>NZ_CAJQTX010000001.1:0-260000 GCF_907163085.1 Candidatus Accumulibacter sp. ACC003
CGCTATCCCTTCGTTTTCGCGAGCAGCGCCGACGGCAAGCCGACGCCCTTCGTCGACAAGGTGCTCGAATTTCTCAAGGATTATCAGGCGCAATTCGAGCGCACCCGCGTTTTTTGCCGCCGCCTCAAGGAGTTTGGCGTGCTCGAACCGATGCCGGCCAAGGTGACGACGCCCAAGGGTGAGCAGCTGACGCTCGCCGGCTTCCTGGTCGTCGGCCGCGACAAGCTGCGCGCGCTCTCCGGCGAGACCTTGCAGCAGCTGGCGAAGAGCGACGAGCTCGAATTGCTGTATCTGCATCTGGCATCGATGCGCAACTTCAACGAGGTCAAGGACCGGCTTATCGGGACGCTGGCCGACGCGCCGCCAGCCGCCGCGGCCTAGCGCTGCGGTGGCGGCGTTGAGCGGCGCCGGCCTTGTCCGGTATAGTGGCCGCTCAACGTCCAGGAAGCGCACCGATGTCCGAAGCAGCGGCCAATACCATCCACGAACATCGTCTGACGCTCGCCGAACTCCTCGGCTGGCTGGTCGAAGACCAGCTGGTCGGCCAGGCCGAGGCCGACCTGCTGCTCAAGGAGAGCCGCCTCAATCGCCTGGTCGCGCATCCGCTGGTGATCCTCGCCGACCAGAAATGGAAGTCGCACCAGGAGCCGCCCAGGGCGCTGACTCTCGAAGAACTCGGCGCCTGGCTGGCGCGCCGGATTGGCCTCGACTACCACCATATCGACCCGCTGAAGGTCGATTTCACGGCCGTCACCGAAGTCATGTCGAGTGCCTACGCGACGCGCTTCGGCATTCTGCCGATCAAGGTGACGACGCGTGAAGTGCTGGTGGCGACGACGCAGCCCTTCCTGCGCGACTGGGAAAAAGAGATCCGGCCGATCGTCAAGAAGGACATTCGCCGGGTCCTCGCCAATCCGGTAGACGTCGCGCGCTACCTGGTCGAGTTCTACAATCTGGCGCGCTCGGTAAAAAAGGCTTCGCAACTCGGCGGCCAGGGGGGCAACCTGTCGTCGTTCGAGCAACTCGTCGAGCTCGGCCGGACCAATCGCCAGTTCGACGCCAACGACCAGCACATCGTCAATATCGTCGACTGGCTGTGGCAGTACGCCTTTGAACAGCGCGCCAGCGACATCCACATCGAACCCCGGCGCGAAGTCGGCATCGTCCGCTTCCGGATCGACGGCGTCCTGCATCAGGTCTATCAGATTCCGATGAGCGTCATGGCGGCGATGGTCAACCGCGTCAAGATTCTCGGGCGCATGGACGTCGTCGAGAAGCGCCGGCCGCAGGACGGGCGGATCAAGACGCGCACCGCCGACGGTCAGGAAGCCGAACTGCGGCTGTCGACCTTGCCGACCGCCTTCGGCGAAAAACTGGTGATGCGTATTTTCGACCCCGAGGTGCTGGTCCGCAGTTTCGCCGACCTCGGCTTCACTGAAGACGATCAGCAGCGCTGGAAGACGATGTCGGAAAGGCCGAACGGCATCATCCTGGTCACCGGCCCGACCGGATCGGGCAAGACGACGACGCTGTACTCGACGCTCAAGCAACTGGCGACGCCGGCGGTCAATGTGTGCACCATCGAAGACCCGATCGAAATGGTCGAAGGCGCGTTCAACCAGATGCAGGTGCAGAACGTCATCGACCTCGGCTTCGCGCAGGGCGTCCGCGCGCTCATGCGGCAGGACCCGGACATCATCATGATCGGCGAGATTCGCGACCTGGAAACCGCCGATGTGGCGATCCAGGCGGCGCTCACCGGCCACCTGGTGCTGTCGACGCTGCACACCAACGACGCTTCGGCGGCGGTCACCCGCATGCTCGACCTCGGCGTTCCCTCGTACCTGCTCAGCGCGACGGTGCTCGGCGTCATGGCGCAACGGCTGGTGCGCATCCTCTGTCCGCATTGCAAGCAGGAGCACAAGGCCAATGCCATCGAGGACACCATGTGGGAGCAGCTGGTCGCACCGTGGAAAGCCAACCGGCCGGCGCGCTTCTACCGGCCGGTCGGCTGCCTCGACTGCCGGATGACCGGCTACCTCGGGCGCGTCGGCCTGTACGAGATTCTGCTGCTGTCAGCCGACGTCAAGCTGGCGATCAGCGAAAACAAGGACATCGCCAAGATCCGCGAGATGGCTTTTCGCGAAGGCATGAAACCCTTGCGCATCTCGGGAGCGATGAAAGTCGCCGCCGGCGTCACCACCCTGGCGGAAGTCTTCAAGGTCGCGCCGCCGATCGAACACGCCTGATGCTGGCCGATCCCGGCCAGAGTCGCTGCGTTCGTCGCGTATGATTACGTCTGCATTGGACATTCCAGATCATCCAGGGGCCTGTCGGCTTTCTTCAAGTGACTAATTTAAATATATTAAGGACTTCTTTGTGATTGGACATCCGGTCGGACATGTTGCCGCCAACTCTGCCTGAAATTTCTCGCCGCATCGAAACCGATCGTTGTCGTCCGTTTTGCTTCCAGATTGGCGTCGACGCGGCGGCACTGGTGCTGCCGATGCAGCGCGTAGAGGATGCGCACCAACGCTTCAAGGCAACGCCACTCGCGCACGTCGCCAAGCGACTGGAGCGTGAGGTCATTGCGGGCAGCGTTTTCGGTACCAACACCATCGAAGGCGGCACCTTGAGCGAAGAAGAGACCGTCGCCGCGATGGAACTCGACCCGGCCCAGATTCAGCAGGTCGAGCAGCGTCGAGTGCTCAACATCAAGGCCGCCTACGACCGCGCCGCGCAGGCGGCAACAGACCCATCATGGCGGCTGTCAGTCGACTTCATCAAGCAAATCCACGCCCTGATTACCCACCAGTTGCCGCACGCGGACAACCGACCCGGGGTGATTCGCAACAATCCCAAGGAACGCCTTACGCACGTCGGCGACAGCAGTCACGGTGGCCGTTACAAGCCACCCCAGTACGAGGGCGACATCGTACGCTTGCTCGACGGGCTGATCGGCTGGCACTCGGAGCTCGTTGCCGGCGACGTACATCCATTGATCCGCGCCCCGCTGGTCCATTATTACTATGAGCTGATCCACCCGTTCTGGGACGGCAACGGCCGTGTCGGGCGGGTGCTCGAGGCGGCTTTGCTGCTGGCGGCGGGTTACCAGTACGCGCCGTTCGCGCTGGCACGCTACTACCTTGAACAGATCGACGTCTATTTTTCTCTTTTCAACGCTTGCCGCAAGGCGGCAGAAAAGCATCGACCACAGCCGCACACCGCATTCGTCGTCTTTCACCAGGAAGGCATGCTGACCACGATCAATCGCCTCCATGACCGCGTCGACGGTCTGGTCAGCCGGCTGCTGTTCCAGACCCGCTGCCGCGAGTTGCTCGACAGCAAGAGCATCAACGCACGCCAATACACCATCGTTTCGCAGCTGCTGGCGCAGGCGCCGATCGATCTACTGGCGCTCCGTCAAGTGCCGTGGTACGCCAGCCTCTACCTGAAGCTCAACGACAAGACGCGCAGCCGTGACCTCAGCAAGCTGCGCGACTGCGGGCTGATCTTTCTCGATGCCGACAAGCGACTATGGCCGGGTAGCGCTCGCCCCGAGAAGCGGCCGCCACTCTGAAGCGGAGCATTGCTTTGCCGCTGCGGCCTTGCTTCAGCCCTTGACGCAAAGCACCTGCCGCAGCCTATGTACGACCTCGACCAGCGTGCGCTGGGCGTGCATCACCGCGTCGATGTCCTTGTAGGCCAGCGGGATCTCGTCGATGACTTCGGCGTCCTTGCGGCACTCGACGTGCGCGGTGGCGCGTTGCTGGTCGGCGAGCGTGAACCGCCGGCGCGCTTCGTTGCGGCTCATGACGCGGCCAGCGCCGTGGCTGCACGAGCAGAATGATTCGGCGTTGCCGAGGCCGCTGACGATGTAGCTACGGCTGCCCATCGAGCCGGGGATGATTCCCAGCTCGCCGCGGCGTGCCGAGAGCGCGCCCTTGCGGGTGACGAAGACTTCGCTGCCGAAGTGCGTTTCCTTCTGGACGTAGTTGTGGTGGCAGTTCACGGCGGCGGCGTCGATCGTGAAGCGCTTGCCGATCACCTGCCGCGCGGCGCCGACGACGTGCGCCATCATCAGCTGGCGGTTGCCGCGCGCGTAGTCCTGCGCCCAGCTGACGGCCTCGAGGTAATCGTCGAAGTGGACGCTGCCTTCCTTGAGGTAGGCCAGGTCGCGGTCGGGCAGATTCGCCAGATGCTGACGCATGTCGGCCTGCGCCAGCGCGATGAAGCAACGGCCGATGGCGTTGCCGACGCCGCGCGAACCCGAGTGGAGCATGAACCAGACGCGCTGTGCCTCGTCCAGGCAGACCTCGATGAAGTGGTTGCCGGTGCCCAGCGTCGCCAGGTGCTGGTGATGATTGCAGTCGCGCAGCCGCGGGTATTTGTCGGCGATGCGCTTGAAGCCGGGCAGCAGGCTCGCCCACAGCGCGTCGACGGCGGCCGGCGGTTTCTGCCAGCTGCCCTGGTCGCGCTGGCCGCGGCCGACGTTGCGGCCATGCGGCACGGCGCCTTCGATCGCCGAGCGCAGGTCATACAACTGGTCGGGCAGGTCGGCGGCGGTCAGCGTGCTGCGCGTGGCGATCATGCCGCAACCGATGTCGACACCGACTGCCGCCGGGATGATCGCCGCGCGCGTCGGAATGACGCTGCCGATCGTCGAACCCTTGCCGAGATGGACGTCGGGCATCACCGCCAGGTGGTGGAAGATGAAGGGCAGGCGGGCGGTGTTGAGCAGCTGCTGGCGCGCCGCGGGCTCGACCGGGACGCCTTCGGTCCACATCCTGATCGGCGTGCCGTCGGCGACTTCGATCACTTCGCTGGCGCTGCTCGTGGTGCCTGGCATGCTCTGTCCGATGGCGCCGCCAGTGGAGCCGGTGGCACTACCAAGTAGCCGCTGCAGAGTCCGCCGCAGCGGCCGCAACCGCCGCGGCTGGCGGCCGTTTTGCCGGCAGCAGCAAGCGGAATCGGGAGCCGACGCCGAGCTCGCTGCTGGCCTCGATGCGCCCACCGTGGCGCTTGGCGATGCCGTAGGACAGCGACAGCCCGAGGCCGGTCCCCTGGCCGACCGGCTTGGTCGTGAAGAAGGGTTCGAAGATGCGTGGCAGGTGCTCGGGCGCGATTCCCTTGCCGCTATCCTCGACCTCGACCCAAACATCGTCGCCGGTGCAGCCGGTGCGCAGGCTGATCGTTCCCCGCTGCTCGATGGCGTGCGCCGCGTTGACCAGCAGGTTCAGCAGGATCTGGTTGATCTGCGCCGCGATGCATTCGACTTCCGGAACGCCGGCGTATTCCTTGCGGAGCTCGGCCTTGTATTTGATCTCGTTCCAGACAATGTTCAGCGTGCTATCGAGCCCGGCCTCGAGGTCGGCGAACTGCCACTCGGCGGCGTCGATGCGCGAGAAGTCCTTGAGGTCCTGGACGATCTTGCGGACGCGCTGCAGGCCGGCCAGCGATTCGTCGATCAGCGTGCCGACGTCGTCGCGCACATAGTCGAGGTCGGCGGCTTGCCGGGCTTCGTTGATTGCCGCCAGCACCGCCGGATGTTCGGCGAGGATGGCGTCGGCCTCGCGGTAGGCGTCGATTACCCGCAGCAGACCACCGACCTCGCCCCTGAGGCTGCCGAGGTTGGAATTGACGAAGCCGACCGGGTTGTTGATTTCGTGCGCGACGCCGGCCGCGAGTTGGCCGACCGAAGCCATCTTCTCGGACTGCAGCAGCTGGTTCTGCGCTTCCTCGAGCTTGCCGTTGAGCTCGGTCAGGCGCTTGACGTGGGCGTGCATTTGCCGTTCGGCGGCGTATTGGTCGGTCACATCGACGCCGGAACTCAGCGTGCCGGTCACCGTACCTGCGGCATCACGCAGCAGGGCGTTGCTCCACGCCAGACGGCGGACCTGGCCGGCAGTGGTCAGGATCTCGTTCTGGTTCTCGGCAGCGATGACGCCGCAAGGCGCACCGGCCATCCAGCTCAAGAAACTGCGGCGCAAGGACTCACGTTGCGGCGCCGGGATATAGCGATCAACCCAGTCGTTGCCGACGATTTCGGTTTCGCTGCGGCCGAGCAGCTCACAGCCGGCCCGGTTGATCATCCGCACCGAGAGGTCGCAATCGATGACGACGATTACCGCTCGCGCCACGTCGAGGTAGCCCTGCGCCTGTTTGAGCGCGTCGCGCAAGGCCGTTTCGGCAGCCTTGCGGGTCGTGCTGTCGCGAATGATGCCACTGTAGAAACGCTCGCCGCGCACCGCATAGGCATTGATCGAGAGATCGATCGGGAAGCGCGATCCGTCGCGGCGCAGCCCCTCGAGTTCGACCGTCTTGCCGAGCACGGGCCCCTCACCGGTGGCGAGATGATGTGCCAGGCCGTGCTGATGTGCCTGGCGCAGTTCGGCGGGTATCAACATCGCCAGGTTCTGATCGTGCAGGGCGGTGGCCGGCTGCTCGAAGATCGTGCAGATCGCCGGGTTGAACGAGCGGATCAAACCCTGCTCGTCGATCGTGATCACGCCGTCGCGCAGGTTTTCGAGGACGCTGCGCAGTTCCTCTTCCTTGCGACGCAACTGCTCATCGGTCGCCGTCAGTTGCTGATTGCGCTGGTGCAACTCGGCCAGCAACTTCTGGCGCGCGCGCTCTGCCGTCCGTTGCTCGCTGATGTCGCGAAAGACGACGACGGCGCCAAGCGTGCGCTCGCCGGCGGCGATCGGCGACCCGGCGAAGTCGACCGGAAAGCTGCTGCCGTCCTGGCGCCAGAAGACCTCGTCGCTGGCGGCGCTCGGTTCCTGGCGAAGTCGGGCGCCGGAGAGTGGGCATTCGGCAGCCGGATACGGACTGCCGTCGGCGCGCGTATGGTGAAACATCGCGTGCGGTCGCTTGCCGAGCATCTCGGCCGCGCTCCAGCCAAGCAGGCGCTCGGCGGCCGAATTGACGTAGTTCATCCGGCCTTCGGCGTCGGTTCCGTAGAGCCCCTCGACCATCGATTCGAGGATCGACGCTTGGCGCTGCTGCAGCAGAGCGATCACCTGGCGATCGTTGTGCAACAAATCGGCGGTCTCGCCAAGCGCCACGATGATGCGCCCGAACTCGCCGCGATGACTGCCCTGGACGCGCGTTTCGAAGTCGCCGTTGCCGATCCGCTTGAGCGCCTGTTCGATAACCTCCAGCTTGTACATCACGTAGCGGAAGAGGTGGTGCGAGAAAAACAGCAGGATCGCCAGGCCGACGATGAACAGCAGGCCGCTGCCTAACAGGATATTGCGGTAGACGCTTTGCGCAGCGGCGTAGGTCTTGGCCACGTGCCCTTCCTGCAGCTCAATCAGCTGCGCGACCGGCGTCGCCACCTGCAACTGCACGGCCCACCAGTCGTCCTTCAGGAAGCCGGCGATCGCCGGCAGATCGCCAGCGGCAAGGATGGCGTCGAGGTGCGCGAAAAAAAGGCGGCAAGTCGGGAATTGCGCGGTCTATGGTTTCGCCCAGATCCTGCTCGTCGCTGCTGGCGGTTCCTTGTGCTGTCGCGCGATAGTCTGCCCAGGCCAGCGGAATGGCTCGGCCGGCAGCGCCGGCGTCGAGGCGCGCGCCCGCGGCACTGCGGTCGTCGTTGAGGACGCCGTAGAGCTGTGCGCGCAGGCGCGTGACTTGCTTGTCGATCAGAATCAGGTTCTGCGTCGGTGCGATTTCCTCTTCCAGGACCTGCCGCAAGCTCTCCTGACCGCGCCAGCTTCCCCACATGCCGAGGCCGACGACGCTGGCCAGCGTCACGCCGCCGATGCAGGTGAACAACAGCAGGCCCTGGCGGATGCTCAGTGTTCGGAGGATCGGTATGCTCATGCCACGGAGCACCCGTAGAAAGCGTTTGCCGGTAGCGCGGCCGACCATCGCCAGTCGCCCGGTCTTGTTCTGCGATGCCTAGACCCGCCTTTCAGACTGCTCACGCTTGCCCTTTCCCGATACTCTTGTGGTATTCGCCGCGCTGCTCGGCACTTTATCAGAGCACACTCCGCTCTGCTTGTCGTCAGACGCTGCCTGGCCATGCAGCCGCGGCAAGGCATGATATCCCCTGATCGGCAATGGTTTGATGGTCTTTTGCCTGCGCTGGGCTTATTCTCTCTCGCCACGAAGCAAAAAGTGCATTCACCCCGACCCGGAGAAGCCGCAGAGTCATGTCCGAGCCACGCTCGCCGACGTCGCCAGATCAACAGCCGATGGTTGCCGGAACGGCGCGGCCCGCGCCGGCCGCGCACTTCAGCCGCTATCTGGCCGCCGGAATTCTCTGCGTGAACCTCGTGGTTGCCGGTGGCGTGCTGTTTTTTCTTGACGGCTCGCGCCGCGACAAGGAAGAGAAAGCCCAGGATCGCGCCTTGAGCGTGCTGCGCCTGATCAGCAAGGACGTCGACAATCAGTACCGGCGCATCGACGTCAGCCTGCGCGCGGTCGCCGAGGAACACGCCGGGCAGCTCGCCCTCGGTCGCGTCAGCCACGAAGACTGGCTCGCTCGCGTCGCCGGGCGGCACCCGGCGCTCAATTTCATGCGCATCGCCGACGCCGCCGGCGAAGTCATTTATTCACCCGGAGACGCTGAAAAGGACCGCGCCAACGTCGCCGACCGCGACTACTTCGTCCGCTTGCGCGACGATCCGCAGGCCGGGTTGGAGATCACCGCGCCGCTGCTCGGGCGAACGTCGGGCAAGATGGTCGTCGTGCTGGCGCGGCGGCTGGCCGATCGCGCGACGCGCTTCGACGGCGTCGTCGTGGCGTCGATACCCGTCGACTACCTGAGTGGCCTGCTCGGCGAGGTGCCGGTAGGCCCGCAGGCTTACGTCGGCCTGCTCGATTCGCAGCTCAACTGGGTCGCCTCGACGGCGCCGCCGGCGGCTCTCGGCGCGTCGGCGAAACTGCCACTGGGCGAGGCGCTGCGCCAGTCGATTGCCGGCGGAGCCAAGCACGCTTCGCTGGTCGTGACGCTTGCCGACGTCGCCTATCTGCTGAGCTACGTGCGCAGCGATTCTTATGGCTTCTACACCGTCCTTGCCGAGCCGCGTTCAGGCCAACTGGCCGATTGGCGGCACGAGGCCTGGCTGGCCGCTGCCGGCGTCGCGCTGTTCGCGCTGCTGAGCAGCTTGCTCGGGCTGCTGTTGAGTCGCAACTGGCGCCAACACGCGGCGGCGACGGCCATTCTGCGCGAACGCGACGAATGGATCCGGCAGGCGGAGCGCATCGGCGGCCTTGGCCTCTACTCCTTCGAAATAGACCGCCAACGGTTTTTCGTCAGCGAGGCCTTGTATGAGATCGCTGGCATCGACGCCGCTTACCCGCATACCTGGGCTGGCTGGCTGGCGCTGGTGCACGCCGATGACCGCGATGCGCTCGATGCTGCCTTCAAGCAGGTGCTGGCAAGCGGACGCGATCTGCCGGGTATCGACTACCGGATCATCCGGCCACTCGATGGCCGCATGCGCTGGGTGAGAAGCTCGGCGCATCTGCGCGCCTCGGCCGAATCAATGACAGCGGCGAAATCACCGAAAGCAACGCTGATTGGCGTGCTTCTTGATATCAGCGAGCAAAAGCGCGACGAGGAAAAGCTTCGTGAAAGCGAAGCCGACCTGAGCGCGGCGGTCGATCAGGCGGCTGCCGGCATCGCTTTCGTCGCTCCCGACGGCCGCTGGCTGCGGGTCAACGATCGCCTGTGCGAGATCGTCGCCTACCCGCGCGCCGAGCTGCTGACGCTGCGTTTCCAGGACATCACGCATCCGGACGACCTGGCGATCGATCTGGCGCAGCTCGGGCGGGTGCTGCGCCGGGAAATCGACAGCTACACGCTGGAGAAGCGCTACATCCGCAAGGATCGCCGCTGCATCTGGATCAACCTCAGCGTCTCGCTGATTTTCAACGACGACGGCACGGCCAATCACTTCGTCTCGATCATCGAAGACATCGACGCGCGCAAGAGCGCCGAACGCGAGCTCGGCCGCACGCGCGAACTGCTCAGGAGTTTTCTCGATCACCTGCCCGGGCTGGCGTACATCAAGGATCAGTCGCTGCGCATGGTGCACGTCAATCGCCGTTGCCACGAACTGCTGCACCTTGACCCCGAAGACGTGATCGGCAAGACCAACGCCGAGATCTTTCCCGGTGAACGCGGCGAAGCGATCAGCGCTCGCGATCGCCAGGTGCTCGCTTCCGGCAAGGGCGAGATCGCCGAGCGAAGTTACGGGGGCAACAGGTATCAGTCGATTCGCTTCGTGATCAAGCAGAATGACGATCTGCCCCTGCTTGGCGGCATCACGATCGACGTCACGGCGCGTTACAAGCTCGAGCAGCGGACAGCGGCGCTGCTCGAAATCAACGAGCGCGGCGGTACGCTGCCCGAGAAGGAGTTCCTCGCTTACGCGCTCGAAGTTGCCGAAAAGCTGACCGTCAGCGGTGTCGGCTTTCTGCATTTCATCGACGACGAGGAGACCATCGCCCTGTCGACCTGGAGCGCGGGCGCGCTGCAGCGCTGCAGCGCGAGCTTCGACACGCACTACCCGATCAGCCAGGCGGGAATCTGGGCCGACTGCTGCCGCGAAAAACGCGCCGTGATGTTCAACGATTACGCCGCGCATCCCGCCAGGCGCGGTCTGCCCGACGGGCACTCGCCACTGCTGCGGCTGATCTCGGTGCCGGTGCTCGATGACGGCGCGGTGCGGATGATCGTCGGGGTCGGCAACAAGGCTGGCGTCTATGACGACTTCGACGTCACCACCGTGCAACTGATAGCCAACGACGTCTGGAACGTCGTCCGCCGCGGGCGCGCCGAGGCCGCCCTGTCGCTTCGCCTCGCCGAAGTCACCGAACTCAAGGATCAGCTCGAGCAGGCACACCTGCAGTTGCTGCAATCGGAGAAAATGTCGGCGATCGGCCAGCTCGCGGCCGGCGTCGCGCACGAACTCAACAACCCGATCGGTTTCGTCTACTCCAACCTTGGGACGCTCGCCGACTACGTCGACGACCTGCTGGCGATCGACGCCGCTGCTGACCGGGTGGCGCGCTTGTCGACCGTGAGCGACGATGGCGCGGTCGACGAACTGCGCCGGCTCAAGCTCGAGTGCGATCATCGCTTTATCGTCGAAGACCTGCCGAAGTTGATCGCTGAAAGCAAGGAAGGGCTCGAACGTGTGCGCCAGATCGTCATCGATCTCAAGGATTTCTCGCGTGTCGGCGAGGTCGAGTGGCAGTGGGCAGACCTCGAGCAGGGTCTCGACAGCACGATCAACATCGTCTGGAACGAGCTCAAGTACAAGGCCGACGTCGAACGTCACTATGCCGGGCTGCCGCCGGTCAATTGCCTGCCCGCGCAGCTCAACCAGGTGTTCATGAACCTGCTGGTCAACGCCGCGCAGGCGATCGAGACGCACGGAACAATAGTCATCCGGACGGGCAGCGAGGCCGACGCCGCCGGCGTCGTCAGCGCCGTCTGGGTGGCAGTCGAGGATAGCGGGCGCGGCATGTCGGACGAGGTCCAGAAGCGGCTGTTCGAGCCCTTCTTCACCACCAAGCCGATTGGCCAGGGGACCGGACTCGGCCTGTCGATCGCCTTCGGGATCGTCGCCAGGCATCACGGCCGTATCGACGTCGCCTCGGCGCCTGGCCGAGGGTCGACTTTTCGCATCAGCTTGCCGATCGATGGCGCCGCCAGCGTCGCGATGAGCGTAGCATGAGCAAGCGTATCGTTCCGGCCGCTGTCGCGGCCCCAGAATGAGCATCCGCCGTCGTCGTCGACGACACGCGTTTTCCGGTTCAACCCGACGAAAGAACGAAGATGGCATTCATGGACTGGAGCCGGCACTTCGTGACCGGCATCGCGGTAGTCGATAGCCAGCATCGGGGGCTGGTCGAGCTGATCAACGAGGTCGCACCGCTGCTCGGCGGCGGCGATGCGCTGGGCGCGGACACCGCCAGAAGCGTCCTCGATCGTCTCTGGGAATACGCGCTGACGCATTTCCGCGACGAGGAGCAGATCATGCGCCACGGCGGTCTCGATCCCGACGAGCTGGCGCATCACCTGCGCAGTCATCACGGTTTCGTCGACGAGGTGAAGCTGATGCAGCGCCAGCTCGACGCCGAAGGTCTGTGCAGCGGCCACGATCTGCTGCGCTTCCTGGCCAGCTGGCTGACCTTCCACATTCTCGTCGAAGACCAGCTGATGGCGCGGCAACTGCAGCTGATCGGCGCCGGTCACAGCGCCGCCGAGGCGGCGCGGCTGGCGCACGAGGCCAAGGAGGATTCGGCGCGGGCGGTGCTCGTCGACGCGCTGGTCGAGCTCTTCGCGGTCGTCTCACGGCGCAACAAGGCGCTGCTCGGCAGCAACGAACGACTGCGCGCGACGCAGGCGACGCTGGCCGAAGTCAACGCCAACCTCGAGCGGCAGGTCGCCGATCGCACCCGCGAACTGGCCGGCACGAACGCCGAACTGCTGCGCGAGCATGACGAACTGCGTGACGCGCTGCAAGCCGTCGAACGCAGCCAGGGCCGCTTGCTGCAGTCCGAGAAAATGGCCGCCGTTGGCCAGCTCGCGGCCGGCGTTGCGCACGAGATCAACAACCCGATCGGTTTCGTCAGTTCCAACCTCGGTTCGCTCAAACTCTACGTCGCGCGCTTGCAGGATCTGGTCGACGCCGCCGCGCCGGCGCTGGCGGCGCTGCCAGCCGATCATCCGGCGCGGCTGGCTGTCGAAGCGGCATGGCAAGCCGCCGACGTCGAGTTCCTGCGCCAGGACATCCCCGAGCTGATCGGCGAGTCGGCCGACGGACTGGCGAGGGTGCGCAAGATCGTCGCCGACCTCAAGGATTTTTCGCACGTCGACGCCGCCGAGTGGCAGGACGCCGACCTCAACCACGGCCTGGAGAGCACTTTGAACGTGGTCTGGAACGAACTGAAGTACAAGGCCAAGGTGCTGCGCGAACTCGCTGAGCTGCCGGCGGTGCGCTGCCTGCCGGCGCAGCTCAACCAGGTGTTCATGAACCTGCTGGTGAACGCCGGCCAGGCGATCGCGAGCCGCGGCACGATCACCCTGCGCAGCGGTCATCAAGGTGACTACGCGTGGGTCGAAGTCGAGGACAGCGGCAGCGGCATGTCGGCGGCCGTCCAGGCGAGGATTTTCGAGCACTTCTACACCACCAAGCCGATCGGTCAGGGGACCGGTCTGGGCCTGGCGATCGCCTGGGAAATCGTTCAACGCCACCAGGGGACGATCAGCGTCGACAGCCAACCGGGGCAGGGTAGCTGCTTTCGCGTCAGTCTGCCGATAGCCGGCCCGCAGCCCGGCGGGGAGGCGACGTCTTGAGCACTCCGACGCCGCAGGAATCGATCTACGACACCCTCGGCCTGCTCGTTATCCGCGTCGATCGTGAACTCAGGGTCTGGTACGTCAATTCCTTTGGCTTGCGCCTGCTTGGTTTCAGCCGCCTCGGACAGGTTTTCCGCCGCCCCCTGGTCGAGCTCTTTGGCGCCGATGCAAAGCTTGGCCCCGAGCTCCTGGCCGAGCTTCGCGACTGCAGCGCACACAGCGGCAGTCGCCAGGTCGAAGCGCCGCTGACCACCAGCGACGGCCGGCAACTGTGGTTTTCATGGTTGATCGAGTACCGCGCCAGCAGCGATTCTCTCCTGGCGCCGATTTTTCTGATCGGCACCGACGTCACGCGCGTGCACCAGAGCCTGGCATCAGCGCTGCTGTTTCGCGACATCGCCGAGAACAGTCCGCTGGCGATCGTGATTACCGACGCCGAGCTGGCGATCCTCTTCGCCAATCCGGCGGCGCTGGCGATGTCCGGCTACGCCGTCGACGAGGTGCTCGGTCGCCAACCACAGATGTTTCGCTCGGGGCTGACTGCCGACGACACCTATCGCGAGCTGTGGAGCGCGCTCAGCGCCGGCCTGGTCTGGAGCGGCGAGTTCGTCAACCGTCGCAAGGATGGCGAGCTCTATACCGAGAAGAAGACCATTTCACCGATCTTCGACCAGGCGGGAAGGCTTTGCTTCTACTTCGCCATCGGCGAAGACGCATCGCGGCAGCGCGAGGTCGAGAAGCGCCTGCAGGCGCTGAGCACCACCGACATGCTGACCGGGCTGCGCAACCGTAGCGGTTTCCTCGCCGACCTGACGCGACTGACCCAGCAGGCGACCGCCGCCAAGACGGGCGTCGCCGTCGTCCATCTGAATATCGATGATTTTTCGAGCGTCAACCGGCTGCTCGCGCACGAGGATGCCGACCGCGTTCTGGTCGACATCGGGCGCCGGCTTGACGCCACCGTGCGCGACGCGGACGTCGTCGCCCGCCTGGGCAACGACGACTTCGCGCTGGTGCTGTCGGCGCCGGGCTTTAAGCTGACCGAGCACTGCGAAGACGTCTCGGAGCGTCTGCTCGCCGCCCTGCGCGCGCCGTTTGTCGTCGGCGCGCAGACCATCGAGCTGACGACGTCGCTCGGCATCGCCTGTTTTCCGGGTGACGGGCTCGACGCCGGCGAACTCCTGGCGCGCGCCACCAGCGCGACGCGAGCCGGCAAGCGCGATGGCGGCGACACCGCCGTCCGCTTCGACCAGGCGGCGATCAGCGACGACGCTGATCGCCGCGAGTTGCTCGGCGACCTGCGCCACGCCGTCGACCGCCAGCAGCTGCGGCTGCACTATCAGCCGCAGCTGAGCCTGCAGACCGGCGTGCCGACCGGTCTCGAGGCGCTGCTGCGCTGGCAGCATCCCGACAAGGGGCTGATAGCGCCCGGGCGCTTCATACCCTGGGCCGAGGAAAGCGGGCTGATCATTTCGATCAGCGAGTGGGTGTTCGGCGAGGCCTGCCGGCAGATGCGCGAGTGGCTCGACACCGGCTTGCCGCCGATCAAGGTTGCGGTCAATCTGTCGGCGCGTCATTTCCGCTTTCCGAAGCTGTATGCGACCGTCGGCGACGCTCTGACCCGCTATCGCATCGACCCGCGAACGCTCGAGGTCGAGATCACCGAGGGGACCATGATGCACGACGTGGCGATCGCCACGCGGACCTGCGAGCGACTCAAGGAAATGGGCGTGCGGCTGTCGCTCGACGATTTCGGCACCGGTTATTCGTCGCTCGCTTACCTCTCGCGCTTGCCGATCGACGTCGTCAAGATCGATCAGTCGTTTATCCGCGACGTCACCAGCAATCCGACCAACGCCGCCATCGCGCAGGCGACGATTGCCATGTCGCACAAACTCGGCAAGATCGTCCTCGCCGAGGGTGTCGAGACCGAGGAGCAGATGCTCTACCTGCGGCGCAACGATTGCGACGAGATGCAGGGCTACTGGTTCTCACGACCGCTGCCGGCCGACGAGGTCGCCGCCTTGCGGCGCTCGGGCAAATGTCTCACTTTCGGCGCCGGCAGCGCCGCTAGCCAGCCGACGGTACTGCTGGTCGACGACGAGCCGAGTATTTTGTCGGCCTTGCGGCGGCTACTGCGCCGCGAAGGCTACCGGGTGCTGGTCGCCGATAGCGGTGCCGCGGCCTTCGTCGTCCTCGCCCGCGAGTCGGTCGAGGTGATTGTCTCCGACCAGCGCATGCCGCAGATGAGCGGTACCGAACTGCTGGAAAGAGTCAAGAAGATGTACCCGCGAACGGTTCGCCTGGTGCTCTCGGGTTATTCCGAAATTACCGCCGTTACCGACGCGATCAACAAGGGCTCGATCCACAGGTACCTCAGCAAGCCCTGGGACGACGAAGTCCTCAAGAGCGAGATCCGCGAGGCCTTCCGGGCCTGGAAGGAACGCTTTGGCCAGGATCGAGGCTGATCGGACATTCGCCGCGTATGAGGAGGAGGAAAAGACGATGTTTGTCGCCCTGAGCCGTTTTGCCGTTGCCAACGCGATGGAGGACGCCGTGCGCGCCGCCTTTGTCGCGCGTCCGCACCTGGTCGATGAGGTGGCCGGCTTCGTGCGCATGGAAGTGCTGCGCCCGCAAGGTCATCCCGAAGAGTTCTGGCTGATGACCTGGTGGCTCGACGAAGGTGCTTTCGACGCCTGGCATCACAGCCATGCCTATCATGATTCGCATGGCGGTATGCCCAAGGGTTTGAAGCTGCTGCCCGGTCGCACCGAGATCCGTCGCCTCGAGCGGATCGCCGAATGATCGGCCACAGTGGCCACCGAAGCAGGAGTGCGCAATGACTACCAGCAGTTGTTACCTCAGCGATGGCGAAACCATCGAACGTTTCCTCGCCCTGCGCGACGAAGCGATTGCCCATGCCACGGCGGCGAGCGTGGCCGCCTGGCCAGAGTTGTTCGCCCGGCGCGGTCCGCGGGCGCGCGAAGCGTGTGCCGAGGACATCGCTTTTCACCTCGACTTCCTGCGGCCGGTGCTGGAGAGTGGCGATCTGTCGCCGTTCACGGCTTATCTCGGCTGGCTGGCGCAGGTCCTGTCGTCGCGCGGCATTGCCGGCGATTCGCTGCCGCGCTCGCTCGACGACCTGGCCGAGTTCTTCGGCGGGCGATTGGCTGGCGCCGCGGCGCCGGTCGTCGCGGCGCTGAGCGCCGGTCGCGCGGCGCTGGCAGGTGGCCTGCTGGCTCCGTCCTACGATCGCCCTTGTCCCGATCCCTGGGAAGAAGCCGAGCCCTTCAGCAAGGCCGTTCTCGCCGGCCAGCGGCGCCAAGCGTCGGCCTTGTTCAACACCGCCCTCGACCGCCAGCGCTCGCTGCCGGCTGCTGAAATCCACGTCATCCAGCCGGCGCTCTACGAAGTCGGCCGCGGCTGGCAGCAGAACCGCGTTTCCGTGGCCCAGGAGCACCTCGCGACGGCGATGGCGCAGAGCGTGATGGCACAAGGTTTCGCACGCTTCGCACCGGCTGCCGACAATGGTCGCAAGGCGCTCTTCGCGTGCCCGACCGGCAATCACCACAGCGTCGGCCTGCGGATGGTCGCCGACGCCTTCGAGGTCTCGGGCTGGACGGTGCATTTCCTTGGTGCCAACGTGCCGCTGCCGGCCTTGATCGACCAGATCAGGGAGCTGCAACCCGATCTGGTCGGGCTGTCGGCGTCGCTACCGCAACAGTTGCGCGGCCTGCGCGAAGCAATTGCCGCGCTACGCACGAGGCTTGCCGGCACTGGCCCGCGCCTGGTCGTCGGCGGCCTGGTCTTCAACCAGTTCCCACTCCTCGCGCAGAGTTTTGGTGCCGAGCTGCTCGGCGCCGACGCATTGAGCGCGGCGGCAGCGGCCAGCGCGCTGCCGAGCGACTAGCCGGCACATGCAGCAGGGCTTGCTACAGGCGCTGCGATCGGTGGCGTTTGCCGAAATCAGCGTTTCGGGACGTTTGATCTCGGCCAACGATGGCTTGCACGTGCTGCTGCAGCGTTCGTCAGGCGAAGTCGTGGACGACGTCGCGCCGTACTTCAGCAATCCGAATTTCGCCGAATTGGTCGCCAGCTTCGAGCGCGCAGCACCCGGCGATATCTTGCACCAGGGATTGCTCACTTTTCTTGACGAGCTCGGCGAGCCGCACTCGCTGCTGGCCAGGGTCTTTCGCCATGGCGATCATCTGGCGCTGCTCGCCGAGCACGACGTCGGCGAGAATCAGCGCCTGCTGGCGACGGTGCTGGGACTCAACGACGAGCTCGCCGAGCAGCAGCGCGTGCTGGCTCGGGCGAATCGCCAGCTGGCCGCGGAAAAGGCCGAGCAGCGGCGCCTGCTGCAAGAGCTGGCGGCCGCGCAGGCGCATTTGGTGCAGTCCGCGCAGCTCGCTTCGGTCGGCCAGCTGGCGGCCGGCGTTGCGCACGAGATCAACAACCCGATCGGTTTCGTGCGCGCCAACCTGACGACGCTCGGCAGCTATGTTGATGATCTACTGAGCGTCGTCGATGCCTATGCGGCTGGCGAAGCGCTGCTCGCCAGCGACGCCGCGCTGCTGGCCGGCATCGAGGCCTTGCGCGCGCGTTGCGATCTTGACTTCGTCCGCGCCGATGCGCCCGAACTGGTCGCCGAGTCGGCCGCCGGTATCGCGCGCGTCGCGCGCATCGTCAGCGACCTCAAGGATTTTTCGCGTATCAACGAGTCCGAATGGCAGGTCACCGACCTGCACGCCTGCCTGGAAAGTACGCTCAACGTCGCCAGTCATGCCCTGCAGAAGGTGGTGGTGGTTCGCGAGTACGGCGCTCTGCCGGCGCTCTACTGCTGCCCGAGTCAGCTCAACCAGGCGTTCATGAACCTGCTGGTCAACGCCATCCAGTCGCTGGACGGTTCCAGACCGGGGCAGATTTTCCTGCGCAGCGGTGTCGTCGGCGATCAAGGCTGGATCGAAATCGAGGATAACGGGCAGGGCATTGCGGCGGCGAACCTGGCGCGCATTTTCGACCCCTTCTACAGCACGCGAGCGATCGGTGCCGGCACCAGGCTCGGGCTGTCGTCGGCATGGGGAATCGTCAGTGGCCACGGCGGCCGCATCGAGGTGCGCAGCGAGCCTGGCGTGGGGAGCTGCTTCCGGGTCTGGCTGCCCTTGTCGCGGACGGCGGTCAGCACCTAAGGGCGGCTTCGCCGACGACCGCCCGGTTCAGGCGCTCAGCCGCGCCGGGCGATTTCGATGGCCAGCAGGATCAATGGCCGTTCGCCGATGATGCGCCGCGCGTTGAGCTGCATGTGCAGGGGGCCGACGCCGGGCAGGTCGGCGTCGACGGCAAAATCTTCGATCACCTGATCGCTCTCGAGGATCGTTCCCAGCAGCTCGCGCAAGGCCGGCAGGTCCCACTGCCCGTCGCCCAGGTCGTACAGCCGCCCGCCGATCGTTTGCTGGCTGTCGACCGCGAAGCGGCGGTAGAACGAACGACTGGCGGCGACCACCTGCAAGTCGCCGTCGAGGACCAGCAAGGGTTCGCGTAGCGTATCGACGATGCTTTCGGAAAACTGCTGCGCGCTGCGCGCGCGTGCTTCGGCGGCGACGCGCTCGCTGACGTCGGTGAAGGTAATGACCACGCCTTCGAGGTCGTCATCGAGCGCGCGATAAGGCTTCAGCCGCGCCTGGTAGCACTTGCCGGCGATGCTCTGCAGCTCGCGTTCGCCGGGCTGCTGCGTAGCGAGCATCGAGCGGACGTCGGAAAGCAGGTCGCGACCGACGATGTTGGCCTTGATATCGGCCAGCGGCCGGCCAATGTCGCTGGCGACCAGCGGATAGAGCTCGGTCGCCTCGTGCGTGAAGCGGCGGACCCGCAGCTGTCGATCGAGGAAGATGATGCCGCCGCTGACGTTGTCGAGCAGGTTCCTGACGTCGCTCTGCGCTTTTCCCAGGTGTTCGAGGTTGGCCTGCAGCTCGCTGTTCACCGTTACCAGCTCTTCATTGATCGACTGCAGCTCCTCCTTGGACGTTTCCAGCTCCTCGATCGCCGATTGCAATTCTTCATTGGTCGACTGTAGTTCTTCGTTGGTCGACTTCAGATCCTCGTTGGTGATCTGCTGTTCCTCGATCGTTGCCTGCAGGTTCTCCCAGGTGTGCGCCAGGTCGCGTTCGAGTTCTTCGACGCGGCGCGTCTCGGGCGACTCCCGGCCGAGCGCCTGCCTGGGCGCTTCGCTGGTTGACGCGAGATCGTGAAAACTCACCAGCAGCAGCTGTTCACTGCCGTCCGGCGTGGCCAGCGGGCGCACGCTCAGGCTGAGCGCCTGCAGCTCACCGTCGATCAGCAGCGCCAGCCGCCGCGGACTCGGCGGGACACCACAGGCGGCGCCGCTTAGAGCGGCGCGCAGTTCGGGGCGCAGATCAGCGAGCGCCATGTCGACGACGTTGAGCGTCGCCTGTCCCGGCGCCGGGCGCAGGAAGCGGCCGGTGTCGCCGTGCACGAAGATGATGTTGCCGCTGCCGTCGGTGACCACCGATGGCGGCGCGAACGACTGCAGCAGCGCTTGCCGCGCAAGGTCGCCGAGATCGTTCTGCTCGCCCTTGCGGATCAGCGCTGCGCGGGGCTTGTCGGGGCGGCCGAAGCCTGGGGCCAGGCTGGCGATCATCCAGGCGCGGCTGGTGGCACTGTTGCCGATCGCCCGGTAGAAGCGCCACCTGCGGTTGAGCGGCGCGAACAGTTGGTCATGCCTGTCGAGCCCCTCGGCCGGCGACAGGAACAGTACGCCCTGCGGTCGCAAGGCGTGGTGCAGGATGGGAATCAGGCGGTCTTGCGCGGCCGCTTCGAGGTAGATCATGAGGTTACGGCAGCTGATCAGGTCGAGCCGGGTGAACGGCGGATCGCTGATGACGTTTTGAACGGCGAACACCAGCATGTCGCGAATCTCTTTCTTGACCCGGTAGCCGGCGTCTTCGGCAAGAAAGAATCGTTGCAGCCGTTGCGGCGTCAGATCGGCGGCGATGTTCGGCGGATAGAAGCCGGCGCGGGCGATGGCGATCGCTTCCTCGTCAAGGTCGGTGCCGTAGATCTGGACCTTGAACGCCCGCTGCGTCTCTTCGAAGAACTCGTGCACCACGATGGCAATCGAGTATGCCTCCTCACCGGAGGCGCAGCCGGCAACCCAGATCCGCAGCGCGTAGTCGGCAGCCTTGCCGGCGAGCAGCGCCGGCAGGATCTCGCGTTGCAGAACGTCGAAGGCGTCCGGGTCGCGAAAGAAGGCGGTGACGTTGATCAACAGGTCCTTGAACAGCGCCTGTGCCTCATCGGGATTCTCCCCGAGAAAAGTGCGGTAGTCGTCGATGTCGTGCAGTTGCCGCTGCATTATCCGTCGCGCGATACGCCGGCCGACGGTGCCCTTCTTGTAGTTCGAGAAATCGTGACCGGTGGCGGCGTGCAGCAGCTGCAGCACGGCGTCGATTGCGGCCTCGGGGGATTCGGGGGATTCGGGGCTCTCGACGAGCTGCTGTGCAGTGGCCAGCAGGATTGTTGCCATGCCGCCAACCGGTAGCACGTGCGTGGCATAACCCGAGGCGATGGCACTGGTCGGCATGCCGGCGAATTTTGCCGACGTCGGCTCCTGGACCAGGGTGATGCCGCCTGCGCCGTGGATGGCGCGTAGCCCGAGCGTGCCATCGCTGCCGCTTCCGGAGAGTACGATGCCAATCGCCTTGTCGCCCTGGTCGTCGGCCAGCGTACGCAGGAAAGCGTCGATCGGCATCCGCCGACCACGTGGCAGGGCGGGAGGGGAGAGGCACAGTCGCCCCTGCTCGATGGCCATGTCGTGGTTGGGCGGAATGATGTAAACCGTGTTCGGAGTCACCGTCACCTGATCCTTGGCCTCGAGCACCGGCATGGCCGTTGTGCGCTGCAGGATCTCGGCGAGCAGGCTGGCGTGGTCGGGATCGAGGTGCGGAACGAGAACGAAAGCCAGGCCGCTGTCGGCCGGTAGTTGCCGGAAAAACTCCTGGTAGGCCTCGAGCCCGCCGGCCGACCCGCCGATGCCGACAATGGCGAAGCGGCCGCGCCCGCTGCGCTCTGCCGGCGCGTCGGGCGCGCTCGCCGGCGCCGGCCCGGGGGGCTGATCGACTCTTGCCTGATTTTTTTCCATCGCTTTGCCTCCGATGTTTCGCGAGCCTGCTCGCGACAGGATACTACGCCAGCCCTGCGGCGGCTGTGGCTTTCTGCGCGCCGGCCGGGCGGCGCGCGCTCTGCTGGCAGAGGCGCCTGCGCGGCCGAGCTCGGATCGATTGGCGCCGCTCAGGCCGCTTGCTGCTGACCTGCCGGCGCCAGCCACGACGCCATCGCTTCAGGCCAGTGGCCAGGCACCGACGGGCCAGCCGCGCGGTGCGTCGATCGGCAGTTGCGCGCGCTCGCGCAGGGCGCTGTCGGCGAGCGCGTAGCCCCAGTTGATCAGCTGCCCCTGCTCTTTGGCGGTCAATTCCCGGAGTCGCGTCGGCAGGTGCTGGAGGCAGGCGGTGGCCGCGCTGTCGTTGGCCAGCGCGTGGTAGTCGTCGTAATCGCCGATGGTCGTGCCGATTCCCCAGTAGGCGCCGCGCCGTCGACCATCTGCGAAATCGTCAAGCAGCGAGCGTTTGCGCAGCGCCCGCGCCTGGTCGATCAGGATGTCGCGGACGCGGACGAGCTGCAGGAGGTCGTCCTCGAAAGGCGATTCGTCGATTTCGAAGGGTGCCCCGCCGTCGCTGACCAGAACGATGTCCACCGTGTCGAGCAGCGCTTCGACACCCATGTTGTCATGGATGCTGCCATCGGCGAGGACGATTCGCCGGCGCAAGCTGTCGAGATTGGGCAGGTCGCGTCGCGCATCGGCCCAGCTGCCTGCTTTGGTTTTCAGCAGTAGCGGCGAAAAGATCGGCGGAAAAGCGCTGGACGCGGCGACGGCATCGGCCAGCAGCACCTCGCTGGTGTGCGAGACGCCGAGCAGGTAGTCGGCGATGTAGTTCTGGCAAAAGCGGAAGTTACGCCCGGTCTGCATGTTGGTCGCGTGCAAGGTGAAGCGTGGCGCGCGGTCGTTGGCGGGAGTTGCGATCTGCCGTAGGCGCGTGTCGCCGAAGAGATCCCTGGCGTAGCGCCTGGCGAGGAATTCAGCCGAAGTGACAAAGGGCGTCAGGTGGCCGAGCAGCGCGCTGCCAAGGTCGACGGTCTGGCTGCAGAAGGTGCGCACGGGTTGCGCGACGACCGCGTCGAAGTTGTCGGCGTGGTCGTCGACAAAGCTGAGCTGACGCCAGCGGTGGGCGACGATGCCGGCCAGAATCGAGCCGCCGGAAACGCTGCTAATGCGCGTCAGGCGGCGCAGCAGCCCGGCGTCGTTGAGCCGCCAGAGACTGCCCAGGCCGAACAGCGCCGCCCGGAAGCCGCCGCCGGACAAGGCCAGGCCGATCGTCAGTTGCTGGTCGAGTTTCATGGGCTTCCTCCTGGTGATTGCTGCGAGAGCCCGTCGATGCGCTGGGTAGCGCTGCTGGCTGGCGTGCGGCGCTGGCCTGCCGGCCGCTTGACGCTCACTGAAGGATAGGAAATTGGGCGGCGCATGGCCAGGGTAGCTGTGCTGGTCACGAGCACTGCTGGCGACGCCGGCCGGCCAGCGGATCGCAGTGGCGCCTGGGCGGGCGAGCGGTCCGAGGACACGCTTTGCGGCGAAGCTCTAGCGGATATCTCCGGCGCGAATCATGATCAGGTCGCGGCGGGCAGGGGATCGACAGCCGCGCAATTGATCGGCAGCGTGACGCGGAAACAGCAGCCTTCGGCAACGTCCGAACGCACTTCAATGCGTCCGTGGTGACGCTGAACGATGCCAAATGAGAGCGACAGGCCGAGGCCCGTACCCTGACCCACCGGCTTGGTGGTGAAAAAAGGTTCAAACACGTGCGGCAGATCCTCTGGCGCGATTCCTTGGCCGGTGTTGTGGATCTCGATCCAGACGGTCTCGGCATCGCAAGCGGTACTGATCGTGATCCGGCCATACCCTTCGATCGCCTGTGCCGCATTGACCAGCAGGTTCATCAGCACCTGATTGATCTGCGGCGGAATGCAGTAGATTTCTGGCAGCTTACCGTAGCGCTTGTCGACTTTCGACTTGTATTTGATTTCGTTCCAGACGATATTCAGCGTGCTCTCCAGCCCCTGATGCAGGTCGCACCACTGCCAATTGCTGTCGCCGGGGCGCGAGAAATCCCGCAGGTCGAGCACGATACGGCGAACACGTTCGAGGCCCTCGCGCGACTCGCCAAGCAGCGCCATGACATCCTTGCGCAGCGCGGCGTAAGCGATTTCCCCCTTGATCTCTTCGATCCGGGCGGCGCCCTCGCTGCTGCGCGAGCTGTCTTCTTCGTAGGCGTCGACCAGCCTTAGCAGCTTCATCGTGTACTCGCCCAACATCTCCAGGTTGGAGAGCACGAAACCGAGCGGATTATTCACTTCGTGGGCAACGCCGGCGGCCAGTTGGCCAATTGCCGCCATCTTCTCCGCATGCAGCAATTGCGTGTGCGCCGCCGCGAGTTCCTCCTGGTGCTTTTTGTGCTTCGTCAGATCGGTGTAAGCGCCGACCAGATGGGTGAGCGCGCCATCGGCATCGTGAATTTTCGAAATCGCGAGCAAGGCCGGGTAGAGTGAGCCATCGCGATGTCGATTGACCACTTCTCCGCGCCAGGAACCCCTTTCGACAATCGACTGCCACATCTCGTCATAGAAAGCCGCGTCTTGCTGGTCAGACTTGAGCAGGCGCGGCGTCATGCCGAGCACGTCGGCGGCGCTGTAGCCGGTAATCACCTCGAACGCATGATTGACACGAACGATGACGCCGTCGGGCCGGGTAACGACGATGCCTTCCTGGATGCTTTCGAATACCTGCCTGTCCAGCGCCATTTCGTCCAGCAGCGCGCGCCGTACGGTCGTGTCGCGCAGGCTGACGGCAATTGCCGCTTGCCCCAGCCACTCAAATCGCGAGGAGCGCATCTCGGCCATGCCGATGTGGCCCGCGCCATCGATATACTCGATTTCGACGTGTCGACTGCCGAGCGTGAGCGGCAGGCCAAGGTTCTCGCCAATGAGGCTACGACCGCCGAACATATGCTGAGCCGTATCGTTGGCGTAGAGAACACAGCCCGACAGGTCGAGCACCAGAAGGCCATCCGGAATCGCCGAAAACAGGCCGAGGATGGTCTCTTCCTCATGCAAGGAGACTTGCGGTGGGTGGGCGTCAGCGGTCATTGGACAAGCTCTTTTGGCGTTGGGTTAAACAGACGGTAGCAATTCTTGCCGTCCCGCTTGGCCTGGTACATCGCCTGATCGGCATGGCGCAAGAGCGTCTCGGCATTGGCCGGGTCGCCTGGATACAGCGTCGCGCCAATACTGGCGGACACGGAAAGAACGGCATCGCCGATATGGATCGGATCGGCGACGACGCGCAACATCCGCGCCAGCACCGATTCGCATTCCCTGGCGTGCTCCAGGTCAATCAGCACCGCGACGAACTCGTCACCGCCGAGCCGTGCCAGCGTATCGCCCTCGCGCACGACACTCTTGAGCCGCTGCGAGACGGCTACCAGCAGCTGGTCTCCGACTTCGTGGCCGTGCGCATCATTGGCCGCCTTGAAACCGTCCAGGTCAACGAAGACCACCGCCAGCATGCGATTGCGGCGCAGACTTTGCGCGATGGCCTGCTGGATACGGTCGGTCAACACCACCCGGTTGGGTAGCTTGGTCAAAGCATCGTAATGCGCCGCGTACTCGAGTTGCGCGACTTGCTGCTCATGTTTCTTGAGCGCGGTGACGTCGTGGAACAAACCGACGTAGTTCTGCGTCTTGATGTCAGCATCACGCACGGCACTGATGGTCAACAAAACGGCATACTCTTCACCATTCTTGTGGCGACCCCAGACTTCACCCGACCAATACCCCAAGGTCTTGAGTTCATGCCACATGGCACGGTAGTACTCGGCTGCTTGGCGCCCCGAGCTGAAGACGCGCGGGTCCTGACCCAATGCCTCTTCGCGGCTGTAGCCCGACAAGCCGACGAAGGCATCATTGAGCTGGACAATGGTGCCGCTGGCATCCGTGATGACGATCCCCTCGCGGGCGTGCGCAAAAACGCTGGCCGCCAGTCGCATTTTGGCCTCGGCCAACACCCGCTCGGAAACATCGGTAAGGACAACCAGGTAGGCATCCCGCCTGCCCCAGCGTGTCTTCTGGACTCGCACCTGCGCATGACCAGGCTCCTTGGTCGAACGTACAATCTGGATTTCGGTTGCCAGCCCTTCCTCGAGGATCGGCACGCCCAGCTCAGCGCCCAGCAAGGCCGCTGCTGGCCTGTTGAACAGTTCGCCCGCGCTGGGGTTGCAGTAAAGCACTTTTCCTCTGCTATCAAGAATCAGGATGGCGTCACGCGTCGTCTCGACAATGGCGTTGAAGCGCTGGCGGTTTCCCTGCAATTTCCGGTTATCCACGTGCGACGCCCCCTCTGGCCTACTCTCCCAGTTCCTCCCTGAACAGCGAGCCCATTCTTTCGATGTCCGGCTGCGAAACCTGCATCGGCTGGCCGGAAAGGATCCCCGAAATGCCGTGGAACTGCGCTCCGATATGCATCCCCTCGCCGTCGATGGAATACTCCCGGATCCCCTTGTCATGCATCGACCCGCGCATCTTGAGCACCGTGATTCCCCGTCGCATCTCGCCGAACATCTCGACGTAGCGCAGCAGAATGATCGAGTCGGTAATGGTGGAAATATGTTCCTCGGTGATCGAGGTGCCGCCTAGCAGAGTGGGTGTTGTCGACGAAAACAGCCCGACGATTTCCTGGTGCTTGATGAACGACGTTATGCCGATGACGAACTCTCTGAAACTCTTGCCGGTGGAAACGCGCTCGAGCGCCGAAAGACTATCCACTGCGACGCGGGTCGGTTTGAAGGCAACAATCTCCCTCTTCATCCGGATCAGGTGGTCTTCGAGCCCCATTACCTCGGGATAGGTACAGACGACCTTCAGCTTGCCGTCGCGCTCCATCTTCTCGAAGTCCATGCCCCAGCCCGAGGCATTGCGAAAGAGCTGCTCGCGGCTTTCCTCGAAAGCAAACAGCAGGCATTTATCGTTCTGCTTTTGTCCACCGCTGACGAAAGCCGTGACCAGAAGCGTCTTGCCGCAACCGGTCGCGCCGGAAACGAGAATGATCGAGTCGCGAAAAAAGCCGCCGCCGCACATCGTGTCGAGTTCGTCGTTGCCCGAGCTGACGCGCACCGTAGACGACTTCTGCTCGAGCTTGGTCTCGGACAGGGGAATGACCACAACGCCTTCGCCGGGGATTACCGTAAAGGGGAACTCACCCTTGCCGTGGTCGGTACCGCGAAACTTGAGAATCTCCAGCGTCCGGCGCCGCTTTTCGTCGTCGAGGACGTTGCGCAGGATGATCACGTTGTCGGCAACGAACTCCTCGACACCGAAGCGGGCCAGCGAACCGTACTCCTCGGTTCTCTCTGCGGTCAGAATCGCCGTTACACCCATTCTTTTCAGGGCTACGGCCATGCGATGGAGCTCCCGGCGGACCGTCGGCGCTTCGGAAAGCTGACTGAAGACGGCGCCCAGCGAGTCGACCGACACGCGTTGGGCGTGCACCTTGTTGACCGCATGCTCGATGCGCGCCACCAGGGCGCCGAGGTCGTAGCTGCCGGCCTCGACAACTTCCTGGTCGGGTTGTGGACTGGCGTCGACGAAGGCCAGCTTGCGCTCGACCACGAACTCTCCGAGGTCCCAGCCGAAACTGAGCATGTTGCGCATGATGTCTTCAGGGGATTCTTCGAAGGTGACAAAGACCCCCCCCTCGCCTCTGCGGATCCCCTCGAGAAGGAACTGGACGGCAAACACCGTCTTGGAACTTCCCGCCGTTCCCGACAAGAGACAGGTACGACCCTTGGGAAGCCCACCCACCGAAACATGCTCGAAACCGGGGATGCCGGTTTCAAGCTTTTCTACCGCCGTAATCGCCGAAGTTGACATGAGTTATTTCCCCGTTTCTTTGTTGAAACCGTCGACCCGGCTGATATCGAGGCCCAACAGCACTTTTTCCGTATCACTGAGATCGCCGATGACTCGCCGCAAGGGCGGCGGGAGTTCCTTCACCAGGGTCGGCGTCGCCAGGATCTTCAGGTCTTCGGCCAGCTGTGGCTGCTCGACGACATCGATCACGGTCATTTCGTACGTCCCTTGCAACTCTTCCGCGCAGATGCGCTGCAGGTTCCTGATGCTCCTCTCGGAGCGCGGGGTCTGCCCGGTGACAAAGAGCGTAAGTCTGAACTTCTTGTTCATGCGGATTCCTTCTTCGGCCTGCGCCTGGATGCTTTGCTGTTCGCCGCGTCAACGGGGTCGAGCGGTCTCGGTGAGCGATAGTAGTTCTTACGATAAAACGAGACCAGATATCCCATCAACTCCAACACCAGGAAGCGCCCTTCTTCAATCATGGCTTTCGCCTTCATCGGCGGAACGGTCTTTGCATTATTTGCCAGTGTCATTGAGTGCAACTCGGCGACATCACGCGCTCCCGCCTGCAGATAGCCCATATCATCCGCCAGTTCCCGAAGCTGGTCCGAGACGGGGTTTTCGGCCTTGAGTGCGAGGTTCTCCAGTGCCAGCGCCAGAATCTCACCGTACCTCGAAACCAGTTCGGCAAAGACATCCCGGGCGGACTGCGAAAGTGGGACGACACTATACATGCTGCTGACGACCGATAGTGAAGCGGGATTGGCGATTGCCTCCCTGCGTTCGAGTTCCTCGCGTATCTTCTCGGATTGCCGCAGCTGCAACTTCGCCGCTTCCAGTGCGGCCTCGTCGGCCTTGCGTCGGGTCAGATCGGAAAAAATGCCGACCAGATGTGTGACCTGAGCATCGGCGTCTCGAATTCGCGAGATCGAGAGCAACTCGGGATAAAGCGATCCGTCCTTGCGTCGATTGACGACCTCGCCCTGCCAGAAGCCGTTTTTGGCAATCGCTTTCCACATCAGCGTGTAGAAGGCGCGATCGTGCTCGTGCGACTTGAGAATGCGCGGCGTACGGCCAAGCGCTTCTTCCGCGCTATAGCCGGTGATCTCGGTAAAAGAGCGATTGACGCTAACGATGACGCCGTCGGGACGGGTGACGATGATGCCTTCACGAGCGCTCTCGAACACCCGCCCGGCGAGCACCAATTGCTGCGCCAGCGCGCGTCTCTCGGTCGTGTCGCGCAGGCTGACCGCAATCGCCGGCTGGCCCAGCCAGTCGAACGCCACGGCGCGCAGCTCTGCCCAACCGATGCGGCCGGCACTATCGATAGACTCGATTTCGCTACAGCTGTTGCCCAAATCAATCGGCAGACCGAGGTTTTTTCCAAGCAGCGGGCGGCCACCGAACATGTGATGGGCGCTGGTGTTGGCGTAGAGGACGACGCCCGCATCATCAAGCACAACGATGCCGTCCGGCATCGCCGAAAACAGACCGAGAACGGCGCCCTTGTCGAACGATGACTCTAGTTGAAGCCGTGGATCAGCAGTCATTGGGCAAGTACTTGGTCATTGGCGTGGGGGATAGCGGGCGTCATCGTTCAGCGGCTCTGGTTTGGCTTTCCATCGCTGGCAATGATCGAGAGGATCTTCTCGGACTGGGCAATGCCACCGAGCAGCTTCAGGATCGGCAAAGGCACGATCCTTACCAGGGTAGGTGTGGCGAAGACGTCGCTCTGCAGCGCCTTTTCCGGCTCCTCGAGGACATCGACCACTTCCAGCGTCCAGTTTCCAGGACCGACTTCGGCGTCCATCGCCTGGCCCAGATTGGCCACCTGTTGCCGTATTTCGTCATTGGCGCCAGCGACGAACAGGCTCAATTGCAGTATGCTCATGGCTTGCTTTCCGTATCGTGGGGTGCTAAGTCGCTTGCCGTGATCGCTTTCGCGATCATTCGAATCTGCTCCGGCGACAGGGGTTTGGCAGCCAGTTGGAAAGACATGCCGTCTTCCCTGGCCTGGCGCAGTCGTTCCAGATACTCCTGCGCAAAGGCCGTAGCGATGTACACCGCTATCGTCGCGTCCATGGCTTGCAGTCGACGCAGAGTTTCCACCCCGTCCATGCCCGGCATGTTGAGATCGAGAAATACCAGATCGGGGCGCCGCGCAGCGGCAAGCTCCAGTCCGACCGGCCCGCTGTCGGCGAGCTGGACATCGTAGCCCTCGTCGATCAGCGCAAGCTCGAAGGCGTCACGCACCGCACGATCATCGTCGACTACCAGAATTACTTGCGCTGCCATCACTTTTCCTCGCGAAAAACACCAATTTCGATAGCGAAAACAGCGCCACCACCCGGCGCATCAGCCTGCGTCAGCTGCCCCCCGGCATTGTCAATCAACTGACGAGAAACTGCCAGCCCCAGGCCGGTCCCGCTGCCGGTCGACCGGGTGGTAAAAAACGGATCGAAAATCCTGGTCCGGAGGGCTTTCGGAATCCCCGGGCCGTTGTCGGCGATGCTCAGCACGGCGCGTGCTGTCTCGGGCTGCTCGAGCAGCGTAAGAGTCACCCGATGCGGCGCCGGCGACTCTTGGCAGGCGTGGCAGGCATTGAGCAGCAGATTGAGCAGCACCTGCTGCAGGGCATCACCGGTGCAGCGCAGGCGCGGCACCAGCGCTGGCAGGCGAAGATCGAAGGCCACGTCGGCCTGACGCATCTCCCCTTCAATCAGCGCCAGAGTGTCGGCAATGACCCGTGCCGGGTCGCAGTGCTGATTGGCAGCCGCTGGCTGCATACGCGCGTACACCAGCATGTTCTTGACAATGCGGGCAACGCGCTCGACTTCTCCGACCGCACGTTCAAGCATCTCGCGCGGCCGCCCGGGTTCCAGCTTGTCGATGGCGTAGGCGAGGTAGCCGTGGATACCCATCAGAGGATTGTTGACCTCGTGGGCAACACCACCGACCAGGGTGCCCAGGGCGCTCAGCTTTTCCATCTGTACCGCTTTGGCCTGTGACTGCTTGAGTTCCTGATAGGCGGATGCCAGTTTCGCCGTGCGCTTGACCACCTTCTTTTCGAGCTCCAGGTTCAGCGTTTTCAGCGCCTCGGCTGCCCGCGCTTGCGCTGCTCGCGCCCGATTCAGCTGCGCCGACATGTCGTTGAAAGTACGGGAAAGTCGACCAAACTCGTTGCCGCTGGTGATGGGCAAGGCGTGCTCCAGATCGCCGCTCGCCGCGCGCTCCAGTCCGGTGAGCAACAAGCTGAAACCCTGGCTTAGACGTCGCGACAAGAAACCCAGGGCCAGCACGCTGAAGAGAGACGAGGCGACCAGCACCGTGATGATCCGCGTATCCGCGGTGTGCTGGATGCGCTCCATCGACTGGCGCTGCAGATCGGCAAGTTGCTGCACCTTGAAGCGCAAGACCTGAACGTTAAGCAGCAGGGCCGCCATCACTTCTTCACGCGCAATATCGTGGCCGTCGAGCAACAAGTTCATCAGGCGGCCATTGTCCGCAAGATCTGTGCGGATGGCATCGAGCAGCCCGGCGCTTGCCGGCTCGCTGAAGTGCGCGTCAGCCAGCAATTCGCTTACCGCGGCATGCTGTTTGCGTGCCTGCATGGCGACTCGGGGACTGGTGTAGAGCATGTGCTCCTGATTCAGGATGATCAGGCTGGCAATCTCGCGGCTAGCCTGCTCCGCTAGCTGTGCCCCGTAGCGCGACTGATCGACGTCTTTCCAGGACGCCCAAAGGAGCGCGCCGACCAGCAGGGCGAAGACCCCGGGAAGCAGCGCGGCCAGTCTGAGTTGGCTTCGGATGAGCACGCGATCAGGCTCGGGAAATGACCGTAGCCGCTTCGTCGCGAGCCACGCTTTCGGCGCACAGGAGACGCCGCACGGCATCCGGATGTTGGCGCACGCCATCGTCTCGGCCAAGGAGCAAGAAAGGACTGACTGCCAGCCCGGAGGCGGTCCCGAGGGCCGCGAACGGGCGTGCGACACGAAAAGCGCTGCCGATAGCAGCGACGAAATCGATCAGCGGCTCTTTCGCCGCAGCCACCGTGCCGTCCAATGTCTTTCTCCTTGCTTGCCACTGCCAGTGAGAGCGGGTACGGTCATCGCTTTCTTGATCTCGGGAATCTCGACGTGCCATGACCGTTAGCTTGCCTGGTCGCCCCCTGCCAAGAGTTCCGGGAGCCGCCGCATGGCGTTTCCCGCGACTATACGCTTAACGACGGCAGCCCGATTCGAGCACCGGGCATCTGATCTACAACAGCCGCTCGCGAGCTCGCCATTACGAGGTCGACGGCAGTGGCGCTGGCGCCGCGCTGCAGTTCGCGACCGTGAGCAGCGTGCCGGCGACGCTTGTTATTCAGTCCCGGCTTGCTAGACTGAAGCCGGCAAGCCGGCAGCAAGTCATTAAACGACAGGAGACCGTGATGAGCAAACGCGCACTTTGTATGGGCATCAACAACTACCCGGGCACGCACATGGACCTGCACGGTTGCGTGAACGACGCCAACGACTGGGCCGCCGAACTGACGGCGCGCGGGTTTTCGGTCAGCAAGCTGCTCGACAGCCAGGCGACCAAGGCGGCGATGGTCAACGCCATCGAGTCGCTGATTGCCGGTGGGGTCAGCGGCGACGTGCTGGTCATCACCTACTCGGGGCATGGCACCTACGTTCCCGATAGCAACGGCGACGAGGTCGATGGCCTCGACGAGGCGCTCTGCCCCTACGATATTCAGACCGGTGGCGGGCCGCTGATCGACGACGAGATCAATACCCTGTTCGCCGCGCGCAAGGCCGGCGTGCGGCTGCTGCTGATTTCGGACAGCTGTCATTCGGGTACCGTGACGCGCGCCGCTGCGCCCGATTCCGACGCCGCGAACGCGCCGCGCCCGCGTTTCATGCCGATGGCTAACTGGCTGCCGGCGGACAAGTTGCCGCCGGCAATCGGCGGCCACCTGGTCAGCGCCGTGCCGGGCGTTGCCGGCGTTTCGCCTTTCGCCGGCGCGTTGTCGCCGATGCTCGGCGACCTGCTGCTGGCGGGCTGCCAGGAAGGACCAAACAACTTCAGCTACGATGCGACGATCAGCGGCCGCCCCTGCGGCGCCTTCAGCTATTACGCGATGAAGACGCTGAAGAGACTGCCGGCCAACGCCACCTACGCGCAGTGGCACGCGGCGATCAGTCCGGGGTCGCTGCCGTCGGCGTCGTATCCGCAGAGCCCGCAGATCTTTGGTAGCGCGGACGCCTGCAGCCGGCCGATTTTTACCTGAAGTTCCGGGGGCGCGCTAGCGCCAGGCGCCGGCCGGCGCTTGCCGTGCCCGATGCTGGCGGCTGGCCAGCCGCCAGCCGCCAGCTGTCAGTCGCGTCAGCCCGTTGCTGGGCTGGCAGCGCCGCATGCAAGCAGAACCTCCTGGAGTAGACCATGGCGAAAACCACCACTCTGAATCTCACGGGTCGACCGAGCGACCGCAAACAATTGCCGGTTCTGCTGCAATCGACGCGGCGTTCGGCCGATGGGGCGGAGGCGGCCGACGATCCCTTCCTGCCGCCCGACTACCTGCAGCTGCGGGCCAGTTTCGACGTCGGCGCGGCGGTCCGTGGTGGCGCTGCCAGCGCCCAGCAGTACGAAGCCCAGGACGACGAAGTGCTGGTCCTCGAACTGGCTGACGGCGGCGTGTTGATCACCAGCGCCGGCAAGCTCAAGGCGGCGCTGCAACGTAGTCGCCCCGAGCTGCTCGGTGCCGACGGTGACATTCTTTTCGATCGGCTGCGCGGCGACGCGGCGGCGCGCGGGGCCATCGGCGACGCTGTCGGTGGCCTGGTCAGCAAGGTCTTCGCCCTGGCCGTCGGCACCGGCAGCGATGCGATCATCGACGCGGCGCGCGACAAACTCGTCGAACTGGGGCAGGGCGGGGGTGGCGAAAAGCAGCAGCTGGGCGTCAGCTGGCTGGGCACCAGGGAAGCCGAAATGATAGAGGGGTTATGTAATACTGGAGTACGAGCGAGGGAAAACGTAAGCGGTGAACGGGGGATAGCGCTAGGGGGTGGGGAAGGAAGGGAAGGGGAAGGGCAGGGGGGGGGGTGCGGCAGGGGGGTGGGTGGGGTGCCTGGCTGACATAGGTACTGGTAGGAACAAGAACGGATGAAAAGACACGGAGGAAGGGAGAAAGTGATGACCATGGGCGACGTCAGAGGCAAAGTGACGCAAGAAGGTAGCCAGGTGAGGAGCTGATCAATCTGTGCACGAGCGCGACAGCGGCGAGAAGGGGGGGACGGCGAGTTGACATCCTTGTGATCTCGGAGACGGCGTGGAAGGTCGCAAGTGAAGCGACACCATACTGGTACAAAATAACTAGAAAGACGGATGGAGGGATGTATGCGTGTATACAAATGGATGGCGTGGGTAGAGTTGGAAACGCGTAAAGGTTAACAAGCTGTCATATATTGGTGGCAGACACAGAGAGAAGGGAAGGAGAAAGGATGTACGGCTGAACGAATCAGAGACATGCGTAATCACTACTCAGGAAATGATGTGACTGGCGTCCACAATCATGAACACTTCACTAGCAGTTACAGGCATGGCCAGTAGTGGCAGTTATACTGCCTAGGGAAGGGAAAATGACAGTGGAGCACACAGCAACCTATATAGCCGGATAGCACCAGAGTCATCAGAGCGAAAACAGAGGACACCATAACAGAAAAATTGTCATCTGAAAAAAAACTCGCGACAATGGCGCGCCGGGATTCAGCTCATCCTGGTTTGTCGCCGTGGTCGCGTGACAGGTGGGTCATGGATTTCCAAATACGGGTGGGTGGAGGTAGCTAGATTGTACTCAGGATAAACTGCGGGATATGTTATGTACAAGGAACTACATACAAATGGCACGAACTGTTCAAATAATACGCAAAGAATGGCTGGTAGTGTACCTAGGTAAGGCCAGAAGGGGATGATCGAAAAACAAGAGAATCGCGCGGAACGCAAGACGGTCTCCAAGTGAACAAGCGGAGAGCGAATACAAAAAAATGAAGAAACATACAGGATGCAATCGGGAGGACAAATAACAGCGCAAAAAGCAAAGTGAAACAAAAGACAAAAGAAAGAGGAAAGAGGAATAGAAAAAAGAAAAACCGAGCAGCGCGCGCAGCTACGGCGCCTGGCCGGCGCGTTGGCGATCAAGAAGCTGCAGCTGCAGCGCTACGTGCGGGTGGCCAGCCCGGCGCAGGGGACGCGGCTGGCGAGTGGCAACCTCGATCTCTTCCTCTCCGGCGTGCTGACTCTGATCGGGCAGGTACCGTTCTTTTTTGGCAGTCCGTTCTTCTCGGCCTTCAAGCGGGTGGTGCTGGAAATCGCCCGCAATCGCACCAATGCCCATCTGGTGCCGGGAATCGAAGCGATGCTTCCCGATTCACCGATGGCCCGTCTGTTACGCGACGCACCGGTGCGCGCCGGCATCGAAATGGCGGTGATCGCCGGCGACAGCGAAGGCGGCAATCTGCTCAAGCGCCTGGGGGTGTTGCTGACCGATTTCCTGCTTTTCGATAATGTCGATAACGATCTGGTCGTCGACTCCGCGTCGATGTTCGCTGGTATCGCCCCGCAGGCCGGCGCGCGCGCCCTGTTCGACCGCGGCCCGGACGTTTCGCATTTCCGCTATTTCGCCAATATTGACACCCGCGCCGCCCTGCGCGACTGGCTGGTGCTCAAGGACTTGCCAGCGCTGGCCACGTTCCAGGCGCTGCCGGGCACCTTCGGTGAAGCCGAAGCCGCGGCGGCGGCACGCACGGCCGGCGTCTTGCGCGGCAGCCCGGAGCGATTGGCCGAGCTGCCGGTGCTTGTCGTCCTGCCCGGCGTCATGGGTTCGCACCTGGCGGTGGACGGCAAGGATCGCGTCTGGTTCGATCCGCTCGACATTGCCACCGGTGGCCTGGGCAAGATCGCCTGGGGCAAGTCCGGCGTCGCAGCCGAGAAGCTCTTCGACATGTTCTACGGCGACCTCTGCAACTACCTGTCGGCCAGCCACCGCGTCGAGCGTTTCGCCTACGACTGGCGGCAACCGCTCGACGTGCTGGCCGACCGCTTTGGCGAATTCATCGAGCGCCTGCTGCAAGAAACCAGGCAGCCGATTCGGCTGCTCGCGCACAGCATGGGCGGCCTGGTCGTTCGCGCCAGCATCCACAAGCATCAGGAGGTAATCAACGAGCTGATGGCGCGCGACGGCGCCCGGCTGGTGATGCTCGGGACGCCCAATCAGGGCGCCTACTCGATGGTCGAAAACCTGCTCGGCAAGGGCGATACGCTGCGTTCGCTGGTCCGTCTCGACGTCACCCATGACATGCGCGAAGTGCTGCAGATCGTCGCGGGTTTTCGCGGCGCGCTGCAGTTGCTGCCCAAACCCGGTTTCGTCGATACCTTCCAGGGGCAGGACGATGGTGGCCTCGCCGGCCAGCGTTTCGAGCTGGCCGCGACCTGGCAAGCGTATCAGGCCAAGGTCTTCGACTTCTGGTTCGGCAACGGCAAGTCGGCGACTCCCGACCAGCAGCAACTCGACGCGGCGAGCTGGCTGTGGCAACAGGATGGCCCGGCGACGCCGGCACTGCCCGCGGCCTACAAGGACAAGACGACCTACGTCTATGGCGTGGCGCGCAATACCCCCTGCGGTATTCGCGAAGAAAACGGGCGGCTGAAAATGGTCGGTACGACGCTCGGTGACGGTACCGTCACCTGGGCCTCCGGACGCATCGACAACGTCGGCAATTACTACTACCTGCCGGCCAGGCATGGCGACATGCCGTCGACCCGCGAGTATTTCCCGGCGCTTGGCGAACTGCTGCAGAGCGGTGCGACGAGTGGGCTGCTGCGCAGCCCGCCGGCGCTACGTGACGGCGCGCAGCCACAGCCGGTGCCGGTGGTCTACGACGCCGGGCCGCCGACGCTGGATGGCGGCGAGGCGGTCGCCCGCGGCCTGCTCGGCGGTTCGCCGCGCAGTCGTATCGAGGCGCGGCCGCGACGCCGGCTGCAGGTGGCAGTGCGGGCGATGGACCTGCGCTTCCTGACGCAGCCGGTGCTGCTGGGTCATTACGAGCAGGATCCGATCGCCGGTGCCGAGGCCTTGATCGATCTTGAGCTGCTCGCTGGCGACCTTGGCCAGCGCTACGACCTCGGTCTCTACGCCGGGCCGCGCGGCACCGCGACGGTGGTCTTGCGCGTCCCCAACGAGCACGAACGTCGGCGCGGCAGCCTGAGCGGCGCCATCGTCACCGGTCTGGGCGCTTACGACGGCAACCTGAGCGTCGCCGATCTCACCGAGGCCGTGCGCACCGGCGTCCTGCGCTACCTGCTGCAGGTTATCGACGTGCTCGGCAAGGAAGATCGCGAACTGCCGCTGGCGACGCTGCTGCTTGGCTACAACTCGTCGGCCAACCTGTCGGTCGCGGCTTCGGTGGAGGCCTTGCTGTGTGGCGTGATGGAGGCCAATGCGCGCTTCCACGAGACGACGCGGCTGAATATTCGAGTCGGCCGACTCGAGATCGTCGAGTTGTATCAGGATACGGCGATAGCCGCGCTGTACGCGCTGCTGCGGATGCCCGAGCGGCTCGCCGAACTGACGCGTCGCTACGGCGTGACGCTGCTCTGCCGACCGCAACTCGAGGAGGGCGAAGGGTGGCGCCGGCGCCTGTTCGACAGTGGCAAGCCGAGTTACTGGCCGCGTCTGATCGTCACCGACGCCGACCGGCAGGACGGCGACAGCGCTGGCGAGCGGCAGCCGGCGGTCCGCTGCCAGGACGGCGATGGCGCTGACCCCGGCCAGCCGGTCGCGCGGCGGCCACGCACGGCGATTGCCGAACGCCTGCGCTTCCTGTACGTCGGTCAGCGTGCGCGTGCCGAGTCGGTGGTCCAGCAACGGCAGCCGGGGCTGGTCGAGATGCTGGTGCGCCAGCAAACCCAGTCGGCGGTGTGGCAGGAGGACTTCGGCCGTGTCCTGTTCCAGCTGCTGGTTCCGCACGACTTCAAGGACGCCGCCCGACAGCTCGAAAACATCGTCCTGGTGGTCGACGATTACACCGCCAACCTGCCGTGGGAACTGATGTTCGCCGACGATCGGCGCAGCAGTGGTAAAAAACTGCCATTGGCCGTGCGCACGCCGGTGGTCCGCCAGCTCGCGGCGACGCGATTTCGTCGGCAGGTGCGCCAGGGACTTGAGCGCAAGGCCTTCGTCGTTGGTAACCCGTCGGTCGAGGGTTTCGCCGCCGCATTCCGCGACCCGCAGCAACCCGCTGCCGGCGACCCGCCGCCGCTGGCCGGTGCCGAGAGCGAAGCCTACGCGGTGGCCGGCGTCCTGCAGGGCCTCGGCTACAAGGTGGTCGAGGCGATCGGTAGCGACTGGCGCGCTGGCGACGTATTGACCCGGCTCTACCAACAGCCGTATCGCGTGGTCCATATTTCGGCGCACGGCATTTTCGACCAGTTGCACGTCGATGGCCGGCGCCGTACCGGCGTCGTGTTGTCGGATGGCCTGTTGATCACCGCCGCCGAGATCGAGGCCATGGAAACGGTTCCCGAACTCGTTTTCCTGAGCTGTTGCCACCTCGGCAAGGTTGATAGCGGCGCGGCTGGCGCGGGCAACGGCGAGCGTACCGTGCGTGACGGCAACCGCCTGGCGGCGAGCATCGCGCGTGAGTTGATCAACATCGGCGTGCGCTGCGTGGTTGTCGCCGGTTGGGCGGTAGACGACCAGGGCGCGATGATTTTCGGCAAGGCGTTCTACCAGCACCTCCTGCACGAAGGGCTGTCCTTTGGCCTGGCGGTCTTCGAGGCCAGGAGGGCGGTGTGGGAAGCGCGTCCGGACGATATCACCTGGGGCGCCTATCAGGCCTACGGCGAACCCGGCTGGCTGGCTGAACCGTCCCTGCCTGGCAAGCGCCGCGAGCAGGACGCTTATGTCTCGCCAGACGAGTTGCTCGACGAATTGGCGAGTCGCCGCGCCGGCCTGGCGCGCCGCACAACGCGGCTGACGCGGCGCGAGATAGACGCCCAGCGGGCGAGCGTCGAGCGTTTGCTGAACGAGCGTTGCCCGGCGGCCTGGCGGCCGCTGCCGGCCGTGCAGGCGGCACTGGCGATGTTGTGGGCCGACCTCGGCGACTTCGAACAGGCGCACGCCGCGTACATTGCTGCGCTGCAGGCTGAGGATCGTGGCGGCCAGGTGCCGATCCGGGCGATCGAGCAATTGGCCAACCTGGAAGCGCGGATGGGTGAAGAGTCCGGCCGGGAAGGACTCATCAAGAGCGCGCTGGAACGTTTGGCCGCTCTCGACGACATCCTCGCGGCGTCTGATCCGGCGGCAGCTGCAGTGGCTGCGGAGGCGCCGATCAACGCCGAGCGTTGCGCCTTGCGCGGCAGCGCGGCCAAGCGCAAGGCCAGCGTCTTCGCCCGCGAAGTTCTCAAAGCAAAAAAGACCCGCCCCGAAATCGACGCGGCGGCGGCGAAGGTGGTCGACGCCCTGCAACAAAGCGCGGCCTTTTATGGTCAGGGCGAAGGGCGGCCGGGGGCGCCCGATTTCCGGCCGTACAACGCTTTGAACCGCCTGGCTTTGACGGCGCTGTGCTTGCCGCCGGACGCCGATCGGCAGGCCGCCGTCGATCTGGCGCGCAAGGCCGGGCAAGCGGCCAGCGAGGCTTTTCGGCGCAGCGCCAGCGTCTGGGACGGCGTCATGAAGGCCGAGGCACTGCTCGTCGAGCGCCTGCTCGACGGCGAACTGAGGGACGCTGGCGACGCCGGTCAGCGGGCGCTCGACGACGTCGCGTGCGCCTACCGCGAGACCTTGGCGACGCTCGTCGTCAAGCCGAAGGACCTGGATTCGGTGGTCGCCCAGATCTGCCTGTTGTCCAGGTTCTGCGACGCCCGGCAGCTCGCCACCGGCGAACCCGGGTGGCAACTGGCGGCCGATCGGCTGATCGATCTGGCCGGGCAGATCGGCCCCGGCTTGTGCCAGCGCAACGATCGGCCAGCCGCCGCCGATGCCGCCGATGCCGCCGATGCCGCCGAGGTCGCCGAGGCCACCGAGGCCACCGAGGCCACCGAGGCCACCGAGGCCACCGACGAGTCGCCGGCAGGCGCTGCGGCGGGCACGCGTCAACGCGGCGCACGCAAGCGCTAGCGCACCGGGATCGGCGATCATGCGGCGCGCCGGCCGTTGGCGGGACCTGAGCAGAACGGCCGACAAGGCCAGCCAGACGCCGACGCGCCGCCGCCTTGCCGATGACCCACTTTGCCGCTGGAGCACTGCATGAAACCACACGCCTTCGTCGCCATGCCCTTTGGCCGCAAGCCGGGACACGATGGTCAGCCGATCGACTTCAATCGGGTCTACGCCGAATACATCCGGCCGGCGCTGGAACTGGCCGGCCTGGAGGTCTTCCGGGCCGACCACGAACAGCGCGCGGGCGACATCCGTGCCGACCTGTTCCAGGAGCTGCTGATCGCCGACCTGGTGGTCGCCGACCTGACGCTGGACAACGCCAACGTCTGGTACGAGCTCGGTGTCCGGCACGCGCTGCGGGCACGCGGCGTGGTGCTGGTGCAAGGGCCGCGGCGCGATCAACCCTTCGATCTGCATACCGACCGCAAGCTGCGCTACGCGCTACGCGACGGCGCGCCGGACCCGCTGACTCTGGAGGCCGAACGCGCGGCCTTGACGGCGATGGTTCGCGCGACCATGGCCAGCTCGACCCGGCGCCAGGTCAGCCCGGTTTTTCAGATGATTCCCGGCTTGCTGCAGCCGCCATGGCGGCAGTTGTTGCTGGCCGAGCACAACGAGTTTTCCGAAGCCTACGGCAGCTGGTCGCGGCGCCTCGAGATCGCGCGCCAGAAGGACCGCCCGGGCGATATCCTGGTCCTCGCCGACGAAACGCCAATGCGCGCCTTGCACCTGGAAGGCAAGCGCGCCGCCGGCAACGCGCTGCTCAAGCTCAAGCAGTACGCGCTGGCGCTCGAGCAGTTCGAGACGGCGCTTGGCATCGACGCCGACGACCAGAGCTGCCGCGAAAAGAAGGCCGTTTGCCTGGGCCGTCTGGGGCGTTATGAAGAGGCCCGGGTATGGGTCAGACAGCTTACCGACGATTACCCACGCGACCCCGAGTGCTGGGCGCTGGCCGGCGCCGTCGCGAAGGCAAACTGGAGCGCGCGGTGGCGACAGTCGGGTTTGACGCCGGCACAGATGCACGCCGCCGCGTGTCACGAGAACGCCGCGCTTGGCGCGGCGATCGAGCCCTACCACGGCGCCTTTGTCAGCGATCCGGCGCACCATGGTGCGGGCATCAATGCGCTGACCCTGCAGCTGTTGCGCCGGCACTGCGCCGGCACCAGCAGCCAAACGGTAATCGACGCGCTGCGCGGCGGCGTGTTGTGGGCCAGCCTGGCCGCGCAGGAGCGCGATAGCCAGGACTACGCGGCACGCGCCAGCTACGCCGAGTGCTGCCTGCTGGGCAATTCGCTCGACAGTGTTCGCCAGGCTTACGGCGACATGGTCGCCGCCGCCAACCGGGACTGGTTCGCTCTTGATTCGTCGCGGGAGACGCTGACGCTGCTGCGCGACGTCGATTTTCGCCCCGTCGAGACGGCCGCCGCGCTGGCCATCGTCGAGCGCGAGATGGCGCGCAGCAGTCGGCCTTTCGAGCCGCGGCTGGTGCTTCTTTTCAGCGGCCACATGATCGACGCAGCGGGCCGCGCCGAGCCGCGTTTCCCGGTCGATCGGGAAGCGCTGGCGGCCGAGAAAATAGCCCAGACGCTTGACCAGCTGGCCGTTGGCCCCGACGATCTGGCGCTGTCGCAGGCAGCCAGCGGCGGCGACCTGCTGTTCCTTGAAGCGTGTCGGGCGCGCGGCGTGCGCCTGCAACCGATGCTGCCTTTCGAGGAACCCGAGTTCATCGAGCGCTCGGTCTTGCCCGCCAGCAACGGCGAGCACTGGCGGCAGCGTTACTTCAGCCTGACCAACGACCTCGATGAGGGACCACGGATCATGCCCGCCGAACTCGGTACGCTGCCACGCGACGTGGCCGGTGCCGACCTCAACGCCTTCGAGCGCTGCAACCTGTGGTTGCTGTACACCGCGCTGGCCTGCGGCATCGACAAGCTACGCTTCGTCTGCCTGTGGAATGGCGGTGGCGGCGACGGCCGGGGTGGAACGGCGCACATGTATCAGGAGGTCAGGCGGCGGACCGGGCGGGTGAGCTGGATAGACACGCGGACGCTGTGGTGACCCTCGGGCCAGGCGCGGCAGCGCTCGACCGCGCGCTGACGATCAGTCGCAGCGCTTCGGCTGCGGAACGCCGGTCTGCGCCTGCGGATGGTAGCCAGCGCCATCGCCCAGTGCCTGCAGTGCGGCCGGTGCCGCAGCCGCCTGCATGGCCGCCGGCAGCGCCTTGACCATTTGCGCATACTGCTTGTCGAGGCACTGCCGATCGAGCGGATCTTGCTGCGAACACGCGGCTATGCCTTGCAGTTCGGTCTGTACCGCCGGGACGCTGCCGAGGTAGTGGCCCCACTTGAATTCGAGGAAGAAGACGTTGGCGGCACAGCTCGCGGCTTTGGCAAACTGCTGCTGGCAAGTCGTTTCTTCGTCGTCCTGCTCACTTCCCGGGGCGTCGCACTTGACGTAACCGCAGCTGCCACGGACCCACGCCGACAGCGTCCGCATCGGATCATCCTGCATCGCGCCGATGCTCGCTGGCAGCTGACTGGGCTTGATGTCCTGGTCGGCGGGATTCTTCAGCCAGGTATTGTTGTGCTTGACCATCAACGCCCAGAACGCATCCTCATGCAGTTCGGACCAGTCGGCGATCAGGTAGGCGAAGACCTTCTTTTCCTTCTCCTTGAGGTCGGCGTTCCAGATCGCGGCTGACAGGTGGTGGTGGTCGGTCAGGTAAAAGACGCCACCCGGGCCGCGCACCAGGGGCAGCCAACGTTTTTCTGCCTGCAGGTAGCTCTTCAGTTTGCCGGCCCTGGCCTTGGCCGTGATCTTGTCCGCCTTGCACGCGGCCGCGTCCATGCCCACGGCCGACTGCGTCGGATGCAGCGCCTTGACGGCAATGACGCAGCCTTTCTTTTTCTTCTCCTTCAGGCTGACCATGCCATCGTCCTGGTCGACGACCTCGGTGTGCTTGCCGCATTGCTCGATCTTGCGGTCGTTCCTGGCTTCGGCCGTTCCGATCAAGCCGAGCAGCAGCAATCCGGAAAGCATGATGGTGATCGCGCGCATCTCTTCACTCCTTTATTGAACCAGGATGGTGCAACGGATGGCGAGCGGCCTGGCCGGCCGCCCGGATCGCCTGCAGTATCCGGGCGCCAGCAGGGCAAGTCAAATGCGTGCGCCGGTCGCGGTGCACGTCATGGTCGCCGCAGCGTGGCGATTCGGTATCGCGCCAGCAAGCGATCAGCGCGCACCGAGTGCGCTTTGCCCTTGCCTTTGCTCCGATACGCTTGCGTCGCCTCGCGGCCGCACCAGGCGACGATGACTTCGAGCTCGCTGGGGTGTTCGGGAAGATAGTTGCTGAGGTCGTAGACTTCGCCGTCGATCGCCATCCAGCAATCGTCGATTTGCGTGTGCCGGGCGACTTCAGCGAGCGACCGAGCGTTGTCCGGCGTGCCGACCAGGGCGCCGGGAACGGCGGCATCCAGCAGCGGAGCTGGTGCGGCGGCAGCGGTGGCGTTTTCGGCCGGCAACCACAGTGGGCTGGCGGCGAAGCCGATTACGGCGAGCCAGAAAGCGAGCGTCGCGTAGATGAACAGCCGGCGCGTCATCGGAAGTCGAAGCTTTCGCAGTGGATCGCCTGGTCGGCAACGCCGCGCTGCCGCAGAGCCGGCGTGATCGCCGCCAACAGCGCCGGCGGACCACACATCTGTACCTGCCTGTCGGCGAGCCCGGACACCCGCTCGAGCACGCGAGCCAGGTCGGGCTGGTCGTCGCCGGACGCCTCGTCGAGCAATTCAAACAGACGGTCTTCGTTGGCAAGTTCGTGCAGTTCGTCGACAAAGGCGGCGTCGCTTCGCTGGCGATACAGGTAGATCAGCGTCGTTGGCTGCTGGCAGCGCTCGGCACGCAGCCTGGCGATGAACGGCGTGATGCCGATGCCGCCGGCTACCCACAGTTGCGGTGCCGTCTGTAGCGCGTCGAGAAAGTTGCCGAAGGGGCCCTCGAGACGCACCAGCACGCCTGGCTCGAGCGCCTGGATGCGGCGCGAGCAGGGGCCCAGCGCCTTGACGGTGATCCGCAAGCGGCCCGCGTGGTCGCTGGCGCTGACGGTGAACGGATGGTATTCGCCGCAGCCGCGGTAGTGGACGCCGTCGGCGAACGCGGCGAGGACGAACTGGCCTGGCGTCACCACCAGCGCCGACGCGCAGGGCGCCAGCGACGCTTCGATGGTGTCGGCGGCCGCGGTGTCGACCTGCGTCACCCGATAGGGATGGGCGCTCAGGCCAAGGTCGCTGGCCAGCAGGCGCCAGGCCAGAGCGGCCATTGCCAGGGTCAGCAGGGCGAGAAACATCGGGTCATTGCCGAGCAGTACGTAGATGTGCGTCAGGCCGAGGAGCGCGCCGGCGCCGAGGACGAAATGAAATGCGCGCCAGCGTCGGTAGGGCAGGTGTACGGCGAAAGTCGTCGTCAGGCCGAGCATCAGCAGCAGCAGTCCGCCCCAGCCCAACCACAGCGGCCACGATTGCGCACCCGGGTCGAGCGTTTGCCAGGCCAGTTGCGGCGCTTCTGCCCAGCCGTCGAGCGCCAGCGCCAGCGGGTGGCCGAGTAGCAGCAGATAGGCGACCAGGCCGCAACGATGGTGCCAGCGATAGCTCAGCTCAAGGCCGCCGAGGAGTTTCGCCAGGTGCGCCTGACGGACCATCAGCAGCAAGCTGGCGACGAGCAGGCCGCTGGCCGCCCAGCCGCTGACGATGCCGACGCTGCGCCACGGCGTCAGGCCGCCGGGGAAGGCCCAGACGACGGCGGCGAGTGTGATCGACAGCGCCGCCAGCGGCGCCACGGCGCGGCGGATCGCGGAAACCGAGGTGGCGGCGGCGGTCACTGCAGCCTGCCGCGGGCACGCAGCTTGTCACAAGCCGCTTCGCGCGGTGGCGCCAGTTCAGTCCCGGCACGATGGGCGCGCGCGGCCATTTCGGCGTGGTGAGCGTTCTGGTACGTCTTGCAGTCGTCGTAGCTTGTGAAGCGGCGCATCGTTCGCTGCTGCTCGACGCGCTCGTCGGGAGTCATGAACTGCCAGCCGTAGGTGTTCTGGCGGGCGGCGTACCAGGGACCTTCGGCGAGCGCTGCAGCGAGCAAGAGCAGCCACAGCACGCTCGCCAGCAGGGTCGTGCGCAGGAGTTTGTTGATCACATCGAGCGTCCCTGGCGTCTGTTTCTCGGCGCCGGAGTTCAGGCCTTTGCCGGCTAGCGCCGAAAATAGCTCGTCGGCCGCCGTGTCAATCATGCCCATTTCAGATCTCGCCGACAAGTCGAACAGCAACAAGCGCCAGGGTGGATTTGTCCTCTCAGGCAACGCACAGGCAATCAAGCAGTTAGTTCTTCCCCCTGGACATTCGCGCCGGAAGTCCGTATAAATGGCGCATGGAAAGCGTTCTTGGTGCATTGCGTGTTCGCTTGGTGGGCAAGAGCGAAGAGGCTCGCTATCGGGAGTTGATGGCAGAGCATCACTACCTGGGCGACCTGGCGAAGATCGGGCACACGCTTTGGTACGTGGCCACCTACGGCGAAAAGTGGACGGCCTTGCTGAGTTTCTCTGCGGCGGCCTGGAAATGCGGCGTTCGTGACCGCTGGATCGGCTGGGACTATCGGCATCAGTACGATCGCTTGGGCCTGGTCGCCAACAATAGTCGCTTTCTGATCCTTCCCGATTGGCATTACCCCAATCTCGGCTCCAAGGTGCTCTCGCTGTGCGAGCGACGGATCGCAGAGGACTGGCAGGCGCATTTCGGGAAGCCGCTGTTACTGCTGGAGACCTTTGTGGACCCCTCGCGCTTCCAGGGGACCGTCTATCGCGCCGCGAACTGGACGCCTCTGGGGCTGACGCAAGGCTTTCGCCGCACCCGAGAAGGCTACAGCGCCCACCCGACGTCGCCCAAAGTTGTCTTTGTTCGCCCCTTGCAGGCGGACGCTCGCGGCCAACTTTCCCGCTCGATACTCAACCCCCGCTATCGCACAGGAGCGCCCAGGATGATGCTCACCGCCGAACAGATGCGCACGCTTCCCGATTTCTTTACCGGCATCGCCGACCCGCGGCGCGCGCAAGGAAGACGCCATCCCCTGCCGGCCGTGCTGGCCATCGCCACGGCGGCGGCGTTGTGCGGAATGCAGGGCTACAAAGCCATCGCCGGGTGGGCCAAAGACCTCACACCGAAAGCACGCGAGCGTTTCCGCTGTCGTCGCGAGAAGGGCGTTTACCGCGTACCCAGCGAGTTCATCATTCGTGACGTCCTGATCCGCGTCGATCCCACGGCACTCGACCAAGCGTGTCAGCAGTGGAACAAGGCCTATGCTCAAGACGACCCCAGTCTGGCGGTCGACGGCAAGACCATGCGCAATGCCCATGACGAGCACGGTCAGCAAACGCACATCATGAGTGTGGTCGGGCATCAGACCGGCGTCTACCACACCCAAAAAAAGTCGGCACCTTGCCCGTAAATGGCGGGGACGAGCTCAAGCAGACCAATGAAATCGGGATGTTCATACCCCTGCTCGATGCGATCGATATTCAGGGCAAGGACATCACCGCCGACGCGCTACTGACACAGCGCAAGCTGGCGACCTACCTGGTGGAGCGCAAGGCGCACTATCACTTCACGGTCAAAGGCAATCAGCCAACACTGCAAGCCGATATCGCGCTCCTCTTCCAGGATCGGAAGGGGGCAGACTTCATGGCGGTTTCGCCACCTGACCATGGTCGGATCGAGACTCGGCGTATTTGGTGCAGCAATGCCCTCAACGCCTATCTCGACTTCCCGCATGTCGGCCAGGTGTTCTTGATCGAGCGCGAAGTGCTGCACAAGAAGAGCGGCAAGCGGACGCACGAAATCGCTCTCGGGATCACCAGTCGCCCTCCAGAACAGGCCAGCCCACAGCAAATCCTCGCCATCAATCGCGGCCATTGGTCGATAGAGAACCGCTGTCACTACGTCATCGACTGGAACTACGACGAGGACCGTAGCCGTATTCGGACTGGTTACGGACCCGAGAACATGTCACGCCTGCGCCGCTTTGCCGTCGGAATCCTGCACCACTTCTCCGACGGCAAAACCAGCATTTCCGAAAAAATGCGCCACCTCAACCGCAACATCCGATTGGTCTTCGACTACCTGCGCATGACCAAAAATTCTACAGGCCACGTATCACCTTGATCCCGGCACGAGAACAAATTTACCGTGCAACAAGCGCCGTGCCCACGCTTGAGCGCTGTCGGCGAGGGCGATTTGCGCCGCGTCTGACGCCTGGCCCGGCCGTGCGGCAGCGCCGCGTAGGAGCGGCTGACAATGCCGCTGGTCGCCGCCCGCTGCGGCCGCTGTCACGAGCGCTCGGGCGTCGGCGCCGGCCGTCAACGGGTTTCGACCCTTGGCGTATTGCTGTAGAATCTTGTGCTTTTCGTATGCAGTGCGGTGAGGTCACCGTACCGACATGGACGCGAAACCAGCCCGGAGAAGTTCCCCGATGGCGAGCTCGCCGGCCAGCGGATGTTTTGCAGGCACTCTTGAAGAACCATTGCCTTGTGCATGGCGCACTCGGCGGGTTTTGCAGGCTTGCTTGCCAGCCGCTTACCTGCCGCCTCTTCGGTCTGGCTGCCCGGCGCTGCCGGACCGTGCCAGCTCTCCCGGCCGACCCGGGGTCCACCTACCTTTCAGCCCGTATCACAAGGATTCTTAATGGAAACGAATGCTGCCAATACCGACACCGATGCACCCGCCGAAGCTGCTGTCGCAGCCGCCAACGCGCTCGAGCGGCGCATTGAGCTGTCGGTAGCCATCGCCGATCTCGAAAAAGACGTCGAGCTGCGCCTGAAGCGCCTCGGCAAAAACGTCAAGATGGCGGGCTTTCGGCCGGGCAAGGTACCGTCGCAGATTATCAGGCAGCAGTATGGCGACCAGGCGCGCAGCGATGCTCTGGGCGAGATTCTCAAGGCGCAGTTCAGCGATGCCGTGAGCGCGCAGCAATTGCGTATCGCCGGTACGCCGCAGATCGAGTCGAAGGATGGCGGCAGCACGACGCATATTGAGTTCTCGGCGGTTTTCGAAGTATTTCCCGAGATTGTTCTGAGCGCCATCGCCGATCTGCAAGTCGAGCGACCCGTCCTTGAAGTCGGCGTCACCGAAATTGACGGGACGATCGAAATCCTGCGCAAACAACGTGTCCGTTATGATCCTGTCGATCGTGCGGCGGCCACCTCTGACCGGGTGAGCATCGATTTCCTCGGCAAGAAGGACGGTGTGCCCTTCCAGGGTGGCCAGGGCCAGGACTACCAGTTTGTCCTCGGCGAAGGCCGGATGTTGCCGGACTTCGAGAGTGCCGTCATCGGTACCCGCCCGGGCGAAAGCAAGTCCTTCGAGATGACTTTCCCGAGCGAGTATTTCTCCAAGGAATTGGCGGGTCAGACGGTGACTTTCGAGATCACCGTCAAGGAAGTCGGTGAGCCGATCCTGCCGGAAGTGGATGCCGACTTTGCCAAGGCGCTCGGCGTCGAAGACGGGGATCTGGCCAAGATGCGTTCCGAGATCGAGGACAACCTGCGGCGCGAGGTCAAGAAGCGTCTGCAGGGCAAGGTCACGACGCAGGTCATGGATTCGTTGCTGCAGGCCAACCCGATCGACGTTCCCCTGGCGCTGGTCGACAGGGAAATCGAGCGCTTGACGCAACTGGCGCGCCAGGATATGGAACAGCGCGGCATGAAGGTGAAGGACGTGCCGATGCAGCGCGAGTGGTTTGTCGAGCAGGCGACGCGCCGGGTACGCCTCGGGCTGATTCTTTCCGAGATCGTCAAGCAGAACGGACTGCAGGCCAGACCGGAGCAGGTGCGAGCGCTGGTCGAAGAGTCGGCAAAGAGTTACGAGCATCCGGAAGAGGTCGTCCGCTGGTACTATGCGCAGCCTGAACGCCTCGGTGATTTCGAGAGTGAGGCGATGGAGGTCAACGTCGTAGACTGGATGCTGGCCGGCGCGCAGGTGCTTGACAAGCCAGCGGTTTTCGCTGAGTTGATGGGCCAGGCGTCCTGAATATGCAGCGGTCTGCAAGCAGAGGAGCCGAGATGAGTATTGACCACGGCAGCAACTGGAATCCGCAGGGGCTCGGTTTGGTCCCGATGGTAATCGAGCAGAGTGGTCGGGGCGAACGCGCCTACGATATCTACTCGCGCTTGCTCAGGGAACGGGTGATTTTCCTGGTCGGCCCGGTGAATGACGTCACCGCCAATCTGGTGGTTGCGCAGTTGCTTTTTCTGGAAGCCGATAATCCCGACAAGGACGTCCACTTCTACATCAACTCGCCGGGTGGCTCGGTGTCGGCTGGCCTGTCGATCTACGACACCATGCAATTCATCAAGCCGGACGTGTCTACACTGTGCATGGGACAGGCGTGTTCGATGGGCGCTTTCCTGCTTACCGCCGGGACGCATGGCAAGCGTTTCGCCTTGCCCAATTCGCGGGTGATGATTCACCAGCCGATGGGTGGCTTTCAGGGGCAGGCTTCGGACATCGCGATTCACGCCAAGGAAATTCTGTCGCTGCGCGCCAAGCTCAACGAGTTGATGGCGCAGCACACCGGACAGCCGATCGAGCGCATCGAACGCGACACTGATCGCGACAATTTCCTTTCGGCGCAGGAAGCGGCCGAATATGGTCTGATCGACAAGGTGCTGGCCAATCGGGACGCACTTTGATGTCGCGTCCAGCTAGTCTCGATACCGATCGACAGTGAGGTAGGCGAATGTCGGAAAAGAAAAGTGGCAGCGAGAAGCTGCTGTACTGCTCATTCTGTGGCAAGAGTCAGCATGAGGTGAAGAAACTGATTGCCGGGCCGTCGGTGTTCATCTGCGATGAGTGCATCGAGCTGTGCAACGATATCGTCCGTGACGAAATCGCCGGCGATCAGGGTGGCAAGGGCGCCGATGGCGATCTGCTGCCGACGCCGAAGGAAATCGCGGCCCTCCTCGACCAGTACGTGATCGGGCAGAACCAGGCCAAGCGGATTCTGTCGGTGGCGGTGTACAACCATTACAAGCGCTTGCGTCACCACGGCAAGTCCGGCGACGACGTCGAACTGGCGAAGAGCAACATCCTGCTGATCGGCCCAACCGGGTCGGGCAAGACGCTGTTGGCGCAGACGCTCGCCCGGATGCTCGACGTGCCCTTCGTGATGGCCGATGCGACGACGCTGACCGAAGCGGGTTACGTTGGCGAAGACGTCGAGAACATCATTCAGAAATTGCTGCAGAAAGCTGATTACGATACCGACAAGGCACAGCGCGGCATCGTCTACATCGACGAGATCGACAAGATCTCGCGCAAGTCGGACAACCCGTCGATCACCCGCGACGTTTCGGGCGAGGGCGTGCAGCAGGCGCTGCTCAAGCTGATCGAAGGGACGGTTGCGTCGGTGCCGCCGCAGGGCGGGCGTAAGCATCCGAACCAGGACTTCGTGCAGGTCGATACGACAAACATCCTGTTCGTTTGTGGCGGCGCCTTCGATGGCCTCGAAAAAGTCATTCGCGCGCGCTCGGAGCGCGGCGGTATCGGCTTCGGTGCCGAAGTGAAAAGCAAGGACAACAAGAAGGCGATCGGCGAGATCCTGCGTAGCGTCGAGCCCGAGGACCTGATCAAATTTGGCCTGATTCCCGAGTTGATCGGGCGACTGCCGGTGCTGGCGACGCTCGAGGAGCTGTCGGTCGCGGCGCTCGTCGAGATTCTCGTTGAGCCCAAGAACGCGCTGGTCAAGCAGTACCAGAAACTTTTCGCGATGGAAGGTGTGGCACTCGAAATACGCCCGGCGGCGATGATGGCCATCGCCAAGAGAGCGCTTGAAAGGAAGACCGGTGCGCGCGGCCTGCGTTCGATTCTCGAGTCGGTCTTGCTGGACACCATGTACGAACTGCCCGGCATGGACAATGTCTCAGAGGTCATTGTCGACGAGAACACGATCGTTGGCGACGCCCAGCCCATCCTGATCTATGCGGGGCAATCGAAGGTATCCGGCGGCAACTGATGTGCTGGCCGCGGCTGGCGGCTTGAAATATGGGTTCGTGCCACCATCTCGGAGCATGGACCTCAACCTAAAGGGCACAAATGTCTGCAACCCCCAAGTTGGCTAGCGAGCTAGTCGAACTGCCGCTATTGCCTCTGCGCGACGTGGTGGTCTTTCCGCACATGGTGATTCCACTTTTCGTCGGACGACCGAAGTCGATCAAAGCCCTTGAAGTCGCGATGGAAGCGGGCAAGAACATCCTGCTCGTCGCCCAGAAGTCTGCCGTCAAGGACGAACCCGAAGCCGAGGATCTCTACGACATCGGCTGTGTGGCCAATATCCTGCAGATGCTGAAGTTGCCCGATGGCACCGTCAAGGTGCTGGTCGAAGGCACGCAGCGTGCGCGTCTGGATGCCATCGAATCGCGCGACGAAATGTTCTTCGCGCGCACCCGCCCGGTGCTCGCCGATGATGAGGTCAATCACGAGGTCGAGGCCTTGCGGCGTGCGGTGATCGCGCAGTTCGACCAGTACGTCAAGCTGAACAAGAAAATTCCGCCGGAGATCCTGACCTCGATCGCCGGCATCGAAGAGGCGGGACGGCTGGCCGATACGATCGCCGCGCACCTGCCGCTGAAGCTCGAGCAGAAGCAGGAAGTCCTCGAGATGTTCGACATCCGCGCGCGCATCGAACGACTGCTGACGCAGCTCGAAGCCGAGATCGATATTCTCCAGGTCGAGAAGCGGATCCGCGGTCGCGTCAAGCGTCAGATGGAAAAGAGCCAGCGCGAGTACTACCTCAACGAGCAGGTCAAAGCGATCCAGAAGGAGCTCGGCGAAGGCGAAGACGGCGCCGACATGGAGGATCTCGACCGCAAGGTCAAGCTGGCTGGAATGGGCAAGGAGGGGCTCGCCAAGGCGCAGGCGGAACTTCGTAAGCTCAAACTGATGTCGCCGATGTCAGCCGAAGCGACGGTGGTGCGCAATTTCATCGAAACGCTGATTGGCCTGCCGTGGCGCAAGCGGACGCGAACCAGCAAGGACCTGGCGGCGGCCGGCAAGATTCTCGACACCGATCACTGGGGCCTGGAAAAGGTCAAGGAAAGGATCATCGAGTATCTCGCCGTGCAACAACGTGTTGACCGGCTCAAGGCGCCGATTCTCTGCCTGGTTGGTCCTCCCGGCGTTGGCAAGACGTCGCTTGGCCAGTCGATAGCCAGGGCAACCGGCCGCAAATTTGTCCGCATGAGCCTCGGCGGCGTACGCGACGAGGCCGAAATTCGTGGCCACCGGCGGACCTATATCGGCTCGATGCCCGGCAAGATTCTCCAGAACATGAGCAAGATCGGCGTCAAGAACCCCTTGTTCCTGCTCGATGAAGTCGACAAGATGGGCCAGGACTTCCGCGGCGACCCGAGTTCGGCACTGCTCGAGGTGCTCGATCCCGAGCAGAATTCGACCTTCGTCGATCACTACGTCGAAGTCGAGTACGATCTGTCGGAAGTGATGTTCGTGGCCACGGCCAATACGCTGAACATTCCGGCGCCGCTGCTCGATCGCATGGAAGTGATCAGGCTCTCGGGTTACACCGAAGACGAAAAGGTCAACATTGCGCTGCGCTATCTGCTGCCCAAGCAGATCAAGAACAACGGCCTGCGCGCCAACGAACTGACGGTCGCCGAGAGCGCACTGCGCGACATCGTTCGCTACTACACGCGCGAGGCGGGGGTGCGGTCGCTGGAACGCGACATCTCCAAGATCTGCCGCAAGGTGGTGAAGACGCTGTTGCTGCGTCGGAGCCAGCAGAAAGTCGCGGTCAGCGCGCGCAACCTGGACAAGTTCCTCGGCGTTCGTCGCTTCAATTTTGGTGTCGCCGAGCGCGAGAACCAGGTCGGTCAGGTGACCGGGCTGGCGTGGACCGAGGTTGGCGGCGAATTACTGACCATCGAGTCGGTGGTTCTGCCGGGCAAAGGCAAGACGATCACCACCGGCAAGCTCGGCGAAGTGATGCAGGAGTCGGTGCAGGCGGCGGTTTCGGTGGTGCGCAAACGCGCCGCGTCGCTGGGAATCGACCATGATTTCTACCAGAAGAGCGACATTCACATCCATCTTCCGGAAGGCGCGATTCCCAAGGATGGACCGTCGGCCGGCGTCGGGATCTGCACGGCGCTGGTGTCGGTGCTGACCGGTATCCCGGTCCGCTGCGACGTGGCGATGACCGGCGAGATCACCCTGCGTGGCGAGGTTCTGCCGATTGGCGGGTTGAAGGAGAAACTGCTGGCGGCGGTCCGGGGCGGTCTGGCGCGGGTGCTGATTCCGGAGGAGAACGTTCGCGATCTCGCCGAGATTCCGGACAACATCAAGAACAAGCTGGAGATCATCCCGGTCAGGTGGATCGACCAGGTGCTCGAGCACGCGCTCGAACGCAAGCCGGAAGCGCTGTCCGGCGAGGTGACGCCGACACCGGCGGCTGCCGGAGCGGCCGCCGACAGCCCTGGTGGGCAGGCGCTGATCACCCATTAGGGCGATTGCCGGTAGCGTTCAGAGAGCGCTGCCGGCGCCGCTCGCTCTGGCCAAGTGGCCATGGATGCGCTAGAATCGCGCCTCCGCGTTGGGGTCTCACGACGGGTGCTTAGCTCAGTTGGTAGAGCGCTAGCCTTACAAGCTGGATGTCGGCGGTTCGAGCCCGTCAGCACCCACCAGCACGCGCAAGAGAGCTGCGGTGGGTTTTTGGAGTGGTAGTTCAGTTGGTTAGAATACCGGCCTGTCACGCCGGGGGTCGCGGGTTCGAGTCCCGTCCACTCCGCCATCACCTACGGGGCGAACGCAAGTTCGCCTTTTTTGTTGGTGCGTCCGGCAGGGCGCACTCACTTTTCTCGCCAATCTGCCAATGAGTTAGTGGGCTAAGACCATGATTTTTGATGCCGTTCGCAATAACAAGAGAGTCGTCCAGGTATTTCTTGCCTTGATCACCTTGCCCTTTGCGTTCTGGGGCGTCGACTCCTACGTCCGCAATGCCGGCGCAGGCCACGATCTGGCCAGTGTCGGCGACTCGAAGATCACCGCGCAGCAGTTCGATCAGGCATGGCGTAGCCAACAGGATCGTCTGCGGCAGGCCCTTGGTGCCGACTTCCGCGCCGAGGCGATGAATACGCCGGCGGCCAGGATGGCGGTTCTGAACGCGCTGATCGACCAGCGTCTGCTGTTGCTCGAAGCCGTCAAGGGACATCTTGGCGCTGGCGACGATCAGTTGCGCGAGGTGATCAGCAAGATTCCGGCGCTGCAGGAAGATGGCCAGTTCTCGATGGCGCGTTATCAGGCGGTGTTGGCCGCGCAGGGCATGTCGCAAAGCCAGTTCGAGGCCCAGATGCGCCAGGACCTGACCTTGCAGCAGTTGGTCGCTGCGGTTGGCGATACCGCGATCGTTGGCAGCGCGATGACCGACGTGGTCCTGCGAATTCAATCCGAGGAGCGTCAGGTCGCCGCGTGGCGGATTACGCCGGAGCAGTTCGCTGGGCAGGTCAAGATCGCGCCGGCCGCGGTCGAGAAGTACTACGAAGAGAACAGCAAGCGCTTCGAGGTTCCGGAGCAGGCCAAGGCCGCGTACGTCGTCCTCTCTCTCGAAGGCTTGATGGCCAGGATCAAGCCCAGCGACGGCGAAGTGAGCGCCTGGTACGACGGCCATCGGGATCGCTATCAACAAGCCGACGAGCGACGCGCCAGCCACATCCTGATCGTCGTCGATGGCAAAACCGACAAGGCGGCGGCGAAGGCCCGGGCCGAGGAGATCCTGATCGAAGTTCGGCAGTCGCCGGCGGCGTTTGCCGAACTGGCCAAGCAGTACTCGCAGGATCCAGGGTCCGCGGGAAAAGGCGGTGATCTGGGATTTTTTGCTCGCGGGATGATGGTCAAGGCGTTCGAGGAGACCGTTTTCAAGCTTCAGGAGAACGAGATTTCCGGCATTGTCGAGTCGGATTTCGGTTATCACATCATCAAACTGACCGGCATCAAGGGCGGCAAGCAACGCGCGCTGGCCGAGGTGCGTTCGGAGATCGAGGATGAACTGAAGCGCCAGACCGCGTCGCGGCAGTTCGCTGAGGCCGCCGAGGCGTTCAGCAACATGGTCTACGAGCAGTCCGACAGCTTGCAGCCGGTAGCCGATCGCTTTCATCTGACGATCGAGCACTCGGGCTGGTTGCCGCGAGACCCGAGTCCAGAGGTTCTGGCGACGTTGGCTACGCTCGGCAACGCCAAGGTCCTGAGCGCGCTGTTTGCCGCTGACTCGCTGAAGAATAAACGCAATACCGAAGCCATCGAGGTCGCTCCGAGCACGCTGCTGTCGGCGCGCGTAAGCGAGTATCGGCCGGCCAGCAGCAAACCCTTGGCGACCGTACGGGCGGCTATCGAAGCCGAACTGAAGGCCCAGGAAGCCGCTACTCTGGCGCGCCAGGCCGGCGAGGCAGAACTTGCCGCCTTGCGCGAAGGCAAGCCAGGCAAGCCGGACTGGGGGCCGCTGAAAACGGTGTCGAGAATGGCCAGCCAACAGTTGCCGCTGGTCGCGCTGAAAGCCATTTTCCGCGCCGATGTTCAGAAACTTCCGGCCTACCTCGGTGTTGAAGCTGCGGCTGGCGACTACACGCTGTACCAGATCAGCAAAGTCAGCCAGCCGGAAAAGCTTGACGACGGGCGGCGCCAGGCCTTGCAGCAGGAATACAGCACGATTCTAGGGCACGAGGATTTTGCGGCCTATCTGGCGGGCTTGCGGACGCGCTACAAGGTCGATATCAACAAGTCGGCACTGGACAGCAAGGAACGCTAGTCGGCGGCGGCTCTGGGCCGCTACGGCGCGCGTAGCTGTTGCGGCGAGCTATACGGCAGCGGTTTGGCTGGCGTCTGGTGGTCGGCCGCTGCGGGCTCAAGCTTGAGCCGTGGCGACTTTGCCCTGCACAGCCGTGCCTTGCTTGCCGGCGTGCTTGGGCAGCGCAGGGGCCAACAGCGAGCCTGAACGCGGTGACCATCACCGGGTAGTAGCCAAAAAAAACCCCGCCGAAGCGGGGTTTTTTTGCGATCGGGCAAAGCCCGGACACAAATTACATGTCCATGCCGCCCATGCCGCCCATACCACCCATGCCACCCATGCCACCACCCATGCCGCCGCCCATGGCCGGCTTGTCCTCAGCCAGCTCGGCGACCATGCAATCGGTCGTCAGCATCAGGCCGGCGATCGAAGCCGCGTTTTGCAGTGCGGTACGCGTCACCTTGGTCGGGTCGAGGACGCCCATTTCAACCAGGTCGCCATACTCGCCGGTCGCCGCGTTGTAGCCGAAATTGCCGGTGCCCTGCAGCACGGCGTTGACCACCACCGAGGGTTCTTCGCCGGCATTGGCGACGATTTCACGCAGCGGCTGCTCGAGTGCGCGCAGGACGATCTTGATACCAGCGTCCTGATCGGCGTTGTCGCTCTTGACTGCGGCGAGTGCGCTACGGGCGCGCAGCAGGGCCACACCACCGCCAGGAACGATGCCTTCTTCAACGGCGGCACGCGTTGCGTGTAGGGCGTCTTCGACGCGCGCCTTCTTCTCTTTCATTTCGACTTCGGTGGCTGCACCAACCTTGATCAGGGCGACGCCGCCAGCGAGCTTGGCAACGCGTTCCTGCAGCTTCTCTTTGTCGTAATCGCTGGTCGCGGTCTCGATCTGAGCGCGGATTTGCTTGACGCGAGCTTCGATGCTGGCGGAATCGCCGGCGCCGTCGATGATCGTCGTGTCTTCCTTGCCGATTTCGATGCGCTTGGCCTGACCCAGTTCAGCGAGGGTGGCTTTTTCGAGCGTCAGACCGACTTCCTCGGCGATCACCTGGCCACCGGTCAGGATGGCGATGTCTTCGAGCATGGCCTTGCGGCGATCGCCGAAGCCCGGTGCCTTGACGGCGCAGGTCTTGAGAATGCCGCGGATGTTGTTGACCACCAGCGTCGCAAGCGCTTCACCGTCGACGTCTTCGGCGACGATCAGCAGCGGCCGGCTGGCCTTCGCGACCTGCTCGAGAATCGGCAACAAGTCACGGATGTTGGAAACCTTTTTGTCGTAGATCAGGACATAGGGGTTTTCGAGAATGGCGTTCTGCTTCTCGTTGTTGTTGATGAAGTAGGGGCTCAGGTAGCCACGGTCAAACTGCATACCTTCGACGACGTCGAGCTCATTGTTGAGCGACTTGCCGTCTTCAACGGTGATCACGCCTTCTTTGCCGACCTTGTCCATGGCCTTGGCGATGATGTCGCCGATGTCGACGTCAGCATTGGCCGAAATCGCACCGACCTGAGCGATCTCCTTGTTGGTCGAGCACGGCTTGGAGAGCGTCTTCAGCGCCTCGACGGTCGCCGTCACGGCTTTGTCGATGCCACGCTTGAGGTCCATCGGGTTCATGCCGGCGGCAACGTACTTCATGCCTTCGCGGACGATCGACTGGGCGAGAACGGTCGCCGTGGTGGTGCCGTCACCGGCGATGTCGGAAGTCTTGGAGGCAACTTCCTTGAGCATTTGGGCGCCCATGTTGGCGAACTTGTCCTTGAGCTCGATTTCCTTGGCGACCGAGACTCCGTCCTTGGTGACGGTCGGAGCGCCGTACGAGCGCTCGAGAACGACGTTGCGGCCTTTCGGGCCGAGGGTGATCTTGACCGCGTCGGCCAGAAGGTTTACGCCTTCGACCATGCGAGCGCGTGCGCTATCGCCAAACTTGACGTCTTTAGCTGCCATAGAGGTAACTCCTAAAATTCTTCAATGATTTGAAATGAAAACTCAGCGCGAAAACTCGGCGCCATGGTGGGGAGGGCGCGAGCTTGCCGGCCCGGAAGCTTTACGCTTCGACGACGCCCATGATGTCCTCTTCACGCATGACCAGCAGTTCCTCGCCATCGACCTTGACGGTCTGGCCAGCGTACTTGCCGAACAGGACCCGGTCACCGACCTTGACGGCGAGCGCGCGAACCGAACCATCGTCAAGCACTTTGCCATTGCCGACGGCGCGGATCTCGCCCTGGTCGGGTTTTTCAGCAGCTGCATCGGGGATGACGATACCGGAAGCGGTCTTGCGCTCCTCGTCAAGACGCTTGACGATGACGCGATCATGCAGTGGACGAATTTTCATGCGGTTTCTCCTTGGGATAGGCATACAAGCAAACAAACTAAAACCAGCAAACCCCGCCGCCGCGAAGACGCGGCGCAAGGTCAGAGTTATTAGCACTCAAGCTGAGTGAGTGCTAATAATAGGGGCGGATCGCTCCAATTTCAAGAGCTGTCTATGTCCAGGATCGTTTCGGCGGTTTGCTCGGGCCGCCAAAAACCGTTGACCGCGCGGCCCGCGCGCGGCTGCCGGCCGCGCTCCCGTGAGCGTCTTGGGGCGCCCTGGTCGAGCACATAGGCATTTAATCGCCAGTCCGCAACAGCCGACTGTAACAAAGAGCACGAGAGGTGATACTGTTGGCAAGGCCGGCGCGGGGGTGGTAAAAAGCCGAGTTTGGCGGGCGCACTGCGGAGCGCCGCCCGTGTGCCCGCCAGAGCACACGGGGCACGGGCAGCGAATTGGTCATGGCTTTCATGATCTGGGGTATCTCGACAGGTCATGACCGTTAGCCCGGAAATCAAGAAGGCCAGCGGGAGGAGAACAGCATGCGCAGCAAAATAGTTACTGCCGACGAAGCAATCGCCCTGATCCGGGATGGTGATACGCTGGCCAGTACCGGCTTCGTTCAGACCGGCTTCGCAGAAGCGCTACTGTCGGCGCTCGAGCGCCGTTTCCTGGCCGGCAACGGCCCCAGGAATCTGACCTTGTTCGCGGCCGCCGGCCAGGGTGACGGCAAGACCCTGGGACTCAATCACCTCGGCCATGAAGGTCTGCTGCGACGGGTCGTCGCGGGCCACTGGGGGCGGATGCCGAAGGTCGCGCAACTGGCGCTCGACAACCGTATCCAGGCCTATAACCTGCCGCAGGGAATTATTTGTCAGTTGTTCCGCGATCTGGCCGCCGGCAAACCCGGCTCGTTTTCCAAAGTCGGACTGCATACCTTCGTCGATCCCCGCTACGGCGGCAGCCGGATCAACGCCGCGACCACCAGGGACATCGTCAGCCTGGTCGAGGTCGGTGGCGAGGAGTGGCTGTTCTACAAGGTCGGCGAGGTCAACGTCGCTTTCGTTCGCGGCACCACCGCCGACACGTTTGGCAACATCACGATGGAGCGCGAAGCGCTGACGCTCAACAACCTGGCGATGGCCATGGCGGCCAAGAACAGTAACGGCATCGTCATCGCTCAGGTCGAACGGATCGCCGAGCGCAACGGCTTGCCGCCGCGGCAGGTCAAGATTCCGGGGATCCTGGTCGATTGCGTGGTCGTCGCCGAGCCGCTGCAGCACATGCAGACGCTGGCCACCCAGTACAGCGCCGCCTATGCCGGCGAGTTTCGCGTTCCTCACCCCAGCCTGGTGTCGACGCCGCTGACCGAGCGCAAGATCATCGCCCGTCGTGCGGCGTTCGAATTGCCGCCCAACGGCATCATCAATCTGGGCGTCGGGATGCCCGAAGGCGTGGCGTCGGTGGCCAATGAGGAGCGCATTTCGCACCTGCTGACGATGACCGTCGAATCGGGCCTGATCGGCGGGATTCCCTCGACCGGTGGTAACTTCGGGACCGGCGTCAACATGGATGCGGTGATCGATGAAAATCAGCAGTTCGATTTCTACGACGGCGGTGGTCTCGATATGGCGTGCCTGGGTATGGCCGAATGCGATGCCGCGGGCAACGTCAACGTCAGCCGCTTCGGTGGCCGCCTGACCGGCGCCGGCGGCTTCATCAACATCAGCCAGAACGCCCGGCTGGTGGTCTTTGTTGGCACCCTGACCGGCAATGGCCTGAAGGTCGAGGTCCATGATGGCAAGCTGCGGATTGTCGAAGAGGGCCGGCACCGGAAGTTCGTCAAGCAGGTCGAGCAAATCACCTTCAACGGCCAGTACGCCTACGATAGAGACAAACCGGTCTACTACATTACCGAACGCTGTGTCTTTCGGCGGGTCAGGGGTGGGCTGGCACTGATCGAGGTGGCGCCGGGCATCGACGTCGACCGGGACATCCTGCCGAACATGGATTTCGAGCCGATCATCGGTGAATACGGCGAGATGGACGCGCGCATCTTCAATACCAACCCGATGGGCCTGGAGGCCGAGCTACTCAACCTGTCGCTGCCGGAACGTGTCATTTACGACCCGGAGCGCAACATCCTGTTCCTCAACTTCGAGGGCATGCACGTGCGCGTCGAGGAAGATGTGAAAGCGATCTGGGATATTTGCGAACTGCGCTGCAAAGCGGCCGGCAAGCGCGTCGGCGTGATCATCAACTACGACCGCTTTCGCATCAACCAGGACATGTACGACGCCTATGCCGAAATGGATCGCTACTTCCTGGCCAACTATTTCAGTCAGATCACCCGCTACGCGACCAGTGCTTTCCTGCGTGCCAAACTCGGCGAGGCCTTCTCGGCGCGCAGCATCGCGCCGCACATTTTCGAGCGCCGCGAGGAAGCGCAGGCCTTCCTGGCCGAGCGCAGCGGCGATGCCAGCCGCCGGACATGAGCCGGGACGGCGCACCAGCGCTGCCGGCCGCGTGCGGCGATGCTGCCAATCCGGGCTGTTTAGCCGACGACGTGGTAACCGCCGTCCACGTACAGCGTGTCGCCGGTAATCAGCTTGGCATAGTCGGTGGCGAGAAAAGCGGTCGCCATGCCGACGTCTTCGATGCTGACCAGCATCCGAGCCGGCGCGCGCGCGGCGGCTTTCTCCATCAGTTCGTCGAAACGGCCGATTCCCGACGCCGCGCGGGTGGCGATCGGTCCTGGTGAGATCGGCGTGACGCGAATTCCTTGCGGACCCAGTTCGGCGGCAAGGTAGCGCGAGGTGGCCTCGAGCGCGGCCTTCACCGGCCCCATCAGGTTATAGTTCTCGACGGCCTTTTCGGCGCCAAAGTAGCTCATGGTGAACAGCGAGCCACCGTCTTTCATCAGTGGCTCGGCCAGCCTGGCCATGCGGATGAACGAATGGCACGAGACATCCATGGCCATCAGGAAGCCGTCGCGCGAGCAGTCGGTGACGCGGCCATGCAGGTCTTCACGCGGTGCGAAGGCAATTGAGTGGAGGGCAAAGTCGAGCCGGCCCCACTCCTTTTCGATGCTCTCGAAGACCGCTTCCAGTTGTCCTTCCTGGCGAACGTCGCAGGGCAGATAGAGCGATGGTGCGACGTCGAGTGCCTGCGCCAGCGGCTCGGTGAACTTCCTGGATTTTTCGTTCAGGTAGGTGATGCACAGCTCGGCACCCAAGCCGCGAAAAGCCTGCGCGCAGCCCCAGGCGATGGACTGGTCGTTGGCGATGCCGATGACGATCCCTTTCTTGCCTGCCAATGGCAGCTGTCCCTGCTCGCTGCGCTGTCGCAAATCGCCAAGCAATTTGACGTTTATCGTTTTTTCGGTCATCGAATTCTCTCTTTCCAGTGGGTCAGGCAGCGCCGCGGCAAAGCGTTGCCAAAGCGTAGAAACTTGTGCGTGCCGTGATGGTCAATCCAAGTCGGGCGTGCAGCGCCAACCGGGAAAACAGATGCTGCTCTCTTCCTTCCTGTCAGGCTTTGCCGGCCGTCACATCGGAGGCGGCCGTGCGGCCGCGGCACGGGTTTCGCGGCGGCGTTGCCGAGCGCCGTCGGCCTTATGCCGTTCAGCCGCGCATTGCTCCCCAGACGCGCACGTCACCGGTGTCGACGTGCAGGAAGTCCGATTTCGGGTAATATCCTACGCCACCAAGGCCGAGCGCCACCGCGGCGTCGCGCAGACGGGCGGTGTTGGAGCCGACCAGGCGCACGTCGATGGCGCGAGCATCCATGTGCAGACTGTGTTTGGCGACACCGCGGCCCTTGGTCTTTCGCAGCATCGCGTTGGTCGTCGGCGAGCGGTAGGCGGAGATAATTTCGAAGGTTTCGCTACCGCAGCTTAGGCTGAGCGCGTGCAGGATGTCGAACAGGCGCGGGTCGATGCTGGCCATTTCGCCCGAGACATGGTCGCGCAACAGCCAGTTCAGGCGTTCGAGCGCCGGGTTGATGTAGCCGCTGCTGTCGCGGAAGGCGATCGCCAGGCGCTCGTCGGTGTGGGTGTGGTGAAACTTCAGTTGGCAACTGCCGACGCTGGCGGCGCTGGCTGAGGAGAAGGGCAGCGCCAGCGGCAGGGTGGCCAGGCATTTCAAGAGCAAACGACGGCGCGGCGCATCGCTGCGCCGCTGAGCACAATTAGCGGAGTTGTTGAGCATGAGTTGGATTGATTCCGGAAAAGTACTTGAAGGCGGCATCGTACCCGATGTAGCGCCACTGTTGAACCGCTGGCGCGGCCTTGTCGTCGCGGCGCCGCTGCTACTAATGGTTTTTTCGCCGCTTTCTGCGCGCGCAATCGACGAATCACCGGCGCTGGCGGGCAAGAGTGCCCTGTTTTCTGCTTCGCCGCGTGGTGCCGCCGCACTGCCGCTGCTGATCGAGCAGCTACTCCATGAGCAAGAGGAGGCTGGCGACGGCAGTGACCGTCTGGCCGTCGCGTCGAGCGACGCTGCGGTGGTCCGGCTGCTCTACTATGAGCGCGGCTATCGGCCGCTGTGGACCAGCCGCGCGCGCATGGCCGAGCTGATCGCCGCCGTCGGCGCCAGTTCGGAGCATGGCCTGGCGCCGGCTGATTTTGCCATCGACGCGCTGCGCCAGGCGGCGGCCGCTGGCGGCGACGATCCGGCGTTCATCGTTCGGCGGGACTTGCTGTTCACCGACGCGCTGGTGCGTTTGGCGCGGCAATTGCACTACGGCAAGGTCAATCCCAATTCGCTGTATTCGACCTGGAGCTTCTCGCCGGTGCCGGGTGCGCCGGAGCGCGCGCAGATGCTGGGCGCCTTGCTCGAAGCGGCGTCCCTGCAGAACGCCCTGACGGCGCTGGCGCCCCAGGACGAGGCCTACCGCGCGCTGCAGAAGGCGCTGTCGCGCTTGTCCGCGCTGGCGGCCGGTGGTGGCTGGGCAAGCGTGCCGGCTGGCCCGACCATTCGCCCGGGCGAGCGCGGGCCGCGCGTCCGCGCGCTACGCGCGCGGCTGCAGGCCGAGGGCTGGATGGCAGCCGCCGTTCCGGTCGTAGCGGGCGCTGACGGCACCCGCTACGACAAGGCGCTGGTTGCGGGCGTGGAGCGTTTCCAGAGCGCCCACGGCCTAAGCGCCGACGGGGTGGTCGGCAGTGCCACGCTGGCGACGCTGAACGTCAGCGCCGCCGAACGTGCCGCGCAGGTTCGCGTCAACCTCGAGCGCCAGCGCTGGGTGGCGCGTGATATGGTCGCCGACCGACTGCTGGTGGACATCACCGGCTTCAATGCCGAACTTCGCCTCGACGGCGCGACGGTGTGGTCGTCGAAGGTCGTGGTCGGGCGCCCGGCCCGCGCAACGCCCGTGTTGCTCGACGAGGTTCAGCACCTGGTGCTCAATCCGAAGTGGGTCGTGCCGCCGACCATCCTGAAGCAGGACGTCATCCCCGGCGTGATCGGCAACGCCGGCTACCTCCAGAAGCACCGGCTGCGCGTCGTAGACCGCAGCGGGCAGGCCGTTGCGGCGGCGCAGGTCGATTGGAATGGCGTCGCCCGGACGGGTTTCCCGTATCGCGTCGTGCAGGAATCCGGAGCCGGCGGAGCGCTCGGCCAGGTCAAGTTCTCGCTGTCGAACGGCTACGCGATCTATCTGCACGACACGCCGTCGCGGGCGCAGTTCGGGAAACCGCTGCGGGCGCTCAGTTCGGGCTGTGTGCGACTCGAAAAACCGCGCGATCTGGCCTTGTTGTTACTCGGCGATCCGGATCGCTGGAGCAAGGATACGCTCGACGCGGCGATCGCCACCGGTCGGACGCAAACGCTGTCGGTCGGGCGTTACGTGCCGGTGATGTTGCTCTATCGGACGGCCGTCGCCGATCCGACCGGGCTGGTTTCCTTCCGTGCCGACATCTACAACCAGGACGGCCCGGTGCTGGCTCTGCTCGACAGGCAGCCGCGGCCCTGAGCGTGAGTTGCCGCCGCCAAGCCGTCGCCATCCCTTCGACCGTCCGCTAGAAAATGCCTGAGTCCGCAGCGCTATCGGCAAGCCCGGTGACTGCCAGCGCCAACGAGGCGACCGGGGACCATCAGAACCGGCGTGCTTCGCCGGGTTTCTTGCGCGTACTGTTGCTGGGGCCCAGAGCGTGGGCGCTGTGGTGGCGGGCGCTCGTTGCCGGCCTGGACCATCAGCAAATTCTCGAGCAGGTCGAGCAGGACGCCAGTTTTTCGTTCAACTTCAGTTTCATGATCGTCGTCGCTGGCGGTATTGCCACCATCGGTCTGTTGCTCAACTCGCCGGCGGTAATCATCGGCGCGATGCTGATCTCGCCGCTGATGGGCCCGATCGTCGGCAGTGGCATGGCCATCGCCACGCTCGACGTCGACCTCGGACGCAAGAGCGTCCGTACGCTGGCGCTGGGGACGGTCGCGGCGGTCGCCTTCACGGCGCTGATCGTTCTGCTTTCGCCGGTCAAGGAGCTGACGCCGGAGTTGCTGGCACGCACCCGTCCGAACCTGTTCGACCTGGTCGTCGCCATCCTTTCCGGCACCGCCGGTGGCTATGCGATGATCCGCGGCCGTGGCGGCGCGATCGTCGGCGTGGCGATTGCCACCGCCCTGATGCCGCCGTTGGCGACGATCGGCTACGGTTTGGTTACGGAAAACTGGCCGGTGGCGCGTGGTGCCTTGCTCCTGTTTGTCACCAACATGGTGGCGATCAGCCTGTCGGTCGCCGCCGTCGCCGAGTGGTATGGCTTCGGCCGTGGTGGCTTTCGTAAGCGTTTCGCCAAGCAGGCGGCGATTTCCTTGCTGCTGCTGATCCCGCTGGCGGTGCCGCTGTTCATTTCGCTGAAAGCGATCGCCTTCGAGAGCTTCGCGCAGATTCGTGTTCGCCGCGTTCTCGAAGCCGGCGCGGAGTCTTTGCCGGCGGGGCAGCTTGGCGCTGTCGACGTGCGCTTCATCGACGGCCAGCCGCCACGCGTACGGGCGATGGTCTTGAGCGCGGCGCCGGCCAAAGATCTGGCGCAGGATCTGGAAAAGAAACTGCACCGGGAATTGGGGCAGAGCGTCGACCTGCAGTTGACGCAGTTGCGCACTTCCGAGCCGGCGTCACCGCAATTGCTTGCCTACGGGCTCGCCGATGCCACGCCGAGCAGCGCCGTGGCGGAGGATCCACGGCGCCGTCTCGCCGACAGCCTGCGCAGCGCTTTCCCGCTGCCCTTGGCGGCGTTCGACGCCGATGCCGAGCAGCAGCGCATCACGCTCGTGCCGGCAGCGCAAGCCGGCATCGATCTCGCGGCCTGGCGGGCGATGGAGGCCGATCTGGTGAGGCGCTACGGCGATTGGACGATCCGTCTGCTGCCGCCCTTGCAGGCCTTGCCGGCGATCCATTTTGAAAACGGTAGCAAGCTTCTTGACGGCGCCGCGCAGGAGCGCGTGGAAACCATCGTCTGGGCCGCGCAACGCTGGAAAATCGACCGCCTCGCGGTCATTGGTCATGCCAGCAGCGACGGCGGTGGATCGCGGCGTCTCGCCGGCGTGCGTGCTGAACGCGTTGCCGACGCCTTGCGCGCGCAGGGTATCGAGGTCGACTCGCTGGCCCGCTATCCGCTACCGAATCAGTCGGCTGGCGAACGTGAGTTGGGCGAAGCCGCATTCCGAGCGGTATCGGTGATCGCGCCGGGCGGCGCCACGACTACCGTGGAGGGTCGGTGATCGACGCCGGGATTCCGAGCCAATTGCTCGACTGGAGCACGCGTCCGTGGTTTCGTCTGGGCAACACCGACATCACCTTGCTGCGCGTCGTCGGGCTGATCGTGATCCTCTGCTTCTTCTGGTGGTTTGCCTCCTTGCTGGAGCGCAGCCTGCGGCAAATGGTCCGCGCCGGCAAGATCGTAAAGCTCTCCGAAGCCGCCGTTTTCGCGCTTACCCGCATCGTTCGCTACGTCGTCTGGATCGTCGGCAGCATCGTTGGCCTGGCGTATCTTGGTTTCGACGTCGCCAGCCTGGCGATCGTTGGCGGGGCGCTGAGCGTCGGCATCGGCTTCGGCCTGCAGAACATCTTCAGCAACCTGGTTTCGGGGGTTCTCATCCTGATCGAGAAGTCGCTGAAGGTCGGCGATTTCGTCGATCTGCAGTCCGGGGTGGTCGGCAGGGTCACCGAGATTGGTCTGCGCTACACGCGCGTGACGACCAACGACAACGTCGACGTGATCGTTCCCAATTCGGAGTTCGTCAATGGGCGGGTGACCAACTGGACGCTCGATGACCATCTGCGGCGCATCCACGTTCCCTTCGGCGTCGCCTACGGCGCCAACAAGGACGCCGTCCGTGACGCCGTCACCGCCGCGGCGCGGCAGGTCAGCGGCACCATCGATCAGGCCGGTCGCGTTCCCGAGGTGTGGCTGGTCAACTTCGGCGAGAGCAGTCTCGACTTCGAACTGGTGGTCTGGGTCGGGCAGGAGTTGGCGCTGTCGCCGGGTCGTACGCACGCTCGCTACCTGTGGGAGATCGAAACGGCACTGAGCGCCGCCGGCATCGAGATTCCCTTCCCGCAGCGCGACCTGCACCTGCGCTCGGGACGCCTGACGGTCGATCTGGCGAATCCGTCGCTGGCCGCTGCCGCCGGCAAGGAAACGGCAGGGCGATAAATTCCGGCTCACTGCTCGGCGCTACTTCCACATCGCGCGCATCCGCGCCGCCAGGTCGAAGGCTTGCTGCCTGGCGTCGGGATTGGCAGTGATGCTTGGCGGCGGCGCTGGCCAGGTCAGCTGCTCGAAATGCAGATTTCCTGATCCCGGCCGGGAATGTAGGTAGAATTCCGGAATTGCACGTGGCACTTTATTTTGACGGCCATGATTTTCTTATGGCATAAACCAAGCTTCGCTAGGAGTGCAAGGAGGAGCAGACGTTGAGGCAATCGTGGCTTCCAGGGTTTCCGGATGGTGCGCAGAAAGTGGGAGAAGGGTTGGCGATTCTGGAGAAGGATGGCCAAGCGATCTACTTTGTTGGGGGAGACAATTACTTCTCGCACCCCGTAGGAGACGACGCTGGCCGCAGGTTCGCTCTGACCAGCCTGATGGAGAACGGGCACGTCAAGGCGGTCGAACTGGAAAGGCCACCGCTGTGCATCCCGCACCGCACGCTGATGAACTGGGTGGGACAAAGCCGCAAAGCCGGGCCATCGTCTTTCTTTCGACCGGCGGCGGCGAGCCGGCCGCGGATCATGACGCCGGACAAGAGTGCCGAATGCGCGCGGCTGTTGAGCGAGGGAAAGCGTCCTGCCGAAGTGGCACGGCAGGTGGGCGTCCAGGAGTCGACGCTGCGCAAGGCGATCCGGCGCCAGGGCGTGCCGCAGTTGGCCGCCTTGCCGCAAGAGGCAGGGGAGTTGGAAGCGGCGAGCACCAAGAGTGAGCGCAGCCGGGCGGATGCGGAAGCCGCCGCGGGGATGGGCACCGCCTGCACGCGCGCCGACGAGCGGATCCAAACGGCGCTGGGATTGGCGACCGGTGCGACGACGCGCTTCGAAGCGAGCCACGATGTGGCGATGGGGGGGCTGTTGGCCGGCTTGCCGGCCTTGTGCGCGAACGGGCTACTGACCGGCCTGGATCGCCATCTCAAGCTGCCCCGGGGATTCTACAGCGCCTTGCACATCCTTCTCGTCCTCGGCTTCATGGCCCTGGGGCGAATCAAGCGGCCGGAACATCTGCGACAAACCTCGCCCGGAGAACTCGGCAAAGTCATCGGCCTGGACCGGGTACCGGAAGTCCGCACCCTGCGGGAAAAGGTCCATCTGCTGGCCAAGACGGGTGACCCGGCAGCCTGGATGCGGGATCTCGCGAAGCTCTGGATGGAAAGCGAGCCAGAAGAAGCGGGTTACCTGTATGTCGATGGTCATGTTCGGGTGTATCACGGCGAGCAGGCCAGGCTGTCGAAGCGCTACGTCTCGCGCGAACGCCTGTGCCTGCGGGGCACCACCGACTACTGGGTTAACGATGCCCTGGGTCGCCCGTTCTTTGTGGTTTCGCAGCCGCTCAATGACGGACTCGCCGAGACCCTGCTCAAGGACATCGTCCCCCAACTGCTGGAGATTGTCCCGGGACAGCCGACGCCGGCCGAACTGGACGCCGACCCGACCCTGCACCGGTTTGTCATGGTCTTCGATCGGGAAGGGGCCACCCAGAGTCTCCTCGGCAGACTCTGGAAACAGCGCATCGGCGCACTGACCTACCGCAAGAACGTCAAGGACCTCTGGTCCGAAGAGGTGTTTCAGGAACAGGAAGTCCATCTGCCGGCAGGCGGCAGCACCGGGATGAAACTCGCCATGCGCGAAACCCGACTCGGCACAGGCGATGGCAGCCTGGCCGTGAGCGAAGTTCGTCGGCTGACCCAGACGGGACATCAAACAGCCGTGATCACGACCGCCCGGCAACTCGGAAACACCACCATCGCTGGGCGGATGTTCGCCCGTTGGTGCCAGGAAAACTACTTCGCGTACATGATGGAACATTATGATATTGATGGGCTTATCGAGTACGGAGACGAATCTCTTCCCGGCACTCACCAGGTCGTTAACCCCCGCTGGCGGGAACTCGACAAGGCCGTCAGGCAAACCCGCCAGAGCGAAAGAAAACTGCAGGCCGCAATCGCCAGGACGGCCTTGAACGACGGCGGCGAAATCCAGAAAAACGCCGAGTCTGTCGAAGCACTGCAGGCCGTTCAGGAGGAGCTCAAGCGACTTTGCGCGGCGCGCAAGGCAAGCCCCCGAAAGGTGACGATCGACAGTCTGCCCGAGGCCGAGCGACCGACCCAACTGCCGCCGCTGAACAAGATGCTCTGCGATACCGTGAAAATGGTCGCCTACCGGGCCGAGACCGCCATGGTGGCGCTATTGCGCCGCCACTTGAAGAAGGAGGACGACGCACGTGCGCTCATTCGCGAATTGTTCGTTTCTTCCGCTGACATCGAACCGAACGCGCTAGCCAACACCCTGACCATCAAAATTCACCGGATGGCCAGCCCAGCTCATGATCGCGCTATCGCCGCGCTCCTCGAGGAACTCACCCTGCAAGATTTTCCGCATCCGGAAACCGGGGCAAGAATGACCTTCACTCTTGTCTGAAGTGCCAACCCGGTTTCCTCCGAGATCAGGAAATCTGAAATGAGGCAGCAGCGCGTGGCTAATGAAGCGCGTGCGGCTGGCATACAGATGGCGGTCGCCGAAGCCCGCCTGGTGGCTGACGTAGAAGCGCTGCGGCACGATGATCTCGAGATGTTCTTTGGCGCGCGTCATGGCGACGTAAAGCAGGCGGCGTTCCTCTTCGATCTCGACCGCCGAGCCGGTGGACATGTCGGACGGGATGCAGCCGTCGACGGCGTTGAGCAGCGTCACCGCAGTCCATTCCTGGCCCTTGGCCGAGTGGATCGTCGACAGGATCAGATAGTCCTCGTCAAGTAGCGGCGGTCCGGCCTGAGCGCTGCTGGCGTCAGGTGGATCGAGAGTCAGTTCGGTCAGGAAGCGTTCGGCGCTGGCGTAGCTGATCGCCATTCGCGCCAGTTGCTCGAGGTCGGCCTGACGGACCAGCGCGTCTTCGTGCAACCGCTCGATTTGCCTCTGGTACCAGTCGCAGATCGTTGCGAAGGCGGCCGGCCACGACGCGCTGGCCGGATCGCTGGCGACGATCATCGCCGCAAATTCGCGCCAGGCCAGGCGGCCACCTTCGGGTACCGGCTGCTCTTCGAGCAGCGCACACGCCGGAGCGGCCGCACCGAGATTGTTGAGGACCGCGCCGGCGGTCTTCGGCCCGATCCCGGCGACCAGCTGCATGGCCCGGAAACCGGCCAGCCGGTCGCGCGGATTCTGCGCCCAGCGCAGGATCGCCAGCACATCCTTGACATGCGCCGCTTCGAGAAACTTGAGCCCACCGAATTTGACGAAGGGGATATTGCGCCGCGTCAGCTCGACCTCCAGCCGCGCGCTGTGTTGCGCCGTGCGAAACAGCACCGCCTGCGCTTTCAGGCGGGTGCCGGCCTCGCGTCGGGCGAGGACCTGCTCGACGACGTACGCGGCCTGCTCGGCGTCGTCGCCAACGGCCACCAGCAGCGGCTTTTGCGAGGACTCTCGCTCGCTCCACAAATCCTTGCTGAAACGCTCGCTGGCGAGCGCGATGACGCCGTTGGCGGCGGCGAGGATGGTCTGCGTCGAGCGGTAGTTGCGGTCCAGGGTGAGGCGATGCGCCGGCGGTTCGAAGTGCGCCGGGAAGTCGAGGATGTTGCGCACCGTCGCGCCGCGAAAAGCGTAGATCGACTGCGCGTCGTCGCCGACGACGGTGAGGCCACGGCCGTCGGGTTTGATCGCCAGCAGGATGCTCGCCTGCAGGCGGTTGGTATCCTAGTACTCGTCGACCAGCACGTGCGTGAAGCGCTCGCCGAGTTCGCGCGCCAGCACCGCTTCGCCGAGCATCTGCGCCCAGTAGAGCAGCAGATCGTCGTAGTCGAGGACCTGCTGTGCCTGTTTCGTTTCGACGTATTCGAGAAACAATCGCTTGAGATCGGCTTCCCATTCGGCGCACCAGGGGAAGGTCGATTGCAGCACCTCGCGCAGCGGCGCCTGCGTGTTGATCGCCGCCGAGTAGATCGCCAGGCAGGTCGCTTTCAGCGGAAAGCGCTTGCTCTTCGCCGACAGCCCCTGCGCGTGCCGGACCAGGTTGAGCAGGTCGGCCGAGTCCTGCCGGTCGTGGATGGTGAACGCCGGATCGATGCCGATCCGCCCGGCGTATTCGCGCAGCAGGCGCGCCGCGACGCCGTGGAAGGTGCCCGCCCAGCTCAGCGCCGGCGTGCCGGCCAGCGAGCGCGTGCCGCGGCGCTGCCGCAGCAGCCGTTCGACGCGGCGCGTCATTTCGCTGGCGGCGCGCCGCGAGAAGGTCAACAGCAGGATTCGCCCGGGATCGGCGCCGTGGTTGAGCAGCTGCGCGACGCGCTGCGCCAGCGTCGTCGTCTTGCCCGAGCCGGCGCCGGCGATGATCAGCAGCGGGTGATGCTGATCATCGTTGCCGGCCGCATTGCGACGATCGTCATCATTACCCGGCTCGCCGATGCCAAAGCAGGCGGCGGCGCGCTGCGCCGTATTCAGCTGCGCCAGCGGGTCGGCGTTGGCCGGCGCTGGCTGGCGAACCTTAGGCGCGGCGCCGCCGCTGGCGCGCGGGTTTCCGGCTGCGAGTTCGCGAACGGCCCGATTGACTTTCACCCGACGCTCCTTGATCACTGTGATTATCAACAGTATAACGCAGCTGCCTGGTCGGGCGGGTCGGCCAGCCCGCTCAGACCGGGTCGGCGCGGGTGATCGTGGAGAAAACGATTGGCGCTCCCGGCGTGAAGCCCAGTCCCGCTGCAGCGGCTAGCGTCAGGCGGCCAGCGGCGATTGCCGGGGGTGTTCCGGTGTCGTCGAGAAGCCACGTCGATGTCGCCAGGTCGTGCGCCAGGCCGTTGTCCAGAGCGGCCGCCAGCTGCGCCGCGGCGGTGACGGCGAGCGTTGGCCAGTGAGCCTTGGCCCTGGCTGATCCGTGTTCAGTACTTAGCCAGGTCGCGAGCGGCAGCGGCGCGTTCGGCCGCTAAGGGCGTCGCCGGTACTTCGAAAAATCCGCGGGGCGCTTTTCGAGCCAAGCATTGCGGCCTTGCTGGCCTTCTTCGGTGATGTAGAACAGGCCGGTGGCCTTGCCGGCGAGTTGCTGGACTCCCGCCAGAGCGTCGGTATCGGCGTTGAACCCGGCCTTGATCATGCGCAGTGCCATCGGCGACAACAGCAGCATTTCGCGGCACCAGCGGACGCTTTCCTCTTCGAGCTCGGCCAGTGGCACGACGGTATTCACGAGCCCCATCGCCAGCGCTGCCGGCGCGTCGTACTGCCGACAGAGCAAGCAGATTTCCTTGGCCCGCTTCATGCCGATGGTTCTTGCCATTAGACCGGCGCCGAGGCCGGCGTCAAAGCTGCCGACGCGCGGTCCGGTCTGGCCAAAGCTGGCGTTGGCGGCGGCGATCGTCAGGTCGCAGACCAGGTGCAGGACGTGCCCGCCGCCGATCGTGTAGGCGGCGACCATCGCCAGCACCGGCTTCGGGCAGCGGCGAATCTGCATCTGCAGGTCGAGGACCTTGAGGTGCGGCATCCCCGATTCGTCGTGCTAGCCGCGTCGTTGCCGCCTACGGTCTGGTCGCCACCCGCGCAGAAGGCCTGGTGTCCGGCGCCGGCAAGAATGATCACGCCGAGCTCGGGATCGAATTGCGCCCGCTGCATGGCATCAATCAGCTGCTGGATGGTTTCCGGTCGAAAGGCATTGCGTCGCCCGGGCCGATTGATGACAATGCGGGCGATGCCCTCGGCAAAGTCGCAACGAATATTGGAGTAGGCTTGGCCGGTGGCGCGTCGCTGCCAGTCGAGAGCGGCGCGGACCATCTGGGTGGTTTCCTCAACGAGGGGGCGACGGCGGGCGGTATGGCTGTCGATTGACGATGGAGCGGAAGCGGCCGCTGCGGGCTTCCGGCAGCAATCACTTTCGCGCTGGGAGGGTGACATGCATCGCAGGATACTCGCTGGTGATCGACTGATCGCGGCCTTCCTCACCGGCTGCGCGTTGTTCAATTACCCACTGCTGTCGCTGTTCGACCGGCCGACCGAGGTTTTCGACATGCCGGTGCTCTATGCCTACATTTTTGCCGCCTGGGCGCTGGTCATTGCCTTGATGGCGTGGGCCGTCGAACGGCCTTTCAAGTAGCTGGCGGCGATGCTTGAAGCCCCGGTAGTCATTGCCGCCTCGCTGCTCTATCTCGGGCTGCTGTTTGCCGCCGCGTGGTGGGGCGACCGGCGCGCCGATCAGGGACGGTCGATCATCGCCAACCCGACGATCTACGCCTTGTCGATGGCGGTCTACTGCACGACCTGGACCTTCTATGGCAGCGTCGGTCGCGCCGCCGTATCGGGAATCGGCTTCCTGCCGGTATACCTGGGTCCGACGCTGGTGATGTCGCTCGGCTGGATCGTGCTGCTCAAGATGATTCGCATCGTCAAGGCCAACCGCATCACGTCGATCGCCGATTTCATCTCCTCACGCTATGGCAAGAGCCATGGCCTCGGCGGCCTGGTGACGATTATCGCCGTGGTCGGGATCATTCCCTACATTGCCCTGCAGCTGAAAGCCGTCTCGAGTACCGTCAGCCTGTTGCTCAGCTATCCGGAAATCGTCATGCCGCATCGCAGCGCGACGATACCGGTAGTCGCCGACCTGAGCTTCTACATTGCCCTGATCCTGGCGGCATTCACCATCGTTTTCGGCACCCGTCATCTCGATGCCACCGAACGCCACGAAGGGATGGTGGCGGCGATTGCCCTCGAATCCGGTGTCAAGCTGGTCGCTTTTCTGGCCGTCGGCATTTTCGTCACCTACGGCATCTACGACGGCTTCGGCGACATCTTCGACCACGCCGCGGCGCAGCCACAACTGCAACATCTGATGACCGCGACTCCGTCCGGTACCGGCTATAGCAGCTGGTTTTCGTTGATTATTCTGTCGGGACTGGCGGTTCTCTTCCTGCCACGGCAGTTCCAGGTCGCGGTCGTCGAGAACGTCAACGAGGCGCACCTGAAGCGCGCGGTATGGCTATTCCCGCTGTATCTGCTGCTGATCAATATCTTCGTCTTGCCAATTGCGCTTGGCGGTTTGATGCACTTCGCCGGGCAGGGCGTCGATGCTGATACTTTCGTACTCACGTTGCCGATGTCGCAGCGCCAGGAAGGCCTGGTTTTGCTGGTCTTCGTCGGTGGCCTGTCGGCAGCGACCGGCATGGTCATCGTCGAAACCATCGCGCTGTCGACGATGGTCTGCAACGACCTGGTGATGCCGATGCTGCTGCGCCACAAGCGCGCCGCGCTCGACGAGTCGAAGGACGTTTCCGGTCTGCTGCTCAATATTCGTCGTGGCGCCATCGTCGCCATCCTGCTGCTTGGTTATCTCTACTTCCGGCTGGCGGGTGAGGCCTACGCGCTGGTTGCCATCGGGCTGATCAGTTTCTCTGCGGTCGCCCAGTTTGCGCCGGCGTTGATTGGCGGCATGTATTGGCGAGGCGGTACCCGCGGTGGCGCGCTCGCCGGCCTGTCGGCCGGCTTCGCGGTCTGGGGCTACACCTTGTTGCTGCCTTCGTTTGCCAAGTCCGGCTGGCTTCCGGGTGATTTTCTGACGCAGGGTTTGTTCGGTGTCGAGCTCTTGCGACCGCAGCAACTTTTTGGTCTCACCGGCCTCGACGGGATTTCGCATTGTCTGTTCTGGAGTTTTCTGGCCAACATCGGTGCCTACGTCGGGGTGTCGCTGGTCAGGCCGCCGATGGTCGCCGAGGCCACGCAAGCGACCTTGTTCGTCGACGCGCTGAGCGAATCCGGGCAGGGTGGTGCCGTGTTGTGGCGCGGCCGCGCGCAAGTCAATGACCTGCAGGAACTGGTCGGCCGCTTTCTCGGTCCGGCGCGTGCGCAAACGGCATTCGCCGCTTTCGCGCGCCGGCAGGGCGGCTCGGGCAGCAGTGGCAGCAGTGGCGACGGCCGGCCCGAGGCCGACGCCAAGCTGGTGCAGTTCGCCGAGTCGCTGCTCGCCGGTGCCATCGGCAGCGCATCGGCGCGGGTGATGGTTGCCTCGGTGGCCAAGGAGGAGCCGCTGAGTATCGAAGAAGTGATGCATATTCTCGACGAAGCGTCGCAATTGCGCACCTACAGTCGTGAACTCGAGCGCAAGTCGCGCGAGCTTACGGCGGCAACGCTGGAACTGCAGGCGGCCAACGAGCGCCTCCAGGAGCTTGATCGCGTCAAGGACGACATCATGTCGTCGGTGACGCACGAATTACGCACGCCGCTGACGTCGATCCGCGCCTTCTCGGAACTGCTGCGCGACGATCCGAAAATGCACCTGGCCGATCGCGAGCGTTTTCTCGGCCTGATAGTCGGCGAGACCGAGCGATTGACGCGACTGATCAACCAGACTCTCGACCTGGCAAAGATCGAGTCGGGCAGGGCTGACTGGAACGGTTGCGAGCTCGACCTGAAGGAAGTTATCGAGCAGTCGATCGCCGCGATCAGCCAGTTGGTCCGTGAGAAAGAGGCGCACGTCGAGGTCGATCTGCCCGATAATCTGCCACTGATTCTTGCTGACCGAGACCGCCTGATCCAGGTCATGCTGAATTTGTTGTCCAACGCCGTGAAATTCCTGAAGCCGGGCAGTGGCCGGATTCGCGTCACCCTCGCTCTGCTCGCCGACGGACTGGAAGTCGGCGTTGCCGACAACGGGCCCGGGATCCGCCCGGAAGATCAGCAACTGGTTTTCGAGAAGTTCCGCCAGGTCGGGGACACGATGACCGCCAAGCCGTCGGGTACCGGCCTGGGGCTGCCGATCAGTCGCCGCATTGTCGAGCACTTCGGCGGCAGGCTGTGGGTTGAAAGCGTGGCGGGTGAGGGCGCGACGTTTCGTTTTACCTTGCCTTTTGCGGTGGTGCAGCAGCCCGCCGCAGTCGTGCCGGAGGCCGGGACGGGTGGTTCGTTGTCGTGAGAGTCGCCGTCGGCGATCTGCGAAGCTCTCTTTTTGCGCGCGCGGGCGAAATGTCGGGGAAAAGTCGGGGAAGAGGGAAACGGTCGTGAGTCGCATGTTTTGGGGTGTATTGACAAGTCATGACCGTTAAGGTCGGTCATTCATGAGCGGAGTATTGATGAGCAAGAAAATTCTGATTGCCGACGACGAGCAAAACATTGTCATTTCGATCGAGTTTCTGCTGCGCCGGGAGGGTTTCGAGGTGCTGATCGCAGGCGATGGCGAAGAGGCTCTGGCGAAAGTGCGTGCCGAGAAACCCGATCTCGTCCTGCTCGACGTGATGATGCCCAAGATGAATGGTTTCGACGTCTGCCAGGCGATGCGCGCCGATCCCGAGCTGAGCGCCACGCGGATTCTGATGCTCACCGCCAAGGGACGCGACACCGAAGTCAGCAAGGGTCTCGGCCTCGGTGCTGACGGTTACATGACCAAGCCCTTCTCGACCAAGGAGCTGCTCGCCGAGGTGCGAAAGCTCCTGGAGATGTAGATGCCAGCACCGCGCAAGTTGCTCCTGGCGGCGGCGTTCGGCTGCCTGTTTGTGCTTGCCGTGGTACTGGCGACGGCGACCGTGATGCGGCTCACGGAAGGTGATGCGGGCGGCGGATGGTCGCCAGGGGGAAGGATTTTTCTGCTATTGCTGCTGACGCTGGCCGGCTGTGCGCTCAGCTACCGGCTAATTGCCCTCCTGTACGCGCGCTATGTGAACGCGCCGCTACGGATGGCCGAAGACCTGGCGGCGATGACTGCCCACAGTGGGTTGCGCCTGCCCGAGGCGGCCAGCGAAGAGCTGCGCGCGCTGGCGTTGGCGGCCAACCACCTGCTGGCCAGCCGCGACGCTCTGGAGAGCGACGTCGCCGAGCGCGTGCGCGAGGCGCGCGCTTCGCTCGAGGAGGAACGCAGCCGCCTGGCGGCGCTGATGGCCGATCTCAGCCAGAGTGTGGTGGTCTGCAATCTTGATGGCCGGGTGTTGCTCTACAACCAGCGTGCCAAGCGTGAGCTTTCGGAGGGGCCCGACGGCAGCAACGCCGAATTGCTCGGTCTCGGGCGTTCGATTTACCGAGTCTTTGACCGGGCGCTCATCGAACATGCGCTGGAACGTCTGCAGCCGGCCGCCGGCGACCTTGCCGGCGCGGCTGACGACGGCAGGAAAGCGATCGGCTCGGCGCAGTTCGTCACCGCCACCCGCGCCGGTCGCCTGTTACGTGCGCACATGTCGCCGGTGCTCGGCAGCGATGGTCAGGCCGGAGTGCGCGTCGGCAACCTGGCGGTCAGCGGTTTCGTGTTGGTGCTCGACGACGTGACGCAGACCAACGAGCGGCACGCGCGCCGCGACGAGTTGATCCAGTCGCTGATCGAGGGCGGACGCGGTCCGCTGGGCAGCCTGCGGGCGGCTGCCGAAATGCTCTCCGATTTCGCGGACATCGCGCCGCGGCAGCGCGACCGCTTCCTCGGCGTCATCCGCGACGAGGCGAGCGCACTGTCGGCGCAGTTCGAAAAAGCAGCGGCGGCGTTTTCGAATGACTTGCGCGAGCGCTGGTTGCTTGAGGAGATTCTCGGCGTCGAGCTGCTGGCAGTGGCCGCGCGGCGGATCGGCGAGCAGCGCAGCGGCGAGCAGCGCCGGCTGGTGGTCAAGACGGAGAACGTCGATGAAAGCCTGTGGCTGCGCGTGGACAGCTTTGGTTTGCTGCAGGCCTTGCGCTATCTGGCGTGGCGCCTGCAGGACGAGTACGAGGTTCGCGACGTGCGCCTGTCGCTGCAGCGCAGTGGTCACCTGGCGCAGCTCGACCTCTACTGGGTCGGCACCTTCATGAACAACGAAGTGGCGATGAGCTGGTTGCAGGATTCGATGAGCGTTGACGGCGAGTCGTCGCCGCTCAGCGTCGTCGATGTCGTCGAACGCTGCAATGGCGAGGTCTGGTTCCAGCGCGAACGCGTTTCTCACCGTGCCTTTTTCCGGACCATGCTATCGGCGGCCGAGGCTCCGAAGGAGCTTCCCAGTGCGATCATCCCGGCTAGCGACGGCGAGCGTCCCGAGTTCTATGACTTCGATATCTTTCGCTGGTCGGCGGGCAGTCACGAACTCGATGATCGGCCGCTCGCGGAGTTGTCCTATACGGTCTTCGATACCGAAACGACGGGCTTGCAGCCTTCAGCTGGCGACGAGATCATCCAGATCGGTGCGACGCGGATCGTCAACCGCCGCCTCTTGCGCCACGAGTGCTTCGACCAGTTGGTCGACCCGCGTCGCCCGCTGTCGCAGGAGTCGGTCAAGGTGCACGGCATCACCCGCGATCTGCTCGCCGGGCAGCCGGTGATCGCCGTCGTTCTGCCCACTTTTCACGCTTTTTGCGCCGACACGGTGATGGTCGGCCACAACGCCGCCTTCGACATGCGCTTCCTGCAACTCAAGGAAAGACAGAGCGGTGTGTGTTTCGACCACCCGGTGCTCGACACCCTGTTGCTGTCGGCGGTCCTGCACCCCAACCAGAGCACGCACCGGCTGGAGGCGATTGCCGAGCGCCTGGGCGTGTCGGTGTTCGGGCGCCACACGGCGCTTGGCGACGCCATGGTCACTGGCGAAGTCTTTTTGAAGATGCTGCCCTTGCTCGCCGAAATGGGGATCACCACCCTGCGGCAAGCGCGTGAAGCGAGCGAGAGGACCTACCATGCCCGACTCAAGTATTGAGCTGAACGCACGCGTTGCGCCGTTCTCGCCGTATGTCGCGCTACGGCATCTGGTCCGCAGTCTGCCCCTGACGGTCGGCCCGTCGACCAGTGTGCGCGAGACCTTGCTGCTGCTCGACAGAACACATGGCGACGCCGTCGTGGTGGTCGACGCGACGAATCGCGTGCCCTTGGGCATCATCACCTTGCACGATGTCGTGCGGCGCGTGGCGCTTGAGGCCGGCGATCTGCAAGCGCCGATCGCGGCGGTGATGACCAGCGGCCTGATTACCGTGCCGGCGGATAGCACCGCGCATCAGGCGAGCGTGATAATGGTCCGGCGCGGCGTTCACCATCTGGTACTGGTCGAAGCCGACGGCAGCTACTTCAATATCGTTTCGCAAACCGATCTCTATACCTTGCCCGGCGCGCAAAGCACCGACCTGGTGACGTCGATTCTGGCGGCGCGTGATCTTTCGACGCTGGTCACCCTGGCCGGTGAAATACGCGCACTGGTTGGCCGCATGGTCGCCGAGCGGGTGAGCGCCGACGCGCTCTGCAACCGACTTTCGTCGCTCAACGATCTGCTCACGCTGCAGGTGATCGAACTGGTCTCCGGCCAGTTCGATCTACCGTACGTGCCATGGTGCTGGCTGGTTTTTGGCTCCGAGGGGCGACTCGAACAGACGCTCGCCACCGATCAGGACAATGGCCTGATCTTCGCCGCCGACTCCGATCAGCAGGCAGCGGTCCTGCGCGAGGCCTTCGCACCTTTCGCCTGGGCCGTCAATGAGGCCCTCGACGCCTGTGGTTTCCCCTTGTGCAAAGGTCATATCATGGCCAGCAACCCGCAGTGGTGCCTGTCGGCTGACGAATGGCGGGCGGCTTTCTCCGGCTGGCTGGAGAGCCCACAACCCGAGGCGGTGCTGAATTCGAGCATCTTCTTCGATCTGCGTGGGCTTTACGGCAACGAGACGCTGGCCAACGATTTGCGCAGCTGGCTGCTGGCCAGGGCGCACTTGTATCCGATCTTTCTGCGGGCAATGGTCGACAACACGCTCAACTGGGAGTCGCCACTCAACTGGTGGAAGGGCTTCCGCACCGCTCTCGACAAGGAATTCCCGCATACCATAGATTTGAAAAAGCACGGCTCGCGACCCTTCGTCGACGCGGCGCGGGTCTGGGCTTTGGGGCGGCAGATACCCGATACCAATACCGTCGAGCGCCTGCGCCTGGCCGGCGAGCAGATCGGCATCGCGGCGTACGACATGGCGGCGCTGATCGACGCTTTTCAGCACATTCAGCGCCTCAGGCTGGAGCAGCAGGTGAGCGGCGGCGAGGAGGCGCTTGCCAACCGCGTCGATCCCGACGAGTTGCACGAACTCGATCGCCTGATCCTCAAGGAGTCGTTCAAACAGGTCGGCTATCTGCAGAAGCGCCTGATTCGCGAGTACGCGCCGGGCTAAGCGCCTGATTTTCGGCCGTCTTCAAGGTGCGACAAGCGGCGCTTGGTCGAATCCGGCCACTATTGTCGTAACACGGAAGACGCGCGCAACGACCAGCAAGGTGGCGTGTTCTTCGCGAGGAAACGCCCTAGCTTTCAGCGCGGATGCGAAAGTTCTCTGGCACGCCGGTGACCCGGCGCGTCGCATAGTCGAAAAAGACGATGCCGGTCTTGCCGCGTGCCACTTCGCGTTGGCTCGACTTTTCATGCATCCGCCACAGCAAGTCGCAGCCCTTGCTGGCGAAGTCGCTGGCGCGCAGTTCAACGACCATTACCTCGCCGTGAAAGGCCTCGGATTTGTACTGCACGGCGGCGTCGGCGACAACGATGCCGACGCCTTCGATATTCACCTCGCTATAGCCAAGCGACTGGAAGAAGCGCGCTCTGGCCTCGGACACTACCGACAGCAGCAGGGCGTTGTCGAGGTGCCCGGCGAAGTTCATGTGGCTCAGATAGAGCGTGATCTCGGTCGAGTAGGTGAAGTGTTCGGGGAGTTCGATGTGTACTCTGGGCATGGCTTGGTCCGCGACGGCTGGATGGGAAGTGGCATCGTACTTCGCGGCCTTGATCATGTCACGGCCGCTGGCCGCCAGCCCACCATCATCCGGTGGGCGGCGGCCAGGTACGCGGGTAGGCGCGTTAGCGGCAGGCTTCGGCGCTACGCCCTGCTGGCATCGACCCGCAGGGTCTCGACGAGCTTCTCAAAGCCTCTGGCGGCCCAGTCAAGGACTTTGCTGGGCAGTGTGGCGAACAATTCGCCGATGGCGGCATTGCGCTCTCGCGTTGCACGGGCAATGATCATCGTCATCTGCTCGTGGCTAAGGGAGGGTTTCATTTTGTATCGTATTCCTGTGCTGTTCTGAACTGTTGAAGCTGGTTTCAAAGGATTTTGCTACGGGTGCCTGGTCGCGATCAAAGATCAAACGAAGGCCGAAGTGTCGAAGGAGTTGGTGTGGCGGCCTTCGCTGTTCAGGTGATAGCCCGCCTGCTGCGCGGGTTTCGCCTGCGTGTTGTTGGTGCCTCTTTCGATCCAGTCAAACAGCTTGTGAAGGGTCATCGCGATGAGCCTGCCAAGGGCGATAGAACGCTCGTTTCTGGCGTGTTCAATGTGCATGGCGATCTGGTCATGGTTGAGGTCGGTTTTCATTTTGGGTTCCTTCTGTCCTTGCGTTGTTCTCGCGTTGTTGTCTGTTGGCGAGAGGTCAGGTGCCACTGTATTTCTTTGCCGGGGGGCCGGCAAACGATCAAATGTCAGCCGATGCGTGAGAATATCTCAGCCATATGACTTACCGCCTGCCCCCCCTGAGTTCGCTGCGAGCCTTTGAAGCGGCGGCGCGCCACTTGAGTTTCAAAGACGCCGCGGCCGAGCTTGCGGTGACCCCGACGGCGATTAGCCACCAGATTCGTGGCCTCGAGGAATACCTCGACCTGTCGCTTTTTCACCGGCTGACGCGCGCCCTGGAGCTGACCAGCGAAGGCCGGGCAATGCTGCCGAAGGTGCGCGAGGGTCTGGAGTGCTTTGCGGCGGCGATCGAGAACACGCGCCAGCACGCCGGCGGTGGTCGTCTCGTCGTCACCTCGCCGCCGGCTTTTGCCGCCCGCTGGTTGATGCGCCATCTACCGGACTTCACCGCCGCGCACCCCGAGGTGCGGCTGCACATGGCAACCTCGCTCGACGCCATTGACGCCAGCGATGGCGCGCACATCTCGGGGCTTGCCACGGTCGACCTGCGTGACGATGAAACCGAAACCTTCATTCGCTACGGTCGTGGCCAGTATGATGGCTGCCGGGTCGACCGCTTGTTCGCGCCGGTGTACACCGCCGTATGCAGTCCGTCGCTGCTAAGAGGAATGCGGCCCCTGAACGCGCCGGCCGATTTGCGGCGCCACAATCTCCTCCACAACGAGTCGGTCACCGACCTGCACGACCGTCCGAACTGGGGGCAATGGCTGCAGGTCGCCGGCGTCACCGGCATCGACGCCGAAGCGGGAACGCGGATCAGCGACCCCGGCCTGGTTCTCTCGGCAGCGATCGATGGCCTTGGCGTTGCCTTGGCGTCAAAGCCGCTGATCGAGGCCGAGGTGGCCGCGGGTCGCCTGGTGATCCCGTTCGATATCGTCATCCGCCGGTTGCAGGCTTATTACCTGGTCGTTCCAGAAGCCGTCGCCGATCGACCGGTGGTAAGCACCTTTCGCGATTGGCTGCTCAGCGAAGCGGCGAAGGTTCGACAGGAGTAGGTCGGCCGCTGCCACGCCTTCGCGCTCGGCGGTCGCTGTCGAGCAATGATCTGGAGGCGCTGGCCGTCGTTGCTGCGCTATCGCACCGTCGCTTCTGCCGACGGCCTCAACGCTCACGAAAACTGACCCTTTTTCGCTCACGGAAATTGACCCACCGTTGGCGCGCGCCAACACCCAGGTTTTCGCCTCGGAGCGGGGTCAAGGGCGGGCTGCGGTTTTTGCAGCCCGGCGCAGCGTACCCTTGACGCCGTGTAGAGGCGAGTACGCTCGGGAATGGCTGTGTGCGCGGCATTTTCGCGCGCAAAGCCATGACTACTAGGCGGGTCCGGTTTTGTGAGCAAAAGTGGGTCAATTCCTGAGAGCGTCAAGGGACGGCTGCTCGAGCCGCTCTGCGGGCTTGGCGGGCTTCGCCCTGGCCGGCACGGCAGTGAGCTTTTGCACCTCGGAGGTCAGCTGCAGCAGGCGCTTCGAGATCTGCCCGACGTCACGCTTGCTGGCCGGTAGCAGGCCATCGAGCGGCCGAGCAATCCGCCTGGCGAGCAGCTGTTCGCCGCGATCGATGGTCGCCGATGCGTCGCTCATCAATTCAGCGGACTTTTCGTCGATCTGACGGCGCGCCCGGGGTCTGAAGGCCTGGCCTTCACGAACCAGCATGGCAAAGGTCTGCACGCCGCTCCGGGTGGCCAGCGAGTAGGCGCCGAGGCCAAAAAGCCACAGCTTGCGTGCTGATTCGCGGGCTTTCAGCAGCAGTTGTTCATTGCTGGCCCGATCGACCAATGTAGTCAGTGTCGTGCTCATGGTGTTTCTCCTTTATCCGATTGGACATGAATGTTCTTGTAGTTGCCAAGGTAGCTAGCGAGAGAAAGTCTAGCGATGATGGCTAGAGGGCACACACTAAATGGCTGGGGGTTTTCCGCTAAAACGCTGTTCCAGTGATGCTGTATCCTTGGCAGGCCATGCGCCGGGGACTGACCGAGCCTGGCTGGTGGACGGCCAGTGCGGCGGCGGCGCTGAAGCGGTTTTCAGGTGTCATCGGCGTGAATCATATAGCGCGTTCGCCAGCCAGGGCGCAGCACAGAACAAAGGGCGAAGGGAGTCTCGATGAACAAACTGTCCTTGCTGGACGTGGCCTTTTTCGTAGCCGAGTCGGCGGCTAGCCCGAAGCACGTCGGTGGCTTGATGATCTGCAAGCGCCCGGCGCGGTCGCGGAGCGCCTTCGTCGCCGATCTCTATCAGGAGTTGCTGACTTTCACCGACGTCGAGGCGCCGTTCAACCGCGTCATTCACTTCTCGCTGACCGGCATGCCGACCTGGCAAGATGTCGCTGCGGTGGATCTCGAACAGCACGTTTTCTACCACCGGCTGCGTCGCGGCAAGAACGGGCGACACGATCTCTACGGTTTGGTGGCGGAGCTTCATCAACCGATGCTCGACCGTTGTCGTCCCCTGTGGGAACTGCATGTCATCGATGGCCTCAGCGACAGGCGCTTTGCGCTGTACGTCAAGATGCACCACGCCAGCGCCGACGGCGTGACGATGGTGCGTTGGGCGGCGGAATCACTGGCCTCGTCGGCCAGCGATCTGGAGCTGCGGCCGATGTGGTCGGTCGCGCGCTGTGCCGCCGTGCGAAAGGAAAAGCGGCTCAAGGAGAAGATGACGCAGTCGCTGCTCGGCGACCTCGCCGGCGCTGGCAAGCGTTTCCTGGGGATCGGCCGCCTGGGCGCGATGCTGCTTCTGGAGAGCGTCAAGCTGACCAAGAACGCCATCTCGCTACCCTTCGTCGCCGACGGCAACACGCCGCTGACCGGGCAGGTTACCGCCGGTCGCCAGTTCGCGACAGCCAGCGTGACCATGGCGCGGGTCAAGGCGATCTGCGCCCGGACGCGGTCGACGCTCAACCACGTCGCGCTGACCTGCCTCGATGGCGCCCTACATCGCTATCTGGCCGACGAGGGAGTCGATCTGCAAAAACCGATTACCATCCAGATGCCGGTCAATTTGCGTAAAGATGGCGAACACGGCACCGGCAACAAGATCGGCATCATCCAGGTCGAGCTGTCGCCGCCAACCGACGACCCCTACGTGCGCCTGCGCAACATCGGTTTTTCGTTGCGCAATGTGCGGACGATGATCGATTGCGTCGCGCCTGACGCGATCGAAGCGTACACCTTGATCACCGGTGTCGTCGGACAACTGGCGGAAATGCTCGGCCTCAGCGACCGCTTGCCGCCGACCGGCAATACCCTGGTATCGAACATCCCGGGGCCGCGCGAGTACCTGTACATCAAGGGCGCCAGAATGGACGAGCTGCATCCGATCAGCACGTTGCCGGCTGGCAATCTGTTGAACATCACGCTGTTCAGCTACGCCGGGCAACTGTTCTTCGGATTGATCGCCACCGACGAGCTGCCCAACCTCGAGCGCTTGAGCGGCTACGTGGCCGAGGCCTTCAGCGAGCTCGAGCAATCGGTTCTCGACGCGCACCAGGCCGCTCACTGAGCGGGCCAGTCGGGGCAGGGCGCGCGCAACGCCACGCCCGCCTCATTCGATCATGCCGAGGCGGCCGTTGTGACTGCCCATGTACCCGTAGCGGCCCTGCGCGTCGATGATCGCTGCGGCAGCGCGCCAGGCGTGCTGCCGTAGGTCGAACCGCCGGCCGAGAACGCCGTCGTTGGTCAATACACGCTGCCCAGCAGGCAGCGAACCAGCCGCGAGTTTGCCATTACCGTCACCCTGGCCGCGGGCCTGCGCGACGATTGCTGGCGACTTTTCCGCGCGCTGCGACGCCGCTGCTGGCAACTTTCCCGAGGTCGGGCGATGCCGCCGCGTCGGCAGGCGCAGCACGGTGTCAGCAGAAAATTCAGACAAAAAAAGACCGGGTATTGCACCCGGTCAAATGCTCGGTATCCAGCTTGCTGCAGGGCCGGATTGTGCCCTTGCTACTTTTGCTACATCGCTAGTGTTTAATTGCATAGATTAACGATAGTATTCCGCAGCTGCGCGCCCTTGACCTCTCGCTTTCGCCAGGCGAATGGGGCGGCGTTCTGGTTGTAAGCCGCGGTGAAGCTGTGAATGGCGGCAACGAGTTGATCCAGGCTCGAGAAGCTGGCGTTTCTCAGGGTCTTGCGCTGGAAGATGCCGAACCAAATCTCCACTTGGTTTAGCCAACTGGCGCTGGTGGGCGTGAAGTGAAAGGTGACGTTGGGGTGAGCGGCGAGCCACTCGTCGTTTTTCTTGTGCGTGTTGAGGTTGTCCAAGATGACGTGGATCTCACGGTCGACGGGTTCATCAGCGATGGTCTCCTCCATGAAGGCCTGGAAATCAGCGCGCTTCTTGGTTAGGGTAGTCTTGCCTCGAATGACGCCGGTGGCCACTTCGAGGGCGGCGAACAGGTTGACCGTGCCATGGCGTTTGTAGGTGCTTTTCAGTCCCTGAACCACCTTTCCGCTACTGGTTTGGACATAGCCGCGCCGACGCTCCAGAGCCTGGATCGAGGGTTTCTCGTCGACGCTCAGGACCAGCGCGTTTTCAGGTGGGTTAAGGTACAACCCGATGACATCCGCTGCTTTGGCGGCGAACTCTGGGTCCGTGCTCACGCACCAGGAGCGATGCCGCTGCAGCTGGATGCCCTCCCGACGCAACACGCGCCACACGGCATCGTCCGATACTTCCAGCGCCTTCGCCAGCGAACCACCATCCCAACTTGCCATACCTTCCGGCGGTGTCCGTTCGAGTTGCGCCAGAATGCGGTCACGCAGATCCTGCCCGTACTTCGCCGGCTTGCCCGGCCGCGCAGCATCACGCAAGCCCGACAAACCATGCTCGGCAAAGCGCCGACGCCACAGCCCCACCGTGTTCGCACGTACGCCAACTGCGCGGGCAACCTCGTCGTTTCGCAGACCCTCCAAACAACCCAGCACGATTCTCGCTCGCTCGGCCAAGCGAACCTCGCCACTGCGACTCCGTGACATACGCTCCAATTCCTCCTTCACCTCCGCTGTGCAAGACAGCGCCACCGCCACACGTCCCACCACATCTCCTCCACCACGAAGCAATGGAGAAGCATGATAGTTACTACCGGTTAATAATGCAATTAGACACTAGCGCCAGGTAAAGGCGCCTTGCCGAGCGGACACCCGCGACGTGGTGCCTTTTATTGCCCCCTGGAAGGACAAAGCGTGTGTGGTAAAGCCTGTCGGCGTAGCGCGGCGAACGCCGAGACGAAGGCGGCGAACGGTACTTCGGCAACCTTGGGGAGGCGACGCTCGGGTCTACGGCGGCGTTCGGCGATTTTTTCCGGCGGGCCCATGTCGAGCTGGCGCCTGTCGACTTTGCTGCGTGCTATCCGGATTTTCATTGCGTGCTCCCTTGCCTTGAATGTTCTGGAAGTGACGAGCGAACGATAGCGCGGGTCGGCACGAGCGTCCGTGCACAATGTCACACGGCCGGCGAGAACGAGGGCCCTGAGAGCTGCGGCCGTGCGCCTCGGGTTGGCTCGAGAAAAGCTGCTAGCATGCGGGCTCAGATGGCAGAGCTCTGCCGTGGCAGGCGCCGCATGGACGGGAAAGAATGATGGACGATCTGTTTGCCGTGAACCAACCCGATGCACCGCTCGCCGAGCGCTTGCGGCCGAGAGCGCTCGGCGAGGTGATCGGGCAGCGGCATCTGCTCGGCCCGGGCAAGCCGTTGGCGATGGCATTCCAGTCCGGGCAGTTGCACAGCATGATCCTCTGGGGTCCGCCGGGTGTCGGCAAGACGACGCTGGCGCGCTTGATGGCCGACGCATTTGAAGCCGACTTCATCGCCCTCTCGGCCGTTTTCTCGGGGGTCAAGGAGATTCGCGAGGCGGTCGCGCGCGCCGAAGCGACGCGCGCGCGCACTGGCCGTCGGACGATTCTCTTCGTTGACGAAGTCCATCGCTTCAACAAGGCCCAGCAGGACGCGTTTCTACCGTATGTCGAAGGCGGGCTGCTGACCTTCGTCGGGGCAACCACCGAAAACCCGTCGTTCGAGGTCAATTCCGCGCTGCTCTCACGCGCCTCGGTTTACGTGTTGCAGCCACTCGCTGCCGACGAAATGGCTCAGCTCTTCGAGCGCGCCTGCGGGCAGGCGCTGCCCACCTTGCGCTTTGACGACGAAGCGCGGGCGCGGGTCGTCGGCCTCGCCGACGGTGACGCACGACGCCTGCTCAACGTCCTCGAGCAGCTCGGTACCGCCGCCGCGACCGCCGGCACGACGGCGATCGACGGCGCTTTCGTCGACAACACGCTGGCGCAGAGTCTGCGTCGCTTCGACAAGGGGGGCGACGCCTTCTACGACCAGATCTCGGCACTGCACAAGGCCGTTCGCGGCTCGTCTCCCGACGCTGCGCTGTACTGGTTTTGCCGGATGCTCGATGGCGGCGCCGATCCGCGCTATCTGGCCCGGCGGATTGTTCGCATGGCCTGGGAAGACGTCGGGCTGGCCGACCCGCGGGCGGCACGCATTACCCTCGACGCGGCCGAGACCTTCGAACGTCTGGGCTCTCCCGAAGGCGAGCTGGCGCTGGCCCAGGCGGTCCTTTACCTGGCGATGGCCGCCAAGTCGAACGCGGGTTACCTCGCGTATAATGCGGCGCGAAGTTTCATCGGCAAGGACTCATCGCGGCCGGTGCCGGCGCATCTGCGCAATGCACCGACGCGGCTGATGAAAAACCTGGGTTACGGCAAAGACTATCGCTACGCGCACGACCAAGACGAAGCCTATGCCGCCGGCGAGACTTATTTTCCCGAGGGCATGCCAGCAGTTGACTGGTATCGGCCGGTAGACCGCGGTCTCGAGATCCGAATTGGCGAGAAGCTGGCGCATCTGCGTGCACTCGACCGCCGTGCGCGAGAAGAGAAGAAGGATTAGCAGGCGCCGAGCAGCTTCCGCTGGCGCGCCGCAGCATCGGTAAACTGACGGTCATGACCATTCGAAACGTCGCTGATCACCAAGGTCATGACCATTTTCCTCTACCCCGGCCTTTCTCCCACAGCGGCGAGAAGGGAGGTTTGTGAGTCGCCGACGCGACTGTCACAGTAAGGACTGAGCATGCTCGACATCCAATTGCTGCGCAACAACATCGATGCACTGGCTGAACAACTGGCGACGCGCGGCGTCGTACTCGATACCGCCGCCTTCCAGCGCCTGGAAAGCGAGCGCAAGACGCTGCAGACGCGCACCCAGGACCTGCAGGCGAGTCGCAACAGTCTCTCCAAACAGGTCGGGATGCTCAAGAGCCGCGGTGAAGATGCCGCGCCGGTAATGGCCCAGGTGGCCGCGCTGAAGGACGAACTGGAGGCCAACGAAGCTCGTCTCGGCGACCTGCTGAAGGAGCTCGACTCGTTTCTGGCGGTGTTGCCCAATCCACCACACGCCAGCGTCCCGGTCGGCCAATCCGAAGCCGACAACGTCGAGACCAGGCGCTGGGGCGCGCCGCGCAGCTATGACTTTGCTGTGAAGGATCATGTCGACCTTGGCGAGACACTCGGCCTACTCGACTTTGCCACCGCTGCGAAAATCGCCGGCACGCGCTTTTCGCTACTCAAGGGGCCGCTGGCACGCCTGCATCGCGCGCTGACCCAGTTCATGCTCGACACGCATACCGAGCAGCACGGCTACACCGAGGTCTACGCGCCTTATCTGGTCAACGCCGCCAGTCTGCTCGGCACCGGCCAGCTGCCAAAATTCGAAGAAGACCTGTTCAAGGTCCTGCGCGCTGATGGCGAGCCGCTGTACTTGATTCCGACTGCCGAAGTGCCGGTCACGAATATCGTTCGTGGCGAAATTCTCGCTGCCGAGTCCTTACCGCTCAAGCTGGTATGCCACACGCCGTGTTTTCGCTCGGAAGCGGGCTCCTACGGTCGTGACACGCGCGGCATGATCCGCCAGCATCAGTTCGACAAGGTCGAGCTGGTACAGATCGTCGCCGCCGAAGAATCGCTGGCCGCACACGAGGAACTCACCGGCCACGCCGAGCAAATTCTCGAACTGCTCGAACTGCCGTATAGACGCGTCACCTTATGCACCGGTGACATGGGCTTCTCGTCGGCCAAGACCTACGATCTCGAAGTCTGGCTGCCGGCGCAGAACGCGTACCGCGAAATCTCTTCTTGTTCCAACTTTGAAGCTTTTCAGGCCCGACGCATGCAGGCCCGCTACCGCAACGAACGCAACCGTACCGAACTGGTGCACACCCTCAACGGCTCGGGCCTTGCCGTCGGACGAACGCTGGTGGCGATCATGGAAAACTTCCAGAATGCCGATGGCAGTATCAGTGTGCCAGCGGTGCTGCGCCCGTACTTGCGTGGCCTGGAGAGAATCAGTGCCCCTTGACGAGTCCGCTGCACGTCGAGCGGGCTCGGTGCGACGAGGCGAGGGCAGCGGCAATCGCCGGAGCACGCAAAAATCTCACGAACAGCGTATCCGCGCGCTGTCCTGTGCTAACATTGCGCCCCGTCGGAGAGGTGGCAGAGTGGCCGAATGTACCTGACTCGAAATCAGGCGTAGGTGTGAGCCTACCGAGGGTTCGAATCCCTCCCTCTCCGCCAGCAATGCTGCAGCAAGATTGCGCCACCAAGACAATCACCCCGCCGGGCGCCACGTCCTGCGGGGTTTTTCGTTTACGGCTTCCAGTGCAAGTTGCGTTCGCGACTCACAGAGCTCGTTTCTCTCCTGGGCGACACAGAGGGAAGCGGTCATGGTCTCTTGATGATCCGCGGTCTCTGTTCGGGTGGTCGCCGTGTTCGCTATCGGCGCTCTGGTTGCCACGCAGCTGTACCAACTTTGAACCCGCTCGTTAGCGTGATTGCCGTGCTGGTGGTCGTCCTGGCGACGGTGATGGCACTGATCAGCATCAAGGGTGGAATGTCGGGCAGACGATGGTGCAGGCGGGCAGCGTGAACGCTTGGGCGCACGTTCAGGCCAAGCGCACCAAGAAAAGGGTTGCCGAGAGCATCCTCGATCAACCGACCGTCGAGCGAAAGTTGTGCCTTGGGCTGAAAGCCGAGGTCGCCGCCTTGCGGGATAGCATGATCGAGATCGGCCGGGCGAAGCTGAGTCGCTACGAAGGCGAGAAGCAAGAGGTCAAGGTGCAGGCCGAAGCGTACGAAAAACAATACGTCAGGCTCAACGTCCACGATGATCGCCGCGATATTGCTGAGGCCGCGATCAATATTACCGTGGCGGCGCTGGGCGTTGCCGCATTGACGCGTCGCCGGTGGCTGGTCGGCCTGGCGTTGACGTTCGCCGGCGTGGGCCTTGCTTCCGGACTAGCCGGTTTTGCCGGTGGTGACTTCCGCCTGCCTTTGTCGGGCAACATCCCCTGCTGATCCTCGCTGCGGGTCATTCGCGCCCGCCGGGATCGAGGCTGGATGAGGCTTTGCAACCCGTCGCGCTGAGGATCCGCGTCTGCGGTCAGTTCTGCGTGGAGTCGGCGAAACCCGTGTCACGCCCTGTTTGGGCGAGCCTCTAGAGATAAATATCCAAGTTTTGGCCCATGGGTGTTGACCTTGGGTTGGAGCGTTGCTACAATGCTTCCTCTTCGCAGCACGGGTTTGTTTGTTGATTGGTTGGCGGCGCTAACCGGTTACCGGCAGATAACTTGAGGCGAAGTGAATGGCAGCATCGAAGGCAATAGCCTTCTCGGTCGCGGGGTGGAGCAGTCTGGCAGCTCGTCGGGCTCATAACCCGAAGGTCACAGGTTCAAATCCTGTCCCCGCAACCAGCTCTTTAAAAATGAGACAACCGATAGGTGTGGGTTCTCGGTCTGGGATGGTCTGCGCAAGTGGGCTGTTGTAAAAGATGGAGTAACTCGCACGGAAGTAATGATGCTGACCTGGGGAGATCTGGGTTGGTATTGAGAACGTCGAGCGAGGGTTTTAGGATTTAAACTGAAGAGTTTGATCCTGGCTCAGATTAAACGCTGGCGGCATGCCTTACACATGCAAGTCGAACGGCAGCACGGGGGCAACCCTGGTGGCGAGTGGCGAACGGGTGAGTAATACATCGGAACGTGCCCTGGAATGGGGGATAACGCAGCGAAAGCTACGCTAATACCGCATATTCTGTGAGCAGGAAAGCAGGGGATCGCAAGACCTTGCGTTCTAGGAGCGGCCGATGTCGGATTAGCTAGTTGGTGGGGTAAAGGCCTACCAAGGCGACGATCCGTAGCGGGTCTGAGAGGATGATCCGCCACACTGGGACTGAGACACGGCCCAGACTCCTACGGGAGGCAGCAGTGGGGAATTTTGGACAATGGGCGGAAGCCTGATCCAGCCATGCCGCGTGAGTGAAGAAGGCCTTCGGGTTGTAAAGCTCTTTCGGCGGGGAAGAAATTGCTTGGGTTAATACCCTGAGTAGATGACGGTACCCGAATAAGAAGCACCGGCTAACTACGTGCCAGCAGCCGCGGTAATACGTAGGGTGCGAGCGTTAATCGGAATTACTGGGCGTAAAGCGTGCGCAGGCGGTTTTGTAAGTCAGATGTGAAATCCCCGGGCTCAACCTGGGAACTGCATTTGAGACTGCAAGACTGGAGTTTGGCAGAGGGGGGTGGAATTCCACGTGTAGCAGTGAAATGCGTAGAGATGTGGAGGAACACCGATGGCGAAGGCAGCCCCCTGGGCCAATACTGACGCTCATGCACGAAAGCGTGGGGAGCAAACAGGATTAGATACCCTGGTAGTCCACGCCCTAAACGATGTCAACTAGGTGTTGGGAGGGTTAAACCTTTTAGTGCCGTAGCTAACGCGTGAAGTTGACCGCCTGGGGAGTACGGCCGCAAGGCTAAAACTCAAAGGAATTGACGGGGACCCGCACAAGCGGTGGATGATGTGGATTAATTCGATGCAACGCGAAAAACCTTACCTACCCTTGACATGTCAGGAATCCCGGAGAGATTTGGGAGTGCTCGAAAGAGAGCCTGAACACAGGTGCTGCATGGCTGTCGTCAGCTCGTGTCGTGAGATGTTGGGTTAAGTCCCGCAACGAGCGCAACCCTTGTCATTAATTGCCATCATTTAGTTGGGCACTTTAATGAGACTGCCGGTGACAAACCGGAGGAAGGTGGGGATGACGTCAAGTCCTCATGGCCCTTATGGGTAGGGCTTCACACGTCATACAATGGTCGGTTCAGAGGGTTGCCAACCCGCGAGGGGGAGCCAATCTCAGAAAGCCGATCGTAGTCCGGATCGCAGTCTGCAACTCGACTGCGTGAAGTCGGAATCGCTAGTAATCGCGGATCAGCATGCCGCGGTGAATACGTTCCCGGGTCTTGTACACACCGCCCGTCACACCATGGGAGCGGGTTCTGCCAGAAGTAGTTAGCTTAACCGCAAGGAGGGCGATTACCACGGCAGGGTTCGTGACTGGGGTGAAGTCGTAACAAGGTAGCCGTAGGGGAACCTGCGGCTGGATCACCTCCTTTCTAGAGAAAAACTGGAACGAGAGCTCACAACCTATCGGTTGTCACAAGCGGCACAAGCGGAGGGGTCTGTAGCTCAGTCGGTTAGAGCATCGTCTTGATAAGGCGAGGGTCGTTGGTTCGATTCCAACCAGACCCACCAGCGTATCGGCGTCAGTATGAGCGGAAGACTCCTGTGTGCGTAGGCAACGATCGAATGCTCTCTGGCGCGAGTTGGAGGGCATTCGGACCCGTCTTTGCGGGGGATTAGCTCAGCTGGGAGAGCACCTGCTTTGCAAGCAGGGGGTCGTCGGTTCGATCCCGTCATCCTCCACCACCCGCGACTTGTGAGATGTCAGGCCTGAAGAGTTGTAGACTCTTCAGGCCTGACCCCTTACGGGGCCAGTGCTCTTTAACAAAATGGAAGAAGGTTGTATCACCGGTTAAACGCAGTCGTCATGATGCGTGGAGAGGCTGGTGATACGGTTGTGATTGCATCGATCCCCTGTAAGAGGGGGAGCACAATGAGTTGCCTGTAGCTTGGGGTCTCGGAAGAGAGCTCAAGGTTATAGGATCAAGCGAATAAGTGCATGTGGTGGATGCCTTGGCGATTACAGGCGATGAAGGACGTACAAGCCTGCGAAAAGCTCTGGGGAGCTGGCAATGAAGCTTTGATCCAGAGATATCCGAATGGGGAAACCCACTCCGCGAGGAGTATCCCACGCTGAATACATAGGCGTGAGGAAGCGAACCCGGCGAACTGAAACATCTAAGTAGCCGGAGGAAAAGAAATCAACCGAGATTCCCAAAGTAGTGGCGAGCGAACTGGGAACAGCCTGCAAGTGATATCGATTGGGTTAGTGGAAGCATCTGGAAAGTTGCGCCGTAGTGGGTGAAAGCCCCGTACGCGAAAACCTGATCGTGGTACTAAGTTTGCGACAAGTAGGGCGGGGCACGAGAAATCCTGTCTGAATATGGGGGGACCATCCTCCAAGGCTAAATACTCGTAATCGACCGATAGCGTACCAGTACCGTGAGGGAAAGGCGAAAAGAACCCCGGGAGGGGAGTGAAATAGATCCTGAAACCGCATGCATACAAACAGTGGGAGCCCCTTCGTGGGGTGACTGCGTACCTTTTGTATAATGGGTCAGCGACTTACGTTCAGTAGCGAGCTTAACCGCATAGGGGAGGCGTAGGGAAACCGAGTCCGAATAGGGCGCTAGTTGCTGGGCGTAGACCCGAAACCAAGTGATCTATCCATGGCCAGGATGAAGGTGCGGTAACACGCACTGGAGGTCCGAACCCACTAATGTTGAAAAATTAGGGGATGAGCTGTGGATAGGGGTGAAAGGCTAAACAAACTTGGAAATAGCTGGTTCTCTCCGAAAACTATTTAGGTAGTGCCTCAAGTATCACCGACGGGGGTAAAGCACTGTTATGGCTAGGGGGTCATCGCGACTTACCAAACCATTGCAAACTAAGAATACCGTTGAGTGCGAGCTTGGGAGACAGACATCGGGTGCTAACGTCCGGTGTCAAGAGGGAAACAACCCAGACCGCCGATTAAGGTCCCCAAGACATAGTTAAGTGGGAAACGAGGTGGGAAGGCTTAGACAGCCAGGAGGTTGGCTTAGAAGCAGCCATCCTTTAAAGAAAGCGTAATAGCTCACTGGTCGAGTCGTCCTGCGCGGAAGATGTAACGGGGCTCAAACTATGCACCGAAATCGCGGATATGTGCGTTCCACTTTAGTTCATTCGAAGGAAGAGGTTGTTGGCGCGTTGCGCTGGCAGCTTGGCGCCCCATGTTGATTGTTGGGGTTGAGTGGATTAAAGGGAACGCACATATGGTAGGAGAGCGTTCTGTAAGCCGTTGAAGGTGTCTTGAGAAGGATGCTGGAGGTATCAGAAGTGCGAATGCTGACATGAGTAGCGATAAAGGGAGTGAAAAGCTCCCTCGCCGAAAGCCCAAGGTTTCCTGCGCAACGTTCATCGGCGCAGGGTGAGTCGGCCCCTAAGGCGAGGCTGAAAAGCGTAGTCGATGGGAAACAGGTCAATATTCCTGTACCTCTTTGTAATGCGATGGGGGGACGGAGAAGGTTAGGTCATCCGGGTGTTGGACGTCCCGGTTCAAGCGTGTAGGAAGGCTCTCTAGGCAAATCCGGAGGGTCAATTCTGAGGCGTGATAACGAGTGGTTTTATACCGCGAAGTGATTGATACCATGCTTCCAAGAAAAGCCTCTAAGCTTCAGTTACATAGAGACCGTACCGCAAACCGACACAGGTGGGCAGGATGAGAATTCTAAGGCGCTTGAGAGAACTCAGGAGAAGGAACTCGGCAAATTTGCACCGTAACTTCGGGATAAGGTGCGCCCTGACAGGTTGAAGCCCCTCGCGGGTGGAGGCTGAAAGGGTTGCAGTGAAATGGTGGCTGCGACTGTTTAATAAAAACATAGCACTCTGCAAACACGAAAGTGGACGTATAGGGTGTGACGCCTGCCCGGTGCCGGAAGGTTAAGTGATGGGGTGCAAGCTCTTGATCGAAGCCCCGGTAAACGGCGGCCGTAACTATAACGGTCCTAAGGTAGCGAAATTCCTTGTCGGGTAAGTTCCGACCTGCACGAATGGCGTAACGATGGCCACACTGTCTCCTCCTGAGACTCAGCGAAGTTGAAATGGTTGTGAAGATGCAATCTCCCCGCGGTTAGACGGAAAGACCCCATGAACCTTTACTGTAGCTTTGCATTGGACTTTGAACCGATTTGTGTAGGATAGGTGGGAGGCTGTGAAACTGGGACGCTAGTTCTGGTGGAGCCAACCTTGAAATACCACCCTGGTTTGTTTGAGGTTCTAACCATGGCCCGTGAATCCGGGTCTGGGACCGTGCATGGTAGGCAGTTTGACTGGGGCGGTCTCCTCCTAAAGTGTAACGGAGGAGTACGAAGGTACGCTAGGTACGGTCGGACATCGTGCTGATAGTGCAATGGCATAAGCGTGCTTGACTGCGAGACACACACGTCGAGCAGGTACGAAAGTAGGTCATAGTGATCCGGTGGTTCTGTATGGAAGGGCCATCGCTCAACGGATAAAAGGTACTCTGGGGATAACAGGCTAATACCGCCCAAGAGTTCATATCGACGGCGGTGTTTGGCACCTCGATGTCGGCTCATCACATCCTGGGGCTGTAGTCGGTCCCAAGGGTATGGCTGTTCGCCATTTAAAGTGGTACGTGAGCTGGGTTTAAAACGTCGTGAGACAGTTTGGTCCCTATCTGCCGTGGGCGCTGGAAATTTGAAGGGGGCTGCTCCTAGTACGAGAGGACCGGAGTGGACGAACCTCTGGTGTACCGGTTATGACGCCAGTCGTATTGCCGGGTAGCTAAGTTCGGAAGAGATAAACGCTGAAAGCATCTAAGCGTGAAACTCGCCTTAAGATAAGATTTCCCTGGGGACTTGATCCCCCTGAAGGGTCGTGGTAGACCACCACGTTGATAGGCTGGGTGTGGAAGCGCAGCAATGCGTTAAGCTAACCAGTACTAATTGCCCGTGAGGCTTGATCCTATAACCTTGAGCAGCAACTCGTAACGAAACAATCACAACACCTTCTTCCCATTTTGCGCACCTCGCCAGCAGGCGGCGTGCGAAACCGTTATGCTTGGCGGCCATAGCCCTTTGGACCCACCCCTTCCCATCCCGAACAGGACCGTGAAACGAAGGCACGCCGATGATAGTGCATACTACATGTGTGAAAGTAGGTCACCGCCAGGCTCCCCTAAAACAAAGCCCTCCCCGCATCCGCGGCGAGGGCTTTGTCCGTCTACTCGATCCGCTCACCACGCACGGCGGACAGCACTTAATCTCGGACGACCGCGCGATCAGGAACTGGCAGTTCGCCGTCTGCCAGCAAGCGCGTCGCCTTTCGCTTTCCGGTGATGGTTAACCCCGTCGCGGCTTGTCTCGATCATCAGGAAAGCTGGACGACCTCGGCGATTCGCCAGGTGCCGCCGCCGGCACCGGTATCAGGCTAAGCGGTACGACCGACAAAACCCGGGAAGGCCGGCGGCCTCTGGGGAACTCGCCAGGTAGCGCGCATAGGCGAGCTTCTCCCCGTAGTCATCGGGGTCGGCCTTGTGCCTTGTAGCGCGGCACCATCGCCGCAGGCTTGTGATCCGGCATGCTCTAGACCAGGATCAGCTTGCCGCCCATCATGTGCGCACGGCTCAAGGCCTGCGGGTCGATCGCGTAGGTAAATAGTGCGTGACCGAAAACCCCTTCATCCCAACAGTAGCAAGGGATTGGGCGGATTTCCGAGCGATGAAGAATTGATAGCCGCAGGGTGATTTGTGGTGAAAACATCGCAATTTGGGCTTCTGAGGACAAATGAGTAGAGATCTTCGTGCCCGAACTGGTCATCAATCCGGCAGCGGAAATAATCTTCGCTCGTTTTTGAAAGGCCGTCACGCGTAGACCAAATGCATTATAATTGCCATTATCGAAGAGCACGAACAGACGAATTTTTGGAGGCAAGCGATGCGAGTTGTCCAGAACACCCAGATGCACATTGGCGAAGTCGATGTTTCTCATATTGTTCTTGACGCCAAGTCGCGTGACGACATCCCGCAGATTCTGCGAGGTTTGCAGTACCTCTACCAAGATCCAGACAAGCGGGCAACGCTTTTCCAGTTGCTTGAGTCAGACATGGCCCCGAAGGTCGACAAACGGACGGGGCGTCCCGGGATGACGCTCTGGTCGATCTTCGTCTGCGGAGTGATCCGGCTTGACCTGAACATCGACTACGACCGTCTGCATGAGTTGGTCAATCAGCACAACACCATTCGGCAGATGCTCGGGCATGGGTTGTTCGACCCGACGTCGTACCACTACCAAACACTGAAGGACAACGTCACCTTATTCACGCCGGAACTGCTGAACAAGATCAATCAAATCGTCGTCGATGCGGGTCATGAACTGGTCAAAAAAAGGCGGAAGGCGAAGTCCTGCATGGGCGTTGCGACTCCTTCGTGGTTGAGACTGATGTGCATTACCCGACTGATATCAACCTGCTCTTTGACGCCACGCGCAAGGTCATCGAACTGACGGCGCGCCTGAGCGCCGATCAAGGGATGAGCGACTGGCGGCAGCACGCCTACAACGTCAAGCACCTCAAGCGGCACCTGCGCACGGCGCAGAGCACAAAGCACCGCAAGGCACGTAGCGAAGCGCAGCAAGAGGCCAATGACAATCGCCTTATCGAGGCCTACCAAACCTACTTGGGGGTCGCCCAAGCCTACCTGGACAAGGCACGGGAGACGCTGAGCAAGACCCCCGCGTGTAGCGTTGCTGGCGGCATTGAGTATCTGGCAGCCAAACTCGAGATCGAACAGTTCATCGCACATGCCGTACGGCAGATTGACCAGACCCGGCGGCGCGTCATTCTGGGAGAAACCATTCAGCATGCCGAGAAGGTCTTTTCGGTATTCGAGACGCACACGGAATGGATCAACAAAGGCAAAGCCGGCGTGCCGGTCGAACTGGGTTTACGGGTCTGCGTCATGGAAGACAACACCGCTTCATCCTGCATCATCAGGTCATGGAAAAGCAGACGGACGACCAGGTCGCCGTGACCATGGTCAAAGAGACCAAGCAGCATTTTGCCAACCTGGAGGCCTGTAGTTTTGACAAAGGATTTCACTCACCAGCAAACCAGCAGGAACTACAGGCGCATCTGAAACTGGTGGTGTTGCCGCGCAAGGGCAAGCTGTCGCAACAGGCACAAGCGGTGGAAAGCGCGGAGGATTTTGTCAAGGCGCGACGTCAGCACTCGGCGGTCGAGTCGGCGATCAACGCACTGGAGGTCCATGGTCTTGATTACTGTCCGGATCATGGCCTTCACGGGTTCCAACGCTACGTGGCGCTGGCTGTAGTGGCCAGGAACATCCATCGCATCGGCGCCATCCTGAGGGAACGGGAAAACCGGCGTGCGAAGCGCAAAACCCGATACGCAGATCGCGACATGCCCCACAAAATGGCGGCATAGCCCGCCAAGCGTTTTTCCATGCAGTAACTCCGACCGTTGTCCGAATGGCTTGCTCGAACACCATGACATTCGGGCATTATGGCTCGCATTCGACAGAAGTCGACCAGCGCAACTCGGGACGAACGAGAAATTCAATGCCAACCGATATTTTCAAGGCGGCGCGCTCGCCAAAAACCGGAGTTTTCGGTCAGGCACTAAATAGCTCCGCCGACAGATCGACCTTGATGATGTTCGCAAGTGAGTACGCTTCGGCGCGCCGGAAAAAATCCAGCGCCAGCATCCGGTAGAGCGGGCGTTGATAGGCGATCAGGCCGACACGGACGAGGTCGCCACGTGGCTGGCTGAGCCGGGCAAGCCGGCGTCTATCGAGTACGGCTTCCGAGTAGTTGCTGAGCCTGGGTGTCGGCGATGGTGACCAGAAACCGATAGAGTACCGCGGCGTTGGTGCACTATTAGTAACCGCGAATATACTATATGACTAATCCCAGCATTTTGGGCGCGAACTTCCCCTATCCCCGTCCTACTTCATGCGGCAGGCGCACTTTGCCCAACCCCGACGGATTGCGGCATGCCCAGATAGGTAAAGGTGTTGATGATGGCGGCCCTGACGTGCGCTTCGGTCACTTGCCGCTCGAAGGTTCGAGAGTACAGGCTGTCGCCCAACTGCTTCAGCCGGTACATCATGTTTTCGGCAATGCTGCGCCGGTGATAGTCGCTATCGTTCTTCCAGCCGGCGCTGCCCTTGGCGGCGATCTCTTCGAGAATGCCGTCACGGGGATGATCGTCGCCCCAGGGAACCGCGCCGTCCCGCGGGGGAATGGTGGCACGGGCGTCGCGGTCGGCAATGGCGGCATGGCAGCCTTTGGTGTCGTAGGCGCCATCGGCGGACACTTGAGAGACTTCGCCTTCGACCTGGTCAAGCAGACGGGGGAACACTTCGCTGTCGCCCCAGTCGGCCGTCGTCACTTCAATGCCGATGATGTCCTTGGTGGTTTCGTCGACGGCCAGGTGGATCTTGCGCCAGGTGCGGCGCTTACCGACTCCGTGCTGACGGACTTTCCATTCACCTTCACCGAAGATCTTCAGGCCCGTCGAGTCCACCACCACGTGCGTTGGCCCTTTGCGCGGCCGCCGGGGAATTTTCACCGAGATCTCTCCCGCACGCCGGGACATGTGGGTGTGGTCCGGTACCGGAAGGTCCAGTTGGCTCAAGCGCATCAGCGACTTCATCAGTCCTTCGGTGGCGCCGTACGGCAACTGGAACAGGGCCTTGATCGTCAGACAGGTCTAAATCGCAGTCTCCGAGTACAGCCCAGGCTTGCCCCGACCGACCGGTGGCGGGGGCGTCCAGTTGTCTTTGATACTGGCGTCGTCCAACCAGATCGTCAGGTTGCCCCGGTTGACAAGCGAACGGTCGTACTCAGACCAGTTCGTCACCCGATACCGCTGCTTCGACGTCGCCTCGCCAGTGTCTGGCCTGACCCTCGCTGCCATCCGAGTTCTCCTCTATCGCCGCTGAGCCCCGACTCTGGGGTGCATGCCATTATACTGCTCCAACGCCGAGTGCCGCCGCCGGGCGATCACAACGATCGAGCTAAGGTCCCGCACCAGACGGTTGTCGGCCCAACTGAACTGGGCCGGGATCGTTCGCATCCGTTTGGGACAGAGCACCCGCTTGACGGTCATCGCGGATCATCTCCGCCGAGATGTCATGCCCCAGTTGTCGCCGTTGCCGGGCGCTCCTGGCGGTGTCACCCTGTAACACTCAGTGAACTGCTCAAGACGGCACGATGCCATGAACGCCACTTACCGGGCCAGAGCAGAAGCTCGCTGATCGTGGGAGCGCAGCACCAGCCCAGCACGCTTGAGTAGTATGTCTTATATAATACATACTACTCAAGCGTGCTGGGCGGCGATGATCTGCCGTCCCGGGTGTTACAAACCCGTCCGCAGTGATTGTCATGCGCCGCGCGCCGCTTGCCGTTCTGGCCTTGCAGTACAATTGCACCTTTGCTGCCATACACTTTGAGAAAGGACGTCGCCGTGCTGGAATCCTATCGTGCCCATGTTGCCGAGCGTGCTGCGCTTGGTATCCCGCCGCTGCCGCTGACCGCGCAACAGACCGAGGAACTCGTCGGTCTGCTGAAGAACCCGCCGCAGGGCGAAGGGGAAAACCTGGTTGAGCTGCTCACCTACCGCGTTCCGGCCGGCGTCGACGACGCCGCCAAGGTCAAGGCCGAGTTCCTGGCCAAGGTCGCCAAAGGCGAGGAAAGCTGCACGCTGATCTCGAAGGAAAAAGCGACCGAACTGCTCGGTACCATGCTCGGCGGTTACAACGTCAAGCCGCTGACCGAACTGCTTGGCGGGGCGACCGGCGAAATCGCCGCCGCCGCGCTCAAGAAGACCCTGCTGGTTTTCGACTTCTTCCACGACGTCAAGGAGCTTGCCGACAAGGGCAACGCCAACGCCAAGTCGGTCATGCAAAGCTGGGCCGACGGCGAGTGGTTTACCTCGCGTCCGGAAGTGCCTGCGTCGCAGAAACTGACCGTCTTCAAGGTCACCGGCGAAACCAACACCGACGACCTGTCGCCGGCACCCGACGCCTGGTCGCGTCCCGACATCCCGCTGCACGCGCTGGCGATGCTCAAGAACGCGCGCCCCGGCATCGAAGCCGACGTCGCTGGCGAGCGCGGCCCGATCAAGCAACTCGAGGCACTGGCTGCAAAGGGCAACCTGATCGCCTACGTTGGCGACGTCGTCGGTACCGGTTCGTCGCGCAAGTCGGCGACCAACTCCGTGCTCTGGTTTACCGGCGAGGACATTCCCTACGTCCCGAACAAGCGCTTCGGCGGCTTCTGCCTGGGTTCGAAAATCGCGCCGATCTTCTTCAACACCATGGAAGACGCAGGCGCCTTGCCGATCGAACTCGACGTCGAGCAGATGGAAATGGGCGACGAGATCGAATTGCAGATCGACACCGGCACCACCAAGGTCACCGCGCTCAAGAACGGCACAGTGATCGCCGAATCGCAACTGAAGACGCCGGTGATCCTCGACGAAGTGCGCGCCGGTGGCCGCATCCCGCTGATCATCGGCCGTGGCCTGACCACGCGCGCGCGCGAAGCGCTGGGTTTGCCGGTATCGACGCTCTTCCGCCTGCCGCAAAATCCCGCCGACACCGGCCAGGGCTACACGCTGGCGCAGAAGATGGTCGGCCGCGCTTGTGGTCTGCCGGAAGGCAAGGGAGTGCTGCCCGGCACCTATTGCGAACCGCGGATGACCACCGTCGGCTCGCAGGACACCACCGGCCCGATGACCCGCGACGAACTCAAGGATCTGGCGTGCCTCGGCTTCTCGGCCGACATGGTGATGCAGTCCTTCTGCCATACCGCCGCGTATCCGAAGCTCATCGACGTCAAGATGCACCGCGAGCTGCCGACTTTCATCAGCACGCGTGGCGGCGTTGCGCTGCGTCCGGGCGACGGCATCATCCATTCGTGGCTCAACCGCCTGCTGCTGCCAGACACCGTCGGCACCGGCGGCGATTCGCACACGCGTTTCCCGATCGGCATCTCGTTCCCGGCCGGTTCGGGCCTGGTGGCCTTCGCCGCGGCCACCGGCGTCATGCCGCTGGATATGCCGGAATCGGTGCTGGTGCGCTTCAAGGGCAAGCTGCAGGACGGCGTCACGCTGCGTGACCTGGTCAACGCGATTCCCTACTACGCCATCAAGCAGGGCCTGCTGACCGTCGCCAAGAAGGGCAAGAAGAACATCTTCTCGGGCCGCATCCTGGAAATCGAAGGGCTGCCGGACCTCAAGATCGAACAGGCCTTTGAGCTTTCCGACGCCGCCGCCGAGCGTTCCGCCGCCGCCTGCGCAATCCAGCTCGACAAGGCGCCGATCATCGAGTACATGCGGTCGAACATCACGCTGATGAAGTGGATGATCGCCACCGGCTACGAAGACAAGCGCACGCTCGGTCGTCGCATCAAGGCCATGGAAGCGTGGATCGCCAAGCCCGAACTGCTCAAGGCCGATGCCGGCGCCGAGTACGCCGCGGTGATCGAAATCGACCTCGCCGACGTCACCGAGCCGATCGTCGCCTGCCCGAACGACCCCGACGACGCCAAGCTGCTCTCCGAAGTCGCCGGCACCAAGATCGACGAAGTCTTCATCGGCTCGTGCATGACCAACATCGGCCACTTCCGTGCCGCCGGCAAGGTCCTCGAAGGCAAGACCGACATCCCGACGCGCCTGTGGGTCGCGCCGCCGACCAAGATGGACGCCGCGATTCTCAACGAAGAGGGCTACTACGCGATCCTCGGCAAGTCGGGTGCGCGCATGGAAATGCCCGGCTGCTCGCTGTGCATGGGCAACCAGGCGCAGATCAGGAAGGGCAGCACGGCGATGTCGACCTCGACGCGCAACTTCCCGAACCGCCTCGGTATCGACACCTTCGTCTACCTCGGCTCGGCCGAACTGGCGTCGATCTGCGCGCTGCTGGGCAAGATCCCGACCGTCGCCGAGTACATGGAACAGGTCAAGGTGGTGAACGCCAAGGCCGCCGATGTCTATCGCTACATGAACTTCGACAAGATCAAGGAGTTCAGCGACGTGGCGGATACCGTTACGGTCTGAGCTTCGCAGCAAGCGACAGTAGAACAAGCCCCCGCCGGCAGTTTGGTGGGGGCTTTTTTCTGGTGCGAGGCTTGATCGCCAATGCCATCGGCTTCGTCGCCGCCGCTACCTACGTAGAATGACGATTTTCGAGCGCGGGGTAGCGCGCCGACAAGCATCGACCTGCTTGCCAGCCAAAGGAAGAGCACTTGAAATGAGCAACGACGGGCAACAGTATTTGAACGATCTCGACAAACGCCTATGGTCAGCCGCAGACCGTTTGCGCGCCAACGTCAACCCTGGCGACTACATGCACGTCGTGCTCGGCCTGGTCTTCCTGAAGTACATCTCGGATGCTTTCAAGGAACGCCGCGCGGAGCTCAACAAGGCCTTTTTCGACCCGGCCAATGACTATTACCTCGGCGACGATTCGCGCAACGTCGATGCCGAAATGCTTGAGCTGGAACTCGAAGCACGCGACTACTACACCGAAAAGAACGTCTTCTGGGTGCCGGCGCTGGCGCGTTGGGACTTCATCAAGGACAACGCCAAGGTCGCCGCCGGGACCACGCTCGAGGTCAAGAACGGCAAGACCTATCAATACGAATTCAAGGGCATCGGCCGCCTGCTCGACGACGCGCTCGACGCCGTCGAAAAGGAAAACCCCCGCCTCAAGAACGTCCTCGACAAGGATTACGCCCGCAAGCGGGTGGACGAAGCGCTGCCCGGCCTGATCGACCTGTTGTCCACCGTGCCTTTCCAGCACGAATCGCTCAAGGCCAAGGACATCCTCGGTCACGTCTACGAATACTTTCTCGGCGAATTCTCGATTGCCGCCGGCAAGCGCGGCGGCGAGTTCTACACGCCCAAGAGCATCGTCAGCCTGATCGTCGGAATGCTCGAACCCTTCCAGGGCCGGGTGTATGACCCCTGTTGTGGCTCCGGCGGCTTCTTCGTACAAAGCGAGCGCTTCGTCGAAGAACACGGCGGGCGCATCGGCCAGCTCTCGGTCTACGGGCAGGAAGCCAACCCCACCACCTGGCGCCTGGCTTCGATGAATATGGCCATCCGAGGCATGGATTTCGACTTCGGAAAGGAACCCGCCAGCACCTACACCCGTCCGCAACACCCGGATCTTCGCGCCGATTTCATCATGGCCAACCCGCCCTTCAACATGAAGGACTGGAACGAAGGCGTCAAGCAAGATGACGTGCGCTGGAAATACGGCGTGCCGCCGGCCGGCAACGCCAACTTCGCGTGGATGCAGCACATGATCCACCACCTGGCGTCCAACGGCAGCATGGCGCTGCTGCTCGCCAACGGCTCGATGAGCAGCAACACCAACAACGAAGGCGAAATCCGCAAGGCATTGATCGAGGCCGATCTTATCGAATGCATGGTCGCGCTACCCGGCCAGTTGTTCACCAATACGCAAATCCCCGCCTGCATCTGGTTCCTCGCCCGCAACAAGGGTGAAAGGAATGGCTCACGCAATCGCAAGGGCGAAACCCTGTTTATTGACGCCCGCAATCTTGGCTTCATGAAAGACCGCGTTCTGCGCGACTTCAAGCCCGAAGACATCGCTAACGTAGCCGATACTTTCCACGCCTGGAAAAAAGGTGCCGGCCACGCAGACATCGCCGGTTTCTGCAAAGCCGTCACCCTCGAAGAAATCCGCAAACACGACCATGTCCTCACCCCCGGCCGCTACGTCGGCGCCGCCGCGCAGGAAGAAGACAGCGAGCCTTTCGAAGAAAAGATGGCCCGCCTGACCGTCACCCTGGGACGGCAGTTTGCCGAAGGTGCCCGCTTGGAAGCGGAATTCGCAAGAACCTGGCGGGGTTGGGCTATGAAATCTGATGTACGCACTTGTGCAATGACCGCTTGCACAAGCTGCACGCCATGACGCCCCCAAAGAAACCCGCCCCGAGCAAAGCCCAGCCGACGGCCACGGAGCGCCGGCAGCGTGGTCGCGTCGACCGCAGCGCCATGTTCCCGCTCGCCGCGCCGGCCGCCGAAATGCCTGCTGACTACGCCGCCTGGTTGGCCGAGATCAAGAGCCGTATTCATGGTGAGCGCCTGCGGCTGGTGCTGGCCAGCAACAGCGCCATGCTCATGCTCTATTGGGACATCGGCCAGCGCATCCTGGACAAGCAGGTGGAACAAGGCTACGGCAGCAAGGTCATCGACCGGCTGGCGAGCGACCTGCGCGAAGCCTTCCCCGACATGAAGGGCTTCTCGCCACGCAACCTCAAGTACATGCGCGCCTTCGCCGCCACCTGGCCGGATGCCGAACTTGTGCAACGGTCCGTTGCACAACTGCAGATTTCCTGATCCCGGCCGGGAATGTAGGTAGAATTCCGGGAATTGCACGTGGCACTTTATTTTGACGGCCATGATTTTCTTATGGCATAAACCAAGCTTCGCTAGGAGTGCAAGGAGGAGCAGACGTTGAGGCAATCGTGGCTTCCAGGGTTTCCGGATGGTGCGCAGAAAGTGGGAGAAGGGTTGGCGATTCTGGAGAAGGATGGCCAAGCGATCTACTTTGTTGGGGGAGACAATTACTTCTCGCACCCCGTAGGAGACGACGCTGGCCGCAGGTTCGCTCTGACCAGCCTGATGGAGAACGGGCACGTCAAGGCGGTCGAACTGGAAAGGCCACCGCTGTGCATCCCGCACCGCACGCTGATGAACTGGGTGGGACAAAGCCGCAAAGCCGGGCCATCGTCTTTCTTTCGACCGGCGGCGGCGAGCCGGCCGCGGATCATGACGCCGGACAAGAGTGCCGAATGCGCGCGGCTGTTGAGCGAGGGAAAGCGTCCTGCCGAAGTGGCACGGCAGGTGGGCGTCCAGGAGTCGACGCTGCGCAAGGCGATCCGGCGCCAGGGCGTGCCGCAGTTGGCCGCCTTGCCGCAAGAGGCAGGGGAGTTGGAAGCGGCGAGCACCAAGAGTGAGCGCAGCCGGGCGGATGCGGAAGCCGCCGCGGGGATGGGCACCGCCTGCACGCGCGCCGACGAGCGGATCCAAACGGCGCTGGGATTGGCGACCGGTGCGACGACGCGCTTCGAAGCGAGCCACGATGTGGCGATGGGGGGGCTGTTGGCCGGCTTGCCGGCCTTGTGCGCGAACGGGCTACTGACCGGCCTGGATCGCCATTTCAAGCTGCCCCGGGGATTCTACAGCGCCTTGCACATCCTTCTCGTCCTCGGCTTCATGGCCCTGGGGCGAATCAAGCGGCCGGAACATCTGCGACAAACCTCGCCCGGAGAACTCGGCAAAGTCATCGGCCTGGACCGGGTACCGGAAGTCCGCACCCTGCGGGAAAAGGTCCATCTGCTGGCCAAGACGGGTGACCCGGCAGCCTGGATGCGGGATCTCGCGAAGCTCTGGATGGAAAGTGAGCCAGAAGAAGCGGGTTACCTGTATGTCGATGGTCATGTTCGGGTGTATCACGGCGAGCAGGCCAGGCTGTCGAAGCGCTACGTCTCGCGCGAACGCCTGTGCCTGCGGGGCACCACCGACTACTGGGTTAACGATGCCCTGGGTCGCCCGTTCTTTGTGGTTTCGCAGCCGCTCAATGACGGACTCGCCGAGACCCTGCTCAAGGACATCGTCCCCCAACTGCTGGAGATTGTCCCGGGACAGCCGACGCCGGCCGAACTGGACGCCGACCCGACCCTGCACCGGTTTGTCATGGTCTTCGATCGGGAAGGGGCCACCCAGAGTCTCCTCGGCAGACTCTGGAAACAGCGCATCGGCGCACTGACCTACCGCAAGAACGTCAAGGACCTCTGGTCCGAAGAGGTGTTTCAGGAACAGGAAGTCCATCTGCCGGCAGGCGGCAGCACCGGGATGAAACTCGCCATGCGCGAAACCCGACTCGGCACAGGCGATGGCAGCCTGGCCGTGAGCGAAGTTCGTCGGCTGACCCAGACGGGACATCAAACAGCCGTGATCACGACCGCCCGGCAACTCGGAAACACCACCATCGCTGGGCGGATGTTCGCCCGTTGGTGCCAGGAAAACTACTTCGCGTACATGATGGAACATTATGATATTGATGGGCTTATCGAGTACGGAGACGAATCTCTTCCCGGCACTCACCAGGTCGTTAACCCCCGCTGGCGGGAACTCGACAAGGCCGTCAGGCAAACCCGCCAGAGCGAAAGAAAACTGCAGGCCGCAATCGCCAGGACGGCCTTGAACGACGGCGGCGAAATCCAGAAAAACGCCGAGTCTGTCGAAGCACTGCAGGCCGTTCAGGAGGAGCTCAAGCGACTTTGCGCGGCGCGCAAGGCAAGCCCCCGAAAGGTGACGATCGACAGTCTGCCCGAGGCCGAGCGACCGACCCAACTGCCGCCGCTGAACAAGATGCTCTGCGATACCGTGAAAATGGTCGCCTACCGGGCCGAGACCGCCATGGTGGCGCTATTGCGCCGCCACTTGAAGAAGGAGGACGACGCACGTGCGCTCATTCGCGAATTGTTCGTTTCTTCCGCTGACATCGAACCGAACGCGCTAGCCAACACCCTGACCATCAAAATTCACCGGATGGCCAGCCCAGCTCATGATCGCGCTATCGCCGCGCTCCTCGAGGAACTCACCCTGCAAGATTTTCCGCATCCGGAAACCGGGGCAAGAATGACCTTCACTCTTGTCTGAAGTGCCAACCCGGTTTCCTCCGAGATCAGGAAATCTGAACTGACCTGGGGCCAGAACATCACCCTGCTGGAAAAGCTCGACCAGGCCGAAGATCGCCTCTGGTATGCGGCCCGTACACTGGAGCACGGCTGGTCGCGCGACATCCTCAGCCTCCAGATTCAGGGGCAGGCCCATCGCCGCCACGGCAAGGCGCAGAACAACTTCCCCGCCACGCTGCCACCCAGCGACTCCGACATGGCCGTACAGGTCTTCAAGGATCCCTACCTGTTCGATTTTCTCGGTACCGATGCGCCGCGCCGGGAAGCCGAGCTGGAACGTGGCCTGATGGCGCACATCCAGAAATTCCTGCTCGAACTCGGCCAGGGCTTCGCCTTCGTCGGTCGCCAGGTGCATCTGGAAATCGGTGACGATGACTTCTACCTCGACCTGCTTTTCTATCACCTCAAGCTGCGCTGCTACGTCGTCATCGAACTCAAGGCGCGCAAATTCGAACCCGGCGACGGCGCCCAGCTCGGCATGTACATGACCGCCGTCGACCGCCTGCTGGCCCACCCCGACGACAAGCCCACCCTTGGCCTGCTGCTGGTGCGGGAAAAAAATCGCGTGCTGGTCGAATACGCGCTCGGCGGCAGCAGCCAGCCGATCAGCGTCGCCGAATGGGAAACCCAATTGACGCGGGCGCTGCCGAGCGAACTCAAGGGTAGCTTGCCGAGCATTGAGGAGATTGAGGCGGAGTTGAGCGGGGATGTGGGGGGCGAAGATGAGTGAAGCGTTGTTCGCTATCCCCGAACGGTGGGAACCAACCACGCTCGGCGAAATTTGCAGACGTGGCGGTGGCGGCATCCAAACCGGCCCTTTCGGAAGCCAGCTTCACGCTTCCGACGGATCTTCCACGCACCATCAATGTAAGTCGTTGATGTAATTGAAGTAAGCCATAAATCGCCCGAACGCGTAGGCATGTAACAATGTATTTACGGCTTTACAAACATGTCGTTATATTGTTAAGTGTCGGCATGTACATCGCCCACATCCCCAACCGCAAGTCTAGGCCAGCCATTCTGCTTCGCGAATCGTATCGCGAGGGGGGCAAGGTCTGCACACGGACTATCGCCAATCTGACGAATTGGTCTGCGGAGCAGATCACCGCGATGGAACGTCTGGTGAAAGGCGAGTTCGACGATTGGTCCGGGGAGATGACCAGTGGTGAGATTTTCGGTGTTCTGTTTGCGCTCAAGCATCTGGCTGACCAGGTGGGCATCACGCGGGTGCTGGGCACGGCCCCGGAAAGCAAGCTCAACTTGTTCCTGATTCTGGCACGCATCGCGCATGGTGGGTCGCGGTTGTCGGCGGTGCGCTGGGCGCAGCAGCACGCGGTGGCCAGCGTGCTGGGGGTGGACGACTTTGATGAGGATGATCTCTACGCGGCGCTGGACTGGCTGGCGAGCCAGCAGGAGCGCATTGAGCGCGAGCTGTACCAGGCCTATGTCAAACAACAGGGCCAGCCACCGGTATTGGTGCTCTACGACGTCACCTCGAGCTACTTTGAAGGGGAATGCAACGAGTTGGGGCGGTACGGTTACAACCGCGACGGCAAGCGGGGCAAGCAGCAAATCGTCATCGGTTTATTGACCGCGGAGGACGGGGAGCCCCTGGCTGTGCGAGTCTTCGAAGACAACACGGCGGACCCGACGACGGTGGCCAGTCAGATCACGATTCTCAAAGAGCAATTCGGCCTGGCCGAGGTGGTGCTGGTCGGCGACCGGGGAATGATCAAAGCCAAGGGGAAAGCGGCGCTGTCGGCGCAGGGCTTTCGTTATATCACCGCCTTGACTGACGCCCAGGTGCGTACCTTTCTCAAGCAGGGCGTGTTGCAGACGGATCTCTTCGACGCACATCTGTGCGAGGTGGAGCACGGCGACAAGCGCCTGATCGTGCGCCGCAACGATACCGTGCGGGTACGCGAGGAGCGGCGGCGGGACGACAAGCTGACCCAGTTGCAGGCAAAGATCACCGCACGTAACGCCTTCGTCAAGGACTCCACCCGCGCCAGCGCCGCGACAGGCCTGGCCGCCCTGCAGAACTGGGCCAAGCGCCACAAGCTCAGCGGGTTTGTCACGCTGACGCTGGAGGAACGCGTCATTGTCTGGTCTATCGACGAGGAGGCCAAAGCGCAGGACGCTCTGCTCGACGGCTGCTACCTCCTGGAAACGAACGTGCCGGTGGACATGATGGATGCCAAGACGGTCGATGCGCGCTATCGGGACCTGCAAAAAGTCGAGCGCAACTTCCGCACCGTGAAGACCGCCTTCCTGGAAATCCGTCCGATCTTCCTGCGCAAGGCCGAGCGCACCAAAGCGCATGTGTTCGTGGCGATGCTGGCGTTGAAGATCACCCGACAGTTTGAAGCGGGGCTGCGTCAGGCCTTCGGCACGACCGAAAGCAGTAGTACCGCCATTACCTCGGACGACGCCCTACTGGCGCTCGGACGACTGACCTACCTCTACAGCACCGACCGCAACGGTCAGCGTCACACTCACCTGCCGCGCCCGGACGAGCAACAGGCACAGATCCTCGGTGCCATTGGCCTTGCCTTCCCCCTCAAGCCAAAAGCCCAGAAGCGCGCTGCGTAGGCAGAAGCCGATCTCGCTTCATCCACCGTTATTTAAAAAAATACAAAGACATACAGCAGAACTTCGGCTACCAGCGCGAGGAAGATCCGTCCGACTACGTGCCCTGTGGTATCCCATCCATCATGCCGCAGAATATCGGCGACAACCGAATCTGGGAAAAAGGTATCGCGCGTATTACTGAGGATGACGCACGGCGTCTATCTCGATACTTGGTTCGATCTGGAGATATTGTCTATAGCCGACGCGGAGATGTCGAACGTCGTGCCTTGATTCGAGGACGTGAAGACGGCTGGCTTTGTGGAACCGGGTGTCTGAGAGTTCGATTTGGTGAGGGCGTCGTACACCCTCCCTACGCGGCTTTCTATCTTGGGCATCCGCTGGTGAGAGAGTGGATCATTCGGCATGCAACGGTGTCCGGCTGCCTCATAGGTATGCCAACAACAATGGCCGCAACTGGGCCTCGTAGAGCGCCTGCGAGGCGGGTTTGTGAAAACAGTGCTTAAAAAACCGCAGGACTTGGCGGCTCACCTTGGAGGTGTAGCGGAATACCGGGGCAGTCCAGTCGGGGCGATCGGTCCCGTCGGTCGCCGAGGTCTGGCGCCGGTCCTGCTTGCGCAAAGCCTTCTCGTCCACGATTCCGTGCTGCCCCATTCTGTAGTGCACCAGCAGGGCCACCAAGAGGCTGGTGACAACGGCCAGGCGGACCTGATTCTCGATGGCCGCCACACTGGCGCCCCATGCCTTGGCGAGGCTGAAGTCGTTCTTCCATGTGTCGAAACATTTCTCCTCCTCCCAGCGGCGGGAGTAGAGGAAGGCGATGACGCCGGGCGCGAGGTCGAACTCGTTGGTCAGAAACTCCACGAGATGTCCTCGTCGGCTGCGGAAGGTGATCAGGCGCCAGTGTTGGCGGGAACTGAGCAAGGTGATGCGCAGATCGTTGAGCACCCCGTCGTTGGCCGGGACATCCTCGATCTTTAAGGGCTCGGTGGACTCGACGCACAGGCTGCTTTTCATGCGCGTGATCATGGTCACGCCCAAGCTCTTTTTCCGGTCATCCCAAAACGTCGCGTCGATGAAAGCGCGGTCGACCAGCCACAGCGCGCCCTTGTCACGGGTCATGGCCTGCGCGGATTGGTCATAGTCGCGCAACAGAGTGATTTCGTGGCGACTGCGGGTGTCGACGTGCACGTCGGTGGGGCAACCCAGGCGCACGTCGTAGAAGCTCAACAGCGCGTGCCCCTTGGGATTGTCCGTCCCGCCCTGGCGGGGCGTACACCGCCCGTAGTGGGCGCTTTCGCTCTGATAGGTCCCATCCATTGCATACACCGGCCGTCCTTGCAGGGCTGGGAATTGCGCCAGGCGATCCGGCAGCGCGGCCCGGGCCTCGGTGAGCAACGGCGGCATCGCCGCCTCCAAGACCGTGCGGCGGCGGCGCGAGGACAGCGCGTCCGACCAGGTGGAACGTGCCAGCGGGACGCGCTGCGCCGTCCCCGGCTCGCAATGCAGCAGCGACTGCACCTGCTCGCGCAGGGTGCGCATGCCCTGCAGGTGGCGCAGCACCCCCAGGCCGATAAAATCCGCCATGCTCAACACTCGCGATACCGCGTCGGTACCGCGCACCTGCGCCAAGGCACGAGCCATCGGCGCCAACAATTCACCCAAGACGGTTTGGTTCATGAGGCTATCCATGACCGCAGTTAATCGTTCGGTATCCACAAGACACTCCAATAAGCTGTTGTTTATACAGCCAAAATTGCGAGCATTTTGCCAAACCTTTGTCAAGTGTTTTTCGCATTATTTTAAAAATATTTTTGCCGCCTCAATATCCGCGCCATAGAGCACGTCGATTTCGAACCTGCCGCTTTTCTATTAAATACTCAAATTATCCGCGTATAACACGACTGCGACGCCGCCTTGTGGTGGATTACCTGCTTCGGCCAAAATTCAAGCCGGACACCGTTGCACTATTGCTCGGGCGCCTTCCTGGGGCAGATTCGACGGCGATCAATGCGTTGGTCACCGGAGGCGCTTATCTTGAGGCAGCGGAGGTGCTTGCCGCGCATGATCAAGTACAGACCTCGCATTTTATCCGAACCACTTACCGTGCGCAGAAATTGAGGCTGGCTGGACCTTTGCTGAAACTTCCCAAGTTTGCGAAAGGCTGCATCGTTACGACGAATTTTGATGATGCCATTGAGAAAACATACGAAAGAAATAGCATCGAGTTCAAGGCGTACATGCACGGTACGCAGGAACACAATTTTTTCCAGCGATTGGTCCGGGGCGACCGTTGCCTGCTCAAGCTGCACGGCGATGCGGAGAATGATGCAACACATATTCTGACAAAGACTCAATACGAAGAAGCGTACGGTGAGCCCTTCGATTTCCAGAAGCCATTACCTAAGGCGCTCCGGCAAATCTATATTTCCCAGTCGCTTTTCTTCTTGGGGTGCAGCCTTGATCAGGACTGGATAATGGAATTGTTCAAGACGGCCAATGCAGGCGATGGGTATCAGGTTCCTATCCACTACGCTTTACTGGCTGCGCCTGTTGATGCACAAGCAAAGCAGCAAAAGGAAACTCGCTTGCTCGCTTTGAATATTCATCTGATTTGGTACCCAGACGGGCAATACGAACTCATTGAGCGGATATTGGATTTGATTGTCGATGTTGCCGACAAGCGCGTCGTGTTCGCTGGCTGAGGGCATTAAAGTGATCACCGAAAACGAACTCGAAAAGCTCGCGCTGACTTGGTTCCAGGACACCGGCTGGGAGTTCCGCCATGGTCGCGATATCGCCCCGGATAGCGACACACCCGAGCGCACCGACTACCGCCAGGTTCTGCTGCCCACACAGCTTCGCTCAGCATTGGGTCGTCTGAATCCCGATGTGCCCAAGGCCGTCCTCGACGAGGTGCTGCATCACATCGCCAAGCCCGACCATCCTTCGCTGATCCAGAGCAATCGCGCTTTCCACGAGGCGCTGATCGATGGCGTGCCAGTCGAGGTGGAAGGCGAGGGCGGGCGGCGCGGGGACCGGGTGCGCCTGATCGATTTTGAGAATCCGGGGCGCAATCGTTTCCTGGTGGTCAATCAATTCACCATTCAGGGTAGGAAGCAGCCGCGCCGGCCCGATCTGGTGTGCTTCATCAACGGCTTGCCGATTGCGGTAATTGAGCTCAAGAACGCCGCTTCGGAGCAGGCGGATATCTGGTCGGCTTTCAATCAGCTGGCAACCTACAAGGAAGAGATTGCCGATCTTTTCGTCTTCAATGAGGCGCTGGTAATTTCGGATGGCCTGCATGCCCATGTCGGTTCGCTGACCGCCAGCCGCGAGCGTTACCTGCCGTGGCGCACGGTGAAGAACGAGAACGACCGGCCGCTTTTGGAGTTCGAGCTGGAAAAGGTCGTGCGCGGCTTCTTTGCGCCCGAGTTGCTGCTCGACTACCTGCGCTATTTCGTGCTCTTCGAGACCTTCGACGGCAAGCTGACCAAGAAGATTGCCGGCTACCACCAGTTCCACGCCGTGCGCGAGGCGGTGCGGGTCGCGATCAAGGCGGCGACCATGCCGTTGTTGCCCGAGGGCAATCGGGTGGAAGAGCCGCGGGCGACCTACGGCAAGCGCGTCGAGGCGCGCAAGGGCGGCATCGTCTGGCACACCCAGGGTTCCGGCAAGAGCATTTCCATGGTCTGCTTTGCCGCCAAGTTGATGCAGCAGCCGGAAATGCAGAACCCGACGCTGGTCGTGGTGACCGATCGCAACGACCTGGACGGCCAACTATTTCAGACCTTTACCGGCGCGCGTTCCTTGTTGAAGGAAGCGCCACAGCAGGCGGCCGACCGCGACGAGTTGCGCGCCTTGCTCGACGGTCGACCGTCCGGCGGCATCATTTTCACGACGGTGCAGAAGTTCGCGCCGGGGACCGATGAAGACGCGTTTCCGTTGCTGTCGGCGCGCACCAATATCGTGGTCATCGCCGACGAGGCGCACCGCTCGCAATACGGCTTCCGCGCCGTGCTGGACAAGAAGACCGGCAAGTACAAATACGGCTTCGCCAAGCATCTGCGCGACGCGCTGAAAAACGCCACTTCAGATTTCCTGATCTCGGAGGAAACCGGGTTGGCACTTCAGACAAGAGTGAAGGTCATTCTTGCCCCGGTTTCCGGATGCGGAAAATCTTGCAGGGTGAGTTCCTCGAGGAGCGCGGCGATAGCGCGATCATGAGCTGGGCTGGCCATCCGGTGAATTTTGATGGTCAGGGTGTTGGCTAGCGCGTTCGGTTCGATGTCAGCGGAAGAAACGAACAATTCGCGAATGAGCGCACGTGCGTCGTCCTCCTTCTTCAAGTGGCGGCGCAATAGCGCCACCATGGCGGTCTCGGCCCGGTAGGCGACCATTTTCACGGTATCGCAGAGCATCTTGTTCAGCGGCGGCAGTTGGGTCGGTCGCTCGGCCTCGGGCAGACTGTCGATCGTCATCTTTCGGGGGCTTGCCTTGCGCGCCGCGCAAAGTCGCTTGAGCTCCTCCTGAACGGCCTGCAGTGCTTCGACAGACTCGGCGTTTTTCTGGATTTCGCCGCCGTCGTTCAAGGCCGTCCTGGCGATTGCGGCCTGCAGTTTTCTTTCGCTCTGGCGGGTTTGCCTGACGGCCTTGTCGAGTTCCCGCCAGCGGGGGTTAACGACCTGGTGAGTGCCGGGAAGAGATTCGTCTCCGTACTCGATAAGCCCATCAATATCATAATGTTCCATCATGTACGCGAAGTAGTTTTCCTGGCACCAACGGGCGAACATCCGCCCAGCGATGGTGGTGTTTCCGAGTTGCCGGGCGGTCGTGATCACGGCTGTTTGATGTCCCGTCTGGGTCAGCCGACGAACTTCGCTCACGGCCAGGCTGCCATCGCCTGTGCCGAGTCGGGTTTCGCGCATGGCGAGTTTCATCCCGGTGCTGCCGCCTGCCGGCAGATGGACTTCCTGTTCCTGAAACACCTCTTCGGACCAGAGGTCCTTGACGTTCTTGCGGTAGGTCAGTGCGCCGATGCGCTGTTTCCAGAGTCTGCCGAGGAGACTCTGGGTGGCCCCTTCCCGATCGAAGACCATGACAAACCGGTGCAGGGTCGGGTCGGCGTCCAGTTCGGCCGGCGTCGGCTGTCCCGGGACAATCTCCAGCAGTTGGGGGACGATGTCCTTGAGCAGGGTCTCGGCGAGTCCGTCATTGAGCGGCTGCGAAACCACAAAGAACGGGCGACCCAGGGCATCGTTAACCCAGTAGTCGGTGGTGCCCCGCAGGCACAGGCGTTCGCGCGAGACGTAGCGCTTCGACAGCCTGGCCTGCTCGCCGTGATACACCCGAACATGACCATCGACATACAGGTAACCCGCTTCTTCTGGCTCGCTTTCCATCCAGAGCTTCGCGAGATCCCGCATCCAGGCTGCCGGGTCACCCGTCTTGGCCAGCAGATGGACCTTTTCCCGCAGGGTGCGGACTTCCGGTACCCGGTCCAGGCCGATGACTTTGCCGAGTTCTCCGGGCGAGGTTTGTCGCAGATGTTCCGGCCGCTTGATTCGCCCCAGGGCCATGAAGCCGAGGACGAGAAGGATGTGCAAGGCGCTGTAGAATCCCCGGGGCAGCTTGAGATGGCGATCCAGGCCGGTCAGTAGCCCGTTCGCGCACAAGGCCGGCAAGCCGGCCAACAGCCCCCCCATCGCCACATCGTGGCTCGCTTCGAAGCGCGTCGTCGCACCGGTCGCCAATCCCAGCGCCGTTTGGATCCGCTCGTCGGCGCGCGTGCAGGCGGTGCCCATCCCCGCGGCGGCTTCCGCATCCGCCCGGCTGCGCTCACTCTTGGTGCTCGCCGCTTCCAACTCCCCTGCCTCTTGCGGCAAGGCGGCCAACTGCGGCACGCCCTGGCGCCGGATCGCCTTGCGCAGCGTCGACTCCTGGACGCCCACCTGCCGTGCCACTTCGGCAGGACGCTTTCCCTCGCTCAACAGCCGCGCGCATTCGGCACTCTTGTCCGGCGTCATGATCCGCGGCCGGCTCGCCGCCGCCGGTCGAAAGAAAGACGATGGCCCGGCTTTGCGGCTTTGTCCCACCCAGTTCATCAGCGTGCGGTGCGGGATGCACAGCGGTGGCCTTTCCAGTTCGACCGCCTTGACGTGCCCGTTCTCCATCAGGCTGGTCAGAGCGAACCTGCGGCCAGCGTCGTCTCCTACGGGGTGCGAGAAGTAATTGTCTCCCCCAACAAAGTAGATCGCTTGGCCATCCTTCTCCAGAATCGCCAACCCTTCTCCCACTTTCTGCGCACCATCCGGAAACCCTGGAAGCCACGATTGCCTCAACGTCTGCTCCTCCTTGCACTCCTAGCGAAGCTTGGTTTATGCCATAAGAAAATCATGGCCGTCAAAATAAAGTGCCACGTGCAATCCCGGAATTCTACCTACATTCCCGGCCGGGATCAGGAAATCTGCACTTTCGTCGGCTTCACCGGTACGCCCGTGGAAAGCACCGACAAGGACACGCGCGCGGTGTTCGGCGACTACGTCAGTATCTACGATATCCAGGACGCGGTGGATGATGGCGCGACGGTGCCGATCTACTACGAGAGTCGGCTGGCCAAGCTGGACCTCGACCAGGCCGCGATGGAACAGCTCAACAGGGATGTCGAGGAGGTGTTCGAGGACGAGGAGGACGTTGCCCTGCGCGAGGCGGCCAAGACGCGCTGGGCGGCGCTGGAAAAACTGGTCGGCGCGCAGCCGCGCGTCGACCAGGTGGCGGCCGACATCGTGCAGCACTTCGCGGCGCGCAATGAGGCGGTGGCCGGCAAGGGCATGATCGTCGGCATGAGCCGCGAAATCTGTGCCCGGCTCTACCCGGCCATCGTTTCCCTGCGCCCCGCGTGGCACAGCGACGACCCGGCACATGGCGCGATCAAGGTGGTGATGACCGGTTCGGCGGCCGATCGCGAGTTGTTGCGCCCGCACATCTACAATCACAGCACCAAGAAGTTACTGGAAAAGCGCTTCAAGGATGCCAACGACGGCCTCAAGCTGGTGATCGTGCGTGACATGTGGCTGACCGGCTTCGACGTGCCCTGTCTGCACACCATGTACGTGGACAAACCGATGCGCGACCACAACCTGATGCAGGCCATTGCCCGGGTGAACCGCGTCTTCCGCGACAAGGAAGGCGGACTGGTGGTCGATTACATCGGCATCGCTGCGGAACTACGCAGCGCTCTGAAGGCGTATACCGAAAGCCGTGGCAAGGGCCAGCCGACGCTGGATGCGGCCGAGGCGCTGGCCAAGCTGAAGGAGTTGATCGACGTGGCGCGTGCTCTGCTGCATGGCTTCGACTTCGCGGGCTATCCGACTCGCGCGGTGGCGCTATTGTTGCCGGCCGCCAATTTCGTGCTCGGGCAGGAGGAGGGCAAGAAACGCTGGTTCGATGTCGTGCTGGCCATTACCAAGGCTTTTTCGCTGTGCGGCACGCTCGATGAGGCGATGGCGCTGCGTGAGGAAATCGCATTTTTTCAGGCGATCAGGGCGGTGATCGCCAAGGCGACGACTTCCGAGAAGAAGCTTTCGGAGGACCAGAAGAACGCCGTGCTCAAACTGATTCTCGACAATGCCGTGGTCGCCGAGGGCGTCGAGGACATTTTCAAACTCGCCGGGCTGGATCGACCGGACATCGGGATTCTTTCTGACGCTTTCCTGGAAGAGGTGCGCCGCCTGCCGCAGCGCAACTTCGCGGTCGAACTGCTGCAGAAGTTGCTCAACGACGAAGTGAAGTCGCGTTCGCGGACCAATGTGGTGATGGAGCGCAAGTTCAGCGAACGCCTGCAGGCGGCGCTCAATCGCTACCGTGGCCGGGCCATCGAAAGCGCCCAGGTGATCGAGGAACTGATCGCCATGGCCAAAGAGTTTCGCGCCGCCGCCCAGCGCGGCGATGCGCTGGGACTCAATGACTCCGAACTGGCTTTTTACGATGCGCTGGCTGACAACGAAAGCGCCGTGCGCGAGATGGGCGATGAGATTCTGAAGAAGATCGCGCACGAGCTGACCGACAAGCTGCGCAGAAGCGCCACCGTCGATTGGCAGAAGCGAGACAGCGTACGCGCTCGCCTGCGTAACCTGGTGCGCATTACCCTGCGTCGCTACAAGTACCCGCCAGAAATGCAGGAAGAGGCGATTGCGCTAGTCCTCGATCAGGCCGAGCGGCTTTCGGACGAGTGGACGCGCTGTTAGTGACCATTCGGCTGACTTGAGCTTTCGCAAAAACCGCCTTGGCAACTGTCCCCCCACACAGCGTTGAGCACCGTCACTGCGAGGAGCGTAGCGACGAGGCAGTCCAGTAGTCCCTTCCGATCACCCCGCTGGGTCCGCCGCTGCACCCCCCTGGATTGCTTCACTCCGTTCGCAATGACGACTGGTCGGCTTAGTGGCAACTGACTGGCCGAGGCGTTGTTCATGGCCGAGTCAAATCTCTCCCGCTTCCGTCAGGATGGTGCGAACCAGACCGTCGGACAACCAGAGCCCGGTAATGCGGAGCGCATCCAGAGCCGGTTTGACGCAGGGGATAAGGTGACGATGTTTGGCCAGCAGAATGACGCCGCAAGTGCCCAGAGTCTTGACCCCAAGAGCGCGCGCGCAACGGCGAGCGTAATCGTCGTCGACGATAGCGCGCAAATCAGGGGCCGTGCGGGCAAGCGAAATTACCGCGGTTTCGCCAAGGCCGGCATCCCATGCCATGACCAGTGGGTCGGGCAATGTCGGCGGCAATCGCTTGATCCATTGCGCGGAACGAATGGCCTGTGCAGCAATGTCCTGATGGCCGCCCTCGGCAACTTCAAGCCAGACGGCATCGGGCACGTGGACTTCGGAAAACAGACCGGGCAGCAGCTCCGCGTGTCCGCTGTTGAATAGCGTGATCAGAGGCGATGAATTGACCACCACCCGATCAATCCGCATCGGACATTTCCTCGCGCAAGGATTCTGCTGTTACCTGAAACGGTGAAACCCTGGCGTCCGAGAGGGCGCGAATGAAATCGGCACGACTCAAACCAGCGATTTCAGCGGCCTTGTTTTGGCTGATCCGCGCCTGGGCATACCATTGAATTGCGGCGGCCACGCGCATCTCCTGAACGAATTCCTCCGGGGCAAGATGGAGGGCGGAGAAAACGGATTCGTGTAAGGGGATGGAAAGGTTCAGCATTGGAGCGTTCCTCCGGTGTTCTTACGTCGTTCTGGAAGCCTCGCCAATCAGCGTTTTGCAATGTGGCGTGCTGGCGAGTCAATGAATCCGGTGCTTTTCAGACCTTACTATTTGCAGATCATTTATTCCATAGCGCTGGCCTCGACAATGATCAGTTCGAGACCGGTCGGCCGAGTATGAATCGCGTCGGCCGCTTACTACTCACTCCGTCGTAAGCGTGTTGGCGGCGCTTAGCGGACTCGCAGGGGCAGGGTGGCGAAACCACTGCCGGGGTACACCGCGCCGGTGGGCGGCGTCTCCGGGATCGGGTCGATCCGGGTCGTGTGCCCGAGTATCTCCTCCATCGCCACGCGCATCTCCATCCGAGCAAGAGGAGCGCCTGGGCAGACGTGGATTCCCGCGCCGTACAGCAGATTTGCGGTCTGGTCGCGGTCCGGCCGATAGGCCTCCGGTTCCTCGAAAACACGAGCATCGCGGTTGGCGGAAATCCAGATCAACGAGAGCCGTTCGCCGGCCGCGATCTTCCGGCCGCCGATTTCAACCGGACGAGTAGTGATCCGGCGGTTGGACACCAAGGGTCCGTAAATCCGGAGAATCTCTTCGATTGCGGCGGGCAGCAGGGAGGGCTGTGCGCGCAGCTGCTGCTGCAGATCCGGGTGTTGCGCGAGGTAGTGAACGAGGATGCCCAGCGCTGCCGAGATCGTGCCGACCTCACCGACGGTCCAGTTTCGCACGATGCTGACGATTTCTTCATCGCGCAGCGGCCGGCCCTGTACCTGTTGCCGAAGCAGCGAACCGGTGATGTCGTCACTGGCCTGCGCACCGGCCGCGCGCCGGATTTGCAGCAACTGGTGAACGTAGCCCTCGAATTCTTTGGCGATTTCCGCCATCGCCGGTCGGTCCTGCGCAAAAGTCGCCTGATGATTCTTCTGCGTCCAGAGACGCAGTGTTTCGCACATTTCGAGCGGCCAACCGAGCGAGGCGGACTGAATCCGTACGGCGAACCAATGGGCGAAGTCGCCAATGAACTCCAGCTCATCGCGCTCCAGCAGCGATTGCAGACGCTTCGCGGCGATCTCGCGACATTGCGGCTCGAACGCGTCTACACGTTCCGGCCGAAAATATTGCTCGATCATCCGTCGGTACTCGGTATGCTCGGGAGGATCCATTCCGTCCGGAACGGAGAGATGTCGGGATGCGGCGTTGCTGAAGGTGTCGGGGTCCATCAGCACGCGAACGATATCCTCGTGCCGAAAAACCGACCACTCAAGAAAATCGCTGTACGCGACCGGACAGCGCTCGCGCATCTCGTCGTAGGCCGCTCGCTGATCACGCTGGACAGCGTCGGATTTTGGCTCCCAATCCGCTTGCACCTTATCGTTCACCGTCATTCCTTCCTTATCGTTTTAGAGGAGCGCCCGCGGCAGGGGCAGAGCTTGGCGTTCGCTGTGCAAGCCGTTCGTCAGGCGCGAAACAGACCCCTACACGTCACGGCGAAAGTCCAGCGCGAACTGGACGGCGGTTGGCGAAATGGATTTTATCGCGGACCGCCGCGCTTGACGATGAAAGACCGGCGGTGCCGACATCGACGATTCGCTCGCCAGACGAATCAGTCGATTGCTGCCCACCCCGGATGCTGGAAGTAGCGGCCGTACTGGTTCACTGCGCCTACCGTCTGCGCTGCTCCGGCAGCCGGCGTCGCTTTCGACTTGCCCTGCATGGCGTCGGCGCCGGTGCTGAGTTCGGCGACGATGAGGTGCAGGTTTTCGTCTGCTGCGGGGTCGAGCTTGCACTCGCTGACGATCTTGGCGACGTGCGCTTCGACCAGGCTGCCGAGCGCCTTGTAATCGTCTGCCGTCAGCGTTCCGTGGTGGATGGCTGTGGCTTTTGCGACCAGCGCGCTGCGGATTTCGCTCATGTTCCGGCGCAGCGGCTCGTCCGTTGCCCACTTCTTGCCGTGATCGAGCATCAGTTTGGTCGGCGTCGCCGCTGCGTGCTGGTGCGAATTGGTGGCAGAGGTGGCAGAGGCGGCAGGGGCTGGCGCGGCAAAGGCCGGCGCGCCGATGGCGAAGGTGGTGAGCAGGGCGGCGGTGAGCAGGCTGCGCTGGATCTTCATGGGATTCTCCTCAGTGTTGAACAACAATGATCTCCGGATCGTCAGCATGCTCGACGAGCAGCATCCGGACGCGGTCTTGCCACAATGACTGGAACTGTGCGAGCTGGTCGGCGCTGGCCGTGCCGGCGACGCAGCGTGGCATCAGGGAAGCGATGCGCGCATCGCCCGGCAGGCGCTCCAGCCGGGCGGAGACAATCGCTGTGGCATTGGTGTCCTGCCGCGTGAAACGCAGCTGGCCGGGGATGTCGGCGCCGAAGGAGAGCAGGCCACGGCGATCAAAACGACCGGCAATTCCCTTGAAACCGGTATCGGTGCTGGCACCGGTGAGCAAGCCGGCGACGTTGGCGATGACGCCAGCAACGCCGGTGAGCGGGTCTTCCCGGAGCTCGACGCGGATGCCACCGCGCTCGGGAAAGGCTGCCGGGTAGAGGACGCGCATGGCGGCGCGGGTCATCAGATACGCGGCAGCGACGGTCGGGCACGAATGCCCGGCGAGCTTGACCGCGTCGCTGTAGGTGTACTCGATGATGCCTTCCTCCGACGCCCCGAGGAACCGGGCCAGCGGGTCGCGAACGGTGATTCGTGGTGCAGATTCAAAAAACGCCGGGAATTTCATGAGTTCGTTCTCCTCGGGATGGATACGCTTGTCAAACGGACATTACACGCCTAAGATAGTAATCACTTACTTACAAATGTGCAAGCGGATGACCATCATGGATATTCAGAGCAGCGTCCAGAAGGCTTCTCGCCAACGTCTGAGCAGCGACGAACGACAGCGCGAGATCGTCGCGGCGGTCCTGGCGCTGGCCCGCGAGCGTGGGCCGGAGGCGATCACCACGCAGGCCATCGCCGACCGGATCGGCGTCACGCAGGGGGCGATCTTCCGTCACTTCCCGGACAAGGAGGCGATCTGGATGGCGGTCTTCGCCTGGGTCCGGGAATCGCTTGGCACGGTATTGGCGACAGCGGTGGCGCAGCGCCAGTCGCCGCTGGCGAAGATCGAGGCGGCGTTTTTTGCGCACGTGGCCTTCATCGCGGCCAATCCTGGCGTTCCCCGCGTGCTCTTCCACGAGCTGCAATATCCCGGCGATTCGCCGGTGCGCGCCGAGGTCCGGGCGATGATCGCCGGCTACCGCGAGCGGCTGGCGTCGCTGTTCGCCGAGGCCAGGGCGGCTGGTGAGCTTGCCGCCGAGCTGGATACCGCGCTGGCGCCGGTGCTGTTCATTGGGGCGGTGCAGGGCCTGGTCATCGAGTCAGCGCTCGCCGGCAACGAGGACGCCATGATGGCGCGTGCGCGCCAGATGTTCCCGTTGCTCGTGCACGGCTATCGTGGGCCGCAAGAAGCATGAACGCGCGCTTTTCCCGCAAGGTCGTATTGGGCGTCGTCGCCGTCGCCAGTGTGCTGCTGTTCGGCTGGCTGGCGACCAGCCAGGGACCGCTGGCGCCGACCCGGGTGACTTTGGCAAAAGTACAGCAGGGGCCGCTGTCGGCGAGCACCTTCGGCATCGGTACCGTCGAGGCGCGCCGCAGCTATACACTGGCTCCGACGATGGCCAGCCGCGTGGCGCGCGTGCTGGTCGACCAGGGCGATGCCGTCGTGGCTGGGCAGCTGCTTGCCGAACTCGACCCGGTCGACCTCGACGATCGCGTCGCCAGCGGCCGACTCGTCGCCCAACGTGCCGAAAACACTGTCCGCGCGGCGCAAGCCCAGCTCGCCGAGGCGCAGAGCCGTGCGCGAGTCGCGGTCGCCAGCGCGCGTCGTTCGGCCGAACTGCGGGGCCGCGGTTTCTTCAGCCAGGAGGCCGCCGATGCCAGGCAACAAGAAGCCAATGCCGCGACGGCGGCAGTGGACGCCACTACCGCCCAATTGGCGGCGGCGCGGCGCGATCACGAACGCGCGCTGTCCGATGTCGCCGGTGTTGGCAAGCTGCGCGCGCAGGCACGGCTGCTGAGTCCCGTCGATGGCGTCGTCAGTGCGCGGCTGTTCGAACCGGGATCGACGATCGTCGCCGGGCAGGCAGTGCTGCAGGTCATCGATCCGGCGAGTCTGTGGGTCAGGGCGCGCATCGACCAGGGCCAGGCGGGCGGCGTGCGCGTCGGGCAGTCAGCCGAGGTCGTGCTGCGCTCGGATGCCAAGCGGGTCTACCCGGGCGAAGTCCAACGCGTCGATTGGCTAAGCGATGCGGTCGCCGAAGAGCGCATCGTCAATGTCGGCTTCGCGGCGATCCCCGACGCACTGTCGATCGGCGAGCTGGTCGAGGTGACCATCGGCACCGCCGAACTGCCCGACGCGCTCTGGTTGCCGGCGGCGGCGGTGAAGCGAGTGGACCGGCAGGACGGCGTGTGGCGAATCGAGGGCGGGCGCGTCACGTTCCATCCGGTCGAGGTTGGCATCGCGACCCTCGATGGCCGCAGCCAGGTTCTCTCTGGCCTGGCAGCGGGCGACGAAGTGATCGTACACAGTGAGCAGGCATTGCAGCCCGACGCAAAAGTCAGGGCCGTCGCCGCCATCGTCGGTGCCGGGAGATGATCAACCTCGCCGGTCGCGACATCCTCAATGGCTGGGGCAAGTTCCTGTTCACCGGCATCGGGCTCGGCTTGCTGATCGGCGTTACGCTGTCGATGGCCGGGATTTATCGCGGACTGGTCGATGACGGACGTGTCCTGCTGAGCAATGGTGGTGCCGATCTGTGGGTCGTGCAGCGCAATACACTCGGCCCCTACGCCGAACCGTCGAATGTGCGCGACGACGCCTATCGCGCGCTGCTCGGCGTCAAGGGAGTGGCCGAGGCTGGCAACGTCACCTATCTGACGATGCAGATCGAAGATCAGGGCAAGGATGTACGGGTGATGCTCGTCGGCTTCCAGCCCGGCCACCCCGGCGAACCCGGCTACCTCGTCGCCGGGCGTCCGATCACGCGCTCGCACTACGAGGCGATTGCCGATATCAAGACCGGCTTCCGTCTCGGGCAGCGCATCCGTATCCGACGGCACGAGTACACCGTGGTCGGGTTGACCCGCCGCATGGTGTCGTCGGGCGGCGACCCGATGGTCTTCGTGCCGCTGCGCGACGCGCAGGAAGTGCAGTTCCTCAAGGACAACGACGCGCTGGTCAATGAACGTGCGCGCAGCGCCGCCAATCCGGCGTTTAATCGCCCCGCTGTGCCGGGACTGCTCGAGGCCGTACAGGCCAGCCAGGCCAGCAGCCGGACGGTGAATGTGGTCATGCTGCGGCTCGCGCCGCACGCCGACGAAGCGATCGTGGCCAGCGACATCAGGCGTTGGAAGCACCTGGAAGCGTATACGCGCGCCGATATGGACGAAATCCTCGTTGCCAAGCTGATCGCCACCTCGGCGAAGCAGATCTTCATGTTCCTGGTCATCCTGGCGATCGTCAGCGCGGCCATCGTCGCCTTCATCATCTACACCATGACCCTGAACAAGGTGCGCGAGATCGCCGTGCTCAAGCTGATCGGCGCGCGCAACCGGACCATCTCCGCGATGATCCTCCAGCAGGCGCTTGGCCTGGGCGCGATCGGCTTCATCGTCGGCAAGACCGCAGCGACGCTGTGGGCACCGATCTTCCCCAAATACGTCTTGCTGCTGCCGGGCGATGCGGTGCTTGGCGCCTTGCTGGTACTGGTCATTTGTGCGCTGGCGAGCATCGTCGCCATCCGTGCCGCGCTGCGCGTCGACCCGGCGACGGCGATCGGCGGCTAGATGGCTGCGGCGATTGAAATCAGCGGCCTGACCAAACGCTACGGCGTTGGCGATGCCGCGGTCGACGCACTGAAGGGCGTCGACATGGTCGTCCAGCCCGGCGAGGTCGTCGGGCTGATCGGTCCCAGCGGTTCCGGCAAGAGCACGCTGCTGAAATGCCTGGGCGCGGTGATCGAACCGACCTCGGGCCGTATGGCGCTCGCCGGCGAGGCGATCTACGACAACGGCTGGCGGGTCAGCGATTTGCGCGCCCTGCGGCGCGATCGCATCGGCTTTGTTTTCCAGGCGCCGCATCTCATCCCTTTTCTCGACGTCACCGACAACGTCGCGCTGTTACCGATGCTGGCCGGTATGGCCAACACCAGGGCGCGTGCCCGGGCGCGCGAGATGCTTGCGGCGCTGGATGTCGGGCATCGCGCCCAGGCGCGGGTGGAGCAGCTTTCCGGCGGCGAGCAGCAGCGGGTGGCGATCGCCCGTGCACTGGTCAACCAGCCGCCGATCATCCTCGCCGACGAGCCGACCGCACCGCTCGACAGCGAGCGCGCATTGGCCGTGGTCCGGATCCTGAACGAGATGGCGCAGCGCTTTTCGACGGCGATCATCGTTGTCACCCACGACGAGAAGATCATCCCGACCTTCCGGCGGATTTATCACATCCGCGACGGGCGCACTTACGAGGAAGCCGGCGAGGGACGGGCGGCGTGATCCGGGGGCGGGTGAGCGAGCCGACCGGCGATCGCCGGCGGCCGAGGATTGGAGCATGCGCCTGCGCCTGCGCTTGTAGCTGGTGCCTAAACCTCGCCGGCCCCCCGGCGCGCGCGCATCGCACGGCCGACGCCAGCGAGCTCAGCATCGCTCAACAAGCGCGCCGCCATTGGCAAGAGCTCGCTTTCCTCGCACTCGATATGGTGTTCGTAGCGAACCGCCAGTGCCTCGACATCGTCGACGAGCAGCGGCACGCACTCGCCCGCTGCGATCATTTCGAGAGTGGCGCGCAGGTGTCGCCAGCAGGCTTCCAGTGCGCGGTGATCGGCGCTCAGCCCAGCGATTATTGCGCGCAGGCAGAGCGCGTCCGATCCGGCCATCGACTCGATCAGCGCTGGGAAGAGATCGTCTTCCTCATCGGCATGATGGTCCAGGGCGGCGGTGTCGAAGTAGCGCATCAGCGTGATCGCTGCGGTACGCGCCGCGTCGTCGGCGCCGTGGGCAAGCAGGTGCGGGACCAGGCGCCGCAAGCGCGTGCATTGCGCCTCGATGCTGCGGTGGCAAGCGGCAAGCATTTCCAGCGGCGCCTCGTTTTCGGCGATCGGCTCGGAAAACTCCGGGAGGTTTGTCATCATTTCACGATCCATTCACTCGGCTTGTTTTGCGCAGGGACTCGCAGTCTGCGAAGACTGCGCAGGGACCGCCTTGAGATGGCGGGCGGTGCAGTCACGGCCGATAGCCAGCGAACCGACAACCAAACCGCTGCCGTTCTTGACCAGTCCGAAGCTCAATTCCACGTAGAGCTTGCTGCCGTCCTTGTGCACCGACCGGGTCGTCAGTACCTTGTTCCGGTGCTTGGTCTGGCCGCTGTCGATGGCTTTGTGAAAGCCGTCCCAGTGCGCTTTTCGGAGCCGCTCCGGAATGATCACGTCGAGGCTTTCGCCGAGGACTTCGCTAGCGGCAAAGCCAAAAACGGTTTCAGCACCGTGGTTCCAGACGCGGATCATTCCCTGGCAGTCGGCGAAGATGATCACGTCCGGCGCCTGCGCCACGATCGCCTCGAAGAGATCAGAATTCGCCTCTGGGAAGCCGGAATTTCCCGCCATGGTGTAACTCCTTTCAAGCGCGATGTGCGCAGCGATACGCGGCTATTCGTGACCGAGCGTCGTCAAGTCGGGCACCGCGAATTTGCCCTGCAAGGACAGCAGCTCGCGGCGATGAAGGCCTGCCAGCTGCTCAAGGCATTCGTTTCCTTTTGCGGTCAGTTGCACGTCCACCTGCCGCCGGTCGTCGCAGCCGACGCTACGCCTTACCAGCCCGGCGAGCTCGCAGCGCGAAATCAGCGACACCACCCCATGATGCTTGGCCTGCAAGCGTTCGGCGAGTTCGCCTACGGTTGCCGACTCGCGTCCGGGGAAACCCTTGATCTGCAGCAACAGCAGGTACTGCAAGGGCGTTATTCCGTTGCCGCGCGTCAGCTCTTCGCTGAAACGCAGATAGCGGCGCAGTTGGTAGCGAAAGTGGGCAAGCGTTTCAAAGTCAGTCTTCGACATTCGCTGCTCAGCCATTTCTTGCAAACCGCCTTCCCTGATATTTGTATCACAGCATGATAGAGTTAGCCTGACGCAAGGGCAAGCCGCACTGGCTCGAGTCGCTTCCCCTCGGACGCTGCAAGGTATGCTCGAGGCAAGGAAGTGAACCGCCTCGTTCAGGCGTCATCCCATAGCATCCACAGCCAAAGGCGGGCCAAGAACCTGATGACTACTGACTCCCATACTCACCACCTTTCGACGCTTTGTGTCCACGCTGGCACCTACCGGGACCAGACCACGGGCGGCGCATGCAGTCCAATCTTTACGTCAACGGCCTTCGCGGTGCCGAACCCGGCCGCCGAGAATCTCTATCCGCGTTGCTTCAATACGCCCAACCAGCAGGTCATCAACCGCAAACTGGCGGCGCTGGAAAAGGGCGAAGCGGCAGTTGTCTTTGGCTCGGGAATGGCGGCCATTGCCACTTTCCTGCTCGCCCACCTGAAAGCGGGTGAGCACGCAATCTTCCAGAATGATCTCTACGGCGGCAGCATGCAGTTGATCAGTCAGGAACTGCCGCGACTCGGCGTGCAGGTTTCGTGGGGTGCGAACGTCGCCGAGTTCGCTGCGCTCATCCGACCCGAGACGCGGCTGATCTATGTCGAATCGCCTTCGAACCCCCTTTTGCGCTGCGTGGATCTGGTGGCGCTGGCCACGCTCGGCAAGCGCCATGGCGTGTTGACCGTCATCGACAATACCTTCGCCACGCCGATCAACCAGAATCCGCTTCCACTGGGGATCGACGCCGTCATCCACAGTGCGACCAAGTATCTCAACGGCCACAGCGACGTGAACGCGGGTATCGTCGTTGCGTCCGCTGAAATCGTCAGCCGAGTCACGGCGAGTGCGGTGAGCTTTGGCGGCATGCTCGATGCGCACGCGTGTTCCCAACTCGAGCGTGGCCTGAAGACGCTGGCTCTGCGCGTGCAACGGCACAACGAGAATGCCGGCACGCTCGCGCGCTTCCTCGCCGCGCACCCGGCCGTTGCGCGCGTCAACTATCCCGGCTTGCCCGAACATCCCGAGCACGCCATCGCCGCGCGCCAGATGAGCGGTTTTGGCGGCATGTTGTCCTTCGAACTGCATCAACCCGAGCACGTGGATCGCCTGCTGAGCCGCCTGAAGATCGTCATGCCGGCATTGAGTCTCGGCGGTGTCGAAAGCCTGATTTGCGTTCCGAGTCGCAGTTCGCACCGAACAATGACGCCGGCGCAGCGGCAGCGTGCCGCTATCAGCGACGGATTGTCACGAGTTTCTGTTGGTATCGAGGATATTGAAGACCTGCTCGCGGATTTCGCAGCAGCGCTGTCCATGCAATGACCACCCACCAGGAGCCATCAAGCTGATGGAAAGTACCCACAAGGCGCGGCCAGCGTCTTTGATGATCATTGGCCAGGTCGCGTCGTCCGGTCTTGCCCGGGGCCGTGCCTTGCTCTGCGATTGCGCCCGAAAACAGATCGCCATTCCGCGCCGGCAGGTGAGCGAGGCGGAAGTGCCAGGAGAGATCGAGCGCTTCGATGCCGCGGTTGCCGCCGTCGAGCGGAAGCTGCTGGAGGTTCAAGAGAGCGTTCGGCGCAGCCTGGGGAAGGACGAGGCGGAGATTTTTGAAGCGCAAATCCTCCTCCTGCGCGACGTGCAACTGCGCGATGCGGTCCGTGAGCTTTGCCTCGAAAATCGGCTGAATGTGGAGGCTGCCGTTGATGACGCGATCAAACGACTGATGGACTTGTTTGCGCGCCTCGACGATCCCTACTTCCGCGAGCGGGCCACCGACCTGCACGACGTCGGCAGACGCCTGCTGGATCACCTTGAGGAGAATGGGCGGCCGGATGTTCCTGTTCTTCACGATGGCTGCGTCATTGTCGCCAACGAGTTGCTGGCGTCGGTCGTTGCGCAGCTGGAAGGTCACGGCGTGCGTGCCCTGATTATCGAAAAAGGCGGCCTCACGGCGCACGCGACGATTCTGGCCCGTTCGCTTGGTATCCCGACGCTGGTGCACGTGCCCGAGGCCACGCGGAGAATCCGCACCGGCGATCTGGTGATCGTCGATGCGCTGGCCGGACGCGCCCTCATCAACCCGCAGGCGGAGGTGCTGCGCCGATACGACCGACTGGCGGCCGACCTGCAAGTTCACCTGGGTGTCTTGAAAGGCTTGATCGGCGTGCCGGCGGTCACTCGCGATGGCACCGCGATCAAACTCTGTGCCAATATCGGTCAGACAGCCGATGCGCTAACGGCCGCGAAGCTGGGAGCCGATGGCGCCGGTTTGTATCGTACCGAGTTTGGCTTCATGGTCCAGGATCAATTCCCTTCGGAGGACGAGCAGTACTACTTCTACCGTGCCACCGCCGAGCACCTGCAGCCGGGCGAAACGGTGATCCGCCTTCTCGATGTCGGCAGCGACAAGCCGCTGAGCTATTTCCCGCTGCCTCGCGAAGGCAATCCGGCGCTGGGCTATCGGGGCATCAGGCTTTTGCTCGGCCACCCGACGCTCATGCAGGCACAGTTGCGCGCTATCCTCAGGCTCAGCGCATCGCATCCGGTCGCCATCCTCCTGCCGATGATCGATGGCATGGACGACTTGCTCGCGGCCAAAGCAGCCATCGAAGTGGCAAAAGCGGAACTCGTCGCCACGGGGCAGTCGTTCAATCGCGATATTCGCGTCGGCGCGATGATCGAAACGCCAGCTGCGGCGATCCTCATCGAACACCTGGCCGACGAAGTCGACTTTTTCAGTGTCGGCACCAACGACCTCGTCCAGTTTCTCCTGGCGGCTGACCGAATTCGTGGCGAAACGGCGTCCACCTACGACCCCTTGCATCCGGCAGTCATCCAGGTCCTCGCGACGCTGGCGAGGGTGGCCAGCAGCAAGGGCAAAGCCATCTCGCTGTGCGGCGAAATCGCCAGCGATCCGGCGTACACGAAGCTCTTGATCGGCCTCGGATTTCGCAGTCTCAGCGTCAATCCGGGGCAACTTCTGGAGGTCAAGTACGCGCTTCGCTCGACCACCTTGCACGACGCCGAAAGCCTGGCCGGCCAGGTTCTGGCAATGCGCTCGACGTCCGCTATCAGGACGCAGGTGGAGGCCGACTGGAAACGGCGCAGACCGGTCTCTTCACCCGAGTTCCCGAAGTCGAGTTTGACGACCGGCGCGACGACCAACGCAGAACCCTGCCCAATCAGCCACAACGTCGCCAGGCAGCGCTTCGAATCGCCGGCGGGCGCCGCTCTGGCGTTCCTGAGCTACGTTGTCGAAGGTGGCCGGGTTGTCCTGGACCATACCTTTGTTCCCGACGAGCTGCGCGGACGCGGAATAGCCGCTGCCTTGGCCCGTAGGGCGCTGGACGAAGCGCGGCAACGGCGCTGGAAGATCGTCCCTCGCTGTTCGTACGTCGCCCGCTTCATCGAACGCCACCCGGAATTCGCGGACCTGGTCGACCGGCATGAAGAGGCCCAGGACTGAGGCGAGTGTTCCCGGCGGCCGGAGCGCAGCACAATTGTAGGGAGAATCAAGCGCCCGAGGCAAATTCCAGGCTACTGCTCGAGCATCGAAACCTGGGCAAGCTGCTCGGCCTGCTTGATCGTTTTACTGGCAATCGGAAGCATCCGACGCTCGCCGAGATCGAGCTTCTGGCAGGCGTCTTTTTTTATGTGAAAGTCGCGTACGCGACTCAAGAATCTCCCTTCACCCCACTGCGGGAGAAGGGCCGGGGGTGAGGCGGGGAATTCAGGGAGCATGCTCCCTGCCCGGCGAACGATTCCGGCGTGCAAGCCGGAATGCGCACTGCAAGTGGAGGGATACGGTCATGACTTTCATGATCTGGGGAATCTCAACATGTCATGACCGTTACCGTGAAAGAACACCCTCCTGAAGGCGAGCGAATCTCTGGCACTTGATGCCATTGAGAGCAACAGGCGGGAAGAGTAGCTCAGGCGGCAGCGGGGATAAAACCGTGCTTCTTGAGCATCTTCAACCAGCGAGGGGCGTTGCGTGCAACAGATAGGGCTTCGAAGTCGGTTGCCGAGTCCCGGTAGTGCGTCTGTCGGCTGATCAACAGGAAGACCGTTTTGAGAATCTTGTGGGCGATGGCGACGATGGCGCGCTTATGCCCTCGTCGCAAGCGAAGCGCCTCGAACTTGGACTTGAAAGCACATCGCGTCCGACTGGCCGCGTGCGCGAACTGGCAAAGCAGGCGTCGGACCCAGGGGTTACCTTTTCGTATCCGTCCGGTCTTTCGCTTGCCGGCGGACTCGTTGTTGCCAGGACAAATGCCCACCCATGAGGCCAGTCGATCAACCGAGCCGAAGGCGCTCATGTCATTACCGATCTCGACCAGCAGCAAGGCGGCACCGACGGCGTCGATGCCGGGGATGGTCTGCATCAATGCCAGCGTGCTTCGGTAGGGTGTCAGTTGATCGAGCAGATACTGGTCGAAACGATCGATACGGCGTTCGAGCTCCTCGACGTGCGCGATCAATTCATGCAGCACGAAGCGGTGGTCGGCGGTGAGTTCGCCGTCGAGCGCGTCGAGCAGTTCCGTACGGTCGGCCTTGAGACGGTTGCCGGCGAGCATCAACACCTCGGCGGGAGAGTGCTCGGCGATCAGCGCCTTGACCATCGCCCGCCCGGCGACGCCGTGGATGTCGCTCACCACCACCGACAAACGAATGCCGCCGTCGGAGAGGATCTTGTGCACGCGGTTCTTCTCGCTCGAAAGGATGCCGACCAGCTGCTGGCGTTGTCGCCCGACGTGGCGCAAAGCCCGAAACTGTGCCGGCGGCACAAAGGACGCGCGTAGCATGCCGGCTCGCGCCAGCATCGCCAGCCACTGCGCATCCGCCCAGTCCGTCTTGCGGCCAGGTACGGTCTTCACGTGCCGCGCATTGACGACCGTCGCGACGATGCCGACCTGTTCCAGCGCCGCATGCGGACTCTTCCAGTAGATGCCGGTGCTCTCCATGACGACCATCTCGGCGCCGTGAGCGGCCACCCATTGCGCCATCGCCTGGCGGTCACGCTTGAAACCACCAAACTCGGCCAACTCGACACTCGTCTGGCCGGCCTCATCTTCCGTGATCGCACAGGCCGTGATCTTCGCCTGATGAACGTCCAGCCCGACGACACGCTTGTACAGTTTCGCCAGTTCCATCCGTTACTCCTTTCCCGTAAAGTCACGAACGGGTGGGAACGGCGCTTGACCGAAACAACCTGCAGGGTTGCCCCTGCGGCCTTTTTACCGTGCGCTCTCTACGAGGCAATCCGGGGTACGAGTCGGTTCAGCGGGTCACGTTAGGCATCGGGGTCCAACCACCATCTCATTGCTCGACCTCTGCCGTTTCCACCCACTCGTATTTTCTTTCATCATCCGGGGTGGCGCGAGCCGCCTCACGCAATGACCGTTAGCTGACAAACCGAGCCGATGAACGGGCTTGCGCTCGGGCGCCCGCCGGCAAGGGCGGTAGCGGCGACGAAGAATCGTGTAAAAAAATGTCAGCGCTGTCAGACCAGGCGGGCGCTCAGGCGTTAAGCCTTGATCCGGCGTTTTTCGTGCCGTCCCCTCCGAGACCTGAAGCCATGTCCTTTCACTTCGCCGTCCTGCGCCGCTGTCGTCAAGTGCTCGCCATCTTGCTGCTCACGCTGCTCGCCGCGCTACCGGCAGTGGCCGACCCGTCGGGCCGTGTCGGGCGTATCGCCTGGCTGTCGGGCTCGGTCCATCTGCACCGGGCGGATAGCGGCGAGTCGAGCAGTGCCTTGCTGAATTGGCCGATTTCCACCGGCGACGTGTTGTCGACCGCTGCCGGTGCGCGTAGCGAAGTCCAGATCGGCTCGACCTTGCTGCAGCTCGACTCGGCCAGCGTGCTCGAATTCGTGTTGGTCGACGATCAGCGCGTGCACCTGCGCCTGCTCGACGGTAGCGTGCTCGCCAGATTGCGTTCTGCGGATGCGGCGCGCGAATTCGTGCTCAGCACGCGTGACGGCGACTTCAGCCCGCGTGAGGTCGGTAGCTACCGCTTCGACGCCGACCGTTCGACAGTCAGCGCCAGCGTCCTCGCCGGCAGCCTCCGCTTCGAAGCCAGCGACAGCGCGCTCGAGGTCAGCGTCGGCCAGCGTGCGCAGTTGTGGAACGATGGCCGCACGCATTACCAGCTGTCGGCGCCGGCCAATGACGACTTCGCGCTGTGGAGCGCCGGCCGTCCCCGGCCGCTCGTTGACGCCGGCCATGGCCGTTACGTGTCGCCGGAAATGACCGGCGCGGCCGACCTCGACGCCTATGGCAGCTGGTCGGATAACGCCGAATACGGCGCCGTCTGGTTCCCGCGCGCGGTCGCCGCCGACTGGGCGCCGTACCGTAATGGACGCTGGCTGTGGGTGGAGCCCTGGGGATGGACCTGGGTTGGCGACGAAGCGTGGGGATTTGCACCATTCCATTACGGTCGCTGGGTGCTTTACGGAGGCGCCTGGGGCTGGGTTCCCGGCCGGCGCGTGGCGCGACCGGTCTATGCGCCGGCGCTGGTGGCCTGGGTCGGCACGCCAGGTGCTGGCGTCTCGGTGCAGGTCGGCACGCGCCCTGCCGTCGGCTGGTTTCCCCTGGCGCCACGCGAAGTCTATGTGCCACCGTACCGCGCCAGCGCCAACCATGTGCGTCAGGTCAACATCACACAGGTCACGCAGATCAACAACATCACGGCGATTACCAGCGATCCGCAGGCGGCGGTTGCGCGCATGCCCTACGCGCATCGCCAACAGCCGCGAGCGCTGACCATGGTTCCCGCCAACGTGCTGACCGAGCACCGGCAGGTGAGCGGGGCGGCGATGCCGGCCCGCGATCGCCAGCAGCTGGGCAGCCAGACTGTACAGGTGCAAGCGCCAGTCGCCGCTCCACCGGTCGATGCGCCGCGGCGGGCGGCAGCGGGCCGCCAGTTCGAGCAAGCGGGCCGCCAGTTCGAGCAAGCTGGCCGTGCGGGCGAAGCCGGTCGGCTGCCTGGCCAGGAGCAACTCGGCGGGCGCGGCGATCGTCGGCAACAGCCGCCGGTGGCCGGCGCCGCGGTGCCACTTGAGGCGGCGTCAGCCGCCGTGCCGCCGGCGCCGACCGCGGCGCGTACGCCGCCGCCAGGCGACCGACGAGCGCGGCCCGAAAATGCGCCGCCGATCGGCTCGTCGGCGCCGCTGCCAGCGCCCGCATCAGCGCCACCGCCAGCGCCCGTCGCCGGCGAGCGGCCCGAGGTCGGCCGCTCGTCCGGACAGGGGCAGCGCGAACGCGAAGCCGGTCGTACGCCGGGCGATGAGTCGCCTGGCGGCCGCGCCGACCGCCGGCAAGCGCCGCCGGTGGCTGTTGCACCGTCACCGCTTGATGCGCCAGCAGCGGCCGTGCCGCCGCCGGTAACCACGCGGACGCCGTCGGGAATGGTCGGCAACACGCCGGCAGCGAGCCCGCCAGTGCGTCCGCTCGGCGCGTCAGCGCCGTTGCCGGCGCCGGCAGCGGGGGCCGCCGCGGGGAGTACAGCCGCACCCGTCGGCACGCGTGTCGAGCCGCAGGGTGGCGGACGTCTGGTGGTCGATGCGGTGCCGGGAAATGGCGCACGAACGCCAGCTGGTGCTGGGCGGTCGGTCAGCCCGGCGGCGGCGCCAGCCGCGTTGCCTGTCGCGAACGAGAGAATTGATCGCTCGGAAAGCGCGGCTGTTCGTCGCGCCGCGGATCCGGGCGCGCTCGGCAGTCCGTCGGGAGGCGGCGTGCCTGTGCAGCGAGTTCCCGGGGCAAGCGCGCCCAGGGTCGACCTTCCCGCGTCACCGACAAGGTCGCCGGCGGCGATCGAAACCGCCGCTCCCAACCGCGCCGCCGCGGCCGCGGCGCGTCCGTCGGTAGCGCCCGAGCGCTTCGATCCGCGGCCGTCGCCGTCACCGACGGTCGTCCCGCAATCGCCGGCGAGTGGCGCCGCGATCCTCGAGCGACCGGCGGCGCCAGTTAACCGGGCGAGCGCCGCCAGCCCGGGCGCGCCAGAGCAGCGCCGCGAGGCGCCGCTACGGCCGCTGCCGTCAGCGGCCGTGCCGCCCGCGTTTTCCGAGCGCGCAACGGCCGCTGTACCGGCGCCGCCGACACCGGCGGCAGCGCAACGCCCGGACGTACGCGCCGAGCCGCGTCGCCCCGATGCGGCGGCGCATCGTGAAGACGCGTCTGCTCGCCAGGCGCGGCCGGAAATGCGCGGCGACCCGCGGCCAGTGGCGCCGCCGCCAGCGGTCGCACCCGGACGCCTTGAGGCGGCACCGGCCAATGACCGCCCGGCGCGCGCCGACCGTCGCCAGGGGGCCGGCGGCGGGCCAGGCGAGCGCCAGGGCGATCCGCGCGAGAATCGGCAGCCGCGCGGGCCGGACGGCTAAGCCGCGCCCGGCAGCGGCGCGCGTTACCGGCGCCTTGGCTTTGTTGCGCGGACGCCGTTGAGCGCTATCGGCGGCGTCCGCGGCGCCGCAATTTGAGCGCCGAACGTCGGAAGCTGCGGCTATAATCACCGGCTCTCCAACTTGCTCCTCAGGGATCGCCATGCGCCTGCTCAAACTTCTCCCCTCAGCGGTGGCACTCGCCCTTGCCGCCCCTCTTTCGCTTGCTGCTGGTGCGCCCGCCGCTGCCGCCGCGCCAATCGAAATCGACTTCTCGCATCGCCTGGACGAAGAACGCGGCGAGCGGCTCGAAAAAGTGGTCGAACGCTTCAATTCGCGGCAGAAGGACTACCAACTCAAGGTCGTGCGCCGCGTCGACGGCGATGCGCCAAGAACTCTCAACCTCGTGACGCGCGAGGAGCAGGCACAGTTCATGGTCGCCAAGGCCGACTTCAAACCCTTGTATCAGGTGATGCTGCAAGCCAAAGAGCCCTTCGACGGCCGCAAGCTGTCGCCCGAACTGCGCGTCGGCCTGGCCGACAAGAAGGGCAATCTGTTTGCGCTGCCGGTGGCCTTGTCCACGCCGGTTCTGTACATCAACAAGGCCGCCTTCCGCAAAGCCGGGCTTGATCCCGAGAAGCCGCCGAAGACCTGGGCGGAGGCGCAAAAGGCCGCCGACAAGCTCTTCGACTCGGGCAGTACGTGTCCGTACACCACCTCGTGGCCGGCCTGGGTGCATATCGACAACCTGAGCGCCTGGAACGGCGCCGAAGTATCGACCGCCAAGGGCAAGCTGGACTTCAACGGCCTGGTTCAAGTCAAGCATACGGCGATGCTGACGACCTGGTCGAAGGCCAGGTTCTTCACCTATTTTGGTCGTCGCGATGAGGCCGACAGGCGCTTTGCTGCCGGTGATTGCGGCATGCTGACGAGTTCGTCGTCGCTGTTTGGTACCCTGCACGAAAGCCGCAAGGTTGAAACCGGCGTGTCGTCGTTGCCGTATCACGACGATGTTCCCGGAACGCCGCAGCAGACGCTCGCTGACGGCGCCTCGTTGTGGGTGGGTGCCGGCAAGAAGCCCGCCGAGTACAAGGGCGTCGCCAAGTTTGTCAGCTTCCTCATGGAACCCGACATGCAGGTCGAGTTTACCGCGCTCGAAGGTTTCCTGCCGATGACGTCGGTCGCCCGGGCGGCGGCCGACAGCCAGCTGTTGCGCGCCGACGTTGCCGGTCTGGATGTCGCCTACAGCCAGTTGCAGGGCAAGGGCGCGCTTCGTGAACTGCGGGTGTCGCAGATCGAGCCGGTGCGGATCATCGTCGAGGAAGAGCTGGAAATGGCCTGGGAAGGCAAGAAGCCGGCCAAGGAGGCGCTTGACAACGCCGTCGATCGTGGCAATGCCGTCTTGCCCGCGGCGCTCAGAGCGCAACTGTTGAAATGATCCGCCCGCGGCTTGGCTGGTCCTTGCCGCGTGTTTTCGCGCATCGCTGCGGCGGTGCGCTGGCGCCGGAGAATACGCTCGCCGGGCTGCGTATCGCCGCCCGATTGGGTGTCCGGGCGGTCGAGTTCGACGTCATGCTGTCGGCCGATGGCTCGCCCTGGCTGATCCATGACGAGACCCTCGAGCGCACGAGCAACGGCGTCGGCGCCGTCTGCGAAACGCGCGACGCGTGCCTGCGGGCGCTCGACGCTGGCGCTTACCGGCATGCTGCTTTCACCGGCGAGCCGCTGCCGAGTCTGGAGGCGGCAGCGCGTCTCTGTCGGCAGCTGCGCCTGATGGTCAACGTCGAGATCAAACCGGCCGCGGGTTTCGAGGCGACGACCGGCGCGGTCGTTGCCCGCTGCGTTCGCGAACTCTGGGCGGGTGTCGAGCTGCCGCTGCTCTCGTCGTTCTCCGAAGTGGCGCTGGCCGCGGCGCGCGAGGCCGCACCCGAGCTGCCGCTGGGCAGCCTCTTTGAGCGACCACCGGCAGATTGGCTGGCGCGCGTCAATCGGGTCGCGGCCTTGAGCCTGCACTGCGCAGCCGCTTCGCTCGACGATGAAGTCCTGCGTAGCGCGCGGGCGAACGGCATTCCGGTGCTCTGCTACACGGTCAACGAGCCGCAGGCCGCGGCGGCGCTGTTCGCGCGTGGCGTCATGGCGGTGTTCAGCGATCGGTTCGACTGCGTCGGCGAAAATTGAGCTGGCGTTGATTCGGTGCGCTGCTTTGCGGCGTACGCCAGGGGCCATCCGAGCCGTGTTTGCCGGGAGATTGGCCGGTCGCGCCGGCGACTTTCAAGTTAAAATCGCAGCTTTTTGACCGCGCCCGAATCGGGCATGGCAGGCGACGCGATGAAAACCACCACCACGAGCAGCGCTGAAATCCGCGACAAATTCCTCAAGTTCTTCGAATCGAAGGGCCACCAGATCGTTGCTTCGAGTTCGTTGGTGCCGCATGCCGATCCGACGCTGTTGTTCACCAACGCCGGCATGAACCAGTTCAAGGACGTCTTCCTCGGCTTCGACAAACGCCCCTACGTGCGCGCGACAACTTCGCAGAAGTGTGTTCGCGCCGGCGGCAAGCACAACGACCTGGAAAACGTCGGCTATACCGCGCGCCACCACACCTTCTTCGAAATGCTCGGTAACTTCTCGTTTGGCGACTACTTCAAGCTGGATGCGATTCGCTATGCCTGGGAACTGCTGGTCGACGTCTACCAGCTACCCGCCGACCGCCTGTGGGTGACGGTCTATGCCGATGACGACGAGGCCTACGACATCTGGACCAGAGAGATCGGCGTGCCGGCCGAGCGGGTGATTCGCATCGGCGACAACAAGGGCGCGCGCTACGCCTCCGACAACTTCTGGATGATGGGCGACACCGGGCCCTGCGGCCCGTGCTCGGAGATTTTCTACGACCACGGCGAAGGTATCGCCGGCGGGCCGCCGGGTTCGCCAGACGAAGAGGGCGATCGCTACATCGAGATCTGGAACAACGTCTTCATGCAGTTCAACCGCGACGAGGCCGGCGTCATGCATCCGCTGCCGAAGCCGTCGGTCGACACCGGCATGGGACTCGAGCGGACGGCAGCGGTTCTGCAGCACGTCCATAGCAACTACGAGATCGACCTCTTCGTTCGGCTGATCGCCGCCGCGGCGCGCGAAACCTCGTCGGCCGACCTCGACAGTCCGTCGCTGCGGGTGCTCGCCGATCACATCCGCGCCTGCTCTTTCCTGCTCGCCGACGGCGTCATCCCCGGCAACGAAGGGCGTGGCTACGTCCTGCGGCGGATCATCCGGCGCGCCATCCGGCACGGCTACAAACTCGGCGCGCGGGCAGCATTCTTCCACCGCATGGTGGCCGACCTGGTCGCCGAAATGGGCGCCGCTTATCCCGAGCTGGTCAGTAGTCAGCCGCGCATCACGGAGGTGCTGCGGCAGGAGGAAGTGCGCTTTTTCGAGACCATCGAACACGGCATGAGCCTGCTTGAAAGCGAGCTCGCGGCGCTGGCCGGCGACGGCGTTTTCAGCGGCAGCACCGCTTTCAAGCTGCACGACACCTTTGGTTTCCCCCTCGACCTGACCGCCGACGTCTGCCGCGAGCGCGGCGTTCGCGTCGACGTCGCCGCTTTCGACGCGGCGATGAAGCAGCAGAAGGAGCAGGCGCGCGCCGCCGGTAAGTTCAGGATCGCCGCCGCGCTCGAATACAGCGGCCCGGAGACGGCTTTTCACGGCTACGACGCGCTTGAATTCAACGGTCAGGTGCTGGCGCTGTACAAGGACGGCAGCCCGGTCAATGAACTGAAGGAAGGCGAACTGGGCGTCGTCGTCCTCGACGAGACGCCGTTCTACGCCGAATCGGGTGGTCAGGTCGGCGACCGCGGGGTGCTGCAGGCGGCGCAGGGTATTTTCGCCGTCGAGGATACGCAGAAGGTTCAGGCCGCCGTCTTCGGCCATCAGGGTGTCGTCAGGACCGGCGCCATCGTCGTCGGCGACCGTGTCGCTGCCCGCGTCGACGTCGTCGCGCGTTCCCGGACCGTGCGCAACCACTCGGCGACGCATCTGATGCACAAGGCGCTGCGCGAAGTTCTTGGTGCGCACGTGCAACAGAAAGGTTCGCTGGTCGACCCGGAGAAGACGCGTTTCGACTTTGCGCACAACGCGCCGATGAGCGCCGAAGAGATCCGTCGCGTCGAGCGCCTGGTCAATGACGAGATTCTCGCCAATGCCGCCGCCGAGGCCCGCGTGATGGCCATCGACGACGCCCGCAAGTCGGGCGCGGTGATGCTTTTCGGCGAGAAATACGGCGACCAGGTGCGCGTCCAGACGATCGGCTCATCGATCGAATTCTGCGGCGGGGTGCACGTTCGCCGCAGCGGCGATATCGGCCTGTTCAAGATTGTCTCGGAAACCGGCGTCGCCGCTGGCGTCAGGCGCGTCGAGGCGCTTACCGGCGATACCGCGCTGGCGTTGGTGCAGCAGCAGCAGGCGATCCTCAGCGACGCGGCGGCGGCTTTCAAGGCGCCGCTCGCCGAGTTGCCGGCGAAGCTCACACAGGTGCTCGACAATGTTCGCTCGCTGGAAAAGGAGCTGGCTCGCCTGAAGGCGAAACTGGCGTCGGCGCAGGGCGACGATCTGCTTGGGCAGGCGGTCGAGGTCAAGGGCGCGCGCGTTCTCGCGGCGCTCATGGAAGGTGCCGACGTCGACGCGCTACGTTCGACGATCGACAAGCTGCGCGATAAGCTGCGCAGCGCGGCGATCGTCCTCGCCGCGGTGGCCGACGGCAAGGTGACGCTGATTGCCGGCGTCACCGCCGATCTGACCGGCAAGCTGAAGGCCGGCGAGTTGGTGAATATGGTCGCCCGGCAGGTCGGCGGCAAGGGCGGCGGTCGTCCGGACATGGCGCAGGCCGGCGGCAACGAACCGGCAGGACTGCCGGCGGCGCTGGCCTCGGTGCGCGAATGGGTAGAGCAGCGGCTGTGACTAGTCGTTGCCCGACGAGCAGGCGCCAGCGCTGATTTGCGAGAGATGAAACACGATGACTGAGCCTAGCGTGCAACATTTCGCCAGTGACAACTACGCTGGCATCTGCCCGGAGGCCCTGGCCGCCTTGCTGGCGGCCAACGACGGCCACGTTCGCGCGTACGGCGACGACGAGTGGACGCGGCGCGCCGCCGATCGTTTACGCGAGGTCTTCGAGACCGACTGCGACGTGTACTTCGTCTTCAACGGCACGGCGGCCAATTCGCTGGCGCTCGCGGCGCTCTGCCAGTCTTACCACAGCGTCATCTGCCACCAGCTGGCGCACGTCGAGACCGACGAATGCGGCGCGCCACAGTTCTTCTCCAACGGTGCGCGGCTATTGGCGGTCGCCGGCGAGCACGGCAAGCTGACGCCGGCGGCGATTACCGAGGTGGTGACCCGGCGCAGCGATATCCACTATCCCAAACCGAAGGTGGTGACGCTGACGCAGGCCAGCGAAGTGGGGACGGTGTACCGTCCCGACGAACTGCAGGCGCTCACCGCGACCGCGCACGAGCTCGGTCTGCGGGTGCATATGGACGGCGCGCGCTTTGCCAACGCGGTCGCTGGTAGCGGCGTCGCACCGGCCGATCTGACCTGGCGGGCAGGCGTTGATGTGCTCTGTTTCGGCGGCACCAAAATGGGCTTGCCGGTTGGCGAGGCGGTGGTTTTTTTCGACCGTCGACTGGCCGACGACTTTGCCTATCGCTGCAAGCAGGCCGGGCAACTGGCTTCGAAAATGCGTTTCCTGTCGGCGCCGTGGCTTGGAATTCTCGAGGGCGATGCCTGGTTGCGACACTCCGCGCACGCCAACGCCATGGCGCAGCGACTGGCCAAGGGCCTGGCGGCGGTGGCCGGTCTGCAACTGCTCTTTCCGGTCGAGGCCAACGGCGTTTTCGTGCAACTGCCGAGTTCGCTGGAGCAGGGCTTGCGCGCGCGTGGCTGGCTCTTCTATACCTTCATCGGCGCCGGCGGCGCGCGTTTCATGTGTGGCTGGGATACGGCGCCGGCGACCGTCGATCGCCTGCTGGCCGACATTCGCCAGTTGGCAGACGAGCGCTGATGAGCGTCTGGCAGTTTTGCCCCTATTGCGCTGAACGGCTCGACAGCCGCGACGAGGGCGGTCGGCGGCGGCTCGCGTGTCACGCCGGCTGCGGTTTCGTCCATTGGGACAACCCCGCGCCGGTGCTCGCGGCGCTGGTCGAGTGCCAGCAAGGCATCGTCCTGGCGCGTAACCGCGCCTGGGCCGAGGGGGCGTTTGGCTTGATCACCGGTTTTCTCGAACGCGGCGAAGACCCGGCCGCCGGCGTCGCGCGCGAGGTCAGGGAAGAGCTCGGCCTGGAGACGCTGGCGACGACGCTGATCGGCGTTTATCCCTTCGTCCGCAAACACGAGGTGATCATCGCCTACCATGTCGTCGGACGCGGCGAAATCAGGCTCAATGAAGAGCTCGCCGAGTTTCGCCTGATCGCTCCCGAGAAGCTCAAGGCCTGGGACTTTGGCACTGGCCTGGCGGTTAGCGACTGGCTGGCTCGGCGCGACCAGGCGTAGCCGCGGCGCGACGCGGTACGGCGCTGGCGACGCTTCATGACCTATAATGGCCGCGTTGTCCGCCAGTGGATGTCTTTTAACGACTTGTCAAGACCGAAGAAATGGAAAATCAACCCGTCCCTGATCTGGAATTCTCGCAAAAGTATGACGAAGCGCATGCCAAGTATTATTTTGACAAGCACGAAAACGAATTCTGGCGCAAGCTTTCGAACCGGCGCGACCATCAGATCGCCAGAAAAGCACTGCAAATCGCCGGGAATCCAAAGTCTGTCCTTGACGCGCCATGCGGTACCGGCCGTTTCTGGGATGTTCTGGCCGAAGACCCTGATCGGGTCATTCATGTCAGCGATTATAGTCAGAATATGATAGATGCTGGCCTGAAGTATCGTGCGCCTGAAATCAGCAGGCGCATCAAGTCGTCTTTCCAGGCATCGGCTTTCGATTTGCCAGTGTCGGATGCTTTCGTTGAGTCGGTTTTCTGTATTCGATTTGTGCACCACCTGGCGAAATCGGAAGAACGCGTTACCCTGCTCAAGGAATTTCATCGGGTAGCTTCGGATTCGGTGATTATTTCACTGTGGGTCGATGGCAACTACAAATCGTGGGTCAGAAACAGACGCGAGAAGTCGCGCGATCCGCATCAATATCAAAACAGGCTGGTCATTCCAGCCAGGCAGATCGAACAGGAATTCAAAGAGAATGGCTTCAGGGTTGAAGCGGCTCTCGATTTCATCAAGTACTATCATATGTGGCGCACTTACGTGCTCAAGAAAATCTGACCGGCGTTCCGAACCGTGCTCAAGGAATATATCGACGACGCCTGGTTGCCTATCCTCCGGCATAACCACCTGGATAGTTTTGACGCGTTGTGGGAGCTTGACAAGGATAACTGGTTCGAACCGCCAAACTATCGAAGAGGTGGCTGGAGCGGTGTGGTCAGGACCAGTATCGCTCTTCCTGATGGGCAAATGGCCTGGGTTTTCGTCAAGCGACAGGAAAATCACTTCTTTCGCTCGTGGCGAAATTTCTTCAGGCCCACCGCCACTTTCGAGAGAGAGTTCAGAAATATTCTCAACTTTCGCAAGCTTGGCGTCCCGACGCTGGAACCGGTCTACTATTGTCAGAAGACCGTTGATGGCAAGGTGCGAGCCATTGTCGTTACGCGCGAGCTCACCGGTTATCGGCCTTTCGATGCCGAGTGTTACAGACCGATCAAGCAGGTCGACAAAGGCCGGCGCAGACAATTGGTGACCACCGTTGCGAGAACCCTGCGCGGCATGCACGACGCGCGACTGCAACACAACTGTCTGTATCTGAAACACATCTTCGTCAAGGAAGGACCTGGCGATGCGGTTGACGCGCGCCTGATCGATCTGGAAAAAGCCAAGTGGCGGCCGATCAGGTCGATCATTACGACCCGGGACTTGTATTCGCTGAGTCGCGGCGCTGACGGCTGGTCGCGGACCGATCGTCTGCGATTCTTCCTGGCCTATCGCGACGAAGCTCGTCTCGGCGTCGAATCAAAGAAACTCTTGCGGGCAATCGTTCGCCGATTGATTGCCAAGAAGCGCTCGTTCTGATAGGGGCAGCGGCGGCAATTGCTGCGCGCGCAGGCGATTTTTCGGTGCTCGCGGCGCTCGGCGGCCGCCGGCACGCGTTATTCGCTGCTGCTGTTCAGCCAGCGCAGTGCGACGCTCAGGCCGGCGTTCAGGGTGTGCCGGTCGAAGCCGCCGGGTAGTTTGGTCAGCAGGCTGTCGCAGCACGCGGCGTCGTCGTTGTCGAAGCATTCCAGCAGCGCCAGGATCGCTCCCAGTAGACCGTCGTGCCGACGCAGCGCGTTGCCGACTTCGCGCTCGACGGCGATCTGTTCGAGGATTTCTTCGATCGGCAGTCCCAGCGCCGACGGCATCATCGACAGGATGCCGGTGAGGAAGGCCAGGTCGGAGAGCTTGCGATCGCCGGGCTTGCCCTCTTCGACCAACAGTTCCATCATGCGCCCGCGCAAGGCAGCAACCTGCAGCAAGGGCGAACGCGTTGGGTCGCTGTGCTCGTTGCCGGGCGCCAGCAGCAGCAGCGACAGCCAGCGTTGCAGCTGCCGTCGCCCGAGCAGGGCGATGGCGTGCCGCAGCGAGGTCACCGGTTGCGCGGAGCGGTTGCCCAGGCGGCCGACCGAATTGACGATGCGCAGCAGGTTCAGCGTCAGTGCCGGTTCGTGTTTGAAAGCGTCTTCGATGACCGTGGTGTCGACGTCGCGCCCGACCAGGTTGCACAGTTGAATCAGCGCCGCGTGCGAGGCCGACAGGCGGCGGCCGCTGACGATTTCGGCGTGCGCGAAGTAGCGGCCCTGGAACAGCGCGAAGCCGAGACTTCGGCATTTCTCCATCTGCGCCTGACTATCGACGCCCTGCGCCAGAAGCTTGAGCGGCAGCCGTCGGAGCGACCCTGCCAGGTCGTGGAGGCAGTTTTCGTCGCCCTTGGCAAGATCGATCTTGATGATGTCGACGATCGGCAGCAAGGGCCGGCTGCGGTCGTCGATCCCCTGGTAGTTGGTCAGCGCCAGCGAGTAGCCGCGCTCGACGAGAGTCGCGCAGCGCGCCAGCGTCACCTTGTCGGGAACGCTGTCGAGCAAGAGCTCAAGGACGACATTTTTCTGCGGCAGTAGCTCGATTGCCTCGTGCTGCAGAAAAACGGGGTCGATGCCGATGAACGCGCAGGTGTTGCCCAGCGCACCGTGCAGCCCGAGTTCGGAATACGCCGCGCATAGCGGCGCGCCAGCTCCGCGGTTGCTGTGCTCGCTGTCGTCGGTGAGCGCTTCGCCGCTGTGGAACGACAACTGGTAGCCGGCCAGTTCCTGCTGCCGGTCAAGAATCGGCTGCCGGAAGAGGAAGGCGTTGCGGAGCGATTGATCGGTCATTGAAGATGCTTTCTTGCGGCCTGGCGCGGCGGCTGATCGCCTCGCAGCGGATGATCGCCTCGCAGCGGATGAATGGAAGTGCCGCAGCAAGTGCTTCGGGGTCTGCTCGGGCTACCGACGACCGGGCCAGAGGCGGACGGGAAGCGTCTGCGGGCAGTGCTGCTGTCAGCCTTGAATCTTACCGTGAAAGCCGCGTTCGCGACTCACGAATCTCCCTATTTGGAGCTGCGGGAGAAGGCCCAGCGCGGTCAACGCGGCAAGCGCGGTGTTGCCGACGGTGGGGCGATGAATCGGGCTCCCGCCCGGGAGCTGCGGCGAGCGTCGGTGGGAGCCGATTGATCGGGCGATTTCTGCCTGACCGTCGTCGCGCCGTGTTCAGCGATTTCCCAGCGCGATGCGGAAACCGGTGCTACGCGGCCGGTAAGCGGGTTCGATTCGGCTGCGGTTCGCGGAGCGCGCGTAGCGGCTGGGGTCGCTCCAGGTGCCACCGCGGAGTACTCGCTGTTTGCCGTGTTTGGGGCCGAGCGGGTCGAGCTGCGGTTTTGTCGGATAATCGGCGTACCAGTCGCTACACCACTCCCAGACGTTGCCGTGCATCTCGTGCAGGCCCCATGGGTTGGCGGGCAGCGAGCCGGCCGCGACCGTACGCTGGCGATGGCGGCCCTTTTCGCCGTCGGCGTAGGGGTAGCCGCCGTGGTAGTTCACCGCTTCGGAAGTGATCTGCTCGCCGAAGGCGAAGGGCGTGCTGGTGCCGGCGCGGCACGCGTACTCCCATTCGGCCTCGCTCGGTAGGCGCGCTGGCAGGCCAGGTAGCCGCCTGTTGAGCTCGGCGATGAAGCCCTGAGCGTCGTGCCAGCTGACGTTCTCGACCGGATTGTCGGGATGATCCTGAAAATGGCTGGGGTTGACCGGCCAGACCGCCAGCCAGAAGGCCTGCGTGCACGCCGTGTCGGCGAGCCAGAAGCCACGGCTGAGCCGCACCTCATGCGGCAGCTCGGCGCTGCCACGCGCCAGTTCGGCGACCGGCGAACCCATCACGAAACGCCCCGGCGGAATCCAGCGAAAAACCTGCCGCGCCTTGTCGACGGCCAGCACCAGCGAGTGTCCAAAGGTATCCTCGAGCACCTCGCTGGCCCAGGGCACGGGGAAGGGGTCGGCAATCGCTGCTTCGGCATTTTCGGGGCTGGGGTCTGACATCGTGGGCTTTCGCAGAGCGGTCGGCTGGAGGACCGGTGTAAGTGACTCGCGCGCTGTGCGTCGCCATTGGCAGGGAGCGGCGTGTTTCTGAAGTATCGTTGCGGGCGCTGAAAACCCGTCACGGCGGCAAATATACCGCGAACAAGGTTTATCGATGTATCGTTTTCGCCATGCCCGCTCGCCGTCCAGCGCGCACGCACTCTTTCGCCGCTGCTCACTCTGCGCCTGCGCATGCGGTGGCGGCCCGGTGTTTCGGCGTGCAGCGGCCGTGGCCTGCGCGCCGCATCGTTGCCGTCGGCGTGCGGAGTTTGTAAGCATTGGCCGTGCTCTGCGACAGATGCGGTAATCTCGGTCATGCGCGGCCGCCGGGAGCTTATCCAGCGCTCGCCGGGCCAGGCAAAGACGAGGCCAGGTCGCTGAAGAGACACGTCAAGCTCGCGAAGCAGGCCGCTTACGGGTCGGCGGAAAGGCCGGGAGGATCATTGGATGGCGGCGAGTGCTACGTTCACCGGCGGTGGCTTGCGCCAGCGCGCGGCGTGTAATGAATTACGATGCAACGGAGACAGCACATGCTGACTTGTCGAGAGGTGACCCAACTGTTGTCGCAAGCACACGACCGACCGTTAAGCGTCCTCGAGCGCTTACGCTTGCAGCTGCATCTGGCGTTCTGCAAGGGCTGTGCGAACTTCAAAAAGCAAATGCAGTATCTGCATGCCGCGTGTCGATTGTTTGCCGCGCCGTCATCGGCGAAAGACCGTGAGGATTAGTCGTCCGTGTGCGCCGCGCCGTCCCCAAGCCAGGGCTCGCACTTCCCTGCCAGATCGATGCGCTCCTTGCGTTTGACCGGCAAAGCATGGCCGCCAAGCGCGTGAAAGCTGCCCTGGAGCCCGTGCAAAACTCGCCTGCAGCGCCGTTTCTTTCGCTGATTCTGCCGGTGCTGAACGAGGCGGCGACGCTGACCGCGCAGCTTGCGGCGCTGCAGCCGCTGCGCGCGCGTGGTGCCGAGGTGCTGGTCGTCGACGGCGGCAGCGCCGACGGTACGGCGGAGCTGGCGCAAGCCGTTGTTGACCGGCTGCTCGCTTCGCCAGCTGGTCGTGCGCTGCAGATGAACGCTGGCGCGAGTGTCAGTCAGGGGCAGTTCCTGCTCTTTCTGCACGCCGATACGACGCTGCCGCCAGCGGCCGACGAGCTGATCCGGCAGGCGGCCGCGGCCGGCGCCGCGTGGGGACGCTTCGATGTGCGCATCGATGGTCGCCAGCGCCTGCTGCGCGTCGTCGAGCGAATGATGAACTGGCGCTCGCGGCTGACCGGGGTGGCCACCGGCGACCAGGCGATCTTCGTTCGCCGCGATCTCTTCTGCGCCGTCGGCGGCTATCCCGAGCTGCCGCTGATGGAGGACATCGCCTTGTCGAAGCGGCTCAGGCAGATCGCGCCGCCGGCGTGTCTGCGCGAACGCGTGCTCACTTCGGGGCGACGCTGGGAGAAGCACGGGGTTCTGCGCACCATCCTGCTGATGTGGCGACTGCGGGCGAGCTATTTTCTGGGAGCCGACCCGCAAGGCCTGGCGGTTCGCTATGGCTATCTTCCGCGCCCGCGCTGAGGCGCTCGCGGTGGCCGTTTTCGCGCGTGCGCCGCGGGCCGGCGCCGCCAAGACTCGTCTGATTCCTGCCCTCGGTGCTGCTGGCGCCGCGCGTCTGCAGCGGCGGTTGACGCTGCACGCGCTGCACGTCGCCCAGCGCGCGGCACTCGGCCGCGTCACGCTGTGGGCAGCGCCTGACGCCAGCCAGCGCTTCTTTCGGGCGCTGCGGCGGCGCTGCAGCGTTGCCGGTGTTGGCAGCTTCGAAATTCGCAGCCAGTTCGGAGACGAACTTGGTCAGCGCATGGCCAGTGCATTCGCGGCGCAGGGCGGGCCCTTGCTGCTGATCGGCAGCGACTGTCCGGCACTGACCGCGGCGCATCTGGCGGCTGCCGGCAGCGCGCTGCTCGACGCGGGCGACGGCGGCAAGGACGCCGTCTTCATTCCGGCCGACGACGGCGGCTACGTCCTGGTCGGCTTGCGTCACCCACAGCCAGAGCTGTTCGCCGGCATCGCCTGGGGCACCGAGCAGGTCATGGCGCAGACCCGGCAACGCCTGGCGCAGCAGCGTCTGCGCTGGGCCGAACTGCCGACGCTGTGGGACGTCGATCGGCCGGCCGATCTGGCGCGTCTGGCGACGCTTGCGGCTTTTTCGGAATACGCCAGCGCTGGCTGCTGCGAGGATTTGGCGCAGCCAGCTGACGAATGAACAAGAACCGCGGTCGGCAACGCCGCCGCGGGTCTGCCGCCAGTCGACCAAGGCGGACGCCAGCCGCTGTGCACACCGGCGCCCACCCCGATGTTGGCTACAGCGTTTGCTGAATTCCGGCCAGCACCCAGCCACCCTGGCCGTCGCGCGGCTTGAGCAGGTGCCATACCTCGTCTATCGCCTCCGCGGTGTCGCTGTCTTCGCGCAGCAAACCGGTGAAACGGACGCTGACGACGTAGCGGTTTTGTTCTTCAGCAACGTCGAGGACCGCCGCATCGATGGTCACCACGTCGGTTTCCTGCACGGCGCCGCCGCGTTCGCTGATCGCCATTCGGATCTCGGCAAACATCTCGGGCGTCGTGAATTCGCGAATGTCGTCCAGGTTGCCAGCATCGTTGGCGGCTTGCAGGCGGATGAAGCTGACTTTCGCGTTGCGGACGAAGCCGGCGGTGTCGAAATCGGCGGGGATGCTGCCGCTCGCGGTAGCCGGTGCGGCGGCGGCGGCGGCCGGTGTGGCAGCAGCGGCAAGGCCGGAGGCCGCCGGCATCATCGGTTCGTCGATGCGCCGTGCCAAGGGTGCGTGCTCGTTAGCTGCCGCGGCGTACTGCATGCCGCCCGCGCTGGCCATCGCCGGTTGTCGGGCAGCGGCACGGCGGCGCATGACGAAGCCGATCACCGCTATCGCCGCGACGACCAGCAGGCCGATCATCAGCATCGAGCCGAGTTCTTCACCCAAGCCGAGGTGTGAAGCCAGCGCCGCCAGTCCGAGGCCAGCGGCGAGGCCGGCGAGCGGGCCCATCCACGAACGCTTGGGCTGCGCTGCTGCGGCCCCCGGCGTTGTCGCCGGGGCCGATGTCGGCGCGGCGGCCTTGTTGGCCGTGACGTTTTCGCGCTGCATGCCGGACGACTTGCCGGCGCCGAGGCGCTTGCTGGCGGCGTCGGCGTCGCCGCTGAGCAGCGCGAAGCCGAGAGCGAGGACGGCGAGTGAGAGGGTTTTCATGCGGGTCTCCTGCACATACGAGTTGAGAGAGCGCAACAATAAAGGCGGGCTGCTACCGTGAAAAGCAGAATTATGGACGACAATACTTCCAGAAAACTGGATGTATTGCCGGATTCTCGTCAGCGCTTGCCGGGGTTCAGCTAGTGGTCTTTGGTGACCGCGAACGGCCGCGCGACCGTTGCGTCGTGGTCATCGGCGTTTGTTGCGGATCGCCAGCGCCGCCGGCAAGGGGCGCCCGCGTGCTGCCGCCAAACACCTCGGCGCGGGCGACCTTGATGATGGCCACGATCGCCGGGTGCGTCAGACGACGCTCGGTGGTAATCGCAAACAGCTGTTCGGCGATCGAGTCGATCCGGCCGACGGCCTGAACGCGATACTGCTCGGTGACGTAGCCGGCGATTGCCGTCGGCGCGACGAACAGGCCGGCGCCGGCCTGGCCGAAGGACTTGAGCAGCGCGCTGTCGTCGAATTCGCCGACGATGCGTGGGTGCAGTCGCCGGGTTTCGAACCATTGTTCGAGCCGTACACGGATAGCGACGTCGTCGCCCGGCATCAGAAAGGGTGCACCGTCGAGCAGCGCCGGGAAAGCGCCACGCAGCGACTGCAGCAGCGTTGCGGTTCCGAAAACTGTCAGATCGCTGTCACCGAGCGGGTGGCTGTGGCCGCGCACATTCAGATTGGTCGGCATCGGCCGGTCGGCGATGACCATGTCGAGACGATGCACGGCGAGGTCCCCGAGCAGCGCCGTCAGGCGCCCCTCGCGACAGACCAGGCGTACCGCTTCGGGCAGGTGCAGGACCGGTTCGACCAGGCGATAGGCGACCGATTTCGGCACCGAGTCGGCAATACCGACGGCGAAGCGCAGCGTCTTCGTCGCCGTCTGGTCACGCGCCACGTCGAGCAGTTCGTCGCCGAGCGCGAAGATCTCCTCGGCGTAGCTCAGGATGCGTCGGCCGCCGTCGGTCAGTTCGAGGCCGCGGCCGGCGCGGCGAAACAACTCGACCTCCAGCGCCTCTTCAAGCTCACGCAACTGGCCGCTGATCGCCTGCGGCGTCAAGTGCAGCTGCTCGCAGGCGCGGGCAATCGAGCCGCACCTGGCGACCATCCAGAAGTACCGCAGATGCTTGTAGTTGAGTGCGGCCATGATTCTGAAAGTATCAAAAAAAACTGAATAGAAGATAAAGTATATGCGATTTGTCGGATGTCTTGGTGTGTCCTAGACTGGCGCTTCGGCTTCGGCGATTGCCGGCCGGGAACGGACCCGATTGCAGCGGATTTTCGCTGGTCTTCAAGGCGCGACAACGCGCGCCTGAGCGAGCCCTGTAAGGCTTGTTGCCACCGCGAAGACCGGCGAAAAGACCAGCAAGATGGTCTGCCATGTGACAAAAGTCGCCTTAACTCAGAGGAGAAAACTCATGCAGGTCCTTACCCAGGCCAGAGGCTTCGATCTCACGGCGAGCGTTCGCGAACACATTGAGCGGCGTCTGCATTTCGCGTTCGATCGGGCGCGTCACCGCGTCAACCGTATCTCCGTCATGCTTTCCGACGTCAACGGGCCGCGCGGCGGCGAGGACAAGCGTTGCCGCATCCAGGTGAGCGTTGCCGGTGCGGCCGACGTACTGATTGACGATTGCCAGAGCGACCTCAACGTTGCCATCGACCGGGCGGTCGATCGCGCCGGACGAACTGTCGCGCGCCGACTCGCCCGGCGACGCGAGCATCCGCACGGCGTCTCTGCCGATCGTCGCAGCGAGCTCGCACCGACCGTCGCGGCAGACGAAGTCGCCGGCCAGGAACTGCCGTAGCTTTGCCAACTGATCAATCAAAGGAGTACGCAATGAATACCTTCAACCAGCAGCCGACGGCGCCCATCGAGCAGGCAGCGTCGGCACTCGCCACCAACACGGTGATCCGCAACACCTATCTGCTGCTGTCGATGACCCTGCTGTTTTCGGCGCTGACCGCCGGTGCCGCGGTGGCGCTGAAGTTGCCGCATCCGGGCCTGATCGTCACCCTGGTCGGTTACTTCGGTCTCCTGTTCCTCACCAACCGCCTCAAGAACAGCGGCTGGGGAGTCGCGTCGGTGTTCGCCCTGACCGGTTTCATGGGTTACACCCTGGGGCCGATCGTCGGTCACTACCTCGGACTGCCCAATGGCGGCCAGACGGTGATGATGGCCATGGCCGGCACGGCCGCGATCTTCCTGTCGCTGTCGGGCTACGCGCTGACCACCCGCAAGGACTTCAGCTTCATGGGCGGTTTCCTGATGGTCGGCATGGTGCTCGCGTTTCTCACCGGGCTGGCGGCGATCTTCTTCGAAATTCCGGCGCTGTCGCTGACCGTTTCGGCGGCCTTCGTGCTGCTGATGTCGGGTCTGATCCTCTACGAGACGTCGAACATCATCCACGGTGGCGAAACCAACTACGTGATGGCCACGGTGACCTTGTTCGTCGCCATCTTCAACCTCTTTACCAGTCTGCTGCACTTGCTGGGCTTCATGAACAGCAGCGACTGACGAGCGCAAGCGGCGCCCTCGTGGCGCCGTTCGTCGCTGATTTGGGGCGTCTCGGAAACCTGAGCGCGAAGTAGGCCAGGCGGTACAGGCTAGCAACGGAGACGCCGAGGTTCCTGGCGACGTCCTTGCTGCCAGCTCACGAAACTGAATAAAGCGCGTTGCAGGCCGAGCTTGTCCAGGTTGCTCTTCTTGTTCGCCAGTCGCACCGAGCCGTTCATTTCAGTGCCACCGACAGGTCAATGCGGACCAGATCGATCAAATCCCTGGGCAGCGTGGCAACGGGCTTCTGCAGCGCCGGAAGCGTTGCTTCGTCCGTATTCGGCAGGGCTGGGTCAGAATTTTCTGGATCATCGAGCAACTCGTCGACGTCGAGTGTGAATTCCGGTTTCCCGAGCAGTACCTCGAATTTCTGCGCACGTGACAGCAGGGTCTTGAACCGGAATTCGTCGTAGTCGAAGGCGAGAAACGGCACTCCGATGTCGAGCCGATGAACTCGGGAATCCTGGCGATAGAGCCGGTCCGCAAGCGAACCGACCCGGTCGAGGCGACCTGTCCGCTGCTCGAAACGTGCCGGATTCCACGGTAGATCGTGGTGAATGATCTCATCGCAATTGAGATGAAGATCGATGCCCTCTGAGCCAATCGCCGTACAGACCAGAATGTCCGGAAGCAATGGCGAATTGAACGCCGCACAGCGGCTGATCCGGGTCTCGGTCTTCACGTCGCCATGCAGTTCGGAAACGATTTCCTCATCCCGTAGGTAGACGCCCTTCCATAGGCTCTGTCGCCGAGAACTGTGGCGCTGAGGTCGCCGGATGCTGCCCTGTGCCTTATGCAAAACCCGCAGGAACTCGATCATCCGGAGCCAAGGAGAAAGCAGGCGCGTCTCGGTGGAACGGGCAAGCATGCGGGCGACGGCGGCACCCGGCCGCTCCCCATCTGCCCGCGCGACATCCTTGAGGGAATCCAGGCGCAACAGGATCTTGCGAAGGCCTTGACCAAGATCCAGCAGGAGATGTGCAAACGCCAATGGATCGGCCGAACCGGCACTTTTGGCGAACTGTTCGCATTCGTTCCCAAGCAGATCCCACAGGGTTCGATGAAAGTCGGTGGAATCCGGGAACGGATGCCAGATGCTCGCTCCCTCGGCAAGCTCTTCGAACGGACAGGCATCTGTAGCGTCGCTGTCGTCGTCATCCGAGTCGTCGTCAAAGGGCTCGAGTTCAGGATTGCTGTCGAGTCGCAGGTAAATCCGGAGCGCCGACTCGGAAGCCAGTAGCAACGGTGTCCGGCTGCCTCATAGGTATGCCAACAACAATGGCCGCAACTGGGCCTCGTAGAGCGCCTGCGAGGCGGGTTTGTGAAAACAGTGCTTAAAAAACCGCAGGACTTGGCGGCTCACCTTGGAGGTGTAGCGGAATACCGGGGCAGTCCAGTCGGGGCGATCGGTCCCGTCGGTCGCCGAGGTCTGGCGCCGGTCCTGCTTGCGCAAAGCCTTCTCGTCCACGATTCCGTGCTGCCCCATTCTGTAGTGCACCAGCAGGGCCACCAAGAGGCTGGTGACAACGGCCAGGCGGACCTGATTCTCGATGGCCGCCACACTGGCGCCCCATGCCTTGGCGAGGCTGAAGTCGTTCTTCCATGTGTCGAAACATTTCTCCTCCTCCCAGCGGCGGGAGTAGAGGAAGGCGATGACGCCGGGCGCGAGGTCGAACTCGTTGGTCAGAAACTCCACGAGATGTCCTCGTCGGCTGCGGAAGGTGATCAGGCGCCAGTGTTGGCGGGAACTGAGCAAGGTGATGCGCAGATCGTTGAGCACCCCGTCGTTGGCCGGGACATCCTCGATCTTTAAGGGCTCGGTGGACTCGACGCACAGGCTGCTTTTCATGCGCGTGATCATGGTCACGCCCAAGCTCTTTTTCCGGTCATCCCAAAACGTCGCGTCGATGAAAGCGCGGTCGACCAGCCACAGCGCGCCCTTGTCACGGGTCATGGCCTGCGCGGATTGGTCATAGTCGCGCAACAGAGTGATTTCGTGGCGACTGCGGGTGTCGACGTGCACGTCGGTGGGGCAACCCAGGCGCACGTCGTAGAAGCTCAACAGCGCGTGCCCCTTGGGATTGTCCGTCCCGCCCTGGCGGGGCGTACACCGCCCGTAGTGGGCGCTTTCGCTCTGATAGGTCCCATCCATTGCATACACCGGCCGTCCTTGCAGGGCTGGGAATTGCGCCAGGCGATCCGGCAGCGCGGCCCGGGCCTCGGTGAGCAACGGCGGCATCGCCGCCTCCAAGACCGTGCGGCGGCGGCGCGAGGACAGCGCGTCCGACCAGGTGGAACGTGCCAGCGGGACGCGCTGCGCCGTCCCCGGCTCGCAATGCAGCAGCGACTGCACCTGCTCGCGCAGGGTGCGCATGCCCTGCAGGTGGCGCAGCACCCCCAGGCCGATAAAATCCGCCATGCTCAACACTCGCGATACCGCGTCGGTACCGCGCACCTGCGCCAAGGCACGAGCCATCGGCGCCAACAATTCACCCAAGACGGTTTGGTTCATGAGGCTATCCATGACCGCAGTTAATCGTTCGGTATCCACAAGACACTCCAATAAGCTGTTGTTTATACAGCCAAAATTGCGAGCATTTTGCCAAACCTTTGTCAAGTGTTTTTCGCATTATTTTAAAAATATTTTTGCCGCCTCAATATCCGCGCCATAGAGCACGTCGATTTCGAACCTGCCGCTTTTCTATTAAATACTCAAATTATCCGCGTATAACACGACTGCGACGCCGCCTTGTGGTGGATTACCTGCTTCGGCCAAAATTCAAGCCGGACACCGTTGGTTCTGGACTATATCGGCAAGCGTTGTCGCTTCGAGTTTCTGTTTGGTGGTCTCGTCGATTCCGTGGTCGTTCGCGTACCAGAAGCGATCGCCGTGCCGCGTACGTTGAAACTGCTCAACCAGTACCGTTCGGATGAACTCGCCGACACTGGCACCCGCGACATGATCTTCACAGAGCCCTCCGACCCAAGGGTCGACATCATCAACGTCACTATAGACACTTGCAAGAGCTTGCTGGAGGGTCACATCGGAAGTCATGTCCGCGAAGGTTTTTTTCCGGGGCAATCCGTAGGCTTCGCGGCAGCCGTTGTACGACGGAAGGCCATGGTCTCGACCCCGCTGGATGTTAAGGGCCACCAGATCAAGGAGTTGAGAACCGACTGGATCTGGGGCGTGGAAAAGGAAGCTGCGAACGTCATCGATGATGTGGTGGTCTATCTCCTCCATACGATGGTAAGCCAGACCATCCAGTAGAGTGTCTACGCCAATACGCTTGACCTCCTCCGGTCGGAAAAACAGATCGCGAAGGAGAAGGCTACGCCCAATGCGCCCGATACCCACCACGCCGGACAACATGCTATGACCCAATCGGTAGCAGGCGGTTGAAAAGATGTTCGAAACAGAGGCATCAACAGTGTCATCGTAGCCCTTGTAGGGTCCGAGGGCATCCGGCCCCAGGATGGATGGCAGGGTGGATTTGTCCTCTCAGGCAACGCACGGGCAATCAAGCAGTTAGTTCTTCCCCCTGGACATCTGCGCCGGAAGTCCGTATAAATGGCGCATGGAAAGCGTTCTTGGTGCATTGCGTGTTCGCTTGGTGGGCAAGAGCGAAGAGGCTCGCTATCGGGAGTTGATGGCAGAGCATCACTACCTGGGCGACCTGGCGAAGATCGGGCACACGCTTTGGTACGTGGCCACCTACGGCGAAAAGTGGACGGCCCTGCTGAGTTTCTCTGCGGCGGCCTGGAAATGCGGCGTTCGTGACCGCTGGATCGGCTGGGACTATCGGCATCAGTACGATCGCTTGGGCCTGGTCGCCAACAACAGTCGCTTTCTGATCCTTCCCGATTGGCATTACCCCAATCTCGGCTCCAAGGTGCTCTCGCTGTGCGAGCGACGGGTCGCCGAGGATTGGCAGGCGCATTTCGGGAAGCCGCTGTTACTGCTGGAGACCTTTGTGGACCCCTCGCGCTTCCAGGGGACCGTCTATCGCGCCGCGAACTGGACGCCTCTGGGGCTGACGCAAGGCTTTCGCCGCACCCGAGAAGGCTACAGCGCCCACCCGACGTCGCCCAAAGTTGTCTTTGTTCGCCCCTTGCAGGCGGACGCTCGCGGCCAACTTTCCCGCTCGATACTCAACCCCCGCTATCGCACAGGAGCGCCCAGGATGATGCTCACCGCCGAACAGATGCGCACGCTTCCCGATTTCTTTGCCGGCATCGCCGACCCGCGGCGCGCGCAAGGAAGGCGTCACCCCCTTCCTGCCGTTCTGGCCATCGCCACGGCGGCGGTCTTGTGCGGAATGCGGGGCTACAAAGCCATCGCCGGGTGGGCCAAAGACCTCACACCGAAAGCACGCGAGCGTTTCCGCTGTCGTCGCGAGAAGGGCGTTTACCGCGTACCCAGCGAGTTCATCATTCGTGACGTCCTGATCCGTGTCGATCCCATGGCGCTCGATCAAGCGTGTCAGCAGTGGAACAAGGCCTATGCTCAAGACGACCCCAGTCTGGCGGTCGACGGCAAGACCATGCGCAATGCCCATGACGAGCACGGTCAGCAAGCACACATCATGAGCGTGGTCGGGCATCAGACCGGCGTGTGTCACACCCAAAAAAAGTCGGCACCTTGCCCGTAAATGGCGGGGACGAGCTCAAGCAGACCAATGAAATCGGGATGTTCATACCCCTGCTCGATGCGATCGATATTCAGGGCAAGGACATCACCGCCGACGCGCTACTGACACAGCGCAAGCTGGCGACCTACCTGGTGGAGCGCAAGGCGCACTATCACTTCACGGTCAAAGGCAATCAGCCAACACTGCAAGCCGATATCGCGCTCCTCTTCCAGGATCGGAAGGGGGCAGACTTCGTGGCGGTTTCGCCACCTGACCATGGTCGGATCGAGACTCGGCGTATTTGGTGCAGCAATGCCCTCAACGCCTATCTCGACTTCCCGTATGTCGGCCAGGTGTTCTTGATCGAGCGCGAAGTGCTGCACAAGAAGAGCGGCAAGCGGACGCACGAAATCGCTCTCGGGATCACCAGTCGCCCTCCAGAACAGGCCAGCCCACAGCAAATCCTCGCCATCAATCGCGGCCATTGGTCGATAGAGAACCGCTGTCACTACGTCATCGACTGGAACTACGACGAGGACCGTAGCCGTATTCGGACTGGTTACGGACCCGAGAACATGTCACGCCTGCGCCGCTTTGCCGTCGGAATCCTGCACCACTTCTCCGACGGCAAAACCAGCATTTCCGAAAAAATGCGCCACCTCAACCGCAACATCCGATTGGTCTTCGACTACCTGCGCATGACCAAAAATTCTACAGGCCACGTATCACCTTGATCCCGGCACGAGAACAAATTTACCGTGGGATGGATGGCAAAAACTCTTGGTAAGTGATTATCTGCATCAAGGCGCAAACTTCTCTGCGCGCCCGCTGGTAGATATCCTCGCCGCTTATCCCAGGGTTTGCCGCCTTAATCGCATCGCACCGGCGGTTGTGTTCGCGAACAAACAGGGTGTGCATCGCGGACAGAACCGCATGCTCGTTGGCTCGAACGTCACCTGCTAGAAACAATTCAGATGCAACTGTTTGTTGCGGTAGGGCCGCGTTAGGAAGCCCGGCAGCGTTGTAGGGAAGGAGATCACCATTGGGGTCGGGGGTTACCGCAAGCCGCCCGGTGTCGTCCTTGGCGCGCAGCATTGTGGCGCGTTTTTCATCAGATCCGTAGACGTTGGAGGCGTCAATGTAGGAGGTAATTTGGTTGATCTGCTGACGTGGGTTGTCGAGGTCGGTGCCCGTACCCTTGACAAAGTTGGAGCGCTTGAACGGAATGCTGGCGTCAGGAAGTACAGGGTCGTCGGGCGGCGTCCGAAGTTCCACCGCCTCCTGCATTGGCTCCGTGAGATCCAGCTCGTGATCGAGGAACTGGCCCCATGCCCAAGTAAAGTTGGAAAGATCAGCAGCGCTGAGCACGGACTTGCTGTGGCGATGAATCGCGTTGCTCACCTTGCGAGGGTGAGATGGTGAACCATCGCCTCGTTTGGCGATGGTTGAGATTCCGTCTTCGTAGGCACTCTTTGCGACGCGCCGCAGGGGTGTGCCTGCCGCGCCCCACTCGGGGTGCGAAGCGTTGTTGCCCTTGCCATCAATGCTTCGGTATTCAGCCATTAGTCCATCCTCACAAGAAATAGAAACGCAAGTCATTATTTTTGGAGCGCCTGACCGGCGCGGGCTTAAGACGCTCACTAGTTCCACGCAGCTTTTCTTCGTTGGACAACAGCCTCGCATTAGAAAGATTGGCAGTCCAAACACTTTCCCATGGACATAGAAGGAAGGCAAGACGTATGCCAAGTCATGGCGCGTCTTTAATCACAGGTATTTCCTGGCTTTCTTAAATGGGATGACGGTCTCCGGTAGAAAAGTGGGTCTGTAATGACCCACAGCCGCACACATTGCCGCGATGTGTATCGCACTCGTCGCATACTCGGCTCGTGCTTATGTTGTTGGCCAGGACAGGGGGCTAGGGACCATCCCGGGCGCGCCGAACACGTCGGGTCAGATTCGACCCGGGTGGGTCGGGCGTGCCCCAAAAAGGATAGAGAATCCATAAAATTGGTCCCTTATGACTCAATTTTTCACGTTCTGTGATCAGACTTTGTTACGCACGTGCGGCTGCTAGGGCGGGCACGATGGTCTTCGGTGATGCGGCAAGCGGCGGCAATGGCGCTGCGGCCAAGCCTGGTGAGGTAATAGCGGTAACTAGGCCCAGTGGGAGCGAAGCTGCAATTTGAGGCCATATAAGCCGCGGCTGATATTCTCGTCATTGTTTCGTCCACCCGCTATCTCTATAATCCGTCCAAATCGACCCCGATGGAACTTCCCTTGGTGCAATCGTGGACTGATATCGACTTGCAAGAACAATGGGCACTGAACGCTGACGAGCTCGCCCTGCTACCCGGCATGACCAACACGGGACGCCTTGCCTTCGCGGTTCAACTAAAGTTCATGGAAATCCATGGCCGCTTTCCGGAACGTCATGATGAGATTGATCCGGCCGTGCTTGATTGGCTCGCGACTCAAGTCGGTAGCGGTAGTGTCACCGATGGTTTCGTAGCCTTCGAACTCGATGGCCGCCAAGGACGCCGGCAGCGCCGTACCATTCGTGGGATATTGGGAATCCGTCCCACGACGGGCGGCGACCGTCAGCGCCTGAGCGATTGGCTGGCCAACGACGTGCTGCCGTTCGATCCGCAGGCCCGCCACGGCCGCGATCTCGCGCTGGAATGGTGCAAAGCGCAGCACTTTGAACCTCCGGCGCTCGAGCACCTCGATCGCGTCATCCGCTCGACAGTCCATGGTTTCGAGACGCGGCAGTAGGAAGCTATCCATAGGCGCCTGTCCGCTGCCAGCAAGGCTGCAATCGACCGGCTCCTGGCAAGCGAAGAGCCCGACGCCAGCAACGATAGCGAAGAGGTATCGGTCACCCCCGTCTCCGCATCGACGTTCTCACAACTGAAGGCCGATCTCGGCAAGGCCAGCCGCGACAACCTCCTGGCCGGCATCGCCCGGCGCCAATCTATCGACGCTATCGGCCTGGTCGCCGACGTGTTCAAGGGCGTGCCCGCCAAATTCATCGACCAATTCCGTCAGCGCTGCGCCACCGAATCGATCCGCGAGTTGCGTCGCCATCCGGCGTCGATTCGCTACAGCATGGTTGCTATGTTCTGCTGGCGCCGCCGGCAGCAATTGACCGACGCGCTGGTTGACATGCTGCTGCAGCTCATCCACAGCATTAGCACGCGCGCCGAGAAGAAGATCGACAAGAAGCAGTTCGCCGCCTTCAAGAAGGTGCGCGGCAAGGCGCGACTACTGTTCAAACTGGCCGAGGCGACGGTGGACCAGCCGGAAGGCGTGATCAAGGACGTGGTCTACCCGGTGGTCAGCCAGAATACGCTAAAGGAGCTGGTGTCAGAGTTCGAAGCCATGGGCTTGGACTTCGAGCGCGAGGTGCAGGAGACGATGCGCTCGTCCTACGGCCGCCACTACCGCAGCATGCTCGCACCCGTGTTGGATGCGCTCACATTTCCCTCCAACAATACGGTGCACCGGCCTGTGATCGATGCGCTCGCCGTCCTGCAGGCGAATCGCGACAGCAAGCGAATACTACGAGGCGGACGAAGTGCCGCTCGAAGGCGTGGTGCCGAAGAAGTGGCGTCACATCGTCATTGATACCGCCAAGGACGGCGCCGAGCGCGTCAACCGCATCGACTACGAAGTCTGCGTGCTGCAGGCATTACGCAAGCGCCTGCGTGCCAAGGAAATCTGGGTCGAAGGCGCGGACCGCTACCGCGACCCAGAACAGGATCTGCCCGCCGATTTCGACGAGAAGCGCGACACCTACTATGACATGCTCAAGGTGCGGAAGGACGCCCAGGTGTTCATCGAGCAGGTCAAGACCGCCATGCGCCAGTGGCTCAAAACCTTCAACGACAGCCTGCCGAGCAATCCCAAGGTCAAGCTGCGCAAGCAGGGCAAGAACATCATCCACTTGTCGCCCTATACCGCGCAAACCGAGCCGCCCAACACCGCCGCGCTCAAGCGCGAAATCGGCCGGCGCTGGTCCGACGTCGAGCTGATCGACATCGTCAAGGAGGTCGACCTGCGCCTCAACTTCACGTCGGCCTTCCGCACCGCCGCTAGCCGCGAAGTGCTAGACCCGCCCGTACTGCAACGGCGCCTGCTGCTGTGCCTGTTCGGCATCGGCACCAATGTCGGCCTCAAGCGCGTGGCCAGCCAGCAACCGGGCGTCACCTTCGACGAGCTGCGCTATGTGAAGCGCCGATTCGTCAACAAGGAGGCGCTGCGCGCGGCCGTCGCCGAGATCGTCAACGGCACCTTCCGCATCCGCCAAGCCGCGATCTGGGGCGACGCCACCACCTCGTGCGCCTCCGACTCCAAGCAGTTCGGTGCCTACGACCAGAACCTGATGACGGAATGGCACGCGCGCTACGGCGGGCGCGGCATCATGATTTACTGGCACGTCGACCAGAACTCGACCTGCATTTACTCGCAGATCAAGCGTTGCTCATCGTCCGAAGTCGCGGCGATGATGGAAGGCGTGCTGCGCCACTGCACGACCATGGAGATCGAGCAACAGTACGTCGATACCCACGGGCAGAGCGAAGTCGCGTTCGCCTTCAGCTACATCCTGGGCTTCGACCTGCTGCCGCGCTTCAAGCTGATCGCCCGCCAGAAGCTGTCCATGGTCGATGCCGATGACGCCAAGCAGTTCGCGAACCTGGAACCGATCCTGGTGCGCGCCATCAAGTGGGATCTGATCGCGCAGCAGTACGACGAGATTATCAAGTACACCACCGCCTTGCGGTTGGGCACTGCGGATTCGGAGGCCATCCTGCGCCGCTTCAGCCGTGCCGACCCGGTGCACCCGACCTATCAGGCGCTGGCCGAGTTGGGTAAGGCGATCAAGACCCTCTTCCTCTGCCGCTACCTGCACGAGGAATCGCTGCGCCGCGAAATCCACGAAGGCTTGAACGTGGTCGAGAACTAAAACAGCGCGAACAGCTTCATCTTCTACGGAGAGAAGAGCGAGATCGCCACCAACCGCGTCGAGGACCAGGAACTAGCGATGCTGTCACTGCACCTGCTGCAAGCCTGCCTGGTGTACGTGAACACGCTGTTCATCCAGGAGGTACTGGCCGAGCCGGTGTGGCGCGAGCGCATGACGGCCGACGACTGGCGAGCGCTGTCGCCGCTGATCTATCACCACGTCAATCCGTATGTCGTTTTCAGAAGGCGATTGCACGAAATGTCAGGAGTCGGCTGCACTGGCCGATTGCAGGGCGGCATACAGCGCCGTCTTGCTCACCTTGAGCCGCGTTGCAGCCTCGCGGACGTTCAGCCCGTTGGCGATGTGATCCTGCGCCCGCTGCAACTTGTCGGCGGTAACGACCGGCTTGCGTCCACCTTTTCGCCCGCGAGCGGCGGCAGCGGTCAACCCGGCCTTGGTGCGCTCGCGGATCAAGTCGCGCTCGAACTGGCCCAATGCGCCGAACACATGGAAGATGAGCCGCCCGCCCGGCGTCGTGGTGTCGATGGCCTCAGTCAGCGAACGGAATCCAACGCCACGCGCTTCCAGTGCGGCTATCGTATCGATCAGATGAGGCAGGGAGCGCCCGAGCCGATCCAGCCGCCAAACGGCCAGCACGTCGCCGTCGCGCAGATAGGCCAGCGCCTCAGCCAAGCCGGGACGGTCGGCCTTGGCCCCGGAAACCGTGTCCTCGAAAATGCGCTCGCAGCCCGCCTTGTTCAGCGCGTCCGTCTGCAAAGCGGTGTCTTGTTCCGCAGTCGATACCCGCGCATAGCCGATCAGTGCCATTGTCAGCCCTTTTGTCCGTCATTGCGTCCGCCTATCTTAATGTCCGACAACCCATTAAACAAGTGTTTTGTCGGACACTGTCCGGCTTGGCCGCCTAATGATCGTTTGACGGACATTGACTGTAAGGCAGTTTTGCATTACGCTGCAAAGCGTCAACCTACGAGATTGCGAGGGCACAGCACCATGACCACATTGACTGTTACCGCACGGGGACAAGTGACGTTTCGGAAGGACGTGCTGCAACACCTCGGCATCAGGCCAGGCGACAAGATCGAGCTGGACTTACTGCCAGATGGTCGGGGCGTACTCAAGGCGGCGCGGCCCGCTGGGACGATATCCAGCTTCGTCGGCCTGCTCGCGGGCAGGACGCAGAAGGTTGCCACCATCGAAGAAATCAACGAGGCGGCGGCGCTTGGATGGGCAGGCAAGAAATGAAGGTCGCAGTCGATACCAATGTCCTTGTGCGTGCTGTTGTGCGCGACGATCCCGTACAAGCGAACGTTGCCGCGACAGTCTTGACCGACGCCGAGTTGATCGCGGTAGCAACACCGTGCCTATGCGAATTTGTTTGGGTGCTGCTCCGGGTATATGGCTTCCAGCAAGCCGACGCGGCCGGCGCGATCCGGGCACTACTTGCCGCTGCGAACGTGGAAGTGAACCGGCCCGCCGTGGAGGCCGGCTTGCTGGTGCTCGACGCGGGCGGAGATTTTGCCGATGGCGTTATTGCCTACGAGGGCAATTGGCTTGGCGGGGAAACCTTCGTTTCCTTCGATAAGAAGGCGGTGGCACTTCTCACGGCTCAAGGGCAATCAACGCGCCTTTTGTGACGGTCAGAAGTCCGCTGCAGACACGGCGGCCAGCCCAATGAACTGGTGCAGTCGTCTTCTGAAAATGACAAACATGGAGGCCAATGAACCCAATATTTCTCCCGTAACTATCTCTTGATATGTTCTCCCGAAACGACCATCATGCGGTCGAGTAACAGGAGAGATTTATGGCCATCGTGATCGAAGACATCCAGATGGAACGTTTGGCGGAAGAGATCGCCGTCGCCGAAGGCGTGACCGTCACCGAGGTATTGCGCGAGAGCCTGCTGTCGCTCGCCGGCTTGCGCGGCTTGGCCACGCGCAAGGCGCCGCTGCGTGAACGGCTGGCTGCGCTGGCGCACGAAGTCGATGCCGTGCCAGCACGCGTGCCGGCGGACACGCGTAGCGATGACGAAATACTGGACTACAACGAGCACGGCGTATGGTGATTGATACCTCCGCTGTCCTGGCGTGGCTCAAGCACGAACCCGAGCGCGAGCGAATTGTTGCCGCGCTTGAGGCGCATCCGGTCTGCCGTATCTCAGCGGTGAGCTTGCTCGAAGCGCATATTGTTGTGCGCGCCCGCGAGCACTCGACCATGGTTGGCAAGCTGCAACGCTTCCTGGAGGAGATCGGCGCCGTGGTCATGCCGTTCGACGAGCGCCAGGCACGGCTTGCCGACGCGGCGTTCGTTCACTACGGCAAGGGACAGGGCCACCCGGCCCAGCTCAACTTCGGCGACTGCGCGGTCTATGCGCTGGCCAGCTCGCTTGGCGAGCCGCTGCTGTTCATCGGCAACGACTTCGCGCAGACGGACATTCAGCGATGCTGATCGGCTATGCGCGCGTCTCCACGCGCGACCAAAAGCCGCACCTGCAGCTCGACGCCCTGCGGCAAGCCGGTTGCGAGCGCATCTTTGAGGAAACCGCCAGCGGCGCCAAGCGCGACCGGCCGGAATTGAATGCAACGCTTGACTACGTGCGCGCCGGCGACAGCCTGGTGGTGTGGAAGCTTGACCGGCTGGCGCGTTCGACTCGCCAGTTGCTGGAAACGGTCGAGGTGCTGGAGCAGCGCGGCATCGGCCTGAAGATTTTGACGCAGAACATTGACACGGCCAGTGCCGGAGGGCGCCTAATCTTCACCGTGTTCTCGGCGATCGCCGAGTTCGAGCGCGAGATTATCCGCGAGCGCACGCGGGCCGGGCTGGATGCCGCGCGGTCACGAGGGCGCACTGGCGGTCGCCCTCGTGCCCTCTCAGAGAAAGATCTGAAAGAAGCGCGTGCCTTGCTGGCCGATTCCGAGATCACGGTCGAGGACGTGGCGCGGCGGCTCGGCGTGGGACCATCCACGTTGTACCGCTACCTGCCTGCGGCACGCCATGCCGCACAGGACAACTAACCCTTTACAACCAAGCGGCAGCCTGAACCGGAGCAACTTGCATGGCGAGAAAGCGAGACGACGAATGGACCAACGTGGAGTCCCTGATCGCGCTGCTGTCCCATGGCTATACGGACGAGGTAAGAGCCTTCACCAAGAGCATCCAGGCGAATCCCTCGGCCGTTACCGGCTTCGAGCGGCTGTTCAAATTATTGAACGCCGAAGGAAAGATCGACTGGGCGGGCACCGAATCCCAGCAAGCGGCGATGGCCAGAGCCGAGGAAAGCGCCCAGGAACTGGACGATTTCCTCGAAGGCATGACCCATCCGTTCGAAACCTATGTCCTGATACTCAATCACGGCCACGAGATCATCGTCGAGACCGGCTGGCATGACGACGTCGCCGGTCCGGTCGTGTGGGATCGCTGGGCGAGCGACGTAGACGATCCCGTCATGGCATACGCCGACATCGGCTTTCTGTTCGACAACCCGGACTACCGCTGCGAACCGAAGACTGCCGAGAAGCCAGCACCGCCGCTGTACCGCTATCACCCGGAACGCTTCAAGGCATACCGTGACTATGCCGAGCCGGTCGGCAAGCTGTACCGGCAGCGGGTCGATCCGGCAACGGGCATGTTGACTATCGACCAGCTCAACGAAATTGCTCGTCATATGAGCACCGAATTGAACCAGCGCTCACTCCGGTTTCCTCGCAAGCGCAAGGAATCCCATCCGCAACCATCACTTGTCATTGAGGCCGAGGAAACGCTTGCTACTGCCTACGGGCGCTTCGTCCAAGCCGGCCGACAGATCATCGACTTCCCGCCGGCGTTGACCGAAATGCTGGCCGAGACGGACATCGACGATATCCCGCTGAACAGCATCAATCTGCCCTACGCGTCGCAATACCTGTACTTCGGCCCGCAGCCCAGCCTGGAGATCGAGCCGGACTGGCTGGTTGACGGCGCCTATGTCGAGCAGCGCGGCGCACGCGGCGACGTGCGCTTCACGGTCACGGCCGTCCCGCACGAGCAAGCCTTGTCGGCGCAGTGGTATCTGTTTCCGGAGGTTGAGTATACCCAGGACTTCGTCGGCGAGTTTCGCTCAATGGATTTGGCCACCGCCATCGACACTGTGCTGTCGAGCAGGCTCGCCGAGCTGATGAAACGGCGCGCGGGCGCCGGTGGCGACATCACGGCGACGTTGGAGGAGGCGGCCACCGAGAGCGGCATGGCACCGCCCGCGGGCGTCAGTGTCGTCGACGTCAGCCCGACGCTGGCGGCCGTGCGCGACGACATCACCCGCCGCCGGCACCCCGTCTACAAAGCGGCCCTGCAATTGGTGGTCAATGCGCTGTGCTACGTCGCGGCCTATCCCGAAGACATTGATACGGTCTGGCCGGAAGGAACACCCGACTCGCTCAAACAGAAGGCGCTGCACGGCAAGGGCAAGGAGCAGATGCGGGCAAAGTCGAAGCTGACCGCGCTTGGCTATGTACCGGTGCATATTTGCGGCAAGCGCGTCGCCGAACAGCGTACGCACCAGGGCATCCCAGCGCATGGTCACGTCGCTACGCACTGGCGGCGTGGTCACTGGCGCAACCAGGTGCACGGCCCGGCGCGCTCGCTGCGCAAGCTGATCTGGGTCATGCCGGTCGTCGTCGGGTCCAAGCACGCCGACGAACCTGAGGCCGGGCATGTCTACTTGGTGTCGTGAGGACGCCTGCCGTGACTTTGCAAAAACGCGGGTTTGCCAACCACGCTCTCTTCCCAAAATCGACCATCTGACAATGACGTGGTCTAATTTCCCTGGACACCTCGATAGGTGGATGATCCACCCTAAGAGGAGCAATTGATGAGCCAACAACGCAAGACCTTCGACCCGAGCTTCAAGCTGCAGGTCGTTCAACTGATCAAAGAGCAAGGCCTGAGTGTGGCGCAAGTCTGCCGCGACATGAGCCTTGGCGAGACGGCCGTCCGCCGCTGGCTGAGGCAGTTTTCGGCCGAGCAATCCGGCCAGGCTGGCATCGGCAAGCCGCTGACGGCCGAGCAGCAGCGCATACGCCAATTAGAAGGGGAGGTTCGGCAACTGCGTCAGGACAACGACCTACTAAAAAAAGCGTCGGCCTTCTTTGCCCGAGAACTGCGATGAGCCACCGGCTCATCGATCAGTTGGCAGAGAAGGCCACCACCGGTGTCGCGCCGCTGTGCCGCCTCCTCGGCGTCAGTCGCTCGGGGTACTACGCCGCCGCAGCACGGGCCAGAAAGACCACCAGCGTTTGCGCGGCAACGGTTCATCTGAAGACGCTTTTTACGGCCTCTGGACGAAGCTATGGCAGCCGGCGCTTGCAGCAGGCCATGGTTCAAGAAGGGCGGCCCATCGGCCGGCACCGTGTTCGAACGCTGATGCGAATCAACGGCCTACGGCCTGTCTGGAAACGCAAGTTCATCCACACCACCGATAGCCGCCATACCCTGCCGATCGCCGACAACCTGCTCAACCGGCAGTTCGAACCGGCCACGGCGAATGTCGCCTGGGTCTCGGATATCACCTACATCCGCACGGCTAGCGGCTGGTTGTACCTGGCCGTCGTGATGGACCTGTTCTCGCGCAAGATCGTGGGCTGGGCGATGGCCCCAAACATGCTTGCCGAACTGGTCTGCGCGGCCTTGCAGATGGCCATTACCCAGCGGCAACCGCCGGCGGGTTTGCTGGTGCATTCCGATCGCGGCAGCCAGTACGCCAGCGACGCCCACCGTAGCTTATAGTGGTCCCTGGAAATCAGACAGTGGTTTAAGCTGTGCTCCATCATAGGAGCGAGAAGCGATGAGTGAAGCAACGACGCGGAAGGTACATACGCCGGAGTTCAAGGCCAAGGTTGGTCTGGAGGCGGTACGCGGGGTCAAGACGATCAACGAGATTGGGCGGGAATACGGCGTGCATCCTGTGCAGGTTGGGCAATGGAAGAAGGCCATCCAGGAGAATGCCAAGACGCTGTTTGAAGGCAAGCGTGGCCCCAAGCCGGCGGCGGCGCACCGGGAGCCGGAGCTGTTGTACAGCGAGATCGGCAAGTTGAAGATGGAACTGGACTGGCTCAAAAAAAAGTCTGGGATCAGCCTGCCGTGATACGGCATGCGTGGATCGACCCCGGTGAGGCCGTCGCCGTGGTGCAGCAATGCGCTCTGGCAGGCTTATGCCGAGCCACGGTCTACGCGCAGCGCCGGCCGCCGGTGGTCGATGCCAACGATCTCCTCCACAGTCGGCTGATTGACGAGGAGTACACGCGGCATCCGTTTTACGGCACCCGCCGGATGGTGATCTTTCTTGAGAACGTGGGGCACACGGTCAATCGCAAGCGCGTGCAACGCCTGATGCGACTGATGGGGCTGTCGGGCATGGCGCCGGGGCCGAACACCAGCCGTCCGCGCCCAGAGCACCCGGTCTATCCGTACCTGCTGCGTGGCGTTCCTGTGGTCAGACCCAACCAAGTGTGGAGCACGGACATCACCTACATCCGGCTGGCCCACGGCTTCGCCTACCTGGTCGCCGTGATCGACTGGTATAGCCGCAAGGTGCTCAGCTGGCGGATCAGCAACAGCATGGAATCGGTGTTCTGTGTCGATTGTCTGGAGGAGGCCCTGCGTAGCCACGGCAAGCCAGAAATCTTCAACAGCGATCAAGGCGCGCAGTTCACCAGTGAAGCCTTCACCGGGGTGCTGAAACGGGAAGGCGTGGTCATCAGCATGGATGGGCGGGGGCGGGTATTCGACAACATCTTCGTCGAGCGCCTCTGGCGCAGCGTCAAGTACGAGGACGTGTATCTGAAGGGCTATGCCACGATGGGCGAATTGATGCTTGGCCTGACCGAGTACTTCGCCTTCTACAACACTGAGCGTCCGCACCAGTCGCTGGGCAACACGGCACCCGCGGTCGTCTATCGAAACGGCATAGGTGGCGGGGCGTTGATCCTCGACAAGTTTGGCGGCGCGGGTGGGGCATCGCCTGTTCCGCTACGCTCCACAGGCGATGCCCCACCCGCAAAAGCAAAATCAACGACAGAATCAAAGGCAGAGTCAAAGGCAGAGTCAAAGGCAGAGTCAAAGGCAGAGTCAAAGGCAGAGTCAAAGGCAGAGTCAAAGGCAGAGTCAAAGGCAGAGTCAAAGGCAGAGTCAAAGGCAACACCGGGGCAGCGCCGTCCAGCTGCTAGCGAAGTCAAATGCACAACTTAAACTGGGTTGATATTTGTCTTGACTCAGGGGACCACTTTAGCCGTCATGGAGCGCTTCTTCCTGAATCTCAAGATGGAGCGCGTCTGGCCGAACAACTATGCCAACCATGCCGAGGCCACTCGCGATGTGACCGACTACATCGTCGGCTTCTACAACAGCACCCGCCTGCACTCGAAACTCGGTTACCTGCCGCCGAATGTCTATGAACACCAAATGGCAGAAAAACAACCTATCGAGGTGTCCGAAATTACTTGACCACGACAGTCGTCACCGGCCGGCCGCCACGCGACGCTGCGCAGGGGTCTCGGGTGACGCGAAGACCTCGAGGTAAAGTTTCTCGTCGAGTTGCGGCAACTCACGCTGCGCCGCGGCGGCGAGCAGTTCGGCCGCGAGGGTGGTCAGGATGCGGTAGTTACCGGCGGCGTGATCGCACAGCGTATGACAGAGTGCGGGGGTCATCAGGCTGGCGTTCCCGGCGCGGCTCAGCAGATGGGTCAGGCAGGCGAGTAACTCGTCACGCGACGCATACTCGATGGCGAGGCGGGTACGGATGCGGGAGCCGAGCGGGATCAACTCCTCACGACGCAGCTTCTCGATGAGATGCGCATCGCCGGCCAGCACCACACACAGGAGCGGCTGCGAATCGAACCGCGCACTGGCGAGCAGGCGCAACTCGCAAAGAACGGCCGGACTCATCTCCTGCGCCTCATCGACCAGCAACACCACCCGGCGACGGGTCGTTTCCAGATGCGCGAACCAGACTTCGCGCAGCGCCTTGAAGCCACCCCAGCGGTTATGCGGGCGCAAGGGCACGGTGAAGATGTCGCCCATTTCGCGATAGAAATCGGCCAGGTTGCTCTGCGGATGGTTGATCGCGCCGACGGTGACGTCCGACTGACTTCCCAGACGGTCGGCCAGGAGGCGCAAGGCCACGCTTTTGCCGGTGCCTGGATCGCCGTGGATCATCGCGAAGCCCCCTTCGCGGATCTGAGCGTGTTCGATTCGCCAGCAGAAGTTCTCGATCCGGGGCGGAACAAAGAGGGCCTCGATTGGCAATTCAGGGGAGAAGGGATTCCACTTCAGCCCGTAGAGGGCGAGGAGCCGATGGTTCATGCCGGCTCCTTGTCGGCGGACGGGAAATACGCAGGCGGCAAGCCCGTCGCGGCGTAGTCAGCGAGCAGCTGGCGCAGCAGCGGCGCGATCCCGGTAGACGCCGGCGCCAGAGCCTCTGTCGTGACGGGCGCGAGGCGCCGACGCTGACCATCGGCGTTGGCCGACTTGTCGAGCACCTTGACCGGGCAAAGCACGACGCCGGTGCTCGGATCCACGAGATCGACGTGCCTGAGGTCCCAGCGGGCGTAGCGTAGATGAACCACCGGCAGGTGCCGATAACTGGCGGGGATCTCGAAGCGTATGCCAGCCAGACTGACCGTGCCATCGGCACGCCGCTGGCGGCGCGCGACCTCAATCCGGAAGGCGGCCTGCAGCGTGCCAGTATCCGGGCAGTCACGGCGAACACTGGGCCCAGCGAGATAGCGCGCCAAGGGGGTCGCATCGATCTCGGAATGGAGCGTACGGTGGTACTCTTGTTCGACCCAGGCCTGGCTGGCCTGATTGAGCAGGTCCAGCGTCAGCAATTTCTCGCCTTCGAGCATCGCCATCAGGCGCCCTTCGATGCGCCCCCAAAACGATTCCTGTTTGGCATTTTGATAGTTACGTGGCCGGCCACGTAACTATCAGTATGTGGCGCTCAGAAATATGTGGCGACGAATCCGGCACCCCGCTTGGTTGCGGGCGGTCGGTCAAATTTACGCCACATAAGTTTGCGCGGATCAGGATCACGATGATCGTCCATCTTGTTGAAGACGGAGATCGATCATGATTGAAGAGCTATTCAAGCGCCCCACGGCGCTGGCGCGCTACCGGGAAGGCCCGCTTGCAAAAGCGCGAGAACAATTTCTCGACCGATGTGCCAACGATGGTTACTCACGCTCGATGCTGCAGAAGATCGCTTGGGTACTCCTGGCCGTCGCAGAGGGCCTTGACCTTGAGCATGGGAAGGTCAGTACGCAGGACATTGAGCGCGCTGCGGACTGCAGACGACGGTTGAGACATCAGCCCATCCGTACCGAGGACTCGGTGTGGACACGCCAGATGTTTATCCACTTCGCGACGGAATGGCTGCGATACCTGGACTGCCTTCAGCAGACCGAAGAGGCACCGAACGCCTTCATGGCTCAGATTGACGCCTTTGCCTGCCATATGCGCGACGAACGAGGCCTGTCGCCAGTGACGATCAGCACGCGTTGTGAGCGCCTGACCTGGTTCTTTGCCGGACTGTGCCCGCCCCGGGATACGTTGAGCGCGATTACCGTTGCCGATGTCGACGCCTTCATTGAGTCGAAGAGTAAGAAAGGTTGGACACGTGCCTCTTTGGCCGCGTTGTCCAGTTCGTTGCGCAGCTTCTTCGCCTTCGCCGAAGCCCGCGGGTGGTGCCCTTCGGGAATCACTGCGGTCATCGAATCGCCGCGGCTCTATACCCGTGAAGGTATCCCGGAAGGCCCAGGCTGGGACGACGTCCAGCGCCTCCTTGTCGCCACAAGCGGTGATCGACCGGCAGATATTCGCGACCACGCCATCCTGATGTTGCTCGCGGTCTACGGCCTGCGGCGAGGCGAGGTCGCGGCGTTGCGGCTGGACGATCTGGATTGGGAAGGCGAGTCGATCCACATCACGCGACCCAAGCAACGTCGTGCTCAGCGTTATCCTTTGCTGCACGCCGTGGGCGAGGCGATCTTGCGCTACCTGCGCGAAGTGCGACCGCGCTGCGGGCATCGGGCATTGTTCTTGACGCTCGGCGCACCCATTCGCCCGCTGTCGGCGCCGAGCATTACGCCGGTTGCGCATGCCCATCTGAGTCGCCTGGGCCTCACCCTGTCGCCACGTGGGGCGCACTGTTTGCGGCACGCCTGTGCCAGCCACCTTCTCGCGTCGGGCTTCTCCCTGAAGCAGATTGGCGACCATCTCGGACATCGCAGCGCCAATTCGACCCTGAGCTATACCAAGGTCGACCTGACGGGGCTGCGGCAGGTGGCCGAACTCGATCTGGGGGCACTGCTATGACGCTCTCCGCGCAGGTTTCCATGTACATCGCTCATAAGCGCGCCTTGGGATACAAGTTCGAGACCGAGGAGGCGATCTTCAAATCCTTCTGCCGGACCGTCGGTGAAGGCCCACTGGCCAGCGTTGAAGGCAAGTCCGTGCTCGCTTTCCTGAACGGCGACGGACCGGTGAGCGCGTACTGGGTCAAGAAGTACCACGTGCTTTCGGGGTTCTACCGCTTCGCTCTGGCACGTGGTTTGGTCAGCAGCGTGCCGTTGCCGTACAGCCTACCGAGGCTGGACACTCCCGTCTTCGTGCCCTACATCTACTCCCACGACGAACTCAAGCGCCTGCTCGACGCGGTCCCCATCGCCTGTACCGGCCGAGCGCCAATCGACGCGTATGTCTTCAGAGCCTTGCTCTTGCTGCTCTACGGGGCGGGGCTCCGCATCAGCGAAGCCGTCTCGCTGAACATCGCTGATGTCGACCTCGAGCAAGCCCGCCTGATCGTCCGGGGGACGAAGTTCTACAAGAGCCGGCTTGTGCCACTGGGCAAGGATCTGACGCATGTCATGAGCGAGTATGTGGGCAAACGCAACGACCGCCACTCAGGCGGCGGGGACACGCCGTTCTTCTGCTTCCGGAACGGCGCGCCGCTGAGCAAGTCTGCCGCGCGCTGCACCTTTCGACGCCTGCGAACTGCCGCCGGCGTTGCCCGCGACGGTGGCTCAAGAGAGCAGCCACGACTCCACGACTTGCGTCATTCGGCCGCCGTTCATCGGCTCGTCGCCTGGTATCGCAGCGGCGCAGACCTGCACGATCTCCTGCCCAAGCTGGCGACCTACCTCGGCCACGTGAACCTGTCGGCCACGCAACACTATTTGACGATGACGCCTGACTTGCTTCAAGAGGCAAGCCGGCGATTCGAACGTTACGCCATGGAGAATGATCATGACTGACCACGCTTTGCTCGGACCTTGGGTCCGGCGTTTCCTGATCGACTATCTGGTGCAGGAGCGCAACCTTTCGATCAACACCCAGAGAAGCTATCGCGACATGCTGGCGCTGCTCCTCCCCTACGTTGGCGATCATCTCAAGAAATCGGTGGACCGACTGACCGTCGAAGATCTGTCGGTAGATCTGGTCCGCCAGTTCCTCGCTGATCTGGAAGCGAGGCGTCGCTGTATCGCCGCCACTCGCAATCAACGCCTCGGCGGCCTTCACGCCTTGGCTCGATTCATCGGCCAGAACAGTCCCGAGCACATCGCGTGGTGCGCACAGATCCGGCTGATCCCCTTCAAGAAAACGGCTCACCCTGGCATCACCTATCTCGAGAAACCGGAAATGGATGCGATCCTGGCGTCTCCGGATCGCCATACCGCTCTGGGTCGGCGCGACTACGTGCTGTTGCTCTTCCTCTACAACTCGGGGGCGCGCGCGAGCGAAGCGGCGGAGGTCCGGGTCAGCGCCATTGACTGGTATGCTCAATGCGTTCGAATCACCGGCAAGGGTAACAAACGGCGTGCCTGTCCATTGTGGCCAAACACCTTGGATGAGTTGCAGTTCCTGGTGGCAAACCGCGCGCCGGAGCAGCGTCTGTTTCTGAACCGCAACGGTCAGCCTCTTACTCGCTTCGGCATCCATACGCTGGTCGAACGCTACGCATCCAGAGCTTGTGCGCAATCACCGTCGCTGGCCAGCAAGCGAGTCAGCCCGCACGTGATTCGCCACACCGCGGCAACCCATCTGCTACGGTCCGGCGCCGACATCAACACTGTCCGTGCCTGGCTGGGTCACGTTTCGCTCGCCACGACAAATCTCTATGCAGAGACCGATCTTGCGACCAAGGCCCGTGCACTGGCCATGTGCGCGCCGGCGGCAGAGGGCGCGATCAATAAGTCCTGGCGCCAACAGCCAGACCTGCTGGCTTTCTTGCGCGGTTTGTAGACAAAGTTTATGTGGCATTTGCCCGGCTCCCGGCCTCGTGTCTTCAAGAGAATGAGGCCCGGGGCCACATATCTTTGAGCGCCACATACTGATAGGGCGAATACGGCAAGGTTGTCTGATGCACGACACCCAGACGGGCGAGGCCGCTGACGGTCTCTTCGGCGAGCATGGCGGCGCCGTTGTCGGTCATCAGGGCTCGTGGCAATCCGCGCTTCATGAAGGCCTGCGACAAGCCGTGCACGAGGCTCTCGGCGGTCTCGTCGAGATACCACTGCAGATGGCAGACCAGCCGGGAGCGATCGTCGATCACGCTAAACAGCAGCGGCTTGACCCACAGGCCGGTTCGGGTCAGAACCTTGCGTGAGGCGTGATGGAAGTCGAGATGCCAGAGTGCGCCGACATAGTCGACTTCGTAGCTCCTGACCTCCAGCCGGTCGAGCCGATCCCGGGCCAACAGCGCCCCGGCGGTTGCCCGTTTGGCGGACGCCTGGCGGAACATTCCCCGGGCCTTGAGATAGCGACGGATCGTCGGATACGACGCCAGGGAAGAGTCGCTCCCGGCCAGTGCGACACGGAGGTTGTCGAAGTGCAGTTGCACCGTCCAGCCCGGATGCTCGTGGTACTGGGCCGTCAGAATCTGGATGGCCACGGGCGTGATGCTCGTGAACCGACCGACGTTGCTGCGCAGGCGATTCCTGAGAACCGCTACCGGATCGGCGGCCGCGCGGGCCGCGTAGTACCAGCGCTCAATTGTCGAGGCGCCAAAGCGAACCTCCTGTCCTGATACCGGATGCCGCCAGGACTTGGTCGACAGGGCGCGCAGCGCCGGGGATAACTCGCCGGCGGCGGGCGGAGCCGCCAGCAAGGGGCCGATGATCGCAAAGCGCAGGCGCGCCCAGCGATCGCGTTTGAGGGGATCGATGAGAGAGGTCAAAAGGGTCTTCCAGAAGGTCGGTGCCGGCGGCACCAGGACGGGAAGTGAAGGCTACAAGCCCTTGAGGAACGGGCCTATCGACATCTTCTGCGGGTCATCAGCACCCCCCACGCAACGTGCTCGGCCGGACCGTGATCGGCGCCAGAAAGAGGAGAAGATGCCCCATGGCTTCTGTGTCATCGCCGACAAAACGTTCCAGCAAACGGCTCGGGAAGTCGTCAGTTACCGGCGGCATGAAGCGCGCACAACACGCTTGCCATAGCGCGGTCAGCGGAAATTGTTCTTTCCACCACTGGCGCCAACGCGCCAGGGTAAGCAACGGAATCGCCAGGGTCGTGGAGAGCCGCGCCGCTGCTGGGTTCTGCCCGGCATGCCGGGCAGAACCCAGCACTACCAGCAGCGCCAGATAGACGCGCCGGCCCAGGAAACGTACGGACATCGAGGTCGTCCGACGGCGACAATCGTTGCAGCAGAAGCTGAACCGCCGAGCAAAGTCGGCGCGCACTTCCGGCGGGCACCCACGGGGCTTTCGCGGATAGTCAGCGCGGTGCAGAACGCCGCCGCACGCACATCCTGCCGCTCGCGCCTCGTCCGCCAGCTCCGTGTCAACACGCAGCAACCATCGAAAAAAGTGGGGTTTTTGCAGGAGGGCATGGCACACTGGACTGGTCTCTTGGCATCGAAACCAGAGACTCCCCCAACGGGTGCGTTTGTTCAAGCCCCCTGAGGGGGGTCACCACCTCAACATCACCCTGCTTGACCAGTCAGGCAGCGAATTCCACCACGATTGGTGACCGTGCTCACTACGCCCGAGGCGCTGCCGGGCTTGAACGAAAGTCCATGGCCCCGACTGGTGGGCCAGGACTGGGTAGACGTCAAGATCTCGAAAGATTCGACGCTGGTCGCCGCCCGCAAGCTTGACGGCAGTCTGTGGGTGAGCCAGGAACGAGCCATGAAAGTGCGCATGGAGCCGCTGGGTTGCGGCTTCGCCGACATGGCTTTTGCGTACGACGAGGCCCAGGGTATCCACCTGCTAGCGCTACGCTCGGATGGTACTTTGCTCGACTACCATAGCGACAGGCGTGATGACGCCAACTTACGCCGCAACCTGCTCGTGCGTAAACCCGACGTTTTGGTGAGCGGTGGAGTGAAGCTGTTCCAGGAGAACGACTACTGGGGCAGTATAGGCGCGGCTGTCTTCCTGTTGCGCCAGGACGGCACGCTGTGGCGATGGTATTGGCGCTTCGGGACGCAGTACCCCAAGGAGGGTGTGCCGCCAGAACAACGCTTGGGCCGGATTGACTTTCCGCAAGAGTGGTTTCTGGGAGTTGCGCCGCAGCGCTGAGCGCTGTCTTTCTCGTTCTGCTGTCAGCCGTCTTGATGCACCCAGCAGCTGACACGGCGATAGCCACTTGGCGTGCACCGGTTGATGTACTCCAGCAAAGGCTGGATTGAGGCCTTCTGACGCCAGTTGTGGGCGGAATCACGGCTCCCAGAGGCGATTCGGAGCAAGAACGTGGCGGAATCGCTCGGAAAAGCGGTAATTAGTCGTACACATTGAACAGAATCGGTCGCGCTTAACGCGCAGTGGCTGGATTCACGAAAACCTCATGTAATTCGAGGTGCCAGGTAGGTTGGCGGCAGTGCCCATCAGCGATCCTCTCGGGTGTGCCACAGCCGCAGCACGTAGATGGCAGTTTTCTTAATTTCATAGCGCATCTCGTAATGCCCCACGCGAATCCGGCGCACCTCGCGCGGCTCGAACTCATCGATCCGTTCGCCGATGCGTGGGTTGGCCAGCAAGGCAGACGGCGCGGCCGCTAGCGCCTGTACGGTGCGTGCAGCCGCCGGTTTGTTTACCGGGGCCAGAAATTCGTATAGACGAGCCAGGTCGGAGAGTGCCTTGCTGGTCCATTTCAGGTCCATTAGCGCGGCACCGGCAATGGCGTATCGGAGCTGAGGCTGTCCGCCCATGCCTGCACGGCTTGGTGGTCGATGACCCGGCCGGCATCCACATCGGCCAGTGCCTCGCGGGTCAGGCGACTGCGCTCTTCCTCCTGGTCGATCCAGGCCGACAGCGCTTGTTTAATGATCCAGCCGCGCGACCTCTCAAGCCGAGCGGCCATCTGATCGACCTTCTCGGCCAAGGGGATGGGAACGTGTGCGGTCAGCACTTTGGTTTCGGTCTGTGCCATTGCGAGATCTCCTTCGTTTGTGCGACGGCTCTGCTTATTTGTGATTGAAATACAATCATAGTGATTTATAGTGAGTCATTCAAGCAAGGTGTCATCTTGAGCTATGTTTCAAATTAGCGTCAGGTGAACCGCTCAAGTCACGTTAGATTAGGGCAGCTTTCTGCCTTGTCTGACGTTGCAGGCCAAACGTCTTAGACTTGAACCTGACAGGTTCGCCGCTAGCGTGCTTTATTTTCCGTTCTCTGAGATGACCCTTGGTACATGGCCCAAATGCGTTTGACCTGACTTTCGCTACACCCAGCCAGCTTGGCGGTTTTCTGGATCGTATGGCCCGCCCGGCGTAGGGCAACTATGCGCTGGTGTGTGGTGGCATCCGGCTTCCGACCGGTGTATTTGCCGGACGCTTTGGCCAGTTGCACGCCCTGACGCTGCCGCTCGCGGCGTGTCTCGTAGTCGTCGCGAGCCATTTGCAGGGCCAGCTTGAGCAGAAGTTCCTGCACCGACTCCAGCACAATCTTGGCAACGCCGTCGGCGTCAGCCGCCAAGTCGGAGAGATCGACCAAACCCGGTACGGCCAGCCTCGCCCCTTTGGCCCGGATCGAGCCGACCAGTTGCTCGGCCTCGGCCAATGGGAGTCGGCTGATGCGGTCGATCTTCTCGGCGACCACCACTTCGCCCGGTTGCAGATCGGCGATCATCCGCAGCAGTTCAGGTCGGTCGGCGCGGGCACCGGATGCTTTCTCACGGTAGACGCCGGCGACGTAGTAATCGGCCGCCCGGGTACTGTGCTCGATCTCGGCCTGACGGGTGAGGTTCTGTTCATCGGTGCTGACGCGGAGATAGATGCGGGCGACTTTCATGGAGCCTGGCCAAGATGGGTATACGGAACTTGGCCAACTATAGATCAAGTAGCCAATAATGTGAAAGGCAATGTAAGTTGGCCAGCGTCTATTTGACCATCCCAATTGGCTAGAAACGAGGAAAAGTTGGCCTGCTTCGGCAGATTGTATATACTTGCGTATATACTTTTGCGCTGCGCCAGGGAGAACCGTGATGATCGAGACACGTATTGCCAAGCTGTTCAAGAACGGCGCCAGTCAGGCGGTGCGTCTCCCCTCGGACTTCCGCTTTGAAGGGGACGAGGTCTATGTCACGCGCGACGATGCAACCGGCGATGTCGTGCTGTCCAACCGGCCGGGGGCCAAAACCTGGAACGAATTTTTCGAGTTGTTGCATGAAGTCGACGTTCCCGCAGATTTCATGGCCGAGCGCCCGCTGAATGTGTTGCCTCAAGAACGAGGCGTCTTCGACGACGATCTCTCTACGAACAACAAGGTGAGCCGCTAGCGATGCTGCATATGCTGGACACCGACACGGCAAGCTACCTGATCAAGGGAAAATCGCGCGCGATAGAAACCAAGCTGGCGGCCCTCATGCCGTCGATGGTTTGCATCTCGGTGATGACGCGGGCGGAATTGCAATATGGCCTGAAGCGATTGGCGGGCGACCATCGTTTGCATCTGGCGGTGCGCCAGTTCTTCAAGATCGTCCGCATCCTGCCGTGGGACGCCGATGCCGCCGACTGGTACGCCGAAATCCGCCACCAACTCGTTAGCACGGGGCAACCGATCGGCGAACTGGATATGATGATCGCCGCACACTCGTTGTCAGCCGGTGCGGTGTTAGTCACCAACAACAGCCGCCATTACGAGCGGATCGCTGCACCGCTAATCCTGGACAACTGGGCATAGCACACCAACCAGGTTTGCTTGCTGCGAATGCAATCCTTGCGCAATCCCGCAGACGACGAATAGGCAGCGCGCTTGCCCTGATCTGGGGCCACACCTACCTTTGGGCCGAAATGGGGGAAGCGTACGGCTGTAGCCTTGGCTAGTCTGACGATGACAAACACCTAACCCGGTTTTCCGTTCTTATGGAAACGGGCAAATTATGGAAAGCTGACGTCGACGATAGTCTTTCTTGCCACCTCGCCGGCTTGAGCAGCTTTCCATAAAAATTCAGCTATCGCTCTATCGCCGCAGGAGGCACGGGGCGAGAAGGAACTACGTCCTCCAGCATGTCTGCGTCTGCCGTTAGTGGGTCTGCAAGGAAGCGATCAGTTTGTCCGGCACGGTGAAACGTCCTCGCTTGAGCCGTAACGGCGTCATTCCCTCAATCGTCTCGATCTTCTCCATGGGGTCTGCCCGCAGGTAAACCTCGGTCGTCTGCATCTGCGCGTGGCCAAGCCAAAGCGAGACCTTGCGCAGATCCTTGGTCGCCTGGAAAAGCACCATGGCGCAGGTGTGTCGCAGCACGTGCGGCGAAACCTGTTTATCGCGTAGCGATGGGCAATATTCAGCGGCCGTCTGGGCGTACTGCTTCAGAACGAAGGCAAAGCCAGCGCGTGTCATCGCCTGTCCGCGTGCATTGACGAACAGCTCCGGTGTCAACACATTGCCGCGAATCGCCAGCCATGCGCGCAAGTCGACCGCAGCTTGCTTCCACAGAGGCAATGCACGTTCTTTCCGGCCCTTACCCGTGATGCGTATCGTCGGCACCGGCTGCAACGCCAGGTCAGACAAAAGCAGTCCAGTCAACTCGGATACGCGCAGCCCAGCGGCCAAGCTGATATGCAACATGGCACGATCCCGGATGCCGATGCGGGTACTTACATTTGGGGCGTTCAGGACGGCTTCCATTTCCACCTGAGTCAGGTAGTTGATGAGGACGGTGTCTGTCTTCTTCGACGGAATTGCCTGGATACGCAGACTCTGCTCCAGCAACGATGGATCACGGTACTCGAGATAGCGCATGAATGACTTGATGGCGGCAAGCCGGGCGTTGCGAGTTCTGGCGGTGTTGCCGCGAGAAGCCTCGAGGTCAGCAAGAAAATCCATCACCAACGGCGCGTCAAGCTGCTCCAGAAAGAGCTTGGATGGCGTGACCTTGAAGCGGGCACTGGCGAATTCGAATAACAGGCGAAAGGTATAGGCATAGCTGTCGCAGGTATGGGGACTGGCACCGCGTTCTAACGGCAACCGCTCAAGGAGGTATGCTGTGATATGAGGGGCTATTGGGGTCATGATGCACCTCCTTGTAAATAGGCTTCGCAGGCACTGGCGATGTCGCTCGTCAACTGTGGCGTGCTGTCGAGATACCAGTAGGTATCGGAGACATGGGCATGGCCCATGTAGGTAGTGAGCGCCAGCGTGTGCTGCGCGACCCTGTCGCGCGACTCGGGACAGGTTTGCAGTGCCCGGACAGCAAAGCTATGGCGCAAATCGTGAAGTCGTGGACGGGGTCTGTCAGGGGGAGCGTTTACACCGGCAGCGGCCAGCACCGCCTGGAAGGTCTCGGCGGCAATCGCATAGCCCAACGGGTGCCCGCCCCGATGGGAAACGAACAGATGCTCGTCGGCGCCGACCACTTTGGTGCGGTGAACGAGATACTGGCCAATGGCGCTCGCCACACTGTCGGTAAATGTCAAGATAGTTGTCGCCTGAGTTCATGCTGCCAATGGCATACTCTTGCTGGTAGAGGTAGCAGCGGCCACGACGCCATCCCGTTCCGGGTTGAGCGTCACCGCAGCGATGGGCGACCAGTTCCGAGTCTGTCGACTCCAGCGCGCAGGGTTCTTCGCACGCGCGGCTTGGTGAGTGTGATCACCCGATTTGATGTTCTGATGTTCACCTACGGCGATGGTTGGTAGGGGTGATGGTAGGCGACCCTGGGGCTCCGCCCCAGACCCCGCGCTCGTCGCGAGGCAGCCGCCGGGGATGAACAAGTTCTTCCCCGGCAACTGCTCGCAAGCATCGGGACCCTCCAAGGCGTCAAGAGGCTTTCGCGGCATAAACGGGCCGATGAAGCCGGCCCATTTATTCCACGGTCCTCTTGACGCCTTTCCTGGTCAAAGAGCCACCCCCTTCTGTCGGCTCGTTCGTCGAGAGGGCCAAGACGACGCCTCCCGAGCGGACTTTCCGTCCGTCGTTCCTGTCGCCGCTGGTCATTCCGTGACCGTCATGAATCCGTACCGCTGACCGAAAGCCAGCCACGCCCGTCGGGCCGAAGAACGAGCCGGGTCGGATACCTCCACTCGCCCCAGGAGGTCGAGCAGCGCCCGAAGTGGCGCGTCGGTCTCATTGCCGATGGCGTCAATGACCGTTCTTCGGTCGCGCATCCGCTGGGCACGCTTGCGCTCTCGGTCTGTCATCGCTCGCTCGCCCTGGGGTGGGCGGCCTCTTTTCGTGACGGTCACCAAGGGCTCGGTCATCTTGTCCTCCTGTTTTTGTGCCCGTCACGGGAAGAACCGAACGTTCTGCGGTAGCCCCTCCCAAGGTCCGCAGGCGTCGTTCCGCCCGGGGCAGCGGTCAAGGGTCTTGGGGCGTGATCGCACAACAGCGCGGGCCCGTCGCCTGGCGGGAGGGTCGTCACCGGCCGGCCGCCACACGACGCAGCGCAGGGGCCTCGGGTGACGCGAAGACCTCGAGGTAAAGTTTCTCGTCGAGTTGCGGCAACTCACGCTGCGCCGCGGCGGCGAGCAGTTCGGCCGCGAGGGTGGTCAGGATGCGGTAGTTACCGGCGGCGTGATCGCACAGCGTATGACAGAGTGCGGGGGTCATCAGGCTGGCGTTCCCGGCGCGGCTCAGCAGATGGGTCAGGCAGGCGAGTAGCTCGTCACGCGACGCATACTCGGTGGCGAGGCGGGTACGGATGCGGGAGCCGAGCGGGATCAACTCCTCACGACGCAGCTTCTCGATGAGACGCGCATCGCCGGCCAGCACCACACACAGGAGCGGCTGCGAATCGAACCGCGCACTGGCGAGCAGGCGCAACTCGCAAAGAACGGCCGGACTCATCTCCTGCGCCTCATCGACCAGCAACACCACCCGGCGACGGGTCGTTTCCAGATGCGCGAACCAGACTTCGCGCAGAGCCTTGAAGCCACCCCAGCGGTTATGCGGGCGCAAGGGCACGGTGAAGATGTCGCCCATTTCGCGATAGAAATCGGCCAGGTTGCTCTGCGGATGGTTGATCGCGCCGACGGTGACGTCCGACTGACTTCCCAGACGGTCGGCCAGGAGGCGCAAGGCCACGCTTTTGCCGGTGCCTGGATCGCCGTGGATCATCGCGAAGCCCCCTTCGCGGATCTGAGCGTGTTCGATTCGCCAGCAGAAGTTCTCGATCCGGGGCGGAACAAAGAGGGCCTCGATTGGCAATTCAGGGGAGAAGGGATTCCACTTCAGCCCGTAGAGGGCGAGGAGCCGATGGTTCATGCCGGCTCCTTGTCGGCGGACGGCAAATACGCAGGCGGCAAGCCCGTCGCAGCGTAGTCAGCGAGCAGCTGGCGCAGCAGCGGCGCGATCCCGGTAGACGGCGGCGCCAGAGCCTCTGTCGTGACGGGCGCGAGGCGCCGACGCTGACCATCGGCGTTGGCCGACTTGTCGAGCACCTTGACCGGGCAAAGCACGACGCCGGTGCTCGGATCCACGAGATCGACGTGCCTGAGGTCCCAGCGGGCGTAGCGTAGATGAACCACCGGCAGGTGCCGATAACTGGCGGGGATCTCGAAGCGTATGCCAGCCAGACTGACCGTGCCATCGGCACGCCGCTGGCGGCGCGCGACCTCAATCCGGAAGGCGGCCTGCAGCGTGCCAGTATCCGGGCAGTCACGGCGAACACTGGGCCCAGCGAGATAGCGCGCCAAGGGGGTCGCATCGATCTCGGAATGGAGCGTACGGTGGTACTCTTGTTCGACCCAGGCCTGGCTGGCCTGATTGAGCAGGTCCAGCGTCAGCAATTTCTCGCCTTCGAGCATCGCCATCAGGCGCCCTTCGATGCGCCCCCAAAACGATTCCTGTTTGGCATTTTGATAGTTACGTGGCCGGCCACGTAACTATCAGTATGTGGCGCTCAAAGATATGTGGCCCCGGGCCTCATTCTCTTGAAGACACGAGGCCGGGAGCCGGGCAAATGCCACATAAACTTTGTCTACAAACCGCGCAAGAAAGCCAGCAGGTCTGGCTGTTGGCGCCAGGACTTATTGATCGCGCCCTCTGCCGCCGGCGCGCACATGGCCAGTGCACGGGCCTTGGTCGCAAGATCGGTCTCTGCATAGAGATTTGTCGTGGCGAGCGAAACGTGACCCAGCCAGGCACGGACAGTGTTGATGTCGGCGCCGGACCGTAGCAGATGGGTTGCCGCGGTGTGGCGAATCACGTGCGGGCTGACTCGCTTGCTGGCCAGCGACGGTGATTGCGCACAAGCTCTGGATGCGTAGCGTTCGACCAGCGTATGGATGCCGAAGCGAGTAAGAGGCTGACCGTTGCGGTTCAGAAACAGACGCTGCTCCGGCGCGCGGTTTGCCACCAGGAACTGCAACTCATCCAAGGTGTTTGGCCACAATGGACAGGCACGCCGTTTGTTACCCTTGCCGGTGATTCGAACGCATTGAGCATACCAGTCAATGGCGCTGACCCGGACCTCCGCCGCTTCGCTCGCGCGCGCCCCCGAGTTGTAGAGGAAGAGCAACAGCACGTAGTCGCGCCGACCCAGAGCGGTATGGCGATCCGGAGACGCCAGGATCGCATCCATTTCCGGTTTCTCGAGATAGGTGATGCCAGGGTGAGCCGTTTTCTTGAAGGGGATCAGCCGGATCTGTGCGCACCACGCGATGTGCTCGGGACTGTTCTGGCCGATGAATCGAGCCAAGGCGTGAAGGCCGCCGAGGCGTTGATTGCGAGTGGCGGCGATACAGCGACGCCTCGCTTCCAGATCAGCGAGGAACTGGCGGACCAGATCTACCGACAGATCTTCGACGGTCAGTCGGTCCACCGATTTCTTGAGATGATCGCCAACGTAGGGGAGGAGCAGCGCCAGCATGTCGCGATAGCTTCTCTGGGTGTTGATCGAAAGGTTGCGCTCCTGCACCAGATAGTCGATCAGGAAACGCCGGACCCAAGGTCCGAGCAAAGCGTGGTCAGTCATGATCATTCTCCATGGCGTAACGTTCGAATCGCCGGCTTGCCTCTTGAAGCAAGTCAGGCGTCATCGTCAAATAGTGTTGCGTGGCCGACAGGTTCACGTGGCCGAGGTAGGTCGCCAGCTTGGGCAGGAGATCGTGCAGGTCTGCGCCGCTGCGATACCAGGCGACGAGCCGATGAACGGCGGCCGAATGACGCAAGTCGTGGAGTCGTGGCTGCTCTCTTGAGCCACCGTCGCGGGCAACGCCGGCGGCAGTTCGCAGGCGTCGAAAGGTGCAGCGCGCGGCAGACTTGCTCAGCGGCGCGCCGTTCCGGAAGCAGAAGAACGGCGTGTCCCCGCCGCCTGAGTGGCGGTCGTTGCGTTTGCCCACATACTCGCTCATGACATGCGTCAGATCCTTGCCCAGTGGCACAAGCCGGCTCTTGTAGAACTTCGTCCCCCGGACGATCAGGCGGGCTTGCTCGAGGTCGACATCAGCGATGTTCAGCGAGACGGCTTCGCTGATGCGGAGCCCCGCCCCGTAGAGCAGCAAGAGCAAGGCTCTGAAGACATACGCGTCGATTGGCGCTCGGCCGGTACAGGCGATGGGGACCGCGTCGAGCAGGCGCTTGAGTTCGTCGTGGGAGTAGATGTAGGGCACGAAGACGGGAGTGTCCAGCCTCGGTAGGCTGTACGGCAACGGCACGCTGCTGACCAAACCACGTGCCAGGGCGAAGCGGTAGAACCCCGAAAGCACGTGGTACTTCTTGACCCAGTACGCGCTCACCGGTCCGTTGCCGTTCAGGAAAGCGAGCACGGACTTGCCTTCAACGCTGGCCAGTGGGCCTTCACCGACGGTCCGGCAGAAGGATTTGAAGATCGCCTCCTCGGTCTCGAACTTGTATCCCAAGGCGCGCTTATGAGCGATGTACATGGAAACCTGCGCGGAGAGCGTCATAGCAGTGCCCCCAGATCGAGTTCGGCCACCTGCCGCAGCCCCGTCAGGTCGACCTTGGTATAGCTCAGGGTCGAATTGGCGCTGCGATGTCCGAGATGGTCGCCAATCTGCTTCAGGGAGAAGCCCGACGCGAGAAGGTGGCTGGCACAGGCGTGCCGCAAACAGTGCGCCCCACGTGGCGACAGGGTGAGGCCCAGGCGACTCAGATGGGCATGCGCAACCGGCGTAATGCTCGGCGCCGACAGCGGGCGAATGGGTGCGCCGAGCGTCAAGAACAATGCCCGATGCCCGCAGCGCGGTCGCACTTCGCGCAGGTAGCGCAAGATCGCCTCGCCCACGGCGTGCAGCAAAGGATAACGCTGAGCACGACGTTGCTTGGGTCGCGTGATGTGGATCGACTCGCCTTCCCAATCCAGATCGTCCAGCCGCAACGCCGCGACCTCGCCTCGCCGCAGGCCGTAGACCGCGAGCAACATCAGGATGGCGTGGTCGCGAATATCTGCCGGTCGATCACCGCTTGTGGCGACAAGGAGGCGCTGGACGTCGTCCCAGCCTGGGCCTTCCGGGATACCTTCACGGGTATAGAGCCGCGGCGATTCGATGACCGCAGTGATTCCCGAAGGGCACCACCCGCGGGCTTCGGCGAAGGCGAAGAAGCTGCGCAACGAACTGGACAACGCGGCCAAAGAGGCACGTGTCCAACCTTTCTTACTCTTCGACTCAATGAAGGCGTCGACATCGGCAACGGTAATCGCGCTCAACGTATCCCGGGGCGGGCACAGTCCGGCAAAGAACCAGGTCAGGCGCTCACAACGCGTGCTGATCGTCACTGGCGACAGGCCTCGTTCGTCGCGCATATGGCAGGCAAAGGCGTCAATCTGAGCCATGAAGGCGTTCGGTGCCTCTTCGGTCTGCTGAAGGCAGTCCAGGTATCGCAGCCATTCCGTCGCGAAGTGGATAAACATCTGGCGTGTCCACACCGAGTCCTCGGTACGGATGGGCTGATGTCTCAACCGTCGTCTGCAGTCCGCAGCGCGCTCAATGTCCTGCGTACTGACCTTCCCATGCTCAAGGTCAAGGCCCTCTGCGACGGCCAGGAGTACCCAAGCGATCTTCTGCAGCATCGAGCGTGAGTAACCATCGTTGGCACATCGGTCGAGAAATTGTTCTCGCGCTTTTGCAAGCGGGCCTTCCCGGTAGCGCGCCAGCGCCGTGGGGCGCTTGAATAGCTCTTCAATCATGATCGATCTCCGTCTTCAACAAGATGGACGATCATCGTGATCCTGATCCGCGCAAACTTATGTGGCGTAAATTTGACCGACCGCCCGCAACCAAGCGGGGTGTTACGTCCGCCGCTCTCCAGGAACTGACGGCGTGAGATATCCCGTGGACGGCGAGGGCGAAAGAAGGCGGCCTGCCTGAAGGATGTTGGGACGAAGTGAACGAAAGAAGGGCCGGGACAACTCTGCTATCGTGGGAAGTTATCAAGACAAACCACACAGCAAAGCGCCCAGCCCATGCAGCGAATTGTAGCCGGCATCGAGACGATCGAGCAGCATCTTGAGGCCATCAAGCAAACCCCCGAAGCGTATCGCCCGCCGTGCTGCCCGCATTGCGGCCTGAAGATTCTCTGGCAGCACGGGCACTACGAGCGCAAGGCCGACCGGCGAGCCGGGCAGGATTCACTCAATCCGGTGCCGATCTGCCGCTACTGTTGCGCTGGATGTCGGCGCACGTGTTCGCGTCTGCCGGCGTGCATCGCGCCGCGCCGCTGGTATGACTGGTCAGTGCAGCAAGCGGTCCTGGCACAGCGGCTGAGCGGTGCGCCCGATCGCCCCGGCGCACCCGGCGCGGCGCCCGAGCGGCGCACCGCCGGTCGCTGGTGGGCCTGGCTCCAGGAGCGCCGCCTGCTGTTCGAGTTTCACCTGCGTGCTCGCTTTGCCGACCTCGGGCGGACGGTCGACGGCAGCGCTTTCTGGCGCCGGGTGTTCGAATCGATCGGCCTGGCACAGGCCATGACCTGGCTTGATCGGGAGATCAGCGTCCCGTGATGAACTGATTCCGAACGAGCGGCAGACGGTGAGGTCCCCGCCCGGGCGGGGACCTCACACAGTTTGCTCCTGTCATTAGAACGGCCGTTCTGGTTTGATCACCGCTCCGATTTATCACCAGGAGTGGTTATGAACCCGATTGATCCGAAAGCCCTGTTTCGCCTGTCCGTCCTCGGTCCCCTGATCAGCCGCGAGCGGCTGGAACGTGGCGAACTGCAACAGCTCCTCCGGGAGCTGGCCAGCCGCGAGTACGCCATCCCCGGCAGCCGTCGGCGCTATCTGAGCGAGAAGACGATTCAGGCGTGGTACTACGCCTGGCGCCTCCACCAGCTTGACGGCCTGACGCCCAAGCCACGCGCCGACCGCGGGCAGTCGAAGCTCCCGGCCGCCACCCAGGCGGCCATTCTCGCCGCCAAGCGCGACAACCCGCGGCGCTCGCTGTGCCAGATTCGACAATTGCTCGAAGCCACCGGCACCGTCGCCCGTGGCCGCCTGGCCCGGTCGACCATTCACCGTCTGCTGCAGCAGCACGGCCTGTCACGGATCACCGGCTCGGCCAGCCTGCCCGAGGAGAAACGCAGCTTCGTCGCCGCGACAGCGGGGGCGATCTGGTACGGCGACGTGATGCACGGCCCACGCGTGCCGATCGACGGCAAACTCGCCAAGAGCTATCTCGTATCGCTCTTCGACGACGCCTCCCGGCTACTCACGCACAGCGCCTTCTGCCCCGGAGAAACCGCCCTGGATATCGAAGGCGTGCTCAAGCAGGCGGTGCTCAAACGCGGCATTCCGCTCAAGCTGGTGGTCGATAACGGCGCCGCCTACCGCGCCGAGACGCTGCAAGGGATCTGCGCCCGGCTGGGCATCCACCTGATTCACTGTCGGCCGTACGCGCCCGAGGGCAAAGGGAAGTTGGAGCGCTGGCACCGCCGCTGCCGCGATCAGTTTCTCAGCGAACTCGATGAGCGCCATATCGCCAGCCTGGACGATCTCAATGCTCGCCTGTGGGCCTGGCTTGAACAGGTCTATCACCGCAGCCCGCACGCCGGTCTCGCCGGCATGACGCCGTTGGCGCGTTACCAGCAGGACCTGTCCAGGATTCGTCCGTTGGGGCCGTTGGCGGCAAGCCTCGATGCCCTGTTCCAGCATCGCGTCACGCGACTGGTCAGGAAGGATGGCACGGTATCGTATCAGGGACAACGCTTCGAGGTGCCCTTTGAACTGTCGGGCAAAACGGTGTCTCTGGTGGTCGATCCGCATACCGAGACGGTGATCGGCGTCGAGGACGAGCAAGGGGAATCGATCGGTGCGGCGACGCCACTCGATGCGCTGGCCAATGCCACGCGCCAACGACGCCAGTCTGACCCAGCGGACGCTAGCCCGCCCCAGAAAGGGGCGAGCGGCCCGAATCTGATCGAGCAGATCTATCAGCAGTACTACGACCCCGAAGGAGAGTGAGGTGGACCTTCAGCACTTTGGTTTGCGGCATCCGCCGCTGGGCAAGCAAGCGGCCGAGCTGTGGGATGACGGTACGCTGGGACAGTTGGCCGAGCGCTTTGCGTGGTTGTTGCACTCACCGGGCGTCGGCCTGATCACCGGCGAACCCGGGGTGGGCAAGACGGCGGCCTTGCGCCAATTGACCCGTGGCCTGAATCCGCATCGTTATCAGGTGATCTATCAGGCGGAGACCGACTTTGGTCGGCTGGATATCTATCGCGGTCTGGCACGGGCGCTGGGTGTCGAGCCGGGGTATCGGCGGGCGCAGCTGTGGCGCGATCTGAAGGAGCGGATTCTGCAGTTGGTCGATAGCCGTCAGCTGATGCCGGTGTGGATCATCGATGAGGCGCAGAATCTGCCGCCGGAGTTCTTTCGGGATTTGCCGGCCTTCCTCAACTTCGCCTTCGATACGCGCGATGTGATGGCGGTCTGGTTGATCGGTCATCCAACACTGGCGCAAACGCTGGAGCGGGCGCCTTATGCGGCGCTGGCGGGGCGGATTCAGGTGCGCGTGCAGCTCAAGCCGGTGCTCGAACGCGAGCGCTTCGCGCAGCTGATCCAGCACAGCCTGAAGAGTGCCGGTTGTACCAGTACGCTGCTCAGCGATTCAGGCCTGGAGATCTTGCGCCAGGCGAGCAAGGGCTTGCCGCGGCATGCCGGGCGAATTCTGCGCACGGCGATGCGCCTGGCGGTGCCGCGTGGTTTGAATCATTTGCCGGACGATCTGTTGCAGTTGGCGATCGAGGAATTGCGATGAAGCGCCGCTCTGCCGAGCCGCTATTCCCCGACGGCCTCTCCGATGAAAGCGTTGCCGCGCTCAGTCAGTTCCTTCACCAGCTCGCCGTCGCTTGTGAAAGCCGTTATGCCGTACAGCTACGCCGCTACCACCAGCGGCAGATGAATCTGTACGATCCCGAAGAGTCTTGGCGGTTGCCGCTGCTGCCGCCTCGGTAGGGCCTTCATCCCACGTTGCCGCCGGGATCACTCTTCCGGTTGCAGCATGGGACTCGGCCATCGTTTCAACCTCGAAAAGCTTGGGCCGAGGAGTCTGGATTAGGGCCGGACGTAACAGGTAACCACCAAGGCGAGCGACGAGGCGCACGGCATCACCCAACTGTCTGGGCTGAGGCAGTCTTTTTTTTAGCATAGGCCTCGAGCACCTCGATTTCGAGGTCGGAGAAGAGGACGTCAGGGGGAAGCCCGGGACATTCTCTGCCGAGCAGGGTCATCAACATGATCCGCCAGGCAATCACCAGATGGATGGCAATGGCGCGTTGCAATCGCTCGGCGCTTCGATGCGCCAGGGCTTCGACGCGACACCCGCTCTTCAGGACGCGATGCCAGTCTTCAATGCGCCAGCGCAGGCAGTACCAGCGCAGACACTCCTGTGCCTGCTCGACGGTCGTGATTTCGCGTGTCGTCAGCAGAAACCACTCAAGCGCCTTGGCATCCTCTGGCGGAGCGGTTTCCCGCACGTGCACGACCCACAGCGTGATCGGCGCCTTCCCCTTGTGTGCGAGTGGTGGCGGTAGATCGACGCGCCGATAGCGCAAGGCGACCGCCGCACAGCGCTGCTTTCGCGGCGCACGGGCCTTCTGCTTGCTTTTCTTCGCTCGGGCACTTTGCCGAGGCACCGTGATATTCAAGCGGCCCTGCACCGGGCTTTGTCTGGCCGACTCGAAGAGACGCAGGGCCTCGCCGGTACAGCGGTCATGCTGGGCTCGGATCAAGAGATCGACGCGGGCGCGTTGGCGCTGCTCATCGAAGAGTTCAAAGAAATCGGCCTCGCGATCCATGACACAGATCTGGCGTGTCGTGGGGAGCTCTTTGGCCAGTTGGCTGCACGTGCGCAAGCCCTCAATCCAGGCGAAGGTCTTCTTCTCTTCAATCGGCACCGGCGTCGCCCCCGGCGGCTCGTTCTTCGCCGTGGCGATCGGCGCCGAGCACTGCGCCGCCAGAACGCCGAGCGGCAGGCCCTCGGTGCTCACGATCAGCGTCGAATGCAGGTGCAGCCCCCGACTCTGGGCACCCGTCTGATTGCTCCCGATCACCCCCAAGCCCTCGCATTGCGCGAGTCCGGAATAATTGAGGTCGCTGCCATCCTGGATGCACAGGACCGTCGCCTGCGCTTTCATCCGCTGCAGGGTCCGTTGGCGGTGCGGTGCCAGGATCGCTTCAAGGGTGACGGCCGAGTCAGCGGCCTGGTCGATCAGCCGGTAGTGCCCCTTGACCGCGGCGCGGTCGCCTTGTGCCGCGCCGGAGAACGCGCGTCCGGGCATCGCCGCCAGCGTGCAGGCACTATCGACCAGGCGTTGGCTGAGCCGCTCATCCCCCAGTGCGGCCCCGGCAAACTCCTGCGCCGCCCACGCGTTGCCCTCCAGGCCCTCGGCGATCGTCAGCGCCGGTAGGCCGATCGGTTCGGGAAGCCCCAGTCGGCTGCGCCAGTCCGACGCCAAGGGATAGGCGTAGATCGCTTTGACCGTCTTGTTCTTCTGATGCGCGCGGTCTTGGCGGCCTCGACCTCGGGTTTGCCCGATGGCCTCCCAGTTCGCCGCCCGGTAACAGGTTCCGGCAAAATGCGCGCTGTCGACAAAGCTCTCGACCAGCCAGGGCCGATACCCGTACTGCGTTTGGAAATCCCCGCCCAGGCGACGAAGAACCATGCCCAGCACGTGCGAGGCCAGGTTGTGACAAGCGACCGACGGCCGAATCAGAAAGCGGCTCATGCCCACCACCCGGTGCAACTGTTGCCGGCGCGTCGCAGCGTCCCAGCCCATCCAGCGGTCTCGATCCGCCAGTTGCAGGGCGGCGGCACCAAATCCCAGACCACCCAGCCAACCATGCGCCGAGCCGATCAGATAGCGTATCTGTGCCCCCACCAGCGGTCCGGCCCCCTGCGGATGTTCGCTCAGCATCAGTTCAGATTTCCTGATCTCGGAGGAAACCGGGTTGGCACTTCAGACAAGAGTGAAGGTCATTCTTGCCCCGGTTTCCGGATGCGGAAAATCTTGCAGGGTGAGTTCCTCGAGGAGCGCGGCGATAGCGCGATCATGAGCTGGGCTGGCCATCCGGTGAATTTTGATGGTCAGGGTGTTGGCTAGCGCGTTCGGTTCGATGTCAGCGGAAGAAACGAACAATTCGCGAATGAGCGCACGTGCGTCGTCCTCCTTCTTCAAGTGGCGGCGCAATAGCGCCACCATGGCGGTCTCGGCCCGGTAGGCGACCATTTTCACGGTATCGCAGAGCATCTTGTTCAGCGGCGGCAGTTGGGTCGGTCGCTCGGCCTCGGGCAGACTGTCGATCGTCACCTTTCGGGGGCTTGCCTTGCGCGCCGCGCAAAGTCGCTTGAGCTCCTCCTGAACGGCCTGCAGTGCTTCGACAGACTCGGCGTTTTTCTGGATTTCGCCGCCGTCGTTCAAGGCCGTCCTGGCGATTGCGGCCTGCAGTTTTCTTTCGCTCTGGCGGGTTTGCCTGACGGCCTTGTCGAGTTCCCGCCAGCGGGGGTTAACGACCTGGTGAGTGCCGGGAAGAGATTCGTCTCCGTACTCGATAAGCCCATCAATATCATAATGTTCCATCATGTACGCGAAGTAGTTTTCCTGGCACCAACGGGCGAACATCCGCCCAGCGATGGTGGTGTTTCCGAGTTGCCGGGCGGTCGTGATCACGGCTGTTTGATGTCCCGTCTGGGTCAGCCGACGAACTTCGCTCACGGCCAGGCTGCCATCGCCTGTGCCGAGTCGGGTTTCGCGCATGGCGAGTTTCATCCCGGTGCTGCCGCCTGCCGGCAGATGGACTTCCTGTTCCTGAAACACCTCTTCGGACCAGAGGTCCTTGACGTTCTTGCGGTAGGTCAGTGCGCCGATGCGCTGTTTCCAGAGTCTGCCGAGGAGACTCTGGGTGGCCCCTTCCCGATCGAAGACCATGACAAACCGGTGCAGGGTCGGGTCGGCGTCCAGTTCGGCCGGCGTCGGCTGTCCCGGGACAATCTCCAGCAGTTGGGGGACGATGTCCTTGAGCAGGGTCTCGGCGAGTCCGTCATTGAGCGGCTGCGAAACCACAAAGAACGGGCGACCCAGGGCATCGTTAACCCAGTAGTCGGTGGTGCCCCGCAGGCACAGGCGTTCGCGCGAGACGTAGCGCTTCGACAGCCTGGCCTGCTCGCCGTGATACACCCGAACATGACCATCGACATACAGGTAACCCGCTTCTTCTGGCTCGCTTTCCATCCAGAGCTTCGCGAGATCCCGCATCCAGGCTGCCGGGTCACCCGTCTTGGCCAGCAGATGGACCTTTTCCCGCAGGGTGCGGACTTCCGGTACCCGGTCCAGGCCGATGACTTTGCCGAGTTCTCCGGGCGAGGTTTGTCGCAGATGTTCCGGCCGCTTGATTCGCCCCAGGGCCATGAAGCCGAGGACGAGAAGGATGTGCAAGGCGCTGTAGAATCCCCGGGGCAGCTTGAGATGGCGATCCAGGCCGGTCAGTAGCCCGTTCGCGCACAAGGCCGGCAAGCCGGCCAACAGCCCCCCCATCGCCACATCGTGGCTCGCTTCGAAGCGCGTCGTCGCACCGGTCGCCAATCCCAGCGCCGTTTGGATCCGCTCGTCGGCGCGCGTGCAGGCGGTGCCCATCCCCGCGGCGGCTTCCGCATCCGCCCGGCTGCGCTCACTCTTGGTGCTCGCCGCTTCCAATTCCCCTGCCTCTTGCGGCAAGGCGGCCAACTGCGGCACGCCCTGGCGCCGGATCGCCTTGCGCAGCGTCGACTCCTGGACGCCCACCTGCCGTGCCACTTCGGCAGGACGCTTTCCCTCGCTCAACAGCCGCGCGCATTCGGCACTCTTGTCCGGCGTCATGATCCGCGGCCGGCTCGCCGCCGCCGGTCGAAAGAAAGACGATGGCCCGGCTTTGCGGCTTTGTCCCACCCAGTTCATCAGCGTGCGGTGCGGGATGCACAGCGGTGGCCTTTCCAGTTCGACCGCCTTGACGTGCCCGTTCTCCATCAGGCTGGTCAGAGCGAACCTGCGGCCAGCGTCGTCTCCTACGGGGTGCGAGAAGTAATTGTCTCCCCCAACAAAGTAGATCGCTTGGCCATCCTTCTCCAGAATCGCCAACCCTTCTCCCACTTTCTGCGCACCATCCGGAAACCCTGGAAGCCACGATTGCCTCAACGTCTGCTCCTCCTTGCACTCCTAGCGAAGCTTGGTTTATGCCATAAGAAAATCATGGCCGTCAAAATAAAGTGCCACGTGCAATTCCGGAATTCTACCTACATTCCCGGCCGGGATCAGGAAATCTGCAGTTCGTTCCACAGCCGCATCTGATCGACCGTTTCAACCTGGAGTAGTGACAGTTCCTGAACCGCCTCCGCTTGCGCCGGTACACCGCTCGGCGCCTCGACCGGCTGTCCCAGGCGCCGTGGTCGGCGGCCTTCGACCGACACCCGCGGCCGTGCGCTGGGAAGGACAAAGTGACCGCCACGTTCCAACTCCCGCAGCGCCTTTATACAGCCACTGGTTTGTGCTTTCCCGCGCGCGTCGACAAAACCGAAGTGCCCGCACACCGCGCCAACAAACGCCGAACGAGTAGAATCAGCACGGCTATCCAAAAGGCTGCAGATCGCTTCGATCCAGCGCTGAAGCATGACTGCGCCAGCCCAGTACTGGCAAGGCGTTGCGGTGGGCAGGCAAAAAAGGTTTCGCACAAGGGAGCTAGACAGCCGGGGGGACTTCTGGCAGGATAGGTGGAGGGTCATTGGTCCACGTTTCAGCCGGAGGTATCGTGGTGGTTGCAACGAGCGAAGGGGAGTGGGTGCACTGCGGTCGCGTATTCAGCGCCGCGGAGATCGCCGAGGTGTGCGGGACGGTGGCGTGGCTGCCGGGATTGGCGCGCAAGGAGTTGGCGGCGACGGTCTGCGAGCACCTGGGGTGGACCACTCTGACAGGGACGGCGAAGATCAGCGCCTGCCTGGAGTTTCTGGAGCGTTTGCAGGCGGCCGGGCTGCTGACACTGCCGGCGATAAGGCCGTCGTCAGCACGCCGTTGCGCGCCGCCCGCGGCACCCGTAGATACGGTCACCGGGGAGCTTCCCGTGCACTGCGCCCTGTCGGCACTCGCACCGGTCTGCCTGGAAGTCGTTCGCGACGCGGCGTTGGTGGCGCAGTGGGATGCGCTGGTGGCGCGCTGGCACCCACTGGGTTTCCAGGGGGCCTTCGGCTACCGCCTGCGCTACTTCATCACGGCGGGCGACCGGCGGCTCGGCAGCGTCCTGCTGGCCGGCGCTGCCCGCGCGGTCGCCGTGCGCGACCGCTGGATCGGCTGGACGGCCCAGGCCCGCCGCGAGAACCTGGCGCGGGTGGTGAACAACAGCCGCTTCCTGATCTTTCCCCACGTCCGGGTGCCGCATCTGGCCAGTCATGTGCTCGGACAACTCGCGCGCCGCGCACGCGCGGACTGGCTCGATCACTGGGGCTTCGAGCCCCTGTTGCTGGAGACTTTCGTCGATCCTCGTCACTATACCGGCACCTGTTACCGCGCGGCCGGTTGGCAGTTGCTCGGGGCAACCAGCGGGCGCGGGCTGGCCCGCCCCGGCCAGTCGTATCGCAGCACGCCCCGCCAGGTGTGGCTCAAACCGCTGAGCGCCGATTGTCGCGACCGGCTGTGTGCCGCCCCTGGGAGCTCCCGGCCATGAGCAAACCCTGCCGTCGCCCGACACGCGCTGCCCTCAAGGAGCTGCGCTCAGAGAAGAAACGGCAGGAAAAGGCACTGAACGCGAAACGGCGCGCGAGTGGACAAGTCCTCCACTCCCCCACTTCTCTGCCCAACCGATGCTCAGCCTTCGCGACCGTCGGCGAGGAAAGGGAGGCCCGCGAGGACGCCGTGAGCAAAAAGACGCGTCTCCTGCGCAAAGAGCTACCCGCCTTGCTCGAGCAACTGGAACAAATTCCCGACCCGAGAGACCCCAGGAAGCGCCGCCACAAGCTGACCGCGCTGCTGCTTTACGGTCTGCTGATGTTCGTCTTTCAGTTCTCCTCTCGGCGCGAGACCAACCGCGAAATATCCCGTCCCCAGTTCATGGCCAACCTCCACCTGCTGTTCCCGGAGATCGAGACCCTGCCACACGCCGACACCCTGTTTCGGCTGCTGCGCGACATCGACCTTGACCACCTTGAGCAGGCCCACGTCGATCTGGTGAAGCGGCTGATCCGCGGCAAGAGCTTCCGCCGCTATCTGATCAACCACTGCTACCCCATCGCCATCGACGGCTCGCAGAAGGTCGCCGGCGACACCCTCTGGGCGGAGGAACTCCTCCAGCGCACCGTCGGCAAGGAGGAAACCCGCCACACCCAGTACTTCGTCTACGTCCTCGAGGCCAGCCTGGCTTTCCACAACGGCCTGGTCGTCCCACTGCTCAGCGAGTTCCTCGAACACGCGCTGGGCGATACCGAAGCGCAAAAGCAGGACTGCGAGCTGCGCGGCTTTGTGCGCTTGAGCGACCGGCTCAAGACGCTGTTCCCCCGCCTGCCGATCCTGCTCCTGCTCGACGGCCTTTACGCCAACGGGCCGGTGATGCAGCGCTGCTTGCGCGCCCACTGGCAGTTCATGATCGTGCTTAAGGACAAGGATTTGTCCACGGTCTGGCAGGAGTTCCGCGCACTCCACGCCCTGAAGCCACAAGCCGTGCAGCGCGCTTGGGGAAGGCGCCGACAACACTTCAGCTGGGTCAACGACATCGACTACGCCTTCGCGGCCAACGGGCGTCAGCGTCTCAAGCTGAACCTGGTGGTCTGTGAGGAAAGCTGGGAAAAGATCGATGAACAGGCCAGGACCGTCACCGAAACATCGCGCCACGCCTGGCTCTCCAGCCAACCGCTCAGACAAGACAATGTCCATGAGCGCTGCAACCTCGGTGCCCGCCACCGTTGGGGCATCGAAGCGGGCTTCCTCGTCGAAAAACATCAGGGCTACCACTACGAGCATGCCTTTGCCCTCGACTGGAATGCCATGAAAGGCTATCACCTCCTCATGCGCCTGGCGCATGTGTTCAATACCCTGGCACGTTTCACCCGGCAGTTACGCAACCTGTATCAAGAACTCGGTGTGCGCGGCGCCATCGCCTTCATCCGTAATTCCTGTGCTGCGCCCTGGCTTGACCCAGCACGCCTGCGTCTGCTTCTCGCCGAACCGTTCCTGCTGCAACTCGAATAACCTTGCCCAGGCCTGCCCAACACATCTTCCCAAGCGCGGCGCACCCCGCGCCGGGAAAGGCTCGCCTGGCGATCGTAACGGAGCTCCCTCGACCTCTCCTGTCCCACTGACTGAACACCAAACCCCCGCGCCGCAAGCGCTCCCTTGCCGCTAGCCAACCCCCATCTGGCCGCCTCGGCGGCGAAAGTGGGCGTAACCGGCAAGTGCTGTCGATTCGGGGAGGTCATGCGTCAGGGCTGGCTTCGATCGCGTCTGATTGGGCCAGCGTTCGTTTGATCTGATGTTGTTTTTCCATCCCGTCAGGATGGCCGACCCGCCTTGAAAAGTCCAGCACTTATTGTGGGGCAAGGGCAGGGCTAGCGTCCGCTGGGTCAGGCTGGCGTCGTTGGCGCGTGGCATTGGCCAGCGCATCGAGTGGCGTCGCCGCACCGATCGATTCCCCTTGCTCGTCCTCGACGCCGATCACCGTCTCGGTATGCGGATCGACCACCAGAGACACCGTTTTGCCCGACAGTTCAAAGGGCACCTCGAAGCGTTGTCCCTGATACGACACCGTGCCATCCTTCCTGACCAGTCGCGTGACGCGATGCTGGAACAGGGCATCGAGGCTTGCCGCCAACGGCCCCAACGGACGAATCCTGGACAGGTCCTGCTGGTAACGCGCCAACGGCGTCATGCCGGCGAGACCGGCGTGCGGGCTGCGGTGTTGGACGAAGCCGCTACGCGGAGGAAACCCCGGTGCTGTCGTCGCGTTGACTCAAGATGTGACCTCGCCCCTCATCCGAGGGACGTTCATGACGAATGCGAGGTTACCGCAAGATGGAAGAGATGTCCGCTGTCGCAACGACGATTTTTGACACGAACTACGAGCTGCACCAGAAGCACCTGAAGCTCAAGGGCTTGCAGCCGAAGACGATCGACGCGTATTCGCGCGCCGTCCGCCGGGTGGGAGATTACTTCGCTCATCAGATCGACGATCTGAGCGAGGCCGACCTGTTGGATTACTTCGCCGACCTGCGTGAGACGCACTCCTGGAGTTCGCTCAAGCTCGATCTGTACGGGCTCAAGTTTTACTACGAGCACGTGCTGAAGAAACCCTGGGTGGCGCCCGGTCTGATCAAGCCGCCGCGCTCGCTGCGCCTGCCGGACATCGTCACGGTCGAGGAGACCGAGCGGATTTTTCTGGCCACGCAGGTGCTCAGTTACCGCGTTTTCTTCTTCACCCTCTACAGTCTCGGCCTGCGCCTGGGCGAAGGCTTACGGCTGACGGTCGCCGACATCGACGGCGCGCGCGGGCGGGTGCATATCCGCGATGCCAAGGGCAACAAGGATCGCCTGGTGCCGCTGCCGACGGCCACCTACCGACTCCTGCGTTGTTTCTGGCAGCGCCACCGTAATCCCGTTCTGCTGTTTCCCAATCGCCGCGGCGGCTTGCCAGGTGCGAGCAGCGCCAGGACACCGCTCAATCGCAGCGGCGTTCAGAAGGCACTGCGGGCGGTGGTCGAATCCTGCGGGCTAAAAAAAACATTTCGCCGCACAGTTTGCGTCACGCCTATGCCACGCACCTGATCGAGGCGGGCGTCGAGCTCACCGAGGTGCAGAGCATTCTCGGCCATCACTCGATTCTCACGACGGTTCGCTACACCCATCTGACGGATCAAACCCGGCATCACGCCATCGACCGCATCAACGCGCTGATGGACCGCTTTTGTCTGAGCAAGGGGACGCCGCGATGATCCGCCTCGGCTCTGTCATTGCCGAATTCGAAGCGGACTTCATGACGCAATTTCGCCACCGCCTGAGCTTCGATCAGCTTCGGGCACTCTCGGCGATGCGCGATTGCCGCGGCCCGGCCAGCCCGATGATGCAGCTCCAGTGCGAAGGCTGCGATCAGCAAAAACTCGTTCCGCATTCCTGCGGCCATCGCCTTTGCCCGCACTGCCAGCACCACGAGAGCCAGCAATGGCTGGAACGTCAGATAGAGCGCCTCGTCCCGGCCGACTACTTTCTGCTGACCTTCACGCTGCCGGCCGAATTGCGCGGGCTCGCTGCGGCGCACGCCGACGTCGTCTTCGATGGCTTGATGCGCTGTGCCTGGGAAACGGTGCACCGCTTCAGTCAGAACGACCGGCAGTTGCAGGGCACGCCCGGCGCCATCGCGGTCCTGCACACGCACTCGCGTCGGCTCGACTTCCACCCGCATGTCCATCTCGTCGTCCCCGCGGCAGCGATCGATGCCGCGAAGCAGCGCTGGCGACGCAAGCGGCGCGGCAAGAACGGCACCTACCTGTTCAACGAGAAGGCGATGGCCAAGGTCTTCCGGGCCAAAATGCTGGCGGCGATCGAGGCGGCCGGCATTTGCCTGCCGGCGTCCTATCCGCGGGAATGGGTAGCGCACTGCAAATCGGTGGGCAGCGGCGAGAAGGCCCTGATCTACCTCGGTCGTTACCTCTACCGCGGCGTCATCCGTGAACAGGACATCCTCGCTTGTAAGGATGGGCGGGTGAGCTTCCGCTACCGCAACGCACAAACCGGCAAGTCGGAAAAGCGCTCGCTAGCCGGCGCCGATTTCCTCTGGCTGATCCTCCAGCACGTGCTACCCAAGGGCTTTCGCCGCGCCCGCAATTTCGGCTTCCTGCACGCCAACTGCAAGCGCCTGATCAGTTTGCTGCACCGCTTGCTGAAGTTCGATCCCAGCCGCTTCACGCCGCCGCGCAAGGAGCGGCCAGCGATGCTTTGCCCGTGCTGTGGCTCCGTGATGTCAATTGTCCGGACGCGTATTCGATCAACATCGCCCGCCTTCGTCGCTGCTCCACCGCTCGTCGCGATCGCTGCCTGATCGTGTAAGCCGCCTTCACAGCGCTGTCCGGCCGCCTTTGGGACTTCAGTTTCCCCAAGCTGAGTGACGGGGTCGCCCGGAGTTCAGTGGCCGGGACGCCAAAACGGCCGGATTTGCGCGATCTTCGCTGACGGTGCCGCAGCGCGCGGCGACGGCCCGCTCCCCGCCCTTCGGCATTCATGCCTGCGGGGTAAATCCAAAAAAGATATTTGCAGAGGGCGCGCCCAGCGCTCCGGCCCGGGCTCGTCCAACAAACGGATCAGATCGTGGCTTCGCACGATCTATCCTTATTCGTTATGGGTCACGGCGTTCTTCTCACACAGGGACTCGAACAGCGACGACAGCGCTGCCAGACGATGCCGTACGGTCATGCCGCTCAAGGCGCGCTGCACCAGGTCGTCGCGCCAGGCGATGACATGGGCGCGGGTGACGGTGCGAAATTCCTCGGGTTTCACGATGCCGGCGAACTTCATGAAATCCCCGAGGGCGTTTTCGTAGGCGCGACGGGTGGCCTTGTTGCCGAGATTGGCGAACCATTCGATCTCGGGGGGGACGTCGGCCAGGCGTTGAAACTGGTCGGCAGTCAGCAGCCGGCCGGCGGAGGTCGCCGGCGCTGACAGTGGGTTGGTCACTTCATTCGAGGTTGTCGTCTTCAAAATCATGTACCCCTATGTCGCGCGCGCCGTGCAAAACACGCAACAAGTCGATGCCGTCCGCCATGGCCAAGTAGAAAGCAACATAGCGACCGACCGGAAAGCTCCGCAGCTCTGGCATAAGTTCCGGCCGCGACCGCCCCATCTGCGGCTGCATGGCCAGCAGCCTGAACTTTTGCTCCAGGACTGCGAGAAAGTGGTCAGCGGCGTCCGCGCTGTCATCTGCGATGAACGACCAGATTTCAGCTAGGTCGGAATAGGCAAGCGGCCGTTTGAGGACACGAGGCATCGTCAGGTCTGCTCACCGGTGCTCGCAAGCCGCGCCGCGCGCAAACGGCGGCCTTCGGCCTTGATCTCTTCCATATCGAGCGGCGTCGCAGGTCCGCTATCAAGACCGGCCTGGATGTCTTGCCGAAGCTGCGCCAGCGCCGCCGCGCGCAACTGGTCTTCGCGCTCCATCAGCCGCAAAGCCTCGCGCACCACCTCGCTGGCGGAGTTATACAGCCCAGAGGTCACTTTCGAGCGCACCAGCTGTTCCAACTGTGGGGTCAGGTTGATGTTCATCGTCATGAGTGTCTCCAGTGGTCATGTCGCATCATAACTATCCGCATTGTCAATTATTGTCAATCTTTGACAACACATCCGGCGCGGGTCGGCCTCCTTCGTAAGCTGCATCTGACTATTGATAAAATATGTTATCAAGAGTACCGCGACCATGTCGAGCTGTTGCCAAGCAGATGTTTGCCGGCACGGCTGATACAGCACAACTCGCCTTGTTGCACTTTGCGAGGCACGCGCTGTAATGATCATGTATATACTTGGTTAGTACCCTTTGACAGGAGACCTGATCATGTCGAAAGAAGCCGTTTTCACGATGAAGCTGGAACCCGAGCTGCGTGCCGAGTTCATGGCGGAAGCTGAAGCCGCCCACCGCCCGGCGTCGCAGGTGCTGCGCGAGCTCATGCGCGAGTTTGTTCGCCGCCAGCGCGAGGCACGGGACTACGATGAGTTCCTGCGCCACAAGGTCGAGGCCGGCCGGGCCTCGATGCGTGCCGGGCAGGGGCGATCGAACGATGAGGTTGAAGCCGAGTTTTCCGCACGGCGTGCCAATGTGACGAATCGCCCGTGAGGGTCGTCTGGACACCAGAAGCGCAGCAAGACCGTCCCAGTCTGGTCCAACAACTTGCGCTTGCGCTTGCGCTTGCGCTTGGTCGTGGCGCCGAACAACATCTTGCGAAAGCGCGCCAGCGACGTCTTCGCATTCTGCAAGGCTTGCATCACGAAGCTGAAGGTCGACAGTACCTGCTTGAGTAACTCGTACTGCGGTGCCGGGAACGTCGGCCCGGCGAGTGCCAGAAGTTCGTCGAGTTGCGCCTGGGTGGCAGTGACGTGCTCGGGCGCTCTCATCCGCTCACCTGCGACAGTCGCTGGCGAAAGTCCTTGACCAAGGCATAGCCCAGCACTTCCTTGATCGAACGATTGGCGGCGTAGGTCGGTGCGTCCTTGCCACGCCCGGTCGTCGTTCCCAGGACCTGCCAGTTGGCGGCGCGGTAGCAGGTGCCGCGAAAGCGCTGCGGCTCAATGAAGGTTTCGAGAAAGTAGATCGGGTGCCCGTACATCGACTGCCAATCGGCGGACAGCCGGCGCGCCATGTGCCCGAGCAGGTTCGAGGCCAGATGCGGCACGGTGACCCAGGGCAGAATCAGAAAACGCGTGTTGTAGGCGAGCAGCCGGATGTTCTGCCGCCGTGCCTGCGCCCCCCAGCCAATGAATCGGTCACGGCTGCCCAGATGTCGCGGCGCCGAGCACCACGCCAAGCAGGCGACTGGTCGGCCCCGGGCATAAACCAGGTACTTCAGATGCTCGCCCACCGGCTGGCTATAGCCCAGATAGTGGTGATGCTGGAGCAGGCTGTTGAACAAGGGCTCATCAGCGGTGCGTCTAACCTGGCGCACCTCCAGCGGCCCAAGCTCAGCGAAGATCGCTTGCAGGCCTCAACGCTCACGAAAACTGACCCTTTTTCGCTCACGGAAATTGACCCACCGTTGGCGCGCGCCAACACCCAGGTTTTCGCCTCGGAGCGGGGTCAAGGGCGGGCTGCGGTTTTTGCAGCCCGGCGCAGCGTACCCTTGACGCCGTGTAGAGGCGAGTACGCTCGGGAATGGCTGTGTGCGCGGCATTTTCGTGCGCACAGCCATGACGACTAGGCGGGTCCGGTTTCGTGAGCAAAAGTGGGTCAATTCCTGAGAGCGTCAAGGTGCAGGGGGTCTCATCCACGTTCACCCGCGCCGGCTGCCGGCGATCGGCCAGCGGATTGCGCACCACCCTGCGCACCGGCGGTAATGCGATCAGCCCCTCGCGATGCAGCATCATCCCGCGGCACACCATGTCGCGCAACGCGCCATTGGCCTGCACCCAATTCCAGGCCTCACACAATCGTTTCGACAAACCCCTGCGACTCAAGCCGGGATGATCGGCGATCAACTGGCGAATGAACACGAGGTCGTCTTCGGAAATCGCCCGGTGGCGGTAGGTCAGCGTCGTTTGCATGCCTCGCAAGGTAAGCCAGCCGGCCTTGGAACGTAAGTGGAAAATGCAGCCGATCTCTTCCGTGACGCCTTCCAGCCCAGTCTCTTGGCGAATTTAGGCAGACTTGCCGGAGGGACACGATCCAGGCGCTGCGCGACTCGGGCAAGGACATCGACGAGAGGCTGCTGCGGCATCTCTCGCCGCTGGGCTGGGAGCACATCAACCTGACCGGCGACTACATCTGGCGGCAGAACAAACACGCCGAGCAGGGCAAGTTCCGGCCGCTGCGGGTGCTCGGTGAGGCTTAGCGTACGATTTTTCCCATTTCGTGAGCTGACCCCAGAAAGACGGAAAAAATTGCCTCACGAAATTTGCTGGGGTTTGAGCTTACAACCCCAATCCACTGCACCGCAGACCCCTTCCAGGCCTACGCGAACCGTAGCCCCCAATTTGTCACAAGCCTTGTGACAAATTGGGGGCGGCTTTCTTGTGCACCGATCTCGGGATCACGCCGGAAGTCCGGGCTGGTCATGCCGTTTACCTGGTGCACTGTTTGGAGGTGCTCAAGGTAGTTGACCGAATTGATTGACGGTCTACGCGAATACCTCTAGTCTTGTAGACTTATATGATCCTATAGGTGTATACATGCAAATAATTGCTGTAATCGCGCAAAAGGGCGGGGCCGGGAAAACAACGCTTGCGCTTGGCTTGGCTGTTGCCGCCATGCAGGACAAAAAAACAGCGCCGTCATCGACACCGACCCCCAAACCACCGCCACCAACTGGACTGACCGCCGCGACGCCGAAACACCTTGGGTTGTTGCCTCGCCCGTCGCCCGCATCAAACAAGCGATTGCCGCGGCGTTGTCTCAAGGCGTCGAACTTCTGTTGATCGACACACCGCCGCACGCCTCGCAAGAGGCCGCAGAAGCCGCGCGCGTGGCCGATCTAGTCTTGATACCCGTTCGCCCGCATCTCTTCGATATCGAGACGCTCAAGACCGTGCGCGACCTGCTCAAACTGGCAGGTGGGCCTCCTTCTCTAGTCGTCATCAATCAGGCTCCCGTGCAGGGCTCCGCCGCCCAACAGACCGCCGCCGCCATTCGGAACATGGGCTTCACCGTTGCGCCAACGGTGCTTCATCAGCGCGCCGCACACATGCACGCCACCAATATAGGCCAAGGCCCCACCGAATTCGACCCTTCCGGCAAAGCCGCAGCCGAAGTTATACAGTTATACAAGTTTACGCGTAATCTTATAGACAAATTAAAAAAGGAGGCAGACCATGGCCAAGCCGAACCCACTCGCGCGCGGGCTTGAGAAATTCACCGCGCCCAGCACTCCGCCACCGGCTGCGCCGGCCATCAAGGGGCGTGGGCAGAACCGCCCCGGTGCCCGCAAGGGGCAAGTGCTGATCGGAGGTTTCTTCGCCCCGGAAGTACACAAGCAATTGAAGATGATTGCCGTTGAAGGGGAAATCACCTTGCAAGAATTACTGGCCGACGCGCTGAACACCATTTTTGCCAGAGAGGGAAAGCCGGAGATTGCAAGACTCGGTCGAATTCTTGAAGCTCGCGACAGTTAAGCCATATAAAATATACGAGTATAAGTGTATACATGCATACACATAGACACATAGACATCCAAGGACAGTCAGGCGAGCAGGGGGGGTAAAAAAATGACCACTAAAAAGCTCGAAACGAGCCTTGAACTTATGCGACAGACGCTTGATAAGCGTGAAGCCGCGAAAATGCATCAGCTCGCCTTGTGGCCCGACAAAGACATGGGTGTTCCGAACGAATTGAGCCGTTCAGCTCTGTTCGCCGCGATCGATGACAAATTCCCCCGCAAAACCTACGACAATGCGCTCATTCCGTCTCAAACCGGCTTCGACATCACTTACACCGGACACCAACTCGACCAAGACCACATTGATATTTTTGAAGGCATCATGCACTTCGCGCGCGGCGTGCACGAAGGCAACCTGGTCCGCTTCAGCCGACACCGTCTTCTGAAGATCATCGGCCGATCGACAGGAGGCAATGAACACAAGTGGCTGCTCTCCCGCCTAAATCACTTAACAGCGACATCGGTCTGCATCAATCAAGGGAACAAACGCGTTTTCTGGGGCTCCTTGCTGCCCCGCGGCGCCACCGACAACGAGACTGGGGAGTACATCGTCGAAATCTCCCGAGATCTTGCAAAACTATTCGGCCGTGGCTTCACGCGCGTTGAATGGGAACAACGTTACCAGCAACGGTGTCCGGCTTGAATTTTGGCCGAAGCAGGTAATCCACCACAAGGCGGCGTCGCAGTCGTGTTATACGCGGATAATTTGAGTATTTAATAGAAAAGCGGCAGGTTCGAAATCGACGTGCTCTATGGCGCGGATATTGAGGCGGCAAAAATATTTTTAAAATAATGCGAAAAACACTTGACAAAGGTTTGGCAAATTGCTCGCAATTTTGGCTGTATAAACAACAGCTTATTGGAGTGTCTTGTGGATACCGAACGATTAACTGCGGTCATGGATAGCCTCATGAACCAAACCGTCTTGGGTGAATTGTTGGCGCCGATGGCTCGTGCCTTGGCGCAGGTGCGCGGTACCGACGCGGTATCGCGAGTGTTGAGCATGGCGGATTTTATCGGCCTGGGGGTGCTGCAGGGCCTCCGCACTCGGCTGTCATAGCGGTGTGAGGCCCAGCATCGTCATCCGGACATCGTCATCCCAAGCAGCTCCTTTGCGCTTCAAGCGTAAGCTGGCTTTAGTCTTGTCGGTCGTATCCAGACGAATCAGGTTGAGAACGATTTTCTTCAAGAGGGAGAGGTTCTGTGGGGCGTTGTCCTTGCGTACAGTGCTGGCATCTTCACGAAAGCTGACGTCGAGCACCCAGTGAAGGCGGTTTTCTACGCCCCAATGGCCTCGCACCGCGGCCGCCAGCTCTTCGGCGGTCAAGGCACGAGAACTGATGTAGTAGCGTCGCTCGAAGTTCGATTCCTTGTCGCCAACCTTGCGCAGGGAGTCGACCAGGCCGATCGTCTGGCACTTCGGCCAATCGGCCAGATCAACGAGTCCTTGCGCAGGCAAGACCGAGGCGATCTGTCCGACGATTCGACCATGGGACTTGCGGGCCTGACGGTGGCGATCAACGGCCTCGGATTGATACTGGTCGATGAACTCGGTCTCGATGGCTTCCAGCAACGTCGGCTGGTTGCCTTTGACCGCCAGCAGGTAGTCACCGCCTTGATCCGTGATCTGCCGAGCAATAGTTTTCTGGCAGCCCATGGCGTCGATGGTGACCAGCAACCCATTGATATACAGTGCCTTGAGGAGTTCCGGGATGGCGGTGATCTCATTACTCTTGCTGGCGACCTTTTCCTGGCCGAGGACAATACCCAATTCCGTAGCGAAGGCGCTGACCATGTGAATCGCGGTTTCGCCACCACTGCCGGAACCTCGCACCGTCTTGCCATCGAACGCGACGCTGCCTCGCAAGGCGCCGACCACCCCGGCCACCCAGCGGCGAAACGCGACCTCAAATTGCTTCGGGTCAAGCGCTCGGAACACCCGCAGAAACGTCTCCGTGGAGGGAACCCCGTTCTTGAGCACCAGGAATTCACGCAGCCATTTTTCTTTCCGGCGCCCCCAGTAGGCGATGTCTTCGATGGTGTCACAATCCGAGAGTACCCCTGCCATGGCAATCACCAAAATCTCCTGGAAGTCATGCAGCGTCCCGTTGCTGGGTCTGCGCGGGTCGTCCACTTCCCTCAAGCAGCACATCAGGCTCACTCCCGTCGTCACAGTCATTTCGTTCGTCCAAAAGACGAGAGTAGACCTGATTTCAACAGGGTTTACAAGTGGTTGTCATAAGCCCATGAATGTTAACGATTTTCCGCTGATCGAGTATGACAACAAGCACTATGCTATCCGAGTGCGGAGGCCCTGGGGGGTGCTGCGCCACCTGCAGGGCATGCGCACCCTGCGCGAGCAGGTGCAGTCGCTGCTGCATTGCGAGCCGGGGACGGCGCAGCGCGTCCCGCTGGCACGTTCCACCTGGTCGGACGCGCTGTCCTCGCGCCGCCGCCGCACGGTCTTGGAGGCGGCGATGCCGCCGTTGCTCACCGAGGCCCGGGCCGCGCTGCCGGATCGCCTGGCGCAATTCCCAGCCCTGCAAGGACGGCCGGTGTATGCAATGGATGGGACCTATCAGAGCGAAAGCGCCCACTACGGGCGGTGTACGCCCCGCCAGGGCGGGACGGACAATCCCAAGGGGCACGCGCTGTTGAGCTTCTACGACGTGCGCCTGGGTTGCCCCACCGACGTGCACGTCGACACCCGCAGTCGCCACGAAATCACTCTGTTGCGCGACTATGACCAATCCGCGCAGGCCATGACCCGTGACAAGGGCGCGCTGTGGCTGGTCGACCGCGCTTTCATCGACGCGACGTTTTGGGATGACCGGAAAAAGAGCTTGGGCGTGACCATGATCACGCGCATGAAAAGCAGCCTGTGCGTCGAGTCCACCGAGCCCTTAAAGATCGAGGATGTCCCGGCCAACGACGGGGTGCTCAACGATCTGCGCATCACCTTGCTCAGTTCCCGCCAACACTGGCGCCTGATCACCTTCCGCAGCCGACGAGGACATCTCGTGGAGTTTCTGACCAACGAGTTCGACCTCGCGCCCGGCGTCATCGCCTTCCTCTACTCCCGCCGCTGGGAGGAGGAGAAATGTTTCGACACATGGAAGAACGACTTCAGCCTCGCCAAGGCATGGGGCGCCAGTGTGGCGGCCATCGAGAATCAGGTCCGCCTGGCCGTTGTCACCAGCCTCTTGGTGGCCCTGCTGGTGCACTACAGAATGGGGCAGCACGGAATCGTGGACGAGAAGGCTTTGCGCAAGCAGGACCGGCGCCAGACCTCGGCGACCGACGGGACCGATCGCCCCGACTGGACTGCCCCGGTATTCCGCTACACCTCCAAGGTGAGCCGCCAAGTCCTGCGGTTTTTTAAGCACTGTTTTCACAAACCCGCCTCGCAGGCGCTCTACGAGGCCCAGTTGCGGCCATTGTTGTTGGCATACCTATGAGGCAGCCGGACACCATTGCACCAATAGCCATGAGAGTTCTCCAGTCATTACCGTGAAAGAACACCCTCCTGAAGGCGAGCGAATCTCTGGCACTTGATGCCATTGAGAGCAACAGGCGGGAAGAGTAGCTCAGGCGGCAGCGGGGATAAAACCGTGCTTCTTGAGCATCTTCAACCAGCGAGGGGCGTTGCGTGCAACAGATAGGGCTTCGAAGTCGGTTGCCGAGTCCCGGTAGTGCGTCTGTCGGCTGATCAACAGGAAGACCGTTTTGAGAATCTTGTGGGCGATGGCGACGATGGCGCGCTTATGCCCTCGTCGCAAGCGAAGCGCCTCGAACTTGGACTTGAAAGCACATCGCGTCCGACTGGCCGCGTGCGCGAACTGGCAAAGCAGGCGTCGGACCCAGGGGTTACCTTTTACCGTGAAAGAACACCCTCCTGAAGGCGAGCGAATCTCTGGCACTTGATGCCATTGAGAGCAACAGGCGGGAAGAGTAGCTCAGGCGGCAGCGGGGATAAAACCGTGCTTCTTGAGCATCTTCAACCAGCGAGGGGCGTTGCGTGCAACAGATAGGGCTTCGAAGTCGGTTGCCGAGTCCCGGTAGTGCGTCTGTCGGCTGATCAACAGGAAGACCGTTTTGAGAATCTTGTGGGCGATGGCGACGATGGCGCGCTTATGCCCTCGTCGCAAGCGAAGCGCCTCGAACTTGGACTTGAAAGCACATCGCGTCCGACTGGCCGCGTGCGCGAACTGGCAAAGCAGGCGTCGGACCCAGGGGTTACCTTTTCGTATCCGTCCGGTCTTTCGCTTGCCGGCGGACTCGTTGTTGCCAGGACAAATGCCCACCCATGAGGCCAGTCGATCAACCGAGCCGAAGGCGCTCATGTCATTACCGATCTCGACCAGCAGCAAGGCGGCACCGACGGCGTCGATGCCGGGGATGGTCTGCATCAATGCCAGCGTGCTTCGGTAGGGTGTCAGTTGATCGAGCAGATACTGGTCGAAACGATCGATACGGCGTTCGAGCTCCTCGACGTGCGCGATCAATTCATGCAGCACGAAGCGGTGGTCGGCGGTGAGTTCGCCGTCGAGCGCGTCGAGCAGTTCCGTACGGTCGGCCTTGAGACGGTTGCCGGCGAGCATCAACACCTCGGCGGGAGAGTGCTCGGCGATCAGCGCCTTGACCATCGCCCGCCCGGCGACGCCGTGGATGTCGCTCACCACCACCGACAAACGAATGCCGCCGTCGGAGAGGATCTTGTGCACGCGGTTCTTCTCGCTCGAAAGGATGCCGACCAGCTGCTGGCGTTGTCGCCCGACGTGGCGCAAAGCCCGAAACTGTGCCGGCGGCACAAAGGACGCGCGTAGCATGCCGGCTCGCGCCAGCATCGCCAGCCACTGCGCATCCGCCCAGTCCGTCTTGCGGCCAGGTACGGTCTTCACGTGCCGCGCATTGACGACCGTCGCGACGATGCCGACCTGTTCCAGCGCCGCATGCGGACTCTTCCAGTAGATGCCGGCGCTCTCCATGACGACCATCTCGGCGCCGTGAGCGGCCACCCATTGCGCCATCGCCTGGCGGTCACGCTTGAAACCACCAAACTCGGCCAACTCGACACTCGTCTGGCCGGCCTCATCTTCCGTGATCGCACAGGCCGTGATCTTCGCCTGATGAACGTCCAGCCCGACGACACGCTTGTACAGTTTCGCCAGTTCCATCCGTTACTCCTTTCCCGTAAAGTCACGAACGGGTGGGAACGGCGCTTGACCGAAACAACCTGCAGGGTTGCCCCTGCGGCCTTTTTACCGTGCGCTCTCTACGAGGCAATCCGGGGTACGAGTCGGTTCAGCGGGTCACGTTAGGCATCGGGGTCCAACCACCATCTCATTGCTCGACCTCTGCCGTTTCCACCCACTCGTATTTTCTTTCATCATCCGGGGTGGCGCGAGCCGCCTCACGCAATGACCGTTAGGACGCAACTGCCCTGACACAGGTGGACTTTACCGAAGTGTAGGAAGTTCAACGCCACCACACCAGGGAACCGCTGATCAATTGATGTTTTTGGTAATCGCACTCAAGCCAGCCATTTGAACCGACGCCGATGATCGATTTTTCCGCTTCTACCGCTCAGAACCGAGACATTTTTAGGCCTCGAAAGCCCCAATTCGGGCGCAGCGGACGGATTTCGCCCATCAACTCATCGGTTTTCTCCTCGCCAAATAGAGGTTGGTCAATCCGATAATCGAGAACACCTGCACGGCGACCTTCTTGTCGCCACCGCGATAAGAAGGCCTACGACCTGTTGATCCAGAGCGAGGCCGGCTTCGTCTCGGTGACCGGCACCGCTGACGAACCCCGCAAGGTTCGGGTCGTCGATCGCTGACATCGTCGCCGGCATGTACGTCTACAGCAAAATCCTGGCCACGCAGATGCAGGGCATGCAGATTGGCAAGGGCCAGCGCATCGATGTCTCAATGCTCGAATCGCTGCCGAGTGAACGAGCTACCCGCTGTACTACGTCTTCGACGGCGCACCGCCGCCAAAGTGCTTGTTGATCTCCGTGTACTCGGCCAGCAGATCGGGAAGCGGACGCTTCTACGCGCACGACCTGGTCTACGACATCTGCTGTGCGACCCGGCCAACTACCTGGGGCAGTCGGGCGTGATGGTCGATCGGGTGCTGGCGAGCCAGCGCTAGAGACCCTGACGGCAGGAAACGCAGTGGCGGGCCGTTCGGCCCCCCCCCCAGGGCCTCCGCACTCGGATAGCATAGTGTTTATTGTCATACTCGATCAGCGGAAAATCGTTAAAATTCACGAGCTTATGACAACCACTTGTAAACCCTACTGAAATCAGGTCTACTCTCGTCTTTTGGACAACCGAAATGACTGTGACGACGGGAGTGAGCCTGATGTGCTGCTTGAGGGAAGTGGACGAGCCGCGCAGACCCAGCAATGGAACGCTGCATGACTTTCAGGAGATTTTGGTGATTGCCATGGCAGGGGTACTCTCGGATTGTGACACCATCGAAGACATCGCCTATTGGGGGCGCCGGAAGGAAAAATGGCTGCGTGAATTCCTGGTGCTCAAGAACGGGGTTCCCTCCACGGAGACGTTTCTGCGGGTGTTCCGAGCGCTTGACCCGAAGCAATTTGAGGTCGCGTTTCGCCGCTGGGTGGCCGGGGTGGTCGGCGCCTTGCGAGGCAGCGTCGCGTTCGATGGCAAGACGGTGCGAGGTTCCGGCAGTGGTGGCGAAACCGCGATTCACATGGTCAGCGCCTTCGCTACGGAATTGGGTATTGTCCTCGGTCAGGAAAAGGTCGCCAGCAAGAGTAATGAGATCACCGCCATCCCGGAACTGCTCAAGGCACTGTATATCAATGGGTTGCTGGTCACCATCGACGCCATGGGCGTAAGTATTCGGTGAACCCGTAGCCCCCGCTTTTTTGGTCGGCGTGGTTCAGTCAGCGATTGGCGGGTAGACCGGAAATCTGGACTGGACACAGCAGCGGAAATCCGGCACCATGCGGCGCATGGACACGGGTGCGGACATCATTGGCGGAGGATCGGCGGCAAGTCACCGCCAAGTGGCGCCGTTCGCCGAGGTGTTGGTGACGCTAACCAAGGAGCAGGAAATCAAGCTCCGTTGGGAGGCCAGCTTCTGGCGGAGCCAACATCGACAAGCGCTGGTTCGGTTGGCGCAATCGGAGGCCGCTCATCGGGTGGAAATGGCGCAAGCGGCGGCGCGCGAGGCGGCCTTGCGCAGCGAACTGGAGCAGGCCAAGGGCAAGATCCGCGATCTGCAAAAACGCCTGTTTGGTCGCAAGTCAGAACGCTCTTCGGGAGCCGAGAAGAACCCGGCGGCGGACCAAAAATCGTCGCGAGCTCGAGGTCAGCAACCGGGAGCAGCGGGTCACGGGCGGAACCCGGAAAGTCACTTGCCGACGCAGATCGAGGTCATCGACATCGACTGCCCGCATTGCCCGGACTGTGGTCTGGGCTACGTCGACTTTCCCGGCACGGAAGACAGTGAAGTCCTCGAGATCGAGGTCAAGGCCTACCGCCGGAAGATCTGCCGGCGGCGCTACCGGCGGACCTGTCAGTGTTCGGGCGCGCGGGGTATTCTGACCGCGCCACCGCCGGCACGATTGATCCCGCGTGGAAAGTACGGCGTGTCGATCTGGGTGCACCTGCTGCTGTCGAAGTTCTTGTACGGCCAGCCGACGCATCGGCTTCTGCGAGACTTGTCCGACCACGGACTGACGCTCTCGGCAGGAACGGTGGCCGGCGGACTGCGTGCCTTGGCACCGCTGTTCGAGCCGCTTGAAGAAGCACTGCTTGGCCAACTACGCAGCGAGAAACAGTGGCACGCAGACGAGACCCGCTGGCGGGTCTTTGCCGAGACCGAAGGGAAGGTCGGACATCGCTGGTATTTCTGGGTGTTCCACGGCCCATCGGTCATCCACTTCGTGCTCGACCCGAGCCGCTCGGCGGCGGTGCCGATCCGGGAGCTCTCCGGTAGCGCCGGAGGAGTCATCATCTGTGATTGCGTATTCCACACCAAACTGGACACCGATTCCAGACGAAACTGGACAGTGATTCCACGGCAAACTGGACACCGATTCCAGAGCAATCTGGACAGTCATTTGTAATATCGTAGCGCGCGGGATAACCGTGGCACCCTCGGCAGATTTGCCGAGGCCCACATGGCGAATAGCAGGCTATCCATGCGCAAGATTCTTGACGTTTTACGGCTGTCCCTTGAGGGCGGCCGCAGCCACCGCGAGATCGCCCGGGCGACCCACGCCTCACCGACGACCGTCGGCGATCTCCTCCGTCGTGCGAAGCTCTACGGCGTCACCTGGCCACTGCCGGCGGGAATGAGCGAGCCGGAGCTGGAGGCGCAGCTGTACCCGCCGGCGGCACCGTCGAACCAGACCCGCCCCGAACCCGATTGGCCGGTCGTGCACCGCGAACTGCGGCGCAAGGGCGTCACCCTCGACCTCCTCTGGCAGGAATACAAGACCGAACACCCGGCCGGCTACCGCTACAGCGGCTTCTGCGCCCTCTATCGGCAGTGGGTCGGGCGGCTCTCGCTGAGCCTGCGCCAGACGCACCCCCCGGGCGAGAAACTGTTCGTCGACTACGCCGGCCAGACGGTGCCGATCACCGACCCGATGAGCGGTGAAATCCGGCTGGCGGCGATCTTCGTCGCCGTCCTCGGCGCCTCCAACTACACCTACGGCGAAGCCACCTGGAGCCAGAGCCTGCCGGACTGGATCGGCAGCCATGTGCGCACCTTCGAACACCTCGGCGGCGTCACCGCCCTGATGGTGCCCGACAACCTCAAGAGCGGCGTCACCAGCGCCTGCTACTACGAGCCCGAACTCAACCCGACGTACCGCGACCTGGCCACCCATTACGGCACCGCGGTTCTCCCCGCCCGGCCGCGTCGCCCGAAAGACAAGGCCAAGGCCGAAGCTGGGGTGCTTCTGGTCGAGCGCTGGGTCCTGGCGCGTCTGCGCCACCAGCGTTTCTTCAGCCTGGCTGAGCTCAACCGCAGCATCGCCGAACTGATGACCCGGCTCAATAACCGTCCGTTCAAGAAGTTGCCCGGCTGCCGCCAATCGGCCTTCATCGAACTCGATCGGCCGGCTTTACTGCCCTTGCCGGTGACGCGTTACGAGTTCGCCGAATGGAAAGTCGTCAGGGTCGGCATTGATTACCACGTCGAGCTCGTCGGCCACTACTACTCGGTGCCCTACCGCTTCGCCCGCGAGCAAGTCGATAGCCGGCTGACGGCGAGTACCGTCGAACTGTTCCATCGCGGCACGCGCATTGCCAGTCATGTCCGCAACGACGCCCGCGGCCGGCACACCACCGTCGATGCGCACATGGCGCCGGCCCACCGGGCGGTACAGGGCTGGAATGCCCCGCGCCTACTCGACTGGGCCGGGCGTATCGGGCCGCATGCCCAGGGCGTCGTGCAGAGCCTTCTGCATCAACGCCGCCATCCGCAACAGGCCTATCGGGCGTGCCTGGGCATCCTGCGCCTGGGCCAGGCCTACGGGGACGAGCGCCTGGAAGCTGCCTGCGAGCGGGCCATCGCTATCGGGGCGACGTCCTACAGCAGCCTGAAATCGATCTTGAAGAACGGCCTGGACAAGCAGCGGGTGAGCGCACCCGCCCAGACCCATTTACCTCCGGAGCACGCCAATGTGCGTGGCCCCGGTTACTACCACTGAAGGAGCTTTGCCATGCTGAATCATCCGACCGTCGAGAGACTCCACCAACTGCGCCTGCCGGGCATGGCCCGGGCCTTGGCCAGCCAGGCGCAAAGCCCCGAGATCGACCAGTTGTCGTTCGAGGAGCGCCTCGGGCTGCTGGTCGACTGCGAGGCGGCCGAACGCGAGTCGCGACAGAATGCGGCGCGTCTGAAACGCGCCGGGTTGAAACAGGCGGCGACGCCAGAGGATGTCAATTTCCGGCATCCGCGCCGACTCGACCGGGGGCTGTTCGCCCGCTTGATGACCGGGCGCTGGGTGAGCGATCACCAGAACGTGCTGATCTGCGGGCCGACGGGGATCGGCAAGACCTATCTGGCGTGCGCCCTGGCCAACCAGGCGTGCCGGCAGGGGCATTCGGTCCTCTATGTGCGTTTGACGCGTCTCTTGCCGGCGCTGGCGATCGGCCGCGGCGATGGCAGTTATCTGAAGTCGCTGGCGCAGTTGGCCAAGACCGAGGTCCTGGTGATCGACGAATGGGGGCTGGCACCGCTCTCCGACGAGAGCCGCCGCGATCTCCTGGAGATCTTCGATGACCGCCACGGGACGCGCTCGACGATCATCACCAGCCAGCTGCAGGTCGAGCATTGGCATGCGTCGATTGGCGATCCGACGCTGGCCGATGCGATCCTCGACCGGCTGGTCCATCAGGCACATACGCTGGACCTCGATGGCGAATCGTTGCGCAAGCCCGAGACGCCGGTATGAACGCCTCAGCAAGCCCAACAAGTTACCCACCGCCGCCCGCCAGCCCGCCTGCTATAGAAGGAGCGCAGCCTGGCGGGCGGCCGTGGATAACTCTGCGCGGTGCCACTCGTTGCGCCCAAAGCGCCCCACGGCCTGTGCCCTCGATTGCTGCGCTGCTGGCATGGCAACCCCTCCATCAAACCGTTACTGCGTAACGCTCAACAGGACCATCAACATGGCAAAAACTAATGCTCAACGGCAATCGGACTATCGCGTTCGTCACTTGAAAGATGTGGACGGCCAGGCCGAGCGGCTGAATCTGCTGGTCAATCTTCACGCCAAGCGTGCCTTGGAGCGCCTGGCGGCGTGTTACGCAGTAACGCAACGTGAGGTCCTTGAAAGCCTGCTTCGGGAGGCTGACCACGCCGCTTTGAAGCGCGCGGCGCGGGTTCCGAATGGAGAGACGGACTACTACGAAAAGCGCCTTCTATTGGCCAAAGAAGCCGTTACGCAGTAACGCCAAGCGGTTGCCTTTGCATGCCAAAAACTTGACCACAAGACGAGGCTCAGAGTAAAACCTTTTAACCCCGCGTCGCTACGCTCCGACTGTCCAGATTCACGTGGAATGGGTGTCCAGTTTGCCGTGGAATCGGTGTCCAGTTTGCGTGGAATACACAGTGATCGCTATTCGGCCTACAAGAAGCTCGCGCGAGTCCTTGACCACTTCATTCTGGCTTTCTGCTGGGCACATCAGCGGCGTGATTTCCTGGAACTGGCCAACGCCCATCCGGAGCTCGCGGACTGGGCACTGGCCTGGGTCGAGCAGATCGCTCAGCTCTACCACTTGAATGGACGGCGCCTGGAAGTCCGTAGCGACCCAGTACAGTGGGCCGAACGCGACCGCGCCTTGCGGCAGGCGATCACGCAAATGGCCAGTCAACGGGAAAGCGAACTGGCGAACCCGGCGCTCAAAATGCCGGCGAGCAAGGTGCTGCGAAGCATGCGCAAACATTGGTCCGGCCTGACCGTCTTTGTCGACCGCCCCGAGGTGGCGATGGACAATAATGCCGCCGAGCGCGCACAGCGCACGCCGGTGGTCGCACGCAAGAACTTCTATGGGTCGGGCAGTCTCTGGTCCGGCGCACTCGCCGCGACGATGTTCAGCTTGCTGCTGACGCTGCGCTTGTGGGGAATCAACCCGCGCACCTGGCTGACGGCGTATCTGGAGGCCTGCGCCGCCAACGGCAACCTGCCGCCGACGGACTTGAGTGCCTTTCTGCCCTGGGCGATGGCGACCGATCGACTGGCTCAGATGCGTGGCATCCCGGTCGATCAGAGCCGTCCCATCGATAGCTCGTGAAGCCTTATTGCGGGCGTCACTTTACCGACGACGAACTGCAGGCCCTCTGCCGCCTGATCGAAGCCCATCCTGGCAGCAGCCGCGCGCAACTGTCGCGCCAGGTGTGTGAGCTCTTCGACTGGCGTAAGCCCAATGGCGAGCTGAAGGATATGACCTGCCGGGTGGCCATGCTGCGTATGCAGGCCGACGGCCTGCTCACCCTGCCGGCGGCACGACGGGCCGCTCCTCGCCAACCCGAGTATCTGCCTACTCACGCCACCGATCCACAACCGTTGCTCACTCAGCCGGTGCATGAACTGCCGCCGCTGCGTCTGCATCAGGTCGTCGGTTCGGCGAACTCGCGTCTGTGGAACGAGTACATCGCCCGCTACCACTATCTCGGCCACACGCCCATGGCGGGCAGTCAGAGCCGCTACTTCGTCTTCGCCGGCGAGACCCTGGTCGCCTTGCTCAGCTTCGGCGCCAGCGCCTGGAAACTCGCCGCGCGCGAGCAATTCATCGGTTGGCACGATGAGCAGCGACAAAGGAACCTGCAACTGGTGGTGAACAATGCCCGCTTTCTGATCCTGCCCTGGATCCAGTGCAAGGGCCTGGCCTCCAAGATCCTCTCGCTTATGCAGCGGCAACTGCCCAAGGACTGGCTGGCGCGCTACGGCTACCGCCCCGTACTGCTCGAAACCTTCGTCGAGACGCCCCGCCATCGCGGCACCTGCTACCAGGCCGCCAACTGGATCAAGGTCGGTCAAACCGCCGGGCGAGGCAAGAAATGCCCCACCAGCAAGTCCATCCTCCCGATCAAGGACATCTGGCTCTACCCCCTTCACAGAGCCTTCCGATCAGTCCTCTGCCGCTAACCCGCCTCGGCAATGGCGCTGGCGCGCTACGGGTTGGCCGAATACTTACCCATGGGCTGCCAGAAAACTATTGCTCGGCAGATCACGGATCAAGGCGGTGACTACCTGCTGGCGGTCAAAGGCAACCAGCCGACGTTGCTGGAAGCCATCGAGACCGAGTTCATCGACCAGTATCAATCCGAGGCCGTTGATCGCCACCGTCAGGCCCGCAAGTCCCATGGTCGAATCGTCGGACAGATCGCCTCGGTCTTGCCTGCGCAAGGACTCGTTGATCTGGCCGATTGGCCGAAGTGCCAGACGATCGGCCTGGTCGACTCCCTGCGCAAGGTTGGCAACAAGGAATCGAACTTCGAGCGACGCTACTACATCAGTTCTCGTGCCTTGACCGCCGAAGAGCTGGCGGCCGCGGTGCGAGGCCATTGGGGCGTAGAAAACCGCCTTCACTGGGTGCTCGACGTCAGCTTTCGTGAAGATGCCAGCACTGTACGCAAGGACAACGCCCCACAGAACCTCTCCCTCTTGAAGAAAATCGTTCTCAACCTGATTCGTCTGGATACGACCGACAAGACTAAAGCCAGCTTACGCTTGAAGCGCAAAGGAGCTGCTTGGGATGACGATGTCCGGATGACGATGCTGGGCCTCACACCGCTATGACAGCCGAGTGCGGAGGCCCTGGCCCCCCCGTGATCCGCTACCCGTTGCTGCCGGCCCTTCTGCGAGGTGCAGGTGTGATGCGCCAGCGGCGATAGGGGCTGCCGCTTGCGACGTCGCGAGGCCGCGAGACCGGCAAGACTGACGCCGAGAGGAGCAAGGGTGCCGGGCTCCGGGACATGCGTTATGAGCAACGTCACATTGATCTCAGCGCCAGGGCTGACAACCGTTCCTGATTGCAATGTTCCGGAGAAGGAGTTTGCGGTGAAGGAAAACGTCGGCGCAAGAGAAAGGCCCTGAATCAGGCCTGGAGTGAAGCCGACCATGCCCACCCAATCACGGTAAGTGAGCAGGTATGTCTCGTCCAGACCCACCGCGCCGCCTGACAAGAACTGCGTCCGGTCGGATATGCGTTGACAATCCATGGCTTACAGGGGAGAGAGGGGTTGCTGTCACGCAACTGTAAAAAATCTCGACAGCCTGCTGCTCTGGCCTCGAGCCTAACGGTCATTGCGTGAGGCGGCTCGCGCCACCCCGGATGATGAAAGAAAATACGAGTGGGTGGAAACGGCAGAGGTCGAGCAATGAGATGGTGGTTGGACCCCGATGCCTAACGTGACCCGCTGAACCGACTCGTACCCCGGATTGCCTCGTAGAGAGCGCACGGTAAAAAGGCCGCAGGGGCAACCCTGCAGGTTGTTTCGGTCAAGCGCCGTTCCCACCCGTTCGTGACTTTACGGGAAAGGAGTAACGGATGGAACTGGCGAAACTGTACAAGCGTGTCGTCGGGCTGGACGTTCATCAGGCGAAGATCACGGCCTGTGCGATCACGGAAGATGAGGCCGGCCAGACGAGTGTCGAGTTGGCCGAGTTTGGTGGTTTCAAGCGTGACCGCCAGGCGATGGCGCAATGGGTGGCCGCTCACGGCGCCGAGATGGTCGTCATGGAGAGCACCGGCATCTACTGGAAGAGTCCGCATGCGGCGCTGGAACAGGTCGGCATCGTCGCGACGGTCGTCAATGCGCGGCACGTGAAGACCGTACCTGGCCGCAAGACGGACTGGGCGGATGCGCAGTGGCTGGCGATGCTGGCGCGAGCCGGCATGCTACGCGCGTCCTTTGTGCCGCCGGCACAGTTTCGGGCTTTGCGCCACGTCGGGCGACAACGCCAGCAGCTGGTCGGCATCCTTTCGAGCGAGAAGAACCGCGTGCACAAGATCCTCTCCGACGGCGGCATTCGTTTGTCGGTGGTGGTGAGCGACATCCACGGCGTCGCCGGGCGGGCGATGGTCAAGGCGCTGATCGCCGAGCACTCTCCCGCCGAGGTGTTGATGCTCGCCGGCAACCGTCTCAAGGCCGACCGTACGGAACTGCTCGACGCGCTCGACGGCGAACTCACCGCCGACCACCGCTTCGTGCTGCATGAATTGATCGCGCACGTCGAGGAGCTCGAACGCCGTATCGATCGTTTCGACCAGTATCTGCTCGATCAACTGACACCCTACCGAAGCACGCTGGCATTGATGCAGACCATCCCCGGCATCGACGCCGTCGGTGCCGCCTTGCTGCTGGTCGAGATCGGTAATGACATGAGCGCCTTCGGCTCGGTTGATCGACTGGCCTCATGGGTGGGCATTTGTCCTGGCAACAACGAGTCCGCCGGCAAGCGAAAGACCGGACGGATACGAAAAGGTAACCCCTGGGTCCGACGCCTGCTTTGCCAGTTCGCGCACGCGGCCAGTCGGACGCGATGTGCTTTCAAGTCCAAGTTCGAGGCGCTTCGCTTGCGACGAGGGCATAAGCGCGCCATCGTCGCCATCGCCCACAAGATTCTCAAAACGGTCTTCCTGTTGATCAGCCGACAGACGCACTACCGGGACTCGGCAACCGACTTCGAAGCCCTATCTGTTGCACGCAACGCCCCTCGCTGGTTGAAGATGCTCAAGAAGCACGGTTTTATCCCCGCTGCCGCCTGAGCTACTCTTCCCGCCTGTTGCTCTCAATGGCATCAAGTGCCAGAGATTCGCTCGCCTTCAGGAGGGTGTTCTTTCACGGTAACAGTCATGGCTGTTGACGGCAGCCATCCCCTTGCGTTTGCAGCGTCGCTAGCACCGTCGATGTTGACGCCACAAAAACCGGGAAGTGGCCGAAAGCTGTGAGGTGACGATTGCTTCGTGGCCCGCTGGCGATGGTTTTTACACGGCCTCGCCCGCGGGCTGTCCAACAAAATCCCGAGCTCGCCGACCTGTCAGCCTTCGAACCTGCCGCCCAAGCGCCCACATCGCCCCGAGTGGCTCCAGCGGTTGCTTCCGCGGCACTGGATGTACCGGCGAATGTTCGGTCTGAAAATGCTCGACCGGCCGGAGTGGGTCGGATCCGGGCGTAGCGAAAATAAGGAAGCCGTTCGGCCTGAACGTTTCCCGTACGGCCGGTAAAGGAGCCATACCCGCCGTCGGCGCCATGTGCCGCCAACTTGCGGCCGCTGGTCCGCAACAGCATTCACGTCCTGCTCGAGCCGGCGCCGCTCGCCGCGCTCGCCTTGCGCCTGGCGCCGCGCTGGCTGGCGTGGCTCGCCGAGAGCAGGCTGCGGACACGGGCACGGGCACTACGCCGGCTGCCAAAACGTCGGCAGCCGAAGCTGCGCACGCAGGTGCCACGACTCGACTATCCTTGTCGCCATCAGATCGAAACGCTGGGGCCGCCAGCCGCCGGCCAGGTGAACGGGGCGACTGCGCTGCGCTGCCCGTTGTTGGGCCAGAACGGCGCCGCGGGCAGCGTGACGGAGAGATAATCGACCTGCGGCGCCGCCATCGGATGCCGCACCCGGGACGAACGCGACGAGCAGGCGGCAGAGACGATGACGATCAGGATGATGGCCCGGTTGACCGCCCGGGCAGGCAGCGCGACTGCGTTGGCAACAGTCTTGCGCGAACTTTGCGGCCCGAGCCGTGCGGAAGGCGGCCGTTTGGGCTACGAGGGGAGGGGGCACAATCAGAGACGATGCACGCGAGTTCATGACGCTCGATCCATGGACCTTACCCAGCATTTCCGGCAGCTCGCCTGACGGCGATGCCCGGCAGCGCTACTGTTACGTCCGCCGCTCTCCAGGAACTGACGGCGTGAGATATCCCGTGGACGGCGAGGGCGAAAGAAGGCGGCCTGCCTGAAGGATGTTGGGACGAAGTGAACGAAAGAAGGGCCGGGACAACTCTGCTATCGTGGGAAGTTATCAAGACAAACCACACAGCAAAGCGCCCAGCCCATGCAGCGAATTGTAGCCGGCATCGAGACGATCGAGCAGCATCTTGAGGCCATCAAGCAAACCCCCGAAGCGTATCGACCGCCGTGCTGCCCGCATTGCGGCCTGAAGATTCTCTGGCAGCACGGGCACTACGAGCGCAAGGCCGACCGGCGAGCCGGGCAGGATTCACTCAATCCGGTGCCGATCTGCCGCTACTGTTGCTCTGGATGTCGGCGGACGTGTTCGCGTCTGCCGGCGTGCATCGCGCCGCGCCGCTGGTATGACTGGTCAGTGCAGCAAGCGGTCCTGGCACAGCGGCTGAGCGGCGCGCCCGATCGCCCCGGCGCACCCGGCGCGGCGCCCGAGCGGCGCACCGCCGGTCGCTGGTGGGCCTGGCTCCAGGAGCGCCGCCTGCTGTTCGAGTTTCACCTGCGTGCTCGCTTTGCCGACCTCGGGCGGACGGTCGACGGCAGCGCTTTCTGGCGCCGGGTATTCGAATCGATCGGCCTGGCACAGGCCATGACCTGGCTTGATCGGCAGATCAGCGTCCCGTGATGAACTGATTCCGAACGAGCGGCAGACGGTGAGGTCCCCGCCCGGGCGGGGACCCCACACAGTTTGCTCCTGTCATTAGAACGGCCGTTCTGGTTTGATCACCGCTCCGATTTATCACCAGGAGTGGTTATGAACCCGATTGATCCGAAAGCCCTGTTTCGCCTGTCCGTTCTCGGTCCCCTGATCAGCCGCGAGCGGCTGGAACGTAGCGAACTGCAACAGCTCCTCCGGGAGCTGGCCAGCCGCGAGTACGCCATCCCCGGCAGCCGTCGGCGCTATCTGAGCGAGAAGACGATTCAGGCGTGGTACTACGCCTGGCGCCTCCGCCAGCTTGACGGCCTGACGCCCAAGCCACGCGCCGACCGCGGGCAGTCGAAGCTCCCGGCCGCCACCCAGGCGGCCATTCTCGCCGCCAAGCGCGACAACCCGCGGCGCTCGCTGTGCCAGATTCGACAATTGCTCGAAGCCACCGGCACCGTCGCCCGTGGCCGCCTGGCCCGGTCGACCATTCACCGTCTGCTGCAGCAGCACGGCCTGTCACGGATCACCGGCTCGGCCAGCCTGCCCGAGGAGAAACGCAGCTTCGTCGCCGCGACAGCGGGGGCGATCTGGTACGGCGACGTGATGCACGGCCCACGCGTGCCGATCGACGGCAAACTCGCCAAGAGCTATCTCGTATCGCTCTTCGACGACGCCTCCCGGCTACTCACGCACAGCGCCTTCTGCCCCGGAGAAACCGCCCTGGATATCGAAGGCGTGCTCAAGCAGGCGGTGCTCAAACGCGGCATTCCGCTCAAGCTGGTGGTCGATAACGGCGCCGCCTACCGCGCCGAGACGCTGCAAGGGATCTGCGCCCGGCTGGGCATCCACCTGATTCACTGTCGGCCGTACGCGCCCGAGGGCAAAGGGAAGTTGGAGCGCTGGCACCGCCGCTGCCGCGATCAGTTTCTCAGCGAACTCGATGAGCGCCATATCGCCAGCCTGGACGATCTCAATGCTCGCCTGTGGGCCTGGCTTGAACAGGTCTATCACCGCAGCCCGCACGCCGGTCTCGCCGGCATGACGCCGTTGGCGCGTTACCAGCAGGACCTGTCCAGGATTCGTCCGTTGGGGCCGTTGGCGGCAAGCCTCGATGCCCTGTTCCAGCATCGCGTCACGCGACTGGTCAGGAAGGATGGCACGGTATCGTATCAGGGACAACGCTTCGAGGTGCCCTTTGAACTGTCGGGCAAAACGGTGTCTCTGGTGGTCGATCCGCATACCGAGACGGTGATCGGCGTCGAGGACGAGCAAGGGGAATCGATCGGTGCGGCGACGCCACTCGATGCGCTGGCCAATGCCACGCGCCAACGACGCCAGTCTGACCCAGCGGACGCTAGCCCGCCCCAGAAAGGGGCGAGCGGCCCGAATCTGATCGAGCAGATCTATCAGCAGTACTACGACCCCGAAGGAGAGTGAGGTGGACCTTCAACACTTTGGTTTGCGGCATCCGCCGCTGGGCAAGCAAGCGGCCGAGCTGTGGGATGACGGTACGCTGGGACAGTTGGCCGAGCGCTTTGCGTGGTTGTTGCACTCGCCCGGGGTCGGGCTGATCACCGGCGAACCGGGGGTGGGCAAGACGGCCGCCTTGCGCCAATTGACCCGTGGCCTGAATCCGCATCGTTATCAGGTGATCTATCAGGCGGAGACGGACTTTGGTCGGCTGGATATCTATCGCGGTCTGGCACGGGCGCTGGGCGTCGAGCCGGGGTATCGGCGGGCGCAGCTGTGGCGCGATCTGAAGGAGCGGATTCTGCAGTTGGTCGATAGCCGTCAGCTGATGCCGGTGTGGATCATCGATGAGGCGCAGAATCTGCCGCCGGAGTTCTTTCGGGATTTGCCGGCCTTCCTCAACTTCGCCTTCGATACGCGCGATGTGATGGCGGTCTGGTTGATCGGTCATCCAACACTGGCGCAAACGCTGGAGCGGGCGCCTTATGCGGCGCTGGCGGGGCGAATTCAGGTGCGCGTGCAGCTCAAGCCGGTGCTCGAACGCGAGCGCTTCGCGCAGCTGATCCAGCACAGCCTGAAGAGTGCCGGTTGTACCAGTACGCTGCTCAGCGATTCAGGCCTGGAGATCTTGCGCCAGGCGAGCAAGGGCTTGCCGCGGCATGCCGGGCGAATTCTGCGCACGGCGATGCGCCTGGCGGTGCCGCGTGGTTTGAATCATTTGCCGGACGATCTGTTGCAGTTGGCGATCGAGGAATTGCGATGAAGCGCCGCTCTGCCGAGCCGCTATTCCCCGACGGCCTCTCCGATGAAAGCGTTGCCGCGCTCAGTCAGTTCCTTCACCAGCTCGCCGTCGCTTGTGAAAGCCGTTATGCCGTACAGCTACGCCGCTACCACCAGCGGCAGATGAATCTGTACGATCCCGAAGAGTCTTGGCGGTTGCCGCTGCTGCCGCCTCGGTAGGGCCTTCATCCCACGTTGCCGCCGGGATCACTCTTCCGGTTGCAGCATGGGACTCGGCCATCGTTTCAACCTCGAAAAGCTTGGGCCGAGGAGTCTGGATTAGGGCCGGACGTAACAGCTACAGCAAACACTAATTCGTCGGGTTGACCTACAACACATGCAAGCGCACCGTTCGACCTTTCTCGTTCTCGCCCTGGCGCTGTTACTTGCGCTCCTCGTGCTTTCTGGTGCCAGGCCCTATGACCGGGCGACATGGGCGATGGAAGTGTTTCCCATCTTCATCGCAGTAGCTGTGCTGTTGACTACGTACAAGCGGTTTCCGCTTACCACGCTGCTCTACGTCTGCATCTTCCTGCACGCGCTGGTACTCATGCTTGGCGGCGCCTACACCTATGCCCGCGTCCCGCTCGGCTTCCAGATTGCGGACTATTTCGATCTCGCTCGCAATCCGTACGACAAGGTCGGGCATTTCTTTCAAGGCTTTGTGCCGGCGCTGGTGGCGCGAGAGATACTCGTTCGGGGTGCTTACGTGGTGGGCCGCAAGATGCTGGTCTTCAACGTTATCTGCATCGTGCTCGCGATCAGCGCGTGCTACGAGTTCCTCGAGTGGGGCGCCGCGCTGCTGATGGGCCAAGGCGCAGACGAGTTTCTCGGGACGCAGGGTGATCCCTGGGACACGCAGTCCGACATGTTCTTTGCTCTCATCGGCGCAGTCTGCGCGTTGTTGTTGCTGGCGGGCGAACAGGATCGGCAAATCAGGCGCTTGACGAGTGCAGCACGCCGTGAAACGGCTCCCGATGTGTCCGCCAGCACTGGCCGCAGACATCGCAGCGGCGAAACCTTGGGCAAGCTGGCGTCTGGCGAGCAGCGGCGACGCCCCGAAACGGGGAGCGACCCGTGAGGACGGCATCGCACCCGCGGGGCAAGGTTTTCCCTCTTGCCTCGTTTGCTCCGGGTTTCGTCAGCAGCACAAGAGCAACCCGCTTCGGCCGCAATTTGTCGGCGGACTGTTATTGCTTCAGCGCAACGCTTCTTGCTGGCTCAAGGCCCTGATTGGCGTCGGCTTCATCCCCACAGCCGCTTGCTGCAAAATAATCCATTTGCATGACCGGTGCCGGTCAGGGTTGTGCGCCTTCAAGGCGGGTTCTTTAACATTGACACGCAGTGCTCAAGTGCCAGATCCACCAAGGCACGCTCCTCGTTCTCCGTCGGTTTCCATTTGTACTCTGCGTGATACGGCCGCTTCGCCAAACACCGCCAAATCGTGCGGGCTGGCCAAGTAGTGCCGATGCACGGTGCCGCAGTGCGGGCAGGCCACGTCGCCAGCGCCAAGCCGACCCGAAACTGGGCGTGGCTGCTCCATAGTGCTGGCAAAACGCAGCTTTATCGTTGAATAAAGTGTTGTTTTTGGACTTCTATGGACTGCTGGGGAAGCACCGTAAGTCCCCTCGACAGGAATCGAACCTGTATCCCACGCTTAGGAGGCGCGTGCACTATCCATTGTGCTACGAGGAGCGGGGCGCGTATTGTAGCCGCTGCGCCCGGGTTTCGCCAATTTGGCGGCTGGTCTGCCAGCCCTGACGCATGACCTCCCCGAATCGACAGCACTTGCCGGTTACGCCCACTTTCGCCGCCGAGGCGGCCAGATGGGGGTTGGCTAGCGGCAAGGGAGCGCTTGCGGCGCGGGGGTTTGGTGTTCAGTCAGTGGGACAGGAGAGGTCGAGGGAGCTCCGTTACGATCGCCAGGCGAGCCTTTCCCGGCGCGGGGTGCGCCGCGCTTGGGAAGATGTGTTGGGCAGGCCTGGGCAAGGTTATTCGAGTTGCAGCAGGAACGGTTCGGCGAGAAGCAGACGCAGGCGTGCTGGGTCAAGCCAGGGCGCAGCACAGGAATTACGGATGAAGGCGATGGCGCCGCGCACACCGAGTTCTTGATAGAGGTTGCGTAACTGCCGGGTGAAACGTGCCAGGGTATTGAACACATGCGCCAGGCGCATGAGGAGGTGATAGCCTTTCATGGCATTCCAGTCGAGGGCAAAGGCATGCTCGTAGTGGTAGCCCTGATGTTTTTCGACGAGGAAGCCCGCTTCGATGCCCCAACGGTGGCGGGCACCGAGGTTGCAGCGCTCATGGACATTGTCTTGTCTGAGCGGTTGGCTGGAGAGCCAGGCGTGGCGCGATGTTTCGGTGACGGTCCTGGCCTGTTCATCGATCTTTTCCCAGCTTTCCTCACAGACCACCAGGTTCAGCTTGAGACGCTGACGCCCGTTGGCCGCGAAGGCGTAGTCGATGTCGTTGACCCAGCTGAAGTGTTGTCGGCGCCTTCCCCAAGCGCGCTGCACGGCTTGTGGCTTCAGGGCGTGGAGTGCGCGGAACTCCTGCCAGACCGTGGACAAATCCTTGTCCTTAAGCACGATCATGAACTGCCAGTGGGCGCGCAAGCAGCGCTGCATCACCGGCCCGTTGGCGTAAAGGCCGTCGAGCAGGAGCAGGATCGGCAGGCGGGGGAACAGCGTCTTGAGCCGGTCGCTCAAGCGCACAAAGCCGCGCAGCTCGCAGTCCTGCTTTTGCGCTTCGGTATCGCCCAGCGCGTGTTCGAGGAACTCGCTGAGCAGTGGGACGACCAGGCCGTTGTGGAAAGCCAGGCTGGCCTCGAGGACGTAGACGAAGTACTGGGTGTGGCGGGTTTCCTCCTTGCCGACGGTGCGCTGGAGGAGTTCCTCCGCCCAGAGGGTGTCGCCGGCGACCTTCTGCGAGCCGTCGATGGCGATGGGGTAGCAGTGGTTGATCAGATAGCGGCGGAAGCTCTTGCCGCGGATCAGCCGCTTCACCAGATCGACGTGGGCCTGCTCAAGGTGGTCAAGGTCGATGTCGCGCAGCAGCCGAAACAGGGTGTCGGCGTGTGGCAGGGTCTCGATCTCCGGGAACAGCAGGTGGAGGTTGGCCATGAACTGGGGACGGGATATTTCGCGGTTGGTCTCGCGCCGAGAGGAGAACTGAAAGACGAACATCAGCAGACCGTAAAGCAGCAGCGCGGTCAGCTTGTGGCGGCGCTTCCTGGGGTCTCTCGGGTCGGGAATTTGTTCCAGTTGCTCGAGCAAGGCGGGTAGCTCTTTGCGCAGGAGACGCGTCTTTTTGCTCACGGCGTCCTCGCGGGCCTCCCTTTCCTCGCCGACGGTCGCGAAGGCTGAGCATCGGTTGGGCAGAGAAGTGGGGGAGTGGAGGACTTGTCCACTCGCGCGCCGTTTCGCGTTCAGTGCCTTTTCCTGCCGTTTCTTCTCTGAGCGCAGCTCCTTGAGGGCAGCGCGTGTCGGGCGACGGCAGGGTTTGCTCATGGCCGGGAGCTCCCAGGGGCGGCACACAGCCGGTCGCGACAATCGGCGCTCAGCGGTTTGAGCCACACCTGGCGGGGCGTGCTGCGATACGACTGGCCGGGGCGGGCCAGCCCGCGCCCGCTGGTTGCCCCGAGCAACTGCCAACCGGCCGCGCGGTAACAGGTGCCGGTATAGTGACGAGGATCGACGAAAGTCTCCAGCAACAGGGGCTCGAAGCCCCAGTGATCGAGCCAGTCCGCGCGTGCGCGGCGCGCGAGTTGTCCGAGCACATGACTGGCCAGATGCGGCACCCGGACGTGGGGAAAGATCAGGAAGCGGCTGTTGTTCACCACCCGCGCCAGGTTCTCGCGGCGGGCCTGGGCCGTCCAGCCGATCCAGCGGTCGCGCACGGCGACCGCGCGGGCAGCGCCGGCCAGCAGGACGCTGCCGAGCCGCCGGTCGCCCGCCGTGATGAAGTAGCGCAGGCGGTAGCCGAAGGCCCCCTGGAAACCCAGTGGGTGCCAGCGCGCCACCAGCGCATCCCACTGCGCCACCAACGCCGCGTCGCGAACGACTTCCAGGCAGACCGGTGCGAGTGCCGACAGGGCGCAGTGCACGGGAAGCTCCCCGGTGACCGTATCTACGGGTGCCGCGGGCGGCGCGCAACGGCGTGCTGACGACGGCCTTATCGCCGGCAGTGTCAGCAGCCCGGCCGCCTGCAAACGCTCCAGAAACTCCAGGCAGGCGCTGATCTTCGCCGTCCCTGTCAGAGTGGTCCACCCCAGGTGCTCGCAGACCGTCGCCGCCAACTCCTTGCGCGCCAATCCCGGCAGCCACGCCACCGTCCCGCACACCTCGGCGATCTCCGCGGCGCTGAATACGCGACCGCAGTGCACCCACTCCCCTTCGCTCGTTGCAACCACCACGATACCTCCGGCTGAAACGTGGACCAATGACCCTCCACCTATCCTGCCAGAAGTCCCCCCGGCTGTCTAGCTCCCTTGTGCGAAACCTTTTTTGCCTGCCCACCGCAACGCCTTGCCAGTACTGGGCTGGCGCAGTCATGCTTCAGCGCTGCTGGTCTGCAGGGCCATCGCGTGCATGCCAAGGTCGTGACCCCTCTGAAATAACCGTTTACGCTCAACAGTCTGCGCGGGTCCGTCGACGTGCCTTTTGGCGACGACCAGATGCGAGCCAGAGCTGACCTCTTCCGTGCCGAGCTGCTGGGCGTTCTACAAGATTCATGCGATTGCCCTGGGTGGACAAGTCTCCCGCGCGTGTCGCTTCGATCAACAGCGTAGAATGGCGCGCTTGGCGCCATGCCCGGCGGCCACTCTATCCACCGACAGGACTTCGAACTGCACCCATGCCGTATCTGATTCTCACCGACGCCTCGCTCGCTTTCGGCCACGTGCCGCTTCTCGATCACGCCGAGTTCCAGCTTGACCTGGTCGCAACCGTGTCATTCAAGCTGCTGATTGTCACCCCCGCTCCTCGCACGTCTGTACCCGGCCTCAAGCTCCATCCGCTCTCTCCCTGTGTACTCTGCAGCGTCGTTCTCTCAGCGATCCTCTTCACTTGGCCGGCACTGGCGCCTCGACGATGGTACGGTCTGTGCGGCAGCCGGGATTGCGCATCGCTATGTGCTGCAGGGATCCGCCTTCCCTATCGACCCTGCCCGAATCGACCGTTTTCCGCGGCCGTCGTTGCCAGTCATGGGCGACTTGTACTTCGCGCTGTCCCCTCTTCCTGTCGCCTGGTGTACCTGCGGCTTTCCGCGACTCCCCGCTACTCCGCTCCGTGCCCACTTCGTCGAGCAAACTCCAGATTCGCCTCGTGTCTGTTCTCGCGTCGCATTGTCCTCGCTTTATCGCACTCTGTCTTTGCTCTCCGAACTGCCCCTGTGTCTTTCGCTCGTCAGTAGGGTGAGGACACACGCCGAACCGAAGCGATTTTTCTGTCTACTCCTCTTCATTACACCTCGTCCACAGTTCTTTTCACTCTTCTATGCACTTGGGACCACACAAGAGCTTAAAGCCCCACGTGGTCCATGAGGTGGTGTGGGGCAGCACAGGAGATGGCCAGTATCCCGTGCGACCGCTTCCCGTGCATCCGGATGTCCGGTCGTCTTTCTATCGGGGTAGGATAGAGAAGCCGCAACACCGTGTGGAGGAAACGGGGAGTGTCGGACTGATCACGCGGAGAAAATAAGTGATGGGGGAAAAAAAGTCAGAAACAGGGGTGGTGAGCACGGGTCGGGGACACCCCCCTCAAAGGGGGAAAGTGGACAGGTCAGCTGGCCTTCGACATTAAGACACAAAATTAACCGGCCGTTCGTCGCGCGGCGTGGCGACGCGTATTGTCGAACTCGATCGCGGCCGCCTGCTTTCCTGCCCGGGTAGCTTCAGCGAGTACCAGTCGCGCAAGGAAATGATGTTGCACGACGAGGCGGTGAACAATTCCCGCTCCGACAAATTTCTGGCGCAGGAAGAAGTCTGGATTCGGCAGGGCATCAAGGCGCGGCGGACGCGCAATGAAGGGCGCGTCCTGCGTCTTGAACAGTTGCGCCGCGAGCGCGCGGCGCGACGCGAGCGCCAGGGCAAGGTCGATATGGCGCTCGATGCCGGCGTCAAGAGCGGCAAGCTGGTGGCCGCTCTTGAGCACGTCAGCAAGAGCTACGGTGACAAGAAGATCGTGAGCGATTTTTCGTGCCGGCTGCAGCGCGGCGACAAGATCGGCGTCATTGGCCCGAACGGTGCCGGCAAGACGACCTTGCTGCGCATGATTCTCGGCGAGCTGGCAGCCGACCAGGGAAAGGTCTATCTGGGGACGAAAGTGGAGGTGGCGTATTTCGACCAGTTCCGCAGCGCGCTCGACGAAGAGGCAACGCTGATCGACGTCATCTCGCCGGGCTCCGACTTCATCGAGATCCGCAACCAGCGCAAGCACGTGATCAGTTACCTCGGTGATTTTCTCTTCGCGCCACAACGCGCGCGTTCGCTGGTCAGCTCGCTATCTGGCGGCGAGCGTAATCGGCTGCTGCTGGCGCGGCTGTTCGCGCGGCCGGCGAATGTGCTGGTGCTCGACGAGCCGACCAACGACCTCGACATCGAGACGCTCGAACTGCTCGAGGAATTGTTGCAGGAATACAGCGGCACGCTGTTCCTGGTCAGCCACGACCGGGCGTTCATCGACAACGTCGTTACCCAGACCATCGCTTCGGAAGGCGATGGTGTCTGGCGCGAGTACGCCGGTGGCTACCAGGACTGGGCCGATTATCAGGCCGCCCGCTTACGTGACGAGGCGCTGGCGGCGAGCAGTGGCAAACGCGGCGACGCGCGCGCCGCACAGAACTTGGCCAGCGCCAACGCGTCTGCGCAAAAAGCCGGCGGCGGCAAGCTGTCGTGGAAAGAGGCGCGCGAGCTCGAGGAACTGCCACCGCGGATCAGTGCGCTGGAGGCCGAGCAAAAAGCCATCGGCGAGCGTCTGGCCGACGCCCAGCTGTACCAGTCGCAACCCGATGAAGCACAGCGGCTGGCAGCTCGGCTGAGCGAAATCGACGAGCAGCTGCTGCGCTTGCTCGAACGCTGGGAGGCGCTCGAAGGCTAGCGGCGACGCGGGTCGCGCAGGACGAGCAGCGCCGCCAGCCCGGCCAGCAATCCCCAGAACGCCGAGCCGACACCGGCCAGCGCGACGCCCGAGGCGGTGACCAGAAAGGTCAGCAGCGCGGCTTCGCGTTCGGCTTCGTGGCTCAAGGCTGCGGCCAGGCCGCTGCCGATGGTGCCGAGCAGCGCGAAACCGGCAATGGCCACGACCAGCTCGCGCGGGAAGGCCAGGAAAAGCGAGCCGATGGTGGCGCCGAAAACGCCGATCAGCAGGTAGAAGACACCGGCGGAGACGGCGGCGACGTAGCGCCGGTCGGGGTTTTCATGCGCTTCTCGGCCCATGCAGATCGCCGCGGTGATCGCCGCCAGGTTGAGCGCGAAGCCGCCGAAAGGGGCCAGCACGATGTTGGCGGCTCCGGTCCAGCCGATCAGCGGCGAGATCGGCAGCTGGTAGCCGGAGGCACGGATGACGGCGACGCCGGGGACGTTCTGCGAAGCCATGGTGACCACATACAAGGGCAGCGCGACGCCGATCAAGGCCGGCCACGAGAATGCTGGCACGGTGAACACCGGTCGGGCCAGTTCGAGGTGGATTTCATCGATGCGCAGCAATCCCTGGCTGGCGGCGATGCCGACACCGAGCGCCAGCGTCACGACGATCGCGTAGCGCGGCAGCAAGCGGCGGCCGAGCAGATACGCGCAGAACATCGGAAAGACCAGAACGAACTGACTGCGCATGGCGACGAAAGCATCAAGACCGAAGCGCAGCAGGACGCCGGCGAGCATCGCCGAGGCGATCGAGATCGGTATCCGGCTGATCATCCGCTCGAAGTAGCCGCTGAAGCCCGAGATCGTGATCAGTGCCGCCGAGACGAGAAAGGCGCCGATCGCCTCGGCCATCGACACGCCTGCCGCGCTGGTGATCAGCATCGCGGCGCCGGGCGTCGACCAGGCGGTGAGCACCGGCACGCGGTAGCGCAGCGACAGGACGATGCTCGTCAGACCCATGCCGATACCGAGCGCTCCCATCCACGAGGCGGTCTCGGCGGCCGTCGCGTGCAGCGTTTGCGCGGCCTGGAAAACGATCACCGCCGAACTGGTGAAGCCGACCAGAACAGCGACGAAGCCAGCGATCAGCGCCGAAGTCGAGAAGTCGGCAAGCAGTCGCATGGCTTTTCTACGCGGCTGCTAGCGATCGCCGCTGCCGGCGGCTCGAGGCGTCGGAACGGGTCACAGCCGGCCCGCCTTGCGCAGCACTTCGCGAATCTGCGGCAGCGCCGCCTGCGCGGCCTTTTCGCCTTCGAGAATCGCGTCGTGGCGCGCCTGGAACTCGGTGGAGCCGACGGCGCCGACCTGCGGACGAATGACGACGTCGGCTTCCTTGAGTTCGTAGCGAGCAAGGCTCTGACCCATGATCGTGAAAGTCTGCATCAGGATGTCGAAGGTGCTGCGCACCGGCTGGTTGCCGGGAACGGCCGCGATGTCGACGGCGATGACCACGTCGGCGCCCATCTGGCGTGCGGCACGGACCGGAATCAGGCTGCTCAGGCCGCCATCGACGTATTCGCGGCCGCTGATGCGCACCGGCTGAAAAATCCCCGGCACGGTCGCTGAAGCGCGTACCGCCATGCCGGTGTCGCCGGTGCGAAAGACGACGCTCTCGCCGCTGCGAAGATCGGTGGCAACGGCTCCGAAAGGTTTTTTCAGAGCCTCCAGCGGCCGCTGGCCGACCGCTTCATTGACGAACTTCTGTAGTGACTCGCCCTTGAGAACGCCGCGATCGGGTAGCGACCAGTCGCTGATTTTGGTCTCATCAAGCCGGTGCGCCAGCTTCTGCAGCTCGAAGCCGTTATTGCCGGCGGCGTAGAGCGCGCCGACCACCGCGCCGGCGCTGGTGCCGACGACGATGTCCGGAACGATGCCCTGACTCTCGAGCGCCTTGATCACGCCGACGTGCGCGAAACCGCGCGCTGCACCGCCGCCGAGAGCGAGGGCCAGCTTGACCGGTTTGCCGGGCAGCGTCGCTTGCGCGACCGGCAACGGCGGTTTGCTCGCACAGCCGCTGACGGCAGCGAGCGTGGCGAGGGCAGCGATGAGTAGCAGCTGACGCATGGATTTCCTTTCGTCGGATAAGCGCTTGCGCTACTTGGCCGTAGCGCGTTTTGTCCGGAGAGAGCGACGCCAGATCGGCCAGGTGGCCGCGCTCGCCAGCCTGGCCTGATCAGCGCGGACCGTAATGGTACGACTTCACGGCGAAGGTGGCCATCTTCCGCTTTGCCGACCGTGCCGAGTGGCTAGCCGCCGCTCGCGTCGCCGAGCAGTTGAAGGGCGATGGCTGCCGCGCCCGCAGGTGCGCCGAAGTGTCTGCTTGCTGCGCTTCTACGGACCGTCGTTCGGGCGGACCTTTTCCTTGCTTCCTGCCGGTAATTGTTTACCATCTGCCGGGTCGACGCGAGATTCGGAGCCCGTTTGGCATGCTGCCCAATGCTCTGGCTCTGGCCCATTTGTCGATGCGCAGCCGGCAAGCGGCAGCATTTGCTGGCTACCTTTCGCGATCGAGACCTCCGGCGCCGGACAAGGCACAGGCCGATCAAGCCGCCACGCATAGTCGTGGCGCGGAAATTTTTGGAGAGAAGGAATCATGGCTGTAGCGCCCGAAACCGCCAGCATGGCGCTGTTTTGTGACTTCGAGAACGTCGCCCTTGGCGTTCGCGATGCGAAGTACGACAAGTTCGACATCAAGCCGGTACTGGAGAAGCTGCTCCTCAAGGGCAGTATCGTCGTCAAGAAGGCCTATTGTGACTGGGAGCGATACAAGGGCTTCAAGGCCGCGATGCACGAAGCGAATTTCGAGCTGATCGAAATTCCACACCTGCGTCAGTCGGGCAAGAACTCGGCCGACATCCGCCTGGTCGTCGATGCGCTCGACCTGTGTTACACCAAGTCGCACGTCGACACCTTTGTGATCATCAGCGGCGATTCGGATTTTTCGCCGCTGGTTTCCAAGTTGCGCGAGAACGCCAAGTCGGTGATTGGCGTCGGCGTCAAGCAGTCGACTTCCGACTTGCTGATCGCCAACTGCGACGAGTTCATTTTCTATGACGACCTCGTGCGCGAGATGCAGCGCTCGGCGCGGCGCGATTCCAAGGAGGTGCAAGCGGTCGTCAGGCGCTCGCCGGAGGAGGACGCGCAGCGCAAGGAGGAACTCGAGGCGCGCCGGAGCAAGGCCGTCGAGCTGGCGGTGGCGACCTTCGACGCGCTGATCGGCGAGCGCGGCGACAGCAGCAAGATCTGGGCGTCGATGCTCAAGGAAGCGATCAAGCGGCGCAAGCCCGACTTCAACGAGTCCTACTATGGCTTTCGTGCTTTCGGCAACCTGCTCGAAGAGGCGCAGTCGCGCGGTTTGCTCGAGATCGGCCGTGACGAAAAATCGGGTAGCTACGTTTATCGTCGCAACGGTCTTGGTGGGCTGGCAGAGCCGAGCGCGCCGGCGTTTGCCGCGCCGGCTGTGGCTGGCGAAGCGCCAATCGACAGCGCTGTGACTGAGGAGCTGGCCGATTCGGTCGGCGGCGGCCGCAAGGGGCAGGGCCGACGGAAAGCGGGCGAGAAAGGCGGCAAGCGAAGCCGCGAGCCGAAGGCGAGCAAGGAGGAGGGCGTCGACCTAAAGGAGGGCGTCGTAAAGGAGGAGCGCGTTGACGCAACCAACGCTGATGGTGGCGCGTTGGGGCAGCCTGAGTTGGGTCAACCCGAGCCGTGGCGCGACGAGGTCCCTGCACTCGAATCGCCGGCGCTGCCAGAAGCGCGCAAGTCGGCGGCCACAAGCAGACCGACACGACGGGCGCGGCCCACAAGAGCAGACAAGGTGCCGCCTGGAGAAGAGGCGCCGGCCGCGCCAGCGACAGTCGCCGAGCGTGGCGACAGCGGCAGCGACTCGCAGCCGGCCGTGGTCGCGGTGGTTGCGGGCGAGGCGGTGGCGAGTGAGGCGGCGGAGCCGGTCAAAAAAGCAGCAACGCGTAGTCGGCGGCCGCGCAAACCGAAGGTTGCGCCGGAAGCGGGCTAATCACCAGTCGCGGCAGCGGTGCCGGCAGGTGCCAGGATTGCGAGCCGCGACTTTCAGCAAAAGAAAGCCGCGACTCGCGTCGCGGCTTTCTTTGGCGGCTGGCCCGTTCTTGCGCTCAGGCCGCAGCCTGCGTCGGAATCATCCCGGCGATACGGACAATCCGGTTCTGGGTGTCGACATAGATCAGGTGCGGTGCATATTTCGCGAGTTCGACCTCGTTATAGACCGCGAAGCTGGCGATGATCAGGATGTCGCCCGGCGCGGCGCGGCGCGCGGCCGAGCCATTTACCGAGATGACGCCGGATCCACGCTCGGCGCGCAGCGCGTAGGTCGTAAAGCGCTCGCCGTTGTTGACGTTCCAGATGTCGATCTGTTCGTACTCACGAATATTCGCCGCGTCCAGAAGATCCTCGTCGATGGCGCACGAACCTTCATAGTGGAGCTCGGCGTGCGTGGTGCTGACGCGGTGCAGCTTCGACTTCAGCATTGTCCTCTGCATGGAATCACCGGGGTTTTGAGTTAGGGAAGGGCATTGTAGCGGCTAATTGCCGCCTGTCAACGGCCCCTTTTTGGGATTGATTTCGACATTGTCGATTAGCCGTGCAGAGCCCAGTCGGCTCGCTGCAAGGACCACCAACGGCCCCGCTGCAGGGTGGCTGGGGACTTGCAGGTCGGCCTGCAGACGAATCGCGACGTAGTCTGTTTGCCAGCCATGCTGGTCGAGTTCCTCGCTTGCCTGCCGTTCGAGTTGTGTGAAGTCGCTTGCGCCGGCGAGTACCGCTGCGGCGATTCGGCGCAGGATGCGTTGCAGGCGTGGTGCCTCGGCGCGCTCGGCCGCCGACAGGTAGGAGTTGCGCGAAGAGAGCGCCAGGCCGTCGTCGGCGCGGACCGTCTCGCCGCCGATGACGTCGATCGGCAAGGCCAACTGACGCGTCATGTTGCGCAGTACCAGCAGCTGCTGATAGTCCTTCTTTCCGAACAGCGCCGCTTGCGGCTGCACGATGTTGAACAGTTTGAGGACTACGGTGGCGACACCACGAAAGTGGCCGGGGCGAAATTCGCCATCGAGCTGATTCTGGATTGCCGGTGGGTCTACCTGGTAGGTCTGCGGTTCGGGGTAAAGCTCGGTCTCGGTCGGTGCCAGGAGCAGGTCGACGCCAGCGCCGGATAGCCGCTCGCAGTCCTCGGTGAAGGTGCGCGGATAGCGGTCGAAGTCGTCACTTGGTCCGAACTGCAGGCGATTGACGAAGATCGTGGCGACGACCGTATCGCCATGCACGCGCGCTTCTTTCATCAGCGCGATGTGGCCGGCGTGCAGGTTGCCCATGGTCGGCACCAGGACGACGCGGCCACGGTTTCTCAGCGCCAGGCGCAGTTCGGGGATCGAGGAGGGGATCTGCATGGTTTGATGAGACCTCTAAGGAACCTGGCGGGAAGCTGTAGTTCCGGGTTGCGGGTGAGTGGTGAGTGGTGAGTGGTGAGTGGTGAGTGGTGAGTGGTGAGTGGTGAGTTCGGCGGGCATACGCTGCCGGATCATCGCGGCAGCGGCCGAGCGTAGTGCCCGAGCGCCGTCATGGCGTCGTCGTCGCGTCCGCGCCGCTCTTCAGTAGCAGTGTTCCGCAGCCGGGAAGCTGCCGTCCTTTACGGCGGTGACGTAGGCGGCGATGGCCGCGGCGATCGATGCCTGGCCGCTCATGAAGTTCCTGACAAAGCGAGCCTTCTTGCCGCTCGAGATGTCGAGCATGTCATGCAGCACCAGCACCTGCCCAGAGCACTCGCGGCTGGCGCCAATGCCGATCGTCGGGATCGCCAGCCGCTCGGTGACTTCGACCGCCAGGGCCACCGGGATGGCTTCAAGGACGATCAGCGTTGCGCCGGCGTTCTGCTGGGCGAGGGCGTCGGCAAGCACTCTGGCAGCGTCCGAGTCATCCTTGCCCTGGACGCGGTAGCCGCCGAGCTGATGAACCGATTGCGGCGTCAGCCCGACGTGTGCGCAGACCGGGATTCCCCGGCTGGTCAGGAAGCGCGTTGTTTCGACCATCTCCGCGCCGCCTTCGAGTTTGACCATCTGCGCGCCGCTGGCGAGCAGCAACACCGCATTGCGTAGCGCTCGCTGCGGGCTTTCCTGGAAGCTGCCGAAGGGCATGTCGGCAATCACCAGCGGCCGTGTGCTGGCACGGGCGACGCTGGCGGTGTGGTAGGCGACGTCAGCGAGGGTTACCGGCAAGGTCGAGTCGTGACCTTGCAGGACCATGCCAAGCGAGTCGCCGATCAGCAATACGTCTACGCCGGCCGCTTCGCAGAGCTGCGCGAAACTGGCGTCGTAGCAGGTGAGCATAGCGATCTTGTCGCCCTTGGCACGCATCTTGGCCAGGTCGACGTGCGTCAGCCGGCGCGTCGCAACGTGGGTGGACATGGGTTTTTACTCTCCCCGGTTGAAATATTCGCGGTGTCCGCGCATCGCTTCGATGCGCTTGACGAGCAGGTGGAAGTCGTCGTCGGAATCGACGAAATTGAGGTTTTCGGAGTTGACCACCATCACTGGTGCCGCGTCGTAGTTGTGAAAAAAGTGCATATAGCTTTCCGCGAGGGCGCTCAGGTAGGCGTCGCCAATACGGCGCTCGTAGTCGATGCCGCGCTTGCGCACGCGGGCAATCAGTGTTTCCGGTTTGGCTTGCAGGTAGATCACCAGGTCGGGTGCCGCGACCGCTGCTGCGAGATGGTCGTAGACCTTGCGGTAGAGTCCGTACTCTTCTTCGCTGAGCGTCAGCAGCGCGAACAGCGGATCTTTCTCGAGCAGGTAGTCGGCGACCACCGAGCGGCTGCAGAAATCGGGCTGCGCGAGCGCACGCGTCTTGTCGAGACGCTGAAAAAGGAAGAACAGCTGTGTTTGTAGGGCAAAGCGCTGCTGGTCCTGATAAAAGCGACTTAGAAAGGGGTTTAGTTCGGGTTGCTCGAGCAACAGCTGCGCGTCGATGTGCTCGCCCAGGCGCCGGGCCAGGCTGCTCTTGCCGGCGCCCATCGGACCTTCGACGACGACGTGGCGGGCTGTGCGGAGGGTATTGCGTGCAGACATGAAAAGGCGGCAGTCGATGCCGGGTCAGTGTCTCTGGGAAGAAAGTGCGTCGGGCCTGGCGTCACCGTCCCGAGCCATTTTATTGAGGCTCTGGAGGACGCTCATGCTGGCGGTCTCCATCTCCTCGACGGCATCAACGGCCGCGGCAAAATGGCCTGCACGATAGGCGTCGACGGCAGCCCGGCCTTGCCGGTGAAGCTCTTGGTGAGGTGTTTCGATCGCCCGGTAACCGGCGAGCGTCGCGCAGCAGACCTTGCCCTCGCCTTCGTAATACCATTTACCCAGGCGGCAGTCCGTGTGGCTGGGAAAGTCGTCGGCCTTACACTCGGAAGTACCCATGAGTACCTGATAGACGTCGAACTTGAACAACAGATGATCGATCTTCGCCAGCTCGACGAAGCTGCGCAGCGCGGCAACGCCAACGGTTCGTTCCATCTGCCTGGCCAGGCTGGTAAAGCCGCCAATTGCCGCCGACGCCTCTTTGCCCTGTTCGCTGAACGAGTCCGATTGCTCGGCCAGTCCGCCGATACTCGTCTGCGCCAGGCTGGTCTCGTGTTGGATGCTGGCGACCAATCGCGAAATGTCGCTGGTGGCGTGCGTCGTCCGGTCAGCGAGCTCGCGAACTTCGTCGGCGACGACGGCAAAACCGCGACCGGCTTCGCCGGCACGCGCCGCTTCGATGGCCGCGTTCAGCGCCAGGAGATTGGTTTGGTCGGCGATTTCCTTGATCAGGTGGACGATGCCGCCGATCTTCGTCGTACTGTCTTGCAGACTGACGACTTTTTCGAGGGCACTGCGCGAGTCGGTCGCCAGCTGGTCCAAGTCGGTGCTGATGGAGTGCATCGAGTCGTGACTGCTCGCGCCGATGGCGGCCGCGTCAACGGTCGCTTTCTTTTCGTCGCGCAGGCGATGGGCCAGTTCGCCGATGGTCTGTTGTGACTCGGCCAGCGACTGGCGATACGACTGGAAGGCGGCAAATAGCCGCTGCAATTCGCTACGGTCCTGGGCGACCGCTTGCGAAGCGTGCACGCCCGCGTCGCGCTGCGCCGCGGCCGATTCGAGCTGGTCGCGCAGGTTCTGGTTCTGCTGTGCGAGCTCGCTGACGCGCCGCTCGAGGTCACGAACTTTCTCTCCGCATCCGAAAAACACGCTTTTCTCCCGCTGGCAAGGGGCCGCTGGTGGTGGCTGTGCGGTGAGCTCCGACAGCCGATGAAATCAAAAGGGGTCTAGGATACACAGAGCAGCGCCCCGATGGTCAGGTTTGCGCGCCACAGGTGTGCAAAATAACTGCACGCCCGGGCCAGCGCGGCGAGCTCACCCTCAAAAACCGACCACTTGCTCAGCGGCAGTCAGCGACGTCTGACCACGCAGGGTTCAGCCAGCGCGGCCCGCACTGAATCGTCGAGATTGCGGACGTTGGCGAAATTGCTGTCCCAGAGGTCGGCATCGGTAAAGTCGGCCGCTTCGAGGTTGGCGCCATTGAACAGCGCGTGGCAGTCGCGAATCGAGCCACCGCTGAGGTCAATTCCTTCCATCAGGACGTCTTTGAGGTAGGCGCCGGAGAAATCGGCGCCCGCGGCCTTGGCGTTGATCAGGTTGGCGCCGAAGAGATTGGCGCTACGCGCGTCGGCGCCGGCGAGACTGGCGTCGTCGAAAGTTGCGTGAAACAGGTCGGCATTGCGGAGGTCGGCGCTGGCCAGGTTGGCGCCGGTGAAATTGGCCCATTTGGTGTTGCTGCCGCGCAGGTCGGTTTCGCCGAGGTCGGCCCGGCGGAAGTCCGTGCTCGCCATGCGGGCGCCGGCCAGACGTGCCCCGCGCGCAAGTCCTTGCCGCTCAGGTTCTGGCGTGAAAATTCGCCGTGCGCGAGATCGGTCGCCGCTTGCGGAAGCTGGCAGTTGCCTGCCGGCAAATTATCGGCAAGCGCGTCGGCAACGGTAGCGCTGAGTGCCCGCGCAGCGAGCAGCGGGACAGGCTTCATCAGACTCGACTTCCAGTGCGCACAGAGCGTTGATTCTAGGCTTGATCGTCAACGCGCCGCTAGTATTTTCCTTGCGACTTCGTGCTACGGCCTTAGCGTTGCCCAGCCTAACTGGCCAGCGCTTCGCCCATGCGGATCGAGCCGGCTGGCGCCCACGCTGGATTGAAGCTCAGAACGTCTGCAGGGAAGAGCATGACCACCGTCGAGCCGAGCAGGAAGCGGCCCATCTCGTCGCCTTTCCCGAGGACGATCTGCTGGCCGTGGTAAGACCATTCGCGTAGTTTTCCGCTGCGCGGCGGATTGACCCGGCCGTGCCAGACGGTCGCCATGCTGCCGACAATTGTCGCGCCGACCAGCGCCATGGCGAAGCAGCCAAACGCCGCCTCAAAGACGCAGACGACGCGCTCGTTGCGGGCGAAGAGCCCCGGGACGCCGCGCGCGGTCGCCGGATTGACCGAGAACAGGTCGCCGGGAACGTGGATCATCCGCGTCAGGCGGCCGGTGACCGGCATGTGAATCCGGTGGTAGTCGCGCGGGCTGAGATACAGCGTCGCAAATTGGCCATCGGCGAAGCGCGCTGCCAGCTCGCTGTCGCCACCCAGCAAGGCCGTGGTCGAGTAGTGGTGACCCTTGGCCTGAAAGATCTGGTCGTGTTCGATGCGGCCGAACTGGCTGATCGCGCCGTCGACCGGGCACAGGAAATCGGCGTCGGCGAGCGGTCGGACGTCGGCGCGCAGCGGTCGCGTGAAGAAGTCGTTGAAGCTCGGGTAGCTGGTCGGGTCAGGATCGACGGCTTCGCTCAGGTCGACGCCGTAGCGGCGGACAAACCAGCGGATGACGGCGGTCGTCAGTTTGCCCGCTTCGGCTGCGGCGAGCGATCCGGCAAGGGTGGTCAGGGCCTGTTTGGGCAGCAGGTACTGCGCTAGTACGGTGAGACGATCGGACACGGTTGAGCCAGCTGGACGCGAAAAGAGCCAGGATTATACCGGTTCGGCCGACCGGCCGGCCGTGGCCGTGGCATGGTGACCGTGGGCGGGCGCCTGGCGCATGCCGCGTGCGCGGAACGTCGGGCCTCAGAACCAAGGCCGGCGAGCCGCCGGTGCAGCCTAGCGCAAGGAGGCGTTGATCTGCTCCAGAACGGCCGATCCCGGGCAGAGCTCGGCGGCGCCGAGAGTGTTCAAGGGCTCGTCGATGGTGTTCAGTTGTCGGTGCAGGTCGCAGGCTTCGGGGTCGACGTAGAGCAGTCCGGTGACCACTTCACCGCGCGCGGCGTGCTCGTGAACGTAGGCCATCGCGCGAACGCGGTCGGTGGGGTCGTACTCGGCGTGCAGTTTGCGCAGGCGTAGCACCGAGTCGTCGTGCTGGCGCACCTCGATGATCTCGCCCGCGCCATACTCGGCGGTGATCTCGTCGCGCTGCGGGAAGAAATCGAGTCGGTTAACGGCTTCGTTATGTTCGCGCACGTAGTCGTAGCTCTTGGTGCTGCCCGAGTGGTTGTTGAAGGCGATGCACGGCGAGACGACGTCGATCACGGCGGCGCCGGCGTGCGCGATCGCGGCGTGGATCAAGGGCACCAGTTGTTGTTTGTCGCCGGAGAAGCTGCGCGCCACAAAGGTCGCACCCATCACCAGCGCCAGGCTGGCGAGGTCGATCGGCGTGTCGTTGTTGGCCTGCCCGCGTTTCGATTTTGAACCCTTGTCGGCGGTCGCCGAGAACTGCCCCTTGGTGAGCCCGTAGACGCCGTTGTTTTCGACGATGTAGGTCATGTTGACGCCACGGCGCAGCACGTGCGCAAACTGCCCGAGACCAATCGACGCCGAGTCGCCATCGCCCGAAACGCCGAGGTAGATCAGCTCGCGGTTGGCCAGATTGGCGCCGGTGAGGACCGAGGGCATGCGTCCGTGCACGGTATTGAAGCCGTGCGAGTTGCCGAGGAAGTAGTCGGGTGTCTTCGACGAGCAGCCTATCCCCGAGAGTTTGGCGACGCGGTGCGGCTCGATATCGAGTTCCCAGCACGCCTGGATAATCGCCGCCGAGATCGAGTCGTGGCCGCAGCCCGCGCACAGCGTCGAGATCTTGCCCTCGTAATCGCGGCGGGTATACCCGACGCGGTTTTTGGCGAGACTGGGATGGTGGAGTTTGGGTTTGGCGAGGTAGGTCATCTCAGGCCACTCTGTCGGCTTTGCGCGAATGCACATTCAGGCGCGCGACGCGGTCGGCGATGGCCTGGGTGATGAAGCGGGCGGTAATCGGCGTGCCGTCGTAATGGACGACCGTTACCAGGCTATGCGGGTCTACGCCGGCCTCGTTGATCAGCAGCGTGGTCAACTGCCCGTCCAGGTTCTGCTCGAAAACGAAGACCTTGCTGTGCGCCGCGACGAAGTCGACGATCTCGTTCTGGAAGGGGAAAGCGCGTACGCGCAGGGCATTCAGATAGATGCCGTGTTCAGCCAGCGCATCGAGCGCTTCGTGCATCGCCGGACTGGTCGATCCGTAGAAGATGACCGCGAAGCGCGCCGGGTACCTGGCGGCGGTGAGCACCGGCAGCGGTACCAGCGACTTGGCGGTCTCGAATTTGCGCAGTAGTCGCTGCATGTTGTCGACGTAGTCCGCGCCGGCCTCGGAGTAGCCCGCGTAGGCGTTCTTGGTCGTACCGCGGGTGAAATAGCCGCCCTTGGTGGGGTGAGTTCCCGGGTAGGTGCGGTAGGGAATGCCATCACCGTCAACGTCGAGGTAGCGGCCGAAGTCGCTGCCCGCGTCGAGCGCCTCGCGGGTCATCACCTTGCCGCGGTCGTATTCGACGCTGTCGTCCCAGGCGAAGGGGCGGCACAGGCGCTGGTTCATGCCAATGTCGAGGTCGCTCATGACGAATACCGGCGTCTGCAGGCGCTCGGCGAGGTCCAGCGCCTGCGCCGACATCTCGAAACACTCGTAGGGATCTTCCGGAAACAGGAGTACGTGCCGGGTGTCACCGTGCGAGGCGTAGGCGCAGGCGAGGATGTCGGATTGCTGGGTGCGCGTCGGCATGCCGGTTGACGGCCCGCCGCGCTGGACGTTGATCAGTACCGTCGGGATCTCGGCAAAGAAGGCCAGGCCTATGAACTCGGACATCAGAGAGATGCCGGGTCCCGAGGTCGCCGTAAACGCTCGCGCGCCGTTCCAGCCAGCGCCGACGACCATGCCGATCGACGCCAGCTCGTCTTCGGCCTGCACCACGGCGCAACGCTGCTGGCCGGTCTTCGGGTCGACGCGCAGTTTCTGAGTGTAGCGAATGAAGGCCTCGGCGACCGACGATGACGGCGTGATCGGATACCACGCGCAGACTGTTGCGCCGCCATAGACGCAGCCGAGCGCGGCGGCGGTGTTGCCATCGACGAAGATGTGGTCGCCGACCTTGTCGCGGCGCTCGACCTTGAGTCCGATCGGCTTGAGGTTTTCGCGGGCGTACTCGCGGCCGACCTTGAGTGCCTGGAGGTTGGCATCGAGTAGCTTCTCCTTACCTTTGAACTGCTGCCCGAAGAGTGTCTCGATTTCGCTCGGGTCGATGTCGAGCAAGTGCGCCAGAGCGCCGACGTAGAGGATGTTCTTGAACAGCTGGCGCTGCCGCGGGTCGCTGTAGGTGTTGTTGCAGAGCTCGGTGAGCGGCATGCCGATGACGTGGATGTCATCGCGTGAGCGCGAGCGCGGCAGCGGTCGGGAATTGTCGTAGAACAGGTAGCCGCCGGTTTCGATTTCGCGGACGTCCTGGTCCCAGGTCTGCGGGTTCATGGCCACCATCATATCGACGCCGCCGCGCCGGCCAAGATAGCCGCGCTCGGTGACGCGCACTTCGAACCAGGTCGGTAGCCCCTGGATGTTCGAGGGAAAGATGTTGCGCGGTGAAACCGGTACGCCCATGCGCAGGATGGCGCGTGCGACAAGTTCGTTCGCCGAGGCCGATCCCGAGCCATTGATGTTGGCAAACTTGATGACGAAATCGTTGACCGCTTCGATCTTCTGCATTTTCGTTCCTCAGGCGGCTTGCGGGTCGGGAGCCGGCGCCGGCTTCGGCTTTTGTTTTGCCTTTGGCTTGTGCTCGGGTGACGGGGATTGCGGCGGCTCGGGCAAGGGTGGCGATGAGCCGGCATTGCGGCAAGCGGGTCCGGCGTGCGTCGTTTCGAAGAGAAACTTCTGCATGTCCCAGGCGCCCGTCGGACAGCGCTCGGCGCACAGTCCGCAGTGTAGGCAGACGTCCTCGTCCTTGACCATCACCCGCCCGGTTTTCAGCGAAGCGGAGACGTAGAGGTCCTGCGTGACGTTCAGTGCTGGCGCCAACAAGCGCGGCCGCAACTCGTCTTCGTCGCCGTTGGCGGTAAAGGAGATGCTGTCCATCGGACAGATGTCCATGCACGCGTCGCACTCGATGCACAACTTCGGCGCGAAGACCGTCTGCACGTCACAGTTCAGGCAGCGCTGCGCCTCCTGGAAAGCCAGTTGCGGGTCGAAACCGAGTTCGACTTCGATCTTGATGTTCTTCAGCGCCGCGCTGAGCTCGCGTAGCGGCACTCGCAGGCGGCGGTCGTCGGAGACGGCGTTGTCGTAGATCCACTGGTGGATGCCCATTTTCTGCGAGATCAGCGAGGTGTGCGGCGCCGGCCGGCTGGCGATGTCCTCACCGTTCAGCATGCGGTCGATCGAGACCGCCGCATCGTGGCCGTGCGCGACGGCCCAGATGATGTTCTTCGGCCCGAAGGCCGCGTCGCCGCCGAAGAAGACGTTGGGCAGCGTCGATTGCATGGTCTTGGCGTCGACTGTCGGCAGCCCCCACTTGTCGAACTCGATGCCGATATCGCGCTCGATCCACGGGAAGGAGTTGTCCTGGCCAACGGCGACCAGCACCTCGTCACAAACAAAGTGTGCGTCGGTTTCGCCCGTCGGCACCAGGCTGCGCCGACCCTGCTCGTCGAACACCACGCGCACTTTTTCGAAGGTCGCGCCGGTGAGGCGGCCGCCGATGTGGGTGAAGGCCTTGGGAACCAGGTTGTTGAGGATCGGGATGCCTTCGTGCATCGCGTCTTCTTTTTCCCAGGGGCTCGCCTTCATCTGCTCGAAGCCCGAACGGACGATAACCTTGACGTCTTCGCCGCCAAGCCGGCGCGACGATCGGCAGCAGTCCATCGCCGTGTTGCCGCCACCGAGAACGATCACCCGCTTGCCGATCGACGTGGTGTGGCCGAAAGCGACGCTGGCCAGCCAGTCGATTCCCAGATGGATCGATTTGGCGGCCTCCTGGCGCCCGGGAATGTCGAGGTCGTGGCCGCGCGGTGCTCCCGAACCGACAAAGATCGCGTCGTAGCCTTCGCTGAGTAGCTGTTTCAGCGAACTGACGTACTGACCACTCCGGAAGTCGACGCCAAGGTCGAGGACGTAGCCTGTTTCCTCGTCGATGATCTCTTCGGGCAGACGGAATTTCGGGATCTGGGTGCGCATCATGCCGCCGGCGCGTGCGTCGCCATCGTAGATCACCACCTCGTAGCCGAGCGGTGCGAGGTCGCGGGCGACGGTGAGCGAAGCCGGGCCGGCGCCAATGCAGGCCACCCGGCGGCCGTTTTTCTGCGCCGCGGGCGGTGGCAGGCGGTCGCGGATGTCTTCCTTGTAGTCGGCGGCGACACGCTTCAGGCGGCAGATCGCCACCGGTTCCTTGCGCTCGCGGCCATCGGCGGTGTCGTCCTCGACGCGGCCACGGCGACACGCGGGCTCGCAGGGGCGGTCGCAGGTGCGTCCGAGGATGCCTGGAAAGACATTCGACACCCAGTTGACCATGTAGGCGTCGCCGTAACGTCCGGCGGCGATCAAGCGGATGTACTCGGGAACAGGCGTGTGGGCCGGGCACGCCCACTGGCAATCAACGACTTTGTGGAAGTAGTCGGGGGCGCCGATATCGGTGGGCTTCAAGACGAGGGCTTCCTTTCTTCGGGTCGAGTCCGGGGCCACGGCTACGTAGCCCAAAAGAGAATTAATACTAGCGCGGCACTGCAAGCGTGAAAAGGGCTATTTTTCAGGATATTGCCGTCGCCAGCTAGGGCGACGGCGGTAAGTATTCGGCCAACCCGTAGTGAGCCAGCGCCGTTGGCGAGGCCGGTTAGCGGCAGAGGATTGATCGGAAGGCTCTGTGAAGGGGATAGAGCCAGATATCCTTGATCGGGAGGATGGGCTTGCTGGTGGGGCACTTCTTGCCTCGGCCGGCGGTTTGGCCGACCTTGATCCAGTTGGCGGCCTGGTAGCAGGTGCCGCGATGGCGGGGGGTCTCGACGAAGGTTTCGAGCAGCACGGGGCGGTAACCGTAGCGCGCCAGCCAGTCCTTGGGCAGTTGCCGCTGCATGAGCGAGAGGATCTTGGAGGCCAGGCCCTTGCACTGGATCCAGGGCAGGATCAGAAAGCGGGCATTGTTCACCACCAGTTGCAGGTTCCTTTGTCGCTGCTCATCGTGCCAACCGATGAATTGCTCGCGCGCGGCGAGTTTCCAGGCGCTGGCGGCGAAGCTGAGCAAGGCGACGAGTGTCTCGCCGGCGAAGACGAAGTAGCGGCTCTGACTGCCGGCCATGGGCGTGTGGCCGAGATAGTGGTAACGAGCGATGTACTCGTTCCACAGACGCGAGTTCGCCGAACCGACGACCTGTCGCACCGAGAGAGGCGGCAGTTCATGCACCGGCTGAGTGAGCAAGGGTTGTGGATCGGTGGCGTGCGTGGGCCGATACTCGGGTTGGCGAGGAGCGGTCCGTCGTGCAGCCGGCAGGGTGAGCAGGCCGTCGGCTTGCATGCGCAGCATGGCCACCCGGCAGGTCATATCCTTCAGCTCACCATTGGGCTTGCGCCAGTCGAAGAGCTCGCACACCTGACGCGAGAGTTGTGCGCGGCTGGCGCCGGGAGGGGCCTCGATCAGGCCGCGGATCGTCTGCAGTTCGTCGGCGGTAAAGTGGCGCCCGCAATAAGGCTTCACGAGCTATCGATGGAAGGTGTCTGATTGACCGGGATGGCACGCATCTGGGCCAGACGATCGGTCGCCATCGCCCAGGGCAGAAAGGCGCTCAAGTCCGCTGGTGGCTGGTTGCCGTTGGCGGCGCAGGCTTCCAGATAAGCCGTCAGCCAGATGCGCGGGTTGATTTTCCACAAGCGCAGCGTCAGCAGCAGGCTGAACATCGTCGCGGCGAGAGCGCCGGACCAGTGACTACCCGACCCATAGAAGTTCTTGCGTGCGACCACCGGCGTACGCTGGGCGCGTTCGGCGGCATTATTGTCCATCGCCACCTCGGGGCGGTCGACAAACACGGTCAAGCCGGACCAATGCTTGTGCATGCTTCGCAGCACCTTGCTCGCCGGCATTTTGAGCGCCGGGTTTGCCAGTTCGCGTTCGCGCTGACTGGCCATCTGCACGATCGCCTGCCGCAAGAGGCGGTCGCGTTCGGCCCACTGTGCCGGGTCGTTACGGACTTCCAGGCGCCGTCCATTCAAGTGGTAGAGCTGAGCGATCTGCTCGACCCAGGCCAGTGCCCAGTCCGCGAGCTCCGGATGGGCGTTGGCCAGTTCCAGGAAATCACGCCGCTGATGTGCCCAGCAGAAAGCCAGAATGAAGTGGTCAAGGACTCGCGCGAGTTTCTTGTAGCCCGCGTAGCGATCACAGATGATGACGCCTCCGGCGCTACCGGAGAGCTCCCGGATCGGCACCGCCGCCGAGCGGCTCGGGTCGAGCACGAAGTGGATGACCGATGGGCCGTGGAACACCCAGAAATACCAGCGATGTCCGACCTTCCCTTCGGTCTCGGCAAAAACCCGCCAGCGAGTCTCGTCCGCGTGCCACTGTTTCTCGCGACGCAGTCGGCCAAGCAGTGCTTCTTCAAGCGGCTCGAACAGCGGCGCCAAGGCACGAAGTCCGCCGGCCACCGTTCCTGCCGAAAGCCTCAGTTGGTGGTCGGACCAGTCTCGTAGAAGCCGATGCGTCGGCTGACCGTACAAGAACTTCGACAGCAGCAAGTGCACCCAAATCGACACGCCGTACTTTCCACGCGGGATCAATCGTGCCGGCGGTGGCGCGGTCAGAATGCCGCGGGCGCCCGGGCACTGACAGGTCCGCCGGTAGCGCCGCCGGCAGATCTTCCGGCGGTAGGCTTTGACCTCGATCTCGAGAACTTCACTGTCTTCTGTGCCGGGAAAGTCGACGTAGCTCAGACCACAGTCCGGGCAATGCGGGCAGTCGATGTCGATGACCTCGATCTGCGTCGGCAAGTGGCTTTCCGGATTCCGCCCGTGACCCGTTGCTCCCGGTTGATGACCTCGACCCCGCGACGACTTCTGGTCTGCTGCCGGGTTCTTCTCGGCTCCCGAAGAGCGTTCTGACTTGCGACCAAACAGGCGTTTTTGCAGATCGCGGATCCGGCCCTGGGCCTGCTCGAGCTCGCTACGCAAGGCCGCCTCACGCGCCGCCGCTTGCTCCGCCGCACGCGCCATTTCCACCCGATGAGCGGCCTCCGATTCCGCCAAACGGACCAGCGCTTGCCGATGTTGGCTGCGCCAGAAGTTGGCCTCCCAACGGAGCTTGATTTCCTGCTCCTTGGTCAACGTCACCAACACCTCGGCGAACGGCGCCACTTGGCGGTGACTTGCCGCCGATCCTCCGCAGATAATGTCCGTAGCCGTGCCCATGCGCCGCATGGTGCCGGATTTCCGCTGCTGTGTCCAGTTCAGATCTCCGGGCTGCCCGCCAATCGCTGACGGAAGCTCGCCCACCAAAAAAACCGGGGCTACGGGTTCACCGAATACTTACCGACGGCGTAAGTATTCGGCCAACCCGTAGCGCGCCAGCGCCATTGCCGAGGCGGGTTAGCGGCAGAGGACTGATCGGAAGGATCGGTGAAGGGGATAGAGCCAGATATCCTTGATCGGGAGGATCGACTTGCGGGTGGGGCACTTCTTGCCTCGGCCGGCGGTTTGGCCGACCTTGATCCAGTTGGCGGCCTGGTAGCAGGTGCCGCGATGGCGGGGCGTCTCGACGAAGGTTTCGAGTAGTACGGGGCGGTAGCCGTAGCGCGCCAGCCAGTCCTTGGGCAATTGCCGCTGCATAAGCGAGAGGATCTTGGAGGCCAGGCCCTTGCACTGGATCCAGGGCAGGATCAGAAAGCGGGCATTGTTCACCACCAGTTGCAGGTTCCTTTGTCGCTGCTCATCGTGCCAACCGATGAATTGCTCGCGCGCGGCGAGTTTCCAGGCGCTGGCGCCGAAGCTGAGCAAGGCGACCAGGGTCTCGCCGGCGAAGACGAAGTAGCGGCTCTGACTGCCCGCCATGGGCGTGTGGCCGAGATAGTGGTAGCGGGCGATGTACTCGTTCCACAGACGCGAGTTCGCCGAACCGACGACCTGATGCAGACGCAGCGGCGGCAGTTCATGCACCGGCTGGGTGAGCAACGGTTGTGGATCGGTGGCGTGAGTAGGCAGATACTCGGGTTGGCGAGGAGCGGCCCGTCGTGCCGCCGGCAGGGTGAGCAGGCCGTCGGCCTGCATACGCAGCATGGCCACCCGGCAGGTCATATCCTTCAGCTCGCCATTGGGCTTACGCCAGTCGAAGAGCTCACACACCTGGCGCGACAGTTGCGCGCGGCTGCTGCCAGGATGGGCTTCGATCAGGCGGCAGAGGGCCTGCAGTTCGTCGTCGGTAAAGTGACGCCCGCAATAAGGCTTCACGAGCTATCGATGGGACGGCTCTGATCGACCGGGATGCCACGCATCTGAGCCAGTCGATCGGTCGCCATCGCCCAGGGCAGAAAGGCACTCAAGTCCGTCGGCGGCAGGTTGCCGTTGGCGGCGCAGGCCTCCAGATACGCCGTCAGCCAGGTGCGCGGGTTGATTCCCCACAAGCGCAGCGTCAGCAGCAAGCTGAACATCGTCGCGGCGAGTGCGCCGGACCAGAGACTGCCCGACCCATAGAAGTTCTTGCGTGCGACCACCGGCGTGCGCTGTGCGCGCTCGGCGGCATTATTGTCCATCGCCACCTCGGGGCGGTCGACAAAGACGGTCAGGCCGGACCAATGTTTGCGCATGCTTCGCAGCACCTTGCTCGCCGGCATTTTGAGCGCCGGGTTCGCCAGTTCGCTTTCCCGTTGACTGGCCATTTGCGTGATCGCCTGCCGCAAGGCGCGGTCGCGTTCGGCCCACTGTACTGGGTCGCTACGGACTTCCAGGCGCCGTCCATTCAAGTGGTAGAGCTGAGCGATCTGCTCGACCCAGGCCAGTGCCCAGTCCGCGAGCTCCGGATGGGCGTTGGCCAGTTCCAGGAAATCACGCCGCTGATGTGCCCAGCAGAAAGCCAGAATGAAGTGGTCAAGAACTCGCGCGAGCTTCTTGTAGGCCGAATAGCGATCACAGATGATGACTCCTCCGGCGCTACCGGAGAGCTCCCGGATCGGCACCGCCGCCGAGCGGCTCGGGTCGAGCACGAAGTGGATGACCGATGGGCCGTGGAACACCCAGAAATACCAGCGATGTCCGACCTTCCCTTCGGTCTCGGCAAAGACCCGCCAGCGGGTCTCGTCTGCGTGCCACTGTTTCTCGCTGCGTAGTTGGCCAAGCAGTGCTTCTTCAAGCGGCTCGAACAGCGGTGCCAAGGCACGCAGTCCGCCGGCCACCGTTCCTGCCGAGAGCGTCAGTCCGTGGTCGGACAAGTCTCGCAGAAGCCGATGCGTCGGCTGGCCGTACAAGAACTTCGACAGCAGCAGGTGCACCCAGATCGACACGCCGTACTTTCCACGCGGGATCAATCGTGCCGGCGGTGGCGCGGTCAGAATACCCCGCGCGCCCGAACACTGACAGGTCCGCCGGTAGCGCCGCCGGCAGATCTTCCGGCGGTAGGCCTTGACCTCGATCTCGAGGACTTCACTGTCTTCCGTGCCGGGAAAGTCGACGTAGCCCAGACCACAGTCCGGGCAATGCGGGCAGTCGATGTCGATGACCTCGATCTGCGTCGGCAAGTGACTTTCCGGGTTCCGCCCGTGACCCGCTGCTCCCGGTTGCTGACCTCGAGCTCGCGACGATTTTTGGTCCGCCGCCGGGTTCTTCTCGGCTCCCGAAGAGCGTTCTGACTTGCGACCAAACAGGCGTTTTTGCAGATCGCGGATCTTGCCCTTGGCCTGCTCCAGTTCGCTGCGCAAGGCCGCCTCGCGCGCCGCCGCTTGCGCCATTTCCACCCGATGAGCGGCCTCCGATTGCGCCAACCGAACCAGCGCTTGTCGATGTTGGCTCCGCCAGAAGCTGGCCTCCCAGCGGAGCTTGATTTCCTGCTCCTTGGTCAACGTCACCAACACCTCGGCGAACGGCGCCACTTGGCGGTGACTTGCCGCCGATCCTCCGCCAATGATGTCCGCACCCGTGTCCATGCGCCGCATGGTGCCGGATTTCCGCTGCTGTGTCCAGTCCAGATTTCCGGTCTACCCGCCAATCGCTGACTGAACCACGCCGACCAAAAAAGCGGGGGCTACGGGTTCACCGAATACTTACGCGACGGCCGAACAGCGAGGCACGCCGCGTTTTGCAACGCGCTGTGACGCGCCGTGAGCTGGCGGCGCTTTGTCCGCTTGGCCAGCGCCGAGCGCACGAGAGTAAGATGGTGACTCGCAGTCACTGGAGCAACGAACATGGTCCGCCGCATCGCCTTCTTGTTTCCCGCATTGCTGATGGCGTTTTCGGTTGCCGCCGAAGTCGTCGACATCGACAATGCCGAACTCGCCCGCCTGCGCGCCGCGGGCGTTCCGCTCATCGACATCCGTACCGCCGACGAATGGCACGAAAGTGGCGTCGTCGCGGGCAGCAAGCTGATCACCTACGTCGACGCGAGTGGACGTGTCGATCAGCCGGCCTGGTTGGCGAGTGTGCAGGGTGTCGCCAAGCCCGATCAGCCGGTGATCGTCATCTGTCGCAGTGGCAACCGGACGCGGGCGGCGAGCCAGTTGCTGTCCGAGCAGGCGGGTTACCAGAAGGTCTACAACGTTAAGGGCGGCGTGCGCGCCTGGGGCAACGACGGGCGGCCGCTGACGCCGGTGGCCAGTGCCGTGGCGACGTGCCCTGCCGGCAGCCGCTGCTGATGCCGCCAACGGCGACGTGCCGATGGCCGCGCGGCGATCGCCTTCAGGTCGCCGTGTCGCCGAGCAAGTCCTGATAAACGCGCAGGTCGTCAGCCGAGAAGCAGCAAAAAATCAGCTCTCGGATCGAGCCGCCCGCGGGCAGTGACGAACGAACCACCGCCACCGCAACGCTGGCGGCCAGTTCGATCGGGTAGCCATAGACGCCGGTGCTGATGCTCGGGATGGCGAGCGTGCGGATCCCCTGTGTGGTGGCGATTTCGAGCACGCGCCGATAGCATGAAGCCAGGAGCTCGGGCTCGCCACGGCTGCCGCCGTGCCAGATCGGGCCGACAGTATGAATCACGTATCTGGCTGGCAGTCGGTAGCCGCTGCTGAGCTTGGCGTCGCCGGTCTGACAGCCGCCCAGACCTTGACACTCGCGCAGCAGCTCGTGGCCGGCGGCACGGTGGATCGCGCCGTCAACGCCACCACCGCCGAGCAGCGACGAGTTGGCGGCGTTGACGATGGCGTCGACGGTCAGTGTCGTGATATCGGCACGCAGCGCACGTATCAAGCTCGGCATGGTGTCTTCTTGTCCCGTAAGGTGTCGATCAGTGACCCGGCACGCGCTTACTGCGTTGCCCTACGCAGCGTTTCGTTGCCGCGCCGCGCGCCGGAGCAAACGGCCAAGGGCCAGTTCTAGCGGCGATTGTAAGGCAAGATCGGCAGTGCTCAAGCCTTGCAGCAGAGCGTGAAAATCTCGGAACGGGGGGCTTCTAGCGGACTGCACGCGTCTTTCCTGGCCCGGTGCCTGGCGCCGAGGGCCTTGCCGCGGACGCCGATCCTACTGCCGCCGTAGGGATTCAAGCTGGTATAGTTGCTCCCCGTGGTGGCGCTGTCCGCTGTTGGCGGTTGCTCATACCACATTCCGACAATTGCCAATGGAGGGGGAAAGATGTCTTTGTTGAGTTCCAGTAAAACGACATCGGTGGTCGTGGCGGCCGCAGCGAGCGCCTTGCTTGCCGGTTGTGCGACCATGGATATGGGTTCGGCGGGCGCCAAGACCACCGCGACGGGTTCGGCTGGCGGCGCCAATTCGCAGAATGCCAACAGCCAACTCGAACGCTGCGCCAGTTCGCTGGGGACCATCGCCGTCGTCGAGGATACCAATGCGCCGTGGTACGGGATCCTGACCGGCCAGATGCGCTTGGGTTCGACGACACCGGTGCTCAAGCTGTTGATCCAGCAGTCGAACTGTTTTGTGGTCGTTGAACGTGGTCGGGCGATGAACAACATGATGCAGGAGCGCGCCCTGGAAGACTCCGGGGAACTGCGCAAAGGTTCCAAGTTCCACAAGGGCCAGATGGTATCGGCCGACTATTCGATGAGCCCATCGATCACTTTCAGCAACGAGAACGCTGGGGGCATGGCCGGCGGTCTGGGTGGCCTCAGCCGCAGTCTCGGCGTTCTCGGAGCCGTCGCCGGCAGCATGAACGTCAAGGAGGCCAGCACGCTGCTGACGATCATCGACAACCGTTCAGGCGTACAGCTGGCGGCAGCCGAAGGGAGCGCCAAGAACATGGACTTCGGCGCCATGGGCAGCCTGTTTGGCAGCAGTGCGGGCGGCGGGCTGGGCGGCTATTCCAATACCGCCGAGGGCAAGGTCATCGTCGCGGCATTTACCGACTCGTACAACAACATCGTCCGGGCGGTAAAGAACTACAAGGCGCAGGAAGTCCAGGGCGGCCTCGGTACCGGTGGGCAATTGGGCGTCCAGGGGTCGGAGGAGGCGCCGGTAGCGAAGAAGAAGAGCAAAGGCAAGAGCAAGCAGCAATAAGCTCCAGCATGGTGCGAAGCGGCGCTGGCTTGTTCGGCGCGTTTCGCAGCGCGTGCGGCGATGAATACCATCCCGGCGGTGGAGGTCCTCCAGCAGTTTGCACGCACGAATCGGTCACCGTCTAGTTGCAGGGGAGATGAGCATCGTGAAAGCAGAGAAAGACGCCGCCGGCCTGGCCGCCGATCCGCAGTGGTACAAGGACGCCGTCATCTATGAGCTGCACGTCAAGGCCTTCTTCGACTCCAACGACGACGGCATCGGCGACTTCCACGGCCTGACCGAGAAACTCGATTACGTCGCCGATCTCGGCGTCAATACGATCTGGCTGCTGCCGTTCTATCCGTCACCGTTTCGTGACGACGGCTACGACGTTTCCGACTATCGCAACGTGCACCCCGCCTACGGCACGCGGCAGGATTTTCGCGCGCTGGTACGCGAGGCGCACAAGCGTGAGCTGCGCATCATCACCGAACTGGTGGTCAACCACACCTCGGACGAGCATCCCTGGTTCCAGGCGGCGCGGCGGGCGCCGAAGGGCTCGCCGAAAAGGAATTACTACGTCTGGAGCGACGATCCCGGGAAATACGCCGGCACGCGCATCATCTTCACCGACACCGAGAAGTCGAACTGGACCTGGGACGAGGTCGCGCAGCAGTACTACTGGCATCGTTTCTTCAGCCACCAGCCGGACCTCAACTTCGACAATCCGCACGTCCGCCAGGCGGTGATCCGGACCATGCGCTTCTGGCTCGACATGGGCGTTGACGGCTTTCGGCTCGACGCGATTCCCTACCTCATCGAGCGCGACGGTACCAGCAACGAGAACCTGCGCGAGACGCACGCGGTGATCAAGGAAATCCGCGCCAGCCTCGACGAGAACTACACCGGCAAGCTGCTGCTGGCCGAGGCCAACATGTGGCCGGAGGACGTCCGCGAATATTTCGGCGATGGCGATGAATGCCACATGGCCTACCACTTCCCGCTGATGCCACGAATGTTCATGGCCATCGCCCAGGAAGATCGGCATCCGATCGTCGAGATCATGCAGCAGACGCCCGATATCCCCGAATCGTGCCAGTGGTCGATTTTCCTGCGCAACCACGACGAGCTGACGCTCGAGATGGTGACCAGCAAGGAACGCGACTATATGTACAACATGTTTGCCGCCGACAAGCGCTCGCGGATCAACCTCGGTATCCGGCGCCGGCTGGCGCCGCTGATGGAGAACGACCGCGAACGCATCAAGCTGATGAACAGCTTGCTGCTGTCGATGCCGGGTTCGCCGGTGCTCTACTACGGCGACGAGATCGGCATGGGTGACAACATCTTTCTTGGCGACCGCGACGGCGTGCGCACGCCGATGCAGTGGACTTCCGACCGCAACGGCGGTTTCTCGCGCGCCGACCCGCAGCGCGTCTATCTGCCGCCGATCCAGGATCCGGTGTACGGTTTCGAGGCGATCAACGTCGAGGCGCAGTTGCGCGCGCCGGGGTCCTTGCTCAACTGGACGCGGCGCATGCTGGCGGTGCGCAAGACTTCATCGGCCTTCGGTCGCGGCAGCTTCAAGCTGCTGCATCCGGGCAATCGCAAGGTGCTGGCGTATCTGCGCGAATACGGCGACGACGTCATTCTCTGCGTCGCCAACGTCAGCCGCTCGGCGCAACCGGTGGAACTCGATCTGGCGAGCTTCAAGGGCCGCGTGCCGGTCGAGATGACCGGCCGCAACGCTTTTCCGCCGCTCGGCGAACTGCCGTACATGCTGACCTTGCCGGGGCATGCCTTCTACTGGTTTCGCCTCAGCACCGACACCGCCGCGCCGGAGTGGTACGAGCAGCGGCTGGCCCCCGACACGCTACCGGTGCTGGTCCTCTTCGACGGCTGGGCTAGCCTGTTTCGCGATCACGTCGTGCCGTGGCGGATCGGTATGGCCGAAAAGCTGCGCGCGCAGTTCGAGCGCGAGCTGGCGCCGCCCTACGTGCAACGGCAACGCTGGTTCGCGGCCAAGGGCGAGCGCATCGAACGCGTGCAGATCGTCGAACACGCGCGCCTCGAAGCCGACCAGCGGACCTGGCTGCTGGCGCTGGCCGACGTCCTCGGGCCGCGTCAGACCGGGCGCTACTTCCTACCGCTGGCGCTGGCCTGGGACGACGGCGAAGAAGAGCGCATCCGGAATATCGCCCCGGGAGCGCTGGCCAAGGTCCGCCAGCAGGCGGCCGTCGGCCTGATGGGCGACGCGATGGCCGACGACGCTTTCTGCCACGCGATCGTCGACGCAATTGGCGCCAGCCGCGTCGTCAAGGCCGGTGCTGGCCAGCTGCGCTTCGTACCAACGCGCTCGTTCGCCGATCTGGCGCGCGCCAAGCCCGGCGAGCTCAGCCCCGTCAAGTTGCTCGGCTTGAGCAGCAACAGTGTCGCCGTTCTCGGCAGCAAGCTGTTCCTCAAGGCCTACCGGCGCATCCGCGAAGGCATCAACCCGGAGCTCGAAGTTGGCCGCTTCCTGACCGACGTCGTAAAGTTCCCACACTGCGTGCCGGTGGCCGGTCATCTCGAGTACGTCGACCAAGCCGGTGCGGTCAGCACGCTGGCCTTGCTGCAGGCCTGCGTGGACAACCAGGGCGACGCGTGGACCTTCGCCGTCGATGCGCTGGTCCGCTACCTCGAAGCGGCGGGCGCGGCGCCGGGCGAGGCCGCCTTGCCCGACGGTTTTGTCGCGCTGGTGCGGACGCTGGCGGTGCGCACCGCGCAATTGCACGCGGCGCTGGCGCAGCGCACCGGCGATGACGCCTTCGATCCCGAGCCGGTGCTGGCCAGCGACATTCCGCTGTGGGTCAAGCAGGTGCACGACGATGCGCTGGCGACGATCGATGAGCTGGCGGCGCAAGCTGAACGCCTGCCGCAGTCCTTGCAGCCGCTGGCGGCGGCCGTCGTCGCTGGCTTGCCGCGCCTGCTGGAGCGCCTTGAAGCCTGTGCGCAGCAGTCGCCGCAGGGCTTGAAGACGCGCTATCACGGCGACTACCACCTCGGCCAGGTGCTGCTGGTGAACAACGACTTCGTGATCATCGATTTCGAAGGCGAGCCCGCACGATCGCTGCCCGAGCGCCGGCACAAGCATTCAGCGCTGCGCGACGTCGCCGGCATGCTGCGGTCATTCGACTACGCGCGCCATACGGCGCTGCAGCAGGCGACGCAGCACGAGGGCGACGTCGATCAGCTGGCGCCGGTTGCCGCTGCCTGGTTGCACGAAGCGCGTGCGGCCTTCCTCGACTCGTACTGCGGCGAGGCGATAGGCGCTGGCTTGTACGCCAGCGGCGAGGCGTTCGCGGCGCAGCAGCAATTGATTGAACTGTTCGAGCTCGAGAAAGCGCTGTATGAGTTGCGCTACGAACTGGCGAATCGTCCGGACTGGGTCGGCGTGCCCTTGCGCGGCATGGCCGCGCTGGCCGGCCTCGACGAGAACGCTTGAAAAGGAGATAGACATGCAAGACTTCGAAGTCATCGTTGATCCGCTACGCGCCTTCATGTTGCAAATCGGTGCTTACCTGCCACGCCTGGCCGTCGCGGTCGTCGTCCTGATCGCCGGCTGGCTGATCGCCAAAACCGTGCGCTTCGCCGTCGTCAAGGCGCTGCGGGCGCTGAATTTCCACGTCCTTACCGAGCGGGCGGGTGTGGATGGCTTCCTGCAGCAGGGGGGCACGGAAACCGATACCACCGATGTGTTCGGCGTCGTCCTGTACTGGGTGGTGATTCTGGCGGCCCTGATCATCGCCTTCAACGGCCTCGGCCTGCAGCAGGTCACCGATCTGCTGACCCGCGTGCTGTTGTTCCTCCCGAAGCTTCTGGTCGGCCTGCTGGTGATCATCGTCGGTAGCTACTTCGGCCGCTTTGTCGCCAACGTCGTGCACACCTACCTGCAAAACGTCGGCATCAGCGACGCCGAAGTGCTTGGCCGGATCGCCCATTACGCTATTGTCGTCTTCGTCGTGCTGATCGCTGTCGATCACCTCGACATCGGCGCCGGCCTGGTGCAGCAAACCTTCCTGATCCTGCTGGCCGGTATCGTTCTGGCGCTGGCGCTGGCTTTTGGTCTCGGCGGGCGCGACTGGGCGGCACGCTTGCTTGAGCGCTGGTTTCCGCGGCAGCGCGGCGACGATTGACTACTGACGACGGGCGGCTGGCGGCACTGATTCGGGCGGACGATGGGCAAACTACTGCTGGCACCAATGGAAGGTCTGGTCGACGACGTGCTGCGCGACGTGTTGACGCGCGTCGGCGGCTATGACCTGGCAGTCAGCGAGTTCGTCCGCGTTTCGGGCAATCTGCTGCCGCCGCGCGCCTTCCGGCGACTGTGCCCGGAGCTCGACCGGGGCAGCCGAACGCGCGCCGGTACGCCGGTCGTCGTGCAGCTTCTCGGCAGCGATCCGGCTTGCCTGGCCGACAACGCGGCGCAACTGGTCGAGCTGGCGCCGGCAGGGATCGATCTCAACTTCGGTTGCCCGGCGCCGACGGTGAATCGGCACGGCGGTGGCGCGATGCTGCTCGCCGATCCCGAGCAGCTGTTCCGGATCGTTGCCGCCGTCCGGCGGGCGGTACCGGCAGCCGTCCCCCTGACCGCCAAGATGCGGCTCGGCGTTCGCGATACGGCGAAGGCGCTGGATTGCGCGCGGGCCTTGGCGGCCGGCGGTATCGTCGCGCTGGTTGTGCATGCGCGCACCCGCGCCGACGCCTATCGACCACCGGCGCACTGGGAGTGGGTCGATCGCATCCGTGACGTCGTGCCGCAGCCGGTGGTCGCCAACGGCGAGGTGTGGACGGTCGCTGACCATCGCCGCTGTTGCGCGGTGAGTGGCAGCGACGACGTGATGATCGGCCGCGGTGCGGTCGCCGATCCATTTCTCGCCCGGCGAATTCGCGCGCAGCTCGCTGGCGAGGCGGTCGACGTCGACCGCTCGGCCGACTGGCGGCAACTGCAGCCCTTGCTGGCGTCGTACTGGCAGCAGGTCTGCGCCAAGGTCACTCCCCGGCACGCGCCGGGTCGGCTCAAACTCTGGCTGGGGTCTCTACGGCGCAACTTCGTCGAAGCCGAGGCCTTGTTCATGGCCGTCAGATCGCTGCGCGGCGTCGCCGAGATCAGCGCGGCGCTCGAGCGGCATGGGGTGCCGCTGCGGCCAGCGGCGCCGCTGCGGCCAGCGGCGCTCTGAGCGGCGGCAGCCGATGCAACACAACTCTCGCGTCCCGAGCAGTGCGCAAAACACGGTCCATGAGCAGTTGCCGATGGTCCTCGAGCGGCACCTCAAGACGCCTTTCCGCAAGCCCTATGCCGACTACAACCGGGCCGCTTTTGCGGCCAGTTTCGAGCGCTTCCAGCGCCTGGCGCCGGGCGCACCGCTGATCCTCGACGCGTGTTGCGGGGTAGGCGAGAGCAGCGTCGCTCTGGCCCGGGCGTTCCCGGGGCACTACGTGATCGGCGTCGACCAGTCGGCCGCGCGCCTGCAACGCGGCCAGCAAAGCCAGCAAGCTCAAGGTGCCGATTGCTCGTGGCCGGCCAACCTCGACCTGGTTCGCGCCGACCTGGTCGACTACTGGCGACTGCTGCTCGACGCCGGCGTGCAGCTCGACCGTCACTACCTGCTATACCCGAACCCCTGGCCGAAAATCGGCCACCTGCGCCGACGCTGGCATGGCCACCCGGTTTTCCCGGCACTGCTTGCGCTCGGCGGCGTCCTCGAGTGCCGCAGCAACTGGCCGATCTACATCGCCGAGCACTGTCTGGCGGTGCAGCAACTCACCGGCCGAGCGGCGCTTTGCCAGCCGTACGCGCCGGCACAGTCGATGACCCCCTTCGAACGCAAGTACCTGGATTCCGGCCATCGCCT
>NZ_CAJQTX010000001.1:265000-833911 GCF_907163085.1 Candidatus Accumulibacter sp. ACC003
GTGGACGTATAGGGTGTGACGCCTGCCCGGTGCCGGAAGGTTAAGTGATGGGGTGCAAGCTCTTGATCGAAGCCCCGGTAAACGGCGGCCGTAACTATAACGGTCCTAAGGTAGCGAAATTCCTTGTCGGGTAAGTTCCGACCTGCACGAATGGCGTAACGATGGCCACACTGTCTCCTCCTGAGACTCAGCGAAGTTGAAATGGTTGTGAAGATGCAATCTCCCCGCGGTTAGACGGAAAGACCCCATGAACCTTTACTGTAGCTTTGCATTGGACTTTGAACCGATTTGTGTAGGATAGGTGGGAGGCTGTGAAACTGGGACGCTAGTTCTGGTGGAGCCAACCTTGAAATACCACCCTGGTTTGTTTGAGGTTCTAACCATGGCCCGTGAATCCGGGTCTGGGACCGTGCATGGTAGGCAGTTTGACTGGGGCGGTCTCCTCCTAAAGTGTAACGGAGGAGTACGAAGGTACGCTAGGTACGGTCGGACATCGTGCTGATAGTGCAATGGCATAAGCGTGCTTGACTGCGAGACACACACGTCGAGCAGGTACGAAAGTAGGTCATAGTGATCCGGTGGTTCTGTATGGAAGGGCCATCGCTCAACGGATAAAAGGTACTCTGGGGATAACAGGCTAATACCGCCCAAGAGTTCATATCGACGGCGGTGTTTGGCACCTCGATGTCGGCTCATCACATCCTGGGGCTGTAGTCGGTCCCAAGGGTATGGCTGTTCGCCATTTAAAGTGGTACGTGAGCTGGGTTTAAAACGTCGTGAGACAGTTTGGTCCCTATCTGCCGTGGGCGCTGGAAATTTGAAGGGGGCTGCTCCTAGTACGAGAGGACCGGAGTGGACGAACCTCTGGTGTACCGGTTATGACGCCAGTCGTATTGCCGGGTAGCTAAGTTCGGAAGAGATAAACGCTGAAAGCATCTAAGCGTGAAACTCGCCTTAAGATAAGATTTCCCTGGGGACTTGATCCCCCTGAAGGGTCGTGGTAGACCACCACGTTGATAGGCTGGGTGTGGAAGCGCAGCAATGCGTTAAGCTAACCAGTACTAATTGCCCGTGAGGCTTGATCCTATAACCTTGAGCAGCAACTCGTAACGAAACAATCACAACACCTTCTTCCCATTTTGCGCACCTCGCCAGCAGGCGGCGTGCGAAACCGTTATGCTTGGCGGCCATAGCCCTTTGGACCCACCCCTTCCCATCCCGAACAGGACCGTGAAACGAAGGCACGCCGATGATAGTGCATACTACATGTGTGAAAGTAGGTCACCGCCAGGCTCCCCTAAAACAAAGCCCTCCCCGCATCCGCGGCGAGGGCTTTGTCCGTCTACTCGATGTGTGCACCACGCGGGTCGCTGACCTGTGCGCCGGAAAGACGCTGCCCAGCCGCTTTCTCTGTGCTCTGTTTCGCCAATCAGCAGGGCGCGGGATGAGCAAGCGCATTGCTGCCACCGACGCAGCGGAGCTGCATTCGGCCGTCAGTATGCGAGGCACGGATGGCGAAGTCGAAGCGGTCGGCATCGGCACAGAGCGCGATGTCGTTCGCTGGCAAATCGGCATTGTCGTCAAGCTGGAAGCGACGGCCGAAGTCGGAATTGCGGACACGCGCGGCGTACGGTTCGGGGTCCGGGTCGTCGCCGCGGAGCAAGGCTTCGAGATAGTCTGCACAAGCCACGTCCTCGTCGCCGTCGCGGTCTACCCATTCGCCAGTAATCACGAAGCAGACCTCGGCGGGCTGCAATGCCAGGAGCGCTTTCGCCGTAGCGCGGCCGATGACCAGGCTGCCGGCGAACAGTGCGCGCGGCGAGTGAAAGCGGGTGAGGCCGCGGACGCCTGCGGCGGTGGTCTGTATCAGCGGCCGGCCAGCCAGGTCTGCACCCTGGAGGGCTGACGGTGAATTCGCAAAGTCAAAGCCGGGGATCGGCGAGCCGCCGCCAATGGCGCCCGTGGTGAGCGCCTCGGGTAGCCTGCGCTGCAGCTGGAACGCCCCGGCGATCGTCTCTACCGGGTAAATCGTCGTGGTGCCCGCGGCAAAGGCGTACGCGGCGGTCGAAAACGAGCGCAACACATCGATTACCACCACGACATCTTCAGGGTCAGGTACAGGCTGCAGGCGGTTCAGGTAGATACGGCGGGTGCGCATGGCGGCGGCGATCGAGGGCTTATTCGGAGTATCACGGATCTCGCCAGGGTCGTCAAACGCAGGCCGGCGCCGGCGTCAGGGCAAGCGCTTGAACCTTGTGCAAGGCCGAGCCTTGAGGACGGAAGGTATTGGCGGTGCTCGCGATCAGTTGCTGAAACTTAAGTTCGGCCGCGTGGCGGGCTGGTGCGAGGCGACGGTGCCGAGCTTGTGAGCAGCATGATCGCTTCGCGCCCGCAGCTGCTGGTTGCCCGCTCGGCCAGGTTTGCGGTGCTTTCTGTGCCGACCTCCGCTAGCGACGCGCTGGCTGCATCCGCGGATGTGGCGCTGCAGCCTTTGCCTCGCGCAGCGGGAATCGCTACACTTCGCCTGCCCGCTGCCAGACAACATTCGCCCATGAACCAAGCGCCACCTAGCCACCAGGAAATCATCGCTGCAACGTGCCACTGGCTCGAGCGCGCGGTGATCGGCCTCAATCTTTGCCCCTTCGCCAAGGGCGTGCACGTCAAGGGACAGATCCGTTACGTCGTCAGCGACGCCGCTGACGAGGATACGCTGCTCGGCGACCTGGAGCGCGAGCTGCTGGCGCTGTTGGCGGTGCCAGCGGCCGAGGTCGATACGACCTTGCTGATCCATCCCGGGGTGCTCACGGCGTTCGACGACTACGTCGCTTTTCTCGGCGTCGTCAATGTCGTGCTCGCGACGCAAGGACTCGAGGGTATCTTGCAGGTCGCCAGCTTCCACCCGGATTACGTCTTTGCCGACAGCGAGCCCGAGGACATCAGCAATTGCACCAACCGTTCGCCTTTCCCGACGCTGCACCTGTTGCGCGAGGAGAGTGTGGAGCGGGCGGTGGCGGCGTTTCCCGATGCGGCGTCGATCTACGAGCGCAACATGCAGACGCTGCGCGATCTCGGTGGCGATGGCTGGCGGGCGCTGGCGGTCGGCGCGCCGGCGCGCAAAGCGCGCGGCGAGTAGGGAGCAGGGCGCAGATGTCGACGCCGGCGAAACGCATCGAGCTGCGCGAGGACGAGGTCGAGTTCATCGCCATCCGTGCGCAGGGTGCCGGTGGTCAGAACGTCAACAAGGTCTCGAACGCCATCCATCTACGCTTCGTCATCGCCGCCTCGTCGCTGCCCGACGAGCTCAAGGAACGCCTGCTGCAGACGCGCGACCAGCGCATCAGCGCCGATGGCGTGGTGATCATCAAGGCGCAGGCGCACCGCAGCCTCGAACGCAATCGCCTCGACGCGCTCAGCCGGCTGCGCGAACTGATCGCCCGCGCGGCCTTCATTCCGACGCCGCGGCGAGCGACGCGGCCGACGCGCGGCTCGCAGCTCCGACGCGTCGATGGCAAGGTGCGGCGCGGTGCGGTGAAAGTGCTGCGCGGGCGGGTCAGCGAGTGAGAGCGATGATGCGGCCAATCACGAAGCGATTGCTGATGCGGATTGCCGGTGATTCGCTCATCGGGCGACCGTGGTGACGGCCGCTGCCGTTCTCGCTTTTTGGTTCGAAGAGACCCGGCCGGCGCAATGGTGGGCGAAGTCTGACGCCTTCGATCGCCTGGTCGAGGCGCGTTTCGGCGCGCTGCACGCGGCCGCCATGCGTTGCGAGTTGTACCACTGGCGCTGCGACGCCGACGGCCGGTTGGCCGAGGTCATCGTCCTCGACCAGTTCTCGCGCAATATCTTTCGTGATCGCCCGCAGGCTTTCGCCGCCGACGCGATGGCCTTGCTGCTGGCCCAGGAAGCGATCGCTGCCGGCGCCGACCAGGCGCTCGAACCGCCGCGCCGGGCTTTTCTCTACATGCCCTACATGCACAGCGAGTCGCCAGTGATGCACGCGCTGGCCGTCCAACTCTTCGCCGCGCCGGCGATGGAAGGAAACCTCGACTTCGAACGGCGGCATCAGGCGATCATCGACCGTTTCGGCCGTTACCCGCACCGCAACGCGATTCTTGGTCGCCAATCGACGGTCGCCGAGATCGAGTTTCTCAAGACACCAGGGTCGGCGTTCTGAGCGCTGCGCTCGCTTGATCGCGACGCCTTGCCATGCGCGCAATCGATTGGCCAGAGGGAGAAGCAAATGGCTTTCCAGCAGAGTTTCGATGTTCACAGTCGTGGTCGCGGGACGATTGAAATCACCGCCGAAGTAGCGCGCGTCGTGCGCGCTTCGGGGATAGACGTCGGACTGGCCAATATTTTCGTTCAACACACCAGTTGTTCGGTGGTGTTGACCGAAAACGCCGATCCCTCGGTGCGCCGCGATCTGGAAACGCTGGCGGCGCGCTGGGCGCCCGATGGCGACGCCGCCTATCGTCACGACAGCGAAGGCGACGACGACATGGCCGCGCACGGGCGAAACATCCTCGCCGGCGCGTCGCTGGGCGTGCCGGTTGGCAAAGGCGCGATGTTGCTCGGCACCTGGCAGGGGATTTACCTCTGGGAGCACCGCACGATCGCCCATCGGCGCCGCGTAGTGGTCACCGTTGTCGGTTGAGATTGCTGCTTGATCGACGTGATCCTGCGTTATCCTGCGCCATGAGAAAGATCCTGACGCTCGTCGTGGCCGCATTGATCGTCCAGCTGAGCGCTTGCGCCGGCCTTGGCGGCCTCGGCCAGCGACCCGAAGTCAGCGTCGCCGGCGTCAGGCTGCTGCGCCTCGGGCTCTTTGAGCAAAGCTTCGCGCTGCAACTGCGGATCCGCAATCCGAACGATGTCGAGCTGCCGATTAGCGGTCTGAGCTTTAGCATCGAAGTCAATGGCCAGCCCTTTGTCGCCGGCTTGTCGGATCAAGCGGTAAACGTTCCGCGTTTCGGCGAAGCGCTGCTGGCGGTGACCGCCACCAGTACGCTGGCCACCGCCCTCAAACAGTTCCACGAATTGCAGAAGGGTGGTCGTGAGGCGATCGACTATCGGATTGTCGGGCGTCTGCAGCTCGCCACTATCGGCGCCGTACCCTTTGAACGGCGCGGCGAACTGCGCCTGCCTGGGGGCGACAAGCTGCCAGCGAAGCCAGCAGCGCGCGGCGCGGAAGGCCTTTGAGCGGCGGCCGCTGGCTGTCGAAAACGCTTTCGGCTCGCTTACCGCGCCGCGAGCGTTGCGCGGCCCGTGCGGGCGGATGTTCCGATGATCGGCGTGCGCCTTACTTGAGCGGGATGATCAGCTTGTCCCAGCCTGAACCTTCTTCGTCCTGCTCGTCCTTCTTGCGGCCAGCGAGCGTGGCCAGGCGTGCTTCCATTTCGGCGATCGATTGCTCGGTAAACTGAAGTCGGCGACGATCGTTGCCGCAGCGGCGTTCAGCTTCGGCAATCGGTCGGTCGAGCTGCCGTTGGCGTCGATCTGGTCCTCTTTGCGTGCGCATTGCTTGCTCCTTGTAAATCGCTGAATCAAACGCTGCCAGCTTTTGCAGAGACTTGTCGACCGATCAAGGCCGGCCACGACGTCCTGCAAAAACCGTTGGCAAGGCTGCCTTGGCGACTGACTCATCAGCATTATGCGGAAAACGTCGCCACAAGGCCAATGCATGCAGTCAATCCCTGCCGCGCTTTGTTGGCCCGTGCAGCACCGACAAATGCGTACCGCTGCGCCCGCGCTGGCGTCCGCCTACGCCGCTGGCGGGCAGCTGTCAGCGGCCACCAGCCGCAAGCCGGCGGGCAGCGATTCGCCGAAGGCGCGGCGTTCGTCGGCCTTGTCGAGTTCGACGACGGTGTTGATCTGCGCTATCCAGCCGGCGCCGGCGTTGCTCGCCGCCAGGCGCTCGATGACCGCTGCGCGGACCACGTCGGGCAGGTCGCGCGAGCGGTCGCCGGTCAGGCGCGCGATCTGCGTCGCGGCGAAAGCGGCTGGCTCGACCTTCTTCCAGTCAATGGCCAGCAGTCCGTCCAGCCAGCGGCCGGCGACTTCGGCGGGGACGACCTGGTGGGCGCTGCCGTAGAGCGATTGACGCGCGCCGATGCGGCCCAGCGCCCACCAGCCGAGCGGCTTCTCGGCGGCGCGCTGCAGGCGGTCGAGCAGCCAGTCGCCGATTTCGACCTTGCGCTCGACCGGCAGCCGTTCAAGCGACGCGAGCAGGCGCAGCATGTCGTCGTGACTGCCGGTGATCGGCGCGGCCTGGCGGTTGCGGCCTTTCGCGACGGCCTTCGCCGGCTCGCTCTGTAGCGGTGGCAGCAGGTCGGCGAGCAGCGCTTCCTGCGTGCTCTGCGCCAGGCCGCCAGCGGCGCGACGCCACAAGGTCCACCATTCGGACCAGTTCTGGCTCTCGTTGACGTACTGGATTCCCGGCGCCAGCAACTCACACAGTTGCTCGATCCGCCAGTCGTCGAGCGCGTCGCCGAGGCCCGGGCGCAGGCAGAAGCCGGCGAGATTGAACCACAGTCGCTCGTGCTCGGGCGAGCGGCGGCGGCGCCGCGCGCGTTGCAGGAGTGCGTCGAAGAGCGCACGCAGCAGCGGCATCTCCCATTCGTCGCGCTTGCCGAGAAGATGCTCGAGCTGGCCGCGCAGGCGCCGGACGTCCTTGTTGTCGACGCTCTGCGAGCGTCCGCCAAAAATCTGTTCGATGCTCTTGACGGCGTCGGCGAAGCGCGGCGGCAGGACTTCCGACGCGCTGCCTGCGGTGCTGCCGTCGCCGCGCAGCTGGAATTCGAGCAGCCAGCGGCGCGCCGCGTCGTCGATGCTGACGCAATGGATCTCGAGGCTGCCGACTTCGGTGATCGCGGTGATCAGGCGGACGCGCACTTCGCGCTGCTTGCTGTCGGCGAGTGCCTGCACGACGGTCGCCATCGGTGGCAGGCGAACGAAGTCTTCGTCGTCGAGCGCGGCGATTTCGCCGGGTCGATAAAGCGTGTCGGCGACCGACGACGCCAGGTGAAAGCGCACCGGTTGCCCCAGTCGCAAGCCGAAGGCACGCTCGGGCAGGTCGATCTCGTGGCCTTCTTCGCTGCCGCGTGGCAGCAGGCAGATGCCACGTCGCGGCTGGCTGCCGTCTTCGAGAACCAGGAAGTAGCTGCGCGCCGAGCCGCCGCCGATGCGCCGCCCGTGCCCCTGGCGAACGAGTGCGTAGGCGACCGCGCCACGCGCCACGGCGATATCGGGATGCGCATTGTGCAGCAGCCGCAAGGGCGCGCCGCGCCAGTCGCCGAGCGTGCTCTGCAGGCGTTCGGCGAGTGCTTCGGCACGAAACACACCACCGTTGAAGAGCAGCGTATCGGGCACCGGCAGTTCTTGTTCTTCGTCGGCCAGCTGTTGCCGCGCTTGCGTTTTGTCATCGTCGGCTGCCAGCGCTCGCCGCGCCGCTGGCGCGTGGCGCTTGAGGAAAGCGGCGACGTGCCGCGTAATCGCCGGGTCGGCGGGGTAGGGCAGGCCAAACTCGACGATCGCCGCGCGCCGCTGCTGCACCGGCTGATCGGCGGTGACACGCGGAAAAAAGCCATCGACCAGCAGTTGCCGGACTTCATCGCGCGGCAGGTCGACGGTGCGTGCGCCGCCGATCAGGCGCGAACCGCTGCCGAGCAGCGTCAATAGCACCGACGGCGGCGCATCGGCGAGCAGCAGCTGTTCCTTGGCCGCCCGGCAGCGCGCCGTCAGTTGCGAAAAACGCGCCGCCGAGAGCTTGCCGTCGCTGGCCGGCAGACGCGCTTCGACGAGATGCGCCAACGCCAGATCCATGTTGTCGCCGCCAAGCATCAGGTGGTCGCCGACACCGATCCGCGTCAATTCGGGCTCGCCGTCCTTGATCGCCACCTGGATCAAGGTCAGGTCGGTGGTGCCGCCGCCGACGTCGCAGACCAGCAGCAGCCGCGTTCCAGCGAGCTCGTCGGCGAGCTGCTGTTGATGGCCGTAGAGCCAGTCGTAGACCGCCGCCTGCGGTTCTTCGAGCAGGCGTAGCTTGGGCAGGCCGGCCAGCCGCGCCGCCGCCAGCGTTAGCGCCCGCGCGCCCTCGTCGAAGGATGCCGGGACGGTCAGGATCAGCTGCTGTTGTTCGAGCGGCGCCTGCGGGAAGCGGTGCAGCCAGGCGGCGCGCAGATGCGCCAGATAACTGGCGCTGGCGGCGACCGGCGAGACCTTGGCGACGTCGTCGGCGGCGCCCCACGGCAGAATCGCCGCCAGCCGGTCGACCGCCGCGTGCGACAGCCAGCTCTTGGCGCTGGCCACCAGCCGACCCGGCACCTGCGCGCCGAGGTCGAGCGCGAAGCGGCCGGTGACCGCCTCTTCGCCAGCGGCGTCGGTAGTCGCCGCCGCCCACGGCAGTTGCAGGTCACCCGGGCTGATCTCGCCGGCGGCCGGATGGAAACGCACCGAAGGCAGCAGCGGCCTGGCGGCCACCTCGCCGGCAGCGACCAGTTGCTCGATCTCGAACAGCTCGACCTGGCGGCTGCCGGGCGCCGCGTAGGCGACGACGGTATTGCTGGTTCCGAGATCGATGCCGACGATGTACTGCTGCTGGCGCACCGCGCTCAGTCCGCCGCGCGGGAATCACCGCGCGCGTCAAACTCGACCTGCCAGCGTTCGGGACCGTCGTGCGGCAGCGCTTCGAGTTCGAGCGTGCCGGCCTCGGTGACGCGCGCGTGCAGCTTGACGCGGACGACCTCGCCGACGGCCCGGCCTGCGGCGGGCAGCGTCGTCTGAATCTCGTCGAGTTCCTGCAGCTCTTCGGGCAGCCACTCGTCGAGCAGCGTGCCGACCTGGTCCTGGCGGCGCACCGACGAACCGAAGAAGCGAAAGCGCACCTGCTCGCCGACGACCAGCCCGAATTCCTGCGCCGGCAGCGCCGCTTCGCTGCCTTCTTCCATGCCGAAGGGCGCCAGGCACAGCGCCTGCACCGGCGGTTGCATGCCGGGCACCGCCGGCATCACCGATTCGATCGCCACGTAGTACGAACGCGCCGTGCCGCCACGGATGCGCACGCCCTGGCCGCGCCGCACATAACCGTAGTAAGCGCCGCCGCGGGCGACGGCGAGGTCGAGGTCGGCGCCTTCAAGGCGGCGCGCGGCCGGTGCGCCCTCGGCGGTCAACCACGAATTGATCGTCGTCAGCGTCCGCTCGGCGAGCAGTTCGGACTTGAAGACGCCGCCGTTGAACAGCACCGCCGTCGGGTGCAGGAAGGTCGCGCCGTCGGGCAGGGCGCCGCTGAAGCCCTCGAGGTCGGCGGTCGCTGCCACCTGCCGCGCCAGGAAAGCCGCCAGGTGGCGCGTCACCGCGGCGTCCTGCGCGTAGGGCAGGCCGAGCTGCGTCAGGCCACCACGGCCGCGGCCCTGCGGGCGATCGGCGATGGCCGCGGGCGGGAAAAAGCCTTCGAGCAGCGTCCGCGTCAGTTCCTCGCGCGTCAGTTCGCTGCGCACCGAGCCGCCGATCAGCTTGGCGCCGCGGCTGGCGATGAGTAAGGGTACTTCGCTGATCGCCGGGTCGTTGAGCAGCGTTTCCTTGGCTGCCCGGCAGGCATGCGTCAGTGCGCGCAGTTGCCAGGGCTCGACCTTGGTGCCCTGGGCGCCGAGCTTGCTGGCGACGGCGAAGGCCAGCGCCAGGTCCATGTTGTCGCCGCCGAGCAGGATGTGCTCGCCAACCGCGACGCGGTGCAATTCGAGGACGCCTGCGCGTTCGAGAACGGCGATCAGCGAGAAGTCGCTGGTGCCGCCGCCGACGTCGGCGACGAGGATGATTTCACCCGGCTGGACCTGCTTGCGCCAACCGCCGGCGCTCTTGTGAATCCAGCTATAGAGCGCCGCCTGCGGTTCTTCGAGCAGGATCATCTGCGCGCAGCCGGCGCTGCGGGCGGCTTCGGCGGTCAATTCGCGCGCCGCCGGGTCGAAGGACGCCGGAATCGTGACGACGATCTGTTGCTCGACGAAGGGCGCCTCGGGGTGCGCGTGGTCCCAGGCGGCGTGCAGGTGCGACAGATAACGCAGCGACGCTTCGATCGGCGAGATCCGTGCCACTTCCGGCGGCGCGTCGTTGGGCAGGATCGCCGCGCGCCGGTCGACGCCGGCGTGGCACAACCAGCTCTTGGCGCTGGAGACCAGCCGGATCGGCGTTGCCGCGCCGCGGCTGCGCGCCATTTCACCGACCGCATAATCGAGCTCGGCGGTCCACGGCAGGCTCAGGTCGCCGGCAGCCAGCTCGCTGGCGTGCGGCAGGTAGATGAAGGACGGCAGCAGGCCGGGCGCTTCGACCGAGCCCGGCGCGGTCAGTTGCGGGATCGGCAGGACGTCCAGCGCCACCTGTTCGCCATCGCTGGCGGAGATATCGACGTAGGACAGCGCGCAATGCGTCGTTCCCAGGTCGATGCCGATAGAGAATTTTGCTTCGTTCATCGATGACTCGCTCATAGTTCGACCTCGGCTGGCGCGACGATGTGCAGATCGTGGCTGCCGGCCAGCTTGGGCAGCCGTGTTTCGACGACGCGCCAGCCGCGGTGCGTGATATTGCCGGTGAATGGCGGCTGGCCGACGACGTTGCCGGTGATGCGGATCGCCGTGGCGTCGAAACCTTCCGGTAGCGTGAGCGTGCTGCCTTCGGCCTCGGCGCGGATCGGCTCGATGGCGAAATTCTCGCTCAGCACCTTGCGACAACCCTCGTGCACCAGGCGCGCGGCCGCGCCGACGTCGGCGTCGGGATACGCCGCGACGTCTTCCTGGATGAAGTCGATGAAGCGCGCTTCGCGCTGCAGCAGCCCGAGCAATTGCAGCGCGCCGTCGGGCGCGGCTTCCTTGAGCGCTGGCGCGCTGGGCGCCGCGGGTGACTCGTCAGCGACCGCGTCGGCCGGTCCGGCGCGCCGCAAGACCTGCACGCGGCCGGCAAATTCGGCGTCGCCGATGATCCGGAAAAAGCTGCCGATGGCAATCGCGATCCGGCTAAAGAACGATGGATGGTCTGGCTTCATGAAATGATCCTGTTGTGGGCCGCCGCAGCGGCCGGGTGACGTGCTGCAAGAGCCGCCGGCGGCAGCGCCAGAGTTGGCTGCTGCGCCCTGCCGGCCCTGCGCCGAGAGGGCAATGCCGGGGTGTAGGTGGGTCTCTCGTGGAGTATTCGTTCCAGCTTGCGCATGGTAGTCATCGCCGCAGCGATATGCAACGCCGGTCAGCGCTGAGGGCCGGAGTCGGCCACTGTGAGTTCCTTCCGCGCGGGCCTCGCGGGCGCTATTGTTGCGATGCAATATAAACCATTTTGCGGGATTCTGGTAGAGGCGAACGTGGCGATCACGAGCGCGAGATCGCCGGCCCGAATGCAAGATTGTCCGGCCGCTGTGGCGCACCAGGGAGCTAATTGCCGGGCTTTTGCTCCAATGACGATAGAATCGCGCATTGACGGCCCTGCCGGAGCTGCCCGCGACGTCTCATCGACACCTTCAATCGCGGCCGCCAAGCTGGCCACGCCTTGTCAATTTCGACGGCACACGGCAGCGACGCCGTTGACGCTTTTGCATCGGCAAGGCTTGCCGACACCGTTCCGGTATTCTGCCGCCAGGCCGCTTCCTGCAAGGTGCAACCGAGAAAAACCAACCGAGAAAAGGAAATCGCTTAAATGAGTGAGACCAGAGCGTTACTCGCACGCCATAGCCGCGCCGTCTGTCTGGCCGCTGTCGTTCTGGCGGGCTTCAGCGCCGTACCCGCTGCGGCACAGGGGCCTGATGCACAGTTCCTCAACGCCTGGGCAGCCGAGGGGAGGCAATCGATACCTTCGCGGCTGGGTAATTTCGAGCTCACCACGTCAATCGCACGTTGCCCTGCCGGCTGCGAGCAAAAAGATAATGTGTCCTATCTGCTGATGGGCCTGCGTGCGACCGATGTGGCCCGGGAGAACACGACGATTGCGCAGATCGAGCAGTCTCTCAAGCCGCAGCTACTGAAAGGCTATTGCACGAGCGAGGCGAAAAGCAGAAACGCCACCCTGGGTGTATTCGTCGACGACAAGAACAGGGCGCAGATTGGGAACTTCTGGATCTACGCTTCCGATTGCGCCAGCAGTGACGCGCCCGCGCCGGCCGCGGCGCCGCAAAGCGATGTGCAATTCCTCAATCGCTGGGCTGCCGAAACGCGAGAGAAGCTGCCGAAGACGGTCGGCTACGTCGAACTCGCCAGCGCTTTGTCATATTGCCCGAGTGGCTGCGAGCACAACTTCGGAGATACTTACCTGGCCATCAAGGGATCGATGCCGGGTCGGCTCAAGGAAAGCATTACCCTCGATGAGTTGGCCGGCTACCTGCGATCGCAAATGCTCAAGGACTACTGCAGCTCCGATGGCAGGAAGAGAGGGCTGACCTTGCGATTCCATATCTACGACATGAACAAGGTTCTCACCGGCGACGTCGGCTTGTCGCCCGGCCACTGCCCGGCCAAGTAAAACCCGGGCTTGCTGGCGACCATCAGCGGCGAACGCAAGCCTTGACTTCGTCGTGACGCGGGCAGCTGCTCAGATGATCGTTGACCATGCCGCTCGACTGCATGAAGGCATAGCAGATCGTCGGGCCGACGAACTTGAAGCCGGCTTGAAGCAGGGCCTTGCTCATGGCCTCCGAGCGCGTCGTCGTGGCCGGTATCTCGGCCAGCGAAGTCCATTGATTCTGGATCGGGGCGTCGTCGACGAAGCGCCACAGGAAATCGCTGAACGACAGTCCATCGGCGGTGAGCGCCAGGTAAGCCCGGGCGTTCTGGATGGCGGCGGCGACCTTGGCACGATTGCGGACGATGCCGGCATCGGCCAGCAGCTCGGCAACCCTGGCGTCGTCGTAGGCGGCGATCCGCGCCGGATCGAAAGCGTCGAAGGCGCGCCGATAGTTTTCTCGCTTCTTGAGGATCGTCGCCCACGACAGGCCGGCCTGCGCGCCTTCGAGGATCAGCAGCTCGAACAGCGAGCGATCGTCGCGCAGTGGCACGCCCCATTCCAGATCATGGTATTGACGGTAAAGGTCGAACGCTTCGCACCACGGACAAGGTTTCATCGACATCAACTCGGCAAACAAAGATGCAGTACAGTCTACCGTCAGGAGCTCGGAGAGCGTGCGTGTCTGCCCTGGCGAGCGCTAGCGGAACGGCTCCGTCGCGACTTCGTCTGACTTATCGCCGGCTTCCTGGCCTGGCGAGCCACTATCGGGAGGTGTTACATGGATACCAACCTGCACACGATGACCAATCTCTTCGCGCAGCTCGGACTCGCTGCCGATCCTGCGGCCATCGAAGAATTCATCGACCGCCACCGGCCGCTGGCGAACGACGTCGCCCTCTACCGCGCGCCCTTCTGGACCGATATGCAGCGAGTCTTTCTCAAGGAGGAGATCATCGAGGATGCCGATTGGGCGGGCGTCATCGATGAACTGAACGGCCGCCTGCGTTAGCTCATCCTTACTGGCGCAAGCCATGCGGCCTTGACGGCGGTGGCTCGCATCAGGGATTGAGCTGTCGATAGACGGCATTGGCCACGGCCAACAGGGCCGCCTTGTCGATCTCGCCCGAAAGCGCATAGCCGCGCTGGCCATCGAGCCAGTAAAAGACGCCGACCTTGCCCTCGTTGCTGAAGCGGAACGCCGTTTCCTGCGCATCGTCGCCGTTGCGGCGAATGTAGAGCGTCAGGCGCTGGCCCTTGTCGTCCTGATACATGAACTGCGCCACCGGCCCGCTATCGCCGGGCAGCAGGCGGCCACCAACCAGCGCATAACCGAATTCGCGCAGTTGCGGAACCTGCAGCGGGGTCGCCAGACGCTTCGACAGCCAGTTGACCAGATGCGCCTCCTGGTCGGCGCCGACTTCGACCGGATGCCGCACTTCGAGGACGTATACCGCATGCGCAATCGCCGCCCGGCGCGCCAGGTCGAGCTTGCTTGCCGCCGCCATCTGCTCGCTGCTTCCCAGTTGCCAGCCGATCAGCGTACCCAGAGCAAGCCAGGCGGCCGCCGCCGCGTAAGGCGCCAGCGAGAAGCGTCGGCGCTCGTGCAGCGGCAAGCGCAAGCGCTCCGGCACGGCCTCGTCGAGCAGCGGGTCGAACAACCGCCGCAGCGTCGTGTTCTGTACTTCGTAGGCGTGAACGCGCGCCGCTTCGTCGGGTGCTGCCGCCAGATAGGCTTCGACTTCGGCGCGGCGAGCGTCCGGCATAGCGCCGTCGACATAGGCGTGCAGCTCGGCTTCGGTAAGGGCTGGCTTGCTCATCTGACTACTCGCAGCGTCGTCGCCGCGGGCGCCGATCCGCCACCGGCCATGAGCACGCGCAAGCGCTCGCGCGCCCGTGACAGGCGCGACATGACGGTGCCGATCGGAATCCCCAGCGTTTTCGCCGTCTCCTCGTAAGAGAGTTGTTCAAGGGCCACCAGCAGCAGCACCTCGCGCTGCTCGTCGGGCAGCCTGGCCAGCGCGGCGTCGAGGTCGCGGATCGTCAGTCGATCGGCCGGCGTCGAGTGGGTGGCCAATTCGCTGGTCGATTCACTGGCAAATCCAGCCCACGCTTGCTCGCCTTCGCCAGCCAAGGACAGCACCGGCGGCGGCCGCCGGCCGCGCAGCTGATTAACGAAAACGTTATGCATGATGCTCAACAGCCAGGCCCGCAGGTCGCTGTCGCGGCGCCACAGATGGCGCTTGTTGCAGGCCCGTTCGAGCGCGTCCTGCACCAGGTCATCGGCGGCGCTGCGCTCCCCGGTCAGCGCGCGCGCGTAGCGGCGTAGCCGGGGAATGTGCTCGGCGAGTTGCGCGCCGAAGCCGCTCAACATCGCCAGGCCTTACTGGGCCACGTGCCAGACCCCGTTGAAGCCGTCGCCGGTCTTGTCGCCAGGCTTCTGGTCCTGGCCCCAGAAATACAGCGGCTTGCCCTTGAAAGCCCACTGCTTGGCGCCGTCGTCGCGGGTGATGATCGTATAGTCGCCGGCCGCCTTGGCGTCACCGGCTGCTGGCAGCGGTGGCCAGTTGGCGGCGCAGGGCCCATTGCAAGCGCTCTTGCCCGCCGCATCCTTGTCAAAAACGTAGAGCGTCATGCCATTCGGCGCGACCAGCACGCCGCCGTCGATTTTGGCCGGGGCGCTTTGCGCAATCGCCATGCCGGTCGCCGCGAGCAGTGCCGCGGTGGCGACGATGCGGGTCATCAATTTGAGTTGAGTCATCTGGGTTCTCCTGAGTCGATGTTGCAGGACGTCCCTGCATCTGCGTAAACAGGCTGGGGCGGCGATTTATTCCACGCCGGCACCTGCGCATGCAAGAAATCAGTCGACGGCCCTTTGCCGGGCTAAGCCTCAGCGATTGACGGCGCTCATCATGTTCGGCGGATAGCGGTCGCCAGCGGCGGCGTTGGCGGGAAACGCCTGCTCGAGCGCGGCCAGCTGCGCGGGCGCCAGTCGAACAGCGAGCGCGCCGACGTTCTCGTCAAGATATTTGCGCCGCCTGGTACCGGGGATCGGCACGATATCGTCACCCTGCGCCAGCACCCAGGCCAGTGCGAGTTGCGCGGGCGTGCAACCGATCTCGGTGGCCAGCGCCCGGACCTGCTCGACCAGCGCCAGATTGCGCGTGAAGTTTTCGCCCTGGAAGCGCGGACTCGAACGTCGGTAGTCGTCGGCGGCAAAATCCTCGGGGCGCTTGATCGCGCCGGTGAGAAAGCCCCTGCCGAGCGGGCTGTACGGCACGAAGCCGACGCCGAGCCGGCGGCAAGCGGCCAGCACGCCGGCCTCGGGTTCGCGCGACCACAGCGAATACTCGCTCTGCAGCGCGGCGATGGGATGCTCCTTGCAGGCGCGTTCGAGGGTGCTGGCGGACGCCTCGGACAAGCCGATGTAGCGCACCTTGCCCGCCTGGACGAGCTCGGCGAGCGCACCGACCGTATCCTCGATCGGCACCGCGGGGTCGACCCGATGCTGGTAGTAGAGGTCGATGCAGTCCACGCCGAGGCGCCGCAGACTGCCTTCGATGGCGCTGCGGACGTAGACCGGGCGGCTGTCGAAACCGCGCACCGCGGCATCGTTGGGATCACGCAGGATGCCGAACTTGGTCGCCAGGAAGACTTCGTTGCGCCGCCCCTTGATCGCCTGCCCGACGAGTTGCTCATTGGTATGCGGGCCGTAGATGTCCGAGGTGTCGAGAAAATTGATGCCGAGGTCCAGCGCGTGCTGGATGGTGGCAATCGATTCGCGGTCATCGCGCCCGCTGTAGAAGTCGCTCATGCCCATGCACCCCAGGCCAAGCGCCGATACCTGCGGACCATCACGGCCCAGTTGTCGCATTTGCATCGAAGTCTCCGCGAGTCAAAAACGCAGGCTAACACTTGCCGCGCAGGCGTCAAGCGGCCGCGATCTTGCTCGGCTGCCGGCAGTGGTCGCTACGGCGGCAAGCGGGTAAGCCGCCCCAGCCGGCGCCGGCGATGCGCTCGCGAAGAAACGATGATTGGCCGTTTTTTTCGGGCGATGGCACTGGATTGCCGCGTCGGCTGCGCCTCCTCGCAATGACAGTGCTTGCGGGAGCAAGTGGCTGGTCGATCTGCGGCTGCCGCTAGCGCGGCTGTTTTGACATCGCGCGTGTCGGCAGGCCGGCTTGTTGCCAGGCTTCCAGGCCGCCGCGATACCACATGACCTTCTGGTAGCCGAGCTTGATCGCGCGTAAGGCCGCGTTGTACGACATCCAGCAGTTCACGCCTTCGCAGTAGAGCACCAGCGGCCGCGACTTGTCGCCTTTGGCAATGGTCTGCAGATACTCACCGAACTCGCGCTGCGTATTGTCGGTGAAGCTGCCGCCCTGCGCGGCGGGCACCACCGAAATCGCATCCGGCAGCGAGGTCTGAGCGCCATAGACGTCGAGTAGCAGCACACCGGACTGTTTGTCTTGCAGCAGTTTCCGCAAGGCCTGCGTGCCAATCACCGAGCCGCCGGGGATTTTCGTCGGTGTCGGACCGTGCAACTGATTGCTCGGCCTGAGCTCATTTGTCGGCGGGATTCCGAAGTCCTGCGTCTCGGCCATTCCCGAACGCGGCGAGTTGCCGTAGGACGCCGTGGCGTCGCCAGGTCCAGGGCTGCTCTCTGGAGCGCTGGGCGCGACCGGCTGGGCGGCTTGCTTGCGCGGCGAGTGGGGTGCTACGGGTGCAGAATCGAAAGTGTTCTGCGCCGCCGCGACCGCCGCATGCAGCGTCGCCACAGCGAACAGCAGCGTCCGCAAGGCAGCATAGGTTTTGCTCGCTTTCATGGGACGCGCTCCAGTTGCACACCGTTGCTGGGTGTGTAATTCGGGTTGTCGGTGGAGATATAGCTGCCGTCACCGACCCGCCAAACGTAATCGTTCTGGATGCTGGCACGCACCGGCGTGTTGCTGGCCGGGTCCTTGTAGGTGTTGTATTCGCCAATACCTTCCAGCGTCCGCCGGTGAATTCGATCGTCGGTTTCCTGAGTGCTTTTCCAGGTGTTGGAGTAGATCTGCGAGACCTCACTGAGCGTCTTTTGGCGAATCTGCGCGCGATCATTCGCCCCCTGGAGATTGATCTGGGTCATGCGATCGTTATGCCAGCGGGTGATGCCCATCGATTGCTCCCGGGCGATTCGATCGGAAGCCGCACGCGTCGCTTGCCCCCACATCTCGACCCATTGCTTCTTTGCTCGCATCGAGTTGCGCAGACGTTCGCCGAGAGCGAAATCGAGCTGACCGTCAGGCGCGTGCTGCGCGTAGATGTTGGGCGTGCCGGCTACGACATTGCCCTGCATTTCGGAGAAGCTGATCGTCGTGATCAGGGATTCGCGAAATTCCCGGCCATCCTGAGAATAGGCAATCAACATTTGGCCGGCCTCATAGTGCGCGCGCGCACCGCCCAGGCCCGAGGTGTTCTGCGGTATCTCCTTGACCAGGTCGGGACGATCACGGTACTGGAGAATCCTGGCGCGGTTGCCATAGCGTTGGTTGACCACCATAGCGAGGTAGCCGCGCACCGAGTTGATCGGCATCGGCGCACAGGGGTTGAACTGGATTTCGGTGCCCTGCACCTGCCAGTTATATCCAGGCCGGATTTCGAACCCCTGCAGACCATCTGGAGAGGTGGCCTGCCAACTCATGCGCATCATGTTGCCGACACACTGGCTGTTGCGGTCCCAGGTCACGCCGCCACGCGTCACCCAGTCTTCCGGGATGCGCACGGTGCCCACCTCGACGGCTTGATTGAATCCCTGCTTGTCCATGATCGTGACGTCCTGCCAGCCCTTGCCGGCGGCTTCGCGCTTCGCGCCTTGCGGGTCCACCGGACTGGCGACGCCGAAAGACGCGGCGCTTGCGGCGGCGGCTGGCGCAGACAGTGCGACAAAAACGAGCGCCGTCGCGGCCGAAATGGGGAGCCTGTGGTAAATGTGCATGGCGATGTGCCTCAGATAACTGACAGCGAATAGTAAGTTATCTGCAAGATTGACGGGCGATCGGCCGGCAATGGCCGGCAAGCGGGCGCGCCATGCTCATGATTTTGCTCGCCGGTCAGGCAGGGCTTGCACGCTGGCCAGGGAGCGAGGCCCGCCGACGAGCAGATTGGCGTCGCGTCGATCGCCCGCGTCGGCGTGAGCGAGGCTTCTTGCTCGACCCGCAAGCGCCTTTGCTCTTCGGGCGAGCCTTTGATTGGCGTTCGCGAGCCCGCGAAACGCGGCGGCGAAGCTCGCTGCTCGATCGGCGTCACGGCGATGTGCGGCGGCAAGGCTCCGAACTTCACGCGCCAGCCAAAAAGCCTGGCCGGCAAGGCTTTGATCTGCGTTCGTCAGCCCGCGAAGCGCGGTGGCGAAGCTTTTTGCTCGATTGGCGTCACGGCCAACTGTCCCGGCAAGGTTCTGAACTCCGCGCGCAAGGCTAAAAGCCTTGCGCGCAAGCCTTTTAGCCTTGCGCGCAAAGCGCAGAGGCTTGCACCTCGAAGCTTTGATCCTTGCGCGCGAAGCTAAAAGCCTTGCGCGCAAAGCGCAAAGCCTTGCCCGCAAGGTCGCGAAGCTTGTACTTGGGCTTGTTTTTCATCTGGATCGAGCATCGACGCTTTGCGCGCAAGGCTTTTTGCTTTGCGGCCAAGGCTTTGATGCTTGCACACCGAGGTTCAGAGGCTTGCGGCCAAGCCTTTGAGGCTTGCCGGCAAGGCTCGGAGCTTTGCGCCTGAAGCTCCGAGCCTTGCGCGCCGGGCGCGAGGGCTGCTGCGGCTCTCAGGGAGCGGCGACCGGGGTCGGTTTACGCTTGCGGCTGTAGCGACCCGCCATCGCTTCCTTCAATGAATCGAGCCCAGCACCCTTGCCGAAGACCTTGGCTATCGCGTAACCCTCGAGCGCGGCGTTCAGGATGTCGCTACCGAGCGCCATTTCGGTGTCGTCGGCGCGCGCCACCAGCTGCCGCAGGCTGGCCAGGTGCGGTCGCAAGAGATCGAGGTTGCGGAGATCGCGCTCGGCTTCGGCGAGATCGAGTTCGGGCGGGATAATGTTCTTGTTCTGCGCCAGGACGATCAAGGTTTGCCGGCAAAATGCTTCCGACTTGTCGCCCATCTTGTTCAGGCTGCGCCGCTGGTCGACCGAGAGGTCGATCAGGCCGCCGAGTTTCTCTTGCAGGGTTTCAATCGCGGCGGCTATCGCCGCCAGGTCGTCGGGGCTGATATTCAGCGATACCATGTTCTGGGTCATGAGAGTGTCTCCTTGATAAAACGAGGAAAAACAAGGGCGCGTCGGCAGTATCCCGCGCTCGTATTGGGGACGTCAATAGGCTGTGATCACGGCGCTGCGGCGGGGCTTTATCGGCGTGATGTGCAGCGCGGCGAAGCGCCGCGTCGTGGCTCGACGACAAGTGCTGTGCGGATGCTCGGGTAGCGTCGCATGAGGCCGCCGATAACGCCGGCCACCGAGCTGACGGTGACCGGTAAGAGTCGTTCTGCGGTTCGTTGAATCGTCAAAGACCAGCGCCGCACGGCCGCCGATAGCGCCGCTTCGCAAAAGCCATCGCGATGCTGGCTCGTCGCCATCGCCCGATGAATCGGGCGAGCCCCACTTGTCCGTCCGCTGTGGCGCACGACGAAGGTAACTGCCGGGTTTTGGCTCCAATGACTCGTGATTGACAGGGCCGGGCGACGGCACGGCAAGCTCGCTTGCCTTTCGGTGGCCGCTTTGCAGTATGATCGCCGAGCAGCGCCTTTCGGCCAATTGCAGACAGTGGCTATTTCTCTCAAAAGCGGACATGATGCCATCACATTTTGTGACCTAACGTTCTTTGTTCGTACCACCTTTCCGCAAATCCAGACAATGCCCTTGCCTATCAAAATTTTCATAAGTTATTGCCACCGAGACGAGGGGTTGCGTAAAGACTTAGAAGTACACCTGTCACCTCTGCAACGAGAAGGGGTGATCGAGCATTGGCATGACCGAATGATCATTCCCGGTGATGGATGGGAAGACGCGATCGACGAAAAGCTTGGGTCGGCTGACTTGTATTTGTTTCTGATTAGTCCTGACTTCATCGCGTCGGATTACTGCTATGGAAAGGAGTTAGCCCGCGCGCTTGAGCGCCATCGAGCTGGAGAGGCCTTAGCTCTTCCCATCGTCGTTAGACCGGTAGAGTGGAAAACGACAGCGCTCGGTCAAATTCAGGGCTTACCAAAAGACGGAATTGCCGTTACGACATGGACAAACTCAGATGAAGCTTGGGTAAACGTTGTTAGTGGCGTAAGAAGTGCCTGCAATAAAATTTCCGAACGATTGCGCGCAAGAAATGCTTCCGGAGCCGCGTTTCGCACCCAAAAAATAAATTCTGTCCTAACGAGCTTGTTTGAGCGTATTCAACAGCGCCACAACTCCGAGACGCCTCCGGTTTCTGGGTTAGCAACCGGGCTGGTTGACCTCGACTCTTTTATTGGAGGATTCGAGCAGAAGGAGCTAATACTTATTGCCTCTGCTCCGCAGATCGATCGGCTCGGCGTGATATTGAAATTTATCTCCAATTTCTCGGTGGAGATCGGACTTCCATGTGCACTGGTTTGTGCAAGACACGATGAAGTTTATTTGGGGAGCAGGTTCCTCTGCGCTACCGGGAAGCTTCCGGTACGAGAAGTGTCATTAGGAATGCTGAGTGACGAACAATGGTCCTCTTTGTCCCATGTTCTGGACGGGGTGCATGAGGCGCCGCTGTCCTTTGTCTCGTATGCCGGCCAAACCCTTGATGAGCTGTTTCAACAGCTCGACGAGTTGGCAAAGCAATATGGAGTACTCGCTGCAGTTGCTATTGATTCGCTAGATCACCTCGCAGGAGACAAGGGAAGAAACGTTCAAGCTCTGAGGAACTACGCCAGGCGGACCAATAAAGTTGTCTTAGTGGGCTGCGGGCTAGAAAGGAATCCTGACTCCAGACCCAACAAACGACCGATCCTCGCCGATATTGGGCCTTGGGTGCCGTTAAACGCATCTCGTTATACACAACTCACTCAGCATAACGTGGCCGCCCGATGTGCCCTGACAAATAGTTGACTGATTTTGTCTGGTATACCCCTTGCTTTCCCTTTGCCATTTTCATAAGGATCGGGCGATGGCAAACTGGGCGGGAGACGAATTTGGCGGGGCTGAACTGGGGGACGGACGTCTGAGACGGAGGCTGATCAAACTGGCGACACGCTTTGCAGAGCAGCCGACGGCGAGCATACCGGGCGCCTGTGGGGATTGGGCGGAGACTGTGGCGGCGTACCGTTTCTTCGATCAGGCCCACGCTGGCAAGCGCGGGTTGAACTGGCAATCGATCCTGCAACCGCACATGGATTGCAGCCAAAGGCGCATGGCACAACACCCGGTGGTGTTGTGCCTTCAGGACACCACCGAACTGGACTTCAACGGTCAGGAGATCGAAGGACTCGGGCCGCTCTCGTACGAAGCCCAGCGCGGCATGTATCTGCACCCGACCTATGCGGTGACCCCGGAACGCGAACCGCTCGGGGTGATCGACGCCTGGATGTGGGCGAGAGAAGCGAAAGCGGCCGACGGAAGCCGGCCGGGCATCAGCGAGAGCACGCGCTGGATTGAAGGCTACGAGCGGGTCGCCGAAACCGCGGCGGGGATGCCACAAACGCGATTGGTCTATGTGGCCGACCGCGAAGCGGACATCGTCGGCCTGATGCAGCGCGCCCAGGCGTTGGGAACGCCGGCCGACTGGCTGATTCGCGCCAAACACAACCGCTGTTTGCCGCAAGGCGGCAAACTGTGGGCGGCAACTCTTGCCGAAGCGCCCCTCGGCGAGATCGAATTCACTCTGGCATCGCGGCACGGGCAGCCAAAACGGATCGTGCGCCAGCAGTTGCGAAGCCATGCGGTCGACCTCCCGGCTCGTGACACGGACGGCCGCCACATCAGAGTGACCTGCCTGATCGCCACGGAAATCGGGGCGCCCGCCGGCTGCAAGCCGGTCGAATGGCGCTTGCTGACCAATCGTAAAGTTGCCGATCTTGAGGCGGCCGTCGAATTGATCGACTGGTATCGCTGCCGCTGGGAGATCGAAACCTTGTTCCATGTGCTCAAGAACGGCTGCCGGGTCGAGGCCTTGCAACTGGGCAGCCAGAGCAAGCTGGAACTGGCTCTGGCGGTCTATCTGGTTGTTTCCTGGCGCCTTGCCCGCCTGATCCGCCTGGGACGCATCCACCCGCAGTGGCCTGCCGATCTGCTCTTCTCCGAAACGGAATGGGCCGGCGCCTTTATCCTCAACAAGAAGAAACCACCGAAGAAGGTGCCGAGCATTCGCGAGGTCATCCGTTTGATCGCGCAGCTCGGCGGATTCCTCGCCCGCAAGGGCGACGGCGAACCCGGCGTCAAATCCCTCTGGCTCGGCATCCAGCGCTTGCGTGATTTCGTCTCCGGCGTAGAGCATATGCGCGAGCTCCGTCATGTCATGTGAGTTGTGTATAACGGGATGCGTTAAACGAGCATATCGATCACGTCATCTGCGTCTATCTGGACCAAATTTATAACCCCGACACCGTAGACATAGGCGTAGCTGAACTACTCATTCAAGGGATGAATCATACTCGTTCCGGCACGGTGCGAGTAAGTTATCTCCCGGAATCCCAGTCCTACACCAATCTAAAACAGAAGAAGTCGCGATAGGCGCCCTCGCTAATTTGATGTTCGCACGAAACTCTGTCAGACCGTTTGCGTTGTAGGACTCCTTTCACAAAGCCCGAAGGTCACCTCTGCGTCGGTTGCCGCCGATGGGAATTCCTGAGAGCGGCCACTGCCAGTTTTTTACGAAAAAAGTCGCTCAAACACTTCTTGTACGTTCCAAAGCGATAATAATTGGCATGCCGATTGAGATTATTTCCAGCAACTCATGCCGTTCGGATTGTCGCTCGAAATAAATCATCTATATGCAACCACTTGGTCAAGATGATTACTTCACAAGTGCTTTTTGCCATCCTGAATTCCCATTCATTGAACACGTCGCCGGATTGTGCGACAGTTTTGTCGTTTACTACTAAGCTTCATAATTCCCCACGAGGATTTCCATGCCCAAGAAAGTGCTTCTCGTTGGCTGCAAATACACAGGAGCCCCCATCCCTGACACGGCGATCGATGTCCTTGGACTTGTACGACCCAGAATCGACAAAGACAGGGCTGCTTACGCATTGTATGAGTACGACCTAATCATCATCAATCCTGAAAGTTACTCGCATTTTATTTTTGGAGTCCCAACAGAGCACTCGATCTCCGACAACGAGTTGTGGGACTTGAAAGCCGAGAACAACAACTACGATCTGGATACCGCCTTCGACTCTTCTGACCGTACCGACGAGCTATCGGCAGCAATTGAGCAGGGCACACGAGTAATTTGGCTTCTCGCTACGCAGAAGCACATCAAGTTCTTCGGACTTCGCAGCGTTTTCAGTGGCTATGCGAATGCAACTGCCAAGAAGTTGGTGGAGTCCGGAATCCTTCGCGAAAAGAAGTCCCGCCGCCTTTCCACTACCCCGGATGTCAGAGAGTTCAAGCTGTATTTCGAGCGGTTGCAGACCGATGGATGGAGGCTCTGCCTCTCCGATCACCAAGACATACTTGAGCCGTTTGCATTGTCGCCTGAGGGATACTGCCTTGGCGGTCGCGTGAAGGTTAGCGCTGCTTTCGCCTGGCTCTTGACGCCGCCGACAAGTCAGGATGCTATGAACATTCTTATCTGCTGCGCACTAGGCCTGGAAGCGGTTCATGTTGCTTCGCCGCCATATTACGGGATATTTCTTAGTCATACAGCCGCAGATAAGCCGTTTGTCCGGGAGCTGAAGAGCCGACTCGAAGCCAAGGGAGTAAAAGATGTGTGGCTGGACGAAGCTGAAATCCTTGTCGGGGACTCTCTGACCAAGAAGATCCAGGAGGGGCTGGAGAAAACCAAGTACATCGGGGTTGTTCTCTCGCCTCGATCCATTAAATCAGCATGGGTCGAAAAAGAATTGGAGATTGCAATCAATCGCGAGATTTCGACGGGCGAAGTTGCCGTGCTTCCACTCCTGTACGAGAAGTGCGAACTTCCGGCGTTCCTCGTGGGGAAGATGTATGCAGACTTCACCTCTCCAGCCGAGTACGACGAGAGCCTCGAAAAATTGCTACGGCGACTTAAGGCTGAGAAAATCTAACGCGAAGGTTGAACGACCGCTTTTCAAAAGCCTGAACGGCAGCAACGGGTCGTCAACGGCCATTCGGAAACACAAGAAGCGGCCCTTCGTCATCGCGGAGCCTCAATAAGCTTTTCCAGTAGCGGCTTGCGACCCAGGAGAGTTGCTCCGAGGTTTTATCAGAATGGCCGCTCTACCGTGATAAGCATCCAGTCAGTTGATGCGCCCCATAATCGCCATCATTGTTATCTGACACCCTTGAATCAGGAATCCCCTTCGTATGACTCCGTCTGTCCGTGGTTTGATGTTGGGCGCTCTTGGCGTGCTTATTTTCAGCCTCACCATGCCGATCACAAAAATTGCACTTTCTGGTGACGTGATGTCTGCATGGTTTGTCTGGGCCGGTCGTGCGGTGTTGGCAGCATTCGCTGGAATTGCTTATTTGCTTCTAACGAAGAGGAAGCTGCCGCCGCGTGCGGCTTGGTGGCCTTTGATTGGCACGGCGGCGGGCGTTGTCTTTGGCCCTCGACGCTCACGAAACCTGACCCTTTTTCGCTCACTGGAACGGATCCAGGAGATGCGCAGGAGTCGGCCATCTGCGCGATGCCGGCAGTGATCGAATGAGGTTTTGTGGCGGCGCGGCGGCGCGGCGGCGCGGCGGTGCGGCGACACGCTTGGTCCGACGGGGATTTTTTTGAGGGTAAATGGATGCGCTCGGCGCGTGCGGCAGGGAAGCCTCGGAGCTGGGTCAAGGGCAGGCGGCGGCTTTTTGCCGCCTGGCGAAGCCTCCCTTGACGCAGCGGAGGGGCGCGAGACTGAGGGGTGGCAGTAAGCGCGGCAGTATCGTGCTTACTGCCTTGGAGACGGGTGTTTGCGTGGATCGAATTCGCGCCGATCGCCGTTTCAGCTACAGACCATCGTGGCCCTCCCGGCGCGCGAGCGGGCGACCAGCTCAGCCGCTGGCGAGCGAGCCAGTGCACACGCCGCCGCGCCTTCAGGACGCTGCGGACTCGTCCGTTGGGGCGACGTTCCTCGACGCCGAGCCTTTCGCCGTCGCTACCGAGGCCGCCGTCGTGATCGTCGGGGCGCTTCCTGGTTCGCTGCGCAGAGAAGGTCCGCTCAAGCGCAGGATGATGCAACGATGCTGAAGTCGGTCGAGCAGCGCATCGACGAGCGGCTTCCTCTGGAACAACTCGTACCAGTCGGGCAGATCGAGATTCGTCGTGATCAGCGTTGACAGCCCCAGGCTATAGCGCTGATCCATCAGGCGGAAGAAGGCGTTGACCTGTTCCGGCTTCAGGTTGAGGTAGCCCAGCTCATCGATGGCGATCAGCGGCATGCGGCACAGCTGGTTGAGCAGCGCCACCGTCGAACGATCGGCAAGCGAGGCATACAAAGCGTCGAGCAAAGCCTGCGCGGTGTAGAAGCGCGCGCGATAACCGTTCAGACACGCCTCGCGAAGCAATCCCACCGCGATCCCGGACTTGCCGGTTCCCGGCGGACCGATCAACAACACGTTCTCGCCCCGGCGCAGGAATTCCAGTCCGGCCAGCGCCATCACCTGCGCCTTGTTCACGCTCGGCTGCCGCGCAAAAGGAAACGACTGCAAGGTCCACGGCCAAGGCAAATGCGCCTGGCTCAGGCGATAAGCCAGACTCTTCTCACGTCGGGCCGCGTCTTCCGCGCCGAGTAGACGGAAGAGCACCTCCGGAACCGGCGTCCCCTGGCGCTCGGCCAAATCGAGCTCCTCATCGAGCACCGCCGCCATCCCCGACCAGCGCATCTGCCCAAGCAAAGCCTTCAGACGCTCACGCATCATCATCATCAGCTCCATCGTCGAGATTGAAGAACTCCCCCGCCACCTGCTGCAGGATCATGTGCTCCAGGCGACCCATGTCGAACAGACCGAACTGCAGCGCCTGTGCCACGGCCGCCAGCAAAGGCTCCTGCGGATAGGTCCGCTTGAAGTCCAGCAAGCGGCGCAAAGGTCGTACCCCCCGGCCATGCGCCTGCCGAACCAGCGCCGCCACGTACGCATCGAGCAGCGGGTCGTGCCCCTGCAGCAAAATCGCCTCGCGCGGCGGCGTGCGCGGCCGCGGCTGCGGGGTCGGGTGATGCCCAGGAAGCTTCTGCTTCGTATCGCGCACGCCAAGCAGGCGGGTATGCACCGCGAGCAGCCGATCACCCCGGCAGACCCTGACCTCGGTGGCATACAGATAGACGCTCAGCGCCTGGCCCACCCAGCGTTCGGGCACTGAATAGCGATTCGTCTCAAGCGACACGAAACCTTGCAGATCGACCACCCGCTCGACGACTTGATAGACCGGCGGCAGCACCGCCGGCAGCGGCTGCAGGCAAGGCCTCTCGACGGCGTAGGCGGCGTTCGGCGCCACCCCCAGAGCGCGCTTCGGTTTGGCATTGGCGACGTTCTCGCACCAGGCCAGCACCTGCGCGTTCAGGTCGGCGAAATCGCGAAACGTCCGGCCGGCCAGGAAATTGCCTTCGATCCAGGAAAAAGGTCTTTCAATCCTCCCCTTGCGATCAGGTTTGTTCACCGCGTGCGCGCGGAAAGCGAAGCCCAGCGTACGTGCCAGGGCGACCATCTCGGGCGCAAACACGGCCTCGTCGCCGGCCCCGGCGACGACGATCACGCTGGTATTGTCGATGACGCAGGTCGGGCAGCTGCCGGCCATGAAACGGACGGCTTCGAGCAGGAACTGCTTGGCTTCGAAACGCGTGAAACGCGGAAAGTACTGAACGAAGAGCCGCCGCGAATACGCCAGGATCAGTGACGCGCATTGCGCCGTCAGCGGCTTGCCGGCCAGGATCACGCGATGCGGCGAGGTGTCGTGCTGCATCTCCTGGCCTGGGGCGAAGTAATATTCGCCGGCGCGTTTCGGCGGCGTGCGCAGATCGGCTTCGCGGATCCAGCGGGTCAGCGTGCTGTAGCCCGGACGAAGGTCCATCTCCGCCGCCAGCATCTCCTGGATCCGCACCCCATTGCCGCGCGCGCGCTCGAAGGCCGAGACCAGCCACAGCCGAACCGGCGCTGGGCACGCAACCGGCGCCGGGCACGCGGCTTGCCGCGCACCCTCTGCGGTATCGGGCGGAGCCGCCACGGGCGAGCGCAAGATACGGCGAACGGTGTTACGCGAGAGCTTCAAGAGCCGGCTGATCTCGCGCAGCGCCAGACCTTGCTGATGCAGGGTCTGCACGGCTTGATAAATCTCGGGCGATTTCATGGGGGCATACTTTCCTCAGGTGGCACTGAAGAGACGCCAGCGCCAATTGCAAAGCGCCGACCGCGGCGGTGACGGCGGGCGGCAGCTCCGCTGGCGAGGGCGCCAGGGCGAACAAACGCCGAGTCAAGCGGGCGCCCACCGCGTCGAGAATGCGGATGTCGGCCAGGACTTCGCCTTCCGGACCCTCGCGCAGGCTCTCGGCGCTCTTCTCGTCGGCTTTGGCGGTCAGCGAATTGAGCAACAGTTGCGGCGCCTCGACCATCCGCTCGCGCACCGTCCGCGAAGCGCCTTGATAGTGCGCGAACCAGGTCGCCAGCTGCCGGGTCGTCAGCGGCGTCGTGTGCAAACTCTCCAGTAGCTGTTCGGCATGGGTGTTGTTGGCGCGCGCCAACGGGCCGAGAATCCGCACCGCCGCCCAGGTCGAGACCTTTCCCTGGCGTATCGCCGTCAACACCGCATCCGAGAGGACCGTCACAAGTTGCAGGCGGCGACTGACCCAGCTCACGTCGCGGCCGCAGCGGCGGGCGATTTCATGCTGGCTCAGGGGGCCGCTGGCGATCAGTTCGCGCAGCAGCAGCGCTTCTTCGATCGGCGCAAACGCGCGGCTGCGGGTTCGTGCCAACACGCCCAGCAGGCCTTGCACCGGATCGCCGTCCCAGCATTCGACCTCGGCCGTATCCCGGCCGAGTTGCCGCAACGCGGCGACGCGTCGATAGCCGTCGAGCAGGATCGCCGAGTTGCCCTCGCCGGCGACCGCGATGCACGGGACGAGCTGGCCGTTGACCGCGATCGACTGGGCCAGACGCGTGATGGCCGCCGTATCCAGCACGCGAAGCTCGGCGTAGCGCAACTCCAGGCGGTGCAAATCCAGAGTCTGAGCCGTAGCGGCCGTGTGATCCATGCGCTTGACCTCCTATGGCATCCAGCCTAGCGAGGCGACCGCCGCAAGGCGATCGAGTCCTCTCTTTGCAAGCCGCGGCAGGGGCCTCAGGGCGAGGCGCAAGCGGCTGAAATAACGGTGATTTCGACCATCCACGCGTCCATCTTTGCAAACGACGCGTCCACCACCGGTGACAAACGGTAAGTGCCTGAGCGCAGCGGGATTTCCGGCTTTGACGCGTCCATCTTTGCAACGCCGGCCGGGGTGGGCGCGCGTTCCCGCTGCCGAGCCCGATTGCGTGCGACGTACTCCGGATGCTGCTCTCGATACGCCCGCCAGTAGTCGGGGTGACGCTCCGCCCAGGCCTTCTGCGCACGCTTCTGGTTATCGCGATAGTCGGGATCGTTCTGGCGCTTGGCCGCCTGCCAACGCCGTCGCCGTTCGCGCTGGCAGGCGGCGGCCGAACAGAAGCATTGGTCGGGGTTCTGCGGACGCGGCCGAAACGGCTGATGACACGCCTCGCACTGTCGGAATTCCATGACGGTTTCTCCCCACACGACGTCGTGCGGGAAGAATGGGCCTGGCCGGGCTTCCTGTCGCGCTGCCGGAGATCTGGCGAGGCCTGACCGCAACCTGGCGGCGGTCGGACTGCACTGACGCGGCGAGCTTGGCGAAGGGGCTCGACCGCGCGATCAGAAGGTCGGGCAGGCGGAGCGACGCGCGCTGCCGCGTTGCCAACGGGCGTGGCCTGCCGAACCAAGCTTGGGGAGTTACGAAGTTCGCTTCCCGGGAACCACTACGGGCCTCAACACGGGCTCAATGGGTCACGCTTGATGGGTCAGCTTTGGTGAGCAAAGGCGGGTCAGTTCCGGGGAGCGTCAAGGTTTGGCTGGCCTTTGCTCAATTCGATTGCGCTGCAATGGGTGTCGTCGAGCCACTCAGCGCTGATCAATGGCATTCTTCCTCTGGCCACCGCCGTTATCGGTGCGACGCTGAACCGTGAACGCTTGCCAGGCGCTTTCTGGGCGTGTGCGGTGGTGGGCACTTGTCTGGTCTGCGGCTACGCCTGGGTTCATGCCTCGGGAGCATTGCACACCCCTGATGCGTTGCTGCTCCTGGGGGTTTTGCTCGGCGGGCTGGGTTATGCTTGTGGCGCCATCGCCACGAAGTACATCAGCGGTCCGGAAGTGATTTCCTGGGCGCTGATCATGGGCTTGCCAGTGACGCTGCCGTTTATGCTGTACGTCAGCCCGCCTGGCCTGGCCGCGGTGTCCGTGAGCGGCTGGCTGGCTTTGGTTTATCTGGGATTGATGAGTCAATGGATCGGCTTCTTTTTCTGGTATCGCGGATTGCGCATCGGCGGTATTGCCAAAGTCAGTCAGGTGCAGTTGGTGCAACTGTTCCTGACGCTGGGATTTTCTGCCTTAATACTGGGCGAAGCTATCGAGCCGATGATGCTGCTTGTTGCCGTGCTTACCGTTGGCCTGATCTTTCTGGGTAGACGTGCCAGCAGCAGCCGGTAAATGCCTGCTTCAATGCCTGCAGCGCCGGATGTGTTCAGGGATCGCGGCGTGCGACGAGGTCGAAGCAAGCATTGGTCGTGCGGCGTGAGGAATGGTCCCCGTCAGCCTTCATGAAGGCATGGATTTAAGTGCTGCATATACTCATGGTATGCTCCGCCGAGCAATTCAAAGGAGAGGTCACGGCGGTGTAAATCTCGTGGTCGCCAAGCGACGTAGGGGGGCCACGGTCCAGCTTCCCGCCGACACGGCAGACGACCGCGCGATGGCAGGCGCTGAGCACGCGTCTTGCCGGCCCGTGACCGTTGTACTGCGCGTGCCAATTTACGGAAAGGGACACGGCCGATGTTGAAGTTCACCCGGGGCATCCCGCCGGGGTCAGGTCTTGACTTTTGCCCAGGGCACGGGGAAAGACCTGAGCTCCAAGAAGTCCGTATCAACCTTGATCTAAACGAATTGATGGCGAAAGCAACGACGCCAAAGGAGCTCCAGTGAAACTTACGAAATTAAACCTAGACAATTTTCGCTGCTTTGAGCATCTGGAAATGGATTTGCACCCTGAGTTGACCGTACTCGTCGCCGAAAACGGTCAAGGAAAATCATCCGTGCTCGATGCACTTAGGATTAGCCTCTGGCCGTTCATCAGCAGCTTTGACCTTGCAAGAAATGCGTTTAATGATCCCGGCAATGCCATCGCTATCGACGATGTGCGGCTCATAAACCTGGAAAGCGGGGATATGGCGCGCCAGCTTCCGTCGCGCATCGCCATGACTGGTGACTTCGGCGTAGGTCACGAAAAGACCTGGATTCGCTATCGTGACAAAGAGGCGAAGCTAACCAAGACAAAGGACGACGGCGACACCGGATTTATGCGGAAATGGGCTTCGGTCATTCAATCTCAGATTCGCGACCCGAATAAGCCAACCCTTGACCTACCAGTGTTCGGATACTACGGAACAGGTCGCCTCTGGGCTCAGAAAAAACTGACCGAAACCAGTCGCGGCAAGGACGACACGCGCGAGACAGACTTTTATGTCCGCACCTTTGCATACCTCAACTGCCTTGATCCAGCTTCGTCTTACAAGCACTTTCAGGAATGGTTTATTCTCGCGAGCCAGATCTATTGGGAAGCCGTGATGAAACACCTTGAAGGCAAAGGGCCGGAAAGCGCTGTTAAGTCTGCCGAAGAGCCCTTCCAGGTAGTTCGGCAAGCCATAGATTCCCTGTTGCGGCTTAGCACTGGCTGGCACAACCTTGAATACAGCCATAGTCATGAGAAATCCCTGATTCTCCATCATGGGCAGCACGGCACGCTCAAGGTGGAGGTGCTTAGCGATGGAATTCGAAGCGTGTTGGCGATGATTGGTGACATTGCCTACCGTGCCTACAAACTTAACCCGCATCTAAAAGCGGAAGCTGCGCGCGAGGCTCGTGGTGTTGTGCTGATCGACGAAATCGAAATGCACTTGCACCCCTCATGGCAACAGCGTGTGCTTGGGCAGTTACGAGAGGTTTTCCCGAATATCCAATTCGTTGTCACCACTCATAGCCCGCAAGTACTTACCAGCGTTGATGCCTCTTGTGTACGCTTGCTCAGGGAGGAAATCGATCCAGAAACTGGTGCGCGAAAAACACTCGTGAAACCGGTAGTTATGCAAACGAAAGGTGTCGCAAGTTCCGATGTGCTCACCCAAATCATGGGTGTTAGTCCGACTCCACCGGTGGAGGAGGCTGGTTGGTTTACTGAATACACAGCCAAAATCGAGAACGGCACGTATGAAGATGCAGATGGTTTGACCTTGCGGCAAAAACTAGAAGTCCATTTTGGCTTGCAGCATCCCCTCATGCTAGATGCGGACAGGCTGATTCGCTTTCAGGCATTCAAGCTGCGCAAGAAATCGACGCCACAGGACTGATCGCCATGCACAAACTGGATCGCTCTGGCGTCGCAGCACCAGATTGCCTGGATGGCTATGACTACAAAACCCAGACTTGGGATGACTTTGGTAATGAATGCAAGAAATTGCTTCGTGCCGCACTGGTTCAAATGCAAGGGAGTCCAGGTGTTACGACAGAAGACGCGTCCGAATATGGCGTCCGCTGCGCCTATTGCGAAGGCCAAATTTTCCATGAAGGACATATCGAGCACTTCCGTCGCAAAAACCTGAAGCACCATCCCGAACTGACTTTTGATTGGCATAACCTTTTTCTTGCCTGTGGCTCCAAGTGGCATTGCGGTCACTACAAGGATCGCAAATCGGCTCCGCCGTACGACCCTGAGCAGCTCATCAAACCTGATGAACACGACCCGGAGGACTATCTCTACTTCCATTCATCGGGCGAAGTCCGTGTCCGGGATCAGTTGAGTGCCGCAGACAAACTCCGGGCTGACGCGACAATTCGAGTCTTTGGTTTGGATAACCAGACACTTGCCGGCAAACGAGCGCGGGCGGTCTCCAAATTCCGGCAGATGAAGTCTGAGGATTTTGAAGAGATCGCTTCGTGGGGCGATTTTGATCGACGGAAATACTTCGAGGGTGAAATCGAAGCTACTCGGTGGGAGCCCTATGCCACCACTATCAAACACTTTTTACAGCGCACCTAACTAATGTCAGCCACCGCCATCAAAACTCCGAAAAAACTCATTGAAGTTGTGCTTCCGCTCGACGTAATCAAGGTCGCCTCCGCACGCGAAAAATCCATTCGTCACGGCCACCCGAGCACGCGGCCACCGCCGTTATCGGTGCGACGCTGAACCGTGAACGCTTGCCAGGCGCTTTCTGGGCGTGTGCGCTAGTGGGCACTTGTCTGGTCTGCGGCTACGCCTGGGTTCATGCCTCGGGAGCATTGCACACCCCTGATGCGCTACTGCTGCTGGGGGTTTTGCTCGGCGGGCTGGGTTATGCCTGTGGCGCCATCGCCACGAAGTACATCAGCGCTCCGGAAGTGATTTCCTGGGCGCTGATTATGGGTTTACCAGTGACGTTGCCGTTTATGCTTTAGGTAAGCCCGCTTAGCCTGGCCGCGGTTCCCGTGAGCGGCTGGCTGGCTTTGGTTTATCTGGGATTGATGAGTCAATGGATTGGCTTTTTTTTCTGGTATCGCGGATTGCGCATCGGCGGTATTGCCAAAGTCAGTCAGGTGCAGTTGGTGCAACTGTTCCTGACGCTGGGATTTTCTGCCTTATTACTGGGCGAAGCTATCGAGCCGATGATGCTGCTTGTTGCCGTGCTTACCGTTAGCCTGATCTTTCTGGGCAGACGTGCCAGCAGCAGCCGGTAAATGCCTGCTTCAATGCCTGCAGCGCCGGATGTGTTCAGGCATGGCGGTGTGCGAAGAGGTCAAAGCAAGCATTGGTCGTGCGGCGTGAGGAATGGTCCCCGTCAGCCTTCATCAAGGCATGGATTTAAGTGCTGCATATACTCATGGTATGCTCCGCCGAGAAATTCAAAGGAGCGGTCTCGGCGGTGTAAATCTCGTGGCCGCCAAGCGACGTGGGGGCCACGGTCCAGCTTCCAGCCGAGACGACAGACGACCGCGCGATGGCCGGTGCTGAGCACCCGTCTTGCCGGCCCGAGACCGTTGTACTGCGCGTGCCAATTTACGGAAAGGACACGGCCGATGTTGAAGTTCACCTGTTGCGACGAGATCCGGCATTTCTTCTCGCCAAAGCACGCGCAGGTCTTGCGCGGTATCACGCGCGGCTACGAGCGCGAATGCTTGCGCGTGGACGCCAACGGCCAGCTGGCGCAGACGCCTCACCCGCTGGCGCTGGGCTCGAAATTGACGCAGCCGTGGATTACCACCGACTATGCCGAGGCGCTGCTGGAGTTCATCACGCCGCCGTCGCAAGACCCGGAATTCCCCCTGGCTTTCCTGCGCGACATCCACCGCTTCACGGCCCGGCAGTTGCGCGACGAAGTCATGTGGGCAGGCTCGATGCCCTGCATCGTCGGTGACGACAAGAACATCGCCATTGCCAACTACGGCAGCTCCAACTCGGCGAAGATGAAGGGCGTCTATCGCGAAGGTCTGGGCCTTCGCTATGGCCGCCACATGCAGACGATTGCCGGCGCCCACTACAACTGGTCGCTGCCTGACGAGTTCTGGGTGATCTTGCAAGACTGCTGCTCGGTAAGGGGCAGCCGGCAGGACTTCGTCAGCGCGCGCTATTTCGGATTGATTCGCAATTTTCTGCGCTTCGGCTGGTTGATTCCCTACCTGTTTGGCGCCTCGCCGGCGATCTGTCAATCCTTCCTGCAAGGCCGCGGCTCAGACCTCCAGGAGCTCGTTCCCGGGACGCGTTTCCGCCCCTACGCGACCAGCCTGCGCATGAGCGATCTGGGCTATCAGAACCGCGCGCAGGATCAGCTGCACGTCAGTTTCAATTCGCTGGCCGAGTACACGCAGGCGTTGGAGACGGCGATTCGTACGCCTGATCCCTTGTACCAGGAGCTGGGCGTTCGCGACGGCGACAACTGGCAGCAGCTCAACGCCAACCTGCTGCAAATCGAGAACGAATTCTATGCCGGCATCCGCCCCAAGCGCGTTGGCAAGGCGGGTGAGCGCCCGGCGCTGGCCTTGAAGAAGTACGGTGTCGAATACCTGGAGCTGCGGCTTTTTGACCTGAACCCCTTCGTGGACATCGGTATTGCCCCCGAGCAAAGCACCTTTGCCGACATCCTGTTGCTGATGTGCCTCTTTCGTCAGAGCCCGCCGATCAGCGCTCGCGAGCAGGGAGAGAACGATGAAAACCTGGCGCGGATCGTCAACCGGGGTCGCCAGCCCGACCTGAACCTGCTGGTGCACAACCGCAAACAGGCGTTCCGACCGATCGCGCACGCGCTCTTCGACGACATGCAGCCTTTTGCCCAGATCCTCGATTCGGCCTACGCGGGCAATCACTACAGCACGACTCTGGCCAGCCTGCGCACGCGCATTGATCACCCGGAGAGCACGCCGTCGGCGCAGGTGCTGGCGGCCGCGCGGGAGCACAAGGGCTACTTCAAATACGCCATGCAGCAGTCCCGGCAACACCACGAGAGCTTGCTGGCGCAGCCGCTCGACGCGGCGACTCTGGCCAGGTTCGAGGCCAGCGTTGCCGCCTCCCTGGTCGAGCAACAGCGATTGGAGTCGCTGCCGCAGGGGCGATTTGAAGACTACGTGGCGAGTTACTACGCATGAGACTCGCGCCCCTGGCAAAGTCCCGGGGTGCTTCTTCGTTGGTGACGCGGCAGTAATGAATAAGTTAGACGGTGGAACTGGATTGCCGCGTCGGCTTTGCCTCCTCGCAATGACGGTGGTGGAGCGCTGCTACGTTCACCGTGCGCCCGGGTCTGACCTCGACGGCGTCGGAGCGCTGTTACGTCCGCCGCTTTCTGGGGTCTGACGGCGCCAGCGATTTCCTCGCGATGCGCCTGCCCCACGCCGCGTCATTGCGAGGAGGCGCAGCCGACGTGGTAATCCAGGAATTTTTCTGCTGGCGTTGGCGATGCGGCGGCCGTGAAGAAGTGAGAGCTTGGAGCTGGATTGCCGCGTCGGCTTTGCCTCCTCGCAATGACGGTGGGGGAGCGCTGCTACGTTCACCGTGCGCCCGGGTCTGACCTCGACGGCGTCGGAGCGCTGTTACGTCCGCCGCTTTCTGAGGTCTGACGGCGCCAGCGATTTCCTCGCGATGCGCCTGCCCCACGCCGCGTCATTGCGAGGAGGCGCAGCCGACGTGGCAATCCAGGAATTTTTCTGCTGGCGTTGGCGATGCGGCGGCCGTGAAGAAGTGAGAGCTTGGAACTGGATTGCCGCGTCGGCTTTGCCTCCTCGCAATGACGGTGGGGGAGCGCTGCTACGTCCACCGTGCGCCCGGGTCTGACCTCGACGGCGTCGGAGCGCTGTTACGTCCGCCGCTTTCTGAGGTCTGACGGCGCCAGCGATTTTCTCGCGATGCGCCTGCCCCGCGCCGCGTCATTGCGAGGAGGCGCAGCCGACGTGGCAATCCATAGGGCTGTCTCCCGGCGTTGGCGATGCGGCGGCCGTGAAGAAGTGAGAGCTTGGAGCTGGATTGCCGCGTCGGCTTTGCCTCCTCGCAATGACGGTGGTGGGAGCGCTGTGACGTCCACCGTGCGCCCGGGTCTGACCTCGACGGCGTCGGAGCGCTGTTGCGTCCGCCGCTTTCTGAGGTCTGACGGCGCGAGCGATTTCCTCGCGATGCGCCTGCCCCACGCCGCGTCATTGCGAGGAGGCGTAGCCGACGTGGCAATCCAGAGATTTTTCTGCTGGCGTTGGCGATGCGGCGGCCGTGAAGAAGTGAGAGCTTGGAACTGGATTGCCGCGTCGGCTTTGCCTCCTCGCAATGACGGTGGTGGAGTGCTGTGACGTCCGCGGCTCGCCCGGGTCTGACCTCGACGGCGTCGGAGCGCTGTTACGTCCGCCGCTTTCTGGGGTCTGACGGCGCCAGCGATTTCCTCGCGATGCGCCTGCCCCACGCCGCGTCATTGCGAGGAGGCGCAGCCGACGTGGCAATCCATAGAGCTGTCTCCCGGCGTTGGCGATGCGGCGGCCGTGAAGAAGTGAGAGCTTGGAGCTGGATTGCCGCGTCGGCTTTGCCTCCTCGCAATGACGGTGGGGGGAGCGCTGTGACGTCCACCGTGCGCCCGGGTCTGACCTCGACGGCGCGAGTGCTTTCCTCGTGATGCGCCTGGCACGCGCCGCGTCATTGCGAGGAGGCGTAGCCGACGTGGCAATCCAGGGAGCTGTCTCCCGGCGTTGGCGATGCGGCGGCCGTCAAGAAGTGAGAGCTTGGAACTGGATTGCCGCGTCGGCTTTGCCTCCTCGCAATGACGGTGGTGGGGCGCTGTTACGCTCGCCGCTTGCCCGGGTCTGACCTCGACGGTGCGAGTGCTTTCCTCGTGATGACGGTGGTGGGGGTGGGTGAGCGCGGGCCGGGTGGCTGGATGTTGTCCGCGCCGCGCACGCGGGTGCCGCCCGATTTAGCCCCGCCCTTAAAGCCCTCGCTCAGACCAGGCCGCTAGCCACTCGCGTGGCTGCTGCTGGCAGGTGGCGCACGAACCACTGCGCACTTTCGCGAGCCACCCGCGCGAAGCCGCTGGTCGAGTCGGCTGCCTCGGCGCTTGCCGGCAGCAGCTTGAGCTCCTTGGCGCCGGCCACTTCGCGCAGCGCTCGTTGGTTGCTCGCGGCAATTCCTGGCTCGTCGGCGTCGAGCAGCACCAGCAGCGCTGCGCTTAGCGACTGCAGGTAGAGCATGCCGGCGAGGTCGATCAGGCCACCGCGGCAGACCAGCGCGTAGATGTCGCGGTCGCGGATCGCCGCGGCGCGGACGACGACCGGCGAGCAGTCGCCGGCGGCGCAGAGGCCGATCGCCAGCGTCGGCAGTTCTGCGGTGAGCATCCGTTGCTTGATCCGCGTCAGGGTGTCGAGCAGACGATTGGCGAGCAGCGAGACGTTGTGGTGCTTGTCGGCGAAGCGTTCCTCGCGGGCGCTCAGCAGGTCGAGCGTCAGCGTCGCGAAGCCGGCGTGGCGGAGGATGACGGCCAGCGCGTCGTCACGGTTGTCGGGACTTGGACCGGCGTGGCAAAGGAGTATCAGCGCGGTGGCGCGTGCGGGCGGCGTCGCTTGCTCCGGCAGCGGCGCGTCGCTACCGTCGATGGCGATCGTCGTGCCGCTCGGAAAAACGATCGGCTCGCTCAAGGACGGAGCAGCCTGACGGGTACGCGACGTGGCCCGAAGGGCTTGCCGAAGCGCGCGAAGTGGCCGGCGATCGGCGTCGCACAGTGCGGGCAGCGACCGTCGCTCGGCAGGTCGTGGTGGCGGATGTGGTACCAGTCGCGCTCGATCAGCGCCGCCTGGCAGCTCGGGCAGAAGGTCGTGCCGCCCTCGGTGTCATGAACGTTGCCGGTATAGACGTAGTGCAGGCCGGCGTCGAGGGCGATGCGCCGCGCTTGTGTCAGCGTCGACGCCGGTGTCGGCGGTAGCTCGCTCATTTTCCAGTCGGGGTGGAAGGCGGTGAAGTGCAGCGGCACGTCGGGCCCGAGTTCGCGCGCCACCCACTCGGCGAGCGCCTTGACCTCGGCCGCCGAGTCGTTACGGCCGGGGATCAGCAGCGTCGTGATTTCGAGCCAGCAGCTGGTTTCGTGGTGGATGTAGGCGAGCGTGTCGAGGACGGTTTGCAGGTGGCCGCCGCAGAGCTTGAAGTAGAAGTCGTCGGTGAAGGCCTTGAGATCGACGTTGGCGCCGTCCATGACCGCGAAGAACTCGCGCGCCGGCGCCGGATAGATGTAGCCGGCGGTCACCGCGACGGTGCGGATGTCGAGCGCGCGGCAGGCGATGGCGGTGTCGATCGCGTATTCGGCGAAGACCACCGGGTCGTTGTAGGTGAAGGCCACCGACTGCGCGCCGTAGGCGGCGGCGGCCTCGGCGATTCCTTGCGGGCTGGCGGCGTCGAGCAGGCGGTCCATGTCTTTCGACTTCGAGATGTCCCAGTTCTGGCAGAACTTGCACGCCAGGTTGCAGCCGGCGGTGCCGAAGGAGAGGATCGCCGAGCCCGGGTAGAAGTGGTTCAGCGGCTTTTTCTCGATCGGGTCGATGCAGAAACCCGACGAACGGCCGTAGGTGGTGAGCACCATTTGGCCATCGATGTTCTGGCGAACGAAGCACGCGCCGCGTTGGCCGGCGTGCAGCTTGCAGTCGCGCGGGCAGAGGTCGCACTGAATCCGATCGTCGGCGATGGCGTGCCACCAGCGACCGGGGTGCGTCGATTCGGGGGTTTTCGGCGAGTCGTTCAGCTCTCTTGCCATTTTCGTACTCCATAACGCGCGAGTGTCAGTTGTTCGTCCCAGAAGTCGGCGGGCAGGCCGGCCTTGATCTTGAGTTGGCTCATGAACTGCTGCGGATCGCTCAGCGATTCCCAGACCTGCGGCAGAAAGGTCGCGCGCTGCCGGCCATAGGAGACGATCAGGCCATCGATGCCGGGGCGCAGGCGCGCCAGCGCGTCGGCTTCGCTGGCCACCGGGAAGGGCTCGGCGGGCGTCAGCAGTGAGACTTCGACGCGCGTGCGCGATAGCTCCGACGCCCTCAGGGGTGCGAAGCGCGGGTCGCTATAGGCCGCGGCGACGGCGTTTTTGGCGACGTCGACGGCCAGTGGCCGATGCGCTTCGAGGCTGCCGATGCAGCCACGCAGGCGGCCATTCTGCGTCAGCGTGACGAAAGTCGCGCCGGGCTCGGCGAGTTCGGGAGCCGCGTCGACGGCCAGCGCGGCGACGCCGAAGCGCTCGCCGATGGCGTTGCGCGCGCTGCGCAGCAGCGCCTTGCCGAGGCGATCAGTGGACATCGCTGTGCGCCGCGCTGAAGGTGAAAGCGCCGTAGCCGACGACGCGCGACTTGTCGCCGGCGGTGTCGCCCGAGTTGCGCAGGTCGACCAGTCGCGCGTGCAAGCCGTGCCGCTGCGCGGCTAGCAACAAGCCGTTGACCGGTGTCGCGCCGCAAGCCTGTTGATGGTCGATGTGTGGCTCGAGCGCGACGATGCGCCGGGCGGTCGCGGCGTCGGTCCGGCAGGCGACGGGGTAGGGCAGGTAATGCGAAAGGTCGGAGCTGATCACGATCAGCGTCTCGTCGCCGCCCCACAGAAGTTCGAGGACTTCGGCGACCTGCTTCGCCGAGGCGTCGCCGACGGCCAGCGGCAGCAGCGTGAAGTGCTCGAGGACGGTTTGCAGAAACGGCAGTTGCACCTCCAGCGAGTGTTCCAGGGCGTGCGCCGCGTCGCTGACAACGACTTGCGGCAAGTGTTCGATGGCGGCGACTGCCACGGCGTCGACCGGTACGACGCCGAGTGGCGTGGCGAAGGCGCGCGTCGACGGCAGCGCCAGGCCAGCGACCGCGACGCGGTGCGTCGGGCCGAGCAGGATGACGCGGCGGACGGTGTCGCGCAGCGCCAGCAGCGGCGCGTAGACGCTGGCGGCGATCGGGCCCGAATAGATGTAGCCGGCGTGCGGCGCGATGATCGCCTTGGCGCGCCGGCCTGCTGCCGGTGCCGCGTCGTTGAGCAGGCGGAGGACGTCGCGCGCGAGAACGCTGGCCGCGCCGGCATAGAAGGCGCCGGCGACGGCCGGCGGACGAATGTTTGCGGTGGCTGGTGTCGAGTGGTTCATGTGCGCGATCCTCGATCGGTTAAGCGTCGTGCCGCGGCGGGAGCAGCGCGGCGACGGGGGCGCTGGCGTACGGCCGCTGCGCTCATTTCGTCTTTCCCCTGCCGTATTTCGTTAAAATTACGCCATGCTACGCCACTACGCAATCGTCCCCGCCGCCGGCAGCGGATCGCGCTTCGGCGGCGAGACGCCAAAGCAGTACCAGGCTCTCGCCGGCCGTCCTTTGATCTACTACAGCCTCGCCGCCTTGTGCCGCTGTCAGCGCATCGAGCGCGTCTGGGTGGTTCTCTCGCCCGACGATAGATGGTGGCGGCAACACGACTGGACAAGCCTTGGCCACAAGCTGGAGACCGTTTTCTGTGGCGGCAGCAGCCGCTCCGCAAGCGTCGCCAACGCGCTGAGCGCCGCGGCAACCGCGGTCGATGACGACGATTGGGTGCTGGTGCACGACGCCGCGCGGCCGTGTCTGTCGCAGGCGAATCTGACGACGCTGTGCGACGAGCTGGCCGACGATCCGGTCGGCGGCCTGCTCGCCGTGCCGCTCGCCGATACCCTGAAGCGCGCCGACGAGCACTTGCGCGTCGCGCGCACCGAGTCGCGCGATGGCTTGTGGCAGGCGCAAACGCCGCAGATGTTTCGTTATGGCTTGCTGACGCGAGTGCTCGCCGAACACGCCGACGGCACCGACGAAGCGTCGGCGGTCGAGGCTGCCGGTTTCCGGCCGCGGCTGGTGCGCGGTGACGCCAGCAACTTCAAGGTCACCTATCCGGCTGACCTGCTGCTCGCCGAACTGATCCTGAAGGGACGGGTCGAGCCATGATGCGCATCGGACAGGGTTGCGACATTCACGCGCTGGTTCCCGGCCGCAAGATGATCCTCGGCGGCGTCGACATCGCGCATACGACCGGTCTGCTGGGCCATTCGGACGCCGATGCCTTGCTGCACGCGATCACCGATGCCTTGCTCGGCGCCGCCGCGCTCGGCGATATCGGCCGCCACTTTCCCGATAGCGACCCGCGCTATCGCGGCGCCGACAGCCGGCTGTTGCTGCGCGCCACCGTCGCGCTGCTGAACAGGGCCGGCTGGCAAGTGGGCAACGTAGATGCGACGATCATCGCGCAGGCGCCCAAGCTGGCGGCGTATCTGCCGCAGATGGCAATCAATATCGCCGAGGACCTGCAGGTTCCCAGCAGCTGCGTCAACGTCAAGGCCAAGACCGCTGAACGGCTGGGCTTCGTCGGCCGCGGCGAGGGCATCGCCACCGAGGCCGTGGTCTTGATCAGGCACGTCGATTGAGTCCTGAATCCGGCGCGTCGATTGGCGCTGGCGCGGGAGCAGCAATGCATGGACGCCAATCGCCAGCGCCTGAGCCGTAACAAGCTCGACAGCCAAAGGCCTGGATTGCCGCGTCGGCTGCGCCTCCTCGCAATGACGCGTCGGTGGTGTAGTGCTGCGGCACACTTGTCGAGACTTTCGGCGCGCACACCGGAAAGCCGCGTGCAAGCCCAGCGCCAGCTACCCCCTCCCGCGCCCGGCACCGTCATTGCGAGGAGGCGCAGCCGACGCGGCAATCCAGCTGCCATCGTTCGAAGAAACAGACAACAGGAACGCCAGTCAGGCTGTTTTGGCGATCGCCTTGTCCGCGCGCCGGGCTGCTGCGACTACTAACTTGCCGGCACATCGCCAACAGCGAAAGGTCTGGATTGCCGCGTCGGCTACGCCTCCTCGCAATGACGCGTCGGTGGGTGTAGTGCTGCGGCACACTTGTCGAGACTTTCGGCAGGGCACACCGGAAAGCCGGGTGCAAGCCCAGCGCCAGCTACCCCGTCCCGCGCCCGGCACCGTCATTGCGAGGAGGCGCAGCCGACGCGGCAATCCAGCTGCCATTGTTCGAAGAAACAGGAAACAGGAAACAGGCAACAGGCAACAGGCAACAGGAACGCCAATCAGGCTGTTTTGGCGATCGCCTTGTCCGCGCGCGGGGCTGCTGCGACTACTAACTTGCCGGCGCATCGCCAATAGCGCGACAGGCCTGGATTGCCGCGTCGGCTACGCCTCCTCGCAATGACGAGCGGGCCGAGGCGCTTGCAGCGAGGCTGCCCCGCTTACTTGGCCTTCTCGGCCCGTGCGGTCACTTGGCCTTCGCCGTCTGCACCAAACGCAGCGGCCGTTCAGCCTGCTTGCTGTTCAACCACAGGCTGCCGGTCATGGTCGTGCCGTCGGCGCTGAGCGTGGCGTGCAGATTGCCGGTATCGACCAGGGTGTCGCCGGGACTGCTGACGATTTGCAGGGCGACGTCGATCACCAGGTCGTCACCCGGCAGGCTGCTGGCGCTTCCCTTGCCGCGGTAGCTGACGAAGTCGAGGTCGCTGCCAAAACGCTCGCGCCAGAAGCGCCGGTAGTCGGCCCAGTCGGCACGCTGGGCGATCGACAGCGGCCGACTGTTCAGTTCGAGGTCTTGGCCCGAATGACGTAGCGCCAGATCGAGTTGCTCGTCGGCGCCGAGCGTCGCCAGCCAGCGGCCGCTGACGTTGCCGGCGTCATTGGCAGCGGGCGGTGCCGTTTTGTTTGGCGCGGCCGGCTCGTGCGGCGCGGCCGGCGGTCGCTGCAGCGCGTAGCCGCCAACGCCGATGGCGAGCAGCGTGGCCGCGGCGGCGGCTGGCAGCAGCCAGCGCGGCCGCCGTGAACTCGGCGGAGCAGGGGGTGCAGTGGCCGGCGGCGGTGCGCCGGTGTTTGACTGCGGCAGTTGCCGCGTTGGGACGATTCCCAGCGCACGCAGGTCAGCAAGCAGTCGCAGGATGTCGTGCGACCAGTCGTAGGCGCGCAGCGGTCGCCAGGTGAACTCGCCGATGCGGTCGAAGGGTGCCGGCAGATCGGTCGCCGGTGGTGGCGCATCGACGCCGTCGCAGAGCAAGGGGATGATGTGCGCGCCGCCGGCCAGCGCGTCGCTCAGCTCGCGTCGGACCGGGTCTTCGGGATCGGCGATACGCAGGCATCCGGCATGATCGGCGGCGGCCAGCAGCTGTGGCGTCAGCAGGAGGAGGAGGACCGGCCTGGCCTGCATCGTCCGGGCGATTTCGTCGCGCCAGCGGATGCCGGCGCGCAGGTCATCCTTGTCGAGAAAAACCTCCTCGTCGCCGAACACGGCGCCGAGGTCGCGCGCCAGTGCGGTCGCCTTGTCGCGGCCGTCGGAGCTGCGATAGCTGATGAACAGCTGCGCCACGGGCTGGCCGTTCGCCCTTGCCGCTCAGCGCCCGCGCCGGACTGCAGGGTGCCGGCCGGCCTGGCGCCGGGCACGCTGCAGCGGCCGCGAGTGGCGGCGGCTCACCGCCGCCCTTTTTTCTCGGCCTTGCGCTTGCCGCCGCGCTTTTTCAGACTGGTTGGCGCAAAGCCTCGGTCGGTGGTCGCCGGGCCGGCGACGGTAAAGCGCGGCACGGCGGCGTCGCGGCTGTCGCCGACCGGCGCGATGTAGGCGTTGCTGACCCAGCCCTCGACCTCGGGATCGGCGATGACCTCGATCAGGCTCCAGCGATCACGCGCTTCCAGGAGCAGTACTTCGCTGCCGTTCTTGAGTGCCGCGGCGGCGCGCGGGTAGCTGCCATCGGGACCCTGGCGGATGTTCAGGCTGCTGGCGGTGACCACGTAGCGGGGCGGTTCGTCGTGCTCGCGACCGAGCACGCGGCTGCGCACGGCCGCCAACGGAAACGCCGGACCCGGGTCGACCTTGCGCGTCGGCGCGATGTCTTCGTGACCGAGGACGTCTTGCAGGCCGTAATGGTCGACCAGCAGGTCGGCGAGTTCGATCGCACGTTCGATCTGCGCCTCGGAATACGCGTGCCAGGGTGACTCCGGGCCGCCGTTACGATGCGCGGCGAGCACCACTTCGTCGTCGGGATAGACCTTGGCGAACCACGCCTGGTACTGGCTGCCAACCTTCTTCAGCAAGCCGGCGTTGTCCATTTCGATGCCGATCGAGTGCGAATTGAGGCCCACCAGCCCGGCCCACTGGCTGACGCCGGCGTGCCAGGTGACGACGTTGAACGGCGCCAACTGAACGATTCGCCCGTCGCGCCCGAGAACGATGTGCGCTGACGCGTTGCCGTGCGGCTTGCGGGTGCACAGCGATTCGACCGAGCTCTCGAGCGAGCGGCCGGCGGTGTAGTGCAGGATCAGGTAGCTGGGCGCCATGACGCCGCCACAGTTTGGCGTGTCGCGATGGCTGACCTGGTCGCCGACCAGTTTATGGTTTTCGATTTTCAGAGTCATGGGCGTTCTCCGGGTGTTGGTCTAGGGCCGAAAACGACGTGGCGGTCGGGCGCCAGTGCTGGCACGCCCGCGCCTTGTCGCGTCTCTTGAGCATCGTAGCGTTGAATCCTAGCACCATCGTTGATCGCCAAGCCGACTTTACTGAGCGGCCCACCTTGTGTGGCGGTGCTCGTGACGGTGACCGCTGCCGGCTGTGGCGAGGCGCTCGGTTGTTGGCAAAAAAAGCTTGCGCGGCGTCGTGCAGCGCAGGTGCGCGGGCGCGCACAATGCGCTAGACTCGCCGCTGATCTGAAGTTTCAGCCAGCGATTTGCGACTGGGCATTGACAATCAATCGAAATTATAGTGAGGGTATTTAGATGAACCTAAAGAAACAAACGGCCGGCCAATCTTCTGCCGAGCCGGAATCGTCACCTTTGGTGGGCCGCGACAACCGGCGCATGGGGCTTGACGTCGAGGCATTGAAGGGCGCCTTTCTCGACAAACTGGTCTATTCGCAGGCGCGCTTTCCCGAGGTCGCGACCCGCCATGACTGTTTTCAGGCTTTGGCGCGCGCGGTTCGCGACCGACTGCTGCAACGCTGGGTACAAACCGCCCGGACCTACCGCGATCGCGGCAGTCGCACAGTCTGCTATATGTCGGCCGAATTCCTGATTGGTCCGCAACTCGGCAACAACCTGATCAATCTGGGTATCTACGAAAATGCCCGGCAGGCGATGAGCGAACTCGGACTCGACCTCGAGGTTCTGCTCGATCAGGAGGAAGAACCGGGTCTGGGCAATGGCGGCCTCGGGCGTCTCGCCGCGTGTTACCTCGATTCTCTGGCGACGCTAGAGATTCCGGCGATTGGCTACGGCATTCGCTACGAGTTCGGGATCTTCACACAGGCCATCCGCGATGGCTGGCAGGCCGAGCTGACCGACAAGTGGTTGCGCGCCGGCAGTCCGTGGCTGATTCACCGTCCGAGTATCGCTTTCGACATCAAGCTTGGCGGCCATACCGAACACCAGTACGAAGCGACGGCCAATCGCCGCTTGCGCGTGCAATGGGTGCCAGCCAAGGTGGTGCGCGGCACGGCCTGGGACATGCCGGTTCTCGGCTACGGCGTCAATACGCCCAACCGGCTCAGGTTGTGGAGCGCCGAGGCGCCCGAGTCATTCGATTTTGCCGCCTTCAATGCCGGCAACTATTATCAGGCGGTCGACGCGCAGGTGCTCTCGGAGACGCTCACCAAGATTCTCTATCCGAACGACGAAATGGAAGCGGGCCAGACGCTGCGGCTCGAGCAACAGTACTTCTTCGTTTCGTGCTCGCTGCAGGACATGATTCGCCTACAACTGCAACGCGAGAAGAATCTCGATCATTTCCACGAGAAATTCGTTGTTCAGCTCAACGATACGCACCCGTCGATCGCCGTCGCCGAGTTGATGCGCCTGCTGGTTGACGACTACGGGATGGTCTGGGACCAGGCGTGGTCGATCAGCCAACGGACCTTCGCCTATACCAATCACACGCTGCTGCCCGAGGCGCTCGAGAAATGGCCGCTGCGGCTGTTCAGGAAAGTCCTGCCGCGACATTACGAGATTATTTGCGAGATCAACGAGCGTTTCCTCGACGAAGTGCGGATTCGCTTCCCGGGCGACGAGCCGCGGCTCAGGCGGATGTCGCTGATCGACGAAGACGGCGCCCGCTACGTGCGTATGGCGCACCTGGCCGTCGCCGGCAGCTTCGCCGTGAATGGCGTCGCCGCCTTGCACACCGAGCTGCTCAAGTCCGACGTTCTCAGGGACTTTTACGAATTGTGGCCGGAGAAATTCCGCAACAAGACCAATGGCGTGACACCGCGCCGCTTTGTTCTGCTCGCCAATCCGACGATGTCGAGTCTGATCACCGAAACGATTGGTAGCGGCTGGCCTACCGACATGGAGCGGCTGCGCGAACTCGAGCCCTGTGCCGAAGACCCGGCGTTTCGCAAAGCCTGGCGCGACATCAAGCGCGGCAACAAGGACAACCTGGTCCGCACGATCAAGCGCTTTGCGCACGTCGATGTCGATCCGGCGTCGATGTTCGACGTCCAGGTCAAGCGCATCCATGAGTACAAGCGCCAGCATCTCAACCTGCTGCACGTGATCTGGCTCTACAAGCGCCTGAAGGACAACCCGAACCTCGAAGTGGCACCACGGACGGTGATCTTCGGCGGCAAGGCTGCGCCCGGCTATCGGATGGCCAAGCTGATGATCCGCCTGGCGACTGCGGTCGCCGACGTCATCGGTCGAGACCCGGCGGTGCGTGACAAGCTGCAGGTGGTCTTCTTCCCGAACTACAACGTCAAGAGCGGCCAATTGATCTTCCCGGCTGCCGACCTCTCGGAACAGATATCGCTGGCCGGCAAGGAAGCATCCGGAACCGGCAACATGAAGTTCCAGATGAACGGCGCGCTGACCATCGGTACGCTCGACGGCGCCAACGTCGAGATTCGCGAGCAGGTCGGCGATGAGAACTTCTTCCTCTTCGGGATGACCACTCCCGAGGTCAAAGAACTGCGCGCATGCGGCTATCGGCCACGCGCCTACTACGACGCCAATCCGGAACTCCGTGAAGTGATCGATCTGATCGGCTCGGGATTTTTCACCCGCGGCGATCGCGATGTCTTCCGGCCCCTGGTCGACCACCTTCTCCACCACGACGAGTACATGCTGCTCGCCGACTTCCAGTCGTACATCGACTGTCAGCAGCGGGTGTCCGAGGCCTACATCGATTACGAGCGCTGGTCGCGGATGTCGATTATCAACGTCGCGCGCTCGGGCTACTTCTCGTCCGATCGGGCGATTCAGGAGTATTGCACCGAGATCTGGAAGGTGCAGCCGGTGCGCATCGAACTGAGCGAGCTGTCCAACGAGGACATGAAGTTCAAGCGTGCACTGGCCCAAGCCGACTGAAGCGGGCGGCTTGTAAATTAGAAACGGCCGGGGTATCCCGGCCGTTTTTCGTTGATCGCCGGCGCGCTTACCAGCGGCGAATCTTGATGATGTGCGCCATGCTGCTGTGCGGGCTGAGCTCGACGTAGGCGGTCGGACCGCTCCAGCGGTAGGTCTGGTCGGTGAGCAGGTCGTGCGCCTGGTATTGCTCGTCCCAGCCGATGTCGAAGGTGCCGAGCGGGATCTGGATCGTCGCCACCTGCTGGTGGAAGGGGTCGAGGTTGACGGCGCAGACGACAATGTCCGAGCGGTCGGCGGTCATCTTGGCGTAGGCGATGATGTTGGCGTTGTCGGTGGCAAGGAACAGCACGTTGTTGTAGCCGTGCAGTGCCGGACAGTCACGGCGCGCCTGATTGATGCGCGTGATGATGTCGACGATGTTGCCCGGCGCCCGCCAGTTGCGCACCCTGACCTCGTATTTCTCCGAGTCGAGATACTCCTCCTTGCCGGCAATCGCCTCGTTTTCGCAGAGCTCGTAACCGCTGTAGATGCCGTAGACCGACGACAGCGTGGCGGCCAGAACCGCCCGCATGATGAACGCCGGGCGACCGCCGACCTGCAGGATAGGCGGCAGGATGTCGGGCGTATTGGCGAAGAAGTTGCCGGTGAAGTACTCCTTCATCGGGCCTTGCGTCAGCTCGCTGACGTATTCGGTGAGTTCTTCCTTGTTGTTGCGCCAGGTGAAGTAGGTGTAGGACTGCGCGTAGCCGGCTTTGGCCAGCAGGCGCATCATCTTCGGCTTGGTGAACGCTTCGGCCAGGAAGATCACCTGCGGGTGGCGGGCGTGAACCTGCGCGATCACCCATTCCCAGAACGCCACCGGTTTGGTGTGCGGGTTGTCGACCCGGAAGGTGGTGACGCCCTTGTCGACCCAGAACAGGAAGACCCTGAGCATTTCCTGCCACAAGCCTTCGCGGTCGCTGGTGCCGAAGTTCAGCGGGTAGACGTCCTGATATTTTTTGGGCGGGTTCTCGGCGTATTTGATCGATCCGTCGGGGCGGTGGAAAAACCATTCGGGATGCGCGGCGACGTAAGGATGATCGGGCGAGCAGTTCATCACGTAATCGAGCGCTATCTCGATCTGCAGTTCGCGGCAGGTGGCGACGAACAGGTCCCAGTCGTCCCAGGTGCCAAGCAGCGGCTCGAGGCCGGTGTGACCACCGTGTTCGTTGCCAATTGCCCACGGGCTGCCGACGTCGCCGGGGCCGGCGTCGAGGCTGTTGTTCTTGCCTTTGCGGAAGCTGTGGCCGATCGGATGAATCGGCGGCAGGTAGACGACGTCGAAGCCCATCGTCTTGATCTCGTGCAGACGGCGGATGCTGTCCTGCAGCGTGCCATGGCGGTGCGGCGTGCTGCCCTGCGAACGCGGAAAGAACTCGTACCAGGCGGCGAAACGCGTGATCGGCCGATTGACCATGATCTTCAGCGTCGGCGCCAACTCGTAGCCTTCGCTGCGATCGGGGTATTTGCTCATCAGGCTGCGCAAGACGCCGCCGACTCCGAGGTCGACGGCGCCTTGTTGCTCGCCGGCAGCCATCGCACTTTCGATGGCGCTGATGATGCCGGTGAAGCGCCCGCGGTCTTCGCCTTTGGCCATTGCCGCAGACTTGCGGATGATCGCCAGACCCTCGAGCAATTCGCTCTCGAGTTTGGCACCGGGAACGTTCTTCTTGCTGATCTCTTCGACCCACGACAGGTAGTGTTCAGCGTAGGCCTCGATGCTGTACTCCCAGGGACCGATCTCGGTGACCGAGAACTCGCCGTACCAGTCGTCGTTGAGGCCCTGCGTCATCGGGCTTTCCTGCCAATTGCTGTGACCAACCTGGCGCACCTTGACGACGGCTGCCAGCTTGTCGTGGCCCTCCTTGTAGATGTCGGCGCTGACCGCGACGGTTTCGCCGACGATGCGCTTGATCGGGTAGCGACCGCAGTCGATCTGCGGCTGCACGGCTTCAATGTTTACACGGGGGTAGTCTTGAGGAATCATTAATGAGGCTCCTGTGTACTCGACCGGCGGTGCCGGTCGAAGGGTCTGGTCGTGATGTCGGTGGCTGTTCGCGGCGCGGCCCGGGCGACCGCCAGCCGACGCTTGCCGGGGTGCGCGAGCGGGCACCCCGGCAGGCGTCGGCTTATTTCAAGAGCGAATTGTAGAGACTCCTGGTTTGCTGCGCGATGCTCGACCAGCTGAACACTTCGCGCGCCCGCTGCTGGCCGGCGGCGGCCATTGATTCGGCGAGCGCCGGATCGTCGAGGACCTTGTTGATCGCGGCGGCGAGATCACGAGAAAAGGCGTCCGGGTCTACCGGCTCGAAGGGCGCCACGCGCAACTGCTCGAGCGGCACCAGGTAGCCGGTGACGCCATCGACGACGACCTCCTTGATGCCACCGACGGCACTGGCGACGACGGCGGTGCGACACGCCATGGCTTCCAGGTTGATGATCCCGAACGGTTCGTAGATCGACGGACAGCAGAACACCGTGGCGTGCGAATAGAGCTGGATCACCTCGGGCTTGCTCAGCATCTCCTGAATCCAGATCAGGTTCTTGAACCCTTCGTGGCGAATGGCCTTGACCGCATCCTCCATCTCGGCGCGCACTTCGGCGGTATCGGGAGAACCTGCACAAAGAACGATCTGGGCATCGGGGTTGATGTAGCGGACCGCGTTGACCAGATGCAGGATGCCCTTCTGGCGAGTGATCCGGCCGACGAACAGGACGATCGGCTTGGCCGGATCGACAAAATACTGGTCGAGCGCGCTGGTGTTGGTCGTCGGGTGGTACTGCTCGACCTTGATGCCGTTGTAGATGACCGAAATCTTGCCCGGGTCGATGTCGAAATGCTCAAGGATGTCGGCCTTGGTCCCCTCGGAAACGGCAATCACCGCATCGGCCATGGTCAGCGACGTACGTTCGATCCACGACGACATGTCGTAGCCACAGCCGAGCTGCTCGCGCTTCCACGGGCGCAAGGGTTCCAGCGAGTGCACGGTGTGCACCAGCGGTATCCCGTAGAGGTTCTTGGCGAGGATGCCACCGAGGTGGGCGTACCAGGTATGGACGTGCACCAGGTCGGCGTCGACCTGTTCGCTTAGAGTCTCGAGATTGGTCTCGAAGGTATCGAGCGCGCCGCTGAGCTTCTTGTCGACGTGCGCAAAGCTGCCTTTTCCGAAAGGATAACCCTTTACCCGCACGCCGCCGCTGACCGTGTCCTGATTGCCAAAACAGCGTACTTCGACGTGCATCAGTCGGGCCAGTTCGTCAGCCAGATACTCGACGTGCACGCCGGCTCCACCGTACACGTTGGGAGGGTATTCTCGGGTCAGTAGCAGTACTTTCATGGCGGTGCTTTCCATACTGTGGTTGTAGGATCAAACGCGAAAGCATCGCGTCTGCAGGGTCTTTCTGCTGCCGCCCATTGTAGCGACAAAGCACGCGAGCGGCCAATCGGGCGGCCACGGAGACCAGCAGGACGGGTAAAATGCGGCGCATGAATCTGCTTGCCATCGAGACGTCCACCGAGCTGGGCAGCATCGCCATCTGGCGCGACGGCGAACTTTTGCGGCGTCGCTGCCCGCTCGGAGTTTCGCACTCGGAAACGCTGCTGCCCTTGATCCGGGCGACGATGAACGAAGCCGGCTTGCGCTTTGCCGACCTGCAAGCGATCGCTTTTGCCGCCGGACCGGGTTCGTTTACGGGCCTGCGCGTCGCCTGTGGCGTGGCCCAGGGTTTGGCATTTGCCCACGAACTGCCGGTGATCCCGGTCGCTACGCTGGCCGGCATGGCACTGGTCAGTGCCGGTGAACGGGTGATTGTGGCGCTCGACGCCCGCATGGGCGAGGTCTATTACGGTCTGTTTGCGAACGCCGAGCCGCTCACCGAGGTGAGCGTCTGCCGTCCGTCGGAAGTTGCGCTACCCGACTCGGCGGGCTGGCTGGCGTGTGGCAACGGCCTGGCGGCCTACCCGCTGTTGCGTGAACGGCTGGCTGGCTGCGTACAGGTCTGGCAGCCCGAGCTGATGCCCGATGCCGGCGCCGTCGCGCGCCTCGCGGTCGCTCGCCTGGCGCGCGGCGAGACCGTCGACGCGGCCGACGCGGTGCCGCTGTACGTCCGTAACAAGGTGGCGCTGACCATCGTCGAGCGCCTGGCGAGCGGTGGCAAAGCATGAGCGCGGTGCTGGCGCCAAGGGTCGAAATACGGCCGATGAGGCACGCCGACATCGATCAGATCCTGGCCATCGAAGAAAGCGTCTATCCGTTTCCCTGGACGCGCGGCAATTTTGTCGACTCGATGGTTGCCGGCTACGGCTGTTGCGCGGGCTGGGTCGCCGGCCAGTTGTTCGGCTATTACGTGCTGATGCTGGCGCTCGACGAAGCCCACCTGCTCAACGTCAGCGTTGCCGAAGGGCACCAGGGGACGGGTTTCGGTGCGCGCCTGCTGCGGCATGCGCTGTGCGAAGCGGGCCGGGGCGGGGCGACGACCTTGTTGCTCGAGGTGCGGCGATCAAACGACCGGGCGCTGACGCTTTACCGGCATTTCGGCTTTCAACAGATCGGCGTGCGGCGCGCTTACTACGCCGCTGAAGGCGGTCGCGAGGATGCGCTGGTATTGCGCCGCGCGCTCGGCGAGGTTTCGGCGTGAGCGGCGATGCTGGCGCTGGCAGCGCACTGAGCCGCGCCGAGCTGTTGCGTGAAATGCGCCTCGGGCCGCTGTGGCGGCTGCGTGCGCCGGCGCCGGCGGCGGCCGCGACGGCAGCAGCGCAGCCAGCGCTGGCCGAGCCAGAGCCGGACGCCAGATGCCAGGCCAGCGGCGATCGCCCGGCCGCCACCGCTGCAGCGGCGCGGGCGCCGCTGGCCGAGCGGGCGGCGGCGATTGCCACGCTCGACTGGCCACAGCTGCGGCAAGGCGTTGCCGCGTGCCGCGCCTGCGGGCTCTGCGCTGAGCGGCGGCAAGCGGTGCTCGGAGTCGGCGAGATCAACGCCGACTGGCTGTTCATCGGCGAAGGCCCGGGCGCCGAGGAAGACGCACGCGGCGAGCCTTTTGTCGGGCCGGCGGGCAAGCTGCTCGACGCGATGTTGGCGGCGATCGATCTGCGACGCGACAAGGACGTTTATATCGCCAACACCGTGAAGTGTCGCCCACCGGGCAATCGCACGCCGGAGCTTGCCGAGATGAGCGCTTGCGCGCCGTTTCTGCAGCGTCAGATCGCCTTGATCCAGCCGCGCGTGATCGTTCTTCTCGGCCGTGCGGCGGCCAACTCGGTGCTCGGTGAAGCCGGCTCGCTGGCCAGTTTGCGCGGCAAGTCTTTCGTTTATCCTGGATCGGCGATCCCGGTGGTCGTCAGCTACCATCCGGCGTACTTGCTGCGGACGCTGCACGACAAGGCCAAAGCCTGGGAAGACCTGTGCCGGGCGCGGGCGCTCTGGCGGGCGGCCAGCGCGGCCGCTACGCCGCCGCGGTGAGCGAGCGCGGGCTTGAGAAATCGCCGCGCGTCGCCATCTTGAACTCAGCTGTTCCCCCCACAAGGAAATCATCATGCGCATTCGCCTTCTCGCCCTCGTCCTGGTCTTGGCCAGCGTCCTCTCGGGTTGCGGCTACAACAGCTTCCAGACCGGCGACGAGGCGGTCAAGTCGGCATGGTCGGAGGTCATCAACCAGTATCAGCGGCGCGCCGACCTGGTCCCCAATCTGGTCAGTACCGTCCAGGGCTACGCCAGTCACGAGAAGGACGTACTGACGCAGGTGACGCAGGCGCGCGCGCAGGTCGGCTCGATTCAGGCGACTCCCGAACTGGTCAATGACCCGGCCGCCTTTGCCAGGTTCCAGCAGGCGCAGGCCGGTCTGTCGAGCGCCCTGTCACGGCTGCTGGTGGTCGCCGAGAACTACCCGCAACTGAAGGCCGACGCGGCTTTTCGCGACTTGCAGGCGCAACTCGAGGGTACCGAGAATCGGATCGCCGTCGCTCGCAACCGCTATATCAAGTCGGTCGAGGCGTACAACGTTTCGGTGCGTACTTTCCCGAACAATCTGACGGCGATGGTCTTCGGCTACAGCGTCAAACCGAACTTCACGGTCGCCGACGAGACGGCGATCTCGAGCGCCCCGAAGGTCGACTTCTCGGCGCCGGCCAAGCCTTCGCCGGCGCCCGCGTACTAAGCGATGCCCATGCTATTGGCGCGCCCGCTGGCCTGGCTGCTGGGCATTCTGTTCAGCGTTCTGCTCGCCGCCGGCGCCGGCGCCGGCGTCGCCAGCGGCGCCGAGCAATCGGCGCCGGCGATTCCGCCAATGGCGGCGCGGGTGACCGACCTGACCGGGACGCTGGCCAGCGAGCAAGCGGCGACGCTCGATGCCAGGCTGGCGGCCTTCGAACGCGACAAGGGCGCGCAGATTGCGGTGTTGATCGTGCCAACGGTAGAACCCGAAACCATCGCGCAGTACGCGCTGCGGGTCGTCGAGGCGTGGCAGCTGGGGCGGCAGGGAATCGACGATGGCGCGCTGCTGCTGATCGCCAAGGACGACCGCAAGCTGCGCATCGAGGTCGGCTACGGGCTCGAAGGCGCGCTCAACGACGCCACTGCCAAGCGCATCATCAGCGAAACGATAGCCCCGCGCTTCAAGCAGGGCGACTTCGCCGGCGGTATCGACGCCGGCGTCGACGCGATCCTCAAGGTGGTCGCCGGCGAGCCGCTGCCGAGTGTCGCAGCGCGCCAGCCGGGCGCCAGCAAGGATACTTTCGAGACGCTGTTGATCGGCGCTTTCATGCTGGTCTTCGTCGTCGGCCGCGTGCTGCGCGCCATTTTCGGGCGCTTTCTGGCGGCAGCGATCGTTGCCGTCGCCGCCGGCGTCATTGCCACGATGCTGTTTTCGTCACTACTGCTGGCGGCGATTGTCGGCATGGTCGCTTTCGTCGCCTCGCTGTTTGCCGGCGCCCTGGCTACGGGAATTGGCGCTTCGCGGGGCGCTCGCTGGGGCGGTGGCGGCGGTGGTGGTGGCTTTTCAGGTGGTGGCGGCCGTTTCGGTGGCGGCGGCGCTTCGGGAGGCTGGTGATGCAATTGACGCGACTGCTAAGGCACCTGCTGCTGCCCGACTGGTGGCAAGTGCGGGTTTTTTCGCCGCCAGTCCTGCGCCGCCTCGAGCAGGCGGTCGCGGCTTCCGAGTCGGCGCATCTCGGTGAGTTGCGGGTGGTCGTCGAAGGCAACCTGCCGCTGGCGGGCTTATGGCGTGGGCAAACGCCGCGTCAGCGGGCGATCGATCTGTTTGCACAGCTGCGGGTGTGGGATACCGAGCACAACAGCGGCGTTCTGATTTACCTGCAAGGCGTAGACCGGCGCGTCGAAATCGTCGCCGATCGGGGAATTGACGCCAAGCTTGGCGGTGAATTCTGGGACGGCGTCTGCCGGCAAATGGCGAGCTCTTTTCGCCGCGGCGAGTTCGAAAGCGGTACGCTGCTGGCCTTGAGCACGATCACCGCGGCGCTGCGCGAACACTTCCCGGCCGGCGCCGAGAATGCCGACGAACTGCCGAACGCGCCGCTGCTGCTCTAGCGTCCGACGACTCGCTGCCGGCCTGGCGGACGCGTCTAACTTTCGGCGTAGCGGACGCGCTGACGGGGCTTGCTCGGCTGCGTCAGGTGGCTCAGGGGCATCACGTGCGTTTGTTTGACGGTGTTCAAGGCGATGCTGGTCTTGATGCGGGCTACTCCCGGCAGGCACAACAGGCGCTTCATCATCAGTTCCGAGAACGCTGCCAGGTCCGGGACGAGAATTCGCAGCATGTAATCGGCGTCACCGCTGACCGAGAAACAATCGAGCACTTCGGGCATCGCGGCGATGGCGCTTTCGAAGGTCTCGCTGGCGGTTTCGCGGTGGCTCTCGAGGATCACCTGGGCAAAGGCCGTCACCCCGAGTCCCAGCGCCGACGGCGCGAGCAAGGCGACGTAGCCGGCGATGACGCCGTCTTCCTCCAGGCGCTGGATGCGCCGGCTGATCTGCGAGGCAGAAAGCTTGATCTGCTCGCCAAGCGTCGCGTTGGTGGCATTGCCCTTGCGCTGCAGTGCGTCAAGGAGTGCAAGATCGTATCGATCTATGGTGATTTTAGACATTTATTGCCCAATATGCGCATGAAGTGTGCGCAGTATAGGGGGTTTTGTCGATTTTTCCAATACCTCTTGCGGCTCATTGGTGTCATTATGTTCTCTTCGACAAGCTTGGAGAAGTGGCGATGAAACTCACCGAGTCCCTGCTGAATGCGTTGAAGGAAAACGGTGCCCGCCAGATTTTCGGTATTCCCGGAGATTTTGCGCTGCCTTTTTTCAAGATTATCGAGGAGTCGCGGATTCTGCCACTCTATACGCTGTCGCACGAACCGGGTGTCGGCTTCGCCGCCGATGCGGCGGCACGGATGGTCGGCGGGCTGGGTGTCGCGGCAGTGACCTACGGCGCCGGGGCGCTGAATATGATCAATCCGGTCGCTGCGGCGTACGCCGAGAAGTCGCCGCTGGTGGTGCTTTCGGGCGGCCCGGGCAAGAACGAAGCCAAGGCCGGCCTGCTGCTGCACCATCAGGCCAAGACGCTCGACTCGCAGTTCCAGATCTTTCGCGAAATCACTTGCGACCAGCTGCGCCTCGACGACGCCGAGCGGGCGCCGGCCGACATCGCCCGCGTGCTCGGCAATTGCCTGCGCTACTCGCGGCCGGTGTATATCGAGCTGCCACGCGACATGGTCGGCGCCGCGTGTCAGGCGGTGCCGCCATTGCTCGCACCGACAGTCGATCAGGACGCGCTCGACGCCTGCGTAGACGAGATTCGCGCGCGTTTGCAACAGGCGACCCGACCGGCGCTGATGGTCGGCGTCGAGGTTCGCCGCTTCGGGCTCGAAGAGCGCGTTGCCGAGCTGGCGCGCCGGCTGGCGCTGCCGGTGGTCACCAGTTTCATGGGGCGTGGCCTGCTGGCCGACGCCGACGTCCCCTTGATCGGTACCTACATGGGCGTTGCCGGTCTGCCCGAGGTGACCGAACTGGTCGAGAACTCGGACGGGCTGTTGCTGCTCGGGGTGATCATCTGCGACACGAATTTCGGCGTTTCGGCGAGCAAGATCGACTTGCGCAAGACGATTCAGGCGCTCGATGGGCAGGTCACGATGGCCTACCACACCTATCCACAGATCCCGCTGACGGCGCTGGTCGATCGGCTGCTGGAGTGCGTGCCGGCGGGGCATTACGCCTATTCGATGACGCCGCGCGTGTTTCCGCACGGCATGGTCGCCGATCAGGCGCCGCTGACACCGACCGATATTGCCGCCGCGGTCAACGATCTGATGGCCAAACACGGCAAGCTGCCGATTGCCTCCGACATGGGCGACTGCCTGTTCACGGCCATGGACATCGAGCACACGGCATTGGTCGCACCGGGCTATTACGCGACGATGGGTTTCGGCGTGCCGGCCGGCCTCGGCGTACAGGCGGCGACCGGGCAGCGGCCGCTGATCCTGGTCGGTGACGGCGCCTTCCAGATGACCGGCTGGGAACTCGGCAACTGCCAGCGTTATGGCTGGGACCCGATCGTCCTGGTGTTCAACAACGCCAGCTGGGAAATGCTGCGCACCTTCCAGCCGGAATCGTCGTTCAACGATCTCGGCCACTGGGGGTTTGCTGAAATGGCCGCCGGACTCGGCGGCGACGGGCGACGCGTCGGCAGCCGCGGCGAACTCAAGGAGGCGCTCGAGCAGGCGGTGGCGACGCGTGGCCGCTTTCAGCTGATCGAGTTGACCATACCGCGTGGTGTCTTGTCGACGACGCTGGCGCGCTTCGTCGCTGGCGTCAAGCAGCTCAATGCCGTGAAGTAGAGCAGCAGAGGCCTTGCTGGCGCGGCTAAGGCGATTTCTGTCAAAGAACATACCACCTTGCTGGTCTTTTCACCCGCCTTCTGTGTTGCGACAACCAGTTGCATAGTTCGACTATGCGCCTGTTGTCGCGCCTTGAAGACGACCGAAAATCCGGCGCAATCTGGTACGTCCTTTTCCGGCAATCGCCTTAGTGCCTGCTGTCGTCGAGATGGATGACGTCGTCGTGGTGCCGCTGGTTGGCCTGATGGCGGCGTTTGACGAGGAACATCGAGCCGCTGAGGAAGACGCCGAACAGTGTAATCACCAGGTAGATCGACATTTCGCAGCGGACCATCACGAAGTAGATGCCGGTCATCGCCAGGATCGACAGGTTTTCGTTGAAGTTCTGCACGGCGATCGAATGACCGGCACCCATCAGGATGTGGCCGCGGTGCTGCAGCAGCGCGTTCATCGGCACCACGAAGAAGCCCGACAGCGCGCCGATCAGGACCAGTAGCGGCACCGCCAGCCAGACGTGTTGCACGTAGTTCATCACCAGCACGATGATCCCCATGGCGATGCCCAGCGGAATGACGCGCACCGCCTTGCGCAGGGTGATCAGGCGCGCCGCGCCGACGGCGCCCAGAGCGACGCCGACGGCGACCACGCCCTGCAGCATGCTCGACTTCGAGAGGTCCAGTTGCAGCGCGCTTTCGGCCCACTTGATGACGATGAACTGCAGAGTGGCGCCGGCGCCCCAGAACAGCGTCGTCACGGCCAGCGAAATCTGACCCAGGCGGTCGCGCCAGAGCAGCAGCAGGCAGTGATTGAATTCGCGCAGCAGGTACCAGGGATTCTTGTGCAACACCCGGTGGTCGACGCCGGTGTCGGGAATGTAGAGGTTGAACAGGGCGGCGAGCACGTAGAAGCCGGCCACGAAACAGATCGCCATCTCGCCGACCGTATCGACGCCGGTGTCGATTACCGGGACGTCGAAACTGAGCAGGGCCGCGGCGACGTCCGGCCTGATCAGCAAGCCGCCGACGACGACGCCGAGAATGATTGCACCGACCGTCAATCCTTCGATCCAGCCGTTGGCGACGACCAGCAGACGATGCGGCAGGTACTCGGTGAGGATGCCGTACTTGGCCGGCGAGTAGGCGGCGGCGCCAAGACCGACCACCGCGTAGGCCAATAGCGGATGGACATCCCAGTACATCATCGCGCAACCGAGGACCTTGATCGCGTTGCTGATGAACATCACCCGCCACTTGGGCATCGAGTCGGCAAAAGCGCCGACAAAAGCGGCAAGAGCGACGTAGGAGACGGTGAAAAAGGTTTTCAGCAGCGGCTCGTACTCGCTCGGCGCCTGCATGTCGCGCAGGATCGAAATGGCGACGATGAGCAGGACGTTGTCGGCCAGCGCGGAAAAAAACTGCGCGGCCATGATGATGTAGAAGCCGAAAGGCATGGAGTTTTCTGGACGAGGGTGTTTCGATATGCTGGGCTTATACCATGAAAGTCAGCAACTTGTTACTCCACCGCCCGTGGCCGCATGGCCAACAGGCCCAGCGGCGCCTGGTCGGCGGCGTCTCTTTTACGTTTGCTTAAGCTAATATGATCGAACATACTAATATGCAAGTCGAAACAGGGGGACCTATGGCCGATCGGCGCCTACAGGTGTTTCATGCCGTTGCCAAGCACCTTTCTTTTACCAGGGCCGGCGAGGCGCTGCACATGACGCAGCCGGCAGTGACCTTTCAGATCAAGCAACTCGAAGAGCATTTCAATGCCCGCCTTTTCGATCGCGGTGGCGGCCGCATCGCGCTGACTGCAGCCGGCGATCTGGCGCTCGGTTACGCCGCGCGCATCCTTGAACTGTCCGCCGAGCTCGACATTCGCGTCGCCGAAATGACCGGCCAGATGAGCGGCAGCCTGGTGGTCGGCGCCAGCACGACAATTGCCGAATTCATGCTGCCGCCGATCCTCGGCGAGTTCAACGTCCTTTATCCGCTGGTGCGGGCGCGGCTTACGGTGGCCAACTCCGAGGCGATTTGCAGCGCCATTGCTGCGCACGCGCTCGATATCGGGCTGGTCGAGTCGCCGGTGACGCAAGCCAGCCTGCAATGCGAGGTCTGCGGCGACGATGAACTGCAAGTGGTCTGTCCGCCGAATCATCCGCTGGCCAGTCACGCCGATATCGATGTGCGCGGCCTGCTGGAGCACGACTTCGTTGCCCGCGAGCCAGGTTCGAGTACCCGCAACGTCACTGACGACTACCTGCAGGCCTGCGGCGTCGAGCCCGAACAGCTGCGGACGGTGATGGAGTTGTCGAGTCCGGAAGCCTTGAAAGGCATGGTCGCCGCCGGCTTGGGCTTTTCGATCGTTTCCCGGGCCAGTTTCGAAAAAGAGCGTCAACTGGGGACGCTGGTCGGCGTGCCGCTGCGGCCAGCGCTCAAGCGGACCTTGTCGCTGGTCTATCCGCGTGAGCGATTCCGTTCGCAGGTGGTCCTCAGCTTCGTCGAATTCGCGCGCAACAAGCTCAAGGAGCTGTCCAGCTGATGCCGCGTCCGATCGAGGCGCGCATTGACCTCGCGGCGCTGCGTCACAACTATCTGCTCGCCAGGCAGCACGCCACCCGCCAGCACCGTAGCGCCAGGGCCTGGGCAGTGGTCAAGGCCAATGCCTATGGGCACGGCCTGCTGCGCGCCGCAGCGGCGCTCGGCGACGTCGCCGACGGTTTTGCGCTGCTCGATCTCGACGAGGCGATCCGTCTGCGCGAGGCGGGTATCCGGCAACCGATTCTGCTGCTCGAGGGCTTTTTCGAGGCCGCCGATGTGAGCGTCTGCGCGGCCTACGAGCTGACCGTCGTGGTGCACCGCCTGGAGCAATTGCAGATGCTGCGGCGGGCGCCGCAGCCGCTGCCGATTTATCTGAAGCTCAATAGCGGCATGAATCGGCTGGGCGTGAACGCCGAGCAGTTGCCGGCGTTCCGCCGCGAGCTGACGGCCGCGTCGCCGGCGCTGGCCGCGGTGACGCTGATGACGCACTTTGCCGAGGCCGACGGTGACCGTGGCGAGGGCTGCATCGCCTGGCAGCTCGAGCGCTTTGCAGCGATGACCGACGGCTGGTCCGAGGCTGCCGGCTGGCCGCTGTCGCTGGCCAACTCGGCGGCGATCCTGCGCTACCCGCAGACCGCGCACGCCTGGGTGCGGCCAGGGATCATGCTCTATGGTGGCAGTCCGTTCGCCGACCAGGACGCCGCCAGCCTCGACTTGCGGCCGGTAATGACGCTGCACAGCCGCATCCTGGCGGTCCAGGACATCGGCGCTGGCGAGCGCGTCGGTTATGGCGGCAGCTTCGTCGCGGCCGGGCCGACACGCGTCGGCATCGTCGCTTGCGGTTACGCCGACGGCTACCCGCGGCACGCGCCGGGCGGCACGCCGATTGTCGTTGGTGGCCGCCGGACGCAGACCCTGGGGCGGGTGTCGATGGACATGCTGGCGTGTGATCTGACGGCTTTGCCGGAGGCCGGCGTCGATAGTCCGGTGCTGTTGTGGGGCGAGGGCTTGCCGGCCGACGAGGTGGCGAGCGCTGCCGGGACGATCAGTTATGAGCTGTTCTGCGCACTGGCGCCGCGTGTGCCGGTGCTGACGATCTGAGCATGGCCAGGCTTGCCGGCGCCGCGAAAACGATCTTCTCGTGCACCGAGTGCGGTGCCAGCGCTGCCAAGTGGCAGGGGCAGTGCCCCGGTTGCGGCGTCTGGAATACGCTCGTCGAGACCGTCGCCGAAGCCGCCGCCACTGGCCAGCAGCGACGCTTCGCGGCGCTTGGCGGTACCGCGGGGCTGCAGACGCTCAGTGAAATCGAAGCCCGCGAAGAGGACCGTCTGCCGACCGGTATCAGCGAGTTCGATCGCGCGCTCGGTGGCGGACTGGTCGCCGGCGGCGTCGTGCTGATCGGTGGCGACCCGGGAATCGGCAAGAGTACCTTACTGCTGCAGGCGCTCGCCGAGATGTCCGAGCGGCGCAAGGTGCTCTACGTCAGCGGCGAGGAGTCGGGGCAGCAGATTGCGATGCGCGCGCGCCGCTTGTCGCTCGAGACGCGCGCGCTCAAATTGCTCGCCGAAATCAATCTCGAAAGAATCCTGGCGACGCTGCAAGCGGCAAAGCCGCAGGTGGCGGTGATCGACTCGATCCAGACGCTGTGGTCGGATCAGCTCAACTCGGCGCCGGGATCGGTCGCGCAGGTACGCGAATGCGCAGCCCAATTGACGCGTCTGGCCAAGCAGACGGGTATCACCGTGATCCTCGTCGGCCACGTCACCAAGGAGGGCGCGCTGGCCGGGCCGCGGGTCCTCGAACACATTGTCGACACGGTGCTCTATTTCGAGGGCGACGCGCACTCGAGCTTCCGCCTGATCCGCGCCGTCAAGAACCGCTACGGCGCGGTCAACGAGATCGGCGTCTTTGCGATGACCGATCGTGGCCTGAAAGGCGTCAGCAACCCCTCGGCGATCTTTCTGTCGCCGCACGGCCAGGACGTTCCGGGGTCGTGCGTGCTGGTCACCCAGGAAGGCACGCGGCCGCTGCTGGTCGAAATCCAGGCGCTCGTCGATCAGGCGCACGGCAACCCGCGGCGCCTGACCGTCGGCCTCGATGCCCAGCGTCTGGCGATGCTGCTGGCGGTCCTGCACCGCCATGCAGGAATCGTCTGCTTCGATCAGGACGTCTTCGTCAATGCCGTCGGCGGCGTCAAGATCGGCGAGCCAGCGGCTGATCTGGCGGTCATCTTGGCAATTATTTCATCGCTTAAAAACAAGGCCTTGCCGGATAAGCTCATTGTCTTCGGCGAGGTCGGCCTGGCCGGCGAAATACGGCCCGCGCCGCGTGGCCAGGAACGCCTCAGGGAAGCCGCCAAGCTCGGCTTCAGCCGCGCCATGATCCCCGAAGCCAACCAGCCGAGGCAGGCCATCGCTGGCCTCGAGCTGATCGCCGTGCGGCGTGTTGAAGAAGCGGTGCAGCGCTTGCGCGACCTGGAATGAGCCGCCGCGGCGGCCAGGAACGCGTCAGGGCCGGCTGCGAGCCGGCGGATCCGGGCCGGCCGCTGGCGGCTGCGGCTCGACGCTGCTGCTTGCCGGGTCGGCGGCGGCCGTGGCGAGCGGGGCGATGGCGACGCGGTTGCGCCCCTGCCTCTTGGCTTCGTAGAGCGCCGTATCGGCGCGCCTCAGTGCCGCTGCCAGGGAAGCGCTGCCGACGTCCGCCAGACCCAGGCTCAGAGTGATCGGCAGGCAGACGTCATTGGCCAGCTCAAGCGGGTTCCTGGCGACGCGTTGGCACAGTCGGTCGGCCAGACGATGCGCTTCCTCGACGCCGGTTTCCGGGAACAGGAAGGCAAATTCCTCGCCACCGTAGCGGCAAACCCAGTCGGACTGCCGCAAGGTCTTCTCGATGACTTGTGCTACCGACTGCAATACCAGGTCGCCGACAGCGTGTCCGTAGTTGTCGTTGATCTGCTTGAAGAAATCGAGGTCGGCCATGGCCACGCAAATCGGCCGATCGTAGCGCTGTGCGCGTTTGATTTCTTCGTCGGCCAGGGCCATGAAATGGCGGCGGTTGAACATCCCGGTCAGGTCATCGATGGTCGCCAGCAGCAACAGTTGCCGAGCGGCCTGTTCTTTCTCGTGCATCGCTTCGCGTAACTCGCCGATGGCGCCCTCGACGGCGCCGATCTCGCGCATCAAGGCGGTGGCGAAGGGCTTGCTCGCTTGCCCGGAACGGAGCGCCGACAGCGCCTCGTCCATGGCCTGGAGCGGCCGAATCAGGTAGCGATGGATCAAGAACAGGATGGCGCCGACAAAGGCGGCGACGACCGCCAGGACAATCGCCAGTCTGACGCGGCTGCTCGCCATGGTCGCCGCCATCTGGCGCAAATCGTCGGTCGCCAGGTTGACGCCGTCGATCGACACATCGTCGGCCAGCAAGCTCAGGCGATTCGACAGGGTGGCCCATTCGGCAGAATCGTCTACTTTGCTGTCCGCGCGCGCCGCCCGCGCCAGGAAAGCTTCGACTTCGTGGGCCAGTGCAGCGGCGCGGGCGTCGGCCAGTAGCGCCGGATGGCTGGCCAGCAGGCTGACGATGAACAGTGCCTGCTGACGCGCAACGGGCGTCGGCCCCGACAGAACGCGCTCGCCTTCCAGGCGCAGTTGTTCGACATTGCGCGCCAGGCGAAACTGTTCGAGGGTACTGGGGACGGTCTTGTCGAGCAGGCGCTGCGAGCGTTCGAGCACCACGCGCTGGTCGGCTGCCAGCCAGATCAGCAGCGCCAGAAAAATGCTGCCGAAGACGCCACCAATGAACGCAAAGGCCTTGCCGGCAGGCCAGCCACCGTTACGCCAGCGCTCAGGAAAAAATCGCGGCGCCATGTTTAATAGAAATCGTAGGGGAAATACCGGCGCCAGAGGCGCTGATAGCTCCCATCGCGATGCATCGCGGCGAGCGCGGCATTGACCGTCTGCCGGAGCTTCTCGTCGTCTCGCGGCAGGGCGATATGGACGCTGCCGCCGAGGCCGTGCGCAACCGTTCCCGGGCCGATGAAGCTCGGCGTGCGGCTGGCTGTCGGGTCGAGCGCGAGAAAAGCACCCAGGACCGACAACAAAGCGAAGTCTGCCTGCTCGCCGTACAGCGCTTCGAGGCAAGCGCTGGTCGTCGACCTGCCGACTACCTGCAGGTTCTGGCTTGCCGCCACACTCTGCAGGTAGGCGTATTGCTGCGAATCGCTGATCGACACGACACGGGCGTCGCGCAGTTTTTCGACGGTCAGCTCACCGCCGGCCGGTGCAGCGAATCGTGCCGCCACCGGTGTGAACGCCAACAAGCGGCTGGACGAACGCCACAGAGCATCGCTGAAGGCGACGCGGGCCTCGCGTTCGGGCGTACGCAGATAGCTCCCGAAGCCGAGCTGAAAAAGTCGGCTCTCGATGCCGGGGATGATGGCGGCAAAATCAGGGTACGAAAAGACACATCTGGCACTGATCCGGCGACACGTTTCGCGCGCGACGGCGAGGTTGAAATCGACCAGCAAGCTCACGCGGCTGGACTTTGCCGGCGCCTCGCCCGGCGCCTGGAGCACCGTCGAACGGGCGATTGCCACGTGCAATTCCAGGGCGTTGGCACCTCCCGCCCAGATCGCCGCCGCGCAGCACAGGGCTCTCAGCGTGCGTGCCATGTCACTGCAGCCGGAACGGAAAATATTCGCTGTTCAAACGGTCGAAGCTGCCGTCGCGCTTGATCCGGTCGAAGGCCTGGTCGATGCGCTCGCGCAACTCCGGCTTGGCGGGATCGACGGCGAAACTGACGTCGCCGCTCAATTCGGCTTGCCGCATGATGGTCGTCGCCAGCCCGAGCGACTGGATCCCGGGATCTTGACGCAGCGTCAAGGACGTGGCCATCGGCAGCAGCACCGCGTCGACCTTGCCGGCCATCAGCAGAGCAGGCAGTTCGGAGTGATGACGCACGCTGGTCGTCGACCAGCCCTGCGCTGCCGCATAGCGGAACTGTGCGCTACCGGCGACGGCGGCGACACGGGCGCCCGCCGCACCCGGCTCGACGCCCGGTTTGGCAAACCAGACGCTGTTGGACCGGTAGTAGGCTTTGGTGAACAGCACTTTGGCGCGACGTTCCGGGGTGTCGAGCAAACTGACCGCCGAGAAATCGAATTCCCCTGCCGCGACCGCCGGGATCACGCGCTGCAACGGCACGACGGTCAATTGACAGCGAACTTCCATCGCCGCGCACAAGGCCTGCGCGATGCCGACGTTGAATCCGGCCGGCTGGCCCGCCGCATCGGTGTAGGACATTGGCGGCGAGTTGCTCAGCACGGCGACGCGGACGACGCCATCGTTGGCCAGTGCCGGAGCACACGTCGCGAGCGCCAGAAGCACCGAAAGGAACGCACGATTATTCAGACTACGCAGGCGGTACATAATACACGCTCCACTAGCAGTGCCATGGCGCAGTGTAGCAGCTTCGATTGCCGCGATGCGCGGGCAAACGCCGTGATCGGCAGGATTGGCGCTTGTCACCTGGGCGCCGAAGCCTGTACCTTTGCAGCATGAATCTCTGGTCCTTTTCGTGGCGAATGCTGCGCCGCGACGCGCGCGGTGGCGAGTTGCGTCTGCTGGCAGCGGCGCTGGTCGTGGCGGTGGCGGCCTTGACCGCAGTCGGTTTTTTCACCGACCGTGTGCGCCAGGCACTGGAACGTGAATCGCATCAACTGCTCGGCGCCGACCTGTTGCTGGTCGCCGATCATGCATGGCCAGTAGCGCTGGCCGACGCGGCGCGCGCCAGCGGTTTGCGCGTCGCCGAGACGCGCACCTTTCCGAGCATGGTGACGCGCGCCGTGGGCGCTGAGCTGTGGGTGCAGTTGGCCGAAATCAAGGCCGTCAGCGCCGCCTATCCCTTGCGTGGTTTCCTGCGCGTCGCGGCGGCGCTGAACGAGCCCGACCGGCGAGCTGACGGCATTCCCCCGGCGGGTACGATCTGGATCGACGAGCGGCTGGCGGCGGCGCTGCACGCGCGCGTCGGCGAGCTGATCAGCGTCGGCCAGGCGGCGCTGCGCGTCGACGCGGTGTTGACCCTGGAACCCGATCGCGGCATCAATTTTTTCAGCGTCGCGCCGCGCTTGCTGATGAACCTCGACGATCTGCCGGCAACGGCCTTGCTGCAGGTCGGCAGTCGCGTCGGTTACCGCCTGCTGCTGGCCGGCGACGCGCCGCAGATCAAGCGCTTCCAGGCCGAGCTCGAGCCGCGGCTGGCGCGCGGCGAGCGCATCGAAGACGCGCAGAACGGCAGACCCGAGATTCGCGCGGCGCTCGATCGGGCGCAAAAATTTCTCGGGCTGGCGGCCTTGCTGACGGTGGTCATGGCGGCGGTGGCGGTGGCCTTGGCGACGCGCCGCTACGTGCAGCGACATCTCGATCCCTGCGCTGTGATGCGCTGCCTGGGGGCGACGCAGGCGATGTTGTTGGGTCTCTATCTGCGCCAGTTTGCGGTGCTCGGCGTGCTCGCCGCGGCGGTTGGTTGCGCGCTCGGTTATCTGGCACATTTTGCGCTGCACGCGTGGCTCGCGCAGCTGCTGGCGACGCCCTTGCCAGCACCGGGACTGCTGCCGCTTGCACAAGGCGTGGCGGTCGGCGTCTTGCTGCTCTTCGGCTTTGCCGTGCCGCCCTTGCTGCAGCTCAAGCGGGTATCGACCTTGCGGGTTCTCCGCGGCGAGCTGGGCAATCCCCGGCCCGGCCTGCTCGGTGGCTACCTGCTGGGCTTTTTCTCGCTCGCCGGGCTGATGTACTGGGTCGCTGGCGAGCGCACGCTGGGCACCTACGTCGTCGTCGGTTTCAGCGTCGCGCTGATTGTTTTTGCCGTCGTCGCCCGGCTGGCGGTCAGGCTGGCAGCGGCGGCGCGTGGCCGCCGCGTCGGCCTTGGCCACGCGGCGGGAATTGGCTGGCGCTATGGCCTGGCCAGTCTCGAGCGGCGCGCGACGGCGAGCGTCGTGCAGATCGTCGCGCTGTCGCTGGCCTTCACCGCACTACTCTTGCTGACCGTGACGCGCAGCGATCTGCTCGACGCCTGGCAGCGCGCGGTTCCGGTCGAAGCGCCGAATCGCTTCGTGGTCAATATCCAGCCCGAACAGGTGGCGCCGGTGCGCGCCGCGCTGGCCGCGCAGGGGCTGTCGCCCGAGCTGGCGCCGATGGTTCGCGGGCGGCTGGCGCGGATCAACGGCGTCGCCGTCGACGCCGGCCGTTTTACCGACGATCGGGCGCAGCGGCTGAGCGAGCGCGAGTTCAATTTGTCGATGCGCAGCGACCTGCCGGCGGGCAATAGCGTCAGCGCCGGGCGTTGGTTTTCGCCAGCCGATCTGGAAAACAAGTCTGCCGGTGGCGCCGCGTCGGTCGAAGAGGGCCTGGCCAGGACGCTGGGCCTGGCGGTCGGCGACCGCCTCGAGTTCGTCGTCGCCGGCGAGCCGGTCGAGATGCGCGTCGTCGGCTTGCGCAAGGTCGACTGGGACAGCATGCAGGTGAATTTCTTTGTCCTGACGCCACCCTTGGTCCTGCAGGGCTACCCAGCCAGCTGGATTACCAGTTTCTATCTGGCGCCGGCCAGGGCGAGCATGGTCAATGCGCTGGTTCGCGACTTCCCCAATCTGACGGTAATCGACGTCGCCGCAATCCTGCGGCAGCTGCAGTCGATCATCGATCAGGTGGCACGGGCGGTGCAGTTCGTTTTCCTGTTTACGCTGGCTGCCGGGGTGATCGTTCTCTATGCGGCGCTGGCGTCGGCGGCGCAGGAGCGACGTTACGAGCTGGCGGTAATGCGCGCGCTGGGGGCCCGCCGCGAGCAGCTGCGGCGGGCGCTGCTGGCCGAGTTTACGGCGATCGGCGCCTTGTCGGGGCTGATTGCAGCGCTGGCTGCGACCGCCATCGGGCAGTTTCTGGCGCGCCAGGTCTTTCATTTCGACGTGCAGCTCAATCTGTGGCTGCCTTTGCTGGCGACCTTCGGCGGTGCGGCAGTGGTCACCGGCGCCGGCTGGTTGGCGGCGTCGAGATTGCTGCAGACCGCCACCATCGAGGCGCTGCGCGGCGGCAGTGCCTAAGTTGGCCGGCGCCGCTGCTGGCCAGCAGCGCAGCGTTTATCATAGGCCTTGCTGCGCGAGCAGCGGTCTGGCCGGGAGCGTACCGGCGGCCGGATGACCAATATTGCAGGCGAGAGGAGAATCTAGATGAAGAACAGGACCTTGCTGGTTTTGCGGCACGGGAAATCGGACTGGACGACGGGCGAAGAGGACTTCGACCGCCCACTGATTGCCCGTGGTCGTCAGGGTAGCAAGAAGATGGGGGGCTGGATCAGGGGCCGCAAGCTGGTCCCGGACGTCGTCCTCAGTTCGCCGGCCGAGCGTGCTCGCGCCACCACCGAGGCGGCCTGCAAGGCGATGGGCTTGTCTTTGAAGAAGGTCCGCTGGGACGAGCGGATCTACGCCGCGCCGCTCGATTGCCTGCTGGCAGCCCTGGCCGACTGCCCGAAGGCTGCCCGGAGCGTAATGCTGGTCGGACACAATCCGGGGCTGGAGGACCTCCTCGAGCACCTCGTCGAAGGCCGACTGGAGGTGCCGTCAGATGGCAAGATTCTGCCGACGTCGGCGCTCGCGCACCTGGAAACGGTCGCCGATTGGCCAAACCTGGCACGCGGTTGCGCGACCCTGGTCTCGGTCACTCGACCTGGTGAAATCACCGACGATGCGGCAGTCGATGCGGCAGTCGATGCGGCTGTCGATGCGGCCGTCGAGGTCGCCAAAGAAGCCGAGGAACGCGGCCCGGTCCCCGACTATTTCTTCATCCAGTCGGCGGCGCTCCCCTATCGTCGGGTCGACGGCGAGCTGCAGGTGATGGTCATCGCTTCGCGCAAAGGTACGCGCTGGGTGATTCCCAAGGGCGTCAAGGAACCCGAGCTGTCGCTGCGTGATTCGGCGAGCAAGGAGGCTCTCGAGGAAGCCGGCATCCGCGGACGGATCGCCGACGAGCCGATCGGCAATTACGACTACGCGAAATGGGGCGGCGTCTGCAATGTCGAGGTGTTTCCGATGGAAGTGACCGAAAGCGTTCCCGAGGAACAGTGGGAGGAAAGCCATCGCGAACGGCGCTGGGTGACGCCGCAGAAAGCCAGGCGCCTGCTCGACGAAGCGGCGTTGGGCAAGCTCGTCACGCAGCTGGAAAAAACGCTCGGCAAGCGCTGACGCGGCGCCGCGGGGGCGCTCTCGCTCAAGCCGTCGGCTTAGCGGCGCTGGCGCGTCACGCCGACGGCGGCAGTTGGCGAGCGCTTAGCGGCGATTCTTCGTGTTCGTCGGCGAGAATTCCCACCAGTTCGAGGTAGTCTCTCTGGTTCTGACGAATGACCAGCGCGAACACCAGACCCAGGAGTACGGCAAAAACGAGGATCGGCAATTCGTTCCAGCTCACACTTGCCAACAGGTGAAGGTCCATCGCTTTCGCCCTCCCGCCGATGATTCGAATGCTTCACTCGCCGACAGTAAGTCACCTGTCGGCAACGAAGCTGACCGCTGGCGAGCGGCCGGGTTCCCCGGGCGCGCTCGCCAGTGCGTCAGATCACCCGCACGCGAATCACGCGTTCGACCGCCTGGATGGCGTCAATCACCTCGGCGCAAGGGACCTTGTCCACGTCTACGATGTTGAAAGCGAGTTCGCCACGACTCTTGTTCATCATGTCGACGACGTTGACCGTGTTTTCGGCCAGCACCGACAGGACGTGGCCGAGTACCCCGGAAACGTTGTCGTTGGAGAAGGTGATCCGTGAGGTGCCCGGGCTGCGCTCCATGCTTAGCGTCGGAAAGTTGACCGAATTGACGATATTGCCGTTCTCGAGATAGCCGACCAGTTGTTCGGCGGCCATCACCGCGCAGTTTTCCTCAGACTCTTCGGTGCTGGCGCCGATGTGCGGCATGGCGATGATCTTCTCGTGCCCGAGCAGCGCGGGCTCCGGGAAATCGCAAACGTACTTGCCCAGGCGGCCAGCTGCCAGGCTGTCGAGGACGGCTGTCGCGTCGACGATCGCGTCGCGCGCGAAGTTGAGCAAGACCGCGCCCGGTTTGATTGCCGCCAGGGTGTCGGCGTTGATCATGTGCCGCGTCGCGTCGATCGACGGCACGTGCAGCGAGACGTAGTCGGAGCGGGCGAGCAGCGCCTGCAGATTTTCCATGCGGCTGACCTCGTTCGACAGGCGCCAGGCGGCGTCGATCGACAATACCGGGTCGAAACCGACGACCTTCATGCCCATCGCCAGCGCCATCTCGGCGACCATCGAGCCGATCGCGCCGAGGCCGACGATACCCAGCGTCTTGCCGCGGATTTCGTTGCCGGCAAAACGCGATTTCTCCTTCTCGACACGCGGCGACATCGCGGCCGGATCCTTGAGGTCGCTGAGCGACTGCACGAAGTTCATGCTGGCGACGATGCCGCGCGCGCTCAGCAGCATGCCGGCCATCACCAGTTCCTTGACGGCGTTGGCGTTGGCACCGGGGGTGTTGAAGACGACGATGCCCTGCTTGCCGTACTCGGCGACCGGCACGTTGTTCACGCCGGCGCCGGCACGAGCCACCGCCAGCAGCGAAGCGGGCACTTCAATACCCTGCAGTTTCTGGCTGCGCAGCAGGAAGGCGTCGGGGTGGGCGATGTCGCTGCCGACTTCGTACGATTGCCGGGGAAAACGATCGAGGCCGGCGACCGCGATCTGGTTGTAGGTTCTCACCTTGTACATGGAATTTTGCTCAAGTAGTGGGTTGTAATGACGGTCTGCGGCCACTCAGCCGGCGACTTTCGTGTAGGCCCAGGCCAGCCATGGCATCAGCGCTTGCAGATCGTCGCTGTCGACGGTGGCGCCGCACCAGATGCGGATGCCGGCGGGAGCGTCCTTGTACGAACCGATGTCAAAGGCCACTCCTTCGCTATCGAGCAGCTTGACGAGCTTCTTGACCTGCTCGGCGTCGAGTTCAAGACGCAGGCAGACGCTGGTATTGGAGCGCGTTGCGGGGTCGCTGGCGAGGAAGGCGATCCAGTCATTGGCGGCGACGAAGTCGGCGATGACCGCCAGGTTGGCTTCGCTGCGGGCGATCGCCGCCTTGACGCCGCCGATGCTGGCTATCCATTGCAAGGCGTCGAGATAATCGGCCACGCAGAGCATCGAAGGGGTGTTGATCGTCTCGCCGCGAAAAATTCCTTCGATGAGTTTGCCGCCAGACGTCAGACGGAATATTTTCGGTAGCGGCCACGGCGGGCTGTAGGTTTCCAGGCGTGCGACGGCGCGCGGGCTGAGGATCAGCATGCCGTGCGCGCCTTCGCCGCCGAGCACTTTCTGCCACGAAAAAGTGACGACGTCGAGCTTGTTCCACGGCAGGTCCATCGCGAAAACGGCCGACGTCGCGTCACAAATCGTCAGGCCGGCGCGATCGTCGGGGATCCAGTCGCCGTTCGGAACCTTGACGCCGGAGGTCGTACCGTTCCAGGTGAACACCACGTCGTTGGCGAAGTTGACTTGCGCGAGGTCGACGATCTCGCCGTAGTCGGCCTTGCGCGTCGTTACGTCGGCGAGCTTCAGTTGCTTGACGATGTCGGTGACCCAGCCCGAACCGAAGGACTCCCACGCCAGTACATCGACGCCGCGTGCGCCGAGCAGTGACCACAGCGCCATCTCCACGGCGCCGGTGTCCGATCCGGGGACGACGCCGACGCGGTAGCCTTCCGGTAGACCGAGCAGGCGCGCCGTCTCGGAACACGCCAGCGCCAGGACCTTCTTGCCGAGCGCGGAGCGGTGCGATCGACCGAGGGTGTCGAGTTGCAGTTTGCCAACATCGTAGCCCGGGCGTTTGCTGCACGGCCCCGACGAAAAATTGGGGTTCTTGGGTTTTGCTGTGGCTTGCATGATTTGCCTCTATCTCGGAGAAAAAAACCGCGTGCGACCGCCCTGGCGAAGGGCCGCCAGCCGCTATCGGACAAGGGTGAGATTGTAACAGAGTGCGTTTTCGCAGGCAGCACGCTCGGCTCGGTGACGAGATCGTGCGGCAAGCAGGCTGTCGGGCATGGCACGGCTTGGCGCCGTCGCTGGGCGATCGTCGGGCAAGTTTCGATCGCCTTCATCATTCATCCTACAAAGTACAACAATAGACAGCAGCAATCTGTTGATCGTAAGGAGATATTGCGTCGACTGCTCGACTGCAGACGGCTTCGTTGCACGCCCGGTAAGTGTGTCACCGACGCGCGCCGACCTAAAGTCCGCCACTTCCGTGCCGTAGTAGCCAGTAGCGGCAAGTGCAGGCACGGCCAGCGAAGCCGAACTGCTGGCTCGCGGTGGCCGGTCCAGCGCGGAATTCGTCGAGCACCGCGGCCAGCCGTCGCCGCGTTGTCGGCATCTTGCCCGGGCGAGGCAACGATCGGCACGCTGTAGGAGAGCAGCGCCAACGATCGCTGGTGCGCGTACAGAGATCTTCTTCAGGAGTTCTGGCGATGAGCGAAGTGATCGACGATCCCGACCTGTTTTCAGCTCTGTCGGCCGATGGCAGCGGTGCGCAGCGGCCTGTGCAGGGCGGCGCCGGCGCGTGGAAGGTATTGCTCGTCGACGACGAGGCGGACGTGCGTGCGGTCCTCCGTTTGGCACTGCAGGACGTGCTCATCGAAGGCTGCGGGCTGCTGCTTTTTGACGCGTGTTCGGCGCAGGAAGCGAGGTCGGTGCTCGCCGCCAATCCCGACATGACGCTGATCCTGCTCGACGTGGTGATGGAATCGGATCGCGCCGGCCTGGACCTGATACGTCATATCCGCGACGAGCTGGCCAATCGCCGTGTGCAGATCGTCCTGATCACCGGGCAGCCGGGTTACGCGCCGCAGCGCGAGGTCGTCAGCGCGTACGAAATCGACGGCTATTGGCTCAAGTCGGAACTGAGCGCCGACCGGATCTACATTGCCGTGTGCTCGGCGATCCGTACGCATCGCTTGATGCGCGAGCAAGAGATTCTGCAGTGCGACCTGCAGCAGAAGGTGCGCGAACTCGATGACACGCTGCGCGTGCTGCGGGCCAGCGAGACCAACCTGATCCGCGCGCAGTCGGTCGCGCAGGTCGGCAGCTGGACCTACGAAGTGGCCAGCGACGAGATGTGCCTGTCGGCCGAGGCGTGTCGCATCTTTGGCGTTCCCGCCGGGACGATCGACAGTTACCAGAGTTATCTGGCGCGCGTTTGTCCGGAAGACCGCCGCGCGCTGGACGCCGCCTGGCAAATCGCGCTCGCCAGCGGTGAGCCATTCGAACACGAGCACCGCTGCATCGTCGGGCAGACGCTTCGCCACGTTCGCCAGCAGGCGAATCTGAGCAGCGCCGCCGGCCAGCCGCTGCGCAGAGTCGGCACGACGCAGGACATCACCGAACGTAAGCAGGCGGAAGAGGAACTGAAGCGCTCGAACGGCGAGCTCGAGCAGTTCAGCTACGCCATTTCGCACGATCTGCGGCAGCCCTTGCGGATGATTTCGAGCTACCTGCAGCTGCTCGCGATCAGCCTCGGGGAGGCACTCGATGGCGAGCAGCGCGAGTATTTCAAGTTTGCTATCGACGGCGCTCAGCGCCTTGACCGAATGCTCGTCGCGCTCCTCGAATACTCGCGTGTCGGTCGCCTGGGTGAGCCACCGGCGTGGGTCGACAGCCGCGCCATCGTCGACGAAGCGCTGCTCTTCCTGCAACCGGCGATCGCCGAGGCGCAAGCGAAAATCAGCGTTCGCGGCCACTGGCCACGCGCGCTGGTCCGCCCCGACGAGATGCTGCGACTGATCCAGAACCTGATCGGCAACGCCGCCAAATTCCGCGTCGCCGGACGGCGCCCGGAGATCCGCGTCACCAGCCGGGTCGCTGCCGGCAACTGGTTGCTGAGTGTCGCCGACAACGGTGTCGGCATTCTTCCAGGGCAGCTCGATCGGCTATTTCAGGTCTTTCAGCGCTTGCAGAGCCGCGCCGCTTACGACGGCAGCGGCGTCGGGCTGGCGTTGTGCCGGAAGATTGCCGAGCATCATCATGGGCGAATCTGGGCCGAATCGGCAGGCGAGGGGTCGGGCAGCCGCTTCTGCGTGTCGCTACCACTGCATCCGGAGACGGCGTGAGCGATGCCGCCGTGTCGTCGGCGCCTGATCGCCGCGCCAGCGCCAGCGTTCGGAACGTGCGGGTCCAAGCGAAAGCCGGCGCATGAGCGCGCGTCCACAGCGCTTTACCATCTTGCTGGTCGAGGACGAACTCGCCGATGCCCGCCTCGTCACGCTGGCTTTGAACGAGAACCGGATCGATGCCAGCGTGCAGCATCTGCTCGATGGCCGCGAGGCGCTCGAGTATCTGCGGCGGCAGGGTGAGCGTTTCGCCACCGCCGTATGCCCTGACCTGATCCTGGTTGACCTCAATATGCCGCGGATGGATGGCCGCGAGTTCCTGGTGTCGATCAAGCAGGATGCGGCCCTGTGCGCCATCCCGGTGGTCGTCCTGAGTACTTCGGAAGTTGACCGTGATGTGCGCGACGTCTATCGTCTCGGCGCCGCCGGGTACATCGCCAAGCCGCTGGATGTCGCGAAATTCATCATCGAGATCCGTCAGTTGGCCGACTACTGGATGTCGCTGGTAAAGCTGCCGGAACGCCGATGAGCGAAGCGCAGTCGACGAGCCAACCCGTAGCGCGCCGGTGCTAATGATTGTCGACGAGTCCGGCGATACTCGGCAATTGATCGAGGCCGGTGGCCCTTTTCGCCGCTAACTTCCGCACACGGGTGAAATTGCTGGACAATGGTGCGACGACGCGGCCTTCGACGACGGCCGGCGGCGCCGTTACAAACCCGTGTTCGGCGCGACGCGCGTGTGCTCGCTGGCCAGGCTTTGGCCGGCCCGAGCGAGACGGAGGATGGGTATGAGCAAGTCGACCGGACCGCGGATTTCGATTCTGGTGATCGAAGACGATCGCGGCGATGCCGGGCTGATCCGGACCAACGTCCGCCTGGCCGGCTTTCGGCGCTTCGGTGAGGACGATCCGGTGGTCTGGGCGCAAACGCTGGCCGAGGGCTGCGCGGCCGCGGCGGCCAAGACGCCCGACCTTGTCCTGCTCGACCTGTCCTTGCCCGATTCGGCGGGGATCGCCACCGTGCAGGCCATGCACGCCGTGCTGCCCGACGTGCCGATCATCATTCTGACCGGGCAGGACGACCATCAGCTGGCCGAGGCGGCGTTGCAGGCCGGTGCGCAAGACTACCTCGTCAAGGGGCAATTGTTTCAGCACGACGCGCTCGGGCGAGCGATCCGGCATGCGCTGGTTCGCCAGCGCCTGGAGTCGCGGCTGCGCCTGTTCGAGGCGGCGCTGAGTTCGGTGGCCAACGGCGTTGTCGTCACCGACGTCAGTTCGGCGATCGAATGGGCCAATCCGGCCTTTACGAAGATGACCGGCTTCGAATTGTCCGAAGTCATCGGCCGTCGTCCGGGCGAGCTGCTCAATTCGGGAAAGCACGACGCACGCTTCTACGAGAGCCTGTGGGAGACCATCCTCGCCAGCCGGGTATGGAGCGGCGAACTGGTCAACCGGCGCCAGGACGGGAGTTGTTTCGACGCCGCACTGACGATTTCGCCGGTGACCGGCAGCGACGGGCAGATTCAGCACTTTGTCGCGATCATGCAGGATATCTCCGAACGCAAGGCTTCCGCGGAGCGCGTACACCACCTGGCGCATCACGACCAGCTCACCGACCTGCCGAACCGTATGCTGCTCACCGATCGCCTGTTTCAGACGCTGGCGCAGGCGCGTCGCGAGCGCGCAACGCTGGCCCTGATGTTTCTCGATCTGGACCTCTTCAAGCCGGTCAACGATACCCTCGGCCACGATGTCGGCGACCTCTTGCTGAAGGAAGTCGGGCGGCGTCTGCGGGCTTGCGCACCTCGCGATTCGGACACCGTGGCGCGCCTCGGCGGCGACGAGTTCGTGATCCTCCTGGCGCAGATCGACAAGGCGAGCGACACCGTGCTGGTCGCCAAAAAAGTCCTCGCCGCGCTCGCGCAGCCGTTCGTCATCGGTCCAAACCGTATCGAGATATCGACCAGTATCGGTATCGCGGTTTATCCTCAACACGGCGATGACGTCAATCGGCTGTTGAAAAACGCCGACACGGCGATGTATCACGCCAAGAAGGCGGGACGCGGCTGCTACCGGTTCTACCGGGCGCTGACCGAACTGGCGGGCGCTTGACTGGCCCGACCTGGCAAGCCAGCTGGTCGCCGCCGGCAGCGGCGCTAGCGACAACTGGCCGCGGCGCGCTCGTCGGGGCCTGGCAAATGCAACGTAACGCGGAGAAGTAGTGGTAATGGACGAGCAGTTGTCACTGGCCAGTGAGCAGGACGCGCAGCCGATGTTCTGGGCGCCATCGCGGCTTTTTCTGAAATACACCGCGTGGTTGCTTCTCAGCGCCGCCGCTGCGCTGCTGACGATCGTCCTGAGCATCCCCGAGCAACCGTGGCGGGCAGCGGCTCCGGCCGCCCTGATGGTGCTGGCGGTGGCCGTCTTGCGGCTGCTCGCTGGCGGCCGCATGCGCGCTGCGCTGGCGCTCCTGGTCTGGGGAACATGGTTGCTGGTGAGCGCTGTCTCGACCTTCTTTGGTGGTCTGCGCGGTCTTTCGATCATCGCCTACCCGCTGCTCGTTCTGACCGGTGGCTGGCTGCTCGGCGTGCGCACGGCGGTCGTTCTGGCGGTGCTGACGGTGCTGGTGATCTGCGGCTTCGTGCTTGCCGATTTCTGGAACTTGCTGCCAGCGCAGCCACCGACGCCGGCGCTGGTGTATGCCCTGGTACAGATCGCCTGCGTTGTTGTCGCCTTGCTGCTGATCGTCTTTCTGATTCGCTCGTATCAGAAGCGAATCGACGATGTGCTCCGTTTGGGCCGCGATCTCACGCAGCGCACCGCGGACCTACAGGCGCGCGAGGCTGATCTCAACCGCGCGCAGGCCGTCGCTGGCGTCGGCAGCTGGATTGTCGACCTGGCCAGCGGCCAGGTCGAGATGTCGGCCGAGGCCAGCCGTATTTTTGGCTTGCCCGCCGGCACTGTCGGTAGCGTCGAGCGCTTCCTGGCGCTGCTCCATGTCGACGATCGCAGCCGCTTCCTCGAAGCTCGCCAGGCGGCGTTCGCCGGACAAACCTTCGACCTTGAGTTGCGGATCGTCATCGGCCACTCGGTGCGCTGGATTGCGCAACGCGCCGAGCTCGAGTTCGACGAGCATGGCAGGCCCTGGCGCGGCGTCGGCACGACCCAGGACATTACCGAGCGGAAGGAACTGGAAGCCAGCCTGCGCGAGCAGCGTGAGTTCTTCCGACTGATCTCGGAGAGCATCGGTGAGCACATCGCCGTCCTCGATCTGGAAGGCCGGCGGCTGTACAACAGTCCTTCGTACCGTCAGTTCTTCGGCAGCAGCAAGGAGTTGCTGGGCAGCAATTCGTTCGCCGACGTGCACCCGGATGACCGCGAGCGAGTGACCGAGGTTTTCAGGCAGACCGCGCGAACGGGCGTCGGCCAGGAGATACAGTACCGCCTGGTACGCCAGGATGGCAGCGTTCGCTACATGACCTCGTCGGGCAAGGTGATCAACGACAAGAACGGGCAGGTGGCTCGCGTCGTCGTTGTTTCGCACGACATTACCGATCGCCGCCAAGCCGAGCAGTGGGAGCGCATTGCCGCGACCGCTTTCGAGTCGCAGCAGGGGATGTTCATCACCGACGCGGGCGGCGTCATTCTGCGGATCAACCAGGCGTTTACCGACGTCACCGGCTATAGCGCCGACGAGTGCGTCGGGAAAACACCCAAGCTGCTCAGCTCTGGCCGCCACGACGCCCCCTTCTACGCGGCGATGCGGGCGACTATCGAGAGCACGGGGGCGTGGCAGGGCGAAATCTGGAACCGCCGCAAGAACGGCGAGATCTACCCGGAATGGCTGACGATTTCCGCTGTCAGGGACAGCGACGGCAAGCTCACCCACTACGTGTCGACGCTGACCGACATGACCATGCGCAAGGCCGCGCAGGAGGAAATCCGCCATCTTGCGTTCTACGACGCCTTGACCGGCCTGCCCAATCGCCGGCTGTTGCACGACCGCCTGCGCCTGGCGCTGATCGCCGGCAGGCGGCGGGCGCGCCAGGGCGCCTTGCTGTTCATCGACCTTGACAACTTCAAGACGCTTAATGACACGCTCGGACACGACATGGGGGACCGCTTGCTGCAACAGGTCGGCAAGCGGCTGGCGGCCTGCGTGCGCGAACGCGACACCGTCGCTCGTCTGGGCGGTGACGAGTTTGTGGTGATGCTTGAAGACCTCGCCGGGCGTGCCGAGGAGGCCGCAGCCCAAAGCCGCAACATCGGTGAAAAGATCCTCGCCGCTCTCAACAGTCCCTACGATCTGGCGGGTCACGATTATCACAATACGCCCAGTATCGGCATCACCCTGTTTGGCGGTCGCCACGACGGGGTCGACGACTTGATGAAGCAGGCCGACCTGGCGATGTACGAGGCCAAGGGCGCTGGCCGCAATGCCTTGCGTTTCTTCGATCCACAGATGCAGGCGGTGGTCACGGCGCGCGCCAGCCTCGAGAAGGATCTGCGGGCGGCGCTGCAGAACCAGCAGCTATTGCTCTTCTACCAGCCGCAGGTCGACGACCTCGGGCAGGTAATTGGCGCCGAGGCGCTGGTGCGCTGGCGGCATCCGCAGCGGGGTATGGTGTCGCCCGCCGAGTTCATTCCCCTGGCCGAGGAAACCGGGCTGATTCTGCCGCTCGGCCTGTGGGTCCTCGAAACGGCGTGCGCGCAGTTGGCGGTCTGGACGGCACAGCCGGGCCGAGAGCAGTTCACGGTGTCGGTGAACGTCAGTGCCCGGCAGTTTCGACAACCGAACTTCGTCGACCAGGTGCTGGCGGCGCTGGTCAGCAGCGGTGCCCAAGCACGGAATCTGAAGCTTGAACTGACCGAGAGCATGTTGCTCGACAATATCCAGGAGATGATCGGCACGATGAGCGCCCTGAAACATTGCGGCGTCGGTTTCTCGCTGGATGACTTTGGCACCGGTTATTCGTCCTTGTCGTATCTGAAACGGCTGCCGCTCGACCAGTTGAAGATCGACCAGTCCTTCGTGCGCGACCTGCTCACCGACGCCAACGACGAGGTGATTGCGCGCACGATCATCGCCCTGGCCAGTACGCTCGGGCTGGCAGTGATTGCCGAGGGCGTCGAGACCGTCGAGCAGCGCGACGCGCTCGCCGCGCAGGGCTGCCACGCCTACCAGGGCTACCTGTTCAGCCGGCCGCTGCCGGTTGACGAGTTTGACGTCTTCCTGGCGTGTACTTCAGAGATGGGATGGCAAAGCTCGCCAGGCCGCTTGCAGACGACGTAGCGGCCTGAATTTCTCCGGCACGCACGTCATCGGCCTTCGCCGCGCGCCGCCAGGTAGATTCCGAAGAGCAGCAGTACGAAGCCAATTCCCTGCACGAGAGCGAAGGATTCGCCGAAGAAAAGCCACGCCAGCGCGGCGCTGCCGACCGGCTCACCGAGCGTCACGACGGCAATGAAGGTCGCGGAAACGTGTCGCAGCGACCAGTTGTACGAGGTATGACCGAGCAGCTGCGGGCCGACCGCCATTCCCAGCGCGATCAGGTAGGCGGCGCCGCTATAGCCGGTCAGCGGCGTGCTGTTCAGCAGGCAGGCGAAGAGCAGAAAGAGCGACGCGCTGCCGTAGGCCAGCCAGACGTAGGCGGGTAGCGGCAGATTGGCGCGCAGGCGGCGGCCGATCAGCAGGTAGGCCGAAAAACACCAGCTGCCGACGATCGCCAGGAAGTTGCCGAGCAGCGGCTGGCTGCCGGCGACGCTGCTCTGGCTGTCGCTCCAGAAGATCAACACGCTGCCGGACAGCGAGATGGCTATGCCGAAGGCCATCAAGGCGCCTGGCTTCTCGCCAAAGAGAAAAAAAGACGCAATGCCGACCCACAGCAGGTTGGTCGTCACCAGCGCGGTACTGCTGGCCACCGACGTGTATTCGAGCGAAGTGATCCAGGTCGCGAAATGCAGCGCCAGAAAGAAGCCGGCGCCGCACGTCAGCAGCACTTGCCGGCGGCTCAGCGCGCGCAGCACGTGCCCCGACTGCCAGAGCGCGATCGGCGTGATCAGCAGCGCCGCCAGACCCAGGCGCAGCGTCGCGATGCTCAGCGACGGCAGGCCGTAGCCCTGCGCCAGGCGCGCCAGAATGGCGCCGAAGGAAATCGCCAGCAGGCCGACGCCGAGCACCACGAAGGGTAGCCAGCGCGGCGGCGGCTCGTCGCTTGCCATGCGCTTGCTCGCCAGCCGCCGGCTAAGCGGCCGTCTCGGTCTTCTGGCCGGCTTCGAGATACGCGGCGCGTACCTCCGGACTGGCCAGCAGTTCGCTGCCGGTTCCCGAGAGGATGATCTCGCCGTGCTGCAAGACGTAGGCGCGATGGGCGACGCGCAGCGCGTGGTGGGCGTTCTGCTCGACCAGCAGGATGGTCATCCCGTGCTCGCGGTTCAGCTCGCGGACGATCTGGAAGATCTTCTTGATGTACAGCGGCGCCAGTCCCAGCGACGGCTCGTCGAGCAGCAGCAGTTGCGGGCGGCTCATCAAGGCGCGGGCGATGGCCAGCATCTGCTGCTCGCCGCCCGAAAGCGTGCCGGCGCTTTGCGTGCAGCGTTCTTCGAGAATCGGAAACAGCGCGTACATCCGCTTGAGGTCGACGGCGAAGTTCATCTCTTCGCCGAGAACGGCGCCCATCTGCAGGTTCTCGATGACCGTCATGCGCGGGAAAATGCGCCGTCCTTCGGGTACCAGCGAGATGCCGCGGCGGGCGATTTCGTGCGTCGGCAGCGCGGTGATGTCCTCGCCGTCGAAGACGATGCGCCCGGCCGAGGCGCGTGGCTGGCCGAAGATCGACATCATCAGCGTCGACTTGCCGGCGCCGTTGGCGCCGATCAGCGTCACCACTTCGCCGACCTGCACCGCGACATCGACGCCGTGCAGCGCGTGAATGCTTCCGTAGTGGGCATGGACGCCCGACAGTTGCAGCATCATGGTTTCGCCTCCGCGTGCAATTCTTCGTCGGCATCGTCCTCGCCCAGGTAGGCCTTGATGACGTTGGCGTCCTGCTGGATGTGTGTCGGCGTTCCTTCGGCGATCTTGCGGCCGTAGTTGAGGACGCAGATGTGGTCGGAAACGTTCATCACCACGCTCATGTCGTGCTCGATCAGCAGGATGGCGATGCCTTCGTCGCGTGCCAGGTGCTTGAGCAGATCGTTGAGTTCGGCCGATTCGCGCGGATTGAGGCCGGCGGCCGGCTCGTCGAGGCACAGCAGCAACGGGTCGACACACAGCGCACGGGCGATCTCGATGCGCCGCTGCATGCCGTAGGGCAGGTCGCCGGCGGCGGTGTTGGCCTTGTCGATCAGCTCCAGGCGCTTGAGCCAACCGATCGCCTTGGCGATCGCCTTTTTCTCGGCCCGGCGGTACGAGGCCAGGCCGAACAGACCGGCCAGCGAGAAACGCGAGGCGTGTTGCAGGGCATTGTGCTGGGCGACCATCAGGTTCTCGAGGACGGTCATTTTCGGGAATAGGCGGATGTTCTGAAAAGTGCGCACGACCTGCGCCTTGTGCGCCACCTCATGGCTGGGCAGCGTTTCGAGGCGCATCAGGCCGCGTTGCGGGTGGTTGAGGCGAACGCTACCTTCGGTCGGTTTGTAGAAGCCGGTGAGGCAGTTGAAGAAGGTCGTCTTGCCGGCGCCGTTCGGGCCGATGACACCGGTGATCTGGCGCGCGGCGACGTCCAGCGACATGTCGTCGATGGCCAGCAGGCCGCCGAAGCGCATGGTCAGACGTTCGACGCTGAGCAGGGGAGCGCTGGCGGTGCTCATCGGCTGTCTCCCTCGGCGACGTAGCGCATCGTCGGTTCGCGGTGGGCGAGGATGCCGCCCGGCTTCCAGACCATGATCATGACCATCGCCGCACCGAAGAGCAGCATCCGGTACTCGGCAAAGTCGCGCCCCAGTTCGGGCAGCAGGACCAGTACCAGCGCCGCCAGAACGACGCCCAGCTGGCTGCCCATGCCGCCGAGAACGACGATCGCCAGGATGATCGCCGATTCGCTGAAGGTGAAGGACTCGGGCGAGATGAAGCCCATCCGGGCGGCAAAGAAAACGCCGGCGAAGCCGCCGAGCATGGCCCCGATGGCGAAGGCCGAGAGCTTGACGTTGCGGGCGTTGATGCCCATCGCCTTGCAGGCAATCTCGTCTTCGCGCATGGCTTCCCAGGCACGCCCGATCGGCAGCTTGCGCATGCGCGAGACGAAGACGTTGGTGATCAGGGCCAGCGCCAGGATCAGGTAGTAGAGAAAGATGATCCGATGGCTGGGCGAGTACTCCAGACCGAAAAACGAGGCAAAGGTCGGGTCGTCGCCGGGTGGCTTGAGTTCCAGACCGAAGAAGGTCGGGCGGGGGATCGAGGCAATCCCGTTCGGACCCCCGGAGAGTTCCGTCCAGTTCACCAGGATGACGCGGACGATCTCGCCGAAACCGAGGGTCACGATGGCCAGGTAGTCGCCGCGCAGACGCAGCGTCGGCCAGCCGAGGATGACGCCGAAGGTCGCCGCCATAGCGCCGGCGACCGGTAGAGCTTCCCAGAAGCTCCAGCCGAATTGCGTCGCCAGGATGCCGTAGGTGTAGGCGCCGACGGCGTAGAAGGCGACGTAACCGAGATCGAGCAGTCCGGCCAGGCCGACGACGACGTTCAGCCCCCAGCCGAGCATCACATAGATCAGCACGGTGGTCGCGGTATCGACGACGTAACGGTTGTCGGAGAAAAAGATCGGCAAGGTCAGCGCAACACCAAGCGCCGCCCAGCCGACCCAGGTCAGCAGCGGGCTGGCTGCCCGGCCGCTGGCGCTGGCCACCGTCGTGACATCGACGGCGCGCTCGCGGGTCAGTTGGTGGGCCTTGAACTGGTCGATGGCAAAGCGCAGGATCAGGCGGCCGGCAAAAGCGACGGCGACGAAGGCGAAAAGCGTCGGCCAACGGGTGGCGACGCGCAAGGTACCGCCCTGGTCGACGGTCGTCAGACCGATCATCGGAATTCCCAGCAGCAGGGCGATGAAGGCGACCGCGACGGCGTCCTTGAAGCGCGCCGCCGGCGAGATGGTGTGGGTGGCGAGAACCAGGGTAGCCATCAGACTTTCTCCACTTCAGGACGACCGAGCAGACCCGACGGGCGGAACATCAGCACCAGGATCAGGATGCTGAAAGTCGCCACATCCTTGTACTCGGCCGACAGATAAGCCGCCCAGAACGCTTCGATCAGGCCGATCAGCAGGCCGCCGAGCATCGCTCCCGGCAAGGAGCCGATGCCGCCGAGGACAGCGGCGGTGAAGGCCTTGATGCCGGCGACGAAGCCGATGTAGAAATCGACGACGCCGTAATAGACGGTGACCATCACGCCGGCGACCGCGGCGAGCGCGGCGCCGAGCATGAAGGTCAGCGAAATCGTCCGGTCGACGTTGATTCCGAGCAGCGCGGTCATCGTCCGGTCCTGCTCGCACGAGCGTTGCTGTCGCCCGAACGAGGTCTTGGTGATCAGGTACGTAAAGCCGCTCATCAGTGCGACGGTGACGAGGACAATGAGGATTTGCGTGTAGGCCAGGCGAACCGTGAAGCCGTCGACGGTCAGCAGGTCGATGCCGCCGACCAGCACCGGCGGGATCGGCTTGACGCGTGCGCCCTGCGTCAGCTGCACCATGTTCTGCAGGAAGATCGACATGCCGATCGCCGAGATCAGCGGCGCCAGCCGCGTCGCGCCGCGCAGCGGCCGGTAAGCGATGCGCTCGACGGCCCAGCCATAAACCGAGGTGAACAGGACGGCGACGATCAGCACCAGCAGCAGCGCCAGCGGTACCGAACTGACGCCGAAGGTCGCGAGAATGGTGAACACCGTGACGGCGATGAACGCACTGACCATGTAGATATCGCCGTGCGCGAAATTGATCATGCCGATGATGCCGTAGACCATCGTGTAGCCGATGGCGATCAGACCATAGACGGCGCCAAGTGTCAGGCCGTTGATCAGTTGCTGAAGTGCCAGAGCCATCGCCTTCCTCCTTTGCTGCTTGCGCAAGATGCGCTGATTGTTAGGGCGGCGTCAGGTGCAATGAGCCTGTCGTCGGTAGTTTTCAGCTCCAACTGGTACGGATTGGTCGCGGCTACGGCCGTCAATCAGTTTTTCCGTACTTTGCCGGATGACTTTGGGACGCCTCGGCTGGCAGCTATTTGCTCCTGGGCTGCCAATAATCGGGTTCCCGGCGGAGGTGCATGATCGCGACAACAAACAGGACGTCATCTTGTTGCGAGTACAGGATTCCATAGGGGAAGCGCCTTACCAATGACCGTCTGACGTCCTCGGCAAGACTCGGCCATGCCATTGGGTAGGCTATCGTGCGTTCAATGGCCGAGTACACCTCAACGGCAAAGTCGTAGCCCAAACCCGGTTCACACTCTTCGTAGTAGTCAATCGCGTGCAAGAATTCGGTTTCCGCTTCCGGGTGGAATGCGTACTTCACGCTGAAAATCTGTTCCAGATCTTTCGGAACACTTCGTCTCCAGGAACGGCTTCAAGTTCGCCAGCGCGCAGTTCCGCCAAGCGTTTTTTGGCAACCAGCGCCCATTTCTCGTCAATATCCGTTGTTGGTTGGTTGAGACTTTTCAGGATCGAGTCGACGACCATCGCTCTCTCTTCAACTGGCAGAGAAATTGCCTCTGCTATCAAGTCGGCTGTCTTCATGTGAGCTCCAGGTAATGTCACCAAATCGTACAGTCAAACGTCGCTACTCGGGGGCGGCGGGACGCTGGCGATGCGTCCGCGGTGGCGCGTTGCTCTTCGGCAGCGGCCGCTGGTGATTGTTGCGCCTACGCTCGCCTCTCGGCATGGCTGCCCCTCCTGACTATTTCCCGGGCCTGAGGCGGGGTCTTGCATCATTCATCACCCGCGTCCATGGCCATCAAGCTGGCGTTGCCGCCGGCGGCGGTGGTGTCGACCGATAGCGTACGTTCGCTGGCGAAGCGGTAGAGGTAATGCGGGCCGCCGGCCTTTGGCCCGGTTCCCGACAGTCCCTCGCCGCCGAAGGGCTGGACGCCGACGACGGCGCCGATGACGTTGCGGTTGACGTAGGTGTTGCCGACGTGTAGCCGGCCGGTGATGCGCCGGATGGTCTCCTCGATGCGGCTGTGGATGCCCAGCGTCAGGCCGTAGCCGGTGCTGGCGATGGCCTCGCAGACCTTGTCGAGGTCCTCGCCGCGCCAGCGGATGACGTGCAGGATCGGCCCGAAAACTTCGCGTTCGAGGCGCGACAGGCTGTCGATCTCGTAGGCGCGCGGCGCGAAGAAGCTGCCGTGGGCGGTCGCCTGCTCGTCGAGCGGGCAGCTGGCGATCGGCGTCGCGAAACTGTCCAGCCAGCTGGCGTGGGCGAGCAGCACCTTGCGCGCGGCGTCGTCGATCACCGGTCCGACGTCGGTGCGCAGGTCGGCGGGGTCGCCGATGCGCAGCTCCTGCATCGCGCCGGCGAGCATGCTGCAGACGCGGTCGGCAATGTCGGCCTGGACGAAGAGGACGCGCAAGGCCGAACAGCGCTGGCCGGCGGAGTTGAACGCCGATGCGACGACGTCGCGGACGATCTGTTCGGGTAGCGCCGACGAATCGGCGATCATCGCGTTCTGACCGCCCGTTTCGGCGATCAGCGGCACCAGCGGGCCGTCCTTGCCGGCCAGCGTGCGGGCGATGATTCGCGCCACTTCGGTCGAGCCGGTAAAGGCGACGCCAGCACAGTCACGAGCGGCGACCATCGCCGCGCCGACGCGGCCGTCGCCGGGCAGGAAGGCCAGTGCCTCGACCGGGATGCCGGCGCCGTGCAACAGGCCGACGGCCAGCGCGGCGACCAGTGGCGTCTGCTCGGCGGGTTTGGCGAGCACCGTGTTGCCGGCCGCCAGCGCGGCGGCGATCTGGCCGACGAAGATCGCCAGCGGGAAGTTCCACGGGCTGATGCAGACGAAAACGCCGCGGCCGTGCAGCGACAGGCAGTTGCGCTCGCCGGTCGGCCCCGGCAGCTCGATCACCGCCGCGAACTTTTCCTTGGCCTGGGCCGCGTAGTAGCGGCAGAAATCGATCGCTTCGCGGACCTCGGAAACGGCGTCGACCTGGATGCGGCCACCTTCGCGAACGATCAGCGCGACGAGTTCGGGAAGGCGCACCTGCATCGCGTCGGCGGCGCGGTCGAGGGCGGCGGCACGGCTGCTCGCCGGCGTCGCTTCCCACGCCGGGAAAGCCGCCTGGGCGACCGCCATGGCGGCGTTGACGTCGGCGCTGCTGGCCTCGATCACCTGCCCGACGACCTCGCGCTGGTTGGCCGGCGAGCAGACTGGCCGGCTGCTGGCGCCAGAGCCCTGCTTGCCGGCAATCAGCGGTGCCGCCAGGTAGTTGACCCTGGTGCTCGCCTTGATGGCGCTGCGCAGGTCTTCGAGCGTCGCTTTGTCGTTCATGTCGAGTCCTTCACTGTTGCGGCGCTCGGCGCCGAAGAGGTCGCGCGGCAGCGGAATGCGGCTTTGCCGTTTGATCGTCAGCGCCGCCAGTTTTTCGACGGGGTCGGCGATCAGGGCGTCGATTGGCAGGTCAGCGTCGGCGATGCGGTTGACAAACGACGAATTGGCGCCGTTCTCCAGCAGGCGGCGGACCAGATACGCCAGCAGGTCTTCATGACTGCCGACCGGCGCATAGACGCGACACGCGCGGCCGAGCTTGTCCTTGCCGACGATCTGGTCGTAGAGCTCTTCGCCCATGCCGTGCAGTCGCTGATATTCCCATTCGTCGCTGCCGCCGGCACTGATGGCGATTTCGGCAACGGCCGCCAGGGTGTGCGCGTTATGCGTCGCGAACGCCGGGTAGAAAGCCTGCGGGTCGGCGAAGAGGCGCCTGGCGCACGCCAGATACGACACGTCACTGGCCACCTTGCGCGTGAACACCGGGTAATCGGACAAGCCGCGCTCCTGCGCCATCTTGATCTCGGCGTCCCAGTAGGCGCCCTTGCACAGGCGCACCAGCAGTCGCCGCTGGCCGCGGTGGGCGATGTCGGCGAGCCAGTCGATGACCGGCAGGGCGCGCTTCTGGTACGCCTGCACGGCGAGTCCGAGGCCGTTCCAGCCGACCAGTTCGTGATCGGTGGCCAGCGCCTCGATCAGTTCCAGCGACATTTCCAGCCGCTCGGCTTCTTCGGCGTCGATCGTCAGACCGATGTTGCGCGCCTTGGCGCGCACCGCCAGCGCCTTGATCGCCGGCAGCAGCTCGCGGCGAACGCGGTCCTCGTTGGCCACCTCGTAGCGCGGGTGCAGCGCCGAGAGCTTGATCGAGATCGACGGCGCGATGAACGGTGGCCGGCCGGCGGCCGAGTCGCCGATGGCGGCGATAGCTTTGCTGTAGGAATCGAAATAGCGCAAGGCGTCGGCGCTGGTCCGCGCCGATTCGCCGAGCATGTCGTAGGAGTGGCGGTAGCCGGTTTTCTCGGCACCACGCGCACGCTCGAGCGCTTCGTGGATGTTGCGCCCCATGACGAACTGCTTGCCGAGAATGCGCATCGCGGTGATTACCGCCTGGCGGATCACGGGTTCGCCGGTACGCGCCACCAGTCGCCTGAGCGTGCCGCCGAGCTTGCGGTCGGCGGTGTCGAGATTAACGATCCGGCCGGTGAGCATCAAGGCCCAGGTGCCGGCATTGACGAAGGTGCTGTGCGACGCGCCGAGCCGCTTTTGCCACTCGGTGCTGCCGATCTTGTCGCGGATCAGGCGATCGACGGTTTCAGCGTCGGGGATTCGCAGCAGTGCTTCGGCCAGGCACATCAGGACGACGCCTTCGCGCGACGAGAGGTCGTAAGTGGCCAGGAAGGCGTCGATGCCGCCGGTCTTCAGGCGCCGGTCACGAACGGTCTGGACCAGCGGTGTCGCGCGCTGCCGGATGCCTTGCTGCTCGGAAGGCGTAAAACGCGCCGCTTCGATGAGTTCTTCGACGATTCGTTCTTCGTCAATGCGGTGATAGTCACGCAGACGCTGCTGGAGGGCTTGGGGTGTAGCCACGCTCGTTCCTGCCTTTCAGTCGATTGGACGCGACACGCTGCTGGCGTGTCGCGTCACCTTGCCGAAATTCCCGACGTCTGGCGGACGCCGAGTGAGCTTCTCGGTCGAGGCGCCGTCTCGCTGGCGGCCTCGACCGGCGCGCCTGCCGACTTCTGCCGGTAGGCGCGCCTCTGACGCCTACATCTTCACGTAGTCGTACTTGCCACCTTTCCACTGATAGACCATGAAGCCGGGCAGCTTGTTGTCGCCCTTGGCGTCGAAGCTCAGCTTGCCGATGACGGTTTCGAAGCTGCCTTCACGCATCGCCTTCTCGAGGTCCTTGTACTTGGTACTCTTGGCTTTCTCGGCGGCTTCGGCGAACAGCTGCATCGCGGCATAGGCGTACATCACGTAGCCCTCGGGGTCGATCTTGGCGTCGCGAAACTCCTTGACGACACTGGCTGCGGCGGGGTTCTTGCGCGGGTCCGGGGCAAAGGTGAACAGCACGTTGTCGGAGGCCGGTCCGGCAGCGGTCACCAGCTCGGAGTTGGTCATCGTATCGCCGCCCATTATGGTCAGTTTCAGACCGGCTTGCTGCGCCTGGCGGAGGATCAACGCCACCTCGGTGTGGTAGCCACCAAAAGCCAGTACCTGAACGCCGGCTGACTTGAGCTTGCTGACCAGTCCCGAATAATCCTTTTCACCGGCGGTGATCGACTCGCGCAGCGTTGGCTTGATGCCCTTGGCGGCCAGCGCCTTGGCGATCTCGTCGGCGAGTCCCTTGCCGTAGGCGCTCTTGTCGTCAACGACGGCGATCTTCTGGCCCTTGAAATGCGAGGCCAGGTAATTGCCGGCGACCAGACCCTGCTGGTCATCGCGACCCATGATCCGGAAGACGTTCTTCAGACCGCGTTCGGTGACCTGCGGGTTGGTCGACACCGTCGCCATCGGGATCTGCGACTCGTTGTAGACGTCCGACGCCGGGATCGTCGAGCTCGAGCACCAGTGACCGTGCATGAAGACGATCTGCTTGTTGACCATCGTGTTGGCGACCGAGACCGCCTGTTTCGGGTCGCAGGCGTCGTCGCCGACTTCCAGCTGCAGTTTCTGTCCGAGAACGCCGCCCTTGGCGTTGATGTCGGCGACCGCCATCTCGGCGCCCTTGCGGATCTGGTCACCCGCCGACGCGTATTGACCGGTCATCGGGCCGGCAATGCCCACCAGGATATCGGCGTAGGCCTTGCCGCCAGCCAGGGCAAGCAGGCTGAAGCCGGCCACCAGGATCTGTTTTCTCATTTCTTTCCTCCTTTGCTACGGTGCTCGTTTAAAAAATGGACAAGTGACGCACCCGCCTCGAGCACATGCGCTCGAGTGAGTTCTGCCGCTGCGTCGGCGTCCCGGCGGACGAACGCGTCGAGAATCGCGGCGTGTTCGTGCTGGGTCTTCGGCATTTCGGTGGCCACCGACAACAGGGCGCGGACGTAACGCTCGACCTTGTTGTACAGCGTGCGGATCTCGGCCAGCAGGACCGGGCGTCCGGCGGCGCCGTAAAGCGTTGAGTGAAACAGCCAGTTCAGCTCGCCCCAGCCGCCGGTGTCGGTGGCCCGCGCAAAGGCGTCGAGGTGCTGGCGCGCGTCTTCGATGCTCTGCGCGTCGATCAGCGGCGCAGCCAGGCGTGCCGCCCGGGCTTCGAGCATCGCCCGGATTTCCATGTACTCGTCAATCTCGGCGGCCGATAATGAGGCGACGACGGCGCCGCGGTGCGGCAGGAAGGTCACCAGGCCCTTGGCCTCGAGGTGTTTGAGCGCTTCGCGAACGGGAATCTTGCTGACCTGGAAGTGACTGGCAATTTCGTCCTGGCGGAGCACCTCGCCGGCCGGCAGCAGGCCGGCGACAATCGCCTTCTTGAGCGTCTGGGCGACGTGATCAGACGCGCTGAGGCGCGGCATTTTCTGCGCTGAGATCAGTTCAAGAACCGTCGACATGGTCGGTAAGCGGCGCTCCGGATATCGTATACGATATAAGCATGCTGCGGCGACCTTAGCGACAGTGCGCAGCGATGGCAAGCTGCAGTGCACCATCGGTCGTGGGGCGGAGAAGTGGCTCTCGCCGGTGAAAAGTATCCAACGCCTGTCTGGTTTTTCGCTGCAAGGCGTGCCGCGATGATCGAAACACGTCTTGCCACCCTGTTCAAGAACGGCGCCAGCCAGGCGGATCAGCGGCCAGCGGACGCCACCTCATCATGACGGCCTGTGGTGACGTGGCGAAGAATCGAGTCGCTTTCTGTCGAGGAGGGCAGTCTTCGCCCGCCCTCGCGTCTACGTTTTCTTTCGACATCGAGCCCACACTCTTGGCAATGGTGGTCCGTGTAGATATACAATTGGCGGCGTATATCATCAATCGATGGAGGGTGCGTCATGCAAGTGGCCAAATGGGGCAATAGCCTTGCGGTGCGGATTCCGGCGGCGGTTGTCCAAGCCATGCGTCTGCAGGAGGGCGACGAAATCGAGATCCAGGTGCTGGGGCCGCGGGCTTTCGAGATCGCCAGGAAACCAGACGTTCCGGAACTTCTGGCACGGCTGCGGAAGTTCCGCGGCCGCTTGCCCGCCGATTTCAAGTTCGACCGGCTTGAAGCCAGTGAGCGCATCTAAACACTTCATCGACACCAACGTCCTCCTGCACCTGCTTTCAGGTGACCCTGGAAAAGCGGATCGTGCCGAGCAACTGATTCAGGCCGGCGGCACGATCAGTGTGCAGGTACTCAACGAATTTGCCTCGGTCGCCTCGCGCAAACTGAAGATGTCGATCGCCGAAATTCGCGAGATACTCGAAACGATCCGCGAAGTCCTGGAGATTGCTCCGCTGACGGAGGAGTCGCACACGCTGGGATTACGGATTGGCGAGCAGTATCTGCTGTCGATCGATGATGCGATGATCGTCAGCGCAGCCTTGCTCGCCGGCTGTTCGGTGCTCTGGTCCGAAGATATGCACCACGGATTGGTGGTCGATCGGAGCCTCGTCATTCAAAACCCATTCCGCTGATTGCCGGCAAGGACATGGCCAGGTCCGTCGCGTGCAATCAGCGAAGCGCCTTGCACCGGGCAGCGGCTGCCAGACCCGACGCTTCGCTCAGGAAGCAGGCGGCACGGATTGTGCGTGCGCCGCACGACGCGCAGCGCGCAGCGCCAGCGAAGACAACAGGTCGGAGCGGGCGCTCGCCAGTCGCTACTCGATCTGTAGTTGGTCCGGGTCGAGAAGCAGAAAGCGGGCGAAGCGCCCCTGCGTCCTGCTGCCATCGTCGCTGACGATGATGATCCGCTGGCGACCATCGATCAGCGCCGAGCTCACTCCCTCGGCGTGCTCGAAACCGGCCAGGCCGGCGACCGACACCCGGCGGGAGGGAGCCGCTGGATCACCGCTCCAGAACCACAGTTCGAACTGCTCCTGCTCTTTGGCCAGCGGGCCGGCAATCACCAGATAGCCGTTGAGCACCGCAAGGTAAGACATGCCGCGGATCCCCTTGCCGCCGAGATCCAGCGTCACCAGCGTCGCCGAGATCGACGGCTCGTGGTGCGAGTCAAAGATCGCTTGCGGATTTTCGATGCTGGCGATAATCGCCCGCTGCTCAAGCAGTGGGCTGCGCAATCCGATCAGCAGACGGCGCTGATCAGCGCTCATCGCCAGTGCTTCGATGTTCAGCCCGCCGTCTTTTTTCACGTCGGGAATCTTGGCAGCAGCGGCCAACAGCGGCTGGGCGGCGATCAAGGCTGCCTTGATTGGCGGCGCCAGCAGCGGCTCGGCGACGCGGTCGCCGGCGACGCGAAAGCGCACCAGCCTTTCGCGCGAGGCCTTCTCGCGCCCGTCGCCGTCGCGCGAATGCGAGGTGATCGCGTAGACGTATCCCGCCTGGTCGACGGTGACGCCTTCGAGGTCGTCGAGGTCCCAGAAGTCGTCACCGGCTTGCTGCACGCCCGACGGGTGCAGGGGGGTGCAGCGGACGCTGCCGTCGGCATCGATCTCGAGCACGCTTAGCGGTTGCTGCAGCTCGTCTTCGACGACGATGAAGCGGCCGTCGGCGAGCTGCTGGATACCCGACGGTTCGTAGGTGCCCGTCAGTGGGCGGAAGCTGGGGGTGTCGTTCAGCGCCAAGGTGCAATCTCCGGTCGCGGGTTAATGTGAAAGTCGCGTAAGCGACTCACGAATCTCTCTTCTCGCCACTGCGGGAGAAGGGCCGGGGTGAGGCGGGGAATTCAGGGAGCCGGCTCCCCGCCCGGCGAACGATTGTGGCGTGCCCGTCATTGCGAGCGCAGCGAAGCAATCCAGGGGTTTCCAGCGGCGGACTCCGCGGGGTGGCCCGGAAGAGACTACTGGACTGCCACGTCGCTACGCTCCTCGCAGTGACGGCGTCGCTGGCGCTTACGTGCAAGCCGGAATGCGCGCTGCAAGTGAGAGGGGGCGTGGTCATGACCTTCATGATCGGGGGTATCTCAACAGGCCATGACCGTTAGCAGGTAGGTGAAGCTCACGAGGTGCTCGGGAGTATCCCCGGGCCTCGCGGTCGCCGTCAACCGGTGAGCACGGTCAGCGGACGTCGTTCAGTCGCCAGTCGTACTCCAGGAATTCGAGTCGGTAGTCGCCGCCGCGCACGCGCGCGCGGGCCGTGGGCGTGTCGGCGAGCTGCTCGGCGTAGCGGGCGAAGGTGGCGGCGAGCGTCGCGAAGCCGGCGTGGCCTTGCGCGAAGTCGTCGCCGTACCAGTCGAAGATCTTCGAAACCTGCAGCCGGCCGCTGGCGGCGTCGAAGCGGTTGCGACTGCGATCGGCGAAGAAGCGGCGCATCGCGTCGTCGAGTTGGGCGTCGAGACGCTCAGCGCTGAAGGCTTCGTTGCGCAGCATCGGACAGCCGATTGAAGCGCAGACCAGCGCGACGTGGATGCGCGGGTCGTCGAAGGCGCCCGGCGCGCGAATCAGCCCGTGCTCGACGTCGTCGAGCGAGCGCTGCGCGCCGAGCAGGCTGAAGAAGGTCTTTTTCCAGGGCGACCGGAAGACGCCGCCGAGATCCTTGATCGATTGCAGGTCGGGGTATTTGCCGAGGACCAGTTCGATGGTGAAGGCGTTGTAGGCGTTGATCAGGAATGCCAGCCGCTGCGCCTGGCTCCAACTCGCGTAATCGGCCTCGCTGACCGCCGACACGCTCGCCAGGTAGGCACGGAGCAAGGGCCGGTCGCTCTGCATGCTGGCGTAACGCACCTGCGAAGCGTTGCCGTCGGTAATCAGCAGCACGTTCTGCTTGAGGAGCGCATCCCACGCCGCGTGGCGGTGGTCAAAGGCGCTGGCCGCCGCCGCCGTGCTCGCCGCGCCGAGGATCAGCAGCAGCAACGCGATTAACAAGCGACGCATCGGGCTGCCCTAGCCGCGGCGCCAGGCGTGGAAGCGGCCGACCCATTCGAGCAGTTTCTGCGGGGCGTGCGCCTTCTTCCAGTTGCCGGCGACGTACTTGTTGGCTTCGGCGAGCGTCGGGTAGATATGGATGGTGCCGAGGATCTTGTTCAGGCCGATGCCGTGGCGCATCGCCAGCACATACTCGGCGATCAGGTCGCCGCCGTGTTCGCCGACGATGGTGACGCCGAGGATGCGGTCTTTGCCCGGTACCGTCAGGACCTTGATGAAGCCGTGCGCTTCGCCGTCGGCGATCGCCCGGTCGAGGTCGTCGAGGCCGTAAACGGTCACTTCGTAAGGGATTTTGCGCTCGCGCGCGTCGCTTTCGTTGATGCCGACGCGCGCCACCTCGGGTTCGACGAAGGTCGACCAGGGGATCACCGAGTAATCGGCGCGGAACTTGCGGAAGGGGTCGAAGAGCGCGTTGACCGCCGCGTACCACGCCTGGTGCGCCGCCGTGTGCGTGAACTGGAAGGGGCCGGCGACGTCGCCGGCGGCGTAGATGTTCGGATACTTGGTCTGCAGGAAGTCGTTGGTGGTGACCGTTCGTTGGCCGGCGATTCCCAGTTCCTCGAGGCCGTAGCCGCTGAGGTTGGCGACCCGGCCGACGGCGACCAGTAACTCGTCGAAGGCGATGCGGACTTCTTGCCCGTCGTGTTCGGCGATCAGGATCTTCTCGCCGTCCTCGACGACGAAAGCCTTGGCCTGGTGATTGACCAGTACGGCAATGCCCTCGACGCGGAAGCGCTGCGTCACCAGTTCAGACACTTCGGGATCCTCGCGGACCATGATTCGTGGCCCCTGTTGCACCTGCGTCACGTGTGCGCCGAAGCGCGCGAAGGCCTGCGTCAGCTCGCAGCCGATCGGGCCGCCGCCGAGGACGAGCAGCCGTTTGGGCAATTGGCGCAGCTTCCAGACGGTGTCCGACGTCAGATAGCCGACTTCGGCCAGGCCTGGCAGCGGCGGCACGAAGGGCCGGCCACCGGTGGCGATGACGATGCTGCGCGTGCTCAGTCGCTCCTTCTCGCCGTTGTTGCGGACGATATCGACCTCCCACGGCGAGACGATCGTCGCGCTGCCCTCGATCACCTCGACACCGAGGCCGGTGTAGCGCTCGATCGAATCGTGCGGTTCGACGGCCTTGATGATCCGCTGCACACGCTCCATCACGTCGGCGAAGTCAAAATCGGCGCGAGCGTCGCGAATACCGAACTCCGGCGAGCGCTGGATGTGCGAGAGCAGCTTGGCCGAACGGATCAAGGCCTTGGACGGCACGCAGCCGGTATTCAGGCAATCGCCGCCGAGCTTGTGTTTTTCGACCAGCGTCACCTTGGCCTTGACCGCCGCGGCGATGTAGGCGGTGACCAGTCCGGCCGAGCCGGCGCCGATGACCACCATGTTGCGGTCGAAGCGCGCCGGCCTCTGCCAGCCGGCATAAACCTTCCTGGCGGCCAGCGCATCGACGACCTTCTTGGCCAGCAGCGGGAATACCCCAAGGAGGACAAACGAGCCGAGGAGGCCGGGCGACAACACACCCGACAGCGAGTCAATCTTCGCCAGTTGCGTGCCGGCATTGACGTACACCAGCGTGCCGGCGAGCATGCCGAGCTGGCTGACCCAGTAGAAGGTGCGCGTCCTGAGCGGCGTCAGCCCCATCAGCAGGTTAATCACGAAGAAGGGAAAGACCGGCACCAGACGCAGCGTGAACAGGTAGAAGCCGCCTTCCTTGTCGACGCCCGCGTTGATCGCCCGCAGGCGCTCGCCGAAGCGCTTCTGCACCCAGTCGCGCAGCAGGAAGCGCGACGCCAGGAAGGCGAGGGTGGCGCCGATCGAAGACGCGAAGGACACCAGCAGCAAGCCCCAGAAAAGCCCGAAAGCGGCGCCGCCGACCAGTGTCATCACCGCCGCGCCGGGCAGCGACAGGCCGGTAACCACGACGTAGGCGATGAAGAAAAGCAGCGCCACCTTGAGCGGCTGCGCCGCGCGCCAGGCCTCGATCGCCTCTTGTTGAGCCTTGAAGTAGTCGAGACTCAGGAAACGGCCCAGATCGAGCGCAAAAAAAGCCAGCAGCAAGCCAGCCAGCGCCGCCAGCACCAGCAGTCGTCGAGTATTCATCGCCGCCTTTCGGATTCTTGGTATCGTGATTCTTAAATATCGTTATTGGTAGCCCGCTCTGTCGTCCGGCGCGCCGACGGTCTTACATGGTGGTCGCTGGCAACGCCGGCAAGACGATGGGCGGCAGCGCGGCGAGGTCCTCGATCTCGCCGTCGGGAGTCGCCGGAATCCGCTCGGCGGCTTGCCCGAAGCGATTGCACCACAGCACGCGAAAGCCGAAAGCCTTGGCCGAGTACGCGTCCCAGCCGTTCGACGACAGGAAGCAGATCGCCGCCGGCGCGACCTGCAGCGTATCGGCCGCCAGGCGATAGACCGCCGGGTGCGGCTTGAAGACGCCGACGTCTTCGACCGAAAGGACAGCGTCGAAAACGTCGTCCAGGCCACTGCTCGAAACCACCGCGGCGAGCATCGCCGGCGTCCCGTTCGAGAGGATCGCCAGCTTCATCCCCGCCGCCTTCAGCTGGCGCAGCGTCTCGACAACTTCGGGATACGTTCCGAGGTGCAGGTAGAGGTCCATCAGGCGTTCGCGCAGGCCGGGTTGGTCGATGTTCAGCGTCGCCAGCGAAAAATCGAGCGCGTCGCCGGTGACCTGCCAGAAATCGGCGTGCCGACCGGCGAGGCCGCGCAGCCAGGTGTATTGCAGCTGCTTCTGGCGCCACAGCTCGGAAAGGCGCAGCCAGTCGTCGCCGAGTACGTCGCGCGCCGCCAGCGCCGCGCTGTTGAAGTCGAAGAGCGTGCCGTAAGCGTCGAAAACGCAGGCTTCGACGCCGTCGAGTTGGAGTTTTTCCATGTCTTGTCTTTCGTGTCGTTAGAGAGTTGCCAACCAGGGCGCCAGCGCCGCAGCCGGCCGATCAGACGCCGCAGGCCGGCGCGGCGGCGATTTCCTCGCCGAGCGCGCCACCGCAGCTCGATCCCTGTCCCGCCGTGCAGCCGTAGCAGTGATCGGCGACGCGGATCGGTCGGCCTTCGAGAGCCGCGGCGGTGACTGCGGTGATGTGCAGGCGAGGCTGGCCCGGCTTGCCGAGCGGTAGGCCGAGCTGCTGGTTGAAGTCGCAATCGTAGAGGTAGCCCTGCCAGTCGATCGACAGCAGATTGCGGCACATCACGTTGTCGACGTTGGCGTCGCGGTGCGCGCTGCGCAGCAACTGCATGTAGCTGTTGAACTGCCCCTTCGAGATGAGCATCGATCCGAAGCGCTGGATCGGCATGTTGCTGAGCGTAAACAGATCGTTGAAGACGATGCCGAACTCCTGCCCGAGGTGCTCGCGGTAGGCGGCGGTCAGTGCCTCCTGTGGCGGCGGTAGCGTCGGACCCTGCGGATTGAACACCAGATTCAGCAGCAGGCCGCTGTCGGGCGCCGCGTAGCCAAGCGCGTTGAGTCCCTGCAGGCCGCGGATGCTGGCGTCGAAAGTGCCTTTGCCGCGTTGCCGGTCGACATTCTCTTCGAGATAACACGGCAGCGAGGCGACGACCTCGACGCGATGCGCGGCGAGAAAGCCGGCCAGATCCTCGTGCCCCGGTTCTTCGAGAATCGTCAGGTTGCAACGGTCGATGACGCGCAGACCGCGTTGCCGGCCGGCGACCACCAGCCGGCGGAAGTGTTTGTTGAGCTCGGGTGCGCCGCCGGTCAGGTCGAGCGCCTTGACCTCCGGACTGGCAGCGATGAAGTCGAGCAGCGCGTCTATCGTTTCGGCGGTCATTTCCTCCTTGCGCTGCGGGCCGGCATTGACGTGGCAGTGCACACAGCTCTGGTTGCAGCGGTAGCCGAGATTGACCTGCAGGGTCTCGACCGAGCGCCGACGCAAGGCGGGGAAGGTGCTGATCGCGAGAAGGGGGAGGGTGGCGTGCATGGTGACTTTCTCAGGTTGATTGTTTGACCTTGGTCGACGGCGGGGATCGTTCCTTACAGTGTGGGTCGGCGATCGGGCGCGCCAGGTGGGCTGTTGGCGTCCAGGGTAAGCACCATACGGCATTCGCGGAAGGTGCGCCGCGTGTTGGCAAAGAGGCGAGGCGCGTGTCGGCAGCGGCATTGGCCCTGGTAGAGGATGGCGGGCAAGCGCGGTGCTGTGGGCGTTGCTGGCGTACTGGCCGCGCCGATCCGAATGCGCCGCCAGACCCCTCGGTATTTACCGTTGTGTAATGGTCATTTGCACGGCCGAACAGAGTAGCTTGGCAGGCATGTTTGGGGGGGCGCTCAGCCCACGATCTTGCGCTAGAACCGGAGCATCATAGCGGCCAGCTAAAAGCAGTCGCTACCTGTGCGGATGTGGCTGATGTCCGCGAGCCAAGCGGCATTCGCTTTGGTCGATTCGAACTGCCTGTTGAGCAGCTTGCCAACGCCGGCCTGGCCCGATTGTTCTGCCGCAACTGGCGTCAGCCAGCGGCGGACGGCCGTCTCGCCGAGGCCCACGTCTGGGCAAACCATGCGCCATAGTCGGTCCTTGATCATTGATCAGTTGGACGGCCTGCCGCGCGAAGCGAGGGTCGAAGGTCTGCCGTGTTTTGCTCATCAATTGGTCCTCCAAAGGTGGATCGTCCAGCTTTTGATTGACCAACAATCCCCGCGTCGCTAGAATCCGTCGCTTCTCTGACCGGCATCTGCTTGAGCCTGAAGAGCATCTTGGACCACTTCTGGCTCATCGGTTCCCACTCAGCGAAGGCTTCGCGGTGGCTTGCTGGGTAGGAACGGTAGCTCGTTTTTAACGTCTGGCCCCGGGATCTGCATCTAGCAAGAGCGTCGGCGCTTGACGTGATGATGCGCTGATTTTGGGCAGGGGGCTTATCGAAAAGCGCAGTAGCGCCCACCAACTATAACTCGGTCCATGGACAACATTCGCTCGTCAGCTTCGATCACCCTGTCTGTCTGGAACGCGATTTTTCTTCGCGAAGCAGTCAGCCGGGTGTCTGGTGGCAGGGCAGCTTGGGTCTGGCTGCTGGTTGAGCCGGTGGCGCACCTGACGATCCTGATGGTGGTTCTGTCGACTGTTCGTCACGGAATCACGCTGGGTATTGACTTTGCACTGTTCTTGGCGGTGGGTATCCTCGGCTACACTCTCTTCCGAAGTACGGCGCTGCGATCGATGGCTGCCATCTCGGCCAATCGTGCGCTATTTGCTTATCGCCAGGTCAAGCCGGTGGATGTGGTGTTGGTGCGCGCGTTTCTGGAAGGGGTCATTCAATTGTTTGTTGGGCTGATCATGTTCGCAGGGATGTTGTTGGCTGGTTTCGACGTTGTTCCCTACGATCCGCTGACGGTAATGTTGGTTTACGGACTTTTCTGGCTCTTTGGCACCGGGATCGGGCTGATGCTCTCTGTTGGCAGCACTTTGATTCCGGAGCTTGGTAAAGTGGCGAACATCTGCTTTATCCCTTTGTATTTTGTTTCCGGGGTGATGTTTCCTCCTGTGTTGTTGCCGCCTGAAGTACTCGACTGGCTATTGCTTAACCCGATCATGCAAGGAGTGGAGTTGGCCCGTTCGTCTTTCTCTCCCAGCTACACCACGGTGACAGGTCTTGACGTCGGCTATGTCGCGGCTTTTGCCTTTGCTTCGTTTTTCTTTGGCTTGGCGCTGCACGTTCGCTTTGCTCGCCGCCTGCTGATGCAATGATCGTCGTCGAGGACGTTCATAAACGTTACCAAACCGAGCACGGTGTTGGAAAGTGGGTGTTGAAGGGCATTTCTTTTACCATTCCTCCGCGCCTGAGCGTTGGCTTGGTCGGCCGCAATGGCGCCGGCAAGTCGACACTGTTACGTCTGATTGGCGGTGTAGATACGCCGAACCGAGGGCGCATCGAACGTCATTGTCGTGTGTCGTGGCCGATGGGCTTTGGTGGAGGCCTGCAAGGTTCCCTGACGGGTCGGCAGAACGCCAAGTTCGTCTCGCGAATTCACGGTCACGAAGCCGATATCCCCGACCGTCTAGCCTACGTTGCGGACTTTTCAGAGCTCGGAGACGCCTTTGACCAGCCGATCAAAACCTATTCTTCGGGGATGAGATCCCGCTTGCAGTTTGCCCTTTCGCTGGCTTTCGACTTCGACGTCTATATCTCGGATGAGGTGACTGCGGCGGGCGATGCCTCATTCAAAGCGAAGGCCGCAGCGGCTTTCAAGAATATGGCCGATCGCGCGGGATTGATCATGGTGTCGCACGGTGAAGGGACGCTGAAACAATTTTGCTCCGCAGGGATCTGGCTTCATGATGGCCGCGCAGATTGGTTCGACGACATCAACGATGCGTTGAGGGCTTACAAGGAGAGTATCGCCGTATGTTAGACCGTATCCGACAGAGTGCTTTGCCGCGCTTTTTCGGTGGTGTGCATGGACGGTTGGCACCCCATCTGGTTCGCCGGCGCGCTTTGCGAGTTGCTCTGCTGGCGATCCTGATGGCCGCTGTCTACTGGGGCGTCATCGCCTCGGACCGCTACGTCTCCCGGGCCGACGTGGTCGTCGATAGCACCGACATGGCTGCTGGCCAGGCCGGGAATATCGCCTCGCTGTTCTCTGGCGCTCGAAACAATCAAGACTTGAGGTTGATGCGCGAGCATCTCCTTTCCGTGGACATGATGGAGAAGCTTGAGGCGAAGCTTCAATTACGAGCGCATTACAGCGACTGGAAGCACGATCCTCTCTCGCGGATGTGGTTTGAGGACGCTTCCCAGGAGTTTTTTTATCGCCACTACCTGTCGCGTGTCAGTATTGAGGTGGACGAAGCGGTGGGTGTGTTGCGAATCAAGGTGCAGGCCTACACGCCCGAGAAGGCGCAAGCTATTGACAGCGCACTGGTGGAGCAGGGCGAGCGCTTCATGAATGATATTGGCCATCGCCTGGCACGCGATCAGGTCGATTTTCTCGAGAAACAAGTAGCTGAAATCGGCGAACGCGTGCTCAAGGCCAGAGGCGAAGTGGTCGATTTCCAGAATGCCAAAGGTTTTATTTCTCCACAGGCCGCGGCTGAAACCCTTAGTGGCATCATTGCCCGACTGGACGGCGAGCTTGCCCAGCTTGAGGCAAGCCGAGAAGCGATGCTCGGCTACTTGAGTCCGAAGGCGCCTGACGTCGCCCAGATCGAGCTACAAATTGCCGCCATCAAAGGCCAGGTGCGGACCGAGAAAGCCCGGCTGACCTCGCCAAGCGGTGGCGCACTCAACCGGACGGTAGAAGAATACCAGCGCCTTGAAATGCAGACGGTCTTTGCTCAAGACGTATACAAGACTGCGCTGACAGCACTTGAAAAGGGACGCATCGATGCCGCACGAAACCTGAAGAAGGTTTCCATCGTGCAAAGCCCGACCTTGCCGCAGTATCCCATCGAGCCGCGCAGAATATACAACGTAGTCGTCTTTGCTCTCTCCGTTCTTGTACTGGCCGGCATAGTGCAGCTGCTCGCCGCCATTATCCGCGACCACCAGGACTGAAACCCATGATGCGGCTGTATGCTCGCTTAACGACCACAAAACTGTTCGCCGCACACGCTCCTGTCCAGCTCAACGCATGGCCGCGTGACTCGTGTGGAGGGTGTTGGTCATGGCTTGTCCTCGCGCTGGCCTGCCTTGTTGGTCTCTCCTGCCCCGCAGTTTTTGCTGCCGATACCGACATCTTTGGTATTGGCACCGCCGCGAATCGCCCCGTTGCGCCGCCCGTGCCCACGGCGCAACAGCTGCCAGCTGTCCCAGCAGCGGTAGTGCCTGATGTCCGGACGATGCCCCCTCAGCTGTTCGACTATTCCTCGAATGTCAGTAGCGACGTCTTTGGGGCCAACCTTTTCAGCGGTGCCTTCGCGCGTGAAGGCGCTACGCAGTTCAATCCTGATTACGCGGTCGCTGTCGGCGACAAGATTCAGGTCCGTTTGTGGGGTGCATTCGAGTTTGATGCGCCATTGACCGTTGATCCCAAGGGCAACATCTTCATCCCGCACGTTGGTCCAGTACACGTATTGGGCGTACGCAATGAGGATCTGCAGCGTGTGGTTACATCGGGCGCTAGTAAGGTTTTCCGTGCCAATGTGTCGAGTTATGCCAGCTTGGCCGCGGCTCAGCCGGTACGTATTTTCGTCAGTGGCTTTGTTAATCGCCCCGGCCTGTACAGTGGTACAAGCATGGACAGCCTGCTGCACTTTGTCGACCAGGCCGGCGGTATCGATCCCGAGCGAGGCTCCTTCCTTAATGTCCAAGTCAAGCGTGGAAACACAACGCGCGCCTCGGTCAGCCTCTACGATTTTTTGCTTGAGGGGCGGATTCCATTAATCCAGCTGTCGGATGGTGACGTCATCTTTGTTGGTGCCCGCCAGCATACCGTGAAAGTGACCGGGCTGGCCGAAAACGCCAAGCGATTCGAATTTGGCAAGCCCAGCTTGACGGTAGCTGAACTAATCAAGCTCGCCAAGCCTTCGCCACTGGCTACGCACGTTCGGGTAGTGCGCAATACGGGGACCGTAAAGAACACCGAATACTTCCCGCTTGCCGATGCGTCAATCGTTTCCCTACGAAATGGCGACGGGCTGGAGTTTACCTCCGACAAGAGGCCTGGCACCATCGCTGTCCGGGTGGAGGGCGAGCACGAGAGCGTTCATGAATACGTGCTACCTTATGGCACCAAGCTGGGCGCACTCGTTAGCCAAGTCAAGTTTTCCGACCGTTCTGACTCGCAGAACTTGCAGCTCTTCCGCCTGAGTGCCAAGGAGCGGCAGCGCGAGGCCCTCAAGACGACGCTCACATTTCTGGAGAATGCCGCCTTGACGGCACGTTCTGGGACCAATGAAGAAGCGAAACTGCGTAAGGAAGAGGCGGATCTGCTTCTCCAGTGGGTAGAGCGCGGCAAGAAGATTGAGCCATCTGGGCAGGTATATATCGCCCAGGCAGCTGATCGCGACCTACTGCTACTAGAGGATGGCGACTTGCTCCGGGTCCCGACCAAGGATGGTCTGGTGCTGGTAGGTGGTGAGGTCATTTTTCCGAATACGATTGCCTACGACCCGTCTCAGAAACTTGCTGACTATATCCAGAACGCGGGTGGTTACACTCAGAACGCCGACGCCTCACGAGTAGTCGTTGCCCACCGGGATGGCAGCTTTGACGAGGCCAAGGGCGGTTTTTTTGGCAGTGGCGAGCCTACTGTACGCCCGGGGGACCGGATCATGGTGCTGCCGAAGATTGACGTGAAGTCTCGCCAAATATTCAGGGACGTGGTCGAGGCCTTGTTCCGGATTGCCGTCATTGTGGGGGTGGCGAATAATTTCTAGGACGTCTTGACGATGGAGCATTGATTCTATCGTGCTGACTATAATGGCAGAAGATCGGTGTGAGCTTGAATGTCTTGTTCCGAGAACGGTTGGCGACCATACCGTCAGAATCGGAAAACGAACGTGTTGCATCGGCCGTCGTCGCACGACGTGGTGTTGTTGCCAATAACGGGATCAGATACACATGAAGCTGGTAATCGCTACAGGTTGTCCTTGCACCGGTTGGGAACTGGTTGTTCCCACTTTGATCGACGCCGGGCTCGAAGCTGCGGTCGATGCTGTTTCCGTGTGGCAGGATCGACTATTGGCATCCAGTAGGGTCGAGGATCCGCTGCAATTACGGCAGTCCCTGCAGCCGGATATGGCAATGCAGGAAGAGCTTGCATCGCTGCTGACGGACGATCAATCCGACTCAGAGCGCCTAGTAGTCAACCGCTGCCCGTGGCTGCTCGACTTCTGGGTCGCCCGCTTTCCGGACGCGCAGTTCCTGCTGTTTTTTACGCGAGCTGAGACAGCCCTGGCACAGGCTTTGATGTGCGGCATTGATCCAATCCGTTTTATTAAGGACTGGGAGGCCAACACTCGTCATTTGATCCGCTTTCAGCGCCGTTATCGTCAGCGCGCTTTCCTGCTGAGTGCTGAGGCGGCTAACGAGAACCCACATAGGTTGGTCGATATCGCTCGAACAATCGGGCTTTCTCTGAGCGCCTCGACGGAGTTACTAAGCCGGGAAGTGTCGGCGGTCCGAGAGACGGAGCGTTTTCTGGCACAGCGTTTAATCGCTGGCAATCGCTTCATAAGTGCTCTGGAAATTGAGTTGGACGCGAGAGCGCAGCCATTAGGAGACCTGCTGCCTCAAGCCTCAGAAGTGGCCCTAGACGATTTGCTAAAATGCTATTTTCAGACGCGGCAAGATCGTCAACAGCTTCGGTCGGAATTGCACCATGTGTATAGCGATTTTGAGCGCTTGGCGTTGGAGAATAAAACGGTCGAGGGGATCCATAAAGGGATCTGCGCGCAGTTGGAGGCGTTCAAAGCCCGCGCGATGCAGTTGGAGCAGGCTTGTGAAGAACTGGAAGGCTCCAATCTGGCGCTGGATTTGAGCAGGCGGGAAGTGCTTGAAGATAATGGTCTTCTGCTCAGACAACTGCATGAGGTGCAGGAAGAACTAGAGAGGGTATTCTTGGAGAAGCAACAGCTGGGGCAGGCGCAAGCGGCGACGGGCGTGGAATTGCAGAAAGCCCATGCGCGGATGGTGCTGGTCGAGAATGCTCGGCAAGAGGGGGAGGTTAGCAAGCAGGCGCTGGAAGCCGACAACCGAAAAATTCTGGAAGAGAATGATCTACTGATCAGGCAATTGCACGAGGTTCAGGAAGAGCTCGAGAAGGTATTCTTGGAGAATCAACAGCTTGGCCAAGAACAAACGGCGACGGGTGTGGAGTTGCAGAAGGCCCATGTGCGGATGGTGCTGGTTGAGAATGCTCGGCAAGAGGGGGAAGTTAGCAAGCAGTCGCTGGAAGCCGACAACCGAAAAATTCTGGAAGAGAATGATCTACTGATCAGGCAATTGCACGAGGTACAGGAAGAACTCGAGAAGGTATTCTTGGAGAAGCAACAGCTTGGGCAGGCACAAACGGCGACGGGTGTGGAGTTGCAGAAGGTCCAGGCGCGGATGGTAGAGCTCGAGAACGCTCGTGAAGAACTGGAAGGGAGTAATCAGTCGCTTGAAACGAATGGGAAGCAACTTCTGGGAGAGAAGGAATTGCTCCTCATACAACTTCATCAAGTTCAGGAAGAGCTTGAGTTCTACTTCCTAAAATATCAGGAAACTCTGACTCTTCAAAACCCGGTATCCGAGGAGAAGTCCTCAGAAGCGGAGGGCGCCACCGAGCGAGCACCCGAGGCACAACTAAAAGCGCAGGAGAAGAATGCCACTGCGTGGACAAACCAAAAACTCATACGTACACTTGTCCAACCGTTCAAGCGTGCGGACAGAGGGAAAGAGAAGCTTCGCAGACAGGTTGAGGTGCTCAATCAATCCGGGCTGTTTGACCAGAGGTGGTATCTGTCGGAATATCCCGATGTTGCCTCCGCCAGGGTTGATCCCGCAGAACACTATCTCCGCTTTGGCGCTGGCGAAGGTCGCAATCCATCTCCTAGGTTTGACACTATGTACTATCTTCAATCCAATCCGGACGTCGCTGCAGCTGGCGTTAACCCGCTCCTCCACTACATCGAATTCGGCATTTCGGAAGGAAGGCAAGCATGCGGCTAGAAAATCAAGCTCTTATGAACCGCGTGGAAAATGGATCAACCGCATCGGAGTGGGAGACGCATCAGGTGGTTGATGCCGTTGTGCATCTTGGCTCTGGCCAATGTAGCGAACTTGATGCCTATCTGCTCTTACAGCCGAAAAGGATCGTCTTGGTTGAGGCTGACGCGCTAGTCGCCGCAGCCTTGCGGGTGCGGACGGCTGATCTGCCCAATGTGGAGGTGATATGCAATGCCGTTGCTGGCATCGCAGGCCCGGCCGTTCTTCATCGTTACAGTCTGCCCGAAACCAGCAGCCTTCACCCGGCCACTGGCCTATTGCAGCTCTTGCCGGGGCTGAAACCTCTGGACGAAATTCCGATTGAAGCGGTTGCTCCCGCTATCTTGCTCGAACCGCTGCAGTTGACGGTTCAAGAGAACAATCTGCTCGTTATTGACCTGCCCAGCGAAGAGCTGCCCGTTTTGCGGGCGTTGTGGGAAGCGACACAATTGCAACTGTTTAGCCAAGTGCAACTGCGTTGTGGCCGTGAGCCCCTTTACGAAGGCGCTGAGCCCGCAACACGCATAGTGCGGTGGTTGGGCGAACATGGCTACGACTTATTGTCGGAAGATGACAGCCAGGAGCACGAGTACCCGTGCTGGACACTTCAGCGCAATACCTTGCAAGTCGCCAACCTAGCGATGGGGCAACAGTTGGCCGGTTTAGAGGCGCAGTTGAAGCAGTTAGACCAGAACAACGATGAGCAAGCAGTGGCGCTCGCCGAGCAGAAGGCCCAACTGGAACAAGTCAACCAGGCGAAAGCGGCCCAGGAAAAGCTCGCTGCCGAACGGCAGGTGCAGATTCAGCAGCTCACCCAGGCGCGGGACGAGCAGGCCAAGCTGACCGGCGAGCGTCAGGCTCAACTAGACAAGCTGCAGCAGGAGCGTGACGCCGCGACCAAGCAGGTCGCCGAGCAGAAGGCCCAACTGGAACAAGCCAACCAGGCGAAAGCGGCCCAGGAGAAGCTCGCTGGCGAACGGCAGGTGCAGATTCAGCAGCTCACCCAGGCGCGGGACGAGCAGGCCAAGCTGACCGGCGAGCGTCAGGCTCAACTAGACAAGCTGCAGCAGGAGCGTGACGCCGCGACCAAGCAGGTCGCCGAGCAGAAGGCCCAACTGGAACAAGCCAACCAGGCGAAAGCGGCCCAGGAGAAGCTCGCTGGCGAACGGCAGGTGCAGATTCAGCAGCTCACCCAGGCGCGGGACGAGCAGGCCAAGCTGACCGGCGAGCGTCAGGCTCAACTAGACAAGCTGCAGCAGGAGCGTGACGCCGCGACCAAGCAGGTCGCCGAGCAGAAGGCCCAACTGGAACAAGCCATCCAGGCGAAAGCGGCCCAGGAAAAGCTCGCTGCCGACCGGCAAGTGCAGATTCAGCAGCTCACTCAGGCTCGCGACGCGGCGACCAAGCAAGTCACCGAGCAGAAAGCCCAACTAGAGCAAGCCAACCAGGCGAAAGCGGCCCAGGAGAAGCTCGCTGGCGAACGGCAGGTGCAGATTCAGCAGCTCACCCAGGCGCGGGACGAGCAGGCCAAGCTGACCGGCGAGCGTCAGGCTCAACTAGACAAGCTGCAGCAGGAGCGTGACGCCGCGACCAAGCAGGTCGCCGAGCAGAAGGCCCAACTGGAACAAGCCAACCAGGCGAAAGCGGCCCAGGAGAAGCTCGCTGGCGAACGGCAGGTGCAGATTCAGCAGCTCACCCAGGCGCGGGACGAGCAGGCCAAGCTGACCGGCGAGCGTCAGGCTCAACTAGACAAGCTGCAGCAGGAGCGTGACGCCGCGACCAAGCAGGTCGCCGAGCAGAAGGCCCAACTGGAACAAGCCAACCAGGCGAAAGCGGCCCAGGAGAAGCTCGCTGGCGAACGGCAGGTGCAGATTCAGCAGCTCACCCAGGCGCGGGACGAGCAGGCCAAGCTGACCGGCGAGCGTCAGGCTCAACTAGACAAGCTGCAGCAGGAGCGTGACGCCGCGACCAAGCAGGTCGCCGAGCAGAAGGCCCAACTGGAACAAGCCATCCAGGCGAAAGCGGCCCAGGAAAAGCTCGCTGCCGACCGGCAAGTGCAGATTCAGCAGCTCACTCAGGCTCGCGACGCGGCGACCAAGCAAGTCACCGAGCAGAAAGCCCAACTAGAGCAAGCCAACCAGGCGAAAGCGGCCCAGGAGAAGCTCGCTGGCGAACGGCAGGTGCAGATTCAGCAGCTCACCCAGGCGCGGGACGAGCAGGCCAAGCTGACCGGCGAGCGTCAGGCTCAACTAGACAAGCTGCAGCAGGAGCGTGACGCCGCGACCAAGCAGGTCGCCGAGCAGAAGGCCCAACTGGAACAAGCCATCCAGGCGAAAGCGGCCCAGGAAAAGCTCGCTGCCGACCGGCAAGTGCAGATTCAGCAGCTCACTCAGGCTCGCGACGCGGCGACCAAGCAAGTCACCGAGCAGAAAGCCCAACTGGAACAAGCCAACGAGGCGAAAGCGGCCCAGGAAAAGCTCGCTGCCGAACGGCAGGTGCAGATTCAACAGAAGGCAGAGTCTCAGGAAGAACAGAACAAGCTGATCGAGGCGAAACAGGCCGAAATGAACACGCTACAGGCATCTCTGCGGGATGAAAAAGTGCGCGGTGGCCAACTGGAGGCCAAGCTAACCGCGATGGAAGCATGCCAGTGCCTTCTAAGAGAAGAAATGTCTCGGGCTGAAGGCCAAATCGAGCTGATCAAGGATCTGCTCTTGCGCGATGGGGGCTTATGATCAAGTCAAGCAAGCACATGACAGCGCTAGTAGAACGGAAAAACAAGAGTAAAGGAAAGAAGCGGGGGAAAGGACCAGGACACCAGATGTTGTCGACGCCTCTAGTTGCACCCACGGCCGTACATTTGGATCATCCCCCACTTGCAGGGTCTCTCACGGAAAGCCTTGGTGCGATACCGACCGAGTCGAACTTTGTCCCATACGACGAGAATCTGTTGGGACGTGCTCGCACTCAATGGCAATTTGGCGACTGGGATAGCCTTGCTAAGCTTGACTTCAACATGCTGCAGCATCATCCAGACCGCGCCAAACTAGCCTTGCTTGCTGCTGCCGGCCAGCAGCAACAGGGCGATACGGATGTCGCCCGGCAGTTCCTTCATCTGGCACAAGACTGGGGATGCGGCAAGCGTTTGATTGGCCAGATAATGGTTGCCGGTGTCTACAACAGCTTGGGTCGCGCCGCCGCAGCGGGAAATGATACGACACGCATGCTACACCATTTTGAAATGGCCATAGCAACGGGCGCACCAAGTGCCGATGTTCGGCTGATTACACCGGCACGCATCCGCCAACAGCTTGCGCAGCTTGGCTTGCTGGGTGAGAAATGCGAGCCTCAAGCAGTGGGCTCAAATACCGCCTTGCCGGGGGCGGCTGCATCGATCGGTCAGTCGCGGCAGACGATGAGCGAGCACCTCAAGGTACAAAGCGCTGCCATTGCCGAGCAAATGAAGAAGCAAGGTGCCGATGTCGCCAACCTAAGCAAGGCGCTTGAGAGGACGTTCAGGAAGGAAATTCTCAATGCTACGAAGCAGATCGAAGCCTTCATCAGTTTGCAAAGCTACATGAACGGCGGCGATTTATCGCCGGATATGCATGGTTGGCCAATCAGTCCCGATTTTGCTGTTTATCTTATTGAGTTGCTCGAAACGAACGACTATGACCTGATAATTGAGTTTGGCTCGGGTACGTCCACTGTTCTCATCGCCAAAACTCTCGCCAAGATCGCCGCTCGTCGTCAAGGCGGGCTTCCGGCGCAGCAGGTTGCATTTGAGCACCTCAATGAGTATCAGCGAAAGACCGTATCTGCTCTTCAAAAAGCGGGCTTTGCTGATTCGGTGCAATTAGAGCTTTCCCCACTGGAGCCTTTTGCCGCTGACAATGGCAAAATCTATTCTTATTACTCGTGCTGTGACGTCATCGCTCAACTTGCGCTGCGTTTTCTGCGGGATGGCTTACGGGTGCTCGTGATGGTTGATGGACCACCAGGTTCGACCGGGAAGCACGCGCGTTACCCTGCGCTACCCTTGGTGCACTCGCATTTTGTTGGCGCGCAGGTTGACGTGTTGCTTGACGATTACATCCGCGACGATGAGAGAGAAGTCGCGCAGCTCTGGCTAAAAGATATTGAACGTTGGGGCCTGATTGGATGTTTGATCGAGGAAACGATGGAAAAAGATGCATGTTTGCTAACTATTAGGAGTCAGTCGGCTTAGATTGGCAAGATATCTGGAGACGGTCTGCGCCTTCTGTTTTCGTCGCCGCGCGCTATGGCGGTGATTTTGCACTGACGGACATTTTTCTGAGACTCGTTTGATATGAAAGTGACTAATTCGTATAGCGCTTTGCCGGGTTTAGGTCGTTTCGTGTGGAAAGGACCCGGTGAAGCGTATACCCCTGAGCCGATCCCTGCGTGTGCCCCACCTCTAGCCCGCCACCGAGGGGTGGGAAAGCCCTCTCCGGTGGACGAGTTCTGGCGCTGGCCGCGAAAAGCCGCAACGAGCCCCAAGGCATTGATCTTATTAGCATTGCGGACTCAGGTTCGCTTCGCTAGGCTACGCCCGCCCTTGAAAGCGCCCTCAACGCTTACGACGCCGCGTCTCTCGGTTGGCGCGGGTGCATGGTGGCCGAAGAATGCTGACACCCGTTCCACACGAAATGGCCTAGGGCAAAAGATGCGCGTGGGTGTCATCATTACAAAATAAAAACATTATATATACATGGTGGAGTTAAAAATGTTGGACGGGCTACAAACGGCAAGGGCGTGGGCATTATACGAGGCTGGTGACTATGAGAAATCTCTCAGAGCATACGAAGCACTAAAATTCGCTACAAATTCATCCGCCTATGACTACAATATTTCGATGATACGCGCTTTGGTGGAATTTGGTGGCGCGGATGACGATCCATACGATTGGGGCCGTGTAGTTAAAAGTGGCCTGGGGGTTGATAACATATATGTTTGCAACCTTAAACGCAGAAAAGATCGGCGTTTAAGAATTTCCCGAGAGCTTAATCGAAGTGGGCTTCATTTTGAGATAGTAGATGGTGTAGATGCCAAGTTTGACCGAACGGCTAACAAGTTATATGAGGATTTTAAAACGCGACCGTTGGCAGATGGTTTGCGTTCAACGGCCCACTTGTCGGTAGAGCAAAGGCGTAGTCATAAAAGATCAATAACGCTAGGGGCAATGGGCTATCTGTTATCACAAAAAAAAATATTCGAGGATGCTAATAGTAAAAGATATAAACGAATTCTTATATTAGACGACGATGTTTTTTTCGTAAGCAATGTTGGAAATCGCCTCAAAAATGCTTTAGCAAAAATGCCGCCATGGAAGATGCTGTTGCTCGGTTCTTCAGAGTATTCCAATAGAACGTCTTCGGAGTTCGGCGACAATGCACGTTGCATCGAAGCTAATGGCTTTTATAAGCCAGTTCCTGGGAAAACATGCGGATCCTTTGCGGTTGTCTACGATGAATCTATATACCAATGTATCATTGATTTAATATCCGAGTATGACGGTACGTATGATAATTGCGTCCTTGGTGCAGTTTACTCTTTGTATCCGAACGAATGCTTTGTTATTGATCCATCAATCGTCATTCCAGATGTCTCAGAAAGCAATATTAGAGATGCTGGTCGTGACATTGTTTCCCATGGGAAACGGATGGCTTGGGATATCAGCAACTATGAGCGGTTTGCTAGGCCGTTAACTGTATCGATAATATTAAGTGACTTCAGCAAGTTGGCAAGCTTGAGGTCTCTCGATCCGCGGCCGGCAATTGATATTTGCATTAGGGTCTTCTATCTAACAAATGATGGATTGAGACCAATAATCCCAGGGCACACTTTTATTCCTGCCGATGACCGCCCTGTTGTTAGTATAATTGAAAGTGAAGAAGAGTTTTTAGCAGCAATTGAACGATACCGCATTCCTTTTTCCGATTTTATATTTAACTGGCCGTCGTATCGATCCATCACCGAGGAGTCCATTCGGGATGTCTGTATAGTGGGAGTAGAGAGTGTCGATGCTCGGTTGAAGTTTGGTGTCATTGATGGGGTAAGTTTTATGAGAGAGGCAGGGGTTAAGGCGCGCCCTGGGATGCACAGCATTATTATCCCTAGCTTTAGACGAGCGGAAGAGGTTTGGCCATCTGTTAAGTCTGCTTTAAATCAGGACTTCGAAGATCTGGAAGTTATTCTGGTAAATGATAACCCACTGAATGTCGACTTCGAAGAGAAAATGCGGGAATTTGTTTCGGATTTCTCAAAAGCAGATAGTCATGGCGATGCGCATGCTTCGGTTGTGATTATAAATCACTCAGTCAATCGAAATGCATCTGCTGCTCGAAATACTGGATTTTACAGATCGTCTGGCGAGTATGTGTCTTTTTTGGATGACGATGATTTGTATGACGCAAATAGAATATCGGTGATAAACAAGGCTCTTGCGGGCTCGTTGGATGGGGTTGGTGCCTGTTACTGTGGTTACCAGGGCAAGTGGAATGGCGAGAGAGATGAGTCGCGATTTAGAAATGGAGATTTGACCGATTCGGTAATTGCTCTGGATTATTCTTCCCATTATATGTGCACTAACACTGTTACCTATAAGCGCGCATGTTTCTCCGGCTTGGGTGGTTTTAATGAGTCTTATCTGCGTCATCAAGATATAGAGCTAGTACTGCGGTTTTTCGAGCGATACGAAATGTCGTCAGTAAATAGCTATTGCGTTCACAATAGGCCGGTGGCGGTTTCAGAAACATTTAAAGCAGATGTTTATAAGTTGATGAAACTTAAAGTGTCGTTTTTTTATGATTTTTCTTATCTATTAAAAAACAAGGGCCGTGACTATATTGAAAGAGTGTTGTCAGCACACGCGACTGATGTCCTAAAGCGTTGCAGGGATGGGAAAGACCATCATCAAGATTTAGTAATCGGGGCGTTCAGAGAGTTGATTAGGGTCAACAATTAGGCTATGGATAGAGTGTTCAATAGAGAAGTTCTTGCGGCCAGACGCCATCCTTCGCTTGCCAGTGTTCAGTATTTTGAAGTGCTCCGAAGAATCAAAACAGAATTTGGAGATAAGTATTATTTTTATTTTACTAATCATGGCGTGCTAACGAACATTGAAGAGCATGGATGGAAGCACGCGAACTCCGGGAGTCCATCTGCGATGCTTAAGCACGGAGGGCGCCTTTTTCGAGATAGAGAGTCTGTTTCCAGTTTGTTTCTCGAGACCAGATCTTCGGAAGCGGCGGTTCTGCTTGTTGCTTTTGCCAATTATTACTTGGCAAGAGGGTCGGTGACAGGATATCTGCGGTTTATAAATGAATATTTGACCTACCGCAATATCTCAGGAATCTCTTTTGTCGATCTGAAAAGTGGCGACATTCCAACATTTAGGAATTGGGTTTCTACTATTTGCAAGAAGGAGGTTGGTCTTCTGCCAACAGATGGAAAGCCAAAAGTTTCGATAATAATGCCCGCGTTTAATAATGGGAGCACAATTAGATGGTCTATTTTGTCAATTGTAAATCAGTCGTTCGCGGACTGGGAGTTGTTGGTGGTCGACGATGCCAGTACAGATAATACGGCGATTGTTGTTTCAGATCTTGCCAAATCCGATAAGCGCATATCCCTAATACAGAACAGTGCTAACATTGGCACTTATCTATCGAGAAATCGGGCGTTAAGGGTTGCTTTAGGAGAGTATGTTACCGTCCTTGATGCAGACGATTTCGCCGTTGCAAACAGATTGGAATTGCAGTATAAGCAGGTAAGGTTAGCTGCGTCTCCAGGGCACATCGGGGGCTATGTCAGAATGAATGAAGATTGTTATTTAACAGATTTTAGAAAAGCCTCTCAGTGGTCGTACGATGGAGTCACGCATCGTTGCTTGGCGTCTATTTTTTTAAATAGAGAGTTCTTGTTGAATCGTCTTGGGCGGTGGGACGCTGTTAGGTTCGGAGGAGATGCTGAATTATATGCAAGAGCATTAAAGATTGATTCGGATACTTTTGTTGAGAGCAGGGCCCCGCTTATAATTGCATTGAATAGGTGCGTCTCGTTGACCAATAGTCCGGGGTCTGAACTTGGGTCCGCTGCACGCCAAGCATATATTGACCATTTCAGTCGTTGGCACGAAAGTGCTCATCAATCCGAATTGAGGCTTCCTGAAATTGCGCATTAGGAAAACATTGGTGTGGTCGCAACATATCGCCGTGGGAGAAGTCGCTTTTGAATCCTGCGCGAGACCCGCGATGAAACCGATCAGTTTTTATCAATCGGAGGTTGAGCGTAAGAAGCGGCTGACGCGGGGTTTATGTAGCTTGGTGTGGAACCGACCGGAATTCCCGGCACGGGGTTTCGAGAGCATCGACCAGGCACGCCTCTGGGGCAGCGACTTCGTGCGCTGGTACAACACGGAGCACCGCCCTAGCGGCATTCGCTATGTCACTCCAGAGCAACGTCATGCCGGCGATGACGAGGCACTCTTGGCGGCCCGTCATTTGCTCTACCAAGCCGCGCGTGCGAAGAATCCGGCGCGCTGGAGTCAACAGACTCGGAACTGGTCGCCCATCGTTGCCGTGACGCTCAACCCGGAACGGGATGGCGTCGTCGCCGCTGTCGCGACTACCAGCAGGAGTATGCCATTGGCAGCATGGACTCAGGCGACAACTATCTTGACATTTACCGGGTTTAGGTCGTTTCGTGTGGAACGGGCAATAAAGGGGCGAAGGGCGAGGCGGGCAAATGAGTGAGCTTTCCGGCGATGAGGTAGGCCATGTCGATGAAGTTTTCGACGCGGCGATAGCCACGCGCTCGTGCGCGCGCCTCCTGGAGGGATCGATTCATCGCTTCGACGCGGCCGTTGTGTTTGCCGGCGTTAAAACCGTTGAGTACGCCAGGAAGATGCTTGGTGATCGTCCGGCCGAGGCGCTTGAAGGGTTCGAGTCGGCAGCGGCTGGCCCAGCTGAGCCAGCGCTTGAGCAGGGGCTCGGCCTCGTCAGGTGTCGTGGCGGTGGCGTAGACGGAGCGCAGCGCCTTCTTGATCCGCCAGGCCCGTGCGGTCTTGAGGTTCGAGCGTTGCAACCAGCGCATGGTCTCGGTTTGTTTGACGGTCCAGTCGGCGGGCTTCTTGTGCAGGCCCCAGCGGGTGCCCTTCAGTTCGGGTTTGCTCTTGACCTCTGCCCGTCGCACCTCGTCCAGCGCCGTGCTGCTCAGAGCAACGACGTGGAAGCGGTCAAAGCAGACCTCGGCTGCGGGAAAGTGCTCGGCGGCGCCGGCCTGGAACGAGCCGCTCATGTCCATGCTGACATGGCTGATCGCGGTCGGCTCGCCACCATGCTCGGTAAGGTCGCTGGCGAACTTCCCGAGCGTGCCCTTGTCCCGGCCCGCCGTCGCAAACAGCAAGCGTTGCTCGTCAAGATCATAAAAAACAGAGATGTACGTCTGGCCGCGCTTACTGGCAGTCTCGTCGACGCCGATCGCACGGACCCCGGCATGACTTTCCTGGGCGCGCGCTTTGCCGACATGATGATTGATCACGCGCCACAGCCTGCGACTGCGCACGCGCAGCAGTCGGCCGGCCGCCAGGACCGACATGGTCGGCGCCAGCATCAGCGTCAAAGCCTCAAACAGCAGGGTGAAGCGACTGCCTTCACGCGCCCAGGGTACGGCGATCTGCGTCACCTTGCCGCAACCGGCACAGGCCACGCGCGGCACCTCGGCATGCAGATTGGCTTCGTACTGGAAAAAAGCCAGATGGCGCCACGAGCGCGGCAGGCGGTCGTGGAGCGGCTGCGCCGCCGCACCGCAAGCCGGGCAAGCATGAATGGCGGCGCCAAACCGGACCTGGAAATCGATCCGTCCGGACTCTGGCTTGAAGATGACTTCTTCTACCTGCCAAGGAGCAACGAGGCCCAGAGCCTGGGTGAACAGCGTTTCGATCATGAGGAAGCGGCCGCGAGAGGAAAGGCCGCCATTGTCCTCCATGCCGAGGGCGGCAGACTGCCTTCCTCGGCCCGGAGGAAGCGTAAGCGAGCGGGCAGCGATGTAAAGGGTTCGGCTGCGCCCGGACTGCGTCCGCCCTTGACATCGCCGCCCCCTCAAACCGCCAAAACCAGCGCCCGTTCCACACGAAACGACAAAGAGCCCATTTACCGCGACCCACGCACCGTCTTGCCATCAAAGGCAACGCTGCCTTTCAAGGTGCCAACCACCTCAGCGACCCAGGGGCGAAACGCCACCTCAAATTGCTTCGGGTCCAGCGCTCGGAAGATCCTCAGAAACGTCTTCTCGGAGAGGACGCCGTTCTTGAGCGGCAGAAACTGACGCAGCCAGTCCTCCTTCTTATACGCCCAATAGGCGATGTCTTCGACGGTGTCACAATCGGAGAGCACGGCGGCCATGGCAATCACCAAAATCTCCACAAAGTCATGCAGCGTCCCATTGCTGGGTTTGCGCGGGTCGTCTACTTCCCTCAAGCAGCACATCAGGCTGGCTCCTTTCGTCACACTCATTGCGGTTGCACAAAAGACGAGAGTAGACCTGATTTCAGTGGGGTTTACAAGCTCTTGTCATAAGCCTATGAATGTTAAAGATTTTTCACTTCACCGATGCAGAGGGAAACGTCATGCTATGCGAGTGCCGAGGCCCTGCTCCCCAGATGAAGCAGATTTGTTTTTCTCAAGTTGAGTTCGAACGGAAGAAGCGACGTACACGACGCGAGGTGTTCCGTCTCCCTCGGGGTCATGACTTAGACTCCTTGAAAACAAGGCTTTCTATGACCGAGGTTCGCACTTCTTGGATTCGCCTGTGAGGCCCTTGTACACCATCGTTATGTCGTCCCTGCGCGTTCTGGCCTGCTCGCTTGCGGTACTGTGTTCGTCTGCTCTTGCTCGAATTGAATGCCCGGCTACATCCCCTCCCGTACGTGACGTCGCAAGCGTGAACATATACGGCGAACGTGGGCTGAGAGCTAACATTGATAGGCTACGTTCCCGAGAACGTGAGTTTTTGATGAAGCCCATTAATGAGTTTATGCAGCAAACAGCCACACAAGCGACTAGCTATGTAGACAGAGGTGACCGTGCCGCAGCGCGTTGTGCAGTGGGCGCATTGCGTAGCTGGGCCGTTGGGGAGGCCCTTCTCGGCGGGCTCACGAACGAGGCGGCCAACAAGGAGGTGATATGGAATACGGCGGGCTTGGCGTTGGCCTACCTTCGGGTGAAGGCGCAAGCGTTGCCTGCGGAGCGTGCCGATATCGAAGTCTGGCTTACGGCGTTGGCGCGGCGTGTTACCTCCCGCTATGGCGGAGTAGCGGGACAAAACAATGTCTTTTCTTGGGTAGGTCTGGTCGCTGCAGCTGTTGCCGCTGCGACAGACGATCAAGTACTCTGGCAGGAGTCGGAGCGTATTCACGAGGCTGCACTCAGGACTATCGATGCTCAAGGCATTCTACCGATTGAGTTGCAACGAGGGCGACGCGCGCTGGCTTACCATAACTTTGCGCTCGTCCCTCTTATGGTTACCGGCGAGTTGCGTCGGCGAGCCGGGCGGGAAGTGTCGGCTTCCGGGACCGAGGCGTTGGAACGTTTGGTGCGATTCACTGGCGCAATGATGAAAGACTCCTCCTTGTTGGCGGACTTGGCTGGTTCTACTCAAGATGACCCTGGTACGCGGAACTATGGCGTCTGGTCTTACATTGCGTTGGTTCGATTTCCCGGAGTTAAAATAGATATGCGCGTCGGTCCGGAACCGCCATTCGATCGCTGGCTAGGCGGAAACGCTAGGTTTTTTATCGAAGATGCTAATGGCAGCGATCCGGGCAATTCTTCACGACTCCTCAAGTAAGTGTTTCTACGCTTAACGAATAAGGCAACGGTGTCCGGCTTCCTCACAGGTATGCCAACAACAATGGCCGCAGCTGGGCCTCATAAAGCGCCTGCGAGGCCGGTTTGTGAAGACAGTGCTTGAAGAACCGCAGGACTTGGCGGCTCACCTTGGACGTGTAGCGGAATACTGGAGTGGTCCAGTCGGGGCGATCGGTTCCGTCGGTCGCGGAGGTCTGGCGCCGGTCCTGCTTGCGCAATGCTTTCCTGTCCTCGATTCCGTGCTGACCCATTTTACGGTGCAAGAGCAGGGCCACCAGGAGGCTGGTGACAATCGCCAGGCGGACCTGATTCTCGATGGCTGCGACACTGGCACCCCAGGCCTTGGCCTGGCTGAAGTCGTTCTTCCAGGTGTCAAAACACTTCTCCTCCTCCCAGCGGCGCGAGTAGAGGAAAGCGATGAGGCCGGGTTCGAGCTTGAACTCGTTGGTCAAAAACTCCACGAGATGCCCACGCCGGCTGCGGAAGGTGATCAAGCGCCAGTCTTGCCGGGAACTGCGCAGGGTGATGCGCAGATCCTTGAGCACGCCTTCGTTGGCCGGCACGTCCGCCACCGGCAAGGGCTCGGTAGAATCGATGCACAGGTTGGTTTTCATGCGCGTGATCAGGGTCACGCCCAAGCGCTTTTTCCGGCTATCCCAGAACGCCGCGTCGATGAAAGCGCGGTCGACCAGCCACAGGGCATCCTTGTGACGGGTCATGGCCTGCTCGGACTGGTCGTAGTCGCGCAACAGTGTTATCTCGTGGCGACTGCGGGTATCGACATAGACATCGGCCGGACAGCCCAAGCGCACGTCGTAGAAGCTCAGCAGCGCGTGTCCCTTGGGATTGTCCTCGCCGCCCTGGCGGGGCGTGCACCGGCCGTAGTGGGCGCTTTCGCTCTGATACGTCCCATCCATTGCGTAAACTGGGCGTCCTTGCAGGGTAGGGAATTGCGCCAGACGATCCGGCAGCGCCGCCCGGGCCTCGGTGAGCAACGGCGCCGTCGCCACCTGCAAGACCGCGCGGCGGCGGCGCGAGGACAGCGCGTCCGACCAGGTGGAACGTGCCAGCGGGACGCGTTGCGCCGTCCCCGGCTCCCAATGCAGCAGCGACTGCACCTGTTCGCGCAGCGTGTGCATGCCTTGCAGGTGGCGCAGTACCCCCAGGCCGATAAAATCCGCCATACTCAATACGCGCGACACCGTGTTGGCACCACGTATCTGCGCCAGGGCATGAGCCACCGGCGCCAACAGTTCTCCCAAGACGGTGTTATTCATGAGGCTATCCATGACTGTGCGCGGCGGCGTGAATTTCGGTGGAAATGGGCGGTTTGAAATTCGTGCCTGTAAAGTGGCCGAGAGAGCGACGATTGGCGGCTCAATCCGGTCGTTCGAGCTATAGATCGTGGTCTTGATGAGGGGATGTTTCGCCCTGGTGGATCTGGCCGAAGGGTTCGAAACGCAACGGGCTAACGGACGCGTGCAATCGCCCGTCGACCGAAATCTACGACGGTCGGCAGCCAGACTGGCGGCGAACTACCGCTTGTTACGCGGTAACGCGAAGTACTGATCGAAGACCTCGTCGCTCATCGCCCGCGTGGTGATCCGATCGGCGTCGAGGATGAGCTTTTCCAGGAAGGCCCGTCTCGTCACGCTGGCGTGGCGAGCCAAGCGAGCCAGAGCGAGGGCCGTCGCGGTCGAGACCCATACCTGCAAGCGGCGTTCGCCGTTTTCCCCGGCGCAGGGTCGCTTGGCACGATAGGCTCGTTGCCTTTCTGCGGAAGTCGTCGCCATGAGCGCTCGTCCGTTACCGCGTAACGCCGACCGGATTGGCACCGGCGAACGACAGGTGCGCGCAGATCGGCCGGCAAATGGTGCCAGTCATGGCTCGATCTGGTCCTTCATGCGATAGCTCTTGCCCTCGATGATGACGGTTTCGGCATGGTGGAGCAGGCGGTCGAGGAGCGCTGAGGTCAGCGTGCTGTCGTGGTTGAAGATTTCCGACCAATGTTTGTAGGCGAGATTGGTCGTGATGACCAAGGCGCCGCGCTCATAGCGTTCGCTGATCACCTGGAAGAGCAGATCGGCGCCATGCTTGTCGATGGGCAGATAGCCGAGCTCGTCGACGACCAGCAGTCGCGGCTGCAGATACTTGCGCAGCTCGCGCTTGAGGCCACCCTGCGCCTGCGCGGCGGAAAGCGAGTTGATGATCTCGACCGCCGTGGTAAACAGGACCGGGTAGCCACACAGACACGCGGTGTGGGCCAGCGCGATACTGAGATGGCTCTTGCCCAGGCCGACATTGGCCATGAAGATCACATTGCCCTTGTCCTCGATGAAACGCAGGCGAAAGAGATTCTGGATCTGCGGCCGGTTGATCTTCGTCGGCCAACTCCACTGGAACTGATCGAGCGTCTTGAGCACCGGCAATCGAGCCAGCCCGATGCGTCGCTGGATGCTGCGATCTTCACGGGCATGCGCCTCCCCTTCGATCAGGCGCGCCAGATACTCGACGTGCGACCACTGCTCGGCGCCCGCTTGCTGCGCCAGGGATTCAAAGTGGTCGCCCAGATGCGACAGTTTGAGGCTCGCCAGTTGGACGCGTAAGGCCTCGCTTGCCGCGGTGCCGGAAGCTTCAGTGCGCATCGCCATGCCCCTCACCTCGACGCTCACGAAACCTGACCCTTTTTCGCTCACTGGAACGGATCCAGGAGATGCGCAGGAGTCGGTCATCTGCGCGATGCCGGCTGTGATCGAATGAGGGTTTGTGGCGGCGCGGCGGCGCGGCGACACGCTCCGTCCGACGGGGATTTTTTTGAGGGTAAATGGATGCTGTTAATTCGCGCCGCTATAAGGCCATTTCGGTGGCGGCGTAATGAGGCCACTGGACTCGCGGCGCAATGAGGCCAGAGCAATCGCGGCGCAATAAGGCCACGTAGAAGGCAAGTAGAGGCGGTTTCGGACTTCCGATTGCGTAACCTCTGGCAATTTTGCCGGGGGCAGGCGCAATGGCTAACAGGAAGTTCGAAATGTACGAAATACGACAAATGATTCAACGCCTGCGACTAGGCGAAAGCAATCGCGCGGTGGCCCGAGCGCAGGGGGTGGGGCGCGACACAGTCGGGCGTGTGCGAGACATCGCCGCGGCTCAGAACTGGCTGGAGGCGACGAACCCGCTGCCGGACGATGCGACGATCGCACGGTACTACCAGACGGCGGGCAAAGGGACGAGCGCCGGTGCGGGCAAGAACCCGACGCACCTGTCTACGGTGGAGCCCTTTCGCGAGAAGGTTCTGGAATGGCATCGCCAGGGCATCGCGGTGAGCAGCATCCGCCAGGCGCTGGCCCGCCAGTACAGCTACGGCGGCAGCGTGCATGCCGTCTATCGCTTTCTGCGCAGCGAAGCCGCCCCGGCCCCGGTGGCCACCGTGATGCTCGACTTTGCCGTCGGCGAACAGGCGCAGGTCGACTTCGGTTCGGGACCGCTGATCACCGATCGCCATTCCGGCGAGGTGTTCAAGACCTGGTTCTTCGTCATGACCTTGTCGTGGAGTCGGCACCAGTACGCCGAGCTGGTGCGCAACCAGAGCGTCGAGACCTGGCTGGCCTGCCACCGGCACGCCTTCGAGTGGTTCAACGGCGTTCCGCGCAAGGTGCGGATCGACAATCCCAAGTGTGCGATCACGCGCGCCTGCTACTACGAGCCGACGGTACAGCGCGCCTACGCCGAACTCGCGCTCGGCTATGCCTTTGTAATCGACCCCTGTCCGGTCGCGGACCCGGCCAAGAAAGGGCGTGTGGAGTCGGGCGTCAAATATGTGAAAGGCAACTTCATGCCGCTGCGCGAGTTTCATGGTCTGGTGCACGCGAATGCACAACTGCATGAATGGATTCAGGGTGAGGCGGGCAATCGCCTGCACGGCAGTACGCGTGAGCGGCCGCTCATGCGCTTCAACGAAACAGAGCAGGCGCTGCTGCAGCCGCTGCCCGCCGTTGCGCCAACGTGCCCGACCTGGGCCAAGGGCAAGCTGCACGGCAACGGCCACGTCCAGCATGCGTACTGCCACTACTCGGCGCCGTTTCGCCTGATCCACCAGACGCTGTGGTTGGAAATCACGCCGGATGTCGTACGCATCTACCACGAGCACGAACTGGTGGCGATCCATCCGCGCCTGTTCAAAGCGGGTACGCGGTCGACCGTCGAGGATCATCTGCCACCCGACGCCCAGGCTTACTTCATGCGCGATCCGCAGTGGTGCTTGACCCAGGCCACGGCGGTCGGGCCGGCCTGTCGGGCGGTCGTCGAGAGCTTGTTCGCCAAGCGTGTGCTCGACCAGCTGCGCGCCGTCCAGGGCTTGCTGCGCCTGGCCGATCAGTTCGGTCGCGGCCGACTCGACGCGGCGTGTAGCCGCGCGCTGAACTTTGGTACGCCGAGCTATCGCACGATCAAGCAGATCCTCAAGACCGGACTCGATCAGCAGCCGGAGTTGATCGACGCGCCGACGCTGGAAGCGCCCTATCTGAGTGGCGGCCACTTCCGCCGCCAGTCCTCCGATCTGTTGCATTGAGCCGCCGCACGGCGCGCCGATCCTTGCTCATCCCTTATCTATCTGGAATCCGCTCATGAATCCCATGCTCCAACTTGAACCCCTGCTCAAGCAACTGCGCCTGTCCGGCATCCTCGACTCGCTCGAAGCGAGAAACCGTCAGGCGATCGAGGCCAAGCTGGCTTACACCGACTTCCTGGCGCTGCTGGTCGAGGACGAAGTCGCCCGTCGTGATCAGCGTCAGTTTACCCAGCGCCTGCGCAAGGCGCAGGTGGTCGGCGACAAGACTCTGGAACGTTTCGATTGCAGCCACAGTCCGTCGGTCAATCACGCCTTGATTGCCGAACTGGCGACCTGTCGTTTCGTCACCGAACATGCGCCGGTGCTGATCGCCGGCCCGACCGGTACCGGCAAGTCTCATCTGGTCCAGTCGCTCTGCCATTGCGCACTGCGCGCCGGCCACGAGGTGCTGTTCATTTCGCACGCCAAGCTACTGGCTCAGCTGCACGCGGCGCGGGCGACCGATTCCTTTGAGCGCAAGCTGCGTCAGCTGGCACGCGTCGATGTCCTGGCCATTGATGACTTCGGGCTGCGTCCCATGCGCTCGCCGCAGGATGAGGATTTCCACGATCTGATCGACGCCCGTTACGAGCGCACAACCACCTTGCTGACGAGCAATTTGCACTTCGGCGAGTGGGGCGCGGCGTTTCCCAACAAGTTGATGGGGGCGGCGACGCTCGACCGTTTGTGCGACCGTGCCTATCAGATCATTCTCGATGGCGAGACCCGGCGCAAACCGCGCCCTATGCCGGAAGCAACGCCGCCCGGCCGGAACACGGCCCGCGACGTGGCCACGTCTTCTCCCGCCACGCGTTAGGACCTCAGCGGCGAGCAAACCCTGGGGCGCTGCCCCAGACCCCGCACTCGCCGTGAGGCAGCCGCCGGGGATAAAAACCCTCCCCGGCAACTGCCATCAGCGTCTGCGACCTCCAGGGTGTCAAGGGGCTTTCGCGGCATAAACGCCAAACAGCCGGCATTTATTCCACGGTCCCCTGGACACCCTTCCGGTCGCCACTTGCCACGTTGCAAGAAGCCTAAAAACGGCGTAAAACCGACCCGTCCGAAACCGCTAAAACAGCCACTTCTCCTGGCCGCATTACGCCGCGATTCGCTGGCCTTAATGTGCCGCAAATTGACAGATGCGCTTGGCGCGTGCGGCAGGGAAGCCTCGGAGCTGGGTCAAGGGCAGGCGGCGGCTTTTTGCAGCCTGGCGAAGCCTCCCTTGACGCAGCGGAGGGGCGCGAGGCTGAGGGGTGGCAGTAAGCGCGGCAGTATCGGGCTTACTGCCCTGGAGACGGGTGTTTGCGTGTATTGAATTCGCGCCGATCGCCGTTTCAGCGACTGACCATCGTGACCCTCCCGGCGCACGGTCGGGGCGCGAGCGGGCGACCAGCTCAGCCGCCGGCGAGCGAGCCAGTGCACACGCCGCCGCGCCTTCAGGACGCTGCGGACTCGTCCGTTGGGGCGACGTTCCTCGACGCCGAGCATTTAGCCGCCGCTACCGAGGCCGCCGCCGTGATCGTCGGGGCGCTTCCTGGCTCGCTGCGCAGAGAAGGTCCGCTCAAGCGCAGGATGATGCAGCGATGCTGCAGTCGGTCGAGCAGCGCATCGACGAGCGGCTTCTTCTGAAACAACTCGTACCAGTCGGGCAGATCGAGATTCGTGGAAATCAGCGTTGACAGCCCCAGGCTATAGCGCTGATCCATCAGGCGGAAAAAGGCGTTGACCTGTTCCGGTTTCAGATTGAGGTAGCCCAGCTCATCGATGGCGATCAGTGGCATGCGGCACAACTGGTTGAGCAGGCCCACCGTCGAGCGATCGGCGAGCGAGGCATACAAGGCGTCGAGCAAAGCCTGGGCGTTGTAGAAGCGCGCGCGATAACCGTTCAGACACGCCTCGCGGAGCAGTCCCACCGCGATCCCGGACTTGCCGGTCCCCGGCGGACCGATCAACAACACGTTCTCGCCCCGGCGCAGGAATTCCAGTCCGGCCAGCGTCATCACCTGCGCCTTGTTCACGCTCGGCTGCCGCGCAAAAGGAAACGACTGCAAGGTCCAGGGCCAAGGCAAATGCGCCTGACTCAGGCGATAAGCCAGACTCTTCTCACGTCGGGCCGCGTCTTCCGCGCCGAGCAGACGGAAGAGCACCTCCGGAACCGGCGTCCCCTGGCGCTCGGCCAAATCGAGTTCCGCATCGAGCACCGCCGCCATCCCCGACCAGCGCATCTGCCCAAGCAAAGCCTTCAAACGCTCACGCATCATCACCTCCATCGTCGAGATTGAAGAAATCCCCCGCCACCTGCTGCAGGATCATGTGCTCCAGGCGACCCATGTCGAACAGACCGAACTGCAGCGCCTGTGCCACGGCTGCCAGCAAAGGCTCCTTCGGATAGGTCCGCTTGAAGTCCAGCAAGCGGCGCAGCGGTCGCACCCCCCGGCCATGCGCCTGCCGGACCAGCGCGGCGACGTAGGCATCGAGCAGTGGATCGTGCCCCTGCAGCAAAATCGCCTCGCGCGGCGGCGTGCGCGGCCGCGGCTGCGGGGTCGGGTGATGCCCAGGGAGCTTCTGCTTCGTATCGCGCACGCCGATCAGGCGGGCATGCACGGCGAGCAGTTGATCACCCCGGCAGACCCTGACCTCGGTGGCATACAGATAGACGCTCAGCGCCTGGCCCACCCAGCGTTCGGGCACTGAATAGCGATTCGTCTCAAGCGACACGAAACCCTGCAGATCGACCACCCGCTCGACGACTTGATAGACCGGCGGCAGCACCGCCGGCAGCGGCTGCAGGCAAGGCCTCTCGACGGCGTAGGCGGCGTTCGGCGCCACCCCCAGAGCGCGCTTCGGTTTGGCATTGGCGACGTTCTCGCACCAGGCCAGCACCTGCGCGTTCAGGTCGGCGAAATCGCGAAACGTCCGGCCGGCCAGGAAATTGCCTTCGATCCAGGAAAAAGGTCTTTCAATCCTCCCCTTGCGATCAGGTTTGTTCACCGCGTGCGCGCGGAAAGCGAAGCCCAGCGTACGTGCCAGGGCGACCATCTCGGGCGCAAACACGGCCTCGTCGCCGGCCCCGGCGACGACGATCACGCTGGTATTGTCGATGACGCAGGTCGGGCAGCTGCCGGCCATGAAACGGACGGCTTCGAGCAGGAACTGCTTGGCTTCGAAACGCGTGAAACGCGGAAAGTACTGAACGAAGAGCCGCCGCGAATACGCCAGGATCAGTGACGCGCATTGCGCCGTCAGCGGCTTGCCGGCCAAGATCACGCGATGTGGCGAGGTATCGTGCTGCATCTCCTGACCTGGGGCGAAGTAATACTCGCCGGCGCGTTTCGGCGGCGTGCGCAGATCGGCTTCGCGGATCCAGCGGGTCAGCGTGCTGTAGCCCGGACGAAGGTCCAGCTCCGCTGCCAGCATCTCCTGGATCCGCACCCCATTGCCGCGCGCGCGCTCGAAGGCAGAGACCAGCCAAAGCCGAACCGGCGCTGGGCACGCGACAGGCGCCGGGCACGCGGCTGGCCGAGCGCCCTCTGCGGTATCGGGCGGGGAAGCCGCCGGATACCGCAGGATACGGCGAACGGTGTTACGCGAGAGCTTCAAGAGCCGGCTGATCTCGCGCAGCGCCAGACCTTGCTGATGCAATGTCAGCACGGCTTGATGAATTTCGGGCGATTTCATCGGGGCATACCTTCCTCAGGTGGCACTGAAGAGACGCCAGCGCCAATTGCAAAGCGCCGACCGCGGTGGTGACGGCGGGCGGCAGCTCCGCTGGCGAGGGCGCCAGGGCGAATAACCGCCGAGCCAGACGGGCGCCTACCGCGTCGAGAATGCGGATGTCGGCCAGGACTTCGCCTTCCGGACCCTCGCGCAGGCTCTCGGCGCTCTTCTCGTCGGCTTTGGCGGTCAGCGAATTGAGCAACAGCTGTGGGGCCTCGACCATCCGCTCGCGCACCGTCCGCGAAGCGCCTTGATAGTGCGCGAACCAGGTCGCCAGCTGCCGGGTCGTCAGCGGCGTCGTGTGCAGGCTGGCCAGTAGTTGTTCGGCGTGGGCGCTGTTGGCGCGCGCCAACGGGCCGAGAATCCGCACCGCCGCCCAGGCCGAGACCTTTCCCTGGCGTACCGCCGTCAACACCGCATCCGAGAGGACCGTCACCAGTTGCAGGCGGCGACTGACCCAGCTCACGTCGCGGCCGCAGCGGCGGGCGATTTCATGCTGGCTCAGGGGGCCGCTGGCGATCAGTTCGCGCAGCAGCAGCGCTTCTTCGATCGGCGCAAACGCGCGGCTGCGGGTTCGTGCCAACACGCCCAGCAGGCCTTGCACCGGATCGCCGTCCCAGCATTCGACCTCGGCCGTATCCCGGCCGAGTTGCCGCAACGCGGCGACGCGTCGATAGCCGTCGAGCAGGATCGCCGAGTTGCCCTCGCCGGCGACCGCGATGCACGGGACGAGCTGGCCGTTGACCGCGATCGACTGGGCCAGACGCGTGATGGCCGCCGTATCCAGCACGCGAAGCTCGGCGTAGCGCAACTCCAGGCGGTGCAAATCCAGAGTCTGAGCCGTAGCGGCCGTGTGATCCATGCGCTTGACCTCCTATGGCATCCAGCCTAGCGAGGCGACCGCCGCAAGGCGATCGAGTCCTCTCTTTGCAAGCCGCGGCAGGGGCCTCAGGGCGAGGCGCAAGCGGCTGAAATAACGGTGATTTCGACCATCCACGCGTCCATCTTTGCAAACGACGCGTCCACCACCGGTGACAAACGGTAAGTGCCTGAGCGCAGCGGGATTTCCGGCTTTGACGCGTCCATCTTTGCAACGCCGGCCGGGGTGGGCGCGCGTTCCCGCTGCCGAGCCCGATTGCGTGCGACGTACTCCGGATGCTGCTCTCGATACGCCCGCCAGTAGTCGGGGTGACGCTCCGCCCAGGCCTTCTGCGCACGCTTCTGGTTATCGCGATAGTCGGGATCGTTCTGGCGCTTGGCCGCCTGCCAACGCCGTCGCCGTTCGCGCTGGCAGGCGGCGGCCGAACAGAAGCATTGGTCGGGGTTCTGCGGACGCGGCCGAAACGGCTGATGACACGCCTCGCACTGTCGGAATTCCATGACGGTTTCTCCCCACACGACGTCGTGCGGGAAGAATGGGCCTGGCCGGGCTTCCTGTCGCGCTGCCGGAGATCTGGCGAGGCCTGACCGCAACCTGGCGGCGGTCGGACTGCACTGACGCGGCGAGCTTGGCGAAGGGGCTCGACCGCGCGATCAGAAGGTCGGGCAGGCGGAGCGACGCGCGCTGCCGCGTTGCCAACGGGCGTGGCCTGTCGACCAAGCTTGGGGAGTTACGAAGTTCGGCTCCGGGGAGCCGCTGCGGACCTCAACCAGGGCTCAATGGGTCACGCTTGATGGGTCAGCTTTGGTGAGCAAGAGCGGGTCAGTTCCGGAGAGCGTCAAGGCCTCCAGCAAGCTCGACAAGTTACCCACCGCCGCTCGCCAGCCCGCCTGCTATAGAAGGAGCGCAGCCTGGCGGGCGGCCGTGGATAACTCTGCGCGGCGTCACGCGTTGCGCCCAAAGCGCGACACCGCCTGCGCCCTCGATTGCTGCGCTGCGGGCGCGGCAAGCACTCCATCAAAACCGTTACTGCGTAACGCTCAACAGGACCATCAACATGGCAAAAAGTAATGCTCAACGGCAATCGGACTATCGCGCTCGTCACTTGAAAGATGTCGACGGCCAGGCCGAGCGGCTGAATCTGCTGGTCAACTTTCACGCCAAGCGTGCCTTGGAGCGCCTGGCGGCGTGTTACGCAGTAACACAACGTGAGGTCATTGAAAGCCTGCTTCGGGAGGCTGACCACGCCGCTTTGAAGCGCGCGGCGCGGGTGCGCAATGGAGAGACGGACTACTACGAAAAGCGCCTTCGATTGGCCAAAGAGTCCGTTACGCAGTAACGACAAACGGTTGCCTTTGCATGCCAAAAACTTGACCACAGGAGGAGGCTCAGAGTAAAACCTTTCAACCCCGCGTCGCTACGCTCCGACTGTCAAGATTGACGTGGAATGGGTGTCCAGTTTGCCGTGGAATCGGTGTCCAGTTTGCGTGGAATACACACAGGGCACTATGCTCACGCAAGAACTCAAAGGCGAACGATTTGTGTATAGGTCTCGTGCGGGGCTGGCGTGTAGTTTGGCGTTCTCAAACGCTAATTTTTAAAGGTCTCGACTTGCTCGTGGCATCAAAAACGTTTTTTGAAGGCTGGTATTTGAATACCTATCGGGATGTCGCTTCTTCGGGGGTGCGTCCGCTGCAGCACTATCTCAAGCATGGTCGCAGCGAAGGACGTTTGCTGAGAGAGAACCGTGCGTACCAGTTGGAAGCCAAACTTTGGGGTGGATTTGCGCAGTGGGCCGCAGGGGCTTTGGAGGCGCTATTGGCTGATGAGGGAGCGCGCCCGGACGAGCGCCGTTACGCAGCATGGGCTCTAGCGGGTTGGCTAGCATTCCAAGGCAGTAATTGGCGCCGAGTGGGAAGTCTCGCGGCCGAGGCTCGCGCTTCGGCTTACCCGAAGCAAGTCGGCCCCGTTCTACTGGAATGCGATGCCCTGCGACGCGAGGGGCATTTTCTTGAAGCACGACGCCTCCTGAGGCTTGCAATGAACGAGCAGCCCGAGTCTTTGGACTTGCATCTGGCCTATGCCAACGCTTGGCTCGATGGACCCGATTTGCGCCGCTTGGCCTGGATCAACCGCGCGCTGTTCGGCGGAGGGTTAGCGGCACTGGAGCTCAAGGATTCAGAAGCTCCATTGTCGCTCGACAATGTGGTGGGCTCGGGTGGTCGTCAATGGAATTCCGCGACGGAGCCGAAGGTGAGTGTCATCGTTCCGCTTTTCAACGCTCGTGCGACCCTGATCACCGCCCTCGACAGCGTCTTGCGACAGACATGGCGCAATATTGAGGTGCTGGTGGTTGATGATGGGAGTTCCGATGGCAGTTTCGAGCTGGCGCGTGCCATCGCGGACGAAGATGAACGAGTGGTGTTGGTGAAACACGCTACAAACTGCGGCACCTATGCTGCGCGCAACACCGGGCTGGCCCGGGCCACGGGAGAGTTTGTCACCTCGCACGATGCGGATGACTGGTCGCACCCGCAGAAGCTGGCGTTACAGGTAAAGGCTTTGCTTGGGGCGCCAGCCTGCCAGGCGTCGGTGTCATTCAGCGTTCGTTGTAGTTCCTTGCTCGTCTTCTCCTGTTGGCGGCCTCAGGCGACATGGGTCCATTGCAATGCTTCGTCTCTGATGTTTCGCCGTCAGTTGGTGGACACCTTAGGCTACTGGGATACGGTCAGTGTTGGTGCCGACGCCGAGTTTTACTATCGCATTCTGCGCACTTGTGGCGACAAGGCGATTAAGGAAGTGCTTCCTGGCGTGCCTCTGGCATTTACGCGGCATCGCCCCGATTCCTTGACCCAACAATTGAGCACACATCTGCGATCTCTCTATTATGGGCTGCGCCGCGAGTATCAAGAGTCGGCGGATGACTGGCATGGGCAGATCCGGCGGGATGGACTTGCTCCTGTGTCTGCCACGCCCATTGGTCGCCCTTTTCCTGTGCCTGCAGCGATGTCGAGGAAGTTGCCTGACGAGATGGTTGCGTGCTTGATCGTGGCTGATTTTTCAGCAGATTCGCCGCAGGCCGAAAATGTGAGGTCTTGTCTGCAACACATGTCCGAGCTTGCCGGGCAGCTTGCGTTATTTCATCTGCCCGATGTTACGCGACCTGCGCTTGGTCGCGTCAGCGGTACTATTCGGACTTTGATGCGCGACTATGGAGTAATGGCGGTATTACCGGGGCAGCGAGTGCGTTGCTCTCACCTTTATCTTTGGTCCCATGCCGGGCTGACTTTGCCGCTCGACGATCCACCTCCGATTGAGGTTCTGGACCGGGCGGTAGTGCTTGCCGGTCCGCCCGTGCAGCAGAAACGAACGAGCCTTCCGGAATGGATTAGTGCTACGGGAAAGGTGCAATGGTACGACCGAGAGGTCGCAAGTTCTCGTGTTGGATGGGCGGTCCTGGAATCTGGATTGTTCGATCCGGAGTGGTACCTGCGTCGCTACCCCGATCTGACGGAAGCGGGCGTTGATCCGCTTCGCCATTTCCTCGCGCACGGTCTGCAGGAGGACCGTGACCCCGGGCCGGACTTTAGTAGCAGCGGGTATCGGGCCTATTGCCTTGGGCTGGACGATCAAGCACCGCGCTTCGAGGGCGTCGCTACCGTGGAAAGTCCACTCTTGGACTATGTTGTGCGCGGCAAGGGCTTGGGTTTCGAGCCCGCGCCGGTGTTTGAAGGCGCCACGCCTAGCCTTGCCAATCGCCCGACTGTATTGCTGTGCGGGCACCTCGCCGGCCCCAAGCTGTTCGGCGCCGAGCGGTCTTTACTGGATGCTCTCAGTACGCTGAACGAGTTGCGCTTCAACGTGGTGGTCGCTCTACCGGGCGTGCACCATTCGGCCTACTTCGCTGAAATCAAGCAGCTCGCTACATGCATCGCGGTCTTGCCTTATGGCTGGTGGAAAAAGGGTGTTGTACCGTGTGAACAGACATTGGCGCATTTCCAGCAGCTGATGCAAGCGCACAAAGTTGATCTGGTCTACCTGAACACACTGGTGCTGGATGAGCCGATGCTAGCTGCACGAGCCTTGCACTTGCCAGTGGTCGTTCACGTTCGTGAGCTGCCTGCGAGTGATCCGATGCTCTCTCGATCTCTGGGGGCCAACGCGGAGGAAATCCACCAGCGACTACTAGCGCACGCTAACACGCTGATTGCCAACTCGCTGACGGTGGTGCGTTACCTACAAGGCAGCAGTGATGGCGACACATCCAGCCCACCGATACATGTCGCTCCGAACATTGTCGATTGCGCCAGTTTTGACCTGCCTTTCCCGACACAGGGTGGTTTCTTCAACGTGGGCATGATCAGCAGCAATGCTCCAAAAAAGGGCGTGGCTGACTTCGTCGAGCTGGCGCGGCAGCTGGCCACGATCTCGCCGAAGATCCGCTGCCTGTTGATTGGCCCGGAGACGCCCGCGATCGCTGCCTTGCGGGCGCAACAGCTCGAAGGCGCGCTAAGTGATAACGTGGTGTTCTCTGGCTACGCCGCCACGCCGCAGGTGGCGCTGGCTGAGACGCATGTTGTGGTCAATCTTTCAAGCGTTGAGGAGTCGTTTGGCCGAACCGTGCTCGAAGCGATGGCCGCCCGGCGCCCTGTAGTTTGTTACAATCGCGGCGCGCTGAGCGAACTGGTGCTGGAGGGCAAGACCGGCTTTCTGGTGCCAGCGGGCGATGTGACAATGGCCGCCGAGCGTGTCCAGTTGCTGTTTGGAAGTCCGCAACTCTGGCGGCGCATGGGCGAGGCTGCGAGGACGCATGCGGCTAGAAATTTTGGCGCCGCCGCTTTGAAATCGGCTCTTGGTCGTGCTTTGGCACCGTTTGCGTGACCTTTTCGTCGTCTTCACGTCGGTCGTAGCTAGGCACCATCTGACGGCTTGCCGGGAGCTATCGTCAGGGACGCTCGGGCGACCCTCGGGCTCAGGCGCTTGGCCGGCTTGTCCGTCAATCTGAAAGAATTAAGCAATTGGAATTGGGCAAATGACGCAGTATCAAAGCTTTCCGGGCGTAAAAGGGGCTTCCGAGTCTCTTGCAAAGCTGAAGGCGCTACGCCTGCCTTCGTTCCAGGGCAAGCGATTTCTGGATGTCGGTTGCAACGAAGGCTACTTCTGCGGCTATGCCCGGTTTGATGGCGCAGCGGAGGTCATCGGCATTGACCGGTCGAAGCTTGCCGTCAGCCGGGCGCAAGCCAGGATGCCGGACTGTCGGTTCTTGGTTCAGTCGTGGGAACAACTACCGGATGGCAAGTTCGACGTCATCCTGCTCGCTTCCGCGCTTCACTATGCGGATGACCAGGAGGCGCTCATTCATCGCTTGATGGATTCCTTGTCGGACGACGGCACGCTGGTGCTGGAAATGGGCATTGCTCCCTCGGGCAAGAGTGAATGGATTTCAGTCAAGAGAAGTATCGATGAGCGCCTCTTTCCAAGCCGTGGCAAGCTCGCGGAAATTCTCCAGGACTACGCCTGGAAGATTATTGGTTACAGCGTTCAGCAGGCGGGTGATCCGCTGACGCGCTACGTGGTGCATGTTCGCCGGCAGAAGCCCTGTGTCTTCTTGCTCCTTGAGCCACCGGGTTCGGGAAAGACGACGCTCTGCAGGACGCTGTTTGCCAGAGCGAAGGTGCCGGTGGTGTCGGGTGACCTGACGTACAGGCAGCTTTCAGATGGCCGGATCACGGCGTCGGAGGCCTTGAAGTCGCTCATCTGCGCCGACTTTTCGCCACAGTACGACAAGGTCGCCGAGAAAGTCTTTTCGCAGGGCCTGGCGGGCGATCTGGTTGAAGTTTGGTGTCGTCAGGGTGGCGAGAGCGAGTTCGTGATTGACTCCTACGTCCCGGAAAGATACCAGCAAGACGTGAAGGATGCCTTCGATGCGCGCGGTTACATACCGGTGGTGCTCAACTGGGAAATGCAGAAGAGTATGTCGGGCCCTGGCGACGCCGACAAGAAGGCGAGCCGGTATATGGAAACGCTGGTCGACTCGAGGGTCGGCGAAGCGGTCGGCATGGGCTTTCGGGTCACGAGAGTAAATTCACCCGCGCTGGGAGAGTTTTTTTCTGGCTGGCACCTGGATCAGCCGGTCAACGGTCAAATTGTGACCGAGCATGACCAGTTCACGCTTTCCGGCTGGGGACTGCCGCGCGATATGGACGCCAAGGCAGTCCGCTGCTATGTTCGTTCGGCGGGCGTTAAGCAAGTGTTCAAGCTTGAAAAACGGCGCGATGATGTCGTTAAGCTGCGCCTGAAGGATCAGGTCGAAGTACCGGAGACTCTGTCGTACTGTGGATTTGCGTTTTCGGGCTTGAAAAAAAGTGATCTGGTGTCCGGGATCGAGTTCGGCTTTATTGCCAATGGCCAAGAGATTCCGGCCGCGCAGCTCGGCATCACCGAACCTGTGTCCGGCAAGGCGACTTTGAGTCGGAAACTATTGAGCAAAGTGGGAGCGACCTTGCGGCGTCGACGCTGACATGTATGTCATACCGATGGCCTCGGCTTCAGCGCACTTCCAGGCGGCTCCGGAAACCCCACGTTCAACTGCATTGGTGCGCGCGAAGGGCGTGAAAGCTCGTCGGCGATACCATAAGTTGGAAAATCGCTCGCTGGCAATCGTCGCCTGATGTGGCGCAAGTTGATTACGCGCAGCCGGCCGCTGCCGCCGCGGGCTTCCAGAGGGGTGATTCTGCACGCTGAGGGGCTGGCCGATGTGGGACGTGACGAAGGCACCGGGCAATGGCTGGTGACGGGCCCGGAACCCCGGCTGTTGCTGACCTCGGCGAGCGGCTGCTACCTGAGTGGCTGGGTATTGTTAAGAGGCCAGCTCAATCGCCGGGGTACCGATTTCACCACCGTGCTTTTTGCCGAGATCGTAGCCCCTTCCGGAACCCTGGTCGAGTACCACATTCCGGTATCGCTCAAGGGTACGATCCTCGAACTCGTCAATTTGCCGCCGGGTGTGGTACGGCTGGAGTTTCAGCCGATGGGCGGGAGTGGAAGCTTTGAACTGCTGAACCTGTGCCTGCAAGAGGTCAATGCGGTCGGCACATTCCTACGACGGGTGCAGAGAGTACGGCACATCTTTAACACCAAGGCACGCGGTCAGCGTGAAAAAATCGGACTGCACTGGCATACGCCACTGCGGGGGTTGAGCAAATCCTATGAGCTTGCGGGTCGCCTAAGGGGCTATCAGCCAAGCCTGAAATATAGCCAATGGTTGGATCACGTCGAGGCCTTGACCGGCGATGACCGCAAGCGCATTGATCGGCAGATCAAGCAGTGGGCAATGCGGCCAACTTTCGGACTGCTGCTGTTTGCCGGGGTGGCCGAGCTTGAGCAACTGAGGGTCACCCTGGACTCTGTCCAAAGACAGATCTATTTCCATGGGCAGGTGCTGGTGGTGGTTCCGGAACGCGAGCTGGCAGACGTGCGAGCGCTGTCGATCGGCTCCGATTGGCTCTGCGTGCACTCGCTGGAGAGTCTTCGGTGCGCTGGCGCGATTGCCACTTCAGGGCTTGCCGAATGCACCTGGTGGATGATGCTGCTCCCCGGGGCAATCCTCGCTGAGCATGCCTTGTATTGGTATGCAAGCGCTTCCTTGCTCGATCGCCAGAGCAGGGTGATTTATTCGGATCACGACTATCTGGATGCTTCCGGCTGGCGTGTTGACCCGGAATTCAAACCGGATTGGTCGCCTGAGTTGCTGCGATCGTCAAACTATTTCGGGTCGGCGCTTGCTTTACGCGCGGATCTGGTGGCGACGGTGTCGTCAGCGGCGATCGAGCGCGTTGCCATGGCGCTGGCGAACGACGTTTCGATGGACAGTCTGCATGCCTATCTCTTGCGCGCAACGGAGCGACTTCCGGGGACGCAGATCGAACATATCCCGAGCGTACTGATGCATTTGCCAAGGCCGGCGAGCGATACGCTGCCTGGCAATGAGGAACTGTCGATCAAGCCGGTGCAAGAGCATCTGCTGCGCTTGGGGGTCGAGGCGAATGTTCGAGTGTCTGCGCATGGCTATTGCCAGGTGCGTTACAAGCTGCCGGCAGTTCCGCCAATGGTCAGCATCATCGTTCCGACGCGTGACGAATTTCATCACCTGCACGCTTGTGTCGAGAGCGTGTTGGCGAAGAGTTCGTATCGCAACTTCGAGATACTGGTGGTCGATAACCAAAGCGTCGAGGCGGAGGCTTTGCAGTATTTGACGGCCTTGCACGCGCGTCCGCAGGTTCGTGTCTTGCGCTATCCGCGGGCCTTCAACTATTCGGCGATCAACAATTTTGCGGCCGCCAATGCCCGGGGTGAGGCCCTTTGTCTGCTCAATAACGACACCGAAGTCATTTCACCCGATTGGCTTGATGAAATGCTCGGTCATCTGATCCAGGCAGACGTGGGCGTCGTCGGCGCCAAGCTGTATTTTGGTGACGGGCGGGTGCAGCACGCGGGCGACACCGTCGGCCCGGGAGGCTTGGCGCACCATCTCCATTCTTTTCTGGCGCACGATGCGCCCGGCTATTGCGGTCGGGCGGTGCAGGCACAAGACTTGTCTGCCGTCACCGGCGCCTGCCTACTGACCTGGCGAAAGTTGTACGAGGATTTGGGCGGCCTTGATGCAGGAAACCTGCCGGTGGCGTTCAACGACGTCGATTATTGTCTGCGTGTGCGCGAGGCGAAGCGGCGAGTGGTCTGGACACCCTACGCCGAGTTGTATCACCACGAGTCGGTTTCCAGGGGCAAGGAGGACAGCCCGGAAAAGATCGCGCGTGCCAGGCGAGAGGTGCGCTACATGCGCAAGCGCTGGCAGAGCATTTTGCATCATGATCCGTTCTACAACCCGAATCTGAGCTACGAACGGCCGGACTTCTCCTTAAGTCTTTCGCCAACGGTTAGCAAACCATGGTTGCGCTGAGTGTGCCGCCTGGAAGCTCTCCGGCGCGCGCGCTGAACATTGCTTTCCTGGCGTGCAACCGCAATCCACGGCTCTTCCGGCAGGACCCGTCGTTCATTTACCGGTGTGAAAACCTCGGCTTGGCGCTGCAGGGCATGGGTCACCGGGTCAGTTGGCTCCACTGGTCAACGCTCCGTCCCGGGCAGCGCTTCGATGTCGCCGTGTTTCACCGGCCGCGGCACTCGCTGCTCTGGCGTTCGCTGCTGTGGTGGCTGCGACGCCATGGCACGACGCTCGTGGCGGATGTCGACGATCTGGTATTCGACCCACAGTTGTCGCGCTACAGCCCGAGCGTCGTCAATGGGCAAATGGCGCTGCCAAAGCTTGTGCGCCAGTTTGCCGAGCACGCCGCGGCGCTGGCGTGTTTCGACAAGCTGACCGTTTCGACGGACGCCCTGGCGGTGCATGTACGACGTTGCTTTCCGAAGGCCACGGCTCGGGTCTTGCCCAATGCCGTACATCTGGCTTGGCGGGACGCCGAAAAAGGGCGTGAGGCAAGGATTGCTCAAGCAGTTGTGACGTATTTTCCCGGCACCCGCAGCCATGACCGAGACTTTGCGGTCTATGCGGATGGGATTGCAAGGTTCCTGCACGCCAACGCCAATGCGCGGCTGGAGGTCACGGGTCCTCTGGACTTCAAGCTGCGAGCGCGCGACGGTCAGGTAGTGCACCTTGAAAAAGTCCCCTTCGCGGCCTACGCCGAACGCGTGCGAACGGCATGGGTCAATCTTGCGCCGCTGGAAGCGACGCCGTTCACCCGCTGCAAGTCGGCGCTGAAGGTTCTTGAAGCGGGTTATTGGGGCACCCCGACGGTCTGTTCGCCCCTGCCCGATGCGCAGCGCTTCCGCTCTTGCGGCGCGCTGTTTGCCTCAGATGCTGCAGAGTGCTGTGCGGCTCTGCAAGAATTGCTCGTCCCTGCTCACTATGCGGCGCTCACTCGCGGACTCTCGGAGCGGGTGTTGGCGCAGGCGGACGTCTGGCGGACGGCAGATGAATTCCTGAAGTTCGTCGGCGAAGAAGAACGCGCGGCGTCATGACGATTGCCAAGCTGCAAGCGCGGGGGGGGCCCCCGCAGGCCCCTTTGCTTGGGGGGTTATTTTGCTGTTGGGCCGGCCGCGATTTGTTGGGGGAGAGGAACTGGGTTCATTTGGGCGGGCGGCACCGATTATAGTCTTTTGGGCGTTGGCTGGCGCAGGGGGTCATCTTTGTGTGGTGGCAATTGGGATGGCAGGTTGGCAAAGGGCGGGCGGGGCGGCTTGGAATTTTTGGCGGGGTGCAGGGTGGGGGGGGGATATCCGCCGGGAGGAAAAAACAAGGTTCTTCCACTGGGGGCCCATTCGGGGGGAACCAAACAAGCACCTGGTGAAGTGGGGAAATTCAAAAAAAAAAGGCCCCCCACGTCACGGGCGCGATGCACAGGGGGGGGGAACCGGCGCTAGCTTGGGTGGGCGAGAGGGAAGGGTTTTCCGGGGGGCCGGAAAATGGGCTGATGGTTTGCGCCCCCGGAAAAAAAAAAGTTTTGCCCAATGGTCTCTGTGTGCTTGGCAATGGCGGCAGCCTGCTGGCGTCTGGCCTGGGTAGCGAGATTGATAGGCACGGAGTGGTGGTGCGTTTCAACCAGTTCAAGGGCGATTACAGTAGTGCGGCCGACATCGGTGCCCGGGTCGATGTCTGGGTCACCGCGCCCGGATTCTCTGGTCCCGTGCCTGCAGGCGTGCAGTGGATCGTCGTCAGCGGACCCGACATGGCTTTCAAACTCCAGGACTGGCGTCGATTTGAAGCGCCTTGGCGTAACGGCGTTAAGGTGCTGACCGTGCCATTGCCGCGGTGGTCCGAACTGGTGAGCGTCTTGCAGGCGCCACCGAGCGCCGGCCTGCTGTTCTTGGCCTGGACCAGGTCTTTGCTGGGGTCGTGGGTGAATGTTCGTGCCACAGGTTTTGCCAGTGTTGGCAGCAGATCTGTTCCCTACCACCATGCCGGAGCCCATCATCGGGCCGGCAGCCGTCACCATTGGCCGGCAGAACGCCAGCTGCTACACACCTGGCAGCAGCAGGGGCTGACTGTCGAGCTTGCCCCGGCGTCCCTGTCTCGGCCGCTGTTGGGGACCACGTCCCGCACCTTGTTGCGCTTGCCGGGACTGCCTTCATTGCTTGCTGCGGAGCTCACGTATCTGGGTTGTCTCGATATACGGGCGCGCCGGAAGCGCGTCTCCGGGGTGATCGCCTGGGGCCGCAAGCCGAGTGCCGCCAAAGCAGAGAAAGCGGCCACAGGTCTTGGCGTGCCCGTCTGGCGCCTGGAGGATGGCTTTCTGCGCTCGGTCGCGCTGGGCATGACCGACCCCCCGCTGGCCATCGTCCTTGACGATCTTGGCATCTACTATGACGCGACCGCGCCGTCTCGCCTGGAGGCCCTGGTGGCCAGGCCGCTGACCGATCTCCAGCGTCTGCGGGCGCAAGCACTGATCATGCGTTGGCGGGCGGCGCGGGTGTCGAAATACAATCATGCGCGAGAATCGTTTCCGCCATTTCCAGCAGCGATGCCGGCCAGCGATTTTGCGGCGCCGCAACCCTCGCCCAGTGGCTCCCGCTTGCCTGGGGCTGAGCGCTATGTCTTGGCGATCGATCAAACATTGGGTGATGCCTCGATCCGCTACGGCTTGGCAGACGCGTCAAGCTTTCGCGCGATGCTCGCCGCCGCCCTGGCCGAAAATCCTGATTGCGTGGTGCTGCTCAAGGTGCACCCCGAGGTGGCGGCAGGCAGCAAGAAGGGTCACTTCGACCTGGTGAGCGCGGCAAGTAATCCGCGGCTGCGCATCGTGTCGGAGGATGTACATCCGGTCTTGCTGCTGGAGAATGCGGAAGCGGTCTACGTGGTGACCTCGCAAGTAGGTTTCGAGGGCCTGCTATGGGGCAAGCGAGTGCGTACCTTCGGCATGCCTTTTTATGCCGGCTGGGGCTTGACGCTGGACGACCTGGAGGCGCCCGCGCGGCGTCAGCCGGTAGCGCTGGAGAGCCTGGTGCACGCGACCCTGGTCGATTATTCGCGCTACATCGACCCGGAAACGGGCCAGCGCTGCGAGGTCGAGCGCTTGCTCGACTGGATGGCTTTGCAGCGCCGGATGCGTGAGCGTTTTCCGCCCGAAATCGGCGCGCTCGACTTTTCGCGGTGGAAAAAGTCGATCGTGCGCGATTTTTTTCAGGGATCTCGGGTGCGCTTTGCCGACAAGGCTGACGCGCTGCCTGATCAGCCCATGCTGGTCGTCTGGGGGCGCAAGGCGCCCGTTATTGCGCAGCAGTCGGGCATTCAGGGAACCAAGATAGTTCGCCTCGAGGATGGCTTCCTGCGTTCGGTCGGGCTGGGTGCCGATCTGGTACGTCCGCTATCGTGGGTGATCGACCGTCAAGGCATTTACTACGATGCAACGCGGGTTTCAGACCTTGAAAGTCAGCTGCAAGATATCTGTCCTGACGACGCTTTGCTAACGCGTGCGGCCGCATTGCGGGCGCGGATCGTTGCGGCGGGTCTGACCAAGTACAATGTCGGCGGCGTGACGTGGCACAGACCGCAGCAAGCGCTACGTGTCGTGCTGGTGGCGGGGCAGGTGGAGAGCGATGCGTCGATTCAGTATGGCGCGCCGGGGGTCAGGACCAATATGGGCTTGCTGCAGGCGACACGCGAGGCCAATCCCGACGCCTGGCTGGTTTACAAGCCTCATCCTGACGTGCTGGCCAGACTACGTAAGGCGGGGAAGGGCGAGGACGAGGCGCGACGCCACTGTGACGAGGTGCTGGGGGACGTGCCGATGGGCGAATTGCTGGCTGCCGTAGACGAGGTGCACGTGTTGACTTCACTGGCCGGCTTTGAGGCGCTCTTGCGCGGCAAGAAGGTGGTGTGCCATGGCCAACCGTTTTACGCCGGCTGGGGGCTGACCGAGGACGTCGTGTTGCAGCCACGCCGGACTCGTCGGCTGACGCTTGATGAACTGGTTGCCGGCGCGCTGATTCTCTACCCGACTTATGTGAGCCGCAGCAGCAGGCGTTTCACGACGCCCGAGCGTGCTCTTGATGAGTTGCTCGCCTGGCGCGAAAGGGGGTCGGCAACGATTTCCCGCTTTGGTCGGCTGAAGCGCTTTTTCCTGCGGCTCATTGTGGGTGTTCGGTGAAGCCAGTCGCTACGGCTTTGTCAGGGGACTGATTTGCTCGCGAGACGTTCTTTTCTCTTCCTGCAGGGCGTTTGCTCGCCTTTTTTTGCCAAGCTGGCCGACCAGCTGGTAGCCGACGGCCATCGTGTCTTCAAGATCAATTTCAACGCTGGCGACGTGGCCTATTGGGGTTTTCGCAGGGGCTGGAACTATCGCGGCGGCCTGTCGGGTCTGCGTGACTTCCTCGACGACAAGTACCACCGCTACGAGATTACCGATCAGGTACTGTTTGGCGACCGCCGCCCGGTTCATCGACCAGCCGTTGATCGTGCTTCGGCGCTGGGCATCCGAACGCATGTATTCGAGGAGGGTTATCTACGCCCTTGCTGGGTCACGCTCGAGCGTGATGGAGTCAACGGCCACTCCTTGTTGCCACGTGACCCGGACTGGTTTCGCAGCGTCGGCGCAAAGTTGCGGGATTACGGTAATCGCGAGCTGTTCAAGTCGCCGTTGGTCGTGCGTGCTGCGCACGACATCGCTTACCATCTGGCCGGAAGCACCAACCCCATTTTGTTCCCGCGATACCAGCGGCATGCGCCCCTCAACGCCGCCGTCGAGTACGCTGGCTACGCTGTGCGGTTTTCGATGCTTCGCTTTCGCGAGCCGAAAGACAATGCCTTGATCGATGAGCTGGCGAGCGGTGGCGTGCCGTTCTACCTGCTCCCGCTGCAACTGAACAGCGATGCCCAGATTCGCGACCACTGCCGATTCAACGATATGAACGGGGTGATGGAGTCGGTGATGGAGTCGTTTGCCATGCATGCGCCAAACGCCGCACGGCTGGTGATCAAGAACCATCCGCTTGACGCTGGCCTGGTGAACTATCGCGGCGTCATATCTGATCTGGAGCGGCGTTTCGGCTTGGCGGGACGAATTGATTACCTCGAGAGCGGCGATCTGGCGAAGTTGCTGCGACACGCGCAAGGCGTGGTGACGGTGAACAGCACCGTCGGTATCGTCTCCGTGGGCGCCGGATGTCCGACCGTGACCCTCAGCGATCCGATTTACAACCTGCCCGGCTTGACCTTTCAGGGGTCAGTCGACGACTTTTGGAAGCATGGGATCAAGCCCGACACGACCTTGTTTCGATGCTTTCGCAAGACACTGATCCACGCCGTGCAGGTCAATGGCGGCTTCTATTGCGCGACCGGAATCAGGTTGGCAGTAGCCAACTGCCGGCGCTTCCTCGAGCCCGAACGCTCGCCGCTCGACGAGTTGCTATGAGCACCGCCAATCAGCCGCGGACGGTGCTCATCACCGGCGCCACCGGCGGCATCGGCGGCGCTTTGGCGGCGGTCTATGCCGAGAGCGGCACGACGCTGATCCTGCAGGGACGCAAGGCCGCGCGGCTGGCCGAGCTGGCGGCCCTGTGCGAGGCGCGCGGCGCGCGCGTGCTGACGCAGGTGCTTGATCTGCGCGACCAGCAGGCGCTGGCCAACTGGCTGGCGGCGCTTGGCGAGCACGAGTGCCTCGACCTGGTGATCGTCAATGCCGGCGTGAACATCAATATCGGGCCGGATGGAGCGGGTGAGAGCTGGCCAGACGTCGAGGACTTGCTGGCGGTGAACGTGTACGCGGCGATGGCGACGGTTGCTGCCGTGTTGCCGGCGATGCGCGTGCGCGCTCAGGGGCAAATTGCCCTGATCAGTTCGCTGGCCGCCTACTTCGGCCTGCCGGTGACGCCCAGCTACTGTGCCAGCAAGGCGGCGATCAAGGCCTACGGTGAAGCGCTGCGCGGTTGGCTGGCAGGCGAGGGCGTGCGAGTCAGCGTCGTCATGCCGGGTTACGTCGAATCGAAGATGTGCCGCGAGATGCCGGGCCCCAAGCCCTTCCTGTGGTCGCCAGAGCGCGCCGCCAGCCACATTCGGCGTGCTCTGGCGCGCAACCAGGCGCGGATCAGTTTTCCGTTCCCGCTCAATTTCGGGACCTGGTGGCTGGCGGTCCTGCCGGCGGCGCTGTCGCAGCGCATTCTGCGTCTGCTCGGTTACGGTGGCTGAGGCGTTCTGGTGGGCGGTGGCGCCGTCAGTCGCGCTCAGCGCCGGCCTGTCGCTGCTGCTTGAACGTCTGTTGCGGCCGGCGCCGCTGGCGATCTGGAAACGTCCAGTGGCGGCCTTGGCGATCCACCTCGGGTTCTGGCTGCTGGCCTTGTGCTTTCTCCTGTTGCTTCTCCACCGGCCGATCTTTGCTGCCAGCGCGCTGCTCGCCGGTATGCTGTTCGTCGTGCTGGTCAGCAACGCCAAGTATCAGGCGCTGCGCGAACCCTTTATTTTTCAGGATTTCGAGTACTTCAGCGATGCTTTGAAGCACCCTCGGCTGTACCTGCCCTTCCTCGGTGCGGGCCGGGCCGTGCTGGCCGTCTGCGCCTTCGCCGCGGCGTTCTGGGCGGGTCTGACGCTGGAGGAGTCGCTGCTGGTCGCGCTGCCAGCCGCCGATTTTCTGAGCGCTTCGGCGCTGCTGGCGACGCTTGGGCTGATCGTCCTGGGGCTCGGCGTCTGGCAGCGGCCGGCGGTGAGTTTCGACGCCGCCGACGACTTGCGGCGACTGGGCTTGCTGACCGCGCTGTGGCGCTACGGTGAAGAGGAACACGTGCCATGCACGCTCGCTTCGCCGTATGTGGCGTACGAACGCGCGCTGCCGGCGCGTCCTGCGGCGGCCGAACTCGCGCATCTGGTAGTCGTGCAGAGCGAGTCATTCTTTGACGCGCGGCGGCTTTTTGCCGGCGTTCGCCGCGACGTCCTGCGCGAGTTCGACGCGCTGCAGGCCGCTGCCGTGTGCCACGGGCAGCTCGAGGTCGCCGCCTGGGGCGCCAATACCGTGCGTACCGAGTTCGCCTTCCTGTCGGGCCTGGCCGGCGAGTCGCTGGCGGTCCATCGCTTCAATCCGTATCGCTGCTTGGCACGGCAGGGCGTCGCGACGCTGGCCAGCTACTTGCGGCGCTGCGGTTACCGGACGGTCTGCGTGCATCCTTTCTCGGCGCGCTTTTACGCGCGCCACAAGGTCTTTCCGCGACTCGGCTTCGATGAGTTCATCGACATTCGCCGCTTCGCCGGCGCGGCCAGGAGCGGGCCTTATGTCGGCGACGTAGCGCTGGCCGAGCAGGTTGGCGAGCTGCTGCGCCACGCTAGCGAGCAGCCGCTGTTCGTTTTTGTGATCAGCATGGAGAACCATGGGCCTCTGCATTTGGAGGACCTGCTGCCCGGCGACGTCGAGCGGCTCTATTCGCAGCCGCCGCCCGATCGCTGCGACGATCTGACGATCTACCTGCGCCATCTCGCCAATGCCGATCGGATGGCGGCGATGCTGCGTGCCGAGCTGGCGGCGTCAGCGCGTCCGGGCGGTCTGTGCTGGTACGGTGATCACGTGCCGATCATGCCCGAGGTCTATCGGGCGCTCGGCGAGCCGGGCGGACAGACCGACTACTTCATCTGGCGGAGCGACGGCCCGACGAGGGGTGACGGGCAGGAGGGCAGCGGCGCGCGGCGGGCCTTGAAGGTCGAAGACCTCAGCCGCGTGTTTCTGCACGAGATGGGCCTACTCGGCGCCGCCGACGGCGGGCCGAACTCGTTCGCGCCGGGGTAAAACCTACAGCTTGCCCAGCTCTTCGGCCAGCGCGGCGACGGTTTGCTCGATCTCCGGCTCGGCATGCTCGCACGAGATGAAAAAGCGCAAACGCGCAGACTTTTCGGGTACCGCCGGGTAAACGATTGGCTGGACATTGATGCCGCGTTCGAACAGCGCGGCCGACAGGCGTGCCGCCTTGATCGAGCTGCCGGTGATCGCCGGGATGACCGCATAGCCTGCGCAGGTGCCGGTGTCGACGCCGGCCGCGCGGGTTTGGGCGAGGAATGAACGCCCACGCTCCTGCAGGGCGGCAACGCGCTCGGGTTCGCGCTGCTGCACTTGCAAGGCCGCCAGCGACGCTGCCGCGACCGGTGGTGACATGCCGACGCTATAGAGGAAGCCCGGCGCCAGGAATTTCAGGTGTTCGATCAGCGCCGCTTCGCCGGCGATGTAGCCGCCGCAACCGGCCAGCGCCTTGCTCAGCGTACCCATCCAGATGTCGACGTCACGACCGGTCAGCCCGAAGTGCTCCCTGATCCCGAGTCCGGTCGCTCCCATGACGCCGAAGGAGTGCGCTTCGTCGACCATCAGGAAAGCGCGATGTCGCGTCTTGATGTCGACGAAGCGGGGCAGGTCGGGATAATCGCCGTCCATGCTGTAGATGCCTTCGAGGACGATCAGAACGCGCTGGAAGTGGTGGCGCTGCTGCCCGAGGATGGCGTCAAGCGCGGCCGCGTCATTGTGCGGGAAAGAGAGGCGGCGAGCGCCCGCGAGAGCGATTCCCTGCAAGACGCTGTTATGAATCAGCTCATCGTGCAGGATCAGGTCCTGCGCGCCGAAGAGATGGCCGATGGCTGTGACGTTGGCGGCGTGACCGCTGACGAAGGTAATCGCGTCGTCGACCGCGTAGGCGCCGGCGAGCGCCTTTTCCAGCTGCTGGTGTACCGGTCGCTCGCCGGAAACCAGGCGGCTCGCCGACACCGAGGTGCCGTAGCGATCGATCGCCTGCTTGGCGGCTGCCGAGACTTCCGGATGGCCGGAAAGCGCGAGATAGTTGTAACTCGCGTAGTTGATGTAACTGCGGCCGTCGATCTGCGTTCGGGCACCGGCGATTCCTTCGTGGACCTTGAAGAACGGACTGGCGATTCCCAGACGGCTGGCGCCCTCGCTGATGATGCGCACCTGCTGGTAGCCGGGATGCAGGTCAAAGCGGCAGTGTTGTTCGGGAATTCCGGCGCCATTGCTCATCGCGCGTGCCGGGGTGTCGACGTTCCTGCCCTGATCGGCCTGCCGCAGCCGCCGTTCCAGCGCCTGCTGGATGAGCTTGTCCTTGAGCTGCGCCGTCAGTCCTGGCAAGCCTTTGCGTAGCATTCTAAATGATCTCCGGGGCCGGCGCGGCGCGGTGGCTGGCGCGCACGTCTTGTGCCACGCTGGCGAGCAGTTCCGGCGAGGCGTCGGCGCCTTGCTGTCTGGCCACCTGCTCGACCTGTTGTGCGAGGCGCGCCGCGCCGTCGTCGGAGTCGAGGTCCTCGCCGGTGCCGCGCAGTTGTTGAATGACCCGCGCCGCCAGTTTGGCGATCGTCGGGCTCTGGCTGATGGCCATTACCGGCAGGCGGATGCCAAAACGCGCTTCCAGGGCGATCATCAGTTCGACGCCCATCAGCGAGTCCAGACCCATGTCGTAGAGCGAACGGTTGGCGTCGATCTTGTCGGCGGCGACGCGCAGGATCTCGCCGATCTCGCCACGCAGGATGTCGATGAACGCCGCCAGCAGTTGCTCGTCGGAAAGCTCGGTCAGCAGTCGCTGGATGTCTTCCGATTGGTCCTCCTGGGCGTCGCTGCCTTCGGCGTGCCAGACCAGCTCCTGGAATTTCGGACTGTTCGCCGTCGGCAGCAAGCGGCTCAGGGCGTTCCAGTCGAAGTCGAGCACCGCCAGGCCCGAACGATCGGCCAATAGCATCTCCTCGAGCGCCTCGAGCGCGACCGCTGAGTGGAGTGCCGCGCCGCCCATGCGGTTCTGCAGCGCCTCCTTGATCGCTTCGTTACGCGCCAGGAAGCCGACGTCGTCGATCGGTCCCCAGCCGATACACGTGGCACACAGCCCAATCGACCGGCGATACGCGGCGAGCGCTTCCAGAGCCGTGTTGGCGGCGACGTAGCTGGCCTGCCCGGGGTTGCCGAAGACCGTCGTCGCCGACGAAAAAAGAATGAACAGATCGAGACCGTGGTCGCGCGTCAGTTCGTGCAGATGACGCGCGCCAAGCGCTTTCGGTTCGAGCACCCGGCGAATCCGCTCGCCGTCGAGATTGGCGACCAGGCCGTCGTCGATTACCGTCGCCGCATGGACGATCCCCTTCAGTGGCGGCAGCGTGCCGGCGGTCTCGGCGAGCAGCGCCGCCAGAGCAGCGCGGTCGGTGACGTCGCAGGCGGCGGCGTATACGCGTACGCCTTGCTTTTCGAGTCGCTCGATCGCCTGCCGTGCTTCGTCCGACTCCGGACCGCTGCGGCTGATCAGGATCAGCTGTCGCGCGCCCTTGCTGGCCAGCCATTCGGCGGTGCGCAGGCCGAAACCCTGCAGGCCGCCGGTGACCAGATACGACGCGTCGGCGGCCAGTTGCAGGCGCTGGCGGGTCGGCGCTTCGGGGGCGTGCACCCGGTTGATGCCGTGCCGATAGGTAATGACGATCTTGCCGATCTGGCGGGCCTGCTGCATGTAGCGGAAGGCGTCGACGATATCGTCGGCCTCGAAGCTCTGGTACGGCAGCGGGTGGAAGACGCCGTCGGCGAACAGTTCCATGATCTCGGCGAACAGGCGGCGGGTGAGCTCCGGGTGCACCAGCATCAACTGGTCGGCGTCGATGCCGAAGTAGCTGATGTTGTTGCGGAACGGCCGCAGGCCGATGCGCGTGTTTTCGTAAAAATCGCGTTTGCCGAGTTCGAGAAAGCGGCCAAAGGGCTTCAGCACCTGGAAATTGCGGTTGATCGCTTCGCCGGCGAGCGAATTCAGAACGACGTCCAGGCCTTGCCCAGCGGTCTGCGCCATGATCTGGTCGGCGAAGGCCAGCGAGCGCGAATCGAAGATGTGGTCGACGCCGAGGAGGCGCAGAAAGTCGCGTTTTTCATCCGATCCGGCGGTCGCGTAGATCTCGGCACCGAGCCATTTCGCGACCTGGACGGCGGCAATCCCGACGCCGCCCGCGGCGCCATGGATCAGCACCTTTTCGCCCGGCTGCAGGCGTGCCAGGTGATGCAGCGCGTAATAGACAGTGAAGAAAGTACTGGGAATCGTCGCTGCCGCTTCGAAGGAAATTCCGGGCGGAATATGCGCGATGGCGCTTGCCTGGGTCACCACCCGGTTACCGAAGCTCGACGGGCCGAAGCCGACGACCTGGTCGCCGACGCTGAAAGCAGAGCCTTCGCGCCCGTTTCGAGAGACCGTACCGGCAAACTCGAAACCCAGCGTCGGGCCGGCAAAACCGTTTTCGATCGCCTCGTCGGCGAGCAGACCGAGCGCGTACATGACGTCGCGGAAGTTCAGGCCAGTGGCCTGCACCTCGACCTCGATCTGCTCGGGGTCGAGATCGCGACGCGGCTGCGCTTGCCAACGCAGATTGCGCAGTTGGCCCGGAAATTCGAAGCCCAGCGACACCGTCGGTGCGTCGATTGGCGCCGGCAGTAGTGCGTCGGGGCGTTCCTCGACGCGCAGGCGCAAGGCGTAGCGCTCGCCGCTGGCGGTCAGCAGCACCTCGTTTTCACCGTCGGGCTGTTCAAACTCCTTGTCCAGCGCGGTCGCTGCGGTTTCAATCGCCAGCGGCGTTTCCAGATCGATCAGGCGGATTGCGCAGCCGTCGACCTCGTTGAGCATCGTCCGGCCGAATCCCCAGAGCGCGGCGTCGGCGGTATCGCTGGCGTGGCGACCAGGCAGCAGGTGGCTGCCGGCATTGGCGGTGATCAGCCAGCAGGTGCTGCTCGTCTTCGCTTGCGCACATGCCTGGAAGATGCTCGCGGCGGTGGCGCAGCGCGCGACCTGCTGCTCGACAAGGTCTACCGCCGGCATGCTGGACGGCTCCGCGACGAGGCCTGCGAGATAAACGATGCCGTCGAGTTCGCCGTAGTTGCCGGTGGTTTCGGCGAGCAGCGACGCAATTTTTGTGGTGTCGCCGGTGCTCGCCTGAATCACCAGATCGCCGCGCGCCTGTAGCTTCCTGGCGAGCTGATCGGAGAGCTTGGCCGAAAAGCCGACCTGGTCGGCAAGCAGGACCCAGCTACGCAGCGCCACTCGTGGCGCGTTGTGGGCCGTGCCGTGTTCCTCGGCGAGCTGCGCAAGCAGCAGGTAGGGGCCGGACAGCGTGTCCGGCGAAAACTCGAATAGCTCGCAGCGGGCAAAGCCCGATTGCTCGAGTTGTTGCTGCCAGAAGAAGCTCGGCCGCTGAGTCGACCGCCAATCACCGCCGTCGGATCGCGACCAGCCGTCCTGGCGCGCGCCGAAGACGAAGTCGATCCAGCGCGACGGGTGCTGCCCGACGACGATCAGCGAGGCGCCGGCGGCCAGGCAGCGGCGCGCATGGTCGAGCGCCTGCAGGGTTTTCTCGAGCGTCGCGAAGTCGAGTACGACGATTGCCAGCGCGCAGCCGGTGCCGTTGGCCGAGTGTGTCGAGTTCGTCGAAATCGCTTCCGGCGGACCGCCGATCAGTTGCGTCGTGATTTCCGGCGAGCATTCGCGCAGTCGGTCGCGCTCCTCGTCCAGCGTCGCCGGCGAGGTGCTGGCAAAGCAATAATCGCCGCGGTTGAAGTCCAGGGCGATACACGCGTCCATGGCGAAGGAGGGTGCGCCCTCGCTGATCTCGACGATCCGCAGCCGTCTTCCTTCGGGCAGATCTTTCAGTCCACGGCCGATCAGCACGCGCAGTGCGCGGCCAAGCTTCTCTTTGCCGCTGCTGCCCAGCACTTGCCGCAGCAGCGTTGCCCGCGACGACTCCTGTGGGCAAATCTCGGACAGCGTTGCTGCACCGGTCAACAGCGGCGCCAGATGCATGCCGATACGCCCGACCGAATGGACGATCTGGAAGTAATCGGGGTCGTCGGCCAGCAGGCTGTTCCAGATGTCCTGCGCCGACGACTGATCGCGCGCGTCGGGAACGATTTCCCAGCCGTCGGCGGTGCGCAGCAGCGACTGATCGTCCTCGGCCAGCGACAGCAGGCGCGCCAGGAAAGCCTCGCTGGCGTTGCTCTGGCAGGCGGCGATTGCCTGCGCTGACAAGCTTTGCCCATCGGCTGACAGCTCTAGCAGTGCCTGCCGCGTAAAGCGGCTGCACAGGGTGTCGAGCAGTGGATCGACTTCTTCCGAGTAGCGGCGATGCGTTCCTTTCAGCGCCGCGCGCCGGGTCAGTTCGGCAAGCGCCGAACGAACACCGTCGAAAGCGATTCCCGGCTTGCCGTGCGGCGTCAGCGGGTGCGGTCTGGGTGTGCCGTGGTAGGCCAGGCAGCGCAGTTGGTCGGCGGCATTCCTGCTCAGGCGAACGCTGCGAAAGAGAACGTCCTTGACGACGGCGATGGTCCTACCGTCGGCCGCGAAGATCGCGAAGTCGGCGCGCAGCGAGCGCGAACCGTGCTTTAGCAGCCTCGCGCGCGCCAGGCTTGGTCGGCCCATGCCGCGACGGAAGGCAATGCGTCCCATGCGGACCGGCACGAAGGCCAGACCGCGATGTTCGCCAATGGCGTCTTTCAGCAGCTGGAAGACGAGCTGGAAGGCGCAGTCCAGCAGCGCCGGGTGGAGGTGCGTCTGTTCGAGCTCGAGGTCGATGCTGCTCGGGATCCGATAGACCGCCAGCACCGCGTTGCCTTGTACCCAGCCGTGCTCGATGCACTGGAAAGCGGCTCCGTAGGCAAGGCCGGCGGCTTGCGTCAGGGCGGCGTGGCTGGCGTGGTCGAAATCCGGGTCGCGGGTCGGTAGCGCCGGGGCTTTCTCGCTCAGCAGGCTGTCGTCAGCTTCGCAGCGAACGCGCGCCGTGCAGTGCACGGTCCACGGATCGTTGCCGAGCTGCTCCCGGCTGGCGATCGTCACGCCGCCGTCGTCCGCGTCGATCGTCGAGCGGATGATGGTCGAGCGCTCGTCTTCGATCAGCAGCGGCGTACGAATCTCGAGGTCTTCGATCGCCGTCAGGTCGTCGGCCTGCCACAGCAGGGCGGCGGCCAGCGCCAGCTCGGCGAAGCCGGCACCCGGGAAGATCGTTGCTTCGCCGACGACGTGGTCAGCAAGAACTGGATAAAGCCGCGTATCGAGCTGGTTTTCCCAGGTCAGTTCGTGCTGTTGCAGCGCGTAGCCGAGCAAGGGGTGCAGCTTGTGGCGATAGAGCAGGCCGGCCGATTCGGCAGTGACCGGGTGCCAGTGGCGCTCGCGCTGCCACGGGTAGTTGGGCAGCTCGACGAAGCCCGCCGCTTGCGGGAAAAACTGCTGCCAATCGTGGCTGGCGCCGGCGATCACTGCCTGGCTGGCGGCGCTCCAGATGCGCTGTGGCGAGTCGTCGTCACGCAAGGCGGTGGCGATGACACGGCCGTCGATGGCACGCGCCTTCAGGCCGTCGTTGAGGTAGCCGCGGAGAATCGGACTGGGGCCGATTTCGACAAAGACATTGATGCCGTCGTCGAGGATGGCCTGGACCGCCGCTTCGAACTGCACCGGCTGGCGAATATTGTGCCACCAGTAGGCGGCGTCGAGTTGCCGGCCGGGCAAGGTCTCGCCAGTGACTGTCGAGCAGAAGGGGACGAGCGTCTCGCTCGGCTGCAGCGCGGCCAGCGCCTCTTTCAGCGCGACTTCGATGCCATCCATCGCCGGGCTGTGGAATGCGTAATCAAGGTCGAGTCGTTTGTGGAAGACCGCGCTCCTGGCCAGCGCCGACTCGAGAACGACGAGGTGCTGCACGTCGCCGGCGATGGTCACGCCGCGCGCGCTGTTGATCCCGGCCACGGCGAGCACGGCGTCGAGGCCCAGTTCCGCGAGCAGCCGGCGCGCTGCCTGCTGTTCGAGGGCGACCGCGGTCATCTGTCCCTGGCCCCTGGTCGTTTCCTGCAGCCGGCTGCGATGGTGGACGACCTCGACCGCCTGCGCCAGGCTCAGCGCTCCCGATGCCCACGCAGCAGCGACCTCACCGACGCTGTGACCGGCGACGAGCACCGGCGTGACGCCACGCTGCGCGAGCATCCGCGTGATTCCCACCTGCATGGCAAACAAGGCCGGTTGCGCGAACTCGGTACGCTGGTAGCGCGCTTCGCCATTGCGGCCGGCGAGCTCGTCTTCGAGCGAGTAGTCGGCATAACACCCGAACAGCGCGTCGACTTCGCGGATCGCGGCGCGGAATACGGGTTCTTCAGCGAGCAGGCGTTGCCCCATGCCGGCCCATTGCGAACCATTGCCGGTATAGATGAACGCGGCTCCGCGCGGCGCCGGCAGCGCACTACCACTGGCGACGGCGCCGCCGTCAACGCGGCCATCGGCAAAGTCGAGCAGTGCCTTGGCGACGGTCGCGCGGTCTTGCGCGAAGACGATCGCCCGCTGCTCGTGCCAGTCGCGCCGGAAAGCCGCGGCATGCGCGATGTCGTACAGCGTGGCAGCGCTGGTCTCGCCCAGGAAGCCGGCCAGGTCGCTGGCAGCTGCGGCCAGGGCGACGCTGTCGCGCGCCGAGACGATGATCGGCAGCAGGCTGGCTAGCGGTGCCAACGGCGCCGCGCGCAGCGGCTCGCTTTCGACGATGACGTGCGCGTTGGAGCCACCGAAGCCGAAAGAGTTGACGCCGACAATCAGCGTGCCGCTCTTCTTCAGCGGCAGCGGCTCGGTGACGACCTTCAGGTTCCATTCGGCGAGCTTGATGTGTGGATTGGGCGTGCGTACGCCGATCGTTGCCGGCACCAGCCGGTGCTTCAGGCAGTGCAGGGCCTTGAGCAGGCCGGCGACTCCCGAGGCCGTTTCGAGGTGGCCGAGATTGCTTTTCACCGAGCCGATCGGCAGCGGCTGGCCGGCCGGCCGGCGTTTGCCGAGCGCGTTGCCGATGGCCAGTGTTTCGATCGGGTCGCCGACGGCCGTGCCGGTGCCGTGTGCCTCGAGGTAGTCGATGGCCGCGGGGTCGATGCCGGCTTGCGCGTAAGTCTCTTCAAGAAGGGCGGCTTGCGCCTGTGGACTCGGTACCGTCAGGCCCGATTTGCGGCCGTCGGTATTGACCGCCGAGGCGACGACCACAGCGACGATCGGGTCGCCGTCGATCAGCGCCTGATCGTAATCCTTGAGGACGAAGATGCCGCCGCCCTCGGAGCGGACGTAGCCGTCACCGGCGGCGTCAAAGACATTACAGCGGCCGCGCCGGGAGAGCATCGACGCTTTGGCAAAGACCAGGAATCCATACGGATGCAGATGCAGGCTGATGCCGCCGGCCAGTGCGTGCGTGCTTTCGCCCGAGACGATCGAGCGACACGCCTGGTGAAAGGCGACCAGCGATGACGAACACGCGGTATCGATGGCCATGCTCGGGCCGCGCAGGTCGAGGACGTACGAGATGCGGTTGGCAGCGATGCTCGCCGTGTTGCCGGTAGCGGTCGTCGAATCGATCACCCCGAGGTCGTCGGCGAGGCGATACGAGTAGTCGGCACTGGCGATGCCGACGTAGACGCCACAGCGACTGCCGCGCAAGGCCGATGGCCGGATGCCGGAGTTTTCCAGCGCTTCCCAGCTCATTTCGAGCAACAAGCGCTGCTGTGGGTCCATCAGCGCGGCTTCACGCGGCGAGATGCCGAAGAAGGCGGCGTCAAAGGTGGCGACTTCGCCGATCGATCCGGCGGCGAAGGTATAGCTGCTGCCGGGATGGTTTCGCCGCGGATGGAGGAAAGCGTCGTGCGCCCAGCGCTGCGGGTCGACTTCGGTCACCAGATCTCTGCCGTCCAGCAGATCCTGCCAATACTGGCTGCTACTTGTTCCCGGCATCCTGAAGGAATAGCCGATGATGGCCACGCGCCCTGTCATGCTTGTTCGTCTCTCCGTTGCTATCGGGGTCGCTCCTGACGAGCGCATTGATCGGTCCTGGAAACTCGGGTCTAGCCGTTCATCGCCTGCTCACGCTGGCACGGCCAATAGGGTCAGGGACGAGCTGATCGACAGCCTCGTCGACCGTGGCGCCGCATCGTCGGCTGACGATGGCGTGGTAATGCAGGGTCTTGGTGTGGCGGCTGCGTTCGCGGCTATGGCTGGCTGCGGATGCCGCGCCGAAGTTGCCCGAACGCCCACCGTTGCGGCGGGTGTGGCGATTGCTGTCGTCGTCGTTCGTTCACCGGCGGCGAGCATGGCCAGGTTCCGTTTCGGAAGTTCCTGTCGCACGACGCTGGGTCAGCAGTCGGCAAGTTGCTGCCGTCACCGCTGGGCGTCGTTGCTGACTGTTACTTGCCGATTTACTGCCACCAGCGGAGACGAAAGCTAACGACAATTGGCAAATCCTTGCCGGCTCCGGCTGGAGGCGTGGTTGTTGGGGCGATGTACGGGGCTCGAACCCGTGACAACTGGAATCACAATCCAGTACTCTACCAACTGAGCTAACACCGCCATTGATCTGGCGCGCCCGGCGAGACTCGAACTCACGACCCCCGGCTTAGAAGGCCGGTGCTCTATCCGGTTGAGCTACGGGCGCAAGTGCGAGATTTCCTGGGCAGGAAGTCCCGCGAGTACGGCCATTTTAACTTGTGCAACTGGTCGGGGCGGTGGGATTCGAACTCACGACCCTCTGCTCCCAAAGCAGATGCGCTACCAGGCTGCGCTACGCCCCGAGAAAGCGCGCATTCTACAAGCTGAGATGGCGGTGGTCAATGACGTAGGTGGTGATTTTGTGAGCTTTGTAATTGGCGCTGCGCGGGCGATCACAGCAGCTGTCCGCGCGTCTGCGCGCAAGCTCGTCTGGCAAAGTGTTTGGCCGGTGCTCGCCGGCTCGCCACGGGAGCCGCATCGAGTCGCTGGCGCAGTGTCTATAATGCCGTCAAGCGAAGCCGCGAGGCGAAAGTCATGGCCCAAATTACAGCAGCCGATCCGAGACGCGATTGCCAGCAGATTGCCTGTCATCTGGCGACCATTGCTTTCCCATGGGATACGACGCGAGCGCTCGAACTGGCGCTGTTCCGCACTTTTGCGGCGGCACGCATCGGCGGCCTGTTGCACGGCACGGGTGAATTCGAGGCGCGTGCGCAGAAGCGCTACGACGATACCGATCTGTTGGTGAGTGAAATCATCGAACATGGTTTCGATAGCCCGCGCGGGTCGCGAGCGATCGCGCGCATCAATGCTTTGCATGGACGTTTCCGGATTGCCAACGACGATTTCCTTTACGTGCTGTCAAGCTTTGTTTTTGAACCGATTCGCTGGAATCAACGTTTTGGCTGGCGGCTGATGAGCGAAGTGGAAACGCAGGCCTGGTTCTGGTTCTGGAGGCAGGTCGGCGAACGCTTGCTGATCCGGGATATCCCGGAGGACTATGGAGAATTCGAGCGCTATAGTCGCCGCTACGAAGCGCGCAATTTCCGTTGTACGCCGGCCAGTCGCAAGGTCGCCCTGGCGACCCGTGAACTCTTTGCCGCCTGGTTCCCGGCGTTGCTGCGGCCGCTTGTCCGCCGCAGTATTCATGCTTTGCTCGATCCACCGCTGCTGGCCGCATTCGATTTGCGCCCGCCGCCGTCCTGGCTGGCGTGGCTGGTGGCCACAGCGCTGCGCACACGCGCCAGGCTGTTACGCTGGCTGCCACCGCGCCAGCGGCCGAAGCGGCGAACGCAAATTCCGCGAGCCGATTATCCCGGGGGCTATTGCATCGAATCGCTGGGTCCGCCGGCCGCTGGCCGGGCAGGCGAGGCGGCGGCGACGCGCTGCCCATTCTCCGGTCAGGCCAGAACAGCCGACAGCGGCGAAGACGCCTGATCGGGCGGCTGGTCTTGGCCGCTCGTGACAATCGTGGCAAGGAGGAGAAGACGATGATCAGAATCATGGCCCGGCTGACGGCTCGGGCAGGTAGTGAGGCGGCGCTGCGCCTGGTGCTGCAGGAGCTGTGCGGTCCGAGTCGTGGCGAAGCCGGCTGCCTGAGCTACGAGTTGTTCCACAATCAGGACGATGCGCGCGAATTCGTGACGCTCGAGCGCTGGGCCGATCAGGCGGCCGCCGACGCGCATCTGGCGACGCCGCACGTCGCGCGGGCGATCGCGCAGGCTGGCGAGCTGCTGGCGCAACAGCCCTTGATCCATCGCTTCAGGCAAGTCACCTGAGCTGCCAGCGCGCGAGCCGCGGGCGCCGGTGATGCGTGAGCCGTCTGCGTGGCTGCGAATGGCGCTCGGCGTCAATCCTGGTGGCCAGAGCTCGTGGTCTGCATCGCGGCGCGCACGGTAGCGGCGGTCAATATGTCAATGGATTGGGTAATGGTGGACGTGGCGGGGGCCATTGCCGCCATGACCTTGACCATAATTGCCGGCTGCGGTATACGCCTTAATAAGCCGCGACTGATGGGCGCCAGCGGTAACCGGCGAGCCTCCTGGCTCACTCGGCGAATCGACGAATCGGCGCTCGGCCTCGCATCGATCGAGAAGACTTATGGGAGCGAAGATGGAACGTGAAGCGATGCCCTACGACGTGGTGATTGTCGGAGCGGGCCCGGCGGGTTTGAGCGCGGCGATTCGCCTGAAGCAGCTGAACGCCGAGCTATCGGTGATGGTGCTGGAGAAAGGTTCCGAGGTCGGTGCGCACATCCTGTCCGGCGCCTTGTTCGAGACGCGGGCGCTCGACGAGCTGTTGCCCGACTGGCAGACCTCGGGAGCGCCGGTACAGACGCCGGTCAGCGAAGATCAGGTCTATCTTTATCGCAGCCAGAGCAAGGCGGTCAGGTTGCCGGCATTTGCCGTACCGGCGCCGATGCACAATACGGGCAACTACGTCATCAGTCTGGGTAGCCTCTGTCGCTGGCTGGGCGAGCAGGCGGAAGCGCTCGGCGTCGAGATCTTTCCGGGATTCGCCGCCACCGAGCTGCTCTACAACGACGATGCTTCGGTGAAGGGCGTGGCGACCGGTGACCTGGGACGCGACAAGAAAGGCGAGCCCAAGGACAGTTTTCAGCCTGGCCTCGAGTTGCACGCCAAGTACACGCTGTTTGCCGAGGGTGCGCGCGGCCAACTCGGCAAGGAACTGATCGCCAGATACGACCTGGCCAACGGCGCAACAGCCCAGCACTATGGCATCGGGATCAAGGAGTTGTGGCAGATCGATCCGGCCAAGCACCAGCCCGGTCTGGTCGCTCACGGCGCTGGCTGGCCGCTCAGCGAGCATGGCGCGACCGGCGGTTCCTTTCTCTATCATCTCGAAGACAATCAGGTTGCCGTGGGTCTGATCGCCGATCTCAACTACGCCAATCCCTACCTCTCTCCCTTCGAAGAGTTCCAGCGCTTCAAATCGCAGCTCGAGATCAGCAAGTATCTGGAAGGTGGCAAACGCCTGTGCTACGGCGCGCGAGCGATTACCAAGGGTGGCCTGAACAGCCTGCCGAAGCAGACTTTCCCGGGTGGGTTGCTGCTTGGCTGCGACGCCGGCACGCTGAACTTTGCCAAGATCAAGGGCATCCACACGGCGATGAAGTCGGGGATGCTCGCTGCCGAAACGGTCAACGCCGCTTTGCAAGCCGGTGACGAAGGGCGCGCCGATTTGCTCGCTTATGACGATGCCTTCAAGGCTTCGTGGCTGTACACGGAACTCCATCTGGCACGCAATTTCGGACCGGCGCTGCACAAGTACGGCACCTTCATGGGCGGCGCATTCAACTGGATTCAGCAAAACCTGTTCGCTGGTCGGATGTTCTTCACGCTCAAGGACGAAACCAGCGACCACCAGCAACTGCAGCCGGCTGCCAACTTCCAACCGATCGAGTACGCTCGACCCGACTGTATCCTGAGTTTCGATCGGCTGTCGTCGGTATTCATCTCGAATACGGCGCACGAAGAAGAGCAGCCCGTTCATCTGCAGTTGCTCGACAGCAGCAAGGCGATCAGCGTCAACTTCAATGAGTACGCATCGCCCGAGCAACGCTACTGCCCGGCGGGGGTGTACGAGATCGTCGAAGAGGCCGCTGGTCCGCGCCTGCAGATCAATGCGGCGAACTGCGTGCACTGCAAGACCTGCGACATCAAGGACCCGACGCAAAACATTCGCTGGGTGGCACCCGAGGGCGGTGGCGGGCCGAACTATCCGAATATGTGAACGGCCGCTGCCTTGCACCACTGCCGGTCGGCCGCCGGGAACAGCGCCAGCGTCTGTTACATGCCTTGGCCGGCGTGCCTGGCGAGCGCCCACGCGACGTGTTCGCGGATCAGCGCCGACGAGTCGTTCTGGCGTGTTGCGAGCGCCGCGATGACGGCTGGCGAGCTGACCGCGTTACCGAGGGCGACGGCGATGTTGCGCAGCCAGCGTTGGTGCCCAATCCGCCGGATCGGGCTGCCCGCCAGGCGTGTGTTGAACTGCTCTTCGCTCCAGGCAAAGAGTTCCGCAAGTGGCGTCGCGTCGAGACCGTTACGGCCGGCAAAGTCGGCGTCGCCAAGCTGCCCGAAGCGGTTCCACGGGCAGCACAACTGGCAGTCGTCGCAGCCGTAGATGCGGTTGCCGATCAGCGGCCGCAGCGGCAGCGGGATGGCACCGTGCAACTCGATCGTCAGGTAGGAAATGCACAGGCGGGCGTCGACCTCGTAGGGTGCGACGATCGCCCCGGTCGGGCAGGCGTCGAGGCAGCGCCGGCAGTCACCGCAGTGCTCGGCGATCGGCGCGTCGGCTGGCAGCGGCAGATTGGTGTAGATCTCGCCAAGAAAATGCCAGGAGCCGCCGCGGGTCAGCGACAACGTATGCTTGCCGCGCCAGGCGATACCCGACTGGCGGGCAAATTCGGTCTCCATGACCGGCGCTGAATCGCTAAAGGCACGGTAGGAAAACGCGCCTGCCGCCGGCTCCAGCGCCGCCACTTCCAGAGCAACGCGGTCAGCGAGCTTCTGCAGCCGCTGGCGAACGGTCTTGTGGTAGTCGCGGCCAAGCGCGTAGCGCGAGACGTACGCCAACTCGCTGTCGGCAAGCACCTGCTCGGCGTCGGCGGCGTCGGGCCAGTAGGGCAGGCGCGCCGAAATGACCGTCAGCGTGCCGGGCAGCAGCCGCTCGGGCGCGGCGCGCAAGGACGCGTGTTTGGCCATATAATCCATCTCGCCGTGCCGCCCCAGCGCCAGCCAGCGCAGCAGCCACGGCGCCGCCGCTGCGACATCGGCGCAGGCGATGCCAATCGAGGCAAAGCCGAGTTCCCGTCCCCAGTCCTTGATCCTGCTCACTATATTGGCATAATCGCCGTCGCCGCTGGCCGCGCGGCGGCCAGCACCTGTTTGGGAGTTCCTCTCTTGCATAGCCCGGATGATAAACAGTCAGCGCTGACTCTGCACCTGGCAGACGAGTTGGCAACCGCCACGCTTGCTCGCCATCTGGCGCCCTTGCTCACGCCGGGAATGGTCGTCTGGCTGGACGGCGACCTGGGAGCCGGCAAGACCACGCTGGTGCGTGCGCTGTTGCGTGCCCTGGGCCACGTCGGTCCCGTCAAAAGCCCTACCTATACTTTGGTTGAAATTTATGTGATTTCGAGGATATACTGGTATCACTTTGATTTCTATCGATTCAACTTTCCTGAAGAATTTCTGGATGCAGGGCTTGGCGAATACTTCCGTGACGATGCCGTGTGCTTGGTCGAGTGGCCCGAAAAGGCTGCCGGCTGCGTGCCCGCGGCCGATCTGGTCGTTCTCTTCCACATTCTTGGGGAGAGGCGGACGCTGGACGTCGTCGCGGGCAGTGAGGAGGGGCGAATATGTCTGAATGCTCTGAAGAGCGGCTGGTGCGACGTCGCAGGCTGATCAAGTTTGCCGGTGCGTCCTTGTTTTTGACGGTCAGCCCGATATCGCAAGCCAGCAGCAATCGCAATCTGAGCGTCGTCGCGGTTCGCGTCTGGCCGGCTCCCGACTACACGCGCGTAACGATCGAATACAGCGCGCCCCTGAAATACACTCACTTCACGGTGAAGGACCCGGATCGCCTGGTCGTCGACCTCGAAGGCGTCGAGCTGACCAGCGTCCTCGAGAGCATTGGCAAGAAAGTCCTGCCCGACGACCCCAACATCAAGCTGCTGCGCGCCGGCCGTTACAAGCCGGGTGTCGTGCGTTTGGTGATGGAATTGAAAAACGAAGTCGAGCCGCAGGTCTTCGAGCTGGCGCCGGTCGGTAACTACGGGCACCGTCTGGTCCTTGACGTCTACCCCCTGGCACCGCCCGACCCGCTGCTGTCGTTGCTCGACAGCAAGGACTGGCGGCCGGTGCCAGCCGAGAAAGCGCCGGCGACGCCGGCCGATATCAAGCCCAACACGGGGCTGGACGTCAACAGCGAGCGCAAGGTCGACAGGCTTGCCGAACAGAAACCGGCGCCCAGCAAGCGTCAGGGCAAAGGGGTGATCGATCGCCTGGTGACGATCACCCTCGACCCCGGACACGGCGGCGAGGACCCCGGCGCCGTCGGCCGTGGTGGCAGCTTCGAAAAACACGTCACGCTGGCCGTCGCCAAGCGCTTGCGAGCGAAGATCGATGCCGAGCCGAACATGCGCGTCGCGCTAACGCGTGACTCCGATTTCTTCGTGCCCTTGGGCGCTCGCGTGCAGAAAGCGCGGCGAATCCAGTCCGACCTCTTCGTTTCCATCCACGCCGACGCCTTCGTCAGCCCCGAGGCCAACGGTTCTTCGGTCTTTGTCCTGTCGGAGCGTGGCGCCTCGAGTTCGGCGGCTCGCTATCTGGCGCAAAAAGAGAACGCTTCCGACCTGATCGGCGGCGTCAATATCGACGTCAAGGATCCGGTCCTGGCGCGCACCCTGCTGGACCTTTCGCAAACCGCGACGATCAGCGATAGCCTCAAGCTCGGCAAGGCCGTTCTCGGCGAGCTCGGCGGCATCAACCGCTTGCACAAGGCCAGCGTCGAGCAAGCGGGATTCGCCGTTCTCAAAGCGCCCGACATTCCGTCGATTCTGATCGAGACGGCTTTCATCTCGAACCCAGAGGAGGAGAAGCGCCTGAACGACGACGCTTACCAGGACAAGATGGCCGATGCGATCCTGTCGGGGATCAAGAAATACCTGGCGCTCAATCCGCCGCTCGCCAAGTCGACGCTGGCCAGGCTCGACTAGGCTCAGCGTGATCGGAGCCGGCACGGCACGAGGCGATGCGGTAAAGACGTTCAAAGTGGTAAATAGCGGTTCCAAATATCGGACGGCGCTGCTAGAATGCCGACCCTGCACGTGCTTCAAGGATCACCGTGCCGCTGTAGCTCAGTTGGTAGAGCAGCGCATTCGTAATGCGAAGGTCGCCAGTTCGATTCCGGCCAGCGGCACCAGTAAATCAAACACTTAGCCCGACTCACAAGGTCGGGCTTGTAAGTATTCGGCCAACCCGTAGCGCGCCAGCGCCATTGCCGAGGAGGGTTAGCGGCAGAGGACTGATCGGAAGGCTCTGTGAAGGGGGTAGAGCCAGATGTCCTTGATCGGGAGGATGGACTTGCTGGTGGGGCATTTCTTGCCTCGCCCGGCGGTTTGACCGACCTTGATCCAGTTGGCGGCCTGGTAGCAGGTGCCGCGATGGCGGGGCGTCTCGACGAAGGTTTCGAGCAGTACGGGGCGGTAGCCGTAGCGCGCCAGCCAGTCCTTGGGCAATTTCCGCTGCATGAGCGAGAGGATCTTGGAGGCCAGGCCCTTGCACTGGATCCAGGGCAGGATCAGAAAGCGGGCATTGTTCACCACCAGTTGCAGGTTCCTTTGTCGCTGCTCATCGTGCCAACCGATGAATTGCTCGCGCGCGGCGAGTTTCCAGGCGCTGGCGCCGAAGCTGAGCAAGGCGACCAGGGTCTCGCCGGCGAAGACGAAGTAGCGGCTCTGACTGCCCGCCATGGGCGTGTGGCCGAGATAGTGGTAGCGGGCGATGTACTCGTTCCACAGACGCGAGTTCGCCGAACCGACGACCTGATGCAGACGCAGCGGCGGCAGTTCATGCACCGGCTGGGTGAGCACCGGTTGTGGATCGGTGGCGTGAGTAGGCAGATACTCGGGTTGGCGAGGAGCGGCCCGTCGTGCCGCCGGCAGGGTGAGCAGGCCGTCGGCCTGCATACGCAGCATGGCCACCCGGCAGGTCATATCCTTCAGCTCGTCATTGGGCTTACGCCAGTCGAAGAGCTCACACACCTGGCGCGACAGTTGCGCGCGGCTGCTGCCAGGATGGGCTTCGATCAGGCGGCAGAGGGCCTGCAGTTCGTCGTCGGTAAAGTGACGCCCGCAATAAGGCTTCACGAGCTATCGATGGGACGGCTCTGATCGACCGGGATGCCACGCATCTGAGCCAGTCGATCGGTCGCCATCGCCCAGGGCAGAAAGGCACTCAAGTCCGTCGGCGGCAGGTTGCCGTTGGCGGCGCAGGCCTCCAGATACGCCGTCAGCCAGGTGCGCGGGTTGATTCCCCACAAGCGCAGCGTCAGCAGCAAGCTGAACATCGTCGCGGCGAGTGCGCCGGACCAGAGACTGCCCGACCCATAGAAGTTCTTGCGTGCGACCACCGGCGTGCGCTGTGCGCGCTCGGCGGCATTATTGTCCATCGCCACCTCGGGGCGGTCGACAAAGACGGTCAGGCCGGACCAATGTTTGCGCATGCTTCGCAGCACCTTGCTCGCCGGCATTTTGAGCGCCGGGTTCGCCAGTTCGCTTTCCCGTTGACTGGCCATTTGCGTGATCGCCTGCCGCAAGGCGCGGTCGCGTTCGGCCCACTGTACTGGGTCGCTACGGACTTCCAGGCGCCGTCCATTCAAGTGGTAGAGCTGAGCGATCTGCTCGACCCAGGCCAGTGCCCAGTCCGCGAGCTCCGGATGGGCGTTGGCCAGTTCCAGGAAATCACGCCGCTGATGTGCCCAGCAGAAAGCCAGAATGAAGTGGTCAAGGACTCGCGCGAGCTTCTTGTAGGCCGAATAGCGATCACAGATGATGACTCCTCCGGCGCTACCGGAGAGCTCCCGGATCGGCACCGCCGCCGAGCGGCTCGGGTCGAGCACGAAGTGGATGACCGATGGGCCGTGGAACACCCAGAAATACCAGCGATGTCCGACCTTCCCTTCGGTCTCGGCAAAGACCCGCCAGCGGGTCTCGTCTGCGTGCCACTGTTTCTCGCTGCGTAGTTGGCCAAGCAGGGCTTCTTCAAGCGGCTCGAACAGCGGTGCCAAGGCACGAAGTCCGCCGGCCACCGTTCCTGCCGAGAGCGTCAGTCCGTGGTCGGACAAGTCTCGCAGAAGCCGATGCGTCGGCTGGCCGTACAAGAACTTCGACAGCAGCAAGTGCACCCAAATCGACACGCCGTACTTTCCACGCGGGATCAATCGTGCCGGCGGTGGCGCGGTCAGAATACCCCGCGCGCCCGGACACTGACAGGTCCGCCGGTAGCGCCGCCGGCAGATCTTCCGGCGGTAGGCCTTGACCTCGATCTCGAGGACTTCACTGTCTTCCGTGCCGGGAAAGTCGACGTAGCCCAGACCACAGTCCGGGCAATGCGGGCAGTCGATGTCGATGACCTCGATCTGCGTCGGCAAGTGACTTTCCGGGTTCCGCCCGTGACCCGCTGCTCCCGGTTGCTGACCTCGAGCTCGCGACGATTTTTGGTCCGCCGCCGGGTTCTTCTCGGCTCCCGAAGAGCGTTCTGACTTGCGACCAAACAGGCGTTTTTGCAGATCGCGGATCTTGCCCTTGGCCTGCTCCAGTTCGCTGCGCAAGGCCGCCTCGCGCGCCGCCGCTTGCGCCATTTCCACCCGATGAGCGGCCTCCGATTGCGCCAACCGAACCAGCGCTTGTCGATGTTGGCTCCGCCAGAAGCTGGCCTCCCAACGGAGCTTGATCTCCTGCTCCTTGGTTAGCGTCACCAACACCTCGGCGAACGGCGCCACTTGGCGGTGACTTGCCGCCGATCCTCCGCCAATGATGTCCGCACCCGTGTCCATGCGCCGCATGGTGCCGGATTTCCGCTGCTGTGTCCAGATCTACGGGCTGTCCGCCAATCGCTGACTGACGCACGCCGACCAAAAGCGGGGCTACGGGTTCACCGAATACTTACTCGGGCTTTTTGTTGGGGTTACGCCGGGCTTACTTTCGCTGTAAAGCGACCGCTTCATTGGGGTCGGTATCGATGATGCCACCGTCGTCGGGTGTCCTGCAGGAATGGCCGGCGACGGTGGCCGTTCACCTAATGAGGAATGAGCCACTTCTCGTGGGCGGCCGGCTTGTCCGTTTGCGGACGACACTACCGTAAGCCGTTGTGAAATGGAGCGTCCGCGCTTACCGTGCCCTACTGCCAACAGGACATCGGCGCGTGACGTCCGCGTTACAAAAGTCCCGTAGGCGGGGAGAAACTCGATCAGGCGCCAAGTGCCGTTCGCCGTCACCCCTGACCGATATCCCTTCAGTTCATGATTGAGTGAATGCAGCCGCCATCCCGACGCATATGCATGTCGTCAGGACTTCGCGCACTGGCCAAGGTCGTGAGCTGCACCGAAGCTTGCCAGCATGGTGAGCTTGTATGCCAGCCTTGCTGGCAGTGCGGGAGAAGGCTTCCAGTCCCTTGTGGCGAAAGGTCCTGACCACGGCAATGCTGTGCCACCAACCCGCCGCAAGGCCTCCGTGGGTATCTGGCCGTTCGATCTCATTGGACGATCTGCTCTGCCGAAGCCGGCGATCTATACTCATGTGTCGCCGCCAACCTGCGTTGATCACACGGCTGCCGCGGGCCATCAGGAGGGTTTGGGTGGTCGGCGGCCGCTCACATTACTCTCTCAGCTGCATGCTACGCGTGGCACTTGGTGTGCTGCAGTATGCTGGGCAGGCGTCAAATCACATTTGGCATCCCCGCAAGCGCGATCAGAACCGCGTCGAGCGTCACCTGTTGCGGCACATCGTTAGCGGTCATCAAGGAGGCGATTTGGCCATTGACCGTGCGCCGTGGGCTCTGACGAGCGCCGCGATGCACGCTAGCCCGGCGGCCATCACGCGATCGCTAATCAGCGGCGGCCGGCTGCTGCTGCGCCAGCGACAATGATCGCCCGCACATTCTCGACGGCCGTCAGGCAGCCAACGAGGCACGAGACTCGTCGCGCCAAGCGAGAAAAATGGTGCCATTTACTTGGCCGCTCGGCCAGGCAGGCTGCGCTCGCGACTACAATCGCTGCCGGCGAGCGAATGCAGCGGCACAGCCGATGCTTCGCGGGATTTTTTCAAGAGGCTTCGTTGATGAACGTCATCCCATTCCAGTTGCTGGCCTGCCCGCTCGACGGCGACGCTTTGCACTGCCGGGGGGCCACCTGGTGCTGCACGGCGGGCCATAGTTTCGACGTGGCCAGTCACGGGTATACCCACCTACTGCCGGTACAGAACAAGCGTTCGCGCGATCCGGGCGACAGCAAGGAGATGGTCGCGGCTCGCCGCCGCTTCCTGAATGGCGGTTCTTACCAGCCGATTGCCGAAGCGCTCAGCCGCGCGACGCTGGCCGATCTGCCTGCCATTGGCAGCGCCAGTTGCCTCGATGCCGGCTGCGGTGAGGGCTACTACCTGCGCCAGTTGGCGGCGGCGAGCCGCGACGGACAAACGCTGGCCTTGCTTGGCCTGGATATTTCCAAGTGGGCCGTGCTGGCGGCGGTGAAGCAGGACCAACAGCCCAACTGGGTCGTCGGCAGCAACGCCAGGTTGCCTGTGCAGCCGGGCACGCTCGATCGCCTGCTGTGCATTTTCGGTTTCCCGGTCTACGCCGAGTTTGCGCGGGTGCTCAAGCCGGGCGGTCTGTTGCTGCAGATCGATGCCGGCGTCGACCACCTGCGGGAACTGCGCGAAATCATCTATCCGTCGCTGAAGCCAAAACGCTCTGCCGACGTGTCGGCACCGGCGGGCTTCAGCCACTTGTCGAGCGAAACGGTGCGCTACGCTCTGGACCTTGCCGGTGCGCAGCCAATTGCCGACCTGCTGGCGATGACCCCGCATCTCTATCGCGCCAGCGCCGCACGCCGCGCGCAGGCCGCCGAGTTGACGGCGCTGTCGGTGACCGTGGACGTACGTCTGACGCGTTTCACGCGGGACGGTAGGCGGCCCGAGAAACGGCGGCCGTAGCCGCCGTGCCTGCCGAGCGGGCGCCTCGCCTGGTTGCGCTTGCGGCGGCTGCTGACCAGGCCGACGAGAGCGAGACCAGGGAGCGCCACACTGGCGGGCTCGGGAGTCGCAAAGACTTCCTTGGCAGTCGACGGTGAAGCCGTTCCAGTTTTCGTAGCTCATGCTTCGCCAGCTGACCTTGTCGAAGGCGCCCAGGAAGCGTAGCGTGCCGTGTGGTTCGCCGGTGCCGAGCAACTGGTATTCGAAATTGCCGCCACCGAGATCAACGACGTTCTTGCTTCGTCACGGCCGCCGTATTGCCAAAGCCAGGAGAAAGCTCTCTGGATTGCCACGTCGGCTGCGCCTCCTCGCAATGACGCGGTGCGGGTCAGGCGCATCGCCAGGAAATCGCTCACGCCGTCAGACCGGGGAGAGCGGCGGACATAACAGCGCCCCTGGCCTCGTATGTTCCATCGCGCGTGAACACTACACTGGCGGCGCGTCCAGGCCAGCCGCGTCGGCTCGCCGACGGCGATGAGCGCGGCTGGTGCAGGTCTGTCAGGAACTCCGTGATGGACCTTGTCTGGGCGGCGTGCCTATACTGCCCAGTGCGATCGTTGGCTATGTCGCCGGCGATCTTTCTTGCGAAAGCTGCCCATGAAGCCTGATTCTGCGTATCCCGAACTCCTTCGCCGGACGCTCGAACACGCCCTGGCGTATCTTGAGGCGCTGCCCGAGGCGCCGGTCGCGGCCAGCGCCAGTCTGGAAGAGCTGCGCGAGCGACTCGGCAAGCCCTTGCCAGCCGGCTCGGTCGATGCCCGCGCCGTCGTCGATCAGTTGGTCCGCGACGTCGCCGGCGGCTTGACGCACAGCAACGGTGGCCGCTTTTTTTCGTGGGTCATCGGCGGCACGCTGCCGGCCGCGCTGGCAGCCGATTGGCTGACCTCGACCTGGGACCAGAATGCCGGCATGTTCGCGGTCGCGCCGGCGGCCGCGGTGATCGAGGAGGTGTGTGGTCGCTGGTTGCTCGACCTTCTGCGCCTGCCGCCCACCGCCAGTTTTGCGCTGGTCACCGGCTGCCAGATGGCGCACGTCACGTGTCTCGCCGCCGCCCGCAACGGCGTTCTCGCCGCCGCGGGCTGGGACGTCGAGCAGCAGGGTTTGCTCGGTGCTCCGCCGATCCGCGTGCTCACCGGCGATCAACGCCACGGCACCATCGAGCGCGCCGTCCGTCTTCTCGGCCTGGGTCGCGATTGCCTGGTCGACATCGCGACCGACGGCAACGGGCAGCTGCGCGCCGGGCCCTTGCGGGCGGCGCTGGCAAGCGCGCCCGATGCGGCGCACATCGTTCTCCTGCAGGCCGGCGACCTTAACACCGGTTCCTTTGATCCCTACGACGAACTGATTCCGCTGGCGCACGAGTTCAAGGCCTGGGTGCACGTCGACGGCGCTTTCGGACTGTGGGCGGCGGCCAGTCCCGAGCACCGTCACTTCACCGACGGCGTCGACAAAGCCGATTCCTGGGCGACCGATGGACACAAGTGGCTCAATGTTCCCTACGATTGCGGTTTCGCTTTTGTCGCCGATCGCCAGGCGCACTACCAGGCGATGGCGCACCACGCCGCCTACCTCGAGCACTCGCTGGTGGCCCGCGATCAGGTCGACTGGAATCCGGAATATTCCCGCCGCGGCCGCGGTTTCGCGACCTATGCGGCGATCGCCAGCCTGGGTCGCGAGGGTATCGCGCAGATGGTGGCCGGTTGTTGTCGCCATGCGCACGCGCTGGTCAGCGGTGCCGGCGCACTGCCGGGCGTCGAAGTCCTGCACGTGCCGCAGATCAATCAAGGCCTGCTGCGCTTTCCCGATCCATCACCGACGGCGACGGATGAAGATCACGACCGCCGCACCGAAGCGGTGACGGCGCGCGTCGTCGCCGCGGGTGCCGCGCACTTCGCGTGCACCACGTGGCGCGGGCGGCGTTGCATGCGCGTCTCGGTTTGTGCTTACGCGACCGACGAAGACGACGTGGCGCGCGCGATCGCCGCCATCGGTCAGGCACTCTGAGCGCGCCTGGCGAGCGTTGGCCACGATCTGGGCCGGGGATTTTTCGGTCAAAGTGCGGCGGGCAAAGCGCGCTTGGGCAAAACGCGCCTTGCCCGGGAGGCCGGCAAGCGGCTATAATGCGCGGTTTTTCCACCTTGCCCCACCGTTTTGCATGGCGGGGGGCTTTAACCACAAGGAGTGTTCATGCGTCATTACGAAATTGTTCTGATTATCCATCCCGATCAGAGTGAACAGGTGCCGGCGATGGTCGAGCGTTACAAGGCGTTGATCACCACGCGTGCCGGACAGATTCATCGTCTCGAAGACTGGGGACGCCGCCAACTCGCTTACCCGATCCAGAAGTTGCACAAAGCGCACTACCTGCTGCTGAATATCGAGTGCGATAACGCGACGCTGACCGAACTCGAGCACGGCTTCAAGTTCAACGACGCCATCCTGCGGCATCTGACGATCAAGACCAAGCGTGCGGTCAGCGCGCCGTCGCCGATGATGAAGGACGACAAGTCCAAGTCACTGCTGGAAGTGCGTGTTCCAGACGCGGCTGAAGCCGCTGCAGAGGCTGCCGAACCGGCCGCAGAACCAGCCGCCTGATTGTCGAGGCGCTGCTGAACCGCGTCGAGCTCACTGGCATCCTGATCGAGCGCAAGGCGCTACGTTTTACACCAGCCGGTGTACCCGTAGCAGAATGCCTGATCGGGCACCAGTCAGAGCAGGTCGAAGCCGGCAGCAAACGCCGCGTCGAGTGTGAAATCCAGGCGATTGCCCTGGGTCCGACGGCGCAGTGGCTGCAAGCGGCAAGTCCTGGCGCAGCGCTCCATTTGACGGGTTTTCTCGCCGCCAGGAGCCGCAACAGCAAGCAGCCGAGACTGCATGTAACAACGATCGAATTTGTCGAAGGAAAGCAAAATGGGAAGATTCTTCAAGAAGAAGGATGACAAGAACGTCAAGAAACGTGGTGGTGGTCTGTTCAAGCGGCGCAAGTTCTGCCGCTTCACCGCCGAGAAGATGGAAGAGATCGACTACAAGGACGTCGACCTGTTCAAGGAATACGTCGCCGAGAACGCCAAGATCATGCCGGCTCGTCTGACCGGCACCAAGGCGGGTTACCAGCGGATGCTGTCGGTGGCAATCAAGCGTGCCCGTTTCCTGGCGCTGCTGCCGTATACCGATAATCACCAGTAAGCGAGGACGAGACGATGCAAGTAATTCTGATGGAAAAGGTTGGCACCCTCGGCGGCCTCGGTGATCTGGTCAATGTCAAGAATGGTTATGCCCGCAACTTCCTGATCCCGAAGGGTAAAGCCAAGCGTGCGACGTCGGCGACGATGAAAGAGTTTGAAGCCAAGCGGGCCGAACTCGAGAGCGCGGCGGCTGACAAGCTGCTGGCTGCCCAGGCGTATGCCGAGAAGCTTGGCGGCGCGGTCGTCAGGATCGAGCGCAAGGCGGGTGTTGACGGTCGCCTGTTCGGTTCGGTGAGCAACTTTGACGTCGCCGATGGCCTGCGGGCTCTCGGCTTCACGGTCGAGAAATCGGACGTGCGCATGCCTGCCGGCCCGCTCAAGACGATCGGCGAGAGCCAACTCGAGGTGTCCTTGCACAGTGACGTCCTGGCGACGATCACCGTCACCATCGTCGCCGAACAGTTCAAGCTGTAGGTCCTTGATCCGGCACCGTCTTCTGGTGCCAGGGAAAAAGCCTTGCTCGTCGAGCAAGGCTTTTTTGCGTCCGGGCGCCGGAATAAGGCCCGGCATCGGGGTAGACTCGCGACCTCGTCCGTTCTCTTGCCGCTAGCTGATGCCCATGGCCCGTCCCTCCGATTCTGATTCAGGCAATTCCGAAAACACGCAACGTCCGGGCGCTCGTGGTGCGCGGCGAGAACGGCTGCCGCAAACCGATGCGGCGATGTCTGCACTACGCGTGCCGCCGCACTCGATAGAAGCCGAGCAGTCGGTCCTCGGAGGCTTGCTGCTCGATAACGCCGCTTTCGACAAGATCGCCGACCTGATCAGCGAGGGCGACTTCTACCGTCACGAGCACAAGCGCATTTACCGGCAGATTTGCAAGCTCCTCGAGCGCACCAAGCCGGCCGACGCGGTGACCGTAGCCGAAGGCCTCGAACAGGCGGGCGAGGGCAAGGATACCGGTGGTCTGGCCTACCTCGGCGAACTGGCGGCCAACACGCCGTCGGCGGCGAACATCCGGCGCTACGCCGAAATCGTCCGCGAGCGGGCGATTCTTCGGCAACTGGTGAGCGCCGGCGACGAGATCGCCAGCAGCGCGCTCAACCCGCTCGGTCGCGATCCGAAAACGCTGCTCGATGAAGCCGAGGCGAAGGTTTTCGCAATTGCCGAAGGCGGCTTTCGCCACCAGAGCGGCTTTCAGCACATCAACCCGCTGCTGACGCAGGTCGTCGAGCGCATCCAGGAACTGCACGATCGCGACAACCCGTCGGACATCACCGGCGTGCCGACCGGCTATCACGATCTCGACGGCAAGACCTCGGGTCTGCAGGGCGGTGATCTGCTGATCGTCGCTGGCCGGCCGTCGATGGGCAAGACCTCATTTGCCTTGAACATCGCCGAGCACGTGGCGATTGAAGTCGGGCTGCCGGTAGCCGTTTTCTCGATGGAAATGGGCGGCACGCAACTCGCCATGCGGATGCTGTCGTCGGTCGGTCGGCTCGATGCGCACCGTGTCCGTACCGGTCGCCTCAACGACGACGAGTGGTCGCGCCTGTCTTTTGCCCTCGGCAAGATGCACGAAGCGCCGATCTACATCGACGAGACGCCAGCGCTCAACCCGATCGATCTGCGCGCCCGGGCACGGCGCCTGCACCGCCAGTGCGGCAAGCTCGGGCTGATCGTCATCGACTACCTGCAGTTGATGTCCGCCACCGGCCACGGTGAGAACCGGGCGACCGAAATTTCCGAGATTTCTCGCGCCCTGAAGGGTTTGGCGAAGGAGCTCGCTGTTCCCGTGATGGCGCTATCGCAGCTCAACCGCTCGCTTGAGCAGCGGCCAAACAAGCGTCCGGTGATGTCCGACCTGCGCGAGTCGGGGGCCATCGAGCAGGACGCCGACATCATCATGTTCATCTATCGCGACGAGGTTTACAACCCGGATACCGCCGAGAAGGGCGTTGCCGAGATCATCATCGGCAAGCAGCGCAACGGGCCAATCGGGACGGTACGGCTGACTTTTCTCGGCGAGTACACGCGCTTCGAGAATTTGGCAACGCCGGGCTCGTACTGACCGTCTGCCGAGCGAGCCGCCGTTTCGCTCTCGCCGGCCGAGCGGCGAGGTGCTTCAGCCCTCGACGCGGCTGGCGTTGACCGTGTAGCTGAGGAGGCTGCTGTCCAGGCTGTCGAAGCGGCCGGCAGGCGTTTCTGCCTCGGGCAAGACCAGAAAAGGCAAGGCGCGGCCGTTCGAGCCGCGTAGCTTGACGTCCTGGGCGCTGTTGAAAGCGACCCAGTTCATCTCCCAGAAACCAAACAGCAATTTCTTCAGGACGACCAGCTTCGGGTCACTGCTGCTCAGGTGCTCCTCGTCGATGGCCTTGCGGACGTCTGCGGGATTGACCGGAATCCAGCCGTAACCCGGCGTATAAAACTCGGCACGGCATTGCTGGTCGGTACTGAGGTTGCCGGTCGCACCGAGGCCGGAGAACAGGCGTGAGCTATCGATGCGTTGCCCGAAAACCGGCCGCGCCGGAATGCCGATCGATCGACACAGACCGACGAATAGCAGCGAGATGTCGGCACTCTTGCCGCTCAAGTGGCCGCTGTCGAGCATTGCCTCGACGTCACCGCTGCCGATACCGGGTCGCGACGGATCATACAAAGTGTTGTCGATCACCCAGTCGTAAATCGCCTTGCCCTGGGCGACCGGATCCTTGATCCGACCGATGGCGTGCTCGGCGGTACGGCGTACCAGTCCATCGGTTGGCACCAGGTTACTCGAGTGCAGGCAGCGGCGCAGCACGTCGCTGCGCTCGGCGGCGCTGCCGCGCTTGGTAATGTCGAAATGACGGTCTCGTTTGGCGACCTGGCTGGTGATCTGCAGCTGCGGTGTGACGCCTTCGTTCCAGTCGGCGTAAAAGACCACCATCTCCGCCGCCGGGTCGCGGTAGAGGCCGGCGCTGGCGAAATTACCTTGCCAGCCATGGCCCAGCGAACGCTGCCAGGGGGTGTCTTTGTGCAGCGCCAGTGGCAGCCATAGCCGCGCCTTGCCGCTGACCTTGTTGAGCGTGATGCTGGAGGTGATGTCGTAGATTCGCCACGGCGTCAGCGGCTCGTCCGGCAGGCTGATGGCGTCGCGCTGTTCTGCTTCTGCCGGTACGGAAGTCGCCGCAGCGGCAGGGGTGGAGGAGGTGGAAGGGGCGGAACGGGTGGAACGGGCGTGCTGCTCGACAACGGGTTTGGCGCTTGACCTGCCGCGTTTAGTGGCCCTGGTCTTGCTTGCCGGTTTGGCAGCTGCGTGAGCAGTCGTTTTCTTCTTGTTGGCGGCGAGCACCGAAGAAGGCGCCAGTAGTGCAAGAAGCGCCGAAGCAGCAAGGAAATCGCGTCGTTTCAATCGACTCTCCGGTAAGCGCAGGATCCCTGTGGCAGGGAACTGGTCGCCCGTATCGGTGGCTACAAACGAGCAGGCCGTGTCACTAGACACGGCCCGTTAACGTTCGGCAAATTATAGCACCTCGGCCGCGTAGTCAGCGAGGCGGGAGCGCTCGCCGCGTTGCAAGGTGACGTGACCGGCGTGCTTCCATCCCTTGAAACGATCGACGACATAGGCCAGGCCGGAGCTGCCTTCGGTGAGATAGGGGGTGTCGATCTGCGCAATATTGCCGAGGCAGATCACCTTGGTGGCGGGACCGGCACGGGTGATCAGTGTTTTCATCTGCTTCGGGGTCAGGTTCTGCGCTTCGTCGATGATCAGGAATTTATTGAGGAAGGTGCGACCGCGCATGAAGTTGAGTGATTTGATCTTGATCCGGTTGCGAATCAGGTCGTCGGTGGCCGCCCGGCCCCAGTCGCCGGCATTTTCGTCGCTCCTGTTGAGCACCTCAAGGTTGTCTTCGAGAGCGCCCATCCATGGCCCCATCTTTTCTTCTTCGGTTCCCGGCAAGAAACCGATGTCCTCGCCGACCGGCACGGTGACGCGGGTCATGATGATTTCGTTGTAGCGTCGGGCTTCGAGTACCTGCGTAAGCCCCGCTGCCAGGGTCAGCAGCGTCTTGCCGGTGCCCGCCTGGCCGAGCAGGGTGACGAAATCGATCTCCGGATTCATCAATAAATTGAGGGCAAAATTCTGCTCGCGGTTGCGCGCGGAGATTCCCCAGACGCTGTTCCTGGCGTGCGTGTAGTCGGTCAGCGTCGCGATCTCGGCGCTTGTTTCCGAGACCTCGCGGACGCTGGTGTGGAGAGGTCTTTCACCTTCGGCGATGAGGAACTGGTTGTGCAGCAATTGCGTACAAAGGGGTCCCGTGAGGCGGTACAGCGTACGACCGTCGTGCTTCCAGGATTCCATCCCCTGAGCATGGTCGACCCAAAAACCAGGGGGCAGTTCGCGCATGCCGGTGTACAGCAAATCGGTGTCTTCCAGCACCTTGTCGTTGAAGTAGTCCTGCGCGCGCAGCCCGAGTGTGCGGGCCTTGATACGCATGTTGATATCCTTGGAAACGAGGATTACCGGACGCTCCGGATGCCGACCTTGCAGGTGGATGAGCACCGCCAGAATCTGGTTATCGGCCTTGGCTGTGGGTAAGCTTGCCGGGAGCTCGCTGGCAATCGCCTCGGTCTGCAGGAAAAGACGGCCACTGGCCAGTTTGCGGGAAGGCTCGTAGAGTTTGATGCCCTTGGCGATCGCCTCGTCCATGCTGGTAACGATCTCGTCGAGCGTCCGCGTCACCTGGCGAGCGTTGCGAGCGATCTCCGACAGGCCCTTCTTGTGGTTGTCGAGTTCTTCCAGGGTCATGATCGGCAGGAAGACATCGTGCTCCTCGAAGCGGAAGACGCTGCTCGGATCGTGCATCAGGACATTGGTGTCAAGGACGAAGAGCTTTTTCGGCCTGGCGGCCGCGTCGCTACTGACTGCGGGTGGGCGGGCCATTCGAGTGTTTTCCAGGTTGCCTGTGCTTGGGGGGCGATGGCGATCAGAGCTGCACGACAAAATCGAGAACTTCCTGCGCGTGGCCAGCGACCTTGACGCCACGCCATTCGCGCTGCAGCACGCCTTGGCCGTCAATGACGAAGGTGCTGCGCTCGATGCCGCGAACCTGTTTGCCGTACAGCGACTTCATCTTGATCACCGAGAAAGCGGTGCACAGTAATTCGTCGGTGTCGGAGAGCAGATCGAAGGGCAGCTCCTGCTTGCTCTTGAAGTTTTCGTGCGACTTGATGCTGTCACGCGAGACGCCGACGACGATGGCGCCGGCGTTGACGAATTGTGGGTGCAGGTCGCGGAACTGCTGTGCCTCAGTGGTACATCCCGGCGTGCTGTCCTTGGGGTAGAAATAGAGCACCACCGGGCTACCCTGACAGGCTGACAGAGTGAATGTCCGGCCAGCAGTTGCCGGCAGGCTGAAATCGGCTACGGTCTGGTCGCTCATGGCTGTCTCTCAGGGAAGGGGGAATGAATTGTGGTAAGAAAGCGGCGCATCGGTCAAGCCGCTCGATGCCGCCATCTTTTTCAGCCGCCTGCTGCGGCGCTCGTTCTGCTTGCATTCTTGCCGAGAACTGTACGAAAATACAGTGTCAGGAACAGGAGTGGACAATCATGAGCAGAGCTACGGCACTTACTTCGCGACAACAGGAAATACTCGACTTCATCCGCAACACGCTGGAGAGCCTGGGTGCGCCGCCGACCCGGGCCGAAATTGCCAGTGCCTTCGGATTCGCTTCGCACAATGCTGCCGAGGAGCACCTCAAGGCACTCGCCAGGAAAGGCATCATCGTCCTCGAACCTGGCTCGGCGCGTGGCATCCGCCTGGTCGAACAACTTGGCCTGCCGCTGATTGGTAGTGTCGCTGCCGGCAGCCCGATTCTGGCGGTGGAAAACGTCCAGCGCCGCTATACGGTCGATAACAGCCTGTTCAGCCCGCGTGCCGATTTTCTGTTGCGCGTGCGTGGCTTGTCGATGATCAACGCCGGTATTCTGGAGGGTGACTTGCTCGCTGTGCACAGCAGCAGCGAAGCGCGTAACGGTCAGATTGTCGTTGCCAGGCTCGACGACGAGGTGACTGTCAAGCGTTTCCGTCAGCAGGACGGCATGATCCGCCTGATCGCCGAGAACCCCGATTTCGCACCGATCGTCGTCGATTCGGAAGCGCAAACGCTGACTATTGAAGGGATCGCTGTCGGGGTAATCCGCGGTAGCGAGACGATGTGAGTGCGACTTGGCAGCGCTTGTCTCCTCGTCTCCGACGCTTTCGCAAGTCCTTGATCGTGCCGATGTCTGGCGCGGTGATACGCTGGCCAGAGCGCCACTACCCGGCGTGCCGACGGGCTTTGCCGAGCTTGACTGTGAGTTGCCAGGCGGCGGCTGGCCGCGTGGCGGCCTGATCGAAATCTTGCCGGTGCATCGCGGTATCGGCGAACTGAGCCTGCTGCTGCCGGCGCTGGCGCGGCTTTCGACCGATGAACTCTCCTGGCTCGTTTGCGTTGCTCCACCACATCCCCTGCATGCGCCAGCGCTGCAGGCTGGCGGTATTGCTTTGTCGCGACTGCTGGTGGCCAGCGCTCCAGGTCGTGATGCCGTCTGGGCCTGCGAGCGCTCACTGGCTGCCGATGGCGTTGGCGCCGTCGTCGCCTGGCTACCGGAAGTACAGGCCACGTCACTGCGCCGCCTGCAGCTGGCTGCCGAGCGCAGTGGAACACTGTTGTTTGTTTTTCGGCCGGCGGCTTGTGCCAGCCAGTCTTCGCCGGCACCGCTGCGGCTGCTGCTCGATGGGGAGGGTGAGCAACTCAGCGTTCGTCTCCTCAAGCGCCGTGGCGGCGCACAGCCGGCCCCCCTGTCCATCGCCATTCAACGCCCGCTGCGCCTGAGCCATGCTCTGGCTTGTCCTGCATCTACCGCGCCTGTCGCTCGAAGCCTTTCCCGGCCTGCCATCGCCTAGCGCCATCGTCAGCGGCGAACGAATCCTGGTCGCCGACCAGGCGGCGACGTCGGCCGGCGTGTTGCCCGGACTACGGCTGGCCGAGGCGTGGGCGTTGCTGCCGGCGCTGAGCATGCACCCGCGTGATCTCGAGCGAGAGCAGGCCGCCTTGAGCCGACTCGCCTGCTGGGCGGGCGCTTTTACGTCGGAAATCTGCTGCCTGCCGCCACAGACCTTGCTGCTGGAAGTGGCCGGATCGCTGCGTCTTTTTGGCGGCGTTGCGGCGATCTTCGAGCGCATCGTTGCCGGCTGTGTCGAGCAGGGTTTTTCCCCGCAGGCGGCTTTGGCGCCAACGCCGCTCGCTGCGCAGTGGCTGGCGCTAGCCGGTGACGACGAGCCTTGTCTCGACGCGGCGCAACTGCCGCTGCGCCTCGGCAGGCTACCCTTGGCCGTGCTCGATTTGTCGTCAGAGAAACAGGCGTGCCTCGGCAATTTTGGTGCGCGTCTGCTGGCCGACGTGTTTCGCCTGCCGCGTGCCGGCCTGGCGCGCCGCCTCGGCAGCACTTTGCTCACTGACCTGGCGCGGGCGCTCGGCGATTTGCCGGACCCCCGGCCACGCTTTGTTTTTCCGCAGCACTTTGCCGAGCGGCTGGAACTGCCGATGCGGACCGAGCAGGCGATGGCCCTCGGTTTCGCCGGGCGTCGTCTGATCGCCACCTTGTGTGGTTGGCTCACGGTACGTGCCGCTGGGGTCAGCGAATGCTTGTTCGAGTTTGCCCACGAGCGCGCTAGCAGGCAGCGGCCGCCGACCGTTCTCACCCTCGCTTTCAGTACCGCCACGCGTGACGCCGAACGGATCTCGCGAGTGCTCGTCGAACGCCTGCAGCGGCTCAAACTGCCCGCCGCTGTCGAACTGGTCAGCTTGCGGGCCGAAGCGTTTGAGGATCTGCCAGGGCGTACGGCCAGCCTGTTTGGCGAACGTCGAGAGGGCGTGGTGGGCACTGTAGACGATTCGCTGGCGGTGCTCGTCGAACGTCTGCAGGCTCGCCTCGGCAACGAGCGCGTGCATTCGCTCTCGGTGGTCTCCGAGCATCGTCCGGAGAATGCCTCGCGGCCAATCAGGCCGCGGCTGCTGGCCGGAAAAAAAGCCGTGGCAAGCGTGCTCGCTGCTTCGGCGACGCTGGCTACGGGAGCCGCTCCGCGTCCCTTGTGGCTTCTCAGCAGGCCGCAGACCTTGCGCGAAGTGGCCGGTCGGCCGCAGTGCGGTGGCGCCCTGCGGCTGCTGGCCGGCCCCGAGCGTATCGAGAGTGGCTGGTGGGATGCGGCCGAGCCTGAGGCGCTCGGCGACCTGCGGCGCGACTACTTCGTGGCCATTTCCGTGCAAGCTGAATGGCTGTGGATTTTTCGTTGCCAGGCGGGCTGGTTTCTGCATGGCGTGTTTGCCTGACTGCAGCGGATTTAACTGGTGCTTTGCGACAACCATTCTTATAATGCGTGTATTTCCACAGTCGAGCGTTCACCAGCGGAGTCCTATCATGGAGAGCAGCCTCAGCGGTCTGTTACCGCCGTCCATGCTGATTGACATACCGGAAATAGACGTTCAGCACGAAGAGATCTTCCGTCGCATCGAGACCCTGAAGCTAAGCTCCTTCGGCAGCGCGCCGACATCGCTCGACGAATTCGACAGCCTCATCAATTATCTGGAGTGGCATTTCACCAGCGAAGAGCGCCTTGCTCTGCTGCGCGGTGTGCCCTTCGCCGAACACGCACGAGTCCACGAAGAGAATTTGCAGATGTTGCGAAAAGCGCTGCGTGGCGTGCGTGACGGTTCGCGAGATGTTCATTCCTTCCTGCGCTTTATGGAATACTGGTTCGAGCGCCATATCAACGAGGAAGACAAGCCCTTCGCGGCCAGTTTGCATGCACCTCAAAGCTGACGCTTTCCCGCTGCCCGACTGCGAGTTCCCTGTGCTCCGTCGATCTGACCCAGCAATTACCGCCGCCGTTCGCCTGGCCCGTTTGTCGACCGACATTCAGAGGCCGCGCCCGGTCATGGCTGGAAAGGCACTTGCCAATGACCCCGCAAGCGCTTCCGGCAAGCGCCCTGACGAGCATTCCGAAAATAGCCTCGAAAGCCGCCGCCGCGGATTCTTTTTTGCGTTCTTCCGAGCATTCTGGCAAGCTGATAACCGGAACAGCATATGTTGTCATATTTCATTGCAGACCCTCCAGAAGGACCGTTTGCAGTTCTCCTGATTACTCCTCAACGGGCTCTACCGACCATGAACATCACCAACTCAGCCGCCTGGAAGGCCATTGAAACGCACCGGCAATCGCTCTCGCCGGTGCATCTCCGAGAACTGTTTGCCGGCGATCCGGAGCGTGTCGCTGCGCTCTCGCTGAGCTTCGAAGGAATCCATTACGACTTCTCGAAGCAGCGTCTGAATTCGACGACGCTGGCGCTGCTGCTCGAACTGACCAGGGAAGCACGCCTCGTCGAGGCGACGACTCGCATGTTCAGCGGCGAGAAGATCAATGTCAGCGAAGACCGATCCGTGCTGCACGTCGCCTTGCGGCGGTCGCACGCACCTTTCCCCAGTGCTGATTTCGATGTGATGGCCGAGGTTCTGCCGACGCGCCAGCGAATGGCGGCCTTCGCCGACAGAATCCGCGCCGGGCAAGCGCTTGGTTTCACCGGTCTGCCGATTCGTAATGTCGTAAATATCGGCATTGGTGGCTCCGACCTCGGGCCGAAGATGCTCGGCTACGCGCTACGTTCGATCTCGCATCCGGCACTTGGCGTGCATTACGTCTCCAATCTCGACGGTGCCCAGCTGGCGCCGCTGCTACAAACCCTCGATCCGCGCACGACGTTGTTTCTGGTCGCCAGCAAGACCTTCACGACGCAGGAGACGATGCTCAACGCGCAAACCGCCCGCGATTGGCTGATCGCCAATCTCGGCGACGCCGCTGCGGTCGCCAGGCATTTTGCGGCGCTGACCGCAAAACCGGAACGCGCCGTAGACTTCGGAATCAACGAGGATTCGGTTTTCCCGCTGTGGGACTGGGTCGGCGGGCGTTTTTCTCTGTGGTCGGCGGTCGGCCTGGCGTTGATGATCGCCATCGGCCCACAAGCTTTTGGCGATCTGCTGGCTGGCGCTGAACGCATGGATGAGCACTTCCGGACTACGCCGTTCGAGCGCAACCTACCGGTGGTGATGGCGCTGATCGGTATCTGGAATACCAACTTCCTGGGCGCGACGAGCAATGCCGTCCTGCCCTATAACGAGTCGCTGAAGTATTTCCCGTCGTTCCTGCAGCAGCTCGAAATGGAGAGTAACGGCAAGTCGGTCGGCATTGATGGTCAGCCACTGACGCAGGCGACCAACCCGGTCGTCTGGGGCGAACTCGGCAACAACGGCCAGCACGCCTTCTTCCAGCTGCTCCATCAGGGCGGGCGATTGGTGCCTTGCGATTTCATCGCCGCTGTCCGTTCGGACTTTCCACTGCCGGGTCACCAGGAGGCGCTGCTGGCCAACTGCTTTGCGCAGAGTGCGGCCCTGGCATTCGGCAAGACCGCGGACGAGGCACGCCAGGAGCTCGCTCGCAGCATGCCGCCGGCGGCGTTGGCAGAACTTCTGCCGCACAAGGTGTTTGTCGGCAACCAGCCCTCGTCTACCTTGCTGCTGTCACAACTCGATCCGCAGACGCTCGGTGCCCTGGTGGCTCTCTACGAACACAAGGTCTTCGTCCAGGGCATCATCTGGGGGCTCAATTCCTTTGACCAATGGGGTGTCGAGCTTGGCAAGGCGGTGGCCAGCAGCATCCTGCCGGCGATCGCCGATCCGTCGCTGGCGGCAAAGCTCGACGCGTCAACGCAGGCTCTGTTGGCGTACAGCCGGAAACATCTGGCGTGAAGCTGTTTTTTTGCGCCAGCGAATTGGCGCGTTCAATTTGCAACGAGGCATGACATGACTATGAAGTTGATCAGCGTTCCCAGCGCGCCATTCTCGGGCCAGAAGCCGGGGACATCCGGGCTGCGGAAAAAAGTGACGGTATTTCGCCAGCCACGCTATCTCGAGAATTTCGTCCAGGCCATTTTCGACACGCTCTCGGGCCAGCAGGGTAAAACCCTGGTTCTCGGTGGCGACGGCCGCTTCTACAACGATGTCGCCATCCAGACCATCCTGCGGATGGCGGCGGCGGCGGGTTTTGGCCGCGTTCTCGTTGGCCGTGACGGTATTCTGTCGACGCCGGCGGCCAGCGCGGTGATCCGCAAGTGGCAGGCTTTCGGGGGCATCATCCTGTCGGCGAGTCACAACCCCGGTGGTCCAGACGGCGACTTCGGCATCAAGTACAACCTGAGCAATGGCGGTCCGGCCAACGAAGGCTTTACCGACGCTGTTTATCAGCGCACCCAGGAGATCAGCGCCTATCACACCGTCGACGCGGCGGACATCGACCTGGGCCGGATCGGCGAGCTTCACATCGGCGAGATGCTCGTCACGATAATCGATCCGGTGGCTGACTACGCCGAACTTCTGGAGTCGCTGTTTGACTTCGAGCGCATCGCTGCGCTGTTGGCGCGCCCGGATTTTCGCATGCGTTTTGACGCCATGCATGCCGTCAATGGTCCCTATGCGCACGAAATTCTCGAGCGCCGTCTTGGTGCGCCCGCCGGGACGGTGGTCAATGGCACGCCGCTGCCCGATTTCGGCGGTGGCCACCCCGATCCCAACCCGGTTTATGCGGCCGAACTCGTTGCGGCGCTGGCCGATAGCCGTTCCGGATTGTCCTTTGGCGCGGCTTCGGACGGCGACGGCGATCGCAACATGATCGTTGGCCGTGATTTCGTCGTCAGCCCGAGTGATAGCCTGGCGGTGATCGCCGCCAACTACGCACTGATTCCCGGTTACGCCAGCGGGCTCGCCGGCGTGGCGCGATCGATGCCGACCAGTTGTGCCGTTGATCGCGTCGCCAGGGAACTCGGTATCCCGTGCTACGAAACGCCGACCGGCTGGAAGTACTTCGGCTCGCTGCTCGATGCCGGCAAGGCAACGATCTGCGGCGAGGAGAGCGCCGGCACCGGCTCCAGCCACGTGCGTGAGAAGGATGGTCTGTGGGCGGTGCTCTACTGGCTCAACATCCTGGCGGTGCGCGACACGCCGGCCGACGTGATCGTTCGCGAACACTGGCAGCGTTTTGGCCGAAACGTCTACTCGCGCCACGACTACGAGGGCATCGACACCGCCGCTGGCGATCGCCTGATGAATGACTTGCGCGCTCGCCTGCCGCAGTTGGTGGGCACCCTGTGCAACGAGCTGCGTGTCGCCGCGGCCGATGATTTTGCCTATACCGATCCGGTCGACGGTTCGCTGTCGGAGCGTCAGGGCGTTCGTATCCTGCTTGAAGATGGCTCACGGGTCGTCTTTCGACTGTCCGGAACGGGCACCGAGGGTGCCACCCTGCGCGTCTATCTGGAGCGCTACGTGGCCGACGCCAGCCAGCATGAAGTGCCCACGCAGGAAGCGCTGGCACCGCTCATCGGCCTCGCCGAGACCGTCGCTCAGATTGCGGCGAACACCGGGCGGAAGGGCCCGGATGTGATCAGCTAGCACGCGATGACACTTACGGCTGCCGTCACGGATTGTGAATCGAGCTTAAAAACAGGGGATAAGAAAATGGACAGGAAAACATTCCAATTATCACGCAAGGCGATTGCCTTGGTGCTGGCTGGCGGGCGCGGCAGCCGACTACACGAGCTAACCGACCGACGCGCCAAGCCGGCCGTCCATTTTGGTGGTAAGTTCCGGATCATCGACTTTGCCCTGTCGAACTGCGTCAATTCGCAGCTTCGGCGCGTCGGCGTGGTGACCCAGTACAAGTCGCACAGCCTTTTGCGCCACCTGCAGCGCGGCTGGAGCTTCCTGCACGGTGAGGTCAACGAGTTTGTTGACCTGCTGCCCGCGCAGCAGCGGATAGACGAGGAGTCGTGGTATCGGGGTACGGCCGACGCGGTCTATCAGAACATCGATATCCTCGAGACCTATGTGCCGGCGCCTGAATACGTCGTGATTCTCGCCGGTGATCACGTCTACAAGATGAATTACGGTGTGATGCTGGTTGACCACGTCGAAAGCGGTGCCGAGTGCACCGTCGCCTGCATCGAGGTGCCACGCAAGGAAGCCAGCGGCTTTGGCATCGTCGCGGTCGATGAAAATGGTTTGATCACCGACTTCATCGAAAAGCCTGCCGACCCACCGGGAATGCCGAACAACCCGGAAATGGCCCTGTGCAGCATGGGGGTCTACGTTTTCAACGCCAAGTATCTTTATGCCGAACTGGCACGTGACATTGCCGACGAAACGTCCAATCACGACTTCGGCAAGGACATCATTCCGCACGCCGTCGCCAACCGCTGTGCGGTAGCACACTCGTTCTCGCGCAGTTGCGTGGTGGCGCCCGATGAACCGGTCAGAGAACACTACTGGCGCGACGCCGGGACCATCGACGCCTATTGGGACTCCAACATCGACCTGACAGCGACGGTGCCGGCATTGAACCTCTACGACAGCAACTGGCCGATATGGACTCATCAACAGCAACTGCCGCCAGCCAAGTTCGTGCATAACCATCTTGACCGACGCGGTACGGCGATCGAGTCGACGGTGTCCGGCGGCTGTATCGTCTCCGGGGAAGTCAACCGCTCGCTGCTGTTCTCGAGTTGCCGTATCCATTCCTACTCGCGCGTCAACCTGTCGGTGCTGTTGCCCGATACGGTGGTTGGCTCGCGAGCGCGTTTGAGCCGCTGCGTGGTGGACAGCGGTTGTTCCATCCCGCCGGGGATGGTCGTCGGCGAGGACCCGGATGACGATGCCCGGCGCTTCCGCCATACCGAGAATGGCGTCACGCTGATTACCAAGAAAATGCTCGATCGGCTCGCCTAGCGAGGCCTGCAAGGGGCTTGCTCCGTGCGTATCCTGCACGTTGCTGCGGAGATCTATCCGCTGGTCAAAACCGGCGGCTTGGCCGACGTCGTCGCCGCGCTGCCGGCAGCGCTTGCTGCTCGCGGTCTTGACGTGCGCATCCTGTTGCCAGGGATGCCGGCGATTCTCAATGGTGTCGTCGACCTCAAGCGGGTAATCCGCTTTGGTCCGGCCTTTGGTGCCGCCGTCATCACGCTGCGACTGGGTCGCTTACCCGATAGTGGCTTGCTGGCCTACGTCATCGACGCGCCATTCCTCTATCGGCGCGACGGCAATCCGTATCTTGGTCCGGACGGTTGCGACTGGAGCGACAACCATCGGCGATTCGCTCTGCTGGGCTGGATCGCCGCGCACCTGGCTGCCGGCGAACTTGATCGACACTGGCAGCCCGAGGTCGTCCATGCCCATGATTGGCACGCCGGGTTGGCTCCCGCCTACATCGCGCAGAATCCGGCCGGGACTACGGCGACGGTGTTCACCATCCACAATCTCTCGTTCCGTGGTCTCTTCCCACTTGACCACCACAACGACCTCGGTCTGCAAATTTCCGGCGCCAATCAGAGCAGCGTCGAATTCCACGGCCAGCTGTCTTTCATGAAGGCGGCGCTGGTGCATGCCAAGCGCGTGAACGCCGTCAGTCCGACCTACGCCCGCGAGATCTGTACGCCGGAGTTTGGCTGGGGGCTGGACGGTGTTCTCCGTGGCCGCGGCAGCGACCTATCGGGCATCCTCAATGGTGTCGATTATTCGGTCTGGGACGCGCGCACCAATGCAGCGCTGCCCCGCAACTATAGCGCCGATCGTCTTCGTGGCAAGATGGTTTGCAAGCTCAAGCTACAATCTGATCTCGGTTTTGCGCTGCGGGCCAAGGCGCCGCTGTTCGCGGTGGTCAGTCGATTGACTGCGCAAAAGGGCATGGACCTGCTTCTCGGGGCCTTGCCGACGCTGCTCGCCGATGGTGCTCAACTGGTTGTCATCGGCAGTGGCGAAGCCGATATCGAAGCCGCTTTCCGGGCGGCCGCCGCCGCTCATCCTGATGCCGTCTCGGTCCATCTCGGCTACGACGAGCCCTTGTCGCATCGGATCATGGCCGGCGCCGATGTCCTGCTCGTTCCGTCGCGTTTCGAGCCCTGTGGTCTGACGCAGCTCTACGCCTTGCGCTACGGCACTGTGCCACTGGTGCGGCGGGTTGGCGGTCTGGCCGATACGGTAGTCGATGCGACGCCGGAAAACCTCAAGGCGGGTACCGCCAACGGCTTCACTTTTGACGACGCCAGCAGCCGCAAGCTGGCGGCGCGTATCGGCAAGGCTTGTGCGCTCTTCCGCGACCCGGCGGCCTGGCGGCAGATGCAGCAGCACGGCATGGCGCAGAATTTTTCCTGGGACGACTCTGCCGTTCGCTACGAGGCTTTGTACCGTAGCATCTGAAGCGGCGTACGGCGCAGCGGCCGGCCCCGGACCCGCCGCCTGGCAAGCGACTGGCGGCGCCGCCGAGAATCCGCTACTGTTGCTGCCGGAAACCATACTTCACAGGAGAACTCCTTGCCCCTTGATTCTCGCCGCCTGATCCAGCCTTTCAACGGCCTTCGCCCGCGCCGCGCCGACGCGGCAGCGGTTGCCGCACCACCGTACGATGTCCTGTCCAGCGACGAGGCCCGGCAAGCGGCCAGTGGCAAGCCGCTGTCCTTTCTGCATGTCTCCAAGGCCGAGATTGACCTGCCAGCCGCCGTCGATCACTACGCTGCCGAGGTCTATGTCCGATCGGCCGAGAACTTTCGGCGGCTGATTGATGCGGGAATTCTGTCGCGTGACGAGCGCCCCTGTTATTACGCGTATCGCCTGGTGATGGGCGAGCACGTCCAGATCGGCCTGGTGGCGGTTGCCTCGGTCGCCGCCTACGACAGCAATCGTATCCGCAAGCACGAACTCACTCGCCCCGACAAGGAGGACGACCGGGTCCGTCAGATCGAGGCGCTGAATGCCCAGACCGGCCCGGTATTGTTGGTGCACGCCGACGACGCTGAAGTCGAGCGCCTGCTGCTTCAGGCTACCGAGGACGAGCCGGTCGCCGATCTGACCGCCGACGGCAGCGTCAGGCATAGCGTGTGGACCATTGACGATCCCGAACGTGTGGCGCGAATCAGCGCGCTTTTCGATGCCATGCCGTCGCTCTACATCGCCGACGGCCACCACCGTTCGGCGGCCGCCTCGCGAGTAGCGGCCGCTCGGCGCGGCACGCCGGCTGCCACGGCTAGCGGCGAATTCTTCCTGTCGGTGATTTTTCCCGCATCACGCTTGCAGATCATGGACTACAACCGGGTCGTGCGCGATCTGCACGGCCTGACCGAGGAAGCGTTTCTGGCGGCACTTGCCGAGCGCTATCGAATCACCGTGTGTACCAGTCAGGAAAAGCCCGAGCGTCTGGGCGTGTGCAGCATGTATCTCGGTGGGCGCTGGTACCGGCTCGAGGTACAGCCCGAACGCGTTCCTGTGGCGGACCCCGTGCGTCGCCTGGACATCTCGGTGCTTGCCGAGCAGATCCTCGGGCCGCTGCTGGGGATCACCGATCTGCGCCGCGACACGCGCATCGATTTCGTCGGCGGCATGCGTGGCCTGGCAGAACTCGAGCGCCGCGTCGATAGCGGCGAGATGGCGGTAGCCTTTGCCATGTATCCGACGCCGATGGCCGAACTGATGGCGGTGGCCGACACCGGCCAGGTGATGCCGCCGAAGTCGACCTGGTTTGAACCGAAACTCGCCGACGGCCTGGTCTCGCACGTCCTCGATTGAAGTCGCTGTCAGCCGGGTGGTGGTGACCGCGGTGGTGAGCGCAGCGGGTCACCCTCTTCGGTCGCTGGCGGCGCCTTGCCGGGCCGCGCGGAAAACGGCACGCCAGCGGTGCGGTGTCAGCCGCGTCGGTGTCGGGCGGGCGTCAGCCGGCCTTGCTGTTGACCACCGAAACCTGCGCTTTTCCGGCTGACACCTCGCCGATCACGGCGGCGTGATCGAAGCCTTCCTGCAGGAAGATCGCCAGGACTTCGGTCACTACTTCCGGCGCACACGCGAGTAGCAGCCCGCCGCTGGTCTGCGGATCCGTCAGCAGGGCGCGTTCGAGGTCGCCGAAATTTTTCTTCGGGACGACGACGCGCTCAGCATAGCTTGCCCAGTTGCGCTCGGACGCGCCCGTGATACAGCCATTGGCCGCGTAGTCGAGAGCATCCGGCAACACCGGCACGGCCGCGTAATCGACGGCCGCCGCGACTTTGGACGCCTTGCAGATTTCGACCAGATGACCGAGCAGACCGAAGCCCGTTACGTCGGTCATCGCATGCACACCGGCCAGGCACGCCAAGGCCCGCCCCGGGGTATTCAGTTGCGTCGTCGAGGCGATCATTGCCGCGTAGCTGCTCGGCGACAAGATTCCTTTCTTCAATGCCGCGCTGTAGAAGCCGACCCCGAGGGCCTTGCCGAGAACCAGCTTGTCGCCCGGCCGGGCACCCGAGTTGCGTTTGAGCTTGTCCGGGTGTACCAGGCCGATGGCCACCAGACCGTAGATCGGTTCGACCGAATCGATGGTGTGGCCGCCGGCGATCGGTATGTTCGCCTTGGCGCAAATTGACTCACCGCCTTCGAGAATGCGTTTGATGGTCTCGAGTGGCAGCAGCTTGACCGGCATGCCGACGATCGCCAGCGCCAGCAGTGGTACGCCACCCATAGCATAAACGTCGGAGAGCGCATTGGTCGCCGCGATACAGCCGAAATCGAAAGGGTCATCGACAATCGGCATGAAAAAATCGGTCGTCGCGACCAGCGCCTGATCGTCGTTGAGCTGGTAGACGGCCGCGTCGTCGCTGTTCTCGATGCCGACCAGTAGTTGCTTGGGAACCATCGACGGAGCGGTCTTGGCAAGGATCTGTTCGAGCACGCCGGGTGCGATCTTGCATCCACAACCGCCGCCGTGCGAGAACTGGGTCAGTCGGACCACTTCGCTGGCGGTGGTTTCGGGAGCGTCGGGTTCGTCGCTCTTTGATTTTCTTCTGGACATGATGATCAGCTAGGCAGTGTGGCGAGGTGATTCCGGGGGCGGCGCGGTTGTGATCGGCAGCGTATTTCAGGTGGCATCAAAGCCCGCTGCCTCGATTGCCTCGCGAAAGTTGGCGGCGCTGGCGAGCGTCGGGTCGTAGCTGACGCTGGCTTGTCCCGCGGCCAGCGAAACGTCGACGCCGGCAACGCCGGGCAGGGCGGTGAGGACGGTGCTCACGTTCTTTACGCAAGCCTGGCAATGCATTCCGGCGACGCCAATCACGACTGTTTCCATCGGTAGTTCTCCTCTCGATCGTTACCGGCGGCGGTCGCATCTTGCTCCCTCTTGCCTGTCGCAGTTGGGGAGGCGTCGCCGCAAGCCTTAGTTGCCGCCAGCGCGCCAGCGCTTGAGGAGCAGCGAGTTGGAGACCACCGAGACTGAACTCATCGCCATGGCGGCGCCGGCAATGACCGGGTTGAGCATGCCCAGGGCCGCCAGCGGTATGCCGAGCACATTGTAGATGAAAGCGCAGAAGAGATTCTGCCTGATTTTCCGCAGCGTCGCACGCGAAAGCAGGATGGCGTCGGCAATCGCGTGCAGATCGCCGCGCACCAGGGTTACGTCGGCGGCGTCGATCGCGGCATCCGATCCGGCGCCGATGGCAAAGCTGACGTCAGCCGCAGCCAGCGCCGGCGCGTCGTTGATGCCGTCGCCGACCATCGCCACGACTGCGCCCTTGCTCTTCAAGGCATTGATCGCGGCGGCCTTTTCGCCGGGCAGGATGCCGGCCCTGAAATCGTCGATGCCGGCTTCTTTGGCGACGGCTGCAGCTGTCGCCAGATGGTCACCGGTCAGCATCACCACTCGGATTCCCATCGCCTTGAGCCGCGCCACGGCCGCCCGCGAGGTGGGGCGCAGCGGGTCGGCGATGGCCAGCAGCGCCAGGGCGACGCCAGCCTGATCGTCGGCGGCGCTGGCCGCTGCGCCCGCCGTGCCAATTTCTGCCAGGACGACGACGGTTTTGCCAGTGCCCTGCAGCTCCTCGAGCAGTTTTGCCGGCACGGCGACGCCGGCAAAAGCGTCGGCGGCAGTCAGGCGCAGCAGCCGTCCGCCAACCCGACCTTCGACGCCGCGCCCGGGGATCGCGCGAAACTGCTCGAGCGCCGGCAGTGTCAGGCCGCTGGCCCGTGCTTGCTGCAGGACGGCCCTCGCCAGCGGATGCTCGGAAGCCTGTTCGAGAGCAGCCGCGAGCAGCAGTGCCTGCTCAGCCGAAGCGGCCAGCGGCAACAAATCGGTCAGCAGCGGTTCGCCGCGAGTCAGCGTGCCGGTCTTGTCGACCGCCAGCACGCCGATTTTCTCGGCACGCTCCAGCGCCTCGGCGTTCTTGACCAGGATTCCGGCCGACGCACCCATGCCGGTGGCGACCATGATCGCCGTCGGCGTCGCCAGTCCGAGCGCGCAAGGGCAGGCAATCACCAGCACGGCCACGGCATTGACCAGCGCCGCGCTGAAGTTGCCACCCAGGGTCCACCAGGCCAGCAAGGTGCACAAGGCGACGGCACAGACGATCGGCACGAAGACCGCCGAGATACGGTCGGCGAGTCGCTGCACGGGCGCCTTGGAACCCTGCGCCTCGGCGACCATGCGGATGATTCCGGCCAGCAGGGTGTGCTCGCCGACGCCGGTCGCTCGGCAGCGCAACATCCCTTCGCCGTTGGCGGTGGCCGCAAAAACGCGATCACCCGCGTGCTTGGCCACCGGCATGCTCTCGCCGGTGAGCATCGCTTCGTTGACGTTCGACGCGCCGTCGATCACGGCGCCATCGACCGGTAGGTTTTCGCCCGGGCGGACGATGAAGACGTCGCCGGGAATCAACACGCCAGCGTCGACTTCGATCAGCTGGCCGTCGCGCTCGACGCGCGCGGTTTTCGGCTGCAGGCGAGCCAAGGCCTCGATGGCATCGGTGGTCCTGGCTTTGGCGCGCGCCTCGAGCAACTTGCCGAGCAGGACCAGCGTGATCACCGCTGCCGAAGCCTCGAAATAGACGTGCAAATCGCTGGCTGCAGAGAGCGTGACGACCAGGCTGAAGCCATAGGCCATCGACGTGCCGAGCGCGACCAGGACGTCCATGTTGGCGCCGCCCCCGCGCAAGGACTTCCAGGCACCCTCGTAAAAGCGCCAGCCGATCCAGAACTGCACCGGCGTTGCCAGAGCCAGTTGCAGCCAGCGCGGCAAGAGATCCTGATGGTGCGACGCGCCGCCGTCGAACATGGTCAGCATCTGCGCCGCCAGTGGCAGCGTCAGCAGCGCGGCGATCCAGAAGCGGCGCAATTCGGTTTGCTCGGCGGCAAGCCTTCTGGCCTTCTCCTGCGCGTGCGTGCGATTGTCCGCCAGGCGTCCGACGAAGCCTGCGCGCTGCACGGTGGCGAGCAGCAATGGCACATCGACGACGCCGGGAAGATAGCGGATGCTCGCCCGCTCGGTGGCCAGATTGACGACCGCTTCGACAGCCGGCAGACGTTTGAGGAGCTTTTCGAGGCGTGTCGAGCACGCCGCGCAGCTCATGCCCGCGATGGCCAGTTCGACCGCTTGCAGTGGCACTCCGAAGCCGGCTTTCTCGATCGCCGCGACGACCTCCTGCGGGCTGCTTGCCGCGACCGCAAGCTCGACGCGCGCGCGCGCGCTGGCCAGGTTGACGGTGGCCGTGACGCCGGGCAGGCGATTGAGGACTTTCTCGATACGCGCCGCACAGGCCGCGCAGCTCATGCCGGTGAGCGGCAGGTCGAGGAGTCGGGAGTGGGTCGTCGGATCGCTCATCGTCGGAGAAGCCGCAGGAGGTTGAGGAGAGGCATCAAGTCGCGGGTGGCCAGGTCTGGATAAGCAGTCGGCCCAACCCGATCAGTCCCCAGACGCCGAAGCCGAGAATCAGCAGCCCGCAAGCGACGCGCAGCGCCGGCTTGCGCGCATAGGCTTGCAGCCGCGCGGCGAGCAAACCGGCGAGCAGCAGATTGGGCAGTGTGCCGAGTCCGAAGGCGAGCATCAGGCCGGCGCCATGCCACGCCGAAGCGCTGGTCAAGGCCGTCGCCAGCGCGCTGTAGACCAGACCACAGGGCAACCAGCCCCACAGCAGACCGAGCGGGAAGGCCTGCGCGACAGAGCGGGCCGGCAAGAAATGGCGGCTCAGCGGTTGCACATGTCGCCACAGCTTCTGACCGAAGCGCTCGGTGAACGCCAGGGCGCGCGTCAGACCCATCAGATAGAGGCCGAGGGCGACGAGCATCATGTTGGCGAGCAGGTAAAGAATGCTGCGCAGCGGCAACTGCCCGGAGAGGGCGAGGCCGGTTTCACCGAGCGCACCGACGAGTGCCCCGGCGGCCGCGTAGCTGACAATACGTCCGGCGTTGTACGCCAGGTGCAGCGAGGCACGTGCCGGGCCGCCCATCGACAGCGCGCCGACGATGCCGCCGCACATGACCACGCAGTGCGTGCCCCCCAGCAGGCCGACCAGCAACAGCGCGAGATAACTCGATTCAGGCATCAGGGGCGGGCGCGAACGCCGAGCGGGAGGAGGGCAGATTCTACTACTTCGCCCTCGCCGGTCGCCGGCGCACTGGCATCTGCTTCAGATTACCTTCGAGTAGCGCGTGCGCTGGCGGTCGGCGCGCAGGTAGCGGTCGAAGACCATCGAAATGGCGCGCACCAGCATCCGCCCCGGCGGCAGAACGGTAATCCACTTGTCGTCGATACGCACCAGGCCGGCGTCGACCATCTCGCGGAGGTCGTCGAGTTCGGTGGCGAAGTACTTCCTGAAGTCGATCAGGTGGGCGATTTCAATCGACTCGAGCGACAGTTCGAAGTGACACATCAGCGACTGAATGATTGACCGCCGCAGCAGGTCGTCCGCGTTGAGTTCGATGCCGCGGTAGACCGGCAAGGTGCCGCTGTCGAGCAGGTCGTAGTACTCGTCGAGCGTCTTCACGTTCTGACTATACGTCGGGCCGACCTTGCCGATCGACGAAATGCCGAAGGCCAGCAGATCACAATCCGAATGCGTCGAATAGCCCTGGAAGTTGCGATGCAGGCGACCCTGCCGCTGCGCGATGGCCAGTTCGTCGTCGGGCTTGGCAAAGTGGTCCATACCGATGTAGACGTAGCCGGCTTCGGTCATCTTGCGAATCGCCAGCGCAAGAATCTGCAGCCGCGCGTCGGCGTTCGGCATGTCTGCCTCGAGAATTCGCCGCTGCGGCTTGAAGAGGCTGGGCAAATGCGCGTAGTTGTAGATCGAGACACGATCCGGGCTGGCGGCAATGACCCGGTCGAGGGTACGGCTGAAGCCCATTACGGTCTGTTTGGGCAGGCCGTAGATCAGGTCGACGCTGATCGATTTGAAACCGTTGGCGCGCGCCGCGTCCATCACCGCACAGGTTTCTTCCTCGCTCTGGATGCGGTTAACCGCCTGCTGCACGCCCGGGTCAAAGTCCTGTACGCCGACGCTCATGCGGTTGAAGCCGAGTTCGCCGAGCAGTTCGACGGTTGCTGTGTCGACCTTGCGGGGATCGACTTCGATCGAGTACTCGCCGCCTTCGATCAGTGTGAAATGTTGGCGCGTGGCCGCCATCAACTGGCGCATTTCGTCGTGCGAGAGGAAGGTCGGCGTGCCGCCACCCCAGTGCAGCTGCGCTACTTCGTGATCGCCACCTTCCAGATAGCTGCTCTGCAGCGCCAGTTCGCGCGCCAGGTACTTTAAATACTTGGCTGAACGTCCATGATCCTTGGTGATGATCTTGTTGCAGGCACAGTAGTAGCAGATGGTGTTGCAGAACGGAATGTGGAAGTACAATGACAGCTGCCGACTGACAGCGCCGATGTTGCGCTTGCCAAGCCAGAGCTGGTAGGCGTCTGCAGAAAAAGCTTCGACGAAACGATCCGCTGTCGGGTAGGACGTGTAGCGGGGGCCATTGACGTCGAAGCGGCGAATGATCTGCGGATCAAAGAGAAGATTGCCGACGACAGCGCTCATGTTTCCACTACAAGATTTGTTGCGTGCATTATCGGATTGCCCTGAAGTAAACGGGTTGACGTGGATCAAACGTAGAGTTTAGTGAAAAGGGCGCGCATGTCTACCGACGCGACGGCAGCAAGGCTTGCGTTCGAGGTCGTGAAGACCGCTTGTTCGAACTGCAACCTCCGCGAGCTGTGTCTGCCCATCGGCCTCGAACCGGCCGAATTGAAAAAGCTCGACGAGCTCGTTTCGACACGTAAACGCCTGAAACGCGGCGATCACCTGTATCGGGCTGGTCAGGGCTTCGAATCGATCTACGCGGTGCGCAGCGGCTTCTTCAAGACCGACGTGTTGGTCGAGGACGGACGTGATCAGGTCACGGGTTTCCAGATGACCGGCGAGCTGCTCGGCCTTGACGGGATCAGCAGCGAGGTGCATACCTGCAATGCCATTGCCCTCGAAGACAGCGAAGTCTGCGCCATTCCGTTCTCGCACCTGGAAGGCTTGTGTCGGCAAATTCAGGCCTTGCAGCACCACTTCCACAAGGTCATGAGTCGGGAGATCGTTCGCGATCACGGGGTGATGATGTTGCTCGGAACGATGCGCGCCGAAGAACGTCTGGCCGGCTTCCTGCTGAACCTCTCGCAGCGTTTCAAGGCGCGCGGCTACTCGCCCGCGGAATTCAACCTGCGCATGTCGCGTGACGAAATCGGCAGTTATCTGGGCCTTAAACTGGAAACCGTCAGCCGCGCCTTTTCGCGCTTCCAGGACGAGGGGCTGCTTGCCGTTCATCAACGAAAGATCCGCATTCTCAACACCGCAGGTTTGCGAAAACTGATGTCGCACCAGCGCAGCTGAGCCGTGCCAGGGGCGCCGCGCTTCAAGCGAACGACGCCAGAAAGCCGAGCGGGTTGCGGGTCAGGGCGACCGACACGATATAGGCATAGGCGAGCAGCGCGGCGACAAAGTAGAGCGCACGCTGCGCCTGGCTGCGCGCCCGCTTCAGGGCCATCGTGCCACAGCCAATGTAGACCAGCAAAGCGATCAGTTTCGCGCTCAGCCAGTCCACGGCGAATGGATATTGAGCGCTGATCACGGCCATGGCGATGGCGCTGCCGAGCAAGGCCGTATCGACAATGTGCGGCACTACCCGGACCAGCCGGAGTTGCAACAGTGGCGACTCTCTGAGCATCCATACGCCACGCAGCAAGAAACCGGCGCCGCTGACCACAACACAGGTGATATGCAGCTGTTTCAACAGCAGGTAAGTCATCAGTGGCCTCGATTGGCGGTCGGCCTGACGCAGCCGACCCGGAAAATGGTGGGCTTCTTCGCCACCTGTTGTGCTTCAGCTGCTGGTCGCCGGACGTGGCGTCAGGGCTTCGATCTTCAAGCGCTGTCCGCGGTAGAACCATACCGCTCGGAGGACGTTGCGCAGCAAGCAGGCGTTGCTTGCCAGCAAGGCCAGTCCAGCGGGATAAACGAACCATCCGGGCCACAGCGTTGCCGCCAGCAGCAGCGCCAGAGCGACAAAGTGGGCGTACATCTGCCGGTCGATCGCTTTGCCGGCGATCACCTTGTTCATGTTCGGCGCCAGCACGCGACCGCGACCGAGATTCTGCAGGTGCGACCACACCAGAAAAGGAACGATCTTGTAAAGCATGCCACTCGTCGCCGACATCAAACCGCCATTGAGCGCCAGGACGCCACACAAGAGTGGCCATTCGTGACGTTCGGCGATCGCCGGAAAAGCGCTTGCCGCGAGCCACACGGCACAGGCGGCAAGCGTGCACAGCATGGCCATCGACCAGTAGCGCTGTGTAGCGTCGACGCGGGCGCGTTTGCTGCGGCGCTGAAGCTGCAAGGTCAGCCCGGCAAATGCGGCGACCATCAGTACCGCAGCGCTGGCCAGCAAGGCCGCCGGCTCTTGCCAATCCGCAATGTCAGCGGCACTCCACAAGGACAACAAGGCCAGCATCGTCCATGCGAAACGACGAGCGAACCATTCAGGATACGCTGGCGTCATCTGAAACATTGGCACCACGATGAAAGCAACGGCAGCAAGCAGAACGGCACTCCAGCCGCCCAAGCCCCAGCCAAGGTGAATCGACGTCACCTGCATCAATGGTAGTTCGAACGAGCCGTCGAGTGCCGTGGCCAACAGCATCCCGAGAGTGACGGTAACGCTCAGGCCGATCAAAGCCGCCTTCAGGCCGCGAATCGTCGAGTCGGCCGACGAGACGCCCAACAAGGAATGCCCGGCGGCGAGCACGAACACGGCAACACCGCTACCGATCAGCGCTGCCGCCAGCCTGAAAGCGAGCGGCTGATTGCCGAGAAAAGCGGCTGCCAGCAGCAGCGCGCCGAGGCCAACCGCCAGATGAACGAGCCTGGCGATCGCTAGTGGCCAGGGCACGTTGGCGCCCGCCACCACCGGGAGAATCTGGAGCATCGCGCCAAGCATCACCTGCAGCAGGAAACCGACCGTGATCAGATGCGTCAGCGCCAGCGCCGCAGGCGTCCAGCGCGAGGCAAACAGCTCGGGACCGCTCCACAAGAGCAGCAGGGAAGCGAGGATGGCAAACAGCGGTGCAGTCAGAAAAAAGCGGAGTGGCGCAGCAAACGGTGGTGACTGGTCAAAGGACAGCAGCGCCTGCATTACGGTGCTTGATGGCGGATTAGGACTGCTACCGTGCCGTCCGGGAGGCGTTCGGTCTGCCAGGCGAATCCGTTGAGTTCGAGCGCTCTATAGAGCGGGTAGGGCTCACGTGGCAAGAGCACCAGGAGCGTCTCCGAGCGACCGAGGCTGTCGAGTGCTTCCATGGTCTGCACCATCGGCTCCGGAGCTTCCATTTGGCGCGCGTCCAGGACGACATCGGCGCGTTTCTTCGTCATCTCGGAGCTCTCTCGTGGTCGACAATCAGCTCCTGCAGCCGCGGCAGCAGTGTCTCGAGCTGCGCAGCCAGTCGTTGATCACACATCGGGTAGAGCACGTTTTCTTCCTTGATATTGTGCTGCTGGATCATGATCAAGAGCGTCTCGGAATTGCCGTCGTACTCGTCGGCATCGTTCTCGGCCAACGCGGCCTCGGCGGCGGTCAGCAACTGTCGCATCTGTGCATGCTCATCGCGCATGACCTGCGTGGGCCCCAGGCGCATGCCGGTGCATTCTTCAAAGAGCGGAAAGAGGACCGACTCTTCGGCCCCAAAGTGACTCAGAAGCGCATCCCGGAAACGGCCAAAGTCCGCTTCCGCCAACTCCCAGGCGCCCTTGACGACAGACTGCTCGACAGTCGCCAGAAGGCGGTCGCAAGCCCGATGATCGTTGGCCATGAAATCCCGGATCCCGTGCATCGTTTTGCCTTTTCCGATAAATGCTGCATTGTCGGCCGCCGCCTAGGTGCCGACGTTGATCAACATCAACAATTTTCATACGCACGCCGTGCGGACAGCGCCGGAATCGTTCAATGGGCAGGTACATGCGCCGCAAGTTCCCCGTCTCACCGCCGTCGCTGCTGGCATGAGGCGACGACGATTGGGCAATGCTCCTGCCCGAGCCGCCGTCGATGGTTTGATTTCGATCAAGATTGATGCCACATTTCATGCCTATAGTCATTTCATCCCCTATCTGGAGAAAGAACCATGTTCAAGCACATTCTTGTTCCCGCCGATGGCTCCGATCTGTCAAAGCAGACGGCGCGGCGGGCGGTTTCCTTTGCCAAGGAAGCGGGCGCCCGGATTACCGCGTTCTTTGCCAAACCCGAATATCCGGTCAGCTACTACGGTGAAGGGGCGCTAATCGATCCGACGACGCCCGAAAAGTTCGCCGAACTTGCCGAGCAGCAGGCGCAACAGGTTCTCGATTTCGTTGTCGATCTGTGCCAGGACGCTGGCGTCCCGGTAGACCGCTTGGCGCTGACCAGCGACATTCCCTATCAGGCGATCATCGATGCGGCAACGCAATCGGGTTGCGACCTGATCTTCATGGCTTCACACGGCCGTCGCGGCATCTCGGCGCTGCTCCTCGGCAGCGAGACGCACAAGGTGCTGACGCACTCGACGATTCCTGTCCTGGTCTATCGCTGAGAGCGGCACCGGCCGGTCCCGGGTCGGCCGGGGTCAATGCCGGCAGCAGCTGAACGCCGGCGGCGCGGCGTCAGCAGGGCCGCTGCTCGAGTGTGGCAAAATGCCTTGAACCCGTCTCGTTTCGATGGCGAAATACGGTAGGCGGCAGAGGGAGGCAGGATGGTCGTTCGGTGCTTCGAGACTTTGGCCTGGCGGCGAGTGTGGCAGGAATTTCGGCGAGCGTGCGCGCTTGCTCTGGTCGCTCTCTGCCCCTCGGCCCACGCCGTCGACGTCGGGCTGGCCGGAGTTTTTCCGGGCAAGGCGCTGCTGAGCATCGACGGCGGCGCACCGCGAACGGTTGCCGTTGGCGCGACAACTGGCGAAGGCGTCAAGGTGCTCGCCGTCGACAGTGAATCGGCGACCGTCGAGAGCGATGGAAAGAAGCGTATCCTGCGGGTAGGTCAGAACGTCGTTTCGCAGCCTTCGGCGGCGGGCGGCGGTCGTGCGGTGTTGACCGCTGATGCTAGTGGCCATTTTTTAACCACTGGAAACATCAACGGTACCAGCGTTCGTTTCCTGGTTGACACTGGCGCCACGATGATCTCGCTGGGGGCCAGCGATGCGCGGCGGGCCGGTATTGACGCCAGCAAGGGGCAGCCGGCGATGGCCACGACGGCCAACGGCCAGACGCGGGTGTCACGGGTCAAGCTCGATACGGTCCGCGTTGGCGAGATTGTCCAGCACGGCGTCGATGCCCTGGTGCATCAACAGGACATGCCGGTTGTCTTGCTCGGAATGAGTTTCTTGAACCGCCTGGAAATGCAGCGTGATGGTGAGACCATGACCCTTAGAAAGCGCTATTAGGAGTAGGTAAGCATGCGACAACGAAGCGAAAAAGTATCGATGTTGGGAAGTGAACTCGAGATTCTGATGAGCGAGCGACAGGCCTTGCTGCAGGTGGTTGGCGCGGCTGCGGCGCTGATTGCCTCGCTGGATAGTCGTCTTCTGCCGCCGGCCGCGATGAAGTCTGCGGATCTCGTGGCGACGACGATCAATGCCTTGCCGGACGAGGTCTTGCGCGATGCGCTGGCGGCCGTGCGTGCCGAGATCGACGAGGAAGGCGAACGTGCTTTCGTCAGCCACTGAAGACTTGCCCGGTCTGGCGACGGTCCCCAGCGGCCGCGTCGTCAATGTAGAGCGCTTGCCGCAGGTCTTGTACGCTGAACCTTCACCGAATCCCCACGTGCTCGAAGACGGCGTCGGCGACGAGGAGCTGCTGCCGGCAGCCATCCTCTTTCCGATTGTCCTCCGCGGCGGCGAGCCGACGGTATTGCTGACGCAGCGCACAGCACACCTGAAGGATCATCCGGGTCAGATCAGTTTTCCGGGTGGGCGCTGCGAGGCGGTCGACGCTTCGCCGGCAGATACCGCCCTGCGCGAGACGGTCGAGGAAATCGGCCTGTCGCCAGCGCATGTCGAAATCATCGGCTATCTGCCCGAATACCGTACCGCGACCGGTTTCCGGGTGACACCGGTGGTGGCCCTGGTGACGCCGCCCTTCGACCTGCAGCTTGACGCCTTCGAGGTGGCCGAGGCTTTTGAGGTGCCGCTGTCATTCCTGATGGATTCGGCCAATCATCAGCAGCATTCGTTGCACTACCGCGGCAAGCTTCGTCATTATTATGCGATGCCCTACGGTGATTACTTCATCTGGGGCGCCACCGCGGGAATCATCATGTCCCTCTACCGGGCGCTCGCGACCGACGCTTCTTAGGTGATTGCCGGAACGGCGCGTACCCGATAGCCGATTGCGCCGGATTGTCAGTCGCCTTCAAGGCGCGACAATCGGCGCCTGGTCGAGCCATGTCACTGTTGTTGCAACCCGGGAAACCGCCGAAAAGACCAGCAATACGGCGTGGCAGTCGTCATAAACCGCCTTTAGTCGAGCACCAGTGCGACCTTCTCGAGAAACTGCTTGGCCAGCTTCTGGTCTGCGGCCGTGCTGAGCGCCGTGCGCAGTTTGCCGAAATGCTGGCGAAGTTCGTCCGGGGTGTCCGCCTTCTCGATCTCCGCGACCAGCGCGCGCGCGTCAGCACCGACCAGCTCGTGCAGCGTGCGGATAACATAGCTTTTGGCCAGACTGATGTCCTCGTTGGGCAGCACCGTGCGAACAGCGGCGGCCGCTGCTGCAGCTGTTGCCGCTTGCTTCTGCGGTTGAATGAAGCCACCGTCGAGCAGCGCGCCGAGGTGTCGTTTGCCTTCTGCAGCGGACGCGCCGAGCGCCAGTAGCTGGCTCCCCGTGCGGTGGCCGTCGACCATGATCAGCAAGGCGCGCACGCGTGCTGGCAGGCGATGCGCGCGGGTGGAGATCTCGTTGAGTCCCTTCGCTGTCTTACTGAATACAGACGATAGTTCCATCGTGAAGAGCTTCCTAGGTACGCCAGCGCGATGTTGCTTGAAGGGGTGCATTTCTGCAAGCCCCCATAAATTATGGTATGGTCGCCGTTTGACTAATGAGGGCGCGCGGACCATGCAGCGTAGCCGCTACCGCTCAGGCAAGGCTTCGGGATGATCCTTTTTTCCCTGCTTGCCGTCTTGCTGCTCGAGCAGCTACAGCCCCAGCCTTCTCTTCGGTTTGTCGAAAAAAATATGCTGCGCCTGTCAGCTTTTCTCGAAAGCCGATTCAATGCGGGCGAGCGTCGGTATGGAACAATCGCCTGGCTGCTTGGGGTCGGTGTTCTGGTTCTTGTCAGCGGCGGCGTCGCTGTAGCCTTGGCCCATCTCAACCCGCTACTGGCGTGGCTCTGGAATACCCTGATTCTCTACCTGACGATGGGTTTCCGACAGTTCAGCCACTATTATACTGACATTCGTCTGGCCCTTCGCATGGGCAAGGTCGACAATGCGCGCCAGCTGCTGGCCGAGTGGCGCGGCGTTTCGACGGATGGCCTATCGTCGTCGGAGATCGCCAGTCTGGCGATCGAGGAAGCGCTTTGTGCAGCGCATCGCCAGGTGTTTGGCGTCGTTGCCTGTTTTCTCCTGCTGCCAGGTCCTTGTGGCGCTGTTCTTTACCGCGCGAGCGCGTTCTTCGCCGCGTCCTGGGGAACACGCGATGACGAAGAAACTGCTGCCTTCGGAAGCTTCGCACGGCGAAGCTTTGCTATCATTGATTGGCTTCCGGCGCGCCTGACGGCGCTCAGCTTTGCCATCGTCGGCAATTTCGAGGATGCTTTCTACCGCTGGCGGAGGCAAGCAGAATTGCGGCCGGATGATGGTTTGGGTATTGTGCTGGCCAGTGCGGCTGGCGCGCAGGGGCTTCGTCTGGGCACGTCGGCGCGGGTAGCCGGTGAGCTTGCCGAGCAGACCGGGGTCGACGGCGGCGATGGAGCCCATGTCGATTCCATGGACAGTACCGTCGGCCTGCTCTGGCGGGCGCTGGTGCTGTGGATCTTGTTGTTGCTGTTGTTGGGGCTTGCCAATCTGGTAGGCGGTTGATCGATTATTTACAGGAGTTTCTTCATGAGCAGAGAAGTCGTCGTACTAAGCGCAGCCCGTTCGGCCATTGGCACCTTCGGTGGTTCCCTGGCCAACATGGAACCCCACGAGCTGGCCGGCATGGTGATGAAAGAATCGATCGCCCGTTCAGGTGTCGATCCGCAGCAAATCAATTACGTCGCCGTCGGCAACTGTATTCCGACCGATTCGCGTTTTGCCTACGTCGCCCGCGTCGCCGCGATTCAGGCCGGCCTGCCGATGGACTCGGTGGCCATGGCCGTCAACCGCCTGTGCGCGTCAGGCCTGCAGGGTATCGTCAGCACGGCGCAGAACATCCTGCTTGGTGACTCGGATTACGGCGTCGGCGGTGGCGTCGAAGTGATGTCGCGCGCTTCCTACATGCTGCCGGCGATGCGTTCCGGCGCGCGCATGGGTGATGCCAAGGCGATCGACATGATGGTGGCGACGCTCAATGATCCCTTCGGTGTGGGCCACATGGGCGTTACTGCCGAGAATCTCGCCAAGAAGTGGGAGATTAGCCGCGAGGAACAGGATGCGCTGTCGGTCGAGTCGCATCGCCGGGCGGCGGCGGCCGTCGCCGAGGGTCGTTTCAAGTCGCAGATCGTGCCGATTGTCATGAAGACACGCAAGGGTGAGGTGATTTTCGATACCGACGAACACATCAAGCCGACGACGACGATGGAAACGCTGGCCAAAATGAAGCCGGCTTTCGCCAAGGACGGAACGGTTACCGCCGGTAACGCCTCGGGGATCAACGACGGTGCTGCCTTCATGGTCCTGGCGGCTGCCGACGTCGCCGCGGCGGCCGGCCAGAAGCCGATTGCACGCCTCGTTTCCTACGCCGTCGCCGGCGTGCCGAACGAGCTGATGGGTGAAGGCCCGATCCCGGCGAGCAAGCTGGCGCTCAAGAAAGCTGGCCTGACGCTCGACCAGATGGACGTTATCGAGTCCAACGAAGCCTTTGCGGCGCAGGCGATCGCGGTCAACAGGGCGCTCGGCCTCGACCCGGTGAAGACCAATCCCAACGGCGGCGCGATCGCTCTCGGTCACCCGGTCGGCTGCTCGGGTGCGTTTATTGCCACCAAAGCGATCTACGAGCTGCAGCGCGTCGGCGGCAAGTACGCGCTGGTGACCATGTGCATCGGTGGTGGGCAGGGTATTGCGGTTATTTTTGAACGTGCCTGATCGCCTCCTGAGCTAGCGCTTCACGGCGCTTCAGGAAGCAGCAAAGCCCGGCCGCTTGCGGTCGGGCTTTTCTTTTGCGTGCCCTTGGCATCGGCGCACTGTTGCGGGGTGTCAGCGGGGGTGCAAGTCCCGCCGCACGCTGATCGCCGCGAACGAAGTGAAGCGCAACTGCATGAAGTTAACGAGTGTGGGGCGCGGGCGGCAGGCGTGCCGCCTTCGCCGCCGGCAGCTGGCGGCTGACACGATTTTCCAGGCGATCGGCCGCGCACCCGACACGTGCGAAGCAAGGCATGCGAAGGTGGGGCAGCTGCCAGGCTGTCCGCGGTGTCTCGCCTTAGGACTTGCAGAGCTTGACGATTTGCGGCCGCCATTGCGCCGCTTACGCGAGGCGCTTGTGCGGTTCTAGTGGGCGATTGACGAGCACGGCAAAGAGTTTATACATTCTTGCCGTAGCGTTCGATCACCATTCTTAAATCAGGGTCGAATGCGATAAAATCGGGGGGCGAGAAGGTAGGATCGCGCAGCCGGTGACCGGCACGCATGGCCATTTGGCGGCAGCAGTACGCGCACCAGCCCGGTGCGCGGCCTCGACGCAGGGGCAAGCCGGCTTCTGCCAATCTTGATACGGGAGCGACAAATGAGTTTGAAAGACAGCAAAGACGCTTACATCGAAAAATTGAAGGTTCAGCTTGACCAATGGAGCGCCGACGTAGACGCCATGGACGCAAAGGCCAAACAAGCTGATGCCGATCTGCGAGAAAAATACCAGCAGAAAGCCGACGAGCTGCGCTATCAGAAAACCCTGGCGCAGGGCCGGATCGCCGAGTTGCAGGAATCTGCAGATGGCGCCTGGGAAGAAATCCGAATCGGCAGCGAAAGCATCTGGGAAACGGTCAAACAAACTTTCGCCGACGCCAAAGCGAAATTTGACCGGTAATCGTCTTGGTCCCTGCTTGCAAAGGGGAAGGTCGAGGAAAAAAAAACGGGGCTTTGCTCCGTTTTTTTCTTTGTAGCGGCGCGCAGCATGTGCTTTGGTCGTCGGCGTATCGATAGCCCTGATCGTCGGCCAGCCGAGCTTGCTACCCGGTCTTTCGGGAAGCTGAAAGGCCCGGCTGTAGCCGCCGCCGCGGGCCGATACGGCTCCGCCGGCGCGCTGGCGGCGACAACTCGGCGCTTGAACGATCATCGTAGCCGCAAGCGCAATCTACTGCACGGCCAGACCGCCGCGAGTGCGGCAAACTCTCGCCTTTGCAGACGGGGAGACGGCTGATGTGGATTGGCGTGGCGTTTGCTCTGGCGGCGGGCATGCTGTGGGGCCTGGTATTCATCGGACCCTTGCTGCTTCCCGAGTATCCGGCAGCCTTGCAATCGTTCGGGCGCTACCTGGCCTTCGGTCTGGTGGCCATCCCGCTCGGCTGGCTCGACCGCGCCGAACTGGTGCGGCTGACGCGCGCCGACTGGGTCGAGGCGCTGAAGTTGGCGATTGTCGGCAACCTGCTCTACTACCTGTGCCTGGCCAGCGCCATTCAGCGCGCTGGCGGGCCGCTACCAACGATGATCATCGGCACGCTGCCGGTGGTCATCGCGGTCAGCGCCAATCGGCGCAATCGCCACCGTGACGGTCAGTTGCCGTGGCGGCGCTTGATGCCGTCCATGCTGATCATTGGCACCGGGATCGCCTGTGTCAATTACATCGAGCTGGCGGCGTTGGCCGGGCGCTCGGCGCTCGACCTCGAACGCTACGCCAGCGGCGCCTTACTGGCACTTTGCGCTGTCGTCTGCTGGACCTGGTACCCGTTGCGCAACGCCGACTGGCTGCGCGACCACCCCGAACGCAAGCCGCGCGCCTGGGCGACTGCCCAGGGCCTGGCGACGTTGCCGCTGGCGCTGGCCGGCTACCTGTCGCTGTGGGGCTGGCTGAGCGCCAGCGGCGATCCGCTGCCGATGCCCTTCGGCCCACGTCCCGAGACCTTCGTCGGGCTGATGGTCACGATCGGCCTGCTGGCGTCATGGCTGGGGACGCTATGCTGGAACGAGGCCAGCCAGCGCTTGCCGACGGCCTTCGTCGGGCAGCTGATTGTCTTCGAAACGCTTGCCGCGCTGGCTTACGCTTTCATCCTGCGCGGCCAATGGCCGGCGCCGATGACCCTGCTTGGCATCGGCCTGCTCGTTGCCGGCGTGCTGTGGGCGGTGCGCGTCAAGCCAGTCAGGATCGCCGGAACGCCGACCGGCAGGTCGTGACCGGCTGCTGAGTGGCTGGTAATACGCGCGTTCCCGATAGCAACGAGCACCCACCAAGGTTGGCTAGAGGCACTCAAAACTGTTTAGACGTCACTTACTCAATAAGTGCGTGCATCTTCGCATGGGGCGTGCTATCGTCGCTCCATGCTTACTCGACTTGCCCGCTACGAATTCAGCGAACGACTTGCCGACATCCTTGGCGAGTCGCGCCGCGACCTGCGTTTTCGCGTCACCCTGATGGTCACCAGCGGCCTCGTCGCCGCTGGCCCACGCGGCCGCGGCTCACCACCGGCGACGCCGCAGTACGCGGCGCAGCTGCTGCTCGGGGCGATGGCCGCTCCGCAACAGGCGCAGACCGTCGAGGCGATTCGTTGTTATGCCGACCTGCAGCCGGCGGCGGTCGCGCCGGGTGGCAATACGCCGCGCGTGCTGTTCGGTCCGGCGCTTGCCGCGGCCGCCGCCGACGAGCAACCCGCATCGGCGATCCGCCTGGACGGGCTGCGCTTCGGCGACGCGCTGGCGCGACTGCTCGAACTGACGTGCGCCGAAGAAACCCGGGCGATCGTCGCCGGCGAGCTGTTCGGCGTCTGGATCAATCGCGGTTGCCCGGTCGCGTCCTTGCAGTTCAGCGCCTGCTGGCATGGTCGCCGCGCCGTCTTCAGCCACACCTATGGCCTGGCCCCGGACGCAAGCCCGCCGGCCTGGCTTGACCCCGAACGTGGTGGAGTGGTCGACCCCGGCCTGTTCCACACCGTCTTCCTGCCGGTCCGCAAATTGCTTGAGATCGGCTGCCTTACCACCTTGTCAGATGACAGGAGTAGTCCAATGCTGAATAAACTGGGCCACAAAATGGCCGCCATTGCCAACATGGCAAAACTCGCCGCCAAGACACCGCACGGTAGTCGCTGGGAAAAACTGCTGACCACTCTGGCGTCGGTACAAGCCTGGTCCGAGCAGGTCGATTCGCAGGAGAACCGGCTGCGCGAAGTCAGCGACTTCGGCGCCAATCCGGGCGAACTGCGGATGTACACCTACCTCCCCGAAGGCCTGTCGGCCAAGGCACCACTGGTCGTCGTCCTGCATGGCTGCACGCAGAGCGCGGCTTCGTACAACAAGGGCAGCGGCTGGTCTACCTTGGCCGATCGCTACGGTTTCGCGCTGCTCTTCCCGCAGCAACAGTGGAACAACAATCCGCTGCGCTGCTTCAACTGGTTCCGTCCCGAAGACAACGAGCGCGAACGCGGCGAGCCGCAGTCGATCCGCCAGATGGTCGGCAAAATGGTCGCCGAGAACGGCGTCGACCCCGGCCGCGTCTTCGTCACCGGCACCTCATCGGGTGGCGCGATGACCGCCGTGATGCTGGCCAGTTATCCCGAGGTGTTCGCCGGCGGCGCGGTGATTGCCGGCGTACCCTACCGTACGGCCAAGGGTCTGCAGGAGGGACTGGAAAGCATCTTCCAGGGACGCTCGCAGTCACCGCAGGAATGGGGCGATCTGGTGCGCGCCGCGTCGTCGCACCAGGGGCCGTGGCCGAAGGTCTCGATCTGGCACGGCGACGCCGATACCGCCGTCAAGCCGGTCAACGCCGAAGAGCTGATCAAGCAATGGAGCGACGTGCACGGCATTGCTCTGCAACCAACGATCGAGATGCACGTCAATGGTTATCCGCGCCGGGTCTGGCAAGGCGCCGACGGCGAGGAGCTGATCGAGTCCTACACGATTACCGGCATGTCGCACGGCGCCGCGCTGGATCCCGGAGCCGAGCCGCATCAGTGTGGCACGGCGGCGCCTTTCTTCAACGCCGTCGGTATCTCGTCGACGCACCGCATTGCCGATTTCTGGGGTTTGCTCGCCGAACGTCCGGCCGCGTCGGCAGCTCCAGCCGCCGGCGCCAGCCGCGGCGCTGCCGCCAGCCGCGGCGCTGCCGCCAGGCCGGCGGCGAATGCCTCGGCCGCCGATCCGCTTGCCGAACCGGCGCGCGCTGGCACGCCGATTGACGCCCTTGAGCGGCCAGGTCGCGAGGAATCAGCGCGCCAACCCGATGACGCGCAGACCGCCGGCGGCGACCGGCAGCGGCGTGGCGGCGGCTCGCCATTGGGTCTCGACGTGCACGGCATCATTTCGGCGTCGTTGCAGGCGGCGGGTTTGCTCAAGGCTGGCAGCCGGCCGCGCAGCACTGCACCGCTGGGGATAGACGTTCCGGGAATCATTTCGACCGCCTTGGAAGCGGCCGGGGTGCTCAAGGGAGGTGGCCTGCGCGGCCAGCGCCCGGCGGCCGAGACTGCCGACGGGACGCTGCGCAACGCCGGCTGGGAAGGCGCCGGATGGGATCTGCTGCACGACGATCCGCGCGCTTTTCGCGGTGGCTCGATGCTCTACGGGAGCGCGTCGTCGGGTGATGCTGGTGCCGTTGGCGCCAGGGCGCAGTCGATATCGCGGCGCGTCGAACTGGGGCCGCGGCCCGAGCTTAGCTATGTCCGCCGACTCGACCTCAGTGCCGCGGTCAACGATTACACCAGCGCCAGCTTCAGGGTCCTGGTCGACGGCATCGTCGTCGATGAAGTCACGGCGATCGGCATGGTCCACCAGGAGAGCGAGTGGTTACGGCAAGCGGCGGTCGACCTGGCGCGCTTTGCCAACCGCACGGTGACGCTGACGCTCGAAGTCGCCGCGTATTCGAACATCTACAGCCCGGTGCATGCCAGGGCCTGGGTCGACCAGGTGACGATCAGCAACGCTGTCGATGTCGCGCACTGCTAGGTGTTGAGTGCTGAACTGCCTGCCTCCCTCGCGGCGCGGCCGCGGGGAGGGCAGGCAGTTTCAAGCGGTGGGCAGGTCAGCGGTTGGTGAACGCCGCCTTGCGTTTTTCGACAAACGCCGCCATGCCTTCTTTCTGATCGTCGAGCGCGAAAGCCGAATGGAAGGTCCGACGCTCGAACAACAGCCCTTCGCCGAGCGAGCTCTCGTACGAGCGATTGATGCATTCCTTGATCATCATCACCACCGGCAGCGAGAAGCTGGCGATGCGGGTGGCCGTCGACATCGCTTCTTCAAGCAGTTTGTCGGCCGGAACGACGCGCGAAACCAGGCCGGAACGTTCAGCTTCCTCGGCGTCGATGTTGCGCGAAGCGAGGCACATTTCCATCGCTTTGGCCTTGGAAATGGCGCGTGGCAGGCGTTGCGTGCCGCCGGCACCGGGAAGAATTCCCAGGCGCACTTCGGGCTGGCCGAACTGCGCCGTATCGGCGGCCAGGATGATGTCGCACATCATCGCCAGTTCGCAGCCACCGCCGAGCGCGTAGCCGGCGACGGCCGCGATTACCGGCTTGCGGCAATTCTTGACGCCTTCCCAGTTGCGGCTGATGAAGTCGCCCTTGTAGGCTTCCATGTACGTCAGTGACTGCATCACGGTGATGTCGGCGCCGGCGGCGAAGGCCTTGTCCGAGCCGGTGATGACGATCGCTCCGATGTTCTCGTCGGCTTCGTAGATGGCGAGTACCTCGCCCAGCTCGTTCATCAGGTCGTCGTTGAGCGCGTTCAGCTGCTTCGGACGGTTAAGGGTGATCAGGCCGACTTTTCCACGGACTTCGGCGATGATGTTTTCGTAGCTCATAAAGGTGAATCTCCAGGCTGGAAATAGATGATATTCGAGCACCCGGCAAGGACGCGGGTGCTCCTGCTGCTGCACTCGGCAGCGGCGTCGCGCCGGGCGCGGCCGCTATCATGAACGATTTTCGGCGCCACCGCTGCCCCGGCGTCGGCAATCGTTGCCGGCAATAGGCTTCCACAAGTGGCGCGGCCGGCCTGGACGATTGACGTCTGGCCGGCCGCGCCGTTCGTAGGGGATCAGAAAGGCGCCGTCAGAGGCGCTGTCGATCCCCGCTCCCCCCCTTGCTCAGGAAATGTCCATCTGGAACTTGACCGGCCCGCGCGCGGCTTTGCCGTTGGCGTCGGTGAATTCGCCGGTAACCGGTGCTTTCTTGCCGTAAGGGCTGGTCAGGATGGCGACGTGACCACCGAAGAAGGCGACCGACTCGAGCCCGTTCCAACCTTCGAGGAACCTGTTGCCGGCGGTGGCGCAAGCCGGCGTCACGAGGTCGTCCTTGATCGCGTAGTTCTGGTACCAGGGCACCTTCATGTCGATCAGGCTCTTGATGTTCAGCGGCTGGTCGAAGAGTTTCACCGGCAGGCTGCCATCTTCGGCAATCGGTTCCTGGAAGGTGTGCGAGCTCATGTTGGCGATTGCCAGCGGCAGGTGCACACGCTCCTTGAGCAGCCAGCGGAACAGCGCAGCGGGTGTCTTACCCGGGTTCATGCCGGTGGCGCGCTGCAGCGAAGCCTGATCGAGAACCTTGACCAGCGGCGTTTCGCGGTCGATGGCGACAAAGCGCATGCCGAGGCTCAGCAGGAAGCCGTTGGCGACCTTGTTGCCGCTCGGCAGGGTGGTGGTGATGAAATCGTGGTGCATCGTCGGCATGCCGCTGATCGCATCGCTGTAGGTGCCGTCGACCGGCGTCACGTTGGTGATCAAGGCGTCGCAGACGTCCTGCAGCTTGCCCGAAAGGATGTTCATCAAGCTGATGTAGCCACCCTGGCAGGTTCCGTTCAGCGTCACTTTCTTGCCGTCGTTCAGTTCCATGACCTTGGCGCAGAGCTCGCGAGTCTGCTCACAGTCCTGCTCGGGGGTCATCGTCTGGACTTTTTCGACCGACATGATGTCCTTGACGACGCGAACGTAGGTCGGGATGCCCTCGTTGGCGAAGGAGTGACTGTAGCTCTTGTTCTCGAAAGGCAGGAAGGCCAGGATGTGCACTCCGAGCATGTACGGCGGCACGAGAACGACCGGCTTGAGATCCTTGCGAACCTCGACGCCTTCTTTCAGCGGCATCACCTGGTAGAGGTCGAAGGCGTCGGTTTCGTGCACCAGCTTGTAGTTGGGCGTTTCGAAATGGAAACCGAACTCGGCGCCGATGGCCTCGATCTGCTCATTGAAGTTGGCGACCGCTTCCATGATCTCGGCTTCCCGGCGCATGTAGCCACCAAGCTTCTCACCGTCGGCCTTGAGAATCGTGTTGAGGTAGGCGCGCGTCCCTTCTTCGATCTGGTCGAAGGCGTAGTCGGCCATTTTTTCCTGCATGCCGGCGCTTCCCTTGCGGGCCATGCTGACGTTATGTTCCATGACCTCGAAGGCTTCCAGCATGCTCAGCGGATTGTCGCGCGCGGCGGTCATGGCGATATGGGCGGCAATGAACATGTTGTCGTTGAACTCGCCGACTTCGCGGTTCGAAGCGCGCATCATCGCCAGCATGTAGCGCCACCAGCTCGTCGTGAAGTCCGGCATTTCTCTTAACAGTGAGTACATTTTTCAACCTCCAATAATTGACATGAGTCAAAAAGGGCCGGCCCAACAGGGCGACCCACGATTACCTGGGTTTCGCGGCGAGTTCGCCTACTCATGAACTCTCCGCGAGAAACGAGTCGAGCATTGCTGCGAGTTGAACGACCCCGGCAACCTCCGATGGGCCGGCGTTTGGGCCGCCTGGGTGGGTGTCATTCCGCAGCGCACAATTCATTCTACTCTTCTGCGCTGCATTTGTTCACCCCCTGAGCCCTTATGGGAAATATTATTCTGCAGCTCGGCGAGGCCACCCAAAGATGAGCGTTCTGAAGGCTGCTGATGGCTCGCAGCGCACTCGGAGGGAGCTTGTGGCGAGCGCCGTGTGCCGTTTTTGGTCGCTTCTTTCGGGCATCCCCCTTGACGTTGTATAGTATGTCTATGTTGCGCTGCGGTGAGGTGGGCGGTCCACCGGCAGGCAATCGCTGTCGCTTCTGCCCTTGGCCCGCAGCGGCACCGACGATGGCCTGCGAGTGATCGCCCGACCGCGCCCTGACAGTCTAGACGCGCCGGCCAGCGGATGCCGGGGCGAAAGATCCGGCAGCGGCGAAGAATCCAGAAAAGCGCGAAGGGTGCGCCTTGCCAGGGCGCCAGTACACCATGAAGCAGTGGCGCCGACGACCATCGACGTCGCGCACTGCACCGCACGGGAGGATAGAAATGCTGCAACTTGCAAGGCTAGTCAAACACCACGCGCAGTTTCGACCCGATCAGGTCGCGGTCGTTTTCGAGCAAGAGCGCCTGACCTGGCAACAATTTTCGGCGCGCGTCACCCAGTGCGCCCGCCTGCTGCGCTGGCTCGGTGTGCGCAAGGGCGACCGCGTCGCGACCGCTCTGTCGAACTGCCGGGAATTGCTCGAAGTCTACTGGGCCGTGCCGTCGCTGGGTGCGGTGCTGGTACCGCTGAGCCCGCTGCTGATGCCCTCCGGGCTGGCCAGCCTGCTGCGCGATTCCGGGGCCAACTGCCTGATCACGCAGCGTTCGCTGGCGCCGCTGCTCGACGAGGCACGGCAGGAGCTGCCCGGGTTGGCCGCCAATCACGTGCTGATGGTCGACGGCGCCAGCGGCGATTACCCCGACTACACGGCGCTGCTCAAGACCTGTCCGGAAGGCGACGTCGTTGCGCCGACGATGGCCGCCGACGATCTCTTCAACATCATGTACACCAGCGGCACCACCGGCCTGCCGAAAGGCATCATGCACAGCCATTTCGTGCGCTCGATCTACGGCACGCTGTTTGCGTCGGCGTGGCGGATGACCCCCGAGTCGGTCGTCCTGCACACCGGCGCGATCGTCTTCAATGGCGCTTTCGTGACCCTCATGCCGTGTTTCTACCTCGGCGCGCGCTACGTCCTGCAGCGCCAGTTCGACGCCGAAGAGGCGATCGAAATCATCGCCCGCGAGCGCGTCACGCACACCATGATGGTGCCGGCGCAGATCATCGCCATCCTCAACGCGGCGAACTTCTCGCCCGAAAAGCTCGCCTCGCTGCAGATGATCCTGTCGCTCGGCGCGCCCCTGTACCAGGAGCACAAGGACCAGCTCAACAGCCTGCTGCCCGACCGTTTCTACGAACTGTACGGCCTTACCGAGGGTTTCTGGACGATCCTCGACAAGACCCAGTCGGCGCGCAAGTCGGGTTCGGTTGGCTCGCCGCCGTGCTTCTACGAAATGCGCATCGTCCGTACCGACGGCAGCGACGCGCCGCGCGGCGAAGTTGGCGAGATCGTCGGCCGCGGGCCGTCGCTGATGGGCGGCTACTACGGTCGCCCCGACCTCACCGCCGAGGCGCTGCGCGACGGCTGGCTATTCACCGGCGACCTCGGCTACACCGACGGCGAGGGCTACCTGTACCTGGTCGACCGCAAGAAGGACATGATCGACAGCGGCGGCGTCAAGATCTACCCGCGCGACGTCGAAGAAGTCGCCGTCCGCCACCCGGCGGTCCGCGAAGTCGCCGTCTTCGGCGTCGCGCACGAAAAATGGGGCGAAACGCCGGTCGCCGCGGTGATCCTGCACGCCGACGCGACGATCAGCGCCGACCAGTTGCGCGACTGGATCAACGACCGCGTCGGCGCCCGCTACCAGCGGCTACACGCCCTGCAGATCATGGACGACTTCCCGCGCAACGCCGCCGGCAAGACGCTGAAGCGCGAGATGCGCGACGCGTATCAGGCAACGGAGGAGGGCGACGGCTGAGCGCCGTTGGCGAGAGCGGCGTCCGGGCAACGCCTTGGCCGGCGCCATGACCGAGTGATGTGGGCAGACGGTCAGGCGGCAAGCTCGGCTGCCTGTCGGTGGCCGCTGTGCCGGATTCTCGCCGAACAGCGGCTGTCGGCCAGACTAGAGCTGCCGCGGGCCATATCGGCGGGCGTCGCTTTCGAGCATCCGGGATTCCCCGCATACGAGACTTTTATCGCAGCCCGGCCGCGGGGCTTCTTGGCACTTGTCGGTCAAGTCGACGGCTGACCCAGTAGTTCCCGCCGTAGCGAGTGAAATCTTTCCAGCACCTCGTCGTCTCCGTGGCCCATCTCGCCGAGCAGGACAACGTAGTTGCGCATTGCGGTCTGCGAATTCGGATGCTCCGCACCCAGGCTTGCAACGACGATGGCCAGCGCCCGGCGCATGAGCGGCTCAGCCTCGGCTAGGCGCTTGGTGTCCTGGAGCAATTGCGCCAGGTTGTTGAGGTCCCGGGAAACATCGGGATGCTCGGCGCCGAAACTTTGCTCGTCGATTGCCAGCGCCCGGCGCATGAGCGGCTCGGCCTCGGCTAGGCGCTTGGTGGCATGGAGCAATCCCGCCAGGTTGTTGAGGTCGATGGCAACGTGGGGATGTTCGGCGCCCAAGCTCCTCTCGTCGATGGCCAGCGCCCGGCGCATGAGCGGCTCGGCCTCGGCCAGGCGCTTGGTGGTTTTGAGCAATTGCGCCAGGTTGTTGAGGTCGATGGCAACGTCGGGATGCTCGACGCCGAAGCTTTCCTCGTCGATGGCCAGCGCCCGGCGCATGAGCGGCTCGGCCTCGGCCAGGCGCTTGGTGGCGTGGAGCAATGCCGCCAGGTTGTTGACGTCGCGGGCGACGTGGGGATGCTCGGCGCCGAAGCTTTGCTCGTCGATGGCCAGCGCCCGGCGCATGAGCGGCTCGGCGTCGGCGAAGCGGTTGGTGTCCTGGAGCAAGTGCGCCAGGTTGTTGAGGTCGCGGGCGACGTTGGGATGCTCAGCGCCAAAGCTTTGCTCGTCGATGGCCAGCGCGCGGCGCATGAGCGGCTCGGCGTCGGCCAGGCGGTTGGTGGCCTGGAGCAATTGCGCCAGGTTGTTGAGGTCGCGGGCCACGTCGGGATGCTCGGCGCCGAGGCTTTGCTCGTCGATCGCCAGCGCCCGGCGCATGAGCGGCTCGGCCTCGGCGTGCAGGGCCTTGTTGAGTAGCAAGAGTCCGGCCTGATTCATGAGCCTCGCGGTCGGCGCGGCGATGCCCGCCTCATCGCCATGGCCGGCGACGGCACGGGCGTGCGGCAGCAGCGGATCGAGCACCGGCCAATCCCGCACGTCTCGCGGATCGCCGACGAAGGCGTCGTTGATCCAGCCAAGCGCTTCGCCGAGCGTCGCCGCCGCCGCGCCACGACGCGTCACCTCCTGCACCAGGCGATGCACGGTGAAGCTCGCCGTCTCGTCGGCGCGGGTCACCAGCGAGTACGACTCCAGCTCCGCTAGGGCGGCGTAGGCATCGTCCTCTGCCGCAGCCCCCGCTGCCGCCACGTCCAGCAAAGATTCCGGAATCGGCGCGGCCGCCAGCCAGGCCAGCCGGCGCAGCAGCCGCCGCGCCGGCTCGCCGAGCTGCTCGAAGGAAGTCTGCCAGGTGACCGCGACGCTCCTGGGATACTTCATCAGGCGCGCGTCGTGCCACGCGAGCACCTTGTCGCGCTGGCCACGCCATTCCAGCAGATAGCCGGCCAGAGTGAGGCGGCGCTGCGCGATGTAGGCGGCGGCCTGTTCCAGGGCCAGCGCGAGCCCGCCCAGTTCCGCGGCCAGGCTGCGGGCCTGGGCGGCATCGTCGGCCTGCTGGCGGCGCCGCGCGTCAGTGCGCGCCAGCAGGAACGCGACCGCGGCGGGCTCCTCCAGCACGTCGAGCGGTAGCGCCTCGACGCCGCCGCTCCAGTTGCTCAAGCGGCTGGTGATGAGCACGTGCCCGCCGGGAACTTGCGGCAGCAGCGCTTCGACGGTCTGCGCGGCGGCTTCCGTATCGACGTTGTCCACGATCAGCAGCCAGCCGGGATTGCGCTGCAGCCAGGTGAGCACGGCGCTGACCTGCGCGGCTTCCTGCGTCACCCGATTTTCCGGCAGGTCGAGGAGCGCCGGCGCACACAAGGCGGCCAGGTTACGCGACAGTGTTTCGGCGCCGTCGGCGCCGACCAGGAGCAATGCGCTGTAGTCATCGACGTGCCGCCAGGCGTACTCGACGGCCAGCCGCGTCTTGCCCACCCCGCCGAGTCCGTGCAGCGCTCTGCCGACGATCGCGCTGGCGCCGGTCGCCAGGGCATTCGTCAGGCTGATGCACAAGTCGTCGAGCATGGCGGCGCGTCCCTTGAAGAGATCGCCGAGGCTGGGGTAGGGCAGGTGGATGACGCGCCGCGCCAATCCCGCGGCGACGAAGAGGTCGAAGAGCCTGGAGCGCAGGACCTCGATCGCCAGGAGCTCGGGGCTGGTGAAGCGGGGGCCGGGATAACGTTCCACCGCGGCCAGGCGCTGCAAATGCGCGTCCTGGGCGGCACGCTGTTCGGCGATCATTTGGTACCCCTCACCCCGCGGCGCGCCGTCCGCGGGCGCGGCGATGATCAGCGGCTTGCCGTGGTACAGCGCCAGCCACGCCTCCCACTGAGTGTAGGAAAGCGCTGGCGCGCCGGGCTGCAGGAAGGGAAGCAGCGGCGGCAGCTTCTCGCCGAGGTCAGGATAGCGACTGCGGATCAGCGTCAGCGACGGCGCCAACGCCAGCGCCCCGGTCATGTCGCCGACCAGATGGATGACCGCAGCGCAGTGCCGGATGTAGTCGTCCAGCAGGTCGAGCGTCGCGCTGCCGCTGACGATGAAATCCTCCTGCACGGCCACCGAGACATTCGGGCGCGTGAGCTCGTGGCGCAGCACGTCGCGGTAACCGCGGAATTCAGCGCTGACGGCCGAGAGGAAGAGCTGTAGGTGGGCCATGGTCGGGTTCCCTGGGTTGCTGGTCCTTATTCGTTCATCGCCCATCGCATCGACGCTGCAAGCGCGGGCGTCGATGCCATCGCGGACGTCGCTCGCGAGGAACTGGCCGCATTATCAGGGTATGACCGACAGACGTCGAGAAGTCCCCCAAGCCGATCGTCACCTCGAGATCGCGCACTGATTACCTTCGACGGGTGACCGCTAACTGAAGAACACTATTCACCCTTTGCGACCCTGATCAGCCCTTGGAATTTGAGGAAACGAACGGTCGAGCGCTTTGTCAATGGCAAGCGCTTGCCAAGCTAGCCGCCTATAGCCGGGACGGTCCTTACTTTTCCCTGGGTACGCAGACTTGCTTCAACGCCGTAGAAAAGCGGCAGGCCAATACTTCTTTCCCTTTTCTTTCGGCGGTGTTCTGCAAACTTCTCAGGTACTCTGGACCTACCTCGATAATCGGCCGCCAGTCCTCGAGCGGCAGCCAGTCAACAAGACTGTCCAACATCTGTGATTCTAGAGCCGCCCCAAGTAAAGGGCGGTCTCTAAACAACCATGCCGCACGGCGACGTTTCTCAGCCAGAGAAAGTTGGGAAGCGGACAGCGCCGACAATGCTTCCGCTAGCCAATGAGGAAAAATGCCCTCCGCCTTCATGGCGCGCAAGACCTCTGGTTTGAAGTCGAGGAGTGCGTTGACGAAAGCCTGGCGCTCGGCATTCCAGTGCGTGTCGGCAAAAGAGCCCATTGCGCGACCCCTCTCCGGGTAGACCCGATTGACGGAATCTTCCAGTGGCGGCGGGGCGCCAAGGCACGCCAGCGGTTCCATGCCCTTGCACTGACCAAGCAGCGCGGCCATCGCCGGATGGGTTTTCTGCAAAGCACGTAGCGTGGCCGCTTGTCCGTTGTCTGCCGCAAAGCGAAATAGCGCCGGTGGCGTTTCACGGCAGGTACCCAATGATTCGTTGCCGCCCAGCCAATAGTGCTCGCCATCGTTGGTATCGCGAATCAGCATCATGCGTCCAGGGAAAGGCAGGCCTTCCTGAAAGACTGAATTAATCTGCTCGCCAGATAATCGCCAAATCGACGTCGTGTAGACACCGTCGGCACATGGCGTAAATCGCTGAGAGCCTTCAAAGCTGTCGTCTTCAACGGACAACCTTCCTCCCGCGTGGCCTCCCCAGGTGAGCACGGCACAATTCTGCTCGCCTGGAATTGCGACGGCCACTACCCCTTCGATAGAGACGGGCTCGCGTTCCTTAATTGGCAGTGAGTGCAAACCCGCCAGTTTTCGCCGCCACGCGGCAGTCGGCCGAAAGGCGCATTGCCGTTCTTCCAGTACGAAGCGCCCGGCCGCCACAGCCAATGGTGGTTCTACCCAAGCGCGGCTCAATACGGTTTGCCGAATCTCGTCTGGCATTTCGTACCAACACGACGCTTCCATGGCGTATGGCCGCTCCGGCGATGTTGCGGCAGTAGTCAAGGGCAGCGCTTTTTCGATGATCAAACGATCAACGCAGTAGTAGTTCGAGTCATCGACCACGGGTCGGAACAGCAGCTCATGGCTTCTCGGGCCCCATTCGGGGAGGATGGACACTATCTTCGGCCAGAATGCATCGATAAGTTCCGCACTGTTTCTGTCGATCCACCAGCGCAGTTCCTCGCTGCTCGGTCGATAGCCAAGCTCTAGCAAAGTCAAGCGATGGACCTGTGGTACGAACATCCACAATCTTCCCTGCATAGCATTCGGAAGAGGGGGGCGTAAGAGCGCCAGCAGTTCTCCCCATGCGGCGGCGAGCTCTGGGTCGTTTTCCTGCTGATCAAACGAATGTGCGTCCAAGAGCACCGCCGTCAACAGAGCCTCTGGCTCGCGAACCGGCAAATCGCCCCAGCGAGCCATCGCCACCGCACGATCTCTCGCTGGTAAATGAGACAACCATTGCCACCACATCGAGAGTACCTGCTCGTCCTTGAATGCTTCCTGCAATGCCAATGCCGGTATGCGCTCGAGAAGCGTGTAGGTGTCTGATTCATTCGCCGAGCGGTATAGGTTTTTACTTAATACCTTCGCAAGCACAGCGGTAGTGAAAGCAGCGTCGTTCCACGGGCGACGTATCCGCAGCCGGAATAGGCGATCCACCTCGTCGACCGAATCGACCTGAGCGATCAAGGAGAGAAAAATGGGGTTTGGCAAGCGTCGATCGGCGATCTCGAAGTCCTCGTCCAGCGAATCAACCCTGGCCCTGAGTACCCGCTCCGGGTCCTCCGCCGTCAACGCGCGAATCAGGCGTGCATTGCCGGCGACGAGCGCATCATCCAAGAGAAGTTGGCGATTTTTTCCTGCCGGTACGGGTACGCGTGCGGTGATCAGTTGCTTAAGGCTCTCGTCCGAGTTGTTGGCCAAGGCCGCTTTCCAGGCTCGGTATACGCCCGACCGATGTGCATCGCGAACGCCAGGCTTCCTGACCAGAAGGTCAAAAACCGCCTGCTGCCGGTAGATAAGCGCCAGTTCAAGCGCGTCGTGCTCGCCCTCTTGCAAAGGATCGGCACCGTTGGCAAGTAGCCAGGTGGCCGTATCGACCATCCCTGCGCGGATGACGTGATGCAACAGGGTGCCGCCATGGCGCATGGCGTTCATATCGGCACCCAGCTCCTTCTGTTGTTGCAGCCAAGCAAGCAGCATCGCCTCGTCATCGTCGCCATCGACAACAAACCCCGGAGGTGCGTGGTGCTCCCAGCCCCCCTCCGGTGGCTGGGTTTGAGGAAGGGATAGCAGAGCCTCAAACGCGGCAATGGTGGCTTGATTTTCCGCAGCACACGCCGGCCGGGCCAATAGCAGGCTCATGCTGGCCACCACTAGCGCCAGCCCAAACAAGGCCGCGCGTTTGCGACCATCCGAAGAGGTAAGATTCATATTCCATGAATCATAAACCTTGCAAAGCACTTTCCGATAGCGACGTAGAAAACCGGCGGCGAAACGCCGCTTGCGATCAAAGTGGCGGGGCCAAAAGGTATTTTTAAGATGTCCTTGCACGGCCGTCATGCAGAAAGCGCTTGCGTCTGTTTTCCGGGTAGAACGTTGCACACCCGTTCATCGCCATTGGCGCCGCCGAGCATTTTCCAGACGCTGCAATCTGTTTCGACCGCTGCCACGCCCTTGTTCGTGCGGCGCTTGTCTCTGACGATTCCGCGAACCCCAGAACGACTTTTGCCGGCAGACGCTGATCGTCCTGGCGCAGAACAAGCCGATTATCCCGCGCGAACTCGATCTCGCCGAAGCCGAGCGCGATCGCCACAAGCTCGATCTCTGGCGACCGCAGCTGGCCAGCCTGCGGCAGCGGGTGGCGCACGCCGACGACAGCCAAATGGCGCTCGCTAGTGACATCCGGAACGCCGCGCTCGAGGCTTATGCAATAGCCAAGGTCTTCGGCAAGGGTGCTGGGCTCGATGCCTTGAAGGAAGCGATTGCAGTTCGCAGCAGCCGCAAGCCTAAACCGACCGCGGTCGCCGCTCGCTGAGCGCCGCAGCAGCCCTCGCGCTCGGCGCGCAAGGCTCGGAGCTTCAGGCGCAAAGCTCCGAGCTTCGGCGGCAAGCCTCAGAGGCTTGGCCGCAAGCTTCTGAACCTCGGTGTGCAAGCGTCAAAGCCTTGGCCGCAAAGCAAAAAGTCTTGCGCGCAAAGCGTCGATCCTTGGACCAGATGAAAAATAGCCTCGAGCGCAAGCTTCGCGACCTTGCGCGCAAGGCTCTGAGCTTCGCGCGCAAGGATAAAAGCCTTGAGATGCGAGCCTCGCCGCCTTGCGCGCAAGTCTTTTTGCCTTGCGCGCGAAGCTCAGAGCCTTGCCGGGACACGTCGCCATGACGCCGATCGAGCTAAAAGCTTCGCCGCTACGCTTCTCGGGCTGGCGAAAGCAGAATAAAGGCTTGCGGGCCAGCCTTTTTGCCTTGCGCGTGAAGTTCAAAGCCTTGCCGGGACACTTCGCCGTGCCGCCGATCGAGCAGCGAGCTTCGCCGCCAGGCTTCTCGGGCCAACGAGCGCCGATCAAAGGCTCGCCCGAAGTGCAAAGAGGCTTGCCGATCGAGCAAAAAGCCTCGCGCACGCCGATCCGAACTATCAGCACCAGCGCCAAGACGCGCTCGTCACGCAGAATCACCGGGCGAACTCGCCGCCAGGCATCGCGATCCTGGCGCTCAGCGCGACCGTTCCGAGGCCTTGCTCGCGGCGCTGCCGTCCGGCCCGCGTGGCGGCATGGTCGAGATTCGTGCCGCACGCTGCAAGCTCGGCGAGGGCACTCTCGGCCAGTGCCTGGTGTTCACGCATCCGCAGGCGCCAGGCGCAGCTTTTGCCGTCGAAGGCTCCCCGTCGCGCTTCGCCAGCGCCGCGAGCAGCCGAGCTCCGTTAAAATGTCACGATGACCACATACACATCAATCGCCCCCCTCTCCGACAACCGTCACCTACAGGCGCTAGCGCGATGACTCTAGCCGAAAAACGCCGGCAAAAGACGCTCGCCAGGAAACGCAAAGGCCACGGCGCCGGCAAGCCTACGCCGCGATCTCGCGAAGCTCGGCCGGTGCCGCAGGCGGCGCTTTTGCCGATCCATGCGGCTCTCGTGACCCGGGATCTCTTTGCCAAGGGAATCGGCATGGTCGTGCTCGCACGCGCGCTCGCCAACGGCGACGTGGCGCTGGCGGCTTTTATCGTGGACGTCTATTGTCTGGGCGTCAAAAGTGCCCGCTTCAGCGTCGTTTCACCAGACCAGTGGGCGGCCCTGGTGCAGCCCTTCGACCTCGAAGATCTCGATCCAGCCTGCCTGCGCCAGCTGATCGAGGGCGCGGTCGCCTACGCCAGAGATCTTGGCTTCGCAGCGCCTGCCGAATACGCCGCTGCCGCCGCGCTTTTCGGCAACATCGACGCCGCCGCGTGTCCGCGGCACTACACCTACGGCAAGGATGGCAAGCCGCTGTATGTGAGTGGCGCTGAAGACACGCCAGCGCAGTCGCAACACATCCTGGAAACGCTGAGCAGGCGGCTGGGTGCGCAAGGCTTCCACTTCCAGACCGCTGTGCACCATGCGCAGGCGAGCCTTGGCGGTAAGCTGGTGGGGCCGGTGACGCTGTGCAGCTACGAAATCACCGACCAGCCAATTGCCGACGCCGCCTTCGATCGACTGCCCGCCGAGGTGCAGGAACAAATCAACGCGCTCTACCCCAGGGTCATGAAGAGCCGCCCAAGCGCGGCGCTGGCCGAGGTGCGAGTGCTGATCACGCAGCATCCCGAAATTACCCAGCTGCACAACTACCTGTACGCGGCTTACCACAACATGGGTGAGCACGCCGAGGCGGCGCGCGTCGTCGAGGAGACGGTGCGGCGTTTTCCCGATTATCTGTTCGGCCGTATCGCCTGGGCCGAAAGCTGTCTGAAACGCGGCGAAGCGGCGAAGATCGCCGAGATCTTCGAGAACAAGTTCGATCTCGGACTGCTCTACCCCGAGCGCGTGCGCTTCCACGTCACGGAGGCATTGGGCTTCCACAGTATCGTCGCGCGCTACTTTCACGCCCAGGGCGAGCACGAGCTGGCGCAGAAATCCTATGAGCTGATGTGCGAAATTGACCCCAGGCACCCGAACACCAGGCTGGTCGCTGCTGTCCTGCACCCATCACTCCTTGGCGCGTGGCTGCGAAAACGGCTGCTGCAGCCGTGAAAGCCCGGGGCGCGCGCCTTGTTCGGCCATGGCTAGCGCCTTGCGCCTGCCCGCCGCGGGGGCGTTCTCGGGAGAGGGGATGAAAGCACGGCCACTGACTGACCGAGCCGCGGCATGACCACCGGTCTGCATCGTCACTTTGCAACACGGCCGCTCGTCGCCCGGCTGGATCGATGGCGCTTGCCGGTGGTGTTCTAGCAGCTGCTGACGCGGCTTACCGAACGCGGCCTTACCCACACCTGGCGTGCCTGCACGCCGCCACCACCTGGCGCTGGCCTCCGAGCTGATGGGGGAGCTCCGCGCTCTGGTTGTCGACGCGGTGATTCTCAAACGGCTGCACCGTAAGTGCATCGTGGCAAGCGACTTCGTCGGCGGTGCCGCCGGCGAAGCCTGCCGAATTGGTCTGCGCGTGCGCAAGGCCTACCTCGTCGAGCTCGAAGCCAAGCTGCCGAGCGAGGTGAGCCATCCGCTGGGCGGGCCGGGCGGCGACTACCGGCGGGCGATGCGTGCGCAGGTCGCGCACTGGATCCAGGTCCTGCAAGGCGAGGCGCCGGTGTATCGGCCTTTCCTGCCGCGCTGATATGCGACTCTGGGTGATTGCCTACGACATCGCCGACGACCGGCGGCGGCGCGAGCTCGCGCGACTGCTCGGCCGGCAGGCCGAGCGCGTGCAGGAGAGTGTCTTCGAAGGCTGGTTCGGCGGCGCTGAGGTGAATGCGCTGCTCGCCGAAGTGGCGGCGCTGATCGAACCGGGCGTCGACGCCGTCCGCGCCTATCCGCTGGCGATGCGCCATCCTTCCCGGCGCGCAATGCTCGGTGAGCAACCGGGCGCCGCGCTGCCGGCCGATTACTGGATTGCCTGATGCGCGGGGCAGGCGAGTTCACGGTGATCTGCTTCGACATCGCCGACAATCGTCGGCGGCGGCGCGCCGTGCGCGTGCTCGAGTCATTTGCCTACCGCGCGCAGGAGAGCGTCTTCGAGGGCTATCTCGATGCTCGCGAACGGCTGCGCCTGAAAGTCGCGCTGGCGACGGCGATCAAGGCCAGCGAAGATCGCCTGGCGATTTACGTCCTGGCGCCGACCGACCGCGCCGACGTGGTCTCGCTGGGCCACGGCCTGCCGGCCGAAGATTTCCAGGACGTGCTGCTCTGAGAGTGGGTAGTATCGGAATGGCGCCGCCACCCGTCCGGTGGCGCTGCTTGATTCATCCCCTGTCGGTGAAGGAGAACACGATGCAAGCCATCGAACTTGAAACCACCCTATCCGCGCACGGCGGCATTGAGCTGCCAGCGGAACGCAAAGCGCTCTACGGCCGGCATGCGCGCGTGATTCTGCTGCTCGACGACGTGCCGCCGGCTGCGGCCCCGTCGACACCCGGAAGGGCTGAGCGGCAGGAGGCGCTGCGTCAGGCGCTGGTTGCCGTCGCACAAGCCGGGACTTTCGCGCACATCGACGATGCCTCGGCCTGGCAGCGCGAAGCGCGTAGTGATCGCGAGCAGCCCGGGCGCGAGGGCTGAAGCATGTGGCTGGCGGACAGTAACATCCGCATACACGCTTGCGGTCCCGGGTCACCCTCTGCAGGGCTGCTTGTTGGATCAGTTACCGGCGATTTCGGTGGTCACGCGCATTGAGGTGCTTGGCTATCCACGTCTGCGCTTGGACGAGGAGATCTTGCTGCTCTCTTCATTCGACGAATATCCGATTGGCGCGCGAACGGCTGAGCTCGCCATCGCCCTACGGCAGCAGCGAAAACTGTCGCTCTAAAGCAAAGCCATGCCGGGAGGGGGTCGCTTTGAAGAACTGCACGATTATTGGAGATTAATTATGTCTGAACCCGTAGAAATCCTGCGCGGAGTGGTGCACCCGTGGTATTGCGACAACTTTGGCCACATGAATGTGCGTTGGTATAGCCATTTCTTCGACGATGCCGCGTATCACCTTTGGCCGCTTTACTGGGGGAGTCACCGGAAAATGCAGGACGAGTTTGGCGTCCATACGGTGACCGCTGCGGCGACGATTCAGTTTCTACACGAGTTGCTGGCCGGGGATTTGATTTTGGTCGATAGTTTGCTGACTCGCGTTGGCCGAAAAAGCTGCACTTTTACCGAACGGATGTTGCACGTCGACACCAGGGAAGTGCATGCGACATACGAAACCACCGAAGTCTTTTTTGACCCCATAAGCCGCAAGGCAAGAGAAATTCCGGCCGCGATCAGGCCGGCGCTTGAAAAGGCCTGCCACCGCGCGCAAGAGGAGTAGGAGTAGTCGAGGCGCGGTGGCTGAGCGCAACTGCTCTGCTTATTGCATCAGCACGTAAGTCCCCGGAGCGTCGCACAGCACCTCGTAGCCCTTCTCGGGGTCGCCCATCGCTGGCGGTGCTTCGCTGCCCGACGAGTGGCGCGTCAGCCATTCCTGCCACGCCGGCCACCACGAGCCGGGCGTGCCTGGTGTCTGTTTCTTCCAGGTTTCCGGGTCGATGCAGCGGTCGCCTTCGTGGCAGACGCTGAGCTGGTACGAGCGGTGTGGGTGGCCGGGTTCGTTGACGATGCCGACGTTGTGGCCGCCGCTGGTCAGGACGAAGGTCAGCTCGGTGGCGTCGCTTTGCAGGTGCAGCTTGTACACCGAGTGCCAGGGCGCGACGTGGTCGGCGACGGCGGCGACGGAGAAGATCGGGCAGTGGATGTCGCTGATCGAGATGGCGCGGCCCTCGACCATGTACTTGCCCTGGAAAAGCTGGTTGTCCACGTACAGCCGGCGCAGCAGTTCGGAGTGCTGGCGATACGGCATGCGCGTGCCGTCGGCGTTCCAGGCCATCAGGTCGAACATCGGTTCGCGGTGCCCGAGGTAATACTCGCGGACCATCTTCGACCAGATCAGGTCGGCAGATTTGAGCAGCTGGAAGCCGCCCGAGACCTGTTTGTGATCGAGGTAGCCCTTCTGCCACATCATGTCTTCGAGCAGCGTCACTTCGCTGGCGTCCATGAAAACGTTGATTTCGCCGACTTCGGTGAAGTCGGTCATGGTCGTGAACAGCGTCACGCTGGCCAGGCGGTCGTCGCCGTCGCGCGCCATGGCGGCGGCGGTGATGGTCAGCAGGATGCCGCCCAGGCAGTAGCCGGCGGCGTGGATCTTGAGCCCGGGTTGCAGCTCGGCGACGACGTCGATGGCCGCCAGCGTGCCGTGCCGGCGGTAGTCTTCCATGCCCAGGTTGCGGTGCTCCGGACCCGGGTTGAGCCAGGAGACCATGTACACCGTATGGCCGCGGTCGACCAGGTACTTGACCAGCGAGTTGTGCGGCGAGAGGTCGAGGATGTAGTACTTCATCATCCACGCCGATTGCATCAGCACGGGTTCGCGCTGCACCGTATCGGTGGTCGGCGTGTATTGAATCAGCTCGATCAGGTGATTGCGGTAGACCACCTTGCCGGGAGTGATGGCCAGGTTTTCGCCGACCTTGAAGGCCTCGACGCCGGCGGGCGCTTCATTGCGCAGCGAGCGCTTGAAGTCGTCGCGATAGTTGGCGGCGCCGCGCACCAGATTGCCGCCGCGTTCGGCGATCGTCGCGGTGGCGATCTCGGGGTTGAGAAAGGGGACGTTGCACGGAGCGCTCATGTCGAGGATCTGGCGCGCGGTGAACGACACCGCCGCCTCGCTGTGTTTGGCGATGCCGCGCACGCCGGTGGTCGCGTTATGCCACCACTGCTGGTTGAGCAGGAAGCCCTGGTAGATGACGTTGTAGGGGAAGCGTTGCCAGCCGGGATGGTCGAAACGGTGGTCGCCGGGAAGCGGTTCGATACACGGCTCGGCCTTGCCGGTGGCGATCGACGTCAGCGCGTAGCTGCCCAGGCGCAGCGCTTTCCGTGTCGCCTTGGCGGCGAGTTGAAACCGTTTGCCGGGCGACGACGCGAGGTGCACCGTCCAGTCGAGGTAGGCCATCGCCAGCGACGCGGGTGAAACGCCTCCGGTAAACTGACCGAGCGCGATATTGGTCATCCGGTCGATTTCTTCGAGCGCGTCGGAATCGAGCATGCGGCGGTCGCCGAGGCGGCGCGAGAGGTCCGCCGGTGGTGTGGCGTTGGCGGTTGCTGCGTCGGTCTGGGCGCTGCGTTCGGTTGCTGGCGCTGGTTCGTCGCGGGCAGGCTCGGTAGCGTCGATCGGGTTCGTGCTCATGGTGTTGTGTCCATTGATTGCTGCATCGTTCGTTATGTGTTGGCGTCGAAGATTTGATGCAAGCGGTGCTGATGAATCGGGATACCCCCCCCAATGATGAAAGTATGACCCCTTCCTCCACCCGTCGTGCGCTTTCCGGCTTGCCCGCCGGAATCGTTCGCCGGGCAGGGCGCGGCTGTGCGCGTTGGTGGCACGCCGGTGGCACGCTGGTGCCACATTCCGTCTCACCCCGGCGCTTCTCGCGCAGCGGCGAGCAGGGGGGTTCGTAAGTCGTCGCGTTGCACGGGAAGATTGAATGCTAAGAGATGCAGCGGCTGACGCCCTGATCCAGGTCAACTTGTGCCGTGCTGGCGCGGCGCGAGCCGGCGGCATGCCGCGCTTCCGGTTGTGGAAATGGCTCTGTGCAGGCCGTGCAAATTGGTTCTTTTTAAGGCCAATAATGTTCTAGCATCATTTGCTGCCAAGCAGCGCTGAGCTTGTCACGTTGGCGGCGGGCAGGGCGAACTATCGTGATGACGCGCAACGACCAGTCAGGAGGCTGTTAATGAACCAGGCCGTTCCCGGTGCCAGCAGCGCCGACAGTGCGCCGCACGTCTCGTTTCGCGGCACGCAGAAGACCTACGACGGCGAACACCTGATCGTCAGCGATCTCAACCTCGACATTCGCCGCGGCGAATTCCTGACCTTGCTCGGCCCCTCGGGTTCGGGCAAGACGACCTGCCTGATGATGCTGGCTGGCTTCGAAACGCCGACCGCAGGCGAGATTCGCCTCGGCGACCAGGTGATCAACAAGGTGCCGCCGCACAAGCGCAACATCGGCATGGTCTTCCAGAACTACGCGCTGTTCCCGCACATGACGGTCGCCGAGAACCTGCGTTTTCCGCTGGCGGTGCGCAAGCTGTCGGCCGCCGATATCGACCTCAAGGTCAAGAATGCGCTCGACATGGTGCGCCTCGGCGAATTCGCCAAGCGCTACCCGCAGCAACTTTCGGGAGGCCAGCAGCAGCGCGTCGCGTTGGCGCGGGCGCTGGTCTTCGACCCCGAACTGGTGCTGATGGACGAACCGCTGGGCGCGCTCGACAAGCAGTTGCGCGAGCATATGCAGCTGGAAATCAAGCATATCCACCAGAGCCTTGGCGTTACTGTCGTTTTCGTCACGCACGACCAGGGCGAGGCGCTGACCATGTCCGATCGCATCGCCGTTTTCGACCAGGGGGTGATCCAGCAGATCGATAGCCCGGAAGCGCTCTACGAGCGCCCGGCGAACTCCTTCGTGGCCAGCTTCATCGGCGAAAACAACGCCCTGCACGGCACCGTCGAGTCGCTCGACGGCGACTTTTGCCGGGTACGCCTCGACTGCGGCGCCGAAGTCCTGGCGCGCGCCGGCAACGTCGCCGGGGCAGGCGTGCGGACGATGCTCTCGGTGCGCCCGGAGCGCGCTTTCCTGGTCAATGGCCCGGCGCCATCGGTCAACGTCTTTGCCGGCGCGGTGAAGGAGGTGATCTATCTTGGTGACCACGTGCGGATTCGTCTTGGCCTGGCCGGCAGTCACGACTTCACCGTCAAGACGCCGATCTCGCAGCTCGACAAGAGCCTGCAGGCGGGTGATCAGATACAGGTGGCGATGGACCCGGCGCATATTTCCGCACTCGATGCGCCCGACGCCGCCACCGCGATGTAGGCGGTGACGTCGCCTGGCGACGAGTGTGGCTGGCGGTAAGTGGTAGCGACTGTAACGACAATCAACGGAGGTGACAAAGATGAAACAGAAGCAATCGACGATGAAGTGCCTGGCCCTGGCCATCGGCATGGCGACGATGGGCGCGGCCCACGCCGACCTGACGGTGATTTCCTTTGGCGGCACCAACCAGAAAGCGCAGGTGAAGGCTTTTTACGAACCCTTTACCAGGGACACCAAAATCGGCATCGTGCAGGGTGAATACAACGGCGAGCAGGCCAAGATCAAGGCCATGGTCGACGCCAAGAACGTCACCTGGGACGTCGTCGAGGTCGAATCGCCCGAACTCGCGCGCGGCTGCGAGGAAGGCGTCTACGAGAAGCTCGACTACAGCAAGATCGGCAACAAGAAGGATTACCTCGACTCGGCGATTCGCGAGTGCGGTTTTGGTTTCTTCGTCTGGTCTACGGTGCTCGCCTACAACGCCGACAACCTCAAGACCGCGCCGACATCGTGGGCCGATTTCTGGGATTTGAAGAAATTTCCCGGCAAGCGCGGCATGCGCAAGGGCGCCAAATTCACCCTCGAATTCGCGCTGATGGCCGATGGTGTGAAGCCCGCCGACGTATACAAGGTGCTCGGCAGCAAAGCCGGTGTCGAACGCGCCTTCAAGAAGCTCGACCAGATCAAGCCGCAAATCCAGTGGTGGGAGGCCGGCGCGCAGCCACCGCAGTTGCTCGCTTCCGGCGACGTGGTGATGAGTTCGGCGTACAACGGCCGCATCGCCGCTGCCCAGCAGGAAGGCCGAAACCTGAAGATCGTATGGACCGGCAACATCTACGACGTGGAATTCTTCGCTCTTCCGGTCGGCGTCGCGCAGCGCGACGCGGCCTACAAGTTCCTGGCGACGGTCGGCAAAGCGGACCATCAGAAGGTCTATTCCAGCGAGATTCCCTATGGACCGACCAACCTCAAGGCGATGGCGCAAATCCCGCCAGCGGTAGCCGCCGAGTTGCCGACGGCGCCGGCCAACGCCAAGACGGCGATGGCCAGCAACACCTCGTTCTGGGTTGAGCACGGCGAAGACCTCGAGCAGCGCTTCAACGCTTGGGCCGCCAGGTAGAGCGCCTGCGGCATTTCCCCGGGGCGATCGCTCCGGGGTGGCTGACGAAAGGAAAGCAGGATGAGCGCCAACGCCAGCAGCGCCACCGTATCCGGACCCCCGAACACGACGGCGCTGCCGCTCAAGACGCAACTGCGCCGCGCCGAGCGCTTGAAGAAGCTGAAGTACGGGGCCCTGATCGCGCCGCTGGCCTTGTTCCTGCTGCTGACCTTTCTGTGGCCGATTGGCGCGCTGCTGATGCGCAGCGTCGAAAACCCCGAGGTCCCCGAAGCGCTGCCGCAAACGCTGCACGCGCTCGCCGGCTGGGACCGCCAGGCGCTCCCCGGCGACGCCGTTTTCGCGGCGCTGGTCGCCGATCTGACCGAGAACAAGGGCAGCCGGACGCTGGCCGTGGCGGCCAAACGCCTGAACATGGAAGAACCGGGCTTTCGCTCGCTGTTCATGAACAGCGCGCGCAAGATGCCGCTCGAGCCTGGCGTCGCGCCCCGGCAAGCCTTGCTGGAAATGGACCCGCAGTGGGGCGAGCTCGCCACCTGGCAGTTGATCGCCCGTAACGGCCGCGCCTACACCGACTACTTCCTGCTGGCGGCGCTCGACATGTACCGCGACGGCGCTGGTGATATCACCCAGGCCGACCCGCTGTCGTCGATCTTCGTCGACATCTTCGCGCGCACCTTCTGGATGAGCCTGATCGTCACCATCTGGTGTCTGGCGCTCGGTTATCCGGTGGCCTACCTGCTCGCCACGCAGTCGTCGCGGGTCTCCAACCTGTTGATGATCTTCGTCCTGCTACCTTTCTGGACGTCGATCCTGGTGCGCGTCGCGGCGTGGATCGTCCTGCTGCAGCAGGGCGGCCTGATCAACATGGGGCTGATCTCGCTGGGGATCATCGACCAGCCGCTGCAGCTGGTCTTCAACCGCATCGGGGTGTACATCGCGATGGTGCACATCCTCTTGCCGTTCATGATCCTGCCGCTCTACAGCGTCATGAAGGGAATCTCGCCAACCTACCTGCGGGCGGCGGTTTCGCTCGGTTGCCCGCCGTTCCGGAGCTACTGGAAAGTCTATTTCCCGATGACCGTCCCGGGCGTCGCGGCCGGCGGCCTGCTGGTGTTCATCATCGCGATGGGTTACTACATCACGCCGGCTTTGCTCGGTAGCCCGAAGGAGCAGATGGCCAGCTACTTTGTCGCCTTCTACACCAACGAGACGACCAACTGGGGGATGGCGGCGGCGCTCTCGGCGGTGCTGCTGGTGGCGACGATGATCCTCTACTTTGTCTATAACCGCCTGGTCGGCAGCGCCAGCTCCGGCGCCAAACCCCGCTGACCGGAGCCGATCATGATTCCCGCCTATGCCTCGCTGCCCGAACGGATCTGGTACTACGTTTTCCGCATCGGCTGCGGCCTGATCCTGCTGTTCCTGGTGATCCCGATCCTGGTCATCATTCCCCTGTCGTTCAATTCGGATTCGTTCCTGATCTACCCGATGTCGGGCTTCTCGCTGCGTTGGTACGAGGAGTTCTTCTTCTCCGACACCTGGATTCACGCGCTGAAGAACAGCCTGATCGTGGCGCCTTTCGCGACGCTGCTGGCGATGGTTTTCGGGACGCTGGCGTCGATCGGCCTGACGCGCGTGGATTTCCCCGGCAAGGCACTGGTCACCGCGATTCTGATTTCGCCGATGGTCGTGCCGGTGGTCATCGTCGGCGTCGCCACCTATTTGGTCTTCGCGCCGATCGGCCTGTCGGGCAGCTACCTCGGCCTGATCCTCGTGCATGCAGCGCTCGGCGTGCCCTTCGTGGTGACCACCGTCAGCGCCACGCTGCAGGGCTTCGACTACAACCTGGTGCGCGCCGCCGCCAGTCTCGGCGCCAATCCGCTCACTGCCTTCTTCCGGGTGACCTTGCCGCTGGTCGCGCCCGGGGTGATCTCGGGCGGCCTGTTCGCCTTCGGAATTTCCTTCGACGAGGTCGTTGTCACGCTGTTCCTGGCGAGCCCCGAGCAGACGACGCTGCCGCGGCAGATGTTCTCCGGGATCCGCGAGAACATCAGTCCGGCGATCGCCGCGGTGGCGACCATCCTGACGCTTTTCGCGGTCCTCATGCTGCTCGCGCTGGAATGGCTGCGCGGCCGTTCGGAGCGCCTGCGTAGCGGCGGCTAGCGGCGACTCGGTCGCGTTGCCTATGGGCGGACTGGCGGTATCGGCGTAATGCCCGCCGGCTTACCGAGATCGTCCCAGATGGCGCTCGATAATCGCCGCCAGCGTCGCCGCTGCCGGCCCGATGCGTTCAGCCGGGACGGCGGCAAAACCGAGATTCAGTCCGGGCTGCCGCTGTTCGCGATCGAGGTAGTACATCGACAAGGGGCGGCAAATGATGCCTTCGGCCAGCGCGTCGGCGGCAATGCGTTCGTCGTCCAGCGCCTGGTGGAAGCGATAGAGCAGTTGCAGGCCGCCATGCCCGCCGGACGGTGAAACGGCGTTGCCGAGGTGCGCGTGCATCGCCTCCTTCAGGACATCACGGCGCTCGGCGTAGACGCCGCGCATGCGCTTGACGTGCGAGGTGAAATAGCCTTCGTCGATGAATTCGGCAAGCGCCGCCTGCTCGGGTAGGCGGCCGCCACGATGCAGCTCGGAGGTGCCGGTGACGAAGGCGTCGATAAGGCCTTCTGGAACCACCAGGTAAGCGAGGCGCATGCCGGGGAACATGACCTTGCTGAAGGTTCCGAGATAGATCACCCGCTGCTTGTCGGAGAGGCCGAACAGCGAGGCGAGCGGGCGTTCGTGGTAGCGCAGTTCGTTGTCGTAGTCGTCCTCGATGATCCACGAGTCGGCGATGTCGGCGCGTTCGAGCAGTTGCAGGCGGCGTTCGAGCGAGAGCACGGTACCCGTCGGATACTGGCTCGACGGCGAGGTGAAGATCAGGCGCGGCGGCAGCGACCAATCGACGATCGTCGGGGCGATGCCTTTTTCGTCGACCGGGATCGGCGTCACCTGCAGGCCGGCGGCGGCGAGGACGTTGCGCGCCCCCCAGTAGCCGGGATCCTCGATCCAGGCGCGCTCGCCGTGGTCGGCGAGCATCCGCGCGCAGAGGTCGATGGCCTGATGCGAACCGTTGACGATCACCACCTGCTTGGGATCGACGTGCATCATACGCGTGATGCGCAGGTAGCTGGCGAGAGCGACTCGGAGTGGGCCGTAGGCGGTGTGCGAATAGTTGAGCAGGTGCGATTGCTCGACGCGCAGGTACTTGGCGAGCAGTCGGCGCCAGATGCTGAACGGAAAAAGGTCGACGTCCGGAATGCCGGGCATGAAGGCGCCGCGCTGGACGATGCTGCTGCAGACGCTGGCGGCAACCGCCCGGCCGCGGTGCGACAAGGTCTGCCGACCGGCGTCCACCGGCGGCCTCTGGGCGGGCGCCTTGAGGCCGCTGGAGACCGCCTCCGAGACGTAGGTGCCGTCGCCGATGCGGCCTTCCAGATAGCCCTCCACCAGCAGTTGTTCATAGGCCCGGACGACGGTATTGCGGCCCATGCCGAGTTCGCTGGCGAGGGCGCGCGTCGACGGCAGCTTGGTACCCGGCGACAGGCTGCGGTCGATGATCGCGTGCCGCAGCGCCAGGTACACGCGAACGCGTAGCTTGACGGTCGGCGCCTGCCGGTCCACGTACTGCTGCAGCAACTCGGCGATCAAGCCTTGTTCCATCGGTTCCCTTAATGTGAAAGTCATGTGGAATGATTTCGGCGTGTCAGCCGCAATGCGCACGGCGTCTTGAGCGAAATGGTGATGGCGTTCATGATTTGTGGTGTTTCGACCAGTCATCAGCGTTGCCGGCGATTGGTCTTCTCCATTGCTCGAATTGGCGGGCGTTAGTATGACCAATTAGCGGGCTGTCATCAACTGCCGAGGGCGTTTTGCACGACTTTCACGTGCCACGCACCAGCCGGCGGATTTGTCCCGGCGATGTTGCAGCGCCGCATAGCGCACGGCGCAGGGCACCGAGCGGCAAGCAGCAGCCATTTCGATCGTCAAATCGGTTCGTCTTCGGCCCAGAGCTTGACTCGGTAGCGCTCGCCAATCGACAATGCCGGGATTGCTCGCCGCCAGGGCTGAACGAGTACGGTTGCGATAAACGCGGCGGAGCGTGTGGGACGAGGCTATTCCTGCTGCCTGGCAGGAGTTGTTCAGCGTCAGCGGGACACCCGCGGTTCAGCAAGCGGGCCGGCTTTTCCTGTGACGATGTCGGGTCGTAACGATCGACGTCGGCATGGACCAGTAGCGCGACATCGCGTGATGTCGCGATATTTTTTTGGGGGTAAGTATGCAAATCAACGGAAGTGTATTTGTCGTAACGGGCGCGGGTTCCGGGCTGGGTGCGGCAACAGCGAGCAATCTGGTAGCACAGGGTGGCAAAGTGGTCATCGTCGACATCGATGCCACCGCTGGTGAAGCGCAGGCCGCGCAGCTCGGCGCCAACGCGCGTTTTGCCAAGACCGATGTGACCGACGAGGCGAGCGCCCGGGCGGCGATCGAACTGGCGGTCAAGGAATTCGGCGGACTGCACGGACTGGTCAACTGCGCCGGCGTCGCGCCACCCAAGAAAGTCCTCGGCCGCGACGGCCCGCACGATCTGGCGACCTTCGCCCGCGTCGTCAGCATCAACCTGGTCGGCACCTTCAACATGATCCGTCTGGCCGCCGAAGCGATGAGCAAGAACCAGCCGAACGAGGGCGGCGAGCGCGGTGTCATCGTCAATACCGCTTCGGTTGCTGCTTTCGATGGTCAGATTGGCCAGGCCGCCTATGCTTGTTCGAAGGCTGGCGTCGTCGGTCTGACCTTGCCGGTAGCGCGCGAAATGGCCGCACACGGCATCCGTGTGATGACCATCGCTCCAGGAATCTTCGAGACGCCGATGCTCAAAGGTCTGCCGCAGGCTGCGCAGGATTCGCTCGGCCAGATGGTCCCGTTCCCATCGCGTCTCGGCAAGCCCGCCGAATACGCCGCGCTGGTGCAGCACATCTGCGAGAACGGCTACCTGAATGGCGAAGTGATCCGCCTTGATGGTTCCATCCGGATGGCCTCGAAGTAATCCCCAGCAAGTCGCGAACTTCAATCCGGCAATAATAGCCGTTGCAAAAAAGGAGTGCAGCATGAGTGAATCAGTTGTCATCGTAGGTGCCAAGCGTACGCCAGTGGGTGCCTTCCAGGGCCAGTTTGCCGGCGTTACCGCGCCGCAACTCGGCTCCGTCGCGATCAAGGCCGCTGTCGAGCAGGCTGGCGTCAAGGTCGAAGATATCGACGAGGCCCTGATGGGCTGCTGCCTGATGGCCGGTGTCCGCCAGGCACCTGCTCGCCAGGCTGTTCTCGGCGCTGGTCTGCCGACGTCGATCCCGTGTACCACCTTGACCAAGATGTGCAGTTCAGCGCAGAAAACGGTCATGATCGCGCATGACGAGCTGCTCGCCGGCTCGGTCAACATCGCCATCGCTGGCGGCATGGAGTCGATGACCAACGCGCCGCACGTGCTGACCACCGCCCGCTCGGGTTACCGTCTCGGTAATGGCGTGCTGCACGACCACATGTTCCTCGACGGCCTTGAGGATGCCTACGAAAAAGGCAAGCCGATGGGCGTGTTTGCCGAGCTGTGCGTCGAAAAATACGCCTTCACGCGCGAGGAAATGGATGCCTTTGCCGTCGAATCGGTGACCCTGGCGCAGAATGCCGTGACCAGCGGCGTCTTCAAGGACGAAATCGCACCGGTGACGGTCAGCACCCGTAAGGGTGACACCGTGGTTGAGCTCGACGAAACGCCGATGAAATGCGACGTGTCGAAGATCTCGAAGCTGAAGCCGGTCTTCAAAAAGGACGGCGGCTGTACGCCGGCCAACTCGTCGTCGATTTCCGACGGCGCAGCAGCCTTCGTGATGATGCGTGAATCGGATGCCAAGGCCGCCGGAATCACGCCGCTGGCCCGCATCGTCGGCCACTCGACGTTTGCGCACGATCCGTCGTGGTTCACCACGGCGCCGGTGTTTGCCTTCCAGAACCTGTTGAAGAAGCTTGGCTGGCAGGCCGAGGACGTCGATCTCTGGGAGATCAACGAAGCTTTCGCGGCGGTGACCATGGCTTCGATGCGCGACCTCAAACTGTCGCGCGACAAGGTCAACGTCAATGGCGGCGCTTGCGCTCTCGGCCATCCGATTGGCGCCACCGGTTCGCGGATTCTCGTGACCTTGCTGTACGCGCTCAAGGCGCGTGGCCTCAAGCGCGGTATTGCCGGCCTCTGCGCCGGTGGCGGTGAAGCAACGGCTATTGCCATCGAAGTTCTCTGATCGAGTCGCCAACGAGAATTCCCACCCCGCTGACCTGAGGTTGCGGGGTGGGCAAGGAGTGAATCGGATGTTGATTGACAAGAAACACATAGGCATGAAAGTGCCGCCACACGCGGTAACACCGACGGCGTGGCAACTGAAGTGGTTCGCCAAGGCCACCGGAGAAACGAACCCGATCTATTTCGACGAAGCCGCCGCCAGCAAGGCCGGACTGCCGGGCGTTCTGGTGCCGCCGACTTTCTTTTTCTGCATGGACATGGACAAGGATGAGCCTTTTGACTACATCGCGACCATGGGCTGTGACTTCGCCAAGATGCTGCACGGCGAGCAGATTTTCACGTATCACAAACCGGTCTATTCGGGCGATACGCTGGATTTCGACGGACAGGTGACCGATATCTACGACAAGAAGAACGGCGCTTTGCAGTTCATCGTCAAGGATGTCAAGGTCAGCCGGCAAGGCGAAGCCGTGTGCGATCTGCGCACCGTGATCGTCATCAGGGCATAGGGGAAAGTCGATGACAATACCGAATTTTGAGGCACTCAACGTCGGTGACGAGATTCCTTCGTTCACTACGGAACCGGTGTCGCGTCTTACTCTGGCGCTCTACGCGACCGGCTCGGGCGACCACCATCCTCTGCACCTCGACCAGGACTACGTCCGCTCGAAGGGGATGAAGGATGTCTTCGCGCATGGCATGCTGGGCATGGCCTACCTCGGCCGTCTGCTGACGCAATGGGTGCCGCAGGGTGCGATCCGCAGTTTCGGCGTGCGCTTTACGGCGATCACCTGGATCGGCGAGAGCATGGTCTGCACCGGCAAAGTGGTCGAGAAGCTGGAGCAGAATGGCGAGAAATGTGTGCGTCTCGAGTTGACCTGCGCCAACGAGCAGGGTGAGGCCAAGCACAAGGCAGATGCGGTGGTTGCACTGGCGTGACAAGGCAAGTCGCCAGTACGACTGCATGATCGCGGCCGTCTTCGGACGGCCGCTGTTTAGTTGTAGAGCACTTTGTCTACCGATGGGCATCCGCCCGGCGTCACGGTAGGCGTGTCCGACACACTGGAAGGAGATCAAACGAGTGGAAAGCAATAATCCGAATGAGCAACTAGGCGGCGTCGTCAACGCTTGGGCTGATATGCAGAAGCGCATGATGAGCGACTGGGCCGGTATGCTGCAGAATCTCCCAGGCAGCGCCAAGGAAGGCCCCGTTGAAGCAGTGAAGAAAGGCGTTGAAGCGGCCACCAAGGGTGGCAATGACGCGGCGAAGGCGCTTATGGAGCGTATGGCCGGCAGCCAGACCGCAATGACCCGGGTGATGGATTTCTTTTTCCGGTCGATGAAGGTCGTGGCGCCGAACCTTGAGGCCAACAAGGACTGGCGTCCCGACCTCAAGGGTTTTGCTGACCAGTGGGCCAAGGAATCGACGGCCATGCTCCAGCGCAGCATGGGTATGGGTTCGCACCTCGCGAGTCTGGGTAGCACGATGGGCAAGGACGTTCCCGAGGCGATGGGTCCCTGGCTGTCGTTCCTGATGCAGGCGGCTTCGTCGGGTCACTTCGGCGAGGCCATGCTCGGTGGCACGGCAGGCCTCAATCGCCTGCTGTCGATGGAAGGCGATGTCGGCGCCGTCGCCGGTGTCGGTCAGATTCCGCTTTTTGGTGCATCGCGCGAGAAGCACGCCAAAACCTTGCGGCTGGTCGACTCGGTCGTTGATCTGCGCAATACCAGTCTGGCGTTTCACAAGCGCTTCGCCGAGGCGCTCGCCACGGCTGTCGAAGCGACCGTGGACGAACTTGGCAAAGTTGCTGCCAAAGGCGACAAGATCACCGCCGTGCGCCAGCTGATGAGTCTCTGGTACAGCACCGCCGACAAGTCCCTGCTGGTGACCTTCAACAAGCAGGAATTCCTCGACACGCAAAACAATTTCACCAAGGCTCAGCATGCGTTCAAGCTGGCAAAACGCGCTGTCGTCGAGGACATTTTCCGCGACCTCGATATGCCCACGCGCAGCGAGCTGGACGAAACCTATCAGGTGATCCACGACCTCAAGAGGGAGGTCCGCATGCTCAAGAAGGCCTTGCCCGCGACCGCAGCAGCCAAGCCTGCCGCTCGTACCACCGCGGCGCGTCGTGCCAAGAGCGAGTAAGCAGAGCCGCGCGAATCTTGTGATCCGGCTGATTAGCTAATAGACCTTTAGGAGGACGCTACCCCTATGTTTTCATTTCCAATACAGATTCTTCCCGCCGACATCGCCGCGGAAACCGCCGCCCTGAACGCGAAGCTCACCAAGGGCATCAGCAATCTCACCAAAATGACCGACGACGATATCGACATCGGCAGCACGCCGAAGGATGTCATCTTCGCGCAGGACGGGATCGAGGTTTACCATTACCACGCGCTCGTCGAGCAGGCCAAGGTCATGAAGACGCCGCTGCTCATCGTGCCGCCGCTGATCAACGGCTACGAAGTGGCCGACCTGCAACCCGATCGTTCGCTGGTTCGTAATCTGCTGAACGAAGGTATCGACGTCTACCTGAACAACTGGGGCTACCCGCGTCCGGTCGACAAGTATCGGACCATCGACGACTACATCAACGGTTACCTCGACGACACCATTGATTTCATTCGTCAGTACCATGGCGTCGACAAGATTGCCCTGTTGGGCATCTGCCAGGGTGGCGCCATGTCAACCACCTATGCGACGCTCAATCCGGAGAAGATCAGCCACCTGGTCCTGACCGTTACGCCGATTGACTTCGACGCTTACAAGGCGAATCACAAGCCTCACGAGGGCTTGATGTTCACCATGGGCGGCGAAGCCGACGTCGAGCAGATGGTCGCTGTGCACGGCAACGTGCCGGCGACGGTGCTCAACGAGTCGTTCATGATGGCCTCGCCGTTCATCCTGAACTACGGCAAGTACGCCGACGTGGTTGATATCCTCGACGACCCGAAGGCCGTGCAGAACTTCCTGCGCATGGAAAAGTGGCTGTTCGGTGGGCCCGACGCTGGTGGTCAGATGTTCAAGGAGTTCGTCCGCGACTTCCTCAAGGGCAACAAGCTCGTCAAGGGCACCCTTGAAGTCGGTGGCCGCAAGGTCGACCTGAAGAATCTGACGGCGCCGATCCTCAACATCTTCGCCGAGAAGGACCACATCGTGCCGCCGCCATGCACGGTTGCCCTCGGCAAGCACGTCGGCAGCAAGGACTACACCGAGTTCGCCATCGCAACCGGCCACATCGGTATCTACACCGGCGGCCTGTCGCAAAAGGTGCTGGCGCCGACGGTCGGCAAGTGGCTGCGCGACCGTAACGCCTGAGTCCTGTAGCAAGCTGGTGTCCGTGCGGACGCCAGTTCGTCTGAAGTCAGCGTGGGAGCACGCTTGGCCGACTACCCTGCTGCTAACCTGATCAGCAGCAGGATGTCGCCAAGCGTGTTCCCACCTGCCGTTTACCGGCTGATGTTACTGTGGAAGTCGCGCCACCGAGGCGGCGCACGCGGCGCTGACTCCGCTGCTACAGCACGTTTCGCCGGTTTGACGCAAGAATGCGCAGAGGAGAAGAAGATGGAATCAAACAAGGAGATGGCAACCCTGGGCGGCGGTTGCTTCTGGTGCCTGGAAGCGGTGTTCGAGCAGATGCTTGGCGTCGAGGCGGTAGTTTCGGGTTACTGCGGTGGGCAGCTCGAGAACCCCAGCTATGCCGCCGTATGCGGTGGCCGGAGCGGCCACGCCGAGGTCGTCCAGGTGGCTTTCGATCCGGCCAGCTGCACTTATCGCGAGATCCTGGAAGTTTTCTTTGCGATTCACGATCCGACGACGCTGAACCGTCAGGGCAATGACGTCGGCAGCCAGTATCGTTCGGTGATCTTCCATCATTCGGCCGCGCAGCAACAGGTGGCGGCGGCCTTGATCGCCGAGCTCGATCAGGCGAGCTTGTGGGATGGTCGGATAGTGACCGAGCTGCTGCCGGCGCCCCACTTCTTCGTCGCCGAGTCGTCGCACCAGCACTACTTTGCCCGCAACCCCGAGCAGGGTTACTGCCAGGTTGTCGTCAGCCCCAAGCTGGCGAAGTTTCGCAAGAAGTTTGCCAGCCGCCTCAAGGTGAATCGATAAATTCGCGCAGGTCGCTGACAAAGCGCTCGCGCTCCCACTGGTGCGGCGAATGGTCGCTGCCTTCGTAGATGCGCAGGATGGCACCGGCGATGCGGTTCTTGACGTAGTGGGCGGTCTCGCCGCGATAGTAATTGCTGGCGCCGCCGTAGACCAGGAGCGCCGGGATGTCGATCTTCTCGAGAGTCGCCCGGTAGTCGGCTTCGGCAAGGCTTTCCCAGCAGGCGATCAGCGGTAGCGGATCCTGCGCGCTGAGCCACTGGCGCGCCTTCTCCAGGCCGCGCGAGTTTTCCTGGTACTTCTGCCGGGCGCGATCGTTCAGCCCCGTGCCGCCGAGTCGCAGGACCGATTCGGCGAAGTCGTCTTCGAGATGCTTCAGGAAGGCGTCCGAGCGTTCGCGGTCGAAGTCGCCGTAGATGCCATTCGCCCAGTTGTCGTCAGTCAGCAGTTTTGGCGATTGATCGATGAAGGTGACTTTGCGCAGGTTTCTGCAGCCGTACTGCTCGATGTACTGCCAGAGCGTCAAGGCGCCCATCGAGTGGCTGACGACCACCAGCTCATCGAGCGCGTAGTGGTCGATCAGGTTGCGCAGGTCCTGCGCCATGCGTTGCACGGTCGGCACGGTGTCGGTCAGCAGGCGATGGCCACCGTGGCCGCGGGCGTCCCAGCGCAGGACGCGATGGTGAGGTGTCAGTTGTTCGAGAAAAGGCTGCCATTCGCGGTGGCTGGCGGTCCAGCCGTGCAACATGAGGATCGGCGAGCCATTGCCGGAGACCTGCACATGGATCTTTTCGCCGTCATCGGCAAAGAAATGCGTCATCGGATCGGACAAGCTAGGGAAAGCCGCGAGCGTGTCACAAGCCCGTGCGCAAGGCAACTGGAATTGCCATCCGGCAAGTAATGGAACGGGTAGGGAGGCAGGCTTTGCAGCGCTTCGAGCACGCTATCCGCGGCGTCGATGCCGGTCTGACGCAACCTGGACGAGCTGCAGCACTTTGGCTGTCGTCTGGCTCGAATCGCCGGCCGCCGGCGGCTGAGTGCGCTGGCGCGCCAGGCCCGGCGCGGCGGCGACGAAGCGCTCAGTCGCGCGCTTGGCTTCTGGCGATGCGGCGCATGAAGCTGCGGCGGCTGGCGCGTTGGGGTTGCTCGGCGGCGGCCAGCCGCGCGGCGGCGCAGGCGGCTTCTGGCGTGGCGAACATCGCCTCGAGGGCGGCCATCGCCGCGGCGCGCGCGGCGGCCTGCGAGGCAAAGTGACCGGGTGGCGCGAACAGCGGACAGTACTGGTAGGCCGGAATCTCGGCCGCCGCGTCGTTGTCGGCGATGAACTCCAGCGGCCCGATCGGGAAATCGATGTGACAACGCTCACCGGCGGGCCGGTCGGACCACAGCTCGCCGCCGCCGGGCAAGACCATCAGATTGATGAACCAGGGCGTGATCAGCGCGCCGACCCAGTCGCCGCTGCCAGAAAGACGGCCGTTGGCGGTGCTCGCCGGCAGGCGAGTGGAGTCAGCAGCGGCGGAAAGCGAACTCGCCGGGCGCCAGCGGCGAAAGCCGATCGCTTCGACCGACAGGGCGAGGTTGACGAAGGGCAGGTCGCGCATGCTGTCGATCCAGATGCGGCGGTACATCGCTTCGAGGCGCGCCGTCGGGTCGTCGACCAGCGGCTTGGCGGCCAGCGGTTGCGGCGCCTGCATGGCGGCCTTGCGAATGCCATTGATCATTGTCGATTGCTCCGGCCCGAAGGCGTGTTGGTCAGGTCGGAAAAATGCGCGGCCGGGTCGTAATCGCCGTCCAGTGCAGCGGCGACTGCCGCCAGTGCGTCTTCGATCAGCGCCCGCTCGTCGTCGGCTATGACCTCCTTGGCGAAGCCGAGCGAGGCCAGGATCCAGGTGCCGATCGGCTGTGCGCCGATGAGCATCATATTCACGCGTTCGCGACGCAGGCCGCCGCCGTGTTGCCGCTCGACGATGGCGTAGTCACAGTCGCCGCCGTCACCCTCCAGCGCGACGACCTGCATCGGGATCGACAGGCACATCACGCGACCTCGGCCGCCAGCGGCGAGGCGCGAAATTTCCGTCCGAACCCTTGTAGTCCCAGCCCGGCGAGTTCGTCAACGACCATTCGCAGCAGCGTTGGCATGACGGCTTCGACGGCCGGGCTGAGCTCCATTCCGAGCGCCAGTGACTGTGGTTCGACGCCGAGAATGGCGGTATATTTCGGCGCCCGTCCGAGCAGTTCGAGCGTTGCCAGGACGTCGCACAGGCCGATCTGGTGCGGCGAAAGCTTGGTCCTGAAGAAGACCGGGACGGCGTCGCCGGTGAGGCGGAGCAGCGCTCCGGGCGCTTGGCCGGAACGAATCGCGTCGACCATGATCAGCGCGTCGAGACCCTCGAGATCCTCGAGCATTTCCATGCTGCAGGTGCCGCCGTCGATGATCTCGACTTGCGGCGGCAGCACGTAGGCCAGCGGCAGGCGCTCGATGGCGCGAACGCCAAGCCCTTCATCGCTCAACAGCAGGTTGCCGGCGCCGAGAACGACGACACGCCCGGTGCAAGTGCCTCTGGCCGGGGACATCACAAGGCCCTGACCGTGACCACCGGGCGTTTTTCCTGATCGACAACATGTACCGCGCAGGCCAGGCAGGGGTCGAAGGAGTGTACCGTGCGCAGCACTTCGAGCGGCTGATCGGCAATCGCCACGGGTGTTCCGGCGAGGCTCGCCTCGTAGGCGCCGGGGGCGTCGGCTTCGTTGCGCGGCGCGGCATTCCACGTCGTCGGCACGACGCACTGGTAGTTCTTGATCTTGCCGTTGTCGATCACCACCCAGTGCGAGAGAACGCCGCGCGGCGCTTCGTGGAGGCCGACGCCGGCGATCTCGCCCTTCGGGAACTCCGGCTTGTTGAAGGTTTTCAGATCGCCGCTGGCCATGCTGGCGAGCAGCAGATCCCACTGTCGGGCGAGTTCGTCGACCTGCACCGCGCAACCGACGGCGCGCGCCGCGTGCCGGCCGATCGTCGAGTGCAGCGCGTCGAGACCGACCTTGGTCTTGGCGACGGCGGACACCAGATCGAGCGCCTGCGTGGCGTAGGCGATCGTCGCCTGATGCTCGGCAGCAACCATCGCCAGGACGCGCGGCAGCGGCCCGACCTGCATCGGCTTGTCGTAGAAGGTTGGCGACTTGAGCCACGAGTACTTGCCGTCTTCCTGGAAGTCGGTGTACTGCGGAACGGTTTCGCCCTTGTAGGGATGCAAGGGGCCCTTGCCGCCCTGGTACCACGAATGCTTGACCGATTCGGCGACGCCGTCCTTGAAATAGGCGTCGTCGTGGGTCTTGATTTCCCTGAAACTGGCGAGGTCGCCAGCGGCGATATGGCCACCGGGCAGGGCAAACTTCGTGTTCTTGCCGTCGAGCGGGATGTCCGGGACCGAAACATAGTCGACAATGCCGCGGCCGATTGCCGTCCACTCGGGGTAGAAGCCGCCGATCACCGCGACGTCGATCAGGTAAACGTTCTTCACGAAATCGCTGAGCTGGTCGATCCAGCCCTTGACCGCCAGCAGGCGTTCGACGGTCAGCACCGACTGCGAATCGACCGACAGCGCGTTGGCGACGCCGCCGACGGCGACGTTCTGGATATGCGGCGTCTTGGCGCCGAGGATGCTGACGATCTTGTTGGCGTGCCGCTGCACTTCCAGCGCTTGCAGGTAGTGCGCGACGGCGATCAGGTTGACCTCCGGCGGCAGCTTCATCGCCGGGTGGCCCCAGTAGCCGTTGGTGAAGATGCCGAGCTGGCCGGTACCGACAAAGCCGCTCAGGCGCTCCTTGACGCGGGTAAATTCGGCCTTGCTGTTGCCCGGCCAACTCGACAGGCTTTCGGCCAGAGCAGCGGCCTTGCCGGGGTCGGCCTTGAGCGCGCTGGTGACGTCAACCCAGTCGAGCGCCGAGAGGTGGTAGAAGTGCACGATATGGTCGTGTACGGCGTGTGCCAGGATGATCATGTTCCTGATGTACTGGGCGTTGATCGGGATTTCCATCTGCAGCGCGTTCTCGACGGCGCGCACCGAGGCGATGGCATGAACCGTCGTGCACACGCCGCAGATGCGCTGGGTGATCGCCCAGGCGTCGCGCGGGTCGCGGCCGATCAGGATGGTCTCGATACCGCGCCACATCTGTCCCGACGCCCAGGCCTTCTTGACCTGACCGCCGTCGACCTCGACGTCGACTCGCAAGTGGCCTTCGATTCGCGTGACCGGATCAATCGTGACTCGTTGCGACATGTTCTTGTCTCCTGAAATGAGCGCTAGCGGGAAAGCCGCGAGTTAGCCGTGCGCCGGCTGCGCGTACGCCTCTTCGCGCGGCAAGACCGGGAAGCGGCGGGTGATGATGATGTAGCCGAGGATCTCGGCGGCAAAGACGCCGATGGTCACCAGCAGTTCCGGAACCGACGGGAAGTAGGTCCAGCCCGGCCCGGTATCGAAAGCGATCAGGAAGCCATTGAGGCGCAGCAGGATGCCGCCGAGCATGACCGCGACGCCGGCCAGGAACAGCCGCGCCGGATTGCGCCGCGCCGCGACCGTGCCGATCAGCAGGAAGGGCGCGATGTAGCAGGCGTTCTCGATCCAGAAGGTGAGGGCGATGCCATTCAGCTGGAAGGCCTGGCCAAGGACGCCGCGGACGGCCAGGTCGGCAAAACGCACCAGCAGGTAGACCGCCATGATCCCGAGCATCACCCTGGCCAGCGGATTGAGCATCTGCACCTCGATCTGCCGGCGGTACGCCGATGCCGCGACGCAGGACTCGAAAAGCACCACGCCATAGCCCAGAGTGATTGCCGAAAGCAGGTACAGCAGCGGTTGCATCGGCGTCTGCCAGAGCGCGTTGACCTGCCCGCCCATGACCACCAGCATGGTTCCCAGCGACGCCTGGTGCATCATCGGCAGGACGACGCCGAGGGCGATGAAGATGTACAGGATCTTTTCCAGCTTCTTGCGCGCATCGTGCAGGCCGAGCTTCTCGAGAAAAACCGGCGAGAACTCGATCCACATGACGATGATGTACAGCGTGATGCACGCCGCGACCTCGAACATCACCGAGTTGACGTTGAAGTATCCGGGCCAGAAGATGTGCCAGAAGTTCCACCAGCGACCGAGGTCGAAGGTGATCGCCGCTCCGGCCAGCGTATAGCCGAAGAGGCTGCCGAGCAGCGCCGGTCGCACCAGCGGATGGTACTCACCCTTGTTGAAGATATAGACCAGCAGCGCCACCGAGAAGCCGCCGCAGGCCAGCGCCGAGCCGATGAAGACGTCGACGACCACCCAGATACCCCAGGAATAACCGTCGTTGAGATTGGTCGTCGCGCCGAGGCCGAAAACGAGACGGACCAGGACGATCGCCGCCATGACGGCGATCAGCACGCCGCAGATCAGCGTCGTGGCATTGAACAGGCTGCCGCCAACGGCTGCCGGTTTGGCGTGTGACTGAGCGCTCATGATCACTCCTTCTTTGGCTGTTCTGGCCGCTGTTCTGCCGGTTTTTCTACCCGCTTTTCTATCGGCTCCTCGGCGTGGCGGCCGTCATCGTCGTCATGATGAACATTGCGCTTGGCGACATAGGTCATCGCACCGAGGACGGCGAAGGGCATCAGCAGGCCGCCGTAAAGCGTGTGCTGGATCGTCTCCGACGTCGCCGCCGACGACTTGGGCGGCAAGTTGGGCATGCCGACCTTCGCGAAAGGCACCGCCGAGAGCTTCAGCACCTGCGTGCCGCCGTACTCGGTCTCGCCATAGACGTGTTGCTGGTAATGGCCGACGTAGCCTTCGTAACTCTGGTCGGGCCCACCATTGATGCTGCCGCGCGGGTAGGTGGTGACGCTGCCGGCCGGCAGCGCCAGGCGGCGTTTGGCTTCGGCCAGCAGGTCGCTGCTGCGGCCGTAAAGCGTCGCGCCGGTCGGGCAGACTTCGGCGCACGCCGAGTAATGGCCGTCTTTGTAGCGGTGCCGGCACAGTTCGCACTTGCCGATCTGGCCGGTCGGCGAGTCGTACTGGTACTTGGGAATTCCGAAGGGGCAGGCGACGACGCAGTAGCGGCAGCCGACGCACGCCTCGGGGTTGTAGGCGACGATGCCGGTCGTCGGATCCTTGGTCATCGCCGTCACCGGGCACGCCGAAACGCAAGACGGGTCGGCACAGTGCATGCACGAGGTCTTCATGAACGCGTAGCCGTTTTCTTCGGCGTCCTTGGTGCTCATCGTGCCGTGGCGGTACATCTTGATGATGTTGAAGGTGTGGCCGCTGGTGTCCAGCGGTGTATCCCACAGATGGTCGAGCGTCGAGAATTCCGGCGGGTTGTCGTTGGCCTGTTTGCACGCCGCCACGCAGGCCTTGCAGCCGATACACAGCGTCGCGTCGTAGAGCAGGCCGAGGGCGTCTGGCGGGCGCTGATAGGTGTCGCGGGCCGCGGCTGGCGTACTGACGACGCTGGCGGCGACGGCCGTTCCGGCGGCGCCGAGGCAGCCCTTGAGAAACTGGCGACGATCTTTGTCGTCGCCAACGCGTTCAGAGATCTTGCGAGCCATCTCAGGCCTCCGTTTTCTCGCTGGCCGTGCGCGCGCGTTCGGCCTCTTCCGCCTGCTGGTGCGAGACGCCCAGATTGCGCGCGACCATCGCACCGGCGCCGGCTGCCGCGCCTGCTACCGCTGCCAGAGTCGCCGCCGAGCCCATGGTGGCGCCGACGCCCTGTTCCTCGACGATGCGCGGATATTGTTGCGGTGGCTCGACATTCCTGACTTTCGCCAGCATGTGGATCGGCTTGGTGAAACCGACGCCCTGTTCGGTACAGCCGATACAGGGGTGGCCGCAGCCGACCGGCCAGGTGCCGGCGCCGGCGTCACCGAACAAAATCGTCGGGCAATTGGCGTAGGTTTCCGGCCCCTTGCAACCGAGCTTGTAGAGGCAATAACCCTTCCGATGCCCCTCGTCGCCGAAATTCATCGCAAAGCGGCCGGCGTCGAAGTGCGCCCGCCGCTCGCAGTTTTCATGGACCAGGCGGGAGTAGGCGAACTGCGGCCGACCGAGTTGATCGACCGGCGGCAGCGCGCCGAAGGTCAGGAAGTGCACCACCGTCGACAGGAAGTTGTAGGGGTTCGGCGGACACCCCGGAATCGTCGCCACCGGCTTGCCGAGCACCTCGGCAACGCCGGAAGCACCGGTCGGGTTGGGGTCGGTCGATGGCATGCCACCCCAGCTGGCGCACGATCCGATGGCGATCACCGCGGCCGCATCGGCGGCGCATTCCCTGGCCAGCTCGATCGCCGTCTGGCCACCGATCTTGCAGTAGATGCCGCCGTCGCGCGTCGGGATGGCGCCTTCGATGACCAGCACATAGGCGCCCTTGTTGTCGGCCATCGCTTTCTTGCGTGCCTGTTCGACCTGATGGCCGGCAGCAGCGAACAGCGTCTCGTGATAATCGAGCGAGATCACGTCGAGGATCAGACGTTCCAGCGTCGGATGCTCGGCGCGCAACAGCGACTCGGTACAGCCGGTGCATTCCTGGAAGTGCAGCCAGATCACCGACGGCCGCTTCTTGGTCGCCACCGCCTCGGCGACAGCGGCCTCGGCTCCCGGCGGCAAGCCGAGACCGGCGGCCACCGTCGCGCAGAACTGCAGGAACTCGCGCCGTGGCATACCGAGTCGCCTGCTCGCGTCGGCGATCTTCGCATCACTTTCCAGCTTCAGCAGACCGGTACTGGCCATTTTCCTGCTCCCTGTCTCGTTGTCCCTGCCCGACCAAAGTCGGCTATTTGGCGGCGCCACGCCCCGAACGACCGAGGCCTTGACAGAGCAAGGGATAACAAGAAGCGTGCCAGTTCACAATGCGCCAATAAATTAGTGACATGGCGTGAGCGGGTAGCGACCATAAAGAGAAGCATCTTTCCGCTCGGCGCGCGAATTGGAAACATGCTTTCCACTGAAGAGTCGTCGAAGCCTGACGGCAGCGCGCCGCCGCCAGTCCGTCTCGGCTCGCACAGCGAAGCAGGCGTTTGCGCGGTCCAAACCGCCCCCGGCAAGCTCGATTACTCGTCGCTGCCCGCCTTGCGCTACGATCAACGAACGCGGCTAGCGGCGATGAGGAGAGCGCGGCGATTCACACAGGAAAGCCGACGCGCCAAATTTCAGGATAGAATCGGCGCCGTCATTTCAGCGTCGTAAAGCCTCTCGATTGCATTTCGACACTGACCCAAATCACCGTAACAAGATCGCGTACACGCTCGAATGGCAAGCCGCCGAGCAGTGCAGCCAGGTTTGGCTTTCGGCGGTCGAACGCTGCCCCGTGCGACCGCTTCTGGCGGCTTGCTTAATGCTCCTCCCCGACTGGATACCTCAGAAAGGCGACAAATGAATAAACTGAAGCTGACCTATTTCGACTTCCCCGGCGGACGGGCGGAACCTGCTCGGCTGGCGATGCATATCGGCGGAGTTCCGTTTGAAGACTATCGTTTTGCGCCCAGCGATTTTGCTGAAGTCCGCAAGACGACCCCCCTGAATCAGGTTCCGACGCTTCACGTCAATGACTTGCAGATCACGCAAAGCGACGCGATCACGCGTTATGTCGGGAAGCTGTCCGGGCTGTATCCCGAAGACGATTTCCAGGCCTTGTTGTGTGACGAAGTCATGGGTGCGCTGGAAGATATAAACGCGAAACTTGGGGCAACGTTCGGGAAGACCGGAGACGACCTGAAAAGTGCTCGTGACGCGCTGGTAGCAGACGCCTTACCGACGTATTTGCGATGGCTGCAGCAGCAACTTGAAAGCCACGGCGGCGAGTTTCTTGCGGACAATCGCCTGACCATCGCCGACCTCAAAGCCTTCGTTATCCTGCGTTGGCTGAGTTCCGGGAAACTGGATCACATCCCGAGCGATTTGGTCGAAACGGTGGCGCCGAAACTCAACAATTATATGAACAGTGTCGCCAAACTTCCTGCCATTGCGCAATATTACGCAAGTTTCGGTTCGTCGTGAGGCAATAACGGTTCAACAGCCGCCGGATGATTGGTTGCCTTTTTCTTACGTCCTTGCGAGCATCTTTCGGACAGGAACGGCCGCTGAGGACGGTTGCCAAGAGCAGCGTTTAAGCGTTCCAGGTGTGTGCTTGAATGCTATCGCCGTGCCTACGAAATGCTGCTTTTCGCCAAAATTCAGTACCCTGTTGAAGCGACAGCCGTGTGAGCGGAAGTCTGCTGAGAAGCGTCTTCCAGCGCGCTGCGGGGTGCCGAGTTGGGCAGCCGGCGCCGAATTTTCTCGGCGAAACTGCTTCCGATAGCAAAGTTGGGCGAAGCTGGAGCGCCCTAAATTTCCAGCCCAAGCTTGAGGAGATACAGAAATGAAGTTCATCTTGACGGTTTTAGCTGTGGTTACGCTATCCATATCCTTCGCTCGTGGTCAGGAATCTGGAGAGAGTTCCGGAGGGGCTCGCTTGACAGAGAGACAAGCGCTTCTAAACCCCAGCGGCTTCAACGTTGACTGGAATTGCGGAGGCTCAACTGGGCGGTCTTTTGTCACCTTTCGGGAAGACGGTGAAAAGATCGTCGTCGACATCAGTAACTATGGACGCGGAGCGTGCAAATCAGAGGCCAAGATGACGGATTCGGGTCTTGTATGGGATGGATGCAAAGACACCGGGATTGCCATGTCGTTTGATGCCAGCAATAAGGGAATTCCATTCAAAGGACAAAGTTCTCGTTGTTCCTATGAATTCAATGCCAGGTAAATCTACGCCCAACGAATACGGTTAGATCGTGCGAAGCCACGATCTGTACCGTTCGTTTGGAAGGTAAAAAAGGGCCAGGCTCAATTAGCTATATACTCACGGCATGCCATGCTGTCCACACATCCGTCTTCCGGACCTGCCGTTGCTCATCGTGCAATGAGGCTGCAACCGCAACGTTTCTCTCTTCGGTGGAGATCATGGGTATTCGAGCCTGGTCCTTTTTCTTCATGACCGACGACATCCTCGGCTTCTACAACAGCCTCCGCTGGCACTTGAAACTCGCTTACCTGCCGCCGAATGTCTCTGAGCATCACATACCAGATAACAAGCTATCCGGGTGTCCGAATTCCTTGACCACGACAATTTCGGGGTGTCAAGGACCTTGGCACTGATGCAATTGCCCTGGCCAGGCAACGCTGAATCGCTCACAAAAGCGCATTCTCGCTTAATATGCGCGTCGTCCGTAGGATGAACGCGGCCGCTCCGGTCACTCGTGCGGACCCAGTGCCGCTCGCGCGCGAGATGCTACCGTCCGCGGGAGATGCGGTACCGCAGAATCGAGTGCGCCGCGGCGGCGGCGCGCTACGTGACCTTTTGTAGGCGTTTTGCTGTTCAACAAGGAGCTTGAAATGTCTGACATCAAGGAATCTATCGAAGAGGTCATCGACAAGGCGGAACGGCCTTCTGACCGCCTGAACAGCACCGTGGCGGCGCTGGTGGCCGTCCTGGCGACGGTGATGGCGCTATTCAACGTCAAGGACGGGAACGTCGTGCAGGCGATGGCCCAGGCGCAGGCCAGGAGCATCGACACCTGGTCGTATTTCCAGGCCAAGAGCACCAAGCAAGCGCTCGCCGAGAACATGGTCGATCAGTTCACCCTGGAGCGAGCGCGGGGTGCCGCGGTGACCCCGGAGGCTGGCGCCGCGCTGGACCAGAAAATCGCCTTCTATCGCGACAAGGCGACTCGTTACGAACACGACAAGGACGAAATCAAGAAGCAGGCGGAGGCCTACGAAGCAGAATACGATCGACTGAATATTCACGACGACCAGTTCGATATCGCCGACGCGGGAATTTCTGTCGCACTCGCTGTACTCGGTATTGCCGCCCTGACACGCCGAAGCTGGCTGGTCTGGTTCGCTCTGCTGTTCGCTGGAGTGGGGCTTGTTTCGGGAATCTCCGGTTTTGTCGGCGGCGACTTCCATCTCGATTTCCTCGCGTCGCTACTGAGCTGAGACGTGTCGCAACCAAGGATGCCAGGCATCGAAGCCGAGCGGTTCGAATTCCCGTCGCTGGCGTGGCTCGCAGCGATGCCAGAGGCAGCACTGGAAGGGATTTGCCAGGTGGCATCCGCTGTCGTCGCGGACATGAGCTCAGCTGGCGATGAGTTGCTTTCGGCGCAGGCGTCGGGGGAGTGCTATCGGCCAGCAAGAGTCATTCGCTGGTTGCTAAAATCTGCGAAATGAGCGTCGGCTGCAACCCTGATAGCCGACGCTCACAATAGAACTATCGTGGTACCGGCTTATCAGTCATAGGTGACGGCCGTCAAAGTTTCGGTTAGCGATTTCCCGATTGGGGGCTTCGTAGTACCATCGGCAGGCCCCACTCCGATACAGACGCCAGGCAAATGCGCCAACGAGATAGGAAACAGTCCCAGCACCAGTTTGGTAGTGCCTGTCAGGCTAGATAGGTTAATTCCGATGATCATTCGTTTCAATCCCACGCTACTTAACCGGAACGTTGCTCCTTGCATTGCAGAGTTTGTATCGGCAGAAATTCCAGATCTTCGCCCGACTTTCCCACAAGCAGAGCATTGGCTGTCGAATCACTTCCTAAACACCCTGTTCGGCCCAAAATTCACGGGGAACTCTAGACAGTTGGCAATCAACCTGCTAAGCCGCGCACAAGGTCAGTTTTCGTTTTTCCATGAGGCACGCGAATCGACACACACTTTTCTTGAAAAAAGTAAACCCTGCTATCCTGCTGTTCGGCATTACTACGGAGCCATTGTTCGCTGGGAAGCGTGTTTCCTTAATCTTCAGATGTTTGTCGATACCTATAAGAGATTATTTGGCAAGGAGGTGTTCGAGCGCGGTGACGGATCTGAAGTTCAACGCGCATACGATATGGCGAATAACGTTAAGCACTGGGCCGACGTGGTGAAGTCGGACCGCAGCGACGACGAACACACGATTCCTTTGTGGATGTCGAACTCCGGTTTTCACACCTACGCCCATTCGCTCACCTATGCTGAGCTATCAGCGATCACTGCCGAAGTAGCAAAAACAGCGAATCTACTTCAGAACCCAGGATCAATAGCCAAAGCAACCTGACATCATGTTCGACCTCGCGCGTTTCCGTCGCCCGTCACTACACGAAAAGGTATGCAGCGTAGTTTAAGTACCCGACCTCTCAATCAGAAAGATCGGAAACGGTCGCACTCCGGCGCCATGCTTCGGAAACCGGCCAATGCGCGTTTCTGCGAAGCCAAATCCCACGGCCCAATCGCGACCGGCGGCTCATCCTCGGATAGCTGCCATCGATAACGTAGCAGGTCGAACGTCTCGTATGGGTCGTAAGCTGTCGTTCAACACCACTCGGCGACGACACCCGGCGGCTGGCCAAATGCACCCGTCTTGCGTTTTCCATTTCAACCCTTCAGCAACCGCCAAGATCTGCGCCTGGAACTCCCCGCTGCGCATCCGGGCTACAATTCGGCCATCCGCTTGCTCATCGCCCCTCGCTCGCCAGCGCTCTCCCATCATGACCACCCCCTCCGACATAGACCATCGCAGCGATCCGCTGGCGATCTTGCTGCAGCTCTGCGAGTTGTTGCCTGCGGACTACGCGCACATGCGGCCACTGGTGGCCGACGCTTTGTCCTTTTTCCTCCAGCGGCTCTCACCGCTTCGCCAGCAGGCCATTCTTGGCGCGCAATTTGCGCTGCCGAGTAGCGCCAGCCGTGAGCAGCGGGTGGTCAGTCTGTTTCGTCTCTGTCCGAGCTTGCACAAGCTGGGGCAGGTGGTGGCGCATGACCGCCGCCTGTCGAGCGAGTTGCGCCAGCGTTTGCAGGAGCTCGAAACGCTGGCACCCAGCGATTCGCTGGCGACCGTCCTGCCGCTGCTGCAACGTGAGGTGGGGCCGATCGCCGGTTTGCAGATTGGGCGGCAGGCGCTTGCCGAGGGCAGTGTCGCCGTCGTCGTGCCTTTCGCCTGGCAGCCGGCGAAGAACACGCCGGCGCAGCGGGGCGTCTTCAAGGTTCTGCGGCCGGGTGTGCTGGAGCGGCTCGACGAAGACCTCGCCATCTGGCCGGCCCTCGGGGCATTCCTGGAAGAACGCTGCGTTCACCATGGCCTGCCGGTGCTCGATTACCGCGATACGCTGGAAACGGTTGCCCGCCTGCTGGCCAACGAAGTCCGCCTGGACCAGGAGCAGGCCCACCTGAGCGAGGCCGGCGACTTCTACGCCGGCTCGCCGGATGTCCTCGTGCCGCGTTTGTTTCCTTTTTCCACACCGTTTGTCACGGCCATGGAAAGGGTCGATGGCTGCAAGGTGACCGAGCAGAATTTGCCGGCTGAGGAAATGCGTCAGCGTGCCGAGCGGATCATCAGGGCGGTGCTGGCGCAGCCCTTCTGGGGCAGCCGCGAGGCGGGCGCGCTGTTTCATGCCGACCCGCACGCCGGCAACCTTCTGGCGACGCCGGATGGGCGGCTGGCGATCATCGACTGGGCGCTCACCGCGCGCCTGTCGAAGGCGCAGTGCGAGGCGGTCGTGCAACTGGGTCTGGGCGCGCTGACGCTTAACGATGCGCGCGTCTGCGCGGCCATCGCTGCGCTCGGCCAGACGCTCGATGTCGTGCGCGTGCAAGTGGCCGTCACGGCGGCGCTGCAGCAGGTGCGCGGTGGTCGATTCCCCGGCTTCGGCTGGATGACCTCGCTGCTGGATGCACTGGGATCGACGTCGGCCGTGCGCTTTCCCGAAGATGTGGTGCTCTTTCGCAAGGCCTTGCTGAGTCTGTCGGGCGTCGTCGCCGACGTTTCCGAGCAGATGGCGGTCGATGGCATCCTCATTCGCCAGGGCGCTTCGCAGTTCGTCAAGGGGCTGTTGCGGCGCCCCTGGAACTGGGCAGACTCGCGTGCGGTCGGCGCCCACGTCTCGAATGCCGACCTCGTCGGTCTCTGGGCCGAGCTACCGGCGACGACGCTGCGCTATTTGGGGGGAGGGCGCGGCGGCCGGCCTGGTGGCGAATTGGCGCTCTGAGGTCGGCTAGTACATCCGGTTGCGAAAAAGCCAGGTGGCGGCGGCCAGTGCGACCGCGCCAATCGCCGCCATCGCCACAAACGGTTCGAGCAGCAGCTCGAAGGGCGTGCCTTCGAGGAAGACGCCGCGCAAGATCACCAGAAAATAGCGCATGGGGTTGAGCAGCGTCAGATGCTGGACCAGCGACGGCATGTTTTCAATCGGCGTCGCAAAACCCGAGAGGATGATCGCGGGTACGAGGAAGAAGAAGGCGCCGAGCAATCCCTGTTGCTGGGTGACGGCGAGCGATGAAATCATCAGGCCCAGGCCGATAGCCGACAGCAGGAACAAGACGACGCCGGTATACAGCGTCAGCAGTTTGCCCAACAGCGGGACATGGAACCAGAAGACGGCGACCAGAATGATCGCCGTGGCTTCGCCCATGCCAATCACAAAACTCGGCAAGGCCTTGCCGAGCAGGATTTCGCCCGGCCGCAGCGGCGTCACGAGCAGTTGGTCGAAGGTCCCCTGTTCGCGCTCGCGTGCCACCGACAGCGCCGTCACCAGCATGGTGACGAGCAGCGTCAGCAGGCCGACGATGCCGGGGACGAAAAACCAGCGGCTTTCCAGGTTGGGATTGAACCACGCGCGGGTCTCGATCACCGCCGCTGGCGGTCGGCCGCCGTGGCTGGCGATCCAGTCGCTGTTGAAGCCCTTGACGATCGCTTGCGCATAGTTGACCACCAGCTGCGCGGTGTTCGAATTGCGGCCGTCAACGATCACCTGCAGCGGCGCCGAGCGCCCGCTCAGCAGGTCGGCGCTGAAGCGCGGCCCGATGCGGATGACCATCAGCGCCTGCTGGCTGTCGATCATCGGCGCGATCTCGTGGTCCTGCCTCAGGCGCGCCACTTCCTCGAAACTGGGCGCGCCGTGAAAGGCGGCGACGAGCTCGCGCGAGACCGTGCCGCGGTCTTCGTTGAAGACGGCAAAGGGCACATGCTTGAGGTCGAAGGTCGCGGCGTAACCAAAGACCATCAGTTGAATCAGCGGCGGCACGAAGATCACCACGCGGCTGCGCTTGTCCTTGAGCAGGGTCAGGAACTCCTTGATCGCCAGGGCGAAAATGCGTCTCCACATCGCCTCTACTCCAGCCGCTTGCGCGATTTACGGATCGTCAGACCGAGGAAGATGACGGCCAATACGCAGAGCCCCAAGACGTTCGGCAGAATCACGCTCCAGACATTGCCGGCGAGAAACACCGTCTGCAGGATCGCCACGTAGTAGCGGGCAGCAATGGCGTGCGTCAGCGTTTGCACGATGGCCGGCATGCTGCCGATATCAAAGATGAATCCGGACAGCAGGAAAGCCGGCAGGAAGGTGGTGATGATGGCAATCTGCCCGGCGACAAACTGGCTCCTGGCGATGGTCGAGATGAAAAGGCCCATACCCAGTGCGGTGAGCAGAAACAGCGCCGATGCGCCGAACAACAACCAGGGCGAGCCGCGCAGCGGCACATCGAAGAGCCACAGCGCCATGGCCACGGAAAGTGCCAGGCCGCCCAGTCCCAGGATGAAGTAGGGAATCAGCTTGCCGAGAATCACTTCGTGCATGCTCACCGGCGTCACCATCAGCGCTTCCATGGTGCCGCGCTCCCATTCGCGCGCCATCACCATCGCCGTCAGCAAGGCGCCGATCAGCGTCATGATGATCGCGATCAGGCCCGGCACCAGGAAATTGCGGCTGCGCAACTCGCTGTTGAACCACACCCGCTGCTCGATGCGGACGGGCGTGGCCAGCGACTCGCCGCGTGCCAGCGCGAGGTGTTCCAGCCAGCGCCCCCAGACGCCCTCGACATAGCCTGAAATGATTCTGGCCGTATTGGCATCGACGCCATTGACGATCAATTGAATCGGCGCGCTGCCCGGTCCGCGCAGGCGCTGCGCGAAGTCCTGGCGCAACACCAGGACGGCATGGACCTTGCCGGCCATCATCGCGCTTTCGGCCGCCTGCGTGCTGGCGTACGAAGTGGGTACGAAATAACGCGATTGGTTGAACGCCGCGGTGAAGCTGGCGGTATCGGCACTCGGCTGTTCGACGACCAGCGCCACCGGTATCGATTCCGAGTCCAGCGACACGCCATAGCCGAACAGCAGCAGCAACACCACGGGCATCAGAAAGGCAATGGCGATGCTGCTCGGGTCGCGGAAAATCTGCAGGAACTCCTTGCGGATCAAACCGCGCAGGCGCATCGCCGATTTGCCGGCTGCTGCCGAGGGCTTCTGCTGCGAGCGCTCGTTCACGAGGCGGGCTCCGTTTGACTCTCGGCGCGGCTGTGCGCTTCGATCAGGCCAATGAAGGCATCCTCCATCGACGGGTCGGGCAGGGCTTCGCTACGCGCCTGCCGCTTGATCGCGGTCGGCGTGCCGATGGTCAGGATCTCGCCCGCCACCATGATCGCCAGGCGGTCGCAGTATTCGGCTTCTTCCATGAAATGGGTGGTCACCATGATCGTCACGCCTTGCTCGGCAAGCGTGTTGATGCGCTGCCAGAACTCACGGCGCGCGAGCGGATCGACGCCCGATGTCGGTTCATCGAGAAACAGGATATCGGGCTCGTGCATCAGGGCGCAGGCCAATGCCAGACGCTGTTTGTAGCCGAGCGAGAGGTCGCCACTGGCCGTCGCCGCCAGCGGCGCCAGGGCAAATTCGCGCATCGCCCAGCGCATGCGCTGTTCGGCCCGCTGCCGCGACAAGCCGTAGGCGCTGCTGAAAAAGCGCAGGTTCTCGGCGACGCTGAGGTGGCCATAGAGCGAAAACTTTTGCGACATGTAGCCGATGCGGGCGCGCGCCGCGGCCGGCGCGTGGCGAAGGTCGACGCCGGCCACGCGCAGGCTGCCGCCACTGGCCGGCAGCAGGCCGCAGAGCATGCGGAAGGTCGTGGTCTTGCCGGCGCCATTGGCGCCCAGCAAACCGAAGACCTCGCCCGCAGCGACGGCAAAGCTGACGTTCCGGACGGCGCGGAAGCTGCCGAAACTACGCTCGAGCTGATTCACTTCAATGATCGCCGCGGCATCTTGCGTAGGCGTCGAGGGCCGCGCATCCGGCGCGGCGGCTGGCGCAGGTGCGGCGCTATCCTGACTATCCGGACCATCAGGACTATCCAAGCCATCCGCATGCGGCTGGCCCTTGAGAAGCGCGATGAAGCTGTCCTCGTAGCGTGGCGGCACGGCGCTGATGCGGGCGTTCTCGATCCCCGGCAGCAGCGCGGCGAGCCTGGGGGGCGTCGCCACGGCCATCACCAGACGCACCTGCTCGCCCTGGATGACGGCGTCCACGACGCCGGGCGCCTGCGATAACTGCGCGTGCAGCGACCGCTTGGACAGCTTCTCGGCGCTGACCGAAAAGATCCTGCCCTGCAGGCGATCGCGGAGGATCTTCGGGTCGCCCTGATCGAGGAGCTGCCCGTCATGCAGCAGAAAAATCTCGTCACAACGTTCCGCCTCATCGAGATACGCCGTACTCAGCAGCACGGTGGTCTGTTCGTTGCGCACCAGGCGATTGACGATCGCCCACAGCTCGCGTCGCGACAGCGGATCGACGCCGACGGTGGGCTCGTCGAGCAGCAGCAAGGCCGGCTGGCGCACCAGGCTGCACGCCAGCCCGAGCTTCTGCTTCATTCCCCCGGAGAGCTTTCCGGCCAGGCGCCGGGTAAACGGTTCAAGCCCCGCCATCTGCAGCAACTCGCCATAGCGGTCGCCGCGATCAGGCAGCGCAACGCCCTGCAGGTCGGCGTAGAGGTCGAGGTTCTCCTGCACCGTCAAGTCGTCATAGAGGCCAAAACGTTGCGGCATGTAGCCGATGCTGCCCTGCACCTGCAGCGACTCGCTGCCGGCATCCTTGCCGAGCACCGTGACGCTGCCGCTATCGGCGAGCAACAAGCCGGCCGCCAGGCGCATCAGCGTCGTCTTGCCGGCGCTGTCCGGGCCGATGAGGCCGCTGACGCGGCCGTGGCGAACGCTAAAGCTGACCTTGTCGAGCGCCTGAACGACGCGCCCGTTGCTTGCCTGAAAGGCCTTGGAGAGCTGCTTGATCTCCAGCGCGACCGGCTCGCCGTGGTCCACCGGCGAGTCAGGCCTGGTCGACGGGGCCGCGCCACCTGGCGGCATCACTGCTCCTGGCAAGGAGGCGCCGCGGCTGCGCCGGACTCGGCTTGATCGAGGGCAATGGACACCGTTGCCGGCATGCCGAGGCGCAGTTCATTCTGGGGATTGCAGACAAACACCCGCACTTGATAGACCAGGTTCGAGCGCACCTCGCTGGTTTCCACCGATTTCGGCGTGAATTCGGCGCTCGGGGAGATGTATCCCAGCCACGCGCGATAGCGTTTGCCGGGATAGCTGTCGGTGCTGACCTCGGCGCGCATGCCGCTGTAAATCTTCCCCAGATCGTGTCCCGGCACATACGCGCGCACCCAGATCGGATCGGTGAGCGCCAGGGTGTACAGCGAAAGCTGCGGCGAAGCCATGTCGCCCGGCTCGAGGATGCGGTCTTGAATGACGCCATCGGCAGGGGCATAAAGCGACCCATCGGCGAGTTGTTTGCGGGCAATCGCCAGCGCCGCTTCGTTGGCCTTGAGCGTCGCCTGCGCGGCGGCGACATCCTCGACGCGCGCACCCAGTTCGAGCAGGTGACGCATCGCCTGCGCCGCCTCGTACCTGGCCTGGGCCGCGTCGGACGCGGCCTTGGCGTCGTCTGCCTGCTGGCGGGCGACGAATTGCCGGGCGACCAGATCGGCGAGTCGCCGATACCTTCGTTCGGCGTTTCGAGCGTCGATCCGGGCGGCCTCGGCGTCGGCCCGCGCCTTCTGTATTTCCTCCGGCCGGTTACCGCGCTGCAGGCGCGCGACGACTTGCTGCTGCGCCGCCAGCTGCGCTTCGAGCAGCGCAACATTCTGTTCCAGCCGGGTGCTGTCGAGCGTCGCCAGCAACTGCCCCTGGCGAACCGCGTCGCCCTCCCTGACGAGCATCCGATCGATCCGGTCGGCGCCGTTGAAAGCCAGCTGGATCTGGCGAATATCGACGTTTCCATAAAGCGCGAGGGCTGTCGTGGACGCCTGCTGGCGATGGCTGCGCTGCCAGTAGAAAGCGCCACCGCCGAGCACGGCGATGGCCAGCAATGCCAGGAGTATTGGGCGTTTCATGCGGTCTCGATCATGGGAATTTGCAGTTGTCGCGCGGCAGATTGCTCCGTGATACACCGTCAAGCCCCATCACTGCAAGCATGACCTTACTGCGAAAGGCGCGTACGCGACTCACGAGACTCCCTTCTCCCCTCTGCGGGAGAAGGGCCGGGGTAGTGGGGGAGGCCATGACGCCCAGCCTGCGGTGTCGGCCAAAGGCACGGCAATCTCCGGGAATGGTGCGCCGACAAGTCCGACCTTTATCCCACCGACCCGCAGACCGCTCCGCCGGGGCGAGCGCTTGATCGGCATTCGTCAGCCCAATAGGCGTGGCGGCGAAGCTCTCTGCTCGATCGGCGTCACGGCGAACTGTCCCGGCACGACTCTGAACGTCACGCGGCAGCCAAAAAGCCTGGCCCGCAAGCCATTTTTCTGCGTTCGCCGGCCCGAGAAGCGCAGCGGCGAAGGTTTTTTCCCGAAGCGCGTCACAGCGAACTGCACCGGCAAGGCTCTGAACTCCGCGCGCAAGGCAAAAAGCCTTGCCCGCAAGCCTTTTAGCCTTGCGCGCAAAGCGCAGAGGCTTGCACCTCGAAGCTTTGATCCTTGCGCGCGAAGCTAAAAGCCTTGCGCGCAAAGCGCAAAGCCTTGCCCGCAAGGTCGCGAAGCTTGTACTTGGGCTTGTTTTTCATCTGGATCGAGCATCGACGCTTTGCGCGCAAGGCTTTTTGCTTTGCGGCCAAGGCTTTGATGCTTGCACAGCGAGGTTCAGAGGCTTGCGGCCAAGCCTTTGAGGCTTGCCGGCGAGGCTCGGAGCCTTGCGCCTGAAGCTGCTAGCCTTGCGCGCCGAGCGCGAAGCCTGGCGCGGCTCTTAGGGAGCGGCGACCGGGGTCGGTTTACGCTTGCGGCTGCTGCCACCGGCCATCGCTTCCTGCAAGGAATCGAGCCCGGCGCGGTTGCCGAAGACCTTGGCCAGCGCACAAGCCTCGAGCGCGGCGTTCAGGTCGATGTATTCCCAGCCCAGCGGCGACAGGTCGTGCAACAGCGCGTCATCGACGGCATGGCCGTTGCCGCGCGGCGCATGCGCTACCCGCTTTAGGTAGACCGTGTTCCTTCTTCTTGAAAAGACAGGTTTGCGACAAGCCTGCCCGGCCATTCCGCGCGGCCCGCGAAATCAATGCCTTGCGATTTGTCATCCTTGAAACGCTATTCTCGATCCCTTACCATTGCCATGAGTTTCGATAAGAAAGAATTCCCATGCGACCGTCCGTTGTGCTCGACATGAAGCGAAGCGCGGTGCGCGAAGCGGTAAGCCGTTTCCGCACGGCGAATCCGCGCGTCTTCGGTTCGGTGCTGCATGGCACCGACCGGGACGGCAGCGACCTTGATCTGTTGGTCGATGCGCTGCCTGGTGCTACCTTGTTGGACTTGGGCGATTTGGAAGACGAATTGAAATCGCTGCTCGGCGTTCACGTTGACTTGCTAACCCCAGGCGACCTGCCGCCAAAGTTTCGCGCAAAGGTACTTGCCGAGGCGCAACCGGTATGAATGAGAACCGTCTTACCGATTACATCGATCACATACAGCAGGCTGCAGCGGATGCGCGCAGCTTCGTGGACGGGGTGGCCAAGGACGACTTCGTTACCGATCGATAAGCGCACCCAGCAGGCCGTTACCAAGATGACCGATAGCAAGATCGAGTCAGCCAGGAAGCTTCTGGCCAGCGGCGTGCCAGCCAAGGACGTGGCCAATAACCTCGGCGTGTCCGTTCCTACGCTGTACCGCTGGGTGCCAGCCTCAACGCAGGCTTAGCGTACGATTTTTCCGTTTTATGAGACGACGCCGCTCAGGCCGCCGAGTTTCTCTTGCCGGCCACTGATCGCGGCGGCGATCGGACTGTGTTCGACAACGCACAGACGCCGACGCCCAAGAAGGTGATCATGCTTTCCCGGGACAGCACACGCCTGGAATTTTCAGGGCCGCGCCCCGACCCCGGGGAATGGCGGTCAAAGCGACTTCGGTCGTCGCCAGGTGGCGGCGGTCCTGGCTATTGAACGGAGGATCAGAGAATGCGCAAGCAAGTCATCGTACTGTGCCTGGCCTTGGGCGCGTTGGCGCCGGCCAGTGCCCAGCTGAGCATCGCCATTGGGCTTCCCAATGTGAGCATCGGCATCAACCTGCCGGTCTATCCAGAGCTTGAGCGGATTCCTGGCTACCCGGTTTATTACGCGCCGCAGGTGGACGCCAATTTCTTCTTCTACGACGGCCTGTACTGGGTTTTCCAGGGCAACAACTGGTACGCAAGCTCGTGGTACAAGGGGCCGTGGGATCAGGTCGGCCCCGAGCGCGTGCCGCTCTACATTCTGCGTGTGCCGGTACGCTATTACCGCCAACCGCCGGCCTACTTCCAGGGCTGGAAGGAGAACTCGCCGCCGCGTTGGGGCGATCACTGGGGCAAGGATTGGTCACAACAACGACGCGGCTGGGACCACTGGAATCGCCAGTCCGCTCCCGCCCCGGCGCCGCTACCGCACTATCAGCGGAATTATGCCGGAGACCACTATCCCGACCGGCAACGGCAACAGGAACTCCATCAGCAGAAGTACCGTTATCAGCCGCGCGACCCGGTGGTGCGCCACGAGTATGAGAGCCAGCGCGGCCACCCTCCGGCTGCCGCCCGGCAGCGGGAAATGCAGGACGAGCAGCCGGGACAGCGCCCCGAGCCGCGGGCCAGGGAACACGCCAAGCCGCCGCAGTCGGAGCAGCGGCGGGCGCCCCCGACGCCGCAGGGGCAGCATTCCCAGGCGCAATACCGCGACGGCGAAAACCAAGATCGGGGCGCATCGCCCCAGTCCGCCCGCAGGTCAGGCCCGCCGGATGGCAAGCCGCCTTCGCAGCAAGCCAATGAGCAGGGCCAGGGCTCGGGCCACGACAGAAAATCGCCGCCCAGGGACGAGAATAACGGGCGCGGGCAGGGTAATGATTCGGACAACCGTGGCCAGGGCCACGGCAAGTGAGTGGCAGCCGCGGCGCATTGCTCTGCGCCCCGACTTGTCGCCGCCAGCTGCCGAGCCCGCCCGGCCGAGCGGATTTGCCCGCCCGCGGCGGCGTAGCAGGTGGTGGGGCAGCCGCTGGCCCCGGCAGGGGTAGCCGCCGCAGCGGGCTCGACTCGAAACGACCTGAACGCCATTCTTGCCGGATGCGTGTATAAACAGGCGAGGAGCGGCGCCAACCGTGCGTCATGCACGGCGCCAGACTGATGCACGCTTATCTAATTGAGGTTGGACATGCCCGGGGAAGTTTCAAAGTGAGCATCAGCAACAAGGACGCCGGCAGCGACGCAGGCCGTTTTCTCGTGAAAGCGACGCATAAAACGCTGGCCTGGTTTGTTGCCGCAGTCCTGCTGGTGGCGCTGGGGATTCTCTTATCGCTGTGGACCTTCAGGCAGATCGAAGAAGCGGCCGCTGTGCGCAAGCATTCCTTCGCGGTCATTTCGGATAGCGGCCGTTTTCTGTCGGCATTGATCGATGCCGAGACCAGTCAGCGCGGCTACTTGTTGACCGGTGACGAATCTTTTCTGGAACTGCATCGGCTCCAGCGCGATAGCGTCAGTGCCCGTCTGCAGGAGTTGCGGCAGCTGAGCCTGGTTGCTGCGGCCCAGAAACACCTCGATGCGCTCGCGCCATTGAGCGAAGCGAAACTGGCTGAAATGTTGCAGTCCATCGAACTGCGTCGCCAGCACGGGATGTCGGCCGCCATGACGCTGGTACGCAGCGGTCAGGGCAAGACCCTGATGGATTCGATCCGTAGCGAAATGCGCGACTTTACCGAAATGGAAGAAAAGCTGCTGGCGCAGCGCGAAGCAGAATTCCAGGTGGAAATGCGGCGCATGTTTTCACTCATTGTCGCCGCCAGTCTGCTGGCCCTGGTGTTTGCCATGGCCTTCGCCTGGTTGGTCTATCGCCAGACACAACAGCGCTTCAAGGATTTTCTGCATCTCGAAACACGGCATTTGCTCGAGATTCAGGAGGCGACGAATCGTCAATTGCAACAGGCTAACGCTGCCCTGAGCGACCGTGAGGAAAAGCTCGCCGTGACGCTTGACTCGATCGGCGACGCGGTCATCGCCACCGATGCCGAAGGACGCGTGACGCTGCTCAACCCGGTCGCCGAGCAACTCACCGGGTGGATGCAGGCGCAGGCCGTCGGCCTGCCGGTGGGCGAGGTTTTCCATATCATCAGCCAGAAAACACGTGCACCCGTCACCCTCCCGGTCATCGAAACACTGGCGCAGGGCACCATCCAGGGCCTGGCCAATCACACGGTACTGATTGCGCGGGATGGTCGGGAGAGCGATATCGCCGACAGTTGCGCACCGATTCGCGACCGTAACGGTCAGGTGGTCGGTGCCGTGCTCGTGTTCCGCGATGTCAGCGATGACTATGCGTTGCAGCATGTCCTGGAGGTGCAACAGGTCGAACTGGAGATGCAGAACGAGGAACTGCGGCAGTCGCGGGAGGCACTGGAAACTTCGCGCTTGCGCTATTTCGACCTCTATGACCTGGCGCCGGTCGGCTATTGCACCCTGAGCGAAGAGGCGGCCAGTTCCGGGCTGATCCTGGAGGCCAACCTGACCGCCGCCAGCTTGCTGGGTGTGGCCCGCGGCAAGCTGGTCAAGCAAGCCTTCTCCCGTTTCATTTCCAGGGCCGGCGCGGATACCTTCCATCTGCTGCGCAAACAGCTCAGCGAGACCGGTGCGGCGGCGCCGTGCGAGTTGCAGATGCTCAGGAACGACGGCACGCCTTTCTGGGTGCGTCTGGAAGCCACGGCGGCACAGGACAATGGCGGCTCGGTCACGCGCATCGTGATCAGCGACATCGGCGCGCGCAAGCGGGTGGAAGAGGAGTTGTACAAGGCCGGCGCCCTGCAACGAGCGATTTTCAACAGTGCCAATTTCTCGAGTATCGCCACCGACGCCAGCGGCGTCATTCAGATCTTCAACGTCGGTGCGGAGCGCATGCTGGGCTTCGCCGCGATCGACGTCATGAACAAGATCACCCCGGCGGATATTTCTGACCCGCAGGAAGTCATCGAGCGCGCACAGACCCTCAGCGCCGAGCTGGAAACGCCGATTGCACCGGGCTTCGAGGCCCTGGTGTTCAAGGCCTCGCGCGGCATCGAGGACATCTACGAGCTGACCTACATCCGCAAGGATGGCAGCCGCTTGCCGGCGCTGGTCTCGGTCACCGCCCTGCGCGATGCCCGAAACGCGATCATCGGCTACCTGCTGATCGGCACCGACAACACCGCGCGCAAGCGCATCGAAACCGAGCGGGCACGGCTCGATCAGGCTCTGCAGGACCAGAACGTCGAGCTTGAGAAGGCCAAAATCGTCGCCGAAAAAGCCAACCTCGCGAAATCGGAGTTTCTGTCCAGCATGAGCCATGAGTTGCGTACACCGCTCGGTGCGATCCTTGGTTTTGCCCAACTCCTCGAATCCGGCACGCCCTTGCCGACGCCCGCGCAAAACAAAAGCATTGGCCAGATCCTCAAGGCCGGCTGGTATCTGCTCGAGCTGATCAATGAAATCCTCGATCTGGCGCAGATCGAGTCCGGCAAGCTGTCGCTGTCGATGGAGCCGGTGGCGCTGAGCGAAGTCATGTTCGAATGCGAGGCGATGATCGAGCCGCAGGCGAAAAAGCGCGGTATCGATCTGACTTTCGAGCGCTTCGCAAGACCCTGTTTTGTCCAGGCCGACCGGACACGCGTCAAGCAGGTACTCATCAACCTGCTTTCCAACGCCATAAAGTACAACAAGGAAGATGGATCGGTCAGCGTCACGGCTAGCCGGATCGATCAGGATTTGCTTCGTATCAGTGTCCGGGACAGCGGCGCAGGTCTTTCTCCGCAACAGCTTACGCAACTTTTCAAGCCCTTCAACCGTCTCGGACAAGAGGAAAATGACACCGAAGGCACCGGTATCGGGCTGGTGGTGAGCAAGCGCCTGATTGAATGGATGGGAGGCAAAATCGGCGTTGCGAGCACGGTCGGCGAAGGCAGTGTGTTCTGGATCGAATTGCAGCTGATTCCTGAACCGCAGGTGCTCGCTGCCGCGGCCGAAACGCCGCTACCTGACCCTTTGCTCGCTGCCGACGCAGCAGCACTGCGCACGCTGCTCTACGTCGAGGACAACCCGGCCAATCTGATGTTGATCGAGGACCTCATCGCGCGCCGGCCTGATATTCACCTGTTGAGCGCAGCCGACGGCTACCAGGGCATCAAGATTGCGCGCGACGCCCTGCCGGATGTGATCCTGATGGACATCAACCTGCCGGGAATCAGCGGCCTGCAGGCGCTTAAAATATTGGCTCAAGACCCGGCAACAGCCCACATCCCGGTGATCGCGCTCAGTGCCAATGCCATGCAGCGCGATATCGACAAGGGACTCGAAGCCGGATTCTTCAGATATCTCACGAAACCGATCAAGGTAGCGGAATTCATGTCTGCGCTGGATGTGGCCCTGCAATTTGCCACCGCCGAGCGTCGCAACGCCGCCCACAAGGAAGCCGAATGTTGATCACCGGGTCCGAAATCCTTGGCGCCAGAATCCTGATTGTTGACGATCAGGAAGCCAACGTCAGTCTGCTCGAGCTAATGCTGCTTGAGGCCGGCTACATCGCTGTCAGCTCGACCATGGAGCCGCGCGAGGTCTGCGCGCTGCATCGAAAAAACCGCTACGACCTGATCCTGCTCGACCTGCAGATGCCGGGAATGGATGGTTTCCAGGTGATGGAAGGCCTCAAGACCAACACCGTGGACAGTTTTCTGCCGGTGCTGGTGATCACCGCCCAGCCGGGCCACAAGCTGCGCGCGCTGCAGGCCGGCGCCCGGGATTTCATCAGCAAGCCCTTCGATCTGCTGGAGGTCAAGACGCGCATCCGCAACCTGCTGGAGGTTCGGCTGCTGTACAGGAAGCTCGAAAATTACAACAAGGAGCTGGAAGAAACCGTGCAGGAACGTACCGCCGAGCTGCGCGAAAGCGAAGCCCGCTATCGCAGCCTGACCGAACTGGCTTCCGACTGGTATTGGGAGCAGGACGAGAACATGAACTTCACCAAGGTTTCCGGCCCGGTGCTGGAGATGCTTGGCATCCGCGTCGACCCGCTCAGCGGCGATGCCGATGGCGACGTCGGTAGGCAAGTGGCCGGCTGGAATGAGGCCGAGCGGGATTTGCTGCAGGCGACGATTGCCGCCCGGCAACCTTTCCTGGACTTTGTCTTCACCCGCGTCAATGCCGATGGCTCGCAGCAGAAGTTTCAGGTCAGCGGCGAGCCGATGTTCAATCAGTCGTGCCGATTCCTCGGTTACCGAGGAATTGGCGTCGAACTCACCGGCAAGTATTGAAATGAACGAACGGGGCAGTTCAACGGCGCCTGGTCCGAATCAGAACCATCTTCTCGGCGCCTTGCCGACGGCTGAATTCGAGCCGCTGGCGGCGCAACTGGAACTGGTTCCGATGCCTCTCGGGCAGATGCTTTACGAACCCGGCGGACAGTTGCAGCACGCCTATTTCCCGACCAACTGCATCGTCTCGCTGCATTACGTCACCGAGTCTGGCGCGACGGCCGAAACCGCCGGCGTCGGTTGTGAAGGCATTGTCGGTGTGTCGCTGTTCATGGGCGGGAACACCACATCAAGCTCGGCCGTAGTGCAAACTGCAGGCTACGCCTACCGGCTGGAGAAACACAAACTGCTGCAGGAGTTCAATCGTGCCGGCCTCCTGCAGCGCCTGTTACTGCGTTACACGCAGGCCTTGCTGACGCAGATGGCGCAGACGGCGGTGTGCAACCGGCGCCATACGCTTGAGCAGCAGCTGTGCCGCTGGCTACTGATGACGCTGGACCGCCTGCCGACCAACGAGTTGGTGATGACCCAGGAACTGGTCGCCAGCATGCTCGGCGTGCGCCGGGAAGGGGTTACCGATGCGGCCGGAAAGCTGCAGCGCGCGGGTTGTATCAGTTACCGGCGTGGCCACATTGCCGTTCTTGACCGATCCGCTCTCGAGACCCGCGTCTGCGAGTGCTACGCCGTGGTCAAGAAAGAAATGAGCCGCCTGCTCTCCGATATTCAGTATCGCCAGGGCATATAGTCTGCATGAACTTCCGCCGCCGCACGGTTCTCTATGGCGCGCCTGATTCTGAGATGTTGACAGCGCTTGCGAGGTCGCTGCGGCGGTAGCGGACGCTGGCCCACGTCGCTGTCACGCCGTTTCGCGTGCGGCGCCAGAGGCGACTGCAGTTCTGTTCGCTGGCGAACAAACGACGCGCCGACATTGATCTCTTCTCGGGCGCATGGATGCCCTGACGATCACGCCCGCTGCAATCACTCAAGCGACCGCCCGGGAACTTGCGCTGTCGGGGTCGTGGACGGCGCTCGGGGTCGCGGCCATCGAGCAGGAACTCAAGGCGCTGGCGGCCGCGGCCACGCTGCGCATCGACGCCGCCGGAATCGACGCGCTCGATACGGTGGGCGCCTGGCTGCTGCGAAAATACCTGCGGCGTGGCGAAGGAGCGGGCAGCGAGCTGCGCGGTCTGCGTCCGGAGTTTACGCGCCTGCTCGACGCCGTCGCACAGCAGGTCGCCTACCAGGGCGCCGACCAGCTGCGCCAATACGGCGCCAACATCTACGTCGCCGATCTCGTCGGGCTGTCGATGTTGCGCGAGTTCGCGCCGCTGATTACCGCCATCATCATCGCCGGCCGCTCGGGTTCAGCCTACGCCGCGCAGATCGGCACGATGTCGGTGACCGAGGAAATCGACGCCATGCGCACGCTCGGCATCGCCCCGCTCGAACTGCTGGTGCTGCCGAAAATCATCGCGCTGCTGATCGTGTTGCCGCTGCTGACCCTGTTTGCCGACCTGCTCGGCGTCTTCGGCGGCATGATCATGGCGCGCTCGCAACTGGGCGTCGGCTTCGGCGAGTTTCTCGATCGCTTTGTCACGGCGGTCAGCGTCAGCGCCTACCTGACGGGCATCGGCAAGGCGCCGGTGTTCGCCGCCATCATCGCCATCATTGGCTGCTTCCAGGGTTTCCGCACCCATGGCGGCGCCGACAGCGTCGGTCGCCAGACGACGCGCAGCGTCGTTCAGTCAATTTTTCTGGTGATCGTTGCCGACGCCCTGTTCTCGGTCGCCTTCAGTGCGCTGGACCTCTGAGATGGGCGCCGCGGCCGAGCCTCTGGTGATCGAGATCAGCAAGCTGTCGACCAGTTTCGGCGAAAAGGTGGTGCATCGCGATATTGACCTTGAAGTCCGGCGCGCCGAGATCTTCGCGGTGATCGGCGGCAGCGGCTCTGGCAAATCGACCCTGCTGCGCGAGATGATCCTGCTGCAGCGTCCCAACACGGGGTCGATCCGCATCCTTGGCGTCAGCCTCGAGGCGATTGACGAGCGGTAGGCCCTGGCGCTGCGCCAGCGCTGGGGAGTGATGTTCCAGCACGGCGGCCTGTTCGGCTCGCTGACGGTCAGCGAAAATGTCGGCCTGCCGCTGCGCGAATACACCCGGCTTGACGATCGCCTGATCGATCAGATCGTCGCCTGCAAGCTGGCGCTGACCGGCCTGGCCCCCGAGGTCGGCGCGCAGTACCCGTCCGAGCTCTCCGGCGGCATGATGAAGCGGGCGTCGCTGGCGCTCGATCCGCAACTGCTGTTCCTCGACGAGCCAACGGCCGGCCTCGACCCGCAGAGTGCCGGCGAGGTCGACCAGTTGGTGCTCAGCCTGCGCGCGCTCTTTGGCCTGACCATCGTCATGATCACCCACGATCTTGACCTGCTGTGGCAGGTGGCCGACCGCGTCGCCGTCCTCGCCGACGGCGAGATAGCCGGAATCGGTTCGATGCCGGAACTCGCGCAACTCGACAAGCCGGCGATCCGCGCCTTCTTCGACGGTCCGCGCGGCCGGGCGGCGCAGGGCAAGCCAGCAGGAGCGGGCAGCGCAATGCCGCCGCCGGCCGACTCGAAACCTGACGGGAGACCATCATCGAAAACAAAGTGAATTACACGCTCGTCGGCGCCTTCGTCCTGATCCTTGGCGGCGCGCTGCTTGCCGCCGCCCTGTGGCTCGCCTCGGGTGGCGCCTGGCAGAAAAAATACGACCTCTACCTGACCGTCGAGGAAGAGTCGGTGGCCGGTCTCAACCTCAATGCACCGGTCAAATACAGCGGCGTCGATGTCGGCAAGGTCAGCGAAATCCAGCTCGATCCGGCTGATCCGCAACGGGTGATCCTGCTCTTTGCCATCGAGCGCGGCACGCCGATCAAGCAGGATACGGTCGCCGTTCTGAAAACCCAGGGACTGACCGGCATCACCTATGTCGAACTTTCCGGCGGCGCACGCGACGCAGCGCCGCTGACGGTGACCGACGGCAACCGCTATCCACTGATCCGCAGCAAGCCGTCGATCAGCGCGCGTCTGGAAAACGTCCTGACGCGGGTACTGAGCAAGCTCGACAGCACCTCGGGCAGCATCAACGCCCTGCTCAGCGCCGAAAATCAGGCGGCGTTCAAGAGCGCGCTGGCCGACATTGCCATCGTCGCGCACACCATCGCCGCGCGCCAGGAAACGATTGACGCGGGAATCGCCAATGCCGGACGCACACTCGAAAACAGCTCACGCGCGTCGGCAAAACTCGGGCCGGCCATCGAAGGCGTCGATCGCAGTGCCTCGGCCATCGAAAAAATGGCCAAGGAAGTCACCCGCACCAGTGCCAGCGCCGGCAAGACGGTCAATTCGATCGGCGCCGACGTCCAGCGCTTCAGCGCCGAAACCTTGCCCGAACTCGAGCGCCTGCTCGGCGAACTCAGCGCCCTGTCGACCTCGCTGCGCAGCCTGACCGAGCAGACCGAACGTAATCCGGCCAGCCTGCTGTTCGGGCGCCGGCCAGTGGCCGAAGGTCCGGGCGAATCATCAAGCCGCGCAGAAAAAGGAAAGCCATGAGAAACCCAACTATCCTCCGGCTGCTTGCTGCCGCGCTGGTGCTCACCCTGACCAGCGCCTGCAGCGCGCTGCGGCCAACGGCCAGCGAGCAGCCGGCCTTCTATTCGCTCGACAACGCCCGCCTCGACGCACCGGGTGCGCCGGCGGAAATGCCGAAAGCAGCGCCTGCCGCGGCGACGCTGATCGTCAATCCACCGCAGGCCGCGTCGGGTTTCAAAAGCCAGCGCATCGTCTATGTGCGCACGGCGCATCAGCTTGAGTACTATGCGCACAGCGAATGGATAGACCCGCCGGCGCACATGATCGCCCCGCTGATCGTCGCCGCGCTCGAGTCGCGCGGACGCTTCCGTGCCGTCATCCTGACGCCGAGCGTCGCCGCCGGCGAGCTGCGACTCGACACCGAGATCATTCGCCTGCAGCGTGAATTGGCCAGCGCGCCAAGTCGCGTGCGACTGACGCTGCGCGCCTACCTGGTCGACAACGCGACGCGCCAGGTACTGAGCTGGCGTGAATTCGACGAGAGCGTCGCGGTCGCCAGCGAAGATCCCCACGGCGCCGTCGTCGCGGCCAATCGTGCAACGCCGGTGGTGCTCGGAAAACTGGCCGACTTTTGCGCCGATGCGGCCACGCAATGGCAGCCGGCGGCCGATCAGCAACGCTAGCGTCGGCACGCCGCGCCCCGGGGCTGCTCAACCCATCCGTCGGGCAGCGCGTGCCCGGGCTGCGGCAGGCCGTTGGCCGCTTGCTTTTCTGGGGCGACGCGTGCCGCTACGCAGGCATGGCTACTAAAGTGCTCTCCTGAAATCGAGCCAGCACTGCCTGTCCACCATCGTCCTGCGCGCTGACAAAAAAAGGAAACTCTGGGTCTTGCGGAAGCTACGTAAAACGGCGCATTGACTCGCCGCCGTCCAGCGTATGAGAATATTTACAACTTCCATACGGGATGCGCCATGCCTGCGTTACCGACCGACTGGCTTTCACTGCTGGCTCTGACCCTTGTCCTCGGCATGAAACACGGATTCGACGCCGATCATCTGGCGACCATCGATGGTTTGACCCGTTTCAACATCCACGCCCGTCCGCGTCTGGCCCGCTATTGCGGCACCCTGTTCTCGCTCGGGCACGGCGCCGTCGTTCTGCTCATCGCCCTCGGGGTTTCGGCCCTCACCGGTCACTGGCAGGTGCCCGAGTGCTTCGATACGCTCGGGGCACTGATTTCGATTGTTTTTCTGGCGGCGCTCGGCGGCCTGAATCTCGCGGCCGTGTTGCGCGCCGCACCGAACGAGATCGTCCGGCCGATTGGCCTCAAGGGGCGGGTTCTCGGCAGGCTGCGCCACGTTTCCCACCCGCTGTTGGTCGCGCTGGTTGGCGCGCTGTTCGCCCTTTCATTCGACACCATGTCGCAAGCCGCCTTCTTCGCGCTAACGGCAACGCAGTTCGGCGGTTGGCAGCAAGCGTTGATGCTCGCCCTCCTGTTCATGCTCGGCATGCTGCTGACCGACGGCATCAACGGCTTGTGGATCGCCCGCTTGATCGCCCGGGCTGATCAGACTGCCGTGATCGCTTCACGCGTTATCGGCCTCGTCGTTGCCAGCCTCAGCCTGTTGGTCAGTGCGTTCGGCGTCATGAAACTGAGCATGCCCGGGATCGACGTTTGGAGCACAGGCAAGGAACTGAGTTTCGGGGTCGCCATGGTGTGCTTGGTCGCTGTCAGTTTCCTGCTGGCCATCCGGCTTGCACGCAGGCACGTGGCGGTGGCCGCCAGGCGCTATTAGCGGCCGTGAAGTCGCGCTTTGCGCCTGCGCCGCAGTGGCCCGGAAGTTCAGGCCGACGCCAGTGAGCAGTGCCTGAGAACGCTTCCGAACGACCGCCGTTTAGTGTCCGTGCGAGTGCTTGTTGTGGGGCTTGGCGGGCACCGGCTCGGGCAGCTCGGGCGGGTGGCGAATCACCGCCACGACTTCATCGGGCTCGTACCAGAACTCGCCGTGCGGACCACTGAGAGCGCCGGTAATCAGCAAGATCAGGCCATCCACGACATTGATCTGGGTGATCGTTTCCCAAGTATCGGTTGGGTGTTTGCTGGTGCCGAGACCGTTGTAGATCAAATCGCCGAGTTGGACTTCGGCCGCGCCAATCTTGATTCTGGTTGTCATACCCTCTCCCTTTTGAACCGCCGGCCGCCGATGTGCCGACCTTGGCCGATCATGCGCCTTTCCTGAGCTCCGCGCCACGTCCGGCCTGGTCCACCTGAGCTCACGCCTGGCTGTCTCGGCGCATCTTGGCAGAGGAGGGCGGCCCGCTCACTGCTAGCCCATTCCGCGCGCGTAAGTGGCGTTGTCGGCCTCGTAGCAGCCGCAGGAAGCGGCTTCGAGGCCGCCGCGGTCGAGAATCGTGATATTCCCACGGCTGTAGCGGATCAGTTTGCGATTTTGCAGCGAAGTGGCGGCCCTGGTTACCCCGACTCGACGCACCCCCAGCATCGACGCCAGGAATTCGTGTGTGCCGTGAAAGGCGTCCGAGTGCGCCCGGTCCTGCGTCATCAAGAGGCAACGCGCGAGGCGCTCTTCGACGACATGAAAGCGGGTGCAGGCGCTTGATTGCGCCAGTTGCCCCATGACCACGTGCAGGTAGCGCTTGAGCAAGCCTTGCAGCGCCGGACAGAGTCCGAGTTCACGAAGAAACGACGCCGTGTCCATTCGCAGTGCGAGGCCGTCGCCCTGGACCAGCGCGCTGAGCGGCGAAACATCGACCCCGAGGACCAGCGAGATCCCGAGCATACCTTCGTCACCGACCAGACCGACCTCCAGGCTGGCACAACCGTCGATCGGCGTGAGCAGGGAAATGTAGCTGGTGGTGGGAAAGAAGACGTGGCGAATGCGCTCGCCGGGTTCGGCCAGAACCTCGGCAAAGCTCAGTTCGACCAGCTCACCGGCGGCCAGTAGACGCCGCCGGCCTTTTTGCGGCAGAGCGTCGATCAGACGATTGACAGCAGGGGAAGACTTGGTCATTGGCACGTCGTCCCTCGCGATGCAAAAAGGAAAGCGTTAGCTGTAAAGACGGTGCTGCAATCTCGGTGTCGGATGCGGGCGACGAGTGCACAGCGTCGCCCGCATAAATACGTCATGGCGCAAAGTGTGGAATGAAACTTGACGGCGGTCTGGGCGGTGGCGCACACAAGGGCGCTGAACGTCGGGCGTGCGACGCCAGCGGCGCGGTTCTTCGCCCATCCGTCAGCAGCGATCCGACGACGTCGCCGATGCTCCGGGATTGAGGGTTCGAGCTGTCTTGACTACACACCTCCCCGGTAGTCGCTATGTGCAGCAGCGCACAGACCAGCCCGGGGGCTCGGCGCAGTCTCTGGCCACTCGTGGTGAGAAACGGGGAATCGACCGCAGCCGTTCCACCACCGCCTGATGGCAATTGCCAACCAATCACTGGAACCCGCATGGAAAACCGTCAATTCACGATCGAAGTGGCTCTGGAGTTTCACCGGCGCACGGCGGCGATCATCGCTGCCGTCCAGGCCGGAATGTGGAACAACGGCGTGCACGACCTCCTCGGCTATGCCACCGACTTCGCCGTCGGTGAGGCGCGCGGACGGCAGACGCTGGTGCTGAAAAGCCGCAGCCGTTCGAGCTATATGCGTCTGCAATGGGAGTCCATCCTCGGCGACGGCGCCGCTGATCGGCAACTGGTAGACGACGCCATTCAGAGCGCGATCAACGAACTCGCCTGAGCGGTCTGGCATCGCCGAAGCGCCATACAGAAAAGGTTCTGAATTCGCTGGCTGATTGCTGGCCCTGGATCGTGCCCCTCGCTGTGCGCCGTTGCGCAAGCCCGCACCCTCCGGTACGCCTATGTTCGCTGGCAGACAGACCGCCAGAGCGGTTCTGCGTAGCCTGCAGAGGTCCGGGACGGACGACGGCGCCGTGGCGATGCGCAAGGCTTGCAAAGAGCGTGCGCATGGCGAAACGAACCAACTGTTTGCTCCGCCTGTCGCAAGCCGTGATGGACCAGGCAAGACGTGCCATAAACAGCATTTTTTTACCAAGAGGTAAGTCGATGAAAATGATTCGGAGAGTTGGGTTCAGCGCACTCGCCGCCGCTGTCCTGTTCGGCCTGGGTGCCTGTGCGGAGATGGCGGAGCAGGACAAGAGTAGCAGCATCGACGCCGGCGCCGACGCGCTCGGAGTAGCCACTCTTCCGGACGGCAGCACCGTCGGAGCCGTCGGCGGCGCCCCTGTCGGCGGCGTCATCGGCCACGACGTCGGCAAGAAGAAGTGATGCGCGCCTGGCCTCCGGCAGGCGCCTGGCGCCGGCTCCTGACGCTGATCCGGCAGCCAACGCGACCCTCGTGCTCACTCCCACAGCCGGACAATCGAATGACCAGGAGGTAGCAGAAATGAAACACCGTCGATCAATCAGCACCGCTTTGCTCGTGAGCGCATTGCTCCTGGCATTATCGGCTTGCCAGAAGCACGAAGGCGAAGGCCCGGCAGAGCACGCAGGAAAGGCCATCGACAAGGTCGTCGAGAAGGCTGGGCAGCAGGTCGAAAAAGCGGGTGAAGCCATCCAGGAAACGGCCAAGGGCGACAAGCAATAGGATGTTGCAAGCACACGCGAGCTGGCGTCGCGCCACCGAAGGTATCGCAAGCTCCCTTTCCTGGCCTGGCGTGGGCGCTGGGCGGCCGATATTCACCAGCGCCCGTTGCCCAGCAAACGACCCCGAGCCCTCGCGGTACAGGCCATGAACAATTCCCCGACCGCGGTGCTTCTCGTCGACGATCCCGCCGAAGCTAAAATTGTCCTGGCCGTGCTCGTCGCTACGGGCGACAAGGAAAACGCGCACCCGGCCTTGCCGGGCGGCGTCGATGAGCCTGTCGCCCCCCGCCGCCTGCCAGCCCTGTGCGAGGCCATCGAGCGCGAGGCCAGCCTGGGCGCGCTGCGCAACAGCGAGGCGCGTTTCCGCGCCATTAGCGATGCCTCACCGCTGGGCATCTTCGTCGCCGACGCACAGGGTCGTTGCGTCTATAGCAATGCCGCGTATCACACCATAGCCGGGCGAAGCTTCGAGCAGACGCTGGGAACGAACTGGAGTTGGGCTATCCATCCGCAGGATCGCCCGCGCGCTCTTGCCGCGTGGCACGCGGCGGCACACGCCCGGGAGCCATTCCAGTCGGAAGTCCGCTTTCTGCGGGAAGACGGCAGCGTCGTATGGACGCGCCTGAACGCGACTGCCCTGAGTGACCGGGGGACAATGCAAGCGCACGTGCAGACGGTTGAAGACATCAGTGTGCGCAAGTCGATGGAGCTCGTGCTGCACGCGGCGGAAGAAGCCTTGTTCGAGGAAAAGGAGTGGGTCCAGGTGACGCTCAACTCGATTGGCGACGCGGTGCTGACCACTGACCTTCTCGGCAAGGTCAGCTATCTCAATCGCGTCGCCGAGGCCTTGACCGGCTGGTCTCGCGACGACGCCCTGGGCCGACCACTTTCCGAGGTGTTCCGGATCATCGACGGCACGACGCGCCAGGCCGCTGCGAATCCCGCCCAACGCGCCATCGCCGAGGATTGCAGCGTCGGATTGATCGCCGATTGTCTGCTGCTGCGCCGTGACGGAGCCGAGTGCGCCATCGAGGATTCCACCGCGCCCATCCACAACCGCTATGGCCAGGTCGTCGGCGCGGTGATCGTCTTCCACGACGTCAGCGAATCGCGGGCGATGACGCGCAAGATGGCCCACCTGGCCCAGCACGACATTCTCACCGGCCTGGCAAACCGGTCGCTGCTGACAGAACGGCTGGCGCACGCCATCGCTCTGGCGCGGCGGCACGGCAAGCAAGTCGCGCTGCTGTTCCTGGACGTGGATCATTTCAAAGACATCAACGATTCCCTGGGGCATCTGGTAGGCGACCAATTGCTGCAGTCGCTTGCCGGCCGTTTGCTGGCTTGTGTGCGCGCCACCGACACGGTATGCCGCCACGGCGGTGACGAGTTCGTGATCGTGCTGGCGGACATCGAGCAAGCCCAGGATGCAGCCCATGTTGCCGAGAAGGTGCACGCCGCCGCGGCCGTGCCACAGTTCATTGGTGGGCAGCAACTTCATGTCAGCCTGAGCATCGGCATCAGCGTCTATCCGGATGATGGCAGCGACGCGGAGACCATGATCGCCAACGCGGACACCGCGATGTATCACGCCAAGGAATGCGGCCGTAACACCTACCGGTTTTTCACGGCCGACATGAACACCAGCGCGCTGCGCCGGCTGTTCGTCGAGAGCAGCCTGCGCCGCGCCCTCAAGCAGAACGAGTTCGTCCTCCATTACCAGCCACAGATCGATCTGGCTTCAGGCACCATGACCGGTGCCGAGGCCCTGATCCGCTGGCGGGATCCCGATCGTGGACTGCTCTACCCGGGCGAGTTCGTAGCGATTGCAGAAGAGTGCGGCCTGATCGTCCCGATTGGCCGCTGGGTGCTGCGCGAAGCCTGCAGGCAGGTCCAGGAGTGGCGGGACGCGGGCCTGCACGCGGTACCGGTGGCGGTCAATATTTCGGCCGTCGAGTTCAGACACGGGGATTTTCTTGAAAGCGTTGCCCTGAGCCTGAAGGAGAGCGGTTTGGCCGCGCGCTATCTCGAGCTGGAACTGACGGAAAGCGTTCTCATGCACAACAGCGAGTCGTCGGCAGCGGTGTTTGACGCTCTCAAGACCATGGGAGTGACGCTGGCCATCGACGACTTTGGTACTGGTTACTCGAGTCTGAGGGATCTGAAGCGTTTTGCGATTGGAACCCTGAAGATCGACCAATCCCTGGTGCGCGAGATCGCCAGCGATGCCGATGACGCAAGCGTCGTCAGCGCGGTGATCGGCATGGCGAGAAATCTCAAGCAGCGGGTCATCGCCGAGGGCATCGAAACGCCAGAGCAGCTCGCCTTCCTGCAGACGCAGCGCTGCGACGAGGGGCAAGGCTTTCAGTTCAGTCGGCCGCTGTGCGCCGAGGACTTCGCGCGCTTGCTGCTTGCGGGAAATGACTTGCAACCCTGGTGTCGGCCGGCCGGCTGGATTCGCGGCTGCGTATTCCACAGCAAACCGGCAACGCATTCGACGCGGACCTGGAAGGTGGGCCCACGGAAACCCGAACACTGACGGCAGGCATTCTTGTCGTCACCAGCGGGCAGTCGATCGGATTGCGCCAGGCCGGCCCGCGTAAGCGCCAATGTTTGCTAGCGCACAGAACTTGACCCCCCCTTGATCGTAGTCTCTCGACATCGACACGGGGTATCGCTTGTTTGATGACCGCGAGTCGCTGGACGAACCGCAGCTGGTTCGACGATCAGAGATATAAACCATTACACAGGAGTTCACGATGAACGAAGATCAAGTCAAGGGCGCAGCAAAGGACCTGGGCGGCAAAATTCAGCAAGAGGTCGGCAAACTGGTAGGCAGCACGGAGCAGCAGACCAAGGGATTGAAGAATCAGGCTGAAGGCCAGGTGCAGGAACATCTCGGCGACCTGAAAGAGGACGTCAAAGACGCCAGGGACGCAGTCAAGGATGCCTTGAAGCCGTAGGCCCAATGGGCATAGCTGCCCATCGTTTTCACGAAGCAAGCGCCATTGGCGCTTGCTTCGTTTCCGCTGCTCATGCCCTGGTCTGGTGAGTTCTTGCGGTCAATCCCGAGCGCCGGAGCGACTTCTACGTCGTCAGCAGCGAGCATGCTGGTAAGCGAATTTCCGCCGCCTGCTGGTCGATCTGCAGCGATCGCTGACATGTCATGGCCGTTAGCCGCCGACGAGCAAGCAGGCGATCGTGTCGCGCCCAGCCAGCAGGTCGGTGGACTCTCTAATGAATATCCGCATCGGCTGGACGACGTCAATCGGGACGCGCAACAGATCGCCCTCCAGGATCTGCCGGAGGAGACGCTGGCCTTCCTGCTCGGCAGCCGCCACTGCGAAACCGATCGACTGTCCACCGAGGCATGGCGGCTGTTCGAGCACACGCCGCTCGGCTGGGCACGCGTGCAGGCGATCTGCGATTTTGTTCATCAGCGGATCCGCTTCGGCTACCAGTTCGCATGCCCGACCAAGACCGCCTGGGAGACCGACAACGAGCGCGACGCCGCCGACGTCGCGCTGCTCACGACCTTCGGACCGAGCGTCCTGAAGAGCTTTTTCGTCCGCTGCGACGAAGTGGCGACGGCCTGGTGCAGGGGAGCCGCAGCCATGCCTGGCATCATTGACCTGCGCCGGCCAGGTCGTCAGCCGCCAGGAGGTCGCCAAGCCGCGGCAGCTGGCCTGGACGGTCGACGCCTGGCAGAGCGGCGCCATCGTTGCCGGCAGCGCGACGGCGAGCGCAATCGTCAGGCGCCCGCCGGCAAGATCGGGGACGCGCTGGGCGGCATCCGAGACCTTCAAAGAGCCAAGCGGCGATGACCGGAGCACTGTGGTTCCTGCTGGTCGGCGGCCTGTTGCTCGTCATGGGTCTGACCCCGTCGTTCATCAAGCGCCTACCGGTGACCTCGGCGATCATCTACCTGGCGATCGGTCTGCTCGTCGGGCCGACGCTACTCAACGCCTTTCACTTCAACCCGCTCAAGGAATCGGCCCTGCTGGAAGTGCTGACCGAAGTGGCGGTGCTGATTTCGCTGTTTGCCGCCGGCGTCAAGATGCCTGCGCCGATGCGGCTCGATCGCTGGCGAACACCGCTGCTGCTGGCATCGGCGTCGATGGTCCTGACGGTCGCCATGGTGGCCGCGTTTGCCCACTACGCGCTCGGACTGTCCCTCGGCGCTGCGGTGCTTCTCGGTGCCATCGTCGCGCCAACCGATCCGGTCCTCGCCACCGACGTCCAGATTCGTCATCCCGGCGACCGCGACCGCCTGCGCTTCGATCTCACCTGCGAAGCCGGCATGAATGATGGCAGCGCCTTCCCGTTCGTGATGCTCGGCCTCGGTTTGCTCGGCTTGCACGACCTCGGCGATTTCGGTCTGCGCTGGGCGCTGGTCGATGTGTTGTGGGCGACCGTCGCCGGGATCGCGATCGGCCTGGTCCTCGGTTCTGCTCTCGGGCGGCTCGGCTGGACCCTGCGCAGCCGACGTTTTGACCACCAGTTGATGGACGATTTTCTCGGCCTGGGACTAATCGGCGTCGTTTATGGGCTCAGCGAACTGGTCAACGCATGGGGCTTTCTGGCGGTGTTCTTCGCCGCCGTCGCGCTTCGCCAGACCGAAGTAAAGCTGATCAACGCGCGCGCCGCCAACCTGGAAAAAGGGCTTGCCGGGAACGATCCGGTCGCTACGCCAGGTGGCGGCGATCCGGTGCCGACCGTCAGCGAAGGCTCGCTGATCTTCAAGGAGCATCTCGAGCGGATCTCGGAACTGCTGCTGATCCTGCTCGTCGGCGGCTCGCTGTTCCTCGATTCGTGGAGTTGGCGTGCGGTGAGCCTCGCCCTGTTCCTGTTTCTCGTCGCCCGCCCGCTCAGCGTGGCGCTCGCGCTGCTCGGCTCGCGCACGCCAGCGCGCCTGCGCGGCATGGTCGGCTGGTTCGGCGTGCGTGGCATCGGCTCGCTCTACTATCTGATGTACGCCATTGAACACGGCCTCCCGGAAAACGTCGCGCTGGAGCTCATCCACATGACGCTGATCGTCGTCACGATGTCGATCCTCGTGCACGGCGCCAGCGTCAAGCCCCTGATGAACCGCTTCTGGCGATCTGGCTGATGCGCCCCGCGCCGGAGACCTGGGTACCTCGCGGAAGGCTATGTGCCGCCGGCCAGGCTGGCTGATCGATGCGCTTGCTGCCGAGCGCCCGCGCAAGAAGGAATGAAAGGTTCGGCGCTACGTACGCCAGCGAACAGTGTTTGTGGAGTTTTTCGCGCAAGCTGCTCTTGGAGTTCGCAGTTGGTGCTTACCTGAATCGCTGTTTTAGCGCGGCATTCCTGTACCGCTCAATTCCTGTTTTCAATCCCAAAAGGAGTAACACCATGCTATCTGCCAGCCCAGACCTGATCGGCGCCGTCGAGATCAACACCAAGGCCTTCATGACGTTGTCGAAACTTGCTTTTTCCAACCTTGAACGTTTATCTACCCTGAACCTGAATGCGACTCGTGCTGCATTGGCGGGCGGTAGCGCCGCCGTCAGCTCCCTGGGCCAGGCCAAAGGCCAGCAGGAGCAGCCGAAGCTGCTGGCCGGAGCGGCTGGAGCAGCGAAAACCAACGCCGCTGATTACCTCAAGGGCGTACAGGAAATTGCCGCCGAAACGCAGAAAGAGGTGAGCAGCCTCATCACGTCCTACTTCGCGCCGCATGGCGATGGCTCAAACCCCAGCGCGGGGTGGCTCAAAGGCTTCGAGCAGTTCAAGGGCTTTGCGCAGCAGATTACCGACATGACGGCCGCCAACGCCAAAGTGGCCGGTGACGTCAGCGCCCGAATCGCAAGCTCGGCGGCCTCTCTGGCAAAGAAAGACGCCTGAGCAGGCAAACCACGGTGCTGATGAACGAGCCCCGCAAGCCGGGGCTTTTTCTTGGCTAATGCCGTTCCTTGAGCGCGTACTTCCAGGAAGCTCATGCCGAAACGTGTCGGGTGCGCTGGCGCACAGACCTTGTTCGATTGCCAGCCTACGCTGCAAGAAGCCTGCTTTCCAGCGACCTCACAACGAGCCGAAGACAAGGCGTTTGAGTCCGCTTGATGACGGCACACCACGGAGACTGAAATGAGGCAAATGTACCCCAAGATCCTGCCATGGGTCGCCAGCAAGGCCGGCGGTCGCGACGACAAGGCCGAGGTCCTGTGGATCGAGGCCCTGCGCGATGCCAGTGACAGCGCCGCGCCCGAATCGTCTGAATACTGGGAGATCGCCGTTAATCACCTGCGCGAATCCCTGCCGTGTCGGGCGTGCGCCGGGAACGTGTCAATGACTTTGCGACAGCAGAGCACATTGACCTGCCGCGAAAGAACACCCTCGTCGTGCACCACCGCCTGACACCATTCGCAGCTGCCCCCTGATTGGCAGATTTCACAGTTCGCTTCCGGTGGTGTCCAGAGCGGGTCAGTTGGCAGTCCATTGTGGTGCGATGAACGCCATCCTCGGCAGCCTGGTAGTTGCCCTCGACCAAGCCGGGCTCGACGGCAATCGGGTTCCGGGGACGAGCGGCGTTGTCTCGAATTGGCCTGGCGAGTATGCTTCGCCCGAGCAAATCGCGGCCGGTGTCAAGACACTGGCGCTGCCAGTTGCCAATCCGGCAGCCGGCAGTGGCGGCTGAACCGGGACAAGGCCGACGAGCAAGTAGGCGCAATGTACGAGCAATCAGGGAACGGCACTTTATGACCGGCAGTGAAATCTGGTATCACCTCTATCCGCTCGGCTTTCTCGGCGCGGACGATCGGAATCCTGCCCCTGGTACAGTCGGCGGCCCGATTTCCCATCGACTGGCGGACCTGGTGGCGTGGCTAGACCACCTCGTGGAACTCGGCGTGACGGGACTGCTGTTGGGCCCGGTCTTCGAATCGGCATCGCACGGCTACGATGTCGTCGATCCATTTCGCATCGACCGCCGACTGGGCAGCGAAATGGACCTGGTGCGCCTCATCGATGAGTGCCACCAACGGGCTCTTCGAGTGGGGCTCGATGTCGTTTTCAACCACGTCGGACGCGGCCATGCTTTCTTTGTTGACGTATTGGAGCACGGTCGTGAATCTGCCCGGTCGGATTGGTTTCACATCAATTTCGATCGCCAGGGACACGACGGATTCAGCTACGCCAACTTCGAGGGGCACGGTCAGCTGGTGAAGCTCAACCACGCCAATGGCCAGGTCCTCGACTGGGCCGTGGACGTCGCCCGTTATTGGCTGGAACGTGGCGTCGACGCGCTACGATTGGACGCGGCTTACGCGATCCCGGCGGCTTTCCTGGCGACCTTTGCGAATCGCGTGCGGGCGCTGCGGCCGGATCTGCTGCTGCTCGGCGAAGTGATCCATGGCGACTACGTAGCTATCGCCAAAGCCTCACGGCTGACGTCTGTGACGCAATACGAACTTTGGAAAGCCATCTGGAGTTCTCTCAACGAGCGCAACTTCTACGAATTGGCACATGCGCTGGAGCGTCACATCGATTTCTGCCCGCATTTCGTGCCGTGGAATTTCGTCGGCAACCACGACACGACGCGAATTGCCACAAAACTGATCGACCGGCGCCATCTGGCGCATGCGCTGGCGATCTTGTTCACCATACCGGGCATCCCGGCCGTCTACGCCGGCGACGAGCAGGGAGCAGAAGGTCGCAAGTACGATCGGGAGGGCGGCGACGCGGAGATTCGCAAGCCCTTAGCGTTTCTCCCCGGCGAATTGGCCGGCGACAGTCTGCTCATCTGGCAAATGCATCGTGAATTGATCGCCGTCCGTCGTGCTCGACCCTGGCTCGTCGATGGCGCGCTCAAGGTCAGGCAGCTGGCCAACCGCTCGATGACGTTCGAGGTTCGCTCACAGCAGCACCTGCTGCTCACGGTGTTGAACACGGATGATGTAAGCGTTGCGTGCACCATTCCGCCCGGGTTGGTCGCGGTCGCCGGGAACGCCCTGGCCAAGCCGGAGGCGACCGAGTTGCCAGCGCACGGATGGGGAATCTGGTCGTCGGCTGGCCCGTCTGTCGACTGATCGACACAGTGACCGTCGTGGGAAGCTTGTCGGCGCTGGCGACGATGCTGCGCCCATGTCGTCTTGGCGAGCGCAGTGCACTGCATTCGAAGTTGGACTTGGCGCTGGCCACCGCATCTGGCGCACACGGACGTGTCGACCCGGAGTTCGATGCTGTCTCGGCGGCATTCGCGGCAATCAGAGAGCAGCACCTTGCTGCTCCGCCAAACGCCAATCAGAAGACATTGGACCTGGAGTACTGACTACGTGGCTGGCTGCTGAAGGTGGCGCGCGAAACCCTTGCCGCAAGTTGCCGCGCGCGCTGCCTTGAGACGAGTTTTCGCTCGTCGCTCCTGCGCTGCAGCTTAGAGCTGCGACTTGAAGTACTTGAAGGAATGGACGAAGGCGTCGCGAACCTTTTCCATTTCCGCAACCATGGCGTCCCACGAGCCTTCGCCGGCAACCCGCAGTTCTTCGAGCTTGCCGAGAGCCTGATCCGACTGCTGGCGCAGTTTGCCCATTTCCTCCGCGTATTTCGCGCGCGCATCGGCCTTTGCTTCTTTCGCCTTGGCTTCCAACGCGCTCATCTTGGTATTCAGCTCATCGAGTTGAAGTTTCATCGTCTCGATGTAATCGTCTCGTTTTGACATGGCAATGCTTCCTTGTGGTTGAAAAACTTGAAAGGGTTCGGCTTGAAGGCGCTCAGGCAGGCTTTCGATAGACTTGATGCGCGCCTTCTCGAGCAGCACCGTAGTCAGCATAATGGGAAAGGAACGAGGGCTCTGTGCGCTGGCGTACAGATCGGAGCGAAGCTTTCTCGGGCTTAACTGCAAGTGCACGCTCGGTTGTGCGTGCGATCTGCCGCCGTGCCGAGAGTGCCGAGTGGCTTCCCCGTGCGGCGCCGGACTTTGGCGCCCCCCACGCTTCTTGCTCCGGCAATCGCCGCGTCGCCTGGCCGGATGTTACGTCCGGCCCTAATCCAGACTCCTCGGCCCAAGCTTTTCGAGGTTGAAACGATGGCCGAGTCCCATGCTGCAACCGGAAGAGTGATCCCGGCGGCAACGTGGGATGAAGGCCCTACCGAGGCGGCAGCAGCGGCAACCGCCAAGGCTCTTCGGGGTCGTACAGATTCATCTGCCGCTGGTGGTAGCGGCGTAGCTGTACGGCATAGCGGCTTTCGCAAGCGACGGCGAGTTGGTGAAGGAAGTGGCTGAGCGCGGCCACGCTTTCATCGGAGAGGCCGTCGGGGAATAGCGGCTCGGCAGAGCGGCGCTTCATCGCAATTCCTCGATCGCCAACTGCAACAGATCGTCCGGCAAATGATTCAGGCCACGCGGCACCGCCAGGCGCATCGCCGTGCGCAGAATTCGCCCGGCGTGCCGCGGCAAGCCCTTGCTCGCCTGGCGCACGATCTCCAGGCCCGAATCGCTGAGCAGCGTACTGGTACAACCGGCACTCTTCAAACTGTGCTGGATCAGCTGCGCGAAGCGCTCGCGTTCGAGCACCGGCTTGAGCTGCACGCGCACCTGAATTCGCCCCGCCAGCGCCGCGTACGGTGCCCGCTCCAGCGTTTGCGCCAGTGTCGGATGGCCGATCAACCAGACCGCCATCACATCGCGCGTATCGAAGGCGAAGTTGAGGAAGGCCGGCAAATCCCGAAAGAACTCCGGCGGCAGATTCTGCGCCTCATCGATGATCCACACCGGCATCAGCTGACGGCTATCGACCAACTGCAGAATCCGCTCCTTCAGATCGCGCCACAGCTGCGCCCGCCGATACCCCGGCTCGACGCCCAGCGCCCGTGCCAGACCGCGGTAGATATCCAGCCGACCAAAGTCCGTCTCCGCCTGATAGATCACCTGATAACGATGCGGATTCAGGCCACGGGTCAATTGGCGCAAGGCCGCCGTCTTGCCCACCCCCGGTTCGCCGGTGATCAGCCCGACCCCGGGCGAGTGCAACAACCAGGCAAAGCGCTCGGCCAACTGTCCCAGCGTACCGTCATCCCACAGCTCGGCCGCTTGCTTGCCCAGCGGCGGATGCCGCAAACCAAAGTGTTGAAGGTCCACCTCACTCTCCTTCGGGGTCGTAGTACTGCTGATAGATCTGCTCGATCAGATTCGGGCCGCTCGTCCCTTTCTGGGGCGGGCTAGCGTCCGCTGGGTCAGGCTGGCGTCGTTGGCGCGTGGCATTGGCCAGCGCATCGAGTGGCGTCGCCGCACCGATCGATTCCCCTTTCTCGTCCTCGACGCCGATCACCGTCTCGGTATGCGGATCGACCACCAGGGGCACCGTTTTGCCCGACAGTTCAAAGGGCACCTCGAAGCGTTGTCCCTGATACGATACCGTGCCATCCTTCCTGACCAGTCGCGTGACGCGATGCTGGAACAGGGCATCGAGGCTTGCCGCCAACGGCCCCAACGGACGAATCCTGGACAGGTCCTGCTGGTAACGCGCCAACGGCGTCATGCCGGCGAGACCGGCGTGCGGGCTGCGGTGATAGACCTGTTCAAGCCAGGCCCACAGGCGAGCATTGAGATCGTCCAGGCTGGCGATATGGCGCTCATCGAGTTCGCTGAGAAACTGATCGCGGCAGCGGCGGTGCCAGCGCTCCAACTTCCCTTTACCCTCGGGCGCGTACGGCCGACAGTGAATCAGATGGATGCCGAGCCGGGCGCAGATCCCTTGCAGCGTCTCGGCGCGGTAGGCGGCGCCGTTATCGACCACCAGCTTGAGCGGAATGCCGCGTTTGAGCACCGCCTGCTTGAGCACGCCCTCGATGTCCAGGGCGGTTTCTCCGGGGCAGAAGGCGCTGTGCGTGAGTAGCCGGGAGGCGTCGTCGAAGAGCGACACGAGATAGCTCTTGGCGAGTTTGCCGTCGATCGGCACGCGTGGGCCGTGCATCACGTCGCCATACCAGATCGCCCCCGCTGTCGCGGCGACGAAGCTGCGTTTCTCCTCGGGCAGACTGGCCGAGCCGCTGATCCGTGACAGGCCGTGCTGCTGCAGCAGACGGTGAATGGTCGACCGGGCCAGGCGGCCTCGGGCAACGGTGCCGGTGGCTTCGAGCAATTGTCGAATCTGGCACAGCGAGCGCCGCGGGTTGTCGCGCTTGGCGGCGAGAATGGCCGCCTGGGTGGCGGCCGGGAGCTTCGATTGCCCGCGGTCGGCGCGCGCCTTGGGCGTCAGGCCATCAAGCTGGTGGAGGCGCCAGGCGTAGTACCACGCCTGAATCGTCTTCTCGCTCAGATAGCGCCGACGGCTGCCGGGGATGGCGTACTCGCGGCTGGCCAGCTCCCGGAGGAGCTGTTGCAGTTCGCCACGTTCCAGCCGCTCGCGGCTGATCAGGGGACCGAGAACGGACAGGCGAAACAGGGCTTTCGGATCAATCGGGTTCATAACCACTCCTGGTGATAAATCGGAGCGGTGATCAAACCAGAACGGCCGTTCTAATGACAGGAGCAAACTGTGTGGGGTCCCCGCCCGGGCGGGGACCTCACCGTCTGCCGCTCGTTCGGAATCAGTTCATCACGGGACGCTGATCTCCCGATCAAGCCAGGTCATGGCCTGTGCCAGGCCGATCGATTCGAACACCCGGCGCCAGAAAGCGCTGCCGTCGACCGTCCGCCCGAGGTCGGCAAAGCGAGCACGCAGGTGAAACTCGAACAGCAGGCGGCGCTCCTGGAGCCAGGCCCACCAGCGACCGGCGGTGCGCCGCTCGGGCGCCGCGCCGGGTGCGCCGGGGCGATCGGGCGCACCGCTCAGCCGCTGTGCCAGGACCGCTTGCTGCACTGACCAGTCATACCAGCGGCGCGGCGCGATGCACGCCGGCAGACGCGAACACGTGCGCCGACATCCAGAGCAACAGTAGCGGCAGATCGGCACCGGATTGAGTGAATCCTGCCCGGCTCGCCGGTCGGCCTTGCGCTCGTAGTGCCCGTGCTGCCAGAGAATCTTCAGGCCGCAATGCGGGCAGCACGGCGGTCGATACGCTTCGGGGGTTTGCTTGATGGCCTCAAGATGCTGCTCGATCGTCTCGATGCCGGCTACAATTCGCTGCATGGGCTGGGCGCTTTGCGGTGTGGTTTGTCTTGATAACTTCCCACGATAGCAGAGTTGTCCCGGCCCTTCTTTCGTTCACTTCGTCCCAACATCCTTCAGGCAGGCCGCCTTCTTTCGCTCTGACCGTTCTCGGGATGAAGCGCGCCGTCAGACCCGGGAGAGCGGCGGACGTAACACCGGACGAAACGCCTTTCCCTTTGACCTTGTGGTCGGAGCTACCCTGGCGCCCGGGCATTCATCGGAGTGAGGACGGCGCTATGCGCGCTAGCGTACAGAGCCGACGGCAAAGCACAGTTACTCTGCATGCAAACGGTGGGGCGCAGAATTGGCGTACTCCTTGCAGCGGTACCCGCAAGGCGGCGACTGATCCGCTGCCGTAGCGGCGATGGCCTGATTTGCCGACGCTGATTGATACCAACGGAAACTGATCAATTCCGGAGAATTGCTCACCATGCGGTGTGTGCTTCTCGTAAGTCCAAAAAGAGGAATCGCCATGAAATATTCGAAACTGACAGTCGTAGCCCTTATGACACTTGCGCTGAGTGCTTGCTTTACGCTTCCTGCTGGCCCGGCCGGTCCGCAAGGCGCCACGGGCGGTACGGGGGCAACGGGTAGCACCGGTGGCACCGGTGCCGCGGGTGGCACCGGTGCTACGGGCGCCACGGGCGGCACCGGCGCAACCGGCTACACCGGCGCGACGGGTGATACCGGAGCAACCGGTAGCACCGGCAGCACCGGCGCAACCGGTAGTACCGGTGCGAAGGGCAGCACGGGCGCGAAAGGCCATACAACGGGCGACACCGTGGTGATCGTTCCGGCTCGCTAAGGGCGCCCGGGGCGAGCCATGAACGCGAGTTCACGGCTCGCCGCAGCGGTGGAATGGCGACAGACCTGCGATGAAGTCATCCGGCCCGTTGGGGCCCAGGCCATGAACCATTTTCCTGCCGCCGTACTTCTCGTCGATGCTCGACTGCTCCTGGTCGCGCCGTATGCCTCGGACCCTCGCCGCGGTGAGCGACTTGAACGTGCCCCCTGGGTGACCGGGGACGACGCCAGTTGGGCAAGCCAAGCTATCTGAATCTGTTCCTCGGCCCATGAATCGGAGTTTCAAAATGGAAAATAGATTTCTCGTGCACGGCCTGGTGATTACGGCGATGACCTTTGGGTCGTTCGTGAGCGATGCCAGAGCGGATGATGGACCCATCGTCCAGCAAGCGGCTGGTTTGCCCTATGTCTCGGGCGGGGTAGGCGAAGAATCGCTGCAGCGACTCAGGGACCGCGTCAGCGAGTTCAACCTGAAGCTGGTTTTCGCCATGAAGTCGGGAGCCTACCTGAGCGCCGTGCGGGTTAGCATCGCTGACGCGAAGGGCAAGACGATCCTGGAGGCTATCTCCGATGGACCGTGGTTCCTGGCAAAATTACCAGTGGGCAAATATCGGGTAATCGCGAGCTACGCTGGCAAGGCGCTCGAGCAGTCGGTTGCCGTCGACGCGACGGCGCTCAAGACGGTCGATTTCCGCTGGGACCATGAATAACACGGAGCAAGGCCGGTCGCTGCGAGCGGCGGCGCCTCGGACAATGACCGTCAGTGGTGATCGATTTCCGCATCCCCCAATAGTTCGCGGCCGGTAGACGGAAAACTCAAAATGCATACTCGGATCGTCACTTGGCGCGAATGCTGGAGGGGCGCCCATCTGTCTTGGCGTCCTGTGCCGCGACGCCGGATTTCACACTGCCGTCAGGCATCGGGACCGCGATTGGGGCGACCTCCACCTTGGCCACGCCTTCGTCTTGCGTGATGCCGATCTTCTGCGCCGTGGACGGCGAGAGATCCACTATCCGCCCATTCACGTGCGGCCCACGGTCTTGAATGGTGACGACCGCGCTCTGCCCGGTGTCGATGTTGGTGACCTTGGCGGTGGTGCCGAGCGGTAGCGTCTTGCTCGCCGCGTTGCTACCGTGCGGCTTCATTGCGGTGCCGTCCGCCATTTTTTTGCCGGCAAATTTTTTCGCATAGAACGAAGCCTTACCAACTCGCTTATGGCCCGACCGGTCAAGCTTGGGCTTGGCCAGCGACTTGGTGTTACGTCCGGCCCTAATCCAGACTCCTCGGCCCAAGCTTTTCGAGGTTGAAACGATGGCCGAGTCCCATGCTGCAACCGGAAGAGTGATCCCGGCGGCAGCGTGGGATGAAGGCCCTACCGAGGCGGCAGCGGTGGCGTCCGCCAAGGGGCTTCGGGATCGTACAGATTCATCTGCCGCTGGTGGTAGCGGCGAAGTTGCACGGCATAGCGGCTTTCGCAAGCGACGGCGAGTTGGTGAAGGAAGTGGCTGAGCGCGGCCACGCTTTCATCGGAGAGGCCGTCGGGGAATAGCGGCTCGGCAGAGCGGCGCTTCATCGCAATTCCTCGATCGCCAACTGCAACAGATCGTCCGGCAAATGATTCAGGCCACGCGGCACCGCCAGGCGCATCGCCGTGCGCAGAATTCGCCCGGCGTGCCGCGGCAAGCCCTTGCTCGCCTGGCGCACGATCTCCAGGCCCGAATCGCTGAGCAGCGTACTGGTACAACCGGCACTCTTCAAACTGTGCTGGATCAGCTGCGCGAAGCGCTCGCGTTCGAGCACCGGCTTGAGCTGCACGCGCACCTGAATTCGCCCCGCCAGCGCCGCGTACGGCGCCCGCTCCAGCGTTTGCGCCAGTGTCGGATGGCCGATCAACCAGACCGCCATCACATCGCGTGTATCGAAGGCGAAGTTGAGGAAGGCCGGCAAATCCCGAAAGAACTCCGGCGGCAGATTCTGCGCCTCATCGATGATCCACACCGGCATCAGCTGACGGCTATCGACCAACTGCAGAATCCGCTCCTTCAGATCGCGCCACAGCTGCGCCCGCCGATACCCCGGCTCGACGCCCAGCGCCCGTGCCAGACCGCGATAGATATCCAGCCGACCAAAGTCCGTCTCCGCCTGATAGATCACCTGATAACGATGCGGATTCAGGCCACGGGTCAATTGGCGCAAGGCCGCCGTCTTGCCCACCCCCGGTTCGCCGGTGATCAGCCCGACCCCCGGCGAGTGCAACAACCACGCAAAGCGCTCGGCCAACTGTCCCAGCGTACCGTCATCCCACAGCTCGGCCGCTTGCTTGCCCAGCGGCGGATGCCGCAAACCAAAGTGTTGAAGGTCCACCTCACTCTCCTTCGGGGTCGTAGTACTGCTGATAGATCTGCTCGATCAGATTCGGGCCGCTCGTCCCTTTCTGGGGCGGGCTAGCGTCCGCTGGGTCAGGCTGGCGTCGTTGGCGCGTGGCATTGGCCAGCGCATCGAGTGGCGTCGCCGCACCGATCGATTCCCCTTTCTCGTCCTCGACGCCGATCACCGTCTCGGTATGCGGATCGACCACCAGAGACACCGTTTTGCCCGACAGTTCAAAGGGCACCTCGAAGCGTTGTCCCTGATACGATACCGTGCCATCCTTCCTGACCAGTCGCGTGACGCGATGCTGGAACAGGGCATCGAGGCTTGCCGCCAACGGCCCCAACGGACGAATCCTGGACAGGTCCTGCTGGTAACGCGCCAACGGCGTCATGCCGGCGAGACCGGCGTGCGGGCTGCGGTGATAGACCTGTTCAAGCCAGGCCCACAGGCGAGCATTGAGATCGTCCAGGCTGGCGATATGGCGCTCATCGAGTTCGCTGAGAAACTGATCGCGGCAGCGGCGGTGCCAGCGCTCCAACTTCCCTTTGCCCTCGGGCGCGTACGGCCGACAGTGAATCAGATGGATGCCGAGCCGGGCGCAGATCCCTTGCAGCGTCTCGGCGCGGTAGGCGGCGCCGTTATCGACCACCAGCTTGAGCGGAATGCCGCGTTTGAGCACCGCCTGCTTGAGTGAGTGTGATCACCCGATTTGATGTTCAGATGTTCACCTACGGCGATGGTTGGTAGGGGTGATGGTAGGCGACCCTGGGGCTCCGCCCCAGACCCCGCGCTCGTCGCGAGGCAGCCGCCGGGGATGAACAAGTACTTCCCCGGCAACTGCTCGCAAGCATCGGGACCCTCCAAGGCGTCAAGAGGCTTTCGCGGCATAAACGGGCCGATGAAGCCGGCCCATTTATTCCACGGTCCTCTTGACGCCTTTCCTGGTCAAAGAGCCTCCCCTTCTGTCGGCTCGTTCGTCGAAAGGGCCAAGACGACGCCTCCCGAGGGGACTTTCCGTCCGTCGTTCCTGTCGCCTCTGGTCATTCCGTGACGGTCATGAATCCGTACCGCTGACCGAAAGCCAACCATGCCCGTCGGGCTGAAGAACGAGCCGGGTCGGATACCTCCACTCGCCCCAGGAGGTCGAGCAGCGCTCGAAGTGGCGCGTCGGTCTCATTGCCGATGGCGTCAATGACCGTTCTTCGGTCGCGCATCCGCTGGGCACGCTTGCGCTCTCGGTCTGTCATCGCTCGCTCGCCCTGGGGTGGGCGGCCTCTTTTCGTGACGGTCACCAAGGGCTCGGTCATCTTGTCCTCCTGTTTTTGTGCCCGTCACGAGAAGAACGGAACGTTCTGCGGTAGCTCCTCCCAAGGTCCGCAGGCGTCGTACCGTCCGAGGCAGCTGTCAAGGGTCGTTGGGCGTGATCGCACAACAGCGCGAGCCCGTCGCCTGGCGGGAGGGTCGTCACCGGCCGGCCGCCACGCGACGCTGCGCAGGGGTCTCGGGTGACGCGAAGACCTCGAGGTAAAGTTTCTCGTCGAGTTGCGGCAACTCACGCTGCGCCGCGGCGGCGAGCAGTTCGGCCGCGAGGGTGGTCAGGATGCGGTAGTTACCGGCGGCGTGATCGCACAGCGTATGACAGAGCGCGGGGGTCATCAGGCTGGCGTTCCCGGCGCGGCTCAGCAGATGGGTCAGGCAGGCGAGTAACTCGTCACGCGACGCATACTCGGTGGCGAGGCGGGTACGGATGCGGGAGCCGAGCGGGATCAACTCCTCACGACGCAGCTTCTCGATGAGACGCGCATCGCCGGCCAGCACCACACACAGGAGCGGCTGCGAATCGAAGCGCGCACTGGCGAGCAGGCGCAACTCGCAAAGAACGGCCGGACTCATCTCCTGCGCCTCATCGACCAGCAACACCACCCGGCGACGGGTCGTTTCCAGATGCGCGAACCAGACTTCGCGCAGCGCCTTGAAGCCACCCCAGCGGTTATGCGGGCGCAAGGGCACGGTGAAGATGTCGCCCATTTCGCGATAGAAATCGGCCAGGTTGCTCTGCGGATGGTTGATCGCGCCGACGGTGACGTCCGACTGACTTCCCAGACGGTCGGCCAGGAGGCGCAAGACCACGCTTTTGCCGGTGCCTGGATCGCCGTGGATCATCGCGAAGCCCCCTTCGCGCAGCTGAGCGTGTTCGATTCGCCAGCAGAAGTTCTCGATCCGGGGCGGAACAAAGAGGGCCTCGATCGGCAATTCAGGGGAGAAGGGATTCCACTTCAGCCCGTAGAGGGCGAGGAGCCGATGGTTCATGCCGGCTCCTTGTCGGCGGACGGCAAATACGCAGGCGGCAAGCCCGTCGCAGCGTAGTCAGCGAGCAGCTGGCGCAGCAGCGGCGCGATCCCGGTAGACGGCGGCGCCAGAGCCTCTGTCGTGACGGGCGCGAGGCGCCGACGCTGACCATCGGCGTTGGCCGACTTGTCGAGCACCTTGACCGGGCAAAGCACGACGCCGGTGCTCGGATCCACGAGATCGACGTGCCTGAGGTCCCAGCGGGCGTAGCGTAGATGAACCACCGGCAGGTGCCGATAACTGGCGGGGATCTCGAAGCGTATGCCAGCCAGACTGACCGTGCCATCGGCACGCCGCTGGCGGCGCGCGACCTCAATCCGGAAGGCGGCCTGCAGCGTGCCAGTATCCGGGCAGTCACGGCGAACACTGGGCCCAGCGAGATAGCGCGCCAAGGGGGTCGCATCGATCTCGGAATGGAGCGTACGGTGGTACTCTTGTTCGACCCAGGCTTGGCTGGCCTGATTGAGCAGGTCCAGCGTCAGCAATTTCTCGCCTTCGAGCATCGCCATCAGGCGCCCTTCGATGCGCCCCCAAAACGATTCCTGTTTGGCATTTTGATAGGGCGAATACGGCAAGGTGGTCTGATGCACGACACCCAGACGGGCGAGGCCGCCGACGGTCTCTTCGGCGAGCATGGCGGCGCCGTTGTCGGTCATCAGGGCTCGTGGCAATCCGCGCTTCATGAAGGCCTGCGACAAGCCGTGCACGAGACTCTCGGCGGTCTCGTCGAGATACCACTGCAGATGGCAGACCAGCCGGGAGCGATCGTCGATGACGCCAAACAGCAGCGGCTTGACCCACAGGCCGGTTCGGGTCAGAACCTTGCGTGAGGCGTGATGGAAGTCGAGATGCCAGAGTGCGCCGACATAGTCGACTTCGTAGCTCCTGACTTCCAGCCGGTCGAGCCGATCCCGGGCCAACAGCGCCCCGGCGGTTGCCCGTTTGGCGGACGCCTGGCGGAACATTCCCCGGGCCTTGAGATAGCGACGGATCGTCGGATACGACGCCAGGGAAGAGTCGCTCCCGGCCAGGGCGACACGGAGGTTGTCGAAGTGCAGTTGCACCGTCCAGCCCGGATGCTCGTGGTACTGGGCGGTCAGAATCTGGATGGCCACGGGCGTGATGCTCTTGAACCGACCGACGTTGCTGCGCAGGCGATTCCTGAGAACCGCGACCGGATCGGCGGCCGCGCGGGCCGCGTAGTACCAGCGCTCAATTGTCGAGGCGCCAAAGCACACCTCCTGTCCCGATACCGGATGCCGCCAGGACTTGGTCGACAGGGCGCGCAGCGCCGGGGATAACTCGCCGGCGGCGGGCGGAGCCGCCAGCAAGGGGCCGATGATCGCAAAGCGCAGGCGCGCCCAGCGATCGCGTTTGAGGGGATCGATGTGAGAGGTCAAAAGGGTCTTCCAGAAGGTCGGTGCCGGCGGCACCAGGACGGGAAGTGAAGGCTACAAGCCCTTGAGGAACGGGCCTATCGACATCTTCTGCGGGTCATCAGCACCCCCCACGCAACGTGCTCGGCCGGACCGTGATCGGCGCCAGAAAGAGGAGGAAATGCCCCATGGCTTCTGTGGCGTCGCCGACAAAACGTTCCAGCAAACGGCTCGGGAAGTCGTCAGTTACCGGCGGCATGAAGCGCGCACAACACGCTTGCCATAGCGCGGTCAGCGGAAACTGTTCTTTCCACCACTGACGCCAACGCGCCAGGGTAAGCAACGGAATCGCCAGGGTCATGGAGAGCCGCGCCGCCGCTGGGTTCTGCCCGGCATGCCGGGCAGAACCCAGCACTACCAGCAGCGCCAGATAGACGCGCCGGCCCAGGAAACGTACGGACATCGACGTCGTCCGACGACGACAAGCGTTGCAGCAGAAGCTGAACCGCCGAGCAAAGTCGGCACGCGCTTCCGGCGGGCACCCACGGGGCTTTCGCGGATAGTCAGCGCGGTGCAGAACGCCGCCGCACGCACATCCTGCCGCTCGCGCCTCGTCCGCCAGCTCCGTGTCAACGCGCAGCAACCATCGAAAAAATTGGGGATTTTGCAGGAGGGCATGGCACACTGGAATGGTCTCTTGGCGTCGAAACCAGAGACTCCCCCAACGGGTGCCTTTGTTCAAGTCCCCTGAGGGGGGTCACCCCCTCAACATCACTCTGCTTGACCCGTCAGGCAGCAAATTCCATCACGATTGGTGACCGTGCTCACTTGAGCACGCCCTCGATGTCCAGGGCGGTTTCTCCGGGGCAGAAGGCGCTGTGCGTGAGTAGCCGGGAGGCGTCGTCGAAGAGCGACACGAGATAGCTCTTGGCGAGTTTGCCGTCGATCGGCACGCGTGGGCCGTGCATCACGTCGCCATACCAGATCGCCCCCGCTGTCGCGGCGACGAAGCTGCGTTTCTCCTCGGGCAGACTGGCCGAGCCGCTGATCCGTGACAGGCCGTGCTGCTGCAGCAGACGGTGAATGGTCGACCGGGCCAGGCGGCCTCGGGCAACGGTGCCGGTGGCTTCGAGCAATTGTCGAATCTGGCACAGCGAGCGCCGCGGGTTGTCGCGCTTGGCGGCGAGAATGGCCGCCTGGGTGGCGGCCGGGAGCTTCGATTGCCCGCGGTCGGCGCGCGCCTTGGGCGTCAGGCCATCAAGCTGGTGGAGGCGCCAGGCGTAGTACCACGCCTGAATCGTCTTCTCGCTCAGATAGCGCCGACGGCTGCCGGGGATGGCGTACTCGCGGCTGGCCAGCTCCCGGAGGAGCTGTTGCAGTTCGCCACGTTCCAGCCGCTCGCGGCTGATCAGGGGACCGAGAACGGACAGGCGAAACAGGGCTTTCGGATCAATCGGGTTCATAACCACTCCTGGTGATAAATCGGAGCGGTGATCAAACCAGAACGGCCGTTCTAATGACAGGAGCAAACTGTGTGGGGTCCCCGCCCGGGCGGGGACCTCACCGTCTGCCGCTCGTTCGGAATCAGTTCATCACGGGACGCTGATCTCCCGATCAAGCCAGGTCATGGCCTGTGCCAGGCCGATCGATTCGAACACCCGGCGCCAGAAAGCGCTGCCGTCGACCGTCCGCCCGAGGTCGGCAAAGCGAGCACGCAGGTGAAACTCGAACAGCAGGCGGCGCTCCTGGAGCCAGGCCCACCAGCGACCGGCGGTGCGCCGCTCGGGCGCCGCGCCGGGTGCGCCGGGGCGATCGGGCGCACCGCTCAGCCGCTGTGCCAGGACCGCTTGCTGCACTGACCAGTCATACCAGCGGCGCGGCGCGATGCACGCCGGCAGACGCGAACACGTGCGCCGACATCCAGCGCAACAGTAGCGGCAGATCGGCACCGGATTGAGTGAATCCTGCCCGGCTCGCCGGTCGGCCTTGCGCTCGTAGTGCCCGTGCTGCCAGAGAATCTTCAGGCCGCAATGCGGGCAGCACGGCGGGCGATACGCTTCGGGGGTTTGCTTGATGGCCTCAAGATGCTGCTCGATCGTCTCGATGCCGGCTACAATTCGCTGCATGGGCTGGGCGCTTTGCTGTGTGGTTTGTCTTGATAACTTCCCACGATAGCAGAGTTGTCCCGGCCCTTCTTTCGTTCACTTCGTCCCAACATCCTTCAGGCAGGCCGCCTTCTTTCGCTCTGACCGTTCTCGGGATGAAGCGCGCCGTCAGACCCGGGAGAGCGGCGGACGTAACACTTGGCATGCCGTGACGAAACCGTTTCCTGCGGTGCCGTACTGCCGACGGCATGTGCATGGGGTGTGAACACCATCGCGCCGACGCTACAGATCATCACAAACATGGACAGTCGATTGAATCTGGAGATCTTCCGCACGATGTCAATTCTCCATGAGGGGCGATGGCGCTTGGGCGCGTCGGACTCGTAGCCGATTGGTGTCACACGCTCACACTCCCGTCAATCGTCTCGTCGGCAAAGGCGATGTGGTAAGCGCGCGAAGGCATACGACATCCCCAAGAACGCTTTGTCTGCCGCGATACGCCAACGGTGCGACCAGGCGCCATCTCGTCGGTAGTCAGGCGCGCCGGAAATGAGGTAGTTGAGCGGCAGGTTCGGGATACCCTGCCGCCATCAACGAGGCGGCCCCCTGAAACAGCGTTCAGGGGGCCGTTTTGACTTACTGTTGGCCCTTGACGATCATGTCGTTCTTGACGGACGTCACGCCCTTGACACCCCTGGCGACCTGGACGGCCTTGTCGATATCGGCGCGGGATCCGACGAAGCCGGTCAGCTGTACCGTGCCTTTGTAGGTTTCGACGTTGATTTCTGCCGAGCTCAGCGAAGACTCGCCCAATACCGCTGCCTTCACCTTGGTCGTGATAAGGGTGTCGTCGACATATGCACCGGCGGATTCATGGGACGCCGGTGCAGCAGCTTTCTCATCGGCCGCTGCCGTGGTAGGCTGCATCGGCTTCTTGGCGTCAGCCTTGGCTTTGGCCTCTGCGGCGGTTGCTTCCTGCACGCAGATCTTCTTGTCGTTAGCAGCCTTGTCATCGCACTTTTCCTTGGCCACGGCGTAATCCGCCTCTGCCTTGGCGATACCCACCGCTTGGCTGCTCTTATCGCCCGGTTTGTAGCGGGCCTCGAGTTCGGCCTTGGCAACTTTTTCCTTGCCTTTGGCCTCGACCACGCAGATGTCCTTTGCGTTGCCAGTCATAGATCCACAGGATGCCTTGGCCGATTTGTATTCGGCCGCGATCTTGCTCTTGTCGGCTTTGTATTCGTCCTTTGATATGCCCGATGCAGCCATCGCGCCGGCACTGAAAGCAAGGGTAATCGTTGCTGCTATGGCGGTCATTTTGATTCTGTTCATGGTCGTTCCTTCATAAGTAAAGTTGTCAAGTGAGGCGCCGGTGGAAACTCCTGCCACCATGCGTCACATCGGGTAATGCCTTTTGCTCGAGAATCCTGACGAATTCGGCGATTGGCTCCGCCGACTGATTGTTGGCGAGAGGGACAGCTTCTTCGTGGTGCCCAGCAGATGTCCGGGCCGCTACGCCCTGCGCCGACCTATCACACCAACGAGGAACATCACGACTGCGATCACCAGCAGAATGTGAACGAAACCACCCAAGGTGTAGGAACTAACCAGCCCCAACATCCAAAGGACCAGCAGAACAACAGCAATCGTGTACAGCATGGCAATTTCTCCTTTCGAGCGTCACGTCGGGCCTGGCTTTTCAACCGGCCAGGAATTGCAGGGGGCCTGCCTGAATCCGCCGGCTGTCTCTCTGCTGATGAGATTAGATACCTCGAGTCACAACGACTCCGTTCGATAGCGAACATACCGGCTGAAGTCGGAACAATTCTCGGTCGTCGGGAAACGCCGGGTCAGTGCGCCGCCGCACATACCAGGACCGAAGCCGCTTTTTGATTTCTTCCGTTTGGTCCTGGCGCAAGGGAACAAAAACTGAAGCCGAAGACCGTGCAAACCCGCAAGCAATTTCCCGCCGCCAACGACCTGCTTGGCGCAATGCCCAGAAAGGCGTATCTGCGCATGCAGACAAGTCCTTGGTGGAGCACATTCCTGCGGCGTTGTCGGGCGACGCCCGACAGCCGTGCGGGATGGAAAAAACCGCCAGTCTGCGGCGCCTATGTTCGCTGGGAGACAGACTGCAGACTCGGGTCTGCGTAATCTCGGGCAAGTGATTCACGCCCGAGCATCTGCTGCCTCGGCATCGCGGCAATGGCCAGCGGCTGAAAGCAGCGCGGTCCTGGCGAGGAGAACCAAGAGATCATGACCTGGATCTGGCGAAGACGACGTGCTTGGGCAAGTCGCGAGCGCTGGTCTACCAGGCATGACTTCCCCGAAAAACCATGTTCGAGAATGAGGTAAGGCCATGAAAACGATTCAGAAAGTTACGTTCAGCGCACTCGCCGCAGCCGTCTTGTTCGGCCTCGGTGGGTGTTCCGGCATGTCGCAGCAGGGCAAGAATACCGCCATCGGCGCCGGCGCCGGTGCCGTCGGAGGAGCCATTCTTACGGGCGGTAGCGCCGTCGGCACGGTCGGTGGCGCGGCTATTGGCGGCGTGATCGGTCACGAAGTCAGCAAGTGATGCGAAGAGCGATGCGCCTGGCCTTCCCGGCAGCTGCCTCGCGCCCGCTCCTTGCCCTGATCCTGCCGTCGACGCGACCGTCATGGTCACTGCCGCTGCGGGGCCAACAAACTACCAGGAGAAATCAGAGATGAAACACGTTGGATCAATCAGCGCAGCCTTGCTCATGAGCGCGCTGCTCATCGCACTACCCGGCTGCCAGAAGCAGGAAGGCCCGGCAGAGAAAGCGGGCAAGGAAATCGACAAGACGCTAGAGAAAGCTGGACAGCAGGTCGAGAAGGCCGGTGATGCCATCCAGGACGCTGCCAAGGGCGACAAGAAATAGGATGTCGCAACCGCGCGCGACCGCTTGTCGTGTCAGCGAACGGTTCGCAAGGTCCCTGATCTGGCTTAGCGTGAGCGCTGGACGGCCGGGGCACCAGCGCCCGTTCCCCAGCAAGCGCCAAAGCAACATGGTTCGTTGCTACGAATAAGCCAAGGCGCGTACCATGCTATTGCCAGTCTACGGGTGAGAAATGAAAGTTAGCAAGGTCCCTGCAAATGTCGGCAGCGTCATTTCGGTGCGTGGCAGCGTTGTGGATATACGCTTCGACGGATGTTTGCCGCCCATTCATTCCGTGCTTCGTACGGGCGACGACAAGCAGATCGTTATCGAAGTGCAGACGCAGCGTGATGCGCATCATGTCCGCGGCATTGCCTTGACCCCGACGCAAGGCCTGGCCCGTGGCATGGCAGTGGAAGACACGGGCGGGCCGCTGCAGGTGCCAGTCGGCAAGGCAATTCTCTCGCGCATGTTCGATGTATTCGGCAACACCATTGATCGCCAGGGGGCCTTGTCCGATGTCGAGTGGCGCTCGGTACACCGGCCGCCGCCGCCGCTGGCACGGCGCTCGACCAAATCGGAAATTTTCGAGACGGGCATCAAGGTCATCGACGTGCTGATGCCGCTCGAGCGCGGCGGCAAGGCGGGGCTGTTTGGCGGCGCCGGCGTCGGCAAGACCGTATTGCTGACGGAAATGATCCACAACATGATCGGGCATCACGACGGTGTCAGCATTTTTTGCGGCATCGGCGAGCGCTGTCGCGAAGGCGAAGAGCTCTACCGTGACATGAAAGCGGCTGGCGTGCTGCCGAACATGGTGATGGTCTTTGGACAGATGAACGAACCGCCGGGCAGCCGCTTTCGCGTCGGCCATGCCGCGCTGACCATGGCCGAATATTTCCGCGACGACGAGCATCGCGACGTGCTGCTGCTGGTCGACAATATCTTTCGCTTTATCCAGGCCGGCATGGAAGTGTCCGGTTTGATGGGGCAAATGCCGTCCCGCCTCGGTTATCAGCCGACCATGGGCACCGAACTGGCCGGACTGGAAGAGCGCATCGCCAACACCGACACGGGCGCCATCACCTCAATCCAGGCGGTGTATGTGCCGGCGGACGATTTCACCGACCCGGCGGCGGTGCATACCTTCGCCCATCTTTCGGCCTCCATCGTGCTCTCGCGCAAGCGTGCCAGCGAAGGGCTTTTTCCAGCCATTGATCCGCTGCAGTCCAGTTCGCGCATGGCGACGCCGGGCATCGTCGGCGAACGTCACTATGCCCTGGCACAGGAAGTTCGCCAGACGCTGGCGCAGTATGCCGAACTCAAGGACATCATTGCGATGCTCGGCCTCGAACAGCTTTCGCCGGTGGATCGCCAGGTGGTCGCTCGTGCCCGCCGCCTGGAGCGCTTTCTGACCCAGCCTTTTTTCACGACCGAACAGTTCACCAATCTGAAAGGAAAACTGGTCAGCCTGAACGACGCGCTGGATGGTTGCGAACGCATCCTGCGCGATGAATTCAAGGACACGCCGGAAAGCGCGTTTTACATGATTGGCAAGATCGATGAGGCGAAGAAAACGGCTGCCCCCGAGGAAGCCGCCAAGAAAGTCGACGCCAAGCCCGCCGCCGAGGCCAAGCCTGATGCAATACCCGAAGCAGCGGTAGTCGCCCATGAATCTTAAGATTCTGCTGCCGTTCCAGGTATTCGACGAAAAGACCGGGGTGTCGAGCATCGTCGCGGATACGCACGCGGGTTCGTTCGGGCTTCTGCCACAGCGGCTCGACTGCGTGGCGGTACTGGTGCCGGGAATCCTGACTTATGAGATCGAAGCGGGCGATGAAATTTTTGTCGCCGTCGATGAAGGGGTGCTGGTCAAGACCGGCGCGGAGGTGCTGGTTTCGGTACGCCGCGCCGTCAGCGGCAAGGATCTCGGTCAACTACGTACGGCGGTCGCGAAGGAGTTTCTGACCATTGACGAGCAGGAGCAGGGCGTACGTACGGTCATGGCCAAACTGGAAAGCGGATTTCTGCACCGCTTCGCAGCCTTTCAACATGGTTGACGAAGCCCCCGGCAAGGCATCGAAAAGCGCTTCAGCCTTCACCGATAAGGTAGCCGCCAAAGCGACGCGCAAGCTCAAGGCGCGGCGCAACGCCGCGCCGGGGGTCTGGTTCGGGCTGGGCATGATGGGCCTGGTCGGCTGGTCGGTGGCCGTACCGACCTTGCTCGGCGCGGCACTCGGACTGTGGGTGGACAAACACCACCCGGGTCAGCATTCCTGGACGCTGGCCTTGTTGATGGCGGGGCTCGCGATTGGCTGCCTGAACGCCTGGCACTGGGTAGACAAGGAAGACAAGGCGATGCGCGAGGAAGCGGAAGATGACGATGAATGAGATCCTCGCATTGGCGCTGGCGGGCATGGCCGGTTTTGCACTCGGCGCGGTTTTCTTCGGCGGCCTGTGGTGGACGGTACAAAGAGCCGTTTCATCGCGACGACCGGCGCTGCTCTTCCTGGGCAGCGTGCTATTGCGTATGAGCATCGCGCTGGCGGGGTTTTATGCCGTCGGCCACGCCGATTGGCGGCGCTTGCTGGCGTGTCTGGTCGGCTTTGTCGTCGTGCGTTTGATCGCGGTGCGCTTGACTCGGCCGCCGGTCGAACGAGAAAACCAGCGCGCACAGGGGATCAGCCATGCGTCTTAGTCCCGACGAAATCATTTTCTGGCAGCACGGATTTCTCAAGCTCAATGGCACGATCGTGTTCACCTGGGGGCTGATGCTGCTGCTGACGGTCGGCTCGCTGTTGATCACGCGCAAGCTTTCCAGCGGGCTGAAACGCTCGCGCTGGCAGAACTTTCTTGAAATCGTCGTCACCGGCATCGCAGGACAGATTGAAGATGTCGGCCTGTCGCAGGCGCGGAAATTTCTCCCCTTCCTCGGCACCTTGTTCCTGTTTGTCGCCAGCGCTGCGCTATGCACCGTCATTCCCGGCTACGAGCCACCGACGGCTTCGCTGTCGACCACGGCGGCGCTGGCGCTGTGCGTGTTGGTGGCGGTACCGCTGTTCGGCATCAAAGACCAGGGCCTGGGCGGCTACCTCAAGTCCTACATCGAGCCAACGGTGATCATGCTGCCGTTCAACATCATCAGTGAAATTTCGCGCACCCTGGCACTGGCGGTGCGCCTGTTCGGCAACATGATGAGCGGCTCGATGATCATTGCCATCCTGCTGACCATCACGCCATTCGTTTTCCCGGTCTTGATGACCCTGCTCGGCCTGCTTACCGGCATGGTGCAGGCCTACATTTTCAGCATCCTGGCCGCCGTCTACATCGCGGCCGCGATGCACGTTCGCAAGCCAGGAATCGCTGCGCAAGCCGCGCCTTGAAGCACGCATTACCAAAGAGAGCAAAGGAAGACCCATGGACAGCATGACCATCATTGCAGTGGCATCGATCATCACCGCCGGCATCACCATCGCCATCGGGGTCATCGGCCCTTCGCTTGGCGAGGGCCGGGCGGTTGCCACCGCGCTCAGCTCGCTGGCGCAGCAGCCCGACGCCTCCGCCACCATCACCCGAACGCTGTTTGTCGGTCTGGCGATGATCGAATCCACGGCCATCTATTGCTTCGTGGTCTCGATGATCCTCATTTTCGCCAACCCGTTCTGGAATTACGTCATCGCCCAGAACGCGGGAAAGTAAGCCATGTTGATCGACTGGTTCACCGTCGGCGCGCAAGCGCTCAACTTCCTCGTCCTGGTGTGGTTGATGAAGCGCTTTCTTTATCAGCCGATTCTGCACGCCATTGATGGCCGCGAGAAGCGGATCGCCGCAAAACTCGCCGACGCCGCGGCGAAAGAAAGCGAGGCAAAAAGTGAGCGCGACAAGTTCGTGCAAAAGAACGACGAGTTCGACCAGCAGCGCGCCGCCTTGTTGACCAAGGCGAGCGAAGAGGCGCAGACAGAACGCCAGCGGCTGTTCGATGAGGCGCGCCAGGCGGCCGATGCATTGAGCGCCAAGCGGCAGGAAACCCTGCTCGGCGACGCGCGCAAGCTGAGCAAGACGATCAGTCGCAAAACCCGGGAAGAAGTGTTTGCCATCGCGCGAAAAGTGCTTACCGATCTTGCCGGCGCAAGTCTGGACGAACGTATCGGCGACATCTTCATCGACCGTCTGCGAGCGCTCTCCGACGAGGCCAAGGTGGTTTTCGCCAAGGCGCTCAAGACGGCCTCCGGGCAGGCTTTGTTGCGCAGCGCTTTTGAGCTGCCCGAGGGTCAGCAGACGATGATCCAAAAAGTGATCAATGAGACTTTCTCGGCGGCTATCCAAGTCCGCTTCGAAACCGCACCGGATCTGGTGAGCGGCGTCGAACTCAACGCCGGCGGGCAAAAAATAGCCTGGAGTATTGCCGATTACCTCAGCGCGCTGGAACAGAGCGTGGGCGAACTGCTGCAAGAAAATGACCAGCCCGAAGTCAAACCCGAGAGCAAAGCCAAATCCGCACCGGAGCCATCGAAGTCCACGGCGAGGCCGCAATGAATTCGGCAGCCGAGACCTTGCAGAGCGTATTTGACCGGACCTTGGTCGACATTGGCAAGGCGCGGGAAGCCTTTGCAGCGCAGCTGAGCCCGCGCGAAAGCGGCACCATCACCAGTGTTTCCACCGGCGTCGCGCACGTCTCTGGCCTACCCGGCGTCGGCTTCGAGGAATTGCTGAAGTTTCCACGCGGTATTTTCGGCATTGCCTTCAACGTCGATGAGGACGACATTGGGGTCGTTCTGCTCGGCGACTATGCGAAGCTGCAAGCAGGCGATGCGGTCGAACGTACGGGCCGGATAATGGATGTTGCGGTCGGTGACACACTGCTCGGCCGCGTCATCAATCCGCTTGGTCAGCCGCTCGACGGCAAGGGCGCGCTAGCCGAGACCGGACGCCTGCCGATCGAACGCTCTGCGGCGGCGATCATGGATCGCGCGCCCGTTACCGTACCGCTGCAGACCGGGCTCAAGGTGGTCGATGCGCTGATTCCGATCGGCCAGGGCCAACGCGAACTGATCCTCGGCGACCGCCGCACCGGCAAGACCGCAATCGCCCTCGACACCATCCTCAACCAGCGCGGCCGCGACATCCTGTGCGTCTATTGCGCCATCGGCCAGCGCGCTTCCGCCGTCGCCAAGCTGGTTGCCAACCTGCACGAACAGGGCGCGATGGACTACACCGTTGTCGTCGTCACCGAGGGCAACGACCCACCCGGTCTGGCCTATATCGCACCCTACGCGGCGACCAGCATCGCCGAGCATTTCATGGAAGCGGGACGCGACGTGCTGATCGTCTATGACGACCTCACCCATCATGCGCGTGCGTATCGCGAGCTCTCGCTCCTGCTGCGCCGCCCGCCCGGCCGTGAGGCTTTTCCCGGTGACATTTTTTATATCCATTCGCGCTTGCTGGAACGGGCGACGCATCTCTCCCAGGAACGCGGCGGTGGCTCGCTCACGGCGCTGCCGATCATCGAGACCGAAGCGCAAAATATTTCCGCCTATATTCCGACCAATCTCATTTCGATTACCGACGGGCAGATTTATCTCTCGCCGTCACTGTTCGAGCTGGGCGTCCTGCCCGCAGTCGATGTGGCGAAATCCGTATCACGCGTCGGCGGCAAGGCGCAACGCGCCATTTACCGCGCTGTGGCGGGCGACCTCAAGCTTGCCTATGCGCAGTTCGAGGAGCTCGAAACCTTTTCCCGCTTCGGCGCCCGCCTCGACGAGGAGACGCGCAAGACTGTCGAGCACGGCAAGCGCATCCGCTCCTGTCTTCAGCAGCCGGAATTCGCCCCCGTGCCCGTGTCCGCGCAGATCGCCGTCCTGCTGGCGCTGATTGAAAAACTGTTCGACACCGTGCCCCTGGAAGACATGAAGGATGCCGAACGCGCCGTTCAGGAGGCGGCGGCGAGGATTCCGGCCGCGGTCTCGGCGCGCTTCGACAGCGCCGACAAGCTAAGCGATGAAGATCGCCAGGCCATCATCGACATCGCCCGCCAAGCGCTTGCCCCCTTCCAGCCGACGCCAGAATCACAGCTGGAATCCGAAGCCAAGCCCGCAAACGGGAAATAGCGACTCTCCAAGCGGTAATGCAGCAAGCATCATCACCAGAGGAAAAAAAGCCATGCACATACAAATCAATGCCGCCCACAACATCGACGGTCACGAGGCCTTGTCCGTCTGGGCCAGCGACGCCGTAAAGAGCGGGCTGGACAGACAAAGTGAGCACATCACGCGGGTGGAGGTGCACCTCACCGACGAAAACGGCGGCAAGAGCGGAGCCAACGACAAACGCTGCACGATGGAGGCCCGCCTTGGCGGCTGTGCACCGATTGCAGTGACGCAGCACGCGTCGACCCTGCGCGAGGCGACTGCCGGTGCCCTGGAGAAATTGACCAGGGCGATCGACAGCACGCTCGACAAGCGGCGCAATCAAAAGCGGCATCCGGCCGATTTGTCACTGCCCGGATCGCCACCCCCGGAGGAGTAATGAGCGATACCACGGCGAGCCTGCGCCGTAAGATCGACAGCGCCGGCGAACTCCAGTCGGTCGTGCGCACCATGAAGGCCCTGGCCGCGTCCAGCATCGGCCAGTATGAGCAATCGGTGCGTGCTCTGGGCGATTATCACCGGACAGTGGAACTGGGCCTGAGCATCTGCTTCCGAAAAAGTGCTCTGGCCGCGGCCGTACCGGCACGCAAAGGTCACGCCGATACGGCCACCGTGGGTGCTATCGTTTTCGGTTCCGATCAGGGACTGGTCGGGCGCTTCAATGACGTGGTGGCCGATTTCGCGGTAACAAAGCTGGCTGCACTGCCCGGCAAGCTGCAGGTCTGGGCAGTTGGCGAGCGCGTGTACGGGCGCCTGTTCGACGCCGGACTATCGCCAGTAGGCCGTTTTACGGTGCCGACTTCGATTGCCGGCATTGCTCCACTTGCAGGGCAGATACTGGTCGACAGCGAGGCGCACCGCGACGCGGATGACGGAGGCGAACTTCACCTGTTCTACAACCGCCCGACCGCCGGTGCGGCATTCGAACCCGTCACTCAGCGCCTGCTGCCGCTGGACGACAGCTGGCGGCGCGATCTGGCCGAACTGCCGTGGCCGACCAGCAATCTGCCCGAGGTACTCGGAGACCACGGCGACAACACGGCGACCCTGCGCGCGCTGATCCGCGAATATCTCTTCGTCTCGCTGTTCCGGGCCTGCGCCGAATCCCTGGCCAGCGAAAACGCCAGCCGACTGGCGGCGATGCAGCGCGCCGACAAGAATATCGACGAATTGCTGGAAACGTACAACGGCAGCTTCCACCGCCTGCGTCAAAGCAGTATCGACGAAGAATTGTTCGATGTGACCTCCGGATTTGAAGCCTTATCGACAGAAAAGTAGCTTCAGGGCGGACCTTGAAGGAGCAGAGAAAGCCATGAATACCGAAATCGATTCCAGTGATTTCCGCGTGCCGGAAGGAAAACCGGTCAATCTCAAAAAATGGCCGACGCTCGTAGAGCCCGTGTACAAGTCGAAGAAGAAGTACGCCAAGCGACTCCAGGAACACGAGCAGGAGCTAAACACCCTGCAACGTGTTCATTTCGCCTCCAACCGCTATGCGGTGCTGCTGATTTTCCAGGCGATGGACGCCGCCGGCAAGGACGGCGCCATCCGCCACGTGATGTCCGGCGTCAATCCGCAGGGATGTCAGGTGTTCAGCTTCAAGCACCCGAGCGCGATCGAGCTGGATCATGACTTTCTCTGGCGCACCACGCGATCCCTGCCCGAACGCGGGCGGATCGGCATCTTCAATCGTTCCTACTACGAGGAAGTGTTGATCGTTCGCGTGCATCCGGAGATTCTGCTGAGTCAACGGCTGCCGGAAGGAATCATTGAGGAGAAGGCGACCTGGCAGGATCGCTATCGCTCAATCGTGGACCTGGAGAGCCATCTTTATCGAAACGGCACCCGGGTCATCAAGTTCTTTCTTCACCTGTCGAAGGAAGAGCAGCGCAAGCGCTTTCTCGCACGTATCGATGATCCGGACAAGAACTGGAAATTCAGCGTCGCCGACCTCGAAGAAAGAAAATACTGGGATCAGTACATGCAGGCTTACGAGGCATGCCTTGGCGCGACAAGCACGGAACAGGCGCCCTGGTACGTGGTTCCCGCCGACGACAAGAAGAACGCCCGGCTGATCGTTTCCCGAATTGTTCTGGATACCTTCAGGGCGCTCAAAATGGATTATCCAGAAACCGACGCGGCACGAAGGAAAGAGCTGTTGTCGATTCGCGAACAGTTGATCAAGGAAAGCCCGGGCGGCAAATGATCCAGGCCAAGTCGGCATTCTTGAAGTAATCGTTCACTCCCCTGTACGGCAGCCGGGATAGCGGGGAGCGGTAAGCCTTTGCGAGCGGCAGCAGGGGCTCCGCGAGCGGACGCAGGATGACTTTCCAGTCGTAGAGGAATTCGTGCACGACCCGGCGCAGGCCCGGATGTTCAGCCGTCTGTTACGCCTCGCACAGGTGTCGGAATCGTTTGACCTCGGCGGCGTAGCGCTGCGGTAGCGCTGTTGCGGCGGCGGCTCTAGCCGCGCCGCGTCGATGGCCGCCATCAGCGCTGGCAGGATACCTTCCATCTCGTTTCCAAGCCGGGATACCCGGCCATCACTCGATTCGGCCAGCCCTCGTAACTTGCGCATCAGGTGCGGCCAGCAGCGCAGGCGGTTTTCCCAGCCCCGGTAGGTCACGTGAGCATCGCTGATGAGAATGCCGGCGTAGCCGTCGTTCTCCACGGCTGGCTCGCGCCACTTCTCCCACGGCGCCTTTATACGTAAGTATTCGGTGAACCCGTAGCCCCCGCTTTTTTGGTCGGCGTGGTTCAGTCAGCGATTGGCGGGTAGACCGGAAATCTGGACTGGACACAGCAGCGGAAATCCGGCACCATGCGGCGCATGGACACGGGTGCGGACATCATTGGCGGAGGATCGGCGGCAAGTCACCGCCAAGTGGCGCCGTTCGCCGAGGTGTTGGTGACGTTGACCAAGGAGCAGGAAATCAAGCTCCGCTGGGAGGCCAGCTTCTGGCGGAGCCAACATCGACAAGCGCTGGTTCGGTTGGCGCAATCGGAGGCCGCTCATCGGGTGGAAATGGCGCAAGCGGCGGCGCGCGAGGCGGCCTTGCGCAGCGAACTGGAGCAGGCCAAGGGCAAGATCCGCGATCTGCAAAAACGCCTGTTTGGTCGCAAGTCAGAACGCTCTTCGGGAGCCGAGAAGAACCCGGCGGCGGACCAAAAATCGTCGCGAGCTCGAGGTCAGCAACCGGGAGCAGCGGGTCACGGGCGGAACCCGGAAAGTCACTTGCCGACGCAGATCGAGGTCATCGACATCGACTGCCCGCATTGCCCGGACTGTGGTCTGGGCTACGTCGACTTTCCCGGCACGGAAGACAGTGAAGTCCTCGAGATCGAGGTCAAGGCCTACCGCCGGAAGATCTGCCGGCGGCGCTACCGGCGGACCTGTCAGTGTTCGGGCGCGCGGGGTATTCTGACCGCGCCACCGCCGGCACGATTGATCCCGCGTGGAAAGTACGGCGTGTCGATCTGGGTGCACCTGCTGCTGTCGAAGTTCTTGTACGGCCAGCCGACGCATCGGCTTCTGCGAGACTTGTCCGACCACGGACTGACGCTCTCGGCAGGAACGGTGGCCGGCGGACTGCGTGCCTTGGCACCGCTGTTCGAGCCGCTTGAAGAAGCACTGCTTGGCCAACTACGCAGCGAGAAACAGTGGCACGCAGACGAGACCCGCTGGCGGGTCTTTGCCGAGACCGAAGGGAAGGTCGGACATCGCTGGTATTTCTGGGTGTTCCACGGCCCATCGGTCATCCACTTCGTGCTCGACCCGAGCCGCTCGGCGGCGGTGCCGATCCGGGAGCTCTCCGGTAGCGCCGGAGGAGTCATCATCTGTGATCGCTATTCGGCCTACAAGAAGCTCGCGCGAGTTCTTGACCACTTCATTCTGGCTTTCTGCTGGGCACATCAGCGGCGTGATTTCCTGGAACTGGCCAACGCCCATCCGGAGCTCGCGGACTGGGCACTGGCCTGGGTCGAGCAGATCGCTCAGCTCTACCACTTGAATGGACGGCGCCTGGAAGTCCGTAGCGACCCAGTACAGTGGGCCGAACGCGACCGCGCCTTGCGGCAGGCGATCACGCAAATGGCCAGTCAACGGGAAAGCGAACTGGCGAACCCGGCGCTCAAAATGCCGGCGAGCAAGGTGCTGCGAAGCATGCGCAAACATTGGTCCGGCCTGACCGTCTTTGTCGACCGCCCCGAGGTGGCGATGGACAATAATGCCGCCGAGCGCGCACAGCGCACGCCGGTGGTCGCACGCAAGAACTTCTATGGGTCGGGCAGTCTCTGGTCCGGCGCACTCGCCGCGACGATGTTCAGCTTGCTGCTGACGCTGCGCTTGTGGGGAATCAACCCGCGCACCTGGCTGACGGCGTATCTGGAGGCCTGCGCCGCCAACGGCAACCTGCCGCCGACGGACTTGAGTGCCTTTCTGCCCTGGGCGATGGCGACCGATCGACTGGCTCAGATGCGTGGCATCCCGGTCGATCAGAGCCGTCCCATCGATAGCTCGTGAAGCCTTATTGCGGGCGTCACTTTACCGACGACGAACTGCAGGCCCTCTGCCGCCTGATCGAAGCCCATCCTGGCAGCAGCCGCGCGCAACTGTCGCGCCAGGTGTGTGAGCTCTTCGACTGGCGTAAGCCCAATGGCGAGCTGAAGGATATGACCTGCCGGGTGGCCATGCTGCGTATGCAGGCCGACGGCCTGCTCACCCTGCCGGCGGCACGACGGGCCGCTCCTCGCCAACCCGAGTATCTGCCTACTCACGCCACCGATCCACAACCGTTGCTCACCCAGCCGGTGCATGAACTGCCGCCGCTGCGTCTGCATCAGGTCGTCGGTTCGGCGAACTCGCGTCTGTGGAACGAGTACATCGCCCGCTACCACTATCTCGGCCACACGCCCATGGCGGGCAGTCAGAGCCGCTACTTCGTCTTCGCCGGCGAGACCCTGGTCGCCTTGCTCAGCTTCGGCGCCAGCGCCTGGAAACTCGCCGCGCGCGAGCAATTCATCGGTTGGCACGATGAGCAGCGACAAAGGAACCTGCAACTGGTGGTGAACAATGCCCGCTTTCTGATCCTGCCCTGGATCCAGTGCAAGGGCCTGGCCTCCAAGATCCTCTCGCTTATGCAGCGGCAATTGCCCAAGGACTGGCTGGCGCGCTACGGCTACCGCCCCGTACTACTCGAAACCTTCGTCGAGACGCCCCGCCATCGCGGCACCTGCTACCAGGCCGCCAACTGGATCAAGGTCGGCCAAACCGCCGGCCGAGGCAAGAAGTGCCCCACCCGCAAGTCGATCCTCCCGATCAAGGATATCTGGCTCTATCCCCTTCACAGAGCCTTCCGATCAGTCCTCTGCCGCTAACCCGCCTCGGCAATGGCGCTGGCGCGCTACGGGTTGGCCGAATACTTACCTTTATACTCGGTGGCCGCCAGCTGTTGCCCGGGTTTTGCTTCAGCCGATCCTGCAACTCGTTGACGTCGTGCAGCAGTCGCTTCGACACTTTCAGCAACAGCTCCGCCGGCAGCGCCTTCAGTCACTCGCAGCAGCTACCGGCGCGGCGACGCACGCCGGTAGCCGCGAACAGGAGCGCCGACACGCGCAGCAACAGTAGCGGCCGATCGGTACCGGCTTGGGTGCGGCCGGAGCGGCTCGCCAGCTTCGCAGCACCGGCTCATTGCCCGCGGATCAGCGCGACCAGATCGTCGGTCGAGGGCAGCGCGCTGGCTTCGCCTTCGGCGAGGATGCTGTCGGCAAGCGCGCGTTTTTCGTGGTGCAGGTCGACGATTCGTTCCTCGACGGTGCCCTTGGTGACCAGGCGGTAAACGGTCACCGGCCGCAGTTGCCCAATGCGGTGTGCGCGACCCATCGCCTGGTCTTCGGCAGCCGGGTTCCACCACGGGTCGGTGATCACCACGTAGTCGGCGGCGGTGAGGTTGAGGCCAAAGCCGCCGGCTTTCAGGCTGATCAGGAAGAGGTCGCCCTCACCGGCCTGGAAAGCGGCGACGCGGCGTGTGCGCTCGGCCGCCGGCGTGGCGCCATCGAGGTATTGATAGGCGATGCCGGCCTGATCCAGTGGTTCGCGCAGGATTTTGAGAAAGTCGACGAACTGGCTGAAAACAAGTGCTTTATGGCCGTTTTCGACGAGCTCGGAAGCGAGTTCGGCGAAGGCCTGAACCTTGGCGCCGGCGATCCCGAATTCGGGGCTGCTGAGGCGTGGGTCGCAGGCGGCGCGGCGCAGTCGCGTCAGCAGCGCCAGGATGTTGAAGCGCGCCTGCGCTTGCGGCGTGCTGTCGATTTCGCTGTCGATCTCGTTCGTCGCCTCGCGGCGCAGCGCTTCGTAGTGCGCGGCTTCGGCGGCCTCGGGAGTGACCGTCAGGATCAGCTCGGTGCGCGGCGGCAGTTCCTGCAGCACTTCGGACTTGGTGCGGCGCAGGACGAAGGGGCCGACCAGGCGCTTGAGGACGTGTTGCGCTTCGCGGTCGCGGTTACGTTCGATCGGCCCGGCGAAGCGTTCGTTGAAGCGGTGCAGGCTGCCGAGCAGGCCGGGGTTGGCGAAGCGCATGATCGACCAGAGGTCGGCCAGGCGGTTTTCCACCGGCGTGCCGGTCAGCGCCAGACGGAAATCGGCGTCGAGGCCGAACACCGCTTGCGAGCGTTTGGCGGCGGCGTTCTTGATCGCCTGCGCCTCGTCGGCGATCAGCGTGTGCCAGCGACGCCCGGCAAAGCGTTCCTGCGCCAGTTGCAGCAGGGTGTAGGAAACGATCAGGAGATCCTGCGGGCCGGCTTTGCTGACCAATTCCTCGCGCTCGCTGTCGCTGGCGTCGGCGCGGGGCGGTAGACTGGCTACGGGCGTCTCTTTTCAGCTCGCTTGTTTTCGCTCGTGAACGCGCGCCGCGCGACTCTTGATCCTCTCGCCGTGTGCCCATTTTCGTTGGCTATGCTGTGTGCGCCGCGTTTCGCATCCGAGCACTGCCTCCGAGACTCCTTGCCACAGGTCTTTTTTCCTCGAGGCCCCATGTATGCCCGCCATCTCATGCCGTGCCATTTCCGTGCAGTGGCCCTAGGCTACAATGCCCTTGACCCTCGCCGTCCTTCCTCGACCTTCACTGTCCGCATCCGCTGGCCCTGGTGCAGCACTCCCCTCGTGTCAACGCCTTTCGGCTTTCGCTGGCCTGGCTGGGCCCTTACCGGCGCATGGCGGTCTCCGTGATTCTGTCCACTGAGGTCCCTGAACGCTCCTTCGCTGCTTGATTGGTGCCCCTTGTCGCCTTTGCCTCCGCTCCCTTGTCGTTTTCCTAGCTGCACCGTCCCGCCGCAGGTCAGCTCTTTCTCAATCTCTTCTGTTTCTCGCGCACCAGCGCTTGCGTATCAGCGTCCGGCGTGCACTACCGACGCCCGCTGTGTGCCCATCTGGCCGATGTGAACACCGCCTCCTTTTCTTCCTCACTGTGCGCTTGCTCTGCGGTGTCGGCGTGAGTACGTGTGTTTAGTTAGTTTTCTGCAGGATTACGTCCCCCTTCCTACTACTCTTCGATATGAGTCGCTCTGCGCCTCCCGCCGTCCCGTAACCATTCTCCGTTCGCGGCTGACCTCTGCTCGCTCGATGGTCTCCTTCTTCCCCTCGCCTGTCGTTCGATTCCGCGTTCCAGAACCCCGCCGTCTCTCTCTTAGTCCGCCGTTTGCGCGATTCCACTCCATTTGTACGGTGCCGGCTCGACCTTCGGGGGGGGTGGGGGCCGGGAGACCCAGGCGCGTCTCCTGGCCTTCTAGTCCTTCGACCGTTTTTGTGCCGTGCTTCTCTCGTCCCGCCCGTCGTGCACACTTGTTCGATGGTACTCAGCGGTTCGCGGTGCCGTCGATGCACGCGTGCGTTCGAGAGGGCGGCCGCTCGCCTTGTTTGACGTATCCCCCTTCCCGCTGTTGTGCGCTCTTCTCCCCCCCTCTCTTCTTCCTGTGTGTGTAGCGTGTTTCTCGGGCTCTGCCGTGATCACCGCGCCAGTTCTAGGCGGCACTTGCGGCCGCTGTGCGTGCCGCTGGCTGCCCGTGGTACCCGCGCTCGTGTCGCGAGCGGTCCGCGACGACCCAGCGCAGCGTCAGTTCGTCGCCGGAGCGGCGACGGGTTCTCCGGCTGTCTCTCTGCCTCTGCTTCCCGCGACCGTCCCGCTCCTGCGTCAAACTCTAACGGCCTGCGCATTACCCTGGCCTCTGCCATGTGGTTCATGGTGTCTACCCCCCTCTGAATCCTGCGGCGGAGTACTTCGCGCGGTCAGCGCCTTGCCATGCTGTGTATCTCGTTGGTTCTCGTTCGCCGTCCTGTGCTCTCCAGGTGCTGTGTGCTCTTCCGGTCTCTGTGCTGTACTCCATGTCTGATAAATAGCTTGACTCCTCTTGATCTTACCGTTGTATCTGCTTTGTTTCATGCTGCGCGGTCTGTCTTGTCCGGTGAAGCGTGCAACCCGTAGGTCCGCACTGCCGTTGCGGGCCTGTTTCCGGCGACGAGCGTCGTCGCGCGTTTGCGAATCGTGCGTATTGGTGGGTGGGCGGGGCCGCAGCGGCGGCTCGACGCGCATTACGAAGCGTTCGCCCTGACGCACCAGGTCGAGTTCTGGCGCCGCTTCGGTCAACTCGACGAACTGCTCGGGAGAGTTCGCCAGGACGATGCACGGGTGGCCGACCAGCGCGACGATGGCCGCCGCCAGGTCGATGGTGTAGCGGTTGCGGTAACCCGGCTCGGCGCGCAGCGCGCGCGCGACCTTGGCGTCGCACGTCGCCAGTTGCTGGTTGCCGGCGAGTTTCACCAGGCTCAGCGCGCGTGCTCGGCCCCAGGCGCGCTGGCCGCGCTTCTGTTCGAGCGGCCTGATGCCAAGCAGATCGCCGCGGCTGCCGATCTCGAGCTCCCACAGCACGCGCGATGACTCGCCACCCTTGGCGGCGGCTGGCTGATCGCCGCCGAGCGCTTGCAGGGCGGCGAGGACCTCCCGCCACTTGTCGCCGGAACCCGCGACGAAAAAGCCCGCCGGCGGGTCGCGGCCGTCGAGTACCGCCTCGCAGCCGTCGAGCAGCTTCTGCAGCGCTGGCAGCCGACACATCTGTAGCCGCTGGCGGACAAAGTCGATCGTTTCTCGCCACTCGGAGAGCGGCACGCGCGGGTCGGCGTCGGCGATCATCTCGCGGCCCAGCCAGGCCGATAGCACGATCGCCCACAGCGATTCGAGCGCCCAGCTGTAGCGTGGCTCGGCCTCGGGCTGGAAAGCGGCGCGGACGATGGCTGCCTTGCCGAGGCGTACGTCGATGGCGTGCACCCAACGTCCCCAGCGGTCGTAGGGGCTGGGGTCACGCTTACCGGCTTCGCCGACGCAGAAGCGGCGCGCCAGTTCGAGGTGCTTGGGCGTCGATTGGGCGAGCAGCGACAGCGGATAGAGCCAGATGACACTGAGCGGCAGCAGGTTCTTGGCGGCGCCGGTTTCGCTTTTTCGCTGCTTGAAAGCAGCTTCGAACGCCGCCTGCCCGGCCGCCCACTGGCCATCAACGACCAGCGCCGCGGCGTAGACGCCGGCGTCGAGTCCCTCGTTGCTCTCGGGCAGCGCGGCGTGCAGCAGATCGGCATCGCCGCGCTGCATGGCCAGGTCGCCGAGCGCCAGGCGCAGGTCGTCGGACAAGCGATCGGGGTCTTGTCGTAGCTGTTCGCACGCCCAGTCGGCGATCGGCAGGTAGTCGGGTATCCAGTAGCGGCACAGCGTGGCGACCGCTTGATCAGCGAGCTGCGAACGCCAGACCGGCTCGATATGCTCGAAAGTAGGCCCGTCAAAGGGTAGCAAAATCCCCTTGATGACGATCGTCGACCATTCAATCGATCGACTCAGGACGTTCTTGACGTGTGCCAGTTCCTCGCCGGGCGCTCCCGAATGGAAGCGTGCGCGAACGTAGGCGATGGCCGTCGGGAGGTTGGCGGTAGGCCAGTAGTGCGTCGATCTGGATGGGTCGAAATGGTCCAGATCGACGATCAGTTGGGCCAGCGTGTTGCCCGGGTGGGTGTCGAGCAGTTGCCGGTACAGCGGCGCGCGCAGTGCGTCCACCAGCTGAAAGGTGGTGGCGCGCGCGTTCTCGTCGACGAGCAGGTCGCTGTCGCGCAGTTGTTGGTTGGCGGCCTTGACGTCGCTGGCGGTGAAGGCCTTGCCGGCGCTGTTCTGCAGGCCGCTCAAGGCGAGCAGGCGGTACACGTCGGTGTTGCTGCGAAAAGTCCACAGCAGCGCGCACGCCAGTGCGACCTTGTGCGTGTTTGGCGGCAGGCCGAGTCGGTCGAGTTGCTCGATGGCGCTGCGGTTCAAGCTGGGTTTATTCATTTCTGGGCGTGTGTCGCGAAGTGTCCTTGCTGATCGCAAGAGTTGTTGGCAGGGATCGTTGGCCACGGCGACTGGTGGGGGTGCCAGGCGGGCAAAGCGGGCGCGAGACTCACCGGCGGGTCAACAGCATGGCGTCGCCGTAGCTGAAGAAGCGGTAACGGCCGGCGATCGCGTGTCGATAGGCGGCGCGGATGCTGTCGACTCCGGCGAAGGCCGAGACGAGCATCAGCAGCGTCGACTTCGGTAGGTGAAAGTTGGTGAGCAGCCGGTCGACGACCTGAAAACGGTAGCCCGGGGTGATGAAGATGTCGGTCTCGGCGGCGCCGGCGGCCAGTGCGCCGTGCTGCGCGGCGGCTTCGAGCGCGCGCAGGCTGGTGGTGCCGACGGCGATGACTTTGCCGCCGCGGGCGCGCGTGGCGGCGATGGCGGCGACCGTAGCCGGCGGGATGGCGAAGCGTTCGGCGTGCATGCGGTGGTCGGCGACGTGGTGCACGCGCACCGGCTGGAAAGTGCCGGCACCGACGTGCAGCGTCAGCCACGCCGCTTCGACGCCGTGTTGCGCGAGCTGCGCAAACAGCGCGTCGTCGAAATGCAGGCCGGCGGTCGGCGCGGCAACGGCGCCGGGGTGGCGGGCAAAGACCGTCTGGTAGCGTGCTTCATCGTCGGCATTTGCCGGGTGGGTGATGTACGGCGGCAGCGGCAAGCGGCCATGGGCCTCAATCAAGGACCAGAGGTCACCTGCGCCCGGCTGTTGGCGATCGAGTTCGAGCTCGAAGAATTCGTCGTGCTCACCGCAGCGGGCGCCGACGACCAGGCTGATCGCGTCTTCGAGGACAATCCGGCTGCCGGGTTTGGGCGACTTGCTGGCGCGGATCTGCGCCTGCGCATGCCGGGCGTCGACGATGCGCTCGATGAAGACTTCGATCTGGCCGCCGCTTTCCTTGCGGCCGAAAAGCCGCGCCCGGATGACGCGCGTGTCGTTGAAGATTAGCAGGTCGCCGGCGTCGAGCAGCCCGGGCAGGGCGCCGAAACGGCGATCGTGGAGCGCGTCGTGGTCCACCTGCAGCAGCCGGCTGGCGGTCCGTTCGCCACTCGGGTGCTGGGCAATCAGTTCGTCGGGAAGGTCGAAGTCGAAGTCGTCGAGGGTCAGCATGCAGTGGTTTGCCAGCGAATGGTTGTCGAGCGGCGGCGGCCGGCACCGCCGATGTTAACCGGAATCAGTTCAATCGGCCGGTTTATGGCCGCTTTTGTAGCTTGTCGGCGCTCGGAGAATCAGCGATAATCCGCAGCTCTTCTGGCTCGGCAACTTCGAGCCAAAGCCGAGATGGCGGAATCGGTAGACGCAGCGGACTCAAAATCCGCCGATGGTGACATCGTGGGGGTTCGATTCCCCCTCTCGGCACCACCCAATACAGTACTGGCCGGCCAGGGCGCGCATCATAACACCCCTGCGGGCGAGCCGAAGCGGCCGCCGACGACTGCGCGGCCGGTCGACCGGCGCGCAGGAGGCCGCTTGGCGGTGAACGACTGCGCTACGCCACCATCCGGCTTCGCCGCCTGGTGGCTGGCGATTCGCCCCAAGACGCTGACCGTTGCCCTGGTCCCGGTAGTCCTTGGCAACGCGCTGGCGTCGGCGCACAGCGGCTCGCTGCACTGGCCGGCGGCGCTGCTTGCCCTGGCGGCGGCCTTGCTGATCCAGATTGCCACCAACCTGCACAACGACGTCGCCGATTTCGAGCGTGGCGCCGACGCGCCGGACCGCCTGGGGCCGCCGCGGGCGACGGCCATGGGCTGGCTGCCGGCCCTTGCCGTGCGGCGCGCGGCCCTGGTCGCTTTCGCGCTGGCCTTCAACTTCGGAATTTATCTGGTCTACCTCGGCGGCTGGCCGATTGTCGCCATCGGTCTGGCGTCCTTGCTCGCCGGCTGGGCGTACACCGGCGGACCACGGCCGATCGCCTACGCGCCGCTCGGCGAACTGTTTGTCCTGCTGTTCTTTGGCCTGGCGGCGGTCGGCGGCAGCTACTACCTGCAGACGCTGACGATCAGCCCGGCGGTACTGCTGGCCGGAGCGATGCTGGGGCTGTTCGGCGCGGCCGTGATCACCGTCAACAACACCCGCGACCTCGACAGCGATCGCCGGGTCGGCAAGCGTACCCTGGCGGTCGTTCTCGGTCGGCGCGCGGCGGCGTGGGTCTACGCAAGCGAAATATTGCTGCCCTTTGCCCTGCTGCCGTGGCTGGCGGTCCTGGTCGGCGGCGGCGGCTGGCTGGCCTTGCCGCTGCTGGCGCTACCGCCGGCGCTGTTGCTGCTCAAGCGTTTTCGCGACGCGCTGGCGGGTCCGGTCTTCAACCAACTGCTGGCCAGTACCGCCCGGCTGCAGCTCTTCTTCGGACTCTTGCTGAGCGTGGCGATCCTCGTTTGAGCGCCGCTCAGCGCGGGGTATCGACGCCCGGCGACTGGAACCAGGCCAGCTTCTTGTGCAGGCGGACAACGGTGCCGACGATGATCAGCGCTGGCGACGTGATGCCGGCCGCTGCAACTTTCCCCGGCAGCGTTGCCAGATCGGCGGCCAGCACGCGCTGGCGGCGCGTCGTGCCATGCTGTACGACCGCCGCCGGGTGGTCTTCGGGCAAGCCGTGGGCGATCATCTGGCGGCAAATCTCGGCGAGCCCACCGACGCCCATGTAGAAGACGACGGTCAGCCGCGGCCGCGCCAGCGCCGGCCAGTCGAGATTGATCGTCCCGTCCTTGAGGTGGCCGGTGGCAAAAGCGACCGCTTGCGCGTGCTCGCGATGGGTGAGCGGGATACCGGCGTAGGCCGCGCAGCCGGCCGCGGCGGTCACTCCCGGAACGACTTCGAAGGGGATCGCCGACTCGACCAGGGTCTCGATCTCTTCGCCGCCGCGCCCGAAAATGAAAGGGTCACCGCCCTTCAGGCGGACCACCGTTTTGCCGGCGCGCGCCAACTTCACCAGCAGGCGATTGAGCTGCTCCTGCGGCACCGAGTGATTGGAGCTTTTCTTGCCGACGTAGATCTTTTCGGCGTCCGCACGCGCCAGATCGAGCACGCCGTCGGCGATCAGATGATCGTAGACGATGGCGTCGGCCTGGCCGATCAGCCGCGCCGCGCGCAGGGTCAGGAGGTCGAGGTCTCCTGGACCGCTGCCGACGATGTACACGGTTCCGACTGACGTGGGGGCGGGCGTTTGACTCATTCCTGTTTTTTCCATTTTTTGCCGAGGTGCAAGCATAAGCGTCCCGGGCAGGGTAATTCAACTCGAATGCCTCGGGACGCCACCTTAAACACGCCACGCGCATAAATATTTGATGGAGGTCAAGGAAAGGGGCGGTGCAGACATGATCTCCGGCACCTCAACCCCGGCAAGGAAGCACGATGAAAGTGCCCACCCTGTTGCTGTCGGCCGCCCTGTGGCCGCGGTTGGTTGTCGCCGCGCGCCCGCTCGCTGCCCTCGCTACAAGTCCGCGCCTTTGGCGCGTGCCCTTAGCAGGTCGATGATCATCGACGACACCTGCTCGATCGAACGATGCGTGACGTCAATGACCGGCCAGGCACGCGCGACGAACAAGCGGCGTGCGTCTTGCACCTCCTTGCGCAGGGCGCTGAAGTCGTTGTACTGGCTGTCTTCGTTGTCCCATGCCCGCAAGCGCGCCGAGCGCACGCGCGCCAGCCGCGTCGGGTCGACGGTCAGCCCGACGATCAGCGGTCCCCTGGCTTTCAGCAGCCCCATCGGCGGCTGCGAGAACGGCACCAGTGGGACGTTGGCGGCCTTGATGCCGCGTGACGCCAGATACATGCAGGTCGGTGTCTTGGTCGCCCGCGAGACGCCGACAACGATCACGTCGGCGCTATCGAGATCATCGCTGGCGATGCCGTCGTCGTGGGCCAGGGTATATTTCATGGCTTCGACGCGGCGGTAGTAATCCTCGTCAAAGGCATCGCGCGAACTGTTGTGAAAGTGCACGGCGGCGTCGGCGTATTCGGCGAGGTGGCTGATCAGCGGTTCGAGGGCGAATTGGTACGGAACCAGCAGACGGCTGCAGCCATCCTCGAGCGCCTGACGCAGGTCGGTGTGGCTGATGCTGTGCAGGACGTAACCCGGAGACTGCGCGATTTCGCCGAGGATCTCGGGGATCTGGCCGAGGTGGCGGACCATCTTCCACAGCCGCCGCTCGACCTGCACGCCTTCGAGCTGGTTCAGCGCGTTGCGTGCGAGCAGCTCGACGAGCTCGCCGGATGCATGCGAGACCAGGTGCAGAACCAGCGTTTTGCTCATTTTTCCCCTTCCGGTTAAGGTCGCGTCGGTGACCATTTCTACGGCTGCGGAATCAGCGATGGTAGCCGCCGTCGAGGCGCAGCACCGTGCCGTTGATCATCACGTTCTTCAGGACGTGCAGAACCAGCATGGCAAATTCGGCCGGGTCGCCGAAGCGGTGTGGGAAGGGGATCTGGTGCGCCAGCCGGGAGTCGAGGTTCTTTTCCATGGCGAACAGCGTTTGCGTGCCGAACAGGCCGGGGGCAATGCCGACGACGCGGATGCCGAGTGGACCCAGCTCGCGGGCAGCGGGCAGGATCATGCTGACGACGCCGCCCTTGGACGCCGAATACGCCGCCTCGCCGCTCTGGCCGTCGTATGCCGCGACCGACGCCGTCGACAGGATGACGCCGCGCTCGCCGTTGGAACGTGGTTTCAGGCGCGCCATGTCGGCGGCCGCCAGCCGCATCATGTTGAAGGTCGAGATCAGATTGACCTCGACGAGTTGGCGAAAGTCCTCGAGCGGCAGCGGGCCATTGGCGCCGAGCGTTGGCTCGGAGTGGCCGCGACCGACGCAGTGCACCAGCACGCGCGCCGCGCCGTGCGCATCGCGCGCCGTCGCCAGGGCATTCTCCGCCGACAGTGAATTGGCCACGTCGCAGGGAATCGCCAGCGCGCCAATCTCGTCGGCGACCTTCTGGACGCCAACGGCGTCGATGTCGATTAGCGCTACCTTGGCTCCCGCCTCGGCGAGATAACGCGCCGTCTCTGCGCCCAAGCCCGATGCTGCGCCGGTGACCACCGCCGGACACGCCCACAGATCCATCTAGTGTCTCCTTGTCATGCCGGCCGCAAGGGCTGGCGGAAGCACGCATTATGGTCGCTGGGTCGGTTACGCGCAAACCGCGCAGCACGTCGCCGGCGGCGGCGCCGAAGCCATCCGCCGGGTAGATCAATGGCGCCACTCGGCGCTGCCGACGTGTGGCTTCCTGGGGGCAAACCGCGCGGCGAGCTGCGGTGCGGGCATCCGCCACGGGGATTGCCGCTGCTTGCGCGCGGCGCAAACTTTGGCGCCGGTCGACAGCGCTTCGCTGCGGTACCAGTGCGGCGTGCGTCTTCGGATAGAATTGACGCCAACCGGCGCGCTGCCGAGACGACTGCATGCCGCTTGGTCAGCGCCAGCTTCCTGGCCAGCGGCTGCCGGTCGCAACCACCAACCGAGCGAGTTTGCACCATGCCTTCTGTTCTTGTCCTGATGCTTCTCCTGGCGTCCCCCCTGGCGCTCGCCGAAGTCGTTCTGCTGCCGGCCGCACCGTCGCCACAACGCCAGAAGGAGCTGGTGCACCTCGTTCGCCAGGATTGTGGTTCCTGCCACGGCATGACGCTGCAGGGGGGCCTTGGCCCGGCGCTGACGCCCGCGGCCTTGCGCGAGAAACCTGCCGAATCGCTGGTCGCGACGATCTACAGCGGGCGTCCCGGTACGCCAATGCCACCCTGGCATCGCTTTCTCAGCGAAGCCGAGGCGCAGTGGATCGTCGCGCAGTTGCTGGCAGGATTCCCAAGCGAGTAAGCCGGGCGGCTCGCATGCGTCATTGCCGGAGCCGCTGCGGCGGCGCGAAGGCCGGAGCGGCCGCCGCTGCCACGCGCTTAATACCATCGAAGCATGCGAGTGTCCGGGCAAGCCGTTCCCGACGACCGCGAATACCCTCTGAAAGGTAGGCAAGGATGAACTTTTCCGATGTGCTCAAAGGACTGAATCAGGCCTCGGCCTTCGAACTATTCCGCATGCGGGCGGCGATCAACCGGGTACTCGATCAGCCGCAGTGGGTAGACGCGATTCGTGCTCGCTTGCGCGTCGGGCAGCGCGTCGAGTACTTCGACACGCAGGCCAACGCGGCCTGCCAGGCCCAGATCCTCGAAATGCGCCGTAAGCTGGTGCTGGTGCAGGAATTGGCGACGCAGAAGCGCTGGTTGATTGACTACGCGGCGATCAACCTCGACGGTGCCGATGTCCAGATTCGCGAACAGGTGCGTCGTGGCCTCGGTCGCAATGAAGTCGCGGTCGGCGAAGTGGTCGGCTTTCTCGACCGTGAGCAGCGCGAACGCAGCGGTGAGGTCATCCGGCTCAACGACAAGACGGTGACGCTGCTCTGCGGCGGGCTGCGCTGGCGGGTTCCCTATGCCTTTCTGCACCGGATTGTCGACGGTCGCGCGATCGACGGTGAAGTGCTCGAAATCGGCGTTCAGCGTTCGCCGCCTTGATCGCGTTTTGACGCCGAGTGATCGGCGCAGAGCCGCTGATCGCCGCTCGCCTCGCCGGTCGAGGTCGTGCCGCCTGAGTTGATCGCTGTCGAAAGACGCGTCGCGCAGGGCGTCGAAGCCGGATCGTGGTGTCGCCCGGAGAAGGTGTCAGGCGATCACTCCGCCGCTGGCGCGACCGTTGACGGCAGGCCGCCAATCAGGCGGACCTCGCGTTGCGGGAAGGGGATCTGGATGCCGTTCTCGCGGAAGGCTCGCCAGATCGCCAGGTTGATCGCCGAGCGGATGCTGCCGGTACCGTTCTCGGGGTCGGTGATCCAGAACAAGAGATCGAGGTTGATGCCGCTATCGGCGAAGGCCATCAGCAGCACCTGCGGCGGCGGTTCGCTGAGTACCCGCTGGTGCGCGCGTGCCGCCTCGCCCATCAGGCGCATGGCGATATCGAGGTCGGTGCCGTAGGCGACCTGGACGCTCAACACGAAGCGCACGCGTGAATCGGTATAGGACTCGTTGCGAACGATGTTCGACACCAGGAACTCGTTGGGGATGATCACCTCGGTGCCGGTCAGCGTCCGCACCACCGTATAGCGCGCGGTGATCTGCGTCACGACGCCGGTGGTCAGCGGATCGACGGCGATGACGTTGCCGATGCGAATCGACCGGTCGAGCAGGATGATGAAGCCGCTGACGTAGTTGCTGGCGATCTTCTGCAGGCCGAAACCGAGGCCGACCGCCAGCGCGCCGCTGAAAACCGACAGCGCGGTGATGTCGATGCCGACGATCGACAGGCTCAGCAGCAGCGCCAGCACCGACAGCACGGCCTTGACCAGGCGGCTGAGGACGACGCGGATGCTGGCGTCGATGCGCTCCTTGGCCAACAGCCGGGTCTCGATGATGCCCGAGAGCCAGAGTGCGATCAGGACCGTCAAGACGACCGTCACCAGGCCGGTGAGTATCGTCCACAGGTCGAGGTGCTGCTTGCCGACGTTGAAGCTCACCTGCTGCAGCATGTCGATCAGTGGCGTTGCCAGGCCGCTGAGGTGGAGCGCCAGGCCGATCCAGATGCTGGTGGCGATGAAGCGCTCGGAGGTGGCGAGCAGGCTGCTCGGCGCGAAGGCGTGGTGTACGACGTAGATCACCGTCCTGACCAGCGCCATCGACAGCAGCAGCGGCACCGCCAGGTCCATCAGGCTGACAGGCCCAAGCTCCCAATAGCGGAAAGTCTTGCGCAGAATCAGGATCAACAGCAGCGACAGCAGTGGGAAGGCGAGGCGTTTCAGACTGCCGGTGCCGAAGGCGCGCAGGAGCCCGTGTTCGGCGTTGCTGCGCGCGTACTCCTGGCGTAGCCAGTAGCGCGCCAGGCCCCAGGCCAGCGCCAGGCAGATGAACAGCGCCAGCACCTGCCAGAGAAAGCCCGGGTCGTGAAGATCGCGCCAGAGGTCAACGAACAAGGACGCGAAGGTCGCTTTCTGGTCGGCTGTTTCGCTCATCTTGCTGACCTCGCTCATTGCCGCTCCATGGCCACCGCAAAGAAGGCATCGGTTCCGTGCTGATGCGGAAACAGTTGCAGCCGCTCGCCACAGTCGATCGAAATCTCTTGCCGCTGCAGAATCTCATGCGCCGAGCAGACGACAAACTCCGGGTGCTGCGCCAGAAAGGCCTCGACGATCGCCTCGTTCTCGGCTTCGAGAATGCTGCACGTCGCGTAGACCAGCCGACCACCCTTTTTCACCAGACGCGCCGCCGCCGCCAGAATTGTCGTCTGCTTGGCGCTTAGCTCGGCGACGCTCGCCGGCGTCTGCCGCCACTTGATGTCGGGATTGCGGCGCAGCGTTCCCAGCCCCGAACACGGCGAATCGACCAGCACGCGGTCGAGTTTGCCGGCCAGGCGCTTGATCTTGAGGTCGTTCTCGGATTCGATGCGCGCCGGATGGACGTTCGACAGGCCGGAACGCGCCAGCCGCGGCTTCATTCGGGCGAGGCGCTTGTCGGCAACGTCGAAGGCATAGAGCCGGCCCTGCGAGCGCATCAGCGCGCCGAGCAGCAACGTCTTGCCACCGGCGCCGGCGCAAAAGTCGGCGACCATTTCACCGCGTTTGGGCTGCAGCAGGAAGCCCAGCAACTGGCTACCCTCGTCCTGTACCTCGATGCTGCCGTTGATGAACAAGGGGTGTTTCGACAACGCCGGTTTGCTCGCCAGGCGGATGCCCAGCGGCGAATAGGGGCACGGCGCCGCCGCCAGCCCTTCGCCCTGCAGTCGGGCCAGTACCTCGTCGCGGCCGGCCTTCAGCGAGTTTACGCGCAGGTCGAGCGGCGCCGGCTGATTCAGGGCGGTGGCGAGTGCCTCGACTTGATCAGTGGCGAAGCGCGCCGCCAGCAACTCGTACAGCCAGTCGGGCAGATCGAGGCGAACCGCCGGCGGCAGTTCGCTGACCGGCAGCGCCTTGGCCTGCGCCAGCCAGTGCCCCTCGGCCTCGGTCAGGACGACCTCGAGCTCGCGCCGATTCATTCCCTGCAGGCACGCCAGCGCCGCCAGCAGCAGGCGCCGCGAGGTCAGCTCGCCGGCGCAGCGCGCCGACAGCGAACGCTTGCGGCGCAAGACGCTGAACACCGTTTCGGCGATGAAGCCGCGGTCGCCATGGCCGAGTTCGCGATGCTGGCGAAAGTAGTGCGAAACGACCAGGTCGGCCGGAAAGGTCGAGCGCAGCAGTTCGCCGAGCAGCGCCTGCGCATGATGAAAAAGGGCGGGACTAAAACGCGTGCGCATGGTTCAGGGTTCCTGGTTCGGGTTCTGGTGCAGCTCGATGGCTGTCGCCGTCTGGACGTAGACGGCGCCATCGCGGTCGACATACTGGATCTTCACCGGCAGCAGCGAGCGATCGTAAGCCAGCCACAGTTCGGTCGTTGAAACACCCGGCGCGCGCAGGTGCAGCGCGCGGAAGTTGCCGGCGGGCGTCTCGAGGTCTTCGTCGCCGACGACTTCGATGCGGTATTGCCCGTACTTCTTGCCGGTGGCGACTGGCAAGACGCTGCCGCTGACCAGATCGGGGCGCAAAGCCAACTGGTAATGAAACGACAGCAGGTCCTGCGTGCCTGGGAGCAAGGGCTGCGCTGGCCGATTGCCGACACGAAGCAGCATCTGCTGCCAGTCGAAGTCGGCGTGCTCACCGGTCTCGACGCCCTTGCGGCGGGTGACGAAGCGCTCGGGCACCAGGCCGGCCGGAGTGACGCGGCCGCGGCTCTCGAGTTCGATGCGCAGCGGCTTGAACAGCGCCACCAGGCCGCTGGTTTCGGTGACCGCGGTGATTCGGTAGGCGCCATCGGCGATTTCCCAGTCGTGCGTCGCCCGGCCGATCTCGAAGCCCTGCTCACCGCGGTCGACGCGGTAGCTGATCTTGCCGCGCGCCGGCATCAGCAAGGCGGCGGCGGGTGGCGCCGGCGCTGGCAACTGCTCGGCGGCTGACTCCCCCGTCGCTGCTTGTTCCGGCAGCGTCGGCTCGCCGACGGGAGCTGGCGCAGGCAGCGCTGCCGGGACCAGCGTTGGCGAATCGGCTACGCTGAGCACCGGCCTTGGGCTCGCTGCTGGCTGCGGCTGGCGCTTCTTGCTGCGGATCCTGGCCGCTTTGGCGACCGGTTTTGGCGGCGAATGCAGTGGTGCCGCGAGTGGCGCCTGTGGCGGCCGCTCGCGGGGCGGTGGCGGCTGCAATTCTGCCAGCAGGGGAGGTAACGGCTCGCTGGCGGTCGACAAGTCGAAATCAGGACCAAAAAGAAGCAGAGCGTGCATCCCGAGCGACGCGGCGAAAGCGATGATCAGGACGATGGGCATCGGCTGGCCGGCTTGGCGACTCAGCCTCCGGCCGCTTGCGGAGCGATCAGCGCCGCGGCGCCATCCTGCGGCGAGTCGAAGACGACGCGTCCGTCGGCCAGGCGCAGGCGCGCTTCGGCAAACCAGCGAACGGCCAGTGGATAAACGCGATGCTCCTGCGCCAGGACGCGCGCGGCCAGCGTCGCTTCGTCGTCGCCGTCGAGGACCGGCACCGCGGCCTGGACGACGATCGGTCCGTGATCGAGATCGGGGGTCACGAAATGGACCGTGCAGCCGTGAATTCGCAGGCCCTCGGCGAGCGCCCGGCGGTGCGTGTGCAGCCCTGGAAAGCTCGGCAAAAGCGAGGGATGGATGTTCAGCAGTCGTCCCTGGTAGTGACGGACAAAAGCTTCGCCGAGAATGCGCATGAAGCCGGCGAGCACCACCAGGTCTGGCGCAAAGTGGTCGATGGCGGCGGCCATCGCCGTGTCGAATTCTTCGCGGCTGGCAAACTGGCGGTGGTCGACCACCGCGGTCGGCACGCCGCAGGCACTGGCGGTATTGAGTCCGCTGGCGTCGGGGCGGTTGGCGAGAACGCCGACGATGTGCGCCGGCAGCGCTCCCGAGTCAGCGGCAGCGAGCAGCGACGCCATGTTGCTGCCGCGTCCCGAGATCAGGATGACGACGCGGATCATGCCTCGGACCGGCGGTGCTGCAACCAGCCGACGAACAGCGGCAGCAGCGAAATGACGATGATCGCGACGATCACCAGCGTCAGGTTTTTCTGAATCCACGGCATATTGCCGAACCAGTAGCCGAGCAGCGTCAGCGAGCCGACCCACGACACGCCGCCGATCAGGTTGAAGAAGGTGAAACGCGCGTAAGTCATTGCGCCAATTCCGGCGACGAAGGGCGCGAAGGTGCGAAACAGCGGCAGGAAACGCGACATGATCAGCGTCTTGCCGCCGTGCTTCTCGTAAAAGGCGTGCGTCTTGTCGAGCGCCGCCTTGTTGAAGAAGCGCGATTGTTCCCAGTGGAAGACCTTGGGCCCGAGATAGCGGCCAATCTGGTAGTTGAGCATATTGCCGAGGACCGCCGCGGCCATCAGGACGATCAGCAGGATGCCGATCTCCATGCCACCGAGCGCCGCCAGCGCGCCAGCGACGAAAAGCAGCGAGTCGCCGGGCAGGAAGGGCGTGACGACGAAACCCGTCTCGCTGAAGATGATCACGAAGAGGATCGCGTAGATCCACGACCCGTATTGCTGGACCAGCATGGCCAGGTGCTTGTCGAGATGCAGGACAATGTCGATGAAATAAGTCAGGTATTCCATGGGCGGGAGAATGGCGGGAAGATTATGGAAGAGGCCAGCGAGCAGCCAGGGAGAAGCGAGGCCAGCCGGCTAGAGCCAGGCGCAGGCAGGCGTAAGGCGCGATTCTACCGGAAGCACGGCCGCCTCGCTGCCCTGCTTGCCGCGCCGCGCCATGCGCGGCTTGGCGACGGTCCGGCGAAGTTCGCTACGCAGGCCGCGGCGGCCGCTTCAGTACGGGCGCCGCTCGCCCGGCGGCCGCGTCTTGAAGCGGCGATGGACCCAGTAGTACTGCTCGGGCATGGTCCGTACGGCGGCCTCGATCCAGGCGTTCATGCGCCGCGTATCGGCCTCGACGTCGTCGCTCGGGAAGTTGGCCCACGGCTCGCCGACCTCGACCGCGTAGCCCTGGCCAGCGGGCAGGATGCGCGTCACGCAGGGAACGACGGTCGCGCCGGCGAGCCGCGCCAGCCGCGACAGGCCCGGGATGGTCGCCGCCTGGACGCCGAAAAAAGGGACGAAGATCGAATCCTTGCCGCCGAAATCCATGTCCGGCAGGTAGTACAGCGGTCGACCCGCCTTCATCGCCCGGACGCTGGCACGCACGCTCTCCTGGCGCGAGAGCAGCAGTTGATCGCCAAAGCGCTGGCGACCGCCGAGCAACAGGGCGTCGAAGACCGGGTCCGACTGCACGGCGTAGATGCTCGCGCAGTCAAAGCGCATGGCGATCGCCGCGCCGCCGGCGTCGAGGCCAAGAAAATGCGGCGTCAGCATCAGCACCGGCCGACCGGCGTCGACCAGCGCGCGCAGCCGCTCTTCGCCGTTGACCTGCAGCAGCGGCGACAGCCGCTGCGGACTCGCCCACCACAGCAGCGAACGCTCGAGCATGCTGCGACCGAGAACCTTGAAATGTTCCTTCGCCAGGCGCCGCCGCTGGGCGTCGTCGAGTTCAGGGAAACACAGGCGCAGATTGACCAGCACGATATGCCGGCGCCTGCCAGCCAGCGCGAACAGCGTGCGACCCAGGCCCTGGCCGAGCCAAGCCAGCACCGACAAGGGCAGGAAATGCAGCAGCCACAGGAAGGCGACGAGCAAGCGCCTCAGCATGGGCTGGCAGCTCGCGTCCGCGCCGTCGGGCGCTGGCGGTCTTGAGAAAGTTGGGTCATGGCGGGGCGGTGACGCAGCGGGTCGCCGGGCAGGTCGGCAAGCGCCGTGGCGCAGTCGAGGAGTTGAAAGTGAGGGGAGGGGGCAAGGCGGCGTATTGTACTTTCATTCGATTGCCGGCCATGCCGTTTTCCGGGCGGCGACCTTTACTCGATCGGCAAGCCTTGGCGCTCAAGCCGCAACGCGATGCGGTCATGGTCTCTGTCCCGTCAGCAAGAGGATGTGGGCTTGCGCTGGATCCCGTCCTTGCCAACGAAGTGACGGCGGTGGTGGTGGCGACGGTGGTATGCCATTGGCCGCCAGCTGAGGTCGCCTGCTGGCGGCTTGGCGGCGACACGCATCACCGGTGTACATAAAAAAAGCCCGCCGAAGCGGGCTCCTTGTTCGTTGTTGCGACTACACGATTCTACGGCGGCCGAGTGCGAGTCCGACCAGGCCAAGGCCGATCAGGGCGATGCTGGCAGGCTCTGGAACCTGCTGGAGAAAACCGCGAATCTCGCCACCGCCGAAAACCGATGTGTGGATGTTGAAATACGACTTGCCCTGCGCCATGCCTGCGAACAGGGCCGTCTCTGCCGCAGCCGTCGTCCCGCCATTGGCCGTGATGAACGCGGCGTTGTACGAGGTAGCCAGCATCATGTCGAAGGTCTTGTCATAGAGCCCGCTCATGACGCCCGCGGGGAAATCAAGAAACGTCGGTGTGCGGGTGGCTACTCCGGCGGTCCCGACCATGGCGGTTGTCGTGCAGCAGTGAATGTGCGCCGCGGTCGTAGTGCCGGTCAGGCCGGAAAACGTCGCCTCTACTCGCATGCTGTGCAGTACGTCATCATAGGTCACGATGGCGCTGCCGAATCCGGGCGATGCATTGGGCAGAGCCTCGTTCGCGCCATTGAGATCGGCGTGATAGGTGATGATTGTCGCCTGCGCGACAGGAGCGGCGACGAGGATCGCAGCGGCCATCGTCAGAGCACAAACTGAACGTTTCATGGGGTCTCCCGTTGTTCATTGAGCAAAGTTCGAATGTTCGACTGCGCGGCTATCGGCGTTCGCATCGGCAGCAGCGCCAATTGGCGGCAAGCACAAAACGGGCCCGCGAGCTCTGCACTAATCGAATCAATGGCTTGCAAAGCTTCCGAGATACCCACTATGGGTATAGTGTAAAATTTGTCGACAGTGTTACGCGTTTGCCGCGCGTCGGTACGGGATGGTCTCGATCGGGCGCGAGCACAAAGCCTTGGCCACCGCTGATTCAGGCGCGCTCGAGGCGGACGGCGCAGTACTTGAACTCGGGAATCTTGCCGACCGGGTCGAGGACCGGGTTGGTCAGGCGGTTGGCAGCGGCTTCGTGAAAGCAGAACGGTAGCCACACCGACCCTGGGGCGACCGCCGGATCGGAGTGGGCGATGGCCTCGATGGCGCCGCGGCGGGTGACCAGGCGAACGCGCTCGCCTTCGCCGAGACCGTGCCGCCGCAGGTCTTCGTCGCTGACCGTGACCACCGCCTCGGATTCGAGCGCATGGAGTGCGCTGCTGCGCCGCGTCATCGCGCCGGTATGCCAATGTTCGAGCAGGCGCCCGGTCGACAACACCAGCGGGTAATCGGGCGATGGCTGTTCGTCGGGCGCTAGCAGCGCGGCGGGAACGAAGCCGGCGCGGCCACTCGGCGTCGGGAAGCCGTCGCCGAAGACGACGTCGACGCCGGGCTGGTCGTCACCCGCGCAGGGGTAGGTGACCGACGCTTCGCGCTCGATCCGCGCACGGCTGATGTGGGCCAGCGACGGCATCGCGACGCGCATCTCGGCGTAGATTGCCGCCGGGCCGTCGTAGGACCAGTCGAGGTCGAGGCGACGCGCCAGCTCCTGGATGATCCACCAGTCGGGCCGGGTCTCGCCGGGCAAGGGCAGCGCCTGGCGGCCGAGTTGCAGCTGTCGGTTGGTGTTGGTCACGGTGCCTTCCTTTTCCGGCCAGGACGACGCCGGCAGAACGACATCGGCATAGATCGCCGTCTCGGTGAGGAACAGGTCCTGCACCACCAGATGTTCGAGCGACGCCAGCGCCTGCCGCGCGTGCCCTAGGTCCGGGTCGGACATCGCCGGGTTTTCGCCGACGATGTACATGCCCCGAATCGTGCCGGCGGCAGCGGCGTTGATGATCTCGACGACGGTCAGCCCCGGTTGCGGGTCGAGAGCGGTGTTCCAGAGTTTCTCGAAGCGTTGCCTGTTACTGGCCAGCGAAATCGGCTGGTAGTCGGGCAGGACCATCGGGATCATGCCCGCGTCGGAGGCGCCCTGGACGTTGTTCTGCCCACGCAGGGGATGCAGGCCGGTTCCCGGGCGGCCGATGTGGCCGGTCATCAAGGCCATGGCGATCAGGCAGCGAGCGTTGTCGGTGCCATGCGCGTGTTGCGAAATTCCCATCCCCCAGAAGATCATCGACGCCTGCGAACGCGCGTACAGCCTCGCCACCTCGCGGATCGTGCCGGCGGCGATGCCGCAGACCTCGGCCATCGTTTCCGGGCTGTAGGCGGCCAGGTGCGCGCGCATCTCGTCGAAACCGCTGGTGTAGCGGGCGATGTAGGCCGCGTCGAAGAGTTCCTCGTCGACGATCGTGTGCAGCAGCGCGTTGAGCAGTGCGACATCGGTACCGGGGCGAAACTGCAGCGTCTGCTCGGCAAAGCGCGCCAGGCCATGGCGGCGTGGGTCGATGACGATCAGCCGCGTTCCTCGGCGCGCGGCACGCTTGAAGAAGGTCGAGGCGACCGGGTGGTTGGCTTCGGGATTGCAGCCGATCAGGATCGCCACTTCGGCATGGTCGATCTGCATGAACGACGCCGACACCGCGCCCGAGCCGACGCCTTCGATCAGCGCCGCCACCGACGACGCGTGACACAGTCGCGTGCAGTGGTCGACGTTGTTGGTGGCGAAGCCGGTACGCACCAGCTTCTGGAACAGGTAGGCCTCTTCGTTGCTGCACTTGGCCGAGCCGAAGCCGGCCAGTGCGCCGCCACCGTGTTGCTCGCGGATCGATCGCAGCCCCGCGGCAGCGCGCTGCAAGGCTTCCTGCCAGCTCGCTTCGCGAAAATGCGTGTACGGATTGGCCGGGTCGAAGGCCGCGTCGGCGACCTTGGGCGCGTCGTCGCGACGGATCAGCGGCTTCAGCAAGCGCTGCGGCGAGTGTACGTAGTCGAAGCCGAAGCGCCCCTTGACGCACAGGCGGCCACGGTTGGCCGGACCGTTGCGGCCGGTGACGGCGATGATCTGCTCACGACGCAGCTGGTAGTCGATCTGGCAGCCGACGCCGCAGTAAGGGCAGACGCTGGCGACGACGCGGTCGACGCGCTCACCGGCGGCGAGCAGTCCGCTGCCGTCGGCCGCCAGCATCGTCGTCGCCATCAGCGCGCCGGTCGGGCACGCCTGCACGCATTCGCCACAGCCGACGCAGCTCGAATCGCCCATGGCGTCGTCAAGATCGAAAACGATCTTCGCCGCGGCGCCACGACCGGCCATGCCGATGACGTCGTTGGCCTGGATGTCGCGGCAAGCCTGCACGCAGAGCTGGCAGTGAATGCACGCGTCGAGTTGCACGGTCATTGCCGGGTGGCTGCGGTCGGCGACGCGCGGGGCAGTGTTCGCCGTCGTCGTGCGTTGCGGGAAACGGCTGCCTGGCAATTCCAGCTCGCCGGCCCAGTGCCAGAACAGCGCGTTGCGATCGTGTGCCTGTGCGCGGGGCGGCTGGTCGGCAAGCAGCAGTTCCATGACCAGGCGCCGGCTGTTCAGGGCGCGTTCGGAGGTCTCGCTGCGCACCTCCATCCCGTCGCTGACCTGGCGGCTGCAACTCGCTGCGAGGTTGCGCTCGCCGTCGATCTCGACCATGCACGCGCGGCAGTTGCCGCCCGGCCGATAGTCGGGCGCCGCGTGTGTGCATAAATGAGGAATCGTCGTTCCGGCACGCCTGGCGGCCTGCCAGATTGTTTCGCCGGGCAGCGCCGTCAGCTGCCGACCATCGAGAGCAAAGCGGATCGGCGTCGCTGGCACGGTTTCACTCATCACGCTTCCTCGTCAGCTGTGCCAGCGGGAAATACTGCAGCGCCGTGGTGAGAGGATTAGGCGCCGCCTGACCGAGGCCGCAGATCGACGCGTCGCGCATCACCGCGGCCAGTTCGCCGAGTAGTTCGACGTCCAGTTCAGGTGCCTCGAACAGCGCCAGCATCTTCTCGGTGCCGATGCGGCACGGCGTGCACTGGCCGCAACTCTCGTCGGCGAAGAATTCGAGCAGCGCCTGCACCACGGCGCGCAGGTCGTCGCGGTCGGAGAGCACGATCACCGCCGCCGAACCGATCAGGCCGCCGTGTTTCTCGAGTTCGCCGAAGTGCAGCGGCAGCTCGGCCAGGCGGGCGGGCAGAATGCCGCCCGAGGCCCCACCCGGCAGGTAGGCCAGCAGTTGCTGTCCATCGGCCATGCCGCCGCAGTACTCGTCAATCAGCTGGCGCGCGCTGATTCCCGCCGGCGCCTGCTTGACGCCGGGTTGGCGGACGCGGCCGGAGACCGAGTAGCTGCGCAGACCGGCAAAGCGCTCGCTGCCCAGCGCCGCGAAACGCGCGCCGCCGGTCGCGATAATCGTCGGCACCAGCGCCAGCGTCTCGACGTTGTTGACCAGCGTCGGACGTCCGAACAGCCCGGCCTCGGCGACGTAGGGCGGCCGTTGTCGGGGATAGCCGCGCTTGCCCTCGATCGACTCGATCAGCGCCGATTCCTCGCCGCAAATGTAGGCGCCGGCACCGCGCCGCAAGTCGATGAAGCCCGGCTCGACGAGCGCGGCCGCTTCGAGCGTGGCAATCTCGCGGGCCAGTAGCGCGTGCGCGGCGGGGTATTCGTCGCGCAGGTAGATCCAGCAGCGCTCGGCAGCGATACACGTCGCCGCCAGCAGCAGACCATCGAGGAACTGGTGCGTCTGCTGCTCGAGGATCAAGCGGTCCTTGAAGGTTCCCGGCTCGCCCTCGTCGGCGTTGCAGACCAGATAGCGCGGCGCCGGCGCGGCGCCGACCAGGCGCCACTTGCGCGCGCTCGGAAAGCCTGCACCACCCATGCCGCGCAGGCCGGCGGCGTCGAGTTCGGCGAGGACCGTTGCAGCTTGCAGCGAACCGTCGCGCAGCGCCTGCAGCTGCTGGTAACCGCCGCGTTCGCGGTAGGCCGCCAGGCTCTCGCCGCTGGCCGGCAGGGGGGAAAATTCGCCGGCGTCGATCAGCGCCAGAACAGTGGCCGCGTTGGCGCCATCCGCGTGGCGTTTGCCGACCTGCACCACCGGTGCGAGATCGCAGCGGCCCATGCATGGCGCGCGCAGGACTCGCGCCCGCGTCGGCGGCAGTTGTTCGCGCAAGGACGCAGCGAGTGGCAAGGCGCCCTGCAGCCGGCAGCTGAGGCCGTCGCAGACGCGTACGGCGAGTGTCGGCGCCGGCTCGCTGTCGTCGCAGACGTCGAAGTGAGCGTAGAAGGTCGCCGTCTCGTACACCTCGGCGACGCCGATGCGCAGCAGAGCAGCCAGCGCCACGAGGTCGGCCGCGCGCAGGCAGCCGCGCGAGTCCTGTAGTCGGTGCAGGTGTTCGAGCAAGAGGTCACGGCGTAGCGGCAAGCCGCGCAGCAGTTCGGCGACCGCGTCGCGCGCGGCGGCGTCGACCCGTCGCCCGCGGCGCTGCCCGCGTCCCTTGCGTCGTCCTGCGACAGCTTGCTCGCTGCTGTTCATCCGCTGGCTCCCCGACTCGAAGCGGCCATGCTAACAAACGCGCGCCTTGCCGACGGGGAAATCAATGGCGGCAACTCGCAGCCAGTGCTCCGCCTGGCCGAGTCAATGCTTGCCTTACTGAGAAAGCGGCGGCCGCAACTCACGAATCCCCTTCTCGCCGCGGCGAGAGAGGGACCATGGCCTTGCGCGCGAGGGGGATTTCCGGGAGCATGCTAACTGCCCGTCGAACGACTCCGGCGTGCCAGCCGGAAGGCTTCCACGCGGCAAAAATTGTGAGTAATGGCGAGTAGTTGCGGGTAATTTTGAGTAATTGACCTGTATCAACGACTACTCACCGGTCGGAGCGTAAACCGTCATCGCGGCTCGGCGTTTTGCCGGCTGCGCGATCAAGGTGGAGGAACCTGAAACATGAAGAATCATCGCAGTTTGCGTAGTGTCGGAATTTTTCTTGTCGCCGCGTTGCCATTGGCATTGAGCAGCGCCTTTGCGCAGGATAAAGCAGCGAAACCGGTTGCAGAGGTTGAACAGAGCTATCAGGGCGGCGCATCGTCGCCGGTCGGCGACACTGAAATGCATCACAACATCAACCCGAAAGCGCCTCCGATGACCAAGGAGGAGTTCGAGAAAGCCAAGAACATCTACTTTCAACGCTGCGCTGGTTGCCATGGCGTTCTCCGTAAGGGCGCCACCGGCAAACCGCTGACCACCGACAACACGCTGGCCAACGGCACCGAGTATCTGAAGGTTTTCATCACCTACGGCTCGGCCGGCGGGATGCCGAACTGGGGGACTTCCGGCGATCTGACAGAAGCCGAAGTCGACATGATGGCGCGCTACGTTCAGCAGGAACCGCCGGTGCCGCCGGAATGGGGCATGAAGGAGATGATGGCGTCGCTGAAGATCGTCGTGCCGCCCGAGCAGCGCCCGACCAAGAAGATGAACGACCTCGATCTCGAGAACCTCTTCTCGGTGACGCTGCGCGATGCGGGCAAGATCGCGCTGATCGACGGCAAGACCAAGAAGATCGTCAAGATTCTGCCGACCGGCTACGCCGTACACATTTCGCGGATGTCGAAGTCCGGGCGCTACCTGTACGTGATCGGTCGTGATGCGCGCATCAACCTGATCGATCTGTGGATGCCCGAGCCGACCAACGTCGCCGAGATCAAGGTTGGTCTCGAAGCGCGTTCGGTCGAGACCTCGAAGTACAAGGGCTACGAGGACAAGTACGCGATCGCCGGCACCTACTGGCCGCCGCAGTACGTGATCATGGACGGTGACACGCTGAATCCGCTGAAGATCGTATCGACGCGCGGGACGACGGTCGATACGCAGGAATACCATCCCGAGCCGCGTGTGGCGTCGATCGTCGCTTCGCACTTCAATCCCGAGTTCATCGTCAATGCCAAGGAAACCGGCAAGATCATGGCCGTGAACTACTCGGACCTCAACAACCTGAAGGTCACGACCATCAACGCCGCGCGTTTCCTGCATGATGGCGGCTTCGACTCGACCGGCCGCTACTTCATGGTTGCTGCCAATGCCTCGAACAAGATCGCCGTGGTCGATACCAAGGAAGACAAACTGGCGGCCCTGATCGACGTCGGCAAGATCCCGCATCCGGGACGCGGCGCCAATTTCGTCCATCCCAAGTTTGGTCCGGTATGGGCGACCAGCGACCTCGGTGACGAGGGAATCAGCGTCATCGGCACGGACCCGGTCAAGCACAAGGCGCAGGCCTGGAAGGTCGTGCAAACGCTCAAGGGGCAGGGCAGCGGCTCCTTGTTTATCAAGACGCATCCGAAATCGACCAATCTTTGGGTCGATACGCCGCTCAATCCGGAAGCCAAGATCAGTCAGTCGGTTGCCGTCTTCGACATCAAGAACCTCGACAAGGGCTTTGAAGTCCTGCCGATCGGTGATTGGGCCGACCTCGGTGACGATGGCGCCAGGCGCATTGTCCAGCCCGAGTACAACCGGGCCGGCGACGAAGTCTGGTTCTCGGTGTGGAGCGCCAAGGACAAGAAGTCGGCACTGGTCGTCGTCGACGACAAGACGCGCAAGCTGAAAGCGGTGATCAAGGATCCGGAACTGATCACGCCGACCGGCAAGTTCAACGTCTTCAACACCCAGCACGACGTTTATTGAGTCAATGTGAAAGTCGCACAAGCGACTCACAAAGCTCCCTTCTCCCCTCGCGGGAGAAGGGTTGGGGAAGAGGGGCAACGGTCATGACTTTCATGATTTGGGGTGTTTCCACGGGTCCTGACCGTTAGCCGCGTACTGGCCGCCGTCGCCCCTTGGGGTGATGGCGGACGAGCAGCTTCTATCGCCCGATTTATCGGGCGATTTTTTGCTCGCGCTCCAGCGGCATGACACCCGCGCCGCTGGCTACGTGCAGGGTGCGCGTCGGGAAGGCTATTTCGGCGCCGTTCCGAGCGACGATTTCGGCAACCTTCAGCAGCACGTCCTGCTTGATCTCGTGGTATTCGACCCATACCGTCGTTCGCGTAAAGGTATAGACCAGGATGTCCAGCGAGCTTGCCGAGAACTGGTCGAAGTTGACGATCATCGTTTGCTGCTGATCGATTTCGCGGTGAGCGCGTAACATCGCCTTGATGTCGGCGGCGATGGCGGCGACCTTGCCGATGTCGTCGTAACGTACTCCGACCATTTCCTTGATCCGGCGATTGCTCATGCGCGACGGATTCTCCAGCGCAATCTGCGTGAAGATCCCGTTCGGGATGTACAGCGGGCGCTTGTCGAAGGTGCGGATGCGCGTCAGACGCCAGCCGATCTCTTCGACGGTGCCCTCGATTTCCTTGTCGGGCGAGCGGATCCAGTCGCCTACTTCGAAGGGGCGATCGAGGTAAACCATCAGGCCGCCAAAGAAATTGGCGAGCAGATCCTTGGCCGCGAAGCCGACCGCGACGCCGCCGATGCCGCCAAAGGCGAGGACGCCGGAGATCGAGAAACCGAGGCTTTGCAGCCCGACCAGGACGGCGGTGATCAGCACCGATACGTGCAGCAGTTTACCGATGGCGTCGACCGTCGTGCGATCGATCGACTCGCCGCGCGCCAGGCGCTGGTCGATGATGCTGTCTTGGACGTTGCCGACGAAACGCACCAGAAACCAGGCGATACAGGCGATGACGCCGATGGTACGTAGCGGGTCGATGATCTCGAAGATCGTCGCCTCGGTACCCGCCTCGACAATCCGCGCCGCAAAACACAGGCCGAGCAGCCACGCCAGGACGGTCAGTGGCTGGCGCAGCGCCGAGACCAGCGCGTTGTCCCACGGTGTGGCGGTCAGGCGCGTGCGTGCTTCAAGTTTGGCCAGCACGCGGCGCAGGATGAAGTTCGCCACGACCACGCCGAGGACGACCAGAAATACCTCCAGGGCAAGGATCGTCGTCGTGTCGCCCTGCGCCAGGCGCTCAAGCATCTTTTCCAGCCAGTCCATCTTCATGTGCTTGTTCCGGGTTTCTCCAGGCCGTGCATTCTAAGGTACCGGCCTGCGATCGGCCCCGGGTGCGGCTGCTCGGAGCGTATTGACGACGTGGCTCACGGCCCGCCGTCAGTGGTTTGCAGGCGGTTCCTCGGGCTTCGCCTTGAGCGCCGTACGCAGCGCGCCCGACGCCCGAAAAGCGAGCAGCGTCAGGCTGCCGCCGACGACGCCGACGAGCATTTCGAGCGCCAGCGAGCTCAGCGCCTTGAGCAAGCCGCCAACGGCGGCGACCGTCCCAGCCAGTTCGGCGGTGTCCGCGATGAGGTGATGGAGCGGCGGGATGCCGTGGCTCAGGATGCTGCCGCCGACCATGAACATCGCCGCCGTACCGATCACCGTTAGCCCCTTCATTAGCCGCGGCGCTGCCAGCAGCAGTCCCTGGCCAATCGTGCGGGCGAGGGCGCCGTTTTTGCCGAGCAGGTACAGCCCGAGATCGTCGAGCTTGACGATCGCCGCGACGACGCCATAAACGCCGACCGTCATCAGCACGCCGATACCCGCCAGGACCATCACCTGCGTCGAGAACGGTGCGTCGGCGACAGTGCCGAGGGCGATGACGACGATTTCGGCCGAGAGGACGAAGTCGGTGCGGATCGCGCCCTTGACCTTGTCGGCCTCGAGCGTCGCCAGGTCGACGTTTTCATCGACCAGCGCCGCGAGTTTCTCGGCGTGCGGCGTGCCTCCGTCGCCGTCGCCATGCAGCCACTTGTGCGTCAGTTTCTCGACGCCTTCGAGGCACAGGTAGAGGCCGCCGATCATCAGCAGCGGCAGCACCGCCGACGGCATGAAGCGGTTGATTGCCAGCGCCGCCGGCACCAGAATCAGCTTGTTTTTCAGCGAACCGACGGCGACTGCCCAGACCACCGGCAACTCGCGTTCAGCGCGCACGCCGGACACCTGCTGCGCGTTCAGCGCCAGGTCGTCGCCGAGCACACCGGCGGTTTTCTTGGCGGCGACCTTGGTCATCAGAGCGACGTCGTCAAGAACCGTCGCAATGTCGTCGATCAGGGCAAGCAGGCTGGCTCCAGCCATGGCACTCTCCGGTTCGGCAAGCAAAGGGAAACCGTCGCGACTTTCATCGTCGGCGGGGCCGTTTCGTGCCGATTGACGCGACCGCAGTTTACCCTGCTCTGTAGGCTCGTGGCAGACCGCAGGTGACGCCGCTGAACGCGTTTTCCGGCTCCAGATGCCGCGCCAGCGGGTGCCTGATGACTAGCGTGGCATCGCGACTTGGCGTTATCCTGCGCCTTTTTCGTTTGTCGCGATTCACCGACCGCGAATCATCGACTGGAGACAATCGTGCCTGCACTGCTACCGCAAGCTGATCCCGATGGCCTGCTCGAATACTCGGTGGTCTATACCGACCGCGCCCTCAACCACATGTCGCAACGCTTCCAGGGCGTGATGAAGGACATCTCGCGAATCGTCAAGGCGGTCTACCGGGCGAAGGCGGCAATCGTCGTTCCCGGTAGCGGCACCTTCGGCATGGAGGCCGTCGCCCGCCAGTTTGCCACCGACAAGAAGTGTCTGATCATCCGCAACGGCTGGTTCAGCTTCCGCTGGACACAGATTCTCGACATGGGGCGGATCGCTTCCGAGAGCGTCGCGCTGATCGCTCGCCCGGTCGACGAACAGCGGCACGCGGCCTTCGCGCCGCCGCCGATCGACGAGGTCATCGCCTGCATTCGCGCCGAGAAGCCGGAAATCGTCTTCGCGCCACACGTCGAAACGGCGTCGGGAATGATCCTGCCCGACGCTTACCTGCGCGCCATCGGCGAGGCGGTACGCGCGGTCGACGGTCTTTTCGTTCTCGATTGCGTGGCCTCCGGTGCGGTCTGGGTCGACATGCTCGCCAACGACGTCGACGTGCTGATCAGCGCGCCGCAGAAGTGCTGGAGCGGCTCGCCGTGCTGCGCGCTGGTCGCCCTCGGCGAGCGGGCGCGCGCCAGGATCGACGAAACGACCAGCAGCAGCTTCGCCTGCGATCTCAAGAAGTGGCTGCAGATCATGGCGGCCTACGAGAACGGTGGCCATGCCTACCACGCAACGCTGCCGACCGACGCCCTGGCGACGCTACGCGACGTGATGGTCGAAACCGAGGAGTATGGTTTCGAGCGCGTTCGCCAGGAGCAGCAGGATCTCGGTCGCCGGGCGCGGGCCTTGCTGACCAGCAAGGGCTTCACGAGCGTCGCCGCCGAAGGTTTCCAGGCGCCCGGAGTGATCGTCAGCTACACCGACGACCCGGACATCCAGTCGAGCCGGAAATTCGTCCAGATCGGCGTTCAGACGGCCGCCGGCGTGCCGCTGCAATGCGACGAACCCGCCGATTTCCACAGCTTCCGCATCGGTCTGTTCGGCCTCGACAAGCTGCACAATCCCGATCGCACGCTACGCAGTCTGGCCGACGCGCTGGCTGCCGTCAGCGCCTGAAGAGGGGCTCGTCGAGCTTGCCGTAGGCAACGCCCCGCTGGCGGTAGATGACGCCGAGCGGGATGATCATTTAAAGAATCACCGGAGGAAAGCACCATGGCCACAACAGCCGCCGAGCTCGTCGAGAAGACCGCCGCAAAAGCCATCGATTACACCAATGCCGACCAGCTGATTGTCCTGGTGACCGAACATGGCACGTCGATCGGCATGAAAGCGGTCACCGCGATCGTGATTTTCCTGCTTGGCCGCTGGCTGGCCAGAGTGGTCACCAATATCGCCCGCAAGACCTTCCAGCGCGCGAAGATGGAGGACACGCTCGAGAAATTCCTGTGCAACATGCTCAATGCCGTGCTGCTGGTGGTGGTGATCATTGCCGCCATCGGCGCGCTCGGCGTCCAGACGACGTCCTTGCTCGCCGTTCTCGGTGCCGCCGGCCTGGCCGTCGGTCTGGCGCTGCAGGGATCCTTGTCCAACTTCGCGTCGGGCGTGTTGATCGTCGCCTTCCGCCCGTACAAGGTCGGCGACTTCATCGAGGCCGCCGGTGTCGCCGGAACGGTCAAGGAGGTGCAGATTTTCACCACCGTCATCCACTCGCCGGACAACAAGAAAATCCTCGTGCCGAACAGCCAGATCATGTCCGGGACGATCACCAACTACTCGGCCAACGCCACGCGCCGTGTGGACCTGATCGTCGGCTGCAGCTACGGCGATGATCTGGACCAGGTGCGCGCGCTCCTCAACGACATCGTTGCCGGCGACGAGCGCATCCTCAAGGACCCCGCGCCGACCGTCGAGGTCGTCGCGCTCGGCGACAACAGCGTTAATTTCGTCGTTCGCCCGTGGGTCGAAGCTGCCAATTACTGGGCTGTCCACTTCCATATTCACGAGCAGGTCAAGAAACGCTTTGACCAGGCCGGCCTGAACATCCCCTTCCCGCAGCGCGACGTGCATCTCTATCAGCATGGCGCCGACCGCTGATTGTCGGGCGTTGGCGGCAGGGAGCGCAGCCGTCCGCCGCTGACAGAACAGCGGCCACGACCACCGGCCGCTGATCTAATGCCCTTGTCGATTTCTGCTGCTTCTCGGCAGCTTGCAGGACTTGAATATCAGATTGACCGCCGTCGATCGCAGTCCCTATACTCGAGATTGTCTTATGGGGACCCCCGAGCTGACTGGCTGTCGCGGGAGTCCGTGTTCGGACGCTGGCGGCAGCGTGCGGTAGATGACAACTCGACTGGCTGCCGGGCGGCCCCTTTCATGACGCTCCAGACCCTGAAACGGAAGAGGTACTTTGCTAAAGCCGCTTGCCGTACTCGGGCTCCGACGAATTCTGCTGCTGGCTACCCTCTTCGTGTCGGGGACGACTGCGCTCCTCGCCAATAGCCCCGCTCTGAGTGATCGCGAAAACGCGCTCGCCGAGCCGCGTTTCGAGTCGGTCGGCGTCGGCATCATTCCGCGCAATGTCGTCCCGACGATGGCGCAGGATCGAGCAGGCTTTTTGTGGATTGCCACCGGCGACGGTCTGGTGCGCTTCGATGGCTACCGCTTTCGTCCGCAGGAACGCGAAAGCGCTGACCCGGCGGAGCGTAACCTGGGCTGGATCCGCGCCTTGCTGCCGGCGCGCGATGGCCGCCTGTGGATAGGCACCGAGTGGGACGGTCTGGCGGTCTATGATCCGCTGAGCGAACGCGTCACGGCGGTTCGCGGCGAACGCGAGAATGGCAAGGATAGCGAGGGCAGCGGCGGCCCGCTGCCGACGATTCGCGCGCTCGCCGAGGATCGTGACGGCGACATCTGGGCGGGCAGCGAGGGTGGCGGCCTCGAGCACGTCGATCTGGGCAGCGGCAAAGTCACGCACTACCGGCATTCGCAGCAAGCCGGCAGCCTGCCAGACGACCGTGTGCAAGCGCTGCTGGTCGATCGCCAGGGAAGCTTGTGGGTCGGCACCTGGGCTGGCTTGAGCCGGCGCGTTGCGGGCAGCGATCGCTTCGAAGCGGTGTTCTCGAGCGCCGGCGGCGCCGAGCTCGGTGGTCGTCTGGTGCAGGCGCTGTTACAGGCGTCGGACGGGCGCATCTGGGTCGGCACGCAGCAAGGTGACCTGGCCATCATCGACCCCGCCAGCGGCCACGGCGTGCTCGTCGAGCGCGCGCACGACGCCGCAAATAAGGGCGCGGTGTCGAGTCTGGTCGAGGCGTCGGGAGGACGAATCTGGGTCGGCCGATCGTCTGGAATCGAAATTCGTGAGCTCGCTGACGGTCGCTTGCGGCAGCGACTGCAGCACGATTTGCGCAAGCGTACGGGCCTGGCCGGCAACGAGGTTACGGCGCTGATTCGCGATCACTCGGGTTTGATCTGGGTTGGCGGCTTTGGCGTCGGTCTGCAACGCCACGACCCGAATAATCGCAGTATCTGGTTGCGTGGCGCCGATCCACAGCCAGACGGCCCATTTTCCGAAGCCGATGTGCGCAGCGTCCTGCAACTGGACAATGGTGAAATCTGGGCGGCGACGCGCAAGGGTGGCGTGGCGGTGATGGACAGCCAGTTGCGCGTCACCGGCGCGGTCTGGCCGCGCGACCGGCGGCCCACCGCCGCGGCGCCAGGAGCCAGACCCTCGCTGCCGCCGGTGCGCATCGAAGCCATCGCCCAGGCTGGCGATGGCAGCGTCTGGCTGGGCGCGGATTCCGCGCTCTATCAGTTCAGCGGCGACCGCCGGCAACTGCGTATCGTCGCGCACGCTGGCGGCCTGACCCGACGTTTGCTGGTCAGCCGCGATGGCTCCCTGTGGGTGGCCACGCAGGACGGCGTCTATTGCCTGCGACCCGGCGCGGCCGAAGTTGTCCGCATCGGTCAGGCCGGTGGACAGAAGGCGCACACCGATATCAACGCGCTCGCCGAGGCGGCTGATGGCAGCGTCTGGGTCGGCGGCGGCAGCGGACTGTTGCGCGTCGCTGCCGGCAGCAGCGAGATGCGGCCGGTCGAGAGCAGGAATGGCGCCGGCCTCGGCAACGCCAGCGTCATCGGACTGCTGTTCGACCATCAACAGACGCTGTGGGTCGACACGGCGGTGACCGGTCTGCATCGAATGAGCCGCTGGGACGATGGCCAGCCGGTCAGCTTCGAGCACATCAGTGCCCGCCACGGCGTCGTCAGTCGGCCATTTGGCGGCAATTTGATGGAGGATAGGCGCGGTCGCATCTGGACGCAGATGTATGTCTATGACCCGGCCAGCGATCGCCTCGAAGAGCTGACGGCAGCCGATGGCGCCGATCTCGGCACTGGCTGGTTCCTCTCGCGAACCAAGACGGCTGATGGCCGCATGCTCTTCGGCGGCAGCAAGGGCATGCTGGTGGTCAACCCGGAGCACTTCGACGCTTCGGACTACGCGCCGCCGCTGGCGATCGCCGAGCTGACCATCAACGGTCAGCGCCAGGCCGCGGGCCGGCTCCAGGAGGGACTGCAGCTGACGCCCGAGCAGCGCAGCTTCAGCGTTGCCTTCGCGGCGATTGACTACAGCGACGCTGGCCGCGTTCGCTACGCCTACCAGTTGCTCGGTTTCGACCCCGCCTGGATCGAAATTGGTGCCGAGTCCCGGCTCGCCAGCTACAGCAACCTGGCTCCCGGCGACTATCTGCTGCGCGTGCGTGCGACCAACCGCAGCGGCGTCTGGAGTCCGCACGAGCTGTCGCTCAAGCTGCACATCGTTCCCGCCTGGTGGCAAACGTGGTCGTTCCGTGTGCTTGCTTTGGCGCTGCTGCTGGTGATGATCTACGCCCTGGTGCAGTTGCGTACGCGCCATCTGCGTGTGCGCCAGGGCGAACTGCAACGACTGGTGCGCGAGCGCACGACCGAACTGGAGAAGCTGACCCTGGCTCTGCAACGCGAGTCGGCGGCGCTCGAAGAGTCGAGCCTGAGCGACCCGCTGACCGGCTTGCGCAACCGCCGCTTCCTGAGCCAGCATATCGAAGCCGATGCGGCGTTGGCGCTGCGCGAGTACGACAGTCACCGGCAGTACGGCGCCCCCTTGCGTGATGACGCCGGCCTGATATTTTTCCTGTTCGACATCGACCACTTCAAACACGTAAACGACCAGCATGGCCATGCGGCGGGTGATACGGTGATCATCCAGATGTGTCAGCGATTGCAGGCGGTGTTCCGCGAAACCGACTATCTGGTGCGCTGGGGCGGCGAGGAATTTCTCGTCGTGGCGCGCGCTACGCCGCGTGCGCACGCCGCCGAACTCGCCGAGCGGGCGCGCGCGGCGGTCGCCGATCGGCCATTCGAGCTTGACGATGGCCGCCTGCTGGCGAAGACCTGCTCGATCGGTTTCTGCTGCTTTCCGCTGTCGGCGCAGTATGCCGAAGTCCTGGACTGGAGTGCCGTCGTCAATATCGCCGATGCCGCGCTCTACGTCGTCAAGAGTGGCGGCCGCAATGGTTGGCTGGGAGCGCTCGGCGCCCGCTGCGAATCGGCCGAAGCCCTACTCACCTGCTCGCGCCGGCCGCTCGCCGATTGGGCGCGAGCCGGTGAGCTGAACGTCGTCTGCTCGCCCGATCACAGCGGCCTGGCGGGCGCTCTCGGCGCTCGCTGGCGACACTGGGAAGCCGAATTGCTCCCCGGCGCGAGTGCAAGTTGAGACGATGAGTCGATTTGCGCTGGCAAGCGGCCGCCTGCCCCTATGAGCCTCGACTACGCGACGCTCGAGCTGCTGCGCCTGAATCATCCGGCGTGGCGCTTGTTGCGCTCCGAGCACGCGCCACTGCTGGCGAGCTTCCTGCAGCGCGTGTTCATCGCGCCGAATGCACGCGTGCTGGCGCAGGCAGATTTGGCCGAAGCGCTGGAAGACGAGTTGTTTGCGCTGCGCGATCGCTTCGGCGCCGAGCTATTCCCGAAAGCGGCGCTCGACTACCTCAACGATTGGGCAGCGAACGACAAGGGCTGGTTGCGCAAGTTCTACGCGCAGGGCTCGGACGAGCCGCATTTCGACCTGACGCCGGCGACCGAAAAGGCCATCGCCTGGCTGGGGACGCTTGCCGCGCGCAGCTTTGTCGGTACCGAGTCGCGCCTGCTGACGCTCTTCGAGTTGCTCAAGCAGATGAGCGAGGGCAGCGAGACCGACCCGCAGACGCGCATCGCCGAATTGCAGCGCCGTCGCGACGACATCGACGCCGAGATCGAGCGCGTGCGCTCGGGCGACCTGCCGCTGCTCGACGACAGCGCGCTGCGCGATCGTTTCCAGCAGTTCGTCGCCATGGCGCGCGAGTTGCTGACCGACTTTCGCGAAGTCGAGCACAATTTCCGCGGCCTCGACCGCCGCGTGCGCGAGCGCATCGCTCTCTGGGAGGGCGCCAAGGGCGCCTTGCTCGAAGAAATCATGGGCGAGCGCGACGCCATTTCCGACTCCGACCAGGGACGCAGCTTCCGCGCTTTCTGGGATTTCCTGATGTCGAGCAGTCGTCAGGACGAGCTTTCAGCGCTGCTCGAGCGCGTCCTGACGCTGCCCGCCGTCGCCGAACTGCGGCCCGACGCACGCACCCGGCGCGTGCACTACGACTGGCTCGAAGCCGGCGAGCACACGCAGCGCACGGTCGCCCAGCTGTCGCAGCAACTACGTCGCTTTCTCGACGACCAGGCGTGGCTGGAAAATCGCCGCATCATGGACATCCTGCACGGCATCGAAGCCAAGGCGCTGGCGCTGCGTGAGACGCCGCCGTCGGCCAACGACGTGATGAGCATCGCCGACACCACCGCGGCGATCGAATTGCCGCTCGAGCGGCCGTTGTACACGCCGCCGATCAAGCCAGCCATCGCCGACCTGGTGCTCGAAGCGGGTGATCAGGACGTAGACGCGGCGGTCCTTTTCTCGCAAGTGGTCGTCGACCGCGCGCAGCTCGCGCGACACATCCGCCAGGCGCTGCAGGGCCGCTCGCAGGTGACGCTGCGCGAGCTCTGCGAAACGCGCCCCCTGGAGCACGGTCTCGCCGAGCTGGTCGCCTACCTGCAGCTCGCCGGCGACAGTTTCAAGAGCGTCATCGACGAAGACGTCAGCGAGCTGATCGTCTGGCGCGGCGTCGGGCCGGATGGCAAGGACTACACGAAACAGGCGCGGCTGTCGCGGGTGATATTTGTCGGCGGCTAGTGTGATGTTGCCCGCGGTATGGAATATACGAGGCCACGAAGCGCCAGCGATTCCCGCGCGTCAATCAGACCTCAACGCTCACGAAAACTGACCCTTTTTCGCTCACGGAAATTGACCCACCGTTGGCGCGCGCCAACACCCAGGTTTTCGCCTCGGAGCGGGGTCAAGGGCGGGCTGCGGTTTTTGCAGCCCGGCGCAGCGTACCCTTGACGCCGTGTAGAGGCGAGTACGCTCGGGAATGGCTGTGTGCGCGGCATTTTCGTGCGCACAGCCATGACGACTAGGCGGGTCCGGTTTCGTGAGCAAAAGTGGGTCAATTCCTGAGAGCGTCAAGGATCAGAGGGTGGAACTGGATTGCGGCGTCGGCTTTGCCTCCTCGCAATGACGGTGTGTGGGTGCGTGTCGCATGGGTATCATGGCACCGTGGTATCCTGGGGCGCGTCATGGCGGCTCTGAAGTTCGTGGGGTGGGGATAGTGGTGGCACAAGACCTGGAAGCACAACTTGAGCTTGACGCGTCGGCGGCAGCGGCGCCGGCCAGCGCCGAGCTGTCGGCGCTGGTCATTCCGCTGCTCAAGGGCGTGCTCTATCAGGACGGCGACGCGGCGCTGTGGAACACGCTGCTCAATCTGCAGGCGCGCGTGCGTGACTACGTCGCCGTGCTCGACCTCGAGCTGGTGCTCGACGAGGCCGAGGGCTACGCCTTCCTGCGCTCGCGTCCGCAGCCCGAGGAGGGCGAGGCGCCGCGGCTGCCGCGCCTGGTCGCGCGCCGTCCCTTGTCGTTTCCGGTCAGCCTGTTGCTGGCGTTGCTGCGCAAGAAGTTGGCCGAGTTCGACGCCGGCGGTGGCGATACGCGGCTGGTGCTGTCGCGCGACGACGTCGTCGAGCTGCTGCGCGTCTTTCTGCGCGAAGGCAGTAACGAGGCGCGCTTGATCGACCAGATCGACTTCTACCTCGGCAAGGTCGTCGAGCTCGGCTTCGTGCGCCGCCTGAAAGTGCAGGCTGGCCAGACGGCGACCTTCGAGGTGCGGCGAATTCTCAAGTCCTTTGTCGACGCGCAGTGGCTCGCCGAATTCGATCAGCGCCTGGATGCCTACCGCTCCTTGCTCGCCGGCGACAGCAGCGCCGCTGGCAACGGCAGCAAGGCCGGCAAAGCGCAGCCAGCGACGGCCAGGAGCGGCCGGTCGCGGGAAGCATCCGATGAATGAGCCGCAGAGTCTCGGCCTCGATTTTGTTGACGACGACACGCTTTCGGGTTTTCGCCTGCAGCGCCTGGAAGTCTTCAACTGGGGTACTTTCGACGCGCGTGTGTGGACGCTCAACCCGGGCGGCCAGAACGCGCTGCTGACCGGCGACATCGGTTCGGGCAAGTCGACGCTGGTTGACGCGGTGACGACGCTGCTGGTGCCGGCGCAGCGCATCGCCTACAACAAGGCGGCGGGCGCCGACAGCCGCGAGCGGACGCTGCGTTCCTATGTCCTCGGCCACTACAAGTCCGAGCGCAACGAGGTCAGCGGCAGCGCGCGGCCGGTGGCGCTGCGCGACCACAACAATTACTCGGTGATCCTCGGCGTCTTTTACAACGCCGGCTACGACCAGACGGTGACGCTGGCGCAGGTCTTCTGGATCAAGGACGCGCAGGGGCAGCCGGCGCGCTTCTTCGTCGCCGCCGAAAGCGATCTGTCGATCGCTGGCGATTTCGCCAACTTCGGCTCGGACATCGGCGCGCTGCGCAAGCGCCTGCGGCGGCCGCTGGCCGAGGTCTTCGACAGCTTCCCGCCCTACGGCGCGTGGTTCCGGCGGCGCTTCGGGATCGACAACGAACAGGCGCTGGACCTCTTCCATCAGACGGTATCGATGAAGTCGGTCGGCAACCTGACCGACTTCGTGCGCAGCCACATGCTCGAGCCCTTCGACGTCGCGCCACGAATCAGCGCGCTGATCGGTCACTTCGACGATCTCAATCGCGCCCACGAAGCCGTCCTCAAGGCCAAGCGACAGGTCGCGCTGCTCGCACCACTGGTTGCCGATGGCGAGCAGCACGCCGTCCTGGCGGCGAAGATCGAGGAAATGCGGGCGTGTCGCGAGGCGCTCAAAGCCTACTTCGCCACCCTCAAGCTCGGACTGCTCGACAAGCGCCTCGCCGGTCTGGCCGAAGACTGGCGGCGGCACGACGCGCAGCTCAAGCGTATCGACGAGCAGCGCCTGGCGCAACGCTCCGAAGAGGGCGAACTCAAGCGCAGCATCGCCGAGAACGGCGGTGATCGGCTCGAACGCCTGGCCGCCGAGATTCATCGGCTCGAAATCGAACGTCAGGCGCGGGCGCGCAAGGCGCAGCGCCATGGCGAGCTGCTGGCTGCGGTGGCTGAGCAGGCGGCGCCTGACGAAGCGGCTTTTCTCGATCAGCGCCAGCGCTTCGCGACGCTCGCCGAAGCCGCTCGCGAGCGCGACGCGAGCTTGCAGAACGACCTCACCGAGCTCGGTGTTAGCCTGCGCCAGGGCAAGCTCGAGCACGACGAGTTATCGGCCGAGATCAACAGCCTCAAGGCCCGGCGCAGCAACGTCCCGGCCGCGCAGGTGGCGATGCGCAGCGCGCTGTGCCAGGCGCTCGATCTCGCCGAAGAGGCGATGCCGTTTGCCGGCGAACTGCTGCAGGTCCGCGACGACGAGCGCGACTGGGAGGGCGCCGGCGAACGCCTGCTGCACAACTTCGCCCTGTCGCTGCTGGTCCCCGACGCCGATTACACGCCGGTCGCCGAATGGGTCGATCGCACGCAGCTGCGCGGGCGGCTGGTCTATTTCCGCGTCCGCAAGAGCAAGACTTCGCCCGGCGACCTGCCCAGCGTGCATCGCGACTCGCTGGTGCGCAAGCTCGAGGTGAAGCCCGACTCGCCGTACTACGACTGGCTCGAACGCGAGCTGACGCATCGTTTCGACGTCGCGTGTTGCGCCACGCACGAGCAGTTTCGCCGCGAGACGAAAGCGATCACGCGTGCCGGCCAGATCAAGGCGCCCGGCGAGCGCCACGAGAAAGACGACCGCCATCGCCTCGACGACCGCAGTCGCTACGTGCTCGGCTGGAGCAACGCCGCCAAGATCAGCGCCCTCGAAGCCAATGCCCGGCAACTCGAAGCACGGCTCGGCGAGCTGGGCAGCCGCATCGGCAAGATCATGGGTGAACAGAACGCGCTCAAGGAACGCCTGACCGCGCTGTCGAAGCTCGGCGAGTACGCCGACTTCAGCGAGCTCGACTGGCAATCGTCGGCGACCGCGGTGGCACGGCTGCAGGAAGAAAAGCGCTTGCTGGAAACGACGTCGGATGTTTTGCAGAACCTGAGCGCACGTCTCAAACGGCTGCAGGGCGAGCTCGCCGAAAGCGACGCTGCGCTCGCCGCCAGGACGCGCGAGCTGGGAGCGACGCAGGCCAAACGTGAAGCCGCCGAGGCCTTGCGCAGCGACACCCTGCTGCTGGTCGCCGATCAGGAGCAGGGTGCCTGGTTCGAGCGCCTCGACGCGATACGCAGCGAAGCGCTCGGCGAGCACCAGCTGAGTGTCGAATCGTGCGAAAACCGCGAGCACGACATGCGCAATTGGCTGCAGAGTCGCATCGAAAACGAGGACCACAAGCTGAAGCGGCTGCGCGACAAGATCATCGACGCCATGGGTTCCTACCGCAGCGCTTTCCCGCTCGACACGCAGGAGGTCGATGTCGCCATCGACGCCGTCGGCGAATACCGGACGATGCTCGACAAGTTGCAGGCCGACGATCTGCCGCGCTTCGAATTGCGCTTCAAGAAGCTGCTCAACGAGAACGCGATCAACGAGGTGGCCAACTTCAGCGCGCAATTGGCGATGTGGCGCGAGACGATCAAGGATCGCATCGCGCACATCAACGGCTCGCTGACGCAGATCGACTACAACACCGGCCGCTACATCACGCTCGAGGCGCAGCCGACGCCCGACGCCGACATCCGTGATTTCCAGGGCGAGCTGCGCGCGTGTAGCGAAGGCAGCATCACCGGCTCGGACGACGCCCAGTATTCGGAAGCCAAGTTCCTGCAGGTCAGGCACATCATCGAACGCTTGCGCGGCCGCGAGGGCCTCTCCGAGCACGACCGCCGGTGGACGACCAAGGTCACCGATGTCCGCTACTGGTTCGTCTTCGCCGCCAGCGAGCGCTGGCGCGAGGACGACAGCGAGCACGAGCACTACTCGGACTCGGGTGGCAAGTCGGGCGGCCAGAAAGAGAAGCTCGCCTACACCATCCTGGCGGCCAGCCTGGCGTACCAGTTCGGCCTCGAATGGGGCGCCGTGCGCTCGCGCTCGTTCCGCTTCGTGGTCATCGACGAAGCCTTCGGGCGCGGCTCGGACGAGTCGGCACAATACGGCCTGCGGCTCTTCGCGCAGCTCAACCTGCAACTGCTGATCGTCACGCCGCTGCAGAAAATCCACATCATCGAGCCCTTTGTCGCCAGCGTCGGTTTCGTCCATAACGAAGAAGGCCGCACGTCGAAACTGCGCAACCTGTCGATCGAGGAATACCGCGCCGAGAAGGCGAGGGCGAGCGGGTGAGCTGGACGCGGCCCGCCGAGCTGCGGGCGCAGGTGCAGAAACTGTGGGACCGCGGCGAAGTGCTCGCCAGCCGGGTCAGCGGCGAGTCGCCGTTTCCGCGCCGGCTGCTCCTCAAGGGACCGAACTCGGCAGAAATCGCCGAGCGTTTCGACGCCGTGCGCGCCTGGGTCGCCGAGCTGCGCGCCATGCCGCACTGCCGTATCGAGATGCGCGAATTCCGCCATCGCGTCTTCGGCGCCAATGCCGTTCCCAACGAGGCGTGGATCGACAGCATAGACGACGCGCTGGCGCTGATCGGCAAGCGCCGCGAGCTCGCGCGCTTCGATGCCCTGCTCGAGCTAACGCGGCAGCGCCAGCCGCAACTGCTCGCCTGGCTCGCCAAACGGCCGCTGCGGGCGCTCGAACTGGCCGGTGAATGGAGCCGGCTGCTGGCGATCGTCGCCTGGGTAGCGGAAAGGTCCCATGTGGAACCCAGGTCCAAGGTCTATCTGCGGCAGGTGGATATCCCCGGCGTGCACAGCAAGTTCATCGAAGCGCATCGCGGCGTTCTCGGCGAGTGGCTCGATCTCGTTCTGCCGCCAGCGGCCGTCGACGCGTCGGCAACAGGCGTCAGCGGTTTTGCCCGGCGTTACGGTTTCCGCGACAAACCGGTGCGCATCCGTTTGCGGATTCTCGACCCGGCGCACGCGCGCCTGCCCGGCGACTTCGGCGACGACCTCACGCTCGACGCCGATAGCTTCGCCCGCCTTGACCCCGGCGTCACGCGCGTCTTCATTACCGAGAACGAGATCAACTTCCTGGCCTTCCCGGCCGTTCGCGACAGCCTGATCGTCTTCGGCGCCGGCTACGGCTTCGAGATGCTGGCGCAGGCGCAATGGCTGGCGCGCTGCCGCATCCACTACTGGGGCGACATCGACACGCACGGCTTCGCCATCCTCGAGCAGCTGCGCGCGTACTTCGCGCACGTCGATTCCTTCCTGATGGACCGCGCGACGCTGCTCGCTTTCGAAGCGCAATGGGGCGAGGAGGACAAGCAGACGCGGCGCGACTTGCCGCGCCTGAATTCCGAAGAGCGCGCGCTCTACGACGACCTGCGCGACAATCGCCTGCGCAAGAATCTGCGACTGGAGCAGGAGAGGATTGGGTTCGGCTGGGTGGAGGCGGCGATTGCAGCGCTTGTGGCGCAGCCGTGAACGCGTCGAGGAAAGCGTCCACGTCCGTACACCACGACACCGTCATTGCGAGGAGGCAAAGCCGACGCGGCAATCCAGTGCCATCCTCATATTAGTTTTCCGCCGCTTCGACAACGTGCAGAGCCAATCTTCTGGATTGCCGCGTCGGCTGCGCCTCCTCGCAATGACGCGTGGGCGAATTTCGTGCCTTCCGCAGCTCCGCCAACATTCCACCAGCGAGAAGGAGGAGGCGGTGGTGCTCGTCCGATCCTGGTGTTCGGCATCAGCAGATCCCTTTACCTTGAAGATTGAACGAGATGACGAAACATTTTCCCGAGGCGGCTAGCGATCTGCTGCGCCGCGTCGGCGATCGCCGCTTCCACACCGTGCTTGCCGATCCGCCATGGCAGTTCCAGAACCGCACCGGCAAGATGGCGCCGGAACACAAGCGGCTGAACCGCTACGCGACGATGACGCTGGACGACATTCTTGCGCTGCCGGTGGCCAGCATCGTCGGAGATCCCGCCCACCTTTACCTTTGGGTGCCGAACGCGCTGCTTCCCGAGGGCCTGCGGGTTCTCGCCGCCTGGGGTTTCGAGTACAAGAGCAATATCGTCTGGCACAAGATCCGCAAGGACGGCGGCCCCGACGGACGCGGTGTCGGTTTCTACTTCCGCAACACCACCGAACTGATCCTGTTCGGCGTCCGCGGCAAGAACGCGCGTACGCTGGCGCCGGGTCGCCGCCAGGTCAATATCATCAAGAGCCGCAAGCGCGAGCATTCGCGCAAGCCCGACGAGGCGTACGAGCTGATCGAATCGTGCTCGCCCGGCCCCTACCTCGAGATGTTTGCCCGCGGCTCGCGCGATGGCTGGACGAGCTGGGGCAAGCAGGCCGACGAGTATTCTCCTGACTGGCCGACCTATGGCAATCACTCGCAGGCCGATCTGGGTGCCGATTGGCCGCCGGCGAAGCTTTGATTGCCGACTGCAAGGCTTAGAGAAAGAGCTGCTGCACACGGTGCTCGCGTCGTGTTTGCCCGACTTGATTGGCGCCGTCGGGACAAGCTCCGGAAACGGAGAAGCTCGGTCATGACTTCCACGACCGAGCTTCTTCGTCGTGACGCTTAGACGAAGCTGTCGGCGAACAGTCCTTCGGCCCAGGTGAACATGTCCTCGTAGTTATCGCCGTTGATTTTCGGCGCCTCGTCGAGATCGACGCGATGCATGCCCTTGCCTTTGACCTTGCCGGCGGCGTCGTAGATGTCGCCGTAGTTGAAGTTGCCCGATAACCAGGACGCCGTTTTGGCCGTGATCGGGCTGAAGCACGCCGAACCGGTGGCGACGTTGCTGTCGGGCGCCTCGCCTTTGAGCGCGCGCAGGATGGCATCGGCGCAAACCTTGGCTTCGGCGTTGGCCATATGGCCCGATTTCGGCACGCCCTTGCCTTCGCTGGCGGGCACGGCGCAGGCGTCGCCGATGACGTGCACGTTCGGGTGGCCGCTGACGGCGTAGCTGAGGGCGTCGACCGGCACGAAGCCCTGCGCGTTCAAGTGCGGCAAGCCGCGGTTGCCGCCGTTTTCCGGGCCGATGGCCGCCGCCCGCTGGTTGGGAATGTAGTTGAGGACGCGGACGTTAGACCAGGTGCCGGCGCTGGTGACGATCGTGCGCGCCTGCGAATTGACCGACGATACGGTGGCGTTGGGGATGTACTCGATCATGCCGCGGTAGATGCTGTTGAAGGCCTGTTCAAAGGCCAGCGGCTCGGCCTGAATGCCGGCGTTGGCGTCGAGAACGACGACTTTGGCCAGACTGCGCTGCTTGCGCTTCAGGTAGTCGGCGACCACGCAGGCGCGTTCGTAGGGCCCGGGGGGGCAGCGGTAGGGTGACTTGGGGACGGTCAGGACGAAGGTGTCGCCGTTGCGCATGCCCGCCAACTGCTGCTTCAGCATCAGTGTTTGCAAACCGGCCTTCCAGGCGTGCGGCGTGATCTCGGGATCCCAGTCCTGCGGGTCATTGGGTGGCGGCACGAAGTCGATGCCGGGAGCGAGCACCAGGTGGTCGTAAGCGAGCTTTTTGCCATTGCTGAGGCTGACGCTGCCCGTACTGCCACCGTAGTTGATCGCCGTCACGGCCGCCTGCTCGACGATCACTCCACGTTTTTTCAGAGCGCTGTAACCCAGAGTGATGCGGTCCATCGACAGCGCGCCGGTGACCACCAGGTTGGAGAGAATACACGCGACGTGGCTCGAACTGGGTTCGACCAGGGTGACCCGAACCTGGTCAGCGCCCCAGATGCGCAGGTATTTGGCGACGCTCGCGCCGCCGAAACCACCGCCGACCACGACGACGCGCGCCGCTACCGTTGGCGCCGCGCCGACCGTGCGGGGCAAAGCGGCTGCAGCGGCGGCGATGCTCGCCAGCCTGAGAAATTCTCTTCTGTTGAAGGCATGCATGTGGGCGTCTCCCGTGGATTAGTTGTCGCCGCCGCGCGTGTACGCAGCGAGGTAGTCGGCGATGAGCTTGATCTGGGCGTCGGTGTAGCCACGCGCCTGGCGGTCCATGATGCCTTCGACCGGGCGTCGTTTCATTTCCAGGAGGTCTTTGCGCAGCTCGCTGGCGCTCTTGCCGGCGATTTCGTCAAAACCGGGGCCGTTGCCGTTGCTGCCGTGGCATTGCGCGCATTGCGAGGCCAGGAGCCGCCCGGCAGGTGGCGCCGCGTGCGCCCCCGGCGTGGCTGTCAGCAGCAGCGCAAAAGGCAGCATGAGCTGCCGTGAAATCGCCTTGAAGGACATTGTTCATACCTCCGTAAAGAACGTTCAGGCCCGACTCGCTCGAGCACCTGATGAGCCGCTTGCGACAGCGAGTGCTTCGTCGCGACCAACAGCTCCCGGCTTGCCCGGAGTCTGCAACGGCGGGAACTTCCCGGGCCTGCCAGCGTGTATTCGTTTATGGCGACCTTCCAGCGACGTGCTGTTTTCAGGAGGCCCATCTCAGTGTTATGGTCAAATCTTAAGGCGCGCTTAAGACGGCGCATTGGCGCGCCACTTCTGGGAGCGGCGAGATGCTTCTGGCGCTGCAGCATTCGCCGCTTCTGGACGCCACAAGAAACAGCGCTCGCGGCGGTCGAAGGAGGCGCCTTTATGCTCAGCCTGGCTACAGGCTGACTCGTCACCGCCCTCGTTAATCCATAATTATCGTGTTTGTGCACCGCGGCAAAAATGGTGCTATAGTGGAATCTATTGAACGCTGGCCCACGGTTTCCCAGAAGCTGTATGTATATCGTCGATGATCCCACCCTTGCGCTGATTGCCCGTTTTGTCGGCAACGCGTCGTCTGCCGGCGGCTCCGATGAGGCCTTCTTCCGTGGCCAGATCGCGGCAATCGAAGCCCACGTCGAGCGCTTTCCCGTCGCCGAGCGCGATCAGCGAGCGCTCGAGTGGATCGAGAGCAACGCCGTGCACTATCGCCAGCAGTGGCAGAAACAGTCGGCAGTCACCACGCTGGCCAGGGAACGCTGTCCCGATTGCCCGCTGTGTGGTGGCGACAAAGAGACGCCGTGCGCCATTCACCGCCGTTGGTTGAAACTCCTCGAGCGCTACGCCGCCGACCAACTCTCGTCGCGCGACTACGTTGAAATGAGCCTCACGCTGCTCAAAGGGTACAAGAACTGGCTGAAGGTGACGCAGTTGCGCGATCCCTCACGAGTCGCGAAGCAGGGCCCGAGTGGCTTGTGCGCGGGCTGACCGAGACGTCGCGGCAAAAACTCCCCGGCTAACGGTCATGACCGGTTGAGATACCCCAGATCATGAAAGTCATGACCGCCCCCGCTCACTTGCAGTGTGCATTCCGGCTTGCATGCCGGCATCGTCCGCCGGGCAGGGAGCAGGCTCCCTGAATTCCCCGCCTCACGCCGCCCTTCTCCCTGCCAGGGAAGGGCCGGGGGTGCATCTCAAGCCCCTTTGGTCTTGCACTACAGGGCGGCTACCGGCTCGCCACCGAGTGCCGTCAGCAGGTCTTCGAGCAGTTGCGCAACTTCACCGCTCATCAGCGTGAAGTCGATGTCGAAGCGTTCGTCCTGATTTTCGGCCTGGCTGTCGGCCTGTTCCTTGAGGATGTCGAGGAAGGCCAGTCGTTTGACTTGCAGGTTGTCGTCGAGGACGAAGGAGATGCGGTCGTTCCAGGTCATCGCCAGGCGTGTGACGACCTTGCCGTCGGCGATGTGCTGGCGGATTTCTTCGCCTTCCAGGGTGTGCTTGACGTAGCGCACGGTAGCCTTCTCGGCCGAGCGTAGTTCGAGATCCTGGTCGAGCGTGAAGCCTACCGGCGCTTCGCCGCTGGCGACCCAGCTGGTCATCGCCGCCGATGGCGACTGGATGACCTTGAGCACTTTGGCCGGAACGTTTTCGACCGATTTGTGCAGGTGTTCGAGGAATTCCTCGGCTTTCGCCGGCGACGGCGAGTCGATCACCAGCCAGCCGTTGCTCGGGTCGATCCAGGCCAGCGTGCTGCGGCTGCGGATGAAGGCGCGCGGCAGCAGTTCGATGGTCATTTCTTCCTGAATCTCGCGCATTTCCTTGCGGCCGATGCGGCGTCCTTCGGCTTCCTCGATGGCTTTCGCCTTGTCGCTGGCGAAGCGCTTGACGATCGACGCCGGCAGCAGTTTTTCTTCGACGCCGAGCGCCAGCAGCCATTGCTGGTTGACCGAGTGAACCAGCGTGCCACCTTCACACGGTGGCACCCAGCCGATGCTGCGCGGGTCGGTGGCGTTACAGCCCTGCAGGGTCAGCTTGGCGAGTTGTTCTTCAAGCTGGGCAAGCAGCTGGACAGGGTCGCTGGCCCAGTTTTTCGGCAGACGGTAGAGGTAGAGGTTCTTGAACCACATCGGGCGGACTCGAAAAAAGTCGGTAATTATAGGGCCGAAACGCCGCCAGCTGCGCCGCGATCGGCGCCAATCCGGACTCTGGTAGGGGTTCTGATTGGTTCGAATCCGCTGATCGTCGCTTTGCCCGGGGAGGCGTCGGGCGGCTGTGCTATCATCCGCTGTTTACAATTTTGCCCTGCCTATACGGGTCTTCTGCTGTGCTCAACTGCGATCTGCATTGTCATTCCACCTGCTCGGACGGCCTGCTGCCGGCGGCCGACGTCGCCGCGCGGGCGGCGGCGAACGGTGTCGACCTGCTGGCGCTGACCGACCACGACACGCTCGACGGCTTGCCGGCGGCGCAGGCGGCCGCGGCCGCGGCAGGGATGCGTTTCGTCAATGGCGTCGAGGTTTCCATCGAGTGGCAGGCGCTGCAGATCCATGTTCTCGGCTACGCCTTCGACCGCGATGATGCGGCCCTGAACGACGGTCTGGCAACGATTCGCTCGGGTCGCGTCGAGCGTGCGCAGCGGATGGCGGCGGAACTGGCGAAGGTCGGCATCGACGGCGCTTTCGACGGCGCGATGCGCTTCGCGGCCAATCCCAGCTTGATCAGTCGCGCGCATTTCGGTCGCCACCTGGTCGACAGCGGCGTCTGCAAGGACTTGCGCAGCGTTTTCGAGTCGTACCTGGTTCCCGGTCGGCCGGGTTATGTCGCGCATCGCTGGGCGACGCTGGCCGATGCGCTCGGCTGGATCCATGGCGCCGGCGGCATCGCGGCGGTGGCGCATCCTGGGCGCTACAAGCTGTCGCGCCCCGAGATGCGGCGTTTCCTCACCGAGTACAAGGGTCTCGGCGGGCAGGCGATCGAAGTGGTGTCCGGCAGTCACACCCAGGAACACGTCGATACCTTCGCTCGTCTGGCCAGGGAGTACGGCTTCCTGGCGTCGCGCGGCTCCGATTTTCATGGGCCGGGCGAGAGTTATTTCGATCTCGGCCGTCTGGCGCCGTTGCCGGATGGGCTAAAGCCCATCTGGGATGCGTTCTGAGCCTCGGGGAGGGGCATGGCACAGTACTTTTCGATTCATCCGGACAATCCGCAGCCGCGGCTACTGAAGCAGGCCGCTGACGTCATTCGCCAGGGTGGCGTCATCGCCTTGCCGACCGATTCGAGTTACGCGCTCGGTTGCCATCTCGGCGACAAGGCGGCGGTCGAACGGATTCGGGCGATCCGCGGCGTCGACGATCGGCACCTGCTGACGCTGATGTGCCGCGACCTGTCGCAGATCGGCCAGTTCGCGCGCGTCGACAACGCCACCTATCGCTTGCTCAAGGCGACGACGCCGGGCAGTTACACCTTCATTCTGGAAGGCACCCGCGAGTTGCCGCGGCGCGTCCTGCATCCCAAGCGCAAGACCATCGGCCTGCGCGTGCCGGCGCACGTCGTCACCCTGGCCTTGCTCGAGGCGCTCGGCGAACCGCTGCTGACGTCTACGCTGATCATCGCCGGCGACGACGAGCCGCTGACCGAGGCCTGGGACATCCAGGAGCGGCTCGAAAGCCAGCTCGAACTGATCCTCGATGGCGGCAGCTGCGGTCTCGAGCCGACAACCGTTGTCGATCTGACCGCCGCGCTGCCGCAGCTGGTGCGCGCGGGACTGGGGCCGCTGGCGCCTCTGGGCCTGGATTAGGGATTAGGAAACTCGTATGAACACAGCTTCGGTGATTCAGACCATCGCCATCGCCGCCTTGCCGGTGATCCTGGCGATTACCCTGCACGAGGCCGCGCACGGTTACGCAGCGCGCCATTTCGGCGACCCGACGGCCTGGCAGGAGGGGCGGATCACCGCCAACCCGCTGAAGCACATCGACCCGGTCGGGACGATCCTGGTACCGATCGGCATCCTGCTGCTGTCGAGTGGTGGCATCCTGTTCGGCTGGGCCAAGCCGGTGCCGGTCAACTTCGGTCGCCTGCGCCATCCCAAGCGCGACATGCTGTGGGTCGCCGCCGCCGGGCCGGGCGCCAATCTGGCGATGCTGCTGTTCTGGGCGGCGATAATGAAGCTGGTGTTGCTGCTGCCGGTCAATTTCTTCAGCCTGCCGATGGCCGAGATGGCCAAGATCGGGATGATCATCAACCTCGCGCTGATGGTCCTCAATCTGTTTCCGCTGCCGCCGCTCGACGGCGGCCGCATCGCCGTCAGCCTGCTGCCGTCGCCTGCCGCCTGGCGCTTCGCGCAACTCGAACGTTTCGGTTTTCCGATTCTCTTGCTGCTGCTCTTCACCGGCGCCCTGAGTTGGCTGTTGACGCCGGTGATGGGTCTGGTAATGGGCGTGATCTACTTCATTTTTCAATTTCCCGTCTGAGTCGCCGGAGCGCAAATGTACGCAGAACGAGTCCTCTCCGGCATGCGGCCGACCGGCAGCCTGCACCTGGGTCACTACCACGGCGTCCTGAAGAACTGGCTCACGCTGCAGCACCAGCATCCCTGCCTGTTCTTCGTCGCCGACTGGCACGCGCTGACCACCCAGTACGACGACCCGCAGGGAATCGTCGGCTCGTCGTGGGAGATGATCATCGACTGGTTGGCGGCCGGCGTCGACCCGACGCAGGCAACGCTGTTCATCCAGTCGCAGGTTCCCGAGCACGCCGAACTGCATTTGCTGCTGTCGATGATGGCGCCGCTCGGCTGGCTCGAGCGCGTGCCGACGTACAAGGATCAGCAGGAAAAGCTCGAGAGCAAGGACTTGTCGACCTACGGTTTTCTCGGTTACCCGCTGCTGCAGTCGGCCGACATCCTGATCTATCGCGCTGACAAGGTGCCGGTCGGCGAGGACCAGGTGCCGCACATCGAGTTTTCGCGCGAAGTCGCCCGCCGCTTCAACCATCTCTATGGACGCGAGGCGGGCTTCGATGAGAAAGCCAGGGAGGCGGTCAAGAAGCTTGGCTCCAAGCGCGCGCGCTCGTTCACCCAGCTGCGCACCTACTTCCAGCAGAACGGCGACAAGACCGCGGTCGAGCGTGCGCATGCGCTGCTTGACGAAGTGGCCGATCTGGCGCCGGCCGATCGTGAGCGCCTCTGCGGCTATCTCGAAGGCACCGGCAAGATGATCCTCGTCGAGCCGGGCGCCTTGCTCACCGCCGCGTCGCGGATGCCCGGGCTCGACGGCCAGAAAATGTCCAAGTCCTACGGCAACACCATCACCCTGCGCGAGGACGCCGCGTCGGTGACGCAGAAGGTCAGGCGGATGCCGACCGACCCGGCGCGTATTCGCCGCGACGACCCGGGTAATCCGGACCTCTGTCCGGTCTGGCAGCTGCATCAGGTCTATTCCGACGAGACCTGCCAGGCCTGGGTGCAGCAGGGTTGTCGCAGCGCCGGCATCGGTTGCCTGGAATGCAAGCAGCCGGTGATCGACGGCATCCTCGCCGAGCAGGAGCCGATGCGCGAGCGCGCCCAGCCCTACCTCGACGACCCACGGCTGGTTCGCGAAATCATCGCCGACGGTAATCGTAAGGCGCGCCAACTGGCCCGCGAAACGATGCGCGACGTGCGTGCGGCGATGGGGCTGGACTACAGCTGAGTGTCGGTCGCCGAGCACTCCACCAGCGGCGCTGGCGCCACAGCCGTCGCCGACGTGCCGGCGGCGGCTGTGGCGACGCCGCTGGCCATGATCTACGGGCAGCCGCTGACGCAACTGCCGCTCGACCTGTACATCCCGCCCGACGCCATGGCGGTGATGCTCGACGCTTTCGAGGGGCCGCTCGACCTGCTGCTGTACCTGATTCGCAAGGCCAATGTCAATGTCCTCGACATTCCGATGGCGCCGCTGACCGAGCAGTACCTGGTCTACGTCGAGGCCATGCGCTCGCAGAATCTCGAACTGGCCGCCGACTATCTGGTGATGGCGGCGATCCTGATCGAAATCAAGTCGCGGATGCTGCTGCCGCGACCGAAGGCGCTCGAGGGCGAAGAAGCCGAAGACCCGCGCGCCGAACTCGTGCGGCGGCTGATCGAGTACGAGCAAATGAAGTTGGCGGCGTACGCGCTCAATGAGCTGCCGCAGGCCGAGCGCGATTTCGAGTGGGCCGAGGCGTGGGTCGAGAAGGCGCTGCGCCGACGCTTGCCCGAGGTGACGGTGTTCGACCTGCAGGATGCCTGGCACGCGATCCTTCGCCAGGCCAGTTTGCACACCCATCACATGGTGCAGCGCGAGGAGCTGTCGGTGCGCGAGCATATGGCGCTGATCCTGCGGCAGCTGCGCGACGCCGGCGGCTTCGTCGAATTCGGCGAACTGTTCGATCCGGCGCTGGGCGCGCCGGTGCTGGTCGTGCATATGTTGGCGCTGCTCGAACTGGCGCGCGAGCAGCTGCTCGAAATAACGCAGGTCGAAGCCTTTGCACCGATTTACCTGAGGTTGGCTGATGACTCCGGAAAACGCAAAGACTCCCGATGAGCCATCGATGGACGCTTTGCCGGCTAGTGCCAGCGAGCTCAAGCGGGTGCTCGAGGCGGTCCTGCTGAGTAGCCGCGAACCGGTGTCGGTGCTCGAATTGCGCAAGGTCTTCGAAGACCGCGTTGGCGCCGACGCCTTGCGCGCTCTGCTCGAAGAGCTGCGCGTCGAATGGCGCGAGCGACCGCTCGAGTTGTTGCCGCTGGCGAGCGGTTGGCGTTTCCGCACGCGCGCCGAGTACATGCCGTATCTTGAGCGGCTGAATCCGGAAAAGCCGCCGCGCTACTCGCGCGCGGTTCTCGAAACACTGGCGATCATTGCCTACCGGCAGCCGGTGACGCGTGGCGATATCGAGGATATCCGCGGCGTGACGGTCGCCACGCAGGTGATCCGGGTGCTCGAGGAGCGCGGCTGGGTCGACGTCGTCGGCCATCGCGATACACCCGGGCGGCCCGGTTTGCTGGCTACGACACGAAAATTTCTCGACGACCTCGGTTTGCGCAGCCTTGCCGAGTTGCCACCCCTGGAACCACTCAATTCGGACATGGACCTCGCTGATGGCCAATAGCAAGCGCAAATTAGATACCAATCCTTCCTCCTCGCCGCGGCCGCCGCGGCCGCCGCGAGTGCCACGGCCGCCACGGCCGTCGGCTCCCGACGAGCCGGCGCTCGAGACCAGCAGGCGCCGGCCAGCCACCGATCCGTCGGCGCGCGGCCGCCACCAGGAGGCGCCGGCCGAGCCCGAGCGCCTGCACAAGCTGCTGGCCCAAAGCGGCATCGGTTCGCGGCGCGAGATGGAGGAGCTGATCGCTGCCGGCCGGGTCAGCGTCAATGGCGAGACTGCACGCATCGGTCAGAGCGTCGGCCCGGGTGAGCGGGTGAAGGTCAACGGCAAGCTGGTCAATGTTCGTTTCTCGAACCGTCTGCCGCGGGTGCTGATCTACCACAAGCCCGACGGCGAGATCGTCTCGCGCAACGACCCCGAGCATCGGCCAAACGTCTTTACGGCAATGCCGCGGCTGTCGCTCGGCCGCTGGGTGGCGGTCGGTCGCCTCGACTTCAACACCAGTGGTCTGCTGCTGCTGACGACCTCGGGCGACCTCGCCAACCGCTTGATGCATCCGCGTTACCAGCTGATCCGCGAATACGCAGTACGGATTCTCGGCGATCTCCCCGACGAATCGCGGCAGCGCCTGCTCGATGGCATCGACCTCGACGATGGCCCGGCGAATTTCGCCAGCTTTCAGGACGCCGGTGGCGACGGCGCCAATCGCTGGTACCGGGTGTCGCTCTTCGAGGGCCGAAACCGCGAGGTGCGGCGTATGTTCGAAGCCGTCGGCGTCGTCGTCAGCCGTCTGATGCGCGTTCGCTACGGGCCGATCGCGCTGCCGCCCAACCTCAAACGCGGGCAGGTCGTCGAGCTCAGCGAGCCCGAGGTGAAGCGTCTGCTGACCGGTTTCGGCATGGAAAATCCACAGCCCGATCGAACGCCAAGGCGTCCGCGCGAGCGCTGAACACTTTTCTCGAAGCGCCGCCTGACTGCGCTTGGCAAAGCGTCAGCTCGGCGGCCTGCGGCAATCGCGCCGGAAAGCCAGCGCTGAAGCATGACTGCGCCAGCCCAGTACTGGCAAGGCGTTGCGGTGGGCAGGCAAAAAAGGTTTCGCACAAGGGAGCTAGACAGCCGGGGGGACTTCTGGCAGGATAGGTGGAGGGTCATTGGTCCACGTTTCAGCCGGAGGTATCGTGGTGGTTGCAACGAGCGAAGGGGAGTGGGTGCACTGCGGTCGCGTATTCAGCGCCGCGGAGATCGCCGAGGTGTGCGGGACGGTGGCGTGGCTGCCGGGATTGGCGCGCAAGGAGTTGGCGGCGACGGTCTGCGAGCACCTGGGGTGGACCACTCTGACAGGGACGGCGAAGATCAGCGCCTGCCTGGAGTTTCTGGAGCGTTTGCAGGCGGCCGGGCTGCTGACACTGCCGGCGATAAGGCCGTCGTCAGCACGCCGTTGCGCGCCGCCCGCGGCACCCGTAGATACGGTCACCGGGGAGCTTCCCGTGCACTGCGCCCTGTCGGCACTCGCACCGGTCTGCCTGGAAGTCGTTCGCGACGCGGCGTTGGTGGCGCAGTGGGATGCGCTGGTGGCGCGCTGGCACCCACTGGGTTTCCAGGGGGCCTTCGGCTACCGCCTGCGCTACTTCATCACGGCGGGCGACCGGCGGCTCGGCAGCGTCCTGCTGGCCGGCGCTGCCCGCGCGGTCGCCGTGCGCGACCGCTGGATCGGCTGGACGGCCCAGGCCCGCCGCGAGAACCTGGCGCGGGTGGTGAACAACAGCCGCTTCCTGATCTTTCCCCACGTCCGGGTGCCGCATCTGGCCAGTCATGTGCTCGGACAACTCGCGCGCCGCGCACGCGCGGACTGGCTCGATCACTGGGGCTTCGAGCCCCTGTTGCTGGAGACTTTCGTCGATCCTCGTCACTATACCGGCACCTGTTACCGCGCGGCCGGTTGGCAGTTGCTCGGGGCAACCAGCGGGCGCGGGCTGGCCCGCCCCGGCCAGTCGTATCGCAGCACGCCCCGCCAGGTGTGGCTCAAACCGCTGAGCGCCGATTGTCGCGACCGGCTGTGTGCCGCCCCTGGGAGCTCCCGGCCATGAGCAAACCCTGCCGTCGCCCGACACGCGCTGCCCTCAAGGAGCTGCGCTCAGAGAAGAAACGGCAGGAAAAGGCACTGAACGCGAAACGGCGCGCGAGTGGACAAGTCCTCCACTCCCCCACTTCTCTGCCCAACCGATGCTCAGCCTTCGCGACCGTCGGCGAGGAAAGGGAGGCCCGCGAGGACGCCGTGAGCAAAAAGACGCGTCTCCTGCGCAAAGAGCTACCCGCCTTGCTCGAGCAACTGGAACAAATTCCCGACCCGAGAGACCCCAGGAAGCGCCGCCACAAGCTGACCGCGCTGCTGCTTTACGGTCTGCTGATGTTCGTCTTTCAGTTCTCCTCTCGGCGCGAGACCAACCGCGAAATATCCCGTCCCCAGTTCATGGCCAACCTCCACCTGCTGTTCCCGGAGATCGAGACCCTACCACACGCCGACACCCTGTTTCGGCTGCTGCGCGACATCGACCTTGACCACCTTGAGCAGGCCCACGTCGATCTGGTGAAGCGGCTGATCCGCGGCAAGAGCTTCCGCCGCTATCTGATCAACCACTGCTACCCCATCGCCATCGACGGCTCGCAGAAGGTCGCCGGCGACACCCTCTGGGCGGAGGAACTCCTCCAGCGCACCGTCGGCAAGGAGGAAACCCGCCACACCCAGTACTTCGTCTACGTCCTCGAGGCCAGCCTGGCTTTCCACAACGGCCTGGTCGTCCCACTGCTCAGCGAGTTCCTCGAACACGCGCTGGGCGATACCGAAGCACAAAAGCAGGACTGCGAGCTGCGCGGCTTTGTGCGCTTGAGCGACCGGCTCAAGACGCTGTTCCCCCGCCTGCCGATCCTGCTCCTGCTCGACGGCCTTTACGCCAACGGGCCGGTGATGCAGCGCTGCTTGCGCGCCCACTGGCAGTTCATGATCGTGCTTAAGGACAAGGATTTGTCCACGGTCTGGCAGGAGTTCCGCGCACTCCACGCCCTGAAGCCACAAGCCGTGCAGCGCGCTTGGGGAAGGCGCCGACAACACTTCAGCTGGGTCAACGACATCGACTACGCCTTCGCGGCCAACGGGCGTCAGCGTCTCAAGCTGAACCTGGTGGTCTGTGAGGAAAGCTGGGAAAAGATCGATGAACAGGCCAGGACCGTCACCGAAACATCGCGCCACGCCTGGCTCTCCAGCCAACCGCTCAGACAAGACAATGTCCATGAGCGCTGCAACCTCGGTGCCCGCCACCGTTGGGGCATCGAAGCGGGCTTCCTCGTCGAAAAACATCAGGGCTACCACTACGAGCATGCCTTTGCCCTCGACTGGAATGCCATGAAAGGCTATCACCTCCTCATGCGCCTGGCGCATGTGTTCAATACCCTGGCACGTTTCACCCGGCAGTTACGCAACCTGTATCAAGAACTCGGTGTGCGCGGCGCCATCGCCTTCATCCGTAATTCCTGTGCTGCGCCCTGGCTTGACCCAGCACGCCTGCGTCTGCTTCTCGCCGAACCGTTCCTGCTGCAACTCGAATAACCTTGCCCAGGCCTGCCCAACACATCTTCCCAAGCGCGGCGCACCCCGCGCCGGGAAAGGCTCGCCTGGCGATCGTAACGGAGCTCCCTCGACCTCTCCTGTCCCACTGACTGAACACCAAACCCCCGCGCCGCAAGCGCTCCCTTGCCGCTAGCCAACCCCCATCTGGCCGCCTCGGCGGCGAAAGTGGGCGTAACCGGCAAGTGCTGTCGATTCGGGGAGGTCATGCGTCAGGGCTGCCGGAAAGCTCCGAGCATGGACAGGCGCGGGGCAAATCGGCAATAATCGACGGATATTTTTACGGCACACGTCATGAAGTTCCTCTTCGATCTATTTCCGGTCATCCTTTTCTTTATCGCCTACAAGACCGGCGACATCTATGTGGCGACCGGCGTGGCGATGGCCGCCAGTTTTGCGCAGATCGGCTGGCTATGGTTCAGGGGGCGCAAGATTGACACCATGCTGTGGGTCAGCCTGGTGGTGATCACCGTCTTCGGCGGTATGACGCTGATCCTTCACGACGAGTCGTTTATCAAGTGGAAGCCGACGATCCTGTACTGGGTGTTTGCCGCGGTGCTGCTCGGTGGCATGCTGTTCCTGAAGAAGAACCTGATCCGCAGCTTGCTGGCCGAGCAGATGGAACTGCCGGAAGTCGCCTGGACCAAGCTCAACTGGGCATGGGCCGGCTTCTTTCTGTTCATGGGCGTGATCAATCTGTGGGTGGCGTTCAACTTTTCCACCGACGATTGGGTGAACTTCAAGCTTTTCGGTGCCACCGGCTTGATGCTCGTTTTCGTCCTCGCGCAGGGCTTTTTGCTATCGAAGTACATGGAGGAGAAGAAATGATGTTTTACGCCATCGTCGGCGAAGATCGTCCCGATTCGCTCGCCGACCGTCTCGCCGCCCGGCCGGCGCACATCGCGCGGCTACAGGCGCTGCAGGAGGAGGGCCGGCTGTTGCTGGCGGGCCCGTTTCCAGCGATCGATTCGCCGGACCCAGGTCCTGCCGGTTTCTCGGGCAGCCTGATCGTCGCCGAATTCGCATCACTGGTCGCCGCCCGGAGCTGGGCCGATGCTGATCCCTACGTCGCCGCCGGCGTTTACCAGGCGGTCAGCGTCAAGCCATTCAAGAAAGCGTTGCCGGCGTGAGTCTGGCGCCGGTCGCGGCCGCTGCGGCGCGTGATGAGGTCATCCACCAGCGCCTCGCGGTCCTGGCGCCGCTGCGTCTCGAGCTGATCGACGATTCGGCTCGGCACGCAGGCCATGAAGGCGCCAAAGGCGGCGGCGGCCACTATCGCCTGCTGATTGTTTCGCCGGCTTTTGCCGGCGAGGGCCGGCTGGCGCGTCACCGCCGGGTGCTCGAGGCGCTCGGCGACCTGATGGACAGCCGGATTCACGCCCTGAGCATCAAGGCGCTGAGCCCCGACGAAGTCAGCACAATCGCAGCGGTCAGCCCCTGATTCCTGCATCGCACATCGCACATCGCACTATCCGATCCCACCCCCCATCTCAACTGAAGGAAAGAAGACATGCTCAAGCTCTCCAAGCTGGCCGGCGCACTGTTGCTCGGCGCACTGATCTCACTACCGGCGACCGCCGCCGACAAAGCCAAGGGCAACACGCTGGCGACCGTAAACGGCGTTGCCATCTCGCAGACCGTCGCCGATGCCTTCCTCTCCGAACAAGAGGCGCAAGGTGCTGCCGACACGCCGCAACTGAAAAACGCCATCCGCGAAGAGCTGATTCGCCGTGAGTTGCTGGTCCAGCAAGCCAAGAAGATGGGTCTGGACAAGAACCCCGAGGTTGCTGCACAGGCCGACCTGGCCCGGCAGGCGATTTATATCCGGGCCTTTGTCCAGGATTACGTCAAGAAGCATCCGATCAGCGACGAGCAGGTCAAGGCCGCGTACGACCGCCTGAAGGCGCAGATGGGCACCACCGAGTACAAGTTGCGGCACATCCTGGTCGACAAGGAAGAAGACGCCAAGCTGATCATCGTCAACCTCAAGAAGGGCCAGAAATTCGAGGAACTGGCGACGCAGTCCAAAGACCCCGGTTCGCGTGAAAAAGGCGGCGACCTCGGCTGGACGAGCACCGCCAGCTTTGTCAAACCCTTCGGCGATGCCGTCGCCGGCATGACCAAGGGCAAGTACAGCGAAACGCCGGTGAAGACCGATTTCGGCTACCACGTGATTCTGCTCGAAGACACGCGGCCGCTGACGCCGCCGCCCTTCGACCAGATCAAGCAGCAATTGGCGCAGCGCCTGCAGCAGGAGCAGATCCAGAAACTGGTCAACGAGCTGCGTGCCAAGGCGAAGGTCGACTAAGCGAGCGACACCGTCAAAAGAAAAAGCGCCGGTTTGCCGGCGTTTTTTTTGTGCGCGTCCTCGCCATGAGGGTGTCGGTGCGTGCCGCCCTTGGCACGCCAAAAAGGCAACACGACGCCAGCGACGGCGCCCGCTGTGGTCAGCGCCTAGCCGACCCAGCGGCGGGCGTTGTGGAACATCCGCAACCACGGCGAATCGTGCCAGCCGCGGGCTTCCCAGTCGGCCGGGTGCCAGGACATCTGGACGCTGCGAAAGACACGTTCGGGGTGCGGCATCATGATCGAGAAGCGACCGTCGGCGGTGGTCAGCGCGGTGATGCCGGCCGGGGAGCCGTTCGGATTGCCCGGATAGGCCTCGCTCGGCTGGCCGGCGTGGTCGATATAGCGCATCGCCACCAGCGCCCGCGCCTGCTCGTCGGGCGAGCCGAAGACGGCGCGTCCCTCGCCGTGCGAAACGACGATCGGCAGGCGACTGCCGGCCATTCCGGTGAAGAAGATCGACGGCGACGCCGGCACTTCGACCATCGAGAAGCGCGCCTCGAACTGCTCGACGCGGTTGCGTTCGAAGCGCGGCCAGGCGTCGGCGCCAGGGATCATTTCCTTGAGCGCACTGAGCATCTGGCAGCCGTTGCAGACGCCCAGGGCGAAAGTATCGGGGCGCGCGAAGAAAGCCGAGAAGCTGTTGCGTGCGCGCTCGTTGAAAAGAATCGTGCGGGCCCAGCCCTGGCCGGCGCCGAGCACGTCACCGTACGAGAAGCCGCCGCAGGCGACGGCGCCCTTGAAGTCGGCGAGCGCGACGCGACCGGCGAGGATGTCGCTCATGTGTACGTCGATGGCGGCAAAGCCCGCACTATCGAAAGCGGCAGCCATTTCGACGTGGCCATTGACGCCTTGTTCGCGCAGGATCGCGACGCGCGGGCGCAGGCCGCTGTTGATCATCGGCGCCGCGACGTCGTCGCTCGGGTCGAAGCTCAGTGTCACCGAGAGGCCGCGGTCTTCGGTGTCGAGGATCTGGTCGTAGGCCTGCTGCGCACATTCCGGGTTGTCGCGCAGTTGCTGCATGCGGAAACTGGTTTCGGACCACGCGCGTTGCAGGTCGACGCGCGGCTCGGCAAGAACCGCTTTGGCGTTGCGGATGATGCGGATCTGGTCCCAGGGGTTGGGCGCGCCGATGAACTGCGTGCACGCGCCCAGCCCGGCAGCGCGCAGAACGCTCATTACGCGGCTGCGTTCGGCGCGGCGAATCTGCACGACGGCGCCGAGTTCCTCGTTGAACAGCGCGCGCATCAGCAACTCGAAGGAACGGCCGGCGAGCAGGTTGGGTCGCTTCTCGTTGCCGTCGACGTCGCTGCTCAGCGGGTCGTAGCAGAGGCCATCGGTGTCGATCGAAACGCCGCAATGCGACGCGAAGGCCATCTCGCAGACGGTCGCGAAGAGGCCGCCGTCGGAGCGGTCGTGGTAGGCGAGCAGCAGCTCGTCGGCGGCCAGCTGACGTACCGCGGCGAAGAAGGCGACCAGCAGCGCCGGCTCGTCGACGTCGGGTGTCTTGCTGCCGGTGGCGTTGAAGACCTGTGCCAGCGCCGAGCCGCCGAGGCGGTTACGGCCGTCGCCGAGATCGATCAACAGCAGGTCGGTTTCGCCAGCGTCGAGTACCAGTTGCGGGGTCAGCGTCCGGCGCGCGTCGTGCACGCGCGCGAAGGCGGTGACGATCAGCGACAAGGGCGAAACAACCTGTTTCTGTTCGCCCGCTTCTTCCTCGCTACCGTCGTGCCAGGCGCTGCGCATCGACAGCGAATCCTTGCCGACCGGGATCGCCACGCCGATTTTTTGACACAGCTCGGAGACCGCACGGACGGTGTCGAAAAGGCGTGCATCCTCACCCGGGAAACCGGCGGCGGCCATCCAGTTGGCCGACAGCTTGACGTCGCCGAGTGTCGCCACGTCGGCGGCGGCGATGTTGGTCAGCGCCTCGCCGACCGCCATCCGTCCGGAAGCCGGCGCATCGATCACCGCCAGCGGTGCGCGTTCGCCGATGGCGAAGGCTTCGCCGAGGTAGCCAGAGAAAGCCATCAGCGTGACCGCGACGTCGGCGCAAGGCACTTGCCACGGGCCGACCATCTGGTCGCGGGCGCTCAGGCCGCCAACCGAACGGTCGCCGATGCTGATCAGGAAGGTCTTGTCGGCGACCGCCGGCAGCCGCAGGACGCGGCCGGCCGCTTCGCGCAGTTCGACGCTGGTGGCGTCGAAGGCCACCGTTGGCGCCGGCAGATGGGTGACGCGGCGGGTCATCCGTGGTGGCTTGCCGAGCAGCGCGTCCATGTCCATGTCGACCGGTTGGTTGCCGAAATGGCTGTCGGTGACGAGCAGGCGCTTGTCGTTGGTGGTCACGCCGACGACCGCGAAGGGGCAGCGCTCGCGCTCGCAGAGCGCCTTGAATTCGCTCAGGCGCGCAGGCGCAATGGCCATCACGTAGCGCTCCTGCGCTTCGTTGCACCAGATTTCGGCCGGCGACATCCCCGGCTCCTCGATGTGGATCGCTCGCAGCTCGAAGCGCGCGCCGCAGCCAGCGCCGTGCGCGAGTTCGGGCAGGGCGTTGGAAATTCCGCCAGCGCCGACGTCGTGCACCGAGAGGATCGGATTGCCGTCGCCGGCCGCCGATCCGTCGCCGGCCGGGGCGCCCATTTGCCAGCAGCGGTCGATGACCTCCTGTGCGCGCCGCTGGATTTCCGGGTTGCCGCGTTGCACCGACGCGAAGTCGAGGTCGGCGGTATTGCTGCCGGTAGTCATCGAGCTGGCGGCGCCGCCGCCGAGGCCGATCAGCATCCCCGGGCCGCCGAGCTGGATCAGCAGCGTTCCGGCCGGCAGCGTCGCGGCCTTGAACGACTGGCTGGCGGCGATGCTGCCGACGCCGCCGGCGACCATGATCGGCTTGTGGTAGCCGCGCAGCAAGCGCGCTTCGGGATTCTCGGCGCTGCCGGTGAACTGCTCGTAGGTACGGAAATAGCCAGCCAGGTTCGGGCGGCCGAACTCGTTGTTGAAGGCGGCAGCGCCGATCGGCGCTTCGAGCATGATCGCCAGCGGCGAAGCGATGCGTGCCGGCCGCCCGTAGTGGGCCGATTCGGCTTCCCAGGGCTGCAGCGCACCGGGGATGTTGAGGTTGGAGACCGAGAAACCACACAGGCCGGCTTTTGGCTTCGAGCCGCGGCCGGTCGCGCCTTCGTCACGAATCTCGCCGCCGGAGCCCGTTGCCGCGCCCGGGAAAGGCGAAATTGCCGTCGGGTGATTGTGCGTCTCGACCTTGGCCAGGATGTGCGTCAGTTCGTCGTGCCAGACGTATTGACCGTCGGCGGCGGCGTGAAACAGCGGCACGCTGGCGCCCTCGATGACCGACGAATTGTCCGAGTAGGCGACGACGGTTCCCGCCGGATGCGCCTGGTGCGTCGCCCGGATCATGCCGAACAGCGTCTCGCTGCGGGCTTGCCCGTCGATTACCCACGAAGCGTTGAAGATTTTGTGTCGGCAGTGTTCGGAATTGGCTTGCGCGAACATCATCAGCTCGACGTCGGTTGGATTGCGCTGCGCCTTGCCGAACAGCTCGACGAGGTAATCGACTTCGTCGTCCGACAGCGCGAGTCCGAGGCGAGCATTGGCTTCGGCCAGCGCGGCCTGGCCGCCCGCCAGCAGATCAACGCTGGCCAGTGGCTGCGGCGGCAAGTGGTGGAACAGCGCGGCGGTCTGCGCGAAGTCGTCGCTGACGGTTTCCAGCATGCGGTCGTGGAGCAGCGCGGCGATCGTTGCACGTTCGAGCGCCGACAGCCGGCGCTTGCCGGCGCTTAGCCGGTAGGCGATGCCGCGTTCGATGCGCTCGACGGCGAGCAGGCCGCTGTTGCAGGCGATGTCGGTGGCTTTTGACGACCACGGTGAGATGGTGCCGACCCGCGGGGTGACCAGGAACAGTTCGCCACTGCTGGCGGCGGCCTCGGCTTGCTCGTCGAGCAGCACCGCCAGTTGCCGCCGCTCATCGTCACCGAGCGCGCTGCGCAGGGCGACAAAATGCCAGTAATCGGCGGCGGCGATGCGTATCGCCGGGACGCCGGGAACGGCGCTCGCGACGCGCTGCTGCAGACCCTGCAGACGGAAAGACGAAAACGCGGCGGCGCCGCGGAGAAAGAGGATGTCGGCCATGGCGGGCGGGCTGCAGAGAAGGGCAGGCAAAGCTGCGGGCGGGAAGAAAGCCTGGAAAGATCGGCGAGGAGCCGCGATTATAGCCGACCGCGGCGGTGCTCCGGCGGTCGCCGGCTCGCTGGCGGTGCCAGCCGCCATGCCCACGGCGGGCGAGGGCAAGGGTCATGACTTTGCTGATCTGGGGTATCTCAACAGCTCATCACCCTTAGCCCTTGCTGGCCCGCAGATTTTTCCGACGATGGCCGCAAAGCGTTTATCCTATAGCGCCTGCCGCAACAGCTTGCGGCTGGTCGGCCGGATTGGCCACGAGTAGCCAGGATTCGCAACGATTTGCCACCAGTTCGGGCCGGCCGGGACGATCGTCAAGACCAAAATTCGCTGCATGCCATTCGGGTACATGATTCAAGATGCACAAGTTGTTCGCTCTCGCAGCCTTGCTGCTCGCCTTACCGGTCTTCGCCGCTGTGCCGCAATTGCAGGCGCCAGACGCGGTGCGCGACCTGCTGCGAAACTATCTCGATTTGGGGGACGTCAGCGACGCGCCGGAGCGGGCCGCGTTCGAGCGCCGCATGCAGCGCGAAGTGCCGGCTCTGTTGGCGACCGAGGGTTACTTCTCGCCAGTCGTGGTCGTCAGCGAGCGTGCTGGTGAGCTGCTGCTCGAGGTCGACCCGGGGCCGCGATCGAGCATCGGCAGCGTGCGCATCGAAATTGTCGGTGATCTCGAAGCGGCGCGTCGGGAGACCTTGCTCAAGGGTTGGAAGCTGCCGAGTGGCGAGCCCTTCCGGCAGTCCGCTTGGGACGACGCCAAGCAATCGCTGCTGGCCGATTTGCTTGCCGTAGACTTCGCGGGCGGTCAACTGCAGGACAGTCGCGCGGAAGTCCACCCGGACGAGCAGCGGGTCGATCTGGAGGTCGTCGTCGTCGCCGGTCCGCGCTACAGTTTTGGCGAGCTGAAGATCAGTGGTCTGAAACGCTACTCGGCGGCGTTGATCGAGCGCTACAACCATAGCGTTGCGGCGGGTGATCCGTACAGCGAGGAGCAGCTGCTGGCTTTGCAGGCGACCTTGCAGGACACGCCGTTCTTCGGATCGGTAACCGTTGCGCTCGATCGCAGCAAGGAAGCCGACAGCTCGCCGCTGCCGGCCGATGGGCGGGTCAGTGCGCCGGTACTGGTCCATGTCCGCGAGCTGGCGCCGTATCAGGTGGCGCTGGGCGCGGGTTACAGCACCAATACCGGTGCGCGCGTCGAGGCCAACTACCGCAGCGCTGATTTTCTTGAGCGCGCCTGGGAATTGCACACCGGCGTGCGTATCGAGCAACTGCGGCAGACGGCGTACGCCGACGTTTTCTTTCCACCCGACGAGCGGCGGCGGCGCGATGGTGTCGGCATGGCTTTCGAGAGCTCCGACATCCAGGATCTGGCGCTTGAGGGCTACTCGGTGGGAGCCACGCGCGTTCAGAAGCGCGGCAGCGTCGAGCAGCGCCTGGCGCTCAACTGGCTGGAAGAAAAGCAGACGCCGAAGGGTTCACCGAGCACCACCAACCAGGCCTTGACCGCACAGGCTGGCTGGACCTGGCGCGATGCGCCCAATCCGCTGAATGTCGCCGAGGGGATGGCGCTGCAGTTCCAGCTTGGCGGCGGCAGCAAGCAGCTGCTTTCCGATCAGAACTTTCTGCGGACCTATCTTCGTTATGCTCAGGGCGTGCCGCTTGGCGCCAGCGATGGCTTGTTTTTTCGCGCCGAGTTGGGCGTCACCTTTGCGCCTTCAAGCGATGGCATTCCGCAGAGTTTTCTTTTTCGCACCGGCGGCAGCAACTCGGTGCGCGGCTACGCGTATCAAAGCCTCGGCGTGCCGAGCGGCTCGGCGGTTGTCGGTGGGCGTTATCTGATGACCATGAGCGGTGAATACACGCACTGGCTGACGCCGTCGTGGGGTGCCGCGGTATTTGTCGACGCCGGCGACGCCCAGGACAGCCGCGATGCCTTCGACCTGGCCCTCGGCTACGGCCTTGGCGCACGCTGGAAGAGCCCACTCGGGCCGCTTGGTGTGGACCTCGCTTACGGCCAGCGCGAAGGCAAAGTGCGCCTGGACTTTTCCCTGTCGGTGCCGTTTTGAACGCCGCGTCCGAGCCGCCCGAGCCGCCCAAAACGCCCGACCCAATGGAGCTGGAGCACGCCGCGTCGCCAGCGTCGCCAGCGTCGCCGCGCAAACGGCGCCGCTGGCCGTGGCTGCTGCCGCCTGGCGCCTTGTTGACGCTCCTCGTCGCACTCGCCTGGCTGCTGGCGACCGAGAGTGGTTTCCGCCTGGCTTGCCAGGGTCTCGAGAAACTTGCCGGTGGCCAGCTGACGCTCAGCGAACCGACGGGTTCGCTGGCCGGCTCGCTGGCCCTGCGGTCGATCCATTGGCGGGATGCGACGGTCGACGTGCAGCTGCAGGACCTGCAGTTCGACTGGCGCCCGGCCGAGCTGCTGCAGCCGCGACTCGCGGTCAGCCGTCTGGCAGCGACGAGTCTGCGCGTCGCGAGCCTGCCCAGCGACGAGCCGTCGACGCTGCCGGGCAGCCTGCGTCTGCCGCTGCCGGTGGATATCGAGCAGCTCGAGGTCGGCCGTATCGAGGTCGGCGACTACGCTTCTCCCGAGGGCAAGGCGGCGACGCTGGTCGAAGCGCTGGCCGCGACGCTGGCCAGCGACGGTGCTGGGCATCGCGTGTCGGCACTGCGCGCCAGCGTCAGTAGCCTGGCGGTCAGTGGCGAGCTGTCGCTGGCGGCCGAGCAGCCGTACGCACTGGCGGCGAAGGCGGCGATCGAGGGGCAGGCGGCTGGCCGCGATCTGGCCTTCGATCTCAGCGCCGACGGCTCGCTCGAAGAGCTCGTCGTCCGCGGCAGCGGCCGGCCGCTAGCCGCAAAAGCGGGTGAGAACTTCGCCGGCCAGGTGACGGCCACGGTCAAGCCCTTCCTGGCACAGCCGATCGTCGAACTGGTCGCCAGCTTGACGGGCGTCGACCCGGCGGCGTGGAGTCCGGGTGCGCCGCAGGCGGCGCTTGATCTGAGCGTTGATTTGCGGCCGCTCGGCGATGCACCGGACGGCCTCGGCGGGCGCCTGAAGATGCTCAATCGGCGCCCCGGTGCCGCCGACCGGCAGTTGCTGCCGGTCGAATCGCTGCACAGCGGTCTGCGTCTGAGCGACGACGCGTTGCAACTGGCCGATCTTGATCTCCGTTTGTCGGGCGGCGGACGCTTGCGCGGCAGCGGCGTGCTGCGCGCCAGCGAATTGACGCTGCGCCTGACGGCGACGGCGCTCGACGCGAGTGCGCTGTACAGCAGCCTGCGGCGAACAAGACTTGCCGGTCCCTTGCGCGCCAGCCTGGGCCTCAATCAGCAGTTGCTCGAAACCGAATTGCGCGATCCGCAGTTCACCGTCGGCAGCAAGATTGCCATTCGCCCGACCGAGATCGTCGTCGAGCAGCTGCGACTGCAGAGCGCCGACGCGAGTCTGCTCGCCAGCGGCAAGCTCGGCCTGGTCGACAGCGGCAAGTTCGCGGTGCAGGGAAGCCTGAAGAATTTCGATCCCAGCCGCTTTGCCGACGTGCCGGCGGCGCGTCTCAATGCCGAGTTCGACGCCCACGGCAGCAGGCAGCCACAGCTCGCTCTCGGTCTGCGCTTTCAACTGCACGACAGTCGTTTTCGTGGCCAGTCGGTGACCGGCAAAGGCGATGTCGACCTGCTCGGCGAACGGCTGCGCAAGGCCGACGTCGAGCTCAACGCGGCCGGCAACCAGCTGACGGCGAAAGGCGCGTTTGGCGCCCGTGGCGACCGCCTGATGGTGACCATCGCGGCTGCGAAACTCGATCCGTTGGGCGTCGATGGCGATGTCAACGGCACGCTGGTTCTGGGCGGCAGCAGCAAGTCGCCGGAAGTGTCGGCAGACCTGCGGTCGGCGCGCCTGGCGGCGAAGGGCTTCGGTGAAATCCGCGGCCTCGATCTCGCGGCCCGTCTCGGCGATGGCCACGACGGGCTGGTCTCGGGCAAGCTGCAGCTGGCGGGGATGGACCTGGCTGACGGCACGACGCTCTTCAGCAAGCTGCTGCTCGACGCCGACGGCGTCCGCAGCGCGCACCGTTTGCGCGGCCAGATCGCGCTGCCGGGCAAACGCGATCTGCGTCTGTTGCTCGAAGGCGGCCTGGCGACGCCGGCCAGCGGCCCGCTGTGGACCGGTACGCTGAGCGAGCTGAGCGTGTCTTCGCTGCTCAGCAAGGACAAGCCTTTCGTTCGTCTCGCCGGGCCGCTGCCCTTGCAGGCTTCTGCCGAGCGCTTCAGTGCCGGCCCCGCGGAGTTCGTCGGGCCGGCGTGGTCGGCGCGTCTCGAGCGGGTGCTGGTTGAAGGGCCGCGCTGGCAGACGGCCGGTAGTCTGCGCGGCCTGCCGCTGGTGGCGACGCTCGCCGAGTTCCCGGAATGGTTCGACGACGCGACCATGGTCACCGCCAAGGGCAGTAGTGAGGCGCTACGCCTGAATGCCGAATGGGATCTGGCGAACAGCGGCAGCAGCGCTACGGGCGGCAAGCGCAAGACGCCGAAAGTCGCGGTGCCGACGGGTAGCCTGCGGCTGTGGCGCGACAGCGGCGACGTGTCGATCGGTGCCGTGCCGCTCGGTCTCGAGGAGGCGATCGTCAGTTTGCTGGCCAGGGATGGCCGTGTTGACGCCGAGCTCAAGTTGCGCGGCAAGCAGCTCGGTGAGCTGAGTGGCGCCTTGAGCGCGGCCGGTGCCGCCGACACCCTGATCAATCCACGGGCGCCATGGCAAGGTCAGCTCAAACTGAATGTTTCGGATCTGGCCTGGGCGGCGCGGCTGTTGGGCGAAGGATGGCAGTTGGGCGGTCGCCTGGCGGGCCAAATCCAGCTCGCCGGAACACCCGAGAAACCTCAGCTCAGCGGCGAATGGCGGGGTGACGGCCTGGCCATCCGCGCGCTCGACCACGGCATGCGACTGGAGCGCGGCAAGCTGCTGCTGCAACTGACGGGTGAGCAGCCAGGTGACGTACGCCTGCTTCTCAAGCAGCTTGTTTTTGAAAGCGATTTGCAGCCGATGCCGCGCACGCTGGCGCTCGATCCGGGAATCGATGTGGCGGCCCTGACCGGCAAACCCGGTAGCGTCGAGGCCAGTGGCGAGTTGCACCTTGGCAGTACCGACGGCGTTCTCAAGCTGCACGCCGACCGTCTGGGTGTGACGCAGCGTGACAATCAATGGATGCTCGTTTCCGGCGACGCCCAGTTGACACTCGGCCAGAAAGCGCTCGACGTCGTCGGCAAGTTCAAGGTCGACGCTGGCTACTGGGAGTTGGCCAAGAGCGGTACGCCGAAGTTGTCGGAGGATGTGGTGATCGTCCGCAAGGGGGCGGGCAAGGCGACGGCGCCAGCGGCGGCTCGTTTGTTGTCACTGGACATTGACGCCGACCTCGGGCGCCACTTCCGTTTCCGCGGCGCTGGCGTCGAAACCCGTCTGGCAGGCTCGCTCAAGATCGAGTCCGAAGGAACCGGGCTGCCGCGGGCGGTCGGTTCGATTCGTACCGTCGGCGGTCGTTTCGACGCCTACGGTCAGAAGCTGGCGATCGAGCGCGGGATTCTCAACTTCCAGGGCTTGATCGACAATCCGGGCCTCAACATCCGGGCGATTCGTAGCAATCTGCCGGTCGAGGCCGGCGTCGAGGTCACCGGCACCGCCCGGCGGCCGATCATCAAGCTGGTTTCCGACCCCGTGGTTCCCGACGCCGAAAAACTTTCGTGGCTGGTTCTCGGGCACGCGTCCGACCATGAGGGGGGCGGCGGGTCGTCGGTACTGCTGGCTGCCGCACAGACGCTGTTCGGCGGTCAGGACGGCGGCACGCTGAGCAAGCTGCAGCACAGTCTGGGAATCGACGAGTTCGGCGTCAGCAGCGGCACGATCGACGGTTCCGGCCGCTCGCAGACCAGCAGCATTGCCAACACCGGTTCATTCGGTTCGAGCAATACGACGAGTGGGCAGATCGTCAGCGTCGGCAAACGCCTGTCGTCGGACGTGCTGATCAGCTACGACCAGTCGCTGACGACCGCCGAAAGCGTCGTCAAGCTGACCGTCTTCCTCAATCGCAATTTCTACGTCGTCGGTCGCGCCGGCTCCGACAACGCGGTGGACTTCTTCTGGAAATACCGCTTCGGTCGCTAGTCTCGTGGTGCACGCTGTATGGAACATGCGCGGCGACGGAGGTGGCGACGCAGCGCGAGCGCTTTCCTGGCGCGACGCCTGGCCTGCGCCGCTTCAATCAGAGTGTGGAACTGGATTGCCGCGTCGGCTTTGCCTCCTCGCAATGACCGCGTCGGAGCGTGGTGCCGCGTGCTGCACGCTACGTACCGGCCGTGGTGGCGCCCGGCGCTCGCCAACAGTCAGATAGCGGCCTGGCCGGCGCCGCAGGCGGCGCGCTGCAGCCGATCGGCGACGGCCGACCAGGCTGCCGTCGTCGGTGTCTCTTCGACGACGATCAGTTCGGCTGCCGCTTGATCGAGCTTGCGCAAGGCCGCGTAAAGAGCGCGCGCGTAGCCGCGCGGGTCGGCCGGCAGCCGGCAGGCGGCGTGCGGCGCGTCGATGCCAGCCGGCCATGCACTGTGATGGAGGACGGCGCAGCGTTGACCGCTGCTGCGCAGGACGTCGACGACTTCGCCCAGGCGCGTCAGCGGCAGCAGGCGCAATGGCGTCGTCGGCGCATAGTGCGCGGCCAGCGAGCCGGGCACCCGCGGCGTCGCAGCGCTCGACAGTTGGCTGCCGATCTCCGGCAGGACGCCGATCACTGCAGCAATCTGCAGCGGCGTGACGTGTCCCGGGCGCAACAGCCGCGGCGGCCCAGCGGTGCCGCGCGTCAGATCGAGAATCGTCGACTCGATGCCGACCTGGCAGCGGCCGCCGTCGAGGATCAGCGGTACCGAATCGCCGAGTTCCTGGCGGACGTGCGCGGCGTCGGTCGGGCTGATTCGCCCGAAGCGGTTGGCCGACGGCGCGGCCAGCCCACTGAGGCCGCCGACGCCGCCGCCAGCGTCGGCATAAGCGCGCAGCAGGTCGAGCGCCAGCGGATGCGCCGGTACGCGCACACCGATCGTATCCTGGCCGCCGGTGACCGCGGTCGGCACCGCCGGCGCGCGTTTGAGGATCAGCGTCAGCGGGCCCGGCCAGAAGGCCTCGGCGAGTTCCCAGGCCAGCGGCGGAATGTCCTGCGCCCAACGGTCGAGGCAGCCGGCGCCCGCCAGATGGACGATCAGCGGGTGATCGGCCGGCCGCCCCTTGGCGGCAAAGATCTTGCCGACGGCCAACGGGTTGGCGGCGTCGGCACCGAGGCCGTAGACCGTCTCGGTGGGAAAGGCGACGAGTTCGCCGGCTTGCAGCAGCGCGACAGCGCGCGCGATCTCGCGCTGTTTAGGACGCATCGACGATGCCGATCGCGGTACGCGCCGCCATCGCCAGCTCCCGGGCTCGTTGCGGGTCGGCGTTGACGACGGTGAAGTGGCCCATTTTGCGGCCGTGACGAGCGTGGTGCTTGCCATAGAGATGCAGTTTGAGGCCGGGGAAACGATAGAGCTGCGCCCAGTCCGGCTCGCGGTAGCGTTGGCCGCCGGGGCTGTCTTCGTACCACAGGTCGCCGAGCAGGTTGACCATCGCCGCCGCCGAGTGCGCGCGCGGGTCGCCAAGCGGCAGGCCGCACAGCGCCCGTACCTGTTGTTCGTACTGGCTGGTCAGGCAGGCGTCGAGCGTGTAGTGGCCACTGTTGTGCGGCCGCGGCGCCATCTCGTTGACCACCAGCTCGCCGCCGACGACGAAGAATTCGACGGCCAGCGTGCCGACGTAGGCGAGGCCATCGGCGATCGTCGCGGCCAGCTCGGCGGCTCGCTTGGCGAGTGCGTCAGAGGCGCTGGCGGGCACCAGTGAAACGTCGAGGATGCCCTTGCGGTGGCTGTTTTCGGCCACTGGAAAGCTCTCGGTGCGGCCGTTTTCGTCGCGCGCCAGGACCACCGACAGCTCGCCGCCGAGTTCGAGCTTTTGTTCGAGGACGCAGGTCTCGCCCTTGAAGCGCTGGAAAGCGGCCAGCGCCTCGTCGGCATTGCCGACCACTTCCTGGCCTTTGCCGTCGTAGCCGAAACGGGCGACTTTCAGGATCCCGGGGAAGAGCGCGGCCGACGCTTGGCGCAGCTCGTGTTCGTCGTGCACGGCGGCGAAATCGGCTATTGGCAGGCGGTGTTGGCGCAGGAAGTTCTTCTCGGCAATGCGATTCTGGCAGACGCTGACCGCCGCCGCCGAGGGCCGCACGAGAACGAACTTGGCGAGATAGTCGAGGCTGCCGGCCGGGACGTTTTCGAACTCGGTGCTGATCGCCGTACAGCCGTTCGCCAGTTCGTCGAGTGCCGCATAGTCCTCGTAGCCGGCGACCAGATGACGGTCGGCGAGCAGTCCGGCGGGGCTATGCGGGTCGGGGTCGAGAACCCATACCAGGTAGCCCAGTTCATGGGCGGCGCTGACGAAGAAGCGGCCGAGCTGGCCACCACCGAGCATGCCGAGCGTTGCGGGAGGAAGGATCATCATCTTGATTTCACGTGCCGCGCCGCTGCCGGCGAGCGAGAATTCTGGCCGGGTGCAGCGCCGTTGTCCGGGCGGCGGCGGCTCACACTTCCGGCAGCTTCATGGCCAGCACCTTGTCGGCCTGCGCCTGGCGGAACTTGCCGAGACGTTGGGCCAGCGTCGCGTCGCCGGTAGCCAGCATGGCGACGGCAAACAGCGCCGCGTTGGCGGCGCCCGCTTCGCCGATGGCAAAGGTGGCGACCGGGATTCCTTTCGGCATCTGGACGATCGACAGCAACGAATCTTGCCCCGACAGCGCCTTCGACTGCACCGGCACGCCGAGCACCGGCAGGGTCGTCTTGGCGGCCAGCATTCCCGGCAGATGGGCGGCGCCGCCGGCACCGGCGATGATCGCTTTGAGGCCGCGCTCGACGGCTGTCGCGGCGTATTCGAAGAGCAGGTCCGGCGTGCGGTGCGCCGAGACGACGCGCGCTTCGAAGGGAACGCCGAAGTCCTTGAGCATCACCGCCGCCGCCTGCATCGTCGGCCAGTCGGAATCCGAGCCCATGACGACGCCGACCAGCGGTTCGAGGTCGGCCATCAGGCGACCTCTCTCTCGGCCGCTTCGAGGGTGTTGGCGAGCAGCATGGTGATGGTCATCGGCCCGACGCCGCCGGGGACCGGGGTGATCGCCGAGGCGACTTCGCTGACCGGGCCGAAGTCGACGTCGCCGCAGAGCTTGCCGTCGGGCAGGCGGTTGATGCCGACGTCGATGACGACGGCACCGGGTTTGACCATCTCGGCGGTGACGAAGCGGGCGCGGCCGAGCGCGGCGACCAGGATGTCGGCACGACGCGTGTGAAAGGGAAGGTCGCGGGTCTGCGAATGGCAGATGGTGACCGTCGCGCTGGCCTGCATCAGCAGCATCGCCATCGGCTTGCCGACGATGTTCGAGCGCCCGAGGATGACCGCCTCCTTGCCCTTCGGATCGATGCCGGCGTCGGCCAGGAACTGCATGACGCCGTAGGGCGTGCAGGGGATGAAACGCGGCTGCCCCTGCACCAGTGCGCCGACGTTTTCGGCGTGAAAGCCATCGACGTCTTTGGCCGGGGCGATGGCCTTGAGCACCGCGTCGCTGTCGAAGTGCTTCGGCAGCGGCAGTTGCACCAGGATGCCGTGGATTTTCGGGTCGGCATTGAGCTCGGCGATTTTTTCGAGCACCACCTGCGCTTCGACTTCGGGCGGGTAACTGATCTTCTCGGAGTGAAATCCAGCCTGCGCACAGGCATTGACCTTGTTGCGCACGTAGACCTGTGAAGCGGCGTCTTCACCGACCAGAATCACGGCCAGCCCGGGGCGCGTGCCGCGCGCTGCCAGCGCTTCGGCGCGCGTCTTGAAATCGGCGCGCAGCTTTTGTGCCAGCGCGTTGCCGTCGAGGATCTTTGCAGTCATCTTGGATATTCCTGGATTGGCCAGTAGGAGATTGAAAAAAGGTAAAAAAGCGTCATGGCGCCAGCAAAACGCGGCGCGCGGCAATGCTCGGCGCGGCGTCCTGGTAGCGATCGCCGAAGGAGCAGAATTCTATCGCAAATCGACTGGAACCGGCTTGCGCTTCGGCCTGCGCTGCGTCTTCGCTGGCACCGCGAAGCAGGTGCTGGCGTGCGCGTCGACATCGTCGCTGGCGGTTGCCACAAATGCCCGGATGCCAACCGGCGACGCCGCTCGGCGGTGGTCGAAGCGCATTTTGTCGTCGCCGCGGATCAACTTCTTGCGCATATGACGGTCAATAGCTTCGACGAGCATGCTGGCGACCTGCCACGCGCTGGCCAGAAATTGCACGATACAAAAAGCTGTTTTACAATCCGGAACCAAATCAATTGCTGCGCTGCGGTACCACGACAGCCAGCAACGTACTACTCTGGCTGCTGCCGTCCACTTTGGGGCGCAGCACACAACTTCACTTCACGATTCTGCAGACCAGGAGACAAGTTCATGGCAGCTCTGCCCGAAAACGCGCTGTCGGCCGCCAGCACCGATGCCGACCCGCAAGAAACCCAGGAATGGCAAGACGCACTGAGCGGTGTAATCGACAGGGAAGGCGCTGCGCGCGCTCACTACCTGATCGATGGCCTGATTTCACAGGCGCGTCAGGAGGGGATCGACATCCCCTATAGCGCGACCACCGAGTACATCAATACGATCCCGGTCGATCAGCAGCCCAAGTATCCCGGTAACGCCGATCTCGAAATCAGGATCCACAATTACATTCGCTGGAACGCCATGGCGATGGTCGTGCGGGCCAACCGGGACACCAACGTCGGTGGTCACATCGCTTCGTTCGCCTCGGCGGCGGCGCTCTACGACGTCGGCTTCTCGTGGTTCTGGCGCGCCCCCGGCGAGCAACACGGCGGCGATCTGATTTTTTTCCAGGGGCACTCAATACCGGGCATCTACGCCCGCGCACACCTGCTTGGGCGCCTGACCGACGACCAGATGGACAATTTCCGGCAGGAAGTCGATGGCAAGGGCATTTCGTCGTATCCGCATCCCTGGTTGATGCCCGACTTCTGGCAGTTCCCGACGGTCTCGATGGGCCTTGGTCCGATCCAGGCGATCTATCAGGCGCGCTTCATGAAGTACCTGGACAGCCGCGGCTTCATCGACGCCGGCGACCGCAAGGTCTGGGCTTTCCTGGGCGATGGCGAAACCGACGAGGTCGAATCGCTGGGCGCCATCGGCATGGCCGCGCGCGAGAAGCTCGACAACCTGATCTTCGTCATCAACTGCAACCTGCAGCGTCTCGACGGTCCGGTACGGGGCAACGGCAAGATCATCCAGGAACTCGAAGGAACTTTCCGCGGCGCCGGCTGGAACGTCATCAAGCTGGTCTGGGGAACGCAATGGGACACGCTCCTGCTGCGCGACAAGAGCGGCATCCTCAAGCAGCGGATGATGGACGCCGTCGACGGCGAGTACCAGACCTTCAAGGCCAAGGACGGCGCTTATGTCCGTGAGCACTTCTTCAACACCCCGGAACTCAAGGAACTGGTCGCCGACTGGACCGACGAGCAGGTCTGGGCGTTGAACCGCGGTGGTCACGACATCTTCAAGATCTTCAGCGCCTACAAGGCGGCTGTCGAACACCAGGGCCAGCCGACGCTGATCCTGGCCAAGACCATCAAGGGCTTCGGCATGGGCCAGGCTGGCGAGGCGATGAACATCTCGCACCAGCAGAAGAAGCTCGATTTGGAGGCGATCAAGCGTTTCCGTGATCGCTTCAACCTGCCGGTTGCCGACGACCAGCTCAAGGAACTGCCTTACCTGAAGTTCGAGGAAGGCTCGCCCGAACTGACCTACATGCGGCAGCGCCGCATGGACCTCGGTGGTTACCTGCCGCAACGCCGCCGCAGCGCGGCAGCGCTCGAAATTCCCGACCTGTCGGCCTTCGAGGCGCTGCTCAAGGCGTCGGGCGAGGGGCGTGAGGTGTCGACCACGATGTCCATCGTCCGCTTCCTGAACATCCTGCTCAAGGACAAGAAGATCGGCCGCCACGTCGTCCCGATTGTCCCCGATGAATCGCGCACTTTCGGCATGGAAGGCCTCTTCCGGCAGATCGGCATCTGGAATCAACAGGGTCAGAAGTACGTTCCCGAAGACCATGACCAGCTGATGTTCTACAAGGAGTCGATCGACGGGCAGGTATTGCAGGAAGGGATCAACGAAGCCGGCGCGATGAGTGACTGGATCGCCGCGGCGACCTCGTACTCGGTGCACGGCGTGCCGATGATCCCCTTCTACATCTGCTATTCGATGTTCGGATTCCAGCGCGTCATGGACCTTTGCTGGGCGGCTGGCGACCAGCGCGCGCGTGGTTTCCTGATCGGCGGTACCGCTGGCCGGACGACGCTGAACGGCGAAGGCCTGCAGCACGAAGACGGTCATTCGCTGGTGCTCTCGGGACTGATTCCGAACTGCATCAGCTACGACCCAACCTTCTCCTTCGAAGTGGCGGTGGTCATGCGCGAAGGCATGCGCCGGATGTACCAGGAGCAGGAAGACGTCTTCTACTACGTCACCGTGATGAACGAGAACTACGAGCATCCGGAAATGCCGGCAGGCGCCGAGGCCGACATCCTCAAGGGCATGTATCTGCTGCGCCGCGGCGCCTCGTCGGACAGCAAGCCGGCGACGCCGCGCGTGCAGCTGCTCGGTTCGGGGACGATCTTTCGCGAAGTCATTGCCGCTGCCGAGCTGCTCAAGAACGACTGGGGCGTCGATGCCGACCTTTGGGGCTGCCCTGGTTTCGGCGGACTGGCTCGTGAAGGCAACGACGTGCAGCGCTGGAACATGCTCAATCCGACCGAGAAACAGCGCCTGTCACACGTCGAGAAGTGCCTCGGCGAGACGCGTGGTCCGGTCATCGCCGCGACCGACTATGTGCGGCTGTACGCCGAGCAGATTCGCCCGTTCATCAACCGTCGCTACGTGACGCTGGGCACCGATGGCTTCGGCCGCTCGGACACGCGCGAAAAGCTGCGTCACTTCTTCGAAGTCGATCGCCGCTGGGTCACCGTTGCCGCCTTGAAAGCACTCGCCGACGAGGGAACGATCGAGCGCGAGACGGTGGCCATGGCGATTGCCAGGTACGGAATCGACGTGAACAAACCCAATCCGATGACGGTTTAAGGGAGACCTCTGATGAGTCAAATGATCGAAGTAAAGGTCCCCGATATCGGTGATTACAGCGACGTGCCGGTGATCGACGTCTGCGTCAAGCCTGGCGATACGGTCAAGATCGACGATGCCCTGGTGACGCTGGAATCCGACAAGGCGACGATGGATGTGCCGTCGTCGGCGGCCGGCGTGGTCAAGGAGGTGCGCGTCAAGCTCGGCGACAAGATTTCGGAAGGCGCGGTGGTGGTGGTTCTCGAAGCGGCTGGTGAAAGTGCCGCCGCCGCACCGGTGGCAGCGCCTGCGAGCGCTCCTGCCGCTGCTCCGGCAGCCGCTCCCGCTGCTGCTCCCGCCGCCGCTGGTGGGGCGAGCGTCGAGGTCACCGTGCCCGATATCGGCGATTACAGCGATGTGCCGGTGATCGACATTTGCGTCAAGGTCGGTGATACGGTCAAGGTCGACGACGCGCTGGTGACGCTGGAGTCCGACAAGGCGACCATGGACGTGCCGTCATCGGCCGCCGGCGTCGTCAAGGAGATCAAGGTACAGCTCGGCGACAAGATCTCCGCCGGTGCCGTGGTCGTCGTTCTCGACAGCGGCGGTGGTGCGGCGACAGCTGTTCCTGCCAGCACCGCTCCGGCAAGTGCTCCCGCAAGCGCCCCGGCCGCGGCCGCCAGTGCCCCGTCGGCGGTAACCGTTGCGCCGCCGGCCGCGGGTCTGGCGCTCGGCGCCAGAACGCACGCCAGCCCCTCGGTGCGCCTGTTGGCGCGTGAACTCGGCGTCGACCTCAGCAAGGTCACGGCGAGCGGACCGAAGTCCCGGATCCTCAAGGATGACGTTACGCGCTACGTCAAGGGCGTCATGAGCGCCGGTCCGGCAGCGGCCGCTGCGCCTTCGCTCGGCGGCGGTCTCGACCTGTTGCCCTGGCCAAAAGTCAACTTCGCCAAATTCGGCGCCGTCGAAGTCAAGCCGCTGTCGCGCATCCAGAAGATCTCGGCGCAGAACCTGGCGCGCAACTGGGTGATGATTCCGGCGGTCACCTATCACGAAGACGCCGACATCACCGATCTCGAAGCTTTCCGCGTGGCGATGAACAAGGAGAACGAGAAGTCGGCGCAGTTTGGTAACGTCAAGATCACCATGCTGGCCTTCCTGATCAAGGCCAGCGTCATGGCGCTCAAGAAATTCCCGCAGTTCAACAGCTCGCTCGACGGCGACAACTTGATAATGAAGCAATATTTCAATATTGCTTTTGCCGCCGACACGCCGAACGGCCTGGTCGTACCGGTGGTCAAGAACGCCGACCAGAAATCGGTGACACAGATCGTCGTCGAAAGCGGCGAGCTGGCCAGGAAGGCGCGCGACGGCAAGCTCGGCCCGGCCGACATGTCGGGTGCCTGCTTCACCATCTCCAGCCTTGGCGGCATCGGCGGGACCTACTTCTCGCCGATCGTCAACGCGCCGGAGGTGGCTATCCTGGGGGTCAACAAGTCGGTCATGAAACCGATCTGGAACGGCCGCGAGTTTGCGCCACGGCTAATCCTGCCGATGTCGCTGAGCGCCGACCATCGGGTCATCGACGGCGCGCTGGCCACCCGCTTCAACGTTTATCTTGCGCAGTTGCTCGCCGACATGCGACGCGTGCTGCTTTGATCGGGAGAAGACCATGAGCCAGATCATTGAAGCAAAAGTGCCCGACATCGGCGACTATCACGACGTGCCGGTAATCGATGTCTGCGTCGCCGTTGGCGATACCATCAAGGTCGACGACGCGCTGGTGACCCTCGAATCCGACAAGGCGACAATGGACGTTCCGAGCAGCGTTGCCGGCGTCGTCAAGGAAATCAAGGTCAAGCTGGGCGACAAGATCTCCGAAGGCGCGGTGGTCGTGCTGATCGAGACCGGTGATGCCGTGTCGGCCTCGGCCGCACCGGCGTCGGCGACAGCTGCGGCAGCGCCAGCGGCCAGTGCCGCTCCGCCACCGCAGGCCGCCGCGGCGATCAGCGGCAGCGCCGACCTGGAGTGCGAGATGCTCGTCCTCGGTGCCGGCCCGGGTGGCTATTCGGCCGCTTTCCGCAGCGCCGACCTGGGCATGAAGACCGTTCTCGTCGAGCGCTACGCGACGCTCGGCGGCGTTTGCCTGAACGTTGGCTGCATTCCCTCGAAAGCCTTGCTACACATCTCCGGGGTGATGGAGGAGGCCGAGCACATGGCCGACTGTGGAGTTAGTTTTACCGCCCCGACCATCGACCTCGACAGGCTGCGCGCGCACAAGGACAAGGTCGTCGGCAAGCTGACCGGCGGACTGGCGGGAATGGCCAAGGGCCGCAAGGTCGAAGTCGTGCGCGGCGTCGGGCAGTTTCTCGACCCGAATCACGTCGAAGTGACTCTCGCCGACGGCACGAAAAAGGTCGTCAGGTTCGAGAAAGCGATCATCGCTGCCGGTTCGCAAGCCGTCGCCTTGCCGTTCATGCCCAAGGACGATCCGCGGGTGGTCGACTCGACCGGTGCCCTCGAATTGCGACAGATTCCGACCAGCATGCTGGTCATTGGCGGCGGCATCATCGGCCTCGAAATGGCCAGCGTCTATTCGGCTCTCGGGTCGCGAATTACCGTCGTCGAACTGGGGGCGGTGCTGATGCCCGGTGCCGATCGCGACCTCGTCAAGGTCTGGGAGAAGAAGAACTCGCACCGTTTCGATCGCATCCTGCTCAATACCGGCGTCGTCGCTTCCTCGGCCAGCAGCGCTGGCATCGAGGTGACCTACAGCACCGACGAGAAGGAGACCTTCGACCTGGTGCTGGTCGCCGTCGGTCGCTCGCCGAACGGCCGCAAGCTGGCTGCCGAAAAGGCCGGCGTCGCGGTCAGTGACCGCGGCTTCATTCCGGTCGATACGCAGCAGCGCACCAACGTGCCGCACATCTTCGCCGTCGGCGACATCGTCGGGCAGCCGATGCTGGCGCACAAGGGCGTCCATGAAGCACACGTCGCCGCCGAGGCCGCGAACGGCAGTAAACGCTGTTTCGACGCCCTGCAGATCCCGTCGGTGGCCTACACCGATCCGGAAATCGCCTGGGCTGGCAAGACTGAGGAGCAGTGTCGCGCGGAAGGGATCAAGTTCGGCAAGAGCGTTTTCCCCTGGGCGGCATCGGGTCGGGCGCTGGCCAACGGTCGGGAGGAGGGCTTCACCAAGCTGATCTTCGACGAAGAAACACACCGCATCATCGGCGGCAGCATCGTCGGCACCGAAGCCGGCGATCTGATCGGCGAAATCTGCCTGGCGATAGAGATGGGCTGCGACGCTGCCGACATCGCCCACACCATCCACCCGCACCCGACGCTGGGTGAGTCGGTGGGGATGGCCGCCGAAGTGTACGAGGGCGTGTGTACCGACTTGCCGGCGATGAAGAAGAAATAGCGGACTTCCCTCCGGTCGTACAATGACGCCGTCGCACTGAAGTGTGGCGGCGTCTTTTCGTGCGGGTCGCGAATTCCTTCGTGACAAAAACATTCACCACGAGCGGCCACGATGTTGGCTGCGGGTGGCCGAAACCCTGACGCGCGAAGCTGACGGCTTCCTGCCTGACCGCGGCTGTCCAGGCGATCTCGGTCGACTGGCTCGCGCCGCAGCGCCCGACTCTACGGCGTGTCCTTGATGACCTCCGCCTGCTCGACGCACTGATAGTCGGTTGTGCATTTGGTCAGCGAGCAGACGCCGGCCGTCTTTATAGCCACCTGTTTGCGCTGTCTGCACAGTCCTTCGGCTCTGCTGCGAACGTCGGCGATCGCCTTTTCGGAATTCTGATGATCGAAGGTTAGGTAGTTGGTGTCGTTACCATAGCCGACAAGCACATTATCGGCGCAACCGGAGAGTAGTAAGCCAAGCAGGCAGGCGGGAAGGGCAGCGAGGAGGGGGGGACGGATGGTCATCAAGGGGGCTGTGGCGGGTCAAAAAAGTCGAAGCGACGGCCGAAAGTATCGCCGCCCTCGACGCTCGCGGTCAATCGAAGAATTTGTGCCAATCATCGGCAGCAGGCGCCGAGACGCGACCAGCATTGCTCTCGTTCCGAATGCGCTCGCTGGTGCAGCGCACGGAGTCGCAAGTCCTACCCTTTGCACACGCGCTGCGAGCTAGTGAATCGCGCATCGTGTCAGCGCGAATGTAACGGTCCGGCTGCGCGCTCAAACCTAAACAGCGGCAAACGATTGGCCGCGCGATTTCCCGGTTGTCACCGGCCAGCAGACCCGCGCGCGGATCAGCGTAACGCCAACTTGGGCGATCCGAGACATCGCGGCGGCGGATAGCCACGGGCAATTTGTCGAGGGCGCCGAAGGCAAAGGCCAACGCCAACGCATCTACCCGGCAATCCTCCTGTAATACATGGCGCTGCCATCCCTTGCCGACAATGGTGGTGGGTGGATCATGGTCGGGCGTCTGATGTAGCCATTGCAACGCTTGCACCAGTGGGCGTGCCGCCCAGTTGGCGTCGAACTGGATGACGGGCAGCAACGTCGCCAGAAAGCGCGTCACGGTGCCTTTCCTACGGTCGTAACAAAACGCCGCCGCACTGAGTGCGGCGGCGTTTTGTTGCGTATGGTCAAACCTGCCGGCTTGGCAGGCGATGAGCCCGACAGGCGCCTAGTTGCAAGCCTGACGTTTGCGGCGCCCGGTGCCCAGCCCAGCCAAAGCAACGCCGAGCAGCGCCAGTGTGGCCGGTTCTGGCACATCATCATCGATAGGCACGTCGTTGATGGTCACACCAGCCACTGCAAATGCGGTGTCATATTGGGTGTCCAGCGCATTGGTGACACCGAACTGCAGCGAGTAGGTACCCGCCGTGGTAAAGGTGTAGTCCATCCCGACCCAGTCGGTATAGCCGCAACCACCGCTATAGCATGTCCCTGAAGAACCGCCCAGAGGCGAGAAGGTCGGGCCGCCGGCAATGATCGGAGTAGTTGCCGGCGTCAGCATTACGCCAGCACCAAGGCCTGGCAAGCCAAAACCCGGAACTGTGTCGCCGCTCGGCGTAGTGCGCGCGGTGAATAGGTAGGAGTCGAATGTGCTTGTACCTTGAAACAGCCCGGCCCAAGCGTACTCGGTGTATTGCGCGCCGTCCGAAGTGATGAAGTTAAAGACGAACTTCAGTTTGTCGCCGCTAGCTACTGTAAAGGTTGGCGTCGATACGGTGGTGCCGTTGGTCTCCTGTCCGGTCAAGGGGGGAACAGGCAAGTTACCGCCAGCGCTGGGCGAGCCCGCCGTCGACAGCCACACGTAAGAACTGAAGCCGGTCGGTACCGTTACGTCACCGTCCGTGGCAGAGAAGGTGCCGGCGTTGCCGTTGGTGGTCCAGCCAGTAGGAAGTGGTGCCGCGTTTGCCGCGCCGGCAGTCAGCGCCAAGCCAATCGCGGCGGAGGTCACACACCCGAGGACTCTTTGTTTTGAAGACATTTATTTCTCCTTTGAATTTTGTTGCTAGAGCCGATTGGCCAGCAAACAATAAATAGCAATTCCCGTGCCAGGTATGTTGGTAGGCATTAAAGCAATGGCTTGGCTGCTATAAATCAGCAATACGGCGATCCACTGTAAAAAAATCCGACATGATTTACCATGGCATTCCGGCAATCGCTCACCCCGTTGGGCGGGTGTCGCGCCGCCCAGAAGCCGGCACACAGGCAGCCGGTAGATCATATTGCTCCCTCCTTCGTGATCCGGGATTGTGGTTTTCGATTGCTCAAAAAACCTCCCGTCTTGATGATGGGCTCGGACGGCAAGAATGAGGCGCAGGCTCACCGCCGGCGATGCATCCAACAATGAAGAGAAACCGATAGCACTTCGGCATGCTGGCGCACATGGGTGTCGATGCCGAGAGCGGTCTGGTGCATACGGTGGTGGGCACGGCGGCGAATGTCGGGGACGTGTCCCAAACCGAGCAGTTCCTGCTCGGCGACGAAAAGACCGTCTATCTGGATGCGGCCAAACTCCGTCACCCCGACTCCTGGCCTGCTACGCGCGTATTCAGCTTCACGTTGCTCAGCTTGCCGTCGCCTTGGCGTGTGAAGTGCCTGTTCAGCGGAATGTGCCGCGAAAGAAGGGGTCGCCCCAAGCGTCGTCTCAGCAGCCGTTTGAATTGGTCGGTGCAGACTAGCGCGGCCAGGGGTTCTCGGCGGCCTCAATCTGTCGTCGCCAAAGAGTGCGCGGCGAAGGCTTTTGGCATTGTGCACGGGCCGTGAATCGACGTGAATGCTGAACGGAGAAGTGCGTCGCCTCTGCTTACGCTACGGCACTGTCAGACAGAAGGCCGCTTTCGCGGCCTTCTGGTGTTGCGCGGGCGGGTTATTCGGTAACCAGTTCGCGCCAGGAAACGCGGCGTGTATCGAGCGGCGTCGGTGCGGTCGGAACCGGTGCGGTGATCGTATCCGGGGAGTCGGTCCTGATCAATTCCTTGATCGTGCCATCCTCGAGGCGGATCACGCTCGGCGCGGTGCTCAGGTAATCACCGAGTTTGCTGCCGATCAGCCCGTCGGTTCCTTCGACAGCGCCACCGGTCCGGTAGTCAAGGAAGTAGGCGAAGCTGACGCCGACCGGAACGCAGGCGCCGGTGGTCGGCGTATTGGTGTTGAACGCCAGCGTGCCGAGTTGCAGGCGCAGGTCGGTATTGACCCTTTCGCCGAGGACCGGGAAGTCGATGTACCAGCCGTCGTTGGTGTCGAAATCAACGGGCTTTTGTTCGCTGACCTTGACGATGGGATCACCCTCTGTACAGTAGGCATTGCCGGCGGGGCAGACGCCGGCGATCAGCGTTTGCGCGACGAAGCTGCCGGGGACCGGGTCGACCTGCACCGGAACCAATGGCCTTGGGCTGCCATAGTCGTCGGTACCGGTGAGGCGGTCCTTGATCGCGTAGAGCGACTGCTGCTGAGCCGTTACCAGGTCGTCCGAACCGAGCAGTTGGCCGGTGCCGATAAACACCACCGAGTGGCTGCCGACCTTGCCGAGTTCGGGCTTGCTGGTGATCGGCTGCGCGACGCCGCTGGCATCGACGAGGTGTGCCAGCCGCTGTGCGTCGTAGACCGGCGGATCGACGGTGACGGGAACGTCGCCGTTGATGTCGAAGCGCCACAGGTTACCAAGCTGATCGCCGCCGTAAACGCGCTGCGTGGTGTTGTTGTTGTCGGGGAAGTTTGCCCAGCCGGCAATCCGCGCCAGTCCGCTTGGCGTCGTGGTGTCACCGACGCCGGTGCTGATGGTGCGAATGACGGCTCCGGAAGCGGCATTGAGGATGAACAGCCGCCCTTCGCCGTCGCCTGGCGTGATGTTGTTGTAGCCCGAGGTGACGATCACCACCCAGGTGCCATCCTTGAGCTTGGTGATCACCGGGTTGCCGTAGGTGTAGCCGAGATTGTCGTCGGTAAACTCCCACAGTCCCTTGGGGGCAGCCGGATCGGTGACGTCAAGCGCGTAGTAGCCGCGGCCACCGTGGTTCAGGCCACCGACCAGGATGGTCTTCCAGACGGCCGAACTGCTCGCACAGTCGCTGACGCAGATGTCACCCGCGACGGGCGTGCCATCGACCAGGAACTGATGCCGGGTGGGGGCCGCGTAGTTCTTGTCGGCCAGCTTGTAGAGACTGGGCATCACGATCCTCGGCACATACGCCCACGCTTCCTCGCCGGTCGCCGCGTCGAGGGCGTGCAGCATGCCGTCGTTGGCGGCGACGTAGACCCTGGCGGCTCTGCTGTTGTTGGCGGTCTTGAAGGCGCCGTATTGCAAGTCAGCATAGTTCCAGGGTGAGCCCCGGACATAGACCGCTTCGGAGCCGGCGATGTCGCCCAGCAGATGCGCACGCTGGCGATAGTAGGAGCCAAGGTTTACCAGCGGACCTTCGTTGGTCTTGTCACCGCGCACGAAGTCGAGCAATGGTTCTTCATCGGCATTCGCTTGCGTATCGGCGGTCAGACAGATCGTCCCGATCTCGCAGAACTGCGACAGCGTCTTGATCGCCGGCAGCTCAAAGTAGGCCTTCTCGGCTGCGCTCAAGTTGCCCCACAGGAAAGGCTTGAGTTTGGTCGTCGGCGGGACGGTCGTCGAATCGTAGGTGTAGATCGTACGTGCCATGTGCGTGCCGCCCGAAACCTTGGCGTCGAGTAGTGCCTGTGCCGCCCAGACCGGCTCCGAAAGTTCGCCGGTACTTGCGTCGATGGTTCGCTTGACGACGTCACCCGACCACTCGCCGGCTTTGAACGAGACCTCGAAGACGCTGTTCTCGTTGCCGGCCACCAGGTTCGGGCTGGTCACCGTCACCGCGGCCAGCGCTCCGGCCTTGACGCCGACGTTGGACAGAGCGCCACTGATGCCGGTCGCCAGCGAAGCGGGGTCCGAAGCACTGAAGTAGGTGCCCCGGCCATTGACGGCGGCGTGCCAGAGGTCGTCGATGTTGGTCTGCGAGTCGCTTTCTGGTTTCGGCCAGTTGCACTCGCCGAACTTTTGCCACGGACACAGTCCGGTGGCGGGGTCAGCAGTGACGCCCAGGTTGAGGCTGTTGAAATCACCGCTGCTGGCGGTGAGGTAGTCCGCCTGGTACTGCATTAGTCCGGAAGCACCCAGGCCGAGCGTGTAGGTGTTCATGAATTGCCGCGGGTTCTTGGCGTCGTTCACGCAGACGTCGTTGTAAGTGGTGACGTTGCCGCTGACGACCGGACCGCCGGTGCAGCGATCCGGAAGCTGCAAGGGGTCGCGCAGGTCGGTCTTCCAGTAGTATTCCGCGACGTCAGCGAGCGTGTCGCTGGTCGGACCAAGGGCGACCACGGGGCACTTCGTCGTAACCCAGTTGTTGCCCTCGCTGGCGTCTGCTGCGGTGCACACGCCGACGTTGGTCGGGCCCGTCGTTAGCGTGTCGCACGTTGTGATCACACCGTCAAACGTTCCTTCCTGGCACTTGTCGACGCTGGCCACGAAGGACGTAACGGGCGGCGGGATGACGTTCTGGCAATAGGTGGTCACGCCCTTGACGTAACCGGCCGTGCACAAGGGGTCATCGGTCCACTCGGCGATGACCGGAACGGTTTTACATTTCAGCGTCTCGCTGGTCGCACAGGCGATATCGCCTGTCCAGTCAGCCCAGGGGTTTGGCCACGAGGTCTGACATTTCGTATTGGGCGCGTTGGGGTCGCATAAAGCCGTTGTGGTCCACGGCGTCCAGTCGGTCTGGCACTCTCTTGCCAGACTAACGCTGTAGTCGTTGGCTTGCGCGACTTCGCTGCAGGCGCCCGTGTTGGACCAGCCGCTCCAGGCCTCGTACTGGCACTTCTTGGTATCCGAGGCGGTGCACGAACTCGCATCGACCCAGGGGTTGGGCCACGTCAACTGGCATTCCCTGGCGGTGCCGACGGTGAAGATTGTCCCGGTCGATTGGGCCAGCGGGGTGCAGGAGGCGACGTTGGAGTAGCCTGTCCAGGGCGTATATTGGCAGTCCGTCGTGTCAGACTTGGTGCACGAAGAGGTGTTGGCGAACGCTGTCCACACCGTCTGGCACTGCGTGTTTTGGTCGGGAACGCAATTGGGCACATTGGTGAAGGTGGTCCAGAGGGTCTGGCAGTTCTTTGCCGTCGTGACGCTGTAGGGCGAACTGGTCGATTGCGGCACGGCCGTACAGGCGCCCGTGTTGCTCCAGCCGGTCCAGTTGGTGTATTGGCACTGCGTCTGCGTCGCACCGGAATCCACGACGGAGCACGTCGAGTTGCTCGCGACGTTGGACCAGTTGCCGTAGTTCACTGCGCACTGCTTGGCCGTCGTTACCGTATAGGGTGAGGCAGTGGATTTACCCACGTCCTCACAGGTCGGGTCAATGGCGTAGTTGCTCCAGCCGCCGTACTGGCAGCCGACTTTTGTCGACACGATGCAGGTCGCCGTGGTGTCGGCCCAGGGCGTCCAGCTGCCCGTCGTGCATTGAGTGGCGACTCCAACCGTGTACGGCGACCCGCTGGATTGCGCTTGCGGCGTGCACGAGTCGACATTGGAATAGCCGGTCCAAGCCGTGTACTGGCACTTCATGGTCGGCGAGGTCGTGCATGACGACGCGTCGACCCAGGGGTTCGGCCACGTCGTCTGGCACTCGACCGCTACGCCGACGGTGTAGTTGGTCGGTCCGGGGGACTGCGCGACCGCTGTGCAGGCGCCGGTGTTCACCCACGACGGCGACGTGTACTGGCATTGCGAGTCGGTGGTGTAGATCTTGGGGTCGTATTCGCCGCCGGTACCCGTTTCACCGCCGTCCACTTTCGTGCAGCTTGAAACACTGTTCCAAATTGACGGCGCCAATGTCTGGCACTGGACCCGGTTGGCGCCGCTATTTACCGGCGAACACGTAGCGACATCGCTCCAGCCGGTCCAGGTCGTGCCGCCGTTGCTGGAGGTTTTTTTCTGAACCTGGATCAGCTTCTGCTGTAGCTGGTAGGTCTTGCTCTGGAGCTGCGCCGCCTGGCTTTGTAGCTGCGATGTGCTTTCCTTATCCTGCGTCTTGGTTCTCGTCTGCAGATTTGCCGTTCTCCCGCGCAGCGGGCCGCTCCTTTTTTGCAGGGTGGAGGTCTGTACCTGGAGCTGGCTCAGCGTCTGACTCTGTTGCTGAGTGAAGGTGCTGATCTGGAGTTGCGAGGTCCGGCTTTGCCACTGCGGATCCTGGCTCTGGAGCTGCGACGTCCGCGTCTGCATCTGCGTGAAGGTGCTGATCTCGAGCAGCGCTTTCTGGCTCTGTTCCTTCTCGGTTTTCTTCTGCCGCAGCGTCGGCAAGGTGGGCGTTTCGGTCTTGACGATCTGCGTCGTGGTCATCTGCAGTTGCGGGCTGCCGCCATCGAGCTGCGGGCGGACTTCGAGCCCCGGGCCGTCCTGATCGCCGACGGCGGTGACGCCGTTCCATTTGAAACCGGCACCCTCGTTCCAGTAGCCGTCGGTCGACAGAATGGTGACGTTCTGTTGACAGTAATGCTGGACCGGGTCGACGACCTTGACACCGTTGAAAGTCAGTTCGTTCAGCCGGCCGGCGTAGAGGCGCCCGGCGTTCGACAGGGCGACGCGCAGCGGCGTCAAGGCGCCATCCTTTGGATAGGCGGTAAACAGTTTGTCGTACCAGGCTTTCTTCTGGGCGGCGTTGAACGAGTCGATATTCTGGAAGTCGGTCGTCGTGTTGTTGTTGATGGTCATGTAGCCGACGCGGAAGCTGCTGCCAATCGGCTCGAAAGACAGGCTGGTGGCGGTCTTCATGGCCTGCATGCGGGTCCGGTAATACGCCCACCAGTTGGCGTAGTTGGTCATTTCCTCGCTATGCGTGCACTCGCTGGCGGCACAGTCGCTGCGGGTGACCGCCTTGGGGTAGGTGGTTGTCGTCGGGGTGATCACGGTCAGCAGGTTTTCACCGGGTGCGAGGTTGGTCGCCGGGCGGGCAAAACTGCTGGCCGCAATCGACATCGAACCACTCTTGATGATCACCGGAGCCAGGTCGGTAATACCGGGAGCGCTGATAAGGACCGTGCTGCCGGTGGCGACGGCGTTGTAGCCGACGATCGTGCAGTTGCCGGCCAGCCCGTAGGTGCAGGCATTGATACTGGCCTCGATGGCGCTGGCCAGCGTCGTCGGCGAGCTGCTCGCCGCGATGGCCGCTGACAGGATCTCCCTGGCGTCGACGGTGATGCTGCTGATCGACGTGCTGCTGCTGCCGCTGATGGCGATTATGCTGGCGCGTGGCGCCGGCATGCGCGGGAAATTGAACGGAATATTGGCAGGGGTGTCTGGCGGCGGCGGGCTGGGGTCGACCTCGGTCGCCTGGCACGCGCCATCGGCAGGGGTGGGGGCCACTGCATCGGCGGCGGTCTTGCACCAGCGCAGGTAGGCTGGGATGGGATAGTCGACGCTGGGCGCGCTGAGGGCCTTGCAGGTCTTCAGGCTCCTGTTGGTACAGTATTCGCCGGCGACGGTGGTGAAGTAGTACGCGTTGCCGACCAGGTTGTTGGTGCCGGTACTCTGCACGCCGTAGCCGTCGTCCTTGACCGCGGTCCATGTGATCTGGCTGGGGTATGTTGTGGTGTCTGGCGTGCCGTCGGCCTGAAAATACTTGGGTGGGGAATAGGTGACCGCCGGGTTGTAGGCGATGCCGTTGAAGCGCGGGTTGTGGGTCTGATTGAGCTGCGTGCTCAGCCCTGCCCAGTCCGGGAGGTAATCCCAGTCCATGCTGCCCGAGTCGTCGAGGACGAACAGGATGTTGGGCGATATTTCGACCGACGAGGCGCCGGAGAGCGGCGAAGCGGCGAGTTGCGTGGGGGCCGCGTGCCCGCCGCTGGCGACGAGGAGCAAGGCGAGCAGCGCGCTCGATCGGATCATGTGTGGGATGGCTTCCATGGCGAACTCCTCGTCAAATACTCTGGGGACCTATAGCGCAACGATCGTCTGGATGTAGGCAACGGTGTTGCGTGGTCCGGCGATGCGCGTGGTGATCCGGTAATACACTTGGTTGTTGGTCAGCGGCTGGACGCCGCCAGCGCCAAGGCTGCCGCCGGTGTTGATGCCGGCGGGTTGCTTGGCGCAATTGGCGAGGTGCGGCGCGCCTCTTTGTTCACACAGGCGGTGAACGACGTAAGAGACGGTATTACCGGCGGGGTCGATTCCCAGGGTAACGGCCTGGGCGGCGAGCGTGGCGATCCAGAATGCGTCCCAGGACTGATTCGCCGCTGGGTCCTGCCTGAGAGCGACGTAGCCGTTGGCGTCGGTAATCCCCGGCGCGACGGCAACGGGATTACTGTCCTGGTGCAGCGCGGTGTCACCGAGCACGTTATGGAGATCCAGCCAGTTGGTGAGGGTGACTTCGGTGCTTCGTTCGCCGGCGTGCACGGCCGACTGATGAAACGACAGGTTGCCGGCGACGAGGTTGGCGGTGTCGACCGAGCGCATCAGCGCGACCCCGGCCAGCGTCAGCGCGACCAGGATGATCAACGCGACGAGCAGGACGACGCCGCCTTGCCTGGCGGGCGTGTCGCCGACGCCCGGTCGGCGGCGGTTGGGGGTTGGCCTCAGGTACATGCGGACATCCAGGGAAGATTGCGGAGCGGGATGACGGTCTCGAAAACCTTGTAGCGGTAGTTCTGCCAGTTGGCCCGCGCGCTCAGGTCAATGTTGGGTGCGGCGTCGTCGCCACTGCCGGCCCAGGTCGGTGCCGCGGCGGTAAGCTGGCCGCGATCGACCTGGCTGTTGCGCGCCACGACGGCGATGCGCAGCGCCGACGTTCTCGCCCACAAGCACGCCAGCGCCGCCTGGTTGGCATCGGCTGGCGTGGTCTGGTTCCAGCTGTCAACGCCGCTCGTCGCCGTCGAGGCGTGCCCATACTCGGCGCGCAAGCTAACGATGTCGTTGGCGATCGGTACCCAGCTGGCGCTGCAGGTGCCATCGCCTGCCGTACAGTCGGCGCCACAATCGGCCAGGAGGTAGTTGCAGACGGTCAGGTTGCCGGCACGAACGGCGTAAGCGAGGATTCTCGGATTGCCGCCGAGGTTGAACAGTGTGCCACCGTCGACGGCACCACTCGCGGCGATCGCGATATTGGGTGCGGCGACGGCGGTAACCTGCGCCATCGCCAGCGCGCAACCGTTGAGCGGCGCCGCCGGTGCGGCGACGACCCACTGATTTGCCGAATAGTTGATCGCCGTGGACACGGCGATCAGTTCGCCGTTGACAGCGGTGACGACGTCGCCTTCGGGCGGCCCCTCGTTGTTGCCGAAGGTCACCAGCAGGGTATCGCTGTTGGCGTCGCCGGCTGGTACGTCGGCGTTGATCACCACCGGCGCCAGTTGCGTCAGGGTGCGGCTCGCTGGTGCCGGCAAGGTCAGCGGGCAGCCCATGGCATTCAGTGCGTTGAAACCGTAGCCGCCCTGGCGGATGTCGCGCTGCAGCGCGTACAGCGCGATGGCGCCATTGCTCTGGGCGTCGCCGCTGCCGGTCGTCGTTCGCCGCTGCCCCTCGGCGACCGAAAAGACCTGCATCATGACGATCAGTCCGATCATGCCGATGACCATGGCGACCATGACTTCGACCAGCGTGAAGCCCTGGGGAACGATCCTTGCGGTGGCTAGCGAACGTTTTTTCATGTCGGTCTACGGGTTGCGGACGATTTGCGAGACGACGGTATATTGGTGGCGTTCAGCCGCCGGCATTCCGGGGGTACGCCAGAAGAGCGTGACCGCGACCTGACCATCGCCGGGGACGAAGTCGACTGTCGGCAGCGTGGACACCACGTCGCCGTCGGCAGCGGCGACGCCGGGCAGCCCGTCGGTGCCGGCGACGTCGGCGAGCCAGGCGTTGTAGGCGTCGCCACCAGTCTTGAAGTTGGTCTCGAGGTCGCTCAGGTCACCGCCGCTGACCCACATCTGCCCGATCAGCCGGTTGGCGAGCAGCGTCGCGTCGGTGCGGTACCTGGCGTCGCCGGTGAGTTTGATCGAGACGGCTTGCAGGGCGACCAAGGACAGGATTCCCAGCGAGAAGACGAGGATCGCGATCAGCGCTTCGAGCAGCATGACGCCCGCTTGTCCCTGGATCGGTGTGGGTTGTTTGTTCATCATCAGCACGCCTGCGTGTCGCCATCGGGCAAGGCTGGATCGCACATGCGAATCTGGCCGCCGAGCGAAACCACGATGCGCAGGCAACGAACCGGCCCACCGAGCGCGATACAGGTGGCGCCGGTGCTGCTGGTGACGTCGATGACGCCGTTGGGCGCCGCGGACAGGCGACCCAGGCCGGTGAAAAGGTACTCGGACTGTCCCGCCGCCACAGTGGTCGTCGTCGTGCCGTCGCTGCCACTGTGGAGCTGGATGATGCGTGGGGCGACGGTGTCGGAGGGTGGCGTCGCACACTTGTCGACGCCGGTGCTGGGGTCGTCGACGCTGACCACCCAGTTCGGACCGGCATTGGCCAGCGCGCAGGTGTCATCAATCGTCGTCACCAGCGAGAAGCGGACGCGGGCGTTGCGGCGCACGGCTTCGGCGCGTGCCAGTTGCAGGCCGTTGAGCACCGACTCGGCGGCGGTGCGCACCTTGATGTTGCGCAGCCAGTCGCGAAAAGTCGGTATGGCGAGGCTCATCAGGATGCCCAGGATGGCCATGCCGACGATCAGTTCGATCAGGCTGAAGCCGCGCAGTGCTTTCAACAGCCACCTCCCTTGCTTGTAATCCAGCAGGTCGTCAGCGCATGTATCCAGCCTGACGGCGCCGGGCTCGCAATCGTGCTGGTCCTTCCGTTAGCTTGGTCTACCGCGTAGGTGAAGCCGGCCATTGAACTCTTGCCGGTGGCGGTCAGGGTATACACCTCGGCATCACCGACTGCTGCCGGGCACGCGGCGGTGAAATTGAAGTAGGTGCCGCTATTGTCGGTGGCGCAAGCCGGCGCAGCGAGAAAGGTATGCTGATCCTGAAAGAACTGCTCCATCCGCACGCGCGCCGCAGCCAGACCCGACGTTGCATGCGTGATTCGTGAGCGGATCAGGTAATCGGAATAGGCGGGAACGGCGATCGCCGTCAGGATGCCGATGATGATCACGACGATCATGATTTCGATCAGGGTGAAGCCACTCTGGTATTTTTTCACGGTGCTCCTCGGCAGCAGGGTGGCCGGCGAACGCGCACCGGCGAATGGTGCAATCATAGTCGAGCGTCGCGGCGACACCAATGCCGGGCGATATACGGCGCTTTGTGCCGGACGAGTGGCGCGGCAGGCGCTGCCGACGACGGTAGAATCCAGCTTCCGCCGGCTTCGGCACCTTCCTTGCAGGCCGCAGGCGTGGTGACATTGTTCTTCTCGGACGCTCGCCTCAAGGACGCATGCTTGTCGCCGCTGGCGGCTGCGCTGCTGGCATCGTTGGTGCTGCATCTGCTGCTGCTGGTGGCTCTGCAGTTCGCCGCCGGGTCTGCTGCGGGCGAGCGGCTGGCCGGGTCGGCCTTGCAGGCGACGCTGAACGCGTCTGTTGGCGGCGAGGCGCCCGGCGAGAGCGCTGCGCAGACTGCGCTGCCGAGCGCGCTGCCCGGCGACGAGGGCGACGCCGTCGAAGCGGCCGCGGCCGCGCCGGCTGCTCTTGATGGTGTCGAGGATTTGGGGCAGCGGCAGCTGGCGACGTCGCTGCCACTCGACGAGTCGGCACCGCTGCCGTTGGCGTCGCCGAGCGAATCGCCGACCGAGTCGCAGGCAGAGTCGCTTACCGACTCGCCGCTGGGCCAGTGGTATTTCCCGCGTTCGCAGCTGACGCGTGCAGCGGAATTGCGCGACGAGCCGCCGATCGTTACGCCGCCGAACGAGGCGCCGGCAAGTGGCAAGCTGGTGTTACGCGTACTCTTGGGTGCCGGCGGTGCGGTAGACCGAATCGAAGTCAGCCGCAGCAGCCTGCCGCCGGCCTACGATGCGGCGGTCGTCAGCGCCTTTACCGGTCTACGCTTTCGTCCCGGCGAGATTGACGGCATGCCGGTGCGCAGCGAAGCGCGTTTCGAGATCGCCTTCGACGCCGACGAGATCGGCAGCAGCCACGCCGCCGGCCGAAGCGCGACCGCTGGCCGGCGAGCGCCGCTCGGCGTTCCGCCCGAGACTGGCGCGGCGGCCAGGAAGGTCGTCGAAGGTGCCAGGCCCGCTGCGCGTTTACCGGCCACGCGCTAGGGTAGCGTTGCACGCTGTATCGACCATACGAGGCTGCGCAAGCGATTTTCTGACGATGCGCCTGGCTCGCGCGCGTCAAATCAGAGGGTGGAGCTGGATTGCCGCGTCGGCTTTGCCTCCTCGCAATGACGGTGTGGGTACGCTGCCGGCCTTGTCGCGCGTCCACAGCGGGTCGGATTAGGGGGCTGGTTTCGGGCGCTTTCCTGGCGCTGCGCCTGGCCCGTGCCGCGTCATTGCGAGGAGGCGGAGCCGACGTGGCAATCCAGAGTTCTGCTCCTGGCGTTGGTACGGTGTCGGTGCGCTGGTTTTCTTTCGCGAGCGCAGCTTGTCAATGACGGTGTGGGTGCGGTGCGGGCTTTGTCGCGCGTCCGGGGCTGGCTTCGGGCGCTTGCAAGTTTGTTGCGTTGCTGGCTACTCAGGACTGCAGCTCGCGGGGGAGCGCGAAGGTGACGTTCTCGGGGGTGCCGTCGAGCTCGGCGAGCTTGCTGCGGTCGCCGCCCGAGAGGTGATCGACGACATTCTGGACCAGCACCTCGGGTGCCGAGGCGCCAGCGGTGACACCAACACGCTCGGCGCCGGCGAGCCACGCCGGGTCGATCTGTTCGGCGTGGTCGACCAGGTAGGCGCGGTTGCCGCGCAGTTCGGCGACTTCGCGCAGGCGATTCGAGTTGGAACTCGACTTGCTGCCGACGACGATGACGACTTCACTCACCATCGTCAGGGCCTTGACGGCGTCCTGACGGTTCTGCGTCGCGTAGCAGATGTCGTCCTTGCGTGGCCCGCTGATCTTGGGAAAGCGTTCTTTCAGCGCGGCGATGACCTGCGCCGCGTCGTCTACCGACAGCGTCGTCTGCGTTACGTAGGCCAGCTCGGCAGGCGTCCGGACGTGCAACTGCTGGACGTCGGCGGCGGTTTCGACGAGATACATGCCGTCGGCGCTCTGACCCATCGTTCCCTCGACCTCGGGATGTCCCTTGTGGCCGATCATGACGATCTCGCGGCCCTCCTTGCGCATCCGCGCGACTTCCAGGTGCACCTTGGTGACCAGCGGACAGGTGGCGTCGAAGACCTTCAGTCCGCGCGCGTCGGCTTCGTCGCGAACCGCTCGCGAAACGCCGTGGGCGCTGAAAATGACCGTATTGCCGGTGGGCACGTCGGCGAGTTCGTCGATGAAGATGGCGCCCTTGCTGCGCAGGTCGTCGCAGACGAACTGGTTGTGCACGACTTCGTGGCGGACGTAGATCGGTGCGCCGTACTTTTCGAGCGCGCGTTCGACGATGGCGATCGCGCGGTCTACCCCGGCGCAGAAGCCGCGCGGGTTGGCGAGGATGATTTGCATGCTGGGCCTCACATGATGGCGATGATTTCGACCTCGAAACGGATCGACTTGCCGGCCAGTGGATGGTTGAAGTCGAAGAGCGCGCTGGTCTCGCCGAGTTCGCGCAGGAAGCCGGCAAAGGCGCCGACGCCGTTGGGCGCGCTGAACTCGATCAGCGAGTTTACCTTGAGCTCGACGTCGGCCGGCAGGGCGCTGCGCGCGATACGTTCGAACAGACGCGGGTTGTGCGGGCCGAAGGCGTCGTCGGCGGCCAGTTCGAAGACCTGCCGCTGACCGGCCGACAGGCCGAGCAGGCAGCGTTCGAGGGTATCGGAAAGCTGGCCGCTACCCATCTGCAGCGTCGCCGGCGACAGGTCGAAGGTGCTGACGTACTCGCCGTCGGCCGCTTGCAGGTCGGACAGGCGGTAGTGCAGCGTCAGGAAGCTGTCGCCGCCGACCCGCGGGGAATTGTCGGGAACAGGGCTGTTCATGAGCGCTCACCGTGGCCGGGCCGGGCGGCGCCCTTGCCATGGTGTCCGGCGGCAAACTGGTCCCAGACCATCAGTACGGCGCCGACGCTGATTGCCGCGTCGGCGACGTTGAACGCCGGCCAGTAGAAGCCGCCGGCGTGCCATTGCACGAAGTCGATCACCGCGCCGAAGCGCAGCCGGTCGATGACGTTGCCGATGGCGCCGCCGAGGATCATCGTCAGCGCCAGCGACAGCCGGAATTCACCACTGTGGCGCGGCAGGATGCTGACGATCCACGCCGAGATGACCAGCGCCAGGACCGTGAAGAACCAGCGCTGCCAACCGCTGGCGTCGGACAGGAAGCTGAACGCGGCGCCAGCGTTGAAGGTCAGCACCCAGTTGAAGAAAGGCGCGACGTAGATCGAATCGCCGGGTTGCAGCCAGGCGAGGACCAGCCATTTGCTGAGCTGGTCGACGATGACGATGATCCCGGCGAGCCACAGCCAGCGGTCGATATTACGCGAAGGCACGGATTTCCCCCTGACCATGCAGGTTGCTGACGCAGCGGCCGCAGAGGCCCGGGCGTTCGCTGTCGCTGCCGACGTCGGCGCGGACGTGCCAGCAGCGCTGGCACTTGGCCAGCGCCAGCGGGGCGCAGAGCAGTTGCTCGTTGGCGTCGTCGATGACCGTCGCCTGCGAGCAGATCAGGACGAAGCGCAGGTCGTCGCCGAGCGACGCCAGCAGCCGGTATTTTTCGCCGCTGCAGTGCAGGCGTACCTCGGCTTGTAGCGACGAGCCGATCTTGCCGGCGATGCGCAGCTCTTCGAGGGCGCGCATGACGTCGCCGCGGTAGCCGCGGATCTTGGTCCATTTGTCGAGCAGCTCGGCTTCGTCGACGGGCGCCGGCAGCGTTTTCCAGGTTTGCAGCAGCACCGATTGCTCGGCGTCGCCGGTCTGCAGCCGCCAGATTTCGTCGGCGGTGAACGACAGGATGGGCGCCATCAGTTTGACGAAGGACTGCAGGATGTGCCACAGCGCGCTCTGCGCCGAACGGCGCGCCGGAGAGTTCGCGGCGGTGGTGTACAGACGGTCCTTGAGGATGTCGAGGTAGAAGCCGCCAAGGTCTTCGGAACAGAAGGTCTGCAGCGACTGGACGACGCGGTGGAACTCGAACTTGCTGTAATCGAGTTCGCATTGCGCTTGCAATTGACGCGTCATGGCCAGCGCGTAGCGGTCGATTTCCAGCCACTGGTCGACGTCCAGTAGGTCCCGCGTGGCGTCGAAATCGGAAGTGTTGGCGAGCAGGAAACGCAGCGTGTTGCGGATCCGCCGGTAGGACTCGACGACGCGCTTGAGGATTTCGTCGGAGATCGACAGTTCGCCCGAGTAATCGGTGGCGGCCACCCACAGGCGCAGGACTTCGGCGCCCAGCGTGTCGGCGATCTTCTGCGGCGCGATGACGTTGCCCCTGGACTTGGACATCTTCAGGCCCTTGCCGTCGACCACGAAGCCGTGCGTCAACAGCGCGCGGTAGGGCGCCCGGCCGTCCATCGCACAGCCGATCAGCAGCGAACTCTGGAACCAGCCGCGATGCTGGTCGGAACCTTCGAGGTAAAGGTCGGCGGGGTAGGCGAGTTGTTCCCGATGCGAGCCGCGCAGGACGCTGGAGTGCGTCGCGCCGGAGTCGAACCAAACGTCGAGGGTGTCGCTCATTTTGCGATACTGGTCGGCTTCGGCGCCAAGCAGTTCGCTGGCGTCGAGGGCAAACCACGCCTCGATGCCGGCCTTTTCGACGCGCAGCGCGACGGCTTCGACGAGCTCCGCGGTGCGCGGGTGCAGCGTACCGGTCTCGCGATGCAGGAAGAAGGGGATTGGCACGCCCCAGTTGCGCTGCCTGGAAACGCACCAGTCGGGGCGTGTCCTGATCATCGCTTCGAGGCGCGCGCGACCCCAGCTCGGGAAGAACTGCGTTTCGTCGACGGCGCGTTCGGCGCACCAGCGCAGGCTCGCTTCCTCGTCGCTGGGCGGCGTCGGTGAGTCGTCGGGCGGCGCCGCACGCTGTTCCATGCCGATGAACCACTGCGTCGTGGCGCGAAAAATGATCGGCGTCTTGTGCCGCCAGCAATGCGGGTAGCTGTGCTCGATTTTCTCGGCGCGCAGCAGGTGGCCGCCCGCCTCGAGTTCCTGCAGAACCAGCGCGTTGGCGTCCCAGACGATCGTGCCGGCGAGTTCGCCGACGCTCAGCGGCGGCGTGTTGGCGAGGAAGCGGCCGTCGTCACCGACCGGGTTATTGACCGGCAGGCCGTAGACCTTGCCGACCAGGTAGTCGTCGGTGCCGTGTGCCGGCGCGGTGTGCACCAGCCCGGTACCGGCCTCGGTGGTGACGTGGCGGCCGCAGATGATGGCCACGTCGCGCGGCTGGAAGGGATGGCGCAGCAGCACGTGTTCGAGCGCCTTGCCCTTGGCCGAACCGAGCACCGTACCGCTCAAGCCATAGCGTTGCAGGCAGGCGTCGGCGAGTTCGGCGACCAGGATCAGGGCGCCTTTCGGGGTGTCGATCAGCTGGTATTCGAATTCCGGGTGGGCGCTGACCGCTTCGTTGGCCGGCAAGGTCCACGGGGTGGTCGTCCAGATCACGGCAAAAGCCGGCCCACGCAGGTGCGTCAGGCCGAAAGCTCTGGCCACCTTGTCGGCGTGATTGGCGTGTACTTCGAAAGCGACGTCGATCGCTGCCGAGCTCTTGTCTTCGTACTCGACCTCGGCCTCGGCCAGCGCCGAGCGACAATCGAGACACCAGTTGACCGGCTTGAGACCCTGATAGAGGTAGCCTTTTTCGAGGATCGCGGCGAGCGCGCGGATTTCGTCGGCTTCGGTCTTGAAGTCCAGCGTCAGGTAGGGATTGTTCCATTCGCCGAGAATCCCGAGGCGGATGAAGTCTTTCTTCTGACGTTCGATCTGTTCGCCGGCGAAAGCCCGACACAGCTCGCGGACGCGGTCGCCTGGCACGTGCTTGCCGTGCAGCTTTTCGATCTGATGCTCGATCGGCAGGCCGTGGCAGTCCCAGCCCGGGACGTAGGGGGCGTCGAAGCCGGCCAGCGTCTTGGCGCGAACGATGATGTCCTTGAGAATCTTGTTGACCGCGTGGCCAATGTGGATGTCACCGTTGGCGTAGGGTGGCCCGTCGTGGAGAACGTAGCGCGGCCGTCCCTTGGCCGCCTCGCGGATCCGTTCGTACAGTTTTGTTTCCTGCCAGGCGGCAACCCACTGCGGTTCGCGCCGCGCCAGGTCGCCACGCATCGGGAACGGCGTGTCGGTGAGGTTGAGGGTTTTCTTGTAGTCGGCCATAACGGTTCTCACAACTTGAAGTAGGCTTGTGCGGCTTCGACGTCGCTGGCGATCTGCGCCTTCAGGGCGTTGAAGTCGGCAAATTTCATTTCGTCGCGCAGCTTGTGCAGGAAACGGACATTGAGGTGCGCACCGTAGATGTCGGCGCAGAAATCGAAGAGGTGAACTTCGAGCAGCGGTCGCTTCACCTGGTTTGCCGTCGGCCGGTAGCCGAGGTTGGCAGCGCCGCGGTGCGGTCCGCCGGGCAGCCCCATGACCTCGACCGCGAAGACGCCTTGCAGCGGTGGTGGTTCGTGCTTGATGCGGATATTGGCGGTGGCAAAGCCGAGCTGCCGGCCGAGCTTCTCGCCGTGTACCACCCGCCCATCGATCGAGTAGGGGCGGCCGAGCAGGCGCGCGGCGTGTTGCAGCCGGCCGCCGTGCAGTGCGTCGCGCACCGCCGAGCTGGAAGCGCGTTCGCCGGCGAGGGTGACGCTGTCCATTGCTTCGACCTGAAAGCCGAGGCGCTCGCCGCTGTCGCGCAGCAGTGCGAAATCACCGCGGCGCCCGGCGCCGAAACGAAAATCGTCGCCGACGATCAGCTGTCGGACGCGCAACGTGTCAAGCAGCACGCGCTGGATGAATTCCTCGGCGCTCAAGGCGGCAAAGTGGGCGTTGAAGCGGCAGACGTGCACGCTATCGACGCCGTCGTCGGCCAGCAGTTCGAGTTTCTCGCGCAGCGTGGACAAGCGTGGCGGCGCCGAGTCCGGCGCAAAGAACTCGCGCGGATGCGGCTCGAAGGTGAGCACTGCCGCCGGCAGGCCGGCTTGCGCCGCCGCAGCCGTTAGGCGGGCGAGCAGCGCGCGATGGCCAAGGTGTACGCCATCGAAGTTGCCTATGGTCAGTACGGTGGCACTGGGCACTGCCTGTGAGAAACCGCGATAGACGAGCATCAGGCGCGAGAGGGGGCGAAAAAACGTGCAATTATAACTACTTTCGTGCGCCGCCAACGGCTATCGACGCGGCTTGGCCAGTCCGCCGGGGCAACCTGGCGGCCGTCGTCGAAGCCCGGCGGCCGAACTGGCCAGCGCTGATCGCCAACGGTCGATTGGCGAGGCGGCGAGTCGGTGAGCGACGATTGGCGGTAAGATGCGACGCTGCCGACGCCGAGCACTGCCGCTCGATCGGGCCGCTACGGCAGCGTGGCGGCGGCGCCCGGCGTCGTCGCCGAGCGGCGCGATCAGCAGCCGGCGCAACACGCTGACGCCAGCCAGCGCCTTGCCGCGCCTTGTCGCGTTCTCGCGCCTTACAGCATTTCCCCGCGTTTTCCATTTTCCCGGTGCGCCGTATTGATGAAGCAGCTTGATTGTTACCATTGCGGCCAGGCAGTGCCGGCCGGCGTGGAGCTTGCCGTAAGCATCGATGGTGAGCCGCGCGGCATGTGCTGTGGTGGCTGTCAGGCGGTTGCGCAGGCGATCGTCGATAACGGCCTGGCCGACTACTACCGTAACCGTGACGCCTTGCCCGATTCGCCGCGCGAGGCGCTGCCGGCGATCATCGACGGCCTGCAGCTGTACGATCATGCCGACTTCCAGAAGAGCTTCGTGCGGACCATAGCCGCCGGCGACGGCGGCGGCGAAGGCCAGCGTGAGGCGTCGCTGATTCTCGAGGGGATCAGCTGTTCGGCGTGTATCTGGCTCAATGAGCAGCATCTTTCGCGGCTGGCCGGCGTCGTCGCCGTCGATATCAATTACGCGACGCGGCGCGCCCGGGTGCGTTGGGACGAGCAGCAAATCAAGCTTTCCGGGATCCTGGCCGCGATCGCCGCGATCGGCTATCGCGCGCATCCCTACGACCCGGCGAAGAGCGAGGAGCTCGCCGGCAGCGAGCGGCGGCGCGCGCTGTGGCGGGTATTTGTCGCCGGTTTCGGCATGATGCAGGTGATGATGTACGCGCTGCCGCTGTATCTGGCGGGCGACGGCGAGATGACGCCGGAGGTGGCGCAGTTGCTGCGCTGGGCGAGCCTGGTACTGACCGTGCCGGTGGTCTTCTTTTCGGCCGCGCCGTTCTTTCGCAACTCCTGGCGTGATCTGCGATTGCGCCGCGTCGGCATGGACGTGCCGGTGGCGCTGGGCGTCGGTGCGGCCTTCGCGGCCAGCGTCTGGGCGACGCTGAGCGGCCGCGGCGAGGTTTACTTTGATTCGGTCACGATGTTCGTCTTCTTTCTGTTGAGCGGGCGTTTTCTCGAAATGAGCGCACGCCAGCGCGCGCTTGGCGTTACCGAGGCCCTGGCCAAACTGATCCCGGCGCTGGCGGCACGGATGCCCGGCTACCCCGAGAGCCGCGCGCTCGAGCATGTGCCGGTCGCCGACCTGCAAGCCGGCGACGTCCTTGTCGTGCGGCCGGGAGAGACGATTCCGGCGGACGGGCAGGTGCTCGAAGGCGAAAGCAGCAGCAACGAGGCGCTGCTCACCGGCGAGAGCGCGCCAGTCGGCAAGGGCCCGGGAGCGAGCGTCACCGGCGGCGCCGAGAATATCGAGAGCCCGCTGCTGGTCAAGGTGCAGCACGTTGGCGAAGCGACGCGGCTGTCGGCGATCGTCCGCCTGATGGAGCGTGCGGCGGCCGAGAAGCCGCAGATCGTCGAACTCGCCGACCGCATCGCCAGCCGCTTCATCGTCACCCTGCTGTTCCTGGCGGTGGCGGTAGCGCTGTTCTGGCTGTACGTCGATCCGGCGCGGGCGCTGTGGGTCACCGTTTCGGTGCTGGTCGTCACCTGTCCGTGTGCTCTGTCGCTGGCGACGCCGGTGGCGCTGACCGTCGCCAGCGGGGCGATGGCCAGGGCCGGCCTGCTGGTGACGCGCAGTCACGCCATCGAGACGCTGGCGCGGGCTACGCACATTGTTTTCGACAAGACCGGTACGCTGACCACCGGCCGCATGCGCTTGCTCGAAGTGCTGCCGCTGGGCGAGCTCGGCCGCGAGCAGAGCCTGGCGCTGGCGGCCGCTCTGGAGCAGGCGTCGGAGCATCCGATCGGTGCCGCGCTACGCGACGCCGTCGCCGGCCAGGGTCTGCCGCTGGTCGAGGCGCTGATCAACGAGCCGGGGCGCGGCCTGAGCGCCCGCCATGCGGGGTCGAGCGTGCGCCTCGGACGGCCGGACTACGTTCTCGCTTTGCACGGCCAGCCGCTGCCGCTGGCGGCGCAGGCGCTGCTCGATGGCGGTGACACGGTCATCGCGCTCGGCGACGAGCACGGCTGGATCGCGCTGCTGCGGATTGGCGACGATCTGCGGCCGGAAGCGGCGGCGATGGTCGCCGCCCTGGCCGCCGCCGGGCTGCGGCTTTCTCTGCTCAGTGGCGATGCGGCGCCGGCCGTCCAGCGCGTCGCGGATGCCCTGGCCATCGACCAGGTGGTGGCGGCGGCGTCGCCGCAGGCCAAGCACGACTACGTGCGCCAGCTGCAGGCCGACGGCGCCGTCGTGGCGATGGTCGGTGACGGCGTGAACGACGCGCCGGTGCTGGCGCAGGCGCAGGTTTCGGTGGCCATGGGCGGCGGTTCGCAGCTGGCGCGCACGCAGGCCGACCTGATTCTGCTCTCCGAGAACCTCGACCACCTGCGCCGCGGCGTCCTCCTGGCCCGCGCCACGCTGCGCGTCATCCGGCAGAATCTACTATGGTCTTTCGTCTATAACCTGGTGGCGCTGCCGCTGGCGATCAGCGGCCTGGTGACGCCGTGGATGGCCGGGATCGGCATGTCGGGGAGTTCCTTGCTGGTCGTCCTGAATTCCTTGCGGCTGCAGAAAACGCCGAAGGTCAGGCGCTGATGGAAACGCTCTACCTGCTGATTCCGATTTCGGTGGTGTTGGTCTTCCTGATCGGCCTGGCCTTCTGGTGGTCGCTGCGCAGTGGCCAGTTCGACGACCTCGAAGGGCCGGCGTATCGCATCCTCATGGATGACGACAGCCCGCCAGCGCCGCCGTCGGCCACTTTTCCCGATCTTCCCGAGACGCCGCCCGACGACCGCGAGCGCGGGCCGGGCTGAAGGCCGATGGCGTTGGCCGATGTGCGCCACATTTGATGCAGGTCAACCCGCGTCGCTGCGGCGCTGTTGATAATTGCGTCATTGGCGGCCCTAGTGCAACGGCATTGTGCGTTGCGGGTGGTTTGGGGGCTTCTTCTCGGTTGGGGTTCGGGTGCGTTTCGGCGCACCCTTTTTTTGTGTATAAGCATTCAATTATGCATGTGGGGGCTTTTGATGTCTGTCAAGCGGGCTCCCGACGCGTTAGAATAGCGGCCGCGTAGAGGACCCTGTCCGCAGGGGTATCGAGGACGGCGAGAGCCGGTTTTTTGTCATAAACGAGGTGAGTCCATGTCGGAAACTCCGTCAACATATAACTACAAGGTGGTCCGGCAGTTTGCCGTGATGGCCGTCGTCTGGGGCATTGTCGGGATGCTCGTCGGCGTGATCATTGCCGCCCAGTTGGTCTGGCCCGAGCTGAATATGGGCTTCCTGCATTTTGGCCGCCTGCGCCCGCTGCATACCAATGCGGTCATCTTTGCGTTCGGCGGTAGTGCCCTTTTTTCCACCTCGTATTACGTGGTGCAGCGCACCTGCCATACGCGAATTTTCTCGGACGGACTGGCCGCTTTCACTTTCTGGGGCTGGCAAGCGGTGATCGTCCTGGCGGCCATCACGCTGCCCCTGGGGATGACGCAGGGCAAGGAGTACGCCGAGCTCGAATGGCCGATCGATATCCTGATCGCGGTCGTCTGGGTGGCCTACGCAGTGGTGTTTTTCGGCACTATCGCCAAACGCAAGGTCACCCACATCTACGTCGCCAACTGGTTCTACGGCGGCTTCATTCTCGCCGTGGCGCTCCTGCATATTGTCAACAGCGCCGCGATCCCGGTTTCGCTGACCAAGTCGTACTCGGCCTACGCGGGCGTGCAGGATGCGATGGTGCAGTGGTGGTATGGCCACAACGCGGTTGGCTTCTTCCTGACCGCCGGCTTCCTCGGCATGATGTATTACTTCGTTCCCAAGCAGGCCGGCCGGCCGGTGTATTCGTACCGGCTGTCGGTGGTGCACTTCTGGGCGCTGATCTTTACCTACATGTGGGCGGGTCCGCACCACCTGCATTACACGGCGCTACCAGACTGGACGCAGTCGGTCGGCATGGTGTTCTCGCTGATCCTCCTGGCACCTTCCTGGGGCGGCATGATCAACGGCGTGATGACGCTCTCGGGGGCGTGGCACAAGCTGCGCGACGATCCAATCCTGAAGTTCCTGATCACCTCGCTTTCCTTCTACGGGATGTCGACCTTCGAAGGGCCGATGATGGCCATCAAGACGGTCAATGCGTTGTCGCACTACACCGACTGGACGATCGGGCACGTGCACTCCGGGGCGCTGGGCTGGGTGGCGATGATCTCGATCGGCTCGATCTACTACCTGATTCCGCGCCTGTATGGCAAAGCGGAGATGTTCAGCGTCAAGCTGATCACCGTGCACTTCTGGGTGGCAACGATCGGCGTCGTGCTGTACATCGCTTCGATGTGGATCGCCGGTGTCATGCAGGGCCTGATGTGGCGGGCGACCAACGCCGACGGTACCCTGACCTACAGCTTCGTTGAATCGGTCAAGGCTTCGTATCCGTTCTGGGCGATCCGTTTCGTCGGTGGCGTTCTCTTCCTTTCCGGCATGCTGATCATGGCCTACAACATGGTCAAGACGATCGTCGGTGGGCGAACTGTGGACGATGCGCTGGTTCTGCTGCCAGCCGCTCACCACGCCTGAGAGAGGAATGAAATGAAACTTACGCATGACGCAATTGAACGTAACGTCTGGCTGATGGTGGTGCTGACCGTGCTGGTGGTCAGCGTCGGTGGCCTGGTCGAAATCGTACCGCTGTACTTTCAGAAATCGACGACCGAGCCAGTGGCGGGGCTGAAGCCCTACGCGCCACTGCGCTTGACCGGCCGCGATGTCTATATCCGCGAGGGTTGCTTCCTCTGTCACTCGCAAATGATTCGTCCGTTCCGCGCTGAAACGGAGCGCTATGGGCACTATTCGGTCGCTGGCGAGTTTGTCTACGATCATCCGTTCCAGTGGGGCTCCAAGCGCACCGGTCCGGATCTGGCGCGGGTCGGCGGGCGCTATTCAGACGAATGGCATCGCGCGCACCTGATCAATCCGCGTGACGTCGTTCCCGAGTCCAACATGCCTGCGTTCGCTTTCCTCGAGCGCGCGCCTGCCGATGCCGAGTTGATTGAGACCAAGATGCGCGCGCTGCGCAAGGTGGGGGTTCCCTATACAGATGAGGAAATCGCCGGTGCCAAAGCGCAGCTTGAAGGCAAGACCGAACTAGACGCGCTCATTGCCTACCTGCAGGGAATGGGCCTCGAACTGAAGAACGCGAAGTAATCTCATGGATATCAACGATATTCGCGCCATCGTTACAGTTGTTTCGCTGCTGACGTTCCTGGGAGTGGTGTGGTGGGCGTACGGCGTGAAAAGTAACAAGAAGCGCTTCGATGAGGCGGCCATGCTGCCGTTCACCGATGAAGAGGCCGATCGCTTCGAACTCGGCCTCGATCGCAACGGACAAAGGAAAGCATCATGAACGATTTTGTGAATCAGTTTTGGAACTGGTACGTCATTTTGCTGGTGCTGGTCAGCATCATCGCGTGCGGCGTACTGCTCTGGTCGCAAAGCACCTCGCCGGTCGCCGGACAGGCCGATACCACTGGTCACGTCTGGGACGAGACGCTCGAGGAATACAACAACCCGCTGCCGAAATGGTGGATGTGGCTGTTCCACTTCACAGTCATCTTCTCGCTGGTGTACGCGGTTCTCTATCCGACACTCGGCAGCTTCCAGGGCGTCCTCGGGTGGTCGTCCGGCGGGCAGTACGCGAAGGAAGTGGCCAAAGCCGACGCCGAGACCAAGCCGCTCTACGACAAGTACCTGGCGATGGATCTGCCGACTCTGGCGGCCGACAAGGAAGGCGTCGAAACGGGTAAGCGTTTGTACCTGACCTACTGCATGCAGTGTCATGGCGCCGACGCACATGGCTCGAAGGGCTTTCCGAACCTCGCCGACGACGACTGGCAGTGGGGTGGCCAACCGGCCGAGATTGTCGAGACGATCAGCAACGGGCGGATGGCCGTGATGCCTGCACACGCTCAACTCGGTGCCGAAACGATCAAGGATCTCGCCAACTACGTGCGCTCGCTGTCGGGCTTGCCGGCCGACTCCTTGCGTGCGGCCAAGGGCAAGGAGGCTTTCGAGACCGTCGGCTGCTCGGGCTGTCACGGGCCCGACGCACACGGCATGACGGCCATGGGCGCCCCGAATCTGACCGACAAGACCTGGCTCTACGGCGGTTCCGAAGCGACGATCATCGAGACGATTACGAAAGGTCGCAACAACCAGATGCCGGCCTGGCAGGAGTTTCTCGGTGAAGCCAAGGTGCACGCGCTGGCTGCCTACGTGCTCAGTCTGGGTAAGGCCGGCGGCAACAAGTAGTCGTCTCGTCAGAGGCTGGAAGAGCGGCCTTGGCCGCTCTTTTTTTGCGCGCCCTGGAATAGTCGTATGCAGGGCGCGTCGGTGACAACCAGTCTATGGATCGAGGGTGCTCAATCGGTCATAATGCCGTGCTTTCAGGAGACAACAATGAATACACCAACTCTCGTCGCAGCTAGCGTGCGCGGCCGCACGATCGGCGTCGTCGCCGTTGCCGTTGCCGCCAGCGCTCTTCTTGCTGGCTGCGCGCCCGATACCGCCGTGATGGGTAGCGGCACCGACGTCACCGCCAGCTACCAGGCGGGCATGACGAAGAGCGGTTTCCTGTCCGATTACGCACGCCTGAAGCCGACGTCCTGGGGGCAGGGGGTCGAGTGCTGGCGGGCGGATGGTCTCAACGCCGCCAGCTACGACAAGGTGCTGGTTTCGCGCATTGTCGTTTCTCTGGCGCCGCCGACTGATCAAAGCAAGTCGCAAACGATCGATCCGAACGACCTGACAACGCTCACCGACTACTTCCACGGTACGCTGGTCAAGGCGCTGAAGCCGCAAATGCAGGTGGTCGACAAGGCCGGTCAGGGGGTGGTGGTGATGCGCATCGCGCTGACCAACCTGGTACCGACGACGGTCAGCGACAGCCTCGCCGGCACGCTGATTCCCTACGCCTTCATCGCCGAAGCCGGCTCGGGCGTGGCCACCGGCCGACCAGCGGGTTCGACGCCGTACATGGGCGAAACGGGTATGGAAATGCAGTTTCGCGATGGTGCATCGGGCGTCGTCCTCGGCGAGTGCCGGGACACCGAGATCGGCCGCAAGTACGCGGCAGATACAAATTCCGGCGCCACCGACGCGGCGCAGACCTGGGCCAGCGGCTACCTGAGCTCGTTCCAGCAGTGGACCTACGCCAAGGACGCTTTCGACAAGTGGTCATTGCTCGTTGCGCAGCGTCTTGCGCAGCTGCGTGGGGTCAATCCACAATAACACCAGCGCTGGCGCGGCAGTGCGCGCTGTGCCGCCAGCACCTCGACTCGCCGCCCGTCGTTGCTCGTAGTGGCTTGGCGATCCTGGCGAGATTGCCGGCGTCGAGGCGGGCATAATCGAAGCGGCGCGGTCGGCCTGCATCGACCGCGCGCAGACGTTCCAGGCGCCACACCAGGCGAGCTTGCTGATGCACATCAAAGGCGTCTGCAGCGAAGTCTGTAATATTAGAGTTTGGTGTAATTCTGAAATAGATCGGAGTTCAGATCATGAATGAGGCGGCCAGCACAAAGGCCAAGGCCATTCCCATCAACATCGACGGTTTGTACGAGAAGCACAAGACCGTCCATGCGCGCACCATCACCGGTTTCTTCAACAGTTGGCGCTGGGCAATGGTTTTCTTTACGCAGGCCCTGTTCTACGGCCTGTGCTGGTTTCAATGGAACGGCCGCCAGGCGGTTCTTTTTCACATCGCCGAACGCAAGTTCTACATTTTCGGGATGGTTTTCTGGCCGCAGGACGTGATCTATCTGGCGATTCTGCTGGTGATCTCTGCTTACGGACTGTTTCTGGTGACAGCCGTCGGTGGCCGCCTGTTTTGCGGCTACGCGTGTCCACAGACCGTCTACACCGAGATCCTGATGTGGATCGAACGCAAAATCGAGGGCGAGCGGCCGGCGCGAATCAAGCTCGACGCGCAAGCGATGAATCCGCGCAAGTTCCGGCTCAAGTTGCTCAAGCATTCGCTGTGGCTGCTGGTCGCCCTCTGGACGGGGATCACCTTTGTCGGTTACTTCACGCCGATCAAGGAATTGCTCGGCGAAATGGCGTCTTTCCGGATCGGCCCATGGGAGGCCTTCTGGGTATTCTTTTACGCGTTCTTCCTGTACATGATGGCCGGCTTCCTCCGTGAACAGGTCTGCAAGTACATGTGCCCGTACGCACGCTTCCAGGGCGTGATGTTCGACCCCGATACGCTGATCATCAGCTACGACCCCGAGCGTGGCGAGCCGCGTGGTCTGCGCAAGAAGAAAGCCACTGCCGAAGCGGCGCCGCTCGGCGATTGTGTTGACTGCAGCATCTGTGTGCAGGTCTGCCCGACCGGTATCGATATCCGCAATGGCTTGCAGCTCGAATGTATCGCCTGTGCGGCGTGCATCGACGCCTGCGATCAGGTGATGGACAAAGTCGGTTCGCCACGCGGGCTGATTCGCTACTCGACCGAGAACGCTCTCGCCAAACACTACAAGCCGCGCGAGATCCTGGCCCATTTGCTGCGCTTCAGAACGCTGCTGTACACCGGCATCCTGCTGGCCATCATCGTGGCGGCGGCGTGGAGCCTGGGCAATCGGGTGCCGCTCAAGCTCGACGTCCTGCGTGACCGCTCCAGCCTGTCGCGCGAGGCCGACGACGGTCGCATCGAGAATGTTTTCAACCTGCACATCTCGAATACCGACGAGGCCGAGCATCGCTATTCGATCAGCGTCAGCGGCCTCGACGGTATCGAGATCGTCGGCCAGCGCGTGCTGGAAATCCCCGCTGCGTCGTCGGAGACCGTTACCCTGGCGGCGCGCGTCGAGCCAGGCGTCGGCAAAAAAGGCTCGCAGCAGATCTTCTTTGAAGTTCGTTCCGAGGATCGGGGGCAGGAGCAGGGTCAGGAGCGCGAGCAGATCTCGGTTCGCGAGAAAGCGAGCTTTTTCCTACCATGAACGACTATTCGAAACGTCGCAGCGATAGCGGGCCCTGGTATCGCGAGCCGTGGCCCTGGCTGGTGATGCTCGGCCCCGCGGTGGTCGTCGTCGCTGGTCTTTTCACGGCCTATCTGGCGGTGGTCACCAACGACGGGCTGGTCGAGGATGATTACTACAAACAGGGACTGGCGATCAATCAGCGGACGGCGCGCGACCAGCACGCCGCCGACTTGGGAATCGTCGCCGACCTGGTTCTCGGTGGCGCCGGCGATCGGATAAGGGTGTTGCTGCGAGCGCATCCGGGGACACGCCTGCCCGAGGCGCTGGCGCTGCGAATTACCCACCCGACGCGCACCGGCTCCGATCAGAGCATCACTTTGCGCGCCGAGGGTGGCGGCGTCTATATGGGTACGCTGCTGCCCTTGCATGGCCGCTGGCGGATCGCCCTTGAGGACCCGCAGCAGGAATGGCTCCTGGCAGGTGACTGGGAGATCGAGAAGCAGCCGGCGCTGAGCCTGACGGCGTCTGCCGCGCAACGCAGTTCAGGCAACAACGAAAGGTAAGTGATGGCTTGGGATCTGCTGTTTTCGACCGACTACGGTTTGTTCAGTGTCGTTGTGATTGTCGTCATCCTGGGGATGTCGGTGGGGTTTCCGTATTTTTTCAACAAGAAGATGCGTGAAGAGGCGGCCAGACGCGGGCAGCAATAAACGTCGTCGCCGCGACATCCGCTGGCTAGCGCGGCACGGCTTGCAGGGTGTCCTCGTGCAGCAGGAAGCAGCCCGCCCGGCGGTCGCTGAAGTAGGCGTGCAGGCAGACACTGACGCTCTGGAAAGCGATCTCTGGCCACGGTACCGCCGCTTCGCTGAAGAGTGCCGTTTCCAGCGTTTCGAGGCCGGCAGAGAAGTCGGTGTCGAGCAGTCGTGCGCGGTAGAAGAGATGTACCTGATTGATGTGGGGAATGTTGACCAGCGAAAAGAGTGGGCCGAGTTCGACACGGGCGCAGGCTTCCTCGAGGGTTTCGCGCGCGGCCGCCTCGGCAGTGCTTTCACCGTTTTCCATGAAGCCGGCGGGCAGCGTCCAGAAGCCACGGCGCGGCGCAATCGAGCGTCTGCAGAGCAGGATCTGATCGTCCCACGCGGCGATGCACCCGACCACCACCTTGGGGTTCTGGTAGTGAATCGTCGCGCACTGCCGACAGACGTGACGTGGCAGGTTGTCGCCGTCGGGAATCGACACGCTGACTTCGCCACCGCATTGACTGCAGAAGTTCATTCCCGGTAATTCCTGTCTTGGCTGGTGGACGACGCGACAAGTTTAGGCGATTTCGCTCAAGGGACATACCACCATGATGGTCTTTTCTCCCGCCTGCTCTGCGGCAAGCGTTGCTGGTCACCTACCTGGGCAGCAGGGCGCGGGCTACGCCGGCCGGGTTTGACGCCGCTCAGCCGCCGCTCAGTGCTTGCACGATGATCAGTTCGCCGTCGCTACGCAGTGGCTGCGAGAGTTCGTGTAGCGGCTCGCCGTCGAAGAAGAAGCGGACGTGCGGCCGCATTTGCTGCTGTTCGTCGATCATCCGGAAGCGAATCCCCGGATAGCGGCGATCGAGGTCGGCGAGGACGGCGGCCAGCGTCGCGCCGCTGGCTGCAACGTCGGAACGCTCGGTGTACGAGCGCAGTGCGCTCGGGATCAGCACTTTCATGGGCCGGCGCTACGGGGCTTTGGCCGCTGCTATCGCGGCGCTCGCTGCCGTCGCTGCGCTGGCCGTGCTGGCGGCGCCGTCGACCTCGAGCAGCTCGCTCACCGTGGCCGCTGCAGCGACTTCGAGCGCGTAGATTTCCGGCAGGTGGCGGGCGATGCATTGCCAGTGCTGGCCCTCGTCGCGGCTCATCCAGAGTTCGCCGCTGCTGGTACCGAAGTACAGGCCCAGCGGCTGCAGGCGGTCGGCGGTCATCGCCTGCCGTTTGACCGTCCACCACGCCTGGCTGCTTGGCAGGCCGGCGTCGAGACGCTGCCAGCTGTTGCCGCCGTCGCGCGTCGCGTAAACCGCCGGCATGCCAGCCGGGCTGGTGCGCGGCCACACCGAGGTGCCATCCATCGGAAACACCCAAGCGCGGTCGGCGTCGCGCGGATCGACGACCATCGGGAAGCCGACGGCGCCGACCGCTGGCGGCATGTTCTTGCCGATGTCCAGCCATTGCTCCGACGGCCGGTCGAGGCGGTAAATGCCGCAGTGGTTCTGCTGATAGAGGCGATCCGGATTGCTCGGGCAGAGGCGGACGCAGTGCGGATCGTGGAAAGTCGGATTGGCGCGATCGAAGCCTTCGACGACCGCCAACTGTTCGAGCAAGGGCTTGAAGGTCTCGCCGCCATCGACACTTTCGTGCACGCCACCGCTCGACATCGCCAGGTACAGATGCCGGCCATCGCGCGGGTCGACAATGATCGAATGCAGCTTCGCTCCGTCGGGTGTGCCATCCTGCGCGCTGCCCATCCATTGTCGGTATTGCGGGTCGTCGTTAAGGCACGAAAACGGCGCCCAGGTGATGCCGCCGTCGGTGGAACGGAACAGCCCCTGCGGCGACGTTCCGGCATACCAGACGTCGGTTTCGTCGGCGTGTCCCGGCGTCAGCCAGAAGGTGTGATCGACGCTGCGCCCCGGCAGACCGTCGCTGGCCGCCGATTGCGCGAAGGCGGGTGGGCGCGCGGCTTCGCGCCAGTTGCGCCCGAGGTCGGTCGAGCGGAAGATGGTTGGGCCGAGGTGGCCGGTCTTCGCCGCGGCGAGGAGCGTGCGGCCGTCGCGCGGGTCGAGAACCAGATGGCTGATGATGTGCCCGAGAAAGTGCGGACCGTCGACGCGCCAGCTGTCGCGTGCCGCGTCGCCGTGATAGATCCAGGCGCCCTTGCGGGTGGCGACCAGCAGCACGACGTGGCGCGTCTCCGCCGCATCGACCGCTCGATCCTGCGCTTGCACGACGCTTTCTTCCTTGTCTTGTGCCATCGATCGCTCCTTCCAGAAAGTTCAGGCATTGATTGCTCAGCGCGTTGGCTGTTGCGCCTCGGCCTCGGCGACGCTTTCCCGAATCGGCCGTATCGGTCGTACTTCGATGCTGCCGACCCGCGCCGGCGGAATCCCGGCGGCGACCTGGATCGCTTCGTTGAGATCCCGGGCTTCGATCATGTAGAAGCCGGCGAGTTGCTCCTTGGTCTCGGCGAAAGGACCGTCGGTGACCGCCAGTTTACCGTTGCGAACGCGCACCGTGGTCGCGCTGTGCACCGACTGCAGGGCCTCGGAAGCGAGGCACTGGCCGCTCTGCCGGATCGCCCGGTCGTAGGCGACGCATTCGCGGTCGGGCAATTCATCGAGGCGATTCTCGTCGAGATAGACCAGGCACAGGTATTTCATCGTCGTCTCCCTTTGCTGTTTCGCGGTCAGCAGGCGCCGCCTGCTTGCGGCCCAGTTGGCATCGAATGCAGGCCGAAGGTATTGCCTTCGGTATCGACCGCGAGGACGATGAAGCCGTACTCGTTGATCGACATCTTTTCCTGCTCGATGCGGCCACCCGCTTCGATGACGCGCGCGGCTTCTAGCGCACAGTCATCGCAGGCGAAGTAGATCAGGACACTGTTGCCGCCGGAGGCAACGCCGTCGATCCTGACCAGCGAGCCGGTCGCGCCATACTGCTCCTTCTGCATCGGGAAGGCCCACATTTCGCCTACCGGCGCGTTCAGTTTTTCGAGCGTCAGCTGCAGCACCGTTTCGTAGAATTTCTTCGCGCGCGGCATGTCCTGCACGTAAATTTCAAACCAGCGGACGGGGTTGTGAGTCATTTTCGTTCTCCTTGGGGAATGAGTTGTTGATCAAGAGGTCACTGCTGGCACGGCGCAATGCCCGCCAGGCGAGCAACTTGCTGCGGCTGCGATCCGCTACGGTCAATGTCGTACGCCTGCTGCAGGGCAGCGACGGCCAGACTGATCATCTGCAGCAAGGTGCTGAGCGGCCCTCGAAGTGACGGCGACCGTTTACCCCGCGCCGCCGACGCCGATCTCGCGGAAGCGATCGATTGCCTCGCCGGGGGTGAAGTCTTCCAGTTCGAAGAACTGGCGCACTTCGATCTCGGCGTCCTGACCTTCGCCCGCCGGATTGGGGAAGCGCATGCTCCACTCGATGGCTTCTTCCTTCGACCTGACCTGGATGATTGTGTAGCCGGCGATCAGTTCCCTGGTTTCGGCGAAGGGTCCATCGACGAAGCTGCGCCGCTCGCCGGCGTAGCGGATTCGCCAGCCCTGGCTGCTCGCCTGCAGCCCCGAGCCATCGACCAGGACGCCGGCTTGCGCCAGTTCCTCGTGGTACTTCGCCATCGCCGCCAGCAGCGGTTCTTCGGGCATGACGCCGGCTTCGCTGCCGGCAGTCGCTTTGACAATGATCATGTAGCGCATCTGATGACTCCTGTGGGTGGCTGCCTGGAGCAGGGGAAGGGCGCTGCGCAGGCGGTGTCATTGCTGGTCCGCCTGGCGATCCGGAAATGCGCCTCGCCAATGACGTTCGGACAGTCAAAAGGCTGTTCCTGATCACTGGTCGATCGGCAGGGCCGTGAATCGACACGCTGGCGAGTTTTTTTCACTGGGCAGCGTCGCCGTGGTCGGGTGCCAAAAACATACCGCCGGACGCCGCCGTTGACTCATTGGCCCAATTCGCTCAATCGCCGCTCCAGGAAGCGCCGTTCGGGCGCCTGGCTGCTCAGGCTCAGCGCTCGCTGGTAGGCGGCGCACGCGTCATCGCGTCGGCCGAGTCGGCGGCAGAGGTCGGCGCGGGCGGCGTGTGCGAGTCGATAGGCGGCGAGTTCGCCGCGCGCCAGGATCGCGTCGATCAGCGTCAGGCCGGCTGCTGGACCATCGCGCATGGCCACCGCGACGGCGCGATTCAATTCGAAGACCGGCGAGGGTTCGACCCGCAGCAGCACGTCGTACAGCCCGACGATCTCGTGCCAGTCGGTCTCGCTGGTGCTCGGCGCTTCGGCCAGCAGCGCCGCGATCGCCGCCTGCAGCGCGTACGAACCGAAGCGGCGCGAGCGCAGCGCGTGCTCGACCAGCGCGGCGCCCTCGACGATCTGCTCGCGCTTCCAGAGCGAGCGATCCTGGTCGTCGAGCAGAACCAGATCGCCCGTCGACGAAGTGCGCGCCGCGCGCCGTGACTCGTGCAGGAGCATCAAGGCCAGCAAGCCCTCGACTTCCGGTTCCGGCAACAGCTCGCGCAGCAGGCGAGCCAGACGGATCGCTTCGCCCGAGAGGTCGTGGCGCGTCAGCGCCGCCCCCGACGACGCCGAGTAGCCCTCGTTGAACACCAGGTAAATCACCCGCAGGACGCTGTCAAGCCGGTCGGGCAGGTCACCTGGCGACGGTTCCTGGTAGGGGATCCGGGCATCGCGGATCTTGGCCTTGGCGCGGACGATGCGCTGCGCCAGAGTCGGCGCTGGCGTCAGAAACGCGTGCGCGATTTCTTCGGTGGTCAGGCCGCAGACCTCGCGCAAGGTCAGCGCCACCTGCGCGTCGGGCGACAGCGCCGGATGGCAACAGGTGAAGATCAGGCGCAGCCGGTCGTCCTCGAGGTGCTGATCGTCAACGCTCGTCGCTGCATCGGCGATCGCCGCCAGCCGCTGGTCGGCCGCCTCCAGATCGCCGAGCGGCTCGAAGCGCGAGTTCCGACGCAGCGCGTCGATGGCCTTGAAGCGACCGGTGGACACCAGCCAGGCGCGCGGATTGAGCGGTACGCCAGCACGCGGCCACTGCTCCATTGCTGCTCTGAAAGCATCCTGTAGGGCCTCTTCGGCGAGGTCGAAATCGCCGAGCAAACGGATCAGTGTGGTCAGCACCCGGCGCGACTCGGCACGGAAGATGATGTCGATCAGCTGGCGTGTAGCCGCCGGCCTGCCGTCGATTGCTTCACGCAACGGCTCGGTCGGCGTGTTGCCGGGCAGCACTGCGTCGGCGGGTGGGCGGATCAACATCGTCGCCGCGCACGATGCGTCGTTCGGCACAACACGCAGCTTGCCGGGTCGGCATCGCCGGCAGAAAGCGACGATCGGCGCCAAGCGGCTCGGTTCAACGCCATCGCGAACGCTGCTCGGGATGGCGTCTGGCACATTAGCTGACGCTCTTCCGGGGCGGCAGGAAGAAATCCATGGGCCTGCGCAGCAAGTGCTCAAGGATTGATCGGCCCAGCGTTCGCCACTGCGGGTCGGAAACCTGTCGGGAGCGCAGCGCGACGTCGAGGGCGAGCACGAAACTGACGCCCAGATTGACCAGGCCGATCAGCGTCACGCCGACTGCCGCCCAGACGAAAGCCCACACGTGCGTCGAGAAATCAAGGCCGACCGCGGCGATGCCGACGAAAGCCGACGAGAAGGCGACGTGACGAATGTCGATCGGCAGCCCGAGCAGCAGGCCGAATAGCGTCGTGCCGCCGAGCAGGACGCCGAACAGGAAGTTGCCGGCGAGCGCCCCGAGGTTGTCGCCGACGTAGGTGGCAAAATGGCGTCGACGCGATTCACCAAACACGCGCTTGGGCCACTCGAGTTGCAGGATGCGTTCGGGAATCCGGTTGTACGCCGCGAAGTTGTCGTAGTAGCCACTGATCAGCCCGGAGATGAACAGGCAGACGCCGGCAATCGCTGCGTAGAAAATCGCGCCGCCGTGGACCGGACTTTGCGCCGCCAGCAGATAAAGTGATTCCTCGACACTGGCGAAGGGCTTACCGCTGATTTTGAAGAGGCTCCAGGCGATCAGCGCCGAGAATGGGATGGCGACGCAGACGTTGCCGACGATGGCGACGATCTGGCTGCGACACGTGCGCGCGATGAGGTCGGTCATCGCCTCGATATTGCGCAGCTTGCCGCCGGCTTCTTCGATGCTGGCGGCGATGGTATTGGCGGTCATTGCCGGCTGTTTGGTCGACACCGTGCCGTGCACCATGTGGATCAGGCAGAAACCCAGGCCATAGTTGAGGCAGAAGAGGATCGCCCCGGTCAGCGGCGGCAGCTGCGTTTCGACCAGCGCCAGCTTGAGGCAGGCCATGAAGGCAATCACGCAACCGCCAATCATCGCCGAACGCGCCATCGACCAGTACTCGGCAGGCGTATCGGTGATGTAGTGGTCGCCATGGTGACTGGCGTTGTCGGTTACCCGCAGGGCGATCAGCTCGGTGTTCTGGCGCCAATGTCGGCGCAGGTTGTCGCGCAGGCATTCGTCGCAAATCAGCTGCACCGACAGCGTGACGATCGGCGGGTAGGCGGCAACACCGCTGGCGTCGCTGCGCACCCCGGCGAGAATGTCCAGCAGTTGCTCGCACCGGCGCAGCAGTTGTCGCAGTCGCTGCAGGCCATACGTCAGGCGGATGCTGGTGCCGTCCCTGGCGGCGGTCTTGCGAACGCGTTCGATGACTCCCTGGCACTGGTCCAGGAGGACGCGTAGTTGCCGGTCGTCGCTGTCGTCGGCAGGTGGCTTGCCCCAGTCCTTCGGTGTCGCCTCGATGTAGGCGGTCATTTCGATGCTCTGGGCGACGAAGGGCGACTCGTAGGTCTCGAGCGACGGTTCCAGACGCAGCAGTTCGGGATCGACGCCGCAGGCGGCGATCCAGTATGAGAGCACGCGCAGCGAGCGCAGGATCTCGGCGGCGGCCGGCGGCATCGTTTCTCTGGCCGGAGTCTCGTCAAAACGCATGGCCGCGACCAGTTCCAGCCAGGCGTCGTCGCCGATGCCGCGGACCCAGTGGCGGTCGCTCTCGTGATCGAACATCCTGCGCAGCACTGTCCGCAGCAGGCCGCGATCAAGCACTTCGGGCAGCAGCTTGTGGCCGATGCAGCGCAGGATTTCGCTGACGAAACCGCTATTCGGCAGGATGCCGGTGACGGTGTACAACTCGATGTGGCGGTGCGTCTGGGCGAGCCGGGTGATCGCTTCGCGCAAGGCGCCGCGCAGCTCGGCGCGGCTGCGCAGGATCTCGCTGAGCGCGCTCATCTGCAGCCGAGCCGCGTCGATATCGTGCGCGTCTGCCGGCCTGATCTCGTCGATCAGTTGCGTCAGCAAGTGCGTCGCATGGGCTTCCGGGTCGGCGAATTGGTTGAGTAGTTGTTCCATTTCCCTGGCGCTAATCCTGGCTGAATTCTTGCGGCATCAAGGCTGCAACGGCGCTGGCGACGGAGCAGGGCAGCGGCGAATTGACGGCCGGGGTCGTGCCGCCCCGGTGTCGTCGTTTACAATCGCGGCATACTAGCAAATATTCGTGCCGGGAATCGTCCCGGCTGGAGGTCACCGATGATCATCGTTCTTTCACCCGCCAAAGCGCTCGATTACCAGACGCCGCAGACGCTTCACGAGCATTCGCAACCCCTTTTCATCGCGGAGTCGCAGATTTTGATCGATCGTCTGCGCGAGTTGTCGCCGGCCGAACTCGCCAGTCTGATGAAAATCAGTGACGCCTTGGCGGTGCTCAATGTCAGTCGTTATGCCGAGTGGACGCAGCCGTTCACGCTGGATAATGCGCGGCAGGCGATTCTCGCCTTTGCTGGCGACGTCTACGCCGGACTCGAGGCCACGACGCTGTCGGTGGCCGATCGCCACTTCGCGCAACAGCACTTGCGCGTCCTCTCGGGTCTTTACGGCGTCCTGCGTCCGCTCGACCTGATGCAGCCGTATCGCCTCGAAATGGGCAGCCGCCTGAGCAATCCGCGTGGCAAGGATCTTTACGCGTTCTGGGGCGACCGCATCAGCGATGCGCTCAACGACGCGGTTCGTGAAGCCGCGGCGCCGGTGCTGCTCAATCTGGCTTCCGAGGAGTACTTCAAGGCGGTCCGGCCGAAGAACCTGACGGTGCCGGTCATTCAGCCCGTTTTCCAGGATTGGGGCAACGGCAAGTTTCGCGTCGTCAGCTTCTTCGCCAAGCGCGCGCGTGGGCTGATGGCGCGCTTTGCGATCATCAATGGCCTGCTCGAACCCGCCGGCCTGAAGGACTTCACGGTCGCCGGCTACGCCTACGCGGCCGACGCCTCGAGCGACAGCGTCTGGGTCTTCCGGCGCCGCTAGGAGTTCGCCGCCGGCCAGGGCTGCGGCGGCCTTCGGCACGCTGTCGCGCCGCTCAGCGGGCGGCGATCAGCGCGCTGGCGGCGGCGCTGCCGATGATCAGGCAAGGCGGCGGTGGCCGGCGCTGGCCGGCGAGTCTGAGCAGCTGCCGATCACGCGTGATCAGCAGGTCGGCGCGACAGCGTGCGCCGAGGATCAGGAACTTCTGGTCGTCGGCGTCGCGACAGCGTGGCAGCCGGTAGTCCTCGGGACCGGCGGCTTCGCAGCGCTCGAGGAAGCCGAGGTAGCTGTCGATCAGCGCCTGCTGAGCGCCGGCGTCAAGCATGAACTGCGGGTATGCGGCGACGCGCTGCAGTTCGTCGAGGCAAGGCTGATCGCTGAAGCACAGCAGCGTGCCGTCGGCGATCGCCCGGCGCAGCGCCAGCGTCTGCGGGTCGGCAAAGTGCAGCAGGTCGATGACGACGTTGGTGTCGAGAACCGCGCGCATGCCTTCAGCCGACGTGCAGTTCGGCAAGCGCCCGTTCGGCGATCGCCAGGCATGCCGTCAGCCCCGGCGATTCGATGCCGAACAGGTTGACCAGGCCGGCAATGCCGTGTTGCGCCGGACCCTGGATCAGGAAATCGCCGGCGGCCTCGCCGCGACCGGCAATCTTCGGCCGGACGCCAGCGTAAGCAGGCGTCAGCGCGTTCGCCGGCAAGGCCGGCCAGTAGCGACGAATCTCGGCGTAGAAAGCGTCGGCGCGCGCCGCGTAGACGCGGTAATCGAAGTCGCCGATGGCGTTCTCGGCTGGCGGCTTCGGCAACCACTCGACGTCGGGACCGAAGCGCGCCTGGCCGCCGAGGTCGAGCGTCAGATGGACGCCGAGGCCGCCGGCTTCCGGCAGCGGATAGAGCAGCCGCGCAAAGGGTGCGCGACCGGCGAGCGCGTAGTAGCTGCCCTTGGCGTGGAAGCTGGCCGGGATCTGCGCTCCTGGGAAACCATTCAGCGTGGCGGCGACCTGCGGTGCCCACAGGCCGGCGGCGTTGATCACCATCGTCGTCCGGAAGCGCAGGCTTTCGGCACCGCCGCTCTCGAGCACCATGCCGGTGGCGTCGATCGAGCCGGCGCGCAGCGGACTGCGCAGCGCCAGCGTCGCGCCGTCGCGCTCGGCGTCGCCGAGCAGCGCGAGCATCAGCCCGTGACTATCGATGATGCCCGTCGATGGCGACAGCAGCGCGGCGGTGCACGCCAGTTCGGGTTCGAGCGCGCACGCTTCGGCGGCGCTCAGAAGCTGCAGATCGTCGACGCCGTTGGCCTCGCCCTGCCGTTGCAGCGCGGCGAGTTGCCCCTCCTGCGCCGACGTCGTGGCGACGATCAGCTTGCCGCAGCGGCGGTGCGCGACGGCGTGCGTGGCGCAGAACTCGTAGAGCTGTCGTCGGCCGGCAACGCACAGGCCAGCCTTGAGCGAGCCGCTCGGGTAGTACAGCCCGGCGTGGATGACCTCGCTATTGCGGGCGCTGGTCTCGGTTCCGAAGGCCGCGTGCCGTTCGAGAATCACCGTCTCGATGCCGCGCTGTGCCAGCGCGCGTGCGCAAGCCAGTCCGACTACGCCAGCGCCGATCACCACCGCTGCGATGCTTTCCATTACTCACTCTCCTGCGGGCGATTGCGCATTGTAAGCACCCAAGCACCGTAAGCACGGTCTGAGGAGCGTGCTCGGTCGGTTTGCGGTGCCGTGCGACGGTTGCGCAGGCCTTCGCGCGTATGGCCGTTGCCGGTTCGTCAGCCCGCCGCTCAACGGGCGTATCGGCGCCTCACGAATCGAGCTTCGCCGGCAGGCGCGAGAGCTGTAGGGATTGCGGGAAATGATCACGACTGGCATCGTTGGCGGTGTCGCGAGCCGTGCTGAGCGTTTGCATCGATCCCGGTGGTGGCTTGGCCGGCAGGCGGACCTGTACGCAGCTACCTTTGCCGTCTGCGCAGCTGCTGATGACGATTGAACCGTGGTGACCGCCAACGATCTCGCGAGCGATCGGCAAACCCAGGCCGCTGCCGGCAGCCATGGCATCGGGCAAGCGGTGAAAGCGCTCGAAAACGCGTTCGCGCTCATCCTCCGGAATGCCTGGGCCGTTGTCGCTGACGTCAATTTCGACCAGGTCACCGACGCGTTCGCAGCGCAAGGTGACCAGCCCCCCGGTGGGCGTGTACTTGAGGGCGTTGTCGACCAGATTGGCGAGCAGTTCCCGGAGCAGCGTTGGATCGCCGATGATCGTCGAAACACCTCGCTGTATGCCAAAGTCGATCTTCTTCTCGTCGGCGATGCGTAACCACTCTTCGAGCATTTCATCGATCAGTTTCGCCAGATCAACAGAAGACGCATTGGCCATCAGGCGCTGGCCGGCTTCGGCGCGGGCCAGCGCCAGTAACTGGTTGGCCAGTCGAGTGACGCGCTTTACGGACTTGCGCAGCTGCTTGCTGACGGCCTGGTCGGTCTGCTCGCCATTTAACAACTCGATCTGGACCTGCAGACCGGCGAGCGGGGTACGCAATTGATGCGCAGCGTCCTGCAGAAACTTTCTTTGCGCGGCGTTGGCTTCATGCAAACGCGCCAGAAGTGCATTCAGCGCGCGCACCACCTCGCGAATTTCGAGTGGCACCTGGCGCAGATCGATCGGTGCCAGATCTTGGCCGGAACGTTCGGCCAGCTGTGCTTCCAGGTCATACAGCGACGCCAGGCCGGAGGTTATTCCGTAGTTTGCGACAGCGGCGACAGCCGCGAGCACGAGCAGTACGGCCAGGCCAAAACCGAACAACAGATCGCCAATCGCGGCACGGCGCTTACCCAGTGTTTCAGCGACCGTTACGTATACGCCGTGCTGGTCTACCACCGGGTGGAAGCGGACGCCGCGTATGGCTTCGCCACGGAAGTCTCCGTCAAAGAAGGAAAATATCGGCTCGACGGTGTTCGGGCGCTGGTCGCGAGCCTCGAAGGGGGGCGGCGGCACGCCCGATAAACCTTCTGGTGGCGGCAGGTCGGCGTGGCCGGCGACGATTCGGCCTGATTCATCGCGAACCCGGAAGTAGATGTGGTCTACGGTGTCGGTGCGCAGCAGTTCTTCGGCCTCGGCGGTCAGGCCGATCGTGATTTTGCCATTTTCGACCCGTGCACGATTGGCGATGCCGCTCGCGAGGTTCGCCAAACTCTGATCGTAGGCGGCACTGACGACCTTTTCGGCGGCTTGATAGCCGAACACTCCGCCTGCCAATAGCGCCACCAGAATGGGGACTGCCAGCGCTCGCAGCAGACTGCGCCGGAGGCTGCTGCCTGTTTCTGTCTCGGTGCTGCGGGCGCCAGCTCTGGCGGCGCTAGTCGCCGGCATCGGGCGTTGTCTTGCCGGCGATCTTGCGGGTGTTTTCCAGACGATAGCCGAAGCCGCGGACCGTGCGGATGTTGAGACCCGCAACTTCCAGCCGCCGCCGCAGACGGTACACATACACTTCCAGCGCATTGACGCTGCTGTCGGCTTGCAGGCGTTCCTTGGCCACCGTGTGTCCGTCGGCCTCGGCCAGGGCGCTGAGTAGATCCCATTCCCGGCTGGACAGGATCAAGGGTTGCTCGGCCAGTGAAGCGTGGCGACCGGCGATGTCCATCGACAGCGGACCGAAATCGATGCGCCGGGCCATGGCATTGGCGCCCCGACGAGTGGTCGCGCGCATGCGCGCGGTCAATTCAGCGAGTTCGAAGGGCTTTGACAGGTAGTCGTCGGCGCCCAGGTCGAGGCCGTAGATTCGATCATCGAGGGTGTCGCGTGCGGTAATCATGATCACCGGCAGCGATTGGCGGCGTTCGCGGATTCGTCTGACGATTTCGTAGCCGCCGAGCCCCGGGAGGCCGACGTCGACCAGGACGAAATCGAACTTCTGCTCCTGCAACAAGCGATCCGCCGCCATGCCGTCAGATTCCACGAGCACGCTATCGCCTTGCCCGGCCAGGAAAGTGGCGATGCCGTCAGAGAGCTCCCTATCGTCTTCTATCAACAGGACATGCATGAAACACCTCGATTGCCAACGCAAAAAGACAGAAGCGGATTGTGGCAGAAAGACGCGCCGCTTTGTTCTTGGCCGTGCCGCGGCGGCGATGGTGCCCGGCTGGCGCGGCAAACAACATGCGTGGGCAATCTGAGTCGGCGGCCTTGCCTGCGCGGCCGTTTCCGGATAGCCGTCTGAAGATGCCTGGCCGCCGTAAGGCGTTCTTCAGAATTCAGACAGATTCATGTAAGTCACTGTTATTAATAAATAAATGCTTTGTTTTGTAAGCGCGGCGTAAGTTCGTCAGCCTACCTTGGCGTCGGCAGTTGCCCTGAATGATTCGACAAACCGTCCCTTTGCGAGGAGGCAAGATGAAAGAAGACGATCTGGTTGCGCGTATCGCCGCCAACCCCAAGTACAAAAAACTGGTGAGCACGCGCTCGACCTACAGCATCACCATGACCATCCTGATCATGGTCATCTACTACGGCTACATCCTGCTGATTGCTTTTGACAAGGAGTTTCTGGCGCAGAAGCTCGGCGCCGGCATGGTGACCTCGATCGGTATTCCACTGGGCGTTGGCGTGATCATTCTGACGGTCCTCATCACCAACATCTACGTTCGTCGCGCGAATAGCGAATTTGACACGCTGACCAACGAACTGATCAACGAGGCGTCGCAGAAATGATGAACATACTGACACGCAATAGCCTGTGCTTCCTGGTCAGCATGCTGGCCGCAGCTTCGGTCCTCGCCGCAGGCGCCGATCTTGGGCAAACGACCCAGCAGGAAACCAACTGGGTCGCCATCTCGATGTTCGCCGGATTCGTCTTGATCACCCTGTTCATTACCAAGTGGGCAGCCAACAAGACCAAGACCGCCGCCGACTTCTACACTGCCGGTGGCGGCATCACCGGCTTCCAGAACGGTTTGGCAATCGCCGGCGACTACATGTCCGCGGCGTCCTTCCTGGGTATTTCCGGCCTGGTGTTCGCCAACGGCTTCGACGGCCTGATCTTTTCGATCGGTTGGCTGGTGGGCTGGCCGGTGCTCACCTTCCTGATGGCCGAGCGCTTGCGCAACCTCGGCCGCTTTACCTTTGCCGATGTCGTTTCCTACCGCTTCGCGCAAACACCGACGCGTGTCTTCGCGGCATCTGGCACGTTGGTCGTCGTCGCCTTCTACATGATCGCCCAGATGGTCGGTGCCGGGCAGCTGATCAAGGTGCTGTTCGGCCTCGAGTATCACTACGCGGTGATGATCGTCGGCGTGCTGATGATGTGCTACGTGTTGTTCGGTGGCATGACGGCAACCACCTGGGTGCAGATCATCAAGGCGATCCTGCTGCTCTGCGGTGCCAGCTTCATGGCCCTGGCGGTGCTCTGGCAGTTCCACTTCAATCCCGAGCTATTGTTTGCCAAGGCCGTCGAAATCCACAGCAAGCACGACGCGATCATGGCGCCGGGAGCGCTGATCAAGGATCCGATCTCGGCGATCTCGGTTGGCATGACGCTGATGTTCGGTACGGCCGGTCTGCCGCATATCCTGATGCGCTTCTTTACCGTGCCGAGCGCCAAGGAAGCACGCAAGTCGGTCGGTTGGGCGACCACCTGGATCGGTTACTTCTACATCCTGACCTTCATCATCGGCTTCGGCGCCGTCGTCCTGCTGACGCAGGATCCCGGCCTGTACTACGTCGATGGCGAACTGGCCAAGGGTCTGAAGGGCGGTGGCAACATGGCCGCTATCCACCTGGCGAACGCGGTCGGCGGTAACGTCTTCCTCGGCTTCATCTCAGCTGTTGCTTTCGCCACCATTCTGGCCGTGGTATCGGGCCTGACGTTGTCGGGTGCCTCGGCGGTTTCGCACGATCTTTACGCCACGGTGTTCAAGAAAGGGCACAGCGATTCGGCCCACGAATTGCGGGTGTCCAAGATCACCACCATCTGCCTGGGAATCGTCGCCGTTATCCTCGGCATCGCTTTTGAGAAGCAGAACGTTGCCTACATGGTGATGCTGGCTTTCGCCATCGCCTGTTCGGCCAACTTCCCGGTCCTTTTCATGTCGGTTCTGTGGAAAGATTGCACGACCAAGGGTGCGGTTGCCGGTGGCGTCGTTGGCTTGATCAGTTCGGTTGGCTTGACCATCGTCTCCGCTTCGGTGTGGGAAGCGGTGATCGGCAATCCAAAGGGTTCAGCGTTGTTCCCGTATTCCTCGCCGGGCCTGTTCTCGATGAGCGCTGCTTTCCTGACCATCTACCTGGTTTCGAAGATGGATAACAGCAAGCAGGCGCAGCTCGAACGCTCACTCTACCCGGCTCAGAAGGTTCGCTCCGAAACCGGCGTCGGTGCCGCGGGAGCATCGGGTCACTGAGCAGGAGAGCTCTGCCGCGCTCAACGGCAAGACGGCCCGAGGTTTCTCGGGCCGTTTTTTTTGCTCTCGCCGTTCTCGGGATGACGGACGCTGCCAGACCCGCGCGAGCGGCGGACTTAACACCAGGCTACGCGCCGACAGCCGCGCCCGCGGTTGGATAGGCGCTGGGGTAGGGCTTCAGCAACTCGGCTTCCTGCTTGCTCAGCTCCAGCAGCAGGATGCGCGCGATCTCGGCAATCTCCTCAGGGGTCTTGCGCAAGCGTTCAGGCAGCTGATCGGCGGCAATGACCGTCGGAAAGACGGCATCGTAAACCACCAGGTTGCACTGTTCCGTCGGGTCGGCCTCAAGCTGGTACAGTTCCCATTGATCAGGCACCGGCTCGGCGCTCCAGGGATCGCAAAAGCGCACCAGCTTCCACGGACCCGAGCGCAAGGCGCGCACGTGGCAGGGCTGCATCACCGGCCCCGGATTGAGCTCGGGCAGGTAGGGATGATGCGCGAGCTTGCCGGGCTCACTGCGCAGGCGTCGCACGGTTTCACAAAAAACCTCGAACTGCTGCCAACTGTTGTTGTTGTGCGGGTCGTCGTCGCGCGGCAGCGGCTCGGTGATCATGTCGTCGGTGACGAACAGCACGCCGAGTCGCTCACGGCCGTCGGGGCCGATCACCGGGCCCGAGCCGCCGCCAGCGATAATCGGCGTGAGGTCTGCTCCCGGCAGTGGCGCCGTCGGATGCGTCATCGACAACTGCCGCCGAATGGCGTCGCGCCGATCGGCGTCGCAGCCGGCGAGTCCGAGCAGCGTCGGCAACAGGTCGATATGACTGCTCTGCGCGCTCACCACCAGCGGCGTGTCGCCGCCGTTCAGCCTGGCGCTGCTGAACAGCACCGGCACATGCAGCGCCTCCTGGTACGCGGCGTGCCACTTCTCGAGCATCATCGAGTGCGCGGCGCCGTACTCGCCGTGGTCGGAGGCGAAGACGACGATGGTGTTGTCGCGCAGACCGGAGTCGTCGAGCGCCTCCAAGACCTTCAGGATGTGGCGGTCGACCATCGAGATCATGTAAGCGTAGTACTGCAGGAAGCCGACGGCGGCGCCATCCGGGTCGTCCTGGATCTGGAGCGGCACGGCGACCTGCAGGGTCGCCGCGACCGCCGCTTCGAGCACCGCCGCCGGCTTGGCATCGTCGCCGAGCGCGCCCTGGGCGGCGGCCAGGCCGAACTTTGCAGCGAGCCCCAGACCGAGCTTGTAGGCGTAGTCGTACTGGGCGCGCGGCTTGTTGTTGGCGAGCAGATCTTCGTCCTGGCTGGGGCTGGCGCTGGCGCAGTGCTGCGGCAGCCCGGTGGGGTTGAGCGGGATGCGGAAAGTCCCGTGCTGCGGCGTGCAACTCGTGACACCCTGCCTCGGAATGGGCACCGACTTGCCCGGGCCAAAGGACTCCCGGAGACTCTCGAGCGGGCCGGCATCGGGGTCCTGGCCAGCGCCGAGTTGCCGTGGCAGCGTCGGGTAGGCAGCGATGTCATGCGGGTTCGTGAAGGAACAGACGGCGAAGAATGGCGCTGTCGGCGGTAGCTGATCGCTGCTCTCCGGATTGAGCTTGCCTTGCGTCGATACCGCCCGGTCGTAGGGAACGCCGAGGCCACGCGCGCGCAGAAAAGTACAGGCCAGCTCGGCGAACTGATAATCGCGAAAGCTCCCCAGATTGTTGATCAGAGCGCCGTGCGGTTCCGGCCAGCTGAGTTCCCAATCCTGAAAGCCGAAACCCTCGAGCGTGTGTTCGGGTGGGTTGCTGACGTGCCACTTGCCGAAGTAGTGGGTCGAATAGCCGAGATGGCGGAACCAGTCGCCGATGGTCGGCATGCCGTCGGCCTTGAGCCACGGAAAAGCCTGCGCCTCGCCGCTCTTGAACAGGCCGTCGGTCTGCGTCACGCCGCTCCGCGGCCCGTATTGACCGGTCATGATGCTGGCCCGACTCGGGATACACGCCGATTCGGCGATGGTGTGATCGGTCAACACCACCGCGTGCTCGCGCAGCTTGCAGAAACCGGGAAAGTGCTTGGCGTAGGGGTTGTCATCGATGTTGCCGACGAAGGACAGGATGTCCTTGATCGGATCGACGAAGCCGGCAGAACCGTAGCCGAGGCGCGGGTAGCGCAGCTGGTCCACCATGATCATCAGGAAATTCGGAGCTTGTTCGTCGCTGACTGGTGTTGACATGGGATCTCCTTTTGGAAGTCACGTGCTCTGCCGTCCATGGACCGCAGATGAACAGCCGATCCATACGTCCAATGGAAACAGGGAACTCCAAGGACGCGCCCAGAGAGTATAGGGAGCCCCCGCCAACGCTGTCAAACGCCGACTTGGCCGCGGCAAGGCCTGGAAAGAAGCGACTGAAGGCCGGTTTTTCAGCGCGGGCCGGCTTTCCCCGCGAGGTTCCGAAGGACCGTTTGGCCAGGCAGGGCCGACGAAATTCATCAGGCGAAAAGACACCGTTCGGCCCGATTCGCAGGGCCGAACGGTGTCACATTCACATCCGAAACCCGCTGCGATCGATTTCAGAACGATTGAACGACGATCTTGCCTTTTGCCTGACCGGTTTCGATGAGCGCGTGCGCGGCGCGAATGTTGGCGGCGTTGATCGGGCTGAGAACCTTGTCGAGCGTCGTGCGAATTCGCCCGGCGTCGATTTCATCTGCCACGTAGCTCAGCAAGTTGTGCTGCTCGATCATGTCCGGCGTGTGGTGGATGGCGCGCGCGAACATGAACTCCCAATGCAGGCTAGCCGCCTTCATTTTCATGCCAGCCATCGGCATCGGCAGATCGGTGTCATCGATCGTGACGATCCCACCCTGCGGCCGGATCAGTTCAACCGCGCTTTCCCAGTGGCGCATGTCATTGAAGATGGCGATGTGATCGACGTGTTGAAAGCCGAGCGCCCGTACCTGTTCAACGATCGCTTGGCGGTGATTGACGACATGATCGGCGCCAAGCTCGGTGACCCAGCTTGCCGTCTCCGGGCGAGACGCCGTGGCAATGACTACCAGCTCGGCGGCCTTGGCCAGTTGAATGCCGATCGAGCCAACACCACCACCGGCGCCGATGATGAGCACCGACTGCCCCTTGTCGGCGCCATCGCGAGCAATTCCGAGACGGTCAAAGAAAGCCTCGTAGGCGGTGATCGTGGTCAGCGGCAGCGCTGCGGCTTCGGCAAAACCGAGGCTCTTTGGCTTACGTCCGACAATCCGCTCGTCAACCAGCTGGAATTCCGCGTTCGAACCCGAGCGGGTAATATCTCCGGCGTAATAGACTTCATCGCCGGGTTTGAACAGTGTGACCTCCGGGCCGACCGCCTCGACAATCCCGCTGGCATCCCAGCCAAGGACCCGGGGAGGGTCTTCTACCTTGTCCGAGGGGCGGCGAACCTTGGTATCGACCGGGTTGATCGACACCGCCTTGACCGCGACCAGAAGATCGCGACCCGCTGCCGTAGGCTTGGGCAGCTCGACGTCGAGAAATGCATTGACGTCGTCGACGGGAAGATAATGCGTAAGAGCGACAGCTTTCATTGTTGAATCTCCTGGTCTCGATGCGGGCTTAGCCAATGTGGGTCATTTCGTTGAGCGTGAATTCGGCAATGGCGCCGTCCGTAGCTTTCATAAAGGCCGCGATGTGCGGGGCATTCATGTGCGTCTGCCACAGTTCGCGCGACTGCCAGTTCTCAAAGAACGTGAAATGCGCCGGATTGTCATTGTCGCGGTGCAAGTCATAGGCGACGCAGCCTTCTTCAGCGCGCGTGATCGGGATCAGCTTCAGCAGCTCTACCTTGACCAGATCAATCTGATCGGCGTTGGCGTGGATGTTTGCGACGATCGTCAGTTTGCTCATTTCTGTTGCTCCTTGATTGGCGGTGCGAGCAATATAACTGTTTGCCAAAGCCGGATAAACAGGCAAAATGCGAAAATATAATCCGGAACTTCCGTACAGTGTTACTCAACAACATCGCCCTGTTCCTGCTGATCGTCGAGAAAGGCGGCCTGGGCGCGGCAGGTCGCGAAGCCGGGCTTTCGTCGACGACGGTATCCGAGCGGCTGGCTGCGCTTGAGGCGCATTTTGGTGTCACCCTCTTGAACCGCACGACCCGCGCGCTCAGCCTGACCGAAGAGGGGCGGACGCTGGTCGACGGTGCCAAAGTCGTCCTGGGCGAGATCGACGACCTTGAAACGCGCGTCCGCCTGGGTGCCAAAGCGCTGTCGGGTCCGATCCGGATCAGCGCCCCAAGTGATATCGGGCGGAGCCTTGTTTCTGCCGAGATTGGCCGCTTCCTGGCCGAACACCCGGCGATCTCCGTCGAGCTTCTGCTGTCGGACGGCTATGTCGATATAGTGGGCGAGGGCTTCGATATCGCTTTGCGTTTCGGGCCGGTCATCGACAGTTCATTGCGCGTCCGAAGCCTTGGCCGGAAACGGCGCGTGCTTTGTGCCGCGCCCAGCTATCTGGTAAAGCACGGCCGCCCGAAGAAACCCGTCGATCTCAAGCGTCACAATTGTCTTGTCATGCGCTTTGGCGGGCATCTGGACAATGTCTGGCGCTTTGGCCCAAACAGCATGCAACAGATCGTCACTGTGCGCGGCGACCGGGTGGCCAATGACGGGGCGCTGGTGCGGCAGTGGTGTCTTGCCGGTCACGGGATCATTCTCAAGTCGGAACTGGACGTCGGGCCGGATATCAGGGCTGGCAATCTGCTTGAGCTTCTGGCCGACTACGCGCCGCCCCCGACGCCGCTGCAACTGTTGTTTCCGCCCGGTCGAGCGCAGCCAAGGCGGGTGCGCGCGCTCGCCGACCAACTGGCCTCGACGCTGCAAAGTCTTGAACCATCCGCAGAGAACGCCAGCTAAGGGTCATGACATGTTGAGATACCCCAGATCATGAAAGTCATGACCGTTTCCCTCTCACTTGCAGTGCGCATTCCGGCTTGCACGCCGGAATCGCTCGCCGGGCAGGGAGCATGCTCCCTGAATTCCCCGCCTCACCCCTGGCCCTTCTCCCGCAAGAGGAGACGGGAGTTTCGTGAGCCGCCTCCGCGACTTTCACAGTAAGGCGCTTGCCGGAAAACGATGTGCCAGATGGCGCCGGATTTTCGGTCGGGTGGTCGTCAAGGGACGACAACTGTTACGTCCGGCCCTAATCCAGACTCCTCGGCCCAAGCTTTTCGAGGTTGAAACGATGGCCGAGTCCCATGCTGCAACCGGAAGAGTGATCCCGGCGGCAACGTGGGATGAAGGCCCTACCGAGGCGGCAGCAGCGGCAACCGCCAAGGCTCTTCGGGGTCGTACAGATTCATCTGCCGCTGGTGGTAGCGGCGTAGCTGTACGGCATAGCGGCTTTCGCAAGCGACGGCGAGTTGGTGAAGGAAGTGGCTGAGCGCGGCCACGCTTTCATCGGAGAGGCCGTCGGGGAATAGCGGCTCGGCAGAGCGGCGCTTCATCGCAATTCCTCGATCGCCAACTGCAACAGATCGTCCGGCAAATGATTCAAACCACGCGGCACCGCCAGGCGCATCGCCGTGCGCAGAATTCGCCCGGCATGCCGCGGCAAGCCCTTGCTCGCTTGGCGCAAGATCTCCAGGCCTGAATCGCTGAGCAGCGTACTGGTACAACCGGCACTCTTCAGGCTGTGCTGGATCAGCAGCGCGAAGCGCTCGCGTTCGAGCACCGGCTTGAGCTGCACGCGCACCTGAATCCGCCCCGCCAGCGCCGCATAAGGCGCCCGCTCCAGCGTTTGCGCCAGTGTTGGATGACCGATCAACCAGACCGCCATCACATCGCGCGTATCGAAGGCGAAGTTGAGGAAGGCCGGCAAATCCCGAAAGAACTCCGGCGGCAGATTCTGCGCCTCATCGATGATCCACACCGGCATCAGCTGACGGCTATCGACCAACTGCAGAATCCGCTCCTTCAGATCGCGCCACAGCTGCGCCCGCCGATACCCCGGCTCGACACCCAGCGCCCGTGCCAGACCGCGATAGATATCCAGCCGACCAAAGTCCGTCTCCGCCTGATAGATCACCTGATAACGATGCGGATTCAGGCCACGGGTCAATTGGCGCAAGGCCGCCGTCTTGCCCACCCCGGGTTCGCCGGTGATCAGGCCGACCCCGGGCGAGTGCAACAACCAGGCAAAGCGCTCGGCCAACTGTCCCAGCGTACCGTCATCCCACAGCTCGGCCGCTTGCTTGCCCAGCGGCGGATGCCGCAAACCAAAGTGTTGAAGGTCCACCTCACTCTCCTTCGGGGTCGTAGTACTGCTGATAGATCTGCTCGATCAGATTCGGGCCGCTCGTCCCTTTCTGGGGTTGGCTAGCGTCCGCCGGGTCAGGCGAGCGTCGTTGGCGCGTGGCATTGGCCAGCGCATCGAGTGGCGTCGCCGCACCGATCGATTCCCCTTGCTCGTCCTCGACGCCGATCACCGTCTCGGTATGCGGATCGACCACCAGAGACACCGTTTTACCCGACAGTTCAAAGGGCACCTCGAAGCGTTGTCCCTGATACGATACCGTGCCATCTTTGCGAACCAGTCGCGTGACGCGATGCTGGAACAGGGCATCGAGGCTTGCCGCCAACGGCCCCAACGGACGAATCCTGGACAGGTCCTGCTGGTAACGCGCCAACGGCGTCATGCCGGCGAGACCGGCGTGCGGGCTGCGGTGATAGACCTGTTCAAGCCACGCCCAGAGGCGGGCATTGAGATCGTCCAGGCTGGCGATATGGCGCTCATCGAGTTCGCTGAGAAACTGATCGCGGCAGCGGCGGTGCCAGCGCTCCAACTTCCCTTTGCCCTCGGGCGCGTACGGCCGGCAGTGAATCAGATGGATGCCCAGCCGGGCGCAGATCCCTTGCAGCGTCTCGGCGCGGTAGGCGGCGCCGTTATCGACCACCAGCTTGAGCGGAATGCCGCGCTTGAGCACCGCCTGCTTGAGCACGCCCTCGATGTCCAGGGCGGTTTCTCCGGGGCAGAAGGCGCTGTGCGTGAGTAGCCGGGAGGCGTCGTCGAAGAGCGACACGAGATAACTCTTGGCGAGTTTGCCGTCGATCGGCACGCGTGGGCCGTGCATCACGTCGCCATACCAGATCGCCCCCGCTGTCGCGGCGACGAAGCTGCGTTTCTCCTCGGGCAGGCTGGCCGAGCCGGTGATCCGTGACAGGCCGTGCTGCTGCAGCAGACGGTGAATGGTCGACCGGGCCAGGCGGCCACGGGCGACGGTGCCGGTGGCTTCGAGCAATTGTCGAATCTGGCACAGCGAGCGCCGCGGGTTGTCGCGCTTGGCGGCGAGAATGGCCGCCTGGGTGGCGGCCGGGAGCTTCGACTGCCCGCGGTCGGCGCGTGGCTTGGGCGTCAGGCCGTCAAGCTGGCGGAGGCGCCAGGCGTAGTACCACGCCTGAATCGTCTTCTCGCTCAGATAGCGCCGACGGCTGCCGGGGATGGCGTACTCGCGGCTAGCCAGCTCCCGGAGAATCTGTTGCAGTTCGCCACGTTCCAGCCGCTCGCGGCTGATCAGGGGACCGAGGACGGACAGGCGAAACAGGGCTTTCGGATCAATCGGGTTCATAACCACTCCTGGTGATAAATCGGAGCGGTGATCAAACCAGAACGGCCGTTCTAATGACAGGAGCAAACTGTGTGGGGTCCCCGCCCGGGCGGGGCCCGCACTGTCCGCCACTCGTTCAGGATCAGGAGATCATGGGACGCTGATCTGCCGATCAAGCCAGGTCATGGCCTGTGCCAGGCCGATCGATTCGAACACCCGGCGCCAGAAAGCGCTGCCGTCGACCGTCCGCCCGAGGTCGGCAAAGCGAGCACGCAGGTGAAACTCGAACAGCAGGCGGCGCTCCTGGAGCCAGGCCCACCAGCGACCGGCGGTGCGCCGCTCGGGCGCCGCGCCGGGTGCGCCGGGGCGATCGGGCGCACCGCTCAGCCGCTGTGCCAGGACCGCTTGCTGCACTGACCAGTCATACCAGCGGCGCGGCGCGATGCACGCCGGCAGACGCGAACACGTCCGCCGACATCCAGCGCAACAGTAGCGGCAGATCGGCACCGGATTGAGTGAGTCCTGCCCGGCTCGCCGGTCGGCCTTGCGCTCGTAGTGCCCGTGCTGCCAGAGAATCTTCAGGCCGCAATGCGGGCAGCACGGCGGGCGATACGCTTCGGGGGTTTGCTTGATGGCCTCAAGATGCTGCTCGATCGTCTCGATGCCGGCTACAATTCGCTGCATGGGCTGGGCGCTTTGCTGTGTGGTTTGTCTTGATAACTTCCCACGATAGCAGAGTTGTCCCGGCCCTTCTTTCGTTCACTTCGTCCCAACATCCTTCAGGCAGGCCGCCTTCTTTCGCCCTCGCCGTCCACGGGATATCTCACGCCGTCAGTTCCTGGAGAGCGGCGGACGTAACAACAACAGACGGCTGGTCGAACCCAGTAAGGGTTGGCGCCTGCACCACCCCCGGAGTGACGTGCGTCAGAACAGTGGTGGCCAGCCTGCGGTGCTGGGTGGCGGCTGGCCGCCGCCGGTGCTGCGGCGGTCGGCCTGCGTCACCCAGCCGCCACCCATCGCCTTGTAGATATTCACCGACGACGCGAGCAGCTGCGCGCGAATCGCCATCAGGTTCAGCTCGGCCGGAAACAAGGCCTGTTCGGCCTGCAGCACCGTCGAATAATCGGCGTAGCCACCCTCGTAGAGCTTGCGCGACAGGCCGGCGTACTCCTTGAGCGCGGCCACCGGGCGGATCTGCGCCTGCAGCTGCTGACTGATGTTGCTGTTGGCGACGAGCGCGTTGTCGACGTCGGCAAAGGCATCGCGGATCGCCAGCTGGCAGCTCAGCAGCGCGGCGCGCTGCGCGGCCTCGGCCTGCGTCACCTGGCCGCTGACCGCGCCGAAGGTGAAGATCGGCCCGGCCAGCGAGCCGGCGTAGCTCCACACCCGCGCCGGTCCGGTGAACAGCTTCGTCAGCTCGGCGCTGGCGTAGCCGAAGCTGCCGGTGAGCGAGATCGCTGGGAAGTACAACGCCTTGGCGGCGCCGATCTGCGCGTTGGCAGCGATCAGTTGCTGTTCGGACTGCAGCAGGTCGGGTCGGCGCTCGAGCAGCTGCGAGGGCAGGCCCGCCGGCACCGCCGGCAGCGTCAACTGGTCGATGGCCTTGCCGCGGGCGATCGGGCCGGGGTTGCGGCCGACCAGCACCGCCAGCGAGTTTTGCGTCTGCGCGATGTTCGATTCGAGCAGCGGAATCTGCGCCGCCGCCGACTCGTATTGCGATTCGGCCTGCGCGACGTTCATCTGCGACACCTGCCCGTACTTGAACTGCAGCTTGAACAGGTCGACCGATTCGGCGTAGGTCTGCAGCGTCTGGCGCGCCACGACCAGCTGGGCGTCGAGCCCGCGCAGCTGCAGATAGCCGTTGGCCACCGCGGCGACCAGCGACAGCACGACGCCGCGACGCGCCTCATTGGTCGCCAGCACGTTGGCCAGCGTCGCTTCCGACTGGCGCTGGACGCGACCCCAGAGGTCGATCTTCCAGCTCGCCGAAATCCCGGCCTGGTAGGCGCTGCTCGGATTCGGGTAGTTCGGCAGCTGCGCGGCGAATGCCGGCTCGCGGCCGCGCTCGCGGGCAGCGCTGGCGCCGTAGCCGATCTGCGGAAAAAGCGCCGAACGCACCTGCGGCAAGAGCGCCGCCGCCTGCTCGACGTTCGCCGCGGCGATGGCGATGTTGCTGTTGTGCGCCAGCGCCTCGTCGATCAGGCTGTTGAGCAGCGGATCGTCGAACTGCTTCCACCACAGCGTGTCGACGACGTCGCGGGTCACGTACTGGAACGACGCCGCTGCCGCGACCTCGGGGCGCTGGTAATCCGGGCCGAGCACGCAGCCCGCGAGCATCAGGCTGGCGACGATCAGCAGGCGTCGCATCTCAGGGCTCTTTGACTGCTGGCGCGGCCGCTTCGGTGGGCGCGGCGCCGGCCTTGCGGCGCTCGGCGAGGCGGTCGAAAAGATAGAAGAACAGCGGCACGTAGAGCATCGCCAGCGTCGTCTCGCCGATCATGCCGCCGATGATGCCGGTGCCTATCGAATGGCGCGCGTTGGCGCCGGCGCCGACCGCCAGCGCCAGCGGCAGTCAGCCGACGGCGAAGGCCAGCGAGGTGATGATGATCGGCCGCAGCCGCTGTTCGCCGGCGAGCACGGTCGCTGCCATGATGCTCTTGCCCTAGCGGCGGAAATCCACTGCCGCCGAGACGCGCAGCACGGCGTTCTTGGCGCCCAGGCCGATCAGCACCAGCAGGCCAATCTGGAAGTACACGTCGTTCTCCAGTCCGCGGATGGCGTTGGCGAGCAGCGCGCCGAGGACGCCGAAGGGAATCGCGGTCATCACCGCGTCCGGCAGCGACCAGCGAAACGACGATCGCCACGGCACAGATCAGCGTCGTGCGCACGCTTTGCAGGAACAGGTACACCACCAGCACCACCAGCACCACCAGCAGCAGCGCCTCGGCGAGAGTCTTTACCACCTCTTCGATCGACAGCCGCACGAAATCGTTGGTGTCCAGCGCGATGACATAATCCAGGCCGTTCGGGAAACGCGCCTTCATCTCCTGGAGCGCCTTGCGCACGGCACTCGACACCAGCAGCCCGTTGGCGCCGGGTTGCTGGTAGATGGCAATCAAGGTCGCCGGCGTGTTGTTCAGGCGGCTGTCGACGATGTACTGGCGGAGGCCAACCTCGGCGCGCGCCACCGCACCCAGGCGGACGATCGCGCTGTCGTCCCGGTCGGCGCGCAGGATGATCTTCTCGTACTGCCGCGGCTCGGTGAATTGCTCCTGGGTGACCACCGGAAAGCTCAACTGCACGGCGCCGGCATTCGGCTGCTGGCCGATCTGGCCGACGCCGAACAGCGCGTTCTGCGAATTGACGGCGTTGGCGATGTCGCTGGTCGTGACGCCCAGCGACGCCATGCGGTTGGGATTCATCCAGATGCGCATCGCCTGGTCGGGAACGCCCATGATCTGCGCCTGGCCGGCGCCCGGCACGCGCTTCAGCGCGTCGAGCACGTAGACGTTGGCGTAGTTGGCGACTGTTACGTCCGCCGCTCTCCAGGAACTGACGGCGTGAGATATCCCGTGGACGGCGAGGGCGAAAGAAGGCGGCCTGCCTGAAGGATGTTGGGACGAAGTGAACGAAAGAAGGGCCGGGACAACTCTGCTATCGTGGGAAGTTATCAAGACAAACCACACCGCAAAGCGCCCAGCCCATGCAGCGAATTGTAGCCGGCATCGAGACGATCGAGCAGCATCTTGAGGCCATCAAGCAAACCCCCGAAGCGTATCGACCGCCGTGCTGCCCGCATTGCGGCCTGAAGATTCTCTGGCAGCACGGGCACTACGAGCGCAAGGCCGACCGGCGAGCCGGGCAGGATTCACTCAATCCGGTGCCGATCTGCCGCTACTGTTGCTCTGGATGTCGGCGGACGTGTTCGCGTCTGCCGGCGTGCATCGCGCCGCGCCGCTGGTATGACTGGTCAGTGCAGCAAGCGGTCCTGGCACAGCGGCTGAGCGGCGCGCCCGATCGCCCCGGCGCACCCGGCGCGGCGCCCGAGCGGCGCACCGCCGGTCGCTGGTGGGCCTGGCTCCAGGAGCGCCGCCTGCTGTTCGAGTTTCACCTGCGTGCTCGCTTTGCCGACCTCGGGCGGACGGTCGACGGCAGCGCTTTCTGGCGCCGGGTGTTCGAATCGATCGGCCTGGCACAGGCCATGACCTGGCTTGATCGGCAGATCAGCGTCCCATGATCTCCTGATCCTGAACGAGTGGCGGACAGTGCGGGCCCCGCCCGGGCGGGGACCCCACACAGTTTGCTCCTGTCATTAGAACGGCCGTTCTGGTTTGATCACCGCTCCGATTTATCACCAGGAGTGGTTATGAACCCGATTGATCCGAAAGCCCTGTTTCGCCTGTCCGTTCTCGGTCCCCTGATCAGCCGCGAGCGGCTGGAACGTGGCGAACTGCAACAGCTCCTCCGGGAGCTGGCCAGCCGCGAGTACGCCATCCCCGGCAGCCGTCGGCGCTATCTGAGCGAGAAGACGATTCAGGCGTGGTACTACGCCTGGCGCCTCCACCAGCTTGACGGCCTGACGCCCAAGCCACGCGCCGACCGCGGGCAGTCGAAGCTCCCGGCCGCCACCCAGGCGGCCATTCTCGCCGCCAAGCGCGACAACCCGCGGCGCTCGCTGTGCCAGATTCGACAATTGCTCGAAGCCACCGGCACCGTCGCCCGTGGCCGCCTGGCCCGGTCGACCATTCACCGTCTGCTGCAGCAGCACGGCCTGTCACGGATCACCGGCTCGGCCAGCCTGCCCGAGGAGAAACGCAGCTTCGTCGCCGCGACAGCGGGGGCGATCTGGTACGGCGACGTGATGCACGGCCCACGCGTGCCGATCGACGGCAAACTCGCCAAGAGCTATCTCGTATCGAGCTTCGACGACGCCTCCCGGCTACTCACGCACAGCGCCTTCTGCCCCGGAGAAACCGCCCTGGATATCGAAGGCGTGCTCAAGCAGGCGGTGCTCAAACGCGGCATTCCGCTCAAGCTGGTGGTCGATAACGGCGCCGCCTACCGCGCCGAGACGCTGCAAGGGATCTGCGCCCGGCTGGGCATCCACCTGATTCACTGTCGGCCGTACGCGCCCGAGGGCAAAGGGAAGTTGGAGCGCTGGCACCGCCGCTGCCGCGATCAGTTTCTCAGCGAACTCGATGAGCGCCATATCGCCAGCCTGGACGATCTCAATGCTCGCCTGTGGGCCTGGCTTGAACAGGTCTATCACCGCAGCCCGCACGCCGGTCTCGCCGGCATGACGCCGTTGGCGCGTTACCAGCAGGACCTGTCCAGGATTCGTCCGTTGGGGCCGTTGGCGGCAAGCCTCGATGCCCTGTTCCAGCATCGCGTCACGCGACTGGTCAGGAAGGATGGCACGGTATCGTATCAGGGACAACGCTTCGAGGTGCCCTTTGAACTGTCGGGCAAAACGGTGTCTCTGGTGGTCGATCCGCATACCGAGACGGTGATCGGCGTCGAGGACGAGCAAGGGGAATCGATCGGTGCGGCGACGCCACTCGATGCGCTGGCCAATGCCACGCGCCAACGACGCCAGTCTGACCCAGCGGACGCTAGCCCGCCCCAGAAAGGGGCGAGCGGCCCGAATCTGATCGAGCAGATCTATCAGCAGTACTACGACCCCGAAGGAGAGTGAGGTGGACCTTCAGCACTTTGGTTTGCGGCATCCGCCGCTGGGCAAGCAAGCGGCCGAGCTGTGGGATGACGGTACGCTGGGACAGTTGGCCGAGCGCTTTGCGTGGTTGTTGCACTCACCGGGCGTCGGCCTGATCACCGGCGAACCCGGGGTGGGCAAGACGGCGGCCTTGCGCCAATTGACCCGTGGCCTGAATCCGCATCGTTATCAGGTGATCTATCAGGCGGAGACCGACTTTGGTCGGCTGGATATCTATCGCGGTCTGGCACGGGCGCTGGGTGTCGAGCCGGGGTATCGGCGGGCGCAGCTGTGGCGCGATCTGAAGGAGCGGATTCTGCAGTTGGTCGATAGCCGTCAGCTGATGCCGGTGTGGATCATCGATGAGGCGCAGAATCTGCCGCCGGAGTTCTTTCGGGATTTGCCGGCCTTCCTCAACTTCGCCTTCGATACGCGCGATGTGATGGCGGTCTGGTTGATCGGTCATCCAACACTGGCGCAAACGCTGGAGCGGGCGCCTTATGCGGCGCTGGCGGGGCGGATTCAGGTGCGCGTGCAGCTCAAGCCGGTGCTCGAACGCGAGCGCTTCGCGCTGCTGATCCAGCACAGCCTGAAGAGTGCCGGTTGTACCAGTACGCTGCTCAGCGATTCAGGCCTGGAGATCTTGCGCCAAGCGAGCAAGGGCTTGCCGCGGCATGCCGGGCGAATTCTGCGCACGGCGATGCGCCTGGCGGTGCCGCGTGGTTTGAATCATTTGCCCGACGATCTGTTGCAGTTGGCGATCGAGGAATTGCGATGAAGCGCCGCTCTGCCGAGCCGCTATTCCCCGACGGCCTCTCCGATGAAAGCGTGGCCGCGCTCAGCCACTTCCTTCACCAACTCGCCGTCGCTTGCGAAAGCCGCTATGCCGTACAGCTACGCCGCTACCACCAGCGGCAGATGAATCTGTACGACCCCCAGGGTGGATTTGTCCTCTCAGGCAACGCACGGGCAATCAAGCAGTTAGTTCTTCCCCCTGGACATCTGCGCCGGAAGTCCGTATAAATGGCGCATGGAAAGCGTTCTTGGTGCATTGCGTGTTCGCTTGGTGGGCAAGAGCGAAGAGGCTCGCTATCGGGAGTTGATGGCAGAGCATCACTACCTGGGCGACCTGGCGAAGATCGGGCACACGCTTTGGTACGTGGCCACCTACGGCGAAAAGTGGACGGCCCTGCTGAGTTTCTCTGCGGCGGCCTGGAAATGCGGCGTTCGTGACCGCTGGATCGGCTGGGACTATCGGCATCAGTACGATCGCTTGGGCCTGGTCGCCAACAACAGTCGCTTTCTGATCCTTCCCGATTGGCATTACCCCAATCTCGGCTCCAAGGTGCTCTCGCTGTGCGAGCGACGGGTCGCCGAGGATTGGCAGGCGCATTTCGGGAAGCCGCTGTTACTGCTGGAGACCTTTGTGGACCCCTCGCGCTTCCAGGGGACCGTCTATCGCGCCGCGAACTGGACGCCTCTGGGGCTGACGCAAGGCTTTCGCCGCACCCGAGAAGGCTACAGCGCCCACCCGACGTCGCCCAAAGTTGTCTTTGTTCGCCCCTTGCAGGCGGACGCTCGCGGCCAACTTTCCCGCTCGATACTCAACCCCCGCTATCGCACAGGAGCGCCCAGGATGATGCTCACCGCCGAACAGATGCGCACGCTTCCCGATTTCTTTGCCGGCATCGCCTACCCGCGGCGCGCGCAAGGAAGGCGTCACCCCCTTCCTGCCGTTCTGGCCATCGCCACGGCGGCGGTCTTGTGCGGAATGCGGGGCTACAAAGCCATCGCCGGGTGGGCCAAAGACCTCACACCGAAAGCACGCGAGCGTTTCCGCTGTCGTCGCGAGAAGGGCGTTTACCGCGTACCCAGCGAGTTCATCATTCGTGACGTCCTGATCCGTGTCGATCCCATGGCGCTCGATCAAGCGTGTCAGCAGTGGAACAAGGCCTATGCTCAAGACGACCCCAGTCTGGCGGTCGACGGCAAGACCATGCGCAATGCCCATGACGAGCACGGTCAGCAAGCACACATCATGAGCGTGGTCGGGCATCAGACCGGCGTGTGTCACACCCAAAAAAAGTCGGCACCTTGCCCGTAAATGGCGGGGACGAGCTCAAGCAGACCAATGAAATCGGGATGTTCATACCCCTGCTCGATGCGATCGATATTCAGGGCAAGGACATCACCGCCGACGCGCTACTGACACAGCGCAAGCTGGCGACCTACCTGGTGGAGCGCAAGGCGCACTATCACTTCACGGTCAAAGGCAATCAGCCAACACTGCAAGCCGATATCGCGCTCCTCTTCCAGGATCGGAAGGGGGCAGACTTCGTGGCGGTTTCGCCACCTGACCATGGTCGGATCGAGACTCGGCGTATTTGGTGCAGCAATGCCCTCAACGCCTATCTCGACTTCCCGTATGTCGGCCAGGTGTTCTTGATCGAGCGCGAAGTGCTGCACAAGAAGAGCGGCAAGCGGACGCACGAAATCGCTCTCGGGATCACCAGTCGCCCTCCAGAACAGGCCAGCCCACAGCAAATCCTCGCCATCAATCGCGGCCATTGGTCGATAGAGAACCGCTGTCACTACGTCATCGACTGGAACTACGACGAGGACCGTAGCCGTATTCGGACTGGTTACGGACCCGAGAACATGTCACGCCTGCGCCGCTTTGCCGTCGGAATCCTGCACCACTTCTCCGACGGCAAAACCAGCATTTCCGAAAAAATGCGCCACCTCAACCGCAACATCCGATTGGTCTTCGACTACCTGCGCATGACCAAAAATTCTACAGGCCACGTATCACCTTGATCCCGGCACGAGAACAAATTTACCGTGGTACGACCCCGAAGAGCCTTGGCGGTTGCCGCTGCTGCCGCCTCGGTAGGGCCTTCATCCCACGTTGCCGCCGGGATCACTCTTCCGGTTGCAGCATGGGACTCGGCCATCGTTTCAACCTCGAAAAGCTTGGGCCGAGGAGTCTGGATTAGGGCCGGACGTAACAGCGACGTAGGCCGAGCTGTAGCGATCGCCCTGGCCGGTGATGGCGAGCAGCACATGATCGTCGCCGACTTCTTCTGCACCGGCACGCCCAGCTGCGTGACCGCCGACGGCAGCTGCGGCAAGGCCAGATTGACGCGGTTCTGGACTTGCACCTGCGCGATGTCGGGGTCGGTGTCGAGCGAGAAAAACACCGTCAGCAGCAGCTGCCCGGTTGCCGAACTGGTCGACGACACATAGAGCATGTTGTCGACGCCGTTGATCTGCGCCTCGATCGGCGCGGCGCCCGAATCGGCCAGCGTTTTCGCGTCCGCTCCCGGATACGTCGCCTGCACGGTGACCTGCACCGGCGTGATCGACGGATACTGCTGCACCGGCAGCTGCGTCAGCGACAGCAGCCCGCCGATGACGATCAGCAGCGCGACGACGACCGCGAAGATCGGTCGTTCGACGAAGAAGCGCGAGAACATGTCGCGCGCCGGCTCAGTGGCTGCCGGTCGCCGCCGCCGGCGCAGCGGCCGCAGCGGACGACGCCTTGACGATTGCCGTGGCGTCGGGCGAGACCCGCAAGCCGCCGTCGACCACCAGTTGGTCGCCGGCGTGCAGGCCTTCGCTGATGAACCAGCTATCGCGGTACCAGTCGCCGACGACCACCGGCCGTAGCTCGATCTTGCTTTCCTGGTTGACCAGCCACACGAAGTGCCCCTGGCCGCTTTGCTGCACGGCACGTTGCGGCACCAGGATCGCGGTGGGCCGCAGCGCGCCCTTCAACCGCGCTCGCACGTACTGGTTTGGGCGCAGCTGGCCCTGCGGATTGTCGACCGCGGCGCGAATCAGGAAGGTAGCCGTCTGGGCGTTGTACGAGGGGTCGGTGAACGTGATGTGGCCGGTGAAGGGATAGACGCTGCCGTCCACCTGCTCGATCTCGACGAGCATGTTGCGGTCCTTCGGCAACACCAGGCGGCCAGCCTTGATGTCGTTTTAGATGCGCTGGTACTCGTTCTCCGAGAGGCTGAAGTTGACCCACATCGACGACAGCACCGAGACCGTCGTCAGCTGGCTGTTCTGCGGACTGACGTAGCTGCCCTCGGCGACGGCGGCGTAGCTGGAAATGCCGTTCACCGGCGAACGGATGACGGTGTACGACAGATCGAGCTTGGCCGAGTCGAGTTGTGCCTTCGACTGCGCCACCGCCGCTGCCGCTGCCGCCTGTTCGTACTGCCCCTCGGCGTTGTCGAGATCCTTTTGCGACAGCGCGTTGAGCTGCGCCAGCGGTCGCGTGCGCTTGAGGTTGGCCACCTGCAGCGACGCCTGGTTGCGCTGCATCGCCGCGGCGGCGGCGTCGACCCGCGCCTGGAAGGGTTTCGGGTCTATGCGGAACAGCACCTGGCTGGCCTTGACCAGCGAACCTTCCTTGTAAACGCGCTTGTCGAGGAAACCGGAAACGCGCGCCTGGATGTTCACCGCCTGCGAGCTCTGGGTCTGTGCGACGTACTCGGCCGACACTGGCACGTCACTCGCCGCGACGGTGATCGTCGTCACCTCCAGCGGCGCCGGCGGCGGTTTCGCGGGCCGCTTGCCGCAGCCGGACAGCGCCACGGTGAAGCCAAGCGCGACGAGAATTGCCACGCGGCACACCGTCAAATGTCGGGTTGGCGGCGCGTCCTGCCCAGTGCGAGCGCTGGCTAGAGCGCCAGGAAGAGCGGCGGCGGCAACTCCCGCAGGTGTGGCGCCGCGGCAAGGAATGCCGACGACGCCAACGGCAGCTTTTCGCAAGCAAGCGCGCGAAGGGTCTGCAGCCCATGAGCGGGTCTTCAATCCTTGCATGGCGTTTCCTGGCAGCGCTTGATCGGGCCGCGATCAAGCACATCGGTCAGCTGGTCCGCACCGTCAATCGCCGATTGCGCTTCACGACAATGAAGGCCATCAGCGAGCGACCGCGACAGCAAATCAGCTTGGCACGGCGCCTTTACGCGGGTGGCGTGGTGTTCCCTGCGGCGGGTTTCTGTCCCGCGGGCGAGGGCGTTTCCTCGCCGCCTGGCGTGCTTTGCCCTGAAGAGCCGTCGGAGTTGAGCTTGTCGGCGTCTGGCGTCGCGGCATCGTCGTTGGCGGTGCTACTCGTACTCGCCGCGTCCGGATCGACCGCGACCTTGCGGGTGTCTCCTTCGCTGGCCGCCGCCGATGGCTGCGACTCGGCCGCATCGACCTTGTCGGCGAGCGGCGCGCCGGCCTCGGCAAGGGCCGCCGAGACTTTGTCCGTGGTAGCGGCTTGATCGGCACTGTTCAGCAGCAGCCCGGACACCCGATCACGCAACAATTGGCGGGCGCTACCGTTGGCAAGTTGCTCGGATCCCGATGAAAGATGTTCGAAGAGGTCCTTGTACGTGCCAGCCATCGAGGCGACGAGGCTTGCCGTTTTTTCAAAGTGCGCCTCGACTTCATGCTTGTAGCCAGAAACCTCTTCCTTCTGGCGCAGAACCTCTGCCTCAAGCGCTTCGACGCGTTTGTTGGCGCCGCCGACCCTGCTGCGGCCCAGGAAAAACCCGATCACCGCGGCGGCAAGTACCGCCGCTGCAACGACAAGCCGCAAAGTCTCTTCATTCATGCCAAGCCCTTTCGTAAAATGGCAGCGCTTTGCCGCGGCTGCCGTGCCGAATCAATTTTCGACGTTCGAAACGCCATGCCGCAAGCCACCGGGACCGGGCTTTCGTCGGGCGCATCACGCGCCTGGCCGAGCACCCGCTGCGAGGCCAGTCAGCGGCCTTGTGATTCGGCTGAGTGGCCGATAACCCAAGGTGGCTGCAAGCATGGTAACACCAGGGCGCGAAAATCGAGCGCGATCGCCGATTCCGGGTGATCGACGGCGGCTGGCAATTTGCCCCCGGCCGCCGCCAAAAGCCCTGCCAATCGCCTGGCCGCGACGCCGCGTCGAGGATGAGGCAAGGACCCTACGGCGTGTCGATATTGGCGTGTTCGCCGCTGATTCCGAAGACTTGTTGGCGAAGCTGGAAGATCTCGTCGCGGGCGGCGGCGGCTTTCTCGAACTCGAGGTTCCTGGCGTACTCGAGCATCTCCTTTTCCAGACGCTTGATCGTCCGCGCCAGCTGCTTCTCGCTCATGGCCTCGTAGGTGGCGTGCTGCTCGGCGGCCTTGAGCTCGCGCCGTGCTTCGTCGACGTCATAGACGCCGTCGATGATGTCGGTGATTCGCTTGCTGACGCCCTTAGGGACGATGCCATGCGCTTCGTTGAAAGCCAGCTGCTTGAGCCGCCGCCTTTCGGTTTCGGCGATCGCCCGGCTCATCGAGCCGGTAACCCGATCGGCGTAGAGAATGGCGGTGCCGTTGAGGTGCCGGGAGGCTCGTCCAATGGTCTGGATCAGCGAGCGCTCCGAGCGCAGAAAGCCTTCCTTGTCGGCGTCCAGAATCGCCACCAGCGAGACTTCGGGGATGTCCAGGCCTTCACGCAGCAGGTTGATGCCGACCAGGACGTCGAAGCGGCCGAGGCGCAGGTCGCGAATGATCTCGACGCGTTCGACGGTGTCGATGTCCGAATGCAGGTAGCGCACGCGCACCTCGTGTTCGCCCAGGTACTCGGTCAGGTCTTCGGACATGCGCTTGGTCAGCGTCGTTACCAGCACGCGCTCGCCGAGGGCGACACGCAGCCGGATCTCCGACAGCAGGTCGTCGATCTGCGTCGACGCCGGGCGGACGATCAGCACCGGGTCGATCAGGCCGGTCGGGCGGACGACCTGCTCGACGACCTGAGCCTGGTGCGTCCGTTCGTATTCGGCCGGTGTCGCCGAAACAAAAATCGTCTGCCGTAGCAGGGCCTCGTATTCCTCGAACTTCAGCGGCCGGTTGTCGAGCGCCGACACCAGCCGGAAACCGTAGTTGACCAGGTTTTCCTTGCGCGATCGGTCGCCCTTGTACATGCCGCCGACCTGTGGAATCGAGACGTGCGATTCGTCGATGAACATCAGCGCGTCGGCCGGCAGATAGTCGATCAGCGTCGGCGGCGGCTGGCCCGGCTGGCGCCCCGAGAAGTGCCGCGAGTAGTTCTCGATGCCCTTGCAGAAGCCGAGCTGGTCGAGCATTTCGAGGTCGAAACGCGTGCGCTGCTCGATCCGCTGCGCCTCGACCAGCCGACCTTCGGCGTGGAAGAAGGCGGTGCGCTCGGTCAGCTCGCGCTTGATCGCTTCGGCCGCGCGCAGCACGGTCTCGCGCGGCGTCACGTAATGCGACGACGGAAAGACCGTGAAGCGCCGCAGCTGGCCCTGCAGGTGACCGGTCAGCGGATCAAACAGCTGCAGGCCTTCGATTTCGTCGTCGAACAGCGAGATGCGGATCGCCTGTTCGGCGTGTTCGGCGGGGAAGACGTCGACGACGTCGCCGCGAACGCGAAAAGTACCGCGACGAAAGTCGATCTCGTTGCGCTCGTACTGCATGTCCACCAGGCGCTTGATGACCTCGCGCTGGTCGATCCGGTCGCCGACGCGCATCGTCAGGATCATCTTGTGATACGCGTCGCGGTCGCCGATACCGTAGATGCACGAAACCGTCGCGACAATCACGCAATCACGCCGTTCGAGCAGGCTCTTGGTCGCCGACAGACGCATCTGCTCGATGTGTTCGTTGATCGCCGAGTCCTTCTCGATGAACAGGTCGCGCGCCGGCACGTAGGCCTCGGGCTGATAGTAGTCGTAGTAGGAAACGAAATACTCGACGGCGTTCTCGGGAAAGAACTCGCGGAACTCGGCATAGAGTTGCGCGGCGAGCGTCTTGTTCGGCGCCAGCACCAGCGCCGGCCGGCCACTGCGGGCGATGACGTTGGCCATGGTGTAGGTCTTGCCCGAGCCGGTGACGCCAAGCAGCGTCTGGAACGACAGCCCGTCGAGCAGCCCCGCCAGCAGCTTGTCGATCGCCGCCGGCTGGTCACCGGCGGGAAGGAAGGGCTGATGGAGGTGAAACGGGCTGCCGGCAAAGCTCACGGAAGGCTTCTTTTCGGACGGTCGGGCGGTATCTGACATGCTAGAATTTTACGTTGTTTCCAGGCGGGCCGTCGCCGTGCTCGATCGCCGAAGGCTTTGTCCGGGGACATCACCGTGTTGCACTTCCGCCCACTTTAGGAAAGATCAATGACCGCTTCAATCTTCGCCGCCGTTGCCATGGCTCCCCGTGACCCGATCCTCGGTCTCACCGAGTCGTTCAACGCTGACACACGTTCCAGCAAGGTCAACCTCGGCGTCGGTGTGTACTTCGACGACAACGGCAAGATTCCGCTGTTGGGGCCAGTCAAGCTCGCCGAAAAAGCCCGCCTGGAAGCGATGCCGGCGCGTGGTTACCAGCCGATCGACGGTCTTGCCAGCTACAACCAGGGCGTCCAGAAGCTGTTGTTCGGAAGCGAGTCGGCGCTGCTCGAAGCCGGCCGGGTGGTCACCATCGAGGCCCTCGGTGGCACCGGTGCGCTCAAGGTCGGCGCCGATTACCTGCGGCGTCTGTTGCCCGACGCCAAGGTTTATATCAGCGATCCGAGTTGGGAGAACCACCGCGCGCTGTTCGAGTTTGCCGGCTTCGAAGTCGAGTCTTATCCCTACTACGATGCCGTCAGCCGCGGCGTCGATTTCGACGCCATGAACGACGGGCTGAACGCCTTGCCGGCGGGGTCGATCGTCGTCCTGCACGCGTGTTGCCATAACCCAACCGGCGCCGACCTCAATGGCGCGCAGTGGCAACAGCTGATCGACACCATCGGTGCGCGCGGCCTGGTACCGTTCATCGACATCGCCTATCAGGGTTTTGCCGACGGCATCGCTGAAGACGCGCAGCTACTGCAGTTGTTTGTCGCCTCGGGCCTGCAGTTTTTGATTGCCAGTTCGTTCTCCAAATCGTTCTCGCTATACGGCGAACGCGTTGGCGCGTTGTCGGTGGTCGCCGCCAGCAAGGACGAAGCGGCACGCGTGCTGTCGCAGATCAAGCGCGTCATCCGGGCCAATTACTCCAGTCCGCCGACGCATGGTGGTGCGGTCGTCGCGGCCGTGCTGGCCAGTCCGGAACTGCGCCAGATGTGGGAAGGCGAGCTCGGTGAGATGCGCCAACGCATTCTCGCCATGCGCGTCAGCCTGGTCGACAAGCTGCAGGGCAGGGGCTTTGGCACCGACTTTTCCTTTGTCACCCGCCAGCGCGGCATGTTCTCCTACACCGGGCTGAGTGTCGAACAGGTCGACCGCCTGCGCGACGAGTTTGCCATCTACGCGGTGGGCACCGGCCGGATCTGCCTGGCGGCGCTGAATACCAGGAACATCGACTACGTAGCCGACGCCATCGCCGCGGTTATCTAACGGCTTGCGCAAGCGGCACGAAAACGCCGGCCCTGGGCCGGCGTTTTCGTTAGCGCGGCAAGGTTTCGGCGCCGCCGAGCTGGCCGCGGCCGCCGCATCAGCAACGCCAGGAGCAAGATCTCTGGACTGCCACGTCGGCTGCGCCGCCTCGCAATGACGGGACGTGGGCCAGGCGCAGCGCCAGGAAGGCGCTGGCGCTTCGCGGCCTCGAATGTTCGATACAGCGTGCCACACGACACCCGGCCATCGGCCCGAACTCTTGGCGATGAGCTTGCAGGCGCAGCACGTCCAGGTGCACGAAACCAGCCACCGCATCCGACCAGCTGCGGACGCTCGCCAAAGGCGACACGCACTCACGCCGTCATTGCGAGGAGGCAAAGCCGACGCGGCAATCCAGCTCCACCGTCTGACTGCTTCACGGCCGACGCATCACCAAGGCCAGGAGCAAGATCTCTGGATTGCCACGTCGGCTGCGCCTCCTCGCCATGACGCGGCGCGGGCCAGGCGCCGCGCCAGGAAGGCCCTGGCGCTTCGCGGCCTCGTATGTTCTGGCCACGTATGTTCGGGTGAGCACTGCGTCCCCTGCCGGGTGCAGCACTACCCTAGCGCGTCTGCAGCTGCGGGGTCTGCAGCGAACCACCGATCGATACCGGCACCGCCGCCTGGTCGGCGCGAGCGCGCATCTGGACGTCCATCCGGCCGCGCAGCTGCTGGTCGCCGCTGACTTCGATCTGACCTGTGGATTGCATCGTGCCGGCCTGCAGCAGCAGGCGGTTGAAGCGATAGTGGTCGGGCGTCAGCCTGATGGTGCCGGACAACTGCTCGAAGCGTGTCGCGCCCCCCAGCGTCGCTGGCGTGCCGGCGGCCCTGCGCACCGCCTCGGGAAGGTCGATCCCGCCCAGGCTGCCGCGGCCGATCGTGAAATTGCCGTCCGCATAGATTGCAAAGAGAATTCGCGACCATTTCTCGGCCATCGCCGAGAAGCGCAGCTTGCCGGCCGCATCGCCTTCGAACTGTCCTCCTATCCCCAGGGCGGCACCGAAAAGCGTCGCATCGATCCGCTCGAAGTCGATCTCGCCGGCGATTGCCGGCGCTCCGTCGGCGCGCAGGATCAGGGCGCCACGTACCCGGCCGTCGAAGATTCGCAGGTCAAGCGTGTCGACGACGAAAATAAAGCCATCGATCTCTCCTTTCAAGGTGAACGAATCCAGGCGAATCGGCGAGTTGGCCGATGGGCGCCAGCCGAGCCCCTCAATGCTGACCGCCAGTCTCCCGGCTGCCGGTTTGGCCTCGATGTGCACGCTGCGATCGGCCGATTGCAGCGACACCGATTGCAGCAGTCCGTCGTCCGAAAGCTCGACCTGGCCATGCATGCCGTCGAAGCCGAGCCCGGCGAAGGCGACGTCGGCGCGTGCAATGGCCACGCGCGGCGGTACGCCAGCAGCGCCTGCTTCTCGAGCGGCCGACGCAAACATTCGCGACAGGCTGGCGATGTTCTCTGCCGACACGTCGATGCCGCTCAGCGCCATCTCCCGGAACGCGACCGTCGGCGAAAGCAGTGTCCCGAGAACGGGCTGCAGTTGGAGCTCGGCGATGCGTACGTCGTCGCCTTTGTCCTGGTCTCGCAAGCGCACATTGGTGAGCAGCAAGCCCGGCGTGGGAAAGAAAGTGACGTGCATCTGCTCGATGCTCGCGGTCTGCCCGGTTTGCCTCGCCAAGGCGGCTTCGACCTCAGGCAGATAGCGACCATACGGAAAGGCCCAGGCGACCAGCACGAGCAACGCCAGCAGGACGCTGAAGGACAGGATGCCGAGCATCACGACCACCGGCCAGCTCAGGTGCAAGCGGATCTGGCCATGTCGTAGCGGCTGGAGATCCTGGCCAAGCTCACTCATCCAGTGCCGCAGACGATTGACCAGTGAACGAGGCGGCGGCTGCGTTGCGCTCGTCGCCGCCGCCAATTCCGGCATCGCCTCGGCTTTCGGCAGAAAGACCGTACCGGACTGCGGACCAACCGTGTAGTGCGGTGGCGTTAGCGCGCTCGGCGACAGCGAGCTCGACGAAGGAGGGCTGGTAGAAGGCGGGCTGGACGGGAGGCTGACCCTGCGGCTTTCCGGGAACGGAATGATTCGCGTCGGTTCGTTGCCAGACGTCGATGGCGCGCCGGATGTCGAACTGTCGCCAAGGGTCGACGAATCGGCGGCTGACCGCCCGGCCCTGATCGACTGGCTACCCTTTCGGCCGGGCGTCCACACCGAGTCTTCGTCGACCCGTCGCTCGATGAAGCCATCATCCTCGAGCTCGAGCAGCGCGTTTTGGGTAAGCTGCACATTGCCCGTCTTGTCGCAGAGCTCGGCCACGGTGGCGTTGCCGTCGACCAGGATCAGAACCATGCGCACGTTTCTCTGGACCACCCGTGTTCGCTGTAGCATGGCCTCTTCGCCGGACGCGGTCTTTGCGTAAATCAGCTCGGGGTCAATCAGCTCAGGGTCCATTTTCTCAGCGGCGCCGTGGTGACAATCAGTAGAGATGTTCGGCTTCTTTTCGGCAAGATCGCATTGTGCACTGTGTTGAGGTGCGCGAAAAGACGCAGATGCGCCAAGCCGTTGCTGATTCGCCCTTGCTTCGCCGCTTCGGTGACGCTGGCTGTCGGTGTCGCCGCGTGGCGCTGGTGGATCATCGGCGGCTGCCGGCCAGAAACAACGTGGCGGCGGCCGCCAGCGGGCGGCAAGCAGGGGCAGCGGCCCGAGCCCGATTGTCGATGGCGCCGCGCCCTCATTTCCGGCCATTGGGTGGCCGTTTGCTACGCGCGCAAGCAGGATGCATCAGGAGCGCTGGCCATGCCGGCTCGCAGATACTCCACAATCTCGCCAAGATCAGTTGACGAACGGCAGCCGAGTGGCTAAAATCCGCGCTCTCGTGTTCCTCGATAGCTCAGTTGGTAGAGCGTCGGACTGTTAATCCGTAGGTCCCTGGTTCGAGCCCAGGTCGGGGAGCCACAGAAAATTCCTAGTAGTACAAGCGCTTAGCCCAGCCCCCGAGGTTGGGCTTTTTGCGTTCTGGGAGGGCTTCCGGGCCTATACCGAGCTGGGGGTGGCTGCGGCGGTGTGGGCAAGGGGGTTGCGCAAGGGAAGGGCCTCGGGGGCGGGGAGACCACGTGGGTGTGCGGCTGGGTGGGCCGTGGTGGCACTTCTCGGCTAGTCGGCGTTCTGGCGGCACCGTTGCCCGTTGGCAAACATTCTGGAAAGCTGGGGAGATACCCGCTTCGGCGGGCTGAAGCAGCTGGTCACCCCTCGATGCAGCGATGCCGCCGAAAGCCGTCACTAACAGCCCTATCGAAAAACGTTGGGTCGTGCGAGCGAAGCGAGCCCCGATCTGAGCTCTTTGTTGGATCAGCCCGAGAGAATTGACCAGGCCGTATCGAGAATACGTTTCGGAGTGGCCCGGTGGGTGGTTCTGCCAGGCTGGGAGGGTCTGGCGCCACGGTAGGCGACGCCAAATATGGGCGGTCACCCCAGATTCAGCGCCGACTCAAGGCAAGTCAATTCTCAGCTCGTGGGCGCTGACCTTCCGCGACACTGCATGGATGGCTGGCTACAGGATCAACGAACCCTCGCGGTGGTGGCAAGCGGACGGGCATCGGTCCCGGGAACACAGACGGACTGTGTCCTCACGATCGCCATCACTGCCTCACAACAGGTGCAGCAAGGCGATCCGGTGCTTAGAGTCGGGGTGCCGAATGCCGAAGCTAGCACCTGCCAGGGAAACCTCGATGGCTCTGGCTATAACTCATCAAGAAACCGCAACCGCCCAGAATTGAACCGGCGCCCATACTTGTTCTCGTTCCAGCCGGAGTAAAGCATGTGCACTTCATCGCGGGCGCGCGTTAGGCCCACGTAGAACAGACGTCGGCTCTCTTTGAGCTCATCCCCGTGGACGTTCGACCAGTGAAAGTCACCTTCATCCAAACCAAGCATGATGACTACATCGTACTCACAGCCCTTTGCCGAGTGTAGGGTAAGCAAATTCAACTGATCCGGAGACCCATCGCGTCCACCAAGGCGTGCCATATCGAGATTCTCCAGTGCTCCACCTTTCTGCACGGCTCGCGTCATCGCGGTGACGTGAGCTACTTGGTCGGCCAACGATGGTTCGGCTGCGAGCAGTGCGTCGAGGTGCGTGTGACGTAGGGCAACGACAAAGTCGCGAGCAGAGCCATTGTGTCGGGAGGCCCAGAGAAAGGCCGTCAGTAGCCGTCGTTCCACACGAGCTTCAGTTTCGTGCAGGTGGCGGTGGCGAAATGCCAGCCAGCGATCCAGTAAGCCCTTGAGCCGAGGTCTGGCTTCTAGCCACCCACCGGCGCACCAAGCGGCACAGTCCTCAATCCAACTGGTCAGGGCACACTTGCGGTAAGGCGCGGCATTGTCGACGCGAATGAAATCATAGCCAGCCGCTATCGCCGCTTGCGCGGCTATGTCGCCGATGTTGGCTTTTCGATAGAGAATCGCAATGTCACCCAATTGCCGGCCCGTTCTACCCACGAGTGCCGCTGGAATGATTTCTGTTATGGCATGCTGTGCTTGGTGATTCAATCCCTCGCTACACCTGACCATTTCAATCCGTGAGGGCCGCTCGTTATCCCAAGCGCGATATCCACGCACTTCGCCTAGAGCGCGCTCGGAAACGTCCACAATTTCTTGTGCGCAACGGTAGTTCACCTCAAGTTTCACCTGCTCCACGCCTGGATAGCTGGCCAATTCATGTAGCAGGCTACTATCGGCACCATTGAAACCATACACAGATTGGTCCGCATCGCCGACGGCGAAAAGCCGCATACCACCTTCGAACGAAAGACGCTTTACGATTCGATGCAGGCCTGAGCCAAGATCCTGATACTCATCCACGGCCAGTAGCGGGAACCTTGCGCGTAGCAGTGGCAGTACCCAGTCATGTTGCATGACCAATCGCTGTCCGTAAATCACTAAGTCCTCAAAATCTACTTGACCCTCGTCGCGCAATGCTTGTTCGTAAGTCTCAGACAAACGAGCAAGGTCACCGTTTCCTAACCACGCCGCTGACGTCCGGTCCAGATGATCTCGCCGATAGTGGTCCATTAACACCTGCTTGAAAGGGTGATCTACCCCGAAGAGGTGATCGCCCAGCCGGGAGTGGAGTTGCTTGCAGTGCTCAATAGTTGCGACCTTAATGGGGTGAGGGATCCCGAGGTTGGCAAGTCGCGCATACGGCAGGAGAAGGTGCCGTAGGCAAAAGCCATGGACCGTTCCGATGTACAGGCGAGAAGATTCCTGTAGCCCGATTTGCGCTAGGCGCCGGCTCAGTTCCCGCGCGCACTCCTGACTGTAGGTAATGCAGGCGACACCCCGTGGTGATCGCACGTCCTCAACGAGCACTCGTGCCAGCTTGAGTACTAGGGTCTTCGTTTTGCCACTGCCGGGGCCGGCAAGGACGACACAGTGGCCTTGCGACGCGTAGGCCGTCCATTGCTGCTCATTTCCACGCAACTCCTCGGCCAGTTCCAGATAGGCGGTGCTGGTACTACGCAACGGCATCGCGGATGTACCTCAAGGCCTGACGAATATAGGGCGGACAACTGGTCGCAGTTGCGCAAGGCGCAAGAGCTTGGGCGAATCGGCCTTTCCCGATGCGCTCGATTAACGCGAGCAGCTTGCGGCCATCGAGCGCATCTGGTTTTTCCACCCAGCCGGCGAGCAGTTGCTTGGATGCGGCGCTCAGAGACAACTCGATTTCGATGACGTTCCGAATATCGCCCCCGAGCCCTGCTGAAAACAGCTCCAATTCAAGCGTGCTGTCATTGACGAAAAAGCCGCAGGCCTCGCCTTTATCCCACGGGTTTTTCATATCAAGAGAGGCCCATTCGTCTTCGGGAATCGTGAGCTTGAGCAAGCGGAGCAGACGATTTAGTCCTTGCGGAGGCTTATCCGCTGCAATCTCATCTAGATCCGTGAGCACGACATATGGGATGTCAAGTCCTTTCGTGCCAACAAGCTTGATATAGGGGGCAAAGTTGGTGCCGCTAACTGAGCAGACGGAGATGCCGAGTACGTCCAGAGAGATGCCCATGGCTTCAGCGAATGCTGGTATCAGGAAGCGCTCGGAATCGCCCTCGACGAAGATGATTCCGCGGGCAAAGTACAATTCGCCGCGCGTCACGTCGATGTAACGTTGCAGGTCATCCTCGTCATAATCTCCAAGCGGCGCCGACGCAGTGGACGTCGCTATGGTGGCGATCGCACCATCCTTAGGTTGCTGCCGAAGCAGCACGACCGACCGAATTGGCGCCACACTGGCGATATGGGGTGAGTGAGTTGTCAGGATTGTTGTGAGGTTCTTGGGCTTGTTGCCGCTCTCCGGCATCTCCCCAAGGAAGTACCGAAACACCAAGCGTTGAACGTGAGGGTGCAAGTGAGCTTCCGGCTCCTCGATTGCGAAGAAGGTATGGCTGCGCTCACCTTCGGTCACAAGACGATCAAGTTCGAGGCTCTTCAGTGCAAGGAAGATCACGTTCGCCGTACCAAGACTCGCGTCGCCGATACCACGGAGGCCGTTGTCGATCAGGATACGCAGGCTTCGCAACAACGCGTCGACTGCGGTCGGTGCGAGCCCCAGCTTGATTGGAACCGTGTGTTGGTCGCCGACGATTGCCTGAAGGCGATCACTGATGCGTTCGGCTGTACGGACCACTTCTTCGCGGTCCGTCAGCTCCGTCTGCGCCTTACCGACCAACTGCTGGATTTCATTTCGTGCTTCGGCATCAATCTCGCTCGTCAAATCCTCAACGAGTGGCCGAAGGGGTGAGCGGCGCCAGCTGGAGAGATCCTTGTCGGCATCGCGCAATGCGCCCTGTACATCGAGCGGCAGCTGTCGTCGATGCGTTGTCAGAAATGCATTGTCCTCGTCTTCCCCACCAAAAATCACGTACTCATAGTCAGCCAAGCTCTTTGGTGGCGAACCAGCGAGGCTTGATTTCGGGCGAAATCGGTAGGTCAGTCGGGCAACGATCGGCGGTCCGGCATCGACCAGGCAATCGGCGAGACAGGCGATGAGGTCAGGGTTGTCGTCAAAGGCGGTTAACTCGATGGACACTTCAACCGTGGCGCCAAGCTTGCGTTCGCCAAGCCCATCCCAAAGCTGCTCGAGCCCCAACTGGCGATCAAGGTCCGACAAACCTGGGTCGAGCACCAGTTGCAGCGCGCGGATGAAATTGCTCTTGCCAGCCTTGTTTTCACCGACAATCACGATGCTTTCGGCCGTGTTAACGTCGAGGGCCGCAAAGTTGGCGAAATTGGTAATTCTGATTCGTGAAATGTGCATGCTGCTTCCTGTGCTGCGATCAAGATTCGATCCGACGTTATGCTTTCCAGCCAAAACGATATTGACCAGCGTTAAAGCCATCTCGTTATACACAACTCACTCAGCATAACGTGGCCGCCCGATGTGTTCTGACAAATAGTTGACTGATTTTGTCTGGTATACCCCTTGCTTTCCCTTTCCCATTTTCATAAGGATCGGGCGATGGCAAACTGGGCGGGAGACGAATTTGGCGGGGCTGAACTGGGGGACGGACGTCTGAGACGGAGGCTAATCAAACTGGCGACACGCTTTGCAGAGCAGCCGACGGCGAGCATACCAGGCGCCTGTGGGGATTGGGCGGAGACTGTGGCGGCGTACCGTTTCTTCGATCAGGCCCACGCTGGCAAGCGCGGGTTGAACTGGCAATCGATCCTGCAACCGCACATGGATTGCAGCCAAAGGCGCATGGCACAACACCCGGTGGTGTTGTGCCTTCAGGACACCACCGAACTGGACTTCAACGGTCAGGAGATCGAAGGACTCGGGCCGCTCTCGTACGAAGCCCAGCGCGGCATGTATCTGCACCCGACCTATGCGGTGACCCCGGAACGTGAACCGCTCGGGGTGATCGACGCCTGGATGTGGGCGAGAGAAGCGAAAGCGGCCGACGGAAGCCGGCCGGGCATCAGCGAGAGCACGCGCTGGATTGAAGGCTACGAGCGGGTCGCCGAAACCGCGGCGGGGATGCCACAAACGCGATTGGTCTATGTGGCCGACCGCGAAGCGGACATCGTCGGCCTGATGCAGCGCGCCCAGGCGTTGGGAACGCCGGCCGACTGGCTGATTCGCGCCAAACACAACCGCTGTTTGCCGCAAGGCGGCAAACTGTGGGCGGCAACTCTTGCCGAAGCGCCCCTCGGCGAGATCGAATTCACTCTGGCATCGCGGCACGGGCAGCCAAAACGGATCGTGCGCCAGCAGTTGCGAAGCCATGCGGTCGACCTCCCGGCTCGTGACACGGACGGCCGCCACATCAGAGTGACCTGCCTGATCGCCACGGAAATCGGGGCGCCCGCCGGCTGCAAGCCGGTCGAATGGCGCTTGCTGACCAATCGTAAAGTTGCCGATCTTGAGGCGGCCGTCGAATTGATCGACTGGTATCGCTGCCGCTGGGAGATCGAAACCTTGTTCCATGTGCTCAAGAACGGCTGCCGGGTCGAGGCCTTGCAACTGGGCAGCCAGAGCAAGCTGGAACTGGCTCTGGCGGTCTATCTGGTTGTTTCCTGGCGCCTTGCCCGCCTGATCCGCCTGGGACGCATCCACCCGCAGTGGCCTGCCGATCTGCTCTTCTCCGAAACGGAATGGGCCGGCGCCTTTATCCTCAACAAGAAGAAACCACCGAAGAAGGTGCCGAGCATTCGCGAGGTCATCCGTTTGATCGCGCAGCTCGGCGGATTCCTCGCCCGCAAGGGCGACGGCGAACCCGGCGTCAAATCCCTCTGGCTCGGCATCCAGCGCTTGCGTGATTTCGTCTCCGGCGTAGAGCATATGCGCGAGCTCCGTCATGTCATGTGAGTTGTGTATAACGGGATGCCCCTGACCCCGCTCGTCGAAAGGCTCACGGGGTTTTTTTACGTCTGGAGTTCGCCAATTCCCAATGCCAACCCAAGAGGTGCCAATGAAGAAAGTCCTCGCAGCAATAGCCATCACCGCATCAATCGCCGCCGCCGCGACCCACCAATACCTCCAGCACTCGGCCGACCAACGCCACCAATCCGATCTCCTGTCAAAGCTGCACATCGTTGATCAAACCCTGTCGGCCACCAAGCAGGACCTGCTCGGCTACACAACTTTCACGCAATACCTGGAGGTCACCAAGAAAGCAATCTCCGGCTGAGCAAAATTCCTGGCGGCAACCATCGACCGCAACTACGTCCATGTCGAGCACATCAACAGGTCAGCGCTGGGCATCAAGTCGGATGCAACCATCATCTTGAACTACGCGGTGGAGTACTCCGTCGGCTATGACTTGAGCCCCGAAAGTTTCACTGTCGCTGCGGACGCCACCGGCATCACCGTGACGTTGAAGAAGCCGGAGCTCGTGTCGTCGCCAGCCATCGGGGCGATTTCGCATGAGATTCCCGGCAAGGGGCTGCTGATTGATGAGAAAGCGCAAGTGATCGCCCTGCAGCAGCAACTGATCACCGCCGCGGCGAAGCAGGGTGACGCCATCAAGATGGAAGAAGCCGTCATCGCACTCTGTGAGCGGAAACTCGGTGAATTCCTGCGCGACTTCCTGGCGAAGCAGCCCAATGTCCGTGCCGTCCCGATGATCACGTTCGCATATCGCTAGATCGCCACGCCCGCAGTGCCGCAAGTCGATTGACCCCTCCGCAGTTTCCACCAAGCCAAAGCACTACCAAGCCAAGCACCACCAGCACTGACCCGTTAGTTGTCACCTACCGCGCCCGCCCATTTTCCCAATGGCTGGGCATTTTTTTTGCCCATGAAAGGAATCGCCGTCGCCGACGCGGCAAGCAAGTGCGCGGCGTCGTTGCGCGCATTGCGTCGGCCATTGCCTGTGGCATCACGACGTACATTTATCGCCCCGGCGCTGTTTGTTCTGGACACGCGTTCTGATTGTGTACAACAAATATAGCTCGTAGCGCAACACTTCGACTTTGTCCGTACAATGTCCAGGACAAACAACAACTCCTCCTCCTCCAGGATTGCGCCGATGAACCACCTTCCTCTTCTTTGCCACGCTCGCCGTCTCTGGGCAGGCCTGCTGCTGCTTTCTCTGCTTGGACTCGCCGGCTGCTCGACGGCGCCACCGGCCGGGTTGAATCCGGTGACGCCTTTCGATCTGACGCGCTACGAGGGGAAGTGGTACGAACTGGCGCGACTGGACCATTCCTTCGAGCGTGGCTTGAGCGACGTCAGCGCCACCTATCGCGGCCAGGCCGATGGCAGCGTCGAGGTCATCAACCGCGGCTATGACCTTGAACGCAAGGACTGGCGGCAGGCAGTCGGGCGAGCATTGTTCACCGGCAATGCGAATCGTGCCTCGCTGAAAGTATCGTTCTTCGGGCCGTTCTACGGTGGCTACCACGTCGTCGAACTCGACCGCCAGGATTACGCCTGGGCGATGGTCGTCGGGCCGAGTCGCGACTACCTCTGGATATTGGCCAGGGAGAAGCAACTACCGGCGGACGTCCGCGAACGCTTGCTCGGCCAGGCGAGGAGGCTTGGCTTCGATGTTGACGCGCTGATCTGGGTCGAGCAGACGCGCCAGGATGGCTAGGCGCGCAGGCTGCGTCGTCAGCGCATCCACCGTCAACCAGAGCACAAGGCGCCGCTCGCCGGAAAGTGAGCGCTGCGTAGGCGCTCCAGCGGAAGCAGTATCTCTACTGAGCCGGCTGTGAGCAGCGAGAGGTCCTGGAAAATCGTCGTCAGATGTCGGCGAGCGCGAGCGCCGTGCTCGTGCGGGAGTACCTGGTTCGGCCAGGATGGCGTCGCGGCCGCGAGCACCAGCGACCCTTGCAGCAATTTTGAGGTCTTGATGACGATCGGCGCTTAGTGCGCCCGATCGGGCAATTGCAGCGATAGCGCGGCCTGCTCGGGCGTCGTTGCGTGTTCGACGACGCCGAGCAGCGGTGCTGCCAACCGCGTCTGCAGGGCGGCCAGGTTTTCGGGGAAGCGCGCCATCGCCGGATCGATGCGGTTGGCTACCCAGCCGGCGAGCGTCAGACCGCGAGCGGCGATCGCCTGCTGCGTCAGCAGCGCATGGTTGATGCAGCCCAGGCGCATGCCGACGACCAGGATCAGCGGTAACTGCAGCGCCGCCGCCAGGTCGGCGGTGTCGCAGTGGCGGCCGAGCGGCACGCAGAAGCCGCCGACACCTTCGACCAGGACGACCTCGGCCATCGTCTGCAGTTGCTCGAAGGCGGCGATGATCGGCGCCAGCTCGATGCTCCGGCCTTCCTCGGCAGCGGCGATGTGCGGCGCGATCGCGGCGGCAAAACCGTAGGGGTTGACCAGCGCCCGCGGCGCCGTTTGCGATGACGCCGCGAGCAGCCGTTCGACGTCGTCGTTGCGGCCGTTCTCGTCAAAGCCGGCGGCGACCGGTTTCATCGCCAGTGCGCGCCGACCGGCATTGCGGAGTGCGTGCAGCAGCGCGCAGGCGACGAAGGTCTTGCCGACCTCGGTGTCGGTGCCGGTGACGAACCAGCCGGCAGGCTGCCGCGCCAGTGGTACGGGGGGCGTTTTCATCGGGGCTAGGGGCTCGTTCATTTTTTGGCGTAGGCCAGAATGACATCGTAACGCGCCGGCAGGCCGGCCGGCGTCCGGTACTGCTCGTAGGCGGCCTGCACGCGTTGCCAGGCGCTACGGCCAAGCAGGCCGCTGCGTACGCCTTCGCCGACCGAGTTGGCGCCGATTTCCTTGACCGCGCGCAGCAAGGTCTTCAGGTCGGGGTAGTGCAGCTTGATCGTCTGGCGCTGCAGCCTGATGTCGACGAAGCCGGCGCGCTGCAGGGCTTCGCCGATGAGCTGTGGTTCGCTGAAAGTCAGCGTGTGGCGGTGGCCGTCGACGCCGCTGAAAGCGTCGCGCAACTCCCGGAAGGTGTCGGGGCCGAGCGTGCTCAGCGCCAGTTGCCCGCCGGGGCGCAGGACGCGCCGCGCTTCGCCGAGAACCTGGCCGATATCGCACCACTGCACGGTCAGGTTGGACCACCAGGCGGCGAAGCATTCGTCGCGGCACGGTAGCGCCTCGATGTCGGCGGCCAGGCAGGCGTCGGCGTCGTTTTGGGCGATGGCCAGCATCGTCGTCGCGAAGTCGATGGCGGTGACGTGCAGCTGTGGCCAGCGCGCGCGCAGCAGGCGTGCGCCGTGGCCGGTGCCGCAACCGGCGTCGACCAGGTCGCTCGGCGCGGCGTCGGCGGCAAAATCGGCCAGCAGGCGTTCGCCGACCTGGCGCTGCAGCGCTGCAGCGCCGTCATACGACGTCGCGGCGCGTTCGAAGGATTCGCGAATACGCGGCTTAGCGGGTAGCAGGGGCATGGCAGAAATTGTCCAGGACGCCGACGAAACGCTCGGGGTCAGCGAGAAAAGGAGCGTGACCGGCGCCAGCGAAGACCTCAAGGCGGGCGTTCGGCAGCTCTTTCGACAGGTATTGCGCCGCCGCCAGCGGGTTCAGCGAGTCGTTCTCGCCGTGGATCAGCACAGTGGGGCAGCTGATCGCCGACGCCTGCGAGCGCAGATCGACTTCGCGCAGCCAGTCCAGGCCGCGGCATAGCGTCGCGGCGTCGGGCGTCTGGCTGTTGCGCAGGCCGGCGAGCAGCGCGCGGCTGCTCGCCCGCGCCGTTTCGTCGCCGACGCTGAGCAGGGCCGCGAAACGCTGCAGCGTTTGTTCGGGTTTACTCCTGACGCTGGCGGCGAAGCTGTCGAGCACGGCCGGCGCTTGCGCGCTGGGCCAGTCGGCGCGCTGCATGAAACACGGCGTCGCACCGACCAGCAGCAGGCCGCCAACGCGTTCCGGTGCGAGCAGCGCTGCACGCATCGCCAGCAGCGCGCCGAGCGACCAGCCGCAGAGCATGACGCCGGCCGGCAGCGCGTCGACCAGCGCCTGCGCGGTGGCCGTGAAATCGTCATCGCTGGCCGCTGCCTGGCCGTAGCCGGGCAGGTCGACGAGGTGTAGCCGGTAGCCCTCGGACAAGCGCTCGAGCAGCGGCTGCCAGGCCAGGCTGCCCAGCCCCCAGCCGTGGATTAGCGCGAGATGCGGGCGATTGGCGTGCAGCGTGCTCATCCCAGATCGCGCAGCGCGTCGAGCAGCTGATCGATGTCCGCCGGCTGATGCGCGGCGGTCAGCGAGACGCGCAAGCGCGCGCTGCCCTTGGCCACCGTCGGCGGCCGGATCGCCGGCACCCACAGGCCGCGCTCGTAGAGCGCCGCGGCGACGCGCAGCGTCTCATGGTTGTCGCCGATGATCACCGGCTGGATCGCCGTCGGCGACGGCAGCAGCCGCCAGCGGCTGCCGGCCAGGCCGTCGCGCAACTGCGCGCAGAGTTGCCGCAAGCGATCGCGGCGGCCGTCGCCGGCGGCGATCAGTTCGAGGCTGGTGGCCAGCGCGCAGGCGATTGCCGGGCTGCTGCCGGTGGTGAAGATGTACGTTCGCGCGCGCTGCTGCAGCCACTCGATCACCGTCGCGTCGCCGGCGACGAAAGCGCCGGCGGCACCGGCCGCCTTGCCGAGGGTAGCCATGTAGACCAGGCGCGGCGCCGGCGGCAGCTGGAAATGCGCGACGCTGCCGCGTCCCTGCGCGCCGAGGACGCCGAAACCATGCGCGTCGTCGATCACCAGCCAGGCGTCGAAGCGCTCGGCGAGTTCGAGCAATCCCGGCAAGGGCGCCAGGTCGCCGTCCATGCTGAAGACCGCGTCGCTGAGGATCAGCTTGCGTTTGGCCGAACTCGCCGCGAGCAGGCGTTCGAGCGCCTGCAGATCGCCGTGCGCGTAGCGATGGCTGTCGGCGCGCGAAAGTTGTACGGCGTCGATTAGCGAGGCGTGGTTGAGGCGGTCGGCGAAGACCGCGTCGCCACGCCCGACCAACGCCGGGACGATTCCGAGATTGGCCATGTAACCCGTCGAGAAGAGCAGGGCGCGGGCAAAGCCGGTGAACTCGGCGAGCACTTGTTCGAGCGCGGCGTGCGGCGTCAGGTGGCCGCTGACCAGGTGCGAGGCGCCGCTGCCGACGCCCCAGGCTCTGGCGCCGGCGCACGTCGCGTCGATCAGCGCGGGCTCATTGGCCAGGCCGAGGTAGTCGTTGCTGCAGAAGCTGAGCAGGCGACGCCCGTCGACTTGTGCCGCCGGCCCGCAAGGCGAATCCAGGCTGCGTCGCTGACGCCGCAGGCCGTCGCGCTGCAGGCCATCGAGTTCGCTTTGCAACTGCTCCAGGATCATGCCGCCAGCGTCGCTTCCAGCGCGGCGACAGCGCCGGCGACGAGAAACTCGCATTGTTCGCTATCGAGCACGTAGGGCGGCATGAAATAGACCGTGTTGCCGATCGGCCGCAAGAGGATTTCGCGCGCCAGTGCCTGGCGGTGGAAACGTTCGGCGAAGCGCTCGTCGTCGCTGAGCACGTCGAAAGCGGCGATCATGCCACGCTGCCGGAGGTGGCGAACGCGCGGGTGGCTGGCGAGCGGGCGCAGGCAGCTGGCCAGGTGCTCGGCGAGCAGGCGATTGGCGGCGATGACCTCTTCGTCGGCAAAGATGTCGAGCGTCGCCAGGGCGGCGCGACAGGCCAGCGCGTTGCCGGTATAGGAGTGCGAATGGAGGAAGCCGCGGCCGACGCGGTCGTCGTAGAAAGCGCCATAGACGGCGTCGGTGGTGAGCACCACCGACAGCGGCAGATAGCCGCCCGAGATGCCTTTCGACAGGCACAGAAAGTCGGGTCGAATGCCGGCCTGCTCGTGCGCAAAGAAAGTTCCGGTGCGGCCAAAGCCGACGGCAATCTCGTCGCAGATCAGATGCACCTCGTAGCGGTCGCAGAGGGCGCGCGCCAGACGCAGGTACTCCGGGTCGTACATGACCATGCCGCTGGCGCACTGAATCAGCGGTTCGACGATCAGCGCGGCGATGCGCGGGTGGTGCTCTTCGAGGTGGCTTGCCAGCGCCGCAGCGGCGCGGCGGGCGACGTCTACGGGCGTCTCGCCATCTTTCGCCTGGCGTGCGTCGGGACTCGCGACGGTGCTCGCGGCGCGGATCAAGGGCGCGTAGGCGTCCTTGAACAGGGCGACGTCGGTCACCGCCAGCGCGCCGACGGTCTCGCCGTGATAACTGCCGCTCAGACAGAGGAATTCGGTCTTGTCGTGGCGACCGTGGTTGCGCCACGCGTGGAACGACATCTTGAGTGCGATTTCGGTCGCCGACGCGCCGTCGGAAGCGTAGAAGCAATGGCCGAGGCTGCCGCCGGTCAGTGCCGACAGGCGTTCGGAAAGTTCGACCACCGGCCGATGCGTGCAGCCGGCGAGGATCACGTGCTCGAGCTCGTCGAGCTGCTCGCGCAGCGCGGCGTTGATCCGCGGATTGCAGTGGCCGAACAGATTGACCCACCACGAGCTGATGCCGTCGAGGTAACGCCGGCCATCGAAGTCGTACAGCCAGACGCCCTTGCCGCGGGCAATCGGAATCATCGGTGCCGCGTCGCTGCCGGCGGCGTGCTGTTTCATCTGGGTGCACGGGTGCCAGACCGCGGCGAGGCTCCGCTGTAGCAGGTCGCTGTTGCTCATCGTCGGCCTGGGCAGTGCGTCAGTGCAGCGTTTGCGAGGGCGTGTCGGCTTGTTCGGGCATCTCGGCATGGACCGTCTCGCCCTCGGCGTTGGGGTAGAGCGGCGCGCCGCAGTCGTCACAGAACTCGTAGGGAAACTGCTGGTCGAGCAGCAGCACTTCCTTGAGGCCGGTCTTGCGCAGCACCCCCTCGATCTCGCTGGCGACATCGGTCGTTTCGTCTTCGATGCCGAGCAGCGGCCAGACGACGCCGTGGTAAATCACGTCGCTGTCGCGCGGGCCAAAGGCGATCCGGTACTCCTCGAGGCGCTTGTCGTGGAAGCTGCCGACGATTGCCCGCAGTTCCTCGACGGGCTGTCCGAGCGTCGCGTGCAGGAAGGCCACCGAGGCGTTCAACGAATACGGGCGCGAGGCGCTGTCGGCGGCGCGGCAGGCGGCATGATAGGCGTCAGCCAGCAGCGGTTGGTAGGCGCAACCGGTGAGCAGCGCCTCCAGGCAGGGTCCGCCCTGGCGAACCCATTCCTTGAGGCAGCTTTCGCGGGTACTCTTGTCCTCTTCGTTCCAGCGAAAGAGCGCCTTGCCACGCGGCACCGCCAGCGCGCCGACCAGGTAGCGGGTATCGGAGAGGAAACGGTTGGTTTCGGGCATGCTGGCGCCATCGATGCCGAGGTCGGCGCCAGCCAGCGCCGCGGCGCCGAGCTTCTGCAGCAGTTGCCAGGTCTCGACGAAGCTGTGCGGCAGCTGGTCCGGGCTATACAGGTAATCGGCGACGGCGAAGCGGGCACCGGCCGCCAGAACGTGCGCACCGAGATGGACCTTCAAGGTCTGTACGGTGCTCTTCGGGATCGTCGCGGCGGGGATCGAGAAGCGCGACCAGCCGAGAATCGGCACGGCGATCAACAGCACATCGAAGTCCTCGCCGCGATCGGCCATCACGCACGACTCGGCCTGCGCCTCGACCAGGTCGGCGAGGTCGTCATGGGCCATCGCGTGCGTGTCGAACAGGCGATCGAGCGACGCCGTCAGGTCGTCCTCGGAGCCGTCGTGAAACAGCTGGTCGATGAGTTCGGCGAGGCGGTTCTGCCAGAACGAGTCCTCAAGCTTGCTGCCCGATTCGGCCAGGCCGATAGCCAGACGCCCCAGTTCGGTGGCGTCGGCAGAAATACGATTGCGGGAGGAGAAGCGGTTGCGTTTCATCGTTGGCAGCCTGCGGCGAGATCAATCCGCCATTGTACCAAGCTGGCGAGCCCGGCGTCCGCGCGCGTGCATCTTCTTGTGAACACGCGCGTTGTGGGCGCGGCATAGGGCGGGCTCGCCTAGCCGGCAGCTGGCCGTCAAGGCGAGCTGAAAAACGCCTACCAAACGGCTGACCGTGACGCCAAGGCGCCGCTGCGGGGTCTTTAAGCCGGCAGGCGGCGCGACGGCGCTTCAGGCGATACGCAGCGCCGCCAGCGAAGCGTGCGCGTTGCCGTTGCCGATGTCCGGGGTGATGATCAGCTCGAGCACCGTGACCCCGGCGAGCTCGACGCGATGGTCCTCGGTCTGGCTATTGGCGCCTTCCGGGCTGAAGTTCCATTGCTGCCTGACGACCTCCCGAAACGACTGGCCGCCGTCGGCCGACCAGCGCAGCACATACTCCTGCGTGCGCTGCACCGAGGTCTCGACAAAAGACAGCCAGATCCGGTGCACCGCCTGCGCATGCGGGAAGAGCAGGCGGATCGTCTGCTTGCCGGGAGCCGCTGCCCGCCAGCCGCCGCCGTCACCGGGCAGCAGCGCCGACTCGATGGGATGTGCGGCGTCCTCCGAGCTGATTTCGACCTCAGCCAAGTCGTCGAGCTTGAGCCAGTCACCACTCGCCGGGGCCGCGGTTTCGCTGGCCTCGCTGATCACTCTCTTGCGCATTCGTGCCATCTCCCGTCAGTGGTGTGCAAGCCGCGGCGCGGCTCGCCTGGTTAGCGTGCAAACCGCGTCGGCTAGTCGCCCAGTTGGCCAGCAATCTGGCGTTCGGCCTGTACCCAGTAGTCGGCCGACGAGCCCTGGAAACCATCGTTCTCGGCGATGAAGTAGGCGGCCGACTGGACCATCAGGTAGCGTTCCTCGGCGCTTGGCGGCGCTGTCGCGGTGGTGGTGGCAGTAGTCGCAGCGCTGGTCGGGCTGGGGCTGCTGGTAGCGGCCGCTGGCGGGGCGCTGGCTGGCGTGGGCGTCGCTGGCGCCGCTTGTTTTGCCGGTGCCTTCTTCGCTGCGGCAACGGGTGTTGCCTTGGCCGCTACCGGCGCTTTGGCCGGCGCAGCGGCGGTGGTCGTCGTCTTGGCTGCCGTCTTCCTGGCGGCCGGTTTCCTTTTTGTAGTGCCGATTTCTTCGGTCATGATCATCCCTTGTCGTGCTGTAAGTAGGCTGCGGTTGGTGAGTGGGGCTTCGGAGCGGCGTGGCCGACCCGAAAGTACCCTCGCAGGATAGGAAAATAGGGCTTTGCGGTCAAGTTTGACGTCGGAAGGCGCCCGCGCGGATGCAGCCTGCAGCCTCGCCGAGCAAGGTGCTCAGCGGCTTCCAGCTCGGCCGTCGGCTGGCCGCTTTGAGCGACCCGGCGCTGTCCCCGGCGAGCGTTTGCCAGCGCCGCCCGATACCTCCTATCATTCCTTGCCAACGCCCTGGCGGCCACCCACACCCGCAAGCCATGATCGATCACCCGCCACGTGTCTTCATCAGCTATTCCCAGGAATCCGACGAGCATTCGGCGTGGGTGCTCGCTCTCGCCAACAGGCTGCGTGCCGAAGGTGTCGAGGCGCTCATCGACCGCTACTTCTCCTGGCCGGAGAAAGGCTGGCGCCCGTGGATGAACGAGCAGATCGAGCTGGCCGATTGGGTGCTCGTCGTGTGCACCGACGAGTATCGCAAACGATTCGACGGCAATGCCGCAGCCGGCAGCGGCCGCGGCGTTCGCTGGGAATCGCAGCACATCACGCAGGCGCTCTACGACGCCAAGTTCAGCAACAAGCGCTTCGTCCCCGTGTTGCCACCGGCCGGCGACGAGCGCTTCATCCCGCTGCCGCTGCAGGACTACCGCAGTTTCAGGCTCGACGATCAATACGACGACCTCTACCGCCTGCTCACCGACCAGCCAGCGACGCCGGCCCCGACCCTCGGCAAGCGGCGCCACCTGCCGCCGCTGCCGGTACCCGTGCCGGCGAGTGCCGAGCCGGCTGCGCGCGATCAAACGCCGCCGCAGGACATCGCCAACCCCTATCCCGGACTCGCCGCATTCAAGCCCGAGGACTGCCGCTTCTTCTTCGGCCGGGCAGACGACACGACACGGGTGCTCGAGCGTCTCGAACAAAGCCGTTTCGTCAGCGTCGTCGGCGGTTCGGGAACCGGCAAGTCGTCGCTGGTCGCCGCCGGCGTCGTTCCGGCGTTGCGCGAACGCAAGGGGCGGCTAATCTATCTGCGCTTCAAGCCGCAGGCCGATCCCTTCCGGCAACTCGCCGAGACGCTCGATCGCGCCCTGCCTGAAGAGCGCCTGCCGCTGGGCAAGGCGCGCGTCGAGCGCCTAATGCAGGAACTCGATAGCGACCCGGAAAAGGCCGTCGCCAAGGCCTTGGCAAAGCTGCAGGCAGTGCTCGTTCCGGTGATGATCTTCGTCGACCAGTTTGAGAGCTGTTCACGCAGACGCCGTCCGAGACCGCGCAAGGCTTCCGCGCGCTGTTCGCGGCGCTGCGCGGCCAGCCGTCGGTCATTCTGCTGCTGACGCTGCGCAGCGAATTCATGCACCGCCTGATGGACTGGCTCGGCGGCGAAGAATTCGCCGCTTCGCTCGTTCCGCTCGAGGCGATCAGCGACGAAACGCGACTGCGCGAGATCATCGTTCGCCCGGCCAGCGACAGCGGCGTTGCCGTGCAGCCGGAACTGCTCGCCGAGCTGTTGCCCGCGGCGCACGAGATGGCCGGCGCGCTGCCCCTGCTGGCGCTGACGCTGTCGCAGTTGTTCGCGCGGCGCGACCCCGCCAGTGGTCTGACGCTCGCCGGCTACCAGAGCATGGGCGGGCTGCCGAAGATCGTCGAGAGCGCGGCGGCCGGAATCGACCAGGAGATCGACGACGACCCGCTGCTGGCCGAAGCGTGCGAGCGTCTGTTTGCCGAGCTGGCGACGGTCATCGACGAGCTGCCGACCCGGCGCACGGCCGCGGTCGAGCCCTTGCGCGCCGACACCAGGGTCAGCGTGCTGGTCGATTCCCTGCGCGCGCAGGGCTTGCTCGCCGATCCCGACGAGCGACACGTCGAACTCGCGCACGAGACGCTGCTCAAGCACTGGCCGCGCCTGCGCGAGTGGTGCAAGCGCTACGCAGACAAGCTGGCCTTGCGTCGCCAGGCCGAGCAGGCGGCCGGCGACTGGCAGAAGGCCAGAACCCGAGAGGAGGAATCCGGACAGGCGTTGGCGGTCCGCCATAGCGACCTCCTGCGCTGGACATGGGAGCGCCAGAAGCCCGCGCTGCTGGCGCTGCTGGCGCTGAGTCCGCAGCTGAGCGTGCAGCATTACGCCGACTTCGCCGACGCCGGCATCGACGCCTGGCGCGCGCTGCAAGCGGTGCTGAGCGAGCCGTTACGGAGCTTTCTCGCACCCGAACCGCTGCGCCTTCTCGACGAACTTCGCTCCGACGACACGCCGCAGCAGCGCCGCGAGGAGATCGGCCTGCGCCTCAACCAAATGGGCGATGCGCGCCGTGGCGTCGGCGTCGACGCCGCAGGGCTGCCCGACCTCGTCTGGGTCGAGATCCCGGCGAGCCAGGTGAACCTGGAAACGGAGCCGCTCGAGACCGTCCCGGTCCACACTTTCCGGATCGCCAGGTATCCGATCACCTGGCAGCAATATCGCGCTTTCGTCGATGCCGCCGATGGCTATTATGATCCACGCTGGTGGAACGGGCTCAAGCACGAAGATCAGCCGGGCGCCGATCGCTGGGCTTTTGCCAGCTACCCGGCGATAAATGTCTCGTGGTACGACGCACTTGCTTTCTGCCGCTGGTTGAGCAAGCGCTTGGCGCTGGCCGAAGGAGAGGTCGTCCGCCTGCCGACTGAATGGGAGTGGCAATGGGTGGCGCAGGCAGGCACTCAGGCGCAGAAGTACCCCTGGCGCGGCGAGTGGAACACGATGCGCGCCAACAGTAACGAAAGCGGCATTGGCAGGACGACTGCCGTGGGCATGTATCCCCCGGGTGCACCCGATTGCTGGCCGGTCCTGGATCTGGCCGGCAACGTCAGGGAATGGTGCCTCAACCCGCATAAGAAGCCTGGCAGGGCATACGTGTCCCGCTTGCTGCGCGGCGGTTCGTGGAGCGACAGCCCGTGGGACTGCCTCTCCACGAACCGCAAGGACGACGCTCCGTTCTTGCGCAACAACTTCATCGGCTTCCGGGTGTGTCGTGGTGCCCCCATCGAACCGCCGCAGCGCCGCTGAACGCTGTTCTGGCCAAGCGCTGATCACTGCGCTGGGCGGCGTGCAGCGGCGCCGGCGATTATTTTCCCGCCTGGTCATGACTCACGTCGCGGTACGTCGCTGGGTTTGAGGACGAATGGCGCCAGCACGTGCTGGCGCAGGCCACACGAGTCGGCGTGCCGCACGTGATTGATCCAGCCGCGCACGCCGGCGTCGAACTCGGCGAAGGGGATCGTGCCAGCCTGGTAGGCTTTGTAACGCTCGCCGAGTCGGCGTGTCGCGTAGCGCACCTTGCGCGCCTTGACCAGACCGTAATCGGGATAAACCGGGAAGGCCATACACACTCAGATCATATCTGGAAAAATAAAGGCATATGTCGGCGGCACGACGGCTCTTGGGACGAGCGCCACGACGTTGCCGGTTCCGCTTCGCGGAGCTGTCAGCAAACAGCAAACTAGCCGTTCAGGGGACAGTGCGCCAGAGATCCTCTATTCGATGGAGGATTCACACAATGGCCGAAAGCCAACACTAGGGTAGGCACTGTTTGGGCCGTGGTCGTCGCGGGCGGCCGAGCGCGCGTAGTCGGCGCGAGTTTCCCAGGACCCACCGCGCACAACCATGGGTTGACTCTCTTCGGGGACGACACACCTCTGCTCATTCCCGTCAAACTGCTCGCGCCACAGGGAGCAGGTCCACTCCCACACGTTGCCCGAGGTGTCGTGGAGGCCAAACGAGTTGCCTGGAAAACTCCCTACTGGGGCCGATTGGTCGTCTCCGCCCGTACTGCTGCACTTCCCGCATTTTGCAAAGCTTCCCTCCTTGTCACCCCCGCTTCGGGGGATGTCATCGCCCCAGGGATACGCCGTGCTCCTGTTTTCTTTCCCTCGTGCAGCATGTTCCCACTCGGCTTCGCTCGGCAAACGGCAGGTCTTCTTGATGTGCTTACCAAGCCATTCGGTGTATGCCCTTGCCTCGTGCCATTTGACATTCACTACTGGGCGCGTCCCACGTCCGCCCTTGCCCGTGGTGGGATAGGCCACATCGCTCTCATCTGCGCGATGCGTCTCCCAGACGTAGTAGTCGAACTGTTCGTAGGTCACTTCATGCTTGGCCAGGCTGAAGCCGTGGCGGATCTCGATGTGTATCCCAGGAACACCAAAGTACGGCCAGTCCTTTTTATCAAGTTCCTTCACGAACTTTTTATTCTGCTCGCCCATGTCGAGCGAACCCGCGGAGATGGGCACCAACTCGGGAACAGGGGCATAGCCCAGACGAAAGCGTTGGTGCAGTACCATATAGTCCACGGGCAAGCTGTGCTTCCGCGTCCATAGGTATGACTCTCCGACAAAGGCGAACAGCAGCGCCAGCAGTAGAAACTGCCCCCGCGCCTTCCAGCGACTCCAATACACGAAGCGCTCGTCGTCGCTGCCCGCGGCCACCCGCAGGCGCCGGTAGCGCCAGAGATCGTGCCAGCCGGCCAGGTTCCACCAGCGACCGACGGCGTGACTCTTGCCCCACTGCTCGGCCTGAAACCGGAGCTGCTGGCGAAGCATGGGACGATCGCGGTTGTTCTCGATGTAGTCGTAAAGCGTCGGCCAGTAGCCGATCGCCTTGCCGGTCTGCTCGTCCTTGCTGCGGGCGCGGATCAGCGTCTCGTGAATCAGGTCGACGTATTGGCGCTTGTCCTCTTCGCTCTCCTTGCTGATCGTGATCAGCCTCAACGCGCCGGTGTGGGCCTGCGCGGGCGCATCGGCACGGCGCTCACCGGAAAGCAGTTGCAGCACGCGCTCGCCGACCTCCCGCTTGCCGTCACCGGCAAGCATCACCGCCTCTTCGCGGGGGATGCGCTGGCGCGTGTGGCGGCCTTCGTCGTTGATACGCGTCAGGAGGAGGAGCAGTTCGAGTGCCGCCTGTCGGCCCTTGCTGACTTGCCCGTCGATACGCGCCAGCAACTCGTCGGCCTGCGTGCTGAGCATACCGGCGATGCCTTTCAACTGGAGGTAGCGCTCGCCGCTGAGGGTCTTGCTCTGGCCCGGCTGCCAGAGCGTGAACAGCGCGTTCTCGACCAGCGGCAAGGCGCCAAGCTCGTCGCGGGCATCCTCGAGGATCGCCGCTTTGACCTCGTTGACGTCGAGACCGGCGAGCCGCGCGGGCTGCTCGATGATTTCGCGCAGGCCATGCTCGGAGATAGTCGGCAGGAAGTAGCGCTTGCAGTGGCTGTTGTAGATCGCCTGCAGGCGCGGTAGTTGTTCGAAGCGGTCGAGGAAGTCGGCGCGCACGGTGCTGATCAGGAACAGCGGGCACTCGGCGTCCTGCAGGGCGTTGGCCAGCAGGGCGTCGAACTGCTTGCTGGCTGCCGTTTTGGCGAAGGTGAACAGTTCTTCGAACTGGTCGACGATCAGCAGGAACGCCGTTTGCTCTGCCTTGAAATCACGCAGGGCGAATGCCAGGGCGCGCTCGTCGCGCTCGAAAAGCTGTTGCCGGGCGAGCATGTGGGGCTCGCGGTGGTCGGTAATCAGCCCGTGCTCGAGGACTTCGACCAGCAGGGACAACGGGTCCTGGCCCGGCATCATCGGACCGAGAATGATCCAGCGCTCGAAGCCGGTGCGCGCCCACAACGCGCCCTGTTCGATCATCGGCAGCATGCCGGCGTTGACCAGCGACGACTTGCCGGTGCCGCTGTTGCCCTCGATTTGCAGCCAGCGGCAATAAGCGCCGCCGCCACCGCCGCGCAGGCCTTCAGGGTTGGCCTGCTGCTGGTCGCCGAGGCAGGCGAGCGCTTCGAGGGTTTCCCGCCGGCGCCCGAAGAACAGCCGGGAATCCTTGCTGGTGAAGGCGTTGAGTCCGACGAAGGGGCAATCCTCGATGGCTGGCGGGGAATCCAGGCGGATGGCGTGCTTGCGGATGGCGTCAGTCAGGCCCGCAGGCAGCGCCTCCGAAGGTGTCCAGCGGGCGGCCTGGAACAGCGCCAGAAGCGGTGGCAGCGTTTCCGGCAGTGCTTCTTCGAGCAGGATCGGGAAGATCGGCAGGCGGTCTTCGTCTTTCTCGGGCGACAGGTTACGGATCAGCGCGACCTGCACCTCGGCACCGACCCAGCGCCGCACGCCATCGCGCCCGGCGAGCACGACGAACGCCGAGCAGCCCTGCAGGACCTCCTGCAGACGCCCCAGCCAGCGGTCACCGACACGCAGTGATTCGTCAGCCATGAAGACACTCAGCTGGTCCATTTCGAGCTTCATGCGCAAGTCGTTCGCCGCGCCCTGGTCCGCGCGGTTGTAGCTGAGGAAGACGAGTTCGGTCGCTTGCGGGCTGGCTGTCGGCACGTGTCACCTTTCCCGATCGAGCAGCATGGCATGCTGCGGGCGTGTCCGGGGAATTCTAACAGCCGCAGAGTCTTGCAGCCTGCCTTCGGTAGCACGGGCGCAGAAGCTGGCGCGGAGAACGCGCCGTCCCGACAGCAGCCGAGGACATGCGAGAGGGTCTCGAACCGGCGGACGAACTCGCCGCACAAGGCAGCGGCAACCGGTAAGGGGAGGGCGAGCGCACAGACGCGAAAAAGCCGCCCTCGGGCGGCTTTTTCTTACTTCATCTACCTGAACTTCCAAGAATTCTGGTAGGCGCGATTGGAATCGAACCAACGACCCCCACCATGTCAAGGTGGTGCTCTAACCATCTGAGCTACGCGCCTTCGTCAAAGTCAGTGCTGCTGGACTTCAAGGAAGTGCGCATTATACGGTGCCAAAAATCGAAGTCAAGCACCGATGTCGCTTCATTGCCATGGTGAGCAAACGCCCGCCACGTAGGAGTCCGGTTTATCGGGCGATTTCAGCCCAGGCGCAGCGCTCGAAGCTCACTCGCCAATCACGTCGGTATTGGCCGGCGGTGTGAAGCGGAACAGCGCGGGGGCGAGTTGCGGGTTGCGCTCGACGTGTGCAAAGAGCAGTGAGCTGGTCTGGCCGAGGCTGTCGAGCAGTTCCATCGCCGTCAGATCCTTGCCCGAGAAGCCGAGGCGAACCTTTTCAAAACCGCTGTCGGGCGCCTTGGGAGTCGCTTCCACCCATTCGAGGCCGTCGCGTTCGCCGGCTTCGCGCAGCGTGAAATCCTTTTCGATGCGGCTGTCGCCGGCGAGCAGGGCGGCGGGCGTGCCGCCGAGTGCGGCGCCGACCTTTCTGACCGTGACCTGGCGCAGATCTGGGTCGTAGATCCAGATCTTCTCGCCGTCGCCGACGAGCAGCTGCGCGTAGGGTTTGTCGATCTGCCAGCGGAACTTGCCCGGCCGCGAGATGATCATCACGCCGCTCGACACCTGCGGCTTGCGGCCGTTTCGGGCGATGACCGTCTGCGTGAAATCGGCGCGAACGGTACGCGTCGAGTCGAGAAAGCTGTGCAAGCGCTCGATCGCTCCGGCCGCCGCTGTCTGGGCGGCGAGCAGGCAGGCTGCCGCGAACAGCGCGCGCCACACGCGGCGCGTCATTCGCCTTCCTTGCGTGCCAGGACTTCGCGACCGCCGCGGGCGTCCATCGCCGAAACCAGGCCGGCCTTTTCCATCGCTTCAATCAAGCGCGCGGAGCGGTTGTAGCCGATGCGCAGGTGGCGTTGGACCAGCGAAATCGACGCGCGGCGATTCTTCAGGACGATTTCGACGGCCTGGTCGTAGACCGGGTCGGCCTCGCCGTCGGTGTCGAGGCCGCCGTTCTCGCCGCGTCCGCCGCCGTCGCCGTCGTCGTCGCCACCGGCACCGCTGAGCACGCCCTCGAGGTACTCGGGCGCGCCGGATTTCTTGAGATGATCGACGACGCGATGCACTTCCTCGTCGGCGACGAAAGCGCCGTGCACGCGCGTCGGGTAGCCGGTTCCCGGCGCCAGGTAGAGCATGTCGCCCTGACCGAGCAGCGCTTCGGCGCCCATCTGGTCGAGAACGGTTCGCGAATCGATCTTCGACGATACCTGGAACGAGATGCGCGTCGGGATGTTGGCCTTGATCAGACCGGTGATGACGTCAACCGACGGTCGCTGCGTTGCCAGGATCAGGTGAATCCCCGACGCCCGCGCTTTCTGCGCCAGGCGCGCGATCAGCTGTTCGACGGTCTTGCCGGCCACCATCATCAGGTCGGCGAGTTCGTCGATGACGACGACGATCGACGGCAGGATGGCCAGTGGCTCGGGCGTGTCGGGAGTCAGCGATACCGGATTGCTGACCTTTTCGCCGTTCTTCTCGGCGTCACGGATGCGCTGGTTGAGGCCGGCCAGGTTGCGTACGCCGAGCGCCGACATCAGCCTGTAGCGCTTGTCCATTTCGCCGACGCACCAGTTGAGTGCGTTGGCAGCCTGCTTCATGTCGATCACCACCGGCGCCAGCAGGTGCGGGATGCCCTCGTAGATCGACAGTTCGAGCATCTTCGGGTCGACCAGGATCAGCCGCACCTGATCGGGCCCCGACTTGTAGAGCAGCGACAGGATCATCGCGTTGATGCCCACCGATTTGCCCGAACCGGTGGTACCGGCGACCAGCAGGTGCGGCATCTTGGCCAGGTCGACGACCACCGGCTGGCCGGCGATGTCCTTGCCGAGACTCATCGTCAGCGGCGAGTTCATGTTGCTGTATTCCTGGCTGGCGATGATTTCCAACAGACGGACCATCTGTCTTTTCGCATTCGGCAGTTCGATGGCCATCGCCGACTTGCCGGGAATCGTTTCGACGACGCGCACCGAGACCAGCGACAGCGAGCGCGCCAGGTCCTTGGCGAGGTTGAGGATTTGCGCGCCCTTGACGCCGACGGCCGGCTCGAATTCGTAGCGCGTGACGACCGGCCCGGGGAAAGCGGCGGTGACGGTGACCTGCACGCCGAAGTCGGCGAGCTTGCGTTCGATCAGGCGCGAGTTGTACTCCAGCGTCTCGGGGCTGACGCGTTCGCTGTGCAGCGGTGCCGGTTCGAGCAGATGCAGCGGCGGCAGCAGGCCATCGCCGAGCACGTCGGGAAATAGCGGCGCCGGCCGTTCGCGGTCGATTCGTTTTTCGACTTTCGGCGGCAGTGGCGGCGTACTGAGCACCGGCGACTCGGCGACCACCGGTGGCGCACCGACCACCGGTTCGCGGCGCTCGACGAGGATCGGTTCGTGCGTCTCGACGCGCTTCTTCTCGACCTCGACAACGGCTTCGCGCTCGCGCGCCACCTCGCGGCCGATGCGGCGGTCCTGCCAGCGCTCGAAGAAGCTGCGAACTCCCAGCACCGCGCCTTCGAACAGCGCGCCGAGGCCTTCGGCAGCGGAAATCCACGAGATGCCGGTGAAAATGCTCCAGCCAAGCGCGAGCATCGCAAACAGCGCCAGCGTCGCGCCGGTGTAACCGAGATTGCGGACGCTGAAGGCGGCGAGCTCGATGCCGATCATGCCGCCGGGACCGATCGGTGTCGCCGCCTTGAGGGTGTAGAAGCGCAAGGTCTCGAGGCCGCTGCTGGCGACGATCAGTACCAGGAAGCCGGCCAGCGCGATGTACAAGGGTCGGCGGTCGGTCGGCCGCTGATGTTCCAGGCGGCGGTAGCCCCACCAGACGAAGACCAGCAGCAGCGCCACCCACCACCACGCCGACAGGCCGAAGACGTAAAGCATCAGGTCGGCCAGCCAGGCACCGCTGCGACCCGTCGGATTATGCAGGCTGGTGGTGTATACGGCGTGCGACCAGCCCGGATCGTCGTGGTTGTAACCCCACAGCGCCAGCGCCAGGAAGCTGGCGACAACGATCAGAATCAGCCAGCGCGATTCCTCCAGGAGTACCGCGATCTTTTCAGGCAGCGGACTGGCGGGTTCTCTGGACGCGTAGGAAAAGCGGCCGGCAAGTTTGTTCAGCATAGCCATCGGGACAATCGCAGTCGGTTCTAGGCCCTGGCCGCGGCAGCGCCCGGCGAGGCAACACGCTTTTCGAGGATGACGATGCGACCGTCCTCGACGCGGAAGTAGCCCTGGGTTTCGAGGTCCTTCATCACCCGGCTGACCATCTCGCGCGAGGCACCGATCATCTTGGCGATATCCTGTTTGGTCAGGCGGCGGCGGATGACGCGCTCACCATGATCGTCTTCGGAGAAATCGATCAGCAGCTTGGCGACGCGGCCGTAGACGTCCATCAGCGCCAGACTCTCGATATTGCGGTCGGCTTCGCGCAAGCGCTGCACCAGGCTCTTCATGATGTTCAGGCAGAGATCGAAGTTTTCGGCCAGGCAGCGCTTGAAGTCGTTCTTGGTGATCACCAGTAACTCGCAGGTCTCGGTAGCCATCACGTCGGCCGAGCGCGGACTGCCGTCGATCAGACCCATTTCGCCAAAGAACTCGCCGGGACCGAGCAAGGTCAGGATCACCTCGCGTCCCTCTTCGTCGCTGTTCAGAACCTTGGCGCCGCCACTGATCAGCACGTACAGCGAATCGGTGCTGTCGCCGGCACGAACGATCGTCGTCTGGCGCGTCACACGGCGATGAAAGGCGACCTTGGCGATCTGCTCCAACTGGCTGTCCGGGACGCCGGCAAAGATCGGAATGCTGTGAAGCAAGGTCAGGCTTGGACCCCGCCTGGGTTGCTCGACGTCGCTGTTCATGAGGCATTCCTTCATCAAGTGAAGTTATTTCTATCAATGGCTTGGGCGGCAATTATAAGGCACTTTGCGCGTTTTAAAAGCAAAGCCGGCACAAAGTTGCTGGCGGAGCAGCCGACGTTGCCGGTTATAATTTTTTCATCGCCCACTACCCGAGCACCTCAAAATGAGCCAACCGACTCGCCACTGCCGCCTGCTGATCCTCGGCTCCGGCCCTGCCGGCTACACCGCTGCCGTCTACGCCGCCCGTGCGAATCTGAAGCCGCTCCTGATCACCGGCATGGCGCAGGGCGGCCAGTTGACGACCACCACCGACGTCGACAACTGGCCAGCCGACGCGCAGGGGGTGCAGGGGCCGGAATTGATGCAGCGCTTCGAAGAGCACGTGCGCCGCTTCGATACCGAGATCGTCTTCGATCATATCAACACCGCCCGGCTGACCGAAAAGCCGTTCACGCTGATCGGCGATTCGGGCACCTACACCTGCGACGCGCTGATCATCGCCACCGGTGCTTCGGCGCAGTACCTGGGTCTGCCATCGGAGGAAGAGTTTGCCGGCCGCGGCGTTTCGGCCTGCGCCACCTGCGACGGTTTCTTCTATCGCGATCAGCCGGTGGCGGTGATCGGCGGCGGTAATACCGCCGTCGAGGAGGCGCTCTATCTGGCGAATATCGCCAGTCACGTGACGCTGGTGCACCGTCGCGACAAGCTGCGCAGCGAGAAGATTCTCCAGGACAAGCTGTTCGCCAGGGCGCAGGCCGGCAAGGTCACGATCCGCTGGGACTGCACGCTGGACGAGATCCTCGGCGACCAATCCGGGGTGACCGGCATGCGCATCAGGGACAAGCTGACCGACCAGACCGAAGACATCGCGCTGACCGGCGTGTTCATCGCCATCGGCCACAAACCCAATACCGAACTGTTCGTCGACCAGCTGGCGATGGAAGGCGGCTACCTGACAACGCACTCCGGACTGCACGGCAATGCGACGGCGACGTCGATTGCCGGGGTGTTCGCCGCCGGTGACGTGCAGGACCATATCTACCGCCAGGCCTGCACTTCGGCAGCGAGCGGCTGCATGGCGGCGCTCGACGCCGAGCGCTACCTCGACGATCTCGACGGCTGAGCGCCAGAGGCCTTTGCCGTCGCTCAGCGTCAGCGGCAGGGGCTTTCTTGCCGCTGACATGAACAGGGCTTTCCGTGATGACCCAGCGACAGCGACCAAGCGCCGAGGATCTGGCTGCTTTTCTGGCGGCGGTCGACGGCGCGACGCCGCTCGCCCAGCCCGACCGGGTTCGCTTCGAAACGCCAAAACCGAGCCCCCGGCCGCGCCAGCGCGAACTCGACGAAGCCGCGGTGATCGGCGAACTGCTGCACACGCCGCAGACAATCGACGACTGGCTCGACCTCGGCGGCGCCGATTCCTTCCTGCGCAGCGGCTTGCCGCGGGTAGTGCTGCGCGACCTGCGGCGCGGCCGCTGGAGCATTCAGGACCATGTCGACCTGCACGGCATGAACCGCCACGAGGCGCACGAGCAGGTGGCGCATTTCCTCGCCGACTCGCTGGCCGCCGGCAAGCGCTGCCTGCGCATCGTGCACGGTCGCGGTAACGGCTCGCCTGGTCGGGAAGCGATCCTCCGCCAGTTGGTCAAGGTCTGGCTGGCTCGCTGCAAGGATGTCCTGGCTTTCTGCCACCCACCGCTCAGCGACGGCGGCGATGGTGCGCTGTGGGTCTTGCTGAAAGGTGGCGGCAAGCCGCGCTAAGTGGCCGCGCGGCGGCAGCGTTCAGATCGCCGATTCGTCGACTTCGCCGGTGCGGATGCGTACCACCTGCTCGACCGTGGTAACGAAAATCTTGCCGTCGCCGATCTTGCCGGTACGCGCTGCCTTGACGATGGACTCGATGGCGCCGTCAACGACATCGTCGGAAACGACGATCTCGATCTTCACCTTGGGCAGGAAATCGACGACGTACTCGGCGCCACGATACAGTTCGGTGTGTCCCTTCTGGCGGCCGAAACCCTTGACTTCGGTGACGGTCAGGCCGGTCACGCCGATTTCCGAGAGCGCTTCGCGCACTTCGTCGAGCTTGAACGGTTTGATGATGGCTTCGATTTTTTTCATGAACTGTACTCCGCAGGAAGATCGTAAAGAAATCGTATCAGAAATCGGTCATCGATAAACGATCGCTACGACGATCAAAACGGGTCACGGTAACGATTGGTGATCGGATAGCGCCAGTCCTTGCCGAAGCCGCGCTGCGTCACGCGGATGCCGACCGGTGCCTGGCGCCTTTTATATTCGCTGATCTTCAAGAGCTGCACGACGCGCCGGACATCGGCTTCGGCATAACCGCGAGCGATGATTTCGCGTGGGCTGACGTCCTTCTCCATATACGCCTCGACGATTGCATCGAGCACGTCGTAGGGGGGCAGGCTGTCCTGATCGGTCTGGCCGGCCTTCAGCTCGGCCGACGGCGGCCGGCTGATAATCAGCTCCGGGATCACCGTCGAGCGCGTGTTGCGCCAACGCGACAGGCGGTAGACCCAGGTCTTGGCGATGTCCTTGATGACTGCGAAGCCACCGGCCATGTCGCCGTAGAGCGTGCAGTAACCGACCGCCATTTCGGACTTGTTGCCGGTGGTCAGAACCAGCGAGCCGGTCTTGTTCGATAGCGCCATCAGGATCATGCCGCGAATTCGCGCCTGCAGATTTTCTTCGGTGGTGTCGGCGGGCAGGCCGGCGAACTGTTCTTCGAGCATCCCGGCGAAGGTCTGCATGGCGGGTTCGATGGCGATTTCGTCGTAACGGATGCCGAGCAGGCGGACCATCTCGCGCGACTCCGAGACGCTGATATCGGCGGTATACGGTGACGGCATCATCACCGCCCGCACGCGATCGGCGCCCAGCGCATCAACCGCGATGCACAGCGTCAGAGCCGAGTCGATACCGCCCGACAGGCCGATGATCGCGCCCGGGAAGGCGTTCTTGCCGAGATAATCGCGGACGCCGAGAACCAGCGCCTGATAGACCTCGGCTTCGATGCACTGTGCCGGAACGATGTCGCCGGCCAGTGGCTGGCCGTCGACGAATTCGACAACCGCCAGCGCCTCCTCGAACTGCGGCAACTGGCAGCACAGCGTACCGTGCGAGTCGAGAACGAAGGAGCCGCCGTCGAAAACCAGTTCGTCCTGGCCACCAGCGAGATTGGCATAGACCACCGGCAGTCGCGTGCTGGCGATGCGCTGCCGCAGGACTTCGGTACGCCGCTCGCGCTTGCCGATGTGGTAGGGCGAGGCGTTGAGAACCAGCAGGATCTCGGCGCCGGCTTCGCGCGCCAGGTCGGCCGCGCCGGCTTCCCAGACGTCGGCGCAGATATTGACGCCGCAACGCACGCCCTTGAGCGTCAGGACGCAGGGGTATTGACCCGAATCGAAATAGCGCTCCTCGTCGAAGACCTCGTAGCTCGGCAGCCGCTGCTTGTAATACGTGGCCACGCGCTCGCCGTCGCTGAGCAGCGTCGCCGCGTTGTAGCAGCGTTCACCGCGCCGCTCGGGGTGGCCGACGAGGACGGCGATTCCCTGCACCCGGGCGACCAATGCATCGAGCTCGCGTTCGCAGGCGACGCAAAAATCCTCGCGCAGCAGCAGGTCCTCGGGGGGGTAACCGCAGAGCGCCAACTCGGGCGTCAACAGCAGGTCGGCACCTTGTTGGCGGGCGCGTTCGGCGAAGTCGAGGATGCGCGCCGCGTTGCCGGTGAAGTCACCGACCGTTGTGTTGATCTGGGCAATGGCAATCTTGAGGGACATGAACGCGGGCGCCAGCGAAAGGGGCGCTTGCGCGCCCCTTGATCAGAACAGGGAAGAACGAGGCCTAATAATTCGGCTTCTCTTTGGCGGCATTGTAGCGCTGCACGCCTTCCATGATTTCCTTCTTGGCTTCGTCGCTGCCCAGCCAACCAGCGACCTTGACAAATTTGCCGCGTTCGAGGTCTTTGTAGTGCGCGAAGAAGTGCGCGATCTGGTCGAGGATCACCTGCGGAAAATCGCGCGGTGACTCGATATCGCGATACATCGGAGTCAGCGCGTCGACCGGAACCGCCAGCAGCTTGCCGTCCTGTCCGGCCTCGTCTTCCATCGCCAGCAGGCCGATTGGCCGGCAGCGCACGACGACGCCCGGCGGCAAGGCGAACTGGGTGATCACCAGCACATCGACGGGGTCGTCGTCGCCGGCAATGGTGTGCGGAATATAGCCATAGTTGCACGGGTAGTGCATGGCGGTAGACATGAAGCGATCGACGAAGACCTGGCCGCTTTCCTTGTCCACTTCGTATTTGACCGGATCAGCGTGCATCGGGATTTCGATGACAACGTTGAAATCATTGGGGAGCGACTTGCCGGGGGGCACGCGATCTAGGCCCATGTCAGTTCTCTTTGCTGGTTGCGGGAACATGCATTATACGCGCCTAATGGCAGCAGGGGTTTCCCCGGAATTCGCAGGCGGCGCGCGGTGCCGCTGTGGCGGTGGCGGCGTGGCTCGAGTCACCGCGGGCGATCCGCTCGCCCGCCCGCGAGCAGCGCCATCCGCAGGGGTTCAGCCGGCGCTCGGCCGCGGCTCTCCCATTTCGACCATCTGGCGCGCGTCGGCGGCAAACTTCAGCGCCTGCTCGTCGTCGGCGTCGCGATCGATCGCCGAAGGCGGCGCATTGATGCCTTTCTGTACGGCCGGTCGTCGGCGAATCTCCTCGCACCAGCGTTGCAGCGACGGCAGATCGTCGATAGCCACGCCGGACCAGCGGTGCGTGCGCACCCAGGCCCAGTTGGCAATGTCGGCGATCGAGTAGTCGCCGGCGAGAAATTCGTGCTCCTTGAGCTGGCCATCGAGGACCCGGAAAAGGCGTTTGCACTCAGCCTGGTAGCGGTCGATAGCCGGCTGGATCTTTTCGGGAAAGTAGCGGAAGAAGACGTTGGCCTGACCCATCATCGGGCCGATCCCGCCCATCTGGAACATCAGCCACTGGATGACCAGCGAGCGGCCTTTGACGTCGGTGGGCAGCAGCCGGCCGGTCTTTTCGGCCAGGTAGAGCAGAATCGCTCCCGATTCAAAGACCGCGAAATCGTCTGCTGCGCGATCGACGATCGCCGGGATGCGACCGCTCGGATTGATCGCCAGAAACCACGGCTGCTTCGGTTCTTTCTCCGACAGGCTCAGCGTGTGCAGCTTGTAGGGCAGGGCAAGTTCTTCGAGGGCAATCGAGATCTTGTGCCCGTTAGGCGTTGCAGCGGTGTAGAGATCGATCATTCGGGTCGCCTCCTGAGTGGCCATGGCAAGGGTGTGTGCAGCACCAAGTTGTCGGCCGATGTTAGCGCAATTGTCGGCAGGAGGTGCCACCCTGCCTGGCAAGAGTCATCGGTGCGCGCGCTGGCCGACCACCGGGCCTGGCTTTCGGATGCCCGTCTTTCGGCCTATGATGTTTTCTGGATGTCGCCAGAGGCTGGATCTGCAATGACTCACAGTGCTGCCGCACCAGACAGTGGCCGGAAAACGGTCAAGCAAGCCGCTGCGCCGGGCCTTGCGCCGTCGGCCTCGAGCGGCAATCCCTACCCAGGCCTGGCCGCGTACCGGCCGGAGGAGCACCAGCTGTTCTTTGGCCGTGATGACGATAGCCAACGAATCGTCGATCGCCTTGCCGAGAGCCGGCTGATCAGCGTCATCGGTCGCTCGGGTACCGGCAAGTCTTCGCTGGTCGCGGCCGGCGTCGTGCCGCGCCTGGCGGCGCAGCTCGAACACTTGAGCTATCTGCGTTTCGAGCCGCAGGGCAGCCCCTTCCAGCAACTGGCCGACGCGCTCTGTCGCGCCTGCGCTGACGACGCCAACGGCCGCCGGCGGTCGCTGGTCGATGCTCTGCAGCGCGCGCTGGCAGAGGCCGGAGAAGCGGCGGAACTCGAGGAACGGCTGGCGGCTGCCTGCGTCGAGCTGCTCGGGCAATGGGGCCGCCCACTGCTGCTACTGGTCGACCAGGCCGAGGACCTGTTCACGCACACCCCGGCGGCCAGTGCACAACGCTTCCGCCAGCTGTGTGCTCGCCTGCTCGAGGTCGAAGGCCTTCGCCTGGCACTGACGCTACGCAGTGAATTCGCCGCTCGGCTGATGGAGTGGCTGGGTGAAGATCTGTTTCGGGCGTCGCTGGTGGCTCTCGAACCGATCCGGGAGGAAGCGCAACTGCAGGCGATCATCACCGGTCCGGCAGGCGCCCGCGGCGTGTCGGTACAGGCTGAGCTGGTGTCGACGCTGCTCGCGGCGTCGAACGCAACCAAGGGTGCGCTGCCGCTGATCGCCCTGACGCTGGAACAGCTCTTCGAGCAGCGTGACGCCGCGCAGGGCCTGACGCTCGACGCCTACCAGCGCATGGGCGGCATCGAGAGCATCGTCGACAGCGCCGCCTCGAGTATCGATCGACTGATCGCTGGCGAGCCCGAGCTGGAGTCTGCCTGCGGCCGCCTTTTCGCCGAACTGGCAACGGTGATCGACGAATTGCCGACGCGTCGCGCGGCCGCGATCGAACCGCTACGCGCCGATCGGCAGGTCGGTCGGCTGGTCGATGCGCTGCGCCGGCAGGGCTTTCTCACCGACCCGGATGACCAACACGTCGAGCTGGCGCACGCAACGCTGTTCAGCCATTGGCCGCGCCTTCGGCAATGGTGTGCTCGCCATGCCGACAGCCTGTTGTTGCGTCGGCAGGCGAAACACGCCGCCCGGGAGTGGCGGCAGGCGGTGGACCACGACGCGATGCAGTCGCCCGGCGCGCAGAGCAGCGGTGGCGAACTCTTGCGCTGGAGCTGGGAGCGGCAGAAACCGGTGCTGCTGGCCTTGCTCGAACTCAGCCATCGAGGTGCTGCGCGTGACCCCTATTTTCACGACCCTGGCGTCGCCGCCTGGCGGGCGCTCGACGACCGCCTGGATGAGCCGTTGCGGAGTTTTCTGCGCCCCGAGCCGCTGCGCCTGATGGAAGAACTGAGCCGCGACGAGACGCCGCATCATCGCCGCGAAGAAATCGGTCTGCGACTCAATCAGATGGGCGACCCCAGGCGTGGTGTCGGGCTGGCTGACGATGGCCTGCCGGAGATCGTCTGGGTCGAGGTGGCGGCGGGCGAGGTGGAACTCGAAGGGAAGGCTAGCGAGCGCTTCACGGTCAAGCCGTTTCGTATCTCCAGGTACGCGATCACCTGGCAGCAGTACAACGCTTTCCTGAATGCCGATGATGGCTATCACGACCGCCGCTGGTGGCGGAAGCTGGTGCAGCGCAAGCAGCCTGGCGAAGCGCGCTGGAGTTTTCACAACCACCCGGCGATCCACGTCTCGTGGAGCGACGCGGTCGCTTTTTGCCGCTGGCTGAGCGAAAAATGGCAACTGCCGGGGCCCGCGGTCGTCCGCCTGCCGACCGATTGGGAATGGCAGTGGGTGGCCCAGGCCGGCGGCGAAAAGCGCAAGTACCCGTGGGGCGCCGAATGGCACGCGACGCGCGCCAATAGTCATGAAAGCGGCACCGGCAGAACGATGGCCGTCGGCATGTATCCGCTGGCTGTAGCCGAGCACGCGATGGTCGCCGATCTGGCCGGCAACGTCTGGGAGTGGTGTCTGAACGAGTACCACCAGCCCAGCCATACGCAGGTCGATGGCGACAGCGCGCGCGCCCTGCGCGGCGGCTCGTGGCTTGATTTTCCGGGTGACCTGCGCAGCGCCAAGCGCGACTACTTCTCGCCCGACGACCGCGATGGCGACATCGGTTTCCGGGTGGTGCTTGCCGACCCGCTGGAGTAAGTGGCGCAGGGCCGGGCGAAAAGTGGCCACGCGTGGCGCTGCGCGCCTTGCATCACGCCGCTGGCGGGCGGGGTTTCAGCGCAACGGCGGCACGGCGAAGCGGAAGACGTCGAACTCCGCCGCCGGCCGCGCGGCGCTGAAGAGATATCCCTGCGCCGCGAAGCAGCCGTGTGCTTCAAGAAAGCGCAGTTGCTCGACGGTCTCGACGCCTTCGGCGATGACATCCATCCGCAGGCTCTCGGCCATGGCGACGATGGCGCAAACAATCGCCGCGTCGTTGGCGTCGGTGCTCAGATCGCGAACGAAAGAACGATCGATCTTCAGTCGCGAGACCGGGAAGCGCTTGAGGTAGGCCAGGCTCGAGTAGCCGGTGCCGAAGTCGTCGATGGCCATCCGGATGCCCAGTGCGGCCAGCTTGTGCAGTACCCTTGATGCCGCCTCGGGGTCGTCCATCAGCAGGCTTTCGGTCAGTTCGAGCTCGAGCGCCGACGGTAGCAAGCCCGACTCGGCGAGCGTCGCAGCGATCTGCTCGCCAAGGTCGGCCTGCCGCAGCTGTCGTGCTGACAGGTTCACGCTGATGTGTAGAGCGTCGTGCCCCGCGTCGTGCCAGCGTCTGGCCTGGCGGCAGGCCTCGCGCAGTACCCACGCGCCGATCGGGATGATCAGTCCGGTTTCCTCGGCAATCGGGATGAATCGATCCGGCGGCACCAGGCCGTGCCGAGGGTGAAGCCAGCGGATCAGCGCTTCCATGCCGGTGACTTCGCCGCTGCGGCAGTCGACCTGTGGCTGGTAGAAGAGAACGAACTGCCCCTCGTCGATCGCCGTGCGCAAGTCATTTTCGATCGAAACGCGCTCCTGCACGGCCCGGTTCATATCCTGCGTAAAGAACTGGAAGTTGTTGCGGCCGCATTCCTTGGCGTGATACATCGCCGTGTCGGCGTTGCGCAGCAGCGTCGGCACGTCGTCGCCGTCGTCCGGGAAGATGCTGATGCCGATACTCGGCGTCACGTGCAGCGCGCGCTCGTCGACCCGTTGCGGCGCCGCGACGACCTCGAGCACCTTCTGCGCGACGCGTGCGGCGCGTTCGATGTTGGCCAGTCCGGGAATGACAATGATGAACTCGTCGCCGCCGAGCCGGGCGACCGTTTCGGTCTCGCGCAGCACGCCCTTGAGGCTCTCGGCGACGCGCGCCAGCAGTCGGTCGCCGGTGTCGTGGCCGAGCGTGTCGTTGATCAGCTTGAAGCGGTCGAGGTCGAGGAACAGCACGGCGGTTCGCCTGCCGTCGCGTCGCGATTTGGCGATCGCCTGGCGAATACGGTCCTCGAGCAGGCTGCGGTTCGGCAGCCGCGTCAGGGCGTCGTGATGGGCGAGGAAGTTGATGTGCTCCTCCGACCGCTTGCGTTCGCTGATGTCGTCGAAGCTGCCCAAATAGTGGGTCACCTGCGCGGCGCTGTCCTTGACCGCGGTAATCGTCAGCCATGCCGGAAAGATCTCGCCGCTTTTGCGGCGATTGCGCACTTCGCCGCGCCACAAGCCGTGCGCCGCAATCTGCGTCCACATTTCATGACCGGGCTCTTGGCCCTGGTCAGCGGCGGCAAACAGCTGCGGCGTCTGGCCGACGATCTCTTCCAGCGTGTAGCCGGTGATCTGCGTCAGCGCCGGGTTGACCGAGACAATTCGTTGTTCCGCATCGGTAATGCAGATCGCCGAGGTACTGGCCGAGAAGACCGTCGCCGCCAGACGCTGCGCCTGCTCGGCACGGCGCTGGTTGACGATTCGCCAGATGTCCTGGCTGAGCAGCCGCATGGTCTCTATTTCGCACGCACGGTAGGGCTCGGCCTTGTTGGCAACGCCGAGCATCATGCAGCCGAGACCGCCCTCGATGACCGGCACGCTGATCAGTCGCGTCAGCCCGGCGAGCGCCGCTGGCAAGGCGCTGGTCAGCGCCGCCGCTTGCTCGTTGCAAACCACCGGCGCGCGCTGGCGCATCGCCGTCGCCCACAAGGCCGCCAGGCTGAGTGCACAGAGCGGGTCGGGAAGCGACGCCGCTTTACCGCGGTGGGTGGCACGCGACCAGATCACCGAGTCGATCGTCTGCTGATCGGCGGCGACGAAATAGAGGAAGGCGATGCGGCTGCCGGTGAGGCGCTCGGCGACTGCCAGCCCGTGCTGGATGAACTCGCCCTCGTCCATCTCCTCGGCCGCCTTGGGCAGCTCGAGCATCGCCAGCGCGCGCTCGGCCTGATGCGCGAGCAGCGTTGCCGAGCGCCGCCGGGCTTCGTCGACGCGTTGCCGTTCGCTGATGTCGGTGAGGATGCAATGCGTGCGGAGCCGGCCGTTGACGTCTTGATGGACGCGACCGTTGACCAGCAGACTGATCACCGCGCCATCCTTGCGCCGGGCATCGACAACGAAGTCGTCGATCCGCCCGTCAGCGACGAATTTGGCGAAGTTCTCGGTGAACGCCGGCAGCGACCGTTCGGCGATGAAATCGACGATCGAGTGGCCGATCACTTCGTCGCGACGGTAACCCAGCAAGCTCAACCAGGCGTCATTGACTTCAACGAGTTGGCGGCTCTGCGCGTCGACCGACTGATAGGCGAGCGGCGCGCCGCTGAAGAGCGCGCGATAGTGCTCTTCGGAGGCGGCCAATGCCGCTTCGCGCTCGACGATGGCATTGGCCATGCGGCGCATGCTCAGCGCCAGATTGGCCAGTTCCTCGGCTCGCGAAGAAGGCAATGGTGCCAGGTAATCGCCGTCGGCAATGGCCTGAACATGGCGTCCGAAGTCAGCCACGCGTCGGACCAGCGTCTGGCCGTAGACATAGGCGCAGAGCAAGGTCAGGGCGAGCGCAGCGGCGACGCCTCCGGCGATCGCCAGCAAGGTCGAGCGCACGGTGGCGAAGGCCAGTTCGGTCGGTTGAGCGACCAGCGTCAGCCAGCCGGAAGTGCCGATCGGCATCACCGTGGCGATCTGCTCACGGCCATCGAGCGCCACCAGCCCGGTCCCGAAGTCGCCGGCCAGACCGGCCCGTACCAAGGGCACATTGCCAAGGTTTTCCTGGCGAGCGGCGCGGCTGGCGTCGGGGTGGGCGACGATCTGCCCAAGGCTGTCGATGATGATTGGCAGGACGGCGGCCGAGCGTCCGAGTTCGCCGATGTGCTCGGACAATTGTTCGAGATCGAGCTCGCCGAGCAGCGTCCAGCGTTCGTCCGCGGCAACAGCGGCCTGACTTTCGAGCGGCACGGTGACGGCGACGACGATCTTGCCGCGTTGTGACAGGTAGCTGTTGGACCAGATGACCGTGCCGCTCTGTTGGCCGGTGCCGAAGAAGCTGCGCGCCGCAAAATCCAGTCCGAGCAGGTCGTCGCGACCCTGACGCCGTTCTGGCGGCAGGCCGACGTCGACCACCCGCGCGCTGGCGTCGAGCAGGTAAAGAGCGTCCAGGGCGGCGTGCGCCGTGGCTAGCGTATCGATGATGATGCGCGTCCGCGCGCGGCTGGCGCCGCGCGACGGATCGATTTCGCTGGCCACACGTTCGAGCTCGGCCGCCGACCCGCGCAGGAAATCGTCGACCTGCCGCGACAGCGCCACCGCCAGGGCCTTGTTGTGGGCCTCGACCTGATCGTTCAGGCGCGGCAACAGAACGCCGAGGACGACGGCGACGAGCGCCAACACGGCCACCCCGACCATGGCCGACAAGCCGAGCGCAAGCCAGAAGCGAAGAGAGTGAGGCATCTGGCGAATGCTAATGCAAAACGCCCGGCAAACTGCCAAAGCTCGGGGCGAAAGTACTGGTGCCGCTCGTCGACCGCCGGTCGCGCCTAGTACAAGGATTTGAAGCGGCCATTTTCGATGACCGAGAGGAAGGTTTCGCGCTGCGTGTCGCCATTGGCGTCAAAGTGGATCGGCGACTGCGCGCCGGCAAAGTCGGCGTGCGTAAGCAGTGCCTGCTTGAGTGTCTGGCCTGCGGATCGGGCGGTGAGCGCGTCGAGCGCGACGTTGGTGGCGTCGAAAGCGGTCAGCCCGGGGTAGCCCGGTTCGTGGCCGAAGCGCTTACGGTAGGCGCTCAGGAATGCCAGGTAGGCCGCTGCCTTGCTTTCGCGGTCTACGTACTGCGCGACGACGACGCCTTCGACGGCTCGGCCACCGAGTTCGACCAGTCGCTCGGTGGCCGCCCACTCGGCGGTGCCGATGCGAACGGCGGCGTCGCGCATGCGGATCTGCTGGATCAGCAGCGCACTGTCCACCGAATTGCTGATTATCACCACGCCGTCTGGCTTGCTGTCGAGAACGCTGCTCGCCAGCGCCGCCAGGGACTCGTTGGACGCGAAGCCGATGGCATCGACGACCTGCCCACCCAGGCCCTCGAAGGCCTGCCGGAAATCATCCGCCCAGCTCTTGGTGTAAGCGTCGTTGCGGAGATCGCAGACGAGCACCACGCGACGCAGACCATTGCCCCGGAAATGATGTTCGGCCGACTTGAAAACGTGCGACCGGGTCGGGGCAACGACGCGAAAGAACTGGTCATCAATAGCCGTCAGCGCGTTGGTCGTTGCCGTCGGCGAAATAAATGGAATGCCGGCAGCATTGAACTGCGGCAGCACGATCAGCGCCATGGCGCTGGTCATCGGACCGATCACCACCTCGACCTTGCGGGCCAGCAGGCGAGCGACAGCCTGCCGGGCGACCTCGGGGTCCTGTTGATCGTCCTCGGCGATCAGTTCGATCGGTCGCCCGTTGATGCCGCCCTGCTGGTTGCGCATTTCGACCGCCAGCGTCGCGCCGTTGCGGCCGCCGATACCGAGGTCGGCGACGCGCCCCGAGAGACCGCCCAGGAAGCCGATGCGCAGCGGCTCCGGCGGCGTGCAGGCAAGCATGCCGAACAAGCAGATGAAAAGCATCGCGGCGACCCACAGCCGAGCGCAGCGAGCGTCTGGCGCACGCACCACCCTGCTTGGAGAAAAGAACATGCGCACCTCATTGAGCTCCAGATTTACCTGCGGCACGCGTTACGCGATTGAGCTGTCATTGTACGGGAGTCGATACGCTGCAGCGCTGTCGAGGTGACGTCGGCAAGAAAGTTCCAGGCCACCACACCGAGGCCGTCGCTGTCGGCCTTGAGAAAGCGCCTCGCCGATCTGAATCGTCGGTGGTACGCAGTCAGCGAAGCCGCCGACCGGCGGCACTCGTTCGCCTCTTCTCGGCCAACAGCCCTTGCCTTTTGCGTGGGAGATCGGCGGCAGATTCCCGGAAACATCACAAATTCGCCTACGAAATGCACTCAAGCGATTGAAAGTCATGACATATTTGGACTATCATGGCAGCCGTCGTCGATCTTCGATCTGACGCCACTTTTGCACCAGAACGTACCCACAGGGAGAGAGATAGATGGACAAAAGGACTCCGCCACCCAGCCCGACCAGCGACAGCAGCACGGCAGGAGAAGCAGCAAGCGAGAAAGCGGCAGCCGCAGCGGCCAAACCGACGCCGCGGGCCCGCGCGGTTTCGGGATCTGCCCGCGCGGCGCAACCGCGCAAGGCGTCGGCTGGTGACGTGGCGCCCGCCCGCACTCCCGAGGGAATGGAAGCTTACGATGTCGCCGAAGCAACGAGTTCGGCGATCGAGCACAAAAAGGTCGCGCTGCGCGACATCATCGCGCAGGCCACCGTTGGCGACACGGCTTCACTGGCCAAAACGCTCGAAGCGATCATGACCGGCGCTTCGCCCGATGACGCTGCGGCACTGCGCAAGGCGCTGATGGAACAAGAGAAAGGGCCGCAAGCAAGGCAAGCAAGCAGCCCGGACGACGAACTGGCATCCAGTTGGCGCGAAACGAGTTCTTACCCCTACCGCAACCTGATGTCGCGCAAAGCGTACGAGAAGCAGAAATACCGCTTGCAGGTCGAGTTGCTCAAGCTGCAGAACTGGATCAAGGAAACCGGTCAGCGCGTGGTGGTCATTTTCGAAGGCCGCGACGCGGCGGGCAAGGGTGGGGCGATCAAGCGGTTTACCGAGCACCTCAATCCACGCGGTGGGCGGGTCATCGCGCTCGAGAAACCGAATGAACAGGAACGCGGCCAGTGGTACTTCCAGCGCTACGTGCGGCACCTGCCGACCGCCGGCGAAATCGTCTTCTGCGACCGCTCGTGGTACAACCGCGGCGGCGTCGAGCGGGTGATGGGTTTCTGCAGCGAAGACGAATACACCGAGTTCATGCGCCAGACCCCGGAAGTCGAACGTACGCTGGTTCGCAGCGGCATCCACCTGATCAAGTTCTGGTTTTCGGTGAGCCGCAAGGAACAGCGCCGCCGCTTCAAAGAGCGGCAGGTGCATCCGCTCAAGCAGTGGAAGCTGTCGCCGATCGACCTGGCCTCGCTCGACAAATGGGACGACTATACCAAGGCCAAGGAGGCGATGTTCTTTCATACCGACACCGCCGAGACACCGTGGACGGTGATCAAGTCCGACTGCAAGAAGCGTGCGCGTCTGAATGCCATGCGCTACGTCCTGCACAAGCTGAACTACACCGGCAAGGATATCAATGCCATTGGCCCGATCGACCCGCTGCTCGTTGGCCGCCCGCACGTCGTCTACGAACCCAGCGGTTCGGTTCACCCGGCAGGCGAACACACGCCGATCCTGTAGATTGCAGCGCCGCCGGCGTTGACCGCACAGCAAAGGGGGCGCCGCCGGCGCCCCTTTTTTCCCTTCATCGCGCGCCGCCGCTGTACCGACGCTCTTCATCCCACTGATCTGAACCTTGGCCATCCTTCGTCTCCAGCAATTGATCACTCGCCACGTCGGTCCGATCGAGCTCAGCGTCGCGGCCGGCGAGTGCGTTTGCATTCACGGCGCCTCGGGCAGCGGCAAGACGCTGTTGCTGCGCGCCATCGCCGATCTCGACCCCCACGACGGCGAGGCCTGGCTCGATGCGGAAAGTTGTTCGAGTCTGCCCGCCCCGGACTGGCGCCGTTCGGTGGCCCTGGTCATCGCCGAAAGCCAGTGGTGGTCCGAACGCGTCGGCGATCACTTCGCGATGGGCGTCGATGCCGCCTGGATGGAAGGTCTCGGCTTGCCCACTGACGCCCTCGATTGGCAGCTTGGCCGCTGCTCAACCGGCGAGAGACAGCGACTGGCCTTGTTGCGGACCTTGATGCAGGCGCCGGCAGTGCTCCTGCTTGACGAGCCGACCGGCAATCTCGACCAGGAAAGTACGCAGCGCGTCGAGGCTTTGCTCGACGACTATCGACGGCAGAGGCAGGCGGCCCTGCTGTGGGTCAGCCACGACACCGGCCAGATCGATCGCGTCGCGGCTCGCCGCTTCATTCTGCGCGACGGCCAACTGGCAGAAGAAGCAAGGCCATGAACGTGATCGCCCTTTCCCCGTTCGATCTGGCAGTCGCCGCGCTCCTGATCCTGGCTCTGGCTGGCCTGTCGCGGCGACTGCAGCTCGGCGTCGAGCGGCAACTACTGGCGTCGGCGGCGCGCAGCACCATTCAACTGTTCCTGATTGGTCTGGTCCTCAAGGTCCTGTTCGACAACGTCCATCTGGTCTGGGTGGCGCTGATGGCGACGGTGATGATCGTCGTCGCCGGGCGCGAGGTGATGGTCAGGCAGAAGCGCCGCTTCGTCGGCTGGTGGGGATTCGGCGTCGGCACCGTGTCAATGTTCGTCTCGTCGTTCACGGTCACCGTCATGGCCTTGCTCGTGGTGATTGGCACCAGCCCATGGTACGCGCCGCAATACGCGATTCCGCTGCTGGGAATGATCCTCGGCAATACCATGAACGGCATCTCGCTGGGCCTCGACCGGCTGACCCAGGATGCCGCCCAGAAGCGCTCGATCATAGAGTCGCGTCTGGCACTCGGCCAGAGCTGGCAGCAGGCGATTTCCGATAGTCGCCACGAGGCCATCCGCGTCGGCCTGATCCCGATCATCAACGCCATGTCGGCGGCCGGGATCGTCAGCCTGCCGGGGATGATGACCGGTCAGATCCTCGCCGGAATACCGCCGGTCGAGGCCGTCAAGTACCAGATCCTGGTGATGTTCCTGATCGCCGGCGGCACCGGCTTCGGGACCGTGGTGGCGGTCAGTTTTGCCGCCCGCCGCCTGTTCGACGAACGCCAGCGTTTACGACTCGACCGCTTGAGTTCGCCGAAGACGTGATCCCGAACGGGCGCGTCGCGGTCAGTGGCATGGCGGCAAACGCCCGGCCAGCGCGAACGGCCGGGCGCCGATTCGGCCGCGAGCTGGCTATTTCCGACAGGCAAAAAAGAGGCTGTCGGAGTTCTCGTCGCTGATTGCTTCGCCAGCACTCCAGAACATCCCGACAGCCACATCGCACGCAGGCGTGCGATCAACGCTTCTATTTGTGGATCAATGGCGCCGCACCAGAGGCGTGCTTTTCGGCCTGTTTGGCGGTCTTTTTTTCTTTTGGCGTCAGCAGCGCTTGCTTCTTCGTTTCCTTGTTGCCTTGCCTTATCTTGCCCATGATCGTTCTCCTGGTGAGCACCGGCGGCCGCAGGTGCGATTTCAGTATAGGCCGATCGCCGACAAGAAACCGTTTGCCCGGAAATAGGCCGCCTGCCTTGATCGTCGGCCAAGCGACGGCGGGCACGGAAACGTGCACGCCGGGTCGGTCGAGGGGCAAGCCGCGAGCGCTTGGGCAAGACGACAGGGGCTCAACGGGAACAGTCAACTCAGGTAGAATCGGCGGCGATCCTGGCTGTTGGCGCGGCAGTGGAAGTCGCTCGCTGCGCCATTCGTCGCTGACGCGCTCAGCCGGCAAAACAATCCATTGATGACAGGTTACGACATGAGTGTCCATCCCTACGATTTGCTGCCGCTGCCTGGATGCCGCGGCGGTTTGCTCCTCACTCCTTGCCCGGGAACGACCAGCGTCGCCACCGAGACGGCGCTTCTCGAGCTCAAGGCCGCCGGTGCCGAGGCGCTGATTACGCTGATGCCGGAAGCTGAAATGGCGAGGAATTCTGTGACCGACCTGCCGACGCTTTGCGCCGGACACGGGCTGCAATGGTTTCATCTGCCGATTGACGACGACCAGGCACCGGCTGCAGAGTTTGCCCTTGCCTGGCAAGCGCAGCGGGCGGCTGTGCAAGAGCTTCTCGACGCCGGCAAGAAGATTGCCGTCCACTGCAAAGGCGGTTCGGGCCGCACGGGTTTGCTGGCGGCGCAAATCCTCGTCGAGCGAGGCTGCTCGAAAGACGATGCCATCGTGGCGGTCAAGGAGCTGCGACCGAAGGCGCTGAGCCTGGCGGTTCATCAGGATTATCTGGCGCGATTGCCGCTCGCTGGGTAAGCGCGTTTTGTCGCAGCGTGCGCGCCAGCGCGCGGCGGCCTGGCTGGCGCTCGCCGCCGATCGTGCAGCGCGAAGCGACGCTGCTGCAGGTATACTCCAGCTTTCTTCGGTCCGCCGCCTAGCGGCTTCCCGGGCCGCAAGAGTGACCCTGTGAGACCCCACCTTGGCCCTGATCCTACTCGGACTATCCGGCGCGCTGACCCACGACCCCTCGGCAGCGCTGTACATCAATGGCAAACTCGTTGCCGCAGCGGAAGAAGAACGCTTCGTTCGCGACAAGCACGCCAAGAACCGCATGCCCTACGAAGCGGCGAAATTCTGCCTGGAGTTCGCCGGCATCAAGCCGGCCGACGTCGATGCGGTGGCTATTCCCTTTGCGCCGATCAGCATTTTCGAGCCGGCGCGCTGGCATTACGCCAAGCGCTACTGGTACGCGCCGGAGCGGGCGCTCGACGCCATCCTGACCGGCAACCGGCGTTTTTACCGCTACCGCAAGCGCATCGAGTGGTGTCTGCTACAGCTCGGTTTTGATCTCAAGAAGACCGACATCGTGCCGGTGGAGCACCATCTGGCGCACGCCGCCAGCGCCTATTTCTGCGCCGGCTTTACGGAGAAGACGGCGATTCTCGGCATCGACGGTAAGGGTGAGTACGCAACCACCTTCTTCGGTTACGGCGAGCACGGGCGAATTCACAAGATCAAGGAGTTCTACGACCCCGATTCGCTCGGCGGCCTGTATGGCGCATTGACCGAGTACCTCGGTTTCGAGATGCTCGACGGCGAGTACAAGGTGATGGGCATGGCACCTTACGGTGACCCGCTGCGCTACGATTTCTCGCGCCTGGCGAAATTCGAGAATGGCGAACTGCGCGTCAACACCGATTACGCCAACGTGATCGGCTTTCGCCGTTACAAGGAAAAAGGGAAGGGTTACTACTTCTCGCCGAAATTGGTCGAGTGGCTCGGTCCAAAGCGCACCGGCGACGTCGCCGATGACCCCTACATCCATTACGCAGCAAGCATGCAGAAGCTGTTCGAGGACCTCGCTTTGCAGATGCTCGAGCATTATCTCGGCGATATCCTGCGCGAAACCGGCCGGCTCGCTTTTTCGGGTGGTGGTGCGCTCAACGTCAAGCTCAACCAGAAGATCATCGCCCGTCCGGATGTCAGGGAGCTCTACGTCCAGCCGGCGTCGGGTGACGCTGGCACGGCAGTTGGTGCGGCGGCGTGGGTATCGGTGCAACGCGGCGTGCCGGTCGAGAAGATGGAACATGTCTTCCTCGGGCCGGCCTACAGCAATGAAGACGTCATCGCCGCCTGCGCCCGTCATCCCGCGCAGCCGCAATGGCGACGCCTGCGCCAGGTGGACAAGGAAGTCGCCGCGATCCTGGTCGCCGGCAACCCGGTCGCCTGGTTCCAGGGGCGGATGGAGTTTGGTCCGCGGGCACTCGGCGGCCGCTCGATCCTCGGTTGCCCGAGCGTTGCCGGGGTGGCCGACCGCATCAACGCACAGATCAAGTTCCGCGAGCGCTGGCGGCCATTTTGTCCAAGCATGCTCGATACCGTCGGCCGGCAAATGCTCGGCAGCGACCACCCGGCGCCGTTCATGACCTTCACCTTCGCTGTCGCCGACGGCTGGAAGGAGCGTGTTCCGGAAGTCGTGCACGAAGACGGTAGTTCGCGCGCGCAGGTGCTACAACGGCAATTCAACCCGCGCTACTACGACCTGATGGTCGAACTCGAGCAACTCACCGGCAACGGCGTCGTCCTCAACACCTCGCTCAACCGCCGTGGCGAGCCGATGATCTGTTCGCCGACCGATGCGTTGAACATGTTCTTCGCTTCGGACCTCGAGTACCTGGTGATGGAAGACGTATTGGTCGTCAAGGCTGCGCTGCCCGCAGAGTTCGATGGCAAAGTGGCGCCGGCCGCGGCGTAGGCGATAAGCGGTCGGCCGCGGCTGTCCTTAGTGGCCGTCGTGCGCCGACCAGCGTCTCACTGGCGACCTTCCGACACGACTGTTTTCGGGTATATAGCCGCGCGCTTCGTGACGATCGACAAGGCCGCTCGGCGGCCCTTCGATCGACTCGGATTTGACTCCGGCAGCGGCGCCACGGATACTTCGTCTGCGTCCTTGAAACGCCTTCCCCAAGTTTTGTTTTCTCAACATCGTGGTTGAAAGTGCTCTGTCGAGGGGTCGTTTTGAAGCCGAAACGGAGACTCCATGCCATTTTCAATCCTTGGTCCGCCCATTTCTTAACTGCAACTCACTTACGAGGAAGTCATGTCCAAACTGTTCATCGAAGATCTCGCCCTGGCCGGCAAACGCGTCCTGATTCGCGTTGATTTCAACGTCCCTCAGGACAAGGTCAGCGGAGCGATTACCAACACCAAGCGCATCGAAGCGGCGCTACCGACGATCAAATACGCCCTGGACAAGGGTGCCGCAGTCATTCTGATGTCGCATCTTGGCCGTCCTGACGGCAAGGTGATGCCGCAGTACAGCCTGCAGCCGGTGGCCACGGCGCTTGCCGGCCTGCTCGGGCGCCCGGTCAGTTTCCTGGCTGACTGCGTTGGTCCGGAAGTCGAAGCGGCCTGCGCCAAGGTCAAGCCCGGCGAAGTCGTCCTGCTCGAGAACCTGCGTTTTCACATCGAAGAAGAAGGCAAGGGCACCGTCAAGGCTGCCGATGGCAGCGTCAGCAAGGTCAAGGCCGACCCAGAGGCCGTCAAGGCCTTCCGCGCCTCGCTTACGCGATTGGCCGACGTCTACGTCAACGACGCATTCGGCACTGCGCACCGTGACCACTCGTCGATGACCGGCGTGCAATTGCCCGAACGTGCAGCCGGCTACCTGATGAACAAGGAGCTGGAAGCTTTCTCGGCGGTGCTCGAATCGCCGCAAAGGCCCTTGCTGGCGATCCTCGGTGGCGCCAAGGTCGCCGACAAGATTCAGTTGATCAACAACCTGCTCGACAAGGCTGACCAGATCATTATCGGTGGTGGCATGGCCTTTACTTTCAAGAAAGTCATCTCCGGGATGCCGATCGGCAACTCGCTGTACGACGAAGAGGGCGCCAAGCTGGTTCCCGATCTGATGGCCAAGGCCAAGGCGAACGGCAAGCAAATCCTCCTGCCAAGTGATTTCATCATCGCCGACAAGTTTGACGCCGACGCCAACACCGGCACCGCCAACGACGTCGACGGCATCCCGGACGGTTGGCTGGGACTCGACTGTGGTCCCGAATCGACCAAGCTGTTTACCGACGCCATCGTCAATGCCAAAACGGTGATCTGGAATGGCCCGGCGGGAGTTTTCGAGTTCGCCAAGTTCGAGGCCGGCACCAAGGCGATGGCCGATGCCATCATCGAGGCGACCGCCAAAGGCGCAACGACGGTGATCGGTGGCGGTGACACCGCGACGGCCGCCAAGAAATACGGCGCCGAGAAGAAGGTGACGCATACCTCGACCGGCGGCGGAGCATCGCTCGAGTATCTGGAAGGCAAGGTCTTGCCCGGCGTCGCCGCACTCACCGAGAAGTAAGCGCAACGGCCCCGCTGCCGGGGCCGTTCGTCCAATAAACCAAAGTACACAAGAGGAATAGCATGCGCAAAATCGTTATCGCCGGCAACTGGAAGATGAACAAGTCTGTTGCCGAATCAGTCAAGCTGGCCACCGAAGTCGTTGCCGCCGCCAAAGACATCAAGAACGTCGTTGTGGTCATCGCGCCGACCTACCTCGCTCTGGCCAAGGTTGCCGACGTCGTCAAGGGCAGCAACGTCAAGCTCGCCGCGCAGGACGTGCACTGGGAAAACCAGGGCGCCTTCACCGGCAAGGTCAGTGCCGACATGCTCAAGGAAATCGGTGTCGATATGGTCATCATCGGCCACTCCGAGCAACGCAGCTACTTCGGCGAGACCGACGAGACGGTCAACAAGAAGATCAAGAAAGTTCTTTCGCTGGACATGGGGCCGATCGTCTGTATCGGCGAAACGCTTGACGAGCGCAAGGGCGGCAAGCTGGAAAGCGTTCTGACGACGCAGGTCAATGGCGCCTACGCCGGTCTTTCCGCCGATGATGCCTTGCGCACCGTCGTCGCCTACGAACCCGTCTGGGCGATCGGTACCGGCGTCACCGCCAGCGACGCCGAAGCGCAGGAAGCGCATGCCTTGGTCCGTGGCCTGCTCGGCAAGCTCTTCGGCAACGACGTCGCGCAGTCGATCAGCATCCAGTACGGCGGCTCGATGAAGCCCGACAACGCGGCTGGCCTGCTGGCTCAGCCCGACATCGACGGCGGCCTGATCGGCGGCGCGGCGCTCAAGGCCGACAGCTTCCTGGGAATCATTACCCCCGGCGAGTCGATCAGCAAGTAGATCGCTCAGCGTCATCAAGCGCGGGCGCCGCATGGCGGCGCCCGCGCTTTTTTTGCCTTGGCGAACGCCTCACCGGCGATGGCACAAGCGTCGCTTGCTGCCGACCTCGCGCGCCAAAGCGAGATCTGCACCTGACAAGAGCGAACGATCGTCGCCATAATGCCGGCCGCGCTGGCGATCCTTGCTCGGTGCAGGTGAGCGCAGGCCGTACGCACTGGCCGTGCCGAAAACGGTCGAAAAGAAATCCAGCGCCGACGAGCGCTTGGTCGATTCCGGCCGCAGGGTGGATTTGTCCTCTCAGGCAACGCACGGGCAATCAAGCAGTTAGTTCTTCCCCCTGGACATCTGCGCCGGAAGTCCGTATAAATGGCGCATGGAAAGCGTTCTTGGTGCATTGCGTGTTCGCTTGGTGGGCAAGAGCGAAGAGGCTCGCTATCGGGAGTTGATGGCAGAGCATCACTACTTGGGCGACCTGGCGAAGATCGGGCACACGCTTTGGTACGTGGCCACCTACGGCGAAAAGTGGACGGCCCTGCTGAGTTTCTCTGCGGCGGCCTGGAAATGCGGCGTTCGTGACCGCTGGATCGGCTGGGACTATCGGCATCAGTACGATCGCTTGGGCCTGGTCGCCAACAACAGTCGCTTTCTGATCCTTCCCGATTGGCATTACCCCAATCTCGGCTCCAAGGTGCTCTCGCTGTGCGAGCGACGGGTCGCCGAGGATTGGCAGGCGCATTTCGGGAAGCCGCTGTTACTGCTGGAGACCTTTGTGGACCCCTCGCGCTTCCAGGGGACCGTCTATCGCGCCGCGAACTGGACGCCTCTGGGGCTGACGCAAGGCTTTCGCCGCACCCGAGAAGGCTACAGCGCCCACCCGACGTCGCCCAAAGTTGTCTTTGTTCGCCCCTTGCAGGCGGACGCTCGCGGCCAACTTTCCCGCTCGATACTCAACCCCCGCTATCGCACAGGAGCGCCCAGGATGATGCTCACCGCCGAACAGATGCGCACGCTTCCCGATTTCTTTGCCGGCATCGCCGACCCGCGGCGCGCGCAAGGAAGGCGTCACCCCCTTCCTGCCGTTCTGGCCATCGCCACGGCGGCGGTCTTGTGCGGAATGCGGGGCTACAAAGCCATCGCCGGGTGGGCCAAAGACCTCACACCGAAAGCACGCGAGCGTTTCCGCTGTCGTCGCGAGAAGGGCGTTTACCGCGTACCCAGCGAGTTCATCATTCGTGACGTCCTGATCCGTGTCGATCCCATGGCGCTCGATCAAGCGTGTCAGCAGTGGAACAAGGCCTATGCTCAAGACGACCCCAGTCTGGCGGTCGACGGCAAGACCATGCGCAATGCCCATGACGAGCACGGTCAGCAAGCACACATCATGAGCGTGGTCGGGCATCAGACCGGCGTGTGTCACACCCAAAAAAAGTCGGCACCTTGCCCGTAAATGGCGGGGACGAGCTCAAGCAGACCAATGAAATCGGGATGTTCATACCCCTGCTCGATGCGATCGATATTCAGGGCAAGGACATCACCGCCGACGCGCTACTGACACAGCGCAAGCTGGCGACCTACCTGGTGGAGCGCAAGGCGCACTATCACTTCACGGTCAAAGGCAATCAGCCAACACTGCAAGCCGATATCGCGCTCCTCTTCCAGGATCGGAAGGGGGCAGACTTCGTGGCGGTTTCGCCACCTGACCATGGTCGGATCGAGACTCGGCGTATTTGGTGCAGCAATGCCCTCAACGCCTATCTCGACTTCCCGTATGTCGGCCAGGTGTTCTTGATCGAGCGCGAAGTGCTGCACAAGAAGAGCGGCAAGCGGACGCACGAAATCGCTCTCGGGATCACCAGTCGCCCTCCAGAACAGGCCAGCCCACAGCAAATCCTCGCCATCAATCGCGGCCATTGGTCGATAGAGAACCGCTGTCACTACGTCATCGACTGGAACTACGACGAGGACCGTAGCCGTATTCGGACTGGTTACGGACCCGAGAACATGTCACGCCTGCGCCGCTTTGCCGTCGGAATCCTGCACCACTTCTCCGACGGCAAAACCAGCATTTCCGAAAAAATGCGCCACCTCAACCGCAACATCCGATTGGTCTTCGACTACCTGCGCATGACCAAAAATTCTACAGGCCACGTATCACCTTGATCCCGGCACGAGAACAAATTTACCGTGATTCCGGCCGATTGCCGATTGACCGCGGTTCACCGACACTCCTATACTCCCGGCGGTGCCGTCGAATTTCCGATCCTCATTCTTGCAAGGGGAAGCGATCATGGGTCTACGACTGAAATTCAACTTGGTGCTGCTGCTGGTCTTTGGCGCCGGCATGGGCGTGTCGGCGTACGTATCGCACCGCTTGCTCGAAGAAAATGCCAAGCAGGAGACGCTGCGTAGCGCCGGCCTGATGATGGAGTCGGCACTGTCGGTGCGTGGCTATACCGTCAAGCAAGTGAAACCACTCCTCGAATCGCAGCTGGCAACGACTTTCCTGCCGCAGACGGTACCGGCGTATGCCGCCACCGAAGTGTTCAGCAAACTGCACAGCAAGTACCCCGACTTCTCCTACAAGGAGGCCACGCTCAACCCGACCAACCCGCGCGACCGGGCAGTCGACTGGGAGAGCGACATCGTGCAGAAATTTCGCAGTGACGAGAGCGTCAGCGAGCTGATCGGCGAGCGCGAGACGCCAACGGGTCGCATGCTCTATATCGCCCGGCCGATCACCATCAAGGATCCGGCGTGCCTGGCGTGCCACAGCACTCCCTCGGCAGCGCCAGAGTCGATGATCAAGATCTATGGCGGCAACAACGGTTTCGGCTGGAAGCACCTGGAAACCATCGGCGCGCAGGTGGTGTCGGTGCCGATGTCGGTGCCCCTTGCCAACGCCGAAAACACTTTCAAGACCTTCATGTTGTCGCTCGGTGGTATCTTCCTGGCCACCTTCGTCGTCCTCAACGTCATGCTGTCGCTGCTGATCATCCAGCCGATCGCGCGGATGTCGGACGCGGCCAACCGGGTATCAACGGGCGACTTCGAGGTGCCCGAGTTTTCGTCCAGTGGCGGCGACGAGATCGGCGTGCTCGGCAACTCGTTCAACCGCATGCGCCGCAGTCTGCAAAAGGCGATCAAGCTGATTGAATCCTGAGTGTGCGATATTCGTCGCCGGCGACTGACGCCCGCGACGGCGAGCTTCGGGTCTCCTCGCTCCGGCGGCGAACGACGCGAGATAGCCAATGACTAGAGGAGGAACGAGCGGATGAGCAAGCAGGTCGATCGGTCGCGCAGCAGTTTCGTCGATGGCGTCTGAGCGCCGAGAGTCGCGCGGATGACCATCCCGGAACGTATCGGCAAGTACGAAATCCGTCGCGAGCTCGGCAAGGGCGCGATGGGCACCGTCTACGAGGGTTTCGACCCGATCATCGAGCGCCCGGTGGCGATCAAGACGATTCTCGCGGAGTACCTGGCGAACGTCGAGTCGGCGGCAGCTGTGGCGCGCTTCAAGCACGAGGCGCAGGCCGGCGGCAAGCTGCAGCATCCGGGTATCGTCGGCGTGTACGAGTTTGGCGAGGACCAGGCGATGGCTTACATCGTCATGGAGTACGTGCTGGGGCAGGAGTTGCGCACGCTGATGCGCCAGCGCGGGCGCTTCGCGATGATCGACGTCTTCGAGGTCATGAAGCAACTGCTCTCGGCGCTGGACTATTCGCACAAACACGGCGTCGTCCATCGCGATATCAAACCGGCCAACCTGATGGTCCTCAGCGGCATGCGGATCAAGGTCATGGACTTCGGCGTCGCCAGGATCCAAAGCTCGTCGCTGACGCAGGTGGGGACGGTGGTCGGGACGCCGACGCACATTTCCCCCGAGCAACTGCTCGGCCTGCCGGCCGATCGCCGTTGCGACCTCTGGGCAGCCGGGGTGATCCTCTACCAGCTGTTGACCGGCCTTGCGCCGTTTGTCGCCGAGACGCCGGTCGTGGTGATGCACAAGGTTTTGCACGCCGAACCGGCTCCACCCTCATCGATCGTGGCGGGCCTGCCGACGGTCTTTGATGCGGTGATTGCGCGGGCGCTGGCGAAAAAGCCGGACGAGCGCTTTCAGACGGCCGGTGAATTCGCCAGCGCGCTGGTGACGGCGTTTGTAAAAAGCAAACCGGTGGCGCCCGGCGGCCCTCAGCCGGCGGGCAACACGGTCGCCGCAAGCTTCCGCGATGAGAGCGCCGGAGCCGTCGTCGGCAAGACCATGCCGGGGTCGCCGCAGCTGACTCTGGCGCCGGAAATTCTCGCCGAGATCGAGTCGTCTCTGGTCCGTTCGATCGGTCCGCTGGCCAAGGTCCTGGTGCGCAAGAGCGTGCTACACGCCAGAAGCGTCGAGGAATTCAACTCGGAACTCGCCGAGAACGTTCCGCTGGGGATCGAGCGTTCGGACTTCCTGAAACGCATTGAGCGGCTGGAGAAATCGTCGCCATCGACATCGCTACCGCCGCCAGCGACGCCCGCTCCGGCGGCGAGCACGCGCTCGACACCGGCGGCGGCGTTTGCGCCAGAAACACTCGCCGCCGCCGAGAAGCGCCTGGCGTACTACGTTGGCCCGCTGGCCCGGGTGCTCGTCAAGCGCGCCGCCAGCGCCGCCGCTGACGTTCCCGAGCTGCATCGGAAGCTCGCCGAACAAATCGACTCGGAGCCGGAACGTGCGGCCTTTCTAAAGAGTTTGCAGTAGGCCCGGGGAGGGAGAGGGGCAAATGCAGGCAGGATGCTCGCTGCCGGTCGAACGATGCCGGCGTGCAAGCCGGCATGCCGACCTCAAATGCCGGCAGCGGTCACGACTCGCACGGCCCTTAGCGCGTAATCGGCTTGTAGCGAATGCGTTTCGGCTTCGCTCCCTCGTCGCCGAGCCGGCGCCTCTTGTCTTCCTCGTACTCGTGGTAGTTGCCGCTGAAGAAGGTCCATTGCGAGTCGCCTTCGCAAGCCAGAATGTGCGTGCAGATCCGGTCGAGGAACCAGCGGTCGTGCGAAATGACCAGCACACTGCCGGCGAATTCGAGCAGTGCGTCTTCCAGTGCGCGCAGCGTTTCGACGTCGAGGTCGTTTGACGGCTCGTCGAGCAGCAGGACGTTGCCACCGGCGATCAGCGTCTTGGCCATGTGCAGGCGCCCGCGCTCGCCGCCCGAAAGCTGGCCAACGCGTTTTTGCTGGTCGGAACCCTTGAAGTTGAAACGGCCGATGTAGGCGCGCGCCGGTGTTTCGTACTTGCCGACGGTGAGGATGTCGGCGCCGCCGGAGATCTCCTCGAAGACGGTCTTCTCGCCGTCAAGGCAATCGCGGCTCTGGTCGACGTAGGCGAGCTTGACCGTGCTGCCAATCTCGAGCACGCCCGAATCGGGCTTTTCGCTACCGATCAGCATCCGGAAGAGCGTCGACTTGCCGGCGCCGTTCGGCCCGATGACGCCGACGATGGCGCCAGGCGGCACGCTGAAACTGAGCTTGTCGATCAGCAGGCGGTCGCCGTAGGACTTGCTGACGTCGCTGAAATCGATGACCTTGCCGCCCAGGCGGTCGCCGACCGGGATGAAGATTTCCTGCGTCTCGTTGCGCTTCTGGTACTCAACGCTGCTCAGTTCGTCAAAACGCGACAGCCGCGCCTTGCTCTTGGCTTGCCGCGCCTTTGGACTCTGGCGTACCCATTCCAGCTCCTGCTTCATCGTCTTGAGGCGGCCGGCCTCCTGCCGCGATTCGGTTTCCAGGCGCGCTTCCTTCTGCTCCAGCCAGCTCGAGTAGTTGCCCTTCCAGGGAATTCCCTGCCCACGGTCGAGTTCGAGAATCCACTCGGCGGCGTTGTCCAGGAAGTAGCGGTCGTGCGTGACGGCGACCACCGTCCCGGGGAAGCGCACCAGAAACTGTTCCAGCCACTCGACCGATTCCGCGTCGAGGTGGTTGGTCGGCTCGTCGAGCAACAGCATGTCCGGTTGCGAGAGCAGCAGTTTGCACAGCGCAACGCGACGTTTTTCACCACCCGAGAGGGTCCGGATCAAGGCCTCCCAGGGCGGCAGGCGCAGCGCGTCGGCGGCGAGTTCGAGCTGGCTGCCGAGGTCGGAACCAGCGGTGGCGATGATCGCCTCGAGGCGAGCCTGCTCTTCGGCGAGCTGGTCGAAATCGGCGTCGGCTTCGCCGTAGGCGGCGTATACCGCTTCCAGCTTGGCTTGCGCCTGGAAGACCTCGCCGAGGCCCGATTCGACTTCCTGGCGGACCGTCGCCGCCGGGTCGAGCTCGGGCTCCTGCGCCAGATAACCGATCTTGAGGTTGGGCATCGGCGTTGCTTCGCCGATGATGTCATGGTCGAGGCCGGCCATGATGCGCAGCACCGTCGACTTGCCCGAGCCGTTGAGGCCCAACAGACCGATCTTGGCGCCGGGGAAGAAAGAGAGCGAGATGTCCTTGATGATCTGCCGCTTGGGCGGGACGATCTTGCCAACGCGGTTCATCGTGAATACGTATTGAGCCATGGCCTTGCTTATCGATCAGAAGAGGTAACAGGTATGAATGCGGTCGGCGGACGCGCGCTGCGCGGCGCCGGAAAGCGCCAGTCTACCCGAGACCGGCCGCTCGTGGCGGGCAAGACCTTACAGCTTCGTACGGCGGCCAGGCGGCGAAGCTGGTCTGGCGCTCCCGGCCGGCGCCGCCGGCAAGCCTGGCGCGGTGTCGGTGGCGATCGCTACGACGCTTACTTTTCGACGAAAGCCCGCTCAATCACGTAGTCACCCTGAGCGCCGATGTGCGGCGAAACTTCGAAGCCGCGACTGTCAAGCAGGGCACAGCAGTCCTTGAGCATCGCCGGGCTGCCGCAGAGCATCGCGCGGTCGCGAGCGGCGTCGAACTGCGGCAGGTCAATGTCCGAAAACAGGCGGCCGCTGTCGACCAGTTGGGTGATCCTGCCCTGATTACGGAAGGGCTCGCGGGTCACCGTCGGATAGTAGATCAGCTTGTCGCGCAGCAGGTCGGCGAAAAACTCGTGCTCCGGCAACTGACGTTCTATGAAATCGCTGTAGGCCAGATCCTTGGCCCAGCGAACGCCGTGGATCAGCACCACTTTTTCGAAACGTTCGTAGGTCTCGGGGTCCTGGATCAGACTGATGAACGGCGCCAAGCCGGTGCCCGTCGATAGCAGGTACAGGTTTTGACCCGGGCGCAGGTCGCGCAGCACCAGCGTCCCGGTCGGTTTGCGGCTGACGACGATTTCGTCGCCGACCGCCAGGTGCTGCAGCTTCGAGGTCAGCGGGCCATTCGGCACCTTGATGCTGAGAAACTCGAGGTAGTCGTCGTGGTTGGCGCTGGCGATGCTGTAGGCGCGCGTCAGCGGGCGTCCTTCCTGTGCCAGGCCGATCATCACGAACTGACCGTTGATGAAGCGCAGGGCAGGGTCGCGAGTGGTACGGAAGCTGAACAGTGTCTCGTTCCAGTGATGAACGGAAAGAACCTGCTGGGCAGAGAAAGTGCTCATTGTCAAAATCCTGTTGTGCGGTTGATGCAGGACATCGTATTTCGGCGTGCTATATTTGTAAAACGGATTTTTTCAATAAACCATATCTGGATACTAGATATGCGATTTACCTTGCGACAGGTCGGGGTCTTTGTTGCCGTCGCCCGGCACGAGAGCGTTTCGCGCGCCGCCGAAGAGCTTTCCCTGTCGCAGTCGGCGACCAGTACGGCGCTCGGCGAACTCGAACGGCAGTACGACACACAGCTTTTTGACCGCTTCGGCAAGACCCTGCGCCTGAACGAGCTTGGCCAGGCGTTGTTGCCGCAGGCCGTCGAACTGATCGAGCGCGCGGCAGCGATCGAAAGCGCACTCGAGGGGCACGCCGGTTACGGCAAGCTGCAGATCGGCGCGACGCTGACTATTGGCAACTACCTGGCGACGCTGATTGTCGCCGCTTTCCTGAAGCGTCACCCCGAGAGCACTTTGCAGCTTAAGGTTCATAACACCGCGACCATTGTCGACAAGCTGGCGCGCCACGAGCTCGATCTGGGGCTGATCGAAGGCAGTTGCCGGCACCCCGAGCTGGTCGTCGAACCGTGGGTCGCCGACGAGCTGGTGGTCTTCTGTGCGCCGGGACACGCGCTGGCGACCCGGGGCACGGCGACCTTGAGCGAACTCGCCGATGAATCTTGGATCGTTCGCGAACCGGGTTCGGGGACGCGCGAGACGCTCGACCAGGCGCTGCGCCATCATCATTCGCCGCTGCAGGTCCGGCTGGAACTGGAACATACCGAAGCCATCAAGCGGGCGGTTGAATTCGGCCTCGGCATCGGCTGCATTTCGCGGCTGGCACTGCGCGAGGCGTTCCGGCGCGGCAGCCTGGTCGCCATCGAAACGCCGGAACTCGATTTGCGGCGGCATTTCCACTTCCTCTGGCACCGGCGAAAGTTCCAGACCGCCGGCCTGCGCGAATTCATCGGCCTGTGCCGCGCGATGACCGCCGGCGTCGAACGCAGCGACCAAATCGAGTGGTCGTTCATTCCTTGATCACTGGTCGAGTCCGCAGCACAAGAAAGCCAGTTTGAGACTCGTTGTCCTGCGCTTCTCGCCGCCAAGGGGATGGGCCGCGAAGGGGCCGTGCCGGGTCCGCCTGGCAGCTTGCGGCAAGGCCAGAAAACTCGCTGAACGCTGCCAGGTGAGTCGAACGAGTTCAATCGTGCGGCGGTCGGCCTGTTGCCGGTTTTGCCATGTTCCCACTGCCATCACCGTCGAGAACAGCTGACGCCTGAGCGGCGCCATCAAAGGCCTTGCCAGGTCGCTCGGTCGGGGCAGCGCAGCAGCTTGGCTGTGATCAAGAAGGCAGGGAAGGCGTGCGCGCCGCGTTGCCGATGCGAATCAACGCTAACGGCATAGGCTGTCGGAAAACTTTACACCTCACTGGCATAAGATCTTGGCCTGGATTGCAAATACCCATTAAATCCGTAGCGTTTTATGGATGGCACGTAGTTTGCTTACCTGAACGCGACTGGCGCTCATGGATCGGTCGGTAGTAGTTAATCATCAACTTCTTGTGGAGGAATCCCTCATGCGTACCTTGCTGTCTTTTGCCGTTCTGCTGTCTGCCGCGATGCCCGTACTTGCGGATCCTATCCCTGTTTCCGAACCGGAATCGCTTTCCCTGATCGCCCTGGCCGGGGTTGCAATGGCCGTTGCTCTGTTTCGCAAACGCTGAGATGAACCGGGGCGCCGCAATCGGCGCCCCTTCGTCGTACCGGATGACATCGTTGGACTTGTTCTGGTAAGCGGCATGAGGTGGGCTCCGCAGTGGCTTGGCGGGGCTTTCCTTTGTTCAAGATAGTCGGGCTCTGGGAACTGCTGCCGACGAGTCTCAGACCAGCGCGCAAAAAATAGGTGGTCCGGCCCGCGTCAGGTGTTAACCGACGCGCGTTATAAGCCCGTCGCCAGGCAGCTCGTGAACGGAAGCTTTGGAATGCCTTGGCGCTCTACAGCACGACCAGCATCAGCATTTTTTAGGCATCTCTTTACAGGAGTTTGACCATGCCCGCCTATACGCCCCCGTCATTGAATATCAAAGTCACCGCGCCTGGCCTGTTGGGTTTGCCGAGTTATCTGGATACGACGATCATCTCGTCCACGCAGCCATTCGTTTATCCGACTAACTCGGTCTTCGATTCGTGGTGCGTGAACCGAAATGCGCCCATTTCGGTGCCGGGGACTTACGGGGCGTACGCCTATTCGAGTTATGAACTGGGATTGCTCAGCGTAACCATTCCAGGCATTGGCAACTTCGCGGGGCTGGACAACGTCAACTGGTTGCTGAACAACCTCAAGCCGAGTGCTAACCTCTATAGCGACACCATTAACCAGAAGCTTTACACCGGGATTCCGTACTACAACGTTACCGGCGTCTCTGGAGATTTCACCTACGGCGACGTCCAGCAGGCTATCTCCAGCCTTCTCGGGCAAGGTACGCCAACCGGCGTGTTGATTGGCAGCTGGGACCCGGAGCGGGTTGCCGCCATTGTCGGCCGGGCTACCGTGGACGGTAACGGCTTTGTGCCGGACGTGACCGACAGCTTCTCGGATAATGACAAGATTGCCGTTGTCTTGGATACCTTCCTTGATTCCAACAACAACGGCGTTCGGGACAACAGTGAGCTATCTCACCAACCGCTGGTGATCACGGTCCAATCGGCAGCGTTGGGCGACTTCGTTTGGGATGACTTGAATGGCAATGGCATTCAGGACGAGGTAGGAACTGGCATCGCAGGCGTCACCGTCAACCTTGTGCGAGACTTGAACGGCGACGGAGACTTTCTGGATCCAAACGAAAAGCTGGCAACAACGACCACGGATGCTTCGGGCTTCTACAAATTCATCGGCCTGACACCGGGGTTGTCCTACCAGGTGGAATTTGTCAAGCCGGTAGCCTACATCAGCTTCACCACGGCCGACACCACCGTCGATACCGCCGATAGCGACGCCAATGCTCTGGGCGTGACACCGATCGTGATCTTGGCGCCAGGTGAATACAACCGGACCATTGACGCGGGCTTGATCAAACCGGCCAGCCTGGGCGACTACGTCTGGGTCGACGCCAACAATGATGGCCAGCAGAACGATGGTCCGGCCAGTGGCCTGAACGGTGTCACGGTCAATCTCTACACCGGTGCTGGCGTTTTCGTCAGCACCACCGTCACCGCCGACAAGGCCGGCCAGCCGGGCTACTACCTGTTTGCCGACCTGATCCCGGGTGACTACAAGGTCGAGTTCGTCAAACCGGCGGGTTACGTCTTTGCCCAGCAGGACCAGGGCGCCGACGGCAGCGATAGCGACGCCAACCCCGGCACAGGCATGACCATCGTCACCACGCTGACCTCCGGCGAGAACGACCTCAGCTGGGATGCCGGGCTGGTCAAGCTGGCGGCACTCGGCGACCGCGTGTGGATCGACGACAACGCCAACGGCGTGCAGGATGGCGGCGAAGTCGGCAAAGCCGGCGTCACCGTCGAGCTCTACACCTGTCTGAACAATGCGCCGGGCGCGCTGGTCGGCACCCAGCTCACCGACAGCACCGGCAACTACCACTTCACCGGCCTGCTGCCGGGCGACTACATCGTCAAGTTCATCGCCGCCGACGGCTCGGTGCTGAGCACCGCCAACGTCGGTAACGACGCTCTCGACTCCGACGCCGGCGCGGGCGGCCTGACCGGCTGCTACACCCTGGCCCCGGGCGAGACCAACGACACCGTCGATGCCGGCTACTACCAGAAAGCCAGCCTCGGCGACTACGTCTGGGTCGACGCCAACAATGATGGCCAGCAGAACGATGGTCCGACCAGTGGCCTGAACGGTGTCACGGTCAATCTCTACACCGGTGCTGGCGCTTTCGTCAGCAGCACCGTCACCGCCGACAAGGCCGGCCAGCCTGGCTACTACCTGTTTGCCGACCTGATCCCGGGTGACTACAAGGTCGAGTTCGTCAAACCGGCGGGTTACGTCTTTGCCCAGCAGGACCAGGGCGCCGACGGCAGCGATAGCGACGCCAACCCCGGCACAGGCATGACCATCGTCACCACACTGACCTCCGGCGAGAACGACCTCAGCTGGGATGCCGGGCTGGTCAAGCTGGCGGCGCTCGGCGACCGCGTGTGGATCGACGACAACGCCAACGGCGTGCAGGATAGCGGCGAAGTCGGCAAAGCCGGCGTCACCGTCGAGCTCTACACCTGTCTGAACAATGCGCCGGGCGCGCTGGTCGACACCCAGCTCACCGACAGCACCGGCAACTACCACTTCACCGGCCTGCTGCCGGGCGACTACATCGTCAAGTTCATCGCCGCCGACGGCTCGGTGCTGAGCACCGCCAACGTCGGTAACGACGCTCTCGATTCCGACGCCGGCGCGGGCGGCCTGACCGGCTGCTACACCCTGGCCCCGGGCGAGACCAACGACACCGTCGATGCCGGCTACTACCAGAAAGCCAGCCTCGGCGACTACGTCTGGGTCGACGCCAACAATGATGGCCAGCAGAACGATGGTCCGGCCAGTGGCCTGAACGGTGTCACGGTCAATCTCTACACCGGTGCTGGCGCTTTCGTCAGCAGCACCGTCACCGCCGACAAGGCCGGCCAGCCTGGCTACTACCTGTTTGCCGACCTGATCCCGGGTGACTACAAGGTCGAGTTCGTCAAACCGGCGGGTTACGTCTTTGCCCAGCAGGACCAGGGCGCCGACGGCAGCGATAGCGACGCCAACCCCGGCACAGGCATGACCATCGTCACCACACTGACCTCCGGCGAGAACGACCTCAGCTGGGATGCCGGGCTGGTCAAGCTGGCGGCGCTCGGCGACCGCGTGTGGATCGACGACAACGCCAACGGCGTGCAGGATGGCGGCGAAGTCGGCAAAGCCGGCGTCACCGTCGAGCTCTACACCTGTCTGAACAATGTGCCGGGCACGCTGGTCGGCACCCAGCTCACCGACAGCACCGGCAACTACCACTTCACCGGCCTGCTGCCGGGCGACTACATCGTCAAGTTCATCGCCGCCGACGGCTCGGTGCTGAGCACCGCCAACGTCGGTAACGACGCTCTCGATTCCGACGCCGGCGCGGGCGGCCTGACCGGCTGCTACACCCTGGCCCCGGGCGAGACCAACGACACCGTCGATGCCGGCTACTACCAGAAAGCCAGCCTCGGCGACTACGTCTGGGTCGACGCCAACAATGATGGCCAGCAGAACGATGGTCCGGCCAGTGGCCTGAACGGTGTCACGGTCAATCTCTACACCGGTGCTGGCGCTTTCGTCAGCAGCACCGTCACCGCCGACAAGGCCGGCCAGCCTGGCTACTACCTGTTTGCCGACCTGATCCCGGGTGACTACAAGGTCGAGTTCGTCAAACCGGCGGGTTACGTCTTTGCCCAGCAGGACCAGGGCGCCGACGGCAGCGATAGCGACGCCAACCCCGGCACAGGCATGACCATCGTCACCACACTGACCTCCGGCGAGAACGACCTCAGCTGGGATGCCGGGCTGGTCAAGCTGGCGGCGCTCGGCGACCGCGTGTGGATCGACGACAACGCCAACGGCGTGCAGGATGGCGGCGAAGTCGGCAAAGCCGGCGTCACCGTCGAGCTCTACACCTGTCTGAACAATGTGCCGGGCATGCTGGTCGGCACCCAGCTCACCGACAGCACCGGCAACTACCACTTCACCGGCCTGCTGCCGGGCGACTACATCGTCAAGTTCATCGCCGCCGACGGCTCGGTGCTGAGCACCGCCAACGTCGGTAACGACGCTCTCGATTCCGACGCCGGCGCGGGCGGCCTGACCGGCTGCTACACCCTGGCCCCGGGCGAGACCAACGACACCGTCGATGCCGGCTACTACCAGAAAGCCAGCCTCGGCGACTACGTCTGGGTCGACGCCAACAATGATGGCCAGCAGAACGATGGTCCGGCCAGTGGCCTGAACGGTGTCACGGTCAATCTCTACACCGGTGCTGGCGCTTTCGTCAGCAGCACCGTCACCGCCGACAAGGCCGGCCAGCCTGGCTACTACCTGTTTGCCGACCTGATCCCGGGTGACTACAAGGTCGAGTTCGTCAAACCGGCGGGTTACGTCTTTGCCCAGCAGGACCAGGGCGCCGACGGCAGCGATAGCGACGCCAACCCCGGCACAGGCATGACCATCGTCACCACGCTGACCTCCGGCGAGAACGACCTCAGCTGGGATGCCGGGCTGGTCAAGCTGGCGGCACTCGGCGACCGCGTGTGGATCGACGACAACGCCAACGGCGTGCAGGATGGCGGCGAAGTCGGCAAAGCCGGCGTCACCGTCGAGCTCTACACCTGTCTGAACAATGTGCCGGGCACGCTGGTCGGCACCCAGCTCACCGACAGCACCGGCAACTACCACTTCACCGGCCTGCTGCCGGGCGACTACATCGTCAAGTTCATCGCCGCCGACGGCTCGGTGCTGAGCACCGCCAACGTCGGTAACGACGCTCTCGACTCCGACGCTGGCGCGGGCGGCCTGACCGGCTGCTACACCCTGGCCCCGGGCGAGACCAACGACACCGTCGATGCCGGTTACTATGAGAAAGCCAGCCTGGGCGACTACGTTTGGGTCGACGCCAACAATAACGGCCAGCAGGACGACGCTGCGAGCAATGGCCTGAACGGTGTCACGGTGAATTTGTACACGGGTGCCGGCGTTTTCGTCAGCACCACCGTCACCACCGACAAGGCCGGTCAGCCTGGCTACTACCTCTTTGCCGACCTGATCCCGGGCGACTACAAGGTTGAGTTCGTCAAACCGGCGGGTTACGTCTTTGCCCAGCAGGACCAGGGCGCCGACGGCAGCGATAGCGACGCCAACCCCGGCACAGGCATGACCATCGTCACCACACTGACCTCCGGCGAGAACGACCTCAGCTGGGATGCCGGGCTGGTGCAACTGAAGGCCGGTATCGACATCGAGAAATACGTCCGCGGTGAGTACGTGGACGAGGGTGCAGGCGGAGGTGAAGGGCTGACCCCAGGTTTCTGGAAGACACACTCCAGCTATGGGCCGGCGCCTCTTGCCGGTTGGCCGGAAACGGGCTACGGCCCGAATGACAGCTACGAGACCATCTTCGGTGTAGACGTGCCGGGCTCACCGAGCTTGTTGGAAGCGCTAGGCTCCGGCGGTGGTGGTGTATATGCCTTGATGCGCCACTCCACCGCGGCGCTGCTGAACGCCGCAAACGGTAATGTCGATTACGCCTACACCAAGGCAGAGATCATTGCCATGACGCAGGCCGCTTTAGACCCGGGTGGCGATATTAGCGGCACCAAAGATCTATTTGCGGCACAAAATGAACTGGGTGCCGACCTCAGCACGCCGGCAGTCGGTGGCACGCTGGTGATAACGCCAGACTACGACGCGGACTTTCCCACGGGACCCATGATTCCCGTGGGTGGTACGGCGGTGTTCACCTACGTGGTGACGAACACTGGCGAGGTCGCGCTGAGCAACGTGCTGGTAAGCGACGACCGTATCCAACACCTGACCTTCCTCGGCGGTGATAGCAACGGCGATCATCAACTGGACGTCAACGAGACCTGGACCTACAGCGCATCGGAAATGGTCGTTGCTAGTGGCCAATATGTCAATACCGGTACGGTCTTTGGCACCGATGCGAACACAGGCCAGACGGTATCTGATGCCGACAAGGCGCATTACATCACCTCGGTTCTGACCGCCAGCCTTGGCGATCGGGTGTGGCTTGACGCCAACGCCAACGGCGTTCAGGACGTCGGCGAGAACGGCCTCGGTGGTGTTGTCGTCAAGCTCTTGGACGCTAATGGCGGAGTTCTTGCTACTGACACCACGGACGGCGACGGAAACTACCTGTTCGATAACCTGGTTCCCGGCGACTACAAGCTCGAATTCGTCAAACCGGCTGGCTACGCTTTCACCCAGCGGGACATCGGCGCCGACGCCAGCGACAGCGACGCCAACGCTGCCGGGATGACCATCGTCACCACGCTGACCAGTGGTGAGATCGACCTCAGCTGGGATGCCGGCCTGGTCAAGCTGAAGGCCGGTATCGACATCGAGAAAACCACGAACGGCCCGAGCAACAGCAACCCGGTCAAGCCTGACTACGATAACGAAGACGCCGCCGACGGCGCTGGTGTTGCCATCCTGACCCCAGGTTCGGTGGTCACCTGGACTTATCAGGTCACCAATACCGGCAACACGACGTTCGCGAAAAGCGATATTGCAATCGTGGACGATAATGGCACGCCGGCCAATGCCGCCGACGACCTCTCGGTGGCCAACGGCAAGATCAGCTATGTATCGGGTGACGTGGGCAACGACAATCTCCTGTCGCCGGGCGAAGCGTGGCTGTACCAGGCCACGGGAACGGTCCAGAACCTGACCAGCACGGGCGCCGACAGCACCTTCAACTTCAACGGCAGCAGTAGCACGGACGGCACCGATGGCAACATCCGGACCTTCACCGCCGGCTCGATATCGGTTCATGCCAGCGCGTTCAGCCGCGACAAAGCCACTGGCGACTGGTCGCAGGCCTGGCTCGGCAGCTACGGCGGCGGGCTGGGAGTGACTGACAACAGCGAAGGCAGCGGCGGCAACAACCAGCACACGGTGGACAACACCGGTGGCCGGGACAATTACGTGCTGTTCGAGTTTGATCAGAACGTGGTCGTCGATTCAGCCTATCTGGGCTACGTCGTCAACGACAGCGACATCCAGGTGTGGATCGGCACGCGCACCAATGCCTACGCCAATCACGATGCCTTGCTCAGCGACGCCGACCTCGCAGCGCTCGGCTTCACGGAACTTAATTCGACGACCTTGAGCAGCGCACGGCTGGCCGATTTCAATAACGGCAATGTCTCGGGCAACGTCCTGGTGATCGCCGCCGACACGACCGACAAGACGCCGGAGGACATGTTCAAAATCCAGAAACTGACCGTTGCGCAGCTGCAGTCAGGTCTCTACGAGAACAATGCGACGGTGACCGCTCCCGGCGCGCCCGGCGATTCCGACCTCGGCCACTACAAGAATCCGGTGGTTCCGGCAACGCCGAAAATCGACATCGAGAAGACCACCAACGGCCCGAGCAACAGCAACCCGATCAAGCCGGACTTCGACAACGAGGACGCCGCAGACGGCGCGGGCGTCGCCATCCTGACGGCGGGTTCGTCGGTCACCTGGACCTATCAGGTCAGCAACACCGGCAACACGACCTTCGCCAGGAGCGATATTGCGATCGTCGACGACAACGGTACGCCCTCGAACGGTGCGGACGACCTCTCGGTGGCCAACGGCAAGATCAAGTACCTGTCCGGCGACGTCGGCAACGACAATCTCCTGTCGCCGGGCGAAGCTTGGCTGTATCAAGCCACGGGAACCGTCCAGAACCTGAGCACGATGGGTGCCGCCAGCACCTTCGACCTCAACGGCAGCAGCAGCACCAACGGCACCGACGGCAACGTCCGGACCTTCACCGCCGACTCGATATCGGTTCATGCCAGTGCCTTCAGCCGCGACAAGACCACCGGCGACTGGTCGCAGGCCTGGCTCGGCAGCTACGGCGGCGGGCTGGGAGTGACTGACAACAGCGAAGGCAGCGGTGGCAACAACCAGCACACGGTGGACAACACCGGTGGGCGCGACAATTACGTGCTGTTCGAGTTCGATCAGAACGTCGTCGTCGATTCGGCCTACCTGGGCTACGTCGTCAACGACAGCGACATCCAGGTGTGGATCGGCACGCGCGCCAACGCCTACGCCAATCACGATGCCTTGCTCAGCGACGCCGACCTCGTAGCGCTCGGCTTCACGGAACTCAATTCGACGACCTTGAGTAGCGCACGGCTGGCCGATTTCAATAACGGCAATGTCTCGGGCAACGTCCTGGTGATCGCCGCCGACACCACCGACAAGACGCCGGAGGACATGTTCAAGATCCAGAAACTGACCGTTGCGCAGCTGCAGTCAGGCATCTACGAGAACAAGGCGACGGTGAGCGCTCCCGGCGCGCTCAGCGATTCCGACCTCGGCCACTACAAGAATGCGGCGCTGGGTAGCCTTGGCGATCGCGTCTGGTTCGACGCCAACGCCAACGGCATCCAGGACGCCGGCGAAACCGGGCTTGCCGGAGTTACGGTCAAGCTGCTCAGCGGCGCCGGAGCTGTCCTGGCAACGCAACAGACCGACGGCGGCGGCAACTACCTGTTCAGCGGCCTCAATCCGGGCGATTACAAGCTACAGGTGGTGGCTCCGAGCGGCTACTTCGTGTCGCCGAAGGATCAGGGTGGCAACGACGCCAAAGACTCGGACTTCGATTCGTCTACCGGCAAGACCGTTCTCAAGACGCTCAACAGCGGCGAGAACGACCTCAGCTGGGACGCCGGACTGTTCAAGAAAGCGTCGGTCGGCGACAAGGTGTGGGACGACATGAACCACAACAATATCCAGGACGCCAGCGAACCCGGTATTGGCGGCGTCAAGGTGAGCTTGATGGATGCGACCGGAAAGAACGTCCTGGCGACGACCACAACCAACAGCGACGGCAACTACCTCTTCAGCAACCTCGACGCCGGTACCTACGTGCTGCAATTCGACAAGACGAACGTCCAGTATTACCAGTACAAGCAGTGGAACAACATGAGCACCTGGAAGTGGGCGGTCAAGGACGCCGGCAGCAACGACGCCATCGATTCGGACGTGGCGGGTGATGCCAAGGTGACGACCAGCGTCAGCAAGACCAGCGCCTTTACGCTGACGCTCGGTCAGAACGATATGACCCGCGACGCCGGCATCACGCCGATCGTCATCGACCTCGACGGTAACGGTATCCAGACGCTCAGCCGCGCCAACTCGGCTGGCAGCTTCGATCTGTTCGGCAACGGCAGCGCAGTGCAGTCGGGTTGGATTTCGGGCGGTGAAGGCTTCCTGGCGGTCGACCACAACGGCAACGGCCAGATCGACGACATCAGCGAGCTGTTTGGCGGTACGGCCAAGGGTGCAGGCTTCGCGCAACTGGCGAGCTACGACAGTAACGGTGATGGCCTGGTCAATGCCGCCGATAGTGGCTTTGCCGATCTGTTGATCTGGCGCGACGCCAACGGCAACCACCAGACCGACGCCGGCGAGTTGCTGACGCTGGCCGAAGCCGGTGTGGCGTCGCTCGACGTTGGCCATAGCGAGCTGCCGTTCCTCGACCGACAGGGTAACGTTCACCTCGAACGCAGCCTGGCGACGATGGCCGACGGTCGCGCGGCGGACATGACCGACGTCTATTTCAACGTCTCGGCCAACGATGCGGCTGCCGCCGGCGTCGTTCTGCCCGAGTTCGCCGATCTGCTGTTTGGCGGCACTCTTGTCGATCTCTCGGCATGGCGTACGACCGACGGTAATGAGCAGGCCGCTGCCACGCTGAGCGGTTTGAGCGTTGACGGTCTGGAAAACGCCTTCCTGGCCGATAGCGGCGTGTCGTTTGAGCACGGCGCCGCGATCTCCGGGGCCAGCGTGCCAGACCTGCCCGACGGCTTGTTCGCGGCCGCGGCCAACGATGCGCTCGACTCGGGATGGTTGTTCGGCTAGCTATGGCTGACGGTCTGCTGGCTCGCTAGCGGGAGAGCCAGCAGACCAGACCGCCGGATCATGGGCAGGTGAGGCGCGCGCGTCGAGCGCGCCTTTTTTTGCGCGCTCGTCGGCGCTGTTGCTGGCCAGCGCCAGGCAGCGACGGGCTCACGAAACGAACGCCTGTTGCTCTAACGCCGTGTCTCGATTACTCATCGACAAGGAAGGACCGCAAACTCGGTGACCGGCAGCGGTTTAATCCGGGCTGCCGTCTTGCTATACTCGACGAGACTCGACGGGGGGCAAGATGAACCGAATCGCCATTATCGATGACAGCGCGATCAATCTGGAGCTGTTCAAGGCTTGGGTAACTAAACTTGCTGATGGTGTGGCGCTTCCTTTTCAGGACGCACCCGAGGGCCTGCGGTGGTGTTCCGAAAACCAGCCGGATCTGGTTATCGTCGACTACCAGATGCCGGCACTCAACGGCCTGGAGTTTATTTCCCGCTTTCGAGACGTCCCCGGTCGTGGCGAGATCCCGGTACTGATGATTACCGCAACTGGAGACAAGAACGTGCGTTATCAGGCGCTGGATAACGGCGCGACCGATTTCCTGACCAAGCCTCCTGACCGCAGAGAGTTCGAGGCGCGGGTGCGGATCATGCTCAAGTTAAATGCCAGCCGCAAGCAGCAGGCCAACTACTCGGCGCGATTGGCTGAGGATATCGATAGAGCCACGGCGGACGTGCGCGCCCGCGAGGAGGAGCTGCTGACCATCCTGTCAGTGGCTGCCGAATATCGCGATCCGGAAACCAGCGCCCATACCAAGCGAATGGCGCTCTTTGCTGAACTGATCGCCGCCGAAATGGGACTTCCTCAGGACGACCTGGATCTCATCCTGAAGGCCGCGCCCTTGCACGACATTGGCAAGATCGGGATCGCTGACGTAATTCTGCTCAAGGCGGGACGGCTGAGCCCGGAAGAGTTCGCGACCATGAAGACGCACGCCAATCTCGGTTATCAGCTGCTTAAAGATAGCAAGTCAGAGATCCTGAAGGCCGCTGCCCAGATCGCTCTTTCTCACCACGAGAAGTTCGACGGTTCGGGTTATCCTGGCGGCCTGGTCGGAACCGCAATCCCGCTGTTTGGCCGGATCGTTGCCGTCGCCGATGTCTTTGATGCGTTGCTATCGGCGCGCCCATACAAGAGTCCGTGGCTGCCCGAGCGCGCCTTTGCCTTCCTGCAGAACGGCGCCAATGGCCATTTCGATTCGAGTTGCGTCGCCGCTTTCCTGGCCCGTCGGGATGAAGCACTCGAGATACGCGCGCGCTTTCAGGACGAGCAGTTTACAGACGATGGTGATTACGATGGTCCATCGCTGTAGCGCAGTGCTGGAGCCAGGCGTGCTGGTGCATCGCAGGTAAAGTTGGTCTTGGCTGGGCAGTGGCACTTGGCGAGGGACAATGGCGTGGACAAGGTGGCCGGTATTGAGCAAGCGATCAACAGTCATGCGCTATGGATGTCACGTCTCCGGCAGGCGATTCTTGATGCGCAATCGTTGATTGACGTCGAAGCAATACGGGCCGATGACCAGTGCGAATTCGGCAAGTGGTTGTATGGCTCGCGCTTGTCGGATGGCGATCGGGCAAGCCGTTATTACCAGGAGGTGAACCGACTGCACGCCGAATTTCACCAGGCGGCAGCGCGGGTCATCGAGCTGGCGGCGTCGGGCAAGACCCGCGATGCTTATGAACTGCTCTACGGCGACTACATCACCATGTCCGGGCGATTGGCCATCGCCATGCGTGCCTGGCGCGACCAGCTACGCGCTACCGTGCAGTGAGGGCGCTCATTCATCAGGGGCAGCTGCGGGACTGCCAATCGCCATGTAATGCACCGCCATGACGTCGATGCTACGCAGGCGACGGCTCAGTTCGCGGGCCAGATTCAGAACGATCAGCGTGAAGGTCGGCAGGTCGGACTCGTAGATCCGGAACAGGTCGCCATTGGACAGCGCCAGCGCCGCGACGGATTCGAGCGCGCGCACCGTCGCCGAGCGGCGCTGCATGTCGATCAACTCCATCTCGCCGAATACATCGCCGACCTTCAGAATGGCGATGCGCTTCTCGAAAACGCCGTCCTCCGCGACCGTAGCCTTCAGCACTTCGACCGAGCCGCAGCAGATCAGGAACAGGGAGTCGCCATCGTCACCTTCGCGGACGATGGCCTCGCCGGCAGCGAAACGGCACTCGCGCAGCAGCGGAACGATCGCCGCTATGGCTCGGTCGTCGACGCCGCCGAATAGAGGCTGGTCCTGCAGGAATCGGCTTGTGATCATCGCTCACCTCGATCGTTAAAGACGATTGCCGGCTTGGCCAATCGGCTGTTGCTGAGTCGCTTGTTGACTATTGTGCAGCACACGGCAAGCATGAGTCACTTTGCGGCTTGCCGCTTGCGCTGTCGTGAGTGTGGCGCCAGTGGGCCAGCCACGGCGCCACGCGCGTGCGACGCCAGGCGATTTACCAGGCCGAGAAGCTGCGGCAAAGTCTGCCTTTCGAGGTCCAGGTGCTGCTGGACGTCGCGGCGGGCCTGCACCCGCAAGGCTTGTATCCGCTGGGGGTCGTCAAGGACCGAAATAATCGCTTCGGCGAGCGCCGCTGGCGAGAAGAAATCGACCAGCAGTCCGTTGCGCCCGGCCTTGACGACCTCGCGAACGGGCGCTGTATCCGAGGCGATCACCGGGCAACCGCAGGACATCGCTTCAAGCAGTGACCACGATACGACAAACGGGTAGGTGAGGTAGACGTGCGCGCTGGAAAGCCGCAAGACGTCGATGAACGTGGCGTAGGGCACTTTGCCCAGGAAGTGCACCCGTCGGCCGTCGAGGCTGTCGCCGAGTTCCCTGCAATAGGCGTCGCGGTAGCATTCGCCAGCCGGCAGGCGACGACCATAGCTGACTTCGTCGCCACCGACGATCAATACCTGCGCATTCGGTCGCGCCGCCAGCACGGCCGGCAGGGCGCGCATGAAGGTATGAAAACCGCGGTACGGTTCGAGGTTGCGGGCCACGTAAGTGACGACCTCGGCGCCCGAACGCAACGTTCCGCGGCCATCGGGCAAGACGAAGTCGAGCACCTCGCCGGGGCAGACCAGGTCGGTCTGGACGCCGTCGTGGATTACCTGGATGCGCGAGTGAAACGCTTGCGGGTACTGGTCACGCTGCCAGCGCGTCGGGCTCAGACCAGCATCGGCCGCCGCCAGGCTGATCAGCTGCGTAGCGTTGCGGATACGCAGCCGGCACTGATCGTCGAAGGAGGTCGGAAACTCCGGGTCAAAACCCATATCCGACCCCTGCGCGCGGTAAAAGAATTCGAGATAGACGAGTAACGGGGATTCGGGGTAAACGTCCTTGAGAAACAGCGCTTCGCCCCAGCCGGGATGCGCGCAAATCACATCGGGAACGAAACCGGTCTTGCGCAGGGCCATCGCCACCCGGAGCACCGCCTGGCCGCGGCGGATCGCCGCCTCGGAACTGTGCAGGTAATGATGCGTTTTCTTCGCCGCTCCCGGTGGCTCCGGATACGCCAGCAAGCGGATGCGTGGATGCAGAGCGCGTGCCCGTTGGAGGTTCACCTCCTCACCGATGGCGACTACTTCGTTGTCGAGCGAGTGTAAGTATTCGGCCAACCCGTAGTGAGCCAGCGCCGTTGGCGAGGCCGGTTAGCGGCAGAGGACTGATCGGAAGGCTCTGTGAAGGGGATAGAGCCAGATATCCTTGATCGGGAGGATCGACTTGCGGGTGGGGCACTTCTTGCCTCGGCCGGCGGTTTGGCCGACCTTGATCCAGTTCAGATTTCCTGATCTCGGAGGAAACCGGGTTGGCACTTCAGACAAGAGTGAAGGTCATTCTTGCCCCGGTTTCCGGATGCGGAAAATCTTGCAGGGTGAGTTCCTCGAGGAGCGCGGCGATAGCGCGATCATGAGCTGGGCTGGCCATCCGGTGAATTTTGATGGTCAGGGTGTTGGCTAGCGCGTTCGGTTCGATGTCAGCGGAAGAAACGAACAATTCGCGAATGAGCGCACGTGCGTCGTCCTCCTTCTTCAAGTGGCGGCGCAATAGCGCCACCATGGCGGTCTCGGCCCGGTAGGCGACCATTTTCACGGTATCGCAGAGCATCTTGTTCAGCGGCGGCAGTTGGGTCGGTCGCTCGGTCTCGGGCAGACTGTCGATCGTCACCTTTCGGGGGCTTGCCTTGCGCGCCGCGCAAAGTCGCTTGAGCTCCTCCTGAACGGCCTGCAGTGCTTCGACAGACTCGGCGTTTTTCTGGATTTCGCCGCCGTCGTTCAAGGCCGTCCTGGCGATTGCGGCCTGCAGTTTTCTTTCGCTCTGGCGGGTTTGCCTGACGGCCTTGTCGAGTTCCCGCCAGCGGGGGTTAACGACCTGGTGAGTGCCGGGAAGAGATTCGTCTCCGTACTCGATAAGCCCATCAATATCATAATGTTCCATCATGTACGCGAAGTAGTTTTCCTGGCACCAACGGGCGAACATCCGCCCAGCGATGGTGGTGTTTCCGAGTTGCCGGGCGGTCGTGATCACGGCTGTTTGATGTCCCGTCTGGGTCAGCCGACGAACTTCGCTCACGGCCAGGCTGCCATCGCCTGTGCCGAGTCGGGTTTCGCGCATGGCGAGTTTCATCCCGGTGCTGCCGCCTGCCGGCAGATGGACTTCCTGTTCCTGAAACACCTCTTCGGACCAGAGGTCCTTGACGTTCTTGCGGTAGGTCAGTGCGCCGATGCGCTGTTTCCAGAGTCTGCCGAGGAGACTCTGGGTGGCCCCTTCCCGATCGAAGACCATGACAAACCGGTGCAGGGTCGGGTCGGCGTCCAGTTCGGCCGGCGTCGGCTGTCCCGGGACAATCTCCAGCAGTTGGGGGACGATGTCCTTGAGCAGGGTCTCGGCGAGTCCGTCATTGAGCGGCTGCGAAACCACAAAGAACGGGCGACCCAGGGCATCGTTAACCCAGTAGTCGGTGGTGCCCCGCAGGCACAGGCGTTCGCGCGAGACGTAGCGCTTCGACAGCCTGGCCTGCTCGCCGTGATACACCCGAACATGACCATCGACATACAGGTAACCCGCTTCTTCTGGCTCACTTTCCATCCAGAGCTTCGCGAGATCCCGCATCCAGGCTGCCGGGTCACCCGTCTTGGCCAGCAGATGGACCTTTTCCCGCAGGGTGCGGACTTCCGGTACCCGGTCCAGGCCGATGACTTTGCCGAGTTCTCCGGGCGAGGTTTGTCGCAGATGTTCCGGCCGCTTGATTCGCCCCAGGGCCATGAAGCCGAGGACGAGAAGGATGTGCAAGGCGCTGTAGAATCCCCGGGGCAGCTTGAGATGGCGATCCAGGCCGGTCAGTAGCCCGTTCGCGCACAAGGCCGGCAAGCCGGCCAACAGCCCCCCCATCGCCACATCGTGGCTCGCTTCGAAGCGCGTCGTCGCACCGGTCGCCAATCCCAGCGCCGTTTGGATCCGCTCGTCGGCGCGCGTGCAGGCGGTGCCCATCCCCGCGGCGGCTTCCGCATCCGCCCGGCTGCGCTCACTCTTGGTGCTCGCCGCTTCCAACTCCCCTGCCTCTTGCGGCAAGGCGGCCAACTGCGGCACGCCCTGGCGCCGGATCGCCTTGCGCAGCGTCGACTCCTGGACGCCCACCTGCCGTGCCACTTCGGCAGGACGCTTTCCCTCGCTCAACAGCCGCGCGCATTCGGCACTCTTGTCCGGCGTCATGATCCGCGGCCGGCTCGCCGCCGCCGGTCGAAAGAAAGACGATGGCCCGGCTTTGCGGCTTTGTCCCACCCAGTTCATCAGCGTGCGGTGCGGGATGCACAGCGGTGGCCTTTCCAGTTCGACCGCCTTGACGTGCCCGTTCTCCATCAGGCTGGTCAGAGCGAACCTGCGGCCAGCGTCGTCTCCTACGGGGTGCGAGAAGTAATTGTCTCCCCCAACAAAGTAGATCGCTTGGCCATCCTTCTCCAGAATCGCCAACCCTTCTCCCACTTTCTGCGCACCATCCGGAAACCCTGGAAGCCACGATTGCCTCAACGTCTGCTCCTCCTTGCACTCCTAGCGAAGCTTGGTTTATGCCATAAGAAAATCATGGCCGTCAAAATAAAGTGCCACGTGCAATTCCGGAATTCTACCTACATTCCCGGCCGGGATCAGGAAATCTGCAGTTGGCGGCCTGGTAGCAGGTGCCGCGATGGCGGGGCGTCTCGACGAAGGTTTCGAGTAGTACGGGGCGGTAGCCGTAGCGCGCCAGCCAGTCCTTGGGCAATTGCCGCTGCATAAGCGAGAGGATCTTGGAGGCCAGGCCCTTGCACTGGATCCAGGGCAGGATCAGAAAGCGGGCATTGTTCACCACCAGTTGCAGGTTCCTTTGTCGCTGCTCATCGTGCCAACCGATGAATTGCTCGCGCGCGGCGAGTTTCCAGGCGCTGGCGCCGAAGCTGAGCAAGGCGACCAGGGTCTCGCCGGCGAAGACGAAGTAGCGGCTCTGACTGCCCGCCATGGGCGTGTGGCCGAGATAGTGGTAGCGGGCGATGTACTCGTTCCACAGACGCGAGTTCGCCGAACCGACGACCTGATGCAGACGCAGCGGCGGCAGTTCATGCACCGGCTGGGTGAGCAACGGTTGTGGATCGGTGGCGTGAGTAGGCAGATACTCGGGTTGGCGAGGAGCGGCCCGTCGTGCCGCCGGCAGGGTGAGCAGGCCGTCGGCCTGCATACGCAGCATGGCCACCCGGCAGGTCATATCCTTCAGCTCGCCATTGGGCTTACGCCAGTCGAAGAGCTCACACACCTGGCGCGACAGTTGCGCGCGGCTGCTGCCAGGATGGGCTTCGATCAGGCGGCAGAGGGCCTGCAGTTCGTCGTCGGTAAAGTGACGCCCGCAATAAGGCTTCACGAGCTATCGATGGGACGGCTCTGATCGACCGGGATGCCACGCATCTGAGCCAGTCGATCGGTCGCCATCGCCCAGGGCAGAAAGGCACTCAAGTCCGTCGGCGGCAGGTTGCCGTTGGCGGCGCAGGCCTCCAGATACGCCGTCAGCCAGGTGCGCGGGTTGATTCCCCACAAGCGCAGCGTCAGCAGCAAGCTGAACATCGTCGCGGCGAGTGCGCCGGACCAGAGACTGCCCGACCCATAGAAGTTCTTGCGTGCGACCACCGGCGTGCGCTGTGCGCGCTCGGCGGCATTATTGTCCATCGCCACCTCGGGGCGGTCGACAAAGACGGTCAGGCCGGACCAATGTTTGCGCATGCTTCGCAGCACCTTGCTCGCCGGCATTTTGAGCGCCGGGTTCGCCAGTTCGCTTTCCCGTTGACTGGCCATTTGCGTGATCGCCTGCCGCAAGGCGCGGTCGCGTTCGGCCCACTGTACTGGGTCGCTACGGACTTCCAGGCGCCGTCCATTCAAGTGGTAGAGCTGAGCGATCTGCTCGACCCAGGCCAGTGCCCAGTCCGCGAGCTCCGGATGGGCGTTGGCCAGTTCCAGGAAATCACGCCGCTGATGTGCCCAGCAGAAAGCCAGAATGAAGTGGTCAAGGACTCGCGCGAGCTTCTTGTAGGCCGAATAGCGATCACAGATGATGACTCCTCCGGCGCTACCGGAGAGCTCCCGGATCGGCACCGCCGCCGAGCGGCTCGGGTCGAGCACGAAGTGGATGACCGATGGGCCGTGGAACACCCAGAAATACCAGCGATGTCCGACCTTCCCTTCGGTCTCGGCAAAGACCCGCCAGCGGGTCTCGTCTGCGTGCCACTGTTTCTCGCTGCGTAGTTGGCCAAGCAGTGCTTCTTCAAGCGGCTCGAACAGCGGTGCCAAGGCACGCAGTCCGCCGGCCACCGTTCCTGCCGAGAGCGTCAGTCCGTGGTCGGACAAGTCTCGCAGAAGCCGATGCGTCGGCTGGCCGTACAAGAACTTCGACAGCAGCAGGTGCACCCAGATCGACACGCCGTACTTTCCACGCGGGATCAATCGTGCCGGCGGTGGCGCGGTCAGAATACCCCGCGCGCCCGAACACTGACAGGTCCGCCGGTAGCGCCGCCGGCAGATCTTCCGGCGGTAGGCCTTGACCTCGATCTCGAGGACTTCACTGTCTTCCGTGCCGGGAAAGTCGACGTAGCCCAGACTTCCGCCCGTGACCCGCTGCTCCCGGTTGCTGACCTCGAGCTCGCGACGATTTTTGGTCCGCCGCCGGGTTCTTCTCGGCTCCCGAAGAGCGTTCTGACTTGCGACCAAACAGGCGTTTTTGCAGATCGCGGATCCGGCCCTGGGCCTGCTCGAGCTCGCTACGCAAGGCCGCCTCACGCGCCGCCGCTTGCTCCGCCGCACGCGCCATTTCCACCCGATGAGCGGCCTCCGATTCCGCCAAACGGACCAGCGCTTGCCGATGTTGGCTGCGCCAGAAGTTGGCCTCCCAACGGAGCTTGATTTCCTGCTCCTTGGTCAACGTCACCAACACCTCGGCGAACGGCGCCACTTGGCGGTGACTTGCCGCCGATCCTCCGCAGATAATGTCCGTAGCCGTGCCCATGCGCCGCATGGTGCCGGATTTCCGCTGCTGTGTCCAGTCCAGATCTCCGGGCTGCCCGCCAATCGCTGACGGAAGCTCGCCCACCAAAAAAACCGGGGCTACGGGTTCACCGAATACTTACGGTTCACCGAATACTTACGAGCGAGTTGGCCAGCGCTGGCGCCAGGTACTTGTATTGTCCGGGAAAATTCTGGTGTACAAAGAGGATTCGCATGACCGCTGGAGTGCCTCACGAGAAACATTGGTAATCCCGGATGTTAGCCGATTTCACCGCCGTCAAGAGGGCGCCAGCTGACCGCAAAAAGCCCGCGAACGGACGCCGAAGACAGCGGCTGTGCGAGCAGGCGCTGCGGTAGAATGCGCGCGATGAAAGACGAATACTTCATGCGCGAAGCGATTTCTCTGGCGCGCGCCGCCGAGTGTCTCGGCGAAGTGCCGGTCGGTGCGTTGGTGGTGCGCGATGGACTGATTGTCGGTCGTGGCTTCAACTCGCCGATCGGCGAGAACGATCCGACGGCGCACGCAGAAATTGCCGCGCTGCGCGACGCCGCTCGCAACTTGCAGAACTACCGCTTGCCGGGTTGCGAACTCTTCGTGACGCTTGAGCCGTGCGCGATGTGTGCCGGAGCGGTGCTGCAGGCGCGCATCGCTCGCCTGATCTACGGCGCTCGCGATCCGAAGACCGGTGTCCACGGCAGCGTCGTCGATCTCTTTGCCGTCGAACGCCTGAACCATCACACGGCGGTTGCCGGCGGCGTCCTGGCCGACGAGTGCGGGCTGCTGCTCTCCGATTTCTTTGCCGCGCGGCGCCGCCGCAGAGGGGATTGACACGATGTATGTCGAGATCTCGATCAGCCGGCAATTGCTGACCGTGTTCGATGCCGCCGGGTCGGTATGGCGCTCGTATTCGGTGTCGACGGCGAGCAAGGGGCCTGGCGAAGAGAATGGCAGTTATTGCACGCCGCGTGGCAGGCATATCGTGCGCGCCAAGATCGGCGCCGGACAGGCCGAGAACACGGTGTTTGTCGGCCGTCGTCCGAGTGGCGAGGTCTATTGCCGCGAACTGGGCGAGCGTTTCCCCAAGCGTGACTGGATTCTGACGCGCATTCTCTGGCTGTCAGGCTGCGAAGCAGGCCGCAACCGGCTGGGGAGCGTTGATACCATGCGCCGCTACGTTTACATTCACGGCAGCCCGGATGGCACGCCGATGGGCCGGCCGGGCTCGCATGGCTGCATCCGCATGCGCAACACCGACATCCTTGAACTCTTCGAGCGGCTGACGCCCTACACGCCGGTTGAGATCAGCGAGGACTGAAAGCTCTCGCGCACCTCGCCAGTGGCCACCGCGCCAACGGCGAAGCTGCGCTCGATCAGCGTCGTTCGGCCGTCGCGATGCCGGGTAAGCAGTGTGCCGGCGCGCGTCCCGTAGCTCGGCGACCTGACGAAGACGGCCGACAGGACGCGTTCCCACTCGAGCGGCACACCGGTCTCCGGCAGGTGCGAATCGGCGACGATTTCCTGATCGGCAAGCACCTCGAAGAACGGTGCCGTTGCCGGCAAACGCGCCAGCGCGGCGGCAAAGGCCGCCTTGGCGCTCGCCAGCTTGGGCCAGGGAGTATCCAGGAGATGGTTCGAGAGGCCGTAGATGCCCGGGCTCAAAGAGCGTGGCCGACGATCGCCGCGGTTGGCAAAGTAAGCGAGAGTGTGCTCGTCGCCGACGAAGACGTTGAAGCCATTGTAGTCGGCGGCACGCACCGCGAGCTGTGCCAGATACGCTTGCGGGCTGGCGTCGCCGGTCAGGAAATCGGCGACCAGGGCGCCGCGCGAGTGCGCGTCGGCGCGGACTTTGCCACCCTCGCGATAATTGGTGAGGGCCGCGAAACGCTGCTCGTGAGCGGCTCCCAACCAGGTTCCGCCGGCTTCCAGGTCACGGCCAGCGAGAACCTGCGGCGCGTCGGGCCAGAACGCCGCAGCGGCTGCCGGACGGGCGAAGAATTCGTCGCGGTTGGCGGCGACGACCAGAGGATAGTCGGCATGCACCCGCCAGGCGATCAGGATCAGACACATCGTCAGCGCGCCCGGCGGAATCAGGAGGATGTCTGTCGGCTGACCAGTTCGAGGTCGATGCGCGGGCCGGTCGGCGCCGCGACGGTCAGGTCAGCGGCGCTGACGAAACTTTCCTGGACGATCGCCAGCGCGTCGTAGCCACCGGCCGGCGCTGGCGCCGCGTTGGCGACCAGGCCACACGGATGTTGCGGACTGGCCGGCGAATAAATGGCGTCGCCGGCGCTCATCGGCGCGTCCGCGTGCGCGCGATACAAGTGGCGCTTTACCTTACCCAGGTACTGCGCGCGGGCGATGATTTCCTGACCTGGATAGCAGCCCTTGTGAAAGCTGACGGCGCCCAACTGCTCGAAATTGGCCATCTGCGGAACGAACTCCTCTTTGGTACGCTCGGTGATCAACGGCACGCCAGCGCGAATATCGAGCCACTGCCAGACCAGCGTGCCGACCGGGCGAGCGTCTACCAACAGTTGCTCCCAGAGAGCGGCGGCGGCGTCGCTGGCGACAATGATCGCAAAGCGTGTGCCGTCCAGGCGGATCACGACGCCGCCGGCAAAAGCGTTGGCGCTCAGTTCGCCGCTGGGCACCGGCAGGCCGGCGGCCTGCAGAGCCACCGCCGCGTGCTGACCCGACAAGCCGATAATCTCGCGCGCAGCCGTCTGATCGCTGATGCTCACCTTGCTGCGCAGGACGAACATCTGCAGGCGCTTGGCGATCGCCGGCAGCAGGTCTGCCGATAGCTGCAGCTGATAGACGGGGCCATTGCGGACGATCAGGAAGCTGGCCAGCATCCGCCCCTTGGCCGAGCACCAGGCCGAATACTGTGCCCCGTCGGTAGCCAGATGCTTGACGTCGCTGGTGAACTGCTGGTGCAGAAAATCAGCGGCGTCGCTGCCGCTGACTTCGAGCACCGCCAGGTGGGAGAGTGGCGAAACGATCGTCGCCGCGTGCGCCGCCTGCGCTGCCGTCAGCTCGGCGGCGGCATCGCCGAAATCGGTCACCAGATGGTGATTCATGCGGGCACCTGCGGCACCAAGAAAGTCCTGCCAGCTTGCGTTCATCGTTAAGCCATTTTCATTGAGTTGTGTGGGGGGCTGCGGGTAATCTGCCTGGCGACCGCCGAGACGTCGCGCTGCTCGCCAGCGGCCGGCACGGTCAGAGGACTCAGACCAGGCCAGCGGCGCTTCGGTTCAGCCTGGCCGCTTTCGGCTATTATACGGGCCAGTCGAAGTTCATTCTCCCCTGCCAGCTCCGCCGCCTTTCCACGGCGCCCGATCGATGCGCAAACTCCTCGTCAAGCTGTTCCTGGTCGCTGCCGTCGTTCTGCTGCTGTTGGTCGCGGCGCTCGCCTGGGTCGTGCAGACGCCGATCGGGATGGCGCATGAGCCGCTCGAATTCACGATTCTGCCGGGCAGCAGCATGCGCGCGGCGGCCCGCGAGATCGCCGCCGCGGGTGCCGAGACGCCGTCCTGGCTGCTACTCCTGCTCGGCAAATGGCAGCGCGTCGATACCTCGATCAAGGCGGGAAGTTACGAAATCGCCCGCGGCGTCACGCCGCTCGAATTGTTGAGCAAGCTAACGCGTGGCGACGTCAGCCAGTCCGACCTGGTATTCATCGAAGGTTGGACGTTTCGCCAGATGCGCGAACGCCTCGACGCGCATCCCGACCTGCGTCACGATACCGCGGGCCTGCCGGAAGCCGACTTGATGCGCTTGATCGGGGCGCCGGAAGCCGCCGCCGAGGGTCTCTTCTTTCCGGATACCTATTTTTTCGCCAAACGCAGCAGTGACGTCGATCTGCTGGCGCGCGCGTATCGGGCGATGCAGCAGCATCTGGCGCGAGAATGGCAGGCGAGGGCGGCCGAACTGCCGTACGCCGATGCCTATCAAGCCTTGATCATGGCCTCGATCGTCGAAAAGGAAACCGGCCGCGCCGATGATCGACCGCTGGTCGCCGGGGTGTTCGTTAATCGCCTGCGGCAGGGGATGCTGCTGCAGACCGACCCGACCGTGATCTACGGGCTGGGTGACGCTTTCGATGGTAATCTGCGCAAGCGCGACCTGCTCGCCGACACGCCGTTCAACACCTACACCCGCCGCGGTCTGCCGCCGACGCCGATTGCCATGCCTGGCCTGGCCTCGCTACAGGCCGCCTTGCATCCGCCCGCCACCGAAGCGCTGTATTTTGTCGCGCGCGGTGACGGCAGCAGCCATTTTTCGCCCAGCCTTGATGAACACAATCGGGCCGTACGGCGCTTTCAGAAAGGCGGCAGACCTTGAGTCAAACCAACAAGCCACGAGGCAAGTTCGTCACCTTCGAGGGGATCGACGGCGCCGGCAAGAGCAGCCATATCGCCGGCGCCGCGGCGCTGGTTCGCGGCCGCGGCCTGAACGTCGTCGCGACCCGCGAGCCCGGCGGCACGGCCCTTGGCGAAAAACTCCGTGAACTGCTATTGCATGAAGCGATGCACCTCGAGACCGAAGCCTTGCTGATGTTCGCCGCCCGCCGTGAGCATCTCGAACGAGTGATCGAACCGGCGCTGCAACGTGGCGAATGGGTCATCTGTGACCGCTTCAGCGACGCCACCTACGCCTACCAGAGCGGTGGCCGTGGCCTCGACAGCGGCAAGTTCGAACAGCTCGAGCAATGGGTCCATGGCCACCTGCAACCCGATCTGACGCTGCTCTTCGATTTGCCGTCGGCGGTTGCCAGTCGGCGGATCGCCGCGCAGGCGCGCGAAACCGATCGCTTCGAACAGGAGCGCGCCGAGTTTCACGAGCGCGTACGACTCGCCTATCTCGAGCGTGCGGCGCTTGCGCCGCGGCGCATCCAGGTCATAGACGCCGATCAAACCCCGGAAATAATCAAGATATTGGTTCAAGAGGCACTAATAAGACACTGTTTATGAACACAATAAATCTTCACGAACAAGCCTGGCAGCAGCTCTTGGCGAGGCGCGCGCAACTGCCGCACGCGCTCCTGATTGCCGGTCAGCGCGGCATTGGCAAGTTTGATCTGGCGCGCTGCTTTGCCGCGTCGCTGCTCTGCGAGAAGCGCGATGAGAACGGTAGTGCCTGTGGCGTTTGCCTGGCCTGCGGCTGGCTGGCGCAAGGCAACCACCCGGACCTGCATGTCGTGCAGCCGAATGCGCTCGCCGAGGGCGCGCTCGGCGAGTCGGCTGGCGGCGACGACGCCAGCAAGAAGAAAGCAAGCCAGCAGATCACCATCGACCAGGTGCGTGCCCTCGACGATTTCCTGCACGTCGGCACGCACCGCCATGGCGCCCGGGTGATCCTCATCAACCCGGCCGAGGCGATGAATCGTTCAACCGCCAACGCCATTCTTAAATCACTTGAAGAACCGATTGTAGGTACTTTATTTATATTGATTTCCAGTGAGCCATACCGCTTGCTGCCGACGATTCGCAGCCGCTGTCAGGCGATCGCCGTTCGACCGCCTGCGCGCGCCACGGCCGTCGAGTGGCTGCGCCAGGCCGGCGTCAGCGACGGCGAGCAGTGCTTGGCGCTCGCCGGCGGCTCGCCGCTGCTGGCGCGCGAACTCGCCGACCGCGGCGAGCGCGTGCTGCTTGACGCGCTGCTGGCACAGGTGTCGCGCGGCCGGGAGCTCGAACCGCTGGCTGCCGCAGCGCTGGTCGACAAGACCGTGAAGGCAGAAAAGCGCCCGGCGCCCGTAAAGCGGATGCTCGATTGGGCGCAGAAGTGGCTGGCCGATCTGACGCTGGCCAGCGCGGGCCTACCGCCACGCTATTTTCTGGCGCAGGCACCGCTGCTGCAGCGCCTGGCGCAGAGCACAGACACGCGCAAGCTCTTGGCATTCAACCAGAAGGCGATACAATACAAAGCTCAGTGCGAGCAGCCGGTGAATAGCCGCCTGTTTCTCGAAGAGTTCTTCCTGAATTACGCCAAGCTTTTCTGAAGCTCCCGAGGGGATATGTCCGAAGCCGACAGCCGCAAACCAGCCGCAGCCGCGTCGTCACGGCCCAGCGTCCTGTCGCTGAACATCAACTCGAAGTCGGCCTTGTACGCGGCGTACATGCCCTTGCTGCGCCATGGTGGAATATTCATTCCGACGACTCGCAACTACTCAATTGGCGACGAAGTCTTCATGCTGCTATCTTTGCTCGACGACGCGGCCAAGCTACCGATCGCCGGCACCGTCGTCTGGATTACGCCGGTTGGCGCTCAGAACAACAAGGCGCAGGGAATCGGCGTGCACTTCAACAGCGACGAAGGCGGCGTCGAAGCCAGGCGACGGATCGAAGGTCTGCTTGGCGGCGTCATGCAGTCGGGTCGCCCGACGCATACCATTTGACACGCAAGCCGATGCTGATCGATTCGCACTGTCACATCGACTTCCCTGATTTGTCCGCCAGGATTGGCCAAGTCGTCGAGTTGATGCACGCCAACGGCGTTTCTTGCGCCGTCTGTATCAGCGTGACGCTGGAAGACCTGCCGCGCGTACTGGCGCTTGCCGACGCCTGGCCCGAGATCCTGGCGTCGGTTGGCGTTCATCCCGAAGCGACTGGCGGGCGTGAGCCGTCGGTCGCCGACCTGGTCGAGTTGGCCAACCATCGGCGCGTCATCGCCATCGGCGAGACCGGTCTCGATTATTACTGGCACAAGGATGCGCCGGAGTGGCAACGCGAGCGTTTCCGGACGCACATCCGTGCCGCGCGCTTAGCCAGGAAACCACTGGTGATTCATACCCGCGAAGCTGCCGCCGACACCTTGCGGCTGATGCGGGAGGAGGGCGCCGCCAGCGCTGGCGGTGTCATGCACTGCTTCACCGAAACCTGGGAAGTTGCCGAAGCCGCTCTCGACCAGGGTTTCTACATTTCGATGTCCGGAATCGTGACCTTCAAGAAGGCACAGACCGTGCGCGAGGTGGCGCAGCGCGTGCCGCTCGACAGGCTTTTGCTTGAAACCGATTCGCCTTACCTCTCGCCGGTACCCCACCGCGGGAAAACCAACCAGCCTGGCTTCGTCAAACACGTCGCCGAAGAAGTCGCGCGTCTGCGCGGCCTGAGTTACCAGGAAGTTGTTGACGCCACGACGGAGAATTTCTTCCGCCTGTTCCCTGACGCCCGTATGAAAGTTGCCCAATGAACAAGACTATCGCCGTGCTGTTTGCCTTGCTCCTGCCGACCCTTGCCGCCGCTGGCGCTTACCAGGACATGGAGGAGGCGCTGATTTCGGGCAATACCTCGTGGGCCATTGAGCTGCTCGACAAGGGTATGGACGTGAACTCGGTTGACCCGGCCGGCAACACGCTGCTGATGCAGACGGTGCAGCGCAATAACAAGGACTTTTTCGAGCACCTCCTGCAGCGCCGCGCCAGACTCAATGTCCGGAACCGCAACGGCGAGACGGCGCTGAGCCTGGCGGCGTATAGCGGTAACCTGGCTTTCGTCAAGCGTCTTGTCGAGGCCGGCGCAGACGTCAATCTGTACGGCTGGTCGCCGCTGATCTACGCGACTTTCAACGGCCACAAGACGACGGTCGAATATCTGCTGAGCAAGGGCGCCAACGTCAATGCCAAGACCGAGAACGGCTCGACCGCGCTGCTCTTTGCGGCACGCTTCGGGCACCAGGAGATCGTCACTCTGCTGCTGAAAAATCAGGCCGACCCGAACATCGCTAACGAGAGCGGCGCGACAGCGGTCGACTGGGCGTTGAAGACCCAGAACACCGATATTGCCGAGCTGTTGGGCAAGGCGGGCGGGCGGGCAGGCACGGCCGCCGGCGCACCGTCAAAGTGAGAAAGCGGGCAGGACGCGGATGCCAATTTTTCCGGCCTGCAGGAAGCGGCTGACAATCCGGTAGGTTTCTGGGTCGAAGGGGCGGTCGCTCGGTCCGTCGGCCAGGCGGGCGTGCAATGCTTCGTCGCTGTGTACCGTGTCGACCAGTCGCCAGCGGTCGATCAGGTGAATATCCTCGCGCATCCCGAAATCGTCGCGCTCGACGAGCGCCAGCGGTCCCCGGTACGGCCAGACCTTTAGCTTGAACCTGGCCAGAGCGGTCAGCAGGCGAGCGCTGTGCAGCGCCAGAGCTTCCTTGCCGATGCACACGCCGCGGCAGCTTTTTTGCTTGTAGGCCGCACACGCCACGCCTCGCACTGAATCGTCAAGACCCAGCTGCTTGTAGCACAGGCGATGGGCGTCGGCGAGTTTGCGCAAACTGCGCAAGGCCTCGCGCCGATTCGGGTACAAACCGAACAAGTCGTCGGCGGTGGCGAAATCGATGTCGTCTGCGAAAACCAGCTGCGGTCGGCAATCTCCAGCAGCTGCCGGCAAGGACAACTGCCAGGTGCAGAGTTCCGTCGTCGTATTGCCGTGCGGCACGGCCGGCTGCTGAGCGCCGACGTCGGGCGACCAGCGAGCCAATTCGATCTCGCGTAGCCGCGCACCCAGTTCGCCGGCGGCGTCGCGCCATTCGATGCGGCGGATGGCGAGCATCAGCGGCGTTGCGCGCTTGTTGGCCGCGAAGTGTGCCAAAACCTGCTGGCGAAGATTGCTGGCGCGTCGGAGCAGCAACAAGCGGCCGCCTTCACCGTAAAACGCGTACGCACCGGCCGCCTCGGGCAGATCGTCGATGATCGCCGGATCGATCTGTGGCGGTAGCTCGGGACGGCCAAGGATCGTCGCAATGGCGCTGTGGATGGTCTCCGGGGCTAGTTGCCCGTACCAGCACTGCCAGAGGTCCCACAGCAGGCGGGCGTCGGCGAGCGCGCGGTGGCGGCTGCCGTTGACCGACAGGCCGTGGCGAGTCACCAGGGCGTCGAGATTATGCCGGTGATGCTGCGGAAACAGCTTGCGCGAAAGCTTGACGGTGCACAGCGTCGGCGTCCGGAAATCGACTCCGAGGCGCTTGAACTCGCATTTCAGGAAGCCGTAGTCGAAGCGCGCGTTGTGCGCTACGAGCAGGCGTCCGCGCAGCTTTTCGAGCAATGAAGGCGCGAGCTGCCGAAAAGTCGGCGCGCCGTCGAGCATCGCGTCGTCGATGCCGGTGAGCCCGGTGATGAACGGCGAAAGAGGTGTTTCCGGGTCGACCAGGACGCTCCATTCGCGGACCCCCTGGTCGTCGACTTCGAGTAAACCGATTTCGATGATCCGGTCGTTGGCAAAATTGGCGCCACTCGTTTCAAGATCGATGAAAACGAGAGCTTCGGGAGCGAGCAGGGCGTTCATCGGCGGCGGCAAGCGGCCGCACGGGACATCGACCGGCCGGCAGCGCGCGCGGAGACACTCGCCGCGGCCGGTTGCCAAGCGGCGTGATCGCATCGCCGACGGCAGATAGCGACGATCCCGGTCAGTTCAGCGCTCCGGCGACTGCGCGATGCCGGCGATCGCATCGGCGAAAACGTCGGTCAAGGCCAGCGGCAGATCGTGTGCCATGCCGTCGATGACGCGCATCACCGCACCCGGGATGTGTGCGGCGACGTCGTAGCCACAGGCAACCGGAATCAGCGGATCGTTGGCGCCGTGCAGGACCAGCGTCGGCGCACGGATCGTCCGCAGCAAGGGGCGACGATCACCGCTGCCGAGAAAGGCCGCCAGCTGCCGCGCGACGCCGCGCGGGTGAAAGCCGCGCTCGTGCTCGTCCAGCAGCGTCTCGCGCAAGCGCTGCGGACAACTCGGGAAATCGGGGCTGGCGACGGCCAGCTGGCGCTTCAGCGCGTCTTCAATCAGGCTCTCCTTGTCGCGCGTTGCTGGCAAGGGCGCCAGCAGCGCGCGCGCCGCCGCTGGTGTCGGCGGCGGCAGGTCCGGATGGCTGCTGGTGGACATGATGCTGGTTAGCGAGTAGCAGCGTTGCGGGTAGAGCGCAGCGATAATCTGCGCGATAGCGCCGCCCATCGACGCGCCGACGATATGCGCCCGCTCGATTCCCAGCGCATCGAGCAGAGCGACACTGTCGGCGGCCATGTCGGCGAGCGTGTACGGTGCGCTGGGCGGCACACCATGGCGCAGCGCTTCGCCTACATTCGGCACGCCGGCATCGTCGAGCTTGCTTGACAGACCACAGTCGCGGTTGTCGAAACGAATCACGCGATAAGCACGGTCGACGAGTGCATTGCAAAGCTCGACAGGCCAGCGGCTCAATTGCGCACCGAGGCCCATGATCAGCAGGATCGCCGGCGCGGCCTGCGGACCAAAGGTTTCGTATTCGATCTGGAGATTGTTGGCCGTAATCTGTGGCATCGGTAGGCGAAGTTCGAAAAAGAGAGGAGGGCGCCGGTGACGACAGCGGCAGCCCGGCAATCTACCACTCGATCTCCGGGCCGGCAAATGAAGTAGCTTTGCTGGGCCGCCAGAAGTGGCTGGCGATGCTCCGGCGAAAGTCTCGGTGACGCACCAGAAACATGTCAAACGGGTTTTAGTATGGCTGTGCGACATCCATCACGTTCGCCGGAGAATAGGCCACCGCTGCCGTCCGGACTTCGGCTAGACTTTCTCCCTGTCATATTTCCAGTCGAGGAGAAGCCACCCCATGCCGCACAAAATCCGTTATTCCATCCTTGTTGCGTGCCTTGCCGGCGCACCCGCGCTGGCGTCCGCGCAGACCCTGGCGCGGGTTAACGACGCCGACGCCACGCTCAATTGCGCCGGCATCGCTAGTGAACAGAAGAGCATGGACGAACTCGTCGCCGCCGGTGATCCAAATGCCCCCGGTGTCGGCAAGGCCGTTGCCGGTAGCGCCGCGAACGTCGGCGGGCAGGTCGTCGGCGCAACTGCCGCGCAGGCTTCCGGACTGTTCGGCGGGCTTGGTGGCCTGGTCGGCAAGGTCGCTGGCGTCGTCGCCCAGCAACAGGTCGAGGAAAAGCTGGCGCCCGACGCCGCGGCGCAGCAGCGCGCCGCTGCAGCTGGCGAGCGGCGGAGCTTCCTTGGCAAGCTGGCGAGCGCCAAGGATTGCCGGCCGGACGATCCCGATAGTGCCGGCAAGATGCTCAGCGCCGAGGAATTCCGCGCCCTCGCCGAAGGCCCGGCCGCGGGCGAACTGAAACCCTTTACGGCGGCAACAGTGCGCACCGCACTGTCCGAACCGCTGCTGCCTCTGGATAGCACCGGCTTTCTCGAAGGGCAGCTGAACACATCCGGCAAGCGGTTTTATATCAGTGAGTTTCGTGTTCTTTTTGAGGTATCTGGTGAAGTTTCTGCCAGCACCCGTGCCGGTTACATGCCGGGTACGAATTATGGTGGTACGCGCTCGAAGATCAAGTATCACGTGGCCAATGTCGACATCGCTGCACTGCAGGCGCTGACCGACAAAGCCTGGGACGAGCTGCAGGAGAGACTCGCTGCTGACGGCGTACACCTTGAGGCGGCGGCCGCCTTTACGGCAGAGAACGGGGCGGTGTATGCCACCACCGAGGCCGCCAGCACGGCGACGGCGCCGGTCTATGTCGAGCAGGATCTCGGCCACACGACACGCAAGTACCTAGTGCTGGCGCCGACGGGCATGAAGCTGCACGCCCGCGGCTTCGCCGGAATGGGCACGGGCGACATGGGCAAACGCGTCGAGTGGAGCAAGAATGGGCTCGACGGCATCGCGATTGGCGTGGCCGTCAATATCGCGTCGCTCGAGACGTCCGGGTCAGGTTCGTCAATCTTGCATCGCGACGGTGCCAGCACGGCTGCCGGCGAGCAGATGACGCTCAGCGCGCCGCCCGGCGCGGTTGTCGCCAACGGCCACGTGAACAGCGGCAGCGTACACGCACCGAAAGCGCTAGCGGTGTCGGGAAACTTTGCGCGCTTTCGCGAGGTGGGTGGCTACGACACGCAGAAGGACGCTGCCGTCCGGGCGCTGCAGGTCGTCGGCAATCTCGCCGGCGTTGCTGCCAACAAATCCAAAACGGTCGAAATGGAAGTCGATCTCGACGGACCGAACACCAGCCGCATGGCGCTGACCGCACTGGCGACATTCAATCAGGCGATCAGCGAGCAATTCAAGGCCGGCCAGAACGCCAAAGGCGGTTAACACGGCGCGCGCCGCTCGGCGCCAGGCCACACGGCACTGGCGCCGAGCGGCGCGCGGATGAATCCCCGGCGCTTGCCGGCAAAAGCGATCGATGACCGTGGTCCGCGGTCGTTTCTGAGTGGTCGTCGATTGGTGCGCATAATTCATATTATGTAAAGTTGGAAAGGTGAGCAGCGGGCGATAGTTGCAGCGAACACCTGTAGCCCCCTTCAGCTGATTCTGCAAATCAAGCGCGACCAGGCGCACAGCTCCATCGCTAAACCCTTGCCAACGGCGCCGCCGCGGATCGACATTCGCCGCCTACAGCGGCTTGCGTTACGATTGGTCCAGTTTCCGACGTTCTCGTGGCTTACGGGACGCGACCGCCAGACAGGAGGCAGGCAAGATGAACACTGACAAAACCGATTTGTCCACCGCGACGCCGGACAGTACGAGCGCGACGCGCAGCGAATGCGATTCTTTCGGCACCATCGAGGTGCCTGCCGAACGACTTTGGGGCGCACAGACGCAACGTTCGCTCGAGCACTTCGATATCTCCAGCGAATACATGCCCGACGAGATCGTCTTGGCGCTGGCGGCGGTCAAGGGCGCCTGCGCGCGCGTCAACCGCGATCTCGGGCGCTTGCCGGAAGCCGAGGCAGCGGCGATCGCCGCGGCGGCAGACGAAGTGCTGCAAGGACAGCACCAGCAGGAGTTTCCGCTATCGCTCTGGCAGACGGGCTCGGGCACGCAGAGCAACATGAACGTCAATGAGGTATTGGCCAATCGCGCCTCGGAGTTGCTCGGCGGTGAACGTGGCCAGAGCCGCCGCGTTCACGCCAACGACGACGTCAATCTCGGGCAATCGTCAAACGACGTTTTCCCGACCGCCATGCATCTGGCGGCGGCGCTCGGCGTCGTGCGCGCACTGCAACCCGCGCTGCGTCGGCTGCGCGCGACCTTGGCCGAGAAATCGCGCGCGTTCGCCGATATCGTCAAGGTTGGCCGGACGCACCTGCAGGATGCAACGCCGCTGACGCTCGGTCAGGAATTCTCCGGCTACGTCGCCCAACTCGAGCACGCCGAAAGTCTGCTCGACGGCGCGTTGCCGTCGCTGTATCCGCTGGCGATCGGTGGCACCGCGGTCGGCACCGGCCTCAACACGCCACCCGAATTCGGCGCCCTGGTTGCCGCGGATCTGGCCGCGAGTACCGGCCTGCCCTTCGTCGAGGCGACCAACAAGTTCTCGGCGCTGGCCGCTCACGACGGCCTGGTGGCCGCGCACGGCGCACTCAAGACCCTCGCCGTGGCGCTGATGAAAATCGCCAACGACGTCCGTTGGCTGGCGTCGGGGCCGCGCTGCGGCCTCGGCGAGATCCGCATTCCGGAAAACGAACCGGGCAGTTCGATCATGCCCGGCAAGGTCAACCCGACGCAGTGCGAGGCGCTTACCATGCTCTGCTGCCAGGTGATGGGCAACGACGTCGCCATTGCAATCGGCGGTGCCGCCGGCAATTTCGAGCTGAATGTCTTCAAGCCGCTGATCGCCCACAATTTCCTGCAGAGTGTTCGCCTGCTGGCCGACGGCATGAGCAGCTTTGAAGCACACTGCGTACGCGGCATCGAGCCGAATCGCGAGCGTATCGGCGAACTCCTGGAGCGCTCGCTGATGCTGGTCACGGCGCTCACACCGCACATCGGCTACGACCGGGCAGCCGAGATTGCCAAGTGTGCGCACCGCGCCGGAATCAGCCTTCGTGAAGCCGCACAGACACTGGGCTACGTCAGCAGCGAGGACTTCGACCGCTGGCTCAGACCCGAGGAGATGATTCACGGCGGCACTGGCGACGGCGCCTGAAAGCGATCAGCGCGGCTCCCGCGTCCTTTGGCACTGGCGACCATCGACGATCACGCCTGGCAGCGCGCCACGGCGGCAGCGAGACCTTGCAGGAAACCCTCTAGCCCGGCGCGAGCGGCAGGCTGAGCGTGAACACCGCGCCGCCCTCGGGCCGGTTCGACGCTTCCAGGCGGCCGCCGTGGCGTTCGACGATGCCATAGCTGATCGACAGGCCGAGGCCGGTCCCCTGCCCTACCGGTTTGGTCGTGAAGAACGGATCGAACAGGCGCGTCAGATCGTCGGCACCGATCCCCGGGCCGTTATCGGCAAAGCGAACGACGATCATCGCGTCGTGCAGTTCGGCGCTGATGGCGAGCGTCGGCTGCGCGGTGGCGCTGGTCGCGTCGTAAGCGTTCTGGACGATGTTCATCAAAACCTGCTGCATTTGCCCCGACGAACCGACAACCGGCAGCTGTTTCGGCAGATCGACCTTGACCGAAAAACCCTGCGAACCCGATCGCGTCACCCAGCGCACCGCCCGGCTGACGACTTCAGTCAGCTCGAAGGCCTCGTCGACGCGACGATCGATCGCCGAGAAGCGTTTCAGACCATCGACGATATCGCGCGTACGCTCGGCGCCTTCGCGCATGCCGTCGAGCAGCGGCGGGAGGTCGTCCAGGATGCGGTCGATGCGAAGTTCCGCACGCAGATCTTCGAGCTCCGGCGAGCGCCCGCTGGCATCGGCGTGCACCGCTTGCACATAGGTCTGCAGTCGGCCGGCGTAGCGCCGCATCGCCAGGACGTTGCCAAGAACAAAGCTGATCGGATTGTTGAGTTCGTGCGCGACGCCGGCGACCAGCCGACCGAGTGAAGCCATCTTCTCGGCCTGCAGGAGCTGCTGCTGAGTTCGTTTGAGATCGTCGTGCGCCTGTCGCAGCGCGTGATACGCGCGGCGCAGTTCGCCGACCGGGCGCCCGGTCAGCACCATGCCGACCAGTTTGCCGGTTCCCGACAGGCGCGGCGTGCAGTTCAGCGAGACCGGCAAGGGGCTGCCGTCTCGCCCCATGATCCGCAGCTCGCAGTCCTGAACCGTCGTCGGACGCGCCGCCGAGAAAAAATCGCGGGCGCGCTGGCGTGACGCCTCGTCGGCGAAGAGATCGGCCACCGGCTGGCCACGCAAGCGGCTTTCGTCCTGGCCGATGAAACGCCGTAGCGAATCGTTGACCTCCTGGATCGCACCATGGCGGTTGCAGACAATCAAAATGTCCGACATCGACGACAGAACGCTCTCGATGAAGTGCTGCGAGTCCTCGAGCGCTGCGTTCTTCTGTTCGAGGACCACTTCGTATTGCAGCAGATCGTTGTAGACCTCATCCATCTTGCGGATCACCTCGATCCACACCGCCTCATCAACCCCGTCAAAAGTCGACGGCTGTTCGGACAGGCAGTCGGAATTGATCAGCGGTCGCGGCCGCTGCCGCTTGGCAGGAAGGTTGGCGTCGGGCATGGCACGATCGTAGGGCGAAACGAAACGCCGTGCAACGCCAGCGTCACGATGACTCGTGTTGCGGCCTGGCGGTCGAGCGACTGATGCAAACGGCGTCGTGCGCCGATTCCAGGTCGAGCCGACACGGGTGACATCCGCCGCTATTTGAATCTCTCGTCGGCTAACGACCTGGAGCGGAAGTAGCCGGTTTTGGGAAACAGACGCTCAACGTTCGAATTCACCGGTACGCGGAGGCTGGCGACCCCGGCTGTAGTGCGTCGGGGGCAGGAAGGGTTACACGTCGTTAATCTTGCGTAAGACCACGTGCATCCAGTTGCCCCGAGGCTCTATAAACAGCTCGCTTATTTTACGCGACCAAAATGCGAATTTTGTGGCGACCAGTTGAACAAGGCTACGATTCGGCGGCGGGCTTAAACGGTGACCGCAGTGGATGCATGTCTCCTCCTGGTCATAGGTGCCATATGGATTCCCTGCAAAATCCATCAGGGCGGCCGAGAGCCAGTTCGTCTGTGAAGTGTTTACTCCGACGAACGAGATGGCCTCAACCTTGCAAAGGCCGAATAGTTTTGTGATGCGCTGCTCGTCAAAGGAGTTCACGTGGCCCCAAGGTGGATTCGCCATTCCACAAGAGTAGCAGGTCGTCCGCCCCACTCTAATGTCTTGCTTGTAGGGAACGCCAATCAAGATTCGGTCACTGGCTACTCGTTCAATCTCTTGGCAGACCTCGTGCAAGACCGGGGTAGGGACGTGTTCGAGGACCTCGGCGCAAAATACAAAATCGAATGAGCCATCCGAGAACTGCATGTTGGCGGCGTTTCCCTTTACGCATTTAATCCTTGGGTCTTGAATATTTGGCTCCGTCAGATCCAGAGCCGTCACTCCTTCAAAGCGATTGGCCATCAGCCGCGAAAAATGCCCGTCTCGAGCTCCTATATCCAATGCAGCTCGGCCAGCGGTCGGCGTCAGGCGCAGGAGGTCTGCGGTCCTCTCTTGCTCCGTAGAAGAAGCGCGGTACTCTGTCAAGTCCATAGGCGGCTTTCAATTGTTGCGACGCATGACAAATAGCGTTTATCTGCCGCCGTAGAAGAGCGTGGCTCAAGCACTGGCGGTTCGCGGGGCAGATAAGCCTGGTTGGACTGAACCGTCGCGCTGGCGGACACTAAGCGTGGATTATAGAGCTGTGCCGCCCAAGGTCAATCGTTTTGCATCGAGGCGCCGAGCGAACTGACGCTCGCCGATGCGCGGGGATGCGTACAGCAGGCCGTTCGGCCGAGGTGCTGCTGGTGAGCTGTGGTTCCTGGGAGCAATTAGCCGCCGAGAAAGCGAACAACACCGCTGACGGCCGCGCAGCTTGGGCAAATACCATTACGGCCGCAGAGCGGTGACTACGCGGAATTGTCCGCTTGCCCGATGCGAAAAGCGCTGATAGTCAATGCACGGCACGCGCTGCATGAAGTCGGCGACCGACTCGATTACCGCTGCCTGCCGGCGCGGCAGCCAACGCCTCTCTTTTGCGCGCGCGTGCAAGCAAGCCGAGGGCAAATCTTGCGGGCCCGCCGGAAGTAGTGCCGCGGCACGGAGCCGCAGTGCGGGCAGAGCACGTCGCTCGTATCGCCCCGCGCAGACGACGGTAGAAGGCAGCGGCGTCATTGTCGCTCATGCCCAGGACCTGCGGCATGAACAGAGTACGAGCTTCGGCCTTCAGCAGGAAATGCAAACTCATCGCACTATCGCATGCGGGTGGGCCATGAGGTTCAATGCAGGTCTATGCGGGTTCGCAGAATGAGACTGCGGAAGGATCCGGGTCGCCGCCAACGCGAAGCCCGCCGGAAAGCGCGCGTGGCTGCACCAGAATGCCGTACATCCGGCTGCCGCTGGGCCACCATTCTCGGCGACGCGCCGGGCGATCGACCAGGAGGCGACGACGCTGTCACGAGCGCGATCAACGAGTTGTCCTGATCGCCTGCAGAGCACGGCTACGCCGTAGTCGATTGTTTATCGCACTGCCTGCGCGAGATCCCGACAGTTCCAATCATCCGGGATGTTGGGCTGATCGAGTGTCGGACAGGCCAAGAAGTTGCGCGATCCGCAGGCATGTTGTGCGCGAAGCACGATCTTACCCGGCACGCAGACGCACCTCCACCAGGTGTTCGCGATGATCGTCTGCCAGAGGTATTTTTTGGTCGTTTCGTTGCTCACCGTCGACCGTGACGCTCATCTGAACGCGCCCACCCGGCTGCTCGCCGCGTTCCTGCGAAACGGTGATGTGATAAACGGTCTCCCGATAGCGGTAGTGGATCTTGAAGGCCTGCCAGCTGGCGGGCAAGCAGGGAGCGAACTTCAGCGTGTCGCCCTCGAGCCTGAGGCCGAGAAGCGATTCGACGATCAGCCGATACATCCAGCCGGCCGATCCGGAGTACCAACTCCAGCCGCCGCGCCCGGTGTGCGGCGCGCGCGCATAGACGTCGGCGGCCATCACGTAGGGTTCGACCTTGTAGGTGGCGATGTCTGCCGGCGATGTGGCATGGTTCACCGGGTTGATCATGGCTGTGAGTTCCCATGCGCGCCTGGCGTCGCCGAGTGCGGCGAAGGCCATGGCCGTCCAGATCGCCGCGTGCGTATACTGCCCGCCGTTCTCGCGCACGCCCGGCACGTAGCCACGAATGTAGCCGGGGTCGAGATGCGATTTGTCGAAGGGCGGATCGAGAAGCTGGACGAGCGCGTGCTCGCGGCGCACGAGTCGCTCGTCCACCGCCTGCATGGCCATCTGCGAGCGCCTCGCGTCGCCCGCGCCAGAGAGCACCGACCAACTCTGCGAGATGGAATCCAGCTGGCACTCGGCGTTGCTGGCCGAGCCGAGCGGCGTGCCGTCGTCGAAATAGCCGCGCCGGTACCACTCGCCGTCCCAGCCATGGCGTTCGAGGTCGCGGCGCAGCCGCACGCCCTCCTCCTCGCAGCGCTCGGCGACAGCCGCGTCGCCGCGCACACGCGCCAGGGCGCTGAATTGCCCGAGAACGTCACACAGGAAGAAGCCCAGCCAGACGCTCTCGCCTTTGCCAGCGATGCCGACCAGATTCATGCCGTCGTTCCAGTCGCCCGAGCCGATCAACGGTAGACCGTGCTCGCCAAAGCGCAGACCGTGCCGGACGGCGCGCACGCAGTGCTCGTACAGGCTGGCCACCTCGGCGGAATGCCCGGGCAGGTCGTAGTAGGAATCATCGCCGGCGTTTACCGGGCGCCCTTCCAGGAAATGCACCTGTTCATCGAGCACGCCGGTGTCGCCGCTGCAGCTCACGTAGCGACACACCGCCAGCGGCAACCACAGGTAGTCGTCCGAACAATGCGTGCGCACGCCACGGCCCGACGGTGGATGCCACCAGTGCTGGACATCGCCCTCGACGAACTGCCGGCTGGCGTGCAACAGCAGCTGTTCGCGCACCAGCCCGGGTTCGGCGTGGACCAGCGCCATGACGTCCTGCAATTGGTCGCGGAAACCGAAGGCCCCACCCGACTGGTAGTAGCCGCTGCGCGCCCAGACGCGGCACGCCAGCGTCTGGTAGATCAGCCAGCCGTTGCTCAGGACATTCAGCGACGCATCGGGTGTTTCCACCTGCACCGCGCCGAGCGTGTGCTTCCAGTACTGCCAGACGGCTTCGAGTGCGCTACGCGCGGCCAAGGCGCCGCGGCAGCGCTGCACGAGCGCGCCGGCGTCATCGGCGTTACGGCCGACGCCAAGCCGGAAGACGATTTCGCGCTCCTCGCCGTCGGCCAGTCCGAAGCCCACCTGGATCGCGCCGCAAGGATCGAGGCCAGCGCCGACCTTGCCGGAGAGGTGCGTGCGTTGCATCGCGGCCGGATCGCGCAGCGTGCCGTTGCGCCCGAGGAACTCCGTGCGGTCGCCGCTTACGCTGCGCGTCGCCTCATCAACGTCGAAGAAGGCCAGCCGATCGGCAAATTCCGCGCTGTAGGGATTTCTGGCGAACAAGGCGCCGCTGCGTGGATCGATCGCCGTGGTGACATGCATGGCCGTTTTCGCGGGCAGATCGCCCAACACCCAATCAACATAGCCGGTGGCCGAGAGCCGGCGCGGACGACCTGATTCGTTGCGCACTTTCAGCACCGAGAACTTGACGGCGGCGTCGATCGCCACGTAGATCCACAGCTCGGAGCGGATGCCGCCGGAGCAGTGTTCGAAGACGCTGTAGCCAAATCCATGCCGGCTCACGTACGGCGCCGCGGCACGCACGGGCAGCGGCGTCGGCGACCAGAAGTGGCCGCTTTCTTCGTCGCGGAGATAGAGGGCTTCGCCGCTGGCATCGCATACCGGGTCGTTGTGCCAGGGCGTGAGACGGAATTCGTGCGCGTTTTCGCTCCAGGTGTAGCCGACGCCGCTCTCCGAGACGATCGCCCCGAAGCCTGGATTTGCCAGGACGTTAACCCACGGTGCCGGCGTCACCTGGCCGGGCTTCAGGGTGATGACGTATTCCCGCCCGTCCGGGGTGAATCCTCCGAGCCCGTTGAAGACGATCAGATCGCCACGCGGCGTCGCGTCGGCGCCAGTCGTGGCCGCTTGCTCGTCACTGCGATGCGCCCGACTCGCCAGCAAGCGGGGCACGCGCGGCCCGGCGAGGCGATGATGATCAAGCTGTTCCGCCAAGCTTCCGCGACCGTCGGTGATGACCGCGCGGGCGACCGACTGCAGAAGAATGCGATCTTCGCTGGATATCTGCTCCGCAGGCCGCACGAAGATGCCGCCCGGCCGGTCGATCACGCTGGCCTCGATTCCCGAGGCGATGAATCCCATGATCTGTTCCTGCAAGCGCTGTCGATAACCGGCGTGATCGTCGTTCCAGATCACCAGGTCCACCGCCAGTCCCTTCAGGCGCCAGTACGCATGCGCCTGTACGAGCTGGCGAACGAGATCGATATTGGCCGCATTGCCGATCTGCAGCAGCACGATCGGCAGATCGCCGGAGATGCCGTAACCCCACAGCCCCGACTGCCCGCGACGATTCGTGTTGAGCACCGTGGCGTCCGCGCGCAAGGACGCGTTGGCGTAGATGACCGAGCTGGCCAGGCGCGCATAAAGTTGCGCATCGGCCTCGCTGGCGTTGAGCTGCCGCAGCACCACCTGGCTGTGCGTCCAGGTCAGATCGAAGACGCGGCTCGAGAGCTGCCGGTCCTGGTATTTCTCGATCAGGCTCAAGGCCATGTCGCGCGAGCTGGCGATTCCCGAAACCATGTCGATGGTCGCCGTCTGTTCCGGATCGAGCGTCAGCGAACAGCGAATGGCGACGATCGGATCGAGCACCGAACCCTCGCCGCCGGACAGCGCCCCCGGTTCGCTCATCGCCAGCGGCGCCGCAGCGCTGCGGCCACGGCCGATGAAGCGCAGACGATCGGTTTCGTACGACACTTCGCCGATGTCGGCGCCGTGCGCGGTCATCAGGTGGAACATCCAGGGCGCCTGCTCGCCGAGCGAGCGCGGCCGGCGGGTGCACAGGATGGCGCCGCATTCGCGCAGAATCTCGGTCTGCACGAATAGATTGCTGAAGGCCGGATGCAGGGCATCGGCGGCCGGCGGCGCGATCACCACTTCGGTGTAACTGGTGACGTCGATTAGCCGACGCTGCCGCGAGCGGTTGGTGATGCGCACCCTGCGCAACTCGATGTCATCCTCCGCGGAGACGATGATCTCGGTGTGCGTCTCGAATTGGCCATTGTCGGCAGCATCGCTGGCGGTAAGCGAATCGCGCCGTCGAAACTCGGCTCGCCCCTCGGAAAAGATCGCTTCGTAGTGCTGCGGTCGCCGGCGCGTCGGCTGGTAGCCGGTAGACCAGAAGGCTCCGCTGTGCGCATCGCGGACGTAGCAGAAGGTGCCCCAGTGATCGCCAGTCGGATCTTCGCGCCAGCGCGTGACGGCGAGATCCTTCCAGCGACTGTAACCGCCGCCGGCATGCGTGAGCATCACGTGATAGCGGCCGTTCGACAACAACTGCACCTCGGGAACCGGCGTGTCGGGGCTGCTGAAGACGCGAATCGGCGTCTCCGCCGCCGCCGACGGTGAACGCACCATCGCCAGTTTGGCGGTGTGCGCAAACAAGGTCGTGGCCTTGGGAATGCGCTCCTGGAGCAGCAGCATGACCGCCTGGAACAGGGGTTCCGATTGGAATCGACGCTGCATCGGTTGCTCCAGCAACAGATAGGCCAAGGCCAGCAGGCTCATGCCCTGGTGATGGGCCATGAAGGAGCGCACGACAACGTGCGATTGGCCACGCCGCTGCCGCGCTGGCGTGTAGTCGATCGCTTCGAAGAAGCCGAACTTGCCGGTAAATCCCTCTGCCGCGAGTCGCTGCAGATTCAGGCACGCCTGCTCCGGCGCCACCATCAGCGCGAGAACCGAGGCATAGGGTGCAATAACCAGATCGTCGGCGAGTCCGCGTTTGAGTCCCAGGCCGGGAACGCCGAAGGCACGGTACTGGTAGTTGAGATAAACGTCGACGGTGTTGTAGCCCGATTCCGACATACCCCAAGGCACGCCGCGCTGGCGCCCGTACTCGATCTGCCTGGCGACCGCGGCTTTGCACGTCTGGTCAAGTAGCGTGTGATCGTAGGTCGGCATCACCAACAGCGGCATCAGGTACTCGAACATCGAACCGCTCCACGACAGCAGCGCCGGTTCGCTGCCGGTGCCGGTGAGCAGGCGCCCGAGGGCAAACCAGCTTTCTTGCGGCACTTGCCCCTGCGCAATCGCCACGAAGTTGCACAAGCGCGCTTCCGACGCCAAGAGGTCGTAGTAGCCAGCGTCCTCGCGATGTTCGCCGACGTTGTAGCCAATCCTCAACAGATGCCGTGCCTTGTCGTACAGGAAGTCATACTCCATGCGCGCCAGTTGCAGGCATTGCCGCGCCAGGCGTTCGATCGCCGCCATCCTGGCGGCCGCTTGGGCACTACCCGCCACGGCCAGTTCACGTAGCGTCGGTATGCCAACGATAGCGGCAAACGCCTCTTCACCCTGCACCGATCGCTGAGATTGCCACGGAGCGAGGAAGCTCAGCTCGTCAAGTGCCTCACTGCATTGGCGCGTAAGCGCCTTTGCCCACGCCTCGTCGCGGCCTTTTCCGTAGCGCTCTGGCGCGCTGTTCTTCCCGCCATCCGGACTTTCCGCGACGCGCGCGGCAAGTTCGGCGGCGCTGGTCGCCAGCCGCTCGAGGAGTGATCGAGCCGCCGCGAGGCTGCCCGGCGGGGCTGCCGCCGCGGATTCCAGTTCGTTCCGAAAGGCCTTCGCCTGCTCCACAGTGGCTGCGTCCGCGTCGTCGAGGAGAATCCTCAGAGTGTCGCCCAGACCTTCGAACAGCCGTGCCGGCAGGATCTTGTCGTCGGCGAGTGCGAGTAGACCCGCATGCAGGGTCAGCAGATGGCCGGCGAGGTTGCCGCTGTCCACCGTCGAGATATACAGCGGCTGCAGCGGCCGCAGCGTCTGCGTGTCGTACCAGTTATAGAAGTGCCCCCGGTACCTTTCCAGTGCGTCCATCGTGCACAGGGTGTTCGCCGTGCGCTCGAGGACTTTTCCGGTCACCAGGTAGCCGAAGTCGTAGGCCGACAGGTTTGCCAGCAACGCCAACCCGATGTTGGTCGGTGATGTACGATGCGCGACCGAGACAACGCGATACTCCTGAATGTTGTCCGGCGGCAGCCAATGGTCGTCCGGGCCGACGAAGTGCTCGAAGAACGCCCAGGTACGGCGCGACAGCGCGCCGAGAAAGAGCGTCTGCTCGACGCTCAGGGTCGCCTTGCGACGAGCCAGCGGACGGCTGACCCACCAGGCAATGAGCGGAGAGGCGAACCACAGGAGCAGGATCGGCCCGGCCACGACCAGTACCACCGGCCTCGATGCCGCCAGGTAGATCGCCGCCGTGGCGGCGAAGGCCGGGGCGAACCACATGGCCCGAAAAGAAGCGCTGAGCGTGCCGGCGTCGCGCTCGCCCGATTCGCGATCCGCCTCCCCCGACGGATTCCATTCGAGTAATCGTGCGCGTGTCACCAACATCCGCCAAGCTGTGCGGGTAATGGCATCGAGACTGAAAAAAGCCTCGTACGGGAGACAGGCGATTTCGAAAACGACCTGCAAGAAGTGCCGGTAAGCCGAGTGGGCGATGCTTGCCAGGTGCTGCCTCAAGTGCACATCCTCCGGCTTGTGGAAGCTGTCGAGGATAGCCGCGCACAGGGAGGGAAGCAGCACGATGCCGATCACCGCCAGGGTCCACGACCACGCCGGCGCCAGGAGCGTCCATCCCGATAGCAACAGCAGCGTCAGCGCCGCGGGGACGAGGCTTCGCCGCAGGTTGTCGAAGAGCTTCCATTGCGACAGCATCGACAGCGGATTCTTCCGCCGCGTGTTGCCGGCGCCGGCCGCCGCGCCCGGGACGCGCCTGCGCAACCACCCCGCCAGCTGCCAATCGCCGCGGATCCAGCGGTAGCGGCGGCTCACGTCGGCGCTATAGCGGGTCGGGTAATCCTCGTACAGGTGCACATCGCTCAACAGTCCCGCGCGGGCGTAGCACCCTTCAAGAAGATCGTGACTAAGAATGCGATTCTCTGGGAAGCGCCCGCCCAGCGCTTGCTCGAAGGCATCGACGTCGTAGATTCCCTTGCCGATGAACGAGCCTTCGTCGAATACGTCCTGGTAAACATCCGAGACGGCGCGCGTGTACGGGTCGATGCCCGGCTCGCCTCCATAGAGGCGCGCGTAGCGCGAGCGGTTCGTCCCCGGCAGGCCGATCGCCACGCGCGGCTGCAGGATGCCGTAGCCCTCGGTGACACGCTGCTTCGCTGTATCGTAGCCGGGGCGATTCAGCGGGTGCGCCATGGTAGCGACGAATTGCCGCGCCGCATCCCGCGGCAGCCGCGTATCGGTGTCGAGCGTAAGCACGTACTTCACCGATGACAAAACCGCGCTATCACCGACGACGAGCGCAAAGCCATCCCCGGCGCCACCGCGCAGCAGTGCGTTCAACTCGGCCAGCTTGCCGCGCTTGCGCTCGTAACCCATCCACAGCTGGTCCTTGGGGTTCCAACACCGCGGGCGATGGAAGAGGAAGAAGAGGTCGTTCCTGATTGTGACCCCGTCACCGCCGTACTTCTCGTTCAACTCGCCGATCCGCGTCCGCGCCAGGAGCAGCACCGATTCGTCGTCGGGGAGCGATTCCTGGCGAGCGTCACGAAAATCGGTCAACAGGCCGAAGTGCAGGCATTCGTCGCGATTCGCCAGAAACCTGACTTCCAGCGCCTCGATCAGATCCTCCACTCCCGCCGTACTGGTAAGCATCGTCGGGACCACGACCAGCGTGCGTGCCTGCGCCGGAATGCCCTCAGTGAAATCCATTCTGGGCAGAGCATGCGGAACAACCAGCAGGGTCGCCAACCAGTTCACCAGCGCGATTCCCAGCTGACTTGCGGCCAGCAGCGAGAGGATGCCGATTGGCAGCAGCAGCCAGTCAGGTGTACCCGCGGCAAACGCCTGCGCCAGAAAACTTGCCGCGACGATTGCCGTGATCAGCGTAATGCCGCCCAGGAATACGAGTAGTGGGAAGCGGCCTGCCGTCTTGCGCAAGGCTTCGGCGCCGGAAAGGCGAACTTGCACTGCCCGTTCGAGTTGTGGCAGGCCCTGGTCGATCAGGTAATAGCCGACGTGCCCGGCATGATCGCCAGTGCCGGTGCCGGCAGCGATCGCCGCTGCACTAATCGACGCCAGCTCGATCGCCTTGCGGGCTACCTCGCCCTCGGATAGCCCGCCCTTCTTAGCCATCCGCTCGATGGCATGGCGGTATCGATCACGGGTGACAAAATCCATCCGGCCATAGACGCCGCCTGGATCCTCATTAAGCGTGCTCTCGACAACGCTTTGGGTCTCTACGAATGTGCGCCAGTCGGTCGCGCCGAGAACCCGGAGACTGCCGATACTGTTAGCGATGGAGACCTGATCGGTGGCCTGCTGCTGGTTCTCGGATTGCACGAGGTGTTCGATTGTCAGACCCGATTCCGCCAGGCGCTGCTCGATCCAGGTCAAGGGCAGCGCCAGAGTGGGACCGCGTCCCTGCAAGCGCCGCGCGAGCTCGGCAACGAAGCCGCCGACCATCGGCGGATCCGAGGTCGCCATGTCGGCGATCACCTGAATCAGACTCTTGGGATCACTGACGGCCGTCTCCACCATCAGGTCTGCCCAGGTAGCCGCCAGGTTACGCTCCGCCCAGCTGGCCGCGATGCGCACGCCGACGCGACGCAGATTCTCGATCACTGCCAGCCGCAGCATGATCGGGATTGCCCACAACTCGCCCAGTTTCAGCGGGCTAACGTTCTGGTAGGCCGCCACGAAGCCGCCGAGACTTTCGATATCGACACGCCCGTCGCCGTGCGCAATGGTCTCCAGCGCGATGTCGTACACCCGCGGACGCCCGGCCGACGGCCCATGCGCCAGGCGCGGGAGTTCAGCGCTATAGCCCTTTGGCAAATGCCGCTTGGCCGTGCTGATCTGCTCCTCGATGAGATAGAAATTGTCGAGCAGCCATTCTCCGGCCGGCATCATCCGGCGGCTCTCCGTGGCCGCCGTCGTCAACAGCTGGCAGATGCCGACCAGTGTGCTTTCGTTGTCTGCCAGCCGAGCCAGGAGTCGCTCCGGCGCCTGCGCGGGAGTCAGCTTGTGCGAGGCCGCGAGCACCGCGCCGTGCAGCGCCATTTGATCGGCGCTGTACAACTCGGAGCGAAATGGGGGTTCCGCGTCGGGTAAGATCGGAGGGCCCCCGCCACCGCGAAGCCGGGCCATCAATGGCCGAAAGTAGCTGCTGCTCTTGCTGTCGAGGTTCACTTCAAGGGGTCCTTTTCTGAATACATAATCGCCATGCAGCGCAGCGAGGAATGTGTGCCGCCTACTCTCCCAATAGTTCGGCGATCGCCTCGAGTTGCTCCACATGCTGAGCCACCACTTTCACGATGACCGTGATCGGGATGCTCAGCAGCATTCCCCAGATGCCCCACAGCCACGCCCAGAAAAGCAGCGAGACGAATACCGCGGCGGTGTTCATCTTGGCGATGCGGCCCGTCATCCAGGTGGTGACGAAGGTTCCGACGAAGGTGGCGACGGCCAAGGAAGCACCCGCGGGCAGCAGCGCCATCGAGAGAGCGTCGAACTGCATGAAGGCGGCCATGCCGATGGCGGCGGCGGTAACGGCTGGACCGAAGTAGGGGATAACGTGCAGCAGGCCCGCGGCGACGGCCCAGGCGCCGGCATTCTCGAGGCCGATCCAACGCAGTGCGAGCCAGGTCAGCAGCGCCACCAGCACGTTCGTCGCCAGGAGCATGGACATGTAGCGCTGGACGGATTCGTTGATGTCATCGAGGATGCGAACGGTGATCTTCCTGTTCGAAAACGTCGGACCCGTGAGGCGCACCAGCTTCCTCTTGTAGGTGTCGCCTGAAAGCAAGAGAAAGAAAGTCAGGAAGAGCACCATCGACGCCTGGCCGAGCAGCCCCACGGCGCCCACGGAATTCGCCCAAAGAAAGTCGCCGAGTTTGAAGCCGGGCGTGTCGATGACGACGCGCGTCACTGGCCGTTTGGGCGTTGAATCAATCCCGGCCGCCTGGCTGGTCGCCTTTTCGATCTCGCTGGCAGCCGTTTGTACCTTCTGCATGGTACTGGTCTGGCCCTTGCGTACACTGGCGAGGCCGGTCGATACCTTGTTCACCGCCTCCGGTACCTGATCGAGGATGGTTTGAAACTGCCCGCGCAAGGAGTAGGCCCCGAGGATGAGCGAGCAGACGACAGCCGCCATCACGACAGTGGTCCCGACAACGCGCGGCACCCTGATCTGTTCCAGCCAGACAACCAGAGGATTCAGGGTGTAGGCAAAGAGCAGCCCGAGCAACAGGGTGATGACAAAGATCTGTGCCCATTCCAAGGCGAAGACCACGGCTATCGTGGCCAGGACGGCCAGCGCCACGTTCTGGGCGCCTGGCCCGAGACGAAGCGTTGGCAGAGTCGCGGCGGTCTCGCCGGCCGGGGACTGCGCATCGCGATGCTCGGTGGATTGCGGCGCTGGCAAGGGCAAAGGCATCGCTTCTTCGCCGGCTGCGGCGGGTGATTGGCGGATCATCGCAGGCTATTCCCGCAGCGCCCTGGCTGCGTAAGCTCTTGCGATCGAGGCAGGCGGTTCACGGCCACCACCGAATGGAAGTATCCGGCGCTTGCCGCGAATCGCCATCGCTCACTTGACCCGCATGTCGTTTTTGACCGAGGTGACACCGGCGACCGTACGGGTCACCGCAACCGCCTTGGTGATCGCCGCCTGCGAACCCACGAAGCCGCTCAGTTGGACCGCGCCCTTGAAGGTCTCGACGTTGATCTCGGCGGACTTCAGGCTCGGCTCGTTGAATATGACGGCCTTCACCTTGGTGGTGATGACGCTGTCGTCCACATACTCGCCGGTCCCCTCCTGCTTCGAGGTCGACGCACAACCCGCGGCGGCAACCAGCGTGACAGCCAGGAACAGCGCAGAAAGATACTTGCCAAGTGTTTTCATGATTGATTCTCCAGATTGAGGTTAAAGAGGACTTCCATATTCCGGCTGTCGATCGATACGCCGAGATCGACACCCGTTCGTGCTCGGCACTTCGGCCTAGCGAACGCCGCGCGAAACGGCGTGGTACAGCAGAAGCAGAACGCTTGCTCCGACGACGGCCACAAAGAGGCTGTAGAGGTTGAATCCGCCGACGCCGGCTATCCCGAAGGTATTGAAGAGCCAGCCGCCGATGACCGCGCCGACCACTCCGAGAACGATGTCCATGACAGCACCCTGCCCGCTGCCGCTAACTATCTTGCTGGCGATGAAGCCGGCGATGAGGCCAAGTACGATCCATGCGATTAAGGACATGCTTGCCTCCAGTATTTGCAGCTGTCGGGCCTCAGCATTTTCAGCATTAGGCGGCAGGGCCCAACAATCGCTGCCGCATTTTCAGCACCGCTCGCGCCTGCCAGCCGTGCAAGCGCATAAGGGCGTCGCCCGGACGACACGCGAAGCTGACGGTGAGCGACTCGCACAACCGTGTCCAATGCGCAACGGCAGCATATTCACAAGGACACACATGGTCTGTACGGTGGCGCACATTGTTCAGTTCAAGAGGTCAGCACTTTCGAGTGCAGCGGCTGGTGGTGTCACGCAAATGAGGCAAACGGGCCGTCCGCCGCGCCGGGTGTGAGACTTCAGCGCTCTGATCGCTGATCGGGCCGACCGGGCGGGACGAGCACAGGCGCTGAGCGGGCCGGAATTCGGATGACTATGCAGGGGTTCCCGGGTCCAAATGCGTGCTGGACGCGGCTTGATGAAGGCTCACATAGTCTCGTCGGTGCCGTCGGATTTCCTATCCGTCATTGCTTGCTCTTGATGTCCTGCGTTTCGCTCACAATCGGAAGTTCTGGACGGGCAGCCCATTGCGTCCATCCGGCATCGTACCATCGGACATTCGCATACCCCAGCAGGCGCTTCAGTACGAAGTACAGATTTCCTGATCCCGGCCGGGAATGTAGGTAGAATTCCGGAATTGCACGTGGCACTTTATTTTGACGGCCATGATTTTCTTATGGCATAAACCAAGCTTCGCTAGGAGTGCAAGGAGGAGCAGACGTTGAGGCAATCGTGGCTTCCAGGGTTTCCGGATGGTGCGCAGAAAGTGGGAGAAGGGTTGGCGATTCTGGAGAAGGATGGCCAAGCGATCTACTTTGTTGGGGGAGACAATTACTTCTCGCACCCCGTAGGAGACGACGCTGGCCGCAGGTTCGCTCTGACCAGCCTGATGGAGAACGGGCACGTCAAGGCGGTCGAACTGGAAAGGCCACCGCTGTGCATCCCGCACCGCACGCTGATGAACTGGGTGGGACAAAGCCGCAAAGCCGGGCCATCGTCTTTCTTTCGACCGGCGGCGGCGAGCCGGCCGCGGATCATGACGCCGGACAAGAGTGCCGAATGCGCGCGGCTGTTGAGCGAGGGAAAGCGTCCTGCCGAAGTGGCACGGCAGGTGGGCGTCCAGGAGTCGACGCTGCGCAAGGCGATCCGGCGCCAGGGCGTGCCGCAGTTGGCCGCCTTGCCGCAAGAGGCAGGGGAGTTGGAAGCGGCGAGCACCAAGAGTGAGCGCAGCCGGGCGGATGCGGAAGCCGCCGCGGGGATGGGCACCGCCTGCACGCGCGCCGACGAGCGGATCCAAACGGCGCTGGGATTGGCGACCGGTGCGACGACGCGCTTCGAAGCGAGCCACGATGTGGCGATGGGGGGGCTGTTGGCCGGCTTGCCGGCCTTGTGCGCGAACGGGCTACTGACCGGCCTGGATCGCCATCTCAAGCTGCCCCGGGGATTCTACAGCGCCTTGCACATCCTTCTCGTCCTCGGCTTCATGGCCCTGGGGCGAATCAAGCGGCCGGAACATCTGCGACAAACCTCGCCCGGAGAACTCGGCAAAGTCATCGGCCTGGACCGGGTACCGGAAGTCCGCACCCTGCGGGAAAAGGTCCATCTGCTGGCCAAGACGGGTGACCCGGCAGCCTGGATGCGGGATCTCGCGAAGCTCTGGATGGAAAGCGAGCCAGAAGAAGCGGGTTACCTGTATGTCGATGGTCATGTTCGGGTGTATCACGGCGAGCAGGCCAGGCTGTCGAAGCGCTACGTCTCGCGCGAACGCCTGTGCCTGCGGGGCACCACCGACTACTGGGTTAACGATGCCCTGGGTCGCCCGTTCTTTGTGGTTTCGCAGCCGCTCAATGACGGACTCGCCGAGACCCTGCTCAAGGACATCGTCCCCCAACTGCTGGAGATTGTCCCGGGACAGCCGACGCCGGCCGAACTGGACGCCGACCCGACCCTGCACCGGTTTGTCATGGTCTTCGATCGGGAAGGGGCCACCCAGAGTCTCCTCGGCAGACTCTGGAAACAGCGCATCGGCGCACTGACCTACCGCAAGAACGTCAAGGACCTCTGGTCCGAAGAGGTGTTTCAGGAACAGGAAGTCCATCTGCCGGCAGGCGGCAGCACCGGGATGAAACTCGCCATGCGCGAAACCCGACTCGGCACAGGCGATGGCAGCCTGGCCGTGAGCGAAGTTCGTCGGCTGACCCAGACGGGACATCAAACAGCCGTGATCACGACCGCCCGGCAACTCGGAAACACCACCATCGCTGGGCGGATGTTCGCCCGTTGGTGCCAGGAAAACTACTTCGCGTACATGATGGAACATTATGATATTGATGGGCTTATCGAGTACGGAGACGAATCTCTTCCCGGCACTCACCAGGTCGTTAACCCCCGCTGGCGGGAACTCGACAAGGCCGTCAGGCAAACCCGCCAGAGCGAAAGAAAACTGCAGGCCGCAATCGCCAGGACGGCCTTGAACGACGGCGGCGAAATCCAGAAAAACGCCGAGTCTGTCGAAGCACTGCAGGCCGTTCAGGAGGAGCTCAAGCGACTTTGCGCGGCGCGCAAGGCAAGCCCCCGAAAGGTGACGATCGACAGTCTGCCCGAGGCCGAGCGACCGACCCAACTGCCGCCGCTGAACAAGATGCTCTGCGATACCGTGAAAATGGTCGCCTACCGGGCCGAGACCGCCATGGTGGCGCTATTGCGCCGCCACTTGAAGAAGGAGGACGACGCACGTGCGCTCATTCGCGAATTGTTCGTTTCTTCCGCTGACATCGAACCGAACGCGCTAGCCAACACCCTGACCATCAAAATTCACCGGATGGCCAGCCCAGCTCATGATCGCGCTATCGCCGCGCTCCTCGAGAAACTCACCCTGCAAGATTTTCCGCATCCGGAAACCGGGGCAAGAATGACCTTCACTCTTGTCTGAAGTGCCAACCCGGTTTCCTCCGAGATCAGGAAATCTGAAGTAAGTCTGGCTGGCCTGATGTCCCGTACGGCAATACACGATGACCATCGTATCTTTGGAGGGAATGATCTCACTGTATGCTGCCGTCAAGGCGGCGGTCGACTTGAATGAGACGGCTTTGTTTGAACCTATCACCAGATCTTCCGTGAACGGGCGGCTGATCGCGCCGGGGATATGGCCGGCACGAGCTTCGTCCGATTTTTTCCCCGTGTAGTAGTCCGTTGGCCGGACGTCAATAATCACGACACCCGGCTTGCCGAGTTGAGTGACCACTGTTTGGAAATCGACAGTGAAGTTATCGGCGTTCGTTTGCAGCGGGTATTTCGAGTTGCTTACGCCGGGCAACGTTGTGTCAGCGGGACGGCCTGCCTGCACCCACTTGACGTACCCCCCGTTCATAACGGCGTAGTTCATGTGCCCCATCCGCTCGAACGCCATGCCGGCTAGAGTGGTGTCATACAACTTCTCGCCGGACACCATGACGATGGTGTCGGAGGACTGCAGCCCCAGGAGCGAGAACTGGGCAGCGAGCATCGGGGGTGGCAGAAGTACGGACGGCGCGCCTTCGATGTTGCCGCGGAAACTCTCGAGATTAGGCTGATGGAGCCCGGAATGTGTGCGGTGTTGTATTCCGGTTGGGGCCGCAGGTCGATGATCTTGACACCCGGTGCGCCGATCATGGACGCCAGCTGATGGGTCTCGACTGCCCGAGGCATGGCGGCATGTGCCGGCGCGGAGGCGACGTCGGACTTGGCCGAGACGGCAGACGCGTCAAAGAAGGCGCGCCACGCGTTGACCCGCGCGGCGTCGACCGTTGCCAACGGCTCAGGCCGTAAGGAGACGGGCTTGAGGCAACGATCCCGGAAGCCCACCAGGCCGTCGGTCAGCAAGTAGACGTTGCCGAAGCCCTGGCGCTGCAGCGAGTCGCGCGCCTGGGCGGGATGGGTCATCCCGTTGGAATAGAGCACGATCAGACCTTGGTTCTTGTGGGGTTGAAGAGCTTGCGCCAATTCGGCGAGCGGCACGTTGACCGCACCGCGGATGTGGAAGGCGTTGAACTCTGCCGCTGGCCGCACATCAACGAGCACCAGATCCGGTTCGCCGGCCATTAGGCGGTCGGCAATATCTTCGGGCTCGATATGGTCCAGCCCCTGCTCAACACTCGCCATCAGAGCCTTCTCGTCGACGGGGGTTACGGCGGCCGCGGACTTCGCAGCAGCCTCTGTCATGTCGGGGCTTAGTACGAACAAGCCGCCCGCCAGTGCCACGAGGGCGAAGCTGAAGGTCTTTAGAAATGGCGCAACGGTGTCCGGCTGCCTCATAGGGATGCCAACAACAATGGCCGCAACTGGGCCTCGTAGAGCGCCTGCGAGGCGGGTTTGTGAAAACAATGCTTGAAGAATCGCAGGACTTGGCGGCTCACCTTGGAGGTGTAGCGGAATACCGGGGCAGTCCAGTCGGGGCGATCGGTCCCGTCGGTGGCCGAGGTCTGGCGCCGGTCCTGCTTGCGCAAAGCCTTCTCGTCCACGATTCCGTGCTGCCCCATTCTGTGGTGCACCAGCAGGGCCACCAAGAGGCTGGTGACAACGGCCAGGCGGACCTGATTCTCGATGGCCGCCACACTGGCGCCCCATGCCTTGGCGAGGCTGAAGTCGTTCTTCCATGTGTCGAAACATTTCTCCTCCTCCCAGCGGCGGGAGTAGAGGAAGGCGATGACGCCGGGCGCGAGGTCGAACTCGTTGGTCAGAAACTCCACGAGATGTCCTCGTCGGCTGCGGAAGGTGATCAGGCGCCAGTGTTGGCGGGAACTGAGCAAGGTGATGCGCAGATCGTTGAGCACCCCGTCGTTGGCCGGGACATCCTCGATCTTTAAGGGCTCGGTGGACTCGACGCACAGGCTGCTTTTCATGCGCGTGATCATGGTCACGCCCAAGCTCTTTTTCCGGTCATCCCAAAACGTCGCGTCGATGAAAGCGCGGTCGACCAGCCACAGCGCGCCCTTGTCACGGGTCATGGCCTGCGCGGATTGGTCATAGTCGCGCAACAGAGTGATTTCGTGGCGACTGCGGGTGTCGACGTGCACGTCGGTGGGGCAACCCAGGCGCACGTCGTAGAAGCTCAACAGCGCGTGCCCCTTGGGATTGTCCGTCCCGCCCTGGCGGGGCGTACACCGCCCGTAGTGGGCGCTTTCGCTCTGATAGGTCCCATCCATTGCATACACCGGCCGTCCTTGCAGGGCTGGGAATTGCGCCAGGCGATCCGGCAGCGCGGCCCGGGCCTCGGTGAGCAACGGCGGCATCGCCGCCTCCAAGACCGTGCGGCGGCGGCGCGAGGACAGCGCGTCCGACCAGGTGGAACGTGCCAGCGGGACGCGCTGCGCCGTCCCCGGCTCGCAATGCAGCAGCGACTGCACCTGCTCGCGCAGGGTGCGCATGCCCTGCAGGTGGCGCAGCACCCCCAGGCCGATAAAATCCGCCATGCTCAACACTCGCGATACCGCGTCGGTACCGCGCACCTGCGCCAAGGCACGAGCCATCGGCGCCAACAATTCACCCAAGACGGTTTGGTTCATGAGGCTATCCATGACCGCAGTTAATCGTTCGGTATCCACAAGACACTCCAATAAGCTGTTGTTTATACAGCCAAAATTGCGAGCATTTTGCCAAACCTTTGTCAAGTGTTTTTCGCATTATTTTAAAAATATTTTTGCCGCCTCAATATCCGCGCCATAGAGCACGTCGATTTCGAACCTGCCGCTTTTCTATTAAATGCTCAAATTATCCGCGTATAACACGACTGCGACGCCGCCTTGTGGGGGATTACCTGCTTCGGCCAAAATTCAAGCCGGACACCGTTGGAAATGGCGAACCCCTGTACGGTGCGCGGCCCGTGCGTACTTTTTCGGCCCACTCGGACAGCCAGAAGGCAGCCACGGCCACCAGCGTAAACATAAAGGATGAATCCGTTGCGCGACATGCCTACGGTGGTATAGGCCATCTGCGTTCCAAAATCCCCGATCGTGTACAGCGGCAGGACCAAGGCGAAGGACTCGTTGAACAGGATGCTGCCGCCCACGACTCCAAGCAGGAATACGAGCGCGTCGATCCGGCCTGCGGCCACGCCCACAGCTGCCGTCCCTGGGCACCATGCTCCCATGACAAATCCGACGCCGAACAGCAGCCCCCCCACGATTTGTGCGCCGTAGAGAGTGGGCATGAGGAAGATCTGATCGAACTGGATCCAGCCGAAACCCACCAGATACGAGAGTCCCAGCAGCGCAGTGATGAGCGCGGAAAACATCACTTTCACTACGGCCATGTCCGTAAAGTAGAAGACACCGGCCAAGCGGCGCGAACTGCTGAAGCCGGCCTGCTCGAGTGCAAAACCGAAACCGACACCGATCAGCAGTGCCAGAAGAAAAGCCTGTGGCGTGCCGAGCGCATCGAGGCCATAGAGGGTGTTAATCATGCCATTGTTTCTTTACAAACCAGGCCGCGGCGTAGCCGCTGGCAAAGAGGCAAACCAGAAACACGAGGCTGCCGGAAAGCAGCAGCGCGCCGCCTGTGAGTGCTTGACCCGAGGTGCAACCCTGGGCCAAGCGGCTGGCGAAACCGACGATGATGCCGCCGGCAAGGGCGTAACCGAGTCGGCGACCCACGGATGCAGCGGCACCGCGTTCGACCTGAATACGTGCTCGGTTCGCCAGGAGTGCCGAGAATAGCCCCCCGACGAAAGTGCCCACAAACATGAAGACGAGGTAATAGTGCAGCGGATTCTCACCCCATTTGCCGAAATACTCGCTGCTCAGCGTATGAGAGGGCGCGACACTCATGGAGAGTGCTGCACCGAAGCGCGAAATGCCGCCCGACGCGCCCAGCCCGGCGCCAAGAATTGCGAATGAGGCCAGGAGTACCAGCCCGAGCAGAACACCCACGAGGTAGGGGTTCGCGTAGGGTTTAGGCCCGCCATGAGGATTGTCGGTTTCGGTTGTCATGACTAGTGTCTAATTGCATTATTAACCGGTAGTAACTATCATGCTTCTCCATTGCTTCGTGGTGGAGGAGATGTGGTGGGACGTGTGGCGGTGGCGCTGTCTTGCACAGCGGAGGTGAAGGAGGAATTGGAGCGTATGTCACGGAGTCGCAGTGGCGAGGTTCGCTTGGCCGAGCGAGCGAGAATCGTGCTGGGTTGTTTGGAGGGTCTGCGAAACGACGAGGTTGCCCGCGCAGTTGGCGTACGTGCGAACACGGTGGGGCTGTGGCGTCGGCGCTTTGCCGAGCATGGTTTGTCGGGCTTGCGTGATGCTGCGCGGCCGGGCAAGCCGGCGAAGTACGGGCAGGATCTGCGTGACCGCATTCTGGCGCAACTCGAACGGACACCGCCGGAAGGTATGGCAAGTTGGGATGGTGGTTCGCTGGCGAAGGCGCTGGAAGTATCGGACGATGCCGTGTGGCGCGTGTTGCGTCGGGAGGGCATCCAGCTGCAGCGGCATCGCTCCTGGTGCGTGAGCACGGACCCAGAGTTCGCCGCCAAAGCAGCGGATGTCATCGGGTTGTACCTTAACCCACCTGAAAACGCGCTGGTCCTGAGCGTCGACGAGAAACCCTCGATCCAGGCTCTGGAGCGTCGGCGCGGCTATGTCCAAACCAGTAGCGGAAAGGTGGTTCAGGGACTGAAAAGCACCTACAAACGCCATGGCACGGTCAACCTGTTCGCCGCCCTCGAAGTGGCCACCGGCGTCATTCGAGGCAAGACTACCCTAACCAAGAAGCGCGCTGATTTCCAGGCCTTCATGGAGGAGACCATCGCTGATGAACCCGTCGACCGTGAGATCCACGTCATCTTGGACAACCTCAACACGCACAAGAAAAACGACGAGTGGCTCGCCGCTCACCCCAACGTCACCTTTCACTTCACGCCCACCAGCGCCAGTTGGCTAAACCAAGTGGAGATTTGGTTCGGCATCTTCCAGCGCAAGACCCTGAGAAACGCCAGCTTCTCGAGCCTGGATCAACTCGTTGCCGCCATTCACAGCTTCACCGCGGCTTACAACCAGAACGCCGCCCCATTCGCCTGGCGAAAGCGAGAGGTCAAGGGCGCGCAGCTGCGGAATACTATCGTTAATCTATGCAATTAAACACTAGCACCCCGCGCTCTTCTTCTTAATAGGTGCTTGACCGCCGGCCGGCGCCGAGGCCGCGGTGACCGGTCTCGCGTCAGCCGGCACAGAATCAGCGGGTTTCACGGCTTGAACCAAAGCCGGGGCCGGCGCCACCGGCAGGGCCTCCGCACTCGGATAGCATAGTGCTTGTTGTCATACTCGATCAGCGGAAAATCGTTAACATTCATGGGCTTATGACAACCACTTGTAAACCCTGTTGAAATCAGGTCTACTCTCGTCTTTTGGACGAACGAAATGACTGTGACGACGGGAGTGAGCCTGATGTGCTGCTTGAGGGAAGTGGACGACCCGCGCAGACCCAGCAACGGGACGCTGCATGACTTCCAGGAGATTTTGGTGATTGCCATGGCAGGGGTACTCTCGGATTGTGACACCATCGAAGACATCGCCTACTGGGGGCGCCGGAAAGAAAAATGGCTGCGTGAATTCCTGGTGCTCAAGAACGGGGTTCCCTCCACGGAGACGTTTCTGCGGGTGTTCCGAGCGCTTGACCCGAAGCAATTTGAGGTCGCGTTTCGCCGCTGGGTGGCCGGGGTGGTCGGCGCCTTGCGAGGCAGCGTCGCGTTCGATGGCAAGACGGTGCGAGGTTCCGGCAGTGGTGGCGAAACCGCGATTCACATGGTCAGCGCCTTCGCTACGGAATTGGGTATTGTCCTCGGCCAGGAAAAGGTCGCCAGCAAGAGTAATGAGATCACCGCCATCCCGGAACTCCTCAAGGCACTGTATATCAATGGGTTGCTGGTCACCATCGACGCCATGGGCTGCCAGAAAACTATTGCTCGGCAGATCACGGATCAAGGCGGTGACTACCTGCTGGCGGTCAAAGGCAACCAGCCGACGTTGCTGGAAGCCATCGAGACCGAGTTCATCGACCAGTATCAATCCGAGGCCGTTGATCGCCACCGTCAGGCCCGCAAGTCCCATGGTCGAATCGTCGGACAGATCGCCTCGGTCTTGCCTGCGCAAGGACTCGTTGATCTGGCCGATTGGCCGAAGTGCCAGACGATCGGCCTGGTCGACTCCCTGCGCAAGGTTGGCGACAAGGAATCGAACTTCGAGCGACGCTACTACATCAGTTCTCGTGCCTTGACCGCCGAAGAGCTGGCGGCCGCGGTGCGAGGCCATTGGGGCGTAGAAAACCGCCTTCACTGGGTGCTCGACGTCAGCTTTCGTGAAGATGCCAGCACTGTACGCAAGGACAACGCCCCACAGAACCTCTCCCTCTTGAAGAAAATCGTTCTCAACCTGATTCGTCTGGATACGACCGACAAGACTAAAGCCAGCTTACGCTTGAAGCGCAAAGGAGCTGCTTGGGATGACGATGTCCGGATGACGATGCTGGGCCTCACACCGCTATGACAGCCGAGTGCGGAGGCCCTGGCGCCACCGGCGGCTGGAGCGCCGCGGAGTCGTTCCAGTAGGCTTCCAACCCGCCATGGAGCACCCTGATGGACCGCCGAGTCTTCTGGGAGAGAATGCCGCCCACTGCCATCGCCAGTGAGCCGTCGCGATCGACGAGTATCAAGGGAACTTCGCCGTTCAGGTAATCAGGTTTGCCGATTACGTCCGCGATACTCGCGTTGATCGAGCCGGGTAGGTTGAAGTCCGCATACGCTGCCGGCGGGCGCAGATCCACGATCTCGATCATTTCGGGGAGATCCATCAGCATGCGTTTGAGTTCTACGGGGGCAATGCGCTGCGGCAGTATGACGGATCGCGTGGGGGGCTCGGCCCATGCCGTTGCTGTAATGATCGTTCCGCCTAGTAATAATCCGGCCGCGTACAGTGTGTTGCGAAGGTGCATGGGCTTCATGGGCAAACTCCTGTCTCCGCAAGAATAAATTCATGCGTCTGTTACTGACTGCGGCTGATCGACTCTAACCTTATAAGTTCAACCGTTTGCACTGTCTGTTCGCTTCCGAACGCAACGCTTTCAGGGCCTATTGCTGAGCGCAGTTCAGTTCGGAGGGGCTCATCTCAACTTGTGTCAGCCAGGGCAAGAACCTCTTGGGCGTGAAAGCCGACGAGTCGTGGCACGGCGATGTCGTGGTGCTCAACACCAGGGAGTTCATGCACGGCAAGTCGGTAGAGTCAGCTCACCGAGTGTGTCTTCGCCGACTCAGTAGCGGGATGGGTTGTCCGGGTGTCTGTCCTGGCTGTTGCGAACGCCATCGCCATCACGGTCACGGCCGCTGTCGCCGTGGCGAGAGGCGCCATCATGGCCACGATCGCGCTGGTAATCGTCCCCCCGATGCTGACCACGATCCTGATACGGTGTGTCGTAAACCATACAACCGGAAACCACCGTGCTGGCAGCGATCAGAAACACAACAAGCTTGTTCATACACCCTCCTGGATCATTTCTGTTAACCCGTTTGGCAAGGCACCGGTATCGATCGGTCAACAGCCGGAGCTTGATCTGCATCAATGATGAGGCGGTTCGGCGCCAACATCTGTGCGCTAGCAGACGCACCATGCCAGAACCAACCAGCAGTGAAGCCACCGGGGCTCCCGCGTTCAAGTCTGCCGGCGGCGTAGCGGCGGGCGGTGCCTGTTACGTCCGCCGCTCTCCAGGAACTGACGGCGTGAGATATCCCGTGGACGGCGAGGGCGAAAGAAGGCGGCCTGCCTGAAGGATGTTGGGACGAAGTGAACGAAAGAAGGGCCGGGACAACTCTGCTATCGTGGGAAGTTATCAAGACAAACCACACCGCAAAGCGCCCAGCCCATGCAGCGAATTGTAGCCGGCATCGAGACGATCGAGCAGCATCTTGAGGCCATCAAGCAAACCCCCGAAGCGTATCGCCCGCCGTGCTGCCCGCATTGCGGCCTGAAGATTCTCTGGCAGCACGGGCACTACGAGCGCAAGGCCGACCGGCGAGCCGGGCAGGATTCACTCAATCCGGTGCCGATCTGCCGCTACTGTTGCGCTGGATGTCGGCGCACGTGTTCGCGTCTGCCGGCGTGCATCGCGCCGCGCCGCTGGTATGACTGGTCAGTGCAGCAAGCGGTCCTGGCACAGCGGCTGAGCGGTGCGCCCGATCGCCCCGGCGCACCCGGCGCGGCGCCCGAGCGGCGCACCGCCGGTCGCTGGTGGGCCTGGCTCCAGGAGCGCCGCCTGCTGTTCGAGTTTCACCTGCGTGCTCGCTTTGCCGACCTCGGGCGGACGGTCGACGGCAGCGCTTTCTGGCGCCGGGTGTTCGAATCGATCGGCCTGGCACAGGCCATGACCTGGCTTGATCGGGAGATCAGCGTCCCGTGATGAACTGATTCCGAACGAGCGGCAGACGGTGAGGTCCCCGCCCGGGCGGGGACCCCACACAGTTTGCTCCTGTCATTAGAACGGCCGTTCTGGTTTGATCACCGCTCCGATTTATCACCAGGAGTGGTTATGAACCCGATTGATCCGAAAGCCCTGTTTCGCCTGTCCGTTCTCGGTCCCCTGATCAGCCGCGAGCGGCTGGAACGTGGCGAACTGCAACAGCTCCTCCGGGAGCTGGCCAGCCGCGAGTACGCCATCCCCGGCAGCCGTCGGCGCTATCTGAGCGAGAAGACGATTCAGGCGTGGTACTACGCCTGGCGCCTCCGCCAGCTTGACGGCCTGACGCCCAAGCCACGCGCCGACCGCGGGCAGTCGAAGCTCCCGGCCGCCACCCAGGCGGCCATTCTCGCCGCCAAGCGCGACAACCCGCGGCGCTCGCTGTGCCAGATTCGACAATTGCTCGAAGCCACCGGCACCGTTGCCCGAGGCCGCCTGGCCCGGTCGACCATTCACCGTCTGCTGCAGCAGCATGGCCTGTCACGGATCAGCGGCTCGGCCAGTCTGCCCGAGGAGAAACGCAGCTTCGTCGCCGCGACAGCGGGGGCGATCTGGTATGGCGACGTGATGCACGGCCCACGCGTGCCGATCGACGGCAAACTCGCCAAGAGCTATCTCGTGTCGCTCTTCGACGACGCCTCCCGGCTACTCACGCACAGCGCCTTCTGCCCCGGAGAAACCGCCCTGGACATCGAAGGCGTGCTCAAGCAGGCGGTGCTCAAACGCGGCATTCCGCTCAAGCTGGTGGTCGATAACGGCGCCGCCTACCGCGCCGAGACGCTGCAAGGGATCTGCGCCCGGCTCGGCATCCATCTGATTCACTGTCGGCCGTACGCGCCCGAGGGCAAAGGGAAGTTGGAGCGCTGGCACCGCCGCTGCCGCGATCAGTTTCTCAGCGAACTCGATGAGCGCCATATCGCCAGCCTGGACGATCTCAATGCTCGCCTGTGGGCCTGGCTT
>NZ_CAJQTX010000002.1 GCF_907163085.1 Candidatus Accumulibacter sp. ACC003
TCTCTCCGCCTCGAGACAGATCCGGGCCATCGCTTCGACCGTTTCGACCGGGACTTGCCGCATGCGTTTTTCCCGCGCTCGGCCGAAGCATCACCGGGTCGTGCCCGTCTGGAACCGCGGTTGTCGACCGGATCGGAGAACCTCGGCACGCGTTTGGCGGCGGCGAGAAACAGACGACTCCATCATTTGCGTGTCGGCCGCTTATGCGCCAGCTTGTTACTTCCTCGCGGGCCAGGCCTCACTCTCTGCAACGCCGCAACGGCGAAGCGAATCATCCGCTTCTGCAACGCCGGCACGGCGGCGTCGCCGACTTCGACGGCGAGATCGCCACGGGCGACCATGATGCCATCGGACGCGCAGACGATCTCGTCGAGCGCCGCCACGGCTTCGACGCGCTCGATCTTGGCAATGGTCAGCGCGTGCCCGCCGGCGGCGTGCATCAGTTGCTTGGCCATATACATGTCGGCCGCGCTCTTGGGGAACGAGACGGCAACGAAATCGACGTCGATGCTCGCCGCGGTACGGATATCGTCCATGTCCTTGGCGGTCAGCGCGTGCGCCGACAGACCGCCTCCCTGCCGATTGATGCCCTTGTTGTCAGACAGCTCGCCACCGTGACGAACGACCGTGAAGATCTCCGAACCGAGCACCCGCTGCACGTCGAGAACAATTCGCCCGTCATCGAGCAGAAGAACGCTGCCTGCCGACACGTCGCGGGGCAGGTCCTTGTAGTCAAGGCCAACGCGTTCGGCATGACCCATTTCGCATTTGGCGTCAAGAATGAAGGGCTGGCCTTTTTCCAGCCAGATCTTGCGGTCGGCAAATTTTCCGATACGGATCTTCGGACCCTGCAAGTCGGCGAGAATGCCGACCGGGCGTCCGACGCGAGCCGCCGCCTCGCGGACCAGTTGAGCGCGGTCGATGTGATCCTGCGGTTTGCCATGCGAGAAGTTGAGACGAACGACATCGACGCCGGCGTGGATCATGCGTTCGAGCACATCGGCGTCAGAAGACGCCGGACCGAGGGTGGCGACGATTTTGGTATCTCGGGGCATGGGGGGTTCCTATCTTTTTTTTCTTTGGGGTGTGGTAGCAAGTGCGCTTTCCCGACACTGAATGCTGAATGCGAACCAGGCACGTCAGGCCGCGTGCCCGCCGTTGTCTCGGACAGCTTCGGGCGTCGCCGCGTTCAACCGCGGTTTCGCATCCTGCAGGCGAGCGAGGATGACGGCAGTGGCGCTCGGACGCACGCCACAGCGGGACCAACAAACTCTGGGTGATCGGGGATACGCGTCCGACGCGCACTTTGGCGAAAGCGGTGACCGTGGTCAAGGCTTTCCTGGCACGAACGGGAAGAAATGCAGGGAAGAAGTGCACACTCGACCGGCAGCACGGGGTGGAGCACCGGCGCCAGTGCTCCGACGGCAGGAGCGCAAGATCGACTGCTGCGGACAGCGTTAATCCGCCGGACAAGGGCGGCAAGAAGCTGGCAAGCAGGAGGGACCAAGCAGAAAGATTCTGCCAGGAGTGAAATGGGCGTAAGGGGGGGAAATACGAGAATGAGAGGTGCCCGAAGGCACCTCTCGGTAGCTGTTTAGCGCGCCATTACCTTGATCATCTCCAGCACCTTGCAGGAGTAACCCCACTCGTTGTCGTACCAGGAGACGACCTTGACGAAGGTGCCGTCAAGCGCCATGCCGGCGTCCGAGTCGAACACCGACGTGCAGCTCTCGCCACGGAAGTCAGTGGCCACCACTTTTCGTCGGTGTAGCCGAGAACACCCTTCATCGGGCCTTCCGACGCAGCCTTCATCGCTGCGCAGATCTGCTCGTAGGTGGCGTCCTTGTTCAACTCGACGGTCAGGTCGACGACCGAGACGTCCGACGTCGGCACGCGGAAAGCCATGCCGGTCAGTTTCTTGTTGAGCTCGGGAATGACCTTGCCGACGGCCTTGGCTGCGCCGGTCGAGGACGGAATGATGTTCTCGAGGATGCCGCGACCACCGCGCCAGTCCTTGTTGGACGGGCCATCAACGGTTTTTCTGCGTGGCGGTGGCTGCATGAACGGTGGTCATCAGGCCGCGCTTGATGCCCCAGTTGTCATTCAGTACCTTGGCCACCGGGGCGAGACAGTTGGTGGTGCAGGAAGCGTTCGAAATGATCGTCTGACCGGCATAGGTGCTGTCATTGACGCCAAACACGAACATCGGCGTGTCGTCCTTGCTCGGTGCGCTCTGGATGACTTTCTTGGCGCCCGCGGCGATGTGCTTCTGGCAGGACTCGGTGGTCAGGAAGAGACCGGTCGCGTCCACAACGATATCGGCACCGACTTCGTTCCACTTCAGCTCGGCCGGATCCTTGACTGCGGTCAGGCGGACTTTCTTGCCATTGACGACGAGCGAGTTGCCTTCGACCGCAATGGTGCCCTGGAAACGACGATGCACGGAATCATACTTGAGCATGTACGCCAGGTAATCGGGTTCGAGCAGGTCGTTGATGCCGACGATTTCAATGTCGTCCGAGAAATCTTGCACAGCAGCGCGAAACACCATCCGTCCGATACGGCCAAAGCCATTGATCCCTACTTTGATTGTCATGAAACGGTCTCCTTGAGAAATTACAACACTGTCTTCACGGTCGTGACCACATTGGTTCACCGTGAAACCGAAATAGTCGAACACCTGGCCTGCCGGTGCCGACTCTCCAAAACGATCCGATGCCGATAACGGCGCCGTCGAGTCCGACGTACTTGCGCCAGAAACTGCTGACGCCTGCTTCGATCGCCACTCGCGGTAGCGCGCGTGGCAAAACTGCTTCCCGGTACGACGCCATCCTGGCGATCGAAGACCTCGGCGCAGGGCATCGAGACGACGCGCACGGCGATACCTTCGTCGGCCAGCGCCTGGCGTGCGTCGAGTGCCAGCTTGACTTCCGAGCCGGTGGCGATCAGCAGCGCCTGTGGGTCGGCGCAGTCGGCCAGCACGTAGGCCCCGCGGCGAATCACGTCGGGCGCGACGCCACTGCTCACCGGCGGCAGATTCTGTCGCGAGAGCGCCAGAATCGTCGGCCCGTCGTTACGCTCGATGCCGGCGATCCAGGACAACGGCCGTTCGCTGGCGTCCGCCGGGCGCCAGACGTCAACGTTGGGAATCAGGCGCAGGCTGGCGACGTGTTCGACCGGTTGGTGCGTCGGGCCGTCTTCGCCCAGGCCGATCGAATCGTGCGTATACACCATGATCTGGCGCACTTTCATCAGTGCTGCCATGCGGATCCGCGTTGCGCGCGTAGTCCGAGAAGACCAGGAAGGTCGCGGTCTGTACGATCAGGCCGCGTGCAGGGCGAGGCCATTGGCGATCGCCGTCATGCCGAACTCACGCACCCCGTAGTACAGGTAGTTACCGCCCTCGCCCTTGCTGACTCCCCGGGAACCTTTCCACAGCGTCAGGTTGGAACCCGCCAGGTCGGCCGAGCCGCCGATCAGTTCGGGCAAACGCGGCGCCAGCGCGCTGATCGCGTTCTGCGAAGCCTTGCGGGTGGCGATGTTTTCGGCCCGTCGGCGACCTCGGCAAGCATCTGCGCGACGTCGGCGCCTCCAAGTCGGCAGGCATCTCCTTGCGCACCGCGACGTAACGGAAATCGCCCTCCAACTCTGAAGAAGCGCCGCCTATAGGTGGCGAAACGCTACGATCCCAGTTGTTCTCTGAACGTGCACGCATGGCGCATCCCATGTTCGCGTAGACACCGTCTGGGAATTTCTGAAAGCGCGGTCGGCCATCCATATGAACGCGGCGGCGCGACTGCGGCGCCGCCCCCAGTGTGTCGGCACCATGGACGTCGTGCTGCCGACCCATTGTTTGGCGAACCCTCGCCTGCCTCGTCTTCAGCAGTATCAGCTTCGGCCGGCAGTTTTCGCGAGTGCGGCCCAGCAGCGCCAGGCCGCAAAACGCTGCGCGTATCGTCGGTGATGTCCGGTGTTCGGTGAACAGCCCTGACGAAGGCTGTCGACGATGAGGAAATGCCGCTTGTCGTCATAAGAAGATAGTGCGTCAGCTTGCCAGCCGAGCGTTCCCGCCAACGAGCAGGCTTCATGCGGAGATGGCCCTTACATGTCATCGGCAAGGCCGTCGACGAGGGACGACGTAGGTCGAATGGTTCACGGATTGGTGCCCTGGCAGATTGAAGTCGGCGGCCAGGCACCATGCTCGGCGGCCACCGCCATGCCCAACGGCCGTTGGCAAGCCCCTGCGCAAGCACCGGTCGGTGGTCGTTTCGACACCGGCTGTATGGCCTACTTTCGGGATAGACAGGAGTCCGCGAACGAAAAAACTGCCGGAAGTGTTAAGATCGTCGATTGAGAGGCATAGCCCCGCTGAGATGCAGCAGCGTGTAAGCAACAGGCATCGGAAACCGTGACATTGGAAGGCGAACGGAAACGATCACGCGGGTCGGGCACATGCGGATTGGCCCGGGTTGTGGCGCAGATGGCGGCGCCAAAGAACAGGTCGGCAATTTCGGCCTCCCCATGGCCGTACCGGGGTGACCGGTTGGCTGGTTGCAACCGCGTCCATGGCGAGACGCGAATGGAGTTGGTCAGGGCGAGTAGGAGGCAGGGAACGATGATGGCTGACTGATCCGGAGGAGAGGGTTGGAGCGCATGGGCAAATTATCCGCAAAACAGCAGGCTGCCACCCCGCTGGTCAACCATAAAAGTTGGCTACCAAAGCCGCGGCCGATGCAAACAAAGCAGCCCGCAGGGGCATTTATTAAGTAATAAAACTTAATCATAATCAGAATAAAGTTTAACTTTTAATTATCTATTGCGCCGCCTACACTGGCTGCACCTGGACTTGCCGCGTGCGCACCATGACCACAGACCCTATCGCCAGCGCCCTGCCGCTGGCCGCAGCCGCCGGAGCAGCGCTGCAGGCCGTCATTTTCGACGTTGACGGACGCTGGCCGATACCGAGCGCGACGGCCACCGCCGGGCGTTCAATCAGGCTTTTGCGCAGTGCGGTGTGGACTGGCACTGGTCGGTCAGCGCCTACGGCGAACTGCTGGCGGTGACCGGCGGCAAGGAACGGCTTCGTCCCTTTGCCCACCAGGCACGCAAAACCGAACTGCTGCGCCGGCGGGGCGGCGACGCCTGGCTTGGCCGACTGCACCAACGCAAGAATGAAATCTACCGGCAGCTGCTGGGCGCTGGCACGATCGGCCTGCGGCCCGGCGTGGCGCGCTTGCTCGGCGACTTGCGTGCGCTGGCGTGCGTCTGGCAATCGCCACGACGACGACGCTGTTCGAACCTCGACAGCCTGCTGCTGAGCAAGCTTCGGCGACGACTCGCGTACGCTGTCGAAGTCATCGGCGCTGGCGACGGTCGTCACCGACAAGAAGCCGGCGCCGGCTATCTATCACTGGGTACTGCAGCGGCTGCGACTACCGCCGGTGGCTTGTCTGGCGGTCGAGGATTCGCGGCCAGGATTTCTCGCGGCGCACGCGGCCGGCGTGCCGACGTTGATACCATCAACGCCTATAGCGCAGACACAGACTGCAGCGGCGCGCTGAGCGTCGTCAGCGACCTCGGTGAGCCGGCGTACCGGCGCGCTGCCTTGGCGGCCAGCCGTCAACGACGACGGCTACGTCGATCTCGCGCAGCTGCGCCGCTGGCATCGAACAGCAGCCAGTGAGGCACAGCGCTCGCCGACAAGCGTCCTGGCGGCACACTGAACGAACACGCAAACGCCCTCATCACTCTTATCGACACGGAGACAGAATCATGGACCAATCGAATCGTTACGCCGACCTCAGCCTCAAGGAAGACGAGCTGATCAGCGCTGGCAAACACATCCTGGTGGCTTACAAGATGAAGCCCAAGGCCGGCTACGACTATCTGCAGGCGGCAGCGCACTTCGCTGCCGAGTCGTCGACCGGCACCAAACGTCGAGGTGTGCACCACCGACGACTTCACGCGCGGCGTCGACGCGCTGTGTATCTGATCGACGAGGCCAGCGAGGGAAATGCGCATCGCCTATCCGCTCGACCTCTTTGACCGCAACGTCACCGATGGACGGATGATGATCGTCTCGTTCCTGACGCTGGTGATCGGCAACAACCAGGGCATGGGCGACATCGAGCACGCCAAGATCTATGACTTCTACATGCCCGAACGCGCGCTGCAGCTGTTCGACGGCCCGGCCAAGGACATCTCCGACATGTGGCGGATTCTCGGCCGGCCGGTCAAGGACGGCGGCTACATTGCCGGCACGATCATCAAGCCCAAGCTCGGCCTGCGTCCAGAGCCTTTTGCCAAGGCCGCCTACCAGTTCTGGCTCGGCGGCGACTTCATCAAGAACGACGAGCCGCAGGGCAACCAGGTGTTCGCGCCGATGAAGAAGGTGATGCCGCTGGTGGTCGACGCGATGAAGCGCGCGCAGGACGAAACCGGCCAGGCCAAGCTGTTCTCGGCCAACATTACCGCCGACGATCACTACGAGATGTGCGCGCGTGCCGACTACATCCTCGAAGCCTTCGGAGCCGACGCCGACAAGGTCGCATTTCTGGTCGACGGCTACGTCGGCGGCCCGGGCATGGTCACCACCGCGCGCCGGCAGTACCCCAACCAGTACCTGCACTACCATCGTGCCGGTCACGGCGCGGTCACCTCGCCGAGTTCGAAGCGCGGTTACGACGCCTACGTGCTGGCCAAGATGGCGCGCCTGCAGGGCGCCTCGGGAATTCACGTCGGCACCATGGGCTACGGCAAGATGGAAGGCACCGCCGACGACCGGGCCATCGCCTACATCATCGAGCGCGACGAGTATCAAGGGCCGGCCTACTTGCAGAAATGGTACGGCATGAAGCCGACGACGCCGATCATCTCGGGCGGCATGAACGCGCTGCGCCTGCCGGGCTTCTTCGCCAACCTCGGCCACGGCAACGTCATCAACACCTCGGGAGGCGGCTCGTACGGCCACATCGACAGCCCGGCCGCCGGAGCCATTTCGCTGCGCCAGGCCTACGAATGCTGGCAAGCCGGCGCCGACCCGATCGAGTGGGCCAGGGAGCACCGCGAATTCGCGCGCGCTTTCGAGTCGTTCCCGGGCGACGCCGATACGCTCTATCCCGGCTGGCGCGATAAACTCGGCGCGCATCGCTAGCAGCCCGGGCGGTCGGGACAGCGGGGCAAGGGTCGCATGGCGGCCGGCGCCCCGGGTCACTGACCCCGCCGCAGATCGACGTAGCGCAGAACAGGGACAGGCAATGACCGACAAGGAGCAGTTCAAGGTTCGCGAAGAACCTTTCTATCAGCCGCAGGGCAAGGAAGTCGCGCTCTACGAGGCGGCGTACGCGGCGCGTCTGCCGGTGATGGTCAAGGGGCCGACCGGTTGCGGCAAGTCGCGCTTCATCGAATACATGGCCTGGAAGCTGGCGCGGCCGTTGATCACCGTCGCCTGTAACGAAGACATGACCGCCTCCGACCTGGTCGGGCGCTACCTGCTCGAAGCCAACGGCACGCGCTGGCTCGACGGCCCGCTGACCACCGCCGCGCGCATCGGCGCGATCTGTTACCTCGACGAAATCGTCGAGGCGCGTCAGGACACGACGGTCGTCATCCACCCGCTGACCGACCACCGGCGCACGCTGCCGCTCGACAAGAAGGGCGAAGTGATCCGCGCGCACGCCGATTTCCAGCTGGTGATCTCGTACAACCCCGGCTACCAGAGCCTGATGAAGGACCTCAAGCAATCGACCAAGCAGCGCTTCACGGCTTTCGAGTTCGACTATCCCGATGCGGCGCTGGAGGTCGCCATTCTGGCCAGCGAAAGCGGCATTGATGAAGCCACCGCCGGCCAACTGGTGAGCATCGGCGCCGCTGCCCGGCGGCTCAAGGGGCATGGCCTCGACGAGGGCATCTCGACGCGTCTGCTGGTCTATGCGGCGACGCTGATCAAGGGCGGCGTCGCGCCCGCCGACGCCTGCCGCATGGCGCTGGTGCGACCGATCACCGACGACCGCGATATCCGCGACACGCTGGATCATGCGATCGACGCGGTCTTCGCCTGAGCGCGGTCGCCGAGTACAGATTCAGGCCATGGCCGCTCCCGACAATCCCGCCGCCCCCTCCTGGGAAGAGCGCCTGCACGGCTACCGCGAGCAACTCGCCTGCGGCTTTCCGCAGGTCGCCGAGGTCTTCGAAGAATGCCTGCGCGAGGCGCTCGTCGTACTTTCCGCCAGCGGCCTTGACGCCTATCTCGATACGGCGCGCTTCCTCGGCGGCATGGGCCGCGGCGTCGAGCCGCCACTGCTCTTCCTCGAAGAATGGCCGGCGATCGCCAGGACACTGGGCGAAGACGCCCTGCCGGCAATCAACGCCAGCATGCAGGCGCTCGGCAAATCGCCGAACGCCAGGGCGATCACACCCTTCCTGCAGACGCTGGCCGCAGTCGCTCGCCGACTGCCTGCAGCGCGGCAAATGCAGCGCTACCTGGACCTGACGCAGGAGTTTACCGAGCGCACGACGGGTTCGATCCACGGCATTCATCAGACCTTCGCCAGCCCCGGCTTGCCCGACTTCTTCGCGCAGGCGCCGACGCTGCTCGACAAACTGTCGATCGGCGGGCTGCGCAAGTGGGTCGACTACGGCATCCGCAACTACGCCAATCATCCCGAACGGCAGCGCGATTACTTCAGCCTCAAATCGGCGGACAGCCGCGCCGTGCTGCAGCGCGAGCGCCACGGCACGCTGCTGGTCGACCACCAGCGCTTGCTCGATCTCTATCTGCGCGGCCTATGGGGCGACAGCGCGCTGCTCGTGCCCTATCCGAGCGACGCCGATCAGGCCGCCCGGCCAGCGCCCTACTACGATGCCGACGGTATTCGCCTGCCGGACGTCCTCGACGATGCGCACGGCGTTTCCGGCATCGACCGCTACCGCGCGACGCTGGCGCATATCGCCGGCCACCGGCGCTGGAGCACGCCGATGTTTGCCGACAACTGTAGCCCGATGCAGCGCCTGGCGATTGAGGTCTTCGAAGACAGCCGCATCGAGACGCTGCTGATGCGCGTCTATCCCGGCCTGCGCCGGACCTTCCTGGCGCTGCACCCGGCACCGCGCGCCGACGCCTGCGACCCGGCAAGCACTTCGTGCCTGCGTCATCGCCTGAGCATGTTCTCGCGCGCGCTGCTCGATTCCGAACACGGCTACCACGACGCCGAATTGTTGAAGTTCGTTGGCCACTTCCACGAGACGATGGCGCAGGGTGATTCGAGCAGCGAAGAAATCGCCGACCTGGCGCTCGCCTACATCGCCCGTACCCGCCGTCAGAGCGACCAGTTGGCCAGCGTCCATTTCGCCGATACCGACGTCGGCTATCGCGACGACAACCGCCACCTGTGGCGATTCCACGAACTCAGCGACGACGAGGAGATGTTCGACGAGCCGCGCCCAACGACAGCTGCTACCGACGTCGACCGCCTGCTGCCGCGCCACTACCGCGAGTGGGATTACCAGAGCCAGAGCTATCGGCCGGACTGGGTCAGCCTCTACGAATCGCTGCACCCGGCCGGCGACGCCGGCGATATCGACCGCCTGCTCGAAAAACACGCCGCGCTGGCCCGCCGTCTCAAGCGCCTGCTCGACATCCTGAAACCGCAGGACAAGGTACGCATTCGCTATCGGGAAGACGGCAGCGAACTCGACCTCGACGTCGCCATTCGCTCGCTGATCGACTTCAAGGGCGGCGCCAACCCCGACCCGCGGATCAACATGAGTCACCGTACCAACGGTCGCAACCTGGCGGTTCTGGTCCTGCTCGACCTCTCGCAGTCGCTGGCCGACAAGGTCAAGGTTGGCACCGGCGGTGGCGAGCAAAGCATCCTCGAATTGAGCCAGGAAGCGGTGTCGCTGCTCGCCTGGTCGATCGAACAACTCGGCGATCCCTTCGCCATCGCCGGCTTCCACTCCGACAGCCGCCATGATGTTCGCTACCTGCACCTCAAGGGCTACAGCGAGCGCTGGGGCGACGCCGTCAAAAGCCGCCTGGCGGCGATGCAGGCCGGCTATTCAACGCGCATGGGAGCGGCCATGCGCCACGCCGCACACTACCTGGCGGCGCAGAAGGCCGACAAGAAGCTGCTGCTGCTGCTCACCGACGGCCAGCCCGCCGACGTCGATGTCCATGACGAACGCTTGTTGATCGAGGACGCCCGCAAAGCCGTCGAGGAACTCGACCAGCAAGGCATCTTCACCTATTGCATCAACCTCGACCGCCAGGCCGACGACTACGTCGGCGACATTTTCGGTCGGCGCTATACGGTGATCGACAACATCGAGCGCCTGCCGGAGCGGCTGCCGGAGCTGTTCATGGCGCTGACTCGCTAGCCCTGACGACAACTCGCGCGCCGAAGCGTGCCGACCGGCGAGCAACGACGCGATGATTGTGGGTTGCACGGTGCTCACCGGCTGCTGGCAAACCCGTTCCGCTGATCACCAGGCTGCGCGGCAGTTGGTCGAGCATCGCCGCCGGGCGCGCGTTTAAACTTCAGTCACTGTCGGCACCATCGGCTAGAATCGGCGCAGCGGCTGCAGGCAGAAATCACGACTCCGGCAAGATCCGACGGCGGTGTTGCCGCTTATGGGATCTTTGCGGCCGCCAACGAAGTCGCGGGCAGATACGGCGCGCGTGGGTGCACCAGAGTTCTTGAAGCAGGCCGCCTGCTGCAGCACACCATCACTTTTCCCGAAACACGGCTGTCAGGCTCGTGCGGCAGTCGCCCTCACGCAAGCGAAAGGAACAGCAATGGCACGAATCGAAAAGGACTTCCTGGGCGAGAAGGAACTGCCGGATACCGCGTACTACGGCGTGCAGACGCTGCGTGGCCTGCACAACTTCCACATTACCGGCATCCCGATGTCGGCCGAGCCGTTCTTCGTCAAGGCCTTCGGCTACGTCAAGAAAGCGGCAGCGCTGACCAACCGCAACCTTGGCGTCATCGATGCCAGGATTGCCGACGCGATCATCGGCGCCTGTGACCGCTTGATCGCCGGCGAGATGGACGACCAGTTCGTCACCGACTTCATCCAGGGCGGCGCCGGCACGTCGACCAACATGAACGCCAACGAGGTGATCGCCAACCTGGCGCTCGAAAGCCTTGGCCACCAGAAAGGCGAGTACGAGTTCGTCAACCCCAATGACCACGTCAACTGCGGGCAATCGACCAACGACGTCTACCCGACCGCGTTCAGACTGGCGCTGATCCTGCGGCTGAGCAGCTACATGGACGCCTTGCGCCGCCTGGAAGACGCTTTTCACGCCAAGGGCAAGGAATTCGAGGGTGTCCTGAAAATGGGCCGCACACATCTTCAGGATGCCGTTCCGATGTCGCTCGGGCAGGAATTCCATGGCTGGGGAACGACCATGGGCGAGGAGGTGCATCGCATCGCCGACGTGCGCCAGTTGCTGCACGAGGTCAATCTCGGAGCGACGGCGATCGGTACCTCGGTGACCGCCGCGCGCGGCTACCCGGAAATGGTCACGCGCTGCCTGTCGGACCTCACCGGCATCAAGCTGATCCTCGCCGGCGACCTGGTCGAGGCCACCTCCGACACCGGCGCCTACGTACAGCTGTCGGGTGTCCTCAAGCGTACGGCGGCGAAACTGACCAAGATCTGCAACGACATCCGCCTGCTCGCCTCGGGTCCGCGCTGCGGCTTCAACGAGATCAACCTGCCGCAGATGCAGCCCGGTTCGTCGATCATGCCGGGCAAGGTCAATCCGGTGATTCCGGAGGTCGTGAACCAGACCAGCTTCCTGGTCATCGGCCTCGACCTGACCGTCACGTTGGCCGCTTCGGCTGGCCAGTTGCAACTCAACGTCATGGAACCGGTAATCACCTTCGCGCTGTTTACGTCGATTTTCACGATGGAACACGCGGTCAACAGCCTGCGCGTGAACTGCGTCCGCGGCATCACCGCCAACGCCGAGCACTCGCGCGACATGGTCCTCAACTCGTTGGGCATAGTGACCGTGCTCAAGCAGTCGCTGGGCTACAAGCAGTGCTCTGAAATCGCTCGCGAGGGCTACGAGACGGGCAAGTCGCTGCAGCAAATCGTCGTCGAAGAACGCCAGTTGCTGAGCCAGGAAAAATGGGACGAGCTGTTCTCGTTCGACAACCTGATCCGCGGTAGCGGCGAGAAGTAGCGCGCAGCGCTCGAGGCGCTTCGCAAATGAGCGTCTCGAGCGTTGGCCGCGCCGTGACGGCGCTGCCAGCGCCGCTTCGCCGCTGCTTGCCGGTAGAACGGTGGTCGCCTTTTCCACTGGCCAGTTGCTGGCGCGGCTGATGTTCTGAGCGGTCGTCCGGCGCTCGACGTAGCGAGGTTCCAGCCAAGGTCCAGGAACTTCTGACGACTGTCGCGGTTCGTAGAATGGTCCATTGACCGGCGTTGATGGGCTACCGATACTCGCCTGAGCTGGTCGACGAAGTCTTGCCTGGCAATTTGCCGGGACCGCGTCGCTTGGCTGCGGCCACCTTGCTCAAGCGCCCGGGCACTTGCCCGAAGTCCGCACGCCGCGCTGGCGGACAGGCCCCCTCGGGCGGTGGCCACCTTTCCAATCAGACGCCAATGCCGGGATTTCCCCGGCTTGCTGCGTCTTTACCAGCGCTGTCGTTACCATAACCATAATTTGGCAGCGTGTTGTCTTGGGGGCCACAGTCCCCGTCAAAGGAGAAGTCAAATGAGAAAGCATCCCGGATCGCTCGCGATAAGCGCCATGGCAGTGCTCGGCGTGAGCGCGCTCAGCTTGCCCAGCGGCGACGCGATGGCCGCTAACAGAATATTTCCGCTGCATATCGAGAACCGTTTGAGCCAGCCGGTGACCTTCAAGATCAGTAGCGATGGGCATAGCTGCTACGAGGGACAACCGGCAATCGGTGGCAGCATCGGCCCGCTTGCCAGTGGCGCTAAAGCGACGATCACGCTGGCGCGGGTCCAGGGCCATGGCTGCGACGGCCGGAACGGCTATTTCGTCCTCGAGGCCAGCGATCCGCGATTCAAGGGCGATGGCCAGACCTTCACTTTCGACAATGCCGGTACCCTTGCGGCGCTGAACGTCCCGAACAGCTTCAACGGCAGTCTGAGCGCGACGAGTGCGACTGACGAGAGTTATACCTGGAGCATCGGCGAGGTGGATAGCCGCTTGAGCAAGCCTCGTGATGCCCAGCTGACGCAACCCAAGAACCCGATCGCCAACGATTCAGGGGCCTGGGGGCCGACGGCTCGCGTTGAATCCTTTCCGTTCCTCAATCAGCCGCAGCTCGGTCTATGGGGCAATTTCTACGACGACTGCGTGGGCATCGAACTGTTCCACCCGCAGCACGTCATCAGGCTGCCCAACAAGGACGGTCGCGCATACTTCGTGGTTGCGCAATCACGCGCCCATAACGGCTGGATCTCGGTGCTCGAAACCGACCCCGGGGTAGTCGACCCGGCGACCGATCTGATTGTCTCCCAGGATCCCAACAAACCGATCGGCAAGTACATCTGGCAGGATCTCTACCGCTGGAAGGACCAGGTTCCGAACCCGGTCGGCAACTGGAACCACCCGGGCAAGATGGATCAGATCGGTGGCGTCCTGGTCGTCGCCGCGCAGAACTGGGGCGAAAGCGCGCCCTGCTTCTATGGCAAGGGCGAGTCTGTCGACAAGGTGCTCTTCTACGACATCCGCGATCCACGACAGCCGCGCTACTGGGGGGCGATCGAGGCTGCCGCCCTCGGCGTTGGCGAGATCTCGACCGTCGGGCTGGTGCGAACGCCCAACAACGACTATCTGCTCTCGGTCGGCGGCAACGGCACCTACACCACCTGGACAGCACGCGAGATCAGCCCCGACATCACGAAGTGGACGCGTATACAGCCCAATAACTCGTCGTTCTCGGGTCAACACGGCATGAATTTCAACAGCTATCAAAAGAGCACCGTGATCTCGGACAAGTCGGCTCCGGCGGGCGTCGAGAGGGTGATGTATTTCGATTCTGCCGCCAAAGACCAGGCCGTCGGCTTTAGCGAGTTTTCCTATGACCCATCGTCACGGATGCTGGCTCCCGTCGGCGGCAAGTCATTTCAGGTTAGCCTGATCGGCGCCCTGCGCGTCTGGGACTCGGACTCGGTGTACATCTCCACCAGGGGAATGCCAATCATCTATACGATGAACTCCGACAAGGGAGAGAACGGCAGGCTCTATCAGGTACACATGCCGCAGTAGCTCATGATGGCGGGGCCTTGTCGCTCGCGGAGTCCGTTCGCTGGACCGGGCGCCGGATGAGGCTCGGCCAGTAACTCCGGGAAGAAACAGCGGCACAGCACAAGGTATGGCGAGCAGAAGCGTCCGCGGCCGACCGACGCCCGTCAACTCCCTTAGCCCGCACGGTGACGAAGCTCTCCGCTTGAGTCGCCTTGGGCCGCCGTCACGCAGCCCCCAGCGGACCGACGTCCAGGGCGTCATGGGGCGATCATCTGTAATATGGCCATCCCGTCCCGGCGCTCTCCACCCATGATGACTGAAAGACACGACAGCATGCGCACCGAGCTTCACCATGTCGCGGGAATCTTCACGACCCGGCTGGTGCAGCATTTGCACAATGGGCGGCGGCTGGTCTTCTTCTCAAGGCGGGTTCGCAAGGCGCTGCCGCCGGTTCAATTGGCCAGCGACGGCAGCGCCATTGCCGCGACGCCGGCAGCCAGTCCCTGGCTGCAGCTGTGGGCACCGCATCGCCTCGCGTGGTGGATCGCCGTGCTGTTCATTGGCGGCTCGGCGTGTTTCGCCGTCGCCAGTTTCGCATCGAACTGGCCGCAGCAGGTCCCGGCCTGGCTTGGCGGCAGCCGCGCTATCAACACAGTGTTCTTTGTCGGCTCGCTGTTCTTCACCAGCGCCGCTTGGCTGCAGCTACTGGAAGCGATCAATGGTGATGTGGCGGATATTGGAGTCTCGGCGGCGAAGGATCAGCGCGCCTGGCGCTGGTTTTCCTGGAAACCACGCAACGCGGGCTACAGCGCCAGCCTTGTACAGTTCGTGGGAACGCTGCTGTTCAACTTCAACACCGGCGATGCGATGATCGCGGGGCTGGCCTGGTCGGCCGAGGATCTGCTCGTCTGGGCTCCGGATGTGATCGGCAGCATCTGCTTCCTGGTCGCCAGCTATCTGGCGCTGGTGGAGGTTTCACACCGTTTCTGGTCGTGGCAGCCGCGACAGTTAAGCTGGTGGATCGTAATGCTCAATCTGCTCGGCTCGATGGCTTTGATGGTCGCCGCCGTAGTCGGCTTCGTCGTGCCGTCTAGCGGCAACGCCGAGTGGCTGTGGGGCGCCAACTTGTTCACCCTGATCGGTGCCGTCTGCTTTCTGCTGGCCAGCTACCTGCTGATCCCCGAACTGTTCGGTGCCGATAGCCAGCCCGGCGCCGTCGCTAGTTCGTGATGTACGCGGTGTAGGCCTGCCAGGCGGCGACCACCGCCAGGATCAGGAAGAAGGCGCCGCTGATCCGGTGCAGGAGGACCAGGGGAATCTTCTGCAGGATCGTACGACCGGCCAGGATTCCCAGCGCAGAGGTGGCGGCCAGCGCTACCGTGGCGCCGATCCAGACGCCTGCGGCGGCGTGCGTGCTGCTCAGGGCGACGACGGCGAGCTGCGTCTTGTCGCCAAATTCAGCGACGGTCAGCAAGACGAAGGTCGTAAAAAAAATGCCGTGACCACTTTTCTCCTCGACTTCGTCGTCGCCTTCATCGTCTTTGGCGCGCAAGGCATGGACGCCAAAAACGGCAAACAGGATCGCCACGATGGCGCCGACGAAGTATGGCGGTAACCAATTGGCAATGGCTACACCGAACACCACCGCCAGCGTATTGAGCAAGGAAAAGGCGGCCAGCGCGCCGAGCATGACCGGCGCAGGCCGGTGCCTGGAGGCCAGCGTCATGCACACCAACTGGCTCTTGTCGCCGATTTCGGCGACCGCGATCAAGGCAAAGCTGGTGGCCGTCGTGGCTGACAATTCGACGACGTTGGCCGTGCTCAGCCATGCTGAAAAAGACTCTAGAAGACTCTGGTCCATCCTGGTATCCGGAAATATCCCCGGGATGGTATTGGCAACGATCACCACGACCTTGCTGCTCAACACCCCGAGCGGAGCGCGAGTATAACCCGCCTGCGTAAGTCATAAGGCATGTTGACGGCACACCATGACGGCACCGCAACGGCCGAGCGGGGATCCGTGACCGCGCCCGGCGACGCGACCACAGGGCGGCGCCAGCAAAACCTCAATGACTTCGCGGCGCGACGCGCAAATTTGTCGGAGTTTCTCGCGGCGACGCGCAGGAGATCACAGTCGGCTCGCTCGATGCACGTAGAAGCTTACCGGTGCCGAAGTAATGAGCACCTTGCCGGCGCGGTCGATTACCGAGACCTGCAGCTGATGCTCGACGCTGTCCACCGCCGCCATCTGCCATTCGGCGGCGCTGACGTCGAACTGCAGTGTGTTGCGTGTGGCGGGGAGTGGCGTTTTGTCGAGGATGACGACGATGGCATTGCCATCGCGAACTTTCAAGGCGGGCTCGATTGCCAGCTGAACAGCGATCTGGCCGGTATTCGAGTGCACCGTACCGCCGTTTGCCGGCTGGCTGACGCTCAGCGACTGGTAAGGCACGACCACCGCCGCGGCCTCGGCCGGTGCGGCCGGCGCCGGCGCTGCGGCCGGTAGAGGATCGCCAACGTTGAGCGGCGGTAGCGTCAACTCGCGCGCGCCCGCGCTCGGCAGATCCCTGCCCTGGCTCGGCAGGTCCGAAAAGACCGGGCCGTCCTTGCCACGCGTTTCGTACACGGGTTGCGCGGCGGCGGTCGCCGCGATGACAGCTCCCAGGAAGAAGCAATGAATGATTTTCATGTCCGTCGTCCAGTGGTGGGGTGGCGTGTGGTCTGTTGCGAAGGCGAATATAGCATGCACCGACAGTCATTCGTCGAGCGCAACTGCTCGCCCAACAGGCTGCGCGCGAACACTCGATGCGCACGCAGCCGGCTTTGCTAGGCACTTGCGGCGCCAGCAGAAATGCCCGCCCGGGCGTGGCCAGCGATGGCCAGCAATCGGCGATGTCGATGCTCCTGCATGGCATTGACCACTTGCCGATCACGGCGCTATAGTCGCGCCTGAAAAATACGCGGCCGAACCCCGCCTCGTCCCCTGGCGATCGGCAAGAGCGTCCCCGAGAAGAAAAGATCTGGTCCAGAATGAAGTGGCTCCGCTCGGCGTCGGCAGCGGTCAGCCGACGGGTCGACCAAAGAACCAGCGACAATTGATTGAGGCCCGGGAGCCAAACCATGTCGACCAAAGCGGCCGTTACCGACACCCCACCCCCATCCAGCAAGATGCGCCTGGTGCGCGACTTGCTCGCGCCCTACCACCGCTGGCTGCTGGTGATCTTCGCGGCAATGCTGGTCGAGACGGCGATGTCGCTGGCCGCGCCGTGGCCGCTCAAGGTCATCCTCGACAACGTCGTCGGCGACCACCAGCCACCGCACTGGCTCGACGCGATGCGTTTCATCGACCTCGGCGGCGACAAGATGGAACTTGCTGCCGTTGCTGGCGCCGCCGTCCTGCTGATTGCCGTGTTCAACGCCATTGCCAGCTATATCGACAATTACTACACCGAGAGCGTCAGCCAGTGGGTCGCCCACGACCTGCGGATGCGCGTGTATGACCATTTGCAGCGCCTGTCGCTGGGCTACTACGACACCCACCAGACGGGCTCGATCCTGTCTACGCTGACCGCCGACGTGAAGACCATCCAGGGCTTCGCTTCATCGGGAACACTGAGCATTCTGGTCGATCTGCTGAGCATCGTCGGGATGCTGGGAATCATGTTCTGGCTCGACTGGGACTTCGCGCTGATCGCCGTCGGCGTAACGCCCTTTCTGCTGATGTTCGTGGCGCGCTTCAACCGCGCCGTCAAGACCGCTACGCACGCGGTCCGCCGCTACCAGAGCGACATCGTCGCCTCGGTGCAGCAGGGGCTCGAGTCGGTGCGCATCGTCAAGGCCTTCGGCCGCCAGGAGCTTGAGGCGAGCCACCTCGCCACCGCCAGTCACGCGACGGTAGATGCGGCGCTGCAGGCGCGGCGGGTCAAGTCGCTACTCTCGCCGGCGGTATCGATCACCGTCGCGGTGTGCACCGCCTACGTTCTCTGGCGCGGCACCGGCCTGGTGATGGCCGACCTGATGACCGTCGGTTCGCTGACCGTTTTTCTCACCTATCTGAGCAAGTTCTTCAAACCCGTGCAGGACCTGGCCAAGATGAGCAACAGCATCGCCCAGACCACCGTCGGCATCGAACGTATCCAACTGATCCTCGATACCGACGACTCACTGCCCGAGAAAGCAGACGCGCGCGACCCCGGAACGCTGCGTGGCGAGATCGTTTTCGAGCATGTCGCTTTCGCCTACAACGCTGACGCCCAGGTCCTCAGCGACGTCGTCTGCCGCATCGCGCCGGGGCAACTGGTCGGCGTCGTCGGCCCTACCGGCGGCGGCAAGTCGACGGTGGTCAGCATGATCCCGCGCTTCTATGACCCAACCAGCGGCGTCGTGCGCATTGATGGCGTAGACGTTCGCGACTACGATCTGCAGGCGCTGCGCCGGCAGATCGGTTTCGTCCTCCAGGACACCGCGCTGTTCCACGGCACGGTGCGCGAAAACATCGCCTACGGGCGGCCCGGCGCGAGCGACGAGGACGTTGCCGAGGCGGCGCGACTGGCCAACGCCGACGAGTTCATCGCGCGCATGGCGCACGGCTACGACACCATGGTCGGCGAGCGCGGCATGACGCTCTCGGGCGGCCAGCGGCAGCGCATCGGCATCGCCCGCGCGGTCATCCGCAATGCCCCGATCCTGATCCTCGACGAGCCGACGGCGGCGCTCGACACCGAGTCCGAGAAACTGGTGATCGACGCCCTCGAGAAGCTGATGAAGGGCCGCACGGTATTGACCATCGCCCACCGCCTGTCGACTATCCGCCACGCCGACACGATCATCGTCCTCAAGGGCGGCGTCGTTGCCGAGCAGGGCAATCATTCCGAGTTGTTGGCGCTCGGCGGCGTCTATGCCGAGCTCTACCAGGCCCAGGGCCAACCCGCGCCGCCCGCTGGCGCCTAGTTTTCGGAGTCCATACGCATATGCACCGCTCACTGATTGTTCTCCCCGACGACGGTGCACAGCCGATAGTCGACGCCATCGCTGCAGCCAGGGAGTCGCTACGCATCAAGATCTTCCTGTTCTCGGACCCGACGCTGCTGGCGGCGGTGATCGACGCGCAGCGCCGCGGCGTCAAGGTGCGGGTGATGCTCAATCCCGCCCGGCGCAGCGGCGAGGTCGAGAACGCGGCGACCCGCGAGGCACTGCAGGCCGCCGGCGTCGAAGTCGCCGACAGCAATCCGGCCTTCGACATCACGCACGAGAAGTCGATGGTCGTCGACGGCGAGACGGCACTCGTGCAGTCACTCAACTGGGATACCGAGAACCTGACGGTGACGCGTGACTACGGCGTATTCACCGCACACCGGCACGAGGTGGACGAGATCGTCGAGTGCTTCGACGCCGACTGGAAGCGCGAGCCCTTCGAGCCCGGTGAGGACTCGCACCTAGTGTGGTGCAACATCAACGGCCGCAACCGCATCGCACGTTTCATCGATGCCGCGCAGGAAACACTGTTCCTGCAGAACGAACGCTACCAGGACGAGGTGATCATCGAGCGCCTGGTGCGCGCGACCCGCCGCGGCGTGCAGTTGCACGTGCTGGCGCGCCCCGCGCACACGCTCAAGACCGGCAAACTCGTCGAGGGAATCGAGGGGCTGCGCATCCTGCAGGATCTCGGCGCCAGGATACACAAACTGCACGGACTCAAGCTACACGCCAAGATGATGCTCGCCGACGGCAAGCGGGCGATCATCGGCTCGATCAACCTCGCCCCCGGCAGCTTCGACAGCCGGCGTGAACTGGCCATCGAGGTGAACGACGAGGCGGTCGTTGAGCGCGTCCGGCACGTCGCGCATCACGACTGGAGCAATTCGCGGCCGCTCGACCTCTCGGACGAAGGGCTGCTCGCCGACCTCGAGGCGAGCAAAGCCGACGTCGCCGAGATGCTGGCGCTGAACGACGGCAAGAACAAGGACAATCACAGGCATAATGGCGGCCATAATCACGGTGGCCACGGTGGCCACGACGGCTGCCGCTGAACCGCATCGAGGCCAGCGTCAGGGCCGCACACGACAAGGTCAGCAAGAATTATCAAGCGGCACAGACCCGCCGCAACCTATGCGGGGCACGTAAACACGGCACGCTGTACACTCCGCGTAACACCCACAAGCTGAAGGAGAATGTTTCATGAGTAACCTGGTAGTAATCGCCTACGACGATCAATTCAAGGCTGAAGAAGTCCGCACCATGCTGCGCAAGATGCAACAGGAATACCTCATCGATCTCGAAGACGCCGTGGTCGCCGTCAAGGATGACAAGGGCAAGGTGAAGCTGCACCAGATGTACAAACTCGCCGCCGCCGGCGCTTTGAGCGGCGGTTTCTGGGGCGCCCTGATCGGCCTCATCTTCATGAGTCCGCTGCTCGGCATGGCCGTTGGCGCGAGCGCTGGCGCGGTCAGCGGCGCGCTGACCGACGTCGGCATCAACGATGATTTCATGAAGCATCTCGCCGCGTCTTTCAAGAACGGCACTTCGGTACTCTTTGTCCTGGTGCGCAAGGCGACTCCCGACAAGGTGCTGGCCGAACTGCAGGGTACTGGCGGCAAGGTCATCAAGACTTCGCTGACGCACGCCGAAGAAGAGAAACTGCAGGCCGTGCTCAGCGCGACCAGGGAGCCGGCTGTCGGCTGAACCAGCGCCGGCGCTGCCCGTCTCTCCGGAGCGGGCAGCCATGGCCGCCCGACGAGGTGAATAAACATGGATCTGAGCGTCTATCATTGGCTGCTGATCGCCGCCTTCGTCGGCATCGTGATCTGGGTGTTCGGCCGCAAGCGTAAAGCGCGTTTCGAGAACGAGGCGCGGATTCCTTTCGAGGAAGACAAGAACTGACGCTGGCAAACCAGGAAGGCGTCGCGCTGCAGCGACGGCGCAGCCGCCGAGACAAGCGAAATTCAAGCGAAACCGGCGCGTCGCAAACACATGGGAGCAAGCGCTCCGTTGACCGTGATTCAAGCAAATCAGGAGGATGTTTAATGAGCAAGCTGGTAGTAATTGCCTACGATGACCAATTCAAGGCCGAAGAAGTACGCACGACGCTGCGCAAGCTGCAGCATGACCATCTCATCGACCTAGAGGAAGCGCTCGTCGCGGTCAAGGACAATGAGGGCGAGGTAAGCCTGCTGCAGATGTACAAGCCGGCAGCCGAACCGACGCTTCGCAAGGGCTTCTGGAACACGCTGGTTGGTGCCATCGTGATGAACCCGGTTCTTGGCATGGCGACCGACGCGCGCGGCGGGGCCATCAGAGGTGCGCTGGCGGGCGCCGGCGTCGACGACGAGTTCCTGAAGAATCTCGCGGCAACTTTCCAGAACGATAGCTCGCTCCTCTTCGTGCTCGTCCGCCACGCGACTCCGGGCAAGGTGCTGGCCGCGCTGCAGGGGACCGGCGGCAAAGTCATCGACACCACCTTGTCGCACGAAGAGGAAGCGACCTTGCAAGCCGCACTCGACGGCTAGCTGAGAGCCGGGAGGCGGGAGCCGGGCTTCGCGAAGCGGCCGCAACAGCCAGCTGGCTGCGCGTCTCGGCTCCCGCGCTTGCTGCAAATGGCAGATGGCTGAAGCCACTGCCAGCGCTTCAGCAGTTCATCACCGCCACCCTCCCCGCTGCTTGCCGAGTCGTTAATAGCACTTGCAGTCAATGACCGACGCGCCCATGGCTCTGCTGTACACTCGCCCCAGAGCAAGGGCGATCACCGCCCCGTACGCGCAGCGACCCGCCGCTTCGCCAGGGCAATTCGCTGGCGCCAGGATCGCCACTTTTCTGCTGGCGATTCTCCTGGGCGTCGTCGCGCCGCCGCTGCTGGCCGACGCGCCGTCGCGCAACGTCCTCGTGATCTATGCAAACGGCCGACTGTGCTGCCGGCAAACTTCGAGGCCGATGAAGGGCTCCGCGAAACCATTCAAACGTCGCAGGGGACGCCGGTAAGCATCTTCGACGAGTTTCTCGACGCACCCAACTTCGGCGGCGACGCTTACGCGGAGATCATCGCCACCTACCTGCGCGACAAGTACGCGTCGCGGCCACCCGAGGTCGTCGTCGCGGCCGGGTCCGAAGCGCTGTCGTTCCTGCTGCAGCATCGGAGCACGCTGTTTCTGGGGGTTCCGCTGGTGCACCTGGCGATTCCCCTACCCTTGCTGCGCAGCATGCAACTGCCGCCCGACGTCGTCGGCGTCCCGGTCGAATACGATTTTTTGCTGACCGTCGAGCAGGCGCTGCGCTGGCATCCGCAGGCCAGGCGTCTGCTGCTGGTCACCGGCGCTTCGCCATGGGACCGCGAATGGGAAGCGCGCCTGCGGCGCGAGGCAACGCGTTTCAGCGAGCGCGTGACGGTCGAGTTCCTCGCCGGCTTGTCGACCGACGCCGTACGGCGACGGCTGCAGGAGTTGGCGGGCGACGCGGTGGTGTTCACGCCGGGCTATTTTGTCGATGGCGAAGGCCACCATGGCACGCCGCGCCAGTCCGTCGAGGCCATCGCCGCGGCGGCGGCGGCGCCGGTTTATGGGCCCTACAGCTCCTTTATCGGCAGCGGCGTCGTCGGCGGTTACCTGCACGGTTTCAAGGACATGGGGCGGCAGGCCGGGGCCATCGTCAATGCGCTGTTGGCCGGCAGTGCGCCCGCTTCGCTGCAGCTGCCAGCGCTGATGCCCAACAGCTTGCAGGTCGACTGGCGACAGCTACGCCGCTGGGGGATCAAGGAGAATGCCGTTCCGAACGATGCGGTCATCGACTTCCGCCAGCCGTCGCTACTCGAGCGCTACCGCAGCGAGACGATCGCGGCGATCGTCGCGCTGCTGCTGCAAGCCGGACTGATCGCCAGCCTGCTCTTTGAACGTCGTCGCCGCCGCCGCGCCGAAACCGCCGTGCATCTGCAGCGCCACGAACTGGCGCACGCCTCGCGGCTGGCGATTGCCGGCGAATTGACCGGCGCCATTGCCCACGAGATCAACCAGCCGCTGGCGGCGATCCTGAGCAACGCCGACGCCGCCGACCTGATGCTCGAAGCCGGCGGCGACCGGAGCGACGAGCTACGCCAGATTCTCACCGATATCCGCCGTGACGACCTGCGGGCGAGCGCGATCATCCAGCGCCTGCGGGCGCTGCTCAGCCGGCACGAAGTCGAGCGGCAAGCCTTCGAGCTCAACGCGGCGGTGGACGACGTCGCCTCGCTCCTGCGTGGCGAAGCTCGCCGGCGGCAGTTGCGAATCGCCTTTAAACACGCCATGAAGCCAGTGACGGTCGTCGGCGACCGCATCCAGATCGAGCAGGTGCTGATCAATCTGATCCTCAATGCCATGGACGCCGTCGCCGGCGTTGCCGACGAGCGCCGCACGGCAGTCACCGTCGCCGTCGAGCAAGTCGCCGACGGCATGGTCGTGATCAGCGTCCGCGACCGCGGCCCCGGCATCGCAGCGGAACATTTGCCGAAAATCTTCGATTCATTCTTCAGTACCAAACGCGACGGCGTGGGACTCGGACTGTCGATTGCCCGGACGATCGTCGACGCGCATGGCGGCCGCATCGTCGCCGAGAACACCGCCGGCGGCGGCGCGCTTTTCCGGGTCGAATTGCCGACCGCGCGCTTGTCGCTGCTGATGACGGCGCCGACATGAACGGCGGGCCGCTGATCCATGTCGTCGACGACGACCAATCGCTGCGCACCGCGCTGTTGCGCTTGCTCGCGGCGGCCGGCTTCGAGGCCCGCGGCTACGCTTCCAGCGGCGACTTCCTGCTGCAGCCGCTGCCCGAACGCCCGGGTTGCCTGCTCCTCGACGTGCGCATGCCGGGCCCTTCGGGCCTCGAACTGCAGGCTGCTCTGCAGCACCGGGGTTGCGCCCTGCCGGTAATTTTCCTGACCGGCTACGCCGACGTGAGCTCCAGCGTGCGCGCGCTGAAGGCCGGCGCCGTCGATTTTCTGAGCAAGCCGGTCGAGCGCAAGACGCTGCTCGAGGCGCTGCACCGGGCAATTGACCGCGACGCTCGGCAGCGCCGCGAACGCGACGAAGCGGCACAGCTGCGGGCGCGCTTTGCGACGCTCAGCGGCCGCGAGCGCGCGGTTTTCGACGGCGTCGTCGCCGGCCGGCTCAACAAGCAGATCGCCGACGAACTGGCGATCGGCGAGCGAACGGTCAAGCTGCTACGTTCACAGCTGATGGCCAAGCTCGCAGCCAGTTCGGCAGCCGAACTTGGCTGCCTGGCGGAGCGACTGCGGCAATTGTCCGACACTTAGGCGATTGCCACACGGCGCGCCCGAGCTAGCGCAGAAGCGGCGACAACCTGCCCTTTCGGGCAAGAAGCTTTGCCCGCTCGGACCATGGTCGTCATCAGCCGTCTATGGGATGATCGCCACGTTCATCGCGACTCATAGCGAAAGTCACTCGCCGCGCGACTGCTCTTGCGGGTGCGGCCCCGGACAAGCCGGCGCCGGGAAAAGGGAACGGCGCCTGGCGATGCCAGGCGCCAGCAAGGCTGGCGCGGTCGGCAACGATCGCCTTGAACCATCTGTACGGCAAAGGAGGAAGAAGATGACGTCTATCGCGAAATTTGCTGCCCGAATCACGGCGCTGCTGGCCATCCTGGCGATCGCTCTGGGAACGGCCACACCCGCGCTGGCGCAGGCCCAGGCCAAGAAACCCAACATCCTCATCATCTGGGGCGATGACATCGGTTACTGGAACCTCAGCGCCTACAACCAGGGGATGATGGGCTACAAGACGCCGAACATCGACCGCATCGCCCGGGAAGGCGCGCTGTTCACCGACTGGTACGGCCAGCAGAGCTGTACCGCGGGGCGCGCCGCGTTCATCACCGGCCAGTCGCCCTACCGCACCGGCCTGTTGAAGGTTGGCCTGCCTGGGGCGAAGGAAGGCCTGCAGGCCGGCGACGTGACGATCGCCGACTTGCTCAAGGCGCAGGGTTACATGACCGGCCAGTTCGGCAAGAACCACCTTGGCGACCTCGACGAACACCTGCCCACCGCGCACGGCTTCCAGGAGTTCAAGGGCTCGCTCTACCACCTGAATGCCGAGGATGAGCCCGAGCACGAGGACTACTTCAAGGATCCCGCCCTGCGCAAGAAATTTGGCACGCGTGGCGTCATCCATACCTGGGCCAGGGCCGACGGCACGCAGAAAATCGAAAGCACGGGCGCGCTCAACAAGAAACGGATGGAAACCATCGACGACGAGGTGACCACCGAGACGATTCGCTTCATGGCCGACGCCAAGAAGGCCGGCAAGCCTTTCTTCCTGTGGTGGAACTCGACGCGCATGCACATCTGGACCCGGCTCAAGGAATCGTCGCGTGGCAAGACGGGCCTCGGTATTTACCCTGACGGCATGGTCGAACACGACGCCCACGTCGGCCAGCTACTCGACGCGCTCAAGGAGCTGGGCCTCGAAGACAACACCATCGTGATGTACTCGACCGACAACGGCGCGGAGAAATTCACCTGGCCGGACGGCGGCACCTCACCCTTCCGCGGCGAGAAGAACACCAACTGGGAAGGCGGCTATCGCGTTCCCACGGCAATTCGCTGGCCCGGTGTGATCAAGCCCGGCAGCGTCTTCAATGACATTTTCGCTCACGAGGACATGCTGCCGACGCTGCTCGCCGCCGCCGGCGTGCCCGACGTCACGGCACAACTCAAGAAGGGCATGCAGGTCGGCAACAAGACTTTCAAGGTCCATCTCGACGGCTACAACGTGACCGATGCGCTCGCCGGCAAGTCGCCGAGCCCACGTCATGAGTTCTTTTACTGGAACGACGACGGCCAGCTCGTCGGCTTGCGCTACGACCAGTGGAAGATCGTCTTTGCCGAACAAAACGCCCACGGCGCCGCGGTGTGGCGTCAGCCATTCACGACGCTGCGTGCACCGAAAATCTTCAACCTGCGCAGCGATCCGTTCGAGGTCGGCGAAATCGAAGGCATGGACTGGAACCGCTGGTGGCTCGAGCACGTCTTCCTGCTGGTACCCGCGCAACAGTACGTCGGCAAGTTCATCGGCACCTTCCGCGAGTTCCCGCCCAGCCAGAAAGTCGGCAGCTTCTCGCTCGATGGCGTTCTGCAGGCGCTGCAGACGCCCGGCCGCAGCGACTAGCGATTGACCATCGATGGCAATTCTTGTTGACCAATTAGCGATGAAAAGCGCGGCAGAAGACAAGGTCTTCTGCCGCGCGGCGACTGGCCAGCGCCGGCTTTTTCGGCAAGCTGCGCACTCGGCCCGCCGCCGTAACCTGGCTGTGCGACTATCGGCACGCGGGTAAAATCGACGGCGCGTCATCGCTTCCTGGCCACAAGCCCCGGCACTTGTGGCAACTACCACCGCCGCAATTAATCCGTTTTGAATGGCAAGACAACCAAGGAGAGCAAAGATGAAGCTCATCACGAGATTCCGTTGCAGATTGCTGACACTGTTCGCGCTGCTGGCGCTGGGCACCGGCTCGGCTTTCGCCGCCACCGGCGCCAAACCCAACATCCTGTTCATCATGGGCGACGATATTGGCATCATGAACGTGGGCGCCTACCATCAGGGCCTGATGGTGGGCGAAACGCCGAACATCGATCGCATCGGCAAGGAAGGTGCGAGATTCATGACCTATTATGCCGAGCAGAGCTGCACGGCCGGCCGCACCGCCTTCTTCACCGGCATGCATCCGTTGCGGGCGGGCATGGTCATGCCGCAGCTTCCGGGTGCCACGAGTTCTCTGTTGCCGGGCACGCCCGCGCTGGCAAAATTCCTGCTGGATCTCGGCTACACCACCGGCGAGTTCGGCAAGAACCACCTCGGCGATAAATCGGCTTCGCTGCCAACGGCGCACGGCTTCCAGGAGTTCTGGGGCTACCTCTATCACCTCGACGCGATGCAGGGGGTGAGCTTCCCCGACATCAACAAGTCGCCGACCGATCAGGCGGTTGTTCCGCCCTGCAAGAATACCCCGGTCAAGGGTCTCCAAGAGGTCGCCGGGGCCGTGGATCCGATGAAGGCGCTCTGTATGACCCCACCGCGGCCGGTTATCCATTGCACGTCCAAGGACGGCACCGAGAATAACCAGAGCTGCAAGGACATGGGGCCGCTGACGCTGGAACGTTCCAAGACCGTGGACGAGGAAATCTCCGCGCAGGTCATCGACTTCCTCGACCGCAACGACCCCAAGAAGACCGGCAAGCCGTTTTTCGTCTGGTATAACCCGGCGCGCATGCACGTCACGACCATGCTCTCGGACAAGTATCTGGACATGCTGGGCGAGAAGGGTGGCAAGGATTGGGGCATCAACGAAGCCGGCATGAAGCAGATGGACGACAACATAGGCTACGTGCTGAAGAAGCTCGAGGACATGGGCCAGCTCGACAACACCATCGTCGTCTTCACCACCGATAACGGTGCCGAGGCAATCACCTACCCGGACGGGGGCGTAACGCCCTTCAGAGGCGGCAAGCTCACCACCTGGGAAGGCGGTATGCGGGCTCCGCTGCTCGTTCGCTGGCCGGGGCACGTCAAGGCTGGCACGAATCCGGACCAGATATTCTCGGCACTGGATTGGGTGCCCACCTTCGTCAATATCGCCGGCGGGCCTTCGGGTGATGGGCTGAAGAAGCAGATCGAGGCCGGCAAGTACCCCGGCATCGTCAAGACGACGCTCGACGGTGTCGACCAGCGGGCTTACCTCGAAGGCAAGGGCGACTCCGCTCGCGACACGTTTTTCTACTACACCGGCCAACACCCGTCTGCAGTGCGCTACAAGAACTGGAAGTTCTACTACACGATGGCGCCTTCTTCCGCGACCGGCGGGCTAACGGGCACGGTTACCTATCATTGGACCCAGGTCAACAACATCAAGCGGGACCCATTTGAGCAGGCGGTCGCGGAAGATCAGAAAACTCTGCTTGGCTACGGTGGTGCACTGGCCGCTCCAAGCACGGCGTATATCTACGACTGGAACCTGCTGCCGATTGGGCAGTTGCTGTGGCTGAAGGAACTCGAGACGTACAGGACCTTCCCTGCGTTGCAAACTCCGGCGAGCTACAACCTGGATCAGGTGATCGAGGCGATGAAGTCTGCCAAACACATCAGCCACGCGGGCGAGTAGCGCAGTCAGTAACGAGTAGGTTAGCGCAACGGGCGCCCCGCAAGGGCCGCCCGTTTTTTTAGGTGCTTAGTGAGGTCGGGCCGCGTTTCTGAAATGCTGCTCGACCGCCCTGTATTCCGTTTAACAGGACAACAGCCATGTCGAGACTCTCATTTTTTTCCAGATTCTTGCGGATCCTCGCGCTGCGCTGGGCGTGCTGCTTGCATCCGGCGCGCAGGCGCAGTCCGACCCGCTGCCGTCGTGGAACGACGGCGCCGCCAAGCAGGCGATCATTACCTTTGTAAGCGATACCACGACGCAGGGCGGCCCGAAGTTCGTGCCGCCGGCCGAGCGCATCGCCACCTTCGACCAGGACGGCACACTGTGGGTCGAGCAGCCGATGTACTCGCAGGTGATGTACATCCTTGAGAGCGTGCCGAGGCTGGTCAAGGCGAAGCCCGAGCTGGCCAAAGTCGCCCCGTTTTCGACCGTGCTGGAGATACTCAAAGGTGATCATGCAGCGATCGCCAAGCTAACGCTGCCCGACCTCGAAAAGCTCGCCTTCGCGACGCTGACCGGCATGTCGGTCGACACCTTCAACGCCGAAGTCAAGAAGTGGCTCGCCGAAGCGAAGGACTCGCGCTGGAAGAAACCGTATACCGAACTCACCTACCTGCCGATGCAGGAAGTGCTCAAGTACCTTCGTGACAACGGCTACAAGACCTGGATCGTCACCGGCGGTGGCCAGGACTTCGTGCGCCAGTACGCCGAGCAGGTCTATGGCGTCCCGCCGGAGCAGGTCGTTGGCAGCGCCACCGGCACCACCTACAGCTACGGCAAGGACGGCAAACCTTTCCTGACCAAGGAGCCGAAGCTACTGCTCGACAACAACAATGCCGGCAAAGCCGAGGGAATCCACCTGATGATCGGCCGTCGCCCGACAATGGCCGTCGGCAATTCGACCGGCGACCAACAGATGCTCGAATACACCAGGGCCGGCGACGGCGCGCGGCTGTCGATGCTGGTGTTACACGACGACGCCACGCGCGAATACGCCTACGGCCCGGCACAGGGACTGCCGGCGACCAAGGTCGGGACTTTCACGCAGGCGCTCTACGATCAGGCGCAGAAACAGGGCTGGACGGTGATCAGCATGAAGAACGACTGGAAGAAGATCTTCAGCTTCGAGTAAGGCGATTGCCCGCGCCTATCAAGGTCGCAGGCCCCAGATCAGTGCCCTCGTCGCTGGCAGCCGGCGTTACCTGTAGCAACTGGCCGAATGCGGGCTCGCCGCCACGCTCAGCGTGTCGGCGACACCGCTCTTCAAGGACAGCGACCGCAATTGAGCGCTTGTCGGATTGCCGCCGAGTGACCGACAATTCGCTGCGCAAGAAATCCCGACAACAGCCCAGGCGCAGCTGCCCGCGGGCTAACAGACCCGCCACACCAGGGTAGCAGCCGCCAGGACGAGGCCAAGGATTTTTCAGCCGCCTGTGAACTGATTTTTTTACTACCCCAAGGAACCATCAATGAGATCCATCAATACCCGAGTTTTGCTGGCCGGCGCTGCTTCGCTGTTGCTCGTCAGTGCCTGCAACTCCGATCAGAACACCGAGCAGAAAGCCAAATCGGCGGCGCCGGCGGTCAAGGAAGCCGCCGTAGCGACGGTCAACGGCACGCCCATCACCGCCAGCCGTGTCGACATGATTATCAAGCAGCGCGCCGCCGCCGGCCAGGCCGACACCCCGGAAACCAGAAAACTCATTATTGAAGAGCTGACCATGCAAACGCTGATCGCCGAGGAAGCGGTCAAGAAGGGCCTGGACAAATTGCCTGACGTCACCGAGCAACTCGATATCATCCGCAAGACCTTTCTGGCCAACACCTACATCCAGGATTTCATCAAGACCAACCCGGTCAACGACGAGATGCTGAAAGCCGAATACGATCGCATCAAGGCAACGATTACCGGCAGCGAATACAAGGCGCGCCATATCCTGGTGGAAACCGAAGCCGAAGCGAAGGCGATCATTGCCCAGCTGAAGAAAGATGCGACGTCGTTCGAGAAGCTGGCCATGGCAAAATCCAGGGATTCCGGCTCCAGCGTCAGAGGCGGCGAACTCGGCTGGTTTGACGTCAGCCGGATGGTGCCGGAGTTCAGCAACGCCGTCAGCAAGCTCGAGAAGGGCCACTTCACTGAAGAGCCGGTAAAAACGCAGTACGGCTATCACGTCATCTTGCTGGAAGACACCAGGCCGATCGAGGCGCCTGCCTTTGAAGAAGTCAAACCCGAGCTGGCGCAGCAACTGCAGCAGCAGAATCTGAAGAAGCAAATCGACGATCTCAAAGCCAAGGCCAAAATCGAGATTATCGAAGTGACTGCTGCTGTACCTGCTGCTGTACCTGCCGCTTTACCTGCACCGGCAGCTGCACCTAAAGAGGCTGCAGCCGCTGCCGGCAAATAAATCACGTTATTATTGTGCTTTGAGCACAACTGGCTAGCGACGGCGCGCGACCACCGGCGGTGGCGCGCGCGGCCAGAGGTCGGCGAAAGGCAGTGCGCGCTTCCAGGGATAAAGCTCGGAGACCTTTGCGCTTTCACCGACCGGCCGGCTTAATGTGAAAGAAAGTCGCGCCGGCGACTCACGAGTCTACCTTCTCCCCACTGCGGGCGAAGAGCCGGGGTGAAGCGGGGGATTCTGGGAGCCTGCTCCCTGCCCGGCGAACGATTCCGGCGTGCACGCCGGAATGCGCACTGCAAGTGAGAGGGGGACGGTCGTGGTTTTCATGATCTCGGGGTTCTCGACCGGCCATGACCGTTAGCCGCTCGCAACGAGTAAGGCTTGATGTTTCATTTCGCTTGTTTCCATCTTGAACCAGGAGGAACAGATGGCTGACCTCACCCAGCAAGCAGGCGCTGCCGCCGCCAGCGCACCCGATCTCGAAAAGATCCCGGTCGAGCAGGTCCTCGCGACACTCGCCGTCAAACCCGAGCAGGGCCTCAGCGCAGCCGAAGCGCAGCAGCGAGTCGCCCGCTACGGCCCGAACGCGATCATCGTCAAGGAAAAGAGCCTCGGCGAGCAAATTCGTGGCTACTTCACCGGCTCGATGGCCTACGTCATCGAGGCGGCGGCGCTGGTTTCGGCGCTGCTCGGCCACTGGGACGACTTCTTCATTATCGGTTCGCTGCTACTGTTCAATGCGGCGCTCGAATTCTGGCAGGACCGCAAGGCGTCGAACGCGCTGGCGGCGCTGAAGGCCGGCCTGGCGCCCGAGGCCACCGTCATGCGCGACAGCCAGTGGAGCACGGTGCAGGCGGCGACGCTGGTTCCCGGCGATATCGTCAAGATCCGCCTCGGCGTGATCGTCCCGGCCGACCTGCGCTTGACCAGTGGCGAATTCGCGTCGATCGACCAGGCTGCGCTCACCGGCGAATCGCTGCCGGCGCGCAAGAAGGTCGGCGACGAAGCCTACGCCGGCAGCGTCGTCAAGCAGGGCGAGATGGAAGCCGTGGTCATCGCTACCGGCACCAATACCTTCTTCGGCCGCACCGCCAAACTCGTCTCCGGCGCCGGCGCGGTCAGCCACGCGCAGAAGGCGATGTTCCAGATCAGCAACTTCCTGATCGTCGTCGCCGTCTGCCTGACGCTGATCCTGGTCGCCGTCAAGGTCTATCACGACATCGTGATCGCCAAGGACTGGAACGTCGCCGACGCCCTCGGCATCCTGCAGTTCGTGCTGGTGCTGATGGTGGCGTCGATCCCGGTGGCGATGCCGGCGGTGTTCTCGATCACCATGGCGCTCGGCGCACTGGCGCTGTCGAAAGAGCAGGCGATCGTCTCCAAGCTGTCGGCGATCGAGGAAATGGCCGGCGTCGATATCCTCTGCTCGGACAAGACCGGCACGCTGACCAAGAACCAGTTGAGCCTCAGCGAGCCGATGCTCTTCGCCGCCAGCGATCCGCAGGACTGCATCCTGGCAGCGGCGCTGGCGTCCAAGCTCGAGGACAAGGACGCCATCGATACCGCGGTGATCACCGCGCTCAAGGACCAGAGCGTCCTCAAGAGCTGGACGCTGACCAAATTCGTGGCCTTCGATCCGGTCACCAAGCGCACGCAGGCGACGGTTACCGACGCCAGTGGCAAATCCTTCGTGGTCGCCAAGGGTGCCCCGCAAGCGATCGTCGATCTTGCGCAGGCGCCGGCAGACGTCGCGCGAAAGGTCAAGGAAGCGGTCGACAAGCTGGCCGCGCAGGGCGCCCGGGCGCTCGGTGTGGCGCGTTCGGCCGATGACGGCGGCAGCTGGTCCTTCCTCGGCATCCTGCCGATGTTCGATCCGCCACGCGACGACTCCAGGGAAACCATCGACAGGGCGGCGGAGAAAGGCGTGCGGGTGATGATGATCACCGGCGACGATACCGCCATCGCCATCGAGACGGCGCGCCAGCTGGGCATGGGTACGAACATCATCCCGGCGGCGGATGCCTTCCCCAAGGACATGGACCCCGACAACGTGCCGCCAGCGATCATCGACGCGATCGAACGCGCCGACGGCTTCGCGCGCGTCTTCCCCGAGCACAAGTACGCCATCGTCAAGGCGCTGCAGTCGCGTGGCCACCTGGTGGCGATGACCGGCGACGGCGTCAATGACGCGCCGGCATTGAAACAGGCCGATTGCGGCACCGCCGTTTCGGGCGCCACCGACGCCGCCCGCGGTGCCGCGGCGCTGATCCTGACGGCCCCCGGCCTGTCGGTGATCAACGGCGCCATCGACGAGGCGCGGCGGATCTTCGGGCGCATCAACAGCTACCTGATCTATCGCATCGCCTTGACCATCGACATCATGTTCGTCGTCGTCCTGTCGTCGATCTTCCTCGGCTTCTCGCCGCTGACGGCGATCATGATCGTCGTCATGTCGCTGCTCGACGATCTGCCGATGATGACCATCGCCTACGACAACACGCCGGTCAGTCCGCGGCCGGTACGCTGGGACCTGCCGCGGATCTTCGGCCTGGCCACGGTACTCGGCGCCTTCCTGGTCGCCGAATCGTTCGGTCTGCTGCTCTTCGGCGTCAAGGTGCTGTCGCTGCCACACCTGCAAGAGGCCTTCGGGCTGACCACGCACGCGCAGCTGCAGACGATGATGTTCGTACAACTCGTTGGCGGCGGCCAACTGCTGCTGTTCATCACCCGTACCGAGCACTGGTTCTTTCAGCGGCCCTTCCCAGCCGCACCGCTGTTCTGGGCGATTGTCGGCACGCAGCTGACGGCGGCGCTGATGTGCGGCTTTGGCGTGCTGGTGCCGGCGATCCCCTGGCAGCTGATCGGCTGGGTATGGGTCTACCTGATCGCCTGGATGTTCGTCCTCGGCAGCGTCCGCATGATCTACGACCGCTTCGCCAACTACCGGACCGCGCGTCACACGAAGAGCGTCGACGTGGTCAATCAGTCGCTGCAGCCACACGTTCCGGCGGCCTAGGCCTAGGCCGAGACCTGACAAGATCACCAGGAGAAAATACCATGGACTACCGCAAACAATTCTTCGTCAGTCCCGGCGAGAAACTGAAACTGGCCGCCATCGATCCGGCGCACACCGCCGGCCACAGCTCGTCGGAAGACGCGCTGCCGGAGATTCAGAAACACGTCGCCCGGATGGCCGAGTCACAGGCTCTGCTCTACGCCGACGGCCAGCAGTCGCTGCTGGTCGTCCTGCAAGCGCTCGATGCCGCCGGCAAGGATGGCGTCGTCCGCCACCTGTTCACCGGCATGAATCCGCAGGGCACGTCGGTGTTCGGTTTCAAGCAACCGAGCGCCGAGGAAGCGGCGCACGACTTCCTCTGGCGCGCGCATCAACGGACGCCGGCCAAGGGCGAGATCGTGGTCTTCAACCGCTCGCATTACGAGGACGTCCTGGTCGTGCGGGTACACCAGCTGGTGGCGAAAAGCGTCTGGTCGGGGCGCTACGAGCTGATCCGGGATTTCGAGAAGATGCTCGTCGCCAACGGCACGCGGATCGTCAAGTTTTTCCTGCACATCAGCCCCGAGGAGCAGTTGCTGCGCTTCAAGCAGCGGCTCGACGATCCGGCGCGCAACTGGAAAATCAGCGAAGGCGACTACTCCGAGCGCGAGTTCTGGTCCGCGTATGTCGAGGCCTACGAGGAAGCGCTGAGCAAGACCAGCAGCAAGGACGCTCCGTGGTACGTCATTCCCGCCAATCACAAGTGGTTCCGCAACCTGGCGATCTCGCAGATCATTGCCGACACCATGGGCGAGATGGGGCTCAAGCTGCCACCGACGCGCGTCGACCTCAAGGAAATCACCGCCAAGTATCACGCCGCCGAGGCGGCGCAGGAAAAGCGCGCGGGCAAGGCGCCGAAGCCGCCGAGCAAGAAGTAGTTGGCTTGAGCAGGCGCGACGATGACGCAAGATAGCGAAGACAAGAAGGGCTTCAGGCTGCCGCTTTTCCAGGGCATCCTGCCGCTCGACCGTTCGGGGCTGGGGAGCGACATTCTCGCCGGTTTCACGCTCGCCGCGCTGGCCATTCCGGGAACGATGGGTTACACCAAGATCATCGGCACGCCGGTGATCACCGGGCTGTATACCATTCTCATCCCGATGAGCCTGTACGCCGTCTTCGGGTCGTCGCGGCATTTGTCGGTCGGTGCCGATTCGGCGACCGCGGCGGTGGTCGCCGCCGGTCTCGCCGGCATGGCCGTGCGCGGTTCGAACGAGTGGCTGGCGCTGTGCAGCCTGCTGGCCCTGATGGCGGCGGTGATGATGTTTTCGGCGCGTGTGCTGCGGCTTGGTTTCCTCGCCGACTTTCTCTCGCGCACGGTGCTCACCGGCTTCATGACCGGCGTCGGCGTGCAGGTCGCGCTGCTCGAGGTTTCCGGCCTGTTGGGCCTGCAGCGCACCAGCAACGAGCCGCTCAAGGAGATCGTGCACGATCTGCGGCTGCTCGGCGAGAGCAATCTCTATGCGGTCGGCGTGTCGCTCGCCGTGCTCGTGGTGATCATCGGTGGCAAGCGGATTTCGGCGAAGATCCCCGGCGGCCTGATCGCCGTCGTCGCCGCCATCGCCGTCAGTTGGTCGCTCAACCTGGGCGCCCATCTGGAGACGCTCGGCGCCGTTCCCAGCGGCCTGCCGACGCTCGGCCTGCCACACGTCGATTGGAGCTGGGCGCTGGTCGAGAAGCTGCTGCCGATCGCCTTTGCCTGCTTCGTCGTGATTCTCGCGCAGAGCGCCGCTACTTCGCGCGCCTACGCGGCAAAGTACAGTGATCGCTTCGACGAGAACGTCGATATGGTCGGGCTGGGAATGGCCAACCTTGGCGCCGGCTTGTCGGGCACCTTCATCGTCAATGGCAGCCCGACCAACACGGCGATGGTCGACGGCGGCGGCGGCCGCAGCCAGGTGTCGCAGCTCACCACCTGCGTCCTGGTGCTACTGGTCCTGCTCTTCCTGACCGGGCCACTGGCGCATTTGCCGACGGCCGTACTCTCGGCGATCGTTTTCCTGGTCGCGGTAAAAATGATCGATGTCCAGGGGATGCGCCGGATCTTCGTCGAAGCACGTGCCGAGTTCTGGGTCGCCTTGCTGACCGCGGCAACCGTCGTCGTCGTTGGCGTCGAGCAGGGAATCATCCTGGCGATGGTCTTGTCGCTGGTCGATCACGTGCGGCGGGGCTACCGTGGCACCAATGTCGTTATCGTCGCCGACAAGAGAAAAAAAGGCTGGCAGACGGTTCCCCTGAGCACGCCGCAGCACATCGCACCGGGACTCATGGTTTATCTGTTCAGCCACAGCCTCTACTACGCCAACGCCGGCCAGTTCGCCGACGAGGTCCTGCGCCTGGCAACAAGCAAGGCGCAGCCGCCGCTGGCCTGGCTGTGCATCGAAGCGGCGGCGATTGGTGACCTAGACTTCTCGGCTGCGGCGATGCTGCGCGACACCAGCGCGCTGCTCAAGCAGCAGGGTATCCGACTGGTGTTCGCCAATGTTTCCGCGCCGGTGCGCGACCAATTCGACCGCCATGGCATTAGCGAGGCGATCGGTAGCGACGCGTTCTATGGCTCCGTCCATGCCGTCGTCGCGACCTACGAGAAACAATGCGCGGCGCCGCTGGAGAACACAGCCGAAGGCGGCGGCCCCGCGCACTCTTGATGCTTGCCACGTGCCCGCGCATGGCAGGCGTGGCGCGCGTCGTCGCCGTATGGGATACCGTCGGCGCGCTGGGCATTCCGACCTATGCGGGCGGCAAGCACGTGGACACCTTCGAGTTTGCCGATACCCGGCTGAGCGGGAAAGTCAGGCACGGTTTTCGCGCGGTTGCGCTCGATGAGCGCCGCAGGGACTTCACGCCGACGTTGGCGGCGGCTACCGGGTCGCCAATCACGAGGGTGGCCTGTCGGATGGCGCCTTGCAGTGGAAGCTCGACCGCCTGCAGGCGACTGGCCTTCTGCTGGTCAGCGCGCCCGCGTCGCCGATAGCGCCGAACCCGGCCGGCACCGCACACCAGCCCTGGCAGCACAAGCCGTGGACGCTTCTCGGCGTCTCGCTCGGGGCGAGGAGTTTTCCACCAGGGACGCCCGCGGACCCATCGATTGCCACGCGTCGCGGCGCCGGCAAGGTCGTTCCGGAACCCGGCGAAGCCGGCAGGCCTTATCAACCGGCAAACCTGCCATGACGCGACAAGAACATCGCCATCTGGCGCACCGTCGCCGCAACAACTGCGCGGGCGCATGAACCGAGCGATCTGCAAGCGCTGCCAGCAATCGCGACACGATCGTCGGGACCCCGAGCACGACGTGATCCACGCCGACCACTTTCGCGACCACGCACCATTTTCCGGCGACCGCCTCGGGGGCGTCCTCGACTTCTATTTCGCCTGCGGCGATGACCTGTTTTTCGACTTGGCGCTCACGGCCAACGACCGGCGCGCTGCCCGACGGCGCACTCGACGGATCGATGGCGGCGATAGCACGATAGCTGTCGCGCACCGATCGTTCCATGCGGGCGATAAAGCGATGACTGCAGAAGTACGAGCGCTGGATCAAAAAGTATCGGCGCTGGATCGTCGCGATAGAAGCTCGGGTGAAAAAGTATCACGCGTCGGCAAAAATCATCCACGCGTCCATCGCCGCGATCGATGGAGCGATGGCGGCGATGGAACGATCGATGCTGCGCATTGATCGTTGTCGATGTCGCACATGGATCGTTCCATGCGGGCGATGCAACGATGACTGCGGAAGTACGAGTTCTGGATCAAAAAGTATCGGCACTGGATCGTCGCGATAGAAGCCCGGGTGAAAAAGTATCACGCGTCGGCAAAAATCATCCACGCGGCCATCGCCGCGATCGACGGATCGATGGCGGCGATGGAACGATCGATGCTGCGCATAGATTCCTATCGATGTCGCACATGGATCGTTCCATGCGGGCGACGCAGCGATGACTGCGGAAGTACGAGTGCCGGATCAAAAAGTATCGGCACTGGATCGGCAAGGATGAAGAATGGAGCAACAAGGTCGAAGCGTGATCGACGCGCCTGCAGTGGCCGATCGATCCGCTCCAGGCTTCGCTGGCGGCGATCGGCGCGCCTATCGAAAACAGTCAGCGATCGCCGTCGCGCAGCGAATTCTTCATCGCCGTGATGAAACGATCGCCGCCGACGATCGACGGCTCGATTGACGGCGCCCAGGCTTCGACGCGCGCCGTTCGCTTGAGCGAACTCCAGGAGTGCGTCTCACGCAGGTCGGCAAAGTAGTCCAACAGGTCGGCCTCGCTCAGATCGTCGATCTGCTGAGCGAAGTAGCCTCCTCCCACCCGGCGGATGGCGCGCGAATACGCGTCGATCGTCTTCGGCTGCAAGCCCTTGAGCTTCAGGTGCTTCTGGTGCAACTCGTAGTTCGTGTCATAAATCGTCGTTGCGACAGCGGGCATGTCTTCCATCTTGCGGTAGGCTCGCATTCGTCATGAACGTCCCTCGGATGAGGGGCGAGGTGATATCTTGACTTCAAGACGACGACAGCGCCGCTGTTTCCTCCGCGTAGCGGCTTCGTCCAAGCCTTCGCTGCAGCCGACCTGCTACGGCTGGCTGCGCCAGCCTACGCTGGTGGCTGAGCTCAAACATTGGGCACCAGCGGCGCCTCTCCCAGTCCGTATTCTCAGGAGAAAACAGCCCGTCCGTTCAACCTTGTGGCACTCTGTTGCCTCAAGGTCAGTTTAAAGGAGACAGCCATGTCAATTACCGTTGAAGTACTAGAGGCCGAGGCTCTGAACCTGTCCGTCGCGGAGCGATCTCGCTTGGTTGAAAAGCTGATCGTGAGCCTCGACAGAGAACCCGATGTCGAATCGGCTTGGGCCACGGAAGTCGCGCGGCGTCACGCTGAGATTGAAAGCGGTGCTGTATCGCTTCTTCCAGGTGCCGAGGCGCTTGCCCGGTTGAAAACTGAGTTTCAGTGATTTACTCGTTTCATCCTGAGGCTGAGTCCGACCTTCGGGAAGCGGCCGAATACTATCGAGAGCGCGGTGGTAATCCTTTGGCGCAGGCTTTGCTCGCCGAGTTCGAGCACGCTATGCACCTGCTGCTTGAGCACCCGATGCTCGGTGCCGTGTGGCTTCACGGTAGCCGTCGGCTGGTCATTAAGCACTTCCCGTATTCCATCGCCTATTCCCTTGCTGACCAAGACATTCGCGTATTGGCCGTCGCCCATCACAGCCGTCGGCCCGGCTATTGGCGAAAGCGGAAGTGGTAGCCCCAACCCTGGTGCCTAACGAAAAAGGATCAGAAAACCTGATCTCACGGATTTTGCGATGTACCGAGTTGCAGGATCAAGCGGAGGTTGGAGCGTGGGAAGACAGTCTCGGTAGAGTTCAACTCGTCACAGAGTTTTCGGACGGCGCGGTCAGACACGCCATGGGCCATGTGGTGCAGGCGTACGGTCAAGGTTCCAGCCTGAGCGTCGGGGAGCAAATCCGCTTCGGTCGTGTAGATCGCGCGTAGCAAGCTGCGTGCCTCGTCCGGGCGCGCGAGCAAGGGTGCCAGGACGTTGGCCATGGCCGTTTCGGCGCGATAGGCAATCATCTTGAGCGTGTCGAGCAGCTGCTTGCTGTGGGTGCTCAGCCGGCGAAATCGGTTTTCTTCGGGCAAGTCCTTAATGTCGAGATGAGAGGGTGTCTCCTTGCGTTGTTCCTTCAGGGTCTTGAGTTCGTCTTGCAGATGTTCGATCTCGTCGTGGGCCGCGGCCTTTTTTGCGACAAAAGCATCGACTTTCACGGGGTCAATCGTCTCGTTGAGGTTGAGCGCGCCGAATTGGGCGAGCCGGCGGCTGAGCTTGCTGGTCAGCGAGCGCACCTGGCCGTCGAGGGTTCTGCGAGCCGGGTTAACGACGCGTGCGGTATCAGGAATTTGTTCGGTCTGATAGTCGGCCAAGCGGTCCAGGGCAAAGTGTTCACGGGCATACTTGAAGAAATTTTCCTGAGACCACCGGGCGAACAGGGTGGCCGCCAGGAGCCCTATGCCGGATTGGTAATCCGTGCTGATCAGGGCGACCTGGCGACCGGTGTGACAGAGCTTGCGTATCTCGCGTACCGTAAGCGTCCAGCCCGACCATCTATAAGTTATCCCTGCTCTCGTTCAAGCTGACGACTTTCGACGAGAGGAAGACATGGACAAGAACGCGGAGCGGGAAGCGTACTGGCGCGCGCATGTGGGTGCCTGGCGGGCGAGCGGCGAGAGCCAGAAGGCGTATTGCCACCGTCAAGGGCTGAAGGAGCACTCGCTCAGCTACTGGCACCTTCGCCTGGCAAGAGGCGAAAGCGCGCCTGGAGCCGAGACGCCATTGACGCTGATTCCGGCGGTGAAGATCGGCAATAGCCCGAGCGCACAGCCGAGCCTGTCGCTCGACACGCCCACCGGCTGGCGCCTGGAATTTGCGGCGCTGCCTCCGGCCACGTGGTTGGCCGCGCTCTGCGCTGAACATTCATGATCGCCCCGCTCAGCCGCCCGTTGGCCGGCGTCTGGCTGGCGATCGAACCGGTGGACATGCGCCTGGGCATTGATGGCCTATCCGCTCGCCTGCAGAACAGCCTTGGGCGCTCCCCCTGCGACGGCAGCGCCTACGCCTTCACCAATCGCAAGCGCAGCCGCCTCAAACTACTGCTCTGGGACGGCGCCGGCGTCTGGTTATCGCAACGGCGACTGCACCGCGGGAGCTTCACCTGGCCCCAAGCCGGCGACCCCGTATGCGCCCTGACAGCGGCCCAATGGCGGTGGCTGATCGCCGGCGTGGACTGGCAGCGTCGCGACGCGCCCGCACCGGCGCACTGGCAGGTCTAAGCACCTGTGCTTGATAAGAAAGCTAGCAAAAGCGGCTACTTGCGCCCCTTCCGGACGATCTGTTTGGTATAATCTGTTATGGATTTCGCCACCGAACTTGCCGCCTTTGACCCCTCGCCAGAACTGCTGGCGTGGATGGAAAAGCGGGTCGGTGGCCTGGTCGAAAACGCACGTACCCGGGCCACGGAGATTCACTGGCGCGACGTCAAAATCGAGAAGCTCACGCTCGAACTGGCGCATTTGCGCCGCATGAAATTCGGCGTCAAGAGCGAAGCGCTGATCGCCGGCAACAGAGACCTCTTCGATGAAACGCTGGCGGCGGACCTGGCCGTCTGCGAAGCGCGCCTGGCCGAAGAACGCCAGGCGGCCGAAATGGGGCCGCATCAACCGCTTCCCGAAAAACCCAAGCGCGAACGTGCTGGCCGTCAGCCCCTGCCCGCACAGCTGCCGCGCGTCGAGCACCGGCACGAGCCCGAGACGTGCACCTGTGGTCAATGCGGTCAAGCGCTGGTACTGATCGGCGAGGACGTGACCGAGAAGCTCAATATCGTTCCGGCCGAGTTCTTCGTCGATCGCCACATCTACCCCAAGTACGCCTGCCGCCCCTGCGCGACCGTGACGGCGGCAGCGGCCGTGCCGTCGGTGATCGATGGCGGCCTGGCCGCGCCGGCCTTGCTGGCCTGGGTCATGGTCAGCAAGTACGCCGATCACCTGCCGCTCTATCGTCTGGAGCAGCAGGCGGCTCGTTCGGGGGTATCGCTGGCGCGCTCGACCCTGGCCGACTGGGTCGGGCGCATCGGCTACGCGCTTGAACCGCTCGGCGATCGCCTCGCCGACTTGCTGCGTCAAGGAACGATGCTGCATGCGGACGAAACGCCGGTACAGCAACTCGACCCGGGCAAGGGAAAAACCAAACGTGCGTATCTCTGGGCCTACCGCAGCAATGACCTGAGCACCGATCCGCCGATCGTCGTCTTCGACTACCAGACGGGCCGGGCCGGGGCGCATGCGGTGAACTTCCTGAACGGCTGGCGAGGGGTCTTGATGGTCGATGATTTCGCCGGTTACAAAGTGCTGTTTCGCGGCGGCACGATCGAACTCGCCTGCATGGTGCATGCGCGACGAAAGTTCTTCGACCTGCACAAGGCGAATGGCAACCCGATCGCCGCGGAGGCGGTGCGTCGGATCGGCGAGTTGTATGCGATCGAAGCGCAGGCCAAGGAGAAAACGGCGGCGGAACGGGCCGAGCTACGCCAGGCTTACAGCAAGCCGCGGCTTGATGCTCTGCACCTGTGGCTCTCGCACACCCGCCGCTCGGTCGCCGACGGCGGCGCCCTTGCCAAGGCCATCGACTACAGCTTGAGGCGCTGGTCGGCCTTCGCCCGCTATGCCGAGAATGGCTTCTACCCGATCGACAACAACCCCGTCGAAAATGCCATCCGCCCGATTTGCCTGGGGAAAAAGAATTGGCTGTTCGCCGGTTCCGAGGCCGCCGGCCAACGCGCCGCAGTGATTCAGTCCTTGCTCGCCACCGCCCGACTGAATGGTATCGAGCCTATGGCCTGGCTCACCGACACGCTCGAGAAACTCCCCACCTGGCCCAATAGCCGCATCGACGAGTTGTTACCCATCAAACAACCCGCCTGATCTGCACAAGGGAAGGTGGGTGCGCTGCACGCTTACCGCGTACCCACAACACGCCACCGAGAAGCGTGCCCCGTTCGGCGAGTTGCATGCGTACCCGTTCACCGCTGCGCAACTCGACCGTTCCGTCGACAAACTCCTCGGCTGACCAATCGTCACCGGGGTACTTGCGATAGGAGAGACAGGCAATGCGACGAGCCTTCAGGCGTTTGAACAACTCCGGACTATAGCCTTCGCGATCGAAAACCAGGGTGAAGCGATGGCGCAACGGTTCGGCTGCCAGCACTTCGGCGTTCGGCTGGCCCGGGATATCCCGTTCCAGACGGGGTAGAATCTCGCCCTCGAGGACCTTGATCAGGCCGGGATCGACGGCTTGCGTGACCCGAAAGAAGGGCTGCCCGTCGATCGCGTTGACCCAGTAATCGGCCGTCGCCCGCTGGCACAGCCGCTGCCGCGCGATGTAGTGGCGCGGCAGCTTGGTCTGCTCGCCGTAATACACCCGCACATGCGCGTCGACGTAAAGGATGCCCGCTTGTGCCGGCGCCGCCGCCATCCAGCGCCGACACAAATCGGCACTCCATTTTTCGGCCTGATCACCCTGACTCAGGAGCTGAATCTTCTCGCGCAGGGTGCGCACTTCGGGAATCCGATCCAGACCCAGCAGTTTGCCCCATTCGCCAGGCGCACAAGTGCGCAGGGACTCGACCGATTCCAGCCGTGCCAAGGCCATGAAGGCGATCAACATCAACAGACTGTCAATCCCATAGTAGCCCGGTGGCAGGGGAAGCCCCTCCGCTCCTTCGAGCAGCCCAACTGCCAGCAAGGCGGGCAGCGCAAACAACACGCCGCCACGCGGCACGTCGACGGCCAACTGGAACTGCGGGAGCACCGCATTCAGCCCACCCACGCTAGCCGCCACCCGGGCTTCCACGTTGCTGGCCCCAACCCCCATCGGGGCGGCGCTGTCGAGTGCGCTCCGCTCGCTTTTGGTGCTCACGACGAGCGCGCAGGTCCCCTTCGCCGCCGGAACATGCAGCCGCCCAGCGCGCACCGCTTTCGACAGGGTGTCGCTTTTGATCCCCAGTTCAGCCGCCGCGCTGGGTACCGTTTGGCCCTCGTCCAACAAGGCCTGCGCCTGCTTCAACACCTCTGCCGTCAGCACCGCCGGACCACGGCGCCGCGGCGGAACATAGAATCCTTTCGGCCCCTCCTGTCGATAGCGCTTCAACGCACGCTTGACACTCAACGCGGGCACCCCGAAGGCGCGCGACACGTCCACCACGCGTAAATGACCCTGCGCGATAAACTGCGCCGTAATCATCCGGAACGTCGCCAGATCGTCCTCGGCATGACTGAACACCGGCAGGACCCCGTGGAAATACACGACTTGTCCATCCTCTTTCCCGACAGACAGCAGTTCCTTGACCGGCGTGACGGCATCAGGAAAAATCGGCAACAGCAGTTGGGGCATCCGAATCTCCAGCAAGCTCCGCGTGGCGCCGAGCAAAAACGCGTACTATCTACCTTTCTCGGTATCTTCGCAATATCCGACACGCCCCCCCGCCACAAACCCGAACTGCTGCTCGTCCGGCAACCTAACCTCATGAACTGCTACGGATTTAGAATGACGATCGTGCAAACGTCATGGCGCCGAGATCAGGTTGTCTGAGGATAGATCGTGCGAAGCCACGATCTGATCCGTTTGTTGGACGAGCCCGGGCCGGAGCGCTGGGCGCCCCCTCTGCAAATGTCTTTTTTGGATTTACCCCGCAGGCATGAACGCCGGAGGGCCGGGAGCGGGCCGTCGCGGCGCGCGGCGGCGCCGTCAGCGAAGATCGCGCGCATCCGGCCGTTTTAGCGTCGCGGCCACCGAATTCCGGGCGACCGCGTCACGCAGCTTGGGGAAAGCGAAGTCCCGAATTCGGCCAGATAGCGCTGTGAAGGCGGCTTACATGATCAGCTGGCGACCGCGACGACCGGTGGTCCACGACCTTCGTCGACGGAAACGGCGACAAGCTCGATGGTGCCCACAAATACACCCTCACTTTCCCGAAAGGACAGACGCCGCCGGTAGACGGCTTCTGGTCCATCACGATGTATTTTGATGACGGCGGCTGGTGGTTTTATCCGAACGCGCTGAACAAGTTCACCGAAAGCATGCGCGACCATCCAAAGTTCAACGACGACGGGGCGCTCACACTCTACTTCCAGCATGAGTCCCCCGGCGCCGACAAAGAAGCCAACTGGCTGCCATCTCCTGCCGGCGAATTCCTCCTCACCCTGCGCATGTACTGGCCGAAGGAAGAGTCTCCCACCATCCTGCCTCTGGGCAAGGGCGACTGGACGCCGCCAGCGGTGATGAAGGTGAAGTAGTCACCCCAGTTCACTGGTGAAACACGCCGGCTGCTGCGCAAGCAGCGGCCCGCGAATTCATGGCCGAGAAATTCTGGTCGTTTACGCGCTACGACACGATGACGCGCTCGATGCTCGACACGCCGCAGCGCTACCCGCGCGCCGGCAGCCAGAGCTATCCATCGCCGGCCGCCGAGGCGGGCAGCGATGGTTCGACGATCATTTACTTCGGACCGACGCAAGCCAGGGGCGTCACGCGCGGCAACTGGATCCAGACCATGCCCAACAAGGGATTCATCCCGATACTGCACCTCTACAGTCCGCTCGAGCCGTTCTTCACCCAGGCCTGGCGGCCGAGCGAGGTCGAGTTGGTTCGCTAAGCGCCTTGCCTGCCCGCTTCAATCGAGCGGAAGCCGTCGACACCGGTCGCTGGCGAGGCGCCGACGGGCCATGACCGCTGAATGTCAGTGACGATGCGGCGGCAGCCAGTACGCGGCGCGTGCGCCACGTATTGGCGGTCGTCTCGGCGTGTGCCCTTGCTTCTTCTCCCAATAGCTTCGCTGGCGAAGGCGGCGTGCAGTTCTGGTTCTCGGGCCAATACGCGAGACTTGCCGCGGTGCCGGCCACGCCGGGCTGGTCGCTGCCGATGCCGGGCTATAACTACAGCGGCGACGCTGCCGGTCGCAAGTCGTTCTCTCGCGGCGACAGCGGCTCGGGCGCCAGGCTCGCCGCACCCTGCCCTCGCTGATCCGCGTCGCGCAGGCGCCGGCTCTACCTTTCCAGCCTGGCGGCAATCATGATGTCTCCCAGTGTTCTTGCGCCAGGATCTTCCTGCCGTGATAGCGCTGCAGCAAGCCCTCGGCGACGAAGGCGATGACGAGGAACGAGAGGAAGATCGCGAACGAGCCGGGCGAAGTCTGGAAGGTGTCGAAAGCCCAGACGACGATCGCCAACAGGCAGGCGACGATGCTCAGCAGGATGGCGACCCGATGCCAGCCGCCGCCCTTCAGGAGCCGCCACGCGCCGAAGTTGACCAGCGAGTAAACCAGTAGCGACGTCGCGCTGCCCAGCGATGCGACGGTCGTCAGCGTCAGAAAGTTGACCATCACCAGGGCGAGCGCCGCGGAGATGGTCAAGCCGCGCGAACTCATGCCGATTTTTTGTCCGAAGCGAGACGGCAACTGGCCGTTCTCAGCAAGCGTATAGGTGATGCTGGTGGCGCCGAAGAAGCCGCCATTGAGACAGGTGACGGTGGCCAGGATGGCGCTGACCAGCAGGACGTGGAAGCCAATGGCGCCGAAGTTGTGCCGGGCCACTACCGCCAGGAGCGTTGCCCCGCTCGAGGTGAGAGACTGTCCATCGACGCTGGCCGTGACCGCCAAAGCGAGGGCGACATAGAGTAGCAGCACGATCCCGATTGTCGCGTACATCGCCCGCGGCAGGTCGCGAGTCGGGTAAGCCATGTCCTCGGCGGCATTGCTGACCACGGCAAAGCCCGTAAAGGCAAAGAAGGTGAGGCCGAGGCTGCCGAGTATTGAGCTGGCGGCGGGCCAGGTCTCGACCGAAAGTCGAGCCACGTCCGCGTGCGTCGACAGCCCTAGCGTAAAGAGCGCCAGGAGCGCCAGATTGGCGAGGACGACCAGCCGCTGCGCGGTGCTCACGAACTTGGCGCCGACCAGGTTGAGCGCCGCCAGACCGACGATGAGAGCGGACGCCAGGAGCCGTTCCCAGAAGAGCAGGTCCGTTTCGCCGAGACCCAGGAGCTTGGCCGCGAACTTGCCGAAGGCCAGCGAGATCATCGCCATGCCGATCAGCTGCGCGATATAGAACAGGATCGAGCAGCCGCCAGAGAAGAGCCCCGGGCCGTAGGCCTTGACCAGGTACTCGACGACGCCACCGCGCGACGGATAGCGAACGCCAAGCTGTGCGAACGAGTATCCCGTCAGCAGCGCAATGATGCCGGCGATCAGAAACGACAGCCAGACCGCCGATCCCGCCCTGGCCGCCGCTTCGCCCATCAGCGCGAAGATGCCGGCTCCGACCATCGAGCCAACGCCCAGCGCGATCGCCCCGCGCACGCTGATCCGTCCGCTACCGCTCTCCTGTTTCATGGCCGGCCCCTTCTATCGACGAAATCAGTGCGCCAGAAACGCCTCAGACGGTTGCCTCAACTCGGCTGCCAGATCGGCCGGTACACAGTGGCCGCGGCGGCGCTGGCAAGGCGCAGCAAACCCGCGGCGGAGCTAGTATACTCGCAGCCTGCTGGCCAGGCGCCGAGGGGAAATCGACGATCTGTCAGTCAGCGCGGGCCTTGGTGCTCGCCTCTCGAGACCAGGGCGACGCGGCGACGGCCATGCTCGTGAGCTGGTCCAGGTGCGCTGCTTGCAGCGGGGGAGTTGTCCAGGGTGGCCGATACAACAAGCATCGAGAAAACGGCAAGCGAGCTTCCGGCAAAGGCGTCTGCAGCGGCGCAGCCGGCTGACGACGCGAGCGCCTTGGCACCGCTGGTGGACCGGGTCGAAGCGAAGCTACCGCAAACCGTTGAGAAACTGTCGAAAGACGTCCAGGCCTTACCGCAGGCCGTCGAGAAAGCGCCCGCTGACCTGGCCAAGCTGCCGCAGAGAGTGGTCAGTGCCCTGCCGGGCGAACTGGCGCCCGTGGAAGCCTACATCGAGGCCAAAGTGCCGATCATGGAGGCACTGCCACTGCCCGACCTCTTCTACGGCGGCGGCGTGCTGGTCGCCGTCGTCATCTTGCAGGCCATCGGACTGCGCCTGCTGACCGGTCGCTTCGACAAGCGCGCGAAAATAATCGAGCAGCGCCCGGCGTGGTGGAGCGTTGATCTGCTGCTTGGCTTCACGGTCTTCCGGATGCTCGCTCTGCACCTGGGTTCGATCGTTATCTGGTCGGCGGCACTGGTTTATGGTGGCATCATCCCCGGGTGGGTACCGGCTGCACGCTTCGCCGCGCTGTCCTACACGACGATCGGCAGCGGCCTCGAACTGTCGGCGGAATGGCACATGCTCGCACCGATTATTGCCATCTCGGGGATGTTCACCTTTGCCTGGACGGCCAGCGTCCTGGTGACCATCGTCAGCCAGTGCAACCACCTTCGCGGCATCGTCCGCGAGGCGCGGCAGGTCCGGCGCAAGGCGCTGAGGAAATCCGCCGCCGCTACCGCCGGCAAGCCGGCAGAGCCCAGCACAGCGAGCGAATAGCGCCGGAGCGTCGGTGGTCGCTTAGCGCAGCGTGCTGCTCCGGCGGATCACTCGTCGTCCATGACGACATTGGTAAATACTTCCTGAACGTCGTCGAGGCTATCGAGCGCGTCGATCAGTTTCTGCATGCGCAGCGAGTCGTCGTCCGAGAGCGGGTTCTCGTTCTCGGCCTTCATCGTCACGCCACCGTACTCGGACTCGAAGCCGGCGGCGGCCAGCGCGTCCTTGACCGCGATGTAGTCGTTCGGCGCGGTGATCACTTCCACCGAGCCATCGTCGTTGCTCAGCACGTCTTCGGCGCCGGCTTCGATGGCGGCGTCCATCAGCGCGCCTTCGTCGGTGCCGGGGGCAAACAGCAACTGCCCGCAGTGCTTGAACTGAAAAGCGACGCAGCCATCGGTGCCGAGGTTGCCGCCGTACTTGTTGAAAGCGTGGCGGACGTCGGCGACGGTGCGCGTCTTGTTGTCGGTCAGGCAATCGACGATCACCGCCGCGCCGGCGATCCCGTAGCCCTCGTAACGGATCTCGACGTAGTCGACGCCTTCGAGCTCGCCGGTGCCCTTCTTGATCGCGTTATCGATCTTGTCCTTGGGCATGTTGACGCCCTTGCCCTTGTCGATCGCCACCCGCAGCCGTGGGTTGAACGCCGCGTCGCCGCCGCCGGCCCTCGCCGAGACGGTGATTTCCTTGGCTATCTTGGAAAAGGATGCACTGCGCCTTTCATCCTGGCGGCCCTTGCGGTGCTGGATGTTGGCCCATTTGGAATGTCCTGACATGCTGAGACCCCTACTGATGTCGATCATGCTGCAGGCGTTGCCGGGGCAACAAACCTGGCCGTGAATGGTTGATAATCAAGGTCGGCATTCTAGCACCTCCCGTTTTTGCCATCCCTGCCCGTCACCATTTTCCGGAGTCGCTCATGGTCAACCCACTCATCATTGCCAAATACCAGGATCGCGAACTGGCGCTGCTGCCGGCGCTGGCCAACCGGCATGGCTTGATCACCGGCGCCACCGGCACCGGCAAGACGGTCACCCTGCAGGTGCTGGCGGAACGTTTTTCGGCGAACGGCGTGCCGGTGTTCATGGCCGACGTCAAGGGCGATCTGTCGGGGCTGGCGGCGGTCGGCAGCGTCTCGGCCAAGATGCAGGCGCGCCTGGACAAGCTGGGTATCACCGAACACACGCCGGCGAAATGTCCGGTCACCTACTGGGACGTTTTCGGCGCGCAGGGTCATCCGGTGCGGGCGACAATTTCCGACATGGGGCCGGTCTTGCTGGCGCGCCTGCTGACGCTCAACGATACCCAGACCGGCGTCCTGCAGATGGTCTTCAGGATCGCCGACGACAACGGCCTGCTGTTGCTCGACCTGAAGGATCTGCGAGCGATGCTGCAGCACGTCGGTGAGAACGCCAGGACTTTCAGCAGCGAATACGGCAACGTCTCGGCGGCGTCGATCGGCGCCATCCAGCGCGGCTTGCTGAATCTCGGCGACCAGGGCGGCGACGTTTTCTTCGGAGAGCCGATGCTCGACATCGCCGACCTGATGCAGACCGACAACGGCCGGGGCGTGGTCAACATCCTCGCCGCCGACAAGCTGATGACCTCGCCGCGGCTGTACTCGACTTTCCTGCTGTGGCTACTCGCCGAGCTCTTCGAGCAGCTCCCCGAAGTCGGCGACCTCGAGAAACCGAAACTGGTTTTCTTCTTCGACGAGGCGCACCTGCTGTTCAGCGAAGCGCCGGCGGCCTTGCTCGAAAAGATCGAGCAGGTCGTGCGATTGATCCGCTCGAAGGGTGTCGGCGTCTATTTCGTCACCCAGAATCCGCTCGACATCCCCGACAGCGTCCTCGGCCAGCTCGGCAACCGCGTCCAGCACGCGCTGCGCGCGTTCACGCCGCGCGACCAGAAAGCCGTCAAGGCGGCGGCGCAAACGCTGCGCGCCAACCCGCGCTTCGACGCCGAAACGGCGATTACCGAACTCGGCGTCGGCGAGGCGCTGATCTCCTTCCTCGACGAGCAGGGGCGGCCGCAGGTCGTCGAACGCGCCTTCGTGCTACCACCGGCGTCGCGCATGGGACCGCAGACCGCCGACGAGCGGCAGGCAGTGATCAAGGCTTCGACGATCTACGGCCACTATGAGGCGGCGGTCGATCGCGAGTCGGCGTACGAGATGCTGAGGGCCGCGCAGGCGGCCGGCCAGCACGATGCAGGTGCCCAGAAGGAGGCCCCGGCGAGCGAGCCGGAATCGTCGGGAGGCGGCTGGCTCGGCGGTCTCGCCGACCTCTTCGGCGGCGGCTCGAGCAGCGGTCGCTCGCGCGGTGACTCGGTCGCCACCACCGCCGCCAAGAGTGCGGCACGGGCGATCGGCTCGCAAGTCGGCCGCCAGCTCATTCGCGGCGTCCTCGGATCGCTCCTCGGCGGCGGCTCACGCCGACGCTGAACGACACATCGCCCGATTCATCGGGCGAAAAAGCCCGGTCGCAGGCTCGGCCTGCTCGTGCGCTCATTACCCCGACGGGCGCAGGCGACCTTCTTCAAGGACCTTGAAGCAAGGCGACAGCCGCAGGCTGAACGTCCGCAAAGCGACCGTCGCCGCCCCACGCCGATGGCCATCAGCACGCGCCAGCGGGAACGGGAAAACGGCTTGCACGCTCCAACACCTAACGCTTGTTCCACCATTGGAAGTCTACTTGCGTCGCAAGCGTTTGATTCAGAATCAGGTTTTCGCGTGTTGAAGACGCGCCAAGGCGCAAGTGGCATTTGCCGCGCTGCAGAGCGAGTGGCAGACATGCGAAGGCCGAGACGCCAGCATTGCATGGTATAAGCGAGATCTTCCAGCGTGGCGCGTCACACGACGCGCCTGCGTTCAGCAGCCGTGGCTGGCCAAGCAAGTGGCGAGCCGCGGCGACGACACATGTGAACTCTGCAGGAGTCAGCGGCCATGGCCTTTCTCGCGAGTATCCGAAGCCGATTGGCCCTGCTTATTGTGCTGATCCTGGCACCCGCGGCCTTGCTGGTTTATTCGACGGCCCAGCAGAACCGTGAGTTGCAACTTGCCGAGGCGCGCGAGCAGCTGCGGACCACCGCGGCGCGGGCCAGCCGACAGCTCAACCGGATCATCGGCGCTACCCGTACTCTCCACTTTTCACTGAGTCTGCTGCCGGCGATTCGCAGCTTTGCCGAGCCGGAGTGCTCGCGCATCCTCGCTGCCGTTCACGGCAACGCGCCGGAATTTGCCAATATCGTAGTGACCGATGGTCGCGGTCGCGGTCGCTGTAGCGCGCTGGCCCACCAAGGGCCGCTTCCCGATGTCGGCGATCGCGCCTACTTCGGCAAGATGATCACCGAGAAGGAGCTGGTTGTAGGCCTGTCGGTGATCGGTCGTACGTCTGGCAGGGCAATACTGCCGGTAGCTGGGCCGATTCTGGACGAACCCGGCGAGATTGTCGGCGCGCTGATAGCTGCGGTCGACCTGAGCTTGTTCAGCGAACGCTTTGTCAAGGCCAACCTCATCGACGGCCTTGTGTTTCACCTGTGGGATGGCGACGGCAAGATCCTTTTCCGCTACCCCGACGCCGAGCAGCTCACCGGAAAGTCGTTCCCCGACCTGCCGCTGGTGCGCATCGCGGCAGAAAAAGGCGGGCAGGGCCTGATCGAAACGCAAGGCTTCGACGGTATTGAGCGGGTGATCGGCTACAGCGCGCCGACCGGCGAGTACGAAAGCGCCGGCATCTACATCGGCATCACCGTACCGGCCAGCTCACTCTACGCGGCGCCAGACGCCACGCTCCGGCGCGCTTATTGGTCAATACTGGCAATCGCGCTGTTCGGCCTGAGCGCCGCCTGGCTGCTTGCCAGCCGGCTGATCTGGCAGCCGATCGCAAAAATCTCCCGCACCGCCCGGAAGCTGGTCGCCGGACACGCTTCGGCTCGCGTCGGTGCCCCCTACCGCGAAGGCGAGCTTGGCGACCTGGCACGCACCTTCGACGAAATGGCCGAGGCCTCGGAACACCATAACGACGAGATCAGGAAAATCAACGCCGAACTCGAACAACGAGTCGCCGAGCGAACCGAGACACTCGAGGCCGGCGAGCAGCGCTTCCGTGGTGTGCTGGAATCGGCAACAGATGGCTTTGTAATTGTCGACGCCAAGGGGCAAATCGTCATCGTCAACCAACAAACCGAAACCCTGTTTGGCTACACGCGCGAAGAGCTGCTCGGTCTGTCGGTCGACGAGCTCCTGCCGCAGGCCATGCGTTCCGGCCATCGTGCACATCGCGAGCAGTATGGTGCGGCACCCGTCAAGAGACTGATGAGCTGGCGCAAGGGACTCCAGGCCAGGCGAAAAGATGGCAGCCATTTCTTCGCGGCAATCAGCCTCTCACCACTCGAGACGCGACAGGGAAGCTTCGTTACTGCCGCGGTCCGCGACATTACTGCGGAGCTCGCGGCCGAACAGGAACTGATCCGTGCCAACCGCACCCTGCGCATGTTGTCGACCTGCAACGAAGCACTGATACGCGCGCAGGACGAAAGCGGGCTACTCGACGCGATTTGCCGTCATATTGTCGAGCTGGGTGGTTACCGGCTGGCGTGGGTCGGTTTTGTCGAGCACGACGAAGCGCAGAGTGTCTCGCCGGCCGCGCAGTTCGGCACCACCGGCTACGTCGAACAACTGCAGATCACCTGGGCCGACCGCGAACGCGGACGTGGCCCCGTCGGTACCTGCGTGCGCGAGAAGCGCCCGGTGATCGTGCACGATCTCGGCCGCGAGCCCGCCTTCCTACCCTGGCAGTCGGCAGCGCGCGAATACGGTTTTGTCTCGGTGATTGCCTTGCCGCTCAGCGGCCGCAACGCCGTGTTTGGCGCGCTCGTCATTTACTCGGCGGAGCAAGAGGTGTTCGACGAGGGCGAGGTCCGGCTGCTCGTCGAGCTGGCGGACGATCTGGCCTACGGTATGGCCAGCCTGCGCGAGACAGCCACACGCACGCGCATCGAGCACGAGCTGGATCATCGCGCCCGCTACGACGAGCTTACCGCCCTGCCGAACCGCGTGGTCTTCCTTGACCGCGTCCAACAGGCCCTGGTACACGCCCAGCGGAGCGGCCGACAGGTGGCGGTGATGCTGCTTGACCTCGACCGCTTCAAGTCAATCAACGACAATTTTGGCCGACCAGCTGGCGACGCGCTGCTCTGCGAAATCGCCCAACGGCTGGTCGCTGCCCTGCGCGAAGGCGATACCGTCGCGCGCCTGTCGGTCGATGAGTTCGCCGTCGTGATCAGCGAGATGAGCAACACCGAGGCGGTGTTGCCGCTGGTCCAAAAGCTGTTGCACGCCGTAGCCCTACCGGTGTCGTTCGAAGCCGATGGCGCCAGCGAGATCTTTGTCACCGCCAGTGCCGGAATCAGCGTCTACCCGCGCGACGACGATGATGCCGGGCGCCTACTCAAGAATGCCGACGCGGCGATGCACAGCGCGAAGTCCGGCGGCGGCAACTCTTTCCAGTTCTTCGCCGAAGACATGAATCGGCGGCTATCGACGCGGATCGTGCTCGAAGGTGCGCTACGCCGGGCGCTCGAAAACGGCGAACTGGAGCTGCACTATCAGCCGAAAGTGGGCCTGATGAGTGGCAATGTGGTGGGTGCCGAAGCGCTGGTACGCTGGCCGCACCCGGACCGGGGGATGATCTCGCCCGTAGAGTTCATCCCCCTGGCCGAGGAAACCGGACTCATCGTGCCACTCGGCGAGTGGGTGCTGAATGCCGCCTGCGCGCAGATCCACCAGTGGCAATCGCTGGGGCCACCGGTGCCAGCGATCGCCGTCAACCTCTCTGCCCGGCAATTCCTGCAGGCCAACCTGGCCGAGACGATTCGCGCCGTTCTTGAGGCCAACCAACTGTCACCTCGTTTGCTCGAAATTGAAATCACCGAAAGCACGGCGATGATCAACATCGACAAGGCGGTGAGCATCCTGCACGCGCTGCGCGCGCTCGGCATCCTGATCTCGCTCGATGACTTCGGAACAGGCTACTCGTCGCTGAGCCATCTCAAACGCTTCCCGATCAACCACCTGAAAATCGACCGCAGCTTCGTTCGCGATATCACCACCGATCCGGACGACGCCATGATCTGCAAAGCGGTGATTGGCCTGGCCCACAGCCTGAAGATGACGGTCATCGCCGAAGGCGTGGAAACAGAAGGACAGATGAATTATCTGCGTCAGCACCACTGCGACGAGATGCAGGGCTACTACTTCAGCCGTCCCTTGCCGGCCGATGATTTCGCCGCGCTCCTGGTTTCTGGAAAGCGACTGTCATTTTCAGCGGCAGAAGATGGCCCGCTGCGCACGCTGCTGCTGGTCGACGACGAGGCGAATATCCTGAACGCCTTGAAACGGCTGCTCCGTCGCAGTGGCTACCGGATCCTGACCGCCGGCAGTGCCGCCGAAGGCTTTGAACTGCTGGCGACCAACGAAGTGCAGGTGATCATTTCCGACCAGCGCATGCCGGTGATGAACGGCACCGTTTTCCTGGGACGCGTCAAGGAGCTCTACCCGGACACCGTACGCATGGTTCTCTCGGGCTATAGCGACCTGGCTTCGGTGACCGACGCGATCAACCAGGGGGCAATTTACAAGTTCCTGACCAAGCCATGGGGGGACGACGCGCTGCTGGAAAACGTCCGAGACGCCTTTCATTTTCATGACGTACGCAAAGGCAGTCCCGCTCCTTGAGCTTTTATCCAGCCAGAGAGAAGACGATGGAACCCGAACCCGCACAGCATCTCACTCGCAGGAGAACGATATGAGCGAAGAAGCTCGCCCCCAATTGCAAAAGCAGCTCGAGCTGTCGCCTGCCGCTCACCAGGAAAGCGAACGACTGCTCGAGGAAAAGGTCCGCGAACTCGCTAGCGCCAACCAGCTATTGCAGCGCTATCTCGACGCCGTGCCAACGATCATGGTCGCGCTCGATACGCAGGGATGCATCACCATGATCAACCGTGCCGGGGAAGAATTCTTCAAGCAGCCGGCGAAAGAGATGCTCGGCCAGGCGTGGTTCGAGCGGCACGTGCCAGACCCCGGCGGGTCGGTCGCAGTCCCGTTGTTCCGCCAAATTGTCGCCGGCGAGATCACGCCCAAAGAAATGCCGTCAGAGTATCCGCTGGTGGACAGCAGCGGCGCGCAGCGTCTGATGGAGTGGCGCACCGGCATATTGACCGATGCCACCGGGGCAACGCTTGGCCTGCTGAGTTCCGGCGAGGATATTACCGAAAGAAAGCTGGCGGAAACGGCGATTTCCGAATCGCGAAACCTGCTCCTGAAGGTCATTGATACCGTGCCGGCGCGGGTCTTCTGGAAGGATCCCGAGTTGCGCTATCTCGGTTGCAATACGGCTTTTGCCCAAGACGCCGGGATCGCCAACCGTGACGACATGATCGGCAAGAATGACTATCAGATGGTTTGGGCCGAGCAGGCCGATGCGTATTGCGCCGATGATCGGGCGGTCATGGCGGCGGGGGTTGCCAGGCTCTTCTTCGAGGAACAGCAGACCACCCCGACCGGCGAGACAATCTGGTTACGGACCTCCAAGATCCCACTCATCAACGACGACAAAGAAACCTTCGGCGTACTCGGGATCTACGAAGACATCACCGAATATCGCCGCATCGAGGCCGAGAACCGAACACAGCTGGCCGACTTGAGCGCTCTCAATACGATGCTGACCCAGGCACAAAACCAGTTGCTGCAATCGGTCAAGATGGCTTCCGTAGGGCAGCTGGCGGCTGGCGTCGCGCACGAGATCAACAACCCCATCGCCTTTATCGACGCCAATCTGGGCGTACTCAAAGAGCACGTTGCCGACCTGTTGAACGTCCTCGAGGCCTACCGCCAGTGTGAACCGGCGCTGCTCGGACACGCCAATTTCATCGCGCTGATCGAAGACGCCAAAAAGGCCGCTGATCTTGAGTTCTTGCAGGAAGATATCCCGTCCTTGATTGGCGAATCTCTCGAAGGCGTTCGTCGTGTCAAGGCGATCGTCGAAAACCTCAAGGACTTCTCGCGGGTGGATACGGCGGAATGGCATTTCGCCAACCTTGAAAGCTGCCTGGAGAGCACGCTGAAAATCGTCGCCAACGAGATCAAGTACAAGGCCGATGTCAGCAAGGAGTTCGCCGGGATCCCGGAAATCGAATGCCTTGCTTCGCAGCTCAATCAGGTCTTCCTGAACCTCCTGGTGAATGCCGCGCAGGCCATAGCCGAACGCGGCGTCATCACCCTGCGCACCGGCTTTGATGAAAACGAAGTCTGGGTCGACGTCGCTGACACGGGTCAAGGCATAGCCGCGGCGCACCTGGACAGGATCTTCGAGCCTTTCTTCACGACCAAACCCGTCGGTAAAGGCACCGGCCTTGGCCTGTCACTCGCCTACAGTATCGTGCAGCGGCATCACGGGCGGCTGGAGGTGCGCAGCGAGCTTGGCAAGGGGACAGTGTTCCACCTCTCCTTGCCACGCCAGCGGACGCTGGACGCTGACATCCTTTCGTCCGGAGCTTAGCTGGCGAAGCGGAGTTCGCCTTCCATCACCGTCACCGCCGACCCCGAGAGGAGCACGCGCTCGCCTTGCAGCATACAGCCGAGGTTGCCGCCGCGTTTCGACACCTGCCTCGCGGTCATGGTGGTCTTGCCGAGTCGGCCGGCCCAGTACGGCGTCAGCACACAGTGCGCCGAGCCGGTGACCGGGTCTTCCGGGATGCCGTATTTCGGCGCAAAGAAGCGGCTGACGAAGTCCACCTCCTCGCCCGGCGCGCTGACGATGACGCCGCGCAGGTCCAACTGGCTCAGCCAGGTCTGGTTCGGCGTCAGCGCACTAAGCTCTGACTCGCTGGCGAAGACCATCAGGTAATCGTCGGCGGCCAGCACCTCGAGCGGCTCGCGGCCGAGGCCGGCGACGATTCCCTCGGGGTGCGCGCAAGGTCTTGCCGCGATGGCCGGAAAGTCCATCTCCAGCAGGCCGCCGTGGCGGCGAACGTGCAGATCGCCGCTGCGGGTGACGAAAGTGATCTGCGGCCGCGCATACGCGAGATGTTCGAAGATGACATGCGCCGTGGCCAGCGTCGCGTGCCCGCAGAGATCGACCTCGGCGAGCGGCGTGAACCAGCGCAGCGCGAAGCGCTCGCCGGCAGGGACGAAGAAGGCGGTCTCCGAGAGATTGTTCTCTTCGGCGATGGCCTGCAGGAGCCGGTCGTCGAGCCAGCTGGCGAGCGGACATACGGCCGCCGGGTTACCCTCGAAAGCCCGGCTGGCAAAGGCATCAACCTGGTATTGCCTGAGTTTCATCGCTTGCTCCCTGATCTTTGCCGGCCCGCAACGCGATGGCCGATTTTGTCCGCTGCTGGTCCTGATCGGGTATCGTCTATCTCTCCGCTTGGCTTTACGATGGCCGCACACTCACCACAGGAGAACACCAATGTCCGCTAGCAGCCGCGAAAATAGCACGCGCAGCGCGCTCATCATCATCGACGTGCAGGAATCTTTCCGACAGATGCCTTACTGGTCCGAAAGCGATGTCCCGGCCTTCAAAAAGGCCGTGCTGGCGCTCGACGACGCGTGTCGGGCGCGCGACGTGCCGGTGGTGCACGTCTTCCACATCGGCCAGGCGGGTCCGTTTACCGAAGAGTCGGGTGCCGTGCGGGCGCTCGACTGGCTGCCGGACTCGCCCGACGCCTGCTTCTTCAAGCACACGCATAACGCTTTCTCGGACACCGGCCTGGATCTCTGGCTGCGCCGCCGCGGCGCCGACCGACTGATCATCGCCGGCATCCGTACCGAGCAATGCTGCGAAACGACGACACGCGTCGCCTCGGACATCGGCTACCAGGTCGATTTTGTCAGCGAAGCGACGCTCACTTTCCCGATGACGCATCCCGGCAGCGGTCGCGTGTACTCGCCGCAAGAGATCAAGGCGCATACCGAACTGGTGCTCGCCGGTCGCTTCGCACGCATCGCCAGCGTCGACGATTGCATCGCCAGTCTGGGAGGCGTACATGCTTGAACTGCGCCCGAACTGCGAGTGCTGCGATCGCGAGCTACCGCCAGCGGCGCTCGAGGCGATGATCTGCTCCTTCGAATGTACCTTCTGTGCCGACTGCGTGCAGCAGCGCCTGCCCGGGCAGCGTTGCCCCAACTGCGGCGGCGAGTTCGTCCGGCGGCCGATCCGGCCGGTGGACAAACTCGCCGGCAACCCGGCTTCGACAAAGCGCGTTTTCAAGCCGCTCGCCGACACGCCGGCAGCGGCACCGGCCAGCACCAGGGCGGGGCGCTGAAAGCATGCCGCCGCGCGACCTCGCTCTGGCGCTGCTGGTGGTCGTCGTCTGGGGCCTCAACTTCGCGGTGATCAAGACCGGCGTCGCCGAAGTGCCACCCTTGCTGCTCGGCGCGCTGCGCTTCATCCTCGCCGCGTTCCCGGCGATCTTCCTGCTGCGCCGGCCCGAATTGCCACTACGGCTCTATCTCGCTTACGGACTGAGCATCTCGGTCGGACAGTTCGCCTTCCTGTTCACCGCCATCCACCTCGGCATGCCGTCCGGACTGGCGTCACTGGTGCTGCAGTCGCAGGCCTTCTTCACGATGCTGTTCGCCGCGCTGTGGCTCAAGGAGGGCTGGCGACGCAGCCAGCTCGGCGGGCTGATTCTGGCGGCCGGCGGGCTGCCGCTGATCGGCTGGTCGCACGGCGCGTCGATGCCGCTGGCCGGCTTCCTGTTCACCCTGGCGGCGGCTTCGATGTGGGCCACCGGCAACATCGTCACGCGGGCGCTGGCGCAGCACGCGCCAGTCAATCAGCTCGCTTTCGTCGTCTGGGCGAGCCTGGTGCCGCCGCTGCCCTTCTTCGCGCTGTCACTGCTGCTCGAAGGTCCGGCGGCGATCGCCGACACCTTCGCCCATTTCAGCCTGCAGTCCTTCGCCGCCATCGCCTATCTGGCCTGGGCGGCAACGCTGCTCGGCTACGGCCTGTGGACGCGTCTGCTGTCGAAGTACCCGGCCAACCAGGTGGCGCCGTTCAGCCTGTTGGTCCCGGTCGTCGGCCTGAGCACGGGCTGGCTGGTCTTCGGCGAAGCGCTGCAGCCGCTGCATTTTGCCGGCGCCGCGCTGCTGCTGTTCGGCCTGGCGGTCAACGTCTTCGGCACGCGCCTGCTGGCCTGGGCACGGCGATGACGCTCTCGGTGTGGTTCGTGCTGACGCCCAACGTCCTGCTGCTCGATTACGCCGGGCCGGCCGAAGCGCTGCGCATGGCCGCCGAGACGAGTAGCGAGAGTCCTCACACGATCGTCCTGCACAGCTGTTCGCCAGTGCCCCGGCTGCGCAGCTCGCTGGGAGTCGAAGTCGGCGGTCTCGAAGCACTGCCGGAGCGCCTGCCGCCGCACAGTCTGGTGATCGTCGCCGGCAACGCCTGCGAAGCTGAAGACTACGGCCGGCCAGAAGCGCACGCCGTTGTCGCCTGGTTGCGCAGAGCGCGGCTGGCCGACTGCCACGTCGCCAGCATCTGCTCCGGCGCGCTCCTGCTCGCCGCCGCCGGCCTGCTCGACGGGCGCCGCTGTACCACCCACCACAGCCTGATCGAATCGCTGCAGGCCGCCGCGCCGGCGGCCAGGGTCGAAGTCAACCGCGTTTTCGTCGAGGACGGACCGGTGCTCACCAGCGCCGGTATCACCACCGGCATCGACTTGGCGCTGTACCTGATCGAACGCCATGCCGGCGCCGAACTCGCCGCCCGCGTCGCCCGCCGGCTGGTCGTCTATCAGCGGCGCAGCGGTAACGACCCGCAGCTCTCGCCGTGGCTGGCGCATCGCAACCACCTGCACCCGGCGCTCCATCGGGCGCAGGACGCGATCGCGCAGGATCCGGTGCGTTCGTGGTCGCTGGCCGAACTGGCCGCGTGCGCACACGTCAGCGAACGCCATCTGACGCGCCTGTTCGCCGAGCACGCAGGCATCGGCGTCGTCGCTTACCAGCAGCGCCTGCGCATCGCCCGCGCCCGCGAACTACTCGCCGACCGGCAACTATCGGTCGAGCGCGTCGCCGAGCTCGCCGGCTTTTCCTCGGCCAGGGATTTTCGGCGCGTCTGGCAGCGTTACGAAAGCGACGCGCCGAGCGCCGGACGGGCTGCTGGCGGCTGAAAGTCCGTCGCTCGACTGAGCGCCACGACAGCTACCAAGGATGCCGGCAATAGCCCGCCGCGCCGGCACGTCGACTGGCCAGAACCAGAATGCTTTGATGACCTGGTAAGAAGCAGCGCTGGCCCGCTCAGTTATCGCGTCGCTCGGCGAAGAAGCGGCACAACTCGCCGTCCGGGATCTGCTGGCGCACGTACGAGAAGCTGCCAAACTCTGCCATTTCCGTTGCCGCCTGGCGAACGAAGCCGAGCGCGGCGCGTGCCAGGCTGCCGCCGATGGTCACCCGCCGCACACCAAGCTCGCCAAGCTGAGCGACGTTCAACACCGAGTCGCTCAGTCCCATGACCACGGTCATCGGGCCGTCGATTTCCCGAACCAGCGCGGCAATGGTTTCCTGGTCTGTAGCGCCAGGGACAAAGAGGCAGTCCGCGCCGGCTGCACGGTAGGCGTTGCAGCGTGAAACCGCCTCCGCGAACGGATCCTCAAACCCGAGTAGATAGGCGTCCGTGCGTGCCGTCAGCACGAAGGGAATGCCGGACATGTCGGCCGCCTGGCGCGCCGCCTGCACGCGCGCGCTCGCCTCCTGGATCGAAAACAGCGACTGTTCAGGATCACCAGCACTGTCCTCGATATTCGCACCAACGACACCGGCAAGGATCGCGCGGCGAATGGTCGCGGCAACCTCATCCGGGTTAGAGCCGTAGCCCGCTTGCAGGTCGGCACTCACCGGCAGCCGGACGGCGGCAGCGATTGCCCCGACGCGATCGAGCATCACGTCTCGACTGACCGCCGCCTCCTTGTCCGGGTAGCCAAGCGAGTAGCAGATCCCTGCACTGGTCGTCGCGACGGCGGGGAAACCAAGCGCCGCAAGCATCATCGCGCTACCCGCGTCCCAGGCGTTGGGCATCAGGAAGATGGAATCGCTGCTGTGCAGCGCGCTGAATACGGATCCGCGTTCGATCTGGGTCATGAGTGGCTCCGGGTCGTGTCTGCAGCGCCGGCAAAAGAGTCGTATTGGCTAACTTGGCCAGGCAGCGCTAGACTGCACGCACGCGAGGGATTTGCCGAAGGAGTTCAGAATGCAGGTTAACATGCTCGACGCCAAAAACCAGCTTTCCCGGCTGGTACAGGCAGCGCTGGCGGGTGAAGAGGTTGTCATCGCCAACAATGGCGTTCCAATGGTCCGGCTGGTAAAAGTCGGCGCGCCCGAGCGACGCCGTGCACCCGGTGCGTGGGCGGCGTTGCCCAGGGCCGACACGGACTGGGACGCGCTGGCGACCAACGCCGCCATCGCCGACGCGCTCAGCGGCGGCGAAATGCCGTGAAGCGCTACCTGCTCGACACCCATCTGGTCTATTGGTGGATGACTGCCGACGCTTGTCTGGGCGAAGCGACGCAGAGCCTCATCGAACAGTCCGAAATCCTGGTCAGTACCGCCAGCATGTGGGAAATGGTGTTGAAGAACGGCAAGGGCAAGTTGCCCTTGCCGCCGGGCGAACTCACCGAAGAGCTCGAAGCGCAGGGCTTTGTCCTACTGCCCATCGTGCCGCGTCACATTGCCGCCGTCCGCCGCCTGCGCTGCGCACACGCCGACCCCTTCGATCGACTGCTCATCGCCCAAGCCAACGATGAGCGACTGACGCTGCTCACCCGCGATGCGGCGATACTGGCGTTGAGCCTGGATGGCGTAGTAAAGGCCTGACAGCAAACGTCGCCCGTGATTCGCTCGCGGGGCAGAACGCGCTTTTTACAGGCGAGGTTCCAGGAATTGACGCTACGCGCGGTGCCAAACGAAAGTAACGAAAGCAACGAAAGGGACCAGGAACCATGATAGCCAGCGTTGAACCGATCGGCACCGATGTCCTTTGCCGTTCGACAGGGACAGCCACCAGCGAGCTGCGCCTCGACGGCGAGCAACTGCTCGGCGCACTGGCCGATTGGTCCGAGCGTTACGCGCGGGCGGTTGCGAACGGCATGGCTGGCGAGTTGCTCGCCATCGGCCGCGAGATGTTCGATCGACTTGACGGCAACGGTTGGGCGTCGGCCTGGGCGCAGGCGACCGGGCCGCGCACCTTCGAGGTCCGCGTCGACGACTTCGGCACCTACTTGGCGCGGGCATTGCTTGATGCGCCCTGGGAACTGCTCGCCAGTCGCGACGGTCATCTAGCCGGCGATCACGTGCAGCTCTTCGAGCTTGCTCGTCGTGTCGGTGTCGCGAGTGCGCCTCTCGCAGCGCGCTACGACGATCTGCAGCTGATGTTCATGGCCGCGGCACCGCAGGGCGCGAGCGTGCTCGATTTCGAGGCCGAAGAAGCGGCGATCCTCGAGGCGACGAAAGGGCTGCCGCTGCATCTGGTCGTCGAGGAGAGCGGCGCAGCCGCGTTTCTCGGCGAGCGCCTGCGCCTCGACGGCCCGTTTGAGGCACTGCATCTCTCCTGCCACGGAACGATCGATCCCACGCACGGTTCGGTGCTGTTGCTCGAGGACACAGCCGGTGACCTGGCGCCTGCCGACGCTGGCGAAGTCGTTGCCTTGCTCGGCGAGCCCGGACGGACGCCACTGGTCTTCCTATCAGCGTGCCGTACCGCCGAGGATGGCGAGGCGCGCGGCGAAGGGCAGCGCCGCTTCGAGCCCTTCGTCCGTGACCTCACACGCGCCGGCGTGGCCAACGTGCTTGGCTGGGACGGCTCGGTGTTCGACGCCGACGCTATGGCTTTCGCAACGGTTTTCTACCGCCAGCTGGCCGGCCGTGAGAACACCGTGCGCGCCGCCGCCGTCGCCCGGCACGAGGTGCGCCGGAAGCAGATCGCCGATCCGCAGTGCGGCTGGCATTGGCACCTGGCGCGCCTGTATCTCGGTCCTGGCGGCGGTGGTGCACTCGCCGCTCGCGGGCAGGCCAAGCGCACGCCGGCCGGCGTGAAGTACGAGGAGCAGTTTCTTGACGCGGCGCGCAGCAAGATCCCGGTTGCCGGAAGAAACGATTTCGTCGGTAGACGGCGCGAGACGCAAGCGGTGCTCAGGGCGTTCCGCGATGGCGCGGCCGGCGTGCTCATCCACGGCATGGCCAACCTCGGCAAGTCCAGCCTCGCCGCACGAATTGCCAGCCGTATGAGCAATCACCGCACGGTCGTCGTCTTCGAGCACTACGACGCCCTGGCCATTTTCGATCGTGTCGTCGAGGCCTTGCCACCACCGCAGCGCCGGGACGTGCGTGCGACCTGGCGCGATGCGGTGATCGCCAACGCCGATATCCTGGACGACGCGCTCGAGACCTTGCTCGCCGGGCCGCTGCACGAACAGCCCATGTTGCTGATCGTCGACGACCTCGAACGTGTCCTCGAAACGCCGCTGCAATCGGACGCGCCGACGCCGGTGGCGGCGGCGTACCGGGCACCGCTGGCGGCGATCCTGAGCGCCTTTTCCCGAACGCCTACCGCTTCGCGCCTGCTGCTCACCAGCCGCTATCGTTTCACGCTGAGCGACGCGCGCGGGCGTGAGCTCGCCGCGCAGCTGCGCTACGTCCCGCTGCGGCCGATGGACGAGGGCGACCAGTACAAGCAACTCCGGGTCGCGCTACGCGGTGCGCAGCGGCCGCATCAGACGATTGACGAGACCCTGCTCCGGCGCGCGCTTAATGTTGCGGGCGGCAATCCCGGCTTGCAGGCTCTGCTGACCCGGCCGATCGTCGCGGGCGAGACGCTGACTGCAAGCAGGGCGCTGGAGTCGATCGAGCACTTCCAGCACAGCGGCGTGCCGACGACCGAGATCGGCAGCCTGATCGCACAAGGCATCAGTCACGACGCAGCCAACGCCGTAGTCGCCTTTTTCAAGCGCATGGCCTTCGACGTCTATCGTGCCGCACTCAGCGATCAGCAGGCGAGTGTGTTGCGCGGCGCCTGTGTTTTCGTCGAGGGGATGCCAGTGCCGCGCACCGCGATCGAAGCAGCCGGCGGCGCGCTGGGCGTTCTGCGGACTGGAAACGCGCTAGACCGGCTGCTCGGACTCGGTCTGGTAGACGATTGGGGTGCGCTCGGCGGCGCGCCGCACGCCGCTGTCAACCCGCTAGCCAGGCCTCTGAGCAAGGCGCTGGACGAGGCAACGGTTTCCCGCCTCGCCGACGCCGTGTTGCCGGTGCTGGGCGACACTTGGCGCAGAAAGGATGGCAGCTTCTCCTGGGACGCACGGGCTGTAGAGGTCGCCCGGCTTGAACTTGCCGCCGTTAGGCCTGACGCCGCCTTACTCGACGCTGCAGCGGAGAGCGCCGGGCGCCATTTCTTCCAGCACCATGCAGACGCGCAGCGTGCGCTGGATCTGGTCCTCGAACCCGCGCTAGTGTTTAATTGCATAGATTAACGATAGTATTCCGCAGCTGCGCGCCCTTGACCTCTCGCTTTCGCCAGGCGAATGGGGCGGCGTTCTGGTTGTAAGCCGCGGTGAAGCTGTGAATGGCGGCAACGAGTTGATCCAGGCTCGAGAAGCTGGCGTTTCTCAGGGTCTTGCGCTGGAAGATGCCGAACCAAATGTAAGTATTCGGCCAACCCGTAGCGCGCCAGCGCCATTGCCGAGGCGGGTTAGCGGCAGAGGACTGATCGGAAGGATCGGTGAAGGGGATAGAGCCAGATATCCTTGATCGGGAGGATCGACTTGCGGGTGGGGCACTTCTTGCCTCGGCCGGCGGTTTGGCCGACCTTGATCCAGTTGGCGGCCTGGTAGCAGGTGCCGCGATGGCGGGGCGTCTCGACGAAGGTTTCGAGTAGTACGGGGCGGTAGCCGTAGCGCGCCAGCCAGTCCTTGGGCAATTGCCGCTGCATAAGCGAGAGGATCTTGGAGGCCAGGCCCTTGCACTGGATCCAGGGCAGGATCAGAAAGCGGGCATTGTTCACCACCAGTTGCAGGTTCCTTTGTCGCTGCTCATCGTGCCAACCGATGAATTGCTCGCGCGCGGCGAGTTTCCAGGCGCTGGCGCCGAAGCTGAGCAAGGCGACCAGGGTCTCGCCGGCGAAGACGAAGTAGCGGCTCTGACTGCCCGCCATGGGCGTGTGGCCGAGATAGTGGTAGCGGGCGATGTACTCGTTCCACAGACGCGAGTTCGCCGAACCGACGACCTGATGCAGACGCAGCGGCGGCAGTTCATGCACCGGCTGGGTGAGCAACGGTTGTGGATCGGTGGCGTGAGTAGGCAGATACTCGGGTTGGCGAGGAGCGGCCCGTCGTGCCGCCGGCAGGGTGAGCAGGCCGTCGGCCTGCATACGCAGCATGGCCACCCGGCAGGTCATATCCTTCAGCTCGCCATTGGGCTTACGCCAGTCGAAGAGCTCACACACCTGGCGCGACAGTTGCGCGCGGCTGCTGCCAGGATGGGCTTCGATCAGGCGGCAGAGGGCCTGCAGTTCGTCGTCGGTAAAGTGACGCCCGCAATAAGGCTTCACGAGCTATCGATGGGACGGCTCTGATCGACCGGGATGCCACGCATCTGAGCCAGTCGATCGGTCGCCATCGCCCAGGGCAGAAAGGCACTCAAGTCCGTCGGCGGCAGGTTGCCGTTGGCGGCGCAGGCCTCCAGATACGCCGTCAGCCAGGTGCGCGGGTTGATTCCCCACAAGCGCAGCGTCAGCAGCAAGCTGAACATCGTCGCGGCGAGTGCGCCGGACCAGAGACTGCCCGACCCATAGAAGTTCTTGCGTGCGACCACCGGCGTGCGCTGTGCGCGCTCGGCGGCATTATTGTCCATCGCCACCTCGGGGCGGTCGACAAAGACGGTCAGGCCGGACCAATGTTTGCGCATGCTTCGCAGCACCTTGCTCGCCGGCATTTTGAGCGCCGGGTTCGCCAGTTCGCTTTCCCGTTGACTGGCCATTTGCGTGATCGCCTGCCGCAAGGCGCGGTCGCGTTCGGCCCACTGTACTGGGTCGCTACGGACTTCCAGGCGCCGTCCATTCAAGTGGTAGAGCTGAGCGATCTGCTCGACCCAGGCCAGTGCCCAGTCCGCGAGCTCCGGATGGGCGTTGGCCAGTTCCAGGAAATCACGCCGCTGATGTGCCCAGCAGAAAGCCAGAATGAAGTGGTCAAGAACTCGCGCGAGCTTCTTGTAGGCCGAATAGCGATCACAGATGATGACTCCTCCGGCGCTACCGGAGAGCTCCCGGATCGGCACCGCCGCCGAGCGGCTCGGGTCGAGCACGAAGTGGATGACCGATGGGCCGTGGAACACCCAGAAATACCAGCGATGTCCGACCTTCCCTTCGGTCTCGGCAAAGACCCGCCAGCGGGTCTCGTCTGCGTGCCACTGTTTCTCGCTGCGTAGTTGGCCAAGCAGTGCTTCTTCAAGCGGCTCGAACAGCGGTGCCAAGGCACGCAGTCCGCCGGCCACCGTTCCTGCCGAGAGCGTCAGTCCGTGGTCGGACAAGTCTCGCAGAAGCCGATGCGTCGGCTGGCCGTACAAGAACTTCGACAGCAGCAGGTGCACCCAGATCGACACGCCGTACTTTCCACGCGGGATCAATCGTGCCGGCGGTGGCGCGGTCAGAATACCCCGCGCGCCCGAACACTGACAGGTCCGCCGGTAGCGCCGCCGGCAGATCTTCCGGCGGTAGGCCTTGACCTCGATCTCGAGGACTTCACTGTCTTCCGTGCCGGGAAAGTCGACGTAGCCCAGACCACAGTCCGGGCAATGCGGGCAGTCGATGTCGATGACCTCGATCTGCGTCGGCAAGTGACTTTCCGGGTTCCGCCCGTGACCCGCTGCTCCCGGTTGCTGACCTCGAGCTCGCGACGATTTTTGGTCCGCCGCCGGGTTCTTCTCGGCTCCCGAAGAGCGTTCTGACTTGCGACCAAACAGGCGTTTTTGCAGATCGCGGATCTTGCCCTTGGCCTGCTCCAGTTCGCTGCGCAAGGCCGCCTCGCGCGCCGCCGCTTGCGCCATTTCCACCCGATGAGCGGCCTCCGATTGCGCCAACCGAACCAGCGCTTGTCGATGTTGGCTCCGCCAGAAGCTGGCCTCCCAGCGGAGCTTGATTTCCTGCTCCTTGGTCAACGTCACCAACACCTCGGCGAACGGCGCCACTTGGCGGTGACTTGCCGCCGATCCTCCGCCAATGATGTCCGCACCCGTGTCCATGCGCCGCATGGTGCCGGATTTCCGCTGCTGTGTCCAGTCCAGATTTCCGGTCTACCCGCCAATCGCTGACTGAACCACGCCGACCAAAAAAGCGGGGGCTACGGGTTCACCGAATACTTACAACCAAATCTCCACTTGGTTTAGCCAACTGGCGCTGGTGGGCGTGAAGTGAAAGGTGACGTTGGGGTGAGCGGCGAGCCACTCGTCGTTTTTCTTGTGCGTGTTGAGGTTGTCCAAGATGACGTGGATCTCACGGTCGACGGGTTCATCAGCGATGGTCTCCTCCATGAAGGCCTGGAAATCAGCGCGCTTCTTGGTTAGGGTAGTCTTGCCTCGAATGACGCCGGTGGCCACTTCGAGGGCGGCGAACAGGTTGACCGTGCCATGGCGTTTGTAGGTGCTTTTCAGTCCCTGAACCACCTTTCCGCTACTGGTTTGGACATAGCCGCGCCGACGCTCCAGAGCCTGGATCGAGGGTTTCTCGTCGACGCTCAGGACCAGCGCGTTTTCAGGTGGGTTAAGGTACAACCCGATGACATCCGCTGCTTTGGCGGCGAACTCTGGGTCCGTGCTCACGCACCAGGAGCGATGCCGCTGCAGCTGGATGCCCTCCCGACGCAACACGCGCCACACGGCATCGTCCGATACTTCCAGCGCCTTCGCCAGCGAACCACCATCCCAACTTGCCATACCTTCCGGCGGTGTCCGTTCGAGTTGCGCCAGAATGCGGTCACGCAGATCCTGCCCGTACTTCGCCGGCTTGCCCGGCCGCGCAGCATCACGCAAGCCCGACAAACCATGCTCGGCAAAGCGCCGACGCCACAGCCCCACCGTGTTCGCACGTACGCCAACTGCGCGGGCAACCTCGTCGTTTCGCAGACCCTCCAAACAACCCAGCACGATTCTCGCTCGCTCGGCCAAGCGAACCTCGCCACTGCGACTCCGTGACATACGCTCCAATTCCTCCTTCACCTCCGCTGTGCAAGACAGCGCCACCGCCACACGTCCCACCACATCTCCTCCACCACGAAGCAATGGAGAAGTATGATAGTTACTACCGGTTAATAATGCAATTAGACACTAGCCCGCCTTGAAACACTCGGAGTCACGCCCGGGGCCGGACTGCTACGGATCACAGTTGACTGCGCCAAACGCGTCGGCCTGACGGACACCGAAAAGCGAGCCATCGCCCTGCTGGCACGTCTGGCCATGAGCGATAGCAACGATGTTGAATCGGCCACAGCGATGGTGTATGTCGCTCGTCACCATCATCGCCTGGGCGATATGGACGATGCTGAGAAGGCTTTCGCGTGCGCAGCTGCACGCTTTCGCAATTGCGGGCAGGAACGGGAGTGGGCGATTGCGCGTGGCGGAGTGGCCGATATTCTCAAGGCCCGTGGCCAGTTCGACGCAGCCCTAAATGTGCTCCGCAAACAGGTGTTGCCAGTTCTTGAGCATTTCGACGACGCGAGTGCTAAGGCCGTGACGCAGGGAAAAATCGCCGATATCCTGAAGTCGTGTGGACAACTCGACGAAGCGCTACGCATTCACCGAGAAGAAGAGCTGCCAGTCCATGACCGCCTCGGCGACCTGGGTGAAAAGGTGGTAACTCTGGGAAAGATCGCCGCAATCTTGCAAACGCGCGGTCAACTCACCGAGGCGTTGGAGCTACAGGAACAACGGATGCCGATCGCGCGGCGGCTGGGCGACATCGACAGCCTCGCACACATCATGTTTTCGACTGCGTGGCTTCGCCTGGAGAGCGGTGAGCGCGAGACGGGCGGGTTGCCACGGATTCACGACGAACTTGCCGAGGCCTTCGCGATAAGTGTCACGCTCAGCCGTCCAGATTTCATCGCTGGGACTGGTTTACTCCTCGCTCAAGTCTTGGCGATGGGTGGTCGGCCAGACCCGGCGCTGGTTGTTCTGGCGCAGGCCGAAAAGGCGTTCACGAAGCTGGATGACGCGGTGGGGTTGGCGCACGTGCGCGAGTTGCGAGCGACGATCGGCGGGGCTTGAGCGCTGTGTGTAGTGATCGCCACCGCGGAGGAGAGGTCCCACGCATCACGACACAGGCGGAGGCCAGTATTCGCGCGCGCATGGGCGGCAAGCGTCGCGAATTCGCGCCCGTGACGTGAATCGGCGCTATGATATGACCAATCACATGACCAACCGGAGCGGTACGATGAGCACCGTCACACTGGCTGATGCCAAGACGCACTTGAGCCGTTTGCTCGATCAGGTCGAGGCTGGCGAAGAAGTGATCATCACGCGGCGAGGTCAGGCGGTTGCCCGCATCACGCCGGTCGAGAAAGCCAAGCAGCCGATCAAGTCGCTCGCCGAGTTTCGCAGTCGCATGCCGGGTTGGCGCAAGTCCAGTGCCGAGCTCTTGCGAGAAATGCGCGACGAGGGGCTTTGATGCTGTATTTCGACACCAGCTTCCTGGCACCACTGATCCTCGAAGAAGCGACCAGCGCAGACGTCGAAGCGTTCTTTCTCGATCTTCCGCCCGGGCAGTTGCAGGTCAGCCACTGGACCCGCGTCGAGTTTGCCAGTCTCGCCGCCCGCGAGGTCAGGATGGGAGGCCTGGCGGAGGCGGAGGCACTGCTGGCCATCGACCAGTTCGATGAAATGGTGGCTGGCTCCTGCCAGGTCGTCGTTCCCGGTGCAGCGGATTATGAGCTTGCCAAGAACTACATCCAGCACTTCGCCACCAAGTTGAGAGCCGGCGACGCGCTACACCTCGCGATCGCCAGCAACCATGGCGCGAAGATGCTTTATACGCTGGATGAGGGGCTCCTGGCTGCTGCCTGGCTACTGAAGATCCCCGCCACCAAAGGCATCAAAGCCTGACACCTGGATTGTCATGGTCCGTCGCGACGGCCCAACCGGGACGTGATGAAATCGCCAAGTTATCTGCAGGAAGACCAACGAGCGCAAATATATGGCGCTGGTCGACACTTTACGAAGACCGAACCAGGCAGATCGCGACGATCGCCAACGACCAGTTTGACCGCCACCCGATTGCTACGGATACTTCGCTCCTTACGCTGGCGCTGCGATCGCCACCCTCCCGAGATTTATTGACGCCAGCATGGCGGTAGCACATGAAAGCTATTGAATTGCAGCAAGCGCCTGCCCAACCGGCGAGTCCGCATCGGTGGCGACGAATCTTCGCAAGGGCGCTGCTCGTCCTGACCAGTGCCGCTATCGTGGCGCTGCTTGCTGGCACGCTGCCGGCACAGGCCCAGACAACGACCGCCAAAGCGTCACCAGTGCTCATCGAGAGCGCGCCGCTCGGCGAGGTGATCATCCACCCGCAGCGCGAACTGGCGGCCAGCGTCATACCGCGTAACGAGTCGAAACTTTCGGCCGAAGTCAGTGGCGTTCTCCAGCGCTGGACGGCCGAAGCCGGCAGTGCGGTGAAGAAGGGTGAACTCCTCGCCGAGATCGATCCAGTCGATTTCCGGCTGGCGCTGCAGCAGTCGCAGGCGGCGCTGGACGCCGCGCTGGCCCGGCTGAAACAGGCCGAGCAGCAGCTCAAGCGGTCGCGGGAGCTGCAGGCGCAGGGATTCTTTTCGCAGGAAGCGCTGGTCCAGCGCGAAACCGAAGTGGCGTTGATGCGCAGCGAGCTGGCGTCGCAGCAGGCGCAAGTGGCGATCGCCCAACGTCAGCTGGCGAAAGCGAGCTTGCGCGCCCCTTTTGCCGGCAGCGTCGTCGAGCGCCTGGCGCAGACCGGCGAGGCGGTAGCGCCGGGAAGCGTGCTCTACGTGCTCGCCGAAACCGGCGCCGCCGAGGTCAGCGCCAGCATCGCGCCGGCCGATGTCGCCGGACTGCGGCGTGCCAAGGACCTCGTCTTCGAGACGCGCGGCAAGACCTACCCGCTGCGTCTGTTGCGCGTCGCTGGCACGGTGTCGGCGCCAGCGCGCACGCAGGAGGTCCGCCTCGGTTTCGCTGCCGGCGACGGCACGCGCGTGCCGGTCCCGGTGGGCAGCGACGGCCGCTTGCTGTGGTCCGATCCACAACCCTATCTGCCGGCGCCGCTGCTGGTGCGCCGCGGCGAGGCGATCGGCGTCTTCGTGCAGCAGGGCAAGGTTGCCCGCTTCGTCGCCTTGCCCGCTGCGCAGGAAGGTCGCGCCGTGCCGGTCAGCCTGCCGGCGGCGACGCGCGTGGTGGTGCGCGGCCAGGCGACGCTGCAAGACGGCGTGGCGATCAGGTAGACAGCGCCAACCCTCATGAAACTGCTGCGCGCGCTGATCTCGAACCATCCGCTGGCCAATATCGCCTTCGTCGTGGTGCTCTTGCTCGGTCTGCTTAGCTACCTGACGATGCCGCGCGAGCAGGACCCGGAGATCAACTTCAACTGGGTGAGCATCGTCACCGCGCTGCCGGGTTCGAGTGCCGAGGAAGTCGAGCGGCTGGTGACCAACCCGCTCGAAGACGGCATCAAGGGCGTCGCCGACGTGCGCTTCGTGATCTCGACTTCGCGCGAGAATATCTCGACGATCCTGGTTCGCTTCCGCGAAATCTCCGAACGCAACTTCGACAAGCGGATGAACGATCTGCGGCGCGAAATCCAGAACAAGGCCAAGTCCGAGTTGCCACCCGAGGCCAAGGACCCGCTGGTCACCGAGATCACCACCTCGAACGGTTTTCCAACGGCGTCGATCCTGCTCGTCGGCCAGGCCGACGACGAGACGCTGCGCCTGAACGCGCGCCGCATCAAGAGCGACCTGGAGCGCATGAGCGGTGTCGATAGCGTCATCGCTTCGGGATTGCGCGACCCCGAGCTGTTGATCAGCGTCAAGCCGCAGGCGCTGGCGGCGCGCGGCCTGACCAGCAGCGACGTCGCCGACAGTGTCCGCGACTGGTACCGCGACGTTTCCGGCGGCACGCTGAAGGGGCACGGCAGCGCCTGGTCAGTCAGCGTCAAGGGCGTGCTCACCGACCCCGAATCGCTGGCGACGCTGCCGGTGATGTCGTCGTCACGGCCCGGCGTCTCGGCGCGACTCGACGAGGTGGCGGGAATCGAACGCGCGCGTGCGCCGGCGACGCAGTATTCGGCGACCGACGGCCGCGACGCCATCTCGCTGTCGATCAACAAGAAGGCGGGCAGCAATACGCTTGAACTGGTCGACCGTCTGCGCGCCTTTATCGCCGACGAGAACGCGGTGCTCGCCACCAGTGGCCTGCAGCTGTCCCTGGCCGACGACCAAACGATTCCGACTCGCGAAGCGATCAGCGTCATGCAGACCAACGCCCTCTACGGGGTGATCATGGTGCTGCTGGTGTGCTGGCTGTTTCTCGGTGGCAAGATCGGCTTGCTGGTTTCGCTGGGGATCCCGTTTTCCCTGCTCGGCACTTTCGCCCTGCTGTCGGCGATGGGGCACACGGTCAATGTTTCGGTGCTGCTCGGCGTGGTCATCGCGCTCGGTCTGCTGGTCGACGACGCGGTGGTCATCGTCGAAGCGGCCTACTACCGTATCGAACGCGGCCAGCAGGCCTTGCCGGCCAGCCTCGACGCGATCGGCGAAGTCTGGGCGCCGGTGCTGGCGTCGGTGGCGACGACCATGGCGGCCTTCCTGCCGCTGATGCTGTTGCCGGGAATCGTCGGCAAGTTCATGTTCATCATCCCCTTCGTGGTCACCCTGGCCTTGCTGATCTCGCTACTCGAAGCCTTCTGGATGATGCCGGTGCACATCGTCGCTAGCAGAATGAGTCTGGAGCAGCCGTCGCGCCTGCAACGCTGGCGCAACCGCTTCAATCGCCGTATTCGCCTGCGCTACGGGCAAGCGCTGGCGTACACGCTGCGGCGGCCGAAGCGCTTTGCGGCCTTGGTGCTGGCGACGCTGATCGCTGCCGGGGCGTTGGTCGCGACCGGTGTAATTCGTGTCCAGTTCTTCGCTTTCGACCCGATACGAATCATCTATGTGAACGTCGACATGCCGGCGACGGCGACGCTGGAAGAGACCCTGGCCGAAACCAGCGCCGTCGAACAAGTGGTGCGCAGCCAGCTCGCGGGCGTCGGGCCGGGCGGCGAGGCGCGTTCGGTCTATAGCAACGCCGGCGTCAAGTTCACCGACACCGAACCGCTCTACGGCGACCCCTACGGGCAGGTCATCGTCTCGCTCAATCCCTTGGTCAAGGGCGCACGCGGCGTCAACGACGCGGTCGAGGCGATGCGCGCCCGCGTCGAAGCCGTGCCGGGCGTCGGACGCAAGAGCTTCTCGGTGCTCTCGGGCGGGCCGCCGGCCGGCAAGGCGATCAGCGTCAAGGTGCGTGGCGACGACTTCGACAAACTGCAGGCCGCCGCCGATGCGCTCAAGGAAATTACCGCCGCGATCCCCGGCGCGCGCGATGTCCAGGACGACAAGGTTGCCGGTCGCCCGCAACTGAACCTGAAGCTCGACCGCGACGCCTTGCGCAAAGCCGGCCTGAACGCCGCGCAGCTGGCCCGGCAGGTGCGTATCGCGATCGACGGCGAGGTCCTTACCTTCACCCGCGACGAAGGCGACAAGCTCGAGCTGCGCGTGCGCTCGGAGCGCACCAGACGCCTCGACCCGGCGACCTTCCTGAACGAGCCGATAGCCTTGCCGGATGGCCAGATCAGCCGCCTCGGCGCCTTCGTCGAAGACGAGGTCACGCCCGGCCGCGGCTTCATCCGCCACTACAATCTGCGGCGCACGATCACTGTCGAAGCCAGCCTCGACAAGACGCTTACCGACACCGCCGCGGCCAACGCGATGATCGCCAACGAATGGGACAAGATTCGCGCCGCGCATCCGGGCGTCAGCCTCGATTTCTCCGGTGAGCTGGAGGATATCGAGGAAAGCCTCGATGCGATGAAGATGCTCTTCCTGCTCGGCGTCGGCCTGATCTACCTGATTCTCGCCGCGCAGTTTGCCAGCTACTGGCAACCGCTGATGATCCTGGTGACCGTGCCGCTGGCCTTTACCGGCGTCGCCTTCGGGCTGGCTCTATCGGGCAACCCGCTGTCGCTGTACACGCTCTACGGGGTGATCGCGCTGACCGGCATCGGCGTCAACTCGGCGATCGTCCTGATCGACGCCGCCAATGACCGCCGCCGGCGCGGCATGAGCAGCATGCACGCGCTGATCCTGGCGGCGCGCCGACGCGTTGTGCCGATCCTGATCACCACCACGACGACCATTGGCGGCCTGTTCTCGCTGGCCTTCGGCATCGGCGGCAAGAGTCTGTTGTGGGGGCCAGTGGCTTCGAGCATCGTCTGGGGGCTGCTGTTCTCGACGGCGCTGACGCTGTTCGCCGTGCCGCTGCTCTATCTGGCTTTCATGCGCGAACGCCAGCGGCGGCAGCAATGAGCCATGCGCGACTGATCGCACGCACGGCGAGCGGCCGCTGCCGGCGACATGCAGCTCCGTCAGTTTCGTGTATCGGCCCGGGACTGGCACAATGTACCCGGCCGGGGCCGCTTGCGGCGTCGCCCGAGCGCTGAGCAGACGAGCACCCTGCCCCCCATCACACCGCATTACCACCCGCTTGCAGGACCCCATGAAAATCGCCAGCTGGAACGTTAACTCACTGAAAGTCCGTCTGCCGCAGCTGCTCGACTGGCTCGCCGGGCAGCAACCCGACGTCGTCTGTTTGCAGGAAACCAAGCTTGACGACCCTTTCTTCCCACGCCAGGAAATCGAGGCCGCCGGCTACCACGTCGCTTTCGCCGGACAGAAGACATACAACGGCGTCGCCCTGCTGGCACGCCTGCCGCTGACCGACGTCGTCGCCGGCAATCCGCATTACCCGGACGCGCAACAGCGCTTGCTGGCGGCGACTGTCGGCGGGCTGTGCGTGATCTGCGCCTATGTGCCGAACGGCCAGGCGGTCGGCAGCGACAAGTACGCCTACAAGCTCGACTGGCTGGCGGCGCTGAACAAGTGGCTGGGCGAGCGACTGGCGGCCAATCCGCGGCTGGTGTTGGCTGGCGATTTCAACATCGCCCCCGACGACCGCGACGTTCATGACCCGCTGGCCTGGGCCGACCAGATCCTCTGTTCTCCGGCCGAGCGCGCAGCTTTCCAGAGTCTCCTCGGGCTCGGTCTGAAAGACAGTTTTCGCCTCTTCGAACAGCCCGAAAAAACCTTTTCGTGGTGGGACTACCGAATGCTCGGCTTCCAGAAGAACCGTGGGCTGCGCATCGACCACATCCTGCTCTCCGAAGCGCTCGCCGGGCGGTGCACGGCAGCCGGCGTCGAGCGCTCGCTGCGCAAACTCGAACGGCCGTCCGATCACGCGCCGGTGACCGCCGAAATCACTGAACTCAGCGAACTCGCCGACTGATGGCCAGCGACCCCAACACCCTGCCGCCGTCGCTGCTAACGCTGTACCCGGCACTGCGCTCGCTGCCGCTCGCGCAACTCGCCGCCTTGTGCCCGGCAAGCGCCCTGCGCCAGGTGCCGGCGGGCGCGCAGCTGTTCAGCGAACGACAGGACTGTCTGGGATTCCCCTTGCTGCTCGCCGGCACGATCAAGGTCGTGAAAAGCACCGCCAGCGGCCGCGAGATGCTGCTTTATCGCGTCGAGCCGGGCGGCTCGTGCATCATCAGTTCGAGCTGCCTGCTCGGCCACACGCCGTACACCGCACGTGGCGTCGCCGAAACGCCGCTGTCGCTGCTGGTCCTGCCGACCGCGGCGTTCGCCATCCTGGTCGCCGAAAACGCGCTGTTCCGCGACTTCGTCTTCCACCTCTTCGCCGAACGCATCGCCGAACTGATGCAACTCGTCGAGGAAGTCGCCTTCCATCGTCTCGACCAGCGCCTGGCCAAGCTGCTGCTCGCCCGGGGCGAAGCGATCCACAGCACGCACCAGGCGCTGGCCGAAGAACTCGGCAGCGTCCGCGAGATCGTCAGCCGCCTGCTCAAGGGTTTCGCCGTGCAGGGCCTGGTCAGGCTTGGCCGCGAGCAGATCATGATCGTCGACCGCCCTGGCCTGCAGGAACTGGCGGCGAGCAATCGCTGACCGGCAGCGGCGCGCCACTGTGTGACCGCGGTTACAGACGCCGACCCGCCGCGCCGGCTACTCTGGCCCCGTCATCAACCACAAGGCACGGAGCACATCATGAAAACCAACGTCGGCGGCATCGACAAAATCCTGCGCATCGTCGTCGGTATCGCACTGATCACCCTGGCCGCCATCGGCGTCATCGGCGTCTGGGGCTGGATCGGCGTCGTACCGCTACTGACCGGCCTGTTCGGCGTCTGCCCAGCCTACAGCCTGCTCGGCGCGAATACCTGCCCGATCAAGAAGAGCGCCTGAGCGGCACGCTGGCGCGCCCCTGCGCGGCCTCCTCTGCGTCGCCTCTGCGTCGTTCGTTGCCAGCACGGCGGGCCATCGCGGCACGCCGCTTTCATGGCCGGCTGTTGGCCAGGCGCACGTAGTCGTCGACCGACAGCTCCTCGGCGCGGACCGTCGGCGAAACGCCGAGAGCCGCCAGTTGCTCGTCGTTGAGCAGGCTCTTGAGACTATTACGCACCATCTTGCGGCGCTGGCCAAAAGCCAGCGCGACCAGCGTCGACAGGTATTTTTCGTCGACTGCCAACAACTCCTCCGGCCGACGCGGAATCAGCCGGACCATCGCCGAGTACACCCGCGGCGCCGGATTAAAGGCTTCGGGCGGCACCTCGAATAGCTGCTCGATGACGAAGCGGTATTGCAGCATCACCGACAGGCGGCCAAAGTCGCCGCTTCCCGGCGCGGCGACCATCCGCTCGACGACCTCGCGTTGCAGCATGAAATGCATGTCACGGATGCAACAGCCAAAACTGGCGAGATGAAAGAGCAGCGGCGTCGAGATGTTGTAGGGCAGATTGCCAACGACGCGCAGGCCGCTCGCCGCATCCTCGGCCAGGATCGCGAAATCGAAGTTCAGGGCGTCACCGGCGTGCACCGTCAACCGGTCCGATGAATAGCGTTGCTGGAGCCTGGCGACGATATCGCGGTCGATCTCGACGACCTGCAGATGGTCGAGCCGGCGCAGCAGCGGATCGGTCAAGGCGCCGAGGCCAGGGCCAATCTCGACCAGCCGATCGTCGCGTTGCACGGCCAGCTGATCGATGATCGCGGCGATGACGTGTTGGTCTACCAGGAAGTTTTGCCCGAAGCGCTTGCGGGCGACGTGCGCACTCATTTATTGGCGGACGCCCGCAAGCAGGCCTTCACCACCTGCCGCCGGCCCGCTGTGCCATCTCGATGGCCTGCTCGACGGCGACCACCAGACTGCCTGCGTCAGCGTCGCCGCTACCCGCCAATTCGAGCGCCGTCCCGTGATCGACCGACGTGCGAATGATCGGCAAGCCGAGCGTGACGTTGATGCCTTGACCGAAGCTGGCGTACTTGAGCGCCGTCAGCCCCTGATCGTGGTACATCGCGACGACACAGTCGCCGCGCGCCAGGACCGGTGGCGAGAACATGGTGTCGGCCGGCAACGGCCCGATCAGCGTCATCGCGCCTTCGGCGCGCAGTTTTTCGAGCACCGGGGCGATCACTTCGATCTCTTCGCGACCTAGGTAGCCGCCCTCGCCGGCGTGCGGATTGAGACCGGCGACGAGAATCCGCGGGTTGGCGATCCCGTACTTCTGCGCCATCTCGGCATGCACGATGCGCAGCGTCTCCTCGACCGCGCTGGCGGTCACCGCGCCCGGCACCTCGCGCAGCGGCAGATGGATGGTCACCAGCGCCACCCGCAGGCCGCCGCCGGCGAGCATCATCACCACGCGTGGTGTTGCCGTCGCCGCCGCGAGGTACTCGGTGTGGCCGGTGAACGGAATGCCGGCATCGTTGATCACGCCCTTATGGACCGGCGCCGTGACCATCGCCGCGAACTCGCCACGCAGACAACCGGCCAGCGCGCGGTCGAGCAGCGCCAGCACGTACGGCGAATTCGCCGGCTCGAGGCGACCGGGCTGCGCGCTGACGCGCAGCGGCAGGTGCAGGACGTCGAGCGCACCGGCTTGCGGCGGCAGCGCCGGCTGCCAGTCACGCAAAAGCACGGGCAACTGCAGCGCCGCGGCCCGTTCGGCCAATAGCGAACGATCGGCGAGGACAACAATGCGTGCCGGCAAGCGCGCGGCCAGCGAGCGATCAGCCAGCCGCAGGCAGATCTCCGGGCCAATGCCGGCGGGTTCGCCGGTGGTGACGGCAATCGTCGGCAAGCCGGTGAGCTCGCTCAACGCTCCTCCAGGCGAAGCTCGACATAGGCTCGGTCGCGCGTCTGGCGCAACCAGTCCTGGTAAGCCTCGTCACGTTTGCGGTCGCGCAGCGTCTGCCGCGCCGCGGAGCGCTGGCGCTCATTCGAGACATCCTGGACGCGACGCTCGAGCACTTCGATCAGGTGAAAACCAAACGGCGACTGAACGGGTTGACTGACCTCGCCGGGAGCCAGGAGATTCATCGCCCGCTCGAACTCGGGAACCGTATCCCCGGGGTAAATCCAGCCCAGATCGCCGCCCTTTGACGCCGAACCGTCCTGCGAGAACAGCCTGGCCAACTCGGCAAACTTCTCGCCGTATTTGATCCGTTCGCGCAGACCCTCGAGCGTGTGCCGAGCTTCGGATTCTGATACCAGTTCGTTGACCTTGATCAGGATGTGTCTGGCGTGCGTCTGCTGCACCGCTGGCAGCGCGCCGCCTCCCCGCTTGCCGAGCAGCTTGACCAAATGGAAACCGTTCGAGCTGCGCAAGACCGGCGATACCTCGCCGACCTTCAGCGTCACAACGACTTCGGCAAACATCGCCGGCATGCGCGGCAACGAACGCCAGCCGAGATCGCCGCCTTTCAGACCGTCCGGCGCGTCCGAATAGGCGGCCGCCAGTTGCGCAAAATCCTCGCCTTTCCGCAAACGGTCGACGACCTGATCGGTCTTGGCGCGGAGTTGCTGGATCTGCTCCGGACTCGCCGACTCCGGCGCCCGCAGCAGAATGTGCGCGACCTGATACTCCTCACCGGCATCGCCCTGCCCGGCCGCGCCGGCGAGGTAATTGTCGATTTCTCCTTCGGAGATGAAGATACGGCTATCGACTTCGCGCTCACGCAGGCGAGCGATCGTCATCTCGGAGCGAATCTCCTCACGAAAGCTGGCAAAGGCGATGCCATCTTTTTCAAGAGCGGCACGAAACTGCGGCAAGGTCAGCTTGTTGTTGGCGGCGATTCGCTGCAGCGCCTGGTCGAGCTGCGCGTCGTCGACGCGTAAACCGATCTCGCGCGCGAACTGCAATTGCACCTTGTCGGTCACCAGCCGTTCGAGCATCTGGTTTTCGAGAACCGCACGCGGCGGCAATGTGGTGCCCTGTCGCTGCAACTGCGCCAACGCCGAGTCGAGGCGCGAGCGCAACTCGTAAAGCGTAATCACTTCGTCATTGACTACGGCAACGATGCGGTCGGCGGCGACCGGTTGGCGCGATGCCGCGGGCGAGGTCTGCGCCGCCGCCAGCCCGATCAGGCAAGCGGACACGAGCAGCGCGCGAAATAGAATCATCATGGGCAAGCCTATTGTTCGGCCAGGGCTGAGTCGGTCATCGGGTGATTGGCGACTCCGTAGCCTGAAATCTGGCGCCGGAGGAGATCCAGCGGATTCGAGCCGATCCGCGCGAAGTCGTTCAACTCCAGCTGTACGAAAGTGGTGGTGGTCGAGTTCGCCTCGGTCGTTTGCAGGCGATGGCCAACCACGCGCACCACCCAGCAACCCGCGTTGTACTGCAGGCCACCGATGATTTCGATCGGCTGGTTCTGCAGAAACGAGTAGTTGTAGCGACCGACCGCCTGCCAGCGACCGTCGATCGGCCACTGACCGGAAATGTCGATCTGCTTGATCGGAGTGGCCGCCTGCGTGTTGTAACTGTACGAGGCGTTGAGCAGTTTGCCGGCTTCGGGGAAATAACGCGCGCCCATCGAGTAGCGCTGGAATTCCTGATCATTGACGGTATATTCCAGCGCCGCGTCGGCGTACACGCGCGGCAAGATCTGGCCGGTGAAGCCCGCCAGCAAGTCGGATTTATTCCACTGACGGGTGGTCGTTCCGGGCAGCGCCACCTTGTCGTCGGTGAAGTACAGGCGCTGGCCGAGCATCCCGCGCATGATCTCGCCTCCGGTTGATGGGTCGATCAGGCGAGAAGACACGGCGGCGGTCAACTGGTTGGCATTATTGATACGGTCCCAGCCGGAAAACTGGTTGTCGGCAAAGATCTGCGCGAAGTTGAAGTCCGCCTGCGCCGAGTCGAAGACCGGGATATCGTTCTGGTTCTTGTAGGGAATATTCAGGTAGTAGAGTCGCGGCTCCAGCGTTTGCGTGTAGTCACGACCGAACCAGTTGCTCGGCCGTTCGAAAGTCATCCCCGAATCAAGGCTGAAGATCGGCAGGCTGCGATTGATCGAACTGCGTTCATTGCTCACCGAAACCGGATACGACAAGGCGTATTGCGTGACGTTCACGCCCAGCCGCGGCGTCACATACCACCCCGGCGTCACATAAGGCAGAGATATCTGCGGTTGCAGAACCGTCCGCTGGCCTTCGACCTTGAGCGAATCGGGATGAACAAAATAGGTGTATTGCCCGAAGAAAGAGCTATCGGTCGCGAACAGGTCGGGCTGCCGGGCGTTCACGGTAACCTGTGGCAACAGGCGGTAGGGCGGCGTGACCGGATTCTGGGGGTCGGGCTGCAGCGTCTGGAAAGACTGCAGATTGACGCTCGCATTCCACCAGCCGCCACCACTGTAGGTCAGCAGCCCCTGTTCCAGGAGCTGCGTCTCGGAGGTCTTGGTAATCTGGCTCGACAAGTCCGTGTAGTATTTGTTGTCCGAAACCCGGTTGTAATTGATCGCGCCGGAGAAACCGTTGGCCGTCTGCTGATTGTGCGTCAGCGACACGCCCCAGCGGTCGATGCCGGCCTTCTGGTCGTTGGGAAGATACTCGAGTCGCGCCCTGCTCGTATAGATGCCGCCAAAAGCCTCGTTCAAGTAGCGCACGTCGGTGCCGATTTCGACGCCACGTCGGCTGAGAATTCGCGGTTCGAAAGTCGCGTCCATGTTCGGCGCGATATTCCAGTAGTACGGCAGCGTGAACTCGATACCGTTATCACTGCTTGAACCGTAGGTCGGCCTGAGAAAACCCGATTTGCGCTGGTTGTTGAGCGAGAACGACATCCACGGCGAATAGAGAATCGGCACGCCGAGAAAGTGCACCGTCCCGTCAGTACCGGTACCGACCTGGTTATCGAAGTCGAGTTTGAGGTCGTCGACGCTGAGGAACCAGTCGTCATTACCGGGCTTGCACGTGGTGTAGGTCGCCGCGCGCATGCGGATCTGGTTTTCGCCTTCGAAATCGATGCGCTCGGCGTCACCACGCCCCTCGGTGGCCTCTTTCGAAGCGCTATCTTCATACTTCATGACGGTCTGTCCGGGCGCGATGCCGAGCGAGCGCGGCGCGGCAAAACCGCTGGTGAACTCGCTGCTCGGCGTGCTGCTCGGCGCCGCGGCGGCCCGCGGCGGTCGTTTGATGAAATACGAAGCGTCGTCGAAGAAACCAAACTTGTCTTCGAGCCGCATCCGCATCCTGGTCCCGGAAATCACGTCGTTGTCCTGCTGGAAGCGAACGCCGCCGACGGCTTCGACCTCGTCGTCCACTGGCCAATAGGTCATTCGATCGGCAGTCAAGACCTTGCCAGCCTGGCGCAATTCCGCATCGTCCTCGGCGATCACCTCGCGGTCGACGAAGAGGCCAAGAGATTAAGTGGAGCGTGAGCAAGAAACGGGCATGCAAGAGGATGAGGGAAGTAGGAGGATGAAAGAGGTAGTAGTAGAGGAAGTCGAAGCTGAAGGCGCGATAGGGAAGGCGAATAGAAAGCGGGAGAAAGAAGAACCAGTTGGGAGGAAAGAACAGCGAGAAGAAAGAAGGAGAAGAAAAGAAAGGAAGAGAGTAGAAAGTGGAAGCCGGACCGCGGGGATAGGTCGGAAAGAGTAACGGTGCGGGAGATGAAGAAGAAGGAAAGGAAAGGAGGAGTGACGGGTAGCGGCGTAGAGGTTGTGTCGGGCAGCCGATGTCCTTGTAGAGATCGGGCGGTGCGGGAGGCGCAAACTGGCCAAAGCGTGGCGGAGATGGGGACCGGGAAGTACACGGAGGGGTGCCGGCTCGAGGCGAACTCTATCACTTCTTCACCCGCGTCCCTGCGATCATCCTGAGCCTCTCCTCCCCGCACTTCCTGCTCCATCCCACCTCACTTTTTTAGCTTCCTTTAGGCCCCCGCGCTTTTGCGATGACACACGCGATTACTCGCAGGCCCTGGTGTGTTTTTTTCTCACCGTTCCGTCTGATGAGTTTCTCAGATACGGCACCTTCTGCGGGGTCATTGTGGTCTCTTTTTTTTTCTAGTACGTCCTATCATGTTCAGGGTTGTGTCGCCTGGTGGGTGCATCCGATAGTTAAGTGCGTCGCTTGTGTACCGAGCCGCTTATTCTATGCGGCTTCGGGTCACCTCCACTTCCAGTTAGATAACCGTCCCAGGCGCTTGGTGTTCCTTCCCGCCTTTGGGGCCCGCTTCTTTTTTTTGTTCTTGCCCGCTCTTTTTTATTTGAATCCTGCACCCTTTGCCCGGTCGTTTATGTGGTTGTACAGCAGAGCTCGCCGGGACAGTCTTTGTACGCCAGCTAATCTGATGTCAAGAGAACATGCAACTTGTCCGCGCCCCTTCTCTGCCTAAGTATGGACCATTTCTTCGCCGACTTGTACTCCGGTCATCCGTGTGCGTGTCTTTAAAGTTGCTTGGGCTTCCCTTTGACAAGACCCCTGTTTTTGGTGTCCCGTGTGTTCTTCGTCTCTCCGGTATTAGATTGTTCTTTGGTTGGGCCAGTCACACCCGACTGCTGGTTTGCCCCGCACTTTTATGTATGCCCCATCAATTTTACGCAGCCGGAGTTGCCCCTAGTCTGTTATCCCTGTCCGGTAACTGTCCTTGGTTTGCCGTATGTCTCTTCCTGTGTTCACAACGTTAATTGGCGAATTTCCTTACCGGTGAAGTTCTTCCTTTTTGATGACCCCCAGTCCTTTTTCCAGCCACCGACCTACTACTAGCTTCCTACTTATCCTCTCTTTGTTAGATTCTCCTTGATCGCCGTTTTGATTCAAGCTTTTCTGAGCCAGTGTGTTATCCCCTACCGTGTCCAGAGGTTGCTAGTTACTTTTGTCCCCACCCCCTTCTTTGTTTTTTTTTTTCGCACACCCATCGCGCTTTTCAGGACGCCGGAGCTACATGTACCGAAACGGTCCCTCGCAGACAACTCCCGATCTGTAGAGGGTTTTTTTCCTGGGCTCCCGACCTCGGCGCACGACCTAACTCTGAGTGCTATTCGTATGTCGGCGCAGCCGGCGCCCGCTCCGCACGCGCCTGTACCCGCGACGCCAATCAGGCACTGATCGCCATCCAGCTCGCCAGCCGCGCCGGCGTCCTGCCCGACTATGATCACCGCCTGCTCAGTCGCGAGCTGGCGCTGTTTCCCGAATGGTATCTGGCACGCCACCTCGGACTGACTCTCGACGATCGCCAGCAGACGACCTTGCAGACCGCTTTTGCGGCGATCCTGGCCAACAATCTGAGCCAGACCAGGGTCTTCGTCCATCGAGATTACCACTCGCGCAACCTGATGGTCGTTGGTGACACTTCGCCGGCCTTTCCGGCCAACCCCGGCGTGCTCGATTTTCAGGATGCGGTTTACGGGCCGCTGACCTACGACCTGGTCTCGCTTTACCGCGACGCGTACATCGACTGGCCGGAAGAACAGGAACTGGACTTCGTGATCCGCTACTGGGACGCGGCGCGCCAGGCCGGACTGCCGGTGCACGCCGACTTTCACGACTTCTACCGCGACTACGAATGGATGGGTGCGCAGCGCCAGCTCAAGGTGCTCGGGATATTCGCCCGCCTGTGCCACCGTGACGGCAAGGAGAATTACCTGGCCGACATGCCGCGCGTGCTGCACTATTTGCGCCGGACCTGCCAGCGCTACGGCGAACTGCGGCCGCTGGCGCGCCTGCTCGACACGGTCGACGACCAGCCAGCGGTCGCCGGCTATACCTTCTGATGAAAGCGATGATCCTCGCCGCCGGCCGCGGCGAACGCCTGCGACCGCTCACCGACCAAACGCCCAAGCCGCTGCTCTGCGCCGGTGGCCAGCCGCTGATCGTCTGGCACCTGCAGCGCCTGGCCGCCGCCGGCTGGCTCGAGGTGGTGATCAACCTCGCGCATCTGGGCGAACAGATCGAGGCCGCACTGGGCGATGGCAGCGCCTTTGGCCTGCACATCGCCTACTCGCCGGAACCCGCCGGCGCGCTGGAAACCGCTGGCGGCATCGCCGCGGCGCTGCCGCTGCTCGGCGACCAACCTTTCCTGGCGATCAATGGCGACGTCTGGTGCGACTGGGACCTTGCCGACGCCCGCCGCATCGCGCAGGCCGCCGATCAGCGCCGTTGCCATTTGCTGCTGGTCGACAACCCGGCGCACCATCGCGGTGGCGACTTCGTCCTTGACGGTGAACTGCTGCGGCACGCCGGCGCCAACGCCAATGGCACCCTGACCTACGCCGGCATTGGCGTATTCTGGCCCGAGTTCTTTGCCGGGCTGGCCGTCGGCGTGCGCATGAAATTGCGGCCACTGCTTGACGACGGCATCAGCCGCGGCATCGTCACCGGCCAACGACACGGCGGCCACTGGACCGACGTCGGCACCACCGAACGTCTCGCCGAACTTGACATGGAGCTTGCCCGCGCCCAATGACTCAGCAGCCCTACGCCCAGCGTCGCCAGCAGCTACTCGAACGCCTCGGTGACGGCGTCGCCGTGCTGGCGACGGCACCCGAGCGCTTGCGCAACCGCGACTCGCATTACCCCTATCGTTTTGACAGCTACTTCTGGTACCTCAGCGGCTTCCCCGAACCCGACGCGGTGATCGTTCTGGTCGGCGGCCGCGAGCCTCGGTCACTGCTTTTTTGCCGTGAGAAGAACGAGGAGCGCGAGACCTGGGACGGCTTCCGCTACGGACCCGAAGCCGCGGCCAAGGCCTTCGGCTTCAGCGAAGCGCATTCGATCGCCAGCCTCGAACAGCAACTGCCCGAGCTGCTCGCCAATCGCGGCGCCGTGTGGCATTCGCTCGGCCACGACGCCGCCGCAGACCAGCGCATCGCCAACGCCTTGAATACCATCCGTCAGCAGAGCCGCAGTGGCACCCGCGCGCCGGGCGAGATCCGTGATCTGCGCGGCGTCCTCGACGAGATGCGCCTGGTCAAGGATGAACACGAAATCGCGAGCATGCGCCGTGCCGCCGACATCGCTTCGGCCGGCCATAGCGGCGCCATGCGCGCCTGCCGGCCGGGCATGGCCGAATACGAACTCGAAGCGGAACTCGGCTACGAGTTCCGCCGCCGCGGCGCCGACGGCCACGCCTACACGCCGATCGTCGCCGGTGGCGCCAACGCCTGCATTCTGCACTACGTCGAAAACAACAAGCTGCTGGGCGGTCACTCACTGGTGCTGATCGACGCCGGCTGCGAAGTCGCCGGCTACGCTTCCGACATTACCCGCACCTTTCCGGTGAACGGCCGCTTCAGCGCTGAGCAGCGTGAAGTCTACGAAATCGTCCTGGCGGCGCAAGACGCGGCAATTGCCGCGGTTCGCCCGGGGGCTTCGTTCGCCGACTATCACCACGCCGCGCTGCGCGTCCTTGTGCAGGGACTGATCGACCTCAAACTGATTAGCGGCAGCGTCGACGGCGCCGTCGACAGCGAGGCCTACAAGCCCTGGTACATGCACCGTACCGGCCACTGGCTGGGCCTCGACGTCCATGATGCGGGCGAGTACAAGACCGGCACCGGCGACGATGACTGGGTCAGACTGCGTCCCGGGATGACGCTGACCGTCGAACCAGGCCTCTACTTCCGCCCCGGCGGCGACGTTCCCGGGCATCTGCATGGCATCGGCGTGCGTATCGAGGACGACGTTCTGGTCACCGCCGCGGGCTGCACGGTCTACACCAACGCGCCGAAAACGGTCGCCGAGATCGAGGAAGTGATGCGCCATGACTGAGCCGATCGACGGCGTGGACCAGGTAGACGTCGCCATCGTCGGTGCCGGCCCGGTCGGCATGACGCTGGCGCTGGCGCTGGCCGGTGGCCCGCTTCGCGTGTTGCTGATCGACAGCCGCCGACGCGGCGCCTGGGCCGCTGACCCGCGCGCGCTGGCCCTGTCGCAGGGAACCCGGCAACTTCTCGAACGCCTCGGCGCGTGGAACGTAGACGCGGGCACGGCGATCGACAGCATTCACGTCTCGCAGCGCGGCGGCTTCGGCCGAACGCTGATCGACACGCGTGACTACGACCTGCCGGCACTCGGCTACGTGATGCGCTACCGCGACCTGGCGGCCGCCCTTGATGCGCGCATCGACAGGGTGCCGCTGCTGGACAACAGCACTGTCGTCGAACTCGCGAACGGCGCCGAGGCGACCGAGATCGTGCTGTCCAGCGACGGCGCCAAACGTCGCGTCGCGGCGCGGCTGCTGGTGCACGCCGAAGGAACTCCCGGCAACGATCCCGACGTACGCGTCTGCGACTATCGGCAACACGCCGTCGTCGCCGAGGTCCGACCCGTCGCCGGACACGCTCGACGCGCCTGGGAGCGCTTCACTCCCGACGGCCCGCTGGCGCTGTTACCCCTCGGCCAGGACTACTCGCTGGTCTTTACAGTACCACCCGAGCGCGCCGCACAATTGCTGGCGCTCGACGAGCAGCGATTTCTTGCGGCGCTGCGCGCGCAGTTTGGCAGTCGCCTCGATTTCGCCAGCTGCGGCGCGCGCGCCAGCTTCCCGCTGGCGCTGCGCGTGCGCCGGAAACTCAGCGCCCCGCGACAGGTGTGGATTGGCAATGCCGCGCAAAGCCTGCATCCGGTTTCCGGCCAGGGCTTCAACCTCGGCTTGCGCGACGCCTGGGAACTGGCCGAAAAACTGCTCGCCAACGGTGCTGGCGACCCTGGCGACGCAGCCCTACTGGCGTCCTACGCGCGCGCCCGGCGCCTCGACCGCGGCGGCAGCATCGCTTTCACCGATGGCATCGTGCGGCTCTTTGCCAACGACCTGGCGCCGCTGCGGATCGCCCGCGGCGTCGGCCTGCTGGCCCTTGAGGTCTTGCCGCCGCTGCGTCACTTCGTCGCCAAACGGATGATCTGGGGAGCCAGGGCCTGGCCTTAATGTGAAAGCGCGTACGCGACTCACGAATCTCCCTTCTCCCCACTGCGGGAGAAGGGCCGGAGAAGAGGGGGCGGTCATGACGTTCATGATCTGGTGTATGGCAACATGTCATGACCGTTAGACACGCAGCCAAGCCCGGCAAGCCGCTCGCCACAGTTCGCTTTTCCAAACGATTCAGCTAGACTCCGTCGCTTCGCGAATCCTTGCCTCCAGCCCTGAAGATGCCATGCCACCAACGACCAAGACAAGCCAGCTGATCGAGTTCAAGGGCACCACGCTGCCGATCGTGGTGATCAGCCTGCGATCCTTGCAGACGGCCGACCTGGCCGACGCCGCCAGCACGCTGTTCGGCGATGACCCATTCTTCGATGGTGATGCGGCGGTTCTTGAATTATCGGCGGCCGGCGATGCCGTATCGGCGAAATGGCAGATTCTCAAAGAGGTGCTGAGAGCGCACGGCCTGAACGTCATTGGCGTACGTGGCGGCAGCGAAGAACTTCGCCAGAGCGCCGGCAAAGCCGGCTTGCCGACCTACGCGGCGGCGGCGCGGTCGCCACGAACGGCCGCGGTTGGCGACGCCGCGTCTGCACCACCGCCGGCAATCGAGGCACCGGTCGAGACACCAGCCGTGCAAGAGACCTCGCCAGCAGCGCCGCCGGCGGCGGTCAACGCGCCAGCGGCCGTGCCAACGATGTTCGTTACTCGCCCCTTGCGCTCCGGACAGCAGCTCTATGCCCGTGGTGGCGACCTGGTGGTCCTGGCGGCGGTCAACTCGGGCGCCGAAGTCATTGCCGATGGCAACATTCACATCTACGCCCCACTGCACGGTCGCGCGCTGGCTGGCGCCAGCGGTTCGACCGAGGCGCGCATCATCTGCACCCACTTCGACGCGCAACTGGTCTCGGTCGCGGGTTTGTACCGGACCTTCGACGGTGGCGTTCCGGCCGAACTGGCGGGCAAACCGGTACAGGTCCGGCTCGTTGAAAAAGCAGGCGAATCGACCAGCAAACTGGTCGTCGAGCGGCTGCAGACCGACTAGCGCTTTTGTCGCGCGGACTGAGCAAACCGTCGGCACGTTCAACAGAATGCCCATTCTGCAGGTAGAATCTCTCCTTTCATTTGCGGAGCACGATCCGTGACACGTATTGTCGTCGTAACGTCCGGCAAGGGTGGGGTCGGCAAGACCACCACCAGCGCCAGCTTCGCTTCGGGCCTCGCTCTGCGGGGTTACAAGACCGCAGTCATCGATTTTGACGTCGGCCTACGCAACCTCGATCTGATCATGGGTTGCGAACGCCGCGTCGTCTATGACCTGGTCAACGTCCTCAACGGCGAAGCGACGCTGACACAGGCGCTGATCAAGGACAAGCACTGCGAGAACGACCACCTCTTCGTGCTACCGGCTTCGCAGACCCGCGACAAGGACGCACTGACCGAAGAAGGTGTCGAGAAGATTCTCAAGGAGCTCGAGCACATGGGCTTCGACTACGTCGTCTGCGACTCACCGGCGGGAATCGAACGCGGCGCTGTCCTGGCTCTGACCTTTGCCGACGAAGCGCTGGTGGTCAGCAACCCGGAGGTTTCGTCGGTGCGCGACTCGGACCGCATTCTCGGCATCATTCAGGCCAAGTCACGGCGCGCACTGAGCGGTGGCGAACCGGTCAAGGAACACCTGTTGATCACCCGCTACTCGCCGAAACGCGTCAGCGACGGCGAAATGCTGTCGTACAAGGACGTGCAGGAAATCCTGCGGGTGCCGATCATCGGCGTCATTCCGGAGTCCGAAGCGGTGCTGCAATCGTCGAACGCGGGTTCGCCGGCGGTCCATCTGATCGGTAGCGACGTCTCCAGCGCGTATCTCGACGTCGTTGGTCGTTTCCTCGGAGAAACCATTCCACTTCGTTTCGTCGACTACGAGAAGCCCGGCCTGTTCAAGCGATTCTTTGGGGGAAAATAAGGATGTCCCTGTTCTCCCTGATCTTCGGTAGCAAGCCCAAGACCGCGGCCATTGCCAAGGAACGCCTGCAACTGATCATTGCCCACGAACGCCATGCCGACAACCACGCACCGGACTTCCTGCCGGCCTTGCAGCAGGAGTTGATGGCCGTCATATCGAAGTACGTGGCGGTCAACCCGGAGGACATCAAGGTGTCGATCGAGAAGCAGGGAAACATGGAAGTGCTCGAGGTCAACATCGTCATGCCCGACACCAGCAGCAAGCCGTAAGACTGGCGCCGGAGCCACACCACCTGCCGGTCGGCATCGGCCACGTCGCCGTCGACAACTGCCGCGAGACGACAACTGTCTATTTTTCGGGCAACAATCGCGGTAGAATCGTCGCCTTGCTTTGCGCCCCCGGCTCCTCACGCCATGGATTTTCTCGGATTTTCGCTTCGCAACAATCTGTTTGTCGCACCGATGGCGGGCGTGACCGATCGCCCTTTCAGGCAACTCTGCAAGCGCATGGGTGCCGGCCTGGCGGTATCCGAGATGGTCACTTCGAACTCGCTGCTTTATGGCAGCGCGAAAACCAGACGGCGTGCCGACCACGCTGGCGAGGTGGCACCAGTCTCGGTGCAGATTGCTGGCGCCGACCCCTCGATGATGGCCGACGCGGCGCGCTACAACGTCGACCACGGCGCCCAGATCATTGACATCAACATGGGCTGCCCGGCCAAGAAGATCTGCAAGGTGATGGCCGGTTCGGCGCTGCTGCGCGACGAGGCGCTGGTCAGACAGATCCTCGAAGCGGTGGTCAATGCCGTACCGCAGACGCCGGTGACGCTGAAGATCCGTACCGGCTGGGATACCGCCAACCGTAATGCACTGAATATCCTCAAGATCGCCGAGCAGTCCGGGATCCGCGCCCTGGCCATGCACGGTCGAACCCGCGCCTGCGGCTATAGCGGCCATGCCGAGTACGACACCATCCGGGCGGTGAAGGCGGTGGCACGCATTCCGCTGATCGCCAACGGCGACATCGTTTCGCCGGAAACAGCGAAGTTCGTTCTCGACACCACCGGTGCTGACGCGGTGATGATCGGCCGCGCCGCACAGGGCCGCCCGTGGCTGTTCCGCGAAATCGAGCATTTCCTGAAAACCGGCACGCATCTGTTGCCGCCGCGGGTCGGTGAAATTCACGAGGTCCTGCTCGGCCACCTCGAAGACCTCTACCTTTTCTACGGTAGCGAAACCGGCTTGCGCATCGCCCGCAAGCATATTTCCTGGTACACCCGGGGACTGATCGGCTCGGCTGCTTTCCGCCACATGATGAATCAACTGCAGACGATTGCCCGGCAACGGCAAGCGGTCGATGACTTCTTCCTGGTCCTCGCCGAGAACAACGAACACCTGCCCTACGTCGACCGCCCGGATACAGACTTGCCGGCCGGCGGCAATTACGAGGGTCTCGCCGCATGAAGCGACATCACGACGACGGTGAGGACATTGCGTCCTTCGTCCGCAGCGCGCTGGAGAACTACTTTCAGCACCTTGATGGAGAGAAACCGGCGGCGGTCTACGAGATGGTGATCCGCAGCGTCGAACGTCCAATGCTCGAGGTTGTCCTCAAGCAGGCCGGTGGCAACCAGACCTACGCCGCAGAGATCCTCGGCATCAACCGCAACACCCTGCGCAAGAAGCTCGTCGACCACCGGCTTCTTGCCTGAACAGCGCCCCCAACCTTTCTTATCGCCTGGCCGCCCATCATGAAAATACGACAAGCCCTGATCAGCCTCTCGAACAAGGACCACGCTCTCGAATTCGCCAAGGGTCTCGTCGCCCACGGTGTCAAGCTCTTGTCCACCGGCGGCACAGCGAAGATGCTGCGCGCCGCCGGGCTGACGGTAACCGAAGTTGGCGACTACACAGGCTTCCCGGAAATGCTCGACGGACGCGTCAAGACCCTGCATCCGAAGGTTCACGGCGGCATTCTGGCGCGACGCGACGTCGATGAACACATGGCGACGATTGCCGAACACGGTATTCCGGCGATCGATCTGGTTTGTGTGAATCTCTACCCCTTCCGCGAAACCGTCGCCAAGCCCGGCGTCAGCCTTGCCGAGGCGATCGAGAACATCGACATTGGCGGCCCGGCGATGCTCCGTTCGGCGGCCAAGAACTACGCCGGCGTGGCCGTCGTCACCGACCCGGCGGACTATCAAACGCTACTCGGGGAAATGACCGCCAACGATGGCGCACTGAGCCTGGAAACGCGCTTCACACTGGCCAGGAAGGCTTTCGTGCACACCGCCCGCTACGACGCAGCGATCGCCAACTGGCTGACTTCGCTTGATGAAAGCGAGCAGCCACAGCCGTTTCCCAAGCACCTCCAACTCGCCTTCGATCGCGTCGAGACGCTTCGCTACGGCGAGAATCCGCACCAGCAGGCGGCCTTCTACCGTGACCCGACGCCAACCGCCGGCTCGATTGCCAACTACCGGCAGATCCAGGGCAAGGAACTCTCGTACAACAACATCGCCGACGCCGATGCCGCCTGGGAGTGCGTGAAGACTTTCGACACGCCAGCCTGCGTGATCATCAAGCACGCCAACCCCTGTGGTGTGGCGGTCAGCGGCAATCTCCTGAGCGCTTACGAAAAAGCCTTCCAGACCGACTCGACGTCGGCCTTTGGCGGCATCATTGCCTTCAACGGCCTGGTCGACGTCGACGTCGTCACCGCCATGAATTCCCGCAAGCACTTTGTCGAGGTCTTGTTGGCGCCGGCATTCAGCAGCGCGGCCAGAGAGTTGCTGGCTGCCAAGCAGAACCTGCGCGTCCTCGAACTGCCTCTGGCGAAGGTCCATCACGGCTTCGAAATGAAGCGTGTCGGTGGTGGCTTGCTGGTCCAGACGCCCGACCTCTTCAACGTCCAGGCATCCGACCTGCGCGTCGTCAGCCAGCTGGCGCCGACCGAGGCACAGGTCGAAGATCTGCTGTTTGCCTATCGCGTCGCCAAGTTCGTCAAGTCCAATGCGATCGTTTTCTGCGGCCGCGGCATGACGCTGGGCGTTGGCGCGGGACAGATGAGCCGCGTCGATTCAACGCGCATCGCCGTCAGCAAGGCGCAGAACGCCTGCCTCGATCTGGCCGGGGCCTGCGTCGCTTCAGACGCATTCTTTCCCTTCCGTGACGGCCTTGACGTCGTCGCCGCGGCGGGAGCCAAGGCGGTCATCCAGCCGGGCGGATCGATGCGCGACGAGGAGGTCATCGCCGCTGCCAATGAGCATGGCCTGGCAATGGTGTTTACCGGCGCCCGCCACTTCCGGCACTGATCTGTGGGCTGACGGTCATGACGATTCAGAGCAAGCGATCACAGCAGGCATGGCGGAAATCGTGTATCGGCGGCTAGTGACCGACAAAGACTATCTGCTGGCCGGCGACCGCCACGGCAGGACGACCCGGTGGTGAAGGACGATCGGGTGCTGAAAGGAGTTCTATGAAGCTACTGGTAATCGGCTCGGGCGGACGCGAACACGCGCTCGCCTGGTGTCTGGCAAAAACTCCTGGCCTGCAGAAGGTCTTCGTCGCCCCCGGCAACGCCGGCACGGCTAGCGAGCGCCAACTCGAGAATGTTGCGATCACCGATCTCGAAGCGCTCGCCGATTTCGCCGAAGCGGAAAAAGTCTCGCTGACGGTCGTTGGCCCCGAGGCAGCGCTCGCTGCTGGCATCGTCAATGTCTTTCGTGCCCGTGGCCTGAAAATATTCGGCCCGACCAGAGAGGCGGCGCAACTCGAAAGCTCGAAGGACTTCGCCAAGCGCTTCATGGCCAGGCACAACATTCCGACGGCAGCTTTCGAGACCTTCGCGGATCGTCCTTCGGCGCACGCCTACATCGACCAGCAGGGAGCACCGATCGTTATCAAGGCCGACGGGCTGGCCGCCGGCAAAGGCGTGGTCGTGGCCATGACACTCGCCGAAGCACACGCGGCGATTGACCGCCTGCTCCCCGAAAATGTCGCTGGCCAAGCGGAAAACGCGAACCCGGCGCGCGTACTCGTCGAAGAGTTTCTCGACGGCGAAGAAGCCAGTTTCATCGTCATGGTCGACGGCAAGGACGTTCTGCCGCTGGCGTCGAGCCAGGACCACAAGCGAATCGGTGACGGTGACACCGGCCCGAACACGGGCGGCATGGGTGCCTACTCGCCGGCGCTGGTGGTCACCCCGGAGGTACACGCCCGAGCGATGCGCGAGATCATCCTGCCAGCGGTCCGCGGCATGGCTGCCGAAGGCATCCCCTACACGGGGTTTCTCTACGCCGGCCTGATGATCGGCAAGGATGGATCAGTCAAGACGGTCGAGTTCAATTGCCGCCTGGGCGATCCGGAAACACAACCGATCCTGATGCGCCTGAAATCCGATCTGTTCACGCTGATCGAGCGCGCGATCGCCGGCCGGCTCGACGAGGTCGAAGCAAGCTGGGATCGTCGAGTTGCCCTGGGCGTCGTTCTCGCCGCCGCCAACTACCCCGAGGCACCGCGGACCGGCGACGTGATCAGTGGTCTGCCGCCAGCCAGCGAAGACAGCCACGTCTTCCATGCCGGCAGCGCCGAAAAGGACGGCCAGGTCGTCACTGCGGGTGGCCGCGTGCTGTGCGTCACGGCCCTCGCCGACAACGTCAAGCAAGCCCAGAAGCACGCCTACAACACGATTCTCGGAATTCACTTTGACGGCATGCAGTACCGGCACGACATCGGTCGGCGGGCGCACAGCCGATGACCGCCGCCAAGCTGCCGGACGCTGCCCCGAGATGATCGACGCGACGCTGCTCAGGGACTATTTCACCGGACTGCAGACGCGGATCATCGTGGCCGCCGAAGCCATCGAAGGCGCCGATGGCCGGAAATTTTCTGCCGACCCGTGGCAGAAGGACGCTGGCGAACCGCTGGCGGGCAGTGGTCGCACCTGCATCATCGAGGGTGGGCGCGTTTTCGAACGCGGCGGCGTCGCCTTGTCGCACGTCAGCGGTCCGGCGCTACCGGCTTCAGCGACCGCCAAGCGCCCCGAACTTGCCGGTCGCGCCTTCGAAGCGATGGGCGTTTCGCTGGTCCTGCATCCAGAAAACCCTTATTGCCCGACCGCGCACATGAACGTTCGCGCACTGGTCGCCACAAAGGCCGGCGCCGAGCCCGCGTGGTGGTTTGGCGGCGGCATGGATCTGACGCCCTACTACCCCTTCGCCGAGGATATTCGACATTTCCACAGCACCTGCAAGCAGGCGCTGCTACCTTTTGGCGATGACGTCTACGCGCGTTACAAGAAGTGGTGCGACGAATACTTCTTTCTCAAACACCGGCAGGAAGCACGCGGCGTCGGTGGGGTCTTCTTCGACGACCTGAACGAGGGCGGCTTCGAACGATGTTTCGCGCTGACGCAAGCGGTCGGTGACGCTTTCACCACCGCCTATCTGCCAATCATCGAGCAGCGCCGACGGCTGCCCTATGGCGAACGCGAACGCGACTTCCAGGCGTACCGGCGTGGACGTTATGTCGAATTCAATCTGGTCTGGGATCGTGGCACGCTCTTCGGCCTGCAATCGGGTGGGCGAACGGAATCGATTCTGATGTCGCTGCCACCGATCGTCAAGTGGCGCTACGACTGGCAGCCGGAAGCAGGCACGGCCGAAGCCTTGATCTACGAGATGCTGCCGCCGCGCGACTGGGCCTGACGATCGCGAGGAAGCAGCCGCGCGAAGGACGTCGGAGCAACAGAGTGTCTCAGGCGACCTGCTCGGCAGCTGTGCGGTAGTGCAGCATCGCTTCGTCGGCGCGTTCGGTGTGCTCGAAGAGCCGCGCCAGTTCGAGCCGTACGGCGCGTTGATCGGCCAGCGACAACGAGGCCTCAAGATAGATTTGCGCCTTCCCCCACAAGCGTTGCGCCACACAGAGGCGGCCCAGGGTGAGCAACAGGCGCGGGTCATCGGGATGCTGCGGCAACCATTTTTCGGCCCGCGCAATGCACGCCGTCAGGTCACTGCCGCGAACTTGACCATAGAGCTGGACTAGGGCCGAATCCCATTTCTCGTCGAGCTGTTTTTCGATCAGGCGGCGTGCGTCATCGTCGGCGCCGTTCTCGAGGAAAGCCTCGGCCGAGGTATAAGTCAGCTGCGGCGAGCGCTCCCTGGCCGGCACCTGCCGCAGATAGTCGAGGAGTTGTCCCTTGTCGGCGTGCAGCAAACGAATGCTTTCCTGATGCGCTCTGGTCTTTATTTCCTGTGCCGCCTCAGGCAACAAGGCCTCACGCTTCTCGAGCAGGCGCGCCAGGCGCAGCACCTCATGCCAATTGCTACAACCCTGCTGCGCACTGAGCTCGAGGCGAAGCGCCGCGATGTGACGACCGATCAGATTCTGCAAGTCCTGCAGAGCGCTTGTCGCATCCTGAAATTGGCCTCTCTCTATGGCGCTCTCGGCAGCCAGCATCAAGCGCGCGGGCTCCAGCTTGCGGTCGTCAACGCTGACGCGCTCCAGCCACTCCTTCTCTTTCGCCGGTTCCCGCAAACGCTGCGCCGACCGCGCCGCCACCAGCGCCGCCAGTCCGGGTGACTGGCCGGCGGCATACGCCGCGGCGGCTTTGCCCAAGGCCTGCGTGTAGCGCCCCTCAAAAAGCAGACGAACAGCCTCGTTGAAAGAAGCGGCTGCTTTCTCGCGGCGGCGGCGAGCACGAAAGGCGCTGACCCGGCTGGGTAGCGCAAGCGTCAGGCCGACCGCGCGCAGCAACATGTAAAGCACCATGAAAGCCGCGAAGAACAGAAAGATCGCCAGGCTCAGAGCCACTTCGACGCGATACGGCGGCACGACCAACAACAGATAGCCGTCGTTGAAGCGCGCGACAAGCGAAATGGCGACCGCCAGTGCGATCAGGGTCAGCAGCCACAGTAGCCCTCTCATTGGCGCTCCTGCCCAAGCTTGAAGGTCTTGATCGCCGACAGACTGTCATTAAGAGTCGGCATTGCGATGTCGATCTCGGTCGCCGCAAGCTCTTTCAGAGTGTCCAGGGCTTCCTGTTGCGCCACCGCAGCGGCATCGAAGTAGCGACCGATCGACGCCTGCGCGCGTTGCAGCTCGTTACGAAAGACCGATTGATCGTGCGCCAGCAAGGCCTGGCGGGCATTCAACAAGCGCAACTTGATGTTCTCGCGCAGGAAGAAGACCTGCTCAGGCGCCAGCAAAGCGGGGTCATCACGATCCACGCGCTGGATCCTGACCAGCGATTTCACTTCGCCCCAGAACTCACGACCCAGCCGCTTCCACAACTCGGCGCTAACCAGGCCCCGCCAGAATTCCACGCTGATCACTGACGGCGCTTCTGCCGGCGGCGCCGCTTCGGACGAGCCGGCGACGGCGGCATCGGCGGTGTTTGGCGCACCTTCTTCACTCGGCTGCGGCCGCCCTTCGACCGCCACGGGAAGGGTGTCGACGGCGCTGATCACGCTTTCCAGACGCAGGCTAATGGCAGCAATATCGATCTGTGGCAAGGCGCGCAGACGGTCGAGATCGCTGGCCAGAACCTTGCGCAGACTGATGAACTGCGGCCGATCAATGCCCACCAGGCGGGCATCCGCCACCTGCAAGGCAAGCACTGCCGCATGCACATTGCCAGCCAGCTGCAATTGCTGGGAGGCCAGCGTCACACTTTGCTCAACCTCGCTCAGCGCCCACTCGTCGCGGTTGCTGGCGAGATCCTGGTAGAGCTTCTCGAGCGTTGCCTGCTGACTCTGTGATTCTGCTATTTTTTCTTCGAGAGCGCCCAAGCGGCCAAGCACGCCGGCCACCTGCTCCTGCGACTGCATGGCCAGAGCGCGCACTTCAGTACCAGCGGAATCGCTGTCGGCCAGACGACGAGCCATCTCCTGCTGCGTGTCGGCAAGCTTCTGTCGGGTTTCCACCCACTGCCAGGCGGCCAGCCCAAGGGCCAGCAACACCACCAGCAACCAGGGATTGCGCCACACCGGTGGCGGCTGGCTCGCTACCGACGGTTGCGGCACCTGACTCGCCGCTGAGGCCCGGGGTTCTGCCGGCTTCTGAACCGCTGACGAGGCCGCGTTCACCGGCCGTGTTTCGCTTGCCGACGCCGCCTCGCTCGCCGACGAGGCTGCGTTGCCTGGCTGCATTTGGCTTGCTGACGACGTGTCGCTCGCTGGCGATGACGTGCCGCTCGCTGACGACGTGCCGCTCGCTGGCGACGTGCCGCTCGCTGGCGACGTGCCGCTCGCTGGCGACGTGTCGCTTGCTGGCGACGTGTCGCTTGCTGGCGACGTGTCGCTTGCTGGCGACGTGTCGCTTGCTGGCGACGGCTGCTCTACCGGCGTTGCGGTAGCTCGTTCGGTGGACGGAGACCGTCGATCGATTTCTTCGTTCATCATGACCGCCAATTATATACGCTCAAAGCAGCGATGATTCCGGCATCTGCCGGGCCGGTTTGAATCACCCGCTGCAAGCCAAGCTCCTCTGCCACCTCGGCGATTCGCGGGTGTGGCACAAACACCGGCGTCTCTTGCAGCGACGCACGTGCCGAATCGTCCAATACGTTGACCAGATTGCGCAAGCCCTCGCTCGATGAAACGGTCAGCGCGTCGAGCCGGCGACTACGCCACAAGGCCACCAGCAGCTCCGCATCCAGCGGTGCCGAGCGTTTATAGCATGCCACGTAATCGACCTCAACACCACGGTCCCGCAGCGTATCGGCAAGCAACTCGCGACCGCCATTGCCACGAAAGATCACCGCTCGCTGACCGGCGACGACGTCGCACTGCATTTCCGGAAGTTCGAGCAAGGCCTCTGAATCGAAACGCTCGACCGGAGCGAGCGCGTTGGCTATCCCGTAACTTGCCAGCACGGCAACGCTCCCCTGGCCGATGGCCAGCGCCCGCAGGCCCAGCGGCCACGGGCGCTTGGCGAGAATCGCCGGGACGCTGAAAGCGACTGCATTGGGGCTGACGAAGATTGCCAGAGAGTAGTTGTCGAGACGCGTGATCAGCGACTGCAAGGGCTCCGGATCATCCGCCGGGGCGATCTCGAGCAAAGGGAAGATCACCGGCTCGCCGCCTCTTTCGGCGATCCATCCAGCCAACACCGACGCTTGCGCGCGCGGCCGCGTCACGACGATTCTCTTGCCGTGCAGAGGCGCCATCATCGGCCCGCAGCAAGCTCATCAAGGATGGCATCTGCCCCTTGCGCACGCAGCATTTGCGCGAGCTCGCCACCGACCAACTCGTCGTCCTCGGCGGCACCACGCAGTTCGCCGCGCAGCACTTGCCTGCCATCGGGCGTGGCAACGAACGCTCGCAGCCACAAGCGACCCTGCTCGAGCACCGCGTAGGCCGCCAGCGGGACCTGACAACTGCCTCCCAGAGCGCGTGAAAACGCACGCTCGGCGCGCACACAGTGCGCCGTGTCGGGATCGTTGAGCGGCGCCACCAGAGCGATCAGATCGGCGCGCGCGGCGGGCACTTCGATTCCCAGTACGCCTTGTCCAGGCGCCGGCAAGGACTGCTCCGGGCTCAGTACGGACTTGATTCGCGCCGCCAGACCAAGGCGCAGGAGACCTGCTGCGGCCAGAATGATCGCGTCGTACTCACCGGCATCGAGCTTCCTGAGGCGCGTATCGAGGTTGCCACGCAGACTCCGGATTGTCAGCTGCGGATACCGAGCGCGCAGCGTCGCTTCACGACGCAGGCTGGACGTACCGACCACCGCCTTGGCAGGCAGGTCGTCGAGCGCGGCATAGCGATTGGCGACGAAGGCGTCGCACGGATTCTCGCGCGCCGAGATCGCCGCCAGGACGAAGCCCTCGGGCATCTCCATCGGCAGATCTTTCATCGAATGCACCGCCAGATCAGCGCGGCCGTTGTGCATCGCCACCTCAAGTTCCTTGATGAACAATCCCTTGCCGCCGACTTCCGACAGTGGGCGATCGAGAATTTGATCGCCCCTGGTAGTCATACCGAGGATTTCCACCGGGCGCATTGGGTATAGTTCCCGCAGGCGACCGCGGACATGCTCTGCCTGCCACATCGCCAGGCGCGACTCACGCGAGGCGATGACGATACGGGACTGGTCTGGATTTTCAGGGTTCAAGGTGAGCTTCCGGTAAGGCGCCAGCAGCCCGCAGAATACGGCCGGACGCGCGGGCAAGGCCAAGGCGATTTCTGGCAAATGACGATCCATCCTGCAGGTCTTTTCGCCCACTTTCCGCGCTTGCGGCAACGGTTGCATGGTTCGACCATGCACGTGTTGTCGCGCCTTGAAGATGACGGCAAATCGGGCGCAATCCGGCGTGTCTTTTTACCGCCAATCGACTAAAGACATTATCATCAAGGGGTCTGATTCTAACATGGTTGCCGAGGGCGCCAATTGCTGCCCGGTCGACTCGCATCCGCGCCCGCACGCAGGCCCCGTGGCGGCGACTGGCGAAGGCGGTTTCCTCGGCCAGCGCGTACCATCGCCACCACCCGTCCGCCGAGAAGGTATTCAAAATAGTCATGGCGCCCGACAAACCGGCCGAGCAACGCCCCGAACTGGCCGACTTCTGGGACCTTCGTTTCCGCAGCGGCATGACGCCGTGGGAAACGCAGCGGGTGCCGACGGCGCTACGCGAGTTTGTCGCCCGCCATCCGGCATTTGCACCAGCAGACCCTGCTGACGTGACGAGCCGCTCGCTGCCGTGCCGCCGACGAGTCCTGATCCCCGGTTGCGGCAGCGCCCACGATGCCACCTTTCTCGACACTCTGGGCTGGGAAACGATCGCGCTCGACTTCTCCGCGGCGGCCATCGCCACAGCACGCTCGACGCTTGGCGATGGCTGGCGGGGGCAGCTGTTATGCGCCGACTTCTTCACTTTTGATCCGGGTAAGGCGTTCGACGTGATCTACGAACGCGCCTTCCTGTGCTCCATGCCACGCCAGCTGCGCACCAACTATGCTAAAAGGATGGCCGAACTACTGCCTCCCGGCGGGCTGCTGGTGGGCTTTTTCCTGTTTGGCGACGAGCTCAGGGGCCCGCCCTTCGAAATCCTTCCGCAACAACTGGAAGATCTGCTGAGCGCTCACTTCAGCCGCCGCGAAGATCACTCGGTCGACGATTCGCTGGCGCTTTTTGCCGGCCGCGAGCGCTGGCAGGTGTGGCAGCGGCTTTGATCGCCCGGCTACTCTTTGACCGTCGTCGACGGTTGCGGCTCGACCTCCTGAATCGCCGTCAGATACACCAGCACGTCCTGGATCTCGGCGGCCTTCAGCGCCTATACCGCGTCCGTACCGGCGCCTTCTTCGGCGTGCCGGCGATCACCACCGAGATACGCGTCGATCTGTTTTTTTTTCAGGTAGTTGGTGTATTGGCCGACCAGCATCGGGTAAGTATTCGGCCAACCCGTAGCGCGCCAGCGCCATTGCCGAGGCGGGTTAGCGGCAGAGGACTGATCGGAAGGCTCTGCGAAGGGGGTAGAGCCAGATGTCCTTGATCGGGAGGATGGACTTGCGGGTGGGGCATTTCTTGCCTCGCCCGGCGGTTTGACCGACCTTGATCCAGTTGGCGGCCTGGTAGCAGGTGCCGCGATGGCGGGGCGTCTCGACGAAGGTTTCGAGCAGTACGGGGCGGTAGCCGTAGCGCGCCAGCCAGTCCTTGGGCAGTTGCCGCTGCATAAGCGAGAGGATCTTGGAGGCCAGGCCCTTGCACTGGATCCAGGGCAGGATCAGAAAGCGGGCATTGTTCACCACCAGTTGCAGGTTCCTTTGTCGCTGCTCATCGTGCCAACCGATGAATTGCTCGCGCGCGGCGAGTTTCCAGGCGCTGGCGCCGAAGCTGAGCAAGGCGACCAGGGTCTCGCCGGCGAAGACGAAGTAGCGGCTCTGACTGCCCGCCATGGGCGTGTGGCCGAGATAGTGGTAGCGGGCGATGTACTCGTTCCACAGACGCGAGTTCGCCGAACCGACGACCTGATGCAGACGCAGCGGCGGCAGTTCATGCACCGGCTGAGTGAGCAACGGTTGTGGATCGGTGGCGTGAGTAGGCAGATACTCGGGTTGGCGAGGAGCGGCCCGTCGTGCCGCCGGCAGGGTGAGCAGGCCGTCGGCCTGCATACGCAGCATGGCCACCCGGCAGGTCATATCCTTCAGCTCGCCATTGGGCTTACGCCAGTCGAAGAGCTCACACACCTGGCGCGACAGTTGCGCGCGGCTGCTGCCAGGATGGGCTTCGATCAGGCGGCAGAGGGCCTGCAGTTCGTCGTCGGTAAAGTGACGCCCGCAATAAGGCTTCACGAGCTATCGATGGGACGGCTCTGATCGACCGGGATGCCACGCATCTGAGCCAGTCCTTGACGCTCTCAGGAATTGACCCACTTTTGCTCACGAAACCGGACCCGCCTAGTCGTCATGGCTGTGCGCACGAAAATGCCGCGCACACAGCCATTTCCGAGCGTACTCGCCTCTACACGGCGTCAAGGGTACGCTGCGCCGGGCTGCAAAAACCGCAGCCCGCCCTTGACCCCGCTCCGAGGCGAAAACCTGGGTGTTGGCGCGCGCCAACGGTGGGTCAATTTCCGTGAGCGAAAAAGGGTCAGTTTTCGTGAGCGTTGAGGGCCAGTCGATCGGTCGCCATCGCCCAGGGCAGAAAGGCACTCAAGTCCGTCGGCGGCAGGTTGCCGTTGGCGGCGCAGGCCTCCAGATACGCCGTCAGCCAGGTGCGCGGGTTGATTCCCCACAAGCGCAGCGTCAGCAGCAAGCTGAACATCGTCGCGGCGAGTGCGCCGGACCAGAGACTGCCCGACCCATAGAAGTTCTTGCGTGCGACCACCGGCGTGCGCTGTGCGCGCTCGGCGGCATTATTGTCCATCGCCACCTCGGGGCGGTCGACAAAGACGGTCAGGCCGGACCAATGTTTGCGCATGCTTCGCAGCACCTTGCTCGCCGGCATTTTGAGCGCCGGGTTCGCCAGTTCGCTTTCCCGTTGACTGGCCATTTGCGTGATCGCCTGCCGCAAGGCGCGGTCGCGTTCGGCCCACTGTACTGGGTCGCTACGGACTTCCAGGCGCCGTCCATTCAAGTGGTAGAGCTGAGCGATCTGCTCGACCCAGGCCAGTGCCCAGTCCGCGAGCTCCGGATGGGCGTTGGCCAGTTCCAGGAAATCACGCCGCTGATGTGCCCAGCAGAAAGCCAGAATGAAGTGGTCAAGAACTCGCGCGAGCTTCTTGTAGGCCGAATAGCGATCACAGATGATGACTCCTCCGGCGCTACCGGAGAGCTCCCGGATCGGCACCGCCGCCGAGCGGCTCGGGTCGAGCACGAAGTGGATGACCGATGGGCCGTGGAACACCCAGAAATACCAGCGATGTCCGACCTTCCCTTCGGTCTCGGCAAAGACCCGCCAGCGGGTCTCGTCTGCGTGCCACTGTTTCTCGCTGCGTAGTTGGCCAAGCAGTGCTTCTTCAAGCGGCTCGAACAGCGGTGCCAAGGCACGCAGTCCGCCGGCCACCGTTCCTGCCGAGAGCGTCAGTCCGTGGTCGGACAAGTCTCGCAGAAGCCGATGCGTCGGCTGGCCGTACAAGAACTTCGACAGCAGCAGGTGCACCCAGATCGACACGCCGTACTTTCCACGCGGGATCAATCGTGCCGGCGGTGGCGCGGTCAGAATACCCCGCGCGCCCGAACACTGACAGGTCCGCCGGTAGCGCCGCCGGCAGATCTTCCGGCGGTAGGCCTTGACCTCGATCTCGAGGACTTCACTGTCTTCCGTGCCGGGAAAGTCGACGTAGCCCAGACCACAGTCCGGGCAATGCGGGCAGTCGATGTCGATGACCTCGATCTGCGTCGGCAAGTGACTTTCCGGGTTCCGCCCGTGACCCGCTGCTCCCGGTTGCTGACCTCGAGCTCGCGACGATTTTTGGTCCGCCGCCGGGTTCTTCTCGGCTCCCGAAGAGCGTTCTGACTTGCGACCAAACAGGCGTTTTTGCAGATCGCGGATCTTGCCCTTGGCCTGCTCCAGTTCGCTGCGCAAGGCCGCCTCGCGCGCCGCCGCTTGCGCCATTTCCACCCGATGAGCTGCCTCCGATTGCGCCAACCGAACCAGCGCTTGTCGATGTTGGCTCCGCCAGAAGCTGGCCTCCCAACGGAGCTTGATTTCCTGCTCCTTGGTTAGCGTCACCAACACCTCGGCGAACGGCGCCACTTGGCGGTGACTTGCCGCCGATCCTCCGCCAATGATGTCCGCACCCGTGTCCATGCGCCGCATGGTGCCGGATTTCCGCTGCTGTGTCCAGATCTACGGGCTGTCCGCCAGTCGCTGACTGACGCACGCCGACCAAAAGCGGGGCTACGGGTTCACCGAATACTTACAGCATCGGGAACATGCCACGCCCCTTGCCGGTTTTGCCGTGGCAGACCGCGCAGTTCTTCTGGTACACCACCTGGCCCTGGTCAATGTCGCCCTCGGCACGCGGCACGACCATGATTTTCTCCATCGCCAACAGGCGCGCCAGAGCGTCGTCGCTGGCCTTGAAGACCGGCGGCCTAGTCGGCAACTCGACCTGCGCCATGTAGGCGGCGACCAGCTTCATGTCCTCGTCCGGAAGTTCACGCTCGCGGGTGTACGGATCCATCGGCAAGTTGATGCGACCCTGGCTCTGGAAAGCTTTCAACTGCTGCTCAAGGTACTTGGACGACTGTCCGGCGATGCGCGGATACTCGCCTCTCTTGCCGCCGGCTCCGAACGGACCGTGGCCGGCCGCGCAAGGGCCGTAGATCTCCTTTGTCCGCTCGACGTCGAGCGCCGCCGCCGGCAGAGCGAGCACTCCCCCGAGCAGAATTGCCAATAGTTGCTTGAAGCGTCTCGCCTGCGCCATGAACACCTCGTCGACTTGAAGGCAGAATTATTGGAAATGCGCTTACCGGCGACCTTCATGAGGATCAACACGCGACGCTCAGGAACTCAGCTGCCGGGCGTAGGACTTGAGCAAGGGCCACTGCCGACGGCTGACCGGCAAGCGCTCGGGGACGCCACGCAGAATCGCCTGCCATTGCGTCTCGGAGTCTTCGTGGCAAGCACTTTTTTCGAAGCCGGCGAGAGCATCGCGAGCCGCCAGCACGCTGCGGTGCAAGCGAATGAAATGCTCGCTGAACTCGCGTTCGAGATGCGTCAGCGACTCGTCGAGCAGGTATTCGCGAGCAGCCGTGCGGGCCACGACGTACTTCAGATCGGCCCTGAAGTAGACGATCTCGCTCACCGCAATCAACAGCAAGCGACCACGTTCGTGGCAGGAAAGATGGCTGCGCGCGTCCGTCGGCAAGGCAGCCGACAGACGTGGCGGCGGTCCGCTTGCGCGCGCTTTCTGCAGCGCCACCAGCAAACGTCGTGCACGCACGGGCTTCACCAGATAGTCGACCGCGCTGAGCTCGAAGGCCTGCACCGCGTAAGCATCGTAAGCGGTGACAAAGATCACCGCCGGCGGGCGATCGAGACGCGCCAGCTGCGCGGCAAGCTCGATACCATCCATCTTCGGCATCCGGACGTCGACCAGCGCCACGTCTACGACTCGGTTGTTGATCGCCGCCAACGCCGAAACACCGTTGTCGGCTTCGACCACGACCTCGTTGGGCAGCTCCGCGTTAATGTCGCCCAGCAGATCGCGCAAGCGCGCGCGCGCTGGCGCCTCGTCGTCGCAAATCATTACCGACAACACCGCCGCCCTTGTCGGGGCGCTCATGGCCGGCGCCCGGAACATGGCAGGACGATATGCACCCGATACTCGCGCTGGCCATTGGCGAGCCGCACTTCGCCGGTCTCCAGCCTGGCCTCGAGATCGTAGTAAAGCGCCAGCCGTTCGCGGATGTTGTCGAGTGCCATGTGGCTGCCACGCGGATGCTCGACACCGCCGCCGCAGGGATTCGCCAGGTCGACGTGCAACTGCTCACCGCGCCGTGCCAGGCGGATGCGAATGCGGCCACCGTCGGCTGCTGGCTCGATGCCGTGATAGACGGCATTTTCCAGCAGCGGTTGGAGCAGCAGCGGCGGCACCTTCAGTTCGAGCGGCAAGTCGGTGGCCACTTCCCACTCGACGTGCAGGCGCTCACCCAGGCGCAGCTTTTCGAGGTTCAGATACTGCCGGCAAAGGGCGAGTTCGTCGGCCAGCGGTAGCAGTTCCCGATGATCGCGCATCAGGGCACGAAAAAGATCGGCCAGTTCCTCCAGCGCGGTCTCGGCGCGGCGAGGGTCCGCACGAATCAGCGAGAGCACCGCGTTCAGACTGTTGAACAGAAAATGTGGCCGGATGCGTGCGGTCAGTGCCTGCAGTCTTGCTTCGACAAGCGCCGGCGACAAGGCGCTAGCGCGCCAGGAAAAGTACGAAAGCATGCAGCCGGCGACGACTGCGCCCAGCAGGCTCGCCCTGATCAGGCGCTGCGCGCCGCCCGCATCGAGGCTCACGAAAGACCACAACCCCGACAAGCCGGCCGCCGAGACGGCGCTCAGCAGCAGCACGGCGGAGCGGCCAAGCCAGGCGGGCACGCGTTGCAGGAGTGTTCCGAGTAACGCCAGCACGGCCATGTTGAAGAGCAACAAGGGTTGCACGCCAGCGGCCATATCGATGTAGCGCTGCAGGCTGTCGGTCAAGCCATCGCTCTGCACCAGCGCCGCCAGCAGCGCCAGCAGGTTTACCCCGAGCAGCATGCGCAGCATGACTCCGGAATTGCGGAAATCCGGCAGCGGCTGGCTGAAAGGCTTTTGCTTTATACTTGCGATCACTCAAAGTGCCATCTATCGACGGTTCTATGAGTGATTTTAGCCTAGGAACCTGCCCCGCATGAGCCAATCGGATTCTTCCCAATACACGTGGGCCGGCCGCTTCTCCGAGCCAATGTCGGACCTCGTCAAACGCTACACGGCATCGGTGAATTTCGACCGACGAATGTGGCGCCAGGACATTCGTGCCTCGGTGGCGCACGCCACGATGCTCGCCCGGCAAGGCATCATCAGCGCCGCCGATCTGACCGACATCGAGCGCGGCATGGCGCAGGTGGTGCGCGAAATCGAAGAAGACCGCTTTGTCTGGTCACTCGACCTCGAAGACGTTCACCTGAACATCGAGAAGCGCCTGACGACGCTCGTTGGCGACGCCGGCAAACGGCTGCACACCGGGCGCTCGCGCAACGACCAGGTGGCGACCGACATCCGGCTCTATCTGCGCGACGCCATCGACACGCTGCTGCCCCTGCTGCGCAAGTTCCAGAACGCGCTGCTCGACCTGGCTGAAAAAGAGGCGGCGACGCCGCTGCCGGGGTTCACCCACCTCCAGGTCGCGCAACCAGTAACTTTTGGCCATCACCTGCTGGCCTATTTCGAGATGATGCAACGCGACGCCGAGCGCTTCACCGACTGCCGCCGACGGACCAATCGACTGCCGCTTGGCGCCGCCGCGCTGGCCGGTACAACCTACCCAATTGACCGCCATTTCGTCGCCCAAATGCTGGGCTTCGAGGGTGTATGTGAAAACTCGCTCGACGCCGTATCCGACCGCGACTTCGCGATCGAATTCTGCGCCGCCAGCGCACTGCTGATGATGCACGTGTCGCGCCTCTCGGAAGAGCTGGTGTTGTGGATGAACCCGCGTTTCGGTTTCATCCGGATCGCCGATCGCTTCTGCACCGGCAGCTCGATCATGCCCCAGAAGAAGAACCCCGATGTCCCCGAACTGGCCCGCGGCAAGACCGGCCGCGTCTACGGGCACCTGACGGCCTTGCTGACGCTGATGAAGGGACAACCGCTGGCTTACAACAAGGACAACCAGGAAGACAAGGAACCACTGTTCGATGCCATCGACACGGTCAGCGACACGCTGCGGATTTTTGCTGAAATGATTGCCGGGATCACCGTCAACCCGGAAAAAATGCGCGAAGCCTTGAGTCAGGGATTCGCCACCGCCACCGATCTGGCCGATTACCTGACGCGCCAGGGCCTGCCGTTCCGCGACGCGCACGAAGCCGTTGGCCGGGCGGTCCGTCGCGCCGAGGAGCTCGGTGTTGACCTGGCGCAACTCTCGCTCGCCGAGCTGCAGCACTTCGCGCCGACGGTTGACGAAGACGTCTTTGCGGTATTGACCGTAGACGGCTCACTGGCGGCGCGCAAGCATCTTGGCGGTACCGCTCCGGAACAGGTCCTGGCAGCGATTGCCCGCGCCCGCCGGGCTTAGGCAATCGCTGGCAAATGGCATGCCTCCTTCTGGCAATCGCCCTGAGCGCACCGCGGTCACGCCAAGCAGATGATGGACAAGATCGGCAAGTACCAGCTTGACCGTGAAATCGGCCGCGGCGCAACGTCCATCGTCTACCTCGGCAATGACGCGTTTACGCAGCGCGAGGTGGCCGTCAAGGTGGCCTTCCCCGGAATCCTGAAGGATCCGAAGCTGGGACGCCTCTACACGCACCTGTTTCTCAACGAAGCGGCATTGATTGGCAAGTTGTCGCACCCACACATCGTCGAGATCTACGATGCGGTGGTCGACGACAACTTCTGCTATCTGGTGATGGAGTACGTTGCCGGTGGCACGCTCGGAGACGGTCTGCAGCAGCGGCAAACTGCTGTCCGTCGAACGCATCGTCGAGATCATTTTCAAGTGCTCGCGGGCGCTCGATTTCGCTTTTCAAGCAGGGATCATTCATCGCGACATCAAGCCCGCCAACATCCTCTGCGCCGGCCCGAACGCCAGCGAAGGCGACATCAAGATCTCCGACTTCGGGGCGGCGATCATCGGCACCCCGGACCGCACCCTGGTTCTCGGTATCGGCTCACCCGCTTACATGTCGCCGCAACAGGTCAAGGAACAGACACTCGACCAGCAAACCGATATCTACTCACTCGGCGTCGTGATGTACCAACTGCTGACCGGGCAACTCCCTTTTCAGGCGCGCAACAGCTACGACATGGTCTACCAGATCATCAACGCCGAACCGCGCCGCCCTTCGTCGCTACGCCGGGACATTCCAGCGGCGCTCGACGCCATCGTCGCGCGCGCCATGAGCAAGAGGCTGGAAACGCGCTACGCCACCTGGCAAGAATTCGCCCACGATTTGGCGCAAGCCTTTCGTGACCGCCAACCCAAGGCAGCGGTTGCCGAGATCGCTGATCTCGAGAAGTTCGACACGCTTCGTTCCTTCGCCTTCTTCGCGGATTTTTCCGACGTCGAAATATGGGAAGTCGTGCGCTTTTCTCAATGGAGCCGCGCTTCGCCAGGCACTGCGATCATTCGCGACGGCGACGTCGGCGACTTTTTCTGCTTCCTCGCCGAAGGCGAACTGAAGGTCCTCAAGCACGGACTGATCCTGGAGATGCTGTCCACCGGCGAGTGCTTTGGCGAAATGGCGGTGATCGGCAAGGCGAGCTCGCGACGCGGCGCCGACATTATCGCGGTGACCGAAGCCAAGCTGGTGCGGATCAGCGCCAATGCCTTGCACAGTTCCTCAGAGTCGTGCCGGGCGAACTTCTACCAATCGTTTCTCGCTGTGCTCAGCGAACGGCTGACGGCAGCGAACGTTCGCATGGTGACTTTCTGAGTATTTCCACAAGGCACTCGTCGCGCCGACGTCACCGGCAAGTTCCAGGCTAGCGATCGCACGCCACTGGTCGCTGGTGAGCAAATGCGAAAGCTGTTGCCGACTGACGCTCCTCGGTAGTATATTAGAGTTATCTAATCAACTAGGCGGAGCGCCAATGAGCAAGTCCTTCACCACCATTACCAAAGACGTTACCAAGGCACTCGGTACGCTGCGCAGAGAGATTCCGGAAACGATACAAGGCTTCAACAGCCTGTCCAAGGCCGCCCTCTCGCCGGGCGTGTTGTCGGCACTCGACAAAGAACTGATCGCCCTGGCGATCGGCGTTGCCAGCCGTTGCGACGCGTGTATCGGTTTTCATGTCAAGGCGCTGATTCGCCTGGGCGTCAGCCGCCAGCAGCTGATGGAAACTCTGGGCGTATGCACCTACATGGGCGGCGGACCAACGCTGATGTATGCCGCCGAGGCGGTCAGGGCCTACGAAGAGTTGAGCTCCGGCAAGCCGGAGCAGCTCAACGCCTGAACACGGCTGCTGCGGCACGGCGGCGCAGCCGCGCCGCCAGCGCGCTGAGCCGGCGATCAGACTGGATCGACGAGCCCTTCGAGCAGTTTCTGCAACTCACCATCCTCGTACATTTCGCGCAGGATGTCGCAGCCGCCAACGAACTCGCCGCGGACATACAGCTGCGGAATCGTTGGCCAATCGGCGTACGACTTGATACCACTACGAATCTCCGGATTCTCCAGCACGTTCACGCTCAGGAAGTTCGAAACACCACAGGCCCTGAGAATCTGGACGGTTACCGCCGAGAAGCCGCATTGCGGGCCATCGGGCGTCCCCTTCATGTAGAGCACCACCGGGTTGGTCGTGACCTGTTCCTTGATAAGCTGCTGTACATCCATCGTCAGACCTCGCAAAAACGGGTAGTTGAGAAAAATGATCAACATACCAGTCTACCGTTTGGCAGCGCCGATCGTCAACGTAAACGTCCGCCACTCAGCCCTGACGCATGACCTCCCCGAATCGACAGCACTTGCCGGTTACGCCCACTTTCGCCGCCGAGGCGGCCAGATGGGGGTTGGCTAGCGGCAAGGGAGCGCTTGCGGCGCGGGGGTTTGGTGTTCAGTCAGTGGGACAGGAGAGGTCGAGGGAGCTCCGTTACGATCGCCAGGCGAGCCTTTCCCGGCGCGGGGTGCGCCGCGCTTGGGAAGATGTGTTGGGCAGGCCTGGGCAAGGTTATTCGAGTTGCAGCAGGAACGGTTCGGCGAGAAGCAGACGCAGGCGTGCTGGGTCAAGCCAGGGCGCAGCACAGGAATTACGGATGAAGGCGATGGCGCCGCGCACACCGAGTTCTTGATAGAGGTTGCGTAACTGCCGGGTGAAACGTGCCAGGGTATTGAACACATGCGCCAGGCGCATGAGGAGGTGATAGCCTTTCATGGCATTCCAGTCGAGGGCAAAGGCATGCTCGTAGTGGTAGCCCTGATGTTTTTCGACGAGGAAGCCCGCTTCGATGCCCCAACGGTGGCGGGCACCGAGGTTGCAGCGCTCATGGACATTGTCTTGTCTGAGCGGTTGGCTGGAGAGCCAGGCGTGGCGCGATGTTTCGGTGACGGTCCTGGCCTGTTCATCGATCTTTTCCCAGCTTTCCTCACAGACCACCAGGTTCAGCTTGAGACGCTGACGCCCGTTGGCCGCGAAGGCGTAGTCGATGTCGTTGACCCAGCTGAAGTGTTGTCGGCGCCTTCCCCAAGCGCGCTGCACGGCTTGTGGCTTCAGGGCGTGGAGTGCGCGGAACTCCTGCCAGACCGTGGACAAATCCTTGTCCTTAAGCACGATCATGAACTGCCAGTGGGCGCGCAAGCAGCGCTGCATCACCGGCCCGTTGGCGTAAAGGCCGTCGAGCAGGAGCAGGATCGGCAGGCGGGGGAACAGCGTCTTGAGCCGGTCGCTCAAGCGCACAAAGCCGCGCAGCTCGCAGTCCTGCTTTTGCGCTTCGGTATCGCCCAGCGCGTGTTCGAGGAACTCGCTGAGCAGTGGGACGACCAGGCCGTTGTGGAAAGCCAGGCTGGCCTCGAGGACGTAGACGAAGTACTGGGTGTGGCGGGTTTCCTCCTTGCCGACGGTGCGCTGGAGGAGTTCCTCCGCCCAGAGGGTGTCGCCGGCGACCTTCTGCGAGCCGTCGATGGCGATGGGGTAGCAGTGGTTGATCAGATAGCGGCGGAAGCTCTTGCCGCGGATCAGCCGCTTCACCAGATCGACGTGGGCCTGCTCAAGGTGGTCAAGGTCGATGTCGCGCAGCAGCCGAAACAGGGTGTCGGCGTGTGGCAGGGTCTCGATCTCCGGGAACAGCAGGTGGAGGTTGGCCATGAACTGGGGACGGGATATTTCGCGGTTGGTCTCGCGCCGAGAGGAGAACTGAAAGACGAACATCAGCAGACCGTAAAGCAGCAGCGCGGTCAGCTTGTGGCGGCGCTTCCTGGGGTCTCTCGGGTCGGGAATTTGTTCCAGTTGCTCGAGCAAGGCGGGTAGCTCTTTGCGCAGGAGACGCGTCTTTTTGCTCACGGCGTCCTCGCGGGCCTCCCTTTCCTCGCCGACGGTCGCGAAGGCTGAGCATCGGTTGGGCAGAGAAGTGGGGGAGTGGAGGACTTGTCCACTCGCGCGCCGTTTCGCGTTCAGTGCCTTTTCCTGCCGTTTCTTCTCTGAGCGCAGCTCCTTGAGGGCAGCGCGTGTCGGGCGACGGCAGGGTTTGCTCATGGCCGGGAGCTCCCAGGGGCGGCACACAGCCGGTCGCGACAATCGGCGCTCAGCGGTTTGAGCCACACCTGGCGGGGCGTGCTGCGATACGACTGGCCGGGGCGGGCCAGCCCGCGCCCGCTGGTTGCCCCGAGCAACTGCCAACCGGCCGCGCGGTAACAGGTGCCGGTATAGTGACGAGGATCGACGAAAGTCTCCAGCAACAGGGGCTCGAAGCCCCAGTGATCGAGCCAGTCCGCGCGTGCGCGGCGCGCGAGTTGTCCGAGCACATGACTGGCCAGATGCGGCACCCGGACGTGGGGAAAGATCAGGAAGCGGCTGTTGTTCACCACCCGCGCCAGGTTCTCGCGGCGGGCCTGGGCCGTCCAGCCGATCCAGCGGTCGCGCACGGCGACCGCGCGGGCAGCGCCGGCCAGCAGGACGCTGCCGAGCCGCCGGTCGCCCGCCGTGATGAAGTAGCGCAGGCGGTAGCCGAAGGCCCCCTGGAAACCCAGTGGGTGCCAGCGCGCCACCAGCGCATCCCACTGCGCCACCAACGCCGCGTCGCGAACGACTTCCAGGCAGACCGGTGCGAGTGCCGACAGGGCGCAGTGCACGGGAAGCTCCCCGGTGACCGTATCTACGGGTGCCGCGGGCGGCGCGCAACGGCGTGCTGACGACGGCCTTATCGCCGGCAGTGTCAGCAGCCCGGCCGCCTGCAAACGCTCCAGAAACTCCAGGCAGGCGCTGATCTTCGCCGTCCCTGTCAGAGTGGTCCACCCCAGGTGCTCGCAGACCGTCGCCGCCAACTCCTTGCGCGCCAATCCCGGCAGCCACGCCACCGTCCCGCACACCTCGGCGATCTCCGCGGCGCTGAATACGCGACCGCAGTGCACCCACTCCCCTTCGCTCGTTGCAACCACCACGATACCTCCGGCTGAAACGTGGACCAATGACCCTCCACCTATCCTGCCAGAAGTCCCCCCGGCTGTCTAGCTCCCTTGTGCGAAACCTTTTTTGCCTGCCCACCGCAACGCCTTGCCAGTACTGGGCTGGCGCAGTCATGCTTCAGCGCTGTCCGCCACTGACGCGTTCGATGTTCGCCAGGTCGGCCCATGAGGCGACGTCGGCGAATCCTTCCCGACGCAGCAAGGCGCGCACGGCCGCCGCCTGTTGATAGCCGTGCTCGAGCAGCAGCCAGGAGCCGCTGCGGAGATGGGCGGCGGCACCGCCGACTATCGCGCGGATACACGCCAGGCCGTCGCCGCCAACGACGCCATCGGTCAGCGCCATCTGCGGCTCGAACGGCAAGCCGTTCTCGTGCAAGTGCGGATCGGCGTCGGCCACATAGGGCGGGTTGGCGACGATCACGTCGAAACGCGCTTCGCCCAGTGGGGCGTACCAGTCACCCGCGAGAAAGTTGATCGCCACGGCGTGTCGTGCTGCATTTTCGCCGGCCACGGCCAGCGCCGCCGGCGAGAGATCGACGGCGGTAAGCTGTGCCGCCGGGCACAGACAGCCAAGGGTCACCGCCAGGACACCGGAGCCGGTACCGAGATCGAGGATCTGCGCGCCAGGCCGCGACGGTACGCGCGCCAGCGCCAGCTCGACCAGCAACTCCGTTTCAGGGCGCGGGATCAGGACCGCCGGGTTGAGCACGAATTCGCGCCCGTAGAACGCTGCCGAGCCCAGGAGGTAGGCCAGCGGCTCACCGCCGGCACGGCGCCCTACCAGCGCCTCGAGGGTGGCCAGCTGCTCGTCGGAGAGCGGCCGCTCGGCGTGGGCAATCAGATCGGCATGCGTACACCGGGCCACGTGCTCGACGAGCAGGCGCGCATCAAGGCGATCGATACGCCCGGCGGCGGCGCGCCACACGTCGCCGATAGCGGTCAGCCGGCGCGTTCGGGAGGCCATCGTTCCTCGCTCCGCGAGCGATTCCGACGTGCCCGTCGGCATCGGTGCAAAAAGCGGCTCGCGACTTGACGCATTGCCGGTGCCCAGCGGCCCTACTCGCTGTCGGCGAGCAAGGCCAGTTGATCGGCCTGATATTCGGCGGTCAGCGCGGCGAGCAACTCGTCAAGATCACCGTCCATGATCGCCTCGATCTTGTACAAGGTCAGGTTGATGCGGTGTTCGGTGACGCGGCCCTGCGGAAAATTGTACGTTCGGATTCGTTCGGAGCGGTCGCCGCTACCGATCAGACTGCGGCGCTCGGAGGCGATCGTCTCGTGCTGCGCACGTTCCTGCCCGTCCCGGATGCGCGCCGCCAGGACCGACATCGCCTGCGCCTTGTTCTTGTGCTGCGAGCGGTCATCCTGGCATTCGACAACGATCCCGGTCGGCAGGTGCGTGATGCGCACCGCCGAATCGGTCTTGTTGATGTGCTGCCCGCCGGCACCCGAAGCACGGTAGGTGTCGACCCGGATCTCGGCCGGATTGATCTGCACGTCCTCCAGCGCATCGGCCTCGGGCATCACCGCCACCGTGCACGCCGAAGTATGGATACGGCCCTGCGTTTCGGTATCGGGAACGCGCTGCACGCGGTGCGCTCCGGACTCGAACTTCAACCGCGAGTAGACACCCTGGCCGCTGATCCTGGCGATGACCTCGCGGTAACCTCCGAGGTCCGAAACGCTGGCCGAGATCACGTCGACCTGCCAGCCCTGGCGCTCGGCATAGCGCGTGTACATGCGAAACAGATTGCCTGAAAACAGCGCCGACTCGTCGCCACCGGTGCCGGCGCGGATTTCTAGGAAGACGTTGCGATCGTCGTTGGCGTCTTTCGGCAGCAGCAGCTTCTGCAGATCCGCCTCGATCTGCGGCAAGCGCTCGCGGCCGATGGCCACTTCTGCTTCGGCCAGCTCGTGCATCTCGGGATCAGCCAGCAGCTCGAGCGCAGACTCAAGCTCAGCCGTGGACTGCAGCCAGGTCTGGTAGAGCGCGACGACCGGGCCGAGCTCGGCGTACTCACGCGACAGTTTCCGATACTCGTCCATGTCGCGCGTCGCGTCGCTGCTGGCCAGCATGCGGCCGACTTCGTCGAGGCGACCGATCAAATGCTCAAGTTTGTCGCGAATACTCTGGTTCATCAGGAAGCCGGTTCAAGCGCGCGAACGCGGGAGGTCAATAGATCGAGGAGTTGGCGTCTGCAGCCGGATTCCATTACTCGCCAACGCGAGAATCGGGATGCAGATGAAAGAGGCGCCCGACCAGCTCGGGCAAGTCATCCCGGCCACCGCCGGCCTGCGCCAGGGCCTGCGTCGGCGCGTGCAGGAACTTGTTGGTCAAACGATGCGAGAAGTTCTCGAGCACTCGCGCCGGGTCGTCCCCTTTGGCCAGTAACTTCAGCGCATGTTCCATCTCGTGCCGACGTGCTCGCTCTGCGGCATCGCGCAGCGAACGAATGATCGGCACTGTACCACGCGTCGCCAACCAGCGCAGAAAGCCATCGACGCGCTCACTGACAATCGCCTCGGCGTCAAACACCGCCGCCTGGCGCGACTCGAACCCCGACTCGACCACTTGCGCCAGATCGTCGACGGTATACAGAAAAACATCGTCCATTTCGCCAACCTCGAACTCGATGTCACGCGGCACCGCCAGGTCGACCATGAACATCGGCCGGTGACGGCGAGCCTTGATCGCCCGCTCGACCATCCCCAGGCCGATGATCGGCAGCGGGCTGGCGGTGCACGAAACGACGATATCGAACTGTGCCAGTCGGTCGCCGACTTCCTCGAGCCTGATCGCCTGGCCGCCGATGCGCTCGGCCAACAGCAGACCGCGCTCGACCGTGCGGTTGGCGATCACCGTCAGCCTGGGATGCTGCGCACAGAAATGGGTGGCGCAGAGCTCGATCATTTCGCCGGCGCCAATGAACAGGATCTTCTGGTCGGCGATACGCTCGAAGATGCGTTCGGCCAGGCGCACGGCGGCGGCGGCCATCGAAACGATATTGGCGCCAATCGCCGTCGTCGAACGAACTTCCTTGGCGACCGCAAAGGAGTGCTGGAAAAGCTTGTGCAAGGTCGTTCCGAGCGTCCCCGCCTCCTCGGCAAGGCGCAGTGCGTCCTTCATCTGGCCCAGAATCTGGGGCTCGCCGAGGACCATCGAGTCGAGCCCACTGGCGACACGAAAGGCATGCCGGACGGCGTCGCGTTCGGGATAGGTGTAGAGGTAGGGTGCGACCTCGTGCTGCGGCAGGCGATGATAGTCGGCCAGCCACTGGCTGGCCAGCTCCGACACGTCGCTGCAAAAATAGATTTCGGTGCGGTTGCAGGTCGACAGAATCGCCGCCTCTTGGACCGCTTTGCCCCGTGTCAGGTCGGCAAGCGCCTGCGGCACCGTGCCGGGCTGAAACGCGATCTGCTCGCGAACCGAGAGTGGCGCTGTGTGGTGGTTGATGCCAAGGGTAAACAGCGCCATGCGTGACAGAGGGTGGGCAATGGGGGTGGCAAGTCAGCGGCCGATTATATCACCCACGCTGCCGGCCTCCCGGAGCCCTGAGCACTGCGCACTGCGCACTGCGCAGCGCTGATGACCGTTGCCGAAAGCGAGCGGCAAAGCGGTCAGGCGACGTCGGGCGCCGGTTTGCCGATATAGTAGCCTTGCGCGTAGTCCACACCGAAGGCCCGCAGCATGTTCAGCGCGCGCTCGTCTTCGACGAACTCGGCCACAGTCTTCTTGCCGAAGCCACGCGCCACCTCGGCCAGGGCCCGCACAAAGACCTGATCGTCCGGACTGTCAACCAGCGTACGCACAAACGAGCCGTCGATCTTGACGTAATCAACGGGCAACTGCTTGACATAATTGAACGAGGAAAAGCCGACGCCGAAGTCGTCCAGTGAAAACGCACAACCCAGTTCCCGCACAGCATTCATGAACGTGCGGGCGGCGGAAAAATCCGATACCGCTGCGGTCTCCGTGATTTCAAAAACGACGTGGCTTGGCAGGAGCGGGCTGCGCGACAGCTCATCACGGATGAACGCCAGCAGCCGCGAATCGTTGATGCTGACGCCGGAGAGATTGATCGAGAAGCTGTAGTGCTTGCCGGCGGCAAAAAGTTCCAGCATCTTGCCAAACACGTGATGAATCACGTAGCGATCGATGTCGCGTATCAGGCCGCCGTTCTCGGCCACCTCCATGAACATGCCAGGCGGAATCAGTGAGCCATCCGCGGCGCGCATGCGTACCAGCGCCTCGTAGTGACTGACCTGCTTCGCCCGGATATCGAGTATCGGCTGGTAATGAACGACAAATCGCTGGTCGGTCAGCGAGCGGTTGATCATCTCCTCCCAGTACAGGCGGTTCTGCATCTTCTCCTGTACGCCCTCGCCCTCGGCGTAGAGATGCCAGCCCGCGCCCCCTTTCGACTTGGCCTGATACATCGCGATATCGGCGTTGGCGAGCAACTGCTTGACGTCCATCAGCGCCTCCGAAAAGACGACGATGCCGATGCTGGCGGAAACACGATGGTTTGCTGCCAGGCCGGGGAACTTAATTTCTGCGAGTCGTGCGTTGATCTTCTCGGCGACCTGGATCGCACCCTCGCGGTCACATTCGTGCAGCAGGATACCGAGCTCGTCACCACCCAGGCGGCCAAGCAGATCGCTGGCCCGCGCGACGCTACGCACCTCGTCGGCGACGACCCGCAAGAGTGCATCACCCGCCTGGTGTCCGCTCAGATCGTTGACGTACTTGAAGCCATCGAGGTCGAGGTAGAGCAGCGCTCCGTCGTGCGCCAAACGCCGGGCGCTGGCCAGAGCCTGATCGAGTCCGTTCTGAAAGTGCTGCCGATTGACCAAACCGGTCAAGGGATCGTACTCGGCCAGATAACTGACGTGCGATTCAGCACGCTTGCGCTCGGTGTGGTCGATGCCGACCGAGAGGATCATCACCGCATCATCAGTGCGCTCGGAAAGACGCGAGTGGTTCCAGGTAATCTCGTAGGACTGACCATTGGCGCTCTTGAGAATCGACTCCAGGTGAACGTGCTGACGATCGCCCGCGGCAATGTCGCGCACCGCCTGCTGAATCGCCAGCTCAGACGACCCGTCCGAGCACAGCAGCTCGCAAAAGCGCTTGCCCGATAGATCTTCTTCGGCCCAGCCCGACAACAGGCGCCCATAACGATTCAAGCTCAGGATCCGCCCGTCGACGGACTGCGTCAGAATGATCACCTGCGCGGTATCGAGCAGACTCTTGCTGAAGTCGCGTTCGACTGAAATCCGCTGCAGCATGCCCTGCATCTGCTCAGCATGCGCGGCTTCGTCTCGCTCCAGGGTCTCGAGCCGATACGACAGATCGATCGCCGCCTCGTCGAGGCTGTCGATTTCGTCATCAACCAGCCGCCGGGACCGCGGTGAAATGCGCGCCCGCGCCTCGGCAAACGCGCTGCGCCCGAGCAGCGGAATGGCGCGCACGGCCTGGGTCATCCGCTGCAGCGGCGCGTGCACCAGCAGTGCCAGCAACAGCAAGGAAAACAGCGAGGCCAGCAACTCTCCCCACAAGCGATTCAAGACCGAATTTTCGATGTCCGCCAGCGCTTGCGTCAGATCGTCGATAACGACCAGCAGCGCTGGCGACGACGCACCGTCAAGCGCATCGAGAGCCATGAATGACAACTCGAACTGCCTGCCGCCGTACGACAGCAAACGCCAGGCGCGTCCACCGGGCATCGGCGGCACCTCGCTCAACTGCTCGAGCAAGGGCAGGTTTCGTTCGGCGCTGCTCAGCCCGATAGCGCGCAAGCCCAGATGGGGCAGGATATTCTTGCCTTCTGGAGAGACCGCCGGGACCAGCACGCCGAGATCAGCGCCCGACAAGCGGAAGAACGAGACGACCACGTCGGCCAGCGAGCTGCCGAGGACAACCGCCCCGGCCACCTGACCAGCCGACAGGATCGGCGCTGCCGCAAACTGCGTACAGCGATCCTGGCAGCGCGTCCACTGCATCGCCCGCTCGTCAGCAATAACGGTACGCACCTGCGCATCGTGATTCAATGCGCTGAGCGTATCGGTCCGCCAGGTCGCCAGGGCTTGGCCGCTCCTGGCGTACACCTGCAGTGAGTCAAGACCCAAATCAAGCTGCAGAACCGACCAGTAGCTGTCAAAGTGCTGCCGCAGCAGGGCGTTGCCGGCCGGTGTCTGGAACAGGCTGACGCCAACCGAGTCGAGGGCGGCGAGCATGCCGGCCAAGGCCTGCAAGCGCAAACCGGAATCGGTGCGCAGGGCAAACGCCTGCGCGACCAGGCGCTCTCTGGTCGCCGTCCGTTGCACTTCGAAGCGGCTCCGCAGATCGTGATAATGCAGCAAAGACAGCGCACCGTTCACCGACAGCATCACGCCACCGAGGGTCAGCAATATCTTCCACTTGAGACTGAGAAATCGGAAGCCGCCGCGCGCTGCTGCTGGAGATGAACTATCGAGCATCGGGAAATACTAGAAACGGAACGAGCCGAGCAACATGAAGTTATCCCAGTACTGCCGCAGATCGCTTGCCGCGGGGTTGTCCTGCACGGCCAGAAAGCCGGTGCCATTGACGCGGTGCGCTTCGGCGCGCAGCATGAACTGAGGAGTGACGTCGAAGCGTACGCCGACCGTCCAGTCCTTGGCAAAGCGCGTAAAACCCGGCAGACGCGTCGCCGCGGAAAAGTCGCTGCCATCGCGATCGCCTTTGTCGGCGTAATACGCGTCGTAACGCACCAGCGCTTCCCACTTTGGCGCCAGGCGGTAAGTGCCCTGCAGGTAATAGCTCTCGCCGGTCGCGTCGCCGTTGTAGAAGAAGCGCCCGAAATCCTTGACCGACGTTCGACGACTGGCATATTCGCTGGTCAGACTCCAGTTCTCGGCGTTGTACTGGGCAGAAAAGATTAGTGGCGTCAGCTTGAAGCGCCCCGCTGCCAAGCGGTCGGCATAGCCCGGCTTGTAGCGCAGATCGAGATGCAGGGCGGTGAAAGCCAGCCGATACTTGCCGCCAGCTCCCTCGTAGATGGCTTGAAAATCGGGCGCCAGCTTGGCATCCAGATGACCGGGCGGATTGAGACCAACCAGCGCCACCGTGGCCGCTTCGGTGTTCGTCTGCGGCTGCCCGAGCGCCAGGCTGGCGGACAGGGTGCCGGCTTCGTCGTAGCTTTCAAGGTAGATCTCCGCACCGTCGGCCGACACCGTCAGGTTGCGCGTCCGGTCGAAATAGATCGATTGCGGCAGGATGATGCTCGGTCGGGTAAAAGGAACGTCGCGCGTCTTGTTGTACAAACCGTAGGCGGTCTTCACTCGTCCGAGGCGAATGCCACCCCGCCCCTCTTCGCTGGACACCGCAGTCCAGTCGACCAGCCCGTAATCAAGGCGCACGCCACCGTCATCGGTGCCACCGGCGGTATGTGAAAGTAGTTGGGCCGATAGCTGCACATCCGGTGTCAAGCGCCATGACGCATTGACACCGATCTCGCTGAAATCCTTACTGATGCGATCGTCGCTATGACCGAAAAAGTTATTGTCAGAGGTGTTCACCAGCGTCAGCGAAGCAAATCCGTGCACCTGCAGGTCGCCGTCCAACAAATCGATGGCGCGCGCTGGCCGTCCCAGCAGCGCCAGCACGCCAATCAGGGCAACGGCGAATGCCGCCTTAGCGAATCTTGAGTACACGCACATTCTCATTAACCTCGCTCGCCTTGGCGTAACCGATGGCGCCTGGCGTCGCTGCCACGCGAGCCAACATCTCCTGCGTCGAGGCGACCTGCTCGGGGTACTGTCCCTGCCCCGAAAAGACCTGCCGGTCCCAAGCCATCCGCAATTGATGCGGAAACACCTGTAGCACGCTCTTGCTGAAGGTTGCGTGCTCGGGCGCATCGTCGCGCAAGACAAAAACCTTGACTGGGGTGGCTGCGGGCCATTTCTGGAGGAGCATGCCAAAGATCGCACGCAAGGACGCGCGGGGAATCGCCTCTTCCCGGGTCGCCGGATGCGTGATGACCACCATTGACGACTCGGCCGTCTGGGCATGGGCGTTGGCCATCAGCAGGGCCGCCGTCAGCAGGCCGAGCGCGAGGGCCCGACCAAGCGAAGCCCCGAATTTAATGGCGAGAAGCATTCTTATCACGCGCGCATCCTACCAGACAACGCGACCGAAACCCTTGCTCTCTTCGCTGGCCGCAGTTCATCAACGCGGCGCCCCAACAGCCCAGCAGGCGAAGCAGCCAGCGAGATCGCCGACGGGTGCGCCAGCAACTTCAGCCAGAGGCGAGGTGACTCCTGGCGAAGCCAGCGTCCGACGAATTCCGCTGCCTCGGCAGCTCGCGCACGTGTCCGCAGACGCGAACGCCCAACGGCTTGCCGTCGCCACAAAAAAAAGCCACGGCGTGCCGTGGCCAGTGACTCATCGGCGCGACTCAAGCAGGCGTCGGATGCTTGCCAGACGCTGCCGCGCTCTCCATCCAGCGCTTGATGCGATTCGCATCGCCGATACGAGTTTGCTTGCCAGCCGAATCGAGCAGCACAATCACCACCGGTCGGTCTGCGACGCGCGCCTGCATCACCAGACACTTGCCAGCTTCCTGAATGTAGCCGGTCTTCGACAGACCGATCTCCCAGGTTGGGCTCTTGACCAGCTGATTGGTATTGCGGTACTCGATCTCGCGCCCTTTCACTTCGGCAGTCGCTCCGGAGGTCGTTGAGAACTCGCGAATCAGGGGATAGCGGTGGGCAGCAGCAACCATTCGCGCCAGATCGCGCGCCGTCGACACGTTGTTGCTGGTCAACCCGGTGGGATCCTCGAAATGCGTCCGGGCCATTCCCAGCGATACCGCTTTGCGGTTCATGGCGACGATGAACGCCGGCAAGCCGCCCGGGTAGTTACGTCCGAGAGCGTGCGCCGCACGGTTCTCCGACGACATCAACGCCAGCAACAAGGCCATTTCGCGGGTCAGCACGCTGCCCACCTGCAGGCGCGAACGACTGCCCTTCAAATAATCGACGTCGTCGTCGGTGATGGTAATTGCTTCCTGCAAGTTCGGCATGCTGTCGAGCACGACCATCGCCGTCATGACCTTGGTAATCGACGCGATGGGCACGACGGTCGTGGCATTCTTCTCGTACAGGGTCTCCGAACCGTCCTCGGCGATCACCAGTGCCGAACCCGATTGCACGGCCAGGCGACCCGGTTCCTGCCACAGGTCCACGTCATGGGCGAAGGCCCGGTTCACATTCCTCTTGTGAACGCTGGCGCTGTTCTTGCCGGTCGTCGCCACCGGCGCAGACTTGCTGCTCCTGGCGACGCGAGTTGACTTGGCCTTCGCCGCTTTCGGCTGCGCTTTCGGCTGCGCCTTCGGCTTTGCCGCCACCGTTGCGCTCTTCTTGGCTACCGGCTGCGCCTTCGGCGTTGCTCGCGCCTTGCTTTTCTGCGCTTCCTCCTTGCTCTTGGCCTTGTCCACCGCGTGCGCCGCGTCCATCGCCATCAAACTGGTACCCAACAGGGTACCCACCAACAACACTGCCCTAAGCATCATCCGCATCATGAACCTCCCGCACGATCGACCACTACGATTTCTCACAATTCTATCGCAACCTTTCTTCCGGGAGAACCATAACTTCGGGAAAATAAGGGGATAGGTAGACTACATAATGTAGCACATCAAATACGTTCGGTCGCCAGGAAGGCTTTGACGTCATCCTGGCGAGCCATTGCATCGCGGTGACCGAGGTCGATCAACGCGCTGGTATAGGATTGTTCAAAGAGCAGATAGCTGGTCAGCGCGCCACCGCGCCGGTTCATTGCCCCGAGTCCGCGCAGCAGCAGTCGGACCGCCCACGGTAGCGCCCTGGCATGGCGCGCGGCCAGCTGATCGAGACTCTCGGATGGCGCGATGATCAGTGATTCGATCGGCCGCAGGCCCACTTCGCCGCCTTCGCGTAGCGCGCCGGGAAGGCTCGCCAAGGTTCGATTGATACGCTCCATTCGCTCGATGTCAACGGCCAGACTGTCGAGAAAGATCGACGATAGCGCATGCCCGGCTATCTGGGCCAGGGTCGGGTAGCTGCGGGAGCTTTGCCGCTGACTCACTTCACTCTTCTTGCCGACACCGATCACCAGGATCTTGTCAGCCCCGAGATGGATTGCCGGCGAGATTGGCGACAGTTGCCGCATCGACCCGTCGCCAAAATACTCGCGATTGAGATGCACGGCGGGAAAGATGAAGGGGATCGCGCTCGAAGCCATCAAATGTTCGACCGACAATTGCGTTCGGCAACCAACGCGTTGCGTGCGCCGCCAGCTCGTCACCTCGGGACAGGCCTCGAAGAAGCTGACGCCGTCGCCCGTCGCGTACCCCGATGCCGTAATGCTTATAGCATATAGCGTACCATTGGCGAGCGAGCGCTCAATGTTGCGGAAATGCAGTTTCTTCTCAAGTAGATGGCGCAGCGGCTGGTTGTCGAGAAGCGAGCGCGGACTGCGCTTGAGCGCCCAACCGAACAAGAACGCGCTCAGCCAACGGAGCACCGCCAGGCTGATTCCGAGTGGGTCGGCACGATAAATCTGGCCGGCGTGCATATTGGCCCAGACGTCGTCCATGGCGTCGACCGCGTCGCTAAAATTGTGTGCATAACACGCCAGAGTCGCGGCATTGACGGCACCGGCCGAAGTGCCGCACAAGATCTGAAACGGGTTCTGCCGACCGTCATCAAGCAAGTCGCGGATGGCGCGCAGAACGCCAACCTGATACGCGGCGCGCGCGCCCCCACCACCCAGAATCAGAGCAATTCTACCGTTTGCCATCGGCTGTCAACGTTCCCTGTCCCCGAGATTCACCAGCCAAGCGATGCGAAGCAGGCACGCAGCCGAGCGCGCCAGCGGGTCGGCTGGCGGCGAGGCGAAGCGACTTGTTCAGCGCTCGTTCATCAATTTATCGACGACCGCCAGGGCGGTCATGTTGACCAAGCGACGAACGGTCGCCGTCGCCGTCAGAATATGTACCGGCTGCGCTGCGCCAAGCAGGATCGGTCCGATGGTCAGGCTGTCACCCGAAGCGATCTTGAGCAGGTTGAACGAGATGTTGGCGGCATCGAGGGTGGGCATGATCAGCAGGTTGGCCTGACCCTTCAGACGCGTATCGCCTGGAAAGACGCGCTGTCGAATCTGATCGTCAATCGCCGCGTCACCGTGCATCTCGCCCTCGACCTCGAGGCGCGGCGCGCGCTCCTTCAGCACGCGCAATGCTTCGCGCATTTTCAGCGCCGTCGGCGTATTCTCGGTACCAAACGATGAATGCGACAGCAGTGCGACGCGCGGCGTCACGCCGAAGCGGCGTACGGCGTCGGCCGCCAGCAAGGTCATATCAACCAACTGCTCAGCCGTCGGCTCGTAGTTGATGTAGGTATCGGCGATGAACAGGGTACGATCCGGCAGCAGCAGCACACTCATCGCATAGAGGCTCTGGACGCCCGGCGCCAGGCCGATGACGTTCTCGACATAGTCGCGATGCACATGATGGCGACCAAAGGTGCCACAGATCAGGCCGTCGGCGTCGCCCATACGCACCATCAGCGCGCCAAACAAGGACGGGTGATGGCGCACCTCGCGCTTGGCAAAATCGGCCGAAACGCCCTTGCGCTCCATCATCGTCCGATACTCTCGCCAGTAGATCTCGAAATGGTTGTCGTAGAAGTCGTTGTGGCCGGCACAAACGATGTCGAAATCAACACCTGGACGGACGCGCAGGTTCGCCGCCTCGAGCTTGTGCGTAATGTCAATCGGGTTGCCAATCAGAATGGGCTTGGCAATACCTTCATCGACGATCACCTGGACCGCGCGTAGCACGCGTTCGTCGCCGCCTTCGGCAAAGACGATCCGGCGGGGCGCCTGCTTGGCCTGCGAGAACACCGGCTTCATGATCAAGCCAAAGTGATAAACGAACTCGTCAAGGCTGTCTTCGTAGGCTTCCATGTTCTTGATCGGCCTGGTCGCGACGCCCGATTGCATGGCGGCCTCGGCGACCGCCGGCGCGATCTTGCCGATCAGGCGCGGGTCGAAAGGATTTGGAATCAGGTATTCGGGGCCGAAATTGGCGACCTTCTCGCCATACGCCCTGAGCGCCACTTCCGATTGCTCGACGCGCGCCAACTCAGCGATGGCCTTGACCGCAGCGAGCTTCATCGCTTCGGTTATGGTCGTCGCGCCGACGTCGAGCGCGCCGCGAAAGATGAACGGAAAACACAGCACGTTATTGACCTGGTTGGGGTAATCCGAGCGCCCGGTAGCGATGATCGCATCGCTACGTACCGCTTTGACGTCTTCTGGTGTGATCTCCGGGTTGGGGTTGGCCAGCGCCATGACCAATGGCGACGCGGCCATCTTGGCGACCATCTCACGCTTGAGAACGCCGCCGGCCGACAGCCCGAGGAAGACGTCGGCACCGCCGATGACATCATCAAGCGTGCGCGCGTCCGTCTGCTTGGCGTAACGTCCCTTGATCTCGTCCATATCCTCGACGCGACCCTCGTAGACCAGCCCCTTGATGTCGGTCACCCAGATATTCTCGACTGGAATACCCAGCATCACCAGCAGATCCAGACACGCCAGCGCCGCAGCACCAGCGCCCGAGGTGACCACCTTCACCTGATCGAGTTCCTTGCCCTGCAGGTGCAGGCCATTGAGGATCGCCGCGCCAACGACGATCGCCGTACCGTGTTGATCGTCGTGGAAGACCGGAATTTTCATCCGTTCACGGAGTTTTTTCTCGACGTAGAAGCACTCCGGCGCCTTGATGTCCTCGAGGTTGATACCGCCAAAGGTCGGCTCCAGCGACGCGATGATATCGACCAGGCGATCAGGGTCGCGCTCCTCGATCTCCAGGTCGAAAACGTCGATGTTGGCGAACTTCTTGAACAGTACCGCCTTACCTTCCATCACCGGCTTGGCCGCCAGCGGGCCAATTGCGCCGAGACCCAGTACCGCCGTGCCATTGGTAATCACGCCAACGAGATTGGCGCGCGAAGTCAGCGTACTGACCTCACCCGGAAACGCAACAATCTCTTCGCAAGCCGCTGCCACTCCTGGCGAATACGCCAGCGACAGGTCGTACTGGTTGGTCAGCGACGTGGTCGGCTGGATTGCGATCTTGCCCGGTCGTGGTTTGCGATGATAGGCCAGGGCGGCAGTACGCAACTGGTCTTTGTCTTTATTCATGACTTTTTCTCCTGGCAAAATATCAAGCCAAAGCGGTTGCTTGTGGCTCCCCAACGGTCAATCGTCGACGGACTCCCAAGCGCCCCCGCAAGCCTCACGGCTGCCTACCACTCATCGACGGGTCGCCAGTGCGGCTTTGACCTGTGGCATAATTACACAAACCCCGACAACCTTGTAGCACCACCACTCAGTATGCCAATGCCCTCCTGCTGCACCGGGTTTCTTTTTCGCCAGCCGCGACCGACGCGTCGCCCCCAACTGGGCTGGATGGACCCTTCCGGGTCCAGGCTCCGTTGTTCAGACTCTGCGCGCGCCACGCCACGGTAAGTTCCGCTCCTCCACCTTCCTTCGAGAGTGATTACCATGAACCAGCCTGTTTCCATAAATGCCCCGGACTACGTCAAACATGAACGCCTGAAGCAATGGGTTGCCGACATTGCGGCCCTTACCGAACCAGCCCAGGTGGTCTGGGCCGACGGTTCGCAAGAAGAGTACGACCGTCTTTGTGCCGAGTTGGTCGAAGCCGGCACCTTCACCAAGCTGAAAAAGCGCAAGAACTCGTTCCTGGCATTTTCGGACCCTTCCGATGTGGCGCGCGTCGAAGACCGCACCTATATCTGCTCCGAGAAAAAAGAAGACGCCGGCCCGACCAACAACTGGGAAGACCCGGCCACCATGCGCCAGACCTTGAACGGCGCCTTCAAGGGCTGCATGAAGGGCCGCACGATGTACGTGATCCCGTTCTCGATGGGCCCGGTTGGCTCGCCAATCGCCCAGATCGGCGTCGAGATCACGGACAGCGCCTACGTTGTTGTCAACATGAAGATCATGACCCGCATGGGTAAGGCGGTGTTCCCGGTTCTCGGCACCGACGGCACCTTCATTCCGTGCGTGCACTCGATCGGCGCTCCGAAAGAGCCCGGCCAGAAGGACCCACGTTGGCCGTGCAACCCGACCACCAAGTACATCGTCCACTATCCCGAAACCCGCGAAATCTGGTCCTACGGTTCAGGCTACGGCGGCAACGCGCTGCTCGGCAAGAAGTGCCTGGCCCTGCGCATCGCTTCCAACATGGCGCGCGATGACGGCTGGATGGCCGAACACATGTTGATCCTCGGCGTCGAATCGCCTGAAGGCAAGAAACACTACGTCGCCGCGGCTTTCCCGTCGGCGTGTGGCAAGACCAACTTCGCGATGCTGGTGCCGCCGGCCGGCCTCGGCGGCTGGAAAGTGACCACCATCGGCGACGACATCGCCTGGATCAAGCCGCGCCAGGACAAGAATGGCGTCACCCGTCTGTACGCGATCAACCCGGAAGCGGGCTTCTTCGGCGTCGCGCCGGGCACCAATGATCAGACCAACTTCAACGCCATGGCCTCGCTCGCCGAGAACACCATCTTCACCAACGTCGCGCTGACCGACGATGGCGACGTGTGGTGGGAAGGCATGGGCCCGGCGCCCGAGCACGCCATCGACTGGCAGGGCAACGACTGGACGCCCGCGATCGCCAAAGAGAAAGGCACCAAGGCCGCGCACCCGAACTCGCGCTTCACCGCACCAGCGTCGCAGTGCCCGTGCATCGACGACCAGTGGGAGAGCACCGAAGGCGTGCCGATCTCGGCCTTCCTGTTCGGCGGCCGTCGCGCCTCGACGGTGCCGCTGGTCTGCCAGACCGTCGACTGGGATCACGGCGTCTACGCCGCCGCCACGCTCGGTTCGGAAACGACTGCGGCCGCTTTCGGCCAGCAGGGTGTCGTTCGTCGCGACCCCTTTGCCATGCTGCCGTTCTGCGGTTACAACATGGCCGACTACTACAGCCACTGGTTGAAGATGGGTGGAGCCGCCGACACGGCAGTGCCGATCTTCATGGTCAACTGGTTCCGGACCAACGAACAGGGCGGTTTCGCCTGGCCCGGCTTCGGCGACAATGCGCGCATCCTCAAATGGATCATCGACCGCTGCGAAGGCACGGTTTCAGCGCGCAAGACCGCCCTCGGCTGGATGCCCAACTACGAGGATATCGACTGGTCCGGAACAGACTTCTCCAAGGAGCAATTCGCTGGCGTCACCAGCCTCGACCAGCAGGCGTGGAAGAGCGAACTGGAAGGCGTCAAGGAGTGGTTTGCCAAGATGGGCGACAAACTGCCTCCCAAGCTCGCAGACATCCGCAATGAGCTGGCGAAGGAATTCCAGGCCGCCTGAGTACCGGCGCTGATCATCGAAAGGCCGCCTGCGGGCGGCCTTTTTTTCGCCTCGGGCGCGCCTTGCGAGTAAACTGCTTCGCTCCGACGAACAGCTACCGACCAACCATGCCGACCTTTCCCGCCAGCCGCCTCGCCGACATCGCGCCCTTCCACGTCATGGAATTGATGGCGCGCGCCAGAGCCCTGGCAGCCGAGGGCCGCGACATCGTCCACATGGAAGTCGGTGAGCCCGATTTTCCGACACCCGAGCCGGTGCTCGCCGCCGCACAGCAGCATCTGGCCGGCGGCCGAGTGTTCTACACGTCGGCACTCGGGCTTCCGGAACTGCGCGCGGCGATCGCTGCGTTCTATAGCACGCGCTACGGGTTCAGCGTCGCCGCCTCGCGCATCGTCGTCACCGCTGGTGCTTCGGGCGCACTGTTGTTGGCCATGGCATGCCTCGCCGAGCCCGGCAGCGAGTGGCTGCTCAGCGACCCGGGTTACCCCTGCAACCGCCACTTCGTGCGCAGCTTCGAAGGGCGACCGGTCGGCATTCCGGTGCACGCGCAAAACAACTTTCAGCCGACGCTCGCCGACGTCCAGGAACACTGGAACGAGCGCAGCGCGGGCGCCCTCCTGGCGTCACCAGCCAACCCCACCGGCACGCTGATCGACGACGCCAGCCTGGCGGCGATCGCCGGCTTCATCCGGCAGCAGGGTGGGCAACTGATCGTCGACGAGATCTACCATGGGCTGACCTACGAAGGCGAGGCCTCAACGGCCCTGCAATTCGGCGACGACATCTTCGTCGTTCAGAGCTTTTCCAAGTATTTCAACATGACCGGCTGGCGGCTCGGTTGGCTGGTCGTCCCCGAACGCTTCGCTCGCGACATCGAAAAGCTCGCCCAGAATCTCTTCATAGCGCCATCGACACCCGCACAACACGCCGCCCTAGCCGCTTTCGAACCGGCGACAATCGCCATCCTCGAGGAACGAAGAAACGAGTTCCGGCGACGTCGTGACTTTCTTGCGCCCGCGCTCGAAGCCCTCGGCTTCGTCCTGCCAGGCAAGCCGGGGGGGGCCTTCTACCTCTATGCCAATTGCGCCCGGCTGACCGATAACAGCGATCGCTTCGCGCGCCAGCTGCTCGAAGCGACCGGCGTGGCGATTACGCCGGGACTGGACTTCGGCAGCAACGCGCCCGAAAAACACCTGCGCTTTGCCTATACAGCCAGCGTCGAACGGCTGGCCGAAGCGGTCGACCGAATCGGCCGTTTTCTCGGCTGACGGCGCCGCTGCTCAGCGGCAAGAACCGGGCAGGTCGCCGACCGATGCCAGACGCTGCCAGTCGAAATGAGGCCCCGGGTCGGTCTTGCGACCGGGTGCGACGTCGCTGTGCCCGACCACCGCTTCAATCGGGTAGTGCGCACACAGCAAACCGAGCAGGTCGAGCAGACGGCGGTATTGGACGTCGGCGAAGGGCAAGTCGTCGCAACCCTCGAGTTCGATTCCCAGCGAAAAATCGTTGCAGCGCAAACGCCCGTTCCACGACGACACGCCGGCATGCCAGGCGCGCTGCCGACAGGAGACAAACTGGATCAACTCGCCATCGCGTCGAAGCAGGAAATGCGCCGACACCTGCAGCGTACTGATCTGCGCAAAGTAGGGGTGAGCCGCCGCATCCAGCCGATTGGTAAATAGCCGCGCGATGGCGTCGCCAGCGAACTGTCCTGGCGGCAAGCTGATCGCATGGACGACGATCAGCGACAGCGCTTCGCCTTCGGGACGCCGATCGCAGTTCGGCGACGCTATCTGGCGGGCGCCATCAAGCCAGCCATCGTCGCGCAGCCGCAGGCCCGGGTCGCGAGAGCAGCCGCTCACTCTTCGATACCCAGCCGCTCAATTCGATAGCGCAAGGAGCGGAAGCTGACGCCAAGCAGCCTTGCTGCTGCCGTACGGTTGAAGGCCGTTTTCGTCAAGGCATCGAGAATCGCCTGCTTCTCGAGGCGGTTAAGGTACTCGTCAAGCGCCTCACCGTCCCGGCCGACGCTGCCACCAGCCACCGCGGCCGGCGCCAGTTGCAGGTCGTCGATGACGATCGCCTCGTTGGCGCACAGCGCCGTCGCGCGTTCGAGAATATTTTCGAGTTCCCGGACATTGCCGGGAAAGCTGTACGCGGCCAGCGCTTGCAGCGCTGGCGGCTGCATCTGCGGTGCTTGCGCGCCGCAGATGCGCTGCAACAAAGCCTCGACCAGCGGCGCGACGTCTTCGCGGCGTTCGCGCAACGCCGGCATCCGTAGCTCAATGACGTTTAATCGGTAGTAGAGATCCTGACGAAAGAGCCCTTCATCGACACATCCCTTGAGCGCCCGGTGGGTCGCCGACAGGATGCGCACGTCGACCACTTCTTCGGCCGCGCTGCCGACCTTGCGAACCTTCTTCTCCTGAATCGCACGTAGCAGCTTGACCTGCATCGCCAGCGGCAAATCGGCCACCTCGTCGAGGAACAGCGTCCCCCCTTTGGCCGCTTGAAAGAAACCCTCGCGGTCACTATCGGCGCCGGTAAAGGCGCCCTTGCGATAACCGAAGAACTCGCTTTCCATCAGGTTTTCCGGAATCGCCCCACAATTCACCGGCACGAACGGCGCCGCGTGACGCGCACTTCGATCGTGGATCAGGCGCGCGGCGAGTTCCTTTCCCGTCCCCGACTCGCCGGAGATGTAGACCGGCGCCTGGCTCCTGGCCAGCTTGTCGATCAATTGACGAACGTTCTCGATTGCTGCCGAGTCGCCAATCAACGGCCCGCCGGTCGCTGTCGACGACGCGCCGCTCACTTCACCACTCTGCTGCGGCAAGCTCAGTGCCGACTTGATCAGGCTACGCAACTGCTCCAGTGCGACGGGTTTGGCCAGATAATCGAAGGCCCCCGCTTTCAGTGCCGCGACCGCATTCTGGGCACTGCCGAAAGCGGTGATCACCGCTACCGGCGTCTGCCCGTAGCGCTCGCCAATCAACCTGACGATCTCCAGACCCTCGCCGTCGCGCAAGCGCATATCGGTGATGCACAGTTGATAGCGCTGCCGTTCGAGCAGTTGCCGGGCCTCGGCGACGCTCCCCGCACAATCCGCGGACAGTCCCATGCGAGCCAGTGTCAAATCCAGCAATTCACGAATATCGGCCTCGTCATCGACCACCAGAACCCTTGCCAAGTCACCACGTGGGCGACGCTCCGTCTTGACTACTGACACCCTGAAGCCCTCCCCAAGAGACGAAAATGGGCGCCCTGCCGAGAGCCCAGCAATTCGAGTTGCGCCTCGTTCGCCTCGCATAACTCGCGCGCAATGTACAGTCCCAGACCAGTACCGCGATGATGCGTGGTGAAGAATGGCTCAAAGATGTGCTCGCGGCACTCCTCGTCCACTCCCTCACCATCGTCGATCACCTGCAGTTCGGTTTTTCCGGCCACTTTGGCCGCAGCGGCCAGCAGCCGAACGCTGCCGCTGCGGCGTTGCGAATGCCGCAGCGCGTTACCCAGAAGATTCCCCAGCACCTGATGAAAATGGGAACGATCGAAGCAAAGCGTGGCGCCTGCCGATAACTCGAGGGCAACCACGTCGGCCGGCAACCCCTCCGTGGCCAGGTACTCGTCGATCAACGGCGGCAAGCTCACCTGCAGATCGATCAATTCGCGATAGGTGCGATCGCGGCGCCCGAGTTCGAGCACTTCGCAGACGATCCGTTCGAGACGCTTGGTGTTATCCAACAAGATGCGCAGCAAACGCTCGTAGGTCTCGCCACGCCGCTCTTCGTGCAGCAGTTCGCCGGCGTGACTGATCGCCGAAAGCGGATTACGAATCTCGTGCGCAATACTGGCAGTCAGTCGTCCGAGTGCGGCCAGTTTCAACTGCTGCGCCTGCTCCTGCAGGTGGCCCATATCCTGGAGAAAAACCAGCACGTCGCTTTCCGAACTCGCGGTTGCAGCAAACCGCGCGCGCAGCCGAAAACCACTCGCCGGCACCCGCACCAGCACGACTTCGTCGCTGCCACTCCGACACCAATCGACGAAGTTCTCTGCCAGTTGCGGTGAATACTCGGCCAAGCGGTACTCCTGGTCACCGTCGAGTCCCAACAGTTGGCGGGCACGCGGGTTGCTTTGCCGGACACTGGCGTCGCGTCGGAGGACCAGCACACCGTCCTCCATCTCCTCGATGACGCGCTGGCTGACCACCGTCTGGTTCTTCAGATCAAGCCCGCGCTGACGCGCCAGTGCCTCGTTGGCCAACACCCGGCGCGCCAGCAATCTGGCCGAAATCGCCACCGCAAAGAACGCGGCGCTGAAGACCCCCGCCTGAAAGAAGCTGGCCGCATCGACGTCAGTCGCCAGCGCCCGATACGAGTGCTCAAAGAGTACCGCCAGCGTCGCCATCGCCGCGTAGAACAAGACCAGACGCCCCTGCCCGACCAGACCAGCACCGGCCAGCGTCACCAGCAGCATCGAACCGAGGCCACTACCCAGGCCGCCGCCGAGATGAATCAACAAGGTCATGACCAGCACATCGACGACGACGCTGGCGGTCAACTGCATGGTCGCATGCTGACGATGGCGATACGCCAGGAGCACTGCGGCGGCGGTGCCGATCAGATAAACGCCGGCCAGCGCCAGATGCCGCAGACCATGGTCCGGGCCGGATATCAGAAAAACCGAGGGATACAACAGCGCCGAAAAGAACAGCAGGACGGCGACAACCAGGCGATAGAGGTTGAAATAGCGCAGCGACTTCCAGTGCGTCTCGGAGAACTGCTCCTCAGCAGGCTCGGCGCCGGTCAGCATCGCTCATCAGGCGTCGTCGGAGCGCGCTGCACGCAGATGGGCAGCACAGCAGTAGTAATTCCCATTGGCCAGAATGCTCTCGCTGATTGGCTGATTGACGCCACAGCGAGCACACTGCACCATGCTTTCGGCGTCGCGCTCGACGGTGCTGCTTTCAGAATGGTCGCGCGACAAGCCCCGCGACTTGCGCCAGAGCCACCAGAAAACGCAGGCCAGTCCGAACAGTAGTAGGTATTTGCTCATTGCCAGAGAAGTCCTGCCGAGCGGTCAAGGATAGCAGATGCGCGCGGGAACAGCGGTCCACCTCTGGATTGGCCAAAACGAGTCAAACGGCTGCGGCGATCTGTTTCAGCAGGCGCCCGAAAGCAGCCGATACTTGCAGAGGCTGCCAGGATGAGCGATGACGATCACGACGGGAAACACGACCACGACGTGGAAACACGATCACGACTAAAAAACGATCGCGCCACAAAGCGCGATGAAAACGGTTGGTCGGGGCGAGAGGATTCGAACCTCCGACTCCTGCGTCCCGAACGCAGTACTCTACCAGGCTGAGCTACGCCCCGACCGATGCAACAACTGCGCTAATAATTTCTAGCAACAGCGAAGAGGCATAATTCTAGCAAGGAATCCTTGTATTGAGAAGCAGCGACGACATCTAGCGCAGTCGCGGCGAGCTGCGCCTCTGCTTGCGCCTTCTGTTTGGCGTATTCCAGCGCGCCGGTTTCGCGGATCGCCGCCAGCACCAGGGGAAAGTCTTCTCGCCCGCCACGCTCGATGGCCCGTCGTACGCAAGCGGCCTGTTGCGCATTGCCGTTGCGGAGGACAAATATCAGCGGCAGCGTTGGCTTGCCTTCCGCCAGATCGTCGCCGAGATGCTTGCCGGTCTCACCCTCCGCGCCGGAGTAGTCGAGCACGTCGTCGATCAACTGAAAGGCCGTCCCCAGATGCAGACCGTAGATGGCCATGGCCCGCTCGACAGCCGCATTGCCACCACCGATGATCGCGCCGAGTTGGGCGGCCGCCTCGAACAGTTTTGCGGTCTTGTAGCGAATGACCTGCAGATAGCCCTCTTCATCGATGCCGGCGTCGTGGCAGTTCATCAACTGCAGGACTTCGCCCTCGGCAATGACATTCGTCGCATCCGACAAAACGCGCATGACGCGCATGTCGTCGACGTCGACCATCATCTGGAAGGCGCGCGAATAGAGGAAGTCGCCGACCAGGACACTGGCCGCGTTGCCGAACATGGCGTTGGCCGTTTCGTGCCCGCGCCGGAGGTCGGAACCATCGACCACATCATCATGCAGCAGGGTCGCCGTGTGGATGAACTCGATCACCGCCGCGAGTTCGTGGTGGTGCGTTCCCCGGTAAGCCATGGCGCCAGCCGACAGCAGGACCAGAGCCGGACGTAACCGCTTGCCGCCGCCCTGGACGATGTACTCGGCGACCTGACGGACCAGAACCACCTCGGAATGGAGGCGCTGGCGGATCACCGCATCGACGGCTTTCATATCCGATCCAATCAGCCTGTACAACTGCTCCATTCTCACGACACGTCACCCTGGCACAAAACCGTGGAATCTTAGGCGTCGACCGGTGCTGCGTCAAGCGACCGATGCCGCGGCCGAACGCAAACCTTTTGACGAACAGGCGAAAGCCCGTATAATGCGCGCTTCTTCGTTTCACTTCGTTCAGTTCTTTGGAGTCCAACATGTACGCGGTCATAAAAACCGGTGGCAAGCAGTATCGCGTTGTCAGCGGCGAAAAATTGAAAATAGAACAGATACCGGCAGACGTTGGCGCAGAAATCACCCTTGACCAGGTTCTCATGCTTGGCGAAGGCGAGACCGTAAAAGTCGGTACGCCGATCATCGTCGGCGCTTCGGTCAAGGTCACTGTGCTCTCGCAAGGTCGTCACGACAAAGTTCGAATCTTCAAGTTTCGCCGCCGCAAGCACTCACAGAAGCATCAGGGACATCGCCAGAACTACACCGAAATTCGCATCGACGCGATTGCGGACGGCGCTGCGCTTGAACCTTCAGCCTGATTAGAGAGGAACCTGACTCATGGCACACAAGAAAGCAGGCGGCAGCGTACGCAACGGCCGCGACTCGGAAGCAAAACGCCTGGGCGTCAAACGCTACGGCGGCCAACTCGTCCGCGCCGGCAACATCATCGTTCGCCAGCGTGGAACAGCCTTTCACCCGGGCGACAACATGGGCCTCGGCAAGGACCACACGCTGTTCGCACTGGTAGACGGACACGTCCAGTTTGCGATCAAGGGCGCACTGCGCCGCCGCACGGTCAGCATCATTCCGGCCGCCGCCTGAGGGCGTCGGCACAGCCGCTGGCGCAGCAAGCCAGCCCGGCAGCAAGCCCTATCGCTGGCGATAGGGCTTTTTTCGTTGCCATCTGGCAAGACGGACGAAGACAGTCATGAAATTTATCGATGAGGCGAAAATTGTCGTTGCTGCTGGCGACGGCGGCAACGGCATCGCCTCGTTCCGGCGCGACAAGTACGAGCCTGAAGGTGGCCCCGATGGCGGCGATGGTGGCAACGGCGGCAGCGTGCACGTCGTCGCCGATCGTAATATCAATACGCTAATCGAATATCGCTACGCGCGTCGGCATAACGCGCAGCGCGGGCAAAACGGTGGCTCAAGCGACTGTTACGGCAGACGAGGCAAGGATCTGACGCTACACGTTCCGGTCGGCACGACGATCGCCGATATCAACAGCAATGAACTGCTTGCCGACCTCGACGTCGATGGCAAGAAAGTTCTGCTGGCCAAAGGCGGCCGCGGTGGCCTCGGCAACATCCATTTCAAATCGAGCGTCAATCGTACGCCCCGCCAATGCACGCGCGGCGATCAGGGCGAGCAGCGCGAGTTGCGCCTTGAGCTACGCCTGCTCGCCGACGTCGGCCTGCTGGGACTGCCCAATGCCGGCAAGAGCACCTTCCTGCGTGCTGTATCGGCGGCGCGTCCCAAGGTTGCCGATTACCCCTTCACGACGCTGCAACCGCAGCTCGGGGTGGTACGCGTAGACCACGACCAAAGCTTCGTGATCGCCGACATTCCCGGCCTGATCGACGGCGCTGCCGAAGGTGCCGGCCTCGGAATCCGCTTCCTCAAGCACCTAGCGCGGACGCGCTTGCTGCTGCACATCGTCGACCTGGCGCCACTCGACCCGGCCGCCGACCCGGTCCAGGACGCCGAGACCATCATCCGTGAACTCGAAAAATACGATCCCGAACTGGCTGCCAGGCCACGCTGGCTGGTTCTCAACAAGCTCGACCTGATCGCCGAAGAAGACCGTGAGCAGCGCGTCGCCGATTTCCTGCACGCCAGCCGGGCCGGCGCTGCTGCCAGCGCGTGTTTTCGCATCAGCGCGATCAGCGGCGACGGCTGTCGCGAACTGACTCGCAAGTTGCAGCAAGCGCTGCAAGCGCTACCCGCCGCGACGTCTGCGGCCACGCCGGCCGCCACCGCATCGGCAACGGCTTTTGCCGACCATTTCTTCGCCGACGACCCGCAAGGCGACTGAGGATGACCACCGCCCGCATCGCTAGCGCCCGCCGACTGGTGATCAAGGCCGGTTCGGCGCTGATCACCAACAACGGCGAAGGCCTCGATCTGGCGGCCATCGACGAATGGGCCCGGCAGATCGCCGAGTTGCGGCAAGCCGGCAAGCAGGTCATTCTGGTGTCATCCGGGGCGATCGCCTGCGGCATGCAGCGCCTCGGCTGGCGCAAGCGCCCGCGCGCCGTTCACGAACTGCAAGCGGCGGCAGCCGTCGGCCAGATGGGTCTGGTGCAGGTTTATGAGAGGGCCTTTGCCCGCTACTCGCTACATACCGCGCAGATCCTGCTGACCCATGAAGACCTCGCCGACCGCAAGCGCTACCTCAATGCGCGGTCGACGCTGAGCACGCTGCTCCGCCTGGGCGTCGTACCGATCGTCAACGAAAACGATACCGTGGTCACCGACGAAATCAAGTTTGGCGACAACGACACGCTCGCGGCGCTGGTCGCCAACCTCGTCGAAGCCGATTGCCTGATCATCCTCACCGATCAACAGGGACTGTTCACGGCCGATCCGCGCAAGGACGCAAACGCCACGCTGATCAGCGAAGCGCGCGCCGGACTGCCGCAACTGGAGGCGCTGGCCGGCGGCGCCGGCAGTCAATTCGGCAAGGGCGGCATGATCACCAAGGTGATCGCCGCCAAGCGTGCCGCGCGCAGCGGCGCGCACACCGTGATCGCCAGCGGCCGCGAGCCGGATGTCATCACCCGCCTGGCACGCGGCGAAGGACTCGGCACCCTGCTGATTTCAGAAACCCCGGCCTTGACGGCGCGCAAACAGTGGCTCGCCGACCACCTGCAACTGAACGGCAGGCTGGTTCTCGACAGCGGCGCGATCAATGCGCTACGCGAAGGCCGAAGCCTGCTGCCGATCGGCGTCGTCGCCGTCCGCGGCGAGTTCGAGCGCGGCGCCGCGGTGGCGTGCATCGCCGACGAGGGGCACGAAATTGCCCGCGGCCTGATCAACTACGGCAGCAGCGATTCGCGGCGCATTGCCCGTCGCGCCAGCCAGGACATCGAAAGCATCCTCGGCTACATCGACGAGCCCGAAATAATCCATCGCGACAACCTGATCCTCACCGAGTAAGCGTCAGGATTCGGCACAGCGGCTTGGCCACCCGTGCACCGGCGATCATCACTGATCGCCGAGCCCAACGCCGTCGCCCCTGCGCGCCTGTTCAGTTTTCGAAGACGACGGCTCAGCGCGAAGTTTCAGCAAGTTTCTGATAGACGAAAGCGGTCATCGCAATCGCCACTTCGTTCGGCAAGCCAGCGAACTGCACGCCGTGCAGAAACTCGCCGGAGTCATCGCGCGACACCGAGCGGATCGTCGCGTCAACCGCGGCGAAAAACGCGATCTCCCGGATGTCGACGCGAAACTTGATCGACAGCAACTCGCCCGTCTTGCCCAGCGGCTGCTTGGCCGACAGCAAGGCACCGCTGACGCTGAGATTGGTCAGCACCCCTGCGGCGTTGACCGTCCGCGTATCTTCGCGCATGACAATGGCGCAGATGATGCGAACCGCAACGCGCTCACCGGTGCGTACCACCAGACCGCGCACCTGCGCTGGATAGCTGAGGTGCATGTGCGGAAAAGGAATGCTTGATGATCGCAGAACACTGGCGGTGAACGCATAGGCACTCTGGCCGGCAAAAAAGCGAACGACAAATGCCTGCCCTTCACGCACCAGACAAAGTCGGCCATCGACTTCCGGAAGCGTCACCAGAACGCTCTTGCCTTTGAGATAGCCGATCAGCTTGACGTAGTAACGCGCTTCCGCGCGCTCCCCCTGCGTCTGGATCTGAAAGGGATCGCCGATGCCCAGCTTGATGTCATCGAGCGGCACAGCGCGCTCGCCAGCGGCCTCGCTGGCAGCCGCTCCGGTTTCCCTTCGCTCGCGCCGTGAATCGGCCGCCGCCATCGTCGGCGGCCGCTCGCGGCAGAGCCCCTGAAGGAGCAAGGCGTCGAGCTGCGACGGTCCGGTGACGACCGAACCAGGCGCCAGGACGAGCTTCCGCTGACGGTCAAAAACCGCCCATGGCAGAGGCTTCCCGAGCACGATATCGTCTCGCAGAACCGGCATGTAGCTACTGTCTGGGGCCATCATCTGACGTTGGCGCTCTGAGTCATCTGCGTTTGCTTGGCGGATACGCCGCCGGACCCGCAGCTTGTGCCGGCGCAGCGCTGATTGTCGCCGCTGACCACTTCAGCCGCCGGCAATCTTCTTCAGCATCCCGCGATGATACTCCGTAACGACGATCAGCCGCCGCCGACATGCAGCGCGCCGACCCGACGTCGAGGATCTTGTGGCGCGCCGCCGCGCCTGCCCGTTGGCGCTCAGCCGGCCGCATGCGGTAGTGCCGCTTCCCTGATTGGCAGGTTCACCAACGCCGCCGCGGCAGCCAGGGCGATGTCGGCGTACCACATCCAGCCATAGTCGCCGAAACGCGTCAGCGCCAGGCCGCCAAGGTAGGCGCCAAAAAAACCGCCGATCTGATGCGCGAGCAGCGTCATCCCGAACAGCGTGCCCAGATAGCGAACGCCGAACAACTTGCCGACGATCGCGGCGGTCGGCGGCACGGTTGCCAACCACGTGAAGCCCAGCCCGGCGGCAAAGACATAGAAGGTCAGATCGGTCTTCGGCGCCAGCAGATAAAAGACGATCATCAGCGCCCGCGAAGCGTACATCCAGAACAGCACGTACTTGCTGCGATAGCGGGCGACGCACGAACCCGCATAGAGGCTGCCGAAGACGTTCGCCAGGCCGATGATCGCCAGCGCCCAGCTGGCCACCGCCGACGGCAGACCACAAAGTGCCACCTCGCCCGGCAAGTGCGTTACCAGGAAAGCGATGTGGAAGCCACAACTGAAGAAACCGAGGTTGAGCAACTGATAACTGCGGTCGCCGACCGCCGCCTGCACGCTGTGCCATAGACCGACGTCAGCGACTGCCTGTGGTGGTGGCGGTGCCAGCGGTTTCGCCAGGACGCGCACCAGCGGCGTCGCGGCCAGCGTGATCGCCGCCAACGACCACATCGCAGCCATCCAGCCGAACAGTTGAATCAGCGCCTGCAGCAAGGGCGCAAAGACGAATTGGCCGAAGGAGCCACCGGCGTTGATCACCCCGGAAGCGGCAGCCCGCGCAGCCAGCGGCAAGCGCTGGCTCGAAGCACCGATCAGCACCGAAAAACTGCCGGCGCCAGAGCCGATCGCCGAGAACAGTCCGAGCGAAACGATCAGCCCGCTGGTGCTGTCCATGAACGGCGTCATGGCGCTGCCGAGCGCCAGCAGCAACAGCCCGCCAAACAGCACCCGCCCCGGTCCGTAACGGTCGGCGACGGCACCGGCCAGCGGTTGGATGGCACCCCAGGCGAACTGGCCGACAGCCATCGCCAGGCTGATCGCGACGACGCCAAGGCCGGTGCTCGAATCGAGCGGCGAGACGAATAGCCCGAGCGACTGCCGGGCACCCATGGTCACCATCAGAATGCCGGCGGCCGCCAGCGTGATCACCCACGCGCCGGGCTGTTTGAGAGTTCGGAACATCGCCCGATGCCGGCCGCGACGGTCTGCGGCTTACAAAATTACAGCAACAGGTCGAACTGGACGTCGCTGTCGGACTGACGCGGCCGGTGATCGCTGTCGGGGCGCGTGAAGCGAATGTTCAGCGCATACTTGTTGGCGCTGATTTCCGGGATGTAGGGGTCGTCCATCTTGAGCGAAATACGCACCATCTGCGAACTGCTGCCACCGAGCATCAGCTGGAAAGCACCGTTGGTGGCCACATAATGCTCGGAGCGACCGCTGGCGCGCAACAAGCGCAGGACGATCGCCAGCGCGTCGCGCAAGGGCTGCAGCGGCTGCAGCCAGGCGAGCAGCGCCTCGCGGCGAGCAGCAGCGCCCTGATGCCGCCAGTAGTGGTAGGACGGCAGGTCGAACTGGCAGACACCGCCCGGGATGCTGGCGCGACTCTTGATGCTCATCAACCAGTCGTTGTCGCGAAGATGCTGGCCGATCTTGCCGGCCATGCCGAGCAGCGCCGCCGACGCCTGCTCGATCTCGTAGAGCGCGCCAGACAGTGCTTCTTCCGAGATCTCCGGATTGTCGCGATACGCGAGCAGACTCTGGCGCTGGCGTTCGAGCTCCTGGATCAGATCCATTTTCAGATCGGCACGGCCGGCGACATCAAGGATCTCGAACAGCGTCAGCAGCACAATGTGATGCTCCTGCGAGCCGTCGCTCTCCATGAAGTTGCTCACCTTCTGGAAGAGATCCTCCAGGCGCAACAGCGTGCGTATGCGTTCATTGAAAGGATATTCGTAGGTGATCACACTTCCGCCAACGTCAAAATACTAAAATTTTCGATAATTCTGAAGCATCTGCAGCAAAACCTCAACGCCCGGCATTAAGTTTGCCGCCGGCCAACTCGAGATAACACCGATGCAGAGCATCGATCTGCGGCAACAGCGCCGCCAGTTCGCCATCATTGCACACCAGGTCGTCGGCTACCGCCCGCCGCTGCTCGCGCGTCGCCTGCGTGGCGATGATCGCCCTGACGTCTTCGGCGCTGAGACCGCTGCGCGCCATGACCCGCGCAATCTGCACCGCCTCGTCGCAGTCGACGACCAGTACCCGGTCGGCACGCCGGCGATAGCTGCCCGACTCGACCAGCAAGGGGACCACCAGCACGACGTACGGTGCCGCCGCGGCGGCCGCGCAGCAAGCGTCACTGCGCTGCCGAATCAGCGGATGGAGAATCGCTTCGAGCCGCGCTTTCGCGGCCGCATCGGCGAACACCAGACGACGCATCGCGGCCCGATCGAGGCCGCCGTCGGCGCGCCGCACGGCGTCGCCAAAGCTTGCCGTGATCGCCGCCATCGCTTCACCGTGTGGGCCGCTCAGTTGATGCGCGATGGCGTCGGTATCGACCAGCGCCGCACCGCGCTCCGCCAGCAGGTCGGCGACCGTGCTCTTGCCGCTACCGATGCCGCCGGTCAGGCCAACAATGAAACTCACGGTGTTCTCTCCCCGGCCGGGCACGCCGCCGGGCTGGCCTTCGGCGACAGCGCGACAATCGCCTCGCGCAGCGCCACCGCCTGCGCTTCAGGGCCACGGATCTCGAGCGTGCTGAGTGCCGACTTGCCCTTGCGCTCGCCGATTTTCGCCGAGCGAACGCCCTTGGCACGCAGGCTCTCAAGCCGCGTCCTGGCGGCTTCCTGGTTGCGGTAGAGACCCAGCGAAATGGCCAGGGCGTTGGCGCCGGTGGGAACGACAAAAAACTCCTGGATCCCCAGCTGTTGCAACTCCGCCGTTTTCCGGCTTGCTTCGTCCTTGCTGGCCAGCGGCGGAATATAAACCCAGTAGCCGCTGGTCTCGCCTGTCGTTTCGCGCTTGGCCTTGAACGCCGCAAAGCGTTCGGCGAGCAGACGTTCGATCTGGTCGGCGTCGGCGCTGGCCAGATCGCTCCACAACTGGCAACTCTCGGCGGCGCTCTTCTCGGCCACCGGCTCAACCGTTTCCAGCTTTTCCGTTTTGGCCGCCGCATCCTTCTTGCCGTTAGCCCGCGCGGGCTGGCCACGCGCGACGACCGTCACCTTCTCGGGCAACAACTGCTGTTCGATACGGCGCGCGTCGGCGTTGGCCGGCATGCCCAGGTAGGCATGCGTCCACGCGAAGAGCAGCAGATTGGCGAGCAGCAGCAGGAAGACGCTAATACGCATGGCGGCGATTATCCGACTTTCGGCAAATGTTCGAGCGAAGCTCGAATGGCTTCAGCGGGATACTCGAAATCTTCAAGCTGGCCAGCGAAATAGCGGTCGTAGGCGGCCATGTCGAAGTGCCCGTGACCGGTGAGATTGACCAGAATCGTCATCGCTTCGCCGCTCTCCTTGCAGCGCAAGGCCTCGTCGATCGCCGCCCGGATGGCGTGGTTGGACTCGGGTGCCGGGATCACCCCCTCGGCGCGCGCGAACAGAACGCCCGCTTCGAAGGTCGCCAATTGGCCGACAGCCAGCGCCTCGATCAGGCCCTCGTGGTAGAGCTGCGAGACCAGCGGAGAATCGCCGTGGTAACGCAAGCCACCCGCATGGATGCCGGGGGGCATGAAATCGTGGCCCAGCGTATACATCTTCATCAGCGGCGTGAAACCCGAGGCATCGCCGAAATCGTAAGCGTAGGCGCCGCGGGTCAGCGTCGGGCACGAGCTCGGCTCGACGGCGACCAGCCGCGTCGGTCGCCCATGACGCCCACCGGAAGCGTTCTCGGCGACGAACGGAAAGGCGATGCCAGCGAATGACGAACCGCCACCGCAGGGTGCAAAAATCACGTCCGGCCAGTCGCCGACCTTCTCGAACTGCTTCTTCGCTTCCTGACCGATGATCGTCTGATGCAGGGCGACGTGATTGAGCACCGAACCCAGCGCGTAACTGGTATCGGCGCGCGCCGCCGCTTCCTCGACCGCCTCGGAGATGGCGATTCCCAGCGAGCCCTGGTTGTCGGGGTCACTGGCCAACAGGTCACGGCCGGTCTGCGTCATCGCCGACGGGCTGGCAAATACTTCGGCGCCCCAGGTCTGCATCATCGAGCGGCGGAAAGGCTTCTGCTGAAAACTGACCTTGACCATGTACACGCGCACCTCAAGGCCGAACATCTGGCCGGCAAAGGCCATCGAACAACCCCACTGGCCGGCGCCCGTCTCGGTGGTGATGCGCTTGATCCCTGCCTGCTGGTTGTAGAAGGCCTGCGCGACGGCGGTGTTCGGCTTGTGCGAACCGGCCGGCGAAACGCCCTCGTACTTGTAATAGATTCGCGCCGGCGTGCCGAGCATTTCTTCCAGGCGCCGCGCGCGAATCAGCGGCGACGGCCGCCACAGTCGATAGATTTCGCGTACCTGTTCAGGGATCGCGATCCAGCGCTCGGCCGACATCTCCTGGTCGATAATCGCCGCCGGGAAAATCGCCGCCAGCTGCGCGGCCGAGACCGGCTTGCCGTCGGCGCCTAGCGGTGGCACGGGCGGCGTCGGCAGGTCGGCAACGACGTTGTACCAGTGCGTCGGAATCTCGGATTGTTCGAGCGTGATGCGCAACGATTCCACGAAGCCTCCCAGCGTCTTTTCTTATCGAATCCGCCGAGTATACCCCGGGAAATCCGCGCTAATCACTTCCGCCGCCGCTCAGTGCCGCCGCGGCAAGCGCCGGCACGCCGCGTTCAAGCTCGCGCTGCAGCAGGCGCGACGGCGCGAAGGCAGCGATCAGTCGCTGGCAGGCGACGCGGGCGGCGCTGCTGTTGTCCTGGCTGAAGTTGCAGACATAGAGGTCGAGCGTCACCGCCTTCTCCTCCGGCCAGGTGTGTACCGCCAGATGCGACTCGGCCAGCACCACCACGCCGGTCGCGCCGGCTGCTTGCAGAGCACTACCGAACTGGTGGAAGAGCAGCCCGACCGGCGTCAGTCCGGGCGTCGAGCAGACCGCCAGGCAAAGTTCCTGCAGCGCTCGCGCATCGCCGAGCAGCGGCGGGTCGCAGCGGCAATCGTAGAGTTCGGCGATGAGGTGCAGGCCATGCATGGCAAGTCCCGTGGCGGGCGTGAGCGGTGTCGATCCCGGGCGGCAAACAGCCGCCACCGAGCACCTTCGCTGGAACCGCTGCGCTCAGCCCTTCGGCACGAAGTTGGTGCTGGTCTTGCTGACCACTCCGTCGTTGTTGAAGTGCACGTTGAAATACCACGTCATCCCTGGCTCGACCTTGGTCTTCCAGTCCCAGATCGTTTCCTGCGCCAGCGAAAAATAGCGCTCGTGCGCCGGTCGCCCGAGCAGGTAACGCACTTCGTCAGTGCTCATTCCCGGCCTGACCCTGGCGAAGTTTTCGTCGGTCAGCACCTGCCGCACCTCGCGCAGCACGTTGTCAGGACCGATCACCAGCATATAGTTGACGATTCCCTCGGGCATTCGAGGATACTCCCAGACGCGCGTCCCGTCGGCTTCCACCCACTCCAGCGTCGGCTGACCCATCAGCCGGCGGACTTCGTCGGCGCTGCTGCTGCCCGGCTTGAGCTTGCTCAGCGTGTCGGCGTCGCACGCCGACAGCACGAAGGCGATCAGCCCGGAAACGAAAATGCCGGCGAAAAGCTTCCTGGACATGTCTACCGTGCTCCACTGACTGCGACTAGAATCGTTCCAGCAAGCCGCGAGTATAAACCAAGGCCGAACAAGGAGTCCCGTGCAAGCGACCAGCCCCCCGAGAGTCAAGCGGCGCGTAGCGCCGCTGCCGACCGCCCAGCGACAGCGCTGGCGGCGGCACGATCACCGGCAAGCCCTCGCCGACGCCGCTCGCGGCCGCGCTGACGGCTGCGCCGGAGCACGCTCTTGAACACCTTGAACCCGGGTCAGCGCGGCTATCCACCGGCGGTCCTGGCGTGGAGCGTCTGGGGGCTGGGGGCTTTGCTCTACCTGATCGCCTTCTACCAGCGCGTCGCGCCAGCGGTGATGACCGACCGGCTGATGACCGATTTCGCGATTGGCGCCACCGAGCTCGGCAATCTGTCGGCGTTCTATTTCTACTCGTATGTGGCGATGCAGATCCCGACCGGGGTCATCGCCGACCGCTGGGGACCGCGCCGTCTGCTGACCGCCGGTGCCGCGGTCGCGGCCATCGGCAGCGCCGTTTTTGCCTACGCACCCGACCTCTGGTGGGCCAGCGGTGGGCGCTTGCTGGTCGGCGCGTCGGTAGCCGTCGCCTTCGTCTCGATGCTCAAGCTCGCCAGCCACTGGTTCGCACCGCAGCACTTCGCCCTGGCCAGCGGCCTGGCGCTGGTCTTCGGCGTCGTCGGTGGAGTGATTGCCGGCGTGCCGCTGCGGATGCTGCTCGAAGCCTGGGGCTGGCGCCCGGTGATGGGCGTCTCGGCGGTAGTCACCGGCGTGCTGGCCATCGCCATCTGGCTGCGCGTCCGCGACGACCCCGCCGACTGGGGCTACGACAGCCATGCGCACGTCACCAGCGAGCCGCATGCGTCGATCCTGCACGGCATGCTCGAGGTCTTCTCTTACCGCAACACCTGGATTCTGCTGCTGACGCCGATCGGCCTGGCCGGCTCGGTGCTCACCTTTGCCGGGCTGTGGGGCGTGCCGTATCTGCGCCAGGTGCATGGCCTGGAAACCAGGACCGCGGCAGCAATCACCTCGCTGCTGCTGATCGCCTGGGCAGTCGGCGGACCGCTCCTCGGCACGCTCTCGCAACGCATGGGCCGCCGCCGGCCGCTCTATGTCTGGACCACCGCGGCGGCACTCGCCGGCTGGACGGTGGTCATCTTCGCGCCGATTCCGGTCTGGCTGTTGATCGTCACCTTGTTGTTTACCGGTCTGGTCTCGGGCAACCTGATCATCGGCTTCGCCTTTGCCAAGGAATCGGTGCCGCTGCGCCTGATGGGCACCGCCTCGGGAATCTGCAACATGGGGCCATTGCTTGGCGGCATGCTGCTACAACCGGCCGTCGGCTGGATGCTCGACCGTAACTGGCTGGGAGCCAGCGCCAACGGTGCGCGCATTTACGACGCCACCGCCTATCAAAGCGCCTTCAGCCTGATGGCCGTTTGTCTGCTGATCTCGCTATGCCTGATCCCGTTTGCCAAAGAAACTTATTGCCAGCAAACCCGATGACGCGCCGGTGCTGAGCCGGCGGTAGTAGAGCGCCGCGGCGACGGCGCCGAGCAGCAGCAGGCCGGCCATGCCGCCGGCCAGGCTCAAGGTCGATCCCCACAGCAGCGGCGCGATCAGCGCCGCCGCCAGCGTGTTGCCCGTGGCCTGCACAAAGGTCTGGCACGAGGCAGCCAGGCCGCGCTGTTCGGGAAAGAGATCGAGCGCCGCCAGCGTCAAACAGGGCATCGCCAGTGACATACCGAGCGTGAAGCCGAAGAGCGGCAGCACGCTCAACAGCAGCGTCGGCTGCCCGAACAGATTCAAGGCGATGTTGAACGCTGCCGCAACGCCCATCACCAGATAGCCAGCGACAATCGTCCGAAACGGCGACAGCCGGCTGGCAACGAGGCCCGACAGCGCAGCGCCGATCAGCAGGCCACTCATCGACGGCCCGTAGAGCCAGAGAAAACCGGTGGACGAAACTCCCAGATGGCGCACCAGGAAGACCGGCGCCGACAGCACATAAATGAAGAAGGCGACAAAATTGAGCGCCAGAGCGCTGCAGATCAGCAAAAAATCTTGTGACGTCAATACCTTGCGGTAGGCTTTCGCCAGATAGCCGAGGCGCAGCGACTGCCGGCGGTGGCGCGGCAGCGTTTCCGGAAGCAGCGTCCAGCACGCCAGCCACAAGGCAACGCTGAGCAGCACCAGCAGGGCAAACACCGCGCGCCAGCCAAACCAGGTTTGCACCCAGCCGCCGAGCACCGGCGCCAGCGCCGGCGCCAGCGCGAACAACATGGTGATCTTGGCAATCAGGCGCCGCGCCTGCGCGCCATCGTACAAATCACGGACAATCGCCCGACAAACGACCATCCCGGCACCCGCGGTCATCCCCTGCAGCGCCCGCAGCAGCCACAGCTCTTCGATACTCGTGACGAACATGCACGCCGCCGAGGCCGCCGCAAACAGCGCCACGGCAACCAGTATCACCCGCCGCCGACCAAGCGCGTCAGCGATCGCGCCATGCCACAAGGTCATCAGCGCGAAGGGCAGCAGGTACGCGGTCAGCGTCTGCTGGACTTGCAGCGGCGTCGCCAGCAGCGACTCGCCGATAGCGCCGAACGACGGCAGATAGGTATCGATAGAGAAAGGGCCGAGTGCGGCCATCGCGGCCAATACCGGGGCAATGCCGCGCGGCGCAGGCAAGTTTTCCGAGTCAAGCACGTCATTCTTTCGCGAACCGGCGGTACTGCACGGCTTCAGCAACATGCTGTGCCTGAATGGCACCGCCGCCTGTTATATCGGCAATCGTACGCGCAATCTTTAGCAGTCGGTGGTAAGCGCGCGCCGAAAGATCGAAACGACTGATCGCCTGTTTGAGCAATGCCGCGGCAGCCGCTACCGGCTGGCAGTGCTGGTCGATTTCCGACGTCGTCAGCAGCGCATTGGCCTTGCCCTGGCGCGCCATCTGGCGGTCGCGAGCGACCGCGACACGCGCCCGCACCAGCGCCGACGCTTCGCCGTCGGCGGCCTGTTGCAGCACCTCGGCGGGCACCGCCGGAACCTCGATCTGCAGATCGATGCGGTCGAGCAGCGGCCCCGAGAGCCTGCTGCGATAACGCCGGACCTGCTCCGGCGTGCACCGACAGCGACCGCGCGCGTCGCCGTGATAACCACAGGGGCAAGGATTCATCGCCGCGACCAGCTGAAAGCGGGCGGGAAACTCGGCTTGCCTGGCAGCGCGCGAGATGTGGATGCGGCCGCTGTCGAGTGGCTCGCGCAGCGCCTCGAGCACGCGCCGGTCAAACTCGGCGATCTCGTCGAGAAACAGGACGCCCTGATGCGCCAGGGAGATCTCGCCGGGACGCGGCACGCTGCCGCCGCCAACCAGCGCCGCCGACGAAGCCGTATGGTGCGGCGCCCGGTAGGGGTAGCGGCGAAAGTTCTCGGCGCGAAACTGGCCGGCGAGCGACAGCACGGCGGCCGATTCGAGCGCGGCGGCGAGCGTCATTGGCGGCAGCAATCCGGGCAGCCGGCTGGCGAGCATCGACTTGCCGGTGCCCGGCGGACCGGCCAGCAGCATGTTGTGTACAAATACTTGACGCTTTGCCTGCTCTAGCATCCGTCAAATTTTCTCCTGTCCAACGTAGATCAACGACGCGCATGGCGCCCTCATTGCTTGGGCGTACATGCGGACTGGAGTAGGTGTGAACAATCAATGCAAGACAGTCCAGTATTACCAAATAGCCCACCTTAGAAGTGGGCTATTTCTTTTCTGGAATCTCTAAAATAAATCACTGTTTCTATAATCACCTACAAGGTAGAGCAATACCCCTGTTTTAGAAACACTATCTAAAAGCTAACCGAATTAGTATTTAAGAACCCAAAAATTTGCGAATTCACAATCGACCCAGTAAACTAACGGCTGCAATCAGGAGAGGGGTTTGTAAAAAGATATAAACAATATAAATCTCGTCGATTCTGTTAGCAGACAAGATCAGCCCCTTCTTTTCTATTACAAACAGTTACAAAAAACATTTATTTTAAGCAAAATTTGACTCCTCTTGCATATAAATAACTATATGACAAGATTGGAAAGGTTGAGGCCCTAACCACTATACGGCAAATGAAGAGGTGTTAACATGGTTCTTACGTTGAACAAAATAAGGTCTGAAGCAAAAACATATTTACAAGGTTTCGTCCCAAGCTACTTTATTACTCTTAACGACGCCAAACCATATCGTCTCACAGAGACAAGTATGATTTGCATTCAAGGCAGAACAGGAGTAACAGTGGATTGGTTAAGAAAAGCTACACTAGGTAGCAGGCAGCAACGCAGTAACGATCTCTGTCGCGGATTTGCGTTCTATGAAGAAGGACCAAGCAGTGGGATAGTCCACGCCCATCTGATTTTGGCGCTTAAGAATAAACCTACTCGTACCTTAGAATGGGTAGCAGACTTTTTTGATAAAAAATGGACGCTCCTTCTGGCCAATAAATATGGAAGCTCAGTTATGAGTAAAAAATATGTAGGGTTCGGAAGACGTGACCACAGTACAGATGTAAAACCGATACACAGTTTAGAAGGTGCTATTGACTACGCCGGTAAAGAATTCAACTGGCAGATGTCCTGTAACGACTTTAGTCCGTATATGTGTTATTAAGCAAAGCGGTTGTTTTCCGGTTTGGCGACAACAGAAGCTAAAGTCAAAAAGCATTACAATTGGAGCATGATGAATACGAAGCTATACTGCAATAAGGCTGGTACGTATGATGCTAATTTTTTTGTTCGAAACAGGCTGCAGTGAACGCTTACGTCTATACGTATGCTAAACGCATACTTCCAAAAAATAAATAAATAAATATTTAGTCTATAGAGAAAAAGGAAAAAAAGAAAAAGGAACAGACAGGCAATCAGATGAACAGATACCAAATGCACAGAAGCACAAAGTCGAACTGCAACGTTTTAACGCTGCACGGTATGGTTAGCTGAAGTCATAGACAACTAATTATGGTTCTAGCAAATTATTGAACGTAAGTCATTCTTGTTATTTGTAACCAAGAGCAGTAAAGTGATTGAAAGGCAGTGCAGGAGCAGGTTGGTAAAAAAATAGTTGAAGAGCATGTTATTTAAATGCATCCGATTCTCATGGGGAGTACGTTTATTATGAGTAATGGTTGGTCAGATACGTTGATCGAACAAACCCGTGCTGTATTGAATTTAGACTTTGCGCCAGTTGGCAATTTTGTACACATGAAAAACTTCAACGGCCGTTATGCACAATTGAGCTTGTCACATCTGATTAATGAGAAATACATCCTTCAGGATAAAGATACCAACGTTTCAACCGAGTACGCTTCCGTAGATGAGGTGATCGCCGCTGGCTGGGCAATCGATTGAGCTGGCATCTGCGGAGTCTCATGTATTTAAGGCTGTTTATTGCGAATAACAAAGCCAAATGATGACTCGCTTTAGCGCTAACTGCGGTCGATGTGGTCGACGAAAACAGAGCAGCACCTGTAGAACAGATCAACAAGATTCCCTGCACGACAGACTAGCACTGTAACGCACGGCAACGCTGCTTAAGCGCGCTGGAAGCCTCTTGCGAGTACCCTTGTACGTTGTGGTAGGATTACGCCTGTTTACGCGGGACCCTGTGCGTCTGCGGGGCAGACTCCAGCCCCTTAGCCACGTTGCAAGAGCATGTCCAAGCGGCAGCTAAGCGCCAGTAGCGGGCGGTGGCGAGTTTCCTCTATAGCGGCTGTTGAGGCGCGCTGGGTTTTAAGCCATCGTCCCACATTGCGATGTGACCCAATGAGCGCTTTGATGGGTACCGTTCTTTGTTAGCAAACATGGTCCCAAGTCTGTTGAAGAGGGGCTGAAAAGGTTTGGCTCGACACACAGTTTTGGGAAACTCCTACGATGTCCACAGATTGGTATGAGGCGGAGCAAGAAGAAGCGTATTCAGAGTTTGTTGATTCACTTGCCGCCGAGCTGTACGAGGAACACAGGCAACGAGCAATCGAAGCGTTCGTAAGCGACAGGCTTGCTTCGTACTACCTAGAGCATCCAAATATTTCTGAACAGGCACTAGTTTTTTTCAAAAAAGCTAAGTTTTATCGGGAAGCCGATCCAGTTGCGTCACTTCTGTTTTCGTGCACAACCACAGAAGTGTTGTTAAAGACCGTCATCCTAAAGCCGATCGTTTACGGTCTGGTGCATACGGAATCGCTGGCAGAGCTAATTGCAAGCGGTCTGGTGCGCAAAGTTGGAATCGATCGTCTCAAGGGCTTAGTTTTCCAAATATTGGATAATCAAATAGAGTTCCCGAATGGAATTAAGAATTACTGTCGTGATGGCAGCAGAACTCCGCTTTTGGTAGAGCACGCCAATATCCAAGAGGTGCGAAATGCCATACTTCATCAAGCTAAGCCCTGCGCGTGCGACGCCTCTGACCTCTCATTTGAAGTCGCTAGGGCCTTCGTAAATATTACGCACTTACTGCTGAATAGTATCGGGTTAAAATTCTCCAAAAGAGGGGTAATAGTTCGTGAAGCAGAGTAGGTTGTCTTCTAAGGAAGAAGGTTAGCTCGGTTAGGTTGTGTGCAGTGACGATCTAACGAATAGCGTTGCCCTGCAAGCGAGTGAGTCATTTGCCGTTCTGTTTCACTCTGTTAGTTGTTGTTTGGTGGAGCAAGTATGAATTTCCTTGAAATAGTTGGACTGATTAGCTTGATTGCCATCGGTGGATATATTTTCTTGGTATATAGCGAAAGGGCGGATGAAGAGAAAAGACAAAGGGACGATATTGATCGCAGAGCAATATTCGTTTCCTACCGTTTGGCACTGCGTCATCTCTATCGACAGCACGAAGATCCGAATGTTCGAAAAAAAATAGAACAGGTTGCTGAGTACTATTACGGCGGCGTTTCGACGATTGCATTGGATCTAGACGATTCTGAATACCGTCAACTGATAGAGAAGGATGTTCGAGGAGATGCTGTGTACCAGACAGCACAATCCAGTATTGAAAAAAATGGATATTTACTAGCTGTCGAAAATGGCAACATTAGCAACCCTCGTGGTGCAGGGAGAAAAATTCTTGCGTGAAGTGAAAAAGCCGCCACAGAAACTTAGAAGACGGTCTCTACATGTGTGGTTTGGATGACAGCCAACTCAATAGCGGTCACTCCATAGCACCAAAAATCGTAGGAAGGCAGTTTCCCATAACTGATGACGTGCCATATTTTTAACTCGCTTTACGGTGGCCACGCCCATGAAGCGAACGTTGCTCCGCTCGAAGGACACAGAGCAACCAGCGTCGAACAGATCAACAGAGCTCCCTGCACGACAGACCAGGGCTGTAACGCACGGCAACGCTGCTTAAGCGCGCTGGAAGCCTCTTGCGAGTACCCTTGTACGTTGTGGTAGGATTACGCCTGTTTTCGCTGATTCTCCGCGTCTCCTCGATAACCGAGGTAGCAAGAGCGTGCCCAAGCGGCGACTATTAGCGCTCGATGACCAAGGTGCGCCTCATAGGTAAGGGGGCATCGGCAGTCAATTGTGCAGCGGTTCCTTAAGATGCAACTAAATCTCCAGCGGATATTGTGCTGGAACATTAATCTCACTAAGTTAGCGCGATCGTTCATACCACATGCCAAGAAAATCAGAATTCTCTTCCTACGTGTTTATTAAAAATGACCTGGTCAATATGGGTTGGAACACAAGGAATCCTTCACGATCGGACAGCGGGCAGCTTTATACGCAGCAGGAATGCCTCGATCATCCAGAAATCGCAGCCGGATTGAATCGCCAGCGACCCGAGTACGTCGTAAAGGTGCACGAAGACGTATTTTGGGTGATTGAAGCAAAAGGGGCGCACGAAAAAATTGATATCGCAGTCGGCGAGGCAATCGGCTACGCTGAGGATATAAACAAGTCGAAACTCATCAAGGCTCGCCTAATTACTGGCGTCGCTGGAAACGACGAAGACGGATACCTCGTAAACACCTCTTTTATCCAGTCAGATGGAAGTGTGTCGCCAGTTAAATTCAACAATCGGAAGATAACTGGTTTTCTCTCGCCTGACCAAGCGCGTTACCTAGTTGACAACGAGACGTCAGACTTAAACGAACTCGTAACAAGCGAAGTTCTTCTCTTGTCAATTGCCGAAAGTATTAACGAAGAACTGCATCGGGCATCAATAAATAAGGACCTTCGAGCCACCGTGATGTCAGCGGTTTTGCTGTCAATGGTCTCCGACACTCTTCCGAACTTCAACGGATCTCCAGATGTCTTCGTCAAAGATATAAACAATCGCGCTGAAGATGTCCTTATACATCATTCAAAGCGGGAGTTTGCGGAGTATGTTGAGTTGAGATTGCCGCAAGAAGATGCCGCAAAGAGCAAATACAAGGCTGCGGTAGTCCGCGTGTTCTTCCTCTTGCGAAAGATAAACGTTAAAGCTGCCATGGATGGCAGTCAGGATTTGCTAGGAAAGTTCTACGAGGTTTTCCTGAAGTACGGGAACGGTGCCAAAGACATTGGAATCGTCCTAACTCCAAGACATGTTACAGAGTTTTCTGCTGAGATTCTTGACATCAGAGCATCTGACCTTGTCTACGATCCAGCATGCGGGACGGGTGGGTTTTTGGTTGCAGCATATGATCGCGTTCGTCGAAATGAGCCCGAAAAGGTCGAGATGTTTAAGAAGCATCGAATTTTCGGCGTGGAGCAACAAGCTAACGTCGCTGCACTTGCTATAGTTAATATGATTTTTCGTGGCGATGGTAAGAACAACATCATCAATGGGGATTGCCTCTCCATCAATTTGAATCGAAAGCTTAGAAATGGCGAGGCTAGTGCGGAGTACCAGAGGGAGCCGAGCGAGAGAAGGGCTGTGGGCAAAGTTCTGATGAATCCACCCTTCGCACTGAGGCGCGATGATGAACAAGAGTTCACATTCATTGACCACGCGTTGGATCAGATGCTTGATGAGGGATTGCTTCTCAGTGTCCTCCCGGTCTCTGTCATGTACTCCGGTGGGCGAGAACTCGTATGGAGACGGCAGCTCCTCGAGCGGAATACGTTGCTTGCGGTGATCGGCTTTCCGAATGACCTGTTTTACCCCCAAGCCTCAGTCGAACCCGTCATTGTCGTAATTCGGAAAGGTGTTCCGCATGAGCAAAATGGAAATTGCTTATTTGTTAGAATATCTGACGATGGTTTTGTAAAACTAAAGAAAAGACGGTTGCCGCATGGTGGCCAAAATGAACTACAGGTGCTACGTGACAACATATTTAACTTTATTCACGGCGGAGAATGCCATGAAGTTAATGGTCTTATTCAGAAAAAAGCAGTTGATCTTTCTGATCCACACCTGGAGCTTATACCGCAACAATATCTCGATAACGTTGAACTAGGCTCTGACGCGCTACGATCGGCACTTAGTACTATTCAATCCGAATTGGTGTTTCAGGAAATTCGCAAAGGGCTTCGGCAATGAAAGTAAAAGAGCTATTTATCGTTGCTGTCGCAAAATCAAAGAGCACTGACGATTATCTTGCGGGCGACGTTCCATTCGTCACAAACGCGGAGATCAATAACGGGATTGTTCGGTATGTCGAACCATTTGACGACGACCGAGTCTTTGAAGGTCCAGCAATTTGCATTTCTGGATTAGGCTACGCAACTGTGCATTATGGGCAGTTCTTACCCAAGGGGAACGGTGGCGACTCTTGCACGATATTAAAGCCTATGGAAGCAGTAAAGAAGTCAGGGCTTCTGTACTACGCGGCGCTCTTTAACACGTTGCACGGTTGGCGTTTCTCTTTTGGACGGAAGACAAGCCGTAGGCGTATTGAAAACCTTGTGATGACACCTCTACTCAGTGAAGCGCCAATCAATTTATTGGTCGAGATTGAAGCGAACAACAAAATGATGAGCGTCCTCCTCACCGAGAAGGAAGCGCAGCTCCGAGACGGCTAACCTATATCAATTCACTAGGCCTAGGCGATCGAGCCGCGCGGTGCTCCTGACTTCCAACTGTGAGGCATTATAAATGCCCAGCATTTCGAACTGTTGGTTTTCTGGACTCCGTGCGACGCAGGTCTCGTAAGCGAAAAATTCAGGCTGCCGGGAAGCATTGACGATGCTGCGGCCAAGATCATTCAGTGTCAGATTAGGCTACACCCTAGGTGTACATTAAGTTGTGTGCTAAAATGTGTCAGGATAGGGTGGGATTGTGCATTGTCTGACAATAGGCCCTGTGGGTTAAAGAGGCTATCTTTACAATCACACGATTGGGCAAAGCACATGACTATTTCCAAAGGCCAGTTGGTGGGCTATATCCGTGTTTCAACTGTGGAGCAAAACACTGCTAGGCAGGAGGACCAGTTGAGTGAGTTTTCGCTTGACCGCGTGTTCATTGACCATGCCAGCGGCAAAGATGTATCACGACCACAGTTGCAAGCAGCACTGCTTCATTTGCGTGAAGGTGACACCTTTATTGTTCATTCCATGGACAGACTGGCACGTAACCTTGACGACCTTCGTAAGCTAGTCAAAGAGCTGACAACGCGTGGCGTTCGTGTTCAATTCGTGAAAGAGTCACTGACTTTCACTGGCGAAGATTCCCCAATCTCTCAGTTGTTGCTTTCTGTTATGGGCGCATTTGCGGAGTTTGAGCGTGCACTAATTCGTGAAAGACAAAGAGAAGGAATCGCAGTTGCAAAGGACAAGGGAACCTATAAGGGCCGGAGGCCTTGTCTTACTGCAGCAAAGGCTAAAGAGATGCTAGATCGCGTTTCTCAAGGTGTCTCTAAAACTAAAGTTGCTTTGGAATATGGGATCAGTCGAGAGACGCTTTACAATTACTTGAGACAGGCTTAAGGCATTTTCTTATCCGCGATGCGTTGGGCATGGTTAATTTGTAAGTAACATGGGTAATGTGGCTAAACTTTTGGCATTTATGCTATTTTCTCCTATGTTTATGGAGTGGCTTGTAATTCGCCATGGTTGGAGCTATTGGCGTTCATTTGGAATGAGGTGTGCGTGGGGGGCTGCCCTTGGGCGGAATGTCACAATTCACCATATTGTTCTTCGATTTTACTGAGTTTTGGTACATGGATGAGTCAGTGCCATAGCCGTAGCCGACAATACGTGTGCTCCCATTTTTATATTTGATAAACAATCGTTTCGTAAATTTTTTGCAGTGTTCTTTGAAAGCTTTTTGGGCAATGAGTTCTGCAAACGGTAACGTGCTTTTCTCTACTGACGATCTCCTATAGCTGGTAACCTCTGGGTCTTTGTTTGTAAAGTCCCATGGTTGGAATACATAAGGTAACTCTTGAAGATCAATTCTAGTTATTGCTTTTCTGAGTAGTTCGTTAACGGCTGATCTCCAATAATAGTCGGCTTTCTTGCTTTCAAAGTTATCAAGGAGCTCCTTCAAGGCGGTTGTTCTCAGCACTGCTTGAGCTTCCTCCTGCTCGACTTTCAACGACTTTAAATTGTTTGATTCCTTTGTTTTTTCGTCTATCTCCGTAGCAATCTCGTCTAGTCGTTGCGAAAATTGGGCTTTGGCGCGGTCGTTCCAATCTTCTGTTGATAGCATTTGTATGAGTCTTAATTCTTGTTTGATTAGGTCTTCTATTTTTAAGTGAATTGATTCTAGTTGTCCTTCTATGTTCTTTTGTTCAGTATCATTTGCTGTCGTCAAACTGCTGAAGTCTATTTCATGCAGGTGCTTGAGAATAATCTCTACGGTGTCTTCGTATTTCCATTCGGACATTGTGCACGATTTTCCATTCGCTCGGTTGGTACACAGTAGGGTTTGGCCACCCTTTGGCAATTGTCCTCTGTTGCGGTATGCCATCGTGACGCCACATGATTTGCAAAACACTAACCCTGTTAATATGTTTTGAAAAGTGGGACCTTTCGGACCTCTAGTGGCTTGCGTTCTACGTTTAATGGCTGCTTGAGCAGCTAGAAAAACATCTTCTGTGACTACCGCTGGGTAATAGTTTTTAATTGGGGCGCCAATAGGCAGTTGAATTCCGTCTTTACGAGTTCCCGGCTGAAACTCTCCCAGAACCGCTCTGTTGTTAAGTATCTTGATCAGATAAGACCTGTACCACATTTTCCCGCGGCCAAATTCGGGAACGTTGTTTGAATTAAGATATTTTACGATACCTAGCACCCCGCAGGTCTTGCTGCACATTTCAAATATTAATTTTACAACGGTGGCTTTATCATCGATTAGCAAAAACTTTTTCTTGTCCTCATCATAGGACATCCACCCAGGGCAGACTTTGGTGAGTTTGTTCGTCTCAATTTTACTTCGTTTGTTTTCCCATACGGCTCTGATTCTTCTTGATTTAGTCGCAGACTCTTCGTTGGCTCTCAGCATAATTGCAAGGCTGATATAGAGAGGCGCTATGTTCTCATCGATGGATTTTTGAGTGTATTTTTGGCCGTCGATTAAGGTAACAATTTCGATGCCAAAGGCAAGAATTTCGAGAAATTGCGAGAGAGCGGAAGAGACTTTGTCTCGGGATAATCTATCTAAGCTCTCGATGAGTAGCGAACTATTAGATTCAATTTTGTTCTCTCTCAATGCTTCAAGAAAAATTCTTAGTACACCGATTTCCGAATTTTTGCTTTTATAGGCAGAAACCCCAATATCTTGCAGCGATACTCCTTCGATGCTCTTAACAAGTTCGAGACCGTTTTCTGCAGCGTATGTTTCAGAAAGTTCAAGTTGCCGACGAAGGCTATCTCCCTTTAGCTGAACGGCTGTAGACATTCGGATATAGGAATATGCTTTGCGCACCATTGCTAACCAGCTTTCTTGCACGGTTGATCGATACAACAATTGTACACGACATGAGGATCGAATGCGCGCCGGCGGCGGCAATTTCCAGCGCGCGCTTGGCCTGCGCCTGGCCACGCACATCGGCGAGATCGGGGTAGTCGGCACGCTCGCCGGCCGGGTCGCCCCACTCGTCGCCGGCCAGGCAGGCGCTCAGCGGCGTTTGTCCGCTCAGATGCGCACAGACCTCGAGCAAGCTATTGGCGGCCAGGACGCGGACCTGCGCCGCCAGCGCCGCTTCGCGCGCACTGCTCGCCGGCAGAACGAAGCTACGCCCCTGGCTACCGGCGGCGAGAACCATCGCCAGCGCGCCACGAATCGGTCGCAACTCGCCCGACAGTGACAGTTCGCCGGCGAATTCATGGTCGGCGAGCGCCGCGTTGGCGACCTGACCCGACGCGGCGAGGATGCCGAGGGCGATCGGCAGGTCGAAGCGGCCCGACTCCTTGGGTAGATCGGCCGGCGCCAGGTTGATCGTGATCCGTTTGCCGGGAAACTCGAAGCCCGAGTTCTGCAGCGCCGCCCTCACCCGATCGCGCGCTTCCTTGACCTCGGTATCGGGCAGGCCAACGACGGTAACGCTCGGTAGCCCGCGCGCCAGTTGCACCTCGACGGCGACTTCGGGGGCCGACAGACCGTCGAGTCCGCGGCTATGAACGATCGCCAGGGGCATCGCCGGTGCTCGTCGAGGCCGTCACAAGGCGGGCCGCAGACAGGCTAGCGAAGGCCGCCAGATCAGCGCCGGCGCCGGCCGCTCAGAGCGACTTGTCGGGTGGGTTTTCCAGGACGTCCAGGCGTCCTTCGAGCGCCTTGAGCTTTTCCCGCGTGCGCTGCAGAACCTGCGTCTGAATATCGAATTCTTCACGGCTGACGAGATCAAGCTTGCTGAAGAAGCTGGCGAGCAGCGTGCGCGCGTTCTTCTCGATGTCCGCCGCCGGACTGGCGGCAATGATGCCGCTCAATCGAGCGCCAAGGTCTTCAAGAATTCTGGGGTCGAGCATGGCAATCACCGCGGCACTATGGTTTCTGGGTGCAGCGAGTCTAGCACAGCCGCACACGCCGGCAGGTCACGCACCATCGCGGTGCATGACCTGCCGGCGCTGCGCAATCGCAGTGCAGCATGGCTGCCGCAGCAGCCGACAAATTCATCAAGGCACTGTATATCAACAACAAACAAAATCTGGCACGGAAAGTGCTCAAGACAGTTCAGTAGTAGAAACCAGACATTCATTCGTTCAACCGGGGAGGCCGCATGCTCCCCTGATATGGAGTGCAACATGAAACTCGTTACCGCCATCATCAAGCCCTTCAAGCTTGACGAAGTACGCGAAGCGCTGTCGACGATCGGCGTCCAGGGCATCACGGTTACCGAAGTCAAGGGCTTCGGACGGCAAAAGGGGCATACCGAGCTCTACCGTGGCGCCGAGTACGTCGTCGACTTCCTGCCAAAAGTGAAAGTCGAAGCAGCGATCCGCGACGACCTCCTGGAGCAGGTCATCGAGGCCATCGAAAAGTCCGCCAGCACCGGCAAGATCGGCGACGGCAAGATCTTCATCACCAACATCGAAGAAGTCATTCGCATCCGCACCGGCGAAACCGGTGAGGAAGCACTTTAAGGAGCCATCGATGAAAAGCATCCTCGCCACTCTCGCCCTGCTCGGTGCCGTCGGTTTCGGCGCACCGGCCTGGGCCGCCGAGTCCCCCGCCGCCGCGACCGCCACGATCAGCAGCGCCGTAACGGCACCGGCAGCAGCCGCCACCGCGGCGGTCAGCGCTGAAGTGGTCGCTGCTGCGGCCAGCGCAGCGCCGACGCTGAGCAAGGCCGACAACGGCTGGATCATGGTCTGCGCCGCGCTGGTCATCCTGATGTCGCTGCCCGGCCTGGCGCTGTTCTACGGCGGCCTGGTGCGCACCAAGAACATGCTCTCGGTCCTGATGCAGGTCTTCGTGACCTTCTCGCTGATCAGCGTCCTGTGGGTGGTCTACGGCTACTCGCTGGCATTCACCGAGGGCGGCAGCTTCTTCGGCGTCCTCGACAAGGTCTTCCTGAAGGGAGTCACCGCCGATTCGCTGGGCGCCACCTTCTCCAAGGGCGTGTTCATCTCCGAGTTCACCTTCGTCATCTTCCAGGGCGCTTTCGCGGCGATCACCTGCTGCCTGATCGTCGGCGCCTTCGCCGAACGCGCCAAGTTCGCCGCCATTCTGCTCTTCATGGTGATCTGGTTTACGTTCTCGTACGCACCGATGGCGCACATGGTGTGGTACTGGGCGGGTCCGGATGCCTATCTCGACGCAGCCACCGGCGAAGCGGCCGGCAAGACGGCTGGCTTCCTGTTCCAGAAAGGCGCGCTCGACTTCGCCGGCGGCACCGTGGTGCACATCAACGCCGCCGTCGCCGGCCTGGTCGGGGCCTTCATGATCGGCAAGCGAATCGGCTACGGCCGCGAGTCGATGGCGCCGCACAGCCTGACCTTCACGATGATCGGTGCCTCGCTGCTGTGGTTCGGCTGGTTCGGCTTCAACGCCGGCTCGGCACTCGAAGCGAGTGGTGGCTCGGCGCTGGCAATGGTCAATACCTGGCTGGCAACCGCCTGTGCGACGATGTCCTGGATGCTCGCCGAATGGATGCTCAAGGGCAAGCCGTCGATGCTCGGCGCAGCGTCGGGAGCCGTCGCCGGTCTGGTGGCGATCACCCCGGCGGCCGGCTTCGTCGGCGTCATGGGCGCCATCGTCATCGGCCTGCTCGCCGGCGTGATCTGCCTGTGGGGCGTCAATGGCCTGAAGCACGTGCTCGGCGCTGACGATTCGCTCGACGTCTTCGGCGTGCATGGCGTCGGCGGCATCCTGGGCGCCATCCTGACCGGCGTCTTCGCCGACCCTGCGCTCGGTGGCAGCGGCGTCTATGACTACGTCGCCAACGCCGTCGGCGAGTACGACATGGGTGCGCAGGTCATCAGCCAGTTGTGGGGCGTTGGCACAGTGGTCGTCTGGTCGGCTGTCGTTTCCCTGGTGGCCTTCAAACTGGTCGATATGCTGATCGGTCTGCGGGTACCTGAAGACGAAGAACGCGAAGGCCTCGACATCACCTCGCACGGCGAATCGGCCTACCACTACTGAGCGATTCAGCACCAGGCTGCAACCAGACTCTCCCCTTTGGGCGCCCACGTGGCGCCCACTTTTTTCAATCCTCGGCAGCCAGGACGGCGGCCGCAGCAGCCACTTCATCCGCAGAAAACAACGTCTTTTCTCGTCATTCGCATTGACACACCTCGGTGCCTTCCCTATAATTCGGCGTTTTTCGGGGGTCGGTAGCTCAGTCGGTAGAGCACTGGACTTTTAATCCATTGGTCGTGAGTTCGAGCCTCACCCGACCCACCATGAAAATCAAGCAGATAGCCCGGCTCACAAGGTCGGGCTTTTTGTCGTCTGGCTTTCGGGTAGCCAGCAAGTAGGCAGATTCGCGCGCTACGGATCAAGTCCGTGCCGAGAACACCCCGGCGCTGGGCGGCGTATTTGCGAGCGGCGCGGGCCGGCTTGGCCGCACACTTGTCACTATCAGCTCTTGGGCGGCGGCGCCACAATTGTGGCAAGATTTCTGCGCTCCATTGAGCGGACATCTTTCGGAGAGCTTCCATGACCGCATCGACATCAATTCGTATTGATCAGACGCTTTACGATCAGGCCCGCACTGAAGCCATGGCCGAACATCGCAGCATCGCCGGTCAGGTCGAGTACTGGGCCAAGGTCGGTCGTGCCGCGCTGGACAATCCCGATCTGCCGGCCAGCTTCATCGCCGAATCGCTGGCGTCGATGGCCGAGCCTCGCGAAGAAGCCACCGCCTTCGTGCCGCGCTCTCGGCGGACATGAGCTATTCGCTCAGGCAGACCCGACGTTTCGCCCGCGCTTACAAGAAGCTGCACGACAAGGTTGCCGCCGATGTCGATGCAGCGACCCAGGTCGTGGCCGATGATCCGACCATCGGTGAGCGCAAGAAGGGCGACCTGGCCGACCTCATCGTCTACAAATTCCGCAGCCAGAACCAGCTTTACCTGCTCGGTTATACGATCGACGAGGACGTTCGCCTGGTCTACCTCGAAGCCGTAGGCCCCCAGGAGAATTTCTATCGAGATCTCAAACGCTCGTAGCCGCGTTCGTCGCCTCCCCTGACGGCTTGCTTCTCCCGGAATCGGCAGGCGGGCAAATTAGAGCAAGCAGCCAGGCTCAATTGTGCGAATCCATGAGCCTGGCCGATCTTTGCTTCGATGCTCGCCGGCGCTGTGTAGCCACCCCCATCGCCTCGCCGCTGCCGCGCGCGCTCCTGGCCGGCCGCAACAAGATCGCGCGAAGCGGTGCACAATGGTGCTTTGCGCCACCCCGGGATCAAACCATGCCGTTTCAAGATCGCCTGCTGGTCTGCCTGGCGTCCGAGCAGATCATGCAGAACACGCTGCCCGCCCTGCGCCTGCGACCCGCGCAGGTGGTCATCGCCTGCAGCGATTCCGAGGTCGTTCGCGCGGGCGCGCTGCGCCTCTGCCAGGTTCTTCAGGAAGCCGGCTGGCCGGCCGACGCCGTGCGCGTCGTCCCGCACACGCCCGATCACGACCTCGGCCTGATCACCGCCTACGCGCGCGAGCTGGCGGCGACGCTGCAGCGCGATCATCCCGGCCTGCCGATCGACCTGAACGCCAGCGGCGGCACCAAGGTGATGTCTTTCGGCTTCGTCGGCGCCTTTGCCGGCCTCGGCGACGCCTGGTACTGCGACACCCGGCACGGCCTGCTCGAACATCTCGGTGGCGGCCGCGCGCTCGAACTGCCCGCCGACATGCTGACGCTCACCGCCCTGCTGCAAATGCAAGGTTATCGCGTCGTCGCCGATCCAACCTGGCACCCCGACTTCGCGCGCGCCGCCGCGGCACGCGCCGGCCTCACCGAACACCTGGCGCGCACCGCCGCGCAGCTCGGCGGCTTCTTCGGTTACGTCAACCGCCTGAGCCGCGCGGCGCTGCCGCTTTACCGTCCGGACGGCAGCCTCTTGCGGCCGTTCCAGAGCGAAGTGCTCGCCGAACGAGCGCTGTTCGCCAACCAACACCCGTTCGCGCAGGCCTTTGCGCAGGCCGAGATCTGGCGCTGGGACGGCGATTACCGCTTCGAATTCACCAGCCAGGCGACGGCCACTTACGCCGGCGGCGGCTGGCTCGAAGAATGGGCGTGGCTGACGCTGGCCGGGCTGCAGGCCGACGGCCTGATCTCCGACGGCCACTGGGGCACCAACGTGCGCACCGACTCCGGCCAGGGCACGCAGGAAGAAGCGGCCGGCAACGAACTCGACGCCGCGCTGGTCTGGCGCAACCAGCTGGTGGTGCTCGAATGCAAGACCGGCGTCCAGATCAGCACCGAAGGCGGCAGCCAGGCGATTCTCAACCGCCTCGACAGCCTGCGCCGGCACGTCGGCGGCACGATGGGCGAAACCTGGCTGCTCACCGCCAGGCAACTCTACCCGGGTGCCGGCTCGGCGGCGCGCGAACGCGCCCGCGCCTACCGCATCCGCCTCATCGAACCCCAGGAGCTGATCCATCTGCGCGCCGAAATCCGCCGCTGGATGCGCATCGAGGAAAGCCCAGAGTCGACCAGCGCAGCGACCAGCACATGACCACCTGGTTCGTCTCGCGCCACGCTGGCGCCATCGTTTGGGCCGCCCGGCAAGGCATCGCCGTCGATCGCCAGATCGACCACCTTGACCCGCAGCAGGTCGCCAGTGGCGACACCGTCATTGGCACCCTGCCGATCGACCTCGCCGCCGCAGTCTGCGCCCGCGGCGCCCGCTACCAGCACCTCGTGCTGCGCGTGCCGCGACAACTACGCGGCGCCGAACTCAGCGCCGACCAGCTCGAACAACTCGGCGCCCGACTGGAGCCCTATCTGGTCCAGCACCTCGAACGCTGACCTGCCGCTCGTCGCCGCTCGGCAGATCGCCGCGGCCTCGTTGCTCGCCGACCGAGAGACGATGCCGGAAGAGGCTGACCGCTTGCAGAGTCGCCCGATCATCGACCATGCTCATCGCCACCCCTCTGGATTGCTTGACCACGTTCGCAATGACGGTGGCCGCAACACGCGCCGTCACTGCGAGGAGCACAGCGACGCGGCAGTCCAGGTCGTATTTTTCCTGCCGCCGCTCGCAGCCTGTCGGACTCACCGCCGGCTAGGTATCGTCGCCTTCCGGCAACTCCAAAGGCAATTGCCTGTCCCCAGGATCAAGCTCAAGCTCGAACGAACGAACCACTCTCAACGCCACCCGTTTGGCCAGATTGAAAATATCGCCGTCGTCCGAGTAGATCACTGCCACCTGTTCAACAATCGCTATTGCAACGATCTGATGGTCGAACTTGATCTTGGCACGTGGGCTTGCTGGGCTTTTTTTTCTCATCCCATTTGGGGCAATGGCGTTTGCGCACTCGATCGCGGCGCGCGTATCAAACGGCGCGACACGAAAGGGGCTCTGTGTGAGGTTTTTGATGTAGTCATTCGCCGCGGCGCCAGCCCCTGCGAGCACCTCGCAGAGTACCGGAGCGGGGATGATCACCTTGGTCCGAGCCTTGCTCAAAACCTTGATCAAATAGGTAACGCGCTGCTTGGCATGCTCAAGCGGCTGTTTCGTCGCGGGGTCAATGGGCGGCCTGGCGTCCGGATCGAGCGCCAGCAAGAGCGTGCTGGTATCGAAAAGAACAGTCACGCTCAGTGGCTCCGCAGCCTTTGCCACGCGGCAAGCGGATCATCCATCTTCTTCCAGTCACTTCCTTCTACCGCTTGCAGGGCTGCAAATGCCTCGATCAGGCTCCGATCGTCGATAGGCTGAAACCCCTCCAAAGCCAGGCTGTCAAGCTCCCACTTCCCGTCTTCGGTTCTATTCCAGGTGCCGGTACCGGTGACGCGCACCGGGCTATAGAGGTGGCTGGCGATGCTCTTGGCCATATCACGACTGGTCGTCACCAACTTGTAGTCCTGGCCATCCGGCCCAAGGAGCGTCACGTGAATCGTCTTGTCCTTGCCACCAACACGAAGGACCTCGCCATCCAGAACGCAGGCTTCCTTGATCGGGCCAATGCGCTGAGGCAGCGACTCTTTCGCCCCCGGAAACGTATGGATTCTCGCCGAACCGTGCTTGAGCACCCCTGTTGCTCCATCGTCGCGCAGCAGGGCATTGATGCTTCGCACAGCCTTCACTACGTCAGCAGGCGCATCGCTACGCGTGGCAACCGCGATGCGCCTGCTGACATGCGAAACATCTTCCGGTTCAACGCGCGCGCGGAGGCGAGTGCTGCCCTTGAGCAGCCGGCAAAAGTGGACATGCGTCGAGCTGCCCATGAGAGCAGCAAGTTCGAGCATGTACCGCGCAAGACGATCCATCGGGATCGTTTCAGGCGTGTACGCGGTGATGCGAAACTCAAATTCGGCGCAATCGTCCATGATCAGGGCCCTCTATCTACGGCGAAACATCAAGGGTAGAACCTCTATGGCCGAGGGGCAAGCAGTGGCGTGGCCAGACTCCATGGACTGAAGATCGGCTTCGGCATGGAGCGCATGCCCTGCGGACAGTTTGCCGCCAACGCCGCATTTTTCCGCATCGGCGTCATCGCCCACAACGCGTTCGTCCTGTTCAAGCATGCCGCGCTGGCCAGCGCCTGGCCGCGGCCTCCGCTCGCTCTGGATTGCTTCACTACCTTCGCAATGACGGTCGCAACGCACCCCGTCACGGCGAGGAGCGCAGCGACGCGGCAGTCCAGAACGCCACCGGAGCGACCGCAGCGCCAATTGGCGTACTCAGCCAGGGATCGCCTTCGATCGCCAAATCGAGCGCCTTGACCCGCCGCAGGTCGCCAGCGGCGACACCGTCATTGGCCCGCTGCCGATCGACCTCGGCGCCGAAGTCTGCGCCCTAGCTCCTCCAGCAGCTCGAGCGCTGAAGTGTCGCTGAACTGCCACTGGCAAGCCGCTGACCTGCCACTCGCAGCCGCTCAGGCGATCGCCGCCGGCAGCCCGGTCCAGACGATTCCCTCGGGCAGACTCGCGCGCCCGACGCGGCCCTGAAAGCCGCGTTCGGGCAAGGCATAGCAGCGCACATCGTCGACCGGCTCGATCAGCGTCGCAATCTCGGCCAGGCAACGCTCCTTGGCGGCGTCGCTGCCGACCAGCAGAAAAATACTGTATTCGAGCGGCGACGCGTGCTTGCACATCTCGCGATGAACGCGCTGCAGGCGCGCCGGATCGCTGATGTCGTAGCCGATGACGAAGGCCAGCAAGCTAGTCGTCGAAGTCATCGTCGTCGGCCTCGACCGCGGCGCTCTCGCGCTCTTCGTCGCCGAGCTCTGCCGGCAGCGGCGCGGCGCCCGCCTCGGCGCACGCGGCGCCGACCGCGCCGGCCTGCACAATCGCCGCGGCGACGTCGCTGACGCTCTCGGTCAGCAGCTTGCGCAGGCGCGCCGCCAGCGGCTCCCACTCGGCGTAGAAGCGCGCGCGGCCGGCCTTGCCGAGCAGGCAGCCGCTGTCGGTCCGCGAAAAATCGTCGGCGCGCAGCTTCTCCGAACGGAACAGCATCAGCGCGTGCTGATCGACCTCGACGCGCAGCGGCTCAACGAGGTCGCAGGCCAGCGACTCGCGACCGAAATCCAGGGCGTGGTAGAAACCGACGAAGGGATCGAGCCCGGCACCGTACAAGGCCAGCACAGCCTCCGCGTGCAGCAAGGTGTACGCCAGCGACAGCACGGCATTGACCGGATCGCGCGGCGGCCGGCGGTTGCGCCCCGAGAACTTCAGCCGTTCGGGAAAGAGGTCGGCGAAGCCTTCGAAATACGCCGCCGCGCCGGCACCCTCGAGGCCGCGCAGCGAGGCCGTCGACTGCTGTTCGTCGACCGCCGCGATGCACGTCGCCAATCGCTTCAGGCTGAGCGTCAGCAGGTAGCGGGAATGCGGCTCGCTGTCGCGGCGGACGCCGAGGAAGTCGGCCTGCGCGCGCAACTTGGCCTCAACGATGGCACGCGAAAAGCGCAGACAGAAATCACCGTCGAGCGACAGCCGGTACTGCGCCACGCGCCGCGCGGCGTCGTTGTGCGGCCGGCCCAGCAGCATCGTCGGCAGCGCCTTGCGGCCGGAAAGAACGACCACCCCGATGCCACGCTCGCCGAGCTTGCCGAGCAAGGACGACGACAGCGTCACGTCGCCGCGGATGAAGACGCGCGACAGCGGCGCCAGCGGCACCGTACCAATGCGCTCGCCGTTCTCGTAGAACACCAGCGCCTCACCGTCGGCCTTCAGCGTCACGCATCGGCGGTCCACGTACAGACTGGTCATCGACTTTCTCCTTGTCAAACGATCAGGAACAGATCAGTTGGCGGCTGCGTCGCCCGCCCCAACAGGTCGCGCCGCATGCGCGGATCGAGCTGGAAGATGTGCGCGCGGTCCGCACGCAGGTCGAGCAGATCGGCCAACGTGCGGCGGACGTCGCGCAAGTCGGCGGCGGTCAGCCAACACTCGAAAAAAGACTTCTGGCCGCCGATCTTGTAAGCCATCAGGTAGCGCTGCACCTGCCGCCGCCGCTTCGCCTCGCAGACGTCGTAGCAGACCAGGAACAGCGTTCGCGCCACATCACTCATGTCGCCACGATAGACGGCCAGGGCCGCCGTGTCAGGCGCGGCAAGCTTGCCGAAAAACCAGAAACAATCACCGGCACCGCGATTCGACGTTGACGATTTTGTCTCAAGCCGTTTGATTTAAGGGCTGGTTACTGACGAACCCACAGCGCAAACAAGTGTGGAAGGCACTGTCTCAATCCCTTTGATTTCAGGGCTGGTTACTGACAGAACCACGACTGCATGTGGGAAGAACGCCTGGGTCTCAATCCAGGGCCTCCGCACTCGGATAGCATAGTGCTTGTTGTCATACTCGATCAGCGGAAAATCGTTAACATTCATGGGCTTATGACAACCACTTGTAAACCCTGTTGAAATCAGGTCTACTCTCGTCTTTTGGACGAACGAAATGACTGTGACGACGGGAGTGAGCCTGATGTGCTGCTTGAGGGAAGTGGACGACCCGCGCAGACCCAGCAACGGGACGCTGCATGACTTCCAGGAGATTTTGGTGATTGCCATGGCAGGGGTACTCTCGGATTGTGACACCATCGAAGACATCGCCTACTGGGGGCGCCGGAAAGAAAAATGGCTGCGTGAATTCCTGGTGCTCAAGAACGGGGTTCCCTCCACGGAGACGTTTCTGCGGGTGTTCCGAGCGCTTGACCCGAAGCAATTTGAGGTCGCGTTTCGCCGCTGGGTGGCCGGGGTGGTCGGCGCCTTGCGAGGCAGCGTCGCGTTCGATGGCAAGACGGTGCGAGGTTCCGGCAGTGGTGGCGAAACCGCGATTCACATGGTCAGCGCCTTCGCTACGGAATTGGGTATTGTCCTCGGCCAGGAAAAGGTCGCCAGCAAGAGTAATGAGATCACCGCCATCCCGGAACTCCTCAAGGCACTGTATATCAATGGGTTGCTGGTCACCATCGACGCCATGGGCTGCCAGAAAACTATTGCTCGGCAGATCACGGATCAAGGCGGTGACTACCTGCTGGCGGTCAAAGGCAACCAGCCGACGTTGCTGGAAGCCATCGAGACCGAGTTCATCGACCAGTATCAATCCGAGGCCGTTGATCGCCACCGTCAGGCCCGCAAGTCCCATGGTCGAATCGTCGGACAGATCGCCTCGGTCTTGCCTGCGCAAGGACTCGTTGATCTGGCCGATTGGCCGAAGTGCCAGACGATCGGCCTGGTCGACTCCCTGCGCAAGGTTGGCGACAAGGAATCGAACTTCGAGCGACGCTACTACATCAGTTCTCGTGCCTTGACCGCCGAAGAGCTGGCGGCCGCGGTGCGAGGCCATTGGGGCGTAGAAAACCGCCTTCACTGGGTGCTCGACGTCAGCTTTCGTGAAGATGCCAGCACTGTACGCAAGGACAACGCCCCACAGAACCTCTCCCTCTTGAAGAAAATCGTTCTCAACCTGATTCGTCTGGATACGACCGACAAGACTAAAGCCAGCTTACGCTTGAAGCGCAAAGGAGCTGCTTGGGATGACGATGTCCGGATGACGATGCTGGGCCTCACACCGCTATGACAGCCGAGTGCGGAGGCCCTGGGTCTCAATCCCTTTGATTTCAGGGCTGGTTACTGACAGGACAGACGCGAGTAGAAGAAACCCTTAACGCTACGTCTCAATCCCTTTGATTTCAGGGCTGGTTACTGACTTCTGTGCGCCTTAGCATCGCTCGACAAGGGTCAGTCTCAATCCCTTTGATTTCAGGGCTGGTTACTGACAGATCGCGGCATCAAGCCGGGCGATTGCAGTCAGTCTCAATCCCTTTGATTTCAGGGCTGGTTACTGACTCGACATGACCGCCAAGTCGGCTGTTTTGATCGGTCTCAATCCCTTTGATTTCAGGGCTGGTTACTGACCGCATCGATGACGAAAACGCGCTCTTGCGCAAGGTTTCAATCCCTTTGATTTCAGGGCTGGTTACTGACGTGGGATCCGGAAATCGGCATGACCGGCCAGTCTCAATCCCTTTGATTTCAGGGCTGGTTACTGACCCGCCAGCGCGTGAAAAAGACTGCCGAGAAGCCGTCTCAATCCCTTTGATTTCAGGGCTGGTTACTGACGATCCTGGGGCCGAAGTGGCCGCAAATGCCGCGGTCTCAATCCCTTTGATTTCAGGGCTGGTTACTGACTGGACGGCGACGAGCCATGGACAGAGTGGGGTGGGTCTCAATCCCTTTGATTTCAGGGCTGGTTACTGACCACCGAACCGGAGGACGACATGGGACACGTAACAAGCGTCTCAATCCCTTTGATTTCAGGGCTGGTTACTGACCCCCTGGCCATCGCCAACGAGCGTATTGCCTTCGTCTCAATCCCTTTGATTTCAGGGCTGGTTACTGACCATGCAGATAGACCTGTCGCCGGAAGTTGTGGGTCTCAATCCCTTTGATTTCAGGGCTGGTTACTGACTCGCGGTCGCCAACGACACCGGCCAATGGGCCGTAGGTCTCAATCCCTTTGATTTCAGGGCTGGTTACTGACCACGCGCATTGACGACACGGCGGCCGACACGGCGTCTCAATCCCTTTGATTTCAGGGCTGGTTACTGACCTAACTCCGCACCTTGTCCGAATCATGGACACGTCTCAATCCCTTTGATTTCAGGGCTGGTTACTGACATGCGTGCAAGCGCGCTGTGCGACCTTGCTACCTGTCTCAATCCCTTTGATTTCAGGGCTGGTTACTGACCGAGTACCTGACCGTGGGTAAGTACCTGAACGTGGGTCTCAATCCCTTTGATTTCAGGGCTGGTTACTGACTGTCGCAGTGGGTCGAGTGGAAGCTGTAACCAAGTCTCAATCCCTTTGATTTCAGGGCTGGTTACTGACCCTGTGTTTCCGGTGAAATCGGAAACAGTGCAAGTCTCAATCCCTTTGATTTCAGGGCTGGTTACTGACGATCTAAAGTGGTCCCCATAGTCAAGACAAATATCAACCCAGTTTAAGTTGTGCATTTGACTTCGCTAGCAGCTGGACGGCGCTGCCCCGGTGTTGCCTTTGACTCTGCCTTTGACTCTGCCTTTGACTCTGCCTTTGACTCTGCCTTTGACTCTGCCTTTGACTCTGCTTTTGACTCTGCCTTTGACTCTGCCTTTGCGGGTGGGGCATCGCCTGTGGAGCGTAGCGGAACAGGCGATGCCCCACCCGCGCGGCCAAACTTGTCGAGGATCAACGCCCCGCCACCTATGCCGTTTCGATAGACGACGGCGGGTGCCGTGTTGCCCAGCGACTGGTGCGGACGTTCTGCGTTGTAGAAGGCGAAATACTCGCTCAGGCCAAGCATCAATTCGCCCATCGTGGCATAGCCCTTCAGATACACGTCCTCGTACTTGACGCTGCGCCAGAGGCGCTCGACGAAGATGTTGTCGAATACCCGCCCCCGCCCATCCATGCTGATGACCACGCCTTCCCGTTTCAGCACCCCGGTGAAGGCTTCACTGGTGAACTGCGCGCCTTGATCGCTGTTGAAGATTTCTGGCTTGCCGTGGCTACGCAGGGCCTCCTCCAGACAATCGACACAGAACACCGATTCCATGCTGTTGCTGATCCGCCAGCTGAGCACCTTGCGGCTATACCAGTCGATCACGGCGACCAGGTAGGCGAAGCCGTGGGCCAGCCGGATGTAGGTGATGTCCGTGCTCCACACCTGGTTGGGTCTGACCACAGGAACGCCACGCAGCAGGTACGGATAGACCGGGTGCTCTGGGCGCGGACGGCTGGTGTTCGGCCCCGGCGCCATGCCCGACAGCCCCATCAGTCGCATCAGGCGTTGCACGCGCTTGCGATTGACCGTGTGCCCCACGTTCTCAAGAAAGATCACCATCCGGCGGGTGCCGTAAAACGGGTGCCGCGTGTACTCCTCGTCAATCAGCCGACTGTGGAGGAGATCGTTGGCATCGACCACCGTCGGCCGGCGCTGCGCGTAGACCGTGGCTCGGCATAAGCCTGCCAGAGCGCATTGCTGCACCACGGCGACGGCCTCGCCGGGGTCAATCCACGCATGCCGTATCACGGCAGGCTGATCCCAGACTTTTTTTTGAGCCAGTCCAGTTCCATCTTCAACTTGCCGATCTCGCTGTACAACAGCTCCGGCTCCCGGTGCGCCGCCGCCGGCTTGGGGCCGCGCTTGCCTTCGAACAGCGTCTTGGCATTCTCCTGGATGGCCTTCTTCCATTGCCCAACCTGCACAGGATGCACGCCGTATTCCCGCCCAATCTCGTTGATCGTCTTGACCCCGCGCACCGCCTCCAGACCAACCTTGGCCTTGAACTCCGGCGTATGTACCTTCCGCGTCGTTGCTTCACTCATCGCTTCTCGCTCCTATGATGGAGCACAGCTTAAACCACTGTCTGATTTCCAGGGACCACTATAATCCGTCTCGCGAAAAGGCGCAGCTGATCGCGTCTCAATCCCTTTGATTTCAGGGCTGGTTACTGACTGAAAATTATTCGCGAAATAGGAGTGATGACATGAGTCTCAATCCCTTTGATTTCAGGGCTGGTTACTGACGTGGAGCGTCCTGTAATGGGCGCCGCGATGCCGTCTCAATCCCTTTGATTTCAGGGCTGGTTACTGACATGGCTCGGCTTACGGCAGCGAACATCGAGCTGGAGTCTCAATCCCTTTGATTTCAGGGCTGGTTACTGACCCCTTCGCTACACGCAAGAGGCCCTTGCCATCGCCGTCTCAATCCCTTTGATTTCAGGGCTGGTTACTGACAAATCGTTGATGGCTTGAAAATCAGAAGCGTCGCGTCTCAATCCCTTTGATTTCAGGGCTGGTTACTGACGGACGTTTGCAGAAGCATGCTTCAACCAAAATAGGTCTCAATCCCTTTGATTTCAGGGCTGGTTACTGACTCCTTGTCGCCGCACTGGTACGGCGGCGAGAATCGTCTCAATCCCTTTGATTTCAGGGCTGGTTACTGACAATAGGAGAGCGACATGGAAGCAGCGACCCAAAGTCTCAATCCCTTTGATTTCAGGGCTGGTTACTGACTGACCACACCAATCCCCGCGGCGCTCGGCTTGGTCTCAATCCCTTTGATTTCAGGGCTGGTTACTGACTTACGCGGAGCCGTGCAGTCGAGCAGGGACGAATGGTCTCAATCCCTTTGATTTCAGGGCTGGTTACTGACTCCTCGACGATCGCGTACCGATTAATTCGTATAGGTCTCAATCCCTTTGATTTCAGGGCTGGTTACTGACATTTCAACGACCTCCACCAGCACCCAGACGGAGGGTCTCAATCCCTTTGATTTCAGGGCTGGTTACTGACCCAATCCGAGGTCGCATGAGCACACAAGCCCAGTCTCAATCCCTTTGATTTCAGGGCTGGTTACTGACCACGTACAAACAACACGCAGGTTCTGGCTAACATGTCTCAATCCCTTTGATTTCAGGGCTGGTTACTGACTCTTCGACTCCGCGGCGGAATCGGTCGCTCGTGCGACGTCTCAATCCCTTTGATTTCAGGGCTGGTTACTGACAGAAGGTTCAGGAGAGCCAGCGCCTGCCGCACGTCTCAATCCCTTTGATTTCAGGGCTGGTTACTGACCGCACCTACACGCCTTCTGATTTCCTTTCAAGCACTTGGAGCTGGCTGTCGCGGCATTTGTCGAGAGCGCCGGAGATGTCTTCCTGGCGGTCGTCAGCCAGCCGGTAGCGGCCGAGGCCGAAGGCGGCTTCCTTGCCGACGTGCAGCCATTCGCCAAGCTGCAGGAATGGCGCGAAGGGCGCCAGCGCCCCTTCCAGCCGCCAGCTGCCGACGACACCGCCAAGACTCATCTTTTGTTGCTGGCGCGACGAGAAGCGAGTCCAGTCGAGCCAGCTCAGGCTTTTCTCTTCGCGGATGTCGGCAGCGGCCGCGCTGAGCGCTGCGAAGTCGCCGACCAGCGGGCCGTCGGCATGAAATTCGGCGAGTAGGCTGGCGCGCCGGGTCAATGCCATGAGCAGCGTTCGCGCCTGCAGCTTCTCGGGGGGTAGCGCACGGCCATTGTGTTGCAGACGCAGCGGCGTCTCGAAACGAAGCGTCGCGGCACTGCCCGCCGTGCCATCGCCCAGCCGCGGCAAGGCGATCGTCTGTGCATGCGCGGCGATGCTCCCGAGCTCGGGGCGGTGAATCTCGTGCTCGCCGGTGTCGCCGCAATGGACGACGCGGAGCAGCTCCGCCGTGCCGTCGCCGGCGCCGACGCCACGCGCCAGCGCGCGTCGCCAGGCGAGGATGACCAGCGCCAGTTCGTGCAGCGCGCGGCCGATCAGCACCTGGTGGAAAGTCAGCGTCTCGCCGGCGGCGAGCACCCGGCTTCCCCACGCCGGCGGTTCGATGACGTAGGGTGCGGGCACCTGCGAAAACCGCTGCAGGCTGTGGTTGGCCGGCGGCACGGGCGCGAAGATCGCCGGATACGGGCACGCCGCGATCAACGGACAGCCGGCACACTCTTTTTGCCGGGTCATGCACGCAAGCTGTCGCAAGGCGTGACCAAAGGCACCACGCAACATCGAGCCGGCATAGTCGGGCAAGCGGATCGGCTGCGTGGCCCGGAACTCGAAGCGATAGCGGGCGACCGGGAAGAACACAGGCGCGCTGATGGCCGAGCCTGCACCCGGTGGCTGATCGCCGTCGTTGGCGGCGCTTCGATGCGGGTCGTAACTGGGGCTCTGCAAGCGCTTTATGGTCGTTGACGTCGTCATGTGGTTAGAAAAGCTTGCGGCGCAGCGCTTCGAGTTCGCCGCGCAGGCGCGTTTCGTCGGCCAGAATCTCCCCCACGTCCGTTGCCCGTTCGTCGCTGGTCCGCACGCCGTGGGCAAGAGCGTTGCGAATCTTTTTGAGTAGCTTGACTGGCGGCGCTTTGTCTTTGGCCCTCTCGTACGCTTTGTCACGCACCATCGCGTCGCAGTCGTCGATTTTCTCGACATAACAGGCACGGGTCACGAACGACTCGTACATGAACGTAGCGGCGCGCAGGTAGTCGCGACGCTGAAGGTAGGCGTCAGCTAGCGAGAGTTCGCGGCTGTGGCGGGTTGGGTTGCGATACCAGCTGATACGCTCCTTAAGCGTTTCGGAAAACAACCCGCCAAGCGCGCCGTCATGAGCTGCCACGGCCTGAAACACTTTTCTCAGCTGATTGCGAGCCTCGTCGGTGTTGCTGGTACGCTCCAGGTACGCTGCGTCCGCTAACAAGCGCGCACGACTGTCAGCCATTTGGTCAGCAATCAGCAGCGGCGCGAAGACGCTGTAGTCACCGTCCTTCTCGTAGGTGGCCAGCGCGTCTACCCAGTCAAGCATATCGAGCATTCCTCGTAGCCGGAGTACCGGTTTTGGCTCAGCCCGCGGCGTCATCTCGAGTGCTCCGTAAAACAGTTCTTCGACCTTGACACCACGGACGCGCGTCAGGTATCGCGCAGCGACCAGCGCGAGCATTGGCAGATGGCGAAAGGAGTGTGTGATATCGATATAGAGACGTTCGCCCGGCTCAACGACCGCCGCCAGCTGGCGCAGGACCTCGATCTGTTCGGTGGCGCTGCGCGCATAGCTGATCAGCAGGCAGTCCACCTGGATGCCCAGTTGCTCGGCAAGGCGGCTGCGCGGAACCTGCAGCAGGCTTTCGGTGACCTGCCCGTTCTCCACGGCCGCCATAAGTTCCAGAATATTCTCGTCGTCGCCCCCCTGGCTCTCAAAAAAAACATCCCACATGCTGGCGTCGGTGCCGATCAGAATGAGGCGATGGGGCTGGAGATAGTCGGTCAGCGCCAGGCCAATAAAAGCTTCCGTGCGCATCGAACCATCGTCGAAATGATACGTTGCCGTTTGGTAGCCGCTACCAGGCTTGGCGTTGCCCGCGCCCTTGCCGAGAAAACTGATGAGTGTGGTCATGATAGTGGTCCGCGTTACGAATGGTCGAGGGCGCCGACGAAGCTTGCCTGCTTCCCCGTCGTTGGGCCGGTTTGCCGGGCGTCGCTCATGATTCGAGCGTTCTCAGCCAGTCCTGGAACTCCTGCTTGCGTTCCTTCCTGCCTGGCCAGCCGGTCCACTTGATGACTTCTCGCAGTAGCGCCGCCGCTTCGCCGCGCGCTACCGGGGATTGCCATTCGATCGCCTGCTGGAAGAGCTTTCTGCGTGGCTCGTCTATCGGCGACGAGCCAGCTTTGTACGGTCCCTGTGCCTTCGCCGTCTCGAAAGCGTTGCGCAGGACTGCGATGCTGGCGCGAGCGGCTTCGAGTTCCTGCTCTTCGGGCGACAGCGACGCCAGGCGTGCAGCTTCTGCCGCTGCTGCGGCCTGGCGGTGGCGCTGCTCCTGTTGCCGTTGCCGCGCCTCCACGGCAGCGGGATCTTGCGCCATCGCGCCGTAGCCGACCGCCGTCTTGGCGCCGAATCCCATCCAGTCGAAGGCGTGCGCGACAACACTGTCGAGTACGGATTTCCATTCCGGGCAATCCGGCGGCAGCAGCGCCGGGTTGCAGGTGACGATGAAGCGCAATTCGGAGCGCGCCGGGACGGCCAGGAAGGGGATCGGGGTGGGCTTGCCGGCATCGTGCGGCGACTCTTCCTCCTGATAGTAGTGGTTGAAATGTGGCGTCATGATCTCGACGACCAGTTCGCCGCCGGGCGGGACCGGGAAGACATCCCAGCAGCTCAGTGCGCCCCGCAGCGCATCCGCCGTCTGCGACTCCTGGCCGAAGAGCGCGTCGATCAAGGGCTGCGTGAGCGTGGCATCGCCGTCGTCGAGAAGCTCCGCCGCTGCCTGCCGCAAGACGCCCTTGACGCCGCTACCGGCGAGGTAGGGCAGGCCGTAGGGCGTGAGGAAGGCGAAGCCGTTGTCCACCGGGTGTTCGAGCCCCAGCCCGGTGGCGAACGGCGCCGTCGACAGCGCGTCAATGATCTGGCGCTGCTCGTCGGGCAGAGCATTGGCGAGGGCATGCTGACGGCGGCGCACGGCTTGCAGTAGCGGGGCCGCGTCGCCAAGGGCGAGACACTGGCGCAGGGCGTTGGCCTTGCCGTTCCTGTCGATCAGCCAGTTGCGTTCCTGCCAGAGCTCGAAATAAAGGTTGAAGCGATGGCCGGGCGGGCAATTGCGGAACCCTGCGGCAGCCTTGAGTACGTACTCGGGAACGGCGGCGACGTTCATTTCTCAGCCTCGGCGACGGCATCGGCGAACTGCCGCAGCCAGCGCAGCATGGCCAGGGTTTCGTCGGTGGCGCGCATCACGTCCGGTGCCTTGTCGGTGAACAATCGTTGCATTGCTGCCGGAAAGCTCGGCGGGACGCCATCGCCCTGTCGCGATGCGAGCCAACCGAGGATGTCCTGGAGCAACGCGTGCGCCGCGCGCTCAGTACTGCCGGTACGCGACTGGAAGTAGGCAAGCGTCGACATCAGCCCGTTGCCCATCACCAGCGCCGGAGCTCCCTTGACCATTTCGCGGTAGCCGTCGACGCGAGAAGCGCCAGAGTTCTGCCTTGCGCGCTCCCAGGCGTACTGCGCGCGTTGCTGATCGAGGGTGTTCACAGGAGATCTCCCGAGGCGGCGTGGATGACGATCAGGCCGCGGCCAGTGGTGGCGTCGCCGCCAACCTGCAGCAGGCGGTCGAGCAGGCCCAGGCGTTCTCCATCGTCATTGAGCACAGCGGAGAGGACGCGGTCGGCGTCGAAGAGGTCGTCGCTGTCGGAGTTCTTGCGACGTTCGACGCTGGCCATGACGAGGCCGGCAAGCAGGCTTTCGGGCGGCAGGTTCTCGGTATAGAACAGCGCGCCCTTCGCCGCTGCGCCCGTCTTGTCGTCGATCCTGACGTGCGCCTCGACAACCGTTGCATTGCGGACGAAGTGTGCAAACTCGGTGTCCGAGAGGACGACCAGGTCACTGCGCAGTTTGTTGCGGAAGAACTCGTGCTCTTCGCCCAGCGGTAAGGCATTCGTCGCCAGCCACTCGCCGATGGTCTTGACATCGCTGCTATCCGTAGCTTCGAAGTCGAACACTTCAAGCAACAGCCGCTTGCCGGTGATCGAGCTGGCGCTGGCCACCGAGGCACTGCCGTCGGCTACAGTCGCTGGCACGACCCATGGGACGCCGCCTCCAGCGAGGCGCTTGAGCCGTGCCAGGGCGCTCGGGCAGGTGGCATGGACGAAGGTGTTTCTCAACGAGCGCACCGGGAAAGTGACCAGGGTGGCGTCGGTGAAGGCGATCGCGCCAGCGTGGTCGGAGGCGTTGCTCTCGGGCCCGAACAAGCGGCTGATCAGGCGCCTGTCTTTCCACATGCGCGTCAAATGGTGGCGCACCGCACCTTTGATGCCGGAGCCCGCGATCAGTGGGTGGCCGGTGTGGACTTCTCGCTGAATCGGGTTGTCGATGACGCCGATCGCCTGGCCAGCGCCCATGTGCACGGGGCTAACGCAGGAGTAGAAGACGAGTTTCTGGGCTTCGAACATGGTGGATGACCTTTCGTCGGAAATCAGTTTTTGGCGAACGCGGACAAGGGGCGATAGACCGATGGCTTGCTCACGGCGAATCCCTCCACGCCCCCAGCCAGGCACGATTGAAGCCTTCGGCACGGCGTTGTCGGTCGGGATTATCGCCCCACAGGCCGCGGGCCACCCATTCGGCAAGCTTGCCGGCGTCGCCGGCCAATTTGTCGAACCAGTACACGCTGCCTGCCGGAGCGACGCGCTGCGCCGTTTTGGGCTGCTGCCGGGCCAGGTCCCAGCCGGAGATGGTGTCGAACCGCGGGACCGCAGCGCAGGACAGCCGTGCCGAAAAGCCTTCGCCTTGTAACCGATAGTCGCCTGACGCGTCGCGGCTGACGCCTTCGGGCAGCCAGCCGCCGGCGAAGATGCCGGGAGTGGCGAGGATGATCCGGAAGCGGCGACTGGTATCGATCTGGTCCAGCGGCGCGCCGGGTGGTGTGAAGGCAACAGCACGGTAGCGCGCGCCCTTGCCGTCGCCACCCAAACGTAGGCGGCCATGTCGCGCCAGCTGCCCGCTGTCGCCCTCACAGCCAGCCAGGAAGCCGGTCTGACCGCAGAGGGTGATGGCTTCGCTGGTGTAGAGCGCACCTTCGACCGCGGTTCGCGAGCCGTGGTTGAGCGCGATGCCCAGGCGCGTTTCGCGTTTGAAGAGGTCGCCGGTGGGCAGTGTTCGCGCCGGCAATTCGCCGCGCAGATGTGCGGCCAGTCCGGCTCCGTCAAGCCAGCGTCCGGATTGGGGCTTGACCGGAGTGGCGATGTGCAGGCGGGCAACCAGTGGCAGCTCGCCGCCGGCCAGGGTGACCGCGGGCAGTCGTGCCGGCTGCAGCGCGATCAGCGGCTTGACGCGAGGATCGTCAAACGCGACGAGGTCGGCTGGCAGCGGAACGATTGCCAGTGGCACGCCGGACTTGGCTTCGGGCAAACCGGTACGCGCAAGCGGGTCGTCGCCGATCGACGCCGGCTCGTCGAGAACGGCCAGCGACAACCAGCTGATCGCAAAGCTGCCCGGCTCGTCGCGGGTGCCGAGAACGGCTCCCAGTTCGCCGGGCAGGCGCTGGCCATCATGCGCAAAACTGGCGAGCCGGCTGGCGTCCTTGCCGAGCAGTGCCGAGCGAAAGGCGCCGGCGAAGGTCGACGGCCATGGCGGCATCACGGCGTCGCCGTGCTGGCCATCGCCACCGAACGCTTTGTTGCCGCGAATCATCAGCACGTCGGTTGGCTCGACGAAGTGATAGGTGTTCGTTGGTGGGCTCATCGCGGCGCTCCTGACTCTGTGTCTGACTGGCCAAAGGCACGGCCATTGCGGGCGAAGAACTCGGCGGTGACCAGCAGGTTGCCGAGGACACGGGTCGTATCGGTGGGCGAAGGGCTCTCTCGACACGCCAGATCGACAAACTCGTTGGCGTGGCGAACCGTACAGCCCTGCTTATCGAGTTGGAAAGCGAGATTGATGGCGAGCATCTGGCGCCACTCGTCGTCAGCGAGTCCAGGCTCGCCGCGTTCCGGCAGTCCCGATAGCCATTCGAGGGTGTTGTAGACGGCCTTTCGCGACACATCCGGCTGCGCCAGCGCGTCGGCGAAGCGCAGCAGCAGCCCCAGCGCAGTATCCGCGAGCGCTACGGGGTCAGGGTCTGCGCCACGCGCGGCCGCCATTTCCCAGAAACGGCTCGTGACGCCGACCTCGCCACCGCCGCGCTTGATCACGCGCAGGCAGAAAGCGTTGCGGCCATGCGCCTTGGCGGCCGCCTCGGCCCGTCGCAGCTCGTGCAACACGGGCGACAGCGGCGCTTGGTGGTGGGCAACCACGGCGCCAATACTGGCGGTGGCGCGGCTGCCCATCATCGGCATCAGCCGGCCCTTGAGGCGGGCATATCCCTTGGCAAGTTGCAGTCCCTTGACGTCGGTGCCTCCGGGCAAGCCGCGCAAGTCGGCACTGCCGCTCCAGGCAGTGCGCAGGAGGAGCATCGCCGGCATCAGATCGTCGACCGAGACCATGGCCAGCACATCGTCGCCGCCGGCGTAAAGCAACTTGCCTTTGCAGATATTCTCGACGACGTGACGGGCAATATTCGTCGAAAAGTCATTGAGCGCAGCCGAAATGGCGGCATGGCGGGCCGGCGACGCCGGCCGCGATGAGTCGAGGTAGGCGGCGACGGCCGGATCGCCCCGGAAACGATCAAGAGATGCTCGTACCTGTGGGTGCCACGTCGCTCGAAATCGACACTGGTAGTCTGGCTCGTTGCCGGCCAGCCAGGCGCCCATGTGGTCGCCGTCCATCTGGATGAGCGCGTAGTAGGTCTCGGGTTTGCTGCCGAGCAGTTTTTCGATGCGCTCCGCCAGCAAACGCCCTTCGGCGTCGTCGCTTCGTGCTTCGTCGAGAGCCGATGGCAGGCGTCGGAGCATCTCGAAGCTGCCCTTGTCCAGTCTGCGCAGGCGACTGTGCAGCGAGATGGGCAGAGCCACCGGCAGCTTTTCGGCAATGGCGAACTCGCGCGACAGGGCGCTCAGCTTTTCCCTTTTCTCGGGTCCGTAGTCGTCCGCCAGACGGTCGAGCGAGGTTGCCAGGGCCATGGTGTGCGTACTGACCACGAAGCGCGCCGGCCGGTCGTCGAGCAATTCGCCGAGGCCTTCGAGAAACAGGGCTGGCCAGAGGCGCTTGAGGGTGCACACGCCGCACAGGTGCTCGCCTTTCTTGATCCCGTACTGGCCGGCTGCCGCCAGCCAGGGCGTCTCGCGGCGCTCGCCAGCCGGGATGCCGAGTTGTTCGCGGCACTCGGTCAGCCACTCGCGCTCACCGCATAGCGTGCAGCGATGGCCGTGCTGCGGCAGCGGCGGGAAGGGACGCAGGCTTTTGCTTGCCGCCAGCGTACGTTCGGCAAGCTCGTGCACCGCCGGATAGACGATGCCGGCGTTGGGCCGGAAGAACTCGGCGCCCTCGATGGTCAGCTTGTGGTTGAGGATTTTCCAGATTTCTTCTCCGAAAAGCCCTTCAGAGCCATAGGCGGTGAGAGCCTGCTGCAGTTCTCCGGCATCGGGCAGACCGTCGGCAAGCTTGCCGATGGGCCATTTTGCGACAGCCCACTGCGCTTCCGGGAAACCGGCGAACTGCTCGTCAACTTGCGCTTGCCAGTGTTGCGGTGCATCGCCGTTGCCGAGAACGCGCTGCGCGGCATCGGCGGCCCAGGCGCGGGCCGCCTTGCGCACCGCGTCGACGACCTGCCGCGCCAGGCTTTGAGCCTGGCGAGCAGGGACGATGGCCATGAGTTTGTTGGGCAGCGTGGCAGCGAACAGTGGATTGGCGTCGGTCGCCCGTTGCAGCCATTCGGCGTCGATGGTGGCGAAGCGCTCGCGCCACTGCTCGCCATGACCGGCCGCTTCGGCGGTTTCGAGCAACCAGCGATCGACCGCCGCGACGCCGCGCAGACTTGGAAAGACCACGGCGTCCGGCCCGAGCGCGTCGCAGATGACCTTGAGACCTTCCCAGGCCAGCGACGAGAGCAGGTGCGAGCCTGCCCACAAGTCCGAGGTCGAGCGCGCCTGCGCGATAAAGCCCTGGACAGGTCCGAAGCTCATGCTCAGCAACGCCGGTTCGTCGTCGGCCAGCGCGCCGGCGAGCGCTGATACAGTGTCCAGATGCTCCCAGATCGAGTGGTCGGGGACGCGTGTGTCGGCGGGTAGAACGCGCCAGAGATCGCCGACTTCCGGCGCGACCAGGCTAGGCTCCGGGCCGAATCGCCAGAAGGCCAGGTGGGTGAGCCGAAGGTCAGGCTCGCCGTTGCCGTCGCGCTCGATCAGGTCGCTGAAATGTTCGAAGCTCACCTTGCGGATATGCGCGGCGGCGATGTCGTCGAGGCTGCCAAGGTCGATCTCTTCGCCGGACAGCGGGTGGATCAGCAACGGCTGGCTGGCGAAGCGAACATTGGCCCAGGCTGGCCGCGGCCGGCCGGGCTCGAATGGCCATTGCGGCCGGTCGGCCGCTGCCGCGAACCAGTCGGCACGCTTGTCGAAGTCGGCACGTCTGATGCCGAGCAGTTCGCGCAGATCCTTGACCGAACCGTGTTCGTGGCCGACTTCGTCGCGCATCAGCACCAGTGCCTTCTCGGCCGGATCGTGCAGCCAGGCGGCGAGTTTTGTTTTCCAGAGGCTGCTCATTTCATGCTTCCCAGTCGATTCATCTTTGTGCCTATGTCTTGGTGAACAGCAGCCCAGATGTCGACCTGCTTGGCTTCAATCCAGCGCTGATCGTTCGGCGACAGTTTCTCGAACAAGACCCTGGGAACTGCGCAAGGAAGGTGCACCGCAACCGGCACCAGCCCTTGCCCTGTTTCAATCACTTTCAGTCGCAGCGAGCCCGCGATACGCTCGTCGTTGCCCCACGCTCGGTTGTCCGACTTGGTCACTGGATAGGCAATCAGCTGGTTCGCCGAAATGTCCTGGTTTCGGCCGAAAGACTTGGCAGCCGCTCGGATGGCGCGCCGCAGGGTGGCGAGGAAGAACACCGCTTCGCGCCAGTTCCTGAACGGTGCGCCGTCTTTCCTGCCGATCCAGGCCAGTGGGCCGAGATCATCGCTTCCGAGAGCATGTGGCCAGTCGCGGTCGCTCATGAAACAAGTCTGGAAAGGCTGGCAGTAGGCGACGACGTCTTCCCGGCCACGGGGTAGTCGTGGGATGCCGTCGCCTTGCAGCGTGATGGACCCCCAGCCATTGCGGGAGCGGCTGCCGATTCCACCAAACCATGAAGCCAGGCTGATCGCTTGACGAACCTCATTGATCTGGCTCTCGGTAATCGTTCCGCCAAAGGAGATCGATAGTTCGTTGCGCTGCTTCTGCGGGTCCAGGGCTAGCCGTACGCGCTCGGGCAGTCCCTTTCCCCGGCTCTCTGGCGTGATCGGGCCAAAACCAAGGTAGAGGTCGGCACGAATACCTTGTCCCGGCTTGCCGACGGGGATCTTGTTGATTTCCTGCCGCGGCCAAGCGGAGTTTGCCAGTTGGCCAACGGCCCAGTCCTTCAAACGCAGTCTCACCAGTGACTGGTGTGAGCTCTCGCCGAAGTTGTCCGAGGCGCTGCCGAAGAGGCGATGCTCCGCAGCTCGGAGTCCGTCCGGTCCGTTGACTTGGAAGCCGACTTGCGGCGCCTTGACTACGCGCCACCACTGTCGAATCAGCGCTTTGAATGGTGGCGTTCGCCACTGCGCCTGCTGGGCGGCATCGCCGACAAACGCCGGCGTGGCGAAGCTGAGGTCGTACGAGAGGGTCATTCTTGTCATTGCTTTTTCCTCATCGGTTCTGAAGAGTGGGTCGACTGCTTGACTACTGGGTGAGCACCGCCTGGAGTCGGATCGAGCATAGCTGTTTTTCCGAAGGGGTTGTACAGCGGCAAGCTTGTCGGTCGAGGTTTGTCGCCGGCCAGTGCGGGATCAAAAGATCGGTGCTCGACCGGCTCTTCCTCTATTGGCGCGCAGCCGTCTCGATGTCACCGTAACCGACCGCCGTCGGCCGCAGGCCGAGGCTGTAGCGGCGCGGCCGGCTGCCGCCGTCGCTGACCAGGTAAGGCTCGGCGGCCGGGCCGAGCTCGGCTCGAAGCAGCTTCCTGAGCTTCGACAGGTGCGCCGAGAAGTAGCCGCCGTCCATGCCCTTGCGGAGCGCACGTTCGGTGTCGTCGAGGTCTTTCAGCGGGCCGGCGATCCAGCGCAGCTCGACCAGATAGCGCTGCTTCCAGTCGCTGTCCGGGAGTTCCTTGGACGGAGCCGGCAAGGCTGCTTCGCCGTGCTGCGCCCGGCGGGCGAAGACGCTGAGCAGCGCGAGTTCGGCGGGCGGCAGGGCAAACACTTTCCCGGCGGCCTCGATCCGGCGCGTCGCCAGGTCGATCTGCAAGCGTGCCGGAGCGAGCGCGCGGCGGGCGGCTGCGACGGTCTGGTTATAGCTCGCGAGACCGGTGAGCAGCGCTTCCGGCAGTCCGTGGCGCAGGCTGACGAAGGGCAGTTCGGCGAGGGTGACCTGCGCCTGCGCACTGTCGACCAGGCGGCCGCCGGGCATTTCGATCACCCGGCTCGATGGCGTCGGGTAGTAGAAGCCGATGCTCGACTCGAAGGGCTCGGAGACCAGGACGTGCGACAACTGGTCCTGCGGGCGGCCGTAGAGCGACAGCGCGTAGCCGAGAAAGAAACCCATGGTCTTGCGCCCGCCGGCGATCGAGACGTGCAGCGCGCAGTCGGGGTCGGCGGTGAACTGGCGAATGAGCGCGGTGATGCCGTCGGCGGCGCGGCGGTTGTCGTCTGGCGAACGGATGTCTTCGAGCGGTCTGCCATCGGCGTCCTCGAGGACGTGGATGGTCTCGGCAGCAAAACGGATCGGCGGCAGCGCGTAATCCTGGCGCAGCCGGTGGAACCAGCCCGGCTCTTCCGAGAGCAGCGCCAGGCGCGCTTTTTCGGCACCGCTGCGGGTGGTGATCAGATGGATCTCGGTGGGCACGAACGCCGCTCCCGACGGGGCGACTGCCAGCGCGTACAAGGTCTCGGTGACGATCTGCGGCGACAGGCCAGTGACCGCGACGAGAATGCGTCGCGGGTAGTCATTCGGGTTTTCGGTGTTGTTCGACATGGTTCTGCTGCTCGGCTGTTGGACTGGCGATCATTGTCCATCGTGATGAACCAGCAGTGGCGGATGGCAAGCTTGCGATGCCGGTCGAGCAGACCGCCGCGGCCTTGTTGCTCGCCGGCCGAGAGGGGATGCTGGCCGCGTGCCGAGGCTCCCAATCATGGTCCTTGCGCACTGCCGCTCCCTCTGGATTCCTTCACTACGTTCGCAATGACGGAGGGGGTCGCGACGCACCCCGTCACTGAGAGGAGCGCCGCGACGCGGCAGTTCAGAACGCCACCGGTGCGACCGCAGCGCAAATTGGCGTACTCAGCCAGGGATCGCCTTCGATCGCCAAATCGAGCGCCTTGACCCGCAGCAGGCCGCCAGCGGCGACACCGTCATTGGCACGCGGGCAGGCGCGCTGGTCTTTCTGAGCTGCCTGTCCGGCAGTGAAGGCGGCGTTATCTCGTGGGATGCCCCCGCTTTGGCCTACTCGCGCATGGAGCGTCCTCTTAACAGCAAGCCAGCGCTACGGGATCGCAGCGCTAGGCTAGTTGCATTGCAACATGTCGCCGATCTTCTGGCAGGCTTTACCGTCGTTTCGGAACATCGTTCCCCCGCCGCCGCTGTTGTAGCGATTTCCCACGTCATCCCAACAGCCGCCGCGGTCACACGAGGTAATGCTTGTCGGCCGAGGGCGCGGTGGTGGTAACGGTTCGGGTGGCACATCGCCACCGTGACAGATGGCGATCTGACGTGCCTTCACTTTGCCGGCGGCTCCCGTTCTTTCGACGTTCTTTACGCAGTCGCTCACCGCGCTTTCGGATGTGCCGGTGGCTCGCTGGACAGGGCCGGCAGTACGGCAGGCGGTGATCATTTCGGCTTTCAGCTTCTGGGACCCTGCCTGACGCTCTACGTCGCGGATACATAAGCGAACTCTTTCCGCGTCCGCCCCTTCGTTGTTGGCGACAGGCGTTGGCGAAGTGAGCTGTGGCTCCGCTTGTCGAGCGCTTGAACGACTGGCGTCTTGCCCGGCGTTCAGAGTGGCGGCCGGTTGTTGATCCAGGGCCGCCGCTTCGTCCTGCATTTGCCGTGCCCTTTGCTGAGCCTCGGACTGTTGCTGCCGAGTAACAGGCATCCGATCAGGCACCGCTTCCGAGGTGTGTGCTGCCTTGCACAGCGTGTCGGAAAACTGCACCTTGCCGTCTGGGCCTTTGCACTTGTAGACCTGAGCAGCAGCGGCACCGCCTGCGGCTGCCGCCGCCAGAATGAGCAGATACTTGAGCATTCTGAACCTCCATTGAGTCGGAAAAAGGGCCAACGCGCGTGATCTGTCGCACCGCAGCCGCGGATGCCTTTCACATACCGCCATCAGACCACATTTCCCTTCACGACGAACGGTCATCGCGTGACCTTCTTGTGCCAGGCAGCAGCGTCATCAAGTCCCGCTCCATGGCAATCATCGCCCGCCGCATCGGGTGCGCCCGAACTGGCCCCTTGCCGAGGCTCCCAATCATGGTCCTTGCTCACTGCCGCTCCCTCTGGATTGCTTCACTACGTTCGCAATGACGGCGGTCAGCGCGCGCAGCGACGCGGCAGTCCAGCACGCCCCTGCTCCGACCACGGCGCGAATGGGCGTCCGCAGCCAGGCAGCGAGGCGCTCGAGCACGTCCGGAGCCGCGGCGGCAAGCGCCAGCGCTTGCCGCCGCGACACGGTCGACTACTCGATGTTCTGCACCTGCTCGCGCATCTGCTCGATCAGGATCTTGAACTCGATTGCCAGTTGCGACAGTTCGGCGACCAGTGACTTGGAACCGAAGGTGTTGGCTTCGCGATTGAGTTCCTGCATCAGAAAATCGAGGCGTTTGCCGCTGGCGCCGCCGGCCTTGAGGACGCGCTCGACCTCGTCGAGGTGCGTCGCCAGCCGCTCCAGTTCTTCGGCGACGTCGATGCGGGCGGCAAAGATTGCCACTTCCTGGCGCAGGCGATCGTCGTCAACGGTGGCGACGGCATCGACCAGACGCTGCTGCAACTTGTGGCTGAACGCCGCCAGCGCGGCCGGGACGCGCGGCTCGATGTCGCGCAGCATGGCGCGCATGCGGGCGATCTTGTCGATGATCACGGCGGCCAGCTTCTCGCCTTCGCGGGCGCGACTGGCGGTAAAGTCGTCGAGCGCCGCACTGGCCAGCGCCAGACACGCCGGCAGCAGCGCTTCGCGATCCAGACCATCGTCAGCCAGGATTCCCGGCCAGCGCAGGACCTCGCTGACGCTCAGCGGCGCGGCCAGCGGCAAGGCCTTCCTGACCTGCTCGTCGAGCAGCCTGAGGCGATCGAGCAGCTCGGGGTTCAGGCCGGCCGGTCCGGCGACGCCGCTGGCGGCGACGAAAGCGAGCCGGCATTCGAGCTTGCCGCGGCCGAGCCGCTTGCCGATCAACTCGCGCAGCGCGGGTTCGACGAGACGCAATTCGTCGCCAACGCGAAACTGGCAGTCGAGATAACGGGAATTGACGCTTTTCAGCTCGATGTGCAGTTCGCCACCCTTGACCGCGTGCGTCATCGCGGCGTAGCCGGTCATGCTGTAAATCATTGGAATCCTGACGTTTTGGCGGAGGCGGTTCTGCAGCCGGCTTTACAGCCCACCCCCAAAGACCGGACAATGGCCGACACTCTGGATGATAGCCTCGACCGCGATGGTGCAACAAGCGAACCACCCCCTTCCCCCCGCTTTTCAACTTGATGAGTATTGCATCGAGCATCAGCTGTCCTTGGGTGGCTTTTCGATCGTCTACGTCGCCGTCGACAGCAAGGGCACGCGCGTGGCGATCAAGGAGTATCTGCCGAACACGCTGGCGCTGCGCGGCGAGGGGCGAACCGCACCGGTCATTTCCGAGGATCATCTGCCCGCTTTCCGCTACGGCATGAAGTGTTTTTTCGAGGAAGGGCGGGCGCTGGCCGGCCTGTCGCACCCGAACGTAATCCGCGTCTTGAACTTCTTTCGCGCCAACGATACGGTTTATATGGTGATGGAGTACGAACACGGCCGCACCCTGCAGGAGCTGATCCAGAAGAACCGGGCCGGCGTTACCGAAAACTTCATCCGCAATGTATTTACCAAGATGCTCAATGGTCTGCGCGAGGTGCACTCGCACCGCCTGCTGCACCTCGACCTCAAGCCGTCGAACATCTATATGCGCAACAACCACATCCCGGTACTGATCGACTTTGGTGCCGCGCGCCAGACGCTGGCTTGCGACACGCCCATGCTCAAGCCGATGTACACGCCGGGCTTTGCCTCGCCGGAACACTACAACCAGCGCGCCTTGCTCGGCCCGTGGAGCGACATCTACAGCGTCGGCGCGTCGATGTATGCGTGCATCTCGGGGAGCACGCCGCAAGCCGCCGACAGCCGCCTGGAAAAGGATCGCCTGGTGCCGGCAATGGTGCGCTGGGAAGGTGACTACTCCGACCAGTTGCTCGAGACCATCGACTGGTGCCTGTGCCTGAACCATCGCTACCGACCGCAAAGCGTCTTCGCCCTGCAGAAGGCGCTCACTGAACCGGTCATCGCGCCGCAACCGCGGCCGCCGCCCAAGGAAAGCTGGCTCGACCAGATGGTCGGCAAACTGAAAAAAACCAGGAACTCATGAAATTCACCATCTACCAGGAAAGCCGTACCGGCAAGCGCGCCAATAACGAAGACCGGTTGGCCCACTGTTATTCGCGTGACAGCCTGCTGCTGGTCGTCGCCGACGGCATGGGCGGGCACTACTACGGCGAAGTGGCCGCGCAGATCGCCGTCCAGACGCTCAGCGAGGCCTTCCAGCGCGAGGTCAAGAGGCGCATCCGAGACCCCTTCCTGTTTCTGCAGGAAGGGATGCTCAACGCGCACCGCGGCATCGTCGACTATGCCGGCAAACACCATCTGCCGGACTCGCCGCGCACCACCTGCGTCGCCTGCATCGTCCAGAAAAACATCGCTTACTGGGCGCACTCGGGCGATTCCCGCCTGTACCTGCTGCGCAAAGGCAAAGTCCTGGCGCAGACCCGGGACCACTCGCGCGTCCGCCTGCTGCTCGACCAGGGAATGATCAGCGAAGAGCAGGCTCTGACCCACCCCGACCGCAACAAGATCTACGGCTGCCTGGGTGGCCAGCAGACGCCGGAAATCGAGTTTTCACGCAAGACGACGCTCGAAGCCGAAGACGTCCTGGTGCTGTGCACCGACGGCGTCTGGAGCGAGCTGCCCGCCGGCATCCTGGCGACGGCATTGAAAAGCGCCAATCTGATGCAGGCCATACCGACGCTCATGACGCAGGCCGAAGAACACGGCGGCGCGCACGCCGACAACCTGTCGATGATCGCCGTACGCTGGGACGACAGCTACGTCGACGAAAGCACCGGCGGCAGCAGCAGTCTGATCTCGACGAAATCGATGTCGCGCGACACGGTCACGACGCGCATGACCGAGTTTGGACGCCAGCCGGGCCACAAGAACGAACTCACCGAGGAGGAAATCGAACTGGCCATCGAAGAAATCCGCTCGACCATCCAGAAGTACTCAAAATAGGAATTTGCATGCGCCCCAGCCATCGTCAACCGTCGCAGCTCCGCAACGTGCGGATTGCCCGCCACTTCACCCGTCACGCCGAGGGCTCGGTGCTCATCGAAATGGGCGACACGCGCGTCCTGTGCACCGCCAGCATCGAAGAATCGCTACCGCCCTTCCTGCGCGGCGCCGGTCAGGGCTGGGTCACCGCCGAATACGGCATGCTGCCGCGCTCGACGCATACGCGTACCGGCCGCGAAGCGGCGAAAGGCAAGCAGAGCGGCCGGACGCAGGAAATCCAGCGCCTGATCGGCCGCGCGCTGCGCGCCGTGACCGACCTCAAGGCGCTCGGCGAACGCCAGATCACCCTCGATTGTGACGTCCTGCAGGCCGACGGCGGCACGCGTTGCGCGGCGATCACCGGCGCCTGGCTGGCGCTCAACGACGCCTGCGAACACTTGTTGAGCAAGGGCAAGATCGCCGCCAACCCCTTGCGTGATCACGTCGCCGCGGTCTCGGTGGGGATGTACCAGGGTCTCGCCGTACTCGACCTCGACTACGCCGAAGACGCCAACTGCGATACCGACATGAACGTCGTGATGACCGGCAGCGGCGGCATCGTCGAAGTGCAGGGGACAGCCGAAGGCGAGCCCTTTACACGTAGCCAGATGGGCGAATTGCTCGACCTCGCCGACGCCGGCATCGGCCGCCTGATCAGCCACCAGAAAGCGTCGCTGGCGCTATGAAACTGGTCCTCGCTTCGAACAACGCCAAAAAACTCAAAGAACTCGACGCGATCCTCGCGCCGCTCGGCTGGGAACTCGTTCCGCAGGGCCAACTCGGCGTCCCCGAGGTCGAAGAACCGTACTGCACCTTCGTCGAAAACGCCCTGACCAAGGCCCGCCACGCGTCGCGGCTGACCGGCCTGCCAGCGCTCGCCGACGACTCGGGGCTGTGCGTAGACGCTTTCGCCGGCGCGCCTGGCGTGCTGTCGGCGCGCTACGCCGGCGAACCGAAATCGGACGCCCGCAACAACCAGAAGCTGATCGATGAACTCGGCGAGAATTGCCAGCGCAGCGCGCACTTCGTTTCGCTGATCGTTTTTGTTCGCCACGCCGACGACCCGCAGCCGATCATCGCCGAGGGCGAATGGCACGGCGAGATCCTGCCGGCGCCGCGCGGTGACGACGGTTTTGGCTACGATCCGCTGTTCTATATCCGCGAACTCGACAAGAGCTCGGCCGAACTCGACGCCGCCGAAAAAAACCGCCGCTCGCATCGCGGCCAGGCGCTGGCCCGGCTCGTCGAACGTCTGCAGGCGCGTCGCTGATGCCGGAGCCGCCGCGGCGCAAGATCATCCCGCTGCTGTCGGTTCAGCAGCTCGCGACGGCGGCGCGCAAGGAACTGCAGTTCCGCACGCCGCCACCGCTGTCGCTGTACATCCACATTCCCTGGTGCGTTCGCAAGTGCCCGTACTGCGACTTCAACTCGCACGCGCTGCCGGTAGCCGGTGACGGCGAAGCGGCGCCGATCCCCGAGAGTGACTACCTGGCGGCGCTGATCGCCGACCTCGAATCGGCCTTGCCGATGATCTGGGGGCGGCGCGTCGACAGCGTCTTCTTTGGCGGTGGCACGCCGAGCCTGCTCTCCGGCGACGGCGTCGAGCAACTGCTCGCCGCCGTGCGTAGTCGCGTGCCTTTGCTGCCAAACGCCGAAATCACCCTGGAGGCCAATCCGGCCAGCGCTGAAGCCGGCAAATTCGCCGCTTTTCGAGCCGCTGGCGTCAATCGCCTGTCGATCGGCATCCAGAGCTTCTCGCCGCGCCACCTCAAGGCGCTCGGCCGCGTGCACGACGACCAGCAAGCGCGCCAGGCCATCGCCGTCGCCGCCCGCCATTTCGATAACTTCAACCTCGACCTGATCTACGGCCTGCCCGGACAAAGCGTCGACGAAGCACTCGCCGACGTCGACAGCGCGCTGTCGTTCGCACCACCGCACCTGTCGTGCTATCAGCTGACGATCGAAGCGAACACCGCTTTTGCCGCCAATCCGCCGCCGCTGCCCGACCCCGACACCTGCGCCGACATGCAGGACGCCATCGAGGCCAGGCTGGCGGCCGCCGGCTACGACCATTATGAGACCTCGGCTTTCGCGCGCCCCGGTCATCACTGCCAGCACAACCTCAACTACTGGCAATTCGGCGACTACCTGGGAATCGGCGCCGGCGCGCACAGCAAGCTGACGCTGCACGACCGCGTGCTCCGTCAGATGCGCTGGAAACGTCCCGCCGAGTATCTCGCCAGGGTCAGCGCCGGAACGCCGCTGCAGGAAGAATTCGCCGTCGCCGCCGCCGACCTGCCGTTCGAGTTCATGCTCAACGCGCTGCGCCTGCTGCAGGGTTTCGATGCCCCCTTGTTCGAACTACGAACTTCCTTGTCGCTACTCAAGATCGACGCCGAACTGCGCCAGGCCGAGGACGACGGCCTGCTCGAGCGGCACGGGCAGCGCATCGCACCGAGCGATCGCGGGCGGCGCTTTCTCAACCGCTTGCTCGAACGCTTTCTCGTCGAACGCGGCTGAGCGCCGCGTCGCGGCCGCGACTACTGCATGCCGGCGACGGCCTGATAAAGCTGTTGACGGAGTTCTTCGGCTGGCTGCCCTTGCGCCTCGGCGAGACGAATCTGGCGCAGCAGGTCGGCGACCTGCGCGGCAGCGGCGCTTTGCGCCGGGCTGCTCGAGGTCGCCGCCTTGCCGGCGCCGGCAGGCCGAGCGCTCGGCGCCGTTGCCGCGCCAACTGCTGCAAGCGGCTTGTCGCCGACCATCATCTGCGCCCGCTCGGCACCGGGCCGACCGCGGCGCGCGGTAATGACCATCGACGGCGGCATGTAGGGGCGCGGCATCTGCGCTTGCGCTGGCGGCCGCGGGCTGCTGCGGCGCAGGTTATTGACCGTCGCCAGGAGCTTCTTGTGCAAGGCGTCGCTCGGCTTACCCTCGGCTTCGGCGGCACGGATCTGCCGCATGATCTCATCGATCTCGCTCGGCCACCCCGGCCGAGCGCAGCGCCTCGCCGAAGCTCTCCTTCGGCGCCTTGACGGCAATTTCGAATTCCTCGGGCGACGAAATCATCTTCGCCAGATGGAGATGGTCGTAGCGCATGGCCATCGTCAGCGGCGTATCGCCCCAGTCGTTCTGCGCCTTCGGATTGGCGCCCGATTCAAGCAGCAGTCGCGCCAGATCGTCGCGACCTTCGCGTGCCGCCAGGATCAGCGGCGTCGACAGGTTCGGCGAACGCGCGTTGACGTTGGCGCCGCGGGCGATCAGTTCCTCGACCAGCTTCTGGTGACCGTTGAACACCGCGTAGTGCAGCGCCCCCCAGTTGTTGCCCTGACGCTCGAGCGGCACACCGTGCTCGAGCAGCCATCTGACCGCGTCGAGATGGCCGCCCCAGGCGGCCAGTTGCAGCGCCTGCTCGCCGTTGCGGTTGCTCCGTCGCAGGTCGGCGCCGCGCGCGACGAACAGCGCCATCATCTCGACCTGGCCGTACCACGCGGCGACCATCACGCCGGTACCGACCTGCGCCGCCTCGTAATCCGGGTTCAGCCCCTCGTCGAGCCAGCGCGTCACCGTGCGCAGGTCACCGCGCTCGACGGCATAACCGAAGGTGATCGGATCGGGCGCCGCCGTCGGCATCTGCGCCGCCAGCGGTCCGGCAAGCAGGCACATCGCCAGTAGCAGCCACCGACCCGCTCCGCCAAGTACATCGCTCACGAAATCTCTCACAGCATCCTCCCTTGCCGACCGCCAGACAGCGTGTCGAACGATCCAGGCGCGCACTGTCTAGCGGCACGCTTTTGGTTCACAATGTCGGGCTCATGCCGTCCCGCCTGATTCTCGCCCTGGCGCTGTCGCTCGCCCTGCACGCCGGCCTGCTCGCTCCGGCGGCCTTCTGGCGCCGCACGCCGACGCCGCCACCCGCACTGCAGGCGACCTTGCGCCTGCCGCTCAAGCCGGCGGCGCTCAGCGACGACCCCGTGTTCAAGGACACCCTGGCGACCGCCGAAGCGCCTGCTGTCGCCAAGCCGCCTCCGCCACCGCCGCCGCGCCCGAACGCCAGTCGCGACACGCCGCCCCAGCGCCCGGCCAAGGCCGCAGCCAGACGCGACGTCGAGGCCGCGCAGCGCAAGCTCTCCGAACACATCTACTACCCGCCGGAAGCCGTTGAGCGGGGACTCGAGGGCGAGGTTCGCCTGCTCCTGATGGTCGCCGACGACGGCCGAATCACCGCCGTCAGCGTCGGCCTCAGCAGCGGCCACGCGATCCTCGACAAGGCTGCGGTAAAGGCCGCGTGGTCGATGGGCAAGCTGAGTTGGGCGCATTCACGCGAGTTGATCCTGCCGGTCGTCTTCCGCCTGGAGTGAGTCGCGGCGGCGCCGAAAGAGCAGATCCCAGACGCCGTGCCCGAGACGCAGGCCGCGCTGCTCGAACTTGGTCTGCGGACGATGCTCCGGGCGCGGCGCGAAATCGGCCGCGGTATTCTCGAGCAGCGCTTCCGACGACAGCACGGCCAGCATCTGCTGCGCATACTCTTCCCAGTCGGTCGCGCAGTGCACGTAGCCACCGGGCTGCAAGCGACTGGCCAGCAGGCTGACCAGCGGCGGCTGCAACAGGCGCCGCTTGTGGTGGCGATTTTTCGGCCAGGGGTCGGGAAAGAAGATATGTACGCCGGCCAGCGTCGCCGGCGCGATCATCTCGCGCAAGACCTCGACGGCGTCGTGCTGGACGATGCGCTGATTGGCCAGCCCCATTTCGGCAACCAGCTTGCACAGGCTGCCGACGCCCGGCGTATGCACTTCGATGCCAAGGTAGTCGTTGTCGGGGTGCGCGGCGGCGATCGCCGCCGACGTCTCGCCCATGCCGAAGCCAATTTCAAGAATCTGCGGCGCGCGGCGCCCGAACAAGGCATCGAGATCGAGGCGCGCGGCGACGTAGGGGACGCCGATGCTGCCCATCATCGCCTCCCGGTAGCGCTGCTGCGCGTTCGAGACGCGGCCCTGGCGACGAACGAAGCTACGGATGTGTTCAGAGCGCGCGGCAGCGCTCTCGGTCTCCGGCGTCGCCATGCCTACGAACCGATCAAGCCGCTGCTCGGCGACGAGGGATCGGCCGAATAGAATTTGCGCGCCATGCGGCCGGCGAGAAAAGCCTCGCGGCCGGCCTCGACGGCCTTCTTCATGGCGCTGGCCATCAGCAGTGGATCGCCGGCGTGCGCGATGGCGGTGTTCATCAGCACGCCGTCGCAACCGAGTTCCATGGCGATCGCTGCGTCGGAGGCAGTGCCGACGCCGGCGTCTACCAGCACCGGCACCTTGGCGTTGTCGATGATCAGGCGCAGATTCCAGGGATTGACGATGCCCATCCCGGAACCGATCAGCGACGCCAGCGGCATCACCGCGACGCAGCCGAGCTCCTCGAGCATCTTCGCCTGGATTGGGTCGTCGGCGCAGTAAACCATCACCTCGAAACCTTCCTTGACGAGTGTTTCGGCGGCCTTGAGCGTCTCCGGCATGTTCGGGAAGAGGTTGCTCGGGTCGCCCAGCACCTCCAGCTTGCAGAGCCGATGGCCGTCGAGCAGTTCGCGCGCCAGACGCAGCGTGCGGACCGCGTCAACGGCGCTGTAGCAGCCGGCGGTGTTCGGCAGAATGGTGAACTGCGACGGCGGCAGCGCATCGAGCAGATTCGGCTCGTCGGCATTCTGGCCAATGTTCGTGCGCCGGATGGCGACGGTGACGATCTCGGCGCCGGAGGCGTCGATCGCCGCCCGCGTCTGCGCGAAATCGCGGTACTTGCCGGTACCAACGAGCAGCCGCGAACGATACGTCCGGCCGCCGATCGTCAGGCTGTGAGGAGAAGCGTGCATGCGTTTTTTTCTTCCGAGAGTGGCGCAGGCTCAGCCGCCACCGACCGCGACGACGATCTCGATCCGGTCGCCGTCGGCCAGTAGCGTTTCGCCATGACGACCACGCGGAACGATTTCACCATTACGTTCGACGGCAATCCGCTTGCCGGCGTGGTGCAGCGCCTCGACCAGAGCGCCAACGGTCAGCGGCGAGGGGAATTGGCGGCTTTCACCGTTGATCAGGAGTTCCATGGTGGGCCGATTTTATCACGCCGCCAGCGCATAACCGGCCGCCGCCGGCACGCGGCCCTGCGGCTGCGGCGCCGACGATTCAGCCGGGCAGCGGCGCGAACAGCGCGGCGATGTCGTCGCTGCCGAACTTGGCGCGCACGCCACTGTCCGCCGACAGAATGCTCGCCGCCAGTTCGGCCTTGCGCTCCTGCAAGGCGAGGATCTTCTCCTCGATGCTGCCGGCGACGATCAACTTGTAGACGAAAACGGGTTTGTCCTGACCGAGCCGGTGCGCGCGATCGGTGGCCTGGTTTTCAGCCGCCGGGTTCCACCACGGATCATAGTGGATGACGGTGTCGGCAGCGGTCAGGTTGAGGCCGATACCGCCGGTCTTGAGGCTGATCAGGAAGACCGGCACCTCGCCGGTCTGAAAGTGGCGAACGACGCCTTCGCGATCACTGGTATCGCCGGTGAGCATGACGTAGCCGATGCCGGCCAGCTTCAGTTCCTTTTCGATCAAGGCCAACATGCTGGTGAACTGCGAGAACAGGAGAATCCGCCGCCCCTCCTCGACCTGCTCGGGGAGCATGGTCATCAACAAATCGAGCTTGGCGCGCTCCCTGACCTTCAGCGCCGCCTTGGCCTTGACCAGGCGCGGGTCGCAGCAGACCTGACGGAGCTTCAGCAGCGCGTCGAGAATGACGATCTGACTGCGGTTGAAGCCCTTGCTGGCGATTTCGACGCGGACCTTTTCGTCCATCGCGACGCGCACCGTTTCGTACAGGTCACGCTGACTGCCGGTGAGTTCGACCTTGCGCACGATGACCGTTTTCGGTGGCAACTCGCGCGCCACCTCTTCCTTCTTGCGGCGCAGGATGAACGGGCGAACGCGCCGCGCCAGCAGGTCACGGCGTTTGGTGTCGTCCTGCTTTTCGATCGGCGTGCGCCAGTGCTTGGTGAAGTTCTGATTGCTGCCGAGGAAGCCGGGCAACAGAAAGTCAAACTGGCTCCACAGTTCGCCCAGGTGGTTTTCCAGCGGCGTCCCGGTCAGGCACAAGCGGTGCCGGGCGGTCAGCTTGCGGACCACCTCGGCACCCTGGCTGCGGGCGTTCTTGACGGTCTGCGCTTCGTCAAGAATCAGCAGGTGGTAGCGGTGCCGGGTCAGTTCGGCGGCGTCGCGCCAGAGCAAGGGGTAGGTGGTCAGCACGACGTCGTGTAGCGCGATCTCGGCAAAGCGGCTCTTGCGCTCGGGCCCGTGCAGCGACAGGATCGACAGGCCGGGGGCGAAGCGCGCGGCCTCGTTCTTCCAGTTGAAGATCAGCGAGGTCGGCAGAACGATCAGCGCCGGCCGATCGAGCCGGCCAGCCTCTTTCTCGATCAGCAGGTGCGCCAGCGTTTGCGCGGTCTTGCCCAGACCCATGTCGTCGGCGAGGATCCCTGCCAACTTCTGCGCGCGCAGAAACTGCAGCCAGGCGACGCCTTCGATCTGGTAGTGGCGCAGTTCGAGCCCCAGGCCAGCCGGCGGTTCGATGTGCGTAATACCCTGCGCCTGGCGCAACTTCTCGGCCAGCGCCAGCACGTCGCGTTGGCCCCTGAACTGCCAGCGACTGACGTCGTTGAGTTCCGCCAGCCGTGGCGCGTCGAAGCGCGACAGGCGCAGCGTATTGCCGCCGGGAAAGCCGTCGAAAAGGTCAATTAGCGTTGCCGCCAGCGGCTTCAGACGCCACGCCGGCGCGCGCACGCGCTGGCCGGTCGGCGTCACCAGCTCGATCGTCTCGCCGTCGGGAATCTCCGCCAGTAGGCCGGCGTCGAGCCAGCGTCCGTCGCGGCGGAAGAGCGCCGCGAGCAGTGGCGCCAGGGGCAGCCGCTGGCCTTCGACGATGACTCCCATGTCGAGGTCGAACCAGCCATTCTCGGACTCGACGAGGTCGGCATCCCAGGCCTCGACCTCGAGCTGACGATGGCGAAAGTCGTCGCTGAACTCAATCTGCCAGCCCGCCGCGCGCAAACGCGGCAACTCTTCGCTCATGAACGCCGGCCACATCGCCTCGAAGGCCAGGCCGTAGGCGTTGTCCGGCGGCCGGCCAAAGGTCTGCAGCACGTAGCCGGGGACTTTCTCGAGACCGGAACCCGCCGACTCGTCCATGAACTCGTCTTCGCGCGCGCGCTGCCGCTCGACGCGCACCGTCTCGCCGGTCGCCAGAATCGTGAAATCGCGCGTGTCGTCGGGCCGCACTTCGACTTCGGCGTAGCGAAAAACCGGCAAGGCGACGTCGAAGGGGCCGCCGCCGAAGTTGCTCAGGTACTCTCGCCAGCTGCGGTTGCCGTGCGTGTGCAGGGTCTGCAGGCGGAGCACCGGCAGCGGCTCGGCGACGATACTGCGCACGCTGCTGCCGACGTCTTCGGCGTCCGCCGGCATGTCACCGGTGGGTTCGCTCAAGGCTTCGCCGACCAGCGCCGCCGCGGTCGCCGAGAGCGGCGGCAGCGAAAACAGGCGGGCAACCACTGCCTGGTTGCCCGAAACCTGCAGCGGGCCAATCAGGCGCCGATCGGAATCGATATACCAGGGCACCGGCAAGGGAATCACCAGAGCGGCTGCCGGCTCGGGAGTGAGGACGGGAATCCGACGCCCGTCACCGTTGAGCCGCCAGCCGAGCGTCGCCGGCCGCGCCACCGCCAGGGTCAAGGTCGAGTAGTCATCCTTGCGACACAGGCGGCCACTCTGCGCCATCAATTGCAGCACCTCGCCACCGTGCAGCGGCCCGAGACCAAAGACGCGCAGGCCGGTGTCAAACGAGCGCTCGGCCCACAGCAGGCGCAAGATGTCGCGATCCTCGTCGCTGACGAAACGTGGCGGTTTGCCAAGCACGCGATCGAGGCTCCAGAGCTCTTCGGCACCTTCCGGATCGCGACCCTTGTTCACCGTCACGCCAAAGCCCCGCAGGTCGGCGGTCCACTGCAGGAGGTAGAACAAGCGCTGGCGATTGGCTGACGGACCACGGTCCTTCTTGCTGACGGCGACCGCCACCCGCCGCAGTTCCTCGGTCCACGAAAGGACACCAAGCGCGAGCCGCTTCTCGGGTTTGACCGCGTCGCCCGGCTTATCCAAGCGGCACCCCCTTGGAGCACGACGCAGCCCGGCACAGCCGGCGCGCCAACAGGGGCGGCGAAATGATCGGGGAAACGCTCAAGACCTGGCCTCGCAAGACGAACTTCATCGGTTGTCCGCCATCCGGCAAGGCACGGGAGAGTGCTGGGGCAGCGAACAAGAACCGCATAGGGTAGCACAACAGCGCCTCCAGATGCCGCTGGAACGACGCTCGATAGAGGACTGGCCAGCCCGGATAGTGCCGCAGGGCGAGCTTACCGTCGGTCGCCAAAATGTCGTAACTGCTCGAGAAAGCGGTCATCGCCGGCACGAGCACGGTCTCGCCGAAGACCGCCCGCGGTAGCCGGCGAGGCCAGCGTCGGCATTTCTACTTCTTCTCGATCGCCGGAAAAACCAGGCCACCCTCGCAGACAAGAAAGTCGATGCGATCGTCGGCCAATGCCTGCAGCGCCTCTTCCGGGGTGTTGATGATCGGCTCCTCGTGGGCGTTGAAGCTGGTGTTGACCAGCGTCGGCAGGCCGGTAAGGCGCTTGAAAGCATCGAGGATGTCGTAATACAAGGGGTTACTCGCGCGCTCGATGATTTGCGGGCGCGCCGTGCCGTCGACATGCACGACAGCCGGGATCCGCGCCAACCATTCCGGCTTGACGCGCGTGGTGATGGTCATGAAACGACAGGCATAGCGATTGCGTGCGTCAATGTCGTACACGCGTTCGGCATCGACGTCGAGGACATACGGCGCAAAGGGCATGAACTCGGTGCGTTGCAGGCGCTGGTTGACGCTATCGTTCACTTCGCGCCGTGCCGGGCTGGCCAGAATTGAGCGCGCGCCGAGAGCGCGTGGCCCCATTTCCATAGCCCCCCAGAAAATCGCTCCGATACGGTTGTCGGCGAGCAGCTGCGCGGTCTTCTCGATATGGTCAGCGCTCCGCTCGACGCGAAAAAGCCGCCGCTCACCAGCGCTCAGCAGGTCTTCACCGCTGTAGGGACGACCGTAGTAGAGATGCTGCAGGCGGTCGCGGGTCAAGCGCGCCATACCCTGCGTGGCCACCCAGTAGTCGACACAAGCGCCGACCGGCAAGCCTTCGTCGCCCATCGCCGGGAAGACGAACACCTCGTCAATATCCGGCAGGGCGGCGACCAACTGATTGAGGCGCACGTTCGAGAAGACGCCGCCACTCATCGCTATGTATTTGGCCGGATGCTTTTTCAGCAGCGCTTGCAGCCAGCCGACGACGACCTGCTCGGTAGCGACCTGGATCGAGGCAGCAATGTCTTCTTTCGACAGTCCCTCGAAGAGCTGCTGCAGGGTCCGCTGCAGCGCCTTGCTATCGGCGAGTTCGCTATGGATGTGACCGTTCTCGTCTACCGGGAACAGAGCGACGATCGGCGCGGCGACGATCGGCTGACCGAAAGCAGCCAGGCCGGTCAGCTTGCCTTCATGACGATTCGGTCTGAAGCCACAGGCCGTGGTGGCGAAGGCATAGGCCAGACCGATCGAGGCGCCGCCGTTCTGCGGATCGCCAAGCAAGGTCTCCTCGCCACCCCAGATAGCGTGCAACTGCTGCCCGGCGTAGTGGTACGCCGAGTAGTGCGCGGCATCACCACCGCCATCGCAGCTGACCAGCAGGACGTCGTCGGTCCAGTCGCAGTAGCGCAGTGACGACAGGACGTGCGCGCGGTGGTGATTGCAGAAGTGCAGCGCGACGTCGGCGCGCAAGTCCATGTGCCGGCGCAGCTTCGCCAGGTCGAGGAAGGCGCTGGCGTCGAGATTTCGCTGGCGGATCATCAGACTGCCCAGCGAGCGGTCACGACGCTGACCCAAGAGCTTGCGACGGACGTCCCTGAACGGCACGGCGCCGATCTTGAAACACGACACCGGAAACTTCATGCGCGTAAAAGCGACGGCGTCCACCTGCGAACGGGTGATGCCGGCAATCTGCAGGACTTCGTCGACCGACTGCAGGTCAAAAAACCCGCCATCGTTCTTGACCCGATTCAGCCGCTCTTCCTTGCAAAAAGCCAGCAGCGTATTGTCGGCGAACAGGCAGGCGCCCGCGTCGTGTCCGGTGTGAATCCCCAAGATGTACATATCAGGCGCTAATCCCTTGTCGCTTGTCGCTTGGCCTTTTCCCGCTGCCATCGAAGCTCGCCCGGCCTTGCCGCCAGCCAGCGCGGCGCCTGCAGGCGCCCGCTGCCGCGGACCTTGCCGGCGAGCGCTGCGGACGGACGAGGCACGTGCCGCGCAGGAAAGCTGCGGATGATAGCTTGGCGCGGCAGTTGGCCGCAAGAAAAACGGGCGACGAAATGAAGATCGGCTCAGTCGCGGAAATTGCCGGACTTGATCGGAAAATCACTAATCGCCTTGGTCACCGCCGCGATGCACGCCTGCAACTCGTCGCGCTTGGCGCCGCTGACGCGCACCGCATCGCCTTGAATCGACGCCTGCACCTTGAGCTTCGAATCCTTGATCAGCTTGACGATTTTCTTCGCCAGTTCCGACTCGATACCGACCTTTATTTTCAACTCCTGCTTGACCTTGTTGCCGGAGATCCGCTGTACCGGTTGGCTATCCAGTCGCTTGGTGCTTTCTTTCTCTTTCTTCTCCATCGCGGGGAAGAGCAGGTCCTTGATCTGGTCAAGCTGGAAATCCGAGTCGCCATGAATGGTGATCAGTTTTTCTTTCTCGTTCAACTCGACCTTGGCGGTCGTCGCCTTGAAATCGTAACGATTGTCGATAGCCCGTTTGGTAACGTCTATCGCATTGTGCAATGCCGCCATGTCGGCTTCTGAAGAAAAATCAAATGAAGGCATGTGAACTCCAGTCGTGAGTGGTTGTGATGAGAGAGCGTGTCGGCCAACAGCCCGTCGGCGTCAGCAGCCCTGGGTAGCGTCGAGCAGCGGCCAGATCGCGCAGCTACGTATTCGCCGGCTAATCTCTTACTTCGTCGCGGACAGCCGCAGCGGTAGCGCGTCAGTCCTGCAGCGTTACATCGATGAAGTCAGCATTTTCCGTGACGTAAAAAGGTCGGTAGTGATTATCATCGGTGTAAATTGGCTTGCCATCGGCAGCAAGCACCGGGCAGTAGTGATTGACGCAAAGAGCAGCAACCGGATCGATAAGCACCGCCCCGGCCGCCAGCGCCACGTCGGCGAGGCGGCGACGCAAGGCATCCTGATCCTTGTCGAGGAGCACGCGCTCTTGAAATGGCTTGACCGTCAAGCCGGTCAATCTGCTGCCTGCGAAGAAACCCCTCGGCGCGAAGGCCTGCCCGCTTGGATTGTCGAGGATAACATAAACCTTTTTGTCACTGGAAATCGACTTGATGAGCTTCTCAAGGTTCCTGAATTCATGGTCGATATCAAGCTTCTCCGGCGCTTGCGGGCTGGGCCCCAGAAAATACAAATTCCAGGCGGCAGCGATGACCACGGCGCTTATTTCCGGGCGGCGAGCCAGTTGCGAAATCTGCGCCCTGAAGCGTGCGCATTCTTGCGCGTGAAAAACATTGGTCTGCCCACTTCCCGGCACCGGCGCACAGCCCGACTCAGTAAGAAAAATGGCAGAGGCGTGTTTATCTGCATCGCTTCGCAGTAATTTTACGACTCTTGGGCCGTATTGCTCGAGATGAGAATCGCCGACGAACAATACCGTCTTTTCGCCGGCCTTTATCGATTTGACCGACACGCCGTCCAGACTCGTCCGCTGAAAACCAGCAGGGTAATCCCGATCGTCGAGCGCTTCCAGAATCGGTTGAAGTTCAGGGCTGTTGTTTCTGGGAGGAATCAAGCCAGAGTAGGTGACCAGGCCGAGCAAGCCCAGCGCCGCCACGACTCCAAGCAGGGCAATTGCCGCCGCATTTCCGGCCGACCTGATGCGTTTTTCGACGAAATGATAAGTCAGATAGGCGAGCACGAAGCTGGCGATCAGCATCGCCCACCTGACCTCGGTCGCTGGCATTTTTCCGCGCACGATCCAGGCGAACGACAACAGCAGCCAATGCCACAGATAGAGCGGATAGCTGATCAGCCCGATGCCAACCATCAGCCGGCTGCTCAGGAGTTTCCTGTTCAGCCAGGCGCCACTGCCGGCGGCGATGATCAGGCAGGTGCCGATGGTCGGCAGCAAGGCCCACCAACCCGGGAACGCCGCTTTCTTGTTCAGTAGCGCCAGGGCAATGACGATCATCAGCAGGCCGCTAGCCGATTGCCAGTTGGCATTGATTCGCCAGGCACGCGGCCGATGCAGCGCCAGGTAGGCCAGGATGCAGCCGCTCATCAATTCCCAGAAGCGTGACCAGGGCGAATAGAACGCCGCCACCGGGTCGGACCGGATGGTCAGAACATTGGCCGCAAATGAGGCGACGGCAATGACCACGGTGATCGTCAGAAAGTTGTACTTTCGGTTCCATACCAGCGCCAGCAGCAAGGGCCAGAAGATATAGAACTGCTCTTCAATTCCCAGCGACCACAGGTGCAGAAAGGGCTTGGCGGCGGCGTCGCTGTCGAAGTAGCCCGCCTCACTCCAGAGGACCAGGTTTGCAACAAAGCCGGCGCCGGCCGCAATATGCAGGCCCAATTGCCGCTGTTCGTCCACCAACAGGACGAACCAGGCGAGCGCCATACCGCTCGCCAGGACGATCACCAATGCCGGAAATATCCTGCGAATCCGGCGCGCATAGAACTCGGCCAGACTGAATCTATTGTTTTCCAGGTTACCAAAGACGATGGTACTGATCAGGTAGCCAGAGACGACGAAGAAAATGTCTACGCCAATGAAGCCGCCGGGGAGCGTTCTCGGAAAGGCGTGAAAGATCAGGACCAGCAGTACCCCCAGCGCGCGCAAGCCGTCGATGTCAGCGCGATACGCTGGATGCGCGAGCTGCCGCGAGCCGTTGGCGGCGAGCACTGCCACCGCTGCCGAGGCCGTCCCGGCCGGGCTGACGGCGAGGTCGCTCATGCGCAATCCACAGGCGCCTGGCCGGCGATGAAACCGAGCTGACCGCCGCCAGCCAATCGTCGTTGCGGCGCTACGGCAAGCCGCAAAGGAGCTTGCGCAGCAGCAAAGCCACGCGAAGCCGGGGAATGCGGCGGCGCCGTTCCTGCTCCCTGCTCAACGCGCGCCGGCACAGAGCATGACCAAGCCGCCAATCCGGTCAGTCCGGGTTTGGCGGTCGGCTGGCAACCGCCTAGCCGAAATGGCAAACGTAGTGATACGGCTCATCGCAAGCGATCTCGAACGACCAGTCGCCCGGCACCGCGAACGACTCGCCTTCGCCGTAGACCGTCCACTCACTCTCGCCCTGCAGGCGCACACGACACGAACCGCCAACGCCCTCCATCACTTCCGGCGCCGCGGTGTTGAAGGTCAGCGACGACGGCAGGATGACGCCGAGCGTCTTGCGGCTGCCGTCGGCGAGTTCGAGCGTGTGGCTGACACATTTGCCGTCGAAATAGACGTTGGCGCGCTTGAGAACGTTGACACTGGTGAATTGCGACATCTTTATAAGCCCCAGAATTTTTCCATCAGCGTCTTGGCGATGAAACCGATCATGCCGAACGACAGGACAAAGAAAAGGATGACCGTTCCGGTCTTCCCGGCCTTCGCCTTCCAGGCGATCTCGCCGATGATGAAGAGCATGAAGAGCATGAAGGCACCGATCCCGAAGGTCATGCCGAAACCAGAAATCTGCTCTTCCGTCAGCCCAAACATGGCGGGCTCATCTCCAGGTCAGTGTGGGCGATTCGCCAGTTTTGCCGCGATGCGCAGGCGCAGCGCGTTGAGCTTGATGAAGCCACCCGCGTCCTTCTGGTCGTAGGCGCCGGCATCGTCTTCGAAGCTGGCGATCGTCGAGTCGAACAGCGAATCGGTTTTCGAATCGCGGCCAACGACGATCACGTTGCCTTTGTAGAGCTTGATGCGGACGCCGCCATTCACCGTTTTCTGGGTGTCGTCGATCAGCGTCTGCAGCACGCGGCGCTCGGGGCTCCACCAGTAGCCGTTGTAGATCAGGCTGGCGTAGCGCGGCATCAGGTCATCCTTGAGGTGCGCGACTTCGCGATCGACGGTGATCGACTCGATCGCCCGGTGCGCGCGCAGCAGGATCGTTCCGCCGGGCGTCTCGTAGCAACCGCGGGACTTCATGCCGACGTAGCGGTTCTCGACGAGATCGATGCGACCCACGCCGTGCTTGCCACCGAGCTGGTTGAGCAGCGCCAGCAGTTCGTGCGCCGGCAGCCGCTGGCCGTTGATCGAAACCAGGTCACCGCGCTCGAATTCGAGATCGAGGTACTCGGCCGCGTCGGGCGCCGCCTCGGGCGACACCGTCCACCGCCACATCGATTCTTCGGCCTCGGCAGCCGGGTCTTCGAGGTGACGACCTTCGTAACTGATGTGCAGCAGGTTGGCGTCCATCGAATACGGCGAGCCACCCTGCTTGTGCTTCATTTCGACCGGAATGCCGTGCTGCTCGGCATAGGCGACCAGCTTCTCGCGCGACAGCAGGTCCCACTCGCGCCACGGCGCGACGATGCGGATATCCGGCTTGAGCGCGTAAGCGCCGAGTTCAAAGCGGACCTGGTCGTTACCCTTGCCAGTCGCGCCATGCACCACCGCGTCGGCACCGGTCATCTCGACGATCTCGATCATCCGCTTGGCGATCAGGGGCCTGGCGATCGACGTACCGAGGAGATACTCGCCTTCGTACACGGTATTGGCGCGGAACATCGGGAAGACGAAGTCGCGAACGAACTCCTCGCGCAGGTCGTCGATGTAGATGTTTTCCGGTTTGATGCCGAACTGCAGGGCTTTCGGACGCGCCGCCTCGAGCTCATCGCCCTGGCCGACGTCAGCGGTGAAGGTCACCACTTCGCATTGATAGCTGTCCTGCAACCACTTCAGGATTACCGACGTGTCGAGACCGCCGGAATAGGCCAGGACGGCTTTCTTGATGTCACTCATGTTGTTGTTTTCCTGCTGGTTCTGGATTGGTGTAAGCGACTACCCGGCGACGACCCTGCCAAGCAGGAGGTATTCGAGCAGCGCTTTCTGGGTGTGCATGCGGTTCTCGGCCTCGTCCCAGACGACGCTCTGGCGCCCGTCGATCACCGCCGCCTCGACCTCCTCGCCGCGATGCACCGGCAAGCAGTGCATGAACAGCGACTCGGCACCCGCGGCGCGCATCATCTCGAGGTCGACCTGCCAGTCGGCAAAGTCACGCCGACGCTCGTCGTTCTCGGCTTCGAAGCCCATCGACGTCCACACATCGGTGGTCACCAGGTCGGCGCCGCGCGCGGCTTCCATCGGGTCGGCGTAGCTCTCGAAGTGATCGGTGCCATACAGCCCGGCGCGTGCCGGCTCGACCTCGTAGCCCGGCGGCGTCGACACATGGACGTTGAAGTCAAGCACTTCGGCGGCCTGCAACCAGGTGTTGCAGACGTTGTTCGAATCGCCGATCCAGGCCACCGTCTTGCCCTGGATCGGGCCGCGATGCTCGATGAAGGTAAAGATGTCGGCGACGATCTGGCAAGGGTGATACTCGTTGGTCAGGCCGTTGATCACCGGCACCCGCGAATTGGCGGCAAAGGACTCGATCATCGCCTGCTCGAAGGTTCTGATCATCACCACGTCGCTCATCCGCGAGATCACCTGCGCCGCATCCTCGACCGACTCGCCACGCTGCAGCTGCGAATCGCGACTGTTCAGGTAGATCGCCGTACCGCCGAGCTGCTGCATCCCGGCCTCGAACGACAGGCGCGTACGCGTGCTCGCTTTCTCGAAGATCATCACCAGCGTGCGGTCGCTGAGCGGCCAGTATTTCTGGTAGGACTTGAACTGCCCCTTGATCCAGCGCGAGCGCTCGAACAGGTGGTCGAACTCGGCGCGCGAGAAGTCCTTGAACTGGAGGAAATGTTTGACGCCGTCCATGGTAGCTCTCTATCGGGTGGCGAGAAAATCGCCGATCAGCGCGCCCAGACGCGACACCAGTTCGCGCGCCTCGTCGGCACTGAAGGTCAGCGGCGGCAACAGGCGAACGACCTTGTCGTCGGTCACATTGATCAACAGGCCAAGCGCCAGCGCCTGATTGACGAGTTCGCCGCAGGGGCGATCAAGCTCGACGCCGATCATCAGACCCTGGCCACGAATGTCGACGACGCCGCTCTGCCCGACCAGGGCCTGCGCCAGACCCTCGCGAATCAGGTCACCGACGACGACGGCCTTGTCGAGCAAGCCCTCGTCTTCGATCACCGCGATGGTCGTCAGTGCCGCGGTAGTCGCCAGCGGGTTACCGCCGAAAGTTGAACCGTGCTTGCCGGGCTTGAACAGCCCGGCCGCTTTACCGGCGGCCAGGCAGGCGCCGATCGGCACGCCGCCGCCGAGTCCCTTGGCCAGCGTCACCACGTCGGGGCGTATAGCCGCGTGCTGGAAGCCAAACCAGGTGCCGGTCCGGCCGGTGCCGCACTGCACCTCGTCGCAGATCAGCAACCAGCTTTTCTCGTCGCACAAGGCCTGCAGGCCGCGCTGAAAATCGACGTCGGCAATATTGACGCCGCCCTCGCCCTGGACGATTTCCAGCATCACCGCGACGACGTTTTGATTGCTCCTGGCAATCGCCCGAATCGCTTCGAGGTCGTTATACGGAACGCGGACAAAACCCGAGACCAGCGGCTCGAAACCGGCCTGCGCCTTGCGGTTGGCGGTTGCCGACAGCGTCGCCATGGTCCGCCCGTGGAAAGCCTTCTCCATGACCACGATCGCCGGCCGCTCGACGCCCTGCTGGTGGCCGTAGAAGCGTGCCAGCTTGATCGCCGCCTCGTTCGCTTCACAACCCGAGTTGCAGAAGAAGACTTCGTCCATACCGGCCAACTCGGCCAGCTTGTCGGCGAGCTGTTCCTGTTGCGGAATGCGGTACAGATTCGAGCAGTGCAGCAGGCGCCCGGCCTGCGCAGCGATCGCCGCGACCAGCACCGGATGGTTGTGCCCGAGCGTGGACACGGCAATTCCGGCCAGGGCGTCGAGGTAGCACTTACCCTCGGTATCGGTCACCCAGCTGCCGTCACCGTGGCTGAAAGCGATCGGCAGGCGCGCGTAGGTATTCATCAGGTGCGACATGGACCATCCATTGCGGAGCATTTGAAACTGAAACGGCGGCTCGCGCCGCCGGACAACGATAGCTGCATACGGACCAACCGGGCCCGTTCCGGTGTACGTCAACAGCATCCACTGAGCAGCTTACAAGGGCACGAATTCTACGGGAAAAACAGCCTGATGTATAGGAAACGCGGCCTTTTCGGGCGTCCTGATCGGCTCGCTCCGGGCAGCGCGCGCTGGCGCGGCGAGCACCGCGACGAGCCGCTGGAAAGCCGCGATTGACGGCCGCGCCGACGATCACGCCGGCCCTCGGCGAGAACCCGTGCGTCTGGCGTCGCGGGCGTTGCGAACGGCGACCGGGAACGATTGGCCGCGCGGCGCTTTGCCAAGCCGGCGCGGCGGAGCCGGCGCGGTGATCGTACTCAATTCGGAGGCGACTACTGGACTGCCGCGTCGCTGCGCTCCTCGCAGTGACGGTGCTCCGAGCACGGAGCTCAACGGTGTAGCGTGGGGGAGCGCTGGCCAGGCGGTTCCTGCGAAAGCTCGACCGTGGCGGTGGAAGCTTCGATCCGGGAGATGGATCATTCCATCTTTTTCATGGATCGTTCCATCGCCGAGATCGATCGTTCCACCTTTTTCATGGATCGTTCTATCGCCGAGATGGAACGTTCCACCTTTTTCATGGATCGTTCTATCGCCGAGATGGATCACTCCAACTTTTTGATGGAGCGTTCCATCGCCGAGATCGATCGTTCCATCTTTTTCATGGAGCGTTCTATCGCCGAGATCGATCGTTCCATCTTTTTCATGGATCGTTCTATTGCCGAGATCGATCGTTCCATCTTTTTCATGGATCGTTCCATCGCCGAGATCGATCGTTCCATCTTTTTCATGGAGCGTTCTATCGCCGAGATCGATCGTTCCATCTTTTTCATGGAATGATCGATCGTCGGCATGGCGCCTTGTATCTCCGGCGTCGATCGATCCGTCCACCGCAAGGCTCACAGAATGAGCTTACGAAGAGTCGCCGCCGACGCGAAGCTCGCCGGAAACTGCGGGTGGCGGCTCCCTAAAGCCGGACAATGCACTACAGTAAGAGCCTGTTCCAGCCAACCACAGGAGTTCGACCATGAACGCAGGTAACCGTCATACGATCGTCGCCGCAGGAATATTGAGTGCCGCTTTACTTCCTTTCCCGGCCGCGCACGCGCAGCTCGGCGACATGCTCAAGGGAGGCGGCAGCAGCGCATCCGGAGCCCTCGGCAGCCTCGGTGGCCTGGGCGGCGCGCTGCCCGGCCAGTCGCTGACCTCGGGCAGCCTGGGCAACGTCGCCGGCCTGCTGGAATTCTGCATCAAGAACAACTACCTCGGCGGCAACAAGGCGGCTTCGGTCAAGAACTCGCTGATCGGCAAGCTGCCCGGCGGCTCATCGACCTCCGACAGCGGCTACGGCAGCGGCAGCAAGGGCATCCTGAGCAGCAGCGACGGCCAGCAGCTCGACCTCAGCGGCGGCGGCCTCAAGGACAAGGTCACCAGGCAGGTCTGCGACCAGGTCCTCGCGCAAGGCAAGTCGATGTTGTGAGGCGGCGCGGTGATGGACTTCAAGGCGTGCGCCCGCAGCGCAGGGGCGTCGTAGCAGCGCCGATAGTTCCAGGAGTCGCAGAATAGTTGGCGACACAGCCACCTTCGACAGCCTAGCGCCGCAACAGCTTCCAGACGGTTTCGATACCGCCGATGACGAGATCCGAGATGTCGCTTTCGAGCAGGCTCGGGCGCTTTTCGCGGACCAACAGCGACCTGGCGCGCTCGTTGGCGAGCAGCGCGTCGGCCATGGCGTGCGGGTTGATGTGCTCCTGCCGGCTGGCTTTTTCGCCGAAGTTGTCGAGCGCGTCCTGCACCGCGTCGGGGTCGAGGATGACGATCGGCGAACGGCAGTGCGTGCACACGTGATCGCGCCGAATGTCGACCGGCGCGCCGCAGCCTGAACAACGGATGGTCTGCACCTGCCGCGCCAGCTCGGCGACTTCGGCGCCGTTGAGCTGGCGAACGAAGCCCTTTTCGATCATGAACGACGCGAAGGCGCTGAAGCGACCGTGGTGCTGCGGGCAGCGGCTATAGGCAAAGCGGCCGTTGCGCGTGCTGTCGAGTCGGTGCATCAAGCGTTCGCGACAGCGCGGGCAGTGCAGGACGTCGCGCCAGGGTTGCCGCAGGTCGGTGTGGTGTTCGTGCAGCAAGCGGAACAGTTCGAGGACGCCGGCCGGCGCCAGCTGGGCGCTCTCGAATTCGTCGAACCAGATTCCCTGGCAGGCAAAGCAGATGTCCAGCGAAACGACGCCATTGAGCTGGCGCTGGAAGCGCTGGACCGCCATCGGCGCCTGGCAGCTGGGGCAGGGAGCGCCGTTGCCGGCGTGCGCTGACTGGGAAGTGGGGGTTTCGGTCATCGAAGTGGCGGCGTAAGTGGTGGCAAATCGGCGGGGGGGTGTCCGAGTTCGGCTCAAGCAGACGCCAGCGAGTATAGCCGCGCGCCCTGCCCTCGCTCAATGCTCAAAGCGGCGAACCCAGAACAGCTCGTGGCGACGAACGGCTTTGCGGAAAAACTCGTTGTCGCCAGTGACCGGCCAACGGCGGCCGGCGAGCAGCTGTTGAATGCGCCGTCGCAGGCGCTTCTTGAACGGCAAGGCGCCTTGCAGATCGTGCTGCATGGCCAGCGCCATGGCCTTGTCGAGCTGCCCGGCAGCGTCCAGGCACGGGCTCCACAAGGCATCGGCGGGCAGCGGCTGCAGCGCCGGCGGCAAGGCGATGCCGCAGCCGGCGCCACCCATCGGCCAGCGGTCGTTGTCGTGCAGGTGATTGGCGTAAAGCAGGGCGACTTCGGGCTGCCAGCGCGAAGCGCTAACGGCTCGATACAAGGCCTGCGTGGCGGCGACGTGGTCGGCGTGCGGATCGAGCTCGGGGTGCGGCATGACGACGACCTCGGGCCGCCAGAGTTCGAGCAGCGCGACCAGGTCGGCGTGCAGGTTGTTGCCCGTCGGCTGGCCGTCGCCGTCGGCCGGCAAGAACATTGGATTGTTCCGGCGGGCGCGGCGCACGTCGGCCTCGCCCGATTCGCGCGAGGCAAACGCCTGCGTCGGCTCGGCGAGCATCGCCGGCAACTGCAGGCAGTAGTAAGCGAGTTGGACGCAGCGCTCCTGCGGCACACCGCCCCAGAGCGGAATGGCGACGCTGTCCCAGCTTCGCAAGCGCCCTTTGAGCCGTGCCGCTTGGCCAGCGTCGAGGCCCAGGCGGCGATAGTCGTCGGCCTCGATCTCGCCTTGCGTGAGGGTGACGATGAAGGCTTCGGCAGCGCGGCTGTAGAGGCCAAAGGCCGCCAGCTCGGCGTCGTCGGCGTGCGGGGCTAGCAGCAGCAGCCGGCGTTCGGCGTAATCGGGGTTGTCGAATACGTGCACAATGGCGGTCGCTGGCAGGCGGCAAAAGCGGCCGCTGATCGCCAGGCTGCCGCTGGCCAGCGCCGTCGCCTGCCCCGATAGATTCAGGTAGCGGCGGCCGCGCACGCCGCGCTCGAATTCCTGACGGTCGTCGCCGACGATCACCTGCGGGTCGAGCCAGCGACCGAGCGCGCTGACGCGCAAATCGAGTTCGAGGATCAGCGTCTCGCCGACGGCCAGCGGCGCGCTCAAGCGCACGCGGCCATCGACCAGCGCGACGCTTTGTTGCGCGGTCTCGGCGGGAAAGGCGTAGCGGTAGTCGTCGTGCGGCGAATAGAACAGGTGGTCGGCGAACCACGCTTCGTGCGCCAGCCAGCCGACGAGCAGCAAGATCGGCGGCAGCCACCAGGCGATCAGGACGCCGACCGCGGCGAGCAGCAGGACGGCGGCGAGCAGCAGGAAACGCTTGTGACGACGATGACGCTGCAGCAGTTGTTGTTTGCGTGAACTCATGGGCTGAATTTGGGCTGTGATCGGGCAGTAATCGGGTGCTAATCAGGCTGGCGAGCGCGTGACGGCAAGGCCGGCCGTTCTAGGTCTGATAGACCGGCACGCGGTGGCACCAGCGATCCTTGTATTCGCGATCGGCGCGCCCAAAGGAATAGCGCAATGGCTTGCCGAGTGCGCGCGCATGCTGCCAGGCGTCGCGCGTGTTGAGGTAACTCAGGACGCTGCCCGGGCTGAACTCCTGCGCTTGCGGATCGACGCCGCCGTTAATGTACTCCTGTGAAATCCAGCACGGCGCTTCGACGCGATAGACGATCTGCACGGCGATCGCCTGGTCGTTGCGGAGCAGCACGGCACCGGTCATGAATTCGCGCAGTAGCGCGAATACCTCGGGCAGGCGATCGCCGCCCTTGGCGGCGAATCCCCAGCGACGCTGGAAGAGATCGACATACATCCGGGCTTGTTCTGCCGGCGAAAAGTCGAGCATTTGCCGAACGCTGCCGCCCGCGTCTTCGAGCAGACGCAACTCGCGGCGCTGGTTGTAGCGAAACTTCTTCGAGTACTGCTCGGGTTCGCGAGCCAGCGCCAGGCCCTCGGGCTGCACCTTCAAGCCGCTGATCTGTCGGGAATTGAGCTCGGAAACGTAGCGCAAGCGCTGGCGTACCGGCACGCAGGCGTTCGCCGCGATCGGCAGGATCACCTCGGCGTTGCCGAGGTCGAAGACGCCGCGCCGACGGTGCTTTTTGAGAACGTCTTTTGACAGCGCCAGAGAGGAACCCCAGCAGGGAATCGCCGCCTGCAACTGCTCGCCGGCAAAACAACCGAGGTAGCGCACCGGGATCGCCGCCAGGCCGGCCAAGCGCTCGACGACCTGCGGATGCGTAAAGACGCTGCCGCCGAAGCGCTGCCAGGCGGCGGCGTAGGTCGCCGCGTCGACCTCGCTCCAACCACGTTCGCGCCAGATTCGCAGACGATTCAACATGCGTCGGCGCGACCGAAATGAGTATTCGAGACACGCCCAATCAGCAGAGTCGTGACTCTTTCCTGGCAATTGCCGTGCGCCTTCCGGCGGGCACGCCGACAGCGTTCGACGGGCAGGGCGCAGGCGCCTGCCCGTCGCACCGACGACGCATCTGCCGCATGCGCGCGGAGGACGATTCGTGAGTCGCCAACGTGGCTTTTACCACCAGCAACGGCAGGCGCTTGCCGAGCGCTCTGCAAAAGGCTCCGATCCATTCGCGCCGACTCCAGAAAAAAAGGGAATGTACCGCGTTTGTCATGGCCTGACACCCTCTGAAATTCACTGCGGGCACTTGCCCGCAGGCGACAACGCGGAAAAGCCCCAGACAACCAGCGAGCGCTATACATCGGGATGTAGATCGAGGAAAATGCGCGGGCCGCCCTGGGTCGCCTCAAAATGGCTCCCTGGCTACGATCGCCAGCCTGCGGATTTTGCCGGCCAGAGTTCAGTGGCGTCTTTGTACCAGCCTCCCCGCGTTGCGGCTCCTGCTCGGCGCGTCGACCACCATCTGGACCATGATGACTCAGTCAATCGAACCGCTGATCAGCGTCATCATCCCGAACTACAACTACGCCCATCTGCTGCCGCGCGCCCTTGATTCGGCACTGACGCCAGCCGCCGCGGACGTCGAAGTGATCGTCGTCGACGACGGCTCGACCGACAATTCGCTCGCGGTCCTCGCGCCGTATGTAGCGCGCCATCCGCAGCTACTGCTGCTGCGGCAGGCCAATGCGGGTGCGGCGGCGGCGCGCAATCACGGCATCCGCGTCGCGCGTGCGCCCTATGCACTGCTGCTGGACGCTGACGACGAGCTCTTGCCGGGCGCCCTGGCCAAACTGCGCGTACTGGTCGCCAGGTATCCGGCAGCCGGCATGATCCTTGGCGCGCAGATTTCCGTTTACGCCGATGGCCGCCAGCGGCTACGGCTGCCAACGGCGGTGCCCGTCGCCTCGCCACGGCAACTGGCCGAACGCTTCCTGCTGCGCAAGGACATTTCGGTCTCGCATAGCTGCTCGCTGTTTCGCCGTGATCTGCTGTTGCAGCGCCCCTATCCGGAAAATCTCAGGGGCGGCGAGGACCTCCCGGTCTTCGCCTACCTGCTGGTCAGCGCGCCAGTCGCCGTGACCGCCGAACCGCTGGCGCGCATCCACAAACACGCCGATAGTCTGCGGCACGACCGGCAGCACGAGGAGGAACGAGCGGCGACGATCGTCGAGGAGGTGTTTGCCGGCCTGCCAGCCGAATGTCAATCCTTGCGCGGCAGCTACACGGCGCGGCGCTATTTGTCGCTGTTTCGCAAGACGCTGCTGGCTGGCGACAAGTCCGCCGCCAAGCGTTTTTATGGCTGCGCCTGGCGATTGAGCCCCTTGCAGGCCTTGCGCTGGCGATATCTGAGCAAGGCTCTTCGCTTGCTGGCCGGGTCACGACCTTGACAGCCCTCGCTCATCTCCAGGGCCTTGCTCGTGTACTCTGTAGATTCGCGCAGCGGATTCGGCCGGTGCCCCTTGCCTTCCTGGGAAGTTTGTTGTTGTCGATGGTGGCGATCTCCGGCTCGGTGATCGTTGGCCGAGACGCGGCATTCTATCTGAATATCGCCGAACAAGTCGTTGAACACGGACCCGGAGTTGCGCAAGCGCAGTTTGATTGGCCCTGGTTTGCGATACTGCTAGCCGCCACAAACTGGCTCCTTGGGCTACCGCTGGAGCAAGCCGCTTACCTGTGGTGTGCCTTGTTGATGGCTGGCACTTGCGCGCTGATGGTAGCGATTATCGAACGCCGCTTGGCGGTCAGCGGCTACTGGGCCTGTCTGGTAGTGCTCTCGGTGCCGGCTTTCAACCAGTTTCGCTACGACATCATCCGCGAGTTCGGCTTCTGGTTCTTCTCCATCTTGGCTCTCGGCCTGGCGCTCAGGTGGTTGGAACGGGGGGACTGGCGATCGGCCGCCTGGCTGCAAGCAGCGATTATTGCGGCCGCGCTGTTTCGCCTCGAAGCCGTTTTCCTGCTGCCCGTTGTCAGCCTTTGCCTGCTACCAAAGCTGAACACCCGAGAGGCTTGGGGCAGGCTACTGCAGATCAACATCCTGCCGATGGTCGGCATCCTGACGGTGCTGATCCGTGCCATGTCGGGTGGCGAGGCGCACGCGGCCCGCATCGCGTACTACGCGTCTCTGCTTACCCCACACAGTCTACTGGCACGCTTTGACGCGATAGCCGGTGCTTTTACCCAGGCGGCACTGCAGGAATACGCCCGGGGTGATGCCTACGTGATGGTCTTCTTCGGCCTGGTGGCGCTCATCGTGAGCAAGTTCCTCTACCTGTGCGGACCCTTCGCGCTACCGTTTCTGTACCCTGCCAGCTGGCTCGCGGTGGGCGATTACTGGCGGAGACTCAGGCCTTTTGCCTACGCCTGGCTGTTGTATTTCTGCATCTTGCTGCTCTTTGTCGTACAACTTGGTTTTATCAATTCGCGCTATATCAGTTTCCTGAATCTGCTCTCCGTGCCTTTACTGACGATGATGCTGGTATCTTTTTTCAGGCGCTTTCCACGCTACTCGAAGATCTTCGTCGCCCTGGCTCTGGTAATCATGATGGCCAACGTCGTCTCGCTGGGCGCCAAGAAGACGCATTATCTTGAGGCGAGCGCCTGGCTTTCGCACAACACGCAGCCTTCCGACGCCATTTACTACGACGATTCGCGGGTCGCCTATTATGCGGGCCGAGGATATCCGACGACCATGCCGACTCGCGAACAACTGTTAGCCGAGGAAGGAAAGTCTGCGAAGCGATTTCGCTATTTCGTGATCAGCGCAAAGGAGAACGACCCACTGCTTGAGCGCTGGCTGACCAGTCAAGGGAAACGAGTGCTGAGCAAGTTCGCTAATCGAAAGGGCGAGACGCTTCTGATCGTCGGCGATTGAGGCGTATCGTCAGACGCGGTCAAGGCTGGCGTCCTGCAAGATACCTCTGTAATTCAGGGTTTCCAACTCGCGGCGCACTCGCCGTCTTTCCGCCTCGCTGCCTGTCTTACGACCCGCAATCTCGGGATTGAGAACCATCGTGGCGTGATTGATGTGTCGCAGATGCATTGCCAGACCATGGATGTCCAGGAATTTCATGGCGAACCCCTGCGCCAGGAGTTCCTTGTGGATAACCTTGCCGGCGACCTCGTTGTCACCAAAACTTAGGCCGAATCGGCGCAGGAGGTCGCTGCGATACAAGGCACAGTGGCTGCGAAGGTACAAGTAATGGTTGTCGGTCTTCGCGGACCCGTGGTGGCGAAAACGCCTGGGCAATCCAGCACGCATCATCAGCCACGCCGGCTCCAGTTTCTTGGCCATTCTTCTGTACCAAGGCTTGAATTCAAGCTTCCAGCTACCCACCCCGGCTACCTGCGGATCACCCTCGATGTGCTCCAGCAGATAGTCCAGCCACTTGTCTGACGTGACGATGGTGTCGGTGTGCATCGACAGCACATAGGGCGCGGTCGCCTGCGTCAGGCCAAGATCGAGCGCCCTGGAATGCGCGTCAGCGACGCCTTCGCCCGCTGCCAATTCGCGCTCCAGCAGGGTTATCCAGGATAGCCCGCGCAGATATTCGGTTGAGGCGTCCTTTGAGCCGTTGTCAATCACGATGACCTGGATACGGCCAAGCTCCGTGAACTTCCGCAGCGATCGTAAACAGAACTGCGTAAGTTGCAAAGTTCTGAAGTGCGGAATCAGAATCGAGACTTCGGGACCTGCAGAACTACTCATCGAAAACTCTGCAATCGTTCAATGCGGGCATTGCTTTTTGCCTTGCCGGCCAATCTCCTTCGCGACGTGTGCGAGAGGCTATCGCGGGCGGCAACCACAACCCGCATTATACGCCAGGCACCCGCAACGGCGCCTGACCGCGGCTTGCCGGCAGCTAGCGAACCGCATACGTCGCCATAGCTCCACCCGCCATTAAGCACCGGGGGCGTCACGCCACTTTGGCGTCGGCCTCGTCCAGTGCCGGGTAATCGATATAACCCTTGGCGCCGCCCTTGTAGATGGTCGTCGAGTTCCAGCGCGCCAGCGGCGCGCCGCTGCGCAGCCGCTGCACCAGATCGGGATTGGCGATGAAGTGCTTGCCGAAGGCGATCAGGTCGCCGTGGCCGGCGCGCAGCGCGGCTTCCGCGCGCTCACGGTCGAAACCACCACAAAGAATGATCGTTCCCGAGAAGCAGCCCCGCAGGTGCGGCAGCAACTCGCCCTGGCGATCGTGGATCCAGCTCCCTTCCTGGTCATAGACGTGCAGATGGCCGATCCCCAGCCGCTGCAGCCGACTGGCAAGATAGCCGTAGTTAACCAGCGGGTCCGGATCCGGCAGCATCTCGTGCGCCGTTCCCAGCGGCGAGATGCGAACGCCGACGCGTGCGCCGCCAATCGCTGCCGCCACGGCTTGCACGGTCTCCAGCAGGAAGCGCCAACGATTGGCGATGCTGCCACCGTACTCGTCGGCACGGTCGTTGATGTAGGGGCAGCGGAACTGATCGAACAAATAGCCATTCGCCGCATGGATCTCGACGCCGTCGAAGCCAGCCGCCATGGCATTGCGAGCAGCCCGGACGAAATCGTCGACGATCAGCCGCACTTCCTCGGTCGCCAGTCCGCGCGGCGCGTCGCAGGGCGCCATCACCGGCTCGCTGCCGCCGTTGAGGATCGGTACCCGGTCATGGCGCACGCCGATCCCCGTTGGACCCACCGGCGGTGAGCCATCGACGCGCAGGCTGCAATGTCCCACGCGGCCGACGTGCCAGAGCTGCAGATAAATGCGCCCGCCCGCGTGATGCACCGCTTTGGTCACCTTCCGCCAGCCGGCGACCTGCGCGACGCTGTAAATGCCGGGCGTACGAGCGCAACCGCGAGCCTGCGGCGAGACCGGCGTACCCTCGGCGACGATCAGCCCAGCCGACGCGCGCTGCGCATAGTACTTGGCCGTAATCGCCCGCGGCGCAAGCTGCCAGTCGGTGGCGCGGTTGCGATTCATTGGCGCCATGACGACGCGGTTCGGCAACAACTGACCGCCGAGCGAGTGACGAGAAAACAATTTCCTGGATACCATTTGCCTACCTCCGATGGTGGCTTGACCTGTCAGCAAGCTGAGCAATGTTCATGCCTGATCGCCATCAATCAAATCTGAAATGTGTGGGTACAGATCGCCGGCCAGCTCAGCGCGTCCGCGAGCACATGCTCTGCGGGCGGGCGATGAAGCGCACCGATGTGGCTGCCCCTATAACCGCTGTCGGTTCCGACAACGCTGAAAACATAACGGTGGCGGGTGTCGATCCGATGACTGCGGCGAGCCTGGCCTGGCAATCTGCGTTCAAAGAAGCCACACGGGCTTCCAGAAGAGTCGCTCCGGGCCTGTCGAGGGTCATCAGACGCCCATTTGGCGATAAGGTTCAATAAGACCGGCGCGACGCAGCGGCTGCCGCGACCGATGCGATCGGCCTGATCGCGCTTCCTGCCGACAAAAATCGCCAGCATCGCCTGTCGTTCCGGTCACTACGGCGCCTCGCTCGGAGGGCTATCTTGCCTCGCTTTTCGGCTCGCGGCGCAGCAGCTTGTCGACCGCCGACGCGGCCGGCTCGTCGTCGTAGAGGATGGCGCAGACCGCCTGCGTGATCGGCATTTCTATCGCCATCCGGCTGGCCAGGCCGGCGACTGCACGCGTCGTGCTGACGCCCTCGGCGACATGCCCGAGGTCGAGAAGAATCTGCGCGAGCGTCTTGCCGGCGGCAAGGCCAAGTCCGACACGCCGATTTCGCGACAGATCACCGGTGCAGGTGAGAATCAGATCACCCATGCCGGCCAGCCCCATGAAGGTTTGCGGCTGGCCACCGAGCGCCACGCCGAAACGCGCCATTTCGGCCAGACCGCGGGTAATTAGAGCCGCCCGCGCATTGAGGCCGAGACCAAGACCGTCGCTGACGCCGGTGGCGATGGCCATGACGTTCTTCACAGCACCGCCGACCTCGACACCAGGCAAATCGTCGTTGGCATAGATGCGCAAGAGCGGGCTGTGCAGGGCAAGCGCCATCCGCTGCGCGAAAGGGGTGTCGTTGGCCGCCAGCGTCACCGCCGCCGGCAGACCGCGGGCGACTTCTTCGGCGAAGCTCGGACCCGACAGTGCGCCACACAGGGCTTGCGCGCCGAGTTCTTCGGCGACGATCTGGTGCGGCAGCTTGGCGGTTTCCGCCTCCAGACCCTTGCACGCCCAGATCAACGGGCGCACCAGGCCGGCATCGCGCAACAGACAAAGTGTCGGTCGCAGGCCAGCCAGCGGTGTGGCAATCAGCAGCAACTCGGCGTCGGCCAGCGCCGACGTGAAATCTTCGGCGACCCGCAGCGTCTCTGGAAAGCGATGGCCGGGCAGAAAACGCGCATTTTCACGGTTTTCGCGCAGAACGCGCCGGATCTCGGGTTGGCGTGCCCACAGCGTGACCGAATGCCTGGCGCTGAAAGCGATAGCCAACGCGCTACCCCAGGCGCCAGCTCCCAACACCGTCAGTTTCATTGCTGCTCAGATGCCCCAGACTTGATCGGCGCGTACGAAGCCCGTCTGTCCGTCACGATGACGCACCTGTACCCAGCCGCCTGGCGCCATCCCGAGGTAGTCCAGGACGACGTCCTTTTCCGCTTCGAAGACCAGCGGCGCCGACTCGTCGCCGCTGGCCCGGACCATCGCCCGCGCGACGGTTACGATCACCGCCCGGTTCATGCCGAGAGACGCGTTCTCCAGCCACGCCATTCCGCCCTCGGCATCACGCACTTTTGCCCAGCCGTCGAGATGGACGACCAGTTCAACCGGCGTGCCGCGCTTGATGACAAAGAGCTTGCGGCCCTTTGGCGAAGGCGCATCGTAGAGAATCGTCGCGGTATCGACACTGCGGTACTCGACGGCCAGCGCCGGCACGGCCAGGACCGTGGCGAGCAGCAAAGCGGGTAGTCGCATCATCTGCCGACCGGTGCGAGGCGTCCTACTGGATCGTCGCCTCGCCTGGCGCATCTTTGGCTGCCTCTTGCTGCTGTTGCAGACGTGACATGTAGAGCGCTTCGAAATTGACCGGCTGCAGCATCACCGGCGCAAAACCGGCACGCGTCACCGCGTCGGAAACGACTTCACGGGCGTAGGGGTAAAGAATGTTCGGGCAGGCGATCGACAGCAAGGGTTCCATGTTCTCGCTCGGCACATTCTGGACGCGGAAGATTCCGGCCTGACCGACTTCGACAAGAAAAACGGTCTTTTCTTCGATCTTTGACGTGACGGTAGCCGTCAGAGTCACCTCGAAAATACCTTCTCCGATACCCTGAGCTTTGGTCTGCAACTGGATGTTGATGTTCGGCGTCTCACGGTCGAGAAAGATCTGCGGGGCATTCGGCACTTCCACCGACAGATCCTTGACGTAGATCTTCTCGATTGCAAAAACGGGATTTTCTGCTGCGGCTTTCTCTTGTTCGCTCATGGCAATTTCTCGGCTAAGGGGATGATCAATGGAGCTCGGAGCACAGTTCTCAGACACCGTCGCCCGCGAGCAGGGGTAACAACTTGCCGGCGCGATCGAAGGCCTGCAGATCGTCGAAACCGCCGACGTGCGTCTCGCCGATATAGATCTGCGGCACCGTACGCCTGGTGGTCTTGGCGACCATCTCGGTGCGACGCTGTGGATCGAGATCGATGCGGACTTTCTCGATTGCCGTGACACCACGGGCGTGCAGCAGCTGCTCGGCGCGAATGCAGAAGGGGCAGGAGCCAGTCGAGTACATCAGCACCCGCGGCGCGGCGCTCGCTTCGGCACTCACTTGCGCGCGCCCTTCTTCAGCGGCAGACCCGCCTCGGCCCACGCCGTGACCCCGCCGTCCAGGGTATGCAGCTTGGCGAAGCCCAGCTTGGCCAGCTTGGCGCAGGCGGCAGATGAACGAGCGCCCGACTGACAAACGAGGATCAGCGGCGTGTCCTTGAACTGCCCCAGTTCGTCGGCGCGCTCTTCGAGCGATCCCGACGGAATGTTGCGCGAATCGCAGGGATGCCCGGCGACATACTCGTTCGGCTCACGAATATCGAGTAACAGCGCGTTCTCGCGGTTGATCAGCAGCGTTGCCTGCGCCGGCGTCAGCCCCCGCGAGCCCCCGGGGCGACGGACCGAAAGACCCAGTAACAGCGTGCCACTGACCACGGCGACGGCCACCAGAAGAAGGTTCTGCTGTATGAATTCCAATCGAAACTCCAGAAATTGACTTGGCAAGCGAGAGCAAGGCCTCGACGCCCCCGCTGCCATATAAGCGCCGCAAGACGGCGATGCGAAGCCGCTAGTCGCCGCAGAAGACCTCACGCATCATGCTGATCAACTGTAGCGTGCGGGCGTCGCCAACGCGATAGTAAACCCGGTTGGCGTCCTTGCGGGCAAGCAAGACACCTTTTTCGCGAAGGATTGCCAGATGCTGAGAGATGTTGCTTTGCGAGGTACCGACGGCGTCGACGATCTCTTGTACACAGGCATCCTGATCGCCGATCACACAGAGGATCTTCAGTCGCAAGGGATGCGATATCGACTTCAGCGCTCGTGCGGCCTGCTCGATATGCTCCTGCTTGTCGATGATGCTGGTCCGGATTGGCACGATACGCCAGACTCGTCGTTTATCATATAATCCACCATTATAGAGCAAAACCCCGAGTGACAGTGTGTGCCACACACGCCTGCGAGCCGGCCGCAAGCCACCGCGCGTGCCAGTCCGGCCAGGCAACTCACGTTTCTGCGAGGCTTGTGCCGCACCTTGACCAAAAACACCGCAAAACCCTGCCGCAACGCCCCACCGGCAGGCGCCGAAAACCCGCTGAAACCGCCGCCGGCCAGGCAGCGCCGCAAAAACGTGCGGCCGCTGCTCGTCGCGCTGCTCACCGCAGCGCTGCTGGCACCAATCTTCGCTGCCAACGGTCGGCAGAATCGTCAGGACGCCGACGGCGCGTCGCCCGGCGATGCCACCGGGAAGCAGGGCGACCTGCAATCGCTGCGCTCACAGATTGAGACGCTGCGCCGCGAGATGGCGACCGCCGAAGGCTCGCGCAAGGATTCGCTGGATCAGCTGAAGGACGCCGACCGGACGATATCGGCTACGCAGCGCGAGTTGCACCAGCTGACGACGCAGATCGACGCCCTGCAAGCGACGCTCGCGGACCTCGAACAGCAGTCACAGACGCTTGAACAGCGGCTGCATGCGCAGCAGGAACAGCTGGCAAAGCTCCTCTATCGACAATATCTGCGCGGCAATCCGGACCCGCTGCAGCTCTTTCTCAATGGCGACGACGCGCACCAGGTGGCGCGCGATCTGTATTACATGGAGGCCGTCGGGCGGGCGCGCAGCAAACTCCTGCTCGGCATCGAATCGAGCTTGCAGCAGCAGAAAGCGCTGACCACCGCCAGCCGGCAACAAGCGGCGCAACTCGCTGCCGCCGAAAGCAAACAGAAGGAAGAGCACGCCAGCTTGCTTGCCCAGCGCGCCCAACGCCAGGCAACGATCGACAAAATATCGGAACAGATCGCCGCGCAGCGCCGCGAAATCGGCGGCCTGCAACGTGACGAAAAGCGCCTGAGCGAACTGGTCGACCGCTTGGCGAAAATCATCGCTGCCAAAGCGGCCGAAGCCCGCGAAGCGCGCCGGGAAGCACAGCGGCAAGAGCTCGCGCGACAGGAGCAGCTGCAGAAGGAACGCGCGCAGAAAGAATTGGCGCAGCAAGAGCGGCTCCGCCAGGAAGCACGACAGGAAACACGACAGGCCGCCCGCGAGCAGGCACAGCAAGAAACGCGACAGGCCGCCCGCGAGCAGGCGCAGCAAGAGCGAGCCCGCCAGGAAGCACGACAGGAAACGCGGCAGGCCGCCCGCGAGCAGGCTCGCCAACAACCGTCGCCGCCATCACCGCCGCCAACGCCGGTCGAAGAAGAGCCAAAAGCCAGACCGCCAACCCCGGCAGTGCGTAGAGAAGCGCCGCCGGCGGCGCCAGTGATGGGCAATCTGGCCACCATGAAAGGCTCGCTGCGCCTGCCGGCGCGGGGATCGGTGACCAACAGATTCGGCACGGCGCGCCAGGAAGGCAGCACCTGGAAAGGGCTGTTCATCCGCGCCGGCGCCGGTAGCGAAGTCAGGAGTATCGCCGCCGGCCGCGTGGTCTTTGCCGAATGGATGCGCGGTTTCGGCAATCTGTTGATCGTAGACCACGGCAACGACTACCTGTCGATCTACGCCAACAACGATTCGCTGCTAAAACAGGTCGGTGACGACGTGCGCGGCGGTGAAAACATTGCCACCGTTGGCAACACCGGTGGCAATCCGGAATCCGGTTTATACTTCGAAATTCGTCATGATGGCAAACCGCTTGACCCATTGGCGTGGGTCAACGCGAAATAGGGGTGCGCATAGAGTGAAGCAGATGGGTAAGTTGAAACAGGCCGGGCTGGTTTGCGCCGGATTGCTTGGTGGCGTTCTCCTCAGCCTGCAGTTTTCGGCTCTGGCCGACAAGGAACCGCGCGCCGGTCTGCCCGTTGAAGAGCTGCGCACCTTCGCCGAAGTGTTCAACGCGATCAAGAAGGGCTACGTCGAGCCCGTCGACGACAAGAAGTTGATCACGCACGCCATCAGCGGCATGCTCTCCAACCTGGATCCCCACTCGACTTACCTCGATGCCGACGCGTTCAAGGACTTGCAGGTTGGCACGCAGGGCGAGTTTGGCGGCATCGGCATCGAAGTGGGTATGGAAGACGGGCTGGTCAAGGTGGTTTCGCCAATCGAGGACACCCCCGCCGACCGCGCCGGCGTCAAGCCGGGCGACCTGATCTTCAAGATTGACGACACGCTGGTCAAGGGCCTGACCCTGAGCGAAGCCGTCAAGCGAATGCGCGGCAAACCGAAGTCGCAGATCCGCCTGTCGATCCTCCGCAAAGGCGAAGCCAAGCCTCTCGATTTCACGCTGACGCGCGAAGTGATCAAGGTTCAGAGCGTCAAGTCGAAACTGGTCGAAGACGGCTACGGCTACCTGCGCATCACGTCTTTCCAGGAGAACACCGGTGCGGCGGTGGTCAAGCATCTCAACGACCTGATGAAGCCGGGACCGCTGAAAGGCCTGGTGCTCGATCTGCGTAACGACCCGGGCGGCCTGCTGAATAGCGCCGTCGGCGTTGCCGCTGCGTTCTTGCCGGCCGACGCGCTGGTGACCTCGACCGATGGACGCGCCCCCGATTCCAAGCACGAGTTCAATGCCACGCCGGCAGACTACCTGCGTGGCACCAGGGACGATTACCTCAAGCGCCTGCCGCCGCAGGCGCGCACGGTGCCAATGGTGGTGGTCGTCAATGGCGGTTCGGCGTCGGCGTCGGAAATCGTCGCCGGTGCGCTGCAGGACCACAAACGTGCTGTCGTCCTCGGCACGACGACGTTTGGCAAGGGCTCGGTGCAGACCGTTCTGCCATTGCCCGGAAATACCGCGATCAAGCTGACAACCGCCCGCTATTTCACGCCGTCGGGCCGTTCGATCCAGGCCAAGGGGATTGTTCCGGACATCATCGCCGAGGAAAGCGCCAACGGCAGTTCGACGCAGCGTTTGCGCGAGGCCAACCTCGATCACCACCTCGAAAACAACACCGACACTGCCAAGGATGGCGCGACGCCGGCCAAAGAGGAAGTCGTCAAGCCATCGAGCAAGGCCCCGCTACCGGCCAAGCCGAAGAGCAGCCCGCCCAAAGAGGAAGGCGACGAGTCCGTTGAATTGCCGAGCCGCGAACTGGCTTCGAAGAACGACTATCAGCTGAACCAGGCGCTGAACCTGCTCAAGGGGATGCAGATCATGCGTAGCAGCCGTTGACCTTTCTCACGGAGGGAGGAAAGTGAATGAAGCGAGCCTCTCCGGCAACACCGCAAACCGCACCGATCCGCAAAGAACGGAGCATTCTGTTCGCCAAGTTCCCGCCGGATCAGGTGCCCGAAGCCGCGGCCTGCCTTGGCCAGATCGAACAACTCGAGGTCGAACGGCGTGATCAGGCGCGAGCACTCGGCGTCGCCTACGATCTCCATCAGCATAGCCTCGAAGAACTCGAAGGCACACTCGAGGACAAAGGCTACCACCTCGACAATACGCTGATGAGCAAGATGCTGCGGGCGCTGATCTACTACGTCGAGGAAACGCAGTTGCACAACCTGGACGCACCGGTCAAACCCATGAAACGCTCGCAATCCGAAGCCTACACGCATGCCTGGGAACGCCATCCGCACGGCGACCACGACGACACGCCGCCGGAGTGGCGCGAATACAAGTAGCGTGACGTCGATGAACGACGACCAGCTACTGCGCTACAGTCGCCATATCCTGCTCGACGAGATCGGTATCGAAGGGCAGCAGCGGATCGTCAACGCCCGGGCGCTGATCATCGGCGCCGGCGGCCTCGGCTCGCCAGCCGCGCTCTATCTGGCGTCGGCCGGCGTCGGGCAAATCGCCCTGGCCGACGGCGACACCGTAGACCTGACCAATCTGCAGCGCCAGATCCTGCATACCCAGCAGCGCATCGGCCAGCTGAAGGCCCGCTCGGGTCAGCTGGCGCTGCACGAAATCAATCCCGAAGTGCGTGTCGAAGCGATCAGCAGCCGCCTGGCGGGCGAAGAACTCGCCGCGCTGGTGGCCAACGCCGACGTGGTTCTCGATTGCAGCGATAACTTTGCCACCCGGCATGCGGTCAATCGCGCGTGCGTCAGCCACCGGACGCCCCTGGTTTCGGGAGCGGCGATCCGTTTTGCCGGGCAGCTGGCGGTATTTGACAGCCGGCGCGACGAAGCACCGTGTTACCACTGCCTGTTTCCGGAAGGCGACGACGTCGACGAGTTGCGCTGCGCCGTGATGGGGGTATTCGCGCCGCTGACCGGGATCATCGGCGCGATGCAGGCCGCCGAAGCACTGAAACTGATCGCTGGCGCCGGCGAAGTCGCGCTCGGCCGGCTGTGGCTACTCGACGGCCTGTCGATGGAATGGCGCAGCGTCAAGTTCGGCCAGGACCCCGGCTGCCCGGTCTGCGCACTCGGCCGCGTCAGCTGAAACGAACCAACAAGCGCAGGTCGGGGCCGACGCAGCGCAGGTCGCGAATCAGCAGCTGGCGCTTGCCGGCCAGCGACTCGAGCGCCGGCAGGTCGAACATTCCTTGTGCTACATCACCGAGCAGGCACGGCGCCAGGTAGAGCAGCAGCTCGTCGACCAGGCCCGCGGCGAGCAAGGAACCGCTGAGTCGGAAACCCGCCTCGCCATGCACTTCGTTGATGCCACGACGCGCCAACTCGCCGAGCAGTGCCGACAAATCGACCCGCCCAGCGGCGCCCGGCAGCAACAGCACTTCGGCGCCACGCCGCTCAAGTGCGGCGCGGCGGTCGCCATCGGCGACGGCGGCGGCGACCAGCACCCGGCCCTTTGCCGCGTCGGCGAAAATTCGGGCGCCGGCGGCGAGTTCCAGCCGACTATCAACGACAACCTTCAAAGGCTGGCGCGAAACACCGTCCGCCCCGTCCAGCGCTTCGACGCCGCGCACGTTGAGCTGCGGGTCGTCATCGCGAACGGTGCCGATGCCGGTCAGGATGGCGCAGGCGCGGGCGCGCCAGCGGTGCCCGTCATGGCGGGCCGCCGGGCCGGTCAGCCACTGGCTGGCGCCATTTTTCAGCGCCGTCTTACCGTCGAGGCTGGCGGCCATTTTCAGGCGCAGCCAGGGCCTGGCGCGGGTCATGCGCGCGACAAAGCCGATATTGATTTCGCGCGCTTCGTCCTCCATCAGCCCGCACTGCACGCGCACGCCGGCGTCTCGCAGAAACGCCAGCCCCTGCCCGGAGACCAGCGGATTGGGATCCTGCATGGCGGCGACGACTCGCCCGACGCCGGCGCTCAGCAGTGCTGCGGCGCACGGCGGCGTGCGGCCGTGATGACTGCAGGGTTCGAGCGTGACGTAAACGGTCGCCCCGCGTGCCTGGTCGCCGGCAAACTGCAGAGCGCGCACTTCAGCGTGCGGCTCACCGGCGCGGCGATGCCAGCCTTCGCCGACGATTTGCCGATCTTTGACAATGACGCAGCCGACGCGTGGATTGGGCGTCGTGGTATGCAGACCGAGCTCGGCCAGAGACAGCGCCCGCGCCATCGATTGGTGGTCGGCGGCACTGAACTCCGGCGACATCAGCGACCGATTTTTTCGGGCGGGCGAGAGACTTCGCGAATCAGCTTGGAGAACTCGTCGACGTCTTCGAAGTTGCGATAGACCGAGGCGAAGCGCACGTAGGCCACCTTGTCGAGTTTCTTCAACTCCAGCATGACCATTTCGCCAATCTTTTCAGACGCCAGCTCGCGCTCGCCAAGCGCCAGCAGCTTTTCTTCGATGCCGGCGATCGCCGCCTCGACGGCGGCAATCCCTACCGGCCGCTTGCGCAGCGCCAGCCAGAGACTGGCGGCGAGCTTCTCGGGATCGAAGTCAACGCGCGAGCCGTTCTTCTTGATCACCTGCGGCATGCGCAGTTCGGCGCGCTCGTATGTAGTGAACCGCTTGTCGCATTTCAGGCAACGCCGCCTGCGGCGGACGATGTCGCCGTCTTCGTTGATCCGGGTGTCAGCGACGGTTGTTTCGTCGGCGCCGCAGAACGGGCACTTCATCCCGCCCGGCCGCCGTAAACCGGGAATTTCTTGCACAGCGCCGCGCCGTCGGCCCGCACTCGGGCCAGGACCTTCTCGTCGCCGGGTGCGTCGAGCACGTCGGCGATCAGGTGGCCAACGAGTTCGGATTCGATCTCGGTGAAGCCACGCGTGGTCATCGCCGGCGAACCGATGCGGATCCCGGACGTGACGAAAGGCTTCTGCGGGTCGTTGGGAATGGCGTTCTTGTTCACCGTGATGTGCGCGGCGCCCAGCGCTGCCTCGGCTTCCTTGCCGGTAATGTTCTTGGCCCGCAGATCAACCAGAAAGACGTGCGATTCGGTACGGCCGGAAACGATGCGCATGCCACGCTCCTCCGACAGCACCCGCGACAGCACCCGCGCGTTGGCGACGACCTGCTCCTGGTACTTGGCGAAGCTCGGCTTCAAGGCCTCCTTGAAAGCCACCGCCTTGGCGGCGATCACGTGCATCAGCGGGCCGCCCTGCAAACCGGGAAAAACCGCCGAGTTGATTGCTTTCTCGTGCTCGGCCTTCATCAGGATGACGCCGCCGCGCGGACCGCGCAGTGTCTTGTGCGTCGTCGAGGTCACGACGTCGGCGTGCGGTACCGGGTTCGGGTAGCAGTCGGCGGCAATCAGGCCGGCGTAGTGCGCCATGTCGACCATGAAAATGGCGCCGACTTCCCTGGCCACACCCGCGAAGCGCTCAAAGTCGATGCGCAGCGAGTACGCTGACGCACCGGCGATCAGGATCCGCGGCTTGTGTTCGCGAGCCAGTGCTTCCATTTTCGCGTAATCGATCGCTTCATGCCGGTCGAGACCGTAGGCGACGACATTGAACCACTTGCCGGACATGTTCAGCGGCATGCCATGCGTCAGGTGACCACCTTCGGCCAGACTCATCCCCATGATCGTGTCGCCCGGCTTGGCGAAGGCCATCAGAACCGCCTGATTGGCCTGTGATCCGGAATTCGCCTGGACGTTGGCAGCCTCGGCCGAAAACAATTTCTTGAGACGAGTGATGGCCAGCTGCTCGGCGACATCGACATGCTCGCAACCGCCATAGTAGCGCTTGCCCGGATAGCCCTCGGCGTACTTGTTGGTCAACTGCGAGCCTTGCGCGGCCATTACCGCATGGCTGACGTAGTTCTCGGAAGCAATCAACTCGATATGTTCTTCCTGCCGCCGATTCTCGTTCTCGATCGCCTGCCAGATCTCGGGATCCACCTTTGCCAGTGTGTCGTTAGCCGAAAACATCGCGCGCCTCTCAAGCCTTGAAAAAGAAGGGGATTATAGCATGCGCCGAGGCGCCGACAGAGTTCGCGCGGCGCCAGGGAAAGCTCAGTCGCCGCGCAGCGGCAGCACGCGCTGGCGGTAGTTGATCGACAGCGAAGCGAGCAATGGGCAGGCGCGCAGGCAGCCCGCGAAGTCGTGTTCAAGGCGGCCGGCAACGGCCCTATCGGCGAGCACTTCGGCGGCCAGGAAAACCTCGGCCTCGACCCGGCCATTGAGATAGTGCAGGACGACGCGATGCGGCTCGGGCAAGCCGGCGAGTGCCGGCGCCAGATGGCGTACCAGCTCGCTGCGCTCGGGCAGGCTCTGACTCTTGCTGTCGTGGTCCAGATCGTCTTCGACGTCGACATGCACCAGCACATCGGACACCGTCGGGTGACTGTCGAGGACTCGCTTGCGGGTCACCTCGGCGATGCGATGGCCTTCCGAAACACTGATCCGCGGGTTGACGCAGATGTGTGCATCAACCAGCGAACGATGCGCCATGCGGCGAGTCCGCAACTCGTGCAGGCTACCGACGCCGGCGGTATCGATGATCACCTGCCGGATACTGCCGACTTCCTCGACCGACAGCCCGGTGTCGATCAGCTCCTGCAGCGCCTCCCACGAGAACACCACGCCCATGCGGACGATCATGAAACCGACGATCACCGCGGCCAGCGAATCGGCGAAGGCGAAGCCCATCAGATTGCCGCCGATCCCGATCGCGACGACCAGCGACGACGCGGCGTCAGAGCGGGCGTGCCAGGCGTTGGCGATCAGCATCGGCGAGCGCAGGCGTTCGCCGATACGCAACATGTAGCGGAACAGCCCCTCCTTGGCGACCAGCGCCAGCATCGCCGTCCATAGCGCCAACGGCGCCACCGGCGGCAGGTTGTCCAAATGCTGCAGCTTGACGCCAGCGCTCCAGATAATGGCGGTGCCGGTCAGCGCCAGAATCGCCCCGAGGGCAAACGACGCCGCGGTCTCGATGCGCGCATGCCCATAGGGATGGCTTTCGTCAGCGGGATCCTTGCTGTGATGCGCCGCAAAAAGGACCAGGAAGTCGCACACCAGATCGGATAGCGAATGCATGCCGTCGGCGACCAGCGCCTGCGAGTTGGCGACGATTCCGGCAACCACCTGAGCCGCGGTCAGAAAGACGTTCACCAGCACGCTGACCCACGTACAGCGCTGCGTCAGAGCATGCCGTCCGGGGTCATCGAAGGCGATTTCCGGCGCGTCCTTACGGGTAGTCATGTTCTGGGTCGCTTTGCAAAGAGGGGTTCGTCATATTCTATCGCCACTGGCGGGCAAAGCGGCGCGTCGATAGGCTGGCTTTCCCATAAGGAGCGCCGCCGCTGGCCAGTGCCGGTCGGCGGCGTAGCCTGCGGCCTTCGGCTTAAAGCAGCCTTAAAGAACGCCCGCAGGTCGACGCACGCCAACACCACGAGGGACGCCCACCGAGCGTGCCGCAGCGACGTTGCCGACGACCCGGGCTACACCAACGAGGCCGTGCCGTGCCCTGACGATCAATGGCTATAGGTCAATAAAACCTTCGCGCGTCGCCTTTCGCGCTTTAGCATCGCCGCCGACGGCCTGTCGAACCGCGAAACGCTCACTACTGGTCACGGCACCTACCCGGACGGCCTCGCCTGCGCCGGCGAAGGCCGCGTCTGGATCACCTCGACCGACTCCAATCGCGCCCTCCGCGTCCTGCGGAAATCGATTTCGTGCTGAACCGCGATCAATCGGTAGGCCTTTTCTACGGCCGCCTGTGCCCCGAAAAGAAACCGCCGGCGATCGACCAGGCGCTGGCCGCCGACTCGCTGGCGCGCCCGACAGCGGCGTTGCGGCTCAGTGCCCCAGCGAACTTACCACTTGCGAGAAGGTATGCGCGATGGCCTCGGCCTGCGGCTCGAGTCCCAGCTGGCGTTCAATCTGCGCCAGCAGGAAGACCCCGCAGAGGATGTGGTTGTCGTCTTCGTCGTGCTCGACCACCAGGCAGTGCGGCGTTCCCAGAGCCTTTAGCGTGGCCAGCACGTTCCCGACTTTGGCGCCGGCCACGTCCTTGAGATGCATCACCTCGGCGTCGTCGTGCTTGTTGATCATCACGTCGCCGACGACCAACTCGCCCGGGCGAACGCCCATCGCATGCGCTGCAGCGAGCGGCCGGTGGCCTCGGGTGCCGGCCTCGGTGACGATCCCGAGCAACTGCCGCTGCGCATCGCCGACCAGCAAATAGTGCATCTTGCAGAGCGTCATCACGCGATTGGCCTCGTCGAGCGACGCGTCGCGCGATATGGTCACCGGAGCCAACTGGCGAAAATCGGTCATCGCCTGCAAGGCTGGCGAACTGGCGTCGAGCGACGCCGGCAAGAGCGGCTTCGGGAGGTAACACGGGACGCCCCTCCGGAGCCGGGTCCAGGGCAGAGACTTGAACGAATGGTCTGGCATTTCCTCACTCCTCACGGTCGCGGACGGTAAAGGGATTAAAGCACCGACTTTCCTCTCTGACAAGCGCCAACGAAGCGCCCGCTGGCGACGCCAGAATTGCGTCGATCGAGTCTTGAAGGTAGTATCCATGCCCAGCGCCGGATGATGGGCTTGCTCTTTTCATCCTGCCTGTTCGGCGGCCCGAGCTGATGAGCTCTCGGCTGAAGACGGCGAACAGTCGCTGCCGCTGCTGCCTGACCAGAGTCCCCATACTAATTTCCCCTAGCGGTACCAGAATGATTCCCGGCCTACTCAAGAAGATTTTCGGCAGCCGCAATGATCGGCTGATCAAGCAGTATTCGCGGGTCGTCCGCAAGATCAACGCGCTCGAAGAGGGAATCGCTGCCCTGTCCGACGACGAGCTGCGCGGCAAGACGGTCGAATTCAAGACCCGCGTCGCCAATGGCGAAAGTCTCGACGAGCTGCTTCCGGAAGCTTTTGCGGTCGTTCGCGAGGCTGGCAAGCGCGCCCTGGGCATGCGCCACTTCGACGTGCAGCTGATTGGCGGCATGGTCCTGCACGACGGGAAAATTGCCGAGATGCGTACCGGCGAAGGCAAGACACTGGTCGCCACGCTGGCCGCCTACCTCAACGCACTGGCCGGCAAGGGCGTACATATCGTGACGGTCAACGACTACCTGGCCAAGCGCGACTCCGACTGGATGGGGCGGCTGCACCGCTTTCTCGGTCTGTCGGTCGGTGTCAACCTGTCGCAAATGGCGCATGAAGACAAGCAAGCGGCCTACGGCGCCGACATTACCTACGGCACCAACAACGAGTTCGGTTTCGACTACCTGCGCGACAACATGGTCTACTCGACCGACGAACGCGTGCAGCGCAAGCTGAGCTTCGCGATCGTCGACGAGGTCGACTCGATCCTCATCGACGAGGCGCGCACGCCACTGATCATCTCCGGGCAGGCCGAGGACCACACCGACCTCTACGTGCGGATGAACAAGGTCGCGCCACTGCTCGAGCGCTGCCAGGAAGAAAACGGCCCAGGCGACTACTGGGTCGACGAGAAAGGTCACCAGATCCTGATGACCGAGGCCGGTCACGAGCACGCCGAAGAGATGCTGGCGAGCGCCGGCCTGTTGCCCGACGGCGGCAGTCTCTACGATGCCAGCAACATCCTGATGATCCACCACCTTTACGCCGCGCTGCGCGCGCACAATCTGTTTCTCAAGGATCAGCAGTATGTGGTGCAGAACGGTGAGGTGATCATCGTCGACGAGTTCACCGGGCGCCTGATGTCGGGTCGTCGCTGGTCCGACGGCCTGCACCAGGCGGTCGAAGCCAAGGAAGGGGTGCGGATTCAGAACGAGAACCAGACGCTGGCCTCGATCACCTTCCAGAACTATTTCCGGATGTACGGCAAGCTGTCGGGAATGACCGGCACGGCCGACACCGAGGCCTACGAATTCCAGCAGATCTATGGCCTCGAAACGGTCGTCATCCCGCCGAACAAGCCGATGCGGCGGACCGACAACAACGACCAGGTTTTCCGTACCGCCAAAGAGAAGCACGAGGCGATCATCGCCGACATCCGTAGCTGCCGGGAGCGCGGCCAGCCGGTGCTGGTCGGCACGACGTCGATCGAGAACTCGGAGCTGCTGTCGGCGTTGCTCGATCACGAAAAGCTGCCGCACCAGGTGCTCAACGCCAAGCAGCACGCCCGCGAAGCGGAAATCGTCATTCAGGCCGGCCGCCCGGGAATCATCACCATTGCCACCAACATGGCCGGCCGCGGTACCGACATCGTTCTCGGTGGCAGTATCGAGAAGCAGATCTCCGACATACGCGACAACGAAGAGCTGCCCGCCGCCGAACGCGATGCGCAGATCGACGAGATTCGTTCGCAGTGGCAGCTGCTGCACGACCAGGTCGTGGCGTCTGGCGGCCTGCATATCATCGGTTCCGAGCGACACGAGTCGCGGCGCATCGACAACCAGCTGCGTGGCCGCTCGGGCCGCCAGGGCGACCCGGGCTCGTCGCGCTTCTACCTGGCACTCGACGATTCGCTGCTGCGCATCTTTGCCGGCGAGCGCCTTAAAGCGATCATGGAGCGCCTGAAGATGCCCGACGGCGAGCCGATCGAGCATCCGCTGGTCTCGCGTTCGCTCGAATCGGCGCAGCGCAAGGTCGAAGCACGCAACTTCGACATTCGCAAGCAACTACTTGAATACGACGACGTTTCCAACGACCAGCGGAAGGTCATCTACGCCCAGCGTAACGAGTTGCTCGAGAGCGACGACATCTCCGAAACGGTGACGCCGATGCGCGAGGCGGTGTTGCTCGACACCTTCCGGCTGCACGTTCCGGCCGACAGCGTCGAGGAACAGTGGGACCTGCCCGGGCTGGAAAACGTCCTGGCCAGCGACCTGCGGCTGGCACTGCCGATCGTCGAGTGGGCGACCAACGAAGCGAATCTGCGCGACGAGGAGATGCTGGCGCGGATTGTCGACGCCGCCGCCACCACCTACCAGGAAAAGGTCGATCTGGTCGGCGCCGAGGTCTTTCACCCGTTCGAGCGCAACGTCATGCTGCAGAGCATGGATACGCACTGGCGCGAGCACCTGGCGGCGCTCGACCACCTGCGGCAGGGAATACACCTGCGTGGCTATGCGCAGAAGAACCCCAAGCAGGAATACAAGCGCGAGGCTTTCGAACTGTTCGAACGGCTGCTCGACAGCGTCCGCGCCGACGTCACGCGCCTGCTGATGACCGTGCAGGTGCGCGCGCAGGACGTCGAGGAAAGCGCGCCGCACGCCGACGTACAGAACGTACGCTACCAGCACGCCAACTACGAGGAGGCGCTCGGACTGGGCGACGAGGAAGCCGCGGCGGCCGCTCAAAACCCCCTGCCCGCCGGTCCCAAGGTCGGCCGCAACGACCCCTGCCCCTGCGGCTCCGGCAAGAAGTACAAAGTCTGTCACGGCAAGTTGACATAGGCGTCGCCGGCCAGGCTGCCGCCCAGGATATTGGGCGCTACTGTCCTGGCCAGCCAAGGTCCACCGAACACCCTGCCTTGCCATCTTCTTGCCAGTCTTCGTTCGCGAGTCCGCCATGCCCGTCAATTACCGCACCCCCGCCGCCGCCGACCTGTTGCCGGTAGCCGGCGTCCGCCTCGGCGTTGCCGAGGCGGCCATCCGCAAGCTCGACCGGCGCGACCTGAGCGTGCTGGCGCTGGCCCCCGGCAGCCGCGTCGCCGGCGTGTTTACCGCCAACCGTTTCTGCGCCGCACCGGTGCAGGTCTGCCGCCGTCACCTGCAGCTCGGCAGCGACCTGCGGGCGCTGGTGATCAATACCGGCGTCGCCAACGCCGGCACCGGCGAACAGGGCTGGCAGGCGGCGACCGAGACCTGCGCCGCCCTGGCCCGCTTGCTGGGCGTTGAAGACCGGCAGGTGCTACCGTTCTCGACCGGCGTGATCCTCGAACCCCTGCCCGTCGACCGCCTGATCGCCGGCCTGCCGCTCTGCGTCGCCGATCTACGCGCCGACAACTGGCACGCCGCCGCGCACGCGATCATGACCACCGACACCGTCGCCAAGGCGGCGTCGCGACGCTTCGACATAGCCGGCCACCGCGTCACCGTCACCGGCATCAGCAAGGGTGCCGGAATGATCCGGCCGAACATGGCGACCATGCTCGGCTTCATCGCCACCGACGCGGGCATCGCCACGCCCTTGCTGCAGCAGTTGCTGCGTGAAGCCGCCGACGAATCGTTCAATGGCATCACCGTCGACGGCGACACGTCGACCAACGATTCCTTCATCCTGATTGCCAGCGGCCAGGCCGGCGTCGAGTTTTCCGACGCCGCGGCGCCCGGCTACGCGGCGCTGCGCGAGGCGGTGATCGCTGTCGCGATGGAACTGGCGCAGGCGATCGTTCGCGACGGTGAAGGCGCGACCAAGTTCATCACCATCGCCGTCGAAGGTGGCCGCGAACGCTCGGAGTGCAAACGCGTCGGCTACGCCGTCGCGCACTCGCCGCTGGTCAAGACCGCGTTCTTCGCTTCCGACCCCAACCTCGGCCGCATCCTGGCAGCAATCGGCTACGCCGACGTCGACGACCTCGACGTCGATCGCCTCAGCGTCTGGCTGGGCAGCGCCGACGGCGAGGTCCTGGTCGCCGAAAAAGGCGGGCGAGCGGCCTCGTATCGCGAAGAAGACGGCGCACGGATCATGCGCGCGGACGAGATTTCGGTGCGCATTGCGCTCGGCCGCGGCGACGCGCGGGCGACGGTCTACACCTGCGACCTGTCGTACGACTATGTCAGGATCAACGCCGATTACCGCAGCTAAGCACGCCGCAAGCGAATCAACCTGAACCAGCCGCCGGCGAGTACCGGCTCGTCGCACTCGAGGCGCAGCTGCGGTGTTTGCTCAAGCAGCTCTTCAAAAACGACATCGAGGCGCGTGGCGACACGGCGGACGAGCGGATTGAACAATCGCCGCAACAGCGCTCGCTGCCCTGGCTGCAGAAACTTGTCGAAGATCAGGACGCGGCCACCGGGCGCCAGGACGCGCGCCGTCTCGCGCAGACAGGCAACCGGATCGGGCACGACGGCGAGGATCAGGTGCAGGACCAGGTGCTCAAAACTACCGTCGGCAAATGGCAAGCGCTGCGCGTCGCCCTGCACGCAACACCAATCGAGCGACGCGGCACGCGGCCCGGCGCGGCGCAGCATGGCGTTGGTCAGGTCGATGCCGGTGTAGCGGTGCTGCGACGGTAGCAGCGGCAGATCAAGACCGGTGCCGACGCCGATCAACAGCACCCGCGCCGCCGTCTCTGGCAGCGCCGCCAGGCTCTTTGCCCGCGGCGCACGCGTAGCCGCGGCCAGCGCCGCGTCGTAAAACGGCGCGATCAACGTGTAGCTGTGTTTGAGGCTCAAGACGGTCGGTCAGGAGCCGTTCGCGATCAGTGCAGGACGCGCGGAATGGCCAGCGAAAACTCCGGGATTTCCGCTTCGAACTGCCTGCCGTCGACGGCCGTCATCTGGTAGCTGCCGCGCATCGTGCCGACCGGCGTATCAAGCTGGCAGCCGCTGCTGTACTCGAACTTCTCGCCCGGCTCGAGCAAGGGCTGTCGGCCGACGACGCCGAGGCCGCGCACCTCCTGGACCTCGCCAGTGGCGTCGGTAATGATCCAGTGCCGCGAAATCAACTGCGCCGGCACGGTCCCGACGTTTTCGATGGTAATGGTGTAGGCAAAGACATAACTGTCCTTGGCCGGGTCCGACTGCTCGGCGATGTATTGCGGGATCGCGCTGACGGCGATCTGGTATTTCTTGCTCTCGGCCATTTTGCTCGGTTTCGGTACGATCAGAAGCGGCATTGCACACTAAACAACGCGCACTGACAAGCCCGTTCGCCGGCCGTGCCGTCGCGATGGCGACGAGCGCGCTCGCCAGCAGCCGGGAAAAGCGCTTTCGCGGTAGAATGAAACCCGCTTTCCATAGGGGTTCCTGTCATGTACGTCATCGCTCCGAGCATTCTCTCTGCCGATTTTGCCAGGCTTGGCGAGGAGGTGGTGAACGTCATTGCGGCCGGCGCCGACTGGATTCATTTCGATGTGATGGACAACCATTACGTGCCGAACCTGACCATCGGGCCGCTGGTTTGCCAGGCCATCCGGCCGCTGACGCAGGCGCCGATCGACGTCCATCTGATGGTCAGACCCGTAGACCGGATCGTCCCCGACTTCGCCCGGGCCGGTGCCAACATCATCACCTTTCACCCCGAAGCCTCGGAACATATCGACCGCACGCTGGCGCTGATCCATGAAAACGGCTGCCAGGCCGGCCTGGTCTTCAACCCGGCGACGCCCCTGCACTATCTCGATCACGTCATGGACAAGCTGGACATCATCCTGCTCATGAGCGTCAACCCCGGTTTTGGCGGGCAGCAGTTCATCGCTTCGACGCTCACCAAGCTGCAGGCGGCGCGCGCCCGCATCGACGCCTACCAGCGCGACAGCGGACGGCGAATCCGCCTTGAAGTCGACGGTGGCGTCAAGGCCGACAACATCGCCGAGATCGCCCGTGCCGGCGCTGATGCCTTCGTTGCCGGCTCGGCGGTCTTCAGCGCCGGCAACGATGGCGATGCCAACCGCTACGACACGGTCATCGGCGCCCTGCGCGCCCGCCTGAAGGAAGTCTGATGTCGCAAACACTCGCCGTGCGTGCCGTCCTCTTCGACCTCGACGGGACGCTGCTCGACACCGTTCTCGACCTGCATGCCGCGGCCAACGCCATGCTGCGCGACCTCGGCCGCGACGAAGTGCCGGTGGACGCGGTGCGCAGTTACGTCGGCCGCGGCATCGCCAATCTGGTCAAGCGCGTCCTCGCCGGGACGATGGTCGCCGCCGACGACCCGGCGCCGCCGCCGGCGGCAGCATTCGCCAGCTTCAAGCAACACTACGCGCGCGAGAACGGCCGGCACGCGGCGCTCTTCCCGGGCGTCCGCGAAGGCCTCGAAGGATTCCGGGCGCTCGGCTTGCCGCTCGGCGTGATCACCAACAAGGCCGAGGCCTTCGCCGTGCCGCTCCTCGAACACGTCGGTCTGGCGCCGTTCTTCAAGGTGGTGGTCAGCGGCGACGTCCTGCCGCGCCCGAAGCCCGACCCGATGCCGCTGATCTGGGCCAGCGGCCGACTCGGCGCTTCGCCCGCCAAGGTGCTGATGATCGGCGATTCGGTGCACGACTTCCACGCCGCCCGCGCTGCCTCTTGCCACGTCTTCCTGGTCCCCTACGGCTACAACGAGGGCCGCGATGTCCGCGATCTCGCTTGCGATGCTATAGTCCCGACCCTCGCCGACGCCGTTGTCCGCATAGCTCCCGAATGAACGCTCTCCACCCTTACCTGCTGCTGCCCGCCTGGCGGGCGGAGGCCTGGCCCTGGCGCACCCGCCGCCACTAGGCGACATCGTCGCCGCCATGCCCCGCGGTGTGCATCGCGCCGATGCACACACCTTACCGCCTTGTTCTCCCGTGGAGTTCCCATGACTGCAGCGTATTTCAATCGGCTCGCCGCCGAAGGCTACAACCGCATCCCGGTGACGCTCGAAACCTTCGCCGATCTCGACACCCCGCTGTCGATCTACCTGAAACTGGCCAACGCTCCCTATACCTACCTGTTGGAATCGGTACAGGGTGGCGAGCGCTTCGGCCGTTACTCGATCATCGGCCTGGCCAGCCCGACGCGGATCGTCGTCAACGCGCACCAGGTGCTGGTGCTCAATGGCAATCGCATCGCCGAACGCGAAGACGACACCAACCCGCTGGACTTCATCGCCAAGTACATGCAGCGCTTCCGCGCCGCGCCAACGACCGGACTGCCGCGCTTCTGCGGCGGCCTCGTCGGTTGCTTCGGCTACGACACCGTGCGCTACATCGAAACGCGGCTGACGCGCTCGCAGAAAATCGACGACCTCGGGATTCCCGACATCGTGCTGCTCCTTTCCGAAGAGATCGCCGTCGTCGACAACCTCTCGGGCAAGCTGACGCTGGTCGTTTATGCCGAGCCAGGCGTTCCCGGTGCCTACCAGAAGGCGCAGGCCAGGCTCAGGGAACTGCTCGCCAGGCTTCGTCAGCCGGTGCACATTCCATTGGAAAAACCACAACCGTCGCAGCCGGCGACATCTCTGTTTGGTGAAACGCAGTACAAACAGGCGGTGCTCAAGGCCAAGCGCTACATCACCGAGGGCGACATCATGCAGGTCGTCCTTTCGCAACGCATGAGCAAGCCACTGGCGGCCAGTCCGATGGCCTTGTACCGCTCGCTGCGCTCGCTCAATCCGTCGCCCTACATGTTCTACTTCGACTTCGAGGACTTCCACGTCGTCGGCGCGTCGCCGGAAATTCTCGTTCGTCTCGAAGGCGATGCGGTGACTGTCCGACCGATCGCCGGCACCCGCCGGCGCGGCGTCTCCTTCGACGAAGACCAGGCGCTTGCCGAAGAATTGCTGGCCGACGAAAAGGAGCGCGCCGAACACGTGCAACTGCTCGACCTCGGCCGCAACGACATCGGTCGCGTGGCGCGCGTCGGCAGCATCAAGCTGACCGAGAACATGATCGTCGAACGCTACTCGCACGTCATGCACATCGTCTCGAACGTCGAAGCCAAATTGCGGCCTGAACTGAGCGCTTTCGACGTCCTCAAGGCCACTTTTCCGGCCGGCACGGTCTCCGGCGCAGCCAAGGTCAGAGCGATGGAAATCATCGACGAGCTCGAACCCGTCAAGCGCGGCATCTACGCCGGCGCGGTCGGTCACCTCGGCTTCAACGGCGACATGGACCTGGCGATCGCCATCCGTACGGCGATCGTCAAGGACGGCCAGTTGCACGTCCAGGCCGGCGCCGGCATCGTCGCGGACTCCGACCCGGCGTCGGAATGGCAGGAAACACAGAGCAAGGCTCAGGCCGTTCTGCGCGCTGCCGAACTCGCCGAACACGGGCTCGACACGCGCCTGTAGCGCGTCGGCGTGCGGCCGACCGGGAGTCGTCCGCCGCCGGCTTCGCTGCCGAGGCGGCTTGTCGCCAGGATCCTCGCAGCAATCGCGCGCGAACTTGAGCTGACCGAACGCAAGCGCGATAATCAGACCCCTGCCGGTGCCGGCAGCAGCGCTCACGATGGACGAGCCAACCGGTTGCGGGTATCGAGCAGGCGCAGGGCGAGCCGCTTTCAACGCAATCAACACATTCAACACGATAGGCCGCAAATGCTGCTGATGATCGATAACTACGACTCCTTCACCTACAACCTCGTCCAGTACTTCGGCGAATTGGGGCAGGAGGTCAGGGTCGTTCGCAACGACGCCATCTCGATTGCCGAGATCGCCCGCCTCGACCCGGCCTTGCTGGTGATTTCGCCCGGCCCCTGCGCGCCTGGACAAGCCGGCATCTCGCTGGCGGCGATTCGCGAGTTCGCCGGCAAGATTCCTCTGCTTGGCGTCTGCCTCGGCCACCAGGCGATCGGCGAGGCCTTCGGCGGCCGCGTCGTGCACGCCCGCAAACTGATGCACGGCAAGGTATCGGCCGTCCATCACGGCGAACGGGGAGTCTTCCGCGGCCTGCCCAATCCACTCACCTGCACGCGCTATCATTCGCTGGCCATCGAGCGCGAGTCCTTGCCGGACTGCCTGGAGATCACCGCCTGGACCGACGACGGCGAGATCATGGCCTTGCGTCACCGTAGCCTGGCGGTCGAGGGAGTCCAGTTCCACCCGGAAGCTATCCTCACCGAGCGCGGCCACGATCTGTTGCGGAACTTTCTCGAGGAGCACGGCCAATGAAGCCGCAAGACGCCCTGGCGCGGGTCATCGAACACCGCGAAATCTTTCACGACGAAATGGTCTCCCTGATGCGCCAGATCATGGGCGGCGAAGTGACGCCGGTGATGATCGCCGCGATCGTCACCGGCCTGCGCGTCAAGAAGGAAACGATAGGCGAAATCGCCGCCGCGGCCGAGGTGATGCGCGAGCTGTCAACCAAGGTGAAAGTCAGCGACCGTGGCCGCCTGGTCGACACCTGCGGCACCGGTGGTGACGGCGCGCAGACTTTCAACATCTCGACGGCGGCGATGTTCGTCGCCGCCGCGGCCGGCGCCCGCGTCGCCAAGCACGGTGGCCGCTCGGTGTCGTCGCAGTCGGGCAGCGCCGACGTTCTCGAGGCACTCGGGGTGAATATCAACCTGACTCCCGAGCAGGTCGGACAGAGCGTCGACGAAGTCGGTATCGGCTTCATGTTCGCTCCCAATCACCACAGCGCGATGAAACACGCCGCGCCGGTACGCCGCGAACTCGGTATCCGCACGCTGTTCAACATCCTCGGCCCGCTGACCAATCCGGCCGGGGCAGCCAACCAGGTGCTCGGCGTCTTCCATCCCGACCTGGTCGGCATCCAGGTACGCGTTCTGCAGCGACTCGGCAGTTCGCACGCGCTGACCGTTTTCGGCCGCGAAGGTCTCGACGAAATCTCGATCTCCGGCGAAACGCTGGTCGGTGAACTGAAGAATGGCCGCATCGACGAATACCTCATCCACCCCGAGCAGTTCAACCTGCCGGTGCACGACCCCAGGGTGTTGCGCGTCGCCAACGTCGAAGAATCGAAAGCGATGCTGCTGGCGACGCTGCGCAACAAGGGCGGCGCCCCGCGCGACATCGTCGCGCTCAACGCCGGCGCGAGCATCTACGTCAGCGGTCTCACCAAGACGCTCGCCGACGGCGTCGACCGCGCCTTCGAGGCCATCGCCTCGGGCGCCGCACTGACCCGACTCGACGAGCTGATCGCTTTTACCAACGGCTTTTCGAGCTAACCGGTCGCCACACCAGAGAGACAATCTATGGCCATCCCGCAAGCTGAAAAGCCCTTCGACGCTGCCGCCTACCTTGCCTGGGAGGAAACCCAGGCCGAACGTCACGAGTACCTTGCCGGCGAGGTCTTCGCGATGGTCGGCGTCCGCCAGTCGCACAATGTCGCCACCGGCAACCTCTATGCCAGCTTACGCCGAGCACTCAAGGGCAGCCCGTGTCGCGTCTTCATCGAGTCGGTCAAGGCGCGGGTCGAAGCGGCCGACTGTTTCTTCTACCCCGACGTACTGGTCACCTGCGACCCGCGCGACCGCCTGACGCCGAACTACGTCAGTCACCCGCTGCTGCTTGCCGAAGTGCTATCGGAAAACACCGCCGCCTTCGACCGTGGCGGCAAGTTTGCCGCTTATCGCAAGCTGGCAAGCCTGCAAGAGTACGCGCTGATCGACATTGCGGCGCGGCGCGTCGAGGTTTTTCGCCGTGACGCCGACAATCACTGGGTTCTCCACGAGCATGCGCCGGGCGACTGCGTCGAGTTCGCTTCGCTGGCGCTGCAGCTGCCGGTTGACGAACTGCTCGAAGACACCGACGAAGTAGCAGACGCAGCAGCAAGCGCTGCAGCGGCGCCGCGATGAGCGACATCCTCAAGCGAATTCTTGCCGTCAAGCGTGACGAGGTCGCCATGGCGCAGGCCGCCACGCCTTTGCCGACGCTGCGTGCGCGCGCCGAGAGCCAGCCCCCGGCACGTGACTTCGTCGGCACGATACGTGCCAGGATCGCCGCCGCTCAGCCGGCGGTGATCGCCGAAATCAAGAAAGCCAGCCCGTCCAGGGGGGTTCTGCGGGCCGACTTCCGCCCGGCCGAGATCGCCGCCAGCTACCAGCAGCACGGCGCAGCGTGCCTGTCGGTGCTGACCGACGGCCCGTTCTTCCAGGGCACCCCGGCGTATCTGCGGGCGGCACGTTCGGCCTGCGCTCTACCGGTATTGCGCAAGGACTTCATGGTCGATGCGTACCAGATCTACGAAGCGCGCGCGATGGGCGCCGACGCGATCCTCCTGATCGCTGCCGCGCTCGACCTTTCCGCCATGCGCGATTTCGAGGACATCGCCAGGGCACTCGGCATGGCCGTCCTCGTCGAGGTACACAACGGCCACGAACTCGAGCTCGCGCTACAACTCGGCACGCCACTGATCGGCATCAACAATCGCAACCTGCGCAGCTTCGAAGTCAGTCTGCAGATGACGCTCGATCTCCTTTCGTCGATCCCGGAAGGCCGCGTCGTGGTCACCGAAAGTGGCATTCTCAGCAGCAGCGACGTCGCCCTGATGCGCGACCACGGCGTCAACGCCTTCCTCGTCGGCGAAGCCTTCATGCGCGCCAGCGAACCTGGCGAAGCCCTGGCGGCAATGTTTTCCTGAGCTCTCTCGACTGCGGAGGTTTGCCGAGACCTGCGCAATGCCGCCCTTGCTGCCGGCTACCGAGCGATCGCCGCCCAGAGACCCTGACAGCGGACCCGGCTGAAGGGCGGCGGCTTTGGCGACTTGTCGAAAGCGGCCATCGGTGAGCGCCAACTCCCGCATGCCCGCCACCGGTTCCAGCCTGCCTTCGATAAAACCCGAAAACGCGCACACAAAACCCGCGCCGAAGCCGTCAGCACAAGAAAACGGCAGGCTTGTTGCAAAAACCCAACACTCTCCTTCTAACAAGCCATTAAAACACTCGAGGAACTTGCCGCGCCGCTCGGCGCTTGCCACAATCGCTCCAACTTCTCGCCGTACCGAGAGGCCCAGTTTAATGAAGCACCAGTTGGATTCATTGATCGCAAACCTAGAGGAGATTCACCATGCAAAAGAAAATCATCGCGCTGGCAGTTGCCGGCCTGGCCTCGGGCGCTGCTCTGGCTCAGACCAACGTCACCATCTACGGCATTGCTGACGCCGCCTACGTCTACAGCTCAGGCGATCCCGGCAACACCCGCGGCGTCGCTGGTAGCCCTGGCGTTGGCATCAACGGCACCAACACCTTCAGCGGCATTCAGTCGGGAATGCTGAGCGGTTCGCGCCTCGGTTTCAAAGGCGAAGAAGCATTGGGCAACGGCCTGAAAGCCGTTTTCACGCTTGAGTACTCGCTGGCCATCGACAACAATACCGGCGTCGGCAGCACCGGCAACCTCAATGCCCGCCAGCAGTTCGTCGGCCTCTCCAGCGACAAACTCGGTACCGCCTCGCTCGGTCGTCAGTACGCCCCTGGCTACCAAGCGCAAATCAACAATGACGCCTTTGCCGGCGCCACCTTCTCGCCCGTTTCGCTTCTCAGCGCCCAGGCCGGCAACAGCATCCAGGGCGGCAGCAACGCGCGCTGGAACAACGCCATCGCCTACACCTCGCCCAACTGGAGCGGCTTTACCGCCAAGGCAATCTACAGCTTCGGCGAAAACAGCAGTGGTGGCTACAACAACACCGGCACCAGCGACAACGGCCAGTTCGGTATCGGCGGTAACTACGCCAATGGCGGCCTGAACATCGACCTGGTTTACCAGAGCCTGCAAAACGCTCAATCGACCTATAGCTACGCGTCGATTCCGGGCTACGCCTCGCTCAACCCATTGGGTGGTTCGAGCGGTGCATGGTCAGTCATGGGCACGGGCGCCGACGTCAACAGCTACTATGTTGGCGGTTCGTATGACTTCAAGATGGTCAAGATCATGGGTTCGTGGCAACAACAGAACGACAAGAACCTGGCCAATCTTGACAACAGCGTCTGGCAGGTCGGCGCCAACATCCCGGTCATGGCCGCCAGCAACATCATGCTCACCTACGCACAGCTTGATTGGGACATGGGCAGCCGCGGTCTGTTTGGCACCGGAGGCCTGACCAACAAGAGCCAGAGCGCTGGCGTCGCCTGGACAACCGCACTGTCCAAGCGCACCACTGCGTACGCCGGTTACGTCTGGATGGCCAACGACAAGAACAGCAGCGCCAACGCCGTTGTCTCCGGCATCGGTGCGGTCAACGAAGACAACAACACCTTCCTGGCCGGCCTGCGTCACTCGTTCTAATCTGACGACGGTCAGCTGCTTCAGAAAACGGGCGCTTCGGCGCCCGTTTTTTTTGGCTCATTGCCGCCCACCCCGCGCGATGCGCGCCATTCCCTGACAGCGACCTTTGCACGCGCGGCTCTACAAACACCTTGTCGCGAGCCCCAGCGTTGCACAGCACACCTGTGCGACTGTGGCAAAAACCCAACAATCCCGACGATTGACAAGCGAATAGCGCTCGCCAAGCTTGCCCACCCCCTGGCTGGCTGGCAAACTTCACTCAACAACTTCGCAGCAGGGCTTCGCTTCACCGAGGCCACTTCGCCGAAGCAGATTTGACCCGATTTTTGACCTAACGACTGTACGACCCACAGGAGATCACCATGCAAAAGAAACTCATCGCACTGGCCGTTGCCAGCCTGGCGTCGGGCACCGCGCTTGCCCAGAGCAACGTCACCATCTACGGCGTCGTCGATGCCGGTTATGTCTACAGCTCGGGCAGCGCCAGCAAGGCGCAGGGCGGCGGCACCAACACCTTCAGCGGTATCGCCTCGGGAATCGCCGCTGGCAACCGTCTCGGCTTCAAGGGCGAAGAAGCCCTCGGTAACGGCCTGAAAGCGGTTTTCACGCTTGAATACGGGCTGGACATCGATACCAACAACGGTATCGGTACCGGTGGCCTCAACGCCCGCCAGCAGTTCGTTGGCCTCGCCAGCGACAAGCTCGGCACCGTCGCGCTCGGTCGCCAGTACGCCCCAGGTTTCAACGCCGCAGCACGCAACGACGCTCTCGACGCGACCGACATGGCGATTCAATCCAGCCTGAGCTACCTGTCGGGAATGACCATCACGCCGAACAGCCCGGCTCGCTTCAATAACTCCGTCACCTACACCAGCAACAACTACTCGGGCCTCACCGTCAGCGCCATCTACGGCTTCGGCGAGAGCAACCTGGGCGGCTACAACAACACCAGCGTCTACGACAACGGCAAAGCGGGCATCGGCGTCAACTACGCCAACGGCCCGATCAACTTCGACGCCGTCTACCAGTCACGCACCAACGTTGTCCTCCCCAACGCTAACCCACCGCCATACAAGGCGTCGGGTAGCGACAAGAGCATCAACGAATGGTACCTCGGTGGCTCCTACGACTTCAAGGTCGTGAAAGCCTTTGCCAGCTACCAGGCCCTCGACAACAACACCGGTTTCAAGGCCAACAATGGTAACCAGCTTGAAGACAGCAAACTGTGGACGCTTGGCGTGTCCGCACCCGTAGGCCCAGGCACTCTCGCCCTGAGCTACGGCAAGCTGTCGCTCGACCGCAAGAATGCGCCTGACGGCGACAGCTGGGGCGCCGGAACGAATTACACCTACCCGCTCTCGAAGCGCACCGCGGTGTACGCTGGGTACAGCTACTTCAACAACGACAAGTATTCCATTCCCGGGCAGGCGATCATTGTTCCCATTGCCTCGTATGCAAACAACGGCACCCTTGAAAACAGTGGCATTGGTGCCGCAGGCCAGAGCAACTACGTGATCGGCGCCGGCCTGATGCACAGTTTCTGATATCGCGTTCCCCAGGGCAAGAGGAACGGGCGCGTCGCGCCCGTTTTTTCTTCCCGTCGGCGCCTGCCTCCGCAGCACAAAGTCACCTCTCGGCAACCGCCGCTCTTGCGCCAGGCCAGCAGACTCTGTAAGATGCTCGCCTTTCGACCTACCTGCAGCTTTTCATAGGAACAAACATCAATGGCCAATAGCGCACAAGCTCGCAAGCGAGCTCGCCAAGGCGTCAAGCAACGCATCCACAACGCCGGCCTGCGCTCCACGCTGCGCACCGCCGTCAAGCGCGTGCAAAAAGCGATTATCGCCGGCGACAAAGCTGCGGCTCAGAGCATTTTCCAGGAGTCCGTCGCGGTGATCGACCGTATCGCCGACAAGAAGATCATCCACAAGAACAAGGCCGCTCGCCAGAAGAGCCGCCTCTCGGCGCAGATCAAAGTTCTCGCCGCCTAGACCGGCCCGTAAGATCGGCCTCTGGTCCGATAGCTGCAACGGCGCTTTGAGGCGCCGTTTTTTTGCCCGTTGTCATGAGCTTCCGAAGCGCCGCCGTCCAGCAGACGATGGCCGCCCTGGCCAGGGCGGCTGCTTGCGGCACGACAATCCAGCGCGACCCGCTGCGGATATACAAGGGTATAATTTCTCGCTGAAACTGGATTGCCGGATCGTGCTGATAGTACTTTGCTGATGAGGAACGATATGCCCGTGGTGACGATGGATATGGAACAAGCGCGCTTCAACATGATCGAGCAGCAGATCCGCCCCTGGCAGGTTCTCGATCCCGAGGTGCTCAGGCTTCTTGGCACGGTCAGGCGCGAAGACTTTGTGCCGGCCGCACACCGTGCGCTGGCGTTCGCCGACATCGAACTACCGATTGGCAACGGTCAGACGATGCTGCAACCGAAGGTCGAGGCGCGTATCTTCCAGGAACTGGCGATCAAGAATACCGATATCGTCCTTGAAGTCGGTGCCGGTAGCGGCTTCATGGCAGCGCTTCTGGCGGCGAAGGCCGAATTTGTCTATAGCGTCGAGATCGATCCGCTACTCGCCGAAAACGCCAGACGAAACCTGCAGCAGGCAGACGTTGCCAACGTCGCCGTCGAAACCGGCGACGCATCCGCGGGCTGGCCCAGTCAGGGTCCCTTCGACGTCATCGTCCTCTCGGGCTCATTGCCCGAATTGCCCGAGCAAATCCTGCAGCAATTGAAGGTCGGCGGACGACTTGCGGCCTTCGTCGGCGAAGCACCGGTGATGTACGCCCGCATCGTCACCCGCACCGGCGAGAAGGCGTTCAATTCGATCAATGTTTTCGAAACGCTCATCGCGCCACTCCGCTCTGCCCAGCAACACCAGCGTTTCGTCTTCTGACCGCAGGTCGACGCCATGCACCAGCTCTCGGCAATCGAGTTGGCACAGTGGCTGACGGCCAGCGCGCGCTCGCCGGACACCCCCGAAGACGCGTCGCCGCGGCGACCGCTCCTGCTTGACGTACGAGAACCCTGGGAATACGAGCTATGCCACCTCGCCGACTCGCTGCTGCTGCCCATGCAGACGCTGCCGGCGCGAGTCCATGATCTCGATCCTGAAGCCGATATCGTGGTGATCTGCCATCACGGCGTACGCAGCCAACAAGTCGCCGGTTTTCTCGAACGCCAGGGCTTCGCGGCTATCTACAATCTCGCAGGGGGTGTCGACGCCTGGGCGTGCGACGTTGATCCAGCGATGCGCAAATATTGAAAGTGAGCTAGAGCCATGCCTGTGAAATTCGCTACTCGACGATTTGCTCTCGTGCTGGCCACCGCGTTCTCGGCACTGCCCGCGTCCGCCGCCGACCTGCTGCACGTCTATCGCGACGCGCTGGTCTACGACGCGCAATACGCCGCCGCGCGGGCGACCGCCGAAGCAGGACGCGAAAAACAGCCGCAGGCGCTCGCCGGCTTGCTGCCAACCGTCGGACTGTCGGGCAACAGCTTCTGGAACAACACCGACTACAAGGTCAGAGTCGATACGCTCAAAGACTCGTACAGCAACAAGTACAACAGCAATAGCTACGGCGTTAACCTCACTCAACCCCTGTTTCGCTGGCAGAATTTCGTCCAGTACGACCAGTCGAAGCTGCTCGTGATGCAGACCGAGGCGAACCTGGCGCAGGCCGGGCAGGACCTGATAGTTCGCGTCGCGCAGGCTTACTTTGACGTACTTTTCGGGATCGAAAACCTGCGCGCCGTGCAGGCCAACAAGGCATCAATCGCGCAACAACTCGCGCAAGCCAAGAAGAACTTCGAGGTCGGCGTGTCGACCATTACCGACACCTACGAATCACAGTCGCGCTTCGACCTGGCGACAGCGCAGGAAATCGCCGCCGAGAACGAGCTTGAAGTGAAACGTTACGCGCTGCGCGTGCTGATCGGCAAGGACCCGGGCGAACTGAACCGTCTGAAGCCGAAGGCGGTCATGGAGCCCCCGCAACCGGCAAATATGGAGCAGTGGGTCGATGCCGCCGAACGCGACAGTTTTGTCGTGCAGGCCCAGCAAGCCGCCACCGAGGCGGCCGCCAAGGCCATCGAGATCAACAAGGCGGGTCATTACCCGACGGTCGACCTGGTTGCCAACTACAACCAGAACAACGGCCCTGGCCAGTTCGGCGTCGGCTCGATCGACAACACGACGAACCAGATCGGCGTGCAGCTCAACATCCCTATTTTTCAGGGCGGCGCCGTCAACTCGAAGACTCGCGAAGCCGTAGCCAAACGTGACGCCGAACAGGCGGCGCTGGACAACGCCAAGCGCAGCTCGGCGCTCGGCGCGCGCCAGTCGTACCTCGGCGTGGTTAACGGCCTGGCTGGCGTGCGCGCGCTGGAAGCGGCGCTGGTGTCTGGCCTCAGCTCACTGGAATCGAACCGGCTCGGTTACGAAGTCGGCGTGCGCATCAACATCGACGTCCTCAACGCCGAAAACCAGGTCTACGTGACCCGGCGAGACCTCGCCAAGACGCGTTTCGATACGCTGCTCGCGCAGCTCAAGCTGAAGGCGGCTGTCGGCGCGCTCGGCGAAGCCGACCTGGAGCGGATCAACACGCTTTTCGAGGCGCCATGATCGACGCGATCAACGCCAGCGTGCGCGCCGTCGCGCCGCGGTGCGCCTGACTGAAATGCGTCGCCGCGTCGCGCATCGCCAGCAGTCGTCGCGGCTCCCTGAGTAGTTCGCCGACCACTGCCGCGGCCTCGGCGGCGTCGGCTACCCGCTGCGCTGCGCCGCACGTGATGGCGTCTTCGCTGGCTTGCGCAAAGTTGAAAGTGTGCGGTCCGAGCAGAACCGGGCAGCCGCAGGCCGCCGCCTCTATCAGGTTCTGGCCACCGAAGGGCAGCAGCGTGCCGCCGATCAGCGCCACATTCGCCAGCGCATAGTACGCGGCCATTTCGCCCATGCTGTCGCCCAGCCAGACCTGCGTCTCGGCGCTCGGCAGCACACCCGAACTTCTTCGGCAAAAAGCCAGCCGACGCCCGGCGACAAGCCCGGCAAGCTCGGCAAATCGTTGCGGGTGCCGCGGCACCACGAGCAACAACAAGTCCGGGATGCGCAGCGCCGCGAAAGCCTCGAGGACCAGCGCTTCCTCTCCTTCACGGCTGCTGGCCAGCAGCCACACCGGACGCTGACCGAGCGCCAGCCGCCAGCTGGCACCCAACTGCAGCATGTCGGCCGCTGGCACGACATCGAACTTCAGGTTCCCGCAGACCACCGGCTGGTGTGCGCCGAGCTGCTGCAAGCGCTCGGCGTCGCCAGCGGTCTGTGCAGCAAGCGCGCTCAGCGACGCCAGTGCCGGCTGCATCAGACTCGCCAGGCGCGCGTAGCCACGCTGCGAACGGACCGACAACCGGGCGTTTATCAGCAGCAGCGGCAAGCGACGTCGCCTGGCCGCGTCGATCAGGTTGGGCCATAGCTCGGTTTCCATCAGTAGCCCGAGCTGCGGCTGGAAGTGCTCGAGGAAGCGCGCGCAGGCGGCCGGCAGATCGTAGGGCAGGTAGACCTGCGTCAGCCGCTCCGGAAACCTCGCCAGCAGCGCCTGCGCACTGGCTCGGCCGGTCGGCGTCATCTGCGTCAACAGCAGGCCGTGCGCCGGGTAGGCGTGCAGCAGAGCGTCAATCAGCGGCTCGGCGGCGCGGGTCTCGCCGACCGAGACAGCGTGCAGCCAGATCAGCGGGCGCGCTGGACGCTGGCGGTAGAACCCGTGCCGCTCACCCAGATGCTGCAGATACTCGGGCTGCCGGCGAGCCCGCCAGAGCAGCCGTAGCCAAACCAGCGGCATCGCCAGGTAGAAGAGCAGCGAATAGAGCAGGCGAGCCATCAGCGCAGAGCCTGCGCGGCGACCGCCAGCACCTCCTCGACCGACGGAGGCGCGCCGCTGCAGCCGAGATTGCGCGCAAAACCAGTCCCGCAGACGCCGGTCAGCGACGGCTCGGTGGCCACGTACAGGGCGACGACCGGCACCCGCAAGGCTGCCGCCAGGTGCACCAGACCGGTATCGACACCGATCGTCAGACTGGCACGCGCCAGCAGCGCTGCCAACTGCCGCAAATTCAGCGGCGGCGGCACGACGGCGCGCGCCAGCGTCGCCGCGATTCGCTCGGCGCGCTGGCGCTCAGACGCACTGCCCGCCGGCAGGACCGGCGTCAGTCCACGCTCGAGCAGCGCCTGGCCGACCGCGCACCAGCGCTCTTCGTCCCACAGCTTGTCGTCACGACTGGTGGCCGTCAACAGGACAACCGACGCGCCGTCGGCGCACGCCGCGACGTCCAGCTCTGGCGAAGCGACGCCGTAATCGAGTGGCAGGCCGAGGTGATAGTCGAAAGCGGCAGCGGCGAGCCAACGGTTGCGTTGTACGGCGTGCACATTGCGCGGAATGACGAAGGTCGCATCGTAGAAACGCGCAGCGAACGGTTCGCGGGCGACCTCGGCGGCGTAGCCGCAGCGCCGGCCGCGGGCTTGCCTGGCAATCAGCGCGCTCTTCAGCAAGCCCTGCGTATCGAGCACGACATCGTAGTCCTGCTCGCCGATTCGTCGCCGGAAGTCGCGCAGTTCGCGCCAGCTGCCGAGTTGGCCGAGGTGCTTGCGCCAGCGGCGAACGGCCACCGGGATGACCTGGTCTACGCCCGGGTGCAAACGCGGGATATCGGCAAAGACTTCCTCGACGCACCAGTCGATTTTCGCTTCCGGAAAATTGTGGCGCAGGTCGCTGACCACCGGCAGATTGTGCACTACGTCACCGAGCGACGAGGTTTTTACCAATAGGATGCGCATCGGTGGACCAATGGTGGGAAGCAGAACGAGAGGCAGCAAGTACGCATTATAGGAGATGCCACGAGCAGCCGTCTGTCTCGCGCGCCGGCAAGAGCTCTCGGTACGTCTGCACCCGCCGCGCCCGCCACCGCTCGCGGTCAAGACTGGCAGCGAGTCACAGCGCTATAATGCCGCCTCCCGAATCCGCTCGCGGCGAGGCTGCGCCGACTGGAGACCGCACCGATGAACACCCCTGTCATTCGCCCCGTAATCCTCTGTGGAGGCTCGGGGACGCGTTTGTGGCCGCTGTCGCGAACGCATTATCCGAAGCAATTCCTCCGTCTGGTCGATGATTTCTCGCTGCTGCAGAATACCGTGCGGCGCCTCGAAGGCCTCGCAGGACTCGGCGTGACGATTGCCGTAGCCAACGAAAACCACCGTTTCCTGGTCGCCGAACAGCTGCTCGAGATCGGTTTGAAGGCCGATATCCTGCTCGAACCGGCGGCACGCAACACGGCTCCGGCGGTCGCTGCAGCGGCCGTGCACAGCATGCCGCCAGGCGATCAGCAAGCGCCCCCCCTGCTCCTGGTGCTGCCCTCTGACCATGTCATCACCAACGTCGCGGCTTTTCAGGACGCCGTCAGAAAGGCGATTCCGCACGCCAGCGAGGGTGCTCTGGTGACCTTTGGCGTCGTCGCTGACCGCCCGGAAACGGGCTACGGCTACATCCGCCGCGGCGACACCGTCGCCGGTGGCTACGCACTCGATCGCTTTGTCGAAAAGCCCGACGCCGAGACCGCGCAAGCCTATCTCGATTCTGGCGACTATTTCTGGAACAGCGGCATGTTCCTGTTCCGCGCCGACACCTACCTGGAGGCACTCGACCGCTTTGCGCCGGCTATCCGCGAGTGCGTCACCGCCGCGGTGAGCAGCGAGCGCTGCGACCTCGACTTCGTACGCCTTGATCGCGCCGCTTTCGTTGCCAGCCCATCGAAATCGATCGACTATGCCGTGATGGAAAAGACCGAGCATGGCGTCGTCATCCCGCTCGACGCCGGCTGGAACGATATCGGCGCCTGGGACGCGCTGGCCGGTCTCGGTCTCGCCGATGGCCAGGGCAATACTCAGCGCGGCGACGTGCTCAGCATCGACACCCGCGACTCGATCCTGTTGTCCGAAGGGCGCTTGCTGGCGACCATCGGCGTCACCAACCTGATCGTCGTCGCCACTCCCGACGCCGTGCTGGTCGCCGACAAGTCAAAGGCGCAGGAGGTCAAGGAGCTGGTCGAGAAACTGAAAGGCTCGGGACGCGACGAGACCGAATTCCGGCACATCGTGCACCGCCCCTGGGGTAGCTACGAAGGCGTCGCGCACGGCCCCCGCTATCAGGTCAAGCGCATCGTGGTCAAAGCCGGCGCCAGCCTGAGCCTGCAGAAGCATCACCATCGTGCCGAACACTGGATCGTCGTCAAGGGCACCGCGGCGATCGTGCGCGGCGACGAGTCGCTGCTGCTCTCCGAGAACCAATCGACGTACATCCCGCTCGGCGTCGTTCATCGCCTGGAAAACCCGGGCCGGATCGACCTGGAAATGGTCGAGGTGCAGTCCGGCAGCTACCTCGGTGAGGATGACATCGTCCGACTGGATGACAGCTACGGCCGCTAGTCGATGACGTTTGGAGCCCCGTGCGCAGGCGCTGAATCGCCTCGCCCGCACGACCACCCACCGCGACACTTGAAAGGGCTGCACATGATCCTGGTTACCGGCGGCGCCGGCTTCATCGGAGCAAACTTCGTTCTCGACTGGCTGGCTCAAAGCGACGAAACAGTCATCAACCTCGACAAACTGACGTATGCCGGCAATCGCGAGAATCTCGCAGCGCTGGCCAACGACCAGCGGCACGTCTTCATTCACGGAGACATCGGCGACAGCCAGCTGAGCAGCCGCGTGCTGGCGCAGTACCAGCCGCGCGCGATCGTAAACTTCGCCGCCGAGTCGCACGTCGATCGCTCGATCCATGGTCCGGAGGACTTCATCCAGACCAACATCGTCGGCAGCTTTCACCTGCTCGAAGCGGCGCGCGCCTACTGGGGATCGCTCGCTGACGGAGCCAGGCAGGCCTTCCGCTTTCTGCACGTGTCTACCGACGAAGTGTATGGTTCGCTGCGCAACGACGAGCCGGCTTTCAGTGAAACGCACGCCTACGAACCGAACAGCCCTTACTCGGCAAGCAAGGCCGCCAGCGACCATCTGGTCCGCGCCTATCATCACACCTACGGCCTGCCGGTGCTGACGACCAACTGTTCGAACAACTACGGACCCTACCATTTCCCCGAGAAGTTGATTCCGCTGATGATCGTCAATGCGCTCGCTGGCAAGCCTTTGCCGGTCTATGGCGATGGCCAGCAGATTCGCGACTGGCTGTACGTCACCGATCACTGCAGCGCCATCCGGCGCGTCCTTGAGGCCGGGCGGCCGGGCGAGACGTATAACGTCGGCGGCTGGAACGAAAAGCCCAACCTGGACATCGTGCATACCGTTTGCAGCCTGCTCGACGAGCTTCGCCCGCGCGCCGACGGCAAGCCCTACAGCGAACAGATCACCACCGTCGCCGACCGCCCGGGGCACGATCGCCGCTACGCGATCGACGCGCGCAAGATCGAGCGGGAACTCGGCTGGAAGCCCGCCGAGACCTTCGCCACCGGCATCCGCAAGACGGTACACTGGTATCTGAACAACCAGCAGTGGGTCAGCAACGTGCAGTCAGGCAACTATCGCGACTGGGTCGAGAAGAACTACGGCGAGCGCCAGGAATGAAGATCCTTATTTTCGGCAAACGCGGACAGGTCGGCTGGGAGTTGCAACGCAGCCTGGCGCCGCTCGGGCAGATCGTCGCTCTCGATCACGAAGGTGACGGCCAGCTGTGCGGCGACTTCAGCGATCTCGCCGGCCTGGCCGCGACCGTTCGCGCGGTCGCGCCGGACGTCATCGTCAACGCCGCCGCGCATACCGCGGTCGACCGCGCCGAGTCGGAACCCGAACTGGCGACAACGCTCAACGCGCTGGCGCCCGGGGTCCTCGCCGCGGAAGCCGCGCGCCTCGGCGCCTGGCTGGTGCACTACTCGACCGATTACGTTTTCGACGGCAGCGGTGATAGACCGTGGCACGAGGACGACGCGACGGCTCCGCTCAGCGTTTATGGGCGGAGCAAGCTCGCCGGCGAGCACGCCGTTGCCGGCTGCGAACGCCATTTGATCTTTCGGACGAGTTGGGTCTACGCGGCGCGTGGCAACAACTTCGCCCGCACGATGCTGCGCCTGGCGAGCGAACGCGAGCAGCTCAAGGTCATCGCCGATCAGATTGGCGCACCGACCAGCGCCGAGCTGCTGGCCGACGTCACCGCGCACGCCATTCGCCGCGTCCGGCGACAAGCCGGGCTAGCCGGCCTCTACCATCTGGTCGCCGCTGGCGAAACCAGCTGGCACGGCTACGCCCGGCACGTCATCGACTTCGCCCGCCAGACCGGGCAGCCGATCCGCGTCGCAGCGGCAGCAATCGAAGCCGTGCCGAGCAGCGCCTATCCCCTGCCGGCGCCGCGCCCGCATAACTCGCGCCTGGATACGCGCAAGCTGCAGGCAGCCTTCGACCTGCGACTGCCGGAATGGCAAGTCGGCGTCGACCGCATGCTGACCGAGGTTCTCGACGACTGAGCAGGAAAATCAGCTGATCGCTGCGCCCGCCATGCATGGACGCAGATTGATCGGCGCGCGCTCGTTGACGCGGCGAATCGTGGGATCATCTGACGTCTGATGCACAGGTCCTGAAGGGAGTCAATCGTGGTCTGGTGGCTGGCATATATCGCGCTGGGTTTGTTTGGCGGCTTTTTCGCCGGCATGCTCGGCATCGGCGGCGGCCTGGTGATGGTCCCGACATTGACCATGATGTTCGCCGCGCAGGCCGGTTTTCCCGCGGCGGAGGTGCTGCATCTGGCGCTCGGTACGTCAATGGCGGCGATCATCTTCACGGCGCTGGCCAGCGTGCGCGCGCACCACCAGCACGGCGCCGTGCTGTGGTCGGTCGTCGTGCAGATCACGCCGGGAATTCTCATCGGCACGCTGGTCGGCACGCTGTTCGCCGGCAGCATTCCGTCGAAACCGCTGGCCTTGTTTTTCACCGCTTTCGTCTGCCTGGTTGCCGCGCAGATGATCTTCGGCCTGAAGCCCAAACCAGCGCGCGAATTGCCCGGTGCGCTCGGCGTGTTTGGCGTCGGCACCGGCATCGGCGCGCTCTCGGCGCTGGTCGCCATCGGCGGCGGCTCACTCACCGTCCCCTTCCTGACCTGGTGCAACGTGCGCGTGCAGAATGCCATCGCGACTTCCGCCGCGGTCGGCTTTCCGATCGCCGTCGGCGGCTCGCTGGGTTACATCTTCAATGGTTGGGGGCACGCCGGGCTTCCGCCGGGGAGTCTCGGTTACGTCTACCTGCCGGCGCTGCTCTGGTTGGTGCCGTCGAGCATGCTGATTGCGCCGCTCGGCGCGCGCTTGGCACACCGCTTGCCGGTGGCCACTCTGAAACGTCTCTTTGCCGGCATCCTGATCGTGCTGGCGGCGAAGATGGCCTGGGGTCTGTTCGCCTAGCGAGCGCGCTCAGCGGCCGTGGAAAGTCGGCTGCCGCTTTTCGAGGAAGGCCGCCAGCCCCTCACGATAGTCGTCGGTATCGAGAAAGGCGAAGGAGGCCCGTAGCTCCTGCGGCTCCAGCGGCCGCTCGTCCTGCAGCCGCCGCACCCACTGCTTGTGCCAGCGAGCGACCAGCGGCGCGCCGGCACAAATTCGACGAGCACTGGCGTAAGCCTCATCGACCACCGCATCGTCGGCGACAACACGACTGACTAGGCCCTTGGCCAGCGCTTCGGACGAGTCGAGGATGCGGCCTTCGAGCAGCAGCTCGAGTACCGTTGCCGGGCCGGCAAGACGCAGCAGGCCAGCCATTTCTGCGGGATACATCGAGAAGCCGAGCCTGTTGATCGGCGCACCGAAGCGCGACGACTCGCTGCAGATGCGCAGGTCACACTGCGCGGCGACCTCCAGACCGCCGCCGATACACGCCCCCTGCACCAGCGCGATGGTCGGGTGACGACAGTCGAACAGCGCCTGCAGCGCCGCCCCCGCCTGGCCGTGGTAGGCCATCGCCTGCTCCAGGGTGGCGCGTTTGCTCACGAATTCCTCGAGGTCACCGCCAGCGGCGAAAGCCTGCTCGCCCGCACCGCGAACGAGCACGCAGCGCAAGCCCTCGTCGGCCGACAGATCGGCGATGATCGCCGCCAGGCTCTGCCACATTGCCAGGTCGATGGCGTTGCGTTTTTCGGGATTTGATAGTGTCACGGTGGCGATCGTCGCTTCCCGGCGGCAAAACACGCGACCGCTCACGGCAGCGACTCCTGATGCGCGTGACTCCTGGCCAGCGCCTGCCGTCCCGACAGAATATGATCGTGCATCGCCGTCTGCGCAGCCAGCGCGTCGCCAGCCTTGATTGCCGCCAGAATGACCGCGTGCTCGGCGAGCGACTGCCGCAGACGGCCGTCGATGCTCAGCGAAAACAGGCGCGTCAGCTTGAGCACCTTGCGCAAATCCTGAATCACCTGTCGGAGCCGGCGATTCCCCGACAGCTCCTGGATCTGGAAGTGAAACTCCTGGTTCGCCTCGAAGAAACGCTTGATCTCGTTGCTGCCGGCAAAGTGCTCGAGCTCGGCGTGGATCGCGTCCAGTCGAGCAAGATCCTCGGGCTGCGCACGCCTGGTCGCTTCCAGCGCACAGCGCGCTTCGAGCATCGCCATCAAGGGGAAGATGTCGTCGAGATCCTGCTCCGAGACCTCGGTGACAAAGCAGCCGCGGCGTGGCCGCAAGGTCACCAGCCCCTCGCCAGCCAGAACCTTCAGCGCTTCGCGCAGCGGCGTCCGGCTGATCCCGTAATCAACCGTCAAGGCCTGCTCGTCGATGCGCGTTCCCGGCGGCAACTCGTGCGAAAAAATTCGCTGCCGTAGTCTTTCAGCGACTTCCTGGTAGAGGGCAGTCTGGGCTATTTGACTCGGATCCATCGATCTCTTCTTCGCTGATTCGTTCAAGGCCCCCCGCGAGACCTTGCGTTCATAATTATGGATACAGTATTATTCGTTGACAGGAGTGTCAAGCTTTAAAGCGCCCTTGAGCGATTACGCCGCTCTGGGTCGGTATAATCCTTGCGTCGTCCCTGACGACAACCCCAACTCATTCCACAGATTCCGTGAAAGGCTCCGTCATGTCCAACGCGAACAATCCCGCACCAGCCGATTCAGCCAGCCTTGATGCCTGGAAAAAAGCCGCCGCCAAAGCTCTGCGCGGTGCCGAACTCGATAGCCTGAATTGGGTGACGCCCGAAGGTGTCGTCGTCAAGCCTCTGTACACCCGCCAGGACCTCGATGGGCTGCCCTACACCGATACCCTGCCGGGCCTTGCTCCTTTCGTCCGCGGTCCGCAGGCGACGATGTACACCGGCCGGCCATGGACCATTCGTCAGTACGCCGGCTTCTCCACCGCTGAAGCTTCGAACGCTTTCTATCGCAAAGCGCTGGCCGCTGGCGGTCAGGGCGTCTCGGTAGCCTTCGATCTGGCCACCCACCGTGGCTACGACTCCGACCATCCGCGCGTCACCGGCGACGTCGGCAAGGCTGGCGTGGCGATCGACTCGGTCGAAGACATGAAAATCCTCTTCGACAGCATCCCGCTCGAGAAGGTCTCGGTGTCGATGACCATGAACGGCGCCGTGCTGCCGATTCTCGCCGGCTACATCGTTGCCGCCGAAGAGCAGGGCGTGCCGCAGGACAAACTCTCGGGGACCATCCAGAACGACATCCTCAAGGAGTTCATGGTCCGCAACACCTACATTTACCCGCCGAAACCGTCGATGAAGATCATCTCCGACATCATTGGCTACACCGCGCAGCACATGCCGAAGTTCAACTCGATCTCGATTTCGGGTTATCACATGCAGGAAGCCGGTGCGACGCAGGCGCTCGAACTGGCATTCACCATTGCCGACGGTCGCGACTACGTGCGCACGGCAATCGCTTCCGGCCTCGACGTCGATGCCTTTGCCGGCCGACTGTCGTTCTTCTTCGCCATCGGCATGAACTTCTATCTCGAAGTCGCCAAGCTGCGCGCCGCCCGCCTGCTGTGGTGGAAAGCGATGCAGGAGTTCGAGCCGAAGAGTCCCAAGTCGAGCATGTTGCGCACGCACTGCCAGACCTCGGGGTGGTCGCTGACCGAGCAGGACCCCTACAACAACGTCGTGCGGACGACCATTGAAGCAATGGCCGCGGTTTTTGGTGGCACGCAGTCGCTGCACACCAATGCTCTCGACGAGGCAATCGCCCTGCCGACGGAATTCTCGTCGCGCATCGCGCGCAACACGCAGCTGGTGATCCAGGAAGAAACGCACATCACCAACGTCATCGACCCGTGGGCTGGCTCGTACATGATGGAGCGACTAACGCAGGACCTCGCCGACGAGGCCTGGAAGATCATCGAGGAAGTCGACAGCATGGGCGGCATGACGCACGCCGTCGAATCCGGCTGGGCAAAAATGAAGATCGAAGCCTGCGCGGCCGACAAGCAGGCACGCATCGATTCCGGCAAGGACGTGATCGTTGGTGTGAACAAATACAAGCTGGCCAAGCAGGACGACCTCGAGATCCGCGACATCGACAACAACGCCGTCCGCGATTCGCAGATTGCCCGTCTCAAGACGATGCGCGACGCCCGCGACAGCGAGCAGGTCAACGCCGCCTTGGCTGAGCTGACGCGTTGCGCCGAAACCGGCGAAGGCAACCTCCTCGACCTGACGGTCAAGGCCATGCGCCTGCGCGCTTCGGTCGGCGAAGTCTCCGACGCGATGGAGAAGATCTTCGGACGTTTCCGCGCCACGCAACAGACCGTCTCGGGCGTCTACGGCGCCGTGCTTGACGGCATCTCGAGTTGGGAAACGCTGAAAGCCGAGATCAACAAGTTCAATGAGGACGAAGGCCGTCGGCCGCGGATCATGGTCGCCAAGCTCGGCCAGGACGGCCACGACCGTGGCGCCAAAGTCGTCGCCACCGCTTTTGCCGACCTCGGTTTCGACATTGACGTTGGTCCGCTCTTCCAGACCCCCGAAGAAGCTGCCCGTCTGGCGATTGAAAACGACGTGCACGCAGTTGGCGTCTCGTCGCTCGCCGCCGGACACAAAACCTTGCTGCCGGCGCTGGTCAAGGCGCTCAAGGATCAGGGCGCCGACGACATCATCGTCTTCGCCGGCGGCGTCATCCCGGCGCAGGACTACGACTTCCTCTTCAAGTCGGGCGCCAAGGCCATTTTCGGGCCGGGAACGCGCATCGAGGACTCGGCGATGACCGTCCTGGCCGAAATCCGCAAAGCGCGCGCCGCCAGCGCCTGAGCAAGCCGAAGACCAGCTGTCAAGCATGGATATGACCCACAAATCAACCGCCCCAGCCATGGCTCCAGCAGACCAGCACCTCGTCGACGGCGTTCTCGCCGGTCGGCGACGGCCGCTGGCCAAAGCCATCACCCTCGTCGAGTCGACGCGCAGCGATCACCAGCGGCGCGCTCGGCAGGTGCTTACGGCCTTGCTGCCGCACACCGGGCAGACCATCCGGGTCGGCATTTCCGGCGCGCCAGGCGCCGGCAAGTCAACTTTCATCGAGTCACTCGGCATCCATCTGATCGACGCTGGCAAGCGCGTGGCGGTGCTTGCCGTCGACCCCTCATCGTCGGTTTCCGGTGGCTCGATCCTCGGCGACAAGACGCGCATGGAGTTGCTCTGCCAGCGCGACGAGGCTTTCATCCGTCCCAGCCCGTCGTCGGGATCGCTCGGCGGCGTCGCCGACAAGACGCGCGAAGCGATGCTGCTTTGCGAGGCAGGCGGCTTTGACGTGATCATCGTCGAGACCGTCGGCGTCGGTCAGTCCGAAACGACCGTCGCCGGCATGGTCGACGCCTTCGTGCTGTTGCAACTGCCCAACCAGGGCGATGACCTGCAGGCAATCAAGAAGGGCATCGTCGAGATCGCCGACATGGTGGTCTTCAACAAGGCCGACATCGACGAGCGCGCCGCGGCCTTTGCCCGCGGCCAGATGAAGGCGGCGCTGACCATGCTGCGCAGCGCCAGCCCCAACTGGCGGCCACCGGTGCTCACCGTCAGCGCGCTGGCCAAGCGCGGCATCGCCGAGTTCTGGGCCGAAATCGAGCGCTACCAGAAAACCATGAGCACCAGCGGCGAATTCGAGCAAAAGCGCCGCCGGCAGGCGGTCGACTGGATGTGGAGCCTGATCGACTCTGGCCTGCGCCGCGATTTCCGCAGCCATGCGGCGGTGCGCGCCGCGCTGCCGGAACTGTCGGCCGATGTCGCCGAAGGGCGGACGACGCCCGGCGCGGCCGCGGCCAGGCTGCTGGCGTTTCTGAAACACTGATTGCAGGAGTCGGGCCAGGATTGCCCGGCTTGTTTGAGTAGTTCTGATTGACCCGACCGTTAGGGAGTAAACCTTATGCACGACATCATTCGCCAGCTTGCAGAGAAGCGTGCGGCGGCGCGTCTGGGCGGTGGCCAGAAGCGTATCGACAGCCAGCACAGCAAGGGTAAATTGTCCGCCCGCGAGCGCATCGAGCTGCTGCTCGACAGTGGCTCGTTCGAAGAATGGGACATGTTCAAGGAGCATCGCTGCCACGACTTCGGCATGGCCGACCAGTCGGTCCCCGGCGACGGCGTGGTGATCGGCTGCGGCACGATCAACGGCCGCCTGATGTTCATTTTTTCGCAGGACTTCACGGTCTTCGGCGGCTCGCTTTCCGAGGCGCACGCTGAAAAGATCTGCAAGGTGATGGATCATGCGATCAAGGTCGGCGCGCCGGTGATCGGCCTCAACGACTCGGGCGGTGCGCGCATCCAGGAAGGTGTCGCGTCGCTTGCCGGCTACGCCGACGTCTTCCAGCGCAACGTCCTGGCCTCGGGCGTCGTGCCGCAGATCTCGCTGATCATGGGACCGTGTGCCGGCGGCGCCGTTTATAGCCCGTCGATGACCGACTTCATCTTCATGGTCAAGGACTCGTCGTACATGTTCGTCACTGGCCCGGAAGTGGTCAAGACGGTGACCCACGAAGACGTCACCGCCGAAGAACTCGGCGGTGCGGTCACCCACACCAGCAAGTCCGGAGTCGCCGACCTGGCCTTCGAGAACGATGTCGAAGCCTTGATGATGCTGCGTCGCTTCATCAGCTTCCTGCCGTCGAACAACCGCGAAAAGCCGCCACGCCTGCCGTCGCAGGATTCCGCCGAGCGTCTCGACTTCTCGCTCGACACACTGGTGCCCGACAACACCAACAAGCCGTACAACATCAAGGAACTGATCATCAAGGTCGCCGACGACGGTGACTTCTTCGAACTGCAGCGTGAGTACGCCAAGAACATCGTCATCGGATTCGCGCGCATGGACGGCTCGACCGTGGGTATCGTCGCCAACCAGCCGCTGGTCCTCGCTGGCTGCCTGGACATCAAGAGCTCGATCAAGGCCGCCCGCTTCGTGCGCTACTGCGATGCCTTCAACATCCCGGTGGTGACCTTCGTCGATGTGCCCGGTTTCATGCCCGGTACCGCGCAGGAGTACGGCGGCATCATCAAGCACGGCGCCAAGCTGCTCTACGCCTACGCCGAGTGCACGGTCCCGAAGATCACCGTGATCACCCGCAAGGCCTACGGTGGCGCCTACGACGTGATGGCCTCGAAGCACCTGCGTGGCGACGTCAACTTCGCCTGGCCGTCGGCCGAAATCGCCGTCATGGGCCCGAAGGGCGCGGTCGAGATCATCTTCCGCGAGGAAAAGAACGACCCGGCCAAGCTGGCGGCGCGCGAAGCCGAATACAAGGCCAAGTTTGCCAACCCCTTCGTCGCCGGAGCACGCGGCTTCATTGACGACGTGATCATGCCACACGAGACGCGCAAGCGAATCTGCCGCTCGCTGGCGATGTTGCGAGACAAGAAACTGGAAAACCCGTGGCGCAAACACGGCAACATTCCGCTTTGATCGACGGGGAGAAATAGAGATGTTCAAGAAAATACTGATCGCCAACCGAGGCGAAATCGCCTGTCGCGTGATGAAGACCGCCAAGAAGATGGGCATCGCGACGGTGGCCGTTTATTCCGAAGCCGACAAGGATTCGATGCACGTGCTGATGGCCGACGAGGGCGTGTGTATCGGCCCGGCGGCGTCCAAGGAATCGTATCTGGTGATCGACAAGATCATCGACGCCTGCAAACAGACCGGCGCCGAAGCCGTGCACCCGGGCTACGGATTCCTCTCCGAAAACGAGGAGTTCTCGCGTCGCCTCGAAGAAAACGGCATCATTTTTATCGGCCCGAAGCACCATTCGATAGCCGCCATGGGCGACAAGATCGCCTCCAAGAAGCTCGCTGAAGAAGCCAGGGTCAACACCATCCCCGGTCACAACGCGGCCATCGAGGACGCCGCCACAGCCGTCGGCATCGCCAAGAAGATCGGTTACCCGGTGATGATCAAGGCCTCGGCCGGTGGTGGCGGCAAGGGTCTGCGCGTCGCCTACGACGACAAGGAAGCCTCGGAAGGCTTTGACGCCTGCCGCAACGAAGCGCGCAACAGTTTCGGCGACGACCGCGTGTTCATCGAGAAATTCGTCGAGGGACCGCATCACATCGAGATCCAGCTCATCGCCGACTCCTTCGGCAACACCATCTACCTGCTCGAACGCGAATGCTCGATTCAGCGCCGGCACCAGAAAGTCCTCGAGGAAGCGCCGTCGCCGTTCATCGATGACAGCATCCGCAAGGCGATGGGCGAGCAGGCGGTGGCGCTGGCCAAAGCGGTGAAGTATCAGAGCGCCGGTACCGTCGAATTCGTCGTCGGCTCGGACAAGTCTTTCTACTTCCTGGAAATGAACACCCGCCTGCAGGTCGAGCACCCGGTCACCGAGATGATCACCGGCGTCGACCTGGTCGAGTTGATGATCCGCGTCGCGGCTGGCGAGAAGCTGCCCTTCGTGCAGGACGACATCAAGGCCAAGGGCTGGGCGATCGAGTGCCGGATCAACGCCGAAGACCCCTTCCGCGGCTTCCTGCCGTCGATCGGCCGGCTGGTCAAGTATCGTCCGCCGGAAACCGTCGACGGTCAGGTCCGGGTCGATACCGGCGTTTTCGAAGGCGGCGAGATCTCGATGTATTACGACTCGATGATCGCCAAGCTGATTTGCCACGGGGCAACTCGCCAACAAGCCGTCGAGCGCATGCGCGACGCGCTCAACGCCTTCGTCATTCGCGGCATCAGTTCGAACATCCCGTTCCAGGCGGCGCTGATGCAAAACACGCGCTTTCTCTCGGGAACCTTCACCACCTCGTTCATGGCCGACGAGTATCCAAGCGGTTTCGTTGCCTCTGACGTCATCCACGAGGACCCGGGCCTGCTGGCCGCCGTCGCCGCTTTCGGGCGTCGTCGCTACATCGACCGTGCGGTCAAGGTCAGCGGCCAGATGCCGGGGCACCAGCGCAAGGTCGGCAGCGAGTGGGTCGTCCAGATGGAAGGCAAGGATTACGCGGTAGTCGTCACGCCGATCCCTGGCGGCTACTCGGTGACCTACGGCGACGATCGCTACGATCTCGTTTCCGACTGGAAGTTTGGCGAACTGGTCTTCCACGGCAGCTGCAACGGCGAGCCGCTGTGCCTGCAACTCGAACGCATTGGCCTGCTCTATCGCGTCGTCCACTTCGGCAAACAGGTCAAGGCCACGGTGATGACCGCCAATGCCGCGCGGATGCTGGCACTGATGCCCAAGAAGGTGCCACCGGATCTCTCCAAGTTCCTGCTCTCGCCGATGCCGGGCTTGCTGCGCGAAGTCTCGGTCAAGGCCGGCGAGCAGGTCAGTGCCGGCGAAAAACTCGCCGTCATCGAAGCGATGAAGATGGAGAACGTCCTCAAGGCCGAACGCGATTGCAAGGTCAAGAAAGTCGTCGCCACGGCTGGCGAGAGCCTGTCGGTCGATCAGGTGATCATCGAGTTCGAGTAATCCCGGCGTAGCGAGCGCCTCGCCGACGCGTCGAAGCCCGCCTCCCGGCGGGCTTTTTGCGTTTTGTGGCCGCCCTATTCGAAGAATGCCTGGCGTAACTCGCCGAGCACCAGCAGGCAGACGTCGCGCCGCTTTGTCAGAACGCCGTCACCGCTGCTCATCGCCGGCGACGAGGTGCACCTTGATCAAATGCTGCAGGACGGCCATCAGCGCCGCGCTGGTGATGCCGAACATCAATACCCCGTTGGCCGCCTCCAGGGCCCCCAGTAACTTCCACGGCTCGCTCATCACCACGTCGCCATAGCCCAGCGACGTGTAATTGACCGCCGAATGGTAGACCGCTGGATAAAAGGCGTCGAACTCGCCGAGCACGATAAACAGGCCTGCCCAGAGAGCCATCTGCAGCAGGTTGCCGGCCATCATTATGACCATCACCACCAGCAGCGGCCTGACCCCGGCAACCAGGCCACTTGCCGACAGCTGGCGGGCGGCCTGCCGCATATAGTAGCGAACGCTCCAGAAGGTCACCGTTGCCTGCATCACCAGGCACGCCAACATCGTCGGCAAGCCGATTGCCAGATTCATCCAGGTCACGTCACATCCTCCAGTCAGCCGCGCTTGAAGAAAAGCGCCTGCGAGCGCGAGGCGCGCCAGCGCTCGAGCGCCCAGACCGTTGCCCAGGCGTAGAGAGAGACGCCAAGGAAGAGGACGATGCGACTCGCCGACGCTTGCCAGACGTCCTTGCCGTTGGCGCTGTCCTCGATCGCTGGCCCGAGCACGATGAACATGGTCATCAGCGCATTGCTCCAGAACGAGGGCGAAAACGCACTCGCCTTGACCCCGAAAATACGCGCGCCGCTCCACAGGGCGGCGCCCGTGATCCACAGCATCAACATCCACAGGTTGGGCCACAGCGACAAGCCGAACCAGACCAGCAGCGCCATCCAGGCGCCCATCAGCGTCGAGCCGACGAGTTCCTGCCCCGCCGACCGGGCTCGGGCAGAACCCGCCTGCTGCGCCAGCGCGACCGTTTTCATGATCGCTGCCAGATAGAAGGACGGATTGCTCAGCGCCAGGACGAAAACCGGCACGACGATCAGCGTCGCCCGCAGGGCAATCCAGCTCGCCGCCTCGCGGCCGATTGGCGGTGGCCTGGCGGTCGTTCCCGGGAGTTCGGGAGGATCGGGAAAGAAAGCGTGCGAAAGGCCATTGACGACCAGCCCGACCAGCACCCCGGCAACCAGAGCGACGCTGATCACGGTCACCAACGCCTGCGCCGCCACGCCGGCGACCGGCACCAGGGTGAAAGAGACGACCAGAATCATCGTCAGCGGATTGTCCCTGCGCAGGCCAAAGTAGAACAGCGCGTAGAGCACCGCGCCCGTCAGCATGACGCCACTCAGCGCATAGTGCTGCAACAGCGGCACCATCAGCACACCGCCGACGATCAAGGAACCGAGCAGCAGCGCGACCACGAAACCCTTGAGCATCGGCAGCGGCGGCCCCGGCTTGCAGAGCATCATTAGCGCCAGCAGACAGACCACGAATGGCATTGGCAAGGCCAGGCCATAGGCCAGCAGCACCGCCAGAAACAGTCCGCTGGCCAGGCGCAGAACCGCCTTGTCGGGCCGCGTCATCGGCCGCGGCTCAATAGAGATACGAGAGCAGGCTCAGCAGCCGGATGTAGCCCGCCCCGAGAAAATTCATCAGCGGATGCTCGCCGGTATAGACCAGCACCTCGGCCTGGCCGCCGATCCGTATGGTCGGCAAACGCTGGCCTTCGGCCGGGTCGAACTCGATCGCCACCGGAAAGCGCTGCGCCTGGCGCAGCCAGTCGCGGCTGTTGTCGATCGTCGGCAGCGTCCCGGGCGAGGCCTGCTTGCCCGAACTGACGCCGCTGCCGATACTGCGCACGCGGCCCTTGAACACTTCGCCAGGCGACACGTCGAGCACGATGGCGACCTCGTCGCCGGCGTCGACATGGCCGAGGTTGTTCTCGGTGAGGTCGGCATTGATCCAGAAATCGTCGATCGAGATCAAGGTCATTGCCGGCGCCCCAGCCTGCGCAAACAGCCCGACTTCGGTACGCAAATCGGTGACCAGACCGCGGCCGGGCGCCAGCACCCGGGTGCGCAGCAAGTCAAGCTCGGCCTTCTCGATCGCCGCACTCGCGCTCAGCAACTGCGAGTTGTTTTCATCGCTCTCGCCAGCTGACTCCTGCGCCCGCCGCAGGTCGGCCTCGGCCGCCTTTTCCTGACTGCGCGCCTGCACCCGCGTCGCCTGCGCGCTCTCCAGGCGGCGCACCGAAATCGCGCCGGGATCCTCGGCGTAGAGTGTTTCCTGCCGCGTCGCGTCCTTCTCGGCCTTGACGTGATTGGCCTGCGCAGCCTGCAGCGAGGCGCGCGCCGCCTCGACCGCCGCACTCGCTGCATTGACCGAGCGGCGCACCGATTCATAGTCCGAGCGCGCGCGTTGCACGGCGATCTGGTACTGGCTGGGATCGATGTCGAAGAGCGGCTCGCCCGCTTGCACGTCATCGTTGTTCTTGACATGCACGCTCAGCACCTTGCCCGCGACCTCGGCCGCCACCGGCACGACAAAAGCCTGCACCCGCGCCTGCGAGGTGTAGGGCGTCAGGCGATCGGCGGCAAAATACCAGAGCAGACTGGCGACGATCAGCGCGATAACGATCAGCGAGCCGATCCGCGTGCCGGCGCCGGGCTTCTCGGGAGGTGGCTGCGGCGCAACGGGCGCTGGCGTTTCGGTGGGTGTTAGGGCTTGTTCACTCATTGCTCGCTCTCAAGGTTTTGTACGCCGGCCGGCAAGGAACGCGCAGCGGGCGGCAGGGGCGTGCTCAACATCTCCTGCCAGTCGCTGCGCTCGCCCATCGTCTCGCGCGTCGCGTCATCGAGCAGGGGACGGCTGCGTCCGGCCTGCCAGCCACCACCCATCGCCTTGTAGAGCGCGATCAGGCTCTTGGCGACATCACCGAGCGCGCTGACCTCGCGCTCCTGCTGGCTGAACAGCGCGCGCTGCGAATCGAGCACACGTTCGAAACCGGTCAGGCCTTCGCGGTACTGGATGTTGGCAATCGCCAGCGAGCGCCGCGCCGCGGTCACCGCTTCGGCGAGCAACAGCGTCTGCTCACGGCCTTTGGCAAAAGCAACGGCGGCGTCGTCAACCTCACGGGCAGCGCTCAGTACCGTTTCCTGGTAGCGCTCGAAGAGCTGCTGGAAGCGGGCATCCTGGACCAGCACCTGATTGCTCAAGCGGCCATGGTCGAAAACGTTCCACGTCAGGCTGGGGCCGATGGCCCAGTCGAAGCTGTTTCTCGAGCCGCTCAGGGAAGTCCCCGAGACGCCCAGCGAACCGAGCAGACTGATCGCCGGATAGAGCTCGGCCTCACTAACGCCAATCAGCGCCGACTGCGCCGCCAGTTGCATCTCGGCCGCCCGCACGTCCGGGCGGCGGCGCAGCAGATCGGCGGGCAGGTCGGCAATCAGCGCGAGCTGCGCGTTCGGAATACGGCCCCGACCGGCGGCCATTTCGGGCAGCGGCCCCGGTGCGCGGACGAGCAGCGTGCCAAGCGCGTTCTGCGCCTGCCGCAAGCCGCTCTCAAGCAGTGGGATGCTCGCCAGCGTACTCAGGTACTGGCTCTTGGCCTGCTGCACGTCAAGCTCGGCGTCATTGCCGCTCTTGAAGCGCCGCTCGGTGATTTGCAGGCTACGCGCCTGCAAGGCGGCGTTCTCGCCGGCGATCTGCAAACGTACCTCGAGGGTGCGAATCGACGCATAGAGGGTCGCCACCTGCGCCGCCATCAACACCTGCACATCGTCGTACTGCGCCAGGCTGGCAAAATAGCTGGCATCGGCAGCCTCGATACTGCGCCGAAACTTGCCCCAGAAGTCGATCTCCCAGCCGATACCGAAGCCCAGCCCATAGCTGCTGAAAGCGCTGTTCGGCCCACCATCCTGCCGCTGTCCGACGCGCAGCGCCTCGCCGCTGATCTGCTGCAGCTGCGGGTAGAGCGTGCTGCCGGCGATGCCGAGATTGGCGCGCGCCTCGATAATCCGCAGCCCGGCAATGCGCACATTGGGATTGCTGCGCAGCGCTTCGTCGATCAGCGCATCGAGCACCGGATCGTCGAGACTGCGCCACCATTCCGGACTGAGCGCCGAGGAACTCCCTTGCCGCTCGGCGGGCAGCTTGGCCAGCGATTTCAGCGATCCACCGGACCAGTCGGCCAGCCAGGAAGGCAGCAGCGGCGGCTTGAAGTCAGGTCCCAGCGTGCTGCAGGCGCTGAGTACGAAAGCCGCGTTGACGGCCAGGAGGCGCGCGCGTGTTCGACTCAGCGGCACCCGCAGCGGCCCTCAGGCGAGCGGCTGCGAATCATCCTCTAGCGCTTCCACGTCGTCGCGTGCGTCCACCCAGCCCATGAAGATCTGGTAACCCAGGGCCAGCAAGGTGGCACCGACGAACATCCCGAGGATGCCGCTGCTGGCCATGCCGCCCAGCGCCCCGAGCAAGACCACGGGCATCGGCGCATCGACACCGCGACCGAGCATCAGGGGCTTCAGCACGTTGTCGGCCGAACCGGCAACGATCAGCAGGACGCTGTAACTCGCCGCGGCAACCGTTCCGTAATCGCCGATGGTCCACATGTAGGCGATCGCCGGCAAGGTCACCAACAGCGCTGGAACCTGCGCAATGCCGAGCAGCAACATGATCAGCGACAACACGCCCGCCCACGGTATGCCGGCGACCAGCAAGGCCAGGCCGACGATGATCGCCTGGATGCAGGCCACGCCGATGACGCCCATGGCGACCGCACGCACCGTTGCCGTCGACAGCTTGTTGAACTCTTCACCGCGCGCCTGGCCAGCCAGGCGATCAAATATCGCCCGCGCACCGCGCTCGCCCGACTCGCCGAAGGCCATGATCACGCCGGCAATGATGAACGAGAACAGGAACAGCAGCATGCCGCCGGCGATGCCGGCGACGACGCCCAGGGCTTCTTTGGCCAGACTACCAATCTTCGGTTGCAGCTTCTGAAGCAGCGCCGGCAGGTCGGCGTGCGCCATCGACCAGACGGCCGCAAGCTTCTCGCCGACCAGCGGCCAATCGGCCACTTTTTCGGGGGGCGCCGGGATGGCGAAAGTATTGCCTTTGACGCTGGCCAGCAGTTGATGAATCGAATCGCCCATTGAACTCGCCAGCAAGGCGGTCGGCACGACGACCAAGGCGATTCCCGCCAGGACCAGCAGCGTCGCCGCGCGCCCCTGCTTGCCACCAAGGCTGCCGGCCAGCTTTTGATGCAGCGGATAGAGCGTGATCGCCAGAATCAGCGCCCACATCATCAAGCCCAGAAAGGGCGAAAAGATCCGGTAGCACAACATCACCAGGGCAACCACCAGGCCGGCCCTGATCAAGACGTCGAGAAGCTTGTCGGACAAGCGCTTCTCGAGTTGGCGATCGGGCTTGTATGGCGTATTCATCAAGCGACTCCCTTCCCAGACGGTCATGACAATTTGCGACAGCGGCGATGATCATAGTAACGCTGCGGCCAGCGCCTGTCGCGCCGGCCGCGCCCTACTGCTCGCCGGCCGGCGCCGGCAGGTTGCGCTGCATCAGCGCGAAGAAACGATCGTAGAAAGGTCCGGCGGGAATCGTTTCGCTGGCCACCTTGACCAGCGAGTCGCCGGACGCCGTCAGCGGAATCGACAAGGAGCCGATCGCCGCGACGCCGAAGCTCGCCGAGTTCGGGTTCTTTTTCAGCGCGTAGCGGTCCTGGACCGCGCTCACGTAAGCAGTCGCCAGCTTGCCGCCCGTACCCACCGGCGCACAAACGACGTTGAAGACGATCTGCACGTGCACCTCGCCCTCGGGCTGGAAGCTCTTGCTGGCGCTGATGAAGTCGTTCTTTTCGGTAGTCGGCCGGTAACCCTGGCTGAGTAGTGCGCGCCGCGCCGCCTCGCAGGTCGCCTCGACGCTGGCGTCGAACAGGCGCGAGAAGGTCTCGTTGGCCTCGAAGCCTTCCCTCTGGTAGACGGCAACGCGGTCGGGCGAACTCGTGCACGCGGCCAGCACGCCGAGCAACAGGAATCCGGCCAGCGCCTGGCGAACAGCAGACGGCAGCAGGCGCTCGGCGCGCCGGCGCCACCTATTTTCCGTCAAGGATTCGTCGCCAGTAGGCATCGCCGCCCTCCCCTTGGCTGGCGCGCAGAAAGGGCCCTATTCGGCAGCGCTGCGCGGTCGCAATCGTGACGCCTGGCACGGCGACACCGTCTCAGCGTATCAGGCACGCGTTCGATACGGCTCTTCGAAGTCCAGGAAGTCGTTCTCGGCGAGCGCGCCCTCGCTCCAGGCGACCACGCCGGGTAGCGCCTGCACACGCTCGATATACGCGGCGATCAGCGGCGGCACCGGCACCGCGTAGCTCACCAGGCGCTTGACGACCGGCGCGAAATAGGCGTCGGCGATCCCGAACTCGCCGAACAGCATCGGTCCGCCGTGCGCCGCCAGCAAGTCGCTCCACATTTGCAGCAGGCGATCGACATCGGCACGCACCGGCGCTTGCTCACGCAGCACGCGCTGCCCGACTTCGGGCAGGGACGCTTCGATGTTCATCGGGAAATGGCTGCGCAAGGCGGCGAAGCCGGCGTGCATCTCGGCGCAGACGCTGCGCGCACGCGCCCGCGCTTGCGCGTCGACGGGCCACAGCTGCCGGTCCGGAAACTTCTCGGCCAGGTACTCGGCGATTGCCAGCGTGTCCCAGACGGCAAAACCCTCGTCGACCAGCACCGGCACGCGGCCGGCCGGACTGAAATGGGCGAGAGTGGCCTTGAACTTCGACTCGGGCGTGAAGGCGTCGAAGCGGAGCATCACCTCTTCGAAGCGAATTCCCGCCTGCGTCAGCAGTACCCAGGGGCGCATCGACCACGACGAGTAGTTCTTGTTACCGATATGCAGTTGCATCGACATGCCAGGATCCTTTCATGAACACGACGGACGGCAAGCCTGCGCAAAACGGCTTGCGATCCGCATTTTTCTCAGTGATGGAAGCCGGCGGCTTCCTCGGCGCTCATCGGCGTCGGCGGCTGGTGCCTCGCGAAGTGGTCCAGCGCGCGCTCGATGTCCTCGACCAGCAGCGTCGCCAGGTCACGACTGACGCCGTGGCGGACGAGGATACGCTGGATCACCAGCTCCTGACGATTCGCCGGCAGCGCGTACGCGGGCACCTGCCAGCCGCGGCTGCGCAGGCGGTCGGCCAGGTCGTAGAGGCTGAAGCCCGGATCGATACCCTCCTTCATCTTCCAGCATAAGGCCGGGATACCCGTGCCGACCTCGCCGCCGTAGATGATCTCGAAAGGCCCGAGCCTGGCGATCCTGCTCGCCAGGTAGGCGGCGGTCTCGTAGCAGGCGCTGTGGATCTTGCGGTAACCCTCCTTGCCGAGACGCAGAAAGTTGTAATACTGGCAGACCACCTGCCCGCCCGGCCGCGAGAAGTTCAGGGCGATGTCGCGCATGTTGCCACCCAGGTAATTGACCCAGAAAATCATTTCCTCGGGCAGGTCGACGGCTTCCCGCCAGATGATCCAGCCGACACCGAGCGGCGACAGACCGAATTTGTGGCCCGAGGTGTTAATCGACTTGACGCGCGGGATACGGAAATCCCAGACCAGATCGGGTGCGCAGAAAGGTGCGAGAAAACCACCGCTGGCGCCGTCTACGTGGATAGCGATATCCAGCCCCTGCTCTTTCTGCAACTCGTCGAGCGCGTCGGCGACCGCCTGCACCGGCTCGTACTGGCAGGTGAAAGTCACCCCCAGCGTCGGCACAACGCCGATCGTGTTTTCGTCGCAACGTTTGACAACCTCGGCGGGCGTCATCAGCAAGCGCTCGCCTTCGAGCGGGATCTCGCGCAGTTCGATGTCCCAGTAGCGGGCGAACTTGTGCCAGCAGATCTGCACCGGACCGGTAATCAGGTTGGGCTTGTCGATTGGCTTTCCGGCGGCTTTTCGCCGGGCTTCCCAGCGCCGCTTCATGGCCATGCCGCCGAGCATCGCCGCTTCGCTCGAGCCGGTCGTCGAGCAACCAATGGTATTCGCCGCCGCCGGCGAGTTCCACAGGTCGGCGAGCATGTGCACGCAGCGCGCCTCGATTTCGGCGGTCTGCGGATACTCGTCCTTGTCGACCATGTTCTTGTCCATGCACTCGTCCATCAGCTGGTGGACTTCGGGCTCGGCCCAGGTCTGGCAGAAGGTCGCCAGATTCTGACGCGCATTGCCGTCGAGCATCAGCTCGTCATGGACGACCGCGTAGGCGTGGCGTGGATCGTGCTCCAGATCGGGAAACCGATACTTCGGCATGCTGACCGACAGGTCGGCCGACGCGTACACCTCGTCATCCAGTTTTTCCCGGACGGTTTCTTTCTCGTGTAGGGGCATGCTTTCGTGCCTTTCCGTGGCTAAAGAAGAAAATGGGGTCCGACCGCCAGCGCTCGCGCCAGCGTCAGTGCGCCTCGTCCCAGTTGTTGCCGATGCCGACGTCGACCAGCAGCGGCACACGCAACGTCGCCACTTCGCTCATCAGTCGCGGCAACTCGGCGCGCAGCTGCTCGAGTTCGTCGTCGGGAACTTCGAGGATCAGCTCGTCATGCACCTGCAGCAGCAAGCGCGTCTGCAGGCGCTCGGCGTCGAGCCAGCCCTGCACGGCGATCATCGCCGACTTGATCAGGTCGGCCGCCGAACCCTGCATCGGCGCGTTGATCGCCGCGCGCTCGGCGCCCTGGCGACGCGCCGCCTGGCTCGAGCGGATTTCCGGAAGCCACAGGCGACGACCGAAAACGGTGTCGACATAGCCCTGCGTCCTGGCCATCTCGCGCGTCCTGGCCATGTAATCGGCGACGCCGGGATAACGCGCGAAATAGCGCTCGCTGTACGCTTGCGCAGCGCTGCGTTCGAGGTCGAGCTGACGCGCGAGACCGAAAGCGCTCATGCCGTAGATCAGACCGAAGTTGATGACCTTGGCGACGCGTCGCTGATCCGGGCCGACGTCAGCGACGCTGACGCCGAAGATTTCGGCCGCCGTCGCCCGATGCACGTCCTCGCCCTGGGCAAAAGCTTCGAGCAGACGCGGGTCCTCCGAAAGGTGCGCCATGATCCGCAGTTCGATCTGCGAATAGTCGGCCGAAACGATGGTGCTACCCGCCGGGGCGATGAAAGCGGCGCGGATACGCCGCCCTTCAGGCGTCCTGACCGGGATGTTCTGCAGGTTGGGGTCGCTCGACGACAGCCGACCGGTGACCGCCACCGCCTGCGCGTAGCTGGTGTGCACGCGGCCGGTCTGGGCGTTGACCATCTTCGGCAACTTGTCGGTATAGGTACCCTTGAGCTTGGCGAGCTGCCGCGATTCGAGCAGGATCTTCGGCAGCGGGTAGTCGAGAGCCAACTCCGAGAGCACCTCTTCGTCGGTTGACGGTCCTCCCGACGGCGTTTTTTTCTTGACCGGCAGGCCGAGCGTGCCGAAGAGGATTTCGGCCAGCTGCTTCGGCGAGTTGACGTTGAACGGCTGCCCGGCCGCGGCGTACGCCTGCGCCTCGAGTTCGAGCAGGCGCTTGCCGATTTCATTGCTTTGCCGGCTCAGTAGCTGCGCATCGATGAGCACACCGTTGCGCTCCATGCGGAAAAGGATGTCGCGCACCGGCATTTCGATCGTTTCGTAGACCCGCGTCAGGCCGGCGTCGGCGGCGATCTGCGGATAGAGCCTGGCGTGCAGACGCAGGCACAGGTCGGCGTCTTCGGCGGCGTATTCGGCGGCCTGCTCGATCGCCACCTGCGCGAAGCTGATCTGCTTGGCGCCCTTGCCACACAGCGCTTCGTAGGGGATCGTCGCCAGTCCGAGATGGCGCATCGCCAGGCGACCGAGATCGTGACCGCGGGCGCCGTCCTTGCCAGACTCGAGAACGTAGGACTGCAGCAGCGTGTCGTGCGCAACGCCAGCCAGCGCGATGCCGTGGTTGGCCAGGACGTGCTGATCGTATTTGAGGTTCTGGCCGATCTTGGCGTGCAGCGTCGATTCCAGCCACGGCTGCAGGCGCGCCAGCGTTGCCTCGCAGGGCAACTGCTGCGGCCCGCCGGGATGTTGATGGGCGAGCGGCAGGTACGCCGCTTCGCCTTCGGCGACGGCCAGCGAGAGGCCGACGATGCGCGCCGCGAAGGGATCGAGGCTGGTCGTTTCGGTGTCCAGGGCGGTCAGCGCGCTGGCGTCGATCTTCGCCAGCCAACGCACCAGGGCCTCCTCGTCAAGGATCGTCTCGTAAGCCGCACGGTGCGCGCCGTCGGCCAGCAGTTCGAGCGGCGCGCTGGCCAGGGCGTCGGGCTCGTCGCTCTGCGGCGGCTCGTCGAGCGAGCCCGCCGCGGCCGGCGCGGCCTGGACTTCCCGCAGCCACGAGCGCATTTCGTAGTGTGCGAACAGTTCACCGAGTCGCTCGCGGTCAGGCGCGCGTGGCGCCAGCTCGGCCAGAGAAAGCGGTAACTCGAGGTCGCAGCGAACGGTCACCAGGCGCCGCGCCAGCGGCAGGAAGTCGAGCGCGCGGCGCAGGTTCTGGCCAACGACGCCGCCGATGTCAGCGGCAGCGGCAATAACGCCGTCGAGCGAGCCATACTGGCTGAGCCACTTGACGGCGGTCTTGGCACCGACCTTGTCGACACCCGGCACGTTGTCGACGGTATCGCCGACGAGCGCCAGGTAGTCGACGATACGCGCCGCCGGCACGCCGAATTTGGCCAGCACGCCGGCTTCGTCGAGTACCTCGTTGCTCATGGTGTTGACCAGTTGCACCTGCGGACCGACCAGCTGCGCCAGATCCTTGTCGCCGGTCGACACCACCACCGCAACGCCCTGCGCCGTCGCCTGCTGCACCAGCGTGCCGATGACATCGTCGGCTTCGACGCCTTCGACGCTCAGCAGCGGCCAGCCGAGCGCCGCGATGGCGGCGTGCAGGGGCTCGATCTGCGACACCATGTCGTCGGGCATCGGCGGCCGATTGGCCTTGTATTGCGGATACCAGTCGTCGCGGAAGGTCTTGCCCTTGGCGTCGAAGACGCAGGCCTTGTAGGCGACGTCGGAGCTCTGGTAGTCGCTTTCGAGTCGGCGCAGCATGTTCAGCACGCCGTGCAGCGCGCCGGTCGGCTCGCTGCGCGTCGTCCGCAGGTCGGGCATGGCGTGGAAAGCGCGGTAGAGGTAGGACGATCCGTCGACCAGTAGCAGGGTGGGCATCAGTGGGCAGCGAAAGTGTTGGTGGCAGTGAAAGAGATCGAAAAATGACATCGGCCAAGGGAAAACAAGGCCCCGCCGCGAGCGACGAAAGCGCTGGCGATGGACGCACTGCGCGAGATCTTGCCGATCGTTCCGGAGCATCGGGCGCCAGCGTTTAGCGGGCATTATGGCAGACTTCGGCGAGGCCACCGAGAGCCGCCCAGCGCGCTGGCACGCCGGCAGGTGGTGGCTGATGCTAGGGCCGCCGGCGCGGCCAGCGGCGCCTGATTCAGTATCCTTGAACTAAAATCGACTTTGAACGATGATGCTCATCGTTTGATCAACCATCCGGAAATCTCGTCATGCGCAGCATCCACGCCATCCTGATCGCCCTGGCCCTCGCCGCCGCACCGGCACTGGCGCAGCAGCCAACCGATCTGCAACCGCTGCCGGCCATCCCGCCACCGCCACCCGAAATGGCTCCTCTCGACGAGAGCCTTGCCGAACCCGTCGTGACGATCAAGAAGCGCGAAGGCGACACCATAGAAGAGCACCGCATCAACGGCAAGCTCTACAAGATCGTCGTGACTCCCGAGCACGGCGTTCCCTACACGCTGATCGACCGCGAAGGCGAAGGCAACTTCAGCCGCGTCGAGATGGGCACGCCGACGCTGAGCGTGCCGATGTGGGTGATCGGAACGTTCTGAGTCACTGAATCGCTGACGGCGCCGAGGGCGGCGTGCTGCTCGCCTGTCGCCGCCTGGCACATCCGGTCCGAGGCTCATGTCGGTATTCACCCAGCTGAGCGCCGCGCAGGTCGCCGCCTGGCTCGAGTCGTATTCCCTGGGAACGCTGCAATCGCTGACCGGGATCAGCGAAGGCGTGCAGAATTCCAACTTCTTTCTGAGCACGACGCACGGCGACTACGTGCTGACCGTCTTCGAACAGGTGCCGGCGGCGCAGGTCCCGCGCTACGTCCAGCTGCTGGCGCATCTCGCGCAGCACGGCCTGCCGTGCCCGGCGCCGGTCGCCGACCGCTCCAGGCGGTACGTCAGCGCTCTCGGCGGCAAGCCGGCGGTGATCGTCAGCCGACTCGCCGGCCGCTCCGAGAAATCGCCGAACGTCGCCCAATGCACGGCCATCGGCGACATGCTCGCGCGCCTGCACCGTGTCGCCGGCTCGTGGCCCGAAGCACTGCCGCATCAACGCGACAGCCACTGGTGCGCCACCGTCGCGAGCGAGATCGCGCCCTTGCTCGACGACGCCGACGGCCGCCTGCTGCGCGACGAAGTCGCCCATCAGCAGGCGCAGCGGCCCGGCGACCTGCCACGCGGCGTCATCCACGCCGACCTCTTCCGCGACAACGCCCTGTTCACCGGCGACCGCCTCAGCGGCGTCCTCGACTTCTATTTCGCCGGTGTCGACGACCTGTTGTTCGACCTCGCGGTCACCGTCAACGACTGGTGCGCGCGGCCCGACGGCACACTCGACGACCGCCGCTGCGCAGCGCTGCTTGACGCCTATCACGCGCAGCGACCGCTGCTCGCCGCCGAACACGCCGCCTGGCCGACGCTGCTGCGCGCCGCGGCGCTGCGTTTCTGGCTATCACGCCTGCACGATCGGCATCTGCCGCGCGCCGGCGAACTGATCACCGAGCGCGATCCCGACGCCTACCGAACGATCCTGCGGGCGCGCATCGCCAGCGGCAGTGACTGCCCCTGGCGATCATGATCGCCAACCCGGGCCGCGCGCGTCCTGGCGGCCATTACCGCCGCCGTGTTTGCCGACCCGTGACCGCCGCCCAAAGCGACCTCGTCGAATCTTGACGGACTTTCCTTCGGCTCTGCTGGCCGACAATCACGACGGTGGGCGAGGACCTGACGATGTCGATCGCCAAGCGCTGGCTTTACCAAGGCCGGTGCACTATAACTAGACACATTCTTCGTCGGCTGGATGAGGTGCGCAAATGAACGGTTGCCAAGGTGGAGGGTCGATCGCCCCGCGCCCAGCGACGTGGCGATTCATGCCGCTGCAGGCCTCGTGCCTGGCGGCCTGCGCAACAACCGCGGCGGTGGACCAGATCAAGTACTTCTCGCAAGCCTTCGGGGCGGTCAACGCGGTCGGCCAAGCGCTGCTCGACGACCTGGCGATGGCCGAACGGACGCAGGGGCAGCAAATCGCCAGCCGCCGCGCCAAGGGCGAGAGCCAGGTCGGCGCTGACGACTGCCCCAGGGACCAGATCAGCTGGCAAGGGGCGGCTGGCAAACCCGGCATCATCCGCGGCTTCTGCCTGCACGATGCCGCGTACTTCTCCGACCTCGATGATCCGCCAGCGACGGCGCAACTGCGTGCGGCTCTGACGATCATCGAGCGCTACGCCGACCTGCTGTCCGCACTGAGTAATGGCCACAGCAGCGAAGCGGCACTCGGCGCTGTCGATGCCCTCAGCCATAACGTGAGCGGACTGCTGGGCAAGCTGCAAACCGCCTGGAAGCTCACCGTAGCCGCGGCCAATGCCCTACCGGGCAAAATCCCGCTCACCGTCCTGGTGCAGCAGAGCGCAACGCTCAAGGCTGACGCCGACGCCGCTCGACGCATCTTCTCGATCCTGCGATCCGGCGCAATGGCGACGTCGGCCAGGTAGTCTGGAGCAAGCAGAAAGGAGCATCTTGCCGGTTACTTCCCGCCACCGGAACAGTGCGACCTTGCCTCGAAACCGCCAGGTGGCGCGCATTTCCTGCCACGCTGGCAGCCCGTCGCACAGTGCTTTCGCCGTGGTTTTTTGAGAAAAGGAGAGGCCATGAACACATCAAGCAAGGCTGAGATCGTGAGCGCCATGAACGTGCTCGTCACGCGTCGAGGCAATACCACCGACGCCGCCGAGAAAGCGGTGATCAACGAGGTCCTCAAGAGCTTGTCGGAGTCACTTCAGGACCTGGACCATGCCGCGCTGCTCGAAGCCGCGCAGATCGTGGCGAATGCCACCGACGAACTGGAGACGGTGGTCGCCGCGGCGCGCGTCGGCCCGTTCGACTCCTTCCTGTCCGACATCCAGAGCTCAATGCAGCGTCTACAGCACGAGCAGGCGGCCATGCACGCCGTCGAGACCCTGCCGGTGGCGGAATTCGACGCCGCACCGCCGGCGCGCGCCGCGCCCGTGTCGGCCGCTGACGCGACGCCCAAGCCGCTCGACAGCAAGGTATTCGACGACCTGCGTGCCGAATACCAGGACTTCTTCGACCGTTGCCAGATGCGCACGGAGTTCGCTGGCAACGTCGACTTTTACGTCTCGCGGCTGCTCAAGTTCAGGGACGTCTACCGCGACGTCGCTACTCCCCTGGGCATTCCCTGGTTCTTCATCGGCATTTTGCACGGCATGGAATGCGGCTTTGATTTCGCCACCCACCTGCACAACGGCGACGTCCTGACCGCGCGCACCGTGCACGTGCCAAAAGGCCGTCCGGCGACCGGCATGCCACCCTTCAGCTGGCGTGAGAGCGCCCGCGACGCGCTGATTCTCAAGGGCTACAACCACGAGAGCGACTGGACTCTACCGCGCCAGCTCTACCTGTTCGAGAAATACAACGGCTTCGGCTACCGCCCTCTCGGGGTGCCATCGCCCTACCTGTGGAGTTTCTCGAACCTGTATACCAAGGGCAAGTTCGTTGGCGACCACGAGTTCAATCCGGACGCCCGCTCGCGGCAGTGCGGAACAGCGCTGATGATCAAGGCGCTGCAGAGCAAGGGCGCATTGTAGGGCCGGCGCCGCGCCGCAAGACGACGCCACGGACGCGGCCCGGAAAACCAGATGGCGTCACTCGCGAGCAGCGCAGCAATTCACTGTTCTGCTACAGATCCAGTTCCACCACGGAAAGGAATTCGAGATGGCAAAGAACATTGTCTTTTGTGCCGACGGGACGTGGAACAACCCCGACCAGGATGCCGACGCCGACCATACCGCCGACCCCACGAACGTCTACAAGCTGTTCCTGTGCCTGGCCGGAACGCTGTCGAGCGACTCCTTGCGGCAGGCCGACGAGCAGGAAAAGGTCCTGACCGGCGGCGCGATCGAGCAGGTCGCCAAATACATTCACGGCGTCGGCGATTCCCGCAATCCGATCAAGAAGTTGATGGGAGGAGCTTTCGGCGCAGGCATCATTTCGCGTGTCGTCCGAGGCTATACGTTCATTTCGCGGAACTACGAACCGGGAGCGAACATTTTCATTACCGGCTTCAGTCGGGGTGCCTACACGGCGCGCGCGCTGGCGGGGCTGATCGTATCGCAGGGGCTGCTGACGAGAAAGCTGACCGAAGACAAGGAGCAAGCCTACCGGCTGGGTGCCGAGGCGTGGTATGGCTACCGCAAGACGACCATCAAACCGTCGAGTCTGCACGGGCTAGCGGAAATCGCTGCCGATCTGCCGGCCTTCCTTTCGCGCGACAGGCTCGCGCCGACGGACCGCGTGCCGGTCGACCGCCTGGCGGCCGTCGCCGTATGGGATACTGTCGGCGCGCTGGGCATTCCGACCTATGCGGGTGGCAAGCACGTGGACACCTTCCAGTTTGCCGATACCAGGCTGAGCGAGAAAGTAGGCCACGGTTTTCACGCGGTTTCGCTCGACGAGCGCCGCAATGACTTCACGCCGACGCTGTGGGATCAGGCAGACAATGTGACGCAGGTGCTTTTCCCGGGTGCTCACGCCGACGTTGGCGGCGGTTACCCGGTGGCCAATCACGAGAGTGGCCTGTCGGATGGCGCCTTGCAGTGGATGCTCGACCGCCTGCAGGCGACTGGCGTTCTGCTGGCCAGCGCGCCAGCGTGGCCGATTGCGCCGAACCCGGCCGGCACCGCCCACCAGCCCTGGCAGCACAGGCCGTGGACACTTCCCGGCGTCTCGCTCGGGGCGAGGAGTTTTCCACCAGGGACGCCCGCGGACCCATCGATTGCCGCGCGTCGCGGCGCCGGCAAAGTCGTTGCGGAACCCGGCGAAGCCGCCCGGCCTTATCAACCGGCAAACCTGCCATGACGCGCCAGGAACATCGCCACCTGGCGCACCGCCGCCGCTGCCGGGAATCCTGCCACTGGCGACCGCTCCGCTCGACGAGAGCCTGGTTGATCCGGTGATGACGATCAAGAAGCGCGTAGGCAACAGCCGCGAAGAGCAACGCATCACCGGCAAACTCGACAGGATCGTCGTGACTCCGAGCACGGCGTGATTCACGCTGACCGCCTTCACGACAACGCACTGTTTGCCGGCGACCGCCTCAGCGGCGTCCTCAACTTCCATTTCGCCAGCGTCGACGACCTGCTGTTCGACCTCGCGGTCACGGCCAATGACTGGAGCGCGCCGCCCGGCGGCGCGCTCGACGAATCGATGGCGACGATGGAACGATCCATATCGCGCATTGATCGCTCCATGCGGGCGATGCACCGATGGCTACGGAAGTACGAGCGCCGGATCAAAAAATATCAGCACTGGCTCGGCAAGGATGAAGAATGGACCAGAAAGATTGAAGCGTGATCGACGCGCATGCAGCGGCAGATCGATCCGATCCAGGCTTCGCTGGCGGCGATCTGCACGTTTATCGAAAACAGCCAGCGATCACCGTCGCGCAGCGAAGTTTTCATCGCCGCGATGAAGCAATCGCCGCCGACGATCGACGGCTCGCCTGACGGCGTCCAGGCCTCGACTCGCGCCGTTCGAATGCCTGGCGCCCGAGCCGGCGAAAGCCAGTGCCACCTGCTCGCCGGAAGCTGCGCGAGGAATCGCGCGTTCACGACAAGGCGTCCGACGACGACGGCCGCTGCTGCGGCAGGATTGCAGTGCCATGAGTTCGAACTGGGCGATCGAGGCGTGTTCTTTGCGCTCGTGCCATGAACATTCTAATGTTGGTGAGGTTCTGGGCGTCGCGCTTGCCTTCACTCCGCGCCCAAGTGCCCTGCCGCACGACCCCTTTGACCAAACCGCGTCGTTGGACGTTTCGACAATCGACCAAAACGGTGAACGACGCGGTCAGGTCTTTGTCCGCCGTGCCTTGGGCAAAAGTCAAGACCTGACCCCTTTGTATGCTTTTCAAGGATCGGAGCTTCCCCGCGGCGTCGGGATGCTTCCCGGATGCGTTGGGATACTTCCACGAGGTGTCGGGATACTTCCACGAGGTGTCGGGATGCTCCCCGGATGCGTCGGGATGCTTCCATGAGGTGTCGGGATGCTCCCCGGATGCGTCACGATGCTTCAACGAGGCGTCACGATGCTTCCCTGATGCGTCACGATGCTTCAACGAGGCGTCACGATGCTTCCCCGATGCCTGCGGCCGCCTCCCTGCTCATCCAGTGGCCGATTCGGCAGGAGAGATTGCCGGCACGGATCAAGCTGTGCGCATTATCGGCGTCAAAGACCAGGTCATCGCCCAATTCGGGCCCAATTCCGACCAGGTCGCCTCGCTGGGCCTGAAGAAGAAATCCGAGCGCAAGTCACCGGCCCGCGCCAGCAAACCTGCCGCGTAGATCGGCGCCTGTGATTTGGCACGCGTTCAGGATGGCCGAACACAGGGGAGGCGGGGAACAGGCGGAAACAGCGGACGCACCACGGTTTTCCGGAGCCAGGATCGCATTAAGGACGTCCAAAACTCGGTTCTAAACCGTGATCTGTCCCCGAATCTCGCCCGAATCTCCGAACCGTGGTCTGTCCCCGAATCTCATCCCTTTGAACAAACCGCGCCGCGCGTATGACCCCGTCGTGCGGGATCCGGAAAAAACAAGACCCCGCCGAAGCGGGGTCTGTGGCCGTAATTGCGACACTACGCTTTCTTGCGGCGTCCGAATCCGAGGCCGGCCAGGCCAAGACCGAGAAGGGCAAGACTGGCGGGCTCGGGAACCGCACCGGGATCGACTTTGGTGACCGTGAAATCGATGTTGTCGATCGCGGTGTCGTAGGAGTCGGGGCCAAAATAGATGTAAATACCGGAACTTGACGTATAGGGCCCGGAGATAGACACATGCCCCGACTGTGGGAATGTCAGGGTAGCGTTATAGAGTGGCGCGTTATTTCCGTCCTCAATCGTGACGACGGTCGTGTAGTTCTGGAAATACCCACCCCCGTCGAAACCATTCAGCGTCACTTGATATCCTGCAAGTGGCTTCAGGAAGACACCCGCTGCACCCGCAGCAACGGTCGCCCCGTAGATGACATTTGTCAGGTTACCGTAATTAGAGTTAAACCAAAGCATCCTACCGCTGGGCATACCCCAGTTGGCGCCGATCCCGGTATTGTTGTTGTACTGGACGTCAAGCTGGCCGACGACGTCACCGTAAGTTTGGTCGACCGGGCGCCCTTGGGTGCAAGCAGAGCCGCCATCGCAAATATCACCATCGAAAGTCAGTACATAGGCGTTGGCTCCGCTAGCGACCACAGTGAGGCTGGCGATAGTGGCCGCCACTGCCAGCAGTGAGGTTCTGGTCTTCATGTGTGCAACCCCTTTCTTGAGGAAAATAGTGGCCGGCCTGAAAGGTCGGAATGGTGCTACGCAGATCCCAAAGCAGAACTTGTGCCACTTAGCAAAATTTCGACGTTTATTGGCTAAGAAACAGATGGTTAGGAACTTCCGCTCCTAGTGGTCCCTGCCCGGCCAGGAGCCTTGGTGTAAAGAATTCCGACACTTCCGCTTGACACTGGGGGAAAAGTAGTGTTGTTCGCGGGCTAGCAGGTCTTTTCCCGTGCCTTTGGCAAAAGTCGAGACCGGCCCCCTTCGCCTCTGCGCACGGTACCGCCATCGGCGGCATGTTCGCCCGCTTGCAGCGCGACAAAGTCCCCATCAGCAGGCGCAGCGACCCGGCGAGCTGATCGCCGAGCACCACCCCGACGCCTACCGAGCGATCATGCGGGCGCACATCGCCAACGGCAGCACCTGCCCCTGGCGACGATGACCGAACACCGTGATCTGGCGGAAGAAGACGATTTTGCAGCACGTGACGAAATCCGCAAGCCGATCAAGCGTATCCTAGTGAGCCGCCGGAGCAGCGCCGACGACTGCCGTGGCAGCCCGGCGCGAATCCTGGCAGCGCTGGCGTCCGGCGCAGCGCACGCGTTCCTTGCCTCGTCAGCGGCGGGCCGCTAGCATCTGATTTATCAACCTCTTCGATACGAGGATCGTCATGCAAGCGTTCCCGATACCGGCGCCGCGGTTCACCGGCGGCAGCCGCCGCGTCGACGCCGGCAGCGCCTGGAACTGGCTCACGCAGGGCTGGGCCATGTTCATCGCCCATCCCGGCACCTGGATAGCGATGATGGTCATTCTGATCGTCATCTATCTGGGGCTGGCGATCGTGCCACTGGTGGGGCAACTGGCGGCGCACGTGCTCACCCCGGTTCTTGCCGGCGGCATGCTGATCGCCTGTCAGAAGGTTGCGGACGAACAGACGCCGGCAATCGCCGACCTTTTCGCCGGCTTCCAGCGCAGCACCGGCGCGCTGGCGACGCTCGGCGTGCTGTACATGCTGGGCATGCTGGCAGTCTTTCTGGTCATCGTGCTGCTGGCCGGTGGCGGCCTCGCTGGTGGCATGATGCTCAACCAGTCGCTCGCAGCCGGCATCGCCGTCGGCAGCCTGTTGCTGGCCATGCTGCTCGGGATGCTACTGACGGTACCGCTGTTGATGGCCATCTGGTTCGCGCCGGCGCTGGTCGTTTTCAACGGCATGCAGCCGGTCGACGCGCTCAAGGCCAGCTTCAACGCCTGCCTGAAGAACGTCCTGGTGTTCACGGTCTACGGTCTGTTCACCATGGTGCTGTGCTTTTTCGCCGCACTGCCCGTCGGCTTGGGGTTTCTGGTCCTTGGGCCGGTACTCGCCGGCTCCGTGTATGCTTCCTACAAAGATATCTTCCTGGCCACCTGAGCGCCCGACGACAAATCATGCAAGCACTGACTCTTCCCGCCGCGCACGGCTGGCGCTGGCTCAACGACGGCTTCCGCCTGTTCCGCAAGAACCACCTGCTGCTGACCTTTTTGGTCGTCAGCTACTGGCTGCTGATGGCGCTGGTGAACGTCATCCCGGTGCTCGGCACGATCGCCACGACGCTGTGCATCCCGGCGTTCTCGGTCAGCCTGATGAACGCCTGCCGCAACATCGATCGCGGCGTCCCGCTCGCTCCGCAACTGCTGTTCTCGGGTTTCGAAAACAACCTGCGCTCGCTGCTCTCGCTGGGCGCCATCTATCTGGTGGCGACGGTCGGCATTCTGGCGATCTCGGCGCTGGCCGACGACGGCGCGCTGATGCGCATGATGCTGGCCGGCGAGAAACCCGATGAGGCGGCGCTGAACAGCGGCAACCTGCTGCTGGCGACGCAGATTGCGCTGCTGCTGCTGTGCCCGCTGGTGATGGCCTACTGGTATGCGCCGGTGCTCGTCGGCTGGCACGCGCTGTCGCCGGGCAAGGCGCTGTTCTTCAGCTTCGTCGCCTGCCTGCGCAACTGGCGCGCCTTCCTGGTCTACTCGCTGGCGGTGATGGTCGCGGCGATGCTGGTGCCGCTGCTGCTCGGAGTCGTCGCCGCGCTGCTGCCGAACATCGCCGGGCTGCTGACGGTGCTGATGACCATCCTGCTCATTCTGATTCTCGCGCCAACACTGTTTGCCAGCTTCTACGTCAGTTATCGGGACGTTTTCGTGAGCACCAGCGGCGATGCCTGAGCGGCTACACGACAAGCCGCTGGGGATTTTTGGCGGCACCTTCGATCCGGTTCATTTCGGTCACTTGCGTCTCGCCGAAGAGGCCGCCGACCAGCTCGACCTGGCCGGCGTGCGCTGGATTCCGGCCGGTCAGCCGGCGCTGCGCGAAGCGCCGCAGGTGACCGCGCAGCAACGCCTGGCGATGGTCCGCATGGCCACCGCCGAGAACCGCAGCTTCGACGTCGATGCCGCCGAAGTGCACGCCGCCCAACCCAGCTACACGGTGCTCACCCTCGAACGCCTGCGCCAGGCCGATCAGTGCGGCGGGCTGCGGCCGCTGGTCCTGCTGCTCGGTGCCGACGCCTTCACCGCCCTGACCGGCTGGCACCGCTGGCAGTCCTTGCTCGAGCTGGCGCACATCGCCGTCGCCCATCGACCCGGTTTCCCGATCGACGTCGACGCGCTGCCGGAGGCACTGGCCGCGTGCTGGCGCGAGCGCTTCTGCAGCCACCCGGCGGCGCTGGCCGAAGCGCCCGCCGGGCGTATCGCCAGCTTCGCGATGACCCAGTTGGCGATTTCGGCGACGCAGATTCGCACGCTCCTGGCCAACGGCCGCAGTCCTCGCTATTTGCTGCCTGACGAGCTTATCGCTTATATTCGAAACCAACACCTTTACCCGGAGTACTGACTTAACAATGAATCTCCCGCAGCTGGAAAAACTCGTCGTCGACGCGCTCGAAGACATCAAGGGCCGTGATATCGAGGTCATCAATACCACCCGCCTGACCTCGCTGTTCGACTGTATCGTCGTCGCCTGCGGCGACTCGAACCGCCAGGTCAGATCGCTGGCGCGCCATGTTCAGGACAAAGCCCGCGAAGCGGGTGTGCACGTCCTTTCCTGTGAAGGTGAGGAAACGGGCGAGTGGGTCCTGGTCGACCTCGGCGACATCGTCGTCCATGTCATGCAGCCAGCCGTCCGCAGCTACTACCGGCTCGAAGAGCTGTGGGGTGGCAAAGGCCCGGCACGCGTTCGGCGGGCGGCAACCGAAGTGCAACAGGTCGCCGCCGGCGAGGAATGAAGCTGGCCATTCTCGCCGTCGGCCACAAGCCACCGGCGTGGGTCGCCGAGGGCTGCGCCGAGTACATCAAGCGGATGCCGCGCGAACTACCGCTGGCGGTCGTCGAGGTCAAGCCGGAAAGCCGCGGCTCGAAAAACCGCGAGCAGCTGCTGGCCGCCGAGAAGCTCCGCCTGCTGGCGGCACTGCCAACCTACCAGCGAGTCATTATCCTCGACGAGCGTGGCGACGATCTGACGACGCTACAGTTGGCGCAGCGCCTGCAGGGCTGGATGCGTGCCGGTGGCGCGACAGCCTTCGTCATCGGCGGCGCTGATGGCCTTGACGAGGACCTGAAGCAGCGCGCCGACGAAAGTATCCGCCTCTCCAGTCTGACGCTGCCGCACGCCCTGGCGCGGCTGTTGCTCTGCGAGCAGCTCTATCGAGCCGGCAGCGTCGTTCGCCAACATCCTTACCATCGGGAGGGCTGATGTCACTCGCCAACCAGCAAGCACGTGTTCACCTGGCGTCACGCAGCCCGCGGCGGCGCGACCTACTGACGCAGATCGGCGTCGGCTTCGACACCATCGCCTTCCGCAGTGACGCGCGCGGCGACCCCGAACTCGACGAGACGCCGCTACCCGGCGAAGACCCGAGCACTTACGTCGAACGAATTGCCCGCAACAAGGTGGACCTCGGTTGCCGAATCGTCTACTGGCGCCGACTGCTCGAACAGCCGGTGCTGGCCGCCGACACGACGATCGAGCTGGCTGGCGAGTTGATCGGCAAACCGACCGACGCCGACGACGCCAAACGCATCCTGCGCCGCCTGTCTGACCGCACGCATCGCGTGCTGACGGCGATGGCGATCGGCTTCGAAGGGCGCATTGAAGTAGCCCGCTCGGTCAGCGAGGTCAGTTTTCGCGAGCTCGACGACGGCGAGATCGATCGCTACGTGGCCAGCGGCGAACCGATGGACAAGGCCGGTGCCTATGGCATCCAGGGTCGCGCGGCGATGTTCATCGAGCACCTCGCCGGCAGCTATACCGGCGTGATGGGCCTGCCGCTGTGCGAAACCGCGCAGTTGCTGAAGACCTTCGGCTACCAGCCGTAGCCGGCCGGCACAAAGGCAACGCGGCCGCCGGATTCGCGAGGGAAACCCGTTCAGTGCGCATTCTGCTGGTTGAAGACGACGCCATGCTGGCGGACGGCATCCGTGCCGGCCTGAAGCTGGCCAACTATGCCGTCGACTGGGTGCGTGACGGCGATGCCGCACGCCTGGCGCTGCTCGACCACGCTTATCAGGCCTGCGTTCTCGATCTCGGTCTGCCCAGGCGCGGTGGTCTGTCGGTACTCGAGGAGTTGCGCGGCCGGGGCAGCCAGCTGCCGGTATTGATCCTGACCGCCCGCGACACCAGCGCCGACAAGATCGCCGGCCTCGACGCCGGCGCCGACGATTATCTGACCAAGCCCTTCGACCTCCCCGAGTTGCAGGCGCGTCTGCGAGCCCTGCTCCGGCGAGCCGGCGGCGCCGCCGTACCGACGCTGACCCACGCCGGCGTGGTCCTCGATCCGGCCAGCAAACGCGTCACCCACAATGGCCAGCCGGTCACTCTCTCGGCCCGCGAATACACCCTGTTGCACGATCTCCTGCGCCACAAGACGCACATCCGTAGCCGCGGCCAGCTCGAGGAGAGTCTCTACGCCTGGGGCGAAGAAACCGGCAGCAATACCGTCGAGGTCTACATCCACAATCTGCGCCGCAAACTCGGCGCCGACTTCATTCGCACGATTCGCGGCCTGGGCTACCAACTGCGGGACTCGGCCTGATGCCAACAAACTTGCCGGGGCGGCACCTGCAGTCGCTGCGCTGGCGCCTGCTGCGTACCGTCGGCCTGGCCGCGCTGCTGGGCCTGGCCGTGAGCACTGTGCTCAGCTACCGGCAGGCGCAGCACGAGGCCGAGGAACTGATGGACGGGCATCTGGCACAATCGGCCAGACTGCTGCTGGCGCTTGCCAGCGACGACCCGCAGCAGCTCGCCGATCTGGCGACTCGCCTGCAAACGCTGGACCGCGTTGGCTCGAGTCCCTACGACCCGCCACTGGAATTCCAGATCGGCCGTAGCGACGGCTCCGTGCTGCTCCGTTCGCCGCACGCGCCCAGCGCCTCCCTGTCGGGGAAAACCGGCTACACCGCCAGCGAGCACGACGGCGGTCCCTGGCGGCTGCTGACTCTCGCCTCGACGACCGGCGGCTACCGGGTACAGATCGGTCAGTCGATCAAGCTGCGCGACCGCGCCGCGCTGGAAGTTGCCCGCCAGGCGGTCTTGCCGAACGCGCTGATTTCGCCACTCCTGCTGCTGCTGATCTACTTCTCGGTGCGGCGCGGACTGAAACCCCTCGACGACCTGGCCAGCGATGTCGCTTCGCGGTCGCCGGAAAACCTCGAAGCGCTGCCCGGACACGGTGTGCCGCGCGAAGTGCAGCCGCTGCTGAGCGCGCTCAATCGTCTGCTGCTCCGACTGCGCGAGGCCCTGAACAAGGAACGCCGCTTCACGGCCGACGCCGCGCACGAATTGCGCACGCCGCTGGCGGTGATCAAGGTCCAGGCGCAGGTGGCACAACTGAGCAGCGACGCCGCCGACCGCCAGCACGCGCTGCGCCAGATCCTGGCGGGCAGCGACCGTGCCACGCGCGTCGTCGAACAGCTGCTGCGGCTGGCCCGCCTCGACCCCCTGGCCGGACTACCCGAGCCGAGCGACGTCGACCTTGGCGAACTGGCACAGCAGGTATTCAGCGAAGTCTGGCCGACCGTCGCGACGCACGCCATTCAGCTGCAGAGTGACGCCTCGCCGCTGCTCGTCCGGGGCGACGCCGAGCTGCTGCAAATCGTCGTCCGTAACCTGCTCGACAACGCCCTGCGCCATACGCCGCCGGGCAGCACGATCACCGTCTGCACGCGCCGCGAGCATGGTGATCTGCTGCTGGCCGTTGCCGACGACGGTCCGGGCGTTCCGCCCGCCGACTTACCGCGACTGGTCGAACGCTTCTATCGCGGCCACGAGACGCTCGCCGAAGGCAGCGGTCTCGGGCTGGCGATCAGCCAACGGATTGCCGAACTGCACGACGCCTCCCTGGAGTTCGCCAACCTCGCCGGCGGTGGTTTCGAAGCGCGTCTGCGCTGGCGCGAATCGGCGCCAGCCGCGCACGACTTCCACAGCGCGAGACGGCCAATCGAGTAGCCGGCGGCGAAGGAACCGAGTAGGCCGAGCCTGGCGAGCTTGCTGGTGATAGCGGCGGCGGCCATCGATTTCCTTGAAGACCTTGCGGCGCTCCTCAAATAGACCGTTGCTACTTGATTCTGGCGCTTGACGCATCCTATCCCCGGGGATAGGATTAGTTCCATGAGTACGCACACCTCGCACCCGGAAATCATCAAGCGCCTGAAACGCGCCGAAGGCCACCTCAAGAGCATCATCACCATGCTTGAGGGTGGCCGCAATTGCCTGGAGATCGCCCAGCAACTGCAGGCTGTCGAAAGCGCGGTCGGCAACGCCAAAAAGACGCTGGTTCACGATCACATTGATCACTGCCTTGAACAAGCGGTGCGTAACGGCGCCCAGACCGCGGACGAAACGATCCGCGAGTTCAAAGCGATCACCAAGTACCTCTGAAAGAAGCCCGATGAGCAACTTTTCTGCCTTGTTGGCGCAAGGCACGGCTAACGCCTGGCTGTTTATTCCGAGCGCAATCCTGCTCGGCAGCCTGCACGGCCTCGAGCCGGGCCATTCCAAGACCATGATGGCGGCCTTCATCGTGGCTATTCGTGGCACGGTGGCGCAAGCCGTTCTACTCGGGGTGTCGGCGACGATTTCGCACACCGCCGTGGTCTGGGTCATCGCGCTCGGCGGCATGTACTTCGGTCGGAAATGGGATGCCGAGACCAGTGAGCCGTATCTGCAGGTCGCCTCCGCCGTCGTGATTATCGCTGTCGCGCTGTGGATGATGTGGCGCAACTGGCGGCAGGGGCAGTCTGCCGAGCAGGCCCATGACCACGACCATCATCATGACGACACGAAACGGATCGATACCGGCCACGGTTTAGTACGGCTGGAAGTTTTCGAGGACGGTGTGCCGCCGCGCTTCCGCCTGTTCCGAGAAAGCGGACACGGCCACACGTGGGCTGCCGAGCAGGTGCGGATCGAGACCGAACGAGCGGACGGCAGCATCCAGAAATTCAGTTTCGTGCAGCGCGATGGTTTCGTCGAGTCCGACCAGGAGATTCCCGAGCCACACGAGTTTGTCGTCCGCTTGCGCCTGGGCGATGAGCAGCACAGCCACGACTACGACGTCGAGTTCGTCGAGCACGATCACCATCAGCACGCCATCAAGGACTACGAAGGGCTCGACGTGTCGGCTCCGGGCTACCAGGATCCGCACGAACTGGCGCACGCCAACGACATTCGCCATCGCTTCGCCAATCGCGAAGTGACGACCGGGCAGATCGTCATGTTCGGGCTCACCGGCGGGCTGATTCCCTGTCCAGCGTCGATCACCGTGCTGTTACTGTGCTTGCAACTCAAGGAGATCACCCTCGGTGCGACCCTGGTGCTGTGCTTCAGTATCGGCCTGGCCTTGACGATGGTCCTTTCGGGCGCGCTGGCGGCCTTGAGCGTGAAGCACGTTGCCAAGCGCTGGAGTGGTTTCGGCGAATTCGCTCGCCAAGCGCCGTACTTCTCTGGCGCCCTCATCCTGCTCGTTGGCATTTACCTCGGTTATCAAGGCTTGCACGCCCTGGCCTGACAGCGTGCATGCCCTTTGAGAACGCGCGTTTACAGCCCGGCGAGGATTTTGCGTGCCGGACGATGTCATGCGAGCGCACGCGCCTCGACGCTGCCAGCCTGTTTCGGGCACTTGCTGCGACCGCGCTTCGACTGCTGACACCCCCCAACACGGCAGCCGCCGGACTCTCGGGCCGGTGCCGCACGATTTACCAGTAGTATTGGCTGAGCAGCAGCGCCGCCAGTAGCGCGGCGATGAGCGCCAGCAGGCGCGCCTGCTGGCGCTGCGTACGCGCCAGTTCGGCGAGCAGCGGCGCCAGATCGGACGCTTTCGGCTGCGCCAGAGCCTGGTGCACCAGCCTTGGCAGCTGCGGCAGCATGCGCGCCCAATTGGGCGCCTCCTGCTGCACGCCGCGCTGGAAAGCGCGGCGGCCGATCTGCTCGTTCATCCAGCGTTCAAGGAAAGGTTTGGCGGTCTTCCAGAGATCGAGATTGGGGTCGAGCTGGCGACCGAGGCCTTCAATATTGAGCAGCGTTTTTTGCAGCATCACCAGCTGCGGCTGGATTTCGACGTTGAAGCGGCGCGAGGTCTGGAACAGGCGTAGCAGCACGCGGCCGAAGGAGATCTCGTGTAGCGGCCGGTCAAAGATGGGCTCGCAGACCGCCCGCACGGCGGCCTCGAACTCGTCGGCGCGGGTATCGGCTGGCGCCCAGCCCGCTTCGATGTGGGCGGTCGCGACGCGCTTGTAGTCGCGCTGAAAGAAAGCCAGAAAATTCTGCGCCAGATAGTTCTTGTCGCTGTCGGTCAGCGTCCCGACGATGCCGAAGTCGAGCGCGATGTAGCTGCCGTGGTGCGCCGGGTCGGTGGCGATGAAAATGTTGCCGGGGTGCATATCGGCGTGAAAGAAACCGTCACGGAAAACCTGCGTGAAGAAAATCTCGACGCCGGCACGCGACAGGGCCGGCAGGTCGATGCCGGCGACGATCAACGCGCCGGTCTGGCTGATCGGGATACCGCGCATGCGCTCCATGACCATCACCGTGGTCGTGCACTGATCCCAGTACACCTCCGGAACCTGCAACAACCGCGAGCCGTGAAAGTTGCGCCGCAACTGCGAGCAGTTGGCCGCTTCGCGCATCAGGTCGAGTTCGTCGTAGAGATACTTGGCGAACTCGGCAACGACTTCGCGCGGCTTCAGCCGCTTGCCATCCGACCACACCGCTTCGAGCAGGACGGCGAGCGTTTCGAGCAGCGCCAGATCGTTGGCGATGACGCCGTGCATGGATGGCCGTAGCACCTTGACCGCAACCTCGTGGCCGCCATCTTCCGGGCGCAGGCGGGCAAAGTGAACCTGCGCGATCGAGGCACTGGCCACCGGCGTCGAGTCGAACTCGGCAAATACTTCACTGGCCGGCCGGCCGTAGGCCTTCTCGATCTGCGCCAGCGCCAGCGCCGACGAAAACGGCGGTACGCGATCCTGCAACTTGGCGAGTTCGTCGGCAATATCCGGGCGCAGCAGGTCGCGGCGGGTCGACAGGACCTGTCCAAACTTGACGAAGATCGGCCCCAGCGCTTCCAGAGCAAGGCGCAGGCGAACGGCCGACGGGCTATCGAAGCGCCGCCAGAAGTGCAGCGCCCGCGACAGTGCCGCCAAGCGGCCACTGGGCTCGTGCTCGAGAATCATCTCGTCAAGACCGTAGCGGCTGGCAATGCGAAGAATTTTGACGAGGCGGAAAAGTCGCACGGCTGACGAGGGGGAAGGTGGTCGGTAAAGGAGCAAGTTTACACAGAAACCACACAGAAACGAGCTTCATCGCGGTGCCGACGATTAGCTGGCCGTGCTATGGCATCGTATAATCGTCGGCTTCACCGAATCCATTAGCCGACGCCGCCCGATGAGTCACGATCTGAAATCCCACCTGGCCGAGTTGATGCGCGCCGCGCTGCGCAGCGTGGCACCCGCCGAGGCCGTCAGCGAAATCCATATCGAACGGCCCAAGCAGGCCACGCATGGCGATTTTTCGTGCAACCTGGCGATGCAGCTGGCGCGCTCGCTGAAGCGCAATCCGCGGCAACTGGCACAACTGCTGCTGGCCGAGTTGCCATCGTCGCCCTTCCTCAGCAGAGCCGAAATCGCCGGCGCCGGTTTCATCAACTTCCACGTGCCGCCGGCGGCCAAGCTCGAAGTCGTTCGCGATGTTCTCGAACAGGCGGATGATTTCGGCCGCGCAACGGCTGGTGGCCAGAAGAAAGTGCTGGTCGAGTTCGTTTCGGCCAACCCGACCGGACCCTTGCACGTCGGCCATGGCCGCGGTGCCGCCTACGGTGGCAGCCTGTGCACGCTGCTCGCCTTCGCCGGCTGGGATGTGACCAGCGAATACTACGTCAACGATGCCGGCCGCCAGATGGACATCCTGGCCTTGTCGACCTGGCTACGCTACCTGCAACTTGCCGGCAGCGACGCGGCGCAATTGGCTTTCCCGAGCAACGCCTATCAGGGCAGCTACGTGCGCGAGATGGCTAGCCAGCTGCAGGCGGCGCATGGCGACCGCTACCTGCAACCCACGGCCAGCGTCTTCGCCGGCGTCCCCGCCATGCCCGACGTCGAGCGTACCGACGCCGAAGCCAAGCAACAGCGCGAAGCGCACCTCGACGCGCTGATTGCCAATGCCAAGCAGCTGCTCGGCGGCGGCTGGCAGTACGTGCATGAGCACGTGCTCAGCGAGCAGCTCGCCGACTGCCGCAGCGACCTCGAAGAGTCCGGTGTGCATTTCGACGTCTGGTTCTCCGAACAATCCCTGTTCGCTGCCGGCCTGGTCGAACGCTGCGTCGAACAGCTGCAAACGGCCGGCCATCTGTACCTTCAGAATGGCGCACGCTGGTTTCGATCGACCACTTTCGGCGACGAAAAAGACCGCGTCGTGCAGCGCGAGAACGGCCAGTACACGTACTTTGCGTCGGATATCGCGTATCACCTCAACAAGTACGAGCGCGGCTTCCAAAGGGTCATCAACGTCTGGGGCGCCGATCATCACGGCTACATTCCGCGCGTCAAAGGTGCCCTCGGCGCGCTCGGACTCGACCCCGCAAGGCTGGACGTCGCGCTGGTACAGTTTGCGGTGCTCTATCGCGGCGGCCGGAAGGCGCAGATGTCGACGCGTTCGGGCGACTTCGTGACGCTACGCACGCTGCGCGACGAAGTCGGTAACGACGCGTGCCGCTTCTTTTACGTCCTGCGCAAGTCGGATCAGCACCTCGATTTCGACCTCGACCTGGCGAAAAGCCAGTCCAACGAAAACCCGGTCTACTACATCCAGTACGCGCACGCCCGCGTCTGCTCGCTGCTGGCGCTGTGGGCCGGCCAGCCCGAAGCACTCGCTGCCGCCGACCTGGCGCGGCTCGACAGCGTCCATGAGCTGGCGCTGGCCGCCCGCCTGGGCGAGTTTCCGGAGGTCGTCGAAGCCGCCGCCAGCGACCTGGCGCCGCACCTGATCGCCTTTTACCTCAAGGAACTCGCCGCCGACTTCCATAGCTACTACAACGCCGAGCGGATGCTGGTCGACGATCCTGCGCTCAAGGACGCGCGCATGGCGCTGGCCGCGGCCGTCAGGCAGGTGATCCGCAACGCGATGGCGATCCTCGGCGTCAGCTGCCCGGAATCGATGTAATCAGAGAACAAAGGAGCGCCATGAGTGTTGACATGAAACCCCCGCGCAAGGCGCCACCCCGGACGAAGTCGGGTGGCAGCACACTGCTCGGCCTGTTCATCGGTCTGGTCGTCGGAATGGTCGTCGTCGCCGCCGTGGTCTGGTATGTAAACCGGGTGCCGCTACCCTTCACGACCACCGGACAGCAACCCAAACTGCCGGCACCGGTTTCCGACGCACCGCCGCAACAGGCGAGTGCGGCGACACCCGAGATGCCGGCACTGGCGCCGGCACCGGTGCCCTTGCCCGGCAAGCCCGGCGACTCGACCGCACCCGAAAAACCGCGCTTTGACTTCTACAAGATCCTGCCCGGCAAAGCCGAAGCGATTCCCGACCCGACCGGCTCCCGACCGGCAGACGACCCGGCCGCTGTCGCTGCTCTGACCGACCGCCACGCTAGCGGCAGCAAGCCGATCGAAGCCAAGCCACTTGAGGCCAAGCCGATCGAAGCCAAGCCGCTTGAAGCCAAGCCGCTCGAGGCCAGACCGGCCGAAATCAAGCCGGTCGAAATCAAGCCCACCGAGATCAAGCCGGCAGACAGCGGCAAAACCGATCGGGAAGCCAATTTGAAACAGGCGATCTACCTGCAAGCCGGCTCGTTCCAGAGCGTCAGCGAGGCCGACAACCAAAAAGCACGGCTGGCGATGCTCGGCGTCGAGGCACGAATCCAGCAGGTGATGTTGCAGGACAAGGTGTGGTACCGCGTCAGGCTGGGGCCGTATGTGCGAATGGACGACGTCAACGGCGTCCGCGGCGAGCTGGCCAGACAAGGAATCGACGCCAGAGTAGTCAAGAAAGATTAGCTCAACCAAGGAGAATGGAAATGCATAGACTGACAAGCCGTTGGCTGCTGGCGATCACCCTGGCACTCCTGACCAGCGCTCTGCCGGCGCGAGCCGAAGTGCTCCTAGGACACGATTACGTGGCGATCGTCCCCGCGCAGGCAACCGACAACCCGGCCAAGGTCGAGGTTCTCGAGTTCTTCTCCTACGGTTGCCCGCATTGCAGCGACTTTAACCCGCTGGTCAGCAAGTGGGCAGAGGCATTGCCGAGCGACGTCGTCTTCAAGCGCGTGCCGATCTCCTTCGGGCGGCCGCAGTGGGCGAGCCTGTCCAGGCTGTACTACGCGCTGGCCGCCACCGGCGACCTGCGCAAACTCGACGGCGCCGTCTTCCATGCCCTGCATCAGGAAGGCAAGAAGCTTTTCGACGACAAGAGCATCATCGCCTGGGTCGGTGCGCAAGGCGTCGATACCAAGAAATTTACCGATGCCTACAACTCCTTCGGGGTCATCAGCCAGGCCAAACGCGCCGACCAGATGGCGCAGGCCTACAAGATCCAGGGCGTCCCGGCACTGGCCGTCGACGGCAAGTATCTGATGACCGGCAAGGACATCAAGAACTACGGTGAACTGCTGACCTTGACCGACGAGGTCATCGCCAAGGCGCGTAGCGAACACGCCAAGAAGTGAACCGCGGCAGCGACGTGCCGCCCCGCAAGCTGTTCATCACCGGCGCCTCGTCGGGAATCGGCCAGGCACTCGCCGAACATTACGCCGCCCAGGGTGCCCAGCTCGGGCTCGCCGCACGTCGCGCCGAGCCCTTGCAGCGCCTGGCCGAGCGCTGGCCAGGACAGGTTTGCTGCTACCCGCTCGACGTCACCGACGCGGCCGCCTTGCGCGCTGCTGGCGACGACTTCATCGACCGTCTCGGCACCCCGGATATCGTCGTCGCCAATGCCGGCGTCTCGGTCGGCACGCTGAGCGAGCACGCCAAGGATCTCGACGCCATCCGGCAGGTCATGGACACCAATTTTTTTGGCATGGTGGCAAGCTTCTCGCCGTTCATCGGCGCCATGCGTCGCGCTGGCAAGGGCCGCCTGGTCGGCGTCGCTTCGGTCGCCGGCATCCGCGGCCTGCCGGGTTCGGAAGCGTATAGCGCGTCGAAAGCTGCGGTCATCAGCTATCTCGAAAGTCTGCGCGTCGAACTGCGCGGCTCGGGCGTCAAAGTGGTCACTCTCTGTCCCGGCTACATCCGGACGCCGATGACCGAGCGCAATCCCTTCCCGATGCCCTTCCTGATGCCTGCCGACGTCGCCGCAGCGCGTTTCGCGCAAGCCATCGAGCGCGGCAGCAGCTATGTCGTCGTCCCCTGGCAAATGGCGCTCGTTGCCAAATTGCTGCGACTGCTGCCAAACGCCGTCTACGATCGCCTGCTGGAGAAGGTGCCACGCAAACCGCGGCGTGGCTCGGCCACTTGATCGTCGGCGCGGCGGCACTTTCGATCGCCTCGGGGTCGCGCCCGACCATCAGCACCTGACACCCGGCGGCGGCCAGGTCGCGAGCTACCGCCAGGCCAAGAGCACGCGCGGCACCGGTCACACGGCAAGTTTCTGCGCTAGCATTTGTCTCTCCCCTCGCCCCCTCTCCCTTTTCCTGACTGCAAAGCGCCAAACATGCAATGGGCCGACGCAATCGGCAAGCCACACGGCCGCTACCCGGGCCAGCCACGGATCGTCTCGCTGGTACCCAGCCTCACCGAGCTGCTGGTAGCCCTGGGGCTGGCCGACGCGCTGGTCGGCCGCACCGGCTTCTGCATCCATCCGCGGCAGGTCGTCCGGCGGCTGCCCAAGCTCGGCGGCACCAAGGGTTTCGACGTCGATAAGCTGCGCGCGCTGCGACCGACGCACGTGCTGGTCAACATCGATGAAAACCGCCGTGAAGAAATCGAGCCGCTGCGCGACTTCGTGCCGCATCTGATCGTCACCCATCCGCTGGCCGCCGACGATAACCTCGGGCTCTACCGCCTGCTCGGCGGCGTCTTTGGCCGCGACGCGCAGGCCGCCGCGCTGGCCGCCGACTTCACGCGCGAAGCGCTGGCGCTGGGTGCGCTGAGCGAGCGCCTGCCGCGCCAGCAGGTGCTCTACCTGATCTGGCAGAAGCCCTGGCTCAGCGTCGCCCGCGACACCTATATCTCGCGCATGCTGGCGGCCGCTGGCTGGGACACGCTGCCGGCAGCAAGCACGCTGCGCTACCCCGAAGTCGATCTGCCGAGCGTCGCCGCGCAGGCAGAAATCGTCTTCTTGTCGAGCGAGCCCTACCCCTTTCGCGAGCCGCAGCGGCGGCAGCTGGCGGAGCAGCTGGCTGGCCAGGCGCCGGGTGCGCGCGTCGCGCTGATCGATGGCGAGATGGTCTCCTGGTACGGCAGCCGGGCGATCGCCGGCCTGGCGTACTTGCGCCAGCTGCGCGCGCGCCTGGCCAATTCGGCCGAAAATTGACCGGTATCAAGTGCCGGCTGGCAGCGCTGTCTATACTGGCGACCTCCACTTGACGAGGTTCCGCATGCCGCACCGCGCCGTACCCCAACTGATTTGCCCTGCCGGCAGCCTGCCGGCGCTCAAGGCGGCGGTCGACCACGGCGCCGACGCGGTATACATCGGCTACCGCGACGACACCAACGCACGCAATTTTGCCGGCCTGAATTTCGATCAGAAGGCGATGGTCGCCGGCATTCGCTACGCGCAGTCGCGTCAGCGCAAGGTGCTGATGGCGATCAACACCTTTGCCCAACCCGGCCGCGCCGCCGCCTGGCAGCGCGCCGTCGATGGCGCAGCCGACCTCGGCGTCGACGCGGTGATCCTCGCCGACATCGGGCTGCTCGACTACGCCAGCCGCCGCCACCCGACGCTGCGCCTGCACCTCTCGGTACAGGGCTCGGCAACCAGCTACGAGGCGGTCAATTTTGCCCATCGCGAGTTCGGCGTACAGCGCGCGGTACTGCCGCGCGTGCTGACGCTGGCGCAGGTCGAAACGGTGATCCGCAATACGCCGGTCGAGATCGAGGTTTTCGGATTCGGCAGCTTGTGCGTAATGAACGAGGGCCGCTGCTGGTTGTCGTCGTACGCCACCGGCGAGTCGCCGAATACCGTCGGCGCGTGTTCGCCGGCCAAGTACGTCAAATGGGAGAAATCGCCGGGAGCGATGAGCACGCGCCTGAACGGCATCCTGATCGACCGCTTCGGCGACGACGAAGCCGCCGGCTACCCGACGCTGTGCAAGGGACGCTTCGAGGTCGGCGGTGAAACCTACTACGCACTCGAAGAACCAGCCAGCCTCAACGTCCTCGAAGTCCTGCCCGAGATCGCCGCCATCGGCGTCGCGGCGATCAAGGTCGAAGGCCGCCAACGCAGCCCGACCTACGTCGCGCAGGTCACCCGCAGCCTGCGCGCCGCGCTCGACGCGCTGGCCAGCGACGCCCAGCACTTCCAGGTTAAGGCCGCCTGGCAGGCCGAACTGGCGCGCGTCTCCGAAGGCAGTCAGGTAACGCTGGGCGCCTACAACCGCCCCTGGCGCTAGGGCCCACGACAACCATGAAACTGGCACTCGGGCCACTGCTCTACTTCTGGCCAAAAAACGAGGTCTTCGAGTTCTACGCCGAAATGGCGCAGAACCCGGCGATCGACATCATCACCGTCGGCGAGGTGGTCTGCTCGCGCCGCCAGCAGATTCGCGTCGCCGACTGGCTGGCGCTGGCGCGTGACCTGGCCGACGCCGGCAAGGAAGTGGTCATTGCCGCGCAAGCGCTGCTCGAATCCGAGAGCGACCTGAAAGCGCTGCGCCGCCTGCGTGCCGAACTCGCCGAAATCCCCGGCTGCCGCCTCGAAGCGAACGACCTCGGCGCGGTCAATATCGCCGCCGGCAGCGCCTTTGTCGCCGGCCCGCATCTCAATATCTACAACGAACAGACGCTGGCGACCTTTGCCCGCTACGGCATGCAGCGCTGGGTACCGCCGCTGGAAGGCGACCGCCGGCTGATCGAGACGCTGCACTGCGCTCGCCCGAGCGGCGTCGAGACCGAGGTCTTCGCCTTCGGCAAACTGCCGCTGGCTTTTTCGGCGCGCTGTTTCACCGCGCGCCACTACGGCCTCAACAAGGACGACTGCCAGTTCAAGTGTCTCGACCACCCCGAGGGGATGACGCTGCGCACCCGCGAAGGACAGCCATTCCTGGCGATCAACGGCATCCAGACGATGTCGGCGCAGACTTACAACCTGTTGCCGCAGGTGCCCGAGCTGTTGCGAATGGGTATCGAGGTGCTGCGCATCAGCCCGCAAGCAACGCACATGGCGGCGATCATCGCCGCTTTTGACGCTGCCCGCCGTGCTCAGCCGATCGAAACCGAGAGCAGCGGCTGGGCCAGCGAAGGCATGGTAGACGGCTACTGGTTTGGCGAGGCCGGCATCGTCCGGCAGCACACGGCGGCAGCACTCGCCGAAATTGAAGGAAAGCACCGATGAGCGAGTTTTTTTCGATTCCCCGTTTCAAACTGCCGCGGCTGGTCGCCGCGGTCGGCGCCAAGCTGCCGCAATGGCCACACTCGCTGGCCCTGGCGACAGCATTGAACGCCGCCGCCAGGGCCGGACTCCTGCCTGCCGACAGCGTGGCGATGCTCGAAGGGAGAACTTTCGTCGTTGACGTGCTGGACGCCGGCGCACACGCCAGCTTCACCTATCGCGGCGGCGTCTTCCGGCCGCTGTGGCAGCTACCGCAAGACCCCGACCTGTCGTTCAGCGCCAGGCTCTCGGCCTTCCTGCAATTGCTCGCGCGTCAGGAAGACCCGGACACCTTGTTCTTCAACCGCGAATTGACGATCGTCGGCGACACCGAACTCGGCCTGCTGATCAAGAACATGCTCGACGCCGTCGAGCTGCCACGCCTGCCGCAACGGCCGACCTTACCGATCTTTCGCCACTAACGGTCATGACGCGTGGAAACACCCCAAATCAGGAAAGTCATGACCGTTTCCGCCTTCCCCTGGCCCTTCTCGCGCAGGGGGAGAAGGGAGTTTCGTGAGTCGCGTACGCGACTTTCACAGTAACCCGGCAATCAGCTGTCGCGAGAGCCGCCGACGACTTCCGCGGGCGGGTCCTCGCCATCGGGATTGATCACCCCGAACGACGCTGGGATGCGAGTGTAGAAGATGCGCATCTTTTCCTGGGCCAGCAGGTCGAGCAGGCGTATCGCTTCGTCGTCATTGACCACGAACTCGACCTCGATGCCGCTGCTGCCGGCGAGCTCGAAGAAGCGGTCTTCGTGCACCGCGTGCCGCCGGCCGAAACCGCCAATCGCGCGGAAAGCCGAGCCGCCACGGATACCCATCCGGTTACCTTGCTCGAGTAACCATTCCCAGAGCAGGCGGCCGTGATGCTTCTGGATTTCGTTCACGTAGAACCTCAGAAACGAACCTTCCATGCTTCCCTCTCTTTTTCCTGACTTCCTTGCCGCCGCACTGCCGCAGCAAACGCTGCCGGTGATGAATAGCGGTGCGCGATCATCGCGTCACAGCGCCGCCCGCGCCCAGACGACCGTCGCGATGCCGGCGAAGGTCATCAACACCGAGCCACTGACATGCACGGCGACGATGCCCAGGGCCCAGGAAAGTCGTCCTTCCTGCAACAAGGCCGCGAGTTCGGCCGAGAACGTCGAGAAGGTCGTCAGGCCGCCACAGAAACCGGTGATGATCAGTAGCCGCCATTCGGGCGAGATCGCCGAATACGACGCGAAAAACGCCACCGCGACGCCAATCACGTAGCCGCCAAGCAGATTGGCGACCAGCGTCCCGGGCGGAATCGTCGGAAAGATACTGTTGAGCCGGATCCCCAGCTGCCAGCGCAACAATGCGCCCAGTGCAGCTCCGATCGAAATGGCGACGACTGATTTCCACATACACCTGCCCTACCGGTCATGACGATTCGAGACATCCCCGGGCATGAAAGTCATGACCGTTTCCTGCACCTGCCGCTTGCGTGCGCCCTGAACTCCCGGTCGCAGCGCCGATCCTTCTCCGGCACGGGCGGCAAGGGTGAGCCGTGCGCCGCCGATACGCTGGAGCAAGGCCGGCACGCTGAACGACAAGCAACACCTGGCGCCCCGGGCGGCCAATATAGCACCGGAACTTGCCTCCTGAACAGGCGAGCAGCGAGCCGCCCGGCATTCGGCGTGCCCGGCGAGAGCGGCCAGCAACGATCGACCAGCATTGAAACTTTCTCCTTATTTGGCTAGTCTTAGCGCCGTATTCGCAATTCCATCAACAGGAGGAAACACCATGCAACCCCAGTTTCAGATGACAGGCCAGGCCAGCCGTGAAGTATCGCTGCAGCAGAACAAGGTCCTGCGCAATACCTTCATGTTGCTCGCATTGACCATGGTGCCCACCATACTCGGCGCGCTGGCCGGCGTTCAGATGCAGTTTTCGTTCATGGCCGGCAGCCCGATGATGTCCTTCGTGCTCTTCCTCGGCATCGCCTTCGGCTTCATGTGGGGTATTGAGCGCACCAAGAACAGCGGCATGGGAGTCGTGCTGCTGCTCGGCTTCACCTTCTTCATGGGCCTGATGCTGTCGCGTATCCTGCAGGTGGCGCTTGGCTTCAGCAACGGCGCTTCGCTGATCGCCATGGCGGCAGGTGGCACCGGCGTCATTTTCTTCTCGCTGGCGACCGTGGCGACGGTGACCAAGAAGGACTTCAGCTTCCTCGGCAAGTTTCTGTTCGTCGGCATGATCGTCGTTCTGTTGGCGGCCGTGGCCAATATCTTCTTCCAGATCCCGGCCTTGTCGGTGACCATCTCGGCGGTCGCGGTGATGGTCTTCTCGGCGTACATCCTGTACGACATCAGCCGCATCGTGAACGGCGGCGAGGACAACTACATCTCGGCAACGCTGGCTGTCTATCTCGACATTTACAACGTCTTCGTCAGCCTGCTCAACCTGCTGATGATCTTCAGCGGCGAACGCGACTGATCGCTCAGCGACCTTGTACAGGGCGGCTGCGGCCGCCCTTTTTCTTGCCAGCGCCTCGGGCCGCCGCGGCTCAGCGCAGCAGCAAACCGACGGCGACCTTGCGCCCTTCAGCCATCAGAACGTTGTAGGTGCGGCACGCGGCTGGCAAGTCCATCACTTCCAGCCCCTTCTGCGCACGCACCAGTGGTCGCAGCAAGTCGGGACGCGGAAAGCGCAGCAGATTACCGGTGCCGAGCAGAACGATTTCGGCATCGAGCGAAGCCAGCAGTTCGAAGTCGTCTACCGCCAGAGTTGCGAAGCTGGCCAGCGTCCAGTCGGTAATCAGGCGCTCGGGGAGAACCGCCAGATTACAGTTGTGACGGATCCCGTTCACGCTGACATAGCCATCACCGTAGGCGGTAAAGGTGTTCAGGCCGTCGGCTTTTTCGAGTTGCAGTTTCATGAAAATTGCGGTGCACAAAACCTTAAAGTACGATTATAGCTTTTTTGTCGATCGCCTCCAGGGATCGGGCAGCGTCCAGTCGCTACCTTGCCCCGACTTCCGACCGATGAGTCGTCAACAGCGCAGCCCTTAGCCGAGCCTGGACCATGAGAGAGTTTCCCCGCATTCAACGTTTGCCACCCTACGTCTTCAGCGTCACGGCGCAGCTGAAGATGGCCGCCCGCCGGCGCGGTGAAGACATCATCGACATGAGCATGGGCAACCCGGACGGGCCGACGCCGCAGCACATCACCGACAAGCTGGTCGAAGCGGCGCTGCGCGAGAACACGCACGGCTATTCGGTCTCGCAAGGTATTCCACGCCTGCGCAAGGCGATTTGCGACTGGTACCAGCGGCGCTACGACGTCAGCCTCGACCCGGAAAGCGAAGCGGTGGTGACCATCGGCTCGAAGGAAGGCATCGCGCATCTGATGCTGGCCACCGTCGACCGCGGCGATACCGTGCTGGTGCCCAACCCGTCGTACCCGATTCACATCTATGGGGCGATCATCGCCGGCGCCGACATTCGCTCGGTGCCGATGACGCCGGATGTCGATTTTTTCGAAGAACTGCAACGCGCAGTCATCGAGACGACGCCGAAACCGAAGATGATGATCCTTGGTTTCCCGAGCAATCCGACCGCCCGCTGCGTAGACCTCGAATTTTTCGAGCGCGTCGTCGCGCTGGCCAGAGAGCACGACATCCTGGTGGTCCATGACCTGGCCTACGCCGACATCGTCTTTGACGGCTATCAGGCACCGTCGATCCTGCAGGTCGCCGGCGCGCGCGAGGTGGCGGTCGAGTTCTTCACGATGTCCAAGAGCTATAACATGGCCGGCTGGCGGGTTGGCTACATGGTCGGCAACGAGGAGTTGTGCCGGGCGCTGGTGCGCATCAAGAGCTATCACGATTACGGCACCTTCACGCCGATCCAGGTGGCGTCGGTGATCGCCCTCGAAGGTCCGCAGCAGTGCGTCGAAGACGTGCGCCAGACCTATCAGAAGCGCCGCAACGTGCTCGCCAAGGGGCTGCACGAAGCGGGCTGGATGGTCGAAGTGCCGAAGGCGTCGATGTACATCTGGGCCAGGATCCCCGAGTTCTACAGGCACCTGGGGTCGATGGAGTTCGCCAAGAAACTCTTGATCGAAGCCAAGGTCGCCGCCTCGCCCGGCGTCGGTTTCGGCGAGTTCGGCGACGATCACGTGCGCTTCGCGCTGATCGAAAACGAGGAACGCACGCGGCAGGCGGTGCGCGGCATCCGCGACATGTTCAGAAAAGACGGCCTACTGCCTACCGGCAGCGGCCGCGAAAGAGCCACCCCATGAAAACGATTCGCAAGTCGAACAAGCTCGACAACGTCTGCTATGACATCCGCGGCCCGGTCCTCGAACAGGCCAGGAAGATGGAGGACGAAGGCCACCACATCATCAAGCTGAACATCGGCAACCTCGCCGCTTTCGGCTTCGATTCGCCGGAGGAAATCCAGCTCGACATGATCCGTAACCTGCCCAGCGCGGCCGGCTACTCTGATGCCAAGGGTATTTTCTCGGCACGCAAGGCGGTCATGCACTACACCCAGCAGAAGCACATCAAGGGCGTCACGCTGGAAGACATCTACATCGGCAACGGCGTCTCCGAGCTGATCGTGATGGCCATGAACGCCTTGCTCAACGCCGGCGACGAAGTCCTCGTGCCGACGCCGGACTACCCGCTATGGACCGCCGCGGTCAGCCTGTCCAGCGGCACGCCGCGCCACTATCTGTGCAACGAAGCGAACGACTGGTTGCCCGACCTCAAGGATCTGCGTGCCAAGATCACGCCGCGGACGCGCGCGCTGGTGGTGATCAATCCCAACAACCCGACCGGTGCGCTCTATCCGGAACACGTGCTGCTCGAAATCGTCGACATCGCCCGCCAGCACGGCCTGATCATCTACGCCGACGAGGTGTACGACAAAGTGCTCTACGACGGCGCCACGCATACGGCGATCGCCTCGCTATCGACCGACGTGCCGACCGTCAGCTTCAACGGCCTGTCGAAGAACTACCGCTCCTGCGGCTATCGCGCCGGCTGGATGGTCGTTTCCGGCGACCTGCGGGCAGCGCGCGACTACATCGAAGGCCTCGACATGCTGGCCTCGATGCGCCTGTGTTCGAACGTCCCTGGACAGCACGCCATCCAGACCGCGCTCGGCGGCTATCAGAGTATCGACGATCTGGTCGCGCCGACTGGCCGCATGTGCCGCCAGCGCGATCTCGCGCACGAGCTGATCACCGCCATACCCGGCGTCAGCTGCGTCAAGCCGAAAGCAGCGCTGTACATGTTCCCCCGCCTCGACCCAAAGCTCTATCCGATCAGGGACGACCAGAAATTCATCGCCGAACTGCTGCAGGAAGAACGCGTGCTGCTGGTCCAGGGCAGCGGCTTCAACTGGCCGCATGCCGATCACTTCCGCCTGGTCTTCCTGCCGCACGAAGACGATCTGCGCGACGCCATCGCGCGTATCGCGCGTTTCCTGGAAGCCTATCGCCAGCGCGCGGCCGGTGCCGGCGCCGGCCACGACTCAGCGCAGCCAGCAGACCGGCTGCTCGTCTCTTGATCCTCAATCCTCAACCTCTACTTCTGGCCGCTCTATGAAACCTATCAACGTTGGACTTCTTGGCATCGGCACCGTCGGTGGCGGTACGTACTCGGTACTCAAGCGCAATGCCGAAGAAATCGCGCGCCGTGCCGGCCGTCCCATTCGGGTCAGCGTCGTTGCCGACCGCAACCTTGAACGGACGCGACAGCTGACCGACGGCGGCTGCCGGGTCAGCGACGACGCCTTCGCCGTGGTCGCTGACCCGGAAGTCGACATCGTCGTCGAATTGATCGGCGGTGAGGACGTCGCCAAGCAGCTGGTGCTGCAGGCGATCGCCAACGGCAAGCACGTCGTCACGGCCAACAAGGCCTTGCTCGCCAAACACGGCAACGAAATCTTTGCCGCCGCCCAGGCAAAAGGCGTGATGGTTGCTTTCGAGGCGGCCGTCGCCGGCGGTATCCCGATCATCAAGGCGCTACGCGAAGGCTTGACCGCCAACCGCATCGAATGGATCGCCGGCATCATCAACGGCACGACCAACTTCATCCTCTCGGAAATGCGCGACAAGGGCCTGCCTTTCGAAGCCGTCCTCAAGGATGCCCAGCGTTTGGGCTACGCCGAGGCCGACCCGACTTTCGACGTCGAGGGAGTGGACGCCGCGCACAAGCTGAGCATCATGTCGGCGATCGCCTTCGGCAACTCGATGAGCTTCGAGCACGCGCACATCGAAGGAATCAGCACGCTCGACGCCGCCGACATCCGCTACGCCGAGCAACTCGGCTACCGGATCAAGCTGCTGGGGATCACCAAGAGAACCGCCGAAGGTGTCGAACTGCGCGTCCATCCGACGCTGATCCCGAGCAAACGACTGATCGCCAACGTCGAGGGTGCGATGAACGCCGTCCTGGTCAAGGGCGACGCCGTCGGCGCGACGCTTTACTACGGCAAGGGCGCCGGCGCCGAACCGACCGCCTCGGCGGTGATCGCCGATCTGGTCGACGTGACGCGCATGCACACCGCCGACCCCGAACACCGCGTTCCGCACCTCGCCTTCCAGCCCGATGCGATGGTCGACCTGGCGATTCTGCCGATGTCCGACGTCGTCACCAGCTACTACCTGCGCTTGCGCGTCGAAGACCGGACCGGCGTCCTGGCCGACGTCACGCGCATTCTCGCCGACCACGACATCTCGATCGACGCGATGATCCAGCGCGAGCCCGGCGATGACGAGCAGCAGACCGACATCATCATGCTCACCCACCAGACGCGCGAGAGAAACGTCGACGCGGCAATCGTCAGCATCGAAGCACTGACCGCGGTCCAGGGCAAGATCATCCGGCTGCGTCTGGAGCAGCTGCTGTAAGGCTTTCGCCGTCGTCGGCGGCGCCCGCTGGCGGCACCGGCTCAACGGGCGACACGTCTGCCGCCGGGCGCGCCGCCAGTTCGCGCAGGCTGATGCGGCCGACCGACTCGGCCAAGGCCTGCTGCAGGCGTTCGACGACGTCGTCGACAGCCGCCGACGGCGGCAGCCAGGCGGGTGAAAAGAAGCGTTCCTCGCCGGCCTTGCGAACGGCCTCCAGGATCTGCATCACGGAGATCTGCGTCGGGTCGCGCCCGGGCAGGTAAAGCGGCGGGTCGTCGCTGCTCTGGAGCAGCAGTTTCTGCTTTTCCAACGGCTCGAAGACGGTCTGCAGAACGTGACTCGGCATGCGCAGCCGGCGAACGAATTCGCTCAGCGAGGGCGTGCGCTCGCCAGCGACGAAGCGGTCTGCAACCAGCGCCATGGTCGCCAGCGCCAGCCGTTCGCGCATGCGGTTGCTCAGTCGCCGGTCGCCGGCGCCGAGGTAGAGGTATTCCGGATGCTGGGCGTAGAAGGCGACACTGGCGCCGAAGAGCAGGATCAGCCAGCTCAGGTATAGCCAGATCATGAAAAGAATCAGGATCGCCAGGCTCGAATAGATCGCCGCGTACTGGTTCGACGTCGCCACGAAGGTCGCAAATCCCCAACCGGCGGTTTGCCAGGCGACGCCGCCCGCGGTGCCGCCGACCAGCGCCGGCAGCAGACGCACGCGCGCATTGGGGATGAACATGTAAACAAAGGTGAAGGCGGCAATCACCAGCAGATAAGGCGTCAATCGGCTGATCGTATGCACCAGCTGGCCGAGCATCTCGATCGCCAGCAGGCCGCGCACGGCCTCGATATTCATCACCGTGGCGGTGATTCCCAGCGCCGCGAAAACCAGTATCGGACCGACCATGAGGACGCTCAGGTAGCGGCTGAAACGATCGGCAAGCGGCCGGTGACGTTGAATGTGCCAGATGTAGTTCAGCGACTCCTCGATTTTCTGCATCAAGGAAATCGCCGTGTAGAGCAGCAGTGCCAGGCCGAGCGCACCAAGCACGCCGACGTTCATGTTCTGGATGAAAGCGACGATGTTCGACGCAATTTCCTCACCTTCCTTGCCGAGCGGCTCCAGGAACTTCAGCAGCATCGGCTGAATCTGGTTATGCACGCCGAATGCCTTGAGAACCGAAAAGCTCAGCGCCAGCAGCGGCACGATCGACAACAGCGTCGTATAGACCAGACTCATGGCGCGCAGCGTCAGCTGCCCATCCAGCACGTCGCGGACCAGTAGCGAGAGCGTGCGCACGACCCGCAGGCCGCGCGTCTGCCATAAGGACAAGCTCGCGCCGTGTCCGCCCCAGACGATATTTTCCAGGCGACCGAGCAAATCGCCATCGCTAAGCGGCTTCACTTGGCGACCTCAAGTTCGAGCTGTAAGGTCACTGCCTTGTCGTCCGCGGCGCTCGCCGGACGCGCTTTACCGAGCCGCACACGCTTGCCGTCCAGCGCATCGCTGCCGGTCATTTCGGCGACGATCGCCGCGCTGCGCTGGCCGGCGAGTTGCGCCAGCTCCTCGTCGGAAACCGGCTGCTCCTTGATCAAGCGATCGAGCAGGTTCTGATAGAACGCCGGCGGCGGGCCCGTGGGTGATTTCGCCGCTGCCGGCCCGCCGGCCGGCGCGGCGGCAAGCGCCCGCTGCTTCACCAGCGCCAGAACTTCGGGGGCGTAGCGCGCGCTGAACAGCGCCTCGATGGCCACCTGTGCGCGCGGGTTGGCGGCGTCGATCGGACCCGGATCGTCGCCGGGCGTCAAATCGAGCCCCATGCGAGCGACGATGTCGGTGCGCACGGTGAGCGATTTCAGCGCCGGAGTATCTGCTTCGGCCGAGTACGCCGGCGGCACCAGCAGCGTCAGCGTCGTCCGTTCCTTCATCGCCTTGGCGACGGCGGCGAGTTTCTCGCGCTCGGGCGGCGCCAGCACAGCGCGACCGGGTTCGAAGTCGATGCTGTCGAGCTGGCTATCGCTGCCGGCACCGAAGAGCGCGCCAAGCGCCCGGAACGGCGCCGTGATGATGCCGCCAATGAGGTTGCCGAAGGCCTTGCCGATCACCGCACCGTAGGCGAATTTGGGGTCATTGAGGTCGCCGCTGACCGGCAGGCCGATGTCGATGACGCCCTGCGAATCACTCAGGATGGCGATCGCCAGGTCGAGCGGCAGGTCGGCTGCGCCGGGGCTATCGACCTTCTCGCCAAGTTTCACGTGCTTGAGGACGATCTTGTTCTCGCCACGCAGCTTGCTGTCCTTGACCTTGTACTGCAGATCAAGCGCCAGTTGTCCGCTCTTGATTGCGCGGCCGGCAAACTTGACGCCGTACGGCGACAGCGAGCTCATCGTCAGGTTGCGGAAAGTCATCTCGATGTCGGTCAGCTTGGCGGGGCGCAGAACGCTGATCTGGCCGCGGATCTTCGCCGAACCGTACTTGTCGACACGCGCGTCGAGCTGCACTTTGGCGCTGCGCGTCGGATCGGTCCCGAGACCGGTGATCACCCCCTGCAGTTCATGCATACGCGTGCCGAACTGTGGTCGCAGACTGAGGTCGGCAAACTCGAGAACGCCCTTGGAAATGCGCATGCGGGCGATGCTGACCGGGAACGGATCATCGACCGTCGCGCCCGCGTCGTCTGCTGTGGCGGCGCCGGCAACGCCGTCCTCGCTGGCCGGCTCGCCGGCGCTGGCGGCGGCTGCGCCGTCCTTGGGCTTTTTCAGGACATCGGTCAGATTCACCGACTGATCCTCGGCAATGATCAAGCGCCCGGCCGGCGCCACCAGCCGTAGCTCGCCGATGTCCAGGCGGTTCGGCTCGACGGTCAGCAGCACGTCGTCGGACGCCATGCTGTCCCAGGTGACGAACGGCCGCTCGGGTTCGATCTCGTCGATGCGCAGTTTATCGACCGCGAAACCGCCTTTGTAAACCAGCTTGGCGTCGGCGGCGGGGTCGCCGTAGCGCAGACGGCCAGCGATCGACAGCGTCCCCGAGGCCAGATTCAGTTCGGCAAACTCCGACAGGTAGGGCTGCACCGGCGCCAGCGCGATCGCCGCCAGTTTGATCTGCAGGTCCGAGCTGCCATTGTCGGCGCGAACGCTGCCCTGGGCGTCGATTTCGCCGCCACTGGCGACCCTGGCCGCGAGCTCGATGTGCATCGGCGTGCTGACGCCCGTTTCGAAACCGGCGATGCGCGCGCGAATCGCCTCCAGACCGACCGCCAGCGGCGGGCCGCCACTGTGATCTTCGAAAGCGAGCGCAAAGTTGTCGACGGCGACCGACTTGACGGCCAACCGCCAGGCCGCTGCCGCCGCCTTTGCGTCGGCGTCGGCGTCGGCGTCGGCGTCGGGCGCGGCGGCAGCCGCCGCGGCCGCCGCGCCACGAGTCACGACCATGCCGTTGAAGCGGCCCTCGGCGTCAAGCCAGGCCCGCACCTTGCCATCGGCCAGAACGACCTCGTCGACGGTGAATACCCGATCCTGCAGGCGCAACACGCCGCCCGATATTTTCGCCTGCGCGGCGCGGAGCATTTCAGTCGCCGCGTCATCAGGGCTGTGAAAAACCGCATCCGACAGCGCCACGCTGAGGCCATCGCCGCGGATATCGAGCGGACCGTCGGGCAGCGCGACCAGTAACGAGCTGGCGCCAAGCTTTGCCGTCGCGATGCGCGCGACTTCCGACGACGCGCCGAGAGCAACGGCGCCGAGCGCCTGCAACTTCAGCGCCACATCATCGAAGCGCAGGTTCAAGCCCGAGGCCGACGATCGACCGAGCGTGGCGGCGACGGCACGCACCTTGAGAGCGGCGTCCTGCCAGCCAAGGCGATCGGCGCCCTGATGCGCGGCCAGGCCGGCTATCGAAACCTGCGCGGCAGCCGCGGCGATCCGCATCGCCGCATCGCTCTGCGCCAGCGACAGCTTCTCGCTGGCGATCGAGAGCTTAGCCAGATTGACGCCATCGGCCCCGCTCAACGCCTTGAGCGCGTCAAAGCGCGTTTGTGGTTGGTCGATGGCGAGGTCGAAACCAGTAGCAGCGATGAGCATGGTGACCTTCTCACCGGCGATCGCGACCTTGCGCAGATCGACGCTGCCGGCCCCGCTCAGCGCCTTCAGCGCGTCAAAGCTCGTTTGTGGTTTGTCGATACCAAGCTCGAAACCACTGGCGGCGATGAGCATGGCGATCTTCTCGGCGGCGATCACCCCCTCTGGAACGACCAGCGTGTCCTTACCGCTCTTGAGCCGCGTGTCGCTAAGCGACAATTTTGGCAGCCCCAGCTCGACGCGTGTCCCGGCCGCCGCCAGCTCAATCGACGGTGCAGCCTCGAAAGCAAGCGCGGCGACGTCGATGGCCAGCGCCTGCGCCGGGTCCGCGTAGGCGAACTCGACCTCCGAGATCTCGGCGCTGTCGATGACCACTCGCCACGCTCCTGGCACGGCCGCCGCCCCTCCGGGTATCGCCGCAATCGCTGGGCCGTCGGCAGCGCCGGCCGCCGTTTTTGCAGCAGCGAGTGCAACCGTTTGCCGCTCGGTAGTCGCCATTACCGGCGCTTTTGCCGCCGCCTCTGCAGCCACGGTTGCCGGCGCCTGCTCGGCAGGCGCCGTCGCGGTGGCACGCAGCAGTTTTTCCCAGTTGAGCTTGCCGTCGTCGTCGAAAGCGACGGCGACCCGGCCCTTCGCCAGGCGGATAGTGGGCAGAGTTGCTGCGCGTGCAGCGAGGTCGACGCGTCCCTGCTTCAATGACAGCGTCTCCAGCGCCAGCAGCGGCGACGCCGCTCCGGCAGCGCTGAGCGACAAGCCGGCGATGTCGAAATCGAGTTCCTGCACGACACCGGCGAGCGTGCCGCCGGCATCGACGGCGAGGTCGAAGCGGCCGGCAAGATCGACCTTCCCGGCCGGCGAGTCGATCGCCAGAAGACGCGCCAGACTCCTGGCCACGGTCCTCAGCTGCAGACCGCTTAGCGTCAGCTGCCCCTTCGTGGCGATCGGATTGAGCGCCAGTTCGCCGCTCGTTTCGACCGTCTCGTCGCCGGCGGTTCGTGCCGACAGACGGTAGCTGGCGGCGTGCTCGGGCAAGCTCGAGAGATCGTCGATGTCGACCAAGAGCGGCTCGATGCGCGCCACCAGCGGCTCGTCGAGCAGCTGGTCGGAGAAGTCGAGGCGGCCATCGCTCAGCGCGACGCGCCGCACGATGAAGCGCGGCAAGCCAGCGTCGTCCTGATCGGGTTCACTTTTCGGCAGGCGTTCGAGTAGCGACGCGAAGTTGTTCCGGCCATCCTTGTCGAGCGCAAAGTGCACCACCGGCGCCTCGAGGCGCACTTCGGCGAAGGTCCACGCGCGATCGATGATACTGCGCAGTTCGAAATCGATAAGCAGCCGCTTGAAGCCCAGCAGCGGCTGGCCAGCGGGGTCCGAGAGCGCGAGGTCGTCGACTTCGAACCTGAACGACAGCGGGTTGAAGCGCACGGCGCCGACGCTGATCGCGTGCCCGAGCTGCGCGGGCACCTGTTTCTCGACCTGCCACTTGACAATCGCCGGCAGCGCGAAGAAGCCGCCGAGTACATACAGCGCGCACAGAGCGACGCCGATGATCAGCGGTTTTCTGAAAAAGAGGCTTCGCAAGCGGTTGAGCATGGTCAAAGCTTTCACGGCATGAACGACGATGGCAGCGCCGCGGTAATAAGGGCGGCCTGAGCCGCGCAGCGGACGGCAACGACGGATCGATTCGCCACTGGCGCCACTCGTTGCGCCGGGCGGGATAGCCCGTTCCGACAACTGGGCCTCGACGCTTGTTCCGAAAACCCGGCGGCCAGTCTTGACGAGCAGCGCTTGTCCAGTCCTGCGGAGTTCATGATAACGCGTTACGGCGTCGCTGGAAAAATGCGCATCGCACGCCGCTGGCTCTGGCTGTCCCGCGATCAGTGAAGAGCGACGGCCAGCCGGCACGACAGCAGCGCCGAGCACCGGCCAAGGCTACAATGCGCCTTTGTGGCCCTCGCCAGCGCCGTCGCTGCGCCTCATCGCGCTAGCGCAGCGGCCGTGGGCCGCCCGCCCGCAATCGTCCTTTGAAAGCCCGTCCTCATGCGCCCACCTCCTCTCGCCGGCCTTCGCGTTCTCGACCTCACGCGGCTATTGCCGGGGCCTCTGGCAACCATGCACCTCGCCGACCTGGGTGCCGACGTGATCAAGATCGAGGACCCCGGCGGCGGTGACTACGCGCGCAGCGCCGGCGCCGTCCACGGTGGCGTCAGCTACTTCGAGATGGTCAATCGCAACAAGCGCAGCCTGATACTGGACCTCAAGCAGGCGGCCGGCGTCGCGGCCTTCATGCGCCTCGCCGCTGCGGCAGACGTCATCGTCGAGGGTTTTCGCCCGGGCGTCGTGGACAAGCTCGGCGTCGGCTATGCGGCGGTCGAGGCGACCAATGCCTGCGTCGTCTACTGCGCGATCACCGGCTATGGCCAGGACGGACCGTACCGCGACCGCGCCGGTCACGACCTCAACTACCTCGGCTACAGCGGCCTGCTCGACCAGATCGGCGTCGCTGGCGGTGCGCCGGCAATCCCCAACTTCCAGATCGGCGACATCCTCGGGGGCTCCTTGAACGCGCTCGTCGGACTGCTCGCCGCGGTCGTCGAGGCGCGCAGCAGCGGCCGTGGCCGCTACGTCGACGTGGCGATGACCGACGGCGTTTTCGCGCACACGCTGTTCCCGCTGCTGACGGTACTCGGCCTCGGTCAGTCGCTGCCGCGCGGTGAAGACCTGCTGTCGGGCGGCATGCCCAGCTACGGCGTCTATGCGACCGGCGACGGCCGCCACTTGGCGGTCAGCGCGATGGAGCCCAAATTCTGGCAGACGCTGTGCGCGACGCTCGAGCGCCCCGACCTCAGCGCCTTCGCTTTCGCCACCGGCAGCGAGGGACAAGGCATCCGCCGCGAGCTGGAGGCGATCTTCAGCTCGCGCACTTTCGCCGAATGGACGAGCATTTTTGAACACGTGGACTGCTGCGTGACGCCGGTGCTGCGTTTTGAGGAGAGTCTGGAGAACGAGCAGTTACGCGCCCGCGGCATGATCGTCGAGGTCGCTGGCGTCAAGCAGTTCGCACCGCCGTTCAAGATCAGCGACCGGCCTTTCACGGCGCCGCGCGCCGCACCGGCCGCTGGCGAGCACAGCGACGAGATCCTTGGCGAGGCCGGTTTCAGCGGTGCCGAGATCGCCACGCTGCGCGCGCAACGAGTCATCTGAAACGCCGCAGCGGCGCCCGATAGCGTGCAAGGCATCCTGCTCCTGCTACCCGACTTCGGGCTGATCGTTCTCGGCTGGGCGCTTTACCGGCTGGTCGATTTTGGCGAGCACTTCTGGAGCGGGCTGGAAAAACTGGTGTACTTCGTGCTCTTCCCGGCGCTGTTGTTCAAGGCCCTGGCCAGCACCCGCATCGACTTCGTTACTGCCGCGCCGCTGTTCGCCAGCGGCGCGGCGGCGCTCGCCTGCGGCGCCGTCCTCGGCCTGCTCGCCAAGCCACTGTTCGGGTCGAACAAAGCGGCCTTCGCGTCGCGCTTCCAGTGCGCCTTCCGCTTCAATTCATACATCGGCCTGGCGGTCATCGGCAAACTGCACGGCGCCGCAGGAATTGCGACGATGGGCATCCTGATCGGCGCGATGGTGCCGCTGGCCAACATCGCCTCGGTGTGGATGCTGGCCCGCCACGGCAATCTCGGCGTGCTCCGAGAAATGGCCCGCAACCCGCTCTTGCTGGCGACTCTGGCCGGCTTTCTGTTCAGTAGTAGCGGCCTGACGCTGCCCGCCGCCGTCGCCGCGTCGCTGGGCCGGCTCAGCGACGCGGCGGTCGCCCTCGGGTTGCTGGCCGTCGGTGCGGCGCTCAAGCTGCGCGGCAGCTCGGGCTCACACGGCGCTTCGTGTTACCTGTTGGCGGTGAAACTGCTGGCGGTGCCGGCGACCGCCCTTTTTGCCGCGTCCAGCCTCGGCCTGAGCGGCGTCTATTTCGATACGGTGATCGTTTTCGGCGCGCTGCCGACGGCCACCTCGGCGTACATCCTGGCCGTGCGCATGGCTGGCGATGGCCCGGGAGTCGCCTGGCTGGTCTCGGCCAACACCGTCGTGGCGATGTTCACGCTGCCGGTCTGGCTGACGATCGCCTTGCGTTACTGAACCGCCGCAGGCCGCGAGTGCCGGGCCGGCAGCGCCTGGCCAGCCGCTTCGATGGCCCGGATAACGATGACGCCGACCGAAATATTGTCGCTGCCATCACGCTCGCGGGCGAGCTCGATCAGGCGCTGGCACGCTGCCTCGGGTTCCAGAGAGCCGACTATTTCGGCGATATCGGCAGGCTCGACAGATCCGTACAAGCCGTCCGAACAGAGGACGAAAGTGTCGCCGATGGCCGGCGCGTCGCAGCGCTGGACGGCGACGCGCAAGCCACAGACCGTTCCAAGCGAGCGCAGGAGCATGTTGCGCAGCGGGTGGCGACGGGCCTCCTCGGCGCCGATCAGCCCGTCCTTGAGCATCTGCTCGACCAGGGTGTGGTCGTCGGTCAGCTGGCTGCAACGCCCCTGCGCGCAACGGTAGAGACGGCTGTCACCGACGTGCGCAAAGAATGCCCGCGTCGGCAGCAGAACCAATGCGGTCGCCGTCGTCCCCATCCCGGCCAGCGCCGGATCGGCCTGGCCGGCGCGATAGATGTCGCGGTTCGCCTGCAGTACCGCCAGCTCGATGGCGCGCAAGGGATCCTGATCGGCCGGCGTCGCGAAATAGCTGCGGCAAATCGTCTCGATCGCCAGCGCACTCGCCACTTCGCCACCCAGGTGGCCACCCATGCCGTCGGCGACGACCGCCAGGACGCCCAGCCGCTGCTGCAGATCGGCGTCGTCCGGGCAAACGAAGGCGACCGCGTCCTCGTTGCTCTCGCGCTGGCAGCCAATGTCGCTGGCCATGCACGCCTGGACCGTGAACTCCGCCGCTGACGTGCTCATCGCTCGCCGCCGACCGCAGCCGGCATCTGGTGCTGCGCCTGGGGTATTGAAACCGCGCCGACAATCACTGGCAACTCCTTTTCGAAGATAGCGCTCATTGTGCCATCAGCGGCGCCGATCGCCGCTCAGCAGCAATCGACGACTGCCGAGCGCCGACGATCGCCGGCCGACCGTTCCGAAATTTCGGAATAGGCGAGGCGAACGGTTCTGCAATTCCGCCAAAGATGTCAGAATCGTTTCCAGCTGTTTCAGGCCAGTCGCCAGGAGGCCGACGCCTGGCGGCGTATCTTCTGGTGGCGCTGGCGATGGCACGGTGCTTGCTTAACATTCAGGGACCGCCAATGGGTCGATAAATTAAAACTTTATATGGAGACTGCTGATGAAAGCTTTTGTTCGCAAGTGCGCGTTCGGCGCCCTGTTTGCATTGCTCACCGCCGCGGCGTCGGCGACGACCTTCGTCAATGTCCTGACCGGCGGTACCAGCGGCGTCTATTACCCGCTGGGGGTGACCTTGTCGCAAATCTACGGCGAAATCATTCCCGACTCGAAAGTACAGGTGCAGTCCACCAAGGCGTCGGCCGAGAACCTCAACCTGTTGCAGGCGGGTCGCGGCGAAATCGGCTTCACGCTGGCCGATGCGGCGTCAGACGCCTGGAAGGGCGACGCCGATGCCGGCTTCAGCAAGCCCCTCGACAAGCTGCGCGCGGTCGCCTCGATCTATCCCAACTACATCCAGATCGTCGCCCTGGCCGACGCCAACATCAAGACGCTGGCGGATCTCAAGGGCAAGCGCATTTCGGTCGGCGCGCCGCGTTCGGGTACCGAGATCAACGCGCGCGCGATCCTCAAGGCCGCCGGGCTGTCGTACAGCGATTTCGCCAAGGTCGAGTACCTGCCGTTCGGCGAGTCCGTTGAACTGATGAAGAACCGACAGATCGACGTCACCCTGCAGTCGGCTGGTCTCGGTGTGGCCGCCTTGCGCGACCTCTCGGCGGCGGTCAAAGTTAACTTCGTACCGATTCCGGCCGACGTCGTCGCCAAGGTCGGCGACGCGGCGTACCGCGCGGCGACGATTCCGGCCAATACCTACGACGGCCAGAGCGCCGCGGTAGCCACCGCAGCGATTAACAATCTGCTGGTGACCAACGCCAAGGTGTCCACCGACGAGGTCTATCAGATGACCAAGGGCCTCTACGAGAACCTGCCGCGACTGATCAGCGCGCACTCGGCCGCGCGTCAGATCAAGCTCGAAGACGCCACCAGCGGCCTGCCGATTCCGCTGCACCCGGGTGCCGAGAAGTATTATCGCGAACGTGGCCTGATCAAGTAAGCGCGCCCTTCCGTAGGTCCTGCCGGTGCGTCCCTCGGGCCGCCCGGCAATGCGCTTGCCAGCTGGATTTTCCCGCCGACGTCCTGTCCCGGAGTTCGCCATGACCAGTTCCGTTTCCGCGTCGTCCGCCGAAGGTGGTGGCGGTATCCCGCGCCTCGTTTTCTATGTCGCGATCGTGTTTTCCGTGTTCCAGCTGGTGACCTCGGCGTTCAGCCCACTGTCGAGCACCGTCGTACGAGCCGTGCACGTCGGCTTCCTGCTGTTGCTGACCTTCCTCATCCACCCCTGGCGTGGCGGTGCGTACGCCGGCACCAGCGTGCTCGGCAAGGCCGTCGGCTTCGGCGCTTTCGTCCTGGCCAGCTATCACTGGGTCTTCGAAGCCGAGCTGGTGCAGCGCGCCGGCGAGATGACCGACGCCGACATGTTCGTCGGCATCGTCACCCTGGTCCTGGTCTTCGAAGCGGCGCGACGGATCATGGGCTTTGCGCTACCGCTGATCTGCCTGTGCTTTCTCGGCTACGCGATGTTCGGCGAATATTTTCCGGGCGTCCTGCAGCATCGCGGCTATGGATTCGACCAGATCGTCGGCCAGCTCGCCTTCGGTGCCGAAGGCATCTACGGCACGCCGATCTATGTGTCTTCGAGCTACATCTTCCTGTTCATTCTTTTCGGTGCCTTCCTCGAGCAGGCCGGCATGATTCAGCTGTTCACCGATTTTGCGCTCGGCACGGTCGGTCACACCAAGGGCGGTCCAGCCAAGGTTGCGGTGGTGTCGTCGGGACTGATGGGGACGATCAACGGCTCCGGTGTCGCCAACGTCGTGACCACCGGCCAGTTCACGATCCCGCTGATGAAGAAATTCGGCTACCGCGCCGACTTTGCCGGCGCGGTCGAGGCCACCAGTTCGATGGGCGGCCAGATCATGCCGCCAGTGATGGGCGCCGTGGCCTTCATCATGGCCGAGACGATCAACGTGCCCTACGTCGACATCGCCAAAGCGGCGGCGATCCCGGCGATGCTCTACTTCTTCACGGTCGTCTGGATGGTGCACCTCGAAGCCGGCCGTGCCGGCCTGTTCGGGATGCCCAAGGAGCAATGCCCCGACCCCTGGGTGGCACTGCGCAAGCGCTGGTACCTGCTGCTGCCTCTGATCAGCCTGGTCTATCTGCTGTTTGCCGGCTTCACGCCGATGTTCTCGGGGATGGTCGGGCTGGCGCTGACGGTAGTCCTGATCTTCGGCGCCTCGTTCAGCCGCGGCTTGAACGGCACCGCGCTGCGGATGCTGTTCTGGATTGCCCTGGGGCTGGCGTGTTCGGCGTTTGTGTCGCTGGGCATCATCGCGGTGATCGCCGTGATCGCCACGCTGGCGGTCCTGCTGGCGCCACGCCAGGATGGCCGCGCGACGCTCCGCCTGGCGGTGCAGGCGCTCGCCGACGGTGCGCTACACGCCTTGCCGGTGGGCGTGGCGTGTGCGCTGGTCGGGGTGATCATCGGCTCGCTGACGCTGACCGGTGGCGCGACGACCTTCGCCGGCTACATCATCCAGGTCGGCGAAAGCAGCCTGTTCATGTCGCTGCTGCTGACCATGCTGACCTGCCTGATTCTCGGCATGGGAATCCCGACGATTCCCAACTACATCATCACCAGTTCGATCGCCGCGCCAGCGCTGCTCGACCTCGGCGTGCCGCTGATCGTTTCGCACATGTTCGTCTTCTATTTCGGGATCATGGCCGACCTGACGCCGCCGGTGGCGCTCGCCGCTTTCGCCGCGGCGCCGATCGCCCAGGAGTCCGGCCTGAAGATCGGCGTCCGCGCCGTGCAGATCGCCATCGCCGGCTTCGTCGTCCCGTACATGGCGGTCTATGCGCCGGAACTGATGCTGCAGGGCGACAAAGGCCTCATGGCGACCGCTTACGTGGTGTTCAAGGCCTTGCTGGCGGTGACCCTCTGGGGAACGGCAGTGGTCGGCTACTTCCATACGCCGATGAACCTCGTCGAACGCGTGCTGGCCTTCGCCGCCGCGTCGCTGCTGGTGGTTGCACTGCCGATCAGCGACGAGGCGGGTTTTGCTCTCGCGGCAGCCGTCCTCGGCTGGCACGTGTGGCGTTCGCGCCGCCTGGCGCCGCTGCGCAGCTGATGGCGCTCTGCCTGGCGACGGCAGTGGCCAGCGTGCTGCTGGCCAGCAACGCCTTTACTCTGGCGTGGACGCATTCGATCGAAAAGATCCGCTGGGAGGAAGACTGGATCGTGCATGGCAAGGAGCTACTGCTCGAGTCGGTACGGGTACGCGGGCACGGCGCCGGCATGGAACCGCCGGCCGGCGCGGTGCTGCGCAACGGCGTCTGGCAATGGCATCCGCGCAGCACGCACAGCGTCTTGCGGCTGACGCGCTCGCCCTACACCGCCGACTATGACTGGTGCGCCGATGGCGGCACCTGCGTGTCGCTGGCGACGCTGCTGCCGTCCGATGGCGGCGTCACCGAGGTCCGCGCCTGCAGCGACGCGCCGCCGCCCGGCCAGCACGGCGATTGACACCATGCCGGGGCCAGGCAAAGCGCGCCAGCGCAAGCTTCGCAAGGTCCTGGCGGCGTTCGCGCTGGCGCTGCCGCTGCTCTTTGCGACCTACCACTACCGCTTTCACGCCGGCGTCGACGAACTCTCGACGCACGCCAGCCAGCGCCTGGCGCTGGCGTCGGCCAGCCTGAATGCCGAGCTGCAGCGCTTCGCCAGCCTGCCGGCGGTGCTCGCCGAGCATCCGGCGCTCCGCAAGTTGCTCGCCGACCCCGGCAAGCCGACGCGCATCGCCGAGGTCAACGACCTGCTCGAACGGATGCGGCAGCGCAGCGACGCGGCGATGCTGTACCTGATGGACCCGACCGGCAAGACCCTGGCGGCCAGCAACTGGCGTGGCGCCGACAGTTTCGTCGGTCAGAACTACGGCTTCCGACCGTACTTTCGCGTCGCCCTGGCGGGCGGCAGCGGGATGTTCTTCGGCGTCGGGGTGACGACGCGCGTGCCCGGTTTTTTTATTGCCCACCCGGTTCTCGACGACGGCCGGGTCGTCGGCGTGCTGGCCGTCAAGGTCGAACTCGACGTGCTCGAAAGCACCTGGGCCGAGAGCGGCGAGTCGCTGATGGTCGTCGACCAGCACGGCGTCGTCGCGCTGTCGTCCAACGCGGCCTGGAACTTCGCCACCCTGACGCTCCTGACGGCCGAGTCACGACGGCAGTTGCAGGAAACCCGCCAGTATTTCACCGAAAGGCTCGCGCCACTGCCGCTGCAGTGGCTGGACGAGCAGCGCGTGGCGCTCGACGGACGCCAATTCGTCGTTCAGCAGCGGCAGCTGCAGTGGATCGACTGGCGCATGCTGATCCTCGCCGATACCGCGCCGGCGGCGGCCGCCGCACGTTCGCTGACGCTGGCCGTCGGGCTCGGCTTGTGCGTCGTGGTCGTTGGTAGCCTGTACTGGCGGCAGCGCGCCCGCCGGCTGCGCGAGCGCTTGAGCGCGCAGAGCGTACTCGAGCGAACGGTCAGCGAACGCACCGCCGACCTGGCGGCCACCAACGACCGCCTGCAGCGCGAGATCGACGAGCGCGTCAGCGCCGAGCAGAAGTTGCGCGTTGCCCAACGCGCACTGATCGAAGCCAACCGACTGGCGGCGCTCGGCCAGATGGCCGCCGGTGTGGCGCATGAACTCAATCAGCCGCTGTCGGCGCTGCGTGGCTTTGCCGGCAACAGTCTGACTTTCATCGAACGTCGCCGCTTCGAACCGCTGCAGGATAATCTGCACCAGATCATCGAGCTGATCGAGCGCATGGCGCGCCTGACGGCGCAGCTGAAGGTTTTCGCGTCGCGCCAGAGTACCTCGCTGCGGCGTTCGCCAGCCGGCCGTGCGCCGGTACGGCCGACGATCGCCACGGTCGCCGGCTGGTTCGCCAGGCGGCTCGAAGACGCGGGAATCAGCCTGCGGGTGTCGGCAGAGCCGATCGAGTTTCCGCTCGAAGCGCAGGCACTCGAGCAGGTCTTGTCGAATCTTCTCGGCAACGCCGTCGATGCGCTTGCCGGCCGGGCCGACGCGGTCATCGAATTGCGGGCATCGCTCAGCAACGGCGAGCGGCGGCTGGAAGTCGCCGACAATGGCCCGGGAATCCCCGCCGAATTGCGCGAGCGGATCAGCCAGCCGTTCTTTTCAACGAAGCCGCTTGGCCAGGGTCTCGGGCTGGGCCTGCCGATCGTCAGCGATCTCGTCGAGGGTTCGGGCGGGCGCTTCGAAATCGCTGCCGGCGACGGCGGTGAAGGGAGCGGAACAGTGGTTCGCGCGCGCTGGCCGGCGAGCACCTTGCAGCCGGCGGCCGAGTCCGCCGTCGCAAACGAGACAATCGAGTGAAGGAAGCAGCGATGCGGGTCATTTACGTCGAGGACGACGACGCGGTACGCGCCGCCGGCTGCCAGACCTTTGCGCTGGCCGACCTGCCGGTGGACGATTTTGCGCGCGCCGAGCCGGCGCTGGCCCGGCTGACGGCCGCTCAGGCGGTGGTCCTGGTCACCGACGTTCGTTTACCGGGAATCGACGGCCTGGAGCTGCTGCGCCGCGTTGTCGCCGTCGACGCCGACCTGCCGGTGATTCTGGTCACCGGCCACGGCGACGTCTCGATGGCCGTCGACGCGATGCGCGCCGGCGCCTACGATTTCATCGAAAAGCCGTTCGCCCCCGAGCGACTCGTCGACGTCGTCCGCCGCGCCATCGAAAAGCGCCGCCTGGTGCTCGAGAACCGGGCCTTGAAAGCGCGCCTGGCGCAAAACTCCGGCGTCGCTGGCCTGCTCGGTAATAGCCCGGCGATGTGCCAGCTGCGCACCTTGATCGCCGAGCTGGGCGATACCGAAGTCGACGTATTGATCCACGGCGAAACCGGTACCGGCAAGGAACGCGTCGCCCGCGGTTTGCATCAGGCCGGGCGACGACGGAGTGGCCACTTCGTCGCCGTCAATTGCGCGGCGCTGCCGGAAGCGATCTTCGAGAGCGAGATGTTCGGCGTCGAGCCCGGCGCCTATACCGGCGCCACGCGCAGCCGCGCCGGCAAGATCGAACACGCCAGCGGCGGTACACTGTTCCTCGACGAGATCGAAGGCATGCCGCTCGGCCTGCAGGCCAAGTTGCTGCGCGTGCTGCAGGAGCGTGTCGTCGAGCGCCTGGGATCGAATCGCCTACTGCCGCTCGACTGCCGCGTCGTCGCGGCGACCAAGGTCGACCTCAAGGCGGCCAGCGAGGCCGGCCACTTTCGCGCCGATCTCTATTACCGCCTGAATGTCGTCACCTTGCTGGCGCCACCGCTACGCGAAAGGCGCGAGGATATCGAGCCGCTGTTCAAGGTTTTCTGTCTCGAGGCGGCCGACCGCTACGGCCGTGCGCTGCCGGCCATGCCAGTGGCCATCGCTGACTGGCTGATGGCGCAGGACTGGCCGGGTAATGTCCGCGAACTGCAGCACGCCGCCGAGCGCTTCGTGCTCGGCGTCTGGCGGCCGCATGCCCATTCGCCCGACGCTCCCGACAGCGGCTTGAGCATGCCACAACGCGTCGCGGCCTTTGAACTACTGCTGATCGAGAACGCCCTGCAAGAAACGCAAGGCGAGATCGCCGGCGCCGCGGCGACGCTCGGCATCCCGCGCAAGACGCTCTACGACAAGCTCGCCAAGCTCGAGGTCGACGTCACACGTTTTCGCGCCGCGCCGCCGCCAGCGCGCTGAGCAGCGGCCGCTGGCGATCGGCGAACGCCGGCGGCAATCGGCCAGCGCAGCGCCGCTGCGCGCCAGCTTGATCGGCGCACTCTAGTGTCTAATTGCATTATTAACCGGTAGTAACTATCATGCTTCTCCATTGCTTCGTGGTGGAGGAGATGTGGTGGGACGTGTGGCGGTGGCGCTGTCTTGCACAGCGGAGGTGAAGGAGGAATTGGAGCGTATGTCACGGAGTCGCAGTGGCGAGGTTCGCTTGGCCGAGCGAGCGAGAATCGTGCTGGGTTGTTTGGAGGGTCTGCGAAACGACGAGGTTGCCCGCGCAGTTGGCGTACGTGCGAACACGGTGGGGCTGTGGCGTCGGCGCTTTGCCGAGCATGGTTTGTCGGGCTTGCGTGATGCTGCGCGGCCGGGCAAGCCGGCGAAGTACGGGCAGGATCTGCGTGACCGCATTCTGGCGCAACTCGAACGGACACCGCCGGAAGGTATGGCAAGTTGGGATGGTGGTTCGCTGGCGAAGGCGCTGGAAGTATCGGACGATGCCGTGTGGCGCGTGTTGCGTCGGGAGGGCATCCAGCTGCAGCGGCATCGCTCCTGGTGCGTGAGCACGGACCCAGAGTTCGCCGCCAAAGCAGCGGATGTCATCGGGTTGTACCTTAACCCACCTGAAAACGCGCTGGTCCTGAGCGTCGACGAGAAACCCTCGATCCAGGCTCTGGAGCGTCGGCGCGGCTATGTCCAAACCAGTAGCGGAAAGGTGGTTCAGGGACTGAAAAGCACCTACAAACGCCATGGCACGGTCAACCTGTTCGCCGCCCTCGAAGTGGCCACCGGCGTCATTCGAGGCAAGACTACCCTAACCAAGAAGCGCGCTGATTTCCAGGCCTTCATGGAGGAGACCATCGCTGATGAACCCGTCGACCGTGAGATCCACGTCATCTTGGACAACCTCAACACGCACAAGAAAAACGACGAGTGGCTCGCCGCTCACCCCAACGTCACCTTTCACTTCACGCCCACCAGCGCCAGTTGGCTAAACCAAGTGGAGATTTGGTTCGGCATCTTCCAGCGCAAGACCCTGAGAAACGCCAGCTTCTCGAGCCTGGATCAACTCGTTGCCGCCATTCACAGCTTCACCGCGGCTTACAACCAGAACGCCGCCCCATTCGCCTGGCGAAAGCGAGAGGTCAAGGGCGCGCAGCTGCGGAATACTATCGTTAATCTATGCAATTAAACACTAGACGACGCCGGCTCGCCGCAGCGCGGCGATCCGGCTGTCGCTGTAGCCGAGGCTACGCAATACGGCGTCGCTATCCTCGCCGAGCGTCGGCGGCGCCTTGCGGTATTCGACCGGCGTCGCCGATAGCTGGATCGGATTGGCGACCTGTGGTGCCAAGCCGCCGCTGGCGTGCGGCATCGCGAGGCGCAGGCCGCGCGCCAGCACCTGCGGGTCGGCGAAGACGCCGGCCAGGTCGTTGATCGGACCACAGGGCACCGCCGCTTGCTCGAGCGCGGCGATCCATTCGGCGGTCGTCCGGAGAACGGTATTCTGCCGCAGCAGCGGGATCAACTGCTGGCGGTTCTTGACGCGCGCTGCGTTGCTCGCGAAACGCTCGTCGCTGGCCCATTCGGGATGCCCGGCAACGGCGCAGAAGCGCGCGAACTGGCCGTCGTTGCCGACCGCCAGGATCATGTCGCCGTCGGCGGTCGGAAAATCCTGATACGGGACGATGTTCGGGTGGGCGTTGCCCATCCGCCTGGGCGCGCTGCCGGAAACCAGATAATTCATCGCCTGGTTGGCCAGGCAGGCGACCTGCACGTCGAGCAGCGCCAGGTCGATGTGCTGGCCTTCGCCGCTGCGCCAACCCGCACGGTCACGATGCGCCAGCGCGGCGAGAATGGCGTTGCCGGCGTAGAGACCGGTGAGGATGTCGGTCAGGGCGACGCCGACCTTCTGCGGCCCGGCGCCGGGCTCGCCGTCGGGCGTGCCGCTCAGGCTCATCAGTCCACCCATGCCCTGGATCAGGAAGTCGTAGCCGGCGCGCGGCGCGTACGGTCCGCTGTGGCCAAAGCCGGTGATCGAGCAATAGACGAGTTGCCGATTGAGCGCGTGCAGGCTGGGGTAGTCGAGGCCGTAGCCGGCGAGGCCGCCGAGCTTGAAATTTTCGATCAGCACATCGGCGTCGCGCGCCAGTTGGCGAACGATTTCCTGTCCCTCGGGACGCGTGATGTCGACCGTCAGCGAGTACTTGTTACGGTTGGTGCACAAGAAATACGCCGCCTCGCGCGTCGGCTGGCCGTCGCCATCGGCCAGCCACGGCGGCCCCCAGCTACGCGTGTCGTCGCCGCAGCCAGGGCGCTCGACCTTGATCACCTCGGCGCCGAGGTCGGCCAGCAACTGGCTGGCCCACGGTCCGGCGAGGACGCGCGACAGGTCGAGCACGCGCAGGTGCGACAATGCGCCGCGCTGGCTCGCCGCGTCGGCCGGAAGCTCGGTCGGCGGATTCAGAAGGCGGCGATGCCGGTCTGCGCCCGGCCGAGGATCAGGGCGTGCACGTCGTGCGTCCCTTCGTAGGTGTTGACCACCTCGAGGTTGACCATATGGCGGATGACGCCGAACTCGTCCGAGATACCGTTGCCACCCAGCATGTCGCGTGCGCAGCGGGCAATGTCCAGCGACTTGCCGCAGGAGTTGCGCTTCATCATCGAGGTCATCTCGGGGGTCGCGCTGCCGTCGTCCTTCATCCGTCCGAGGCGCAGACAGCCTTGCAGCGCCAGCGTTATTTCGCTCTGCATGTCGGCCAGCTTCTTCTGGATCAGCTGATTGGCTGCCAGCGGACGACCGAACTGCTGGCGGTCTAGCGTGTATTGCCGCGCCGTGTGCCAACAGAACTCGGCAGCGCCGAGCGCGCCCCAGGAGATGCCGTAGCGCGCCGAATCGAGGCAGGTGAACGGCCCTTTGAGGCCGCGAACGTCCGGCAAGGCGTTCTCCTCGGGAACGAACACCTCGTCCATGACGATCTCGCCGGTGATCGACGTGCGCAAGCCGACCTTGCCGTGGATCGCCGGCGCCGACAGGCCGCTCATTCCCTTGTCGAGGATGAAGCCACGAATCGTACCGGCGTCGTCCTTGGCCCAGACGATGAAGACGTCGGCGATCGGTGAATTGGTGATCCACATCTTGCTGCCCGACAGTCGATAGCCGCCGTCGACCCGGCGCGCGCGGCTGATCATGCTGCCGGGATCGGAGCCGTGATTGGGCTCGGTCAGGCCGAAGCAGCCGATCAACTCGCCGCTCGCCAGTTGCGGTAGGTACCTGCGCTTCTGCTCCTCGGTGCCGAAGACGTAGATCGGCACCATCACCAGCGACGACTGCACGCTCATCATCGAGCGATAGCCCGAATCGACGCGCTCGACCTCGCGGGCGACCAGGCCATAACTGACGTAGTTGAGCCCGGCACCGCCATACTCGGGTGGAATCGTCGAACCGAGCAGGCCCATTTCGCCCATTTCGCGGAAAATCGCCGGGTCGGTCCGCTCGTGCCGAAACGAATCCTGGACGCGCGGCAGCAGGCTTCCCTGGCAGTAGTCGCGCGCCGCATCGCGCAACAGGCGCTCGTCCTCACTGAGCTGCGCCTCGAGCAGCAAGGGGTCGGCCCAATCAAATCTCGCTTTCGCTGTCTTGCTCATGCACGTCTCCCTGCTGGTTTTCGCCACCGAAGCGGAGATCCGCGGAAGGCGATCGGCGGCAGCAAGAGTCGAGTATCGTTTGCTGACGGCAATCAAGCAAGACCTTGCGGACGCCGACGGCGGCGTCGCCAGGCACGGATCAGGTACAGGCGCCACACGGCCCGCGTCAGTAGGTAACCCGACACCGCCAGACCGCAGGCCAGCGCCAGCAGGCCCAGCGCCAACGGCTTGGCAACCAGCAGCATCCACGCCTGCATGGCCTCGGTCCAGCCGACGAAGGCCGTCACCGAGAACTCCGGCGGCGCGATGAAGCCAGCGCCATCACCGCTCAACAGGCGGCCAAGCTGATAAGCGAGCAGGTACAGCGGCACAATCGTCAGCGGGTTGGTGTACAGTGTCACGAGCAAGGCCAGTGGCAGATTGACGCGGCAGATCAGCGCCGCGAGCGCCGCGCCGATCATTTGCAGCGGCCCGGGGATCAAGCCGCAAAACAGTCCGGCGGCAACCGCACCGGCGGCTGAATGGCGGTTGAGGTGCCATAAGCGCGGATGCAACAGCGACGACTGGAACGGACGCAAATACGCGTTGCGGCGAATCGTCTCCTGGTCGGGAAGGTATTTTGCAAGGTAGCGGCGCATGCGGGCGATTATCCTGGAAACTGCCGACGGCGAGGAGGAAAGCCGACGCGGCACGAGCGGTCGTGGCGCCTCGTCCACAGGCGTTCCGGCAACGGCTTCCTGGGCAGAGCTGACGCCCGCGTGCCGCGTACGGCTATTGCCGGCCCAGATCAAAGACAGCGCCACGGCAGCGTCGGAGAATGCGCCGGTAACCCTACCCTTAGCCTTTTTCTCGCGGAGACCGCCATGCATGCTTGTGACCAACCCACTATGGAAGCCATCTACCCCTTCGACGCACGCGGCGTCGCCAAACGCTTTCGGCACGCGGCGATTTTTGGCGCGCTCGACGCGCTGCTGCCCGGCGAAACCATGCGCTTCTGCAACGACCACGATCCGCTGCCCTTGCTCGCGCAGCTGCAGGCCCGCTATGGCGACGCACTGGCGATCAACTACGTGCAGCGTGAAGCCGGCGCGATCGTCATCGATTTCGCCAGAAAAGCCTGACGCAATCACGGCATCACGCTTTCGCCCCGGCATCACGCCCGTGGCGAAAGCGAGCGCCGCGCCGCTGCGCTGCCGCCGGCGCCGCTTCCTTGTTCAGGACCAGGCGTGCTGATCTACCTGGGTTTTTCGACCGTCGCCGTGTTCATCGCGGCGCTGCTCCTTGCCGATGCCGGCGGCACGTCGGCGCCAGCGCTCGCCCATCTGGTCTTCGCCGTCGGCATCGTGCCCTTGATCTTTGCGGCGATCGCTCATTTCGTTCCGGTCCTGACTCGCGGCCGCGCGGCGCCGCGAACCGTGCGACTGCTGCCGCTGCTCCTGCAATTGACCGGCGTACTGGTTTTTCGCGCTTTCATCGGCCAGGCGCCAGCGAACGCCCTGGCCGCGGCGGCGGCCAGCACCGCGCTGCTCGCCCTCGGCTTCGTCGGCTGGCTGATGTGCCGCGCCAAAGCGACGCTCGGCACGCCGCATCCCGGCTGGCTCTGGTACCTGCTGGCCATCCTCTTCCTGGCAACAGCGCTACTGCTGGTACCGGCGATGAGCGCGTGGCCACCACTACGACCACAGTTGCGTCTGCTGCATCTGCATCTGAACACCCTCGGCTTCATCGGCCTGAGCGCATTGGGAACGCTGCAGGTGCTGCTGCCGACGGCCTTGAGGACTCCCGATAGCGCCGCCGCCGGCAGGCTGCGCAGGCAGTTGCCGCTGGCCGCCGGAGGCGTCCTGGCGGTCGGCATCGGCGCCGCCTTCTGGACGCCGGCGGCACTGGTCGGCGCCGCCATGCTGCTGGCCATCACGCTCGAGACCGCTTTCTCGTGGTTGCGGCGTTACGGAGGGCAACGGCTGCTGCTCGATCCTGCGGCAGCGACGCTGCTCGCGGCACTGGCCGGCTTCGTGCTGCTCATCGGCCTGGGCGTCGCGCACGCCTTCGGCGTCCTCGCTGGCGACGACGCGGTACCGGCCTTCGTCGTCGCCTTCCTGTTGCCGCTGGTCAGCGGTGCGCTGACGCAGTTGCTGCCGGTCTGGTACCTCCCCGGCAAGCGCACGCCAGCGCGTGACCGCATGCACAGCGCGCTGCGTGCCGGTGGCGTTCTGCGCGCGCTACTGTTCGTCGTCGGCGGCGTCCTGCTGGCGCTCGGCATCGCCGACGCGCTGTGGCTGGCTGCGGTGGCGACGCTGTCCTTCGCCGTCGCCATACTGCGTTCGCTACTGCGGGCTCGCGAAGAGCGTGCACCGTCCTGATTTGTCGTCTATAAACGGGTAGTTACGGATTACTTGTGAATTAAGTCTCAAGATCTGCGAAAGCGATCCGTTTCCTGGCACATGGCCGCCTCACAGCGCCCCCCCGACGGAGCCCGCAAGATGTTCAAGCACGACCAATCACCTCTGCTGCAATCGTCCCGGCACCTCTCGCGCCGGCTGCACCGGCGTCCCGCTGGCGCGGCCAAGCCAGCGTCTGGCCAGGGCCACGTCGTATCGCCGAAGGCCAGCGGCCGTCCGCAACACAGCCACCTGCGGCGGGCCGAAAACGCCGGCCCGAGCGCGGCCATACTCGAACTGCTGGCCGCCGAAGCACGCATCGGCGAACTTGAGAGCGCGCTCGCCGAGGCCCGTATGGCGGCCTTTACCGACACCCTGACCGGCGCCCTCAACCGCCGCGGCTTTGCCGACGCTTACCAACGCGAATTGGCGCGCTCGCGGCGCAACGGCAGTCAGCTGGCGATTGCCCTGATCGATCTCGACGACTTCAAGCGTCTGAACGACAGCCTCGGCCACCAGGTCGGCGACGAGGCTCTGGTCCATCTGGTCAAGGGCTTGCGCGCCGCGCTGCGCCCGTCGGACATCCTGTGCCGTTTCGGTGGCGAAGAGTTCGTCGTGCTGCTGCCGGAAACGGCGCTGCCCGAAGCGGTCGCCGCGATATCGCGTTTTCAGCGACAGTTCGCCGCCCGGGCGCTGCCCGACCGCGACATCGTCGTCACCTTCAGCGCCGGCGTAGTGGTCAATGAATCCGCCGAATCGGTCGAGGACGCGATTCTCCGCGCCGACGCGGCGACCTACGCGGCCAAGCGCGCCGGCAAGAACTGCGTCGTCAGCGGCTGAGCTCGTCGCCGACGGCAGCAGCCGCAGAGCAAGGCCGCCGGCGCAGAGTCGGAGAGTGGCGAAGGAGGCCGCGCGGCGCCGGTGCGGCGCGGCGGGCATGGTAAACTGCATCGCTCTCGGCAGCTCCCTGGACCTCCCTTACGGCCATCCTCATGCGCTACGTCTCAACTCGCGGCTCCTCGCCCGATGCACAGCATTCGTCGGCTCCGACGTTCACTGAAATCCTGCTCGGCGGTCTGGCTCCAGACGGCGGCCTCTACCTCCCCGAGTCGTACCCGCAGGTCACCGCCAGCGAGCTCGCGCAGTGGCGGCGACTGTCGTATGCCGATCTGGCGTTTGCCGTGCTCGGCAGATTCATCACCGATATCCCGCCAGCTGATCTGCAGGCGCTGATCAGACGAACTTACACGCCACAGGTGTACAGCAACGGCCGCAGCGATTCGCCGGCCGGCGATATCACACCCTTGCGCTGGCTGGAGCGGCCAAACGCGGCCAGCGGCGAAGGCGGGCTGGCGATCCTCGAGCTGTCCAATGGCCCGACGCTGGCCTTCAAGGACATGGCCATGCAGTTGCTCGGCAACCTCTTCGAGTATGTGCTGGCCAAGCGCGGCGAACAGATCAATATCCTCGGTGCGACCTCGGGAGACACCGGCTCGGCAGCCGAATATGCGATGCGCGGAAAAGCCGGCGTGCACGTCTTCATGCTCTCGCCACACCAGCGGATGAGCGCTTTTCAGCGCGCGCAAATGTATTCGCTGCAAGACGACAACATCCACAACATCGCCGTACGGGGAATGTTTGACGACGCCCAGGATATCGTCAAGGCGGTGTCGAACGACCACGCTTTCAAGGCCAGGTACAAGATCGGCGCGGTCAACTCGATCAACTGGGCGCGCGTGGCGGCGCAGGTCGTCTACTATTTCAAGGGCTATTTCGCGGCCACCGAGGGTCTCGGCGACAGCGAGGATCAGCAAGTCGCTTTTGCCGTCCCTTCAGGCAATTTCGGCAATATCTGCGCCGGCCACATCGCGCGCATGATGGGTCTGCCGATCGGTCGTCTGGTTCTGGCAACCAACGAGAACGACGTGCTTGATGAGTTCTTCCGCAGCGGCGTTTATCGCCCGCGGGCGACCGGCGAAACGCACGCCACGTCGAGCCCGTCGATGGACATTTCGAAGGCTTCCAATTTCGAACGATTCGTCTTCGACCTGCTGGGCCGCGACGCCGCCATGGTCCGCAAATTGTGGGCCGAGGTCGACGCCGGCCGAAGCTTCGATCTTTCGGCCACGCCGTTCTTCGCCCGCCTGCCGGAATTCGCCTTCGTTTCCGGCAACAGCACGCACGCCGACCGCCTGCAGACGATCCGCCAGACCTTCGCGACCTACGGCGTGATGATCGATACGCACACCGCCGACGGACTCAAGGTCGGCAGTGAACTGCGTAGCGCCGACATGCCAATGATCGTTCTCGAGACCGCCTTGCCGGCCAAGTTCGAAGAAACGATTGTCGAGGCTCTGGGCCGCAAACCCGAACGGCCAGCCGGCCTGCAGGGTATCGAAGACCTGCCGCAACGTGTCGAGGTAATCGACGTCAGTGTCGACGCGGTCAAACAGATCATCGAGCGACAGCTAGGCTGATCAGCGATCGCCGCTGCAATAACAGAAGGGCGCCAGCGGCGCCCTTCTCATTTGCGTTCGTGGACCAAAGATGCAATACCGCCACCGCCTCCTAGAGGTAGATCACAGCCGGGAAAACGGCGGCGGCCAAGACCAGCACCAGCCACTCGATATTGTGGCGAGCCAGGAATCCAGTGAAATGCATGATCAGAATCACGATAGCCAACACGTAAAACAGTGCAAATAGCATCCGAGCCCCCTTTTCTCTTTTCTACGCAGACCGCAAGTGCCAGCCCGCTTCGCATCGCTCGCAGCGCATTATATAACGCCATTCCCCGCGCATCACCGCCGTTGCGCACAGCCGCCGCAAGCCTTGCAGCTGCGCGCACTTTTCCCGCGTTTCCCTAATCCTGGAAACGCATTGACAGGTCGAGTGCGCGCACGTCCTTGGTCAAACCACCAATCGAGATGCGGTCGACGCCGGTCCCGGCAATTCCCCGCACGGTGTCAACATTGACGTTGCCCGACGCTTCGAGAACGGCCCGACCGGCGTTGATCGCCACCGCCGCCCGCAACTGCTCAAGACTCAGGTTGTCAAGCAAAATCATCTTCGCGCCGGCGTCGAGCGCTTGTTGCAACTCGGCCAGCGTTTCGACCTCGATCTGAACGAACTGACAACGTCCGGCCGCTTCCTCAGCAATCTGCCTGGCCGCCTGCAGGGCAGCAGCGATACTGCCGGCCGCGTGAATGTGGTTTTCCTTGATCAGGATACCGTCGTACAAGCCCAGTCGGTGATTACCGCCACCGCCACAGCCGACCGCGTATTTCTGTGCCAGACGCAGGCCGGGAATCGTCTTGCGCGTATCGACCACCTGCGCTCGCGTACCGACGACCAGATCGGCGTACTGCCGCGCCGTGCTGGCGACTCCGGACAGGAGTTGCAGGAAGTTGAGTGCGCAGCGTTCGCCGGTCAGCAGCGCCCGCGCTGGCCCCTCGATCTCGCAGAGCACCTGCTCGGCGCCGACGCGCTGTCCGTCCTGCACCCGCCAGTCGATGGCAATCGTCGCGTCGAGCGTCGTGAAGCAGCGCGTGAACCAGGCGCAGCCGCAGACGATGGCGTTCTCGCGGGCGACGACCGTCGCCCGGCTGCGTACCGCGCCAGGAACGAGTTTTGCGGTCAGGTCACCGCTGCCGACATCCTCGGCGAGCGCGGCAGCGACGTTGCGCTCGATTTCGGCATCGAGCAGAGCGGCATTGATCATCAAAATTCCCGTAAACTAAGGACTTAGGCGCTCGATTTTATCACTGAAGGGACGTACCGATGCTTGACGTACTGCTTGCTGGCCTGGGCGTATTACTGGCCATATCGCTCACCGGAGCCCTGCTCTTTCTTTACGTGCAGGACGTCACGCAGGAGAAGCACGCGGTCTTGCGAAACTTTCCGCTGGTCGGCCACCTGCGCTATTTCTTCGAGAAACTCGGCGAGTACTTCCGCCAGTACTTCTTTCTCGGCGACCGCGAGGAAATGCCATTCGACCGCGCGACGCGCAGTTGGGCTTACCGCCTGGCCAAGAACGAGGGCGGCATCGTCGGCTTCGGGTCGACCTACCCGATGCACCAGCCGGGCGCAGTGCTGTTCGTCAATGCCCCTTTCCCGATCCTCGAGGAAGAGCAGCAGGACGCACCCGCACTGTTGATCGGCGAAGGCTACTGTGCGACGCCTTTCGTCGGCCGCTCGCTGGTGAACATCAGCGCCATGAGTTTCGGTGCCATTTCGCAACCGGCGGTGCGCGCGCTGTCGCGCGGTGCGGCAGCCGCCGGCTGCTGGCTGGATACCGGCGAGGGCGGCCTGTCGCCGCATCATCTCGAAGGCGGCTGCGACATCATCTTCCAGATCGGCACGGCGAAATACGGCGTCCGCGACGAACTCGGTCAACTGGCCGATGAAAAGCTGCTCGCGGTGGCCGCGCACGCGAGCGTACGCGCTTTCGAAATAAAGCTGTCGCAAGGCGCCAAACCGGGCAAGGGCGGCGTCCTGCCGGGCAACAAGGTGACTCCCGAAATCGCCCGCATTCGCGGTATCGCCGTCGGCCGCGACTCGCTGAGCCCGAACCGTCACCCGGACATCGGCGACATCGACGCCTTGCTCGACCGCGTCGAGCATATTCGCACGCTGACCGGCAAGCCGGTGGGAATCAAGACCGCCATCGGCAGCAGCCGCTTCATCGACGAGCTGACGGCGGCGGTGACACGCCGCGGCCTGCACGCAGCGCCTGACTTCCTGACGCTCGATGGCGGCGAGGGTGGCAGCGGCGCGGCGCCACAGGCGCTGGCCGACCACATGGCGATGTCGATCGACGAAGCGCTACCGCTGGTCGTCGACGCGCTGCTGGCCAGCGGCCTGAAGGAACGGATCAGGCTGATCGCTGCCGGCCAGCTGGTGACCCCGGCGCGAGTCGCCTGGGCGCTATCGGCAGGTGCCGACTTCGTTAATACGGCGCGCGGTTTCATGTTCTCGCTGGGCTGCATCCAGGCCTTGCGCTGCCACACCAACACCTGCCCGACCGGCATCACGACGCACGACGCACGCCTGCAACGCGGTCTGGTCGTCGAAGACAAGGCGGCGCGCGTCGCGTCGTACTGCCGCAACATGAACAAGGAGGTGGCGATGATCGCTCACTCCTGCGGCCTGCGGCAGGCGCGCGAATTGCGGCGCGGACACGTGCGTATCGTCCAGGCTGGCGGACGCAGCGTCGCCCTCGACACGCTGTACCCCTATCCGGAACCGCCGGCGACTTCCTGAAACGCTCAGTGGCCGCTGGCGACGATCGCCAGCAAGGCCTCACCATAGCGTTGCGCCTTGGCGACGCCGATCCCCGGAACGGCGAGTAGCGCCTCCGGCGAAGCAGGCAGCAGGGCAGCGATTTCGCGCAAGGTACGGTCGTGCAGGATGACGTAAGCCGGAACGCCTTGCTCGCGGGCCTGCTCGAGACGCCAGCTACGCAAGCTGTCGACCAGCGGTGAGTCCGGCGGCGCATCGACGACCCGCGCGACGCTGCCGACCGCCGCCCTGCTCCTGCTGGCCTTGGCTGGCGGCCGTTCGACCTGGCGTCGCAGCTGCAGACTGGTCTCGCCCTTGAGCACCGGCCGGGCGGCGTCGGTCAGCTTCAGCGCGCCGTAGGCGCTGGCGTCGGCGTCGAGCAGGCCGCCAGCGAGCAGCTGGCGAAAAACCGAGCGCCAGCCGCGCTCGTCGAGGTCGGCGCCAACACCGAAGGTTGGTAGCCGGTCGTGGCCGAACTGTTGCACTTTCTCGGTGCTCTTGCCACGCAGGATGTCGATCAGGTGCACCGCGCCAAACCGCTGGCCGGTTCGCAAGGCGGCGGAAAGCGCTTTCTGCGCCGCCACCGTACCATCCCAGAGTACCGGCGGATCAACGCAGACGTCGCAGTTGCCGCAAGCGGCGGCCTGCTCGCCAAAGTAGTTGAGCAGGATCACCCGCCGGCACCTCGCCGATTCGCAATAGGCCAGCATGCTTTCGAGCTTCTGCCGTTCGACGCGTTTCTGTTCGAGCGGCGCCGACGATTCTTCGATCATCTGACGATGGATCACGACGTCATTGAGCCCGTAGGTCATCCACGCTTCCGAGGGCTCGCCGTCGCGACCGGCGCGACCGGTTTCCTGGTAATACGCTTCGAGGCTCTTCGGCAGGTCGAGATGGGCGACGAAACGCACGTCGGGCTTGTCGATTCCCATCCCGAAAGCGATCGTCGCGACCATCACCACGCCCTCCTCACGCAAGAAGCGTTGCTGGTGGCGCTGGCGGTCGGCGGCCGGCAGTCCCGCGTGGTAAGGCAAAGCCGTCACGCCCTGCGCATTCAGCCACAGTGCCGTCTCGTCGACCTTGCGGCGCGATAGACAATAGACGATCCCGGCGTTGCCGCGGTGCGCGCCGAGGAAGGCCAGCAGCTGTTTGCGCGGGTTGTCACGCTCGACGATCGTATAGCGGATATTCGGCCGATCGAAGCTGGCAACGAAGACCCTTGCCTCATTGAGGCCGAGGCGCGTTCTGATTTCCTGTCGCGTCAGCTGGTCGGCGGTGGCCGTCAGAGCGATCCGCGGTACGCTGGGGAAGCGTTCGTGCAACTGCGACAGCTGGATATACTCGGGACGGAAGTCGTGCCCCCACTGCGAGACACAGTGCGCTTCGTCGATGGCGAACAGCGCCAGCTGCTGGCGCGCGATCAGCTCTTCGAGCAGACCGATGAAGCGCTCGGTGAGCAGCCGTTCGGGGGCCACGTAGATCAGGTCGAGCTCGCCGCGCAGCAGCGCGCGCTCGGTATCGACCACCGCCCGGTAATCGAGCGACGAGTTGAGGAAAGCGGCCTTGACGCCGGCCTGCCGCAAGGCGTCGACCTGGTCCTGCATGAGCGCGATCAGCGGCGAAACGACGACGCCGACGCCGGCCCGCAAGAGCGCCGGAATCTGATAGCACAGCGATTTGCCGCCGCCGGTCGGCATCAGGACCAGCGCGTCGCCGCCGCCGACGATGTGGTCCACGATCTCGGCCTGCTGGCCACGAAACGAGGGATAGCCGAAAACCCGCCGCAGGACCTCGGCAGCCGCTGTCGGCGTGCTCACGGCCGCGGCCGTCCAGGCAAGAAAGCATTCAAGGCAGGCATTCCCGGCGCAAGGATTCGCCGTCCCAGCACAGGCATTCACCGCGCTGCTCGTGCCAGTCCGACAAGACCCAGCGCTCGACATGAATGCCGTCAACCAGGTGCTCATGCCGGGCCGGGCGATGCGTATGGCCATGGATCAGCGTGGCGTAAGCGTTGGCGCGCAGGAAATCGTCGGTGGCCGCGGCATTGACGTCCATCACGAAGCTGGCCTTGTCGCGCTTCGCCGACTCGCTTTGCTGACGCAGCGCGGCGATCGTCGCCTGGCGCTCGCGCAAGGGCTTGGCCAGGAAGTCCGACTGCCACTGCGGCTGGCGAACGAGCGAACGGAATTCCTGGTAATCGTGGTCGTCGGTGCACAGCGCATCGCCATGCGACAGAACGAACTGCCAGGTCGGCACCGACAGCACGCAGGGGTCAGGCCGCAGGCGCGCGCCGCTGCGCGCGGCAAAAGCGCTGCCGAGCAGGAAATCGCGGTTGCCGTGCAGCACCGATAGCGACACGCCGGCGCGCACCAGTTCGTGCAGCGCATCGACGATCAGCGTGGCGAAGGAATCGTTCGGATCGTCCAGACAGTCGTCGCCAGGCCAGGCGTCGAAAAGATCGCCGAGGATGAACAACTGCTCGGCGGCACGCGCACGGCCGCCGAGAAAGTCGAGAAAGATGCGGCTGGCGCCCGGCGCTTGCGGCGCCAGGTGCAGGTCCGAGATGAAATAGATCAAGGAGACGGAGCGCGCTAGCGAGCGGACGCGACTATCAGACTAACGCGAGCGACGGCCTCAGCAGACTTCGGCGCGCTCGATCAACACGTCGTCGACCGGCACATCGCCATGGCCGCCCGATGAACCGGTCTTGACGCCCTTGATCTTGTCGACCACCTCGGTGCCTTCGACGACCTTGCCGAAGACGCAGTAACCCCAGCCTTGCGAAGTCGGCGAACGGTAATTGAGCGAGGCGTTATCGGTGACGTTGATGAAGAACTGCGCCGTCGCCGAGTGCGGATCGCTGGTCCGCGCCATGGCCAGCGTATAGGCGTCGTTCTTGAGACCATTGTCGGCCTCGTTCTTGATCGGCGCCTTGCACGCTTTCTGTTTCATTCCCGGGGCAAAGCCGCCACCCTGGATCATGAAGCCCGGGATGACGCGATGGAAGATAGTGTTGTCGTAGTGGCCAGCCTCGACGTAAGCGATGAAATTGCTGGCGGAAAGGGGCGCCTTGTCGGCGTCCACTTCGATAGCGATGACGCCGAAATTGGTGTGCAGCTTGATCATGAGTTTCCTTATTTTTTCTCGGGGAGAATTTTGACCGACTGGATGACAACGGCTTCAAGAGGAACATTTTCGTACCTCCCGCGCATGCCGGTTGGGACCTTGGCGATCCGGTCGACGACCTCGGTACCCTGCGTCACTTTACCAAAAACAGCGTAACCCCACCCGTCGGAGCCCGGATAATTGAGAGCCGCGTTGTCCTGGTGGTTGATGAAAAACTGTGCGCTGGCGGAATGCGGGTCGCCGGTGCGGGCCATGGCAATCGTCCAGCGCTGGTTCTTCAGGCCATTTTTGGCCTCGTTTTCAACCGTTCGGCTGGCCGACTTCTGTTCCATGGCCGGCGTGAAGCCACCACCCTGGATCATGAAGCCGGGAATCACGCGGTGGAAAACGGTACCGTCATAAAAACCCTCTTTGGCGTACTGGACGAAGTTCTGTACCGTTTTTGGTGCTTTCGCGGAATCGAGTTCGATGATGATCGTTCCCGCGCTGGTCTGCATTTCGACCGTCGGCGCGGCCAGCGCCGCCCAGGAGAACGACAAAGCGGCGGCAATCGAGGCAAGCGTCTTGTACATCAGGCAGTCCCTTCATAATGGTCATGGCAATTGGCAACATCCCGACGATGAAAGGTATGACCGTTTCCCTCATCGCCGGCCCCTTTCCCACCGCGGTGAGAAGAGAGCTTCGTGGGTCGCCAACGCGACTTCCACATTGAGTCTATTTATATCAAATAAAACAGCACCTTGCTTGTCTTTTGAGCCTTCTTCCGTGTGGCGACGACCGTTACATCGTTCACGCAACCCCGGACCAGTCCGGATCGCCATCTCGAGAACCGCGCGAGACTGCTCGAACGGTTTCGGCAGCGCATGGAGCTCGGACAGCTCCGGATAATCGTCGGCGAGCTGGCTGAACACCCGTGCCGCGTCGGCCAAACGTCCCATCTCGAAAAGAATCACGCCAGGCAGGAAGCGCGCCTGTACGTCCAAGCGCTGCATCTGGGGTGCGCGTCGCCCTTCCCGAGAGCCCCTGAACATACCGCTGCCCCTCGGGGAAAAAGTCGACACGCCCTTGCACACGGACTGCGGAAAGAGCCAGCAGACCGTTATGGTATACTGCCGGCCGCTGCGGCTGGGTGCCGACTTAGCCGGTCGATTCTAACAAGAACTGCGTCGAAACCAAAGCACTCCACACTCGCGCTGGTCGGCGCGGCGCTCTCTCGTGAGCCTGAAAATGCTGAAAATCTACAACTCGCTGGCCCGGGAAAAGCAGGCCTTCGTGCCGATCACCCCGGGCAGCGTCCGCATGTACGTCTGCGGCATGACCGTCTACGACTACTGCCATCTTGGTCACGCCCGCGTACTGGTGGTCTTCGACATGGTTCAACGCTGGCTGCGGGCGAGCGGATTGCACGTCACCTACGTCCGCAACATCACCGATATCGACGACAAGATCATCAAGCGCGCGCACGACAACCAGCAGAGCATCGGCGAGCTGACGGCGCGCTTCATCGCCTGCATGGACGAGGACGCCGCAGCGCTTGGCGTCGACAAGCCCGATCACGAGCCCCGCGCGACGGCCTACGTGCCACAAATGCTCGAGTTGATCGGGCAACTCGAAAGGAACGGGCTGGCCTACCAGGCCGCCGGCGGCGACGTGAATTTCTCTGTCCGCAAATTCCCTGACTACGGCAAACTCTCGGGCAAGTCGATTGACGACCTGCGCGCCGGCGACCGCGTCGAGGTCGATGGTGCGAAAGAAGATCCGCTGGACTTCGTTCTCTGGAAAACCGCCAGGGAGGGCGAGCCATCGTGGCCGTCGCCCTGGGGCAATGGCCGCCCAGGCTGGCATATCGAGTGCTCGGCGATGAGCTCGGAGCTGCTCGGCAAGCACTTCGATATTCACGGTGGCGGGCAGGATCTGCAGTTTCCACACCACGAAAACGAGATCGCGCAATCCGAGGGAGCGCATCGCTGCCACTTCGTGAACTACTGGATGCACAACGGCTTCGTCCGCGTCGCCGACGAGAAAATGTCGAAGTCGCTCGGCAATTTCTTCACCATTCGCGAAATTCTCAAGAAGTACGATCCCGAGGTGCTGCGCTTCTTCATCTTGCGCGCGCACTACCGCAGTCCGCTCAACTATTCCGACAGCCATCTCGACGACGCCCGGCAAGCGCTGAGCCGACTCTATACCGCATTGAAGGCGGCCGACGCCGCTGTCAAGGTCGAGGTCGAGGTCGAGGTCGATTGGCATGAACCGCACGCACAGCGCTTCAAGCAGGCAATGAACGACGACTTCAACACGCCCGAAGCCTGCGCCGTGCTTTTTGATCTGGCTGGCGAAATCAACCGCCAGCACTCGTCGGCGCTGGTCAGCCAGTTGCGCGGCCTGGCAGGTTTGCTGGGCCTGCTCAAGCGCGACCCGCAGGCCTTCCTGCAGGCGGCGCCCGCCAGCGACGGCGAAACTTCGGTCGAGCACATCGAGGCGCTTATCGCCGATCGCCTGACCGCCAAGCAGCGCAAGGACTACGGCGCGGCGGACCGCATCCGGGGCGAGTTGCAGGCAGCCGGCATCATTCTCGAAGATGGCGCCAGCGGAACGACCTGGCGACGCTCCTGATGGCAGCTCCGGCGACCGCCGCCGGTCGGCTTGAGCAGGCTGTTAGTGCATGATCCGGCCACCGGCGCCGATGACCGTCAGGTCCACAAAACGCGAGCCCAGCCGGTCGTTGGCTGAATAGCTGACGCGATAACCACCCAGATCGTGGTTCTGCATGCTTTCGAGAGCGCCAACAAGCTTCTCGCGGCTGAGATCGCGGCCCGCGTTGCGGATCGCATCGACCAGCACTTTCGCCATCGCGTAGGCCTCCAGGCCATAGTAGGACGGCTTTCCCTGCGGACCGAGCAACTTCTGGTAGGCGTGCACCAGCGGCCTGGTGTCGTTCCACGGTGACGGCATGACCTGCGAAATGCCGATGCCACGCGCCTGTTCGGCCAGCTCCTGCACCAGCAAATCGGCGCCGACCGGCGAAAGCGTCATGAACTGCGGCATCTGATCGGCCTTCTTCATGGCTCGCACGAAGGCCGCTGTCGGCTTGTAAAGGGTGACCATGATCACCGCCTGCGGGTTGAGCCTGGCGATCTGCTGCACGGCCTGCGTGACATCGACCGAGTTGCGCTCCACCGTGGCGACCACCGACGGCGCGTGCTGGTGCGTCTTCAGCGCCGCCACGACGCCTTCCAGCCCGGATTTTCCGAAACCGTCGTTCTGGTAGAGGACCGCGATGTTGTTCATCCCGAGCGACACCAGGTGATTGACGATCGCTTCGGTCTCGTTGGCGTAGCTCGCGCGGACGTTGAACATGTAGCGATTTTTTGGATTCTCGCGGGGCGACTGGCGAAGCGAATCGGCGCCGGAAATGGTACCCACAAGGGGCACCCTGGCGTCGCCGAAGACCTCGTTCATCGCCGCCGTCGTCGGACTCGATCCGTAAGACGCCAGCAAGGCAAATACTTTTTCTTTTTTTATCAGCTCGCTGGTATTGGCCACGGCGCGCTCGGTCTCGTAGCCGTCGTCGAGCGCGCGCAGCTCGAGGCTTCTGCCATGAACGCCGCCGGCGTCGTTGACCTGGCGAAAATAGGCCTGAATGACGCGCTTCATATCCAGACCGTAAGCGCCGTTCGGGCCCGAAAAAGGCGCCGTCATGCCGATCAGGATACTGTTGTCGGTAAGCCCCGGATCGGCCGCAGAAGCACCGGCGCAGTAGCCAAACAGGGCAGCGCACAGCAGCGCTCTAGCCAACTTCATGCCATCCTCCTCGCGCCGGGTGCGCGAGTGGTCCATTATGGAGCACTCCCGGCAACGCACAAGAATGGCGAAACAAGCTGACACGCTGCTTACAAAGCAAGGCGTAGAAGGACTTTACCGGGCTGGACTTTGCGGGGCGGAACTTTCCAGGGCTCGCCCGAGCAGTGGCACTGCCCGGCGAGGCGCCGACCGGCTGGCCGGCGAAACCGATCAGGTCGCGGCGAAGAAATTCCGCACGCGATCCATCCACGACTTGGCGCGCGGGTTGTGGTGACCCGAATTTTCCCGGCTCGACTCCTCGAGCTCGCGCAACAATTCCTTCTGGCGCTCGGTCAGATGCACCGGCGTTTCGACAACCACGTGACAGAGCAAATCGCCGTGCGCATGACTGCGCACGCTCTTGATGCCTTTGCCGCGCAAGCGGAAGGCCTTTCCCGACTGCGTCTCGGCGGGAATTCGCACCTTCGCCGCGCCATCGAGGGTCGGAATATCGATTTCGCCACCGAGAGCCGCAGTCGTAAAGCTGATCGGCATCTCGCAGTGCAGGTCGTTCTGCTCGCGATTGAAGACCGGATGCGCCTTGAGGTGAATCTGAACGTACAGATCGCCCGTCGGACCGCCGTTGACGCCGTGTTCGCCTTCTCCGGAAAGGCGAATCCGATCACCCTCGTCCACGCCGGCCGGGATTTTGACGGCCAGCGTCTTGTGCTGCTTGACGCGCCCGGCACCGTGACACGGCGGGCAAGGATCGGCAATGAAACGGCCGGTGCCGTGACACTTCGGACAGGTTTGCTGGATCGAGAAGAAACCCTGCTGCAGCCGGACCTGACCACTGCCCTGACACGTTGGGCAGGTCTTCGGCTGGGTACCGGCCTTGGCACCGTTGCCGTGACACGCTTCGCAAACCTCCATGGTCGGAATGCGAATTTTTGTTTCGGTGCCAAAGGCGGCTTGCTCAAGGGTGATTTCAAGGTTGTAGCGCAGATCGGCGCCACGATAGATATTTGACCGCCCAGCACCGCGAGTGCCGCCGAAAATCTCGTCGAAGATGCCGCCAAAAGCGTCCGAGAAGCCGCCCGCAGCGCCGCCGCCCATGCCCGCCTGCGGGTCGACGCCGGCATGCCCGTACTGGTCGTAAGCCGCCCGCTGCTGACCGTCCGAGAGAATCTCGTAGGCTTCCTTGGCCTCCTTGAAGTGCTCCTCCGCGCGCGGATTGTCCGGATTGCGGTCGGGATGATGCTTCATTGCCAGCCTGCGGTAAGCCTTCTTGATTTCCTCGTCGGAAGCGTCACGATTGACGCCCAGAATCTCGTAAAAGTCGCGTTTAGCCATCAGTTCTCGAACACCATGTGGGACGGAGCGAGGCGCGATTATACGCCTCGCCCCTTAGGCAGAAATGCCTACTTCTTGTCTTTTACTTCAGTGAACTCGGCGTCGACAACGTCGCTATCGTCCTTCTTCGCCGCACCAGCGGAAGCCGCGTCGCCCGCTCCGGCGGCCTGCTCGGCGCCACCCGCCTGTGCCTGCTGTTCGGCGTACATCTTCTCGCCAAGCTTCTGGGCGGCCGTACCAAGAGCCTCGGTCTTGCCCTTGATGGCCTCGATATCGTTGCCGCGGATCGCTTCCTCGGCATCCTTTACCGCCGCTTCGATGACGGCCTTCTCGGCGTGGTCGAGCTTTTCACCGTACTCGGTCAGCGACTTCTTGACCGTATGAATCATGCCGTCGCACTGATTGCGGGCGTCCGCCAGCTCGCGCGCCTGACGGTCTTCTTCGGCGTGCGCCTCGGCGTCCTGGACCATGCGCTGCACTTCCTCCTCGCTGAGGCCCGACGAAGCCTGGATCTTGATCTTGTTTTCCTTGCCCGTTGCCTTGTCCTTGGCCGATACGTGCAGGATGCCGTTGGCGTCGATATCGAAGGTCACTTCGATCTGCGGCATGCCGCGCGGTGCCGGCGGGATGTCCGAGAGGTTGAACTGTCCGAGGCTCTTGTTGCCGCCGGCCATTTCGCGCTCGCCCTGCAAGACGTGAATGGTGACCGCCGACTGGCCGTCGTCGGCCGTCGAGAAGACCTGATTGGCCTTGGTCGGGATGGTCGTATTCTTCTTGATCAGCTTGGTCATCACGCCGCCAAGCGTCTCGATCCCGAGCGACAAGGGCGTCACGTCGAGCAGCAGCACATCCTTGACCTCGCCCTGCAGCACGCCACCCTGGATCGCCGCACCAACGGCGACAGCCTCATCGGGATTGACGTCCCGGCGCGGCTCCCGGCCGAAGAAGGCCTTCACTTTTTCCTGCACCTTGGGCATCCGCGACTGGCCGCCGACAAGGATCACGTCGTCGATATCGCCGATCTTGCAGCCGGCATCCTTGAGCGCGATGCGGCAAGGCTCGATGGTCCGCTCGACCAGTTCGTCGACCAGTGACTCGAACTTGGCGCGCGTAATTTTCTGCGTCAGGTGCTTGGGACCCGAACTGTCGGCCGTGATGTACGGCAGGTTGATCTCGGTCTGCTGACCCGACGAGAGTTCGACTTTGGCTTTTTCGGCAGCGTCCTTGAGACGCTGCAGGGCGAGCACGTCGGCCTTCAGGTTGACCCCCGATTCCTTCTTGAACTCGTCGATGATGTAGTCGATCAGGCGCTGGTCGAAGTCCTCGCCGCCGAGGAAGGTATCGCCGTTGGTCGACAACACCTCGAACTGATGCTCGCCCTCGACCTGGGCAATTTCGATGATCGAAATGTCGAAAGTGCCGCCACCGAGGTCGTAGACGGCGATCTTCTTGTCGCCCTGCTTCTTGTCCATGCCGAAGGCCAGCGCCGCAGCCGTCGGTTCGTTGATGATCCGCTTGACCTCGAGGCCGGCGATACGACCGGCATCCTTGGTCGCCTGCCGCTGGCTGTCGTTGAAGTACGCCGGCACGGTAATCACCGCTTCGGTTACTTCCTCGCCAAGGTAATCCTCGGCGGTTTTCTTCATCTTGCGCAGCACTTCGGCGGAGACCTGCGGCGGCGCCACCTTGCTGCCGCGTGCCTCGACCCAGGCGTCACCATTGTCGGCCTTGACGATCTTGAACGGCATCAGGGCAATATCCTTCTGCACTTCTTTCTCTTCGAAGCGCCGACCGATCAGCCGCTTGACCGCGTACAGCGTGTTTCTCGGATTGGTCACCGCCTGCCGCTTGGCCGGAGCGCCGCAGAGAATCTCACCCTCTTCGGGATAGGCAACGACCGACGGCGTCGTGCGGGCGCCTTCAGAGTTCTCGATAACCTTCGGTTTGCCGTTTTCCATGACGGCGACGCACGAGTTGGTCGTGCCCAGATCAATGCCGATGATCTTGCCCATTGCAGAATCCTTTCAGTATTTCAGTAATTTTTTGACGACACTCGCCAGCTGGCGGAATGCCTGGTAACAAGCCCCAACTGGGGCTTATCACGAGAATTTCAAGTCTTGGCTTTGCTCACGACGACCATCGCCGGACGCAGGACGCGATCGGCCAGCAGGTAGCCCTTCTGCATCACCGTCAGCACCGTGTTCGGCTCATCGGGAGAGTCGATGACGCTGATCGCCTGGTGGCGATGCGGGTCAAACTTCTCGCCGAGCGGATTGACTTCGGTGAGTGCCGATTTCTCGAAGGCCGCGGCCAGTTGCTTGAGGGTGACCTCGGTGCCCGAGCGCAGACTGTCGACGCTCGGTGCTTCGCTGGCCAGCGCCATTTCGAGACTGTCCTTGACGGCCAGCAACTCGCGGGCAAAACGATCGATCGCGAACCTCGAGGCCTTGGCGATATCCTCCTGAGCGCGCCGTCGTACATTCTCGGTTTCTGCCTTCGCGCGCAGCCACGCGTCGTGATGCTCGACAGCCTTCAGCTCGGCCTGGCGAAGCGCTTCTTCGAGGGTCGGTGTGCTGCCTGTCGGGGGTGTGGCGGCAGCGCTGGCGTCAAGGCTGTCGGCGACTTCGGCCGCCACATTGGCCTCGTCGGATGGTTGCTCATTTGCTTGCATACGTGTTGGTCTCCCAGAAAACCTGACCGAGTTTGGGGCGAGTTTGCCGATTTCAAGCCTTTCAGTCGGTGCGCGCAGCGCAAACACCGGCGCAATTCGCGCATAATTCGGAATCGCCCGGCAGTTTCGCTGCCAGCATTTCAATTTCCTGTGTTCCTCGACAGCGCGTGGTACTGGCATGACGGAGACGATCGGTAAATATCAGATCATTCGCACCCTTGGCAAGGGCGCGACGGCGACCGTCTATCTGGCCGACGATCCGGATATGCGCCGCCAGGTGGCCATCAAACTGATCCTCTTTGGCGAAAATTCGGCGATGTCGCGGCGCCTGCGGAAAATCTTCCAGACCGAGGACGCCATCGGCCGCCGGCTCGATCACCCGAACATCGTCAAGGTGTACGACGCGGTCGTCGAAAAAGATCGAGCGTACCTGGTGATGGAGTTCGTCGATGGCGGCGCCCTCGACCAATTCTGTGCGATCAATCGCCTGCTGCCGATGCATCGCGTCATCGGCATCATCTTCAAGTGTTGCCTGGCGCTCGACTACGCCTTCCGCCAGGGCGTCGTGCATCGCGACATCAAGCCCGCCAACATCCTCCTTGGCCCCGACGACAATCCGCGAATCTCCGATTTTGGCCTCGGTCTCAACCTGCAAAAAGACATGGGCAAGGACTCGACCTTCGTGATGGGCGTCGGCTCACCCGCCTACATGTCGCCCGAGCAGGTCAAGAACTATCCCCTCAATCACAAGACCGACCTCTATTCGCTTGGCGTCCTGCTCTTTCAATTGCTGACCGGGCGCCTGCCGTTTCGCGCCAACAATCCGGCGACGCTGGTCTACAAAATCGTCAACATGGACTCACCGTCGGTCTGTGCGCTGAACCCCAACCTGCCGCCCGGCCTCGATCCGATTATCAAGAAAGCGCTCGAAAAGGACCTCTACAGCCGCTACCGCAACGGTGCAGCGTTCGCCAAGGACCTGTCGACGGTGCGCTACCAGATGCTCGACGACGACCAGACGCAGCAGGATCTGACTCACTTCGAAGCGCTGCGCAAGATGGAATTCTTCGTCGAATTCGAGGACATCGAGTTGTGGGAGGTCCTGCGCATCAGCGTCTGGCGAGAACTGTCCGAAAAAGTGACGCTGATCCGCGAAGGCGACAAGCACCGCAAGTTCGGCGTCATCATCGACGGCTTTGTCGAAGTGTCGTCCAACGGACGAGTCATCTGCCGCCTTGGTTCGAGCGAGGTCGTCGGCGAAATGGCCTTCCTGCACCCGACCGACACGCTGCGCCACGCCACCGTCGTGACTCTGGAAACAACCAAGTTCCTGGAAATCAACAGCGCCGCGCTCGAACTCAGTTCGGACGAAGTGCAGGAGCGTTTCAACAAGGTCTTGTTGAGCAAGATCCTCGGTCGCTTGCGCGAGGCCAACAAGGTGCTCGCCAAACTGGGTCAGACGGCCGTGCAAGGCAGCCTGTCGACTTCTTCGATCGGACTGACACCGCCTCTGGAATTACTTTGAACACCTCAGGACGATGCGCCCAACGCCTTGGCGCGCAAGGCGGCGATCTCCAGGCTGGCCTGATCGGGAACGGTCTGCGTCGGCCAGCCCTGCAGGTGGCTGGTGGCAATGTCGGCCAGGGCGTGCAGCCAGTCGTCGCGCTCGTTGAGACATGGCAGGTAGTGATATTCCTTGCCGCCGGCCTCAATGAACTCGGCGCGGCCTTCGATGGCGATTTCTTCGAGTGTTTCAAGGCAGTCGGCGGGAAACCCCGGGCAGATTATGTCGACCCGCTGCAGTCCTTGCTTGCCCAGCGCCTTGAGCGTTGACGCGGTATAGGGCCGCAGCCACTCGGCGCGGCCGAAACGCGACTGGAAACAGACCTGGTATTGTTCGGCGCGCAGACCCAGCGCCTCGGCGAGCAAGCGACCGCTCTTCTGGCACTCGCAGTGATAGGGGTCGCCCTTTTCCAGCGTGTACCGCGGCAGCCCGTGAAAACTCATGATCAGGCGATACGAGTCGCCTGGCCGGCCACTGCTGGCCCAGTGCTGACGAACACTGGCGGCCAGCGCTGCGATGTAACCCGGGTGATCGGCAAAGCTTCGGACGCTACGGATTTCCGGCTGATTGCGAACGCTCTGCAGCCACACGCAAGCCGCATCAAGCGCCGTCGCGGTGGTGCTCGCCGCGTACTGCGGATACAGCGGCAACAACAGGATTCGCGTGCAGCCCGCCGCCTTGAGCCGCGACAAAGTAGCGGCGATCGACGGCTCACCATAACGCATCGCGTAGTCGACCAGTACGCGATGCCCGGCCTGACCGAGAAAACCGCGCAACAGCTTGGCCTGGCGCTCGACATGTACTTTCAGCGGCGAACCGTCGGCGGTCCAGATCGCGGCATATTTTTCGGCCGAGCGCCGTGGTCTGACGCTGAGAATGATCGCGTTCAGAATCAGCCACCAGAGCGCGCGTGGAATCTCGACTACCCGCGGGTCGGAGAGGAACTCCTTGAGGTAGCGCCGTACCGCCGCTGCCGTCGGCGCCTCGGGGGTCCCCAGGTTGATCAGCAGCACGGCAGTTTGCGGCGGCGAACCGTGGCGGTACGCCGGCTCGGGAAGGAAACGGGGCATCAGGAGTTGGCCTGGTAGGTCAGCGCCGAAGACAGCAATTTGGCGGTAATGTCGACGATCGGAATGACGCGATCGTAGGCCATGCGCGTCGGCCCGATGACACCAACCGACCCGACGACCTGACCGTCCACCTCGTACGACGCCGTCACCACGCTGCATTCATCGAGGGGCGCCAGGCCCGATTCGCCACCGATGAAGATCTGCACGCCGTCGGCGCGGTGCGAGAGGTCGAGCAACTGCATCAGCGAAGTCCGCTGCTCGAAGAGGTCGAACAGCTCGCGCAGCCGCTTCATGTTCGACGAGAACTCCTCGACTTCGAGCAGGTTGCGCTCGCCCGAGATGACGTAACGGTCTTCGGGGCCCTTGATCGCCTCGTCGCCAGCGGCCAGAGCGGCCGCCATCAGTGCTTGCAGGTCACCGCGCAGCTTCTGGAGCTCATCCTGAACGCGGCGGCGGATGTGCTCGAAATCGCGGCCGACGAAATGCTGGTTGAGGTAGTTGGTCGCGGTGACCAGTTCTGACGGCGAATACGAGCGGCCGGGAAACAGCAGGCGATTCTGCACGTCGCCATCGGACGTCACGAGGATCAGCAGAATTCGTTTCTCGGACAGGCTGACGAATTCGATCTGGCGAATCTGCGGCACCCGCCGACGCGGGGTCAGGACGATGCCCGCAAAACGGGTCAGCCCGGACAGCAGGTGCGAGGCGTTGCTGATCAATTTACGGGGTTGCGACAGCAGCAACTGGCCCTCGATGGCGTCGACTCTCGCCTTGTCGAGCGGCTCGACGGTGAGCAGGCTGTCGACGAAAAAACGGTAACCGCGTGAAGTTGGCACACGCCCGGCGGAGGTATGTGGGCTGGTGATGAGGCCGCTGTCCTCGAGGTCGGCCATGACATTGCGCACCGTCGCCGCCGACAGATCAAGACCCGAGAACTTTGACAAGGCACGCGAACCGACCGGCTGCCCGTCGGCGACGTAGCGTTCGATCAAGGTCTTGAGTAGTGTTCTCGCGCGTTCGTCTAGCATGGCCCCGATTCTACAAAAAATCGTCCGCTCGCGGGGCGCCGCGGAAGGCCGCTGAAGTGTGGTCTAATTCGTGCCATGGACAATGTCTTTCCTCAAGAGTCAGCCGACTGCGCCAATCTACCCAAAACGATTGCACTGATCGGCAAGTACCACAGTCAGGAAATCGCCGATTCAATACGCCAGCTGGCCAGATACTTGCACGAACGCGGCATGACCGTGCTGATCGAGGAAGAAACGGCGCGCAATCTGGTCAGCCAGCTCGACCTGCGCAGCTGGGCCAGCGGCAGTTTTTCCTGGCTCGGTGCGCACGCCGACATGGCGATCGTCGTCGGCGGCGACGGCACCATGCTCAACGCCGCACGCCAACTGGCACGCTACCGCGTGCCGCTGGTCGGCGTGAACCAGGGCCGCCTCGGCTTCATGACCGACATCGCGCGCAACGACATGTTGACCTGCATGGACGACCTGCTCGACGGCAAATTCCTTCCCGAAACGCGGATGCTGCTGGATGCCGAGATCGTGAGCGACGAGCGCAGCGTCGCAGCCAACCTGGCCTTGAATGACGTCGTCGTTGACAAGGGCGCGATCGGTCGGATGATCGAACTCGAACTGTTCGTCGACGGCGAATTCATCTACCACCTGCGCGCCGACGGCTTGATCGTCGCCACGTCGACCGGCTCGACCGCCTACGCCCTGTCGGCCAATGGCCCGATCCTGCATCCGCGGATCTCGGCGATCGCGCTGGTGCCGCTGTGTCCGCACGCGCTGAGCAATCGGCCAATCGTCGTCAGCGACCGTAGCGAGATCGAAATCCGGATCGTCTACGCGACCGATTCGCGCGCCCACTTCGACGGTCAACTGGCGGTCGATCTCAAGAATGGCGATTGCATTCGCATCCGCCGCTCCGAATACTCGATCTGCCTGCTGCACCCGCCGGGCTACAGCTACTTCGCCATGCTGCGCCAGAAGCTGCATTGGAGCGAGCGGCCCAAGGAACATTGAGCGATTCCCGAGACGACAACATGCTACGCCGCTTGACGATCCGCGACTTCGTTCTGGTTGATCGCCTGGAACTCGACTTTCAGGAGGGATTTGGCACCCTGACCGGCGAAACCGGCGCCGGCAAGTCGATTCTTGTCGATGCGCTGGCCTTCGCGCTTGGCGAGCGCGCCGATGCCGGCCTGGTGCGCGCCGGCAGCGAGCGTGCCGAAGTGACTGCCGAGTTTGCGGTCGCCGGCTCGTCGGCCGCCGAATGGTTGGTAGACCATGATCTGGATAGTGAAGGCAGCTTGCTGCTGCGGCGACTGGTCGACGCCAACGGTCGCTCACGCGCCTATCTGAATGGCTCGCCGGTGACTGTCCAGCAACTGCGTGAAGTCGCCGAGCGCCTGGTAGACATTCACGGCCAGCACGCACATCAATCGCTGCTGCGCAGCGAAGCGCAACGAGTGCTGCTCGATTCGCACGCCAGACTCGATCCACTGGCGGCCGACGTCGTCGCCGCCTGGCGGCACTGGCGCGAAGCTAAAACCCGCCTTGACGCCGCCACCGACGGCGTCGAGGCGCTGGCCGCAGAACGTGAGCAGCTCAGCTGGCAGCTCAGCGAACTCGAAGCACTGGGCTTCTCCAACGAAGAATGGCTGACCCTCAATGACGACCACCGGCGCTTGGCACACGCCGCGAGCCTCGTCGAAGGCGCGCAGTTTTCCTTGCAACTGCTGGCCGAAGGCGATGCCGCTTGTGAAGCGCAGGTGGCCACCGTAGCCAACCGCCTGGAAGGTCTTGCCGAGTACGACCCCGAACTCTCTGAAGTCGCTTCGCTGCTGCAATCGGCGCAGGCTGAACTGGCCGAAGCGATCTCGGCGCTACGTCGCTACGCCAGCCGCGTCGACCTCGATCCCCGGCGCCTGACAGAACTCGAACACCGCCTCGAGGCCGTTCTCGACTGTTCGCGGAAATTCCGCTGCAGCCCGGACGAGCTGCCCGCCTTGCTGGCGCGCTGCCAGCAGCGTTTGGCGGTGATTGTCGACGCCGCGGACCTCGCCGGTCTGGCGGAACGTGTAACGACTGCCGGCAAGCAGTATGAGAAACTGGCGCGGCGCCTGTCGGCCGGCCGCGCGCAGGCCGCCGAAGCACTTGGCCGCGAGGTTAGTTTGGTGATGCAACAACTGTCGCTTGGCGGCGGCCGCTTCGACGTGGCGCTGCTGCCGATCGAAGGTGGCAATGCATGCGGGCTCGAACAGATCGAATTCCGCATTGCCGGGCTCGCCGGCACCGAGTCGCGATCGCTGGCCAAGGTCGCCTCGGGTGGCGAACTGTCGCGGATCAGTCTGGCCATCCAGGTGGTGACCAGTCAGGCGGCACGCGTCCCAACGCTGATCTTCGACGAAGTCGACGTCGGCATTGGTGGCGGCGTCGCCGAGGTGGTCGGTCGCTTGCTGCGCGAATTGGGCGCCGAACGCCAGGTCCTTTGCGTCACCCACTTGCCACAGGTGGCGGCCCGCGCCAACTGGCAATGGCTGGTCAGCAAGAGCTCCGAAGCCGGCCAGGTACGTAGCCGTGTGGTGGCTATCGCCGGCGACGCACGCGTGGACGAAATCGCACGCATGCTCGGTGGTATCGAGATGACGACGATCACCCGACAGCACGCCAGGGAGATGCTCGAACTCCCCTGACCGGAACCCCGAAAGCTAGCCGGCGACCGCTGCCGCTGAGCGGCGGTCAGCCACGAGTCAGCGGAGCATTCGGGGAATCTTTGGCGAAGACGCCGACGCCAAATCTGGACATCTGCCGGGCACACCAGCCAAGCGCTGACCGCTCAGCCCGCAAGATCCTCGCCAAGCGCAAGAAAAACCGGCCTGCCGGCGGGCCTTAGACGGCTTTCTTGCTCTTGCTCTTGGCAGCTTTCCTGAGGGCCTTGAATTGCTCGGGGTCTTCCGCCTTCAGATACTCGACAACCTCGAAGTCTTCACGCTTGAGCCGCTGGATGTCGATCTGCTCGACATGCACCAGGCGCAGCAGCTCGCGCACCGGCTTGGGCATGTTGCGGCCACTTTCGTAGCGCGAACCACCACTTTGTGTCACCCCGATTTTTGACCAGAACTGCTGCTGATTCAGGCCAAGCTTGCGACGAATTTCGCGGGGATCGACCCTCTCGACGACTTTGACGGTGCTCATGACAATCCTTTCACAAATACTCCACGCGAACCAGCAGAAGACCCGCTTCCTGCCCCATATATCGACACGATATGACCTTGGTAAAGCACGGCACACTATAAGCGAAACAGTCAGGATTGCAAGTAGCATTAGAATAGAACATTTGACTAATGCCGACCGGCTCGATAAAGCTGCCGGGCCCGCGCCGCCGCGTCACGCAATGCTTTAGAATGCTGATTCTTTGAACCTCAAATTGGATGGGCAATGGCGCTGATAGTTCAGAAGTTCGGCGGCACGTCTGTAGCATCGACAGAACGTATCAAGAACGTGGCAAAACGTGTCGCTCGCTGGCAGACGCAAGGGCACGACGTAATCGTTGTTCCATCGGCAATGGCCGGAGAAACCAACCGCCTGATCGGCCTGGCCAAGGAAATCTCACCCTCGCCCGACCCACGCGAACTCGATGTCATCGCCTCAACGGGCGAACAGGTGACCATTGCCCTGCTGGCCATGGCCATGCACGCCGAGGGCATAAAGGCCAAGAGTTTCACCGGCTCGCAGGTCACCGTGCTGACCGATAGCACCTTCACCAAGGCGCGCATTCTCAAGATCGACGAAACGCGGATCCGCAAGGCGCTGGCTGAAGGCAACGTCGTCGTCGTTGCCGGCTTCCAGGGCGCCGACGAGGACGGCAACATCACCACCCTCGGTCGCGGCGGCTCCGACACTTCGGCCGTTGCCCTGGCCGCCGCGCTGAAGGCCGACGAGTGCCAGATCTACACCGACGTCGATGGCGTCTACACCACCGACCCGCGCGTCGTGCCGGAAGCGCGCAAGCTCGAGACGATCACCTTCGAGGAGATGCTGGAAATGGCCAGCCTTGGCTCCAAGGTACTGCAGATCCGCTCGGTCGAGTTCGCCGGCAAGTACAAGGTCAAACTTCGTGTGCTCTCGAGCTTTGAAGACGAAGGAGACGGCACGCTGATTACTGTTGAGGAAAAGAGCACCATGGAACAACCTGTCATCTCCGGGATCGCCTTCAATCGCGACGAAGCCAAACTCACCATGCTCGGCGTTCCCGATCGTCCGGGCATCGCCTACCAGATCCTGGGGCCGATCGCCGACGCCAACATCGACGTCGACATGATCATCCAGAACATCGGCCGCGACGACACCACCGACTTCTCATTTACGGTCAATCGCAGCGATTACAGCAAAGCCATGGCGATCCTTGAAAAAGTTAGGGAAAAGATCGGCGCCCGCGACCTCAGTGGCGATACCACCACCTGCAAGGTCTCGGCGGTCGGCGTCGGCATGCGCTCGCATCCAGGCGTCGCCAGCAAGATGTTCGGCGCCCTGGCCGCTGAAGGCATCAACCTGCAAATGATCTCGACTTCCGAGATCAAGATCTCGATCGTCATCGAGGAAAAGTACCTCGAACTCGCCGTACGCGTGCTGCACAAGGCCTTCGGCCTGGAAAAGCCGCAAAAGTCGAAGTTGAGTTTGACCGGCCGTGACGAAACCGATATCATCACGCCCTCCTAGGAGACGTGGCCGAGAGGTCGAAGGCACTCCCCTGCTAAGGGAGCATGCGGGCATAAACCTGCATCAAGGGTTCGAATCCCTTCGTCTCCGCCAGGAACGTCGCAGCATAGCTCTGTGACAAAAAACGAACACCCCGCTGAACGCCATGTTCCGCGGGGTTTTTCGTTTATACCTGTGGACCTCGCCACCCCCACAAATGTCATTTCTGGCCGACTTCGGCGTCTTCGGGGCCGTTTCTCTCGAAACCTCGTGACTTCGCGATTTTGGTGCAAAAAACTCACCGTTGCTCGACGGTTTTGCGAGATTTGTGAGAGGCCAGTAGAGGCGGACCAGGTCGGCGCTTCGGCGGGGGCTGGACGCGGCATGCCGCCGGCTACCCGATTAGCCAACTGGGACGAAGCCTCTCCGACCAAGCCTGGTACCGGTAAAGGCGATACAGTTGGCTGAGTCTCCGAGGTCTGGCTACGCTTTGCCAGCACCACCGGGAGGGCCGGGCCGTGGTCTCACCACGGCAGGATTTCGCCATTCTGGTGCAGGAATCTTCCGCTGGTCTCGAGTTTGAGCTCATCGATGCGCTGCAAGATGCCGCCAACAGACTCGTCCGTCTCGATCATGCCCTGACCGCGGGTCATCTCGGTGCGCACCGCGCCCGGATGCAGAATGACTACCGCGACCCCTCGCGATTTGAGGTCATGCGCCAGGGAGGCAGCGGCCGCATTGAGCGCCGCCTTGCTCATACGGTAGCCGTAGTAGCGCCCGGAGCTGTTGTCGGCGATGGAACCCATGCGACTGGTGATCAGCGCGACCTTCGAGCCGGGATGGAGGCGCGAGGCCAGAGCCCGCGTGAGAAAGAGCGGCGCGATGGCGTTGAGTTCGAACTGCGCGCGCACCGCGTCGAGATCAACGTCTTCGAGTGAGTCGGCAATGAGCAGGCCGGCGTTCTGAACCAGGAGGTCAATGTCGTCGTGCGCGAGGCGTTCGGCGAGCTTCGACCACGCTGCTGACTCAGTGACGTCGATCTCGCATTCGACACGCACTCCGAGCGCGTCGAGTTCCGGCGAGCTCTTGCGACACACCGCAACGACGATCGCTCCGCGTGCGTTGAGCTGCCGTACGAGTTCGAGACCGATCCCACGATTTGCGCCTGTGACGACTGAAATACCCATACCGTTGCTCCTCTTTGATCCGCATCAAACCAGCTGGTACGCGGCCCTCGCTGGCAGCCCTTGCCTTTCTTCTCGGCAGGAAAGGATAGGGTCATCGCCTGCGAGAATAGGACAGTTTGCAATCAGAAGCCAGACGCCAACACCGCCGCGCTACGCTAGGCCACCAAGCCCGAACTTGTTCTCGCTGCCCTGACCCCTACAGGCATCCATGCAGTGCCTCGCATTTCCCTTCTCCCGCGCGCGGGATAAGCGTCGGGAAGGAACGGTGACGACTGCCACGCTTGCCTGCCGGCAATTATCATGACCGTCAGCGGTCGGCGAAGCGGCGAATCAACGCGAAATAGATGCGGTACGGCAAGTGCGCGAGCAGCTTGAGCAGCCATGTGAAGCGCTTCGGGTAGTGGATCTCGAAAGCGCTGCCGGCAAAGCCGGCGAGCGTCGCCCGCGCCGCCTGTTCGGGTGTCAGCAGCGCCGGCATGGCGAAGTCGTTTTGGGAAGTCAGCGGCGTCGCCACGAAGCCGGGGTTGATCACCCGGACGCCTATCCCTTTCGGCTGCAGGTCGAGATACAGCGCTTCGGCGAAATTGATCAGCGCCGCCTTGGTCGGACCGTAAATCAGCGCTTTCGGCAGGCCTCGATAACCGGCGACGCTGGCGACGAAAGCGATCTGACCGCTGCCCTGCTGCAGCAGCTGCGGCACGACGCAAGCGGCGAAGGAAACCGCGCCGCCGAAGTTGACGGCGATCATCTGCCGTGCGCGTGCCGTATCGAGCTGCCAGGCACGCGTCGGCTGGTAGTCGCCGGCGAGGTACAGCGCCAGGTCGATGCCGTCCCACGTCGCCAGCAAGCGATCGCAGGCGGCGTGCAGACTCGCTTCGTCGGCGGCGTCGCAGGGCAGCAGCAAGGCCCTTCCGCCATGGCCATCACCGGCGACGGCAGCAAGGCCGGCGGCCTTGCGCGCCGACAAGGCGACGCGCGCGCCACGCGCCAGCAGCAGCGTGCCGAGCGCCGCGCCAATGCCACTCGAGGCGCCAAGCAGCCAGACGCGCTTGCCTGACCAGTCGTCAATGCGTGCGTTCATCGCCTCAGCGCTTGCTGAAACTCAGCGTCACTTCGCCGAGATCGAAGCCAAATTTGCGCATCTTCGAGCGGTTGAGCATCACCTTGTCGTCGATCAGGAACATCCAGTCGTCGAAGTCGACGTTCCACACCCGGCCATCGATCGGCAAGGCCAGCACGTAGCGCCAGCGCAGGACGTTGCCCGCGGCTTCACCCTGCGCTTCGCCGACGACGTCATCGGCGCGACCGACGTAGCGCGCCGCGTCAACCCGGGTGATCGTCCACAGCCGCCGCGAAGTCGTTCCGTCCGACCATGAGAACTTTTCGTCGAGCGTGCCGACATCGACGCCATCGCGCTTTTCCCAGCGGGCGTCGATCAGTACGTGAAAGCGTTTGACCACCGCCCCCGAGCGATCCTGGAACATTCCCCAGCCGTCGATCGTTCCGTCGAAGTAACGCGCCAGGTCGAGCACCGGCTGTTCGGCGCGGTAGCGCTCGACCGGCAGGTTCGAACAGCCACCGAGACCGACAATGCCGCAAGCGAAACACGCCAGGCACAGGTTTTTCATGACCAACCCTCCAGAGTAGTGCGCCAGCGCCAGGCGAGCAGCGCCGCCAGCGTCTTGAACAGTAAAGGCAGCAGGCAATAAATGGCGGCGAGACCGCTGCTGGTCGCGGCGACTCCCGGCTGATAGCCAACGACATCGAGCAATGGCAGCGACAGACCGGCAGCCAGCGCCAGGTTGAGTTTTGCAACCAGATTCCACCACCCGAAGTAGGCGCCAGCGTGCGCCACTCTGCCGCCCGCTGGCGCCGCGTCACCGCGCTGCTCGGAGAGGTCGGCGAGCAACGCCGCCGGCAAGGTCAGGTCAGCGCCGAGCGCGGCGCCCGAGAGCAGGCAAACGGCGGCAAAAGGCCAGACGTCGCCAGCGCCCAGACCCCAGGCCCAGGCGAAGGAAACGACTGCCAGCAGCATCGCAGCGACCCAGGTGCGCACGCGACCGAAGCGCCTTGCGGCGATCACCCACAGCGGCAGGAAGACGACACCGCTGACGAAGTAAAGCGCCAAAAAAGCACCGCTCCAGGCTTCGGCGTTGAGGACGTCGGCGACGTAGAACAGGACCAGCGTCGCCGGTAAGGCGGCGGCGATGCCATTGACCACGAACACCGCCAGCAAGCGGCGAAAGCGGCCGTCGGCGGCTACTCCGCGCAGGTCGCCGACGACACTGCTGCTGGCCGGCAGGCGCGCTGCCGATGGCGGCGAGAACGACAGCGTGCACGCAGCCAGTGCCAGCAGGAGCAGCGGGAACAGTTGCGCCAGCGCCGCCAGGCCGCCAGCCAGATCGCTGGCGATCAAACCCGGCAGCGCCGCCGCCAGGACGACGCCGAGCAGACCAAAGCCCTCGCGACTGGCCGTCAGGCGCGTCCGCTCGCCGGCGTCACGACCGAGTTCGGCGCCCCAGGCCTGATAGGCGACGCTGGCCAGCGAAAAGCCGAAGTAGGTGAGCAGCAGCGAAGCGAGCAACCACCACCCTGCGCCGCTGGCCGGCGGCTGCAGCAGCGCCAACATGCCGAGCGCCAGACACGGCAGCGCCAGCACGATCAGTCGCTGGCGATTCGCCGCCCGGTCGCTCCAGGCACCGAGCAGCGGGTCGATGCCGGCGTCAAGCAGGCGCGCACCCAACAGCAGCGCGCCGAGCACGCCCAGGCTCATGCCGGCGGCTTCGGCGTACAGGCGCGGCACATGCACATACACCGGCAAGGCGGCCATTGCCAGTGGCAGACCGAGCGCCCCGTAGGCGAGAAGCTGCCAGCGCGGCAGGTCGACTACCGGGGCGCTATCTGGCGACGACACGCTCAGAGCTCCGGACGCTTGAGCAACGCCGCGCGCAGCGCTGGGCTGCGGCTGCGCGAATCGAGCCAGATGGCGAAGAACGCGCGGGCGAATTCGGCGTCGGCTATTTCGCCGATCGGCACGCCGCCGTAGAAGAACGCGGCGCCTCGCCCGGGGTAATGGACGCCGACAATCGTCTCACCCTCCTGGACATTCGGTAAAACGCGCTGCAGCTCGGCCTGCCAGCGCTGCAACTGCGCCTCGTCAGCGCCGAGGCGGCGCATTTCGCCGACACTGCTCTGCACCAGCCGCTCACGTGCGATATCGCGCCGGTACTCGAGCTGCAGCGCGCTTGGCGCGTCGGCCGGGAAAGCCGCGCCCGGCGGCGCGGCAACCCACAGCGTGGCGCGATAGAGCGCCACGCCAAACCAGCTCATTTCACCACTGCCCCACTGCCGCCAGCCGCTATCGCTGGCACGCAGCGCCTCGGGTAGGGCATGGACCAAGGTGCTACCAGCAAGCAGCAACAGCACGAGGAGTTTCTTCATCGCGCGTGTGCCAGCTCGAACTGCATGACGTCGGTGGCGCCGCTGTTGAAACCCGCCTGGCAATAGGCGAGATAGAAGCGCCACAAGCGGCGGAAGCGTTCGTCGAAACCTTGTGCGGCAATCGCCGGCCACTGCTGCTCGAAGTTGACGGACCATTCGGCGAGCGTCCGCGCGTAATCGCGACCGAAAGCAAAAGAGTCGCGAACGTCGAGTCCGGCGCGCGCCGCGCGCTTGCCGAAAACGCTCGGGCTGGGGAGCATGCCACCGGGGAAGACGTGCTGTTGAATGAAATCGGTGCCGCGCCGGTAACGGGCGAACAAGTCGTCACGGATGGTAATGCTCTGCACGACGGCGCGCCCGCCCGGCGCCAGCAAGCGCTGCAGGGTCGCGAAATACGTCGGCCACCAGCGTTCGCCGACGGCTTCGAACATCTCGATCGAAACGATGTGGTCGAAGCGTTCGCCGCGTTCGGATCCTTCGCCAAGGAGTTCACGATAGTCGCGCAGTTCGATCTGCACCTGCTGCTCGACGCCGGCCAGGCGCATGCGCTGGCCGGCAAACTGGTGCTGCGCCGGCGACAAGGTCAGGCCGACGACGTGCAAGCCCGCCTCACGCGCGGCGGTTTCGGCAAAGGCACCCCAGCCGCAACCGATTTCCAGCACCCGCTGGCCGCGACGGGCGTCGAGCTGCTTGATGATTCGCCGATACTTGGCGAGCTGCGCGGCGGCCATCGAGCGCGGCGCGTCGCTGCTGTAGAGGGCGCTCGAATAACTCATCGTCGGGTCGAGCCAGAGACGATAGAAATCGTTGCCAAGGTCGTAGTGGGCGATGATGTTGCGCCGCGCGCCGGCGCGCGTGTTGGCGTTCAGCAGGTGCCGCAGGCGCGCACTCAGCAGTCCCCACCAATGACCATAGACAGCCTGCGACAGCGACTGGCGGTTGTTGGCCAACAGCGTCAGCAGCGCGGTGAGGTCCGGGCTATGCCAGTGACCGTCGATCCAGGCCTCGGCGAAGCCGACGTCGCCGCGCTCGATAACCCGGTCGAAAGCGGACCAGCTGGCAATCTCGAGCAGCGCGCCAACGTCGCCGTCCGCCAGTTGACCGAAGCGCAGCCGGTCGCCGTCGGGCAAGCGCACTTCGAGCGCCCCGTGAGCAATTTTGTCGAGCAGGGCGAGTACCGCCCGCGCGCTGCGCGGCATGCGCTTGGCGGCAATCGCCGCCGGGAAAGTGAGCGTATTTTCGCTGGCATTCATCGGGTCGTTTCCTCAAGTGGAGGTTCGGGTTTTCTGAAAAAGGGGACGCGCTTGCACCACAGCTTCAGTGCCTGCCAGTGAATTCGCAGGACGATGCCAAGGGTCAGCAACGGCAAGTGGAAGAAGGCTTTCAACAGCGGTCCGCTGGCGAGCGCTGCGGCCTTGCCGGAAATCGCCGTGTGCAGCAAGTCGCCGGCCGCGTCGCCATAATCGATGCGCGTCAGGCGCCTGGCCGCGGCACCGTCGGCTCCGGCACGCCAGTGGAAGCGAAAGCGGTAATGACCGGCGACGTCGATGAACGGCGAAACATGAAAGACCTTGCGCTGCTCGAGCGTCTCACCGTCGCGAATCGGTCGCCCGTCGGCGTGCGCCAGCAGGTAGTTGTGGCGCTCGCCGAAGGTGTTGCTCACCTCGGCGAGAACGGCGAGCAGTTGTCCGGCGCGGTCGTGACAGAACCACAAGCTGATCGGATTGAAGACAAAGCCGAGCAGGCGCGGAAAGCACTGCAGCCAGATCTCTCCGTCGGCGCTGATCCCGGCGCGCTGCAGCAGACTCTTGATCCACGGCAGCGGATGCGAGCCGTCGCGCGCGCCGTGGTCGGCGAAGTGGAAGCTGAAGAGATTCCAGCGGTTGACCGAGAACAACGCGCTGGCCGCTTGTTCAACGCGCGCGACCGGCAGCAGGCAGAAGTAAACCGGGTAGACAAAGCGGTTGACCGCCGGCCGCAGGCGGTGGTGCATGACCTGCCCGAAAAAGAGCCTGGCCGGGGTCGTGTTCATGCCACGAGTTGCGCGCTGCGCGCGGCTCCAGGCAGCAACGGGGCAGCGCCGTCGGCATCCTGCCACGGCGCACGGCAGCCCATGGCGTTGGCGACTTGCAGCGCCGACTTGAGGCCGTCTTCGTGGAAACCGTAGCCATTCCACGCGCCGCAGAACCAAACTCCGTGCGCACCGGAAATCGCCGGCAGACCACGTTGCGCGGTGACCGCCGCGCGGTCGAAAATCGGGTGCTGGTAGTCGAATTCGGCGATCACCCGCTCGGCCACCGGCTCGCGCTGCGGATTCAACGAGACCATCAGGGGCGTTTTGAACGGCAGCGGCTGCAGGCGATTGATCAGATACGAGACGCTGACCGGACGCAGCTCGCGGTGCTCACCGCCGTGGCCACTGCCCTGGCGACTTTCCTGGCCGCTCGACAGATAGTTCCACGCCGACCACAGCGCCGGCGAACGCGGCAGCAGCGCGGCATCGGTGTGCAGCACGGCGCGGTTTGGCGCGTAGCGGATGGCGGCAAGCAGGCGACTCTCGGCGGACGTCGCCGCCTGGCCAAGGATCGCCAAGGCCTGATCGCTATGGCAGGCAAGGACGACCTGGTCGTAGTGCTCGACGCTGCTATCCGTATGCAGCAGCAGGCCCGCCGCAGTACGTTGCAGGGCGCGCACCGGCGTCGCCAGGCGAACGTCGTCGAGGGCGGCGGCGAGTTTTCTGACGTATTCGCGACCGCCACCACGCACCGTTCGCCACAGTGGCCGATCGAAAACCTGCAGCAGGCCGTGATTGCGGCAGAAGCTGACGAAGCTGGCCAGCGGGTAGTCGAGCATCGTCTGGGTCGGGCACGACCAGATCGCCGCGGCCATTGGCAGCAGGTACCAGTCGGCGAAGGGACGCGAATAGCCGCCCATGGCGAGAAATTCGCGCAGACTTAGCTGGTCTTCGGGATGACTGACGATCCAGGCGACGCTGTCGCGGTTGAAGCGCACGATGTCGGACAGCATCCGCCAGAAGTCCGGCCGCAGGAGGTTCCTTTTCTGTCCGAAAAGTGTCGCCAGGCTGCTGCCCGCCCATTCCAGCCGTGGCTCGTCGAGGCTGACGGCGAAGGACATTTCGCTGTCCACGCTGACGACTCCGAGGTGGGCAAACATCGCCGTCAGATGCGGGTAGGTCCTGGTGTTGTAGACCAGAAAACCGGTGTCCACCGGGTGACAAACGCCGTCGAGCGTCACATCGACGGTATGGGTGTGGCCGCCGAGCGTGTCGGCCGCCTCAAAGAGCGTCACCTGATGTTTCTGCGACAGTAGCCAGGCGCTGGCCAGACCCGAAATCCCGGCGCCGACTACGGCGACCCGTTGTGCGCCGCGCATCTCGATCTCCTTGCCGTTCAGGCGTTTTCGCCGCTGATCTCGGCGTACGCCGAATGATTGTGAATCGACTCGAAGTTCTCCGATTTCACGGTCCATTGCGCGATTCGTTCGTCTTTCATCAGGCGCAGCGCGATATCGCGAACCAGGTCTTCGACGAACTTCGGGTTGTCGTAGGCGCGCTCGGTAACCCATTTCTCGTCCGGCCGCTTGAGCAGTCCGAAGACCTCGCACGAAGCCTCTTCCTCGGCCAGCCGCAGCAGCTCTTCGGGGCTCATCCCCGAACGCAGGCAGGCGCGGATGGTGATGTGCGAACGCTGGTTATGTGCGCCGTAGTCGCTGATCTCCCTGGAACACGGGCACAGGCTGGTCACCGGCGCAACGATCTCCAGCGTCAATTCGCTGCGCTCGCCGGTGCGCTTTTCGACGATCATCCGCACGTCGTAGTCGAGCAGACTCGCGGCACTCGACACCGGTGCCTTCTTGGCGATGAAGGCGGGAAAAGCGAGTTCGATCTCACCGCTGTCGGCTTCCAGTCGCCGCAACATTTCGTCGAGCATGCGCAGCAGACGGTTGATGTTGAGCGGCGCGCGCGGCTGCTCGAGCAACTCGACGAAACGCGACATGTGCGTTCCCTTGACCGTCGGCGGCAACCCCACCGACATCGACAGACTGGCAACGGTGTGCTGCACCTTGCCGGCGGCGTCGAGCAATGCCAGCGGATAGCGCAGGCCCTTGACGCCGACCTTGTCGATCGCCAGTTGCCGGAGGTCGGGGCGGGCCTGCATGTCGGGAAGGAAAAAATGTTCGGGTGCATTCATGGCTGGTTCTCCTGGGAAGCGAAGCGATAATTGGGCGATGGCGGAGGCGAAAAGATGATCACGGCTTGCCGAGGAATTCTTCGATCCTGGCGAGCAGCTCCGGGTCATCCGGCTTGACGCGGCTGTCGAAGCTCAGCACCTGCTTGCCGCTGCGGTCGATCAGGTACTTGTGGAAGTTCCATTGCGGCTCTTTGCCGCTCGCTTTGGCGAGTTGCGCGAAGAAGGGACTGGCATTTACGCCAAGCACCGTCGCCTTGGCAAACATTGGGAACTGCACGCCGTAGGTCAGCCGGCAGAAGTCGGCGATTTCCTGATTGCTGCCGGGCTCCTGCTCGCCGAAGTCGTTCGACGGGAAGCCGACGACGACCAGGCCGCGATCCCTGAGTCTGGCGTAGAGCTTTTCCAGGCCGTCGTATTGCGAGGTGAAACCGCAGTAGCTGGCGGTATTGACCACCAGCAGTACCCTGCCCTGCCATTGGCACAAGGACTGATTCTTCTGGCCCTGCAGCGAAGCGAAGGCGTGATCGAGGAGCGGCGGACACGCCGCCGCTGCCGCCGCCGGCAGCGCACCGAAAGCGCCCAGGGCCAGAGCAAGGGCGGGGAAAAGCGACAGCGGCATGGCGATCTCCTGGGCAAGGGCAACTGGCTTCGACTGGCCGCTGGAACAAGCAGCGGCGTATCGAGTGAAGGCAAGACGTGTCCAGGACAGCTGGCAGATCACGCCTTTTGCAGCCGACCTGGGCGGCAAGTCGGCGCGGATTCGGCAGGGCTGCGTCAATATTTGTCCTGGACAATAAAGAGACAAATCAAAAGATACTGACGGGGCAGGCATCTGTCAATGAATTTTTTTAGCTTTGTCCAGGACACTCTGCTCGTCGCACGGCGGCTGCAGGCCGCTGGCCCCGAGCGAGATGGCGTTTGCGGCGTGGCCGACCAGAACGGTTCTCAGCGCAGGCCGCGCCGCCTGTTCGGGCGGTCGACCGGCGTGCCTCGACGCGCACACTCAAGGCAGATCCGCCGCGGCGAAAATCGGCGATCGATGGAAAACGCCACGCCACCGGCGTCAAGTCCGACCGGCTGCCAGCGCCTTTTTCGGTCGCAGGATCGAGGTGGATTGCAGCGGCCATGACGCTTGCCTCGCGTGCCTGCATGTCCGCCCGTGTAGCCCAAAGCGTCAGAACGGCCACGTCGAATACGTGCGGCGATCATGGCTGGCCATTCGTGCATCGCCGCCCGTCGGCGTATCGCCCGGCCCGCGAGCGCTGGCGTTTTCAGAGGTGCTCACGTGGCTCGCAAGAATGTCGACGAAAGCCGATGTTGTCCTGGACATCATGAGAGATCCAGATTAAGTTGTCGCCTCAATTGCGCCACATCTCGCGCGCCATTCAGGACTTTGCCCAAGACACCATGAATAGTCACCCCGCCATGAACATTAGCGCGGTCGAGCGCGATACCGGTCTCGGCAAGGATACGCTGCGCGTCTGGGAGCGTCGTTACGGCTTCCCGCGGCCGGCTCGCGACGAGCATGGCGAGCGTGTATACCCTGCCGATCAGGTCGAACGACTACGCTTGATGAAACGTTTGATCGATCAGGGGCACCGCCCCGGTCGGCTGTGCGCCGCCAGCGAGCAAGAGTTTGCCGAACTGTGCAGCGCCAGCGCGTCGCCAGCGCGAAACGACGGCGAACGCGGCGAGGGCTTGATCAGCCAGACGCTCGAACTGGTCAAGGCCAATGACCTGCCGGCGCTGCGCCGGCTGCTCAAGCAAGCGATGCTACGCCTGGGCTTGCAGCGTTTCGTCATCGACGTCGTCGCGCCGCTCAATGACGGCATTGGCGAAGCGTGGATGAGCGGCAAGTTCGCGGTCTTCGAGGAACACCTCTATACCGAGCAGATCAAGTCGCTGCTGCGCCAGGCGATCGGCGATCTGCCGACCGGCGGCGGCCGTCCGCGCATCGTGCTGACGACGCCACCCGATGAACAACACGTGCTCGGCGTCTTGATGGCCGAAGCCTTGCTCGTTCTTGATGGCGCGACGTGCATTTCGCTGGGCACCCAGACGCCACTGGTTGACATCCGGATGGCGTCGCAGGCGCACCGCGCCGACATCGTCGCGCTGTCGCTTTCGGCGGCGTTTCCGGGACGACAGGTCGCCGCGCTGGTCAGCCAGTTACGACAGATGCTGCCCGCTGACGTCGAACTGTGGGTTGGTGGTGCCGGCGCTCAGCGCGCGACACCGGAGCCGGGCATCGTCGTGCTGGCGACTTTGCAGGCGGCGCTCGACGCCCTCGCCGCCTGGCAAAACGCTCGTTCCGGCGCACCTGGAGTCAATCGCTGAGCGCGCCTTGCCGATCAACAAGCGCTCGTCCAGCAGGCGTCGCGACGGATCCGCCCGGTGCAAGAAAGATCGCCTCTTGCACCAGGACGGGGCGGCGCTGCCCGCTTTCGCCGTAAAAATGGTATGGCTATCAAGCACACACCGTAGGAAAAACGACATTTCCGAACAGCCGCAAGCCGCCTGACCGCCAGCCTCGATACTTGGCATGCTACTTGCTGGACAAGTGCCATGGAACGACAGGAGATCACCATGACAAATATTCCCCATCGGACCGGCGATCTGCTGTTCGCCGCCGACGAGATCAACAACGATGGCGGTAAAGGCGTTGGCTGCCTGCCTGAAGAGCTGTCGCAAGTGCGGGCTTTGGCGGCGTGACGACGATGGCAAAAATTGGCATTTTCTTCAGCAGCGAAACCGGCCGAACGCAGCTGGTCGCGCAGTACATCGCCAAGAGCCTGGGTGGCGCAGCCGCTTCCCCGGTCAATATCGAGAACGCGACGCTAAGCGACTTCCTCGCTCACGACGCGCTGATTCTCGGCAGCCCGACGCACGGCAGCGGCCAGCCGCATGGCCCCGCTTTCGGATTGTGCCCGCCGACCTGGCAGGCTTTTCTGGCGCAGCTCGCGGGCGCCGACCTGTCTGGCAAAGTGGTGGCGATCTACGGCGTCGGCGATCAGAAAAAATACCCCGGTGCCTTCGTCAATGCCATCGCCGTCATTCAAGACGCGCTGCTGGCAGGCGGCGCGCGCGTCGTCGGCCGCTGGCCGACCACCGGTTACGATTTCACCGCCTCACAGGCCGTCGACGGAGGACAGTTCGTCGGGCTGGCTCTTGACCAGACCAACCAGCCGGGATTGACCGGACAACGCGTGGAAAGCTGGCTGGCGCAAGTCCGCAGCGAGTTGCTGCCGTGATCAAGGTTGCGCTCGCTGCGAGGTAGCCGGGCCGGCGCCGCAGCGGCTCAAGGGCACGACGCTCGTCGGCGCTTGCCGGCCGCCTGGCGTGGCGCGCCGTCAGTTCTTCGCGCACGGCCTAATCGGACGAGTTCTGTTCAGCGCGTTTACTGTGGCGACTCAGGCTACCACTCAGCTGCCCGACGATTTCCGACGCCGCGTTGATGATCTGGCTCGAGCCGAAACCGGCACGGGTCATTTCCTTGTAGAACGACTTGGCCAGGATCCTGGCGACTTGATCGGGGTGGTCGACGGCACTCGCCAGCGCGCTGGCGATATCCTTTTCGGCAAACTGCATCAGCGCCAACTGGGCGAAGCGCGACTTCAGAATATTCTGCAGTTGCACGACTTGAATCGCTTTGCCGACAAACAGCGCGACGACCTCGAGCAGATTCAGGTCATTGCTTTTGAAGCTGCGCCCGCCGACGTGGCCGCTGACATTGATCACGCCGACGATCCGGCCGTTGATGCCGATCGGCGACGACAGCAAGCTCGTGCGGGGATCATCGGGACGGCGTGCGCACGCGGCAAAGTCGGAGCGGGCGATGTCCTCGACCAGCAAAGACGCACCCGTGGCGACCACGCGCCCGGCAATGCCTTCGCCGCTATGCGCCGACTCCTTGTAGGCGGCAGCCGGTAGCGGGCCATAGCTGCCACAGACGCGCAGGCACAGCGTGCCCAGCTCGTCGTCGCCCAACAGCATCAGCGAACAGTTTTCGGCGTTGAGAACCTTGGCCGAAATGGCTGCCAGCTGGCGCATGTTGTCGTCGAAGCTACCTTCATCGAGACAGGTGGCCAAGTCCTGGAGCTTGACCAGTACGTTTTCCTTCTCACCCATGATCTTTCCCGAGAGCTGCCCGGCACCTGGATTATAGGCGCTCGACGAGAATTGAGGTCACTGCTGCCACACCGGTTGGCTGAAGCGCCGGCGCATGTCATCAGGTATCGGCTCGATCTTCAGGCGATTGTATTGGTCGGCGATGCGCTGATACGTGCCATCGGCCCTGACCTCCGCAAGCGCCTTCTGCCATTTCTGCACCTCGGCGTCTGGCAGGTCTTTCGAACCGGCGAGGTAGATCTCGCTCTTGCGCACGATCTCACCGAAGTTGAGCGCCTCAAGGTTGGCACCGACCTCGCGCATACCGTAGATGATCATCAGGCGCGGCGCCAGCCAGGCGTCGATCCGGCGCTGCTGCATCAGGCGCGCGTTCATCCACTCCTCGTGCAGCGGCCGAATCCGCTTGAATCCGCGCTCTTCGAGCAGCGCTTCGGCACCAGAGTTGCTGAGCACGCCGATCGGCCGGTCCTTGACCTTGTCAAGGCTGGACACGTCGATGCCGGCGCCGCCAACGACGACCAGATCGTCGGTGTAGATCCTTGCCAGCCAGCTGTACTTGGCTTCTCGCTCGGGGCTGCGGGTCAGAGCCAGGATGCCGATGTTCGGCCGTGTCTGGGCAATTCGCTGCGCTGCTTCCCAGGGCATGAACTCGATCAGACCCGAGTGGCCGACGCGCTTGGCCATCTCGGTCACCACCTCATAAACAAAGCCCTGCTTGACTCCAGGCGTCTCGGTCACGCTGACCGGCGGGATCTGGAAGGTGTAAGGCGGCAGCTCCGCGGCCAGCAGCCGCAACTCCTTCGCCGGCTCTTGTGCGCCCAGCCGCGGCGCCCAGGCCAGCAGCGTGGCCAGGAAAACGATAAGGATGCGCACGGGCCTGCTCCTCAGAAAGTACCAAACATGCCGTCGAGAACAATCACCAGAATCAGCGACAGCAGCGGAAAAGCGACGGCGACCATGAAGATGTCGAAGTAGGACTGCTTGTGGTTCAGCCCGCAGATCGCCAGCAGCGTGATCACCGCGCCGTTGTGCGGCAGCGCGTCGAGGCCGCCTGATGCGAGCGCCGCGACTCGGTGCAGGATCTGCGGGTTGATACCCGCCGCCTGCGCCAGTTCGAGGTAGGTCTGACCGACCGCCTGCAGGGCGATACTCATGCCACCCGACGCCGATCCGGTGATACCGGCGAGAACGTTGACGACGATCGCCAGGCCGATCACCGGGTTGTCGGTCAGTGCCATCAGCCAGTCCCTGATGAACAGGAACGACGCCAGACTGGCGATCACCGCGCCATAGGCAACCTCGGAACCGACGTTGAGGATCGGCAGCATCGAACCGAGCGCGCCATCGGTCAGCGACTGGCGGACGTTATTGAAACGCTTCCAGGTCAGGCCGATGAGCACGGCGCAGGCGATCAGCATGGCCATAATGATCGCCCAGATGCCACCGACCGCCGATACCGTCGTCTTGCCATATTTGGGCAACGCCAGATAGTCGGTATCCATGGCCGGAATGAAGTACTTGCTGAAGACGAAGTTGAGGACCAGGACCAGCACCACCGGGACGATGGCCACGGCGAACGACGGCATGTTCCCCGCCGGTGTCGGCGCCGGATCGTCGGCGACGGGCAGCCGATCGTCTTCACCGTAGCCTTCTCCGGCATTGCGCGCGCGCCGGGCGCGCATCATCAGCCAGGCGCTGCCGCAACCAAACATCAGCAACCCGGCGATAATTCCCAGACCAGGCGCGGCGAAGGCGTCGGTATGGAAATACGGCATCGGAATGGCGTTCTGGATCGCTGGCGAACCCGGCAGCGCCGACATCGTGAAGGTGAACGAGCCGAGGGCAATCGCCGCCGGGATCAGTCGTTTCGGCAGGTTGCCCTCGCGGAACATCTGAATGGCCACCGGGAAGACGGCGAAAGCGACGACAAAAAGCGACACGCCGCCATAGGTGAGGACGCCGCAGGCGAGGATGATGGCGATGATCGCGCGTTCCTTGCCGGTCCACTCGACGATCTTGTGGGCGATGGTCCGCGCGCAGCCGGAGTCGTCCATCAGCTTGCCAAAGACGGCACCCAACAGGAACAGCGGGAAGAACTTGATCAGGTAGTTGCCCAGGGCGGGCATGAAGACCTGCGTATAGGTGGCGATGACCGGCGGGTCGAGTCCGCCGAACAGCAGCCCGACGAGGGCACAGATCGGCGCGATGATGATCACGTTCCAGCCGCGATAGGCAAGAGCAATCAGCAGCACCAGCGAGAGGACAATCCCCACAATACCAAACATGCGCACCCCCTTCTTTTAACATGGAAATCAGACACTTTCGTAGTGCCGCGCGGAGTATCGCGCTGTTTATCACGAACCGTCAATCGATTATTCTTTTGGCAATTTCGTCGATCCGATCGCCGCCGGCGCCGCGTCCAAGACCCGCCGCCGGCGCGCTGTCGCTGCCGCCGCGCGAACGCAGACGAGTGCCGAAGCCGCTCGGCGTGCTGGTGTAGAATGGCGCCGCGCCAGCAACCGCGACCCGGCGGCTCGGTGATGTTGCGGACGTGCAGCGCCTTGACCACCCGACGGGCCTGACCGGCGACTGCCGGCAAGCCGTTTTTCCTGACCGATGACCCCAAAGACGACCCCTTCCCCCTCCCCTGACCCAATCCCGCCGCGCGACATGTTTGCCGACTGCCTGGCGGTCGATCAGCGTCGTCTGCGCGCGCTGACGCGCGATCTGCGGCATTTGTTCGGTGCCAAGCGCGACGCCCGGCTGGCCGAGCGCGACAGCTTGCGCGAACGCTCGCAGGCGGCCGTCGCGGCGCGGCGGGCGCGGTTGCCAAAACCGGTCTTTGCCGACGAGCTGCCGGTCAATGGCCGACGCGCCGAGATCGCCGAGCTGATCGCCGCCAACCAGGTGCTGATCGTTTGCGGCGAAACCGGCTCGGGCAAGACCACGCAGATCCCGAAGATCTGCCTCGAGATCGGGCGCGGCAGCGCCGGCCTGATCGGCCACACGCAACCGCGGCGGATCGCCGCGCGGTCCACCGCCGCACGTATCGCGCACGAATTGCAGAGCCAGGTCGGCGGCCTGGTGGGTTACAAGATCCGCTTCAGCGATCGCACCTCGCCCGATGCCTTCGTCAAGCTGATGACCGACGGCATCCTGCTGGCCGAGACGCAAGGCGACGCCTGGCTCGAACAATACGACACGCTGATCATCGACGAGGCGCACGAGCGCAGCCTGAATATCGACTTTCTGCTCGGCTACCTCAAGCAGCTGCTGCCCAAGCGTCGCGACCTGAAATTGATCATCACTTCGGCGACGATCGACGCCGAACGTTTTTCGCAGCACTTCGACGACGCGCCGGTGATCGAGGTCTCGGGACGACTACATCCGGTCGAGTTGCGCTATCGACCGCTACAGAGCCAGGAAGACGACAAGGCCGGCGACGACGAGGGTGATCTGTATCAGGCGATCGTCGACGCCTGCGACGAACTGCATCGGGCCGGCCCGGGCGACGTGCTGGTCTTTCTGCCCGGCGAACGCGAGATCCGCGAGGCCGCCGAGGCCTTGCGCAAGCATCACCCGCCGCATACCGAAATCCTGCCACTGTTCGCGCGCCTGTCGGTCGAGGAGCAGGGGCGGATTTTCAAACCGCACGTTGGTCGCCGCATCGTCCTGGCGACCAACGTCGCCGAGACCTCGCTGACCGTTCCGGGTATCCGCTACGTCGTCGATTCCGGGCTGGCGCGCGTCAAACGCTATTCGTACCGCAACAAGGTCGAGCAACTGCAGATCGAGAAGATCGCGCAAGCGTCGGCCAACCAGCGCGCCGGACGCTGCGGCCGCGTCGCCGCCGGGGTCTGCATCCGCCTCTACGACGAGCAGGACTTCAGCTTGCGGCCGGCGTATTCGGAACCCGAGATCCTGCGCTCGTCGCTGGCCGGCGTCATCCTGCGCATGAAGGCCGTGCGCCTCGGCGACGTCGAGGATTTTCCCTTCCTCGAAGCGCCGCCGGCGAAGGCGATCAGCGACGGCTACCAGTTGCTGCTCGAACTCGGTGCGGTTAACGACGAGCATGCGCTGACAGCAATCGGCCAGGAGCTGGCGAAACTGCCGCTGGATCCACGCCTCGGGCGGATGATCGTCGCCGCCCGCGACGAAGGCTGTCTGCGCGAGGTGCTGGTCATCGCCGCTGCGCTGAGCGTGCAGGACCCGCGCGAACGTCCGCAGGAGCGACAGGGCAGCGCCGACGCCGCGCACCGCAAGTTCGCCGACGAAAAGTCGGAATTCCTCTCTTGGCTGAAGCTCTGGGACTGGTATCAGGCCGAGGTCGAGCACCGCAAGTCGCAGCGCAAGCTGGTCGAGGCGTGCCACGCCAACTTCCTGTCAGCACTGCGCATGCGTGAGTGGCGCGACATCCACGGGCAACTGCACGCCTTCGCCGCCGAGCAGCAATGGCGCGAGAACCAGCTGCCGGCGACTTACGACGCGATTCACCGCGCGCTCCTCGCCGGGCTGCTCGGCAACATTGGCTGCAAGTCGGAAGATTCAGCGTATTACCTCGGCGCGCGCGGCATCAAGCTGCTGATCCATCCGGGGTCGACGCTGCAGAAGAAGGCCGGCAAGTGGATCGTCGCCGCCGAAATCAGCGAAACAACGAGGCTGTTCGCGCGCTGCGTGGCGCGCGTCGAACCCGAGTGGCTGGAACGTGTCGGCGCACACCTGCTCAAGCGCAGCTACTTCGACCCGCACTGGGAGAAAAAGGCGATGCAGGCAATCGCCTTCGAGCGGATCACGCTCTATGGCATCGTCGTCGACCCGCGCCGGCGAGTCAATTTCGGGCCGCTCAACCCGCCGGCGGCACGCGAAGTCTTTATCCGGCAGGCACTGGTCGAAGGCGAGGTCAGCGACGAGTTCCAGCGACGCTGGGATTTCTTCACCCACAATCAACAGCTGGCGCTCGATATCGAGACGCTCGAACACAAATCGCGCCGGCCCGACGTGCTGGTCGACGACGAGCTGATCTACACCTTCTACGACCAGATCATTCCCGAGGGCATCTACAGCGGCGCCAGTTTTGACAAGTGGCTGCGCGATGCCGAACGCGAACAGCCGCGCCTCCTGCATTTGCTGCGCGAAGACCTGATGCGCCATGAGGCCGCAGGCATCACCAGCGAGGCGTTTCCACATCAGCTGCAACTGGGCGGCGTCGACTACCAGCTGGCGTATCACTTCGAACCCGGCAGCGCTCGCGATGGCGTGACGCTGACGCTGCCACTGGCGCAGCTCAACCAGCTGCCAGCGGCGCGCTGCGAGTGGCTGGTACCCGGGCTACTCAAGGAAAAGGTCCAGCAGCTGGTGAAAACGCTGCCGCAGCGGATCCGCGCCAAGCTGGTGCCGGTCCCGGAGTTCGCCGCCGACTTCGTCGCGCAAGTGCCGGCGGTGGACAAACCGCTGGTGATGGCGCTGATCGGATTCATCGTGCATACACGCGGGCTCAATACACGCGGTTGGGAGATCACGCCCGACGCTTTCCGTCCCGACGCTGTACCGGCACACCTGCACTTCAACTTCCGCCTGATCGACGAGAACGGGCGCCAGCTCGGCGTCAGCCGCAAGCTCAGCGATCTGCGCAGCGAATGGGGGCGCGAAGCGAAGCAGGAGTTCGCCGAGCTGCACGAGACGCCGGCCGAATTGTCTGGACTGACCGACTGGACTTTTGGCGAGCTGGCAGAGATCATCGAAGTCGATGTCGGTAACGGCCAAACGGTGGTCGGCTACCCCGGGCTGGCCGACGATGGCGACAGCGTCTCGGTGTGCGTCTTCGATTCGCCCGGTGAGGCGCTGCAGTCGCATTCGGCGGGTCTGCTGCGGCTGTTCATGCTGCACTTTCGCGAGCAGCAGAAATACCTGGAGAAGAATCTACCGGGGCTGACCCAGATGGCGATGCAATTCATGGCGCTTGGAACGTTCGACGAGCTGCGGCGGCAGTTGCTCGAACTGACGTTCGCACGCGCCTGCCTGAGCGATCCGTGGCCAAGCGACGCCGCCAGTTTCGCGGCGCGCTGCCTGGAGGCCAAACCACGGGTGGGCTTGCTGGCACAGGAAATTTGCCGTCTGCTTGGGCAGATCCTCGACGATTGGCTGGCGCTGCACAAGAAACTGCTGGCGTGCAAGAGCTCGGGCAGCACAGTGCACGATATCGAGGGACAATTGGCACGGCTGATCGGCAAGCACTTCATCACCGAAACACCCTTCGAGCGTCTGCAGCACTTCCCCCGCTACCTGAAAGCGATCGCGCTGCGGCTCGACAAACTGAAAGCGGGCGGCGCCCAGGGCGCGGCGCGCGATAGCCGCTTGCTGGCCGAGTACCTGCCGCTGTGGACAAACTATCAGCGACGCGCCACGGTGTTGGCCAAACAGGGAGTCGGCGACGCGCAGCTCGAACAGTTTCGCTGGTTACTCGAAGAACTGCGCGTGCACCTGTTCGCGCAGGAGCTGCGCACGCCGACGCCGATTTCGAGCAAACGTCTGCAGAAGATGTGGGAAGGCATGTAAGGCCATGGCCACGCTGGGCAAGGAGAGGAACAATGACTGAGATCGTGCTGGCGATGGGGCGCAGCCTGCGGACGCTGGGCCGCGGCCGCGTCTGGCTGCTGTTTTTCGGGCCGGCGGTGGTCGCCCTGCTGGTCTGGATCGCGCTGACGGTGTTCGCCCTTGAGAGTCTGATCGGCGCCCTCATCGAGCAGCCGCCATTGACCTGGCTGGTCGGCTGGGGAGTGGCGTGGCTGGCCAAGCTCGGCGCCGTACTCGGCGGCTGGCTGCTGATTCTCGCCGCCGCCTTCGTCACGGCGATGCTGCTGGCGGCGATCTTCGTAATGCCGCTGCTGCTCGACCACGTCGCCCTGGCTGATTACCCGGAACTGGCACGCCTCGGCAAGGACAGCGTCGCAGCGGGCGCCTGGAACAGCATTGCCGCGGTCGTCCTGTACCTGATCGGCTGGCTGCTGACGCTGCCGCTGTGGTTGATCCCGGGCCTTGGCCTGCTGCTGCCGATCCTGTGGATGGCCTGGTTGACGCGTCGGACCTTTGCCTTCGACGCGCTCACCGTGCACGCCACCGAGCAGGAATGGCGCGAGCTGCGTCGCCAGCATGGCCTGCCGCTGCTGCTCCTCGGTGTCGTCCTGGCGCTGCTGGCGCATATCCCGATCCTCGGCCTGCTGACGCCGACGCTGGCCGCCCTGGCGTTTACGCACTTCTGCCTCGAGGCCTTGCGACGCTTGCGGCAAGGAGCGCTGGTGGCGGTGATCAACGAACAGCCGGCGCTGGAGGAAGTGAAATGAGTTTCGGAGCAATCATCATCGGTGACGAGCTCCTCTCGGGAAAGCGCAGCGACCAGCACTTTGCCAAGATCGCCGAGTTGCTGGCGGCGCGCGGCCTGCGCCTGTCGTGGGTCGAATACCTCGGCGACGACGCGGCGCGCATCGCCGCGACCCTGCGGCGCAGCCTGGCCGCTGGCGACGTCGTTTTCAGTTTTGGCGGTATCGGCAATACGCCGGACGACCAGACGCGGCAAGCGGCGGCCGCCGCGCTGGGTGTTGACCTGGTCTTGCATGCCGACGCCGAACGCGAGATTCGCGGCCGTTTCGGCGACCAGACCAACGCCGTTCGCCTGCTGCTCGGCACCTTCCCGCGCGGCGTGGACATCATTCCCAACCCGTTCAACCGTATTCCGGGCTTTCGCGTACGCGACCATCACTTCGTACCGGGTTTCCCGCAGATGGCGCACCCGATGGTTGAATGGGCGCTCGACACCTTCTATGGCGATCTTTTTCACCGCCAGCCGAGCGTCGAAAAAGCCTTCCTGTTGACCGGAGCCAACTGCTACGAAAGCGCGCTACTCGATCTGATGGAGGAAATCGTCGGCGATTTTCCGACGCTACGACTGTTCAGTCTGCCGTCGATAGCCGACGACGGGCAGCGCCGGCACCTCGAACTCGGCGTTGAAGGCGAGGCGGCACTGGTCGATGAAGCGATGGGCAGGATCCGCCAGGAGGTCGAGCGGCGCGGCATCAGCTGGCGCTGGCGCCCCTAGAGCACGCCATCGACGACCTGCGGTAAACCAAAAAAAACCCCGACCACAGCCGGGGTTCTGCTCAGCGCCTGCGGCGCCTTTGTGCGGCGCTTACTTCTTGGGCGAAAGAACCGATGCGGCCTGCGAGGTGGCGTTGGACACCGCTTTGATGTTGGTGTCGACGATGTCGGTCATCTGCTTGGCCATCTGCGAGATGTTCTCGAAGGCCGTCGTCGATGCACTCATCATCTGCTTCATCGCGCCAGAAAAGACGTCGCCAGCGATCGGCGCCGCAGCGGTCTTGCCAACGACGCCGCCAGCGGACTTGGCCATGGCGCTGTATTGCTGCTCCATCACCGAAGTGATTTCCCGCTGCATGTTCGCCGACAGATCGTACAGACCGCGCGAGTACTCCATGAGTTTCTCAACGTTCGGCTGTGCCAGCGAGCCCGCCATACTGGCCAACTCCTTGGGATCCTTGACGCCCAGCAGCTGCTGAGCGCCACCGGCACTGGAGTTGAAGAGTTCGCGGCTGGCGGCGAGATTGAGCGCGGACAGTTGTTCCATGCCGTGGAAAGCGGTACGAACCAGCGTCATCATGACTTGTGCGTTGGCTTTTTGGCTCTCGGCGAGTTGTTCGAGATTGATGGTGTTCATAAATTCCTCCGTAAATGGCAATAATGAAGCGCATTAAGCGCGTGACGGATACTCGAGGAAGCGTGAACACTGCGACACGCTCGGTCTGCTCCCGTCAGGGGTACTACGGTTCAGGCTGTTGGCGGCTGGCCACTTCGCGGCGCTCCGAAGAGGCCCCGGCAGCATACCGGGAGCCCTTCAGACGCTTGCTGGCGAAACCGTTGCGGCGAGCCTGAGAGACGCGGGCAAGCTTACTTCTTGACCGCTGCAGCGGTCGCACCAACAGCCTTGACGGTGGCGTTGGTCGCCGCGGCAACGTTTGACTCGGCAAGATCGGCAACCTGTTTGGCCGCTTTATTCATGGTGTCAAAAGCCGAGGTGGCCGACGCGATAGCCGACTTGACGGCCGAAACGGCAACGTCCGAACCCACCGGCGCGTTCTTGGCGGCTTGCTCGAGCAGCCCGAAGGACTTCTTCTGGAACTCGGCGAACTGCGCTTCGAGGAGCTTGGAAACTTCTTCCTTCGACTGTGCCGAAATTTCATAGACGCTACGGGTGTAGGCAACGGCCTTTTCGACATTCGGCTGCGCCAACGACGCCTGCACCGAGAAGAACTCTTGCGCATTCTTGGCGCCGAGCATTGCCTTGGCGTTGGCAACGCCGTCTTCGAGCATCGAACGGGCGGTATTCAGGTTCAACGCAGCGATGCGCTCGGCGCTGGCCAGAGCGGTGTTGGCAAGAGTCAGCATGGCGTCGACCGAAGCTTTGTTGGCAGCGGCGAATTGTTCGGGCGTGGTAAACATGGTCAATCTCCTCAATATGGATGGGGGCACAACAAACATGTGCAATGTTTAACTCCGGGGCCCTGCGCCTGTTGGCTGCCAGACCTTTTGTTGCACTGCACCATGGACAGTATTATAGCCCCCCGCCGGCGCTTGTCAAGAATTTTTTGGTGCGCCGCAACATATCCACTACCGCATTGTTTTATATGAAATTAAACTGAATAAACCAAGCACTCGCCGGGAAGCATCGACGACTTCTGCTGCGCCGCACGGTCAGCGGCACGCTAGCAGGCCGGCGACGCGCCGGTCGCTTCACTTGGCGGTGGTCTTGGCGGCCGCCGCCGGCTTGAGCGTCAGCGGTTCTCCAGCCGCTGCCGTGTCGTTCTTGCCGCGCGGCTGAATGATCGCCTTGACGCGCGCCTGCGCGGCGCCGGTGGCGCTCTTGGTGGCACCGGCGCCGGTCGTGACCAGGTACTTTTCGTTCAGCGCATCGTAAGAAATATACGGGCCCTTGACTTCGTCGCCGCCGCTCTTGACCCAGGCGCGATTGAAGAATTCGCTCTTTTCGGCGCGCGCGTCGTAGTCGATTCGCTCGGCCTCGCCCTCAATGAAGTCGTCTTGTCCCTCGCGCTTCTGCCGGAAGCGGGCCAGGCCGTCGGCGCCGCCGGTCGCCGTACCTTTCTGAAATCCATCGGCGTCCTGGGTGACTACCAGGTGGCTGGTGAGAATCTGCAAGGTACCCTGAATCAGGACCACGTTGCCTTCGAGGACCTGGACCTTCTTGATGTCGTCGATGCTCATCCGGTCCGCTTCAAGCTGAACGGGTTTCTCGCGGTCCGCGCGCTCGGCTTGTGCCGGCATCGACACGAGCATCAGCAGGAGGCTGCTCGCGCAGGCGCAGTAATGGGTTTTTTTCATGTCGTGGGCTTTTTCTTGGCTGAACGGCTTTCAATTTCTCCGGTCACCCGGGATTCCAGCAGATAAGTCTGCAGCTTGTGGTCGACCTGCATGCCGACGCCTTTTATCCATGAGTTCCCCTGCGTGATCACCACCGGGCTCTCGGTGAACGCCTTTTCAACATCGGTAAGAACGGTCAATTCCGGAGTCTCGACAAGCAGCGGCGGGTAGTTTGCGGTCGCCTCGCGGCGCACCTCGACGTTTTCCTTGAGGTCGACGCGCTCACCTTTGGCGCTCAGATGTCCCTGCAAGGCACTGATGCTTACCGTCGGTTTGGTCGGATTCAGATAAACCAGCCTGGGCTTGACCAGGTCGACGGTGTCGTCATCGGGATAGTGACGAATCTCGTCGGCGTACAGCGTGTACTGCAGCGCTCCGCCCTGGTCGATCCTGCGCACCGTCGCATCGCTGACGATGTAATCGGGATCGTGACGACGACTGCCGTCGCCGCGGCTTTCCGAGATATCCGTCGCGTAGCGCAACCAGAAAGTCAGCGCCGCCAGAACCAGCATGATGAAAATCGGCAGCGCCGCGCTGCTCCAGCGCTTCATGCCAGACCTTGATGGCCGATGGCCCGCGGACGCCGTTGGCCAGCCACCGTGATCATCAGATGACCTTGGCCCTGAACAGGTCGTGCATGTTCAGGGCGCCAAGCAGCACGCCATTTTCGTCAAGCACCGGCAACTGGTTGATCTTGTACTGCTCCATCATCTCGACCGCTTCGACGGCCAGGCGTTCGGGCGCAATCGAGCGCGGCGCCTGGCTCATGACATCGGCCACCCGCAGTCTGCGCAGGTCGAGTCCCCTGGCGAAGGCGCGCCGCAAGTCACCATCGGTGATGATGCCGATCACGCGGCGCTCCGGCGTCACCACACAGGTCATGCCGATACCGCCGCGCGAGATCTCGAGGATGGCGTCGGGCAGACCGGTCTCCGCAACGACCACCGGCAGGGCAGCACCGGCGCGCATGACATCGCGAACGTGGGTCAACAAGCGGCGCCCGAGCGTACCTCCCGGGTGCGAGCGGGCGAAATCCTCGGCGCCAAAACCGCGCGAATCAAGCAGTGCTACCGCCAGCGCGTCGCCGAGCGCCAGCACGGCGGTGGTACTGGCGGTCGGCGCCAGATTGAGCGGACACGCTTCGACCGCCACCGCGGCGTCGAGGTGGACGTCCGACTCGATGGCCAGCGACGACTGCGCTTTGCCGGTCATGCTGATCAGCTTGGCGCCGAGTCGTTTGATGATCGGCACGATGGTCAGCAGTTCGACGCTTTCGCCGGAATTTGAAATGGCGATCAGGACGTCGTCGCGGGTGATCATCCCGAGGTCACCGTGACTGGCCTCGGCAGGATGAACGAAATAGGCCGGCGTGCCCGTACTTGACAGTGTCGAGGCGATCTTGCGCCCGACATGACCGGACTTGCCCATGCCACTGACGATAACCCGACCGTGGCAGTTGAGAATCAGCGCCACAGCCTGCAAGAACAAACCGTCGATGCGATCGGCCAATGCAAGCACCGCGTCGGCCTCGATGCGCAGCACCTGCCGGGCCAGATCCAGCGCCTTCGACGATGGCCTCACTTGGTTCATTGGCAGGCAGCGGTTATCATCCGCCGAGTATAACAGAAGGTCATGGCACGCCGACCGTGCCCCGCCTCTGCGGCGGCGGCAAAAAGGTGCCGGCAACCGAGAAGAGCGATCGAGGCTCGCCCACCGAGGGCTGTCGTCAAGATTTTCCCTCACTTCCCGGGCGCCTGCCGATTGGCCCGCCGAAGCGGGGCGATTCGCGGCAATCCGTGAATCACCGACACGTCGCCAACGAAACGACATGAGGGACAAATGGATACGCTACCAACCATCGTGATGCTGCTCGGCGCCTCGGTCGTCTCGGTGATCTTTTTCCGCTCGGCCAACCTACCGCCGGTACTCGGCTATCTGCTGGTCGGCGCGATCATTGGCCCGCACGCGCTTGACCTGATCGGCAGCTTGACCGGCGCGCAGCATCTGGCCGAGTTCGGCGTCGTTTTCCTGATGTTCTCGATCGGGCTCGAGTTTTCACTACCCAAGCTGTACGCCATGAAGCGCATCGTCTTCGGTCTCGGCCTGCTGCAGGTGTTGCTGACGCTGGCCGTGGTCACCGCCATTGTCACCGCGCTCGGGCTGAGCTGGCAGGAGGGGGTGGCGCTCGGCGGCGCGCTGGCGATGTCATCGACGGCGGTGCTGACCAAGCTACTGACCGAGCGCCTTGAACTCGACAAGGCGCATGGCCGCGAGGTGATGGGCGTACTGCTCTTCCAGGATATCGCCGTCGTGCCGCTGTTGATCCTGATTCCGTCGTTTTCGGAAACGCCCGAGCGGATGGCGACGATGATGGGCCTGGCGCTTCTCAAGGCCGTCGTCGTCTTGTCGGTGGTGCTGTTCTTCGGCCAGCGCCTGATGAGCCGCTGGTTCGACGTCGTTGCCAAGGGCAAGTCGGCCGAGCTGTTCATGCTCAACGTCCTGCTGATCACCCTGGGCCTCGCCTACCTCACCGAGGTCGCTGGCCTGTCGCTGGCGCTGGGCGCTTTTGTCGCCGGCATCCTGATCTCCGAGACGCAATACCGGCATCACGTCGAAGAGGACATCAAACCGTTTCGCGACGTCCTGATGGGGCTGTTTTTCGTCACCATCGGCATGATGCTCAACGTCCCGCTGGTGGTCGCCAACGCGCCGCTGGTGCTCGGCGTCCTGGCGGCGCTGCTGGCCGTCAAGCTGGCGCTGGTCCTGGGCCTCTCGCGGCTGTTCGGCTCGACCTTTGGCGGCGCCCTGCGCACCGGCCTGTGGCTATGTGCCGGCGGCGAGTTCGGTTTTGTCCTGCTCGCCGAAATGCGCCGCTTCGAACTGCTGCCGTCGCCGGTCCTGCAAGCGGTGCTGGCGGCGCTGGTCCTGTCGATGCTGCTGGCGCCGCTGATCGTCCAGTACAGCAACCAGCTCGTCCTGCGCTTCGCCGCCAGCGAATGGCTGATGCGCTCGATGCAGATGACCCAGTTGGCGGCCAAGACGATGAACACCGAGAAGCACGTGGTAATCTGCGGTTACGGCCGCACGGGTCAGTATCTGGCGCGCTTCATGGAACAGGAAGACGTCACCTACCTGGCGCTCGATCTTGACCCCGAGCGCATCCGTGAAGCAGCAGCGGCTGGCGAGAACGTCATCTACGGTGACGCCACGAGGCACGAAACGCTGGCCGCCGCCGGCATTGCGCGCGCCAGCGTGGCGATCATCTCCTTTGCCGACGCACGCGCCAGCGAACGCGTCCTCGAACACATTCGCCAGATCAAACCCGACCTGCCGGTCGTCGTGCGGACGCTCGACGAAAAGGATCTCGACACGCTGTTGCGAGCGGGTGCCGCCGAAGTCGTTCCGGAAACGCTGGAAACGAGCATGGCCCTGGCCTCGCACGCCTTGCGCCACCTCGGCGTGCCGAACGCGCAGGTGATCGAGCACTTCCGGCAGACACGAATCGGCCACTATCGGACGCTGCGCGGCTTCTTCCACGGCGAGAGCGACGCCGAAGCCGATACGCTGGACGTCGAAGAAGAACGCCTGCACTCCGTCCTGCTGGTCGATGGCGCGCGCGCCATCGGCCGGACGCTCGGCGAACTGGCGATGCCAGAACTTGGTGTCGAGGTGACGGCCGTTCGGCGGCGCAACATCCGCGCGCTCGAACCGTCGGCGGAAACGCTCTTCGTCGTTGGCGACGTGGTCGTGCTACTCGGCAAGCAAAGCGCCCTGAGCGCCGCCGAAGAGCGGCTCCTGCAGGGCTGAACAGCGCACGCGCGCCCTCGCCGCGTGCGAGTGCTCAGTAGCCCGCGCAGACCGTATATTGGCTGCCATCGACGATAGCGTTTGTCGCTACCGCCGCGCCGCCGCGGGCGGTACCGTCGAGTACCGCCTGCACCGAGCCACCCGCGGTATTGCCGTCGTCCATGCTGCTGTCAATTTGCCTGACGTAGCGGCCGAGGATGCCCGCCGAGCAGATGAAGAACGAACCGCGCATGCCGGCGATGAATGGTGCCGCGGCACCGAGAGCGCTGATACCGCTCTCAATCCCGATGAAGCCGCCGTCAGCATTGCGCGGCCGGTAGTTTACGTCGGCCAGCACCGTCGCGCCGGTCGCCAGGTTGGCCAATCGGGCGTGCTGCCAGAACACCGAGCTTTCGTCGGTGACCACGCCGGTACCGGCGCCGCCGGCATTCCACGCACCATCAATTCGGCCGTTGTTCTGCGCGCACTGGCCAGCGGTGTTGATGGGAGCGCAAGCCGCTGCAACGGCGGCGCCGAAAGCCAGATCGAGTTGCGCTTGCGTCTGGTCACCCGGAAAAGCCTTGAAGCGATCCTGATAGCCATAGACCAGACTCGATACGGTACGGAAGTCGCCGATCATGTTCTTGACCTTGGCACTATTGATCAGCTCCTGCCCCTTCAGCACGCCGCCCAGCAGCAGGCCGATGATGACGAGTACAATGGCAATCTCTACCAGCGTGAAACCCGCCTGTCTTTGTGGTAGCTGGTTCATGTCTTCCTCCAGTCCGTGTCGAAAATGATATTGGGTACCAAGCATGTTTCATGCCAGCCAAAATCAGCCGATTCGGCCGTCAGCGCCGGCGAAACTGTCGGCTTTTCGACACTCCTGCCCAAAGTCGGACTGCCGAAAGCCCTGACGCCAGGGCGGCGCGCCGCCACCGGAAGCGCCAGGTGACACCGCTGCAGCGTCTGGCCGGCCGCTTGCGCCAGCGTCAGCGCTGGTTGCTGATTGCTTTGCTCGGCGTCTTGCACCTGGCGCTGCTGGCCGACACCGACCGGCTATTCAGCATGCTCTGCTGGCTGGTCCATGTCGGCCTGTTCATTCTCTGGCAGCCCTTCATCTACGCCGAGCGCCGAGTCGACTTCAGCGGCCTGTTGGTGATTGCGCTGGTGCTCGGCGCTGGCATCACCTTTTACGGCTGGTGGCTGCTGATCGTCTGGGTGACCATCCTGGCAGCGCTGGTCGGCGGCCGCGTGATGTTCACCGACCATCGGCCGACGCGCACTTTCTACCTGATCGCCTTTGCCTACCTGCTGGCGGCGCTGCTCTTCTGGCTGGTGCCGAGGGTGCTGGCCAATGCGGCGCTGGTCGGCCCTTCGCTCGATCCCGAGTTCGCCTGGGGAATGCCGCTCTTCCTGCTGCTGATGACCGTGCTGCCGCTCTCTCCCGACAGCGATCGCCCGGGTGCGGCCATGGTCGATCTGTTCTACAGCCTGTTCATCTTCCTGCTCATTGCCGTCCTCGTGCTCGGCACTCTGGCGTTCATGCTGCTGCGCCAATCGGCCTATCTCGAAGCCCTGCTCAACACGCTGATCTCGATCGCCCTGCTGCTCTTGCTGATCGGCTGGACGTGGAACACCCGTCCCGGCTTCACCGGTATCGATGTTTTCTTCTCGCGCTATTTGCTGACCATCGGCTTGCCCTTCGAGAACTGGCTGCATCGCCTGACGACGCTGGCGAGTAGCCAGAGTGACCCGGAAAAATTCCTGTCGCAAGCGCTCGCCGAAATGCTCGAGCTGCCGTGGGTGGACGGCGGCAACTGGCTGGCAGGGCCACGCAGCGGCAGTTTTGGCGGCGCCTCGCGCTTTGCCCATGACTTTGCCGGACAACCGCTGCAGCTGACGCTGCACACCCGCCACAAGCTCAGCCCGGCGCTGGTCTGGCACTTCCATCTACTGGCGCAACTGGCCAACGAACACTACGTCGCCAAGCTACGGGCGCGCGAACTGCAGCAGGTTAGCTACCTGCGCGCGATTCACGAGACCGGCGCGCGCCTGACGCACGACGTCAAGAACCTGCTGCAAGCGCTGAACAATCTGTGCTATCTGGCGCAGACCAGCAACGGCCACCAAGGCCATCAACTCGAACTGCTGCAGCGGCAATTGCCACAGATCACCCAGCGCCTGCAACAGACTCTGGGCAAGCTGCAGAAGCCACAAAGCGAGGCCGGCGGCGTTCTGCCGGCCGAAATGTGGTGGCGGATCCAGCAGCAACGCTATGCCGGTCTGGCGGTCGACTTCATCGCCAGCGACCTCGACCCCAACGTTCTCTTGCCGACGACGCTTTTTGACAGCGTCGCCGACAATCTCCTGCAGAACGCCTTGCTCAAACGCCAAACGGAAAGCGCGCTGCAGGTCAGCGTCACGCTGGCCACCGACGCGTCCGCTCTGCGCGTCTGTGATTCCGGCAGCGCGGTCAGAGCGGAAGTGATCGCCGACCTGCTACGGGCACCGGTGGCGTCCGAGAACGGCCTGGGAATTGGCCTCTATCATGCGGCACGACAGGCCGAAAGCGCTGGCTACGAACTGCACCTGGCCGCCAATCAGCCGGGTCAGGTGTGCTTCGAGTTGCGCCGATGCCGGCCGGACAAGGGCGCAGCAGACCGTTAGACCTTCGCGCCACCGCCAACAACGGCGACCGACCGGCGGCCGATCAGTGGGTGAACCTGCATGTTGCCCTTGCCCTTCAGATGAATCACCTTCCCCGGATGAAAATCGAAGCGGTCGCGCAATCGCTGGTAGGTCCGCTCATCGACCTGAACGATCCCCGGGATTCCTTCGCTGGTGACCCGGCTGGCGATGTTGACCGTATCGCCCCACAGGTCGTAAATGAATTTCTTCTTGCCGACGACGCCGGCGACCACCGGACCCGTGCCGATGCCGATACGCAGTTCGAGGTGCCTATCATTGACGTCGAAATCGTGCCGCAGCAGGCGACACATCTCCAGCGCCATGTCAGCCAGCGCCCCAGAAAAATCGCTGCGCTGATCGTTCAAGCCACCGGCCACCATGTAGGCGTCGCCAATGGTTTTTATTTTCTCGAGACCATACTGTTCGGCAAGGCCGTCGAAGCACGAGAAAATCTTGTTCAACATGGCGAACACCTGCTGCGGCGTCAGCCCTTCGGCAATGCGAGTGAAATTGACGATGTCGGCAAACATCACCGAGACCTCGGCGAAGCCGTCGGCGATCGGCTCCTTGCTGTTCTTCAGGCGTTCGGCGATCGGCGCCGGCAGGATGTTGAGCAGCAGCCGCTCGGAGCGTTCCTGTTCGACTTGCAGCAGCTGGTGCGCTTCCTGCAGGCGTTGCTGGGCCCGGTGCTTTTCGCTGTCGGAGTAGCGAAGCAGCAGGTAAACGATCGCCGATACGCCGGTGAAATTGAGCGCGAAGAAGAACGCCGTAGTGGCCGCCGGCACCGTCTGCGGCAGGCTGCTCGGCGAATCTGCCAGGTAAAAATCGAAAGCCCCGGACAGCGCGGTCAAAAAAACGTACGCGAAAAACCATGCGCCCGACTCGCGCGTGCCGATGAACAGCACGGCACCGATCGGTGCCAGCAGCGCCCACAGGCTGATGCCGCTGGCGGTGATGAAGCTGCCAATACTCCACTGCGCAATGAACGGCGTAAACAAGAACAACGACAACTGAATCAGGCGGAAAGCGTTGAAATTGAGCGTCTTCAGGTAGACCAGCAGATTGCCGATCAGCAACAACTGCAGCGCAAAGGGAAGGTTGGACGAAAAGCGCGGCCCGAGTTGCCAGTAGATCGACAGCCAGACCATCGACGCCAGGCTGATCAGGCCGGTGGCAAAGAACAGCAGCGACTTCTGCAAGCGCCGTTCCTCGCCGTCGCTCGGCAAAATGCCGGCGTTGCGCAGTCTGTCGCGGAGGGTCCGGCCGGCGGTCATCGGAAGGCTCGCTGAATGTAGAACGAAGGCATAGGCTATTGGACCCCAAAGCGTCCTGACGGTCAATGTACGCGCAGCGGCGCCGGCCGACTCGATCCGACACGCTCGCCGCTCACGCACCGGCCAGCAAGACAGTGGGCCGGTGCAGTACGATCGGGCGAGCCGGGACAAGGGTCAGCACGCGCATGCTCAAAAGCCTCTTGACGCGTCATCGGCGTCAGGGCAGCTTGCCGATCGTGATCAGACGGTTGAAGATGAGCAGACGCGAAATCCAGACGACCTCGTCGTCGAAGGTGGCGGTCGGCGTCCTGCTGACGAAGTCGACATTGGCCATATTCATTCCGCCGTTCGTCAACTGGTTGTCCTGCTCGTCGGCGTCGGCGCCGGCGGGTAGCTGCGCCCCTTGCGGAGTGAACGCGCCGTTGCCGTTCTTGCCGTGGGAAACAATCACCACCGGCAGCTGCGCGGCGATCACCCCTCCCACGGGAGCGCCGGCGACCGCGCGCACGTTGAGGGTACCTGTGGAACAGAGAACGAAGGCCGTATTCAGCGGATTGGCGGCCGTACACGGCGCCGGCCAGCCGAATGCTGGTGGCGTCGCCGGCGCCACACTCGAGGCGAATTGCTGCGTCACCCGATAGCTATAGCGACGCCCCCAGGCGTCGGTCTCCTTGACGCCCAGCGTCACCCACGGCAAGACGCCGACCTCGGTGGCAGCGCCATTGAGGTCGGTGCAGCGACCATTCACCAGAGGAGCAAGCTCGCTGCCGGCATTGCCCGCATCACTCACCAGCGTCGCCGCAGCTGGGCACGGCAGGCGGCCGTTGGCCGCGACGAAACCGAGCAGCGCTTCGCGTATTTCCGCCATCGCCGCCCGGGTATCAGCCCGGTTGCGAATATCGATCTGGGCGGTCAGTGGGACCAGCAGGCTGCCGACCAGCAGCGCGACGATGACCAGCACCACCGCCAGTTCGGTTAGGGTAAATCCGCCGGCGAGCGGTGGCCGGCACGCCTCGCGGCTCACGGCAGGCATCGGAGCAGGTCCCTGGTTGGCGCGTCGGGGTCGAAAGCCAGGGCACCGCTGAAGGCGACGACGCTGGCGATCGGGACGGCGAACCACGTCGCAGCAATATACGCGTTCAGAAGTGCGGTGATCATGGGAGGACGATGTCCCTGGTGCTGTTGCCGATCGTGATCCTGGCCGAGCTTGCGCTCAATCGCCGATAGACAACGAGGGGCAACCAGCCATTGGCATTGAGCCAGCCGAGCGGCGGCGGTGTCGGGCCCGACTGCGACGGGTCGACCAGGAGCAGGTCATTGTAGGGCAGACCGCCGGTGGCCTGGTTGATGTCGGCGTGGCCGTCGCCGTCAGTGTCGGCCCATGGAAACGTGCCGTTGTCGGCAAAATACTTACGCAAGCCCCATGTCGGCGGAGTCGCCTCCGGACCACTTATTTCGCTCAGCACCCGCTGATTCACGGTGCGGAACACGTCGCCTCGGGTGACCGCCAACGCCCGGTCGTTGAAGATCAACGTCGGCGGCCCGGAAACGTAGGCGTTATCACCGTCGTTATTGCTGCCATCAAGGAAATCGCTTACGGCGTTGCCCGGCCGACCGGTCTGAGTCGGCAGAGGCTCACCAGGCGAGAAGATGATCGCCGCCACGTCAGGTGTGCCGTTGAGCGTCAGTTCCACGGCCGTCTCGGCGTTGATCGGCTCGGCCGAATTGTCGTCGCGCAGCGCGGGCGCCAGCGCGTACCAAAGGAGTACCCCCGCGCTATCGCGCAAGTCGCCGACTTTCAAGGTCGACCAGGGCAAACGACCGATGTACGTGGGGCAGTTATTGCCTACGAGGAGTGGCGACACACCATCTTCGTCCAGTGCCGGGCAGGGCAGGCTGCCGGGCCGGTTGCCATCGCTGGCGGCTCGGCCCACCAGCGCGTCCCGAACGTCGGCGAGCGCCGCCGCGCGCTGCTCGTTCGCCAGCCGCATTTGCGTTCCACTCAGCTGGCCGACGAACAAATAAAGACCCCAGAGCACCAGGAGCACCAGCATGGCCATCAGCGCGACGCCTTTCTGCTGTCCCTTGCGGCCAGCAGCAGCGCCGCGCCGGCAGCAGGCGTGCCGCGTGCGGCACGGGCACGGGCACGGACACGGTGACGGCTGATTTGCGGGAAGCGGCGGCGGGCGCATGCCTATTTCGCCCCTGCCGACCGCGACGGCACGCGTAGCTCGCCGCCATTGAGCAGGTCGGTCGCTTCGCCGGTGTTGCGGTTGACGGTCTGTCCGACGCGCGCTCTGGCCGCCGGAGAATCGCTGGATTCGATCAGTACCTGGCCTGGGTCACCTGGTCGCGGAATGACCGTCAGACCGCTCGACTGTTCATTGTCGTTCAGCGGGCTGCCATTGACCCACGCCGTGCGGCGGCCACTGCTACGCGTGACAATGCCGTTGATGGTCAGCGTCGGATCGGCCGGGAGCTGTTGCTGGTCGACGATATTCAGCTCGCGCTGGCGGTCGAGTTGCTGCCGGCGCTCGGGAGCGAAAAACAGTCTGCCGAGGCCGTCGTCGGCCACGGCGGCGATCGGACACGCCGCCAGCAACGGCAGGCTGCTGCGCAGCACTACCGCGAGGAGCATACTGGCGTGCGGAGAAATCCGGGACATCGGTTGTTCTACCTCTATCGTGCGGTCTGGCTGTCGTGCTCTCTATTTCCGACGCATATCGTGCAAAGTCAGCCAGTCGATTTCGCAATTGGCGGACAAATTTGCTCGACCACTGCTGCGATCCTCACTGGTCGCCGGCAGGCGCGCGACCTGGCAACTCCTGACCCGGACCAGGGCCCTCGCCTGGCTACGCAAGTCGCTGATCAGCCGCGAGAGATCTTCCTCATGCAGCAGCTTCAGTTGTACTTTCATGGCGCTGGCGAAGAAGGCGAAGTGGTCACCTGGCTTGCCGTCGAGCTGGCGCTGCGGCGAAATCTCGTACTGAAGATCGATCAGGCGGTGCTTATCACGAAGTTCCTTCAGCAGTTCGACCCAGTCCAGACGTTGCTCATCGCCAATGATGCCACGCTCCTGCAGCTTGTTGAAGACAATCGACTTCTGCTTGACCTCGCTCTCCTCCTGGCGGACCTGCTTGAGCTTGCCATCGGCCTCCTGAAGTTGCGTTCTGACGACCAAGCGGGCGCCTTGCACGCTGTCCTTGGCCTGTTCCGTGAGATACAGCGCAACGACCCCGACGGCGACCATCAGCACCGCCAGGACAATGCTTGGCTGCAGCTTGCGAAGGTCGGTGCGAGCGAATTTCATGACTCGATATTGCGCCGGATCTGCACTTCGAAAGCCCGCGGCAACTGTTCCTCGGCAGCGCCAGAACCACCCTTGAGCGACTTGCCCGACTCGACGTCAAACGGCTGCTGCTGCACCTCAACCTGCAATTTCGAGTTGTCGCTCACCTGCCAGTCGATGGCGTCGAGCTCGAATGCCGGCACAGGTCCTCGAGAGGCGCGGCGATTTCACGGTACAACGCGGTCCGGGCACAAGTGCTGTTCGGCTCCAGCTCGCGGTAGCGGCGCTGACCTGACGCAACGGGACTCGTCTGGTCGGCCCCACGGCCTCGGCCGGCAAGGTTGACGCCTGCCTAAGGCTCCATAGCGCCGATGGCCAGCCCCGCTCCGCGCCGTTTCTGCTTGCGAACTTCGGACCTCCCCGCTTGAGCCGCTGTGAGGTCCCCCGCAGGTACCGACAAAACCGACAAGAAAGAAGTTCCCCGAGAAACAAGTACACTGATCAACAACATCTCTCTCTTCCCCACCCCAAGATGACCCGCACCTAAAACGTTGCAACCGTAGACAAAAACACGAACAGGGAAACCCGCAGGAACTTTAAGAATACTGTAAGGGAGAATTTCCCACACCCCGCGCCCACGTAGCAGCCATAAATGGTAGTTGTGGCGTAGCTCATCGTCGGCAAACTGCGAACGTGGCGGATCGGTAGCCAGCAGATTCAGGAACAAGGGCTCGCAGTGGGTATTTTCCGGAAGTGCCTTGAGGCCACAAAGGCGCGCGCTTTCCTCGATATCGAGAATGGCGAAGACCAGGGTATCGCGGTCGATGCAACTGCTTTCGATGGCCTTGCGAGTGTTGGCGTGCGCCAGCAAATAGGCGACCAGTGGCTGCTGGCGGCCGATCAGGCGCTGGCTGACCAGATACTGTTGCAGCTTGGCGGCCTCGCTGGCGAAGGTCTGCGCGATACCGCCGATACTGCTGTTGGTGAGCGGTGTCAGGCGGCTGAAATGCAGTTCGCCATTTTCCAGGTAGCTCTGACGAATGCTCTGATCCTGAATGCTCAGCAACAAACAGGGATCACGGGCGACGCCGAGCTTCTTGAGCAGCAAGGGTCCGAGCAAGGGCAACGAGTAAATTCCCGCCAGGGCTACTTCGGCGTTGGCCATGGCCGCCAGCCAGGGAGCGAAAAGCTCGTGGTTGGTGAACGCCGCGAGCAGGATGCGCTCGTCCTTGCGCCGGGATTTCTGGTGCCCCAGCGACAGCGATGCGCTCAGGCTGACGTTGAAAAAGAGCTGCCCGAGTTTGCGAGCGATGATCGCCCTTCGATCGCCGCCGCGCAGGAAGGGTATCGTTTCGATATGAAAGCCTTCTTCCGAAACGTTGGCGAGGATCGAGAAGATGCTTTTCGAGTGTTGCGCGAGATAGCCGGCGAAGGGCAGCGATCCGACGTTGCCGGCGTCGAACGAGCCCTCGGCGATCAGCACGCCGGCTTGCCAGTGGTAAGCAGACAGCTGATGGCCGTTGAGGTACAGGAGGCGGCGAGCGTGCATGTCTCTAGGCCTTGATCTTGCTGATCACGTCGTAGACCGGCCCGAGAACCGACAGCATGATCCAGCCGAGCAGGCCGCCCATCACCACAGTGAGCATCGGCTCGATCAGCTGCTGCATTTTCTCGACCGATTCCTTGACGTCACGATTGTAGAAGTAACTGACATTGATCAGTGCGTCATCGAGCGCGCCGGTGTTTTCGCCAACTCGCAGCATGCGAATCACCAGCGGCGGGAAGAAGCCGGTGCTATGAAAAGCAGCGGTAACGTTCTGCCCTTCGCCGATCAGCTGCTCGACGCGCTCAAGACCACGGCGAATCACCAGATTGCCGACGACGTCCTGCGTGGTGCGGATCGATTCGAGGATCGGGATTCCCGACGCGTACAGCAGGGCAAAGGTGTTGGCAAAGCGCGACAGGACGATCTTGCGCAGGATGCTGCCGAGAATCGGCAAGCGCAGCTTGATCGCGTCGAAGCGGAAGCGCGCCAATGGATTGCTGTTCAGCAGCAACTTCAAAGCGACGGCAAGCAGCAGTGGCAGCAACAGAAACAAGTACCAGTAGGCGACCATCAGGTCGGAAATGAAGAACAGGACCAGCGTCTGCGTCGGCAGCACCTGCCCCATGTTCTTGACGAACATCTTGAGCTGCGGAACCATGTAAATCATCAGGAAGAACGTTGCGCCGAGGACGACCGCAGCGACGAACGCCGGATAGGCGAGCATCTTTTTGGTTTGCGAAGCGAGTTCGTCTTCCCACTTCAGCGATTCGTTCAGGCTCTGCAGAACTTCGGGCAGGCGGCCGGTCACTTCACCGGCGCGAATCAGGCTGACGAAGACGGTGTCGAAGACGCGGCGGTGGCCGGCCATCGCCTGCGAGAGCGTCTGGCCACCCTCGATCGATTCGACCAGGCTGGCGACCACTTCGCGAAAACGGGGGTGCTCGAGACTATCGCGCAGGTCGCTCAGACCTTCGATGACGGGTACGCCGGCGCGCACCAGTTGCTGCAGATGGAAGCAAAAATGAATCATTTCGCGCCGCGGCACACCGCCGCTGGCAAACAGGCCGCTGCGGTTGCTGACCGGTTCGCCGCTGACCAGGTCGAGTTCCATCCGCCGCAGGCGCATCTCGAGGTCCACCAGATTGAGCGCGTCGATCTTGCCGAGAGCCATTCTGCCCTCGGGATTGACCGCCTTGTAGGTGTAGAGCGGCACTGGTCCTACATCCGGTCGGTCAGATCCACCACCCGGCCGACTTCCTCGAGCGCGGTGGAGCCGTCGAGAACGCGCCGCAAGCCGTCGTCAGCGAGGGTGGCAAAGCCCTGCCGGCTGGCCAACGTCCGCATTTCACGAACGGTGCTGCGCCTGGCGATCAGTTCGTCCATGTCGCCGTTGATCCGCAGCAGTTCCATGATCGCCAAACGCCCGCGATAGCCCTGGAATTCGCAGCGCTCGCAGCCGCCCGGGCGGTAGATGACCGGCCGTGGCCCTTCGATCATGTTGCCCAGCAGGCGCGCCTCGTGCGCTTCGGCCTGGTAGGGAATCTTGCAGTGCAGGCACAAGCGTCGCACCAGTCGCTGCGCGATGATGCCGATGATGTTGCCGGCCATGATGTCGGGCAACACACCGATGTCGAGCAGGCGCGGAATGGCGCCAATTGCCGAATTGGTATGCAGCGTCGAATACACCTGGTGACCGGTCATTGCCGCACGCAGCGCCATCTCGGCAGTTTCGGCGTCGCGCACTTCGCCGACCAGAATGATGTCCGGATCCTGACGCATCATCGAACGGATGCCGTTGGCGAAATCGAGCTTCACCGATTCGGCGGCCGAGGTCTGCCTGACCAGCGTCATCGGGTACTCGACCGGGTCCTCGAGGGTCATGATGTTCACGCTCTCGGAGTTGATGTGGTTGAGCACCGAGTACAGGGTGGTCGTCTTGCCGCTACCGGTCGGACCGGTCACGAAGACAATTCCCTCCGGACGGGCGATCATCAACTTGAGCTGGTCAAGCTGCTTTTCGGCAAGCCCGAGACCTTCCAGCGGCACGATCCCCTTTTGCCGATCGAGAATTCGCAGAACGATATTCTCGCCGTGAATCGTCGGTTGCGCCGAAACGCGAAAATCGATCTGCCGACCACGCATATTGAGCGAAATGCGACCGTCCTGGGGAGCGCGCGTCTCGGCGATGTTCATTCCCGAGAGCACCTTGATGCGCACCGCCATCGCCGGCCAGTAGGTTTTATGCAGCGAACGGATCTGCCGCAACATGCCGTCGATACGATAACGGATTCGCAAAAAACTCGCTTCGGGCTCGAAGTGGATATCGGACGCGTCGCGCTTGACGGCGTCGGTCAGCACCGAATCGATCAGGCGCACCACCGGCTGACTGTATTCGTCGGCAGACGACTGCAGGCCACGAAAGTCGATCTCGCCGGTCTCGATTTCGTGCAGGATGCCGTCGATCGACAGTTCGTGACCGTAGTACTGGTCGATCGCCCGATCGATCTCGGTCTCGCCGGCGAGCAAAGTATCGATCTCGATCTCGTCACCAGAGAGACCGCGGATTCGGTCGAGCGCAACGATGTCGTTGATGTCGGCGATGGCCACCGTCAGACGGTGGTTTTCGGCATCGTAGTCCAGCGGCAGCAGGTGGTGCCGCTTGGCAAGATCGCGCGGGACGTATTTCAGCGACGCGGGGTCGATGATCGCTTTCGACAAATCGACGCTCTGCTTGCCCAGACTCTCCGAGAGGGCATCACGCAAGGTCGCCTCGGAGACGAAACCGAGCAGCACCAGCAGCTTGCCGATCGGCCGATTGGCCTTCATCTGCTCGAGCAGCGCGATGCGCAGCTGATCTTCGCTGAGGATGCCCTTGCTGATCAGGATCTGACCCAGCGGCCGCGAATGCGTCTGCGTCTGCGTCACCGGAGCATTCATGATCGCCTCGACTTGAAGCTCAGCGACAGCGCTCGCCGAGCGCGGCACGAATCACGGTTGCAGTTCAAAGAGGCGCTTCTCTGCCGCATGCTGGTCGAAGGCACTGGGCCACGTTGTCGCAGCGCTCAAGGCCATCCTGTAGTACTGCGCCGCCAGCTTTGTCTGGCGCAGGTGGTCAAGGCTGACCGCGACGTTAAAAACGTAATCGGCGTTGCCTGGCTCGAGCGCGTAGGCCTGGAAATAGGCTTGCTGGGCGTCGTTCCAGCGTTGCTGCCGGGCGTACTGGTTGCCCAGCGCGAAATAAAGCGCCGGCGATTGTGGCTGGCTGGCGAGCAAGGTCTTCAGCCGGCTTTCGGACTGCCCCGCGTCACCGCCGCTGCGCAGGTCGCTCAGCGCCGCCTGCGCGGTGACATCGGTCGGGTCGGATTCGAGTACCCGCAGATAGAAGGCCTGGGCACGTTCGAGTTGCCCCTGGCGAGCGGCAATTGCCGCCACTCCCAACAGCGCGTCGGCGTTCCTCGGATCGCCGCGCAGAACCTGTTCGTAGCCCCGCAGAGCATCGTCCAGCCGGTCCGCCTGCCACGCCTGGTAGGCGCGGTTGAGCGTCTGGGCCTGCTGCTGCCGACCGTTGCTGCGTTGAAAAACCTCCCCCTGCCCGCTGCGCGGAGCGCTGGCCGCGCGTTGCGCCGGCGACGACCGCGCCGCCGCTCTCGCTGGCGGTGGTGCCGGCGGCGCCAGCGAGGCCGCGGCCGGCTCGCGCTCGGGCGGCACGGGCGCGGCGGCGGCTAGCGGCGCCGCGCTGGCGGGCTCGGTCGCGCTGGCTGGCAACGCCGGTGGCGGTCGCGTTGTCGTCGGAGCCGCCAGAGAGCCACCAGCGATCGACTGCAGCTGCCACCAGAAATAGCCGCCGATAGCCAGGCCGGCGACGCCGATCAGGCCCAGGAACAACCATAGTGACGTCCGCGAGCGCGGTAGTTGCTTGACGGCAAAGACGTTTCGCGCCGCATCGCGCTCGGCGGCCTGACGACGGCCAAGGTCGGCGCGCTGCGCGTCCAGCCTGGCCGCGTGCCGCGAAGCGGTCCGCTCGGCGGCAGCCAGGTCGGAATCGACGGCAGCGAGCTCCTCGGAAAGCGACGGCGGCGGCGCCGAGGCTGACGGACTTTCCAGAGGATCGAGGCGCAATTCTGACGACGACGCAGCAGGCGCCGGGCGACCGCCCGCGCTGTTCTGGCGCTTCGCTTCTTCAGCGCGCCGCAGCGCGTCCATCAGCAGGCTCACTGCCGCGCTCCCGCGTTCTGTTCGGGCAGCGAGAACGGCCGGTACACCTGATCGGTCCTGAAGAAATCCTTGCCCGGCAGAGTCTCCTTGAAGCTGGCAAAGTCGCCTTCGATCGACGCGTCCTTGATCACCGTCGGGCGGATCAGAACGACCAGCTCGGACTTCGACGACGAGTTGGCGCGCGTGTTGAACACTTCGCCGAAGAAAGGAATATCGCCCAAGCCGGGCAAGCGCCCGGTGCGGTTGTCGAGGCGATCTTCCATCAGCCCCCCGAGAACCGCGATGTCGCCACTCTGCACGCGCATCATCGACTCGATCTCGCGCATCCGGATCTGCGGCACGAGGTTCTTGATGTTGTTCTTGGCAAGGTCGGGATTGGGGTCCTGCTTCAGTTCGGCAATACTCGAAATCGACGGCCGGACGTTCAGGGTAATCGTGCCGTTTTCGCTGATCTGCGGCGTCAGGCTCATGAAGAAGCCGATCGAGACCGATTGTGGCGTCGTCGTCGTCGTCACCGTCGCGTTGGTATTCGGCCCGCCGGGAACGGAATCCTGCTTGACGCTGAAATAGACGAAGTCCTCGGAAACCTTGAGCGTTGCCGTCTGGTTATTGAGTACCGCCAGTTTCGGACTCGAGAGGACCTTGACGGTTCCGAAAGCGCGCAGCAGGTCCACCGTCGCCAGCAAGCTCAGCGGGTTCAGGTTGTTGTACTTGATAATGTAGGGCGTTACCGCGCTGGGAACGTTGGTCGTCAGCGCCGGTTTGCTGACGCTGTACTCGCTGCCGCTGGTCAGACGACTCCACTCGATTCCTTGCTGGTAACCATCGCTCAGCGCGACTTCGATGATCGTCGCCTCGATCAACACCTGCCGCCGGGCGCCGCTCATCACCCGATCGAGGAACTCCTGGACTTTTTCGTGCTGTCGCGACGTCGCCCTGACGTTGATCACCCCGGCTTCCGGATTGGCAATCACCGACGCAGCTTCCCGGAAGGTCATCCGCTTGACGACCGTCGCGCCGGAGTTCTGCAGTGTCGCCGGATTTGGGCTGCCGGCCAGCGTCTGCGCCAGTTGGCTGGCGCGAGTGGTGGTAGCGCCTGCCGAAGCAGCGGCGGCGCCGGTACCGGTGGTGCTCTGTGAGGCGCTTTGCTCGGTCACCGTTTCGGTCGAACCTTCCGGAAAGATCTTGTCCGTTTCGTGCAACAGGTCCTTCAAATTCTTCTCGAGAGACGCCCAGAAACGGTTCGTCGATTTGTTCTCGATCTGAATACGAGAGGTGTTGCCACTGCCCGCGGCACCGCCGCCGGTGGCCAGCGCACTGGTCGAAATCTGCGTATTGGTCGACACCGTACCGGTCACTTCGCGAGCAATATTGACGTAGTCGACCCGGTAGTTCTTGAGGTAGGGGGTGTCGGGCATCACGGCCAGGTTGGGGCCATCGAGTTCGAAGCGCATGTCGACCTGCTTGGCAATGCGGCTGAGAAGCTGTGGCAGCGTCTGGTCGATCGCGTTGAGCGTCACCACGCCGCTTATTCCGGGGTGGATATCGACGTTCAGCTTGGCGTCGCGGGCGAGGGCGAACAGCAGATCGTGAACGCTGACGCTGTTGACCACGACGCTATAGGTTTCGGTCCGGCCGCTTGTTCTTGGCGGCGGCAGCGAGACGCTTTGTTGAACCGGTGGCGGAATGCTTCCCTGCGTAGGGGCGACACTGTCGCTCTGCAGATGTCCGGCCGCCGGCTGGCTGCTCATCATCGCCGGCGCACAGGCGCCAAGGAGGAGCGCAAGAAAGCCGATACCAAGAATTCCAGGAATTCGCAGGGACACGCTCAAGCTCGCTCCGGTTAAAGTTCAAGTTCATCATACCACGTCAGAACTTCGCGACAAGTGCATGATTTTTATTGTGTTCGAGCCACCCAATCGAGCCGCTGCCGGGCCCTCGCTCAGCGCAACTTGCTGACGGCCCGGACGTAGGGCTTGCTCGCCGGGCTGATCTCTTCCAGCCTGGCCAAGGCGGCGTTCGCTTGCGCACGCGAGCGATAGTCGCCGTAAATGACTCCCAGCCGCGCCCGCCCGCTCAAGGTCGAACGATAGACTCGAACGTGCTGCAAATCGAGCGCCGCCGCGTTCCTGGCAATGAAATCAATAACTTCTTTCTCGCTGCTGGCGTCGACGTTGAGCAACTGTATGAAGTAATTCGAATCCGGCGCCGTCTCCAGCCAGCTCCTGGTGGCGAGCAGCCGCTCGTTCAAGGTCACCGGCTGGGCCACGGCGGCTGCAGCGAGCGCTGCCGACGCCGCGGCGCTGGTCGCCGGCAAAGCCACCGCCGAGACGCCGGCAGGCGCTGTCGACGCGGCCGCTGCCGGCGGCTCCGCAGGCTGCTCTGGCGCGTGCTCGGTCGCCGTCATTGCCGCGCTGGCCGGCGCCGCGGCACTTGGCGCCGCCACCTGGATGCTGCCGGCGTTCCGAGCACCGGCGATGTAGGCCAGACCGCTGAACACGATAATCGCCAGCGCCGCGCTGGCCCACGGCCACCAGACGCCACGCGGGCGACTGATACGCCCGAAATCGGCGTCGCGAATCGCCGCCCGCACCTGCCGGCAACCGATCTGGTGAACGCCCTGCGAGTAGGCGACGAGCAGCGCCTTGTCGGCAAGAATATTGATCCGCCGGCTGAGCCCCTCGGAGGCCTTGCTGATCATCTGAACCGCTCGCTTGGTGAACAGGTCGGGGCCACGGTAGCCGGCGGCTCGCAAGCGAAACATCAGATACACCGCGATGTCGCTGCGCAGCAGCGGCGCCAGCTTGAAACTGTGCGTGATGCGGTCGTTGAGCTGACGCATCGCCGTCTGACGGAGGCGCTGATCGAGTTCCGGCTGTGCGAAAAGGACGATCTGGAGCAGCTTGTGCTGCTTCGATTCCAGGTTCGAAAGCAGGCGTATCTCCTCGAGCGCTTCCGGTGGCATGGCGTGCGCCTCGTCGATCAGCGCCACGACCTGGCGACCCGCCGCGTAGATTTCCAGGAGGCGCGTCTGCAGCGCGCGTAACACCAGCTGACTGCGCCCTTCCGGCAGCGGGATGCGGAGTTCGTCGGCGACGGCGAAGAGAATCTCGTCGCGCGACAGCATCGGGTTGGCCAGATAGACGGTCTCGACGTTGTCCGGCAGCTTCTCGAGCAGCATCCGGCAGAGCATCGTCTTGCCGCTACCGACCTCGCCGCTGACCTTGACGATTCCTTCGTCGTGGGTGATCGCATAGATCAACGCTTCGAGGGTCGCCCCACGGTTGGCACCGGCGAAAAAGAACTCGGTGTGCGGCGTGATGCGAAAAGGCGCTTCCCGCAGGCCGAAATGCTCAAGATACATCAGGGCTCCCGCGCCGCCGATTCCATGCGGTTGTAGAGCGTCGTGCGGTGGATTCCGAGCAGGCGCGCGGCCTGACTGACATTGCCATGCGCCAGCTTCAAGGCGGCCTCAATGTAGCCGCGCTCGGTCGCGTCGAGCAGGCCATCGAGGCTGAAAGGCTCGCGCTGCCGCAGACGCTCCGTCGCCACGCTGATGATCGCGTCGCCAGCCTCGTCGATCGCCGTGGCCGCGCTGGCGACGGCGAACAGCGGCTCATCGGGCAGATCCAGCTCGCCTTCGAGCGCGCCGACGTCGACCGTCTGCTCGGCGTAGCGGGTGGCCAGACGGATGACGATGTTGCGCAACTCGCGCACATTGCCCGGAAAAGCGTAGGCCAGCCACAGCGATTTCGCCTCAGCCGACAGGCTGAATGGCAGCAAGTGTGTTTGCCCGGCGTAGAGTTGCCGAAAGTGCTCGAGCAGGAGCAACTTGTCGTCGCCCATTTCACGCAATGGCGGGGCGACGATCGAACAGACCGACAGACGGTGGTAAAGATCGGCCCGGAAGTTACCCGACCTGACTTCCTTGCGCAAATCGCGGTTGGTGGCGGCAATGATGCGCGCACGACTGACGCGCTGCTGTGTTTCGCCAACCCGCTGGTACTCGCCATTCTCCAGTACGCGCAGCAGCTTGGCCTGCAGTTCGAGCGCCAGCTCGCCGATCTCGTCAAGAAACAGGGTGCCGTCAGCGGCGTCTTCGAAATAGCCAGCCTTGCTGGCGACGGCGCCGGTAAACGCGCCTCTGGCGTAGCCGAATAGCGTCGCTTCAACGAGATTTGGCGAGATTGCCGCACAATTCAGCGCCAGGAATGGCTTGTCACGGCGACGCGTATCGTAATGCAGGCAGCCGGACGCGATGATCTCCTTACCACTGCCCGATTCACCCTCGATCAGCACTGCGAAAGGCAAGTCGGCGTACTGACGAAGCTGCACCCGCAATTTCTGGATCGCCAGACTTTCGCCGATCAACGACGACCGCCCATCGTTCTGGTGCCGCTGTTCATCGATCGAACGAAACGCCAGCGCATGCTTGAGGATCTGCTGCAGATCGCCCGGATCGCAAGGCTTGGCGACAAAATCCGCCGCGCCGAGGGTGCGCGCATGCCGCGCATTGCCATCCTCACTCTGCCCGGAGAGGACGACGATGCGGATTTCCGGGGCGATCTTGAGCAGATCTGAAATCAGCGCGAAACCCTCGTCGGGTCGATGCGGTAGCGGCGGTAGGCCCAGGTCGACCAGCGCCAGTTCGGGTGGCCGGCGCAACTGCCGCAGCAACTGCATGCAATGCGGGCGCGAGTGACTGCTGAGCACTTCGAAGAGCGGGCTCAGCGAAAAACTCAAGGTGTCGCAGATCAGCGCGTCGTCGTCTACGATCAGCAGAAGCGGCTTGTTGGTCGAGGAAGTTTCCGTCATGGCGAGCATGAAAAAGCGTGCTGTCCTTACAGGATGGCGTAACTGCCTATTGTTTCACCAGTATATTAGCACCAAGCAATTCACGAGGAGGGCGCGGGCGAGTCGCGTATAATGGCGCTTTTTTTCGTGGGATGCTGTAGTGTCTGCCGATAATCTTGTCGAGATCAAGGATCTTGATTTTGCCTACGACGATCGAGCGATCCTCAAGGGCATCAGCATGGAAATTCCGCGCGGCAAGGTCGTGGCCATCATGGGCGGCTCGGGTTGCGGCAAGACCACGCTACTGCGCCTGATCGGCGGCCAGCTCAAACCGAGCCGTGGTGAGGTGCTGGTCGACGGCCTGTCGGTGCCACGCTTGCGCGCTGATGAGCTGTACGCGCTGCGCCGACGCATGGGCATGCTGTTCCAGTTCGGCGCCTTGTTCACCGACATCTCGGTTTTCGACAACGTCGCCTACCAGATGCGCGAGCACACCAGCCTGCCGGAAGAGCTGATTCGCGACATGGTGCTGATGAAGCTCAATGCCGTTGGCCTGCGCGGAGCGCACCAACTGATGCCGGCCGAACTCTCCGGCGGCATGGCCAGGCGCGTCGCACTGGCACGGGCGATTTCGCTGGACCCAATGCTGATCATGTATGATGAGCCCTTCGCCGGTCTCGACCCGATCTCCCTGGGGGTCATTGGGCAACTGATCCGCAAACTGAATGACGCGCTCGGCGCGACGACGATCATGGTCACCCACGACATTCAGGAATCCTTGCTGATCGTTGACTACATCTATTTCATGTCCGACGGAAAAGTCGTCGCTCTCGGCACGCCCGACGAGATCAGGGCTTCGCGAGACCCCTTTGTCCACCAGTTCGTTTTCGCTCAAGCCGACGGACCGGTTCCCTTCCACTACCCTGCCGAGCCGCTTGCTCGGGACCTACTGGGGAAAGGCGCATGAGCAATCCGAGTAACGAGGGTCGGCGCAGTTCGCTGCTATCGGCGATCACCGGCCTGGGACACCGCGTCAATGAGGCGCTGCAGCGACTGGGTTTCGCGGCACGCTTCTTTGTCATGGTGCTGCTGTACTCGGGGCAGTCGTTCCGGCGCCTGCACCTGACGATTCGCGAACTCTATTTTTCGGGTTTCCAGTCGCTGCTGATCATCGTCGTCTCCGGACTTTTCATCGGCATGGTCCTCGGCATGCAGGGTTACGAAACACTGCAGCGCTACGGCTCCGCCGAGGCGCTCGGCGTTCTCGTAGCGTTGTCGCTGGTGCGCGAACTGGGCCCGGTCGTTGCTGCCCTGCTGTTTGCTTCGCGCGCGGGCTCTTCGATCACCGCCGAGATCGGCCTGATGAAGGCCACCGAACAGCTCACAGCGATGGACATGATGGCCGTCAACCCGATTGCCCGGGTGGTGGCGCCGCGTTTCTGGGGTGGTGTGATCTCGATGCCCTTGCTGGCGGCACTATTTTCAGCCGCGGGAGTCTTTGGCGGCTACCTGATCGGGGTGGTCTTCATTGGCGTCGACGAAGGCGCGTTCTGGTCGCAGATGCAGGCCTCGGTTGATTTTCGCTATGACATCTGCAGCGGCATCATCAAGAGCTTCGTCTTCGGTGTTGCGGTTTCGCTGATTGCCGTCTTCGAGGGTTACGATGCGGTACCGACCGCGGAAGGCGTCTCGAGCTCAATCAAGAGCACCGTCGTCCAGTCGGCACTGGCGATCCTGGCGCTCGACTTTGTACTAACCTCGTTCATGTTCCGGGAGGCTTGATGAGTCGCAAGTTGCTCGACCTGTGGGTCGGAATTTTTGTTGCCCTGGGGCTGGCTGGTGTGCTGTTCCTGGCGTTGAAGGTTGGCAACCTGGCAAGCGGCAACTTTGCCGAAACGTACCAGCTGACAGCCAATTTTGCTAACATCGGCGGCCTCAAGGTCAGGGCGCCGGTGAAGAGCGCGGGGGTCGTTGTCGGGCGCGTCGTCGATATCCATTTCGACCCGCAGGCCTACGAAGCAGTCGTAAGCGTCAGCATTGACGGCCGCTACAAGTTTCCCAAGGACACCTTCGCCCTGATCCTGACCGCCGGCCTGCTTGGCGAGCAGTACGTCGGCCTTGACCCGGGAGGCGACGAAAAGATGTTGGCCGCCAATGACGTCATCACCAAGACGCAGTCGGCGGTAGTCCTCGAAAGCCTGATCAGTCAGTTCATGTTCAACAAGGCGTCCGAAAGCCCGAGCGAACAATAGAAAGAAGGGAAATCAGTGAAACCACACCTTTCAAGACAGCTGTCATCCTGGCTATGCCTCGGCGCGATTGCCGCCGCCAGTGGTTGCGCGACGACCGCCGAGAGCGATCCGGCCGATCCCTTCGAGGATTTCAACCGGGCGATGTTTTCGGTCAATGAAGGCCTCGACAAGGTGGCCATCAAGCCCATCGCGCAAGGCTACGACGCGGTCACGCCACTGCCGGTGAAGGTCGCCGTCGGCAATTTCTTCGGCAACATCTGGGACTCCTGGACGGCGATCAACAACCTGCTGCAGGGCAAGGGCGGCGACGCGCTGTCGGACGTCGGGCGGGTGTTGATCAACAGCACCATCGGTATCGGCGGCGCTTTCGACGTCGCCAGTGAGATGGGGCTGACCAAGCACTCCGAAGAATTTGGCCAGACGCTCGGCAAATGGGGAGTCGGCGACGGACCGTACTTCTACTGGCCGGTGATCGGACCGCGGACGACCCGCGACACCTTCGGCTGGATGGTGGACACTTTCTACGACCCGGTCTGGCGCGTGGACAATATTCCGCTGCGCAACAGCCTGGTGTCGCTGCGCTACGTCGACCTGCGGGCCAGCCTGCTGCCAACCGACAAGGTCGTCGAAGAGGCCGCTTTCGACAAGTACACGTACATCCGGGACGCCTACCTGCAGCACCGCCGCAATGAAGTTTTTGACGGCGATCCGCCGCGCATACCGGTCAACTACTAGGCCTGTGCCACGCCAGCCGCCGCTGCGGCTGGCACCAACCCCTACTTGCACGGAAAAAAACTTTATGAAACGACTACTACCTCTAGTTCTTGGCTTGTTGTTGCTGTCCGGCTCGGCCGCCGCCGTTGAGCGTTCGCCGGATGCGCTCATCCAGCAGGTCACCGATGACGTTCTGACCATCGTTCGCCAAGACAAGGACATCCAGAGCGGCGACACCTCGAAAGCCATCGCGCTGGTAAATGCCAAGGTGCTCCCGTATTTCGACTTTCAGCGGATGACCGCGCTGGCGGTCGGCCGCAACTGGAGCAAGGCGACACCCGAGCAGAAAAAGACGCTGACCGAAGAGTTCAAGAAGTTGCTGGTGCGCACCTATTCGAATGCGCTGACCTCGTACAAGGACCAGACCGTCACCTATCGCCCGAGCAAAATAGACGCTGCCGAGACTGACGTGGTGGTCAAGACCGAGATCGTCCAGCCCGGCAGCAAGCCCGTGCAGCTCAGTTACGCGCTCGAGAAACAGGGCGACGGCTGGAAGATTTACGATGTCATCGTCGCCGGCGTCAGCCTGGTGACCAATTACCGCAGCTCGTTTTCGCGAGAAGTCCGCGACAACGGCATAGACGGTCTGAGCCAGATGCTCAGCGACCGCAACAAGCAACTCGAAGCCGGCAAGAAATGATCGAGCAGGTGGAGGGCGGCCTGCGCGTCAAGGCGCCGATGCTCATCGCCAACGCGAACGCCTTGCTCGACGCCGGGCGCCGCGTTCTGGGCGCCGCCGCCAGAGGCCAGGCGGTGCTGGATCTTGGCGGCGTTGACGAAGTCGATTCGTCGGCGCTGAGCGTCATTTTTGCCTGGCAACGCAGCGCCACCAAGCGTGGTGTCGATTTGCGCCTGCGCAATCCCCCGGCGAACATGATCAGCCTGGCCGCGCTTTACGGCGTATCCGAACTGCTGCCGCTCGCCTGACAGGCTGGCACCGCTTCTTCCCGCTTCTTCCCGCTTCGTCGCCTGTACTGATGTCATGAGCATCGCCGTTGCCATTGATCGCGTCGAAAAACATTTTGGCTCGCTGCGGGCGCTGGCCGGCGTTTCGCTGCAGATTGCCGAAGGCGAGTTCTTCGGTCTGCTGGGCCCCAACGGCGCCGGCAAAACGACGCTGATTTCGTGCCTGGCTGGTCTCGTCAGGCCAGACGCAGGCACGCTGAGCGTCCTCGGCCACGACGTCGTCGGCGATTACCGCGAAGCGCGGCGCCGGCTTGGCGTGGTCCCGCAAGAGCTTGTTTTCGACCCGTTTTTCTCGGTCCGCGAAACGCTGCGCATCCAGTCCGGCTACTTCGGAATCCGCAACAACGACGACTGGATCGACGAAATTCTCGCCAACCTCGATCTGACCAGCAAGGCCGAGGTCAATATGCGGCGCCTGTCGGGCGGCATGAAGCGGCGAGTCCTGGTCGCCCAGGCGCTGGTACACAAGCCGCCGGTGATCGTCCTCGACGAACCCACCGCCGGCGTCGACGTCGAGCTGCGCCAGGGCCTCTGGCAGTTCGTCCGGCGCCTCAACCAGGACGGGCATACGGTAATCCTGACCACCCACTATCTCGAGGAGGCCGAAGCCCTGTGCGGGCGCATCGCGATGCTCAAGCAGGGGCACGTGGTGGCCCTGGACACCACCCGCAACCTCCTGGCGCGCGTCGCTGGGCAAACCCTGCAGCTGCGCCTGGCAGCGGCGCAGACGCTGCCGCCGGCACTGCGTGAGCGGGCGACGGAGAGCGCGGCAACCTGGACCTTCCATCTCGACAGCCTGAACGAAATCGAACCTTTGCTGGCCGCTCTGCGCGAGGGCCACTGCGTCGTCGACGACCTGCGCCTGACGCAGACCGACCTCGAGGACGTCTTCCTCGGGGTCATGAAAAACAGTGGCAGCGCCGCGCCGGCCGCTTGCCGATGAGTGGCTTCCGGACCCTGCTCTACAAGGAGCTCCTGCGTTTCTGGAAAGTGAGCTTCCAGACCGTCGGCGCGCCGGTACTGACGGCCCTGCTGTACCTGATGATCTTCTCGCACGTGCTCGAGTCGCACGTCCGCGTGCACAGCGTGCCCTACGCGGCCTTTCTGATTCCCGGGCTGGTGATCATGTCGGCGCTGCAAAACGCCTTTGCCAATAGCTCGTCGAGCCTGATCCAGTCGAAAGTGACGGGCAGCGTGGTCTTCGTGCTGCTGCCGCCGATCTCCTACGTCGAGTTCTTTCTGGCCTATGTCGTTGCCGCGATGCTGCGCGGCGTGATGGTCGGCAGCGGCGTCCTGCTGGTGACCATGTGGTTCGCACCGCTCACCTTCATCGCGCCGATGTGGATCGTGCTGTTCGTCGCCATCGGCGGCGCCATCATGGGCGCGCTGGGAATGATCGCCGGCATCTGGGCAGACAAGTTCGACCAGTTGGCGGGCTTTCAGAACTTCCTGATCATGCCCCTGACGATGCTCTCGGGCGTCTTCTACTCGATCCACTCGCTACCGGAATTCTGGCAGCTGGTGTCGCGTTTCAACCCCGTGTTCTATATGATCGACGGCTTTCGCTTCGGCTTTTTCGGTGTCTCGGACGTAGCACCGGAGCTCAGCTTGGCGGTCGTCGTAGGCAGCTTCCTGGTGGTCTCGGCGGCAACGCTGGCACTGCTCAGAAGCGGTTACAAACTGAGGTCATGAATTATGATGCAGCCTGAACAAGTCCGTAAAATCATCGCCGACGGGATGTCGTGCGAACACCTGCAGGTCGCTGGCGACGGCCAGCATTTCGAGGCCCTGATCGTCAGCAGCGAGTTCGTCGGCAGAAACCGCGTGCAACGGCAGCAACGAGTCAACGAAGTGCTGCGTGCGCATTTCAACAGCGGCGAACTGCACGCCCTGTCGATGAAAACCCAGACCCCGGACGAATGGAGTGCGACGCGTGGATAAGCTGCTGATCCAGGGCGGCACGCCGCTGTCCGGAGAAATCGCCATTTCCGGCGCCAAGAACGCGGCGCTGCCGATCCTCTGCGCCAGTCTGCTGTCGTCCGATCCTCTGCGTCTGACCAACGTGCCGCGACTGAAGGACATCTCGACGATGCTGCGCCTGCTCAAGCAGATGGGCGTCAAAGTCGCCGACGGGGGTCTCGACGGCCTGGTATTGAACAGCAAGGGGCTCGACAATCCACTGGCGCCGTACGACATGGTCAAGACCATGCGCGCGGCGATCCTGGTCCTCGGCCCTTTGCTGGCGCGTCATGGCGAGGCGCGCGTGTCATTGCCGGGGGGCTGCGCGATCGGTGCGCGGCCGGTCGAGCAACACATCAAGGGCTTGCAGGCCATGGGTGCCGAGATCCACGTCGAGCACGGCTATATCCACGCCCGGGCGCGGGGAAAACGTGGCCTCGAAGGGGCACGCATCGTCACCGACATGGTCACTGTCACCGGCACCGAAAACCTGATGATGGCAGCCGTTCTGGCGAAGGGCGAATCAATTATTGAGAACGCCGCCCGCGAACCCGAGGTAATCGATCTGGCCAACTGCCTGGTGTCGATGGGCGCCCAGATTGCCGGTGCCGGCACCGACACGATCCGCATCCAGGGAGTCAAGCGCCTGCACGGCGCGACGCATGCGATCATGGCCGACCGCATTGAGACCGGCACCTATCTTTGCGCCGCCGCCGCTACCGGCGGCAAAATTCGTCTGACCAATACTTCCGCCGCTTATCTCGACGCGGTGGTCGACAAGTTGTTCGACGCCGGTTGCGAACTCGTCACCGAGCGCGACGCGATCACCCTGCAGGCGCCAGCGAGACTCAAGGCGGTGAGCATCCGCACCGCGCCCTACCCGGCTTTCCCGACCGACATGCAGGCGCAGTTCATGGCCATCAACTGTGTCGCCGAAGGATCAGCCGTGATTCGCGAGACGATCTTCGAAAATCGCTTCATGCACGCCGTCGAACTGATCCGTCTGGGAGCCAATATCAGGATCGACGCCAGCAACGCCATGGTCACCGGCGTCGACCACCTCGATGGCGCGACGGTGATGGCGACAGACCTGCGCGCCTCCGCCAGCCTGGTCATCGCCGGCCTGGTAGCGCAAGGCGAAACGGTGATCGAGCGGATCTATCATCTCGACCGCGGATACGAGGCGATCGAGGAAAAGCTCGGCCAACTCGGCGCACGCGTCAGCCGCCTGAGTTGAAACGGTGCCGCGCATAAAGATCCCTTGCTGATGACGCCCAAACAGTCGGCCTGAGTCGGCAGCGACGCCCGCGGACACGGGACGGGACGGGACGGGACGGGACGAGCGGCGCGAGAAGCCTGGCAACGCCGCCCCCGTCGGCGGCGCCATGACGGGTGAGAGCCCCGATGGCCAAGCACCGCGCGTGACGCGAGCGATCAGCCGAGCGCGGCGCCTTCGATCAGTTGCAGATCATTGTCCCGAGCGAAGTGGAGAACGAACCGATAAGCCATGGGTTCGACTTCGTACAAGCGTGCGTCTACGAAAACAGCCTTCTCGCCCTGATAATTTCGCGGACCGACATAAGGCGAATAGCGCATTCTCTTCTCGGCGCCGAAAGCCGACATAACTCCGCATAAGCGCTCAGCCCAGTCGCTGGGGCGGAACTTCTTGCCGGCGGTGGTCAAGCCGACGATGATGAAAGACGCGTGCGACGAAGTAGTCATATCTGGGGATTTTGGTAACGACCGGGCCGCCAACAGCGGCGTGCCTGGCGGGTTGTCATTGAACGCTTAGGGATGATTTCGACGGGGTGATTCTACCAGAAAGGAGGCTGCCTGACCGCTCTCGTGGCGCCGCCCAGCATGGCTATCGGGTTCGACTTCCGGCCGTATCGACGCCGGCCGTGCCGGCTCGGGCGCTTGCCACGAGTGCGACGTCGGGCGGCGCGGAAGGCCGCCATGAGCCGACTGCGCGCGCGACAGTGCCAAGCACTGCAATGGCAAACCGCGATGTTTGCAAGCGGCATTGGTGGGCGATAGTGGGATCGAACCACTGGCTTCCACCGTGTGAAGGTGGCACTCTACCGCTGAGTTAATCGCCCTTTTTTTTGCTGCTTGCCGAAGCGCCTGCCAGTCAGCGAGCTGGCCGACAGAAGGCGGGATTAGATCATAAGTCGCCAGGCGGGTCAATCCGGGCGGCCGACGGCGAGGCGCTCGTGCCGCGCTGCTCGGCAGACGAGGCGGCGCTTCGGGCGTTGTCAGGGGAAGCACCAACTCTGCTCTGCGGCAGCCGTTGACGGCCCCACATGACGGGATGTTATCTGACATAAATCGCCTCAAGCCGGCACCAGGAAGTCCTGACTGATACCGTCGCCAAGCACGTAAATGCGATCCATGAAATCGGTCAGATATTCGTGCAGCCCGCTGGCAAAGACATCCTCGATACGCGCAAAATGCAGTCCAGCGTGCAGCACGCCGGCTTGCCGCTGGGTCTCCGCCGAGCCGTTGTTGGCGATCAACTGCAGCATCCGGACGATGCCGTCGGAACACGCATGCAGCGACCTCGGCAGGTCCCGGCGCAGGATCAGCAGCTCGGCAACGCGGCCCGGGGTGATGGCGTCGCGATAGACCTTGCGGTAGACCTGAAATGCTGACAGCGAACGCAGCAGCGCACCCCAGCGGTAGAAGTCGCTGGCCCCCTCGTCGCCGTTGCGCAGGATGTGATACTGCATGTCGAGAATGCGAGCGGTATTGTCGGCGCGCTCGATGAGGCCGCCGAGGCGAATAAAGTGCAGGGCATCGTCGCGCAGCATGGTCCCGAAGGTCACGCCACGGATGACCGCCGAGCGTAGTTTGACCCAGTCGAAGAATTCGCTGACGCCGCGCGCGAGAATCTGCTCGAAGTCCTGCTGACGCAGTTCGATCCACGTGGCGTTCACGCTTTCCCACATCTCGGCGGTCATCGCGCCGCGTACGGCATGCGCGTTTTCACGCGCGGCGCGCACGCAGCTTAAGATCGACGACGGATTGCTCGCGTCGGAAACCATGAAGCGCAGGACATTCTCGACATTGGCCGTGTCGTAGACCTCGGCAAACGCGCCCTCCAGGCTGTTGAGCGCGAGAATTGCCCGCCAGTTCTCGTTCTGCGCGGCGAGCGACTGCGGCACCATCGACATCTGGTAAGAAACGTCCAGCAGACGGGCCAGGTTTTCCGCACGTTCGGCGAAACGTGCCATCCAGTAAAGGTGATCAGCGGTGCGGCTCAACATGTCTGCTCTCCGTACATCTCAGTTTTCCAAAACCCAGGTGTCCTTGGTCCCGCCACCCTGCGACGAGTTGACGACCAGCGAGCCTTCGCGCAGCGCAACCCGTGTCAGACCACCCGGCAGCATGCTGATGCTCTTGCCGGAAAGGACGAAGGGACGCAGATCAAGGTGGCGCGGCGCGATCCCAGACTCGACAAAGGTCGGACAGGTGGATAGCGCCAGCGTCGGCTGGGCGATATATTTTTCCGGTGCGGCGACGATCCGGGCGCGGAAATCCTCGATCTCGGCCTTGCTCGACGCCGGCCCGACGAGCATCCCGTAGCCGCCGGCGCCGTGCACTTCCTTGACCACCAGTTCAGGCAAGTGCGCCAGTACGTACTTGAGGTCGTCGGGCTTGCGCAGCATCCACGTCGGCACATTGTGGAGCGTCGGTTCCTCGCCGAGATAGAAGCGGATCATTTCCGGCACGTAGGGATAAATCGACTTGTCGTCGGCGACCCCAGCGCCGATGGCGTTGGCCAGCGTCACCTGGCCGGCACGATAGGCGGCGAGCAGGCCAGGAACGCCGAGCATCGACTCCTTGTTGAAGGCCAGTGGATCGAGGAAGTCGTCATCCAGCCGGCGGTAGATGACGTCCACGCGCTGCGGTCCCTGCGTAGTCCGCATGAATACCGTCTCGTCCTTGACGAAAAGGTCTCTACCTTCGACCAGTTCGACGCCCATCTGCTGCGCCAGAAAACTGTGCTCAAAATAGGCGCTGTTGTAGGTGCCGGGAGTCAACACCACCACCGTCGGGTCGACGACGCCTTTCGGCGCTACCGTGCGCAGGTTTTCGAGCAGCATGTCGGGATAATGCTGGACCGGCGCGACCTGGTGTCGCGAAAAGAGCTCGGGAAACAGCCGCATCATCATCTTGCGGTCTTCGAGCAAATAAGAAACGCCCGACGGGACGCGCAGATTGTCTTCCAGGACGTAGGACTCACCGGCACCAGCGCGCACCAGATCGACGCCGGCGATATGCGCATAAATTCCCGAGGGCACATCAACACCAACCATCTCGCGGCGGAATTGCGTGTTGTTCAGGACTTGCTCGGGAGGAATCCGACCAGCGCTGAGAATTTCCTGGTCGTGGTAAATATCGTGCAGAAAGGCATTGAGCGCTTTCACCCGCTGCCGCAGGCCGGCCTCCAGCATTGTCCACTCGGCCGCCGGAATGATCCGCGGAATGATATCGAAGGGGATCAGCCGTTCCGTGCCAGCCTTTTCGCCGTACACGGCGAAGGTGATGCCGACGCGGTGAAAGGCGGTGTCGGCCTCGGCCTGCTTGCGCAGGCGTCGCTCAGGCGGCATCGCTGCCAGCCATTCCGCAAAGACCCGGTAATGTGGGCGCAGCGTCCCGGCCGCGTCGTACATCTCATCGTAGAAATCAGCGTTCATCAGGCTCACCGCCAGTGTTGGATATTTCTAAGCTAGCACAAATCATGCCAAATCACGGAGACACGCGCAGACCAGCAATCGCGCCGCGGCAAGGCGCCCGCGGTGCCTGCACATGGTGCGCCGAGCGCCGACAAAGCACTCTGTTGGTGCGTCACAAGCGCCGCCATCGATCAGCGAGCAAGACTGATCGGGACGACCACTACTGCTCGCGGGCACCCGGGGGACCCGGATGACAGCGCCGCGCTGCCCATGGTACATTAGCACTCGCTTATATTTTGCCAGGAGCCGCCATGAAGAACGCTACCGCAATCGTCGTCGCCGTGTCGCTGCTATCGCTCATCCAGACCGCCGGCGCGCAGGATTCCGCTCAACTACTCGCTGAAACGCGCAAGACGGCGCTACCGGTGCTGCCTAAAGTCGTGCACGCCATGCAGACCGCCGTGCAAGAGAAAGGTCCGGTCGCGGCGATCGCCATCTGCAAGGAACAGGCGCCACAACTCTTGCAGGAGCTGCGACAGCAGACCGGCTGGAGTATCCGCCGCGTCAGCCTGAAGACCCGCAACGCGACGACCGGCACACCCGATGCCTGGGAGGCGCGACAACTGGCAGAGTTCGACATCCAGGTTGCCAACGGCGCCAAGCCCGAGCAACTTGAAATCGGCGAAATCCTTACCGCCGATGACGGCCAGCGCAGCTACCGCTACATGAAGGCACTGCCGGTCGCCGAGGTTTGCCAGACCTGCCATGGCCCTGCCGACGCACGCTCGGAAGCTCTCTCCGCTGCGCTGGCCAAGGACTACCCAGACGATCGTGCGAACGGCTATCGGGTCGGCGAGGTCCGCGGCGCACTGTCGGTCAAGCGGCCACTCTAGGGCTGATCATCGGCTGACCGCCGCCGTCCGGCGCCGCCGTGGCGGCTGGCTGGCGAATCGACCATTGGCGTTTGTCAGGACGCTTGCCGGGCGCCGCCCAAGAGGCCAAGCGGACGCCTCTGCCGGACTTGGCCGGAGCCTGAACGCCCCCACCCAGACCCACTTCTCGGCTACGAGCCGGCAATCGATGCGGCCGGCACGTTGCGTCTGGCGACACCGGTGTACAGCTGCCGCGGGCGAGCGATCTTGTATTCGGGATCGGCACGCATCTCTTCCCACTGCGCCATCCAGCCGGCCGTACGGGCGACGGCGACGATGCAGGCAAACATCGACGCCGGGATACCGAGTGCCTTCTGGAGAATACCCGAATAGAAGTCGATATTCGGGTAGAGCCGGTTCTTGACGAAGTAGGGATCTTCGAGCGCGATCTTGTCGAGGGCGATCGCCAGCTTGAACAGACGGTCGTTCTCGAGACCCAACTCCGTCAGCACATCGGTACACAGCTTGCGCATCAGCTTGGCGCGCGGGTCGAAGTTGCGGTAAACGTAGAGACCAAAGCCGGTCAGTTTGAAGCGGTCACCCTCGACTCGCGAACGGCTGATCATTTCAGCGACCCGCGAAACGTCGCCGACCTCGTCGAGCATCGCCAGGCAGGCCTCACTGGCGCCGCCGTGCACCGGACCCGAAAGGCAGGCAATCGCCGCGGAAATGCAGGCAAACGGGTTGGCTCCGGACGAACCCGCCATCCGTACCGTCGAGGTCGAAGCGTCCTGAGCATGGTCGGCGTGCAGGATCAGCAACCGGTCGAAGGCGCGTACCAGGACCGGGTTCGCCCGATACGCTTCGGCGGGCACGCCGAACATCATGTTCAAAAAGTTGGCGGCGTAGCCAAGATCGTTGCGCGGGCTGACGGGTGGCTGGCCGACGGTATACTTGTAGGCCATCGCCGCCAGCGTCGGCATCTTGGCAATGATTCGGTGGATGGTGAGACTACGCTGCTCGACGTCCGAAAAATCGGCCGCTTCGCGATGAAACGCCGACAGCGCGCCGACTACGCCGACCATCACCGGCATCGGATGCGCGTCACGCCGAAAGCCCTGGTAGAAGTTCACCATCTGCCCATGCACCGGTGCGTTCTTGCGGATCGTCGACTCGAAAGCCGCCCTCTGGGCAAGATTCGGCAGCTCGCCATTCTTCAATAAATGCGCGACTTCAAGAAAATCACACTGGTCGGAGAGCTGCTCGATCGGGTAGCCGCGATAGAGCAGCTCTCCTTTCGCGCCATCGATGAAGGTGATGCTCGACTTGCAACTGGCGGTCGACTCGAAGCCCGCATCGTAGCCGAAGTGATCGGTGTTGCCGCCCAATGCGCGAATGTCTACGCAGTCGTGGCCATGCGTCGGCGACAGAATCGGAAAGTCCACCGAGCCTTCGCCGGCAATGGTCAACGTCGCCTTACGTTCGATACTCATCACTTGATTCCCCTTCAGGTCCTTGACATCACGACTTGCAGTTTGAAGGCGCCGCCTTCGCTCTGCGCTCACTTTGTAGATCCTGCACGTCCCTGGTCGATCGCCATCTCGGTGCCCGCCGCCGCTGGCGTGCCGCTCGCCCTGTTTCAGGGCCATCAGCTGCCACTGGCGCACCCAAGCGGTGCCATCAGGCCATCAACACCAGCCGGCAGCTGCTTGCGCGAGGGAGCCCTTTGCTCGACAAGTGTACCGCAGTTCCGCCGACAAAGCCCTTTTGCAGCATCGCTCCGGCGGTCGTGCGAGATCGCCAAATCGGCAGCCGGGAAAGCGCCATTCGATGGCGCCGTGCAGGCGCCAGGTCGACGCTTGCACGAATATTGCTTGGGCCTTGTTGCTAACCCACCGGCGGCGTCCCAAGAGACGCCGCTTTGCGGACGATAAGATTCTGCGATCGACCAGGCGGGCCGCTTTGATCAACAAAGGACAACATGAAGACAGCGAAAATGCTTCCCTGGCTGGCGCGCCGAGCGGCAGTCAGCGATCACCGCGCCGAGGCACTGTGGATAAGCGCTTGCGGTCAGGCGGCGTCGGAGACCGGCGAGCACGACAACGCATGCTACTGGGGCGCGGCGAAGGAAAATCTGCTGGACTTGCTCGAAGGCGAGCGCCAGCGCACGCAGCCGCTGCCGGCCGGGCGCCTGCTGCTGATGCGCGGGCACGTCGAGCACTGCTCGGCGCCGGCGCGTCCATACCTGGCGCTGCTCAGGGTAGCACTCTCGACAAGGGCCATTGCTGCCCACTCCGGCGAGTCGAGATGAGCGACGATAGCGACGCCAGGAACGCCCTGATTGCCCTCTGCAAGGACCGCCTACAGACCGACCAGAAGGTGATTTGCCAGCACTTCCTGGAAGATGGTGACGTCGTCCGTCTGCTCGCCGAACGCTGCCGGCTGATCGACGACGTCCTCGGCGAACTGTGGAGGGCGCTTGACTTGCCGCCCTCGCTGGCCTTGCTGGCGGTGGGCGGCTACGGACGCGGTGAGCTGTACCCGGCCTCGGACGTCGATCTGCTGATCCTTCTACCGGCGCAACCCGACCCCTTGCTGAGCGCCCAGCTCGAACGCCTGGTCGCCCTGTTCTGGGACATCGGCTTGGAGACGGGCCACAGCGTGCGCACCATCGACGAGTGTCTGCAACAGGCAGCCAACAACATTACCGTGCAAACGTCGCTGATCGAGGCACGGCTGCTGGCCGGTAGCGCGTCACTCTTTGCAGACTTCTTCTTGCGGACCCGCGCCGGTCTGGAGGCCCTGAGCTTCTTCCAGGGTAAACGGATCGAACAGGAAGACCGCCATCAGCGCTTTGGCGAAACGCCCTACAGCCTGGAGGCGAACTGCAAGGAAGGCCCCGGCGGGCTGCGCGATCTACAGCTGATTCTGTGGATCACACAGCCCGCCGGCTACGGCAAATGCTGGAAGGATCTCGCGCAACGCGGCTTTATGACCGCCGCCGAAGAGCAGCTCCTGCAGTCGTGTGAAGATTTCCTGCGCGGCCTGCGCACACGCTTGCACCTGCTCGCCGGACGGCGCGAAGATCGACTGCTCTTCGAGTACCAGACGGCGCTGGCCGAGCAGCTCGGATTCACCGCCACAGCCGCCCGCCGCGCCAGCGAGATGCTGATGCAAAAGTATTATCGGACGGCAAAGACGGTAATGCAGATCAGTACCATCCTGCTGCACAACATCGGCGCGGCGCTGCTGCCGCCGCCGGAGCAAGCACCGCAGGCGATCAACGAGCGCTTCCAGAACACCCACGAGTTCCTCGACGTGGTCCACGAAGACGTTTTCAACGAAACGCCGACGGCGATCTTCGAGGCCTTTTTGCTGCTCCAGCAGCAAGCCGGTTTGCACGGGTTGACGGCCCGGGCGCAGCGCGCCCTGTGGCGTGCGCGGGCGCTGATCGAAGACGACTTCCGTAGCAACCCGGCCAACCGCGCCAACTTCCTGGAACTCTTCAAGAACGGCCAGCGGCTCACCGAGAGCTGCCGTCGAATGAACCAGTTGGGACTCCTCGGTCGCTATCTGCCCGCTTTCGGACGGATCGTCGGGCAAATGCAGCACGACCTGTTCCACGCCTACACCGTCGATCAGCACATCCTGCAGGTGATGGGCAAGCTCCGCCGCTTCAGCATCGAGGAGTTCGCGCACGAATACCCGCTGTGCAGCCGCCTGATCAGCGACTTCGGCAATCCCTGGCTGCTCTACATTGCCGCACTTTTTCACGACATCGCCAAGGGGCGAGGCGGTGATCACTGCCAACTCGGCGCCGTCGACACCAGACAGTTCTGCACCGAGCACGGCCTGCAAGCAGACGAGACCGAGCTGGCGGTGTGGCTCGTTGGCCAGCACCTGCTGATGTCCAGAACCGCCCAAAAGCAGGACATTTCGGACCCCGGCGTGATCGCGACGTTCGCCGCCAGCGTCGGTGACGAACGCCATCTGGTCGCACTCTACCTGCTGACCGTCGCCGACATTCGCGGCACCAGCCCGAAAGTATGGAATGCCTGGAAGGGCCAACTGCTCGAACAACTGTTCACCGCCACCCGGCGGCATCTCCGGTCGACTGAAACGCCGCCGATGGCCGCCGGCGTCATCGCCCAAAGGCAAGACGAAGCCAGGCGCGTGATGCGCTACCTGGCACTTCCAAAAGCGATCCATGAGCGCCTCTGGAAAGCGGTCGATACGGTCTATTTCCTCCGTCACTCGGCCGAGGAAATCGCCTGGCACGCGCGCACCCTGCACGATAGCCGCAAGCCCGAGCAAGCGCTGGTCAAGGCCCGCCTCAGCCCGCTCGGCGCGGGCATCGAAGTGATGGTCTACACGCACGATGAAAAGGACCTGTTCGTACGCATCGTCGGCTTCTTCAGCCGTGCCGGCTTCAGCATCGTCGACGCCAAGATCCACACCACGCGTGCCGGCTACGCGCTCGACACCTTCATTGTCCTCGACGTCAACAACCGCGGCGGCAGGCGCGAGATGATCAGCTACATCGAACACGAGCTGAGCGAGCGCTTGTCCGGACGCTTGCCAACCGACCAACCCGCGAGCGGCCGCATTTCGCGGCAGGTCAGACACTTCCCCTTGCAGCCGCTGGTGAATATCCAGCCGCTGGTCAGCCTCGAAGCCGACGAAACCGGCAAAATGTTCGTCCTCACCGTCGTTGCCGCCGATCGTCCCGGCCTGCTGTTCCTGATCGCTACACAACTGGCAGCGCATCGCGCCAATCTGCATACCGCCAAGATTGCCACGCTCGGCGAACGCGTCGAAGATACCTTCCTGATCAGCGGCGGCCATCTCGAGGAAAGCGCCAGCCGTGTCAAACTGGAAACAGATTTGCTGAAACAGCTACTGCTCTGAGCCTGCCGTCGCCGTCGTGCGCTGCCGCGCCGACACAGCCGCTTTGTCACTTTTCCGAAATGGCGCGTTGCGTGCCTAGAAGTCTTTTGCCATCACCTTTTGCTGCCCTGGAGTCGAACCGTGTCCATTCATGTCGCCCTGAATCACCTGACGCACTATCGCTACGACCGCCCGATCAGCCTGGGGCCGCAGGTCATCCGCTTGCGGCCGGCGCCGCATTCGCGCACGCCGATCCTCAGCTACTCGCTAAAAATCACGCCGGCAGAGCATTTCATCAACTGGCAGCAGGACCCGCAGGCGAACTACCTGGCGCGACTGGTCTTCCCGGAAAAGAGCAGCGAGTTTCGCGTGGAAGTCGATCTGGTCGCCGAGATGTCGGTGATCAACCCCTTCGACTTCTTTCCCGAGCCGTACGCGACGACGTTTCCATTCAAGTACGAGGCCTGGCAGCGGGAAGAACTGCAACCCTACCTGGAAGCCTTGCCGCCGACGCCGGCGCTGCAACGCTTTATGGCGACGATTCCGACGGCGGCACGCGCCAGCGTAGACTTTCTGGTCGATATCAACCAGCGAGTACAGAACAAGGTCGGCTACGTCATCCGCCTCGAACCCGGCGTGCAGACGCCCGATGAAACGCTCGTACTGGCGCGCGGCTCGTGCCGCGACTCGGCGTGGTTGCTGGTGCAGGTGCTGCGCAATCTCGGCCTGGCGGCGCGCTTCGTTTCCGGCTACCTGATCCAGCTGGTACCCGACGTCAAGTCGCTCGACGGACCATCCGGCACCGATCACGATTTCACCGACCTGCACGCCTGGTGCGAGGTGTACCTGCCCGGCGCCGGCTGGATCGGCCTCGACCCGACCTCGGGGCTTTTTGCCGGCGAGGGACACATTCCCCTGGCGTGTTCGCCGCAACCCGCGTCGGCGTCGCCGATCACCGGCATGACCGAGAAATGCGAGTGCCAGTTCGAGCACCACATGAAAATCGAACGTGTCTGGGAAGCGCCGCGGGTGACTCGGCCGTATTCCGACGAGCAGTGGCAGGCGATCGAGGCGCTTGGCCATCAAATCGACAGCGACCTCGGCAGCGACGACGTCCGCCTGACAATGGGTGGCGAACCGACCTTCGTCTCGATCGACGACCACGATGGCGCCGAATGGAACACCGAGGCCCTCGGCCCGAGCAAACGCCAGCGCGCCACCGAACTCTTTCAGCGCTTGCGCGAAAAATACGCGCCGCAGGGCCTGCAGCATTTCGGCCAGGGCAAATGGTATCCCGGCGAACAGCTGCCGCGCTGGTCGCTGAACTGCCTGTGGCGGCGTGACGGACAAGCGCTGTGGCACGACCCGGCTTTGTATGCCGACGAAAACCATGACTATGGCGCCGATGAGCAACTCGCCGGACGCTTCCTGCGCCACCTCGCCAAGCGGCTGTCGATTAACCCGAAGTACGTGTTCGCCGCCTACGAGGACGTCTTCTATCACCTGTGGCGAGAGGACCGCCTGCCGATCAACGTCGACCCCTTCGATTCGCGCCTCGAAGACCCGCTCGAACGCGCGCGCCTGGCGAAAGTCTTTCGGCAGGGACTCGAACACGCCGTTGGCCACGTTCTGCCGCTGCAGGCGCGCCCCCACGGTGGCTGGCAAAGCGGCCCCTGGTACTTGCGCGGCGGCCGCTGCTACCTGGTTCCGGGCGATTCGCCGATCGGTTATCGCTTGCCGCTCGACTCGCAGCCGTGGGTAGCCAAAGCCGACTATCCGTACGTGCATGCACCCGACCCGACGCAAGACTTTCCGGAGCTAGCGGCGCACACCGACATCCGCGCCCGTTACGCGGTCAGTCGCAGCCTCGGCCTGCCAGCGGTCAGCGCCGCGGTCCGCGGCGACGGCTTCGCGGCAAGAGCGCTCGAAGGCGTAGACGACGCCCTGCTGCACGCCGCCGCCAGCCAGGACGATCGGCCACCGGCGCCCGCCGAATCGGCGACGCTGGTCACCCGCAGCTCGGTTTCGGCGCAGGCCCGCCAGGGCGTTCTGTACATCTTCATGCCACCGACCGAGACTCTCGACGCCTATCTCGAACTCCTCGCCGCCGTCGAAGCCACCGCCGAAGCGCTCGCCGCGCCAGTCATCATCGAGGGCTACGAGCCGCCGTCCGATCCGCGGCTGAGCAACTTCCGGGTCACCCCCGACCCCGGCGTGATCGAGGTCAACATCCAGCCATCGGCGACCTGGGACGAACTCGTCGAACGAACGACGCATCTCTACGAAGCGGCGCACCTGTCGCGCCTGTCGCCGGAGAAGTTCATGCTCGACGGTCGCCATACCGGCACCGGCGGTGGCAACCACTTCGTTTTCGGCGGTGCCAGCACGCTCGACTCGCCCTTCCTGCGGCGCCCCGACTTGTTGCGCAGCCTGATCAGCTACTGGCACAACCATCCGTCGCTCTCGTACCTCTTTTCGGGTCTGTTCATCGGCCCGACCAGCCAGTCACCGCGCGTCGACGAAGCACGCAACGATTCGGTCTATGAGCTGGAGATCGCTTTCAGCCAGTTGCCGCAAGCGGCAGCCGACGCGGCCGAGTGCGTCGCACCATGGGCCATCGACCGCGCCTTGCGCAATCTGCTGATCGACTCGACCGGCAATACCCACCGAGCCGAGTTCTGTATCGACAAGCTCTACTCACCCGACGGCGCTACCGGCCGTCTCGGTCTGCTCGAGATGCGGGCCTTTGAGATGCCGCCGCACGCACGCATGTCGCTGGCCCAGCAACTGCTGCTGCGGGCGCTGATTGCCCGTTTCTGGCGGACGCCGTATGCGCCCGAGCGACTGCTCCGCTGGGGCACCGAGTTGCACGATCGCTTCATGCTGCCGCACTTCGTCAAACAGGACTTCGACGACGTCCTCAGCGAGCTGCGTGACGCCGGTTACGCTCTTGAGGAGGCGTGGTTTGCGCCGCATTTCGAGTTCCGCTTCCCGGTGCACGGCAGTATCTCGACGCTGGGCATGGTGCTGGAGCTGCGGCATGCGCTGGAACCCTGGCACGTGCTCGGCGAACAGGGAGCGGCGGGTGGCACGGCGCGCTACGTCGACTCGTCGCTGGAGCGTCTGCAAGTCAAGGTGAGCGGCATGGCCGGTGATCGCTACGTGCTGACGTGCAATGGCCACGCCGTACCGCTGCGCCCGACCGGCAAGGTCGGCGAGTTCGTCGCCGGCGTTCGCTACCGGGCGTGGAATCCGCCATCGGCGCTGCATCCGACGATCGGCGTGCACGCGCCACTGGTTTTCGACCTGGTCGACACCTGGATGAAGCGCTCGCTCGGCGGCTGCCAATATCACGTCGAACACCCTGGCGGCCGCAACCCCGACCGCTATCCGGTCAATGCCAACGAGGCCGAGGGCCGCCGCCTGGCTCGCTTCACGCCGTTTGGCCACACGCCTGGCCAGATCGACGTGCCGCCGTCAGCAGGCAATTCCGGCTTCCCGTTTACGCTAGACTTGCGGCGATCCTGAAACCAGCCGGCGCGGGGTGATTCCCGCGCCTTTGTCCTTGATGCCGCGATCCCTGCTCTCGACCTATCCACAAGAAGCCGACCGCTTCGACGAGATGCTCGCCGAAGACGGCAGCGTTCGGCGCGCGTGGCAGCCTTTCTTTACGCATCTCGACTGGGCGACGCCCGAGCAGATGCGCCACCGGCTCGCGTACGTGCGCCGGCGGATCCTCGAGAACGGCGTCACCTACAACGTCTACGCCGACCCGGAAGGTGCCGACCGGCCGTGGGAACTCGACCCGCTGCCGCTGATTCTGTCGGCGGCCGAGTGGCAGGGCATCGCCGCCGCGGTCAGCCAGCGGGCGCGCCTGCTCAACGCCGTCTTGCACGACCTGTACGGCGAACAGCAGCTGCTCAAGGACGGCACACTGCCGCCGGCACTGGTCTACGGTCACAACAACTTCCTCTGGCCGTGCCAGGGCGTCAGGCCAGCCGGCGATATCTACCTGCACCTCTACGCGGTAGACCTGGCGCGCTCGCCGGACGGCCGCTGGTGGGTCATTGCCGACCGTACGCAGGCGCCGTCCGGCGCCGGCTATGCCCTCGAAAACCGGACCATCGTCGGCCGCGCTTTTCCTGAACAGTTCCGTGACCTGCGCGTTCAACACCTGGCTTCGTTCTTTCGCGAACTGCAGAACGCGCTTGCGCATTGGGCGCCGCGCACCGGCGAAGCGCCGCTGATCGTCTTGTTGACGCCAGGCCCCTACAACGAAACCTATTTCGAACACGCCTATCTGGCACGCTATCTCGGCTTCCCGCTGGTCGAAGGCCAGGATCTGACGGTCCGCGGCGATTCCGTCTACCTCAAAACGCTCAATGGCTTGCGCCGAGTGCATGCGATCCTGCGCCGGCTTGACGACGACTACTGCGATCCGCTCGAACTGCGCGGCGACTCGGCGCTGGGTGTTCCCGGCCTCCTGCAGGCTGTCCGTAGCGGCAATGTGCTGGTCGCCAATGCCCTCGGCAGCGGCCTGCTCGAGTCCGCGGCGCTGCCCGGCTTCCTGCCCGGAGCCTGCGAAAAACTGCTCGGTGAGAAGCTGGCGATGCCGTCGGTGGCGACCTGGTGGTGTGGCGAGGAGGCCGCCCTGGAGTACACCATCGAGCATCTGGACCGCCTGGTGATCAAGGGCTCGTATCCCTCGCAACGTTTCGATCCCTTGTTCGGCAATGAATTGAGCGGCAGCCAGCGCGACGAAATGATCGCCCGTCTGCGCGCCAGACCACAGGCCTACGTCGCCCAGGAACTCGTCAACTACTCGCAGGCGCCGGCCTGGAGCGCCTCCCACAAACGACGGCTGCTGCCGCGCGGCGTCGGCCTGCGCGTTTTCGTTACCGCCACGCCAAACGGCCCCGTCGTCATGCCGGGTGGATTGACCCGGGTGTCAGCGGCGTCCAATGCACGCATCATTTCGATGCAGCGCGGCGGCTCGAGCAAGGACACCTGGGTGCTGACCGACGCCGGCGTCAATACCTTCAGCCTGCTCAAGCATTCGGTCGGCAAGGCCGACCTGGTACGCGGCGGCCGCAAGCTGTCGTCGCGGGTCGTCGAGAATCTGTACTGGTTCGGCCGCTACGCCGAGCGCTGCGACAAGACCTCGCGAATCTTGCGCGTCGTCCTTTCGCGACTGCTCGACGCCGGCGCCGACTCGCTGCCGGCGCTAACTTCGGCGCTCGAGGTCTGCCTGGCCTTGAAGCTGCTGCCGATGAGCGAAGGCAAAGCCGGCAGCGATACGCCGCCGAAGCTGCCGAACTCACAGGAAGAGCGCGAAGAGCTGCTGCTGGCGGCAATTTTCAGCAAGGAATGGGGCGATGGCCTGGCCGGCGACATCCGCCGCCTGCTATGGGTTGCGGCACAGGTACGCGAGCGCTTCTCGCTGGACAACTGGCACGCGCTCAATCGTTTGCAGCAGCAGCTGCAGGCGTACAACAAGCTGGCCAGCCGGGAAGCACACGCCGACCTTGGCGAGGCGCTGGCTTTTCTTGATCAGGTGCTGCTGGCGTCGTCGTCACTGGCCGGTTTCGCGATGGACAACATGACCCGCGACGACGGCTGGCGTTTCCTGATCATCGGCCGACGCATCGAACGCCTGATCTTCCTCGCCAAAGCCGTCGCCTATTTCCTCCGCCTGGATTCGACACGCGCCGCTGGCGGTCTGGAATGGTTGCTCGAACTGACGGACAGCATCATTACCTATCGCTCGCGCTACATGACTCAACCAGAGCTTCTGCCGACACTGGACCTGGTCGTCTTCGACTGCGACAACCCACACTCCGTCGCCTTTCAATTGCAGATCCTGGTCCGCTACCTCGACAATCTGGCGCGCCTGCTCGGCGGACCTCGTGACCAGACGCTACGCGCCGCGCTGGCACAATTGAAAGGCTTCGACCTCGGGAGCTTCGAGGGTCAGAGCTTCAGCAAGTGCCGTTCCTGCGATCCGTGCCGCGAACTGGCAGCGGTGCTGGACGAGATGGCCCTCGCCGCCGCGGCGCTCTCGGATAGCCTGGCGATGCGCTTTTTCAGTCACGTCAGCGACGTCAGTCGCTACACCCTCACCTCCTGATCGCCGTGCGACCGCCAACAGCCCGCTATCACGTAGTCCACGAGACGATCTACACCTACGACAGTCCGGTGTCGCTATCGCGCCAACTCCTGCATCTGACGCCGCGTGCTTGTCCATGGCAGCGCTGCCTGAGTCACCAGATCAGCGTCTCGCCCGAGCCGACCACCGCCCGCGAGCGCGTTGACAGCTTTGGCAATCCGGTTCGCGAACTGGCCATCGAGTTACCGCACGATCGCCTTGCGGTCCGTGCCGAAAGCACCATCGACGTGCTGCCGCACTTACCCGTGGACGATGCGCAGGCAGCCGTGGCGGCGCTGACGCGAGCACGCGAGTCGCCTGGCCATGTACCTGCTTCGCTGCCCTGGGAAAAAGTGCGCGATGCGCTGGCCTATGGTTCTCGTCCGGTCTTGCTCGACGCCAGCTGCTTCCAGTTCGAATCGCCGCACGTGCGCGTCAAGCGCGAGTTCGCCGGCTACGCCGAGACGTGCTTGACGCCGCAACGACCGCTGCTGGAAGCGGTGCAGGCGCTGATGAGTCGGATCAACAGCGAGCTCGAATTCGACCCCGAAGCGACCACCGTCGCGACGCCCGTGCTCGAGGTACTGGCCAACAAGCGCGGCGTTTGTCAGGACTTCGCGCACCTGATGCTCTCGTGCCTGCGTTCGCAGGGCCTCGCCGCGCGCTACGTCAGCGGTTACCTGCTCACGCAGCCACCCCCGGGCCAACCGCGAATGGTCGGCGCCGACGCCTCACACGCCTGGGTCTCGGTTTATTGCCCGGAGTTGGAAGGCGGTCGCTGGGTCGACTTCGATCCGACCAACAACCTGCTGCCCGACACGCAGCACATCACCATCGCCTGGGGCCGTGATTTCGCCGATGTATCACCGTTGCGGGGAGTCATTCTCGGTGCTGGCGCGCACGAACTCGACGTTGCGGTAACCGTCACGCCAATTGCCGAAGGCGGTGACGACGCGCTGGCCTGACGAGGAAGCGGCCGCCGCGTGACGCTCAGGTCAGCACGGCCGCCACCGCCCCAGTTGCTCGCCTGGCCGGTAAACGACAGCGCCTACCAGGTAATCTGCACTTCCTGAATCACCTGCGGCGTGGCGCGCTGGACGGTAAACTTGATGCCCACGACCTCGATGACGGCGCCGGTCTTCGGGATTTCGCGAGCGTGCTCGAGGAGAAAACCGGACAAGGTATCGTAGTCACCTTCCGGCAGCTTCAAGCCCAGCTTCTCACTGAGCATCGCGGTGTCGGCACGGGCACTGACCAGATAATCATGATGGCCAAGTTTCTTCAGCCACTCGGCCGGCTTCTCCTGCCGGTCGTACTCGTCCTGGATATCTTCGACAACCTCTTCGATGATGTCCTCGATGGTGATGATCCCTTCGGCACCGCCGAACTCGTCCATCACCACGGCCATCGCATCGCCGTCCTTGCGCAGCTCGACGAGCATTGACGCGGCGCTCTTGCTGCCCGGGACGTACTGCGTCGGGGTGATGAACGGTTCGATTGACGAGGACTGGTCTACGCCGATCAGGTCCATGGTATTGAGCATGCCAATCACGCGGTCGATGCGGCCCTTGAAAACCGGCAAGCGGATGTGTGAGCTGGCCACCGCCAGACGGATGGCCTCGCCGACCGTGCAGCTGCTGTCGACGGCGTCCACGTCAATCAGCGGCACCATCACCTTCGACACCGACGTTTCCGAAAAGCCGAACATCCGCCTGATCATGTTTTTCTCGATCAACTGGATGTCGCCGCCTTCCTGCGGAGGCATCTGCACCATGCTCTGAATCTGTTCGCGCAAGGTAAACGGATTATGCTCGGCGGCACCGCCGGCAAGCTTGGAGAGGAGCTTGGAAAGGGTGACGAAGACGACCAGGATCGGCGAGAAGAGGATCGAGAAAGCGCGCAGGATGTAGATCAGGTACGGCGTCCAGGCGTCGGCACGCTGCTGGAAGACACTTTTCGGGACGATTTCGCCGAATACCCAGATCAGCGGCGCGACGATCAGCACCGCCATCCAGCTGCCGGCTTCGCCGAAGTGCGAGATCATCATCGCGGTGGTGATCGTCGAATTGGCGACGACCGCAATATTGGTGCCGACCAGCGTCGTCGACAGCAACCACTCTGGCCGTTTTTCGAGCATTTCGAGAGCCAGACGCGCGCCCACCGACCCCTTTGCCGCGTCGTGGCGCAGCTTCATGCGGTCGGCGCTGACGATCCCGAGTTCCGATCCCGAGAAGAAGGCTTCGGCGATCAGGCAAACGAACATGAACAGGACGGTGAGCCAGATATCCATCAGCTGGACGCCCGGCCGCTACTCGGCTGTGCGGGCGGCTCGGGCTCGGCGCCCGCGCCCGCGCTGCCCACCTGGCCTTTGGCGGTATCGTCGCCGGCCTCGCTCTCGGCCTGATCCAGCGCTTCCTTCGGCGGCTCGACGAGCACGCGCGTGATGCGGTTGTTCTCGACGCCCTCGACGGTCAGCTTGATGTCCGACAGGACGATCGAAGCGCCGGTTGCCGGCAACTCGCCGAAAGCATCGAGCAATGCACCGGCGATGGTTTCGGCGTCGCCGCTATCGATGTCAACGCCGAAGACCTTGTTGAACTCTTCGAGCGACATGCCGGCGTCGATCAGACGGCGACCATCGTCGAATTCGCTGACCATATGCCAGTCGGGCATCTCGCTGTCCGATGGGCTGGCGATTTCGCCGAACACGCACTCCAGAAGGTCTTCCATGGTCACCAGGCCGGTAACGCCGCCGTACTCGTCCACGATCAGAGCGAAGGACAGTTTGCGCTGCCGGAAGGTGTGGAACAGCTCAACCGCCGGCTTGGTTTCGGGAAAGAAATTCGGCTGCCGCAGCAACTTGCGAAAAGCGTGTGGATCCCGCTCCAGCTTCGCCAGATCGACGCCGAGAAGGTCGCGGGTATGCAGAATCCCGAGGATGGCGTCGCGGCGTTCACGGAATACCGGGTAGCGTGATTGACGGCTGGTCTTGATCGCCACAATCAACTCCGGCACCGTCAGATCTGCCGACAGGAACTCGATGTCGGATCGCGGCCGCATGACATCGCGTAGCGATTTACTGCCGAAGTCGAAAATCTTTTCAATGTAATGCGCCTCCTGACTGTCGAGGGCGCCCTGGCCGACAGCGTCAGTGACCAGCGTGCGAATCATGTCCTCGGTGACCAGGTTGCCTTGCGAGCGCTGCTTGCCGACGATCAAGCTAATGAAGAATTCGGCGACGTGGCGGATCACTTCGCGCAGCGGCGTGATCAACCGTGCGAATAGAGCGATCGGCCGCGCCTGGAAAGTGGCAAACGCCATGTTGTTACGGATCGCCAGCACCTTCGGGGTGATCTCACCGAACAGCAACAGGATCGGCACCATCACCAGCAGGTTGATCATCTCGTTTTCCGCACCAAAGAGGTGGATGATCACCGCGGCCGAAATGACCGATGCCGAAACGTTGACAAATTCATTGCCGATCAGGATCGTGACAATGAGGCGCCGCGGCTCGCTGCGCAGCCGTTCGATCAGTTCAATGCGCGGATTCTTGGCCCTGCGCATCTCATCGATGTGGAACGAGCTCAGCGAGAATAGCGACGTTTCGGTGCTTGAAAAGAAAGCTGAAAAACACAACAGGACGACAAAAGCCACCAGCTCTATCCAGAGTGCTGGATCCATTCCTCACCCTCCGAGTCAAATTGCACGCGACTTCCGAGCAAACAACGGAAGCGCGCCATGCTTAAGCGGCCAGGAGGAGCGTCGGGAACGCTCCTGCGGGCATGCCCGCAAGCCGGCGGCGATCTCAACGCCATGAAGATTCGTCATCAATATCGACGTTTTCTCGTGCTCGCGCACGACCGATCATTATCAGCCAGCTCGATGCCGAAGTCAAACGGCAGCCTTGTCCACCAGCCCTGACGCATGACCTCCCCGAATCGACAGCACTTGCCGGTTACGCCCACTTTCGCCGCCGAGGCGGCCAGATGGGGGTTGGCTAGCGGCAAGGGAGCGCTTGCGGCGCGGGGGTTTGGTGTTCAGTCAGTGGGACAGGAGAGGTCGAGGGAGCTCCGTTACGATCGCCAGGCGAGCCTTTCCCGGCGCGGGGTGCGCCGCGCTTGGGAAGATGTGTTGGGCAGGCCTGGGCAAGGTTATTCGAGTTGCAGCAGGAACGGTTCGGCGAGAAGCAGACGCAGGCGTGCTGGGTCAAGCCAGGGCGCAGCACAGGAATTACGGATGAAGGCGATGGCGCCGCGCACACCGAGTTCTTGATAGAGGTTGCGTAACTGCCGGGTGAAACGTGCCAGGGTATTGAACACATGCGCCAGGCGCATGAGGAGGTGATAGCCTTTCATGGCATTCCAGTCGAGGGCAAAGGCATGCTCGTAGTGGTAGCCCTGATGTTTTTCGACGAGGAAGCCCGCTTCGATGCCCCAACGGTGGCGGGCACCGAGGTTGCAGCGCTCATGGACATTGTCTTGTCTGAGCGGTTGGCTGGAGAGCCAGGCGTGGCGCGATGTTTCGGTGACTGTCCTGGCCTGTTCATCGATCTTTTCCCAGCTTTCCTCACAGACCACCAGGTTCAGCTTGAGACGCTGACGCCCGTTGGCCGCGAAGGCGTAGTCACGGTAAATTTGTTCTCGTGCCGGGATCAAGGTGATACGTGGCCTGTAGAATTTTTGGTCATGCGCAGGTAGTCGAAGACCAATCGGATGTTGCGGTTGAGGTGGCGCATTTTTTCGGAAATGCTGGTTTTGCCGTCGGAGAAGTGGTGCAGGATTCCGACGGCAAAGCGGCGCAGGCGTGACATGTTCTCGGGTCCGTAACCAGTCCGAATACGGCTACGGTCCTCGTCGTAGTTCCAGTCGATGACGTAGTGACAGCGGTTCTCTATCGACCAATGGCCGCGATTGATGGCGAGGATTTGCTGTGGGCTGGCCTGTTCTGGAGGGCGACTGGTGATCCCGAGAGCGATTTCGTGCGTCCGCTTGCCGCTCTTCTTGTGCAGCACTTCGCGCTCGATCAAGAACACCTGGCCGACATGCGGGAAGTCGAGATAGGCGTTGAGGGCATTGCTGCACCAAATACGCCGAGTCTCGATCCGACCATGGTCAGGTGGCGAAACCGCCATGAAGTCTGCCCCCTTCCGATCCTGGAAGAGGAGCGCGATATCGGCTTGCAGTGTTGGCTGATTGCCTTTGACCGTGAAGTGATAGTGCGCCTTGCGCTCCACCAGGTAGGTCGCCAGCTTGCGCTGTGTCAGTAGCGCGTCGGCGGTGATGTCCTTGCCCTGAATATCGATCGCATCGAGCAGGGGTATGAACATCCCGATTTCATTGGTCTGCTTGAGCTCGTCCCCGCCATTTACGGGCAAGGTGCCGACTTTTTTTGGGTGTGGTAGACGCCGGTCTGATGCCCGACCACACTCATGATGTGCGTTTGCTGACCGTGCTCGTCATGGGCATTGCGCATGGTCTTGCCGTCGACCGCCAGACTGGGGTCGTCTTGAGCATAGGCCTTGTTCCACTGCTGACACGCTTGGTCGAGTGCCGTGGGATCGACGCGGATCAGGACGTCACGAATGATGAACTCGCTGGGTACGCGGTAAACGCCCTTCTCGCGACGACAGCGGAAACGCTCGCGTGCTTTCGGTGTGAGGTCTTTGGCCCACCCGGCGATGGCTTTGTAGCCCTGCATTCCGCACAACGCCGCCGCCGTGGCGATGGCCAGCACGGCCGGCAGGGGATGGCGTCTTCCTTGCGCGCGCCGCGGGTCGGCGATGCCGGTAAAGAAATCGGGAAGCGTGCGCATCTGTTCGGCGGTGAGCATCATCCTGGGCGCTCCTGTGCGATAGCGGGGGTTGAGTATCGAGCGGGAAAGTTGGCCGCGAGCGTCCGCCTGCAAGGGGCGAACAAAGACAACTTTGGGCGACGTCGGGTGGGCGCTGTAGCCTTCTCGGGTGCGGCGAAAGCCTTGCGTCAGCCCCAGAGGCGTCCAGTTCGCGGCGCGATAGACGGTCCCCTGGAAGCGCGAGGGGTCCACAAAGGTCTCCAGCAGTAACAGCGGCTTCCCGAAATGCGCCTGCCAGTCCTCTGCGATCCGTCGCTCGCACAGCGAGAGCACCTTGGAGCCGAGATTGGGGTAATGCCAATCGGGAAGGATCAGAAAGCGACTATTGTTGGCGACCAGGCCCAAGCGATCGTACTGATGCCGATAGTCCCAGCCGATCCAGCGGTCACGAACGCCGCATTTCCAGGCCGCCGCAGAGAAACTCAGCAAGGCCGTCCACTTTTCGCCGTAGGTGGCCACGTACCAAAGCGTGTGCCCGATCTTCGCCAGGTCGCCCAGGTAGTGATGCTCTGCCATCAACTCCCGATAGCGAGCCTCTTCGCTCTTGCCCACCAAGCGAACACGCAATGCACCAAGAACGCTTTCCATGCGCCATTTATACGGACTTCCGGCGCGAATGTCCAGGGGGAAGAACTAACTGCTTGATTGCCCGTGCGTTGCCTGAGAGGACAAATCCACCCTGAAGGCGTAGTCGATGTCGTTGACCCAGCTGAAGTGTTGTCGGCGCCTTCCCCAAGCGCGCTGCACGGCTTGTGGCTTCAGGGCGTGGAGTGCGCGGAACTCCTGCCAGACCGTGGACAAATCCTTGTCCTTAAGCACGATCATGAACTGCCAGTGGGCGCGCAAGCAGCGCTGCATCACCGGCCCGTTGGCGTAAAGGCCGTCGAGCAGGAGCAGGATCGGCAGGCGGGGGAACAGCGTCTTGAGCCGGTCGCTCAAGCGCACAAAGCCGCGCAGCTCGCAGTCCTGCTTTTGTGCTTCGGTATCGCCCAGCGCGTGTTCGAGGAACTCGCTGAGCAGTGGGACGACCAGGCCGTTGTGGAAAGCCAGGCTGGCCTCGAGGACGTAGACGAAGTACTGGGTGCGGCGGGTTTCCTCCTTGCCGACGGTGCGCTGGAGGAGTTCCTCCGCCCAGAGGGTGTCGCCGGCGACCTTCTGCGAGCCGTCGATGGCGATGGGGTAGCAGTGGTTGATCAGATAGCGGCGGAAGCTCTTGCCGCGGATCAGCCGCTTCACCAGATCGACGTGGGCCTGCTCAAGGTGGTCAAGGTCGATGTCGCGCAGCAGCCGAAACAGGGTGTCGGCGTGTGGTAGGGTCTCGATCTCCGGGAACAGCAGGTGGAGGTTGGCCATGAACTGGGGACGGGATATTTCGCGGTTGGTCTCGCGCCGAGAGGAGAACTGAAAGACGAACATCAGCAGACCGTAAAGCAGCAGCGCGGTCAGCTTGTGGCGGCGCTTCCTGGGGTCTCTCGGGTCGGGAATTTGTTCCAGTTGCTCGAGCAAGGCGGGTAGCTCTTTGCGCAGGAGACGCGTCTTTTTGCTCACGGCGTCCTCGCGGGCCTCCCTTTCCTCGCCGACGGTCGCGAAGGCTGAGCATCGGTTGGGCAGAGAAGTGGGGGAGTGGAGGACTTGTCCACTCGCGCGCCGTTTCGCGTTCAGTGCCTTTTCCTGCCGTTTCTTCTCTGAGCGCAGCTCCTTGAGGGCAGCGCGTGTCGGGCGACGGCAGGGTTTGCTCATGGCCGGGAGCTCCCAGGGGCGGCACACAGCCGGTCGCGACAATCGGCGCTCAGCGGTTTGAGCCACACCTGGCGGGGCGTGCTGCGATACGACTGGCCGGGGCGGGCCAGCCCGCGCCCGCTGGTTGCCCCGAGCAACTGCCAACCGGCCGCGCGGTAACAGGTGCCGGTATAGTGACGAGGATCGACGAAAGTCTCCAGCAACAGGGGCTCGAAGCCCCAGTGATCGAGCCAGTCCGCGCGTGCGCGGCGCGCGAGTTGTCCGAGCACATGACTGGCCAGATGCGGCACCCGGACGTGGGGAAAGATCAGGAAGCGGCTGTTGTTCACCACCCGCGCCAGGTTCTCGCGGCGGGCCTGGGCCGTCCAGCCGATCCAGCGGTCGCGCACGGCGACCGCGCGGGCAGCGCCGGCCAGCAGGACGCTGCCGAGCCGCCGGTCGCCCGCCGTGATGAAGTAGCGCAGGCGGTAGCCGAAGGCCCCCTGGAAACCCAGTGGGTGCCAGCGCGCCACCAGCGCATCCCACTGCGCCACCAACGCCGCGTCGCGAACGACTTCCAGGCAGACCGGTGCGAGTGCCGACAGGGCGCAGTGCACGGGAAGCTCCCCGGTGACCGTATCTACGGGTGCCGCGGGCGGCGCGCAACGGCGTGCTGACGACGGCCTTATCGCCGGCAGTGTCAGCAGCCCGGCCGCCTGCAAACGCTCCAGAAACTCCAGGCAGGCGCTGATCTTCGCCGTCCCTGTCAGAGTGGTCCACCCCAGGTGCTCGCAGACCGTCGCCGCCAACTCCTTGCGCGCCAATCCCGGCAGCCACGCCACCGTCCCGCACACCTCGGCGATCTCCGCGGCGCTGAATACGCGACCGCAGTGCACCCACTCCCCTTCGCTCGTTGCAACCACCACGATACCTCCGGCTGAAACGTGGACCAATGACCCTCCACCTATCCTGCCAGAAGTCCCCCCGGCTGTCTAGCTCCCTTGTGCGAAACCTTTTTTGCCTGCCCACCGCAACGCCTTGCCAGTACTGGGCTGGCGCAGTCATGCTTCAGCGCTGACACCACCGATAGCCGCCATACCCTGCCGATCGCCGACAACCTGCTCAACCGGCAGTTCGAACCGGCCACGGCGAATGTCGCCTGGGTCTCGGATATCACCTACATCCGCACGGCTAGCGGCTGGTTGTACCTGGCCGTCGTGATGGACCTGTTCTCGCGCAAGATCGTGGGCTGGGCGATGGCCCCAAACATGCTTGCCGAACTGGTCTGCGCGGCCTTGCAGATGGCCATTACCCAGCGGCAACCGCCGGCGGGTTTGCTGGTGCATTCCGATCGCGGCAGCCAGTACGCCAGCGACGCCCACCGTAGCTTGCTTGCCCGGCACCATTTGCAAGCCAGCATGAGCCGCAAGGCCAACTGCTGGGACAACGCCGTCATGGAGCGCTTCTTCCTGAATCTCAAGATGGAGCGCGTCTGGCCGAACAACTATGCCAACCATGCCGAGGCCACTCGCGATGTGACCGACTACATCGTCGGCTTCTACAACAGCACCCGCCTGCACTCGAAACTCGGTTACCTGCCGCCGAATGTCTATGAACACCAAATGCAGATTTCCTGATCCCGGCCGGGAATGTAGGTAGAATTCCGGAATTGCACGTGGCACTTTATTTTGACGGCCATGATTTTCTTATGGCATAAACCAAGCTTCGCTAGGAGTGCAAGGAGGAGCAGACGTTGAGGCAATCGTGGCTTCCAGGGTTTCCGGATGGTGCGCAGAAAGTGGGAGAAGGGTTGGCGATTCTGGAGAAGGATGGCCAAGCGATCTACTTTGTTGGGGGAGACAATTACTTCTCGCACCCCGTAGGAGACGACGCTGGCCGCAGGTTCGCTCTGACCAGCCTGATGGAGAACGGGCACGTCAAGGCGGTCGAACTGGAAAGGCCACCGCTGTGCATCCCGCACCGCACGCTGATGAACTGGGTGGGACAAAGCCGCAAAGCCGGGCCATCGTCTTTCTTTCGACCGGCGGCGGCGAGCCGGCCGCGGATCATGACGCCGGACAAGAGTGCCGAATGCGCGCGGCTGTTGAGCGAGGGAAAGCGTCCTGCCGAAGTGGCACGGCAGGTGGGCGTCCAGGAGTCGACGCTGCGCAAGGCGATCCGGCGCCAGGGCGTGCCGCAGTTGGCCGCCTTGCCGCAAGAGGCAGGGGAGTTGGAAGCGGCGAGCACCAAGAGTGAGCGCAGCCGGGCGGATGCGGAAGCCGCCGCGGGGATGGGCACCGCCTGCACGCGCGCCGACGAGCGGATCCAAACGGCGCTGGGATTGGCGACCGGTGCGACGACGCGCTTCGAAGCGAGCCACGATGTGGCGATGGGGGGGCTGTTGGCCGGCTTGCCGGCCTTGTGCGCGAACGGGCTACTGACCGGCCTGGATCGCCATCTCAAGCTGCCCCGGGGATTCTACAGCGCCTTGCACATCCTTCTCGTCCTCGGCTTCATGGCCCTGGGGCGAATCAAGCGGCCGGAACATCTGCGACAAACCTCGCCCGGAGAACTCGGCAAAGTCATCGGCCTGGACCGGGTACCGGAAGTCCGCACCCTGCGGGAAAAGGTCCATCTGCTGGCCAAGACGGGTGACCCGGCAGCCTGGATGCGGGATCTCGCGAAGCTCTGGATGGAAAGCGAGCCAGAAGAAGCGGGTTACCTGTATGTCGATGGTCATGTTCGGGTGTATCACGGCGAGCAGGCCAGGCTGTCGAAGCGCTACGTCTCGCGCGAACGCCTGTGCCTGCGGGGCACCACCGACTACTGGGTTAACGATGCCCTGGGTCGCCCGTTCTTTGTGGTTTCGCAGCCGCTCAATGACGGACTCGCCGAGACCCTGCTCAAGGACATCGTCCCCCAACTGCTGGAGATTGTCCCGGGACAGCCGACGCCGGCCGAACTGGACGCCGACCCGACCCTGCACCGGTTTGTCATGGTCTTCGATCGGGAAGGGGCCACCCAGAGTCTCCTCGGCAGACTCTGGAAACAGCGCATCGGCGCACTGACCTACCGCAAGAACGTCAAGGACCTCTGGTCCGAAGAGGTGTTTCAGGAACAGGAAGTCCATCTGCCGGCAGGCGGCAGCACCGGGATGAAACTCGCCATGCGCGAAACCCGACTCGGCACAGGCGATGGCAGCCTGGCCGTGAGCGAAGTTCGTCGGCTGACCCAGACGGGACATCAAACAGCCGTGATCACGACCGCCCGGCAACTCGGAAACACCACCATCGCTGGGCGGATGTTCGCCCGTTGGTGCCAGGAAAACTACTTCGCGTACATGATGGAACATTATGATATTGATGGGCTTATCGAGTACGGAGACGAATCTCTTCCCGGCACTCACCAGGTCGTTAACCCCCGCTGGCGGGAACTCGACAAGGCCGTCAGGCAAACCCGCCAGAGCGAAAGAAAACTGCAGGCCGCAATCGCCAGGACGGCCTTGAACGACGGCGGCGAAATCCAGAAAAACGCCGAGTCTGTCGAAGCACTGCAGGCCGTTCAGGAGGAGCTCAAGCGACTTTGCGCGGCGCGCAAGGCAAGCCCCCGAAAGATGACGATCGACAGTCTGCCCGAGGCCGAGCGACCGACCCAACTGCCGCCGCTGAACAAGATGCTCTGCGATACCGTGAAAATGGTCGCCTACCGGGCCGAGACCGCCATGGTGGCGCTATTGCGCCGCCACTTGAAGAAGGAGGACGACGCACGTGCGCTCATTCGCGAATTGTTCGTTTCTTCCGCTGACATCGAACCGAACGCGCTAGCCAACACCCTGACCATCAAAATTCACCGGATGGCCAGCCCAGCTCATGATCGCGCTATCGCCGCGCTCCTCGAGGAACTCACCCTGCAAGATTTTCCGCATCCGGAAACCGGGGCAAGAATGACCTTCACTCTTGTCTGAAGTGCCAACCCGGTTTCCTCCGAGATCAGGAAATCTGAAATGGCAGAAAAACAACCTATCGAGGTGTCCGAAATTACTTGACCACTACAGTCATGCTTCAGCGCTGCTTGTCCACTGTGGTGTGAGCCTGAACGGGTCGCGTGTTTCCACCGAGGCATGAGCCTGAAAGAAGATGTTGGCGCAGGAAGAAACGGGTCGATCATTCTGAAGATGGTGATCAACATGAACACTGCCGGTGCCGGTTTCTTGAAGAGCTGAGGGAAGGCCGGGAGTGACGTCGTCGAGGCGAACGCAACTGCGTCGGCGGCAACGAGCGCACATCGCATCGCCTTCGTTCATGCGGACCTTGCTCCGCACGGAGACGTTTTTTCCCGCAGTCCCGCTGCGGCGTTCTCAACACGTCGCAGATCCACCCAAACCGACCTGCTCATCGGCAGATTGCTTCGGGCGCTTCGCGTGCTGTTCCCAGCTGGCGAACAAGAGTCGGTCCTCAATCTGCTCGAACGCTCGGTGACTCTCCGGACACCGGTCACGATCGACGCGTTCTGCAAAACACCCGCGGGCTGGCGAACAGCCACTCAGACTTGCCAACGGCCGGCGATGACGTGCGCAAACTGCCGTAGCCAAGAGAAAAGGGCCTCGATGATCGTTTTGCCGCAGCGCCGGTGAGCGATTGGCCATGGCCAGACGCGAATGGCGCCTGACGAGCGTAGCAGCAGCGTCGGGCGGCGGCGAATCTTGCAGCGCTTCGGCAAGTGGTGTAAGAAAGAAAGGCTGTTTTTCCCGGCTGCCGGTTATCGGAACCGCTTCTCGGACCACATCGGGAGCAAAGTCACCGTGTTCGAAGCATTCCTGCTAGTCACCATGCTGCTCCTCTCGGCGTTCTTCTCGAGCGCCGAGACTGCCCTGACATCGCTGTCCAGGGCACGCACCGAGTCCTTGCTCGCCGAGCGGCGGCTTGGCGCCAAGACCTTGCATCGGATGAAGAGCAACCTCAATCGAACACTGGTCATCATCCTGATCGGCAACAACCTGGTTAACACCGGCACCGCGACGCTGGCTACGGTTTTCGCCACCGAACATTTTGGCCATCTGGGCCCGGGCCTGGCGGTCGGCGCCATAACCCTGCTGTTGCTGATATTTGGCGAGATCACCCCCAAGACCTACGCCTCACGCTACGCAATAGTCGTCGCGCTGTTTGCGGCAACGCCCCTGGAAATTCTCGGCAAGCTGCTCTTTCCGCTGGTGTGGACGCTGGAGAAATTGATCGGCTGGATGCACAGTCTCAGCAGCCCACCCAGGGACCCGACGGTAACCGAAACGTCGTTGATCGCACTGGCGGCGCACGGCACGCTGGAAGGGTCGATCGAAGCCGGCGAGCACCAGATGATTCGCCGTATCTTTGACTTCAGCACACTCCGTGCCAGTGACATCATGGTGCACCGCCACCAGATATTTTCACTCGACGGCAATCGCCGTATCGGTGACGCGCTGGACGAAATCATCGCCGGCTCGCACTACCGGATTCCGCTGCACTCGGGCAATCCCGAAGAAATCAACCAGGTGATTACGCTGCGGACGGTGTTGAGCGAAGTCGCGCAAGGCCATCTCGACAAGACCCTGAACGAGGCAGGCACGGAACCGCTGTTCGTCCCGCCCAACCAACCGGTGGACCGCCTGCTCGACGTTCTCAAGGCAGACAAGGATCGTTTGATGGTGGTGGTCAACGAATTCGGTGCCCTCCTCGGAATCTTTACGCTCGAAGACGTCATCGAGGAACTGGTCGGCGACATTTACGACGACCACGAGGCACCACCCGATAGCCAGGCTCGGCGCGAGAACCCCGACGACGACGACCTGGTCGTCGATGGCACGACTGAACTGCGCGTCGTCGAGGCTTTTTTTGGCCAGGATCTCGCCGGCAAACCGTATGACTCGGTCAACCTCTGGATCATCAGTCATCTCGAACGGATTCCCGCTGCCGGCGAGTGTCTGCTCCTTGAGAATCTCGAGGTGAAGATCGAATGCGCATCACGGCGACGGATCCATGAACTGCGGATCAGCCGCCGAAAAAACGCCAAGACAGGCTCACCGGCGGAACCGCCGAGCGACTGAAAAACGGCTTTGGCCGGCAAGCGTAAGGGCTCTGCAGCATGTGGTTGCGGCGGCGCGACGACGGCCATGACGAGTGCGCACCCTCGACCGGCTGACCGCGTTCGGCGGTTTGGCAAGAACGAGAGAGAAAAAAACCCGGGTTGCCCCCTTGGCGTTCCGCGGCAACCCTGTTTATAATGCGCGGCTAAGCTGTACGATGCTGACCTTGAACCTTTGGACGAGTCTATGCCTGCTATTCGCGTAAAAGAAAATGAACCATTCGAAGTTGCCATTCGACGTTTCAAACGCACCGTTGAGAAAACGGGGCTGCTGACCGAGCTAAGGGCTCGCGAGTTCTACGAGAAGCCGACCGCCGAGCGCAAGCGCAAACTGGCGGCAGCGGTCAAGCGCCATCACAAGCGGATGCGCAGCCAGACTCTCCCGCCGAAGCTGTTCTAGAAGCGTACCCCGAACGTGTGAACGGCCGCCTCTCTACGAGTGGCGGCTGTTGGCATTTCTGGAACGACCGCCGCCGCGAGCCAGATTCGATCTGGTCGCGGCGACTTGGTCGTGGTCGCATCGACTCGCCTGCGTTTCCGTCGAGCGCCACCCCAGGATCAGAAAGGAGCTTCGCGATGTCCCTCAAAACGCGCATCAACGAAGACGTCAAGACGGCGATGCGCGCGCGCGAGGCCAAAACGCTCGGCGCGCTTCGTCTGCTGCTGGCGGCGATCAAACAACGCGAGGTCGACGAGCGCATCGAGCTTGATGACGCGGCGATCGTGGCAGTCATCAACAAGATGCTCAAGCAGCGCCGCGATTCGTTCGAACAGTTTGCTGCAGCCGGGCGAAACGATCTCGCTGACGGCGAGCGCTTCGAGGCCGAGTTGCTCACCGCGTACCTGCCCGCCGCTCTCGCTGCCGACGAAATTGCCGAGGCCGTTGCCGCGGCAATCGCCGAGACCGGCGCCAACGGACCTGGCGACATGGGCCGCGTGATGAACACGCTACGCACACGGCTCGCTGGTCGGGCAGACATCGGCGAGGTTTCGCGGCTGGTGAAGAATCGCCTCGCTGGCGCCTGAAAACCTGCCGCGCAATAGCCGGCCACCAGTCGGAAGGATAGCCAGATGATCCCCGACTCGTTCATCCAGGAACTGCTGCAGCGCGTCGACATCGTCGACCTGGTCGACGGCTATGTGCCCCTGAAGAAGACCGGCGCCAACTTCGCCGCGTGCTGCCCGTTCCACAGCGAGAAGTCACCGTCGTTTACGGTCAGCCCGAGCAAACAGTTCTACCACTGCTTCGGCTGCGGCGCGCACGGCAGCGCCATCGGCTTTCTCATGGAATACTCGGGCGCCGGTTTCGTCGACGCCATCAAGGAACTCGCGGCACGCTGTGGATTGCAACTTCCCGATGAGCAGGGACATGCGCCGCAGCACGGTCCGAAACTCAAGGCGCTCGCCGACACCATGGCCCGGGCAGCGAAGTTCTACTGCCAGCAACTGAAGAGCTCCGAGAAAGCAATCACTTACCTCAAGGAGCGCGGCGTCAGCGGTGAAGTCGCCCGCCTCTTCGGCATCGGCTATGCGCCTGATGGCTGGCAGAACCTCGCCGGCGCCGTCGACGATTACAGCGATCGGGAGTTGCAGCTGGCGGGCCTGGTCATCAAGAACGAGCAGGGGCGGCTCTACGACCGTTTTCGTGAACGCGTGATGTTCCCGATCGTCAACCAGAAGGGGGAGGTGATCGCCTTCGGTGGCCGCATCCTTGGCGCTGGCGAGCCGAAGTATCTCAACTCGCCGGAAACACCCTTGTTTGAAAAAGGCCGCGAGCTGTTTGGCCTGCCGCAGGCGCGCACGGCGATTCGCGACAGCGATACGGTGATCGTCGTTGAGGGCTATATGGACGTCGTCGCGCTGGCGCAACATGGCATCGGCAACGCGGTGGCGACGCTGGGCACCGCGACCACGGCCACGCATGTGCAAAAACTGCTGCGTCAGGCTGACCGCGTGGTCTTCTGCTTTGACGGCGATGGCGCCGGCCGCAAGGCCGCGTGGCGCGCCCTCGAAAACAGCATCGAAGTACTCCCCGAACAGAAAAGTATCGGCTTCGTGCTGCTGCCCGAAGGCGAGGACCCCGACAGCCTGGTGCGCAAGCGCGGCGGCGAAGCTTTCCAGCGAATGATTGTCGAGGCGACGCCGCTCTCGGACTTCATGCTGCGCGAACTCGCCAGACAATGCGACCTGGCGAGCGCCGAAGGTCGCGCCCGCCTGGTGGCCGACGCCAGGCCCCTGCTCGGCCGCATGCAATCGCCGCTGCTGCGGCTGCAACTCGTCAAACGCCTGGCTGAAGCCAGCACTTTTTCGCAAGCAGAGGTCGAGCGTCTGTGTGCGCTGAGCCCGGTCGCTCGGCCAGCGCCAGCGCGCGCACCGCGGCAAAAACCGTCGCTGCTGCGGCCATTGCTGCGTCTCTTGCTGCAGAAACCCGAGTTGGCGCCGCAGTTGCCGCTCGAACTGTTACCGGCCCGCTCGAACGAAGCGCGGGCAATCGCCGTGCTGTGCAAGACGATTGCCGCCGCTGGCGAGCCGGCAGTCGCTTATCCGGCCTTGCTCGAAAGGCTGCGTGGCAGCGAAGACGAAGACATCTTGCATGACGCAGCGGCTGAACTAATGCACCAGCCCTTTGCCGAAGACGAGATCGATGCGGAGTTTGCCGGAGCCGTCAGCCAGTTGCTTGACGGCGAGCAAAGACGAGCGTTCGCGCTTCTCCAGGGCAAGATCCAGAAGCTGGGTGTTGGCGGCCTGTCGAGTGAAGAAAAGCAGCAATACCTGCAGGCACTGAGCGCTCGCGCTCGAATAAAGCCGGCCGGCTAAGCTGTGGTAGAATCTAGAGTTTTTCCAGTTTAACGCTATCCGGGATATGGTCATGGCAAGGGAAAAGGCGGTAACTACGAAGGCGGCAAAAGCGAAAGCGGCGGCCGATCTATTGGCTCAAGTCGGTAACCAACCGGCACCGATAGACGATGAGACGCGCAAGACGCGTCTCAAGACGCTGATCAAGCTCGGCAAGGAAAGAGGCTTTCTGACCTACGCCGAAATCAACGACCATCTACCCGATGATGTCGTTGACGCCGAGCAGATCGAAAGCATCATCAGCACCTTCAACGACATGGGAATCCAGGTCTACGACGAGGCCCCCGACGCCGAGACGCTGCTGATGTCCGACTCCGCTCCGGCCGCTGGTGCCGACGACGCCGATGTCGAAGAGCAGGCTGAACAGGCGCTGTCGACGGTGGACTCCGAGTTCGGCAGAACCACTGACCCGGTGCGCATGTACATGCGTGAAATGGGTTCGGTTGAACTGCTCACCCGGGAAGGCGAGATTGAAATCGCCAAGCGTATCGAGGACGGCCTCAAACACATGATTCAGGCGATCTCGGCGTGCCCGACGACGATCGCCGAGATCCTCAGCTGCGCCGACAGGATCGCCCGTGACGAAATGCGCATCGAGGAGTTGATCGATGGGCTGATCACCGCCGAGGTCGAAAGCGTCTCCGAAGACGAGGACGACGACGAGGCGGAAAGCGACGACGACTCTGAAGACGAAGACGATGAGGAAGAAGAGAACGCCGAGGCCGCCGCCGGCGCTGCCGCCGCGGCGACCCTGCTCAAGCTCAAGACCGACGCCCTCGAACGCCTGGACTTAATCCGCACGCATAACACGCAAGCGCAGGCGCTGTTGCTCAGGAAGTCCTCGCAGGACAAGGCCTATCTCAAGCTCCAGGAGCAGATCTCGGACGAGATGATGGGCATTCGCTTTACCTCGAAGACCATCGAGCGCCTGTGCGACGCGGTGCGCGCGATGGTCGACGAGGCGCGCACCTGCGAGCGCCGGATCCAGAGAATCTGCGTGGACACGGTGCGCATGCCGCGGCCGCACTTCATCAAGGTCTTTCCCGGCAACGAACTGAATATCGACTGGGTCGACGCCGAGATTGCTGCAGCTGGCAAGACTTACGCGGCGGTCCTCGCGCGCAATGCCCCAAACATCACCGAAGAGCAGCGGAAACTGCTCGCCCTGCAGGACCGCATCGGCATCCCGCTCAAGGAACTGAAGGACATCAACAAGCAGATGTCTACCGGTGAAGCCAAGGCGCGGCGCGCCAAGCGCGAGATGACCGAAGCCAACCTGCGGCTGGTGATCTCGATTGCCAAGAAGTACACCAATCGCGGCCTGCAATTCCTCGACCTGATCCAGGAAGGCAACATCGGCCTGATGAAGGCCGTCGACAAGTTCGAATACCGGCGCGGTTACAAGTTTTCGACCTATGCCACGTGGTGGATTCGCCAGGCGATCACCCGCTCAATCGCTGATCAGGCGCGAACGATCCGCATCCCGGTGCACATGATCGAGACGATCAACAAGATGAACCGCATCTCGCGGCAAATCCTGCAAGAAACCGGCCTGGAAGCCGACCCGGCGACGTTGGCCAAGAAGATGGAGATGCCGGAAGAGAAGATCCGCAAGATCCTGAAGATCAGCAAGGAGCCGATCTCGATGGAAACGCCGATCGGCGACGACGACGATTCGCATCTGGGCGATTTCATCGAGGATCAGGCAACGTTGGCGCCGACCGAGGCCGCCCTGTACTCGAGCCTGCGTTTCATCACCAAAGACGTCCTGGACACGCTGACGCCACGCGAAGCCAAGGTACTGCGGATGCGCTTCGGCATCGAAATGAATACCGACCACACCCTTGAGGAAGTCGGCAAACAATTCGACGTCACCCGCGAACGGATTCGTCAGATCGAAGCCAAGGCGCTTCGCAAACTGCGTCACCCGTCGCGGTCCGACAAGTTGCGCAGCTTCCTCGACAACGGCAACAGCTGACCCCACGGCAGCTGCCGGCAACAAGCAGCAGGCCTGCGCGCAAGGGGATGCTTCTCGTGCACGCCCGTGGCGTGACGGTCGGGTCAAGCTGACGCAGTCTCTCCTGTTCGCTCAACGGCGCCCGATACTCCAGGGGCGTCGTTTTCACATCTGCGTGCCGGCAACGCTCAGAGCACTGCCCTGGCGGCCGCGCATCGCGCTCGCCTTCGTCGGCCAGCGGCGAAAACTCGATTGAACGGCAACGCTGGCGCAGCGCGTGCGGCGCGCTGGTGCCCAGCGGTGCTCGTTCAGGCTCATAGCGCGGTGGACAAGGCTCGGCCGGGCATTTACGATGAAGACCGCGTGCAGTCGACCGCGCGACATTGACCGCTATCCACGACGAGCAGCACGGCCTCGAAACCGCAAGGCGCAGTCAAGAAAGATCAAACATGGAAACGCGACGACGCAAGCGGCTCGGCGTCTTGTACAGCGAGTACGAGAAAAGCCGCAAGACGCTAGACGACCTGGAGAATCAGGCGGCCAAGCTGAGCGCCACCGGGCCGCGAATTGTCGCTGCACGGCCTATCCTCGAGAAAGAACGGGCTGCCGCCCAACCTGCAGCCCGGCCGGCCGACCATCAAACGGCGGCAGCCCGCGCCGAGGCCTAGAAACCAATGCTGCTGGCCCTCGAAAACGCCATCGACGCCCTGCTGAAAAGTGCGCTGCCGTCGCTGTTCACCGGTTCCGGCGCCGCAGTCGCAACGTTTTCGGCCGATCACTGGGACTTTGATCGTCTGTCGGCAGACCCGATCGCCGGCGAAGCAGGGCCCGAGGATGCGATCGACGAGCTCACTTTCGACGCCGCCGCACCGGCTGGCCCACATTCGCTGACGCGGCCACCGTATCACGGCCCGAAACGCGTCTACCTGCGCTCGACGAGCGGCGAACTGGTGGCGCTGCGCGGCGCGGAAGTCGTTTGGGATGCGGCCGACCCGGCGGCGTTCTCGGTCGTTCCGGCCACCGGCAGGGTGCTCTCGGACTACACACACCTGCACGTGATGTACGGCGTCGTCGCCGCAGCAACGCGCCTCAAGTCACTGCACAGGCTGAACCTGCAGATCGCTGGCGCCGACGCCAGCAGCACCGAGAAGGCTTTTGCGCTAACGCTATCGGTGCTGGTCATGAACCGCGAGGCGCTGCTGCGTGCCGCGGCCTTTTCCTGGACCGCCGGCGGCTACCAGGTGGACGGATCGCTGAAGACGCTGCGCTTCTCGTCGGGCGCAGCGCCGGCCGCCGCCGTGCGCACGCTGGCGCTGGAAGCGGAAATCGATCTGCGCCTCGAACGTCTGCTCGGCTAAGGGTCATGACGCGTCGAGATACCCGAGATCATGAAAGCCATGACTGTCCCCTCGCTCACTTGCAGTGCGCATTCCTGCTTGCACGCCGCAATCGTTCGCCGGGCAGGGAGCATGCTCCCTGAATTGCCCGCCTCCGCCAGGCCCTTCTCGCGCTGTGGGGAGATTCCGGGGTAGAGACACAGCGCCGCACGCCCGACGTGATCCGCACCCGAACCAGCGCAACGCAGTCGCAGACAGGTCCAGCACATGAACGCACGCATCCGTTTCGCACTATCGGTAATCATTCTTGGCCTGCTGATGACCGGCCCCTTTGTCATTACGGCCGTGCTGATCTGGGTCGGCGCGAAAGCCCCGGAGCGCGAGCTGCTGGTCAAGTTGATCGTTCCACACCTTTCTCTCGGCGCGACGATGACCACCTTCGGCTTCATCGTCGGTCTGCTGGTCATCCGTTACCTGTTCCGGCAATACGTTCAGGGCCTGCTCAAAATGGCCGAGAGCCTGCGCCTGATGCTCACCGCCAACCGTAACTTCCGGGTCGAACCCGAAGGCCCACCCGAAGTCCGCCAGCTGGCCGCGGCGACCAACGAGCTGGCGGCGCAGCGCGACGGCCTGATGGACGACGTCGACGCGCAGATCGCCGCCGCCAAAGCGTCGCTGGAGGAAGAAAAAAACCGCTTGGCGGCGCTGATGTCCGAGCTGGCACAGGCGGTCGTCGTCTGCAACATCGATGGCCGCATCCTGCTCTACAACAGCCGTGCCAGACTGCAGTTCCGCGCCCTGGCGCAGGGCAGCACGGCCGTCGCCGGCGGTGCGCTGATCGGCCTCGGCCGGTCGATCTTCTCGATCCTCGAACGCAATCAGATCGATCATGCCCTGGAAGTCGTGCACCAGCGCCTGCACAAGGGCGCCGGCGCGGCGATCGCCAACTTCATCACCACCGCCCGCGGCGGCCAACTGCTGCGCGTGCAACTGGTGCCGGTGTTGTCGGAACGCGACATGAGCGGCTACGTGCTGACCGTCGAGAACATCACCCGCAGCCTCGAACAAGCATCGCGCCGCGATCAGGTACTGCAGTCGCTGACCGATGGCAGCCGCGGCAGCCTGGCCAACATCCGCGTCGCCGTCGGCAACCTGATGGACTACCCGGATATGGAGGCGGCGGTGCGCGAGCGCTTCGTCGGCATCGTCAGCGACGAAGTCGTGCGCATGAGCCAGCGGCTCGATCAAACGATGAACGAGTTCGCCGATTCGCTGAAAACGCGCTGGCCGCTCGAAGACGTCCTGGGAACCGACATCATCGCCGCTGCGCAGCGTCGTCTCGAAACGCAACTCGGACTGCCGAGCAAGACCGAGGAGGTTGACGAAGCGCTGTGGCTGCGCGCCGAGAGTTTTTCGCTGGTCTTTTCAATCTGTTGCCTGGCATTCCGCCTGCGCGAGCACTATCAGATCAAGGAAGTGCGCTTTCGACTGCAGCCCTTCGGCAAACTCGCCTACCTGGACATCGTCTGGGCCGGCCAGGCGATGTCGTCGGAGACCTTCTACACCTGGGAAACCGAAGCGATGCAGGTCGGCAGCGAGACCTCGCCGCTGTCGCTGCGCGACGTCATCGACCGCCATGGCGGCGAAGTCTGGTACGAGCGTGAGCGATCGGCGCAACGCGCCTTCTTCCGGCTGGTCCTGCCGATCGCCATCCCCGAGACGCTCGCCGCCGAGTTCGCCGACGAGAGCGACGTACGTCCCGAGTATTACGATTTCGACCTCTTCGATTTCCGCGATCAGAGCATCGATCTCGACCGCCCGCTGGCCGACCTCAGCTACACCGTCTTCGACACCGAGACCACCGGCCTGGAGCCTGCCGGCGGCGACGAGATCATCCAGATCGGCGCCATACGGATCGTCAACAACCGCCTGCTACGCCAGGAAAACTTCGACGAACTGGTAGACCCGGAACGTTTGTTGCGTCCGGAAGGCGTGCGCATTCATGGCATCACCGACGACATGGTGCGCGGCCAGCCGACGATCGACGCGGTCTTGCCGGCCTTCCACGATTTCTGCGCCGAGACCGTCCTGGTCGCCCACAACGCCGCTTTCGACATGCGCTTCCTGCAACTGAAGGAAGAGCGCACCGGCGTCGTCTTCAGTCAACCGGTGCTCGACACGCTGCTACTGTCGGCCGTCCTGCACGCCAACCAGGACTCGCACCAACTTGAGAAAATCGCCGAACGCCTGGGGATCTCGATCACAGGCCGGCACAGCGCGCTCGGCGACGCGCTGGCCACCGGCGAGGTGTTCCTGAAAATGCTGCCGCTGCTCGAGCAGATGGGGATAGTCACCCTGCGACAGGCGATCGAAGCGTCGCAGAAAACCTACTTTGCACGCGTCAAGTATTGAGCATGCCGAGCGACCGAGCGACCGGCGCTCGGGCGCGCACGCACTTGCCGGCAGCGCGCACACTGCTAGACTGGCACACTCCAATCACGAGGAACGCTCTGTGAAAGATCATGACTACGACCTGTTCGTCATCGGCGCTGGCTCGGGCGGGGTAAGAGCAGCGCGCATGGCGGCCGCTTTCGGCGCCCGAGTCGCCGTCGCCGAAGACCGCTACCTCGGAGGCACCTGCGTCAATGTCGGCTGCGTACCGAAAAAACTGTACGTCTACGCCGCCGAATTCGGCAAGGCGTTCAAAGATGCACGCAATTTTGGCTGGGATAGTCACACCCCCGGCTTCGACTGGGCAACGCTGCGCGACAACAAGAAGACCGAAATCGCGCGCCTCAACGCGATCTATGACAATCTCCTGGCCGGGGTAGACGCCGAAGTGATCAACGGCCGCGCCCGCATCGTCGATGCCCATACCGTCGCGGTCGGCGAGCAGCACTTTACGGCAGAAAAAATCCTGATCGCCACCGGTGGCTGGCCGCACATCCCGGAATTTCCCGGCAGCGAAAACGCCATCAGCTCCAACGAAGTCTTTGACCTCGAGCGATTTCCCGAACGCCTGGCGATCGTCGGCGGTGGCTACATCGCGGTCGAATTCGCCGGCATCTTCAACGGCCTGGGCGCGCGCGTCAGCCAACTCTACCGCGGACCACTATTCCTGCGCGGCTTCGATGCCGATATCCGCGCGCACGCCGCGCAGGAAATCCGCAAGACCGGCGTCGACCTGCGCTTTGAAGTCAATGTCCAGTCGATCACGCCGCGAGCCGACGGCCTGCACGTTCAGCTGACCGACGGCACGACGATCGCTGTCGATGCGGTCCTCTACGCCACCGGTCGCAAGGCCAACCTGCAGGGCCTGGGACTCGAGAACGTCAGGGTAAACATCAGCGACGCCGGCACCATCGACGTCGACGACGACTTCCGCAGCTCCGAACCGAGCATTTTTGCGATCGGCGACGTCACCGGCGGCATCGAGCTGACGCCGGTGGCGCTGGCCGAAGGCATGTCCTTCGCCCGCCGCCAGTTCGGCGGCGTCGAAAAAGCGGTCGATTACGATTTCATCCCGACGGCGGTGTTTTGCCAGCCCAATATCGGCACGGTCGGCTTTACCGAAGACGAGGCGCGCGCCCGGTTCGGTCGCCTGCGGGTCTTCAAATCGACCTTCAAGCCGATGAAACACACGATCAGCGGGCGCGACGAAAAGACCTTCATGAAGCTGATCGTCGACCAGGCCAGCGACCGCGTCGTCGGTGCGCACATGATGGGACCCGATGCCGGCGAAATCATGCAGGGCATCGCCATCGCCATGCGCGCCGGCGCCACCAAAGCGCTCTTCGACACCACCATCGGCATCCACCCGACCGCCGCCGAGGAGTTTGTCAGCATGCGCGAGGCGTCGAGCGAAGACTAGGGCGATTTTTATCCGGCTCGTGCCGCGCGTGCAATAATCGCCATGGCGAAGCTCACGAGCTCATTAACCGCAAACCAACGAAGGAGAACAAAGATGCGCAATCACGTCCCGAGTGTCATTTTCAAGACCCGCGTCCGCAACGAAGCCCTGGGCGGCTCCAACCCCTTCGAGTGGAAAGACCTGAGCAGCGACGAAATTTTCAAGGGCAAGAACGTCGTTGTCTTTTCACTGCCAGGCGCATTCACGCCGACATGCTCGACCTCGCATCTGCCGCGCTATGAAGAACTTTATGAGGAATTCAAGGCGCAGGGCGTCGACGCCGTCGTCTGCGTCTCGGTCAACGACGCCTTCGTCATGTACCAGTGGGGAAAGAGCCAGAATGCCACGAACGTCTTCCTGCTGCCCGACGGCAACGGTGAATTCACGCGCAAGATGGGCATGCTGGTCGACAAGCACAACCTCGGCTTCGGCCAGCGCAGCTGGCGTTATTCGATGTACGTCGAAGACGGCGAGATCAAGCAGCTCTTGTCAGAACAAGGCTTCGACGACAACTGCCCGACCGACCCCTTCGAAGTATCGGACGCCGATACCATGCTGAAGTACCTGAAGGGCCGCTAAGCACCCGTAATACGCACGCGGGGAAGCTTTGAGCTTCCCCGGCGCAGAAACGCTATCCGGGCAGTTGCGGCTTGACTGGTCGCACTATCGCTTGGCTGGCCAACTGACGTCAAGCACCCGAACAAAAATGCGTTTCTGCTCGACCGGATCGAGTTGGGCCTGAAGTCGCGCCCGTAGCTCTTCTGGTGAGCGTGGTTTACTCCCTTGGTCCTTGGCTCCTCTTTGCTTCTTCCCGCCGAACCACAGCACGAGATAAATGCCGTGCCCGGCGGCCTTTGGATCGATGGTGTATTGCTCGATCAGTTGACTACGTAGAGCCGTCCAAAGGGAATCATGCCATTCGCCCTTGACTTCGATCGGGCAGGCAAACTCGTTGCGGTAAGAAACACGTATGTCGGCGCGTCTGTCATTGAAATAGTCGCCTTCTGGTTGGCAATCAACGCCGAACAACGCAAGGCGCGGGCCCAGGCGCGTGAGCAATTCATCGCGACACAGGTTCTCCTCGCGTTCGCTGGTTGCTTGCCTGTTCTCAACGTTCCAGAAGGCACGAAAACCGTCATCGTTGTTCGTGCGGATGTCGCGCGCGATGTCGTCCAGATGGTGCAGCGCCAATGCAGCAAGGTCTGCACCACTCGCCGGCTCCCGGTTGGCGAGAATTTGCGCCACGCCGGCTAACGGCGGGAATCTGAAAGCGCTTTCGCGTCGTTGCAGGCACAACTGATGACGAGTTTCTTCCAGCAAGTATTTGAGCCGCGTCAGCGTCGGCAGAGACAGTAGCCGCTCGACTTCCTGCGCGGCGGCGTCCGTGGCAAGAGCACCCAAGCGGCTGACCAACGCCCGAACATGGTCGCCTCGCTCCATGGCCTCATTTACCCAGCCGCCACCTGCAGGCCAATCCAGTTCCGCGTGCGGAGCAAGCAATTCGATCAGCTTACCGATCGTAAGAGGAGAAAGCTCGCACTGGCTGCTCGGGTCCCCAAGGCCTTCGGTCAGAAGACCGGTCACGTGGTTGGCACGGTTCCATGAGTTACCGATGTAGTCCCAGAGTCCCTTTTCATGTCTTTCCCGATCCACCAACATCGCAGCCGTTAGCCAATACACCTTCTGCGCGACGTCCATGCTCTTTGTGGCTATTTTCTTCTCGACGAGCGCTGGAAATCGCTCAAGGGAGAAGCGTAGGGCGGCCTTCAACAAGTGCTCGAGATGACGAAGTTGACCTGATCTGGCACGTAAGGGAAACCGCTCAAGCACGGCCGGTAGCGCGATTCGGGCTAACTCACGGTATCTCGCATCGTTTGCGATTTCGTAGGTACCGGTCACGAGGTCGAGTTTGGACCTCAGCGCGGCATCCAGGTACTCGGTCAGGACTCCCGCCACGAGAGGTGCCTTTGTCGTAGCGAGACAACCAAACCAATCTGGCGTGTTGCCCACCCCGTAGGTCAGTCGGAAGGCGACCATGCGTCCCAGAATTTCATCGACTAGAGCATCCATGGATTTGTCACTGTCCCGCCAACGCACCTCCATCCCGACCAAGCAAGGTTGACGGATCAGATGTTCTCTTTGCTTGGTGCCGATCTCTATGATTTCTGCGACAGTCGGAAGGTCGTTCCGCTGCACGCAATGACGAAATCCGCATTCAGCGGCACGGAGCACTTCTGCTCCGTCTTCACAATAGAGATCGAATCGTTCCAATGGAGTTTCGGCACGTGTGTCGAGAGAGCGATTCAACCAAACGCCCGCCAAGTTGTGCATCAGGGCGGGACTTGCTGTGCCATTTCGGATGGCGGCTATATGTTCGCTCAATTGACGACTGCGTTCTCGCCTGTTCTCCACGCGTTGCTGGTTATAGGTCTCTTCTTGAGTAGCCAGTTCCAGTTCCCATTCTGCAACTTCCGGCGTGAGCATTGGCGTTAGCCACTTCTTTCGCCCAGGGTTGGCGTCGCCCCACGCTACGATTCGTTCGAGTGTCAGGCCGTCGCCCCCACGCTGATGCTTGAGCGTGCTGACGGCTCTCGATAGGTGTACTTCAGCGAGCGCATCATTCACGGTTCTCGATGCCTGCTCAAGGTGCCAAAAGCCTATGTCTGCAGGGAGTGCCGCACCATGCAAGCGATGCTCGAAGGCGTGCAGACAGCCACCAGGGTGTTCCTTTCCTTCGCAGCACTTGAAACAGAGCGCCAGCAATGCCTTGAAGTGTTCGGGATGTCTTTCCAGCCAATCGGCGATGACTTGGCGCCCGGCACTCTCTCGCTGGAAATAACCAAATTTGTCGGCGCCGATTCCTAACCAGTCGAACAGACGCGCGCTGCTGACGCAGTCCCCGTGTGCCGCAACGCCTCGTGACAGCAAGGCACTGAGCATCTGCCGGAAGTGCAATTCGCGAGGTTCGGACAGGGGCAGGTCAGAACGGGCTGCAAACTGGTCGAGGAGGACGGGTAGATGCGAGTCCGGAGCGCTATGCGGCAACTCATGTCCCCAGAACCACGCATAGACCCCAATCAGGCTCCGCCGTTTGGGGGTATGCAAGTAGCGCGGCAAGTCTTTCGGCTCAATGCTTCTCGGGTAGAGGTAGCGTAGCAACATCCCAGCCAACTCATCATCACTGTCGGCGACCTGATCACTAGCGATGGCATCAAGCAGAGCAAGTGCCTGCTGTGCTGATCCGTCCAACTTGATCCATACCTCAAGCGCGCGCGTTCGCACTCTGCCCCAGCGAGTGTCGTCGGTGACGAGGGCCAATACGGTGCTCGCCAGCTCGGGTAGTCGTTCGCCGTGAAGAAGGATTCGCAGAACACAACTGACAAAGGCCTGGGCTGCATCGTCGCGCCCAGGGACCTTCAGAATAGCCGCAAAATCGTCAATGAGTTCGGGGTCGGCCAGAGCGCCGTAGGGATGATTCGTTTGGGCCTGCCAGCCAAAGGAGGTATGTCGCTCGACTTCGTGCCTGAAACCCGCGAGGATGCGCTGCTTGTCGGCCCGCGGCATCGGTTTTACGTCGCCGTATATCACCACCGTCAAGGGATCGGCATCGATCAATAGAGCATGGGCCGCGTGACAGTGTAGGGCGAGCCAGCCGTACAGCCCGCGTAAGCCAGCGACAGTCCGGCCGTCCGTTCCCAATAATAGATTCAGCACCCGTCGGAGTGGCAGGCCATGCTTATCGATCTGCTTGGCCAGCCAGCGTGCCGCAAGGAATTCTGCGATGCTGCGGTGGATCGGCTCGATACGTTCCTCCCGCGAGGCCGACGGCCTGAACAGCTTTCTCCGCACCGCGCCAGCGGCCATCTCGGCGTCCGGTGGAGAGAACTCCTCAAGTGCGGAAAACCGCGCGTCGGCAGATTCCCTATCCAGGGCAATTCCGGTCTTGTCGGCAAGCAGCAGGACCGCACAAAGTTGGCCTGCTGCTTCGAGCAGTTCATTTTCTTCAAGCGGGCGACTGCGCAGCTTGTCGCGATGTTTCTTGCTGGCTTCTTCCGCCAGCTTTTGGCACGCCAGTTCGAATGTTTGTTGGCGGGTTGCGGGCCATTGGTCACCACGTACGGCCTGAGCAAGCAGGCCAAGGGTTTGCGGATTGCTGAGCAAGCCATCAACACCATGCTCACTCGCTTTGTTGACGAAGGTCTCCGGGTCTTCGACTCCGTGATTGCTCTTCAGTATGTCGAGGATCTCTTCCTCATTGAGTGGCTCCAACAGCAGCACGGCGAGTTGGCCGTCCAGCGATGCCCCCACCATGGTTTCCCGATCGGAGGATCCGAACCAGTCGGCGGCGCGGCAGGCGATACGAAACGGCGGATTGCCGAGGTTTTTCAGGCGTGAACGAATCTTGAAGAGAATGCTGTCGTCGCTGCCGGCTGCCCGAGTTTCGTCAAGACCGTCCAGAAATAGCGTCCTCCCCTGCCATTCGGTTTCCACGTCTTCCAGGAACTCGGCGATGGGAAGAACAATACCGCCATGGGCCTCGGCTTCTTGCACGAAGGCCGATGACTTTCCCGCGCCTGGCTCGCCAAGCAATATCCAGGCCGCCTGTTCACGATAATCCTCCAGGGACTGCGTCGGGTTTTCGACCGGTGGGTCGCTGCCTTGTTTATCCTGGTTGATCTGGCGAACACGGCGCGGAACGATCAGCATCGCTTTACTCCAGCCAGTCTTCCGCGGGGTGTGACAGGAATTCGCCAAGAGACAACTCGCCCTCGCCGACGATCAACTGGCGGCACTCCGTGAACTTCCCGGCAAAGACTGCCAGTCCTTTGGGGACGGAAAACGTAGCGGCACTCTTGACTTCGATGGCGACAAGCTTCCGGCCATTGGTCAGCACGAAGTCCACTTCATCCGGGCTTTCTCGCCAGTATTGAACCTCACAGTCGTCGGATGCCGTGTTGATAAGATGCGCGCCGACGGTGCTTTCGACCAGTCGGCCCCAGTAGCTCCTGTCATTGCCCGCTTCGGCGAAGGTGTATCCGGCGAGCGCGGAAATCAGCGCGGTGTTGTGCGCATTCAGCTTGGGGCTAGAGGCACGTTGTCGGTGCTTTTGGCCAGCATACTTTGTCAGGCCAGTCAGCAAACCCGCCTGCGAGAGCAGTTCAAGATAGTGGGCCAGAGTGACCGTATTGCCCGCATCCTGCAGCTGCCCCTGGAGTTTGGTATAGGAAATTATCTGCCCGGAGTAGGCGCCGCAACCCAGCTCGAACAAGGTTTTCAGCAAGGCCGGCTTGTCGACCCGCGTCATCTGCAGAATGTCCTTCTCGATGTTCGGATGAATCAAGGCGCTACGGACGTATTGCCGCCAGCGCTTTTCTTCGCGAACAAGGCTCGCACAACCCGGGTAACCACCAAAATAGATGTACTCGTCGAGCGAGAAATCAAATGCTTCCTGCATTTCTCCGTAGGACCAATGCGCCATCCGGATCGGCTCGTAACGGCCCGCCAGGCTTTCGGTCAGGCCTTTTTGCATCAGCCACGGCGAGGAACCCAGCAGGACGACATGCAAGGGCAGGTTTTCGGCGCGGTCCGCGTCCCAAAGGCCTTTCACGACTTCGGACCAGCGGGGAATCTTCTGGATCTCGTCGATCGCAAGAACGTGGCATCTGTCGTCCGGCCGAGTCCGTGTTCTTGCGCGCGCTTGCACCCACTGCCCCACCAGCCACTCGGCGTTAGGCGAAGTCCCGGCAAGCGGCTGCGTCAAGAAAGCACTGCCTTGTTGACCGAAAGGGTCGACGGCGTCGGGAAGCGCCTGGTCAGCGGCAACGAAGGTCGACGGATGTGCCGCAAGGGCCTGCCTGACCAGCGTTGTCTTGCCAACCTGCCGGGGGCCGACGACGACAATCATGAACTGCGGAGGTTCAGCAAGCCGCTGTCGCAAGATGTTGATTTGGCTTCGTTCGAAAGGCATTTTTATTGCACTGAGTTAATTTACTCACAAGAGTAAACGAGACCAACATCGGATGCAAGCGAGGCGAGAGGAAATTGGCGTTCCGACATCTCGCCCGCATTCGGATGAGCGTGTGTGGTCAGCCGCGGCCGCGACGGTCACAGCCCGCAACTACACTCCGCCTGCCCCCGGCCACGGGCAGAGTGGAGGGCGGGCGAAAGCCAACCCTCTACTGTACCCGTCGCTGGAAACCCGTCAGGTTCTGGCGGCTTTCGGCGACCAGAGGAACTAGTGTCTAATTGCATTATTAACCGGTAGTAACTATCATGCTTCTCCATTGCTTCGTGGTGGAGGAGATGTGGTGGGACGTGTGGCGGTGGCGCTGTCTTGCACAGCGGAGGTGAAGGAGGAATTGGAGCGTATGTCACGGAGTCGCAGTGGCGAGGTTCGCTTGGCCGAGCGAGCGAGAATCGTGCTGGGTTGTTTGGAGGGTCTGCGAAACGACGAGGTTGCCCGCGCAGTTGGCGTACGTGCGAACACGGTGGGGCTGTGGCGTCGGCGCTTTGCCGAGCATGGTTTGTCGGGCTTGCGTGATGCTGCGCGGCCGGGCAAGCCGGCGAAGTACGGGCAGGATCTGCGTGACCGCATTCTGGCGCAACTCGAACGGACACCGCCGGAAGGTATGGCAAGTTGGGATGGTGGTTCGCTGGCGAAGGCGCTGGAAGTATCGGACGATGCCGTGTGGCGCGTGTTGCGTCGGGAGGGCATCCAGCTGCAGCGGCATCGCTCCTGGTGCGTGAGCACGGACCCAGAGTTCGCCGCCAAAGCAGCGGATGTCATCGGGTTGTACCTTAACCCACCTGAAAACGCGCTGGTCCTGAGCGTCGACGAGAAACCCTCGATCCAGGCTCTGGAGCGTCGGCGCGGCTATGTCCAAACCAGTAGCGGAAAGGTGGTTCAGGGACTGAAAAGCACCTACAAACGCCATGGCACGGTCAACCTGTTCGCCGCCCTCGAAGTGGCCACCGGCGTCATTCGAGGCAAGACTACCCTAACCAAGAAGCGCGCTGATTTCCAGGCCTTCATGGAGGAGACCATCGCTGATGAACCCGTCGACCGTGAGATCCACGTCATCTTGGACAACCTCAACACGCACAAGAAAAACGACGAGTGGCTCGCCGCTCACCCCAACGTCACCTTTCACTTCACGCCCACCAGCGCCAGTTGGCTAAACCAAGTGGAGATTTGGTTCGGCATCTTCCAGCGCAAGACCCTGAGAAACGCCAGCTTCTCGAGCCTGGATCAACTCGTTGCCGCCATTCACAGCTTCACCGCGGCTTACAACCAGAACGCCGCCCCATTCGCCTGGCGAAAGCGAGAGGTCAAGGGCGCGCAGCTGCGGAATACTATCGTTAATCTATGCAATTAAACACTAGCGACCGAGCGCTATGCGAGCTTCGTCTGGCCTATCGCAGAGGGCGACTGGGCCAAGCGTTGGCTACCAGCACCTACTGCACCTGATCCATGGTGAACGTGTTGCCAATCGCATTGAAAATCTGGTTGGCCGACAGGAAAGCCGCCTGCGGCGTGCCCTCTGGCCAGCCACAGCGCAGCGTGTAAATCGGTGCGCCCGTAGACGCGGCGAGCGCGATGCGGGTGACGCTCGTCATCCGCTGGCTATCGGCAATCGCGCTCTCGTCATAGTCCACACTCTGGACAACGAGCGTGCTGGCGGGAATGACGAGTGGCACGCCCTGCTCGGCGGTGAACGAACAGTAGGGCTCGTAGGGCAAGAGCGCCGCGGCCGGCAACACCTTCAGGTTCTGGAAAAAAAATCCGCGGACTGCCACCCTGAAAGCTCAGCGGCGCTGCCAGACTGAAGCGGAATCCCGTCGCAATCTGCTGCGGTGGCGGAGTCGGCGGTGCCGCTGCATGCTGGCACGCCGCCAGCGGCGCAAGCGCCACGAGCAAAGCGGTGATTGGAACCCAACGCGGGTACGAGCGCATGGCGCCCTTCGCCGGTGCACTCATTGTTTTTCTCCCTAAGCGCGTGCGCGATGGAACGTCGCCGACCGTGTCGACGAACAAGAAATCGGCTGATTAACTGGAGCGCCAATGGTAGCAGCAAAGCGATTTGCACCTCGATCATGGGAAGTCAATCGCCAAGGTCGCAGCGCTCGCCTGGTGCCGCCGGGCGAGCGCTGCGCGGCACTACATTCTGGCAGGGACCAAACAGCGCTGGCGGTGACGCAGGCACCCGCGCATTCCTCCAGCTGGCACGACAGGTAGATCACTTCTGCCGAGTCGAGATCATCGCGCTGCAGCATGATGAGGATGGGCGTCTTGTCTGAAGCTACAAACATCGACCAGCAGTCAGGGCCCCGGCGGTGGAGGACCGACTCAAGCGGCGGCGGCTGAAACAGCTATTGGCCTTCCCCCATGTTCCAGTAGAGGAGCGCTAAGGTACTTTCCCAGCTTGACCTGCAGTATCACGTGACCCATGCTTGGCGTATCAAATGATACTTTGGAGACGAAGATGCAGCTTGTCACGCCCGAACAGATCGCCGCCGTGATGGCGCTGATGCCTGCGCCACACTCATTTGCCGAACTCGACGAACAGGTTGCGGGCGGCTTGCCGAAGGCCGCACTCAAGGCCGGCGTCGCGCGGATCGGTCGAAATGCCGATGAACGCCGCGAGATTTTGTACCGGGTCGTTCCCGAGGCCACATTGAAGCGCCGTCAGGATCGGCTGAGCGCCGCCGAATCGGAGAAGACCGAGCGGCTGGCGCGGGTCTATGCGACGGCTCGCCACGTCTGGGATTCGGATGACGATGCGCTGGCCTTCGTGCATACGCCGCATGCAATGCTCGGCGGCCGGGCACCTCTAGATGTCGGCATGACAGAACTCGGCGCACGTCGAGTCGAAGCGCTCCTCTGGAGACTGTTTTACGGCATTGCCGCGTGATCCGCGTTTACCGGATCGCGGATCAACGCCACCCGCTCTGGGATGGCACCGGCGCGGCCCTCGTGGGCGGACGCTGGAACAGCCCCGGAAGACCCGTAATCTATGGCTCTTTGAGCTACGCGTGCGCGCTGCTCGAGATGCTGGCACATTCCGGCATCGGCCGCGTGCCACGGAGCCAGCGCTTTGTTGTCGCAGAGGGAGCAGACGAGCTTTCTGTCGAGCGCCACGACGCGCTCGCCCTGCCGACTGGCTGGGATGGCGAGGATAGTCGCGTCGCCCGCCTACTCGGCGATGACTGGCTGGCGTCAGCGCGGAGTCTGGTATTGGTCGTTCCGTCCGCTGTGGTCCGCCTGGAGTTCAACGCGATTATCAACCCAGGCCACCCCGAGTTTCAGAAACTGGCAGTCTCCGTCCCTGAACCAGTGCTCTGGGACAGCCGACTTTTCAGGACGAAAGCTTGATATCGCTTGGTGCCAACGAAATTTGCAAGGTCTGCAATCACGCGCCCACACCGTCCGCGGCCATGATGTGGGTCAATCCACGACCATGGGAAGTCAATCGCGAAGCTCGCCGCATCGCCTGAATGCAACGGGCAACCGCACTGCGCGGCACCTCTTCCCGGCCCGTAGCGAACTGCGCTGGCGGTGTTGTAGGCCCCCTCGTATTCGTCCATCGAGCACGATAAATAAATCACTTCTACCGAGGCGGGATGATCGCGCTGAACTATGATGCGGATGCGCATTTTCCCTGAACCTGCCTGCCATCCCCATCGACCTAGCCGCCAGCGAGACCTTCGATGAAACTCTTGTCACCCCTTCTGCCGGCCATCGCCGGCTTCGCCCTCGCCTGTGCGCCGCCGGCGGCGGCCGAGATGTCGCCGGCCGAGGTTTATGCGCGCGCCGCGCCAGCCGTTGGAACTCTTGAACTGCTGAACGCCGACGGCGTAGTGATCGACCTGCGCAGCGCGGTGCTGGTGGCGAAAAATCGCTGGCTGACGGTCTGCGAGGGACTCGCGGCGGCGACGTCCTTAAAGGTCTCCTCGACTTCGCAACGCCTCGACGCACAGCTCATCGCCCGCGACGCCAAACGCAACCTGTGCGCCCTGGCAACGCCGGCAGCGACGCCTGCCGGCACTCCCCTCGAGATCCGCGACGAGGCGCCTGCTCCCGGACTGCGGGTGTTTGCCGTATCGAACGCGCTGGGACTCGGCGTCGGCGTTTCGGATGGACTCGTCGGCGGCGTCAGGTCGTTCCCGGAGGGCTCGTACATTCAGTTCTCGGCGCCGGTTTCGCCGGGTTCGCAGGGCGGCGCCTTGCTCGACGATGTGGGCCGCTTGCTGGGGATCATCGAGTACCGGCACCGCAGCGGCCAGAACGTCAACTTCGCGGCTCCGGCCACATGGATCGGCGAAGTTGACGCCCGCGCGGCGGCCGATCGGCTGGAGAATCAGCGCCACGACGAGGCCGCCGGACTGGCGCGAGACGCGCGCTGGGTCGAACTGAATTCGCTGGCCAGGGCGTGGGCGACGACGGTGCCCGAGTCGCCCGAAGCCTGGCGTTTTGCCGCGCGCGCAGCGGCACAGCTTGGCGATACAGCGCAAGCGCTAGCCGCCTGGCAAAATCTGCGGCGCCTGGCTCCCGACGCGAACGACAGCGCGATCGGCCTGGCGACGGTGCTGTTGAAGCAGGGGCAAGTCGAGCCAGCGCTGGCGCTGGCCGAAAAGCAGCTCGCGCGCGACGCTCAGGATGCATCGATCTGGCTCGTCTATGCGCAGGCTCTGCGCGCGGCAGGCAAGAGCGGCGAGGCGGAAGTCGCGTATCGTCGCGCGACCGAACTCGATCCGTGGCTGCTTGACGCGTATGCCGATCTCGCGGCGCTCGCCGAGGAGCGTGGCGACGCGGCGACTGCGCTGGCAATCTGGAGCCGCCTCTCGGGTCTTTACCCGAACATCGCCGCCTTTCGCTATCAACTCGTTCGCGCGCTCCTCCAGGCTGGCCAGCCTGATCGCGCATACACGGCCTTGCGCCAGCTTCCCGAGGGCGAAGGCGAAAGCGCCACCGCGTCTTACTGGCGGGGAATCACGCTGCGCAAACTGGGGCGGCCGGTCGCTGCCGTTGCCGCGCTGCGCGAGAGCATCGCCCGGAGCTCGCCGGGCGACATGCAGACCTGGATCGCGTTGTCGATAGCCCTGGCCGAACTGCGCCGACACCCCGAGGCCATCGACGCGGCGCAACACGCCGTGCACGCCGACCCGGACAACGCCGATGCGAAATTCTGGCTGGCGGTGCAACTCAAGGACGGTGGCCGCGCGGCCGAAGCGATCACCATCGCCCGTGCGCTGCTTGACAGCCGGCCGGCCGATGCTGCGGTCTGGCGACTACACGGTTTCACGCTGGCGCTTCTCGGGAAAAGGAAGGAGGCGATCAAATCGCTCGAGAAGTCGCTGGAACTCGAGCCTAAACAGGGCAAGGTCTGGGCGGCACTCGCCGAGACCGCTTACGCAGACGGCCAGGACGAAGCCGCACGCCGCGCCTACGAGCAACTGCGAACGATCGATCCGGAATACGCACGGCAGGTGTACAAGACACTGATCGTCACTTACGAGGAGCGCGCCAGATGAAGGAACAGATCAAGGCTGGTGCCGCCGCCATGCTGCTCGCGCTGCCGGGGGTCGCTGGCGCCCTCGCGGCAACCGGCAGCGAGCTTTCGCCCGAGCAGGTCTTCGCACGAGTCGCGACGGCCGTCGTCACCGTGCGCGGCTTCGACGACCACGGAACCGAGCTTGCTCAGGGCAGCGGCGTCGTCGTCGCACCGGCGCAGGTGGCAACCAACTGCCATGTGATCCGCGACGCATCGCTGATCCGCGTCGAGACGACGGCGAGCAGCGCGGCGGCAGAGCCAGCGAATCACGCGGCCAGGGCGGCCGCGCCAGGTCTCGTCAGCCAGTGGACGCGCCAGGACGCGACCCGCGACGTCTGTCTCCTCTCGGTCGACGGCCTCGGCGCACGACCCGTGCCGCTGCGCCAGGCCGACTCGCTGGTCGTCGGCGAGCGCGTGCTGGCCATTGGCAATCCACTGGGCTTTGGCGTCAGCAGCAGCGCCGGGCTGATCGTCGCCACGCAGATGGCCGACGGCCAGGCGCGGCTGGTGACCAGCGCCGCTGTTTCGCCGGGCTCCAGCGGCGGCGGCCTGTTCGACCTGCAGGGCCGTTTGATCGGGCTGACGACGGCGATACTGGGCACCGGTCAGCGCCTCAACCTGGTGCTCTCGGCCGACGGCATCGACCAGCTGCAGGCGCACGGCCGAAGGCCGGCGCCGGGTGAGGCGCTGCCCGCGCCGGAACCGCGCAGGCTCGCCGACGGCGACAGCTTCACCCTCGCCGCCGACTGGCCGGCGCTCGAAGCGCATGCGCGCCGATGGATCGCCGCGCAGCCGACTTCGGCGCCCGCGCACGTCGCTCTCGCCAGGGCCCTGAGCGAAACTGACCGCCACCCGCAAGCGAGCGCCGAGCTTGCAGCTGCGCTCGAACTCGATCCGTATTACGCCAGCGCCTGGTACCAGAAGGCAGTCTTGCTCGATGCCCGCGGTGATCGCCGCGCCGCCGAAGAGGCCTTGGCTCGCTCGCTCGAATTGCTGCCCAGCGCGGCGGTGCCGCGACGGATCGAGGCGCACTGGCTGCTGCAGGCGAATCGCCTGCAGGAAGCTCGCGAGGTCGCGCTGCTCGCCGTCCGGCTCGACGCCGGCAACGCCGGCGGCTGGAGCACGCTCGGAGCGATCGACGACGCGCTCGGACACCACGCCGACGCCGCGCACGCTTACCGTGTCGCGCTGCGGCTTGGCGAGCCGGATCCCGAACTGCAACAAAAGATCGCCCGCTCGCTCGCGCATGAGGGCCAGACCGAAGCCGCCAGGAGCGGTGCGCTATCTCAGGGCGCCGCCTTGTCGCAGGCAGAAACGTGGCACACCATCGGCTCCGGCGAACTGACACGTGGGCGCCTCGGCGCCGCGCAAGACGCCTTCCGCAAGGCACTCGAACTGGCGCCGGAGTACGCTCCGGCGTGGAGCGACCTGGGCACAACGCTGACCCGCCTCGACCGCCTGGCCGACGCCGAGAAGGCCTACGACAAGGCGCTGCAATTCGACCCGAAGAACGCCAAAGCGCGCGCCAATCGCGCCAACGTGCGCCGCAGCCTCGGGCAGCTGCCGGCGGCGCTTGAAGACGCCAGGCAGGCCACTCGCGACGCGCCGCAAGAGGCGCACGCCTGGCGTGTCTATGGCCTGATCAGCAGCGAACAACGGAACTACCCGGAGACGGTCGTCGCTTTCAGCAAGCTAGACGAACTCGGCAGCGCAACGCCCGATGACCTCGCTTCGCTAGGCGAAGGCCTGGCTGCCGTCGGCAAGCTGCCGGAAGCGCTGGCGGCCTTGCACCGCGCCGAAAAGGAGAATCCAAATCTGCCGCGCTTGCAAATCGTCATCGCCAAGGTGCTCGGCAACTCGGGCGACATCGCCGGCGCGCTCGGCTACCTTGACCGCGCCGTCGCAGCCGAGCCGGGCAATGCCATTGCCTGGAGCAGCAAGGGCTACGCCTTGATGCGCCTGGGACGACTGCCGGAGGGCGCGGAGGCGCTCGAAACCGCCGTGCGCCTGGCGCCCGACTTGGTTAACGCCTGGATCAACCTGGGTGAAACGCGGCTGCGCCAGGGCCAGCTCGGACGCGCCATCGAAGCGCTTGAAAAAGCCGTTGCCCTCAACCCGGAGGCCCTCGATGGCCGGCTCTACCTCGCCCAGTCGTATCTGGGCTCGCGTCAGGCAGCGAAGGCTCGCGAACACTCGACGGCGGTGCTGGCGCGCCAGCCTGACCAGGCCGCAGGCCTGGGAATCCTGACCATGGCCTACCTGATGGAAGGCAATGAAACGGCTGCCGCGCAACCCTACGCGCGGCTGCGAGCGATCAACCCGAACGCCGCGCGTACGCTGAAGGCGCAAGCGACACGCGCCGGGCTGTCGCTGGCCGCGCACCTCCCGGATTAGCATCGGCGGCCATTCGGCCGTGCCTAGACGGTCCTGACAAAAGTCGCTGACCGGGCGAGGCAGATCCGGGCCGCGAGCGGGCGGTATGGGAACGCCACGCGGATGACGACGACGACGCCGGCAAGGCCAGCAATCGGCGTGGCGTCTGCAACAAGATGCGCATGTGTTATTGTGCCGCCGGGGCGCCACGGCGCTATTGCTGATTTCAAACCCACCCGGCGCCAATTGCCATGAACGTCACCATCGACATCGTTTCCGACCTGGTCTGCCCCTGGTGTTTCATCGGCAAGCATCGGCTGGCCGAGGCGTTTGAACTGGTCGAAGACCAGCATCCCGAAACCCGCTTCCAGGTCAACTGGCTGCCGTTCTTTCTCAATCCCGACACGCCGCCCGAGGGCGAGCCGTATCGCGCTTTCCTGGAGGCCAAGTTCGGCGGCGCGGCGCCGGTCGACACGCTGCAGCGCAAGGTCGCCGAGGCCGGCAATGAGGTGGAACTGGCGTTCAACTTCGCGCGCATCGTGACGCGTCCGAACACCTTGCGGGCGCACCGCCTGGTCTATCGCGCGCAGGCCATCGGCCATCGACCGGCAACCGTCGAAGCGCTGGTCGAGCGTCTTTTCGTTGGCCATTTTCAGCGCGGCGAGGACATCGGCGACGTGCATATCCTGGCCGATATCGCCACCGCTTGCGGCGACCGCAAGGACCACGTGCTCGCCTACCTGGAGAGCAACGAGGGCGAGCAGCACGTCAAAAGGCTGGCCGACAAGGTCGCCGCGATGGGCGTTACCGGCGTGCCCTTCTATATCATTCAACGTCGCTTGACGGTCTCGGGCGCGCAGACCGGCGAAGCACTGGCGACGGCGATCACGCAGGCGATGACGCCGGCGCACTAGCCGGCAGCGTCGACGCGCTACTCGACGGTCACCGATTTCGCCAAATTGCGCGGCTTGTCGACGTCGGTGCCGCGGACCAGCGCAACGTGGTAGGCGAGGAGTTGCAGCGGTACGACGTGCAGTAGCGCCGACAAGGCCCCGTAGTGCTCGGGGAGGTGCAGGACGTGGATGCCGTCCGACTCCTGCATTTCGCTGTCGGCGTCGGCGAAGACGTAGAGCTCGCCACCGCGGGCGCGGACTTCCTGCAGGTTGGACTTGAGCTTTTCGATCAGCGCGTCGTTGGGCGCGACGGCGATCACCGGCATGTCGCAGTCTACCAGCGCCAGCGGCCCATGCTTGAGTTCGCCGGCCGGATAAGCTTCGGCATGGATGTACGAGATTTCCTTGAGTTTCAGCGCGCCTTCCATGGCAATCGGGTAATGGCGGCCGCGCCCGAGGAATAGCGCGTGCTGCTTCATCGAGAAGCGCTCCGACCATGCGCGGATCTCGGGCTCGATTTCGAGGATCTTGCTGACGGCCACCGGCAGGTGCCGCAAGGCGTGCAGTTCGGCGACCTCGGCCTGTTCGCTCAGCCGATTGCGCAGCTTGGCGAGAACCAGCGTCAGCAGATAGAGTGCGGCCAGCTGGGTGGTGAAGGCCTTGGTCGACGCGACGCCGATTTCCGGCCCGGCGCGGGTAATGAAGCGCAGGCTATTCTCGCGCACCAGCGACGATTCGGGAACGTTGCAGATGCACAGCGTGCGCTGCATACCAAGCGCTTTGGCGTGCTGCAGCGCGGCCAGCGTGTCGGCGGTTTCGCCCGACTGAGAGATGGTCACCACCAGGGTCTGCGGGTCGGGCACCGAGTCGCGATAGCGGTATTCGCTGGCGACCTCGACCGTGCACGCGATGCCGGCGATCGATTCGAGCCAGTAGCGGGCGACCAGACCAGCGTGATAACTCGTTCCACAGGCGATGATCAGCACCTGCTTGACGTCGCGGAGGATTTCTTCGCTGGCGGCGCCAAACAGGCCCGGCTGGATGCTGTGCGCCGTACCAAGCATTTCCAGCGTATTGGCCAGCGCCACCGGCTGCTCGAAGATCTCCTTCTGCATGTAGTGCCGATACTGGCCGAGCTCGACGGCGTCGGCCGAGAGCTGCGACTCGCTCTCTTCGCGCTCGACCGGCGTACCGTCGACGCGGACGATGCGATAGCTGTCGCGCATTAGTTCGGCGCAGTCGCCGTTCTCCAGGTAGACGATGCGGCGCGTCACCTGTAGCAGCGCCGAGGCGTCCGATGCGGCGTAGCAGCCGTCATCGGTGAGACCCAGAAGCAGCGGCGATCCTTCGCGCGCGACGACCACCCGGCTGGGGTCGGACGCGCGCAGTACGGCCAGCGCGTAGGCGCCCTGCAGCTGCGCCAGTGACTGGCGAACCGCGGCCAGGAAGTCGGGCGCGGTCTTCAGTTCGTGGGCGATCAGGTGCGCGACGACTTCGGTGTCGGTCTCCGAGGTGAATTCGTAACCAGCGGCTTTCAGGCGCGTGCGCAAGGCCACGTGATTTTCGATGATGCCGTTATGCACGACTGCCAGACCTTCGGAGATGTGCGGATGCGCGTTGCGCTCGCTCGGCACCCCGTGCGTGGCCCAGCGGGTGTGGGCGATGCCGGTGTGACCAGCGACCTGTGAGGCTGCCGCCTGCGCGCTCAGCTCGGCGACGCGGCCAACCGAACGCAGGCGCTGCAGGCCCTGCTCGGTGATCAGCGCCAGACCGGCCGAATCGTAGCCGCGGTATTCGAGCTTACGCAGACCTTCTAGGAGAACCGGGACGATATTGCGGTCGGCGACCGCAGCGACGATGCCACACATGGTCAGCTCACTTTTTCTGTTTTTGTGGCCGTTTCCAGCCGGTGATGGAAACCTGCCTGGCGCGCGACAGCGTCAGCGTGTCTGGTGGTGCGTCCCTGGTCAGCGTCGTTCCGGCGCCGAGGGTCGCGCCGCGGCCGACGGTGACCGGCGCCACCAGCTGCGTGTCGGAGCCGATGAAGGCGTCGTCCTCGATGACCGTCTTGAATTTGTTGGCGCCGTCGTAGTTGCAGGTAATCGTGCCGGCGCCGATGTTCACCCGGCTGCCGATGATCGCATCGCCGATATAGGCCAGGTGGTTGGCCTTCGACTGCGCGGCGACCTTGGTATTCTTGAGTTCGACGAAGTTGCCAACGTGCACGCCGGCGGCGAGTTCGGTGCCCGGGCGAAGTCGGGCGAAGGGGCCAATCACGCCATCGGGTCCGACGATCGCGTCTTCAATGTGAGTGAAAGCGGCGAGGCGCGTGCCGGCGCCGATGCTGGCGTTCTTGAGCACGCAGCACGGGCCGATCTCGACGGCTTCGTCGAGCACCACCTTGCCCTCGAAAACGCAGTTGACGTCGATGAACACGTCGCGTCCGCAGAGCAGTTCGCCACGCACGTCGAGACGCGCCGGATCGGCCAGGCGAACGCCCTGTTCGAGCAGCCGATCGGCGGTGCGGCGCTGCGCGATGCGCTCGAGTTCGGCGAGCTGGACCTTGCTGTTGACGCCCAGCACTTCCCATTCGCCCTGCGCCGAAACCGTGCGAATCGGCACGCCGGCGATCACCGCCATGCCGACGACGTCGGTCAGGTAGTACTCCTGCTGCGCATTGTCGTTCGACAGACCGCGCAGCCACTCGGCGAGGCGCGCCGTCGGCAGCGCGATGATGCCGCTGTTGACTTCGCAGATCGCGCGTTCTTCGGCCGTAGCGTCCTTTTGCTCAACGATGCGCAACACCTCGCCGGCGGCGTTGCGGACGATTCGCCCATAGCCGCCGGGATTGATGAGGTCGACGGTGAGAATCGCCAGCGCGTCACGCGCGGCGTGCACCAGGGACTGCAGGGTCGCGGCCTGAATCAGCGGCACGTCGCCGTAGAGCACCAGCGTGGTCTGCGCGTCCGACAGCTGCGGCATCGCCTGTTGCACCGCGTGGCCGGTTCCCAGTTGCGGCTCCTGCAGCGCCCAGAGCAGGTCTGGCGCGTCGATGCTCGCGCGCAGCGCATCGCCGCCGTGCCCATAAACGACGCAGATGGTCTGCGGCGTCAGGCTGCGGGCGGCATCGATGACATGCGCGAGCAAGGCCTTGCCAGCTACTTCATGAAGAACCTTGGGCAGGTTCGAATGCATGCGCTTGCCTTGGCCGGCAGCGAGGATGACGATATTCATTGGCTAGCACCCAATCGGACGATGAGGGCCTGGCGGTGGCCCTCGGGGGTAAGACACGGCAGCAGTCGGCGCCTGCCGACGCCATCCCGGCAGCAGCACCTGCCTCCGGCGCTGCAAGGTATTATTCCAGCATCCGCAGGCGAAGAGCGACGACTATGTCACGCTTCCTGGCGTTTCGGTCGAGCCGGCACGGCAGCGGCCGAAGCTGCGGACGCCAGCCGGCATCGACACCCTCATTCAGCGCGGCAGCTCGGAGCTACCCATCAGGAAGGCATCGACTTCACGCGCACACTGCCGACCTTCACGAATCGCCCAGACGACCAGCGACTGACCGCGCCGCATGTCACCGGCGGCGAAGATCTTGCGCGCACTGCTCGCGTAGCAACCGTCGCCATCGGTGGTCGCCTTGACGTTGCCACGCGCGTCGAGCTCGACGCCCAGTTGTTCGAGCAGGCCTTTCTTGACCGGCGAGACGAAACCCATGGCCAGCAACACCAGATCGGCCGGGATCTCGACCTCGCTGCCCGGAATTTCAGTCATCCGACCGTTCGCCCAATCGACGCGCACCAGTTGCAAGGCTTTCACCTTGCCGTTTTCACCGATCAGCGCCTTCGTCGAGACGGCAAAATCGCGCACACAACCCTCTTCATGCGAGGACGAGCTGCGCATTTTCAGCGGCCAGTACGGCCAGGTGAGGCTCTTGTTCTCGCTCTCGGGCGGCTGCGGCATCAACTCGAACTGGGTCACCGACAGGGCGCCATGGCGATTGCTGGTGCCGACACAGTCGGAGCCAGTGTCGCCGCCACCGATCACCAGCACGTGCTTGCCGGTTGCCATGATCTGCCCGGGTACAGCATCGCCGGCGTTGACCTTGTTCTGTTGCGGCAGGAATTCCATGGCGAAGTGGACGCCAGCGAGCGCGCGGCCCGGCACATTCAGATCGCGGGGAGCCTCGGCGCCACCGGCCAGGATGACCGCGTCGAACTCGGCCAGCAAGCGCTCGATGGGAAACGCGTTGGCTCCGTCACCACCAACATCCTGATTGACGCGAAAGTCGACGCCCTCGGCCGACATCTGCTCGACGCGACGGTCGATGTGTGACTTCTCAAGCTTGAAATCCGGGATGCCATAACGCAGCAGACCGCCCAGCCGGTCGCTCTTCTCCAGAACGACCACGCTGTGACCGACGCGCGCCAGCTGCTGCGCGGCCGCCAGGCCTGCCGGGCCCGAGCCGACAACGGCGACGGTCTTGCCGGTCTTGACCTTCGGCGGCTGCGGGACGATCCAGCCTTTTTCCCAGCCCTTATCAACAATCGCGTGCTCGATCGACTTGATGCCCACCGGGTCGGTATTGATATTCAGCGTGCACGCCGCTTCACACGGCGCCGGACAGATCCGGCCAGTGAAGTCCGGAAAGTTGTTGGTCGAGTGCAAGACGGCCAGCGCCTGCTGCCAGTTACCCCGGTAAACCAGGTCGTTCCAGTCGGGAATGATGTTGTTCACCGGGCAGCCGGTATTGCAGAAGGGGATTCCGCAGTCCATGCAACGCGCGCCCTGAACACCCGCTTGCTCGTCGTTAAGCGTGACGATGAACTCGCGGTAGTGCTTCAAACGCGCGGCGGGCGCCTCGGCGACTTCGGCCAGGCGCTGATATTCGATAAATCCAGTCGGCTTTCCCATGCTTATGCTGCCTCCAGTTGCTTTTGCGTCGCCTGTTCGGTGAGCGCCCGGCGGTACTCGTGCGGCATGACCTTGACGAAGCTGGCACGATGTTTTGGCCAGTCATCGAGCAGTCGTCGTGCCTGCAGGCTGCCGGTAAAGCGATGATGCTTTTCGATCAGTCCCTTGAGCAGGACTTCGTCGATCACCCCGAGATGGCGAACGTCGACCCGGCCGTGCCCTTCAAGATCGTCACCGGCGTCGCTACCGACGCGCGCGGCGAACTCCTCTTCGACCGGTTCGAGCGAAACCTGCGCCATATTGCAGCGCGACTCAAAGCTGCCGTCCTCGTCAATCACGTAGGCCACGCCACCGGACATGCCGGCGGCAAAGTTGCGGCCGGTCATGCCGAGCACGACCACCGTGCCACCGGTCATGTACTCGCAGCCATGATCGCCGACCCCCTCGACCACCGCCGTGGCGCCCGAGTTGCGAACGGCAAAGCGCTCGCCGGCAACGCCGGCAAAGAAGGCTTCACCTTCGGTGGCGCCGTATAGAACGGTGTTGCCGACGATGATGTTGTGCAGGGCGTCGCCGCGAAAGCCGGAATTGGGATGAACGATGATCCGTCCACCCGACAGACCCTTGCCGACGTAGTCGTTGCCTTCACCGACCAGATTGAGCGTCACGCCGCGCGCCAGGAAGGCGCCAAAGCTCTGCCCGGCGGTGCCGGTGAGACGAATGTCGATCGTCCCGTCAGGAAGTCCGGCGTGCCCGTAACGCTCGGCCAAGCGCCCCGAAAGCATCGCGCCGACGGTGCGGTTGATGTTCCGCACCGGCAAGTCGATGCTGACCTTGTGGCCACCTTCAAGCGCCGGTCTGGAGAGTTCGATCAGTTGCTGGTCGAGCGCGCGCTCGAGACCGTGATCCTGCGTCTGGCATTGGAAGACCGGCGTGTCGATCTGCACGGCGGGACGGCTGAAGACGCGGCTGTAGTCCAGCCCCTTGGCCTTCCAGTGCCTGATCCCCTTGCGCATGTCGAGCAGATCACAGCGACCGATCAAGTCGTTGAAGCTGCGGATGCCGATCTGCGCCATCAGCTCACGCAGCTCTTCGGCGACAAAGAAAAAGAAGTTCACGACGTGTTCGGGCTGTCCCGAGAAGCGCCGGCGAAGCACCGGATCCTGCGTGGCAACTCCCACCGGGCAGGTATTGAGGTGGCACTTGCGCATCATGATGCAACCTTCGACGACCAGCGGCGCGGTCGCAAAACCGAACTCGTCGGCGCCGAGCAGCGCACCGATCAGGACGTCACGCCCGGTTTTCATCTGGCCGTCGACCTGCACCCGCACGCGTCCGCGCAGACGGTTGATGACCAGCGTCTGCTGCGTCTCGGCGAGACCGAGTTCCCACGGCGAGCCGGCGTGCTTGATCGACGACTGTGGGCTGGCGCCGGTGCCGCCATCATGACCGGCGATCACCAGATGATCGGCCTTGGCCTTGGTGACGCCGGCGGCGACCGTTCCGACGCCAACTTCGGAGACCAGCTTGACGCTGACCGACGCCTTCGGGTTGGTGTTTTTCAGGTCGTGAATGAGTTGCGCCAGATCTTCGATCGAATAGATATCGTGGTGCGGCGGCGGCGAGATCAGGCCGACGCCGGGCACCGAGTGCCGCAGGAAGCCGATGTACTCGGAAACCTTGTGACCGGGCAGCTGACCGCCTTCGCCAGGCTTGGCGCCTTGCGCCATCTTGATCTGGATCTGGTCGGCGTTGACCAGATACTCGGTGGTCACCCCGAAACGCCCGGAAGCAACCTGCTTGATCGCCGAACGCAGGCTATCGCCAGCCTGTAACTGATAGTCACGTTCGACGCGCGTCTTGCCAATGACGTCGGACAGTGTCTCGCCACCCGCAAGGACCTTGAAACGTGCCGGGTCTTCGCCACCTTCGCCGGTATTCGACTTGCCACCGAGGCGGTTCATGGCGATCGCCAGCGTGCTGTGGGCTTCGGTCGAAATCGATCCGAGCGACATCGCACCGGTCGCAAAACGCTTGACGATTTCCTTGGCCGACTCAACTTCGTCGAGCGGCACGGCCGGCCCCGCGGCCTTGATCTCGAACAGGCCGCGTAGGGTCATATGGCGCTGCGTCTGATCGTTGATCAGCGCCGCGTATTCCTTGTACGTCTCGTATTTGCCGGTACGCGTCGAGTGCTGCAGCTTGGCGATCGTATCGGGCGTCCACATGTGCTCTTCACCACGCACCCGGTAGGCGTACTCGCCGCCGGCGTCGAGCATCGTCGCCAATACCGAATCGTCGCCGAAAGCCAGGCGGTGCAGGCCGATCGCTTCTTCCATGACATCGAAGATGCCGATCCCTTCGACTTGCGTCGAGGTACCGGTGAAGTACGTGTCAACCAGCTTCTTCTGCAAACCGATGACTTCGAAAATCTGCGCGCCGGTGTAGGACATATAAGTCGAGATGCCCATCTTGGACATCACCTTGAGCAGCCCCTTGCCGACGCCCTTGATGAAGTGCTTGATCGCCTTGTCGCCCTTGGCAGCGTCGCCTCCCGCCAGATTCTGCAAGGTTTCCAGAGCCAGATAGGGATGCACCGCTTCGGCACCGTAGCCGGCAAGGACCGCAAAATGATGCGTTTCGCGTGCCGCGCCGGTTTCGACAACGAGTCCGACGCGCGTCCGCAGGCCCTTGGTGACCAGATGATGATGGACGGCGGAGGTGGCCAGCAAGGCCGGGATGGCGACGTGTTCGGCGTCGAACTTGCGGTCCGAGACGATCAGGATGCTCGATCCCTGGTGCACCCGGTCTTCGGCTTCCGCGCACAGCGAGGCCAGGCGCGCCTCGACGCCTTCGTTGCCCCAGGCCAGCGGATAACAGATGTCGAGTTCGGCCGAGTGAAACTTGTTGCCGGTGTAGCCGGCGATGCGCCGCAACTTCGCCATATTGTCGAAGTCGAGCACCGGCTGCGCCACCTCCAGACGATACGGCGGGTTGATTTCGTTGATCCCCAGCAGGTTCGGCTTCGGACCGATGAAGGATACCAGCGACATCACCAGTTGTTCGCGGATCGGATCGATCGGCGGATTGGTAACCTGTGCAAACAACTGCCGGAAGTAGTTGAACAGCGGCTTGCCGCGATTCGACAGAACGGCCAGCGGCGAATCGTTGCCCATCGAGCCGGTCGCCTCCTCGCCGGAGGTGGCCATCGGTTCAAGGATGAACTTGATGTCTTCCTGGCTGTAACCGAAGGCCTGCTGCCGGTCGAGCAGCGACGCCGAGTAGCTGGCGGCCGGGACGCTGACCGGCGCCGGCAGTTCGTCGAGCTTGATGTTGATGCGGCTCAGCCAGTCCTGATACGGTTTGAGGCGCGACAGCGTGTCCTTGAGCTCGCGATCTTCGATGATACGTCCCTGCTCGAGGTCGATCAGGAACATCTTGCCGGGCTGCAGCCGCCATTTCTTGACGATCCGCTCCTCGGCAATCGGCAAGACCCCGGCTTCCGAAGCCATCACCACCAGATCGTCGTCGGTCACCAGGTAGCGCGCCGGCCGCAAGCCATTGCGGTCGAGCGTCGCGCCGATCTGGCGGCCATCGGTGAAGGCCACGGCGGCCGGGCCATCCCACGGCTCGATCATCGCCGCATGGTACTTGTAGAAAGCGCTGCGTTTCGGGTCCATCAGCGTGTGCGACTCCCAGGCTTCGGGAATCATCATCATCATCGCGTGCGCCAGCGAGTAACCACCCATCACCAGCAACTCGAGCGAATTGTCGAAGGCCGCCGAATCGGACTGCCCGGGATAAATCAGCGGCCAGATCTTTTCCAGATCGGCACCGAGCATCGGTGACGAGGTGCCCTTCTCGCGCGCGCGCATCCAGTTGTAGTTGCCGCGAACGGTGTTGATCTCGCCATTGTGCGCGATCATCCGGTACGGGTGGGCAAGCTGCCAGGTCGGAAAGGTGTTGGTCGAAAAACGCTGGTGGACCAGGGCCATGGCAGAAATACAGCACGGATCCTGCAGGTCAGCGTAGTAATCACCAACCTGAGTGGCCAGCAGCAGCCCCTTGTAAACCACCGTTCGCGCCGACATCGACGGCTGGTAGAACTCCTTGCTGTGCTTCAGGCCCAGCGCCAGGATGGCATTGGCGGCGCTGCGGCGAATCGTGTAGAGCTTGCGCTCGAGCGCGTCGGTGACCATGATGTCCGGTCCACGACCGATGAACAGCTGCCGTATCACCGGCTCACGCGCTCGCACCACGGGCGACATCGGCAGCTCGCGGTCAACCGGAACGTCGCGCCAGCCAAGAACCACCTGGCCTTCGCGGCGCACGGCCCGCTCCATCTCTTCCTGGCAGGCCAGGCGCGAAGCCGACTCTTGCGGCAGGAATACCATGCCGACACCGTAGTCGCCGGCGGGCGGTAGACGCACGCCCTGCTTGGCCATCTCGGCGCGAAAGTAGTCGTCGGGAATCTGGATCAGAATGCCGGCACCGTCGCCCATCAGCGGGTCGGCGCCCACCGCACCACGGTGATCCAGGTTCCTCAGGATCAACAAGCCCTGCTCGATGATCGAGTGACTCTTCTTGCCCCGAATGTGGGCGACAAAACCGACACCACAGGCGTCGTGCTCGTTGGCTGGGTCGTAAAGCCCCTGCCGTTCAGGTATTGCCGAATCGATCACGCTCGAATCCTCACAAAACTAACATGCATGGCAACCGGTAAACTCGACCGGAAATGTCGCAGCAGCCGGCGCGAAGCCGGTCGACGGGCCACTTTAGGGACCCGCGACTATACCCTGAAACCCTCGCGCATTCAACATGCTGCGTTGCACCAAGGGAGTGCACCAGGGCGCCGCGCGAGCACCGAAAAGAAGCATTCGAGGCCCGTCCGCGACACCATGCTGCACGCCCTCAGCAGACAAGTGAGTGAAAGCAAACTTCGTGCCCTTTTTTTGACGAGTTGCCCAGCCAGCACCGGACACGACCAGCGGGGGCTCGGCAGCCGCCTGCCGGCGGCGGTCGAGGGCCTCAATCGAGCGCCGGCAGCACCTTTTTCAAGCGCAGCGCCGGTGCTGAAGTCCGCGATAAGCTTGTGGTAAGCTGCGAGCGCAAGGGACTTGGCGGGGGCGGCTTGCCGACAAGACCAAAAATCAGAGGAGGCTTGTGTGGCGTCGCGTGGCTGAGAGGGCTTCGGCGACCGTTTGCTCGTTCGACGCTGGCGATTATTTTTGTGGGAGGCGGGTTCCGCGAGTTGCGGGCCTTTTTTTTTGAACACAGGCACTAACGAGACAAGTAATGGAGGACTGAATGCCGCTAACAATCGGAGTTCCCAAAGAGACTGCTGACGGAGAAAAGCGCGTCGCCACCGTACCGGAGGTCGTCGAGAAACTGAAAAAACTGGGGTTTGCAGTTCTCGTCGAAGCCGGCGCGGGTGAGGCCGCGACGGTTTCGGACGACGCCTACCGCGCCGCTGGCGCCGAAGTCGTCGACGGAGCCGCTGCCCTGTGGTCGGCTTCGGACATCATTTTCAAGGTCCGCGGACCATCGCTGGAAGAAGTCGCTCTGCTGCGTGAGGGTAGCACGCTGGTGAGTTTCATCTGGCCGGCGCAGAATCCTGAACTGCTGCAGCAGCTGGCAGACCGCAAGGTCACCGTGCTGGCTATCGACGCGCTGCCGCGCATGCTGAGCCGCGCCCAGAAGATGGACGCGCTGACCTCCCAGGCTGGCGTCGCCGGCTACCGCGCCGTGGTCGAGGCCGCCAACGCCTTCGACCGCTTCTTTAACGGACAGATCACGGCTGCCGGCAAGGTGCAGCCGGCCAAGGTCTTCATCGCCGGTGCCGGCGTCGCTGGCTTGGCCGCGATTGGTACGGCAGCCAGCCTCGGCGCCATTGTCCGCGCCAATGACACGCGTGCCGAGGTGGCCGATCAGGTCGTCTCGCTGGGCGGCGAATTCGTCAAGGTCGATTACGAGGAAGAGGGCTCCGGCGGGGGCGGTTACGCGAAAGTGATGAGTGAAGGTTTCCAGCAGGCCCAGCGGGCGATGTACGCCAAGCAGGCCCGCGAGGTGGACATCATCATTACCACCGCGCTGATCCCCGGCAAGCCCGCGCCGAAGCTGATCACCGCCGAAATGGTGCAGTCGATGAAAGCCGGTAGCGTCATCGTCGACATGGCGGCCGAGCAGGGCGGCAACTGCGAGCTTACCGAACCGGGGCGGGTCGTCGTCAAGCACGGCGTCACCATCATCGGCTACACCGACCTGGTCAGCCGTCTGGCGAAGCAGTCGTCGACGCTGTACGCCACCAACCTGTTTCGCCTGAGCGAAGAGCTTTGCAAGACCAAGGATGGCCTCATCGACGTCAATATGGATGACGAAGCGATCCGCGGCCTGACGGTCATCAAGGAAGGCGAGATCACCTGGCCGCCACCAGCGCCCAAGGTGTCGGCCGCACCGGCGAAACCAGCGGCTGCCAAAGCCGCTCCCACGGCAGCGAAGTCGCATGGTCACGGCGGCGTCAGCGAGCCTTCCTCCATCAAGAAAGCGGCGGTGGTCTTCGGCGTCGCGGCACTGTTCTTCGGGCTTATCGGCGCCGGCGCGCCGCCGACCTTCCTGGCCCACTTCACGGTCTTCGTACTCGCCTGCTTCATTGGCTACATGGTGGTCTGGAACGTCAAACCGGCGTTGCATACGCCGCTGATGAGCGTCACCAACGCGATCAGCAGCATCATCGCCATCGGTGCGCTGGTCCAAATCGCGCCGCCGGTCGATGGCTTGAACCTCGACCGTCCCGACGGCTGGATAAGAGTCCTGGCGATCCTCGCCATGATCCTGGCGACCGTCAACATGTTCGGTGGTTTCGCCGTAACCCAGCGCATGCTGGCAATGTTCCGCAAATAGGAGTTGATGAACATGTCTCAAAGCTTGGCAACTGTCTCCTATATCGGAGCGACAATCCTCTTCATCCTCTGCCTTGGCGGCCTCAGCAACCAGGAAACGGCCCGCCGCGGCAACCTCTACGGCATGGTCGGCATGGGCATCGCCGTTCTGGCAACGGTCTTTGGCCCGCAGGTGAGCTCCAGCGCCTACGCGTGGATCATTGCGGCGATGCTGATCGGCGCCAACATCGGCCTCTATGCGGCACGCACCGTACAGATGACGCAGATGCCCGAACTGGTCGCGCTGATGCACAGCATGGTCGGTCTCGCAGCGATGTTCGTCGGTTTCGCCAACTACATCGACCCGGCCGCGTCAGCACACCTGAGCGGCGCTGAACATTCGATCCACGATGTCGAAATCTACGTCGGCATTCTGATCGGCGCGGTAACCTTCTCGGGCTCAATCGTCGCTTTCGGCAAGCTGTCGGGCAAGATTTCCGGCAATCCGCTGATCCTGCCCGCGCGCCAGGGGCTCAACCTCCTCGGTCTGCTGGTGGTCGTTTTTTGCGGATGGCTGTTTCTGCACACCGACTCGACCAGCGCCGGCGTGATGTACCTGATCGTAATGACCATCGTCGCCCTGGCCTTTGGCGTGCACATGGTGATGGCCATCGGTGGCGCCGACATGCCGGTGGTGGTCTCGATGCTCAACAGCTACTCGGGTTGGGCGGCAGCGGCAACCGGCTTCATGCTCTCCAATGACCTGTTGATCGTCACCGGCGCTCTGGTCGGTTCGAGTGGTGCGATTCTCTCGTACATCATGTGTGCGGCGATGAATCGCCACTTCCTCAGCGTCATCTCCGGCGGCTTTGGCACCAGCGGCGGAACGCCAGCGGCTGGCGACGGCCAACCAGCCGGCGAGGTGCAACCGATCCTGGCGCAGGAAACCGCCGAGTTGCTGCTCGACGCCAAGAACGTGATTATCATTCCAGGCTACGGGATGGCTGTCGCGCAAGCCCAGCACACGGTCTACGAGATCACTCGCCTGCTCCGCGACAAGGGCGTCAACGTCCGCTTCGGCATCCACCCGGTTGCCGGCCGCATGCCTGGCCACATGAACGTCCTGCTCGCCGAAGCCAAGGTCCCCTACGACATCGTTCTTGAAATGGACGAGCTCAACGAGGACTTCCCGAAGACCGACGTGGCGATGGTCATTGGCGCCAACGACATCGTCAACCCGGGAGCGCAGGACGACCCGAACAGCCCGATCGCCGGCATGCCGGTACTCGAAGCGTGGAAGGCCGCGACGTCGATCGTCATGAAGCGCAGCATGGCTTCAGGCTACGCCGGAGTGGACAATCCGCTGTTCTACAAGGACAACAACCGCATGCTCTTCGGCGACGCGAAAAAGATGCTCGACGAAGTGCTGGTGGCGATGAAAGCCTGATCGCCGCACGCCAGCTAGCCAGCTAAACAGCTGACACAACGCCCGCAGCCGCGGGCGTTGTCTTTTCCGGGGCAAGAAGAAGCACGGCCAGCGGTCCTGGCGCCGCGTGCCAGCGGTCCTGGCGCCGCGTGCCAGCGGTCAACGCGCTGCCGACGGCGAACGCTGGGCGTGTCGACGACGCCGCCAGCGCACTATCGAGGGAACATTCTCAAACCGCGCGGCGACTTTCACGGCATCGAAGGCCAGCGCTGAAGCATGACTGCGCCAGCCCAGTACTGGCAAGGCGTTGCGGTGGGCAGGCAAAAAAGGTTTCGCACAAGGGAGCTAGACAGCCGGGGGGACTTCTGGCAGGATAGGTGGAGGGTCATTGGTCCACGTTTCAGCCGGAGGTATCGTGGTGGTTGCAACGAGCGAAGGGGAGTGGGTGCACTGCGGTCGCGTATTCAGCGCCGCGGAGATCGCCGAGGTGTGCGGGACGGTGGCGTGGCTGCCGGGATTGGCGCGCAAGGAGTTGGCGGCGACGGTCTGCGAGCACCTGGGGTGGACCACTCTGACAGGGACGGCGAAGATCAGCGCCTGCCTGGAGTTTCTGGAGCGTTTGCAGGCGGCCGGGCTGCTGACACTGCCGGCGATAAGGCCGTCGTCAGCACGCCGTTGCGCGCCGCCCGCGGCACCCGTAGATACGGTCACCGGGGAGCTTCCCGTGCACTGCGCCCTGTCGGCACTCGCACCACGGTAAATTTGTTCTCGTGCCGGGATCAAGGTGATACGTGGCCTGTAGAATTTTTGGTCATGCGCAGGTAGTCGAAGACCAATCGGATGTTGCGGTTGAGGTGGCGCATTTTTTCGGAAATGCTGGTTTTGCCGTCGGAGAAGTGGTGCAGGATTCCGACGGCAAAGCGGCGCAGGCGTGACATGTTCTCGGGTCCGTAACCAGTCCGAATACGGCTACGGTCCTCGTCGTAGTTCCAGTCGATGACGTAGTGACAGCGGTTCTCTATCGACCAATGGCCGCGATTGATGGCGAGGATTTGCTGTGGGCTGGCCTGTTCTGGAGGGCGACTGGTGATCCCGAGAGCGATTTCGTGCGTCCGCTTGCCGCTCTTCTTGTGCAGCACTTCGCGCTCGATCAAGAACACCTGGCCGACATACGGGAAGTCGAGATAGGCGTTGAGGGCATTGCTGCACCAAATACGCCGAGTCTCGATCCGACCATGGTCAGGTGGCGAAACCGCCACGAAGTCTGCCCCCTTCCGATCCTGGAAGAGGAGCGCGATATCGGCTTGCAGTGTTGGCTGATTGCCTTTGACCGTGAAGTGATAGTGCGCCTTGCGCTCCACCAGGTAGGTCGCCAGCTTGCGCTGTGTCAGTAGCGCGTCGGCGGTGATGTCCTTGCCCTGAATATCGATCGCATCGAGCAGGGGTATGAACATCCCGATTTCATTGGTCTGCTTGAGCTCGTCCCCGCCATTTACGGGCAAGGTGCCGACTTTTTTTGGGTGTGACACACGCCGGTCTGATGCCCGACCACGCTCATGATGTGTGCTTGCTGACCGTGCTCGTCATGGGCATTGCGCATGGTCTTGCCGTCGACCGCCAGACTGGGGTCGTCTTGAGCATAGGCCTTGTTCCACTGCTGACACGCTTGATCGAGCGCCATGGGATCGACACGGATCAGGACGTCACGAATGATGAACTCGCTGGGTACGCGGTAAACGCCCTTCTCGCGACGACAGCGGAAACGCTCGCGTGCTTTCGGTGTGAGGTCTTTGGCCCACCCGGCGATGGCTTTGTAGCCCCGCATTCCGCACAAGACCGCCGCCGTGGCGATGGCCAGAACGGCAGGAAGGGGGTGACGCCTTCCTTGCGCGCGCCGCGGGTCGGCGATGCCGGCAAAGAAATCGGGAAGCGTGCGCATCTGTTCGGCGGTGAGCATCATCCTGGGCGCTCCTGTGCGATAGCGGGGGTTGAGTATCGAGCGGGAAAGTTGGCCGCGAGCGTCCGCCTGCAAGGGGCGAACAAAGACAACTTTGGGCGACGTCGGGTGGGCGCTGTAGCCTTCTCGGGTGCGGCGAAAGCCTTGCGTCAGCCCCAGAGGCGTCCAGTTCGCGGCGCGATAGACGGTCCCCTGGAAGCGCGAGGGGTCCACAAAGGTCTCCAGCAGTAACAGCGGCTTCCCGAAATGCGCCTGCCAATCCTCGGCGACCCGTCGCTCGCACAGCGAGAGCACCTTGGAGCCGAGATTGGGGTAATGCCAATCGGGAAGGATCAGAAAGCGACTGTTGTTGGCGACCAGGCCCAAGCGATCGTACTGATGCCGATAGTCCCAGCCGATCCAGCGGTCACGAACGCCGCATTTCCAGGCCGCCGCAGAGAAACTCAGCAGGGCCGTCCACTTTTCGCCGTAGGTGGCCACGTACCAAAGCGTGTGCCCGATCTTCGCCAGGTCGCCCAGGTAGTGATGCTCTGCCATCAACTCCCGATAGCGAGCCTCTTCGCTCTTGCCCACCAAGCGAACACGCAATGCACCAAGAACGCTTTCCATGCGCCATTTATACGGACTTCCGGCGCAGATGTCCAGGGGGAAGAACTAACTGCTTGATTGCCCGTGCGTTGCCTGAGAGGACAAATCCACCCTGGCACTCGCACCGGTCTGCCTGGAAGTCGTTCGCGACGCGGCGTTGGTGGCGCAGTGGGATGCGCTGGTGGCGCGCTGGCACCCACTGGGTTTCCAGGGGGCCTTCGGCTACCGCCTGCGCTACTTCATCACGGCGGGCGACCGGCGGCTCGGCAGCGTCCTGCTGGCCGGCGCTGCCCGCGCGGTCGCCGTGCGCGACCGCTGGATCGGCTGGACGGCCCAGGCCCGCCGCGAGAACCTGGCGCGGGTGGTGAACAACAGCCGCTTCCTGATCTTTCCCCACGTCCGGGTGCCGCATCTGGCCAGTCATGTGCTCGGACAACTCGCGCGCCGCGCACGCGCGGACTGGCTCGATCACTGGGGCTTCGAGCCCCTGTTGCTGGAGACTTTCGTCGATCCTCGTCACTATACCGGCACCTGTTACCGCGCGGCCGGTTGGCAGTTGCTCGGGGCAACCAGCGGGCGCGGGCTGGCCCGCCCCGGCCAGTCGTATCGCAGCACGCCCCGCCAGGTGTGGCTCAAACCGCTGAGCGCCGATTGTCGCGACCGGCTGTGTGCCGCCCCTGGGAGCTCCCGGCCATGAGCAAACCCTGCCGTCGCCCGACACGCGCTGCCCTCAAGGAGCTGCGCTCAGAGAAGAAACGGCAGGAAAAGGCACTGAACGCGAAACGGCGCGCGAGTGGACAAGTCCTCCACTCCCCCACTTCTCTGCCCAACCGATGCTCAGCCTTCGCGACCGTCGGCGAGGAAAGGGAGGCCCGCGAGGACGCCGTGAGCAAAAAGACGCGTCTCCTGCGCAAAGAGCTACCCGCCTTGCTCGAGCAACTGGAACAAATTCCCGACCCGAGAGACCCCAGGAAGCGCCGCCACAAGCTGACCGCGCTGCTGCTTTACGGTCTGCTGATGTTCGTCTTTCAGTTCTCCTCTCGGCGCGAGACCAACCGCGAAATATCCCGTCCCCAGTTCATGGCCAACCTCCACCTGCTGTTCCCGGAGATCGAGACCCTGCCACACGCCGACACCCTGTTTCGGCTGCTGCGCGACATCGACCTTGACCACCTTGAGCAGGCCCACGTCGATCTGGTGAAGCGGCTGATCCGCGGCAAGAGCTTCCGCCGCTATCTGATCAACCACTGCTACCCCATCGCCATCGACGGCTCGCAGAAGGTCGCCGGCGACACCCTCTGGGCGGAGGAACTCCTCCAGCGCACCGTCGGCAAGGAGGAAACCCGCCACACCCAGTACTTCGTCTACGTCCTCGAGGCCAGCCTGGCTTTCCACAACGGCCTGGTCGTCCCACTGCTCAGCGAGTTCCTCGAACACGCGCTGGGCGATACCGAAGCGCAAAAGCAGGACTGCGAGCTGCGCGGCTTTGTGCGCTTGAGCGACCGGCTCAAGACGCTGTTCCCCCGCCTGCCGATCCTGCTCCTGCTCGACGGCCTTTACGCCAACGGGCCGGTGATGCAGCGCTGCTTGCGCGCCCACTGGCAGTTCATGATCGTGCTTAAGGACAAGGATTTGTCCACGGTCTGGCAGGAGTTCCGCGCACTCCACGCCCTGAAGCCACAAGCCGTGCAGCGCGCTTGGGGAAGGCGCCGACAACACTTCAGCTGGGTCAACGACATCGACTACGCCTTCGCGGCCAACGGGCGTCAGCGTCTCAAGCTGAACCTGGTGGTCTGTGAGGAAAGCTGGGAAAAGATCGATGAACAGGCCAGGACCGTCACCGAAACATCGCGCCACGCCTGGCTCTCCAGCCAACCGCTCAGACAAGACAATGTCCATGAGCGCTGCAACCTCGGTGCCCGCCACCGTTGGGGCATCGAAGCGGGCTTCCTCGTCGAAAAACATCAGGGCTACCACTACGAGCATGCCTTTGCCCTCGACTGGAATGCCATGAAAGGCTATCACCTCCTCATGCGCCTGGCGCATGTGTTCAATACCCTGGCACGTTTCACCCGGCAGTTACGCAACCTCTATCAAGAACTCGGTGTGCGCGGCGCCATCGCCTTCATCCGTAATTCCTGTGCTGCGCCCTGGCTTGACCCAGCACGCCTGCGTCTGCTTCTCGCCGAACCGTTCCTGCTGCAACTCGAATAACCTTGCCCAGGCCTGCCCAACACATCTTCCCAAGCGCGGCGCACCCCGCGCCGGGAAAGGCTCGCCTGGCGATCGTAACGGAGCTCCCTCGACCTCTCCTGTCCCACTGACTGAACACCAAACCCCCGCGCCGCAAGCGCTCCCTTGCCGCTAGCCAACCCCCATCTGGCCGCCTCGGCGGCGAAAGTGGGCGTAACCGGCAAGTGCTGTCGATTCGGGGAGGTCATGCGTCAGGGCTGATCGAAGGCAGCCAGGTTTTCGGATGTCGATCGACATCTGATAGAATTGTCCCGAGTGCACGAGCACATCAGCTAGCAATCCATTTCCAGGGGGTGACATGGAGGTCAAAGAAGTTCTGCAGGTCAAAGATTCTGCGCTGTTCGCCGTACATCCCGATTCGCCGCTTTCCGACGCGGTGATCATGATGTCGGACAACGACATCGGCTCGGTGATCGTCATGGAAGACGGCAAACTGGCGGGGATGCTGACCTTCCGCGAGGTGCTCTCAATCCTCGCCAAGCGCCAGACCGAACGGTGTGTCGGACCGACACCGCCGATTGCCGAGATCCTGGTGCTTGAGGCGATGCACCGCAATCCGCCCACCGTCGAGCCCAATATGGACGTTGACGAGCTGCGGCGCCTGATGGTCGACAGCCACACGCGTTACGTGCCTGTCATGGAGGGCGACACAATCATCGGTATCGTCTCGTTTCACGACGTCGCCAAGGCGGTTCTCGAGGAGCGAAACCTGGAAAACAAGCTCCTGAAGGCCTACATCAAGGACTGGCCGGCCCCCTGAGCGCAGCGGATCGCCAGGCGACTGACGCGCAACGGCTTTCCGCGCTGCGTGTTCAGCCCTGGTCAACCGCGAACAGGCGCCGATGTTCCCGAATTGCGTAGCGGTCGGTCATCCCGGCGATATAGTCGGCAACCCGGCGCGCCTGGTCACCGTCACCGGTGATCTGATACTGCGGCGGTAGCAGGCGCGGCTCGCCGGTAAACGCGGCAAACAGATCGCCGATGATCCGCCGCGCCTTGCTGGCCATCCGCAAGACCTGATAGTGTTGATAGAGCTGTGTTCGCAAGAAGCGCTTGAGCTGCCTCTGCTCGGCAAACGCTTCTGCCGAGAAAGCAACCAGCGGCGGTCCGAGTCTCGCCTCGGCGAGACTCGCTGGCGCCTGCCGCGCAATATTGCCGGCGCTGGTTTCGATCAGATCGCAAACCAGCGTATTGATCAGGCGGCGAATCGTCTCGTGGATCAAACGCCGCCCACCAAGCCCAGGATGGGCGCGCCTGACGGCGGCGATGTGCCGGGCAAACACTTCGACGTCCTGGAGTTGCTCGAGGCTGATCAATCCCGAGCGCAAGCCGTCATCGACGTCGTGGTTGTTGTAGGCGATTTCGTCGGCAAGATTGCAGATCTGGGCTTCCAGCGAAGGCTGCGCCCGGCTGAGGAAACGCTCGCCCAGGTCGCCAAGCTGACGGGCGTTCTCCGGAGAGCAGTGCTTGATGATCCCTTCACGAGTCTCGAAACAGAGATTCAGGCCATCGAAAGCGGCGTAGCGCTCCTCCAGCAAATCGACCGTCCGCAGGCTTTGCAGATTGTGCTCGAAGCCGCCGTCCTGGCGCATGCAATCGTTGAGCGCGTCCTGCCCGGCGTGGCCAAAGGGCGTATGTCCGAGGTCGTGCGCCAGCGAAATCGCTTCCGCCAGGTCTTCGTTGAGTTGTAGTGCGCGCGCCGTGCCGCGAGCGATCTGAGCGACTTCCAGGCTGTGCGTCAGGCGCGTGCGGAACAGGTCGCCTTCGTGATTGACGAACACCTGGGTCTTGTATTCGAGACGCCTGAAGGCCGTCGAATGGACGATGCGATCGCGGTCGCGCTGGAATTCGCTGCGGTGGCTGCGCTGCGAAGGCTCACCGTCGGGATGCTGGCGACCGCGGCTGTTGGCCGCCGTCACGGCGTACGGAGCAAGTTCAGGCATCGGCCGTACGGGCGCTGATCGCCCGCCGAACGTCGGCCAGCGGCGCCGCATCGCTGAGCACCGCCTGGCCGATACCGCGCAGGAGAACGAAGCGAAGATGACCGCCCTGGACCTTCTTGTCGTTCTGCATCAGATCGAGATAACGGTCGACGTCGAGCGTCGGCCCGAGCACCGGCAGCCCCGCTCGTTGGAAAAGCCGTTCGACACGGCTGAGGTCGGCCGCTTTGATCCAACCGAGCTGGCAGGAGAGTTGTGCCGCCATCATGGTACCGACGGCGACCGCCTCGCCGTGCAACCACTCGCCATAACCGATGCCGGTTTCAATCGCATGCCCAAAGGTGTGGCCAAGGTTGAGCAAAGCTCGTTCACCACTCTCGCGTTCGTCGGCGGCGACCACTTCTGCCTTGTTCTGGCACGACCGGCAGATCGCCTCGGCGAGCGGCAGCGCGTCGCGCGACAAGACGTTCTCGAGCTGCTCCTCCAGCCACTCGAAAAACGCCGGGTCCCTGATCAGCCCGTACTTGATGACCTCTGCGAGGCCGGCGCGAAACTCACGATCGGACAAGGTATTCAGGGTGTCGGTATCGGCCAGCACCAGCCGGGGCTGGTGGAAGGCGCCGATCATGTTCTTGCCGAGCGGGTGATTGATCGCCGTCTTGCCGCCGACCGACGAATCGACCTGCGCGAGCAAGGTCGTGGGAACCTGGATCAGCGGCATGCCGCGCTGAAAGCAGGCGGCCGCGAAGCCGGTCATGTCGCCGACGACGCCACCGCCCAGCGCCAGTAGCGTCGTCGAGCGCTCGCAGCGACGCTGCAACAGGTGGTCGAAAATGGTGTTCAGCGTTGGCCAGTCCTTGAAACGTTCGCCATCGGGGAGAACGATCTCGACGACGTCGATCCCGGCCCGGCGCAAGGGCTCGGCCAGACGATCGAGGTACAGCGGCGCAACCGTGCTGTTGCTGACGATCGCCACTTTCGGCTGCGCCAGGTACGGCAAGAGCAAGTCGGCCCGGTCGACCAAAGCGCGTCCCACGTGGATCGGATAGGAGCGTGGCCCGAGGGAAACGGTCAGTGTTTTCATGATTTTCGCATTTCCTTGAGCAGCAATTGGAACACCGACTGGGCGGTAATTCGGCCACCGCTGACGACCAGGTCGGCAATGCTTCGATACAGTGGATCGCGCTGCGTGTGCAGTTCAGCCAGCTTGCGTCGCGGGTCACTGACCTGCAGGAGGGGCCGATTCTTGTCGTGCCGAGTGCGCTCACAAAGCGTCTTCAGTGGCACGTCGAGGTAGATCACGAAACCGCTGGCTTGCAAATTCTCGCGGTTCTCCGGTCGCAGGACGGCGCCACCGCCGGTGGCCACGACCTGGCCGCGCATCCGGGCCAGGTCGGCGATGACTTGCGCCTCACGCCTGCGGAAACCCTCCTCACCTTCGATCTCGAAAATCGTCGGCAGGCTAACGCCCGTGCGAGCCTCGATTTCGTGGTCGGAATCGACAAAAACATAAGCCAGGCGTTTGGCCAAGGCCCTGGCGAGCGTCGTCTTTCCGGCGCCCATCAAGCCAACCAGGTAGACGTTCCGTTTATCGTCCGCGATGCTCACCGGCCTATTCTATCGCATGCTCAATGAGAGCCGAATCGGGGCACGAAAAAAGCCGGCTCGTCGCCGGCCTCTTCGCGACGGCCCGGTCAGCGCACCGATAGGTTCTCGGCAACGATCCTGGGAGTTATGAAGACCAGAAGCTCGGTCTTGTCGTCAATGATTTCCCGGTTCTTGAACAGGAAGCCGATGTAGGGGAGGTCCCCAAAGAACGGGATGCGGGTGGTGTTGTTACGCGTTTCCTGCGTGTAGATACCGCCGATCACCACGGTGCCACCGTTCTCGACCAGAACCTCGGTCTTGACGTGTTTGGTGTCGATGGCGACGCCAGCACCGGTAGAGAGACGGGTGTTCGGAGTGTCCTTGTTGACGTCCAGCTTCATCGCGATCTTGCCGTCCGGGGTGATCTGCGGCGTCACTTTCAACGACAGGTTGGCTTTCCGGAAGGAGACGCTGGTCGCGCCGGAACTGGTCGCCTGCTGATAAGGAATCTCGACGCCCTGCTCGATGATCGCTTCAACCTGGTTGGCGGTCATCACCCGCGGACTGGAGATGACCTTACCGCGACCATCGGCTTCGAGGGCGGTGATTTCAGCGGTGAGAAACTGCGTCAGCGCACTATTGAAGAGCAGGAAGGAAAGGCTGCCGGGAACGCCGGTGCGCGGCGTCGCCGGCAGGTTGACCGACGTGCCGCCCATGTCGAGGTTGCCGCTGATCGCCGTGCTGTCACCGCCGATCCTGACCGCGCCGTCGGGGAAGGTTTGCCGCCAACCGAGGCGCACGCCGAGGTTCTTCGCAAAACTGTCGCCCGCTTCGACGATGCGCGCCTCGATCATCACCTGCCGGGCGGCGATGTCGACCTTGGCGATCATCGCCCGAACTTCATCCAGACGGCTCGGGGTGTCCTTGACGAACAGGATGTTCGAGCGCTCCTCGACGACGGCGCTGCCGCGCTTGGAGAGCAAGGGCTGCTTGGGGTCGGCCAGGAGTCGCTGAATCGCGTCGGCCTTGATGTAATTCATCTGGAAGCTTTCGGTGACCAGAGGCTCGAGGTCACCAATCTGAATTCTCGACTCGAAATCAAGCTTTTCTTTGGTCGCGATTTCCTCGCGCGGCGCAATGAGAATGACGTTGCCATTCTTGCGCATGTCCAGGCCCTTCTGCTGCATGATGATGTCCAGCGCCTGATCCCACGGCACGTCCTTGAGAATCAGCGTGATCGCACCGCCGACGGAGTCGCTGACGACCATGTTCATGCCGGTAAACTCGCCGATCACCTGCAGTAGGCGACGGACGTCGACGTTCTGGAAGTTGAGCGACAGCTTCTCGCCCTGATAGCCGCCACGCGTACCCTGCACCAGTTTGTTGGGATTTTCGATGATCGGTTTGACTTCAATCACGAACTGTTTGTCGCTTTGATACGCGTTGTGCTCCCACAGCCCGTTCGGGGTGATCGTCATGCGCGCGTTGGCACCCTTTTGAACCGTATTCACGGTCAGCACCGGCGTCCCGAAGTCGGTCACGTCGAGCCGCTTGCGCAGTGCGCTGGGGACGCTCACGTTGGTAAAGTCGACCACCAGATTTGACCCTTGCTGGCGAATATCGATGCCGGCATTGGCGTCGCTCAGGTCGACGGTAATCCGTCCCTCGCCATCCTTGCCGCGTCGGAAGGCGATGTCGCGGATGCTGTTTTCGGTTGCTGCCGGCTGCGCTTTGGCGAAGTGCTCGACCACCGCCGCCTGGCCCTGCGTTGGTGCGCTCGGCACCAGCGCCAGCACGAGGCTCTTGCCGTCTATGGACGCCTCGTAGGTCATCGCCTTTTGCAGGTTGAGGACCAAGCGCGTGCGGTCTTCGGCCTGAACGATGTTGGCGCTCTTCAGATCGCCCTCGTTGAACGTCTGGCTGGTCTTGCCGAGGCCGTTGGTCGTATTCGCAAAATCGAAGGCTATGCGCGCTGGCTTGGCGACGCTGAAGGCTGGCGGCAAGGCGCGCAAGGGCTCCTTGAAGGTAAGCTTGACGTTGAGCACCTGCCCTTGCTGAACGACGTTCAGTGACTCAATCGAATTGGCCGCGACTTCCTGCGCGTTTGCCGTCGCCAGCACAGACAGCGCCGCGGCGACAAGGCCGAGCAAGTATTTTCCGATCTGCTTCATTTACTTCGCTCCCTTTTCCTGCAACAGCAGGTTGCTCGTCCTCTCCACCCAATCACCGGCGGAATCCTGGATAAGCTCTCGCAACGTCACCTCGGACTCGGAAATATCGACCACTACCCCGAAATTCTGCCCCATATAATTGCCCACCTTGATCTGGTACAAGGCACTTTCGGCCTGAATGATGGCATACGAAGCCTTCTTCCTGGTCATCACGCCGACGTATTTCAGCGATTCCAGGGGATAGAGCTCCAATGGTTCCTTCGGCCGATCGAGGTCTGGTCTGAAGCCACCGCCGCCCGTTTTTGCATCCGACCCGAGCTTGGCCGGCTTGAACGGGTCAAGCAGGTCGCCGACGTCGTAGGCCACCGGCTCGTAGGGTTCGACAACCGGCAGCGGCGGAATCTTGCCCTTGGCGTCCTGCGCCGCCGTGCTCATCCACTGCCGAACATCGTCATGGTCGCCACCAGCGCAGGCGACCAGAAACACGCTGGCAAGAAGTGCGGCAAGGAGTCTGCTCATTTCCTGCCACCCTTCTTCGCGGCTTCCTGGGCGGCCTTCTTTTTCGCCGCCAGCTCTTCCGTGTCCAGATAGCGGAAGGTCTTGGTTACCGCATCCATGACCAGCGTTCCGCCTTTGCCCTTGGCGTCGGCAACGATGGAAATGTTGTTCAGGGTGACGATTCTCGAGAGCTTGCCGATGTCGCCGGCGAAAGCACCGAAATCGTGGTAGGTGCCTGTCAAACGTACATTGATGGGCAGTTCGGCATAGAAATCCTTGACCTGTTCTCCACCGGGCTTGAACAGATCGAACTGCAAGCCGCGCCCCATCCCTGCCTGGTTGATTTCCACCAGCAAGGCTTCGACTTCGGATTTGTTGGGCAACTGCTTCAACAGGGCACCGAAGGAGCGATCGATTTCATCCAACTGCTGGACGTACAGGTCGAGATTGACCGCCTGCTTCTTCTTGGCGACGAACTGATCCTTGAGCTTCAGCTCTTCCTGCTGTTTGCTCGCCAGGGAATCGAGTTCGTCTGCCCAGACGAACCACCAACCAGCCGCCAAGATGAGCACAAACAAGCCGACCAGAACGGACACGCGGGGCGCCAAAGGCCAGGCGCCAGGATCCTGCGGATTGAGATTCTGGAAATCGCGGAGGATCTCCCTGAAATCGACCGACGGAAGAGCGGGTGTCTTCATTTCTGCCCCCCTTCGCCAGCTACAGCCCTCTTCAGAGAAGCGTTCATGCTGAATTCGTTGAGACGACGTTTGTCAACAATCACCGCCTTGATCTCTATCAAGCGAGGCTTTTCAAGCCACGGCGATGCTTCGATATTGCGCATTAGCGTCGATACCCGGGCGCTGGATTGCGCGTAGCCTATCAGACTGATGCTCTGCCCGACCTGTTTCAGCGAGCGTATGTATACCCCCTCGGGCATCTGCTTGGCCAGCTCGCTCAACAAGCGAACGGCTTCTGCCCGGTCGCGCTGCAAGGATTCGATGATTCGCTTGCGGGCCATCAAGGCGTCGCTTTGCTCCTTGAGCCGCTTGATCTGGTCAATCTGCTTGTCGAGGACGGCGATCTCCTGCTTGAGAAAGTCGTTCCTGCCGTCCTGGGTAGCGATATAGCCCGAAATCACCGAGTACACCAGGAAGACGATCAGCCCCGAAAGAACCGCGATCAGCCCCAACAATGCGTAGAACTGCTGCCGTCGCGCTCGCCGCTTCTCTTCACGGTGCGGCAGGAGGTTGATGCGTATCATTCGTCGAATCTCCGCAACGCCAGACCGCAGGCAACCATCAACGACGACGCGTCAGCCAGGAGCCTCTTTTCAACAAGGGCAACGCGATCGGAAAGCAGCATGTCCGCGAACGGATTGGCAATTATGGTGTTGATCTGCGTACGAGCGGCGACGACCTCGTCGGCGCCAGCGATGACCGCGCAGCCCCCGGCGAGAACGATGTGGTTGATCTGATTGAACTGCGTCGAGGTAAAGAAGAACTGCAGGGCTCGCGACAACTCCAGAGCCATCGCATCAAGAAAAGGCCGCAAGAGCTCGGATTGGTATTGTTCCGGCAGCGTGTTGCGGCGCTTTTCCGCCTCGGCCTCCTCGAAGGTCATCCCAAAAAGGCGAGCGGCATCCTGCGTCAGCTGGTTGCCTCCGAAAGCCTGCTCACGAACGTAAAGCTGCTGGCCATCGCGCAGGACGGTCAGGTTCATGACGTTGGCACCAACGTCGATGAGCGCAATGATCTGCCCCTTGCCGCCGTCAGCGAGCTGCTTTTCGATCAGTTCGAAAGCCGCCAGCACGGCGTAGGACTCGACGTCGAGGACCACCGGCTTGAGGCCAGCTGATTCCGCTACGGCGACACGATCCTCGACCTTTTCCTTGCGCGACGCCGCGATCAGCACCTCGATCTCGTCAGGTGACGACGGCACCGCCCCGACGACCTGAAAGTCAAGATTGACCTCTTCGAGAGCGAACGGTATGTACTGGTTGGCCTCCGACTCGACCAGCACTTCCAGTTCTTCGTCGCGCTGCCCGGCGGCAACGATAATCTTCTTGGTAATGACGTGCGACGCCGGCAGGGCGATGGCCACCTGCCTGGTGGCGGTCCCGAGCTTTTTCCACGCCCGCCTTACCGACTCCGCCGCCACCTCGAGGTTGACGATGTTGCCATCGGAAACAACGTCCCTCGGCAAGACCTCAATGGCGTAACGCTCGACGCGGTAAGCTCCCTTGGCGTCGCGGGCCAGCTCGACCATCTTGACCGACGACGAGCTGATATCGAGACCGATCAGGGAGCGCGCCTTGGGATTAAAGATCGAAAGATCAAGCTGCAAATCACCACCCCCGCCAAAAAACCCTTCAATAATTTATAGTTAGCGTACTTATAGACATTTTACTTTAGATGCTAGCAACAAGCTCCCAGCGTGTAAAGCAATTTCTCCAGCCTACTGCAACAGCCAGCACGCTACTCACCCGCCCGCTCAGCCCTCCCCCGAAATGCCTTTTTTCAATGACCGCCCATGTCCAGCATGACGCCGCCGCCAGGGTTCAGTGCCTAGGCTCGGCGATACCTGCGGGGCTGCGGCTGCCGAGGGAGCGGCGACAGCGTCGATCTTCGCGCCTTTTCGCAGCCGGACTAATATAATACCGGGATCTGACTCTCGTCCCGGATGCCGTTTTGTCTACCGCCCTCCGCTACTTGCTATATCCCGTCATTGTTGTGGTCGGCCTGGCCGCGATGGCCTTGGCCGTTATGGCCGTGGTCCTCAGCTTGGCCTACCCGAATCTGCCGTCGCTGGAGATTCTTACCGACTATCGACCCAAGATTCCGCTGCGGGTGTACACCGCGGACGGCTACCTGATGGGCGAGTTCGGCGAGGAGCGACGTGCGGTGGTGAGCATCGACGAGGTTCCAGCGATCATGAAACAGGCGATCCTGGCGGCCGAGGATGAGCGCTTCTATCAACATGGGGGGGTCGATACGCTTGGCATCCTGCGCGCACTGTACGCCAACGTGGTGGGCGGCGGCAAACGACAGGGCGCATCGACGATTACCCAGCAGGTGGCCAAAAACTTCTTTCTGTCATCGGAGAAGACCTATACGCGCAAGCTCTACGAAGCACTGCTGTCGTTCAAGATCGAGCACAATCTCAGCAAGGACCAGATTCTCGAACTGTATATCAACCAGATATTCCTCGGCCAACGGGCCTACGGTTTTGCCGCCGCGGCCCAGACCTATTTCGGCAAACCTCTCGCCGAGCTGACGATTGCCGAGGCAGCGATGCTTGCCGGGCTGCCGAAAGCGCCGTCAGCAGACAATCCGATAGCCAGGCCGAAGCGCGCCCGTCTGCGCCAGCAGTATGTCCTGCGACGAATGAACGAGCTGAAATTCATCACCGACGAACAATACGAGGCGGCGGTGGATCAGCAGCTGGTGATCAAACGAGAAGCCAGCGAGAAGCCGATCCATGCCGAGTACGTCAGCGAAATGGCGCGTCAGATTGCCGCCGAGCGCTTCCCCGAAGACGTTTATACCCGCGGCCTGCGGGTTTTCACGACGATCCTCAAGGACGACCAGGAGGCCGCCTACGCCAGCGTCCGAAAAGGCGTCCTGGATTATGACCGCCGGCACGGTTACCGAGGTGCCGAGGCTTACGTCGATCTCGGCGCGATCAAGTCCGAACAGGATGAGGCCCTGGAGGAACTGCTGCAGGACTTGCACGATGCCGAAGACCTGCATCCGGCGATCGTGCTGCAAGCCGACAGCCGCAAGATCCGCGCTTACCGTCGCGGAGGCGAAATCGTGACGCTCAGCGGTGACGGGCTGAAGTTCGCGGCACGCATGATCGACGACAAGGCGCCGGCCAACAAGCGCCTCCGCCGGGGCGCGATCATTCGCATCCAGGGCGATGAAGACAAGGGCTGGCGTATCGTCCAGCTACCCGAGGTCGAAGCGGCTTTCCTGGCCGCCGATCCGCGCGATGGTGCGATACGCGCACTGATCGGCGGTTTCGATTACAACCGCAGCAAATTCAACCACACCACGCAGGCGTGGCGGCAACCCGGGTCGAGTTTCAAGCCATTCATCTATTCTGCCGCCCTCGAAAGAGGCTTCACGCCGGCGTCGGTGGTCAACGACGAGCCGATCAGCTTCCCGGCGACGGTTACCGGCAGCCAGGCCTGGGAACCCAAGAACTATGACGGCAAGTACGAGGGACCGATGCGCATTCGCCGCGCTCTGGCGAGATCGAAGAACATGGTCTCGATCCGCCTCCTGCAGGCGAGCGGTGTACGCTTTGTCCAGGATTACGTCACCCGCTTTGGCTTTGACGCCGAAAAACATCCACCTTACCTGACGATGGCGCTCGGCGCTGGCTCGGTAACGCCCTGGCAGCTGGTCGCCGGCTATGCGGTCTTTGCCAACGGCGGCTACCTCGTCAGGCCCTACATCGTCAGCCAGATCCAGGACGACAAGAAGCAGGTCCTGGCGCAGGCAGCGCCGACCACCGCTGGCGATGAGCGCCTGCGCGTGATCGACCCCCGCAATGCTTACCTGATGGACAGCATGCTGCGCGACGTGACCATTTATGGCACCGGCGCCCGCGCCTCGGCGACCCTCAAACGCCGCGATCTGGCCGGCAAGACAGGAACCACCAATGACTACGTGGACGCCTGGTTTTGCGGCTACCAGCAGACCGTCGTCGGCTGCTCGTGGATTGGCTACGATCAGCCGCGCAATCTCGGCAAGGGCGAGACCGGCGGCTCGGCGGCGCTGCCGACGTGGATTGGCTATATGGGTAAGGCTCTGCAGGGCGTCCCGGAGTCATTCCTGCCGACTCCCGACGGCATCGTCTCGGTGGCCATTCCGAACCACGGCAAGGGCCCTGCGCTGGAACTGTTCTACAAGGAAAACGCGCCGGCCGAAATGGAGCCCGAGCCGCCCGTCGACGACAGCATCCCGGCTCAGGACTGAACTCGCGTAGCGGCGCTTCAAGCCGCTACGCGTACGCACACCTGCCGTCTACTGGCTGGGGTAAGGGGTGGCGCCACGATCTTCACCGCTGCCCGGCACGCTCGCGCTCGAGTTTCGTACGAGCAGACTTGCGCGCCAGGGGCGATCGAGACGGCGTGCTAAACTCCGCCATCAGAACTTCCCGCTGCAACTCCCCCTGAGAATGCCCTCCGCAAGCCCCCCGCCTGCTTCCTCATTGCGCATCTACTTCCGGCTGCTCGGCTATCTGAGGCCGTTTGTCGGCATGTTCGCGATCAGCCTGCTCGGCTACATGATCTTCGCCTCGTCACAACCGATGATGGCCGGGATTCTCAAGTACTTCGTCGACGAACTGAATGAACCGACCAGCGTCACTCGGCAGGCGACGCCGCTGACCGGCGACCTGGAAGTGGTCTACGGCGTGCCGCTGCTGCTGATCGTCGTCATCAGCTGGCAGGGAATCGGCTCCTTCCTCGGCAACTACTACCTGGCCAGGGTCTCGCTGGGATTGATCAACGACCTCCGACGGGCGCTCTTCGACAGCCTGCTGCACCTGCCAAACGGCTATTTCGACCAGCACAACTCGGGGCATCTGATCTCGCGCATCACCTACAACGTGACGATGGTCACGGGTGCCGCGACCGATGCCATCAAGGTGGTGATTCGCGAAGGACTGTCGGTCATCTTCCTGTTCGCCTATCTGCTGTGGATGAACTGGCGACTGACGCTGGTGATGGTCGCCATCCTGCCGATCATCGGCCTGATGGTGACTCGCGCCAGCCGCAAGTTTCGCCGCCAGAGCCAGAAAATACAGGCGACCATGGGCGACCTGACGCACGTCGCCTCGGAAACCATCCAGGGCTACCGGGTGGTGCGCAGTTTCGGTGGCGAAAACTACGAATCGGCACGCTTCGCGGCGGCCAGCGCGGAAAACACCGCCCGGCAGCTGCGCATGGTCAAGACCAGCGCCACCTACACGCCGGCACTGCAGTTGGTCACCTTCAGCGCGATGGCCGCCGTGCTGGCGCTGGTCCTGCTGCTGCGCGGCGATGCGTCGGCCGGCGATCTGGTCGCCTACATCACCGCCGCCGGCATGTTGCCAAAACCCATTCGCCAGCTTTCGGAAGTCAGCGCGACGATTCAGAAAGGCCTGGCCGGCGCCGAGAGCATCTTTTCGCAGCTTGACGAGCCATCGGAACCCGACCTCGGCACCGTCGAGATCGATCGCGTCAGCGGCCATCTGCAAGTCAGGGATCTCAGCTTTACCTACCCCGGCAGCTCGCAGCAGGTGCTCGACCAGGTCAGCTTCACCATCGAACCCGGGCAACTGGTGGCGCTGGTCGGGCGCTCGGGAAGCGGCAAGTCGACCTTGGCCAGTCTGATCCCACGCTTCTACCATCATGATGCCGGCCAGATTCTGCTCGACGGCGTCGACGTCGAGCAGTTCACCTTGCGCAACCTGCGCCGCCACATGGCGCTGGTCACCCAACAGGTGCTGCTATTTAATGACACCGTCGCCAGCAATATTGCCTACGGCGACCTGTCCGGCGCGCCACGCGTGGCGATCGAAGCCGCCGCCGAAGCCGCCTTTGCCAGCGAATTCATCAACCGCCTGCCCGAGGGCTTCGCGACCATGGTCGGAGAAAACGGCGTGATGCTGTCCGGCGGCCAAAGGCAACGGCTGGCGATTGCCCGCGCCTTGCTAAAGGACGCGCCGATCCTGATTCTCGACGAAGCCACTTCGGCGCTCGACAGCGAATCCGAACGGCACATCCAGAGCGCGCTCGACCAGGTAATGAGCGGGCGGACAACGCTGGTCATCGCCCACCGCTTGTCAACGATCGAAAAAGCCGACCAGATCCTAGTCATGGAACACGGCCGCATTGTCGAACGCGGCAAGCACGCCGAACTACTGGCCAGCGACGGCCACTACGCACGCCTGCATGCCATGCAGTTCAGCGAGCAGGCGAACGCCGACACGGGCGCCTGAAGCACCGCCGCGGCCGGCAAAACCGCCGCGTTGCGGCGCCCGTTCAAGCCGCCGGCAACTGCCGCGCCAGCCAACGGTGCAGCACACAGTCGGACGGCCAGTTACGCAACAGGCGGGCGCGATCACGCCGCCAGGCACGGGCATAGGACGCGGCGCTGCGATGTTGGGCGACGGCGTCCAGATCGATCAGTTGAACGTGTTCGCCGTCCCACAGCAAGTTGGTCGCCTTGAGGTCGCCGTGACTGATTCGCTGTTGACGCAACGACGCGAACAGCGCCAGCAGCGCTCGCGCCTCGTCGCCGGGTGGCTCGCAGTCGGCCGACAGATGGCGCAGCAGGTTCTCGCCGTGGCAATACTCGCTGATCAACCAGGCGCGCCGCCGCAACGGCCCGAAGCGTTCTTCGATCAGCGCCAGCGGCGCCGGTGTGGGGATGGCGAAAAAACGCAGCAGATGCGCCGCACGCCAGGAATGCCAGGCGCGGCTTGGGCGCCACAGACGACCCAGAGCGTGCCGTAGATTCTTCAGGTTGTAGCGCTTGATCAGCAAGGCGCGCTGATTGACGACGACGCGCGCGACGGTGCTGGTGCCGCCGTCCTTGAGCACCTCGCCGGCGCTGATCGCGCTATCTGGCGACGCCAGCAAGGGCGCCAGCACATCGGCTTGGCCGCGCAGGACGGTGCTGAACCGGCTGCCGCTACGCTCGACGGCAAACAAGCTGCAGTCGCGAACGCTCTTGGCCAGAAAATCCCGCAAGCGCCAGGCGCGCACCTTCTCGATCGGCGCCCTCAAGGCCGCCACGTCCGGCGCGTGTTGCCCGCTGCCAGCGCCATAGGCGGCCAGTAGCGTCGGCAGCAGCCCATCGCGGTCGGGCGGCAACTGCGCCAGCAGCACCGCCAGGTTGCTGCTGGCCGCCGCCCACGGCAAGCGGACGCCGCGACTGACGACGCGCACGGCATCGCCGTCGATGACGAACAGTTGGCCGTCGTGGCGCAGGAAATTGCCGAGATGGAGGTCATCGTGCACCAGGCCGGCGGCGTGCAGGCGGCCGAGCATGGCTACTGCCGGAGCCAGCAGCGCCAGCGCATCGGCGGCGTCCGGCGACCGCCGCGACAAACGCTCCCAGGATTCGGCGAGGCTCTCGGCGGGCTCCAGAAAGGCCGTCAGCAGCGCGTAGCCACCGCCGGCCAGCGCCGTCGCGGCGAACACTTCCGGAGTCGGCAGCGCCGCCAGGCGAAGCGCCGCCAGCCCGGCGACTTCCTGCTGCCAATGCCTGGCGCAGCGAGCCCCGACAAACAACTTGGCGAGGACCCGGCGGCCATCGATCTCGGCGTCGCCGACCACTCGCTTGCCCGGCAAGACGCGCAACAGGCGCTGCATGTGCAGCCGCCGACCATCAGCCAGATCGATGCAGAACGGCAAGCACGGCTGGCGGCCAGCCGCACGCAGCGTTTGCGCAACGATCGCTTGAGGCACCCTCATCGTCGCCATCAGCGACGCCGAGCGACCAGCGCGGCATGGCCGCGACGAGCGAGCGCCAAGCGGCTACGCACGGCCATCGAAGAAAGCAAGGATCTTGCCGATTCGCTTCCGATCCTGAGCGCCAACGCGCGCGTGCTGCGCGTAATCCAGATAGAAGCGCAGTCGTTGGCTACGTGACAAGTGCTCCCTGCCAAGCTTGTCCAGGCACGCCAGGTCCTTGATGATCCGGTAGTCGAGGACCGCGCCGCGATAATAGGCACCGCTGGGACAATCGATCAGGTACACCGTCGGCGACGGTCCACGATTCACCAGCAGGTTGCGCCACTTCAGGTCATTGTGCGCGAAACCGAGCGCGTGCATGGTTCGCGCGATGCCGGCGATCTGTGTCGACACCTGCGTCAGCCAGCGCCGATCGTGAATTCTCGGATCGTCGGCGCCGGCGATCTGCGCGAGATCCAGGGTATCGGGGATTTCCTCGGTGATCAGCGCACCGCGAACGAAAGCACCCAGGCGTCGCTCGAGGCCGTAGGCGACCAGCGTCGCCGTCGGAATACCCCAGGCGGCAAAAGCCAGCAGGTTTCGCCATTCGGCGCGAACGCGTGGCGAGCCGAGCCAACGCCGCAGGCCGAACCAGCGACGCTTCGTGTTTTTGCCGTTGCCACTGTAGCGCTTGACGTAGTAGCGCTTGCCACCCACTCCGACGCGCAGGACGCGGCTCAGCGAATCGCCGGCGACCTGCTCGCCTTGCAGCTGGAAAACGCGGTCAATATCGCCGAAAGCGGCAGCCACTTCGCCGCTGGCAAACTCGGGCCGCAGACGCCAGCGGCTGATGTCGCTGCTCATGGCGCTGCTCATGGCGCCGCTCATGGTGCCGCTCATGTCATTTCTCCGGCGGCGACCTTGCGTTCGAAACGCGCCTGCAAACGCTGCGTCTCGCTCGCCAGGTGCGCGAGCAGTGACGCTTCGTCGCGCAGGATCAAGCGCAATGGGCGGGCAAAATAAGCGCTCAGAAAGCGCAGCAGGTCACGCTTGGTCAGACCGATATCGAGTGCCGAAAAGTACAGAGCCGCGAGGTCCTTGTCTCGCCAGCGCCGTGGCAGATTCGCTCGCAGCTGCGCGCGATGCAGGTCGATCAGTGACAGCTTGAAGTGCTCGGGCGTCGGTGGCGGGTCGAGGTGTAGCAGGAAATGGCAGATGTAGAAATCGCGATGGTTGACACCGCCGGCGTGCATCTTGCTCGCCGCCCGGGCGACGGCGGTGATCAGTGCGCGCTTCAGAGCCAGCACCGGCGGGCGCTTCGGCCAGTCCAGGCAAAAGTCCTCGAGACTGAGCGTCGGCGCCAGTTCTTCGGTGACGATGAACGAGCGCTGACGCGCCGGATTGCGACCGCGCACGCCGAAGGCAACGGCACGCATGCTATCAACCCCCAGTTCGCGCAGCCGCTCGATAGCGCGCCATTCGTTCGCCGCGCCGAAAACCGGCAAGCGCAGCGACAGCAGATTCTTGACGATCTCGGGCCAACCGACGCCACGGTGGATCTTGACGAAATAGCCGTGTCCGGCGATCTCGCTGCGCAAGGTTCGGCGCGCCTCGAGTTCACGAAAAACCGTCCCCTCGAGCGCCTCGACGGCGACGAAAGGATCGGATCCCGCCCATAGCGAGCGGAACGGCTCGTCGAGAAAGACCTCGGGGACGCTCATCGCCGCTCTTTCACGATCACGTCGGCCGCGCGCTCGGCGTTGCTGTAGATGTCGGCGTGCTCGGCAAAAGCCAGCGCGCTGGCTTGCCAGCGTGCGCGTGCCGGCGCGTCGCCAAGCATCTGCGCGAGCATGTGATCGAGGCGCGTTTGCTCGAAAGGCTCCTCAACGACCAGCCCGGCACCGGCGTCGGTGATGTAATGGGCGTAACCGCAAACCGCCGTGGTCAGCACCGGCAGGCCAGCGACCACCGCTTCGAGCAAGACGGTGCCGGTGTTTTCGTTGTAGGCCGGATGGATCAGCAGGTCGGCGCCGAGCAGAAAACTCGGGATGTCGCTGCGACCACGCAGAATGCTGACCCGCTCGGCCAGCCCGAGGGCTTGCGCCTGCGCCCGGAAAAGCTTCGGGTCGTCGTCGCCAATGGCGATCAGCCGGCAGCGGCTGCCGAGCTCTGGCGGCAAGGCCGCGAGCGCCTTGAGGCTGCGGTCCAGCCCCTTGGTCCGAAAACCCGAACCGATCTGGACGATCAGCAGCTGCTCACCGGCCAAAGCAAACTGGCGACGAAACTCGGCGCGGATTTGCCTGGCGTCGGGCGGCGCCCGACGGTCGCGAGCGATCCCTGGCGGCAACAGATGGAAGCGCTCGTCCGGGGTTGCGTAGTATCTCTGGAACAGCGGCCGCTGCGCCGACGAGATCAGCAGGATTTCGGTCGCCGCGTCGCGCCCGAAGACGGCCCGCTCGTAGGCCGCAAAATGTCGATATCGTCCCGACAGCCGATACAAGGAATTGCGCAAGTTGCGCGCCTTGTCTTCGAAACACGCATCGGCAGCGAAATAGACGTCAAGACCCGGCATCTTGTTGAAACCGACGACGCGATCGGCGGGACGCCTGGCCAGATCGTCGGCAACCCAGCTGCTGAAGCGGGCATAGCGGCGCTGATTGGTCAGCGCCTTGACGGGTACCAGCAGCACCTCGAAACCGTCGGGAACGTCGCCGCGCCATTCCAGCGTGTACACCCGCAAGGCATGGCCGCGCGCCTGGCAGGCCAGCGCGATGCGCAGGAAATCGCGCTGCAGGCCGCCGAACGGGAAGTACTTGTACAAACAGAAAGCCAGCTGCATCAGCCGCTTCCCGCGCCGTCGCTGGCGCTGGCCGAGCGCCACCGAGCGCCAGAAAAACCGCTCACGCCGGGCGCCCTGCTGCGGCTGGCTGTGGTGCTTCACTGCCGCGGCGGCCCTTGTAGCGGTTGTAACCCCAGAGGTATTGCTCCGGGCACTGGCGGACGAGAACCTCGATCTGCTGATTGATCTGTAGCGCACGCTCTTCGATCGTGCCGCGAATCGGCTGCGTCGGTGCTTGCAGGTGAAAATGGTAGCCGGCGCCGGCGGGCAGGCGTTCGGCCCAGACCATGATCACGCTGGCACCGCTGTCGACCAACCTGGCGGCGAGCGTCATGGTGTAGGCCGGTCGGCCGAAGAAGTCCAGCCAGCGACCTTCGCCGGTCCGCGGCGCCTGGTCGGGCAGCATGCCGACTGCTTCGCCGCGTTTGAGCGCCTTCAGCAAGCTGCGCACACCCGACAGGTCGGCCGCCGCCAGATGCAGTTGCGCCCGCGCCCGACCCGCTTCGATCATCGTCTGCAGCCAGGCCTGCCGGGGCGGCCGGTAGAGAACGGTGATCGGCGCGTGCGTCGAGAGGTACTGTGCGGTCACTTCGAAGCAACCCAGGTGCGGTGTCAGATAGAGGATTCCCTGACCTTTCCTCGACGCCGCTTCGACCAACTCCCAGCCCGAGACCTTGACCACCCGAGCGGCAGTCTCGGCCAATGGCCGCAGCCAGATGCAGGGCAGTTCGAGCATTCCCTTGCCGGCCTCGCCGATGGCCGCCGCCCGGACTCGCCGGGCCTCGGTCGGGCCCAGCGCCAGCTGCATGTTTTCGTGCAGGTGCCGACGATAGGTGGGCGACAGCAGCCAGGTCAGCCAGCCGAGGACGCTGCCAAGCGCATGCAGCCAGGAAAGCGGCAGACGACTGAGAATTCGAAAAAGAGTGATCACTCGACGATCCTGTGGTAGCCGGATTTGACCGGCCGCCAAGAGAAAAACTATAATTATCCCATCCGCCGAGTTAATCAGGACAACTTGCAGGGCGGACTGGACCGAGAAATCGGCCAGCAAATACTGCTAAAGCGTCGTCTGCTCACCCCCCGGAGCCGGCCACGCCGCCGTTTCGGGGTTTTTTTTGGAGCAGAGCAAGCGTGAGCAAAGAACATCTTTTTACCTCGGAATCAGTATCCGAAGGCCATCCGGACAAAGTCGCCGATCAGATTTCGGACGCCATTCTCGACGCCATTCTGGCCGAAGACCCAAGGGCCCGGGTCGCGTGTGAAACGCTGGTATCGACCGGCCTGGTCGTCATCTCCGGCGAAATCACCACCAAAGCGCACATCAACTATCGCGAAATAGCGCAGGACACCGTTCGCCGCATCGGCTACGACAACTCCGACATCGGCTTTGACTACAAGAGCTGCGCGATTCTGACGGCGATCAACCGCCAGTCGCCGGACATTGCTCAGGGCGTTGACGAAGGCCACGGCATCGACCTCGACCAGGGCGCTGGCGACCAGGGCCTGATGTTTGGCTACGCCTGCAACGAAACGCCGTCGCTGATGCCGCTGCCGATCCACTACGCGCACCGGATCATGCAGCGCCAGGGCGAAGTACGCCGCGACGGGCGCCTGCCGTGGCTACGCCCCGACGCCAAGAGCCAGTTGACGGTCCGCTATGTCGACGGCCAGCCGCTGGTGATCGACACCATCGTCGTGTCCACCCAGCACGACCCGGACGTTTCGCACGCGCAGATCGAAGAGGCGGTGATTGAAGAAATCATCAAGCCGGTCATCCCACAGGAGATCCTGAGCAGCAAGACCCGCTATCTGGTCAACCCGACCGGGCGCTTTGTCGTCGGTGGCCCGCACGGTGACTGTGGTCTGACCGGCCGCAAGATCATCGTCGACACCTATGGTGGCGCGGCCAGGCACGGTGGCGGCGCGTTCTCGGGCAAGGATCCGTCAAAGGTCGATCGCTCGGCCGCCTACGCGGCGCGCTACGTCGCCAAGAACATCGTCGCCGCCGGCCTCGCTGACCGCTGTGAAGTGCAGGTCGCCTACGCCATCGGCGTCGCCAGACCGGTGTCGCTGATGGTCAACACCTTCGGCACCGGCAAGGTCGACGACGAAGTCATCGTCGACCTGATCGGCAAGCACTTCGACCTGCGTCCGAAAGGGATCATTCAATCGCTCGACCTGCTGCGGCCGATCTACCGGAAAACCGCCGCCTACGGTCACTTCGGCCGTGACGAACCCGAGTTCACCTGGGAAGCAATCGACAAGGCGGCGCTGCTGCGCGCCGAAGCGGGCCTCTAGACTTTCGCCTCGCCGGGACAAGGAAAGGGGCCACTGCGGCCCCTTTTTTCGTCGTGCCGACGCGCGGCGGTATAGACTGGCCACTCCTCCACCCTTGGCGCCGCGGTAGCGACACGCTCATGCTCAAGCGAATCAGCGTCGAACAACTCGCCGTGGGCATGTACCTCAAGGAGTTCTGCGGCTCGTGGATGGAACATCCCTTCTGGCGCTCGTCCTTCGTCATCAGCGACGCCAGGGACATCGACAGCATCCGCGCCAGCAGCATCCGGGAAGTCTGGATCGACGCCAGCAAGGGCCTCGACCTGCCACTCGGCGCGGTCGTCGTTTCGATCGCCGAATCGGCAACGCAGGTCGACGCCGAGCTGGCGCAGGCGGCCAACGCCAGACGCCAGATTGGGCGCGTGCCGAGCACCGTGGAATTCACGCGCGCGGCACGAATCGTCGCCAGCTCGCGACGGGCGGTGAGCTTGATGTTCGAGGAAGCGCGCCTGGGTCGAGCCGTCGACACGCTTGGCGCGCAACGACTGGTCGACGAAATCTCCGACTCGGTGAGCCGCAACGCCGACGCCCTGATCAGCCTGGCGCGCCTGAAGACCGCTGACGATTACACCTACATGCATTCGGTCGCTGTTTGCGCACTGATGATCGCCCTCGCCAGACAGCTTGGCCTCGACGACGCACAGACGCGCTCGGCGGGCATCGCCGGCCTGCTGCACGACCTGGGCAAAGCGACGATACCGCTCGAAATCCTCAACAAACCGGGCAAACTGACCGATGCGGAATTCGTGATCATCAAGTCGCACCCGGCCGAGGGGCATCGCCTGCTGTTGCACGCCAGCAGCGTAGACGCCGTGGCGCTGGACGTCGTCCTGCACCACCACGAAAAGACCGACGGTTCGGGCTACCCACAAGGCCTGCACGATCAGGAGATCAGTATCTTCGCCAAGATGAGCGCGGTCTGCGACGTGTACGACGCGATTACCTCGAACCGCCCCTACAAGGTCGGCTGGGACCCCGCCGAATCGCTACGCAAGATGGCCGAGTGGACCGCCGGTCACTTCGACCCGAAGGTCTTCCAGGCCTTTGTCAAAAGCATCGGCATCTACCCGGTCGGCTCGCTGGTTCTGCTCAGTTGCGGTCGCCTCGGGGTGGTCATCGAGCAACGCCGCGCGCTGCTGACGCCGCGGGTCAAGGTTTTCTTCTCGACGCGGGCCAAGGCCAGGATCAAGCCCGAAATCGTCGACCTGGCGCGCACCGGTTGTCAACAGAAGATCGTCAGCCGCGAAGACCCGGCAAAATGGAACTTCCCCGATCTCGACGAGATCTGGTCGGGGCTACGCCTTCCCGGGCGCTGACTGGCGCGCGTTCACTGTCGACGAAGGCTCCGTGGAGCGACGCCGCGACGCCTTCCCTACTTGTGGAAACTGCGGCCGCTGCTCCCCGCCACCCGCGCCGCCTGCGCACTGGCGGCGCTGGCAAAGAGACTCCAGCCCTGATACTGGGCATTGGCGAAAAGAAGTAGCGCGAGCACGCCGGCAAGCCAGTTGAATTTGATCATCACGCGCCTCTCGCCCTGCCCCTCAGTCGTCGTCGCCGGCGAGATCGCTCTCGTTCCAGCGCCGTGCTTCGAAAGCATTCCAACGCCAACGCGAAAACAGCGGGAAGACCGCCAGGAAGACCAGCACCAGCACCAGGTTCGACCACGCGGCCGGATTGCGAACGACCGCCAGCGTGTCGACCACCGCCGCCCGTCGGTCGCTGCCGAGTTCGTAATCGATGACCAGGTAGTAGGTCCCCGGCGGTATCGCCCTGAACACCATCTCGTCCGATGGCGACCCTTCGGACCAGCCTTCGGAACCTGACGAGCCCGAGTAAAAGCTGATTTCCTGAACACCCGTGTAGGCTTCGCCGGTGTTCTTTTCAATCAAGGTACTGCTCAAGGATAGCCAGTTGTTGTTGAGATCCGTGCCATGGCGTACCAACAGCGTGCGCGCGCGGCTGCTCAGGACGAAGTCCTGGCTGCGCAGCGTCGCTTCCTCGTTGAGCGCCGAAAACACCAGTTGCTGTTCGAGCACCACTTGCGAAGCGAACAGAAAGGCAAACGCCAACTGGACGACCACGGCCGTCAAAGCCAGCTTCCAGAAAACGCTGCAAACCCGCCGATGCCGCTCGGCCAGAGGATTCGGCTGGTTGGCATAGACGCCAATGCGCGCCGGTGGGCGTTCCTTGATCCGGAAAGCGGCGCAGAGATCGGCGGGCTCCAGATACTCGGCTTGCGACCAGCTGACTTCGCTGGCCGTCAGCTCGCGCGACAGCATCAGCGGCGGGCAGATGTAGTCGTCGACGCGGCAACTGTCGCCTAGCGCCACCCGCCAGTAGAACTCGCCGACGACGTAGGTCACTTCGGCCGTGCCGCTATTGAACAGCTTGAACTCCTGCCCACTGCGGCTGAACTTGGTCTGCCCTTCCGCGACCGCCGGCGGGCGGGCGAGCGTACGCGCGAAGTTCCAGTGCCCCTGGTATTCGATCAGCCAGGAAAAGCCTTCCGAGGCGTTGAACAACAGGTACTCCGACCACGGGTAATCGATGCCTTCGGAACGTGTACTGCGGCGCATGAAGCCAATCGCCTCCCACTCGACACCGCCGATGGTGCCCAAGCTGCCGAGCGGCAACCAGGGCACTTCGCGCAAGGCCTGTGCGGCGCTGACCAGCAATTGTACGTTCTCGTTGTCGACGCCGATGATCGAGCCGCAAGCGTCGCAAGCGACGCTGGCGATCGCTGGCGAATGGATGCGCAGCGGCGCCGCGCAGTGCGGACAGTTGAAAGAACGCGCGGCGACCGGCGACGCGCCGCCACTCGATCGATCAGCGGGCTGTTTCAGCTGCTCGAGCTGCAGGTCGGCGAAAGCGACCTGCTGGCCGACAAAGAGCAGCGGCGGCACCTCGCTGTAGTCGATGGTCAGGAAGCGATCGCTGCTGCGCAGGTCGGCGCTATTGACGTCGTAACCGGCAGCGACGCGAAACGGCAGCTCACCCTGGCCGGAAATGCAGCGCGCGCGTTCGAGATTGGTGACCGTGAAGCTACGGCCGTCGAGCTGCAACTCCATCGCCGGCGCCAGGTCCTCGAAAGCCGGTAGCGGATCCTTGGCCAGCACCTGCGCGCTGACCATCAACTCGCCAGCTGCCTCGGCAAGCCAGGCGCTGCGCCCGTCGTCGAAGACGATGTGCCACTCGTTCCACAGCCCCGACTCGTACTGCAACTGGATACGACCGATGACCATGAAATGCCGCTGGCGAAATACACCAGCGCTGCCGATCTGGATCAGCGACGAGTCTTCGAGCAGATCGGCCATCCGCCCGAGGTTTTGCAAATCCTCGCCAGCACGCAGCAGCGTACTGTGACAGAACTCGCAGACGACGTAGATCGACGCCAGCGACCGGAAAACGACCGGCGCGCCGCAGGACGGACAGTTGGCTCGTTTCACGACCAGGTAGCAGGAGCCGTCGCTGCCCTAACGGGCACGCCGGCTCAAACCAACTTGCCCAGCAGCTCGGCCTTCTTGGCGTCGAACTCGGCTTGCGAGACGATGCCCTTGCCGACCAGAGCGTGCAGCTTCTCAAGCGTCGCCACGAGCTCGTCGGCACTGACTGCGGCGACTGCCGACGCGGCCGCCGCTGCTGGCGCTGCTGAGGCGGCCGGCGGCGCAACGCCGCCACCGGCCACCATCGCCTGGCCCATCGCCGTACTCATCGTCTGGCCAATGCCGAGGCCGGCGCCAAGGCCGGCGCCGATGCCGGCAATACCGCCTTCGTTTTGTGCCGCCAGGGGAATGCTGCTTGCCACCTGGTACTGCGTATAGCGGCCGAGGTCACCGATGATGTTCATGCCGATGCGCGTATCGAGCACCTTCTGCAGCTCTTCGGGCAAGGAGACGTTCTGCACGACGAAACTGTCGAGTGCCAGCCCGTAGCGATCGAATACCGGTTCGAGTTTGCCTTTCAGCGTTCGCCCGAACTCTTCCTGGTTGGCGGCCATGTCGATGAACGGGACGCCGGCCTCACCGAACAGGTCGGTCATCGAAGCGATCACGAGATTGCGCAACTGCCCATCGAGGTCTTCAACGGTGTATTGCTCGCGCGTCCCGGAAATCTCGCTGTAGAACTTCTTCACATCGACCAGCTTGTACGAATAGATGCCGAAGGCACGCATCCGGACCATCCCGAAGTCCTTGTCGCGGATGGTGATCGGATTCGACGTTCCCCACTTGCGGTCGAGTTGCAGGCGCGCCGAGAAAAAGTAAATATCGGACTTGAAGGGCGACTCGAAAAGCTTGTCCCAGTTCTTCAGGTAGGTCAGCACCGGCAAGGTCCTGGTCGTCAGCTTGTACAAGCCGGGGCCAAAGACGTCGGCGACCTGACCTTCATTGACAAACACCGCCAGCTGCGATTCGCGCACCGTTAGCTGCGCGCCATACTGGATCTCGAAGTCCTGCATCGGATAGCGCGCACCAAGAACGCCGTCGCCGTCCTCGGTCCATTGAATGACGTCGATGAACTGTTTCTTGATGAAATCCATGAGGGCCATGGCGATCTCCTGAAGTCGAGCGTTGATGAGCCGACGTCGGCGCTGGCAGGGCAGCGCCGACGGCAGAAGCGATCAGTAAGTCATGCAGGCGGCGTTGATCAGACCAACCGTCAGCGAGACGACGGCGAGCAGCAGCGCTGGCGCCATCTTGCCAGCCGGGATGTCGTGATGGAGCTGCGGCAGCGCCAGGCGCATCACCAGGTAGGCCAGCAGCTGGACGACGCCGGCAATGGCCCCCCAGGCCGCCAGACCGATCAGCGTATCGCTATGCGCAATGACGTTCGCCACCGGCATGGCAAAGCCGAGCAGCGCGCCGGCCAGGCTGACCGCGGCCGCCGTATTGCCGGCACGAATCAGCGTCAGCTCGTGATACGGCGTGACATTCACGTAGATCAGCAGGAACAGCGCGAACAGGACGATGGCGACGGCGAAATACGCCAGAAAGGCCGGCAGCGTGGCCAACAAGTGCGTAGGCATGTGGCGTCTCCTGTCGGCAGCTGCCGAGAACTTCAGCTGCCAGGTGCCGCGGCAAAGCGCAGCAGTCCGTCGAGAATCAGATTGTCCATCAACTGGAAGGGGATCTTCAAGTGCCGTGCCAGACGCGGCGCCGTACCGCCGGTCAACAGGCAAAGCGCTCCCGGCGCGGCGGCGATGCCGCTGAACATCCGTTCGATCGCCCCCAATTGCGCGTGCAGGCAGCCGCTGACGATGGCGTCCATGGTATTGCGCGGCTGCTCGCTGAAGACGCCTTCGGCAAGTGGCAGCTGCGCGGTGTTGCGCGCCAGCGCCGCGCGCATCAGCTCGAAGCCGGGCAGGATCAGCCCGCCGGCGAAGACGCCGTTGGCGTCGAGCAGGTCTACAGTCGTCGCCGTGCCGGCACAAACCACCACGCAGGCGCTGTCACAGACGGCGCGCGCGCCGATCAGCGCCGCCCAGCGGTCGGCACCGAGTTGTTCCGGAATTTCGTAAGAGCTGCGAACGCCACAGGCCTCGGCCCCCGCGCGCAGGAACGAGACTCTGGCGCCGCGCTGGGCGAGCAGCGACGAGATGCTTTCGCCGACCGCTGCGCCGGCGACATTGCAAACCACGGCGCGGGAATTTGCCGGCCATTGCGTCGCGGCTGCGGCCAGGCCAGGCGCGTCGGCGGTGGCCTGCACGCCTCTGTCCAGCCAACGCTGGCCATCGTGAACGGCCCACTTGATGCGGCTGTTGCCGGCGTCTATGGCGACGGTCATGCGACGCGCAGCGAGACGTCACCGGAAAAGCAGCGCTCGACGCCGACCTCGGTCTGCAGCAGCAAGGCGCCGTCGCTATCGGCGCCCAGGCAAGTCCCCTGGCGATCGACGCGCTCGCCGTCGAGCAGTCGCACCTGCCGATCCTGCCAGACGTGACGCGCCTGCCACTCGCCCCGCAGGACGGCAAAACCGCCGTCGCAAAAGCGATCGAGAACGGCCGCCAGGTCGATCAGCAGTTGCGCCAGCAATTGGTGACGATCCGGTGGGCACGCCATGACCTGCGCCAGCGCCGCCGGGCGCTGCAGAAATTCCTCGTCGCCGGCAGGCGGCAAGCGCAGATTCAGGCCGATGCCGATCACCGCCAGCATGCCCTCGCGACCGCTCTCGAGGTCGATCAGGATGCCGCCAAGCTTGCCGCCATCGAGCTGGATGTCGTTCGGCCACTTCAGGCCGACGCGCGGCACGCCGCAATTCTCCAGGGCGCGCGCCACCGCCAGGCCGACCGCCAGCGACAGGCCGGTGAGCCGCGCAAAGTCCCCCGTGAAGCCCCACAGCAAGGAAAAGGTCAGGCTGTCGTCGGCCGTTGACAGCCAGCTGCGACCGCGCCGGCCGCGACCACCGCTCTGCCGGTCGGCGACCAGCAGCGAACCCGAGGGCGCACCGTGGCGGGCACGTTCGAGCAGCAGCGTGCTGGTCGAAATGCACTCGGGCAGCGCCTCGACGGTAAAACGGTCGGCCGCCGGACCAAGCAGGGAAGACAGGCGGAGCGGATCGATCCGGCAGTTATCGACAGTTTGCTTCATTCGTGGGCCACGGTCTCGCCATCAATATCGAGGCCGCCATTATCGCCGATAATCGGCGCTTATCGAGGCGCTTCGCGATCGTCGCTGGCGGCGCCGCTGGCGCTATCGAGCCCGAGTTCCTGAATCTTGCGGGTGATTGTATTGCGACCGATTCCCAGCGTTTGCGCGGCTTCGATTCTTCGTCCGCCGGTGTGGAGTAACGCGCGGTTGATCAGCACGCGTTCAAAAGCCTGCGTCAACTTCTCGTGCACCTGCCCGGGATCGCTCACCAGCAAACGGTCGACTTCGTCACCCAAGGCCCGTTGCCAGTCGTTGAACAGCGCCGAGGGCAGCGCTTCGCGGAGTTCCGGCGGCAGGTCGGCGAGTTCGACGAGTTGCCCTGGCGCCATCACCGTCAGCCAGTGACAGAGGTTTTCGAGTTGCCGGACGTTGCCCGAAAAGTCGAGCGAACAGAGATGCTTCAGCGCCGCCTCGGAGAAGCGCTTGCCTTCGACACCGAGTTCGTGCGCGCTCTTCTGGAGAAAGTGACGCGCCAGAATCGGGATGTCCTCGCGACGTTCGCGTAGCGACGGCAAGCGAACACGTATGACGTTCAGGCGGTGAAAGAGATCCTCGCGGAACAAGCCCTGGCGGACCCGCGCCTCGAGATCCTGGTGCGTCGCGGCAATGATCCTGACCTTGGTTTTCAGCGGCGAATGGCCGCCAACGCGGTAGTAGTGGCCATCGGAAAGCACGCGCAGCAAGCGCGTCTGCAACTCGGCCGGCATGTCACCAATTTCATCGAGGAACAGCGTCCCGCCCTCGGCCTGTTCGAAGCGGCCCTGGCGCTGCGCCGCGGCGCCGGTAAAAGAACCGCGCTCGTGGCCAAACAGTTCGGATTCGAGGAGGTCGCGGGGAATCGCCGCGGTGTTGATGGCAATGAATGGCTGCTCGGCGCGCGGGCTGTGACGATGCACGGCGCGCGCCACCAGTTCCTTGCCCGACCCCGACTCGCCGGTAATCAGCACCGTCGCGCTCGACTGACTGAGCCGACCGATGGCCCGGAAGACCTCCTGCATCGCCGGCGCCTGGCCGAGGATTTCCGGCATCAGCTCGAGTTCGTTCGGCGCACCAGCCTGGTGCAGGCTTTCGCCGATCGCTCGCCGGATCAACTCCAACGCTTGATCGACATCGAAGGGCTTCGGCAGGTATTCGAAAGCACCGCCCTGAAACGCCGACACCGCACTCTCCAGGTCGGAGTAAGCGGTCATGATGATCACCGGCAACGCCGGGAAGCGTTCTTTGAACAGCTGCAGCAGCTCAAGCCCCGATTGACCCGGCATGCGGATGTCGGACACCAGCACCTGCGGCGGTTCACCGCCGGCGTCGAGTTCGGCAAGCGCTTCGGTGGCCGAGGCAAAGCTTCTTAAAGCAATTTTCTCGCGGGACAGGGTCTTCTCGAGTACCCAGCGAATAGATTTGTCGTCGTCAACGATCCAGACCGGTTTCATTGATTCCTCAGGCAGCGTGGCAATTGTCATCAACTACCCAAGCAAGAAACCTGCCAGCCCTTCAGACCAGGGGCAAGCGAATGGTAAAACACGTGTCGCCCGGTCGGCTCTCGCAATCAATCGTCCCGTGGTGCTGCTGTACGAAGCTCTGCGCCAGCGTCAGGCCCAGGCCGCTACCGCCTTCGCGACCCGAAACCAGCGGATAGAACATCCGCTCGCGGATGTCCTCGGGTATGCCCGGGCCGTCGTCGCTGACCTGCACCTCGAGTGCCAGGCGATAGCGACGTTTGAACAAGGTAGTCTGGCGGGCGACACGCGTCCGCAGGGTGATCTGGCCCGGACCGACGCGCACCGCGGCGGGCTGGCGAATGATCGCCTGCGCGGCGTTCCGAGCGATATTCAGGAAGACCTGAATCAGCTGTTCACGGTCGCCAATCAGCTCCGGCAGACTGGTGTCGTAGTCGCGCCTGACGGTCAGCAGGTTCGGAAATTCGGCGCGCAGCAGACTGCGCACGCGTTCGAGGATTTCGTGAATGTTGACCGGCCCTGGCTGCATCGGGCGGTGCGGCGACAGCAGTCGCCGCATCAGGTCCTGCAGGCGATCGGCCTCCTTGATGATCACCTGCGTGTACTCGCGCAAGCCGGGATTGTTGAGTTCGTGTTCGAGCAACTGCGCGGCGCCGCGAATCCCGCCCAAAGGATTCTTGATTTCGTGCACCAGATTTCTGATCAGCTCGCGATTGGCGTGCTGCTGCTCGACCAGGCGCTCTTCGCGAGTCGCCCGCAGCTGCTGGTCGATCGGCCACAGTTCGACCAGCAGCAGCTCTTCCCGTGTGTCGGCGCGGTTGACCGCGCAATTGAGCCTGAGCAGCCCGCCGTCGCTGAGACGCAGGTCGACGTTCTGCCCGCTGTAGCCGCCACCGTCATGCAAGGCGCTGGCGAGCGCCGCCAGCAGTCCCGGCGGGCACTCGATGACCGCCGCCAGCGGGCAACCGATGAAAACCTTGCTGCTGATCGCCAGCAGGTTCTCGGCGGCCGCATTGAGGTAACAGATCGCCAGCCTGGCGTCAAGGACGACGACTGCCGACGACAGCAGGTCGAGTCCGCCGAATGGATTCCCGGCGTCTTCAGACACCGGTTTCGAGCCGCAATGGCAGCTGCGTCATGGCCATACGATCAGCGTAGATTGCCGATTTCCTTGCTGATCGCCTCGACATTCCGCTGGTGCAGAGCGACCTTGTCCTGGTACGGCTGCAGCCGCTCCTGCACCTTGCCACCACTGATCGCGCCGCCCTGCATGCGCTCTTCCGGCAAGACCAGAGCCTCCTGCCCTTTGAGCGCCGTTTTGGCCTGCTCGACGTTCTTCTGCTCGGTCGCCAGCTCATTTTCGAGGATCCGGCGGCGATCACCGTCGCGAGATTTCTGCGTCTGGTCGTCCACCTTCGGAAAGGAACCTGGTGTCGGCGTCCGCGGCGAAGCCTTGGGCGCTGGCGCCAGGTTGACCGGGTCGAGAACGAGCTTTCGGCAGCTCTTGGTCGGAACGTTCGAGTAGGTGACACTGCCGTTGTCATTGGTGCACTTGTAGATGTCCTGAGCATGCACGGGCCCGGCTGCCAAAAACAGCAGCGCGATCGAAATAAACAGGTTTTGGGGTCTCATCGGCGTCTTGTTCCCTGGTCGCTGGCCGCCGCCAGAGGGCGCCGAGCCGGCATCGTGCTGAATGACAAAGCAGGCACGAGTGTGAGTGTATTGGATCAGTCAAATGAATACAAACGCACGGGAACGAAGATCGGCGGACAAAAAAAAAGGACGGGCAAGCCCGTCCTGTTGACTGCGCCGCGTTCTCAGCAGCTGTAGTACAGCTCGAACTCGACCGGATGAGTGGTCATGCGAACCTTGTTCACCTCGTCCATCTTCAGCTCGATGAAGGCGTCGATCCACTCGTCCGAAAAGACCCCACCACGCGTCAGGAAGTCGCGATCCTTGTCGACAGCGGCAAGCGCCTCTTCAAGACTGGCGCAGACCGTCGGAATCTTGGCATCTTCTTCCGGCGGCAGGTCGTAGAGGTTCTTGTCGGCCGGATCGCCCGGGTGAATCTTGTTCTGGATACCATCAAGGCCGGCCATCAGCAGCGCCGCAAAGCACAGGTAAGGGTTGGCAATCGGATCCGGGAAACGCGTTTCGATGCGCCGCGCCTTGTCGGACGCGACGTGCGGCACACGGATCGAAGCCGAACGGTTCTTGGCCGAGTAGGCCAGCTTGGTCGGCGCTTCGTAGTGCGGCACCAGGCGCTTGTACGAGTTGGTGCCGGGGTTGGTGATCGCGTTCAGCGCCTTGGCGTGCTTGATGATCCCGCCGATGTAGAAGAGGGCCATTTCCGACAGACCGGCGTAGCCGTTGCCGGCAAACAGGTTCTTGCCGTCTTTCCAGATCGACTGATGGACGTGCATCCCCGAGCCGTTGTCGCCGACGATCGGCTTCGGCATGAAGGTTGCGGTCTTGCCATACTGGTGCGCGACGTTGTGCACCACGTACTTCAACTGCTGCGTCCAGTCGGCGCGCTTGACCAGCGTGCTGAACTGGGTGCCGATCTCGCACTGGCCGGCGGTGGCGACTTCGTGGTGGTGCACTTCAACCGGAATGCCGATCGACTCCAACGTCAGCACCATGGCCGAGCGGATGTCGTGCAGGCTATCGACCGGCGGGACGGGAAAATAGCCACCTTTGACTCCCGGACGGTGGCCAGTGCCGCCGCCACCCTCGGATTTCTCGCCACTCGCCCAGGCCGCCTCGTCCGAAAAGATCTTCAGCGAGCAGCCCGACATGTCGACGCTCCAGGCCACCGAATCGAAAATGAAGAACTCGGGCTCCGGGCCGAAATAAGCTGTATCACCGACGCCGCAAGACTTCAGGTAGGCTTCGGCGCGCTTGGCGATCGAACGCGGATCACGGTCGTAACCGCGGCCATCGGCCGGGTCAACGACGTCACAGGTAATGACGATCGTTGTTTCGTCAAAGAAGGGGTCAATATAGGCCGTATCGGGATCGGGCATCAGCTGCATGTCGGACGCCTGGATTCCCTTCCAACCGGCGATCGACGAGCCATCGAAAGCGTGGCCGTTCTCGAACTTGTCTTCGTCGAAAGCGCTGACCGGAACGGTCACGTGCTGCTCCTTGCCACGCGTGTCGGTGAAGCGGAAGTCGACGAACTTCGCCTCGTTTTCCTTGACCATGTTGATCACATCTTGCGGTGTTGCCATTGCGGAGTCTCCTGAACAGGTGCCGGCTCGGCCGGCGGCAGTAGAAAATAGTTACGCGGTGAAACAAAAGCAGAAAACGTGCCAACCACCTCATGCAGAACTTTTATTGTGCCACAACGGTGTTGAGCGCACGCCAGCCCAGCTTGACGCACTGTGCTGGTGCGGCAAGCGGCTGAGCGCCTCATTATAGTGCGCCTCGATGTGTCAAGGCCGCAGCGCGCGCTGCAAACAAGACAAGTGATCTATACTTCGCCCCTCGTGAGATCTCACTTGACGGAGCAGTCGGCGGACACCATGGGAAGATTGACAGATCTGCTTAACCTGGCGCAGGAACGCGGACGCGAACTCGGGCTCCCCTACGCGGGCGCCCTGACCCCGCAGGAAGCTTATGAAATATGGCAACTGGCGCCGGGTGCCAAGCTGGTCGACGTGCGCACGCGTGCCGAGTGGGATTGGGTCGGGCGCATACCCGGCGCGATCGAGATCGAGTGGCTCAGTTACCCCGATAACAAGGCCAACACCCACTTCCTGCCGCAGCTCAAGCAACAGGTCGATGACGAAGCGCTGCTGATGTTCCTCTGCCGTAGCGGCCAGCGCTCGCACCAGGCCGCCGCGCTGGCCAGCCAGGGCGCGAATTCAACGTGCTACAACGTGCTCGAGGGCTTCGAAGGCGACAAAGACGCCAACGGCCAACGCGGCAAAGTTGGCGGCTGGCGTCGCGCCGGCCTGCCGTGGCGTAGCTGAACGTTTTGCCGACAGCCCGGTCTGGGCTGTGTGCGATTGACCCGAGTACCTGAACATGCCAACAGCCACCATCAGCTTCGATAAATTCAACCAGTTGCAGGACGAGGCGTGTCATCAGCGCATTCGCGTCGCCCGCCAACGGCTGGGCAGCAAAGCCGTGCTGCTCTGCCACCACTATCAACGCGCCGACGTTTATCAGTACGCCGACCTGACCGGTGACTCGCTGAAGCTGTCGCGCCTGGCCTCGCAAACCGATGCGCAGTACATCGTCTTCTGCGGCGTTCATTTCATGGCCGAAGTGGCCGACATCATGTCGAAGCCCGAGCAGATCGCGATCCTGCCGGATCTCGCCGCCGGTTGTTCGATGGCCGATATGGCCAATCTGGCGAAAGTCGAACGCTGCTGGCGCGAACTCGGCGAGGTTCTCGACGTCGACCAGCAGCTGACGCCGGTCACCTACATCAACTCGGCCGCCGATCTCAAGGCTTTTTGTGGCGCCCGCGGCGGCATCGTGTGCACCTCGTCGAACGCCGCAACCGTTGCCGCCTGGGCCTTCGAACGGCGTGAGAAGATCCTCTTCTTCCCCGATCAGCATCTCGGGCGCTGGACCGGCCACCAGATGGGCATCGCCCTCGACGAGATGTTCGTCTGGGACCCCGACCTCGAAATGGGCGGCCTCAGCGCCGAAGAAATCCGCCGCGCGAAGCTCCTGCTGTGGAAGGGACACTGCTCGGTGCATCAGATGTTCCAGCCGGCGCACATTCTGCGCTTCCGCAACCAGTATCCCGACGGACTGGTCATCGCCCACCCGGAATGCAGCTTCGAAGTCTGCCGGCAATCGGATTTCGTCGGCTCGACCGAGCACATCGTCAGAACGATCAAGGAAGCCGCCCCGAACACCTGCTGGCTGGTCGGCACCGAGCTCAATCTGGTCAACCGCCTGGCCGAAGAAGTCAAGACAGAAGGCAAGATCGTCCAGTTCATGTCGCCAACGGTGTGCATGTGCTCGACCATGCAGAGGATCGACCCGCAGCATCTGGCGTGGACGCTGGAAAATCTGGCCGACGGCACGCTGGTCAACCAGATCAAGGTTCCCGAGCACGAAATGGAACTCGCCCGCGTCGCGCTCGAACGAATGCTCGCCATCTCCTGAACCGCGATGGCCGCGCCAGCCAGCGTCCCCGACCCGATGAGCGAACAGCCACCTCCCAACCGCTACCGGATCTTCGGCATCAGCAACTGCGACACGATGAAAAAAGCCCTGGCGTGGCTCGCCGAGCATCGCGTCGCCGTGGACTTCGTCGACTACCGCAAGACCGCGATCAGTGTCGAGCAACTCGCCGACTGGAGCCGCCGGGTCAGCTGGCAAGTGCTGCTCAACACCCGTGGCACGACCTGGCGGCGGCTCGCTGAAGAACAACGCGCCGACCTCGACGAAAACAGAGCCCTGACGCTGATGGCGGCGCAACCCAGCCTGATCAAGCGACCGGTGATCGACACCGGCGACGCCTTGCTGATCGGCTTCGATGCACAGCGCTACGCCAACGAGTTCCTGGGAACAAAGCCATGATCGACGACTACCTCTGCCGTTTCCTGCTCGAAGACCTGGACATCTCGGGAGCCGTCGTTCGCCTCGGACCGGCCTGGCGACAAATGCTCGACCAGCGCGACTACGCCGCGCCGGTCGGCCGCGTCCTCGGCGAAATGACCGCGACGACGCTCTTGCTCGCCGGCAATCTGAAGCAGCCCGGACGGATGACCATCCAGCTGCGCGGTGGCGGCGCGGTGTCGCTGCTGGTCATCGACTGCAACGAGAAATTGCAGATTCGCGGCATGGCCAAGTGCAGCGGCGCCGTCGCCGATGGCTCGGCGGCCGAACTGCTCGGCGACGGCCAACTGCAGCTAAGCCTCGATTTGCCGTCGATGCGCGAACCCTATCAAAGCATCGTGCCGCTCACCGGCGACAGCATCGCCGATATTTTTGAACACTACCTCGAACAGTCGGATCAGTTGCCCGCACGACTCTTTCTCGCCGCTTCGCCGGATGCCGCTGCCGGGCTGTTTCTGCAGCGACTGCCGAACGCCGAGCAGCGCGACGCCGATGGCTGGACGCGCGTCGCGGCGCTGGCGGCGACCGTGCAGCCCGCCGAACTGCTGTCGCTGACCGCCGAAGACCTGCTACGACGCCTCTTTGGCGAAGAGACCGTGCGCATCTTTCCGGCCAGAACCGTCGCCTACAACTGCCCCGAAGACTGGGACAAGGTCCGTTCGATGCTGCGTTCGCTCGGTCGTCGTGAAGTCTACGCGACGCTGCACGAACACGGCGAAGTGCTGATCAAGGACGACATCTGCAATCGCGAATACCGTTTTGACGCGCTGGCAATCGACGAACTTTTTGGCGAGTCACCGACAGCAACACCGCCGACCGTCCACTGAGCGCTGCGACGGCAGGCGGGGAGTACTCCCGATGGCGTCGCGCCAGTTTTCGTCGCCGCCAGCGCTCCGCGTCGTACGCCACAAGACGCCTGCTTGTTGACAAGCGTGCCTGCTCGAGAACACCCTTCTGGCAGCGATTCCATTTCGTCCCTGCCATCAACAGAAGGAGCCCACACATGAAAGCTTTCCAGGACTACTACCCTGAAAACGTCGCCCATTGCTATGGTTGCGGCCGCCTGAACACGCAAGGCCACCAGATCAAGACCTACTGGGAGGGCGACGAAAGCGTCACGCGTTTCCGGCCCGAGCCCTATCTCACTTCGGTACCGGGCTATGCCTATGGCGGCCTGGTCGCTTCGCTGATCGACTGCCACAGCACGGGCACGGCCGCCGCCGCCATGTACCGGCAACAAGGCCGCGAGATGGACTCGCTGCCCGCCTTCCGTTTCGTGACCGGTTCGCTGCACGTGGATTTTCTCAAGCCGACGCCCCTGGACGTCGAACTGGAGGTCCGCGGCCGCGTCAAGGAAATCAAGGGCCGCAAGGTGGTGATCGAGACGACGGTGAGCGCGGCTGGCGTCGCGACGGCGCGCGGTGAAGTCGTCGCCATACAAATGCCCGACAGCTTCGGCAGCACGCCACCGGCGTAAACAAAGCAACTGTCGCGTCGGTCGGGTGGCCGCTGATCCTGGGCGGCAAGCGAGCGGACGGCAAGCCGTCGCTGGCCGGTGGCCGAAAACCCTGCCCCGACCTCCTCAGTTGCGCTCAGGTGGCCATCGCCTGGAGGTGTGGACCAGAGCCAGAACCGTCTCGCCGACGATCTCGTACACCAGGCGATAGCTTTCGTGAGGGAGCAGCTCGCGGGTGCCGGGAATCTTGCCCGATCGCCCCATAAAGGGATATTCGGCCAAGCGGGTTGCCGCGTCGCTAACGGTCAACGCTGTGGGGGCCACGCCCGGCAGCCATCCCCATCAGGCACCCACGCCGTCATTGCGAGGAGGCGCAGCCGACGCGGCAATCCAGTTCCACCCTCTGATTTCCTTTCGGCCACCGCATCGACAACGCGAAGAGTCAAACGTCTGGATTGCCACGTCGGCTTCGCCACCTTGACGCCTTGACCCCTTATCGTGACTCGTGACTTATCGCCTCGGTCGCAATTGCTGTAATTGTGACAATCAACGACAATCGCCGACCTTCAGCGCGTCGTCGCGGCGTTCGGATTCAAGCCGGCGTTGATCAAAGGCCTGCTCAAGGCGATGTCGGCCGAAGGCAGCACCGATGTCGACCTGGCGCTGCCGCACTTCCGGCACGATGACCGACAGCTTGCCGGCTGGCGGGCGCTGCTGTTCTCGGTGCAGCGCTTCGAGCGCGCGGTGCTGTTGATCGCCCAGGGCCAGCTACCGCTGGGACGAGCGACGCTGGCGCGGCTGGCTGAAGTACAGGGTCTCAAGGCGATGGTCGCCAAGCTGCGCGTCGCGCTCGACAAGCTCGGGAAGGCGGGAATCCTCAGCAAGCCGCTGGCCGGTAACGACGCCATCGAGAACCGCCTGTTTACCGAATACCGCAAGGAGCTGGCGCTGAAAGAGATTGTTTGCAGCAGCGACGCATCGCACGATGGGCGAGCAATGCGACAACAGCCCGTTGAGCAAGCCGGGCACGCGAGCTTGATCCAGCGCCGCAGCAAACTACAAAAAAGGACGAAGGAATGATCACCGGCAACATCAAGAGCCAGATCGACCAGATCTGGAACGCCTTCTGGTCGGGTGGTATCTCGAATCCGCTGGAAGTCATCGAGCAGATCACCTTCCTGCTCTTCCTGCGCCGTCTCGACGACCTGCATACGCTCGAAGAGAACAAGGCGGCGCGGCTCAAGCGCCCGCTGGCGCGGCGCGTCTTCCCCGAAGGCAGCGACGCCCGTGGACGCTCGTACGAACACCTGCGCTGGTCGCGCTTCAAGCATTTCGCTCCGGCCGAGATGTACACCATCGTCGCCGAGCACGTCTTCCCGTATCTGCGGACGCTCGGTGGCGACGGCTCGACCTACGCGCAGAACATGAAGGACGCGCGCTTCACGATTCCGACGCCGGCGCTGCTCGTCAAGGTCGTCGACCTGCTCGACGCGGTACCGATGGACGACCGCGACACCAAGGGCGACCTCTACGAGTACATGCTCGGCAAGATCGCCAGCGCCGGCCAGAACGGCCAGTTCCGCACGCCGCGCCACATCATCCGGCTGATGGTCGAGCTGACCGCGCCGCAGCCGGGCGACGTCATCTGCGATCCCGCCTGCGGCACCGCCGGCTTCCTCGTTGCCGCCGGCGAAGTCCTCCGCGAGCGCCATCCGAACCTCCTGCACGACACCAGGCTGCGCGAGCATTTTCACCACCACATGTTCCACGGCTTCGATTTCGACAACACCATGCTGCGCATCGGCAGCATGAACATGCTGCTGCACGGCGTCGAAAATCCCGACATCCGCTACCGTGACTCGCTGGCGCAGGACCACGCCGGCGAGGAGGAGAAGTACACGCTGGTCCTCGCCAATCCGCCCTTCGCCGGCAGCCTCGACTACGAGAACACGGCCAAGGACCTGCTGCAGATCGTCAAGACCAGGAAGACCGAACTGCTCTTCCTGGCGCTCTTCCTGCGCCTGCTCAAACCCGGCGGCCGTGCCGCGGTGATCGTCCCCGACGGCGTCCTTTTCGGTTCGAGCAAGGCGCACAAGGAGCTGCGCCGGATGCTCGTCGAAGAGCAGAAGCTCGACGCCGTCGTCAAGCTGCCGGGCGGCGTCTTCAAGCCCTACGCCGGCGTGTCGACGGCGATCCTGCTGTTCACCCGTACCGACTCGGGCGGCACCGACAGCGTCTGGTTCTACGACGTCCAGGCCGACGGCTGGAGCCTCGACGACAAGCGCACGCCGCTGCTGGCCGAAGACAAGCTTGGCCCGGTGCCGCGCAGCGCGCTTGCCGAAGGCGAGCACGGCAGGAACAACCTGCCCGACGTGTTGGCGCGCTGGGGGCAGCGCAATGGTGATGAGCGCGTACGTCCGCGCACGGCGCAGAGTTTCTGTGCGGCGAAGGCCGAAATCGCTGCGCAGGGCTACGATCTGTCGCTGAACCGCTACAAGGAGGTGGTGCACGAGGAGGTCGAGCATCGCGCGCCGAAGGAGATCCTGGCCGAGCTGGCGAAGCTGGAGGAGGAGATTCAGCGGGAGATGAAGGAGTTGGAGGGAATGCTGAAGTGACATCGGCGAGCCAGAACGGCCACTTGCGCTGGCCAACGGTACAGCTCTCGGATGTCGCTGACCATTGCCTCGGAAAGATGCTGGATGCCAAGAAGAACAAGGGCCGTCCCCTTCCGTATTTGCGCAATCCAGACGTCCGCTGGCTTGAAATTAATACGACGCAGTTGCGAACCATGCCATTTGAGCCGCACGAAGACGACCGTTACAGCTTGCAGAAGGGAGACGTGGTCATTTGCGAAGGCGGGGAAGCGGGGCGGGCAGCGATCTGGGACGGCCGGTTGCCGAACGTGAAGTTCCAAAAGGCTATTCATCGAGTACGCCCAGGCCCAAAGCTCGACGCAAAGTATCTGGTGTACTGCATCATGACGGACTACCAGAACGGTCAACTCGCCGACTACTACACAGGAGCAACAATCAAACACCTGACCGGGCAAGATATTGCGCGCTACAGGTTTCAGCTGCCACCACTTCAAGAACAGCGGCGAATTGCGGAGATCCTGGACAAAGCGGACGCGTTGCGGGCCAAGCGCCGCGCCGCTCTCGCCCAACTCGAAGCACTCACCCAATCCATCTTCCTCGACATGTTTGGCGACCCTGTCACGAATCCGAAGGGATGGCCGGCGTCGGTGACTCTCGGCGAGGTAGCCGAGATCGTTTCTGGGGTCACCAAGGGGCGAAACCTACAGGGAAAAGTCTCGCGCATGGTGCCCTACCTTGCCGTTTCAAATGTGCAGGATCGGGCGCTCGACCTTTCTATCACCAAGCGCATTGAGGCGACGGAAGAGGAGATTCAGCGCTATCAATTGCAAGCGGATGATCTGCTCCTGACCGAAGGCGGTGATCCGGACAAACTTGGACGAGGAACGCTCTGGAATAACGAACTACCCGAGTGCATCCACCAGAATCACATCTTCAGAGTGAGGCTCACAACTGAGGCGGTGACCCCGCTATTCCTGAATTGGTTGGTAGGTGGCCAGCGAGGTAAGCGTTACTTTCTTCGTTCGGCGAAACAGACGACGGGTATCGCGTCGATAAACATGACGCAGCTGAAGGGCTTCCCGCTCCTTCTTCCGCCGCTTGCCTTGCAGCACGAATTCGCCCGCCATGTCGCCATCGCGCAAAAACTGAAAGCCGCTCACCGCGCCTCACTCGCCGAACTCGATGCCCTCTTCGCCTCCCTCCAGCACCGCGCCTTCAGAGGAGAGTTGTAACCATGACCAGCTTCCAACCGAAGTTCACGATCTCGAATTCGATCACCGCAGCGCTCACCGCCATCGAGCGGGCGCGCGGCTTTCTGGAAGCGGCGACGCTTTCAGAGGCGTGGGTTGAGCGCATGAGCCAGCAGGCGCTGCTGCTGGAGGCGCATCACAGCACGCACATCGAGGGCACCTTGCTCACGCTGGGCGAGGCCGAGCGATTGTGGGGGGGCGAGACGGTAGCGGGTGCCAATGTTGACGACGTGCGCGAGCTGCTCAACTACCGCGATGCCTTCGAACTGGTGTCGGAGTATCTCGGTGGTGGCGAACCCATCACCGAAGGGCTGCTCCGCGAGATCCACAAGCGACTGGTAAGCGGCGTGCGGGGCCACGCCGCGCAGCCCGGGTGCTATCGGACTATCCAGAACTACATCGCCAACAGCCGCACGCGTGCGGTGATCTATACGCCGCCATCGCCCGAGCAGGTGGCGCCCTTGATGCGCGAGCTGATCGAGTGGCTGCGCGGCGACACGGACATCCATCCGGTGCTGGTCGCCGGCATTGCGCAGTTCCAGCTGGTGCATATCCATCCCTTCGTCGACGGCAACGGCCGGACCTCGCGTTTGCTCTCGACCCTTTGTCTTTACCGCGCGGGTTACGATTTCAAGCGCTTGTTTACCCTCAGCGAGTTCTTCGACCGCGACCGAAGCGCGTTCTATGCCGCGCTGCAAGGCGTGCGCGAGCGGGATATGAATTTGACTGACTGGCTCGACTACTTCGTGCACGGCCTCATGCAGCAACTGGAAGAGGTCAAGAGTCGCGGCGTATCGGTGATCCGGGCCGACGTGCAGGCCAGGGAGCATGCTCTTGGGCTGCGCCAGGCAGCGGTGCTCGCAGCGATCCATCAGGCACAGATGTTCTCCCTGGGGGAACTCGAACCGCTGTTTCCCAACGTGAGTCGCCGTTCGCTGCAGCGCGACCTCAAGCTGTTGCTCGACAAGGGGTTGATCCGCGAGCTGGGCGCTGCCAGCGTGACTGACCCGAATCGTTCCTACGGGCCAGCGCCGGATCGCTAGCCGCGCACGGCCGGGCGTCGCAAGCTGTGACAAACTGTGACAGGGAGCTATGACAAGCTGTGACACCGAGCTGTGACAAGTCCGCAAGCCTGGCTGCAGGCGCATGAGCCAGTTCTCCTTCCTCGACCGCGAATGGCCGGCGGTGTTCGACGCCGCTCAGCGCGCCGAAGCGGCGGTACACGCCGACCCGCGCAGCGCCTGCTTCTACGCCCGCCGCGCGCTCGAACTGGCGGTCGGCTGGGCGTACAAGCACGACGCGGCGCTCAAGCGGCCTTACCAGGACACGATCTCGGCGCTGATTCACGAGCCGAGTTTCAGGCAGGCGGCGGGCGAGGCGGTGTTCAGCAAGGCACGGGTGATCGTTACGCTCGGCAACCGCGCGGTGCACGGCCCGCGCAGCATCCCGACCGAAGACGCGCTGGTCGCCGTGCGCGAGCTGTTCCATGTCGCTTACTGGCTGGCGCGCACCTATGGACGCACGGCGCGGCCGGCGCCGGGGCTGGCTTTCGACGCGGCTGCGCTGCCGAGAGCAGCCGCCCTGCCTGTGCCAGCCCCGGTGCAAAGCGCCGAAGCGCTGCAGCGGCTCGAAGCCGAGCTGCGCGAGCGCGACGAGAAGCTGGCGCAAGTGCTCGCCGCGCAAGGCGCGCTCGACGACGAGTTGACGCGGCTACGCGCCGATGTCGCCGCCGCGAAGCACGCCGCGGCGGCCGAGCCCGATACGCACGACTATTCGGAAGCCGAAACGCGCCGCAGCTTCATCGACCTGCTGCTGAAGGAGGCGGGCTGGTCCCTGGAGCAAGAGCCAGGCCACCCAGGTTCGCGCGAGTTCGAGGTCACCGGCATGCCCAACGGCCAGGGCAAAGGCTTTGTCGATTACGTTCTGTGGGGCGACGACGGCAAGCCGCTGGGACTCGTCGAAGCCAAGCGCACGCGCCGCGACGCGCGCGTCGGCCAGCAGCAGGCGCGGCTGTACGCCGACTGCCTGGAACGGCAATTCGGCCAGCGGCCGCTGATCTACTACTCGAACGGCTACGAGCACTGGCTGTGGGACGACAGTTACTACCCGCCGCGCACGGTGCAGGGCTTCTGCAAGAAGGCCGAGCTGGAACTGCTGATGCAGCGGCGTAGCACGCGCCAGCCGCTGGCGGCGGCGACCATTGACCGCGCCATCGCCGAACGCTTCTACCAGACGCGCAGCATCCGGCGCGTCGCCGAGAGCTTCGAGCGCGATCACGACCGCAAGGCGCTGCTGGTGATGGCCACCGGCGCCGGCAAGACGCGCACGGTGATCGCGCTCTGCGACGTGTTGATGCGCAGCAACTGGGTCAAGCGCGTGCTCTTCCTCGCCGACCGCGTGGCGCTGGTCAGGCAGGCGGTGAACGCTTTCAAGCGCCACCTGCCCGATGCGTCGCCGGTGAACCTGGTCAGCGACCGCTACGGCGAAGGGCGGGTGTTCGTCGCCACCTACCCGACGATGATGGGGCTGATCGACGAGATAACGTCGGAGCGCCCGGGGCGTGCCGGCAGCAGCGGCCAGCGCCGCTTCGGCGTCGGGCATTTCGACCTGCTGATCATTGACGAGGCGCACCGCTCGGTCTTCCAGAAGTACCGCGCGATCTTCGACTACTTCGACTCGCTGCTGGTTGGGCTGACGGCCACGCCCAAGGATGAGGTGGACCGCAATACCTACAGCCTCTTCGACCTTGAAAACGGCGTGCCGACCGACGCCTATTCGCTCGAAGAAGCAGTGCGCGACGGCTTCCTGGTGCCGCCGAAAGCGGTCTCGGTGCCGCTCAAGTTCCAGCGCGGCGGCATCCGCTACGATGAGCTCTCGGCGGAAGAACAGGAGCAGTGGGACGCCATCGAGTGGGACGAAGACGGCATCGTTCCCCAGCGGGTCGACGCCGAAGCGGTCAACAAGTGGCTGTTCAACACCGACACCGTCGACAAGGTGCTGACGCATCTGATGACGCGCGGCGTGACCGTTGCCGGCGGCGACCGGCTCGGCAAGACCATCGTGTTTGCCAAGAACCAGGCGCACGCCGACTTCATCGCCGAGCGCTTCAACGCCAACTACCCGCACTTCAAGGGCGAGTTCGCGCGCGTGATCACCTTCAAGACCGAGTACGCGCAGGACCTGATCGATCACTTCAGCATCAAGGAGCGGGCGCCGCACATCGCGATCTCGGTCGATATGCTCGACACCGGCATCGATGTTCCCGAAGTCGTGAACCTGGTCTTCTTCAAGCTGGTGCGCTCGAAGACCAAGTTCTGGCAGATGCTCGGTCGTGGCACGCGCCTGTGCCCGGACGTGTTCGGGCCGGGGAACGACAAGGCATTCTTCTACGTCTTCGACTACTGCCAGAACCTCGAATACTTTGGCCAGGATCCGGAAGCAAGCGACGTGCCGCTGGTCGCGTCGCTCGGCAAGCGGCTGTTCACCACGCGCCTGCAGCTGATCGGCGCGCTTGACCAGCGGCTCGAAGCCGGAGAGCGCGCCCGGTTCAAGGAAGAACGACTGCCTTATACGATTGATACGCCGGCCAACGAGTTCGAGCTGCGCCGCGACGTCGCCGAACGGCTGCACCGCGAGACGGCGGCGATGAACCTCGACAACTTCGTCGTTCGACCCTGGCGCCGCATCGTCGAGCAGTACGCCAAACCCGAGTCCTGGAAGACGCTGACGCCGGCGGCGCGCTCGCAGCTCGCCGCCGAGGTCGCCGGCCTGCCTTCCGAAATGGCAGCAGATGGCGAGGAAGCGCGGCGCTTCGATCTGCTCGTCCTCAAGCTGCAACTGGCGCTACTGCGTGCCGAGCCGGCGTTCCTGCGTCTGCGCGAGCAGCTGATGGAGATCGCTGCTTTGCTTGAGGAAAAGGCCGCGATTCCGATGGTCCGCGAGCAGATGGTGCTGATCCTGGCGGTGCAGACCGACGACTGGTGGCAGGACGTGACGGTCACCATGCTCGAAGGCCTGCGCCGCAAGTTACGCGAGCTGGTGCGGCTGATCGACAAGCACCGGCGCCAGCCGATCTTCACCGACTTCGACGACGAGATCGGCGACGAGAAGGAGGTCGCCCTGCCGGGCTTCACCGACGGCACGGACTACACGAAGTTCCGCGCCAAGGCGCAGGCCTTCCTGCGCGCGCACCAGGACCATCTGGCGATCCACAAGCTGCGCATGAACCGGCCACTGACCGTCGCCGACCTGGGCGAACTCGAACGAATGCTTGCCGAGAGCGGCGTCGGTGCGGCAAGCGATATCGAACGCGCCGCCAGCGAGTCGCACGGGCTGGGGCTCTTCGTGCGCTCGCTGCTCGGCATGGATCGTGAGGCCGCCAAGGAGGCGCTCGCCGGTTTCCTGGCCGACAAGACGCTCGCTGCCAACCAGATCGAGTTCGTAAACCTGATCGTCAATCACCTCACCGAGCACGGTGTTCTCGACGCCGCCTTGCTTTACGAGTCGCCGTTCATCGACATTACGCCGCGCGGTCCCGATGTGCTGTTCAGCAACGCCGAGGTCGATGAGTTGATGACCGTGCTCGCCGCCGTGCGCGACACAGCGGTGGCGGCATGAAAGTCGGCCCACGAACTGAAGCAGCTGGTGCGAACGCCTTTATCCATCACCGATTGACCGGCTGATCGCTGGCAGGGAGCCATCACAGCGCCTCCAAAGGTGGATCATCGACCTATCGAGGTGTTCGGGGAAATAGACCACACCTCAGTCGTCTAGCGGCCTGCGTTTGCGGCAAGCCGTCATCGGCCTGTCACGACCGCTACTTAGCATGCGGGCTTCCATGCGATGAGGAGAACCACCATGCTGCGCCCCACCCTGCTTGCCACCGCACTTGCCGCCGCCCTGGCCATGCCTTCGGCCCATGCTATCAACCTGATTGCCAGCGGCAGCCTTTCAGGTGCCCTGAACGACCTGTCGTCCACCAGCGGCGCGCTGGAAAATGGCGTAGCCGGCAACCTCCTCGGCGGCCTCGGTTCAGGCTTGGCCTGGGCCGGCGGCAATACCTTCCTGGGGCTGCCTGACCGCGGCCCAAATGCCACGGCCTGGAATGCCACGGTGGCCGACACCGCGTCCTACATCCCCCGCTTCCAGACGCTGACGCTGGCGCTATCGGCGGCATCAAGTGGCGCCCTGCCGTTTACGCTCACGCCGAAGCTAACCGCGAGCACGCTGCTGCACAGCAGCACGGCTCTAAACTACGGCACTGCCCCCTCCCTGGCCAGCAGTGGCAAGAACTATTTCACCGGCCGCTCCGACGCCTTCGATCCGACGCAGAACTCCCTGAACACGGCCAATGCCCGGCTCGACACCGAGAGCATCCGCGTCTCCAACGATGGCCGAAGCGTATTCATCTCCGACGAATACGGCCCCTACGTCTACCAGTTGGACCGCAGCACCGGCGAACGCATTCGGACCTTCACGCTACCGTCCAACCTGGCCGTGGCCACCCTGGGCCCGACCACGGCCAGCGAAGGCGCGCCCACCAACAGCAGCGGCCGCGTTGCCAACAAGGGCATGGAAGGCCTGGCCATCACGCCCGACGGCGCCATGCTGGTCGGCATGATGCAGAGCGCGCTGCTGCAGGACGGCGGCGACGGCGCCCGCTACAACCGGCTGGTGACCATCGACATCGCCACCGGCAGCACGCATGAGTACGCCTACGATAACCGGATCACTGGCAAGAACTACAACAACAGCGAGATCCTGGCGCTCAACAACCACGAATTCCTGGTGCTCGAGCGCGACGGCAAAGGTTTGGGCGACGACTCCAAAACCGCCTTCAAGCAGGTGCTGAAGGTCGATATCGCAGGCGCCCAGACGGTCGACAACGACAGCGGCGTTGCGGCGCTAAGCCTAAAGGCGGTCAAACCAAGCTTGTTCCTGGATCTGAAGGCCGCGCTCAACGCCCACGGCATCACCGACGACCAGATCCCGGCCAAGCTTGAAGGCATGGCCTTCGGCGATGACGTAGTAATCGGCGGCGTGACGATGCACACGCTGTTCGTAGCCAACGACAACGATTTCCTGGCGGTCACGCCCGCTGGCCTGGACAACCCGAACCAGTGGTTCGTTTTCGCTTTCAGCGACGCCGATCTCAACGGTTCGGAATTCGTGCCGCAATCCATCAGCACCGTGCCTGAGCCCGCCAGCTGGGTGCTGATGGGCCTCGGTCTGCTGGCCGTGGCTGGCCACCGTCGCCGCGCAGACACGTCGCGCGCGATATGAAGGGCCGCTGAACGAGCTTTGTCTGCGCGGCGACTGGGAAAACGCTGACTCGATTTCTTTGCCGAGGGCGTGCAGGCAAGCGCCGCGCGGGCGCTGGGGATCGTCGCCGAACTACGCAGCGCCAGCGCGGGCGCTTCTTCAGCTACCGGCGCTACGTCGAGCTGCTGAACGCCGACCTGCCGCCAAGCGCTACCTGGAACGAAGCGGCTGATCCGCGAGTTGGGCGCTACCGCCGTAACGGAGCCGAATCGTTCGCACCGACCAGCGCCGGATCGCTGGGCGCTAGCCATGACGAACTGTGACAGCGACCGCTGACAGGTCCGCAAGCTTTGCTGCACGCGCTGGCGACCATCCGCGCGGGGCTGAAGCTCAGCGAGATCGACGCTTCCGCCGACCAGGCGCGGCAGACGCCGCGACAAGCCGATTGTCGCCCCGGGCGATGCGTCGAGCGTCGCCTTCATGCTGCACTCGAACTCGACGCGGGGGGTTGCCGCGCTGGTGCCGCAGCCATGGGCACATCGCCATCGCAAGAAGAGTGTTTGCGCGCCCAATGTACTGCTACGCTCTGTGGTGACGACGCTCGCCACTGTCGCCGGTCCGCCAGTGCCGACCTGTGCGGCGCCCAGCGAAGCCCCCCGCAATCTTGCCGTCGCCCGGTATCTGTGGGCCATGTGGCTGGCGCGCCTCTATGAAGGCCGGCCACTGCGTTGCCCGATCGACCACAGTCAGATGCCGATCATCGCGCTTCATCGACGGTGCCGGCACCGTGACGAAGATCCTCGACCACCTCGGCGGATCCGTCCAGCCAGCACGCAATACCGCAGCGCGTGTGCCACCGCTGCGGGAGGCGGCAGCGGCGGAACAGGCGCGCAACGATTCTCGGTGGATTCGTCAGCCCAACCCGCAGCGGAGATCGCGTCGATCAGCACATCGCGTGGTAGGTGGGTGGGTGGCGAAGCTCGTGCCCGAAGCCGTGCCAGGCAGTGCTTGCGCTGCTATTCGCCAGGCCCTTCTGTAAATTGAAACGCATGCCGCCCAAAAATCGGCGATTGACCAACTTATCAGCCGTCAGCTATAAAAACATTATATTTCCCCAAAGCCCATTGCACTTCCTATCCTTCGGAGTCCGGCTGACAATGCCGTAAAAAAACCTGGTTGCGGAACGAGCGCAAGCTCAGAGCACGCCGCGTAAAGTGATTTAAATATTGGCGGCACCCTCTGTGCGCGCGGACTGCAAATCCCATGGCGCGGGACAATAACACACCGTGACACCAAAGGAGTTAACTATAACCATAGGCCGCGGGGCGATGGCTCTTACGCTCCGAGCACAAATAGCACAGGAGGTGAAGGCATGGAACATTTCAAGGTTTGGGCACCCAACGCACAGAGTGTCGAGCTGGTGACGCGCGACAAGCAGTCGTTCCAGCCATCAATCCGACTCGAAAAAACGACCCAGACCTATCGTGGCAAGGCCTTACCAGGGTATTGGCAAGTACCTGCTCACGGCCTCCAGAACTTGCCGCTCCGCGACGGAGACGGTTACTGGTTGCGAATTGTCCTGGATAACGGTGAAACCCGCTATCGAGTCGACCCCTACGCCCGCGCCATGCAGCACAGCGAGTCCTATTCGATACACAAGGATCCGGCGCGCTTCCCATGGACCGATGCTCAGCATCGCCCGACTGCCCGAGGCAAGATGGTCATCTACCAGTTGTTCCAGGGTGGCTATGTCGGTCGCGGCGACGGGAGCTGGACAGATCCCGCCGGGAACAACTACCACTTCACCTGGGACCAGAAGAGAAAGGGAGATTTTCCACAGCTGCGCAAGAAGCTGGACTATATCCAAGCTCTCGGAGTCAACACGATTGAGCTGTTGCCAATTAACGAGTTCAGCGGGGATAACTATATTGGCTACTCGCCAGTCAGCTTCTTCGCTGTCGAGTCTTCGTACGGCGGCGTGATCGGTGACGGCAGTTCATACGATGATCTGAAAGCCTTCATCAACGACGCTCATTCGCGCGGCATCTCCGTGATCGCCGACATCGTGTTGAATCACTTCGGTGCCGCCGGTAATTCTGGCCCACTGTGGAATTTCGATTCAACGACAACGAACATCTACTTTAGCGGTGAACAGGCCTCGAATCAGGCGGGAGGCACCTTCGGCATGGCGCCCAACTGGGCCCGATACGAAGTGCAGAAATACATCGAAGACGCGTGCCACTACTACCTAGCCGAGTTGCACTTCGACGGTCTCAGGTTCGACTTCACCTCACAGATCGTAAACAAGAACTCCGGTAGTGGAGACGATAGTGGCAGCAACGTGCTTCGCAGGCTGATCGCCGGGCTCAAGAACGCCGACCCCGAGAAGACACTCATGTGCGAGCACTGGGACGAGTATACCGGCAGCTATAGTCGATGGATGATGGAACATATCGGCTTCGATGCCGGCTGGTTCAACTTCCGCAAAGAGCTACAAACGACCCTCAAGCCGTACCAGCAAGGCGTTGAAGGAGCCCTGGCGCATGCCATCAACGGCGGCGACTACACCCACGCCCACAGCCGCGTTGTGTATGCCAACAATCACGACGAGTGCTGGTGGGACGGCGGCCAGAACCAAGATAAATTCTACCCGGTGACGCAGTTTGGCTGGCGAGGCGACTACTGGGCGCAGAAGAAGTCGCGCATGATGTACGCCTTGGCCTTCTTCGTTCCAGGCGTTCCTTTATTCTTCATGGGTGATGAGTTCGCAATGGAGGGCAATTTCAACGATGCCCGTAAGGATCACATCCTGAACTGGGACCTGGAGCGGCTGCCGCCAGGGCCTCAGTTCAAGGCCATGTTCCAGCGCCTGATCGAGATCCGCCAGAGCTACGATCCACTGACTCGAGAGGGGACAAGCTTCGAGTGGCTACACTATCCGCAGGACGGCTGGTTCGCCTTCAAGCGGAAGTGGGAAGCAGCGGTGCTTGTGGTCGCGGGAAACTGGACGGGTGAGGACAAATACCACTACGGCGTGCCAACGAATGGTGAAACGGGCCGGTGGACTCAGATCTTCAACAGCGACTCCACGCACTTCGGTGGCGACGGCGTAGGCAACTACCTGAACGATCCGAACTCCAACGACGCCTCGATGACCATCAACATCCCCAAGCAGGGAATAGTCGTCATGGCGCGGACGTCGATCTGAAAACGGCGAGGTATCCTAGGTCGTATTCACCGTCATTCCTTACTGAAACTACCTCAAAAACTAGCTGGAGCCAAACGTTCGGCCGCCTCCTGCTGCATTCCCGCTGTCATGAACCCGCCCTGCAGTGGCGGCGGAACGCTTGCTCGAAGCTTCGGGGATTGCACTGAAAAAGGCGGGCAAGGATTTCCGCAGGCGCTGGTCCTGCCACGAAGACACCACTTGACCGCGACGCTGCTGTACTGCTGCGCCAGGTGCCTGTTTTATATACCGCCTCATATCCCGCCCGCAGCCCGGAATCTGTGGGCCTGCTGCTGGCGGACCTGTCTGCAAATCGCAACGCTTGCCGGCTCAAAATCGGCGATTGACGGCTTTATCCTCTAAGGACAGAGAAATTATTTTTGCCGAAAGCCCATTGGATTAACTATTTTTTTAGCGAGACCTTCGGCAAACTGGCTTGTCTCCCGGAGGGCGATTGCCACAGCCCCAAGAGTCCGCCTTGGATTCAATATAGAAAGTCCGCAAAAACCACGACGGAGGATATCGTAATGCATCGGTCTTACATCCGCTTTCCTGTTTTTCCGACTAGCGTGCTCATGCTTACAGCGTGTCTAGCCACCGCTCCCCAGGCCCATGCCGCGGCGGAACCAAATGGCTCGTATCGCTATACGTGTTCCGGCATATCGATTAGCGATGATAGCCTAATCGCGACTTGCCGCAAGCTCAATGGGACGAGTCAGCCGACTACGCTGGCGAATATCAGCGCTTGTCTGAACGATATCACCAAAGATGGAGATATCGGCAACATCGACGGCAACCTAGTGTGCCTGCCGGATCTGCCAAAGCCGGATCCAGCAGTGCCATTTCCAGTATCGGAGACTACGGTTAATAGATGGGTGTACGACAACGATACAGGCGCGATTGTCCGGCACGGCTGGGGAATTTGGGCGGGCTTGACCCACACCGTCGGCCTCGTCAACGGCACACCTGTGCGCGCCTTCGAGACCTGGGCTACAACATCGAATATGTTGTACCGGATCAAATCAGGCCAAACCTTACTACAGATGGAAGCCGCGGCACCCAGCCGACAACCGGTGTTGGATCTCGGTATCCCGAGACAATTTCACGGCTTGACCAAGGAACGCAAATTCAAACTGCTCGGCCGTGAGGAAATCGCCAAATCTAATGTCGGCGATACCAATATCTTCGTCTCCGTCGCCTATAATCCGCCGGCGGCAAAACATGCAAACGGTAACAAGCTATTTCTGCAAAGTACGCTGGACACCTTGCTGAAGGAAGGCTACACGGAAATCCCGAACTTCCCCAACAACGCCATCACCATCAAGCCGGTGTACAAGATCATCCCGCAGAACACGGCCAATGGCATCTACACTTTCCCGGGCTGGCCGGGCACGCCGAATCCGGCCGTCGCCTTTCCCGAGGAGAACTGGAACAGCTGCGTCTACGTCAATATCAACGGCTCCGGCGCGGGTGGTAACAGCATTGATCCTGGATGCAAGGGGCGCAGCGCTCAGAACACGTTCTTCCTGAATAACTTCATCCATCAGAAGCTCACCCAGCAGGATGTGCAATTTCTGAAGACGCAACTTAACTTGACGGCCAAGGACGGGGACTACGCCATCCTGGTGGGCATGCACGTGACCACGCGAGAAATCAAGCGCTGGGCTTGGCAAACATTCTGGTGGTCCGCCAATGCCGACAAACCCTATCCGCCCAGCGACGACCACATCGCGGCTGCGCGCCCGATGAAATACCTGGATGCAGCCGCGCAGCATTATGCCATGTCCGTTGCCTATAGCATGGTCGCGCCCGCGCAACCAATTACCAGCGGCGAAAATGTCGGCGCCTCGGTGATTGGATATAATCCTCACCTGGAAGCCGGTTTCGATCCTTCTGTTTTCCAGATCGTGCGCGCCATCAACGGGACCATCAAGAATGCATATGGCGTCCAGACCAATTGCATGACATGTCATAACCTGGCGCTGTACAACCCGAAAACCGATTATTCCGTCGGCGAAGGGCAAAATCGCCAAACTCCGTACGGCACGGACTACTATATGAGCCTGACGGACCCGATCTTCAACGCCACATTGAAGCTCGACTTTGCTTGGTCCATCTTGGGTGTTTTGGAGTTGGACGAAGCCGCTACGCGGAGGAAACCCCGGTGCTGTCGTCGCGTTGACTCAAGATGTGACCTCGCCCCTCATCCGAGGGACGTTCATGACGAATGCGAGGTTACCGCAAGATGGAAGAGATGTCCGCTGTCGCAACGACGATTTTTGACACGAACTACGAGCTGCACCAGAAGCACCTGAAGCTCAAGGGCTTGCAGCCGAAGACGATCGACGCGTATTCGCGCGCCGTCCGCCGGGTGGGAGATTACTTCGCTCATCAGATCGACGATCTGAGCGAGGCCGACCTGTTGGATTACTTCGCCGACCTGCGTGAGACGCACTCCTGGAGTTCGCTCAAGCTCGATCTGTACGGGCTCAAGTTTTACTACGAGCACGTGCTGAAGAAACCCTGGGTGGCGCCCGGTCTGATCAAGCCGCCGCGCTCGCTGCGCCTGCCGGACATCGTCACGGTCGAGGAGACCGAGCGGATTTTTCTGGCCACGCAGGTGCTCAGTTACCGCGTTTTCTTCTTCACCCTCTACAGTCTCGGCCTGCGCCTGGGCGAAGGCTTACGGCTGACGGTCGCCGACATCGACGGCGCGCGCGGGCGGGTGCATATCCGCGATGCCAAGGGCAACAAGGATCGCCTGGTGCCGCTGCCGACGGCCACCTACCGACTCCTGCGTTGTTTCTGGCAGCGCCACCGTAATCCCGTTCTGCTGTTTCCCAATCGCCGCGGCGGCTTGCCAGGTGCGAGCAGCGCCAGGACACCGCTCAATCGCAGCGGCGTTCAGAAGGCACTGCGGGCGGTGGTCGAATCCTGCGGGCTAAAAAAAACATTTCGCCGCACAGTTTGCGTCACGCCTATGCCACGCACCTGATCGAGGCGGGCGTCGAGCTCACCGAGGTGCAGAGCATTCTCGGCCATCACTCGATTCTCACGACGGTTCGCTACACCCATCTGACGGATCAAACCCGGCATCACGCCATCGACCGCATCAACGCGCTGATGGACCGCTTTTGTCTGAGCAAGGGGACGCCGCGATGATCCGCCTCGGCTCTGTCATTGCCGAATTCGAAGCGGACTTCATGACGCAATTTCGCCACCGCCTGAGCTTCGATCAGCTTCGGGCACTCTCGGCGATGCGCGATTGCCGCGGCCCGGCCAGCCCGATGATGCAGCTCCAGTGCGAAGGCTGCGATCAGCAAAAACTCGTTCCGCATTCCTGCGGCCATCGCCTTTGCCCGCACTGCCAGCACCACGAGAGCCAGCAATGGCTGGAACGTCAGATAGAGCGCCTCGTCCCGGCCGACTACTTTCTGCTGACCTTCACGCTGCCGGCCGAATTGCGCGGGCTCGCTGCGGCGCACGCCGACGTCGTCTTCGATGGCTTGATGCGCTGTGCCTGGGAAACGGTGCACCGCTTCAGTCAGAACGACCGGCAGTTGCAGGGCACGCCCGGCGCCATCGCGGTCCTGCACACGCACTCGCGTCGGCTCGACTTCCACCCGCATGTCCATCTCGTCGTCCCCGCGGCAGCGATCGATGCCGCGAAGCAGCGCTGGCGACGCAAGCGGCGCGGCAAGAACGGCACCTACCTGTTCAACGAGAAGGCGATGGCCAAGGTCTTCCGGGCCAAAATGCTGGCGGCGATCGAGGCGGCCGGCATTTGCCTGCCGGCGTCCTATCCGCGGGAATGGGTAGCGCACTGCAAATCGGTGGGCAGCGGCGAGAAGGCCCTGATCTACCTCGGTCGTTACCTCTACCGCGGCGTCATCCGTGAACAGGACATCCTCGCTTGTAAGGATGGGCGGGTGAGCTTCCGCTACCGCAACGCACAAACCGGCAAGTCGGAAAAGCGCTCGCTAGCCGGCGCCGATTTCCTCTGGCTGATCCTCCAGCACGTGCTACCCAAGGGCTTTCGCCGCGCCCGCAATTTCGGCTTCCTGCACGCCAACTGCAAGCGCCTGATCAGTTTGCTGCACCGCTTGCTGAAGTTCGATCCCAGCCGCTTCACGCCGCCGCGCAAGGAGCGGCCAGCGATGCTTTGCCCGTGCTGTGGCTCCGTGATGTCAATTGTCCGGACGCGTATTCGATCAACATCGCCCGCCTTCGTCGCTGCTCCACCGCTCGTCGCGATCGCTGCCTGATCGTGTAAGCCGCCTTCACAGCGCTGTCCGGCCGCCTTTGGGACTTCAGTTTCCCCAAGCTGAGTGACGGGGTCGCCCGGAGTTCAGTGGCCGGGACGCCAAAACGGCCGGATTTGCGCGATCTTCGCTGACGGTGCCGCAGCGCGCGGCGACGGCCCGCTCCCCGCCCTTCGGCATTCATGCCTGCGGGGTAAATCCAAAAAAGATATTTGCAGAGGGCGCGCCCAGCGCTCCGGCCCGGGCTCGTCCAACAAACGGATCAGATCGTGGCTTCGCACGATCTATCCTTATTCGTTGGACGGCCACTCGAAGTAAGCCCAGGGTCGGCGCAGCGGTAGTGCGCCGACCGTTTTCGGGCGTGTGCCCAGGCATCGCGGAGAGTGCAAGACGGTGGGAACGTTGCGCAACTACCTATGAGCAATACTGGTCGGCCTATCAACGACCGGAGCACACCATTCGTTTGCATGATCGCGGCGCGTATCAGGGCCTCCGCACTCGGATAGCATAGTGCTTGTTGTCATACTCGATCAGCGGAAAATCGTTAACATTCATGGGCTTATGACAACCACTTGTAAACCCTGTTGAAATCAGGTCTACTCTCGTCTTTTGGACGAACGAAATGACTGTGACGACGGGAGTGAGCCTGATGTGCTGCTTGAGGGAAGTGGACGACCCGCGCAGACCCAGCAACGGGACGCTGCATGACTTCCAGGAGATTTTGGTGATTGCCATGGCAGGGGTACTCTCGGATTGTGACACCATCGAAGACATCGCCTACTGGGGGCGCCGGAAAGAAAAATGGCTGCGTGAATTCCTGGTGCTCAAGAACGGGGTTCCCTCCACGGAGACGTTTCTGCGGGTGTTCCGAGCGCTTGACCCGAAGCAATTTGAGGTCGCGTTTCGCCGCTGGGTGGCCGGGGTGGTCGGCGCCTTGCGAGGCAGCGTCGCGTTCGATGGCAAGACGGTGCGAGGTTCCGGCAGTGGTGGCGAAACCGCGATTCACATGGTCAGCGCCTTCGCTACGGAATTGGGTATTGTCCTCGGCCAGGAAAAGGTCGCCAGCAAGAGTAATGAGATCACCGCCATCCCGGAACTCCTCAAGGCACTGTATATCAATGGGTTGCTGGTCACCATCGACGCCATGGGCTGCCAGAAAACTATTGCTCGGCAGATCACGGATCAAGGCGGTGACTACCTGCTGGCGGTCAAAGGCAACCAGCCGACGTTGCTGGAAGCCATCGAGACCGAGTTCATCGACCAGTATCAATCCGAGGCCGTTGATCGCCACCGTCAGGCCCGCAAGTCCCATGGTCGAATCGTCGGACAGATCGCCTCGGTCTTGCCTGCGCAAGGACTCGTTGATCTGGCCGATTGGCCGAAGTGCCAGACGATCGGCCTGGTCGACTCCCTGCGCAAGGTTGGCGACAAGGAATCGAACTTCGAGCGACGCTACTACATCAGTTCTCGTGCCTTGACCGCCGAAGAGCTGGCGGCCGCGGTGCGAGGCCATTGGGGCGTAGAAAACCGCCTTCACTGGGTGCTCGACGTCAGCTTTCGTGAAGATGCCAGCACTGTACGCAAGGACAACGCCCCACAGAACCTCTCCCTCTTGAAGAAAATCGTTCTCAACCTGATTCGTCTGGATACGACCGACAAGACTAAAGCCAGCTTACGCTTGAAGCGCAAAGGAGCTGCTTGGGATGACGATGTCCGGATGACGATGCTGGGCCTCACACCGCTATGACAGCCGAGTGCGGAGGCCCTGCGGCGCGTATCGATGATGGAGACTGCGAGGCCACGCGTTACGGCAACACGATTCTCGCGGAAGTCGATAGGCGTGACGGAGTTCTTTCCTGCTGGTTTGATATTCGTGGATATGGCGCTATCCCGACACGGCGCCGCTGTTCCTGCGCTGCGCACCTTGCCGCAGGTGTTTCGGAATCACCAGGGTAATTTGCGCGAACGCATTGGCCTCCGACACGCCCTGGCGTCCTCGCAAGCGACCACCTCAGTCTGTTTTGAGATGGGCTCTTCTCGCCTTGTGATCGGCGAGCTTGCGGCCTTCGCCAGCCTCTTCAAGCCACAGGAGCGTGTCCACATACGAGACAAATCGGCTGAGGTAGTCCGGCGACAAGTCCCGCAGTGCGGCGAGAGATCGTATGACCAGCGCCTGCGGGTTCAGTGGTCCCGGTGCTTCAGGGCCATCACTGATGACCCGCGCTACCAGTCGGTCTGAATCAAGCTTTACCAGTAGCTCTCGGAAATCTCGCACCGAACTCGATTCGATTGCCCGACCGCCGCGGCAAGCTTCACCGAAAACCGCGAACTGCTGGGTGTCTTCAGCCGCCAAAATGCCCGCGCGAGCTTTTGATTTTGCCAGACCCGACGCCTGCAGCGCGGCGTCTTCGCGTTGTCGCAAGACGTCGTTGAGAGAGTCCGCCTCCGCATGCGCGGCCAACGAGCCCTGGTTAATCTCGTTGGTCAATACGGCCAGCGCGCTGACTTCCTGCCCGTCGTGTTTCGCTTCTCGCCCTCCGTTGAGCTTGGCTGCCAGGCGGTTAACTGCCGTGAAGTCACCATCATCGAACAAGGATCGAATACGATCGGCGGCTTCGGGAAACTGGGTAGAAACCCTCTCAACGAGACTTGCAGCGCAATGTTCTGCCTTTGCATAGTCAGCCTGATAATTGGCTAAAGCAATGCGTATCTTCCGTTCCAGAATCACGCGTACCGATATTTTTCTTTCGAGCGCCCTCGTGGCCATCGATTCAATAAGCTGGAACCGAAGCGGATCCAGCTTACGAGCACTGCTTTTCGCCAGACAGGAAACAAGCAGTCCGAGGTCGGCGGTGTCAATTGCCGCCAGGCGAGACGACAGCGAAGACTCCTCCTTGCTGGCAATAGCAGAGGGAAGCGTATCAGTCATCTGACGATATCAGCGCCTCTTTCTGATTACTGGCCCGCGGCACTGGTGCGATCTCCACGCGTCGATTCAGCGATCGCCCCTTCGCGTCGTGATTGGAAAATACCGGTTGCTGTGAGCCAAACGCCGCCGCGAATACCATCGCTGCCGGCATGCCATCTTCGATCAACGCCCGGGTCACGGTCAGCGCACGTTCCGCCGACAACTGCCAATTATCGTCGTAACGACGATTTCCCTCCTGAATCGGTAGGTCGTCGGTAAAACCACTCACCATCAACAGCTGATCCCTTTGGTCAAGATAAACCTTGAGTGGAGCAACGAGCGTTCGCAGTAATTCACGCCCTGCCGGCTGCAATTGATCTGAATTCAATGAGAACAACACACTACCGCTGATCGCGATGCGCCCGTCACGCAGCGTCACGCGTCCCGTGGCCAGTGGATCGGCCAGCGCTTCTTCAAGAGCAATCCGTCGCCGCTCCTCGACCTGACGCTTTTCGACTTCGTGTTCGAGTGACTGCGCAAGCTCGAGTTGGAAGCCAAGCGCCCACACCAGAAGCAAGACAAAGACACCGACCAGCGCAGACATCAAGTCGCCAAAAATCGCCCAGATCGGGGTGTCCTGAGAGAAGCCATCTTCCAGCTCTTCCATCAAAGCACCTCTTTGGCTGCGGGCTCGGGAGCTCTTTGCACCCGCTGGCCAAGCTGGCGTAATTCGTCAAAAATGCTTTTCTGCGACAGCATGCTGTGATCGATTATTTCCCGGGCCTGGGCGACGTAATACGCCAATTGCTCATCACTTCTCTTGCTCGATTTAGCCAGCGATTTCTCGATGCGATTGAGGCTTTCTACCAGCTTGCCATTGGCTTCGTTGAAAAGCGTAACGGCGAGCCCGAATGCGTCGCCGTGACTCGATGTTTCGATCGTGCTGACGGCAAAATCATCGGCGATCGTGGACAGCCTCGACACCTCTGACGCCACATGACCTGCAAATTGCGAACCGACACCTTCAAGCGTGCTGACTGAAGATCTGACCAGTGACTCAATCGCTTCTCGCTGCCCGCTGGTCGCGTGTTGCAAGGAAACCAAAACGGTATTGAGCTCTGTCATGATCCGTTGTCGCTCTTCAAGCAGGGTGTTATCTCGTACAATACTGTTCGACATTTCACGGCGAAGCTGATCAATGACTTCGGCGGCAGCCCGTGGTGTCTCCGAGGCCGTCTGGATAAGGCTGGCAATCGGTTCTTCGAGCTCTTTCGCCAGACTCGCCAATTGTGAAGCTACTGTCGACTCGAGGCCGGCGAGGCTATCGAGCGCGGCCTGGCCGCGACGTTCTTCATCATTTCTGAGTGCCTGCAACTCGCTCCGCAGGGTCGATGTCAGCTCACTCATCCGCTGGCCATGCCCCTGCAGCCACGACGCTTCGCCTTCTATCCTGGCCTGGATCAAAGCCTCGGAAGACTGCAACAGAGAGCGCATTTCATTGAGCGTCGCACTGAAGTTTGCGCGGGCATTATCTGACATTTCACTGGCAGTTTTTTCGAGCGTATCGCATAACGCCTGGCTTTGCATGCGCGAGCGCTCAGCCGCCTGCTCGAAGGACTCGGTCCACAGTTCGAATCGCTCCCTATCGAGCAACTGCTGACGTTCCAGCCAGCTTGATGAACTCTGCTCGAATGATTCCAGTAGCGAGCCGGTCACCCCTTCAAGTTGCTCCCGAACAGTGGCGCTCAGTTGCCGATGAGTCGTCCGGGTTTCATTGCCAATATCGGTCACTACGCTTTCGAGCAGCGGCTTGATGCTTTCAGCAAGCTGTCTTCCGCTCTCTATCGCCTGCCGACCACTCTCGGTAACGCTTTCCGCGAGCGACTGACGCAGCGAACTGGCGAGCTCGGAATAGGTGCCTTGTACCGACAGATGGAAGCGCTCCTGATTGGCCAGCAACTTATCGCCAAGATTATCGCCCATTCGCTCCATCGCACTCGCCAACGCGTGCAGTCTTTCTGCCACCTCGGGAAGCGCGTTCGCTTGCAGCTGCATGGCTTTTAAAGTCTGTTGCCGAAGGTGGGCCAAAGAAAACTCACGAAATATCGTGCTGATCTTGCCATCCAGCTGTCGCGTCGCGAACATTCTGTCGCGTCGGCTTAGAGTGGCAATCAGTCCCAGCATCGCCGACGCCGCGACGCCGGCAACGGAGGTGCCAAAGGCCAGCCCCAGCCCCTTGATTGGCGCAGCCAGGCCGGCGCGAATGGCCAGTAACTCGGTCGTTCCTTCCAGCGCGGCTACGGCGCCATGCAGTGTATCGACCATGCCAAGAAACGTTCCAAACAAACCCAGCATGACCAACAAGCCCACCAGGTAGGGTGTAATCACGGGCGCGGGCAAGCCCACCCGTTCTCCTTCAATACGTAGCCGAACCGCGTTTTGCAGCGACGGGTGCAGCTTGCCCAGCCATTGCTCAAGAAAATCAGGCGCAGCCATCGGCGCGGTTCCCGACAATCCGGCGAGCGCATTGGTGAGCGTCGACGTGGCTTGCCGAAAGCGTACGATCTCCATAAAGCCGACGAAATAGACGCCGCCAATTAGCGCCGTCACGGCAAGCCCCAGCACGTTCGAGCCAGTGAAAACCAGGCCCATCCAGGCAATCGCCGCCGCTCCCAGGAGGAATGCTGTCGCGAAAAATAATCTGCTCATCAAGCTCTTTCTACCTCTTCCTTAAGTGCCTCTATCAGTCCCAGCACCGGCTGTATGCGAACTTCAAGCTCGGCCAGCAGCAAACCCTGCATTTCCCCGGTAAATTGTTCAAGCCACCCGCCTGCTTGACTCCACAAACGCCAATCGCCTTCACCGTGCTCACCATCTTGGCTCGCAACCACCTGCTGGTGCTGCAGATACAGGTACTGAAAACGTCTTTCAAGCAGGCGTGGTATTTCGGCGAACAATTTCTGCGTGGGCGCAGAAAGCGCCTCGTCGAGCGCGGCATCGAGGACGACCAACTGAGCAAGCCTCGATGAACGACTTGAAACTGCTGCCCGGGTACTGGCCCTAAGCTTGCCGAGTTTGACGGCGATTTCTTTTTGGCGACTCACATAGAATAGCTGGTAGCGCCCATATTTCGTTAGCTCTGCCGCGGATATAGCCGCCGTTACCAGCGGCAGGCTTGGCGGCGCCACACCCACACCCGCAGCCGGGACAAAACTATCTATTATCGATTGAACTATCGTTGTGCGAACCCGGATAAACTCGTCTACCAGCGACTCCGTGGAAACCACAGTGGCAGTCTTCGCGCAGGGTTTTGATGCCGTCGCCGCAAGACCGACATGTACTCTTGACAGAGCTATCGAGCCAGACAGATCGATTAGTCGGCCAAGGCGTTCAGCAAAGTGCTTATGCGAAACCTCGACGCCCGTAACGGTGAGATCGGATAAAAAACGAATCAATCTGGAACTGGCCAGAGCTGTTGGCGGCGGCACTTGAGTCATGCGAATATTGGCAAGCACATCGCTTCAGGAAATATGGCTCAATAAAATCAAGGATCTCGAAAACCAGCGTCAGGGCTGTGTTTCCCCATTCTCATGCCAAGGATTTCGTACTCGGACAGCATGGGTTATGATTATCCGCAACCCGAGGATTGCGCGCAACTCAACGACGGCTTCACGCGCATCTTCTCGGCGCGCCTCATATCATCATGGCCGAGCGGCCTGCGTCAGACCGAGATGGGGTGCGCAAGAGCGTTCAAGAAACACGTCAAATACCCTCATAAACAATATATTTTTGCGTATGTTTTTCGAGCGCGGAGACCCTGCTAACCTAAGCTGCTGGCCCCGATTTGCCTGGCTTTTTCGTAGTAACGGTAGAGTCGAGATGTGGCGCGATAGCCGTAGGTTCGGCTTGTCTGTTTCCGTCCCTTTCGTCTGACGGTGCCCAAGTAGCCTGGCCATAGCTTCGTTTCCACATCCCGCTCATCGAACCGGACGTGCAGTTCTCCCGCATCCGGCTCTCGGACAAGACATCATGCTTTCGCCCACGGAAGGTCATGGGTTCAGGCTGGCAAACGGATCAGCCCCACCTGTTGGTAGAGGTATTGATCGGGGTAGCGCGTCGCCCCATTGCCGCAAACCTTGTGCTTCTTGCACAACCACCGGCGGAGCCGCTGCTTGACATGGGTGTTGATCGCCCGATAGGCCGGGCTGACAGAGGGCCGAGGCAGAAGTAATTCACCCAGCCAGTCAGTTTGCGATTCAGACGTCCCACGACAAACTCGGCATCCAGGAGGGTTCGACAACGGTCAGTTTCCTGGTTGACGCTTTCCACCATGCGTTTGATGCTCTTCTGCGAGGGCCGAGTGCCAATGTAGGCGCGCCCGGTCGTCTGGTTGTAGCACCGCCCGAAGGTGTATCCCAGGAAGTCAAACCGCTCTTGCGGTAGTCGATACAGGTGTGTCTTGTCGTCGTTCACTGTCAGCTTCAGTGTCGCCATCATGCCTCGCATCGCGTCCATGGCATTCTCTGCCCGGCCTTTGCAGCAGATGACGAAGTCGTCCGCATAATTGACGATTTGCGCCGACCAGCGACGCGCATACCCCAACGTCTTCCATCCGAGGATGAAACGCCGCATGTACAGATTCGACAGCAGCGGTGAAATTCGGGCCCCTTGCGGGGTGCCGCGCCCGGTGTCCCGGTTGGACGTGGTCCGTTGCCGGTGACCGTGTCCATCGTCTTCTTCCACAGGCGCTTCCAGCCATTGCTTGATGAGGTGCAGAACGTGCCGATCGACAATCCGACGGGCGACGCTCTTCATCAGCTCAAGGTGCGGAATGCTATCGAAATAGCCGGATAGATCCGCGTCTATCACTGGCCGGTGTCCCGTGTTCAATAGACGATGAACCGCTTGTACCGCATCCTGCGCCTCGCGCTCTGCCCGGTAGGCGTACTGCTCCGGCTGCAGATCGGCTTCAAAGATAGGTTCCAGCACGAGCATGGCCGCCGTTTGTACGACTCGGTCGGTGATCGTCGGTATCCCCAAGGGGCGCAGTTTGCCGTTCGGCTTGGGAATCCAGACCCGTTTGACCGCTTCCGGTCGGTAGTCTTTCTTCTTCAGCCGTTCCGCCAGTTTCCCAAGCCAGCGTTCTTCTCCATAGGCTTCGATGTCTTCAAAACGCACTCCGTCCGCCCCGGCTGCTCCCTTGTTGGCTTTGCAGCTTCGGTAGGCATAGTCGAGTACGTCTGGTCGATGGACCTTGTCGTACAGGAGGTAGAACCGGTACCCGGGTTCTTCCTTCGCTTTGGCATGTAACGCCATCTGCAGTTTCTGAACGCTTATTGGAGTTTGCAGGTTGCCCAATCTCCTGTCCCTTTCCGCTTCTTGCGTTGGTCTTGAACTGAGGCCCCTTTCCTCCATCGGCATTACCCGACTTCAGCGGTACTACGGGCCTCTCCGCCACCCCATCTCGCCCGGCCTGTCCCTCGCGGGCGTCCGGTTGGTCTTGCGCTTGACCACGTGATGGGGCTTCCCGTGTTGCGTCTGCCTTCCTCTTCCACACATGCCGTCACCAATACCCCGGCGGAACCACAGACTGCGTTTCGCTCGCATTCGCCTGCGACGACGGCCTTCCCCGTATTAACGGCGGGTCGGCTTCCGCATCACCCTTTTCGAGGCCTGCTCAGTGTTCAATCAAATTACGGCCTGCATGTTCGCCAAGTTCCTTAAAGAACCCTCTATACCGGAGGCTTCAGCCGCTTCGTTACCTCCACGACTGCTCCAGTTGCTACCGGCCGGAGCGAAAGTTGCCGGGCGGGATTCGCACCCGCTGGAAAACAGCGCCTTGGCACGGCGCACAAGAAATTACTGATTTAATCGGGAACCTAGCTTGCCGTGAAAATCGATTAAATCAGAGCTGCCGTAGCATATAAATGTAAGACTACAGGCAAATTCAACAAGCGGGCGCTTACTGTCGTTTTTCAATCGGCATGCCGACGTTAAAACTGACCAGCCAGTCGGTGCGCGGCACTATTTTTAATAGGCGATTTTTCACTACCACAACCAGTGATGCTTCCTAATTCCCATGCGATGATTTATCGGTGACCGGAGATGGTTTTTAGGTGGCGAATACATGAGGCCGTCGAGGCCTCGACTTCGCAAAAGCCAAATAAAGTCCTCGTCAAAAAAGCTAGTTCTGTATGCGTGTTGCGATAGGTCAATGTCCCCGAATGCATTTACTTCGAGTACTTTTGGGCCTTCCGAACAGAGAGCAATGTCCCATCCCGGACAAATGAATCCCGGAAACCCTTTCTGTGCGTCAGTTACCAGATCGACAACTTCATTCCAATTCGGAATTTTGAAGCCCACAATTTCAGCCTTTGTTGACGGATGTATTGGAATCTCGGTTTGGTGCAACCCAACTCCGGAAATGGCACGAATGACTTTACCCGTCTTGACATCCACGGCAGCGAGCATATTACCGCTAGCCCCATGCTCAAAATTGTCCGAGTCCCGCAGCCCAGCATTTATCTTAAAAATGACTTTTGTAATTTTAACCTCATTCTTAGCAAAGAATGTATGAATACGAAGGCCCGATATTTTATTTGACTTGGTTAACGCGAAAATGTCTTGATGTGGCGCGAGTGATTCTTGGAATATCCACCCGAGCGTACGACCTTCGTCAAGTGATGAACAAAAATCGTTAAGAGATTCTTTACGGCCGTTGCCGAATATTACGTTGTGTCCGTCAAACCCGGTGATGAGCAAGTTACCTCTACCATACGACCCGAACGACCTTTTGATATATAGAGGAAAGCTGCCAGGGTCCGTGAAAAATGCAGAAACATCTACTAACGTTTGCAATTGAGGAATTGATGATGGCCGCATTGAACGATATACGGCTTTTATCTTGGGCACAGGAATCTTGAGGCCCGACATAAGTGCGTACATTGTAATTTTGTCTAGGCTCAGGAATCGTGAGTAGTCATCAACAAGGATGTCTTCAATTGCTGCTTGCGTTCTCTGCCCACCGAATGACGCCTTCTCTGGCCATGAAAGGTCGTTCATATACAACCGAAAGTCAATGTATTCAGACAAGCCTAGTTTTGTTCGAGAAACGCGCAGCCGCGCTGCCTCAATGAGCAGTGAAGATAGCGACCGACTTGACAACGACGCGGCTTGTTTATATGTATCGATTAGTGTCATGTTGTTGGCTCGTCACGGGAGTATAGCGAAGGAGACTCTGAATTGTGCAAAAGACATGAAGTGCTAATAATTTAATAGGGGAGCCGTTGATCGATTAACCAGCGATACGTTATTTACCCAGAGATTCAGAATCTCGTTTCACATAACGCTATGAGGCCCAGCCTGTTTATCCGGACATCGCCGTCTCGAGCAGCTTTTCTGCGCTTCAAGCGCAAGCTGGCTTTGGTCTTGTCGGTCGTATCCCGACGAATCAGATCTCCACAGTTCGTCAGTCCATACTGAACTTCTTTTCTGTGTGCCTGCGGCACACTTTCCACGCCGCAATGGCCTCGCACCGCGGCCACCAGTTCTTCGGCGGTCAACGCACGAGAACTGATGTAGTAGCGCCGCTCGAAGTTCGATTCCTTGTCGCCGACCTTGCGCAGGGGGTCGACCAGGCCGATCGTCTGGCACTTCGGCCAATCGGCCAGATCAACGAGTCCTTGCGCAGGCAAGACCGAGGCGATTTGTCCGACGATTCGACCATGGGAGTTGCGGGCCTGGCGGTGGCGATCAACGGCCTCGGATTGATACTGGTCAATGAACTCGGTCTCGATGGCTTCCAGCAAGGTCGGCTGCTTGCCTTTGACCGCCAGTAGGTAGTCGCCGCCTTGATCCGTGATCTGCCGGGCAATAGTCTTTTGGCACCCCATGGCGTCGATGGTGACCAGCAACCCCTTGATATACAGTGCCTTGAGCAGTTCCGGGATGGCGGTGATCTCATTACTCTTGCTGGCGAGCTTTTCCTGGCCGAGGACAATAGCCAATTCCGTAGCGAAGGCGCTGACCATGTGAATCGCGGTTTCACCGCCACTGCCGGAAACTCGCACCGCCTTGCCATCGAACGCGACGCTGCCTCCCAAGGCGCCGACCACCCCGGCCACCCAGCGGCGAAACGCGACCTCAACTTGCTTCGGGTCCAGCGCTCGGAAGACCCGCAGAAACGTCTTCTTGGAGGGAATGCCATTCTTGAGCACCAGGAACTTACGCAGCCATGTTTCCTTCCGGCGCCCCCAATAGGCGATGTCTTCGATGGTGTCACAATCCGAGAGTGCCCCTGCCATGGCAATCACCAAAATCTCCTGAAAGTCATGTAGCGTCCCGTTGCTGGGTCTGCGCGCGTCGTTCACTTCCCTCAAGCAGCACATCAGGCTCACACTCGTCGTCACAGTCATTTCGGTGATCCAAAAGACGAGAAAAGTGGCAGCGGCAATGATTTAGGCATCGATTTGCAACCGGGTATTATGCCCAATGCTGGTATGCGACGCAATGAGACGATCGAATCGAGGCGAAGCGCCTGGCAAGGAGTTCCGGCGAGCGTTCGCATATCGCATGACGCATGCAAGGCGCCGCGCGCAAGGCCAGATCCCGGCCGTGCCTGGCAGCCGCTGCCGACCAGTGCAGACCGCCGGAGCGACCGACGCCGAAGGCCAGGAAGACAGCGAGACTGACACGCGCAGGTCTGGCAGCGCCGACGTCCGCTCACTCCAGCAAGCGCGAAGCGCGCAGGACGCGTCGTTCGACAGCCACTCTCTGGACATCGTCACCGCCCGGGTTGAGCAGCGTAAACCAGCGCCGCGCGCGCGTGATGCCGGTGTACAGCAGTTCGCGCGTCAGAATCGGATTGGGCTTTTCCGGAAGCACCAGCGCGGTGTGCGTGAATTCGGAGCCCTGCGACTTGTGCACGGTGAGCGCATAGACCGTTTCCACGGCCTGCAGCCGACTCGGCAGGACCCACTTGATGGCGTCGGAGCCATCGCCGGCGGGAAACGCGACGCGCGCGACCCACTCTCCGCTCGCCGCATCCGTAGTGGGGAGCAGGACCGGGACCGCAAGCGTTATCCCGATGTCGCCATTCATCAGGCCGAGCGCGTAGTCGTTGCGGGTGACGAGAACCGGGCGACCGGCGTACCAGTCCTGCGTTGCCGGAATCAGCCCGGCCGCGTGCAGCGCCAGGGCGATGCGCTGATTGAGCCCGTCAACGCCCCACGGGCCGCGGCGCAGCGCGCAGAGCACCTGAAACTCGCCGTGCGCGCGCAGGACTTGCCGCGCCCAGCTGTCGAAGGCCGGCTGGCCGGCGCTGGCGACTGGGCGTTGACGATGCAGCGTTTCAAGGTAATGACGGTAGCCGGCGCGCCCGCCGCCGCTGACACCTTCACCGCCCCCCGCGCCGCTGGTCGCCAGCGGCAAGCGCCCATCGATCACCAGATCGTTGAACGCGGCGGCGTTGCCGGCGCCAGGTGAAAGCATCGCCAGGTCGGCAGCCGGCGTCCGCCAGACTCCTTGCACGGCCGCGAAGTCGCCCGCGTTGACCGCCGCGGCGAGCCGTCCGATGCCGCTGCCGGTCGCGAAGCGATGACTGAAGCGCAGCATGGCGACAGTCTGGTCGAGTGCCGAGCCGGCTTCGTCGAGCAGCTGTGGGTCGATCGTCTGGCCGCAGACGCTCGCTAGCCAGGCGCTCGTCTGCGGCGTGTAGTGGCCTTCGCCGGCACGCCGGCACAACTCACCGAGCACCGCGCCGGCCTCGACCGAGGCCAGTTGATCCTTGTCGCCGAGCAGGATCAGGCGCGCCCGCGCCGGCAGCGCGGCGAGCACGGCGGCCATCATTTCGAGGTCGACCATCGACGCTTCATCGATCACCAGCACGTCGAGCGCCAGTGGCTGGCCGGCGTGATGGCGAAACAGGCGGCTATCGGGCCGGCTGCCGAGCAGTCGATGCAGCGTGCTGACGGCGACCGGGATGGCGGCGCGAATCGCCTCGCCGTTGCCGAGATCGGCCAGCGGCAAGCGCGCCAGCGCGCCGGCAATCGACTCACTGAGCCGCGCCGCCGCCTTGCCGGTCGGCGCCGCCAGGCGGATCCGTAGCGGCCGCGCCGGGCGGCCGCTGGCCGGCGCGTCGGCCAGCGCCAGCGCCTGCAGCAACGCCAGCAGCTTCACCACCGTCGTCGTCTTGCCGGTACCGGGACCGCCGGTGATGACACTGAAAGCGCTGCGCGCGGCGAGCGCACACGCCAGCTTCTGCCAGTCGGCTTCGGCTTCGGCGGCGTCAGCTTCGGCCACTTTCGGGAACAGCGTCGCCAGCACCTTACGCAGTGCGTCCACCGGCAGCGCCGTAGCGGACGCCGCGGCCGCCTGCAGGCGCTGCAAAACGCCGCCGCGTACGTCCTGCTCGTATTGCCAGTAACGGCGCAGGTAGAGACGCTGGGCGACGAGCACCAGCGGCGTCGCACCGACGCCGTCGCCGACCAGCCGGGAGTCGCCAAGCGCCGCCAGCCACTGGCGCAGCTGCACGCCCAGCAGCACTTGTCCGGGCAGCTCGACGGCGTCGCTCGGCTCGGCACCTTCGGGCGGCAATGACAGCGCCAGCGTTGGGTCGGCGAGCGTCGCCGCCAGATCAAGGCAAGCGTGGCCGCGCCCGAGCTGGTGGCTGGCCAGCGCGGCCGCCAGGATCAGCAGTGGCGGTGCGTCGGGCGCCTCGCGCCACAGGAATCCGGCAAAGGCCGCGTCGACCGCTCGCAGCCAGCCGTTCTCAGCCCAGGCGCGCAGCGTGTAGCGCATGCGCTCGCTGGCGCTGCTGCCGGCAGGCGCCGTGGCGCTCGCTTCGGGCTGGCCGGCGATCATGCGCTTTCCTTGACGGCGCGAGCCGCAAAAAGGACGTCGAGCGCTTCGATCAGGACGCGCGGCGGACGCTCGAAGTGCACCCCGCGCGTCGCCGATTGGCTACCGCGCAGGAAGAGGTAGACGGCGCCACCGACGTGGCGGTCGTAGTCGTAATCGACCAGGCGCGCCTGCAGCAGCCGATGCAGGGCAAAGACGTAGAGCGCGTACTGCAGCTCGTAGCGCGAATGCAGAATCGCCGCCCGCATCGCCTCGGCGGTGTAGGCCGCGTCGTCGGCGCCCAGCCAGTTCGACTTGTAGTCGGCGACGTAATAGCGCCCGTCGTGCTCGAAAAGGAGATCGATGAAACCCTTGAGCATGCCGTTCAGCTGCCCGGGCTGGAGCAGCGGCCGCGGCGCGGCGGCGAGCGTGTGCGCGCAAACCAGGCGGTCGATGGCGGCGGCGTCGACCGCGTGCGCGGCGATCCAGAACTCCATTTCGGCCATCGTCGTACAGAGATCGGCGAGCGCGAAAGTTGCTGCTGGCGCCGGCTCGGCAGCCGGCAAGCACAGCGGCGTTTTCAGAAAATCGTCGAACCAGGCGGTCAACACGTCTATCCACTCCTGCCAGCCACGCGCGTTGCAGCGCCGCGCGATGGTGTCGCGCAACAAGGCGCGGTTGGCCGCGACGTTGGCAAAGCCCTGATTGGCGACCCACTCGAGGAGATCGTGCAGAAAGGTGCCGACGTCGGCGCCGCGCGGAAAGTCGTGCAGCGCGCCACGCTCCGGCGCGTCTGGCGCGTCGGGTAATTTGGCCGGCGAGGCGGCTGGCGCCGCAACTTCGTCGGGAATTTGCCGTGCCTCGCGAAAAACATCCTCGGTCGGCGTTTCGGCGACCGCCTGCGGCGTCGCGGCGATCGTTTTCAGCGCCGAGTAGCTGGCGATCCACCAGCGTTCGCCGCCGACCGGGCTTGCTCGGCGCGCGCTGCCCATGGCCACGGCGGCGCCTTGCGGCGTGAATATTTCGGCAGGCTCGTCGAGCACGCGGCTGACCTCGATCTCGCGGCAGTTGCCGCGCAGGGTATTCAGCAATCCGCCCAGCGCCTCGGCGGCGATCGCCGCGCCGCCCGCCAGAAGATAGCCGAAGGCACTTTTCTCCAACCCTTCCAGCGCCGCCACGCCGACCCAGGTCGCATATTTGGCGCGCGTCAGCGCGACGTAGAGCTTGCGCAGGTCTTCGCCGAGGCGCTCGTCATCGGCGCGGCCAAGGATTGGCGCGTCGGCGCGCAGGGCGAGCTGCAAACGGCCCGCGTCATCGTGGTATTTCAGCGGCACGTCGCTCGCCTTGAGCTCGCGAAAGCTGCAGGCAAAGGGGAGGAAGACCAGCGGATACTCGAGCCCCTTGGACTTGTGCACGGTGACCACCTGCACCAGGTCGGCGTCGCTCTCGAGGCGAATCTGGCGCACGTCGCCGCTGCCGCTGCCTTTTTGTGCGGCGTCGCGGCGCTGCTCGGCGAGGTGGCGGATCAGCGCGTGCTCGCCGTCGAGCAGGCCGCTGGCCTCCTGCAACAGCTCGGCGAGATGCAGCAGGTCGGTCAGAATGCGCTCGCCGCCGCAGCTTGCGTCGGCACTGTCGCCGCCGTCGGTGATCAGTCTGGCGGGCAGCTGAAAGTCATTGAGCAAGCGCCGCAGCATCGGCAGCACACCCTGTCGGCGCCAACATTGACGGTAGCCACGGAACTGCAGCAGGCGCGCTTCCCAGGCGACTTCGTCATGGTTCAGCGTCTCGAGCTCGGCCCAACTCAGCGCCAGCGTCGGCGTCGCCAGCGCGGCGCGCAGCAGACGCGGGTCGTCGGGTTCGGCGCACGCCGCCAGCCAGTGCTGCACTTCGGCAGCCTGCGCCGTCAGGAGCACCGAATCACGATCGGAGAGATAGACGCTGCGAACGCCGCGCGCCGCCAGCGCGCGACGAATCGCCGCCGCCTCGTTGCGGCTGTTGACCAGCACCGCCATGTCGGCCGGTCGCAGTGGGCGCTGCGGCCGTCGCGGCGGACACGACTCGTCGCGACCGACAAACGCCGCGTCGCCGCTCTGGCCGCGATTGAGCAGGCGCACCATGGCGTTGGCGCAGCTCTCGGCCATCTGCTTGAAGTAGGCGGTCTTGCTGAGCGCCGCAGCGCCGTCTGGCGGCGCCAGCCAGCAGGCGCTGAGCGCGGCTAATGGCCGGCCGTCGACCAGCAGCACGTCCTGGCGGCCCTGCCAGGTGGCGTCGACGAAGGGCAGCGGATTGCCGGCGGCGCTGCGGAACAGGAAGGCACCCGCGCCCGCGGCGCGCGCTTCGGCGAACGCAAAACAGCGGTTGGTCGCGGTCACCATCTGTTCCGTCGAGCGGAAGTTGCGCTGTAGCGTATGCAGGCGGCCGGCGCAGGCGAGACGGGCGACCAGATAGGTGTGGATGTCGGCGCCGCGAAATGAATAGATCGCCTGCTTGGGGTCGCCAATCAGGATCAGCGCCGTCGACGCGTCGTCGCTGCCGACTCGATAGACGGCGTCGAAGATGCCGTATTGCACCGGGTCGGTGTCCTGAAACTCGTCGATCAGCGCCACCGGGAAGCTGTGCCGGATGCGCTCGGCGAGGCGCGCGCCGTTGCCACCCTGGAGCGCCGCGGCCAGGCGTCCGAGGAGGTCGTCGAAGCCGAGTTGCGCGCGCCGCTGCTGCTCGGCAGCGAAACGCTCGACGACCCAGCGGACGGCATGATAAAGCAGCTCGTCGCGGGCGTCGGGCAGAGCGGCGAGCGCGCTGTCGAGCGTCGCCAGCGCGCGCAGCGCGGCGTGCAGCGGCGGCGGCGTCCCGGGCTTCCAGATGGCGCGCAGACCGTCCTCGGTCAGGCGCAATTTGGCCGCGTCGCTGAGTTGCGGCCGCAGGCTGTCGTCGTCGCGCCAGGCGCCGATAGCGGCCAACCAATCGTCGTAGTTGTTCTTTCGCAGCTTGCTGCCGTCAAAGGCTTTTTGCGCGCGCGCGGCGTCGAGCAAGGTCTGCAGTTGGCCCAACCACTGCTGCCACGGCGACTTCAGCGCGGCCAGCGCCGCGCCGCGCTGTTGCAACACGCGCGCCAGCGTCATCGCCGGTGTCGCCACGGCCGGGAATAACGCCGCGTGCCCGAGAAGATTGCGCAAGCTCGCCTGCAGCGCTACGGGCCCGCTCCACCACTGCCTGAGCTCGCGGACGCCGGCAGCGTCCAGCGGGACCATGAAGTTGCGCCAGTAATCGCGAACGACCTCGGCCAGCAGCTCGCTCTGGTCGGCCTCCAGCACCTGCGTAAACAAGCTGCCGCTGTCGAAGGCGTGCTCGCGCAGCATGCGGTTGCACCAGCTGTGGATGGTCGACACCGCCGCCTCGTCCATCCATTCGGCGGCCAGTTGCAAGCGGCGTGCACACGCCGGCCACTGCGCCGGCGGGTAATCGGCACGCAACTCGTGCAGCAGCATTTCACCAGGCTCGCCGGCGTCGACGTCGGCCAGGAAATAGCTGGCGGCTTCGCCAAGACGAGCGCGGATGCGATCGCGCAGTTCCTTGGTCGCGGCGTCGGTGAAGGTCACGACGAGAATTTCGGGCGGCGTCAGCGGCCGCCGGCAGCCAGTGGCTTCGCCGTCCGCAAGGCCATGCCCGAGCACCAGCCGCAGGTACAGCGCGGCGATGGTGAAGGTCTTGCCGGTACCGGCGCTGGCTTCGATCAGCTGACTGCCGTGCAGCGGAAAGCGCAAGACGTTCAGCGTCGTCGGATTCTTAACGCTCATGCGCTGGCTCCTTTTTTGGCGAAAATGGCCTGCTGCAACGGCCGCAACAACGTCTCGGCGAGTTCGACAAATTCGCCGCTGGCGACCAGCGCGTCGAAGCTCGGCCAGGCGCGTTGCAAGTAGGCGCTGTAGGCCAGCTCGCCGCCTTGCCGGTCGCCACCTTCGTAGGCCGCACGCGCGGCCTTGCCGGCTTTCTCCAGCAGGCGTTCCTCATTGGCGCCGCTGGCTGCCGACGTATCGGGTAGCGCCTTCAACCAGGCGAACGCAGTTTTGGCCGCCAGCGGCAGCGGCCGCCGCATGCCCTGCTGCCAGGCGGCCAGAATCGTCGTCAGATGGGTCACTGCTGCAGCGGCGGCGAGCGGATGGAAGGTCACGTCGCCGACCTTGCTGATCACCTCGGTGCTCAGCGGCTCGCCCGCCAATTGCCCGGCCAGGTGCGCCAGCCAGTGGCCAATCAACTTCTCGATGCGGTACTGCTTGTCCTTGACCAGGTCGCTGCTCTCGAGGACGACGCGGCCGCGCGCGCCGGCGCTGTTGCGGCGCAGGCCGCCGAGCCAGTCGGCAAGCTCCAGGCGCTCGCCATCGAGCGTCGCCGCGAAGCGGATTTCGTCTTCTTCGCCGTCGCTTTGCGGCCAACGCGCGAGTGCCGCGGCGTAGCGCTCGAAGAGTTCGTCCATCGGTGCCACGAGTTCTTCGGCCATGACCGCGCCAAAACCGCCGTTGGCCAGCTCGCCGCGCCGCTGAATGCCACTCAGACAGTCAGCGCGCGCGGCGGCGCCGCGGTGCTGTTCGCTCAGCGCCAGCGCCTGCGCGTTCATCAGCTCGCTTTGCAGCGCCCATTTGCCGAGGCCATCGAGGACAAAGGGCTCGAGGTCTTCACTCGCCGGATCGTCGGCTTCGAAGCGCACGCCCAGGCGCTGCCGAAAGAAAGCCCGTACCGGGTCCTTGACGAAGTCCACGAGTTCGCGCAAGGACAGCGGCTCGGGATGGTCGATCGGCGGCAGTGGCGCGTCATTGTCGACGACGCTCTTGGCCGCCTGCCCACCTCGCCACTCACGCGCGTAGGTGAATAGCGGCGAGGTCGCCGGCTGCGCCGGGAAATAGTCGCGACTGAACGCTTGCAGCCGGTGTTCGACGGTCAGCGCGGCGAGCAGCGCGGCACCGGCCGGGCCGCCGAATTCATTGGCTGCGCCAGCGGCGTCGGCGACTCGCCAGCCGGCGGCGAGGTGATCGCGCAACTGAGCGACCAGCACCGAAGGCGGCCGCGTCGTGTTGTCGTTGATACTGCGCCCGACCCACGAGATATAGAGCCGCTCGCGTGCCGACAGCAGCGCTTCGAGAAAGAGATAACGATCGTCCTCGCGGCGTGAGCGGTCACCCGGCCGATAGTCGCGGCTCATCAGGTCGAAATCCATCGGTATCCGCGTTCGCGGAAAGTCGCCGTCGTTCATCCCCAGCAGGCAGACCTGGCGAAAAGGAATTGCGCGCATCGGCATCAGCGTCGCGAAAGTCACCGCGCCGCCGAAGAAGCGCTGCGCCAGGCCGCCTTCGTCGAGCGACGATAACCAGAAATCGGCAACGACGGTCAGCGGCAAGCTCTCGGCGAGCGCCGCCTCGTCGGCGGCTTCCTGCCAGCGCCGCAGCGCGCCGGCGAGCTGCAGCAGCGTGTACGCGTCGCGGTCGCTGTCACTGTCGCTGCCGCGGCCACTCTCGGCGACGAAAAAATCGGCCAGCAGCTGCCGCAAGCGATCGCACCAGCCGCGCACCGGCGCCGGCTCGCGCAGGCTGCGCCAGGTGGCGTCGATGCGCTCGAGCAGCAACACCAGCGGTCCGAGCGCGGCGGCGTCGAGCCCGCCAATCTCGCCGTAGGGTTCGATCCCCTGCCACGCCGCCGCGCCGTCGCCCACGGCATAGCCGAGAAGCATTCTGCGCAGCCCGAACAGCCAGCTGTTCTGGGCGGCTTGCGCCGCCTCCAGCGGCAGGCCGAGGCTGGCGCGCTGCTCGGCGTGCAGGCCCCAGCGGATATTGGCGCCGCGGATCCAGCGGTGCAGCAGCGGCAGCTCGGCTTCGGCGATGGCAAAGCGCTGCCGCAGCGCCGGCACCTCGAGCAGGTCGAGAAGGTCGCTGACGCTGAGCCGCGACTGCGGCAAGGCCAGCAGCAGCTCGATGGCGTGGATCAGCGGATCGCTGCGGCGCCGTCCCTGGTCGGCGACGCTGAAAGGAATGTGGCGCGCGTCGTCGCTGCCGAGCAGCCCGAAAACGGCCTGAATGTGCGGCGTATAGGCGTCGATCTCGGGGACCATGACGATCACGTCGCGCGGCCGCAGGCTGCGGTCGGCAGCGAAAGCGGCGAGCAGCTGATCGTGCAGGATTTCGACCTCGCGCTGGGCGCCGTGCGCGACGTGAAAGCGGATCGACTGATCGCTCGCCGGATCGATCGCCGGCCAACGCGCGCGCGTCTCGGCGAGCGGTCGCAGGTCGCGAATGTCGTCCTGAAGCTGCGCCAGAACGCTGTCGGTGCCGGCCGAAGTGAACAAGTCGATGCGTTGCCCGATGGCCGCGAAGTGCCTGGCGTAATCGCCGCGCGCCGTATCGCTATCGTGTTCGTCGAGCAGGGCGATGAAATCGCGTCCCTGCTTGCCCCAGGCGGCGAGCAGGGGATTGGCGTGCAGGTGCAGCTGCTCGTCGGAAAGCGCCGGCGGCACGCCCTGGCGCCGCTTCTGGCGCACCGCCTGGGCGCGCAGCAAGTCCTTGCCGGCGACGATATCGGCCCAGAAATGCTCGCACGGGTTCTGCACGCACAGCAGCACCTGCGTCCAGCGCCCCAGCGCCGCCAGCACTTCCAGCGACTGCCGGGGCAGCGACGAAATGCCGAAGACCATGACCCGACGCGGCAGGGCCGGCGGTCGCTCGGCGTCACGCCAGCTGGCGACGCGCTGCAGGAAGGCCGCATGCACCGCCGCGCGCCCCTGCCCTGCGGCAACGCCCTGCACCAGGTCAGCGGCGGCGACGTCGGCCAGCAGCACGCGCCACAGCGCCGCCTGCCATTGCTGGTCGGCGGCCAGCGGCGAGCAAACGCCGCGCGCGTCGATCAGGACGTCGTCGCCACTGGCCCAGGCGGCCAGCCAGTCGGCGCGGTAGACCTGATACTGGTCGTAGAGGTCGGCAAGACGCTCGGCGAGCTGGAAGCGCTTGCGCAGGTCGCCGTCGCTTTCGAGAAAACTGTGCAGCGGCGCATAGACCGGCTCGTTCAGTACCGCCGGCAACAAGCGCAGCAGCCGCCAGAGCAGGCGCGGCTTGTCGAACGCCGACACCTCGGGCACCGCCTCGCGGCCGAGCAGCGCGCGGTACACCTGCCAGAGGAAGCGCGCCGGCAGCGAAAAGCTCAAGGCCCCGGCAATCCCGCAACCGCCGCCGACGCCAGCGCCCTCGTCGCTGGCGTCGGCGGCCAGCGCAAGCTTCAGCCATTGGGCGATGCCATTGCTCTGGACAAGGATGACTTCGTTCTCCAGCGGCGCCAGCGGGTAGCGCTTCATCCAGCCGACCAGCAAGTCACGCAAGGACTCGGCGTGGTTGCCGTGCACCAGCATCAGGCCGGCGGCGAGGTCACTGTTGCTCAAATCGGACTCCGTTGTTCAATGGGGATCGCTGCACATCCGCGAAGAATACCGGATGCAGACGCGCAATCGTGTCGCCATGTCGCCGATCGCCAACGCGGCGCCGCCGCCGCAAGCCAAAAGCGGGTTGTCGGCTTTTCACATGGCCCTCTATACTCCGGCTGCAGCCTTGCTCCTTGCGATCGCTTGAAATCGCGTCGCATTCGCCTGCTGCGCACTTGCCGCAAACCCTCGCCGCATCCTGCGCTACCGCGCCGCACCATTCACAGGCCGCCTTGTCGATGACCGAAGAACTGTTTCGCGAAGATGCCACCCTCGCCAGCTGTGCCGCGCGAGTCACTTTCATCGACCCGCAGGGGCTACGACTCGACCGCACGGTGTTCTACCCGCAGGGTGGTGGCCAGGCGGGCGACCGCGGCGTGCTGGTCCTCCCCGACGGCGCCGAACTGGAGATCATCGACACACGCAAGACGGCGCTGCCGGGCGAGATCGTGCATGTGCCGGCGCCCGGCCAACACCACCTGTTGGCGCGATTGGCCAGCGGTCAGGCCGTCGAGGCGCGCATCGACACGCAGCGCCGGCAGCGCCACATGCGCTTTCATACCGCGACGCACCTCTTGTGCGCGCTCGTCCCGCACGCCGTTGACGGCTGCTCGATCACCGCCGCCTACGCGCGGCTGGACTTCCATATGGTCGAGCCGCTCGACAAACAACTGCTCAGCGCGGGCCTGGCACGGCTGGTCGCCGAGGCGCATCCGGTACGCCACCGCTGGATCAGCGAAGCCGAGCTCGACGCCAACCCGGCTCTGGTACGCAGCATGAGCGTGCGGCCGCCACGCGGTCAGGGACGCGTACGCCTGCTCGAAGTCGACGGCGTAGACCTGCAGCCGTGTGGCGGCACGCACGTCGCCAACACCGCCGAGATCGGCGCGGTGATTGTCACCAAGGTCGAGAAGAAAGCGGCGATGACGCGCCGTGTCGTTCTTGGTTTCGCGATGCCGGTGGCTGGCGCCGGCTGAGCCGTGATCAGGGCCTTGCAGCGACCGCGAATGCCCGCTGTTGGCCTGGCGATGCTTGTGGCAAGGCTGCTGGCGGCAATCGTCCGGTGTGCCAGGCCGATCCTGGCGATCGTTGCGCTGCTCTGGGCGGCGCTGCTCGTTGCCCAGGAAGTGCCCTTGCCCGGCCTCGCCGACTTGCAGCAGCGCCTGGCGTCGATCGAGCAGGCGGGCAACCTGGGCACCGCACAGAAGGCCGAGATCGCGGCGCTGTATCGGCTGGCGATAGCGCGCATCGAGGCTGCCGAGCGCTTCGACGAGGAAGCCGAAGCCTATACGCAAGCGCTGCTTGAACTGCCGCGCGAGCAACAGCGGCTGCGCAGCAGGCAGCAAGCGTACCAGCCCCCGAAGGTCGGCAAGGACCTCGAAAGGCAGCCGACCAGCGTCGTCGAGCAGACGCTGCTCGAAGCGCTTGGCGCCGAAGCGATCCTGCGCGCGAGACTTTCGCGGCTGCAATCGAGCGTTCAATCGGAGCGCGCGCTGGCGCTCAAGCAATTGCTGACGACGGCGCAAGAGAGCGTCAACCAGGTCGATAACGTCGCCCGCGCCGTCGGCACTTCCGAGCAGGCACAGCTGGCCGAGGCGAGCGCCCGCGTTGCCGACAAACGCCTGAAACTGGCGCGTATCGAGGCGCTGAGCCAGCGCCTGGCGAGCCGACCGGCACGGCTGGCCTTGCAGGAAGCCGAAGCGGACCTGCTGGCCGAGCAGCTGGCAAGCACGACCGACTACATCGCCGCGCTGCAGGCGCTGCTGAGTCGGGTGCACAAGGCCGGCGTCAGCGCGCTGGTCGACAAGCTCGAAGCGTTCAGGGAGTCGCTTGGTCCGGCGCCAGAGGACCTGCTTCGTTTCGCCGAGGGCAACATTCGCTTGTCCAGGGTGATCGACGAATTCCCCGCCAAACGGCAGCAAGCGGAAGCTGAAAGTGCTCGCCTGCGCGGCGACGTCGCGCTCTTGAACAGCAAGCTCGAGACGCTCGATCGCCTGCTCAACCTCAATCAGCTCGACGCTTCGGCGGCCTTCGGCATCGCCTTGCGCCAGGAAAGAGACAAGGCCTCGGACGCGATCAACATCGACAGCGCCCGCAGCGCGGCCGAGCGCGAACTCGAGTCGAGTCGGATCGCCCTCTTCCAGCTCGAGGAGAGGCGCCCGCCATACGACCTGCCGAGCAAGGCGTCGCTGGAAAAGCTGCTGCGCGGCGCGGCACACGACTGGGGCGCGGCGATCGATGCACTGCTCGAACAGCGACGCAACCTGATCACCCGCCTGAAGGACGAACAGGCGCGCTACGCCGACGAACTGTCGGCACTGATTACCCAGCTCAAGTATTTCTCCGAGCGTTCGCATACCTACCGCGACGCGCTCGAAAGCCATCTCTTCTGGATTCCCAGCGCGCAACCGATGGGCCTGCCAACGCTGCGCGCGGCGGCCGACTCGCTGGCCTGGCTTTCCGAACCCGCGCACTGGCACGACGTCCGGCAGGCGCTGGCCATCAATCTGGAAACGCGTCTGACGGGATTCCTGGTCGGGCTGCTGCTCTTGCTGCTCGCCATCGCCAGCCGCGGCTACCTGAAGCAGCGCCTCGAGCGCATGGCGCCACGGATCGGCGACGTCGAAGCCGACGACCTGACCCTGACGCTCGAAGCTTTCGCAATTACCGTGATCCTCGCTTTGCCACCGGCGCTGCTGCTCTTCGGACTGGCGTATCTGAGCCACAGCCGCAGCGGCTTCGCGCGCAGCCTGGAGATGGCGCTGCTGGCCGGTGGCGTGCTGGTCCTGTTCATGGAGTTCCTGCTGCAACTGGTGCGCGCCAACGGCGTCGCCGCCGTCCATTTTTGCTGGAGCCGGTCAACGCTGACGCTGCTGCGCCGCAACTGCCGGCGGCTGATGCTGCTCTTCGTACCGATCACCATCGTCATGGTCCTCGTTTCGGTGCACGCCGCTCCCGAAATTCGCGACGGTCTGGGACGGATTTCCCTGATCGTTCTCTGTCTCGCGATTGCCTGGATCGCTTCCCGGCTGTGGCGCCTGTCGCGTCTCAGCCTGGCCGAGACCGACGGCGACAACTGGCTGTGGTACATCGTTTACCTGGGCTATCCGGCACTGATGACGATCGCGCTGGTGATGATCGTGCTGTCGCTGCTCGGCTACCACTACACCGCCTGGCAGCTGCTGCGCCTGACCATGCAGTCGATCCTGGTGGTGACCATGGCGACGCTGATCCACGCGACGCTCGAGCGCGCCTTTGCCGTTTTCGAGCGACGCCTGGCGCTGGCGCGCGCGGCCGGCGCCGAATCGAGCGCGCGAACGGTCGATCGCCACGCCGCCGAGCGCGCCGCTGACGCGATTCCCGAAGACCTGCAGAGTTACGACATCGACGGTCGCACGATCAGCCGGCAAAGCCGCGCGCTGCTTCGCCTGCTGGTCCTGATTGGCGTCGCCCTGGCCATGGCATCGATCTGGCAGGGACTGTTGCCGGCGGTCCGCTCGCTCGACGAGATCGTGCTGTGGCGGATCAGTTCCGGTGACGGCACGCTGGCGCAGCAGGTGGTGAGCCTGTGGACCGTGATCGTCGTCGCGACGTTGTTTACCATCGCCATCATCGCCATCAGGAACCTGCCCGGTGCGCTCGAAGTGGCCGTCCTCAGCCGCTTCCAGCTGGCACCCGGTAGCGGCTACGCGATAACCATGCTGCTGAATTACCTGATTGTCCTGGTCAGCCTGATCGCCGCGTCGAATCTCCTCGGCATCGACTGGAGCAAGCTGCAATGGCTGATCGCGGCGCTCGGCGTCGGTCTGGGGTTCGGCTTGCAGGAAATCGTCGCCAACTTCGTTTCGGGAATCGTCATTCTCTTCGAGCGACCATTCCGCGTCGGCGATATCGTGACCATCGCCGGCCATACCGGCACGGTGACGCGAATTCATATCCGGGCCACGACGATCAGCGACTGGGATCGCAAGGAACTGCTGATCCCGAACAAGACCTTCATCACCCAGGACTGCATCAACTGGACGCTGTCCGACCCGATCACGCGCCTGATCGTCCCGGTCGGCGTCGCCCACGGGACCAACACCGAGCTCGTCGTCGAGACGCTGCTCGAGGTCGCTCGCGACAACGAAAGCGTTTGTGCCGAACCGGCACCGGCGGCGCTCTTCCTGCTCTTCGGTGAAAGCAGCCTGCAGTTCGAGTTGCGGGTGTTCACGCGCCTCGTCCTGTACCGCAGCATCGTCACGCACGAGCTGAACATGGCGATCGAGAAAGCCTTCTGCGAACAGCGAATCAAGGTCTCGCACCCGCAACGAGACGTCCATCTGAACACCGATTCGCCGCTCGAAGTGGTCATGAAGACGCCAGCGGCCGACGCCGATACGCAGTGATGAGCCTGGTGCGTGTCAGCCGGCGTCTGCCGGCGCCGAGCCCGCTCGGAGCGACGGGGGGTACTTCGTCGGGCACGTAGTATCGACCGTTTCACGAATGATCTCGGCCAGCCGGCGCACGCCGGGGCCGGCAAAGTCCGGGTCGGCGAGAACCAGGTAGAGCGGCACCATGCGCTGCCGCCCTGCGCGCAGCGGCAACGCTTTCAGTAGGCCATTCGCCAGCTCCTCGCGAATATGCTCGCACGGCAGCCAGGAGAAGCCGTAGCCCATGCGTACCGCCTGGATAGAGCTCGCCAGGTGGCCGACGCTCCAGCGCTGGTCGACTTCCACCGACAGCGCCCGCCGATCGCGCGTCGCGCCCGAGTCGCGCACCAGCACGTGCCGATGCTCGCGCAGGTCGCGCGCGGTGAGCTCGCGCTGCAGGCGATGCAGCGGATGATCGCGATGCGCGACGGCGATGAGCGGCATCTGCATCAGCGGATCGCCAAGGAAACCGGGCGGCATTTGCGGTGAAATCGCCAGATCTGCCTGGCCGGTGAGCAACGCTTCGGCGGTGCCGCCGAGCACCGATTCGATCACCGTGATGCGCGTGCGCGGACTCTCGTCGCCAAAGCGCGCCAGGCAATCGAGCAGCAGCCAGGTCGGGAAGAGAATCTCCACTGCCAGGTGGATTTCGGCCTCCCAGCCCGCCGACAGCGTGTGCCCGGCGCGTTCCAGGTCGCGCGCTTCGGCGACCAGCGCCAGCGCGCGGCGGTAAAGCATCTGCCCGGTCGGCGTCAGCACCGCCTTGCGCCCCAGCATCTCGAAGGCCTTGAGGGCGAGCAGGGATTCGATCTTCTGCACCGCGTAGGTCACCGCCGACTGGCTCTTGTGCAGGCTCAGTGCCGCTTGCGCGTAGCCGCCGGCGTCGACGACGGCGATCAGCGCTCGCCATTGCTCGAGCGTGATGTGTGCTGCTTCGGTCATGTATCTAATTAATAGATTGTATAAGCCTATATATTGTTCTTTTTAATCGCCTTGGTAAATAGTTAAATGAGTGCCTACCCACTCACGGAGCTGTGCCATGAAAAACCTGCTGCAACTCAATACCAGCCTGTTCTCCAACGGCGGCGAGTCGAGCCAGCTCGCCGACCAGTTCGTCGCCGCCTGGCGGGCGAGCAAGCCGGACGCGCAGGTCGTCGTCCGCGACCTCGCCGCGCAGCCCTTGCCGCACCTCGACGCCGAGCGCTTCCTCGCCTTCACCACCAGGGCGGAACAACGGTCGCCGCAGCAGCAGGCGCTGGTCGCCGAATCGGACGCGTTGATCGACGAAATCAGGAATGCCGACGTGATCGTCCTCGGGCTGCCGATGTACAACTTCGGAGTTCCCTCGACACTCAAGGCCTACTTCGACCATATCGCCCGCGCCGGCGTCACCTTCCGCTATACCGCCAGCGGCCCCGAAGGTCTGCTCAGCGGCAAGCAGGCCTACGTCTTCGCCGCCCGCGGCGGCCTCTACGCCGGCACGCCGCGTGACAGCCAGAGCGCCTACGTCCGCGACTTCCTGGCCTTCATCGGCATCACCGAGCTCGACTTCGTCTATGCCGAAGGCCTCAACATGGGCGAGCCCAGGAAGCAGACAGCGCTCGCCGGTGCCCGCCAACGGCTGGAACAACTCGCCGCCTGATCGCTCTACCGCTCCCCGTCACGGCGAGGAGCGCAGCGGCGCGGCAGTCCAACAGCAGCGCCTTGCGCCGCCGCAACACCGACGATCCCCGGGTCGCCACGGCGACTCACACGACCACCAGGAGGCACCATGAACACCCGCAAACTGCAACAGGTAATACGCTCGATTCCCACCTCGGACGGTGCCGGCGTCAAACTCCGCCGCAGCCTGGGACAGGCGCCGGCGCTGCGCCTTGACCCCTTCCTGATGCTCGACGAGTTCGCGTCGGAAAACGCCGACGACTACATCGCCGGCTTTCCCGATCATCCGCACCGCGGCTTCGAGACCGTGACCTACATGCTCGACGGCCACATGCTGCACCAGGACCACCTTGGCAACCGCGGCGACCTGCGCAGGGGTGGCGCGCAATGGATGACCGCCGGGCGCGGCATCATCCATTCCGAAATCCCGCAGCAGCAAAGCGGACGGATGCGCGGCTTCCAGCTGTGGATCAACCTGCCGGCACGCGAGAAGATGAAGGCCGCCGCTTACCGCGACGTGCAGCCGGAAGAGATTCCGCTGGTGACCATGGCCGGCGGCGTCGAAGTCCGGGTGATTGCCGGCGCACTGCTGGTCGACGGAGAAAATGTTCTCGGGCCGATCCAGGGAATCAGCACCGAACCGCTGTTCCTCGACGTCCGCCTGCCGGCCGGGGCGAGCTTCTCGAACCCCCTGGCGACCGGCCACAACGCTTTCGTCTATCCCTACGAAGGCCAGCTGAGCATCGGCGCCGCCGACGAGGCGAGCGTCCTGGCCGCTCACCAGGCGGGCGTGCTATCGGCCGGCGAGCGCGTCGAAATACGCGCCGACGACGGCGCCGCGGCTTTCCTGCTGCTCGCCGCGCGCCCCTTGCTCGAGCCGGTGGTCCAGTACGGCCCCTTCGTGATGAACAGCCGCGAAGAAATCGAGCAGGCGATTGCCGACTACCAGAATGGTCGGCTGGTGTGAATCGTGGGGATCGTCAGGCAGGGAAACTGAACAGCCGTTAACGCCGCGGCGGACACGCGGCCCGCCCCCACGCCGTCATTGCGAGGAGGCAAAGCCGACGCGGCAATCCAGCTCCACCCACTGACTTCTTCACCGCCGCCGCATCGCCAACGCCAGAAGAAAGACCTCTGGATTGCCACCTCGGCTGCGCCTCCTCGCAATGACGCCTGCGGCTCGCGCCGCAACCAGGTTTCAGGCGACCACTTCCAGGCCGCGCTTCTCGACCAGGCGCAGCAGCTTGAGGGCGGTGCCTGCCGGTCGTTTCTGGCCGCTTTCCCACTTCTGCACCGTCGACACACTGGTGTTCAGCAGACGGGCAAAGACCGCCTGGCTGACCCGCGCCGCTTCGCGGATTTGCCTGATTTGCGCCGGCTCCAGTGGCTCCACCGGCGGCAGGCACAGGCGGTCGAATTCCCGCATCGTCACCTGCTCCATCACGCCCGCGCCGTGCAAGCCTTTCGCCGTATCGTGGACGGCTTCAAGAATCGCTGACTTCGTTTTCCGCATCGCAATCGACCTCCATCATTTCACCGGCAACTTGTGCCGTGCTCAGAGCCGTCGCCGTCAGCGACAGCAAGTGCGCAGCCAAGGTCTTCAAGGCTTCCTCTTCGTCCTTGTCGATGTTGCTGCGCGCGTTCTTCGGGAAGCCATACACGAAAACCCATCGGCTGCCCTTGTTGGTGGCCGCCAGCGTGCGAAAACCGCCACTCTTCCCCTGCCCTGCCCGCGCGATCCGCTTTTTCAGCAGGCCACCGCCCAGGTCGGCTTCGTACAGCCCGTCCGTGATCTCGCGCACCGCCGCGCAAAGGGCCTGGCTGCCGACGCCCTGTTTTCTCGCCCAACGGTCAAACCATCGGGTCTTGTAGATTGCCATGCCCGTTCTCCTCGGTTTCTTATATAGCACTCAGTGCTAGCGCATGGCAAGCTAAAAGGGTTCTGCTCACGAAACGGAATAGGCCGCACGTTAGGCTATTAGCATGATCTCGCCAAGAGCCAACCGACGATTCGGAGATGTCGTACGCTAGGCTTCAGTTGCCGTTTCATGACGACGCGTTGCCAGCTATCGAACCACAGCACTAGCGCGCGGGGTCAGCTCTTCCCCCGTGCCTTGGGCAATAGTCAAGACCTGAGCCCGTTTCTGCGGTTTCTGGAAAACATCACGGCAGCCTAAGTCGCTTCTCACTTTGTCGGAAGTGTTCTGCGACGATCGCTTTAGCTTCAACGGGGTCGATTGGCGCAACTACGGCACTCAAGAAATCGGATAGGATGGGCTCACGTTCGACCTCGGACCGTAGAACCGCCGTGATGCCGCTCAAACCAAACACCTTGACGACGTCCGCCCAAGATGGGGTCTATGTCGTTTCGTGTTGTGGAACGGGCGCTGGTTTTGGCAGTTTGAGGGGGCGGCGATGTCAAGGGCGGACGCAGTCCGGGCGCAGCCGAACCCTTTACATCGCCGCCCGTTAGCTTACGCTTCTGACGTGGTCGCCTTTCTTGGTGCTTCTCGTCGCCATCAGCCTGTCATTTCCCCGGGTCGCGGTGTTGATGGGTTCAGCAAACACCCTACCGACAGCATTCTAGCGGATTAGGGGGCGCCGCCGCCCGCTCAGCGCCTGGACAACGACTGCACCGGATCAAGCCGTGCGGCCTGGCTGGCGGGCAATACGCCGAACAGCACGCCGGTGACCAGCGCCGTGCCGAGCGCAGCGAGCACCGCCCAGTCGGGCGGGAAGGCCGGGTAAACGGGATAGAGCTGGCGGATGAGCGCTGCGCCCGCCTGCCCGAGAACGAAGCCGAGCAGCGCGCCGGCGACCGAGAGCATCGCGGCTTCGGTGAGGAAGGCGTTGCGGATCGTCGCGCCGGTCGCACCGAGGGCCTTGAGCAGGCCGATTTCGGCGGTGCGTTGGGCGACCGAGACGAGCATCACGTTCATTACCAGGATGCCGGCGACGGCCAGGCTGATCGCCGCGATGCCGGCGACGGCGAGGGTCATCGTTCCGAGCAGGCGGTCGAAGGTGGCGAGCACGGCGTCCTGGGTGATGATCGTCACGTCCTCCTCGCCGTCGTGGCGCTGCTTGATGATCTCGGTGACTTGCGCCTTGGCCGGCTCGATCGCCTCGCGGCCGTTGGCTTCGACGAGGATCCGGAACAGCGTGTTGCTGTTGAACATCGCCTGCGCCAGCGCCACCGGCACGATGACCAGCTCGTCGGTGTTCATTCCCAGCCCCTGGCCACTCGAGGCGAGGACGCCGACGATGCGAAAACGGCGGTCGCCGACGCGTACCAATTGCCCGAGCGCCGACTCGCGGCCAAAGATTTCGTCGCGGATTTTGGCGCCGATGACCGCTTCCGAAACGCCGCGACGCCAGTCGCCGACCGGCAGGAAACGTCCCTGCGCGAGCGCCAGGCGGCGCACGTCGATGAACTCGGCGGTGGTGCCGACTACCATTACTTCGCGAAGCTTGCCGGCAAAACTGATTTCGGACGTGCCAACGGCGAGTGGTGCCGCGCGGTGCACGGCTTTGGCGCGCAACAAGGCCTGCGCGTCGTCGATGGTCAGGTCGCGCGGCGTGCTGGTGACGGCATTGCCGGGATTGAAGCCGCCGGTCTGCGAGCGCCCGGGCAGGACAATGACCAGGTTGCTGCCGATCGACGAGAATTCATTGACCACGTAGCGGCGCGCGCCGTCGCCAAGCGCGGTGAGGACGACGACGGCGGCAACGCCGATGGCCATCGCCAACACCAGCAGCGAAGTGCGCAGGGGGTTGCCTGTCGCCGCGCCGCGGGCGAAGCGGATCAGGTCGGGAGTGCGCACGCGTCGTTGGCGTCGTTGGCGTCTTTTCCGCCTGCCGGGCTGGCGCTGTCGTGTTCCAGCGCGCCGTCTTCCATCAGCAACTGGCGGCGGGCGCGCGCGCCGAGCGCCTGATCGTGGGTGACGACGATCAACGTCACGCCGTGGCCGTTGAGCGCTTCGAGCAGGCGCATGACTTCTTCGCCGGTGGCGCGATCGAGGTTGCCGGTCGGCTCGTCGGCGAGGATCACCGCCGGCTGCATGATCGTCGCGCGGGCGATCGCCACGCGTTGGCGTTGGCCGCCCGAGAGCTGGTCCGGACGATGGTCGGCGCGATTCTCCAGCCCGTAGTCGCGCAGCGTCTGGACGACGCGTTGCGTGCGCTGGGCCGGCGCGATGCCAGCAAGAATCATCGGCAGCGCGATGTTCTCGGCGGCGGTCAGGCGCGGCACCAGGTGAAAGCTCTGGAAGACGAAGCCGATGCGCTCGCTGCGCACGCGCGCCTGTTCTTCTGCCGACAGGGTGGTGACGTCGCGGCCCTCGAGGTGGTAGGTGCCGGCGTTCGGGCGGTCGAGCAGGCCGAGCAGGTTGAGCAGCGTCGATTTCCCCGATCCGGACGGCCCCATCACCGCCACGTACTCGCCGGCGGCAATGCTCAGTTGCAGGCAGCGCAACGCGTGCACCGCGCTGTCGCCGAGCTGAAAAATCCGCTCGATGCCGGCCAGCTCGATCAACGCCGCGGCCATCAGCTAGCGGCCGGCGGCCTGGCCATCGACCGCGTAATGCACGCCGGCCTTGACGCCGGCGCGTTCGAGCGAGGTCACGACGCGATCGCCAGGCGCCAGTCCTTCTAGCACTTCGGCGAACTCCCAGTTGGCCAAACCGGTCTTCACCTGCCGCTCTTCGAGCATGCCGTCGGCGCCGGCGACCAGCACGCGGCCGCCTTCGAGCAGCGCCGAGGTCGGTACGCGGACGACGTTGTCGCGGACGTCGAGGATCACTTCGACGTCGGCGCTGTAGCCGACGAGCAGTTTCCCGGGCGCCGCCGGGTCGTCGAAAGTGGCCTCTATATCAACCGTGCGCGCCTGTTTCTCGACCGCCGAGACATACGGAGCGACGCGCTTGACCTGGCCTGGAAACGATTTCTTTGGCAGCGCGTCGAGGCTGATCCGCACCGCTTGCCCGGCGGCGATGCGCGGCGCATCGACCTCGTCCATCGGCGCCTTGACGTACAGGCACGAATCATCGATCAGGTCGATCGCCGGCGGCGTCGGCACGCCCGGCGGCGACGGCGTCGAGTATTCGCCGACTTCGCCGACGATCTTGGCGATGGTGCCGGCAAACGGCGCGTAGAGAACGGTGCGGCCCTCCTCGACACGCGTCAGGCGGACGCGCGCTTCGGCTTGCAAGACGTCGGCTCTGCTGGCCGCACAGCCGGCGCTCCTGGCCTGCGCCTCGCTGCGCGCGCTATCCTCCTTGGCCTGCGAGACGAAGCCCTTGGCGCGCAGAGTGACCTGCCGATCGGCTTCGCGTTCGGCGTTGGCGGCGACGCTGCAGGCTTCGTTGACGCGCTGGCGAGCGGTCGCCACTTGCGCGGCGTACCACGCCCGCTGCGCCCGCTGATCGTCGTTCCACAGCTTCATCAGCAATTGGCCCTTCTCGACCCGGTCGCCTTCCTTGACCGCCAGCACCTCGATGCGACCACCGGTAATCGTCGACAGCTTGGTACGCTGGCACGCTTCGACGGTGCCGGCGCGGGTATTGGCGATCGTCGATTCGACGAGTCCGCGCTTGATTTCACTGAACACCACGACCACCGGTTTCGGTCGCGTCGCCCACCACACGCCGGCGGCGATCAGAACTACGACGAGCACAGCAAGCAATAAACGGCGAATCAGCGGCGACATAGGGGTGGGGCTCGGGGTTGGCGAGGTGCAATAAAAAACGTTGGCCCGGCGGCTCGACGGCAACGCTCGCCATGTTCCGATGAAACCGCGCCAGTAGCAAGGGCAGAACGCGTTGCCGGGTGTGGTCGAGGCGGCCACCGCAGGCCTCGCCGGCCAGCGTGCTAGAATCGCCGCCCCGCTTCCGCCTCATTCCCCCTTCCGTCCGGCCTCGCACGCTGGTGTCTGCTGGTGTCAATTTCGCCGATGTCCTCTCTCAATCCTCCGCAACGCGAAGCGATCCATTACCTCGACGGTCCGCTGCTGGTCCTGGCCGGCGCCGGCTCGGGCAAGACGCGCGTGATCACCGAGAAGATCGCCTACCTGATCGAGTCCTGCGGCTTCAGCCCGAGAAATATTGCCGCCATCACCTTCACCAACAAGGCGGCGAAGGAAATGCAGGAGCGGGTGAACAAACTGCTGGCCGACAAGCCGTCGAAAGGTCTGACGATTTCGACCTTCCACGCGCTCGGCGTGCGCATCCTGCGTGAGGAGGCACGCACGCTCGGCTACAAGCCGAACTTCTCGATCCTCGACGCCACCGACTGTTTTGCCATCGTCTCCGAACTGGCCGCCAGCGTCGACAAGGCGGTCATCCGCAAGCTGCAGTCGCTGATCTCGAACTGGAAGAGCGCGCTGGTTTCGCCCGATCAGGCACGCAAGGACGCGCAGAACGACACCGAACTGCTTGCCGCGAATGCTTTCGCCAGCTATTCGGCGACTCTGCAGGCGTACCAGGCGGTCGATTTCGACGACCTGATCGCGCTGCCGGTGGCGCTCTTCGAGAACCATCCCGAAGTGCGCGAGAAGTGGCAGAACCGCCTGCGCTATCTACTCATCGACGAGTACCAGGACACCAACACCAGCCAGTACACACTGCTCAAGCTGCTCGCCGGACCGCGCGCCGCGTTCACCGCGGTCGGCGATGACGACCAGGCGATCTACGGCTGGCGCGGCGCCGACATCGAGAATCTGCGGGGACTGCCGCGCGACTATCCAAAGCTCAAGCTGATCAAGCTCGAGCAGAACTATCGCTCGACGGTGCGCATCCTCAAGGCGGCCAACGCGCTGATCTCGCATAACGAAAAGCTGTTCGACAAGAAACTGTGGTCCGACCTCGGCCACGGCGACCCAATCACCGTCAGCGTCTGCCAGGACAGCGAAAAGGAAGCCGAAGGCGTGGTCATGAAGCTGCAGGCACACCGCTTCGAACATCGCGGCACCTTCCGCGATTACGCCATCCTCTATCGCGGAAACTTCCAGGCGCGGGCGCTCGAACAATTCCTGCGCAACCAGCGCATTCCCTATCTCCTGTCGGGCGGCCAGTCGTTCTTCGACAAGAGCGAAATCAAGGATCTCGTCGCCTACCTGCGGCTGCTGGCCAACGACGACGACGACCCGGCGTTCATCCGCGCGGTCAGCACGCCGCGGCGTGGCGTCGGCACCAGCACGCTACAGGCGCTCGGCGGTTACGCCGGCGAACGCCATTTGTCCTTGTTCGCCGCCGCCTTCGAACAGGGTTTCGCGCAGCGCGTGCAGCCCCGCCAACTCGCGCCGCTGCTGGAATTCTGCGAATTCATCAACCGCCTGCAGGCGCGCGCCAGCAGCGACCCGCCGGCGCAGTTGCTGAGCGAGCTGCTCAACGCCATCGCCTACGAGGACTGGCTCAACGAGCGCGACGAGAAACGGGCGGCGCAAATCAAGTGGGGCAACGTCCAGGAGTTTTGCGACTGGCTGGGCAAAAAGGGCCAGGAAGAAGGCAAGACGCTGATCGACCTCACCCAGACCATCGCCCTGATCAACCTGCTCGACAAGAACGAAAAGGACGTCGACGCCGTCCAGCTATCGACGCTGCACGCCGCCAAGGGCCTGGAGTTCAAGCACGTCTTCCTGATCGGCATCGAAGAGGGCATCCTGCCGCACCGCGAAGCACAGGCCGACGGCCGCATCGAAGAAGAGCGCCGCCTGATGTACGTCGGCATCACCCGCGCGCAGCGTTCGCTGCACCTGAGCTATTGCGAGCGACGCAAGCAGGGCCGCGAAACGATTCCTTGCGAGCCCTCTCGTTTCGTCGCCGAGATGGGCGACGACCTGCGCGTTTCCGGTGGCAAGAGCGCGGCACCGCCGGACAAGGCCGCCAACTCCGACCGCCTGGCGGCGATGAAGGCGATGCTTGGCAAGGCCAGGTAGATTTTCAAAAGCGCCGCACTCCGAGAGATGGTTACAGCCTGTCACACGACGTTACGCATGACCTGACATCGCGTTTGCAAGCGCTCGCGTTAATGCTGGCAAGGCCGAGAGAACAGCAAAGCGGCCGATCGAACAAGACCAATCAATCTCAGGAGATCCACATGTTCAAGAACATCATCGCCGTTGCCGTTGCCGCCGCTTTCAGCACCGCCGCTTTCGCTCAAGCTCCTTCTGCCGCTGCCGCGACCAAGACGGTTGAGGCGGTCAAGCCGGCCGCAGCCGCCGCTGTCACGCCGGCCGTGGCGATCCCTGCTGCGGCCACTCCCGCGGTGACCCCGGCAGTTGCTGCCAGTGCAGCGACCGCCAAGCCCGAAGCCATGGCTACAGAGAAGATGCACGACGCCAAAGCGAAAGCACCCGCGCACAAGGCGGCCGCCAAGCATCCTACCGCCGAAAAGATGGAAGCCGCCCCGACCGAGGGCGATGCCGCCAAGCCGGAAGCGATGGCTGGCGAAAAGATGCACGACGCCAAGCCGAAGGCAAAGGCACCGGCCCACAAGGCAGCTGCCAAGCAGCCGGCCGCCGAGAAGATGGAAGCCGCCCCGGCCGAGGGTGATGCCGCCAAGCCGGATGCGATGGCTGGCGAAAAGATGCACGATGCCAAGCCGAAGGCGAAGGCACCGACGCACAAGGCTGCCGCCAAGCATCCGGCAGGCGAAAAGATGGAAGCCACCCCGGCCGCTGAAAGCGCTGTTCCGGCTGTCGCCAAGTAGAAATCGCACGCCGTCGCACGCCCCGGAAGGAAACTTCCGGGCGCAAAAAAAGGAGACCGCGAGGTCTCCTTTTTCGTCTGCTACCGAATCAGATCTCTTACTGTGCCAAGCCGACCAGGTGTGCGACCGCGGCCTTGATCTCGTCGTCGGTAAGACTGGCGTTGCCACCCTTGGGCGGCATTGCGCCCTTGCCGTTGGTCGCACTGGCGACCAGCGCGTCGGTGCCGGTGGCAATCCGCGGCGCCCAGGCGGCCTTGTCACCCGCTTTCGGGGCGCCAGCGACACCAGTGCCGTGGCAGGCCATGCAAACCGACTGATAGACCGTCGCACCGTCACGCGGCTGGCCGTCTGCCGCCGCAGGTGCTTTCTCGTATTCGATTTTTGCCACCGGCAGGATGCGGACATACACCTCGTCGTCGCTGCCGCCTTTCGCAACGCTACCTTTACCGATCATTGACAAGGGCCAGATCACCACGATCAAAACGATTGCGATGACAATGGTGATCGTCAGGATCACCCGTGAGGAATTTCGTTTTTCAGCCATGCCAGATCCTTGGTTGTCTGCGGATTAATGTGAAAGTCGCGTCCGCGACTAGGGGATCGCCCTTCGCGCCACCGCGGGAGAAGGGCCGGGGAGCAAGACGGGGAATTCAGGGTGCATTGCTCGCTGCCCGTCGAACGATTCCGGCGAGAAGCCGGAATGCGCGCTGCAAGTGCAGGAAACGGTCATCACTTTCACGATCTTGGGTGCCAGCAATTGTCTTGACTTTTGGACGCGCAATTGTACCGCCGTTTCGCCCTCTCCCAAAGCCTCCGGCTGGACTCCCGGGGACAAAGCGGTTAAGCTTCGTCTCCCACACGCGCCCGTAGCTCAGTTGGATAGAGTACTGCCCTCCGAAGGCAGGGGTCGGACGTTCGAATCGTCTCGGGCGCACCAAAACAGCTATTTGCCATCAAGTGCTTACTTGGTCGCTTCCAGCGCTGACGCCATGCCGTCAGCTTCAGCAAGTCCCTATCCAGTCCGTCGCGCCAAGGTACGCCCTCGTAGCCGGGGCGCTTGGTGTTGTGGTGCACTCGGGATGGCAGCTACGAGGCCGCGGAGCGCAAGCAATTTCCTCGCCATGCGCCTCCTGGCCTTTGCCCGCAGCTCAATCAGAGGGCGACGCACGCCCTTTCCCCGGCACGGCTCCAAATCGACGTCCTTCAACTGTCGCAAGCACTTGTAAGCGACGCTGTCCTGCTTCCAGAATCGCGTCACCGACACGCCAAACCCGGCCTCGCGCGGATGGTTGGCCAATCGCAGCCGCCTCTCTTTCGCGTCGTCGATGTGCGCCGCCGATTCAGCCTGGCGCTTCAGCGCCTGCCAGGCCGTCGGCGAAATGTGACGATCCGCGCGTCCAGGCAGGCATCCGGCCGGATCGGCACAGGTAAATCGCTGCAGGGACTGCCTATTGTGTAGGCACACTCAGCCGAACCAGCCGCTGCCAGAGGATCCGGGTGGTATCCACAGGCCTGTCCCACGATCTTTCCACAGCTCTTGGGGATGATCTTGCTATCCACCGATTGTGCACAGCCTGTGGATACTTTTTGTGAACTTCGCTTCAGACACCGAACGGCATCGCCTCCACAAGCCAGCAGGCCGGCGTGTTCGAACAGCCGGAGAGCACGCCAAGGTCGAGCTGCACGCGGCGGCGACAAGTCTTTTGCGTTACCGCTACAATCCGACGACGAACAAGGCCAGGCAAGGCATTCTCGAAGACCGGCACCGATTGCGGTCACCCGTCGCCTGCCTGAACACCCGCGGCGTGAGCAGGGACGCGACCAACGAAAAGGAGAAGCCAATGGCCAGGGAGACAATGCCAAGCACCGTCGACATCAACGGTCGCCGATGGGGAGCCAGGGCACACGACTGGGCGGACATCCAGGAGCAAGGATGCCGGCCGGTGTACCTGGCGGTTTTCGAGCGCGTCGCGCTACGCTCGGGCACGGCGTATCTCGACGCCGGATGTGGTGCCGGAATGGCCTCACAGATCGCCGCGGAACGCGGTGCGCGCGTGTCGGGGCTCGACGCTGCTGACAATCTGCTGGCGATCGCCCGGGCGCGGGTGCCGGACGGCGACCTGCGCGTGGGAGACCTCGAGCGATTGCCCTTCGCCGACGATAGCTTCGACCTGGTCACTGGCTTCAATTCCTTTCAGTTCGCCGGCAATCCCGGAGTGGCACTCGCCGAAGCACGGCGCGTCACCAGGCCGGGCGGCGATGTCGTGATCGTCACCTGGGGAGAACCAGAAGGCATGGAAGCCGCTTCGCTGCTGGCGGCGCTGAAGCCGCTACTGCCTCCGTCACCGGCCGCTGCGCCGGGTCCTTTTGCCCTGTCGGACGAAACCGCGCTGCGGACCTTCGCCACCGACGCGGGCCTCGACGCCGGCGAAGTATTCGACCTTGACTCGCCCTGGCAGTACGCCGACCTCGCTACGGCCCTGCGCGGGCTCGGGTCGTCGGGCGTCGCCGCGCGGGCGATCGAAGAGCACGGCCAGGCAGCGGTCGACGCGGCGCATGCCAGCGCACTTACACGCTTCCGTCGGCCCAACGGCAGCTACACCATCGCCGCAAGCTTCCGCTGTCTGTTGGCGCGCGCCTGAGCCGCCCGGTAACACCCCCGGCACAGCGATACGAGCTTGAAACTCGCCATCAGGCGCTTCGGCCGCCAGGCGAGCGCCCGACAAGCTGCTCGAAGCGATCGACCGGCAAGGCGTGGCTGTGCAAGTAACCCTGGTACGCGTAGCAACCGATGCTGACGAGAAACTCTCGTTGCTCTTCGCTCTCCACGCCCTCGGCGATAATCCCGAGACCCAGGCTCTGACCGAGGGCGACGATGGCTCTGGCAATTGCCGCGTCGCCGGGATTGGCGACGATGTCACGCACGAACGACTGGTCGATCTTCAGCTCGTCGAGCGGCAAACGCCTGAGGTAGGACAGCGACGAGTAGCCAGTGCCGAAGTCGTCGAGCGAAAAAGCCACACCGCGGGTCTTCAAAGCCGCCATTTTGCCTACCGTGTCGGCGACGTCGTCAAGCAGCAGACTCTCGGTCAGTTCCAGTTTCAGTCGCTCGGGCCTGGCGCCCGTCCGTTCGATTATCGCCAGCAGTCGATCGACGATGTCCACTTCATGGAACTGCCTGGCGCTGACATTGACGGCGATCGTCAGTTGGGCCATCGCCGGCTGGTTCGCCCACGCGGCGAGTTGGCGGCAGGCGGCCTCGAACACCCACAGGCCCAGCGGCACGATCAAGCCGGTTTCCTCGGTGAGTCCGATAAACTCGCCGGGGAAGACCAGGCCACGCCGGGGACTCTGCCAGCGCAACAGGGCTTCGGCGCCGGACAGCCGGCCGTTGGCCGCGACCTGCGCTTGATAGTGAAGCACGAACTGCCTCTCCGCCAGAGCCCGCCGCAAACCCTGCTCCAATTTGACGCGTTCCTTCACCGCCGACTCGAGGGTGGGGTCAAAGAAGCTAACGAGATTGCGACCGGAATCCTTGGAACGATACATGGCGAGATCGGCCTGTTTCATCAAGTCGTCGGCGGTGACCTGCTCACCATCAAACAAGGTCACGCCAACGCTTGCGGTACTGCGTTGCGCGACATTGCCCAAGTGATAGACGTCGTTGAGCGACGACAGAATCTTGTGGGCGACCACCTCGGCATCAGCCGCCGCGTCCTCGGCGCTGCCGTTCAAGCCTGCCAGAATGACGACAAACTCGTCGCCGCCAAGGCGCCCGACCGTATCCTCTTCGCGTACGCAACTCGTCAGGCGTCGCGCCACCTGCTGCAGCAGAATATCGCCGGTATCATGCCCCAGGGTGTCGTTGAGTGACTTGAAGTTATCCAGATCGATGAACAGCAGCGCGCCATGCCTGGCACTACGCGCACTCGTGGCCAGCGTCTGTTTCAAACGATCGAGCAGGAGCGTTCGATTGGGCAGCGAGGTAAGCTGATCAAAAAACGCCAGCTCCCTGATCCTTTCTTCCGCCTGCCGACGCTCGGTCACATCCTCAGCAGAAGAAAGCGTCCCCACCACCGCGCCTGCTTCGTCGCGCAACAGCTTGTTATTCCAGGCCAGCACCCGCGGCGCGCCGGTGCTGGTGACAATGACATTCTCGTGACGCTCGAGCAGCCGCGTATCGCCGGCCATCAGGAGGTCGAAGAGCTTGCGGATTGCTGCTTTCTCTTTTGCCGGCAGGAAGTTGTCGAACCAGTCGACGCCAATCAAGCTGCTTTCCGATTGGCCGAGAAGCTCGGCACCCTTGCGGTTGACCATCACGATCCGGCCCTGCTTGTCGAGCGCCATGAGCATCACGCCGGCAATGTCCAGATAGCGTTGTGCCGTGTCGCGTTCGCGCGCCAGTTCGCCGGTCCGCTGCGCGACCCGCTGCTCAAGATGCCGATACTGAGCGACTATCGTCCGGCGCTGGCTACGCTCTGCCAGGATGACCGCCAGCATGAAAGCGAAATTGCGGATATGGTCAGCGTAAGGCGCAAAGACCATGGCGTCACTGACGCTGAAAACGAGCTCGCCATGCTCGCCGACGCTCGAAGCCAGGCGGAAGCGCAGGGCGGCATCCTCGTCACCCGAGGGCTCGGCGCGGAACTGCACGTGCGGGACCCCGGGAACATCGGCCAATCCCTGCGTTACGAAGGGAAGGATGGACTCATCGGGCAATGAAGTGACAACACTCTGCATGAGCAGAAGCTGTCCAAGCACGCGCACATTCGGCAAGACGGCTTCAGACATCCGGCCTCCCCGAAGGTCAGCAGCGAGTTCCCAGGACGTCCTCGGGTTGGACGTAGAAGGGGTTGTGCACGACGGCGTCGCGGATCACCATCAGCGGATGAACCTTGAGCACCTGCATGATCGTCGCACCATCAAAGGCATTGGCGTCGTATTGGCATACGGCGGTGATCGGATGCTCACGAAGCAGCACGCTGACGCGTGCTTCATACTCGAGAAGGCGGTCGACACCGGCCAGGCGCAGGACGTCGGCCATCATTTCGCCGATGACCCGAGCCGCCGGAAATCCGTCGGCGACCGAGCCCTGGTGGAACTGCTGCAACAAGCCAAGCAAGCGATCGGGGTCAAAGCGACCGTCGGCGAAGTAGACCTCGCCGGCGCTGGTCTTCGAAAAAGCGCCACTGTTCGTCTGCTCGTCAAGAGACAGGCAATTCTCGGCAAGGTAGCTGGCCAAGCGCGCATCGTCCAGCTTGTCGGTAAAGCAGGCCACGCGCTCACCGGCTTCCAGACCGCTGCGCAAGAACTTCAGGACGGCGTCGAGACGGTCCTCGTCTGTGCTGAAGATCTGGCAGATATGCAGCCCTGCCGGCAAATCCTGCGTGGTAAAGCCGAGTGACGCATGGTGTGGTTCGGTGGACACGGCACCTCCTCGCTACGACTGCTCCAGGCACGTTCGCGATCACGAGAGCCGCTGCACTGTTCCCGGAAGGATGACGGCTCGTGCCAGATGATTGACGTTGCGAGATGATTTTCACGGCGTCCGATCGCCACTGCAGGATCACCCTTTCGCCGCCCCCCGTCAACGGCAAGAATCTTCTCTCGCCGCAAGCGTACGGCTTTGCTCGTCTTCCTCGCCAGTCGCTCTATTTCACCCAGGGGACGGCCGACACGCCGCCGGGCGTTCGGCTGGCTATTTCCACGCCGCGCTCGGGATTATTTTTCGATCGCGATCTGCGTACTATCGTCTGCGCGCTTGCCCGGGCCCAGCAAAAATTGCGACGTCCGGTGCCCGGGCATGAACGCAGCCGAAGGAATCTGCCACCAAAGGAGGACCACCAAATGGCCAAGAAAGATGAAGATGTCTGCGCTTTTCTCCCAAAAATAGACGCACATAGTCCACAGGGCAGCTTGGGACGCCTGAAAATAGGCGAACTGATGCCCACCCAGAACGCTGTCGGCATGGACGAGGTAAATGCCAAGGTTGCCAAGATCAAGGCCAAGAGCGACAGCGCCCTCGAGGACTATCTGCTGCCGCGCGCCGTGCCCGTGATCATCGGCAACAACGGTCGTTACTACCTGATCGACCACCACCATCTGAGCATTTCGCTGTGGCTGGCCAAGGGCGATATGGCGATCCCGGTGCAGGTGGCACGCAACTGGAATTCGATCGAGGGCAAACACTTCTGGAAGGCGATGGCCGCGAATGCCTGGGTCTACCCATTCGACGCCATGGGTGCCGGCCCATCGAATCCGGATACCCTGAAGCAGCACGTGAAAGATCTCGACAACGACATCTACCGCAGCCTGTCCTGGCTCGTTCGCGAGGACTACGGCTACGTCAAGGACCCCAACAACGCCATCTTCGCCGAGTTCAAATGGGGCAGCTTCTTCCGCACTCGCGTGATCTTCGCCGAACAGCTGACGTGCAAGAAGAATTGCATGGAAATGACCCTGGCAGACATCCGCAAGGCCGACCCCGATGACTACGGGGAGAAGCTCGCCTATGCGCGCTACCTGGCGAGTTCCCCCGAGGCCGCTGGCCTTCCCGGTTTTGTCGGTCGTACCGCTTACCGTGAAAGAACACCCTCCTGAAGGCGAGCGAATCTCTGGCACTTGATGCCATTGAGAGCAACAGGCGGGAAGAGTAGCTCAGGCGGCAGCGGGGATAAAACCGTGCTTCTTGAGCATCTTCAACCAGCGAGGGGCGTTGCGTGCAACAGATAGGGCTTCGAAGTCGGTTGCCGAGTCCCGGTAGTGCGTCTGTCGGCTGATCAACAGGAAGACCGTTTTGAGAATCTTGTGGGCGATGGCGACGATGGCGCGCTTATGCCCTCGTCGCAAGCGAAGCGCCTCGAACTTGGACTTGAAAGCACATCGCGTCCGACTGGCCGCGTGCGCGAACTGGCAAAGCAGGCGTCGGACCCAGGGGTTACCTTTTCGTATCCGTCCGGTCTTTCGCTTGCCGGCGGACTCGTTGTTGCCAGGACAAATGCCCACCCATGAGGCCAGTCGATCAACCGAGCCGAAGGCGCTCATGTCATTACCGATCTCGACCAGCAGCAAGGCGGCACCGACGGCGTCGATGCCGGGGATGGTCTGCATCAATGCCAGCGTGCTTCGGTAGGGTGTCAGTTGATCGAGCAGATACTGGTCGAAACGATCGATACGGCGTTCGAGCTCCTCGACGTGCGCGATCAATTCATGCAGCACGAAGCGGTGGTCGGCGGTGAGTTCGCCGTCGAGCGCGTCGAGCAGTTCCGTACGGTCGGCCTTGAGACGGTTGCCGGCGAGCATCAACACCTCGGCGGGAGAGTGCTCGGCGATCAGCGCCTTGACCATCGCCCGCCCGGCGACGCCGTGGATGTCGCTCACCACCACCGACAAACGAATGCCGCCGTCGGAGAGGATCTTGTGCACGCGGTTCTTCTCGCTCGAAAGGATGCCGACCAGCTGCTGGCGTTGTCGCCCGACGTGGCGCAAAGCCCGAAACTGTGCCGGCGGCACAAAGGACGCGCGTAGCATGCCGGCTCGCGCCAGCATCGCCAGCCACTGCGCATCCGCCCAGTCCGTCTTGCGGCCAGGTACGGTCTTCACGTGCCGCGCATTGACGACCGTCGCGACGATGCCGACCTGTTCCAGCGCCGCATGCGGACTCTTCCAGTAGATGCCGGTGCTCTCCATGACGACCATCTCGGCGCCGTGAGCGGCCACCCATTGCGCCATCGCCTGGCGGTCACGCTTGAAACCACCAAACTCGGCCAACTCGACACTCGTCTGGCCGGCCTCATCTTCCGTGATCGCACAGGCCGTGATCTTCGCCTGATGAACGTCCAGCCCGACGACACGCTTGTACAGTTTCGCCAGTTCCATCCGTTACTCCTTTCCCGTAAAGTCACGAACGGGTGGGAACGGCGCTTGACCGAAACAACCTGCAGGGTTGCCCCTGCGGCCTTTTTACCGTGCGCTCTCTACGAGGCAATCCGGGGTACGAGTCGGTTCAGCGGGTCACGTTAGGCATCGGGGTCCAACCACCATCTCATTGCTCGACCTCTGCCGTTTCCACCCACTCGTATTTTCTTTCATCATCCGGGGTGGCGCGAGCCGCCTCACGCAATGACCGTTAGCCTGATACCGGTGCCGGCGGCGGCACCTGGCGAATCGCCGAGGTCGTCCAGCTTTCCTGATGATCGAGACAAGCCGCGACGGGGTTAAGCATCACCGGAAAGCGAAAGGCGGCGTGCTTGCTGGCAGCCGGTGAACTGCCCTTTCCTGCTCGCGCGGTCATCCGAGATTAAGCGCTGTTCGCCGTGCGTGGTGCACACGTCGAGTAGACGGACAAAGCCCTCGCCGCGGATGCGGGGAGGGCTTTGTTTTAGGGGGGCCTGGCGGTGACCTACTTTCACACATGTAGTATGCACTATCATCGGCGTGCCTTCGTTTCACGGTCCTGTTCGGGATGGGAAGGGGTGGGTCCAAAGGGCTATGGCCGCCAAGCATAACGGTTTCGCACGCCGCCTGCTGGCGAGGTGCGCAAAATGGGAAGAAGGTGTTGTGATTGTTTCGTTACGAGTTGCTGCTCAAGGTTATAGGATCAAGCCTCACGGGCAATTAGTACTGGTTAGCTTAACGCATTGCTGCGCTTCCACACCCAGCCTATCAACGTGGTGGTCTACCACGACCCTTCAGGGGGATCAAGTCCCCAGGGAAATCTTATCTTAAGGCGAGTTTCACGCTTAGATGCTTTCAGCGTTTATCTCTTCCGAACTTAGCTACCCGGCAATACGACTGGCGTCATAACCGGTACACCAGAGGTTCGTCCACTCCGGTCCTCTCGTACTAGGAGCAGCCCCCTTCAAATTTCCAGCGCCCACGGCAGATAGGGACCAAACTGTCTCACGACGTTTTAAACCCAGCTCACGTACCACTTTAAATGGCGAACAGCCATACCCTTGGGACCGACTACAGCCCCAGGATGTGATGAGCCGACATCGAGGTGCCAAACACCGCCGTCGATATGAACTCTTGGGCGGTATTAGCCTGTTATCCCCAGAGTACCTTTTATCCGTTGAGCGATGGCCCTTCCATACAGAACCACCGGATCACTATGACCTACTTTCGTACCTGCTCGACGTGTGTGTCTCGCAGTCAAGCACGCTTATGCCATTGCACTATCAGCACGATGTCCGACCGTACCTAGCGTACCTTCGTACTCCTCCGTTACACTTTAGGAGGAGACCGCCCCAGTCAAACTGCCTACCATGCACGGTCCCAGACCCGGATTCACGGGCCATGGTTAGAACCTCAAACAAACCAGGGTGGTATTTCAAGGTTGGCTCCACCAGAACTAGCGTCCCAGTTTCACAGCCTCCCACCTATCCTACACAAATCGGTTCAAAGTCCAATGCAAAGCTACAGTAAAGGTTCATGGGGTCTTTCCGTCTAACCGCGGGGAGATTGCATCTTCACAACCATTTCAACTTCGCTGAGTCTCAGGAGGAGACAGTGTGGCCATCGTTACGCCATTCGTGCAGGTCGGAACTTACCCGACAAGGAATTTCGCTACCTTAGGACCGTTATAGTTACGGCCGCCGTTTACCGGGGCTTCGATCAAGAGCTTGCACCCCATCACTTAACCTTCCGGCACCGGGCAGGCGTCACACCCTATACGTCCACTTTCGTGTTTGCAGAGTGCTATGTTTTTATTAAACAGTCGCAGCCACCATTTCACTGCAACCCTTTCAGCCTCCACCCGCGAGGGGCTTCAACCTGTCAGGGCGCACCTTATCCCGAAGTTACGGTGCAAATTTGCCGAGTTCCTTCTCCTGAGTTCTCTCAAGCGCCTTAGAATTCTCATCCTGCCCACCTGTGTCGGTTTGCGGTACGGTCTCTATGTAACTGAAGCTTAGAGGCTTTTCTTGGAAGCATGGTATCAATCACTTCGCGGTATAAAACCACTCGTTATCACGCCTCAGAATTGACCCTCCGGATTTGCCTAGAGAGCCTTCCTACACGCTTGAACCGGGACGTCCAACACCCGGATGACCTAACCTTCTCCGTCCCCCCATCGCATTACAAAGAGGTACAGGAATATTGACCTGTTTCCCATCGACTACGCTTTTCAGCCTCGCCTTAGGGGCCGACTCACCCTGCGCCGATGAACGTTGCGCAGGAAACCTTGGGCTTTCGGCGAGGGAGCTTTTCACTCCCTTTATCGCTACTCATGTCAGCATTCGCACTTCTGATACCTCCAGCATCCTTCTCAAGACACCTTCAACGGCTTACAGAACGCTCTCCTACCATATGTGCGTTCCCTTTAATCCACTCAACCCCAACAATCAACATGGGGCGCCAAGCTGCCAGCGCAACGCGCCAACAACCTCTTCCTTCGAATGAACTAAAGTGGAACGCACATATCCGCGATTTCGGTGCATAGTTTGAGCCCCGTTACATCTTCCGCGCAGGACGACTCGACCAGTGAGCTATTACGCTTTCTTTAAAGGATGGCTGCTTCTAAGCCAACCTCCTGGCTGTCTAAGCCTTCCCACCTCGTTTCCCACTTAACTATGTCTTGGGGACCTTAATCGGCGGTCTGGGTTGTTTCCCTCTTGACACCGGACGTTAGCACCCGATGTCTGTCTCCCAAGCTCGCACTCAACGGTATTCTTAGTTTGCAATGGTTTGGTAAGTCGCGATGACCCCCTAGCCATAACAGTGCTTTACCCCCGTCGGTGATACTTGAGGCACTACCTAAATAGTTTTCGGAGAGAACCAGCTATTTCCAAGTTTGTTTAGCCTTTCACCCCTATCCACAGCTCATCCCCTAATTTTTCAACATTAGTGGGTTCGGACCTCCAGTGCGTGTTACCGCACCTTCATCCTGGCCATGGATAGATCACTTGGTTTCGGGTCTACGCCCAGCAACTAGCGCCCTATTCGGACTCGGTTTCCCTACGCCTCCCCTATGCGGTTAAGCTCGCTACTGAACGTAAGTCGCTGACCCATTATACAAAAGGTACGCAGTCACCCCACGAAGGGGCTCCCACTGTTTGTATGCATGCGGTTTCAGGATCTATTTCACTCCCCTCCCGGGGTTCTTTTCGCCTTTCCCTCACGGTACTGGTACGCTATCGGTCGATTACGAGTATTTAGCCTTGGAGGATGGTCCCCCCATATTCAGACAGGATTTCTCGTGCCCCGCCCTACTTGTCGCAAACTTAGTACCACGATCAGGTTTTCGCGTACGGGGCTTTCACCCACTACGGCGCAACTTTCCAGATGCTTCCACTAACCCAATCGATATCACTTGCAGGCTGTTCCCAGTTCGCTCGCCACTACTTTGGGAATCTCGGTTGATTTCTTTTCCTCCGGCTACTTAGATGTTTCAGTTCGCCGGGTTCGCTTCCTCACGCCTATGTATTCAGCGTGGGATACTCCTCGCGGAGTGGGTTTCCCCATTCGGATATCTCTGGATCAAAGCTTCATTGCCAGCTCCCCAGAGCTTTTCGCAGGCTTGTACGTCCTTCATCGCCTGTAATCGCCAAGGCATCCACCACATGCACTTATTCGCTTGATCCTATAACCTTGAGCTCTCTTCCGAGACCCCAAGCTACAGGCAACTCATTGTGCTCCCCCTCTTACAGGGGATCGATGCAATCACAACCGTATCACCAGCCTCTCCACGCATCATGACGACTGCGTTTAACCGGTGATACAACCTTCTTCCATTTTGTTAAAGAGCACTGGCCCCGTAAGGGGTCAGGCCTGAAGAGTCTACAACTCTTCAGGCCTGACATCTCACAAGTCGCGGGTGGTGGAGGATGACGGGATCGAACCGACGACCCCCTGCTTGCAAAGCAGGTGCTCTCCCAGCTGAGCTAATCCCCCGCAAAGACGGGTCCGAATGCCCTCCAACTCGCGCCAGAGAGCATTCGATCGTTGCCTACGCACACAGGAGTCTTCCGCTCATACTGACGCCGATACGCTGGTGGGTCTGGTTGGAATCGAACCAACGACCCTCGCCTTATCAAGACGATGCTCTAACCGACTGAGCTACAGACCCCTCCGCTTGTGCCGCTTGTGACAACCGATAGGTTGTGAGCTCTCGTTCCAGTTTTTCTCTAGAAAGGAGGTGATCCAGCCGCAGGTTCCCCTACGGCTACCTTGTTACGACTTCACCCCAGTCACGAACCCTGCCGTGGTAATCGCCCTCCTTGCGGTTAAGCTAACTACTTCTGGCAGAACCCGCTCCCATGGTGTGACGGGCGGTGTGTACAAGACCCGGGAACGTATTCACCGCGGCATGCTGATCCGCGATTACTAGCGATTCCGACTTCACGCAGTCGAGTTGCAGACTGCGATCCGGACTACGATCGGCTTTCTGAGATTGGCTCCCCCTCGCGGGTTGGCAACCCTCTGAACCGACCATTGTATGACGTGTGAAGCCCTACCCATAAGGGCCATGAGGACTTGACGTCATCCCCACCTTCCTCCGGTTTGTCACCGGCAGTCTCATTAAAGTGCCCAACTAAATGATGGCAATTAATGACAAGGGTTGCGCTCGTTGCGGGACTTAACCCAACATCTCACGACACGAGCTGACGACAGCCATGCAGCACCTGTGTTCAGGCTCTCTTTCGAGCACTCCCAAATCTCTCCGGGATTCCTGACATGTCAAGGGTAGGTAAGGTTTTTCGCGTTGCATCGAATTAATCCACATCATCCACCGCTTGTGCGGGTCCCCGTCAATTCCTTTGAGTTTTAGCCTTGCGGCCGTACTCCCCAGGCGGTCAACTTCACGCGTTAGCTACGGCACTAAAAGGTTTAACCCTCCCAACACCTAGTTGACATCGTTTAGGGCGTGGACTACCAGGGTATCTAATCCTGTTTGCTCCCCACGCTTTCGTGCATGAGCGTCAGTATTGGCCCAGGGGGCTGCCTTCGCCATCGGTGTTCCTCCACATCTCTACGCATTTCACTGCTACACGTGGAATTCCACCCCCCTCTGCCAAACTCCAGTCTTGCAGTCTCAAATGCAGTTCCCAGGTTGAGCCCGAGGATTTCACATCTGACTTACAAAACCGCCTGCGCACGCTTTACGCCCAGTAATTCCGATTAACGCTCGCACCCTACGTATTACCGCGGCTGCTGGCACGTAGTTAGCCGGTGCTTCTTATTCGGGTACCGTCATCTACTCAGGGTATTAACCCAAGCAATTTCTTCCCCGCCGAAAGAGCTTTACAACCCGAAGGCCTTCTTCACTCACGCGGCATGGCTGGATCAGGCTTCCGCCCATTGTCCAAAATTCCCCACTGCTGCCTCCCGTAGGAGTCTGGGCCGTGTCTCAGTCCCAGTGTGGCGGATCATCCTCTCAGACCCGCTACGGATCGTCGCCTTGGTAGGCCTTTACCCCACCAACTAGCTAATCCGACATCGGCCGCTCCTAGAACGCAAGGTCTTGCGATCCACTGCTTTCCTGCTCACAGAATATGCGGTATTAGCGTAGCTTTCGCTGCGTTATCCCCCATTCCAGGGCACGTTCCGATGTATTACTCACCCGTTCGCCACTCGCCACCAGGGTTGCCCCCGTGCTGCCGTTCGACTTGCATGTGTAAGGCATGCCGCCAGCGTTTAATCTGAGCCAGGATCAAACTCTTCAGTTTAAATCCTAAAACCCTCGCTCGACGTTCTCAATACCAACCCAGATCTCCCCAGGTCAGCATCATTACTTCCGTGCGAGTTACTCCATCTTTTACAACAGCCCACTTGCGCAGACCATCCCAGACCGAGAACCCACACCTATCGGTTGTCTCATTTTTAAAGAGCTGGCAGAGCGACCAAGGGGCCGTTCCGCCGTGTTTCCTTACTGCCGAAGCAGCGAGAGGGGCGCATTATACAGACGTTTCCGGTTTAATCAATGTTTCTTTTCAGAAACTTCCCAGACCGCCCTGCTCCACTCACGCGCTTCAAAAACCACGCTTAAACTTCACCGAAAGAACGTAACAAGCTGTTTTTACGCAGATTTATTTCGTCAATCAGCAGCGAAGTGGCGCATTATACAGACGTTTCAGATCGCGTCAATGCTTCTTTGTAGAGACTCGGCAGAACCGCTTTGCACCGCCAGCGCCGACCCGGAGGGCCGTGATTTTTAACTGCAGATATAACATAACAAACTGATTTTATTAAGTTTTTATATATCAATCAGCAGCGAAGGTGCGAATTATACAGGGCCACTGGCGAGCGTCAAGGATCTTTCGGAATAATTCAGAGATAGCGGGCCAGCGGCGCTGCCTGCGCACGCTTGCGCCGCTGCTCAGACAATGCGCACGCGCGCAAACTTGCGCTTGCCGACCTGTAGAACGAAAGTACCCTGATCCGGAAGGACAAGCTGCCGGTCGTCGACCCGGGCGCCGTCGATCTTGACGCCACCCTGGTCGATCATCCGCAGCGCTTCGGAGGTGCTGGCCGTGAGGCCGGCGTGCTTGAGCACCTGGGCGATGCTCAAGGACTGCCCGGCGGCAGACAAATCGACCTCCGGGATATCGTCGGGGACAGCTCCCTGGCGAAAGCGGGCGTCAAAGTCCGCCAGCGCCTGGACAGCGGCAGGCCGGCCGTGAAAACGCTCGACGATCTCCTGCGCCAACAGAACCTTGGTATGACGCGGGTTGGCGCCAGCCACGACGTCGCGCCGCAAATCGCCGATTGCTTCGACCGTACGGAACGATAGCAGCTCGAAGTAGCGCCACATCAGCCCGTCGGAAATCGACATCAGCTTGCCGAACATCTCGCCGGCGGGCTCGTTGATTCCAATATAGTTGCCCAGGGATTTGGACATCTTGTTGACGCCGTCCAGGCCTTCCAGCAAGGGCATGGTCAAGATACATTGCGGCGCCTGTCCGTAGTGCTTCTGGATCTCCCTCCCGACCAACAGGTTGAACTTCTGATCGGTACCGCCAAGCTCGATATCCGCGTTCATCGCCACCGAGTCGTAGCCCTGGCAAAGCGGATAAAGAAATTCGTGGATGGCTATCGGTTGCCCGCTGCGATAGCGCTTGGCGAAATCGTCGCGTTCGAGCATCCGCGCGACCGTGTGCAGCGCCGCCAGGCGAATCATTCCCGAAGCGCCAAGGGGCTCGAACCAGCTTGAGTTGAAGCAGACCTCGGTCCTCTCGGGGTCGAGAATCTTGAACACCTGCTCCTGATAGGTCCTGGCGTTGTCCAGAATTTGTGCCCGCGACAGCGGTGGTCGGGTGACGTTTTTGCCGGTCGGGTCACCAATCATGCCGGTGAAGTCGCCGATCAGAAACAGCACGTGATGACCCAGATCCTGGAAGTGCCTGAGCTTGTTGATCAGCACCGTGTGGCCAAGATGGAGGTCGGGCGCCGTCGGATCAAAGCCCGCCTTGACCCGCAGCGGCCGACCACTCTTGAGCCTATCGAGCAGCTCGCTTTCGAGCAGCAATTCTTCCGACCCGCGTTTGATTTGCTTGAGGTCTTGTTCAACAGCGCGCATGCAAACCTCTATTGTTGGTGCCCAGAGAGCTTCTCGTGAGGAGGGTTTCTTGCTAGACTTTGGCGCTTTGCCAGCAGTCTAGGCATCTAAAGGAGAGCCGGATTCTATCGCATTCACACCTCTCGATCGACCGACTGCGTCGTCACCCATGGGCGGTAGCCACCATCGGCAGCGTCTCGCTGCTCGGCATGGTCGCCGCATTTGCCATTGCGCCAACGCCCGACGAAGCTCGCGTGAAGCTGACCACCGTCCTCGAAAAGCTGCCGACGCCGACCGTGACGCTGCTCGAAAAGGGCGACGCCAGCTTTCTGCATGAAGAACGCGTTCGACGCGGCGACACCGTCGCCAGTTTACTGACCCGCCTCGGCATCAATGATCGCGAGGCGCTGCAATTCATCGGCAGCAACCGCCAGACGCAGGAAATGGCGCGGCACTTGCGCCCCGGCGATACCCTTGGCGCGAAGTCTGGCGAAAAAGGCAAGCTGCACGCGCTCTACGCCGAATTGCCGGGCAAGGACGCCATGTTGGTCGTTGAACGCCGCGGCGACGGCTTCGAAGCGCATGAGCAAGCGCTGCAACTGTCAACCCGGGTGGTAATCAAGGCTGGTGAAATCCGCCATTCCCTGTTCGCCGCCACCGACGAAGCCGACATCCCCGACGCCATCGCCCTGCAAATGGTCGCAATTTTCAGCAGCGAGGTCGATTTCCATCGCGACCTGCGCAAAGGCGATCGCTTTTCTCTGGTTTACGAGACCTTTAGCGACCGCGGCCAGAGCATCCGTAGCGGTCGCCTCCTGGCCGCGCGCCTGGTCAACGACCAGCGTGTCCTGCAAGCCTACTGGTTTCAAGGAGAAGAAGGAGAGGGCGCTTACTACGCGGCCGATGGCAGCAGCCTTCGCAAGACTTTCCTGCGCTCGCCGATCGAGTTTTCGCGCGTCACCTCGGGCTTTTCCGGCGCCCGCTTTCACCCGATTCTGCGCTCCTGGCGAGCCCATAAAGGGGTGGACTACGGCGCGCCGATGGGCGCCGGCATTGTCGCCGTTGCCGACGGCGTCGTGGCCACTGCCGAACGCCAGCGCGGCTACGGCAATCTGCTGGTCCTCGAACACCAGGGCAGTTATTCGACGGCCTATGGCCACCTGAAAAACTTTGCCAAGGGAATTCGCAAGGGCGTGCGTGTCAGCCAGGGCGAGACCATCGGCTACGTCGGTCAAAGCGGCCTGGCGACGGGCCCACATCTGCATTACGAGTTCCGGGTAAAGGGCCGGCAGGTCGATCCACTGGCCATTTCGCTACCCCGAGCGATGCCACTCGCCGGCGCGCTCCTTGGCCGCTTCAAGGCGTCAAGCAAAAACCTGCAGGCGCAGCTGCAGCTGGCCGGCGAAACGACTCTCGCCGCGATCGAGTAGGCCGCCCGCCACGCGAAAAAAAAGCCGTCCCGACGGGGGACGGCTGGTCGGCAGACCTGCGGACCGCTTCTGGACGTTCAGGAAGAGCGTGGATTGCCCGTCAACTTCTCATACTTGACCCACAACTGGTCTTCGTTCTCCTGATTCGCAGGATCCTTGGGGATGCAATCGACCGGACACACCTCGACGCACTGCGGCGTGTCGTAGTGGCCGACGCATTCGGTGCACTTGTTGGGGTCGATCTCGTAGATTTCCACACCCTGGGTAATTGCTTCGTTCGGGCACTCGGGCTCGCACACGTCGCAGTTGATGCATTCGTCGGTGATAGTCAAAGACATGCTGGCTGTTCCTTCAGATCAATGAAATTTCGCTTACGCGTTGGGCCAGGCGCTCGCGGATCGCCGGCCGCACGAACTTGCTGACATCGCCACCGAGCTTGGCGATTTCCCGGACCATCGTCGCCGAGATGAATATGTATTGCTCGCCCGGAGTCAGGAACACCGTTTCGACCTCGGGAAACAGGTTTCTGTTCATTCCTGCCATCTGGAATTCATAGTCGAAGTCAGAGACGGCGCGCAGGCCTCGGATGATCACCTTGGCACCCTTGCTGTGCAGGAAATCCATCAGCAGACCGTTGAAGCCACAAACCTCCGCATTCGGGTACGGCTGCAGAATCTCCCGAGCCATCTCGATCCTCTCGGCCAGCGAGAAGAACGGCCGTTTCGGCTGACTCTCGGCAATGCCGACGATCACATGGTCGAAAAGGCAACTCGCACGACGAACGAGATCCTCATGGCCACGGGTGATCGGATCGAAGGTACCTGCATAGATTGCCATTCGCCTATTCAGCGCCATCGGCTCCGCCTCGCTGCATCAAGTGATAAAAAACCTGGCCTGCCCTCCCCTGGCGTACCGTCTGCCACTGCCCGCAGCCTGCCAGCAGCCGCTCGGCCTCGACGTAGAGCACGGCGTCCGCCGCCAGAAGTGACGGCAAGAGCGGCACCAGTCGCTCGATCCAGCCCTGCTTGAAAGGCGGATCGAGAAACAGCACGTCGAATCGCTCGCCCACGGAAGTGGCGAATCTTACCGCATCCGAGCGAACAATCTCCAGGCGCTTGTCGACGTCCAGCGTCCGCGCGTTGGCCGCCAGCGCCGCGACGACCTGCGGCGAGCTATCGACCAACAGCACTCTCGCCGCGCCACGCGACGCCGCCTCGAAACCCAGCGCGCCGCTGCCGGCGAACAGATCCAGGCACGACCTGCCCGACAAGTCGCCGCCCAGCCAGTTGAACAAGGTCTCGCGTACCCGGTCGGGGGTCGGCCGCAGGCCTGGTGAATCGGGGAAGCGCAAGACGCGCCGTCGCCATTCGCCGCCAATGATCCGTACCGCGTTCAGGATCCTACTCCCCGCCGACGATCACCGTCGCCAGGTGCTCGAGGCGCACGTGCCGCTGGAACGCCGCCTTGACCTCGGCGACGGTCACTCGGGCGATGTTCTCTGGGTAGTGATCGAGGTAATCGAGTGGCAATTGGTAGAAGCCAATCAGCGCGACGTTATCGAGGATCTTCCGATTGCTGTCCAGCCGTAGCGGAAAGCTGCCGATCAGATTCTCTTTTGCAGCGCGCAACTCGGCGTCGCCGGAGCCTTGCTCGAGGAAGCCGCTGAGCACCGCACGGGTCAGCTGCAGCGCCTCGTCGACCTGCGCCTTCCTGGTCTGCAGACCAATCTGGAAAGGCCCCAACTGCGCCAGCGGCAAAAAAGCGCTGTGCACGCTGTACGCCAGCCCGCGCTGCTCGCGGACCTCTTTCATCAGGCGTGAAACAAAACCGCCGCCACCAAGCGAGTAGTTGCCGACGAGCAAGGGGAAGAAATCGGGATCGCCGCGCTTGAGCGCCGGCAAGCCGATCAGCAGGTGTGCCTGCAAGGCGGGATGCGCTAGCCGCTGTTCGCTGGCGGCCGGCAAGGCGGGTACGACAATCTCGCTCACGGCCGGTGCGGACGGCAGCGCGGCGGTCAATTCCTCGGCCAGCGCTTCGGCCTGCGCACGCGACAGATCGCCGACGATCGCCAGGGTGGCCCTTGCCGCGCTGTAGTTCGCGGCGTGGAAGGCCAGCACGTCGGCGCGCTGCAACGCCGTCAAGGACTCCGGCGTCGCCTGCTGACCATAGGGGTGCGAGCGATACATCGCCGACCACAAGGCTCGACTGGCGAGCGTCTCGGGGCGCGTCAGTGCTTCCTTGAGCGCCGCCAACGAACGCGCTTTCTCGCGATCGAAAACCACCACCGGAAACTGCGGCGTAGACACGATGGCGCGCAGCACCGCGAGCGCCGGCCCGCGCTTGTCGGCCATCGACAGCGTCCGCAGCAACAGCGAAGCGCGATCCCTATCGACGCCGCCCGACAGCCTGGCGCCGACATCCGCCAGGCGGCTGGCGATTTGCGTTTCGTCCATGCCGGCAACGCCGAGCTCGATGAGTTCTCGCGTCAAGGCCGCGACGCCCGCCCGCCCCTCGCCCTCATGCGCCGTACCGGCAACGAAATCGACCTCGATGTCGAGCATCGGCAGCGCATGGTTCTCGACAAAGAACACGCGTGCCGCCGACGTCGTCTGCCAGTGCTCGATCTGCGGGCCAGCGTGCGCCAACCGAACGGCCAAGGCGATCACCAACAGCAGCAGTTTGCAGGGCTTCATCGGTGGCCTCGGATCAGTGCCGGGCGGCCGACGGCGAACGCTGCGGCGGCGCCTGCGGCAAAGCTTGCGGTTCAAGCTCGGCGACCGTCAGTTGCTGGTCGCGAAAGTACGTTACGGCCACCGCCTGAATCTGCTCGGCAGTCACCGCCTGCAACTTGTCGAGAATTCGCCGGTTCAGCGCATACGGAATTCCGACGGACTCCAACTGGCCAATCTCCATCGCTTGCGCAAACATCGAATCGAGCTTGTAGATCTCACCGGCGATCAGCTGCGCCTTGGCTCGTGTCAGTTCGTCCGCGGCGACACCGTGCTGCTGCACGTCGGCGACTTCGGCGCGCAGCCCGGCCTCGAGTTCGGCCGCCGTCTTGCCCGCGCTGGGTGATCCGTACAGATAGAAGATGCCTGGACCACGCGCCGTCGAATCGTAGCTGGCCGTTGCCTCGACCGCCAGGCGCTGCTGGCGCACCAGGTGCTTCGAAAACCGCGCCGCGTCGTGGCCGGCGAGAACCGCTGCCAGCATTTCCAGCGCGTAGGGGTCGACGTCGTGCTCGACGTCGCGGATCACCGGCGCCTTGTAGGCCATCATCAACACCGGCAGTTCGGCCGGCGCCTTGACGCGCAGCCGACGGATGCCGGCCTGCGGCGGCTCGTCCTGCGGTTTCCTGACCGGCAACTGACGCGCTTCGACGACGCTGTAGTGCTGTTCGGCAAGCTGAAATACCGCCTGGTGATCGACGTCACCGACCACCACCACATAAGCATTGTTGGGCGCGTACCAGCGGTCGTACCATTCGCGCGCATCGGCCGGCGTGAGATTCTCGAGATCGTTCATCCAGCCGATGATCGGCACCCGGTAGGGGTGCGTCTGGAAAGCGACGGCGGTCAGCTGTTCGAACAACAGCGACTGCGGCCGGTCGTCGGTGCGCAAGCGCCGTTCTTCCATGACCACCTTGAGCTCTTGCACGAACTCGCTGGCGTCGAGCGTCAGATGACGCATGCGATCGGCTTCCAGCTGCATCATTTCGGACAGCTGCTGCTTCGGCACCTGCTGAAAATAGGCGGTGTAATCGCGGCTGGTGAAAGCGTTGTCGCGACCGCCGGCGGCGGCGACGCGGCGGCTGAACTCGCCGGCGCCGGCAGTCGGCGTGCCCTTGAACATCATGTGCTCAAGGACATGCGCGACGCCGGTCCGGCCGTTCGTTTCGTCCATGCTGCCGGCACCGTACCAGACCATGTGCGCCACCGTCGGCGCCCGGTGATCCTCCTTGACGATGATCCGCAGACCGTTCGCCAGCCGCCGCTCGAAGGTCTCGGCGAGGCCGCTCAGCGGCGCCAGCAGAGCCAGCAACAGCGGAAACAGTCTCGCCTGACGCATGGGCATGAATCGCTTCTGATAGAATTTCGGGATGTCGGGGATTTGCGCCGGCATCTTAACACCGCCAAAGCCCCCGAGCGCCTTTGAGATACGAACGCACCATGTTTGGTTTTTCCAAGAAACCCGCAGAAATTCGCACCGAAACAAGGCCTCCGGCAGTCGCCGAAACCGCCACCGCCACCGCGACCGCGGCCGCGACTTCGTGGCGGCAGCGGCTGCAGACCGGTCTCGCCCGCACCCGCGCGCAGTTTGGCGGCAAGCTGAAATCGCTGTTCGCGCGTGGCAAGGTAGACGAGCAACTGCTCGAAGAACTCGAAGCGCTGCTACTGAGCAGCGACGTCGGCCTGGACGCCACGCAGCACCTGCTCTATCAGCTGAAGATGCGCGCCAAACGCGACAGGCTCGGCAGCCCGGAGGCGATTCAGGGAGCTCTCTCGGAAATCATGCTCGAGCTTCTGCAGCCGCTCGAAGAAGCGCTCGATCTGACGACGCACCGACCCTTCATCATCATGATTGCCGGTGTCAACGGCGCCGGCAAGACGACCTCGATCGGCAAGCTGGCCAAGCATTTCCAGGCGCAGGGGCTGTCGGTCCTGCTGGCCGCTGGCGACACCTTCCGGGCGGCGGCACGCGAGCAACTGCAGGCCTGGGGCGAACGCAACAATGTGACGGTTATTTCGCAGCAATCCGGCGATTCGGCGGCGGTCATTTTCGACGCCATCGCCGCCGCCAGGGCGCGCGGCATCGACGTTGTCCTCGCCGACACCGCCGGTCGCCTGCCAACGCAGTTGCATCTGATGGACGAAATCGCCAAGGTCCGGCGCGTCATCCAGAAGGCCGATCCGTCCGGGCCGCACGAAACGTTGCTCGTTCTCGACGCGACCTTTGGCCAGAATACGCTGCAACAGGTGATCGCCTTCGACAAGGCGATCCACGTCAGCGGCCTGGTGCTGACCAAGCTCGACGGCAGCGCCAAAGGTGGCGTCGTCGCGGCGATCGCGCGCCAATGCCCGAAGCCGGTGCGCTTCATCGGCGTCGGCGAAGGCATCGACGATCTGCGTCCTTTCCATGCCCGTGATTTTGTAGACGCGCTGTTCGAGTGATTACTGCCAACGCCGTCACCAAGCGCTACCCCGGCGGTCACGAAGCGCTAAAGAACGTGAGCTTCGAGATTACCGCCGGGGAAATGGTTTTCCTCACCGGTCACTCGGGCGCCGGCAAATCGACGCTGTTCAAACTGCTGGCGGCAATCGAGCGCCCGACGACCGGCAGCATCGTCATCAACGGCCAGAACCTGGCGGCGCTTCGCCGCAACGCCATTCCCTACCTGCGCCGCAAGCTCGGGCTGATCTTTCAGGATCGCAAGCTGCTGTTCGACCGCAGCGTCCTCGACAACGTCTTGTTGCCGCTGTCGATCGTCGGCCACCCGGCCAAGGACGCGCCACGTCGGGCACAGGCGGCGCTGGCCAAGGTCGGCCTGCCGAATCGCGAAAAAGCCTATCCGATCGCGCTCTCCGGCGGCGAGCAGCAACGCCTGGCGATTGCCCGGGCGGTAGTCAATCGCCCGGCGATCATCCTGGCGGACGAACCCACCGCCAACCTCGACGCCGCGTCGGCAAGCGAGATCCTCGGGATCTTCCGGGCTTTTCAGCAAGTCGGCGTAACGGTTCTCATCGCCACCCACGACCCGCTGGCGCTGGCCACACTGGAGCCGAGGATTCTGCGCCTCGACAAAGGCGAAATGAGTGAATCGCCGAGCGCCGCGCTGGCCGCTCAATCAGCCAAAGCTTGCACACCATGAGCGCCTGGCTCGGCGATCATCTGCGGGCCTTGCGCGAAGCGCTGCGCCACCTCGCAGCAACGCCCTTGAACAGCCTGCTGTCGCTGTTGGTGATTGGCGTCGCGCTGACACTGCCGACCGCCGGCTGGCTGGCGATCGAAAACCTGCGCAAACTCACCGGCGACACGCCTGGGGTGCAGCAAATCAGCATCTTTCTGAACGTCGACGCCGGCCAGAAAGAGCGCACCGAGATTGACCAGCGCTTGCACGACGCCGACGCCGGCAGCTGGCAGTTCGTCCCCCGCGCCGAGGCTCTGCAGCGCCTGCAGGAGTCCGAGGGGATGGCCGAAATCATCGGCAGCCTGCCAAAGAACCCGCTCCCGGACGCTTTTGTCGTCACCCCTACGGTTTCGCAACCCGAGTCGCTCGAACGTCTGGCAGAGACCTTCGCGGCGTGGCCAAAGGTCGCGCACGTGCAGCTCGACTCGGCCTGGGTCAAACGCCTGGACGCCATTCTTCGCCTCGGCAAGCGCGTCGTCTTGCTGCTCGCGGCGCTCTTTGCCGGCGCGCTGGTGACCATCACCTTCAATACCATTCGTTTGCAGATCCTCGCCCGAGCGGCCGAGATCGAGGTCGCCAAACTGATTGGCGCGACCGATGCCTATATCCAGCGCCCACTGCATTACTTCGGACTGCTGCAGGGCGCTCTCGGCGGACTATGCGCGGCGCTGCTGGTAACCATCGGCAGCCATCTCCTGACGCCGCCGGTAGCCGAACTGGCACGACTCTACGGCGGCGGATTCACGCTGCACAGCCTGGCATCGGACGAGGTCGTCGCTCTGGCGGTGATCGGCGGCGCACTCGGCTGGCTGGGAGCAAAGATCTCGGCGCTGATTCACCTGCGTCGTATCAGCTAGGCCTACTCGCAGCCGGGCGATATTCGTTGGTCGCGCTGGCACGATCCGTCACGCCAACAAGACGCACGCCCAGACCGCCAGGACATTGAGCAAGGCCAGCAACACCGCGGCGCTGCCGATGTCTTTGGCGCGCTTGGCCAAGGGGTGCTGCTCCAGCGAGATCCGATCGACGGTCGCCTCGATCGCTGAATTGAGCAGCTCGACGATCAGCACCAGCAGCACACTACCGATCATCAGCGCGCGCCCGAGACCGTCCGCCGCGAGCACCAAAGCCAGCGGAATCAGGAATGCGGCGAGCAGCACTTCCTGACGAAAGGCGTCCTCGGCGACAAACGCCGCGCGCAACCCCGCCAGTGAATAGTGGAGGGCGTTCCAGACCCGCCGCCAACCGGTCTGTCCCTTGAACGGGCTTTCGTCGACCACCGAGTTCTCCTTGCCTAGAGGCGATGGGCGGCAAGTATAACGACTCGGCCCAATCCCGAGCGAGTTTGCCGCCCTGGCCCGCGCCTTGGTCGTCGCCGCCACCGTTTCCCGGCCCCCGGCCCGACTCGGCAGCGCGCCAGCCGACCTGCCATCGCCGGCCGCGCACCGCTACAATGGCGACCGCGACGCCAATCCCCCATTCACCCATTCACCCAGACGACGAGGCAGAAGTTGACGATGACCCAGGACGAACTGAAGACAGCCGTCGGCCAGGCGGCCATTGCGCATGTGGTCGAAGGCGAAGTCGTCGGCGTCGGCACGGGCTCGACCGCCAACTGCTTCATCGATGAACTGGCGACGATCAAACACCGAATCCGGGGTGCCGTAGCCAGTTCGGAAGCCACCAGAAAGCGACTCGAAGCGCACGGCATCCGGGTTTATGGCCTCGACGAGGTCGAACACCTGCCGGTCTACGTCGACGGCGCCGATGAGATCAACGCCGCGATGCAGATGATCAAGGGCGGTGGCGGCGCACTGACCCGCGAGAAGATCGTCGCCGCGGTGGCGCGAAAGTTCGTGTGCATCGCCGACGCGACCAAAATGGTGCCGCGGCTCGGTCGCTACCCCCTGCCCGTCGAAGTGATTCCGATGGCGCTCGGCCACGTCAGACGCGAGCTGGCAAAGATCGGCGGCTCGCCGGTTCTGCGCCGAGGCTTCGTCAGCGACAACGGCAATCTGATCATCGACGTCAGCGGCCTGTCAATCGACGACCCGAGCGCTCTGGAGACGCGCATCAACCAGATTGTCGGGGTCGTGACCAACGGCCTCTTCGCGTGCCGGCCGGCCGACGTCTGCCTGCTCGGCATGGCGGCCGGAGTGCAAACGCTGCTCGCCAGCTGAGCGCTCGCGCCACCGCCAGCCTTCGTGGCGGTGGCGCGACCAGCACCCGGCGCGGCTGAGCGCGGCCGGCAATCAGCTGCTGGGCGGCACGTAACCCTGCACCTTGTCGGCGCCGTCGCCGAAAAAGTGCCTTTCCAGCTGCTCGGCCAGATACTTGCGATGCGCGGCATCGGCCAGATTGAGCCGATTCTCGTTGATGATCATGGTCTGCATGCGTACCCATTGCTGCCATGCTTCCTTCGATACGCCTTCATAGAGCCGCTTGCCCAACGCGCCGGGGTAAGGGGGAAAATCCAGGCCCTCGGCCTCACGACCCAGCTTGATGCAGTTAACCATTCTTGTCATGCAATACACTCCTTGATTGCTCTGCAGCGGTCGCGCAGAGGTAAAACATGTCGCGTTCCGATCGGCGCGCCGGCCGAAGCGCAACGGCAATAAACTAAAGGTCTTTGATCAACACCTTGGAACGACGCTGCAGGTTGTAGACCAGCCGCTTCTCGGCCGGCAACTGATCGATGTGACGCTCGCCGAAGCCGCGCTCCTTGAACCACTGCGAGGTCACCGTTGTAAGCACGAACAAGCGCTTGATTCCCAGCGCCCGCGCCCTGGCCTCGATCCGCTTTATCAGCAGCGCGCCATAGCCCCAGCGGCGATAGTGCGGATGGACGGCCAGACAAGCCAACTCCGCCTGATCGCCGCCGTAAGGATAAAGCGCGGCGCAGGCGACGATCACCCGATCGTGTTCGACCACCGAGAAACGCGTGATTTCACGTTCAAGCAACTCGCGCGAACGACGTACCAGAGCGCCTTCTTCTTCAAGCGGCTCGATCAGCGCCACCAGGCCACCGATGTCGTCGGGGCGGGCGTCGCGCAGCTGCTCGAGCGACTCACGCGTGATGATCGTGCCGACGCCGTCGCGCGTAAACAGCTCGCGCAGCAGCGTGCCGTCCTGATCGTAGCCGATCAGGTGCACACGGTCGACGCCAGCGCGGCCGGCGCGCACGGCGCAGGGCAGATAGCGCTTGAGGTCGGCCGACAGCCAGTCGCCCAGACTGAGCAAGCGCTCGGCCGCGTCTACCGTCAACTCGTCGAGCAAGGCGCCGTCGATATCGGTGGCGCCCGGGCTGTCGCTCAGAAAAATGAGCTTGTCGGCGAGCAGCGACGTGGCCACCGCTTCGGCCACCTGCTCCATCGCCAGATTGAAGATCTCACCCGTTGGGCTCGAGCCAAGACACGACAGGAGAACGATGTTACCGAGGCTCAACTGGGCGCGAATCCCTTCACCGTCGATCTTGCGGACCTGGCCCGAATACTGCATATCGACGCCATCGACGACGCCGACCGGGCGGGCGGTAATGAAATTGCCGCCGACCACCCGAATCGTGCTGTTGGCCATTGGCGTATCGGCCAGGCCTTGCGAAAGCAGCGCCTCGATCTCGACGTAGATGCTGCCGACTGCGTCGATCACGCTGGCGATGGCCTTGGCATCGGTCACCCGAAGGTTGCCGTGATAGACCGATGGCAAGCCGCGTTCGCGCAGCAAGGCCTCGATCTGCGGCCGAGCGCCGTGCACCAGGACCAGGCGTACACCGAGCGCCGCCAGCAGGTTGACGTCGTAAGCCAGCGTCCGCGCCAGCGGCCCGGCGATCGCCTTGCCGCCGAAGGCGATCAGGAAGGTCTTGCCGCGAAAAAGATTGACGTACGGCGCGACCGACCGAAACCAGGCTACGAAGTGGTCGGAACTTGAATCGTCAACCATGTCACGTGGCGGGTGTCGCCTGCTCGTCGGCCGGTTCTGCTTCTTTCGCCTTCTCGGCTTTCGACGCCTCGGCTGCCGCGGCCTTCTCTTCCTTAGCCTCCTTCGCGGCGGCCTTGGCCTCGGCGGCCTTGATGCTTTTTGCGGTCGGCATCTTGGGCGCTTTCATCGGCTCGAGCTTGAGCTCTTTTTCGAGGCGCTCGCAGATCGTCCGCAAGACCTTGACGCGCGCAAAATACTTGTCATTGGCCTCGACGATTGTCCATGGTGCGGTTCCGGAACTCGTACGCTCCATCATGTCGCAGACGGCGTCATGGTATTGGTCGGCCTTTTCGCGGTTACGCCAGTCGTCCTCGGTTATTTTGTAGCGCTTGTGCTCGACCTCCGCCCGCCCCTCGAAGCGCTTGAGTTGCTCCTCGTCGCTGATCTGCAGCCAGAACTTGATGACGATGCCGCCCGCGTGCCAGATGTCGTGCTCGAAATCGTTGATCTCGGCGTAGGCGCGCGACCAGTCGGCTTCGCTGCAAAAACCCTCAACGCGCTCGACCAGCACCCGGCCATACCACGTGCGGTCGAAGATCGTCACCCGCCGCAGGCGCGGCATGTGCCGCCAGAAGCGCCACAGATAGGGTTGCGCGAGCTCCTCCTTGGTCGGCGCAGCGATCGGGACGAGCTGATACTGGCGCGCATCCATCGCCGAGATGACGCGCCTGATGGCCCCACCCTTGCCGGCCGCATCCGAACCTTCGAAGGCGAGAATCAAGGCCCGCTTGGCGAAGTCGGGATGGCGCATCAACTCGGCCAGACGCCCCTGCCATCTGGCGAGCTCGGTGGTGTAGAAGTCCTTGGGCAGACTCTGCGACAAGTCGAGCGCACTCAGCACGTCCAGCCCGTCGATCCGCGGCGAGACCGGCGGCGCCAGCGGCGCGCTCTGCTCGCGCTTATCGGCCAGGCGCTTTTGCACCGCATCGAGGATGGTCTTGCCGACGGTCAACGAGCGATAACGGTCATCGGTTCCCTCGACGATGATCCACGGCGCCCAGGCGGTACTCGTCGTACGCAGCAGGTGGCCGGCGACCTCCTGCAACTTGTCGTAGGTCTTCAGGCGATCCCAGCTCGCCTTGGTCACCCGCCACTTGGTCAAGGGGTTCGCCTCGATCGATTTCAGACGTTCCTGTTGCGCATCCTTGGAAAGATGGATCCAGAACTTGAGGACCAGCGCGCCCTCGTTGACCAGCATCTCCTCGAAGCGATTGAGCTGATCCATGCGCTGATCAAAATCGGATCGCGACATGTCGTTGCTGATTCGTTCGGCGATCGGCGCCGAATACCACGAACCCGAAAAGATGCCAATGCGCCCCTTGGGGGGCAGCGCTCGCCAGTAGCGCCACATCGACGGACGCGCCTTCTCTTCGGCGGTCGGCGCGTAGAACGCGTGCGTCGACAGGTAACGCGGATCCATCCACTCGTAGAGGACGTTGATCGTTTCACCCTTGCCCGACCCGTCGACACCACTGATCAGAATGACTACCGGAAAACTGCCGTTGTCGCGTAACAGAGCCTGCGTTTCGAGCAGCGCCGCGCGTAGCGTCGGTACCTCCTCACGATACGTTGCCTTGTCGATCTTGTGTCCCAGTTCGGCCGATTCAAACATCCGTCATCTCCTCCTTCAAGTCACCCCACAAAAACTGGATTGCTGTCAGCGCAGCAAGGCCAGCCGTTTCGGTACGCAGAATACGCGGCCCCAGACGTACCGACAAAAAACCAGCCAACGAGGCCATTTCGATTTCTTCGGGCGCCAGCCCGCCCTCGGCGCCGACCAGCAGCTCGATCCGCTGATCGGCGGTCGGCGTCGGCATGCTCGTCAGGGACTGCCGGCCGGTCGGCGCCAGCAGTAGGCGCAAAACTCCTGGCTCGGCGCTTCGTGCCAGCCAGTTTTCAAGACTCTCCGGAGCGAGCAGCTCGGGCAGCTGGTTGCGTCCACACTGTTCGCAGGCGGCGACGACGACACCGCGCCAATGCTCGAGCCGGCGCACGGCGCGCTGATCGGCAAGACGGACGACGCTGCGTCGCGAGATCACCGGCACGATGCGCCGGACGCCGAGCTCGACGGCTTTCTGCACCGTCAGGTCCATTTTTTCACCGGTCTGCAGCGCCTGCACCAGGGTGATCGAAAGCGGTGACTCGCGTTCGCTGGCCCGCCATTCGAGCACTTCGACAGTGACTCGCGAACGCTCGCTGCCGACTATTCTCGCAGCATATTCGCCACCGCAGCCATTGAACAAGGTCAAGCCGTCACCGCGCCGCAAGCGCAGAACCCTGCTCGCATGATGCGCGACGCGCTCGGGCAAATCGGCTTGCGTGCCGGCCGCTAGCGGCATCGGGCAATGAAAACGGGGATCATTCACCATGGTATTATAAGATCTTAAGTGTTGGCTGATCGTTCTTTGGAGGCGGCTCTCGCATGGCACTCAATACACCGGTGTGTGATTTCGGCTGGCCAGCCGTCGACTTCGAACTTGCTGACAGCAGCGGTTCGCGGCACACGCTGGCGTCGCTGCGCGGTACGAACGGGCTGCTGTTGATGTTCATCTGCAACCACTGCCCCTACGTCAAGGCGGTGCTTGATCGCATCTGCCGCGAGGCGCGCGAGTTGCAAACCATGGGCATCGGCGTCGCCGCAATCATGAGCAACGACCCGACCGAGTACCCCGAGGATTCCCTTGAAAACATGCAACGCCTGGCGAGCCAGCTCGACTTCTCTTTCCCCTACCTTTACGACGCCGAGCAGAGCGTCGCACGCCGCTACGGCGCCGTCTGCACGCCCGATTTCTTCGGCTTCAACGGCGACCTGGAATTGCAGTACCGCGGCCGTCTCGATGCCAGCGGCCGCCAGCCGGCAGCGCCCGATTGCCGACGCGAGCTGTTTGAGGCGATGCGTCAGGTCGCCGAGACCGGCTGCGGTCCGCGCAAGCAGATCGCCAGCATCGGCTGCTCGATCAAGTGGCGCAGTTGATTCACGACGAGATTCGCGATGAGCGAGTTGGACAGCGCGGCACCGCCGACGACCTCTGACAGTGAACTAAAACGGATGCTCGACGCGACCGTCGCGCTGGTCCGCGAGGTCGCACAGCGCGAGATCATGCCGCGCTTCTTGCGGGCCATTCACGACCAGCGCAAGGACGACGGCTCGCTATGCTCGGAAGCCGACCTGGCTGCCGAGAATTTTCTCCACGGCCGACTGCAAGAGATTCGCTACTGCCCAATCATCGGCGAAGAAATGACGCCAGCGGCGCAACACGCCAGCTGGCACGACGGTAGCGACGACGACGCCGGGCTGTGGTGCATCGACCCGATCGACGGTACGACCAATTTCATCAACGGCCTGCCCTGTTTTGCCGTCTCGATCGCCTGGATACGCGCCCGGCGCAGCCGACTGGCAGTAACCTACAACCCGATCACCGATGAAATGTTCTATGCCCGCGAAGGTAACGGCGCCTACCTCAATGGCCGGCGACTGCCGCTGCGCCAGGTGACCGGCGACATCGGCCGCGCCGTTGGTGGTGTCGATTTCAAACGAATCCCCAAGCAGCTCGCTGACCGCATTGCCGTCAGCCCGCCGTTCTACTCGCAGCGCAATTTCGGCAGTTCGACACTCGACTGGTGCAACCTCGCCGCTGGCCGACTCGACCTCTACCTGCACGGCGGCCAGATGCTCTGGGACTACGCGGCTGGCAACCTGATCCTGCGCGAAGCGGGAGGGCAGATGTGCACGCTGGCGCACGACGAGTACGACGATGCCGACGTCTGGCGCCGCTCGGTCATCGCCGCCCTGCACCCGGCGGTCTTCGCCCGCTGGCGGAACTGGGTTCGGCAGAACAACTCGCCGGCCAGCAGCTGAAGCGACAACTTCGGCGGCGCGAACGAAATCCGGCAGGCGACAACACGACAAGGCGGCCAGCCGCCGCTTCAGCCTGACGCGATCGCCAGTTCGCCGGCGGTTTGCCAACTGGCGGCGAGTTCGACCGCGAGCTGATCGGCATCGAACGATGCAGCGACAGCGACGCGCTGCGCGGCGCAGTTCAGGCCAGCCCGCTGCAGCCACTCGTCGCTATAGTAGGTGTGCGCGTAGCGCTGCCCCGAATCACAGAGCAGGGTGACCACCGATCCCGCTTCACCTCGCGATCGCATGTGGTCCATGCACGTCAGCGTGGCCATCAGGTTGGTGCCGGTCGACGCGCCGACGCGACGGCCCAGGCGCAGCGAAAGCTCATGCATCGCGGCTACGGACCAGACGTCCGGCACCTTGACCATGGCGTCGATCACGTCGGGAAGAAACGAAGCCTCGACGCGCGGCCGGCCGATGCCTTCGATTCGCGAACCGTCGTAGCGGCAAAGGTCGGGATTGCGGTCGAGGTAGTGCTCGAAGAAGACCGATAGCTCCGCATCGGCTGCGCAGACGCGCGTTGGCCAGCCGCAGTAGCGTACGTAACGGCCCAATGTCGCAACGGTGCCACCGGTGCCGGCGCTGGCGATCAGCCAGGCTGGCACGGGATGCCGCTCGAGCCGCATTTGCTGGAAGATCGACTCGGCGATGTTGTTGTTGGAACGCCAGTCGGTCGCCCGCTCGGCATAGGTAAACTGATCCATGTAGTGACCATCGAACTTGTCGGCCAGGCGCTGCGCTTCGCCGTAGATGCTCATCGGATCGTCGATGAAATGGCAGCGGCCGCCCTGGAATTCGATCGCCGCGACTTTTTCCGGCGACGTCGACTCGGGCATCACGGCGAGAAACGGCAGACCGACGAGGCGGGCAAAATAGGCCTCGGAAATCGCCGTCGAACCACTGGACGCCTCGACCACCGTACTCCCCTCGCGCAACCAGCCATTGCACAGTGCGTAGAGAAACAGCGAACGCGCCAGGCGGTGCTTCAGGCTGCCGGTCGGGTGACTCGATTCGTCCTTCAGATAAAGGTCGATGGCCGGGAAACCGGGTAGTTGCAAAGGGATCAGATGGGTGTCGCTGGAGCGCTGAAAGTCCGCCTCGATGCGGCGAATGGCGGCGCGCACCCAGCTTCGATCGCTGCCGCCAGCAAGTGCAGGTAGCCTTTTCATCGGCCGAGCTTAACAGGCGACGGCCGCCATTCCAAGACCTTGTCTTGCCAGGAGCACGCGGCCTGGCGGCGCGCAAAGCAGGCGGTCGCGCGTGTGCTCGGCCGTTTTTTCGGGTAAACTGGACTAAATTACTCGGGTATCAACTGAAGGAGCTTTGACAAATGGCTGTAACGATTGAAGCCGTAAACGCGGCGCTGAAGGATCTAATCGATCCGAACACCCAGAAAGACTATCTGTCGACGCGTTCGGCGAAGAACATCCGGATCGACGGGGCCGATGTTTCGCTCGACATCGAGCTTGGTTATCCGGCGAAAACACAGCTTGACGAAATCCGGCAGGCGGTCATCGAGGCGATCAAGGCGCTGCCCGGCGTCGGCAATGTCAGCGTCAACATCAGCGTCAAGATCGTCGCCCATACCGTGCAGCGTGGCTTGAAGCCACTGCCCGGAGTCAAGAACATCATTGCCGTCGCCTCCGGCAAGGGCGGCGTCGGCAAGAGCACGACGGCGGTCAATCTGGCGCTGGCGCTGGCTCAGGAAGGCGCCAGCGTGGGACTGCTCGACGCCGACATCTACGGCCCGTCACAACCGCAGATGCTCGGCCTGACGGGGCAGAGACCCGAGTCGGAGGACGGCCAGTCGATGGACCCGCTGCGCGCGCATGGCCTGCAGGCGATGTCGATCGGCTTCATGATCGACATCGATTCACCGATGGTCTGGCGTGGACCGATGGTCACCCAGGCGCTCGAGCAATTGCTCAAGCAGACCAAATGGGACGATGTCGATTATCTGATCGTCGACATGCCGCCGGGAACCGGTGATACGCAACTGACGCTGGCCCAGAAGGTGCCAGTGACCGGCGCGGTGATCGTCACCACCCCGCAGGACATCGCCCTGATCGACGCACGCAAGGGCCTGAAGATGTTTGAAAAGGTCGGCATCCCGATCCTCGGCCTGGTGGAAAACATGAGCACGCACATCTGCTCGAAGTGCGGCCATGAGGAGCACATTTTCGGCCAGGGCGGTGGCCAGCAGATGTGCAGCGACTACGACACCGAGCTCCTCGGCTCGCTGCCGCTGGAACTGTCGATTCGCGAACTGACCGATTCGGGCAAACCGACGGTGGTCGGCGCGCCGGACTCGCGGGCCGCCGAGATCTACCGGACGATTGCCCGTCGCCTGGCGGTCAAGATCGCCGAACGCAGCCGCGACATGAGCGCCAAATTCCCGAACATAGTCGTGCAGAACACCTGAGGGCCTGTGAAAATATTTCCCAGCGCTTTCGCTGCCACGCCGGGCACATCGGCCAATGACGGAGTGACTTGAAGCGTCCTGGTGGCCCCAATGCCAGCGACGCGACGCCTCTTCACTGACGACGCCACGCCCCCGTTGGGCGGGAAAGTGGCGGCGACCGCACTCCTCTTCGTGCTGGCGCCCAACCTGATGCGCCCGGTTACGCTCGCACCCCACTTGCTTGGGACAGGGACAGGAACCGCCCTGCCACAAATGGCTGGCTAACCGGGGAAGCACGCGGAAAAAGGATAGATCAAGCGCCAACCGCCGTCGCAATTTCCCACCAGGCATATTCTGGCCCGTCGTGGTCCGACCAGCGGAACCGCGTCTCTACTGGTGCCAAGGCAAAACCGTCAGCACCGCCGAGGAAAGCTGGATGAACTCATCAGCCAAGAGCACGGGCTTCAGCCGGCGGCGCATTTGCCATTCGACGGCGGCCTCGTATTTCCCATCCATCATCCAAACCGCGAGCTATTCATTGCACTCGAAGTCATGCCTGGTCGGCGATTCCCGTCGTGCACCGACGCTTCGTGTCGCAAAAGGGCAGGTGCCAGTCACCGGCGAGTTGCCATCAGGGAGAACATACTGTCTCCATTCCCGGTTGTCTGACTCGCCGTACACCCCGAGGTCAGGGTGCACCGGCATTTGGTCCCACTTCTCCAGGCGCTCCCGGGTCTTGTTGCGCGCTTGAATGCCGGCGCGTGTATGGCCCTCTATGCCGAAGAACGAACGCCTTGGCTGCATGAGCATGAGCATGCCGGGACCGAGATTGCGACTGGAACGCAAGCGGTAGCTTGGAGCCGCGCAAAAGACAAACACCGGCTCGCCGGCGAAGCAGAACTCCCAACTTGCTTGGTCGGGGTCGACTGAAACCGAATCTGGCCAAGGGCTGGCATCGGCCTGGTGCAGGGCACGAAGTACTGACCAAAATCGCCGCTCGTATTCCGAGTGCGCGAGCGGCAGCGCGTCGGGAGGAAAGAATACTGTAAGGTTGCGCCTCTCATCCGGAACCAGCCTGGCGTTGGCAAGGAAGTTCTGCAAGGTGCGCGCAAGCAGGTGCTGTGTACACGGGTCGGAGATCGTGTAGTAGAGTTCGCCGCGGTGTGCAGCAGCACTACCGAAATAGCACGGATACTCCGGGTCGGTGACTATCGTGTGAAAGGTTTCCAGGCAGCGAATGAACCACTCCGGGGTCTGAACCGCCCGGCCGACCAAATCGCCCAGCAGCACGCGCTGGCGATAGTCGGCTAGTCGCCGCGATGAGGTGACGAGCATGTCCGCAGTCCTTTAAACGCTAAGCTGAAACTGGCAAGGCGGCATAGTCGACCTTGCCGTTGGCCAGCAGCGGTAACTGTGAAAGAGCAACAAACGCGCTGGGCACCATGTAGGCCGGCAGTTTTGCCGTGCAATACCGGTGTAATTCGAAGGGGCTGGGGCAAGCCGCAGCCGTCTTGCCCACTACATAGGCGATGAGGTGCTTGCGCCCATGCCCGTCGGGAATCGCAGCGACCGCAGCGCGATCCAGAGCAGGATGCTGGCGCAGCGTGATCTCGATTTCTCCGGGCTCGATTCGAGTGCCATTTATCTTCACCTGCCGGTCGAATCGCCCGAGAAACTCGATGACACCGTCTGCAGTGTAGCGGGCTCGGTCCCCCGTTCGATAGAGACGACCCGCGCTTCCGGGCACGGCAAACGGGTCGTCGACAAAGCATTGCTGCGTCAGGCGAGGCTGACGCAGATAGCCGCGTGCGAGCGCGACACCGCCAATAAAAAGTTCGCCGGGCACTCCCGGAGGAACAGGCTGCATCGCCCGATTGAGCAGGTGAATATGAACATTGGACATCGGCCGTCCCAAAGGCACGGCGCGTAGCGACTCCACGAATCGATCACACTCCCATCCGGTTACGGAGATGGCTGCCTCGGTGGGCCCGTAGAGGTGGAGAAGCTTCGCGCCCAGCAGGCTGAAAAACCGGCCGACAACTTCGGGCGGAAGGACCTCGGCGCCACACATCACCAGGCGCAGGCTGTCACACGCCTCAACACCCGGCATGGCGAGAAACGACTGGAGGATTGAAGGTACGAAATGGGCCACGGCAACGCGATGTTCCTGCATGAGGCGCGCCAGATAGGGCATGTTCAAATGCCGACCAGGCTCTGCCACGACGAGTCGTCCGCCGACGCAAAGGGGCCAGAGAAACTCCTTGATAGAGACGTCGAAGGTGAACGGTGTTTTCTGCAAGACCGCCTCGCCGGTACCGAGTGGCCAGTTTTCTTGCAGCCACAGAATGTTGTTCAGCAGCGCGCGGTGTTCGAGGAGTGTCCCCTTCGGTACCCCCGTAGAGCCCGATGTATGTATGACACAGGCGAGTGCATCCGACCTCCCGAAGCCGAGACAGGGCTCAGCTTCGCCGGTCGCTGGAAGATCGTCGAGCGGCAGCAGTGGCAGCCCGAATCGTGCCATGCGATCCTGCCACCGTGCCTCGATGACCAACAATCGAGGCGCAACGTCCTTGAGCACGCGCGCGGTGTGTTCGTCGGGAGAGCGTGGATCGATCGGAACGTAGGCGCCACCGGCTCGCAGTATGCCGAGAATTCCGATGACCATGGCGACCGAACGCTCGGCACACAGTGGCACGAGTACGTCGCAATCGACGCCACGACAGCGCAACTCGCAGGCCAGGCTGCGCGAGCGTCGCTCAAGCTCGGAATAGGAAAGTACATCCCCTTGGAACTCCAGAGCCACCGCGTCGGGCGTACGCTGCGCCTGCTCCTCGAAGAGCCAATGCAGGCATCGTTCGTAGTTGTAGGAAGCTCGGGTAGCATTCCATCGGTACACGATGCGCTGGTATTCCTCCGCGCTGAGCCACTCAATGTCACTCAGCGCGCGACAAGTCGGGATGCATGCCGCGGCGCGGATGATTCCGCGCTCGATCGACGTTACCATGGCCGCCGCCGTTACCCGAGGGTCATAGGTAATCGCAATTTCGCGCACGGTCAGCCCCTCGATGACGATACCGAGACCAAGGCGAAATTCACCGGACAATTTACTCGGCAATGGACGACGAACGCTGGTGATGGCCAGCAATGCATCATAGGCTGCCGTGGCGGGCTCGTGGCTGGAGCCTGAAACGTGCCTATCGACATCACGGCACAGTCGGATAGGATCCTGCGCCAGCGACACGTCAACCCGCAGAACACGAGTGGCCTCGTGCGAGCCATCGCCAGAGATAGCCAAGCTTGCCGAGTCGGCGTCATTGATCCGCGCCACGACGAGTGCGCAGGCGACGGTCAGTAGGCACTGCGGGCGCAGACCGTTTCGTTCCAGCCATACCGCATCTAGTCTGGCGTGGAGGACCAACGTTCCATGTGAGCCGCCCGGATCTCGCCAGCGCCGGGCAAGATGTTCACATCCATGAGACCAGTCTGCTAATGCATCGGCCGCAGGTGAGCGAAGAACTCGCGCAGTTCCCCGTCCACGATCGGCTGATGATAAACGCATTGACTGGTGGTAACGACCGAGCCATGCAGGCGGTGCCTGGGGACGAAGATCATGTCGCCAGGCACAAAATGCAATGGCTCGCCGTAGCTGTGCCAGAAATCCATCTCACCCGATTCGATGACCAAAAGCCGGTCAGTGTCATGTACATGTGTCGTGGATCGCTCGCTCGATGGTTCGACGTAGGTTTCCATGTCGACTGCCAAAGAGCGCTCACGGATGACCCGCGTATAGTCTTCTGCCAACCGGCGATTGTCGATGGCATGGCCGGCCCACGCAATCTGCTGAACGAGATCGTCGTTGGCGGCGACAAGAATCTGGCACATGCCTTGCACGCCTCGCTGGAAGGCGCGCAGACACTCGGTCTGCCGCATTCCCGGCAGCTGCTCGATCCGGGACAACACTTCACTCGCAAGCGCCTCGTTTGCACAAACTGCCCGGCCACTAGACGGGGCTGCGTCGGGGCCGAATGCCGACACCAGGAGATCGCGCCAACATCGGGCAAGCTCGACGGAACAAAGTCGATCGATGGCGATGGCTCCCACGGCTTCGAAGAACCTGCTCGGATCCCTGAGGGCACGCGACAAATAGTTCGCAACCGCTAGCTGCGACCCCAAGTAGAACTGCCAATACGCGTGCGGGGTTTCGCTCAATTGCGCCGCACGAGCCAAAGCCGATGTCCCGCGGCGCCGGGTATGCGCCGCCCGAACCGCAGCGGCGATCCAGTCGCCCCAGAGGCCGTCCGAGCCGGCAATCGCGTAGCGCTGAAGAGCCAGGTCGCGCGCGCGCAGCGGACCGCATATCTGAATCGCGAGGAGTTGCGCCATACGGGTGGGAGCATCGGCAGCGTCGATCGCTTGCGCGACGGCGCGCGCCGAGTCCACGAATTGGGCCAACGACCGTTCGATCAGGTCTGTGGTCGTTTGCTCTTGCTCATCAGCGCTGTCAGCAGAATCGTCGACCCATGCGAAGCAATGTCGCTCCAACGCCGGGCGCACTTGCTCGCCGAGCGCGCGGTTACCGGTCGAGTAGAACGCCATTCGATCGGCGACGCTCTGCGCCGACGACAGCTGCCCGACGAAAGGCAGGTCCGCCTCGTAGATGTTGAGCAGCATGCGGTTACCCATGAGCGCACTCAAGGCATATGCTTGCTGTTGATCTATCGGCCGAGAAAAGTCGAGGAAGGACAAATCGTGTGCGCGCACGGGCCGGTGGAACGGGTTGTCAAAGATGACTTCGTGCCCCTCGGCGCTGCGAAATTGGGGCTGCTCAGCATAGGCACGCAAAGCGCAGTCGAGAGCGTCAGCAGCGCGCGCAGTATTTACGACAACCTTCCCCTGGTGCTTGTCATTCATGCAAATCGACCTCCGCCCCGTTCCGTCCTGACTGCCAGACAGCCGCCAAACGACTTGCTCCCAACAAGCTAAGCAACGGTTGTCAAACAAGCAACATTCATGCCTTACAGCTCTTGACCATGTTTTTTTTACTTATTTTTCGCTGTAGGCGGCTAAGCCTACACAGGGTGTAAAGTTTCCCGACAGCTTTTCGCTCCCGGTGCGCGGCGAAAACTGGCAACCGCCAAGCCCAACAGTCATTGCGTGAGGCAGCTCGGGCAAGCCCCGATGATGAAAGAGAACACGAGTGGGTGGAAACGACCGAGGTCGCGCAATGATATGACGGTTGCGGCCCACAGGCGGCGGCCCACCACGGGCCGCCCCCCTCTCCGTCCGACGGCAGGCGCCAGGCTCTAGCGGCGAGACCAGGCCGGTAGAGCGGCGGACGCAGGCAAAACCGAGCAGATTTTCACACGCGTCTGGCGACCGGCGCCCGCGCACTCGTGAGAAGCGGTTTCTTCCCTCGCCCGGACGCCGTAGAATGGTCGCTTTTCCCGCAATGTCGGGATTCGGGTGAGCACAGCAATGTCGATCAAATCGGATAAGTGGATCCGCCGCATGGCGACGGAGAACGGCATGATCGATCCTTTCGAGGCCAATCAGGTCCGCGAGATCGATGGTCGCCGGATCGTTTCCTACGGCACCTCGAGCTACGGCTACGACATCCGCTGCTCGGACGAATTCAAGCTGTTCACCAATCTCAACTCGACGATCGTCGACCCGAAAAATTTCGATCCCAATTCATTCGTCGAGGTCAAGAACGACTTCTGCATCATTCCACCGAACTCGTTTGCCCTGGCGCGTACCGTCGAATACTTCCGGATCCCGCGCAGCGTCCTGACCGTCTGTCTCGGCAAGAGTACCTATGCGCGCTGCGGCATCATCGTCAATGTCACGCCTTTCGAACCCGAGTGGGAAGGCTACGTGACACTGGAGTTCTCGAACACGACGCCGCTGCCGGCCAAAATCTACGCCAACGAGGGCATCGCGCAGGTGCTGTTCTTCGAAGCCGACGAGGAGTGTGAAACGTCGTACAAGGACCGTGGTGGCAAGTACCAGGGCCAGGTCGGGGTAACCCTGCCGAAGATGTGAGGTGGTGCACGACCGCCGCCAGAAGACCCACGGGATTGCCGACCATCGCCTCGCCACCGCGCTCATGCTGCCGCCCTCCCACCGTTGACTTCATACTGGACTGGTCATGCGTTTCGAATTCCCGGTAATCATCATCGACAAAGACTACCGTTCCGAGAACCCCGGAGGCCTGGGTATCCGGGCGCTGGCCAAAGCGATCGAGAAAAAGGGTTTTGAAGTCATTGGGGTGACCAGCTACGGTGACCTGACGTCGTTCGCGCAACAGCAGAGTCGTGCCTCGGCGTTCATCCTGTCGATCGACGACGAAGACTTCAGAGACGGCAAAGCAGAGCACACCGTCGCCAGCCTGCGCGCCTTCGTCAAGGAAATACGCTGTCGCAACGAGGATATCCCGATCTTCCTCTACGGCGAGACGCGAACCTCGGTGCACATCCCGAACGACGTGCTGCGCGAGTTGCACGGCTTCATCCACATGTTCGAGGATACCCCCGAGTTCATCGGCCGTTACGTCATTCGCGAAGCCAAGGCCTACCTGGAAAGTCTGGCGCCGCCGTTCTTCCGCGCGCTCACGCATTATGCCGAGGACGGCTCGTATTCGTGGCACTGCCCGGGGCACTCGGGTGGCGTAGCTTTCCTGAAAAGCCCGGTGGGCCGGATGTTCCACCAGTTCTTCGGCGAAAACATGCTGCGTGCAGACGTCTGCAACGCCGTCGAGGAACTCGGACAACTGCTCGACCACACCGGTCCGGTTGCCGCCTCGGAGCGCAATGCGGCACGTATCTTCAACGCCGACCACCTGTATTTCGTCACCAACGGCACCTCGACGTCGAACAAGATCGTCTGGCACTCGACGGTCGCTCCCGGCGACATCGTCGTCGTCGACCGCAACTGCCACAAGTCGGTACTCCACGCGATCATCATGACCGGCGCCATACCGGTGTTCCTGATGCCGACTCGCAACCACTACGGCATCATCGGGCCGATTCCGAAAGAGCAGTTCCGCTGGGAAAACATCCGCCAGAAGATCGACGCGCACCCGTTCGCGCGCGAGGTCAAGGCCAGGCCGCGGGTATTGACCATCACTCAGAGCACCTACGACGGCATCCTCTACAACGTCGAGGAGATCAAGGAAATGCTCGACGGCGAGATCGATACCCTGCACTTCGACGAAGCCTGGCTGCCGCACGCGGCTTTCCACGAGTTCTACGGCGATTACCATGCGATCGGCGCCGATCGGCCGCGCTGCAAAGACTCGATGATCTTCTCGACGCAATCGACGCACAAGCTGCTCGCCGGGCTCTCGCAGGCGTCGCAAATTCTGGTTCAGGATTCGCAAGGACGAAAACTCGACCGTGACATCTTCAACGAAGCCTATCTGATGCACACCTCGACGTCGCCGCAATACGCGATCATCGCTTCCTGCGACGTCGCGGCGGCGATGATGGACGCGCCCGGCGGCACGGCGCTGGTCGAGGAGTCGATCGCCGAGGCGCTCAATTTCCGGCGCACCATGCGCAAGGTCGAGCAGGAGTGGGGCGCCGACTGGTGGTTCAAGGTCTGGGGGCCCGACGACCTGTCGGAAGAGGGAATCGAAGAGCGTGCGGCGTGGATCCTCAAACCCGGCGAACGCTGGCACGGCTTCGGCATGCTCGCCGACGGTTTCAACATGCTCGACCCGATCAAGGCGACGATCATCACGCCCGGGCTCGACGTCGACGGCGATTTCGCCGACTGGGGAATTCCGGCGGCCATCGTCACCAAGTACCTGGCCGAACACGGCGTCATCGTCGAAAAATGCGGCCTGTATTCATTCTTCATCATGTTCACGATTGGCATCACCAAGGGTCGCTGGAACACGATGGTCACCGAACTGCAGCAGTTCAAGGATGGTTACGACCAGAACCTGCCGCTGTCGAAGGTGATGCCCGAGTTTCTGGCGAAGAATCCGCGTTACGAACGCTACGGCCTGAAAGACCTCTGCAAGCAGATTCACGGCATCTACGCGACCAACGACGTGGCGCACCTGACCACCACGATGTACCTCTCGAACATGGAACCGGCGATGAAGCCGGCCGACGCGTTTGCCCGCATGGCGCACCGCGAGATCGACCGCGTGCCGATCGACGATCTTGAAGGGCGGATTACCAGCACCTTGCTGACGCCCTACCCGCCAGGAATTCCGCTGCTCATCCCGGGTGAGCGGTTCAACGCCACGATCGTTCGCTATCTCCGCTTCGCGCGCGACTTCAACGAAAGATTCCCGGGCTTCGAAACCGACGTCCACGGCCTGGTCAAGGCGATGGTCAACGGCAAGCCGGTGTACTCGGTGGACTGCGTTCGCTGAGTTTTCCGGCGGCGGCGGTCATCCCGGATGCGTGGCGACCGACCGGCCACTACCGGAAGGCCCTCGCGCCAACAGCGTTCAACGACGACTATCCTGCGCCGCGGCCGAGGCGCGAAAAACCGGCGGCCGCCACTCTAGCAGCACCCGTCTTGACGGGCTGTGGCGCCCCGACGATGAGCGGCGATTGGCCATCAAACCCGCTTGATGTGCACCTTGGTAACGGTGCGCGCGCTCACCGTCCGCACCGTGAATTGGTAGCTTTCCTCGCGAATCTGGCTACCCACGGGTGGAATGGTGCGCAGCCGGTTGATCATCAGTCCAGCCACGGTATGCGCCGCCTCCATTGGTATGTTGAGGTGAAGTTCCTCGTTGATCTGCGAAATCGGCGTGCGCCCATCGACCAGGAACTCGTCGGGCCCCAGCGCTTTGATCATGATGCGCTGCTTGCTCCGGTGCGATTCGTACTCGTCGAAATCGTAGCCGACATCGATTTCTCCGACCACCTCCTCGAAGATGTCTTCCATGCTGAGAATGCCGATGGCCAGGCCGAATTCGTTGACTACCACCGCCATGAAGTCGATCGGACGCGACAGCAGGGTCTGGATCGTTCGATCGATGGGCTGTTTGGAAGTTACATAGACCGGCTCCTGGATGTAGCTGGCCTTGGGTTTGCTGTTGATGTCGGCGGCCATCAAGTCCCATGAGTTCAGCGTCAGGATGCCGACGACGTTGGACATGTTGCCGCGATAGACCGGCAAACGATTGTAGCCGTGCGTAAGCACCAGGGTCACCGCCTCCTCCATGCTGGCGTGCTCGCTGAGGCCCACCACTTCGTCCAGTGGGGTCATCACTTCGCCCACCGAAGTCTCCGAGAAGCGCGTGATGCGCGCCACCTTCTCGGCGTCAAAACTACCGTCGTCGTCGCTGCTCGATGACATCTCGAGCAGCATGCGCAGCTCCTCGCGGGTGATCAGGCCACTCTTGTCGGGCGTGCTACCGCCCGCCAGGCGCGTCGCAAAGCGCGCGATGCGACTGAAGACGAAGATCACCGGATAGTAAAGCCAGGAAAAGAAGCGCAGGGCGAAAACGATGCGGGTTACCAGGAAGTCCGCTTTTTGCTGGTAGATGCTCTTCGGAACGATCTCCCCGAGGATCAGCAGAAACGGCGTCGCCAACACCACCGAGATGATGTCCCCACTGGGCCCGAGGAACTCGATGAAGATCAGGGTAATCAGCGTGGTAACGGTCACCGTCGCGACGTTGGTCCCCACCAGCGTCGTTCCCAACAGCACATCCGGCGTCTTGTACAGCTTGAGTACCAGAGCGGCACCCTTGTCACCGGTCTTTGCGAGGTGGCGCAACCTGATCTTGTCGCTGTTCACCATGGCGATCTCCGAACCCGAGAAGAAGCCCTTGAGTAACAGGAAGATCACGATCAAAACGCATTCGAGGAATATTTCCATGGCTCAGACCCCTTTTGTCGCCGACGGATTATTGGCAGAGCTGGCGTCGAGGTCTGCCGTTTCGTCAGCAGCCGAAGCTGCCGGCACGGCTGCCAAAACCGACCCTGGGTCGGCCATCGCGGCCGCCCCTTGTGCAGGCGATTCGGCGCCCGTTGGCAGGCCCTCAAGGCCCTGCGCTGGCGGCGGCGGCGCTTCGGGTTCCGGGTCCGGGCCGAGATCAAGCCGCGTCACGCGAAACCGGTCGATGCGCAATCCCTGCATCTGTTCAACGGCGAAAATGAAGCCTTGAAACGTCACCGAGTCGCCAACCCTCGGCAGGCGGTTCAGCAAGCGCATCATCAGGCCACCGACGGTGTTCATGCTCGGATCATCGAGATCGGCTCCCACCAGTTGGTTGAAGTCGACCAGACTCATGTCGCCGGGAATCGTATAGACCTTGCTCACCTCGATCTCGCGAACGCCGGGCTCCTGCGACGGCGGCGCCAGCTTGCCCAGCATGAACGCGGCGACGTCGCGGATCGAGACAATTCCCAGAACGTTGGCGTATTCGCCGATCACCAGCGCCAGCCGCGTGCGGTTCTCCTGGAAGAATTCGACCATCTCGTCCACCTTCTTGGTCGACGGGACGAAATGGGCTTGGCGCATCACGTCGCGGACCTTGATTGCCGTTATGTCGGCACCGCTACGAACCAGCTTGATCACGTCTTCGGAATGAACAAAACCGACGATGTTCGAAGGGTTGTCCTCGAACAAAGGCACGCGGGCGTGGTGGACGGCCTGAAAGGCCTCCACTAGTTGACACAGAGGTTGCTCCACATCAAACGAAACCATGCTCGAAATCGGCGTCATGATGTCTACGACCTCGGCTTCCGAGGCCTCCAGCATGTTGTCGATGAGAATCCGCTCGGTCGGCACGATCTCGCCACTGGCCTCGCCTTCCTCCACCAGGGTACGAAACTCGTCGGAATGAAGGATGTTTTCCTTCTTGACCGGCTCACCAACGATGGCCGTGGTGATGCGGTCAGCGATCGCGCGCACCACCTTGCGCAGCGGCGCGACGAAAGCGATCCATCGCGGCAAGAGCGCCGCCGAAATGCGGGTAGAAACCATGATCGGATGCGTGACGGCGATGGTCTTCGGCGTCACCTCACCGACCAGTAGGAGCAGCGGAACCATCACCAGAATATTGAGTAAGGTCGTTTCGTCTTCGCTGAAATACTTCAACAGGATCGCCGCCATGTTCGCCGACGAGGCGATGTTCACCAACTCGTTGCCACACAACAGCGAGATGATCAGGCGGCGCGGCTCTTCGAGCATCTCCTGGATACTCTTGAAGCGCGGGTGTTGGCTGTTCTGCAGCCTCTGCATATCGAAGGAAGTCAGCGAAAAAAGCGCTGTTTCGGATCCCGAAAAGAACGCCGAGGCGGTCAGCAGTGCAACCTGAACGCTAAGCCGGATGACCAGTTCCAAATCGATCCAGGCAGGTATCTGCTTAATCCATTCGTCCATAAGCAAACTCCCCCAATTCGAGTCCAGCGCTAACCGTCAACGTGCAGCTGACCGCTGGCGCCGAGGCGTACGGCCGCGTGCCAGCGCAGTGCCTAAAAAGTACTACCACACCAGTCCGCGTCGCCTCTTGGCAGTGCTCGCCAGCGTTACATCTGCTGCAGGGAGCGTGCGCATCGGCATGCACAAGCCAATCCGCTCGCCTGATACTCGCTGCCGTCGTAAACGCCTGACGCGAGCGCCCCCGCTCAGCGGCGTGTGGCGCATGGCCCACGCCAGCCCCCCTGGAAACCGCGTTAACCACGCCGCAAGTGACATGCCGACCAGAAAACACCAGAAACCAGCACTTTCATGACGGCCAGCAGTGTAACCTCATTGCCTCGGCGGAGCGAAAACCTTTGCTCAGCCACCAGTTGGGTACTGCTGGCCATCTGCCGCAGAAGAGTCTTCGACCAGGCGGACGACGCCGTCGTCGCCGAGCGCCGTATCTTCAAACTTCAGCAGAGTGATCCGGTGGTTGTCCATCTCCAGTACCGTCAGGCGACCGCCTTCGAGGTCGACCGAATCGCCAATCTTTGGCACGTTGCCCAACTTCTTGTAGAACAATCCGGCAAGAGTGACATAGTCGTCGTCGAGCGGGAACGGGAAATCAAGCAGTGCTTCCAGGTCGGTGACGCGCATCGACGCGTCGATCTCGTACTGGCTGCCGACCAGTTTCCGCAGCCGCCGCCCCTGGCGCGTGAACTCGTCCTCGTACTCGCCGACGATTTCCTCGAGGATGTCTTCGAGCGTGATGATTCCCTCGGTGCCACCGTATTCGTCGATGACGATCGCCATCTGCTGACGGCTGTGCTTGAATTCCTTGAGCAGGTCGCTCAGCGATTTGCTGTTCGGTACGATGAACGGCGCCTGTGCGAAGTCACCGACGCGTCGCTGGCTGACCTCTTCCAGAGTCTGGCCGCTACTTTCGGCCATCACCGTCAACAACTCCTTGATCGCCACCACGCCGGTAATCCGGTCGAGACTCTTGTCGCAGATCGGAAAGCGCGCGTGCGGCACGTCACGGAAGACCCGCAGCGCCTCGGCAAGCGTGTCGTCCTGCATCAGCGCGCGGATGCGCGTCCGCGGGATCATCGCCTCGCGTACGGTGTGTTCGTCGAGCTTGAAGACGCCGCGGATCATCTGTGTCTCCTCGGGAGCCAGCGTGCCGTCTTTCTCGCTGGCCGAGAGAATCATGCGGATTTCCTCGACCGACATCGTGAAGTGGCTTTCCCCATGCCCTTCCAGATTGCTCTGCCCGAACAGCCTGAGCAGCGCGTTCGACGACATTTTCATGACGTGGATCAGTGGCTTGAAGGTCAGGTACAGAATGTTGATCGTGCCGCCGACGGCCATGCTCAACTGTTCGGCCTTGTGGAAAGCCAGGACCTTGGGAGCCAGCTCGCCGGCGACCACGTGCAGGAAGGAAATGGCGATAAAGGCAAAGACGTAGGACATCGTATGCGCGGCCTTGTGTACCGCTGCGCTATCGCCGAAGATCGTGAAGATCGCCACAAAGCTCGAATCGGTCAGCGTGCTGATGGTCTCCATCCCCACCGCTCCCAGGCCGAGCGAGACCAGCGTGATGCCGACCTGCGTCACCGAGTAGAAGCGTTCGGGTTCGTTGTGCAGCATCTCGACCCTGGCGGCGCGCTTGTCACCCATCTCGGACAGCTGTTTGATGCGGCTACGACGCGCCGACGAGATGGCAATCTCCGACCCGACAAAGAAAGCGTTGCCGGCGATGAAGAACAGAATAAGTACGAGATTGAGATAAAGATTCATTTGTTCCATGCCAACACTCCTCCAATATCAGCGACACGCCAGATCCCCCAGCGATCGCTTGCCAGCACCCCGTCAGCCACCGAACGAGCCGTCCGAACAGGTTGTGATGCCGCACATTTGTTGTCTTTTTGCTCTTGTATCGCCCCGCGGGCGACGCTGCGCGCGAATAATACGCGATTTATGCTCAAACTTTGCGTCGTCCACGCCTGCGGCCGTGTCGTCGCCGCGCCTGCCAGCCGTCTCGGGCCGCCGACATGCCAGGCGCTGACGCGCCGCCGTGCGGGCTGGCAACGCCGCTAAGCGCCTTGAGGTAAAATGCGCGCTTCGTTGTCGAGCAGGAAAGACGCCGTGAATGGCATTACCATCGCCCTCTCCAAGGGCCGAATTTTCGAAGAAACTCTGCCGCTGCTGGCGGCCGCCGGGATCGCGCCGCTTGAGGACCCCGAAACCTCACGCCGACTGATCATCCCGACCAGCCGCGACGACGTGCGTTTGGTTATCGTCCGCGCTACCGACGCCCCGACCTACGTGCAATACGGTGCTGCCGACGTCGGCGTGGCCGGCAAGGACGTGCTGCTCGAACACGGCAGCGACGGCCTTTACCAGCCGATCGACCTGAAAATCGCCAAATGCCGAATGATGGTCGCCGTCCCGGCCGGCTTCGACTATGCGCATGCGGTACGGCAGGGCGCGCGCCTCAAGGTGGCGAGCAAGTACGTCAATATCGCCCGCGAACACTTCGCCGCCAAGGGCGTGCATGTCGACCTGATCAAGCTGTATGGTTCGATGGAACTGGCGCCGCTGGCCGGCCTCGCCGACGCCATCGTCGACCTGGTTTCGACCGGCAGCACGCTGAAGGCCAACAATCTCCTGGCCGTCGAGCACATCATGGACATCTCGTCGCGGCTGATCGTCAACCAGGCCGCTCTCAAGCTCAAACGCGAGACGCTGGAACCGATTCTCGCGGCCATCGCCGGCGTCGTCGAACGATGATCAAGATCAAGCGGCTGACCAGCAGCGGCGCCGATTTTACGGCGCGCCTGAACACCCTGCTGGCCTTCGAGGCCGCGCAGGACGCAGCCGTCGAGGACACCGTCGCCAGTATCCTGGCCGACGTCAAGGCGCGCGGCGACGCCGCGGTGGTCGAATACACCCGCCGCTTCGACGGTCTGGGTGTCCAGGCGATAGCCGAACTGGAGGTCTCGCAAGAGGCGCTGCAGCGCGCCCTGGCCGGGCTGCCAAGTGGCCAGCGTGAGGCGCTCGAAGCCGCCGCCAGCCGCGTCCGCAGCTACCACCAGCGGCAAACGCTGCGCAGCTGGCAGTATGAAGAAGGGGACGACGAGAGCAGCGATCAGCAGCGCGCCGCGAGCGCTACGGACGAGCGCGCCAAGACCGGCGGCACGATGCTCGGCCAGAAGATCACGCCGCTCGACCGTGTCGGCCTGTACGTCCCCGGTGGCAAGGCCTCGTACCCGTCATCGGTGTTGATGAACGCGATTCCGGCACGCGTCGCCGGTGTGCGCGAATTGATCATGGTCGTGCCGACGCCAGGTGGCGAACACAACCCGCTGGTGCTCGCCGCCGCCGCGCTGGTCGGCGTCGACCGCGTCTTTACGATCGGTGGCGCGCAGGCGGTTGCTGCACTGGCGTATGGCACCCAAAGCATTCCGCAGGTGGACAAGATCGTCGGCCCCGGCAACGCCTACGTCGCCGCCGCCAAGCGCCGCGTCTTCGGCGTCGTCGGCATCGACATGGTCGCCGGGCCTTCGGAAATCCTGATCATCTGCGATGGCCATACCGACCCCGACTGGGTGGCCATGGATCTCTTTTCGCAGGCCGAGCACGACGAACTGGCGCAAGCGATCCTGCTCTGTCCCGATGCCACCTATCTCGACCGCGTGGCCGCTTCGCTCGAAGCCCTGCTACCGAGCATGCCGCGCCAGCAGGTGATTCGTGCCGCGCTGGAAAATCGCGGCGCGCTGATCCACGTCGGCGACCTTGATGAAGCTTGCCAGATCGCCAACCGGATCGCTCCCGAACACCTCGAACTGTCGCTCGACGACGCCGACGCCTGGGTCGACAAGATTCGCCACGCTGGCGCAATTTTCATCGGCCGCCATACGTCGGAGGCGCTGGGCGATTACTGCGCTGGCCCGAACCACGTTCTGCCGACGTCTGGTAGCGCGCGCTTCTCGTCACCGCTGGGGGTCTACGACTTCCAGAAACGGACCAGCCTGATCCGCGTCTCGCCCGCTGCGGCGAAAACGCTCGGCCGCATCGCCGCGACGCTGGCCTACGGCGAGGGCTTGCCGGCACACGCCAGATCGGCCGAATACCGCGTCGACGGCTGAACTGGCGGCGCGGCAAGCGCTGCGACGATCAGCCGACGATGTCGCGCAAGGCGGCGACCAGCAAGGCACATTCGGCGTCGCTGCCGATACTGATCCGCAGGTGCTGGTCGATGCGTGCCAGCGCGAAGTGGCGGACGATGATCCCGCGCTGGCGCAATGCCGCCGCGAGTTGTGCGGCGTCGCGCTGCGGGTGGCGAGCAAAGACGAAGTTGGCCAGCGACGGCAGGACCTCGAAGCCCAGCGCCAGCAGCTCGCCGCTGAGCACCTGGCGACTGCGCATGACCGCTTGCCGCGTCAGCTCGAAGTGCTCGTCATCGGCGAGAGCGGCGACGGCACCAGCGATCGCCAGGCGGTCGAGCGGATACGAGTTGAAGCTGTTCTTGACGCGTTCCAGCGCCTCGATCAGGTCAAGGTGGCCGACCGCGTAACCGACACGCAGGCCGGCCAGCGAACGCGCCTTGGACAAGGTATGCACGACCAGCAGGTTCGGGTACTCGTTGACCAGGGCGATCGCCGACTCGCCGCCGAAATCCACGTAGGCCTCGTCGACCACCAGCACCGACTGCTGATTCCTGGACAGCAGCCGCGCGATCGCCGCGACCGGCAGCAGGCAGCCGGTCGGTGCGTTCGGATTCGGAAAAATGATGCCGCCGTTGGCCGTCGCATAATCGTCGATGCGGATCATAAAATCCTCGTCCAGCGGCACCGTCCTGTAGGCGACGTCGTGCAGAGCGCAATACACGGTATAGAAGCTGTAGGTGATGTCCGGGAAGAGAATCGGCAAGGGGTGTCTGAGCAAGGCCATGAACACGTGCGCCAGCACTTCGTCCGAGCCGTTACCGACAAAGACCTGCTGCGGCGTGATCGCGTAATCGGCGAAGCGGGCGGCAACGGCCTCCTTGACGCGGCCCGCATTCGGGTCCGGGTAGAGCCGCAACCGTTCGCCGTCATTGGCCAGTTCGGCGGTAATCGCGGCGACCACCCGCGGCGACGGCGGGTAGGGATTTTCGTTGGTGTTCAGCTTGACCAGCTTCGCCAACTGCGGCTGTTCGCCCGGAACGTAAGGCGTCAGGCGATCAACGAGGGAACTCCAGTAGTGGCTCATGAATGGCGTCACAGGTCGGATGCAAGGGAAGCGCGAAATGGTATCATGCGCGTCTGTCGCTCGAGACGCATCCACTGCGCATCGTCGGCGACTCGCCAGATGAGCGTGAACGGTGCTCGCGGGTCCACCAAGCCGCCATGCCTTGTCTGACGCGACACTTGCAGCCCCTATTCTCTTACTACCCGGCGATAGTCTCCCGATGCGGCAAGCAGAAGTCTCCAGGAATACGCTCGAAACCCGGATCAGCGTTCGTTTGAACCTTGATGGCAGTGGCCAGGGCCACTTCGCCACCGGCGTCGCCTTCCTCGATCACATGCTCGATCAGATTGCCCGCCATGGACTGATTGACCTCGAGGTGCAAGCCGACGGCGACCTGCACATCGACGCGCACCATACCGTCGAGGATATCGGCATCACCATCGGCCAGGCGCTGGCCAGGGCGCTCGGCGACAAGAAGGGGCTGCGGCGCTACGGGCACGCCTACGTGCCGCTAGACGAAGCACTGTCGCGGGTGGTCATCGACCTCTCCGGCCGGCCCGGCCTCGAGTTCCACGTCGACTTCAAGCGCGCCATGATCGGCGCTTTCGACGTCGACCTGGTGCACGAGTTTTTCCAGGGCCTGGTCAATCACGCGCTGCTCAGCCTGCACATCGACAACCTGCGCGGCGACAACGCGCACCACCAGGCCGAAACGGTGTTCAAGGCCTTCGGTCGCGCACTGCGCGTCGCCGTCGAAGCCGACCCGCGCGCGGGTGACAGCATTCCATCGACCAAAGGCACGCTCTGATGGCAACGGTCAGTTCCCCATCCGGGGCGATCGTCGTCGTTGATTACGGCATGGGCAACCTGCGTTCGGTCTGGCAGGCGCTGGCGCGCGTCGCCGTCGGTCGACAGGTGCTGGTCTCGTCCGACCCCGCAGTGGTCAGCGCGGCCGAGCGCGTGGTCTTCCCCGGTCAGGGCGCGATGCCCGACTGCATGCACGAAATCGACCGCCGCGGCTTGCGCCCGGCGGTCCTGGACGCCGCCAGGAACAAGCCTTTCCTGGGAATTTGTATCGGCCAGCAGATGCTCTTCGAACACAGCGAGGAGGGCGATGTGCCGGGACTCGGCGTCATCGCCGGCACGGTCCGGCGTTTCCCGTCGGCGCGGATGTTCGACGCCGCCGGCAACCAACTCAAGGTCCCGCACATGGGCTGGAACGAAGTGCAGCACAGCCGCCAACACGCGTTGTGGAAGGGTATCGCCGACGGCGCACGCTTCTATTTTGTGCACAGCTATTTCGTTGCCCCGGACGACGACGACTGCGTCGTCGGCACGACCGCTTACGGCGTCCCCTTTACCAGTGCAGTGGCTCGAGATAATATCTTCGCCATTCAGTGCCATCCGGAAAAGAGCGCCGTAGACGGGCTCGCCCTGCTGGCCAATTTCGTCGCCTGGAAGCCTTGACGCGGCGCCCGGCTCGCGCCTCTTCACGTCGCTGGCGCCGAGCCTTCTCACCTCCTCCCACCTCACTTCTGCTTGCCCATCCAAAATGCTGATCATTCCCGCGATTGACCTCAAAAACGGACAATGCGTCCGTCTCAAACAGGGTCTCATGGACCAGGTGACCGTCTTTTCAAGCTCGCCGGGCGAGCAGGCTCGCCACTGGCTGACCCAGGGCGCGCGTCGCCTGCACGTGGTCGACCTCGACGGCGCCTTCGCCGGCAAGCCGAAAAACGAGCGCGCGATCAAGGAAATCGTCGACGCCGTCGGCGACCAAATCCCCGTGCAACTCGGCGGCGGCATTCGTGATCTCGACACCATCGAACGCTGCCTCGACGACGGCGTCAGTTACGTGATTATCGGCACCGCTGCGGTCAAGAACCCCGGCTTCCTGCACGACGCCTGCGGCGCCTTCCCCGGCCACATCATCGTCGGCCTCGACGCCCGCGACGGCAAAGTCGCCGTCGATGGCTGGTCGAAGATGACCGGCCACGACGTCATCGACCTGGCCAAGAAGTACGAGGACTACGGCGTCGAAGCGATCATTTATACCGACATCGGCCGCGACGGCATGCTCTCCGGAATCAACATCGAGGCGACGACCCGGCTCGCCCAGGCGCTGCTGATTCCGGTGATCGCCAGTGGCGGCATGTCCAACCTCGACGACATCCGGCAGCTTTGCGCGGTCGAGCAGGAAGGAATCAGCGCCGCCATCGCCGGTCGTGCGATCTACGACGGATCGCTCGACTTTGCCTTGGCGCAGGCCGAAGCCGATCGGGCGAGCAAGCCTTGATCTGCGCCAATCGCCGATCAGACCAACGCGCCAACGACTCGTGAGCCTCGCCAAGCGAATCATCCCCTGCCTCGACGTGACCGCCGGTCGCGTCGTCAAGGGTACCAATTTCGTTGACCTGCGCGACGCTGGCGACCCGGTGGAAATTGCCCGTCGCTACGACGAGCAGGGCGCCGACGAAGTGACCTTTCTCGATATCACCGCCTCGTCCGACCAGCGCGACATCATCCTGCACATCGTCGAAGCCTGTGCAGCAGAGGTGTTCATTCCGCTGACCGTCGGTGGCGGTGTGCGCTCGATCGCCGATGTGCGGCGGCTGTTGAACGCCGGCGCCGACAAGGTGAGCATGAACACCGCCGCCGTCGACAACCCGGACCTCATTGCCGAAGCATCGGCCAAGGTCGGCAACCAGTGCATCGTCGTGGCCATCGACGCCAAGCAGCTGTCGCCAGGGGTATGGCAGGTATTCACCCATGGCGGACGCCGGAATACGGGTATCGACGCCGTCGCCTGGGCGCGCCGCGTTCAGCAACTCGGTGCCGGCGAAATCCTGCTGACCAGCATGGATCGGGACGGCACGCGTAACGGTTTTGATTTGCCGCTGACACGCGCCGTGTCCAGCGCCGTCGACATCCCGGTGATCGCCAGCGGTGGCGTCGGCAATTTGCAGCACCTTGCCGACGGCGTCTCGGAAGGCCGCGCCGACGCCGTTCTCGCCGCCAGCATCTTCCACTTTGGTGAATACACGATTCGTCAGGCCAAGGAATACCTGCACGAGCGAGGCATCGAGGTTCGCCGGTGAGTGATCTGGACCCTCGCCTACCGTGGCTCGAAGCCCTCAAGTGGGACGATCAAGGCCTGCTGCCGGCGATTGCCCAGGACGCCGTCAGCGGTCGGGTGCTGATGTTCGCCTTCATGAACCGGCAGTCGCTGCAGGAGACGCTGAATAGCGGTAGCGCGGTATACTGGTCGCGTTCGCGCCACAGGTTGTGGCGGAAAGGCGAAGAATCCGGACATCGGCAACGGCTGCGCTCGATCCGCACCGACTGTGACGGCGACGTCTTGTTACTGGCCATCGATCAGGACGGCGGCATTGCCTGCCACAGCGGTCGCCAGAGCTGCTTTTTCTATCAACTGCAGGGGCACTTGTGGGTAGCCGTCGACCCGGTACTCAAGGACCCCGAGGAAATTTACGGTAAATGAACATGGACATGCTGCACCGGATCTCGGAGACGCTGCTTTCCCGCCGCAAGGCGGACCCGGAAACCTCCTACACGGCGCAGCTGATGGCCAAGGGACCGGACGCAATCCTGAAGAAGATCGGCGAGGAAACTGCCGAGTTGATCATGGCCGGCAAGGAAGGCAACCGCCTGCACGTCGTCTGGGAATCAACCGACGTGCTCTACCACACGATGGTCCTGCTCGCCTTCTATGGCCTGACGATCGAAGACGTCCTGCAGGAGATGCGGCGGCGTGAAGGCGTTTCCGGCATCGACGAGAAGAAGTCGCGGAAGGGCTGAGCGATGGAAGACTGCCTGTTCTGCAAGATCGCCGCGGGTCAGATCCCGTCGCGTAAGGTGTACGAGGACGAGCAGATCTTTGCCTTCCACGACATCAACCCGGCTCGCCCGGTCCACCTGCTGGTGATTCCCAAGCAGCACATCACTTCGCTGGCCAGCGCCAGCGACGCCGACCTGCCCGTTCTTGGCCGCATGCTGGCGATCGCCAACCGCCTGGCGAGCGAACAAGGCAGCCCGGACGGATTCCGGCTGATCATCAATACCGGCACCATCGGCCATCAGGAAGTGCAGCACCTGCACGCGCATATCGTCGGTGGGCCGGACCCGGTCGGGCCGATGCTCAAGCGAACCTGAGCGGCACGGCCCGCAGGCGCCGCATCGAGCGATACCGGTCACCGACAAAGCTGGTGAATTTCACATTAACGATCATGACAAGTGCAAACACCCCAAATCATGAAAGTCATGACCGCCCCCCTCTTCCCCGGCCCTTCTCCCGCAGTGTGGAGAAGGGAGATTCGTGAGTCGCGTACGCGACTTTCACATTAATGGAGGCCCGCCATGGGTTCTTTCAGCATCTGGCACTGGTTGATCGTTCTGGTCATCGTCCTGCTGGTTTTTGGCACCAAGAAGCTGCGTGGTCTCGGCTCCGATCTCGGTGGCGCGGTCAAGGGATTCAAGGAGGGCATCAAGGAGGCGACGGCCGAAGACCAGCCGACCGACGGCACGGCGCAGACCGCGCCACCGCCGCAGCAGCAGGTCAAGGACGGCCAGACCATCGAGGGCGAGGTCAGGGAAAAAACCAGGAGCTAGGCGCCATGCCAGCCGCCCGCCCGGCCGACGCCAGCAAGCGGCGGTCGCCCGCCGTCCGCCGCCGCCCCGAGCTTTCGCCCCTGCCGCCAGCGAGCCCCGATGTTTGATATCAGCTTCACCGAGATGATCATGATTGCCGTCGTCGCACTGGTGGTCATCGGACCCGAACGACTGCCCAAGGTCGCGCGCACAGCGGGCCTCCTGCTGGGCCGCCTGCAGCGTTATGTCAGCGACGTGAAATCGGACATCAACCGCGAAATCCAGCTCGACGAGTTGAAGAAACTGCGCGCCGAGATTCAGGACTCCGCGCGCAGCGTCGAACAAAGTCTAAGCAATGAAATGAAGGCCGCACGGCAAGCGATGGCGCAGACCACACCAACGGTCAGCGGTGAGCAGCGCGCCGCAGCGCCACCCGGCGAACAAGCGCCGCCGCTGACCTCGACGCCGGCTCAGGCGACGGCCCAGCCGACGGTCGAGGCGCCGCTGGCGCCTGCCGGCAGCGGCGCCGACAAGCCGAGCGGAACGGCGTGAGCGACCGATGAGCGAAAGCGAAGACTCTTTCCTGTCGCACCTGGTCGAGTTGCGCAACCGCCTGATCCGCGTGCTGATCGCCGTCGGCCTGGTCTTCGTCTGTCTCTTCCCGTGGGCCAAGGAACTCTATTCGCTGCTCGCGCAGCCGCTTCTGGCGACACTGCCGCAAGGCGGCCAGATGATCGCCACCGACGTCGTCGGCGTTTTCCTGGTGCCGATGAAGGTCGCGCTGATGGTCGCTTTCCTGATCGCCCTGCCCTACGTCCTCTATCAAATCTGGGCTTTCATCGCTCCCGGCCTTTATGCCCACGAGAAGCGACTGGCGCTGCCGCTGGTCGCCACCAGCGTGCTGCTGTTCTTCACCGGCATGGCCTTCGCCTACTTCCTGGTCTTTCCGACGGTCTTCGGATTCATGTCCAAGATCGCGCCCGAGGGTGTCGCCTGGATGACCGACATCGAGAAGTATCTGTCGTTCGTGATGACCTCCTTCATCGCCTTCGGGGTGACCTTCGAGGTTCCGGTGGTGGTCGTCGTGCTGGTCTACACGGGTATCGTCGACCTCGCCAAACTGCGCGAATGGCGCCCTTACGTCATTGTCGGTTCTTTCATCGTGGCGGCGATCTTCACGCCACCCGACGTCATTTCGCAGTTGCTGATGGCCATTCCGCTGTGCCTTCTTTTTGAGCTCGGGCTGCTGCTCGCCAGGAGTGTCAGCCGACGCACGACGGCGGCCGGCGCCGCCAGCGAACAAGCTACCCCGGCAGATGAGTGGACACCGCTGAGCGCCGACGAAATGCAGCAGGCGGTCGCCGATCTCAGCCAGCAGCAGAAACGCGACGACAAACCCGACGCCTGAAATTCTGCCAACGCCAACGGCTGCCGGCAAGGCCCGGGCTCAGGACGAGTTCGGCGCGGCGGCGGCGACGGTCAAGCGATGGCGAACCGGCGCGCCGCCTTCGAACAGCCACAGGCTGCCGGGCGGCATCGTCGTCCACTGCTCGTTATCGGTCAAGGGGACCGTGGCAATCACCGCGACGCGGTCGTCCGGCGTCGTCACAGCGCTGAAATCGATGCTCAGATCCTGATCGCGCAGGTGCGCTACGGCAAAGGGCGCCTGCCGAATGATGTAGGTCAACTGCGTCGAGCAGTGCGCGAACAGGCAATCGCCGTTCGACAGCAGGTAGTTGCACGCCCCACGCGCGCCAAGTTCAAGCGTCAGTTGATGCAGCGCGTCGAACAGCCGCTCGCGACTCGGCGGCCGGCTGCCGAAGCGCTCGCGCAACTCCTGTAGCAACCAGCAGAAGGCGCGCTCGCTGTCGGTCTGACCAACCGGCGTGAAGCTGCCGTCGAGCGTCGGCGAAAAATCGGGCAAATGGCCATTGTGCGCAAAGATCCAGCAGCGTCCCCACAGTTCGCGCATGAAAGGGTGGGTATTCTCGAGCGCGACGAGTCCCTGCGTGGCTTTGCGGATATGCGCGATGACGTTTTCCGAACGGATCGGATAACTGCACACCAGCGCCGCGACCGGCGACGAACACGACGGCTGCGGATCGAGAAATACGCGCGTGCCGCGACCTTCGAAAAAGGCGATTCCCCAGCCGTCGGAATGCACGTCGGTAGCACCGCCGCGGACCTGAAAGCCGGCAAACGAAAAGCAGATGTCGGTCGGCACATTGCAGTTCATGCCGAGCAATTGGCACATTCCGGTTCCCTTGATCGCCTCGCTGCCCGGCCTACTCGCGCTCGCGGCGCTGTGGCGCCCGCTTGCCGATCTTGACCGTCGCCTCGAGCAGCTGGTTCTGGCGACGCAACTGGAAGCTGACCGTTTCGCCGGGCTTCTGGCCCGCGATCAGATCGAGCATCACCTGCGGATCCTTGACCGCGCGACCGGCGACGGCGAGCAGCACATCGCCCGGCTTTATCCCGGCTGCATCGGCTGGACTGCCGCGCAGGACGCCGGCGATCAACGCACCGCTGGTATCCGGCAGGCCGAAGGATTCGGCCAGATCGACGGTGATCTCCTGCGCCTCGACGCCAATCCAGCCGCGCGTCACGGTGCCGCTCTCGATGATCTGCTCCATGACGTTCCTGGCGATCGAGATCGGAATGGCAAAACCGATGCCGAGCGAACCGCCCGAGCGCGAGTAGATCGCCGTGTTGATGCCAATCAGATTGCCCCGGCTATCGACCAACGCGCCACCCGAGTTGCCCGGGTTGATCGCCGCGTCGGTCTGGATGAAGTTCTCGAAGGTATTAATCCCCAGGTGCGAGCGGCCCAGCGCCGAGATGATTCCCATGGTCACCGTCTGGCCGACGCCGAAAGGATTGCCGATCGCCAGCGTCACGTCGCCGACCAGCACGTCGTCCATCTGTCCCAGCGTAATCGCCGGCAAAACCAGTGCCTTGCCGTGACCTTCAGTGATCTGCAGCACCGCCAGATCGGACTCGGGGTCGCTGCCAACGACGCGGGCGTTGAGGTTGCGGCCGTCGCTGAGGGCGATCTCGATCTGGTCGGCCGCTTCGACGACGTGGAAGTTCGTGAGAACATAGCCGCTCGAACTGACGATGACGCCCGAGCCGAGGCCGGAAGTGCTCGGCTCATCGCCGTCCTGACCGTCGCCAAAGAAGTGGCGAAAAGTCGGGTCGTCGAGCAAGGGATGGCGACGAGCCTTGATCTTCTGCGAGGTAAAGATGTGCACCACCGATGGCAGCGCTTTCTTCGCCGCTTCACGATACGACGGCGCGACGAGCACGGGCGGGGTGCCGCTAGCCGACTCCTGCAGGGCAACGATGCTCGGCCCGCTGGCGGAGCGTTTGCCCAACCACTCGGGCTTGAGCGTGCTGACCACAAAGAGAACGGCGAGACCGATGGTCACCGTTTGTGCAAAAATCAGCCAGAGCCTGCGCATGGGCGAAACCGGAGCCAGTAAATGAAACGCGAAGAATTGACACGCTACCTGGACAACCTCCTGGACGCCGGGCGCTTTCGCGATTATTGCCCAAACGGCCTGCAAGTGGAAGGACGGCCCGATCTCCAGCGCCTGGTCGCTGGCGTCACCGCCAGCCAGGCCTTGCTCGATGCCGCCGTGGCGCGTGATGCCGATGCCATCCTGGTCCATCATGGCTGGTTTTGGCGCGGCGAGGATGGCCGCGTCACCGGCATCCGCAAGACGCGCCTGCAGACCCTGCTACAGCACGACATCAACCTGATCGCCTATCATCTGCCGCTCGACAGCCACGCCGAATTCGGCAACAACGCGCAGCTGGCCAAACGGCTCGGCTGGCTTGCCGACGGTCGCTTCGGCGAGCAGGACGTCGGCTGGCTGGGTCGCCTGCAAACACCGACCACGCTGACGCAGCTCAGCGAACGCGTCGCCCGCGAGTTGCAGCGCGTGCCGCTGACCGTCGGCGACGGCGAGCGTCTGGTCAGCCGCATCGGCTGGTGTAGCGGGGGCGCGCAGGGCTTGTTCGAAGAAGCCATCACACTCGGCGTCGACGCCTACCTGAGCGGCGAGGTCTCGGAACAGACCGTACACCTGGCGCGCGAATCCGGCATTGGCTACCTCGCCGCCGGCCATCACGCCAGCGAACGCTACGGCGTGCAGGCGCTCGCGACACACCTGGCCGAGCGTTTCGACCTCGACTGTCAATTCGTCGACATCGACAACCCCGTCTAACGGTCATGACATGTTGAGAGATCCCAGATCATGAAAGCCATGACCGCCCCCTCGCACTTGCCGTGCGCATTCCGGCTTTGCATGCCGGAATCGTTCGCCGGGCAGGGAGCACGCGTCCTGAATTCCCCGCCTCACCGCAGCCCTTCTCCCGCAGTCGGGAGAAGGAATGTCCGTCTGTCCCGGACGACACTTTCACATTAAATTAAGCCAACAGGAGCAAGCTCATGCGCTACATCTTTCCGCCCGCGCCACAGGTCGGCGTTGCCATCGCCGGCAGCGACGGCCTTTTCCCGGTGCGCCGGGTCTACTGTGTTGGTCGCAATTACGCCGACCACGCCGTCGAAATGGGCGCCGACAGCCGCGAACCGCCCTTTTTCTTCAGCAAGCCGGCCGATGCGCTGGTTTCCGGCGGCGGCGACGTCCCCTATCCACCGGCAACCAACAACTTGCAGCACGAGGTCGAGCTGGTCGTCGCGCTGGCCAGCGGCGGCGCTGATATCCCGCTGTCGCGAGCACTCGAGTCGGTCTATGGCTACGCCGTCGGTCTCGACCTGACCCGGCGCGACCTGCAGCTGGCGGCCAAGGACAAGGGCCAGCCATGGGACATGAGCAAGGGCTTCGACCACAGCGCACCGATCGCGGCCATCCAGCCGCTGGCGGCGAATGCTCATCCCGCGAGCGCGGCAATCTGGCTCAAGGTCAATGGCCAACTGCGCCAGCAGGGCGACGTGCAGCAGATGTCGTGGAAGGTCGCCGAAGTCATTGCCAATCTATCGACCTACGTCACGCTCGCCGCCGGCGACCTGATTTTCACCGGCACGCCGGCCGGGGTATCGAAGGCGCAGCGTGGCGATGTCCTCGAAGCAGGCATCGCCGGCGTCGGCGAACTGACCGTGCGGCTCGTCTGAAAGCGCTGCAGGCGGCCGCCTGAGCGAACGACGGATGCTCCCGACGAAACGGCTGATCCAGCTCGTAGCGACGCCCGAGGACCATCGCATCGCGCAGCTGGCAGCGGCGGCAATTGCGTTGTCGCTGCTCGACGCGGCGATCCCGCTCCCCTTGCCGGGTGTCAAACCCGGGCTGGCCAACATCGTCACGATGATCGTCCTGGCGCGCCACGGCTGGCTCGCCGCGGCCTGGGTCAGCGGCCTGCGGGTCTTCGCCGGCGGCCTGCTGCTCGGCTACTTTTTCTCGCCCGGATTCTTCATGAGCCTGACCGGCGCGCTGTTCAGCCTGGCGGCTCTGGCGCTGGCCAGCCGCCTGCCCGGTCGCTGGTTCGGGCCGGTCAGCTGGAGCATCATGGCCGCTTTTGCACATATCGGCGGGCAGCTCGTGCTCGCCCGACTGTGGCTGATCCCCCACAACGGCCTGTTCTTGATGGTGCCTTTTTTCGCCGTCGCGGCGCTCACTTTCGGTATCATCAACGGCCTGCTGGCGGCACGTCTGCTTGAAGAACTGCCGGCCAACGCCGCGGAGGTGAAAAATGCCTGAAACGATCTGCCTGGCCTTCACCGGCGCCTCTGGCATGCCCTACGGCGTGCGCCTGCTGGAATGCCTGCTGGCCGCTGGTTGCCGGGTGCAACTGCTTTATTCGCAGGTCGCGCAGATTGTCGCCCGCCAGGAGCTCGGCCTGGAACTACCGGCACGCGCCAGCGAGGCGCGCGCCGCCTTGCAGCAACGCTACCCGGACTTGCCGGGAACCCTCGAAGTCTACGGCCGCGAGGAGTGGTTTGCCCCGGTCGCCAGCGGCTCCAATCCCCCCGACGCGATGGTCGTCTGCCCGTGCTCGATGGGTACCCTGGCGGCGATCGCGCAGGGGCTGGCGAGCAAACTGATCGAACGTGCGGCCGACGTCGTCCTCAAGGAAGGTCGGCCGTTGATCCTGGTGCCGCGCGAGACGCCACTGTCGGCGATCCATCTCGAGAACATGTTGCGCCTGTCACGAGCGGGGGCGGTGATCCTGCCGCCCAACCCGGGTTTCTATCACCATCCGCAACGCGTCGAGGACCTGATTGATTTTGTCGTCGCCCGCATCCTCGATCAACTGCGCGTGCCGCATGCGCTGATGCAGCGCTGGGGTGACCTCGAGGGCAGTGCGTGATGGGCAGCGACGGCGACGAGCGACAGGCCGCTGAAAATGCCGCAGCCCGGCAGCCGCTGGGCATCGCTCTGTTCCCGCTGGCGGCGGTGCTCTTTCCCGGTGGCCTGCTGTCGCTTAAGGTCTTTGAGCAGCGCTACCTCGAAATGGCCGCCGACTGCCTGCGCCAGGGCTTGCCCTTTGGCGTCTGCCTGATCGCCAGCGGCGACGAGGTCGGCGCCCCGGCAGCACCCTGGGCGGTCGGCACGCTGGCGCATATCGTCGAGGCCGATATGCCGCAACTCGGGATCATGCTACTCAGCGTCCGCGGCGGCCGCCGCTTTCGCATAGAGCAGCGGAAGGTGATGCCGGGCGGCCTGTTGCGTGCCAGCGTGACGCTGCTCGACGAGCCCGAGCGGCAAGCGCTGCCGCCAGAGTACGCCAGGCTGGGCGCCGTGTTGCAGCAAATCGTCATGCGACTCGCCAGCGATCAAGCGCCGGATGCATCCGTCTTCGACGACGCCAGCTGGGTGAGCTACCAACTCGCCGACGCCTTGCCGCTGGCGAACCTGGCCAAACAGAAGCTGCTGGAACTCGACGATCCCGTGGCAAGGCTGCAGGCCCTGGCGAGCTATCTCTCGCTGCAGCAGCTGATCGCCGAGGAATGACGCGGCGGGGTGAGCATTCAGCAGTCTGGCTGGTGGCCATCTTCTGCGCCGCCGAAACCGCGTCGATGGCTGGCTTCGCGCTGGTGCCTTCGCTGCTGCCGCAACTGTCGACGCAATGGTCCTTGTCGGCAACGCAGGGCGGCTGGCTTGGCGGCATTTTCTTTCTCGGCTACATCCTTGCCGTGCCGATCCTGGTCGGCTTGACCGATCGCGTCGACGCGCGGCGCATCTACCTGGCCTGCGCCAGCTTGAGTAGCGTCGCGCTGGCCGGCCTGGCCAGCTTTGCCGACGGTTTCGCCGCCGCGCTGTTCTGGTGGTGGCTGGCCGGACTTGGCCTGGCGGGCACCTACATGCCTGGCCTGAAGGCACTCACCGATCGCCTGCCAATCGCCGTGCAATCGCGTGCGACGGCCTTCTATACCGCCACCTTCGGCGTCGGCGCTGGCCTGTCGTACCTCTGGATCGAGTTGCTGCGGGGGCTGTTGCCATGGCCCGCGCTGTTTGCGCTCGCCGCGGCGTGCACCGCCCTGGCGGTTGCGCTGGTCTGGCGCGGCGTCGCGCCGGGCGAGCGACCGACGCCGCCCGCGCCTGGCGGCGGTCGTTGGCGCGAAGTTCTGCGCGACCGGCGCATCCTGGCGTTCTGCGGCGGCTACTTCGGCCACAACTGGGAACTCTTCGGTTTCCGCGGCTGGCTGGTCGCCTACCTGACGTGGACGCACGCCAACGCCGCGCACGCGTGGACCAGCAAGCCCGGTGCGTTCGCCGCGCTGGCCACTTTTCTCGCAGTTCCCGCCAGCATCCTCGGCAACGAGGGCGCGCAACGCTGGGGACGCAGTCGCTGGCTGAACGGCGTCATGCCCCTATCGTGCGTTCTGGCGCTCGTCGTCGGTTTTTCAAGCGGCCAGTCAAGCCACCTACTGCTACCGCTGCTGCTGGTTTACGCGCTGAGCATGAATCTCGACTCAGCGGCGCTGACGGCTGGCCTGCTCACCGGAACCGCTGCCGACAAACGCGGTACGGCGCTTGCGCTTTACTCGGCGATCGGCTTCGCTGGCGGCTTCATCGGGCCAGTCGCCTTTGGCGTTGCGCTCGATACCTTCGGTCGCGCCAGCCACCGTGGCTGGGCCGCCGGCTTCGTGACACTGGCCTGCGGCGTCGCTTTCGGGCGCTGGGCCATCGGCAGAATCGACGCGCCGCCGGCGACATCGATTCACCCATGAGCCGGCGACACCAGCACCGCCGGCGATCAACGCTCCTGGCCGCCATAGCGATATCCTTGCCTTGCCTGGCGAAGTCTTGCAGTATCCGCGAATGACATCCGTAAGTTCGCTCACCGCCGTCACCAGCCAGCGCAGCGCGCTGCGGCTAGGCGTCGGCGTGCTGCTGCTACTGGTCGTGCAATTGCTCGCTTACCAGCTCTGGCTCAGCTACCAGGAAACGGTGACGGCGGCCGAAAAGAGCTCGCGCAACTATGCGGCGATCTTCGCCAGCCGCCTGGACGCGACGCTGCGTCGTACCGACCTTGCCCTGCAGGACTTGTCGCGACGCATCCCGGGCGGCGCCCTGAACGCGCAAGACTCTGTTCAGTTTGCCGGCGAAGTGCGTCGTGAACTCCAGGCGCAGCGGCGCAACTTCGACGAACTGCTCGACCTGCGCGTTTTCGATCGCAGCGGTGAACTTCTCTACAGTTCGGATGCACCCGGCACGCCGCCGCTCGAAGTCGCCGACCGCGAAGATTTCCGCGCGCTGCGGGCAGCGCCGCAGAACGGACCGCTTTTCTCCGAAGAGCTCGTAGCGCCCGCCAGCCGCCGGCCCGGCCTGATCGTCGCGCGCGCACTGGTCGACGACGATGGCGCTTTTCTCGGCATGGTCAGCGCGCGACTCGATCTCGAACACTATCAGCAGATTTTCCGGGCCGCCGACCTCGGCGCCACGGGAGCTATCATCTTGCGGCGCAGTGACGAGCAGCGGCTACTCGTCCGCTGGCCGCAGGTCGCCGCCGACAGCGACGCCGTGGAGCGCATCTACGGGACGCAGCAGCTAGCGCGCTACCCCTTCTCTTTCGTCGTCGGCGTCAGCCGCGACGAGGTGCTTGCCGGCTGGTGCACGCGGCTGCAGGTGGTCGGCGTTTGCGCCTTGTTGCTACTCGCCATGTTGACTGTCCTGCTGCTTCGCCTGCGACGCAGCGACCGACGCCAAGCACAGGTCGTCGCCGACCTGCTCGACAGCGAACGAAAATTGTCCGCCAGGAGCGAGCGCCTGGAAGTATTTCAGCGCCTGGCCGAGAACGCCGGGCAGGGCATCGGCATGGCGCATCCGGACGGGCAGCTCATCTATACCAACGCGGCGCTGCGGCAGATGCTTGCGCTAGCGCCCGATTCGGCTTGCAGTGACTACTCGTTCAACCAGTTCTACCGCGACAGCGAGTGGCGACGACTGCGAGACGAGGTGCTGCCGGCGGTTCTCGAGACCGGCCAATGGACCGGCGAGCTTGAACTGATGGCGCTCGACGGCCGCCGCATCCCGACCATCCATACGCTGTTTGTCGTCCACCAGGTCGACGGCGAACCGCCGATCATCGCCAACGTGCTCGCTGACCTGAGCGAGAGCCGGCAGATGGAAAAGCGCAATGACCAACTGCTGGCCGAGATGCAGACGCTGCTCAGCAACGCCATGGTCGGCATCGTGCACCTCCGGGAGCGGCGGGTGGTTTACTGCAACCGCCGCATCGAGGAGATTTTCGGCTACCAGCCCGGCGAACTCGTCGGCGAGTCGTCGGAATGCTTCTACGCGTCACGCGAGATCTTCGAACAAACCGGCGCCAGGGGCTACGCCGTCGTCGCCGCCGGTGGCGCCTTCAGCACCGAGATGATGCTCAAGCGTAAGGATGGTAGCCTGTTCTGGGGCGCTCTGACCGGCCGCGCCGTCGACCCGCAGATGCCACAGCAAGGCAGCACCTGGGTCTTCGCTGACGTCTCCGAACGTCGTCAGGCCGAGGCGGAGTCTGAAAAACTGCTGCAAGCCGTCGAACAGACGCCGGTAGCGATCATCATGACCCGCCATGACGGCGAAATCGAGTACGTCAACCCGAGTTTTACCCGCATCACCGGTTATTCGCGGCTCGAAGCCATCGGCCGCAACCCGCGCTTCCTGCAGTCCGGTGAGACCCCCGCCGAAACGTATCGCGACATGTGGCGCCAGCTGCTCGACGGCAAGGTGTGGAGCGGACTGTTGCGCAATCGGCGCAAGAACGGCGAGCTGTTCTGGGAAAAGGAATCGATCTCGCCGGTGTTCGGCGATCACGGCGAGGTCACTCACTTTCTCGCCGTCAAGGAAGACGTGACCGAGCGGCTACGCACCGAGCAGCAGTTGCGCGAGAGCGAAGAGGCCTTTCGCCGGCTGTTCGACGACGCCAAGGATCCGCTGCTGCTGCTCAAGGACGGATCGTTCATTGACTGCAACAGGGCCGCCCTGGAACTCCTCGGCTACCGCTCCAAGGCCGAGCTGATCGGTCACGGTGTCACCGACATATCGCCCGCGCAGCAGCCCGACGGCCAGCCTTCGGCGGAAAAATCCAGGGCGATGGTCAAGGCCGCGCAGCGCTTTGGTTACCACCGCTTCGAGTGGATGCACCAGCGCGCGGACACCGCTGCGATCGCCGTCGAGGTCACGCTGACGCCGATTACGCTGCATGGCGAGGTGATTCTGCATGCGCTCTGGCGTGATATCAGCGAGCGTCAGCTCGCCGAAAAGCGTTTGCGTCTGCTGGCCGGCGTTTTCGAACACAGCGCCGAAGCGATCATGGTCAGCGACCGCGACAACCACATTCTCGAAGTCAACGACTCGTTCTGTCGCCTCACCGGCTATACGGCCGACGACGTGCGCGGCCGCGATCCCGGCCTACTGTCGTCGGGACGATCGGCGCCCGAAGACTATCGCCAGATGTGGCAGGCGATCCAAACCGCCGGCCACTGGCAGGGCGAAGTCTGGGACCGCCGCAAGGATGGCAGTTGCTACCCGAAATGGCTGGCCATATCGACCATGCACGGCGCCGACGGCGCGATCGAGTACTACATCGGCAGCTTCGTCGACATCTCCGAGCGCAAGGCCGCCGAAGAAAAGATCACTCATCTCGCACACTTCGACACGCTGACCGACCTGCCCAACCGCTCCAACCTGCAAGATCGACTCGAGCAGGCGCTGGCGAGCGCGCGCCACGACACCCGGAACAGCTCGCTGGCGGTGATGTTCCTCGACCTCGACCGCTTCAAGAACATCAACGACACGCTCGGCCACCACGTCGGCGACGCCCTCTTACTGGAAGTCTCGCAGCGACTGCGGGCCTGCGTACGCCAGAGTGATGTCGTCGCACGGCTGGGCGGTGATGAATTCGTCGTCGTCCTGAACGGCGCTGACGCGACAGCCGCCGAGCGCGTCGCCGGCAAGATTCTCGACGCGCTGTCGCCAGCGTATCAATTCGACGGCCACAGCATGCATACCACCTCGAGCATCGGCATTGCCATTTTCCCCAACGACGGAGAAAGCGTCGAAGTCCTGATGCGCAACGCCGACGCGGCGATGTATCACGCCAAGTCGACCGGTCGCAACAACCTGCAATTCTTCACCGCCAGCATGAACGAGCAGGCCAGCGACCGGCGACAAATCGAGGAAGGCCTGCACCTGGCGCTGCAGCAAGGACAGTTCGTCGTCTATTACCAGCCACAGGTCGACGCCACGCGCCGGGTCTTTGCGGCCGAAGCGCTGCTGCGCTGGCAGCATCCCGAGCACGGCCTGGTGTCGCCTGCGCGCTTCATCCCGCTCGCCGAAGACAACGGTCTGATCGTGCCGATTGGTCAGTGGGTACTGGAAACCGCCTGCGCGCAGCTCAAGGCGTGGTCGCTGGCGGCGCCGACTCGTGAATTGCAGCTGGCGGTAAACGTCAGCGCCCGGCAGTTTCGGCAAGCGAATTTTGTCGAACAACTGGCGGCAACCGTCAACAACAGCGGCGCCGACCCGAGTCGCTTGAAACTCGAACTGACCGAGAGCCTGGTGCTCGACAATGTCGCCGACACGATCACCAAGATGAACGCCATCAAGCTCCTCGGCGTCAGCTTCTCGATGGACGATTTCGGCACGGGTTACTCCTCGCTCTCGTACCTGAGCCGCCTGCCACTGGACCAACTCAAGATCGACCGCGCCTTCGTCAGCAGACTCCAGGACAACCAGAGCGACGCGGTGATCGCCCAGACCATCGTCACCATGGGTCGCAGTCTCGGGCTGAAGGTAATTGCCGAGGGCGTCGAAAGCGAGGCGCAGTTCGCCTTTCTCGACAGCCACGGCTGTGACGGCTACCAGGGTTACCTGTTCGGCCGACCGGTGCCGATCGACGACTTTGCCCGCCTGCTGAACGATCACACGCCCTGATCGAGTCCCAGCGGCGTGCCGTGGCGCCGCTGTCAGGCCGCCAGGGGCGTCGCCAGCAAGAGCCGCTTGATCGGCGCCGGCAAGGCCGCTGCGGCGACGTCCGCGACCGGCAACCACTCCAGAACGTCTTCGCTCACGCCATGCGCGAGCACTTCGACGTCGCAGCGCAGGATCTCGATGCGCAGGCGAAAATGGCTGAAAGTATGGTCGATCGCCGGCAGTTGCTGGCTGCCCAGCAGCCGACAGCCGTGCCGCAGGACGAAAGCGTCCGGCGCTTCGCCGGACAGCTCGGGGAAGCTCAACAAGCCCCCCCAGATGCCGATTGGCGGCCGCCGTTCGAGCAGCACGCGGCGGCCGTCGGTGAGCAGCACGACGCGGCTCGAGCGCTGCGGCAACGCCGCCCGGATCTGCCGCCGTGGCAGTTCGGCTTGGCGATCGTCGCGACACGCAATACAGATCGTCCGCAACGGACACGCGTCGCACGCCGGTTTGCGGACCGTGCACACCGTCGCTCCGAGATCCATCATCCCCTGACTGTAGCTGGCCACGTCACGCTCGGGCAGCAGCGCTTCGGCGAGCGCCCACAAGGCACGCAGGTCCTGCGCTGGCGAGGCCGTACCGCCAATCGCGAAACAACGGGCGAGAACGCGTTTGACATTGCCGTCGAGGATCGCCGCACGGCCAGCAAAAGCAAAGACCCCGATCGCCGCCGCCGTCGAGCGGCCGATTCCCGGCAAGCCGGCGTTTTCCTGCGGATTGGCCGAAAACTTCCCCGCCCGCTCGACGACCAGCGTTTGCGCGCAGCGATGCAGATTGCGCGCGCGGGCGTAATAACCGAGTCCGGACCACAGTTCGAGGACCGCGCCGAGCGGCGCGGCGGCGAGCACCTCGAGCGTCGGGAAGCGCGCCAGAAAACGCCCGTAATACGGAATCACGGTTTGCACCTGCGTTTGCTGCAACATGATTTCAGACAGCCAGATGCGGTACGCGTCGGCGGTCTGCTGCCAGGGCAGGTCGTGGCGGCCATTGGTCTTCTGCCAGGCAATCACCCGCCTGGAAAACTCCGAGAGAATGGCGGGAGCAGCGTCAGGCATCGGCGACAGCGCCGGCCAGCATCGGCAAAATGGTCCGGCCGAAGCAGCCGCCGCGACGGCCGCTCGCTAGCCTCGCTTGAACGCACGCCGCACGGTGCTGTCTGATCGACTTCATATAATCGATTATCAAAATGGCCTCGACATCGAAACGTTGTACTGGGATAATCCCGCCCTTGGTCTGGCTGACGGCGCCGCTGAAAATCGAGCGTAGCGCAAGTGTGTGAAAATTGGCATTGGCTTTATCGCCGTTCGCTTATTATCCCCGTCAGTTGCAGCCAAATTCCCAAATTGGATAGCGCCGATCACCATGATTTCACCGACCATTTCGCCAACAGTGAATAGTAGCATGGCCGAAACACGCGTCCAGAACGCGTGATGGATCGACCGATAAACTCGCCGGAGTGCCCGGCATCGTCTGCTGCGCTGGCCGACCTGCCGTGCGAGAGCTGTGATACCGGACGCGTATTGGCCGCCAGAGATGTCGTTTGCCGGGACTTTCGCGACGCCCTTGGCAGTTTTGCCACCGGCGTCACGGTCGTGACGGCGCTGACGCCAGACGGCCAGGCGATCGGCGTGACGGTCAGTTCGTTCAACGCCGTTTCGCTGCAGCCGCCGCTGATCCTGTGGAGTCTGTCGTGCAACTCGCCCCGGCTGGCCGCTTTCCGTGCCGCCAGCCATTACGCCGTGAATGTGCTGGCCGCCGAACAACAATGGATTTCGGACTGTTTCGCCAGCCGTGACGACGATCGCTTCGGCCCGCTCGAGACCAGCCAGGGTCTGGCCGGTGCGCCGCTCATCAAAGGCTGCTCGGCGTGGTTCGAGTGCGCCAACGAGGTGCAACATCCCGGCGGTGACCATCTGGTTTTCATCGGCCGCGTCGAACGCTTCGCGCGCGGCGACGCCAGGGAGCCGCTGATCTTCCATGGCGGCGACTATCGGCAGCTGCAGACGACAGCAAAATGATCGTGCTGGCGAATCGAGTCGCGGTGCCGGACTCGTCGGCAGAGCAAGACCTGATAGCCGCGGAAGCGGCGAGGCGAGACGGACGTTTTCCGTCGCCGGCAAGGAGCAATGCCGAACCGGTCGGTTGCAAGCTGCGCGTACTGTTTTTCGCGCTGTTTTCAGGGCGTCATGCCCGCACCGCGAGGTGCGTTCATGGCTTGACTTAGCGCGTCCTGCTTGTTGCAGAACGTGGAATTTTTATGGTGCAGACCAAACTTGAGGAGAAGTGCATGGCAACTTATCGCGAATTACTGGAGCAACGTGAAACCCTGGAACAGCAAATTGCTGAAGCTCGGCAAACCGAAGTCGCGGCAGCGATCGCCCAGGCGAAACAGCTGATTGGCGAATACGGGCTGACGGCCGCTGATTGCGGCTTCAGGGGCCTGGCCGCGTTGGCCGGCAAGACCAAGACCACGGTCGCCGTGAAATTCCGCGGCCCCAATGGCGAAACGTGGTCGGGCCGCGGCAAGGCGCCAAACTGGCTGACCAGTCTCGAAAGCCAGGGACGGCACCGGGACGAGTTCCTCGTTTCACGCTAGTCGCCAAGCGAGCGCCGCAGTCTGAGCCCGGCACTCCTGGCGAACACCGCAGGAGGCGCCCGCTCGCGCGGCCCGCCGCCCGCCTGTCGTCGCGGCACGACGTTCAGGTAGTTCTGTTGCCGCAAGCGCCAGGCGACGATTCGCTGGCGACCATTTTTGCTAGCGGCCGCTACGCGGCTCCTGACGACCGCCGCTCGACGCCGGCGAAAGCGCTGTCGCGCGCATGCATCATAAGGTTAGAGAATGAACATCCTGGTAAGCGGCGGCTGCGGTTATATCGGCTCGCACGCCTGTGTCGCACTACTCGCCGCTGGCCATGCGGTGACCGTCGTCGACGATCTCTCCAACAGCCGCCCCGAGGTGCTCGATCGGGTGGCCCGGATTGCTGGCCAGCGGCCGACTTTTGTCGAGGGCGACGTCCGTGACCGAGCTCTGTTGCGGCGAGTTTTTGCCGCGTCACCAATCGCCGCGGTGATCCATTTTGCCGGCCTGAAGGCGGTCGGCGAATCGGTGGCCCAACCCCTGCGCTACTACGACTGCAACGTCGGCGGGGCCATCGCACTGTGCGAAGTCATGGCCGAAGAGTCGGTCAAGACGCTGATTTTCAGCTCGTCGGCGACGGTCTACGGCGACCCGACTGCGGTCCCGATCCGGGAAGACTTCCCGCGCTCGGCGACCAATCCGTATGGCGCCAGCAAGCTGATGATCGAAGACATCCTGGCCGATCTGGCGAACGCCGATGCGGCCTGGCGAATCGCACGCCTGCGCTATTTCAACCCGGTCGGCGCACACCACAGCGGCCTTATCGGCGAGGAGCCGAATGGGATACCCAACAACCTGATGCCCTACGTGGCGCAGGTCGCGGCCGGCACGCGGCAGCAGCTGAGTGTCTTCGGCAGTGACTATCCGACAGCCGACGGTACCGGCGTGCGCGATTACATCCACGTGATGGATCTGGTTGAGGGCCACCTGGCGGCACTTGACTACCTCCTCGCCAAGGGCGGCCTGCTGACGGTCAATCTCGGCACCGGTTGCGGCTATTCGGTACTCGACATGGTGCGCGCTTTCGCCGCTGCCAGCGGTCGACCGGTACCCTACGCCCTGGTGCCGCGCCGACCAGGCGACATCGCCAGCTGTTATGCCGATCCGACATTGGCCGCGCAGTTGCTCGGCTGGCAAGCCCGGCGCGGCATCGAACAAATGTGCAGCGATGCCTGGCGCTGGCAACAGCAGTGCGCAGGGACCTGAACAGCGACCATGGCCACTTACGCGATTGGCGATATCCAGGGCTGCTTCGATTCGCTGCTGCAACTCCTGGACAAATGCCGCTTTGATCAGGCGAGCGATCGCCTGTGGCTGGTCGGCGACATCGTCAACCGCGGTCCACGCTCGCTGGAGACCTTGCGCTTCGTCCGCGACCTGGGCCCGGTAGCGACCACCGTGCTGGGCAATCACGACCTCTACCTGTTGATGGCTGCCGCCGGCTTTGACCGGCGCGGCAAGGGCGACACGCTCGACGAAATCCTCGACGCCCCCGACTGCCAGGAGTTAATGGACTGGCTGCGTCATCGGCCGCTGTGCCACCAGGAAGGCGAGTTCTGTCTGGTCCATGCCGGGCTCTTGCCGCAGTGGACGGTGGCCAAGGCACGCACCCTGGCGGCCGAGGTCGAAGCCGTGCTCACCGGCCCGGCCTATCTCGATTTCATGGCCAACATGTGGGGTAGCGAGCCGGCATCGTGGAGTGACGACCTGGACGGCTGGTCGCGCTTGCGGGTAATCGTCAACGCCATGACCCGGATGCGCCTCTGTTCCGCCGACGGCGTGATGGAGTTCAAGAGCAAAGGCGAGCTGAGTGCCGCGCCGGCCGACCTCCTGCCGTGGTTCGAAGTCCCTGGCCGGCTGAGCGCCGGTGACGTTCTCGTCACCGGCCACTGGTCGGCGCTCGGACTGCGGATAGAACCAAACCTACTGGCGCTCGATTCAGGCTGCCTGTGGGGCCGCCACCTGACGGCCGTCCGCCTCGAGGACCGGAAG
>NZ_CAJQTX010000003.1 GCF_907163085.1 Candidatus Accumulibacter sp. ACC003
CACCGCGAGCACCCCGAGATACCGTCCGACCCATCCAGCAGGTAGGAAGCGTCCCGGCCATCATATGGAACGGTGCGCCCGAGAAAGGCCAGTCCCAGGCGGCGGGAACGCCCAGAGTGCGGCGCTTCCTCAACAGGCGAGAATGCCCATGCTGGATGCGTTACAGGTAGGGATGGATCGGGCACAGATTCGGCAGGATCAGCTCGCGCCGGAGAGACCGGCAACGAGCAGGAAGGTGATCGACAGGAAGGACAGGGTCGTGCCCCTGCTGACACGTGGTATGAAGTGCCGGACGCTGAAGGTATGTCTGAATCGCATGTTGATCTGCTCGGTACCGAGGACGACACCGGAGATGCCGCCGAGGAAGCCGAAGCTGACCAGCGAGATGAACATGCCCGAGAACACCGGGTTGCCCCAGGGAGCCTTGCGCAGCCACTCGAAGAGGCCGTTGGTGAAACCTTTGCGCCTTTGCGCGGCTTTCGATCGCACCGGGAACCGTGAAACCGTGGATCATCGACGCCATCACCGCGAAGTACATGAAGTACGAGGTGTTGAGCACTTTCCACTCGGCGCTCATGCCCGGGTCGGACAGCAGGTGGTGCGCGCTGGCCAGTTGCAGGAAGAGGATGTAGAGCAGGAAGGCAAAGCGCGAAACTTTCTCGGACAGCGGCTTGGCGTTGAACAGCACGGCGGCGGTCAGATACCAGACCGAGACGTGTGCGGCAACGTTGATCTGCTGCGACGAGTGCCCAGGCCCCACCACACCATGCGGTACAACTGCGCGTCGATTTCCTTGATCCAGCCCATCGACCAGAAGAAGGTCGGGATCAGGATGCCGGCGCCGGAGAGGATGGTGAAGGTGGCGATGATCGCCGCGGTCAGCGCGCCGAAGGTCACCAGTGGCAGCGAACCCTGGTAGGTCTTGTCCTTCTTGGCGACGACCAGCGTGCCGAAGAAGACGCAAGTGCCGAGCAATGCACCGACGGCGACCAGGATGATGCCCAGGTAGAAGTGCGGTTGCGCCTGCATCGGTACGTACGAGGTGAACATCACGCTCGATTCACCCTGGAAGATCGCGACGTTGGTGATGATGCCGCCGACGACCATCAGCCAGAAGCCTAGCCAGGCGACCTTCGGTGCCGCTATTCGACAACGCAGCAGCGTCGATGAGGCGAAGTAAAGAACGGCCATTTCGAAGAACAGGATCCACAGGATCAGCATGTCGATGCCGTGGGCGGTAAGGATCAGGTAGAACTGGTCGGCGGGCAGCAGCTTGATCGCCGGCCAGCGGGTGAGGATCACCAGCAGCGCGGTGACGCCGCCGACGAGCAGCCAGAGGACGCCGGCGACGGCATTCCAGCGCATCAGTTTCTCGGCCTGGTCCTCAAACTGCATTCCCGAGATCGGACAGGTACGGTACGTGGTTGCCATCTATTTACTCCCCCTTTTTCGTCACGTAGATACGGCCGAGCATCGAGGAATGGCCGATACCGCAGTATTCGTTGCAGACCACGGCGTAAGTACCAGCCTTGGTCGGCGTCATTTTGACCACGTGCTCATAGCCGGGGATCACCTCGATGTTGATGTTGACCGGTTGCAGCGAAAAGCCGTGCAGGTAATCCATCGACGACAGGTGGATCTTGTAGGTTTGACCTTCCTCGAGTTCGAGGATCGGGTACCAGGCCCACAGGCGGGCGATCAGGTAGCCGTCACCACCAGCGGGGACCTTGACCACCGGGATGTCCTGGTCGGTCTCGGTACGGATGGTGTTCTCGGCGATGAATTTCTCGGCCTTGGCGGCGAACAACTCGGGGGTGATCCTGTACGCCTCGTTGGACAGGTTCTGCTTCCCGTAGACATGCCAGTAGATCATCATGCCGAACATGATCATCCCCCACACGAAGGCGATCGCTATCCACGCCCATTCGACCTTGTCGATGGGTTGCTTCCACCAGAGCCGATCTGACGGCGGCAGAATTGCACTCATATTTCTTTCTCCCTGATGTGACTGACTGGCTTACTTGGCAACCGGCGTGTTCATGATGTCGATGATGCCCCACAGGATGTAGAGCAAGCCAGGCGACGCCACACCGAGAAACAGCAGCAGGAAGTGGTTGTCCAGCAGCTTCTGCATGAACGGGATGTCGTCATCTTTCTCGTCGACCATGGGTAGTCCTCCATCACTGATTGGCGCTCGTGGCGCTTGGTATTTGCCGCTAGCGGCGAATTTCTTGGGCTTTCGGGGCACAATTGGCGGAAGGATACCCGCTCTTGGCGGGCTTTTGATTTGATGCACGTCAAGAACGCGGAAAGACGGCGGTTGCCGGCAAAGCCAGCAAGGACGGGGCTTGCAGGCCCGGCCCTGCGACCCGTTGTCGCAGCTGCCGGAGCGCTCGGAGAGGCGCTTAATGGGCCTATAATCCGCGCTTCGCTCATCCTCTCTTGGCCGGGTTCCTGGTATGGACAAAGTCGCTCGTCGGCAAATCGCGCTCTGGCTGTTGATCTGCAGCGCCATGGTCTTCTCGATTCTGGTCGTCGGTGGCGTTACCCGCCTGACGCATTCGGGTCTGTCGATCGTCGAGTGGAAGCCGCTCATCGGCGTCGTGCCGCCGCTCAACCAGAGCGAATGGGACGAAACGTTCGACAAGTACAAGCAGACGCCCGAATACCAGAAAGTGAACCATCAGATGTCGCTCGACGAGTTCAAGGGCATCTTTTTCTGGGAGTACTGGCACCGTGTTCTGGGGCGCCTGATCGGCGTCGTCTTCCTGCTGCCATTCCTCTATTTCTGCTGGCGACGCAAGGTCGAGCGGGCGCTGGTGCCGAAGCTGCTCGGGATCTTCCTGCTCGGCGGCATGCAGGGGGCGATGGGCTGGTACATGGTCAAGAGCGGCCTGGTCGATGACCCGCGCGTCAGCCACTACCGGCTGACTGCACATCTGTCGCTGGCTTTCCTGATTTTCGTGGCGATGTTCTGGCTGGCGCTCGGGCTGCTCGCCGAGCGCACCCGCACGACCAGCGATGCGACGCTGCGAGGCTTGCAGCGCATCGGCTTCTGGCTGCTGATCCTGGTCGGCTACATGGTCGTCAGCGGTGGTTTCGTCGCCGGAATTCGCGCCGGCAAGGCGTACAACAGCTTTCCGCTGATGAACGGCCACATCCTGCCGCCGGAAAGCTTCGTCATCGATCCCTGGTACCTCAACTTCTTCAACAACATGGCGCTGGTTCAGTTCGACCATCGCCTGGGCGCCTGGCTGCTGGCCTTCCTGGTGCCGTGGTTCTGGTGGAAGATCAAATCGGCGGCCGCGGTGTCGGCCACCGCGCGGCGGGTCGCGACGCTGCTTCTGGTGGTGCTGTTGGTGCAGATCGTGCTCGGAATTTCGACGCTGTTGCTGGCCGTTCCGGTCGGGCTGGGCGCTGCGCATCAAGGCGGGGCGATGCTCGTCCTCGGGATGCTGCTGTGGTTGAACCATGAATTGCGGGTGGCGCGCGAGTGGCGCTTGTGAGGAGCATTACCCGTTGATCAGCAGCCCGGCCTGGCGCTTGCGGCGAATCCACCGGACAGCGCTGCTGCTGACCGCGTTGTCGCTGTTGGTGGTGCTGCTCAGCGCCTACCTGCGGCTCAATGGCGCTGGCCTGGCTTGCGCGAATTGGCCCGCGTGTTACGGGCAGCTGCTGCGCGGCGAGGTGCAGGCGCCGGCGCTGGCCTTGCCGCGACTGCTGCATCGTGCTGCCGCGTCGCTGATCCTGTTGCTGGTCGGCTACCTGCTCTGGCTGTGCCTGCGTCGTCCGTCGATGCGGCAGCTGCTGCGTCCGGCGACGCTGCTGGCCGTGCTGGTGCTGGCGCTGGCGCTGCTCGGCTTCTGGAGTTCGGACCCGCGCCTGTTGCTGGTCGGTTTTCTGAACATTCTCGGCGGCCTCGGTCTGGTGACTTGCTCGTGGCGAGTAGTGCTCGTCAGTAGCCCCGCCTACCCGGAACGCGCGCGCGCTTCGACGCCGACGCTGGCGCTGCGTCTCGGTGCGGCCGTGTTGTCACTGACGGTCGTTGTTGGCGCGCTGATCGGTGCTGGTTCGGCCGCGCTGGCTTGCCCTTCGTTTCCCGACTGTGGCGGCCAGTGGTGGCCGGCGGCGGTCGGCTGGCCCGCTTGGCAAGGCTTCGCGACGCTGGCTGCGGTGCCGCCGGCCGGCGACACGGCGGCGGTGACGCTGCATCTGTTGCACCGTTGGGGGGCGCTTGCCGCGCTGCTGCTGCTGCTGGCTGCTGCTGCGCTGCAGACGCTGACTGACGACGCCACGCGCAAGCTGGCGGTGGTTTTGCTGCTGCTGCTCGCCGGCGAAGTTGCGCTCGGTGGGCTGGTGGTGCGCAGCGGCTTCAATCTGTCACTGGCGGTTGCCCATGTCGTCGGTGCCGCGGCGCTGCTGGCGGCGCTGAGCAGCCTGCGCCGACGCTAGCTACACTTCAGGACGCGGCGCCGCCTGGCGCGCACCCAGCGGCCTCGTCTAGTGGTGCTGGTGGTCGCTGGCCGGTGCCGCCATCGCCGTCAGGTCGCGGACCTCGGCCTTGATCTGGACGGTCTCGACCTGCTTGTCGGGGCCCTCGATTTGCAGCGTCAGCGGTACCGAATCACCCTTCTTCAGCGGCTGTTTGAGGTTCAGCAACATGACGTGGTAGCCACCCGGGGCCAGGTGCACAGGCGTGCCGGCAGGCAAGGCCAGGCGCTCGACGGCGCGCATTTTCATGATCCCACCGTCCATCTTCATTTCGTGGATTTCGCTGACGCCGGCTGCCGGGCTGACTACCCCGACCAGCGCCGCGCCGGATTTGCTGGTGATTTCCAGGAAGGCGCCGGTTGCCTGCTGGCCGCTGACGGTGCCGCGTACCCACGCATCCTTGACCTCGACGTCGCCGGCGAGTGCGCTCGCCGCCGCGGCGCCAAGCACGATGGCCAGCGCCAGTTGGATTCTTCTTGCTTTCAAGCTGTACTCCTCGGTCGTTCAGGGGAGGCTGGATTATAGACGGCGGCCGGCGCGGCGCGGCTGCGACAAAATGCCGCAAGCGACGCTTGCCTAGCTGCCGCGTTCAGGGCTTCTGGTGCCAGTTGCCTTGCGCGTCCTCGACCCACCAGCCGGAATGAAACTGCGCTTTCCAGCGCTTGACCTGCGCTTCGCGGGCGGCCGGCTCGGCGTCCTGGCCGCCGTGCGCTTCGGCAAGGGCGTAGATCAGCGAGTTGCGGTCCGGGTTTTCCTGGTCGATGAGTTTCTCGGCGATCTGCCGTTGCGCCAGGTTGAGCCGGCTGCCGTCACGGATCTTGATCATGCCGTCGTTACCGAGGCCGATGATCCCGGGATCGTAGAAATAGACCAGTCGCGAGCTTCGTTGCGCGAGCGTGTGCCTGACGATGATCACCGGCGGCGTGCCGATATCGAGATTGATCGGGTCGCTGGGCGGCGCGGCGGTGGCCGGCAGCGAAAGGAAGGCGAGGAGCAAGAGCAGGCGTTTCATTTCATGTCTCCTGAACGGTCATTTGCCGGCGAGCAAGAGCTTGATGTCGGCGGCGATGCTGGCCGGCGTTTCGCCGTGGCGGACCAGCAGACGGATCCGACCCTGCGGGTCGAAAACGAAGCTGCCGGTCGAGTGATCGATGCTATAGCTGTCGGGCGTCTTGCCGGACTGTTTGGCGTAGAAGACCTTGAAATCCCTGGCCACTGCCTTGGTCGTCGCGGCGTCGCCGCGCAGCCCGATGAAGCTGGGGTCGAAGGCGCTGACGTATTGCGACAGCAACTGTTCGGTGTCGCGGTCGGGGTCGAGCGTGACGAACAGCACTTGCACCTGGCTGGCCTGGTCGCCGAGGCGCGACAGCACTTCGCGCATCGCCGACAGCGTCGTCGGGCAGACGTCGGGACACTGCGTATAACCGAAGAATACGACCACCGCCTTGCCCTTGAAGTCGGCCAGATGACGCAACTGCCCGTGCTGGTCGGTCAAGGCGAAGTCCTTGCCCCAATCGACCTGGGAAATGTCGGTCGACTTGAACGCGTGCGGTGTCGGCGAACACCCGGAAAGCAGCAGGCCGAGGGCAAGGATCAGCGTCGAGAGTATTTTCATGTTGTCAATTGCCGGCCGTAAGCGCCTGGCGTGAGGAAGTGGGGTGTGGAGGCCAAGGTCTGGTGAGCCGTGAGCCTGCTCGCCGACGTTCAGCGCCTACTCGGCAACGATCGGCAGCAAGCGTGTGCTGTTCACCGGGTGTTGCTGCTCGCCGGCGCTCGGCGCGAACAGCTGCTGGCGTCGCGTCGGGCATTATCGGCGCCGCGCTGCTTTGCCGCCTTGATGGAAGTTAATCATTGTCCGTCATTCTGTGGCGTCGGCCCAAGGATATTTCCGGCGGCAGCGGCCGCTCGATACGGCTACCGCGCTTGACAAGCGTCGCGTAGCGGGCAAGCTGGACGGCCAGGCTTGGCAAGCGTATCGATTCGCGACACGCACGCCAGCGCACGACGACTCTGGAGGAGGCGTGCTTGAAGGTCATTGGTCTGATCGGTGGCATGAGTTGGCAGTCGACGATCCCCTACTACCGGATCATCAACGAAGCCGTCAGCAAGCGGCTCGGCGGCCTGCATTCGGCCAGGCTGCTGCTCTACAGCGTCGATTTTGACGAGGTCGAGAAGTTGCAGCGCGCCGGCGATTGGGCCGCCGCTGGCGAGTTGCTCGGACGAGCGGCCGCGCTCCTGCAGGTCGCCGGTGCCGACTTCCTGGTGTTGTGCACCAACACCATGCACCGGGTGGCGCCGGCCATCGAGGCCGCGGTCGCCATCCCCTTGCTGCATATCGCCGATCCGACCGCCGACGCAATCCGCGGCGCCGGCCTTACCCGGGTGGCGCTGCTCGGCACGCGCTTTACCATGGAGCAGGCCTTCTATCGTCAGCGCCTGTACCGGCGCGGTATCGACGTGCTGCTGCCCGCGCCGGCGGAGCGCGAGTTGGTGCATCGGGTGATCTACGACGAACTGTGCCGCGGGCAGTTGCACGACGCGTCGCGTGCCGAGTATCGACGAATCATCAAGCGCCTGGTCGCCGCGGGCGCGCAGGCGGTGATTCTCGGCTGTACCGAAATTTCCTTGCTGATCGACGCCGGTGACGCCGCCGTGCCGCTCTTCGACACGACGCAACTGCACGCGGCTAAAGCCGCCGAGTGGGCGCTCGCCGACGGCTGACAGACGGTCGCCGCATGGCGGGCGGCGATCAGCGCGCGTGGCCTTGTCGCCGCGGCAGCTTGCGGCGGCGATCGAGCAAGGCCAGCGCCTCGTTGGCGAACAGCGCGCCAAGGACCAGCGCGCCGCCGGTCAGCGTGCTTGCCGTCGGCGTTTCGCCGGCGCCGAGCCACGCCCAGCTGACGCCAAAAACGACTTCAAGCAGGCCGAGCAGGGCGATTTCGGGCGCCGTCAGTTCGCGCGACACGCGCACCAGCAGCAGGCACGGTAGCGCCAATTGCACGCTGCCGAGCATCGCCAGCAGCGCCAGGTCGTGCGTCGACGCCTGGAACGGCAGCGCCAGGGGCAGGGTGTAGAGCGCCGACAGGACGGCGCCGATCAGCACCGCCGGCAGCATGTCGTGGCGCACTGGACGGGCCGGAACGACCTGGCCGTGGCCGGCGTGCTGCAGCATCGTGAAGTTGAGTGCCGCCGCCAGGGGAACGGCCAGCGCCACCAGCGTACCGGTCAGCGACAGCCCCGAGCTCGCTTCCTGTCCGAACATCCAGGCAATTCCCAGGCTGGCGACCGCGATTGCCAGCCAGGTCCTGAGCGGTAGGCTGTGGCGCAGAAAAATGCGCGCGAACAGGGCGGTGATCAAGGGCCCGATGGCCATCGTCACCAGCACGTTGGCGACGGTGGTCAGCGTAATGGCGACCATGAAGGCGGTGAACATCACCGACCAGCAGAAACCCGAGAACCACACCGGCCAGGGCGCGCGCAGCAGTGTGCGCCACAGGCCTGCGCCACGGATCAGCGTCAGCGCAATGCTCAGCGTCACGGCGTTGAAGATGCTGCGCCAGAAAGTGACCTCGAAGCTGCCGGCGTACTCGAGATGGCGGGAAACGACCCCGGCGACGCTCCACAGCAGCGTGATCAGGATCATCAGGGCCAGCGCACGGCGGTGCGACATTTCAGCGCTTCCTGCCCGCCAGGGGCGACGCGGTCGGAGAAAAGGCAGCCATTGTGCCGCATTTGCCGCGAAATTTGCGCCCGCAATTTGGCAATCTGCGGGAAGGGTAATTGCCAGAAACTGTGGCTGGACGATGAGGTCGCGGCGCTCCTCGCCGTCAGCGTTTGCGCAGCCGCCGGCATTGGCAACGTAGGGGGTCAGCAAAGCGAACTGCTGGAAGCAAAGTGACTGCCGTGATCGGCGGCGCTGGCTTCGATGATTCGCAAATGTTGGGCGCCCTCCCACAGGCGCCGATGCGAAAATTATTGCGATATGCGCAATGGGAAGCAGGTATTATCCCGGACTGCTTGGTAGGCACTAATTTAGGGGGAGGGAAGGGAATATGTCCAAGTCGACGAATTCAGGTTTTTGTCCAGCATCCAGCATCCAGCATCCAGCATCCAGCATCCAGCGCGCGCTAGCGCTTTGCGCAGGGGTGGTCCTGACCGCCTGCGCCACTCCATACAGCGAAGCTCCGACGGCAACGAATTTTCCCAGTAGCAAGCAACTCAAGCTACAGGCGGGGTCCCACTGGAATGCCATCGCGGCCAATGCGGCCGTCACGCTTGTCAACTCGCTCAAGCTTGGCAAGGGCTGCATCGCGGCGCAGCCCGAGTGCGATCGCATATACGTAAAGCAGCCTAACGAAGCGTCGGCGTTTGCCCAGGCATTTCGGACGTCGTTCATCACGTCGTTGGTCAATGCCGGCGTCAGCGTCGCCAAGAGCCCTGTTGGCGCGAAGGAGGTCGACTTTGACATCCAGGTGGTGAAATTCTCACCGCGCCGCCCGGATGGCACCTTCAATAGCGCCACGGTAATTTATGCCGGACTATGGGGTTTGTCCGGCGTGTGGGAGCAGGCTTCGCCGGGTGCAGCAGGCGTGCTTGCCGTCGGGGCCTTCGACGCCTACCGTTGGCTGACAGCCGAATTCGCTGCCGGGCCGACACCGCAACTCGAAGTAATCGTCACTGTCTCCGCCAGTGACGCCGCGCAGTATCTCGGTCGTGCCACCAACGTCTACTACGTCGCCGATAGCGACGCCATGTTGTACTCGCCGCCGCCAGCGCTCTACAACATCGCGGTTACGGGGGGGCAATGATGATCAAGCCCTATTTGTTCGCCGGCGCAGTGACTGTCGGTTTGGTAACGGGTTGCGCGACGGAAAACAATCGTGTCCCTGAGCCGACGTATGAAACAGCGGCCAAGAGCGACTTCGTCGCAAGCAACTACCGCGTTGCGGATGCCTTGATTGAACAGTTTCGCAGCGGTGCCGACGGGGGGCCACTTATTGTGGCAACGGTCGTCAATATTGATGCACTGGATCAGTCGTCTACCCTCGGTCGATTGATTTCAGAACAGATCTCGGCTCGCTTCTCGCAGCGCGGATTCAGCATGATCGAGATGAAATTCCGCAGTAATGTCTACATGAGAAAGGGCGAGGGAGAACTCGTTCTGACGCGCGAAATTGCCGAATTGGCGCGAGTCAACAAGGCCCAGGCCGTGATCCTCGGCAGTTATGGGACGAGCGGTTCTGCGGTCTACGTGAACATGAAAATCGTCCAGCCCGGTAGCAACTACGTGCTCGCCGCATACGACTATGTACTGCCGGCGAATGGTGAAATCCGCAGCATGCTGAGCCGCGCCAATCGGTAACTGCTAGCGGCCTGAACAAGCTCGTTTTTGCCACCTCAGGCATTGGCTTCGCGCCCCGTGCCTGACGGTCTGGTTGGTCTCGCGGGCAGTCTATGGCGTCGTTGGCCAAGCTGCCGTATCCGACGGATGGCGGTGGCTGCTCAAGCGTAGCGACGCACGATGGAGTAAGCACCGCCGGCGTGCGCCAGGGACTCGACCAGAACGTAGCTGCTGACGCGCCAGATGTGCTGTGGCGGCGTCGTCGGCAGGGTCGATTCGGCTGCCCGTCGGGCCAGCGTCACATGCGGCCGAAAGCGCCGTGGCTCGGGTGGCAGTTCGAGCGCACGCATGGCCTGGCCGAGGCGGTCATGGAGCTGTATCAAGGCCGCGGCGGGCTTGCCCACGCGCAGCACGGCCAGCCCGCGCGGCCACAGTTCGGCACGCGTCAGCGACAGTTCGAAAGGCGCCATCGGGACCTGCAGGCCGGCGCTCACTTCGGCGATTCGCTGGCGGTCGAGCGCGCCGATGAAATGCAAGGTCAGGTGCAAATCATTGGCTTGGACCAGCGCCGAGCCCTGGCGCCACGACCAGTCCTGCGCGTGGCGAACGAGTTGCCGTCGCTCGTCCGCTGCCGGCCATAGCGCGAGGAACAGGCGGGCGCTGGCGGCAGGCACGGGCGGCAGCGGCGACGCTGGCGGTTTTGCGTCGCCAGTGGGCGGTGCATCCGAGGCGACGATCATTAGCGCATTCGCACGCGGTTCATTCCTGACGACGCGGTGCACGTCGGTTTGACAAGTGCCGCGGCAGTCCTAAAATGCCCTCAACAGCCATCTCGCGTCGCTCCATTTCGGCGGCACGCGGCTGCTCAGGCGATTTCTGCCGCTCAACCAGGAGATCAAAGACCATGGCAAAACTTTCTGAAATCGAAGGAATTGGCGAAGCGTACGCGGCCAAGCTCGAAGCGGCGGGGATTGCTTCGCTGGAGAGCCTGTTGCGGACATGCTGCCAAAAAAGCGGCCGCAAGGAAACGGCCGAGAAGTCGGGAATCAGTGAAAAGCTGATCCTCGGTTGGGTCAATCGCGCCGATCTGTCACGAATCAAGGGTGTCAGCACGCAGTACTCCGACCTTCTCGAGTGTGCCGGCGTTGATACAGTTCCCGAGCTGGCGCAGAGAAACGCCGAGAATCTGCAAGCGAAGATGGCTGAATTGAACGGCGAAAAAAATCTTGTTCGCAAGATCCCGACGCTATCGCAAGTGCAGGACTGGGTGGCGCAGGCCAAGGACTTGCTCCGCGTTATTAGTCATTGAAGCTCCGGGCACGCCGCCAGCGCGTGTCATGTTGCCGCTTCTGCTTGCTGCCAGCGGCAGCTGTGTGTGGCAACTGTTGATCGCCTTGAGCCGATAAGTCCCTGCCCGTGATCGGCGTGTCGAGCGCTGCAGCGAGCGCCGTTTCTGGCAACCCGCTTGCCGGCAAAGATGGTCAAACTCGATGTGGATCAAGATTGGTCGGCACGCGCTCTGCCGCGTCGTCGTTCCCGCCAGTCCGGCGATGAGGCCAAATGCCGCAGCCGCTGGCCGGCCTGGCGACATAGAATGACGCCCTTTCGATCAGCTTCGCTGCTCGCTTAGACGGGACAGATTTGAGCGCCATATCGAGCCAGGTGCGCACCGCATCCGCTTATTTCGAGTTTCCGCAAGAACGTCGGCAACCGCTCTGGCGGCTGGCGACGTTCGTGCTGGCCGTCCTGGCGCTGCATTTGCTCGGCCTTTTTCTGGCCTTCGGAACGATCAGTCGCGACACGCTTCCGGAAGCGCTGCCGGTGCTGACCGTGCGCTTGCTCGAACTGGCGCCGCAGCCGCCAGTAGTCGAAGCAGCGAAAGCGCCAGCAGCGCCCGCAAAGGTCGAGCCACCAAGACGCGCCGAGCGACCTGCGAGCGTTGCGCCGCCGGAAAAAGTCCAGCGACGGCGGCCGGCGCGCGAGTCGCCGGCAGTGGCCAGGAGGGCGCCGCCGACACCGTCAGCGCCGCTGTTGACCGCCGCGGCGACGGCGCCGGCGACGACTTTCGCGGTGGCAGCGGCAGCGGCAGCGCCGGCCGCGCCGGCAGAAGAGGCGGCGGGGAGCGCGGCCTCGGCGCCGGCGGCGGCGCCGATGATCGCCGCACGCTTCGACGCCGATTACCTGCGCAATCCGAGTCCCGCCTATCCGGCGGCGTCGCGGCGCCTTGGCGAGGAGGGGCGGGTGCTGCTGCGGATCAAGGTCAGCGCGCAGGGCCTGCCGCTGCGCGTCGAAATCAAACAGTCGAGCGGTTTCCAGCGTCTGGACGACGCGGCCCGGGCAGCTGTCGAACGCTGGCGATTCATCCCTGCCCGGCAGGGCGGCGAAGCGGTCGAGTCGTCGGTGCTGGTGCCGCTACAATTCACTCTGAACGGTTGAACGGGAAAGCATCATGAATAGCGAGTTGGGTTTGGCGCATTTCTGGCAGCAGGGCGATCTGGTGACGCACTCGGTGGCCATCGTGCTGATCTTGCTGTCGGTGGTCAGCTGGTACGTGATGGCCGTCAAAGCGCATGCCGTGTGGCAGGCCAGGCAATGTCATGCACGGGCGCTGGCGTCGTTCTGGGGAGCGCCAAGCCTGCCCGCGGCGATCGACGCGATCCGGCGCGAGGACCGGACCGGCATCCTGGCCAACCTGGCGATCGCCGGCGCCAACGCCGCTGGACTGCACCACGAACATGCCGATCGCGGCATCGGCGCCGGGGTCAGCGTTAGCGAGTTCGTGACGCGTTCTCTACGCAGCCAGATCGTCGACGCTCAGGCCAGTATCGAATCCGGGCTGACCTTCCTTGCGTCGGTTGGCTCGACGGCGCCTTTCATCGGCCTGTTCGGCACCGTCTGGGGGATCTACCACGCGCTGGCCGCGCTGTCGGGAGCCACGCAGGTGGTCCTCGACAAGGTTGCCGGTCCGGTCGGCGAAGCGCTGATCATGACCGCTGGCGGGCTCTTCGTGGCGATTCCGGCGGTCCTCGCGTACAACGCCTGTACGCGCGGCAACCGTCTGACGCTGGCCCGGCTGGACGGTTTTGCGCACGATCTGCACGCCTATCTGACGACCGGTCTGCGCGGCCGACCGGGTGACAAACTGGTCGATCTGAGCGCGATTCGCGCCGGTCGCAGCGGCTGAGGGGGAAAGCACGATGGCCTTCGGTTCATTCGAAAATAATGCTGGCAGCCAGCCGATGGCGGAAATTAATACGACGCCGCTGGTAGACGTGATGCTGGTGCTGCTGGTGATCTTCATCATCACCGCGCCGCTTTTCCACGAGGCGGTGCCGGTCGATCTGCCGCGCGTCGATGCGAGCCGGCTCGATGACCCGCCGCGCGTCGTCTCGGTGGCGATCGACGCCGCCGGCGCAGTGTTCATCGATGGTCTGGCCGTCGCCGACACCGACATGGCGGCGCGTTTTGCGGCCATCGGCGCCGCCGGCGGCGAGCCCGAGCTGCACCTGCGCGCCGACCGCGGCACGCGCTACGAACGCGTCACCGAGGTTCTCGCCAACGCCCAGCGCGCCGGCCTGGTGCGCATCGCCTTCGTCACCGAGCCGACACGATAGCGGTGGCTAGCACTGGCCAGGCGGCTCGCCGGCAGACTCTCGGCGTGCCATGCCGTGAGGCAATACAGGGCTTGACACTGCCTGCAGGCATCGGGATAATGCGCCCCGCTGGTGTTGGAAAGCGATCCGCTGCAGTTTTCGCCGATCTGCATTCCGGCACTTGGCTGGAAGGCGGTATAGTCTTCCGGAACAGCTTCCAAGCGGGAGTAGCTCAGTTGGTAGAGCGATACCTTGCCAAGGTATAGGTCGAGAGTTCGAGACTCTTCTCCCGCTCCAAACATCGAAGGGAAAGTGCGCAAGCACTTTCCCTTTTCTGCTTTTCGGGGCAGGTATAATGGCCTGCGCCGCCCGGATGGTGGAATAGGTAGACACAAGAGACTTAAAATCTCTCGGCCTTGCGGCCGTGCCGGTTCGACCCCGGCTCCGGGCACCACCTCTGTTTCGCCAGCTTCCTGCCATGGTTTCCGATGATCATTTTTGACCTTGCCTGCCAGCACGACCATCGCTTCGAAGGCTGGTTCCAGTCGCGGGACGATTTTGATAGCCAGTTGTCGGCGGGTCTGGTCGGCTGCCCGGAGTGCGGTTCGCAGGACATTCGCCGGGTTCCTTCGGCGCTGCATCTCGGCAAGCCGCAGCCGACGCCACCAGGCGTCCCGGCGAAGGCTTCGGAAGAAAAGCTGCCGGCAGCACCCCGGATCGATCCGCGTGCCGGTGCGCTGTCCGCCTATCGGCAGCTGACCGCGATGCTGCTTGCCAAGTGCGAGGACGTCGGTGCTCGCTTTGCCGAAGAGGCACGAAAAATTCACTACCGGGAAGTACCCGAGCGGGCGATTCGCGGCGAGGCCACCGCCGAGGAATGTGAGGAGCTGCGCGACGAAGGCGTCGAAGTGCTGCGCGTGCCGCGGCTCAAGGTGACGGATTTGCACTGAACCGCGTCGTCTTGCGTCCGGCCCTGACTCGCGGCGGGCGATCGCCGAGCCGAACGCTGTTAATGTGAAAGTCGGGTACGCGACTCACGAATCTCGCCTCTTCGCGCGGTGGGAGAAGGGCCTGGATCGATGGAGGTGCTCATGACTTTCATCTTCGCGGGCGTCGCGCCAGTCCATGATGCTTAGAGGAGAGTCGCCAATGATCAAAGCACGTGCCGCTGTTGCCTGGGCTGCCGGCCAGCCTCTGGAAATCATCGAAGTCGATGTCGCGGCGCCACGCCAGGGTGAGGTGCTGGTGCGCATCGTCGCCACCGGCGTTTGCCATACCGATGCCTTCACCCTGTCGGGAGCCGACCCGGAAGGGATTTTCCCGAGCATTCTTGGCCACGAGGGAGGCGGTATCGTCGAGGCGATCGGTGCCGGCGTCACTTCGGTCGCCGTCGGCGATCACGTGATTCCGCTGTACACCCCCGAGTGCCGCGAGTGCAAGTTCTGCAAGTCGGGCAAGACCAATCTCTGCCAGGCGATTCGTGCTACCCAGGGCAAGGGCTTGATGCCCGACGGCAGCAGCCGCTTCTCGTACAAAGGGAAGCCGATCTTCCATTACATGGGCACCTCGACGTTTTCCGAGTACACCGTGCTGCCGGAAATCTCGCTGGCCAGGATCGCCAACGACGCACCGCTGGAGAAGGTCTGCCTGCTCGGCTGTGGCGTCACCACCGGCATCGGCGCGGTGGTCAACACCGCCAAGGTCGAAGCCGGTGCGACGGTCGCCGTCTTTGGTCTTGGCGGCATCGGCCTGGCGGTGGTCATCGGCGCGGTGATGGCCAGGGCGGCAAGAATCATCGTCGTGGACACCAATCCGGACAAGTTTGCCATCGCCAGGCAGCTTGGCGCGACCGATTGCGTCAATCCGGCCGATTTCGACCGCCCGATCGAGGAAGTCATCGTCGACCTCAGCGATGGCGGCGTCGACTATTCGTTCGAGTGTATCGGCAACGTCAAGGTGATGCGTGCGGCGCTCGAATGCTGCCACAAGGGCTGGGGCGAATCGGTGATCATCGGCGTCGCCGGTGCCGGCGAAGAGATTTCGACGCGACCGTTCCAGCTGGTGACCGGCCGTGTCTGGCGGGGTTCGGCGTTTGGCGGTGTGCGTGGACGCAGCGAGCTGCCGGGCTACGTCGAGCGGGCGCAACGCGGCGAGATTCCGCTCGACACCTTCATCACCCATACCATGGGGCTGGAGGATATCAACCACGCTTTCGAGCTGATGCACCAAGGCAAGAGCATCCGCTCGGTGATTCGCTTCTGAGCATGCTGATCCGAACTCCAGGCTCCCTCGAGGAGATCACCGCCAACCACAGTTTTGGTGGTTGGCACAGACGCTATCGCCACTACTCGGAGACGCTGCGCTGCGAGATGGTTTTCGCCGTCTATCTGCCGCCGCAGGCGGCACGAGCCAAGGTGCCGGCGCTGTACTGGCTGTCGGGCCTGACGTGCACCGACGAGAACTTCATGCAGAAAGCCGGTGCGATGCGCGTCGCCGCCGAATTGGGAATGGCTATCGTCGCGCCCGATACCAGCCCGCGCGGTGCGGCTGTGCCGGGCGACCCCGACGGGGCCTGGGATTTCGGTCACGGCGCCGGCTTCTACCTGAACGCCACGCAGCCGCCGTGGGCCGAGAATTACCGGATGCACGACTACGTCGTCTTCGAGCTGCCCGAGCTGATCGAAGCGAGTTTGCCGATCAACGCCAGCCGCGGCCTCAGTGGCCATTCGATGGGCGGCCACGGCGCGCTGGTCTGTGCGCTGCGCAATCCCGGTCGTTACCGTTCGCTGTCGGCCCTGGCGCCGATCTGCCACGCGCTCGCCAGTCCCTGGGGCGAGAAGGCATTTTCGCGCTACCTTGGCGCTGATCGTACGGCCTGGAAGGCCTGGGACGCCTGCGAACTGATCGCCGACGCCAGCGAACGCCTGCCCTTGCTGGTTGACCAGGGCGAGGCCGACGCTTTTCTCGTCGAGCAGTTGCAGCCCGAGACGTTGCGGCAAGCCTGCGCTGCCGTTGCGCATCCGCTGCGCTTGCGGGTACACCCGGCTTACGACCACAGCTACTACTTCATCGCCAGCTTCATCGACGATCACCTGCGCCATCACGCGGCGGCGCTGCTTACCTGACTCGACCTGCCGCGTTCCTCGTTGTCGGTCGCGTCGATGAAACAATCGCCGCGCTACCGGCACGACAAGCCGACGAACTCGTTCGTGACAATAGGCCGATTAATTGCGTCAATCCAAACAGCTGCTTGCCGGCGACGCGCAAAGCTTCGTTACAATCGACACTGTCGGTATGAGCCGTCGCAGCCGCTGCGGGGCCGCTTGCCATCAAGGGCGCTCCAGCATCGACCTGCGGCAAGTCGCGCAAGACTATTTTCCAGGAGAACGATAGTGGCACAAGAGAAAGTCGCAAGCCGCGCCGAGAACGCGGAAACCTCAGCGGCAACAGGCGACGCTCCCGTAGCGTCAACGGGGCAGGAAGCTCAGCAGATCCGGATGAACACGGCGTCGGTGAAGAGCAGCTACTGCAACATGGTCAATGTGACGACGACGCGCGAGGAAGTGGTGATGAACTTCGGCGTCAACGAGAGCTGGGACCGGGGCACCTCCGAGTACGACGTGCGCCTGGAGCATCGCATCGTGATGAGTCCGTTCGCCGCCAAACGTCTGGCGCTGATGCTCGGCAAGCTGGTCACCGAATACGAGGGTCGCTACGGCGAACTGAGCTGAGCAGCCGAGCGCGGCCGGCGGCCCCCGGCCGCTAGCGTCGGGCTGCCCCAGAGACGCCTGCCGGTGCCTGGCAGGCGTCGTTTTGCTTTCCATTGCGCCGCCGCTTTTGAGGCCACCACTTGTCTGCCAGCTCTTCCTCTGCCAACACGCCAGGCGCCGGCTTGTCTGCCGCTGCCGGCGATCATTCCCGGCGAGCGCACGACGAGGCGCTGTGGGGAAGCTTTGCGTCGGCAGAAACGTCGGCTGAATTCTGCAGCAGCTGGTTGGCGCTGCAATGCCTGCAGGTGGCCGACGTGCGCGCCGCCTTGCTGTTGCTCGAACAGGGTAGCGGCACCTTCGTTCCGGCTGCTGTTTGGCCGTCCGAGCAGACCGACGTGACCTATCTGGCGCCGGCCGCTCAACAGTGCCTGAGCGAGCGGCGCGGTGTTCTCCTGCCGGGCCAGGCGGGTGCCGTGATCGTCGTCGCTTATCCGGTCGAACTCGAAGGGCGGGTGCACGGCGCCGTCGTGCTCGACGTCGGCGAACGCAGCGGCGAGGCCTTGCAGGCCGTGCTCAGGCAATTGCACTGGGGAATCGGCTGGATCGAAACGCTCTTCCTGCGCCGCCAGAATGGCGACGACGCGCAGGCCCTGCAGCGCGCGCGAGTCGCTCTCGACGTTCTCGCCGTCGCCGCCGAGCAGGCCCGCCTCGAGCCGATGGCGATGGCGGTGGTCAACGATCTGGCCAGCCGTTTCGCTTGCGACCGGGTATCGCTCGGCGTCGACCAGGGCGGGCGCGCGCGCTTGCTGGCGATGTCGCACTCGGCGTTCTTCGAGAAGAAGAGCCAGTTCGTCGCCGCGCTTGAAAACGCCATGGACGAGGCGCTCGACCAGCGGCGCAGCGTTGCCTTTCCGGCCGCCGTCGACGGCGACAGCGGCGTCGGCATCGCCCACCGCGACTTCGCGGCGACGCGAGCGGTGTGCTCGGTGGTGCTCAGCAGCCGCGGCATCGGCGTCGGCGTGTTGACCTTCGAGCGCAATCAGGGGACGCCTTTCAGCGCCGACGAAGCCAGGACTTTCGAAGCCGTCAGCGCCTTGCTCGGCCCCTTGCTCGAGAGCCGGCTCGATCTGCATCGCTGGTTCGCCGGCCGTCTGGTCGACCAGCTGCGTGGCTGGTGGCGGCACCTCAAGGATCCGCGGCGGCCGGGTTTTCGCGTTGGCCTGGCGCTGGCGCTGGCCTTGTTGCTGAGCGTTTTCCTGGTCGACGGGGACTATCGCGTCAGCGCCAGGGCGGTCGTCGAGGGTGCGCTGCAACGCGCGGCGGTGGCTCCCTTTGATGGCTTCCTGCGTGAAGCGCCGGTGCGCGCCGGTTTCGTCGTCAAGCAGGGACAGGTGCTGGCGACCCTCGACGATCGCGATCTGCGCGTCGAGCGGCAGCGCTGGCTGTCCGAACGCGAGCAGCACCAGGGGCGCTACCGCGATGCGCTGGCCAAGCACGAGCGAGCCAACGCCAACGTCGCGCTGGCGCAGATGCAGGAAGCCGACTCGCAACTGGCGCTGGTCGACGAGAAACTGGCGCGGGCGACGATCGTCGCGCCCTTCGACGGCGTCGTCGTTTCGGGCGATCTCAGTCAGCTGCTCGGTTCGCCGGTCGAACAGGGCAAGCTGCTCTTCGAGCTGGCGCCGCTGGAAGCCTATCGGGTGATCCTGAAAGTCGAGGATCGCGATATTCGCGACGTGCGCATCGGCCAGTCGGGTAGTCTGGTGCTCACCGGGCTGGCCGGCGAGGCGCTTGCTTTTGAAGTTCGCAACGTGTCGATGGCCGAGGCCGAAGACGGCAAGAATACCTTCCGCGTCGAAGCGCAACTCGATCGCAGCGACCTGCAGCTGCGCCCGGGAATGGAGGGCGTCGGCAAGATCAGCGTCGGCGAGCAGAGCTATGTGTGGATCTGGACGCATCGCCTGAGCGACTGGTTGCGCATGCAGGCCTGGATCTGGTTGCCTTAGGCTGACCGGCATGGCCGCTCCTTTCCTCAGCGCCTCGTGGTATCGCGTCGCCGAACTTCGCCCCGAGCTACGCGCGCACGCGCGCATCCATCGCCAGCGTTTTCGTGGTCAGCCGTGGTACGTCCTGCACGACAGCGCTTCCGGCAAGCTGCATCGTTTCAGTCCCGCCGCCTACCGGGTGATCCAGCTGCTCGACGGCCAGCGAACGATCGACGAGGTCTGGACCGAGGTCGCGGCAGAAGCCGGCGAAGACGCGCCGACGCAGGACGAAGTCATCCGCCTGCTGGCGCAGCTGCACGCCGGCGACCTGCTGCAGGCCGACCTGCCTCCCGATGTCGACGAACTCGCCGAGCGCGGCAGCAAGCAGAAGCGTCAGAAGCTGTTGCAGAGCTTCATCAATCCGATGTCGATTCGCATCCCGCTGTGGGATCCCGACGCTTTCCTGAACCGCAGTTGGCCGCTGGTGAAGCCCTTGTTCGCTCCTCTCGGCGCCTTGCTGTGGTTGCTGGTGGTGCTGCCGGCGATCGTTCTCGCCGGCGTCAACTGGCACGAGCTGACGGCCAACCTCAGCGATCAGGTGCTGTCGGCGCACAATCTCTTTCTGCTCTGGCTGGTCTATCCGCTGATCAAGGCGCTGCACGAGCTGGGGCACGCCTACGCGGTCAAGTCGGGCGATGGCGAGGTGCACGAGATGGGCGTCATGTTGCTCGTCCTGGCGCCGATTCCCTACGTCGACGCGACCGCCGCCGGCGCCTTTCGCAACAAGTGGCGGCGGGCGATGGTCGGTGCCGCCGGGATGCTCGTCGAACTGTTCCTGGCGGCGATCGCGATGGCCGTGTGGGTGCTCGTCGAGCCGGGGCTGGTTCGTTCGGTCGCCTTCAACGTGCTCTTCGTCGCCGGTGCGTCTACGCTGCTGTTCAACGGCAATCCCCTGCTGCGTTACGACGGCTACTACGTCCTCGCCGATCTGATCGAGATCGCCAACCTCGGCAACCGCTCGAATCAATACTGGCAATGGCTCGCCAAGCGCTACCTGTTCGGCGTCAAGACCGTCGACCGGCCGCTGGCGTCGGTCGGCGAGCGGCGCTGGTTTGTCTTCTACGGCGCCGCCTCATTCGTCTATCGAACGCTGGTGATGATCGTCATCACGCTGTTCATCGCCGGCGAGTTCTTCTTCGTCGGGGTGGTGCTGGCGCTTTGGGCGGCGACGACGATGTTCGTCCTGCCGATCGGCAAGGGCCTCGCTTACGTGCTTTCGAGCCCCGAACTGCAGCGCCACCGGGGGCGCGCGCGCCTCGTCACTTTCGGTTCGCTGGCACTCTTGCTGCTCTTCGTTGTCCTCGTGCCGATGCCCTTGCGAACGCACGCCGAGGGCGTCGTCTGGGTTCCCGAGAACGCCGAGGTGCGCGCCGGTGCCGACGGTTTTGTCGAGCGCTTGCTGGTGCAGCCGGAAACCCGCGTCGAGGTCGGCGAGCTGTTGCTGGTGACCAGCCAGCCGACGCTGGCTGCCGAAGTCGAGCAGGTGCGGGCGCGCATACGCCAGCTCGAGGTGCAGTACACCACGCAGATGTTCGACGAGCGCGTGCAGGCGGCGGCGATCAGCGAAGACCTGCGCCGGGAAAGAGCGACCCTGGCGCGCGCCGAAGAGAAGCTCGATTCGCTGCTGGTCATCGCCGAGGTCGCCGGCGCGCTCAAGCTGGCGCGGCCGCAGGATCTGCCGCAGCGCTTCGTCAAGAAGGGCGAGCTGCTCGGCTACATCGTCGACGGGCCGCCGCGCCTGGTGCGGGTGGTCGTCAGCCAGGACGACATTGCCCTGGTTCGCGAGGCGCATGACGAGGTGCAGGTAAAGATCGCCGACCGCCTCGAGCAGACGTATTCGGCGCGCCTGATTCGCGAAGTGCCGGGTGCTCACGAGCAGTTGCCAAGCAAGGCGCTGTCGCTTGAAGGTGGTGGCCAGCACGGCACCGATCCGCGCGACCCGCAGGGCCTCAAAACCCTGCAAAGGCTGTTCCAGTTCGACCTCGAGTTGCCGCCGGAAGTCGGCGCGCTGCACATCGGCACGCGCGTCTACGTGCGTTTCCAGCACCGCGCCGAACCGCTGGCCAAGCAGTGGGGACGGCGCTTGCGGCAACTCTTTCTGTCGCGCTTCAATGTCTAGGGCGCTGCTCGAGCGCTGGCAGGTGCAAGAGTTCGCTCCCGGCTTGTACGCGGAACGTCGGGACCTCAAGGACGGTCGCCTCGATCGCTTCATCGGCCGCCTGCTGGGGCGCTGTGCGCAGGCCGGCTCGCCGCTGCGCGGGCGCGCCATGCGACGTTTTGCCGGCCGCGTGCAGGCGCTCGAAGAGGGCTTGCTGGCCAGTGACGATGTGGCGCTGCGCCGCCGGGCGGCGGCCGTTGGCGCGGCCCTGGCGGTCGACGGGCTGGAGGATGCGCTGGTCGCCGAGTGTTTTGCGCTGGTCCGCGAGGTGTGTTCGCGGCAGCTCGGCCTGCGCCACTACCCGGTGCAGCTGATGGGCGGCTACGCCATGTTGACCGGGACGCTGGCCGAAATGCAGACCGGCGAGGGCAAGACGCTGACCGCCGTTCTGCCGGCGGTGACGGTCGCGCTGGCTGGCGCGCCGGTGCATGTGATCACCGTCAATCCCTACCTGGCGGCTCGCGACGCCGAGTATCTGACGCCGGTCTACGAGTACTTCGGCTTGCGCGTCGGCCTGATCGTCCCCGAACAGGAGAGCGCGCAGCGTGCCGAGGCCTACGCCGCCGACGTCACCTACTGCGTCAACAAGGACCTGGTTTTCGACTATCTGCGTGACCGCATTACCCAGAAGCGTGTGCGCAGCGGCCCGCGCGCCGTGCTCGACGGCTGGCTGGCCGGGCCGCACGCGCCGGCGAGTGCCAGCGTCTTGTTGCGCGGCTTGTACTTCGCGATCGTCGACGAAGCCGATAGCGTCCTGATCGACGAGGCGCGAACGCCGCTGATCATTTCCAGTGACGTCGACGACGCGAACGGGCGGGCGCTTTACGAGCAGGCGCTGGCGCTCGCCGCCAGCCTGAAGAGCAAGGGGCATTACGTCTTGCGGCCCCGGGAACGGAGCATCGAACTGACCGACGCTGGTCGCGCGGCGGTCGGCGATTTCGCCTGCGGGCTGGCCGGACTGTGGCGCATCCCGCGGGCGCGCGAGGAACTCGTTGAACAGGGGTTGTCGGCGCTGCATCTTTTTCAGCTCGACCGGCACTACATCATCGCCGACGACAAGGTGCAGATCGTCGACGAGTACACCGGTCGGGTGATGGCCGACCGTTCGTGGGAGCGCGGCCTGCACCAGATGATCGAGGTCAAGGAAGCGCTGGCAATCAGCAAACGGCGCGACACCATCTCGCGGATCACCTATCAGCGCTTCTTTCGCCGCTACCTGTGCCTGGCCGGGATGACCGGCACGGCGATCGAGGTGGCGCCGGAAATGCGCTCGGTGTACGCGATGGACGTCCTGCGTATTCCGCCGAATCGGCCGGTCGTCCGCCGTGACCTCGGGCAACGCGTGTTCGTCGACAGCGACAGCCGCTGGGCAGCGGTCGTCGAGCGCGCCGCCGAAATGCGCGCCGCCGGTCGCGCGGTGCTGATCGGCACGCGTTCGGTGGCGGCTTCCGAGCTGGCCAGCGCGCGCCTGAGCGCGGCCGCACTGGCGCACGAAGTGCTCAACGCGCGCCAGGACCAGCGCGAGGCCGAGATCGTCGCGCAGGCCGGGCAGCCGGGACGGATCACCGTCGCCACCAACATGGCCGGGCGCGGTACCGATATCCTGCTCAGTCCGGAAGTTCGTCAGGCGGGCGGCCTGCACGTCATTCTCTCCGAGTACCACGATTCGGCGCGAATCGATCGGCAGCTGTTCGGCCGTGCCGGTCGGCAGGGCGATCCCGGATCGTGCGAAGCGATCGTCTCGCTTGATGATGAATTGTTTCTCGCCCATGCTTCGCCTCTGCTGGGCTGGCTGCGCCAGCACGTATCGGCGGCCGGGCTGCTGCCACCGCCACTGGTACGCGTGCTGCGCCGTTCGGCGCAAGCAGCGGCCGAACGGCAGAACTCGCTGGTTCGCCGGCAGACGGTTGAAATGGACAAGCGCGTCGAACAGTCTCTGGCGTTTGCCGGAAGAGGAGAATAGGAAAATGCCGAGTCGCCAGGGTGGGCCGGGAAGGGGAAGAGTAAGAGGAGTCGGCAGCGCCGTGCTGTTGGCGCTGTGCTGGGCGGGCAGTGGGCTCGCCGCCGAGTTCGACTGCATCATCGAACCGAGCAAGAGCGTCGACGTACGCGCCGCGAGCGAGGGGCTGATCGAAAAGATCTGGGTTGACCGCGGCGACACGGTCAAGAAGGATCAGGTGCTGGTCACCCTCGATTCTGGCGTCGAGCGTGCGGCCGCCGAATCGGCGCGCTATCGGGCGACGATGCAGGGCAAGATCCGGACGGGTCAGAGCCGCGTCGAGTTCTCGACGACCAAGTACAAGCGCCGTGAGCAACTCGCCAGCCAGTCGTTCATCTCGCTGAGCGACCGCGACGAAGCGCTGACCGAGAAACGGCTGGCCGAGTCCGAGCTGCTCGAGGCCAAGGACGAACGCCGTCTGTCGGAGATCGAGTACCAGCGCCTGTCCGAGCAACTGCGGCTGCGGACGATCAGGAGCCCGGTCAATGGCATCGTCGTCGACCGCCTGCTCAACGCCGGCGAGCTGGCCGATAACCGCGACCTGCGCAAGCCAATTCTCAAGCTGGCCGACATCGGCACGCTGCACGTTGAAGTGCTGATGCCGATCGAAGCCTTCGGCAAGCTGAGCATCGGCGAGAAGGTCGAAGTGTTGCCCGAGGCGCCGGTCGGCGGTCGTCATACGGCGACGGTGGCGGTCATCGATCGCGTCCTCGACGCCGCCAGCGGTACCTTTGGCGTGCGCCTGGAATTGCCCAATCCAACGCTGAAACTACCCGCCGGCATCAAGTGCCGGGCCAGTTTCCCGGCGATCGCTGGCCGCTCGGCGCCGCCGGCGGCAAGCGCTGCACGGCCGCCAGCAAAGCCGGCGCCGGCGGTGTCCGGCAAGCCGATGTAGGCGCTGGCGGCTCCCTTGCTCGCTGCCCGCCGCATAACACGCGATCGAGCCGGCGCGGTGCGCGTCGCGACGCGGCTGCTGCTGTTGTCGCTGCTCTTCGGCGTCGGCCACGCCGACGTGCCGACGCCGGCGCAGGAGTGCCGCTTGCGCAACTCCGCGATTTGCGATTTGAACGGTGTCCGCTACCTGCTCGACGGGCCTTGCCCGGCGGCGGCGCGGACGATTCGGCCGCCCGGCAAGGAGCGCTGCGACGAAGCCGAACAGCGTCGCGGCGGCGAATCAGCAGTGGCGCGCGCGCTGCTCGCGCCGACGGCCGCGTCGGCCGCCGTGCCGACGCCAGCGGCAATATCGACGTCGGCGCCGACGCGCGACCTGGCGTGGGTCGGCGGTGTCGAGCGCTGGCTGTTGCCGCTGCTGCTGGCTCTTGCCGGCGTGCTGCTCTGCGCTCTGGCCGTGCTGGTCGTTCGTTGGCGACTCGGCAAGCGCGCTCAACGGCTGGCCGGCAAGGCCGTCGCTGCGCCTGCCAACCTGGGCCGCTCGCTATTGCCATTGGGCGTCGCCGCGCTCGGTGCGGTGCCTCTCGGCTACTGGGCAGCGCGCGCCGCTTTCTGGCGCGTTTTCTCGAGCGCCGACAATCACGATAGCGCCTTGCCGTGGTTGCTCGCCGCGCCGCTGGCCGTAGTCGTCTTCCTGCTGGTCTGCGGCCTGGCCTTCGCGCTGATAGCCTTGCTCCTCGGCTGGCTGCTCAAGGGTCGCCGCAAGGAGTCGTAGAACAAGCGGCGGCCAGTCGAGGCTGGGCAGGAAGGCGAGTGAGCGCCTGAACTCTGTCGGAATTTCTTACAGCTGGCAGCAGCAGCGTCGGCTCGATGCCGTCAAATGCCGATTAATCAAGAGGATAAAAATTGGTTTGCTCGTCGGTATAGGAATTGCTTATAGTTGAGGGCGCTTGTTTCCAGTGGCGAGCGATCGACGCCTCTGCTGGCGCGCCGTTCGGTGTGCCAGCACTGGCTACGGTAGCGGCGCCGTCTTGGCAGGTGTAGTGACTTCAGAGGCAGGCAGGCGGCAAGGACGCGATGCCGAAAACTCGTTGCAGGTGGATAGCGGGAGAAGACTATTGGATAGCGAAACCACGCTCCGGTGGCAAGGCTGATGGATAGCAAAGCGCGTCCGGAAGCCTCACCACCGTCGCCTCGCCGGAGCAATACGGCGCCGAGAAACCCGCTGCGGACTCGCCGCGGCCTGGCCTGGTTGAGCGGTTTTCTGGCCAAGGCCTTCCGGCGACCGGCTGCAGAGCCGACCATGCCTGCCGAGCGCCTGCGCTTCGAGGCGCTCGAACCGCGCATTCTGCTCGACGGCGCGCCGAGCATCCCGGTCACCCAGATCGACGGCTCGATCGACGTCGCCGGCGAGACCGATCGCTACGGTTTCACGCTCAACGAAACGGTTCGCGTCGTCTTCGATTCGCTGACCAACGACGCCAGCATGCGCTGGTCGCTCGCCGGGCCGCGTGGCGCGGTCGTCAGCGATCGCGGCTTCGACGCTTCGGATTCCTACGAGCGCGGCGGCGACGTCGCGCTCGAACTGGCCGCGGGCGATTACACGCTCAGCGTCGATGCTGTCGCCGACAGCACCGGCACGTACAGCTTCCGACTGATCGACATCGCGCAGGCGCAGGAGCTGACGCTCGGCTCGACGGTCAGCGGCCAACTCGATCCGGCCAACGAAACCGACGCCTACCGCTTCAGCGTCGCCGCCGGTCAGCGCTTCTTCATCGACCGCTTGTCGAATAGCGGCGACATCTACTGGCGACTGCTCGATCCCTACGGCCGCACCGTCGTTGATCGCACGCAGATGGGCAATGATCTGGGCGAAGTGACACTGCCCGTGGACGGCAGCTACACGCTGCTCATCGAGGGCCGTGCCTACACCACCGGTAGCGCCAGCTACAGCTTCAACGTCGCCGTGGTCGACGACCCGCTGCCGCAGCCGATGGCCCTGGCGGCGCTGGTTGCCGGTCGCATCGCGCAGGCCGGCCAGCGGGCCATCCACAGTTTCACTCTGGCCGCCGACACGCGCCTTGTTTTCGACTCGCTGACCGCCGACTACAACATGCTGTGGTCGCTCAGCGGACCGAATGGCACGGTCGTCGCCGATCGTCGTTTCCAGTATTCGGACTCGTACGAGTTGGCCGGCAACAACGGCATTCTGTTGCGCGCCGGCGATTACACGCTGACCGTCGATGGCGAGGGCGATCGCGTCGGCGACTATGCATTCCGCTTGCTCGACCTGGCCGCTGCACAGGCAATTGCGGTGAACACGACGATCAGCGGTACGCTGGCCGACGCCGGTGCCAACGGTGGCCCGCCGAGCAATGAACCGGCCACCGAGACACGGCTCTACAAGTTCTCGGCCGCTGTTGGTGAGCGTTTCTTCTTTGACAGTCAGGGGCTGTCCGGCGACAACTGCTCGCTGCGTATCTTCGATCCCAAGGGCGGCCTGATCTACGGGCCGCAGGCGTTCAGCAGCGACGTCGAGGTGTTCACCGCGGCTTACGACGGCGATTACGTGCTGGCGCTGGAAGGCCGCATCTACAACACCAACTCCAGCGGCTACCAGTTCAAACTGCAGCGCGTCGTCGACAGCAGCGCGCCGCTGCTGCTCGATTCACGGGTCGACGGCAATCTCGATCATGCCGGTCAGCGGCAGGCCTACACCTTCACGCTGGCGGCGCCGGCGCCGCTGCTGTTCGACTCGCTGACCGACGACAACAACTTCAACTGGAGCCTGTCCGGGCCGCGCGGCAGCGAGGTCGTCGGGCGCAGCTTCGTGTACTCGGACTCGGCCGAGTACAGTGGCAAGCCGCTGCTGGATCTACCCGCCGGGACCTATACGCTGAGCGTCGACGGCAATCTCGACAAGACGGGCGCTTACGCCTTCCGCCTGCTGAACGTGGCGACGGCGAGCAGCGTCGTTGTCTACGACAGCGACGTCAGCGGCACGCTCGCTCCGGGAGGCCTGACTCGCGTCTACAAGTTCACCGCCAGCGCTGGCGATCAGGTGGAGTTCGACCGCATCGCGCTCAGTGGCGGCAGCCCGTACTGGCGGCTGCTCGACGAGACCGGTTTCCAGGTCTTCGCGCCCGAGCCTTTTGCCGACCGGGCGAGTACCAGTCTGCGCCTTGGCGGTACCTACTACCTGCTGCTCGAAGGTCGCAGCTGGGAAAGCGGCGACATCGATTACAGCTTCAAGATCGCCCTCCAGGGCAATGCGCCGGTCGCCGCGCTGACCGGAACGGCGATCACCCTGGGCGCCACCGTTGCCGGCACCGTCGCTGCCGTTGGCGAGGTCGACGATTACGTGTTCGACGTCGCCGGGCCAACGCAGCTCTACTTCGACAGCTTCGCGCCCAGCAACAGCGGCGAGTTCCACTGGTCGCTGCTCGGCCCGCGCGGTACCGAGATCGCCGATCGCAGCACCTATTACTCGGAGTCCTACGAATTCGGCAACGGCAACCCGGTGATCGACGTGCCGCTCGCCGGGCGCTATCAGCTGCGCGTCTGGGCTAGCGGCAACACCACCGGCAATTACAGTTTCCGCGTCCTGAACCTGGCCGACGGCACGACGCTGACGCCCGGCACACCGGTCAGCGCGAGCCTGAATCCGGCCAACGAAACCGACGTCTATCGCTTCACCGCCAACGCTGGCGACCGCGTCTTCTTCGACCGCCAGGCGTTCAGCCCGGCCTACTCGGGTTGGGTCAGCTGGCGCTTGCTCGACCCCTACGGCCGCCAGGTCTGGGGGCCGGCGAACTTCTACGACGACGTCGACGTCAGCACGCTCGAGTTTGCCGGCGTCTACACGCTGCTGATCGAGGGGCGCGTCTGGACCAGCGATTCGATCGCCCGCTTCGACTACAGCTTCAACGTCCAGCCAGTCGTCGATGACCCAGAGAGCGCGCTGAGCATCGGCGACACGGTCGACGGCAACATCGCGCATACCGGTCAGCAGGACCGCTATACCTTCGCGCTGGCCGACGAGACCTTGCTCTATTTCGACAGCCTGAGCAAGGCCAACGTCGCGTGGACACTGCGCGGTCCCGACGGCTACCTCCTGAGTCGCAACCTGCAAAACTCTGATTCGTACGAACTGGGCCAGAGCAACCCGCTGCTGCGGCTGGCCGCCGGCGACTACACGCTGACCCTCGACGGCGTCGGCGATAGCAGCGGCGCTTACAGCTTCCGACTGGTGGATGTCGCCAAGGAGGCCGCCGCCTTGATCCCCGGAACGGCGGTCAGCGACAGCCTGAGCAGCGCCCGCGTCAGCGATTTCTACCGCTTCGACGTCGTCGCCGGTGAGCGCTACTACTTTGACCGGGTCAGCTACGGCGACTACTACAACACCACCTACCGCCTGATCGACCCGCAGGGCAAGCAGGTCTGGGGTGGCTACGTTTGGCCCGAAGACCAGGAGATGAGCGCCTTTGCGCTGTCCGGAACGTATTACCTGCTGGTCGAAGGCCGCGTCGGCAACAGCGCGCCGAGCAACGCCTACAGCTTCAACATGCACAGGGTCGTCGATATCAGCGCCAGCCTGACGCTGGGGCAGGCCGTCAGCGGCAGCTTCAGCGCGCCCGGCCAGCGCGCCAGCTATAGCTTCACGCTCAGCGACGCGCGCCGGTTGCTCTTCGACGGCTTGACGCCGAACAACACCAATCCCGATATCTACTGGACGCTGAGCGGGCCACGCGGCGCCGAGATCAGCAATCGCCGCTTCTACGGCTCCGAATCGCACGAACTCGGCGCGACCAGTCCGCTGCTCGACCTGATCGCCGGCGACTACACGCTGACGCTCGACGCGCAGGGCGACCAGACCGGCGACTTCAGCTTCAGGCTGCTCGACGTCGCCGCCGCGACGGCATTCACCAGCAACAGCGTCGTCGCCGGCGAGCTTGATCCGGCCAATGAAACCGACGTCTATACCTTCAACGCCAGCGCCGGCACGCGCTACTACATCGACCGCCAGACGCTGAGTAGCGGCGCCGACCGCCTGACCTGGCGTCTGTTCGATCCCGACGGTCGGCAGCTCTTCGGCCCGACCAACCTCAACGACGTCGATATCTTCACGCTCGAGCAAAGCGGTGCCTACACGCTGATCGTCGAGGGCCGCATCTGGCAGACGCAATACAGCGCGACAATCGATTACAGCTTCAAGCTGCTGGAGATTAGCGACGACGTCGTGGACATCGTTCCTGGCGTCAGCTACGGGATCGACCAATTCAGCAGCGAAGGTCAGGTCGGCGGCGCGCTGAATGTCAACGGCCTGCGCTACGCAGAGGTCGCCAATAATGGCGACCTCGACGCGACCGGGTCGCTGACTCTCGAAGCGTGGTTCAAGGTCGACGCCTATGCCGGTACCTGGCAGGCGCTGTTCTACAAGGGCAACGGCAACAGCAACCAGCGGACCTACACGCTGTGGCTCAATTCGGCGGGTTACCTGCACCTGTCGACCGGCAACAACGCCAACAATTACGTCAACACCGCCGCTGGCAGCGTCGTCCTTGGTCAGTGGCAGCACGTCGCCGTGGTGCTCGACCGCGACAGTGCGGACGGCGTGATGAAGATCTACCTGGACGGCGTCGAGGCCGCCAGCGGCGCTCTTGCCAGGACTGCCGCGAGTTCGAATGCCAACCCCTTGCTGATCGGCAGCAACCTGGAAAATTACCCGGTGTTCCAGGGCGCGGTCGACGATGTCCGCCTGTGGAACGGTGTGCGCAGCGCCCAGCAGATCGCCGACAACAAGGACCGCACGCTGCTCGGCGATGAGGCCGGCCTGTTGATGTACCTGAAGGCTGACGAAACCAGCGGCACGACTCTCGCCGACGGCAGCGGCCGCGGCAATACCGGGCAGATCGTCCATCCCTGGGCGAGCACCCCCGGCGTCGTCGCCGGTCGCATCGATTTCGGGCAGCAGGACTACTACCGCTTCACGCTCACTGAAAGTACGCGGCTGTATTTCGACTCGCTGACCGACAACAACCAGCTCCGCTGGACCTTGAGCGGGCCGCGCGGCACGCTGCTTGCCGATCGCTCGTTCCAGAACAGCGATTCGCAGAACGGCTTGAGCGTCGTCGACCTGGTCGCCGGCGACTATACGCTGCGTATCGACGGCGTTGGCGACGCCACCGGCGATTATGGCTTCCGTCTGCTCGACCTCGCCGGCGCCGAGACGCTGCCTCGCGACACCCCGGTCACTGGCCTGTTGACGCCGGCCAACCAGACCGACGTCTACCAGTTCAGCGCCAATGCCGGCGAGCGGCTGTACTTCGACGTCACCGCGAGCAGCGGCGGTTCGCCTTTCTGGCGCCTGCTCGACCCCTGGGGCCGCACGCTCTGGGGCCCCAACTACATGCCCAACGACGACGTGCAGTTGCAGACCTTGCCGTTTGCCGGGGTGTACACGCTGCTGATCGAGGGCCGCCGCGACGCCGGCGCTGGCAGTTCCAGCTATGGCTTGCGCGTCGCTACGGTGGTCGACCAGACGCTGGCGATCGTGCCCGGCGTCGCCTCGGGAATGGCGGCGAACTGGCTTGATGGCCAGCTGGCAGGTGGCATTGAACTCAACGGTTTCCAGTACCTGGAAGTAGCCAACAGCAGCAGCATCGACCTCACCGGTAGCCTGACGCTCGAGGCCTGGATAAAGCTCGACCACGCCACCAACACCTGGCAGCCGATCTTCTACAAGGGCGACGCCAGCAGCGACTGGCGACAGAGAAGCTACGCCATGTGGTTGAACAGCGATGGCTCGCTGCTCTTCGGCTCCGATACGCGCTACTCCAGCACCGCTGCCGGCCTGGTCCAGGCCGGCGTCTGGACGCACGTCGCCGGGACCATCGACCGCGCCACCGGCAGTCTGCGAATTTACGTCAACGGCGAGCAGGCGGCTGGCCGCGACGACATCGGCAGCACGCCTTCGACGGCCTACGAGCAGCCGCTGCTGCTCGGCGGCGGGCTTTACGAGTCCGCCGACAGCAACGTCTTTGCCGGCGCGCTGGACGAGGTACGAATCTGGAATGGCGCGCGTAGCCAGGCGCAGATCCAGGCCGCCAAGGATGCGCCGCTGAGCGGCGCCGAGGCCGGCCTGGTACTCTATCTGAAGGCCGACGAGGGCAGCGGCGAGACACTCGGCGACCTCTCTGGCGACGGCAATCCGGGGCTGCTCAGGGCGCTCGCCGACGGCATCGTGCTGGGTCGCGTCGAGCAGCCGGGGCAGGCAGTGAACCACAGCTTCAGCCTGGCGGCGCCGACGCTGCTGTACTTCGATTCGCTGACCAACGCCTCGACGATGCGCTGGTCGCTGGCCGGCCCGAATGGCCAGCTGGTCGGCAACCGCGCGTTCAGCCAGAGCGATTCGCACGATGGCTCGTCGTTCTTCAATCTCGCCGCCGGCGACTACACGCTGACCGTAGACCCGCTCGACGAGACCACCGGGTCCTTCGCTTTCCGCCTGCTCGACCTCAGCGATGCCGAGGTCCTGACGCCGGGAACGATCGTCGTCGGTGGCCTCTACCCGGCGCGGCGCACCGACGCCTATCGCTTCGAAGTGAGCGTTGCCGATCAGCGCTGGTTCTTCGACGCCATCGCCCGCAGCGGAGCCGACGCCTACTGGCGACTGCTCGACCCGTGGGGCGCCACGGTCTTCGGCCCGAGCGCGGTCAACAACCCGAACAGCAACGACGTCGAGACGACGCTACCTTTCGTTGGCACCTATACGCTGCTGATCGAGGGACGCAACCACTGGGGCGGCAGCAGTTCGTCGTACACGCTCAAGGTGCAGCCGGCCAACGACGGCGCCAGCGCGCTCGTGCTCGATTCCGATGTCGTCGGCAGTATCGCCAACGCCGGCCAGCGGCAGGCCCATACCTTCAGCCTGAGCAGCGACAAGGTCGTCTATTTTGATTCGCGGACCGACGACGCCAGCCTCAACTGGTCGCTGAGCGGACCGCGCGGCAACGTCGTCGCCGGCCGGGCGTTCAACAAGTCCGACTCGGCCGATCTCGGCGGTAGCCCGCTTCTCGATCTGATCGCCGGCGATTACACGCTGGTCGTCGACGGCGTCGGTGACGCCACCGGCGCTTTCGCCTTCCGGCTGCTCGACCTCTCGGCGGCCAGCGCCATCGCCCTTGGCACCGACGTCAGCGGCAGCCTGCAACCGGGCAACCAGACAGATGTCTTCAGCTTCGTCGCCAAGGCCCGCGACCGTCTGGCTTTCGAGATGCTCAGCGAGAGCAGCAACAGCGCCTACTGGCGTCTGCTCGACCCGTATTCGGGGCTCATTTTCGGGCCCAGCAACTTTGCCGACGCCGGCACGCTGACGATGCCCTTCAGCGGCACCTACTACCTGCTGCTCGAAGGGCGCGTCAGCGAGAGCAAGGTCTTTGATTACAGTTTCAGGATCGCCGACACCGCGCTGCCGGATACCGGCGCTCACAGCAGTCAGGATTTTGACCTTGCCGGCCTACCGTGGGGTGCCGCCAGCTTCAGTAACTCGGTGCCGGTGGTGCTCCCCGGCGGGCAGTCGGGCAACTTCCTGCGCTTGCTGCCGGGCAGCGTCACCGGTTACAACACGATTGGCTTCACCAACGCCGGCATCGGCGTCATCCCGGCGACGGTGACTGTCGATTTCGACTTCCGGATCGGCAAGGTCAGCAATCAGGGCGACGGCATCGGCTTCGCCTGGTTGAACGCGGACACCTGGGGCAACAGCGGTCCGGCACCGCAGTTTGGCGAAGAGGTCAACCTGGCCGGCAGCTTCGGCGTCGGCCTCGACCCGGTGAACAACGGCGAGGTCAGCGACAACCACGTCTCGCTGCATTTCGACGGCAGCAAGTACGCCGAGTTCGCCGTCTCCGGCTTCCGCCTCGACAGCGGCGATTTCCAGCACGCGCGTGTCGTCATCACCGCGGTCACCGGCGGCAGCAGGGTTTCCGTTTACCTGACGCCCAATGGCGGCAACGAGCTGGCGGTGGTCGAGGACTATTTCATCAGCGGCATGCAGGCCTACGACGGCCGCATGGCCTTTGGCGCACGCAACGGCGGCTGGCGCGCCGACAACGATCTCGACAACATCCATGTCGCCGTCGTTGCCGGTACCGCCGAGGACCTGCCGCTCCGGACGCTGGGCAGCGCACCGGTCAGCGGCACGCTGTCGGCCAGCGGCGAGGTCGATCGCTACCGTTTCAGCGTCGCCGGCACGACGCGCAGCTACTTTGACTCGCTGACCAACAACAGTAATCTGCGCTGGAGTTTGAGCGGGCCGCGCGGCACGCTCGTTGCCGGCCGCAGCTTCACCGCGTCGGATGCCTACCAGGGCCTGTCGCTGATCGATCTGGCGGCCGGCGACTATGTGCTGTCGGTTTTCGGCAGCACCGGCGCCTACAGCTTCAAGCTGATCGACATGGATCAGGGCGAAATACTGACGCCGGATACCGACACCAGCGGCACGCTCAGCCCCGGCAACGAGACCGACATCTACCGCTTCGATGCGCTCGCCGGCGAGCGTTTCTATTTCGATCGCGTCAGCTTCAGCGGCGGCTACTACACCGACTGGCGCTTGATCGATCCCTTCGGCCGGCCGTTGTGGGGGCCGACGCACATGTACGCCAACGACGTCGACCTGACGACGCTGCCGTACTCGGGGACCTACTATCTGCTGCTCGAGGGGCGCTATCACGAGGATACGGCGTCGAACTACACGATCAACGCGCGTCGCATCGCCAATAGCGTCAGCACGCCGATCGTCGTCGGCGACCGTGTCGACGCCGAGCTGAGCAAGCCGGGCGAGGTCGACAGCTTCAGCTTCGAGATCGCTGGCGGTGAGTCACGCCGCGTCTACTTCGACGTCCTGACCAACACCAGCCAACTCAGCTGGACCCTGAGCGGGCCGCGCGGCACGGTGGTATCGAACCGCTCGTTCGCCGCCACCGACGGCGCCAACGGGCGCTCGATCATGGATCTCGCGCCGGGCAGCTACACGCTGATCATCGACGGCAGCGGCGATACTACCGGCGCCTACGCCTTCCGTCTGCTCGATCTGGCGGCGGGGATGCAGATCGTCCCCGGCACGCCGCTGCTCGACCGAACGCTGACGCCCGGCAACGAGACCGACGTCTACTGGTTCGACGCGCTCGCCGGCGAGCGCTTCTACTTCGATCGCGTCAGCTTCAGCGGCGGTTATTACACCGACTGGCAGTTGCTCGACCCCGCCGGCAACACCCTGTGGGGCCCCACCCACATGTACTACAACGACGTCGACGTGACGACGCTGCCGCGCAGCGGCCGCTACACCCTGCTGGTCGAAGGCCGCTACCACGAGGACGCGGCGACGTCGACCTACACCATCAACGTCCAGCCGGTGATCGATCACGTCACGCCGATGACGCTCGACAGCGAGGTCGCCGGTTCGATCGACAGCGTCGGTCAGCGCGGCCTGCATACCTTCACGCTCACCGAGGCCAGGCAGGTCTACGTCGACGTCCTGACCAACAACACCAACTTTTCGTGGACTCTCAGCGGCCCGCGTGGCGTCGAGGTGTCGAACCGCTCCTTCGGCGCCACCGACGGCGTGCATGGCCTGTCGCTGTTGAACCTGCTGCCGGGCGACTACACGCTGACCATCGACGGCAGCGGTGAAACCACCGGCGCCTACGCCCTGCGCCTGCTCGACCTCGCCGCAGGACAGCTGATCACGCCGGGTACGCCGGTCAGCAGCCAGCTCAACCCGGCCAATTCGACCAATATCTACCGCTTCAATGCCGCCGCTGGCGACCGCTTCTACTTCGACCGCGTCAGCTTCAGCGGCGCCTACTATACCGAGTGGCGTTTGCTCGACCCCTGGGGCAACACGGTCTGGGGGCCGACGCACTTCTACTACAACGACGTCGACGTCACGACGCTCGAATTCGACGGTTTGTACACCCTGCTCGTCGAGGGCCGCTACCACGAGAGCGGCACGTCGAACTACACGCTCAACGTCTCGCCATCGCCGATCGCGCAGAAGATCATCATCTCGGGTCTTGGCAGCGAGCCGGGTCCGGACCTCCAGGTCGAGAATCTGGCACTGACGCCGGTCGGCGGCGGCCTCACCGCCGGCGGCCAGGTGCTGGTCAGTTGGCAAGTGAGCAACAGCGGCACGCTGCCCGCCGATGCGCCGTGGAAGGATCGCCTCCTGGTGCGCAACATGGATCGTGGTGGCGAGCTGGTGGTCAATGTGCTGGTCGATTACAGCGACCTCGGCGCTGCCGCTGCCGTTCCGCTGGCCGTCGGCGCCAGTCGTTCGCGGCAGGTGACGGTCAGCCTGCCGCCCGGCAACAGCGGTGCCGGCAATCTGCGTTTCGAAGTCGCTGCCGACGTCACCAACGTCGTCGCCGAACCCGGCATCGGCGAGCTGAACAATGGCGCCAGCCTGACCGCGCTGGCCGCGTCTACGCCGTATCCCGACCTGCAGGTCGATAGCCTCGCGGTGGCGCCGAGCAGCGGCTGGGCGGCGGGCAGCAGCGTCACCGTCAGCTGGCGGGTGAACAACAGCGGCAGCGTCGGCGTCAACGACGCCTGGAACGACCGCATCCGGGTGCGCAATCTGAGCACCGGTGCGATCTTGCTCAACACCAGCAGCCGCTATCTGCCGGCGGTCGATGGCGCGCTCGCCGCCGGCGCTGCGATCGAGCGCCGCTTCACTTTCAGCTGGCCGGCCGGCGCTGGCGGCAGCGGCCAGTTCGAATTCCTGGTCAGCACCGACGACGATGGCGAGCTATTCGAGAGCAACTCCAGCGACACCGCGGAAACCAACAACGCGGCGCTGCTGGTCGTCGCCTCGGCGCCCGACCTGCTGGTCGAGAGGCTGCGCGTCGAAGCGCCCACGGTAAGCGCTGGCGATGCCCTCACCGTCTTCTGGGATGACCGCAACGACGGTCTGATCGCCACGCCGGCGAGCTGGCACGACCGGCTGATTGTGCGCAACCTGAGCAGCAACGAAACGCTGCTCGACGTCGGTCTGCCCTACAACATCACGCTGATCGGCAACGGCGCGCTGGCCGCCGGCGCCAGCGTCGCGCGTTCGTACACCTTCCAGTTGCCCGAGGGCCTGCGCGGCAGCGGCCAGATCGAGATCGAGCTGCGTGTCGACGAGAACGCCGCCGGTCAGGGCAGCCTGGTCGAATATACCGCCGCTGGCGGCAGCGGTGAGAGCAACAACAGCGCCCGCCTGGCGTTCACCGCGGCGGCCAGACCGTACGCCGACGTAGCGGTGAGCAGCTTGCGCGCACCCGCCAGCGGCCGCGGCGGCGAGACCATCAGTGTCGAGTGGGCGGTGCTCAACCAGGGGTCGATCGCCAGCGGCGCGCAGTGGAGCGACCGCATCGTTCTCAGCGCTGACGACGTGATCGGCAACGCCGATGACCTGACGCTGGCCAGCGTCGGCCACTACGGCGTGCTGGCGCCCGGCGCCGCGTATCAGCAGAGCCGGCAGCTGCTCGTTCCCGAGCGTCTGGACGGCACTTTCCGCGTCGCGGTCGTCGTCGACGCGCTCGGCGAGCTCAGCGAACCCGACACGCGCGCCAACAACACCGCGACGGCGACGATCGACTTGTCGACGCCGCACGCCGACCTGCAGGTCGAAGTCGTCGCGGCGCCGGCCAGTGCGCGTAGCGGCGAAGCGACGCCAGTCAGCTGGCGCGTGCGCAACGCCGGCGATCGGCCGACCGACGTGACGCAATGGAAAGACAGCATCTACCTGTCGAGCGACGCCGTTCTTGACTCTGGCGACGCGCTGCTGGCGCAGATCCTGCACAGCGGCGGGCTGGCAGTTGGCGAGAGCTACAGCGGCCTGAGCAATGTCTTCCTGCCCTTCGGCGTCATCGGCGACTACCGCATCCTGGTCAAAACAGACGCCGCCAGCCAGGTCTTCGAGAGCATTTTCGACGCCAACAACGTCACCGCCAGCCAGGCAGCGGTCCTGGTATTGGCGCCGACGCTGGCCGATCTCGCCGTCAGCGAGATCATCGTGCCAGGTGCGGGCGCGCCGGGTCAGACGCGGACCGTCGCGTGGACCGTCGTCAACAGCGGCAGCGGTGCTGCGCGTGGCAGCTGGAGCGACCGCGTTTACCTCAGCGCCGACGGCAGTCTCGGCGGCGCGCAACTGCTGGCGACCGTGGCGCACAGCAGCGAGCTGGCGGCGCTGGCCAGCTACACGAACAGCGCCGAGATCACGCTGCCCGACGTCGCCGACGGCGATTATTACATCGTCGTCAGCAGCGACGTCGGCGATAGCGTTTTCGAAGGCGACCAGGAGGGCAACAACAGTAGCGTCGCAACGGCGACGCTGCGCGTCGTCCATCCCGATCTGCAGCCGCTGTCGGTCAGCGCGCCGGCCGGTGCGCTGTCCAGCGAGGCGATCATCGTTTCGTGGAAAATGGGCAACGCCGGCAGCAGCGACGCGCTCGGCGCGTGGACCGATCGCGTCTACCTGTCGCGCGACGCGACGCTCGGCGTCGATGACACGCTGCTCGGCGAACTGGCGCACAGCGGGCCGCTCGTCGCCGGCGCCAGCTACGACGCGCAACTGCAGGTGAAGCTGCCACTGGCAGCCAGCGGCGACTACTTCCTGCTGGTCTATGGCGACGCGCTCGGGCAGGTGCACGAGGTTGGCGCCGAGGACAACAACGTCGGCGCGACGCCGTTTACCGCTAACCTGGCGCCCTACGCCAACCTCGTCGTCAGCGCCGTCAGCGCCGACGCCAGCGTGCCCTATGCGCCGGCACCCGAGGTGGTCGTCGGCGACCCGGCGCAGATCACCGTCAGCTGGACCGTCGGCAACGACGGCACCGGCGTCGGCCAGACGACGCAGTGGACCGACACCCTGCTGGTGTCCACCGACAGCATCGTCGGCAACGGCGACGACCGCGTCGTCGCCAGCTACGAGCACGTCGGCGCGCTCGCCGTCGGCGACAGCTACACGCGCTCCGAAACCTTCCTGTTGCCGGCGTACTTGCAGGGGCGCTATCACTTCTTCGTGCGCAGCGACGCCGCCAACACGGTCTTCGAGAACGGCCTCAAGACCGACAATGCCGGCGAGCCGGCGCGCCTCTTCGACGTCATGCGCATACCAAACGCCGACCTGGTCGTCAGCCAGGCGAGTGTGCCGGCGACTGCGCGTTCGGGTCGCGCTGTCGAGGTTTCGTGGCAGGTCAGCAACGTCGGCATCGGCCCGACCGACATCCCGGGCTGGAACGACGAGCTGGTCCTCACTTCGGATGCGGCCGGCACGCAGGTCGTCGCCGTGCTCGGTGTGTTCACGCACCTCGGCGTGCTCGCCGCCGGTGACAGCTACAGCCGCACCCAGGAAGTGACGATCCCCAACGGGCTGTCGGGCAAGTACTACGTGCGCGTGCGCAGCTCGGGTCCCTTCGAGTTTGTGTACACCGACAACAACAGCCGCGTTGCCGGGCCGCTTGAAGTCGCACTGTCGGACTCGCCGGACCTGCAGGTGACCGACATCGAGACGCCGGCGACAGCGTCCGAAGGCGACACCATCGACGTTCGCTGGACGGTCAGCAACCAGGGGCTGGCCAGGGCCGAAGGCGCGTGGACCGACGTCGTCTCGATGCGCAAGGTCGGCCAGCCCAACGACCCCGGGATCTTCCTCGGCAGCTTCACCTACGATGCCGGCGGCCTCGAAGCCGGTATTTCCTACACGCGCACCGAGCGCTTCCGCCTGCCAGCGCGCACCGAGGGCGTCTATCAGCTGCTGGTGCTGACCAATTCCAGCCGGCAGGTGTACGAGTACGGCGCCGCCGCCGCCAACAACAGCGCCGCCGACGACCAGGTACTGCAGGTCGCGCTGCTGCCGCGCTCCGACCTGCAGGTGGCCAACGTCGTCGCACCGGCGCGCGCCTCGGCCGGCGCGACGGTATCGCTACGCTTCTCGATCATCAACCAGGGTAGTGTGCCGACGACGACGCCGCGCTGGCAGGATCGCGTCTACCTGTCGCTCGATAACAAGCTCAGCGGCGACGACCTGCTGATCGGCTCTTACGACAATGGTGCGGCGCTCAATCCCGGCGAGCAGTACGCGACCGAAAGCGGCAGCGTGCAGATCCCGATCCGTTTCCGCGGCGACGTTTTCCTGATCGTCCAGGCTGACGGCAGTGGCTCGGTCGACGAGTACCCCAACGACGCCAACAATATTGCCGCCGTGCCGCTGTTCGTCGAACCGTACCCGCTCGCCGACCTCGTTGCCGGCGGCGTCGTCGCGCCGGCGCAGGCCGTCGAAGGCGCCAACATCGAGGTCCGCTACAGCGTCGCCAACCGCGGCAGCGGCACCACCGCCGGCGAAAACTGGACCGACACCATCTGGCTGTCGCGCGACAAGACGCGGCCCAACGCCAGCGGCAACAGCGCCATCCTGCTCGGCGCGCTGCAGCACCAGGGCGCGCTGGCGGTCGGTGGCAGCTACGACGTCGTCACGCAGGTCGCCCTGCCGGCGCACGTCGTCTCGGGAACCTACTACATCACCGTCTGGAGCGACTCCTACGACGTCATCCTCGAGGACACGCTGGCCAGCAACCTCAACCCCGACGACATCAACGAGCTCGACAACAACAACTACAAGGCGCGCGCGATCGACGTCATCGGCGGTTTTGCGCCGCCGCCGCCGGACCTGCGGATCAGCGCTCTCGCCGCGTCGCCGCAAGCCTCGACCGGCGCGCCGCTGAACGTCACCTGGAGTGTCGTCAACGCCGGCGCCGGTGAAGCCGCCGGCAGCTGGAACGACGTCTTCTGGCTGTCCGACCAGCCGACGCTCAACGCGCCCGGCGCCAGGCAGTGGTATCTCGGCGCGGTGACGCACGACGGCGGTGCGGCGCCGGGCGCCAGCTATACGCAGAGCAGCAGCTTTGCGCTAAACCCGGCAGCCGCCGGCCAGTACCTGATCGCCTATACCGATTACAACGTCTACAAGGGAAAGCCCTACGACGTTGTCGAGACCGACGAAGAGAACAACACCCGCGTCCAGGACAGCAGCGTCGTGCCGGCGCCGGCCGACCTGCAGGTGCTGACCATCGCCGCGCCGGGCGAGAACTTTTCGGGCGAGAAGACGACCATCAGCTGGACCGTCAAGAACTTCGGCGGCGCGCTCTGGGAAGGTACTCGCTATTGGCTGGACAGCGTCTATCTGTCGCCCGACCCGGTCTTCCTGCCCGAGCGGGCGAGCAACCTCGGCAGCTTCGTGCACAGCAACGCGGCTGGCCTGGCAGCCGGCGCGAGTTACACCGAGAGCGCCGAGGTGACGCTGCCGCGCGGTATCGGCGGCAACTTCTACATTTACGTGATCACCGACGCCAACCGCTACGACCCGCGCTACCCGGCCGGCGAGGCCGATGCTGGCGACAATGCGTATTTTCGCGATGGCTACTACCCGACTTCGGCGTACGAAGGCGTTGGCGGCCAGGACAACAACCGCGGCGTCGGCAGCATCGCCGTCACCTACCGCGAACCCGACCTGAAAGTCACGGCGCTGCTGGTGCCGGTCGGCGGCGGGCAGTCGGGCAGCACGCTCACCGTCAATTACACGGTGACCAACATCGGCAACCGCGACACTCGCGAGAATGGCTGGTGGGACCGGCTGTTCCTGTCACGCGACGATTCGCTCGACACCTTCGACCTGCAGGTCGCCGAGGCGCGTCACTACGGCATACTGAACGCCGGCGACAGCTATACCGGTACGGCGACCGTCAGCTTGCCCGACGGCATCGCCGGTGCCTTCAGCCTGCTGGCCTTCACCGATTCGGAAGCCGACAGCCGTCTGGCGTGGTGGAACAGCAACATCGTTCCCGAGTATCGCGGCGTCGGCATCGACGCCAACAGCGACGCCGTTCCGGAATTCCGCGGTGAGGGCAACAACATCACCGTCGCCTCGCTGCTGGTGACCGCGGCGCCGCTCGCCGACCTGCAGGTCACCGCGGTAAGCGCGCCGAATCACATCACCGTCGGCAACGAGTTCACCGTCACCTATACCGTCGGCAACCTTGGTGGCGCCGACACGCTGCCCGAGCAGAAGAGCTGGGACGACCTGATCTACCTGTCGCGCGACGCCTTGCTCGACCTCGACAGCGACCGCTACCTGCTGACCGTCGAGCACGTTGACGGCCTGAAAAAGGGCGACTCCTACACGGTCAGCAAGACGCTGCGCGCACCGCTCGACATCAGTGGTGCGTACTACGTCTTCGTCGTCGCCGATCCGGCTCGTGGTAGTAGTCGCGGCAAGGTTTTCGAGGGTGGCTTCGAGCGCAACAACGCGACGCCGAGTTCGCCGCCGTCGATCTTCGAACTGCCGCCGCCGGCCGACGTCCAGGTCGACGCGATTATCTTTTCCGGCAGCGGCTCGGCCGGCGAAACCCTGCACGTCGAGTGGACCGTTGCCAACCACAGCAGCAACGCCACTTCGGCTGCCTGGAGCGACGCCGTCTATCTCTCCGACGATAACCTCTGGGACATCGGCGACCGCTTGCTCGGCAAGGTCGCGCACAGTGGCGTGCTCGCCGAGAACGACAGCTACACGGCGATCCTCGACGCGCTGGTGCCGCCGATCAGGATCGGCCAGTATCGCCTCATCGTCCGCCCCGACATCTACAACGAAGTCTTCGAAGGCCCCTACCGGGCGGCCGGCGAAGCCAACAACTTCAGCACCTCGGCGAACGTCCTCAGCGTCGCCGTCGACGAACTGCATCTCGGCGTCGCGCTGAGCACCACCCTGTCGACCGGCCAGAGCCGCGTCTACAAGCTCACCATCGGTGCGGGCGAGACGCTCAGGCTGAGCCTGAGCGCTGCCGACCACGACGCCGCCAACGAGATCTTCGTTCGTTACGGCGACGTTCCCGACGGCTTCAACTACGACGCGACCTACGAGAACCCGCTGCAGGCCAACCAGACGGCGGTCATTCCGTTTAGCAAGCCGGGCGATTACTACGTACTGATTCGTGGTCACAGCGAACCGAAGGCGAACGCGCAGGTCAAGCTGCTCGCCGAAGTCGTGCCTTTCGCGATCACCGGCGTGCAGGTCGACCAGGGCGGCGACAGCCGCTGGGTGACGATCGACGTGCGTGGCGCAAAATTCGCCGACAACGCGATCCTCAAACTGGTGCGGCCGGGCGTCGCCGAGTACGAACCCGTCAAGTGGGACGTCATCGATTCGACGTGGATTCGCGCGACCTTCGATTTCCGCGACGCGCCGCTCGGTCTCTACGACCTCAAGGTGATCAACCCGAACGGCGCTCAGGCGGTGGTCGCTTACCGCTTCCTGATCGAGCGCGCCCTCGAAACCGACGTGACCATCGGCCTCGGCGGTCCGCGCGTGCTCGCCGCTGGCGAGACCGGCACCTACGGCGTCGCGCTGCAGAGCCTGACCAATGTCGACACGCCCTACGTGCGCTTCAGCTTCGGCGTTCCCGAGATGGGCGCCAACAGCTACGTCTACGATCTGCCCTTCCTCAAGTATTACAACAACCTGCGCGGCCAGCCCGAGAGCGGCGCCGACCTCGGCGACGTGCCGTGGGCGAGCCTCGATTCGGCGACCAATACCAATGGCCAGATCCTGTCGTCGGGCTACGCCTACGACGTCATCGCCGGCGGCTACGTCGGCGCCACTTTCAACGTCCAGACCTACCCGCTGCTGAAAGCGCTGGCGACGCTCAACTGGGAAGCGTTGCGTCTTGGCCTGTACGAGATGTACCCCGACCTGGAGCCGATTCAGGCGCTCGCCGGCGGCCCGCAGTCGCTGATCACGGTGCTGCCCGAATTCTGGGATCTGTGGCTGCTGGCTGGCTCGGAAGAAGGCCTGCCCGACAAGTGCGTAATCCCCTTCATTCCCTACCGCTTCAACGTCGTCGGCGCGGCGACGGCGATGACTCGTGACGAGTTCGTCGCCGACCAGACCGCCGAGGCGCTCAAGCTGCGCGCGGCAATTCTCGCCGACGCCGATCTCAGCGCGCAGATCGCCGACACGCGTAGCGACGAGACGTCGCTGGCCGAAAAGCGGGCGGCGATTGCGCTGCGCGTCCTCGCCGCCGATGCGACGACCTGGAGCCAGGCCTACCTGGCGGCGCTCGAACAGGTGGGTATCCTGCGGCCGGTCGACCAGGCGCCGCCGATCCGCCAGGACATCAAGGTCATGAGCCTGGTGAGTACCCTGGCGAGCGGCGTCCTGGTCGGTCCGGCCGGTGCGCAGATCCGCACGACCGGTGACCTCGCCGACTTCTTCGCCAAGATCAAGGAGTGGTACGGCGACGTACCGGGGAGCAAGGCGCTCATCGACCACTTCGAGCCGCGCGAGAGCGATTGCCTTGAAGGGGTGATTCCGGTTCCGGCCTTGCCGGTATTCGACGACTACGACCTCGGTCTTTCGCATCCGACCTACTTCCAGACCTTCAACATCTTCGTCCCCTACGTCGGCTTCAGCAAGGACGGTGCATCGGCGGCGACGATTGCCTTGCCCGACTATGCCTCGGTCGCGGCGTCCAACGAACTGACTGCGCTCGATTTCTCGCGCCTCTACGAGCAAGCGATCGGCGACAGCCAGCTGGCATCGATCGCCGGTCCGCAGGGCTACGGCGTCGATCAGTTCGTGCCGGTCGGGCAGGCGCTGCCGTACACCATCAAGTTCGAGAATCCGTCGGCGGCGGCGACCTCGGTGACCGAGATCCGCGTCGTCAGCGAACTCGACCCGGCGCTCGATCCGAGCACCTTCCGCCTCGGCGACATCAAGCTCGCCGACCTGACCGTGCACATTCCGACCGGCCGGGCGCTGTTCCAGGGCGACTTCGACCTGCGCAATTCAAAAGGTTTCATCCTGCGCGTCTCGGCGGGAATCGACCCCAGCACGAACACCGCTTCGTGGGTCTTCCAGGCCATCGACCCGGACACCGGCGAGGTGCTGGTGGATGCGACGCGTGGCCTGCTGCTGCCCAACGCCGCCGACGGTCGTGGCGTCGGCCAGCTCGGCTATAGCGTGCAGGCCAGGGACGGTCTCGCCTCGGGAACGCAGATCAAGGCCAAAGCAGTGGTTCGCTTCAACGCCATCGCGCCGCAGGAAACGCAGCAACTGCTGCAGACGCTCGATAGCGCTGCGCCGCTGACGACACTGACCGCGACGCCGGTGCAGAGCGGTGGCGCCGACTATGAGGTGCGCTGGAGCGCCGTCGACGAAGACGGCGGTTCGGGCGTCGCGCACGTCACGGTCTATGTCGCCAGCGACGGCGGCGATTTCCGGATCTGGAAGCGGCAGAGCACCGATACCTTTGATATCTACGCCGGCGTCGCCGGTCACCGCTACGAATTCCTGGCGCTGGCGACCGACCTGGCCGGCAATCGCGAACGTCCGCCGGGTGGCGTGCAGGCGCCCGACGACGGCTCGGGCGCCCAGCTTGGCGGCCTGCCGAGCTTCGGCCAGAGCTCGCAGGATCTGCCGCCGCCGCCAGCGCCAGTGCTGCCGCCGACCAATCCGCTGTTCGTCGCCGCGCAGCAGCAGATTCCGGCGGCGACGCCGCTCGCCAGGCTGCCCGTGTTCACCGCGACCATCCGGCCGTTTACCGCGCAGTCGTGGGCCACCGACTTCGTCGAAAGCCACGCGGCGATCGGTCCGCTGGCGATCGTCGAGATGCCCGATGGTTCGGCGATCGTCAGCGGTGGCCCGAACCGCGGCTGGCTGTATCGCATCGCGCACGATGGCGGTCGCGCGCTGCAGCCTTTCGTCGAACTCGACGAACCGATCTTCGACCTGGCGCTCGACGACCAGGGGCAGCTGTGGGCGACCACCGGCGGTGGCGCGCTGCTGCGCCTGGCTGCTGACAGCGGCGAAATCCTGGCGCGCTTTGGCACCGGCATCACGCAGGCGCTGGCGATCAAGCCGTCGACCGGCGAGATCTACGTTTCGTCGGGCGACGGCGTCGAAATTTTTGACCCAAGCAGTGGCAAGTTCCGGCATTTCAGCGACCGGCGCGTCGACGACCTCGCTTTTGCCGCCGACGAGACGCTGTGGGCGACCTCGTGGCCGGCGCGTGGCGACGTCGTCAGCTTTGACCAGCGTGGCCGCGCGACGGTCATGGTGCGCCTCGACGGCGAAGTCGACTCGCTGGCCTTTGGCCAGGCCGGCACGCGCCTGGCGGGGCTGTTGTTCGTTTCGAGCAACGCCACGCACGGCGAAGTCGGCTCGGCGCTGACGATGATCGATCTGGCGACGCTGCGCAGCGTCGAGATTGCTCGCGGCGGCTCGCGCGGTGAGGCCGTGGTGGCGACCCGCGACGGTCGCGTCCTGCTCGGCCAGTCGCAGCAGGTCGACGTCATCAGTCCGATCGTCGCGCCGCAGGTGATCGCCAGCAACCCACCCAACCGGGCGGTGGTGCTGCTGCCCTTGTCCGAGTTGACGATCACTTTCGACCAGGACATGTTTGCCGGGCCGGCTTCGGCCTCGGTGCTCAATCCGCTGAACTACCAGGTCGTCCGCCAGAACGGCGGCCTGGCGACGATCAGCGGCGTCAGCTACGACGCAGCGGCGCGTACCGTCACGCTGGCGGTCAGCGACCTGGAAGCCGACCTCTACGACCTGCGCGTCCTCGGCAGCGTCGGCAGCAGCGCCGGCATGGCGCTCGGATCGGCGTTCATCTCGAGCTTCGTCGCTGCCCAGGATTTCTCGTCGGTGATCCGCCTCGACTTCGATCGCGTCCGCCTCGACCGCGGCAGCGGTATCGTTTCCTACGACGTCACGGTCAGCAACGAGGCCGACTACGACCTGCTGCTGCCGGCGTCGCTGGTCATCGATCCGGCGCGCTATTTCCAGGGCCGGCCGCTTGGCGGCATTGCGCCGCAGGGCGCCGGCAGCCTGTGGTATATCGACCTCTCGGGCAAGCTGCCGAACGGCAAGCTGCAGGCCGGCGCGTCGCTGGCGACCTTCAGCGTCTCGATCAGCAACGGCGCGGCGCAGCAGATTGGCGTCGGCCATGGCATCTACGCCGTGCCGTATGCCAACCAGCGGCCGAGCTTCACGTCGACGCCGCCGAGCGTCGCTGCCGTCGGCCAGGCGTACAGCTACCAGGCGCTGGCCGTCGACCCCGACGGCAGCGCGCTGGCCTACCTGCTGCTCGATGGCCCGAGCGGCCTGCAGCTCGATAGCCACAGCGGCGTTGTCAGCTGGCTGCCGATGGTGCTCGCTCCGGCCAGCGCGTCGCTGCTGCTGCGCGTCTACGACACGCGCGGCGGTTTCGACACCCAGGCCTTTGTCATCGACGTCGCCGGCGCCAACCGGCCGCCGGTGGTCTCGGAACTGCCGAGCGAGATCGAGGGCCAGGAAGGCCAGTCGCTGCTGGTCGGTCTCTCGGCGCAGGATCCCGACGAGGACTTCCTGCAGTACTTCGCCAACAACTTGCCGCCGGGAGCCGTTTTCGATCCCGAATTGAAGGCACTGGTATGGACGCCCGATTACCAGTCCGCCGGCACCTACAACAATATCGAACTGGTGGTCAGCGACGGCAAGACCTCGGTGACGCGCTCGTTCACGCTGCTCGTCAAACCCGACAACGCGCCGCCCGAAGTCAAGCCGCTCGCCGAACGGACGATCCGCGAAGGCGATTCGCTACGCCTGCAGCTGCAGGCTAGCGACGTAGACGGGCAGAAACTCCACTTCTTTGCCAACATCCTGCCGGTCGGCGCGTATCTCGATCCCAATACCGGCGTCTTCGAATGGACCTCCGTATTCACGCAGGCCGGCGATTACCTGCTCAAGCTCGGTGCCAGCGATGGCGGCAAGTCGACCGAGACCGAGCTGCGCGTGCACGTCCTGAACGTCAACGCCGCGCCGCGATTCGACGAACTCGGTTCGTGGATCAGCTTCGAGGGGCAGGCGCTGAGCTTCCGCGCCTTCGCCTTCGATCCCGACAATCCCGGTTTTGTCCCGCAGGATCGGCAGAGCAGCGGCACGCTGACCATCCAGGAAGGTTCCGACGCCAGCGTCAGCTACGTCGTCAGCGGTCTGCCGGCCGGCGCCCGCTTCGATCCGCTGACGGCGATGTTCAACTGGACTCCCGATTTCAGCCAGGCCGGCGACTACCGCCTGCGCTTCACCGCCACCGACGACGGCGACGGCGGCGGCGCGCCGCTGACTTCCGAGATCGTCGTACCGATCAGCATCCGCAACGCCAACCGCGCGCCAGAAGTTGCCGAGATCGTGCCGCAGAGCGTCCAGCGCGACAGCGTTTTCGAGCTGCCGGTGAGCGCCAGCGACGCCGACGGTAATGCGCTGACGCTCGCCGTCAGCGGCTTGCCGGCTTTCGCCAGTTTCGTCGATAAGGGCGACGGCAGCGGCAAGTTCATCTTCGCACCGCATTCGGGTGATCGCGGCGACTACGAGATCGCACTCACTGCGACCGACGACGACGGCGGCGGCGGCGCACGGTTGGCGCAGTCGTTTACCCGGCGCTTCATCCTCAGCGCGCTGTCGGCGTCCGAAGCGCCGCTGCTGGCGCCACTCGGCGACAAGCTGGCGCTGGTCGGCCAGCGCCTGAGCTTCACCATCGACGCCAGCGATCTCGATCAGGATTCGCTCAGCTTCGCGATGCTGAACGCGCCGGCCGGGATGAGCATCACGCCGCTGCCGACCTACGGCCGGGCGCTGGTCGAATGGACGCCGACCACGGCCAGCCTCGGCCAGAGCTTTGATGTCCGTTTCGAAGTCAGCGACAACGGCAACAACGGCGCGACGGCGCCGAACAAGGCGTCGCAGGTGGTCCGTGTCAAGGTCCGCAACAGCAACAGCGCGCCGGTCCTGGCGCCGGTCGGCAACCTGACGCTGCTCGAGGGCCAGGCTTTCAGCCGGCAACTGGCGGCCTTCGACGCCGACGGCGACGCGCTCAGCTACGCGGTCGCCAATCTGCCGGCGGGCGCGCGCTTCGATACCGTCAATGGCGTCCTCAGCTGGACGCCGCATCTCTTCAGCGCCGGCGACTACCCGGATGTGCGCTTCTCGGTCAGCGATGGCAGCGCCGCGAGCAGCGAGACCGTTGGTCTTTCGGTACAGAACAGCAACCAGGCGCCGATCGTCGTTGCGCTGCTGCCGCAGAGTGGCCGCGAGGGCGTGCAGCTGCAGTTCCAGCTGGTCGTCGGTGACGTCGACGGCGACCCGGTGGTGTTCAGCGCGCTGACGCCGCTGCCGGCGGGTTCGCGCTTCGACGCGCGTAGCGGCGAGTTCCGCTGGACGCCGAGCTACGAACAAGCCGGCGATTACAGCTTCAGCTTCTCGGCCCGCGACCCGCAGGGCGCGAGCAGCGAGACGACGGTCAGCGTGGCGATCGCCAACGTCAACCGGGCGCCGCAGCTGATCGTCGCCAATCACGCGGCGCTGCTCGGCCGGCCGCTGCGCTTCCAGATCGTCGGCCAGGACGCCGATCAGGGTTCGCAGCTCAGCTACAGCGCCAGCGGTCTGCCCGAAGGCGCGACGCTCGACGCGGTGACCGGGCTGCTGCAATGGACTCCGGGCGCTGGCCAGGCGGGCGACTACCTGATCATGGCGCAGGTCTCCGATGGTCTGGCGAGCACGACGCTGCCGCTGCTGCTTCGCGCCGCGCTGACCCCGCCAACGCCGAGCGTGATCATCGAGAACACGCCGAGCTTCCCGGTCATCCCGGGCCAGCAAGTGCTGGTGCATGTGATCGCCGAAAGCTTCGGTGCGATCGCCGGCCTGCGACTTTTCGCCGACGACGTCGAGTTGCCGCTCGACGCGGACGGGCGGGCGCTGTTGACCACCAGCGCGGTCGGCAAGATCGCGCTGCGCGCCGAAGCGGCCGACGTAGACGGTTTCGTCGGCAGCAGCACGTCGCTGATCCGCGTCCGCGATCCGCTCGACAAGCGCGCGCCGACACCGGCCTTCGCCAGTCAGCTGGCGTTTGCCCGGATCGCCGCGACGAGCGCGCTGATCGGCAGCACCGGCGACGACAACGTCGACACGTGGACGCTGGAAATCGCCCGCTACGGCGACGAGCACTTTTCGCTGCTGGCCAACGGCGACAGCGCCGTCGATGGCGCGGCTTTCCTGCAGCTCGATCCGAGCGGCCTGGCCAACGGCTTCTATTCGTTGCGCCTGCGGGTCGTCGACCTGGGCGGTCGCCGTGGCGAGGCGAGCATCACCATCGAGGTCGATTCGGCGAGCAAGCAGCCGCAACTGCTGCGCTCGGAGACCGACTTCGTGCTCACCGTCGGCGGTCACGATCTCTCCTTCGCGCGCCACTACGATTCGCTGGCGCGCTCGATTCCGGGCAGCTTTGGCGAGGGCTGGCGGCTGGCTTTCCGCGACGTCGATCTGCAGACCGACGCGTCGCTGACCGGCCGTGAGACGGCCGGCGTGCTCGGCACCTTTGCCGATGGCCAGCGCGTTTTCGTGACGCTGCCCGATGGCCGGCGCATGGCTTTCAGCTTCGCGCCGCAAAAGCACTCGATTCCGGGTCAGACCTGGTATCTGCCGGCCTTCGTTGGCGACGCCAGCGGCTGGTCGCTGGAGGCGCCGGCGACGCTGTTGCAGCGCGCCGGCAGCAGCTATTTCGAGCTGCTCAGCGGCCGCGGCTACAACCCGGCCAACGCCACCGGCACCGACTACGTCCTGGTCGCTCCCGACGGCACGCGCTACAGCATCGGCGACGGCGAAGTGCGCGAGATCGCCTTTAACGACGGCGTTCGTTTGCTGCTCAGCGATAGCGGTATCGTCGCCAGCAACGGCCAACGCGTGCAGTTTTCGCTCAACGCCGATGGTTTCATCGAACGCGTCGTCGCCGACGACGGCCGCCAGTTCCTTTACGATTACGACGCGTCGGGTCGCCTGCTTGCCGTTCGCGATCTCGAAGCGGCGCGCTCGCAGCGCTACGGCTACGAGGAGGGCGCGCTCGGACGCCTGGCGATGCTCGCCAGTGCTGGTGGCGGCAGCGTGTTCACTTACGGTGACATGGGTGGCTCCGGCGTTGTCGAGCAGGCGATCACCGCCGACCTCGGTTCGTCGATCGGCTATCTGGCGGCGCCGGTCGCCGGCAATCTCGCCGCCGGCGAGAAGGCCCGCTTCGCGTTCACGCTGCGCGACTCCGAACTGGCGTCGACGGCCAGCGGCTCGGTCTACCTGGGGCTGGTCGTCGAGGGCAGTGGTGGCCTGCTGCCGCTGCTGCCGGTCTTGCCGGGACTTGCCCCGGTGGCTTCGTCCGTGCAGGGCCAGCGTGCCTTCGCGCTTTACAAACTCGATCGCGCCGGACTCAAGTTGATCGACGTCGGCGCGGCGAGCGCTGGCAGCTACCAGCTATCGCTGTTCGTCGCCGGCGACGCCAACCGTGACGGCAAGGCCGACGGCAGCGACGCGCAGCTGATCGCTGCCGCCGCCGGCTTGCATAGCGGCGACGTCGGCTACGCGCTGGCGCTCGACGCCGACGGCAACGGCGTGATCGATAGCCTCGACCTGCAGTTGCTGATGCAGAACACCGGTTTTACGCCCAATCGGGCGCCGCTGGTGGTCGCCGGCACGGTCAGCACGCACGCGGATCTGGACGTCAGCGCGCCGGTAGCGAGCTTCGTCAGCGATCCGGAAGGCGACCGCAGCTTTTTCTCGATCGTCGGCGCCAACCACGGCGCGGCGCGGCTTTCGGGTGACGGTCGTTCGGTGATCTTTGCGCCCGAGATGGGTTTCGTCGGTACGGCCGATTTCACCATCCGTGCTGACGACGGCTTCGGCCAGACGATCCAGAGCATCGCCGTGATGATCAGCAACGCGGCCTTGACGCGTATCGACTTCGCCGAGCGTGTCTTGCGACTCGACGTCGGCGAAGCGCGGCGGATCAGCCTGGTCGGCGATTTTGCCGACCAGAGCGGCGTCGAACTGCCGCTGTCGTACGTCACGCTGAGCAGCAGCAAGGCGAGCAGCGGCACGATCACCAGCGGCGGCCGGATCAGCGCCGTCGGCAAGGGTTCGGGCGTGCTCGTCGCCGAACGTGGCGACTTGCGCGCGGCGACGTCGTTCACCGTCGGCACGCCGACCGAGACCGTCGCTGCCTACGTCTTCGGAATGGGGATCAACGTTTATCCGGGCGCCGTCGCGCTGGTCGAGAACGGTGGGCAGCGGCAGATCGTCGCCAGCCTCGCCGGCCAGGTCGATCTGACGCCAGCGAGCAGTGGCACGCTCTACTTTGTCGGCAACGACCGGGTGCTGAGCGTTTCGGCCGACGGCCTGATCACCGGCAAGGCGGCGGGGAGCTCGACGGTCACGGTGATCAACGGTGGCGGTGAGTTCGTTCTGTCGGCGATGGTCGAGGCGCCAATCAGCGGGCCGGCGGTGCTCGGCAGCCTCGGCGGCATCGTCGAGGGAGGCGATGGCTCGATCGTCGCGGTTGCGGCGGGTGCGCTGACCGGCAATACGCCGGTCTCGATCGTCGCGCTGGCGCCGGCGATGCTGCCGCTGAGCATGCCCGAGGAGATGCTCATGGCCGGCGCTTTCCGGCTCGAGGTCGGCGACGGCAAGCTGGCGACGCCGGTGCAGCTGGCGATTCCGACCAGCGGCCTGGCCGCCGGCACCAAGGTCGTCTTCATGCGCTACGCCGAGGTGCCGACGCCCGAGGGGACGCTGCTGCCGGTCTGGCTGCAGGAGGAAACCGGCATCGTCGGCGCCGATGGCATGGCGCGCACGTCGTCACCGCCATACGCCGGCGTCGCCATCTCGGGCGTCTATATTGCCGGCGTCGCATCGGACGCCACTTTCGGACAGATCCGCGGGCGGACCTACGGCACTTTCCCGTCGGGGATCAACGACGGTGGCTCGTCGTTTGCCATGCTCTCGTCGCTCGGCGGCGGCGCGGCGATCGGCGCGGCTTTCTCGCTGACCACCGGTTTCATCATGACCGCCTTGTTCGGCGCGCGCGAGCTGCAGATCATTTCGGTGCCGGCGCAGGGTCTGCCACAACGGACCACGGTCGGCGTCGAGGTGGCCCCGGGCAAGGTCAGCGACTACTCGATCCAGGTCGTCAATCCGTACGAACCGAACACCTCGGCGGCCAGCGAGCCCTTCATCTCGGAGGCCCGGCTGGTCTTTCGGCCGGCCGACGCCAACGCCTTCGCTCCCTTCGTCGAGATCACGGGCGATCGCTTCACCTACGACAACCCGCCGGCGCCGGCTACGGCCAAGGACGGCAGCGTCATCACCGACCTGATCGTCATCTTCGAGGCGCCCGATGGCAGCCACTACGAGGTCCATCCCGACGCCTCGAGTTCGCCGACGCAGGTTTTCGTACAGGTGCCGCAGTCGGTAGCCATCGGTACCGCCAAGGTCTACGTCAAGCGACCGCAGGTGCTCAGCAACAATGGCGCCTGGGACAAGCTGGTCGGCAAGGAAAGCAACCGCGTGCAGCTGTCGTACGACGCACGCTACGTCTTTGGCGGACTCAGCGGCAACCAGCTGCTGGTGATCGACAGCCAGACCAAGTATCTGGCGGCGCGGATCCCGATCGGCGGCGACTACCCGGCGCCGCGCTCGGTGGCGATCAGCGCCGACAACACGCGCGCCTACGCGACGCTGCGTTTCGAGAGCGCCGTCGCCGTCGTCGATACCGTCGCGCTGCAGCAGCTCGACGCCGACGGCAACCTGGCCAACGGCGTCAGCACTATCGAGCTGCTGCCGGGCGCCCGGCCGTTCTGGATCGCGGTCAGCAAGAATGGCAACAAGGCCTACGTTTCGGACGAGGTCGCCGGGCGCATCTACGTGCTCGACATCGATCCATCTTCGGGCAGCTACCACAAGCTCGTACAGACTCTCGATGTGGCACCGGCGCCGTCCGGCCTGCGCGGCATGGCGATCAACGCCAGCGGCACGCGGCTGTTCGTCGCCGCTCCCGAAAAGACCTTGTTCGGCGGCAGCGGCAGCGGCGACGGCAGAGTCTTCGTGGTCGACGTCGAAGAGGGCAGCGAGACCTACGGCGAGGTCGTTGAAGTCCTGCTGGCCGGCGGCGAACCGTACGGCGTGTCGGCGACCAACGACGCCAACGTGATGCTGTACACCAACCGCCTGTCGGACTCGCGGGGCGTGGTGATCGTCAAGGGCGATGTCGGCAGCTACACGCAGACCGCCGTCGCGATGCATCTGGGTCCGGCGACCGACTACTTCGACGTCAACAATGCGATCTCGGTGGTGCTCTCGAAGGACGGCGAGTACGCCTTCGTCTCGGGCTTCAACGTCTTCATTCAGGACAATCCGTCGCACGACCCGAACTACGACCCCTTCCACCCGGCCGGGGGCAACGTCGGTATCATTCGCGGCCCGCTCGGTGCGACGCCGACGCTGGTCGCCGCAACGCGTCCGGTGCCAATGTCGTGGCCCGACAATCTGGTCCTGTCGCCCGACGGCGACACCCTCTACAGCGCCTACCGCGGTCAGCGGGTGGTGATGGGCTTCGACGTACAGGCGATGATAACAGCGGTCAATAACCCGGACTTTGCCGGGCAGCTCGACCGCAAGCCGATCGACGATCTCGCGCCGTCGATCAACGTTCGCTCGAACTTCAAGATCATCGAGCCCGGCAGCTACTTCACGGACCCGGTCTTCGGCGTGCCGGCGGGCGAGGAGTTCACCGGCCCGATCGGCGTCGGCGGGCAGGCCAACGGCCTGGTCGCGCAGGGCGGCGCGTCGCTCGAACTGCTGGCGCCCGGCAAAACGACGAGCGAGTTGCTACCCACGTTCTCGTGGCTGGTAAAGGGCTTCGAGAACGCCAAGAGCCGGCTCTACGTCAGCACCTACCGGGGCAGTGAAGGCCTCTTCCCGAGCGACCTCGGGAAGCCCGATCAGAACGCCGACCGGATCTTCGCGTCCGAGTTGCTCGACGCGAGCAGCATCGACCAGCAAGGGTCGGCGATTTTCATCAAGGCGCTGACCGAGAAACTCAAGCTGACCGCCGGTCAGCAGTATTTCTGGGGCGTCGAGGTGGTGTCGCCGGCGGGCACGGTGGTCGCCCGCGACTGGCGCGTTTTCAAGACCGAAGCCTTCCGCGACGCGTCCAAGCCGTTCAGCAGCGTGACACTACTGACGCACGGCTTCCAGCTCTCGCCGACGGCGCCGACCAACGTCGCCGAGAGCATTGCCCCGTTCATCGAAATGGCCGAGGACATCGCCCGCGCCGGCGGCGAGGGCGTTGCCGCGCTGTACCAGAAGACCAGCGGCCGCTGGCTGGTTTTCTACAACGGCGCCACCTTCGCAACGAACGTCGATCTGGAAACGGTGTTGGCCTCGCCGGCGATGGCCGGCAAGCCGGTGGTGCTGGTCAGCGACTGGTTCAACGAGTCGGATTTTCCGACCAACGGCTTCAGCGAGGCGGCCGCCGACGCGCTCTATTCGGCGCTGGCCAGGCTCAACTTCGACGTCGGCGATAACAAGCTGTTCGGCTCGCCGCTCCACCTCATCGGTCATAGCCGTGGCACGGTGGTGAACAGTGAAATCGCCCAGCGTTTCGGCATTTACGCCAAGGACGTGCGGCTGACGATGACCTCACTCGACGTCCATGATTTCAATCAGCCGTCGCTCGACATTCCCGTTGGCGAGTATATCCAGTTGTTTGGCGGTGTTCTCGGCGTACTTGGCCTGGGCGGACTTGGCGCGCTGACGCAGTTATGGGGAATGCTGCCGACCAACGAGATCATTCCGACGGGTAACTTCCTCGATCCCGACGTGCAGCGCTGGAGCAACATCGATTTCGCCGAGCACTATTTTCAGATTCTCGCCAGTCCGACGGCGCTGCCGCTCGGCAGCGGCATCGTGTCGACACCGAACGGCCGCTTTGTGCCGAATTTCGACGTCAGCATTAATCTTAACGGTCGCGCCGGCTTCACCGTCGACGACGGGCTGGCGACGCTGACCGCCCTCAACGATGGCTCGCTCAGGCCGGGCGGCCCGCACAGCCGCGTTTGGCGCTGGTACGGCGCAACCACCGATCTGTCGGCGGTGAACTTCGACAAGGCCGGCGAGCCGGTCTACCGGCGCCTGGCCGACCGGGACGCGATCGAGTTCCAGGGTGTCAGCATCCCCTGGTACAACGCGCAGTCGTTTGCCCTTGGTTCGGGTCCCTCGGAAGGTATCGGCACCGGTTGGGCGCTCTCGCCGCAGGGTGGCGTGCCTTTTGCCGGTACGCCGAGCACCATCCGCATCCCGGTGAGTTTCGACAACAGCGAGACGATCAATTCCTCGGGCTTGCCGGTACCCTCGGTTTTCAACGGCGATTTCGAGGAAGGCGCGCTCAACCGCAGCTGGCTCCTGCAGTACTCGGCGGGTGGCCTGGCAACCAACCTCACCGGCGATCTGCCGGGTTGGTCGTTCCATGGCGGCAAATTCGCGGCAATCTACGCTCCCGGCGACCGACTGGTCACCTTGGGCAACGGCCAGCACGCGGCGCTGCTCGACGACGACAATTCGTGGATCCAGCACAACCGGATGGTCGTCCCCGATTGGGCCGAGTACCTGAGTTTCGACGTCCAGGTACTTGACGCGGGTGACAGCGAGACGCTGCGGGTGTCTGGCTACCTGCCCGACTCGGACAGCTGGATTTTCCTCGGCGCGGTTGCCGTCGACAGCGAGAACAGCGGTTTCGTCAACCGCTTGCTGGAAGTCCCGGTCGAGTTCCGGGGCGCCGAACGGATGTTGAAGTTCTCGCTCAGCGCTGGCGGCTCGGCCGACGCCGAAATCCTGCTCGACCATGTCCAGTTCTCGCGCGGGCTGATCACCGACAGCACCACCGACGAGAGTGACCGGGGCGTATTCTTTACCGATACGGCGGGCGGTTTCGACAGTCAGTGGGTGGAGCTGACCAATGGCTTCAAGGAATCGTTCACGGTTACCGTGACGACCGACCCCAACGACTTCCTGGTGTTGGTCGACGGCGGCTTCGAAAAGGCGCTCAACGACAACCTGGCGCACGCGCCGATCTACGAAAACCTGCTGCTCAATCCCGGCGACAGCCTGCACCTCGACCTGAAAGCGAGGTTCGGCGACAAGTTCGTCAAGACCTACGCCGACGCCGACCTGCCGATCGAGAAGACTGCCTTGTACTTCACGATCACGCTCGGCAACGGCACCGTCCGCGACGAAGTGGTCGATCTCTTCTACCTGCCGGACTTTGCCGACGGTGACGCTGGCGATGGCGTGTGGACGATGATGGACACGCTCGACGGCAAGACGCGAACGCTGTCTTTCGACAATGCCGCACAGGTAGACGTCAAGCCGCTGTTGAATCAGAGCGGACGATTCTCGGTCGAGGTCGTCGGCGACATCGCGCAGGGGATCAAGTACCAGTCGGCGAACCCCAGCCCGATCGACGACTTTGCCGAGTACCAGATCGAGGAGGGCGGCCGCAACCTCGGCAAGATCACCGTCAAGGCGCGCGCCGTCGAGAAACAGACCGTTGGCGTTTCGCTGTCGACGCTGCGCACGATGGTGCAGGCGATTCGCAGCGAGTACGAGCAGTGGCTCGCCGACCCGACGACGCCGGTGCACGACGCCAACGGTTTCGCCACCGGCAACTACGGCACCTTCGTCAACCTCTTCTCGCCGGTGATCAGCGACGCCGAATGGGCCGACGTGCTGACTGGTTTCCACAACGTTTTCGGCAAGGACCCGAATGCGCTGGGGCCGGTGTACCCGGCGTCGATCTACCTGCCGAGTATCGAGCAGGACGAGTTTGCCTACGCGGAAAATGGTCTCAATCCGATTGTCATGATCAACCGGGCGTGGCTCAACGTCACCGACGACGAGTCGCGCAGCTTCGCCGGGCTCGACTTTGCCTATACCAGTTTCGAGAACGATCTCACCGAGGCCGGTGGTGGCGTCAACAGCTTTGGCGGCAAGGTTCTGCGCGATGACATTTCGATTCCCGCCAAGCGCTTCCTGTTGTCGCAAGTGGTCAATCCGCTGCGTACCGGTGCGATGGCCGGCGGTAAGCCGATGACGCTGGTCGTCGATGGCATCCTGCGCGCGTATGTGGATGTCGGCGACACGCGCCAGGACGTCGGCGAGTCCTTCGGCTGGGTCGTCGGTCACGAACTGGCGCACAACCTCGGGCTGTTCGACGAGTACATCTACAATCCCTTCGAGTCGGTGCCACGCAACGGCGGCGACAACTTCATGTCCACCGCCAACACCGTCACCGTCGCCGATCGGCAACGTGAAGCGTTGCACCTGGCGATGGACAATCCCGAGACGACGGTATCGCTGGCCGGCACCAATGCCCTGGCGACCTGGTATCTGGACCTCGACGCGCTCGACGCGTCAAACCGTCCCGGCCGCACTGCGAAGGTGCTGGCGCCCGGGGTCGGTGACGGTGCTGCCGAAGCCGATCCACTCACCGCCTTGCTGGCTTTTGTCGGCATGCAGGGCGCGATGACGGCCGCAGTGACTTCGCAATCGCTGCTCTTCAACGGTGAGGTCCACACCGGTATCGTCAATGGCGGTTTCGATGTCGCCGACGTGACGGCGACCGATTTCGGCTGGATGGCGGTCGGCCAGGCCGGCGTGGCCAAGGGCCAGGGCGCTCTCGGCGAGGACCCGCGGCTGGCGTCGCGCCTGGCGCAGAGCTTCGCCGTTCCCGAGAACGCGCAGCTGCTGCGCTTCGAACTGCTCGGCGCCGATTTCGTCGCCAACGACGACGGCCCGTCCGACGCATTCGAGGTGGCGCTGCTCGATACCGCCGGCAACGCCGTCGCCGGCACCATCCCGGTGAGCAACAGCGACGCGTTGTTCAACGTCCAGGCCGGCGGCAAGGTGTTTGCCGCGGCGTCGGTCAGCGCCACCGGCCTGCTCGACCGCAACGGCGGCACGCTGGCGCTCGCTCAGCCGCTGACCGTCAGCATCGACCTGAGCGGTATCGCCGCCGGCACCGTGCTGACACTTTACTTCGACCTGCTGGGATTTTCCGGAGCGGCGAGTCGGCTGCGGATCGATAACGTCAGCATCATCAGCACCGCTGACAGCGGCAATCTGCCGCCGCTCGCCAGCAGCAGTGCGATCAGCGCCAGCGAAGAGGGCGCCGCGGTGGCGCTCGGCCTGAGCGCGCCTACCGACGTCGATAGTCCGCTGCTGTCGATCGTCGTCGGTGCTCTGCCGACGATCGGCGAGGTGCAGTACGCCGACGGCAGCGCGGTCGGCGTCAACGACACGCTGAGCAGCGCCCAGCTGCTCGGCTTGAAGTATCTGCCGCCGGCCGAATATAACGGCCGCGATGCCGTTGGCCGTTTCTCCTACCGCGTCAGCGATGGGGTCAGTACGGTCAGCGGCGAGACGGCGATCACGCTGACTGCGGTCGACGACGCGCCGGTCGCCAGCAGCAGCGCGATCGTCGCCAGCGAAGAGGGCAGTACGGTGGCGCTCGGTCTGAGCGCACCGACCGACGCCGATAGCGCGTCCTTGCGCATTGTCGTCACCGCCGTGCCGATGATCGGCGAGGTGCAATACGCCGACGGCAGCGCGGTGGCCGTCGACGATTCCCCGAGCAGCTCGCAACTGCTTGGCTTGAAGTATCGGCCTCCGGCCGAGTACAACGGCAGCGATGCCGTCGGCGCCTTCGCTTACAGCGTCAGCGACGGTAGTAACACGGCGAACGGCGTTACGACGATCGTCGTAAGACCGGTTAATGACGCGCCGGTCGCCAGCCGCAGCGCGATCACCGCCGTCGAGGGGAGCGCCGCCGTGGCGCTCGGTTTGAGCGCGCCGAGCGACGTCGATAGTCCGCTACTGAGCATCGTCGTCAGCGCGTTGCCGACGCTTGGCGTCGTTCAATACGCCGACGGCAGCGCCGTCGGCGCCAGCGACAGCTTGAGCAGTGCCCAACTGCTCGGACTGAAGTACCTGCCGCCGGCGGTAAGCGACGGCAGCGATGCCGTCAGCAGCTTCAGCTACAGCGTCAGCGACGGCAGTCGTTCGGTGACTGGCCAGACGACGATTACCGTGATCCCGAGCAACTACGCGCCGGTCGCCAGCAGCAGCGCGATCATCGCCAGCGAAGAGGGCAGTACGGTGGCGCTCGGCCTGAGCGCGCCGAGCGACGTCGATAGTCCATTGTTGAGTATCGTCGTCAGCGGCCTACCGACGCTTGGCGTCGTTCAGTACGCCGATGGCAGCGCGGTCGCCGTCAACGATTCGTTGAGCAGTGCGCAGCTCATCGGCCTGCAGTATCTGCCGCCTGCGGAGTACAACGGCAGCGACGTGGTCGGTCGCTTCAGCTATCGCGTCAGCGACGGCCAGCGCACGGCGACCGGCGAGACGATGATCGTCGTCACGCCGGTCAACGACGCGCCGGTCGCCAGCAGCAGCGCGATCAGCGCCAGCGAAGAGGGCGCGGCGGTGGCGCTCGGCCTGAGCGCGCCGAGCGACGTCGATAGTCCATTGTTGAGTATCGTCGTCAGCGGCCTACCGACGCTTGGCGTCGTTCAGTACGCCGATGGCAGCGCGGTCGCCGTCAACGATTCGTTGAGCAGTGCGCAGCTCATCGGCCTGCAGTATCTGCCGCCTGCGGAGTACAACGGCAGCGACGTGGTCGGTCGCTTCAGCTATCGCGTCAGCGACGGCCAGCGCACGGCGACCGGCGAGACGATGATCGTCGTCACGCCGGTTAACGACGCACCGGTCGCCAGCAGCAGCGCGATCAGCGCCAGCGAAGAGGGCGCGGCGGTGGCACTCGGCCTGAGCGCGCCGAGCGACGTCGATAGTCCATTGTTGAGCATCGTCGTCAGCGGCCTACCGACGCTTGGCGTCGTTCAGTACGCCGATGGCAGCGCGGTCGCCGTCAACGATTCGTTGAGCAGTGCGCAGCTCATCGGCCTGCAGTATCTGCCGCCTGCGGAGTACAACGGCAGCGACGTGGTCGGTCGCTTCAGCTATCGCGTCAGCGACGGCCAGCGCACGGCGACCGGCGAGACGATGATCGTCGTCACGCCGGTTAACGACGCACCGGTCGCCAGCAGCAGCGCGATCAGCGCCAGCGAAGAGGGCGCGGCGGTGGCACTCGGCCTGAGCGCGCCGAGCGACGTCGATAGCCCATTATTGAGCATCCTCGTCAGCGGCCTGCCGGCCATCGGTGCCATTCAATACGCCGACGGCAGCGCAGTCGCCGTCAACGATTCGCTGAGCAGTGCGCAGCTCATCGGCCTGCAGTATCTGCCGCCTGCGGAGTACAACGGCAGCGACGTGGTCGGTCGCTTCAGCTATCGCGTCAGCGACGGTCAGCGCACGGCGACCGGCGAGACGACGATCGTCGTCACGCCGGTCAACGACGCGCCGGTCGCCAGCAGCAGCGCGATCAGCGCCAGCGAAGAGGGCGCGGCGGTGGCGCTCGGCCTGAGCGCGCCGAGCGACGTCGATAGCCCATTGTTGAGCATCGTCGTCAGCGGCCTGCCGGCCATCGGTGCCATTCAATACGCCGACGGCAGCGCGGTCGCCGTCAACGATTCGCTGAGCAGTGCGCAGCTCGTTGGCTTGCAGTATCTGCCGCCTGCGGAGTACAACGGCAGCGACGTGTTCGGTCGCTTCAGCTATCGCGTCAGCGACGGTCAGCGCACAGCGACCGGCGAGACGACGATCATCGTCACGCCGGTCAACGACGCACCGGTCGCCGTTCCCGACAGTGGCCGTGTCGACGCGCGCAGTTCGCTGTTGATCGACGTCCTGGCCAACGATACCGACGCCGAGAATCAGGCGCTGACCCTGGTCAGCGCCGCTGGTGCTGTGCACGGCAGCGTGACGATCGAGAACGGCAAGCTGCGTTACACGCCGCTCGCCAATTACTTCGGCGCCGATCGCTTCAGCTACGTGCTGGCCGACAGTGGCGGCGCCAGCGCCAGCGGTGTCGTCGAGGTTCTGGTCACCGGCCAGCGCGCGCCGAGCTTGAGCATTGGCGGTTTACCGTCGACCTACGTCGGCGAGTCCTACACGCTGCTGCTGAGCAGTGGCGACGCTGCTGACGGCGGCATCCGCAACTGGCGGATCGACTGGGGCGACGGGCAGGTCGTCGACTATGCCGGTAACGCGCGTCGCCTCGAGCACCGCTATGCCACTGCGGCGGGGACGCTGGAGATCCGGGCAATAGCCACCGACGAAGGTGGCAGTTATGCCCTCGAAGCGCTGCCAGTGGCGGTCATCCGACAGCCGTTGCAACTCGCTTCCTTGCCGACCTTCACTTCCTTTGCTGCCGGCCGCAACGGCGTCGCCGGCACTGCCGGCGCCGGGCAGCAGGCCAGCGGCGTCGAGCGACTGCTGACGTCGTCTGCAGCAGGCATCGCCATACCCTCCGCTAGCGTGTTCGGCGTGTCGCCTGGCCTGGCGACCGACTACGCGACGGCGGCGGCGGAAGAGCGCTTTGCCGTGCTGCCACAGATCGACTTTCGCCCGCGTCCTGCCGGCTTCCGCTTGCCGCTGGGCGATGGGCGCGGCGAGCGCGACGATTGGCGGAAGTCGTTCGTGACCAATATGGCGAAGAAAGCGGACAAGCCGAACAAGGACTTGCGAGTGACGCCCGGGCCGTCACGGCCATCGCCAGTGGCACCCGAAGAGCTTCTGGAAAATGCACCGGGGCGCACGCTGGAGGGTGCACCAGAGCGCCTTCCCGATCGCGCCGAGCCGCTTGAGCCGGATCACACGCCCGCGGCCGCGGCGAGCGCTGCGCAGGAAGCGAACGCGGACGGCCAGGACGACCCGACGCTGGCGAGCATGATGCTGGTGTTGCCTCTGGTGCCGCTGGAACCGGCATTTTTCAGGAGCGTTCTGGCAAGAAGGGCGTGGCCGGCGCGAAAGCTGCGGCCGTCAAGGACCAGCGGCAGCGCATCGGGATGAACGCCTGGTCGGTGAACAGCGGCTAGCACCACACGTTTAAGGTCACGGCCCGCGCTCGCCGATGCCTTGCGACGACCACTTGAGCGAAACGTAGGCATGCCAATTTTGGCATTTGCCAGCGCGCCGCCACGGCATTTTTTTTATTTCTCCGATGGGCGAATCGTGTAGCATTCGCGACGCTGACCAGCGTCCTGCGGCAAGCCGATGGGCGTCAGTCATCGGTGCATGCGTGCTTTGCCGATAGGGCGCCGGGCGCTGCCGCTGGAATGAACGCGTCATGGAATTTTCGGTCCTATACCAGTCGCACGCAGGGATGGGAAGTTGCTGGCGGCGCGCCGCTCGCGCTGCACGCAACAGTGCGAAATTTCTCTGATGGCGAGGCTCCCGCGGCGGCCAAGCGATGTCCCGTACAGGCGCTCCGGTACGGACCTAGGTGTGTAGGGATGTAGTACTCCCGTCGTGAGGCGGGGCCAGCGACTGCCACGACTCTCCCCAGCGGGAAGTAGTCCGGCCGCCATGATGTTCGTCAGCATCGCAGCCAGAGGAGACTCAGTGGCCGGCAGTCAATTACACAGCGAAAGCAAGCTGAGACTGGCTCGTTTGACGGCTTCCCGGCGTCCGCTCGGCTTGTCGGATCCGCTCAGCTCCCCGGCCAGCCCGGCTCGCCGCCGCGGTCTTTTCTCCGGACCTCCTCTTCCTCGGGACTACTCATGAATCATGTCAAGCGCGCGAGCGCTTCCTCGCCGCGGCTGCGTGGCTTTGGGGCGAAGCCGATCGTCGCGGCCTTGCGCAAGATGATCGCTGCCAATGCCTTCCGCAAGATCGGCGCGAGCGGCAGTGCCGACCGCGCCGCGTCGTCGAGCTTGCGTTTCGAAAGCCTGGAACCCCGGCTATTGCTTTCCGCAGACGTGTTGCCGTATCCGAATCAAGCGTCGACCACCGACCTGCCGGTGCAAGTGGCGCCGTGGGTGGACGTCGGTCCCCGGATTGATCTCGGCAGCGGCGCACGGTCGCTGGCGTCGACGGCGGTTGCCGGAACGAATCAGGCCGCTCCGGCCCGCCCCGGGTCACACGCGATCGTCGTCGTCGACGCCGGCCTTGGTGATTACCAGACGCTGCTTACGGCGATTGCCGCTGGCGAAGATGGCGCTGTCGGCGGCAGAGCAGGGAAGACCGAGGTTTTCGTTCTCGACCAGGGCGGCAATCGCTTGCTGCAGCAGATCACGGACGCTCTGGACGGAGAAAGCGACGTCTCGGCGATTCACATCGTGACGCACGGTGGCGACGGCAGCCTGCAGTTCGGCGCCGAGCGCGTTGATGCCGCAGGGCTGGATGCCTATGCCGCGCAACTGAGCACCTGGAGTCGTGCCCTGACGCCCGATGGCGATATCCTGATCTACGGCTGTGACGTCGGCTATGGGCCGGATGGTGACCGCTTCCTCGCACGCATGGCGGCGCTGACCGGCGCCGACGTTGCCGCATCGACCGACTTTACCGGCAGCCCGCTGCTGGGTGGCAATTGGCAACTGGAGAAAAGCACCGGTCCAATCGAGGCGTCGCTGCCGGCGAGCGAGTCCTCCTTGAACCGATACTCGTCGCTGCTCGGCAATCGAACATGGGATGGTGGCGGCGACGGTGTTTCGTGGAGTGACCGCTTCAATTGGAGTGGCGATCTGGCGCCAGGCGTGAACGACGACGTAATCATCGACGTCGCTGCCGGCGATCCGGCGATCAACGTCTCGGCTGCCGCCGGGCTGGTGCAGCTGAAGAGCCTGAGCAGCAGCCGGCCAATCACCCTTATGGCGGGGGCAACGCTGCAGGCGTCATCGACGATCGTGCTCAATAGGAGCATGACGCTCGCCGGCGGCACGATCGACGGCGGCACGGTCAGTACCGTGGGTGGCGCGAAGCTGCTGGCGACCAGCTCGGGCGGCACCTTGCAGGACGTGACGCTGCAGGGTGATGCGGCGCAGAGCGAACCGACGGTGCTCGATCTGAGCGGCGGCTACGGCGTCAAGGTCGGCGTCAGCGGCGACCTGACGCTGGCCAACGCGACGATCAACGTACAGAACTACGGCCAGCTCAATTTCAGTAGCGCCGCGGCGACGCTGGGCGGCAGCGGCACGGTTCTGTTCGGCGACAACAACAGCTACAACAGCGTCCGCGAAGTCGCCAGTGGCGGCCAGCTGACGATCGGCGCGGGGATCGCCGTCACGGGCGCGGGTGGGACGATCGGCTACAACGCCGGCTGGGGCGGCCCGGCCAACGTTTCGGTGCGCAACCTCGGGAACATCGGTCCCGACCGCGTCGGCACCATCACATTCGCTGGCGCCAGCTTCAACAACCAGGGGACGCTGCAGGCCAGCGGTGGTGGCACGCTCAATCTCCAGGCGACGGCGTGGAGCAACAGTGGGCTGATTACCGAGAGCAACTCGACGCTCAATCTCGGCAGCAGCTTCAGCACCGCTGAGCTCGGTAACTACAGTCGCAGTGGCGGCGCAATCAATCTGAGCGGCACGCTGAACAACGCCGGCGGCACGCTGGCGCTGGACGCCGGCACGGGTTCCTGGAACCTCGCTGGCGGCACCATCCAGGGCGGCACGGTCAGCGCCACGGGCGGCGCGAAGCTGCTGGCGAGCAACCTGGGCGGCACCTTGCAGGACGTGACGCTGCAGGGTGATGCGGCGCAGAGCGAACCGACGGTGCTCGATCTGAGCGGCGGCTACGGCGTCAAGGTTGGCGTCAGCGGCGACCTGACGCTGGCCAACGCGACGATCAACGTACAGAACTACGGCCAGCTCACCTTCAGCAGCGCCGCGGCGACGCTGGGCGGTAGCGGCACGGTGCTGTTCGGCGACAACAACAGCTACAACAGCGTCCGCGAAGTCGCCAGTGGCGGCCAGCTGACGATTGGCCCGGGAATCACCGTCACGGGGTCTGGCGGGACGATCGGCTACAACGCCGGCTGGGGCGGCCCGGCCAACGTTTCGGTGCGCAACCTCGGGAACATCGGTCCCGACCGCGTCGGGACGATCACACTCGCTGGCGCCAGCTTCAACAACCAGGGGACGCTGCAGGCCAGCGGTGGTGGCACGCTCAATCTCCAGGCGACGGCGTGGAGCAACAGTGGCCTGATTACCGAGAGCAACTCGACGCTCAATCTCGGCAGCAGCTTCAGCACCGCTGAGCTCGGCAACTACAGTCGCAGTGGCGGCGCAATCAATCTGACCGGCACGCTGAACAACAGCGGCGGCACGCTGGCGCTGGACGCCGGCACGGGTTCCTGGAACCTCGCCGGCGGCACCATCCAGGGCGGCACGGTCAGCGCCACGGGCGGCGCGAAGCTGCTGGCGAGCAACCTGGGCGGCACCTTGCAGCACGTGACGCTGCAGGGTGATGCGGCGCAGAGCGAACCGACGGTGCTCGATCTGAGCGGCGGCTACGGCGTCAAGGTTGGCGTCAGCGGCGACCTGACGCTGGCCAACGCGACGATCAACGTACAGAACTACGGCCAGCTCACCTTCAGCAGCGCTGCGGCGACGCTGGGCGGTAGCGGCACGCTACTGTTCGGCGACAACAACAGCTACAACAGCGTCCGCGAAGTCGCCAGCGGCGGCGAGTTGACGATTGGCTCGGGAATCACCGTCACGGGCGCGGGTGGGACGATCGGCTACAACGCCGGCTGGGGCGGCCCGGCCAACGTTTCGGTGCGCAACCTCGGGAACATCGGTCCCGACCGCGTCGGGACGATCACACTCGCTGGCGCCAGCTTCAACAACCAGGGGACGCTGCAGGCCAGCGGTGGCGGCACGCTCAATCTCCAGGCGACGGCGTGGAGCAACAGTGGCCTGATTACCGAGAGCAACTCGACGCTCAATCTCGGCAGCAGCTTCAGCACCGCTGAGCTCGGCAACTACAGTCGCAGTGGCGGCGCAATCAATCTGACCGGCACGCTAAACAACACCGGCGGCACGCTGGCGCTGGACGCCGGCACGGGTTCCTGGAACCTCGCTGGCGGCACGATCCAGGGCGGCACGGTCAGCGCCACGGGCGGCGCGAAGCTGCTGGCGAGCAACCTGGGCGGCACCTTGCAGGACGTGACGCTGCAGGGTGATGCGGCGCAGAGCGAACCGACGGTGCTCGATCTGAGCGGCGGCTACGGCGTCAAGGTTGGCGTCAGCGGCGACCTGACGCTGGCCAACGCGACGATCACCGTACAGAACTACGGCCAGCTCAATTTCAGCAGCGCTGCGGCGACGCTGGGCGGTAGCGGCACGCTGCTGTTCGGCGACAACAACAGCTACAACAGCGTCCGCGAAGTCGCCAGTGGCGGCGAGTTGACGATTGGCGCGGGGATCGCCGTCACGGGCGCGGGTGGGACGATCGGCTACAACGCCGGCTGGGGCGGCCCGGCCAACGTTTCGGTGCGCAACCTCGGGAACATCGGTCCCGACCGCGTCGGGACGATCACACTCGCTGGCGCCAGCTTCAACAACCAGGGGACGCTGCAGGCCAGCGGTGGCGGCACGCTCAATGTGCAGCCGACAAGCTGGAGCAACGTGGCTGGCGCACAGATCACGGCCACTGACAGCACGCTGAATCTGGGTGGCAGCTACGCCAACGCCGGCACGATCAGCGCCAGCAACTCGACGGTCAAGCTAGGCGGCAGCCTGACGCTGGCCGATCTCGGGACCTTCAACCGCAGCGGCGGCACGGTCAATCTGAGCGGCACGCTGAACAACGCCGGCGGCACACTGGCGCTGGACGCCGGCACGGGTTCCTGGAACCTGGCGGGCGGTACGATCCAGGGCGGCACGGTCAGCGCCACGGGCGGTGCGAAGCTGCTGGCGACCAACCTGGGCGGCACCTTGCAGGACGTGACGCTGCAGGGCGACGCGGCGCAGAGCGAACCGACGGTACTCGACCTGAGCTCTGGCTACGGCGTCAACCTTGGCGTCAGCGGCGACCTGACGCTGGCCAACGCGACGATCACCGTACAGAACTACGGCCAGCTCAATTTCAGTAGCGCTGCGGCGACGCTGGGCGGTAGCGGCACCGTGCTGTTCGGCGACAACAACAGCTACAACAGCGTCCGCGAAGTCGCCAGCGGCGGCGAGTTGATGATTGGCTCGGGAATCACCGTCACGGGCGCGGGTGGGACGATCGGCTACAACGCCGGCTGGGGCGGCCCGGCCAACGTTTCGGTGCGCAACCTCGGGAACATCGGTCCCGACCGCGTCGGGACGATCACACTCGCTGGCGCCAGCTTCAACAACCAGGGGACGCTGCAGGCCAGCGGTGGCGGCACGCTCAGTGTGCAGCCGACAAGCTGGAGCAACGTGGCTGGCGCACAGATCACGGCCACTGACAGCACGCTGAATCTGGGTGGCAGCTACGCCAACGCCGGCACGATCAGCGCCAGCAACTCGACGGTCAAGCTAGGCGGCAGCCTGACGCTGGCCGATCTCGGGACCTTCAACCGCAGCGGCGGCACGGTCAATCTGAGCGGCACGCTGAACAACACCGGCGGCGCGCTGGCGCTGGACGCCGGCACGGGTTCCTGGAACCTGGCGGGCGGCACGATCCAGGGCGGCACGGTCAGCGCCACGGGCGGTGCGAAGCTGCTGGCGAGCAACCTGGGCGGCACCTTGCAGGACGTGACGCTGCAGGGCGACGCGGCGCAGAACGAACCGACGGTACTCGATCTGAGCTCTGGCTACGGCGTCAACCTTGGCGTCAGCGGCGACCTGACGCTGGCCAACGCGACGATCACCGTACAGAACTACGGCCAGCTCAATTTCAGTAGCGCTGCGGCGACGCTGGGCGGTAGCGGCACGCTGCTGTTCGGCGACAACAACAGCTACAACAGCGTCCGCGAACTCGCCAGTGGCGGCGAGTTGACGATTGGCGCGGGGATCGCCGTCACGGGCGCGGGTGGGACGATCGGCTACAACGCCGGCTGGGGCGGCCCGGCCAACGTTTCGGTACGCAACCTCGGGAGCATCGGTCCCGACCGCGTCGGCACCATCACACTCGCTGGCGCCAGCTTCAACAACCAGGGGACGCTGCGGGCCAGCGGTGGCGGCACGCTCAATGTGCAGCCGACGACGCTTGCCAACTTTGTCGCCGGCACCCTGACCGGCGGCGTCTGGGAGGCGTCCGCGGGCAGCACTCTGCGCGTCCTGCTGAGTTCGCCGATCATCAGCAACGCGGCCAGCCTTGTCCTTGACGGGGTCAACGCCAATTTCTATCGCGATGCCGGTACGACCAGCGCCTTGAGTGGGCTCACGAGCAATGCCAGTGGCGGCAGCCTGACGCTGCGAAACGGCGCCAGCCTGGACCTGGCAAGCGACTTCAGCAATGCGGGCGCGGTGTTCGTCGGCACCAACAGCCTTCTCGAGGTCGGCAGCGCTGACCAGTATGCGGAGACGGTTCTCGGCTTCAGTTCTCAGTACAGTAGCGGTTCGTGGTCCGCCGCGCAGGCTCTGGGAACGCCCAATACCCTCGGCTATGGCGACCGGCCGACGTCCTGGGCACCTTCGTCGCTCAACGGTACGCTGGAGTTCCTCACGCTGGGCTTTGCAACACCTGTTTTCGCCAGTGGCGCAACGATTCGCGAGACCTCTGGAAATGGTTTCGTGTACCAGATCGACGTCGTCGATACCGGCGACGTCCTGCATACCGTCTGGAGTGGGGCCGACTCAAGCCAGCCAGGCGCGACCGTCGATTTCAGCGTGTCCTGGGCGCCGACGGCGTATCTGGTCAAAGGTCTCAAGGTCTATGTAGACACCAATCACGATCTCAATGCCTGGGAAGAAATCGACTCGGTCCGCCTGCGTGCCCGGGTGACCACGGATTCCTACGTGCAGACGGCGGGAAGCACGCTGCTCGACGGCGGTCGGCTGCAAGCGCCAGGCGTCGTCGATCTGCTGGGTGGGAGCCTGAGTGGTGCGGGCATCATCGACGCCGACCTGGCGAATTCGGCGCTGATCAACCCCGGTAAGCCGCTGGGCACGCTGAGCGTCGTCGGCAACTATACCCAGACCGCCGCTGGTGTGCTCACCGTCGAGCTCGGTGGAGTGAACGCAGGATCACAGTTCGATCAACTCGCCATCGACGGTGACGCGGCGCTTGACGGCACCCTGAATGTTGCCCTGATCAATGCCTTCACGCCGACCAGCGGCGATGCCTTCAAGGTCCTCGGCTTTGCCGCGCGGAGCGGCCAGTTCGCGCAGATTGCCAGCCCGTCGGCGCTCCTGCGCGCCAATTACAGTGCCAGCGACCTCACCCTGCTCAGCGAAGTTGCGGGCATCAAGATCAACCCGACTTTCGGACTGACGACGTCGGAGGCCGGGGCAACTGCGACTTTCACCGTGGTCCTCGACACGGCACCAACGGCCGCGGTGTCGATCGCTCTACTCTCGGATAAGCTGGCCGAAGGCACGCTGTCGACGGCATCGCTGCTGTTCACGCCGCAAGACTGGAATCTGCCGCAGACCGTCACGGTCACCGGCGTCGATGACGCCGTCGACGACGGCGACGTGGCGTACCACGTCGTCACCGCGCCGGCGGTCTCAGCCGATCCTGCCTACGACGGCTTCAACGCCAGCGACGTGACTCTCAGCAATCTCAACGACGATCACGCCGGCTTCATTTTCAGCGCCATCTCCGGGCTGGCGACGTCTGAATCGGGCGCTGGCGCGACCTTTACCGTCGCGCTCGCTTCCAGGCCGACGGCGAACGTCCGCTTCGTGCTGGCGTCGAGCAATGGCAGCGAAGGCACGGTGCTGCCGTCGCAGCTCACGTTCACGCCGCAAAACTGGAATATCGCCCAGACGGTCACCGCCAGCGGCGTCGAAGACCAGGTCGTCGATGGCGACGTCGCCTGGGCGATCGTCACGTCGCCGGCGGTCAGTGCTGACCTCAAGTACCAGGGGCTCAACCCCCCGGACGTCAGCCTGGTCAACCACGACAACGACACGCTCGACCTGCGCATTGCCAACCTGTCGCTGACACCGGCCGCCGGACTACAGTCGGGTGGCACGGTGCTCGTCACATGGACGGTGGCGAACGTTGGCAACGTCGCCACCAACCGTTCCTTTTCCGACCTGCTGGTGGTCAAGAACGCGAGCAGCGGCCAGACGCTGTTTAGCACGCCGGTGCTCTACGACCAGAATTCGCTGGCCAACGGCGCGATCGAGGCCGGGGGGTCGCGGCAGCGGCAGTTCTCGCTCAGATTGCCCGATGGCCTGGTCGCTGTCGGCGACCTCTCATTTACGGTCACGCTCAACGCCTACGGCGAGATCAGTGAATCGACTCCGGCTGCGGCCAACAACACCGCCAGCATCACGCAGGCCTCGACGCTGGCGCCGTATCCGGATCTGCAAATCCAGAACCTGCGCCTGCAGCCCGCCACTGGCGTGTTGTCCGGCAGCCCGCTGCTCGTCCTCTGGGACGACGCCAACGTCGGCAATGGCGCGACCAGCGCTGCGTGGCTCGATCGGCTGACGGTGCGGAACCTGAGCACCGGCGAAGTGCTGCTGTACACCACCATCGCACACGATCCGGCGCTGCCGGCCAACGCGCCGATCGCCGCTGGCGGCACGCACTCGAAGCAGTACGCGTACACCCTGCCCGACGGACCGCGCGGCGTCGGTGACCTCGAGGTCACGGTGCTCGCCGACGCCAACGGCAATCTCTTCGAGCTCAATCCGGCGGGCACCGCCGAAGCCAACAACGCGGCCGTGGTCACGACCACGTCTACACTCGCCAGCTACCCCGACCTGGTGGTCGCCAACCTGCGCATCGAACCGCCCGCCGGCCTGTTTTCGGGCGCTTCGTTCACGGTCCTCTGGAACGACAGCAATACCGGCACGCGCGCCACGTCTGCTGGCTGGAGCGACCAGCTGACGATCAGGAACACCAGCACCGGCGAGACTCTGGCCAGTGTCTCATTGCCTTACGACCCCGCCGCGATCGGCAACGGCAGCATTACGCCGGGCGGCACTCGTGCCAGGCAGTACACGCTTCGTCTACCCGATGGTTTGCGCGGCGTTGGTCAAATCGAGGCGACGGTCAGCATCGACAGCAGCCAGACGATTTTCGAGAACAATGCCGGCGGTACCGCCGAGGCCAACAACACGGCGGTGTTGACGCGTAGCTCGGCGCTGGCCGCGTATCCCGACCTGCAGGTCACCGAGCTGAGCATCGACGGTCCCGACGGGGTCGTTTCCGGCGGCGCCGTGACCGTTCAGTGGAACGACGCCAACACCGGCAGCGGCGCGACTGCTGGCGCCTGGAGCGACCTGCTGGAAGTGAAGAATACGACTACCGGCGAGATCCTGGTCAGCAGGGCGCTGGTCTACGACCCGGCGGTCACCGGCAACGGCGACATCGCCGCGGCCGACAAACGCGCCCGGCAGTACAGCTTTCGCTTGCCCGACGGCGTCGCTGGAGTGGGCCAGCTGCTGGTCAAGGTCCTTGCCGACACCGGCAATGCGCTTTTCGAAGGCAACCCCGCCGGTACGGCCGAGAGCAATAACGTCGCTTCGCTGAGCGCCGCGTCGGTCGCCGGGCCCTATCCAGACTTGCAGGTGAGTGATCTGGCGTTCGACCCGGTCAGCGGCCTGCAGTCGGGCGACGTGGTGACGCTGCGCTGGAGCGACCGCAATAGCGGCGGCCGCGAAACGAGCGGTTCGTGGAACGATTACGTCACGGTCACCAACGTCTCGACCGGCGAAACGCTGAGCACGGGCACCGTTGCCTACCAGGAATCGGCGGTCGGTAACGGCGCGATCGCCAGTGGCGCAAAGCGGTCACGACAGTTCGCCTTCACGTTGCCGAGCGGCTTGCGTGGCGCCGGGCAAATCCAGGCCACCGTCAGCAGCGACTGGTTCAACCAGATTTTTGAATACAACACCGCCGGGCCAGGTGGCGCCAATGCCGCCGAAGGCAACAACAGTGCAAGCGCTACGGCAACGTCCTTGCTAGCACCGGCTCCCGACCTGCAGGTGAGCGGCCTCGCCCTGACCCCGGCCGCGGGGCTGGCATCGGGCGACAGCGTCGTCTTGCACTGGAATGTTGCCAACACCGGCACGGCCGCCGCCGGCAAAGCGTTCTACTCGCACGTCAGCGTCTTCAACGAGCAGACGGGCAAGGAGCTGAGCACCTTCGATGTGGCCTACGACCCGACGCTTGTCGGCAACGCGGCCATCGCCAGCGGCGACTCGCTTGCGCAGCAGCTCGCTTATACCTTGCCGGCCGGCGATGCCGGCGCCGGCACGCTGCTATTTACGGTCACCGCCGACTACTACAATCAGCTTTCCGAGTACAACACCGCCGGCCCGAACAGCACCAGCACCGCCGAGACCAATAACGCCAGCAGCGTCACCGCGCTTTCGGCGCTGGCGCCGTATGCCGACCTGGCGGTAGACAGCGTCATGGCGCCGGCCTTGACGATCGGCGACCCGGCGCAGGTGACGATCAGCTGGAGCGTCGCCAACGTCGGCAGCGCGGCAACGACGCTTGCCGCCTGGGTCGATACGATCATCATTTCGCCCGACGCCGAACCCAGCCATGGCACGGTGCTCAAGGAGTTCGCGCACCAGGGCGCGCTGGCGACGGGTGCCGGCTATTCGCGCAGCGAGACCTTCCTCTTGCCGGCGCAGTTCCAGACGCATTCGCACCTCTTCGTGCGCACCGACGCCGCTGATGCGGTCTTCGAGAACGGCGGCGAAGCAAACAACTTCGGCGAAGCCGCCAATCTCTTCGACGTGACGCCGATTCCCTACGCCGACCTGACCGTGTCGGGCGTCAGCGTGCCGCTTGCCGGCGCCAGCGGCCAGGCGATCGAGGTCGCCTGGACGGTCAGCAACCAGTCGCCGCACGCGATCGGTACGACCAATACCGGCCTGTGGGCTGATTCGCTGTATCTGGCGTCCGACGCGGCGGGCAAGAACGTCGTCGCGTCTCTGGGAGGCTTCGATCACCTCGGCGCGCTGGCCGTCGGCGGTAGCTATACACATACCGTCAGCGCGACCCTGCCGGACGGTCTGAGCGGTAGCTTCTACGTCGTCGTTCGCACCGGCGGACCGCACGAGTTCATTTACACCGACAATAACAGCGCCGTCTCGGGGCCTCTGGCGGTGGCCTTCTCGGCGCCGCCGGATCTGACGCCAAGCCACCTGGCGGCGACGACGCCGGGATCGACGGCCGTGCTTGACACCGCCAACGCCGGCGACAAGATCGATGTCAGCTGGACCGTTCACAATGTCGGTGCTGGCGAGACCAAGGGTACCTGGGTCGATAGCGTCGTGCTCAGGGAAGTCGGCGGCATCCGATCGTTTACGCTCGGCGCGTTCACCTACGCCAGCCCACTGCCGGGTGGCCAGTTCTATACCCGCACCGAGCAGCTGCAGCTGCCGAGCAAGGTTCAGGGCGTCTTCCAGCTGTTGCTGACGACCAATACCGGACTTTTCCCGATCTTCGAGAACGGCGCCAGTGCGAACAACACGCTCGTCGATGCGCAGACGCTGACGCTCACCGTGCCGCCCAATCCCGACCTGCAAGTGTTCTCGATCGACAACGCCCCGGCAACGGCCAACGCCGGCGGCACCGTTGCCCTCGACTACACGGTCATCAACCAGGGGAGCGCCGACGCGCGTGGTCACTGGACCGACAAGGTTTACCTGTCTCTGAAGGACCATCTCGACGGCAGCGCGATCTTCCTGGGTTCCTTCGCCAACCAGTCGGCGTTGATGCCCGGCGCCAAGTATCAAGGACACAGCGACAACCTGTCAGTGCCCAAACGTCTTGGCGGGCCCGCCTACCTGATCGTCGCGACAAACGCCGACGGCAGCGTCGACGAATTCCCGCGCGCCGACAACAACACGCTCGTGCAGTCGATTTACATCAACCCTGAACCGCCGGCCGATCTCGTCACCGGCCTCGTCACCGCGCCGAACCAGACCTTCGACGGCACGACCATTGACGTCTCGTACCACGTCAGCAACCTTGGCCTGGAACCCACCGACCGGTCGAGCTGGACCGATACCATCTGGCTGACCCGCGACGCGACGCGCCCGAACGTCACCAAGGGCGACGTGCTGCTGGCGACGCTGCCGCATAGCGGCCTCCTCGGCAACGACCCGTCGATCATCGCGCCGCCGGTCGGCTACGATGTCAGCACGCAGGTGACGCTGCCCAAGCACATCTCGGGGCAGTTCTACATCACCGCCTGGTCAGATTCCTTCGATGTCGTCCTCAAGAGTACCCAGGACGTCAATGTCAATCCCGACGACCCGACGCAGCTCAACAACGACAACTACAAGGCTCGGCCGATTACCGTCCTGCTGACGCCGCCGCCCGACCTGGTGGTGACGGCGGTGACGCCGCAGGCTTCGGCGCTTGGCGGCGACGATTTCACCGTCCAATGGACGGTGCAGAACAAGGGCACCAGCGCGACCGAAGGCAGCGTTCTCTTCGACCAGGTGTATCTCTCCGACAAGGCGACTTTCGTGCCGCCGTTCAGTGGCCAGAACGTCGGCAACCAGTGGTTCCTGGGCAGCGTCGAGCACGACGGGATCGTTGCCAGCAATGGCTCCTACACGGCACAGCACACCTTCAAGCTGTCGCCGGAGATCTCCGGCAAGTACGTCATCGTGGTGAGCAATACCGGCGGCACGGTGATCGACCCGAGCAAGGACCCGCGGTTTTCCGTCGCCGTCGGAACGTACTTTGCACCGACCTGGGAAGGACCGTACACCGACGACAATGTCACCGCCGCCGCGACGCACGTCACGCCGCTGCCGCCGGCCGACCTGCAGGTGACTTCGGTCGTCGCCCAGGTGCCCAACTATTCGGGCGAATCTACCGAGGTCACCTGGACCGTCCAGAACCTCGGTGCGGCGGCCTGGTCGGGTACGCGCTACTGGCTCGACGACGTCTATTTCTCGCGCTATCCGACGCTCGACGTGTCCCGCGACGTCCTGGTTGGCCAATTCGCTCACAGCAATGATCAGCCGCTGGCGGCGGCGGCCAGCTACACGCAGTCGGCAAGTTTCGTCTTGCCCAAGGGTATCGGCGGCAGCGTTGCCGATCCGCAGACTTTTTACGTGCACGTCGTGACCGACGCCCACGGCACGATCAATACCCGGTCGCGCGACAACAGCGCCAGCCGTGGATCGTTCGCGACGCTCGCCTATGAGGATGCCAGCAACAATCAGCGCACCGGCACGCTGCCGGTCATTTACCGCGAGCCTGACCTGCGGGTGACCGACCTGCTGGTGCCTACCGCCGGAGTGCATTCCGGCGATATCGTGGCGGTCACCTGGACGGTCGGCAACCTCGGCAACCGCGACACGCGCGAAGGCAACTGGAGCGACCGCGTATTCCTGTCCACCGACGCATCGCTCGACTCCGGCGACACGCAGTTGGGCGAGATTGCGCACAGCACGATCCTCAAGACCGGCGAGCAGTACTCGGAGACGCTCAACGTTCGCCTGCCCGACGGCATCGGCGGCGACTTCCACATTCTGGTGTTCACCGACGCGACGGTACGCGGAACGAACGGCGTGCCGGGAGTCAGCGGCGGTACCTCGATGGGATCGGTTCCCGAGTTTCAGGGCGAGGGCAACAACCAGACCGCCGCAGCGATGCCGGTTACGCTGACGCCGCCACCCGACCTGCAGGTCACCGCGCTCGTCGCGCTTGGCCCGGACCCGGCGCAGCCCGGCCACGTGCTCAGCGGCCAGTCATTCACCGTCACCTACACCGTGACCAACACCGGCAGCGGCGATACGCCAGACCGCCAGGCGATTTGGGAAGACCGCATTTACCTGTCGCGCGACCCCTACCTCAGCGATGCCGACGTTTACTTTGCCGACGACCGCCACAGCGGTGGCCTGGCGGCCGGCGCCAGCTATTCGAGGAGCGTGACGCTCAAGGCGCCACGCAACATGAGCGGACCCTGGTACGTCTTCGTCCTCAGCGATGCGCCGACGTCGATCTCGCCGCGCGGCCTGGTATTCGAGGGTGACCACGAGGGCAACAATGCGACGGTGACGGCGACGCCGCTGCTGATCGAGCAGCCACCGCCGTCCGATCTGGTGGTCGACAGCATTACCGTACCGCAATCGGCGATGGCCGGCGATCCCGTGCACCTGAACTGGACGGTGAGCAACATCGGCGTCAACGCCGCCATTGGCAGCTGGAGCGACATCGCTTATCTGTCGGCCGACAACACCTGGGATATCAGCGACCGGCCGATCGGCCGTTTCAGTTTCAGCGGGACGCTGCTACCCGGAGATTCCTACCACGCCACGCTGGACGCCAATCTGCCGCCGGCCACGCCCGCTTCGTATCGGGTGATCGTGCGCAGCGACATCTTTGACGACATCTTCGAATCGCAGGAACTGAATAACACGACGACCTCGGCCGACCTGCTCAAGGTCAGCGTTCCCGAGTTGCACCTCGGCGTGCCGCTGAGCACGACGCTGCATACGGGCGAAGACCGGCTCTACCAGGTCAGCGTCGCGCAGGGGGAGACCTTGCGCGTCGACCTGATCTCCGCCGATTCGGCGGCGGCCAACGTCCTGTTCCTGCGCTACGCCGCCCTGCCGAGCGGCTCGACCTACGACGCCGCGTACCAGCAAGCGCTGCAGGCAAACCAGTTCGCGGTGATTCCCTCGACGACCGCCGGGACCTACTACGTGCTGATCCACGGGCAGTCGGAGCCGTCCGCCGGGGCGCCGGTCAGCATTCTGGCGCACGTCCTGCCCTTCGGCATTACCGACATCGTTCCCGACAAGGGTGGCGACAGTCGCTACGTCACGACGACCATTCTGGGAGCACAATTCGACGCGCAGGCGACGGTCAAGTTGATTCGTCCGGGCTTCGCCGAATACGAGCCGGTCAGCTATCAGGTGATCGACAAGACGCGCATCATCGCCATCTTCGACTTGCGCGCCGCGCCGCACGGCCTCTACGACGTCAAGGTCATCAACCCCGATGGCCGGACGGCCGTCGCGCCGTACCGCTACCTGGTCGAACAGGCCTTGCCGCCCGATGTCAGTATCGCCCTGGGTGGCCCGCGCGTCGTCTGGGCGGGGCAAAGCGGGCTGTATGGCTTCACGCTCACCAGCCGGACCAACGTCGACATCCCCTACGTCGAGTTCCAGTATGGAGTTCCCGGGCTGCCGCTGAACGAAGGCGTGCCGTATCTCGGATTCACGACCAACGTCAGTGGCGCGCCAGACGTCGCCAACGTTCCCTGGGCAGGCGTCGTGCCCAGCGCCAACAGCAATGGCCAGCTACTGAGCAGCGGTTACGCGATCGACTTCGCCGACCGCTCGAACACCACTTTCAGCTTCCTCGTCCAGACCTACCCCAATGGCCTGCCGCCGGGCGCGTACTCCGAACAACCCGGGGTGACGGCGTTTGCCTTCAACATCATGGGCGCGGCGACGCCGCTGACGCGCGACGAGTACGTCGCGCAACAGAGCGCCCTGGCGGCGATCCTGCGCGCCAATATCATCAAGGACTCTGGCGCCTCGTCGGCGTTGCGCAATCTTGCCGCAGACGCGAGCTTATGGACCGGCCTGTATCTCGAGGCGCTGGTCCAGGCGGGCCTCCTGCGGGCCGTGGACGCGCCTCCGGCGGTGCACGAAAATCCGCTGTTGGTCAGCCTGCAGGCGATGTTGAGCGCCGGCATCCTGGCCGGGCCAGCGGGCCAGCAGATCATCACCAGCGGCAATCTGGTGCAGTTCTTCGACCAGGTGCGCACCTGGTACGGCGACGACCCGAGTAAAACGACGCCCTACAGCAGCGTCAAGCAGGATCTCGTCAGCCCCGACGACCCGACCAGCTACTGGAGTTTCGATCCGCCGCCGGCCAGCGACTTCAACCTGCAGCAGTCGGCGCCGACGCATTACGAGGGTTTCTACGTCTACGTGCCGTGGGCCAACGACTGGGACTTTCCGACCCACCCGGACCACGGCGACTCGGACGAGACGCACCCCGAGAACCCGAACTTCCTCAACGTCCAGGCGCCGAATTTTGCCCCCTTCTTCACCGGCACCGGCCGCGCCGGGCAGGCGGCGGTGAATGGTCCGCTGGCTTTCGGTTCCGCGCAGTTCGTTCCGCAGAATCAGGCCGAGCCCTACACCATCCAGTTCCAGAACGGCGCCAACGCCGCCGCGACAGTCGGCCAGGTGCGCGTCGTCAGCCAGCTCGACGCCAATCTGGACCCGCGCAGTTTCCGGCTTGGCGACCTCCAGCTCGGCGATCTGCAGGTGCACATCCCGTCCGACGTCGGTTCTTTCCAGGGCGATTTCGACTTCACCAGGAGTCGCGGATTCATTCTGCGCGTCAGCACCGGCATCGACATCGCCTCCAACACCGTGACCTGGCTGTTGCAGGCCATCGATCCGTTGACCGGCGAGGTGGTCAGCGACCCGACCCGCGGCCTGTTGCCGCCAGACAACGCGCAGGGCGCCGGACGTGGCTTCGTCACCTACACGGTGTTGCCGCGCGACGGCCTGGCCACCGGCACGCCGATCAGCGCGCAGGCGCGCGTGCTGTTCAATACCACCGCGCCGCTCGATACCGCGCCGATCACCTACACCCTCGACGCGTTCGCTCCGACCAGCACGTTGACCGCCAGCCGGGTAGTCCAGGGTGGCAGCGATTACCGCGTGCAGTGGAGCGCACAAGACGAAAATGGCGGCAGCGGCGTCAAGAGCGTCAGCGTCTACGTTGCCGAGGACGGCGGCGACTACGCGATCTGGAAGAGCCAGAGCAGCGATACCGCCGGTATCTACAACGGCCGCGCCGGACACAGCTACCAGTTTCTCGCGCTGGCGTCCGACAACGCCGGCAACCAGGAACAGCCGGGCGCCGGAAAGTCGGTCCCCAGCGATGATTCGCGAGCCAATCTGGGCGGCTTGCCGACGGTATCCGGCAGCAGTCGCGATTTCGGCTCGCCGCCGCCAGCGAGTGCGCAAGCGGCGGTCAATCCGCTGTTCGTGCAGGCCGAGCAGGGGATCCCCGCGAGCCTCAGTCCCAGCCACCTGCCCGAGTTCCAAAGCGTCGTGTCGCCGTTCACCGGCCAGGTCTTTGCCAGCGGATTCGTCCAGAGCGGCGCCGCTATCGGCCCGCTGGCGATTCTGATCCTGCCCGACGGTTCGCTGCTGGCCAGCGGCGGCGCCGCGCGCAACCAGTTGTTCCGCTTCAACAGCGACGGCGGCAGGGCGGCAACGCCGCTGGCGACGCTCGCCCAGCCGATCTACGACATGGCCCTGGACAGCACGGGCGCCGTCATCTGGGCGACGACCGGCGGCGGTCCCTTGCTCAAGCTCGACGCGACCACCGGTGAGATCCTCGGCGAGTTCGGTGACGGCCTGACGCAGAGCCTGGCCATCGAGCCGGGCAGCGGGCTGATCTACCTGTCGTCGGGCAACGGCATCGAGGTCTTCGATCCGGGCAGCGGCAGCTTCGCTCATTTCAGCGACATCCGCGTCGGCAGTCTGGCCTTCGCGCCCGACGGCACGCTCTGGGCGGCGACCTGGCCGCACAACCAGGCGCAGATCATCCAGTTCAGCGGGACGCCGGTGAAGCCGCGGCTGATGCTCGACTTCAACGCCGACGTCGACTCGCTGGCCTTCGGCCTGCCGGGCTCGCCACTAGAAGGCCTGCTCTTCGTCTCGCACAGCGAGGAGTCGATGGCGGGTGCCGGCAGCGAATTGACGATGGTCGATCTGGCGACGCTCAAGAGGGTGGTACTGGCCAGTGGTGGCACGCGTGGCGATCAGCTCAAGGCCGGCGCCGACGGCCGGGTGTTCATCAGCCAATCACACCAGATCGACGTCCTCAACCCGGTTCGCCCGCCGCACGTCGCGCGCAGCAACCCGCCGACGGACGCGACCGTGGCCTTGCCCTTCGCCAACGTCGCCGTGACCTTCGACGAAGACATGCTCGCCAGTAGCGCGGCCGACCCGCACTCGGTGCTCAATCCCGACAACTACCGCTTGCTGGGCGACTTGGCGGGCGCGGTGCCGATCCGCGCCATCGCCTACGACCAGGCCAGTCGGACCGCCGTGTTGAGTTTCACGCCGCTATTGGCCGACCATTATCAGTTGCAGGTGTTGACGCAACTGCACAGCAACGCCGGCCTCGCGCTGGCGGCGCCGTACAGCAGCGCGTTTACGGCCATCGGCGACCTCAGCGCGGTGCTCGGCCTGGACTTCTCGTTGGCGCGCAGCGATCGAGCGACGGGTACGATTTCGTTCGACGTCACGCTCAGCAACAACAGTCAGTACCGGCTGTTGTTGCCGGTGATCCTGCAATTGACGCCGCTGCAGCACTTCGACGGCGAGCCGCTCGGCAATCAGGGCCGCGCCGCCGATGGCTCGTGGTTGATCGACCTGAGCGGCACTCTGCCGCCCGACGGCATTCTCGAACCGGGGCAGCGGGCGACCGGCAGAACCATTTCCGTGCTCACCCCCGATCGTCACCCGGTCGCCTTCGACCCTGGCGTATCGGGCCTGCTGGCCGGCAACCATGCGCCCGCCTTTTCTTCGCTGCCGCCGACATCGGCCGCCGTCGCTGAGCTGTACAGCTACCAGCCGCTGGCGGCGGATAGCGATGGCGATCAGCTGTCGTACCTGCTGGTCCGCGGGCCGGCCGGAATGGTCGTGGACGCGCTCACTGGCCTGCTCACCTGGACGCCGTTGGCAGCGAGTTCCGGGCTGACGACTGCAGTCGTGCAGGTCTACGATTCGGCCGGCGCCTACGACACGCAATCGTTCACCGTGGCGGTGAACGGCGTCAACGGCACGCCGGTGTTTGTTTCTCTTGCCGACCAGATTCGCGGCAAGGAAGGCGAACGGCTACAAGTGCTGATCGAAGCGAGCGATCCGGAAGGCGATCCGCTGGTTTACTGGACCGATCACCTGCCGCCGGGTGCGGTCTTCGATGCCGTCCAGCACGCGCTGGTGTGGACGCCCGACTTCCATTCCGCGGGAACGTATAGCGACGTGCGCCTGCTGGTCAGCGACGGGTTGCACACGCTGAGCGAGACGATCACGGTGATCATCGCGCCGACGCCGCAAGCACCGACCTTTGCCAAGCCAGCCAATTTCACCGGCCGTGAAGGCGACCCGATCGAGATTCAGTTGCGTGCCAGCGACGTGCATGGCGCGGCGCTGAGCTTTAGCAGCGACCTGCTGCCGCCGGGCGCCTTCCTCGACCCGCAGAGCGGCGTCTTGCAATGGACTCCCGATGCGACGCAGCACGGCGTTTTTTTCGGTGCCGATCCGCGTCAGCAACGGGCAGGCGAGCAGCAGCCAGACGCTGGCCATCGTCGTGCTGAACGCCAATGCGGCGCCGGTATTCGAAAATCTCAGCGACTTCCAGATCCTCGAAGGGCAGCAGCTCCAGTTCCGCGCGCAGGCCTTCGACGCCGACAACCCGACCTGGATCGCTCCCGAGCGTGCGGCCGATGGCACGCTGGTCAGCAGCGAGGCGGGCAGGGCTTCGGTCAGTTATGCCGCCAGCGGCCTGCCGCCAGGCGCGACTTTCGACGCCGAGACGCAACTCGTCACCTGGACACCGGGCTACGGCGACGCCGGCCAGCACACGCTGACGATCACCGCTACCGATGACGGCGACGGCACCGGGCAGCCACTCAGCACCGTCCAGACGGTCACCATCAAGGTGCTCAACGTCAACCGTGCGCCGCAGCTGGACTTCATGGCCAACCTGCACATCGACCACGATACGGTCGTGCACCTCCCGCTGCAGGCGGTGGACGCCGACGGCGATCCGCTGAGGCTCGCGCTGGTCGGCTTGCCGGCCTTCGGCGAGTTCGTCGATTACGGCGACGGTACCGGCCAGCTCACTTTCAAGCCCGGGCGCGATGACCGGGGCAACTACACGCTCTCGCTGAGCGCCTTCGACAACGGCGACGGCAATGGACCGGGGGCGATTCTGTCGGCTACGCAGTCCTTTGTGCTGAGCGTCGACGCGACCAACGTGCCGCCGCATCTGGCGCCTATCGGTAACCAGGTGGCGCTGGTCGGGCAGGCCTTGCAGTTCACCATCCAGGCCGGCGACGGCGATCAGGAAGCGCTGGCCTTCAGCGCCGTCGGTCTGCCCGGCAACGCCAGCATCGCTGCCGGCCCGGCTTACGGCCAGGCCGTCATCAGCTGGACGCCGACGGCGCTCGACGTCGGCAACTACACGGTTCTCGTCAGGGTCGCCGACGGCGGCAACGGCGATCCGGCACGCTCGCTTGCCGATCAACGCACCTTTACGCTGGCCGTGCGCACCAGCAACCAGGCGCCAGCGTGGCTGTCGTCCGCCACCCAGACAGCGCCCGCCAGCCAGACGCTGGCGCTGCAGTTGCGAGCGCTTGACGCCGACGGCGACCCGTTGACGTATTCGGCGGCCAATCTGCCGGTCGGGGCGACGCTCGACGCGCTCGCCGGCGTACTGACCTGGACGCCGCTGTTGGTGCAGGTCGGCAAATACGAGCATATCGTGCTGACCGCCAGCGACGGCAACCTGGCGACCAGCCAGACGATGAGTATCACCGTCACGCCGGTCAACGAGGCGCCGCGCTTCGTGCCGCTGCCCGCACAGTCGGGCCGCGAGGGAACTTTGCTGCAATTCACGCTGGCCGCCGCCGACGCCAACCAGGATCCGCTGACCTACAGCGCGACCTCGGCGCTGCCTGCCGGGGTGCTTCTCGAAGCGTCGACCGGGCGCCTGCAATGGACTCCGGACTACCAGCAGGCGGGTGACTACGCGCTCGCCTTCACCGTGACCGATGCCGGTGGTCTGACCGACAGCCTGGCGGCGCAGCTGCATATCGACAACGTGGACCGGCCACCGACGCTGCTGGTCGATAATCACGGGCTGCTCGTCGGGCAGCCGTTCAGCCTGCAGTTGACCGGTGCCGATGCCGATCTGGCGACGACCTTGAGCTACTCGGCGAGCGGGCTGCCTGCGGGCGCGACGCTGGACGCCGGCAGCGGGCGCCTGCTGTGGACTCCCGGACCGTCGCAGACCGGCGACTTTCCCGTGCAATTTGCCGTCAGCGACGGCGAGTTGACGATCACCCGACCGTCGCTCCTGCGCGTCACGCTCGCTGCCGTACCGCCACAGGTGCTGATCGAGCTGACCCCCAGTTTCCCCGGCGTTCCAGGTTCACCGGTGCTCGTACACGCCGCCGCCAGCAGCGTCGCACCGATCAGCGGCCTGACCCTGACGGTCGACGGACAGCCGCTCGTCCTTGACGTACACGGTCGCGCGACCTACGTTCCAGCGACGCCCGGTCGCTTTGCGATTGTCGCCACGGCCAGCGACGGCGACGGCCGCGTTGGCACTGCCAGCAGCGTCTTGAAGGTCCGCGACCCGAACGATCAACTCGCACCGCTGCTGTCGTTGGCAAACCTTGCGGCCGGCAGCACGCTGACCAGCGTCCTCGATCTGCGCGGCTCGGTCAGCGACAGCAACCTTGACTTCTGGACCCTGGAGTTGGCGCCACTCGGCTCCGAACGCTTCACGACGTTGGCTGGCGGCGACAGCTCGGTCAGCGGCGTGCTCTACGCACTCGATCCGGCCAGCCTGGCCAACGGCGTTTATCGCCTGCGCCTGACGGCAAGCGATATCAGTGGTCGTACGACGACTACCGAGACGGTCTTCGACGCCAATACGGCGAGCAAGCCGGGAAGCTACCAGCAAGCGGACGTCGATCTTTCGGCAAATCTCGGCGGCACGGTGGTCCACCTGGTACGTTCCTACGATTCCCTGCAGCACGATGTGGCGGGAACTTTCGGCCTGGGTTGGCGGCTCGCCAACCGCGACAGCGACATCCAGACCAGCGTCGTGCCGACCGGCGAGGAAAGCCGCGGCATCTACAATCCCTTCCAGCAGGGCACGCGCGTTTACCTGACGCTGCCCGATGGTCGGCGAGTCGGCTATACCTTTACTCCCGAGAAGCACACGCTCTCCGGCGTCAGCTATTACACGCCCGCGTACCAGGCCGATGTCGGCGTCGACTACCGGCTCGATTCGGCCGGCGCGGTGCTGATTCGTGGTCCGAAAGGCTTCTACGACGCGCAGACCGGGCAGGCTTACGATCCTGCCAGTGGGCAGTTCGACGGGCCCGAATACACGCTCAGCGCGCCCGACGGAACCGTTTACCAGCTCAGCGCGGCCAAGGGCGTCGAGCAGCAAGTCCTGCCCGGCGGCGGGCGCCTGATTTTCACCGACGACGGCATCACCAGTTCGACGGGCGAGGCCGTGCACTTCGTTCGCGATGCGTCGGGGAGGGTCAGCGAGATTATTGGGCCCGACGGCCGGCGCGTGGTCTACGCCTACGATGCGCTCGGCAAGCTGACTTCCTTCCACGACACCAGCACGCAGGAAAGCAGCCGCTACGGCTACGCCGGCAACGATGCGCCGCGGCTGATCCTGGCGACTTCGCCGTCGACTCAGACGGGTAAGGCGATCGAATACGGCGCCAACGTGCTCATTTCTCCGGTGCTCGCCGACCTCGGCGGCCCCGGACAGTTCTCCAATACGCCATTTCACGGCACCCTGACGGCAGGCGCGAGCGATCTTTTGAGCTTCAATCTGCGGCCTCTGGAAATCCAGTCGACGCGCCAGGGGACGGTCCTCCTGGGAGTCGAACTGCGTGCCGACGTCGGCAGCGCACTGCAACCGGCGCTGCCGACGATCGCCGGGTTGACGCCGCTGCTGCAGAGGATCGGCAACGGCAGCGCCTTCGCTTTGTTTTCAGTCAGCGACGCGGGACTCGCTTTGCTGCGCATTGCCGGCATTGACGCCGGCAGTGCCGGCGCTTACACGCTGCAACTCTTCGTCGCTGGCGACGCCAACGAGGACGGCAAGGTGGACGGGCTCGACGCCGCCCTGGTCGCGCAGGCGCTGGGCAGTTCAAGCGGGCAAGTGACTTACGTGGCCGCCGTCGATGCCAACCGTGACGGCACGATCGACCCGAACGACGCGCAGTTGCTGGGCAGCAATTTCGGCTTTGTCGCCATCGGTCCGCCGGTCGCCCATTCGTCCGAAGCGCTGACGCACATCGACCTGCCGACTTCGATCGACCTGACGACGCTGGCCAGCGACGCCGCCGGTGATCCGCTGTTCTTCCGCATCGTCGGCGCGCAGAACGGGATGGCGACGCTGGCGCCCGGTGGCCGTTCGGTGAGCTTCCTTCCCGACGTCGGCTTTGCCGGGCAGGGCAGCTTCCAGTTCCTGGCTGACGATGGCTATGGCACTTCCGCGGTCGCCACCGTTGTCGTCACTGTCAGCAATGCACCGCTGATCAACCTGGACTTCCAGGAGCGGGCGCCGCGTTTGCAGCTCGGCGTCATCGGCAGCTGGGACGCGATTTGGGATGTGTCGGTCGGTGACTTCGTTCCAACCGGCCCGGCGCCAGTGGTCACACCGGTTGACTTCCAGTTCAATGTCTTCGGCGATTTTGCCGACCAGCAGGGCGTGTTCCTGCCCAGCTCGTATCTCACCTTCCAATCGACCGACCTGACGGTGGCCAGCGTCTCGTCAAGCGGCCTGCTGCACGCCGTGAACAACGGGAGCACCGCGCTTGTCGTCGCCAGCCACGGCGTCCAGGCGGCGACTGCGGTCACCGTTGGCATTCCCGAGAGTCTGTTGGGGCAATATCTCTATGCCCTCGGACTCAATGCCTACCCGGGCGCGGTGACCCTCAGCAGCAAGGATGGCAGCCGCCAGATGCAGGTCTTTGCCGAGGCCGATACGACGCTGTCGATGGACCTTACCGCGGCGGCCGCTGGCACCCGCTACTTCCTCAACCATCCGGGAGTGGTGACGGTGAGTGCCGATGGCCTGATCACTGCCGTCGCTGAAGGAAACGCGACGCTGACGGTCATCAACGGCGCTGCTGAATCGCTGCTGCCGGTGCGCGTCGTGGCGCCTGGCCCGACGGGTCCTGCCGTGCTGGGGTCGGCCGGTGGCGTGGTGACCGCCGTGGACGGTTCTTACGTCGCGGTACCGCCGGGCGACCTGGCCGCCGAGACGACCGTCAGCCTGACGTCGGCCACTCTGGCGGAGCTTCCGCAAGCCGTTCCCGACGGTTTCAAGTTCGCCGCAGCGTTCAATCTCGATGTCGGCGACAAAGCCCTGGCGGTGCCGCTGCAACTCCACGTCAAGGTCGATCCGTCGATTCCCGTCGGCGCGACGGTCTATTTCTACCAGGCCGGTGAATATCTCAACGACGACGGCACGACGCGGCCGATCTGGTGGCAGGTCGACAGCGGCGAGGTCGGCAGCGACGGGATGGCGCATACCCATTCACGCCCCTTCCCCGGCATCAAGGACAAATCCCAGTACCTGATCGCCTACCCGACGGTTGATCTCGGGCGCCTGCAGCTCGAGGCGGCACTGATCCAACAGCTGGTCCTCACGGTCTCGCTGGCCAGCGCCGGCGGCACGCTGGTCGGCACGCTCGGGGCGGTCAGCGCCGCGGGGATCATGGCCTCGCTGGCGGTTCCTTCGGCGCCACAACCCTTGCCGTTTGCGATTCAGGTCGTACCGCAGGACGGCCTGCCGATCACGACGGTCTCCGATTTCCAGATCAACCCCAACCAGGTCAGCAACTACGCGACCACGATCACGCCACCGCCCAGCCTGCCGCCGACGGCGCCGCACATCACCTCGGTCTCGGTCGACCTGAGCAAGACCGATCCGGCCACCGGCGAATTGCTGCACGAGCTGGTGTTGACCGGCAGCCATTTCACCGACTCGGGACAAAACCCCGACGAACTGTCGGTCAGCTTCAGCATGCCCGGGCCGTTCAACAGCAAGAGAACGACGACCGTCAGTCCTTCATCGGGCAGTACGGCGACCGAGCTGCACGTGCTCGTGCCGGCGTCGGTCGTCCTCGGTCTCGCGCAAATCAGGGTCACCCGGATCGACGCGCAGCAGTCGTACCAGAACGGCGTCGTCGTTTACAACTTCCATCCGGTCGATAGCAACGAGGCGACGATCAACTCCGAAGGGACCTACGTTTTCGTCGCGCTACCCGAGGGCAAGTACACCCCTGCCGGCGTGCAAGGCGATCTCGCCGTTCTCAATGGCAATCCGATTCTCGGCGAACTCGGCGATCTGATCGCCAGGATTCCTCTCGACTCGGCCGAGGACAATCCCTTCCCGCGAGACGTGGCGATTACCCCGGATAACACGCGCGCCTACGTCACGCTGCGCGGCTCCGGGCGCGTGGCCGTCGTCGATACCGTGGCGCTGCAGCAAATCAATACCAACAGCGCGCCGCCGCCTGCCAGCAACAAGCCGATCAGCGGTTCGCTGCACGTCGATCCCGACCTTTTCGGAAGGGAGGTCAGCCGGGCCACGGCGATTCGCGCAACGATCGATATTGCCAATCTTGCGAGCTGGACTCTCAGTCTGCTGGCCATGAACGACGGCAGCTCGATGCAACTGGCGACGGGAAGCGGCACGGTAAACAGCGGCATTCTGACCACCTTCGACCCGAAAAACTACGCCACCGGGAACTACCGCCTGGAGCTGGTGGCGACCCGGAAGGACGGTCTTTCATTCGTCGATTCATCGGTCTACATCTACTCGAATCAGTTTCCCAGCGATTCGATTCGCCTGCCCTTCGGTGCCCAGCCCTACGGCATCGCCATCGACCCGGCCGGAAAATACGCCTACGTCGCCGCACAAAGCCCGTATCTCATCATGGGCGTCGCATCGTCCTACCTGTTCCAGATCGACATCGACCCGGCGTCGGTGAACTACAACCGGGTCGTGCAAAATATCCGCGTCGGCGGCGAGGTGTCGCTGTCCGGGGTCGACCAGGGTAACCAGCAAAGCTTTGCCAGCGCTTCGAAGGCACCGTCGGGCCTGCGTAAGGTCGCGGTTTCCGCCGACGGCCTGCACGTCTATGTGACGGCTCCGAACGAGAATACGGATCCGAACGGTGGCCACTCGTGGACGAAACTTGCCGGTAATCTGGTCGATATCGATCTGAGCAAGCTGCAAGCGGGCGACCCGGCGGCCATCAAGTACATCCCGGGAAGTCGCGAAACCTACGGCGTTGCCGTCACTCCGGGCCGCCAGGATGTCGGGTTCACCAATGCCGAGGCCGACGCGCTGGGCGTCTTCGTGACCAACTTTGCGGCGAGCCAGAAGCGCACCATTCCGCTCGACCTCGACAAGCTGGCGACCGCGCTGAACCCGCAACTCGCCGTGCACAACGCCAGCGGCATCGTGTTCACTCCCGACGGCAGTTATGCCTTTGTTGCCGCCCGTGCTGACCAGGTCAACAAGGTCTTCGGCGGCGAATTCAACGGCTTCAGCTTCAATGGCGGCGGTGTCAGCGGCTATCTCGACCAGAGTGCCAATCCCCTCTACGAAGCCGGTAACGTGGCGATCATCAAGGATCCCTTGACCGACCATCCGCAGGTGGTCGCGGCAACGCGCCCGACACCGCATGGTTTCCCGGTGGACCTGGCGCTGTCGGCCGATGGTCGCTATCTCTACGTCAGCTACCAGGGGCTGCCGACCAGCGCTGGCTCGGGTGGGGTGATGGTCTTTGACGCCAGGGCGATGCTGCAGCTGGTCCAGCTGCAGCTGGCCAAGGATCCCTCGGGCAAGGACATGCGCAAGTACGCGATCGACGACCTGCCGCTGATCAACGGCAATCGCGCGGCGAACGCCGAGATCGACGTGCGCGCCGACTATCTGCTGCATACCGATACCCTTGACGACGGCAGTACGCTGACGGCCTTCGGGATCCCGGCGGGCAGCAACCGGCCGCCGGTCCTCACCGGCGGCTTCCCGGGTGGCATCGCGCTGCAGACGCGCTCGTATCCGCTGAGCGTTTACGACGCGTCTGGCGACAACACGCCGGAGACCGTGTTTCAGCATGGCGTCCTGAAAGTCAGCTTTGGCATTCCCTCTTCGGGGCTTGCCGGGGTCGTGAAACAAATCCAGCTCAAGGCCAAGCCGACCGGTGGCGGCGCCGATGTGCTCCTGAAGACCTATAACGGCCAGCAACTCCAGGTTACCGACGAACTCCTGAACCTTGATGTGCTGCTCGCCGGGCCGGCTGGCAGCACGCCGTCCCTGCCAAGCGAGGGCTACTACAAGATCTATCTGCACCTCGAGTTCGAGAACGGCGCGGCAGCCCAGGACGTCGGTTTCAAGCCGATGATTATTCAGGGCGATCGGGCGGATACTGCGGCACCCTTTGTCGCCTCCGACGGCATGATTCGCGGCTCGTTTGCGCCGCAAACGTACAAGCTTGCCGACTACCTCAATGACGGCATCGTCATCTATGGCGGCGGCGGCACCGATACGCTCAATCTCGGCGTGCTGCCTGCGCAGCTGACGAGTATCGACGGCCGCTCACTCAGTGCTTTCAACAATGCCTGGAGTTCGCCGCCCAGTCAGGTGATCTACCGGGGAACGGCGTTTGACTACCTGTGTCTGGACACCGGCCAGGAAATCTACTGCCAGGGGATCGAGCGCTTGCTGTTCTCCGACGGAACGGTCAAGGAACTGCAGGTCCATCCGAGCGATCCTTTCTACAGCCTGCAATGGAATCTGGCCGTCACGGATACCCCCGACGCCTGGCGTTTCACGACCGGCAGCAGCAAGATCCTGATCGTGTCGGTGGACAACGGCCTGCCCAATGCGCCCACTGGCGTAGACGACCTCGACCCGACGCGGATCGATGCTTCGCACCCGGGAGCGGTCTCGTCCTCGGGTAGCGATTCGCATGGCCATCAGTCGATCAGCATCATGTCGGCGATCGTGAACAACGCGCTCGGAGTCGCCGGCATCAACTGGACCAGCCCGGTTCTCGTGGAAGACCCCTACAACGCCGCAAGTTCCGCCAACTTCTCGGTAAGCGACGCGCTGGCCTACGCCGTTGCCAAAGGTTACGACCATGTTGTTTTCCAGGGCGGCATTCAAGGCGAAGGCTGGTTGACCAGCGGCGGCACACCGGCCCAGTTGCAGCAACTGATCGCGGCCAACGCCAATTACGCACTCTTTGCCGTGGCCGCGGGCAACGGTGGAATCGACATCGACATCACGAATCCCGGCAACCCCGTTCTCAGCGGTGGTGTCGCCCGTTTCGCCGCTACCAACAGCAATGTCATCGCTGTCGGCGCCTTGATCGCCAACGCGAGCGACGCCTTCACCACCCCGGTCTCCTCGCTGACGGCGGCAGCCGGCCTTCAGAACGCGACGGCGGTCAGCCGCGCCAACTACTCGAACTTCGGTCCGACGCTGACCTTGATGGCCCCGACCGATTCACCGGCGGTAATTGGCAATGGCACCGTCCTGGGGAATTGGCCCGGGCTCACGCCGGCGTCGAACGGCTCACTTTTCTTCAATGGCACTTCCGCGGCCAATCCGAACATGGCCGGCTACGCCTCTCTGGTCTGGAGCGTCAATCCCGACCTGACCGGCGGCGAACTGCGACAGCTTCTGATCGACACGGCCAGCCCACTCGCGGCCCGCAAAACGACCGGTGTATTCGCGCTGACGGCCGCCGTTCCGGATGCCACGACGACTTCGATCAGCGTTTCGGACTCCTACACTTCTGCCGGACCAGCCTTCTCGCCATCCATCTGGGTGATCCGGGTGGGTTCGGAAGACATGCTTGTCACCTCCGTGACGCCCGGTATCGGAAGTTCGACGTATCAGGTGATCCGCGCTTACAACGGCACGACATCCGCTGCTCACAACAACGGCTTGAGCGTTGTCCGTTTCGCCTACAGCGGTGCGACGGCAAGCGTCGGCACCACCCCCGGCACCGGTCAGAACCTGGCCTACGGTTACGGGCTGGTCGATGTCGGTGCCGCCGTACGGCGTGCGTTTGCGCTGACCAGCAATCCGCTTCTCGCCAATTTCTACTTGAGTAACGGGACCAGGAATCTCGCCGTTGCCGACAGCGGCACGGTGACCGCCGTCAGCATCGAGAGCGTAGCGCTGACCATGTCCGATCTCGATGCTGCCGCGACCAATCCGGCGGCCGCCCTTGAGCTCTGGTCCAGCCGCCTGCACGAGGCGGCGGCGATTCAGATCAGCGTCAGCCTGGCAGACCTGCCCGACGGTCAACTCGGCGAGGCGCGCATTGACGCCGTCGGCGCCGACGGCCTGCCGACCGCCGGTACCATCGTCCTCGACCGCAACGCCAGTGGCCTCGGCTGGTTCGTCGATCCGACGCCGCTCGATCACTCCGAATTCTCGACGACGCTCGCTGACACGGCCTTCCGGGCCGCCGCCGATTCGCTCGCTGCCGGCAGGTACGACCTGCTCACCGTGTTGCTGCACGAGGAAGGCCATCTGCTTGGCTTCAATCCGCTGACGGCCGGCTTTGCCGCCCAGGTGGGGACGGTCGCCGGCTCGCAGGTTTTCGTCGGCGCCGGTTTCACCGCCCGCTTGTCGCTTGACGGCCAGCACCTGGCGAGCAGCAGCTACGCTGATGATCTGATGAACGATATCCTGGCACCGTCGGTGCGGCGCCTGCCGTCGGCGAGGGACGTGCAGATTATCGATGCCATCCGCTCGCCGATCGTCGCCCCGTCGATTCTTGAGGCGCTCTTCCCCGAGGCGGTGCTCAGGGTCAGCGATGCACTTCCCGTCGGCTACGGGCAGCCATCGGCCGCGGCCTTGCTGCATGCGGCGCCGCCGGTTTCGCCAAACGTTAACAACGGTTTTACGATTACTGGCGCCGGTGGGCCGCTGCTCGGCTGGACGGAAAGCGGATCGGTCGTGACGACCGTCAGTACGGCAACGCTGAGCGAGAATTCGACCGTCAACAGCGGTCTGTCGCAAACCTTTGTCGTACCGCTTGGTGCGACGTCGCTCGAGTTCACTCTCGCCGCCAGCGACTTCAGGAGCAATGTCGCCGGCAATCCTCCCGATGCCTTCGAAGCGGCCTTGCTCGACGCCAGCGGCAACTCGCTTGTCGGCACGGCGACCGGGCTGAGCATGACCGACGCGTTCCTGAACGTTCAGTCCGACGGCGACATCTTCTTCGCGCCGGGCGTCAGCGTTTCCGGAAGATCGGTCTCGGGCCAGGGCGGGTCGCTGGCGTCGCCGATCACCGTCAGCGTGGACCTCGCTGGCGTGGCTGCCGGATCTGCGATCACGCTCTACCTGGACCTGCTCGGATTCGGGCCGTACGACAGTTCGCTGATCCTCGACGACGTGCGTTTCGGCCTCGCCAACGGCAACCACGCGCCAGTTGCGGTCGACGATCAGTTTGTCGTCAGCGAAGACGTGCCGACGCTGCTCGACGTGCTCGGCAACGACAGCGACGCCGAGAACAGCCCGCTGACGGTGACGGTGGTCGCCGCTCCCGGCCATGGCACGCTGACGCAGACGGCTGGCGGCAACTTCCTGTACACGCCGGCGGCGAACTACAACGGGCTAGATGGCTTCACCTACACGGTCAACGACGGCCTCCTCGATTCGCGGCTGGCGAGCGTCAGCCTGAGCATCGCAGCGGTCAATGACGCTCCGCGCGGAACCAGTGCCAGCATCGTCACGCTGGAAGGCACGTCGGCCGTCCTCAAGGCCAGCGACTTCGGTTTCAGCGATCCCGACGACACGCCGGCGAACGCCTTCAAGGCGGTGATCATCGACAGCCTGCCGAGCGCCGGGACGCTGACACTCAATGGCCTTGCCCTGAGTGCCGGCGCGGTCGTCGAGCTTGCCGAAATCAACGCCAACGCGCTGCTGTTCACGCCGGCGGCCAAGGCCATCGGCGTGGGCTACGCACAACTGAGCTTCCGCGTGCAGGACGACGGCGGCACGGCCAACGCTGGCGTCGATACCGACCCGACGGCGCGGACGCTGAGCTTCGACGTCACGGCGGTGAACCATGCGCCGCTGGCGGTCGACGATCAGTTTGTCGTCAGCGAAGACGTGCCGACGCTGCTCGACGTGCTTGGCAACGACAGCGACGCCGAGAACAGCCCGCTGACGGTGACGGTGGTCGCCGCTCCCGGTCATGGCACGCTGACGCAGACGGTTGGCGGCAACTTCCTGTACACCCCGGCGGCGAACTACAACGGGCTCGATGGCTTCACCTACACGGTCAACGACGGCCTCCTCGATTCGCGGCTGGCGAGCGTCAGCCTGAGCATCGCAGCGGTCAATGACGCTCCGCGCGGAACCAGTGCCAGCATCGTCACGCTGGAAGGCACGTCGGCCGTCCTCAAGGCCAGCGACTTCGGTTTCAGCGATCCCGACGACACGCCGGCGAACGCCTTCAAGGCGGTGATCATCGACAGCCTGCCGAGCGCCGGGACGCTGACACTCAATGGCCTTGCCCTGAGTGCCGGCGCGGTCGTCGAGCTTGCCGAAATCAACGCCAACGCGCTGCTGTTCACGCCGGCGGCCAAGGCCATCGGCGTGGCTTACGCACAATTGAGCTTCCGCGTGCAGGACGACGGCGGCACGGCCAACGCTGGCGTCGATACCGACCCGACGGCGCGGACGCTGAGCTTCGACGTCACAGCGGTGAACCAGGCGCCGATCGCTGTGGCGGACAGCGCCAGGGTTGACGCGGGCGATTCGGTGTTGATCGACGTCCTGGCTAACGACAGCGACCCCGAGAATCAGGCCTTGACGCTGGCCAGTGTCAGCCAGCCTGCGCACGGAACGGCCGTCGTCGAGGACGGGCAGGTGCGCTACACGCCGGCCGCCGGCAACTTCAGCACCGACGACTTCCACTATGTGCTCGCCGACAGCGCCGGTGCCAGCAGCCGTGGCGACGTTCGGGTGACGATCGAGCCGAGAGCAAACCACGCACCGACGCTCGACCCGATCGCGGACATCCGCCTCAAGGAAGGGGAAATCCTGACCGTATTTGCCACCGGCCATGATGTCGATAAGGGTGACGCGCTGACTTATAGCGTGGATGCCTCGTTGGCGGCGGGAGCGCGCATCGATCCGCTCACCGGCGCGATCAGCTGGCGGGTAAGCGATGGTGACGAGCACTATGGTTTCGTCGTACGCGTCAATGATTCGGGTGGCGCTTCGGCGACTCGCCGATTCACGGTAAGCGTTGCCAATGTCGCGCCGACGCTGCGTGTGGCCGGCCTGCCGTCGACCGCCGCCGGCGAGATCTACACCCTGGCGCTGAGCAGTAGCGACCCTGGCGATGACCGCATCAGCAACTGGCGGATCGACTGGGGCGATGGCCAGGTCGTCGACTATGCGGGTAACCCGCGGCAGCTTGAGCACCGCTATGGCGCCGTCGCGGGGCCGCTCGAGATCAGGGCGACGGTCACCGATGAGGATGGCAGTTACGTCGTCGAACCGCTGCCGCTCGTGGTCACGCGACAGCCGTTGCAACTCGCTTCCTTCGCTGTCGACAGCAACGGCGTTGCCGGTAGTGCCAGCGCCGGGCAGCAAGCCAACGGTGTCGATCGCCTGCCGAGTTCGTCAGCGCCAGGTATCGCCCCTCGCGACACTGTTTTCAGCGCGCCGCCGGGCTTGGCGACCGACGACGCGACGGCGGCGGCGGAAGTGCGCTTGGCCGTGCTGCCGCAGATCGACTTTCTCCCGCGTCCTGCCGGCTTCCGCTTGCCGGTGGGACTTGGCCGCGGTACGCGCGATGAGTGGCGGAAATCGTTCGTGACCAATATGGCGAAGAAATCGGACAACCCGAACAAGGACTTGCGAGTGACGCCCGGGCCGTCGCGACAATTGCCAGTGGCACCCGAGGAGTTTCTGGAAGATGCACCGGAGGGCACGCCAGAGCGGCTTGAGGAGGGCACGCCAGAGCGTCTGCCCGATCGCGCGCAGGAAGCGAACGCGGATGGCCAGGACGAAGCGACGCTGGCGGGCATGATGCTGGTGCTGCCCCTGGTGCCGTTCGAGCCGGTATTCTTCAGGAGCATTCTGGCCGCGCGGCCGGCGAGAAAGGCGAATCCGCAGCCACCGACGACCGGCGGCCGCGCGTCCGGATGATGGGCGCGCTGTGGCCGATCGCCAGGCGCCCGTCAAGGCCGCTACGGCGCGTCCTGTGCGGCTGGGGGCACGGTATTTGCCGGTAGCTCGACGTGCCATGGCGGGCAGGCTTCCGGCGCCATCGGGAGGCGACGTATAGTGCTTGTGACAGCAGCGTCCGGCGAACACCTCGGCGCTGGCTATCGCCGCTGAGCTTTTGCAAAGGACTGATCGATGAACAAGCCGCCCGCGCCACCGCCAGAACGCCAGGAAAATGCCGGCAGGCGAATGCCCAGGAAAAAAGCTCGGGCGACGGCCAGCGAGCCTGCCGCTGTTGAGTCGGGTCTGGTCGAGCGGGTGCGCAGCATCGCCGGTCGATTGCTCGACGTCAGTTCGGCGGCTGGCGTCGCCGGACGAACGCTAGAGGCGGCCGGCAAGGTCTCCAGAGCGTTGTCGGACGGGCAGGCGATCGAGGCGGCAGCCGAGGTCTTGCGCGTCGTCTTGCCGAGTGCGGCGGAAACCGCTGCCTGGGGCCGAACGGGCGCGGCGGTACGCGCCATGCGCGAGGCTGCCGGTTTGACGATTGCTGAAGTCGGCGCGGCCATCGACCTCAAGGACCCGTCGCTGATCGAAGCGCTGGAGAACGGTCGGGTGGCGCTGTCGTTCGAGTTGATCCTTCGCCTGGCGGCGGTTTTCGGTCGTCAGGATCCGCTCGGTTTTGTCATGAAGATGACGCGCACGGCCAACCCGGAATTGTGGAAGAGCCTCGAAGCCCTCGGCGTCGGCAAGCTGGTGCTGCAGTCGGTTCGCGAACACCAGTTCGTGAACGTCTATCGCAGTAACGACGCCGCGCGGGGCCTCAGTGACCCGGAGTTTGCCGAGATTCTGAGCTTCACGCAGGCCGCATTCGAGATGGCCATGGCCCAGCGGGAACGCTATAAAGGCCGCCCCGGCAGGGCGGCAGCCGCTGCCGATCAGTAGATCTCGGCAGACGCGCTCCCGGCCTTTGCCGGCAGGCGCGCAGAGGCTGCTTGCCAGGCGGCTGTATTTCTGCTATCTAGTCGTTTTTTTGCAAAGTAGGGTCTTCGAAAAATGACTGACGAGTTAGCGTACAAACACTTCACTCCCTACGCGCCAACAGCCGGAGAGGAGTACATGAACAGCGCGCAGCTGGATCATTTCCGCAGCATTCTCGAGGCTCTCAAGCAGCAGCTTGTGGTCGACATCGAGCGCACGGTTCATACCATGAAGGACGAGGCGACGAACTTCGCCGATCCCAACGACCGCGCCAGTCAGGAGACCGACATTGCCATCGAATTACGCAACCGTGACCGCGAGCGCAAGCTGATCAAGAAGATCGAAGAAACGATGGATCTGATCGGCAGTGGTGACTACGGTTACTGTGCCGCGTGCGGTGTCGAGATCGGTATCAAGCGCCTGGAAGCGCGGCCAACGGCGACGATGTGCATCGACTGCAAGACGCTCGAAGAAGTGCGCGAGAAACAGATCGCCAAGTAGAGGGGTGACAGCGCTGAGCCAAGGCTGCGCAGAGCAAAAAAAGGACGCCGGGGCGTCCTTTTTTGTCAGCTTTTTCCTACGAGACGGTGGTTACGAAGCCGGGCCAGCCGCCGTGCCGCCTTCTTCAACGGTCAGTGCCTTCATTGACAGGCGCACGCGTCCCTTCTCGTCGGCTTCGAGAACCTTGACGCGGACTTTCTGGCCGTCCTTGAGATAATCGGCAACGGCATTGACGCGTTCATTGGCGATCTGGGAAATGTGCAGCAGGCCGTCGCGTCCCGGCAGGATGCTGACGATGGCACCGAAGTCAAGCAGCTTGAGCACCGTGCCGTCATAGACCTTGCCAACTTCAACGTCAGCGGTGATCGACTCGATACGTGCCTTGGCGGCATCGGCTGCTTCACCGCTTACCGAGGCGATGGTGATCGTGCCGTCGTCCTTGATATCGATCGTCGTGCCGGTTTCTTCAGTGATGGCACGAATCACCGCGCCGCCCTTGCCGATCACGTCGCGAATCTTCTCGGGATTGATCTTCATGGTGTACAGGCGGGGCGCGTAGGTCGATACCTCGTCGCGATGGCCGGACATCGAACTCTGCATCTCCTTGAGGATGTGCAGGCGGGCTTCGCTGGCCTGGGCAAGGGCGATCTGCATGATTTCCTGCGTGATGCCCTGGATCTTGATGTCCATCTGCAGTGCGGTGACGCCGTTCTCGGTGCCGGCGACCTTGAAGTCCATGTCGCCCAGGTGATCCTCGTCGCCGAGAATGTCGGTCAGCACGGCCACACGATTGCCTTCCTTGATCAGCCCCATGGCTATGCCGGCGACGTGTGCCTTGAGCGGAACGCCGGCATCCATCAGCGCCAACGATGCACCGCAGACCGAGGCCATCGAGCTCGAGCCATTTGATTCGGTGATTTCCGAGACCACGCGAATGGTGTAGGAGAAATCTTCCGGCGACGGCAAGACGGCGATCAGGGCGCGCTTGGCGAGGCGGCCATGGCCGATTTCGCGACGCTTCGGCGTTCCGACGCGGCCGCATTCTCCGGTCGCGTAGGGCGGGAAGTTGTAGTGCATCATGAAGCGCTCGCGGTATTCACCAGCCAGCGCGTCGATGATCTGCTCGTCACGCCCGGTGCCGAGCGTGGCGACGACGATCGCCTGCGTTTCGCCACGCGTGAACAAGGACGAGCCGTGCGCCCGCGGCAGCACGCCCGAACGGATCGCAATCGGCCTGACGGTACGCGTATCGCGCCCGTCGATACGTGGCTCGCCGGCGAGGATGCGACCACGGACGATCCGGGCTTCGACGTCGGAGACCATTCTGCGGACCGCGCTGGCGTCGGGGGCGTTGTCGTCGGCGGTCAGCGCTTCGACCGCGTAGGCGGTGATTTCCTTGAGACGCTGGCTACGTAGCGGCTTGCTGGTAATCCGGTAGGCTTCTTCGAGCTCGCCGGTAACCAGCTTGTCGAGTTTCTCGTGGACGGCTTCGTTTCGGGCGGCGGCGGACCACTCCCATTCGGGCTTGCCGGCTTCGTCAACGAGTTCGTTGATGGCGTTGATCACCGCCTGCAGCTGCTGGTGACCGAAGAGCACGGCGCCGAGCATGACTTCCTCGGAGAGCTCCCGGGCTTCCGATTCAACCATCAGCACGGCCGTCTGCGTCCCGGCGACAACCAGATTGAGCTGGCTGGAAGCGAGTTGAGTGGTGCTGGGATTGACCACATACTGACCGTCGATGTAGCCGACGCGGGCGCCACCGATCGGGCCGTCGAAGGGGATTCCGGAGATCGACAGCGCTGCCGAAGCGCCGATCATCGCCGGGATGTCGGGGTCGATTTCGGGGTTGAGCGACATCACCATGGCGACGATCTGGACTTCGTGGTAGAAGCCCTCGGGGAAGAGCGGACGGAGCGGCCGATCGATCAGCCGCGAGGTCAGCGTTTCCTTCTCGGACGGGCGGCCCTCGCGTTTGAAGAAGCCGCCGGGGATCTTGCCGGCGGCGTAGGTCTTCTCGATGTAATCGACGGTCAGCGGAAAGAAGTCCTGACCAGGCTTGGCGGTCTTGTTGCCAACGACGCTGACCAGCACCACCGTGTCGTCCATCGAGACGATGACGGCGCCGCCGGCCTGGCGGGCGATTTCGCCGGTCTCCAGGGTCACCTGATGGGCGCCGTAGTTGAAGCTTTTCTTGACGATATTAAACATTGTTGCCTTTCTCAATTGTCTGGCGCGTGCCTGCCCACGACTCCGGCAGGCGATTCAATGGCGCGCCAAGTTGGCAAAACGCCGCAGCGCGAACAGCGGCACAGCCCGCGAGGGGCTGGCCGCTGACGGCTGAATGGCCCGCAGCCCGGATCGCAGCGCGGGTCGGCGAGGGAGTCTATTTGCGCAGGCCGAGTCGCTGCAGCAGCGAGCGGTACGAGTCGACGTTGGTGCGCTTCAGATAGTCCAGCAACTTGCGGCGCCGACTGACCATGCGCAACAGCCCGCGACGTGAGTGGTTGTCCTTCTTGTGCTCTCTGAAATGACCGGTCAGGTCGTTGATGCGGGCGGTCAGCAGCGCCACCTGGACTTCGGAAGAACCCGAGTCACCAGCGGCACGCTGGTAGTCGGCCATGATGCTTGCTTTTTGCTCAACGTTAATCGCCATGTCAAACTCTCTTTCATAAAGAACGGCGCAGCCCCGGTTTGATAGAGCGAACGCCTGATGGATAAATGGTTCTTCGCTTGGCGAAGCGAACCGCGGATTTTAACGGCTGCGCAGCCGGGCGGCAAGCAATTGCCGGGAGCTGGTTGCGGCAAAGACTCTTGTCATCGCTGAAAAGAAGGCCTGGGGGAGCCTCGGCCAGCCAGTCGGGCGCGCTGGGCGAGCGTCCCTGGTGAGTTCGGGATAGCGCCTTGCGTCATGAAAACCCCGGCAGCCAGCCGCTCTGCTGGGGCACCGTGACGGCCTCGATGGTGCCTTGGAAAAGTGCTTCGATCACCGGCGGTTCCCGCCAGCGTTCGTTCATGAAGGTCAGCCCGACCTCTTCGACCAGCGCGCCGCGCCAGTAGTGGTTGGCGATTTCGTCCAGCGTCGACAGGCTCAGGCTGTGCGGCAGGCGCAGGTAGTCGAGCCAACTGCAATCGTGAAACGAACAGACGTAAGCCCCCTTGCTGCGCGCACGCGTCAGTGCCTTGCCAAAGACATGTGTTGGATGCTTGCTGCGGTAGGTTTCGGCATCGACGCGTGTGGCAAACAGCAGGACGGCGTGCAGGCGGCTCGGGAAGTGCTGGTAGAGCCGCTGCCGGAAATATTCGAGGTGATACTCGGCAAAGTAGTTCTGAACCGTACTTATCCGGTCTTCGGCGAGCGACTCGGCAAAGGGGTTGTCGACCAGAATATCCCAGCCCGGCAACGGCGCATCGTCGTTCAGCCAGGCGTATAACTCGAGTGTGGCGTTGTCCCTGAGCAGGTGATCCATGATGCTTTCGTGGCCGGCTCAGTGGCGCCAGCCGCGTTGTGCGGGTGGCGCTGCAGCGACCGCTCTCGGCATTGCGTAGGCCAGCGGCGGCCAGAGCACCAGGCCGTCGCCAGAGCGCTTCGACGCCAGGCATCGCTGCCGGTAAGGCGACGCGCGCAGGCGATTCACCGCTGCCGGCCGAACTTCTCGACCAACTGCCCCAGCTTCTCTTCGTGCTCCTCGTGCTGTCTCGCCAGCGCGTCCGCTGCGCGCTGTGCCTGGCGCTGTTCGGCGTGTTTCTTGTGGCGCTCCTTGATGACCTCGGAGGCATGCGAGCGGTGCGTAGCGGTGATCTCGCCAGCGGGCTGGCCGTCGAGGTCCAGGCGTTCAGTCGCTCGTTCGATCGTTTTCAGGTAGCGCAAGGAGTGCGTGTGGATACCCAGGGCGATCCGCAAGGGTTTGCGATCAAGGCCCGGGAGTCGCGACAGCAGCTGCTTGTCGATGCCGATCGCCAGGGGCAGGCAGTCGCGAAAAACCGGAAACGTCTCGTGCAATTCCTTCAGGAGTTGACGAGCGTTGGCGGCGGGTTTCGGGCTTGGTACCGGATCCGGCACGGCGTTAGCGGATGAGTCTGGAGTGGGGCTGGGCGCTGGATCGGGCATGGCGCTAGCTGTTGAGTCTGGAGTCTGGCTGGGCATGGCAATGGGCATTTGGCCTGGAGTGGGCGTAGTCATCAATGGTCGGTTGCAGTCAAGGTGAGCGGGGTGTGGATGGCTGGCAGAGTGGTCTGCCGTATCGTACATCGACTCGGCGGGTTTTTTGCCGCTGTGAGCAAGCGCTTGTCGGGCGGCGCTTGTCCCGCATGGTGAGCCGTTTGGCTGGCGATTCGCCGCAGCGTCTTCAGAAGTGAATCCCGCGCATCATCTGCGAGAAAGCGATCTGGTCTGCCGTTTGCGGTGCCGACTTCTCCAGCTTGTGCGTCGCCGCGCTGGAGTCGGTGAACATCCGGAAGCTGGTGTTCATGACGATCTGCGCCACTTTCGGCGTCAGCGAATGGAGCAGCGCGCCGAAGATACCCAGGCGGGTGGCGATGCGCACCGGTTTGTGGATGATCGCTTCGACGACCAGGTCAGCGGCTTCTTCAGGAGACAACGTTGGTACCTGCTCGTAGATCTTGGTCGGCGCGATCATCGGCGTCCGGACCAGCGGCATGTTGATCGTCGTGAATTCGATGCCGCGGTCGGCAAACTCCGATGCCGCGCAACGTGCCCAGGCGTCCATCGCCGCTTTCGATGCGACGTAGGCCGAGAAGCGCGGCGCGTTGGTCAGGACGCCGATCGACGAGATGTTGATCACCTGTCCCTTGCGTTTGGCGATCATTCCCGGCAACAAGCCCATGGTCAGTCGCAGCGCGCCGAAATAGTTGACTTCCATGGTCCGCTCGTAGTCGTGGAAGCGGTCGAAAGAGTTCTCGATGCCGCGGCGAATCGAACGACCGGCGTTGTTGACCAGGATGTCAACGCCGCCGTGCTCGTCCTTGAGCGATTTCAGCAGTTCCTCGCATTGCTGTGGATCGGCAATATCTACCGCGTGCGTGATCAGCCGCAGACCGGCCGCTGCGAACTCGGCGCGCGTCTCGTCGAGCGTCTTCGGGTCGCGGGCGATGGTGATGGCTATGGCGCCGGCTTCGGCGAGCTTGCGAATCGTCGCCCGGCCGATTCCGGACGAGCCGCCGGTGACCAGAACGACCTTGCCTTCGACCTTGCCGCGCAGCGTACGATCGATGAACAGATCGGGGTCGAGGTGCCGTTCCCAGTAGTCCCACAGGCGCCAGGCGTAGTCGTCGAGCGGTGGTACGGCGATGCCGCTACCCTTGAGCGCGCGCTGGGTTTCGCGGCAATCGAAGCGGGTCGGGTAGTTGATGAAATCGAGAATGTCGTCGGGCAGTCCGAGATCCTTCATCACCGCGTTGCGGATGCGGCGAACGGGCGTCAGGGCAAACATCGCCTTGCGCACCGAGCGCGGGATGAAACCGAGTAGCGCGGCGTTGATGCGCATCGCCATTTCCGGCGCGTGCGCCGCGCGCGCGAAGGTATTGAGCAGATCGCCAACGCGCATCGGCGTTGGGTCGGTCAGGTGGAAGCAGCGACCGTCCTCGTTCTTGAGGTGTGCGATGTGGTCCATCGCGGCGGCCACGAAGTCGACCGGGACGACGTTGATGCGTCCGCCTTCGATGCCGACCGTCGGCATCCACACCGGGAAGGCCTTGCGAATCTTCTGGATCAGCTTGAAGAAGTAGTAAGGCCCATCGATTTTGTCCATTTCGCCGGTGCGCGAATCGCCAACGACGATCGCCGGGCGGAAGATTCGCCACGGGATGCTGCACTCCTTGCGGACGATCGCTTCGGAATCGTGCTTGGTGCGGAAGTATGGGTTTTCGAGGTTCTCGGCTTCATCGAACATGTCCTCGCGAAACAGCCCTTCGTAGAGTCCGGCGGCGGCGATCGAGCTGACCAGGTGGAAATGCCTGGCGCCGATTTCCTCGGCCAGGCGCACGGTGTTGCGCGTGCCGTCCACGTTGGCCAGTTGCTGGTCCTCGGCGCTGGCCTTGAGGTCATAAACGGCGGCCAGATGGAAGAAGTGCTCAACCTTGCCTTTGAGCTTGCGAATATCGGTTTTCGAGACCCCCAGGTCGGCTTGTGTCAGGTCGCCGACGATCGCCACGACGCGCTTGTCGTCGCATCCCCAGTACTCGTACAAGTCCTGGAGCCGTGAAAGTTCAAGCGAGCGCGTCAGGAAATAGACGATGCTTCCTGGTCGGCTCAGCAGGCGGGTGACCAGCCGTTTGCCGATGAAGCCAGAGGCACCGGTGACGAAGTAATTCATTGCTCTCTCCTGAAATCCATGGACTTTCCGTGCTGCGGGTATTTGCTAGACTAGCGCGTTATAGAGGCCTTACTCCAGGCCTTTAGTGTGCGTCCTCTAGATATTGTCACTAGACTCGCTTTCCAGGGCAAGCGGAAAGCTTGTTGACCTTTTTGATTAATACCTCCAAGGAGATGGAAATGGGCAAGAAACTCAAGGAACTGGCGGGTGACGTGACGGAAAACCAGTTGGCATCGACGGTCAAGGAATCGGCGCAGCAGATCTGGCTGGCCGGGCTTGGCGCTTTTGCCAAGGCACAGGAAGAGGGTGGCAAGGTGTTCGACGCACTGGTCAAGGAAGGTGAGAGCATTCAGTCGAAGACGCGCAAGGCGACCGATGAAAAGATCGCGCAGGTTGCCGGCAAGGCGACCGGCACCTGGGATCGCCTCGAGCACGTTTTTGAAGATCGCGTCGCGCGCGCCCTGGGCAGCCTCGGCGTGCCGAGCAAGCAGGATATTGACAAGCTGTCCAAGCGCGTCGTCGAGTTGAGCGCCGCGGTACAGGCGCTGACCGAAGGCAAGCCTGCTGCCAAGGCGACGCCCAGGGCCGCCGCCAAAACGGTTGTCAAGGACGTCGCCAAGGACCTGCCGAAGGACCTTGGCGATGTCGCCAAGCCGGTAGCGGCACGGGCGGCGGCCCGCAAACCAGCGGTTCGCAAAGCGGCTGCCGCCAAGCCTGTGGCGCCGGTCACCCCAGCCGATGTGCTGAATACTCTGCCGCACACTGGCGAGTAAGGCGCTCGGCCGCGTCGTTCCTGATCGCAGCTTGCTGGTTGCCGACCAGGAAGCCGCTCAGGGTTCCCGATTTGGTCGGAGGGCGTGCCGCCCTGCTGCCCGGAGGGCTCTGGGCAGCGTCGCTGACGGCTCGCCGCGCCTGCTCCCGGCGAGCGCGTGCAGCGGCGCGCCTTAACACCAGAAGGTGCCAGGCGGCAGTCGCCAAGACTGCCTGGGGTCGCGCTTTCCATTGACAAAAGGCTGTTCTATGGCTGCTGCAGCAACTCGGCGTGCAAAGATCGGGCTGGCGCTGGCCGGCGGTGGTCCGGTCGGTGGCATTTATGAAGTCGGCGCGATGGTGGCACTCGCCGAGGCGATCGAAGGCGCCGATTTTACCGAGTTCGATATCTACGTCGGGGTCAGCTCGGGGGCCATCATCGCGGCCGCGGTAGCCAACGGACTGGGGCCCGCGACGCTGGCCCGGATGCTCGTCGAGAACGACGCCGACGAAGTGTTCGACCCGGAAATGTTATTGCGTCCGGCGTTTGCCGAATACCTCCGGTGCGCGCTGTCGGTACCGGTGCTACTGTGGTCTTCGCTGCGGCAGTATCTCTCCGATCCGTGGCATCTTCGTCTCATCGAGTCCTTTCAGGGGCTCGGTCATGCCATCCCGACCGGCGTCTTCAACAACGCCGGCATCGATCAGCTGCTGCGCAAACTCTTTTCAACGGCTGGGCGCAGCAACGATTTTCGCCAGCTCAAACATCGGCTGTTGCTGGTGGCGACCGATCTCGACACCGGCGAATCGGTGGCCTTCGGTTCCGAAGGCCACGATGAGGTGCCGATTTCCGTTGCCGTGCAGGCCAGCGCCGCGCTGCCGGGATTGTTTCCGCCGGTCAAGATCGGCGAACGCTATTTCGTGGATGGCGCCTTGATCAAGACCCTGCACGCTTCCGTCGCTCTGCACGAAGGCGTTGAATTGTTGATCTGCATCAACCCGCTGGTGCCCTTCGATTCGCGTCTGGCGGCGCAGCGTTCGCCAGGCGATCGGCGGGCGCCGCCGCCGGCGCATCTGGTTGATGGTGGTCTGCCGGTGGTCCTGGCACAGACCTTTCGCGCCATCATCCACTCGCGGATGCGTACCGGTATGGATCGCTACCGGCTTGAGTTCGCCAATGCCGATGTGGTGCTTTTCGAACCGACACGCGACGATGCCGAGATGTTCTTTACCAATGTATTCAGCTATCGCAGCCGCAGTCGGCTTTGCGAGCATGCCTATCAGCGTACGCGTGGCGACCTGTACCGGCGTCACCACGAGCTGCAGCCGATCCTTGAGCGCCACGGTCTCGCTCTGAACCTCGGGGTGCTCAAGGACCACAGTCGCTCGCTGCTCTCGCGCAAGCGTCGCCCGGACCTGGCGAGCAGCGCCAGTGCGCTGGATTCTTCCCTGCACGACCTGGAGTGCTGGCTGAAGGCACAGCAGTCGTGAGCTGAGCGCGCCGGCAGAGAGAGTGCCGTCGGCCTCATTTCCCGCGCTTGCCGGTAATGCTATGCTCGCCGCTGGCGAGGTTCAGGATAGGGGCGGGGAGCTGATGGAAAGGAAACCGAAGCGGCGAACACGCGAGAGGATTGTCGAGACCAGCCTGCGGCTATTCAACGATTTCGGCGAGCCGAACGTGACCACCACGGTCATTGCGGACGAGATGAACATCAGTCCGGGCAACCTCTACTACCACTTCCACAACAAGTACGAGATCATCGAGGCGATCTTCGCCGTCTTCGAACGCGAGATCGAGGAAACGCTCGCCGCTCCGACTCGCAGGCTCGCCGATGTCGAAGACATCTGGCTATTTCTGCACCTCCTTTTCGAACAGATCTGGAAGTATCGTTTCTTCTATCGCGACCTCAACGACTTGCTGACGCGCAATCGCGTTCTCGAGATCCACTTCAAGCAGATCATGGCGCACAAGGTGCACACCGCGACGATTCTCTGCGAGGGTCTGGTGGCCACCGGCGCGATGCGGGCAACGACCGAGGAAGTGCGTGCGTTGGCGACGAACATGGCGGTGCTTGCCAGCTACTGGCTGTCTTTCGAATACGCGTGCGACCCTCGCGGCAAGGTCGAGAGCGGTCGTATTGGGCGCGGCGTCTATCAGGTCATGGCGATGGTTTCACCGTTCTTGCTGGATGAATCCCGGGGGCTGCTCGAGAAGCTGTCGCGCGAGTACCTCAGCCCGTAGCCGCGCGTTTCGCCTGCCGCCAGCGCTTAATTACTCTGGAGAAAGATCATGGCCTGGAAGAAATTCCCTTATCCCGAAAAGGCGTACGCTTATCCCGGCACGGCGCTGCAGAAGAACTGGGCGCGTCTGCATGCCGGCGACCGTGAGCCTTATCCCGCAGACGCCAAGGTGCAGGACGCGTGGCGCAGTTACCATGCCGGCGACTTCGGCAAAGCCGTCGACAGCGGTCTGGCCTGCGGCCTTGCGGGTTACAACGCAGCCAACAAGGCCGCTGCAATCTACGCCAACTATCTGGAAACCGATGAAGGACGCAAGTGCAGTCTGTTGATGGACGTCGCTCGCCGTTGCGAAGAACTGCAGGAGCAGACGCCGGGCAATGCCAATGCCTGGTATCTCCACGCCTATGCTCTGGGCCGCTATAGCCAGAGCATCTCGGTGGTCAAGGCGCTGGCGCAGGGGCTCGGCGGCAAGATCAAACACAGTCTGACGCAGGCGCTGGAAATCGAGCCGCAGCATGCCGACGCACAGATCGCTTTGGGCGCTTATCACGCCGAGGTGATTGACAAGGTTGGGGCGCTGGTTGGCGGGCTGACCTACGGCGCCAAGAAGAGTAGCGGCAACGAACTGCTTGAAGCGGCTCTCAAGCTCAACCCCGACTCGGCGATTGCCCGTATCGAGTACGCCAACGCGCTGGTCATGATGTTCGGCAAGGCGAAGATGAAGGATGCCGAGCGCCTCTACCAGGAAGCGGCCGAGTTCGCCGCGATGGATGCCATGGAACGGCTGGACGTCGAGCAGGCCAAGGCCGAGCTGGCGGATTGACGTCTTGTCTGTCCGGGGCCGCCAGCCCGGGCAAGATCAGATCGCCGATGCGCCAGCGGCGAAGCGGCCGCTGGCGAACTGTTTGCGGCGGATCAGCCAGCGGCCAGGGCTGCGAGATGATCTTCGACGGCTGTCGGATCAGCGAGCACGTCAGCGGGTAACAGCAGAGTCAGCCAGAGGAGTTTCTCGAACTCGCCGGCAAAGCGATCGACGATGTTCTGCGGGTCGTCGACCATGCTCTTGTCGGTGATCAAGCCGAATTGCACCCGGCCGTTGTACGAGAGGATGCTCACCCCCATGCCGATGTCGCCGCTTTGCGGCACCCAGACCATCTGCTGGTCAATCCGGCTGCCAGCGAAGTAGCGCGGCTGCTGCGAGCCGGGGACATTGGTCATGACCGCCGTGGTCTTGTCGGCCAGTTGCAGCAACAGCTGTTCCTCGACGGAGGCGGGCGCCATGCCGGCCACGCCGAGCAGCACAAAGGTCAGCATCGCCTGGTACGAGCCCTTCAAGGCAGCCATCCGCGCGCGCGTGGCGTACAGCCTGGCCAGCGGGTTGGCGATACCGATCGGCAGTTCGAGGGCGACCAGGCCGAAGCGGTTGCCGAGCTCGTCACGCTCGCTGGCGGCGCGCAGATTGACCGGCACCATGACGCGAATCTCGGCGGCGTTTAGCCGATCGCCCTTGGCCAGCAGGTAGCCGCGCAGGGCGCCGGCGACGGCCGAGAGAAGAGTGTCGTTGACCGAGCAGTCGAGTAGCCGGCCGCAAGCCTTGATCTCGGCCAGCGAGATCGGCGGCGACCAGGCCACGCGTTTGACCGTGCCAGCCTTGCCTTTGAAGCGTGTCACGCTGTCCGCCGGCAGGCGCGCAAGCTTGCCAAGCTCGCGGGCGACGGTGCGAGCGACGCGGGCGTAGTCGGCGATCGCCGCCGGGTTCTGGCGCAGACCGAGGTAATGCCCCCAGAGATTTCCGCCGACGCTGATCGCCGTCTGCGCACCGTCGGCGAGCGCTTCGATGATCAGGTGCGAGAGGGCGCCGCGGTGATCGCTGTCGCCCCCGGCGTTACCGGGTCGGCCGCTGCTGGCGCCGCTTCCTGGCGGCGCGCCGTCGTCCTCGGGGGTGTCGAAGTGCTCGTCGGTCAGCGAGTTCATGACGCCGATCAGGGCGATCCCGTCGGCGATCGCGTGATGAATGCGAACGACCAGCGCCGAGTTGCCGTCGGCCATTTCGACGAGCGTGAACTGCCAGCGCGGCCGCGCTGCATTCAGCGGCGTGCTGGTCGCGTCGCCGACGAATTTCTGCAACTCGTGCTGGCCGCCTGGAGCGGGCAGCAGTGCGTGGCACACATGGCTGTCGATGTCGAAGTCGGCGTCGTCGACCCAGTACGCACCGTCGGAGTCGCGCACCGCGATCTGCTGGAAGCGCCGGTAGCGCAACAGGCGATGGCCGACCGTACGCTTGAAGCGCTCGGCGTCGATGCGGCCGGCGAAGATCATGACGCCGACGATCTGCATCAGGTTTGCCGGCCGGTCCATGCGCAGCCAGGCGTTGTCGACCGGGGAAACCCTTTCGCGCGAGGCCATCGCGTGCGCTCCCCAAGGAAATGGCAAGCTCATATAATAGCAGGCCCATTCGTCAGATCAGCAAGCCCTTGACGCTCTCAGGAATTGACCCACTTTTGCTCACGAAACCGGACCCGCCTAGTCGTCATGGCTGTGCGCACGAAAATGCCGCGCACACAGCCATTCCCGAGCGTACTCGCCTCTACACGGCGTCAAGGGTACGCTGCGCCGGGCTGCAAAAACCGCAGCCCGCCCTTGACCCCGCTCCGAGGCGAAAACCTGGGTGTTGGCGCGCGCCAACGGTGGGTCAATTTCCGTGAGCGAAAAAGGGTCAGTTTTCGTGAGCGTTGAGGGTCAGATCAGCAAGCGGAGAAAACCCCAAATTCCGCGATTGGAATTCTTGCCGACCTGATGCCAGGGCTCTGCCCTGCGCTGGAGCACCTCAAGGCGCGAGTTAGCCTGCGCCAGAGCGTGCTGAAGGTCGCTGAGCAGTCAAAAGCGGGACGAAAGGATCCCAATGGCATTGCTGACGCGAATTCTGGGCGAACCGATCCTCGCGCATCGCGGCGCGGGGGAGTTTTTTCCGGCGTGTCGAGAGAGAACGGGCGCTTGCTATGGAGGACTTGCCATGGCCTGCGCGAAGCTACGGGTGCGAATGCTGTGGAATAAGTCGACGGTGTCGCCGGCGACCTTCAACACCCATGCCCCGGCATGGCGCACGACCTTGCCCGGCAGATGAAACAGACGCCAGCGAACGGTAGCGACTTTGTGGCGTTGCCAGGCGGTGTCCAGGGCGGCCTGCTTGAACAGGACGAACAGGTTGTGGGCGATGACGCCGATGCGGAAAAAGGCGGCGTTGGCGGCAAACTGTCCGCAGGGCATGCGCTCCATGCCGAAGCCGATCTTCAGTTCCTTGATCCCGTTCTCGGAAGTTTCGCCGCGCTGGCGATACCAGATCAAGGTGTCTGCGGTCGATTCGACCCGATTGCTGACAATGACGTGGTATTTCGGTGCGTCGTCGAACAGCTCGGCCTGCCGTCGATATTTGACGACGATCAAGCGGAACGCTTTCCTGGTCTCGTTCATGCTGTGCAGCGTTTCGGCCACGGCACAGTCCGCGTAGGTTTTCCAGGCGGCTTCGGGGATTCCGGCAATGGCCTGTTGGGTCGCCCCATCCAGCCGTCCACCGATGGCGAAGGTCTTGCCGGTGTCTTCGCAGTAGTTGACGATGTCGGCCTGATAGCCGGCCGAGTCCAGGCGGACATGGGCAATGCGATGCCCTTTGGGCAGGCGTGCTTCGCACGCCTGAATGAATTCGAAGTTCTCTGTCGCCGGGGCGATATTGCCTTCCCGAAACTCGTCGAAGATCACGATACCGGCTTCAGCCAGATGCCCGATCATCGGCATGTAGCCTTGCTCTCCCTTGTACGTGTGCTGCGCCGCTTCCTTTTCGGCGACGATCTGCGAAGCGTCACCATCCAGCGTATGGGCGATGAGACCACTCTGCCGAAGCCGCGTCGCCACGACGCGTCGGTTGATGCGATCCAGCCCGGCAAGTCCGTCGCCGGCACCGGTGCGGCGCAGCCAGTCGCCTACGGCGTCGGTGCTGGGCAGCGCATCCTGCTTGAGGAGATGGCCCAGGGCGGCGTCGTTCTTCAGCGTCCGCAGGTCTTCCAACGAACGACCACCACCGGTCAGCATGAGCACCAGCGGGGTGACATAGGCACTGGCTTGATAGCCGCGCCGACTGCCGGGCTTGGGCATCTCCGTACCCAGCCACCGATTCAATCCCAAGCCGCGCACAAATTCGCCGAACAGCACCAGCCCGGCATTCGCCGTCAGCAGTTCGTCCGTCGCTTCAACCTTGAACGGAAGCACCGTTTGTGCCAGAGTTCCCATCGCCCCGCCTCCTTTGCTCTCCAAATAGGTGACTGTCTCAGTAACATCACTCTACCCAAGATCAAGGCTTGGCGGGGCATTCCCGCTATCTATTCAGATTGAATCGCGGAACCCGGGAAAACAGCGTGAGTGACTTGCCAGCCCAGTTCGACGCCGCCGTGGCCAGTTCCAGGGATCTTCCCGAGCGTCCGGACAATGCCACCATGCTGAAACTCTATGCGCTCTACAAGCAGGCCAGCAGTGGCGACGTCGAAGGTCGGCGGCCGGGGTTTACGGACCTGATCGGGCGCGCCAAGTACGACGCATGGGCGGCGATCAAGGGCACCGCAGGCGCGGCAGCGATGGCGCAGTACGTCGCCCTGGTCGACGCGCTGAAAGGCTGCTGAAACCGGCGCGGCGCTACTCGCTTTCGCAGGCGCTGTTGTTCAGGCCGGAAAGTTCTCGTCGAAGAAGCGCTGGACTTCGCGCTCGATGCTCGGTTTGAGCGCGAACAGCATCAAGCTGAGACGGATCTCGAGCGCGACTTCGTGTTTGTCGAGTGACAGCTCGCCGGCTACTCCCGGGCGCTTGAAGTTCATGACGTCGCCGTCCCAGGCGTAGTCCAGGTCGAACTCGTCCTTCAATTCGGAAGCCATGTGTTCGGCAGAGGCACGGGCCTCGGCACGGGTTTTGCCATGTTGGCGGCGAATGCTGATGTCGCTCATCGGAGGGGTCCTGTGGGGTTAGCCGATTTCGGCACAAAGTGAGCGAAACGCCGCATAGCGGCGTGGGTTGATGTCGCCGTGTTGAAGCGCTGCATGAACGCTGCAGTCGGGTTCGCGATCGTGCCGGCAGTCGCGGAAACGGCATTTCCCGAGCAGCGGTCTGAGTTCTCGGAACGTTTGCGCAAGGTCGTCCGACGACAGGTGGTGCAGGCCAAACTCGGTCAGCCCGGGCGAGTCGATCAGCGCCGACGCTTGGCCGAGGCGGTAGAGTTTGGCGTGCGTCGTGGTGTGCTTGCCGGTGTTGAGGGCTTGCGAGATCTCCCGCGTTGGCGCTCTGGCGCCAGGAACCAGGGCGTTGATCAGCGTGGACTTGCCCATTCCGGATTGGCCGATCAGCACGCTGAGGTGATCGGCAAGATAGGGTAGCAAGAGCGCACCGTTCTGGTGCGCGCAGAGTTCGCAGACCCGGTAGCCGAGCTTCTCGAATTGCACCAGCGCGGCTCTGGGCGCCGCCAGGCGAGTGCTCAAGTCGCATTTATTGAGCACGATCAGGACCTCGATATCCTGACTCTCGGCGGCGACGATACAGCGTGTGACCAGCTCGTCGGAAAACGGCGGGTCGGTGGCCACGACGACGATCACTTGCGTGACGTTCGCGGCAATCAGCTTCTGCTTGAACTGATCGGAACGATAGAGCAGCGTCTGGCGTGCGGCGACCGTGCTGATCACGCCTTGCCCCGAACCCGTTTGCTGGACGCTGACCTGGTCGCCGCAGGCCAGTTCGCTTTTCTTGCCGCGAGGGAAGCAGAGCAGTGTGGCGCCGTCGGCCAGTTCGACGCGATATTGCCGACCGTAAGCGGCGACGACGGTGCCGGCGAGGTTCAAATCCGTGTCAATGCCTCGATCTTGGCAGCGCAGATGAAGTCGTTGCGCGACAGGCCGCCAACGTCATGCGTGCTGTAACTGAGCTTGACGCGGCCGTAGCCGACGGCGAGCTCCGGGTGGTGGTTTTCGCGTTCGGCGAGGCCGGCGACGGTGTTGACGAACAGCAGTGTCGCGGCGTAACTGGCGAAGACAAAGTCCTTCTGCAGGACGCCCGCCTCGGCAATCGTCCAGTCGGGCAGACACGTTTTTTGCAGCGCGCTAGCCTGCGCGGGGTCAAGCAGGTGTTCGTTGCCGCGCAAGGGGCGGCAATGTTCGAGGGCAAGTTCTTGAGCGGTAGTCATCTTGGGACCTCCGGTGACGGGCGGGTCACGCCTCCTGCAGGCGGGCAATGCGCAGCGCGGCGGGCGGATGCGAATCGTAAAACAGCGAGTGTAAGGGGTCGGGGGTCAAGGTCGACGCGTTGTCTTCATACAATTTCACCAGCGCCGCGACGAGATCGTCTGCGGAGGCGTTGGCCGCGGCGTAGCGATCCGCTTCAAACTCGTCGCGGCGAGACAGCAGGCTCAGCAGCGGCGTCAGGAGGAAGGTGAACACGGGTCCGACAAGGAAGAACAACAGTAGCCCGAGTGCCGTGTTGCCGGCCTCGACACCGAGGCCATTGAAAAACCAGCTGGCGTCGATCAGCTGCCCGAGTACGGCGAGAAAAGCCAGCGACATGGCAAAGAGCATGCCGATCCGTTTGATTACGTGGCGATGCTTGAAGTGACCGAGTTCGTGCGCCAGTACGGCTTCGACTTCGACGGCTTGCAGGCGACCAAGCAAGGTGTCGAAGAAGACGATGCGTTTGCTCTTGCCAAAGCCGGTGAAGTAGGCGTTGCCATGGCTTGAGCGGCGGGAACCGTCCATGACGAACAAGCCCGAGCTGGTGAAGCCGCAGCGGCTCAGCAGCGCTTCGACGCGCGCTTTGAGTTGAGCGTCGTCAAGCTCGACGAATTTGTTGAACAGGGGCGCGATCCAGGTCGGGTAGATGAACAGCAAGAGCAGATTGAAGGCGCACCAGAAGAGCCAGACGTAGAGCCACCACAGGCTCCCCATTCTGTCCATCAGCCAGAGCACGGCGAGTAGCACCGGCGTGCCGATGGCGAAGGCCAGTGCCGCCTGTTTCAGCAGATCAAGGACGAAGAGCTTCGCCGTCATGCGGTTGAAGCCGAAGCGTTCTTCGACGACGAACTGTTGATAGAACGCCAGCGGCAGATCAATGAGCGCGGAAATCAGCAGCACGCTGAAGATCAGCGCGACGCCATAAAGCAGGCCGTCTACCCGCGCCGACCAGAATTCGTGCAGCACCTGCACGCCACCACCGAGAGTGAAGGCCAGCAAGGCAGCGACTTCCACGGCCAGACCGATGCGGCCCAGGCGTGTGCGCGCCACCGTATAGTCGGCCGCCTTGTGGTGCGCGGCGAGGGCGATGCGACCCGCGAAACCGACCGGCACATGCGCCCGGTGGGCGATGACATGCGAAATCTGGCGGCCGGCCAACCAGAGACGCAGAGCGCACGTTGACAGCAGGGCGGCAAGAAAGACGAGCGAGAAAGTATCGAGCATGCGAGTGTGACACAATGTTGTTTTTACAGGTTCAGGCAGATTATATGGCACACGATGCAAATCACCTCGTTTGGCTGGACATGGAGATGAGCGGTCTCGAGCCGGAACGTGAGCGGATCATCGAGCTGGCGATGATCGTTACCGACAGCCAGCTGACGACGATTGCCGAATCACCGGTGTGGGCCGTACATCAGGACGATGCCTGTCTGGACGCGATGGACGAGTGGAACCGAAAGACGCACGGGCGCTCGGGTCTGATCGATCGGGTGCGCGCGTCGATCCTCGACGAGGCGGCTGTCGAAGCCGCGGCGCTGGCTTTCATGCAGGGCTACGTCGCGCAGGCGGCCAGTCCGCTGTGCGGTAACTCGATCGGGCAGGATCGTCGCTTCATGGTGAAATACATGCCGCAACTCGAAGCCTGGTTCCACTATCGCAACCTCGATGTCAGCACCCTGAAGGAGCTGTGTCGGCGCTGGAAGCCGGAGGTGGCGAAGGCCTTCGTGAAGCGCTCCGAGCACACGGCGCTGGCTGATATTCGCGAGTCGATCGCCGAGTTGGCGCACTACCGCGAGCATTTCATCAAGCTTTGAAAGCGTTCGACGATCGTCGGCAAGGAAAAGCCTAGCCGCCGGCGTGGCCTGCCTTGCGCCGGTAGAGGCTGATTTTTTCCGAGTCACGGCGGTCGCCCGGTCGTCCGCCCTGCCACACTTTCTGCCAGCCATTGATGGTCGGCGAGCCGTGCGTCAGCAGCAGGTCGCAGCTTCTCCCCTCCGCCGATTCCCGCGCTACGGTTTGTATTCCGTCGAAATAGTCCAGCGACGCGAGCAGCGAATCGGCGACATTGGCGGCGATGCAGCCATGTTTGGCAGGCAGCGCCTTGGCCAGCGCCGCCGAGAGCGGACGGTAGGTTTTTCCGTAGTCGATCCACGGCATCCAGAGCGTCGCAATCAATAACCAGAACAGCGTCAGGCCAGCCATCCAGTGCATGATGCCGCGCATCGGCGAGCGCGGGCTGCTGGCGATCAGCCAGCACCAGACGAGAGTTCCGAGCACCGCGAAGCTGACGTTTAACCAGCTGAATTGGCCGACAAATCCCGGTTCCTGCCGATTGGCCTGGCGTGCCAGCTGCTCTGGCCAGCCGAATACCATCGCCGACCAGCCAAGCCAGGCGAGCACGGCGAAGAAGCTGAAGGTGATCATGTTGAACCAGTCGAAGGCGTTCGCCGCGCCACGCCGCAGCGATGTAACGCCCGGGACTGCCAGCAGAACCAGCGGTGGCAGCAGCAACAAGGCCGGCGCGCTGCGCGCTCCAAGGCTGACGCTGAGCACCGCCAGGATGATCAGGAAAGCGACAATCGGCAGAGCCAGTGCGGTCGAGCGCAGCTGTCTACGCTTCACCCAGAGCGTCCACCCGGCGAGCGGGAAGGCCGGCCATGCGTACCAGGGGAGCAGCATCGAGAAATTCAGCAAGCTGAGTAGCGGTTGCGCGTCGTCGCCGAGCTGGCTCAATTCGAGTTGCCAGAATTCCGCCAGGTAGGCCGGCGAACTGGCGAACAAGGCGGCGAGCCACGCGCCGGCGAAAGCGCTGGCCAGGAGCAAGGAGGCGAGGAGTAATAGCGCCGATCGCTGGCGATTCTCCGATCGCCAGACGACAAAGGCGGCAATCGGCAAGAGCGGCAGCATCGGTAGGGCGCCGTTGGCGAGGAAGCCGAGCCCCAGTGCCGAGCCGAAACAAGACGCGCCACGCAGTGGCCGCCTCGGCAGCTCGCTCAAGCCCCAGTAGGCGGCGGTGTGCGCGGTCAGCGTCGCCAACATCGGCTGCGCCTCGTGCGCGTGGAACAGAAAGCCGATACTGCCGGCCAGCAGTAGCGGCGCCGCCGGCGCCAGTTCGCGGCCGTGCAGCTGGCGCGCGGCGAGGTAGATGAAGGCCAGCGAGAGCAGGGTGAACAAGCCGCTGGCCAGTCTTGCCGACTCATGTACCGGTAAGACCCAGGCAAACAGGTGGCTGCTGGCGGCCGCCACCCAATAGTGTAGCGGGGCGTCGGGGTAGGGGCGACCAGCGAGGCTGGGGGTCAACCAGTGGCCGTTGGTGACCAGGTCGTGCACCACGCCGATGGTTACCGCATCATCGTTTTTCCACGGGTCGTGGCCGATCAGGCCGGTGAAAATATAAAGGACGAGCAGGACTGCCAGCGCCAGGCCGCTGGGCGGCAGTGGCATCCCCTTGAAGCGCGAATGTTCCGGCTGAGTTGGCATTTCGAGACTGCTGCTGACGCTCGTCGGCCGTTGACGGAAATGAAAAAGGCAGCCTTGTGGCTGCCTTTTCTGCCGACTCCAGTCGACCGCGTGGGCCGGCCTAAGCCGACTTGCGCATCGCGCCGTACTTCTGGTTGAATTTCTCGACACGGCCAGCCGTATCGATCATCTTCTGTTTGCCGGTGTAGAAAGGGTGACACGCCGCGCACACTTCGACGTGCAGGTCTTTCTTCATCGTCGACTTGGTGACGAAGGTGTTGCTGCACGAGCAGGTCACCGTGATTTCGCTGTACGCAGGATGGATGGTGGCTTTCATCTGGTGCATTTCCTGTATGTTATATCAATAAGTCCGGTGCCAGGGTCGGCGAACAGGACGTGAGTCTTTTCGGGAAGACGCGAATTATCGGTGATTTTTCGATCGTCTGCAATCGCTGTCGTTCAGCGGCAGCCCTGACGCATGACCTCCCCGAATCGACAGCACTTGCCGGTTACGCCCACTTTCGCCGCCGAGGCGGCCAGATGGGGGTTGGCTAGCGGCAAGGGAGCGCTTGCGGCGCGGGGGTTTGGTGTTCAGTCAGTGGGACAGGAGAGGTCGAGGGAGCTCCGTTACGATCGCCAGGCGAGCCTTTCCCGGCGCGGGGTGCGCCGCGCTTGGGAAGATGTGTTGGGCAGGCCTGGGCAAGGTTATTCGAGTTGCAGCAGGAACGGTTCGGCGAGAAGCAGACGCAGGCGTGCTGGGTCAAGCCAGGGCGCAGCACAGGAATTACGGATGAAGGCGATGGCGCCGCGCACACCGAGTTCTTGATACAGGTTGCGTAACTGCCGGGTGAAACGTGCCAGGGTATTGAACACATGCGCCAGGCGCATGAGGAGGTGATAGCCTTTCATGGCATTCCAGTCGAGGGCAAAGGCATGCTCGTAGTGGTAGCCCTGATGTTTTTCGACGAGGAAGCCCGCTTCGATGCCCCAACGGTGGCGGGCACCGAGGTTGCAGCGCTCATGGACATTGTCTTGTCTGAGCGGTTGGCTGGAGAGCCAGGCGTGGCGCGATGTTTCGGTGACGGTCCTGGCCTGTTCATCGATCTTTTCCCAGCTTTCCTCACAGACCACCAGGTTCAGCTTGAGACGCTGACGCCCGTTGGCCGCGAAGGCGTAGTCGATGTCGTTGACCCAGCTGAAGTGTTGTCGGCGCCTTCCCCAAGCGCGCTGCACGGCTTGTGGCTTCAGGGCGTGGAGTGCGCGGAACTCCTGCCAGACCGTGGACAAATCCTTGTCCTTAAGCACGATAATGAACTGCCAGTGGGCGCGCAAGCAGCGCTGCATCACCGGCCCGTTGGCGTAAAGGCCGTCGAGCAGGAGCAGGATCGGCAGGCGGGGGAACAGCGTCTTGAGCCGGTCGCTCAAGCGCACAAAGCCGCGCAGCTCGCAGTCCTGCTTTTGCGCTTCGGTATCGCCCAGCGCGTGTTCGAGGAACTCGCTGAGCAGTGGGACGACCAGGCCGTTGTGGAAAGCCAGGCTGGCCTCGAGGACGTAGACGAAGTACTGGGTGTGGCGGGTTTCCTCCTTGCCGACGGTGCGCTGGAGGAGTTCCTCCGCCCAGAGGGTGTCGCCGGCGACCTTCTGCGAGCCGTCGATGGCGATGGGGTAGCAGTGGTTGATCAGATAGCGGCGGAAGCTCTTGCCGCGGATCAGCCGCTTCACCAGATCGACGTGGGCCTGCTCAAGGTGGTCAAGGTCGATGTCGCGCAGCAGCCGAAACAGGGTGTCGGCGTGTGGCAGGGTCTCGATCTCCGGGAACAGCAGGTGGAGGTTGGCCATGAACTGGGGACGGGATATTTCGCGGTTGGTCTCGCGCCGAGAGGAGAACTGAAAGACGAACATCAGCAGACCGTAAAGCAGCAGCGCGGTCAGCTTGTGGCGGCGCTTCCTGGGGTCTCTCGGGTCGGGAATTTGTTCCAGTTGCTCGAGCAAGGCGGGTAGCTCTTTGCGCAGGAGACGCGTCTTTTTGCTCACGGCGTCCTCGCGGGCCTCCCTTTCCTCGCCGACGGTCGCGAAGGCTGAGCATCGGTTGGGCAGAGAAGTGGGGGAGTGGAGGACTTGTCCACTCGCGCGCCGTTTCGCGTTCAGTGCCTTTTCCTGCCGTTTCTTCTCTGAGCGCAGCTCCTTGAGGGCAGCGCGTGTCGGGCGACGGCAGGGTTTGCTCATGGCCGGGAGCTCCCAGGGGCGGCACACAGCCGGTCGCGACAATCGGCGCTCAGCGGTTTGAGCCACACCTGGCGGGGCGTGCTGCGATACGACTGGCCGGGGCGGGCCAGCCCGCGCCCGCTGGTTGCCCCGAGCAACTGCCAACCGGCCGCGCGGTAACAGGTGCCGGTATAGTGACGAGGATCGACGAAAGTCTCCAGCAACAGGGGCTCGAAGCCCCAGTGATCGAGCCAGTCCGCGCGTGCGCGGCGCGCGAGTTGTCCGAGCACATGACTGGCCAGATGCGGCACCCGGACGTGGGGAAAGATCAGGAAGCGGCTGTTGTTCACCACCCGCGCCAGGTTCTCGCGGCGGGCCTGGGCCGTCCAGCCGATCCAGCGGTCGCGCACGGCGACCGCGCGGGCAGCGCCGGCCAGCAGGACGCTGCCGAGCCGCCGGTCGCCCGCCGTGATGAAGTAGCGCAGGCGGTAGCCGAAGGCCCCCTGGAAACCCAGTGGGTGCCAGCGCGCCACCAGCGCATCCCACTGCGCCACCAACGCCGCGTCGCGAACGACTTCCAGGCAGACCGGTGCGAGTGCCGACAGGGCGCAGTGCACGGGAAGCTCCCCGGTGACCGTATCTACGGGTGCCGCGGGCGGCGCGCAACGGCGTGCTGACGACGGCCTTATCGCCGGCAGTGTCAGCAGCCCGGCCGCCTGCAAACGCTCCAGAAACTCCAGGCAGGCGCTGATCTTCGCCGTCCCTGTCAGAGTGGTCCACCCCAGGTGCTCGCAGACCGTCGCCGCCAACTCCTTGCGCGCCAATCCCGGCAGCCACGCCACCGTCCCGCACACCTCGGCGATCTCCGCGGCGCTGAATACGCGACCGCAGTGCACCCACTCCCCTTCGCTCGTTGCAACCACCACGATACCTCCGGCTGAAACGTGGACCAATGACCCTCCACCTATCCTGCCAGAAGTCCCCCCGGCTGTCTAGCTCCCTTGTGCGAAACCTTTTTTGCCTGCCCACCGCAACGCCTTGCCAGTACTGGGCTGGCGCAGTCATGCTTCAGCGCTGGTTCAGCGGCGCATCGAGTCGAAGAACTCGGCGTTGTTCTTGGTCGCCTTGATCTTGTCGAGCAGAAACTCCATCGCCTCGAGATCGTCCATGTTGTACAGCAGTTTGCGCAGCACCCACATTTTCTGCAGAACGTCTGGCTTGAGGAGGAGTTCTTCACGGCGGGTACCCGAGCGATTGACGTTGATTGCCGGATAAACGCGCTTTTCGGCCATGCGGCGATCAAGGTGGATTTCCATGTTGCCGGTGCCCTTGAACTCTTCGTAGATCACGTCGTCCATGCGGCTGCCGGTGTCGATCAGCGCCGTGGCGATGATGGTCAGCGAACCGCCTTCCTCGATATTTCGTGCCGCACCAAAGAAGCGTTTGGGTTTTTGTAGCGCGTTGGCGTCTACGCCACCCGTCAGCACCTTGCCCGATGCCGGCTGTACGGTGTTGTAAGCGCGCGCCAGGCGGGTGATCGAGTCGAGCAGGATGACCACGTCGCGCTTGTGCTCGATCAGTCGCTTGGCCTTCTCGATGACCATCTCTGCGACCTGCACGTGGCGCGTCGCTGGCTCGTCAAAAGTCGAGGCGACAACTTCGCCGCGGACCGAGCGCGTCATTTCGGTGACTTCCTCGGGACGTTCGTCGATCAGCAGCACGATTACCGTTACGTCGGGGTGGTTGGTCGTGATCGCATGTGCGATGTGCTGCATCATGACCGTCTTGCCGCTTTTCGGGCTGGCGACCAGCAGGCCGCGTTGACCTTTGCCGATTGGCGCGATGATGTCGATGATCCGGCTGGTGATGTTCTCCTCGCCGCGGATGTCGCGTTCGAGCTTCATGTGCTCGGCGGGGTGCAGCGGCGTCAGGTTCTCGAAGAGAATCTTGTTTTTCGACGCCTCCGGCGCTTCGCCGTTGATCTTGTCGACCTTGACCAGAGCAAAGTAGCGTTCGCCATCTTTCGGCGTCCGGATCTCGCCCTCAATGGTGTCGCCGGTGTGCAGGTTGAAGCGTCTGATCTGGCTTGGGCTGACGTAGATGTCGTCGGTACTGGCAAGATACGAGGTATCCGGCGAGCGCAAGAAGCCGAAGCCGTCCGACAGCGTTTCGAGCGTACCGTCGCCGAAGATGCTTTCGCCTTTCCGGGCCTGATTCTTGAGTAGTGCGAAAATCAGCTCGTGCTTGCGCAGGCGGTTCGCGCCTTCGACATTGTCGGTAATCGCCATGTCAAGAAGCTGGCTGACGTGAAGTGCTTTGAGTTCGGATAAGTGCATGTATTGGAGACGGAAAAGGGAAAGCCGAGGAGGGAAGAATGGACGCGCCGACAGGAAGAAGGATGCGCGCCGTGCGCTGCCGCGAACGAGGCGCGTGCTGGGGTAGGCTGCGGCGGAGCCGGGCGGGAGCTGCTAAAGGGAGAGGGAGCCTGAAGGTTGTGCGGTGGCTCTTGATCTACGATGGGCCGCAGGCTTTAGCCGCGGCCAACCAACCTTCAGGGTTAGCGTATCGGCTTCAGAGGTTGTTGTCAATGAACGTTGTTAGCTGCAGTTTGGACAGGGCGCCGACTTTGGTGGCGTGCACCTGACCGTTCTTGAAGATCATCAGCGTCGGAATGCCGCGGATGCCATAGCTGGCCGGCGTCTTCTGATTGTCATCAATGTTCAGCTTTACGACTTTCAGACGGCCGGCGTAGTCATTGGCGATGTCGTCAAGAAGCGGCGCAATCATTTTGCATGGGCCGCACCATTCGGCCCAGTAGTCAACCAGAACGGGTTGCTCCGATTGCAGTACATCGGCGCCGAAGCTGGTGTCCGTAACGTGTTGGATGTGTTCGCTCATTAAGAGGCCTCTTGCGGGGGAAGCGGGTGGGATTGTGACGGAAGCGGGTGGCGTGGCCAGGGGAGACGAGCTGTGCGCCCGGCCAGCCTTGCAATGCTAGCGAAAAACGCCAGCGAAGGGAAGCCACAGCCTGTTTCGGCGCCGGCAAGTACGCTATAGTGCTGGACGTTCCATTCCCCAGAATCCCGACAATGACCTACGTTGTTACTGAGAACTGCATCAAGTGCAAATTTACGGACTGTGTTGACGTTTGTCCCGTTGATTGCTTCCACGAAGGACCGAATTGCCTGGTCATCGACCCGGACGAGTGCATCGATTGCACGCTGTGCGTTCCCGAGTGTCCGGCAGAAGCGATTTTCGCCGAGGACGACGTGCCAGACACGCAGCGCGCCTTCATTGCGCTCAATGCCGAGTTGGCCAAGGTCTGGCCGGTGCTCGCCGAACGCAAGGAGCCACCGGTCGATGCCGACGAGTGGAACAACCAGCCGGACAAGCTCAAGTACCTGCAACGCTGAGCAAGGCGCTCGCTGCTGCCGAGGCGGGCTACCGGAACTGATCGCGCCAGCCGGCCGTCGCCTGGCTGGCGGCGACTGCTACGCTTCCTTGCCGTGAGTTGCCGGATGCGGTCGCCGGGCCGTCGTCTGGGCGCACGCTATCCTGCGCCGGGATGGGTCGCCGCTGCTTGACTCGGCGCACGGCTTGTGGCCGGACACGGTTCTTGGTGCGAGCATCTTGCAGCGGCGCCCGCTGCCGTCTCGCCAGCCTGCCGCCGCCGGAGAGGTGCTTGTCGGGCGCGCTTGTTTCGTGTGGGCGACCGTGCCGGAAACCTAAACGAGGCGCGAAAGAAACGCAAAACTCCATTAGAATTAGACCGCTAGCAACAGATGCGCGGAATTTACTTGACCGAGACCCACGAGTTTGCCGCGACGCGGTATCGGCATCGACGCTTCAAGACTACCGGCAGCGTGACTCAGGAGGAGAACAGGTGGACAAGATATGGCTCAAGAGCTACCAGGAGGGTGTGCCCGCCGAGATTGATTTGAGCGACTATCAGTCGCTGGGCGAGCTCTTCGAAAAGAGTGTTGCGCAGTATCGCGATCGCGTGGCCTATATCAACATGGGCGTGCAGCTGACCTACGGGGAACTCGAGAAGTTGTCGCGGGATTTCGCGGCTTACCTGCAGTCGGTCCTCAAGCTGCCGAAGGGAGCGCGCGTGGCGGTGATGATGCCGAACGTGCTGCAGTACCCGATTTGTATCTTTGGCGCCTTGCGTGCCGGCTACGTGGTGGTGAACGTCAACCCGCTCTACACGCCGCGTGAGTTGGAGCATCAACTCAAGGATTCGGGGGCCGAAGCGATCGTCATCCTTGAGAATTTTGCAGTCACTTTGGAGCAGGTGCTGGCCAGGACGCCGGTCAAGCACATTGTGCTGGCGCGACTTGGCGATATGCTCGGCTTTCCGAAGGGCGCGGTCGTCAACTTCGTCGTCAAGTACGTCAAGAAAATGATCCCGGCGTGGACCCTGCCGCGCGCAGTTAACTTCCGTGCCGCACTGGCCAAGGGAGCTGCCAGCGAGCTGAAAGCGGTGGCGGTCGCGCAGGAAGATCTGGCGTTCCTGCAATATACGGGAGGGACGACCGGCGTTTCAAAGGGAGCAATGCTGACCCATCGCAATATCCTGGCAAATCTGGCGCAGGCGCATGCCTGGATCAGGCCGGCGCTGGGGAAAGAGCAGCACCTGGTGGTCACGGCATTGCCGCTGTACCACATCTTTGCGTTGACGGCGAACTGCTTCACCTTTTTCAAGGTCGGTGCGAGCAATTTGCTGATCACCAATCCACGCGACATCCCGGCGTTTGTCGCCGAGTTGGCCAGGTATCCGTTTACGGTGATTACCGGCGTCAACACCCTGTTCAATGCGATGCTCAACAACGACGCTTTCTGCGCGCTCGACTTTGCCAAGCTGAAGGTCACTCTGGGTGGCGGGATGGCCGTGCAGAAAGCGGTCGCGGAAAGATGGAAAGAGGTCACTGGCAAGCCGCTGATCGAAGCGTATGGCCTGACCGAAACCTCGCCGGCAGCAACCATCAATCCGCTCGACATTCCCGAGTACAACGGTTCGATAGGCTTGCCCGTATCGTCTACCGAAGTCGCCATTCGCAGCGATGCCGGCGCCGACCTTCCTTTGGGCGAACGCGGTGAGCTTTGCGTGCGTGGCCCGCAGGTCATGAAGGGTTATTACCATCGTCCCGAAGAGACCGCCAAGGTGATCATGCCGGACGGTTTCCTGCTGACCGGCGACATCGCGGTAATGGACGAAAAGGGCTTCGTGCGCATCGTCGATCGCAAGAAGGACATGATTCTGGTCTCGGGTTTCAACGTCTATCCGAACGAAGTCGAGGACGTTGTCGCTCAACATCCGGGCGTCATCGAGGTGGCGGCAGTCGGCGTGCCAAGTGAAAAATCGGGCGAGGCGGTCAAGATCTTCGTCGTCAAGAAGGACCAGGCGCTCACCGCCGAGGCGCTGATTGCCCATTGTCGTGAGCATCTGACCGGCTACAAGGTGCCTGGTCAGGTCGAGTTTCGTGCGGAGTTACCAAAGACCAACGTCGGCAAGATCTTGCGTCGCGAACTGCGCGACGAGGCGCTGAAGAAGGGCTGAGAGTTGCTGGCGACGCGGTGTCGCGCGAGCGCCGTCGGAGTCAGCCGAGCTGCGCTCCGGAGTTCCTGGTGCGCTTCGAAATTCGACCCGCCGGCGGGGTCGCCGAGCGCTCCGTCAATCCTTTTTGCTGTACTGCTGCAGGACGCCGGTAGTGATGGGATGGCCGTTTCTCGAGGCATAGAACAGCGGCGTCTTGCCGTCGTGGTCTTTGCTCTGCGGATCGGCGCCCTGGGCGATGAGGTATTGCGAGAGCTTGGGTTGACCGGTCGCGCCGGAAAGGTGAAGCGGCGTTTGTCCGGCATCGGTACGCGCGTGCACGTCGGCGTTCCTCTCGATCAGCACTTCTACCTCCCGCCTGCCGCCTGATAGTACGGCCGCATGCAAGGGGGTCATGCCAATGCGGTCTCTGGCTTCGAGCTTGGCGCCGCGGGCGATCAGCAGCGCCGTTGTTTTCGGGTGGCCGTAGAAAGCGGCTATATGCAGCGGCGTTCTGCCGAGCGCGTCGCTGAGGTTGACGTCGTCGCCGGCGTCGAGCAGAGCCCTTATTTTTGCCAGGTCGCCGCTGCTGGTGGCGATCATCAGCGGTACGGCTGCTGGTGGCGTTTCAGCCACCACCGCGGCTATTGCCGGGGCGGCATGGTCGCCAGACTGTTCACTGCACGCGCTCAGGGCCAGCGACAACACGGCGAAGGCGGCCAGCGCCGTGCGAGGTGCGGCTGTTTTCATCCGAGAAATTCTCCTGCCACGATGAAATTGCTGTTCATTGTCTCCCGGGTTCCAGTTTGACGGCGCCGATGCCTGCCTGTCGACCCCAACGGTGATGAATCGTCGAGCACCCTCATGATGATCAAGATCATCACCGTTGGTGAGCTTCAGAGTCCGCAAGTTCGAGCTTCGGCTTGGCGGCCAGCGTCGCGCATATTACCATCGCTGTCGATGACCACGTTCTTTTGCCACCGTCCGATCGCCGTGCGCGTACGCTTCACGCTGCGCTCACTCGTTTTGTTGGTCGTGCTGCTCGTGGTCTGTAGCCGGTTTGACGGCCTTGCCGTTATCGCCGCGCAGGAGTCGACCGATCGTCCCGACCAGCGGCGCGCGCTCACCGTGCAACTGTCGCGCCAGCCTCGCTTCGAGTCCGCGGCTTTCCTGGCGGCGCTGACCAAAGGCTACTACCAGCAGGCTGGCCTCGAGGTCTTTCTGCGCGAGTGGTCTGCTGGCGTCGACGTCGCCAAGGAGGTCAGTGACGGGAACGCCGATTTCGGAACCTTCGATTCGTCCCTCCTCGTTGAACGTGCCAACGGCCGGCCGGTGATCGCCCTGGCCGCGCTACTGCAGCACTCGGGGGTGGTCGTGCTTGCCACTCGGCAGGCGGGGACTCTTGCCGCCGGCGATCTTGCCGGCCAACGTGTTGGCAGTAGCGCTGGCAGCGACAGCGAAGTTCGCGCCTACCTCGCGGCCAGCGGCGTCTCGGCTGGCAGTTTTCGTCAATTCGCCGACGCCGCTGAGGCGCGCCGCGCCCTCGTTGAAGGCCAGGTCGACGCGGTCGCGGTGTTCGTCGGCGATGCGGCGGTGCAGGAGTTGGTCGCTGGGGGCGAGTACCTGCTCGTGGCGCCGCGCCGCACGGCCATCGACTTTTACGGTAGCGTGCTATTCACCTCCGAACGCCTGTTGGCGTCGCAGCCAGGCATGGTGCGGGCGTTTCGCGCGGCGACGCTCAAAGGGCTTGACTATGCGCTTGATCATCCGGAAGAGCTGGTCGATCTGATCCTGGCGAAGGAGCACCGGCCGAGCGCCAGCCGCGAACAACTGCGCTTTGCCGCCCAGCAGATGCGCGATCTGGCGCGACCCGCCGGTGTTGAAACGGGAGCGATGCGCTTTGCCCGCTGGCAGCAGGCGCTGGAAGTCTACCGGGCGCAGGGCGCGATCAAGCCCGATGCTGACTTGCTGGGTTTCATTTATGATCCCGACGCGGCTGGCCTGGGTCCTTTCGTGCCATGGATGCTGGGCGGCGCACTGCTGGGCGTGCTGGTGCTGGGCTGGGCGCTACGCCGGTTTCTGGCCCGGAAGAATTAATCACCTGGAGGGCAAGCGATGCTGATTCACCCCGACCGTTCGACCTTGTTGCTGGTTGACTTGCAGGAGCGCCTTCAACCCGCTATTCACGACGCTGCGCGAGTCCTCGAAGCCAGCGTGTGGTTGACCCGAGTGGCGCAGCGGCTGGCTGTGCCGGTGATCTGCACCGAGCAATATCCGCGGGGACTGGGGCCGACGGCGCCAGCCCTGCGGGTTCTGCTGCCGGATCAGTGCGTCCTTGAAAAGATGCATTTCTCGGCGGTCGCCGACGACGCCCTGTTCCGCGCCGCCGGAGGCGATCGTGCGCAGTTCGTCGTCGCCGGGACTGAAGCACACGTTTGCGTCCTGCAGACCGTTCTCGACCTGCTCGCCGCCGGCCGCCGGGTCTTCGTCGTCGAGGAGGCGCTTGGCTCGCGGCGAATTGCCGACAAGGAGCTGGCACTGAAGCGCATGCGCCACCATGGCGCCGATATCGTTTCGCGCGAGATGGTCGCCTTCGAATGGTTGCGGCAGGCGGGGACCGAGGTTTTCCGGGAGATCAGCCGCGAATTCATTCGCTGAGCGGGCTCTGCAAGCGGCCCATGAACACGGTAGCCATGCCACGGTAAATTTGTTCTCGTGCCGGGATCAAGGTGATACGTGGCCTGTAGAATTTTTGGTCATGCGCAGGTAGTCGAAGACCAATCGGATGTTGCGGTTGAGGTGGCGCATTTTTTCGGAAATGCTGGTTTTGCCGTCGGAGAAGTGGTGCAGGATTCCGACGGCAAAGCGGCGCAGGCGTGACATGTTCTCGGGTCCGTAACCAGTCCGAATACGGCTACGGTCCTCGTCGTAGTTCCAGTCGATGACGTAGTGACAGCGGTTCTCTATCGACCAATGGCCGCGATTGATGGCGAGGATTTGCTGTGGGCTGGCCTGTTCTGGAGGGCGACTGGTGATCCCGAGAGCGATTTCGTGCGTCCGCTTGCCGCTCTTCTTGTGCAGCACTTCGCGCTCGATCAAGAACACCTGGCCGACATACGGGAAGTCGAGATAGGCGTTGAGGGCATTGCTGCACCAAATACGCCGAGTCTCGATCCGACCATGGTCAGGTGGCGAAACCGCCACGAAGTCTGCCCCCTTCCGATCCTGGAAGAGGAGCGCGATATCGGCTTGCAGTGTTGGCTGATTGCCTTTGACCGTGAAGTGATAGTGCGCCTTGCGCTCCACCAGGTAGGTCGCCAGCTTGCGCTGTGTCAGTAGCGCGTCGGCGGTGATGTCCTTGCCCTGAATATCGATCGCATCGAGCAGGGGTATGAACATCCCGATTTCATTGGTCTGCTTGAGCTCGTCCCCGCCATTTACGGGCAAGGTGCCGACTTTTTTTGGGTGTGACACACGCCGGTCTGATGCCCGACCACGCTCATGATGTGTGCTTGCTGACCGTGCTCGTCATGGGCATTGCGCATGGTCTTGCCGTCGACCGCCAGACTGGGGTCGTCTTGAGCATAGGCCTTGTTCCACTGCTGACACGCTTGATCGAGCGCCATGGGATCGACACGGATCAGGACGTCACGAATGATGAACTCGCTGGGTACGCGGTAAACGCCCTTCTCGCGACGACAGCGGAAACGCTCGCGTGCTTTCGGTGTGAGGTCTTTGGCCCACCCGGCGATGGCTTTGTAGCCCCGCATTCCGCACAAGACCGCCGCCGTGGCGATGGCCAGAACGGCAGGAAGGGGGTGACGCCTTCCTTGCGCGCGCCGCGGGTAGGCGATGCCGGCAAAGAAATCGGGAAGCGTGCGCATCTGTTCGGCGGTGAGCATCATCCTGGGCGCTCCTGTGCGATAGCGGGGGTTGAGTATCGAGCGGGAAAGTTGGCCGCGAGCGTCCGCCTGCAAGGGGCGAACAAAGACAACTTTGGGCGACGTCGGGTGGGCGCTGTAGCCTTCTCGGGTGCGGCGAAAGCCTTGCGTCAGCCCCAGAGGCGTCCAGTTCGCGGCGCGATAGACGGTCCCCTGGAAGCGCGAGGGGTCCACAAAGGTCTCCAGCAGTAACAGCGGCTTCCCGAAATGCGCCTGCCAATCCTCGGCGACCCGTCGCTCGCACAGCGAGAGCACCTTGGAGCCGAGATTGGGGTAATGCCAATCGGGAAGGATCAGAAAGCGACTGTTGTTGGCGACCAGGCCCAAGCGATCGTACTGATGCCGATAGTCCCAGCCGATCCAGCGGTCACGAACGCCGCATTTCCAGGCCGCCGCAGAGAAACTCAGCAGGGCCGTCCACTTTTCGCCGTAGGTGGCCACGTACCAAAGCGTGTGCCCGATCTTCGCCAGGTCGCCCAAGTAGTGATGCTCTGCCATCAACTCCCGATAGCGAGCCTCTTCGCTCTTGCCCACCAAGCGAACACGCAATGCACCAAGAACGCTTTCCATGCGCCATTTATACGGACTTCCGGCGCAGATGTCCAGGGGGAAGAACTAACTGCTTGATTGCCCGTGCGTTGCCTGAGAGGACAAATCCACCCTGGTAGCCATGCCACCGAGGTTTGAGAGCGGCGGTGATTTCCGCTACAATCTGGCTTTCCCGGCGCAGCCCTCCCCATGATCAAATACGTATTCGTCACCGGCGGCGTGGTGTCATCGCTCGGTAAGGGCATTGCCGCCGCGTCTCTGGGAGCAATCCTCGAGTCACGCGGCATCAGAGTCACCAATCTCAAGCTCGATCCGTACATCAACGTCGATCCCGGAACGATGAGCCCGTTCCAGCACGGCGAGGTCTTCGTTACCGAGGATGGTGCCGAGACCGACCTCGACCTCGGGCACTACGAACGCTTCACCAACGCCACCATGGAGCGGCGCAACAACTTTACCACCGGCCAGATCTATGAGTCGGTGATCAAGAAGGAGCGGCGCGGCGAGTACCTCGGCAAGACGGTACAAGTGATTCCGCACATCACCGACGAGATCAAGGCGCACATCCGGCGTGGTGCCGAAGGCGCCGAGTTGGCGATCATCGAGGTCGGCGGCACGGTCGGTGACATCGAGTCACTACCCTTTCTCGAGGCGATCCGTCAGATGGGTCTGCAGGAAGGGCGTAACAACGCCTGCTACATGCACCTGACGCTGGTGCCCTACATCGCGACCGCTGGCGAGTTGAAAACCAAGCCGACGCAGCACTCGGTCAAAGAGTTGCGCGAGATCGGGATTCAGCCCGATATCCTGCTGTGCCGCACCGATCGAGCGATTCCCGAAGATGACAAACGGAAAATGGCGCTGTTCTGCAATGTCCAGCGCGAGGCGGTCATCGAGGCGCGTGACGCCGACTCGATCTACAAGATCCCGGCGATGCTGCACGACCAGATGCTTGACGAGATCGTCTGCCACAAGCTCGGCATTCTCGCCAAAGCGGCCGATCTGACGGTATGGAAGACGATCGTGCACGCGCTCGAACACCCCGAGCGGGTGGTCAAAGTGGCCTTCGTCGGCAAGTACGTTGACCTCACGGAATCGTACAAGTCGTTGACCGAAGCCATGGTGCATGCCGGCATCGCCACCCGCAGCAAAGTCGATATCAGCTACGTCGACTCCGAGGAAATCGAGAGCCACGGTTGCGACGCCTTGCAGGGCATGGACGCGATCCTCGTTCCGGGCGGCTTCGGGCGACGTGGTACCGAGGGCAAGATCGCCGCCATTCGCCATGCCCGCGAACACGGCATTCCCTTTCTTGGCATCTGCCTGGGAATGCAGCTCGCGGTCGTCGAGTTTGCGCGCCACATTGCCGGCATGGCCGGCGCGCACAGCACCGAGTTCGAGAAGGATTCTCCCTATCCGGTGGTGGCCTTGATCACCGAGTGGCAGGACGCTTCGGGTCGGCGCGAAACGCGCGACGAGAACTCCGACCTCGGCGGTAGCATGCGTCTCGGTGGTCAGCTCTGCAAGCTCAGCGAACACTCGCTGGCGCGTCTGGTCTACGGGCACGCCGAGATCATCGAGCGCCATCGTCATCGCTACGAGGTGAACAACACGCTGCTCGGCAAACTCGAGGAGTGCGGCCTGGTGGTCTCGGGTCGGGCGCCGGTTACCGAGCTGTGCGAAGTCATCGAGTTGCCGACCGAAGGGCCGAACGCGCACCCGTGGTTCCTCGGTTGCCAGTTCCATCCCGAATTCACCTCGTCGCCGCGCAAGGGCCACCCGCTGTTCTCGTCCTTTGTCGTCGCCGCTGCGGCGTACCAGGCGCGGACGTGAAGCTCTGCCACTTCGAGGCCGGCCTCGAACAGCCGCTGTTCCTGATTGCCGGCCCGTGCACCGCCGAGTCGCTGGCGCTGTGCATTGACGTCGCCGGGCAGCTGCACGAAATCTGTTCGCGCCTTGGCTTGCCGTACATCTTCAAGGCGTCGTATGACAAGGCCAACCGCAGCTCAGGGCGCTCTGCGCGTGGGCCAGGGGTCGACGCCGGCCTGCAAATCCTCTCGGAAGTGCGTCGCCAGATCGGCGTTCCGGTGCTTACCGACGTCCATCGTGAGCAGGACATTGCCGCCGTCGCCAGCGTCGTCGACGTGCTGCAGACGCCGGCCTTCCTCTGTCGTCAGACCGATTTCATTCAGGCGGTGGCGGCGACCGGCAAGCCGGTGAATATCAAGAAAGGTCAGTTTCTGGCACCCGCCGACATGCGCAATGTCGTCGACAAGGCCAGGGATGCGGCCGCCGGCGCCGATACGATCATGGTTTGCGAACGCGGCGTTTCCTTTGGCTACAACAACCTGGTTTCCGACATGCGCGCTCTGGCGATCATGCGCGAAACGGCGTGCCCGGTGGTTTTCGATGCCACGCATTCGGTGCAGTTGCCGGGAGGGCAGGGAACCGTTTCGGGCGGCCAGCGCGAGTTCGTCCCGGTACTGGCGCGGGCGGCCGTCGCCGTCGGCATCGCCGGTATTTTCATGGAAACGCACCCGTGTCCGGAAAAAGCGCTGTCCGACGGCCCGAACAGTTGGCCGCTGGCGCGCATGGATAGTCTGCTGACGACGCTGGTGGCGCTCGATCGTACGGTCAAGGCCGGTCGTTTCGAGGAGTTGAGGTGAGCCCCGCTTACCTGCTGGCTGAAGCGATAGTCAGCGCTCTTCCGGTCGGCGAAAGCTTCGAGCACCTGGCGCAGGCGGCGATCGCGCAGTACGGTGGCCGCTATTGCGCTCGCGGTGGTCGTAGCGAGGTCCTCGAAGGGCGCTGGTCGAAGCCGGAATATCTGGCGATCGTCGAGTTCGATTCGCTCGAACACGCCAAGAAGTTTTATTATTCCCCCGAGTACCAGGCTGCGCGAGCCGCAAACAAAAATGCGGCAGAAATGAACATCCTGGTCGTCGAGGGATTACCAATCTAGCTACTTTGAAGACAAGGGAAAGATCATGAGCTCAGTCGTTGATGTTGTCGCCCGCGAGGTTCTCGACTCGCGCGGCAACCCTACCGTCGAATGCGACGTTCTCCTCGAATCGGGCGTCATGGGCCGTGCGGCGGTACCTTCCGGCGCGTCGACCGGGTCGCGGGAAGCGATCGAACTGCGTGATGGCGACGCCGCACGTTATTTGGGCAAGGGCGTTCTGCAAGCGGTCGAAAACGTCAATACCGAGATTTCGGAAGCGATCATCGGCCTCGACGCGCAGGAGCAGGCGTTCATCGATCAAACGCTGATCCATCTCGATGGCACCGACAACAAGGCGCGGCTCGGTGCCAACGCCATGCTGGCGGTGTCGATGGCCGTCGCCAAAGCGGCTGCCGAGGAGTCGGGTTTACCGCTCTATCGCTATTTTGGTGGTTCCGGGCCGATGCAGATGCCGGTGCCGATGATGAACATCATCAACGGTGGCGAACACGCCAACAACAGCCTCGATTTCCAGGAGTTCATGATTCTGCCGGTCAGTCAGAACTCGTTCCGCGAAGCCTTGCGCTGTGGTGCCGAGGTGTTTCATGCGCTGAAGGCCTTGCTGCACAAGAAAGGATTTTCGACTGCCGTTGGCGACGAGGGTGGCTTTGCGCCAAATCTCGGCAGCCACGCCGAAGCCCTCGAGCTGATCGTCAATGCCATCGAAAACGCTGGTTATTGCCCGGGTGACGACGTACTGATCGGCCTCGACTGCGCGGCCTCGGAACTGTACCGGGACGGCCGCTATCATCTGGCTGGCGAGCACCTGCAATTGAATGCGCACGAACTGACCGATTATCTGGCCAACCTGGCCGATCGTTTCCCGATTGTTTCAATCGAAGACGGCATGTCCGAAAACGACTGGGATGGCTGGAAAGTGCTCACCGGCCGCCTCGGCAAAGGCGTCCAGATCGTCGGCGACGACGTCTTCGTGACCAATACGCGGATTTTCAGGGAAGGAATCAAGCAGGGAATCGGCAACTCGATCCTGATCAAGATCAACCAGATCGGGACTCTGACCGAGACCTTCGCGGCGATCGAAATGGCCAAGCGCGCGGCCTACACGGCGGTTATTTCGCATCGTTCCGGCGAAACCGAAGACAGCACCATTGCCGATATCGCCGTCGGCATGAACGCCTTGCAGATCAAGACCGGCTCGCTGTCGCGCTCCGATCGCATCGCCAAGTACAACCAGCTGCTGCGCATCGAGGAAGATCTCGGCGACACCGCTGGCTATCCCGGTCGTGAAGCCTTCTACAACCTGTCCTGATCTGCGCGCAGTCTTTTGCCGTGCGTTGGCTGGCTGTCGCGCTACTGGTCGTGGTCGCTCTGCTGCAGCATCCCTTGTGGCTCGGCAAGGGCGGCTGGCTGCGGGTATGGGACGTGGACCGGCAGCTACAGGAGCAGAAGGAAGTCAACCGCGCGCTGGAAATGCGTAACGCCGGCCTTGATGCCGAAGCGCGTGATCTCAAGCAGGGTTACGACGCGATCGAGGAGCGGGCACGCTTCGAGTTGGGGATGATCAAGCGCGACGAAGTTTACGTCCAGATTCCCGACCGGCCGCGCGCCGCAGTCGCCATCGCAGCGCCGGCCAACGAGAAAGCCACCGAGAAAGCGACCACCGCCGGCAAGCCGCCAGCGCGACCGTCTGCCAAACACTAGCGGCCGGCGCAGTACCCGGACAGCTTGTGCTATGGAGGCCTGGACGGCGACGAATGATGGCTGGCCGCTCCTCCTACTCTGGCCCATCAAGCTTCAGGTCGCCACGACGGATCGCATCACCAACCACAATGGACGCAATCCGCAGGAACGCGCCTCGCTGAAAAAGCGCCTGCTGCGCAAGTGGATGAGCAAGTAAAGTCCGGCTTACTCCAAGGTGGCGGCTGGTGACGCAACTGCTTGTTTTACCACGGGTTATTGAAGTTAACGGACTGCCGGTCGCTGATGGCAACGTGGACGACCAGACGATCGGATTCACTACCCCGCGGAGACGACAGCAGTTCGCCGAAAATTGAAGCGCGTTCGGGCGCTCTTCCCACGGAAGCCGATCAACCCGAGCGCTGCAATTCCAACCAGCGCCAGGGTTGACGGCTCCGGAACTGGCTCCAAGGTCAACTGCCCGACGCCAACAGGCGTCTTGGCAAATGCCGAATTGACTACCAACCCGCTCTGCAAATCGTATTCCAGTACGCGGTCGTTGTTATAGCTACTTACCAGCAGGGTCTCGGGTATATTTCCGATCGTTCCGGGAAGCAGGCCCGGCACAAGAAAGCCCTGCGGAGTCAAGCCGAGCCCCTTCGGTCCATCCAGCATCCCACCCGAGGCGAGGGTCCCCAAGTAGTTTCCACCCAGGTCGAATTGCAGAATGGAATCATTTAGGAAACTCGAAACCCAAAGGTTCCCCAGTTGATCTATGGCGATACCCTCTGGGCCGTCCAGCAACGAGTTGCCGAACATTGAAATCACATCACCTGTAGTAGGGTCGAATTTGAGAATCAGATCGTTATCAAAACTCGATGCGTATAGAAGTCCTTCCCTGTCCACCTCCAGACCCCGCACGGAGTGCAGCTCCGGCGCGCTGAAGCTGGTCAGGAACGACCCTGCCAAGTCAAAGGCCAGAATGTTGTCTCCGCTGCCGACGAAAAGACGTTCTTGCAGCGCAGCGACCGCGATGCCCTGTGGGTTGTTCATGGCCGGATCGGAAATCTCAAACTGTTTGCTAAGCTTCAGAGTGCCGGACGCGTCCATCGTGGAATCAAAAACAAGCACTTTGTTTAGCGCTTGCTCCGATACGTAGACCTTGCCGAACGGGTCAATTTCCAAATAACCTGGCTTTCCGAGCGAAAGGAAATCCTTGGGTGCGAATGCGTCGTCGAAAAGACGGATTCCCGGTTCTTCCTCGACTACCAGTCGACCGCCCTTCGGTGCAGGCGCCCCTTCCATTTTCACGCTATCAACCTGAAACTTCTTTCCATCTCGGGTCACATCCCATTCCACGTCAATGGTTTTGTCTCCCTTCTCGTATACCTCCTTTACCTTCAGGACGCCATTTTTTTCGGGCAGAGCCTTTGATTCGCCCTTGCGGGTGATGCCGGCTTCCTCCTTGTTGACGGCGTCTTCGCCAGTTTTTGCCGAACCTTCATGATTGATTTGAAAGTCAGACTTTGTCTGGCTCGGGTCCGTCTTGCCCGGTGTGGCCTTCATCTTTCCGTCTTTGACCGAGTTGTAAACTTCATCCAGTTCGTGTTTCAACTGGGCTGCTTTCGTGGGCAACATGCTGCCTGGCCCTGGAAATTTCTCGATGTCGTCCAGGTCGATTTCCTGCACGCCTCCGCCGTGGAAGGCGCCCACGATTACTCCGTCCTGATTGCGCCCAACCTTTACTGTTACCTTGTTGGAAGCGTCGTCGGTGATGGTCTTCAGGTTCTTTCCGAACTCGTTGCTCGGAGTCCCCTCCACCTTGACTTTGCCACCTTCGATCTTGACAGCGGCACCTTCAACCAGATCCTTCAGCAGCTTTTCAAATGCAGCCTTGTCCGCATCCGATCCCGATACAGCCAGCTCGGCAGTCACCGGGCCAGCGAAACAGATGGCGCATACGGTCAGGACCAGCAAACCGAGCCTCTGCTTTGACATTCGTGCGATTAGCGATTTCATGGCCGTTCTCCGGACTAAGAGGACACTTGCGTGTTGAGCGACAGGATCGCGCCTTTGATCGGGCGCGAGTGAGCTACGTCATGCACAGACAACAGGGGGCCCTCCTGTTTCCACACGCGCGGTGGGTTTGGTAACGCACAGTCGGCTCAAGCGTCGACAGCGCTAAACGTGCAAGAAGCGAACGGGATAAAATGTGAAGCCCACAGGCGCCGCCAGGAACATGAATGGCGCGGATACTCGAACGACGAGCGCGAGTTTGGTGCGATTCTGCACAGCAGGAACGCGCTGCGCGACGGTACGTTCCATTGAGCAACTTGTTTCGCCAAGAATGCGTTACAAGATTCGTGCCTAAGATTGAAAGTGCAAGGAAATCATAGCCTTAGTTGTGGCATGACAAGTGTTGAGGTAAGTATTCGGCCAACCCGTAGCGCGCCAGCGCCATTGCCGAGGCGGGTTAGCGGCAGAGGACTGATCGGAAGGCTCTGTGAAGGGGGTAGAGCCAGATGTCCTTGATCGGGAGGATGGACTTGCTGGTGGGGCATTTCTTGCCTCGCCCGGCGGTTTGACCGACCTTGATCCAGTTGGCGGCCTGGTAGCAGGTGCCGCGATGGCGGGGCGTCTCGACGAAGGTTTCGAGCAGTACGGGGCGGTAGCCGTAGCGCGCCAGCCAGTCCTTGGGCAGTTGCCGCTGCATAAGCGAGAGGATCTTGGAGGCCAGGCCCTTGCACTGGATCCAGGGCAGGATCAGAAAGCGGGCATTGTTCACCACCAGTTGCAGGTTCCTTTGTCGCTGCTCATCGTGCCAACCGATGAATTGCTCGCGCGCGGCGAGTTTCCAGGCGCTGGCGCCGAAGCTGAGCAAGGCGACCAGGGTCTCGCCGGCGAAGACGAAGTAGCGGCTCTGACTGCCCGCCATGGGCGTGTGGCCGAGATAGTGGTAGCGGGCGATGTACTCGTTCCACAGACGCGAGTTCGCCGAACCGACGACCTGATGCAGACGCAGCGGCGGCAGTTCATGCACCGGCTGAGTGAGCAACGGTTGTGGATCGGTGGCGTGAGTAGGCAGATACTCGGGTTGGCGAGGAGCGGCCCGTCGTGCCGCCGGCAGGGTGAGCAGGCCGTCGGCCTGCATACGCAGCATGGCCACCCGGCAGGTCATATCCTTCAGCTCGCCATTGGGCTTACGCCAGTCGAAGAGCTCACACACCTGGCGCGACAGTTGCGCGCGGCTGCTGCCAGGATGGGCTTCGATCAGGCGGCAGAGGGCCTGCAGTTCGTCGTCGGTAAAGTGACGCCCGCAATAAGGCTTCACGAGCTATCGATGGGACGGCTCTGATCGACCGGGATGCCACGCATCTGAGCCAGTCGATCGGTCGCCATCGCCCAGGGCAGAAAGGCACTCAAGTCCGTCGGCGGCAGGTTGCCGTTGGCGGCGCAGGCCTCCAGATACGCCGTCAGCCAGGTGCGCGGGTTGATTCCCCACAAGCGCAGCGTCAGCAGCAAGCTGAACATCGTCGCGGCGAGTGCGCCGGACCAGAGACTGCCCGACCCATAGAAGTTCTTGCGTGCGACCACCGGCGTGCGCTGTGCGCGCTCGGCGGCATTATTGTCCATCGCCACCTCGGGGCGGTCGACAAAGACGGTCAGGCCGGACCAATGTTTGCGCATGCTTCGCAGCACCTTGCTCGCCGGCATTTTGAGCGCCGGGTTCGCCAGTTCGCTTTCCCGTTGACTGGCCATTTGCGTGATCGCCTGCCGCAAGGCGCGGTCGCGTTCGGCCCACTGTACTGGGTCGCTACGGACTTCCAGGCGCCGTCCATTCAAGTGGTAGAGCTGAGCGATCTGCTCGACCCAGGCCAGTGCCCAGTCCGCGAGCTCCGGATGGGCGTTGGCCAGTTCCAGGAAATCACGCCGCTGATGTGCCCAGCAGAAAGCCAGAATGAAGTGGTCAAGGACTCGCGCGAGCTTCTTGTAGGCCGAATAGCGATCACAGATGATGACTCCTCCGGCGCTACCGGAGAGCTCCCGGATCGGCACCGCCGCCGAGCGGCTCGGGTCGAGCACGAAGTGGATGACCGATGGGCCGTGGAACACCCAGAAATACCAGCGATGTCCGACCTTCCCTTCGGTCTCGGCAAAGACCCGCCAGCGGGTCTCGTCTGCGTGCCACTGTTTCTCGCTGCGTAGTTGGCCAAGCAGTGCTTCTTCAAGCGGCTCGAACAGCGGTGCCAAGGCACGCAGTCCGCCGGCCACCGTTCCTGCCGAGAGCGTCAGTCCGTGGTCGGACAAGTCTCGCAGAAGCCGATGCGTCGGCTGGCCGTACAAGAACTTCGACAGCAGCAGGTGCACCCAGATCGACACGCCGTACTTTCCACGCGGGATCAATCGTGCCGGCGGTGGCGCGGTCAGAATACCCCGCGCGCCCGAACACTGACAGGTCCGCCGGTAGCGCCGCCGGCAGATCTTCCGGCGGTAGGCCTTGACCTCGATCTCGAGGACTTCACTGTCTTCCGTGCCGGGAAAGTCGACGTAGCCCAGACCACAGTCCGGGCAATGCGGGCAGTCGATGTCGATGACCTCGATCTGCGTCGGCAAGTGACTTTCCGGGTTCCGCCCGTGACCCGCTGCTCCCGGTTGCTGACCTCGAGCTCGCGACGATTTTTGGTCCGCCGCCGGGTTCTTCTCGGCTCCCGAAGAGCGTTCTGACTTGCGACCAAACAGGCGTTTTTGCAGATCGCGGATCTTGCCCTTGGCCTGCTCCAGTTCGCTGCGCAAGGCCGCCTCGCGCGCCGCCGCTTGCGCCATTTCCACCCGATGAGCTGCCTCCGATTGCGCCAACCGAACCAGCGCTTGTCGATGTTGGCTCCGCCAGAAGCTGGCCTCCCAACGGAGCTTGATTTCCTGCTCCTTGGTTAGCGTCACCAACACCTCGGCGAACGGCGCCACTTGGCGGTGACTTGCCGCCGATCCTCCGCCAATGATGTCCGCACCCGTGTCCATGCGCCGCATGGTGCCGGATTTCCGCTGCTGTGTCCAGTCCAGATTTCCGGTCTACCCGCCAATCGCTGACTGAACCACGCCGACCAAAAAAGCGGGGGCTACGGGTTCACCGAATACTTACGTGTTGAGCGGAGAACGTGTAAAAAATATCGACAGGGTGGTGGGCAGCTTATCGGGATCGATCTGGGATCACTTCCCCAATCGCATTTGGTCGACGAGTGTTTGCATAAGATATTCAAAGAGTTGCAGCGTAATTGTTGCACGCTACCGCAATGTAATATTCTCCGACAAAGCGAAAGCGAAGCTCATTGAGACCGGAGGTGGCCCGTCCGCGGACGCGCCGTCGTCTGGACGCAAGTTCCAGTTCGCAGGAATACAGAGGGCTCCCTCATGCCCGGAAATCGCCCCGGAAACCTGGCAAACCAATCGACAAGCGTTCGCGGAGTTAGCGCTCTGCTCGAATATCCAGGGCCGCTCGGGATCGAGCGAGTCGCGGCGCGCAACTTCTTTGTGACGCGCTCGCCGAGTGGCGCCGGCCGTCGGTCTACTCCAGTAGTTCGATCTGGCCCGAGACGCCGACTGTGACCTGACTATCGCCGGCCTCGATCGGCATTGGTGCGGCCTCGGCCGAGGCCATTGCCGCCGCGCGCATCATCGGCCTGGCCGGCGCTCGGCCACCACTGTCAATCGTCAGGTGTTTGATGCGGTAAGGCTTGCCCATCGCCTCGGCGATCACCTTGGCGCGCGCCTTGAAAGCGGCAATAGCGTCGACGATCGCCTCACTCTCGGCTTTGCTGCGGGTTTCGGGTGCCGGTAGCATCGTCAGGCTGGCGACGCCCATCGACGCCTGCAGCTTGCCCAGCAAGTCGGAGAGCGCGGCCGTATCCGTGGACTCCAGGTCGAGGTCCGAGCGCATTCGCCAGCCCTCGATCTTGCCGCCCTTGGCGTAGACCGGATAGCTGTGGCTGGCACCGCTCTGCGCCTTGACCGCCCGGTAGGCACTGGCCGTCTTCAGTCCTTCGGCGATCAGTTCATTGACGCGTTTGGCCAGTTCGCCGGGCGTCGTGCCGCTGGCCTCGGCAAAGACCGTTGCCCGCGCCAGATCGTTGGCTGCCGGCCGAGCGGCCGCGGCGGCGAGGTCGATGGTCGTCGCGTTGCCGGCCTGTTCGGCCAGCGCTGGCGCGGCCAGCAGCACGGCCAGCAATGGCGCGGCGTGCAAGAGTGGTCGGAAGCTAGTCATGGCGGTCTCCGGGAATTCTGTTTTTGACGATGGCGAGTATCCTTCGGCGCCCAGCGCCAGCTGCGTCCGGGACGAGCCCGAAGGCGATCGAGCGCGTCCTGGCATGTGCATTGTAGCGTGCTCGGCAACTCTCTTTCTTGTGGTCAGTTGCCGGAAGCTTGGTAAAATCGGCGTCACGCGTTCGCTCCCGTTCGTGCGCGACGACTCTTTGAGGGGTCCCCATGCTGAAAGCAGGACAAGCAGCACCGATGTTCGTCCTACCCGATGCGGATATGGAACTTATCGATCTTGCGCAGTTCAAGGGAAAAAACAATGTCATTCTCTTCTTCTACCCCAGAGATGGCGCACCGTGCTGCACCTTGCAGGCCACCGATTTCTCGGATCACGACGAGGAGTTCGCTCGCCATGATTGCACGATCATCGGCATTAGCCGTGACGACTGTATCAGCCACGCTGAATTCAGGGACAAGCATGGAATTTCGGTTTCTCTTCTCGCGGACGAAGAAGGCTCGGCATGCAAGCAGTACGGTGTTTGGCAGGCGAAAGAAGTGAACGGTGCCAGGAAGTACGGCATCGTGCGCTCGACTTTCGTCATCGATAAACAGGGCGTTCTCCGTTTGGTACTTTACGGAGTGACCGCCAAAGGCCACGCGCTGGAGATGTTGCGCGTGGTGAAGGAAATCAATTCATGAACATGCAAGTTGCCAAGAACACCGTTGTTACCCTTGATTACAGCGTCGCCGATTTTGAAGGCGTGCTGGTCGATGCCGGCCAGGAGCCGTTGGTTTACCTGCACGGCGGTTACGATGACATCTTTCCATTGATCGAAGAAGCGGTGCAGGGCAAGAAGATCGGCGAGTCGGTGATCGTCAAGATGCAGCCCGACGACGCTTTCGGCGAATACGACGCGGCGCTGGTGCAGGTCGAACCGCGCAGTCAATTTCCTGACGAACTGGAGGTCGGGATGCAGTTCGAAGGCGTTCCGGAGGGTGCCGACGACGATGACGAAGATGACGACGAGGACGTCTTGATCTACCGGGTAACCGAAATGGCCGACGACAAAGTGGTCCTCGACGGCAATCACCCGCTGGCCGGCATGGCGCTGGTGTTTACTTGTACCGTCACCGCCGTTCGCCCGGCCACCGCCGAAGAAATCAGCCACGGCCACACGCACGACGGCCATTGCGAAGACGACGACGAGTAAACCGCGAGTCGAGCGATGGCGGTCGATTCCACCATGATCGCGGTGTGTCGCCCGGCAGGCAGCGCTGAAGCATGACTGCGCCAGCCCAGTACTGGCAAGGCGTTGCGGTGGGCAGGCAAAAAAGGTTTCGCACAAGGGAGCTAGACAGCCGGGGGGACTTCTGGCAGGATAGGTGGAGGGTCATTGGTCCACGTTTCAGCCGGAGGTATCGTGGTGGTTGCAACGAGCGAAGGGGAGTGGGTGCACTGCGGTCGCGTATTCAGCGCCGCGGAGATCGCCGAGGTGTGCGGGACGGTGGCGTGGCTGCCGGGATTGGCGCGCAAGGAGTTGGCGGCGACGGTCTGCGAGCACCTGGGGTGGACCACTCTGACAGGGACGGCGAAGATCAGCGCCTGCCTGGAGTTTCTGGAGCGTTTGCAGGCGGCCGGGCTGCTGACACTGCCGGCGATAAGGCCGTCGTCAGCACGCCGTTGCGCGCCGCCCGCGGCACCCGTAGATACGGTCACCGGGGAGCTTCCCGTGCACTGCGCCCTGTCGGCACTCGCACCGGTCTGCCTGGAAGTCGTTCGCGACGCGGCGTTGGTGGCGCAGTGGGATGCGCTGGTGGCGCGCTGGCACCCACTGGGTTTCCAGGGGGCCTTCGGCTACCGCCTGCGCTACTTCATCACGGCGGGCGACCGGCGGCTCGGCAGCGTCCTGCTGGCCGGCGCTGCCCGCGCGGTCGCCGTGCGCGACCGCTGGATCGGCTGGACGGCCCAGGCCCGCCGCGAGAACCTGGCGCGGGTGGTGAACAACAGCCGCTTCCTGATCTTTCCCCACGTCCGGGTGCCGCATCTGGCCAGTCATGTGCTCGGACAACTCGCGCGCCGCGCACGCGCGGACTGGCTCGATCACTGGGGCTTCGAGCCCCTGTTGCTGGAGACTTTCGTCGATCCTCGTCACTATACCGGCACCTGTTACCGCGCGGCCGGTTGGCAGTTGCTCGGGGCAACCAGCGGGCGCGGGCTGGCCCGCCCCGGCCAGTCGTATCGCAGCACGCCCCGCCAGGTGTGGCTCAAACCGCTGAGCGCCGATTGTCGCGACCGGCTGTGTGCCGCCCCTGGGAGCTCCCGGCCATGAGCAAACCCTGCCGTCGCCCGACACGCGCTGCCCTCAAGGAGCTGCGCTCAGAGAAGAAACGGCAGGAAAAGGCACTGAACGCGAAACGGCGCGCGAGTGGACAAGTCCTCCACTCCCCCACTTCTCTGCCCAACCGATGCTCAGCCTTCGCGACCGTCGGCGAGGAAAGGGAGGCCCGCGAGGACGCCGTGAGCAAAAAGACGCGTCTCCTGCGCAAAGAGCTACCCGCCTTGCTCGAGCAACTGGAACAAATTCCCGACCCGAGAGACCCCAGGAAGCGCCGCCACAAGCTGACCGCGCTGCTGCTTTACGGTCTGCTGATGTTCGTCTTTCAGTTCTCCTCTCGGCGCGAGACCAACCGCGAAATATCCCGTCCCCAGTTCATGGCCAACCTCCACCTGCTGTTCCCGGAGATCGAGACCCTGCCACACGCCGACACCCTGTTTCGGCTGCTGCGCGACATCGACCTTGACCACCTTGAGCAGGCCCACGTCGATCTGGTGAAGCGGCTGATCCGCGGCAAGAGCTTCCGCCGCTATCTGATCAACCACTGCTACCCCATCGCCATCGACGGCTCGCAGAAGGTCGCCGGCGACACCCTCTGGGCGGAGGAACTCCTCCAGCGG
>NZ_CAJQTX010000004.1 GCF_907163085.1 Candidatus Accumulibacter sp. ACC003
CGATCAGCGCGTCGATTCGCTCCATCTCGCGCGACAGCGGACTAAACTCCCCTCCTGTACGACGTACTGTACCACACCGCGATGAGGGGGTCAGCTGGTCTGGAGAGGTAAGGACATCGTCGGGTGCCGTGCACATTTCAATAAGCTGCTCGGCGATCACCCCCGACGGTTATAGCCGTCCAGGTCTTGCGACGTGAGTCGAAGACGCGGAAGTCGCGGCTGTCCTGCGGCCAGCGCGGCGAGCGCTGGTGTACGGCATTGGTGTGTATTCATGCTGCCAACAACCCGAAATATGGCGGCGGTCGCGCCTATGGCCAAGGGGGGGCCGCAAAGCGTTGACGGCGTGGTGTAGTTTTTCTGCACACGTCGGGCGTGGTCGGCGTGGGGCATGCTCACGAAAGGGGGTAGAAGAGCAGACTCACTCACCAATCGGCAGTCGCCAGGTGTTTACGACTTCGAGAATGTAGCAATAGAAATGTCGAGCGTGCCGATGCTGCTCGCGGCTGTGCCGCTATTCGGCTCGCGGTGGCCCTTCGCGATCCCGCATCAACCTCCTGGGAGAGAAGAGAAATTACGATCAAGTTGGCATCACGGTGTATTGAGCGGTCCTGCATGGGTCGCTGTGCTCTGTCGCGCTTCCTTGCGATTCTCCGGAACTCGAGTTCGTCCAGTAGGGCAACGAGCCAAACGGCCGGTGAATCGGCCGGACGCATCGCTCGAATTCGATTCTTTGTCGAGGGGGCCCGCTGGCTTCGGACATTGTCGATCAGCCAGGACGCATGGCGATCGATGGGCAGGCGCGCTAACACAGTGCCAGGAGCGTCGCGGTGGTCCTGGCCGGCGAGCGCCCGGCGTGGACGAATCGGTTCTCGAAGCCAGCGGCAATGGCGCACGGTCGTCTCGTGCTAAACCCCCTATCTTGATGCCGTTTCAGACATTGTCGTCTCCGGCGCCGGGTCAAGGATTGCGCGTACTGAACGTCGTCATGGGGATCAATGGACCCTCTCTAGCGAACCTCCGCTCGCGACCAGATCGGCCACCGCCGCGTCCTGTGCACGCCCAACTGCCTGCCCGGTGGTCCAAGTTCGTTCATGAGGCGGACTGCATCGCGCACGGGATATCACCGACCAGTTACACAGCTGCTACCAACACAGCAGGTGGTCATGACCAGATCACAGGACCTCGTGCGGCTCGCACGAGCGCTCTGCCAGTCTGTCTTTGTCCTACGACGACCGCTCGGCGACGGCGATGCGCGCTGATCTTTGTCCGCCGAGCTGCAGCACACTCGATTGCCACGCGGTGGCGCGTGCCGTCGCTCAACTCGTCGCTGACCGATTGGTGGTCCTTCGAGATTGCGGCGGCCGTACTACGTCCGCGGAGTTTTAACGTCCTGTTCAAGCGGCGCAGAGCCGCGCTGAAGGAACTCGCTACGAGGAGATGCCTCGGGTGTCCATGTACTATTCCTGGGCGATCCGCTCTCGGGTCGGATCGTCGACGGCCGCTCATACGCTGGTGGTCACGGCGCGATTCTCAAGATCTACTCGGTGGTATTTAAACGATGGGTTACGCCAATCGCTACGGGAGGCCGAGCTGGCGCGCAAGGCGGGCGCGGTCGCTTTAGCTGCCGCCTGTTAGGTCCATTTTCCTGGCATCGGCCGTAGGAGCGAGTCTGCGTCCGTCGGGCGGCTGTACTCCGGCTCGTCGGCAGCCAGGGGATAAAAGCCGTGAACGACCATCGCCAGCCCGGACGACGCTGCGGTGCCGGCCTGCGCAACGGTACGGGTGCGTGGTGACTTGGCGCCTACTGGTGACCCCCCGATAGCTGTGACCCGCCGGCGCGCCCGATCTGGGTCCTGTTCTAGCTTCTCTTTTCTACAATTCGGCTAACACGCCCGCTGGGCCGTCGCGTCGCTGTTTATTTTTCTGTGAAGTCTTCGGCATGTCTGACCAACCTCTCGGCGGCTACAAAATCGGTGCCCGCTTCGGGCTCAAGAGACGCTGTTCATCGCCTTGGCACGCAAAGCGCGCGCTGTCGGAGTGGGGCTCGCCTTTTGCGCCGGCAGGGTCGTGCTGATCGTCGCCCTGGGGTGATGCCTCTCGCAGGCCTTGAGCGGGGATCGCCTAAGGACATGAACCAAGATTAGCTCCGAAGAGCGCCGTCAAGGCTGATCTCCCCCGAGGATTCGTCGGCCACGCTGGGCTCTGCTGGAGTGTGCGATATTCTAACCGGCTCGAAGAACGCCCTTAAAGTCGGCGGTGTCGTTTCTTCGTCTGGTGGGCTGCTGCCGGACACTGCTCGATTTCAGAACGCGCTTCAACTGCGGTGTCGGTGGCTGGTCGGCCGTCACGCGCTCTCTCCATGCCGTTTGCTGATGGCGCGGCGCCTCGGTAGGCCACAAGAAAGCAAAATTCGCCAGATTTCTCGCGCAACGCCGCGTGGTTCACAAACTCGCCGCGGCGCGTATCTTGGCCGGCTTCGGCGCAGTCGCGACGTGTTGTTCGTCCGTCGGCTTGCCGGGTTCCTGTCGAGCGTGCTTCTGGCTGGACTTTCTGGCAGTCGGTTGCTTCCTCGGTGTGGGTGATCGGCTACGGCATCTTTCAGGCCGGCGACACCGCGCTTTTCGTATCCGCGTCCTCTACAACTAGCCGGACCGGACGGACGGCGACGTCCTGCTTTCATCATTCTCGCCGCGCTGCCGGGGCGGCGATTGCCGTAAGCGCTGGCGCCTGGGTTTGCGGCCGGCGCTGGTTGTCGTCGCCGGCTGATTCGTTTTGGTTCTCGCCGTTTTTCGCTCACCTCGGCGGTGCACTCGACCTGATCCTGCCTACACCGACCGACAAAGTTGGCGATGAACGTCGGTTCTATTACATGGCCAACGCCCGCCGTGCGGCCTGGCCGGCACGGTTCTCTCGGGTGCTCTGTACATGGGCGGGTGCAAGCGGCGCGAGCAATGGCCTGCCCTGTGGGCGTCGTCGGCATGCGTCCTGGTTGCCGGCCTGTGTCCTTGCTGTTGCCGGACCGCCATGCGGGGCGCGCGCAGCAGGCAATCAAACTACTGGCGACCTCGTACGAATAGCGCCGGCTCCGAGCATCGGCCGTTAAGCATGGGACGGGGCCCGACATGTTGTTCTAATTGGCACCTGTGTTTGCATCGACGCGCGCACGCCCGCGATTGCCTCACACAACGCGACAGGCGGCATTGCTGCCGCTTCAAGTGGCGCGCCACTTTTTTTTGGGCGTCTTCCCCAAGAGGAGAGTAAATTGCCCGGAATATCCAAAACGATTCTGGTGACGGGAAAAAAGACCGACAGGGTATCGGCCTCGCTGTTCCTGCGGCAGACTGGCGCGAGCTGGAATTCACTGTTCTTGCCGCTCGCGATTTCCACGCTTTCAGACCTTTGCGCGCAATTGTCGCCCACCGGTCCGGGGACTCATTCTGGATTTCCGTGGACAGACGCGCGATGACTCGTTCAGGGAATTCGCGAGAAGCTCACGACGAACCAGAATAAGCTTGGACGGAGTAGTCTTGATGCCGCCCCAGGATCACGCCCACCAACGACCCCTCTTCCGAGCGCGACAAGTGGCGAGAGATTCTGCAGAACAGCTTGTCGGGCCACGGTCTCGTTCTCAAAGGCGCCATTGCGACCATGCAAGGGACCCTGCGAAGGCAGAATAGCTCAGAGATCGTCATCATCTCTGGAATCTCATCTCGCCCCAGGTTCATGGGCCCCCGCTTCGCAGCACTGTATCCGTTGCGGCCTGGGCTGGGCCGAAGCGAAGACGCTGGCGTTCGCCTTGGGTGAAGAAAGGGATTCAGGTGAACACGCTGTCGCTTGGTGGTACGCTGACAAACCGGCGTATGCGGCTTCTCTTGAGCAATCGCGCTGCCACGGCTGAACACCGCTGTGCCCAACGCCTGGCGGAAGAAACCGTCGATGTTCCCCTCGGAAATACTGCACACGTCCGATTATGTAGCCTTTGCGGTACAAGGCTTGCTGTCGCGTTCTCCGATCCATGACGGGAAATGCAATGTCCTGCACGATTGCGGATTCACATGGGCGTATTGAGGAACTGGCAGTGAAATCTGGTCGCGCAATGGTGCCAGATCGGCCTATGGGTGGCTGGTCTCCGCAGCGCCGCCGGCGTCCAGCTCGCAGTCGAGCCTTATGAGTTCCTGGCGGCAGACTGCGGCTCAGCAGATGCGGCGGGCCTGTCCTGCTGGCTCGAGTCCCGCGCTCAGTACCCCAGGCTGGGCATCGGCGATGCAGCCGCCGGTCATCCCTCGACGCTCACGAAACCCAGGGCTTTGTTCGCTTACGAAATGGCTCCGGGAGTGCACAGGAGTCCTTTAAACATGCGCGATGCGCAGGCGCTGAACCTGGAATATTGGGTTGGCCGCCTTCCCGCGCCTGCTGCAATCGTCGGCCAGTAAGAAACGTTCACCACTTCTGGCTCTTGACGCTTTTCCCGGACCACGTGCGCGCCACTGGCTAGGGCTCTTCGCGCGTCAGCAACGCAACTGCGAGGCCGGGGCATGAGCGAATACCAGTATTGACTAATTCCCGGGCCTCGACCGGCCGCTTACCGTCGCCGGATTATCGACTGCGGTCGATTTCGAACGCGTGCTCGCCTCACGCCGACGATTTTCGTCACGATTATTCGTGGGGCGATTTCAAGGGTCCGCCTGAGTGTTGGATGGAGAGTTACTTCGCGCCTTCCTCTACCATCCGCCACTGGCACTCACATCCTGAACTGCGGCCTGCAGCCTGCGTCTGCCTGAATCCGGAAATCCGCCCTGGCCTCTCTCGGCAGCGGGGGACAGCGCGCCTTCTTCAACGTTGAATTCCGTCAATGTCATCCTCTCTTTTCCTCCTCCTCCGACGACGAGGAATTGGGCGAGTGTTGATGGCGAAGGTCAGCTCATCGTCTGTGATCTCTTCCGTGCCGAGCTGCACGCTGTGATTTGCGGGCCCTCTCCCGCGGCTGCTGCTGCGGGTGCAAGCGGGGGAGATCGACAGCAAGGAAGCGGAACGCCGGTGCCGCCGGGGCTCGGGCCACGAGTGCCTCTCTCGACAGTCTGGCCGCCTTCCTGCGTATTGAATGGCGACTTATGCACGGTCGCCGCCAATGCCATTCGCCACTCGCGGACCTTGCGTCGATCGGGGGGGGGACGGAGTTCTTGCCTGGCTTGTCACGCTTGCCAGCTCGCTTGAAAAGGCGAGTTGAGTCAGCAAACTCGTCGTCGAGTCGGATCAAAAGCCGCTGTCGCGGAGTTGCTGCACGCTTCCTCCGGCAGCGCTGGCGCCGCCGGCGCAGGGCGATTACGAGCGATAGGACGATCGGCAACTGCTCGCGTGGCTGCATACGGCGCACAGCCAAAGACAGGCAGCTCATCCTCTCCGATAACAGGCCGCGGAAAATTGCGGCGCGAGCGCGCAGCGCGGCAGTCGCCAGTAAAAGCACCTGGAACGTTCTCGGTCGTGGTGCGAGGCAGACGATTGGAACTAAGAGTCGTACCACGCTCGTCGCGAGCACGCGGCGGCGGGCTATGATCATGCCTTGCGGCACCTGGTCGACCCTGCGCGCCTCGCTGCCCGGCCCGCCGGCGGAGACCTTTCGCGGCTGCGCATCGAGTCGCTGCGGTGGCGCACGCGCGCAATCCGCCTTCATCAAAGGCTCGACAAGGCGTGCTTGTAATGGGCTGTAGCGGAACACAAAAAAGGCAATCGCCGCAGGCGATGCCTTTGCCCCGACTTACGGCGCAGGCTAGAACCCGGCGCCTTGATCGACTTCAGGCCCTTGTAGACGGCCTTGCTGCCGATTTGCTCCTCGATGGCAGCGTTGGTTGTACTTGCAGATGCGGTACGTTACGCGACAGTGACCGGTCTTGATCTGCCCGGCACCGGGTGCCGACGGCCAGGTCGGGTCGATGAACGCGGTCTGTCGGTCTCACCCGAGCGCTGCTACAATGACGCCTGTCTGTAGCCGGCTCTCCTGCGGGCCAGCTTGATGGCGTCGGCGTTTCGGGGGGGGACGTGCCGATCTGGTGTGACCTTATCAGATTGGCGTTGCGCTTTCATGTCGATACCCTGCTTGAGGCGCACCGGGTTGTGACGAAGAAGTCGTCGCCGGACAATCTGCACCGTTTCGCCGAGCGCCTTGGTCAGCTTGACGTAGCCTTCCCAGTCGCTCTGGGTCGAGACCGTCCTCGATCGATACGATCGGGTACTTCTTGCACCAGTTGTCGTAGACCTCGATCATCTCGTCGTCGGTGAACAGCTTGTCCGATTCGACTTCCAGACTTGTAACCCTGGGCGGCCCACCTTCGTCAAAGAGCTCGGACGACGCGCAGTCGAGCGCGATGGCCGATCTGCTTGCCTGGCTTGTAACCGGCAGCAACGATGGCTTCCATGATCACTTCGAGCGACTCGTCAGTGGTCAGTTTCGGGCGCGAAGCCACCTTCGTCGCCGACGGCGGTCACGTGGGCCGCCCTTCTTGAGGATGCTCCTTCAGTGCGTGGAAGATCTCGGTGATCCAGCGCAAGCCCTCGGAGAAGGACGTGGCGCCAACCGGCATGATCATGAATTCCTGAAAATCGATCAGGTTGTCGGCGTGCTTGCCGCCGTTGATGATGTTCGCCATCGGCGTCGGCAAGGCGAAATCGCGGTTGCCATGAATCTTGCCAATGTATTGCCAGAGCGGCATATTGCTGACGTTTGCGCCGGCCAGGGTAATCGCCATCGATGCGCCGAGGATGGCGTTGGCACCGAGGTTGGACTTGTTGTCGGAGCCGTCGAGCGCGATCATCGCCTCGTCCAGCGCGCGCTGGTCGAGCGGGTTCTTGCCTTTCAGCAGCTTGGCGATTCTTGGTGTTGACCGCCGCCACGGCCTTCAGAACGCCTTTGCCGAGGTAGACTTTCTTGTCGCCATCGCGCAGTTCGCAGGCTTCGAATTCGCCGGTCGAAGCGCCCGAGGGGACGGCTGCGCGGGCCATGAAGCCGTTGTCGAGGGTAATGTCGACTTCGACGGTCGGGTTGCCGCGTGAATCGAGGATCTGCCGGCCGACGACTTTGCTGATCTTGACAAACTCAGTGGCAGTCAGCGGCGCTGCGGCGGCGACTTCGCTTGCTTCGGTGTTCTGTACTTTCGCAGATTTCTTGAGTTTTTCGGATTTTTCGACTTTTTTGGCTTTTGCCATAATGGAGCTCCGTGGGAGTGGTTTGGAGGAAACGACGATCGCAACTTCGCGCAGCGATCATACCGAATACAGATCACACGGTGCAATGACTGGCCGGTAGTAAACGCCCATAATCAGCGACGATTGCAGCCATCGGCGAGCCGCCAGCGCAGAACGAGCGCTAAGCGTCGCGTGATCGGGCAATACTGACCCCAGTACGACTTCCGCAATGGCGTCGGCCGGCGGCCAGCAACTGGCTGTTGGTCGTTCGCCTTCATCGGCCAGTTAGTAGGCTAACGACATCAAACGTGTCCTTACCGAGGTCCGTCAGCTCGCCTCCGGTCAGCCATTCCTCGCAAATCAGTCGGACCAGGACGAACAGTAGCTGCGAATGGTGGTAGTCAGATAGTTGACCGATTGACTGTCCTTGCTGGCCGAGAGGGTCGTCAATGGCCTATCTGTCGCGCATCGCCCAATCGGCGACGCTACTTCGCCACGCTGGTCGCCGGCGGGTCTTATGCGCTTGAAATCTCCCTTGGCGAGTGTGTTGGAGCGGCATCGAGCGAGGTCGCTCGGGCGACCACAGGTGCCGGCTCGCCAGCCATGCCGGCGCGGCTGTTGCGGTGTCATGCCGCTGAAACCTTCGCTTTCGACAATGCGGCTTCGATCGGAAGCAGACGAGTCAATTGGAGAGTTCAGCGTGAGCAACAGGCAAACCGGCAAACCGGACGAGCAGTCCCGAAACACACTCATCGGGCGCGCGACGCTTGGCGTCGAGCGCTTGCGCAAGGATGCAATGGCGATCGAGGAGGAATTTGCCGACCGCCTGGACATCACCGCGCCGGCGTTCAGGGCGAGTGCGCGCAATCTGGCGCATTACCTCGCCGTGCGGCGCGTCGATATCCGCATCCTGCAACGCGAGTTGGGTAGCCTCGGGTTGAGTTCGCTGGGGCGGATGGAGGCCCATGTCATGGCCACGCTCGACAGCGTCGTCGACGCGCTGTGCCTGTTGCGCAAGGGCAGCACCACCGAGCACCTGCAGGTGCCTCCGACGATCCTCTTCCAGGAGGGCACCGAGGTTCTCGCCGAGAATGCCAATGCGATCCTCGGTGCGCTTCCTGCCGAGCGCAAGACACGGATCATGGTGACCATGCCGAGCGAAGCGGCTGACGACCCGGCGTTCGTCAGCCGGCTTCTTGAGCAGGGGATGAACATCATGCGCATCAACTGTGCCCACGATAGCGCCGAGGTCTGGGAGCGGATGGTCGAGCACCTGCGTCAGGCAGAAAAGGCGTTCGGGCGTTCGTGCAAGGTGTGCTGCGATCTGGCCGGGCCAAAGTTGCGAACTGGCGACGTCGAGTCGGCGATCGGTGTCATCAAATGGAAGCCACAGCGAAATGCGCTGGGCCAAACGATCGCCCCAGCGGTTGTTCGTTTCGTCAGGGAGTCGTCCGAGGAAATCACCGAAGGGACGATCGTTCCCGTCAGAGGGGATCTGTTGGCCAGCGCCAGGGTAGGCGATCTGATCGAGTTGTACGACGCCCGCGGGCGGGCACGGTCGCTCGAGGTCATCGAAGCGTCCGGCGATTCCTGCCTGTGTCAGGCGATCCGCACGGCCTACGTGACCGCCGGTACCGAATTGAGCTTGCGCCGCCACCGCAAGGTCGTCGCCAATGCCATCATTGGCACGCTGCCGCTGCGCCCGCAAGCCATCGACCTCAAGCCTGGCGACACGCTGGAGGTCGTTAGGGGGGCGATTCCTGGCCGCAATGCCGTCGTCGACGGTGTTGGCGCGGTCAGCGAAGCGGCGCTCATCGGATGCTCGCTCGACGAGGCGTTCTCGAGTGTTCGCGAAGGCGAGAGAATCTTCCTCGACGACGGCAAGATAGCCGGGACGATCCGCAAAGTGACGCCGGATCGATTCAGCGTCGAGGTGACTTACGCCGCGGGCGGCGCGGCGAAGCTCCACGCCGAGAAGGGAATCAACCTGCCAGATACCGATCTGAAACTGCCGGCCTTAAGCCCGGCCGACCTTGAGGCGCTCGAATTCGTTGCCGGACATGCCGACATGGTGGCGATGTCTTTCGTGCAGCGACCGCGCGACATCGAGGAGTTGATCGTCGAACTCGACCGGCGTGACGCGTCGCATCTTGGCATCGTCCTCAAGATCGAGACCCAGAAGGCCTTCAGCCGTCTGCCAAGTCTGTTGTTCGCGGTCATGCGTCACTCGACGGCAGCGGTGATGGTGGCTCGCGGCGATCTCGGCGTCGAAGTCGGTTTCGAGCGCCTTGCCGAAGTGCAGGAGGAAATTCTCTGGTTGTGCGAGGCGGCGCACATCCCGGTGATCTGGGCGACGCAGGTTCTCGAATCACTGGCCAAACGAGGGATGCCATCGCGTGCCGAGGTTACCGACGCGGCGATGGGTACTCGCGCCGAATGCGTGATGCTCAACAAGGGGCCGTACATCATGCAGGCGCTGGAATTTCTGCGTGATGTATTGAATCGCATGGAAACGCACCACGAGAAGAAAACCGTGATGCTGCGCCGCCTGAGTATTTCCGAGTCCTCGCCGGCGAAGTGGTGCTTGTCGCCTTGAGTCAATGCAGGCGCGGGTGGCGGCAAGCAGTCCGGTGATCGGCATTTGTCGACGCGGCGGCAGGGCAGGTAAGCTGCGCCGGATGCGGCAGCGATCGGCAGTCGTGTCTTGCCGTCTGGCCAGTGGTCGCCAAGGGCGATGCCACCGGGCGACAGCGCGGGCGCCGCCAGCACGCGCGTCGTCGAGGCCATTCTCGTGCGACGGTTTTGCGAAAGCTTGCGGCGTGGTCGATTGGCAGCTCTCTTCTGGCGGCTCGCGCGCGCCAGAAGAGAGGTGTTCCGGGCCGACGTGCTAGTGTTTAATTGCATAGATTAACGATAGTATTCCGCAGCTGCGCGCCCTTGACCTCTCGCTTTCGCCAGGCGAATGGGGCGGCGTTCTGGTTGTAAGCCGCGGTGAAGCTGTGAATGGCGGCAACGAGTTGATCCAGGCTCGAGAAGCTGGCGTTTCTCAGGGTCTTGCGCTGGAAGATGCCGAACCAAATCTCCACTTGGTTTAGCCAACTGGCGCTGGTGGGCGTGAAGTGAAAGGTGACGTTGGGGTGAGCGGCGAGCCACTCGTCGTTTTTCTTGTGCGTGTTGAGGTTGTCCAAGATGACGTGGATCTCACGGTCGACGGGTTCATCAGCGATGGTCTCCTCCATGAAGGCCTGGAAATCAGCGCGCTTCTTGGTTAGGGTAGTCTTGCCTCGAATGACGCCGGTGGCCACTTCGAGGGCGGCGAACAGGTTGACCGTGCCATGGCGTTTGTAGGTGCTTTTCAGTCCCTGAACCACCTTTCCGCTACTGGTTTGGACATAGCCGCGCCGACGCTCCAGAGCCTGGATCGAGGGTTTCTCGTCGACGCTCAGGACCAGCGCGTTTTCAGGTGGGTTAAGGTACAACCCGATGACATCCGCTGCTTTGGCGGCGAACTCTGGGTCCGTGCTCACGCACCAGGAGCGATGCCGCTGCAGCTGGATGCCCTCCCGACGCAACACGCGCCACACGGCATCGTCCGATACTTCCAGCGCCTTCGCCAGCGAACCACCATCCCAACTTGCCATACCTTCCGGCGGTGTCCGTTCGAGTTGCGCCAGAATGCGGTCACGCAGATCCTGCCCGTACTTCGCCGGCTTGCCCGGCCGCGCAGCATCACGCAAGCCCGACAAACCATGCTCGGCAAAGCGCCGACGCCACAGCCCCACCGTGTTCGCACGTACGCCAACTGCGCGGGCAACCTCGTCGTTTCGCAGACCCTCCAAACAACCCAGCACGATTCTCGCTCGCTCGGCCAAGCGAACCTCGCCACTGCGACTCCGTGACATACGCTCCAATTCCTCCTTCACCTCCGCTGTGCAAGACAGCGCCACCGCCACACGTCCCACCACATCTCCTCCACCACGAAGCAATGGAGAAGCATGATAGTTACTACCGGTTAATAATGCAATTAGACACTAGCGCGCGCCGGCCTCGCCTGTGCTACTTGCGCGTTTCGACCATCACCATCGGTTCGTCGGCGACGGCTACGGTGTTGCGCTTGCGGCGAGCAGGCGCTGCGGGCGCTGCTTCGGTGCTGTCCGCTTGCCAGGACTGCGCCTTCTCCTTGCTGGTTTCGATCATCACCATGCCGCTACTGGCGAGGTCAGTAGGGGCCACCGGCGACGGCGGCGCGGTGTCGGCGGGCGCGATCAGTGCCGCAACTTCCGCGACCCCGGGGGTCTCGGCGGCAAGCTCGACGGTCGCTGGCGGCACCGCTGCTGCCGCCTCTACAGCTACTACCGGCTCGGCGGCCGGAGGCGGGGCCACGGCGACGGCCGGCTCTTCGATCGCGGCCAACACCGCGGCGTGCTCTACAGGCACGGCGACCAGCACCGGCAGGGGCTCCGCGGCCGTGCTTTGAGCCGGCTCGGCAATCGCCTCCTGGGTCGTCGTCTGCTGATCATCGCTGGCGACGGTCGTCGGCGGCTTTGCCTCGACGCGGGGCGCGACAGCGGGTGGCGCCGTAGCGACCGCTGCACTGGTCTCTTCGGCGACACCCGCGTGCGGCGTGTTGTCTGGCGCTGCCGTTGTCGTGTGGTCGGTGACTGTTGCCGCGGCGTCACCATTCAGCAGGTCGAGTTGCTGCTCGGCGTTCTCGGTGTTCTCGGTCTTCTCGCTGCGTTCCCGGCGACCGCCGCGACGCCCACGGCGACGTGGCGCGCTGCCGGTGTCGGCGCGCTCGGCAACCGGGGCGCTGGCCGGTGCCGCAGCCACCAGTTCGACCTCGTCGACAGCCGCTGTGACGGGTGCCGCGCCTTGTTCCTTGCGTTCGCCACGTGGTTCGCCACGCGGCCGGCGCGGTGGGCGCGGTTCACGGGGCTTCTGTGCTTCGCTTCGCGCTGGCGCTGGCGCCGCTGGCGGTAGTGCTTCCCGCTGCTCATTGTTGGCGGCTGTGCTCGTGGCCGGCGCTTCACGGGCGGCTTCATCGCGGCGATTATTGCGAGGAGCGCCGCGGCGAGGCTCGCGTCGCGGGTCGCGTGGCGGGCTGCTGGGTCGCGTTGGCTGCACGGGTTCCGGAGCGGTTGCGGCCGGTTCAGCCTTGGGCTGGAACCAGGCCAGTATCCTGTTCAAGAAGCCGCCGGGTGCTGTGGCGGGTTCGGCGGCCTTGGCTTCGGGCGGCTCACTACGCATCGGCGCCGGCTGCGACGCCGTAATGCCCTTGATCGCCGCTTCCGGTCTGGCGACCTTCGCTTCGGCACCGGCCGGCGTTTCGCTGCCTTCGTCTACGGTTGGCATTTCGACCATCCGGTACGACGGCTGTTGCTGTTCGTCGGCGAGCAATTCGTCCTGGCGCACGCGGGTTATCGTGTGCTGCGGCGTTTCGAGGTGCATATTGGGAATCAGCAGGATACTGACCTTGTGCCGCATTTCGACTGCCTGGACGTCGGTGCGCTTCTCGTTGAGCAGGAACGTGGCGACGTCTACGGGTACCTGCGTATGGACGGCCGCCGTATTGTCCTTCATCGCCTCTTCTTCGAGAATTCGCAGGATGTGCAAGGCCGCCGATTCGGTGCTCCGGATGTGGCCGGTTCCCGAGCAGCGTGGGCAGGCGATATAGCTGGTTTCGGCGAGTGCCGGGCGCAGGCGCTGGCGCGACAACTCGAGCAGGCCGAAGCGGCTGATCTTGCCCGTTTGCACGCGCGCACGGTCGAAGTGGAGGGCCTCGCGGACGCGGTTTTCCACCTCGCGCTGGCTGCGCTGGTTTTCCATGTCGATGAAGTCGATGACGATCAGGCCACCGAGGTCGCGCAGGCGCAGCTGCCGAGCAACCTCTTCCGCCGCTTCGAGGTTGGTCTTCAGCGCCGTTTCTTCGATGTCGGCGCCGCGTGTCGAGCGGCCCGAGTTCACATCAACCGAAACCAGCGCCTCGGTATGGTCGATGACGATCGCCCCACCCGAAGGGAGGTTGACCTGACGCGCATACGCCGATTCGATCTGGTGCTCGATCTGAAAGCGTGAGAACAGCGGTACGTCGTCGCGGTAGCGCTTGATGCGATTGACCGTCCCGGGCATCACGTGCTCCATGAACTGCGCCGCCTGTTCGAAAACTTCGTCGGTATCGATCAGGATCTCGCCGATATCGGGCTGGAAGTAGTCACGGATGGCGCGGATCACCAGGCTGCCTTCCTGGTAGATCAGGAAGGCGCCCTTCTGCTGCTGCGAGGCGGCTTCAATCGCTTTCCACAACTGCAGCAGGTAATTGAGGTCCCATTGCAGTTCTTCGGCGTTGCGTCCAATGGCCGCCGTGCGGGCGATCAGGCTCATGCCCTGGGGAACTTCCAGCTGATCCATCACATCTCGCAGTTCAGTCCGCTCGTTGCCCTCGACGCGGCGCGAGACACCGCCGCCGCGAGGGTTGTTCGGCATCAGCACCAGATAACGGCCGGCGAGACTGATGAAGGTCGTCAGCGCGGCGCCCTTGTTGCCGCGTTCGTCCTTGTCGACCTGGACGATCAGTTCCTGGCCTTCGCGAAGCGCCTCTTTGATCGTCGCTCGGCTGGCGTCGACGCCAGCCTGGAAGAAACTGCGCGAGACTTCCTTGAACGACAGAAAGCCGTGTCGTTCCGAGCCGTAATCGACAAACGCCGCTTCCAGGCTGGGCTCGATGCGGGTAATGACCGCTTTATAAATATTGCTCTTTTTCTGTTCCTTGGCGGCCGATTCGATGTCCAGATCAATGAGTTTCTGACCGTCGACAATGGCGACACGCAGTTCCTCGGCCTGTGTCGCGTTAAAAAGCATGCGTTTCATAATATTTGGGCTCCCACGCGCTCGCACGGGGGAAGTGCCTGGTACAGGCAGCGACGGATTAGTTGTCGGCGGCATGCTTGAGGGGCTGCCAGATAGCGCAACTAATAGGGGTATCTCGCCGACTCGATTACTCGTTTGGCCTTGAAATCCAAGGGCTCCGGAATCTGCCTGGGCTAGTTCACAGGTGCTAGGCGCGCGCAGTTCAAGTAGTATCGCTACTTAGTGGTGAGCGTACTTAACCAGGTGTTTGGCGTTGAGTGATCTTGCGCAGGTTGGCGCAAGCGAGGCGGCTGATGCCTGCCGGAAAGTGCGTCGCAAGTGCTTCAGAATCGGCGTCGCTCGACGGTCTCACGGGTCAGCGCCTCTTTCAACCCTAGACGCAAAACGAGCGAAGTATATTCAAAATGGTCGAAGTTAGCAAAAACTCCGTGATCCAGGAGCTAATTACCGAGAACGAACACGGACAGCGCTTGGACAATCTGCTGCTGAAGAAGTGCAAGGGGGTGCCCAAAAGCCACGTTTACAGCGTTGTCCGTAGCGGCCAGGTGCGGGTGAACGGCGGGCGCGCGCAAGTCTCCTATCGGCTGCAGGCCGGCGACGTCGTGCGCATCCCGCCGATGCGTACGGCGCGTGTCGAGCAGGAGGTCGTGGATGGCGCAGCGCTGAAGGTGCAACTGCCCGTGCTCTATGAGGACGACGGCCTGCTGGTGGTCGACAAGCCGGCCGGAGTCGCCGTCCATGGTGGCAGTGGTGAGTCGTTCGGGGTGATCGAGGCGCTGCGTCGGCAACGGCCGCAGGCCCGTTTTCTGGAGCTTGCGCATCGCCTTGACCGCGAGACTTCCGGCGTTCTGCTGGTCGGCAAGAAGCGTTCGGCACTCGTCGCCTTGCACGAGATGTTTCGTGAAGGCGCCCGCGGCGGCCATGGGGCGGCCGACAAGCGCTATCAGGTGTTGGTCGCCGGACGCTGGATGGACCCGTTGCGCCACGTCAGGCTGCCCTTGCACAAATACCTGCTCGAGTCGGGCGAGCGCCGGGTGCGCGTCGCCGAAGAAGGCAAGACGGCGCACACGGTGTTTCGGCTGTTGGCGCGCTGGCAGCACTACAGTTTGCTGGAAGCGCAACTGAAAACCGGGCGAACCCACCAGATTCGCGTGCATCTGGCGCACCTCGGCTATCCGATTGCTGGCGACGAGAAATATGGCGACTTTGCATTGAACCGGACGCTCGCCAGGGAGGGGCTGAAGCGGATGTTTCTGCATGCCTGGAAGATGCGTTTGCCGCACCCGCTAGACGGCCACGAGCTGTTGCTTGAAGCGCTCCTGCCGGCGCCCCTGCAGACCTTCCTGCAACGTATTTCGAGCAAGGAGAGGCAGGATTATGGCGGCCAGATTTGAACTGCTGGTCTTCGACTGGGACGGCACGCTGCTCGACTCGGCGGCGGCGATCGTCGCGGCGATAAATGCCGCCTGCCTTGACCTGGGGCTGCCGACTCCCGGCGATGAGCGCGCCCGGCACGTGATCGGATTGGGCCTGCATGAGGCGCTGCGCTACGCCGTGCCGGACCTGCCGGAAGAGCGCTATCCCCGAATGGTCGAACGTTATCGCCATCACTACCTGGCGCACGATCACGAACTGCAGTTGTTCGACGGCGCGGCGGTCTTGATCGCCGAACTTGCCGAGGCTGGTTTCCTGTTGGCGGTGGCGACCGGCAAGAGCCGAATCGGTCTTGATCGAGCCTTGCTGGCCAGTGGCCTTGGCGCCTATTTTCACGCTTCACGCTGCGCTGACGAGTGTTTCTCGAAGCCGCATCCGCAGATGCTCGAGCAATTGATGGCGCAACTGTCTGCCGCGCCGGAGCGGACGCTGATGATCGGTGACACGACGCACGACCTGCAGATGGCGAACAACGCCGGGGTCGCGGGTTTGGCCGCGGCTTATGGCGCGCATCCGCCGGCGGCACTGGTAGCGCTGCGGCCGCTGGCGGCTGTGCAGACGATTGAGGAGATGGCCGTATGGCTGCGGCAGCACGCTTGATTTGCCTGTCAGCCGATCTGGTCGAGGGCGGTCCCGGGGTCCGCTTCTCGGTCGGTCAGCACGACGGCGACGAGCCGGCGTTCGTCGTCCGCTATCGTGGCCGCGCGCTGGCCTACCTCAATCGCTGCGGGCACGTGCCGGTTGAACTGGACTGGCAGCCCGGGCAATTCTTCGACGATTCCAAGATATACTTGATTTGCGCGACGCATGGTGCGCTCTATTCTCCTGCTGACGGTCGCTGTCTGGGCGGCCGTTGCCAGGGCCGAGGCCTGACGCCGCTAGCGGTAGCCGAACGTGATGGCGCGATTTACTTTACCCCGAGCGAGAAGAACTCTTGACTACCCCCGAAAACGAACCCCATTGGGAGCGGCAGTTGCTGGAAAAATTGGCTTTGGCGACGCTGCAGGAGCAGAAGGCGAAGCGTCGCTGGGGAATTTTTTTCAAGCTGTTTGGCTTGTCGTATCTGGTCGTCGTGCTGATTCTGCTGGTCGATTGGGGCGGCCCCGAAAAGCTGACCGATGGCAGCCGGCATACCGCGGTCGTTCATCTCAATGGCACCATCGAAGCGAGCGGAGAAGCCAGCGCCGACGCGATCAACGAGGCTCTGCAAGCGGCCTTTAGCGACAAGGGGACCGCCGGCGTCATCCTGCGGGTCAACAGCCCGGGTGGCAGTCCGGTCCAGGCCGGGATTGTCCACGACGAAATTCGGCGCTTGCGCAGCATGCATCCGCAGATTTCCCTGTACGTTGTCGTCGAGGATCTCTGTGCTTCCGGCGGCTATTACGTGGCGGTTGCAGCCGACAAGATCTTTGTCGACAAGGCCAGCATCGTCGGGTCGATCGGGGTTCTGATGGATGGTTTCGGTTTCACCGGAACGATGGACAAGCTCGGCGTCGAGCGCCGGCTGCTGGTCGCCGGCGTTAACAAGGGCTTCCTGGATCCATTTTCACCACAGGATGCGACGCAGAAAGAGCACGCGCAGGTCTTGCTTGGCGAGATCCACAAGCAGTTCATCGAGGTCGTCCGGCAAGGGCGGGGCGAGCGCCTGAAGGAGACACCGGACATGTTCAGCGGACTGATGTGGACCGGCAGTCAAAGCATTCAGCTGGGACTCGCCGATGGTCTGGGGACTGTCGGATCGGTGGCCCGCGACGTGATCATGGCCGAGAAGATCGTCGACTTCACGATCAAGGACAACCTCGCCGAGCGTTTTGCCAAGCGCTTTCGTGCCGGCGGGACGCCGGGTGCGGCCGCACTGCTGGGCATCGATCGACCGCTGTTTCGATGACTCTCTTGCTGCCCGCGGCGATAGCTGCTGCGCCGCCTGGTCGCTAGGCCTGCAGCAGGAATACCGTTGGTCGGCGATTGATTTCCGGTAGCGGCTGCCGTCGCCAACCTGCGACCGGGTGTGTCGCGATCTGTTCGCTGTCCAACGTCAGGTCGGTGGCGATGCAGATTCGTGTGCCTGGCGCGCAGGCCTTGAGCAGCGATTCGAGCATCTGGCGGTTGCGGTAGGGCGTCTCGATGAAGATCTGCGTTCGCTGCGCCTGCCGTGATTCTTTCTCCAGCTCACGCAGGCGTTTTTCCCGTTCAGGGCCGGCACTCGGCAGGTAGCCGTGGAAGCTGAAGCTTTGGCCGCTCAGTCCGGAAGCCATCAAAGCCAGCAGGATCGACGATGGGCCGACCATCGGCACCACCTGGATCGCCGCCTCATGGGCCAGGGCGACCAGCGCTGTGCCCGGGTCGGCGACGGCCGGGCAGCCGGCCTCGGAAATCAGCCCGACGTCGCTGCCGGCCAGTAGCGGTGCCAGGAGTTGCGGCAGCTCGCTGGCTGGCGTGTGTTGATTGAGTTCCTGAATCTGGATCTGTTGCAGCGGCAAGCTACTCGGCAGCGACTTGAGGAAGGCGCGGGCCGATTTGGCGTTCTCGGCGACGAAGTGGCCGAGTGCCTGTGCACAAGCGACGACAGGCGGCGGCAGGATCGCGGCGACGGCCGTCTGGCCGAGCGGAACCGGGATCAGATAAAGCCTTCCCTTGCTCATGCCTTGCCTGACAAAATTGATCCAAGCGATTGATTATAAGACAGATACATTCTCTATCCGGAGGAGGTCGCAGAGCGCGATGAGCGGTAGTCCGATCAGTGCGTTGGGGTCGTCGCCGGCGATCCTGGCGATCAAAGCGATTCCCAGTCCTTCCGACTTGGCGCTGCCCGCGCAATTGTAGGCATGTTCCTTGCGCAAATAGTTGTCGATTTCAGCGTCGGTCAGGTCCCGAAAGGTCACCAGCGTGGCGACGCCGCGCACATGCGCACGGCCGCTGCGGGCGTCGAGGAGGCACAGACCGGTAAAGAAATTGACGCTCTGCCCGCGCATCGTTTGCAGCTGGCGCACGGCGTTCTGGTGTGTTCCGGGCTTTCCGAACACCTGACCGTCAAGGCAGGCGACCTGGTCGCTACCGATGATCAAGGCGTCTGGAAAGGCGCCAGCGACGGCTTGGGCCTTGGCTTGCGACAGTCGTAGGGCGCTTGCTTCAGGCTCTTCACCGGGCAGGGGCGTCTCGTCAACGGCCGGGTTGGCCGTCTCGAAGGGCAAACCAAGGCGGGCAAGGAGTTCGCGCCGGAACGGCGAGGTCGAAGCGAGAATGAGCGGCGTTGTCGGCATCTGATGGTCGATCACGGTGTGCAGACCGTGGCGGCGCGGAAAAAAACTGGAAATACCTCGTTTTGCCCCGCCGCCGCTTTGACTTCAAAAGCCGAAGATAATATCATGCGCGCCTTATGTCGCGACGCGTTGTCATTGATAGTCTGGCTTTTGGGCATGAGGGGAGCTCGCTGCAGGGCGAACTGCCGCTTGCCGCGCTGACGCGCCTGGATGATTTGCTGACCGATTCGGCAGGCTCGCTGGCCTATCGGATCGAGGGCCGTGTCGGCTATGCCAAGCGATCACAGTTGTTGCTGCAAGTGGACGGCGTTCTTCGCCTGTGCTGTCAGCGCTGTCTGGAAACGCTGGAGTACCCGTTGGCCTTGCGCAGTCTGCTGGAATTCGTCGATAGCGACGGCGATCTGACGCAGGAAGAGCTGGAGGATGACTCCCGCGACTTTCTGCCGGCGCAGAAGGAGTTGGATGTTGCTGCCCTGATTGAGGATGAAATCCTCCTTGCGCTTCCCACGGTGCCGCGTCACGCGGATTGTGTTCTGCCCGGTAGCGGGCAGGGATCGGCACAAGAGTCGCCGTTTTCAGTACTGGCCGGCCTTAAGAGCAGGACCAGGTGAGTTTGATATTAGGAGTTTGTCATGGCTGTACAACAGAACAAGAAGTCCCCGTCCAAGCGTGGCATGCATCGTGCGCACGATTCCCTGAGCAACCCGCCGCTGGCCGTCGAGCCGACCACCGGCGAGGTGCATCTGCGTCACCACGTCAGCCCTTCGGGTCACTATCGCGGCAAGAGAGTCGGTAAAGGCGCGGGCGAGTGATTTCTCCGCATTGGGCAGGTACGTTCCCCTGACAGTGAACGGCCTGCCTTTTCTTTTGCTTGCCGTCGGCTGATGATTACCGTTGCCATCGACTGCATGGGCGGCGACCACGGTCCACAGGTGACTGTCCCGGCGGCGCTTGCTTTCGTGCGCGATCATGCGGACGTTCGCGTCGTCCTGGTCGGCCTGGCCGAAAGCATTCAGCCTTTTCTGGTTGATGCTGGCGTCGACACCGAACTTGGCCGAGTCACCGTTCGCCACGCCGCGCAAGTGGTGTCCATGGATGAGTCGCCGTCGCTGGCGCTACGCAACAAGAAAGATTCTTCGATGCGTGTGGCCGTCAATCTGGTCAAGAGTGGCGAGGCCGACGCTTGCGTTTCTGCCGGTAATACCGGTGCCTTGATGGCCATTTCACGCTTCGTCCTCAAGATGCTGCCGGGTATCGATCGGCCGGCGATCTGTGGCGTTCTGCCGACGATCACCGGCCACACGCACGTCCTGGATCTCGGCGCCAACGTCGATTGCAGCCCCGAAAACCTGTTGCAGTTCGGCATCATGGGCGCCGCGCTGGTGTCGGCAATCGAGCATCGAGAACGGCCGACGGTGGCGATTCTGAACATCGGCCAGGAAGAGATCAAAGGCAATGATGTGGTCAAGCGAGCCGCCGACCTGTTGTGGGATTCCGGCTTGAACTTCATCGGTAATGTCGAAGGCGACGGCCTCTACAAAGGTCAGGCCGACGTCATCGTCTGCGACGGCTTTGTCGGGAACGTCGCACTGAAAGCTTCGGAAGGCCTGGCGCAGCTGCTGGCCACCTTCCTGCGCCAGGAGTTCAGGCGCAACTGGTTCACCAAGCTGGCCGCCGTCGTCGCCTTGCCGGTGGTCAAGCGCTTCAAGAGTCGGGTGGACCATCGGCAGTACAACGGCGCCGCGCTGCTGGGCCTGAAGGGGATTGTCGTCAAAAGTCACGGCTCGGCCGATGCCTTCGGCTTTGTGCACGCGCTGCAGCGCGCCGCCGAAGAGGCGAGAAGTGGCGTTCTGGCTCGCATCAGCGAGCGCGTGGTTCAACAGCAGCCGCTTCGGGAGACCGCATAGCATGTATTCCCGCATTACGGGTATCGGTAGCTTTTTGCCGGGTGAGCCAGTCAGCAATGGCGATCTCGCTCGCCGGGGAATCGAAACCAGCGATGAATGGATTGTCAGTCGTACTGGCATCAGGTTTCGCCATCTCGCCGAAAACGGTGAGAATGCCAGCGATCTGGCGCTGCAGGCGAGCCGTCGGGCACTGGCCAAGGCCGGGCTCGAGGCTTCGGATATCGATCTGATCATCGTCGCCACGTCGACTCCGGACTTCATTTTTCCGAGCACAGCGTGTTTGCTGCAGAGCAAACTGGGCAATCAGGGGGCGACCGCCTTCGACGTACAGGCCGTGTGCAGCGGCTTTGTGTATGGGTTGACGATTGCCGAGAAATTCATCCGTTCAGGTAGCCATCGGCGGGCTCTGGTGGTTGGCGCCGAGGTGTTTTCACGTATTCTCGACTGGTCCGATCGTGGCACTTGCGTGCTGTTCGGCGACGGCGCTGGAGCGGTCGTTCTCGAGGCCTCTGAAAAGCCGGGGATCCTGGCGACCGCATTGCATGCCGACGGCGCGCATCACGGCATCTTGTCGGTTCCCGGCAGCATTTGTGGCGGCCAGGTGACTGGCGATCCCTTCCTGCGCATGGATGGGCAGGCGGTGTTCAAGTTTGCCGTGCGCGTGCTCGCAGAAGTGGCCAACGAATGCTGCCAGGCGGCCGGGATCGCACCGTCGGAGATCGACTGGTTGATTCCGCATCAGGCCAACGTCCGCATCCTGGAAGCAACGGCGAAAAGAATGAAGCTGCCGATCGACAAGGTCATCGTCACCGTTGACCGGCACGGCAATACGTCGGCTGCATCGGTTCCTCTGGCGCTCGACGAGGCGGTTCGGGACGGACGCATTCGGGCCGGCCAGAAGGTCATGCTCGAAGGCGTTGGTGGTGGTTTTACCTGGGGTGCGGTGCTGTTGGAAATCTAAGCTTAAAGTCGCTTCGGCGACTCGCGAATCTCCCTTCTCTCCACGGCGGGAGAAGGGCCGGGGATGAAGGAAGCGGTCATGACTTTCATCATCGGGGGGCTCGAATTGTCATGACCGTTAGAGGGAGTATGCATGGCGTTGGCGTTTGTTTTTCCCGGTCAAGGCTCGCAATCGGTGGCGATGATGGCGGCCTATGGCGATTCTGCGGTGGTGCGGGCGACTTTTGATGAGGCGTCGACAGTGCTCGCTCAGGATCTTTGGCAATTGCTTGCCGATGGCCCAGCCGAAGCGCTGGCGCAGACGGTCAACACCCAGCCGGTGATGCTCGCCGCGGGTGTCGCGGTCTATCGTCTGTGGCTCGACAAGGGCGGTCGGCTGCCGGCCGTCGTCGCCGGCCACAGTCTCGGCGAGTACTCGGCGCTGGTCGCCGCCGGGGTGATCGCCTTCGCCGATGCGGTGCCGCTGGTTCGCCTGCGTGCCGCGGCGATGCAGGAAGCCGTGCCGGCGGGTGCCGGCGCCATGGCGGCGATCCTCGGCCTCGATGACGAGCAGATCGCTGAAGCCTGTGCGGAAGCCACTGCGGCCGGGGCTGGCGCGGTCGTCGAGCCGGTCAATTTCAACGGTCCCGGACAGACGGTGATCGCCGGCAGCAAGGTCGCGGTCGAGCGCGCTTGCCAGGGGTGTAAGGCGCGCGGCGCCAAACGGGCGCTGTTGTTGCCGGTTTCGGCGCCCTTTCATTCGTCGCTGATGCGCCCGGCGGCCGACAAACTAGCCGTCCGACTGGCAGAGTTGAGCTTCGCGGTGCCGCAACTGGCGGTGATCAATAACGCCGATGTGGCGATCGAGTCGGATCCGGCAAGAATCAAGGACGCCTTGGTTCGGCAGGCGTACTCGCCCGTGCGGTGGCGCGAGACGATCCAGAAAATGGCGACCATGGACATCAGCACCGTCGCCGAATGTGGGCCGGGGAAAGTCCTGGCGGGCCTTACGCGGCGCTGTGCCGATACCCTGACGGGCGTCGCTTTGGCCGATCTGGCGGCGGTAGACGCCGCCGTCGCCAACTGGAGGCAAGAATGACGCTCGACGGAGAGGTTGCGCTGGTCACGGGTGCTTCTCGTGGCATTGGGCAGGCCATAGCGCTTGAGTTGGCCAGCCTTGGCGCGACGGTGATCGGAACGGCAACGACTTCCGAAGGCGCGGCGCGAATCACGGCGGCACTGGTCGAGGCGGGTCGCAAGGGCGAAGGTGCAGTCCTGGAAGTGCGCGACGCAACGCAGGTCGACGCGTTGCTCCGGCACATCGAGAAAAGCTACGGCGCGGTATCGGTGTTGGTCAACAACGCCGGCATCACGCGTGACAATCTGGCCTTGCGCCTGAAAGAAGAGGAGTGGGAGGCGGTCATCGATACCAATCTGAAAGCCGTCTTTCGCCTTTGCAAAGCGGTGATGCGTGGCATGATGAAAGCTCGGCGGGGTCGGATCATCAACGTCACCTCGGTGCTCGGTCACGCCGGCAATCCGGGCCAGGCCAACTACTGCGCGGCCAAGGCCGGCGTCGCCGGGATGAGTCGGGCGCTGGCACGGGAACTGGGTAGCCGCAACATTACCGTCAATTGCGTGGCGCCAGGTCTGATCGATACCGACATGACGAAAGCGCTCGACGATCAGCAGAAGGCCGTGCTGCTGGGGAGCATTCCGCTCGGTCGCCTGGGGTCGCCGCAGGACGTGGCGGCAGCGGTCTCGTTTCTGGCTTCAGCGGGCGGCGCCTATATCACCGGAACGACGATTCACGTCAATGGTGGCATGTTCGTCGGCTAGGACCGGCGGCGCGCCAGCAGGCGTACCGCTGAAACGGACGGATCATTGGTAAGTTCTGGTCGTTTTGCTAGAATGGCGCATTTATGTTTGTACATGAACTTTGAGAAGGAGCACTTTGATGGAAAATATTGAGCAACGTGTCAAGAAGATCGTCGCCGAGCAACTCGGTGTCAATGAAGCTGATATCAAGAACGAATCGTCGTTCGTCGACGATCTTGGCGCGGATTCGCTGGATACAGTCGAATTGGTGATGGCCCTGGAAGAGGAGTTCGAGTGCGAGATCCCGGATGACGAGGCCGAGAAGATCACCACCGTTCAGCAGGCCATCGACTACGTGGTCGCTCACAAGAAGTAACTAGCCGAGCTGGGTTTATTTCTGCGGCTACGCTCGACGAGCGGCCGCGCCCAGCGGAGGTGGTCGCGACCACTGGTCGCCTCCCGCTTCCGCAATTTCTACCCTCGGAGCATAAGTTGGCACGTCGTAGAGTCGTTATCACCGGCCTTGGCATTCTTTCGCCGGTTGGCAATACCGTTGCAGAAGCCTGGCAGAATATTCTTGCCGGACGCTCGGGGATTGACCGAATTACCCGTTTTGACGTTTCGACCTTTCCCGTGCAGATTGCCGGCGAAGTCAGGAATTTCGATCTTGGCCAGTATCTCTCGGTCAAGGAGGCCCGCCGGATGGACACCTTCATCCATTACGGGATGGCGGCAGGAATTCAGGCGATACGCGATGCTGGACTCGATGCCTACCAGGTGCAAGCCGAGCGGGTTGGCGTGTCGATCGGTTCCGGGATTGGCGGCCTGCCGTTGATCGAGAATACCTGCGACGACTTTGCCGCCGGTGGCGTGCGCAAGGTCTCGCCGTTTTTCGTTCCCGGTTCGATCATCAACATGATCTCCGGCAATCTGTCGATCATGTACGGTTACAAGGGTCCCAATATTTCGCTGGTCAGCGCGTGTTCAACGGGCACCCACAGCATCGGTGACGCCGGCCGGCTGATCGAATACGGTGATGCGGATGTAATGATCGCCGGTGGCGCCGAGGCCTGCCTGTCGAAGCTTGGCCTGGGAGGGTTTTGTGCGCCGCGTGCCTTGTCGACGCGCAACGATGATCCGCAGACCGCCAGCCGCCCGTGGGATCGCGATCGCGATGGTTTCGTCCTCAGTGAAGGTGCTGGCGTCGTGGTTCTTGAGGAGTACGAGCACGCCAGGGCGCGCGGTGCCCGGATCTATTGCGAGCTGGCGGGTTTCGGCATGAGTGCTGATGCCAACCACATGACCGCGCCGTGCGAAGACGGCGAGGGTGCAGCGCGTTGCATGATCAACGCTCTGCGCAACGCCGAAGTGAATACGCCGGACGTGCAGTACGTCAACGCGCATGGCACGTCGACGCCGCTGGGCGACAAGGCGGAAACCGTCGCCATCAAGCGCGCTTTCGGTGAGCACGCGCAGCAGCTGGTCGTCAATTCGACCAAGTCGATGACCGGTCACCTGCTTGGTGCGGCGGGTGGTGTCGAGGCGCTGTTTACGGCGCTGGCAATTTATCATCAGGTGTCGCCACCAACGATCAATATCTTCAATCAGGATCCGGCCTGCGACCTCGACTACTGCGCCAACGAGGCGCGCCAAATGAAGATCGATGTCGCTATTTCGAACTCGTTCGGCTTTGGCGGTACCAACGCCACGGTCGTCCTGAAGCGGATCTAACGCCGGCGCTCCGGCCCGGAGCGTCGGATTTCCTTGCACTTCCCGATCCACATCGAGTTGCGCCGCTCGCGCCTCCTGGCAGCCGTGACGGTCTTCCTGCACGTCCTCGCGGCGGGCTGTGTGCTGGTTTTGCCATGGCCGCCAGCGGCGCGCTCGCTGACTTACCTGCTATTGCCGCTGTTTGCAGTGTCGGGGTGGTACGCGCTGCGCTCGTCCCGATTCGTCGGCCTGCGCGTGCTTGGTAGCGGTGAATTGGACTGTCTGTTGGCCAGTGGTGATCGCGTCCCGGTTTCGATCGAGCCGGATACTACGGTGTTCAGCCAGTTGATCGTGTTGCGCGTCCGGGACCAGGACACCGGCAGCAGCGACAGTCTTGTGCTACTGCCCGACAGCATGTCGGTGGCAGAATTTCGTTTGCTCCGCCTGTGGTTGCGTTGGCGGAGCGATCCTAGCGGTCGGGTCGGAGGCGGCGTTTGAGCACCGTATTGCGCGCTCGGGGCAAGGTTTCCGGGTAATTGCGGCTGGAGTGCAAGCCGCGGCTTTCACGGCGTTGCAGCGCGCAGCGGATAATCAGGTCGGCGGTGACGACCAAATTGCGCAGCTCGATGAGATCGTGGCTGACGTGAAACAGCGAGTAGAAATCGTCGATCTCACGCATCAGCAGGCGGATCCGGTTCTGCGCGCGTTGCAGGCGTTTGGTGGTGCGGACGATCCCGACGTAGTCCCACATGAAGCGACGCAGTTCGTACCAGTTGTGAGCGATGACGATTTCTTCGTCGGGGTCGCTGACGCGACTGGCATCCCATGGTGGCAACTCGGGTAGCTCGCCGGCAGGCTGTTCAAGAATGTCGGTGGCCGCCGCGTCGGCAAAAACCAGGCATTCGAGGAGCGAGTTGCTGGCCAGTCGATTGGCACCATGCAGGCCGGTGCACGACGCTTCGCCGGCGACGTAGAGCCCCGGGACGTCGGTGCGTGCGCGCAGGTCGGTGACGACGCCGCCGCAGGTGTAGTGTGCCGCCGGAACCACCGGGATCGGTTGGCGAGTGATGTCGATACCGAGTTCCAGGCAGCGCGCCTGAATGTTCGGGAAATGCGCGCCGAGAAAAGCGGCCGGTTTGTGCGAAATGTCGAGATAGACACAGTCCAGACCGCTTTTCTTCATCTCGAAATCGATTGCTCGGGCTACCACGTCGCGTGGCGCGAGTTCCGCACGCGGGTCGTGGGTGGGCATGAAACGCGTGCCATCCGGTAGAAGCAGCCGTCCGCCTTCGCCGCGGACCGCTTCGGAGATCAGGAAAGACTTGGCCTGGGGGTGGTAAAGGCAGGTCGGGTGAAACTGGATGAACTCCATATTGGCGACCCGGCAACCGGCTCGCCAGGCCATGGCAATGCCGTCGCCGGTCGAGGTGTCGGGGTTGGTGGTGTACAGATAGACCTTGCCCGCGCCGCCGGTGGCGATCACCGTGTGCGGCGCGCCGAGGGTCAACACCTCGCCGCTGCCGGTGTCCAGCACATACGCTCCGTGGCAGCGCCCGTCGCTCAGTCCCAGCTTGTGGCTGGTAATCAGGTCGACCGCGATGTGCTGCTCGAAAGTGCTGATGTTCGCGTGCTGGCGAACCTTGCTGGTCAGCGTGGTCTGTACGGCCAGGCCGGTAGCGTCGGCGACGTGGATCACGCGACGGGCGCTGTGTCCGCCTTCGCGGGCCAGATGGTAGCCGGCTTCGTCGCGCGTAAAGGGAACGCCTTGTTCAATCAGCCAGTCGACGGCTCGGCGACCGTTTTCGACCACGAAGCGGGTGGCCAGCGGGTCGTTGAGAAAGGCGCCGGCGGTGATGGTGTCGCGGATGTGCGCTTCGATCGAGTCGCGGCTATCGAGCACCGCGGCAATTCCGCCTTGAGCCCAGGTCGAGGCGCTGTCTTCCAGCGCCCGTTTGCTGATCAGCGCGACCTTGCGTGTCTCTGCCAGGCGCAGCGCGGCCGCCTGTCCCGCCAGACCACTGCCGATGATCAGAACGTCAAAGCGAAGCGTCACGCGAAAGGGCCTGCCAGTAAGGGGGTGCAACTATAGCACGTGCATCGTGCGGTCATGGTGCAGCGCTCAATTTCCTGGCGTCGCCAATAAGAGCCGGCGCGCACGCACTGTTACGATGACAATTGAACGCTTGAGCTATACTTTCTGGAAAACACCACCGTCTTCGACAGGATAGGCATACAGCATGAGCGAACGCGATATTGACCAGCTGTTGGTCGAACGCGCACAGGCCGGCGACAAACACGCTTTCGAGATTCTGGTTGCCAAATACCAGCGCAAGCTTGCGCGCTTGTTGTCGCGCTTCGTCCGCGACCAGTCGGAGGTCGAGGACGTCGCGCAGGAGGCCTTCATCAAGGCTTATCGGGCGCTGCCGTCGTTTCGCGGCGACAGTGCGTTCTACACTTGGCTGTATCGGATTGGCATCAACACCGCCAAGAACTATCTGGTCGCCCAGGGACGCCGGGCGCCAACGTCGACCGAGTTCGACGCCCACGACGCCGAGAGTTTCGAAGACGCCGGGCAGTTGCGTGACATCAATACGCCGGAGAGCCTGCTGCAGTCCAAGCAGGTTGGGGCAACGATCAACGCCGCGATGGATGCCTTGCCGCACGAGTTGCGTAGCGCGATCGTCCTGCGCGAGATCGATGGCTTGAGTTATGAGGAAATCGCCGAGGCGATGAGTTGCCCGATCGGCACCGTGCGGTCACGGATTTTCCGGGCGCGCGAAGCCGTCGCCGAGAAGTTGCGGCCGTTGCTCGATACTTCTGCTGAGCGCAGGTGGTAGCCGTGACGGCGCCGACGTCAGCGTTGATCGATGGCGCACTGCTGGCCGAGTTGGGCGAATGGCTGGCGAATGCCGGGCGACACGGCGCGTCTTGCCCAAGGGTTGAGCTGGAGGTGGGCGGCTGATGAGCGGGGCTTGGGGAACCGTTGCGGCGCTTGATGGCGAGTACGCCTTGATCCGCATGGACGAAGGTGGTTGTGGCCGCTGCCGGGAGCCGGGTGGCTGCGGTGGCAACCATGTCGCCAGCTTGTTGTGCCCGACGGCGCGCACTTTCCGGGTCTTCAACGCCGAGCAGCGGCTGGTTGGCGAACGCGTGCGCGTGTGTGTTGCCGAGGGGTCGGTGCGCCGCGGTGCGCTGCATGCTTATGCATTCCCCTTGCTGGCGCTGCTGCTCGGTGCGCTGGCCGGTTCCGCGTTCGCTGGAGAAGCGGGCGCGATCGCTGGCGCGATCGCCGGCCTGCTGCTCGGCTGGTGGGGCCTGCGGCGTGCGCAGCTGCGCAGCGTCAACGACCCACGCCTGCAGCCGTCGATCAAATCTTGACGCGCTGTCGCTGACTGGTCGCCGGCTCTGTTGTTCGGGTCGTGGTCGGATGATCACTGACTCGCGCTGCTACTCAGGAGGTATTTGCTGTCATGAAACGATTGTTTGCGGTTTTCTGTTTGAGCTTTCTTTCACTGCTTGCACAAGCCGAGATTCGAGGTCTGCCAGACTTCACCGAACTGGTCGAGAAGAACGGGGCGGCGGTGGTGAACGTCAGTACCATGCAGACCGCGCGAGCCGGCGGCCGCGGTGCGCTGCCATTCCCGTTCGACGAAGACGATCCGATGTACGATTTTTTCCGTCGTTTCATCCCGCGCCAGCCGGGAGCGCCGGGAACGCCCGGAGCGCCGCGCGAATTCGAAAGCCGCTCGCTGGGTTCCGGCTTCATTGTCAGTTCTGACGGTTATATTCTGACCAATGCGCATGTCGTCGATGCGGCCGACGAAATTGTCGTTCGTCTGACCGACAAGCGGGAATTGAAGGCGCGCGTCATCGGCGCCGACAAGCGCACCGACGTGGCCCTGATCAAGATCGAGGCGACGGGCTTGCCGACCGTTCGTCTTGGCGACCCAGGTGTTCTCAAGGTCGGCGAATGGGTGGTCGCCATCGGTTCGCCATTCGGCTTCGACAACAGCGTAACGGCCGGCATCGTCAGCGCCAAGGGGAGGTCGCTGCCGCAGGAGAGCTACGTCCCCTTCATCCAGACCGATGTGGCGGTCAATCCGGGTAATTCCGGCGGACCACTGTTCAATCTGCGGGGCGAGGTGGTCGGCATCAACTCGCAGATCTACAGCCGTTCGGGTGGCTTCATGGGCATCTCGTTTGCCATTCCAATCGACGTCGCGATGGACGTCCAGGCGCAACTGCGGGCGAGCGGCAAGGTCAGTCGCGGGCGAATCGGTGTCGTCATCCAGGACGTAACCAAAGACCTGGCGGAGTCTTTCGGCCTGCCGCAGGCCACCGGCGCCGTGGTCAATGCGGTCGAGAAGGGCGGGCCGGCAGAGAAGGCGGGAGTAGAACTGGGTGACGTCATTCTGAAGTTCGACGGCAAGACCGTCTCTGGTTCCAGCGAGCTGCCGCGAATGGTCGGCGCCAGCAAACCGGGCAGCAAGGTGAGCATGCAGTTATGGCACCAGGGGGCGAGCCGGGAAGTGACGGTGGTGATCGGCGAAATCCCTGACGAAAAGCCGGCGATGCGCCGTGCCGGCAATGCGAAACCGGCCGAGCGTGCCGTCAATCGACTGGGTTTGGTGGTCTCGGAGCTGACCGCCGAACAGAAGCGTGAGCTCAAGGTCGACGGTGGTCTGGTCATCGACGATATCCGCAGCAACGCGGCGCGCGCCGACCTGCGGCCGGGTGATGTGATTCTGGCGATCATCGCCCGTGGTCAGAGCACCGCAGTCAAGAGCGTCGACCAGCTCAACAAGCTGCTGGCGCCATTCGACAAGTTGGCCAATGTGACGCTGCTGGTGCGCCGTGGCGAGCAACAAACCTTCGTGACCATCAAGGGTTTGCCCGGTCGAGGCAGCGAGTGATGCAGGCGACGACCTTGACGCTCGTTTCACGGCGTTACTGTCATCTGTGCCAGGACATGGAGCTGGCACTGGCAGCGCTGGCTGCCGACCTCGGCGTTGCCGTCGAAGTGCTCGACGTTGACGCCGACGCGGCGCTCGAAGCGCGCTATGACGAACTCGTGCCGGTGCTTCTGCACGACGGCCGGGAGCTTTGCCATTACTTCCTCGATGTTGCCAAAGTCCGTGATTATTTGAGCGAAATCGGCTAGAATCCGCGCCTTCAGGCAGTTCGACCCAGGGTGCCCACCGGCACCCATTTTTTTTCAGGGGCGGCGCGGTTGTGACGGCGCCGACACGATGTTCATGCAACACATCCGCAATTTCTCGATCATTGCCCATATCGACCACGGCAAGTCGACGCTCGCCGACCGTATCATTCATCTTTGTGGCGGCCTGTCCGATCGCGAGATGGAAGCGCAGGTGCTGGACTCGATGGACATCGAGCGCGAGCGTGGGATCACCATCAAGGCGCAGACCGCGTCACTGCAGTACCGGGCACGCAGTGGTGAAATCTACAATCTGAACCTGATCGATACGCCGGGCCACGTGGACTTCTCCTACGAGGTGTCGCGCTCGCTGTCGGCCTGTGAGGGGGCCTTGCTGGTCGTCGATGCTTCGCAAGGCGTCGAAGCCCAGACCGTCGCCAACTGCTACACGGCGATTGAGCTTGGCGTCGATGTCCTGCCGGTCCTGAACAAGATCGATCTGCCGTCGGCGACGCCGGACAAGGCGCGCCAGGAGATCGAAGACGTGATCGGCATCGACGCCACCGAAGCGGTGTTGGCGTCGGCCAAGACCGGCTTCGGCGTCGAAGACGTCCTCGAGGCAATCATCGAGCGTATCCCGGCGCCCAGCGGCGACCCCGAGGCGCCGCTCAAGGCGCTGTTGGTGGACGCCTGGTTCGACAACTACGTCGGTGTGGTCATGCTGGTGCGTGTTTTTGACGGCACGTTGCGACCGAAGGACAGGATTCGCCTGATGGCCACCGGTTCGACGCATCTCTGCGAGCAGGTTGGCGTGTTCACGCCCAAGGCGCTGCCGCGCGATGCGCTGCGCGCCGGCGAAGTCGGCTACATCATCTCGGGAATCAAGGAACTGCAGGCGGCCAAGGTCGGCGATACGGTCACCCTGCATGACCGGCAGGCCGCCCAGTCTCTGCCGGGGTTCAAGGAAATCAAGTCGCAGGTCTTCGCCGGGCTCTATCCGATCGAGTCCAATCAGTATGATTCGCTGCGCGAGGCGCTCGAGAAGCTGAAGCTCAACGACGCTTCATTGCACTACGAGCCCGAGGTCTCGCAGGCGCTCGGTTTCGGTTTCCGTTGTGGCTTTCTCGGACTGCTGCACATGGAGATCGTCCAGGAACGCCTCGAGCGCGAGTTCGACCAGGACCTGATCACCACCGCGCCGACCGTCGTCTATGAAGTCCTGCTGCGTGATGGCACGATGGTCAATGTCGAAAACCCGGCCAAGTTGCCGGAGCTGTCAAAGGTCGAGGAGATCCGCGAGCCGATCATCACGATCACCGTTTTCGTGCCGCAGGACTACCTCGGTAACGTCATCACGCTGTGCAACCAGAAGCGCGGCAATCAGATCGACATGACCTATCACGGTCGGCAGGTGCAACTGGTCTACGAGATGCCGATGGCCGAAGTGGTGATGGACTTCTTCGACCGCCTGAAATCTGTTTCACGCGGCTACGCGTCGCTGGATTACGACTTCAAGGAGTACCGGGCGGCCGACGTCGTCAAGCTCGATATTCTGATCAACGGCGAAAAAGTCGATGCCTTGTCGATCATTCTGCATCGTGCCAACTCGGTTTATCGTGGCCGCGAACTGGCTGCCAAGATGCGCGAGTTGATTCCCCGTCAGATGTACGACGTCGCCATTCAGGCGACCATCGGCGCCAACATCATCGCCCGCGAGAACGTCAAGGCGATGCGCAAGGACGTGCTCGCCAAGTGCTACGGCGGCGATATTTCGCGCAAGAGGAAGCTGCTCGACAAGCAAAAGGCCGGCAAGAAGCGCATGAAGCAGGTCGGTTCGGTCGAGATTCCACAGGAGGCTTTCCTGGCGGTGTTGCGGGTTGGCAAATAGAAGGAGCGTTAGCTAGTGAACTTTGCATTGATCCTGCTGATCCTGTTGCTACTCAGTGGTGCGATCTGGGTCGCCGACGCGCTGTTTTTCCGCAAGCAGCGCCTTGCCGACGCCAAGGAGCCGTGGTGGGTGGAGTACGGGGCCAGCTTTTTCCCGGTCATTCTGGTCGTCTTCGTCCTGCGCTCCTTTATCGTCGAGCCGTTCAAGATTCCGTCGGGATCGATGATTCCTACTCTGCTGGTCGGCGATTTTATTCTCGTCAATAAGTACACCTACGGCATTCGCCTGCCGGTGGCCAACGTCAAGATCATTGACGTCAACAATCCGCAGCGCGGCGACGTGATGGTCTTTCGCTACCCCGAAGACCCTTCGCTCGACTACATCAAGAGGGTCGTCGGCGTACCTGGCGACAAAGTGGCCTACCAGAACAAGAGGCTGACGATCAATGGCGTGCCGGTGCCGACCACGCAGGTCGAGGACTATCTGCACCCCGAGCGCTTGTACTACTCCGAACAATACGTCGAGCAATTGGGCGAGGGCGAACACCGCATGCTCAATGATCAGGATGCGCCGCCGTTCATACCGCATCCAGGGCAGTTTCCGCATCGTGACAATTGCTCCTACAATAGTGCGGGGGTGATCTGCACGGTGCCGCCCGGCGAGTACTTCATGATGGGCGACAATCGCGACAACAGCCGCGACAGCCGCTTCTGGGGTTTCGTTCCCGAAGAGAACATCGTTGGCAAGGCCTTCTTCATCTGGTTGAATTTCAGTGATTTCAAACGGATCGGTTCGTTCAAGTAAGGAGCTGTGGCTATGAATCGACAGCGGGGATTAGCGCTTTCGGCCTTGCTGCTGTGGGGCATAGTGATCGCTCTGGTGGCTATTCTGGTCATCCGGGTTCTTCCGGACGTCATCGATTATTACAAGATCAGGCACGCCATCAGGGCGGTTGCCGCCGATTCCAGCGGCAAGACGGTTGCCGAGATCCGGCTGGCTTACGGTAAATATGCCGAGGTCGAGCACATCAAGACGCTGGGGCCAACTGATCTTGATATCTTCAAAGAAGATGGCCAGGTGATCGTGGCTTTTGCCTACGAGCGGAAGATTCCCCTGGTGGCCAACGTCAGCCTGCTGATCGATTTCAGCAGTTCGGCGTCGGCGCGTGATTCCGGCCAATGAGCGAAGCCTCACTCGAACGGGCGTTCGGCCACCAGTTTCAGGATCGCGAACTCCTGCAGACGGCACTGACGCACCGCAGTTACTGTTCGCCGCACAATGAACGGCTCGAGTTCCTCGGCGACGCCATTCTCAGTGCGGTCATCGCGCGCCGTTTGTTCGAGCGCTTTCCGATGCTTCCTGAAGGCGATCTGTCGCGCTTGCGCGCCAATCTGGTGCGCCAGGACAGCTTGCACCAGCACGCTTTGACGCTTGCGCTCGGTGACTTTCTGCTCCTTGGCGAGGGCGAGCAGAAAAGTGGTGGGCATCGCCGCCCATCGATTCTGGCCGATGCCCTCGAAGCCTTGTTTGGCGCGGTCTGGCTGGACGCCGGTTTTGACGCCGCCAGTGCCGTCATCCTGCGCCTGTATCAAGGCATGCTCGAGCAACTGACGGCGACTCCCGGACAGGAAATCAAGGACGCCAAGACGCGCTTGCAGGAGTATCTGCAGGGCCGACGACTTGCTTTGCCACAATATTCGCTGACCGCCACCGAGGGCGAGGCGCATGCGCAGCACTTCCGGGTGGCTTGTGTGATCGATTCGAAGCACATCCGTAGCGAGGGCAGTGGTGCAACGCGCCGAGCCGCGGAACAAATGGCCGCTGAACGCGCGCTGGAAAGGCTCTCCGCATCATGAGTGAAGTCGCCATCCGCTCCGGGCAGATTGCCATTATTGGTCGGCCGAACGTCGGCAAGTCGACCTTGCTCAACGCACTGATCGGCGAAAAGGTCAGCATCGTCTCGCAACGCGCGCAGACGACCCGCCACCGGATCATCGGCATCCGTACCGACGCCGATGCGCAGTACGTTTTCGTCGATACGCCGGGTTTTCAGACCAAGCACGGCAACGCCCTGAATCAGATGATGAATCGCGGCGTCAGGCAGGTCCTGGCCGAGGTCGACGTGGTGCTGTTCGTCGTCGAAGCCGGTCGCTTCGACGAGCGCGACCGTGCCGTGCGCCAACTCGTCCCGGACGGCTGCCCGGTGATCATCGTCGTGAACAAGATCGATCAGATCAAGAACAAGGCCGACCTGTTGCCGTATCTTGGGCGACTCGGCAGTGAGGGCGATTTTGCGGCGCTCATTCCGCTCAGCGCGACGCGTCATGCACAACTCGATGTGCTCCTCGCCGAGACTCGCAAGCACTTGCCGAACGACGAGTTGCTTTACGGTGAGGACGAGATCACCGACCGCAGCGAACGCTTCCTGGCCGCCGAATACATTCGTGAAAAGCTCTTCCGCCTGATCGGCGACGAATTGCCGTATGGCGCCGCCGTCGATATCGAGAAGTTCGAGCTCGAGGGTGAACTGCGCCGCATCAGCGCGGCGATTGTCGTCGATCGCGCTGGACACAAGGCGATCGTCATCGGCCGTGCTGGCGAAGTCGTCAAACGAATCGCTTCCGAGGCCCGCCAGGATATGGAGCGGATGTTCGGCGGGAAGGTCTTCCTGGAAGTATTTGTCAAGGTCAAGTCGGGTTGGGCCGACGATGCGCAACTGCTCAAGAGCCTCGGCTACGAGTAGCCACAAGGGGCACAACAGCGAATGGCTTCGTTGCGCGCCGGCCAGCGAGTCGGTAAGTGAATCAGCGGCACAAGGTCGATGCCCAGCCCGCTTTCGTGCTGCACGCCTACCCTTATAGCGAAACCAGTCTGATCATCGACGTCTTTTCGCGCGACTTTGGTCGTGTCGCCCTCCTGGCGCGTGGCGCGCGGCGGCCACGATCGGCCTTGCGCGGCGTTTTGCTGGCCTTCCAGCCACTCGAAGTCGGCTGGGCTGGCAGGGGTGAGGTGCAAACGCTGATGAAGGCCGAGTGGCGCGGTGGCCAGCCACTGCTGGCCGGCAAAGCCCTGTTCTGTGGCTATTACCTCAATGAGTTGCTGATGCATCTGCTACCGCGCGAGGACGCACATGCGCGACTGTTCGCCGCGTATGGCGAGACCTTGCGGCGCTTTGCCGATGGTGCGCAGGAAGCGGATTTGCGCTGTTTCGAACGGGCGCTGCTGCAAGAACTCGGCTATGGCCTGCTCCTCGAGAACGATGCCGACGGTCTGGCGGTCGACGCCAGCGCGCATTACGGCTACGAGATCGAGCGTGGTCCGGTGCGCTTGCCGGGCCCCGGCAACTCGGCGCTGGCGGTCAGCGGCAGAACGTTGATCGACCTGGCGCGCGAAGATTTTTCCGATCCGCGCTCGCTGGCCGAGGCCAAGCAGCTGATGCGCACGCTGATCGGCCACTACACCGGCGGCAGGCGCCTGGCGAGTCGCAGGATTTTCAGGGAGCTACAGGAACTATGATCGAACTGGGCGTCAATATCGACCACGTGGCGACGATCCGACAGGCGCGCGGCACCTACGAGCCCGATCCGGTCTGGGCGGCGGTCGAGGCACACCTCGGCGGTGCCGACGGGATCACCATCCACCTGCGCGAGGACCGGCGGCACATTCAGGACGCCGACGTCGAGAAGCTGCGCGAACTGGCGCAGATCAAGCTCAACCTCGAAATGGCGGCGACCGACGAGATGGTCGCCATCGCCTGTCGGATCAAGCCGCAGATGGCGATGCTGGTGCCCGAGGGCCGGCATGAAGTGACCACCGAAGGCGGCCTCGACGTCCTGGCGCAGGAAACCATGCTGGCTCGGGCGGTGGCGCGGCTTGCCGACGCCGGCATCGTCAGCAGCGTTTTCATCAACGCCGAGCCGGCGCAGGTCGAGGCTGCGGCACGGATCGGCGCACGCGTCTGCGAGATCCACACCGGCCCTTATGCGCACGCCTTCTACACCCAGGGCCGCGATCCCGAAAGTGCGGCGGTGCTCGCCGAGATCGAGAAAGTCCGGCGGGCTGGCGAAGTCGTTCGCCAGCTCGGGATGCGCTTCAACGCCGGGCACGCGCTCAACTACTTCAACGTCCAGCCGGTGGCGCAGCTGGCCGGCATCCGCGAATTGCACATCGGGCACGCGATCATCAGTCGGGCGGTGTTCGTCGGCCTGCGCGAAGCGGTGCGTGAAATGAAGCGCCTGCTGCGCGAAGCGCAGCTGCCCGGGTACGCGCCATGATCGCCGGCATCGGCACCGACATTGTTGCCGTCGCTCGTCTCGGTACGCTCTACGAGCGGCACGGGCAGCGGGCGCTGACGAAGTTGCTGTCGCCGCGCGAGTGCGTCGAGTTTGCCGGCACCCGCCAGCCGGCGCGCTTTCTCGCCAAGCGTTTTGCCGCCAAGGAAGCCTTCGGCAAGGCGCTCGGCATCGGCCTGGCGGCGCCGGCGACCTTGCCGAATATCGGTGTCGCGCACGATTCGCTGGGCCGGCCGCTCTTCGAGTACGCGGCGTCGCTGGCTGCCCACCTGGCGCAGCGAGGGCTGGTCGCCCACCTGTCGATCAGCGATGAGCAGGACTTCGCGGTCGCTTTCGTGATCATGGAGCACCAATGAAAGACGCTCTCGACGCGCCCGGCAAGCTGCCGCTCGGGCCGCTGATGATCGACCTCGCTGGCCTCGAGCTGTCGGCTGTCGAGCGCCAGCGTTTGTGCCATCCGCTGGTCGGTGGCGTGATTCTGTTTTCCCGCAACTACCAATCGCCCGAACAGCTCGCGCGCCTGACGGCGGCGGTGCATGCGCTGCGCGTGCCGCCGTTGCCGATTGCCATCGACCACGAGGGGGGACGAGTGCAGCGCTGCCGGCAAGGCTTCACGCCGCTACCGCCGATGCGTCGTCTCGGCGAGTTGTGGGATGAGCAGCGAGCGCCGGCCTTGGCCAGCGCCCGTGCGCTGGCCTACGTCCTGGCCGCCGAATTGCGCGCGCGCGGCGTTGATCTGTCGTTTACGCCGGTCCTGGACCTCGACTGGGGGCGCAGCAGCGTCATCGGCGATCGCTCTTTCCATGCGCATCCCGAGGCCGTCGTCGCCTTGGCCGGAGCGTTCATCGACGGCTTGCACAGTGCTGGCATGGCCGCCTGCGGCAAACATTTCCCGGGTCACGGTTGGGCCGAGGCCGATTCGCATGTCGCCCTGCCGGTCGACGAGCGCTCCCTGGACGAAATCGCGCCCGACCTCGAACCCTACCGCCGACTGGCGCTCGACGCGGTGATGCCGGCGCACGTCATCTATCGGCAGGTGGACCACCGGCCGGCGGGTTTTTCGCCGGTCTGGAACCGTCTGCTTCGCGAAGAACTCGGTTTCACGGGCGTGATTTTCAGTGACGATCTGTCGATGGCCGGCGCTGGCGTCGCCGGTGACGTGGTGGCGCGCTGCACGGCGGCGTCGGACGCCGGTTGCGACATGCTGCTGGTGTGTAACGCACCGGATGCCGTTGGCGACGTGCTGGCCAACTGGCGGCCCGCCGCCGATCCCGTGCGCGAGGCCGCGCGGGCAAAACGCGTCGAGCGCCTGTCCCCGGCCAGCGGCACCGTCGACTGGGCGAGTTTGCAGAAAGACGCGACTTACCAGGCCGGCGTCGCCGCCGCGCAACGCCTGTCTGCTTGATACAAACACAAAAAAGGCAGCCTGGTGGGCTGCCTTTGTGCTGTCTTGGCTCTACGTGAGCGGCCAGCGGCGGTCGAAGAGGATAGACCCCCGCGCTGAACCGCTGGAGAATCGAGTGCTACTTGGCGCGCGAGCGATACTCGTTGGAACGGGTGTCGATTTCGATCTTGTCACCGATCTCGACAAAGGCTGGAACAGGCAGCTCGAAACCGGTCGCCAGGCGGGCTGGTTTGAGCACCTTGCCCGAGGTGTCACCCTTGACCGCCGGCTCGGTGTAGATCACTTCGCGAACGACGCTGCTCGGTAACTCGATCGAGATCGCCTTGCCGTTGTAGAACACCGCCTCGCAGGGCATGCCGTCTTCCAGGTAACTCAGCGCGTCGGTCATGCAGTCGGCTTCGATTTCGTACTGATTGTATTCGGCGTCCATGAACACATAGAGCGGGTCGGCGAAGTACGAATAGCTGACTTCCTTGCGCTCAAGCTGGATGACGTCGAACTTGTCGTCGGCGCGATAGACGGTCTCGGTAGGCGATTCGGTCAGCAGATTCTTCATCTTCATCTTGACCACCGAGGCGTTGCGTCCGGATTTGACGTACTCCGATTTCAGAACCACCATCGGGTTTTCGCCGACCATGAAGACGTTTCCTATGCGAAGTTCTTGTGCGGTTTTCATCGGGTGTTCCCAGAAACAGTTATCGTCGAGCCCGCGATTATAGCTTGGAACGTGCGAAGCGCAGCAGGCGGCTGCTCAGATCTTCCTGTCTGGCGAGTGTTTGCTGCCACTCCCGTGCGTGTTGGCGAAGCGTCGGGAGCTTCGCTGCCAGTGCTTGCCACGCTGCGGCGCTGATCGTCCCGACGTTCCACGCGTGCCAGAATTCGCGCAAGGCCGCCGTGCTTGCCGCCGGCAGAGCGGCGCAGTAGATCGCCAGGAAGGCGTCGAGCTTGCGCATGTGCGTCGCTTCTTCCTGTGGGTAGATGTGCCAGATCAGCGGCCGCGCGGCCCATTGCGCGCGCACGAAGGAATCTTCGCCGCGGACGAAATTAATGTCGCAGAGCCACAGTAAGTGGTCGTAGTGGCTTTGTTCAAGGAAGGGCAGGATGCGGATTTCGAGTGCGCCGCGCTGGTAAGTGTCGCCGGCCTCGAGCGCGCGCCCGGCGTAATCCCGGATCGCCGGCAAGGTTTGCGACAGCGGCGCCAGGCAGCAAACGGGAAGGTCCGACGCCGCCCAGATCGCCAGCAGATCGCCGAGAGTGGCGTTCTCGTAGGCGAACAGCGAAACCAGCAGGCTGCCGGTGCGCGGCGGCGCGAAGCCCGCGTCTTCCCAGAAGGCCGCCTGTAAATCGGCGTCACCGACGAAGTCGCGGCGGCGGTCGAGCAGGTCGTTCTCGCGCAGCAGGCCACCGGTGTCGCTGCTGAAGCCCGGAAAGAAGAAAAACTTGTCGAGCGGCAGTTGCGGGTGCGGCGACGGCAGCGTATGGCAGCCAGCGACCCACTCCTCGGCGCTCAGATAGTCGAGATTGATCCACACCGGGCGCGGTGAGCGTTGCGCCATGCGCTCGACGAAGGGCTCGGGAATTCGGCAGGCGAAGGTTTCCAGAACCAGGGCGGCGGGCGCCACCGTCGGGAAGCGCACGTTCCAGAGACGGACTTCGATTCCCTGTACCTCCTGGACCTCTAGCGTCGGGTCCACTTGCCGACAGAGCAGCTTGAATGTCGCCAGCTCGTCGACCCACAGGCGTACGCGCAAATGCTGCTCGCTGGCCAGCTGTCGGGCCAGGCGCCAGCAGATGCCGATGTCGCCGAAGTTGTCGATGATCTTGCAGAAGACATCGCAATCGGGGCTGGCGGCGCTCGGCGGCACGAGTGGCGAGGGTGGCGAGGGTGGCAAAGGCGGCAAGGGTGGCACTGGCGAGCGTGATAAGATCGAGAACGCTATCCTACGTCAGTCGGCGGCCGCCGCGTATGCTCATGGAACAATCCTTCGACGCCAAATCCCTGCTGGCCACGCTGACCGAACTGCCCGGCGTCTATCGGATGATCGACAGTGCCGATACGGTGCTCTACGTCGGCAAGGCCAAGAACCTCAAGAAGCGTGTCGCCTCGTATTTCCGCGATCGTCACCCGAGTCCGCGCATCGCGCTGATGGTCGCGCAGATTGCCCGCGTCGATACCACGGTGACGCGTTCGGAAGCCGAGGCGCTACTGCTCGAAAACAATCTGATCAAGAGCCTGTCACCGCGCTACAACATCCTCTTTCGCGACGACAAGTCGTACCCGTACATCGTCCTGACGCACGACCGTTATCCGCGCCTGGGCTTCTTTCGTGGCACGACCGACCGGCGCGCCGACTACTTTGGCCCCTTTCCCTCGGTATTGGCGGTGCGCGAGAGCATTCATCTGCTACAGAAGATGTTTCGCCTGCGCACCTGCGAGAATGGCGTCTTCAACAACCGCTCGCGACCGTGCCTGCTGTACCAGATCAAGCGCTGTTCGGCGCCCTGCGTCGGGCTGGTCGAAGCCGAGCCTTACGCTGCCGACGTCGACATGGCCAGCCTCTTCCTGCAGGGCCGCCAGCAGGACGTCATCGGCCGCCTGTCGACGGCGATGGACCAGGCGGCAGAGAGGCTCGCCTTCGAAGAGGCGGCGCTGTGCCGTGACCAGATTCAATCCTTGCGGCAGGTGCAGGACCGGCAGTACGTCGATAGCGACAAGGGCGGCGACGTGGACATCGTCGCCGCCGTCGAAGAGCAGGGCCTGCTGTGCGTCAACCTGGCGATGGTTCGCGGTGGCCGGCATCTCGGCGACCGGCCGCAGTTTCCGGTCAACGCCGCCGATTGTTCGGCCAGCGAAGCCTTGAGCGCTTTTCTCGCGCAGCACTACCTGGCGCACCCGATCCCCCTGCAGATTCTGGTCAATCGGCCCAGCGCCGACGGCGAGCTGGCCGATTGGCTCAGCGAAGCAGCCGGGCGGCCGGTCAAGGTCGCCGAGCCGAGGCTGACGATGCACCGCGTGTGGGTGGAAATGGCCGAACAGAACGCACGCCTGGCGATCACCGCGCGGCGAAGCATGCTGTCGCGGCAGGGGCTGCGGCTTGAAGCCCTGTGCCAGACGCTGGCGCTCGAAGTCGACGACGACAAGGAGGCGCGTATCGAATGCTTCGACATCAGCCACACGCAAGGCGACGCGACGGTCGCCGCGTGCGTCGTCTTCCAGGGCAGCGGCATGCGCAAGTCCGACTACCGCCGCTTCAATATTCGCGACATCCAGCCGGGTGACGACTACGCGGCGATCCGGCAGGCGGTCATGCGTCGCTACGACAAGCTGCTGACCGGCGCCGCGCCGGTGCCGACGCTGATTCTGATCGACGGCGGCAGCGGCCAGGTCAGCGCGGCGCTCTCGGCACTCGCTGAGCTCGGTCTGGCGCAGCTGCCGATCGTCGGCGTCGCCAAGGGCGAGGCGCGCAAGCCGGGGCTGGAAACGCTGATTTTCGCGGATGGCCGCGACCCGTTACAATTACCGCCTGAACATCCCGCGCTGCATCTGATCCAGGAAGTTCGCGATGAGGCGCATCGCTTTGCCGTTTCCGGCCATCGTGCCAGGCGTGGCAAGGCCGTGCGAACGTCGCGGCTCGAAGAGATCGCCGGTATTGGGCCAAAGCGGCGCAAAGCGCTGATCTCTCGTTTTGGCGGCTTGCAAGGCATTTCGGACGCCGGGATTGACCAACTGACAGCGGTTCCAGGAATCAGCCGGGAACTCGCCGAGAAAATTTACGCGGCTTTGCACTGATGCCACTGAACATACCGATTCTGCTGACCTGGCTGCGGATCATCCTGATCCCGCTGATGATCGCCATCTACTACGTCCCCGAGTCATGGGTGCACGCTGTCGGTCGCGACCAGGCGGCGACGGCGGTGTTCGTCGTCGCGGCGATCACCGATTGGCTCGACGGCTACCTCGCGCGGCGCTGGCAACAGACCTCGGCCTTCGGCGCCTTCCTCGACCCGGTGGCCGACAAATTGATGGTCGCCGCCGCGCTGATCGTCCTCGTCCAGCTCGACCGGCTCGACGCCATACTGGCGGCGATCATCATTGGCCGCGAAATCACCATTTCGGCACTGCGCGAATGGATGGCGCAGATCGGCGCGCATCGCAGCGTCGCCGTATCGATGATCGGCAAGGTCAAGACGGCGGCACAGATGGTCGCCATTCCGTTGCTGCTCTATCACGCGCCCTTCGCCGGCGTGGACGTTTCGCTGGCCGGCACCTGGCTGATCTACATCGCCGCCGTACTGACGCTATGGTCGATGGGATATTACATGCGGATGGCTTGGCCGCACCTCATCGAAGAGGACCGCAAGCGCTGATCAGGACGCCGACGACGACGCCGACGAGGCGGCCGATCGGCGATCAATGGCAAACAAGCATTGACAGTAATGGGCAGGCCTTTATAATGCGCCTTCGCTTCATGCGGGAGTAGCTCAGTTGGTAGAGCGATACCTTGCCAAGGTATAGGTCGAGAGTTCGAGACTCTTCTCCCGCTCCACATTTCCTGCCGAGTGGCCAGTTTTTCCGCCCTCAACGGCAGCTCCTACCGTCAGGTAGGCACGGCGCGATAGCAAAGCGGTTATGCACCGGATTGCAAATCCGTTCAGCCCGGTTCGACTCCGGGTCGCGCCTCCATCGCACACAGATCGCAAACAGCCAGCCCCTCCAGGGCTGGCTTTTTTCGTTGCGCGTTTCGCGCCAGCCGCACGTCAGGCGTTGCCAGGCAAGCATGACCAAAATCAGCCACGACGAGCGGCGATGAAGCGTTTCACATCAAGCGGCGTTTTGAGGCTCAATATCCTTTCGTGTGGGGAACGAGCACCGGTCGCCTTCGGTCTTGACGCTTCCCGGAGCTGACCTGCTCTTGGTCATGTCAGTTCGCCATGATGGTCGTCGTCGGTGACCCGGCGATTCCCGTAGCGTTGTCGGTTCGCAATGCACTGCAGAAGCCGACCTCGCCAACGTCGGGTGATTTCACCGCCGTGAAGCGGCAAGAGCGTCTTCTCGGCGAGCGCCGCATAACCCGGAACAGTTCCTCGTTGGCCTGCAAAGCGAGTGCGCGCTGAAAAGTGGCGGGAAGCTGTTACGTCGATGGCTTTCCTGGAATAGGTGTACAGGCCTGCCACACATGTTCCAGCGCTCTCTTCCCCGCGGGGTATTCCGGAAGCCACCACAGGAGGTGCCACCGGGATGTATGAGCCTGGCTTATTCACAGTCCTCTGCTCTCCATCAGCCTCCCTGGCCGGAAAACCACAAACAGCATGACGAACAGTGACCGTGCTCAGATAACTTCGCTGCTCGATGCCGTCGCTTTCCCTGCGGCCGTGTTTGGCGCCTTGTACCACGGCCGTTGGCGGATCGAAGCAGCGCAAGGATCGCTTGGAAGTCGTGGCTTGTCCGGGCAAGCTGCCAATCAGAATTTCGCTGCCAAGGCGCTCTTTGACCGCCTGAATGCCCGGGCGGCCTACGTCGTCGCCTACCCTCATAAGCGGTTCGCAGAAAATATTTCGTGTTTCAATGCCTGTTTTTGCAAGGCAAAGAGCCTCTGAAGATCGGGAAACTTATCTGAGAGCGCTTACTCGACCGCGTACGCAGGGGCAAGTCTTTCCGCTGGCCAAGGGTCAAAAATAGTGAAGTCAAAAGGGCGGAACTGATCGCGCACAGCGGCGGGTCGTCGCGTCAGTCGGGCGCCGCGGCCTGGCCAGCGCTCACCGCATCGAGCAGGCGTAGGGCGCGCTTGAGTTCGGCTCTCGTCTGTTCGCCCACGTTGCTCCGCGCGAGCATGCGCTCGACGGCTTCGCGCGCGCCCGCCGCCCACGCCGGGTCCCATGCCAGCGGCGCGGTGCGGGTCAAGAAGTAGAGCAGGTTGATGCGGCCGTTGACCGACAAGGCGTCGATGCGCTCGGGCCGGAGCAGCGCCAGTGCGGCGGCAATCGCCTGCGGCGAGGCGGTGTAGAAATCCTGTAATTGCTGGCCGGCGGCTTTTCGCTCGTCGCTGCCGGCCGCGTCGAGTTGTCCCAGCAGGCGCTCGATCTCGGCTGGGTCGGGGCGCGCCAGCCAGATCTCGAACTGGCGCTGTTTCAGCTGCGCTCCATAGCCCTTGACGAGAACTGGCCGCAGCGAGCCGAAGTTCCAGCGCTTGAGCAACTCGGCCAGAGTTGCCGCGTCGTCAGCATCGTCCTTGCGGAAGTAGCGCAGGTCCGAGCGCGCGGGCGCCACGCGCACCAATTCCGATCCCGGAGTCGAATAGCCGGCCTTGCCGAGTTGCGTAGCCAGGCGCGCCATTATCTCTTTCTGGCTCGCGTCGGCGTACTGCAGGTAGACGAGAGACTTGCTCTGCATGGCCTGCTCGACCTGTTGCGCCTGCTGGACGACGGCGCGCAAGTCGGGCGTGTTGCTCTCCGCAGCTCGGTACACGACGTCCAGTTGCCGCTGTGCCGAGTTCGCCATGGTCAGCGCCGAGCGCTTCGCGCTTTCAGCATTGAGCGCCGCCTCCTCTGCTGTCGCCGCCTTGGCGGCTTCGTCGTCAGCTCTGCTCGTGGCCGACCTGGCCTGCGACCACCAATAGCCGACCAGCACCAGCGCAGCGGCGAGGAGCAATGCTCCCAGAATCCAGCTCCGCCGCTTCAGCATCCGGGCGCGATGCTCGCGCTGCGCCGCTTCGGCCTGCGTCTCTTCGTCGAAAGCGCGTTGGCTGCGATCGAGAAACTCGAGCATCGCATCGAAGCCATCACGATAGCGTGCGGCCCAGGCCGCGCTGGGCTGCTGGCGCTCCAGCCAGCTAATGGCAAACTGCAGGTCAGGCTGGCGCAGCAGCGCCGACTCGCCGGCGCGGTGCAACTCCGCGCCTTCGGCAAGCCGGCGGTAGGCTTGCGCCGACCGCGCTTCCTCGTCGGCCCAGCCGCGTAACCGCTCCCAGACCCGCATCAGGCTTTCGTGCGAGATGTCGATCGGTGTGTCGGGCTGCAGCAGCGTACCGGCCGGCGGCATCACGAACGAGCGCGTCGGGTCGCGGAAGACCTCGATCACCGCCGTCAGTTCGGCGACGCTGGCGCCGGTGACGGCGCAGAGCGTGTCCAGCCGCGTCGGGCGGCGCGTGCCGCGGGCGTCGGTGACCTTGTCGGTGATTGCCTTGAAGACGGCCTCGGCCAACTCGCGCGGGCGGCCCTCGGCGAGCTCGCCGAAGGCCTCTTCGGCATGTTGGTTGAGCGCGTGCGCCATCGTGCCGACGGCTTCGTAGTGCAGTAGCGCCAGCGCACCGGCGCCATCATCCTGGTGCCAGCGTGCCCAGGTCCGGTTGAGCGCGTGCTGCAGGATCGAGAGCTGGTCCGGGTTGTCGCCGACATCGTTGACCAGGCGCGTCAACAGCACCGGGTCGATCGTCGCACCGCTGACGCCCACCGGCCCGGCGATGGCCGAGCGACGCTCGTCGCGGGTCATTCGCGGCACCAGGTACTGGCCGCGGTTGATGGCCTCGGGCAGGCCGAAGAACTGCGCGCAATCGCCGAGAAAGTCGGAGCGCATGGTGATCACCACGCAGAAGCGCAAGCCGGGGTGCGCGCCGACCTCGAGCAAAAGGTTTACGAAGGCGACGGCTTCCTCGCCGGCGCTGCCCAGGGGCTCGCTGGCAGCTGCGCTCGTCGCCAGCGCGGGCGACGTCGCCAGGCTCCGGTAGCGGAACAGCTCCTCGAACTGATCGACGATCAGCAGCACGTTCTGCCGCGCCTCGAGGTGCCCCTGCTCGAATGCATCGACGAGGCCGAGCTTGCTCATGCGCAAGGTCGCCTCCATCATCTCGGCCGCCGAGAACCCCGAGTCGTCCGCGTTTTGCGGTCCAAGCAGGCCGGGGCGCGCCAGCGCCTCGGCGAGCGCGCGCAGCGGCCGGTTGCCGGGGCGCAGGGTGGCGACGCGCCAGGCGCTGCCAGCGTCGGCCATCAGGCCGCGGTGCAGGGCCGGCACCAGGCCGCAGTTGACCAGCGACGACTTGCCCGATCCCGAGGTGCCGACGACGGCCAGAAAGTGCGTCGCGGCCAGCTTGTCGACCAGCGCATCGACTTGCGCCTCGCGGCCGAAGAACAGCGCTTCCTCGCCTTCGTGGAAGGGCCGCAGGCCGGGGAAGGGATTCGCTGCCGGTGTGGCGGCGGTCACGACGATGTTCCGTTGCCGGCCAACGCCGCCAGCAGTGGCTGCAAGGGGGCTGCCGACACGCCGTCCAGCAGGTCGATCAGCTCGGCGCCGCCGAGCAGTTGCAGCAGTTGCTTGTCGGCGCTAGCCGGCGGTAGCAGGCAGGTCCACAGCGAGCGGGCTTTGCCGCTGGCGGCCAGCGCCACCTGCTTGCGCAGATCGTTCTGCTGGTGGAACTTCCAGACCTCGTCGCCGGCACCGTAGAAGAGCAGCACCGCGTCGCAGGCCGACAGCAATTGTGCGTTTGCCTCACGCAGCGCCGCGGCGTCGCCGACGAAGACCGGCAGCGTCACCTGCAGGCCCTGCGCCAGCAGCAGCTTGAGCAGCGGCACCGACGCCGCGCGATCGGCCTCGCTCATCAGTACGTGCACGGTCTGCTGGTCCGTCGCTGCCGCGGCGGCCGCCGGCGCGGCGGCCGTCTCGATCTGGCGCAGCAGCAGATGCATCGTACCCTTGAGGGCCTCGACGTCACCGCGCAGCAGATCGGCGCCGAACTGCAGCGCTGCGTCACGTTGTAGCGCATCAATGAACAGCTGCTGCTCGGGGCGCTCGCCTTTGATCATCTCGGGTAGCCAGATAATGCGCCGTAGCGCGCTCTGCCGGCAAAGCTCGGCGGCAACGTGGTTTTCGAGCATCGCCAGCGAGCGGCCGCTGGGGCCGTCGGGTACCGGTCCGACACTGCTGCCGACGAGGTGGATGGACAGTGCGCAGCGTTCGAGTTGCGCCTTCAGCTCGGGCAGCAGCGCGTCTTCGCTCTGCGGCAGCTGTTGCGCCGGCAGCACTTCGTGGCCGTGCATGCGCAATTCGGTCGCCAGCCGTTCGCGCGCGTCACGCAGATCGCTGCCGCAGTCGGCGAGAAACACCACCGGCCGCTTTTGCTGGGCATCGGCGACGCTCGCCGGCGCGGCGTCGCTCAGTTGTCGCAGGCTCTTGGCGATCTCCCAGGCCAGGCTGCTCAGCTTGCCGAGAAACTGTTGTCGCGCCTCTTCGCCGAAGGCCGGGTCGAGCTCCTGCGGGTCATCGTGGTCGAGTGCGTAGAACGGGTAGCCGAGCATCTGCTGCACCACCTCGGGCAGCGCTGAAGCCTGCTCGAACGGCGTCTTGATGACCTTGAAGACGCGGCTCTTGTTGCCGACCGTGACGCCGCCGTTGCCCGCCGCGGCCTTGCAGAATTCCAGCAGTTCGCGCGTGCACCATTCCGAGCGCACATAGCGCGGGCTGAGGATGGAGACCAGCAGCGCGGTTGTCGTGAACTGGCCGACGATCTCGTCGGCGAAGACGTCGTTGCCGTCGAGCTTGTCGTCGCGCCAGATGCGCGCCTTCTCGCCCAGGCGTTGGCTGAGCATGGCCTGCAACGTGGCATGGAACTGCGATACCCAGCCTTTCTGGCCAGGCGTCAGCGGCTCGTTGTCGATATGCGCGTAGCTGATGAAGGCATCTTGGTTGAAGCTCATCGCGGTGGCCAGGGTTGGAGAAGGACAGGGAATCCAGAGGCACCAGGAAAGTATAGCAACTTTCCCCGCCGGACCTGGCGAAGCGAATCGACTCGCTGGCAGCCGTCGGCGATGCGCCGCGACGACCAGGGCAAGGGGGCGAACGCTGCGAGGCGCACGCCAGCGGTTTTCGGCGCGAGGCGCCTTGCCGGTCGCGTCTTACAGCGAATACGGTCGATGCAGCCATTTACGAACGACGTTGAGGTCGCGTTGCGGGAGGTAGGCGAAGCCGGCCCGCGAGTCCTCGATGACCGCCTCGGCGACCCAGTGCGGTACCACTTTGCCGGCGAGCATCAGAAAGTACCAGGCCATCGGGTAACCCGCCTCGTGGTCGAAATGGGCGAGGTCCTCGTTCAGCTGCAGACCGTGCGTGCCGGCGTCGGTGTCAAACTCTGGCGTCTCGCCGGCCCTGGTGGCGATCGCCTGGGCGCAGAAAACCGTTTGTTGGTAGTGGTCGAGATGCTCCCGGGTGGCGATCACCCAGTGATTGCAATAGGCGCTGGTATGGCCGGCGCTGCTCGCGCTCCAATCGTCGAGCATGCGGTGGATCGCTGCCGGCTCGGGCCTGCGCGCCAGCATTCGGCGCAGATAGGCACCGACGTGCTGCAGACGCCGAAAAGCGTAGAAGGGCATTGCCAGCGGCAGCGGCTGGTCGACGCCGCTGCGCGGGTCGAGTAACTCGTCGAGCGTGTCGGGCTGCCTGGCAAACAGCTGATGGGCGCGCATCTCCTGCAGGTCTTCTATTTCCAGTTGCAGGAAATCCGCGCTGCCGGTGCCGGCCGTGGCCACCAGATAGTGGGTCTGGCCGACCAGGCGGGTGGCGTACAAGCGCCGATCGGCAAACTCGTCGGTCAGCTTGGCAAGGTCGCCGGCGCTTTCTGCGAGGGCTTCCTCGGCCCAGTCGCCGAGATTGTCGGAGACCCGCTGGCCGTTCTCGGCGACGATTCCGCCCAGGCGATACCAGCCGCCGCGGCTCATCGCATGGCGGAATTTCCACTCGGGCAGGGCCTGCGTCAAGGCCTTGACCAGCGCGCCAGGGCCGTTGCTGACGGGCAGCTTGAGGCAGCATTCGACGACGGCGGGGGCGAGCGACTTGCAGTGTTCCGACCAGGCCAGGGCTTCTTTCATCGGGGATTCTCGGGGTCATTCCTGGTCAACCCGGGCCGCCAGCAGGACGCCGGTGGCTGACGCCAGGTCGCTGGTCCGGCTCAGGCAGTGGCCGGAAGCGCCGGCAATCAGGTAGAGGTCGTAGCCGTCGACGCCGAGCACCGGCTGGTGGCTCGGCGAGACGTCATCGGCGCTGCATTCGCTGCAGTGCAGCTCGGGGAAGCGTCGGCGCATGGCGGCGGCAAGTGGCTCGATCTGCACCGCGGCAGCGAGCTGCGCGAGTTGCTGCGGGCTGATCATCGATCGGCGTCCAGCGTCGCCGCGAAGCGCGCCAGCGAAGCCGCCGGAACGCCCATGATCTGCGCCAGCCACGGTGGCGGGCTGGACAGGCGCTGCTGCAGCTGGACGAGCAACTCACGTGCGCCGCCGCCGTTCGCCAGCTTGATCGGATGGATGCCGGCACGTACCACCTTGGCGGCTGCCGGGCCACCGATCGATTGCAGGTAGACGATCTGGCAATCTTTGATCAGCGCCGCGCGCGCGTCGTTGCGGTCTTCGCTGGCGTCGGCTTCGACGGTCGTGCGCACGGCAATCAGCTTGATCGCCTCGGGACCGAGTTGATAGATCAGGAAGCGCTCGCACGAACCGAAGTGGCCGTCGAGGTTTTCGCCGCGATTGGCGGCGACGGCGACACGGATCGAGCCCGGCATTTCGCCGTCGCGGTAGGTGTCGAGCACGGGAAAGTCCTGGTTGCTGATGCCATCGCCCCAAAGCAGGCGAACGGCGCCTTTCAGCGCTTCGGCATCGACGCCGACGTGACACGCTTGCTCGGCGAAGTCGCCGGCGAGGATGACGCGCAGGTCCTCGACGCTCAGCGTCGCCAGCTTGGCCTCGGTCAGCGGCGCAGCGAGCCGCTCAAGCAAGGCGCCGAGCAGCGCGCGGACGTCGAGACCATCGAGGGTGCGGGCAGCCAGCGCGATGCGCAGCGCGGCTTCGCGGGAGGCGACGGGGGGTGCAGACATGAAGCTCTCCAGGCCAGTAAGCGGTAAGTTCCGGAGCGGCGGTGGCGCTTGGCGGCGCCGCTAGTAGCGCAACGATAGGGTGCCCCGCCGCTGCTCAGGCGTAGCTGATACAGCCCGCCGGGCAGACGTCGACGCACAAGGGCGTATCGTTGTGGCCGTCGCATTCGCTGCAGGTGCCGGCGTCGATCTTGTAGAAGATCTTGCCGGCGCTGATCGATTTGGTCGGACAAACCGGCTTGCAGTCGCCACAGGCGGTGCACATGTCCGAGTCGATTTTCATTGCCATGGTGCTTCTCCTTGGTTGTTGGGCGAGACGCGCAGCCCGCCCGATAGTCCTCAGTCCTCGGCGGCGCCGAGGCGCCTGGCGCGCAGGGAAATCGGCAGGCGCGGCGGCCTGGCGATCGGCTCGATGTAGTACGCGCCACCGTTGCCCAGCTTCAGTTCGCCGCCCCATTTCGCATCGCTGTCGAATTCGATGGACTCGATCGAGGCTTCCAGATCGCGCTTTGGCAGGTAGAACACCAGCCCACCGCTGTCGGCTTGCCGGATCATGATGTTGGCCATGTCTGTCACACTCCTGCTGGACCGGCGGGGCACTGACCCCGCCGGCGGTGCGCATCAGCGAACCAGGTCAAAGTTGTAGTCGGTGGTGCCCATGCCCATCGTTTCCCGGTCGAGTTGCTCGAGGACGGCGTTGGTCAGCTGCGTGACGATCGACATCATTCCTTCGTAGCCCAGCGTCGTCTGCCGGTGCAGGTGGTGGCGGTCGAAGATCGGGAAGCCGAGGCGGATCAGCGGCACTTCGAATTCCTTGCCCTTGTAGAGCGTGTCGCGCTGAATGAACTTGCCGTAGGAGTTGCCGATCAGGAAGTCCGGCTGGTCGGTGAAGCACAGGCTGCGCAGGTGCCACAGATCCTTGCCGACATAGACCTTGCCGTTGACCCCGAACGGGCTCGACGCCAGCAGGCTCTCGGTGGCCTTGCCCCAGCGCTTGTGGGCGTTGTTGCAGAGGACGTGCGTCGGTTCGGCACCGCACTCGAGGAGGATCTTGACCATCCCCTGGACGAAGTCCGGGTCACCGTAGAGCGCGAACTTCTTGCCGTGCAGCCAGGCGTGACTGTCAGTGATGAGGTCCACACAGCGGCCGCGTTCCTTGACCAGCGAATCCGGAATTTCCTTGCCGCTCACTTCGGCGACCTTCATCAGGAACTCGTCGGTCCAGTCGATCCCCATCGGGATGTTCAGCTTGGGGATTTCGTGGTTCCAGGTGCCCTCGACGTACTTGCGGGTTTTTTCCAGGTGCGCGGGCTGCAGGAGCAGGGTCGTCAGGGCGTTCGGCGCGTCCTTGACCTCGTCCATCGTCGTGCCACCGGCGTACATCTGGAATTCGCCGTCGGCAGGCGTATCGAAGACGTCGCTGGGGTCGCAGAGCAGGGTGCACCCGACGTCCATCTCGGCGAGCATGCGTTTGATCACGCGGTAGTTGCCGAGGTAGGTTTCGAAGCCGGGGACGACGTTGATCTTGCCGTTGCTACCGACCTCTTTGCCTTCCATGTTGTTCAGCGTCAGGTAGCGGATGACGCCTTCGAACATGTTGTCCCAGCCGGTGGTGTGCGAGCCGACGAACGATGGCGTGTGCGCGAAGGGGACCGGGTAGTCCTGCGGAATGTGGCCCTCTTTCTTGGTATTGTTGATGAACGCGTTGAGGTCGTCACCAATCACTTCGGCCATGCAGGTGGTGGACACCGCGATCATGTCGGGCTTGTACAGCGCCCTGGCGTTGGCCAGGCCGTCGTACATGTTCTTCTGGCCGCCGAACACCGCCGCATCCTCGGACATCGAGTCGGAAACGCAGGAGCTCGGCTCCTTGAAGTGGCGATTGAAGTAGCTGCGGAAGTACGCCACGCAGCCTTGCGAGCCATGCACGTAGGGCAGCGTCTTGTGAAAGCCCGAGGCGCAGAGAACGGCGCCCAGCGGCTGACACGCCTTGGCCGGGTCGACCGTCAGCGCCTGACGGCCGAAGTTGAGGTCCTGGTACTCCTGGGTGGTGGTCCACATGAAGGTCTCGTAGACCTTCTCCGGTGAGTGCACTTCCTCGAACAGCGCCCGCTTGTCGCCGAGCGACTTGACGTAGTCGTCGTCGCCGAACAGTGGGTAGCAGGGTTTGATCTTTTCAGTAGTTTGCATGGCTATCTCCTGGCCGGTACTGCTCATCCGCAAACCCTGGCGCGAGCTTCAAAAGGGGTGCCGCAGGCCTGCCCGGTCTCCGTCGTTCCCGCCTCGGGCCGCCACGCCGAGAGGTGGCAGCGTGGCAAACCCTTGGCGGCTTTGCCGGTATCCCGCGGTGGCGGGAACGACGGAGTGGGCAGCTGCAGCGGCAGTGATCAGGCGGCCTTCTGCGCCTCTTCGGGAACTGCCTTCTTCCAGGGCGGCACGAACTTGCTCCACACCGGGCTGGACAGGGCGATGTCCATGTCGCGGGCGAAGATCGCGAAGCCGTCGTAGCCGTGATACGGTCCGGAGTAGTCCCAGGAGTGCATCTGGCGAAACGGAATTCCCATCTTCTGGAAGATGTACTTCTCCTTGATCCCCGAGCCGACCATGTCCGGCTTGATGCGCTTGACGAACTGCTCCAGTTCGAAGCCGTTGGCGTCGTCGTAGATCAGCGTGGCGTTGCCCATTTCCTTGATCGACCGGTCATAGTCGTCGTTGTGGCCGAATTCGTAGCCGGCGCCGACCACTTCCATTCCCAGGTCTTCGTAGGCGCCAATGATGTGCCGCGGCCGCAGACCACCGACGTAGAGCATCACTTTCTTGCCCTGCAGCCGTGGTTTGTACTTGCCGATGATGGCGTCCATCATCGGCTGGTAGCGCGCGATCACCGCTTCGCACTTCTCCTTGATCGAATCGTCGAAGAAGCCGGCGATCTTGCGCAGCGACTCGACGATCTTGGTCGGGCCAAAGAAGTTGTATTCCAGCCACGGGATGCCGTATTTCTCTTCCATGTGGCGACTGATGTAGTTCATCGAGCGGTAGCAGTGGAGCAGGTTCAGCTTGACCTTGGGGGTGTTCATCATCTCGGCCAGGGTGCCGTCGCCGGACCACTGGGCAACGACGCGCAGGCCCATTTCCTCGAGCAGGATGCGGCTCGCCCAGGCGTCGCCGCCGATGTTGTAGTCGCCAATGATCGCCACGTCGTAGGGTGTCGATGCGAAGGGCTGACCGTCACGCTTGCCGATCACCCAGTCGCGGATGGTGTCGTTGGCAATGTGATGGCCCAGTGACTGCGAAACACCCCGGAAGCCTTCGCAGCGCACCGGCACCATCGGTTTGCCGGTGGCCGCCGAGGCCTTCTTGGCGACTGACTCGATGTCGTCGCCGATCAGGCCGATCGGACATTCGGACTGGATCGAACTCCCCTTGCTGAGCGGGAACAGCGTCTCGACTTCCTCGAGCAGCTTGGCCAGTTTCTTGTCGCCGCCGAAGACGATGTCCTTTTCCTGAAAGTCGGACGTGAAGTTCATCGTCCCGAAGGTGTCGACGCCGGTGGTGCCGACGTAGTAATTGCGGCGACCGGCACGCGAGTACTGACCGCAGCCGACCGGGCCGTGCGAAATGTGCACCATGTCCTTGATCGGGCCCCAGACGACGCCCTTGGAGCCGGCGTAGGCGCAGCCACGAACCGTCATGACGCCGGGCAGCGTCTTGCGGTTGGCCGTAATGCACTTTTTCGACTGTTCGATCGACTGATCGTTGATCGCCAGATGCTTGGCGCGGTCCTTCCTGGCTTTTTCGGGATAAACCTCAAGCACCTCGGCAATCAGGGCTTCGGTTTCCTCGCGAGACAGTGTGCTCATCTTTTCCTCCTGACGCCGCCATAAATCGATGGCCGGCGCACTGCTTGAAAGGGGCGGACTCGAACAGCAAGCCCGCCGTGTGTGGCGGCTGCGCTGTCGTTCAGGCGGCTTCGGCGGCCAGTTCGGCGGCGGTCTTGCCGATAATCGTCTGGTCTTCGACGCTCATGATTCCGAACTCCATTAGCAGCTCTTCGAGCTGCTCCATCTCGATCGGCGTCGGGATGACGAAGTTGGTGTTGGCGACGATCTTGGCGGCCAGCTGACGGTACTCGTCGGCCTGCTTGTGCGTCGGGTCGTATTCAATCACCGTCATGCGGCGGATTTCGGCGTGCTGCACGGCGTTGTCGCGCGGCACGAAGTGGATCATGGTCGTCCCCAGCCGAGCCGCCAGGGCCATCACCAGCTCGTCTTCGCGGTCGGTGTTGCGGCTGTTGCAGATCAGTCCGGCGAGACGGACGCTGCCCGAGTTCGCGTACTTGACGATGCCCTTGCAGATGTTGTTCGCGGCGTACATGGCCATCATCTCGCCGGAGCAGACGATGTAGATTTCCTGCGCCTTGTTTTCCCGGATGGGCATTGCGAAGCCGCCGCAAACGACGTCGCCAAGCACGTCGTAGAAGACGAAGTCGAGCTCGTCGTCGTAGGCGCCTTCTTCCTCGAGAAAGTTGATGGCGGTGATCACGCCGCGGCCGGCACAGCCGACGCCGGGTTCCGGGCCACCCGATTCAACGCACTTGATGCCGCCGAAGCCGACCGACAGAACGTCTTCCAGCTCCAGGTCTTCAACCGATCCGGCTTCGGCGGCGAGGTGCATCACCGTCGTTTGCGCCTTGCTGTGCAGGATCAGGCGCGTCGAGTCGGCTTTCGGGTCGCAGCCGACGATCAGCACTTTCTTGCCGGCTTCGGCGATCGCCGCCACCAGGTTCTGGGTGGTGGTCGACTTGCCGATACCGCCTTTGCCATAGATGGCACATTGACGGAGTCTTGCCATGGTGTAATCTCCTTGCTTTGTGGGTCGAATTGCGAAAAATAAGTGAGCGTCGCACCCTATCTGTCGCAGGATGCGTGCCAGGTCCACGAGAAGGCCGCAAATGATTGAATTGGCAATGCAAATGGAGAATTCTCCGGCGCCGGAGGGGGCGCAGAGATGCGACAAGCCAGCGACTTTTTGTCGGGGTGACGACAAAGCCTGGTTGCCGCGCGAGGCGCGTTTGCCGATCAACCGCTGCAACCTGCCGGCGGTGCTGCTCGGCAGCCTGAGCTACCAGCGCAGCCCGATGCCGCTACAGCTCGATGGCGTTGCCGAGTTGCACCGCGACCTCTTCAAGCGCCTGCTCGCCGCGGCACCCGACGCACGCGCCGATGTCTTTCGCGACTACCTGACCGTTCATTTCAGGCTCGAACGTCCCGAAGATTTCGGTTTTACCGCTGGCGGCTTTTCCGGCGCGCGTGGCGCTGCAGGCGCGCGCCGGAAGAGCCGCAGCAAGGCCAACTACGTACGCATCATCCGCGGCTGGAGCTTCGACTCCGACAGCCGCGACGGCGCGGTTCTCAAAGGCTGGGTCGAGTCGCGCTTCGGGCTGATGCCGCGCTACCACGGCCAGCCCTTGCGCGATCCTTCCGGAGAGGCCTATCGCCGCTACCTGGAAATGCGCTCGCACGGCCTCTACGGCACCGGCGCACTCGAGGCGCAACTGGATCTGGTATACGCCTTCTGCCAGCTCGAACTGGCGCTACGCCATCCGGGCGCGCGCTACGTCACGCTCTACCGCGGCGTAAACCGCATGGCTGACCACGAAGTGCTGGAAAAAGGCGCCGGCGGCCGGCACGTCATCCTGCTCAACAACCTCAGTTCCTTCACCTGCATTCGCGAGCGCGCCTGCGAGTTCGGCGACTACATCCTGTCGGTCGAAGTGCCGCTGACCAAGATCTTCTTTCACTGCGGATTGCTGCCGGGCGTCTTGCAGGGGGAAGACGAGTTTCTGGTGATTGGCGGCGTCGTCGACGTGAGCTTGTCGACCCTGTGAACCGGCCAAGCCCGCGTGCCGGCCAGGCGCTCGCCAAGGAGCAATGACTTGCGTTTCTGTTGTTTGCGAGGATTCATGACCATGGAGCACGCGCTGATCGATGAGCGGGCAGCGAGCCTGCAAGAAGCAAAGGCGATTGCTCGTCGGCAGGCCGCGGCGGCGCGTCGGTGCCCGGTGCCGCCGCCTGCTTTGCACGCTGGCGGGTGTTTGCTGCGTCGCGATCAGTCGAGCTAAGCCATTAACATGCTTACTCTCACGCTTTCAGCCGTCGCCTATTTCCTCGCCAGTTATTTCATCAGGCGCTATCTCGACGCTTCAGGAATACCGAAGGGAATGACGCGCGGCCTGTTGATCTTCGTCTGCGCTTTGGCTGTTTCCTATGGCGTGGCAGCGTTGTTTCAATGGGCGACGACGTGAGGCGAGAACTTCATACGTCCAATCGGCGCCGCACAAGCGCCTGTCCCTGACGCTCCCCGGAGCGGCGCGACCCTCGACGCTGGTCCTCGCACGCCCCGGCTTGCGCTTCAATACGGGGTGCCAGCTTGTGGACGAAGTGACCCTGTCACCCCTGCCTGCCGTGATGGCCGACCTCGCCCCCTACTAACCGCTTCTGCCAATCATGGCCGTGATGGGTATTTGCCCTGGAGGACCAGGCAGTAGGTCCAGAACCTCGGGTCGTCTTTCGTGACGGGCAAGGGCCCTTTGCCGCGCAGATCGGGCAAAACGAAGCTGCGCTGACCATCGCCCCCGTACATCGGGCCAAGGAGCGAAAAGAGAGCGCTGTACTGGTTGACTGGCAAGGTTTGCCCTTCAGCCCTGACCGTTCCCCTGGGGCAGAAATTCCCGCTGCTCAGGAAAATTGACGCCATCAATCTGTCTTCCGGCTCGGCCTCGTACTCATAAACGCAAACGCGCGCGACGCTCCCTTTCGGGCACACTCCAGCGGTGCAGGCGGGCATATCGGTGAGCGGCTTGCCGAGTTTCGGATCGAGCTCGCGGGTACCGGCGGGGCAGAAATTTCCGCCAAAGAGAAAGACCTGCTCGGGGGCGGACGCCGCGAGGGCATCGTTCGGAGTCAGTAGCGACGCCGCCAGCAGCGAAGCGCCGGCGAGAGATAGGGCGAGAAAGCGAAAACGTTCCATCGATGTCACTCCGTGGTTGAGGACAAGCGCGCTGCATCTTTCGGGAAAGCAGCCGCTCATCATTGGTCGATCGCCGCCCACTAATCGCGCGAGGGGTATATGCCCTGGGTGACGATGCAATACCTGGCGCCTTGCACCTTGCTCTTGTCGCGCAGGTCGGGCAAGGCGAAGTCGTTCCTGCCATCGCCACCGTAAGTGGTCCCGACGATGGAAAACAGAGCTTGATTCATCGAGTCCTGTATCGACAGTTTGCGGCCGTCCGCTTCGAGCGATCCGGACGGGCAGGCGGGCGACAAGGTCAGGACTATTTCGCCGACGTAGAAGCCGCTGGCTCGCGCCGGCGTCGCGGCAAACGGCGAAAGCAGCAGCAGAAGGCCTGCAAGAATGGCCGGGATTTGGCGGTCTCTATTCATTGATGCATCTCCTTGCTGGTGTGAGGTACGGCGCATCCGCCCGGGAAACGTGCTGCTCGCCTTGGCCACGCGCAAGAAAGCCAAGGGCGCCGCGGCAGTATGCGCCTTCGTTCGTGCGCGTATAAAAGTTTGTCGTCGGGAGGACGGCGGCGTCCTGGCCAGGCTGAGCACATGGCGCCGCCATCAACGGCAAAGCTCGTCCGCCGCCTGTGCAGCAGTCGTGGCCTGGCGACGCGACGGGCTCTCGCGTCAGTGCTTGCCGCAGCGGCAGGAGGTGCCTGGCGGGTCGGTCCTTTCGGGTCCGCTCACGACCCGCAGGCGGTGCGCACGCGATGAAGCAGTCGACGGCGCTGGCTCGTCATTGCGAACGGAGTGAAGCAATCCAGGGGGTGGCAGCGGACTCGGCGGCGTGATCGGCGGCGGCAACTGGACTGCCGCGTCGCTACGCTCCTCGCAGTGACGGTGCTCAATGGTGAGTGTATGGGAGCGTTGGCGAGGCGGCTTCTTACGAACGATCGGCCTTGGCGGTGGCGACGTCGATCGTCGCCATGGACCGTTGCGGGCGGTCTTGACTCGCTCGGGGAAAGAGCGGACCCCGCACGGCTTCATATTGTTTCTTGGTGCTGCTCGCTGAGACCGGCGGGGACTGCTCGGCGACCGCAGGCCAGAAAGGTCTCTCAACGGCAGCTTTCGCAACGCTCGAACTCAGCCTTTCGACCCAAAGGCAACATTTAGTACGCCTCTGCGTTAACGGCAGCTGACTGAGGCAGACCGACCATCATTTGGGGAGCGTTGAATGCGTGAATGCACGACCTGACACTTTCTGGTGCAGCTCTCGTTTTCTCCGAGGGGCAGGATTAGCGCGACGCTGAATAGTTCACCCGATTCCACTCGATCGCGCGACGACGCCAGTGGGTGTCGATGGACTGGTTGAAATCGGGGCGCACCACTTTGGCACGAGCCTCGCACCAGTCGGATGACTCGCGACGCACCACCACGCCTTCAAACGGCTGGCTGGCGCGGTAGTGGCTGGAAGTGCTCATCACGATGCGCTTCACTTCGGCCAGGGTGGTGCGGCCCTGCGCTACGTGCGGCACGGTGAACAGGCCCGTTTCTCGCGCTAGCGCATCGCGCCGTCGTGCGCTCCAAAAACGGCCAGCGTCACGGTCGTAAACGTCGAAGAGTAAAAACCAATCCGGCAGGGCGCTGTAGTCCAACGAGTGACGTGCTGCGCACCACTCGCCAAACAGTATCAGGCTGGGCGTGAGCACGGCGTTGAGCGGATCGCCATGCTGCGCCAGCCAGGACGGCAGACGAGCGAACTGACCTGCGTGCGCGCTAGCGAGATACTGGCCTCGATTCTGCGCACGCAAGGTGCCATCCAGCGCAAGCGAAATCCCCAAGTTGGCACCGTCTAGCTTTTCCTCCACCACTACCTCGCCAGACAGAAGCTCCGCCACGTCGGCAGGTGAGAGCAGCTTGTCGTCGCGCGGAATATCGCCTCCGCCTAGCCAGGCCAGGTGCGGAGTGGAAGGAAAGCGGAAAAAGTCGGTCACGGGATCGCGTACTTATCGCAACTGTTTCTCGGCATGCTTCTGGCGTGACCATGCTTCAATGATCGGCTCCAACAACACTTGGTGCTCGCCCAGAGCCTGTTCCCAGTCGTGCCAGTCAGTGTCGCCCGCAAAAGCTATGCAGCCCTCACCGAACTTAACTTGAGAGGCCAGTGCCGCTGCCACCATCTTCTTGTCGGCGGCATCGTGGATTACGGGATCCAGGGTGGGAATCAACACGCCATCACCGTGGCTGTCATATTCCACCGGAACGTCGTCTACCGCGGCAGTGCTCCATTTGTGCATCACCACCTGGATGCCGAAATCATTGAACCCCAGTTTGTTGTTGTATTCCTCATAAATCTTGCCGGCCAAATCCAGAACCAGCCTAGACTCACTTTGTTCGAAAAGATGCAACCACTTCCATACCTCTTGGCGCAAGCGCGGATCTGAAGGGGTGGCGTCAATATCCTTAGGGTGAACAGGGTCGGCGGCGCTGGCGGCAATCAGCACATTGGTGTCGACCACGTAGCGCGCCCTCATGCGGACGTTTCCTTCTGACGCTCGAACATCAAACGAGCCTGTTCGCGAGTCTCACCCAGTGCGTCACCAAAGAAGCCGGGGGGCCAGTTTTTTACTCGCCCGAATTCATCCAGCGCCAGTTCCCGCAGTTCAGCCGCCTTGCTATCATGGTCAATGAAATACATCGCTGCATCTTGCGTGCTTGTAGCTTGCTTAGCTATGAGGGTCTGCATGCGCCGAAACAGATGCTCGGAGTGCGTCTCGACAACGAACTGCACGTTGCGTTCCCTGCTGATTGTCACGAACAACTCCGCCAGAATCGATTGCGCCAATGGGTGCAGATGAATTTCCGGCTCTTCCAGAATGATGGTGCTTCCCTGTGGAGCAAAGTAGGAAATGACCAGTACCGGCAACACCTGGGAAATGCCAATACCTATGTCCCTCAGATTGCAGGCGATGCCATGGCGGTGAACGATGAGTTCATAGCGGTTCGAGCGCCCATGCTGGCGTACCTCCAGCCTGTCGGCTACCTTCATACGGGTAAGCCAGTAGGAAACGCCGTTGACCACACGGTTTTGCTCGTCGCCTTTGAGCAAGGCGCTGGCCAACAAAGCGTCGATTGCGCCTTTGCCGTCACTACCAACGTCCCCAGGCTTGGTCTTGTTCCAGGGGTAATCGCGCTCCGGCTTTCGGCGAAGCGGTCCCAGATAACTGATACCCTCTAGCTCACGACGAATTGTTAGGCTGAGGTCTTCAACGATTGGTCCGTCCTTTTCCAGCATGGCGACTGCCTCTGCGGAAAATGCCACCGAGCGCTCCGGCGCATAGTTCCGACCTTTGAACCTAGGCTGTACCTCTTCATCCACGAAAATGGAGAATGCACCCTTTTCCCTGCGCACCGCCTTGAACTTTCGGCCATCAGTCCGCAGCGTAAGGGCCTGGATAGCAACGCTACCCGAGGATGTCTGACCATAATTGCAATCAAAACTACCGCTTTGGATGCGTCCATCACCGTGACGCCGGAAGTCAAAGGCTATGGAGAACTGGCGCGGCACTTCGGTAGATTGGTGCAGGACGTCCTCGAACCCGCCAAAATCGAACAAATCGTTGATCTCGTCGCCACCTAGGTTCAGGTGCACCGTGCGGTCTGGTGACTGTACCGTCTGTTTGAGCAGGAGCAGACTTTGGATAAGCGTGGACTTGCCAGATGAATTGGTGCCCAGCAGCATGGTCACTGGCCTTAATGTAACGTCTCCCGTATCCTTCCACGCCTTAAAGTTGCTTAGTCGCAGTCGTGTAATCATCAGTGCATGTCTCCGAATTCCAATTTGTTCACCATTTTCAGCACCAGTATTCTTGCGCGCCATTCACCCGCAATCATAAGGTAGTGGTGAATCTATACCAACCAGTGGTTGTTTCTCCGCTACGCAAGTGTGAGGGAGTGGGGTACCTTACATGGTTGTTCGAGGTCGCTAGTAAGTCGCCGCACTATCAGTGACCGGGTTCAGTCTGTCGCCACCAGCGCATAGGGGTCGATAGGGTACGTTCCAGTATTGGGAAGGTTGCTGTTCGGACAGCTTTTCCGGCCAGCGGCCGCTAACCCTTCCGACCGGTCGCGAAGCGCCCGATCGCTCAGAGGCCGCTTCGGCCGATGAGCCGGAATTGCCCCTCCGGCAGGTTGCGAAGCGCAGCGGACGTTCATCTGGCGGTTTTCAGGAATGCTCGAACGTCTCTTGATGGCCGACAGCTGACGTTCGCCGTGATTATACTCGGCGCGATCCTCGCCTGGCCGACAGCTCGGCAACGCGGTCGTCACTCGCCGTGAAATGGCGACCGAGTCGTGCCATTGGCCGAGACGCCTGGCTCTCGTTTCCTGCTCGCGCCATTCATCACGACCATGGTCTTTGGCCAACTGTTCATTGGCTTTTTCGGATCACAGCAGGCGAGTCAGTCCGTGAGCTGGGCGGACCCCGTAGCCCATGTTATCGCTCAGCCCGTGCAATCGGCTGGCGGCACGATCATCCTGCCCATGAGTGAGGGGAATGCTTACGACTTGGACGATTGGCGATGTCACGACAAGTAATGACGGCTGGACCGATTGGCGAGACTCTCCGACTCACGTTCATGACTCGGACGGTCAAGCGCAAGGCTTTGCGCCGCCAGCTCATGGCCCAGAGCCTCGACTTCGAAGCTCAGAGCCTTGACTTCGAAGCTCAGAGCCTTGACTTCGAAGCTCAGAGCCTTGACTTCGAAGCTCGGAGCCTTGACTTCGAAGCTCGGAGCCTTGACTTCGAAGCTCGGAGCCTTGACTTCGAAGCCCGGAGCCTTGACTTCGAAGCCAGGGTGGATTTGTCCTCTCAGGCAACGCACGGGCAATCAAGCAGTTAGTTCTTCCCCCTGGACATCTGCGCCGGAAGTCCGTATAAATGGCGCATGGAAAGCGTTCTTGGTGCATTGCGTGTTCGCTTGGTGGGCAAGAGCGAAGAGGCTCGCTATCGGGAGTTGATGGCAGAGCATCACTACCTGGGCGACCTGGCGAAGATCGGGCACACGCTTTGGTACGTGGCCACCTACGGCGAAAAGTGGACGGCCCTGCTGAGTTTCTCTGCGGCGGCCTGGAAATGCGGCGTTCGTGACCGCTGGATCGGCTGGGACTATCGGCATCAGTACGATCGCTTGGGCCTGGTCGCCAACAACAGTCGCTTTCTGATCCTTCCCGATTGGCATTACCCCAATCTCGGCTCCAAGGTGCTCTCGCTGTGCGAGCGACGGGTCGCCGAGGATTGGCAGGCGCATTTCGGGAAGCCGCTGTTACTGCTGGAGACCTTTGTGGACCCCTCGCGCTTCCAGGGGACCGTCTATCGCGCCGCGAACTGGACGCCTCTGGGGCTGACGCAAGGCTTTCGCCGCACCCGAGAAGGCTACAGCGCCCACCCGACGTCGCCCAAAGTTGTCTTTGTTCGCCCCTTGCAGGCGGACGCTCGCGGCCAACTTTCCCGCTCGATACTCAACCCCCGCTATCGCACAGGAGCGCCCAGGATGATGCTCACCGCCGAACAGATGCGCACGCTTCCCGATTTCTTTGCCGGCATCGCCTACCCGCGGCGCGCGCAAGGAAGGCGTCACCCCCTTCCTGCCGTTCTGGCCATCGCCACGGCGGCGGTCTTGTGCGGAATGCGGGGCTACAAAGCCATCGCCGGGTGGGCCAAAGACCTCACACCGAAAGCACGCGAGCGTTTCCGCTGTCGTCGCGAGAAGGGCGTTTACCGCGTACCCAGCGAGTTCATCATTCGTGACGTCCTGATCCGTGTCGATCCCATGGCGCTCGATCAAGCGTGTCAGCAGTGGAACAAGGCCTATGCTCAAGACGACCCCAGTCTGGCGGTCGACGGCAAGACCATGCGCAATGCCCATGACGAGCACGGTCAGCAAGCACACATCATGAGCGTGGTCGGGCATCAGACCGGCGTGTGTCACACCCAAAAAAAGTCGGCACCTTGCCCGTAAATGGCGGGGACGAGCTCAAGCAGACCAATGAAATCGGGATGTTCATACCCCTGCTCGATGCGATCGATATTCAGGGCAAGGACATCACCGCCGACGCGCTACTGACACAGCGCAAGCTGGCGACCTACCTGGTGGAGCGCAAGGCGCACTATCACTTCACGGTCAAAGGCAATCAGCCAACACTGCAAGCCGATATCGCGCTCCTCTTCCAGGATCGGAAGGGGGCAGACTTCGTGGCGGTTTCGCCACCTGACCATGGTCGGATCGAGACTCGGCGTATTTGGTGCAGCAATGCCCTCAACGCCTATCTCGACTTCCCGTATGTCGGCCAGGTGTTCTTGATCGAGCGCGAAGTGCTGCACAAGAAGAGCGGCAAGCGGACGCACGAAATCGCTCTCGGGATCACCAGTCGCCCTCCAGAACAGGCCAGCCCACAGCAAATCCTCGCCATCAATCGCGGCCATTGGTCGATAGAGAACCGCTGTCACTACGTCATCGACTGGAACTACGACGAGGACCGTAGCCGTATTCGGACTGGTTACGGACCCGAGAACATGTCACGCCTGCGCCGCTTTGCCGTCGGAATCCTGCACCACTTCTCCGACGGCAAAACCAGCATTTCCGAAAAAATGCGCCACCTCAACCGCAACATCCGATTGGTCTTCGACTACCTGCGCATGACCAAAAATTCTACAGGCCACGTATCACCTTGATCCCGGCACGAGAACAAATTTACCGTGACTTCGAAGCTCAGAGCCTTGACTTCGAAGCTCAGAGCCTTGACTTCGAAGCTCAGAGCCTTGACTTCGAAGCTCAGAGCCTTGACTTCGAAGCTCGGAGCCTTGACTTCGAAGCTCGGAGCCTTGACTTCGAAGCTCGGAGCCTTGACTTCGAAGCTCGGAGCCTTGACTTCGAAGCCCGGAGCCTTGACTTCGAAGCTCAGAGCCTTGACTTCGAAGCTCAGAGCCTTGACTTCGAAGCTCAGAGCCTTGACTTCGAAGCTCAGAGCCTTGACTTCGAAGCTCAGAGCCTTGACTTCGAAGCTCAGAGCCTTGACTTCGAAGCCAGCGCTGAAGCATGACTGCGCCAGCCCAGTACTGGCAAGGCGTTGCGGTGGGCAGGCAAAAAAGGTTTCGCACAAGGGAGCTAGACAGCCGGGGGGACTTCTGGCAGGATAGGTGGAGGGTCATTGGTCCACGTTTCAGCCGGAGGTATCGTGGTGGTTGCAACGAGCGAAGGGGAGTGGGTGCACTGCGGTCGCGTATTCAGCGCCGCGGAGATCGCCGAGGTGTGCGGGACGGTGGCGTGGCTTCCGGGATTGGCGCGCAAGGAGTTGGCGGCGACGGTCTGCGAGCACCTGGGGTGGACCACTCTGACAGGGACGGCGAAGATCAGCGCCTGCCTGGAGTTTCTGGAGCGTTTGCAGGCGGCCGGGCTGCTGACACTGCCGGCGATAAGGCCGTCGTCAGCACGCCGTTGCGCGCCGCCCGCGGCACCCGTAGATACGGTCACCGGGGAGCTTCCCGTGCACTGCGCCCTGTCGGCACTCGCACCGGTCTGCCTGGAAGTCGTTCGCGACGCGGCGTTGGTGGCGCAGTGGGATGCGCTGGTGGCGCGCTGGCACCCACTGGGTTTCCAGGGGGCCTTCGGCTACCGCCTGCGCTACTTCATCACGGCGGGCGACCGGCGGCTCGGCAGCGTCCTGCTGGCCGGCGCTGCCCGCGCGGTCGCCGTGCGCGACCGCTGGATCGGCTGGACGGCCCAGGCCCGCCGCGAGAACCTGGCGCGGGTGGTGAACAACAGCCGCTTCCTGATCTTTCCCCACGTCCGGGTGCCGCATCTGGCCAGTCATGTGCTCGGACAACTCGCGCGCCGCGCACGCGCGGACTGGCTCGATCACTGGGGCTTCGAGCCCCTGTTGCTGGAGACTTTCGTCGATCCTCGTCACTATACCGGCACCTGTTACCGCGCGGCCGGTTGGCAGTTGCTCGGGGCAACCAGCGGGCGCGGGCTGGCCCGCCCCGGCCAGTCGTATCGCAGCACGCCCCGCCAGGTGTGGCTCAAACCGCTGAGCGCCGATTGTCGCGACCGGCTGTGTGCCGCCCCTGGGAGCTCCCGGCCATGAGCAAACCCTGCCGTCGCCCGACACGCGCTGCCCTCAAGGAGCTGCGCTCAGAGAAGAAACGGCAGGAAAAGGCACTGAACGCGAAACGGCGCGCGATGTGGACAAGTCCTCCACTCCCCCACTTCTCTGCCCAACCGATGCTCAGCCTTCGCGACCGTCGGCGAGGAAAGGGAGGCCCGCGAGGACGCCGTGAGCAAAAAGACGCGTCTCCTGCGCAAAGAGCTACCCGCCTTGCTCGAGCAACTGGAACAAATTCCCGACCCGAGAGACCCCAGGAAGCGCCGCCACAAGCTGACCGCGCTGCTGCTTTACGGTCTGCTGATGTTCGTCTTTCAGTTCTCCTCTCGGCGCGAGACCAACCGCGAAATATCCCGTCCCCAGTTCATGGCCAACCTCCACCTGCTGTTCCCGGAGATCGAGACCCTGCCACACGCCGACACCCTGTTTCGGCTGCTGCGCGACATCGACCTTGACCACCTTGAGCAGGCCCACGTCGATCTGGTGAAGCGGCTGATCCGCGGCAAGAGCTTCCGCCGCTATCTGATCAACCACTGCTACCCCATCGCCATCGACGGCTCGCAGAAGGTCGCCGGCGACACCCTCTGGGCGGAGGAACTCCTCCAGCGCACCGTCGGCAAGGAGGAAACCCGCCACACCCAGTACTTCGTCTACGTCCTCGAGGCCAGCCTGGCTTTCCACAACGGCCTGGTCGTCCCACTGCTCAGCGAGTTCCTCGAACACGCGCTGGGCGATACCGAAGCGCAAAAGCAGGACTGCGAGCTGCGCGGCTTTGTGCGCTTGAGCGACCGGCTCAAGACGCTGTTCCCCCGCCTGCCGATCCTGCTCCTGCTCGACGGCCTTTACGCCAACGGGCCGGTGATGCAGCGCTGCTTGCGCGCCCACTGGCAGTTCATGATCGTGCTTAAGGACAAGGATTTGTCCACGGTCTGGCAGGAGTTCCGCGCACTCCACGCCCTGAAGCCACAAGCCGTGCAGCGCGCTTGGGGAAGGCGCCGACAACACTTCAGCTGGGTCAACGACATCGACTACGCCTTCGCGGCCAACGGGCGTCAGCGTCTCAAGCTGAACCTGGTGGTCTGTGAGGAAAGCTGGGAAAAGATCGATGAACAGGCCAGGACCGTCACCGAAACATCGCGCCACGCCTGGCTCTCCAGCCAACCGCTCAGACAAGACAATGTCCATGAGCGCTGCAACCTCGGTGCCCGCCACCGTTGGGGCATCGAAGCGGGCTTCCTCGTCGAAAAACATCAGGGCTACCACTACGAGCATGCCTTTGCCCTCGACTGGAATGCCATGAAAGGCTATCACCTCCTCATGCGCCTGGCGCATGTGTTCAATACCCTGGCACGTTTCACCCGGCAGTTACGCAACCTCTATCAAGAACTCGGTGTGCGCGGCGCCATCGCCTTCATCCGTAATTCCTGTGCTGCGCCCTGGCTTGACCCAGCACGCCTGCGTCTGCTTCTCGCCGAACCGTTCCTGCTGCAACTCGAATAACCTTGCCCAGGCCTGCCCAACACATCTTCCCAAGCGCGGCGCACCCCGCGCCGGGAAAGGCTCGCCTGGCGATCGTAACGGAGCTCCCTCGACCTCTCCTGTCCCACTGACTGAACACCAAACCCCCGCGCCGCAAGCGCTCCCTTGCCGCTAGCCAACCCCCATCTGGCCGCCTCGGCGGCGAAAGTGGGCGTAACCGGCAAGTGCTGTCGATTCGGGGAGGTCATGCGTCAGGGCTGCTTCGAAGCTCAGAGCCTTGACTTCGAAGCTCAGAGCCTTGACTTCGAAGCTCGGAGCCTTGACTTCGAAGCTCAGAGCCTTGACTTCGAAGCTCTGAGCCTTGACTTCAAAGCTCAGAGCCTTGACTTCAAAGCTCTGAACCTCGACTTCATACCGCTGAACCGCCGCGCTGACTCGCAAAGACTTAACCTCACGACTCCGACAGGAGTGGATACCCCTCGGACTGTCACGCGGCCATGCCGGCTCGTCATGGCGAACGGAGTGAAGCAATCCCGGGGGTAGCGACCGACTCGGCGGGGTGATCGGAGGCGGCAACTGGACTGCCGCGTCGCTACGCTCCTGGCAGTGACGGTGGCCAACGGTGTCCGGGTGTCAGGCCGGTCGGCCCGCGTCATTCCTCAGCGGCGTCGCATCGCCAGCGGCGACCTCGACAAAGAACACCGCGCCTTGCCCGGGCGTACTCGTGGCCCATACCCGTCCGCCCATGCGCTGCATGGCTTTGCGGACCAGCGCCAGGCCGACGCCGGTGCCGGCGTAGGATTCGCTGCGCTGCAGTCGCTGGAAGATCTCGAAAATCCGGTCATGGAAACGCATGTCGAAACCGATTCCCTTATCTTCGATGGCCAGCGTCAGCCGATCGCCGCTGCGCGTGCCGCGAATGCTGATCACCGCGGGCTGTCCATCGCCAGTGAACTTCAGGGCATTGTCGATCAGGTTGCGAATCACCACCGCCAGTCCCTCGGCATCGGCCTGGGCGACCAGATCGGCGAGTTCGACGGCCACCGTCGCGCCCTGACTCTCGATCACCCCCTGCAGTTCGGCGAGCACCGAGTCCACCAGTGGCCGCAAGGCGACCGCCGCGCAGCGCAGATTGCGCCGCTCCAGGCGGGCATACGACAGCAGGCCGTCGATCAATTCTCCCATCTGGGCGACGCCGTGGGCAATCTTGCCGATATAGCGCCGTCCGCCTTCGCCGACTTGCTCGCCATGATCCTCGACCAGCATGTGGCAGTAGCCGGCCATTCCCCGCAGCGGCGCCTTGAGGTCGTGGGCGACGGCATAGGCAAAGCTCTCCAGCTCCTGGTTGAGTTCGGCCAGCTGCCGGGTGCGTTCCTCGACGCGTTCCTCGAGCTCGTCGCGGGCGCGCGCCAGGTCGGCCTGGGCGGCTTTGAGCAGCGAGACGTCGCGCGCCATGCCGAAGACGCCGCGCACCTCGCCCTGAATGATCAGTGGCCCCTTGGTCGTCAGATAGGGCAGGCGCTCGCCGGTGGCGGCGATGACGACGCTCTCCTCGTAGCTCTCGACCTTGCCCTGCGCCATGATGCGCTGGTCGTCGGCGCGAAAGCGCTCGGCCAGCGCCGACGGGAAGAGCGCGAAATCGTCGACGCCGAGCACCTCTTCCGGCGACCTGTCTACCAGCGCCGCCAGCGCGCGGTTGCCGAGAACATAGTGTCCCTGCTCGTCCTTGACGAATATGGCGTCCGAACATCCCTCGACGAGCGCCGCCAGCATGCCGTGGATACGCTCCAGTTCAGCGGCCTTTTCGACGCGCTCGCTGACATCCTGCACCGTCCCCTGCGAGTGCAGTGGCGTGCCGTCGTCAGCCGCTATCGTCTCGCCGCGTTCTTCGACATGCTTGATCCGTCCATCCGGAAAACGCAGGCGATGAGCGCTGGCGTAGGGTCGCCGCGAGGCCAGCGACGCACGGCGAGCGGCATCGACCGCGGCGCGGTCGTCGGGATGGATGGCGCTGAGGAAAGCCGCGTGGGCGGCAGCGCTCGGCGACGGGCCTATCTCGAACAGGCGGCAGGCCTCGGCCGAGCAATCGAGGCGGCCGGTTTGCAGGTCGAGCACCCAGCTGCCGATGTGCGCCAGCCGCTGCGCCTCGCGTAGCCGGCCCTCGCTTTCGCGCAGGGCGGCCTCGGTCTGTTGCTGGTCTTCGAGAACGCTGAGCAGCGCCCGCCGCGAGCGCGCCGACTCGACGAGCTGCTGGCGGCTGCCGGCGTCGCGTCGAAGCCGCTCGGCGCTGCGTTCGGGAAAGCGGCGGGCGCTTTCGGGATCTTCGTGCCGGAGCTGCGCGATCAGCCCCCTGCGCTCGCCGCGCAGCTCGATTTGCGTCATCACCTGCCGGGCGAGAACGCGCAGGGCGTTCTGCTGCTCGGCGCCCAGCCGGTGCGGTTGGCGATCGATCACGGACAAGGTACCGATGGCATGTCCGTCCGCCGTCAGCAGCGGCGCGCCGGCATAGAAACGAATGTGCGGCGCAGCGGTCACCAGCGGATTATCGGCAAAGCGCTGGTCGCTGGCGGCGTCGGCAACGATGAACAGCTCACGCTGCGCGATGGTGTGCGCACAGAAGGCGATAGCGCGGTCGATCTCGACGACGTCGACGCCAAACCTGGCCTTGGTCCATATCCTGTCCTCGTCGACCAGCGAGATCAGCGCCATCGGCGCCGCGCAGATGCGCCCGGCGAGTTCGGCCAGATCGTCGAATAGCGCCTCGGGCGGCGTGTCGAGCAGCTTGCAGGCGCGTAGCGCGGCCAGGCGCGCGCGCTCGTCGGCGGGCAGCGGCGCGGGCTTCATGCGCTCACGAGCGATCCGCCGCCGATGGCCCGAGCTGGCTCGGATAGCGCGCGGACTGTCCGTGCTGCGCAAGCAGGGCGTTGATTTCGCCTTTGAGTGCCTGCACGCGATCCTCGCGACCGAGCATCACCGCCTGCCAACGCGTCAGTTCGTCGAGTTGCGCCTGCAATTTTCGCTCCATGGCACGCCAGTCGGTGATGTCCTGAATGGCGCCGAACAGGCGGTTGGGGCTACCGTTCGCGTCGTATTCGATACTCACCCGGACGCTGGCTTCGCGCACGCTGCCATCGGGACGCCGCAGGCGATACCTGAACTCGTCGATGTCGTCGCCAGGCTTGCTCGCCAGCATCCGTCTCAGAAAGTCGTCATGGCGCTCGCGGTCGTCGGGGTGCGCCAGGGCGAGAACTTTCTCGTAGGTCATCTGCACTGATTGCGGTTCGAGGCCAAAGATGCGGTAGGTTTCATCGGCCCACGCGACATGCCGGTCGGCCGTCCGGAATTCCCAGTGGCCGAGGTGAGCAATGGCGACCGATGCCTTGAGCCGCGCGTCGCTCTCTGCAAGTTCGTGCTGGCGCCGGGCCAGCTCGCGTTTGAGCTGGCGATTCCAGACCAGGATGACCAGATAGGCGACGAGCGCCAGGGCGAGGGCGCCGAGCAGCCAGGGAAACAGCCGGGCAATCAGTCGCGGTTCGCTCAGACGGACGATTTCCTTGGCCTGCGGCAGCCAGCGCTGCAAGATCGCGTTGCGGCGCTGCGCGGGAATCGCGTCGAGCGCCTTGTCGAGCAGGAGCGCCAGTTGCGGCCAGTCCTTGCGCACGCCGAAGCGCTGATTGTTCTCCGCCATGTCGAAGGCGGCATTGACCCGCAGGTTGCTAATGCCGTTCTGCGCGGCCAGAAAGATGTTCACGCCGATCACCCCGACGTAGGCATCGGCCGCGCCGGAGGCCACGGCGCGCAGGCCATCGAGCGGTGTGGCGAGCAGCAGCGGATGCAGCTTCGGGTACTGCTCCATGACCTTGCGGCTCGACGAATAACCCTCCACCAGCACCAGGCGCAGGTTTTCGAGGTCGTGCAGCGAGCGCAGTTGCGGCGTGTCGTAGCGGGTGACGATGACCAGCGGCGTAATGAGGTAGGGGACGCTGAAGTTGAGAAACTCCTCGCGTTCGGGCAACTGCGCCACCGTCGCGACGGCGTCGAGCCGGCGCTCGCGCACCGCGTCCATGAGTTGCGGCCAGCTGAGGTCGCTGACGAATTCGAAGCGGATTCCCAGGCGGGCCTCGATCTCGGCCATGAAATCAGCGGCCACGCCCTGCACGCGACCGTCCTTGTCAAGGAAGGTGTAGGGGCCATAAGCGGCGTCGATTCCCATCCGGATCACCGGGTGCTCGGCCAGCCAGGTGCGTTCGGCGGTGCTCAGCTCAAGTTCGGCAGCCACCAGCGCGCGGCTCGCGGCCAGCGCCAGCAGCAGCCAACAGACGATCAGCCAGCGAACAGGGAACCGCATGCTTCCTCCCGGGGTCGGGTGGACTCGGGGCAGTTCGTTCGCGCCGGCACCCGCCATGCCGCACTCTACACCCGGCGGCCGGCAAGAAGGCGGGGGTGATCGCTGAAGTGCCCGTCTGGCGATGGCAAATCGAGGCGTCCGATCACTGGGTTTCTGCTCTCGCTCGGTCTGCGCCGCTGGCACTCCGGAACGCCACCACGGCGCTCGCACGCAGGGCGGGCGCCTGACGTCAAGCGATTGACAATCGCCGGCGCCGGGTCGTCATGGCGAACGGAGTGAAGCCATTCAGGGGCTTGCCGCGGTGGACTCGGCGGGATGATCGGAGGCGGTAACTGGACTGCCGCGTCGCTACGCTCCTCGCAGTGACGGTGCTCAGCCGGCAGCAAGCGGCATCAACCGGGGACAGCCCACGCGGGTGCCCGGGAAAGCACTCAAAACAGCGGCTCCGCGCCCGCGCCGAGCGCCGTGCACTTAGAGATTGCTGACCGCGCGCAGCACGGTTTGCGTTTCGTCACGGCGGACGCGATTGCTGAACCACCAAATGCCGCTGCGCTTGATCGTCCAGTCGGCCTCGTGGCCCGCCAGCAGCAGCGCCGCCAGACGGCCAAGAGCGGGCTGATGACTGACCAGAATGATCGTGCCGTGGTAGTCCGGCCAGCCGGCGGCGGCGAGCAGGTCGGCCGCGTCGGCGCCGATCGCCAGCTGCGACTTGACGTCGAAGGGCAGACCGAGGGCCGCTGCGGTTTGCCGGGCGCGTCGCGCCGGGCTCGCGAGCACCTGCACCTTGCGCAGATGTTGCTTCTTCAGCCACTCGGCCATGTGCTCGGCGTGCTTCATGCCGCGCCCCGAAAGCTTCCGCTTGCTGTCGGTGATCTTGGCCGTTGGCGCTTCCGCTTCGGCATTGCGCCATAAAATCAGATCCATCTCGGTTCGCTTTCTTGATTGAATTAGAAGAAGCTTGGCGTCAGGGTATGTCGCGGCGATCAAAGACTCGGCCACGGCACGCCGCCGGCGTGGTCAAAAGTTGCTTTGCCGCCATGCCGGCCGGCGCCGTCAAGTAGTTCATCGACTCGAATGTGGCGGGCAGGGCTTCTCCTGCGTGGCAGTCGGCCCGGAGGCTTCGCTCATGACGCCTTCTGGCTGGCGATCAAGTGCGCTACGAAGAGTGCATTGGCTCACGCCGAGCGCGGCAGCGCTTGCCGGTTGTGGCGCCGCGTAAAGCGTGCCAGCGGCAACATCAACATCAGCTCTGCGGTATTGAAGTCAGAGTTCCACGCCGGTTCGCCACAGACCCACGCGCCGGCGCCGAGATACTCCTCGATCAATGGCGGCATCGCGACGCGTCGCTCGTCGGCCAGGTCTTCGAATGGCAGTCGATGCAGGGGGAACACCCGGTAGTCGATCGGCGCCATCTGCTGCGGGCGGATTTGCCGGAAGACGCTGGCTGCATGCCGTCCGCCGTCGGCGATGCCGATCGAGGCGCAGCCGATCATGATTTGCTGATCGTCGATCAGCAGGTGCTCGACCAGCTTTGCCCATAGCAGGGTGCTGACGCCAGCGCTGCGGTAGTTGGGATGAATACAGCAGCGGCCGACTTCGGCCATGCGCGGACGCAGCTTCCGCAGGCGGTCAATGTCGAAAACGTTCTCGGCGTGGTAGCTGCCGACGCGGCTCGCGGCGCCGGGTGAAAGAATACGAAAGGAGCCGACGAGTTTGTTCGATTCTGTTTCCCGTGCCAGCAGGTGCCGGCAGTAGGGGTCGAAGAAATCGCTGTCATGGCCGGGAATATTGCCTTGCACACGGGCGTCGAGTTCGCCGCCAAAGACCTGGTAGCGCAAAGCTTGTATTTCGCGGACTTCGTCCGTGCGGCGGGCGAGGGTGACGCAAAAATTCCGGTTGCTGGTCGCTGGGCTGGTGCGGGGGCGCTCCCGCAGCTCCTGATTCATGCCGCACTCCGTTGGTGACTTGAGAAGCGCCGATTTTCGCGAGCCGCTGTGACGGCCGAATGACGTTTATCCTTCGAGCACCTCGTCGGTTCGCACTTCGAAACGCTGCAGGGTATTGGGGCCGAAGGTGCTGCTGATGGCGACGTCGGCGGCGTCGCGGCCGCGGGCGATGAGGACGCGTCCGATACGGGGAATGTTGTTGCGGGCGTCGAAGGTATACCAGTGGCCGTCGAGATAGGCCTCGAACCAGCCCGCGAAATCCATCGTGCCATACGGTGGCGGCGTGCCGATATCGCCGAGGTAGCCGGTGCAGTAGCGGGCGGGGATGTTCATGCAGCGGCAGAAGGCAATCGCCAGGTGCGCATAGTCGCGGCAGACGCCGGCGCGCTCGTACCACGCCTCCCAGGCCGACTTGCTCGAGCGTGCGTATTCGTAGCCGAAGCGAATGTGCTGATGCACGTAGTCGCAGATCGCCTGCACGCGTCCCCAGCCGGTCGGCGAATTGCCGAAGAGTTGCCAGGCGGTTTCGGACAGGCGATCGGTCTCGCAGTAGCGGCTGCCGAGCAGGAACACCAGGGCTTCGTCTGGCAGCTCCTGTACCGGCGTCTGTCGTGCGCTGCTGACGACGGCGTCGGCAAGCCCGCTATCGCGCAGCACGGCGTCGGTGGACAATTTGAGCCGCCCGCTGGGCGCGACGATCCGGCTGCACCAGTTGCCAAAGCCGTCGCGATACGCCGTGATCGGCACCGGTGGATCGGCGACCAGGTGATCAGGAACGATCATGTCCGAGACTCGCGTGTAGTGCACGCTCAAGGCCAGGATCATCGGGGTCGGTTGCGGGCAGTCGTAGATCAGTTCGTAGCCAACGCGGATTTTCATGCGGGTACTCCGGTTAAATGCGCCGACGGGCAAGCGCTGGCAGCGTCGGAATGGATGGGAAACATGTCTCGCCAGTCGCCGGCCTGGCGTGGGAGTCGTTTTCGTGATTGACAAATGCGGGCAAGGGACACAAGCCGAATGCTCCGCTGGGCCGCCGAGTAAGCATCCGCCAGGCGCCTCGGGGCAGGCAGACCGGCGGCAGCAACTGGAAGCGAGCAGCCAACAGACGACGAACACGACCGTACTCACTCTGGCCGCGCGGATCGCCGTACCTGTGGCCCATTGCCATCCCGTCGCGGCGGGGGAGCATGCCCTGGATCATCGGCGCCACTTCGGGCGGCAACGACCTGAGCGCTGAGGACGTGTAGCCAAAGGGCATGAGCGCAAAACTGTCACGGCTGCTGATTCCTGGCCGCGGCAACGCGAAAACGAAAAAACTGCAAAATTTAGGGCGTTCTTCAAGCATTCGCCGGGCCAAAGGAATCGCTCATGGCGCGATTAGCGGAGTTTGATTTCTTCATCGCCGCTCTGCCCTTTCACCAACTGTTGGCCGATTTCTGCCGCGCGTGACATCGGCGGTTTCAATGTTGGATCCTGTGACCGGTCCACCCGCATGCTCTCGGCCGAAGCCGCCCGGAGAGCCGCCTGTTGTGCGGCGCCAATGACAACTTGCGGTCGTCGGGACGCAATCATTGCGCAGGCCTCTTCGACGGTGGCGGCACGACCGCTGAGCAGCAGCCAGGCGGCCACGGCACTTGCTCCACGAGAATAGCCCAGTGCGCAACAGACGAGCAGTTTGCCATCGGGACGAGCCGATTCGATGTATTCAGCCGCGCGCCGGAGGCTTTTCCCATCTACGGGGAGCAAATCCAGGCACGGCAGGCTTGCCGTCTTCCAATGGCCATGCGGGGATGGCAACTCTGCGGTGAGATCGCACAGGCTGGCGAAACCGTTCTTACGCATTTCCCTACGGCTCGGCATCCGGCCCAGCCAGACATCGTCCACAATCGCGTCGGCTTGATGGCGTCGCCATGTCCACAGCCGCGAATTAATCCAGGCGGCAGCAATATAGGGCGCCAATAGCCAGCGGCTGCCGACGCTGAGTCTGCCATCGCGCTTCTGGAAGACATCGGCGCCGAGTCCGAAGTAAGCCAGCGCAACAAATAGAAATGACGTCGCCGGCCATAGCATCCACAGAAGCAAACCTCCAGGGCTTGCCGCGACAGCGAAAAGTGTGGCGCCAGCCAGGTAGTAGCCGGCCAATCGTCGCCGGGCCGGTTCACTGCTGAAACGCCAGGCGGCGAATGGCGTCTCGCCTTGATCGGGCCACAGCCAAAGGCATAAAACGCCGAGCAGGGCGCCCGTCGGTACGTCGATGAAGTGGTGTTGAAAAGTCGTCAGCACCGAAATCCCAATGAGGATGGCCCATGCATGCACGACAAGTCGCAAGAAACCTGAGCAAGCCGCCGCATAGCGCACCCAGAGAATGACGAGCAGGGCGATATGCAGCGATGGTGCCTGATTGAAGGGTTGGTCGAAGCCGGCAAGGGCGGCGAAGAAGACGCCGAAAATACCTTCGGCGGGTGGCTGTGCGAAACTGAATCGCAAGGGAAAGACGATAAAGCAGGTGATCGCGACCAGTTGAGCGCTAAGGAGACGCAGGGCGTGGCGGTCGACCTCGCGGCGCTCGCGGCAGAGCAGGAAAGATAGTCCGTAGAGCAGGTCGATCGACCAGTACGGCACAATCGTCCATGGCAGGAACGGGATCTGCCTCTCCCACGGATAGACCAGTGTTCCTGGGCTGGCGTGAGTGCCGGCCCACCAGTTGGCAAACCCGTAGGAAAGAAAGAAAAATGGGCCGAGGAAGAGCAGCCAGGCAACACCGCGTTGCCACGGCCGCGAATGGACCACATCGACGCCTGGCGACGACGAAGTGCCGGCAGTCATGCGGCGGGCAGGCGCCTGGCCAGTGACACGGTGAATATGCCCCATTCGTCGATTCGTTGCGCAATCTTCACGAACCCGGCGGCGGCAACCAGTTGGTCGAGTTCGGCCTGTGTTCGGCGGCGCATCACCCATGCTGATCCGCCACGATGAGTGGTGAGAGTGCGGGCGATCAGCTCGAGTTGCGGGTGCCAGGGCTGCCCCGTATAGATCAGGTAGCCGCCGGCTTCGATGGCCCGCGCCAGTCCGGCGAGCGATCGACAGACGGGCTCGTTTTCGGGAAAGAGTTCATAGAGTCCGGAAACGATGCCGATCGTTGGCGGCGGCGCGGTTGCCGCCAGCGACGAAGCATCGAAGGCGTCGCCGTGGATGGCGCACGCGATATCGGCGAGTTCCCGTTCGCGGAGCAGCGAGTTGAGGATCCGCACATTGTTCTCGTCATAGTCGCGAAAGACGATCGATTTCGGCCTCCGGGGACATTGTCGCAAGGCGTCGAGCACATACCGTCCGCCGCCCGCGGCAACGTCGAGGACGTTTACCGAACGGCCGTCGCGGTGCAGATCATCCATGCTCTGACGCAGCAACTCTTCGATGTGCAGTTTGCGCAGGCGGACGCCGCGCCAACCGATCGCGTCGAGGTAGGTGCGGTCAATAAGTCGTCCAAGTATTCCGCGGCCGTTCGCCATATTGCGGTACACGTAGTCGAGCGAACTGCCCGAATCAAAGCCCGTGTCATGGCCAAGGCGAATTCCGGCCGACAGGTGACCGCCAAGCTTGATGTTCAATCGCGCCAGCCACCAATAGAATCCGCGCGGCGTCAGAGCTGACAGTGGCTTCGCCAGTGCGCTGGCCTCGGCATGGGTTACGCCCTGTCGATCGGCATTGCGAAAGTCCGGGCGAGATGGTGTTTCGGCGAATCGCCGGAGAATGAATTCGCGACTCTTGTCTACGGCGAGGCGGCGATCGCGCTCGCCGAAGGTATCGTGCAGAAACCCCTTGAGGACGTGCTTTTCTTTTATTGTGCTACCCAGCCGCTCGAAGAATTCGTGCTGCGGCGCATTGTGCACGACCCAATCGGTATCCGAGACAAGCAACTGCGTTGGAGTGGTAATGGCATGCGCATCGGCGACGACGCGGCTTGCAGCTTCGTAGAGCGCCAGCAGAATGTTCACGGAGATCGCCCGGCTGATCAACGGGTCGCTGTCGTAGCTGGCCTGGCGCTGCGGGTCACTGGTCAGGAATTTCGCCTTGACGTAACTGGTAACGAAGAAGTTGCCACGCAGTCGTTGCAGCAGGCGCAGACCTGATCTTGCGAAGGGAACGTAGAGCTTGACCTTGAACGCCGGTGACGCAAGCACCAGGCAACGGACCTGCGGAGCATAGTCGTGCACCCACGTACACACGAGGACGGCGCCGACGCTTTGCGCGAGGATTGCCAGTTCCTCATTGGGAATGCCGTGATGCGACCGGATGTGCTCGGCGAAGGTCTGCACGTCGCGTACCGAATCCGCGAAACCTGGGGAAAAGCCTCGGGCGCCGGGAGAGTGGCCATGACCACGTGCGTCCCATGCGAAAAAATCGAAGTTGGCAAGGTCCAGTTCATCGACGAGGTGTGCCATCCTTGCCGAATGCTCGTGGCCGCGATGGAACATGACGACGGCACCACGCCGCGGACTGCGGACCGCCGGCCAGTGGCGGTAAAAGAGTGAAACACCGTCGTGCGTTTTGAAGCGGCCCTCAAGGACGGTCCGTGATTCGGCGATATTCATCGTGAGCGTTCGGCAATTGTGGTGTTCGACAGTCCGCCGCGAACCCGGTTGATGATATTGAGGGCAATGAGTACGGCGACCAAGGGCATGATCCAGAAGCTCCAGTCCGGCAGCGTTCCTTGCAGACCGAGAGCGAGGCCGAGTCCACCAAAAACCGCTGCCCTGTCGCTCTTGCCCATCGGACCGTCATAGCGGCGAGCGTTGCCGATCGAGGTTCCCAGCGCGCCGGCCATTTCCGAAATGGTGGCCAGGAAAATTACGCTCGCAATGCTGCCCCAGCCGAAGGGCGGCACACACACGAACGGTAGGTACAAGGCGGCGTCGGAGATCAGGTCGCAGAGTTCGTTGAGATAGGCCCCGAGGCGTGATTGTTGCCCGTGTTCGCGCGCGAGCATGCCGTCGATGGCGTTTAGCGCCATCCGCAGAAACATCCAGAGTGGCAGCAGCAGAAATACCTCCGTTTGGCCAGCGACCAGGAGGAGCACGCCGAGCAGGCATGAGGCGAGCATTGTCGACAGCGTCACCGTATTGGCGGTAATGCCGACGGCAGCACAACGAACAACGATCGGTCGAAGCAGCCGTTGAAAGGCCGGCTTCAGCGCGTAGATGCTGAGCTTGGGGAGCATCGCGTAGCGACTTGTCGTCGCGGACTTCACGGTGCCAGCTGCGCGTGCGTCAATGACGACGTCTGCGCAGCAGCAAGAAGACGAGAAGGCCGCCGCTGCAGGCGCCAGCAACGCCTGCGTACCAGATCCAGCGAGTGGCCTCGGCCATCAGTGGGTTGGTGAACACGTTTGTCGACAAGTGCAGCGTTGCGATCCGCCATTGGCCGTCGACCTTGCGCATCGTCGAACTCCAGCGCGAATCGAGACGGAAGGCGTCGCGGGCACGCGGAAAGAACTCGTCTGCAGCCGTGCCTTCGGCAACAGCGACTTCGCCGTAAAACCGAGCAGGAGCAGCGAGCGTTACCTTGGTCAAATATTTGTCGAGAATGGCCTTCTCGCCACCGACCATTCGCCCGTAATAGGCCTTGACCTCATCCTTGCCACGTGAGACCTCGGCATTGAGCCAGGTGACCGTAACGTCGTCCGACATCAACGCGGTAAGGCGGTCGGCACTCTGGGCGTTGATTCCAGCCTCCACTTCTGTCATCAGGGCGCGTAACTGCTTGCGATCTTCGCTGTGCTCACCGGGATCGGCCCCGGCGCTTGCCGCGCAGGTGGACAGAGCCATGATGGCCAGCCACATCCGCCAGGCCGAAGGCCTGAAGAAGATCGGCGATGGTCCCTGGCGGGTGCTCCGACAGCCACAAAGTGGGTTCATGGTTCCTCCAGTAAATTTACGCTTGGCGTTGTTCGCAACATGATGCCTAGAGGGTGCCACCCCAGGCGCGCGTGCCATAGAAAAATAGCGGTGCCGCATATATCAGGCTGTCGACGCGGTCCAGCAGGCCACCGTGGCCGGGCAGTAGCTTACCAGCATCCTTGACGCCCGAGTCGCGCTTTATTGCCGACACGGTCAAGTCGCCGGCCACTCCAGAGCTGGCCAGCAAGATGCCGGATAGCGCCCCGGAGAGAGGGTCGAAGTGTGCCAGCAAGGGACCGAGTGCGGCGCCCAGGAGTGCCGAAGTAATGATTCCCCCGAGCATGCCCTCGCGGGTCTTGTTCGGACTCAGGGTTGGTGCAAGAGCTGTCCTGCCAAGCAACTTGCCCCACACGTACTGCGCTACATCGTTCAGTTGCGTGATCATCAACAGAAAAATCACCAGGCCGGTACCCTCAGCCAGAGTACCGAGGCGGGCAATGTAGCTCAGGCTGAAGACCGTCAGCAACAGACCGAAGCAGAGAACGCCGGCCGTGCGCAGGAATCCGATGCTGTTTGCGCTGGCGACAAGAACGCCAACAATAACCAGGCACCATAGCGGAAAGGCTGCCGCATGCCCGTGATCATTGCCACCGTATGCCAGCAGGTACTGAATTGGAATCGCACAATAAGCGGCGGCGGCCACAAGTCCTGGTAGTGGACGATCGCAGGCGAGGACAATGAATTCGCGTAAGGCAAGCACGCTGACCAGAGAAAACAAGGTCGCCAACGCCGCCGAACCGAGCGACAGCGCAACAATAAGCGGCGGCACGATGAGCCACCAGGTTCTTACGCGCAAGCACAGATCCGAGTAGTCCCGCCGCGGGAAAGCTCGGCTTAAATAACCGGTGACGCCAGTGCCAGCCAGCAGCACAGCAACTATGCAGCCGTAGGCAATCCATATATTCGAGTTGAGCGACACTGACGTATTCACAGCCTTCGTTGATAAGCTAGCCATGGCAGGCGGTCGTCGAATCCGGAGCCCGATGTTCCTGCGGCTCTGGATGATTGCCAGTGGCGGCTTTCCGGTGGTTTCCCGACGGGCCGCTGGCGGGCCGATTGTACGCATCCAGCAGTTGCACCGAAAGCAGCCGCTGGCCGGGCATGAAAACAAGCAGACGTCCATCGACCATGAAGGACTCTGGCATGGAAGGGAGTGCGACTCGGGAACCCTGCAGCAAAGGCAAGCCGATCGGGTAGAAGCCACCGCTCAAGCCGAAAGACATCTGGGCGATGCGGATTCAGCATTCAGAACGCGCATCAGGTTCGAGACCTGACGCTGTTCAAGCCAGCGATCGACAACACGCCAGGCGCTTGCGATCTCGTCAAGCTGCTCGTGCGCGACGTGACGCATGCCAACCAGGTCCTGGCGCGGCCGATGGCCATGCAGCGAAAGACACAAGCAGCAGGTCGATGATGGCAAGGATTGCGGACCCGGATGGGTATCGGCGGGCCTCCTCTCACGAGCGGCGAAGTCTGGACAAGTCCTGCGCCTCGAGGACGTCGTCGTCGGCCACGAGGGCCTGGCGCAGCGCTTCGACGATCGCCGCCCGCAGCGCGGGCCAATGCCGCCCACCGCGGAAGGCATGCTTCTGGTTGATCTCGACCTCGATGCCGACATAGACGTCGGCCGCGAGGCGCCGCCGAAACCAGGACGTGAGGCCATCGTCCTTGCCGTTATAGGGGTAGTTGCGGCGAATAGTGAGATTCGTGAGATCCGTGCGACCCGTCGCGCAAGACTGCAGCGATGCTTTCCAGCGTTGGCATAGCGCCGCTTCACCTGGGCGCGACGGGTCGTAGAGCAGGCCGATGTCGGCGTTGCGCCGCTTGCCGTCGAGTTCCGGGGTAAAGCTGTGCGCCGACACGTGCAGCACCCGGCCGTGCGCCGCGACCGCCTGCCGGATGAGGTCTTCCGTGTGCGCCCGATGCGGCTGGTAGTAGCGCTTCACGATCTCCTGGCGCAGTTCTGCCGACTCCTTGCGCAGGGTCTCGGAATGGAGACGCGGATGGCCGATCGAACGGTTCAGGTCTACCAGCAAGCGGCTGACCGTGGACAGCACCAGCGGCGCCGCGAACGCTGCCGCGAGGTCTCTGGCCAGCAGCAAGGCCCCCGGGTCGAAGCCCCGGTGGCTGTCCAGAGTCGCTTGCTGTCCCTGGAAAAAGTGGCGATAGCGCGCCGGCAGCCGATTGCCGCCATGCTCGCAAGTGATCACCATGCCGGCGCTCAGCGGGCCGAGAGGGCCAGGAGGGCGCTGGCCCGGCCGCTCGCTCAATGACTCGAGGCCGTTGCGCCGGCCAAGGTCGCTGACCAGGCCTGCACCGTCGGGAATCACCGCTGGTTGCGATTCGATCATCGGGGGCTGTCCTTTTCGTGGGCGTGAGCGGCGGCTGGTCGTTGCCTACGCAATATTGTGCCCGCTGGTGATTGTAAGCGCTGGCTGATCGCCGTGCCGGCGATCGCCCGCTGGGTGAGGCTGAACGATCGACAAAGCCGGCCGCCTGGCCAGGGCGACGCTGCCGACTTTGTCGGGCCAGCGCCGTGGCGCGTGTAGCAAAGGCGACAATGCCGCGCGCCGGCGCTCGACGAAGCCCGCCGGAACGTGTTTTCGTCGCCGGCCCGGAACTTGCTGGGAGTGTTGTGCATTCCCACTTCCGAGCACCTGCCATGACCCCAGAACTGCACCAAAGACTGCTTGCCGGCCTCCGGGACGGTAGCATCGTTCCCTATCTTGGCCCCGGCGTGCTGGCCGGCGTGACCGACCTTGCCGGCACTGCTTCGATTCCTGCCGACAGCGATTCGCTGATCCTGGCAATGAACGGTGGCCGGCCGATGGCGGCCAAGCTGATGTACGAATTCGCGCGCGCGGCGATGAATGTGGAACTCAAGCGCGGCCGCAGCGCGGTCAGCAAATTTCTCACTCGCACCTACGGCGAGACGGCATGGACGCGCTCGGCGGTGCACGACTGGCTCAAGGAGATCAGCCCGCCATACGTGGTCGACATCAACCGCGACACGCAACTGCAGGATTCTTACGCCGAGCGCCCCCATCATCTGATCGCCGGCATGGCGCGTCTGGGCGGCAGCGATTTTCGCTACCGGCTCTATTTCTGGGATGGCGCCAGCTACCGGCAATGCGCGGCGCTTGACCCGGCGCTGCCGATCCTCTTCAAGCCGATGGGTACGCCGAAACCCGAGCCGACCTACATTGCCTCGGATGCCGACTACGTCGACTACATCACCGAACTGATGGGCGGTTTCGCCATCCCGCCAGCGGTCAAGGAACTGCGCCGGGGCAAGCAGTACCTGCTGCTGGGCCTGCGTCTGAATCGTGATACCGAGCGGATGGTGATGGCCGACATCATCTACGCGGCGGCGCAGCCAGCGGGCTGGGCGCTGATTGGCGAAGCGACCGACAAGGAACGCCGCTTCTGCGCCAGGCTCGGGCTGCAGCTGGTCGACGCCGATCTCGGCGAACTGACGGGTACTGGCCTGTTGCCTCGGCGTCAAGGCGCCCCTGCCTGACTGAGGGCAAGCAGCGCCGCCGCCTGGCGCGTGCAGTGCTGACGGATGGCCGGATCGAGCGCGCCGAGCCAGCGCTCCGGGATCGCTTGCAGGCCGTAGCGGGCACCGGCCAGCATGCCGGCAATGGCGCCCGTCGTATCGGCGTCGCCACCGCGATTGACGACCTCGAGCAGGCATTCCTCGAAGCTGCTGGTGGCGAAGAAAGCCTGCAGCACGGCCTGCATGGTTTCGACGATGTAGCCACTCGGATTGTCGCGGCGCTTGCGCGCAAAGGCGAACAGCGGCTGTTCGCGGAGCAGCGTGGCGACGTGTTGCTCGCGCACCCAGCCGGCATCGTGCCCGGCCAGGAAATCCTGCACCATGAAGATCAGCGTCTCGCAAGCGGCGTCCGAAAGCGCGTTGTGATGCGTCACGTGCGCCTGCGCGCGGCTGCCGAGGATCGTCGTCGCCGCTGCCTGTCCGTAGCTGGCGAGCGCCACCGGCAGGGTCCGCATCGCCGCGCCGTTGCCGGCGTCGTGCTCGCAGGCGACGGCTTCCGGATTGCCGGTGTCGCGGAAGTGGATCAGGTTGCGGCGAACGGTGTGGCCGATATCGACCGGCTTGCTGCGCATCCAGGCGTCCAGCGCTGCGGCCACCGCTTGGGCGTCAACGCCGCCGCTGGCCAGGATCGCCTCGCCGAGCGCCAGCGACATCGTCGTGTCGTCGGTGACCCGACCCGCTTGCAGGTGTAGCCAGCCGCCGCCGCTCAGCTCGCGGTGCACGCCGTGCTGTTGGCGAATCTCGTTTGGCGTCAGGAATTCGACGGTGGCGCCGAGGGCGTCGCCGATGGCCAGGCCGAGGTAGGCGGCAGTGGCCTTGTCGAGCAAGGGCGCGGTGCGGGCATTGGTGCGCGATTTGCTGTGTGACTCGGCGGGCAAATCGGCGCGGCGGCCCGCTGTTTCGGCGGCCGTGCTCAGTGCTCCGGTGCGAAGCATTTCGCGTAATCCTGGCATTCGCCGCACGATGGCGCGGGGCAAACGTAGATGCCTTCGCGCGCACAGAACTGCCGGTAGAGGAATTTCTTCCACTTCATGTCGCCGCTGTTGGCGCGCGCGAGTTCGGGGAAGTTGACCCACATCAGCGCCGTCAGCTCGTCGCGGTCGATCAGTCCCAGGTCCTGCCAGAGGTGGTCGCTGCCAGCGCAGGCGCTGGCGACGATCGCCGCGACCAGGGCTTCGGAATGACGCTCGCCAGCGCGATGGTCGAGCAGCAGTTGGTGCAGATCGCGCCATTCCGGAACACGTTCCAGCGCCGGGCTGGCGGCGCCGATGCTCGCTCGGCAGCCGGGGAAATACTCGGCAAGAAGCTGCCGGTAGCCATCGCTGCCGAGGCCAAGATCGGCCGCCAGGCAGCCGGCACCGGCTGCCTGCGCGGCAATCATCCTGGCGAACAGGAAGCGGTTGGCGTCGCCGGCGACAGCGGCGGCCGGCACGGCGAGCAGGTCGGCGAGCAGGATGGCTCGCCAGGGCAGGCGATCCGCAGCGTTCATGATGACCTCGTCTATTTGCTGGGATACTCGACCAGGATGTCTTCGTCGCGGACGACCATCTGACACGCCAGCCGCCATTGCGTCGGCGGAATGTCGTCGACGTACATTTTCTCGATCTCGGCTTTGCTGACGTGGCCGAGGTTGCTGAGCGCCGCCACCTCGCGGACGTTCAGTGGCCCGCCCATCGGCCGGCGTTTGTCGTCGACCGAGGAAACCTTGACCAGGCAGGTGCCGCAGTCGCCTTCCTGGCAACCGAAGTCGATCGGAATGCGATTCTCCTTGGCCAGCGCGAGGATCGTCTGGGTGTGGCTGCCGGCGACGGCATAGACCGTTTTGTCCTTGTGCAAGTGGCTGCTGAAAGTGATGAGGGCCATTTGTGCTTCTCCTGTAGGGCGTTGCTTGGAAAGTCAGAATGAGGTTTGCCAGGCGGCAGGCGTTCGCGGGTTTCGCGAAAACGTCGCGCTTCGGCTCATGCCGGCACGACGACGATCTCGCCACCGAGGATCTGTGCCTGGCACGCCAGTCGGTGGCGGCGCGGCGCCAGGTTGTCCTTGAGCACCTGCTCTTCGAGGATGCTCGGTGGGGCGAAATTTTCGGCGCCGGAAATGATCCTGGTCAGGCACGTGCAGCACTCGCCCTCGCGACAGCCGTAGACGATGCCGGCGCCGACTTTCTCGGAGACTTCGATCAGGCGCGTTCCTGCCGGAACGGTGACCGAAACGTCGACGTCCTGAAAGGTGACTTTGGCTCGTGGCATGTTTCTCTCCCTGTGGTTTGGGTCAGGCGAGAGCCGCCAGATCCAGTTCGCGGTGTTCGATCTCGCCGGTCAGGTGACGCGCCAGGTTTTCGCCCAGCCGGCCGCACTGCTCGAGTTCGCCGGCGTCGGGGACCAGCTTGATGCGCAAGCCCTCGACCGGCACGCGCAGCTTCAGGCCGCGCAGGCGGTCCTCGATCATGCGTACCGCTTCGCCGCTCCAGCCGTAGGAGCCGAAGGCGGCGCCGAGCTTGCCTTTGATATTGACGCTGGTCAGCGACGACAGCAGGTCCCAGATCGGCTTGACCGCGTCGGCATTGATCGTCGGGCTGCCGAAGGCGAGGCCATCGGCTTCCTCGACGAAGTCGGTGAAGATTGCCGCGTCGCCGCCCTCGAGGTCGTAGAGCGAGACCCGCACGCCAGCAATGCGCTCGGCGCCAGCGGCGATGGCTTCGGCCATTTGTCGGGTGTTGCCGTAGGCCGACAGGTAGAAGACGACCAGCGTCTTTTCGCTGCGCGCCTCGTTGAACAGGCGCGGCATCGCCAGCTCGCGGTAACGGCGCACGTAGTCGCGCGGCAGGTGGCGCAGGAGCGGGCCGTGCGCCGGCGCGATCAACTGCAGGTCGAGCGCTTCGATCAGCTCGAGCGCGTCGAGCACGTGTTCGCGGAAGGGCCGCATGATCTGCGCGTAGTAGTACTCGAACGAGAAGCGGAAGTCGCCGACGCGGTCGTTGAACAGGCGCTCGTCGCAGAAGTGGCAGCCGAAGATGTCGCCGGTGAACAGCAGGCCGTCTTCTTCGAGATAGGTGCACTGCGTGTCTGGCCAATGCAGGTAGGGCGTGTGCAGGAAGCGCAGCGTGCGACCGCCGAGTGCTACCGTATCGCCGGTGCTCACCGGCACGTATTCCGGCGCCTGCTCGCCGCCCGGTTTGAGCAAGGCCTTGAGCATCATCTGGGCGCGGCTGGAGAGGTAAACCGTCGCCTGCGGTGCGCGCCGCAAGAGCTCGGGCAAGGCGCCGCTATGGTCGGGTTCGAGATGATTGAGGACGATGCTCGTGATTTCGTCGTAGCGCGCCACCGATTCCAGGCGGGCGAAGAAGTCGTCGGCGAAATTTTCCTTTACCGTATCGATCACCGCGACGCCGCTCTCGCCACGCACGACAAAAGCGTTGTAGCTGGTGCCGTTGGCGGTCTTCAGGATGATGTCGAAGCGGCGCAGTTGCGGATCGAGCGCGCCGACCCAATGGACGCCCGGCGCAATTTCGACGGCGCGCTTGCTCGACGTCGTGGCGAGCATGGCCATCAGTCGGCCCCGTGCCACAGGCCGAAGTCGATCAGCCTGGCGAGCGGGATGCCGGTCAGCGATCCGGGCGGGTTCAGGTAAGCGCCGAGGCTATCGACGATGGCCGCTTCGATCGGACAGATCGAAGCGCACTGCGGGTCGTCGTGGACGCCCAGGCATTCGTTGCACTGCTCGGCCTTGATCACGAAATGCGGGCTCGCCTCGACGATCGCCTGCTGCGGACAGACGTCGATGCAGGCCCAGCAATTGCGACACGCAGAGGTGATTTTCAGAGCCATTCTCAGGCCGCCTTTCTGCTGGGCGCCGGCAGCGCGAGCCGGCCACTGGCCGCCATTTCCCGGTATACGGCGAGTACGGCGGCGTCGATCGGTTCAAGCGCGTGCTCACTGTTGGGCATGATGCCGGCCGCCTCAAGCTGACCCCAGGGCTCGAAACCGATTTTCGAGCAGAGCACGACTTCGCAGCCGGCGAGCGCGGCGATGGTCGTCTCGAGCACCGATTGCGGCTCGGCTTCTACGGCCGCCTCACCGTCGCCACAGCTCGCCGGACCGCTGCAGTAGAGCTCGGTCTTGCGATGACCGACGAAACGCACGCCGTCTGGCGACGCCTCGTAGATCAGGAACTCGCGGGCGTGGCCGAAGTGCTCGCCGACGACGCCGTTCCTGGCGGCAACGGCGATCAGGACGCTGCGCAGACTCGCCGTCGGCAGCGTCGGATGGTCGTCGCCGGCAGGCGCTGGCAGAAGCGCTGGCAGAAGCGCCGGCGAGGCGTGTCTGGCGGCGCGTTTCTGCGCCAGTTGCGCGATGATCTCGTCGTGCACCACCTGGCGGCGCTGCCTGGCCGTTGCGTAATCGATTTCGCTCAGCTCGAGCGCGTCGAGCTTGTCCATGGTGAATTCCGAGCCGCGGTCCTCGCCGAGTAGCCCGACGGCGTCGGCGCGGCATTGCCGGCAGTGGCGCATCATCGCCATATCGCCGGCACACGCATCCTGCAGCTCCTGCAGCTGCGCCGGCGTCGGGCTGGCCTGGCCGCTTAGTCCATAGTAGGTACCGTGTTCGGCTGCGGCGATCAGCGGCATGACGTTGTGCAGGAACGCGCCCTTGGCCTTGACGGCGCGCGAGACTTCCTTGAGATGCTGGTCATTGACGCCCGGAATGAGGACCGAGTTCACCTTCACCAGGATGCCGCGCGCGATCAGCATCTCGAGGCCCTGCTGCTGCTGCTCGATGAGGATCCGGGCGCCCTTGGCGCCGCGGATGCGTCGATTGTTCCAGAAGATCCACGGGTAGATGCGGGCGCCGATCTCGGGGTCCAGGCAGTTGATGGTGATCGTCACGTGGTCGATGTTGTGCCTGGCGATCTCGTCCACGTAGTGCGGCAGCTTGAGGCCGTTGGTCGACAAGCAGAGCTTGAGGTCCGGGGCACGGGCCGACAGTTGCCGGAAGGTTTCGAAGGTGCGCGCCGGGTTGGCCAGCGGATCGCCCGGTCCGGCGATGCCAAGAACGGTCATCTGCGGGATGCGGGCAGCGACCGCGAGCACCTTGCGGATCGCCTGGTCGGGCGACAGCAGTTCCGAAACGACGCCCGGGCGCGACTCGTTGGCGCAGTCGTACTTGCGATTGCAGTAGTTGCACTGGATGTTGCACGCCGGCGCCACGGCGACGTGCATGCGCGCAAAGTAGTGGTGTGCGTCTTCCGAAAAGCAGGGGTGGTCCTGGACCTTGGCGCGGATCGCGTCCGACAGGCGATCCTCGGTGCTCGCTGGCGTTCCGCAGCCGCTGCTGGCGCAGGCGGCAGGGGAGGCGGTGTTGCCAATAACGGGTAGTTCCACGATGGACGCTCCTCGAATGCGGTTGAGCGAATTGAGCAAGCCGCGTGCCAGAGTGGAAAAGTTCGTTGAAACAGGGTGTTGTCGGCTACCGGCGGTGGCGCTTGTTGGCCATTTGTCGGAAAGGCGACACGCGTGCAAGCAAGCTGCTGCGCTGGAATGTCACCACCGCCGCCCAGCTATTCAATGTACGCTTCCCATATGCGCAGCATTGGATTGACCGCCGCTGGAAATCGGCGCAAGGTTCGAGCGGGGTGTGGCAACTGGCTGTGGTGCGAGCCGCCCAGGATAGGCCACCGCTTTTCTTTTGCACCGCCAGCCGGAAGGAGAGTTCATGCCGATCGAACCGACAATGGTGTCTCTTGGTTTCACGAAGCAGGCTTTTCCGGCAGGAGTACATATCTGCCAGGTGTTCAACAACGACCATGAGCGGCTCGACTCGCTGCTCAAGTTCCTGCAGAGCGGCTTGCTGGCGGGGGAGCGAACCGCCTGCTTTACCGAACAGCCCTATGAAACCCTGCTCGCCGCACGCCTGGCGGAGGACGGGCGAGCCCTGGATGCGTTCAAGGCAGCTGGTGCCTTGATCAGTGCGCCGCCGCGTGAGGTCTATTTTCAGGACGGCAATTTTGACCCGGAGCGCATCCTGGCGCGACTGCGGCGCTATCATCAGGACGCGCTTGCCGACGGCTTTTCGGCCGCGCGCCTGATCGGCGAGATGAGCTCTGACGTGTTGGCTATGCCCGGTGGCTCGCGGCTGATGGAGTACGAGGCGCGCGTCAGTTTACTGTTGAGGACGCATCCGCTTACGGCGGTTTGCCAGTACGATGCCAATTCGTTTGACGGGGCAACGATCATGGAGATCCTCAAGGTTCATCCTCTGATGGTCCTCCGCGGCAACGTCGTGCATAACCCGTTCTTTGTCTCGCCCGAGGCGTACCTGGCGGGCCACTGCTGACGGTCAGAGAAGGAAGTTCGTTGGAAAATTCCGAGCTCGATGGGCGGGTTCTCGGGCAGCTCATGCTCATGCAGGGCGTCGCCGCCTCGCTTCCCGATCAGGCAATCAGGTCCTTCGTGACGGCCGGCTTGGGCGATATTCCGGGCGTCGGAAAAGTCGAGTTCAGGGCCCGGGTCGGCGCCGCGGAGAGTTCCACCAGGAACTTCGTGGTGGCCACCGACTCGACCAGCTTTGGCGAACTGGTCTTCAGCGTGAGCGACGCACGGGTCTTCGCGCTCTACGCAGACCATATCGAGAACTTCGCGTTCATCCTGGCGCTTACCATGGACGAGCGCCAGCAGCGACGGAAGATCGAACGCTACGGGCGCGATCTCGAGCAGCAGGTGGCGGAACGCACCCGGCAATTGTCGGAATCCGAGCGGCGTTTCCAGGGGCTGCTGGCGAACGTTCGTATGCTGGCGGTGATGCTCGACGTGCGCGGCAAGGTCACCTTCTGCAACGACTTTCTCCTGGAATTGACTGGCTGGCAGCGCTCCGAGGTGATCGGGCAAGACTGGTTCGAAATCTTTCTTCCCGAGCCCTTTCGTGTACGCGTGCGGGCCGTATTCTCGGCTGCCATGGCAAGCGGCAGCATGCCCGAGCGTTTTGAGAATGAGCTGCTGACGCGGCAAGGCGAGAGGCGCCTGGTCGTCTGGGACAACACCGTGATGCGCGACGGCCAGGGCCAGATCATCGGTACGGCCAGTCTCGGTGTCGACGCGACCGAGCGCATCGAGGCCGAGGAGTCGCTGGCGGTGAGCGAGGAAAGATATCGCAGCATCTTCCAGAATGCGTCGATGGGTATCTTCAATTCCACCGTGCAGGGGCAATTTCTCAGGGTCAATCCGGCGCTGGCACGAAGCCTGGGTTACGCCTCGCCCGAAGAGCTGCTTGCCGCGGTGGCGGATATCGGCACACAACTGTATGTGGACCCCGCTGGCCGTCGGCCACTCGTCGAGGCGGCCATAGAGAAGCGCGGTGAGTGGGCACATGCCGAAAACCGCTACCGTCGAAAGGACGGCAGTATTCTGATCGGTGATCTGATGCAGCGAACGGTCATGAACAAGGATGGCACGCTGGCCTACCTGGAAGGTTTTGTCCAGGACATTACCGAACGCAAGGTGGCGGAGTTCGAGAAGGCGGAGCAGATGCTTCGCCTGCAGGAACTGAACAGCAAACTCGAGGATGTGCAATACCAGTTGCTGCAATCGGAGAAGATGGCGTCGATCGGCCAGCTGGCCGCCGGGGTGGCGCACGAGATCAACAATCCGGTGGCCTTCGTCGATGCCAATCTCCGCTCGCTGGAAGGCTATCTGTACGATGTCTTCCAGTTCGTCGACGCCTGCCAGGCCGCGGTGAGCACTCCTGAAAGTCGCACGCGTCTTAACACGCTCAAAGTGGCGATGGACTACGACTACCTGAAGACCGACGCTTTCCTGCTGATGACGGAATCCAGGGACGGCCTCGCCCGGGTTGCCAAGATAGTGCGCGATATGAAGGATTTCGCGCGTCCCGGCGAAGGCGAATGGCAACTGGCCAGCGTGCACGAAGGTTTGAACTCGACGCTCAACATCATCTGGAACGAAATCAAGTATCACTGCACCTTGACCAAACGTTACGCGCCTGACCTGCCGCTGATCCGATGCCTGCCCGCACAGCTCAATCAGGTATTCCTGAACCTGCTGGTCAATGCTGCGCACGCCATCGATGGCAAGGGGGAGATCACCATCTCCACCGAGCGCATCGGGGACGACAGTGTCGGCATCCGTATTCACGATACCGGCCAGGGGATCAAGGCGGAACATCTCAAGCGCATCTTCGAGCCTTTCTTTACCACCAAGCCCGTCGGCAAGGGCACGGGTCTGGGCCTGTCGATCGTCTGGGGGATTGTTGGCAAGCACACGGGGAGCATCGACGTAATAAGCGTCGCGGGACAAGGAACGACCTTTCTTCTCAGGCTGCCAATTGACGCACGCTCGGCGAAGTAGGGCGGAGCGAAGGCGATGGTCTGTGCCACCAGGCGGCTGCTGCCTGGTGGCACAGAGCGCCGGGAAAGACCGGGCAGGTCGGTGCGGCAGCGCCCGTCTTCGCTGGTCGTGCGAAGTGGCAGCCGCCAAACGGCAACGGACTGAAGCCGGAGGACATCGGCGGCGCCGGCATTTTGACGCGTCGTGTTGTCACTGTTCGAGCTGCGCGGCGGGCTGATCTGGCGCGGCTGCGCAGGAAATCATCGCCTCTCGGGAAGCGCCGGCGGCACGATGCGCAGATGCGTCGGGTCGGTGCTGGTGTCGTCCTCGATCACTTCGAAACGCGCCGGGCGGCCGCTTGCCGGGATTTGCTGGCGCAGGTTTTCAAGCCAGCGATCGAGTTCAGGCCGGCGCGCGTGCGTGCTGTAGACCGCCCACACCGCACCCGCCGGGCGCGCCGGCAGGCGGCTGGCGACTCTGGCCGGGTCATCGGCGAGCGTCACGCTCAGGCTGCTTTCGGTCGTCCGCTGGCGGGGCATCGCTGCTGGCGCTGCGGCTGCGCCCGGCGCCGCGGCGAGTATTGGCTGGCGCGGCTCGCCTGGCGTCGTGGCCAAGGCTGCTGCGGCGCGAACGCTGTGCTGCAGCTGTTTGGCTTCGCGCCGAGCGACGTCGTCGATGGCGCGTGCGCGTGGCGGCGCTTCTTCTTTCAGGGCGCCAGAAAAGGCGCTGGCAGCTGCCTTCTCGGGGGGCTCGGCGGCGGCCGACATCGCCGGCGCGGCCGGCGGATCAGGCGCCGCGGCACGGGTGTCGGCGGGCGTTTCATCCGCCGTATCGCGGCTGCGAATGCCTGGCCTGGCGGTCTTGCTGGCGGGCAGCTGTGCGGCTGCCGGGAGCGTGGCGGCGACTGCTGCGCGGTCTGCTGGCGCCACGGTCGCCAGGGGGGGCGAGGCGCTGGCGGGTCGCGGGCCGTCCGCCGCGTCGGCCAGCAGTGCGTGCGGCGCCGCAGCGCCGGCCGCGCTCTTCTTGAGCGCCACGGATGCGGCCGCGGCTTCTCGTGTGGCGAGCCTTAGCTCGTCTTGCCGCTCTGGCGACGTGGCGGCAGGCGTTTGCTTCAGCGCGGCTGGCGCTTCGCCGAGTGAGCGCTCGGCATTCCCGGCCGGGTTGATTCGCTTCGCCGCTTCGGCCGGCGCCAATGCCGTCTGGAAAGAATCTTGCTCGGCGAGCTGCGGCGCATCGGGGCGGTCGATGAGCAGCAGCGCGAGCTGCGTGCCGACGACGGCGAGGATGCCGGCGACGGCGGCCAGACGCAGGTCGAAGCAGCGAAAGCCGAGGAAGCTGCGTTGCCGGTCCGGGGACGCTGGCGTGGCGGCCGGGGTCGGCGACGCGGTGAGTGCTTGCGCGCGCAGCCACTCCTCGGTGGCAGGCTGAATCGCCGCGCCGAGCATGGCTTGCGGGCTATCTCCATGGCCGATGCCGGCCAGGAGGGCCGCGCGCCGGGGAGCCTGTGCCGACTCAATCCTGGCGGCCAATTTCAGGAAATTGGCTTCCAGACTGGCCGGCGGTTCAAAAGCCGACGGAGCGGCGGCGATTCGCGCGGCGGCCAGCGCAAGCGGCCCGGGCGAGACTGTTGGCGCTGCCGCAGATGCAGACTGGATGGCGCCTGGTGCCACTCGTGCGGCCTGTGCGGCGTGTGCCGCGCGCGCAAAAGCCGCGTCGAATTCGGCCGATGGCGTATAGGCGGGCAGCGCGCACAGCAGGCGGGCCAGGCGGTCTTCGCCCTGCAGAAATCTTTCGAAGGCCTCGCTCACGACGGCGCCTCGAGTTCGCGGCGCAGGCGCGCGAAAGCGTAGCGCAAGCGGCTCTTGACGGTTTCGAAACCTTCGCCGACGGTGTGGGCGATTTCCTCCAGGCTCATTTCGCCGAAAAAGCGCAGGACGACCACTTCGCGCTGGTTTTCTGGCAGGGCGAGCAAGGCCTGGTGCACCTGCGCCAGATTCTGGCGCAGGGCGAGTTCGGCTTCCGGAGTGAGATCGTCGGTGGGCGTTTCGGGCCGGGTTTCGTCGAGTTCGGCACGCCGGCTTTCGGCCGGCGAGCGGCGCAAGTCGAGCCACTGGTTACGCGCAATCTGGAACAGGAAGCTGCGGAAGGCCGCTTGCGGTTGGTAATCGGCGCACCGGGTCATGAGCTTCTCCCAGGTGCGCTGGGCGATGTCTTCGGCCTGCGCGGTATCGCCCTGGCACTGCCAGGCGATGAAGTTGAAGAGCGCCCGGTTGTGGCGGCGAAAGAGCTCGCTGGCGGGTTTCTCGACGAGGCCATTGGCGACCAGCAGCATCAGGTCTTCGTCCGGCAGCGCGGCAAGTTCGGCGGCGGTTTCCATGCCGCGCAGTATAGACTGGCCGCGCCGTCGGGGTGCGCTTGCCGCCGGCTGTTGCCACCTTCTCGCTTACAGAAGAGGCGACGGCAAGACGCCGGGAGCGCGCCGTCGATCAGTTCGCAGGCTTCGTCCCGAGGGCTGCCGCCAGATCGATCAGGCGCAGGAACTCGCCACGGTAGCCGTACTTGTCGTGGCCGATGTTGGCCGCTGCCAGCTGGCGGACGTCAGCGTAGTTCCAGGTGCCGGTGTATTTGCCGCCGCGCAGGATCTGGCCGTAGGCCGCGACGGCGGCGGCGAAGCGGAATTCGCTGCTGGCGGCGGCGAGGGGCTTGATCGCATTGCGTTGCAGAGTGAACTCGAGCAACTGGCTGTCGTTCGCCGCGGGCTCTTTGTAGCGCAGTTTGAGGTAGCCGAGTTCGTTGGCCAGCGGGCCTTCGCCGCCGGCTTTGGAGGTATAGCGCAGCGGCGCCACGCTGCTCTTGCTGCCGGTCAGCGTCAGCTCGTAGAGCGCGGTGACGGTGTGGCCGGCGCCGATATCGCCGGCATCGACGCGATCGTTGTTGAAATCCTCGCGCGCCAGTTGGCGATTCTCGTAGCCGATCTGGCGATACTCGCTGACCACCGCCGGATTGAATTCGATCTGCACCTTGACGTCGCGGGCGATCGTTGCCAGCGTCGATGTCATCTCATTGACCAGCACCTTGTGACCTTCCATCAGGCTGTCGATGTAGGAATACGCGCCGTCGCCGACATCGGCAATCTGCTCCATCATCGCTTCGTTGTAGTTGCCGCTGCCGAAGCCGAGCGTCGACAGCGAGATTCCCGATTTGCGCTTCTCCTCGACCATGCTCTTGAGCTGGCGCGTGTCGGCGATGCCGACGTTGAAGTCGCCATCGGTGGCGAGCACGATGCGGTTGATGCCGCCCTTGATGAAGCTTTGTTGAGCGGCCGCGTAGGCGAGTTGAATTCCCGAGGCGCCGGCAGTGCTGCCGCCGGCCTGCAGGCCATCGATGGCGGCGCCGATCGTGGCCTTTTCGGTGCCTGCCGTGGGCGGCAGGATGACCTGTGTTCCGGAGGCGTAGGTCACCAGCGAGATGCGATCCTGGGCGCGCATTTCACCGACCAGCAACTTGAGCGAGGACTTGAGCAGCGGTAGCTTGTCGGCGCTGTTCATCGACCCGGAGACGTCGACCAGGAAGACCAGGTTGGCCGGCGGCAGCGCTTGCTTGGCAACGTCCTGCCCCTTGATGGCGATACGCAGCAGTACGCGCTCGGCATTCCACGGCGCGGGCGCCATTTCGCTATGCACGGCAAACGGCCGCCCATCCTTCGGCAGCGCGTAGTCGTACGGGAAGTAGTTGATCAACTCCTCGACACGCACGGCGTCGGCGGGCGGCAAATTGCCGGAATTCAGAAGGCGTCGCACATTGCTGTAGCTGCCGGTGTCGACGTCGATGCTGAAGGTCGATACCGGCGCCTCGGCGACCTGCTTGACCGGATTGTCGGTGAGTGGCGTGTAGCGCTCGCGCGCCTCCTGCGGCAGCACGGCGACCGACATCTGGTCGGCGACCATCCCGGCGGCCCCCCGGACATCGGCTGCCCGTTGCGCCTCTTTCTTTTCGATCGCTTTGCCGGGCGGGACGTTTGCGCCGATCGTCGCGGCGAGCTGTGGCGCCGGCCTGGCCTGCGTTTGCCGCACGGTCGGAGCCGCTGGCGCGGCTTGCGCGGTCGGGCGAGTTTCGTTCTCGGCTACCCGTCCGAGCACCGCTTGGTCGCTGCGTGGCTGTGCGTGTTGGCCGCGACTGCCGTCGTATTGTGCCGGTGCGCAGGCGGCGAGCAGGCCCGCCAGCATGATTGTTGGCAGGATTGTTGGCAAGTTCGCTGGCAGGTTCGCGAGCAGGCGGGATGGGGTGCGATGTTTCATGATCAGGCTCCTGTTTCCGGGTTCAATTTTCGGTGCGCGTCGAGGCGCGATCTCTTGACGCTCTTTCCGCATGCACGGGCGATGAATGGCTGAATGCGGATGCGTGCGAGTGAAACGGACGAGAACGGCAAACGGGGTCAAGTTGAGCTCGATTTTCTTTTCGGTCGAGAAGCTGGCGGCGGCTTGGGCTGGAGAGGAGAAAGCCCGGTTGGCATTTACTTGTTTCGGGAGGCCAGTTGTGGGCCAAGGCGAGCAGAGGACGAGGCAACGCTCGCAGGCGGTGGATTTGCAGAGGGCGCGCCGGGATTCTGCGCACGTACCGGGTGAGCGCCTCGCGAGCGCCGAGGATCTGGTCGATCGGCTAGCTACGGTGCATGACGATGCATCGACTTCGGGAACTCGAAGGATGAGCTCTTCGAGTTGTATCATGGCCGGCAAGTAGGCGTCTGGGCATAATTAGATCAGGTGATTTCGGAGGGTGGAATCCTGATTTTGGCGATACGGCGCCGTAAGACATGAGGGCGGCTATATCGGTGGGCGCTGGCGCATGAACTGCAGCTGAAATTTGCGTGATCGATTGCTGCGGGAGGTGGCAGTAAAGCCAACGCCGCCGCGCCGGGAAAATAACCAACAACAAGGCGAGCATGAACGTTTTCCAGTTCAGGGAGAGACTGGTCGGTGAATGCGGTCAGTTCACCCGCAGCTTCACGCGCATCAAGACTAACGACATCGCGACCTGTGTAGATACAGCCTACGCGTCGCAGCGTTATTGGCCGACGCCGCTGGTTCAAGTCAACTCCAACTTCAAGTCGGGACACTCGGTTGAAGAGCTTGTCGGGGAAGGCGGTCATCACCCCGAATGTGCACGGATCTTCCGGGCGAGTAAGAGTGCCGCTTCGCCCGGCGTATCCCTGAGACCCTTCAAGCACCAGGAAAAGGCGATCAGCTTCGCTCAGACGGTGAGCAGCTACGTCCTGACCACCGGTACCGGCTCGGTCAAGTCGCTCGCCTATTTCATTCCCATAGTCGACGCCATCCTCAAGGCGCGGGTGGGTGAGCTGGCACCGCGAACACGCGCCATCTTCATGTGCCCGATGAATGCTCTGGCCAACAGCCAGCTCGCGGAACTCGGCAAGTTCCTTGGCGGCTACGGCGATCATCCGCCGGTGACCGTCGGTCGCTATACAGATCAGGAACACGACGAGGAGCGACAGCGTTTGGCAGCGAACCGGCCGGACATCCTGCTCACCAACTTCATGATGCTCCAGCTCCTGATGACTCGTCAGGACGACAAGGACAAGGCAGTGATCCGCAACGCCAGGGGCTTGCGTTTCCTAGTCCTCGACGAATTGCACGCCTACCGTGGACGCCAGGCTGCCGACGTTGCCCTGCCGGTGCTGCGCGTCCGCGAACTGACCTACACCGCCCACGACCTCCAGCACTGGGCAGCCGATCTCGGCTACAGCGGACCGTACTTCGCCTGGGACCCGGACCGTCGCGCCCGCCTCTACGGCCTGACCCGCGACGAATTACGCTACACGCTCGACCCCGCCGACGTCATGGGCGGCGACTACTTCTCCGAGACCTTCCGCGTCCTCAAAAACAACGATATCAGCCATTTCGGCGAATATCGTACGCGCCGTCTGGTCCACGATGCGTGGGACCAGCTGGCTGCAGGGGGAGCCTGACGCCTATGTTGCCGTACCCATTTTTCGTAGCACAATCAGCAATGAATCCATTGATCAGAAGAGGATGACCATCATGCCTTGTGAAGAATCGCAGGACGCTATCGTCGGTCTACCCGATGACGTGCTGGAACGGGATGGCAACACCATTGTCCTGCTCAAGCAATTGCAGGCGAAGGGCCTGAACCGCGACCTCAAGCGTAGTCTGAGCGAGTTGCCAAAAGGCGCCACCTGTTTCGACGCGATCATCACCAAGTGGCTGGGTGACAGAGTCGCGCACCTTGCGGAAAAGGACAAGCAACTCATCCGCCGTTGGTCGAATCCCACAGCCCGTATGGGTTATTTTTGGGGCGCGCGCCAGGCCGGACGGCGCACGGCAATCGATTATGCGTACTCCGTTGATCTGTTTTTCCTCGATGAATTCGACAACGACTGGATCAAGCTCTCGTTCGACGAGGAGTTGCTGCTCGCCAGTTGCACGGCATGGCCCAAGATCAGGGCTGGTGTAGAAAAACACCTGGCCCTGTTAGGTACGAAACCGTCGCTAAACGTCTTCATGCTCTGGCCAAAGATCGTCGACGAACTCGCGCACTGGCCAGAACGCGACGAAGCGCGACGGGGGGCAGTGAGTCACGCGGTTTTCGCTCTGTGCTCGGCATCGGGGAGCGCGTGGTTCGTACGACGAGCGGTCGAACTGTGCAGTGATTTTCAGCCGAGCTACGCGGAGGCTGAGCCTGAGGAATTCGGGCGGTCGACCAGTACCCAGGAGTTGACCCCAGTTGGGTTACAGGCGGATTGGGATGCCCTACTGGAAAGGCTTGACGGCCTGCGTGACGAGCTGCGGAGTCGACCGTCTCGGCAGTCCGTCGCCGACTTGGTGAGCCTTGGCGAAGAATTCGGGTTGATGGTAGAGCACTTGCCTGCAGCGGAGGAGAGCTTGCGCGAGGCGATCGAGGCGAACGTTGGCGCGCTGATTGCACTCTGCCGTGAGTGGAGCGGCAAGTCAGAAGAGTTTGCCTGGTTAGACGTCACCATGCTGCGGGCCCTCGAAAAGCGTTGGGAGGAAGCGCTGGGCGAACCACCGGAGGCCGATCTGGAAGCGCTGTCCACCGACGCCGACGCCGCTTGTGGGAGGACGGCGCTTGCCGGCATCGCCTTCGAGTCCGAGGCGGGCGGGCGTCAGGCCCTGCAGGACAAGCTCGATACTCTGGGTCGGCAGCTACAGGCGGCGAAATCGTCTATCGAGCGCAAGCCTTTCGAAAGAAAGCGCCGCCAGCGAGAGAGGGCGCTGCTGGATCTGGAGGAGAAGCTCGAGTCTCTGCAAGATGCCTTCCTGGCGGCTGCCAGCCCCTTTTGCCGATTATTCGAAACGGGGGCTGATGACTCTCGGGAGGTTGAGCCGGAAGCGAGTGCTCTTGGGATGGATGCACAATCGATGGAGCCAACACTCGCGGTAGGCCCGGCACAGCCTGATGCAGTACTCCCGCTGTCCGTCGCCGAGCCGGTACAAGAGGCTGCGGCGGAAGCCGAGATCCTGCCTGCCCCCGCGCCGGAGCCTGAGGCGGTGTCTGAGCTTGCGTCTGACCTGATGCCAGAGTCAGCCACTACGGCCTTGGCTGAGCACGCCATACCAACTCGTGAGGAAACCAGCCCCTGCATTCCGATTGCCGGTGGAGCGGCGGAAAGAACGCGAGAGGAGATTTACTCCCCCGCCGCCGGCGACGCATGCGGCCCGATCTGGGCGCTTCTAGCACGGGGGAACCTGTCGATGGCCTGCCAGTTCGCCAGAGCCCTGGGCACAGAGGATGATCGGATCCGAACACCGCCTCTCGACTTGCTGGAGGCGGTCGCGCTGGCGCATTCTCTGGTGTTTCCTGATGGTGGCTTGCGCGAATCGGTGGCTGCCAGGCTCCAGAATTTTTCCGAGAAGTGGTTTCATGAGGACGGCCCACAAACGTGGCATACGGCGTTGAACCTGCTGCTCGTGGCAGCGACGTTGCGACCGATGGTACTTTGTCCGGAGAGCGGCGCCTCGGCCATAGCCGGTTACCTGCATCTCGAGAGTCAGGGGCGCTACAAGTCGCTCTACTCGCTCGTCCAGTCTCTGCGGGAATCCAGTGACCGCTTGCTGGGCTTTCGGATAGAGCTGGCATCGATTCGCCAGGCACGTTCCGAGGCGGCTATCGACAACGATTTTTTGGTACTGCAGGCCGAAGCTGGGGACTGGTTGAGAATTCAAGCGCCGGCCATGACGATCAAGTTTGCGGCGGCGACAAAGGTTTGGCACGCGTGGTTGAAGCCGGATGGCTTGATCACGAGGCTGGTGTCTCCGGTGGCGTCGAACAGGACCTCTGAATTGGCCGAGGTAAGGGACTCGATTCGTTTGCTGTCTGATCACTCGGAACTGCGCAAGCTGATCCGCAAGACGGACCGGACGGAGAACCAACGGGTCAGGGGCGAAGATATCCATTCGGGTGCGCTGGATCACCTCGCGCGATGCACGCGGGAGGCCATCGGACTCGCCAGGCGCTGGGTGGCGCTGCGCGAAAGCCAGAGTCCGTCGAACGACCAGATGCGCAAGCTCCTGATGAACATCCGCGAGAAACTGGAGCAATTGCGCGAACCTATTCGGGCGGAACTGACTGCGACCGACAGCGACTCGTGGGGACTTGTGGCGAGTTCGCAGAAGACTGCATTGCGAGAGCTTCAGGCACTTCAGGCTCTTTTCGATCCCGAATCGCCCCCGTTGCCGGCAAGCGAGCCGCCAGCAGACGAAGTGATTGGGCGAGACATGCTATGGGTTCCATCGATCAGGATTGGCGCCGATTGGTCGATCGAGACGCCAGAGGTAGAACTTCTCTTGTCGATCCGGCAGTGGCTTGCTGAGCCGGTCTCATTCATGGACGCCTTCGATGCGCGACTTGAACGTGGTGACGTGTTCGGTGCTCGGTTGTTGTTGATGTGTTCCGGCGACGAGCATTCAACGCTGGATCTTGAAGACAGTCTCCGCCGCGAACGTGACAGCTGGCGCGCAAAGCTGAAATCCGCACTACAGGAGGCACGCCGCAACATCGAGATTGGTTCGGCCTACGGCTACATTTCGGATCCGGAGCGTGGTGCCTGGGAGAGCGATCTTGTCGTTGTCGAGGCGCAGACGGCCGAACATGGGCATTTCGATTTGGCGCTTCGTTCAATTACCGGTATTTCAGCATCCATCTGCAGGAATCGCGACGACAGGGCCGGGGAAGTCCATGGCGCTATTACAGAGCTGGCGCGATCCGGCAGGAATGCAGGTGACCTGGCGGAAGTGGAGAGGGTGGTCAACGAGGGAGACATTGCAACCGCCAACGAGTTGCTGCAACGGGTTCGCAACGGTCTGTCGCCCTGGCCAGAGGACTTGCTCATCGCTGATCCTTTCCGCTCTTTCGTGTCGTGTGTTGCCGCATTGGAAGATTGGCTGAGCAGTCGGAAAGCGAGGGAACCCGTCGAACTGACCATCAGGAAGCGTGAGGCGATACCCGGCCTGGAACTCGGAAAGGTGGATGGCGCACAATTGGATCAGGCGGCGAAGATGTTTTCAGATTGGTCGATGCTGAAATCACGTCGCGAAACCGACGCGGCGAAACTTCAATCGTTCTTCAGCGGCATAGGCTTCGTCCTGCCCAAGCCGCCCTCCCGGGAAGAGAAGACTCAGGGGATGGAAGTCTGGAAAATGACGACCACGACCGTTGAAGATCGCTCCGTTTGTCCGATACCGCATTTTGGATCAGGTGCAAAAGGCAACTATCGAGTGATCTGCCGGTGGGAACGGCCGACGGAAGACGACATCGTTCAGATGATCGGTGATTCCAGCCTGCACCGGGCGACTATCGTTCTCTACTTTGGCCGCATGTCTGAGCGCAAGTGGCGTGATATCAGCCGAAAGACGAAGGTGGCTCACAAGAGCTTTGTTCTGGTGGACGAGGTGATGCTCTTGTTTCTGGCGGGGCAGAGCGGCTCCCGGCTGGCGGCATTCTTCTCGACCGCCTTGCCTTTCGCGTATTCCGACCCATACGACGCAACGGCCGGCCTCGTGCCGCCCGAAATGTTTTTTGGCCGCGCGGCAGAACTCAACGCCATCCAGGGGGTGAATGGTCGCTGTTTCATCTATGGCGGACGTCAGTTGGGCAAAACTGCCTTGATGCGCCGTGCCGAGCAGGCTTTTCACGCGCCAGGAAAGCTGCGGTATTCGACGTGGATCGATCTCCGTGCCGAGGGTGTCGGCGTCAATCGTGAGGCATCCGAGGTCTGGCTCCCGCTGGCTGCCAGGCTGAAAGAAGCTGGCGTGCTTGGCGAGGCATTTGGTTTTGCATCCCTGGCAAAACGAGGTGGCGTGGATGCGCTGCTCCAGGAGGTGCGCAGGTTTCTCGATGACAACGCCGAACGGCGCATCCTTCTGCTTCTCGACGAAGCTGACCGCTTTTTCGAGCAGGATGGACGGCGTGACTTTGCCGAAACCCGGCGCCTCAAGCAGTTGATGGACGTGACGCAGCGGCGTTTCAAAGTCGTCTTCGCCGGCTTGCACAATGTCTTGCGGATGACCGAGCGTGCCAACCACCCGCTGGCGCATTTCGGCGAGCCGATAAAGATCGGTCCCTTCATTGATGAGCACGAGATCCGTGAGGCGCAGGATCTCGTGCGGAAGCCGCTGCTGGCGGCAGGATTTGAATTCGATGCCCCAAGCCTCGTGATTCGCATCCTGGCTCAGACCAACTATTACCCAAGCCTCATCCAGCTCTACTGTCACCACCTGTTGCGTCACATGCTGGCGAAGGTGGGCACCGCACAGCGCCCGCCGGGGCCACGCTACCGAATCACCAACCAGGATATCGAAGCGGTCTACTCGAGCGGGGATCTTCGCGATGAGATTCGCAACAAGTTCCGGCTGACCCTGCAACTGGATCTGCGTTACGAGGTAGTCGCGTATGCCATGGCTCTTGAGTCTCTGGCCGGTCGATGCCCCCACAACGAGGGGATGGACTGGCGGAGTATCTGGCAAAGGGGCGCGATGCAGTGGTGGTCTGAGGGGTTTCACGATACCAGCGAGTTGGATTTTCGCGTGCTGCTTGATGAAATGGTGGAGTTGGGTGTCCTTTCGCGAAACCCGGAGCGGCGCTACAGCTTGCGCAATCCGAACATCTTCCTGCTGCTCGGCAATCAGGAAGAGATAGAGACCGTTCTCGTCAAATCCCGGCAGCCGACCGGGGAGTTCGACTCGGCTGCGTTTCGGGCGCATCTCAGGGATCAGCCGAACAGCCCGCATCGAAATCCTCTGACCTACCAGCAATTGAGTGAACTTCTCAGCCAAGAGAACTCAATCCTGGCCCTGGCGGGATCGGTTGCCGCCGGCTCGGATGGCCTCGTCCCCGCGCTCAAGGACTACCTCGCACTCACCAGCAGCGGGACGCTGCTCGAGATCAATGGGTGTGGTGACCATGTGGCGTTTGCCAGTGCTCTCGAGAACATCACCAAGAAAAACCAGTATGACGGACTGACGCTCGTCGTTGTCCCCGATACGGTCCCCTGGAGCGGGATCTGGGTTCGAGATGCTAAGCGTCTCCTGGCCCGCTTGCGCTCGCCAAGCCGCTTTGTTTCTGTCGTTTTCGTCGCCGATCCCGTGATGATGTGGGGAGTGCTCGGCGATGAGGCGTTACGTGAACTCGAAATCCCCTGGATGTCTATGCTTCCCTGGCGGGAGAGCTTCGTCCGCCAATGGCTCGAGGACTTGAAGCTGCCCAACGTGAGTGAGCGCCTTGGGGCGGCAACCGGTTTCTGGCCATCCCTGCTTTATTCGATGGTCGAGAAGCGCAGCATTGGCAACGAATTTGAACGCCGGATCGACGCAGCGGTGCACAGGTGGACCGATCCCCAGGAAGTGAGCAAGTGCCTTGCAGAATTCGGACTCAATCTCCCTTTACCGCAGCAGATACTGGGCATCCTGGCTGAATGGGGTCCGCCCGCCGAGCCGAGCGAGTTAGCCGAGCTATCGGAATGCTCTAGGGATGTCGTGGATCGCGCTTTGCGATGGGGGGAACTGCTTGGTCTTGCGAGGCGGGAGGGAGGCGACTTGTGGACTCTCGACCCGATCGTCAAACAGGTTCTACAGGCGGCCAGGACTTGATGGACTGGTGGGCATTGCCTGGTCCGGCGCATTTTGTTGCCAAGGCCGTGGAGAACCTTCGGGATGGAAACAACCTCATCCTGCCGACACCGGCGCGCGGTGTCTCCGAATTGGCCGAGACGTTACGGCGTAGCTTGGAGGATGAGGGATGGCGGGTCGTTGGCCCATTTGATGACGAAGAGGAGAACCCGATCGATCAGCTCTATGGCTGGGTCGAAATTTGCGATTCGGAGGATATGCGGCGTTCGGTCGGGCATTTGCGAGGACGACTTGAGCCCGGCCAGGTCATCATCGTGCAAGGTGTCCGCGGCGATCGCTGGGGGGCTTGGTGGCACTTCATGACTGAGTACGAGGTGGCGAGTCGAGTCGTGGCAAAGCTTGTCAGGCCGCTGATCGTTATTGTCGTTGCAGGGGTTCCGCTGGCCAGCTTTCCCGAACGTTCGGTGGCGTTGCTGACGGCCCCATGGCAAGACGTAGTGGGAGAACTCGATATCTTGCTGCATGTGCGGGAGACGATGCGCATCAAACGTTACGACGGCGGGAAGGAGAAACTGTTGTCGCGCATTGTCGCCAAGCTAGCGCTGTGGGACTTTGAATTGGCCGAATATCTGGCCGGTATCGACGAGCGACGGCTTTTCGATCCGGTTGTGGCCTTGAGTGATGCTGCCAAGGCGCTAGGACGAACCGATGAGTTGGCAGCAACCTGGGAATCGGGGGGCAAGATCAAGTTCGACGGCATAGAGCTCGAGCATCCGATGTTGCTGCTGCGTCACGCCGCAGGGCATGGAATGTTGGTTGAGCGCCTGTGGCAGGCTCAGGCTGGCGAACTTCTGCCATTGCTGGAAATTGGGCGGCGTTATTGGGTGCAACGCATGCGGCCGATGGTGAGATTGCCAATTTGCTTGAATGGTGCGAACTGTAGCGACCTCGACGAATTGGAAATCGGCCAGCTGGCATACGTTGCACGCAGTCAAGGGATGAAAAACACGATTCAACAGGCGACCGAGAAGCTTCGACGCTATCGAAACAAATTGGCACACATGGAGGTGCTCGAACATTCAGCAGCCTTCGATCCGGACCTGCGCGGACGTTGATCCTACTGATAGGACATTATGAAACCCGAAAGAACCTCGTCTGACTACCGCACTCTACGCCTTGTGGGACAGCTTCCTGACCAAGTATCCATTGGCCGACCTGGCGGCAATGGCGTTGGCCAGCTACACGCTGGTGGGCGATCCGAATGCCTTTCGGGCGTGAGGAGGCGGCTGGTGGACTTGTTGGCCGAGGCAAGCATGGAGGTGGCTGACGAGGTGCGTGTATGAGTAGTGAATATGAAGAGATGCTGCGTAAGGGTTTTTCGGGCCTTGGGAGTTACTCGAAGCTGAGCAATGGTTTCAGGCTGCGGGCACCGAGCGGTCAGACCTGCGCCGTGTATTTTTCTGGCAACGCGTCGGGCAACGCCGTGGAAATCAGCCTTGCGCCGAAGGTGCTGGCGCCGCTGCTCGGGCGGACGGAGCGCGAACTGGCGGAATGGCTGGGCCGCCACGACGCCGCCCGGCGCGAGCGTACCCGGTCGGGGATGCGGGGCAGCTACCCAGTCGGGTTGGCCTTCAAGTCGCACAGCGACCTGGAGGCCTTCATCGTCGCCTGGGACGATTTCCGGCGGGGTGATGGCGGGACGTCCACAGCGAAAGATGCCGCCCCCGGCGCGCTGGTAGCGACTCGCATCGAGAAGGCGGCGCAGGACGCGGGTTTCGACCACACGCCAGCACGCGATGGAAACTGGCTGGTTTGCCGGTCGTCGGCTTTTCCTCATTGGCTGGGCGTCGTGGCGCAGGTGGGTGACGAGTATCGTGTCGGCTTCTCTGATGCCGTCTGGGGAAAGAAGGTGGCCCAGGACTGCGGCGCGCAAGCGTGGCCCGAAGCCGAGCAGTGGCCAGCCGTCGTCGATCCGGTCGGCAGCTACGAGGACTTGCATGCCATGCTCCAGCGCGCCGGGCGGCTCGCGCACTTGCTGGCGGGCGAGGCGGCCAGTAAGTTTGCGGGCGAGGCAGAATGTCTGAGGGCGACAACCGAGGCCGAGCGGCTGGTCGTCCAGCGCGTCGGTCAGGAGACCTTCCGCCGGTCGCTGATCGACTACTGGCAAGGGCGTTGCGCGGTCACCGGGCTTGATGTGGTGGCGCTGCTGCGTGCTTCGCACATCAAGCCGTGGGTGCAGTGCGCGACCGATGCGGAACGCCTAGATGTCTTCAACGGCCTGCTCCTGGCGCCGCATCTGGACGCGCTGTTCGATGGCGGCTGGATCAGTTTTGATGACAAGGGTGATCTCCTGGTCTGTTCGCAGCTATCCCCTGACCAGCAGAGACTCCTTGGCGTTCAGCCGATGTGGCGCGTTGCGGAATTGGCCGAAGCGCATCGCAACTACCTGATTTGGCATCGTAGAGAGGTCTTCCGCAGATGAAACAACTGATCGCCGCCATCGCCTTCGCCGCCGACAAGCACCGCCAGCAGCGGCGCAAGGACGCCGAAAAATCACCCTATATCAACCATCCGATTGCGCTGGCCAACGTGCTCGCCAACGAAGCGGGCATCGAGGAGCCGGTGGTTCTCCTGGCGGCCATCCTGCACGACACGATCGAGGATACCGAGACCACGGAAGAGGAACTCGTTCGCCATTTCGGCAGGGATGTGGCCGATGTCGTTCTCGAGGTCACGGACGACAAGAGCCTGCCCAAGGCCGAGCGTAAGCGGCTGCAGGTCAAGCATGCGCCGAGCGCCGGCCGGCACGCTCGGCTGGTCAAGCTGGCGGACAAGATCTGCAACGTGCGCGACCTTGCCGCTTCGCCACCGGCCGACTGGTCGTTCGCGCGCAAGCAGGAATACTTTGCTTGGGCGAAAGCGGTGGTCGATGGCCTGCGCGGTACTCATCCTGGCCTCGAACAGCTGTTCGATGATGCCTACGAGGCCAGGCGGTGACGGTCGCCTAGCCGACCGCCGGCGGCTTGCGCATGGCCGTGGTCGGCCACCCCGATCCGCCTGTTTCTGCGCATCGTCCGGCTGCTCGAACGGCGCCTTGCCCGGCGCCGTCTTGCGCCGCAGGAAGCTCCGCGCAGCTGCTTCCACGCTCAGGCTGGCGAGCGATTTCTCCTGCGCCGAAAGCTGCGAGCTCATCTTGCGCGATGAACATGCGACAGCGCCAGGTGCAGTGGCTTGTGGCCACCGACCACACGCGCCGGGACGCGGATGCGGCCCGGCAGCGCCAGCGATGCGGGTCGTCTGGATTGCCACGTCGGCTGCGCCTCCTCGCCATGACGGTCGGGCCAGGCGCAGCGACACGAAATCGCTGGCGCTCGGTGGCCTCGTATGCTTCAAACGGCTTGCACTGGCTAACGTCGCGTTGTACGTTGCCCGCAGCGTGGCGCGTGGCGCGTGGCGTGATTTCGCCGCGCCAGAAGAGAATCCTGCCGATGGGCCGCGCCGGTTTCACGGCGTGCATCACCATCCTGGCTGGCCGTGTCAGCAAGACCTGCCGTAAGTATTCGGTGAACCCGTAGCCCCGGTTTTTTTGGTGGGCGAGCTTCCGTCAGCGATTGGCGGGCAGCCCGGAGATCTGAACTGGACACAGCAGCGGAAATCCGGCACCATGCGGCGCATGGGCACGGCTACGGACATTATCTGCGGAGGATCGGCGGCAAGTCACCGCCAAGTGGCGCCGTTCGCCGAGGTGTTGGTGACGTTGACCAAGGAGCAGGAAATCAAGCTCCGTTGGGAGGCCAACTTCTGGCGCAGCCAACATCGGCAAGCGCTGGTCCGTTTGGCGGAATCGGAGGCCGCTCATCGGGTGGAAATGGCGCGTGCGGCGGAGCAAGCGGCGGCGCGTGAGGCGGCCTTGCGTAGCGAGCTCGAGCAGGCCCAGGGCCGGATCCGCGATCTGCAAAAACGCCTGTTTGGTCGCAAGTCAGAACGCTCTTCGGGAGCCGAGAAGAACCCGGCAGCAGACCAGAAGTCGTCGCGGGGTCGAGGTCATCAACCGGGAGCAACGGGTCACGGGCGGAATCCGGAAAGCCACTTGCCGACGCAGATCGAGGTCATCGACATCGACTGCCCGCATTGCCCGGACTGTGGTCTGAGCTACGTCGACTTTCCCGGCACAGAAGACAGTGAAGTTCTCGAGATCGAGGTCAAAGCCTACCGCCGGAAGATCTGCCGGCGGCGCTACCGGCGGACCTGTCAGTGCCCGGGCGCCCGCGGCATTCTGACCGCGCCACCGCCGGCACGATTGATCCCGCGTGGAAAGTACGGCGTGTCGATCTGGGTGCACTTGCTGCTGTCGAAGTTCTTGTACGGTCAGCCGACGCATCGGCTTCTACGAGACTGGTCCGACCACCAACTGAGGCTTTCGGCAGGAACGGTGGCCGGCGGACTTCGTGCCTTGGCGCCGCTGTTCGAGCCGCTTGAAGAAGCACTGCTTGGCCGACTGCGCTGCGAGAAACAGTGGCACGCGGACGAGACTCGCTGGCGGGTTTTTGCCGAGACCGAAGGGAAGGTCGGACATCGCTGGTATTTCTGGGTGTTCCACGGCCCATCGGTCATCCACTTCGTGCTCGACCCGAGCCGCTCGGCGGCGGTGCCGATCCGGGAACTCTCCGGTAGCGCCGGAGGCGTCATCATCTGTGATCGCTACGCGGGCTACAAGAAACTCGCGCGAGTCCTTGACCACTTCGTTCTGGCCTTCTGCTGGGCACATCAGCGGCGTGACTTCCTGGAGCTGGCCAACGCCCATCCGGAACTCGCGGACTGGGCACTGGCCTGGGTCGAGCAGATCGCTCAGCTCTACCACTTGAATGGACGGCGCCTGGAAGTCCGTAACGACCCGGCACAGTGGGCCGAACGCGACCGCCTCTTGCGGCAGGCGATCGTGCAGATGGCCAGTCAGCGCGAACGCGAACTGGCAAACCCGGCGCTCAAAATGCCGGCGAGCAAGGTGCTGCGAAGCATGCACAAGCATTGGTCCGGCTTGACCGTGTTTGTCGACCGCCCCGAGGTGGCGATGGACAATAATGCCGCCGAACGCGCCCAGCGTACGCCGGTGGTCGCACGCAAGAACTTCTATGGGTCGGGTAGTCACTGGTCCGGCGCTCTCGCCGCGACGATGTTCAGCCTGCTGCTGACGCTGCGCTTGTGGAAAATCAACCCGCGCATCTGGCTGACGGCTTATCTGGAAGCCTGCGCCGCCAACGGCAACCAGCCGCCAGCGGACTTGAGCGCCTTTCTGCCCTGGGCGATGGCGACCGATCGTCTGGCCCAGATGCGTGCCATCCCGGTCAATCAGACACCTTCCATCGATAGCTCGTGAAGCCTTATTGCGGGCGCCACTTTACCGCCGACGAACTGCAGACGATCCGCGGCCTGATCGAGGCCCCTCCTGGCGCCAGCCGCGCACAACTCTCGCGTCAGGTGTGCGAGCTCTTCGACTGGCGCAAGCCCAATGGTGATCTGAAGGATATGACCTGCCGGGTGGCCATGCTGCGCATGCAAGCCGACGGCCTGCTCACCCTGCCGGCTGCACGACGGACCGCTCCTCGCCAACCCGAGTATCGGCCCACGCACGCCACCGATCCACAACCCTTGCTCACTCAGCCGGTGCATGAACTGCCGCCTCTCTCGGTGCGACAGGTCGTCGGTTCGGCGAACTCGCGTCTGTGGAACGAGTACATCGCTCGTTACCACTATCTCGGCCACACGCCCATGGCCGGCAGTCAGAGCCGATACTTCGTCTTCGCCGGCGAGACACTCGTCGCCTTGCTCAGCTTCGCCGCCAGCGCCTGGAAACTCGCCGCGCGCGAGCAATTCATCGGTTGGCACGATGACCAGCGACAAAGGAACCTGCAACTGGTGGTGAACAATGCCCGCTTTCTGATCCTGCCCTGGATCCAGTGCAAGGGCCTGGCCTCCAAGATCCTCTCGCTCATGCAGCGGCAACTGCCCAAGGACTGGCTGGCGCGCTACGGTTACCGCCCCGTGCTGCTCGAAACCTTCGTCGAGACCCCCCGCCATCGCGGCACCTGCTACCAGGCCGCCAACTGGATCAAGGTCGGCCAAACCGCCGGCCGAGGCAAGAAGTGCCCCACCCGCAAGTCGATCCTCCCGATCAAGGATATCTGGCTCTATCCCCTTCACCGATCCTTCCGATCAGTCCTCTGCCGCTAACCGGCTTCGCCAACGGCGCTGGCTCACTACGGGTTGGCCGAATACTTACGACCTGCCCGGGGCTGGCGAACGAGCAGCCCTGATTGGAGAAGAAATGGCTGCATACCTGGTCGTCGATACGGACCTGACCAAGCCGGAGATGTACGAGAGCTACAAGTTCAGATTTCCTGATCTCGGAGGAAACCGGGTTGGCACTTCAGACAAGAGTGAAGGTCATTCTTGCCCCGGTTTCCGGATGCGGAAAATCTTGCAGGGTGAGTTCCTCGAGGAGCGCGGCGATAGCGCGATCATGAGCTGGGCTGGCCATCCGGTGAATTTTGATGGTCAGGGTGTTGGCTAGCGCGTTCGGTTCGATGTCAGCGGAAGAAACGAACAATTCGCGAATGAGCGCACGTGCGTCGTCCTCCTTCTTCAAGTGGCGGCGCAATAGCGCCACCATGGCGGTCTCGGCCCGGTAGGCGACCATTTTCACGGTATCGCAGAGCATCTTGTTCAGCGGCGGCAGTTGGGTCGGTCGCTCGGCCTCGGGCAGACTGTCGATCGTCATCTTTCGGGGGCTTGCCTTGCGCGCCGCGCAAAGTCGCTTGAGCTCCTCCTGAACGGCCTGCAGTGCTTCGACAGACTCGGCGTTTTTCTGGATTTCGCCGCCGTCGTTCAAGGCCGTCCTGGCGATTGCGGCCTGCAGTTTTCTTTCGCTCTGGCGGGTTTGCCTGACGGCCTTGTCGAGTTCCCGCCAGCGGGGGTTAACGACCTGGTGAGTGCCGGGAAGAGATTCGTCTCCGTACTCGATAAGCCCATCAATATCATAATGTTCCATCATGTACGCGAAGTAGTTTTCCTGGCACCAACGGGCGAACATCCGCCCAGCGATGGTGGTGTTTCCGAGTTGCCGGGCGGTCGTGATCACGGCTGTTTGATGTCCCGTCTGGGTCAGCCGACGAACTTCGCTCACGGCCAGGCTGCCATCGCCTGTGCCGAGTCGGGTTTCGCGCATGGCGAGTTTCATCCCGGTGCTGCCGCCTGCCGGCAGATGGACTTCCTGTTCCTGAAACACCTCTTCGGACCAGAGGTCCTTGACGTTCTTGCGGTAGGTCAGTGCGCCGATGCGCTGTTTCCAGAGTCTGCCGAGGAGACTCTGGGTGGCCCCTTCCCGATCGAAGACCATGACAAACCGGTGCAGGGTCGGGTCGGCGTCCAGTTCGGCCGGCGTCGGCTGTCCCGGGACAATCTCCAGCAGTTGGGGGACGATGTCCTTGAGCAGGGTCTCGGCGAGTCCGTCATTGAGCGGCTGCGAAACCACAAAGAACGGGCGACCCAGGGCATCGTTAACCCAGTAGTCGGTGGTGCCCCGCAGGCACAGGCGTTCGCGCGAGACGTAGCGCTTCGACAGCCTGGCCTGCTCGCCGTGATACACCCGAACATGACCATCGACATACAGGTAACCCGCTTCTTCTGGCTCGCTTTCCATCCAGAGCTTCGCGAGATCCCGCATCCAGGCTGCCGGGTCACCCGTCTTGGCCAGCAGATGGACCTTTTCCCGCAGGGTGCGGACTTCCGGTACCCGGTCCAGGCCGATGACTTTGCCGAGTTCTCCGGGCGAGGTTTGTCGCAGATGTTCCGGCCGCTTGATTCGCCCCAGGGCCATGAAGCCGAGGACGAGAAGGATGTGCAAGGCGCTGTAGAATCCCCGGGGCAGCTTGAGATGGCGATCCAGGCCGGTCAGTAGCCCGTTCGCGCACAAGGCCGGCAAGCCGGCCAACAGCCCCCCCATCGCCACATCGTGGCTCGCTTCGAAGCGCGTCGTCGCACCGGTCGCCAATCCCAGCGCCGTTTGGATCCGCTCGTCGGCGCGCGTGCAGGCGGTGCCCATCCCCGCGGCGGCTTCCGCATCCGCCCGGCTGCGCTCACTCTTGGTGCTCGCCGCTTCCAACTCCCCTGCCTCTTGCGGCAAGGCGGCCAACTGCGGCACGCCCTGGCGCCGGATCGCCTTGCGCAGCGTCGACTCCTGGACGCCCACCTGCCGTGCCACTTCGGCAGGACGCTTTCCCTCGCTCAACAGCCGCGCGCATTCGGCACTCTTGTCCGGCGTCATGATCCGCGGCCGGCTCGCCGCCGCCGGTCGAAAGAAAGACGATGGCCCGGCTTTGCGGCTTTGTCCCACCCAGTTCATCAGCGTGCGGTGCGGGATGCACAGCGGTGGCCTTTCCAGTTCGACCGCCTTGACGTGCCCGTTCTCCATCAGGCTGGTCAGAGCGAACCTGCGGCCAGCGTCGTCTCCTACGGGGTGCGAGAAGTAATTGTCTCCCCCAACAAAGTAGATCGCTTGGCCATCCTTCTCCAGAATCGCCAACCCTTCTCCCACTTTCTGCGCACCATCCGGAAACCCTGGAAGCCACGATTGCCTCAACGTCTGCTCCTCCTTGCACTCCTAGCGAAGCTTGGTTTATGCCATAAGAAAATCATGGCCGTCAAAATAAAGTGCCACGTGCAATTCCGGAATTCTACCTACATTCCCGGCCGGGATCAGGAAATCTGAAGTTGCAGGCCAAGCCGCTGGTCGAGAAATATGGCGGTGAATACCTGGCGCGCGGTGGGCAACTGACCGTCAAGGAGAGCAAGCTCTGGGCGCCGACGCGGATGGTGTTGATCAGGTTTCCTTCAGTCGCCGACGCGGAAAATTTCTACCACTCCGACGAGTACCAGGAGGTTTTGCAGATCGGCTTGCAATCGGCGAACAGGACGCTGTTCATCCTCGAAGGGCTCTGACGGCGGCAGCCTGCTTGACGGGGTCGGCGTCCCAGGTCGCGGCACGGACGTCGAAATGATTGGCCGGGGGCGTGTCGGCCATGTGTTCTCCGGCATCTGTGGATGGCCAAAATGCCGCTTCTCGGGCGTTCCAGGCAAGTCCGGCGGCAGGTGCTCATTCCGCCGGGTCGGTGCAGCCTGCAGTTGGTCGACCCGGTCGAATGCGGCGGCTTCAGTCTTTCTGTTGCTGCGCCAGTTCGTCGGCGGTGTTGATGTTGGCGAAGGCCTCTGGGCAGCCGTCGAAGTCCACCAGCACGTGTTGCTGCGCCAGCACCCAACGGTCGATCTTGCGCTCGCCGCGCGCCAGATACGCCGCCAGCGAAGCGGCGCAGCGCGTATGCGCCAGCAGGAACACCGGCTGCAGCCGCCCGTCGGCACGGGCCATGGCGACGTCTGCCGCGGCGGTCAGCAGCGCGGCGTGCAGACGGGCCACCAGGTCGAGCGGCACGGCCGGCGAATCGCAGGGGCAGGTGAGCAGCCAGGCGTCGCGCTCGCCAAGGTGGTGCAGGCCGGCATCGAGCCCGGCCAGCGGGCCGACGAAGCCGGCATGGCGGTCGGCGACGACCGGCGCGCCGAGAGCAGCGTAGGCGTCGGCGTTGCGGTTGGCGTTGATCAGCAGGGAATCGACCTGCGGGCGCAGGCGGGCGATGACCTGCGCAACCATCGGTCCGCCGTCGAGTTCGACCAGCCCTTTGTCGGTGCCGCCCATGCGGCGGCCTTGTCCGCCAGCGAGTATCAGGCCGGTGATGTTGGCGCGGCTCATGCGCCGCCCCGCGTAATGCGTTCGCCATGCGAGTAAACAAGATGGCGGCCGACGCGCGCGCGGCACACCAGGGTGATCCCCATCGCCTGCGCCATCGACAGCCCCATCTGCGTCAGACCCGAGCGCGAGATCAGGAAGGGAACGCCCATTTGCACCGTTTTCATCACCATCTCCGAGGTCAGCCTGCCGGTGGTGTAGAAGATCTTGTCGGCGCCGGACTCTTCGTCCAGCCACATCAGACCGGTGATCGCATCGACCGCGTTGTGCCGCCCGACGTCCTCGACGTGATAGACCAGCGGCGCCTCGGGCGTGTTGCGCAGCAGCGCGCAGGCATGCACCGAGCCGGCGCGTTTGTAGACGGTGTCCAGCGCCAGAATGCGTGCCAGCGCCGCGTCGAGCGTGCTGACCGCCAGCGTGGCGTCGCTGTGCAGGCGCTGCAAGGCGTCGAGCCAGTCGCCGAACATCGTCCCCTGGCCGCAGCCGGTGGTCACCGTTCGTTTGGCCATGCGCGCGGCAAGGTCGCTGCCGTGGCCCTTGCGGGTGTGCACGACGCCGGCCCCAACCTCCCAATCGACGTGCACGCTGCGCAGATCGGCGAGCGATGCGACCAGTCGCTGGTTGCGCAGATAGCCCATGATCAAGGCCTCCGGCGCCTGCCCGAGGGTCATCAGGGTGACGATTTCCTGCTTGTCGAGGTACACCGTCAGGGCGTTCTCGCCGGGTACCTCGACGGTGCGCGACTGGCCCTGGTGATTGACGACCGTGGCGCTGGCCGTCGCCGGCCGCTGCGCACGGGTGAGCGACAGCCGCGGCGCGTCCGGCGCATCGCTGAGCGGAATTTCGAAAACAGCGTCGCTTGTGGCGCACATGGCAGAAGCCTGTCGAGGCGAAGTGCCCTTGGCTTTGGCGGGCACGCGGTGGATTGAAGCCGTATCTTAGCCCGGATGGCACGGTGAATCCGGCGGCGAGTGAAATGGAAGAAGCGCTGCAACAAGCGACGAAACAGGCCTTGACCCGGGCCTCCAGGCACGAGACAGGCGACGATGCCGAGCCGTTCCGCGAACGCGCCTGGCGTTGCCGGGCGGCTCGGGCCAGCAAGGCCCGTTTGCTGGCGGCTGGTCCTGCCCGTTCGATGCAGCCTGGACGACCTTACTTCTGCGCCACCATCAGGAAGACCGGGTACTCGGCTTGCGCTGCACCGTCGCCCTTGCGCATGCTGAAAGCGGTCGTGAACTCAACCTGGCGGAAACCGGCCGCTGCGGCTTTCGCCGCCAGCGCGCGACGATCGAAGCCGTTGTGGCCGTCGAATCCCGGCCCGTGAAAAGATCCGTCCTCGGCGTCGAGGTCGGCGACACACAGATAGCCGGGCGAAGCGAGCAAGGTGTAGAGGCTCCGCAGTAGCTCGTCGGTGTCGCTGATGTGATGAAGCGTCATCAGGGTGTAGATCAGATCGTAGCGGTCGTCTGGCAGCGCGTCGGTGACCAGGTCGAGGCGCGTGGCACGCATGTTGGTGATGGCGTTGGCGGCGATCTTCTCGTTCAGCACGGCGAGCATGCCGTCCGAGCTGTCGGCAAGCGCCACGTTCCCGAGCTGCGCTTGCAGGGCGAAGCTCAGCAAGCCCGTCCCACAGCCGTATTCCAGTGCCCGCATCCGCGGTGAGAGCGGCACGCGCGTCTGCATCGCCTCGGCGACGGCCAGCGCGCGCGCCTGCTTGACGGGGTCGGCGTCCCAGGTGGCGGCATGGACGTCGAAGTGATTGGCTGATGGCGTGTCGGTCATGTGATCTCCTGCGGCGGTCGATGGCGATAATGCCGCTTGTCGGGCGGTCCGGGAAAGCCCGGTGGCTGGCGTGAATTCCGCGGCGGCTTCATCGCGGTGCGTGCGATTGCGTGATTGGCTCGGGCCATTTTACTTCTCCAGAAGACGCACGATACCGAGTGCCTTCAGGATGTATTTCTCGTAGATCGGCTCGGAATTGCCGCTCTTCATTTTCGCCAGGAAGTATTTTTCGTAGGCGACCTTGGCGACGTGCACCCACTTGCCTTTCTTGAACCAGTTGACGTTGCGGGGCGGGATCTGTGGCAGCGCCACGAAGGCGGCGCCGGTGTCGCCCATGTCGGCCAGGCAGATCGCGTTCCAGGTTCCTTTGGCAGTGGCCGGTTTGCCGGCCAGTTCGGCGGCGATGTTGTGGGCGATGGCGCTGACCATGCTTTCGATCATGTAGCCGGTCTTCGGTGCGCCGGTCGGCACCGGCGTGACCTCCACCGGCGGGATGGCGACACAGACGCCGGCCGAGAAAATGTTCTTGTAGGCCTTGCTGCGCTGGAATTCGTCGATCAGCACGAAACCGCGCGGGTTGCACAGGTTCGGCACCGCGGCCACCGGGTCGACACCCTTGAAGGCCGGCAGCATCATCGACAGCTTGAAGCCAATCTCGTGCTCGCGCCGCGGCTGCCCGAGGTCATCGAGTTCGCTGACGAAGACCTTGCCGGCTTCGACGCGCGTCGTCCTGGCGTTGGTGATCCACTTGACGTCGTGCCCGCGCAGCTCGCTTTCGAGCATGCTCTTGCTGTCGCCGACGCCGCCCAGGCCCATGTGGCCGATGTAGGGTTCGCTGGTGACGAAGGTAATCGGCACCTTGTGGCGCAGCTTGCGTTTGCGCAGGTCGGCGTCAACGATGAACGTGAATTCGTAGGCCGGGCCGAAGCAGCTGGCGCCAGGCATGGCTCCGATGACGATCGGTCCGGGATCGACGAGGAATTCCTGGTAGTCGGCCCAGAATTGTTCGGCGTGCGCGACCGTGCACACCGAATGCGTGTGGCCGCCGTGCGGGCCGGCACCGGGGACCTCGTCGAAACTCAGCTTGGGGCCGGTGGTGATGACCAGGTAGTCGTAGTCGAGCACCTCGCCGTCGGCCAGCGTGAGGCGGTTCGCCGCCGCGTCGATAAGGCTTACCGCCTTGGCGACGAAGCCGATGTTCTTCCTCGCCAGGTAGGGTGCTATTGGCATCGTCACCGCCTGGCGCTCGCGCCAGCCGACTGCTACCCAGGGGTTCGACGGCGTGAACTGGAAGGTGTCGCTGGCGTTGACGACGGTGACGCGATGCTCGCTGCCGAGCAGTTCGCGCGTTTCGTAAGCGGCGGGCATGCCGCCGACGCCAGCACCGATGATCACGATATGGGCCATGCGTGTCTCCTTGGCGCCCTGCAGGGCGCTTCGATGCGGCGCCGGTTTCACCGCTTGGAGGACCGGATAAAAAAGCAGTATTTCTGGAGCGGATTCTGTAATTAGTAAATAAGTATATTCTTATGCGCGATGCTGTGTCCATCGCTTGTGCAGAACCTGCGGCGGCGATCCCGGCGGGCGTGTTGAGCGACAGCGTCGGGCGCTTTCGCCGAGCGGGCCAGCGATACCGGCTGCGGTCGCGCCAGACGGCTGGGCTTTACGAGGCGGTCAGGGAGAGCGCACTGGGCGATTGCCAGCGGCCGGGCGCCGGGCTGGGCGTTTGCTTGGCCGGGCGACGCGGTAAGCCAACGACCTCGTGGCGAGATCGATCGGGCGTCGATGATCTCGCCGATCGACTACTCGGCGTACGGAGGAGACAGCAGGCGCGGCTCAGGCCGGCAGCGTCGCCGGTATGAAGGGAACTCGGCCGCTTGCCAGGTAGGCCTCGCAGCGTTCGATGTATTCGCCTGTGCTCTTTGGCATTGGCGTGCGTGCGCGCACGATGTAGAAGATCAGGTCGCGGCCCTTGCGCAGCAGCTGCACGCCGTCCGAGACGCTGTGCGCGCGGCTGCCCGGTCTCTTTTCGCCGGCATCGAGCGAATCTACCGCCGCTTGCGGCGTAAAGTCGGCGAGTCGCTCGCCAGCGGTTACCAGATGCGACCAGACGTCGAAAATGTCGGCATCGGTGCGCAGTGTTTCGACCTTGGTCCTGGCGGCGTTGGCGAGTTCGCGAATCGGTGCTTCGACACTCTCGAAGGTCGGGATGCGGCCGAAGTTGCTGACCATCGCATCGGCGATTCGGTCGATGGCGCGCATGCTCTGGCCGATCTTGATGTAGCGGTTTTCGTAAAAATCCTCGATCGGTATCGAGAACGCGCGGAAGGGCTCGCCCCACAGTTCGTCGATGCCTTCCTCGCCGCTACGGTGGAGGACGAAGCGACCGAGGTCCATGGCTTCGAGCAGGCATTGGCCGCATTCGCGCATCAGGGCGTTGTCAGTGCGAATCTCGACGCCGTCGGCCTGCAACTCGACCAGCCTCCTGAAGATGTCGGTCGCCCGGTTGAAGAGGGCGCCGGCCAGCATGCCGGCCTTGACCCGCCGCCGCGCCGCGTTGGTCTCCGCCTGGTAACTCTGTCGCGCGTCGCCCAGTCGGCAGCCCGGAATATTGAGACCGTGCTCGGTGTGATTGAACAGCCGCCGAGCCAGCGCTTCGATCAGCGACTTCTTGCCCAGCAGGGAATCGGCCGGAACCGGATAGGTCTTGATCCAGTAGTTGTCGTAGAGCACGCGTTCTTGATTGTCGATGACTCGTCGGGTTCCTTCGGGCGGCAGCTCGTCACACGCTGCGGACGCTTCGATGCGGTAAACGTTGCTCATCGGGTAACTCCTGCCAAAAAGGGATGTCTTGCCGCAGCAAGAATCATGCTCGTTTGCAGGGGTTTTTAGTCCGCTGCTTTATAAGAAAAAGTTTTCTGGAGCGTCAGCGTGTGCCGTTTCGCGCGCTCCCTGACGGTGCATGGGGGCGTGCGCAAAGGTCTCTGTTGCACCGCCCTGGCGCGTCGGCGCCGGGCCGTCCGGCGCGTCCCGGAGTGTGCTCTCAGGCGAGCAGGGCGACGGCCTTGATCTGCGCTTTCAGAGCCAGCCCGGGCCGGATTTGCATCTTGTCGGCAGAGCGCCCGGTGATGCGGGCGAGTAGCGCTGCGCCGGCGACATCGAGGCGAACCAGCACGTGCCCCGGGGTATCGGTGGGCGCCAGCGCGACGACCGTCGCGTCAACGCTGTTGAGGATGCTGCTGTGCAGTTGCGGCACCAGGGCCAGGCTGACATTGCGTGCATGGATGCGGCAGCGGACCAGCGCGCCGATTGGCTCGTCGCGGCGCGAAACATAAATCTCGCCGCCGGCGAATTCGAGTCGGCTCAGGCCATCATCGTCCTGGGCCGCGATGCGCGCTTCGATGACCACCCCGGCGTCGTCGGCAAAGGCAGCCGGCAGGTCGATGCGGCTCAAGACGTCCTTGAGCGGGCCGCTGGCGACGAGTTTCCCCTGGTCGAGCAGCACCAGATGGTCGGCCAGACGGGCGACCTCGTCGGGCGAGTGGCTGACGTAGATGATCGGCAACGCGAACTCGCGTTGCAGACGTTCCAGGTAGGGCAGGATTTCCAGCTTGCGCTTCAGATCGAGCGCGGCCAGCGGTTCGTCCATCAGCAGGATTTGCGGTGAGGTGAGCACGGCGCGGGCGAGTGCCACGCGTTGCCGCTCGCCGCCGGACAGTTCGGCGGGCGAGCGATCGAGCAGGGGCGCGATGCCGAGCAGTTCGGCGATGACCGGCAACGAGAAGCGCCGATCGCCGGCCGGCGAGCGCTTCTGGCCAAAGGCCATGTTGCCGCGCACCGAGAGGTGCGCGAACAGGCTGGCTTCCTGGAAGACGTAACCCAGCGCCCGCTGATGCGGCGGCACGAAATACGCTCGCGACTCGTCCTGCCAGACTTGCCTGCCGATCGCGAAGTAGCCGTTGCTGGCTCGTTCCAGGCCGGCCATGGCGCGCAGGCAGGTGGTTTTTCCCGAACCGGAATGGCCGAACAGCGCGGTGATTCCCTGGCCCGGCAAGCACAGGTCGACGTCCAGCGTGAAGCTGCCGCGGTCGATGCGAAAGCGGGCTTCGATGTTCATGTTCCGACCGCCTTGCGCGGTCCCGGATTGAAGGTGTATAGCGCCAGCAGGACCACGAAGCTGAACAGCACCATGCCGCCGGCCAGGGCATGCGCCTGGCCGTATTCGAGCGCTTCGACGTGGTCGTAAATCTGGACCGAAATGAGCCGGGTACTTCCCGGGATGTTGCCGCCGATCATCAGCACGATGCCGAACTCGCCGACGGTGTGCGCGAAGCCGAGAATGGCGCCGCTGATGAAGCCGGGTCGGGCGAGGGGAACGGCAACCGACCAGAAGGCGTCGCGCGGGCTGGCGCGCAAGGTTGCAGCGACCTCCAGCGGGCGCTCGCCGATCGCTTCGAAGGCGTTCTGGATGGGCTGCACGACAAAGGGCAGCGAGTAGAACACCGAGGCGACGACCAGCCCGGGGAAAGTGAAGGGCAAAAGGCCGAGGCCGATCGCCTGCGTGAAGTGGCCAAGTGGTCCGTTCGGGCCCATGGCGACCAGCAGGTAGAAGCCGAGGACGGTCGGCGGCAGTACCAGCGGCAGGGCGACCAGCGCGCCGACGACGCCCTTGAGTGGCGAGCGCGTGTGCGCCAGCCACCAGGCGATGCGCGTGCCGACGATCAGCAAGACGACGGTGACTACCGTGGCCAGGCGCAGCGTCAGCCAGACGGCGGCGAGGTCGGCGCTGTCCATGCCCAGCTTCCCCGGCGCGGGGCGCGGCCTGCCTTGCCGCCGCCACCGCGGCGCTTCGCTGCGGTGGCGCCGTTGACAAGGTTCACAGCGCGTATCCGTAGGACTTGATGATCGCCCGGGCGGTGTCGCCCTTGAGGTAGGCGAGCAGGGCGCCGGCCGCCGCTTTGTCGCGACCCGCTTCGAGCAGCACGGCATCCTGGCGGACCGCCTGGTGCAGGGTGGCCGGAACGATCCACGCCGAGCCGCTGCTGATCCTGCCTTCTTGCCAGATTTGCGAGAGCGCCACAAAGGCCAGGTCGGCGTTGCCGGTGGCCGCGAACTGGTAGGTCTGGGCGACGTTTTCGCCCTGCACGAGCTTCGCTTGCAGGCTGCCCAGGACACCCAGCTTCTTCATCACCTCGATCGCCGCGGCGCCGTAGGGAGCGGTTTTCGGGTTGGCCAGCGCGAGGTGGCCAAAGGCGTTTTTCCGCAACACATCGCCGTGGCTATCGACCGTGTTCGGCTGCGCAGACCATAGCGCCAGGCGGCCAGTGGCGTAGGTGAAACGGCTGCCGCCGAGCGCATGACCGTCCCTTTCCAGTTGTGCCGGAATTGCCTCGTCCGCCGCCAGCAATACTTCGAAGGGCGCGCCATTGACGATCTGCGCGAAGAGTTTGCCGCTAGAGCCAAATGCCAGCATCGCCTTGTGGCCGGTCGCGCGTTCGAATTCGACGGCAATCTTCTGCATCGGCGCGGCGAAGTTGGCGGCGACCGCGACCATCACCTCGTCCGCGTACGAGGGCGTCGCCAGGAGTGGCGCAAGCAGCAAGGCAAGCAGCCCGGCTCGCCCGATTTCGTTGCCGAAGAAGAGGACGATCGTTGCCATCGTTGCCATCGTTCTCACGCCGCCGCCGGTTGAACTTGCGTCAGCTCTTCGGGCAGGCAAGCGACGGGTTTCCCGAGCATGGCCTCGGGGCCTTCTTCGAAACGCACCAGATAGACGGCGCGCTTTACGTCGAGCGCGGCAAAGCCGCAGTCGACGACGACGCCGCGCGACCCGGCAGCGGCGATCACGGCTTCTTCGCCGACGTCGGGAATGCCGCCATCGTTGACGATATCCTCGACGGCGAAAACCAGATCGCCGATCTGATAGTGACTGCTTGCCATGGTCAGCTCCTGTTTTTCCATAGCTCTTTTGCAGCAAGGAGCGTGCCATTGCTTAGGGCAGATAATTCAGCGGCTTGCGCGTTTTCAGAGCTGTCGGGTTTCCGACAATGTCGGCATCCTGGTGCTCGCTGCCGTTTGCCGGCTACGGAACGACGAGGACATCGCGTTCTATCAGGACGGCGGCGTGATCGTTTTGCCCGGCAGGGCAGCCACGGCTCGGCGCGGGCGCCGGATGCGTTCTCACGCTTGACACCGGCGACGTAGTAAGCGGCCGCCCGGGTGCTGCGCTCGATCTGGGATTGGCGGGTGAAGTCCTGTTCATCGGTGCTGACGCGGAGATCGATGTGGGCGACTTGCATGGAGCCTGGCCAAGATGGGTAAGTTGGCCGGTGTCTATTTGACCATCCCAATTGGCCAGGAACGAGGAAAGCCTGCCCTGCTTCGGTAGGTTGTATATACTTTACGCCGCATCAGGGAGAGCCATGATGATAAAGACACGTATTGCAAGCTGTTCAAGAACGGCGCCAGTCAGGCGGTGCGTCTCCCCTCGGACTTCCGCTTTGAAGGGGACGAGCTCTATGTCACGCGCGACGATGCAACCGGCGATGTCGTGCTGTCCAAGCGGCTGGGGGCCAAAACCTGGAACGAATTTTTCGAGTTGCTGCATGAAGTCGATGTTCCCGCAGGTTTTAAGGCCAAGCGCCCGCTGAATGTCCTACCGCAAGAACGATGCATCTTCGACGGCGGTCTCTCCACGATCACGTCTACCGTGAAACGCCCAATGCCATCCCTGTTTGATCTTGGTTCTGACGCCTTGGTCCAGGATCGGGATCTCCTCACTTCCGCCTAGCAAACACATTCGATGGGAAACAAAGAAATGTCTTCAAGCACTCCGGAAACACAGAGCCGAGAATCTTGGGATCATTCCACCGCCCCGGATTTCCTCGACCACTACACTCGTGAGAGCCTTTCTCCCGCAACCATCGGACGGTTTACCCGGGTGCGCGACAAAGCCATAGGGCTCGTCGCCCAGCGACAAGGTCGCGCGGACAGGCTGGCAGTGGTGGACATCGGCTGCGGCGCAGGCACCCAGTCCCGTCTTTGGGCGCAACTGGGCCACCGGGTGCATGGCCTGGATGTAAGTGCGCCCTTGATCGAAGTGGCCCGGCAACGAGCGCGGGAAGAGAAACTTGATGTCGCCTTCGAGGTCGGGTCAGCCACTTCCTTGCCATACGCCGACGGATCAATGGATGTCAGCCTGCTGCCGGAACTTCTCGAACATGTCGCCGACTGGAAAAGCTGCCTGAATGAAGCTGCGCGTGTTCTCAAACCAGGTGGGGTGCTCTATCTCAGCACCACCAACTGGTTATGCCCGCTGCAGGAGGAGTACAACCTGCCCATGTACAGTTGGTACCCAGGCTTCGTCAAGCGCAGATACGAGCAGCTGGCGGTCACCACAAGGCCAGAGATCGCGAACCACGCCAGGTACCCGGCAGTGAATTGGTTCAGCTTCTACTCTCTGGCCGCCTACCTCGAGGGACGGGGCTTTAACTGCCTGGATCGCTTCGATGTAATTGACACCGACCATCTGGGAACCCTGCAGAAGTTGGCCATCGGCATGGCGCGAACCATACCGCCGCTACGCTTTGTGGGACATGTGCTAACCTCCTACACGATTTTGTTCGCGCTCAAGAGGAGCTGATGCGAAGCAGCAGGGAGCAAGAATCCGTTTCCCGAAACTCCTTTCGCGCAATTCCACACGGACCGCGATGCAGACAAGCACCACCGTAGACCAGCCTCTGCAGTGGCAAGGCGCCCCGATGGGCCGAGGTGCAGCTCGCCATAGCGTCGTGCCGCATTGATGTCGAATGGCAGCACCCGATCTCTGAACAGTCCCATCAGACGGTCAAGGGTCTGCGTCAACATGTCCTTGCGTTTGCCGGCTGGGACGCCCCGATACCAAACAAAAGCTCTGCCAGCGTCACGCTGGACAGATACAGCGTTTCGGCGACTTGATTATTCAGCCAGGCCCTCAACGCTCACGAAAACTGACCCTTTTTCGCTCACGGAAATTGACCCACCGTTGGCGCGCGCCAACACCCAGGTTTTCGCCTCGGAGCGGGGTCAAGGGCGGGCTGCGGTTTTTGCAGCCCGGCGCAGCGTACCCTTGACGCCGTGTAGAGGCGAGTACGCTCGGGAATGGCTGTGTGCGCGGCATTTTCGCGCGCAAAGCCATGACTACTAGGCGGGTCCGGTTTTGTGAGCAAAAGTGGGTCAATTCCTGAGAGCGTCAAGGGCCAGGCCCGCACAGTCGGATGCGGCTCTGGTTTCATCGCCTCGGAGACGACATTGGTATCGAGAACGATCATTCAAACCTCAGCGGCTCGGCCGGCGTCTTGTCTCTCTCTTGGTTGAAGGCCTCGAAATCCTCGTTCGTGAGGCCGATCTTGCGGCCCAATGCCGCGAGGGCTTCGCCCAGGCGAACGCGCGTCTCTGGCTTGACCGCGATCGCCAGAATCTCGCGGACCTCGGCCTCAGTGCTATGGCCATGTTGAGCGGCCCGCACCCGCAATGCGCGGTGTACATCGTCGGGCAAATTGCGGACTGTCAGCATGGCCATGGCAGTACCTCCCAAGAATGCATTCGATGCATCTATTTTACGAAAATGGATGCAGGCCTTCGAGGCTGAGTGAGAGCGTTAGCCATGGCGTTGAACACATGTTTTCCGACATCAACTCGATTGCTATCGCGCTGCCCCGGTTACCGGAACAGGGATACGCTGCCGCCTGAGCTGCGCAGGCGCTTAGCTTACGTACTGGCGTTGGCGCAGATGGGCGACCAGGACGATGCGGCAAAGGTGCTCAAGGGCTTCGGCGGTGCCGGCGTGCTGGAGCTTGTCGAGGGCGATGCCGGCGGGCACCTACCGGGCCGCCTACACGGTGAAGTACGCGGAAGCGGTGTTCGTCCTGCACGGCCTCGAGAAGAAGAGCAAGAGGGGGATCGCCACAGCGAAGTCAGAATATGGACATCATTCGCGCTCGGCTGCAAGGGGCCGACGCATGAGCATCCCGCAACCGAAGGTGTCGGGCAATATGCGTGGTGACTTCACGAACCTGTCCGAGCGCAAGCTGATGGACTGCTTGAACTGCCTCGGCTACGCCATCGAGATCATAGTGCGGCCGGCCGCCGAGCCGGTCGGATATCTGACGCTCGCGGTCGCTTGACCGATGAGCAGCTGCGAAGGAAGCCGGCGCGGCTTGCCGAGGACTTGATCTGCGAGCTGACTCCCGAGGAGTTCCCTGTCTGGCGAACTCGGAATGCTCAGAACTGCTTGACGTCGATGGCCAGCGTCTGGATGCGGTAGGCGATCTGGCGCGGCGTCATTCCCAGGATGCGCGCCGCCTTGGCCTGCACCCAGCCGGCCTGCTGGAGGGCGGCGATGACACGTTCCTTCTCGGAGAGATCGGCGTCGTCCATGTCGATCGCAGGGCCCGCGCCGGAGGTTGCGCCCGAGTTGCCGTTGAACGCGCTGCTGCCCGGGCTGCGCTGCGGTCTCGCTGGTGGGCGTTCACGGGCGCTCGGAAAGCGGATCAGGTCGACGTCGATACGGCCGGTTTCGGAGAGCACGGCGGCGCGTTCGAGACAGTTCTCAAGTTCGCGCACGTTGCCGGGCCAGTCATGATTGGCGAGCCGGCGCTGCGCCATGTCGGTGAGGCTGAGCGGGCGATTCTGCGCATGGCCAATCTTGCCGAGGAGGTGCCGGACGATTTCCGGGATGTCTTCGATACGCTCGCGCAGCGGCGGCAGAAAAATCGGCATGACGTTCAGCCGGTAGAACAAGTCCTCGCGGAAATCGCCACTGTCTACGGCGGTTTCCAGGTCGCGGTGGGTGGCGGCGATGATCCGCACGTCGACCTTGATCGTCCGGCAGCCACCGACGCGCTCGAACTCGCCTTCCTGCAGGATGCGCAGGAGCTTGGCCTGGAAAGGCCCCGAGACGTCGCCGATTTCGTCGAGAAAAAGCGTACCGCCGTGCGCCTGCTCGAAGCGCCCCTTGCGCGCTTCGACGGCGCCGGTGAAGGCGCCGCGTTCGTGACCGAACAGTTCCGACTCGAGCAGCGTTTCCGGCAAGGCCGCGCAGTTGAGGCGGATCATGGCATTGCGCGAGCGCGGCGAGTTGTAGTGGATGGCGTTGGCGATCAGCTCCTTGCCGGTACCCGTTTCACCGCGAATCAGCACCGTCGTGTTCCACTTGGCGACCAGCCGTGCCTGCTCGAAGACGCGGCGCATGGCCGCCGACCGTCCGACCATGCTGTCGAAGCCGAACTGATGGCGGACGGTACGGCGCAGCAGGTCGCGTTCCTCGAGCAGCGTCGATTTGTCGTTCTGGACCTCCAGCGACAGGCGCAGGCTCTGGCCGATCAGGTTGGCAACCATTTCGACGAACTGCGCGCGTTCCTCGAGCAGACCGTCGTCGGGCTCGGCCGGCTGCACCGCGAGAACGCCCTGCAGCTGGCCGCCAACCCGGATCGGCACGGCAATGAACGGCAGTTCGCGCTGGTAGATGCCGAGCCGGTTGAGAAAGCGCGGCTCGTCGGCGACGCGGCCGAGCATTACCGTTCGCGGTTTCTCGAGCATCACCCCGAGGATCCCTTCGCCGGGCTGGTACTGCACGTTCTGAACGTCGGCGACGCCGGCCGGGTGGTGCAGCTCGTGCGCCTTGAGGTTGCCGGATTGCGGGTCGAGGACGCTGATCATGCCGCAAGTCAGTCCGGCCTCCTCGTGCAGGATGCGCAGGACGTCGCGCTGCGTTTCCTTGAACGCCAGCGAGCGGCTGAGGACGCGACTGACGGCGTAGAAGGCGGCGAGCAGGACGATGTTCAACTCGTGCGTTCGGCAATAGCCGTTGGCTGGCGGCGAGTCTGCGGCGCGATGGATGGCGTGGTCGTGCATTCTTTTTCCTGATCGTCCGGCGCTCAGATCGGGCCGCCGTCGAGGCGAAATTCGACGATCACCGCACAGCCACCGCTGTCGCTTTCCTCGATGTCGATGATGCCCGCGTGGTCGGCCATCACCTGCTGGGCGCGTGACAGGCCGGTGCCGATGTGGCCGGTATTCCTGTGCTTGCCGGTGAAGAACGGCTCAAACGCCTTGTGCCGCTGCTCGGCAGGAATTCCGGGGCCGCTGTCGCTGACGGTCACGACCAGGCAGTCGTTGCCGCGCGCACTGCTCAGGCTCAGTTCGCGTCGCCGCCAGCCTTTGCCACTCATCGCTTCGATGGCGTTGTCGACCAGCGCCTTGAACAGCATGCGCAGTTGCAGCGGCCGGCCGATGACCGGCGGCAGCGTCGCCGTCGGCCGCCAGTCGACGACGATCCCGGCACCGAGCAGGCGCGGCGTGCAAATCTCCAGCACGTCGCGCAGGATCTCGTTGAGGTTGACCGGGACGATGATGTCCTGTGGCGCTTGCGGTATCACCTGGCGCAGCAATTCCAGGTGTTCGCGGCTGGCGGCCAGCGCTTGCTGCAGCGCACTGGCGCTGGCCGGGTCGCGTCTTTGCAGGACGGCGGCCGCCGAGGCCATGACGTTCAGCGGTTCTTCCAGACGGAAGATGGCGGCGGTCAGTCCCTCGCGCATGGCGGCGGTGCGTTCCTCGTCGGCGAGAACGGCCTGCATGGCGGCGGTGCGGGCGCGTTCCTGTTCTTCGCGCAGGCTGGTGATGTCGGCGATAACCAGCAGCAGACCGGCCTGACAGCCGCCGCAGAAGTAGCTGTCGGCGCAGTCGCTGTGCATTTCCAGTTGCGAAGTGGTGATCGACAGCCAGTGGGCGCGCCCGGCTCCGCGGTCGACGCGCGCCTCGCGGTTGGCAAAGACGCAGGTCGCGGGTTGCGCGGCGAGTGCTGCGCGCCAATTCGGGGCGACGCTGTCGAGCAGGCTGTGCGCGGGTTCGTTGACCTGCAGGGTGGTCAGCAGCTTCTTGTATTCGTGGTTGTCGAGGACGACGCGGCCGCTTTGATCGAGCAGGGCAAAGGCGATCGGTGCGGCGTCGACGACCGCTTCGATCAGCTTCTTCTGGTTGAGGACGACGCGTTCGAGGCGGTGCAACTCGGTGATGTCGCGCTGCATGCCGAGGAAGTGCGTCGTCTCGCCGCGGCGATCGACCACCGGCGAGATCGTCAGCTCGGCGAGATACGGCTCTCCGCCTTGCCGGCGGTTGAGCAATTTGCCCGACCATGGCCGTTGGGCAGCGAGCTCGCGCCACATCGTCTGGTAGCTTTCGTCCGGAGTCGTTTGGTCGGAGAGCAGCGATTCGTTCATGCCGATCACCTGCTCGGGGGCATAGCCGGTGACGCGCGCAAAAGCGGCGTTGGCGAACAGGATGTTGGCCTTGGGGTCGGTGATCGAAATGGCCAGATCAGCCTGATCGACGGCCTGGCGGAAGACTTCCGGCGGCAGTTCCGGCGCCTGCTGGACGGGGCGGACCTTGGCTTGCGGGATGGCCGACATCGACTTACTCCTCGGGGGTGCGTTGGCTGTCTTCGGATGCATCTCTGCACGAGTACAAGCACGTTTCGTGCCGCCGGCCGATTGCCCACCCACCACCCGCTTGCCGCCAGGTCCGCGGTAAAGCCGACGAATTGTCTGTCGGGTTTGCGACATTGGCGCCGCGCGGCGGCCTCCCCTTGCTGGTGCGTGCGCGGCAAAAGCGTGCATAGACGGGGAGTTGCGGATGCCGGCAAAGTTTTACCGGGCGGCGGGTGGGCCTTGGCACGGCTTGTGCACCACAGCAGACAGAACAACCCGAAAGCGCACTGCCATGAGCGAAGTCATCCTCCTGCTACTGTCCACAGCCCTGGTCAACAACGTCGTGCTGATCAAGTTCCTCGGTCTCTGCCCGGTGATGGGCGTCTCCAAGAGCGTCGATAGCGCTTTCGGCATGGGGCTGGCGACGACCTTCGTGCTGACCATGGCCGCTGGCGCTTCATGGATGCTCGACAACTGGCTGCTGCGGCCCTTCGGCATGGGCTACCTGCGCATCCTGACTTTCATCCTGGTCATTGCCGCCGTCGTCCAGTTCACCGAAATGTTCATCAAGAAGGCCAGCCCGGGTCTTTACCAGTCGCTCGGTATCTACCTGCCGCTGATCACCACCAACTGCGCCGTTCTCGGAGTCTCGCTGCTCAACGTCGAGCAGCGCTTCAGCCTGTTCAAGAGCCTGCTCTACGGCTTCGGCTCGGCGCTCGGTTTCACGCTCGTGCTGGTCGTCTTCGCCGGCCTGCGCGAGCGCGTGGCGCTGGCGCAGGTGCCTGCCGCCTTCGCCGGTGCGCCGATCGCTCTGCTCACCATCAGTCTGCTGGCGCTCGCCTTCATGGGCTTCTCGGGCCTGAACGTTTAACTCAAGTTCAAGGAAATCGCCATGTTCGCCATCCTCAGCCTGACCCTTCTCGGCGCGCTTCTCGGCGTCATCCTGGGCATCGCCAACCGCGTGTTGAAGGTTGCCAGCGACCCGCTGGAAGACGAACTGCTGGTCTTGCTGCCCGGTTCCAACTGCGGCCAATGCGGCTTCGCGGGCTGTGCGGCGGCGGCCGCGGCGATCGCCGCCGCCGCTTCGCCCTCCTGCTGCGCGTCCGAAGGCCAGGCACTCGCGACCTGCTGCCTGCCGGGCGGCAAGGCGTTGGCGACGGCGCTGGCCGCCAGGCTGGGAATCACGCTCGATCTTGCCGACGTCAGCGACGCCGGCCCGAGGATCGCCATCGTCGCCGAGGAACTGTGCATTGGTTGTTGCCGCTGCAGCAAGGTCTGTCCGACGGACGCCATCCTCGGCGCCTCGCGGCAGATTCACAACGTTCTTCGCGAAGCCTGCACCGGCTGCGAGAGCTGCGTGGACAGTTGCCCGACGGAGGCACTGGTGATGCGCCCGGTGCCGATTACCCTGCAACACTGGGTGATGCCCAGACCCCTGGCGGCGTGAGCAGATCATGGGACTCCTCAAGGCCCTCAAGCACTTCGTCGGCGACGACTGGGGCGTGCATCCTGCCGACCACAAGCGCCCGGCGGCTGATCTGCCGAGCCGCCGGCTGCCGCTGCCCGAGCGCGTACACCTGATGCTCGCGCAGCACGTCGGCGCCCCGGCGCGGCCGGTGGTTCTGGTCGGGCAGAAGGTCAGGAAGGGTGAATTGATCGCCGCCGCGCACGGCAACATTTCGGCACCGGTGCATGCCTCGACGTCGGGAACGATCAGCGCCATCGGCGAGATCACCGCCGCGCATAGCTCGGGTTTGCCGGCGATGGCGATTTCGATCGACGCCGACGGCGAAGACGCCTGGCTCGACAGCGATCCGATCGTCGATCCTTTCGCCCTGCCGCCCGCGGCAATCGCCGCGCGCGTCGCGGCGGCCGGCGTCGTCGGGCTTGGCGGCGCGGCCTTTCCGTCGGCGGTCAAGCTGAACCTCGGGCGCCGCTCCGAAATCGACACGCTGATCGTCAACGGCAGCGAGTGCGAGCCCTACCTCTCGTGCGACGACCGCCTGATGCGCGAGCGCGCCGCCGACATCGTCAGCGGCATCCGCCTGATGCTGACGGCGACCGGCGCCGCCCAGGCCAAGGTCGGCATCGAGGACAACAAGCCGGAAGCGATCGCGACCATGCGCCAGGCGGCGGCGGCATTTTCCGAGGTCGTCATCGTGCCCGTGCCGGCGCGCTATCCGATGGGCTCGGATCGCCAGTTGATCGTCGAACTGAGCGGCCGCGAAGTTCCCTCCGATGCCCGTGCGGCCGACGTCGGCGTGATTGTGCACAACGTCGCCACGGCCTACGCCACGCAGCAGGCGGTAGTCCTCAATCGACCGCTGGTGCAGCGGCTGATGACGCTCAATGGTGGCGCCGCTGCGGCGCCGGGCAACTACGAGGTGCCGCTCGGCACGCTGGTCAGCGATTTCATCACTCTCAGCGGGGGCCGCAAGGGCGAGGTGGCGCGGCTGCTGATGGGCGGGCCGATGATGGGCGTCGTCCTGGCGCACGCGCGCGTGCCGGTGATCAAGGGCTGCAGCGGCATCCTGCTGCTCGACGCCGAGGAAGCGGCGGCGGCCGAGCCGCAAGCGTGTATTCGCTGCGGCAGTTGCATCAAGGCGTGCCCGATGGGTTTGCTGCCGCTCGAAATGAGTGCCCGCATTCGCCACGACGAACTCGAGGCGGCGGTCGATTTCGGGCTGTCCGACTGCATTGCCTGTGGTTGTTGCGCCTACGTGTGCCCTTCGCACATCCCGCTGGTGCAGTATTTCTACCACGCCAAGGGCGAGCTCTCGGCGCGCCAGCGGGCGCAATTGCGTGCTGAAGCGACGAAGAAGATGGCTCTCGGTCGGCAGCAACGCCTCGAGCGCGAAGCCCGCGAAAAAGCCGCCGCGGCGGCGCGCCGCAAGGCCGAACGCGCGGCGCAGCAGAGCGCTGCGACGGCCGTGGCCGTGGCCACTACGGTGGCCGCTGCGCGGCAGCCCGAGCCGGCCGGAGAAAGCGCATGAAAGCGACCATGACGAGCGCCACGCCGGCCGCCGAGGCGCTCGCCTCGCCGCACGCGCACGGCGGCAATTCGGTGGCGCGGACGATGTTCCGGGTGCAGCTGGCACTGCTGCCGGCAACGCTCTGCGGCTTCTGGCTTTTCGGCTGGCAGGCCTTCTTCTTGTGGCTGTTGACGATCCTGTCATGCCTCGGCTGCGAAGCGCTGGCGCTCGGCTTGATGGGCAGGCGGCCGCTCAAGCGCTCGCTGGGCGACGGCTCGGCGCTGCTCACCGGTTGGCTGCTGGCGATGACGCTGCCGCCGTGGGCGCCGTGGTGGGTGGCCGTCGTCGGCGGCTTCATCGCCATCGTCGTCGGCAAGCAGGTCTTCGGCGGCGTCGGTCAGAACGTCTTCAACCCGGCGATGGTGGCCAGGGTGGCGCTGCTCGTCTCCTTCCCGCTGCCGCTGACGCAGTGGGTGCTGCCGCTGCCGCTGACGCCGCTGGCGGCGCCGGGTTTTGTCGACAGCCTGCACATCTTTCTCAACAGCCTGCCACCGACCGACGCGATGGCCAGCGCATCGCTGCTCGGCTTCTCGAAAACCGAACTGGCGCGCGGTAGCGATCTGCTGCATTCGCTGAGCGGCGCCTCGGCGCCGCTCCTGTCGTGGCTTGGCGCACGTTCCGGCAGCCTCGGCGAATCGGCTTCGCTGTTGATCCTTGCCGGCGGCCTGTACCTGTTGGCCAGCGGCATCATCACCTGGCACACGCCGGCCGCGGTGCTGCTCGGCCTGGCCCTGCCGGCGGCGATCGGGCACGCCGTCGACCCGGCGCGTTACCTGAGCGTGGCGACGCACCTGCTGTCGGGTGCGGCGATGCTCGGCGCCTTCTTCATCGCCACCGATTACGTCACCTCGCCGAACACCGGCGCCGGCCAGCTCGTTTTCGGCGTCGCTGTCGGCGTGCTTACCTGGGTCATCCGCAGCTACGGTGGCTACCCCGAGGGAATGGCTTTCGCCGTTCTCCTGATGAATGCCATGACGCCGGTGATCGACCGCTTCATCAAGCCGCGCATCCTCGGTCGTGACCGCCAGGGCAAGCCGCTGACCATTCCGGAAAGTGCCGCATGAACTTTTCCTCCTGCCGGGAGAAAGTCGCCTACCAGCCGATTCTGCTCGGCACTTTCGCGCTGCTCGCCAGCGGCGCCCTGGCCTGGGTGTCGCAAGCGACCGGCGACGCCATCATCGCCGCCGAAGCCAGTGACTTGCGAAGCTCGCTCAGCGACGTCCTGCCACAGGGCTTTGCCGACAACGATCTCCTCGGCGACACGCTGACCATCGACCGCGACGGCCAGGCGGTGACCATCTACCGCGCGCGCCAGCACGGCAAGGTCAAGGGCGCGGTATTCAAGGTCGCCGAGCGTGGTTACGCCGCCGACATCCAGCTGCTGATGGCGCTCGACGCCGACGGCACGACGCTCGGCGTGCGCGTCCTCAAGCACGCCGAAACGCCGGGTCTCGGCGACAAGATCGACGTCGCCAAGTCGCCGTGGATCGAGGACTTCGTCGGCAAGTCATTGGGCAAGCCGCCGCCCGAGCAATGGGCCGTCAAGAAGGATGGCGGAGTCTTCGACCAGTTTGCCGGCGCGACCATCACGCCGCGCGCAGTGGTCAAGGCGGTCAAGGGCGGGCTGGCGTTTTTCGGCGCGCATCGCGAGGAAATTCTGGGAGAAAAATGATGAGCGACAATCTCCGGCGGGTGATCAAGGACGGCTTGTGGGACCACAACGTGGTCCTGTCGCAGATGCTGGCGCTTTGTCCGGCGATGGCGGTGACCACCAGCGGCAGCAACGGCCTCGGCATGGGCCTGGCGACCACGGCGGTGCTGGTGGCTGCCAACGTGCTGGTGTCGATGATCCGCCATACGGTCAGCTCGCAGGTGCGCATCCCGGTGTTTGTGGTGCTCATCGCGACGCTGGTCAGCGTCGTCGACATGGCGATGAACGCCTGGCTGCACGATCTCTACAAGGTGCTCGGCCTGTTCATCGCGCTGATCGTCGTCAACTGCGCGATCCTCGGACGTGCCGAGGCCTTTGCCGTCAAATCGGGCGTGCTCGCCGCGGCCGTCGACGGACTGGCGATGGGCCTGGGGTTTACCGGCGCGCTGACGCTGATCGGCCTGATCCGCGAACTGCTCGGCGCCGGGACGCTGTTCGCGCAGGCGTCGAACCTGCTTGGTCCGGCCTTTGCTTTTCTGGAAGTGAAGATTCCCAACTACGGTGGCGCCTTGCTGATGATCCTGCCGCCAGGCGCTTTCGCTGTCCTCGGCTTCCTCCTGGCCGGCAAGCGGCTGTTGGAAAGGAGCTTGCAGGCGCGCGCCGGCAGAGTTGCCGGCGCTGCCGCCGGCGTCACGGCTTGAGGAGAGCGAGATGCAGATCGGTATTGCCTATTCCGAACCCGGCCAGCAGGTGTGGGTGAACATCGAGGTGCCGGAAGCGTCGACCGTCGCCGACGGCATCGAACGTTCGGGAATCCTCAAGCAGTTTCCCGACATCGACCTGAAACGACAGAAAGTCGGCGTTTTCGGTCGGCTGGTCAAGCTCGACGCCGCTCTCCAGGCGGGCGACCGCATCGAGATCTACCGGGCGATCTTTGCCGATCCCGAGACCGTGCCGCGGCGGCAGCTCGAGGGCGACGACTAGACGCCTGCCGGCGGCGCGTCTGCTGCCGCCTCCGCAGAGCTTGCCCGGTGCACCGCCTTTGTCGACTTTGCGACAAGCGCTAGTCAGTAGAAAGCCAATGAAAACAGTCTTGCCGGCATGGCACTCATCTTGCTGAGTACTGAGTGGACATCTGGAGTAGCGCATGAAAACCAGCGACATCCAGGCCCTGCTCGACGAGCCGGCCTGCAGCCACAACGACAAGGAGAAAACCGCCTGCGCGCGGCCAAAGCCTGGCGCGACGGCCGGCGGCTGTTCCTTCGACGGCGCGCAGATCACGCTGCTGCCGATCGCCGACGTGGCGCACATCGTGCACGGCCCGATCGCCTGCGCCGGATCGTCGTGGGACAACCGCGGCACGCGTTCTTCTGGCAGCCGGCTCTTCCGCATCGGCATGACCACCGATCTGTCGGAAACCGATGTCGTCATGGGGCGCGGCGAAAAGCGTTTGTTTCACGCCATCAAGCAAGCCATCGACAGCTATTCGCCGGCCGCCGTCTTCGTCTACAACACCTGCGTTCCGGCGCTGATCGGTGACGACGTCGAAGCCGTTTGCAAGGCGACCAGCGAGCGCTGGGGAACGCCGGTCGTTCCGATCGATGCCGCGGGTTTCTACGGCACCAAGAACCTCGGCAACCGCCTGGCCGGTGAAGCGATGCTCAAGTACGTGATTGGCACCCGCGAGCCCGAGGCCGCGGCGCCGCGCGCCGACGGGCTGCCGACCTACGACGTCAATCTGATTGGCGAATACAACATTGCCGGCGAGTTCTGGCACGTCGCGCCGCTGTTCGACGAACTCGGCCTGCGCATCCTGAGCACGCTTTCCGGCGACGCGCGCTTTCGCGAAGTGCAGACCATGCATCGCGCCCGCGTCAATATGGTGGTCTGCGCCAAGGCTTTGCTCAACGTCGCGCGCAAGCTGCGCGACAACTACGGGCAGCCTTTCTTCGAGGGCAGTTTCTATGGCGTCGAGGACATGTCCAGCGCCCTGCGCGGCTTCGCTCGGCTGCTCGGCGACGCCGATCTGGTGCGCCGCACGGAAGCCGTGATCGGCCGCGAAGAAGCGCGCTCGACGGCCGCCCTCGAAGCCTGGCGGCAGCGCCTCAAGGGCAAGCGGGTGCTGCTGTACACCGGCGGCGTCAAGTCGTGGTCGATCGTTTCGGCGCTGCAGGATCTCGGGATGACGGTCGTCGCCACCGGCACGCGGAAGTCCACCGAGGAAGACAAGGCGCGAATTCGCCAACTGATGGGCGACGACGCGCGCATGATCGACGACGGCAGCGCCAGGAGTTTGCTGTCGATCTACAAGGAATATCGGGCCGATATCCTGATCGCCGGCGGGCGCAATCTGTACACCGCGCTGAAGGCGCGCATCCCCTTCCTGGATATCAACCAGGAGCGCGAGTTTGGCTACGCCGGCTACGACGGCATGGTCGAACTCGCCCGGCAACTGGCCTTGTCGATCGAAAGCCCGGTCTGGGAAGCCGTCAGGCGACCGGCGCCGTGGGCGACGCATGGCAGCCAGGCCAGTGTGCCGGTGGCGCGAGTGGGCGAGGGCGCAAAGCAAAATGGCTGAGATCATCCATGCGAAGAAGGCGCTGGCGGTCAATCCGCTGAAGGTCAGCCAGACGCTTGGCGCGGCGCTGGTCTTTCTGGGAATCCGCAACAGCCTGCCGCTGATGCACGGTTCGCAGGGCTGCACGGCCTTCGGCAAGGTCTTCTTCGTTCGCCATTTCCGCGAGCCCGTGCCGCTGCAGACAACGGCGATGGATCAGGTGTCGACGATCATGGGTGCCGACGAAAACGTCATCGAGGCGCTGCGGACGCTGTGCGACAAGAGCGGCCCGGAAGTCATCGGCCTGGTGACCACCGGCCTCTCGGAAACGCAGGGCACCGACATCCGGCGCGTGCTGCGCGATTTCCGTAGCGCCCACCCCGAGTTCGACGACGTCACGGTGGTGCCGGTGAATACGCCGGACTATGTTGGCTGCCTGGAAAGCGGCTACGCGCTGGCGCTCGAATCGCTGATCGAGACGCTGGTAGCGCCAGGCCGGCAGGTCGGCAAACGTCCACGGCACGTCAATGTGCTCGCCTCGGCGATGCTCACGCCGGGCGATATCGAAGCCATCAAGGAATGGCTCGAAGCCTTCGGCCTGCAGCCGGTGGTCGTTCCCGACGTCGGCGATTCGCTCGACGGTCACCTCGACGAAGCCGAGTTTTCGCCGCTGACCATCGGCGGCACGCCGCGCTCGGAAATCGCCCGCCTGGGCGAGTCGATCGCCACGCTGGTCGTCGGTTCGTCGCTGAATGGCGCGGCTGACCTGCTGCAAGCGGCGACCGGCGTTGCCGATTATCGCTTCGACGGGCTGCTCGGCCTCGATGCCTGCGACGAGTTTACGCAGGCGCTGGCGGCGATTTCCGGGCAGCCGGTGCCGCCGCGAATCGAACGCCAGCGCGCGCAGCTGCAGGACGCGATGGTCGATTGTCACTTCATGCTCGGCTGCGTGCGCATCGCACTGGCCGCCGATCCCGATCTGCTGGTGATGTTGGCGCGCTTCCTGAATGGCATGGGTGCCGAGATCGTCGCCGCGGTCAGCCCGGCGAAGGCCGCCAGCCTGGCGCGCGCGCCGCTCGCGAAAGTCATCGTCGGCGATCTGGAAGACGTCGAAAAGCAGGCGCGCGCCACTGGCGCGCAGCTTGTCATTGGCAATTCGCACGCCCTCGAGAGCGCCCGCCGACTCGGCGTGCCGCTGCTACGCGCGGGCTTCCCGCAGTACGACCTCGTGGGCGCTTATGCCCGCAGCTGGGTGGGCTACCGTGGCACACGGCAGACCCTTTTCGATCTCGCCAACCTGATCCTGGGCCACCACCATGAACTTGAAGCCTATCAATCCATTTACCGGCGCAGCGCCGGCAACGACGAAAACGCCAGGCAGCCCGACCTCGTCGCGTCGCCTGCAACTGGTCTGGTCCCTCAAGCCTGAGGCAACGGTGATGATCCGGGTGGCCTTCGCCAGCAGTGACCGTCGGCGCGTCGATCAGCACTTCGGCGCGGCCGAGAGTTTCGCGGTCTACGAGGTGACTTCCGACCAGTCGACGCTGCTTGGCGTCGGCGACTTTACGCGCGAAGCGATGGATGGCAACGAGGACAAGCTCGCCGCCAAGCTCGCCTTCCTCGAAAGCTGCGACGCCGTTTACGTGCTGGCGATTGGCGCCTCGGCAATCAGGCAGTTGATCGCCAGGGGTATCCAGCCGCTGCGCATCAACGAGTACAGCGAGGTCGACGAACTTCTCGACGACATCGTCCTGGCCTTGAACCAGGGTGGCGTGGCGTGGATCGAGCGCGCCCTCGCGGCCCGCGCCAGGTCGCACTCCGAGCAGCGTTTCGCCCGCATGGAGGACGAAGGCTGGCAAGGCGGCGAAGAATGAGCGCGCCCATGATCGAACATCGCGCCGTCGTCCAGAGCGTCGACGGCGGCCAGGCGAGCCCCAGGACACCACGGATAACATACGGCGGCGTGAGGGTACGGGAGGGATAATGCAGAGGCAGGTGGCGGCGGCGTAGGCAAGTGGTGGTGGCCAGCGGCAGCGCGACGCGGGCGCATCACACTGCCGGTGTGCTGGCGCGAGAAGGGCTGGAGACGTGGTGATAGTTAGAGAAACGAAAGAAAAGAGCAGTTACCCACTCTCTCTTTTTTCATCCCCCCTCTTCTCACTCTATTTTTTTTTTAACCTTCTTTCTTTCCTTTCTTTCTCTTTTCTAACTCTTTCTACCTTCCTCTGCTCCCTTTTTTCTTTTTTTTCTTTTTTCTCCCCTTTTTTTTTTCTCGGGACTCTGCGTTTTTTTTTGCCGCGATTTCGGGCTATTTTTGGGTTTGGCGATGTGGATGGGTGGAGCCCGCGTTCCTACGCTCGGCCCCAGCGAGGTACGGACCTCGCGCGCTTCGTTTGGGGTCGTGGTTTGTGTGGGGGATCGCAGGTTCGTCGCTGACGGGCTGGTTGTGCGTCCATTGCAACTCATCTGACTGTGAGTTGCACTCGCGCAGTATTTTCGGCTTGTATAGGTATCCGCCCCTGGCGTTGATCAATCTTTCGCAAACGTTTGCGGGATAATGGGCTCGCGCGCGTGCTTCATGGAATGGATCTGATATAAGCGGTGGTGGCCTCGAGACCCTCTCGATACCCATCATGAGGTGGCGGGCGGATCCCGCTGACGGGGATCGGACGACACGATCTCGGCTTCTCAGGTTCTCCCACGCTGCGGGCTCCGCGCGGACTGACCTGTCGCGTGGTGGTTCATCCAATGCGGTTTTGGTCTCCTCTTTACCGCTCACTCTCCCCTCTCATATTTTTATTGCTGCATTTTGTGTGGCCCCCTGCCGCACACCGCGCCTGCCCTTTTCTTTTGGTACAGCTGCCGCTACCTCTGCAATAAGAAGTATTCGGAGTTTTTTGCGTTTGCTGCGTGTAACATGCAGCATGGCGGTACAGGATGATTGTATTGGTGTGTATCCGCGGAGGGTGTGGACGGATGAGTGGGCACCGACGAAGACATCGATGCTGCTTCGTCGGCTGTCACGGAGTGTCTTCCTCTCGCGTTGTATCAGCCACATCATTGGTTTTTGTGGGCCGCGGCAAACCTGCCGTGCCACCTACATGTCCCAACTGGGGAAGAGCACAGCGTAGCTTGCACACCCAGGTTGTATTTTCTGATGTGTGTAGCTGTCTTGTGTGTGTATAAGGTTTGGCGCTGTTGAGCTTTTGTCTACGATAGCAAAATGCGCTGTTATTGGAAGTTTGGGGCTTGTTGAGCTTATTCCACGTTACGGCCGACGTTGTGTCAAGTTCGGCTCGTTAGATTGTCCCCCGCTAAGCCATGTCCCAACCCGGACTACCGTGGTGGCGACGCACCTATGGACCCAGCCGCCAATTTCGTCCACCGCCCTCCCCTATCATCCGCGTCAAACGAGATGGCGGCATTGGCTGCGGCCGCTGCTACAAGGTCTGCCCGCGCAATGTCCTCGACCTCGTCGAGCGCGAACTCGACGCCGAGGACGACGGCGACAACGAAGACGACAACATGATGGTCATGGCCCTGGCCAACGCCATGGACTGCATCGGCTGCGGCGCTTGTGGCCGGGTGTGCCCGAAGGACTGCTACACGTATGCGCCGGCCTGAGGGTGGTGTTTGCGCGATTGTCTTGAGGGGGCGGCGGGGGATCGGGGAAGGGGAGGGCGGGATTGATTTGGCGGTGCGCGAGGCAGCAGAGATCGTTGGTTGCAGATGATCACGCCGCGGGCGCTGGGCGACGACCCAAACTCGACCGATGAATTGATCCGGGTGAATGGTGGCTTGGCGATCGTCAAGCGGCCGGCTACGGGGATGTGAGGTCGGCCTGCTCTTCAGCCATTGCGCCCGTTGAGTCGCCGCAGGATTCGGTCCACAATGCGATGGTGAGCAGTAGCTGATGGGTCGCGAGCGAGGTTGGCTCACTCGAAGGCGAACGTGAACTTTCGACGCTTTGCCGTTGTTCACCGGTTCCCGAAGGGGTAGACTGACCAACCCATCTGGGGCTTGCTAACCATCTTTTGCTGGCCGTGCTGCTTCCCAGAATGAAAAGTTATGCCGTGCTTACTGTTCATGTAAGGCGTGTGAATACTACTTGCGGAAATGAGGCGTGTTGTGACCGACGAAATAGACACTACGTGGTCTGCTGACCACCTTAGAGTTTCACTTTTTGCCAGTGACGTTTGGTCTATGCCTGCCGAAGATATTTTTTTCGGTGTGTTTGGAGCTACCGCAGAGACTATTACAAATAAGCCTGCTGCCAACGAAGCGTCAGCAGTTGGAGTTTGGGAGGGCTTGCGGCTTGAGGTGAAGAGAACATTCAACCGCATTGACTTTGTTGTTCAAGATGTGCCCACTGACATGATGGGGCCAATGCCCCTTATTAAAGACGTTAGATCTGTTCTGCCTAAGTTCTCCTCCCTGGTTGCCCTGTGGGTCTCCAAACAAACCAAAGGCGTTATTCGTATTGCCTTGGGTTGTAACGCATTCCTCCTTTCCCAGAGCGTTGAAGATAGCTATGTCAAGTTGAAGGGTTTAATTAATGTTATTGACATTGACGTTGCGAGGTTCAAGGAGTTTAGATTCCAAGTGAATCTGCCAAAAACCTCTTCAGTGTCCCCAAGTATAACTATCAACAGACTTTCTAATTGGGCGTCGATTGCTATACGTGCAGCATTGATAGGAATTGACGCGCCGCGGTATTTTGATGACAAGTACTACGTTTCGTGCTCACTAGATGTAAATACTGATGGTGAGCGAACTGAACCAATCAATGTTGATTTAGTTGAACGAATCACTGAAGAGTTATCTCTAATTTGCGCTGAAATTTTGGAGGTGGGGATTTCGTGATGCTGAATATCGCCATTGAACAAAAAACTGGATTTTTTCAAAAGACGGACTCAAGTTTATTCGTTGTCATGCCCGTTGGACGAATGAGTGGCGACGATAGCCCGGCGCGTGTGTCTGATAGAGGGACGTACTTTATTGACTCTGTACTGCCTGTCGCTCCACGGCCCGCCTATGAGTGGGTTGTTCCGTCGAGTTCTACATCGCTGTTCTCTGCACCTCTAGGCATGATGAAGGAACTGTTGGCGGTCAGTGATGCAGAGCTTGAGACTTCGCGCGACAAGGCGGATTCAGCAGTAAAAGGCGTTCTGGTTAGCGCATACAACTTGGACAAGGGTGGGTTTGGCAGACTTGCGGCCCAGGAGGTGATGCTATTTGTTGAGAAAAACTTGAAACGCAACGGTTTGACAGAGGCCAATAGACTTCTTGAGTTGGCTGATGCATCAAAACTCAGTAGCCGTAGTTTGATTGGCTTGATTCGATCCACCGCCAGACTGAAGGATAGGCTCCCAGCGTGGGGGGGGGCATATCTGAAGTCACGGAGTGAGGTGACCAAACAGGGTAAAAACCCGGATGCGTTGTTTGTTGGCTTGCCTAAACTCCAAGAGTCGGATGCACCCAAAGCCACCCCATGAGATGCCTCAAGCAATGGCTGAGTCCATTGCCTTTGCGGTTGCAGGGTCTGCTGTAACAGGCGATAGGCGTCAAAAGCATGTTGCGTTGATCTATCGGGCAGATAACTCAAGGCTCATGCTTTTGCATCTCGGCTGGCACCACCAACTGTCCCATGCACCATGGAACGGGAAGTACCACTGGTTAGAGTTTTCTGGCCTAGATCGAGAGCTTCAAGAGACCTTTGCGGATTGGGCGGTGTTGGTTGCTGACGCATCACCGGGAATTCCTACCCCCTACAGCATCATTTTCCGTCCAGGACGAAACTTTGACACTGACGGTCGCTTCATCCATCAGAACGATGGAAGTGGATTGACTTGTGCCTCGTTTTTGCTGGCGCTATTCAGCGACTACGACATGCCGCTCATAGATGTTTCTGGTTGGCCAGAATCTAGGAGCGGTGACCTGACGTGGATTAGAAAAATCATTCACATGCTAAGGGCGGAAGTTCAGCTTAATCGGCTCCCTGCTTGGGAATGGATTGAACAGGTCAAACGCAGGCACAAGCTTAGAAGATTCCGCCCCGAAGAAGTCTTTGCTACCGCAGCTTTGTTTTCTGGCGAACCACTCGACTTCTCTGTTGTGGAAACAGCCGGCGCTGCTGTAAATGCAGTGGTTCCTGCTTAGGTAGATGCCACCCTACAGCTCAGTTGACACCGGCCATTCAGGCCAAGTGAGCTGCCAACGACAAAAAATTGCGCGTCAGCAGAAATTTATCTGAGATGGTGGCAACGATGGTGATGGCCGAAGCGGACAGTAGACGCGGTTGGCCTGAAGGTCCTTCCTCCGCCCGAAAGGCGTCGCTCGGTGATCGTACTCCAAAGCGGGCACCGACAGAAGGTCGAGCTTGCCGGGCGGCCGTCCGGCCCGGTTAATCAAGAGTCATTGGAGCCAATAGGTTCCACTTTCCTTGTTCGTGTTCCTCGGTGGATGGACCAGTGGGGCGTTCTCGGCCGTCTCCTGAGACGCTAGCCGAGCGACCGCGCGAACTTTCCCCCGACCAGCGGCGCCGGCTGACCAGGATGGGCGACAAGTCGGAAGCTTTTTGCCAGCAGACGCTGATGGTCCTGGCGCAGAACAAGCCGATTATCCCGCCGGAACTCGATCTCGCCGAAGCCGAGCGCGATCTCTACAAGCTTGATCTCCTGCGACCCTAGCTGGCGAGCCTGCGGCGGCAGCTGGCGCGCGCCGACGACAGCGAAATGGCGCTCGCTAGCGACATCCTCAACGCCGCGCTCGAGGCTTATGCGCTGGCCAAGTTCTTCGGCAAGGGCGCCGGGCTCGATGCCTTGAAGGAAACGGTCGCCGCGCGCACCAAGCGCGAGCGTAAACCGAGCCCGGTCGTCGCCGCCTGAGCGCCGCGCCAGGCTTCGCGCTCGGCGCGCAAGGATCGGAACTTCGGTCGCAAGGCTCCGAGCTTCGACGGCAAGCTTCAGAGGCTTGGCGGCAAGCCTCTGAACCTCGGTGTGCAAGGATCAAAGCCCTGGCCGCAAAGCAAAAAGCCTTGCGCGCAAAGCGTCGAGGCTCGACCGAGATGGAAAATAGCCTCAAGTACAAGCTTCGCGACCTTGCGCGCAAGGCTCTGAGCTTCGCGCGCAAGGCTCAGAGCTTTGCGCGCAAGGTTCAAAGCCTTGAGGTGCGAGCCTCGCAGCCTTGCGCGTCGAGTAAAAAGCCTTGCCGGCAAGCCTTTTTGCTTTGCGCGCGAAGCTCAGAGCCTTGCCGGGACAGTTCGCCGTGACGCCGATCGAGCAGAAAGCTTCGCCGCCGCGCTTAGCGGGCTGACGAACGCAGAAAAAAGGCTCGCCCGAAAACCAAGATGGCTTGTGCATCGAGCAAAAAGCCTCGTTCTCGCCAATGCGGACTATCAACGCCGCGATAATCGGCTCGTCGTCGAGGCTCCAGGCTTGCGCCCTCGAGCCCGGCGGCCGACCGCCATCGCCAAGCGGGGCAAGCGGCGACCGAAGAGTCTTTCTCGCGCGTCGGCAGAGCTTGCGCGTTGCTGTCGCCAAGCCTACGATCGCCATACCCCTGCCTCATCCGTGGAGACCCACTTGTCCGCTGCACAGGCGCGAATCGTCGCATTGGCCTTGGCTCTGGGCGTCGTCGTCGCTGCCTGGCTGCTTTTCGAGTTCGGCGAAACGACCAACCACAGTCAGGCGGCGGCCCCCTATCAAACACCGCCGACCAGCTCGCCATCGCCGCTCGTCGCCCCGCAAGCATCAGGCGGCCCACCACCGGCGCTGGCTGCTCCCGCAGACCTTGGTGCCCGACCTCCTGTTTCTGCCATCTACCAATGCAAGGGGCCGAACGGTAGGGCCTTCCGGGACCATCCCTGCGCGAGCAATGAGAGCGAAGTGCATGTCTCGCCTGCCGGTCCGCCATCGACACCCGGCTACAGCCTGGCGCAGAGCAAGGCGATCGCCGACGAAATGGAAGCCGTAAGGCTGCGCGGCGAGGCGCAACAAAGATCGCGTCTGAGTCAGCCCGACAAGCCGGCGCAGAGGTCCAGGAGCAGCGAGTGTGCCGCGATTGACCAGGCGATTGCCGGTGTCGATTCCGTACTCCGGGCGCTGCACTCGGCTTCCCAGGGTGATTACTGGACAGCCGAACGCCGGGCCCTCACGGATCGGCGCTTTTCGATCGGCTGTTGAGTGCTGCGCGGAGCGCTGAGACGGGTGGTGCCAGCAAGCCATCGGCAGGCGCGGCGATCGTGCCTTCCTGACGCCGACCGCGACGGCTTCTCGCTGCATCGAGGACAGCGAGGCGACGCCGCCGATCATGGGTAAGCAGGCCAAGCAGGCGACGAGGGTGACTTCGTCCTCTGCTCGATTGCTTTGATGCTCCCCATCGACGCATCGCAGACCTTGGCGACCGGCTGCTTTAGTGTTTTCAGCCTGATCGACGACCGGCGCTGCGGGTCTTCGGGCCTGCTCCTGAAAAGTCGCTATTTCGGGTCGTTTGCCACCGTACCGAGGAGTCGCTATTCTGCGAACCACCGCAGCCGCCAAGCCATGCGGCGTGCCGGATGCCACCGGCAGCGCCGCGAGCCTTGCTTGCTTTATTCAGACTGCCTTACAGGGCGAATTCATTTTTGCGAAAGCACGGCCATCCGCAAAGGTCGCACACGAGAGCCTGGCGCATTTGCGGCGTGATCTCGAAGGTCTGTTCACGCAAGCTCGCAACAAAGCACGGAAGGAAGAATCATGACCACGAGCGTCAGCAAGAACACGATTTGCCTCTGGTACGACGGCTCTGCCCTGGATGCTGCGCGCTTCTATGCCGAGACCTTCCCGGACAGTGCGCTGGGCACTGTCCAGCGCGCGCCCGGCGACTATCCCGCGGGCCAGCAGGGCGATGTCCTGGTAGTCGAGTTCACCCTTATGGGTATCCCGTGCATCGGACTGAACGGCGGTCCGGGTATCAAGCACAACGAGGCTTTCTCGTTCCAGGTTGCGACCGACGACCAGGCCGAAACCGACCGCTTGTGGAACGCGATCATCAGCAACGGCGGCCAGGAAAGCGCCTGCGGCTGGTGCAAGGACAGGTGGGGAGTGTCGTGGCAAATCACGCCACGCGCCCTGACGGCCGCGATTGCCGACCCCGACCGCGCCGCGGCCAAACGAGCCTTCGCAGCGATGATGGAAATGACCAAGATCGACATTGCCGCCATCGAAGCGGCTCGGCGCGCTTGGTCGAGCCCGCGATAGTCAATTAATCAACAGCGAGGAGCCAGGTCATGAAAATCACCGTTGAAACGCTTGTCAATGCGCCCATCGGCAAGGTTTGGAGCGCCTACACCACGCCGGCGGACATCACGCAGTGGCATACCGCGTCCGATGATTGGCACACCACCAAAGCCACTGTCGATTTGCGCGAGGGTGGCGAGTTCTCATCGCGGATGGAAGCCAAAGACGGTAGCTTCGGCTTTGACTTCGCCGGGACGTATACGAGGATCGTGCCGCTGCAATTGCTTGAATATTCCTTCGGCGACCGTACGGGTGCTGTCGAATTCGTGCCTGGCGCCAACGGTGTAAGGGTGCGCTCGACCTTCGACGCCGAATCGGAAAACCCTGTGGAAATGCAGCGCCAGGGATGGCAGGCGATTCTGAATAATTTTGCCAAACACGTTGAAGCGAGCCCGTAGAGTAAAAGGCGCGTACGCGACTGACGAATCTCCCGTCTCGCCACTGCGGGAGGGCCGGGTGAGGCGGGGAAGTCAGGGAGCCTGCTCCCTGCCCGGCGGACGATTCCGGCGTGCCCGTCATTGCGAGCGCAGCGAAGCAATCCAGGGGTTTCCAGCGGCGGACCCAGCGGGGTGGCCCGGAAGGGACTACTGGACTGCCACGTCGCTACGCTCCTCGCAGTGACGGTGTCGCTGGCGCTTACGTGCAAGCCGGAATGCGCACCGCAAGTGAGAGGGAGCGGTCATGACTTTCATCATCGGGGGGTCTCAACATGTCATGACCTTTGGAGTGAGCGAAGACGATTCACGCTCGCCGCGCTGGCCACTACTTTTCGGGCACTTCGATATAGTGCGCGGCGAGCCACTCCCGATCGAGTTCCCAGCGCGCGTCCTTGATTCCGGGCTGCGCGAGGACGATCGCGCGCGCTTCGGCCTGCACTTCGCCGAGCAGCTTTTGCGCGGCGATGAACGCCGGATCGTTGGCGTCTTTGGTATTGATGTCCGGATAGAGGACGGCCAGCGCCTTGAACGCCGGTACCTGGACGTTGCGCGGCGTACTGATGAAGGCCGTTTCGCCAGTGACTTTCAGGACCCGGAACTGGTAGGGGTAGCTCTTCAGCGGCGCGCTGCCCTGCGCCGCAATGACTGCGGTCAGCTGCCGAGAACGCGAATCGGGCGCGCGGATCAGCCAGTCGAGGCCGACGAGCAAGAGCACGATGATGATTATCCAGTAGCGCTTCTTCACCTTGCATCTCCTGTGCTGCGTTGCGAAAGTTCCTGGCTGTGGCGGTCGGCCAGTGGTCTGGTGGCCGCGTCGAGAAAGTCGATTACCGATGCGAAGTGGCGCTCGATTTCAGCGTATTGATCGTGGCTGCCAGGGATCAGCAGCAAGCGTACGCGCTCATCACGGCGCCTGGCAAAGATTTCCTGCGCGTCGCTGACCGGTACCGTTTCGTCGTCGCTGCCGTGTACCAGCAGCACCGGGCAGCTGGCCGCGCGGATCGTCTGGCGGGGGGCGATGTCCGCGAAACGCTGGCCGATGACGTGCTGGACGTAGTAGAGAATGTAGGCCCCCAGCGGCCAATAGGGAATCCGCCGCGCTTGCAGCCAGCGCCGCATGATCGCTGCCGGATCGGCGAAAGCCGCCAGCGTCACGGCGGCGATCAGGTCGTGCCGTTGGCTGGCGAGCAGCAAAGCCGCCGCCGCCCCGACCGAATGCCCGATGACCCCGACTCGCTGGGCATCGACTTCCGCCTGCGCGCGCAGCCAATCGACCGCGTGCGCCAGATCTTCGGCAAAGCGCGGCAGCGAAGCAAAGCTGTCGCCATCGCTGCGGCCGTGGCTGCGTGCGTCGAAGAAGAGCAGCGCGTAGCCTGCCCGGTGCAGGGGTTTGGCCAGCGGCAACATCATTTCGGCGTTGCCGCCCCAGCCATGCACGATGGCCAGTGCCGGTGCGCCGTCGGCGGCCGGGATGAACCATCCGAAGAGCGTCTTGCCGCGCTCGCTGGCGATCGCCACCTGGCGCCACGCCAGGCCGTCGGGAACGCCGCTCTCGACCACGCGTGGCGCGGCCAGGCTGCGGCGAATCAGGTGATTGATGGCGAGCACGGCGACGACCGCGATCGACAGCAGCGCCAGCGCCGTAGACACGCCGCCCCAGGTGCTGGCCTCAGGCATGCGGGTCGGCGCTGCCCGATTGCCCGAGCGGATCGCCGCCGACGGCCGGGCTAGCTGACTTCAATCGCTTCGTCATGGTGGCCACTCGCCTTTCTACCCTCCGCTGCGTCCTTGTCAGTCCGACCGCGTGCCACGAATAATCAAAGTCCCCGCAAGAACGCAAGCCTGAAGCAGCGCGCTCAAGGTCGCTGCGACGTCAGGAGCCGCCGCTTGCAGCGCGCGGGATATTGCGGCGAATGGTCGTTTGGCAATAGCGCGACTGGCAGGAATGGGCGGTTAGGTAAAGCTCTGCACGACGACTCGAAAGGGACTTTCCTGTTGGCTGGACGCGGACCTTCGACGCCCAAGTCGAGAGCGCCGCCGCGCTGCTGGTCGCCTCCCGCTCGCCCGAGCTTGTGCCCTGGTTCATTTTGGGCGTTTGACGCATTCATATTTTCTGGGAATCCCGTCACTTTTTTTTTCGCCAGTGACTTTGATCTCTTCCTCGTCCTTGCAGCGACCGTCATTTTCTACGTAGACAATGGCCTCGAATGACAAAGTGTAGTTCTTCGGCAGCTCTTTGAGCACTTCTGTTTGACCGGCAACAAGGCTCCTGGCATTGCTGAGCATTAACAAGGCGACAAGCGATATTAGATATCTTTTCATTTCACTTCCCTCGCATGACTTGTGTTTATGTAATTTCATATGACGAATATCGTTCACCCGCCGCCGAGAAATCACCCGCTTCAAGCGCTGCCGGATCGCGGACGCCGAGAGTGATCACGTTGATTCTTCGCTTCAATAATCGATCGACACGTTTAACGCAGGTTTGAGCCGCCGTAATCTCATTCTTGAAGTTCACCTTCTCGGCGTTCCCCTGTGCCCGAGTAGGTGTCGCTTCGATCGTGTTTGAAATGTCGGGGCGCCAGCGAGGTAGATAAGTGGCACGATGGCCGGGATCAATGCCTTCTCTCAAGCAGCTCTCGCACCGGCAGTGGGAGCAATCCCCGGAGCTTGCTGCTGATTATTTCCTCGTGTCGTTGCCAGACAATTCCGAGATAGATAACCGCCAGGCCAATGATCGTCAGGACGAACGGAAACATCATGCTGTCCTTGAATACGCCGTAGGCCAAATGCCCAAGGTAGCCCGCCGCGCCAAGACCGCCGAACACGGCGAATACCCGGCGCGAAAGCATGGCACCGACAACAATCAGTGTGAGGTTGATACACAGATAGAGGAATTTGCCGAGCTCACTGTCTGAACGCATCATCGACAAACCACCCCAGAAGGCCATAACGCCAAACACGTAGAGCCAAAATGCATAGTCCTTGGCATGCCTGGTGCGCAGGTCCACCCAGAAGGCCAGCAGGACGATGAGCAAACCGAACCACAGCGATACGAGTTTTTGTAACTCCCATGTCAATTCGGCGTCGCCGAAAAGGAAGGGAGTCAAGTCCATACTCATGTACCAGAGCGTTACCGCAATCGGCATGACCAGGAATGGCAGGCGGTAGCGCCACAGCATGATGGCGCCGGTCGCCAGCGTGGCGAATTCCATGAACATCCACCGCCAGTCAATCAGCCGGTGGTAATCACGAAAAACCATCCCTTCGGCCCACCATCCCAGTGCGGCTTGCAAGCCGTAGATCGCCATCGGTGTGAGAACGACAACAAAGGTCGCCGTAAGGCCAGCGGGTATTGGCAAGCGGCTGCGGTGCAAGAAAAACTCCGTAAGCCACAGGCCTGCGCCGGCATAGGCCAGCGCGATGAAGAACAATCCCCATCCGCCGAATCGTTCCCAGCCTAGCGTCATGAACAGGCTCATTGCACCAATAGCGAGCAAGCCGCCGAGGTAGTGAAGAACGTGTGTGAAACGGAAACTCGGCGTGTCCTTTCCGCGGTCGCTCAGGAATCGCCAAAGCAGCTCGGCCTGCTGCTCACTTATCAGGCCGTTTTCGCTTGCCTCCTTAAGGAGACCGCGGTTTATTTCCATGACAACTCCCAAGCCTGCACTGGCGCCGCGCCTTGCTCTTTGGAGCATCGAAAGGGTAAGGCGTTGGAATCGAAGCTCTTGTTGGACGAAGCCGCTACGCGGCGAAAAGCGCACTGCTGTAGTCGTGTTGTTTCAAGGTGTGAGCTCACACCCAAGCCCGCAGCCGAGAATTATTCATGACGAATGCGAGCTTACCGCAAGATGCAAGACGTGTCCGCTGTCGCCAGCAGGAATTTTTAATGTGAAAGTCGCGTATGCGACTCACGAATCTCCCTTCTCCCCACTGCGGGAGAAGGGCCGGAGAAGAGGGGGGTGGTCATGACTTTCGTGATCTGGGGTATCACATGTCATGACTGTTAGCGGCTGAGTAATGTGGCACGGTTTGACCAGCGAGGGCAGCTGAAAGCCAGTTCTCGACTCAACACACGCCGGCCTGTCGCCATTCGCGCGACGGTTGCGAACTCCGTCCCTTGCCTGGCTCGCTCGCTTCACCATCACCCAGCCGATCGTTGGCGTGCCGGACGATTTCTCTCGCCTGCCGCAATTGCCCGATCTGCGCGTCACCCATGCCGTGTCCAGCGATGGCCAGGGGCGAATGGCGTTCCCAAGGCGCCCGTCACTGGCCTCTCCCTCGACGCGCTCCGGCCGAATTCTTCTTCGCCGGCAATCGTGTCGGCTTCGCGTGGTGAAGACTACTGGCTGTCGCAAAGACGACAAAGCGCCGCTTCCTGAAACGTCAATGAATTCAGAGCTTGTCGTGCGCTGAGCGGATGGCACGGAGCTTGCAGTGACTATCTCAGTCACCCTGGGAGAACGCACATGATCAATTTGACCCCTGCCGCCCTGGACGCGGTTCGGCGTTTCATTCGCGGTTCCGCGACGCCGGTTGCCGGCCTCCGTTTGACGGTCGCCGGCGGCGGCTGCTCTGGATTGCAGTACGGCATGAAGCTGGAGGCCGAGAAGGCCGACGACGATTGGCAAATGGAAGTGGCGGGCATCACGCTCCTGGTCGACGCGCTGACCTTTCCGATGGTGGACAACGTCACCATCGATTTCATCGACTCGCTGACCCATACCGGTTTCAGGTTCGACAACCCGAACGCCAGCGCGCAGTGTTCCTGCGGCTCGTCGTTCGCGGCGTGAGGAGTAGCGGGCATGTGGGAATACTCGGACAAGGTTCGCGAGCACTTCTTCAATCCGCGCAACTCGGGGCCGCTGAAGGACGCCAACGGCATCGGCGATGTCGGCTCGATCCAGTGCGGCGACGCGCTGCGCCTGATGCTCAAGGTCGATGAGCAGAGCGAGATCATTGAGGACGCGCATTTTCAGACCTTCGGTTGCGGATCGGCGATTGCTTCGTCGTCGGCGCTGACCGAGATTATCAAGGGCATGACGCTGACGCAGGCGCTCGAGGTGTCGAACCAGAACATTGCCGACTACCTCGATGGCCTGCCTCCGGAGAAGATGCACTGCTCGGTGATGGGCCGCGAGGCGCTGCAGGCGGCGATCGCCAATTACCGCGGCGAGGAGTGGTCCGACGATCACGAAGAAGGGGCGCTGATCTGCAAGTGCTTCGCCGTCGATGCCGTCAAGATCGCCGACGTGGTCAATGCCAACCAGCTGAACACCGTCGAGGAAGTCACCTTCTACACCAAGGCCGGTGGCGGCTGCACCGCTTGCCACGAAGGCATCGAGGAGATCCTGGCCGGGATCAAGGCCGAACGCGCCGGCCCCGGCGAAGTCTCGCCGCCGCCGCTCGCTGCCGCTCTCACCGCGGCGCCGCTTGCCCCGGCGAACGCGTCGACCGTGCTGGTCCACGCGCCGACCGTGGCGGTGAGCACGCCGACTGCGGCGGTCAGCGCGCCACCCGCGCGACGCACGCTGGTGCAGAAAATCCGCAAGATCGAGGAGGTTCTCGAATCGGTCCGGCCAATGTTGCAGCGCGATCATGGTGACGTCGAACTGGCCGACGTTCAGGGCAAGACGATCTACGTCACGCTCAAGGGTGCGTGCTCCGGCTGCATGATGGAAGTGGCGACGCTGGGTGGCATCCAGCAGAAGATGATCGAGGCGCTGGGCGAACTGGTGAAGGTTCTGCCGGTTTCGCACATGCCGGTCGAAGCCTGATATTTGATCGCGGCGGCCGCCCACCGCCAACCGAGCTATCAACACAGAAGCCAAAGGACTGGACCCATGGAAGCGATCTATCTGGACAATAACGCGACGACGCGCTGCGACCCGGCTGTCGTCGAAGCGATGCTGCCGTTTTTCACCGAGCATTTCGGCAATGCCTCGTCGATTCATGCCTTCGGCAGCGAAGTCGGCAAGGCGCTCAAGAAGGCGCGCGGCCAGGTGCAGGCGCTGCTCGGTGCCGAGCATGACTCGGAGATCATCTTTACCTCCTGCGGTACCGAGTCGGATGCGACGGCGATCCTGTCCGCCTTGCGGGCACAGCCTGAGCGCAACACGGTGATCACCACCGCCGTTGAGCATCCGGCGGTCCTGACGCTCTGCGAGTGGCTCGAGAAGGAAGGCTATATCGTGCACAAGCTCAGGGTGGACAAGAAAGGCCGCCTTGACCTGGACGAGTATCGCTCCTTGCTGAACGATCGCGTCGCCATCGTCTCGGCGATGTGGGCCAACAACGAAACCGGGACGCTCTTTCCAGTGCTCGAAATGGCCGAAATGGCAGCCGCCAGGGGAGTCATGTTTCATACCGACGCGGTGCAGGCGGTGGGCAAGATTCCTGTCGATCTCAAGAACACCCGCATCGACATGCTCTCGCTTTCCGGCCACAAGCTGCACGCGCCAAAAGGCATCGGCGCGCTTTATCTACGCCGCGGCTGTCGCTTCCGGCCCTTGTTACGCGGCGGTCACCAGGAGCGCGGTCGTCGCGCCGGGACCGAGAACTCGGCGTCAATCATTGGCCTCGGCAAGGCCTGCGAGCTGGCCATCGAGCACATGGACGAAGAGAACACCACCGTCAGGTCGCTGCGCGACACGCTGGAAAAAGGCATCGTCAGCCAGATCGGACACTGTTTTCCGACCGGCGACATCGCCAGGCGCCTGCCCAATACCAGCAATATTGCCTTCGAGTACGTCGAAGGCGAAGGCATTCTCCTGCTGTTGAACAAGCTGGGAATTGCCGGAAGTTCGGGTTCGGCCTGTACGTCGGGCTCGCTCGAGCCCTCGCACGTCATGCGCGCCATGGGTATTCCGTACACGGCGGCGCACGGCACCATCCGTTTCTCGTTGTCACGCTACAACACCGAGGCCGAGGTAAAGCGGGTGATCGAAGTCGTCCCGGGGATCATTGCCCAGCTCCGCAAGCTCTCACCGTACTGGTGCGACAAAGGGCCGGCGGCCAGCGTCGACGGCGCCTTTGCGCCGACTTATGCCTGACCGCGAGGCGGCGGGCCGGGAGGTGCTCTCGGTCCGCCGTCCGGCCTGAGCGCGCGCTGCCATGTGGCGTCGTTTTTTCCACCGCAGATGGCGCGGCGCTGACGAATCGGCCTGCTATGAGTGGTGCTCCTGCCCGGCTACGCGTTGCCTGGCAGATGCTTTCGCCCGGCTTCGGCTAGCAAGGATTTGATCCAGGCGCGTTGTGCTTCGGCACGGCGTTGCTCGGTCAGTCGGTTGATGATTTTCTTGCGGATTTCGGCAAAGGGCGGCGTGCCGTTCGGGAGGATTTCGTCGCAGCGCAGGATGTGCAGGCCGATCTCTGATTCGACGACCTTGCTGATCTCGCGTTCGGCGAGCGCGAAGGCCGGCACTGCAAGCGCCGTGTAGAGCTGCTGGCGCTTGATAATTCCCAGTTGGCCATCTTCCATTGCGCTGGGGCAATGCGAATGGCGTCGCGCCGCGGCGCCGAATTGCCTCGCGGTCTCACGTTCCAGGGTGAGCCGTAGCGTTTCGAGCTGTTCCTCTGCCAGCGCTTTTTCGCGTTCGTCGTCGAAGGTAATCAGGATGTGCCGCAGCCGGCGTGCTTCCGGTCGCTCAAAGGCCTTCGGGTGCAGATGGTAGAAGATTTCGGCATCGACCGCGCTGACCGGGGCAAGCGCCGACGCGACCTTGTCGAGCAACGCCTCGACCAGTAGATCGCGTTCGACCGCCGTCGCCAGTTGTGCTTCGTCGAGGCCGATGCGCTGCAGTTCATCGGCCAGCTCCTGCCCGCTCGGGTAGCGCTGGCGGATCTCGGCCAGCCGCGTGGCCAGCGTCGCGCGTGGCACGACGACCGACGCCGCCTCGACGCTGGCCAGCAGGTGTTGCTCGATGCTCTGTTGTTTTCGGGCGACCGCCAGCAGACGCGTCTGTTCGGCTGCGGAGAGAGCGTCCGGGGTCTTCTGGAAAAGTCCCCAGGAGAGCTTCAGCTCAAGGTAGGGGTGTGGCATCGTCATTGTCCTTTGCCGCTCGAGATAATTCGTCCGGCCGTAGCGCATCCTCGGGAATTTGCAGCACGCGCCCGGCCAGGGCGTCGAAGTGCACCTGGTACGCGGCGCCGCCCGGCGCATCGCGGATCACCTTGACGACCTCGCCGACGGCGCCGGCGGCGACCAGCACGACGCCGCCGATCGCCAGGCTCTTGGCGGCGCAGACGCGGTCGCGAAACTCGAAGCGCGATGGCGCCCACGCTTCGTCGGCGCCGATCAGTTCTTCCTCGCGGCAACCGACGGTCCTGGCTTGGTCGAGAAAGTTCACCGCGTAGATGATCTGGTCCTGCAGGAAGGTGCCGATATCGACCACGTAGCCAATACTGCCGCGGCGGACCAGCGGTGCGCCCGAGTCCAGGCCCGGATAGGTGCCGTCATTGCGAACGTTACGCGTCAGGCGTACCGGCTCGCCGTAGTCCCAGCGCGCACCTCTCACGGCTGCAAGACCTTGTCGAGCGGGACGAAGGAGCTCGTTCCGCCATCGGCCCTGGCGACGTGGTGAAAGACCGAAAAGACCTTCTCGGTGAGCGCGTCGGAAGCGACGAAATCCTGATAGGCACGCGCCAGCCACAAGCGGTAGACGGCGCGGAGTTCTTCGTCGTTGGCCGGCAGTTCGGCGGCTTGCTTGGCCAGATAGTCGTGAAAACGTTGCAGGATGTGCAGGCGGTTCACCTGTACGACGGCAGGGTCGTAGGCAATTTCGAGGTAGTCGAGAAAGTCTTCGGCCGAGCTCAGATCGGCCAGCGCTTCGGTGAGCGGCAGGGGGTCATTCATGGGTGTCTCCTCAGGCGGCGGCAGGGGTGAGTTGGGGTTCCTGGTCTTGCTCGAAGGCGTCGGCGACGGCCAGCAGCCTGGCGGCGCCGAACTGGTCGCGCTGGTCGAGCGCGGCAAGCTTGCGCAGTCGCGCACGCGATGCCGCGTTCTGCCCGAGGCGCAGCAGGACCACGCTCGCCGCCTTGAGTGCCAGCAGGTAGGCCCGCAGCAGCGCCGTTTCGGCGCTGGCCTGCCCGTATTCGTGCGCCGCCTGGGCCAGCAGCTCTTCGGCGGCAGCGGGCAGCGGCTCTTCGAAATAGAGCGTGCAGTCGGAGAAGTCGAGCAGGTCCATGGCCGTCTCAGTGCGTTGATTGGTGTTCGCAGCACAGGTCGCCTGCCGAACAGCTGCCACATTGGCCGCTACGCTCGGCTGGCGGCGGTTCGTGGCGCAGTTCAGCGAGGTCTCGCTCGAGCGTTTCGATGCGCTCGACAAGGCAGGCGATGGACTTGGCAACCGGGTCGGGCAACACGTTGTGATCGAGGTTGATGCCGTTCGCGGGGTGCTGGCCGCCGCCGCGCGTGGCGACCACGCGGCCGGGCACGCCGACCACCGTGCTGTCCGCCGGAACGTTCTTGACGACCACCGAGTTGGCGCCGACGCGGACACGTTCGCCAATCGATATCGGACCGAGAATCTTCGCGCCAGCGCCGACGATCGTACCGTTGGCCAGCGTCGGGTGGCGCCGGCCCTTGTTCCACGAGGTGCCGCCGAGCGTCACCCCGTGGTAGAGCGTGACGTCGTCACCGATTCTGGCGGTCTCGCCGATCACCACCCCGGCGCCGTGGTCGATGAACAGGCGGCGGCCAATGCTCGCGCCGGGGTGAATATCGACGTTGGTCAGCGTCCGCCCGACGAAGGACAGCAAGCGGGCGCTGAAGCGCCAGTCGGATCGCCACAGACGGTGTGACATCCGGTGCGCCAGCAGCGCGTGCACACCGGGATAGGTGGCGAGCACTTCCAGCTTCGAGCGCGCCGCGGGGTCGCGCTGGAAGACGCAGCCGAGGTCTTCCTTGAGAATCGTCCACAGGCCCGGTGCGGCCGCGTCGGCAATCGTCATGTTCAGCGCGTCAGGCATGCTCGGCAGTCCTCGTCGAACCGAGCAGGAGCTGTAGGTCGGCGCTTTCCGGCGCCTGCTTGTTGGTCGCGACGAAGTGGCGAATGCGTGGCAGCAGCGCCTGTGCGTCGGCCTCGGCGAGGCTGATGCCAAGGCCGGCATAGACCGCCAGCACCGCCCGCGATCCCGAATGCTTGCCGAGTACGATGCGGTGCGTCTGGCCGACCTCCTGCGGGTCGAAGCCCTGATAGTTGTCCGGATTCTTCAACAGACCGTCTACGTGGATACCCGCCTCGTGCGTGAAAGCGCCGGCGCCGACGACGCTCTTCTGCCACGCGACGGCGCGCCCCGAGGCGCTGGCAACCAGGCTGGAGAGCGCCGGGAAACCCCTGAGATCGACGCCCGTTTCGATGCCGTAGAGCTTTCTGAGTCCCATCACCACTTCCTCGAGAGCGGCGTTGCCGGCGCGTTCGCCGAGCCCGTTGACCGTCGTATTGACGTGCGTCGCACCGGCGCTGCAGGCGAGCAGCGTATTGGCCGTCGCCAGGCCGAGATCGTCGTGCGCGTGCATTTCGATTTCCAGCCCGCAGTTGCGGCGCAGCGCGCTGACCAGCGCGAAGGTGGCAAAGGGTTCGAGCACGCCGAGCGTGTCGGCGATGCGCAGGCGGCGGGCGCCGGCGTGTTCGGCCGTTTCGGCGAGCGCGCAGAGGAAGTCCGGGTCGGCCCGCGAGGCGTCCTCGCAACCGATGCACACTTCCAGCCCGAGGCTGAGCGCGTCAGCCACGAAGCGGGGCAGTTCGCGCCGTAGCCAGGCGCGGTCGCGGCGGAGTTTGTGGGCCAGGTGCTGGTCTGAGGCGGGTATCGAAATGTCGACCCGCTGGACGCCCAGATCGGCGCAGGCGGCGATGTCGGCGGCGCGCATGCGGGACCAGACCATCAGCCGTGGCGCCAGTCGCAGGGCGGCTACAGCGCGTATCGAGTCACGCTCTTCCTCGCCCATCGCCGGGATGCCGATCTCCAGTTCGGGAACGCCGATCGCCGCCAGCTGGCGAGCAATCTGCAGCTTTTCCGCCAGCGAGAAGGCCACGCCCGCCGACTGTTCGCCGTCGCGCAGGGTGGTGTCGTTGATCGTGACCGATGGCGGCTGCTTCATGGCAATCTCCTTGCAGACAGTTAAGCAAGGTCAGTGCCAGGATCTAAGCCCTTGAAAAATGGTCAGCTTTGTTTCTCTTGCCGACGAATGTACGGTTTCGTGTGGCAAACGCTACACGCTCGACGACATCTCGCCTCGCTGCTGGCGCGTGCCGCCGGGATGAGCAGGAGACGAGAGCTGAGCCACCGTTGAGCGGCGTCGGCAAGCGGCGAAGCTCAATGGCTGTGGTAGCACTCGATTGATGGGAAGTGCGCGGCGAAACGCGTGATCCACTCGAGCGCGGCGCTATCGCCGTCGAGTTCCCGACCTTCGACGCGCAGGACTTCCTGGCGATAGTGCTCGATATGCTGAACCTGCTCCACCATACGGGTGGCGAATGCGCGATCGGTTTCCATTTCAGTGCGACCTTTTACGCGTTGGCGGTAAGCCTTCAGAGCAAAAAGCGGGCCGCAACGTCTTATGCACTCAAAAACAAATGTTTAGCCTGTTTTTGATGGGGCACGGCCGCGGCCGCTGTAAAAATTATCGACATCTTCGCCAGGAATGCGGTGGCGCCCGCGCTGGTGGTGGGCGGCAACTGCAGCGCGACGGGCAGCGGTGGCGGGAATGCAGCGGGCAGCGCTCGCCGACGGCAGGCGGTGGCGGGTCGCGGCGCGTCGTATCGCTGCCGCTGGCGCTTGATTGCTGGCAGGGCTTACAGCACCTCGGTTATCCACAGCTTGTGCACAAGCTGTGGATAGCAAGATCATCCCCAAGAGCTGTGGAAAGATCGTGGGACAGGCCTGTGGATAGCACCCGGATCCTCTGGCAGCGGCAGGTCCGGCTGAGTGTGCCTACACAATGGGCGATCCCTGCAGCGATTCACCTGTGGCGATCCGGCCCGATTCCTCTCCGGACGGGCCGATGGTGAAAGTTCGCCGGCGGCCTGGCAGGCGCTGAAGCGCCAGGCTGAAGCGTCGGCGGCGCAACTCGGCGACGCGCAGGCGAGGCTTGCCGGGCGCCACGGCGGACTCGCGGCATGCACCGACGCCGTCATTGCGAGGAGGCAAAGCCGATGCGGCAATCCAGCGCCACCCTCGGATTGACGCGCCGGCCAGGCGGATCGCCAGGGAATTGCAGCATCATGGAGCCGCCACCGCCAGTTTCCGGCGACTTCGCGTCGGCGGCAACCTTGCTTTTTCGCAAGCTGATTCTGAGAGCCTATAGCGCCCGACACCGATTCTCATGACCCACCCCCCTGAGCCAGTGCCAATCCAGCACGAGCTCGACGCGCTCGCCAGCCTGCCTGGTGGGCCTATCCCCGCGGGCGCCGGGGAAACACCGGAGCGTATGGCCAATGCGGTGGACGGATCAATCGATGCCGGAGATACAAGACGCCATGCCGACGATGGATCGTTCCATGAAAAAGATGGAACGATCCGTCCCAGCGATAGAACGATCCATGAAAAAGATGGAACAGTCCATCTCGGCGATAGAACGATCGATGAAAAAGATGGAGCGATCCATCTCGGCGATAGAAAAATCGATGAAAAAGATGCAACGGTTCATCTCGGCGATAGAGCGATCGATGAAAAATATGGAACGATCTATCCCAGCGATAGACGTTTCCATGTCGACGGTGGAAGCTTCCATCTCCCGGATGGAAATTTCCACCGCCAAGGTCGAGATTTCGCAAAACCCGCCTGGCCAACGCTTCGCCACATACCGTTGAGCCCCGTTGAGCACCGTCGAGCCCCGTCACTGCGAGGAGCGTAGCGACGCGGCAGTCCAGTAGTGGCCTCCGACGACCGCGCTGGCTCGGCCGTTGCGAACCCCTGGATTGCTTCACTCCGTTCGCAATGACGAGCTGATGCGGCGGCCCGCCTGGAGCGCTTCGCGCCGTTCGCCACGATGACCCGACGCCGTCGATTGACTTCGCCGCGTTCGCTAAACCCGCCTGGCCAACGCTTCCCCACATACCGTCGAGTCCCGTTGAGCCCCGTCGATCCCCGTCACTGCGAGGAGCGTAGCGACGCGGCAGTCCAGTGGTCGCCTCCGACGACGGCGCTGGCGCGGCCGTTGCGAACCCCTGGATTGCTTCACTTCGTTCGCAATGACGAGCTGATGCTGCCCCAGCTGGTTCCGCCCTTGCAGCTTCTCCAGCTTCGGTGTCAGCGGACCTGGCAGTTCGTCTGAATCACCTTCTGGCGCTGCCTGATCAGTGCGCGTTTTGCCAGCGGCTCAGCTGGAAAAATTATCGATATCGTCGCCAGGAATGCGGTGACGCCTGCGCTTCTGCTGAGCGGCAGCGCGGCGGGAACGCTACCGGCAGCGCTCGCCGATTGCCCGCTGTGGCGGCTCGCGGCGGGTCGTGTCGTTGCCGCCAGGATGGCCGGCAGGGCAGGGGGCGTACCCCCCGCCCTTGTGGCTTACAGCACCTTGACCTGCACCTTGCGCGCTTGCGCGTGCTCGGCCTTGGGGATCACGAGCTTCAAGACCCCGTGCTTGAACTCGGCAGCGACCTTGCTCGCGTCGAGTTCCCTGGACAGCGTGAACACCCGCCGGTAACGCGGCCGGCCGACTTCGACGTGGCTGCTCTCCATGCCTTCGGGAATTTCCAGGTCGACCTCGCCTTCGATGGTCAAGGTGTCGCCTTCGACGTGCAGCTGCAGCTTGTCCTTCGGCACGCCCGCCAGGTCGGCAAAGAGCGTGATTCCCGAAGCATCCTCGATGACGTCGACCGGCGGCAGCAGCGCCGCGTCGTCGCGGCTGTCGGCTTTGCTGACAGTGTTGGTTTCAGACATTTTCGATCCTCCTTACTGAATGGTGATGCGGCGTGCTTGAGTGTCTGCCTTGCGGCCGATGCTGATGCGCAGTACGCCATCGCGATACCGGGCTTCGACGGCGCTCGGATCGATGTCGTCGGGTAGCGTGACGACGCGGCGGAAACGGCCGGCAAAGCGCTCGTCGATATGGACGCTTGCCTTTTCGCCGGGTTGTTCCAGCTGGCGCTCGCCGGCGACGGTGAGCACGCCTTTTTCGATCTGCACGTCTAGCGTCGCCGGGTCGATTCCCGGCGCGAAGGCATAGACCTCGACGGAGCTGGCGGTGCCACCGACGTTCATCGCCGGGAAGCCGCCGCGGGCAACACCGCGAATGCTCGGGGACACGCGGAAACCCTGCTGCATTTCACGCTGCAGCCGATCCAGCTCGGCTAACACGTCGCGGGGAAAGAGAGAGCGGTACATCATGTTGAATCCTCCATGCGCTTGGCTCAGGGCGCCAGGATTGGCGCTTCCCTGACAAATTGGGGATTTTTTGCGCGACTTCAATATCTTGATATCGGACGCCGTCGCCACCATTTGCTATGGTTCGCCGATTGCAAGGATGGAGCGGGGATCGATCATGGAATTCAAGGACTACTATCAGACGCTGGGCGTCGCGCGCGACGCCACGGCCGACGAAATCAAGAAGGCCTACAGGAAGCTGGCGCGCAAGTATCACCCGGACGTTTCCAAGGAAGCCGACGCGGAAGCGCAGATGAAGAACGTCAACGAGGCCAACGCCGTACTCTCGGACGTGGAAAAGCGCGCCGCCTACGATCAGTTGGGGCGCGGCTACCGGCCTGGGCAGGAGTTCCGCCCGCCGCCTGACTGGGACGCCGGTTTCGAGTTTTCGGGCCGCGGCGCGGCGCCCGGCGAAGGCGCCGATTTCTCGGACTTCTTCGCGGAAATGTTCGGTCGCACGGGCGGCGGTGCGCGCGGTTTCGGGGGCGGGCAGCGGACGCAATTCCAGGCGCGTGGCGAGGATCATCACGCCAAGGTGCTGCTCGACATCGAGGACGCTTTCAGCGGTGCGACCCGGCAAATCTCCTTGCGCGCGCCAAAGACCGACGCGCAGGGGCGCGTGACGTTGGCGACCCGCAACTTGAACGTCAGGATTCCGGAAGGTGTGCACGCCGGCCAGATCATCCGTCTGGCCGGTCAGGGCGCGCCCGGATCCGGTGGCGCGTCGGCCGGCGACCTGATGCTGGAGGTCCAGTTCCGGCCGCACCAGCGCTTTCGTGCACACGGGCGCGACCTGCATCTGACGCTGCCCGTTGCCCCCTGGGAGGCGGCCCTCGGCGCGGCGGTCGAGGTGGACCTGCCGCAAGGCGGCGTCAAGGTACGCATCCCGGAAGGCACGCAGAGCGGACGGCAATTGCGGGTTCGCGGCAAGGGAATTCCGGGCGCTTCGCCGGGCGATCTGCTGCTCGACATCCAGGTACGGCTACCGCCAGCCGATACGGCCAGGGCGCGAGAACTCTATGAAACCATGGCGCGGGAACTGGCATTCGACCCGCGTTCGCAGGGGAGGGAATGAGCGATGCGCGACGAGGAGATCCTGACCGGTAGCCCGATCGAAGACAGCTGGCTGACTCTCGAACAAATTGCCGCTGCGTGCCCTGTCGAAACGCACTGGCTACGCTGCCGCCTGGAAGAGGGACTGATTCCGCACGCCGAGAGCGTTGCCGGCGTGTGGTGTTTTGCCAGCACCAGCGTCGTGCGGGTGCGGCGCATGCGCCAACTGGAGCGTGATTTCGACGCCGTGCCGGAGCTGGCGGCCTTGTTTGCCGACATGCTGGAAGAACTCGACGAGCTACGCGCGCGCGCCGCGAACGTCGGTCCAAGCTGAGCCCGAGCGTCGGCGGTCAGCGGACCAAGCCAGCGAGCCTGGCGGCTGTCGGAGCACGACTCTTCGCTTGTTGCGCCCGACGATTGCCGGCACGACTGACCGCTCGGGACGCTGCCAACGGGCGCCATTGCTACACGGTCCTGGCCGCCATGCCGACTCGCCAGTGAGCGTCTCGCCGTCGTCGTCGGTCTGACTCTGGCGCGGCGTTTGCTCAGTCCCAGCTAAGTCTGGCTGCGTACTCTTTGCATCACGCAACTTTCTGCGTGCAGCGAAAAGGAGTACGAACATGAACAAGACCACCAAATTGGCGATCCTCGCCACGGCAATCGCCACCCTTGGCGGCGCCGCTTACGCCGCGAAATCCGGTGAAAACGACGCCCTGGCGATCAACCAGGCAAAAATCCCCATCGCTCAGGCAATCAGCATTGCCGAGAAGCAGCACAACGGCAAGGCCAGCCAGGCCGAGTTCGAGCACACCAAACAGGGCGCGATCTATGAAGTCGAGGTTGTCGCCGGTGCCAAGGTCTTCGACGTCAAGGTCGATGCGGACAAGGGCACCATCCTGTCGTCGGCCGAGGACCTGGCCGACCGCCGCGAAGGCCACGAAGGCCGCGACGAAGAGCACGACGAAAAGGATTGAACGCTCGGCTTTTCGCCGCGCCCGCAGCTGCCGCGCGGTAGCGGCGTTCTCGGTCGCCGATGTTCTGGCCCGTCCGTTCGGCGCCTCCTGCGGCGACCGATCGTCGTCTGGCCGAGCCGGCTTGATCAACACGACAACCGTCCAGCAAGGAGAATTTGCAAGCATGACAACAACAACTGAACGCGCTTTGAGCAAAGTGCCCGAAGTGACATTGCTTTTCTGGATCATCAAGGTCGCCGCGACCACTCTCGGCGAAACGGCCGGCGACGCGGTGTCGATGTCGATGGACCTGGGCTATCTGGTCGGAACGGTCATTTTCGCGGTGATTTTTCTGGCCGCCGTGATCGCCCAGATCAAGGTCCGGAATTTCCACCCGCTGCTGTACTGGACGACCATCATCGCGACCACTACCGTGGGAACAACACTGGCCGATTTCGCCGATCGCTCGCTGGGCATCGGTTATGCCGGTGGCTCGACGCTGTTGTTGGCGCTGCTGATGGCCTCGCTCGCACTCTGGTACCGGACCTTGGGTTCGGTCGCCGTCGAGGCTATCAGCTCACCGAAAGCAGAAATGTTCTACTGGATCACGATCATGTTCTCGCAGACGCTCGGTACCGCGCTCGGAGACTGGACCGCGGGCACGGCAGGGCTGGGCTATACCGGCAGCGCGCTGGTGTTTTCTGCCCTCCTGGGGGGCGTGGCCGCCGCTTACTTCTGGACGCAAATTTCGCGCACCGCGCTGTTCTGGGCCGCTTTCATCCTGACCCGGCCGCTTGGCGCGGTAGTCGGCGACCTGCTCGACAAACCGCTAGCATCCGGTGGCCTCGCACTGAGCCGGTATAGCGCATCGGCAGTACTCATCGCCTTCGTTTTGTCGATGCTCCTGCTGTTCAAGCAACGCCCCGCCCAGCGAGCTCATTGATGCACGGGTGTTACGTCCGCCGCCGTCGGTTTCAACGCACACCGTTGACGATTTTCGGAAGGAGTCTGTCGCCCGGGTGCAGGCCTTCTGGCATGATGGTCTTTGCCGGGCGCTCGGGTGCGCGCTGAAGCGTTTTACGCAGGGGGTGCGATGCGACTTCTGCTTGTCAAAGACGATCGGATGATGGGCGAAGCCGTGGCAGCGGCGCTGCAGGACGCGGCCCATGCCGTCGATTGGCTACGCGACGGACAGGTGGCGATTGATGCCCGCATAGTTCATCACCACGATATCGTACTGCTCGATCGTGGTTTGCCGAAGACAGATGGCCTGCAGGTGTAGCGCATCGTTCGCGGTGGCAAAAGCAGTCGCTGTCGACGGCAAGACGGTGCCTTTGTCGGGGCGCGAATTCGCCCTTTTGCATGCCCTGATGACCTTGGTGCGGAATCTCGTGGACGATGCAATCAACTACACGCCAGCGGGTGGCCGGTTCGACCTGCCCAGCGCCGTCGAAGGAGAGGGGGCTGTCATAGAGGTCAGCGACAACGGGCCCGGGGTCGCTCCGAGCGAGCGGGCACTGGTGTTCGAGCCGTTTCACCGGGTGTTGGGAAGTGACGAATCCGGCTCGGGACTCGGGCTCTCGATTGTCAAGGCGATCACTGATCGCTGCGCAGCTTCGCTCGCGCTGGACTACACGGACGTCGCCCAGTCCTCTGGATTGCGCGTGACGGTCTCCTTCCGCGGATCGGGGCGAAATGCCGACACGATCACTCAGCGCTAAGCGAGGGCTTGGTCGGACAGCGTGGCCGAGCATTGCGACCCTGGCCTCAGCGGTTAAAAAATGATCGCCGAAGCGCCGTCACGTCGAATCCCACCCGGCATATGGGTGCTCGGCTTGGTCAGCATGTTGATGGACATTTCTTCGGAAATGATCCACAGCCTGCTGCCGCTGTTCATGGTCACAAGCTTGGGGGCGAGTGCCTTCGTGGTTGGCCTGATTGAAGGTTTGGCCGAGGCTACGGCGTTGATCGTCAAGATCTTCTCGGGCGCACTGAGCGACTATCTTGGCCAACGCAAGGGCCTGGCCGTGTTTGGCTACGCGCTTGGAGCGCTGACCAAGCCGCTGTTCGCCATCGCTTCGTCGACCGGTCTCGTGCTCACAGCCCGTCTGCTCGATCGCGCTGGCAAGGGCATCCGTGGGGCACCGCGCGATGCCTTGGTGGCAGATATCGCACCCGCACATTTGCGCGGCGCGGCGTTCGGCCTGCGTCAGTCGCTCGACACCGTGGGCGCATTTCTTGGCCCTCTGCTGGCGGTGGGCCTGATGCTGATCTGGGCCAACGATTTCCGCGCGGTGTTCTGGGTGGCGGTGATCCCGGGGTTGATGGCGGTTGCCCTGCTGTTCTTCGGCCTGCGCGAACCTGAACACCAACTGCAGATTTCCTGATCCCGGCCGGGAATGTAGATAGAATTCCGGAATTGCACGTGGCACTTTATTTTGACGGCCATGATTTTCTTATGGCATAAACCAAGCTTCGCTAGGAGTGCAAGGAGGAGCAGACGTTGAGGCAATCGTGGCTTCCAGGGTTTCCGGATGGTGCGCAGAAAGTGGGAGAAGGGTTGGCGATTCTGGAGAAGGATGGCCAAGCGATCTACTTTGTTGGGGGAGACAATTACTTCTCGCACCCCGTAGGAGACGACGCTGGCCGCAGGTTCGCTCTGACCAGCCTGATGGAGAACGGGCACGTCAAGGCGGTCGAACTGGAAAGGCCACCGCTGTGCATCCCGCACCGCACGCTGATGAACTGGGTGGGACAAAGCCGCAAAGCCGGGCCATCGTCTTTCTTTCGACCGGCGGCGGCGAGCCGGCCGCGGATCATGACGCCGGACAAGAGTGCCGAATGCGCGCGGCTGTTGAGCGAGGGAAAGCGTCCTGCCGAAGTGGCACGGCAGGTGGGCGTCCAGGAGTGGACGCTGCGCAAGGCGATCCGGCGCCAGGGCGTGCCGCAGTTGGCCGCCTTGCCGCAAGAGGCAGGGGAGTTGGAAGCGGCGAGCACCAAGAGTGAGCGCAGCCGGGCGGATGCGGAAGCCGCCGCGGGGATGGGCACCGCCTGCACGCGCGCCGACGAGCGGATCCAAACGGCGCTGGGATTGGCGACCGGTGCGACGACGCGCTTCGAAGCGAGCCACGATGTGGCGATGGGGGGGCTGTTGGCCGGCTTGCCGGCCTTGTGCGCGAACGGGCTACTGACCGGCCTGGATCGCCATCTCAAGCTGCCCCGGGGATTCTACAGCGCCTTGCACATCCTTCTCGTCCTCGGCTTCATGGCCCTGGGGCGAATCAAGCGGCCGGAACATCTGCGACAAACCTCGCCCGGAGAACTCGGCAAAGTCATCGGCCTGGACCGGGTACCGGAAGTCCGCACCCTGCGGGAAAAGGTCCATCTGCTGGCCAAGACGGGTGACCCGGCAGCCTGGATGCGGGATCTCGCGAAGCTCTGGATGGAAAGCGAGCCAGAAGAAGCGGGTTACCTGTATGTCGATGGTCATGTTCGGGTGTATCACGGCGAGCAGGCCAGGCTGTCGAAGCGCTACGTCTCGCGCGAACGCCTGTGCCTGCGGGGCACCACCGACTACTGGGTTAACGATGCCCTGGGTCGCCCGTTCTTTGTGGTTTCGCAGCCGCTCAATGACGGACTCGCCGAGACCCTGCTCAAGGACATCGTCCCCCAACTGCTGGAGATTGTCCCGGGACAGCCGACGCCGGCCGAACTGGACGCCGACCCGACCCTGCACCGGTTTGTCATGGTCTTCGATCGGGAAGGGGCCACCCAGAGTCTCCTCGGCAGACTCTGGAAACAGCGCATCGGCGCACTGACCTACCGCAAGAACGTCAAGGACCTCTGGTCCGAAGAGGTGTTTCAGGAACAGGAAGTCCATCTGCCGGCAGGCGGCAGCACCGGGATGAAACTCGCCATGCGCGAAACCCGACTCGGCACAGGCGATGGCAGCCTGGCCGTGAGCGAAGTTCGTCGGCTGACCCAGACGGGACATCAAACAGCCGTGATCACGACCGCCCGGCAACTCGGAAACACCACCATCGCTGGGCGGATGTTCGCCCGTTGGTGCCAGGAAAACTACTTCGCGTACATGATGGAACATTATGATATTGATGGGCTTATCGAGTACGGAGACGACTCTCTTCCCGGCACTCACCAGGTCGTTAACCCCCGCTGGCGGGAACTCGACAAGGCCGTCAGGCAAACCCGCCAGAGCGAAAGAAAACTGCAGGCCGCAATCGCCAGGACGGCCTTGAACGACGGCGGCGAAATCCAGAAAAACGCCGAGTCTGTCGAAGCACTGCAGGCCGTTCAGGAGGAGCTCAAGCGACTTTGCGCGGCGCGCAAGGCAAGCCCCCGAAAGGTGACGATCGACAGTCTGCCCGAGGCCGAGCGACCGACCCAACTGCCGCCGCTGAACAAGATGCTCTGCGATACCGTGAAAATGGTCGCCTACCGGGCCGAGACCGCCATGGTGGCGCTATTGCGCCGCCACTTGAAGAAGGAGGACGACGCACGTGCGCTCATTCGCGAATTGTTCGTTTCTTCCGCTGACATCGAACCGAACGCGCTAGCCAACACCCTGACCATCAAAATTCACCGGATGGCCAGCCCAGCTCATGATCGCGCTATCGCCGCGCTCCTCGAGGAACTCACCCTGCAAGATTTTCCGCATCCGGAAACCGGGGCAAGAATGACCTTCACTCTTGTCTGAAGTGCCAACCCGGTTTCCTCCGAGATCAGGAAATCTGAACTGACGGCGAAGCGCAGCAATCCGATTCGGCGAGAGAACCTGAAACGGCTGGGTGCTTCGTATTGGTGGGTCGTGAGCATCGGCGCCGTGTTCACCATGGCTCGTTTCAGCGAGGCATTTCTCGTTCTACGTGCGCAGCAGAGCGGCATACCGCTGGCCCTGGTGCCGTTGCTCATGGTGGCGATGAATGTCGTCTATGCCGCGTCGGCCTACCCGTTTGGCAGGCTTTCCGATCGGCTGAGCCACAAGAAGCTGCTGGCACTTGGGATGATCGTCCTGATCGCCGCCGACTTGGTATTGGCCAGCGGCGTCCACTGGGCTGTCGTGCTTGCCGGTGTCGCCCTCTGGGGCATCCACATGGGCATCACTCAAGGCTTGCTGGCGACGATGGTTGCCGACACCGCTCCGGCCGACTTGCGCGGCACGGCGTTCGGGTTCTTCAGCCTGGTAAGCGGACTGGCGATGCTGCCGGCCAGCGTGCTGGCGGGGCTGCTGTGGGATCGGTTCGGCGCGTCATTTACCTTCTATGCAGGCGCGATGTTTTCCGCCCTTGCACTCCTGGGTCTGGCCTGGCAGCCAGCCATGCGAATGCGCAATGCCTAGCGTGCGGCAATGATCGAAAGACTCTTCGCCTCTATCCTGCCGTCCCTTGAGCACTTCCATTTGCTCGCTTACTGGCTGGCCTTCTTTACCGCCTTGCTCGAAACAGCATTCGTGCTTGGTTTGCTACTGCCCGGTTCGACTCTCTTGCTCATGCTTGGCGCCCTGTCGGCCAGCGGCCATCTCGATTTCGGCGATCTGCTGTGGTTTGCGGTCGCCGGCGCTGTCCTTGGCGACAATTTCAACTACTGGTTGGGCCAACGCTATGGCAACAGGTGGCTGCGTGATGGCGTGTGCTTCCTGACGCCAGATCATTTCGGGAAGGCACGCAGCTTCTTCGATCGGCATGGCGCAAAGAGTGTCTTTCTCGGGCGCTTCATCCCGAGCGTCAAGGAAATTGCGCCATTCGTGGCTGGCACTGTCGGCATGCCGCGCTACACGTTCATGCTCTGGAATGTCCTGGGTGCCATCGGCTGGGGCCTGCAGTGGGTCGGTGGCGGTTACTTGTTTGGGCAGTCGCTCAATTTGGCGCAGGCGTGGATGTCACGAGCGGGGATGGCGCTCGTCGTCGTCTTGCTGGTCTGGGCGCCGCTGTGGCTCTTGCAGCGCTTCGCCGTGCGCCATGGCGGAGCGGTATTGCAGGTGGCGGTTTCGCTCGCGCGCTCGATCGAGGCCGGCCTGGCCCGCAATCGCTATCTGCGCCGACTGGCGCGCCGCCATCCGGATGGCGTCCGTTTTTTCGTCGAGCGTGTCGATCGTGCCCATTTCAAAGGCCTGCCACTGACGCTTCTGGTACTGGCATTTGCCTTCGCCCTGGCCTTGTTCGCGGGCATTGCCGAGGACGTTGTCAACTCCGACCCAATCGTCGCGCTCGACCATGCCGCTGCCCAGTTGATCGCAGCGTTTCGCACGCCCGCGGTCGTCTCCCCGGCGTTGTGGATTACCAGCCTCGGCGAGCCAGCGGTCGTCGGAGCCCTACTCGCGGTGGCCTGCCTGGTGCTCTGGCTGGCGAACCTGAACTACGCTGTCGCGGGCTTGCTGCTGTCCAGCCTTGGTGCAACGGCGTTCAGCTCGCTGGCCAAACTGGCCTTTCAGCGACCTCGGCCGGTTGCGGCTCTGTTGCTCGAATCGTCCTGGTCCTTCCCGAGTGGGCACGCCACCGCAGCCGTTGCCGTCTACGGTTTCCTGGGCTATCTCTTGATCCGCGGCAGCTCGACGTGGAAGACACAGGTGAGGCTATTCTTTGCCACCGGTGCCCTGATCGTGCTGGTCGGCCTGAGCCGCATCGTGCTCGGCGTGCATTATCTGAGCGATGTCTGGGCGGGCTACCTGATTGGAACTCTTTGGCTGATTGTCGGCATCAGCCTGAGCGAGGTCCTGACTGCCAGCGGCCGCATCAGCTGGCATGCTCCGAGCGTCCCGTGGCGAAGGACGGCGGCTCGCGGCCTCGCGTTTGTCGCCGCTGTCGGGTGCCTCGCCTATGCGTCTACCCGCAGGCTGCCGGCGGTTGCGCAGGTGACCGAGTTGAGCATCGAGCTCGATCGCCCGCTCGCCGAGCTGTTGCGCAGCCAGGCGCTCGCCAGCACGCTGACGATGCTTGGCCGGCCCGAGCAAGCGCTGAGCTTCGCCATCATCGAAGCGAACGCCGATGCCTTGTCCGCCCGCCTGCGTCGGTCGGGATGGCTGGCCGCCGACAAAGCCGATGCGCAGAACATGCTGCGTCTCGCCCGGCAAGGCCTGGATTACACCACGGCACCGCTGGCACCGGCTTTCTGGAACGGCCAGATGAACGACCTGGCGTTCGAACGGCCGCTTCAACAGGCAGAGAAGAAAGTGGTGGCGACCGTTCGTGTCTGGACCACGCCTTACCGGATCGGCCAGGATCGTCTATTCGTCGGCGTGGTGCGCGAATACGATGGCATTCACTGGGGCGTGTTGCACACGATTTTGCCTGACGTGGATGCGGCGGCTGAAGGTTTCGTCGAGTCGCTCAAGAGCCCTGGACAGCGATTAGACGCTTGCCTGCGACCATTGCTCGCGCCGATGGTCGGCAGCTACCTGATGGGCGGCCGTTTCTTCACCCGTGGGCAGTCACGGTAAATTTGTTCTCGTGCCGGGATCAAGGTGATACGTGGCCTGTAGAATTTTTGGTCATGCGCAGGTAGTCGAAGACCAATCGGATGTTGCGGTTGAGGTGGCGCATTTTTTCGGAAATGCTGGTTTTGCCGTCGGAGAAGTGGTGCAGGATTCCGACGGCAAAGCGGCGCAGGCGTGACATGTTCTCGGGTCCGTAACCAGTCCGAATACGGCTACGGTCCTCGTCGTAGTTCCAGTCGATGACGTAGTGACAGCGGTTCTCTATCGACCAATGGCCGCGATTGATGGCGAGGATTTGCTGTGGGCTGGCCTGTTCTGGAGGGCGACTGGTGATCCCGAGAGCGATTTCGTGCGTCCGCTTGCCGCTCTTCTTGTGCAGCACTTCGCGCTCGATCAAGAACACCTGGCCGACATACGGGAAGTCGAGATAGGCGTTGAGGGCATTGCTGCACCAAATACGCCGAGTCTCGATCCGACCATGGTCAGGTGGCGAAACCGCCACGAAGTCTGCCCCCTTCCGATCCTGGAAGAGGAGCGCGATATCGGCTTGCAGTGTTGGCTGATTGCCTTTGACCGTGAAGTGATAGTGCGCCTTGCGCTCCACCAGGTAGGTCGCCAGCTTGCGCTGTGTCAGTAGCGCGTCGGCGGTGATGTCCTTGCCCTGAATATCGATCGCATCGAGCAGGGGTATGAACATCCCGATTTCATTGGTCTGCTTGAGCTCGTCCCCGCCATTTACGGGCAAGGTGCCGACTTTTTTTGGGTGTGACACACGCCGGTCTGATGCCCGACCACGCTCATGATGTGTGCTTGCTGACCGTGCTCGTCATGGGCATTGCGCATGGTCTTGCCGTCGACCGCCAGACTGGGGTCGTCTTGAGCATAGGCCTTGTTCCACTGCTGACACGCTTGATCGAGCGCCATGGGATCGACACGGATCAGGACGTCACGAATGATGAACTCGCTGGGTACGCGGTAAACGCCCTTCTCGCGACGACAGCGGAAACGCTCGCGTGCTTTCGGTGTGAGGTCTTTGGCCCACCCGGCGATGGCTTTGTAGCCCCGCATTCCGCACAAGACCGCCGCCGTGGCGATGGCCAGAACGGCAGGAAGGGGGTGACGCCTTCCTTGCGCGCGCCGCGGGTCGGCGATGCCGGCAAAGAAATCGGGAAGCGTGCGCATCTGTTCGGCGGTGAGCATCATCCTGGGCGCTCCTGTGCGATAGCGGGGGTTGAGTATCGAGCGGGAAAGTTGGCCGCGAGCGTCCGCCTGCAAGGGGCGAACAAAGACAACTTTGGGCGACGTCGGGTGGGCGCTGTAGCCTTCTCGGGTGCGGCGAAAGCCTTGCGTCAGCCCCAGAGGCGTCCAGTTCGCGGCGCGATAGACGGTCCCCTGGAAGCGCGAGGGGTCCACAAAGGTCTCCAGCAGTAACAGCGGCTTCCCGAAATGCGCCTGCCAATCCTCGGCGACCCGTCGCTCGCACAGCGAGAGCACCTTGGAGCCGAGATTGGGGTAATGCCAATCGGGAAGGATCAGAAAGCGACTGTTGTTGGCGACCAGGCCCAAGCGATCGTACTGATGCCGATAGTCCCAGCCGATCCAGCGGTCACGAACGCCGCATTTCCAGGCCGCCGCAGAGAAACTCAGCAGGGCCGTCCACTTTTCGCCGTAGGTGGCCACGTACCAAAGCGTGTGCCCGATCTTCGCCAGGTCGCCCAGGTAGTGATGCTCTGCCATCAACTCCCGATAGCGAGCCTCTTCGCTCTTGCCCACCAAGCGAACACGCAATGCACCAAGAACGCTTTCCATGCGCCATTTATACGGACTTCCGGCGCAGATGTCCAGGGGGAAGAACTAACTGCTTGATTGCCCGTGCGTTGCCTGAGAGGACAAATCCACCCTGCGTGGGCAGTTGTGGCTGCTTGACCCGGGCGACCACAGCGACCTCGCATGGCTGTGTGGCCAGCAAGGGCCAGGACCATGAAAAACCAGTCCTTCGCAAAGAAACTACGCAATGCTCTCGTCGGCATCGGCTTGGCGTGGACCGAGGAACGGAATTTCCGTGTGCATGTGGCGCTCGGCCTCGCCACCCTGCTCGCCTTCGCGGTGCTTCGACCCACCGCCTTGTGGTGGGCTTTCATCGTGCTGTGCAGCGCGCTCGTGCTCGCCGCGCCTTTACTGACGTTATCGCAGATTGGTGCTGGCTAGCCGCCGGTAGTCCCTTGCGTGGCGCAGGCGTGCCGCAACGCGACTTGTCGTTCCCGGAGGGGCGCGTAGCCAGGTCTGGAATGCGCTCCTTCAAGCCTTCCGGCGCAGGCGCGCCTGTTGGTGGCCCACTCTTCAGTGCCGCTCCGAATGCGCTAGATTCGCGCGCAGCGGTCGGCAAGAATTTCAGCTGCCGGAAATCGCTGCCTCACGGTAAATTTGTTCTCGTGCCGGGATCAAGGTGATACGTGGCCTGTAGAATTTTTGGTCATGCGCAGGTAGTCGAAGACCAATCGGATGTTGCGGTTGAGGTGGCGCATTTTTTCGGAAATGCTGGTTTTGCCGTCGGAGAAGTGGTGCAGGATTCCGACGGCAAAGCGGCGCAGGCGTGACATGTTCTCGGGTCCGTAACCAGTCCGAATACGGCTACGGTCCTCGTCGTAGTTCCAGTCGATGACGTAGTGACAGCGGTTCTCTATCGACCAATGGCCGCGATTGATGGCGAGGATTTGCTGTGGGCTGGCCTGTTCTGGAGGGCGACTGGTGATCCCGAGAGCGATTTCGTGCGTCCGCTTGCCGCTCTTCTTGTGCAGCACTTCGCGCTCGATCAAGAACACCTGGCCGACATACGGGAAGTCGAGATAGGCGTTGAGGGCATTGCTGCACCAAATACGCCGAGTCTCGATCCGACCATGGTCAGGTGGCGAAACCGCCACGAAGTCTGCCCCCTTCCGATCCTGGAAGAGGAGCGCGATATCGGCTTGCAGTGTTGGCTGATTGCCTTTGACCGTGAAGTGATAGTGCGCCTTGCGCTCCACCAGGTAGGTCGCCAGCTTGCGCTGTGTCAGTAGCGCGTCGGCGGTGATGTCCTTGCCCTGAATATCGATCGCATCGAGCAGGGGTATGAACATCCCGATTTCATTGGTCTGCTTGAGCTCGTCCCCGCCATTTACGGGCAAGGTGCCGACTTTTTTTGGGTGTGACACACGCCGGTCTGATGCCCGACCACGCTCATGATGTGTGCTTGCTGACCGTGCTCGTCATGGGCATTGCGCATGGTCTTGCCGTCGACCGCCAGACTGGGGTCGTCTTGAGCATAGGCCTTGTTCCACTGCTGACACGCTTGATCGAGCGCCATGGGATCGACACGGATCAGGACGTCACGAATGATGAACTCGCTGGGTACGCGGTAAACGCCCTTCTCGCGACGACAGCGGAAACGCTCGCGTGCTTTCGGTGTGAGGTCTTTGGCCCACCCGGCGATGGCTTTGTAGCCCCGCATTCCGCACAAGACCGCCGCCGTGGCGATGGCCAGAACGGCAGGAAGGGGGTGACGCCTTCCTTGCGCGCGCCGCGGGTCGGCGATGCCGGCAAAGAAATCGGGAAGCGTGCGCATCTGTTCGGCGGTGAGCATCATCCTGGGCGCTCCTGTGCGATAGCGGGGGTTGAGTATCGAGCGGGAAAGTTGGCCGCGAGCGTCCGCCTGCAAGGGGCGAACAAAGACAACTTTGGGCGACGTCGGGTGGGCGCTGTAGCCTTCTCGGGTGCGGCGAAAGCCTTGCGTCAGCCCCAGAGGCGTCCAGTTCGCGGCGCGATAGACGGTCCCCTGGAAGCGCGAGGGGTCCACAAAGGTCTCCAGCAGTAACAGCGGCTTCCCGAAATGCGCCTGCCAATCCTCGGCGACCCGTCGCTCGCACAGCGAGAGCACCTTGGAGCCGAGATTGGGGTAATGCCAATCGGGAAGGATCAGAAAGCGACTGTTGTTGGCGACCAGGCCCAAGCGATCGTACTGATGCCGATAGTCCCAGCCGATCCAGCGGTCACGAACGCCGCATTTCCAGGCCGCCGCAGAGAAACTCAGCAGGGCCGTCCACTTTTCGCCGTAGGTGGCCACGTACCAAAGCGTGTGCCCGATCTTCGCCAGGTCGCCCAGGTAGTGATGCTCTGCCATCAACTCCCGATAGCGAGCCTCTTCGCTCTTGCCCACCAAGCGAACACGCAATGCACCAAGAACGCTTTCCATGCGCCATTTATACGGACTTCCGGCGCAGATGTCCAGGGGGAAGAACTAACTGCTTGATTGCCCGTGCGTTGCCTGAGAGGACAAATCCACCCTGATCGCTGCGTTGTTGAACTGGCTCATCCACACGGCTTATGTCATTATCGCGAACTCTTCTATTCGTCGATGCCGTCAGCGTGGCGCGGGCGGCGTGGCAATTTGCCGGGCCCGGCGGCAAGGCAGGTATTCCGTTCCAGTATGGATGACATCGTGACTTGGCAGGAACAGCGTGGATGACTGATCACTTGCAGCGCCCCGAACTGGCGCGGGCGCTTCTGTCTTTTCGGCGAGCGTTCATCACCGTCGGCGCTTTCAGCTTATTTACCAATCTGCTGATGCTGACGCCGTCAATCTACATGTTGCAGCTCTACGATCGCGCGCTCGGCAGTCGCAATGAGACGACGCTGATGATGTTGACGCTGATCGCCGTTGGCTTGCTGGCGCTGATGTCTTTGCTCGAGTGGATCAGAGCTATGGTCCTGGTGCGTATCGGCGCGCGTCTCGATCTCGACATCAACAGCCGCGTCTTCGACGCGACTTTCGAACGTAACCTGCGTCACGCCGGCCAGAACCCGGCGCAGGCTCTGCACGATCTGGCGTCGATGCGGCAGACGCTGACCGGCGCCGGCGTGGTTGCTCTGGCCGACGCACCGTGGATGCCGATCTACGTGCTGGTCATCTTCATGCTGCACGCGCATCTCGGAGTTTTCGCGCTGATCGGAGTGCTGTTGCTGGTGACCCTGGCGATCATCAACGAACGCGTTTCGGCAGCGCCGCTCGCTGAGGCCCAGAAACTCGGTATCGCTGCCAACGCGCAAGCCAACAGCCATCTGCGCAATGCCGAAGTGATCGAAGCGATGGGCATGCTGCCGGCGATTCGTGGCCGTTGGTTCAGTTTGCATCAGAAGTTCCTGGTGCAGCAGGCGCTGGCCAGCGATCGCGCCGGCATGCTCAACGCCATGACCCGTTTTGCACGCATCTCGCTGCAGTCGCTGGCGCTTGGCTACGGTGCCTGGTTGACCATCGCGGGCGAGATGACGGCGGGCATGATGATTGCCGGCTCGATTCTGGTCGGGCGGGCGCTGGCGCCGGTCGAGGCGCTGATCGGTAACTGGAAGCAACTCGTTTCGGCGCGTGCCGCGTATCAGCGGCTGAGCGAACTGCTGCGCGTCTTTCCGGCACGCGTGGTCGGGATGCCCTTGCCCAGGCCGCTCGGCGACGTGCTCGTCGAGAATGCCGCCACCGCCGCACCGGGAAGCAAGTTGCTGATCCTCAGGAACGTCAATTTCAAGCTCAAGGCCGGTGAGGTGGTAGCGATCATTGGCCCCAGCGCGTCCGGCAAGTCGACGCTGGCGCGTTTGCTGGTCGGGATCTGGCCAGCACTGGCCGGTTCGGTACGCCTCGACGGCTCGGAGATCTTCAAGTGGAACAAGGACGAGCTCGGTCCGTATCTGGGTTATCTGCCACAGGACATCGAGTTGTTTGACGGCAGCGTCGCCGAGAATATTGCCCGTTTCGGCAAGGTCGACGCCGACCAAGTCCTCGCCGCGGCGCAGGCGGCGGGTGTGCACGAGCTGATTCTGCTGCTGCCGAATGGCTACGACACGCCTCTGGGCGACGCCGGCAGTGCGCTCTCGGGTGGCCAGAAGCAGCGCATTGCTCTGGCGCGCGCGCTCTATGGCGATCCGGCGCTGATTGTTCTCGACGAACCAAACTCCAACCTTGACGACCTCGGCGAGGCGGCGCTCGCCGAGACCATCCGGCGCCTGAAGGCGAAAAAGCGGACCGTCGTCATCGTTACCCACCGGATGACGACGCTGGCCGTCGCCGACAGCATTCTGGTGATGAACGAGGGGACAGTGAAGGTACACTGTCCGCGCGACCAGGTGCTCGAGGCGATGCGCCCGCAGAACGCGACGAACGCCGCCGGTGCCGGACGCGCGCAGGCGGCGAACGGCTCGGCTCAGCGTATGGCAGCGACTGGTGCTCTGCCATCGGTGCCGGTTGTCGGCGCATGATTGGCGAGACTCGATAATGGCAAACAACGTTTTTCAACGCCGGCGTACGGTCGACAGTGAGGTCACCGACGTCAACCCGATCGGCAGCGGCCAGGACGGCGAAGCGGCGGCGACGCTCGATATCAACCATGCTCGCGCCTCGCGCATCGGCTGGCTGGTGCTCGCCGTCGGTTTTGGCGGCTTCATGCTCTGGGCCGCCCTGGCGCCGCTCGACCAGGGCGTGCCGAGCAGCGGCCAAGTGGTCGTCACCGGCAATCGCAAGACCGTACAGAACCTCAGCCCGGGGATGGTCGAAGCGATCCTGGTCAAGGATGGCGACGAGGTTCGTCGCGGCGACGTGCTGGTGCGGCTCGACCCGACGACCGCGCGCTCGCAGTACGAGGTGGCGTACAGCCAATGGCTGGTTGTCAAAGCCGCCGAGGCGCGCCTGCTGGCCGACGTCCAGGGGCTGTCGGAGATCGCCTTTCCCGACGAGCTGTTGAAAGAAAAGGACGATCCACGAGCGGCCAGCGCGATGGCCGTCCAGAGCCAGTTGTTGCGGTCACGGCAAGCCGGCTTGCAGGCTGAGCTGGGCGCCTTGAAAAGCACCCTGGCGGGCTTGCAGTCGTACGCCAAGGGCCTGGATGCGGCCCGTCGCGCCAAGGAAGAACAGTCGGCGCTGCTCAAGGAAGAGCTCAAAGGGCTGCGGGAACTGGCCGCCGAGGGCTATCTGGCACGCAATCGCCTGTCCGAGCAAGAGCGCCTGCTGGCGCAACTCAGCGGTGCGATTTCCGAGGATCTCGGCAATCTCGGGCGTGCGCAGCAGGGAATCGGCGAAACCAGGATGCGCATCATCGCGCGCCAGCAGGACTACCACAAGGAAGTCGAGAACGCGCTCGTCGAAGTGCAGAAGGAGGCCAGTAGTCTCGACAGTCGCATCAAGGGGCTGGCCTTCGAACTCGCCAATACCGACGTGCGCGCGCCGTCCGAGGGAATTATCGTCGGATTGACCGTGCACACCGTTGGCGGCGTGCTGGCGCAGGGGACGCCGCTGATGGACGTGGTGCCGAAGAACGAGCCGCTGCGCATCGACGTCCAGATCGCCACCACCTTGATCGACAAGGTCCGGCTGGGTCTGCCGGCCGAAATCACCTTTCCGGCGTTCAACCAGAAGACGACGCCGCAGATTCCCGGCGAGTTCATCCAGGTCGCCGCCGACGCCACGGTCGATCCGCAAGGCCGCGTGCCGCCGTTCTACCGCGGCCAGGTGGTGGTCACCGCCGAGGGCATGAAGAAGCTGAAGTTGCACGAGATCAAGGCCGGCATGCCTGCCGAAGTATTCATCAGGACCGGCGAACGGACGATGCTGAACTATCTGTTCAAGCCGCTGCACGATCGCTTCAACTCGGCGTTGACCGAGGAGTGAGCGTGCGAAATTGCTTTGCCAGGCTGGCGTGTTGCGCGCTGCTGTCGTCTTCGTCGGCGGTGTTCGCCGCCGGTCTGCTCGACGCCTATCGCGCGGCGCGGCAAAACGACCCCGCTTTCAGGGCCGCTCGCTACGAACGAGATGCCGGCCAGTATGCGGTCGACATCGGTCGTGCCGGCCTGTTGCCGACGCTTTCGATTACCGGTTCCTATGCCAAGAACGCCGGTGACCGCGAGTCTACGGTGGTCGATGTGACGCAGTCGCTCGACTACAACGACAAGCAGGCGGCGATTGTGCTACGGCAGCCCTTGTTCAACTACGACAGCTACGTGCGCTACCAGCAGGGTGGCGTCCAGGCCGCGTACAGCGATGCCGTTTTTGACCGCAAAGAGGCGGAGTTCGCCAGCAAGCTGGCCAGCGCCTATTTCGAGGTCTTGCTGGCGCAGGAAAAGCTGACCCTGACCGACGCCGAAATTGCCGCCTACGGCGCGCAGCGTGAACTCGCGCAGCGCCTGCTGCGCGGTGGCGAGGGAACGGTGACCGAGATCGCCGAGGCCGAATCGAGGCTGCAGTTCGCCCGTGCCGGTCGTGCCGAGGCGCTCGACCGCGTTGCCGTAACGAAGCGCGTCCTCGAAGGCCTCACCGGCAAACCGATGCGCGACCTGTGGGTGTTGCGCAAGGATTTCATCCCCACCGGCGTCGAGCCGCGCGGCCTTGACGAATGGACTGCGCTGGCCCAGGACAATAGTCCCGAGATTCGCTCCAGGCGCAAGGTGCTCGAGCTGTCCAGCCTGGAAGTCGACCGCAATCGTGCGGGTCACCTGCCGCAACTGGACTTTGTGGCGCGCGCCATGAAAGCCGAAAACGAGACGATTTCGACGCTCAACCAGAAGAGCTCGATCAGGACTTACGGCGTGCAGCTCAACGTGCCGCTGTTCGCCGGCGGTCGGGTGAACGCGCTCACCGAGCAGGCAGTCGCCAACCGTGGTCGCGCGCAGGCCGAGTTGGAGGTTGCCGTCAACGAGGTTCTGGTTGAGGTCGAGCGCCAGTTTCTCGCCGTCGAGACCGCGATTAGCCGGGTTGCCGCGTACAACAAGGCAGTCTCTGCCAGCCAGGTGGCCGTCACCGGGACCAAGCGCGGCATGGCGGCTGGTATTCGGACGACAACCGACGTCCTCGACGCCGAACGGCGGATGTTTGTGGCCGAGCGCGATTTGGCGCAGGCGCGCTACGAGTCCCTGGTCAATACCTTGCTGCTGAAAGCGACGGCCGGAGCCCTGTCGGAACAAGCCATCGCCGAGATCGAGGCGCTGCTGGTGCCGCCTTACTGACCGCCAGCCAGGCGCGCGACGCTGCAGCGCGCGGCTTCAATCGGTCGGCTGGCTGACGTCCACTGGGCTTGATCCGGAGTCGCCGCTAAGATTGCCTTAAGGATGCGCCGCTATAGTGGCTCTGTGCTCGCGGGTCGAGCCAGCGTTGGCGCCGGCGACGAAAGCCGAACTTCCGGGATAACCAACGCCTTCCTTATTCCGCAATTCTTGACGAGAGACCATTCGAATGAACAAGCAAGCTGCGTTTTCCGCCGCCACCCTGTTGGCGATCACCCTCACTCTGGCCGTTCCTGCGGTCGCCGCCGATAGCGCAGGCGCGGCCGTGGCAGGCGCCCCGATGACCGCTGCGGCGGCCGCGCCAGCGGCAGAGGTCACCAGGGACCAGGCCGTCGCGATGGCCTTGAAGGCGCACCCCGGCGAAGTCAGTAAAGTCTACCAGGACACCAAGAAGGGCAAGAAAACCTGGGAAGTGAAGATCAAAGGCGCCGATGGCAAGAAGTGGGAGCTGCACTACGAAATCAAGAGCGGCGCTCTGGTCTCCGAAGAAGGCAAGTAAGCGCGCCGCCATCGGCTTCGCGATCAATTGACGTAGCCGCCGGCGGCACGCCGGCTGCTACGATGGAGGCTTTGCACATGCGTTCGATCGATTCGCAACAGGTCCAGGTCTGGGACCCGCTGCTCCGCCTGTTCCACTGGACGCTGCTGGCTGCTTTCAGCGCTGCGTATTTCTCGGAAGGCGATGCCTTCGAAGCGCTCCAGGACCGTCTCAGCGGTGAGTTCATCCAGAGCGTGCACGTCTGGGCCGGCTATCTGATTGCCGGGCTATTGCTGCTTCGCCTGATGTGGGGCTTCGTGGGCCCGCGCCATGCCCGCTTCAGCGACTTTGTCCGGCGCCCGAGCACGACTCTCGCTTATCTCAAGGGCGTGCTGACGCTGCGCGCGCCACGTTACCTCGGACACAATCCCGCCGGCGGCGCGATGATCGTCGTCCTGCTGCTCAGCCTGACGGCGACCATCGTTTCGGGCCTGGCGCTTTACGGTGCCGACCAGGGACTGGGGCCGCTGGCCGGGCTGCTGGCGGCGAGCGGCGGCGCGAGCATCGATGCCATCAGGGAAACGCACGAAGCGGCGACCAACTGCACGCTGTTGCTGATCGCCGGACACCTGCTCGGCGTGCTCTGGGAAAGTCTCCTACACCGCGAGAACCTCGTCCGCGCGATGATCACCGGCCGCAAACGCGCCTGATGGCATCCGCCCATGCGCAACGATCACGACAGCGGCTACAAATTTCTCTTCTCCACCCCGGAGCTGGTGCGCGACCTGATCATCGGCTTTATTCCCGATCAGTGGCTGCACAGCCTGGACTACAGCACCCTCGAGCGGGTTCCCGGCAGCTATGTCAGCGAAGACTTTCGCTACCGCGCCGACGATATCGTCTGGCGGGTCAGGGTCGGTGGCGACTGGGTCTACCTTCAGATTTCCTGATCTCGGAGGAAACCGGGTTGGCACTTCAGACAAGAGTGAAGGTCATTCTTGCCCCGGTTTCCGGATGCGGAAAATCTTGCAGGGTGAGTTCCTCGAGGAGCGCGGCGATAGCGCGATCATGAGCTGGGCTGGCCATCCGGTGAATTTTGATGGTCAGGGTGTTGGCTAGCGCGTTCGGTTCGATGTCAGCGGAAGAAACGAACAATTCGCGAATGAGCGCACGTGCGTCGTCCTCCTTCTTCAAGTGGCGGCGCAATAGCGCCACCATGGCGGTCTCGGCCCGGTAGGCGACCATTTTCACGGTATCGCAGAGCATCTTGTTCAGCGGCGGCAGTTGGGTCGGTCGCTCGGCCTCGGGCAGACTGTCGATCGTCACCTTTCGGGGGCTTGCCTTGCGCGCCGCGCAAAGTCGCTTGAGCTCCTCCTGAACGGCCTGCAGTGCTTCGACAGACTCGGCGTTTTTCTGGATTTCGCCGCCGTCGTTCAAGGCCGTCCTGGCGATTGCGGCCTGCAGTTTTCTTTCGCTCTGGCGGGTTTGCCTGACGGCCTTGTCGAGTTCCCGCCAGCGGGGGTTAACGACCTGGTGAGTGCCGGGAAGAGAGTCGTCTCCGTACTCGATAAGCCCATCAATATCATAATGTTCCATCATGTACGCGAAGTAGTTTTCCTGGCACCAACGGGCGAACATCCGCCCAGCGATGGTGGTGTTTCCGAGTTGCCGGGCGGTCGTGATCACGGCTGTTTGATGTCCCGTCTGGGTCAGCCGACGAACTTCGCTCACGGCCAGGCTGCCATCGCCTGTGCCGAGTCGGGTTTCGCGCATGGCGAGTTTCATCCCGGTGCTGCCGCCTGCCGGCAGATGGACTTCCTGTTCCTGAAACACCTCTTCGGACCAGAGGTCCTTGACGTTCTTGCGGTAGGTCAGTGCGCCGATGCGCTGTTTCCAGAGTCTGCCGAGGAGACTCTGGGTGGCCCCTTCCCGATCGAAGACCATGACAAACCGGTGCAGGGTCGGGTCGGCGTCCAGTTCGGCCGGCGTCGGCTGTCCCGGGACAATCTCCAGCAGTTGGGGGACGATGTCCTTGAGCAGGGTCTCGGCGAGTCCGTCATTGAGCGGCTGCGAAACCACAAAGAACGGGCGACCCAGGGCATCGTTAACCCAGTAGTCGGTGGTGCCCCGCAGGCACAGGCGTTCGCGCGAGACGTAGCGCTTCGACAGCCTGGCCTGCTCGCCGTGATACACCCGAACATGACCATCGACATACAGGTAACCCGCTTCTTCTGGCTCGCTTTCCATCCAGAGCTTCGCGAGATCCCGCATCCAGGCTGCCGGGTCACCCGTCTTGGCCAGCAGATGGACCTTTTCCCGCAGGGTGCGGACTTCCGGTACCCGGTCCAGGCCGATGACTTTGCCGAGTTCTCCGGGCGAGGTTTGTCGCAGATGTTCCGGCCGCTTGATTCGCCCCAGGGCCATGAAGCCGAGGACGAGAAGGATGTGCAAGGCGCTGTAGAATCCCCGGGGCAGCTTGAGATGGCGATCCAGGCCGGTCAGTAGCCCGTTCGCGCACAAGGCCGGCAAGCCGGCCAACAGCCCCCCCATCGCCACATCGTGGCTCGCTTCGAAGCGCGTCGTCGCACCGGTCGCCAATCCCAGCGCCGTTTGGATCCGCTCGTCGGCGCGCGTGCAGGCGGTGCCCATCCCCGCGGCGGCTTCCGCATCCGCCCGGCTGCGCTCACTCTTGGTGCTCGCCGCTTCCAACTCCCCTGCCTCTTGCGGCAAGGCGGCCAACTGCGGCACGCCCTGGCGCCGGATCGCCTTGCGCAGCGTCGACTCCTGGACGCCCACCTGCCGTGCCACTTCGGCAGGACGCTTTCCCTCGCTCAACAGCCGCGCGCATTCGGCACTCTTGTCCGGCGTCATGATCCGCGGCCGGCTCGCCGCCGCCGGTCGAAAGAAAGACGATGGCCCGGCTTTGCGGCTTTGTCCCACCCAGTTCATCAGCGTGCGGTGCGGGATGCACAGCGGTGGCCTTTCCAGTTCGACCGCCTTGACGTGCCCGTTCTCCATCAGGCTGGTCAGAGCGAACCTGCGGCCAGCGTCGTCTCCTACGGGGTGCGAGAAGTAATTGTCTCCCCCAACAAAGTAGATCGCTTGGCCATCCTTCTCCAGAATCGCCAACCCTTCTCCCACTTTCTGCGCACCATCCGGAAACCCTGGAAGCCACGATTGCCTCAACGTCTGCTCCTCCTTGCACTCCTAGCGAAGCTTGGTTTATGCCATAAGAAAATCATGGCCGTCAAAATAAAGTGCCACGTGCAATTCCGGAATTCTATCTACATTCCCGGCCGGGATCAGGAAATCTGACCTTTATCTGCTGCTCGAATTCCAGAGCAGCGTCGACCGCTACATGGCGCTGCGCATGATGGTCTATGTCGGGCTGCTCTATCAGGACCTTATCAAGCGGGGCGAGGTTCTCGCCGACGGTCGCCTGCCGCCGGTCCTGCCGATTGTTCTCTACAACGGCAGCCAGCGCTGGACGGCGTCAAACGACGTTTTTGAATTGATTCCGCCGGTTCCGGGGCTGGTCGATCAGTTCAAGCCCCGCTTGAAGTACCTGCTGATCGACGAAAACGCCTATACCGACGACGAACTGGCCTCGCTCAATAACCTGGTCGCGGCCGTCTTCCGCATCGAACACCCGCCGTCGCCGGCCGCCATCGGCGTCCTGCTCGGTCTGCTCGACGAGTGGCTGGTCGACCGGCCCGACCTGCGTCGGATGTTTGCCCTCTGGATTCGGGCCACATTGATGCGCAAGGCGGAATATCGTATCGTGTTGCCTCAGATCGACGATTTACAGGAGCTGAATGTCATGTTGGCCGAACGACTCGAACAATGGGCGCACGCCTACAAGGCCGAAGGAAAAGCCGAGGGAAAAGCCGAGGGTGAAGCGCTGGCCTTGCAGAAGCTCCTCCAGAGGCGTTTTGGTACCGTACCGTCGCCGGTTCTGGCAATGATCTCTGCGGCGTCCCTTGAACAGGTCGTAAGTATTCGGCCAACCCGTAGTGAGCCAGCGCCGTTGGCGAGGCCGGTTAGCGGCAGAGGATTGATCGGAAGGCTCTGTGAAGGGGATAGAGCCAGATATCCTTGATCGGGAGGATGGGCTTGCTGGTGGGGCACTTCTTGCCTCGGCCGGCGGTTTGGCCGACCTTGATCCAGTTGGCGGCCTGGTAGCAGGTGCCGCGATGGCGGGGGGTCTCGACGAAGGTTTCGAGCAGCACGGGGCGGTAACCGTAGCGCGCCAGCCAGTCCTTGGGCAGTTGCCGCTGCATGAGCGAGAGGATCTTGGAGGCCAGGCCCTTGCACTGGATCCAGGGCAGGATCAGAAAGCGGGCATTGTTCACCACCAGTTGCAGGTTCCTTTGTCGCTGCTCATCGTGCCAACCGATGAATTGCTCGCGCGCGGCGAGTTTCCAGGCGCTGGCGGCGAAGCTGAGCAAGGCGACGAGTGTCTCGCCGGCGAAGACGAAGTATCGGCTCTGACTGCCGGCCATGGGCGTGTGGCCGAGATAGTGGTAACGAGCGATGTACTCGTTCCACAGACGCGAGTTCGCCGAACCGACGACCTGTCGCACCGAGAGAGGCGGCAGTTCATGCACCGGCTGAGTGAGCAAGGGTTGTGGATCGGTGGCGTGCGTGGGCCGATACTCGGGTTGGCGAGGAGCGGTCCGTCGTGCAGCCGGCAGGGTGAGCAGGCCGTCGGCTTGCATGCGCAGCATGGCCACCCGGCAGGTCATATCCTTCAGCTCACCATTGGGCTTGCGCCAGTCGAAGAGCTCGCACACCTGACGCGAGAGTTGTGCGCGGCTGGCGCCGGGAGGGGCCTCGATCAGGCCGCGGATCGTCTGCAGTTCGTCGGCGGTAAAGTGGCGCCCGCAATAAGGCTTCACGAGCTATCGATGGAAGGTGTCTGATTGACCGGGATGGCACGCATCTGGGCCAGACGATCGGTCGCCATCGCCCAGGGCAGAAAGGCGCTCAAGTCCGCTGGTGGCTGGTTGCCGTTGGCGGCGCAGGCTTCCAGATAAGCCGTCAGCCAGATGCGCGGGTTGATTCCCCACAAGCGCAGCGTCAGCAGCAAGCTGAACATCGTCGCGGCGAGTGCGCCGGACCAGAGACTGCCCGACCCATAGAAGTTCTTGCGTGCGACCACCGGCGTGCGCTGTGCGCGCTCGGCGGCATTATTGTCCATCGCCACCTCGGGGCGGTCGACAAAGACGGTCAGGCCGGACCAATGTTTGCGCATGCTTCGCAGCACCTTGCTCGCCGGCATTTTGAGCGCCGGGTTCGCCAGTTCGCTTTCCCGTTGACTGGCCATTTGCGTGATCGCCTGCCGCAAGGCGCGGTCGCGTTCGGCCCACTGTACTGGGTCGCTACGGACTTCCAGGCGCCGTCCATTCAAGTGGTAGAGCTGAGCGATCTGCTCGACCCAGGCCAGTGCCCAGTCCGCGAGCTCCGGATGGGCGTTGGCCAGTTCCAGGAAATCACGCCGCTGATGTGCCCAGCAGAAAGCCAGAATGAAGTGGTCAAGGACTCGCGCGAGCTTCTTGTAGGCCGAATAGCGATCACAGATGATGACTCCTCCGGCGCTACCGGAGAGCTCCCGGATCGGCACCGCCGCCGAGCGGCTCGGGTCGAGCACGAAGTGGATGACCGATGGGCCGTGGAACACCCAGAAATACCAGCGATGTCCGACCTTCCCTTCGGTCTCGGCAAAAACCCGCCAGCGAGTCTCGTCCGCGTGCCACTGTTTCTCGCGACGCAGTCGGCCAAGCAGTGCTTCTTCAAGCGGCTCGAACAGCGGCGCCAAGGCACGAAGTCCGCCGGCCACCGTTCCTGCCGAAAGCCTCAGTTGGTGGTCGGACCAGTCTCGTAGAAGCCGATGCGTCGGCTGACCGTACAAGAACTTCGACAGCAGCAAGTGCACCCAAATCGACACGCCGTACTTTCCACGCGGGATCAATCGTGCCGGCGGTGGCGCGGTCAGAATGCCGCGGGCGCCCGGGCACTGACAGGTCCGCCGGTAGCGCCGCCGGCAGATCTTCCGGCGGTAGGCTTTGACCTCGATCTCGAGAACTTCACTGTCTTCTGTGCCGGGAAAGTCGACGTAGCTCAGACCACAGTCCGGGCAATGCGGGCAGTCGATGTCGATGACCTCGATCTGCGTCGGCAAGTGGCTTTCCGGATTCCGCCCGTGACCCGTTGCTCCCGGTTGATGACCTCGACCCCGCGACGACTTCTGGTCTGCTGCCGGGTTCTTCTCGGCTCCCGAAGAGCGTTCTGACTTGCGACCAAACAGGCGTTTTTGCAGATCGCGGATCCGGCCCTGGGCCTGCTCGAGCTCGCTACGCAAGGCCGCCTCACGCGCCGCCGCTTGCTCCGCCGCACGCGCCATTTCCACCCGATGAGCGGCCTCCGATTCCGCCAAACGGACCAGCGCTTGCCGATGTTGGCTGCGCCAGAAGTTGGCCTCCCAACGGAGCTTGATTTCCTGCTCCTTGGTCAACGTCACCAACACCTCGGCGAACGGCGCCACTTGGCGGTGACTTGCCGCCGATCCTCCGCAGATAATGTCCGTAGCCGTGCCCATGCGCCGCATGGTGCCGGATTTCCGCTGCTGTGTCCAGTTCAGATCTCCGGGCTGCCCGCCAATCGCTGACGGAAGCTCGCCCACCAAAAAAACCGGGGCTACGGGTTCACCGAATACTTACAACAGGTCGACCTTTGGCTCGATCAAGTATTTGACGCGGCAAGCCTCGACGACATCTTCGGGCCAAACGGCTCCTGAAACGGTGCAAAAGAAGGCGTCTCCTTGAGTAGCGCTTGATCGCAGCCGCGATCAGCCCGCTTGCTGTCGGTCGCTGCAAAAAGAGCGTGCAACGCGCTTCGCGGCTTCCGCAGCCCCACTGGAGACAAGCCAGAAGCGCAGCGGAAAGCATGGCGATAGCCTCCTTCGAGAGCCTTGTCATTCCCTGGATTGCTTCGCTGCGCTCGCCATGACGGCGACGCGGCCGCCAGCGCCGTCACTGCGAGGAGCCCAGCGACGCGGCAGTCCACGCACCGGCGGCGCACAACGTTTAGATGGCCTTGTACTGCAGCTCGGTGTGCAAGCAGCACCGCCAGCTCCTGCGGACGCAACACGATTGGCGGCCTGGACTTCGCGTGCTGCCTACCGGAAATTCGTCCATTCGCCATTCACGAATAGCCATTCGCCACGGTAAATTTGTTCTCGTGCCGGGATCAAGGTGATACGTGGCCTGTAGAATTTTTGGTCATGCGCAGGTAGTCGAAGACCAATCGGATGTTGCGGTTGAGGTGGCGCATTTTTTCGGAAATGCTGGTTTTGCCGTCGGAGAAGTGGTGCAGGATTCCGACGGCAAAGCGGCGCAGGCGTGACATGTTCTCGGGTCCGTAACCAGTCCGAATACGGCTACGGTCCTCGTCGTAGTTCCAGTCGATGACGTAGTGACAGCGGTTCTCTATCGACCAATGGCCGCGATTGATGGCGAGGATTTGCTGTGGGCTGGCCTGTTCTGGAGGGCGACTGGTGATCCCGAGAGCGATTTCGTGCGTCCGCTTGCCGCTCTTCTTGTGCAGCACTTCGCGCTCGATCAAGAACACCTGGCCGACATGCGGGAAGTCGAGATAGGCGTTGAGGGCATTGCTGCACCAAATACGCCGAGTCTCGATCCGACCATGGTCAGGTGGCGAAACCGCCATGAAGTCTGCCCCCTTCCGATCCTGGAAGAGGAGCGCGATATCGGCTTGCAGTGTTGGCTGATTGCCTTTGACCGTGAAGTGATAGTGCGCCTTGCGCTCCACCAGGTAGGTCGCCAGCTTGCGCTGTGTCAGTAGCGCGTCGGCGGTGATGTCCTTGCCCTGAATATCGATCGCATCGAGCAGGGGTATGAACATCCCGATTTCATTGGTCTGCTTGAGCTCGTCCCCGCCATTTACGGGCAAGGTGCCGACTTTTTTTGGGTGTGGCACACGCCGGTCTGATGCCCGACCACACTCATGATGTGCGTTTGCTGACCGTGCTCGTCATGGGCATTGCGCATGGTCTTGCCGTCGACCGCCAGACTGGGGTCGTCTTGAGCATAGGCCTTGTTCCACTGCTGACACGCTTGGTCGAGTGCCGTGGGATCGACGCGGATCAGGACGTCACGAATGATGAACTCGCTGGGTACGCGGTAAACGCCCTTCTCGCGACGACAGCGGAAACGCTCGCGTGCTTTCGGTGTGAGGTCTTTGGCCCACCCGGCGATGGCTTTGTAGCCCTGCATTCCGCACAACGCCGCCGCCGTGGCGATGGCCAGCACGGCCGGCAGGGGATGGCGTCTTCCTTCAGATTTCCTGATCTCGGAGGAAACCGGGTTGGCACTTCAGACAAGAGTGAAGGTCATTCTTGCCCCGGTTTCCGGATGCGGAAAATCTTGCAGGGTGAGTTTCTCGAGGAGCGCGGCGATAGCGCGATCATGAGCTGGGCTGGCCATCCGGTGAATTTTGATGGTCAGGGTGTTGGCTAGCGCGTTCGGTTCGATGTCAGCGGAAGAAACGAACAATTCGCGAATGAGCGCACGTGCGTCGTCCTCCTTCTTCAAGTGGCGGCGCAATAGCGCCACCATGGCGGTCTCGGCCCGGTAGGCGACCATTTTCACGGTATCGCAGAGCATCTTGTTCAGCGGCGGCAGTTGGGTCGGTCGCTCGGCCTCGGGCAGACTGTCGATCGTCACCTTTCGGGGGCTTGCCTTGCGCGCCGCGCAAAGTCGCTTGAGCTCCTCCTGAACGGCCTGCAGTGCTTCGACAGACTCGGCGTTTTTCTGGATTTCGCCGCCGTCGTTCAAGGCCGTCCTGGCGATTGCGGCCTGCAGTTTTCTTTCGCTCTGGCGGGTTTGCCTGACGGCCTTGTCGAGTTCCCGCCAGCGGGGGTTAACGACCTGGTGAGTGCCGGGAAGAGATTCGTCTCCGTACTCGATAAGCCCATCAATATCATAATGTTCCATCATGTACGCGAAGTAGTTTTCCTGGCACCAACGGGCGAACATCCGCCCAGCGATGGTGGTGTTTCCGAGTTGCCGGGCGGTCGTGATCACGGCTGTTTGATGTCCCGTCTGGGTCAGCCGACGAACTTCGCTCACGGCCAGGCTGCCATCGCCTGTGCCGAGTCGGGTTTCGCGCATGGCGAGTTTCATCCCGGTGCTGCCGCCTGCCGGCAGATGGACTTCCTGTTCCTGAAACACCTCTTCGGACCAGAGGTCCTTGACGTTCTTGCGGTAGGTCAGTGCGCCGATGCGCTGTTTCCAGAGTCTGCCGAGGAGACTCTGGGTGGCCCCTTCCCGATCGAAGACCATGACAAACCGGTGCAGGGTCGGGTCGGCGTCCAGTTCGGCCGGCGTCGGCTGTCCCGGGACAATCTCCAGCAGTTGGGGGACGATGTCCTTGAGCAGGGTCTCGGCGAGTCCGTCATTGAGCGGCTGCGAAACCACAAAGAACGGGCGACCCAGGGCATCGTTAACCCAGTAGTCGGTGGTGCCCCGCAGGCACAGGCGTTCGCGCGAGACGTAGCGCTTCGACAGCCTGGCCTGCTCGCCGTGATACACCCGAACATGACCATCGACATACAGGTAACCCGCTTCTTCTGGCTCGCTTTCCATCCAGAGCTTCGCGAGATCCCGCATCCAGGCTGCCGGGTCACCCGTCTTGGCCAGCAGATGGACCTTTTCCCGCAGGGTGCGGACTTCCGGTACCCGGTCCAGGCCGATGACTTTGCCGAGTTCTCCGGGCGAGGTTTGTCGCAGATGTTCCGGCCGCTTGATTCGCCCCAGGGCCATGAAGCCGAGGACGAGAAGGATGTGCAAGGCGCTGTAGAATCCCCGGGGCAGCTTGAGATGGCGATCCAGGCCGGTCAGTAGCCCGTTCGCGCACAAGGCCGGCAAGCCGGCCAACAGCCCCCCCATCGCCACATCGTGGCTCGCTTCGAAGCGCGTCGTCGCACCGGTCGCCAATCCCAGCGCCGTTTGGATCCGCTCGTCGGCGCGCGTGCAGGCGGTGCCCATCCCCGCGGCGGCTTCCGCATCCGCCCGGCTGCGCTCACTCTTGGTGCTCGCCGCTTCCAATTCCCCTGCCTCTTGCGGCAAGGCGGCCAACTGCGGCACGCCCTGGCGCCGGATCGCCTTGCGCAGCGTCGACTCCTGGACGCCCACCTGCCGTGCCACTTCGGCAGGACGCTTTCCCTCGCTCAACAGCCGCGCGCATTCGGCACTCTTGTCCGGCGTCATGATCCGCGGCCGGCTCGCCGCCGCCGGTCGAAAGAAAGACGATGGCCCGGCTTTGCGGCTTTGTCCCACCCAGTTCATCAGCGTGCGGTGCGGGATGCACAGCGGTGGCCTTTCCAGTTCGACCGCCTTGACGTGCCCGTTCTCCATCAGGCTGGTCAGAGCGAACCTGCGGCCAGCGTCGTCTCCTACGGGGTGCGAGAAGTAATTGTCTCCCCCAACAAAGTAGATCGCTTGGCCATCCTTCTCCAGAATCGCCAACCCTTCTCCCACTTTCTGCGCACCATCCGGAAACCCTGGAAGCCACGATTGCCTCAACGTCTGCTCCTCCTTGCACTCCTAGCGAAGCTTGGTTTATGCCATAAGAAAATCATGGCCGTCAAAATAAAGTGCCACGTGCAATTCCGGAATTCTACCTACATTCCCGGCCGGGATCAGGAAATCTGTCCTTGCGCGCGCCGCGGGTCGGCGATGCCGGTAAAGAAATCGGGAAGCGTGCGCATCTGTTCGGCGGTGAGCATCATCCTGGGCGCTCCTGTGCGATAGCGGGGGTTGAGTATCGAGCGGGAAAGTTGGCCGCGAGCGTCCGCCTGCAAGGGGCGAACAAAGACAACTTTGGGCGACGTCGGGTGGGCGCTGTAGCCTTCTCGGGTGCGGCGAAAGCCTTGCGTCAGCCCCAGAGGCGTCCAGTTCGCGGCGCGATAGACGGTCCCCTGGAAGCGCGAGGGGTCCACAAAGGTCTCCAGCAGTAACAGCGGCTTCCCGAAATGCGCCTGCCAATCCTCGGCGACCCGTCGCTCGCACAGCGAGAGCACCTTGGAGCCGAGATTGGGGTAATGCCAATCGGGAAGGATCAGAAAGCGACTGTTGTTGGCGACCAGGCCCAAGCGATCGTACTGATGCCGATAGTCCCAGCCGATCCAGCGGTCACGAACGCCGCATTTCCAGGCCGCCGCAGAGAAACTCAGCAGGGCCGTCCACTTTTCGCCGTAGGTGGCCACGTACCAAAGCGTGTGCCCGATCTTCGCAAGGTCGCCCAGGTAGTGATGCTCTGCCATCAACTCCCGATAGCGAGCCTCTTCGCTCTTGCCCACCAAGCGAACACGCAATGCACCAAGAACGCTTTCCATGCGCCATTTATACGGACTTCCGGCGCAGATGTCCAGGGGGAAGAACTAACTGCTTGATTGCCCGTGCGTTGCCTGAGAGGACAAATCCACCCTGAGCCATTCGCGACCGGGATTGACTTCGCTTGCCGCTTGCGGGGATACTCCCCAAGGTACCGTCGAAGCCCCGCTGCCAGCCCGGCCGCGCCTTTCAGAGGCGTGAATCCGCACAGGAGTAGGGATCTCCCCGGCCCGTAGTGGGCGTTGGGGCGGTGCCGCGGCGGTCTCTGGTGGCCAAGGGGGCAAACGCCAGTCGCCGCGGGAGCATGCACCTACCGCGACCGTCATGGTACGTACCGCGTGCTACTCCGCAAGAGGCGACAGCCAGACTCGGCTGCTTGTTGGTGCTGGCCAGTGGTTTGCCCCGGCGTGTTTTCGATCCACAAACTGAACGAAATCGGGGCTCAATCATGGCAATACTCAAGCAATTCGACGAACTGGTGGTGACGTCGCGGCCCGGGCAAGCGGGCGGCGCGCGTCTGCACGAGATGCGCGAGAAAAGCGTTCGCTGTCTCGGTCCGCATGGTCTACACCGGATGGCCTACAGCGAATGGGGCGACCCGGCCAATAGCCGCGTCCTGGTCTGCGTGCACGGCCTGACGCGTAACGGCCGCGACTTCGACGTCCTGGCCAACGCGCTGGCCAGCGATTACCGCGTGATCTGTCCGGACATCGTCGGCCGTGGCCTGAGCGATCGCTTGTATTTTCCCGACGACTACGCCTTGCCGACCTACGCCAACGACATTGTCACGCTGATCGCGCGCCTCGGTGTCGAGTCGGTGCACTGGCTGGGAACGTCGATGGGCGGCCTGATCGGCATGTTCCTGGCCAGCCTGCCCGGTTCGCCGATCAGCCGTATGGTGCTCAACGACGTTGGGCCGCTGATCGCTCTGGATGCCCTGCAAAGGATTGGCGAATACCTCGGCAAGGCGCCGGATTTCGCCAATCTCGACGAGGCCGAAGCCTACGTGCGGACGGTCTGTGCGCCTTTCGGAGCGCTGACCGACATGCAGTGGCGGTTCATGACCGTCGTCGGCACGCGCGCGAAGGTTGATGGCGGCTTCGAGATGAACTACGACCGCCAGATCGCGCTGCCGTACCAGAAGGCTTTCCTCGACGCCAAGGAGATCAGCCTGTGGCCGATGTACGACGCCATCCGCTGCCCGACGATGGTTCTGCGCGGCGCACAATCGGACATTCTGCTGCACGACACGGCCGTCGAGATGACGACCCGCGGACCGCAGGCGAAGCTCGTCGAAGTGCCGGCGGTCGGGCACGCGCCGATGTTCCTTGACGAGCCGCAGGTCCGCGCTGTGCAGGACTTTCTGCTCGCCGATCGCGGCTGAGTAGCGCGGCTTGCCGTGCGGATCGCTTTGCCGACCGGCAGCGGCGCCGTGCGCCTGCCGCAATTCATGCAATTCGTGCAATTCATGCAATTCGTGCAATTCGTGCAATTCGTGAAACGCGCCTCGCCACGATGAACCTGGCGCAGCTCCTTGCCCGCAGCGCCCGGGTTTTCCCCGGGCGCGCCGCGGTCGCGCTCGGCGCGCGCGAGGTCTACTCGTACGGCGAACTATTCCACCGCGTCGCGGCGATCGCCGGCGCGTTGCGCAGCGCTGTCGGTGGCTGCGGTCTGCAGCCCGGCGATCGGGTGGCGCTGTTCATGGCCAATTGCCCGGAGTACCTCGAGCTGCTCTACGGCATCTGGCACGCTGGCCTGGTGGCGGTGCCGATCAACAACAAACTGCATCCGCGCGAAGTTGCGTTCATTCTCGAGAGTTCGGCCGCGTCGCTGCTCTTCGTCGCTGGCGACCGAAGCGCAGCGGCGCCGATGTGGAGCGACAGTACGCCAGGCCTGCGTGTCGTTTCCGTCGACGAGCCGGCGTACCGGCAGCTCGCCAGCGTCGCCCCGATCGACGTCGTCGCGCGGGCGCCCGACGACCTGGCGTGGCTGTTCTACACTTCCGGGACGACCGGGCGGCCGAAGGGCGTGATGCTCTCGCAGCGCAACCTGCTGGCGATGACGCTCTGTTATTTCACCGACGTCGACCAGGCCACTGGCGCCGACAGCATCGTCTATGCGGCGCCGATGTCGCACGGCGCCGGCATGTACAACTTTGCGCATGTGCTGGTCGGCGCTCGCCACGTCGTTCCCGAGTCGGGCGGTTTCGACGTCGCCGAGATCATGGCGCTGTCGCGGCACTACCGCCAGGTCTCGCTGTTCGCCGCGCCGACGATGGTGCACCGGCTGGTCGAGCACGTTGCCGAACACGGCGTCGATTGCAGTGGCATCAAGACCCTCGTCTACGGCGGTGGCCCGATGTATCTCGAGGACATTCGGCGCGCGCTCGCGGTTCTCGGTGACCGGCTGGTGCAAATCTACGGCCAGGGCGAGAGCCCGATGACGATCACCGCGCTGGCGCGGCAGCACCTCGCCGATCGCGCACACCCGCGCTATCGCCAACGGCTGCTGTCGGTCGGCGTCGCGCACAGCGTCGTCGAGGTCATGGTCGCTGCGGCCGACGGCCAGCCGCTGCCCGTCGGCAGCGCTGGCGAGGTCCTGGTGCGCGGCGAAACGGTGATGCTGGGTTATTGGCGCGACGCCGAGGCGACCGCGGCGACGCTGCGCGACGGCTGGCTGCATACCGGCGACGTCGGCGTTCTCGATGACGATGGCTTCCTGACTCTGAAGGACCGCTCCAAGGACGTGATCATCAGCGGCGGCGCCAACATTTATCCGCGCGAGGTTGAGGAAGTTCTGCTGCGGCACGCCGCGGTCGCCGAGGTTTCGGTGGTCGGTCGGCCGAGTGCCGAGTGGGGCGAGGACGTCGTCGCTTTCGTCGTCTGCCGGCCGGCGATGCTGGCGGCAAACGCCGAGCTCGATCAACTGTGCCTGGAATCGATTGCGCGCTTCAAGCGCCCGGAGGACTATATTTTTGTCGCGGCGCTGCCCAAGAACAACTACGGCAAGGTGCTCAAGAGCGAGCTGCGACGTCACTGGAAGGTAATCGGGGAGGATTGAAGATGGGCGGACGCTTGCAGGACAAGGTGGCCATCGTCACCGGCAGCGGTTCGGTTGGGCCGGGCTGGGGCAACGGCAAGGCGATGTCGGTGCTCTTCGCGCGCGAGGGCGCGCAGGTGGTCGGCGCCGATATCGACGGCGCGGCGGCGGCGGCGACGCAACAAGTGATCAGCGACGAAGGCGGTCACAGCATTGCCGTCGTCGCCGACGTGACGCTGGCCGCCGACGTCGAGCGGCTGGTCGCGACCACGCTCGACACCTACGGACGCATCGACATCCTGGTCAACAACGTCGGCATCGCGATCGTTGGTGGCCCGGCAGAACTCGACGAGGCGACCTGGGATCGTCTGATGTCGGTCAACGTCAAGAGCGCCTACCTGACGTGTCATCACGTCTTGCCGGTGATGATCCGCCAGCACGCCGGGGCAATCGTTAACAACGCCTCGGTCGCCGTACGCGGCTGGGCCGGCGTCAACTATGGCTTCTATGCGGCGAGCAAAGGGGCGATGGTGGCGATGACGCGGACCATGGCCATCCGGCACGCGCCCGACGGCATCCGCGCCAACTGCGTCCTGCCCGGGCTGATGAATACGCCATTGGTGCATGCCGCACTGACGCGTGTTTATGGCGACGAGGGCGATATCGCCAACCTGATCCGCACGCGCGACGCGCAGTGCCCGATGGGGCACATGGGCGACGCCTGGGATACCGCCTACGCGGCGCTGTTCCTGGCCTCCGACGAGGCCAAGTACATTACCGCCACCGAGTTGCTGGTCGATGGCGGGCTGTCGGCACGCTTCGCGTGACAGCGAGTTTGCCGAGGCGGTGATGGCGTTTTCGCGCTTGCCTGGCCCGCCGATCCTCGGCGCTGCTCAGCTGGCGTCGGCGGTCGGGCTATCGCCGAGAGCGTCTTCCTGCTGCTGCAGCAGCCACATCTGCGCGTAGAGCCCGGCGGCCTCGAGTAGCTGCTGGTGCGAGCCGCGTTCGACGATGCGGCCGGCGTCCATCACCAGAATCTGGTCGGCGTTCATGATCGTCGACAGGCGGTGCGCGATGACCAGCGTCGTACGGCCGCGCGCCGCGTTGTCGAGGCTGCCCTGGATCGCTTTTTCGGTTTTCGAGTCGAGCGCCGACGTGGCTTCGTCGAAAATCAGCAGCGGCGGGTTTTTCAACAGCGCGCGGGCGATCGCCACGCGCTGCTTTTCGCCGCCCGAGAGTTTCAGGCCACGTTCGCCAACCCGCGTTTCATAGCCATCGGGAAGCAGTTCGATGAAGCGTGTAAGCTGCGCGGCTGCCGCCGCCGCCAGCACCTCTTCGCGGCTGGCGTCGGGGCGACCGTACTGAATGTTGTAGAAGATGCTGTCGTTGAACAGCACGGTGTCCTGCGGAACGATGCCGATCGCGGCCCGCAGGCTCGCCTGCGTCAATTGGCGAAGGTCGCTGCCGTTGACCAGGATATGGCCGCTGTCGATGTCGTAGAAGCGGTAGAGCAGGCGTGCCAGCGTCGACTTCCCCGACCCGGACTCGCCGACGATGGCGACGCTGCCGCCGGCCGGAACGCTGAAGTCGACCTCGTGCAGGATCTGGCGCTTCTTTTCGTAGGAAAAATCTACCCCGGCAAAGCGGATGTACACCGGTCCTGCGGCGAGTTCAACGGCGTTCGGTGCGTCGGCAACTTCGCGGTTGACGGCCAGGAGGTCGAACATGCGCTCGATGTCGGTCAGCGCCTGGCGGATTTCGCGGTACACCACGCCGAGGAAGTTGAGCGGCATGTAGAGCTGAATCAGGAAAGCGTTGACCAGCACCAGGTCGCCGATGGTCATCGTGCCGTCGACGACGCCACTTGCGGCGCGCCACATCATCGCCGTGACGCCCAGCGCGATACTCAGTTGCTGGCCGAGATTGAGCCACGACAGCGAGATCCGGCTTTTCGTCGCCGCGTCTTCCCACTCGGCCATGCGCTGATCGTAGCGCCTGGCCTCGTAGTCCTCGTTGTTGAAATACTTCACCGTTTCGTAGTTGATCAGGCTGTCGATGGCGCGTGTGTTGGCCGCCGAATCGGTCTCGTTGACCTTGCGGCGGATGCTGATTCGCCAGTCGCTGACCTTGACGGTGAACACGATGTAGGTCGCCAGCGACGCCAGCGCGATGAGGACGAAGACGCTGTCGTAGCGAGCAAAGAGGATCGCCAGGACGAGGCCGATTTCGATCAGCGTCGGCAGGATCGAATAAAGCGTGTAGCTGATCAGATTGGCGATCGCGCGGCTGCCACGTTCGATGTCCCGCGAAACGCCACCGGTCTCACGATGCAGATGGAAGCGCAGCGACAGTTCGTGCAGGTGGCGAAAGACATCGAGGGCAATCCGGCGCACGGCACGCTGGGTGACGCGGGCGAAGAGGATCTCGCGCAGTTCGGTGAACAGCGCGCTGGAGAAGCGCAGCGCCCCGTAGAGCAGGAGTAGCAGTGCTGGCAAGCTCAGCGCCTGCTGCGTGCTGCTCAGGGCGTCGATCATCTCCTTGAAAACCAGCGGTACGCCGACCGTCGCCAGTTTGGCGGCGACCAGGCACGAGAGCGCCAGAAGCACCCGCCACTTGTACTGCCAGAGATAGGGAACGAGCTTGTTAACGGTCAGCCAGAGATGCGCGTCGGCAGGCGGACGCTGGTCGATGGCCGGGGCGGCGGTGGTGGAACGGCGCATGGGGGTGATGGCGGGCGGTGGTTTTCGAGCGCTCGAGTATGCCCTCTCTTGGCGTGCGCGGTCTCGATGACGATAGCCAAAGGTCGAAAAAAGCCTTGCCTTCGTCGTACTCTGCCCCTAACATTAAAACGAACGTTTGAACGATAACCACCTCCCGGCTTGTCCTGGACTTCTCGAGCCGCAACATTCGTGGCCCCTTGATCACATGCCCGACCAGAAAAACAATTACGACACCCGCGAACGCATCCTCGATGTCGCCGAGCGACTGTTCATGGAAAACGGCTACGAAGGGACGTCGATGCGCGTCGTTACCAGTGCCGCCGAAGTGAACCTGGCGGCGGTCAACTACCACTTTGGATCCAAGGAGGCGCTGCTCTGCGCCGTTTTCCGGCGCCGCCTGGGCTGGTTGAACGGCGAGCGTTTGCGCGCCCTCGACGTCCTCGAGGAGCAGGCTGGCGAGACGTCGCCGAAGCCTTCGCAGATCCTCGAAGCCTTTTTCGGCACCTTGCTGCGAATGGGCGAGGATCAGTCGCTGGGCGGCATGACCTTCTTGCGTCTGCTCGGCCGAACGCTGACCGAGCCGGCCGGATTCATTCGCACCTTCTTTGCCAGCGAGTACGCGGAAGTGATCGCTCGTTACAAGCAGGCGCTCTTCCGCGCGCTGCCCGACGTCCCGAAAGCGGAGATCGTCTGGCGGCTGCATTTCATGCTCGGCGCCATGTCGTACGCCATCGCCGGAACCGATGTCCTGCAGGTGGTTACCGGCTGCGAGCTCGGCGACCTCGCCGGCGAAAGCTCCGACGTTGATGCCGACGATGACTCGGCGCTCGCCCGGCGCCTTTCGCAGCGGCTGATGCCCTTCCTGCTTGGCGGTTTGCGGGCCCCTTTGTCGTTGACCACGCCGTCACTCACTGCCAGCCCCGCGTCGGCCAGCGACGGCGACCTGCAACCTGAAATCTGAAATAGGAGAAACAGCCATGTTCTTGACGATCGTCTTGCTGCTCATCGGGCTCTGCCTGGCGGGAATTGCCGTGCTGGTCAGCGTTCGGCCGTGGCGGCGCGAACTGATCAGTCGCCGCATTTTCGCCACCTACAAGCGAATTCTGCCGCAGATGTCTGATACCGAGCGTGAAGCGCTCGAGGCCGGCACGGTGTGGTGGGACGGCGAACTGTTCCGCGGCAACCCCGACTGGAGCAAGCTGTTGGCGTATCCGGTCCCCAAATTGAGCGCCGAAGAGCAGTCTTTCATGGACCACGAGGTCGAACACGCGTGTGCGCTGGTTGACGACTGGCAGGTCACCAGCGAATTGTACGATCTACCACCCGAGGCCTGGCGCTACATCAAGGACAAGGGTTTTCTCGGGATGATCATTCCGAAGCGCTACGGCGGGCTGGAGTTCTCCGCTTTCGCGCATTCGCAGGTGGTCACCAAGCTGTCGACGCGTTGCTCGGCGCTGTCGGTATCGGTGATGGTTCCGAACTCGCTCGGCCCCGCCGAACTGTTGTTGCACTATGGTACCGAGGCGCAGAAAGAGCATTACCTGCCGCGCCTGGCCAGGGGCATCGAGGTGCCGGCCTTCGCGCTGACCAGTCCGTGGGCAGGTTCCGATGCCGGTTCGATACCCGACGTCGGGATCGTCTGCAAAGGGATTTGGCACGGTAAGGAAGTTGTCGGCATGCGGGTGACCTGGGACAAGCGCTACATCACGCTCGGCCCGGTGTGCACCATCCTCGGTCTGGCTTTTCACATGTACGACCCGGACGGCCTGCTCGGCAGCAAGAAGCATCTTGGCATCACCTGCGCGCTGGTGCCGCGCGACACGCCTGGCGCCGACATCGGTCGCCGGCACGTGCCGCTGAACGCGATGTTCATGAATGGTCCGACCCGCGGCCAGGACGTATTCATGCCTTTGGACTACGTGATCGGCGGTCCGGCGATGGTCGGTCAGGGCTGGCGGATGCTGATGGAGTGTCTGGCGGCGGGTCGCTCGATCTCGCTGCCCTCGTCGAATGCCGGCATGGCGCAATTGACCGCACGCACCGTTGGTGGCTACGCGCGCGTGCGCAGCCAGTTCAAGATGGCGATCGGGCGCTTCGAAGGAGTCGAGGAACCGCTGACACGGATCGGCGCCTACACCTACATGATGAACGCCGTACGCACGATGACTGCCGGTGCCATCGATCTCGGCGAAAAGCCATCGGTGGTTTCGGCGATCGCCAAATACCACGTCACCGAGCTTGCCCGGCAGGTGGTCAATGACGGCATGGACATCGTCGGCGGCAAGGGGATTTGCCTTGGCCCGTCGAATTTCATCGGCCGCGCCTATCAGCAGCTACCGATCGGCATTACCGTCGAAGGAGCCAACATCTTGACGCGCAGCATGATCCTCTTCGGGCAGGGCGCCATTCGCTGCCATCCGTACGTGTTGAAGGAAATGCAATCGGCCTACGATGCCGACGCCGAACGCGGCCTTAATGATTTCGACGAGGCCTTTTTTGGGCACGCGGCTTACACCATCAAGCACGGTTTCGGTGCCTTCGCCAAGGGGCTCACCGGTTCGCATTTCGTCTCGGCACCCGACAACGTGGCGCCTGAAACGCGGCGTTACTATCAGCAACTGACGCGCTTTTCGTCGGCTTTCGCTTTCCTCGCCGACATTTCCATGCTGACGCTGGGTGGCGAACTGAAACGTCGCGAAAAGCTCTCGGCGCGCCTGGGCGACATCCTGTCGATGCTCTATCTGTGCTCGGCGACGCTCAAGCGTTACGAGTCGGAAGGGCGTCAGCAGGCCGATGCGCCGCTGATGCACTGGGCGATGTGGGATACCATGTACAAGGCGCAGATGGCTTTCGACGGCGTCATCGCCAATTTCCCGGTGCGCTGGATCGGGCGTCTGCTCTACCGAATCGTTTTCCCACTCGGCCACCCTTACGACGTTCCCTCGGACCGCATCGGCCATCAGGTCGCCAAGCTGCTGATCGAGCCGTCGGCTGCGCGTGACCGTTTGACTGCCGAAACCTACCTGCCAAAAGTCGCCAGCGAGGCCGTCGGTGCGGTCGAACTGGCGCTGCTGGCGACGATCGCCGCCGAGCCGATCGAAGCCAGGCTTCGCGCGGCGGAGAAAAGTGGTGCGCTTGCCGATAATCCGCAAGCCAACGTCCGCCTATCCTCTAGCCACTGCACTTTACGCGGCTTTCATCGCCTGCCAGTGATCGTCTCACCGTCCGGCCGATTACCGCGGTGCCGCCCCAAGCGGCGGTAATGAGTTGCTGCTGTACTCTCATTATCGTTTCGACAGATTTTCCCCTACCTACCTGGGGCGCGCACACGCAACAAGCGCTGGTCTCCACAAAGCGAGGCCGCGTAGATTCGCCCGCCTGGCAAGCGAGCCCAGGGACCGGCCATCGCTCGGGTTCCCGTTTGCCAGCCCATTGCCCCCGGGTGGGCTGCACTAGGGAGTCAACTTTATTCCCATCATATACCTAGAGAATGTGTACATGTAAAGGATACTTCAAGTGGTATTCCCAACCTGTTCGTACTTCGTCTTACTTTTGGTCAGCCAAGGAGCTATCCGCCCCGTTTCCGAGAGCGGACTTCTTTGCGGTGTCCGCCTGGTCGCGGTCTTCCTTGACCTGACTAAGTTGATTATCTTGGTTGTCTGGCGCTGTTACAGGTGCTTATGGCGCCTGCTCTTGTTCGCGGCTAGGATCACCCATGTTCCGGGCGTGCAGTCAACTGGTGGCTTGCGGGCAAGTTGTGCTTCATGCGCTGTCGCCATGCGCCCGCTCGCATGTTACTCGTAGTCGTATGGTGCGGACTGGTTGCTCACAGGACCATCGCCAGAACGCTATCAGCCGTCGTCCCTTTTTGCCGAGGAGCTGCGTCGCGTTGCAACTTGCATGCTGGGTTCCACCCGGTTTTAAATTTCGGCTTGCTGAAAGGGCTGACCGATCCGAATATCGGGCTGCTGATGGGGCAGACCGCTGAAAACATCGCCTGGCGCTTCGGCATTACGCGGCACGACATGGATCAGTTCAGCGTCGCTAGCCACCAGCGTGCCGTCGCCGCGCGTGCTGGCGGCCGGCTCGACGAGATCGTGCCGCTGGTCGATGCGCAGGGCAAGGTCTATGGCCAAGACGACGGCGTGCGCGCCGATTCGAGCGTCGCCGGGCTGAGCAAGCTGAAACCTTTTTTCGACCGCCGCTACGGTCGCGTGACGCCGGGCAACAGCTCGCAGATCAGCGACGGTGCGGCCTGGCTGATCCTGGCTTCCGAGGCGGCAGTCGAGAGATGGCAGCTACAAGCTCTGGGCAAGATCACCGATAGCCAGTGGGCCGGCCTCGACCCGGCGCAGATGGGCCTTGGCCCGGTGCACGCGGCGACGCCGATACTCCTGCGCCATGGGCTCGGGCTCGACGATATCGACCTCTGGGAGATCAACGAGGCCTTCGCTGCGCAGGTCCTTGGCTGCCTCGCGGCCTGGGAGTCGGACGCCTACTGCCGTGAACAGCTGGCTCTGCCGGCCGCGCTGGGTGTCCTGCCGCGGGCGCGTCTCAACGTCGACGGCGGCGCGGTGGCCGTCGGTCACCCGGTCGGTGCGTCGGGCGCGCGCATCGTTCTACACCTGCTGCACGCCTTGCGCGCCGCCAACGCCAGGCGCGGTATGGCGACGATCTGCATCGGCGGCGGCCAGGGCGGCGCGATGCTGCTTGAAACGATCGACCGATGACGGACACAGGAGAAAAACACATGCACAGCGATGCCACCAGCTACGAGCATTGGCAGGTCGAAGTCGACGCCGCGGGCCTGGTCTGGGTGACGCTCGACAAAGCCGGCGAATCGACCAACTCGCTGTCGAGCGCCGTGCTGAGCGAACTGTCGTTGCTGCTCGACGGCTTCGACCGCAGTCCGCCACGCGGACTGATCTTCCGTTCCGGGAAGTCGGCCGGATTCATTGCCGGCGCCGATATTCAGGAGTTCACCAGGCTCGATACGCCGGCCAAAGGCGTCGAGCTGGTCAGGCGTGGCTGGGATCTTTTCAATCGCCTGGCCAGTGTCACGTATCCGACGTTGGCGCTGGTCCGAGGTCATTGCCTGGGTGGTGGTCTCGAGCTGGCGCTGGCGTGTCGCTACCTGCTGGCCGTCGACGAGCCGGCGACGCGGATGGGCCTACCGGAAGTGATGCTCGGAATCGTTCCCGGCTGGGGCGGCATGTTGCGCCTGCCGCAACGGATCGGCGCACAGGCGGCGCTGGACATGATGCTCACCGGCAAGAGCGTCGACGCCAAGCGCGCCAAACGCCTGGGACTGGCTGACGACTGCGTACCGCTGCGCGTGATGGACAACGCCGCCGCCATGCTGCTGCTCGCCGACCAGGCGCGTCGGACGCTGTCGCCGCTGCAGCGCCTGCTCAACGGACCCTTGCGCGGTCTGGCGGCGCGGGCGGCGAGAAAGCAGGTCGCCAAGCGCGCGCGCGTCGAGCATTATCCGGCACCCTACGCGATCATCGACATCTGGGAAAAGCACCACGGTAACGCGCTGGCCGCACCGGCGCTGATCGACAGCATCGTGCGTTCGCCAACGGCTCGCAATCTGGTGCGCGTTTTCTTCATGCAGGAGCGCCTCAAGGGTTTCGGCAAGGGCAGTACTTACCAGGCGCAACGCGTTCACGTCGTCGGCGCCGGCGTCATGGGCGGCGACATCGCCGCCTGGTGCGCGCTGCGTGGGCTGACGGTCACCCTGCAGGATCAAGGGGTCGAATGCATCGCACCGGCGCTGCAGCGCGCCTATGCGACCTTTCGGCAGCGGATCAAGGAACCGCTCGAACTGCGCAACGCCATGGACCGCCTGATTCCGGACCCCGAAGGGCACGGCGCCAGGAGCGCCGACGTGGTCATCGAGGCGATCTTCGAGAACCTCGAGGCCAAGCGCGCGCTCCTCCAGCAGCTCGACGCGCTGATCAGGCCCGACGCGGTGTTGGCGACCAATACCTCGAGCCTCAGGATTGAGGATTTGCACGGCGTGCTGGCCAATTCGGCGCGCCTGGTCGGCATTCACTTCTTCAACCCGGTGGCCCGCATGCCGCTGGTCGAAGTGGTCGCCGCGGCCGGCGCCGATCCCGAGATGCTGCAGCGCGCCACGGCCTTCGTCAAACAGATCGACCGTCTGCCGCTGCCGGTGAACAGCGCGCCGGGTTTCCTGGTCAATGCCGTTCTCGGGCCCTACATGCTGGCCGCCATGCGGGCCGTCGACGAGGGGTTGGCGCCGGCGACCATCGACGCAGCGATGCTGGCCTTCGGCATGCCGATGGGGCCGATCGAGCTGGTGGACATGGTCGGGCTCGACGTGGCGATGGCCGCTGGCCGGAGCCTCGCCGGCGACGACGGCGAGCCGCCGAGCTGTCTGCGCGAACGCTTTGCTGCCGGGCAGCTCGGCAAGAAGACGGGCCAGGGCTTATACGCCTACCGCCAGGGCAAGGCGATCAAGGGCAAGGCTGGCGCGGTGCCGGCCGGGCTTGCCGAGCGCCTGCTCGAGCCGCTCCTCGAACGCACGCAGCAACTGGTCAGCGACGGCGTCGTCGCCGACGCCGACCTGGCCGACGCTGGCGTTATTTTCGGCACCGGTTTCGCACCATTTACCGGCGGGCCGCTCAATTATCTACGCAATCGGCACGCCTGACGCCATGCCCGACAAGTACCCCGTCCTTCCGTCGGCGTGATGCCGGCTGACGCGAAACGCCAGCCGACGCCGCCGATTGCCATAAAAGTCACCGAGGCGGCGCTCAGCGATGTTGCAATAAACCAACACGGTGATGAAAAGTTGTCGCCAAACGCCCGTTAACTGAAGATTTTTTTTGACACTGAGCCTTAGCATGCGGCTGTAAACCATTACTAGGGTGTGGCCAAAGAACCACACCCAGCTCACATCCACGGGGGAGTCCAAAATGTCACAGCAGATTTCAATGAAGTTGCTCCCGGCGCTCTTGCTGGTGGCGTTTTCGGGTACTGCCGGCGCGTCCGGTTTTCAGTTGCTGGAGCAGGGCAGTGGTCTGGGCAACGCCTACGCCGGTTCGGCGGCCAAGGCCAGCGACGCCAGCACGATCTTCTGGAATCCGGCCGGCATGACGCAGCTGCAGGCGCGCGAGGTTTCCGGTGGCCTGACGGCCGTGCGGCCGAGCTTCAAGTTCGATGATCAGGGTTCCCAGACCGGCGTCTTCAGCGCTGGTGGGCCGGCCCTGGCGGGTAACGGTGGCGATGCCGGCAGCTGGGCGTTTATCCCCAATGGCTATGTCTCGTGGGCCTTGAACAAGGATTTGTACGTGGGGCTGGGAATCGGCGGACCGTTTGGTTTGGCGACCAAGTACGACAAGCCTTGGAAGGGCAGTGCTCAGTCGGATGAATTCGACATCGAGACAATCAACATCAACCCGTCGATCGCCTATCGGGTCAACGAAAAGGTTTCGCTGGGTGCTGGCGTCAGCTGGCAGAAGATCAAGGCCGATTACTATCGGCAAGCGGCAGATGCTTCTCAAGGGGGTCTTGCCCTACCTGCGGTGCAGTCTCATATGAGCATTGATGACGATGCCTGGGGCTGGAACATTGGTGCCTTGTTTACCCTGTCGCCGGCGACCAAGGTCGGCCTGTCATACCGCTCGGCAATCCAGTATCACACCGATGGCAAGATCACGCTGAGCGGCGATACGGCGGCGGGCAACGCAGCCGCCGCTGTCCTGAGTTCCCCAGCCTTTGGTCGTGCAAGCGACGTGAAGGCAGACCTCAAGGTGCCCGACACCTTCGTTCTGAGCGTGACGCAACAGTTGAGTGATCGCTGGGAGATGCTCGGCGACGTGTCGTGGACCGGCTGGAGTTCGATCCAGAATGTGAACATCATCCGGACTTCTGGAGTGCTCAACGGTCAGCCTGCCGAGATCCTTCCGGCGGATTTCCAGGACACCTGGCGCGTTGCACTGGGCGCCAACTACAAGTACACGGATAGCATCAAGTTCATGTTCGGGATAGCCTACGATCAGACGCCCGTGAAGAACGCGACAGCTCGGCTGACTTCTCTTCCAGATAACGATCGCACGTGGTTCACGGTTGGTACGCAGTGGAAGCCAGCAAAGGAGCAGACTGTCGAACTTGGCGCTGCCTACCTGTATATCCCGACTACCAATATCAACCATTCGACAACTGCAGGCGGCACCGTAATCGGCAACTACGACTCCAGCGTCTGGATTCTCGGAGCGCAGTACTCGCTGGCCTTCTGATCGCCTCCTGGCCCTCGAAAAAGCTCCGTCGCCCGGGGCTTTTTTTTCGCCCCGAATTGGCCAGGGGCGTGCCTCGGCAGGCTTGATTTCCCGGCGCTTGCTTGACGAAGACGATCGGCAAGGTATAATTCAAACGTTCGTTTTAACTCTGCGCCAGTGCCACAGGGGTGCTCCCGGCGGGCGTGAACGACTCAACCCAGACCAAGGAGGATAGCTTGAGCAACTTCATCGTACGCAAGGCCGCGGTACTCGGCGCGGGTGTGATGGGCGCGCAGATTGCCGCGCATCTCGCCAATGCCGAAGTGCCGGTGCTGCTTTTCGACCTGCCAGCCCGGGAAGGCGACGCCAACGCGATCGTCAACCGCGCCATCGAAGGACTCCGCAAGCTCGAACCGTCGCCGCTGGCCAGCAAGGATCGTATCGCCTACATCGACGCGGCCAATTACGCGCAGCACCTCGAGCAACTGCGCGACTGTGACCTGATCATCGAGGCGATCGCCGAGAAGACCGAGTGGAAAGACGATCTGTATCGCCAGATCGCCCCCTTCGTGTCGCCCGACGCGATCATCGCCTCGAACACCTCGGGCCTGTCGATCAACCGGCTGTCGGAAGGTTTGCCCGAGGCCTTGCGTTCGCGCTTCTGTGGCATTCACTTCTTCAATCCGCCGCGCTACATGCACCTGGTCGAGCTGATCGCGACGCGCCGTAGCGATCCCGAGCTGCTCGATAATCTCGAATCGTGGCTGGTTTCGCGTCTCGGTAAGGGCATCGTTCGCGCGCTCGACACGCCGAACTTTGTCGCCAATCGCGTCGGCGTTTTCTCGATGCTGGCGGTGATCCATCATACGCAGCGGCTGGGACTCGGTTTCGACCTCGTCGATGCGCTGACCGGTCCGATCATCGGCCGCCCGAAGAGCGCCACCTACCGAACCGCCGACGTCGTCGGTCTCGATACCCTGGCGCACGTCATCAAGACCATGCAGGACACCCTGCCCGACGACCCCTGGCATGGCCATTACGCCGTTCCGGAATGGCTGGCGGCCTTGATCGCCAAGGGTGCGCTCGGCCAGAAGACGCGCTGCGGCATCTTCCGCAAGGACGGACGCGCGATCAAGGTCCTCGACCTCGCCGCGCAGGACTATCGTGAGAGCGCTGCCGAGATTGATCCGGCGGTGCTGGCGATCCTCAAGAATCGCGATCCGGCCGAGAAGTTCGCGCAGCTGCGCGCCAGCGAGCATCCGCAGGCGCTCTTCCTGTGGTCGATCTTCCGCGACATCTTTCATTACGCGGCCTTTCACCTTGCCGGCATCGCCGACAATGCCCGCGATGTCGACCTGGCGATGCGCTGGGGTTTCGGCTGGACGCAGGGTCCGTTCGAGAGCTGGCAGGCGGCTGGCTGGTCGGCGATCGCCGCAGCGGTCAAGGCCGACGTCGAGGCCGGCCGGGCGATGAGCACGGCGGCGTTGCCGGCGTGGGTCTTCGGCCAGGTCGCACAGAACGGCGTGCATACGCCGCAGGGATCGTACTCGGCAAGCGCCGACGCGTATCGACCGCGCTCGAGCTTACCGGTCTATCGCCGTCAGATTTTCCCCGAGCGGGTGTTGAGCGAACGCGCGGTCGCCGGCTCGACGGTGTGGGAAAACGAAGGCGTGCGCCTATGGACGCTGCCCGAGCTTGACGACGGCGTCGCCATCGTCAGCGTCAAGACCAGGAACCATACGCTCGGGCGGCAGGTGATCGTCGGCCTGCAGGAAGCCGTAGCGCGTGCCGAGGCTGATTTCAGCGCCTTGGTGCTGTGGCACGAAGCACCGTTCGCCTTCGGTGCGAACCTCAAGGAAGTCACCGAGGCGATCGCCGCTGGCGAGTTCGATTTGCTGGAGAAGTTCGTTGGCGAGTTCCAGAACGCGTCGATGGCGCTGAAATACGCCAAGGTGCCGGTGATCGCCGCCGTACAGGGCCTGGCGCTGGGCGGCGGCTGCGAGTTCCTGATGCACGCCGCCAAGCGGGTGATCCTGCTCGAGAGTTACATCGGCCTGGTCGAAGCCGGTGTCGGTCTGATCCCGGCTGGCGGTGGCTGCAAGGAGTTCGCGATCCGCGCCGCGCACTACGCGGCGAAGGCCGCCGGCAACGATCCCTTCGAGTTCATCCAGCCGGTGTTCATGACCATCGCCATGGCAACGGTCTCGAAGAGCGGCGCGCAGGCCCGCGAACTCGGCTTCGCGCTTGACTCGGACAAGATCGTCTTCAACGCCAACGAACTGCTCTACGTCGCGCTGCGCGAGGCGCGCGGACTCGCCGACGCCGGCTACTACCCGCGCCTGTCGCCGCGCCGGGTCAAGGTCGCCGGCCGCAGCGGCATCGCCAACTGCGAAATGATCCTGGCCAACATGAAAGAGGGCGGCATGATTTCGGCACACGACTACGCGGTCGCCAAAGCCGCCGCCACCGCGCTCTGCGGCGGCGACGTCGAGACCGGCTCGCTGGTCGACGAGCAGTGGCTGTTGAGCGTCGAGCGGCAGCTTTTCGTCGAGCTGCTGAAGAACGAGAAGACGCAGCAGCGCATCCGGCACACGCTGGAAACCGGCAAGCCGCTACGTAACTAAGCAACTGCGCGAGCAAGGAGAAGAGAACATGAGCAAACAGATTCAGGAGGCCTACATCGTCGCCGCGACGCGGCTGCCGGTCGGCCGTCGCAAGGGCATGCTGGGGAACGTTCGTCCCGACGACATGCTGGCGCACGCCATCGCCTCGGTGGTCGCGCAGGTGCCGGCGATCGATCCGGCGCTGGTCGAGGACGTGATCGTCGGCTGCGCGATGCCCGAAGCCGAGCAGGGGATGAACGTCGCGCGCATCGGCCTGCTGCTCGCCGGCCTGCCGAACACCGTTGCCGGCGTCACCGTCAACCGCTTCTGCGCCTCCGGCTTGCAGGCGGTGGCGATGGCGGCCGATCGCATTCGCCTCGGCGAAGCCGAGGTAATGATCGCCGCCGGCACCGAAACGATGTCGCTGATGAACCAGATCACGGGCAACAAGATCGCCCTCAACCCGGCGATCTTCGCCAGGGACGAGAACTACTCGATCGCTTTCGGCATGGGACTGACCGCCGAGAAGGTCGCCGCGCAATGGCAGGTTTCGCGCCAAGACCAGGACGCTTTCGCCGTCGCCTCACACCAGAAAGCGTGTGCGGCGATCGCCGCCGGGAATTTCAAGGCCGAGATTTCGCCGTACGCGGTCAGCTTGCGGCTGCCCGATCTGCAGAGCGGCGAAGTGACCGTCAAGCACTATTTGGCCGAGAACGACGAGGGGCCGCGCTCGGACAGCAGCGTTGAGCGCCTCGCCCGCCTGCGGCCGGCTTTCGCCGCGCGTGGCTCGGTGACCGCCGGTAACAGCTCGCAGATGTCCGACGGCGCGGCGGCGGTAATGGTCGTTTCGGAAAAGATCCTCAAGGAGTTCAATCTGCAGCCGCTGGCGCGCTTTGCCGGTTTTGCGGTGGCAGGCGTTGCTCCCGAGATCATGGGTATCGGCCCGGTTGAAGCGATACCCCGGGTTCTCAAGCTGGCCGGGGTGCGCCAGCAAGACGTGGACTGGTTCGAGCTCAACGAGGCTTTCGCCGCACAGGCGCTGGCCGTGATCCGTACGCTCGACCTTGATCCCGCCAAGGTCAATCCGCTCGGCGGCGCGATCGCTCTCGGCCACCCGCTCGGCGCCACTGGCGCGGTCAGAACGGCGACGCTGGTGCACGCGCTGCAGCGTACCCGCCAACGCTATGGCATGGTGACGATGTGCATCGGTACCGGGATGGGCGCCGCTGGCCTGTTCGAAGCGGTTCTATAGCGAAGCGAGATCGCCCCGCCGGACGCCAGTCTGCGCGGGGTTTTTCATTGATCGCCGCTGACCGTGCCGGTGCGCAAGGCTGGCCGACTTTTCCCTTGACCGGGTCTGCTCCTGGTGCGGGCGGCGTCGCCTGTGGCGTCATCGTTCAGCAACGGATTGAACAGCCGCTTCTCGCCAGCTGCCGGACATGGCGACGGATCGGCCGCAGTCGCCGATGCGGCCGCCTGGCGGTCTCGGCTCAGCAAGCGGGCCAAGCCGCCGACGCTCGGCGGCAAGCGCCAAGGCGATCGAGCGGGCGCCTGCGCAAGATGAGTGTTGAGGCCGCTGAAGTGTCTGGCATAATGGCCGGCAAACACGGTCACCGGGGCGGGCAATGGATCTTGAGCTACTGGGCGGTCTGGGCTGGCGCGAAGTACTGATCGCCGTCATTGCGCTGCTCGTCGGCTACATAGTCGTCATCTTCCTGCGGATGCGGCGGCTGCAGCGCGAACTGCGCGGCGCGGCACTGCCGCCGCTGGCCGCGCAGTCGGCACTGGCCGCTTATAGTGGCATCCAGCAGTCTGCCACCGAGGTCGCCGCCGTGCCAGCTGTTGCCGTCGCCGAGTCGCCGGCCGCGGCGAACGCCGTTGTCGACGAGCCCGTCGCGCTCGCCGAATCGCCCGTGCCGGTTGATTCCGGGGCGGCCGATTTCCCCTGGAATGAGCCGCCGCCGGAGATTCCTGGACAGGCCCTGATCGATATGCTGCAGGTGGATGTCGATCAGTTGCGCTGCGAGATCGAGCAACTACGCGACGATCTGCACCGCGCTCGCGAAGACTTTCGCCAGCAGCTGGCGCAGTTTTCGGGATCGCCACAAGCCGCTTCACCGCTCTACAACGATGCCATGCAGATGGCGGCCCAGGGGCAGGACGCGAGCACCATCGCGCAGCACTGCGGTATCGCGCGCGCCGAGGCCGACCTGGTGGTGGCGCTGGCACGGAATCGCAACGATGGCCCTTGACACCAAGGCGCGGGCGATGGCGACGCGACCCGCTGGCAAAGGCAAGGAGGCGGCCAGCGCCGTCGCGGCCCAGCCGCTGGCACCGGCGCCAGCGGCGGCGCAGGCCAAGCTCAAGCGCTCGCTGCTCTGGCGAATGGCTCTCGCCGGCCTGATGATCCTGGCGCTTCTCGGCGCCCTGGCGCTGTTCGATTACGCCAACGCGCCCGATGACGAGCTCGCCACCAGGCCGCAGTTCCCCGAGCCGGTACCGGTCAGGAAGCCGGTGCTGCCGGTGACCGTCGTCGATGCACCTGCCGATCCACCTGCCGATGCGCCTGCCGATGCGCCTGCCGATGCGCCTGCCGATGCGCCTGCCGAGGCGGCGACCGATGCCGCCGCCGCGACGCCGCTACCGACGCCGTCGCCTACCGAGACCGTGCCGGCAGCGGCGGCTGTACGGCGCAAGGCGACGCCCGGCAAGGAAGACCCGCGCAGCGAACCGCCGCCACGTCCGGAGTTTGCCGCGCAGCCGGCGTTGCCGCCGCCCGCCAGGCGGCCGAATGCGCCGGCTGCGGCGGCCGCCGCCAGCCAGTCGGTCGGCGGCTCAGCGTTGGCGGTGCCGCCCCTGACGTCGGGTTATGTCTTCCCGTCCGGGATGTTTGCCGACCTGCGTCGGGCCGAGGAGTGGCAGGCGATGCTGGCCGAAGAAGGCATTCCGTCGACCATCGAAGCACGCTTGCAGATCGGCCCGTTCAAGAGTCGTGCCGACGCTGAGGCGGCGCGCCGGAAACTGAACAAGCTGGGTCTTGAGACGCTCAAGGGTGTGCACAAGGTCGGCAAACCCTAGGACGCCTCAATCACCGGTCGACTGTAGTTGGCGCTGCAGGCGCCGCGCAAAAACGCTCATCTCTTTGGCGGCCTGGACGTCGCCCTTGCCGTCGGCAACGATGATTCCCTGCTCATACGCGGCCAGTGCTTCGGCGGGGCGAGCCGCTTCGCTCAGTGCCTTGCCGAGAAGCTTCCAGGCGGCGGAATGGCCGGCGTCGCGCTCGACCGCCTCGCGCAGGCGCAGCGCGGCCTGTTCGAATTCGCCGCCTTTCAGATGTTCGTTGCCCAGCGAATAGCGGAGCAGGGCGCCATCGCGCGCACCACCGAGCAGTTTTTCGAGATTGGCGATCATCGCCGTCGTCATTTACTATCTCCGTCGTTAACCATGGCTTTTCAACGCAGCACATTGTAGAGGACAGCACGATGAGCAGAACGATCATTTCAACAAGCGACGCGCCGGCGGCGATTGGCCCCTACTCGCAGGCGGTACGAGTCGGCGATACGGTATACCTGTCGGGTCAGATCGGCCTCGACCCGGTCAGCATGAACGTCGTCGACGGCATCGACGCGCAGATTGTTCGCGTTTTCGACAACCTCAAGGCCGTTGCCGAAGCTGCCGGTGGTTCCCTCGCCGACATCGTCAAGCTGAATGTGTACCTGACCGATCTGGCGAACTTCGTGAAGGTCAACGAGGCCATGAAGAGCTATTTCAGCGAGCCCTTCCCGGCGCGCGCAGCGGTCGGCGTCGCCGCCTTGCCACGCAATGCACTGGTTGAAGCCGATGCGGTGCTGGTGCTCGGCGCCTGATGCCCCTGGCGGACGAGATCGATGCGCCAGACGCGCTGCGCAGCCGGCTGCGCAAGCTCGGCCTCGAGCGGCGTGACGATCTCGTTCTGCACCTGCCCTTGCGCTACGAGGACGAGACGCGTGTCACGGCGATCGGCGACGCGCCGTTCGGCGTGCCGCTGCAGCTCGAGGTGCTGGTGCACGAGGTTTCGGTCAGGCTGGCGCCACGCCGGCAGTTGCTGGTGCAGGTCAGCGACGCCAGCAACGCTGGCCACGATCTCCTGCTGCTGCGTTTCCTGAGCTTCTACGGCAGCCAGCAGCGGGCGCTCGAAGCCGCCCGCGACGATCACCAGCGGCTGCGCGTTTTTGGCGAGATCCGCGACGGTTTCCTCGGACCCGAGATGGTGCATCCGCGCTACCGCGTGTGGCGTGCCGACGAGGCGCTGCCAAGCTCGCTGACGCCGGTCTATCCGACCACTGCCGGCCTGGCGCAGAGCGCCCTACGCAAGCTCATCGCACGCGCGCTGGCGGCTGCCGATCTCGGCGAGTCGCTGGACGCCGCCTGGTGCAGCCGGCACGCACTGCCGTCGTTCGCCGCGGCGGTCAGCCTGCTGCACTCGCCGCCGCCCGACGTTTCGGCAGCAGCCTTGCAAAACCGCAGCCATCCGGCGTGGCGGCGAGTCAAGTTTGACGAACTGCTGGCGCAGCAGCTGTCGCTACGCCGTGCTTACCTGGCGCGCCGCCGCAAGGGGGCGCCGGTGCTGCCGGCCAGCGCCAGCCTGGCGAAGCGCCTGCAGGATGCACTGCCCTTTGCCCTGACCGGCGCGCAGCAACGCGTCGTTGCCGAGATCGCCGCCGACCTGAAGCAGCCTTACCCGATGCAGCGTCTGCTGCAGGGCGACGTCGGTTGTGGCAAGACGATCGTCGCCGCGCTGGCCGTTTGCCAGGCCGCCGAAGCGGGCTTTCAGACGGCTTTCATGGCGCCCACCGAGATTCTGGCGGAGCAGCACTACCTCAAGCTGCGGGCCTGGTTCGAGCCGCTCGGCGTCGACGTCGTCTGCTTGTCGGCGCGGCTCGGCGCCGGCCTCAGGCGGGCGACGCAGCGGCAGGCGGCGACTACCGCGCAACTCGTCGTCGGCACGCATGCCTTGATTCAGGAGGGGCTTGATTTCAGCCGTCTCGGCCTGGCGATCGTCGACGAGCAGCATCGCTTCGGTGTCGTGCAGCGTCTCGACCTGCGGCGCAAGGGAGTCAACCCGCACCAGTTGATGATGTCGGCGACGCCGATTCCGCGGACCTTGGCGATGAGCTATTACGCCGACCTCGACGTCTCGGTGATCGACGAATTGCCGGCCGGTCGCTCGCCGGTGCGCACCCGGCTGTTCTCGGCGACGCGCCGCGACGAAGTCGTCGCCGCGGTGCGTGCGGTCGTCGCCGCCGGGCGGCAGGCTTATTGGGTGTGCCCCTTGATCGAGGAGTCGGCCAAACTCGAACTGCAGGCGGCGCTCGATACCTACGCCGCGCTCAGCGAGGAGCTTGCCGACTTGCGCATCGGCCTGGTGCACGGTCGCTTGCGCAGCCAGGAGAAAGCCGCAGTGATGGCCGCCTTCGTCGCCGCCGAGGTCGACGTGCTGGTGGCGACGACGGTGATCGAAGTCGGCGTCGACGTGCCGAACGCCAGTCTGATGGTCATCGAACACGCCGAGCGTTTCGGTCTCGCGCAGCTCCATCAGCTGCGCGGGCGCGTCGGCCGCGGCAGCCACGATTCGCACTGCGTGCTGCTCTACCAGCAGCCGCTGTCGGCGCTGGCGCGCGCGCGCCTGAAGATCATTTTCGAGCACCGTGATGGTTTCGAGATCGCTCGCCAGGATCTGCAGCTACGCGGGCCCGGCGAGCTCGTCGGCAGCCGCCAGTCGGGCGTGCCACTGCTGCGCTACGCCGACCTCGATAGCGACGGCGAGCTCGTCGAAATGGCGCAGCAGATGGCCGCGCAGCTGTTGCGCGACGACCCCGAGTGCGTCAGCCGCCACCTGCGGCGCTGGCTCGGCAGTCGCGAGGAGTTGCTGAAAGCCTGAAGCGCCGGCCGCTGGTGAAACGAGCTCGGCAGCGCCCTGGCTGCAGTCGCTTCACTCAAGCGACACGAAAATACGCGACGGCCTCGCGCAACTGACTGGCCAGGCCGTTGAGCGCGAGCGCCGAGTTGGCGTTGCCCTGCATCGTCGCGTTGGTTTCCTCGGTCATCGAGGCGATGTTCTGGATGTGGCGGGCGATGTCGTTGGCGACCGTCGCCTGCTCGCGCGTGGCCATCGCCACGCCTTGTACGCGCTCGCTCGACTCGAGTGCCTGGCTGTGGATCGATTCGAGCATGGTGCTCGCTTCACGCGCTTTTTCCAGGCTTCGGTCGACCTGCGGTGCGGCTTCGTCCATGCCCCCGACGGCCAACTCGGTATCGGCCTGGACGCTGACCACCATGGTGCTGATTTCGCCGGTGGCTTTGCTCGTTCTCTCGGCGAGCTTGCGGACCTCGTCGGCGACGACCGCGAAGCCGCGACCCTGCTCGCCGGCGCGCGCCGCTTCGATGGCGGCGTTCAGTGCCAGCAGGTTGGTCTGTTCGGCGATCTCCTTGATCACCCCGGCGATGCCGCCGATCTCTCTCGAGCGCGTCGCCAGCTGGCGGATTTGTCCGGACGAACGCGCGACGATTACAGCAACCTTCTCGATCTCCTTGGCCGACGCGCTGACCAGCGCGCGACCTTGCTCGGCGCAGCTCGCTGCGCTGCTCGAGTTCTTCCCGGTGGCGTCGGCGTTTTGGGCCACCTCGTTGATGCTGGCCGTCAGTTCCTCGATCGAAGCGGCGGTCGCCGAAGTCGAGTTGGCCTGTTCCTCGGCGGCGCGACGCGTCTCGTCGGTGGCCAGCGAAATCTCGCTGGCGCTATTGGCCAGGCCGCTGGCCAGCTGACCGATCTCGGCGATGATGCTGCGCAAGCGGCTCTGCATCTGGGCGATCGAGTGCATCACGCTGCCGCTGGCCAGCCGCTCGGCGTTCAACTGCCCGCCGAGGTCGCCACTGGCGATGCGCAGGGCGATCGCCGACGCCTCGGCGGGTTCGCCGCCGAGCTGGCGCAGGACGCTGCGCCCGATCCACAGCGACACGCCGACCAGGACGGCGATGACCAGGGCGATGATCAGCAGCGAGTTGATCGCCACGCTGCGGAACTCGCGGTCGACGTCGTCAAGATAGATGCCGGTGCCGATGACCCAGCCCCAGGGTTTGAACTGCAGCGCGTAGCTGATCTTGGGAACGGGCGTGTCGCTGCCGGCCTTGGCGAAGGAATAGTTGACGACGCCTCCTTTGTCGCTGGCCTGCGCGACGCGGACGATGTCCTGGATGAACAGCTTGCCATCGGGATCGCGCAGGTCGGTAGAGTTGCCTCCCTCGAGCGCCGGCTTGGTGGCGTGCATCACGAAACTGTGCTGGGCGTTGAGGACGAAAAAGTATTCGCCGTCCTCGTAGCGCATCTGGCGCAGCGTTTCAAGCGCCTGTTTCTTGGCGTCCTCTTCGCTCAGCGCGCCGCTTTTGGCGAGCTCGTAAAAGCGCGCGACGCTGCCGCCGGCGACTTCGACGAGCGCGTGGATCTTGCTCTGGCGGTCGGCCAGCATGTTTCCGCGCAGGTCGTTGAGTGAGTACAGACCGAGCGCGACGAGGCCCGTTATGGCCGCCGCCAGGACGATCAAAAAGCGCGTCTTGATACTCGAATTACTGAGCTTCATGGTGACTCTCCAGTTGGCGACCCCCGCTGCTTGCGGCTTACTGTGAAAGTCGCGTACGCGACTCACGAAACTCCCGTCTCCCCTTGCGGGAGAAGGTCCAGGGGAAGAGGGAAACGGTCATGACTTTCATGATCTGGGGTATCTCAACCTGTCATGACCGTTAGCGTAAAGGTCGCGGACGCGACTCCCATCTTAACGGCAGTCGCCAGGGGAAACTTTAGGGGTAGTGGCAAAAATCGCGGCGCCGGTGCCGAAGCGATTGGCGGCTCCTTTGGCGTCGCCGACGGCAGCGTACTACTTTTGCGGGACTTCAATGCCGTGCGCAGTCAGCGACTCGCGGTTCAGCTCCCGGCCTACGTCTTTGGTCGCAGGCTGTGCCAGGACGATCGAGCGCGCTTCCGCCTGCTCTTCGCCCGGCGGCGGCACGGCTATGAAGGCCCGATCGTGGGCGTTCAAGGGGGCGGCGGTCAGTGGGAAATGTCGACCGACTCGTCGCCGCCGCCCCGCTGCAGATTGCTGCAAAGGAGTGGCGCGGCCTTGCTGGCGGCGTTCGAGTGTCGGATTTTTTTACACTCGCCAACTGAAAAAGTTCCGTGATCTATTTAACAGTCTGTTTTTAAGAGAGTAAAAATGATTGGCACAAGTATTGCTTGTGAGTAATCGAGCCTGCTAGAAAGCTGGGCCAACAAGTGCAAACTGACCGTTCCGATAGGAAAAACGGACAGACTGTGTTTCCGACCTTAAGTACCCCTGGAGGAATAAATAATGATGAAGAAAACCCTGATCGCGGCTGGACTTGCTCTCGGCGCCGCCGTCTTCGCCGGTCCGGCTTCCGCCGTACCCATCGAAGTCATCTTCAACGTCGTTGGTCTCGGCACCTTCACTGCCGATACTGGCGACGTGACGAATGCGACCACCATTACCAGTGGCGCCCCTAATCTGGTTGCCGCCATCATCGCGAATAACATCGGCCTGGTCGGCGGCACCGCCGTTACTCTGGCTCCGGGCGCGCTGCCCGTGACCGTTGGCGGAGTGTTCACGAAAGAGTTTGAGACTGGCTTGGGGACGTTTTTGGAAACACTGACAGTAACGTCGATCACCCCGGGGGCGAACTCCCTGGGGGTGTTGGCGGTAGGCACGATCAGCCAGATCGTCGGAGTTGGATTCGATCCGACGCCGGTATACTGGTCGGCCGCTTACACACAGAACGCTGGGCAGGGCGGGCAGATCAACGGGTCGTTCAATAACTCCACCACGCCGCCGCCGCCGGTGAACATCCCGGAACCCGCTACTCTCGCCCTCCTCGGTGCTGGTCTGGTCGGTTTGGCTCTCCGCCGCCGCCGCGGCTAACCCACCGCGGGCAGTCAGTAGTTTACGATCGACTTGCCGGTTTTCCGGCATCCTGATCGCTGCGGCAGGTCTTGATCCAATCGCCGGCAAGGTAGTGCAAGGCAAGCGGATCGGGATCTGCCCCAGTCTTTTTCCAGTTCGCCAGCCAACCCTCCGTCAGACGGCCGCGCTCGTGTCTGCGTTTGCTCGGCGGCGCGCAGCCCTCACGACGCCGCGAGCTGCTCGCGTAGCGCCTCAATGCGCCGGCGATTGGCGCCGAAGTCGTTGCGTCCGAGACGCGATGCCGAGCGCACCTGGATGACACCGTTCCTTGCGTCGTACCAGAACTCGACGTCGTCTACGAATTTCATCAGCGGCGACGTGTACTGCGCATAAAGATAGTTGCTGCGGCTTTCGACGACGGTCACTGCCGGGTCGGCTTGCAGCAGGACTTGCAGCCTGGCGATGCTGGCCAGGCCATCGCCGTGCACCGGCAGCGGCGCAATCTGCGCAAGCTGCGCCTGTTCGTGCTGCTGCTTATGCTTTGACCAAAGCAGCGCCTGGCTGCTGACACTGTTGGGCGTTGCCGAAGGCGGCTTGAGCCGGCCATCATGGACGCCGAGGTCGTCGGGGCGCGTGCCCTGGAGCAGTCCGAGCTGGCCGACGAGCACCGCCAGCGCGCTGACCGCCGCGAGGCCGATGAGGAGCCACTGCAAAAGCTTCATGACCAGCTTCATGAGCACGCCATCCCCCGCTTGTGAAGGTCTTGCCAGCGATTGACCAATAAGCCAGCCAGGCAAGCGCCAGCAGCCACTGTCGCCTGGCGTCAAGCTGCTTTCTTGCGACAGGATCAACAGGTCCGATCCGTCGATTTTCTCCGAGTTCGTCAAGCTGAGTTGTGGAAAACCACACGATTCATCCGCGCCGCGGGCACTTTTTGGCAAGATATTTGCAGCGATCGATTCCCTGCCAGCTTGCGCGGGTGCTTTGCTGGAAGCAGCGAAGACGCATCGCCACGGCTGCCGATCTTCCTGCCGCCGCTCATCGTCACGCCGATCGACTTTTGCCTGAGGGTCGCTGATCGCTCGCTGAAAGTGCTGATAGTCAGCCTGAGCGCGGCTTTGTTGCCTTCGCTCGTGCTTGGAGCGCCGTCGGCGCCAGCACCCCGGGAGACCTTCCTGAGTCCCGTTTTGTCGATCCACTGAAACACGATCGCCAGGTCTGCGCTGCTCTATAATCGGCCTCTTGCTGGTCGCAGCAGCGGTTGCCGACGAACTACAGGCCGCCTTGACCGCGCTCGCCGTCAAGCAAGCGAGGTCCCCTCGCGGGCCTCGAGTTCAGCTTCGGCAAGTCGACACTGGAGCGCTGCTCGTACCGGGCACTGCCAACAGCCGATTGGCCAAGCTCAGGAAGGGACGGGGTGGCAACAGCGGCCGTTTCCCCTGCATGCGCGCACAGACCATCGAACTGCTGACCACCCTGTACCGCGAACGGCCCGGCTGGACCGCACAATCTTGGAGGGGGAGGCCGGTTGCGCCGCGCGCCGCCGACGCCGACCGCAGCTGGGTGACGCCGGTCGTCGGGTCAAACCAGAAATCGACGTCGTCTACGAATTTCAGCAGCGGTGACGTGTCACTTGTCGTAAGGATAGTCGGCGTGCCTTTCGACGACGGTCGCTGCTGGCTCGAGCGCGGAATGCGGAATGTGGAATGTGGAATGCGCCTGACAAGAGGCGTGAAACGCCCTGACCGTTTGCCGCAGACCGGCGCAATGGCTTTGGCAAGATTGTCGGTGAGGGTATTTGCGGCGCCTTCGCTCGCAAGGGCTGCCGACAATGAGTCACCGACGAGCTACGGCTTTGCCGCAATGGATCATGACCATGAGCAAATCACGTCTTGCCGCCGCGCGCGGCGGCGGCGACCAAAAGCCCGCTCGCCACAATGCCAGGGAGTGGCGAGCGTACGACACCCCGTCATGAAAATGATAAGGCGTGCGGCTCGGCGATTGGCCCTTCGGCGCCATGGACGGCGTTGGAGTACATGAATTGCACCGGGATGCGCTTGCTGCTCGTCGCCACCTGCACCTCCTGAAATACCAGATCGAGGCTGGACGCCGCGAAGATCGGCTGGTCTCCGACCTCGCGCCCACTGCGCGATGTCCAGCCGAGAAAGTCGTTCGTGCCGTGGGCGATGGCGTCGTTCACGTCCGCGTCGGTGCGGAACTCGTTGATCTCATGGTAAAGCGTTGCAACGACGTTCTTCCACGGGCGGTTGAACACGGCAATACCATTTTCCGAGTGGTCCGGCCGGATTTCGGAGTAAACGTTTGCCGAGTAGTAGAGCGTCCTCTTCTTGTCGTCGGCCGGATCGTTGAAGTGCAGAGACCCGTGGTAGCCGCCCAAGCCGTTGGTCGAGGACGAATTGCCGAGTTTCAGGACACTACCAGCGGGCAGGAGCAGATTGAAGATGGTCGTCGGCAGGTCGTTTCGCGAAATACGCCCATCGACGTACAGAGCCTTGACAATGGCCTGCACGTCCGCCTCGTCGAGCTGTTGTGGTTTCGCCTCGTTGAGGATGAACGATTCTCGCATCTCGCAGCTGATGGCGGCGCCGGGGAAATACTGGACCATCACATTGTTGAGGCTGCGGTCGCGCATCGCGAGATCGATCGCGCGGTCGATGGAATCAATGTCGCTCGCCTTCCACGAGGTCGCGTCGCCCAGATAGACGTTTTGGAATTCGATCTGCGGCAGCACCCGGCCGCCGTGAAAGATGAGGTCTTCGAGCGGCGCGGGGCTGATTCCCGGGGCGATAGCCTTGGGCATCGGCCAAGCCTTGGGCAGCGCGCTTTGCGCGTAGTACTGCTTCTCGGCGGGTGAATTTTGCCGCACCTGAATGCGCATCGGTTGCAGAACGGGGTATGTGGCATTAGCCATGGTGTCGTCTCCTTCTTCAGTAAGCTGTCAACAAACATCGTGATGCGGGCCAGGTGGCCCGACGGAGTGGCCTAGGGAAGCGGCTTGATGCGGAGGTTCCGGAACTGCACTCGGCCGCTGTGAAACTGCAGTCCGAGGAAGCCGCTAGCTCGCTTGCCCGCCGGTAGGTCCGCTTCGCAGACCAGTTTGCCATTCAGCACGACGCGGATCCTGGGACCGCGGGCGCTGATCTCAAAGGTGTTCCAGTAACGGTTTCCGAGGTCGGGCGCGTCCGGCGAGGCGACGTTGGCAGCCCACTGCTGGGCCGGGGCGGTGCCGTACAAGGCGCCCGTTTTATAGCGCGAGTTGCCAAAAATCGAGCGCCCCGTGTCGGCGAAGTATTGCTTGCCCGTTTCGTCGATCTGGACTTCCGTGCTCGCCTCGTAGAAAGCGTTGAACTGCGCCTGATCGGCGAAATTCACAGCGCTCGGGTCGGGGGTGCGCAAGAGGATCCCCGAGTTCGCCATCGCGTCGGTCCCCTGAAAGCTGCGGAAGGCCTTCCACTCGATGGCCAGTTCAAAGTTGCCGAAGGTCACCGGCAAGTAGTACAGGCCGATGCCCTTGGTCGGGTTGGTTGCCAGTAGGCCGTTGTTGGCACTGTCGAGAACGATCATGCCGGCGTACGGCGCTTGCCGCCAACCGGCGGACTCGAGCAGCGACTGCGCTGTCAGGCCGCTGAGGCCGATTGGGCCGGTATAGCCGGCATGGCGCGCGACGATGTCGGCAGCGACCTTGCGCGCCAGGGCGACACCGGTGAGTACCGGATTGGCCGAGCCGACGGTCGGGAACAAGGCCTGGTCGCAACAGTAGGCGTTGCTGACGTGATGAAAGTGCCCGTTGACATCGGTCACCGACGAGTCGGGATCGTCGCCCATCCACAAGGTGCCTGCATCGTGGAACGTCGTCCCGACGCCCTGCGTTTTGCTGAGTGTACCGAGCGTGAAATCCCCCATTCTGTAATCTGGTCCCCGCCCGCTCGCCAGCGAGCGGGCGATCGCGTGGCCGGTGTCGTGCATGTCCTGCCAGATCTCGGCATTGGTGTGGTCGCCGCGATTGAACTGCACCCAGGCCCTGGCGTGGCCGAACTCCCCATCGCTGTCGTTGGCCCCGGCGAGATCGATGTAGTCAAAGTTTGCGTCGCGTAGCGGGCTGCCGCGACCGCCAGAGACCTCGCCCGAAGAACGGAGCACGATCCGGATCTTGTCGCTCTGGAAACCATCGGCGATCTGCTGCTGGATGCCCAGGTCGGGGACCATTTTGTACAGGTTGCGGTCTGGGCCGTCCGCGTTGGTGGCTGCGTAGAACTGATACTGATACCTGCCGAACTTCCCGTCGCATTGAATGTGCAACGCCGCCAGTTGCAGTTCCTCAGCCAATTCGAAACCGGGCCACTGCACCCTGACCCAGTTGGCAAACTGCGCCCGATCGACGTCGAAGGAAATGTCAAAGCGATGATGGAACATGAAATTGCGCCCCATCAACTCGTCACCGGGCGCCCGCAAGCCGGATCCCTCGAGCGAGAACGACTCCAGCGCCAAGCGCGTCGACTCGATGGCGCTCATCGCCAGGACGACTTGGCAATGCGGCGCGATGAACAGGCTGCGGTCGGCGTTACCGACGCGAACGTCGATGCGGTTGATGACGCGCGTCCCACGTTCCGGCGCCTCGTTGTCAGCCCTGAAGCCGAGGCGGACGACGTGGCAGTTGGGCACCAGCGCGATGCGCAGGTCGCTCTCGCGCCCGTCGCCGTGGTCCTCACGGATCGCCGCCGTCAGCTCCGGCACGCTGGAGTACTTGTCCGGCGAGAACAGTCCCGAGATGAACGACTGCGTTTGCACGGCAATGGGTGACGGCAGGACCTGCGTGATCCGCGCGTCGATCGTCGCCTTTTTCTGATCGAGGAAGAAGCGCAGCGCCTTGTTCAGGCCGACCTTTTTCTCGTCCTCGCCGCAAATCTCTACCGGGTCGAAGATGAAGTCATCGGCGGGGACGACGCCGATCTCGTATTCGATCGTCTCGTAGCCGCTGAGTGGCTCGCCGCGACAAAGCTCTGTCCCGGTCACCGGGTCATCGTGCGCGATCGGTCGCAAGCCGACGGGCTCCCGGGCGTTGACGGTCATCAAATAGGCGCTGACCTCGTCCGGCCACTGCTGCAGATCCTTGGCCTGCAGGCGCGGGCACCAGCCGCCCCAAAACACCCCCTTGCCGCCGACACAATAGGCCTGGCCGACGAACTTCTGGTTGCTCCGCCAGCCGATCCCCCATACTTCATCGCGAACCTGGGGGTTGGCACCCGCGCCAACGTACTCCGTCCCGCCTGGGACGTTCAGCCCCAGATTCGGAAGGTTCTGCGCATGTTCCGGAATCAGAAATGGCCCCGCTTCCAGGACGAGGACGCGTAGCGCTTTGAGTTTGTTGCCGAATTTGCGTTCTGTAAGGTCGTAGATCTTGGCGGCGCAGTAGCCGCCGTACATGCCGGCGCCGAGGACGACGACGTCGATTCCCTCCGGGCTGGATGTCGCCTCGTCCCAGGTATTGTTGTGGTAACGTCCGAGGACGTCTCTTGTGAACGTGGTGGATTCGCTCATCAAAGGCATGGTGAAAATCCTCTCTGCTGAAAAACTGTCGGGAAGACGCCGGCAGCGAACCGCGCCGCTGCGACGCGGCACGCCGCTGGACAGGGTGAAACCGCCTCAGGAAGCGCCTAGTCCCCGCAAGAAACTGAGTGATGGCGAGAAGAAATACTCGCCGCCCTTGAGCGTCACAAACTGGCCGAACTGGTCCTCGCTGGCGATGCTCGGTTGGACGGTCGCTTTCCCCCATTCGCTGGGCCAGTTCAGGGGTGATTGCGCCGCTTCGCCGATCAGGGGATCAAGCAACTTGTCCTGCTTCTGCCCGATTACGGCATCGAGCCCCGTGCGTGCCGCGGCGGGTGGGCTGGGTTGGCCCGCAACAGTGTCAATGGCCGGTTTGAGAAACAGCGGATTGTTGCACCAGAATCTCTGGATAAATTCGAACTGTTCCCAGATGTCGGACTGATAGCACATGAACAACAGCCCGACACCATTGCTCGGCAGTTCATCCAGATCTTCAGAGGTACTCAACGGACCGCCGTAGGTAATCCCGCGACGGGCAATGCGGTGACCGAGCTCTTCCTCGTCATTCTGGGCCAGAACTCCCCCGGCCTTGACCGATTCCAGTCGCGGATTGCTCTTGCGGACATGCGCATGGAAAGGGCATTTGCGGCCGTCAGGATCGCCGTGATAATTGAAATCATTCGGAATCGTCGGGTTCGAAGACTCCGCCCAGATACCGTCACCCGGTTGTAGAACTGCCGGCGTGCCGTCTTCGTAGCGGCCGACGGCGAGCGCTCCAGCGAGTTCTCTCGGCAAACCCAGCGCCTTGGCCAGCCTGGCCTCCGCGGTCTTGAATCCGCGCACGTTCTGTTCGAGTTTTCTGAATACCAGGAAACTGCCAAAACTTATCGCCGGGCGGCCATTGGGGTCGGCGACCAACACCAGGTTCAAGGGCGCTCCAGCATGCGGCCAATACTTGCCGCTGCTTTCCGTCGCCTTGTCCTGCACGAAAAGCGGCTGGCTCACGCCATCGGCGTAGCCGAAATGCTCGACGACGTTGCCGAACGATTTCTGAATATCTGTGGCATTGACCGTTGCTTCGAATTTCCGGCGCAGCGTCAAGCCGCTCTCGACGGTCTCGATAGTGGCGATATCGTGCAGTTGCTGCCGAACAGCCAGTTCAGCCGCCGTCAAATCAGACGGGTTGTCGTCAGCAAGAATGATCAACGCGTCCAGAACGCCAGCAAAGCCGTCTTGCCATTGCTCGGCGGGCGGATCAAGAAGCGCCTCCCGGCGACTCTTCAGCCCAGCCTGGAAGCTATCGGAATAAAACGGCAGCTCATCGCCGCCGATGGTCAGTGTCGATGGGCGCCCCTGTGGATTTGCCCCGTACGGCTGGCTGGCTTTGGCTACACCCAGATAATCGTAGCCAGACGCCGACAGCGCGAAGTGCGCAAATAAACCAGCATCGATCCCACTCTCTTTTTGTGCCTTGGCGCCGTCCAACTGGTCTTTGGCCGAGGTAATCAGGGTCTCGGCAAACCTTGAAATCCATTCTTTCACCGCCAGCAATTTGCCGGGCTTGAAAGCAATGAAAATGTGGACCGCATGGTCTCTGCCGTGGCCGTTGAGAATATTTCCCTGTAGATCGGCAAGGAAATCACCGAGATCCGGATCGTCCAGTGCAATCGGTCCGGTATTGCTGGCAAGGTCTAGTGGCATGATTTTCTCCGTTTTCGTCACAAATTAGAAAATGACTCAGCGCTAATGTCTCGTCGGTAGATTGCTTGACCGGCAATCGCCGCGTGCCGGCTATTCAAAAAGGGCTGCAGGAACGAGGGCGTCCGACGTCCATGCGCAGGCGGGAAATGATCTCCCGCCCGAGCACCATTTTTTCGTCACACTAGGAGCGCGTGACCTTGCCATGCTTGATCAAAACCAGGCGGCGGTTGAAGTCGGTGAATGTGAAGGACGCACCGCTCTCGGCGTATTCCAAAGTGCGTTTGCGCAGTATTTCGATTCCCACCTGCTCGCCGAGACGCAGGCTGCGGGTATTGTCGGTCCGCCAATGGACGCCACCGATGCTGCGTCCCATCGCCACGTTGCTGGCGAGCTTGTTGAGTTCACCGCCAACGCTTAGGTCCCCTGAGTAATCGCCGGGTTCGCCAAAAATCGCGTCCGTTTCTCCCTCTTTTCCGACCTCGTTCGATTCAAATGGGCCGGGTTGCAGAAGGCCCCGCAATCTCCCTGCTTCCACAGGTTCCTTGGAACTCGCATCTGCCATTGCTTCTGCGATCAAGTCGCCAAGCGACTCGTCTTCCTTGAACCACGCCTTGAGTACGGTGACACAGGCGCCAGCGACGGTCGCGTGACCGGCTCCGTACGCGGGATGAGACGGCGAACCGGCCGAGAAAGCCATGGGCAGGAAGTAGGTGTTATTCTTGCTGAAAATCAATTGTGCAACGCTTGACGTCTTGATCAGATCGGGCAGGCCGTAGTCGCGCTTTACGGCGGCAGACCCTGGCGCTGCGTACCCTACCTTTTCCATCTGCAGTAAACCGCCATAGGCTTCCGGGCGTGCTCGGCGATGGACCAGCCACTTCTGCCGCCATACGACTTTCAGTGCGCGGCTGGCGACTTCGGAGACCAGCGCCAGCAAGTCGGGCCCACCGAGAGTGGCGAACTTGCCCTGGCGCGTGTAGCCCTCATAGGGATTGCCAGCATCGACCGACGCGCCGATGGCATCAAGGAACAAGGCGGCGTTGAAGTAGGCTTGATGCAGTGCGTCGCGATTGACGAAGCGCGCGAGGTCGCGCAGCGTCGAGATGTAGCGCCTTTTTAGCGATGCCGGATAATAGCGGGCGTTTTTTGGCGGCAGCTGATCAGCGTAGTAATTACATTTTCCATAGTCGCGACCATGCTGGTCTTGTCCGGTATTCTGGGCGCGCAGCCAGTCGGTGTGCGTAATGAGGAAGTCCTTGTTCCTGATATACGGGACTTGCCGTGGATCGATGGTTTGCACGCCGTATGGGATGGGGCGGAGGAAGAACTGGCTGATCAGCGGACCAAATTCTTCGCCCTTCAATCCGCAGCGAAAGAGCGTCTCGGCGCGGATGTCGAGCACCTCACCAGAGCCACCTTCTGAGGGAAGATCGGTGTGGAGGTTTATGGCACCGGCGGCCTGGTCTTCATTGAGGGCCTGCTGATACGCGGCGCGTATCTCGGTAATCGCTTGCGCCACCAAGGTATCGTTCGAGAAGTCGGCGAGAGGCAGGTCGCGCAACAAAGCCATCCAGTACAACTCAAGCATTTCGGCGGCGGTGCTGGTCGACAGGATGCCGGGTGCTGGTGGCATTTCGAGCGCTTGCGGGTCCGGGCCATGTGTTTCAGACGATGCGCCGGACATCGGGCTGACGAACTTGGCTGAACCTGGATCGCCACGCGCTACGCCCTCGAAATCAGTCGGCTCACCCCTTGCGACGGCCAGGCAGATGTCCTTGAATTCCTTGTAGGCATTGATCTTGGTATTGATATTGTCAACGACTTCGCCATAATCGTTGTGCGGCAAGGTCTTGTGAAAATTGCCGATGTAAAGCTTTGTTGCAGCGCCTTTACCGAGTTGGTGCTCAATGGATTCGTCTTGATTGGGTGCAGGATTGGGCATTTCGAAACCTCCGAGTGATGATGGTGGTGAACGTTATCGCCCTTCAATGCCACCGCAAATGCCAGGCTGGGCGAAAAACGCCGGCGCGGATTGGCTGCTTTATTGCTCGGCAACCCGAGTTCGTGACTTGTCTTCGTGAAACAGGCAACGGGAAGAAAATAAGCGGGGCGAAGCGAAAATCAAGTTCTGGCGGTAGGCGGCGTGGAGAAACTATGCCAATCCTGCGGCCACCAGTCAGAGCTCATCGCGGCGCCGATTATTCAATGAATCGAGTTGAAGTGGTGGCGCTCGCAGAAGACGAGCATCTTTCCGGGAGCAGGGCGGCGAAGAAAATGCCGCCGAGTGGACAGCAATATCCTGCGGGTGGAATTTCAGTGCGTCGTCGGCGCGTTGCCGCTGGCCGCGCCAGGGTCTGTGATGCGCTACTGGGCGGCGACCTTCGCGGCGCGTTTCGGCGTTCGCCGCTCGGATTTCTTTTTCAATCCCAGTGCAGCGACGTGGTCGGAGTCGGGGCCGTATTGGGCGATGATCTGGTCTTTGGCGCCGAGGACGACGTCGTGGAAGGTCCACTGCGCGCTGACGAGTGCGTCGCGGGCGGCGGCGACGGTGTTCTGGGTATTGAGCAGCGTTTCCTGTGCGACGCGCATGGCGTCGTATTTGCTGATCAACTCGGGCAGGCTGTAGGCCGGGTTGGCCGGTTGGTAGCCAGTGATCGTCTTGAGCGCGACCAACGCGTCGCTGTCGGCCTGGATAATGTGCGCCTGCATGCGGCTATTCGAGATTCTTGCCATATGGCCCCCCACACGAGAAAGCGGTTGCGATGCGAATGTTTTCTAGTCAATGAGTTTTAGTGGGGAGAGGGGGAGTTTTCAAGATTTTTTTCGCCACATAAAAAATCGTGATGATCGCCGCTGCCGGCCCGGCAATTGCCGGCGTCGTGATGGCAGTAGCACAACTCGTCATCGTCGTCGCCGCGTTGCTGATGGCAATAGCAGAACTCGTGATCGTGGTAGCAGCGCTGATGATGGCAATAGCAGAACCCGTGATCGTCGTCGCAGCGCTGATGATGGCAATAGCGGAACTCGTGATCGTAGTCGCCGCCCCGATGATGGCAATAGCAGAACTCGTGATCGTCGTAGCCGCTCTGATGATGGCCATAGCAGCGCTGGTGATCGTCGTCGCAGCGCGCGTGATCGCCATGCCAGTCATCAAAGCCTCGTCGCGAGCGGCCGTTGCCGACGGCGCCGCAGGCCGACGCGCGCTCGCACGCGTCGCTACGCTGGTAGGCCGACGCCTTGCTCGATCGCCTTCGCCCGGCTATAGTCGCGCCGCGGTCTGCGTACCGCTTGTGTTTTCTTGTTAGCGGCGCCGCCTGGCGGGCCGTGTTCAAGCTGCGGCAGACTCCCTGCCGTGGCGGGTCTCTATAGGGAGTTGTCATGTTGCATTGCACGCGCCGTTTGGCGCTTACCGGCGCGCTCGTCTGCGCGCTGGCCATCAGTTTTCTTCATCCGGCAGCCGCCGCCGAAGCCGTTCTGCGCGTTTCGGCAATTCCCGACGAGGCGCCGACCGAGTTGCAGCGCAAGTTCGCGCCGCTCGGCCAGTACCTCGAGAAGGAACTGGGAATGAAGGTTTCCTTCGTGCCGGTCTCGGACTACGCGGCGGTCGTCGAGGCGCTGGCCAGCGACAAACTCGACCTGGCGTGGCTTGGCGGCTTCACCTTCGTGCAGGCGAACATTCGCAGCAAGGGCACGGCGATACCGTTGGTGCAGCGTGAGCAGGACGCGCGCTTTACTTCGAAGTTCATTACCGCCGACCCCACCATCAAGACTCTGGCCGATACCAGGGGCAAAGTCTTCGCCTTCGGCTCGCCGTCGTCGACCTCGGGTCATCTGATGCCGCGCTACTTTCTGATGGCCGCCGGCATCGATCCCGATGTCGATTTCAAGAAGGTCGCTTTCTCGGGTGCGCACGACGCGACGGTCGCTTTCGTCGCCGCCGGCCGCGCCGACGCCGGGGTACTCAACGCGTCGGTATGGGAGAAGCTGGTCGAGGAGAAAAAGGTCGATGCCAAGGTCCGTGTCTTCGCCACGACGCCGCCTTATTTCGATTACAACTGGACGGTGCGCGGCAATCTTGACCCGGCGCTGATCAAGAAGATTGCGGCAGCTTTCCTGAAGCTCGACGCGGCCAATCCCGAGCACGCCGAGATTCTCGCACTGCAACGCGCCAGCAAGTTCATCCCGACGAGCAAAGAGAATTATCTGGGGATAGAGCAGGCGGCAAAGGCCGCCGGCTTGCTGAAGTAAGGCGCTTGTTCCGCCTGCAAGACGTTTCGCTGGCGCACGCCAACGGCTTTGTCGCCCTGCGCGAGATCGCCCTGGCGGCGCGCGCCGGCGAGCAGATCGCCATCGTCGGCGCGTCGGGCGCCGGCAAGACCAGCCTGTTGCGCGTCTTGGGCGCCGCGCTGCGGCCGTCGTCCGGCCAGCTGGCGGTGCTCGAGCTCGACCCCTGGGCCGCGTCGGCGGTCGAGCTGCGGCGCTTGCGCGCGCGCATCGGCGTCGCGCATCAGGCGCCGCCGCTGCCGCCGCGCCAGCGCGTGGTCACCGCGGTGCTCGCCGGTCGGCTCGGGAGCTGGCCGTGGTGGAAGGGCGTCGCGTCGCTGGCGTATCCGCTCGATATCGCCGGCGCGGCGGCGGCGCTGGCGCGACTCGATCTCGACGAGCGCCTGTTCGACCGCTGCGACCGCCTCTCGGGCGGCCAGTTGCAGCGCGTCGGCGTCGCCCGCGTCCTCTACCAGCAAGCGCAACTGATCCTCGCCGACGAGCCGGTGTCGGCGCTCGACCCGACGCTGGCGCGGCAGACGCTGCAGGTGCTCAGCGCCGACGCCGTGGCGCGTGGCGCGACGCTCGTCGCCAGCCTGCACGCCGTCGATCTGGCGCTGTCGTGTTTCCCGCGCATCGTCGGAATTCGTGACGGTCGTGTCGCCTTCGACCGGCCAGCCGCCGCCGTCGACGCGGCGCTGCTGCGCGAGCTGTACGCCAGCGACAGCGGTCCGTCGCCGGCGTCGTCAGCGTCGGCACCAGGGCCCGCGCCGCGCGCCGCGGCCAACGCAGCGCCGCCTGGCGGCTGCTGGCGATGATGCGGCGGCGCGACCCGGCGGCGCCGGCGCGCGCTGCCGGCGTGTTGCTGGCGTTGCTCGCGCTGTGGCCGATGGCGGTGCTCGGCGAGTTCCGTCCCTGGCTGCTCTTCGAGGCCCAGAACCTGCGCGTGATCGGCGCTTTCCTGGGCGGCTTTCTGCCACCGGCGAGCGGTCACGAGTTCCTCGGCTACCTCGTACAGGCGACGCTGGAGACGCTGGCGATCGCCAGCGCCGGTATCGCGCTGGCCTTCGTCGTCGCCGTGCCGCTGGCCATCGCGACGACGCAGGCGCTGTCGATTTCGCGACTCGGGCCGGGCCCCGGCCGCCGCCGTGGCGACTTGCTGCGGGCCGGCCTGCGGGTGCTGCTGGTTGTCTTGCGCGGCATTCCGGAGCTCGTCTGGGCGCTGCTTTTCGTGCGCGTCTTCGGCCTTGGTCCGGCCGCCGGCGTGCTCGCCCTGGCGCTGACCTACGGCGGCATGCTCGCCAAGGTCTATGCCGAGATTCTCGAATCGGGCGAGCAGCGGCCGGCGCGCGCGCTCCTCGAAGCCGGCAGCAGTCGCCTGCACGCGCTGTGCTACGGCCTGCTGCCGGGCTGCGCGCAGGAACTGACCTCCTACACCGTCTATCGCTGGGAGTGCGCGCTGCGCGCGTCGGTGGTGATGGGTTTTGTCGGCGCCGGTGGCCTCGGGCAGTTGCTCGACCAGTCGATGAAAATGCTCAACGGCGGCGAGGCGGCGAGCATCCTGCTGACCTTTTTGATGCTGGTGCTGGCCGCCGACGGCTGCTCGTCGTTTCTCCGTCGGCAGCTCGCCGACGCCGGCAGTCGCCAGCGCGCGCTAGCGGTCGGGCCGCTGGCGCTGGCCGGGCTGGTGCTGCTCGTCGGCGCCGTGGTGGCCAGCTTCGTTGCGCTTGACCTCGGTCTGGGCGCCTTGCTGACGCGCGCCGCGGCGACGTCGCTGGGCGATTTCCTGGTGTTGTTCTTCCCGCTCGATCTGTCGCCTGGCTGCTTGCAGAAGGTCGCCTGGGGATCGCTGGAAACGCTCGCCATCTCGGTGCTCGGCTCCTTGCTCGCCGCGGTCGGCGGCGCCCTGCTGGCCTTGCCGGCGTCGGGCCGGCATGGGCCAGCGCTGGCGCAGCTGACGCGCCTGCTGCTCAACACCTTGCGCTCGGTTCCCGAACTGGTGTGGGCGACGCTGATGGCGCTGGCCGCCGGCCTCGGGCCTTTTGCCGGCATCCTGGCGCTGGCCCTGCATACCAGCGGCGTCCTCGGGCGGCTGTTCGCCGAAGCCTTGCAGAACGCGCCGCCGACGCCGCGCGACGCGCTCGTCGAAGCCGGCGCGCCGGCCGCCGCGGCCTTCCTCTACGGCACGCTGCCGGCGGTGACGCCGCAACTCGTCGCCTACGCGCTCTACCGCTGGGAAATCAATATCCGCATGGCGGCGATTCTCGGCTTCGTCGGCGCCGGCGGTCTCGGCCAGCTGCTCTACGTCGAACTGTCGCTGTTTCACTACGCGCAGGCGAGCACGCTGATCGCCGCGATGTTGCTGCTGTCGGTGATCGTCGATGCCGCGAGCGCCTGGCTACGTCGCCGGCTCGGTTAAGGGCGCTGGGGGAGGGTGGTGGAAGAGTGGCACCAGCGCGCTTGCCGAGCGACCACCGCGCTGCAGCGTGCGCCGCGAGCGGTCTCACCCGGATGAGCCCCGACGCCATCCGGGCGGCCGGGCGGCTTACTTCGGCTGCGGCACGACGCGCAGATACGGTTTGAGCGTTTTCCAGCCGCCCGGGTACTTGGCCCTGGCGGCTTCGTCGGAAACCGTCGGCGGGATGATCACGTCGTCGCCCGGCCGCCAGTTCACCGGCGTGGCGACGCTGTGTTTGGCGTTCAGCTGGATGGCGTCGAGCGCGCGCAGGACCTCGTCGAAATTGCGTCCGGCGCTCATCGGGTAGGTCATTGTCAGCTTGATCTTCTTGTCCGGGCCGATCAGGAAAACCGAGCGCACCGTCGCGTTATCGACCGCCGTGCGCTCGGCGGCCTGGCCGCTGGCGTTCGGGTGGATCATGTCGTAGAGCTTGGCGACGACCAGCTCGGTATCGCCGATCAGCGGGTAGTTCAGCGCCGCCCCCTGCGTTTCGGCAATGTCGCCAGCCCAGCGCTGGTGGTCGCTGACGCTGTCGATCGACAGGCCGATGACCTTGGTATTGCGCTGATCGAATTCGGGTTTGAGGCGCGCCAGGTAGCCCAGCTCGGTGGTGCACACCGGTGTGAAATCCTTCGGATGCGAGAACAGGATCGCCCAGCTGTCGCCCATCCATTGATGGAAGTGGATCATGCCCTCGGTGCTCGGGGCGGTGAAATCGGGCGCTTCGTCGCCAATGTGTAGTCCCATGCGGTACTCCTTTCGATCTGCGTGAGGAATCTGCTTAAACCGTCGCCAGCAGTGCTGGCGTTTCAAGGCGGCGGCAGTGGTCGGCGCGTGGCCCTGCGCCGGCGTCGCTGCCGTTCATAGGACTCAGCTTTGCGCTCCCGAGTTCAGCGGATAGCCGGCGACGCGCCAGGCCTTCATGCCGCCGTCGAGCGCCACCACGTGCGCGAAGCCCATCTCGTGCAGGGTCGCCGCCGCCAGCGTCGATACCTGGCCGAGTTCGCAACAGACCAGGATGCGGCGCGTCGGGTCGGGCAGTTCCTGGTTGACGCGCAACTCGAGCTGACCGCGTGGCAGCAGGCGCGCGCGCGGGATGTGGCCGCCCTCGTAGGCGTCGCGCTCGCGCACGTCGAGGACGATCAGCTCGTCGTCGCCGGGCTCGCCGAGCGCGGCCGCTTGAACGCGCGCCCGGAGTTCCTCGAGCGCCATGAAGGGCACTTTCGCCGCCGCCTCGGCGAGCAGCTGGGCGACCGATTTGCCGCCGCTCATATTGGTCCGCAGCGCTTCGGTGACGTGCGTCGGCATCGACAGGTTGAGGTTCTGCATCAGGTCGACGAAGGTCGCGCGGTCGCGTGCCTGCAAGCGCGGATTGGTCGCCAGCTCCTTGCCGATGGTCGACTGCTGGCGGCCCTTGTAGTCGTGCGCCGGCAAGACCCTGGTCTCGGGGTCGAGCGTCAGGATGCGCCGAAAGAGGCTGTCGTGCAGTGCTTCCGGGTCGCCACTCGGCAGGTCGGTGCGGCCGGTGCCACCGATCAGCAGTGTGTCGCCGGTGAACAGGTGGCGGTCGATGTGCAGGCACATCGAGTCGCTGGTGTGGCCTGGCGTATAGATCACGCGCAGGCGCAGTTGCCCGATCAGCAACATCTCGCCGTCACCAATTCGCAGGTCGACAAACGGCGCTGCGCTGCTGCGGTGCATCACCACCGGCACCGCCAGGCGCCGCGCCAATTCGCGCGTCGCCGAGAAATGGTCGGCGTGGGTGTGCGTATCGATCAGGTAGCGAATCCGCAAGCCGTCACGCGCCGCCAAGGCCAGGTAGTGGTCGATCTTGCTGATCTCGGGATCGATCAGCGCCGCCGAGCTGCTGTCGTCGCAGCCGACCAGGTAGGACTGGCAGCCGCCAGTGGCAATTTGTTCGAGAATCATCAGCGCCTCCTGTAGCGTGTTGCCGCCCGAATGCGGCGTCTGCGCCGAGCCTGGCCCGAAGGGCGACGTTGGCTGGCGCTGCGCTGTAGACCCTGAAGAAACCCTCAGCGCAATCTCCGCGCAGAAATGGTAACGCAGATCGGCACGGCCGGCGGCAATGTCCGTCGCCGACGTTCTGGCGACGCGCCAACGGCCAGCCAACGCGCGTCATCGCGTGTGATCGGTGATCGCCGAGCTGAGCTTCGCGCTGATCCTGATGATGATCGGCAGCTATCGCCTGACCTTCGAGTTTTCGTCTCCGGGTTTCGGCCTGGCCGGTCGCGTCGGCGCGATTTGTCTGCAGCTCTTCGATCGCGACCTTCGCCCGCTCGACGATTCGCCGTCGTTCGCGTCGCTGCCAATCGACGAGTGGCTGGGTGAGTAAGTGAAAAATCTGTGGAAAAGTCTGTGGAAAAGTCTGTAGAGCGGCCGGCGCAATATTCGCCGCCATCAGCAGGAGAAGCGCCCTGATCGTCGACTTCGATCCGCGCCTCGGCAGCGTTCTGCTGCTGTTGCGGATCGGGCTGGCGGCGCTGCAAGCGACGCCAGCCGCCGCCAAACGCTGAACGCGGCGCAGCGCGCCAGCGTCAGGGTGAGCGTGGCTCGGCGTCGCTGGTGGCCAGCAGAAAATCGATCGCCTGCCGCCACCAGGCGGCGTCGAGACGGTAGAACCAGTCGTTGTGGTCGGCGCCGTCGATCACCGTCAGCCGCTTCGGCTGGCCGAGCGCCGCGTACAGTGCCCGACCGTACGGCGCTGGCACGATGCTGTCGTCGGCGGCGATCAGCAGCTGCACCGGCCGGTCGAAGGAGCGCAGCCTGGCGACGCTGTCGTAGTGGTCGCGCAACAGCCAGTGCACCGGCAGCAGCGGGTAGTGGTGCGCGGCGACGCTCGCCAGCCGGTCCCACGGCGTGATCAGCAACAGACCGCTGACCAGCGTGCGCTGCTGCGCGCTGGCCGCGGCGGCGACGCCGGCGCCCAGCGATTCGCCGATCACCAGCAGCGGCGCACCGTACAGCTGCTGCGCCAGGGCGATGCTCTGGGCGGCGTCGGCGACCAGGCTCTCCTCGCCGAGGGCACCGGCGCGCGGGCCGTAAGCCGGATACTCGGCGAGGATCACTCGCAGACCGAGGTGGCTGAGCGCCTCGACGTAGAAGCGGCGGTGGCCGGCGTGCCCGGCGTTGCCGTGGAAAACCAGCACCGTGGCGCGCGCCGGGCCGTCGGCTTCGGCCAGCAAGCCGCGGAAATCGGTAGCGTCGGGCCACGGCGAGAGGCCGTCGGAGGCCATCTCGGCGACGCTGGCGCGTTCGGGAAAGTAGAGCAGCTGGTCCTGGAACATGCTGACTCCGGTCAATACCAGCAAGCAGACGACGAGCAGGCTGATCGCGCCGAGCGCCGCGCGGCGCGCGCCGGCCCAGGCGCTGCCGCGGTGCGCGTCCGAACGGTGCTGCGGCGAGCAGGCCGGAGCGCGCTCACTTGCGGCCGACATAGCGTGCGTCCTCGAACAGCGAGGTGATTTCGACGCGGCCGATCTCGGGATGATCGGGGACGATGTAGAGGATAGGCGTGATCAGTTCCTCGAAAATACCGCGCAGGCTGCGCGCGCCGGTCTTGTACTCGATGGCGATTTCGGCGATCTGCTCGAAGACGCGCGCGCCGATGCGCAGTTCGACGCCTTCGCCGCGGAAGATCTCGACGTACTGCCGGTAGATCGAGTTCTTCGGCACGCTCATGATGCTCACCAGCATTGGTTTGCTCAGCTGGTGCAGGTTGGCGATCACCGGCAGGCGGCCGGTAAACTCGGGAATCAGGCCGAACTCGAAGAGGTCGGTCGGCTTGACGCGCTTGTTCAGGCGGTCGAGGATGTTCTGGTTGTCGTCGGCGGTGGTGGCGATGAAGCCGAAGCCGTGCGTCTTGGACATGATGTTCTCGAGGCCGACGAAAGCGCCGCCGCAGATGAACAGGACGTTGCTGGTGTCGATGTACTGATTGTCCTTGAGCTTGACCGGCGAGCCTTCCATGATCTTCAGCAGCGCGTGCTGGACGCTTTCGCCGGAAATCGCTCCCGATTGCGAGTTGGTCGCTTTCAGCTTGTCGATTTCGTCGATGAAGATAATCCCGTGCTGCGCCTTGGCGATGTCGGCGTCGGCCTTGTCGACGAGTCGCTGCAGCACCGCCTCGATTTCCTCGTTGACGTACTTGGTCTGCGCCAGCGAGGTGGCGTCGGCGGTCACGAAAGGAACGCCGAGCATCCGCGACAGCGTGTCGCAGAGCAGCGTCTTGCCGGTTCCCGAAGGTCCGACCAGCAGCACGTTGCTCTTGGCGATGCTGCCCTTGTCGGGCGCGAAGGTGGCGATCTTGCGGTAATGCGAGTAGACCGCGACGGCGAGGACCTTCTTGGCTTCCTCCTGGCCGATGACGTACTGATCGAGGTAGCGGACGATCGCGCTGGGTGTGGTTTCTTTGGCTAGCAAGCGGCGGGCTCCGTGGTCAGCGAAGGTGGTGGGTGATTGCTGCAGGGCCTTATCTTAGGCTCAAAGGCGGCGGCTGGCCTGATCAATCGGACTCTACGGGTGCTCGTCGGGGGGCTACGCAGGCGGCGTCGGGTCTGGTCGGCGGTGGATCAGCACCAGGTAGGAGAGCGGCGCCAGCGCCGTGCAGATCGCCACGCCGGCGGCCAGCGCGCCGCTGCCGCCGCTCAAGCCGTGGCCGACGGCGATGCCGACCAGCGCGGCGATGCTCATTTGCACGAAACCCATCAGCGCCGAAGCCGAGCCGGCGATCGTCGGGTACGGCGTCAGCGCCCTGGCGATGGCGTTCGGCATCACCAGCCCGGTGGCCAGCGTACAGAAGAACATCGGCCCGAGAAGCGCCGCGATGCTGTGCACGCCGGCGAACTCGAGCGCCGCCATGAGTGCGCCGGCAAGCGCTCCCAGGCCGGCGCCGCAGACCAGCAGCGTGTCGCCGCCGAAGCGCCTGACCAGCCGCCCCGAAGTGACCGAGCCGAGCACATAGCCGGCGACGACCAGGCCGAAGCACATCCCATAGATCTGCGGCGACAGGCCATAACGGTCGACCAGGATGAATGACGACGCCGAGATGAAGGCGAACAGCGCGCTGTACGAAAACGAGAAGGTCAGCACGTAGCCGAGGTAGCGGCGGTCGGCCAGCAGTCGCCGGAAGGTGGCGAAGAGCTGCCGAGGATTGGTCGCGCCGGCGTGCCGATGGACGTTGCTCTCGGGCAGCAGGCGGGCGACGGCGAAGCCCTGCAGCAGGGCAATCAGCAGCAGCACGATGAAGTTCGATTGCCAGCCGAAGAGAACCGTCAGGAAACCGCCCAGGGTCGGCCCGAGCAGTGGCGCGATGGCCATCGCTCCGCCCATGTAGGCGATGATCCGCGCCGACTCGCTGCTACCCCAGACGTCGCGAACGACCGCGCGCGCGAGCACCGGGCCGGCACAGGCGCCGAGCGCCTGCACGAAGCGCGCGGCGATCAGCGTCTCGATGCTGTTCGCCAGGACGCAGGCGACCGTTGCCAGGCCATAGATCGCCAGCCCGCCGAGCATCAGCGGCCGGCGGCCGAAGCGATCGGATAGTGGGCCGTAGAAAATCTGGCCGCAGGCAAAGCCGGCGAGAAAGACCGACAGCGTCAGTTGCACGCCGGCGGCGTCGCTGGCAAAGACCCTGGCCAGCGTCGGCAGCGCCGGCAGGTAGAGGTCGGTCGACAGCGGGCCCAGCGCGACCAGCGTCGTCAGTAGCACCGCCAGGCCGAACGTCGGGGGTGGCGCGCTCATCGGGCGGCGCGGCGCTGCCGGCTCATGATGGTGCCTGCAGGAGCGCTGCCAGCTCGTCTTCGTCGAAGCCGGCGGCGCGCCGCGCGGCGAGGTTGAAGGGGCCGCGCAGGCGCGGCGCGCGGTAGCGTTGCGCGAGTTCGGCGTAGCACGCCAGCGGTTCCAGCTGGCGTTGTCCGCAGAGCCAGCGGTACCAGCGATTGCCGATCGCGACGTGGCCGATTTCGTCGTGCAGGATGATTTCGAGGATTGCCGCGCCGCGCTGGTCGCCGACGCTCAGCAGCTTGTCGCGGATCGGTGGCGCGGCGTCGAGACCGCGCGCCTCGAGCGTCCGCGGCACCAGCGCCAGGCGTGCCAGGAGGTCGTCGCGGGTCCGCTCGGCCATCTCCCACAAGCCGTCGTGCGCGGGAAAATCGCCGTAGGTGAAGCCCAGCGTTTGCAGGTGTTCGTGCAGGAGTTCGAAGTGCTGCGCTTCTTCGCGAGCGACGCCGAGCCAGTCGGCGTAGAAGTCGGCGGGCAGGTCGTCGAAGCGCCAGACGACGTCGAGCGCCAGATTGACCGCGTTCAACTCGATGTGCGCCAGCGAATGAAACAGCGCCGCGCGCCCGGCGACGCTGTTCACCGGCCGGCGCGCGAGTTCGGCCGGCGGCACCAGCGCCGGTGTGGCGCTGCGCCCGGGCAGCGTTTCCCTGGCCAGTCGCTGCTGATCGGGGGCGGCGAACGAGTGCGCGTCGGCGCTCTTCGGGATCGCCTTGACGGCCGCGCACTTTTCCGGGTGCGTGCGCAGCAGCAAGGCGTCGAGCGCGAGTTGGCGGAGATTCATGGCGCGCTGCCCGGGCTCGCTGCAGGTGTTTCCTGCGGCGAGCTGACGAAGCCGTAGCGTTGCGCCACCTGCGCGCGAAGCAGCGTCTGCAGCGGCAGGCGAGCGCCTTGCCAGGCCAGCGTCAGCGCGCTGCCGCCGGGCTGCGCGATCGCCGCCAGCAGCGCGTCGTCGTCGGCGGGCCGACCGTCGGCGAGCTGCAGGCAGTCGAGCAGCGCCGGCAGGTCGCGGTCGCAGAGCAGCGCGATGCCGGCGGCGGTCTCGAGCAGCAGATTGCCTTCCTCGTCGATCGCCGCGGCACGGATTTCGCCGACTTCTTCGCCGAGCTGCGTTTCGAGCCGATCGGGCGCCGCCAGGCGCAACACCCACGGCGTATATTCGAGTTCGACGAAAACACGCTGCGGCCCGTTCTGCACGAAGTAGTTGCCGTCGGCATCGTGCGCGTACTGCCGATTGAGGAAGTCGATCAGGCCGGCGTGGCTCAGCGCCTCGCCGCGCAGCCGCCAGCGGCCGCGGCGGTCGAGCGCCAGCCAGCCGTAGCACGCCGGCACGTTCGGCCAGCGCAGCATGGCGCTGAAGTCAGGACTCGGCAAGGTCTTGCCTGGTCGGTGACGGCTCTTGCCGGGCGAGTCGTTGGTCGCGCAGCCGCGATGCGCTACGCTTCGTCAAAGCAGTTCTTCGATGTCGGCGGCGATGCTCTCGGGCGTCGTTGCCGACGCGTAGCGCGTGGCCACCTCGCCCTGGCGATCGACCAGGAACTTGGTGAAGTTCCACTTGATTCCCTCGCTGCCGAGCAGGCCGGGCGCGGCTTTTTTCAAGTAGCGGTAGAGCGGGTGCGCGTTGTCGCCGTTGACCTCGATCTTGGCGAACATCGGGAAGCTGACGCCGTAGTTCTTCTCGCAGAAGCTGGCGATTTCGTCGGCGCCGCCGGGTTCTTGCGAACCGAACTGGTTGCACGGAAAGCCGAGCACCTCGAGGCCGCGTTCGTGATAGCGCTGGTAAAGCGCTTCAAGTCCCTCGTACTGCGGCGTGAAGCCGCAGTTGCTGGCGGTGTTGACGATCAGCAGAACCTTGCCGGCGTAGTCGCCAAGCGATTGGCTGCCGCCGGCGAGGCGATCGGCGGTGAATTCGTGGATTGCTGCGGTCATGGCCATGTCTCCGGAGCGTGCTGGTCTTGGGAATAGCGAAGTCACGCAGTGTACCGAGAAACGGCGTGTCGTGCGTCAGCCGCCGAGGCGTGCGATCGCTGCGCTGACGAGCAGGCGGCGGCTGACTTATCATTGACCGGCACGACGATTGGTGATCGATAACGGGCTGGCGGCGCGTCGGCGCGGCGGTTTCCTGATCAGCGGGGTACGACGATGAACGCGGCGTTTCGCCTGTCTTCCCTTGTGGCTCCAGCGCTGTGGCTGCTGGTCGCTTGCGCGACGCCGCCGGACCCGGGCGACGCGCCCGTCGCTGCTGGCGAAAGCTCGTTCGACGCGGCCAACCCGGCGATCCATCTCGCCGACCCCGGCGACAACGAGGTGGTCGTGGTGATCAACAACAACGCCGTTCTCGGCAATCACGCCGGGCTCTTTGCCGGCGCGCGCCTGAGCGATCCGGCCGGCAGTTACCGCAACGTTCGCGCCGCGAGTGGCGACCGGCGGCCAGCGAGTCTGGCCGATTACGTCGCCTATCAGATGGTCGATGGCCCGCTGATCCGCATCTATCGCTTTACGCTGCCGCCGTCGCAGTTTGCCGCCGTCGTCGCGCGCCTGCCCGAGGCCGACCGCGCGATGCCGCTGTTTTGTGGCGCGGCGGTGCACAACGCGATCGCCGGCATCGGTCCCTTCAAGGGCCTCGCGGCGACCTGGTGGACGTCGCCGGCCGAGCTGGCGCGGCGGCTCGATTCGCTGATCGCCGCGCCGCCCACCGAGCACAGCGTGGGCACTTGCCTGTGGCCCGACGGCCGGCGCTGCTGAGGCGCCTACGCCTGCTCGTCGATGGGCACGCAGGCACAGAACAGGTGACGGTCACCATGCACGTCGTCGACGCGATTGACGCTCGGCCAGAACTTGTTGTCGGCGACCCAGGGCAGCGGTAGAACGGCCTGCTGGCGGCTGTACGGCCGGCGCCAGTGCTCGTCGACGAGATCGGCCTGGGTATGCGGCGCGTTCTTCAGCGGGTTGTCGTCGGCCGGCCAGCGGCCGGCCTCGATCTCGCCAATCTCGGCGCGGATGGCGGTCATCGCCGCGATGAAGCGGTCGAGTTCGGCTTTCGACTCCGACTCGGTCGGCTCGACCATCATCGTTCCGGCCACCGGGAAGCTCACCGTCGGCGCGTGAAAGCCATAATCCATCAAGCGCTTGGCGATGTCGGTCTCGGAGACGCCGGTCTTCGCCTTGAGCGGCCGGATGTCGAGGATGCATTCGTGCGCGACGCGCCCCTGGCGGCCGCTGTAGAGCACCGGGTAGTGCTCCTGCAGGGCCCTGGCGACGTAGTTGGCGTTGAGGATCGCCACCTGCGTCGCGCGCGTCAGGCCGCTGCCGCCCATCATCGCGATGTACATCCACGAGATCGGCAGGATCGACGCCGAACCCCAGGGGCCCGCGGCGACCGCGCCCTGGCCGGCGTGCGGGCCGTCCACCGGCTGCACGCTGTGGTTGGCCATGAACGGTGCCAGATGCGCTTTCAGGCCGATCGGCCCCATCCCCGGGCCGCCGCCGCCGTGCGGGATGCAAAAGGTCTTGTGCAGATTCATGTGGCTGACGTCGGCACCGATCAGCGCCGGCGAAGTCAGCCCGAGCTGCGCGTTGAGGTTGGCGCCGTCCATGTACACCTGGCCGCCATGCGTATGCACGATGGCGCAGATCTCCTGCACCGCTTCCTCGAAGACGCCGTGCGTCGACGGGTAGGTGATCATCAGGCACGCCAGGTCGGCGGCGTGCTGCGCGGCCTTGGCGCCGAGGTCGGCGAGGTCGATGTTGCCCGACTCGTCGCAATTGACAACGACCACGCGCATGCCGCACATCTGCGCCGTGGCGGGGTTGGTCCCGTGCGCCGAACGCGGGATCAGGCAGACCCGGCGGCAGCCTTCGCCGCGGCTGGCGTGGTAGCGAGCGATCGCCAGCAGGCCGGCGTACTCGCCCTGCGCGCCCGAGTTGGGCTGCATGCAGATGGCGTCGAAACCGGTGATCGCGCGCAGCCATTGTTCGAGTTCGGCGATCATCTGCAGGTAACCCTGCGCCTGCTCGAGCGGCGCGAAGGGGTGGATGTCGGCGAATTGCGGCCAGGTGATCGGGATCATCTCGCTGGTCGCGTTGAGTTTCATGGTGCACGAGCCGAGCGAAATCATCGAGTGGTCGAGCGCCAGATCCTTGCTCTGCAGCTTCTTCAGGTAGCGCAGCATCTCGTGTTCGGTGTGGTGCGTATTGAACACCGGATGCGTGAGAATCGCGTCCTGGCGCAGCAGCTCGGGCGGCAGGCTGGCGTCGGCAAGCTGCAGATCGTCGTCGAGCGGGCCGAGGTCGGGGCTGATTCCGGCCAGCAACCTGATCAGCACGCTGATATCGGTCGCCGAGGTCTTTTCATTCACCGCGATACCAAGGACGCCGGGCGAGACCTGGCGCAGGTTGTAGCCGTCGTCGATGGCCTCCTTGTAGGCGCTCAGCGCATGGCCGCCGAGATCGACGCGGATGCTGTCGAAGAATTGCCCGGTCAGCACCTTGATGCCGGCACGACGCAGGCTGGTGGCGAGGATCGCCGTCAGCCGGTGGATTCGTTGGGCAATTCGGCGCAGCCCTTGCGGGCCGTGATAGACCGCGTACATGCCGGCGATGTTGGCCAGCAGAACCTGCGAGGTGCAGATGTTGGAGTTGGCCTTTTCGCGCCGGATGTGTTGCTCGCGGGTCTGCAAGGCCATGCGCAGCGCCTTGTTGCCGCGGCTGTCGACCGAAACGCCGATGATCCGGCCGGGAACCGAGCGCTTGTGTTCGTCGCGGGTGGCAAAGAAAGCCGCGTGCGGACCGCCGAAGCCGAGCGGTACGCCGAAGCGCTGCGACGAGCCGAGGGCGATATCGGCGCCCATTTCGCCGGGCGAGCGCAGCAGCACCAGCGCCAGCAGGTCGGCGGCGACGGCGACGATGCCGCCGCGTGACTTGACGGCGGCGATCGCGCCGCTCAGGTCGGCGACTTCACCGCGGTCGTTCGGGTACTGAAACAGCGCGCCGAAGACCTCCTGTTGCGCCGCCACCTCGGGCGAGTCGAAGACCAGATCGAAGCCAAAGAAGGCGGCGCGCGTCTTGATCACGTCGATGGTTTGCGGGAAGCATGCGGCGTCGACAAAAAACACGTTCGACTTCGACTTGCTGAGCCGCCTGGCCATGGTCATCGCCTCGGCGGCGGCGGTCGCCTCGTCGAGCAGCGAGGCATTGGCGAGTTCGAGGCCGGTCAGGTCGATGACCATCTGCTGGTAATTGAGCAGGGCCTCGAGGCGGCCCTGCGCGATTTCTGCCTGGTAGGGCGTGTAGGCGGTATACCAGCCAGGGTTTTCAAGGACGTTGCGGACGATCACCGTCGGCGTCACGGTATCCGCGTAGCCCATGCCGATCAGCGAGTGCTGGACGACATTGCGACTGGCCATCGCCTGCAGCGCCGCCAGCGCCTCGCGTTCCGGGCGTGGCCCGGCGAGCGCCAGCGGCGACTGCAGGCGGATCGCCGCCGGGATCGTCTGCTCGACGAGTTGTTCGAGGCTGGCGGCGCCGATGCTGGCCAGCATGGCGGCAATCTCGGTCGCGTCGGGGCCGATGTGGCGGTGTACGAAATCGTCGCGCTGCTCGAGTTCGGCGAGGGTCGGGGAGGGGGCTGTGGCGTCCATGGATTCTTCCGGTGGCGGTGCGAGTTACTCCGCTTAAGCGGCGTCTACGAGCTGTTGGTAAGCGGCGGCGTCGAGCAGCGTCGCAACGTCGTCGGCAGCGGCCGGCGTGATTTTGAACAGCCACGCCGCGTAAGCGTCCTGGTTGACCAGCTCGGGCGAGTCGGCAGTCGCCTGATTGACGGCGACGACGGTGCCGGCTACCGGCGCGTAAACGTCGGAAGCCGCCTTGACCGATTCGACGACGGCCACTTCCTGTTCGACCGCGAATTCGGCGCCGACAGCCGGCAATTCGACGAAGACCAGGTCGCCCAGCAACTCCTGCGCGTGGTCGGTAATGCCGACGGTCAGCGTGCCGTCGGCTTCGCTGCGGATCCATTCATGGTTTTTGGTGTACTTGAGGTCGGCGGGGATATTCATGGGTTCTCCTGGAAAATGAGCTTGCGTGAGAAGAGTGGGATTATCAAAAGGATGCCATCAAACGAGAACCTGGCCATGGCGAACGAAGCAGGGTTTGACGACGCTCGCGGCGAGCAGCTTGTCGCGGATCGCCACCTCGACGCGATCGCCGATCGCCACGGCCAGCGGCAGGCGAGCCAGCGCGATCGCCTGCTGCATCGTCGGCGAGAAGCTGCCGCTGGTGATTTCACCCGTGCCGTGCTCGCTGATCACCTGCTGGTGCGCACGCAGGACGCCGCGCTCGCTTAGCACCAGGCCGAGAAACTGGACCTGCGGCGGTCGGGCAAGCAGCGCCGCCTTGCCGACGAAGTCGCGCGGCGAAACGAGGTCGACGGTCCACGCCAGGCCGGCGTCGAGCGGCGAGACGCTCTCGTCCATGTCCTGGCCGTAAAGATTCATGCCGGCTTCCAGGCGCAGCGTGTCACGCGCGCCGAGGCCGCAGGGCTGTACGCCGGCAGCGGCGAGAGCTTCCCACAGGCCGGCCGCCTGGTCAGCGGGCAGCGCGATCTCGTAACCGTCTTCGCCGGTATAGCCGGTGCGGGCGATAAACTGCTCGCCGCTGAGCGCGGCGAAGAAGGGCTGCAAGGCCTCGCACGCCGCGCGGCAGCCGGGCTGCGCGTCCCAGACCTTCTGGCGCGCGTTCGGGCCCTGCACGGCGATCATCGCCAGCGCGCCGGCGCCCTCGCGACGCGGCGTCAGCGTCACCGCCAGCTGCCAGTCGTCGAGGCGGGACTTCATCCACACCAGATCCTTGTCGGCGGTGCCGGCGTTGATCACCATCCGGTAGTTGCCGTCGGCCAGGTAGTAGACGATCAGGTCGTCGATCACGCCGCCGTCTTCGTTGAGCATCGCGCTGTACAGCGCCTTGCCGGCGACCGTCAGCTTGTCGATATTGTTGGCGATCAATCGCCGCAGGAAAGCCGCCGCGTCGGCGCCCTCGATATCGACCGAGCACATGTGCGAAACGTCGAACATGCCGGCGTCGCGGCGCACCGCATGGTGCTCGTCGATCTGCGAGCCGTAATGGACAGGCATCTCCCAGCCACCGAAATCGACCATCCGCGCGCCACTTCGGCGATGGATGTCATTGAGGACAGTTTTCTGCATCATATCAATTCCTTGGGAGAGTTTATTGAAGCGGATTCCGGAAACGAAAAAGGGGCGAACTCGGATTGAGTTCACCCCCCTGTCCATGTACCTGAGAGATTGTCGGGGCGGCGAAATAAATCGCCGCCACCTTGCCCCATCGGTGGGCGCTGCACCAGTGGCGCGCGCCGCTCTCCAGAGTTCATTGCACGAACGGTCCTTTTGCCTGAGCGTTTCCGGGTGGATTGCGCCTTCGGCGGCGGTGCGACCGCCCTCTCCCATTCGCGGCGCAACTATAGCGCGCCGCAAGCATTGCTCGCAAGCGCAGCCGCCGCCCCGCAGCCCTGACGCATGACCTCCCCGAATCGACAGCACTTGCCGGTTACGCCCACTTTCGCCGCCGAGGCGGCCAGATGGGGGTTGGCTAGCGGCAAGGGAGCGCTTGCGGCGCGGGGGTTTGGTGTTCAGTCAGTGGGACAGGAGAGGTCGAGGGAGCTCCGTTACGATCGCCAGGCGAGCCTTTCCCGGCGCGGGGTGCGCCGCGCTTGGGAAGATGTGTTGGGCAGGCCTGGGCAAGGTTATTCGAGTTGCAGCAGGAACGGTTCGGCGAGAAGCAGACGCAGGCGTGCTGGGTCAAGCCAGGGCGCAGCACAGGAATTACGGATGAAGGCGATGGCGCCGCGCACACCGAGTTCTTGATACAGGTTGCGTAACTGCCGGGTGAAACGTGCCAGGGTATTGAACACATGCGCCAGGCGCATGAGGAGGTGATAGCCTTTCATGGCATTCCAGTCGAGGGCAAAGGCATGCTCGTAGTGGTAGCCCTGATGTTTTTCGACGAGGAAGCCCGCTTCGATGCCCCAACGGTGGCGGGCACCGAGGTTGCAGCGCTCATGGACATTGTCTTGTCTGAGCGGTTGGCTGGAGAGCCAGGCGTGGCGCGATGTTTCGGTGACGGTCCTGGCCTGTTCATCGATCTTTTCCCAGCTTTCCTCACAGACCACCAGGTTCAGCTTGAGACGCTGACGCCCGTTGGCCGCGAAGGCGTAGTCGATGTCGTTGACCCAGCTGAAGTGTTGTCGGCGCCTTCCCCAAGCGCGCTGCACGGCTTGTGGCTTCAGGGCGTGGAGTGCGCGGAACTCCTGCCAGACCGTGGACAAATCCTTGTCCTTAAGCACGATCATGAACTGCCAGTGGGCGCGCAAGCAGCGCTGCATCACCGGCCCGTTGGCGTAAAGGCCGTCGAGCAGGAGCAGGATCGGCAGGCGGGGGAACAGCGTCTTGAGCCGGTCGCTCAAGCGCACAAAGCCGCGCAGCTCGCAGTCCTGCTTTTGCGCTTCGGTATCGCCCAGCGCGTGTTCGAGGAACTCGCTGAGCAGTGGGACGACCAGGCCGTTGTGGAAAGCCAGGCTGGCCTCGAGGACGTAGACGAAGTACTGGGTGTGGCGGGTTTCCTCCTTGCCGACGGTGCGCTGGAGGAGTTCCTCCGCCCAGAGGGTGTCGCCGGCGACCTTCTGCGAGCCGTCGATGGCGATGGGGTAGCAGTGGTTGATCAGATAGCGGCGGAAGCTCTTGCCGCGGATCAGCCGCTTCACCAGATCGACGTGGGCCTGCTCAAGGTGGTCAAGGTCGATGTCGCGCAGCAGCCGAAACAGGGTGTCGGCGTGTGGTAGGGTCTCGATCTCCGGGAACAGCAGGTGGAGGTTGGCCATGAACTGGGGACGGGATATTTCGCGGTTGGTCTCGCGCCGAGAGGAGAACTGAAAGACGAACATCAGCAGACCGTAAAGCAGCAGCGCGGTCAGCTTGTGGCGGCGCTTCCTGGGGTCTCTCGGGTCGGGAATTTGTTCCAGTTGCTCGAGCAAGGCGGGTAGCTCTTTGCGCAGGAGACGCGTCTTTTTGCTCACGGCGTCCTCGCGGGCCTCCCTTTCCTCGCCGACGGTCGCGAAGGCTGAGCATCGGTTGGGCAGAGAAGTGGGGGAGTGGAGGACTTGTCCACTCGCGCGCCGTTTCGCGTTCAGTGCCTTTTCCTGCCGTTTCTTCTCTGAGCGCAGCTCCTTGAGGGCAGCGCGTGTCGGGCGACGGCAGGGTTTGCTCATGGCCGGGAGCTCCCAGGGGCGGCACACAGCCGGTCGCGACAATCGGCGCTCAGCGGTTTGAGCCACACCTGGCGGGGCGTGCTGCGATACGACTGGCCGGGGCGGGCCAGCCCGCGCCCGCTGGTTGCCCCGAGCAACTGCCAACCGGCCGCGCGGTAACAGGTGCCGGTATAGTGACGAGGATCGACGAAAGTCTCCAGCAACAGGGGCTCGAAGCCCCAGTGATCGAGCCAGTCCGCGCGTGCGCGGCGCGCGAGTTGTCCGAGCACATGACTGGCCAGATGCGGCACCCGGACGTGGGGAAAGATCAGGAAGCGGCTGTTGTTCACCACCCGCGCCAGGTTCTCGCGGCGGGCCTGGGCCGTCCAGCCGATCCAGCGGTCGCGCACGGCGACCGCGCGGGCAGCGCCGGCCAGCAGGACGCTGCCGAGCCGCCGGTCGCCCGCCGTGATGAAGTAGCGCAGGCGGTAGCCGAAGGCCCCCTGGAAACCCAGTGGGTGCCAGCGCGCCACCAGCGCATCCCACTGCGCCACCAACGCCGCGTCGCGAACGACTTCCAGGCAGACCGGTGCGAGTGCCGACAGGGCGCAGTGCACGGGAAGCTCCCCGGTGACCGTATCTACGGGTGCCGCGGGCGGCGCGCAACGGCGTGCTGACGACGGCCTTATCGCCGGCAGTGTCAGCAGCCCGGCCGCCTGCAAACGCTCCAGAAACTCCAGGCAGGCGCTGATCTTCGCCGTCCCTGTCAGAGTGGTCCACCCCAGGTGCTCGCAGACCGTCGCCGCCAACTCCTTGCGCGCCAATCCCGGCAGCCACGCCACCGTCCCGCACACCTCGGCGATCTCCGCGGCGCTGAATACGCGACCGCAGTGCACCCACTCCTCTTCGCTCGTTGCAACCACCACGATACCTCCGGCTGAAACGTGGACCAATGACCCTCCACCTATCCTGCCAGAAGTCCCCCCGGCTGTCTAGCTCCCTTGTGCGAAACCTTTTTTGCCTGCCCACCGCAACGCCTTGCCAGTACTGGGCTGGCGCAGTCATGCTTCAGCGCTGGCCGCCCCGGCCGCCATGCGCAAGTCGCCATGGCCAGCTGCAGCCCGTCATGGCGAGTAAGCAATCCATGGGATGCGCCGCCGTCTTGGCCGCAGTGCCGACGCCGCGGCTTCCTGGACTGCCGCGGCGCTACGCTCCTCGCAGTGACGGCGGAGGTGACGAAGACGGCGACGGTGACGGCGCCAGCACCAGCGCCAGCGCCAGTGATTGCCCCGGAGCCACAGCCCGTCATTGCGAGCAAAGCGAAGCAATCCATGGGATGCGCCGCCGTCTCGGCCGCAGTGCCGACGCCGCGGCTTCCTGGACTGCCGCGTCGCTACGCTCCTCGCAGTGACGGAGGAGGTGACGAAGACGGTGACGGAGACGGCGACAGCACCAGCGCCAGTGACTGCCGCGGAGCCGCAGCCCGTCATTGCGAGCAAAGCGAAGCAATCCATGGGATGCGCCGCAGTCTCGGCCGCAGTGCCGACGCCGCGGCTTGCTGGACTGCCGCGTCGCTACGCTCCTCGCAGTGACGGCGGAGGTGACGGAGGGGGTGACGGAGACGGCGACAGCACCAGCGCCAGTGATTGCCCCGGAGCCACAGCCCGTCATTGCGAGCAAAGCGAAGCAATCCATGGGATGCGCCGCAGTCTCGGCCGCAGTGCCAGCGCCGCGGCTTCCTGGACTGCCGCGTCGCTACGCTCCTCGCAGTGACGGCGGAGGTGACGGAGACGGTGACGGTGACGGTGACGGTGACGGCGACAGCGCCAGCGGTGACTGCCGCGGAGCCGCAGCCCGTCATTGCGAGCAAAGCGAAGCAATCCATGGGATGCGCCGCAGTCTCGGCCGCAGTGCCGACGCCGCGGCTTCCTGGACTGCCGCGTCGCTACGCTCCTCGCAGTGACGGCGGAGGTGACGGAGACCGCGATAGCGAGACCTTCCCCGCCGAATTTATTCACCAGAACCTGACGAGCGAGCCCAGCATCGTCCATGCCGTCTCCATGCACGCTGTGCAGAAGCGGCTCTCGGCTGGCTCCAGTGGTATCGACCCGCGGCTGATAGCACGCACCACGCCGCCGCCCGAGATCCCCTGCGCCGCCGACCCCCCAAAAAACCCGGACTGCACCCGCGACGACAATCGCCCTTGCCCCTTCCCATAACATGCCTTAATATCACCGTTCATCCGTTGAACAAATAAGCCTGACGCACGCCGAGCAAGTGCACCTGCGAATCCTCCGAATCGTCGAGGAAGCGCAGCGGAAGAAACGGCAGCGCTGACTTGTAGAACGCCGTTACGGTGAAAGTCGCCGGCGCCGCCAACGCGCAAGGAATAAGCGCTCCGGCCAGGCGCCGGTTCGGTCGAACCCGGGGAGGGCAGCGCCCACCTCGGTACGCGTACCACATGCTGAATGCTCAAGCATTCCGGTATGGCGGTAGCGTGCCCGGATAGCACGCCGCCCAGCCAGCTGGTGCGCGATGCCGAACTGGACAAACGCTTTGCCGACAGCCTCGTGCAGGTCACCCATTGAACAACAAGACATGACGCCGGCCGAGCAAGTGCACCTGCGAATCCTCAGAATTGTCGAGGAAGAGCCACAGATCAGCCAGCGGCAGCTCGCTGAACGGCTTGGCGCCAGCCTGGGCAAGACCAATTACCTGCTCAAGGCGCTGCTCGACAAGGGTTACATCAAGGCCGGCAACTTTCTGCGCGCCGAAGACAAACTGAAATACGCGTACCTGCTCACTCCCGAGGGCCTTCTCGCCAAGCTGCGCCTGACGCGCAACTACCTCGCCCGGAAGGAAGAGGAGTACGTCGCGATGAAAGTGGAAATCGAAGGTATGCGAGCCGAACTGGCCGCGCAGGACGAGCAGGACGATCAGGGAGAGCAAGCGAAGCACTGACTTGCCGAACGCCGTTACCGTGAAGGTCGCCTCCGCGACTCACGAATCGCCCTTCGTCCCGACGCAGACAAAGCTTCGACGAGTGAGCAGGAGAATCCACGGCGCATGCTTCCGGCCCGCCGAGCGATCCCCGCGGGCAAGCCGGAGGGATGCACGCGGCAGCTGAGGCAAACGGTCATGACTTTCATGATTGCAGGCCGCTCGACAGTTCAGGACCGTCGAGCGGCCTGAAAAAGCAAGCGCCGCCAACGCGCAAGCAGCAAGCGCTTCGACCAGGCGCCGATTCGGTCGAGCCCGGGGAGGGCAGTGTCCACCTCAGTACGCGTACCACATGCTGAATGCCCAAGCATTCCGGTATGGCGGTAGCGTGCCCGGATAAGCCGCCGGCAAGCCACACACGCCGCCCGACAGTTCAGCCGCCAACGTGCGGCCCGCCACTCGCCAAGCCACGAATGAGCCTCCCCCAACGCTCATCAACCGTCCGGCCTGTTACGCAAACGTCGGCTGGAATCTCGGGATTGCGCGGCAAGAAGCACTTCGGCTGACCGACAACGATTCTTCGCTGCCATGACCCAATTGCCCGCCGACGACTACGACAGCCCCTGGAAAGACGTACTCGAACACGCCTTTCCCGAGTTCATGGCCTTCTACTTCCCCCAAGCCCACGCCCAGATCGACTGGGACCAGGGGCATGAATTCAAGTCCACCGAACTACGCCAGGTGGTGCGCGATGCCGAACTGGGCAAACGCTTTGCCGACACCCTCGTGCAGGTCACCCTCGAGGACGGCCAGCGCCGCTGGGTCTACATCCATATCGAAATTCAGGGCCAGCGCGACAGCGATTTCGCCCATCGCATGTTCACCTACAACTACCGGCTCTATGACCGCTTCGCCACCCCCATCGCCAGCTTGGCCGTACTGGCCGACGAAAGCGAAGGCTGGAAACCCGACCGCTACGGTTTTGAAGTCCTCGGTTGTCGCCACAGCCTGGAATTCCCTGTCGTCAAATTGCTCGACTACGCCGATCGCGTTGATCAGCTTGAAAGCGACCACAACCCCTTCGCCCTGGTCACCGCCGCCCACCTGCGCACCCGGCAAACCAAACACGACCCCGAAGCGCGCTACCAGGCCAAACGTAGCCTCGTCCGACTGCTCTACCGCCAGGGCTGGGATCGCCAGCGCATCCTCGACCTCTTCGCCGTGCTCGACTGGATGATGCGCCTGCCGGAAGGCCTGGAAGACAAACTGTGGCAAGATATCGAGCAAATTGAAGGAGAGCGCAAAATGCCCTACGTCACCAGCGTCGAACGTCGAGCCACCGAACGAGGCATGCAGCAAGGCATGCAGCAAGGCATGCAGCAGGGCATGCAGCAAGGCATGCAGCAGGGCATGCAGCAAGGCGAAGAAAAGGTACTCGAACGCCAACTTACTCGCCGCTTCGGCCCCCTCAGCGAAGTTAGCCGACAGCGGCTCAAGAGCGCCACGCTGGAACAGCTTGAACGCTGGACCGACAACATCCTGGATGCCACCACCCTGGAAGAAGTCTTCAAAGACTGATCATTTTTTGGGCAATGGATGCCCATTTTTTTCCTGGCGGTACTGTAGGAGCCCGATTCATCGGGCGATAACGGCACTGTCCAACCGCCCGAGATCGCTCACCGCCCGCTGGACTGCCACGTCGCTACGCTCCTCGCAGTGACGGAGGAAATGACGGAGGAGGAGGCGGCGACAGCGCCAGTGATTGCCCCGAACCCGAAGCCAGTCATTGCGAGCAAAGCGAAGCAATCCATGGTCTGGCCAGCGGTCTCGGCTGTTCCGCAGGTGCAGCCCAACGAAATCTACAACCCCTTCGCCCTGGTCACCGCCGCCCACCTGCGCACCCGGCAAACCAAACACGACCCCGAAGCGCGCTACCAGGCCAAACGTAGCCTCGTCCGACTGCTCTACCGCCAGGGCTGGGATCGCCAGCGCATCCTCGATCTCTTTGCCGTGCTCGACTGGATGATGCGCCTGCCGGAAGGCCTGGAAGACAAACTGTGGCAAGATATCGAGCAAATTGAAGGAGAGCGCAAAATGCCCTACGTCACCAGCGTCGAACGTCGAGCCACCGAACGAGGCATGCAGCAAGGCATGCAGCAAGGCATGCAGCAGGGCATGCAGCAAGGCGAAGAAAAGGTACTCGAACGCCAACTTACTCGCCGCTTCGGCCCCCTCAGCGAAGTTAGCCGACAGCGGCTCAAGAGCGCCACGCTGGAACAGCTTGAACGCTGGACCGACAACATCCTGGATGCCGCCACACTGGAAGAAGTCTTCAAAGACTGACCATTTTTTTGGGCAATCGGTGACCCTGTTCTGCCTCGGCCTCCTACCCGGTCAGCCGTGCGTTCGACGACTTGCCGACGTCCAGCGAAGATCGTTGAGCGTCGGGGGCAAAGACCTCCTCATCGCCATGTCTGAAACGAATAGAACGCAAAGTCCTCGCAGCCGCGTTATCGTGAACATTTTGCGTTGAGCAGGCACCCATGGACAACGAGGCATCAGCGAGCGACGACTACGACACGCCGTGGAAAGACGCGATTACGCGCTACTTTCCCGAGTTCATGGCCTTCTATTTCCCGTTCGCCCACGCCGAAATAGACTGGCAGCAAGCATACGTCTTCCTCGATCAGGAACTCGCCCAGATCGTGCAGGATGCCGAACTCGGCAAGCGCCTGGTGGATCGCCTCGTACAGGTAAGCACTCGGGACGCGGGCGAACAGTGGGTATACATCCACGTCGAAGTTCAGGGACAGCATGACGCCAACTTCCCTGAGCGCCTGTTTACCTACAACTACCGGCTCTACGACCGCTACCGCCGCCCGGTTGCCAGCCTCGCCGTGCTGGCAGACGACGGCGAAAGCTGGAAACCGACTCACTTCGGTTACCAGCTGTTCGGCTGCGAAGTCGGTATCCGCTTCCCGGCTGTCAAGATCCTCGACTACGCAGGTCAGGCCGAAGCTCTCCTCAGCGATCCCAACCCCTTCGCCCTGGTCACCGCGGCACACCTATTCACCCGCCAGACAAAGGGTGACCCTGAACAACGCTATGCGGCAAAATGGCGGCTAGCCAAGCTGCTCTACGAACGCAACTGGGACAAACAGCGCATCATCGACCTTTTCAGCGTCATTGACTGGCTGATGCGCTTGCCGACCGAACTCGAGAAGCGGCTGATGGACGAAGTCTACACATTGGAAAGGAACGTCACCATGCCTTACGTCACCTCTGCCGAACGCTTCGGAATCGAGAAAGGCTTGCAGCAAGGATTGCAGCAAGGTCGCCAGGAAGGTCGCCAGGAAGGTCGCCAGGAAGGTCGCCAAGAGGGTGAGGCCGCACTCCTGCAGAGTCTGCTCGCCCGTCGCTTCGGTGCCCTGCCTGATGCTGTTCGCGCCCGACTGGACAAGGCCACCGTCGAGCAGCTCGAAAACTGGGCGATCAAGGTGCTCGATGCCGAAACATTGGACGAAGTCTTCGCTCCGCGTTGACGGCGAAAGCGACGGAGGCGCCGGAAACAACCCCAGCGACTGCCCCGGCTCCGAAGCCGTAACCCGTCATTGCGAGCGAAGCGAAGCAATCCATCGCGTACGCCGCAGTCGCCGCCGCAAGGCCAGCTCCGCCCCCCTGGACTGCCACGTCGCTACGCTCCTCGCAGTGACGGGGGAACTCAGAAAGCCTGAGCCGGAAACAGCCCCAGCGACCGCCCCGGCTCCGAAGCCGTAACCCGTCATTGCGAGCAAAGCGAAGCAATCCATCGCGTACGCCGCAGTCGCCGCCGCAACGCCGGCACGGCCCCCGCTGGACTGCCACGTCGCTACGCTCCTCGCAGTGACGGAGGAAGTCAGAAAGTCTGAGCCGGAAACAGCCCCAGCGACTGCCCCGGCTCCGAACCCGTAACCCGTCATTGCGAGCAAAGCGAAGCAATCCATCGCGTACGCCGCAGTTGCCGCCGCAAGGCTGGCACGGCCCCCGCTGGACTGCCACGTCGCTACGCTCCTCGCAGTGACGGAGGAAGCCAGAAAGCCTGAGCCGGAAACAGCCCCAGCGACTGCCCCGGCTCCGGACCCGTAACCCGTCATTGCGAGCAAAGCGAAGCAATCCATCGCGTACGCCGCGGTCGCCGCCGCAACGCCGGCACGGCCCCGCTGGACTGCCACGTCGCCACGCTCCTCGCAGTGACGGAGGAAGCCAGAAAGTCTGAGCCGAGACAGCCCCAGCGACTGCCCCGGCTCCGAAGCCATAACCCGTCATTGCGAGCAAAGCGAAGCAATCCATCGCGTACGCCGCAGTCGCCGCCGCAACGCCGGCACGGCCCCCCCTGGACTGCCACGTCGCTACGCTCCTCGCAGTGGCGGAGAAAGCCAGAAAGGCTGAGCCGGAAATAGCCCCAGCGACTGCCCCGGCTCCGAAGCCGTAACCCGTCATTGCGAGCAAAGCGAAGCAATCCATCGCGTACGCCGCAGTCGCCGCCGCAAGGCCAGCTCCGCCCCCTGGACTGCCACGTCGCTACCCTCCTCGCAGTGACGGAGGAAGCCAGAAAGCCTGAGCCGGAAACAGCCCCAGCGACTGCCCCGGCTCCGAAGCCGCAACCCGTCATTGCGAGCAAAGCGAAGCAATCCATCGCGTACGCCGCAGCCGCCGCCGCAAGGCCGGCACGGCCCCCCTGGACTGCCACGTCGCTACGCTCCTCGCAGTGGCGGAGAAAGCCAGAAAGCCTGAGCCGGAAACAGCCCCAGCGACTGCCCCGGCTCCGAAGCCGTAACCCGTCATTGCGAGCAAAGCGAAGCAATCCATCGCGTGCGCCGCAGCCGCCGCCGCAACGCCGGCACGGCCCCGCTGGACTGCCACGTCGCCACGCTCCTCGCAGTGACGGAGGAAGCCAGAAAGCCTGAGCCGGAAACAGCCCCAGCGACTGCCCCGGCTCCGAAGCCGTAACCCGTCATTGCGAGCAAAGCGAAGCAATCCATCGCGTACGCCGCGGTCGCCGCCGCAACGCCGGCACGGCCCCCGCTGGACTGCCACGTCGCTACGCTCCTCGCAGTGACGGCGGAAGCCAGAAAGGCTGAGCCGGAAACAGCCCCAGCGACTGCCCCGGCCCCGAAGCCGTAACCCGTCATTGCGAGCAAAGCGAAGCAATCCATCGGCTGCCCTGTGGTCTCGGCAGTTCCGCAGGTGCAGCCCGACGAAATCTATAACCTCGCCGCGCAAAGCCACGTTGCCGTCAGCTTTGAAGAGCCCGAATACACCGCCAACGCCGACGGCATCGGCGCCCTACGCATGCTCGAAGCCATTCGCATCCTCGGCCTGGAAAAGAAAAGCCGCTTCTACCAGGCCAGCACCTCCGAACTCTACGGCCTGGTGCAGGAAACCCCGCAGAAGGAAAGTACGCCCTTCTACCCGCGCAGCCCCTACGCCGTCGCCAAGCTCTATGCCTACTGGATCACCGTCAACTACCGCGAGGCCTACGGCATCTACGCCTGCAACGGCATCCTTTTCAACCACGAAAGCCCGGTCCGCGGCGAAACCTTCGTCACCCGCAAGATCACCCGCGCCATCGCCCGCATCGCCCTCGGCCTGCAGGACTTGCCTCTACCTCGGCAACATGAGCGCCCTGCGCGACTGGTGCCACGCGCGCGACTACGTCGAAATGCAATGGCTGATGCAGCAGGACCATCCCGAAGACTTCGTCATCGCCACCGGCGTGCAATACAGCGTCGCCAGTTCGTCGAATTCGCCGCTGCCGAACTCGGTATCAGCATCCGTTTTGAAGGCGAGGGCGTGGACGAGGTCGGCATCGTGGCCGAGGTCAAAGGCGAGCAGGCCAAAGCCAAGCCTGGCAACGTCATCGTCAGGGTCGACCCACGCTACTTCCGCCCCAGCGAAGTCGAAACCCTGCTCGGCGACCCCAGCGAAGCGCGCGAAAAACTCGGCTGGACGCCACAAACCAGCCTGCACGAGCTCGTCAAGGAAATGGTTCTCGCCGACTACAGCTCGGCCAGGTGCGACGCGCTGGTCAAAATGGCCGGCTTCAAAACCTTCGACCATCACGAATAGGCAAGCGATGAGCCAGCCGCAAATCTACACTGTCGGTCAACGGGGTGCGGCGGACAGGGCTTAAGGAGAACCGTTCATGCTAAAGAGCTATGAAGCGATCTATGACCACGGGCAGATAAGGTGGTTGTCCGACAAACCCCCTGTGGACGAGGCTCGTGTCATCGTCACCATGCTTCCCCCGCAAGTTAGTACAGCATCCGAAACTTGTCGGACGCCATCGGCTCGTATTGCAGGAAAGGGGAGAATTCTCGGTGATATCGTCGCGCCGGTAGCACCCGAAGGCGATTGGAACGCCCTCAAGTGATCGTTCTTGACACTCACGTCTGGGTGAATTGGATTCTTCTGGGCGAATCTGCGCTAAGCAGGCCAATCCTGGCTGCAATGAAATGGCAGTCATCAATGGCCGTTTCGGCTATCTCCTGCTTTGAAGTGTCGCTGCTCGTCAAGCAGCGCAAACTGGAATTGCCCTTGCCCGTTGGGGAATGGCTAACAGAAGCGCTCTCAGCGTCTGGCGTCGATTGCCTACCGGTTACCTGCGAGATTTCGCGTTTGTCCGTCTCGCTCCAGGACATACACAAAGACCCGGCGGATCGCATCATTATTGCCACCGCCATCAGCCACAATGCGTTGCTCGCCAGTGTCGATTGCGTATTTCCAGAGTACTCGGAACTCGCTGGGCGCTTGGTCGCCCGCTGATTCACTGAATCATCACCAACCATGGCTCAAACCGCAAAAATCTACGTCGCTGGCCATCGCGGCATGGTCGGTTCCGCCATCGTCCGGCAACTCAGCCTTCAACGCGAAGCCCCACGCCCAAAAGAATACCAACGATCATCCTCAGTCGAGCCCGCCACACCTCTGTAGGAGCCCGATTCATCGGGCGATAAACGCCCCAGTCCCCCAAAGCAATCCAACCCCCCAACAAACCAGCCGATAACCCCCCATGCCCCACACCAATAAAATCGCCCTGATCACCGGCGTCACCGGCCAGGATGGTGCCTATCTCGCCGAATTTCTGCGCAACAAGGGTTGTCAGGTCCACGGCATCAAGCGTCGCTCGTCCTTGTTCAACACCGACCGCATTGACCACCTTTACCAGGATCCACGTGAGTTTTCGCACCGCTTTTCGGACAATCGCATGCCCACCAAGCTCTACGGCCCCGACACCGCTACGATCTGCAGCGCAGCCACGCCATTCCGGCAATGATCCGCAAACTCCACTTGGCAAAATTGGCCGCCGTACGCAACTGGCTAGCCATAGAAGAAGACGAACAACCTCACGGCTCGATGCCCGAAGACCTGAGGCGCCTCCTCTAAAATACATGAGTGCATGAACTGACACCGCTGATGTGACATGCGGATTACCTGCGCCGCTGATCAAGCGCCATTCATAAACACCCCGCGCCGTCATTGCGAGCGCAGCGAACAAACCAGAAATTGCCACGTCAGCCAACGAAGTCAGCCCATGACAAACCACCCGCACGACACCGGCTACAAACTTCTGTTCTCGCACCACCGCGTAGTGGAAGACCTGTTGCGCGGGTTCGTCGGTGAAGATTGGGTAGAAGGACTCGACTACAGCACTCTTGAAAAAGTCAGCGGCAGCTATATCAGCGACGACCTGCGCGACCGAGAAGACGACGTTATCTGGCGCATCCGTCACCACACCGAATGGATCTACATCTACCTACTGCTCGAATTCCAGAGCACGGTAGACCCCTGGATGGCCCTGCGCATCATGGTCTATACCGGCCTGCTCTACCAAGACCTGATCAAGAGCGGAGAAGTCAAACCCGGCCAAAAGCTTCCTTCCGTCTTCCCGCTCGTGCTCTACAACGGCCGCCAACACTGGACTGCCGCACGCGACGTCAGCGAACTTATTGAAAACCCGCCGGGCAGCCTCAAACGCTACCATCCCACCCAACGCTACTTCCTGATTGAAGAGGGCACCCTGGAAGAAACGGCGTTGGCCGACACCGACAACACCGTAACCAGCATCATCCGGCTGGAAACCAGCGCACTACCCGAAGATGTGCGGCGAGCGGTATCCTCACTACAGGCACGGTTGCGCCACCCAGAATACGCCAGCCTCAGACGCGCATTCGTGGTCTGGATCAACCGCATCGTACTCAGGCGGCTGATGCCAAGCCAAGAAATCCCGGAAGTCAACGAACTACAGGAGATAGACACCATGTTGGCGGAACGTGTAGAAGAATGGACAGAGCAATGGAAACGAGACGGCCTACAACAAGGCCTACAACAAGGCCTACAACAAGGCCTACAACAAGGCCTACAACAAGGCCTACAACAAGGCCTACAACAAGGCAAGCTAGAAGGCGAATCAGCCGTTCTGCAACGCCAACTCGCCCGCCGTTTTGGCCCGTTATCGCCCGAAACCCATGCTCGCCTGACCCATGCCAGCCTCGCTCAACTTGAACAATGGGCCGACAACATCCTCGATGCCAACACGCTGGAAGACGTGTTCAAAGTCAGGAACTGAAGCGAAACCGTGGTCTGTCCGTTCGCAGTACTGGTGCCAAGCCAAGAAATCCCGGAAGTCAACGAACTACAGGAGATAGACACCATGTTGGCGGAACGTGTAGAAGAATGGACAGAGCAATGGAAACGAGACGGCCTACAACAAGGCCTACAACAAGGCCTACAACAAGGCCTACAACAAGGCAAGCTAGAAGGCGAATCAGCAGCCCTGACGCATGACCTCCCCGAATCGACAGCACTTGCCGGTTACGCCCACTTTCGCCGCCGAGGCGGCCAGATGGGGGTTGGCTAGCGGCAAGGGAGCGCTTGCGGCGCGGGGGTTTGGTGTTCAGTCAGTGGGACAGGAGAGGTCGAGGGAGCTCCGTTACGATCGCCAGGCGAGCCTTTCCCGGCGCGGGGTGCGCCGCGCTTGGGAAGATGTGTTGGGCAGGCCTGGGCAAGGTTATTCGAGTTGCAGCAGGAACGGTTCGGCGAGAAGCAGACGCAGGCGTGCTGGGTCAAGCCAGGGCGCAGCACAGGAATTACGGATGAAGGCGATGGCGCCGCGCACACCGAGTTCTTGATACAGGTTGCGTAACTGCCGGGTGAAACGTGCCAGGGTATTGAACACATGCGCCAGGCGCATGAGGAGGTGATAGCCTTTCATGGCATTCCAGTCGAGGGCAAAGGCATGCTCGTAGTGGTAGCCCTGATGTTTTTCGACGAGGAAGCCCGCTTCGATGCCCCAACGGTGGCGGGCACCGAGGTTGCAGCGCTCATGGACATTGTCTTGTCTGAGCGGTTGGCTGGAGAGCCAGGCGTGGCGCGATGTTTCGGTGACGGTCCTGGCCTGTTCATCGATCTTTTCCCAGCTTTCCTCACAGACCACCAGGTTCAGCTTGAGACGCTGACGCCCGTTGGCCGCGAAGGCGTAGTCGATGTCGTTGACCCAGCTGAAGTGTTGTCGGCGCCTTCCCCAAGCGCGCTGCACGGCTTGTGGCTTCAGGGCGTGGAGTGCGCGGAACTCCTGCCAGACCGTGGACAAATCCTTGTCCTTAAGCACGATCATGAACTGCCAGTGGGCGCGCAAGCAGCGCTGCATCACCGGCCCGTTGGCGTAAAGGCCGTCGAGCAGGAGCAGGATCGGCAGGCGGGGGAACAGCGTCTTGAGCCGGTCGCTCAAGCGCACAAAGCCGCGCAGCTCGCAGTCCTGCTTTTGCGCTTCGGTATCGCCCAGCGCGTGTTCGAGGAACTCGCTGAGCAGTGGGACGACCAGGCCGTTGTGGAAAGCCAGGCTGGCCTCGAGGACGTAGACGAAGTACTGGGTGTGGCGGGTTTCCTCCTTGCCGACGGTGCGCTGGAGGAGTTCCTCCGCCCAGAGGGTGTCGCCGGCGACCTTCTGCGAGCCGTCGATGGCGATGGGGTAGCAGTGGTTGATCAGATAGCGGCGGAAGCTCTTGCCGCGGATCAGCCGCTTCACCAGATCGACGTGGGCCTGCTCAAGGTGGTCAAGGTCGATGTCGCGCAGCAGCCGAAACAGGGTGTCGGCGTGTGGTAGGGTCTCGATCTCCGGGAACAGCAGGTGGAGGTTGGCCATGAACTGGGGACGGGATATTTCGCGGTTGGTCTCGCGCCGAGAGGAGAACTGAAAGACGAACATCAGCAGACCGTAAAGCAGCAGCGCGGTCAGCTTGTGGCGGCGCTTCCTGGGGTCTCTCGGGTCGGGAATTTGTTCCAGTTGCTCGAGCAAGGCGGGTAGCTCTTTGCGCAGGAGACGCGTCTTTTTGCTCACGGCGTCCTCGCGGGCCTCCCTTTCCTCGCCGACGGTCGCGAAGGCTGAGCATCGGTTGGGCAGAGAAGTGGGGGAGTGGAGGACTTGTCCACTCGCGCGCCGTTTCGCGTTCAGTGCCTTTTCCTGCCGTTTCTTCTCTGAGCGCAGCTCCTTGAGGGCAGCGCGTGTCGGGCGACGGCAGGGTTTGCTCATGGCCGGGAGCTCCCAGGGGCGGCACACAGCCGGTCGCGACAATCGGCGCTCAGCGGTTTGAGCCACACCTGGCGGGGCGTGCTGCGATACGACTGGCCGGGGCGGGCCAGCCCGCGCCCGCTGGTTGCCCCGAGCAACTGCCAACCGGCCGCGCGGTAACAGGTGCCGGTATAGTGACGAGGATCGACGAAAGTCTCCAGCAACAGGGGCTCGAAGCCCCAGTGATCGAGCCAGTCCGCGCGTGCGCGGCGCGCGAGTTGTCCGAGCACATGACTGGCCAGATGCGGCACCCGGACGTGGGGAAAGATCAGGAAGCGGCTGTTGTTCACCACCCGCGCCAGGTTCTCGCGGCGGGCCTGGGCCGTCCAGCCGATCCAGCGGTCGCGCACGGCGACCGCGCGGGCAGCGCCGGCCAGCAGGACGCTGCCGAGCCGCCGGTCGCCCGCCGTGATGAAGTAGCGCAGGCGGTAGCCGAAGGCCCCCTGGAAACCCAGTGGGTGCCAGCGCGCCACCAGCGCATCCCACTGCGCCACCAACGCCGCGTCGCGAACGACTTCCAGGCAGACCGGTGCGAGTGCCGACAGGGCGCAGTGCACGGGAAGCTCCCCGGTGACCGTATCTACGGGTGCCGCGGGCGGCGCGCAACGGCGTGCTGACGACGGCCTTATCGCCGGCAGTGTCAGCAGCCCGGCCGCCTGCAAACGCTCCAGAAACTCCAGGCAGGCGCTGATCTTCGCCGTCCCTGTCAGAGTGGTCCACCCCAGGTGCTCGCAGACCGTCGCCGCCAACTCCTTGCGCGCCAATCCCGGCAGCCACGCCACCGTCCCGCACACCTCGGCGATCTCCGCGGCGCTGAATACGCGACCGCAGTGCACCCACTCCCCTTCGCTCGTTGCAACCACCACGATACCTCCGGCTGAAACGTGGACCAATGACCCTCCACCTATCCTGCCAGAAGTCCCCCCGGCTGTCTAGCTCCCTTGTGCGAAACCTTTTTTGCCTGCCCACCGCAACGCCTTGCCAGTACTGGGCTGGCGCAGTCATGCTTCAGCGCTGGCGAATCAGCCGTTCTGCAACGCCAACTCGCCCGCCGTTTTGGCCCGTTATCGTCCGAAACCTATGCTCGCCTGACCCATGCCAGCCTCACGGTAAATTTGTTCTCGTGCCGGGATCAAGGTGATACGTGGCCTGTAGAATTTTTGGTCATGCGCAGGTAGTCGAAGACCAATCGGATGTTGCGGTTGAGGTGGCGCATTTTTTCGGAAATGCTGGTTTTGCCGTCGGAGAAGTGGTGCAGGATTCCGACGGCAAAGCGGCGCAGGCGTGACATGTTCTCGGGTCCGTAACCAGTCCGAATACGGCTACGGTCCTCGTCGTAGTTCCAGTCGATGACGTAGTGACAGCGGTTCTCTATCGACCAATGGCCGCGATTGATGGCGAGGATTTGCTGTGGGCTGGCCTGTTCTGGAGGGCGACTGGTGATCCCGAGAGCGATTTCGTGCGTCCGCTTGCCGCTCTTCTTGTGCAGCACTTCGCGCTCGATCAAGAACACCTGGCCGACATACGGGAAGTCGAGATAGGCGTTGAGGGCATTGCTGCACCAAATACGCCGAGTCTCGATCCGACCATGGTCAGGTGGCGAAACCGCCACGAAGTCTGCCCCCTTCCGATCCTGGAAGAGGAGCGCGATATCGGCTTGCAGTGTTGGCTGATTGCCTTTGACCGTGAAGTGATAGTGCGCCTTGCGCTCCACCAGGTAGGTCGCCAGCTTGCGCTGTGTCAGTAGCGCGTCGGCGGTGATGTCCTTGCCCTGAATATCGATCGCATCGAGCAGGGGTATGAACATCCCGATTTCATTGGTCTGCTTGAGCTCGTCCCCGCCATTTACGGGCAAGGTGCCGACTTTTTTTGGGTGTGACACACGCCGGTCTGATGCCCGACCACGCTCATGATGTGTGCTTGCTGACCGTGCTCGTCATGGGCATTGCGCATGGTCTTGCCGTCGACCGCCAGACTGGGGTCGTCTTGAGCATAGGCCTTGTTCCACTGCTGACACGCTTGATCGAGCGCCATGGGATCGACACGGATCAGGACGTCACGAATGATGAACTCGCTGGGTACGCGGTAAACGCCCTTCTCGCGACGACAGCGGAAACGCTCGCGTGCTTTCGGTGTGAGGTCTTTGGCCCACCCGGCGATGGCTTTGTAGCCCCGCATTCCGCACAAGACCGCCGCCGTGGCGATGGCCAGAACGGCAGGAAGGGGGTGACGCCTTCCTTGCGCGCGCCGCGGGTCGGCGATGCCGGCAAAGAAATCGGGAAGCGTGCGCATCTGTTCGGCGGTGAGCATCATCCTGGGCGCTCCTGTGCGATAGCGGGGGTTGAGTATCGAGCGGGAAAGTTGGCCGCGAGCGTCCGCCTGCAAGGGGCGAACAAAGACAACTTTGGGCGACGTCGGGTGGGCGCTGTAGCCTTCTCGGGTGCGGCGAAAGCCTTGCGTCAGCCCCAGAGGCGTCCAGTTCGCGGCGCGATAGACGGTCCCCTGGAAGCGCGAGGGGTCCACAAAGGTCTCCAGCAGTAACAGCGGCTTCCCGAAATGCGCCTGCCAATCCTCGGCGACCCGTCGCTCGCACAGCGAGAGCACCTTGGAGCCGAGATTGGGGTAATGCCAATCGGGAAGGATCAGAAAGCGACTGTTGTTGGCGACCAGGCCCAAGCGATCGTACTGATGCCGATAGTCCCAGCCGATCCAGCGGTCACGAACGCCGCATTTCCAGGCCGCCGCAGAGAAACTCAGCAGGGCCGTCCACTTTTCGCCGTAGGTGGCCACGTACCAAAGCGTGTGCCCGATCTTCGCCAGGTCGCCCAGGTAGTGATGCTCTGCCATCAACTCCCGATAGCGAGCCTCTTCGCTCTTGCCCACCAAGCGAACACGCAATGCACCAAGAACGCTTTCCATGCGCCATTTATACGGACTTCCGGCGCAGATGTCCAGGGGGAAGAACTAACTGCTTGATTGCCCGTGCGTTGCCTGAGAGGACAAATCCACCCTGATGCCAGCCTCGCTCAACTTGAACAATGGGCCGACAACATCCTCGATGCAAACACGCTGGAAGACGTGTTCAAAGTCAGGAACTGAAGCGAAACCGTGGTCTGTCCGTTCGCCGTAAAGCAGTAAGTCTAGCGGGTTGAAGTCCCGTCCGGGGAGTTGTCCGTACGCCCCGGTAGCATGAGGAAGCGGCGCTGTGGTAACACGGGGTCGTGAGTTTCCCAACAGCAAGAGAGCAGACCGTAACGCAAGTGAACCTATGTGTAGCCTCGTAAAACGAATTGGGAAAGCCGCCCCTGTGGGCAGAAAGGGAAGGCCGTTGGATCGGCGCTGGAACAACGGAAGTGGCGTCAATCGACTCACGGGGCAGCACGGTCGGCATGTTCTCGAAGATTTACTGCCCAGTGCTGGAGACCCGTCTCCGGGGGTAGGGAGGCCGCCGACGGCTGCGCGCAACGACCCAAACGCGACATTTCGCACGCATCTGCGTGAATGGCAGCTGATTGAGGCAAACCGACCATCATTTGGGGAGTGTTGAATACGTGAATGCAAGACCTGACACCTTTTGTTGCGTAACCGTTCACACCCCCTTAACAAACGCCGCCAACGCCATGCTTTTGCGGCATAATTCGTGACCATGACGACCACACGATAGCCACGCCGAGATGCGCCTGAGCAAGCATGATCTCTTCCAGATGGACGACGAGTGGCTGAAGAAGCTGCCGGCGGAGCTGTTGCTGGAAGTGTCGAAGCGACTGCTGCACGACGTCAAGGAGTTACAGGATCGGCTGAATCAAAACCCGGCCAACAGCTCGCGGCCGCCGAGTACAAAGGCACCGTGGGAGAAGGGGCGCGAGCCAGCCGGGGAGAACGAAGCGCCAGTCAAGCCAGGTGCTACAGAAACGGCAGAGAGTTCGGCGCCAGCGCCAGAGACTACGCCGCCGGCGCCAGAGACGTCGCCGCCGGTGACCGAACGTCCATCGCCCCGAAAAGGCACGGGGAAACCCCCGGGCAGGCAAGCGGGCAGTCCGGGCCATGGTCGCACGCAGAAACTGGTGGTTACTGACAATTGCATGCACCGACCCGAGACCTGCGCGGTTTGTGGTGGAGCGTTGGCGGAGGAGGCCGAGTCGCAGGCTTACACGGCCTGGGACGAGATCGACATCGCGCCGCCCGTCGAGGGCGCCATCGGACTGATGTTCAACGTGACGCGTCACACGCTGCTTGAAGTACGCTGCGCTTGCGGCCACGTCAGCCGTGCGAAGCCCTGGCGGGCGCCGAACGACGCCCAGTGGGGGAAGGTTGAGCTGGGCGAATGGCGCTTGGTGGGTCCTCGTCTGGCCGGTGTCATCGTTCTGCTCGCGCTGCGAATGCGCCTGTCGCGAGCGCGTATTCGCGAGCTCCTGCAGGACGTCTTCGACCTGACGCTGAGCACCGGCGTGATCGATGAGACGATCCGGGAAGCCGGCCGTGCCAGCTTCCCGCTGGAGGACGCCCTGGTGGCCGATATCGTGCAGGTGGCGCAATTGCACGTCGATGAAACGTCGTGGCCGGAAGCCGGCGTGCTGCTGTGGTTGTGGGCGCTGGTCAGTACCTCTACGGCGCTGTACCTCATCGGCCCACGCACCCGGGAGATGCTCGATAACGCCCTGCAAGACGGCTATACCGGCATCCTCATCAGCGATGGGTACGTGGTCTACCGGACCTGGGAAAACTGCCTGCGCTGCTGGCCGCACCTGCTGCGCAAGTTGCGGGGGCTGGCCGAATCGAGTGATGGCCGGGTGTCCCGGGTTGGGCAGGAGATGGAAGGTATCCTGACAGCGCTGATGGACGCCATCTACGCGGCGCGGATCGAGCCGTCGCCGCAAGCCCTGCCCGAGCGCTACGCCGCCGAGGTCAAACGATTCCGACACCTGTGCGAGGGGCATCAGACGGATGAACATCCGGCCCTGCGCCGTGTCGTGCGCGAATTCCTCTACGACTGGAAAGTCATCCTGCGTCCTCTCGCGGAGCCCCTGTTGCCGCTCTCCAACAACGCCGCCGAGCAGGCGCTGCGACACTGGGTCATTTCGCGCAACATCAGCCATGGCACCCGTTCCGAAGAAGGGTCCCGCGCCTCCGCCCTCTTGGCCAGTGTCATCGAGACCTGCTGCCGCCGCGGCACCTCCGCCTGGCAGTACCTCGGCACCGTCATCGCTGCCGCTCGCAAAGGCTTACAGCTTCCCGCTCTCCCCGCTATCCCGGCTGCGGCGTAGGGGAGTGAACGATTACTTTGTTGCGCGTTAGCTCTCTTCTACCAAAGCTGCCCAAATCACCATGCCTACCACGAACGACAACAAGGTAGCCCTCATCACCGGCATCACCGGCCAGGACGGCGCCTATCTCGCCGAGTTTCTGCTCAACAAAGGCTACGAGGTCCACGGCATCAAGCGCCGCTCGTCGCTCTTCAACACCGACCGCATCGACCATCTCTACCAGGATCCGCACGAAACCGACCGCAAGTTCATCCTGCACCACGGCGACCTCACCGATTCCAGCAGCCTGATCCGCATCATCCAGCAGGTGCAGCCCGACGAAATCTATAACCTCGCCGCGCAAAGTCACGTCGCCGTCAGCTTCGAAGAGCCCGAATACACCGCCAACGCCGACGGCGTCGGCGCCCTGCGCATCCTCGAAGCGATCCGCATCCTCGGCCTGGAAAAGAAAAGCCGCTTCTACCAGGCCAGCACCTCCGAACTCTACGGCCTGGTGCAGGAAACCCCGCAGAAGGAGAGCACCCCCTTCTACCCGCGCAGCCCCTACGCCGTCGCCAAGCTCTACGCCTACTGGATCACCATCAACTACCGTGAGGCCTACGGCATCTACGCCTGCAACGGCATCCTCTTCAATCACGAAAGCCCGGTGCGCGGCGAAACCTTCGTTACCCGCAAGATCACCCGCGCCATCGCCCGCATCGCCCTCGGGCTGCAGGATTGCCTCTACCTCGGCAACCTCAGCGCCCTGCGCGATTGGGGCCACGCCAAGGACTACGTTGAAATGCAGTGGCTGATGCTGCAGCAGGATCAGCCGGAGGACTTCGTCATCGCCACCGGTGTGCAATACAGCGTCCGCCAGTTCGTCGAATTCGCCGCTGCCGAACTCGGCATCACCATCCGCTTTGAAGGCGAGGGCGCGGAGGAGGTCGGCATCGTCGCCAAGGTGGAAGGGGACAAGGCCAAAGCCAAGCTTGGCGACGTCATCGTCAAGGTCGACCCGCGCTATTTCCGCCCCACCGAAGTCGAAACCCTGCTCGGCGACCCAACCAAAGCCCGCGAAAAACTCGGCTGGACGCCACAAACCAGCCTGCAGGAACTGGTCAAGGAAATGGTTCTCGCCGACTACAGCTCAGCCAGGCGCGACGCGCTGGTCAAACTGGCCGGCTTCAAGACCTTCGACCATCACGAATGAGCGGTTCAGATCATGCCTGAACCCAGAATCTACGTCGCCGGCCACCGCGGCATGGTCGGCTCAGCCATCGTGCGCCAACTCACCGGTGATCACCAGTGCAGCCCGGCAGGCGAAACCGAATCCACCGCACCGCAGATCATCACCCGCGCGCACGCCGAACTCGACCTCACCAACCAGCAGGCCGTCAATGCCTTTTTTGCCGAAGAGCGGCCCGACCAGGTCTACCTGGCCGCCGCCAAGGTCGGCGGCATCCACGCCAACAACACCTATCCGGCCGAATTCATCTACCAGAACCTGATGATCGAAGCCAACATCATCCACGCCGCCCACACCTACGGCGTGCAGAAGCTGCTCTTCCTCGGCTCCAGTTGTATCTACCCCCGACTCGCCCCACAACCGATGCGCGAAGAGGTCTTGCTCACCGGCACCCTGGAACCCACCAACGAACACTACGCCATCGCCAAGATTGCCGGCATCAAGCTCTGCGAAAGCTACAACCGTCAATACGGGCGTGACTACCGCAGTGTCATGCCCACCAACCTCTATGGCCCGGGCGACAACTACGATCTACAGAACAGCCACGTGATCCCGGCGATGATTCGCAAGTTTCATCTCGCCAAGCTCGCCGCCGAACGCAACTGGTCGGCCATAGAGGAGGACGAAGCCAGGCACGGTGCCATCCCGGAAGACCTCAAGCGCCAACTCCGCGCGAGCTGTACCGGAAAGCTTGAACCCTGCCTCTCGCTCTGGGGCAGCGGCACCCCGCGGCGCGAATTCCTCTACGTCGACGACATGGCTGCGGCCAGCGTGCACATCATGAGCCTCGATCAGAAGACCTACGCCGCCCACACCCAGCCGATGCTCGCCCACATCAATGTCGGCAGCGGCGACGACCTCAGCATCCGCGAACTCGCCGAAACCGTGGGCAAAGTCATCGGTTACCAAGGCCGGATCGAATTCGACCGGAGCAAGCCGGACGGCGCACCGCGCAAGCTTATGGATAGCTCACGGCTCAACGAGCTTTGCTGGCGTTCCAAAGTGGGCCTGGATCAGGGGCTCGCCAGTGCCTATGCGGACTATCACAAGGTGATCCCGGCCCTGAGATCGCTCTCTGTCCGGGCATCCTCGTCGTGTTCTACAAGCAACTACCCGCCGTAGGTCTGCGCCCGGTAGAGTAGTCGTTCTGCACGGAACCGACGACAAGGCACAGCCATGGACAACCAGACCTCACCCAACGACGACTACGACACCCCGTGGAAAGACGCGATCACGCGCTATTTCCCGAGTTCATGGCCTTCTACTTCCCGTCGGCGCACGCAGAAATCGACTGGCAGCAAGCGCACGTCTTCCTCGACCAGGAACTCGCCCAGATCGTCCAGGATGCCGAACTCGGCAAGCGGCTGGTTGATCGTCTCGTCCAGGTCAGCACCCGCGAAGCGGGCGAGCAATGGGTCTACATCCACGTCGAAGTCCAGGGACAGCACGACGCCAATTTTCCCGAGCGCCTCTTCACCTACAACTACCGGCTCTACGATCGCTATCGCCGCCCGGTTGCGAGCCTCGCCGTGCTCGCGGACGAAGGCGAAAACTGGAAACCGACCCACTTCGGCTACCAACTATTTGGCTGCGAAGTCGGCATCCGCTTCCCGACCGTCAAGATTCTCGATTACGCTGACCAGGCCGAAGCCCTCCTGGCGGACCCCAACCCCTTCGCCCTGGTTACCGCGGCGCACCTGTTCACCCGCGAGACAAAGGGTGACCCCGAGCAACGCTATAGGGCAAAATGGCGGCTGGCCAAGCTCCTCTACGAACGCAACTGGGACAAGCAGCGCATCATTGACCTGTTCAGCGTCATCGACTGGCTGATGCGTTTGCCGACAGAACTCGAGAAGCGGCTGATGGACGAAGTCTACACACTGGAAAGGAACGTCACCATGCCCTACGTTACCTCTGCCGAACGCTTTGGCATCGAAAAAGGATTGCAGCAAGGATTGCAGCAAGGACTGCAACAAGGATTGCAGCAAGGAGAGCAACAAGGCATGCAAAAAGGGGAAGCCACCCTCCTGCAGAGCCAACTCGCCCGTCGCTTCGGTACCCTTTCTGATGCCGTCCGCGCCCGACTGGCCAACGCCACAGTTGAGCAGCTCGAAAGCTGGGCGCTCAACATCCTTGACGCCAAATCGCTGGACGAAGTTTTCGATCAGGGTTGAAGGCAGAAACCGAACGCCATGCGACTGACCTCCGAGCAGATTGAATCGATCCACAAGCTCGCCGTGCAAGTGGCCGGCGAGGCGGTTCGCACACGCGTCTTTGGCTCCAGGCTCGATGACGCCGCACGCGGTGGCGACCTCGATCTCATGATCGAACTGAACGAGCCCGTCACCAACCCCGCGCTTCTGGCGGCCCAACTCTCCGCAAAAGTCTCGCGCACGCTGCACGGCCGCAAGGTCGACGTGCTGATCAGTGCCCCCAACCTCAGGCGTCTGCCCATCCATGAAGTCGCCTACCGGGAAGGTGTCTTGCTGTGATCCTGGACCACAAACTGGCCGAACGCATGCAGTTTCTGATCCGGGTCGTGCGCAAGGAATGCCGGCACCTCCAGACGACAGACCAGCGGCTGTTTGCCGTGCAATTCACGTCAGACACCGCCGCGCAACTTGATTCAGACCCAGACCTGGCCGAGCGCGTCGATGCCTTCGCCAGCAGATATGCCCGCCTGCAGGACACCGTGGGAGACAAGCTCTTGCCGCTGTTCCTGCGTGCTCTCGGTGAAAATCCGGGTGCGGTGATAGACAACCTCGACCACGCCGAGCGCCTGGGCATCCTCGACTCGGCCGACGAATGGCTGGCCATGCGCAAGATCAGGAATCAGATGGTTCATGAGTACATTGAAGACCTCGACGTGCTCACCAGCGCTCTGCTGACGGGACACGCCTATGTTCCGGTGCTGATTGCCGCAGCCGACGCCATGCTTGCAGAAGCCGAGCAACGCGGCTGGGTCTGAACGCACAGACCCCCCTGTAGGAGCCCGATTCATCGGGCGATGACGACGCCCCGCGCTCTCGAAGCGCCCGAGATCACCAGCCGCCCATCGCCCGATAAATCGGGCTCCTACACGTTGGCAGGCGCGTTGACCTGTCGGCCGGCACGTTACCCAACGCCGACCACCGCCGCCGAACCCTGTCCAAACCACGCCAATGCTTCCCGGCCACGCACCATCAACCAAGCGCACGACTTGCGATAGATGTCACGGCATGGACCAACAGCTCCGCGCATGCTTACGCACAACTTGACAACAAAGTCAGAATCCAGCTTCAAGCAAGGCCCCGCCAGACAATCATGTCCGTAAGCATCTTCTTCCCGACAAGCTCCCCAGGCCAGGTCCAAATCCAAGGACTCCACCATGACCCCCACCAACAAAATCGCCTTGATAACCGGCATCACCGGCCAAGACGGCGCCTACCTCGCGGAGTTCCTGCTCAACAAAGGCTACGAAGTCCACGGCATCAAGCGCCGCTCGTCGCTCTTCAACACCGACCGCATCGATCACCTCTACCAGGATCCGCACGAAACCGACCGCAAGTTCATCCTGCACCATGGCGACCTCACCGATTCCAGCAGCCTGATCCGCATCATCCAGCAGGTGCAGCCCGACGAAATCTATAACCTCGCCGCGCAAAGCCACGTCGCCGTCAGCTTTGAAGAGCCCGAATACACCGCCAACGCCGACGGTGTCGGCGCCCTACGCATGATGCTCGAAGCCATCCGCATCCTCGGCCTGGAAAAGAAAAGCCGCTTCTACCAGGCCAGCACCTCCGAACTCTACGGCCTGGTGCAGGAAACGCCGCAGAAGGAAAGCACGCCGTTCTACCCGCGCAGCCCCTACGCCGTCGCCAAGCTCTACGCCTACTGGATCACCATCAACTACCGTGAGGCCTACGGCATCTACGCCTGCAACGGCATCCTCTTCAACCACGAAAGCCCGGTACGCGGCGAAACCTTCGTCACCCGCAAGATCACCCGTGCCATCGCCCGCATCGCCCTCGGCCTGCAGGACTTGCCTCTACCTCGGCAACATGAGCGCCCTGCGCGACTGGGGCCACGCGCGCGACTACGTCGAAATGCAATGGCTGATGCAGCAGCAGGACCATCCCGAAGACTTCGTCATCGCCACCGGCGTGCAATACAGCGTTCGCCAGTTCGTCGAATTCGCCGCTGCCGAACTCGGCATCAGCGTTCGTTTTGAAGGCGAGGGCGTGGACGAGGTCGGCATTGTGGCCAAGGTCGAGGGTGGCAAAGCCAAAGCCAAGGTCGGTGACGTGATCGTCAAGGTCGACCCGCGCTACTTCCGCCCCACCGAAGTGGAAACCCTGCTCGGCGACCCCAGCAAAGCCCGGGAAAAACTCGGCTGGACGCCACAAACCAGCCTGCAGGAACTCGTCAAGGAAATGGTTCTCGCCGACTACAGCTCGGCAAGGCGCGACGCGCTGGTCAAGCTGGCGGGCTTTACCACCTTCGACCACCACGAGTAAGCGCGATGAGCCAAGCGAAAATTTACGTGGCGGGCCACCGTGGCATGGTCGGCTCGGCCATCGTCCGCGTGCTCGCAAGCCAGGGGCAGAGCCACATCGTCACCCGCACTCACGCCGAACTCGACCTGACCGAGCAGGCTGCCGTACGTGCCTTCTTCCAGGCAGAAAAGCCGGAGCAGGTGTACCTCGCGGCGGCCCGGGTCGGCGGCATCCACGCCAACAACACCTACCCCGCCGAGTTCATCTACCAGAACCTGATGATCGAAGCCAGCGTCATCCACGAAGCCTGGCAGGCGGGCGTGCAGAAGCTCTTGTTCCTTGGCTCCAGCTGCATCTATCCAAGGCTTGCAGCGCAGCCCATGAGCGAAGATGCGCTGTTGACGGGCACCCTGGAACCGACCAACGAACCCTACGCGATTGCCAAAATCGCCGGCATCAAACTCTGTGAAAGCTATAACCGCCAGTACCGCACCGATTACCGCAGCGTCATGCCGACCAACCTCTACGGCCCGCGCGACAACTACGACCTGCAGAACAGCCACGTCATTCCGGCGATGATCCGCAAGTTTCACCTCGCCAAGCTCGCTGCCGAACACAACTGGCAAGCGATTGAGCGGGATGAAGCCAGGCACGGCCCCATCCCAAAAGACTTGAAACGCCAACTCCACGATACCTGTACCGGGGTTCTTGGACCTTCTCTCTGCCTCTGGGGAAGCGGCACCCCCAGGCGCGAGTTCCTCTACGTAGACGACATGGCCGCAGCCAGCGTGCACGTCATGAATCTTGATCGAGATAGCTACCTCGCCCACACCGAACTCACGCTCTCGCACATTAACATTGGTGCCGGCGACGACCTCTCGATCGCGGAACTGGCTCAAGTTGTGGCCAAACTCATCGGTTACGGCGGCCGCATCGATTTTGATTCCGGAAAACCCGACGGAGCACCGCGGAAGCTAATGAACTGCTCGCGTTTGCATGCTCTGGGATGCCGTGCCACCGTAGGGCTCAAAGAAGGGCTTGCCAAAGCGTACGCGGACTTCGTAGGGGGATGAGCGAAGCTTCCCCGCAACTGGCCGGCTAAGGCGGACAGGTGCGCGTACGTGACTCCCGGCTTGACGATGGCGCGCGCGATGACCCTTCGGGCGATAACAGCGACCGAGCCCCCGAAATCGTAAGCGATCACCCACACCCCGATCGCCCGATGAATCGGGCTCCTACATGGTGTGACAAGCGCTCTTGCCCCTTCCGGCGACATGCCTTATCATTTGCGTTCATATATTGAACAAGAAGAGATGACCCCGGCAGAAGAAGTTCACCTGCGTATCCTCCGGATCGTCGAGGAGGAGCCACAGATCAGCCAGCGGCAGCTCGCCGAGCGTCTCGGCGCCAGCCTGGGCAAGACCAACTACCTGCTCAAGGCACTGCTCGACAAAGGCTACATCAAGGCCGGCAACTTCCTTCGCGCCGAGGACAAACTGAAATACGCGTACCTCCTGACTCCCGATGGCATCGGTGCCAAGCTGAGCCTGACCCGCAACCACCTCGCCCGGAAAGAAAAGGAGTACGTCGCGATGAAAGAGGAAATCGAACGTGTGCGCGCCGAGCTGGGCGCGGATATCGATCGTCGATAAACCGCTGCACGCATCGACACTGATTTGACCAGGACCGTCAGCCTTGCCAAGCCAGCAAGGGGGCGGTAGCACGGACGAAAGACGACTCCGGCGACAAGCCGGAAAAAGTCGGCGCCAACGGGATGGCAGTCCCCAGCGACGTAGCCACACAAGTGCTGAATGAAAAGACATTCGGGCATGGCGGTAGCGTGCCTGGAGCGCCAACAGCCGCCCAGGCCGCGCGTCGGAAGCCTTGTGGGAGCCCGATTCATCGGGCGAAAACCAGATTCCGAAAGCGCTTGGCAGCCGTCGCCAGGCATTACCCGAACGCCGACGATACCCACCGTCACTCACGTCGAAGTCCAGAGCCAGCACCACGCCAACTTCCCTGCGCGCCTGTTCACCCGCCAGACAAAAGCTGACCCCGAGCAGCGCTATGCGGCAAAATGGCGCTTGGCCAAGCTGCTCTACGAACGGAAATGGCACAAACAGCGCATCACTGACCTGTTCAGCGTCATCGACCGGCTGATGCGCCTGCCGCCTGCCTACCGAACTCGAGAAGCGGCGGATACAAGAAGTGCACACACTGGAAAGGAACGGCACCATGCAAGAAGCTCCCCGCGCCCGCCTGACCAGCGCCCAAATCGACCACCGCAAAACCTCCGAAATCAACGTGCTGGCCACCAGTTCTCTGGCCGATGTCCGCGCTCGACCTTGACTGCCGAAGCCGCCACGCATGCGCCTGACCACCCTGCAGATAGAAGCCATCCGCGATCTTTCCCGGCAAGTCGCCGGTGAGCAAGCGCGCGTGCGCGTATTTGGTTCCAGGCTGGACGACGGCGCGCGTGGAGGCGATCTCGACCTGATGATCGAATTGAATGAACCCGTTCCCGACCCCGCGCTTCTCGCGGCCCAGATCGTCGCCAAAGTCTCGCGCACGCTGCACGGCCGCAAGGTCGATGTGCTGATCAGCGCACCCAATCTGCGGCGCCTGCCGATTCACGACGTCGCCTACCAGGAAGGCGTCCTCATATGACCCTTGACGCCACTCTTGCCGAACGCTTGCGCTTCCTGATCCGAGTCGTCACACCGCTGCCCACGTCACCAGGGCCGCGCAGCCATCCCCCAGCCCCCGTCATTGCGAGGCGGCGTAGCCGATGCGGCAATCCAGAGGTTTGGCTTTTCGCGTGGTCAATGCGGCGGAAAAAAATAGTGAGAGGATGGAACTGCAATGCCACCTCGGCTGCGCCTCCTCGCAATGACGTGCGGGCTGCTACGGTAGCGCCGCATTCACCACTCACCATTCACCATTCACCATTCCCGACGAGACTTTCAGCAAGCCTGCCAGCGGCGCGAAACCCACGCGGTAGCCGGAATTCATAGCTTCCATACGGCTTGCAACACTACGCCAGCGCCAAGCGAACCCTGGCCCTGGCGGCAGCCATAAGGCAGCAGCATCCGCAAATCGACGTCACCGCGCCCCAAGCCGCCGAAGTTCGCCCCATCAATCGGGCTCCTACAGGGGATGGTTGCATGGTGCGCGTGCGGCACACACGAGTCATTCGGCATGGCGACAAAACACCCGGAACGTAGGCAGGGTCAAGGCTGCGGGCGAAGCCCGCACCCGAAAAGCCTGGCTTTCATTCTGCCGGAGTGGAGGGTAGCCTCGGCGCGATGCCGAAGGGTGAGTGACAAGAACATCACGAGCAACCATCAAAAAACGTGAACATCGCGCCATCAAATCGGGTGACCACACTTATTCACTCACGGTCGAAGTCTGCGATGTTGATTTTCAGCCACCGTACTCCCGTGCGCGCTATCGTGATTGTTCTGCGCGGAACAGGTGACAAGGCACAAGCATGGAAAATCAGACCTCAGCCAACGACGACTACGACACCCCGTGGAAAGACGCGATCACGCGCTACTTCCCCGAGTTCATGGCCTTCTACTTCCCGTCGGCGCACGCCGAGATCGACTGGCAGCAAGCGCACGTCTTCCTCGACCAGGAACTCGCCCAGATCGTCCAGGATGCCGAACTCGGCAAACGCCTGGTGGACCGTCTCGTGCAGGTGGCGACGCGGGACGGAGGCGAACAATGGGTCTACATCCACGTCGAAGTCCAGGGCCAGCGCGACGCCAATTTCCCCGAGCGCCTGTTCACCTACAACTACCGCCTCTATGATCGCTACCGCCGCCCGGTCGCCAGTCTCGCGGTGCTCGCGGACGAAGGCGAAGACTGGAAACCCACCCACTTCGGCTACCAGCTATTTGGCTGCGAAGTCGGCATCCGCTTCCCAACGGTCAAGATTCTTGACTACGCCGACCAGGCCGAAGCCCTCCTGGCTGATCCCAACCCATTCGCCCTGGTCACCGCGGCGCACCTGTTCACCCGCCAGACAAAAGCTGACCCCGAGCAACGCTATGCGGCAAAATGGCGGTTAGCGAAGCTACTCTACGAACGGAAGTGGGACAAACAGCGCATCATTGACCTGTTCAGCGTCATCGACTGGCTGATGCGCCTGCCGACCGAACTGGAAAAGCGGCTGATGCACGAGGTTTACACATTGGAAAGGAATGTCACCATGCCCTACGTAACCTCTGCCGAACGCTTCGGCATCGAAAAAGGATTGCTGCAAGGCCGGCAGGAAGGCCGACAAGAAGGTCGGCAGGAAGGTCGGCAGGAAGGTCGGCAGGAAGGTCGGCAGGAAGGGGAGGCTACCCTCTTGCAGAGCCTACTCGCCCGACGCTTCGGCACTTTGCCGGATGCCGTCCGCGCCCGATTGGCCGGCGCCACCGTTGAGCAGCTCGAAAGCTGGGCGCTCAAGATCCTTGACGCCAAATCGCTGGACGACGTCTTCGAGCGGAACTGAGCGGCGAATTCCTGCCACATTGCCGGGCTTAGCGCACGGGCGATGACAATGGCCCTGGCTATGGCGGTGACGTAGCGGGGTGATTTGCAGCTGGCGTCGCCACTACCAACGTCGTGGCGCTTCCCAGCCCCCTTCACCGTCATTGCGAGCGAAGCGCGGCAATCCAGGGGTTTGGCTTTTCGCGTCGTCAATAGGTCAAGGCGGTGGGAAACAGTGAGAGGATGGAACTGGATTGCCACGTCGGCTGCGCCTCCTCGCAATGACCGATGCCGTCGCCCTGGTCACCGCGGCGCACCTGTTCACCCGCCAGACAAAAGCTGACCCCGAGCAACGCTATGCGGCAAAATGGCGGTTAGCGAAGCTACTCTACGAACGGAAGTGGGACAAACAGCGCATCATTGACCTGTTCAGCGTCATCGACTGGCTGATGCGCCTGCCGACCGAACTGGAAAAGAGGCTGATGCACGAGGTTTACACATTGGAAAGGAATGTCACCATGCCCTACGTAACCTCTGCCGAACGCTTCGGCATCGAAAAAGGATTGCTGCAAGGCCGGCAGGAAGGCCGACAAGAAGGTCGGCAGGAAGGTCGGCAGGAAGGGGAGGCTACCCTCTTGCAGAGCCTACTCGCCCGACGCTTCGGCACTTTGCCGGATGCCGTCCGCGCCCGATTGGCCGGCGCCACCGTTGAGCAGCTCGAAAGCTGGGCGCTCAAGATCCTTGACGCCAAATCGCTGGACGACGTCTTCGAGCCGAACTGAGCGGCGAATTCCTGCCACATTGCCGGGCTTAGCGCACGGGCGATGACAATGGCCCTGGCTATGGCGGTGACGTAGCGGTGTGATTTGCAGCTGGCGTCGCCACTACCAACGTCGTGGCGCTTCCCAGCCCCCTTCACCGTCATTGTGAGCGAAGCGCGGCAATCCATGGCGTACGCCGTAGTCTCCGCCACAACGCCAGCACCGTCCCCGCTGGACTGCCACGTCGCTACGCTCCTCGCAGTGACGGAGGAAGTAACCGAAGCCGAGCCGGAGCCAGCCGCAGCGACTGCCCCGAAGCCGAAGCCCAAGCCCGTCATTGCGAGCAAAGCGAAGCAATCCATCGCGCACGCCGCGGCCTCCGCCACAACGCCAGCACCGCCCCGCTGGACTGCCACGTCGCTACGCTCCTCGCAGTGACGGAGGAAGTAACCGAAGCCGAGCCGGAGCCAGCCGCAGCGACTGCCCCGAAGCCGAAGCCCAAGCCCGTCATTGCGAGCAAAGCGAAGCAATTCATCGCGTACGCCGCGGTCGCCGCCGCAACGCCGGCACGGCCCCCGCTGGACTGCCACGTCGCTACGCTTCTCGCAGTGACGGAGGAAGTAACGGAAGCCGAGCCGGAGCCAGCCGCAACGACTGCCCCGAAGCTGAAGCCCAAGCCCGTCATTGCGAGCAAAGCGAAGCAATCCATGGGCTGCCCAGCGGTCCCGTCTGTTCCGCAGGTGTAGCCCGACGACATCGATAAGCCCTTCGCCGCGGTCCCCGCTGCAAGGCCAGCTCCGCCCCTGGACTGCCACGTCGCTACGCTCCTCGCAGTGACGGAGAAAGTCACGGAGGCGGAGCCGGCGACAGCCCCAGCGACTGCCCCGGAGCCGAATCCGAAGCCGTAACCCGTCATTGCGAGCAAAGCGAAGCAATCCATGACAGCCTGAACGCTGGACCGACGACATCCTCGATGCCGCCACCCTGGAAGAAGCCTGCAAAGACGGATCATTTGTTGGCCAATGCCCGATCCTGTTCTTCCTCACCGTAATGGGCCACCCGACCGTGTCGTTCCTCGCAGCAATACAGAACCCACTACCCCGATCAATCGCGCGATAAACCCTCCTCACCAATTTCTCCAGCCGTAACCCAAGAGCACCCGCCATGACCGCCACCAGCAAAATAGCCCTAATCACCGGCATCACCGGCCAGGACGGCGCCTACCTCGCCGAGTTCCTGCTCAACAAAGGCTACGAGGTCCACGGCATCAAGCGTCGCTCGTCCTTGTTCAACACCGACCGCATTGACCACCTTTACCAGGATCCACGTGAGTTTTCGCACCGCTTTTCGGACAATCGCATGCCCACCAAGCTCTACGGCCCCGACACCGCTACGATCTGCAGCGCAGCCACGCCATTCCGGCAATGATCCGCAAACTCCACTTGGCAAAATTGGCCGCCGTACGCAACTGGCTAGCCATAGAAGAAGACGAACAACCTCACGGCTCGATGCCCGAAGACCTGAGGCGCCTCCTCTAAAATACATGAGTGCATGAACTGACACCGCTGATGTGACATGCGGATTACCTGCGCCGCTGATCAAGCGCCATTCATAAACACCCCGCGCCGTCATTGCGAGCGCAGCGAACAAACCAGAAATTGCCACGTCAGCCAACGAAGTCAGCCCATGACAAACCACCCGCACGACACCGGCTACAAACTTCTGTTCTCGCACCACCGCGTAGTGGAAGACCTGTTGCGCGGGTTCGTCGGTGAAGATTGGGTAGAAGGACTCGACTACAGCACTCTTGAAAAAGTCAGCGGCAGCTATATCAGCGACGACCTGCGCGACCGAGAAGACGACGTTATCTGGCGCATCCGTCACCACACCGAATGGATCTACATCTACCTACTGCTCGAATTCCAGAGCACGGTAGACCCCTGGATGGCCCTGCGCATCATGGTCTATACCGGCCTGCTCTACCAAGACCTGATCAAGAGCGGAGAAGTCAAACCCGGCCAAAAGCTTCCTTCCGTCTTCCCGCTCGTGCTCTACAACGGCCGCCAACACTGGACTGCCGCACGCGACGTCAGCGAACTTATTGAAAACCCGCCGGGCAGCCTCAAACGCTACCATCCCACCCAACGCTACTTCCTGATTGAAGAGGGCACCCTGGAAGAAACGGCGTTGGCCGACACCGACAACACCGTAACCAGCATCATCCGGCTGGAAACCAGCGCACTACCCGAAGATGTGCGGCGAGCGGTATCCTCACTACAGGCACGGTTGCGCCACCCAGAATACGCCAGCCTCAGACGCGCATTCGTGGTCTGGATCAACCGCATCGTACTCAGGCGGCTGATGCCAAGCCAAGAAATCCCGGAAGTCAACGAACTACAGGAGATAGACACCATGTTGGCGGAACGTGTAGAAGAATGGACAGAGCAATGGAAACGAGACGGCCTACAACAAGGCCTACAACAAGGCCTACAACAAGGCCTACAACAAGGCCTACAACAAGGCCTACAACAAGGCAAGCTAGAAGGCGAATCAGCATCCCTGACTGCATGACCCTCTCCCTAATCGACAGCACTTGCCGGTTCTGGCCCGACTTTCGCCGCCGAGCGGCCCCAGAGGGGGGTTGCTACGTCAAGGATCTCTTGCGGCGGCGGGGGTTTTGGGTGTTCATTCCTGGGACAGGAGAGGTCTAAGTAGAGCGCTCCTTTAAGCGAATCGCCGGCGAGCCTTTCCGGCGGCGGGGTGCGCCCCCTGGGAAGATGTTTTTGGGCAGGCCTCGGGCCAGGTTATTCGGTTGCAGCAGGAACTTCGGCGTAAGCAGACGCAGGAGTGGCTGGTTCAAGCCATGGCGCAGCCAGGAACTTACGGTATGAGGCGATGGCGGCCGGCGCACATACTCGGTGGTCACGCGAGTTCTGATACGTTTGCGTACTGGCGGGTGTAAACGTGCCAGGGTATTGAACTACTGCGCCAGGTGCGCATGATGAGAGGTGATAGCCTTTCCATGGCATTCCAGTGAGGGCAAAGGCATGCGGCGTAGGGTAAGCCCTGATGTTTTTCGACGAGGAAGCCCGCGTTCTATGCCCAACGGTGGCGGCAAGCCGAAGGGTTTGCCGCAGCGCTCATGGCATGTCGTGTCTGAGCGTTTTGTCTGGAGAGCCATGCGTGGCGCGGTGTTTCGGTTGGGACGGTCCTGCCTGTTCATCGATCTTTTCCCAGCTTTCCCCTCACTAGACCACCGAGGGTTCAGCTTGAGGACGCTGACATCGCCCGTTGCCGCGAAGGCGTAAGTCCGCTGTCGATTGGACCCACTGAAGTGTTTGTCGGGGCGCCTTGCCCCAGCGCGCTGGGCAAGCCCGGCTTGTGCCTTCAGCAGAGGGCGTGGTTGGGGCGCGGAACTCCTTCCTGCCGCATACAAACCGTTGACACAATCCGTGTCCTTCAGAGCACGATCATGAACTAACTCTCCATTGGGCGCGCAAGAGCAGCGCAGGCGCTGCATCACCGGCCCCGATTGGCGTAAAGGGGCCGTCGAGCAGCGCAGGAAATAGGCAGGCGGTGGGAACCTCGGTCTTGACCGTTCGCTCCAGCGCACAAAGCCGCGCAGGGGAGCTCGCAGCCTGCTTTTGCGCTTCGGTATCGCCCCCAGCGCGTGTTCGAGTGAACTCGGCTGAGCAGTGGACGGACCCTCCGGTTGTGGAAAGCCAGGGTGCTGGCTGGCCTCGAGGACTGTGTGTAGACAAAGTCAATGGGTGTGGCGGGTTTCCCTCCTCGCTTGCCGACGGGCGCTTTGCGGTATTTCCTCTTTCCCCTAACCGCCCAGAGGTTGTCGCCCCGGGTTGTCGCGCCGGCCCGCCGGGCGGTCGACCCCTTCTTCTTCTGTTCTGGCGAGCCGTCCGAGTTGCGATGTGGTAGCAGTTGGTTTGATCATGATATCGCGTGCGAGATGCTCTTGCCGCTATCAGCCGCCGCTTTCACACCAGATCTGAAACGTGGGTGTGGATGGGCCTGCTCAAGGGTGTGTCCAGGGTCGATGTCGCGCAGCAGGCACGGCTAGGCAGGGCAGAGCCGAACAGGGGTGTCGGCGTGTGGGTGATGTATGCGTATGGATTGGTGAGGGTCTTCCGATCTCCGGGAACACAGGGGAGGTTGCCATTAACGTGGGGACGGCGGCGGGATTTGCGTCGCGAGGTGTCCGCGTCGCGATCGCGCCGAGAGGAGAACTGGAAAGACGAACACTCACAGAGAGGAACCTAAAGCAGAGCAGCGCGGTCAGCTTGTGGCGGCGCTTCCTGGGTCTCTCTCGGGTCGAGGGTAATTTGTTGTGTCCAGTTGGCTGCGATAAGGCGGGGGTATCTTTTCGCAGGAGCCGGGGGGGGGGACTTCTTTTTTGCTGCACGAATGCGGTATCCTCGGCGGGCTCGGGCCGCCCCTTTTCCCTTTTGTTTTTGATGTTCCTCGCCGACGGTCGCGAGGCCGGAGCATCGGTTGGGCGATCAGTGGGAGGGGGGACTTGTCCACGGGGAAAGGTCGCGCGCCGTTTCGCGTTCAGTGCCTTTTCCTGCCGTTTCTTCTCTGAGCGCAGCTCCTTGAGGGCAGCGCGTGTCGGGCGACGGCAGGGTTTGCTCATGGCCGGGAGCTCCCAGGGGCGGCACACAGCCGGTCGCGACAATCGGCGCTCAGCGGTTTGAGCCACACCTGGCGGGGCGTGCTGCGATACGACTGGCCGGGGCGGGCCAGCCCGCGCCCGCTGGTTGCCCCGAGCAACTGCCAACCGGCCGCGCGGTAACAGGTGCCGGTTATAGTGACGAGGATCGACGAAAGTCTCCAGCAACAGGGGCTCGAAGCCCCAGTGATCGAGCCAGTCCGCGCGTGCGCGGCGCGCGAGTTGTCCGAGCACATGACTGGCCAGATGCGGCACCCGGACGTGGGGAAAGATCAGGAAGCGGCTGTTGTTCACCACCCGCGCCAGGTTCTCGCGGCGGGCCTGGGCCGTCCAGCCGATCCAGCGGTCGCGCACGGCGACCGCGCGGGCAGCGCCGGCCAGCAGGACGCTGCCGAGCCGCCGGTCGCCCGCCGTGATGAAGTAGCGCAGGCGGTAGCCGAAGGGCCCCCTGGAAACCCAGTGGGTGCCAGCGCGCCACCAGCGCATCCCACTGCGCCACCAACGCCGCGTCGCGAACGACTTCCAGGCAGACCGGTGCGAGTGCCGACAGGGCGCAGTGCACGGGAAGCTCACCGGTGACCGTATCTACGGGTGCCGCGGGCGGCGCGCAACGGCGTGCTGACGACGGCCTTATCGCCGGCAGTGTCAGCAGCCCGGCCGCCTGCAAACGCTCCAGAAACTCCAGGCAGGCGCTGATCTTCGCCGTCCCTGTCAGAGTGGTCCACCCCAGGTGCTCGCAGACCGTCGCCGCCAACTCCTTGCGCGCCAATCCCGGCAGCCACGCCACCGTCCCGCACACCTCGGCGATCTCCGCGGCGCTGAATACGCGACCGCAGTGCACCCACTCCCCTTCGCTCGTTGCAACCACCACGATACCTCCGGCTGAAACGTGGACCAATGACCCTCCACCTATCCTGCCAGAAGTCCCCCCGGCTGTCTAGCTCCCTTGTGCGAAACCTTTTTTGCCTGCCCACCGCAACGCCTTGCCAGTACTGGGCTGGCGCAGTCATGCTTCAGCGCTGGCGAATCAGCCGTTCTGCAACGCCAACTCGCCCGCCGTTTTGGCCCGTTATCGTCCGAAACCTATGCTCGCCTGACCCATGCCAGCCTCACGGTAAATTTGTTCTCGTGCCGGGATCAAGGTGATACGTGGCCTGTAGAATTTTTGGTCATGCGCAGGTAGTCGAAGACCAATCGGATGTTGCGGTTGAGGTGGCGCATTTTTTCGGAAATGCTGGTTTTGCCGTCGGAGAAGTGGTTGCAGGATTCCGACGGCAAAGCGGCGCAGGCGTGACATGTTCTCGGGTCCGTAACCAGTCCGAATACGGCTACGGTCCTCGTCGTAGTTCCAGTCGATGACGTAGTGACAGCGGTTCTCTATCGACCAATGGCCGCGATTGATGGCGAGGATTTGCTGTGGGCTGGCCTGTTCTGGAGGGCGACTGGTGATCCCGAGAGCGATTTCGTGCGTCCGCTTGCCGCTCTTCTTGTGCAGCACTTCGCGCTCGATCAAGAACACCTGGCCGACATACGGGAAGTCGAGATAGGCGTTGAGGGCATTGCTGCACCAAATACGCCGAGTCTCGATCCGACCATGGTCAGGTGGCGAAACCGCCACGAAGTCTGCCCCCTTCCGATCCTGGAAGAGGAGCGCGATATCGGCTTGCAGTGTTGGCTGATTGCCTTTGACCGTGAAGTGATAGTGCGCCTTGCGCTCCACCAGGTAGGTCGCCAGCTTGCGCTGTGTCAGTAGCGCGTCGGCGGTGATGTCCTTGCCCTGAATATCGATCGCATCGAGCAGGGGTATGAACATCCCGATTTCATTGGTCTGCTTGAGCTCGTCCCCGCCATTTACGGGCAAGGTGCCGACTTTTTTTGGGTGTGACACACGCCGGTCTGATGCCCGACCACGCTCATGATGTGTGCTTGCTGACCGTGCTCGTCATGGGCATTGCGCATGGTCTTGCCGTCGACCGCCAGACTGGGGTCGTCTTGAGCATAGGCCTTGTTCCACTGCTGACACGCTTGATCGAGCGCCATGGGATCGACACGGATCAGGACGTCACGAATGATGAACTCGCTGGGTACGCGGTAAACGCCCTTCTCGCGACGACAGCGGAAACGCTCGCGTGCTTTCGGTGTGAGGTCTTTGGCCCACCCGGCGATGGCTTTGTAGCCCCGCATTCCGCACAAGACCGCCGCCGTGGCGATGGCCAGAACGGCAGGAAGGGGGTGACGCCTTCCTTGCGCGCGCCGCGGGTCGGCGATGCCGGCAAAGAAATCGGGAAGCGTGCGCATCTGTTCGGCGGTGAGCATCATCCTGGGCGCTCCTGTGCGATAGCGGGGGTTGAGTATCGAGCGGGAAAGTTGGCCGCGAGCGTCCGCCTGCAAGGGGCGAACAAAGACAACTTTGGGCGACGTCGGGTGGGCGCTGTAGCCTTCTCGGGTGCGGCGAAAGCCTTGCGTCAGCCCCAGAGGCGTCCAGTTCGCGGCGCGATAGACGGTCCCCTGGAAGCGCGAGGGGTCCACAAAGGTCTCCAGCAGTAACAGCGGCTTCCCGAAATGCGCCTGCCAATCCTCGGCGACCCGTCGCTCGCACAGCGAGAGCACCTTGGAGCCGAGATTGGGGTAATGCCAATCGGGAAGGATCAGAAAGCGACTGTTGTTGGCGACCAGGCCCAAGCGATCGTACTGATGCCGATAGTCCCAGCCGATCCAGCGGTCACGAACGCCGCATTTCCAGGCCGCCGCAGAGAAACTCAGCAGGGCCGTCCACTTTTCGCCGTAGGTGGCCACGTACCAAAGCGTGTGCCCGATCTTCGCCAGGTCGCCCAGGTAGTGATGCTCTGCCATCAACTCCCGATAGCGAGCCTCTTCGCTCTTGCCCACCAAGCGAACACGCAATGCACCAAGAACGCTTTCCATGCGCCATTTATACGGACTTCCGGCGCAGATGTCCAGGGGGAAGAACTAACTGCTTGATTGCCCGTGCGTTGCCTGAGAGGACAAATCCACCCTGATGCCAGCCTCGCTCAACTTGAACAATGGGCCGACAACATCCTCGATGCAAACACGCTGGAAGACGTGTTCAAAGTCAGGAACTGAAGCGAAACCGTGGTCTGTCCGTTCGCCGTAAAGCAGTAAGTCTAGCGGGTTGAAGTCCCGTCCGGGGAGTTGTCCGTACGCCCCGGTAGCATGAGGAAGCGGCGCTGTGGTAACACGGGGTCGTGAGTTTCCCAACAGCAAGAGAGCAGACCGTAACGCAAGTGAACCTATGTGTAGCCTCGTAAAACGAATTGGGAAAGCCGCCCCTGTGGGCAGAAAGGGAAGGCCGTTGGATCGGCGCTGGAACAACGGAAGTGGCGTCAATCGACTCACGGGGCAGCACGGTCGGCATGTTCTCGAAGATTTACTGCCCAGTGCTGGAGACCCGTCTCCGGGGGTAGGGAGGCCGCCGACGGCTGCGCGCAACGACCCAAACGCGACATTTCGCACGCATCTGCGTGAATGGCAGCTGATTGAGGCAAACCGACCATCATTTGGGGAGTGTTGAATACGTGAATGCAAGACCTGACACCTTTTGTTGCGTAACCGTTCACACCCCCTTAACAAACGCCGCCAACGCCATGCTTTTGCGGCATAATTCGTGACCATGACGACCACACGATAGCCACGCCGAGATGCGCCTGAGCAAGCATGATCTCTTCCAGATGGACGACGAGTGGCTGAAGAAGCTGCCGGCGGAGCTGTTGCTGGAAGTGTCGAAGCGACTGCTGCACGACGTCAAGGAGTTACAGGATCGGCTGAATCAAAACCCGGCCAACAGCTCGCGGCCGCCGAGTACAAAGGCACCGTGGGAGAAGGGGCGCGAGCCAGCCGGGGAGAACGAAGCGCCAGTCAAGCCAGGTGCTACAGAAACGGCAGAGAGTTCGGCGCCAGCGCCAGAGACTACGCCGCCGGCGCCAGAGACGTCGCCGCCGGTGACCGAACGTCCATCGCCCCGAAAAGGCACGGGGAAACCCCCGGGCAGGCAAGCGGGCAGTCCGGGCCATGGTCGCACGCAGAAACTGGTGGTTACTGACAATTGCATGCACCGACCCGAGACCTGCGCGGTTTGTGGTGGAGCGTTGGCGGAGGAGGCCGAGTCGCAGGCTTACACGGCCTGGGACGAGATCGACATCGCGCCGCCCGTCGAGGGCGCCATCGGACTGATGTTCAACGTGACGCGTCACACGCTGCTTGAAGTACGCTGCGCTTGCGGCCACGTCAGCCGTGCGAAGCCCTGGCGGGCGCCGAACGACGCCCAGTGGGGGAAGGTTGAGCTGGGCGAATGGCGCTTGGTGGGTCCTCGTCTGGCCGGTGTCATCGTTCTGCTCGCGCTGCGAATGCGCCTGTCGCGAGCGCGTATTCGCGAGCTCCTGCAGGACGTCTTCGACCTGACGCTGAGCACCGGCGTGATCGATGAGACGATCCGGGAAGCCGGCCGTGCCAGCTTCCCGCTGGAGGACGCCCTGGTGGCCGATATCGTGCAGGTGGCGCAATTGCACGTCGATGAAACGTCGTGGCCGGAAGCCGGCGTGCTGCTGTGGTTGTGGGCGCTGGTCAGTACCTCTACGGCGCTGTACCTCATCGGCCCACGCACCCGGGAGATGCTCGATAACGCCCTGCAAGACGGCTATACCGGCATCCTCATCAGCGATGGGTACGTGGTCTACCGGACCTGGGAAAACTGCCTGCGCTGCTGGCCGCACCTGCTGCGCAAGTTGCGGGGGCTGGCCGAATCGAGTGATGGCCGGGTGTCCCGGGTTGGGCAGGAGATGGAAGGTATCCTGACAGCGCTGATGGACGCCATCTACGCGGCGCGGCTCGAGCCGCCGCCGCAAGCGCTGCCCGAGCGCTACGCCGTCGAGGTCAAACGGCTGCGGCACCTGTGCGAGGTGCATCGAACGGATGAACATCCGGCCCTGCGCCGTGTCGTGCGCGAATTCCTCTACGACTGGAAAGTCATCCTGCGTCCGCTCGCGGAGCCCCTGCTGCCGCTCTCCAACAACGCCGCCGAACACGCGCTGCGACACTGGGTCATTTCGCGCAACATCAGCCACGGCACCCGTTCCGAAGAGGGGACCCGCGCCTTCGCCCTTCTGGCCAGTGTCATCGAAACCTGTCGCCGCCGCGGCACCTCCGCCTGGCAGTATCTCGGCACCGTCATCGCGGCCGCTCGCAAAGGCTTACAGCTCCCCGCGCTCCCTGCTATTCCGGCTGCGGCGTAGGGGAGTGAACGATTACCTATCAAGGGCTCGGGCTACGCTCGGACCGCGTCCGCCATTGACATCACCGCTTGCTCAAACCGCCAACCCCATTGCCGGTTCCACACGTAACGACGTAGCGCCGCCTCTCTTCCGTAGAGGTTATCAGGCCCGAGGCTGGAGGTCGCTCTAGTCGCAATATTCGACAGACCGTATTGGGCACTTTTACCCGAACCTGCCCTCCGAGAAAAGCTGTTCGGACTATAGCTGAAACGACAGACTTTCTGCGGTATTTGTTGGTTTCAAAGGAAAAAAGTGCTAGTTAATGAGTTTCAGATGGACATCGATTTGCTCAAAAACCCTATCTTTGCGGACGCATTAACAGAAATCGAATCGCTCGGTTTTCATGTAAGCGAAAGCGCCTCCCCAGGGTCCGTTAAATATGGAATTATCAGTGGCCGCTCAAACCAGCGTTGGTGGCTAGTTCCACTCGTCAATCGCAGTGTGACCACAAATGGACTGGCCATTTTTCAACCAATTACTACCAGCGCAAAGCTCTTCAAACGTGCTGCCCTAATGGCAACTTTATCAGGTCAGTCCGGCTTGTGGGCACGACAAACGCTCTTTATATCAGGTGGTTCACGCCTGATGGAAATCTTCAAGAATAGAAATCTCCACTTTTCCTTCTTTACCGGAACCGATAGCCCACACAGAAAAGCAGCAGTTCAAGTTATGGACGTGTCTGGGCAGATCAAGGGGTTCGTAAAGGTGTCTCGAAAGCCATCCGTAAAATCTCTCTTGATTCATGAGGCGGCTACACTTCATTTCCTGCGCTCACTTGATCTCAAAACAGTCCACATACCCCGCGTTCTCTTCAGCGGCGAGAGTGACGGTGTAAACATTTTTGTGACCGACAGTCTTAAAACCAGCCAAACGAAAACCTCTGTTGTCGTAAACAAAGCGCATTTGGCATTCCTGCATGAGCTGGCAAGCAGGACAGCTATCCCTGATAAAAGCGATTCCGATACATTAATAACCGAGTTAGGCCGGCGCTATAGCCTTGTGGCTAGAAGATTGCCACTAAACTGGAAACGCCGCCTAGAGCGGGGAATAGAGCACGCCGCTGCGTATAAGACCGCCGTCGGGTCACAAGTATTAAGTCACGGAGATTTTACGCCTTGGAATAGCTTTTTTGTAAATGGGAAACTATATGTCTTTGACTGGGAGTACGCCGAGCAAGTGTATCCGAGCGGGTATGATTTAATTCACTTCGTAATTTCTTCGCAGAGGATTACGAACGCCAGCAACCCTAGTCAAGCGATCAAGCAGGTATTCAAGCAAGTGGCTGCGATGATGCATCCCGTCGATAGTCAACAAACAATGCGTCTCCTTCTGACCTATCTGTGTGGACACGCGCTACGCTCTTTTTATCGAGAGCCAGATGACGACGACGAGGTAGTCTCTTGTGCTAGCGCCGAAGAGATCGCTGACATCCTAGACACGGCAACAGAATGGAAACTATAACAATAGATATCTTCATGGGTCGGCGAAGCGCGTATCCACAGGATATTCAGGCCTTGAAATAACGTTTAGATTAACCTAATCATGTATCAAGGAGTGTTCGGTTAAAATGTTCGCTGTTTTTTCGCGCTACAAGCACATTAACTGGGCATTGGCTGATCAAACAATGGTCAGTGGGGTGAATTTTCTCACGGGTATCTTACTGGCGCGCTTTCTTGGGCTAGATGAGTATGGCCGGTTTGCGCTAGCGTGGATGGTTGTGCTCTTTTGCAGTAGCATTCAACAGGCGGCTATCATCGCGCCGATGATGAGTTTCGGTGCGACCCGGAAAGTGAGGGGTAAACCTGCCTATTACGCGGTTGTTGCTGCTCAAGAATTGTTGTTTTCGTTATTGTGCTCTGCTTTATTGGGACTCGCTACAATATTGAGTGCGTATTTTGCTCCGGACTTAGGTCTTCAGGATTTAGTATGGCCGCTATCTGCTGCGCTTTTTGCATTTCAATTACAAGATTTTCTACGGCGCTATTTTTTCTCCAGGAATTTTGGAAGGCTGGCGTTTTTCAATGATGCTATTAGCTATCTTGGACAGGTGAGTCTTCTTGTGCCGCTATTTTATTTTTGGCAGCTTAATAGTGCCTTAGTTCTTTGGATAATTGCTGCCACATCCGGAGCGGCTGTCGTTGTTGGAATTTGGTCGATGGATTTGCAAACCTTTTCGGGCAAGCGTCTGCGTAGAGTTGCTGCAATTCACTTATCACATTCGAAATGGCTTGTCGCATCGGCATTGAGTCAATGGACGTCCGGGAACTTCTTTATTGTTACCCTCGGCGCGACCTTAGGATCTGAAGCAGTCGGCGCTATACGTGCTGTCCAAAATGTTCTCGGGGTGACGCACGTAATCTTTATGGGTATGGAAAACATTATTCCGGCCAGCGTGGCGAAGTGCTTGAAGAGCGGCGGAGTGTCAGCCGTAAAGGCTTATATTGCGCGGGCCACATGGTTTTGTATGGGAGGAACAGCATTTTACTGTTTGATCGTTGCTGTTAATCCAGAGGCGGTCTTACGGTTTTTATTTGGCCAAACTTATAGCGGTTACGGGTACTTGCTTTGGTGGTATGTTCCGGTTTACTTGTTGATGTCCGTAGGATTGCCTTTGAGGTCAGGATTGCGCGCATTTAACGATGTTCGTCCAATCTTTAGTGCCAACCTGCTGGCCTCTGTTCTGGCAATCGCCGCCGCTTCATGGTTTATTGAGCAGTGGGGGGTAAAAGGGGCTATCGCTGGACTAATTTCGACTCAAATCGTTATTCAAGGCTATACTTACAACGCGCTTCGTAAGCGACTGATCATATAGAGAGCTGAGTTCTTTTGTTATGATTTATTTTATGTTTTTAAATATCTTCATCGTCTTTGGCCTTTTAACTACCTGTCTAAAGCGTCAGAGTGAGGTCACCATTCTATCGTTCATTGTATTGTTTGCAGTAAGTGTTTTCCTCGGGTTTCGGGATGTCGATGTCGGTCAAGATACGGTTAATTATCTTTATATTTTTCACGCGGCAGATTCAGCTACCGATACCGTTGATGTGGGCTTTCTGTTTTTTGTCAAGGCGGTCCGAGTTTTTGTTTCCTCGGGCACAGCATATCTGGTTGTTCAAGCGTTCGTTACAAATGCAATAATCTACATGTCCTATCGAGCAGCGGTTGGAAAGTTCGCATTGTACGCAATGGCGTTGCTGGCATGTACGCACGTGTTTTGGATGGTTCACATATTGGTAATTAGAAATGGGATGGCTGCAGCACTACTCCTCGCCGCAATAGTGGCATTACTAAAATCGCGACGTCTAATGTTCGCAGTGCTCGGCTGCGCTTCTATTTCTACGCATTTCGTAAGCGCATTGCCCGCTGCAGCCGCTTATGCTGGGTTCACTTTGTCGCAAAGGAAGTTCAAACTAAAGGCCCTGCTCGGTACGTCAGTTGTTGCATTGCTTGTTCTTGGGCTGTTATATGTTGCGAGGGATAGCATCCAAGAAAGCCTTTTCGTCTTCTACCAAAAATTTGACGATAATGTGATGAGAGGTGATCTGGGCGCTATGAAAGAGTCAGCGTTCGGATTTCAATATATACCGGCGATAGGGATCGTGTTGCTGACTTTTTTTTCCTGGAAATCACTAGATGCATTCTCGCGACGTTTGTTCTATATTTATCTAGTTCTTGTAAGTGTGTCTATGTTGTTTTGGTGGAATATACTGTTTAGAGACAGGCTATTCCTATTCGCGCAGCTATTCGAGCCGCTTATACTTGTCAATTGTATGCTTCGTCTCCAAAAGGTTGGTGTGGGTAAGATGGTGTTGGCGAGCATATTTTATCTGTGGTCAGTTGGCGTTATTTTTGTTTGGGGCCCAGCCAACATACTAACCCACTACTAAAGCCAAAGATTGGCGTGTTGTTGTAGCGGCGTTTTAGGAAATTCGCTGGGAACGGGGAGCTGTGGGCGGGCCACCCCCGCGCACAGGCTAACCCTGGGTGGGATTCGTGGTGGCGCGTTGACGGACTGCTGTCAAGGTGGTGGGAGGTCGGCGCTACGAACCCTCCACAGCGCCCCACAAGCACTAAACTGTTTCAAGCGGCAGGTGTGGATGACCGCAAAAGCGCGCGAGGAGTTTTCGCCCGAAATTTTTTAGACGAGGTCCTTGGTGACGATGAAGGCGCCTCAATCAGCGCTTGGTTTGTCAAGGCAACGAGGGAGGTAATTGTGGGATGCCCTGAAAGTATATATTTGAATTCTTTTTTTAACTTTCTCAATGAAAAGCAGTTCTCTTATTGCGTAATGAATAATTATCAGGGTTATCCGATGGTTATCAATTCGGATATTGATCTTGTTGTTTCAAAATCGGCGTTTGATGGGCTTGATGACTTAATTGCTGAGTTTTCGCGTCGTTATGACTTGCCGGTAACTCAGCGGATATCCCATAGCAGGGATGGGCGCGCTTATATTTTATCGCCATTTAAAATTAGTCAGAGTTTCCGTCTCCAATTGGACTTTTGTGTAGATTATATTGCGAAAGGATACTATAAGCTTTTACCTGCAAAAGTGGTTCTAAGCACATCGCGACCTTACAGGAATTTTTTTATTCCAGATCCATGTGTAGAGGTTGTGTTCTTGATCATGCGCCGAGTTATTAAGAATGATTCTTCACCAGATAAAATTGCCGAGATACAGGGATTAACTAATTCCAGTATATTTTCCTGGGAAAAAGTGGAATTATTATTTGATAAAACAATTGCAGAATTCTGCAGGAGTTTTTTGGCGCGCCGGTTAGTTGATTTGGCGTTGAGATCAATAGACGATCGCAGATTTTTACGCGAATATTCAAAAGAGATATCTGGAAGGGTTTTTTGTGTTAAATATGATTTGAGTGAGTTATGGAGATTGTCTAAGCGGGCCATTCGTCCCGTAGGCATTTGTGTGTGTTTTCTTGGTCCCGATGGGTGCGGGAAGTCGACAGTTATGAGGGAAACTTCTAAGCTGTTAGATGGCAGTTTCCACGGCTCACGGAGATTTTATTGGCGGCCGGGATTTCTGCCGCCGTTTGGCCGGTTAAGGGTTTGGAATCCGTCTGTTGAAATCTCTGAGAACCCTCATCCACATAGACATGGGCGGCAGAATTCATTTAAATCGCTAGTACGCTTCACTTACTATTTCTGTGATTTCTTTATTGGTTATTATTTTGTTGTTTTTCCGTTGCTGGTCCGGAAGAATTTGATCTGCTTCGATCGGTATTATTACGATTATTTTGTGGATATGCATCGTTATCAGATGAATTTGCCGAAATGGCTGCCAAAGTTACTTTCGTCGTTGGTTCCTAAGCCAAGTTTGACATTTGTTTTATCGGCCAGTCCGGAAGTCATGATGTCCAGAAAAAACGAGCTCACTATGGAGGAGTTGGTTCGGCAACATAATGTGTATCGGTCGCTAGTTGGTAAATTGCCTAATTGCTATTTGATCGACAGTGACTGTTCGATTGATGAGGTGACAACGAAGATTTCGGAGATAGTTTTGCGGCATAAAGCGTTGTCGGTGGCTCGTGACATTTAGGGGCTTAAGTCATTTTGTGGGGATCCGCCAAGGATGTGGAGAATAGCTAGGGCTTACACAGTCGGATCACATAGTACATTTCGCCATATTTGACGAGTAAGAAATCGTTAATATTTAAAGACACGGGATAGGGGCAGGGCCTCGGCACTCGGAATCCATACGCCAACTACCTGTTTATGTGGACATTTGCTGTAATTCATGGACGTTCCGGTGCTGCGCAAACCGCAGGGCCTCGGCACTCGGATAGCATGACTTTTCTCCCTGCATCCGTGAAGTGAAAAATCGTTAACATTCATCAACTTATGACAGGAGCTTGTGAACTCCTCTGGAATCAGGTCTACTCTCGTCTTTTGAGCAACCGAAATGAGTGTGACGAAAGGAGCCACCCTGATGTGCTGCTTGAGGGAAGTCGACGACCCGCGCAATCCCAGCAATGGGACGCTGCATGATTTTGTGGAGATTCTGGTGATTGCCATGGCCGCCGTGCTCTCCGATTGTGACACCGTCGAAGACATCGCCTATTGGGGGTACAAGAAGGAGGATTGGCTGCGTCAGTTTCTGCCGCTCAAGAACGGCGTCCCCTCCGAGAAGACGTTTCTGAGGATCTTCCGAGCGCTGGACCCGAAGCAATTCGAGGTGGCGTTCCGTCGCTGGGTTGCTGAGGTGGTCGGGACCCTCAATGGCGGCGTTGCGATCGATGGCAAGACCGTGCGTGGGTCGGGCAGCGGCGGTGGTAACCGTTCACACCCCCTTAACAAACGCCGCCAACACCATGCTTTTGCGGCATAATTCGTGACCATGACGACGACGCGATAGCCACGACGAGATGCACCTGAGCAAGCATGATCTCTTCCAGATGGACGACGAGTGGCTGAAGAAGCTGCCGGCGGAGCTGTTGCTGGAAGTGTCGAAGCGACTGCTGCACGACGTCAAGGAGTTACAGGATCGGCTGAATCAAAACCCGGCCAACAGCTCGCGGCCGCCGAGCACAAAGGCACCGTGGGAGAAGGCGCGCGAGCCCGCCGTGGAGAACGAAGCGCCGGTCGAGGGTGGCGCTGCCGAAACGGCAGCGAGTTCGGCGCCAGCGCCAGAGACTACGCCGCCAGCGCCAGAGACTACGCCGCCAGCGCCAGAGACTACGCCGCCGGCGCCAGAGACGTCGCCGCCGGCGCCAGAGACGTCGCCGCCGGTGACCGAACGCCCATCGCCGCGAAAAGGCACGGGGAAACCCCCGGGCAGGCAAGCGGGCAGTCCGGGCCATGGTCGCACGCAGAAACTGGCAGTTACGGACAATTGCGCGCACCGACCCGAGACCTGCGCGGTTTGTGGTGGAGCGTTGACGGAGGAGGCCGAGTCGCAGGCTTACACGGCCTGGGACGAAATCGACATCGCGCCGCCCGTCGAGGGCGCCATCGGACTGATGTTCAACGTGACGCGTCACACGCTGCTTGAAGTGCGCTGCGCTTGCGGCCACGTCAGCCGTGCCAAGCCTTGGCGGGCACCGCCCGACGCCCAGTGGGGGAAGGTTGAGCTCGGCGAATGGCGCTTGGTGGGTCCTCGTCTGGCCGGTGTCATCGTTCTGCTCGCGCTGCGAATGCGCCTGTCGCGAGCGCGTATTCGCGAGCTCCTGCAGGACGTCTTCGACCTGACGCTGAGCACCGGCGTGATCGATGAGACGATCCGGGAAGCCGGCCGTGCCAGCTTCTCGCTGGAGGACGCCCTGGTGGCCGATATCGTGCAGGTGGCGCAATTGCACGTCGATGAAACGTCGTGGCCGGAAGCCGGCGTGCTGCTGTGGTTGTGGGCGCTGGTCAGTACCTCTACGGCGCTGTACCTCATCGGCCCACGCACCCGGGAGATGCTCGATAACGCCCTGCAAGACGGCTATACCGGCATCCTCATCAGCGATGGGTACGTGGTCTACCGGACCTGGGAAAACCGCCTGCGCTGCTGGCCGCACCTGCTGCGCAAGTTGCGGGGGCTGGCCGAATCGAGTGATGGCCGGGTGTCCCGGGTTGGGCAGGAGATGGAAGGTATCCTGACAGCGCTGATGGACGCCATCTACGCGGCGCGGATCGAGCCGCCGCCGCAAGCCCTGCCCGAGCGCTACGCCGCCGAGGTCAAACGGCTGCGGCACCTGTGCGAGGTGCATCGAACGGATGAACATCCTGCCCCTGCGCCGTGTCGTGCGCGAATTCCTCTACGACTGGAAAGTCATCCTGCGTCCGCTCGCGGAGCCCCTGCTGCCGCTCTCCAACAACACCGCCGAGCAGGCGCTGCGACACTGGGTCATTTCGCGCAACATCAGCCATGGCACCCGTTCCGAAGAAGGGTCCCGCGCCTTCGCCCTTCTGGCCAGTGTCATCGAGACCTGCCGCCGCCGCGGCACCTCCGCCTGGCAGTATCTCGGCACCGTCATTGCTGCCGCTCGCAAAGGCTTACAGCTCCCCGCTCTCCCTGCTATCCCGGCTGCGGCGTAGGGGAGTGAACGATTACCGGCGGTGAGGCCGCCATTCACATGGTCAGCGCCTTCGCTACTGAACTGGGCGTCGTTCTGGGCCAGGAAAAGGTCGCCGCCAAGAGTAACGAGATCACCGCCATCCCGGAACTGCTCCAGGCACTGCATATCAAGGACTTGCTGATCACCATTGACGCCATGGGGTGCCAGAGGAACATCGCCCGTCAGATCACCGACCAGGGCGGTGACTACTTGCTCGCGGTCAAAGGCAATCAACCGGCGCTGCTGGAAGCTATCCAGACTGATTTCATTGACCACTATCAATCGCCAGCAGTCGACCGCCACCGTCAGGCCCACAAGTCCCGCGGTCGGATCGTCGGCCAAATCGCCTCGGTTCTGCCCGCCAAAGGGACCGTTGACGTCGCCGATTGGCCCAAGTGCAAGACGATCGGTCTGGTCGACTCCTTGCGCAAGGTTGGCGATGAAGAGTCGAACTTCGAGCGGCGCTATTACATCAGCTCTCGTGAGTTGACCGCCGAACAACTTGCTGTCGCCGTGCGAGGCCACTGGTCCGTCGAAAATCGGCTTCACTGGGTGCTCGACGTCAGCTTCGGCGAAGATGCCAGCACTGTACGTAAGGATAACGCCCCACAGAATCTTTCCCTCTTGAAGAAGATCGTTCTCAATCTGATTCGGCTGGATACTACCGACCAGAAGAAAACCAGCTTGCGCCTGAAGTGCAAGGCAGCCGCCTGGGATGACGACTTTCGGGTGAAGATCATGGGCCTCATCAGACTATGATATCCGAGTGCCAAGACCCTGGGGTTAGGGGCAGTTCGTGCCCAAAACGGCTGGATAGTCATGCCGTATATTAGGCTTCGCTAATGGCTCACCAACGCCAATCAAATACGTTGGGCGAATAGTAAAGTCCGGTTATTTTGTTGAGTAATTTACTATTTCTCGATCGAAGGTGACATAAATTGAAAATACTTATCTCTGCTTATGCTTGTGAGACTGGGCGGGGGGGCGAAGGGGAAATAGCCTGGCGTATTGTTTTACGACTCGCAGAAAATAATGATGTGTGGGTTATAACCAGGGCTAATTTGCGCTCAACTCATGACGAAGCTTTTCGTAATGCGCCAAAACCAGAGCGATTGCATTTTATTTATTTCGATCTTCCTTGGATCTTTCGCTTCTATAAACGAGGAAGACGTTTATTTTTACTCTACTATTACTTTTGGCAAGTTGGATTAGCAATAAGAGCGGCCAAGATTAGGAGAACCACCCGTTTCGCTGTGATGCTTCATTTGACTGGTGGTATGGACTGGATGCCTTCTGGATTGGCCCTTCTGTCGGGAAAATTTGTTTGGGGGCCCGTCGGGAGCGAGAACACAAATCCAGAGATACTCAAATACCTACCGCTCGCTTCAATATTTGTGGATCGCTTACGCTTGGCCGTGCGGTGGTGCATGCGGAATCTTGATCCGCTTGTGCGGCTAACTGGTTTTCGAGCAAACGTGATTCTTACCCATACAATTGAAACTATGCCGAAGAGATACAGCCATAAATTGCGCGCATTTACGCAAACAGGGATCGAAAGTAGCGAATTGTTGGCATATCCCAAAGATAGCTATGAGCGTAACATGACGCTGCGCTTGATATTTGCCGGCGAGTTAAAGGATTGGAAGGGCGGACGTCTGGCGTTAAATGCGACCCTTAGATTTTTTGAGGTTGAGCCAGTGGCAACTTTACGAGTCATCGGAGACGGGCCACTTCGTAAAGAAATGGAGGCTATCGTCAAAAGCCATCCTCAAGGGCGCCGTGTTACGTTTCTCGGCAAGCTTCCAATGGACCGCGTCGTAGACGAGTTACATGAAGGTGATGTTTTTCTTTATCCATCATATCACCATGGGTTGGCTACGATAGTGCTTCAGGCGATGCTGACGGGTCTGCCAATCGTTTGCATCGAAGGTGATGCGATATCTCGGACGATAGGATCGCGGGCTGGGATAGCTGTCCGTTTGTTCAAAGGTGTCCAGCCGGAAGTGGGATTAACGGAGGCTTTGCTTTGGCTCGCAAGGAATGAGGCGGACCGTCAGCGCCTAGCGATGGCTGCACGCGCGATTGCGGTCAATGAGTACAATTACAATAAGCTAGCGAAGAATCTGGAAGCGCTTTTGAGGGCAGTGGTTTATAATAATGCGCCTTAGCGTCCCACAGAAACTTCTCCGTTTTATTTGCGAGCGGGGGCGTGCTACATTGCCACTCTGTCTCTGCCTGGGTGGAATAGTCTATTAAACTTTTTTACTGTGATGATTTTGTCATCGTTAGCGGGGTTGGCATGACCAGTCGCATGATCGTCTTCGTCCACCTTCTCAACGACCGATCCGGCAGCCCGCGAGTGCTTTCCTCGGTGGTTACAGCTCTGGGGCGAGGCGGGGACCGTTTACGCTTGTTCGTAGGCAGCGACGGATCGGGTTGCCTTGACGAGGCCGGCATTGAAACCACGCGCTACTGGTACAGGCGCATGCCCTACCGTCTGCTAACGCTTATCACCTATATGGGAAGTCAGCTCAGCCTGCTTACGCTGCTTTTCCGTTCACGGGATATCGATCGTAAGGCGTTGATCTATGTTAATACGTTGCTGCCCTTCGGCGCTGCGCTTTATGGCTGGATGACTAGGCGGCCTGTCATATATCACCTGCATGAGGTTTCGGTAAGCCCTGCACCCCTGCGCTGGTTTCTGACCGCCATGGCCAGGTTGGCCGCGTGTCGCTTGATTTATGTATCGGACTTCCATCGGGGCTGTCTGCCGATCCCGGGAGTCCGGGCGATAACCGTTTACAACGCTTTAGATGAGCCTTTTCTCACTAGGGCGAGGGTGAGCCGGTACGAAGCTCGTAGGGGTGGCCTCTTCAATGTGCTGATGCTTGCATCACTGCGCGATTATAAAGGTGTTCCGGAACTTCTAAAACTGGCCAAACGGCTTGTCAAGCGTAAAGACATCCAGTTCGACTTGGTGGTGAACGACGATGCGGTCGCCGTTCAGCGTTATTTCGCGGCTAGAGCGCTACCTGCAAACCTCACGATTCACCCGCGGACGGATGATCCAGCGACCTACTATGCACGGGCATGCCTTGTGATGAATCTATCGCGACCCGATCAATGGGTCGAAACGTTTGGGCTGACGTTGCTTGAGGCCATGGCCTTCGGCATTCCAGTCATCGCGCCGCCGGTCGGCGGACCTCTGGAACTGGTAACTGAGGGGCGTGAGGGATTCTTGATCGACTGTCGGTGCGGTGAGGAACTGGCAGAGAAAGTTCGGCTGCTTGCCGATGATCAACCGTTGTGCGTTAGGCTGTCGACCGCGGCGCGAGCAAAGGCCTCGCAGTTTTCTCCGCAAGCGTTCGGGCAGGCCTTGCGCGAGGCAGTGAATCTCCAAGCGTCAGAGGAGAGTTGGCCGTGAGAACGGTCGCAGTCCTGGGTACGGTCGGCATTCCGGGCAACTACGGCGGCTTCGAAACGCTCTGCGAGAATATCGTCCGTTACCACCAGGTTAATAATGTCCAAGTGAGTTTGGTCGTCTATTGCAGCGCGCTCAGCTACTCAGAACGGCCTACTTCTTATCTCCGTGCTGAGCTTCGTTATGTTAGGCTTAAGGCCAATGGCGTTTCGAGCATTCTTTACGACATCGTATCTTTATTGTCAGCCGTTCGTCATGGCAGTGACGTGATCGTCTTGCTTGGGGTTTCCGGGGCGACTGTACTTCCGTTGATACGTTTAATATCAAGAGCGCGTATCGTGACCAATATTGATGGTATCGAATGGAAGCGCGAAAAGTGGAAAGGGCTGGCGCGGTGGTTTCTGCGCTTGTCCGAGCGTATGGCGGTGCGCTTTTCGCACGAGGTGATTGCGGATAATGACGGCATTGCCCGCCACGTTTCCGATGCCTATGGGCGCGACTGCCAGGTGATTGCCTACGGGGGCGACCATGTGTTCATCGCACCAGTTCGACCGTACGAGGGTGAAGCGCTTCCGCTACGTTATGCGCTCGCACTATGCAGGATCGAGCCTGAAAACAACATCGCGATGATTCTAGAAGCGTTTGCCCATACGCCAGAGATGCCGCTGCTGTTCGTGGGTAACTGGCACAGCAGCCTGTTCGGGCAAGCGTTAAAAAAACGCTATAGCGTTGTGGGACACTTGCGCCTGCTGGATCCGATTTACGACGCTGGCGTCTTGCGCACACTCCGTGGCAACGCGGCGCTATATGTCCATGGCCACTCCGCTGGCGGTACGAACCCGTCGTTAGTCGAGATGATGCATTTCGGCGTCCCGATATTGGCGTACGACTGTATCTTCAACCGCTTCACGACGGACGGGAAAGCACTATTTTTCAAGAATGCGGATGAGCTCCGTTCGACCGCGGCGGCACTGACACCAACCGCGTCGGATGACGTGGGGGCGGCGATGCTGCGTATTGCGCAGAGGCGTTACACGTGGGATGTGATTGGGCGGGAGTATTTTCGGGTGATCGGCTGATTGAAGCCGGTAGATGTCACGACAGTTGTCGCCTGAGTTCATGCTGCCAATAGGCATACTCGTGCTGGTAGTCGTGACAACGGCCACGACGCCATCCCGTTCCGGGTTGAGCGTCACGGCAGCGATGGGCGACCAACTCGGGGTGTGTCGACTCCAGCGCATCGGGTTCTTCGCGCGCGGTGCTTGGTAGTTGGCCCTGCAATATACCTGCAGCCCTCATAAACACTAGGTTTCTGCCCAGAATTGACCCATCGAGATCCCCGAGAAATTGGAATACAGATAACGGAAACCTGAGAGAAATTGAACAAAGTTCAGATGGCTACTGACGACTTTTTCCGCTCCCGGCTGTTTCAGATGATCGACCTTCGGCACCCGCTGGTGGTCTTGGCGAGCCGGATGCCCTGGTCCCAACTGGAAACGGTTCTTCCCCCTGCTTGCGCTCGCCAGAGTCGCGAAGGCACCGTCATCGAAGGCGACGACCTCTTCGGACCGACGGTGCAGATGGCCGGCAGCGGCACCAGTTCCGCCGGTCGCCCCCGACTGCCGATTCGGCTCATGGCCGCACTGCTCTACCTCAAGCACGCCTTCAACCTCAGTGACGAAGAACTCGTCGCCCGCTGGTCCGAGAATGTCGTCTGGCAATACTTCAGCGGTTTGGACCACTACACCCCGAAACTCCCGTGCGATGCCACCCAGATCGGCCGCTTTCGCAGCGCCATCGGCGAAGCGGGTGTCGAAGAACTGCTCAAGGCGACCATCGACACCGCCGTGCAAACCAAGGCCGTGCGCCCGAGCGAGTTCGAGCGGGTCATCGTTGATTCGACCGTGCAGGAAAAGGCCATCGCGCATCCGGTCGACAGCCGCTACAAGCTTTACGCCCTGCATGCCCCCGAATTCGAGTGCATCAGCAAAGGCAAGGCGCGCAAGCGCTACGAATTCGGTGTCAAGTCCAGCATCGTCGTCACCCACAAGAGTGGTCTGGTCGTCGGCGCCCGGACCTTTCCCGGCAATCCTTACGACGGCCAGGTTCTCTCGGCACAGTTGGAGCACACCCGCATCCTGCTCGAAGACACCGGCAAATCACCCCGGCAGGTCTTCGTCGATCTGGGCTACCGCGGTGTCGATCGTGAGAACCCGAACGTCGAGATCATTCACCGCGGCAAGGACCGGTCACTGACCCGGCTGCAGCGTCGCTACCGCAGGCACCGACCGGCGGTGGAACCCACGATTGGCCATCTGAAGGCGGATCATCGGATGGATCGCTGCTGGTTGGAAGGCCAGCTCGGCGACGCGCTGCACGCGGTGCTGTGCGCCACCGGCTTTAAGCTGCGCTGGCTTTGGCGGGCGATGCTGGTGGCGACTTCGGCGAACGAGGCATCGGCGGGATGCGCGTCGCGCATCAGGCGTTTTTCAGGGCTGTTAAACGAATTCTGCAAGGCCGACTAGCTGGTATGGCCTCGCGACTGCGCCTCTTTTGGTGGAGCCTCGCGGCCTTTCTGGTGTGTTTTTTTTCACTCGGAACAATTCTCTCGTTGCGTGCAGGCTCCGCACAACCGACTGAACTGGTGGTAGTGCTCGGCGGTGGTGGTCCGGAGCGGTTTGCTACCGGCTTGCAGCTGATCCAATCTGGTAGCGCCAATAAGCTTCTGTTGATTAATCGGTTGACGTCAGAGATCAATACGGCCAAGGATGCTGTTGGACTCGATGAATTCACGCTATCGACCGACGTGCTGTCGCGCAATTCTTGGGAGGAGGCAATACGTACTCGGGCCTGGATGAGTGAGCACGGCGTTACGCGAGTCGCGGTGGTCAGCGATCCGCCACATATGTTGCGCCTCGCCTATACGTGGTCGCGCGTGTTTGCCGGCACTTCTCTGAGCTATTCACTGGTTGCGACCCAGCCAGCCTGGTGGTCTGCCTGGCGCTGGTGGGCCAACCGCGAATCGCGCCGGTTTGTCGGCAGCGAGGTGCTGAAGCTGGCGTACTACGTTTGGCATTACTGAAAACGCTGACCCGGATTGTCAGTCGGGATCGTTTCACGGCCTTTCCTGTGCGCTATCGGGCCGTGAGACGGGTTCGTGGCTGGTCCTGGCTGGCGTTGTTGCGGTTGGAGGGGTTTATCGCCCGATAAATCGGGCTCCTACACCGTGGGTGGCGGCCAGATCTCGATGGGCGGAAATCGACGCCCCATGATAGGTGGCGACCGAGTTGTGGCGATCTGCGGGTTGTGTCGGAGGGTCGGGGGGCCGATTGGTCGGGCGATTGGCTGAAGCATGGGGCGCGGGCCGCTGCCTCGCTGCGGTAGAATCGCGCTCCTGCCTTTCGGTGACGGACCAATGAAAATTCTTGTGACCGGCGCCGCCGGCTTTATCGGCATGGCCACCGCTCTGCACCTGCTGGCGCGCGGCGATGAAGTCGTCGGGCTCGACAATCTCAACGACTACTACGATGTCGCGCTCAAGGAAGCCCGCTTGCAGCAGCTGACCGCGCTGCCGGGCTTTCGCTTCGTCAAGCTTGACGTCGCCGATCGCCCGGGCGTCGAGCGGCTTTTCGCCGATGAGCGATTCGAGCGCGTGATCCACCTTGCAGCGCAGGCGGGCGTGCGCTATTCGCTGCAGAACCCGCATGCCTACGTGGACAGCAATCTGGTCGGCTTCGTGAACATTCTCGAAGGCTGCCGGCATCATCAGGTGCAGCACCTGGTGTATGCCTCGAGTTCGAGCGTCTATGGCGGCAATACCCGCATGCCGTTCTCCGAGCAGGACAGTGTCGACCACCCGGTCAGCCTCTATGCCGCGACCAAGAAGGCCAACGAGTTGATGGCGCATACCTACAGCCATCTGTACGGCCTGCCGACCACGGGGCTGCGCTTTTTCACCGTCTATGGCCCATGGGGCCGGCCGGACATGGCCTTGTTCCTGTTCACCAAGGCGACCTTCGAAGGTCGGCCGATCGACGTTTTCAACCACGGCAAGATGCAGCGCGATTTCACCTACGTGGACGATATTGTCCAAGGCGTCATCCGGGTGATGGATCGCACCGCTACGGTAAATAGCGCTTACCTGCCGGACGAAGCCGACCCGGCAAGCAGCAACGTGCCCTACCGGGTGTTCAATATTGGTAACCATCAGCCCGTGCCGCTGCTCGATTTCATCGCCGCCATCGAACACGCGCTCGGCAAGAAGGCGGAAAAGCGCCTGCTGCCGATGCAGGATGGTGACGTGCCGGCGACCTATGCTGATACGGCCTTGCTTGAAGACTGGGTCGGCTTCGCGCCGGCCACGCCGATGGCCGAAGGCGTCAAGCGCTTTGTCGCCTGGTACCGCGATTACTACAAGGTCTGACTTGCGCCGTTCTTCCGGGAAAATCTCACGGTTTTTGGCACGTCATTGCGAGGAATACGCAGCCGACGCGGCAATCCAGAGGTTTGGCTCTTCGTGTTTTCGATGCGGCCGAAAAGCAGGAACAGAGAATGGAACTGGATTGCCGCGTCTGCTACGCCTCCTCGCAATGACGGTGGGTGCGGGATGGGTGCCGTTCTTCCGGGAAAATCTCACGGGCGCCTGTCGATTATGGTGAGAGAATCTTGCCTTGTTTGACGCTCGCAGGGGCGGCCTCACGCTTCAGATTTTCGGCCTGTCATTGCGAGGAGGCGTAGCAGACGTGGCAATCCAGAGGTTTGGCTCTTTGCATGGTCGAGGCGGTGGGGAAGTAGTAAGAGGATGGAGCTGGATTGCCGCGTCGCTTCGCTCCTCGCAATGACGGTGTGGGTCGGTGACGGTGTGGTGCGGTGACGTGGTCGGCGTGGGCGGTGGATGCCGAGTTTGGCGCCGAGGGCGAGTGGAAGGAATTCCGCGCGCCGGATTGCGCGGCGCTTTTCGACGGGCGCAATCTATCTGGCATCGCGGTTATGATTGCCTCCGGTCACTCGTCTTCGCTACGGCAACGCGCTTAACCTCTTTGCTCCCGGCTCCGCTTGCCAGGCTGAACCGGATTGTCGCGCTGATGGGCGGTTGGACAAGTGAGTCATGCGGCAGGTGTGGTGTGCTGATGATGTATCGTCGACACATCAAAACATTTGGTAATGCTTAGATGCGCACAACCCTGGACATTGAAGATGACGTGCTGGTCGCCGCCAAGGAAATTGCACGTCGTGAGCACCTGACGGCCGGGCAGGTCATTTCTCGCCTTACACGGCTGGCGTTGACGGCGCGGGTTGATCAGCAGCCGTCCGCGCAGACAGTGGCTGGCTTCAGGCCGTTGCCTGCAAGGGGCGTGTTGGTCAGCAATGACCAAGTCAATGCCCTTCGCGAGCACGAGGGCGTTTGATGTGGTCGCGCTGCTGGGTGTCAACGTGCTTGTTGCCTTGCCGGATGCCGACCACATGCACCACTCGGTGGCAACGGATTGGCTGAGGCCACCCGCAACCCGGTGCACCATTTCTGGCCAGATGCCGTAAGCCTGCTGACACCTGGCTTGATGGAACGGAACAAGTTGCTCACCGGTCGCCATATCACCGATGCTTATTTACCGGCGATTGCGGTGAAAAACCATGGGGTGTTTGTCACGCTGGACGAAGGCATTCCGCTATCTGCCGTGCAAGGCGCGCAAGGGGAACATCTGGTGGTGCTCAACGTGTCCAGGCAATGACGGCGCAGCTTGGACTTGTAGGGGGAAACGCGAGGGGCAGGAAGCTTGGGCTCCAGATAGGCCGCACGTCATTGCGAGGAGGCGAAGCCGACGCGGCAATCCAGAGGTCTGGCGTTTCGCCTTATCGGTGCGGCGGCTGCAAGTAGTCAGATGGTGGAACTGGATTGCCGCGTCGCTGCGCTCCTCGCAATGACGGTGTGGGTTGGACTTGTAGGGGGAAACGCGAGGGGCAGAAAGCTTGGGCTCCAGACAGGCCGCACGTCATTGCGAGGAGGCGAAGCCGACGCGGCAATCCAGAGGTCTGGCTTTTCGCCTTATCGGTGCGGCGGCTGCAAGTGGTCAGACGGTGGAACTGGATTGCCGCGTCGCTGCGCTCCTCGCAATGACGGTGTGGGTTGGTGCTGCGCTCCTCGCAATGACGATGGGCGGGGGTGGTTGCCGAAAGTGCCATCACGAGTGCAGCCCTACGCCAGGGGGCTGACGAGAATCGCTTCTCGGGCCGAGTGCAATTCCTCCCGGATCACTCTGCGCAGCGTCTCTTCGATGGTCTTTTTCTGCATCGCCTCGCGCAAGGCGGCGTTGATGAGGGTTTGGTATCCGCGTGCACCGGCCTGTTGCTTGAACCAGGCGACGACATCCGGATCGAGGGTGATGTTGATCTTCTGCTTTTTCGTTGGCACTGACTGCAGGCCCACCCGGTGCACTGCCTGCTCGAAATCATCAGATGACCAGACGGGTGCTTCGTCGAGGTCGTCACAGACTGGTGAAGTAGTATTCTCGTTCATGACGTTCCGCTTTTCGCATCGAAATGACGTGGTGTGTCTTCGGCCTCGGTGTGCGCAATGAGCACCACCTCAACCCCCAGCAAACCTACCGTGGAAAACCGCGCTTCACCGTAGGAGAAGCGCGTATCCGGGCGCGTCAGGGTATGTCCTGCAAATACCCGGGACGTTTCGGCAAAATCAAGCCCATGCTTTTTCAAGTTGGCCTGCCGCTTGGCGTCGTTCCAGGTGAAGTTCATGCCGCAGTATAGACGATTGTCTTGCTGGCAAGGTTCAGGCAAGCCCTTGCGTTGCAGCCTGTCGCACGCACGGATGTGGCCCCGTTCCGCGTGTTCTTTCCACCCGTCGAACGGGTCACGGTCCCGGGCGTCCTGTCGCCGCTCCGATCCACCGTCATTGCGAGGAGGCGCAGCCAACGCGGCAATCCAGGGGTTTTGCTTTTTGCGTTGTCACTAGGTCAATGCGCCGGGAAATAGTGAGCGGGTGGAACTGGATTGCCGCGTCGGCTGCGCCTCCTCGCAATGACGTGCGGTGGGGTAGCGCCGCATTCGCATTCCTGACGAGCTTTTCAGCAAGCCTGACAGCGGCGCGAAACCGACGCGGTAGCCGGAATTTATAGGTTCCATGCTGCGCGCAACACGACACTTGATTGGCGCGCCGGCAGTCGAGAATTCGTCTTCATCCCTGTTGAGCCTCTTGGCGCTGTAACAACCAGTCGGCCGCCAGGTGAAGCTGGATTTCGGGAGGAGGCATGCCGCTTTTTGGCGCGTTGAGCGTGATGATCTGCAACGTGGCCTCGGGCCAGGTAGCGGCCGCATCCTGGAGTGCACGTACCTCTCGTGCCAGAGTGTCCGGGCTGTCGAGATCGGCGCAGACTTGAAGCAGTGCTTCCCTGCCGGTCAGGCTGCGCGCGTGGAAGTCGACCGCGAAACCGGCGTGGGTGCGCACGTAGTTCACCTGCTCGCCGCGGCGTTGTAGTTCGTGCAGCACTGCGGTTTCGAGCGCGTCGCCTACGTTGGTGTTGCCTGATCGAGAAAACAGCGCCATCAGCCCGGTATCGACCGGGTACACTTTCCGGGGATTGACTTGCCGACGACGCTCGGAGTCTGAGGCCAGGTCAAGACTGCTCAATAGAAAGGCGTCTTCCAGATGCGCGAGGTAGGCGTGCAGCGTGTCCTTGCCGACGGCGACGCCGTGCGACTTGAGATCGGCGTGGAATTTGTTGATGCTGAAAGCGCCGGCCGCGTTAGCGAGGAGTTGTCTGACCATCCAGTGCAAGACCTGTGGCTGGCTGAGATTGTGTCGTTCGAGCACGTCGCGCAGGAGAACTACATCGACATAGCTCCGCAACAGCTCGCTACGATTGCGGCTATCGAGTCCCTGCGCTTCAGGAAAGCCGCCGTGGGCCCCCCCTGTGTCAGAGTAGTTGTCGCCTCGATAGAATCTGAAACTTGGGGGCGATAGCGAGGTGAAGAAATGGCACGATACGGACAAGCGATGAAGGATCGAGTGGTGGCGAGGTTGCTGCCGCCGGAGAGTGTGGCGATAGAGACCCTGTCGCAAGAGGTCGGGATCTCGGTGACAACGTTGGAGCGTTGGCGGGGAGAGGCGCTGACCAGGCCCGCTCGCGAGCGGGCCTGGTCAGCGGCCGCCCGGCTGGAGGCGGTGGTTGTCACGGCGGCGCTGGATGAGGCGGGACAGAACGCCTGGTGCCGGGAGCACGGGCTGTATCGCAGCGAACTCGAACGCTGGCGGCAAGGCGCGAGGGAAGCGCTCGCCGACCCGGGCGAGGCACGCGCCAGCCGCGCCGAGACACAGATCGACAGGAAGCGCATCAAGGAACTGGAACGGGAACTACTGCGCAAGGACAAGGCGCTGGCAGAAACCGCCGCGCTCCTGGTGCTCTCAAAAAAGCTCTCGGCGATCTTCCTGGGGGGCGCGGACGAATGATCCGTCTGGAAGATCGCCGAACCATCGTGGCCCACATCGACAGCGCACGTCAGGCCGGCGCCCGGCTTGCCAAGGCGTGCGAGATCGTCGGCATTGATGCGCGCACTTGCCAGCGCTGGAAGGCGGGCGCCGGCCTGCAAGACGGTGATGGTCGGCCACTGGCCGAGCGCCCCGTCCCGGCGCACGCATTGACTGATACCGAGCGTGCCGAGATTGTCAGCGTCGCCAATGAGCCCCGCTTCGCGGCATTGTCACCTGCCCGGATCGTCCCCGCCTTGGCCGACGAAGGGCGCTATATCGCCAGCGAATCGAGCTTCTACCGGGTTTTGCGGGAACACGATCAAGTGCACCACCGCGGTCGCGCGCAGGCGCCGAACGCCAATCCCAAACCTCCCACGACACAGATCGCGACCGAACCGCGTCAGGTCTGGTGCTGGGATATGACTTATCTGCCCACCCAGGTCATCGGCCAGTGGTTCTACCTCTACCTGATCCTGGACTTGTATAGCCGCAAGATCGTCGGCTTCACAGTCGAGGTTAAGGACGATTCTGACCACGCCGCCCATTTGGTCAAACGCACGGCCCTGGCCGAAGGTATTCACTCCCTGGCGTCCAAACCGGTTTTGCACGGTGACAATGGCTCAACCCTGAAGGCCACCACGGTCCTGGCGATGCTGCATTGGCTGGGGATCAAACCGTCCTACTCGCGACCGCGCGTGTCCGACGACAACGCCTATGCCGAGGCGCTCTTCCGCACCGCGAAGTACCGGCCGGAATTCCCGGCACGGGGGTTCGAGAGCATCGACCAGGCACGCCTCTGGGGCAGCGACTTCGTACGCTGGTACAACACCGAGCACCGCCATAGCGGCATTCGCTACGTCACCCCAGAGCAACGTCATGCCGGCAACGATGAGGCCCTCTTGGCAGCCCGTCATTTGCTCTACCAAGCCGCGCGTGCGAAGAACCCTGCGCGCTGGAGTCGACAGACTCGGAACTGGTCGCCCATCGCTGCGGTGACGCTCAACCCGGAACGGGATGGCGTCGTGGCCGCTGCTACCTCTACCAGCAAGAGTATGCCATTGGCAGCATGAACTCAGGCGACAACTATCTTGACATTTACCGGGCCAGGTAGTCCAGCAGGTCTTTGGCAAGTTGCGAACGCTCCGCCTTGGTGAAGCGTGCGCATGGCTTTTCGGGTTCTCGGCCGGCGTGGCGCAAGCTTTCGCGAAAGCTGAACGGCAAAACCAGCGCTTCCATGGCTCTGCCGCGCATGCTCGTGGCCACTTCGCGCGAAAGCAGGCGGGCGGACGAACCGGAGAGGAAAAGGTCGATCTGTTCGCTGTCCAGCAGTCGCCTGGCAAACAGTTCCCAGTTCGGGACGAGCTGGATTTCGTCGAGGAAGAAGCAGGCCCGGCGGGCATCACGCCAGGTCGGGTTGAGTTGATAGAACATTTCTACCAACAGATCGAGGTCTTGCACCTGCAGGTCGGCGAGACGCTCGTCTTCAAAGCTGAAATAGAGCAAGCCCTCCCGTGCCGTGCCCTGCTCGTGACGATCGGCCAGGATCTGCCAGAGCAGGCTGGTCTTGCCAGCACGGCGCATTCCGATCACCGCCGTGGCCTTGCCCTTGACGCTGGGCAACCAGGTATCACGCCGAGTCAGCGTCGGCAGCGCCAAGGCCTGCGAATCAACGATCTTCTGATGAATTACCGAGCGTAGTTGTCTTTCCATGAAGGACAATTTCACGGCAGTTTATCTCTCTTAAAAAGCCAACCAGAGGGCTTCTTGCGTGGCGGTAGCTTGGCTTTTGCCGAGGTTTTTCGCCCGATGAATCGGGCTCCCACAGTCTTGTGCGGCTTGCGTCGGTGGGTAGGGGATCGATTTGCTGGGCGATGGGCATGCCGATCGGGCGCTCGTAGGGCAGGTCGTTAGGGTCGAGAAGCGCTGCCGGGACAGGTCTGGACGTCAAGGCGGCACGAGCAGTTGGACCCTCAATGACGCCGCCTTGCTGTTTGCTTGCGCTCACCATAAAGTAAGCCAACGTTTATAAAGTAAGGGGTGGCGAGTGTGGCAAGGGCGGTGATGACCAGCAAAGGGCTGGTGACGATTCCGGCGGATGTGAGGCGACGCATGGGCCTGGGCAGTGGCGATCGGGTCGAATTCGTTGAGCTGGCGAGCGGTGGCTTCGCAATCAAGCCTGCTGTCGATGATGTGCGCTCGCTCAAGGGGCTCTTGCGGAAGCCGGCTAGTCCCGTTGCCATTGCCGACATGGACAAGGTGATCCGTGAGCGAGCCGTGCGGGCGCAGGACCGCTGATCGGTATCGATACCAACGTGCTGGTGCGTTAACTCGCTCAGGACGACCCTCTGCAGTCGCCAAAGGCGACGAAACTGATCGAGCAGGTGTGCGATTCGGCGACGCCGGTCGTCCTGGCGAATGGCGTGCTGCATCCAGCGCGCTGAGCCGTCATTGCGAACGCAGTGAAGCAATCCAGGAAGTTTGCAGCGGTGGAGTCGGCGGGGCGGTCGGCGGCGACTACTGGACTGCCGCGTCGCTTCGCTCCTCGCAGTGACGGTGCTCCACGGCGCCGAGCCCCGTCATTGCGAGCAAAGCGAAGCAATCCAGGGGTACGCAGCGGCGGAGCCGGCGGGGTGATCGGAGACGGTTGCCGGTGTACGGCTTGCGCATTTCCTGGAATGCTCGTTCGCTGTGCGCCACAGCGCGCCCTCACGCCTGGTATCAAGGGGCCTCATCGCCAGGAAGCGCGGGCGCGTTTGGTACCATTCCCAGGTAGCGCTCAAAATCGCTGCGCTGGCCTTTGGCGGCTTCCGCTCTGAGGAAATCGAGCGTCATCAACGACGCCATCTTTTCTGACACCGCGCTGGCGATGAATTGGTTTACGGAAATCTCATCGCGCGCAGCGAGTTCCTTGACTTTCTGGTGAACAGAGTTGGGCAGACGAACTGTCAGCGCAGTCATGTTTTTCTCCTCAGCAGCTGCAAAAAATCGCCCGGCGTGATCGCTTGGATCTTCAATTCTGCCACGCGGCGAAAATCCTTCATGTTGTGCGTGACGAGGTATTCACTGCCGGACGATACCGCACACTCCAGCACCATGTCATCGTCTGGGTCTCGCAGAAAAGGTCGCCACAAGAAATACACATCCTGCAAGTGAGCGATCGTTGCCAGATAGCGCACGAAGCCCAGCGCGACGTCGGCACTTGCGCCGGGTGGCAGGTGCTCGGCGCGGGTCAGGACGGCTTGCCACTCGGTGTACAGGGCCACCGTCAGCGCGATCTCAAAGTCTCTACTCGGCAGCATCGAGAGCAGTTGAAAACTGGCGCCATTGCGTGAACGAGCAGCAGCGACCAAGACGGATGTGTCGAGAACCACACGCACAATGCTTGCACCGGTATGTTGGTAGTGCAGATGTAACCAAGTATCACGCCCGTTGAAGTTTTGTGCAAGAAGAACCGGTAGTCTGCGCAAAGGCCGGAGTCAACAGCCATCGGTAGAAAATGAGTCGGGCTGCGGGTGCTAGGCGTGGACCGTGTGCTTGCCAACCGCGACATCGTCAGTTTGCGTTTTCACGGCTGCGAGGGGCTATCGCCCGATGAATCGGGCTCGTACAGTCTTGTGCGGCTTGCGTCGGTGGGTAGGGGACCGATTTGTTGGGCGATGGGCATGCCGATCGGGCGCTCGTAGGGCAGGTCCTTGGGGTCGAGAAGCGCTGCCGGGACCGGTCTGGACGTCAAGGCGGTATGAGCAGTTGGACTCTGAATGACGCCGCCTTGCTGTTTGCTTGCGCTCACCATAAAGTAAGCCAACGTCTATAAAGTAAGGGGTGGCGAGTGTGGCAAGGGCGGTGATGACCAGCAAAGGGCAGGTGACGATTCCGGCGGATGTGAGGCGACGCATGGGCCTGGGCAGTGGCGATCGGATCGAATTCGTCGAGCAGGCGTGCGATTCGGCGACGCCGGTCGTCCTGGCGAATGGCGTGCTGCATCCAGCGCGCTGAGCCGTCATTGCGAACGCAGTGAAGCAATCCAGGAAGTTTGCCGCGGCGGAGTCAGCGGGGCGGTCGGAGGCGGCTACTGGACTGCCACGTCGCTTCGCTCCTCGCAGTGACGGTGGTTCATAATGTCGGGGCGGGTTGGCCAGGTGCTCTTTGCGCACGCGGTGCAGCCATCGACGGCGCCGGTCGCCTTGGCGAATACCGTGCTGCATCCAGCGCCCCAGCCCGTCATTGCGAACGCAGTGAAGCAATCCAGGAAATTTGCCGCGGCGGAGTCGGCGGGGCGGTCGGAGGCGACTACTGGACTGCCGCATCGCTACGCTCCTCGCAGTGACGGTGGTTAACGGGCGCGTGGGCTACCCGACTGCCGTGTCGCTTCGCTCACGCGCAGTGACGGTGTGGGGGCGTGAGCCAGGCAGTCTTTGCGCACGTGGCAAAACCCTCAACGGTGCGGGTCGCCGTGGCGAATGGCGTGAAGCAACCAGCGCCCCAGCCCGTCATTGCGAACGCAGTGAAGCAATCCAGGAAGTTTGCAGCGGCGGAGTTAGCGGGGCGGTCGGAGGCGACTACTGGACTGCCGCATCGCTACGCTCCTCGCAGTGACGGTGGTTCATGATGTCGGGGCGGGTTGGCCAGGTGCTCTTTGCGCACGCGGCGAAGCCCTCAACGGCGCCGGTCGTCGCGGCGAATACCGTGCTGCAACCGGCGCCCCAGCCCGTCATTGCGAACGCAGTGAAGCAATCCAGGAAGTTTGCCGCGGTGGAGTCGGCGGGGCGGTCGGCGGTGGCTACTGGACTGCCGCGTCGCTACGCTCCTCGCAGTGACGGTGGTTTATGATGTCGGGGCGGGTTGGCCAGGTGCTCTTTGCGCACGCGGCGAGGTACTCGACGGCGCCGGGCCGGTCGTCATGGCGAATGGCGTGAAGCAACCAGCGCCCCAGCCCGTCATTGCGAACGCAGTGAAGCAATCCAGGAAGTTCGCCGCGGCGGAGTCGGCCGGGGCGGTCGGCGGCGGCTACTGGACTGCCGCGTCGCTTCGCTCCTCGCAGTGACGGTGGTTCATGATGTCGGGGCGGGTTGGCCAGGTGCTCTTTGCGCACGCGGCAAAACCCTCAACGGCACCGGTCGTCATGGCGAATGGTGTGAAGCATCCAGCGCCCCAGCCCGTCATTGCGAACGCAGTGAAGCAATCCAGGAAGTTCGCAGCGGTGGAGTCGGCGGGGCGGTCGGCGGCGACTACTGGACTGCCGCGTCGCTTTGCTCCTCGCAGTGACGGTGGTTTATGATGTCGGGGCGGGTTGGCTAGGTGCTCTTTGCGCACGCGGCGAGGTACTCGACGGCGCCGGGCCGGTCGTCATGGCGAATGCCGTGCTGCATCCAGCGCCCCAGCCCGTCATTGCGAACGCAGTGAAGCAATCCAGGAAGTTCGCCGCGGCGGAGTCGGCGGGGCGGTCGGCGGCGGCTACTGGACTGCCGCGTCGCTTCGCTCCTCGCAGTGACGGTGGTTTATGATGTCGGGGCGGGTTGGCCAGATGCTCTTTGCGCACGCGGTGCAGCCATCGACGGCGCCGGTCGTCATGGCGAATGGTGTGAAGCATCCAGCGCCCCAGCCCGTCATTGCGAACGCAGTGAAGCAATCCAGGAAGTTTGCCGCGGCGGAGTCGGCGGCGCGGCCGGAGGCGGCTACTGGACTGCCGCGTCGCTTCGCTCCTCGCAGTGACGGGTGCTTAACGGTGTTGGGGTGGGCTGGCCGGGCGGGCTTTGCGCACGTGGCAAAACCCTCAACGGTGCCGGTCGTCATGGCGAATGCCGTGCTGCATCCAGCGCCCCAGCCCGTCATTGCGAACGCAGTGAAGCAATCCAGGAAGTTCGCAGCGGTGGAGTCGGCGGGGCGGTCGGCGGCGGCTACTGGACTGCCGCGTCGCTGCGCTCCGTGCGGTGGCGGTCCTTGAAGGGGGCGCATGTGGAACGGCAGCCTGCGGTATACATTCTGGCCAATCGGCGGAACGGGACGCTGTACGTTGGTGTGAGCTCGAATTTGCTGCGGCGCGCTTGGCAGCACAGGCAGGATCAGGTCGAAGGGTTTACGCGGCGGTATGGCGTGCACATGCTGGTGTACTACGAACTACATGAGTCAATGTTGTCCGCGATAAGCCGTGAAAAGCAGATCAAAGCGGGATCTCGGGCAAAGAAGCTTCAGTTGATCGACTCGATGAATCCGCGGTGGCTGGATTTGTACAGTCGCATTATTTGACGGGCAGTGCTACCCTGAATATGGCTTCACTATGCTCCCCGCTGTGAGAATCGTGTGCGCGTCGCTGGGCGAGGCGGAGATTGCGGAGCGCGTTGGTGAATCCAGGGCTGTTGGCGGCAGGTCGTCGTTGCGAAGTTTGTGAAGAAATTCATGGGTATACGCCGGCGGTCTTATCTCACCGACCGACTTTCCCGGCGCGACCCTTGTGCCGCGCTGCCTGCGCTATGAATGCATGCTTCCCGAGCGTCGTTGGTGTCGGTTTTTTTTACACTCCGTCGGGCATAGAATAATCTAATGCTTTTAAATGATTGTTTCGAAAGCACATCTATATTCTGGTATGATTATTGCTCGCCTCAAAATGAGTCGGGTTTTCGCGGTTGTTAGAGTGGTCAAATGTCCGGAAGGCACGACTTGTCAAGCGCCTATTAAACCCCCCATCAGCCGGCTTCCCGAGTGGACTGGCTTTCAATGTCGCAGGAGTCTCAGATGAATGAATTTAGCAACAAGACAAAGATAGCCTTGGCCGTTCTGGCCATGGCGGCGTCGACCGGTGCAGCGGCCGTTCCGATGAGCCTGATGAGCATTGTCGGCAGTTATGGTGTTTGGGAGAATGTCACCACGCCGGGAATATTGAACAACACGCTCTACACCGGCAACGCAGGCTATGCGGCGGCGAGCACGGCGCTGCAAGGCAGCGCAGGAGCGCCCGGTGGCAACGTCGAGCTGAACAAGTTCGGTGGGCTGCTCAACGTTCCTCAGATCACGACCATGAGCGGCAATTTTGCGGGCAAGCCGATCAGTTTGAGCAGCTTGGTGCTGGGCGATTGGCAATCTGGGCTCGATAAGCGCTACATCCAGGGCGCCGCCACGTCGATTGGCATGGGTACGCTGAGTATCACTCAGATGAGCGCCGCGCTGCTTCAGTTCTATGCACCGAATGCCCAGCTCGGGAACCTCGCGCCATGGCGACTGCTGAGCGATCCGAACATCTCTTACGTCGACCTGGACGGCACTCACGCGGTGCATATTGGCCTGGCCGGGATCCTGGACGCGTCGCTGTTCCTGAGCAACGTTTTCGGTGTGCCCGTAAAGAGTGGCGCTGGCGCGAGCGAAGTCGTCAAGGTCGATCTTGCCGGCCACGTCGATTACCTGTTCGGCTTTGCGCCGACCAATTCCGGGGTCTACGCGTTTGGCAGCGATACCACGAAAATCAATGGGGTCACCGTTCCTGTTGCGTTTAAATATCGCTCCTACTCAGGAAACTACGATGTGCACATTCCAGAGCCTGAATCGCTGGCCTTGTTCGGCATCGGTCTGCTCGGCCTGTGCCTCGGCCGCCGCCGCCGGGCCTGATCAAAACGGGGAAGGCTTTGGCGCGAAAGCGCTGGCGGGATGTGCAGGGAGAGCCCGCAAGGGCTCTTCTGGTGTGGCGTCGATGTGGGGTGGCGGGGATGCGTGACGCTGGGTTGAAGCCGGGCTAAATTGCTGTTCGGTCTTCGTGGCTGGGGCAGTCAGTGGAGGGGGCCGTGGAACTGGCAGTGGTGTTTTCTGTGTGCCTGGTGATCTCGGGTACGGCGATCCGCTTGGCAATGGCTGCCGCGAGTCGCCTGGGGATAATGGACCAACCCGGTGGGCACAAGCTGCACGAGGTGAGTACGCCCTTCGTCGGTGGTATCGGCATCATTGCCGTTCTCCTGAGCCTGTTCGTGCTGATCGATCCGCTGTTCAGTAGTTTTGTCCTGATGCCGCTGTGGGGCCTTATGGTCGGTGCGCTGGCTCTCTTCCTGACCGGCCTCGCCGATGATATCTGGCAGCTCAGCTTCAAGCTACGCTTCGTCGTTCAAGCATTGGCCGCTTTGGTCATGATTTTCTTCGGCGGCGTCAAACTCGCGTCTTTTGGCGAGCTGCTGCCCGGCGTGAGCTTCGATCTGGGTCTGCTCGCGGTACCGCTGACGATTTTTGCCACCGTCGGTCTGATCAACGCGCTCAATATGACCGATGGCATTGATGGGCTGTCTGGATCGGCGAGTCTGGTCAGCCTGGCGCTGACGGGCGTCGTCGCCGGCCTTGCTGGCCGCGCGAATTATGTGGTTCTGATCGTCGCCTTGATGGGCGGTGTTGTTGGATTCCTCTATTACAACTTGCGCTACCCCGGCAACGCTCGGGCGCGCGTTTTTCTCGGCGATAACGGCAGCATGGTGCTGGGTTTCGTTTTGGCCTGGCTGTTTATTGCCCTCTCGCAGGGGGTGTCGCCGGCGATGACGCCGGTAACCGCCTTGTGGCTGTTTGCCATGCCGCTGATGGATACCGTCGGCGTCATGCTGCGGCGTATGTGGCTCGGCAAGTCGCCGTTCCGGGCCGACCGTCACCACTTTCATCACCTGTTCGTTCGTGCCGGCTACAGGGTCTGCGACATCGTCGCTCTCGCCGCGTTCGGACAACTCGTTTTTGGCCTCGTCGGCGTCGGCGGTCTGCTGCTTGGCGTTCCGCAATACCTGATGTTCGGGCTGTTTCTCGGCGCTTTCGCTACTTATTTCCTGGTGACCGTACGGCCATGGCGCCTGGTGCCCCTTTTGCGTCGAGTCAATCAGTCCCTTGGGCTGCCGTCGAGCGAGCACTGTGGCATTTTCGTTGGCCACTTTCGCAAGCAGCAGTTCCCTGAATTGCTGGGCTCGATAGCCGAGAAATTGAACAGTGGCCATGATTATCAGATCAGCGTGTACCAGACAGATCGCTCGACGACCGATGGCTGTGATACCTACTGCGTCGTCCATTTTCCGGTCAGTGGCGACGAGCGCTTGATTGGCCAAATTCATCGTCAAGCCGTAGCGCTCAAGAAGCATCTGGCTCGCCAGAAAGGCGTCGAGGTGCGCCTCTTCATGCGCCGCAAGTGCGAGAACGAGCCGCGTAGCCGCTCGCTGACGGCTGCCACCAACGGCAATCAGCGAAGTCGTGACCGTCGCCGTATGTACAGCACCTTGATCTATTCAATGGAGCGCGGCGGTGGTCCAGGGCGCAGCGACGCTTTCGGCTTTGAAGTCAGCCTGCCGCCGGCTTAAGGGCAAGTCGAGATGTTCAACAGGATTCTCACCGTTTGTACCGGCAACATCTGCCGCAGCCCGGCCGCCGAGTTTCTTCTGCGCCAACGCGCTGATAAGGCCGGCCGACGATTTGATGCGCGTTCAGCCGGCATCGGCGCGCTGGTCAATCATCCAGCCGAGGAGACTACCAGCACGATGATGCAGTCGCGTGGTGTCGACCTCAGCACGCATCGAGCCTGCCAGCTGACACCCGAGCGTTTACGTTGGGCCGAACTGGTTCTGGTCATGGAGAAGCACCATCGCGACGCGGTGTTGGCGATGGACCCCACGGCCCGCGGCAAGACTTTCCTGCTCGGGCACTGGACGAACACCGAGATTCCCGACCCCTTTCGGCGCGGCGATGCCGCGCACGCCGAAGCGCTTCGCCTGATCGAGGAGGCCGTCGAGCCCTGGGTCGACAAGCTCGGGTGAGAGCGGCGCGCGGGTGTTCGTAGCCGTGAAATAAATAGAGCCTATGGAAACGCGCCGGCAGGTCTAGCTGCGAGCGTGTAAGTTGCGTCCGCGACGCACGCATCTCGCGTTTTAGCGATTCTGGAGATGGTTTGAGCGTTTTCGCCGTGCGCGCCGGAAGGCTCCCCGCATGGCGGGACCTTGCTGGCTCCTGGAGACGTGAGCGTGTTTGCGGCAGTGCCGCTGCCGATGTAGACTGCGCTGCGCCTAGACTCCGGTGGCCGTCAGCACGAGCAGGATCGAATAAAAATGAGGGTTTCTGAATGAATTTGTCGTTTACCGTGCCGGGGTGGATCCGGCGCCTCCTGATTGGCCTTGCCGCGAGCGCATTGGCTGGCTGCGCGCTCGTTCCCGGCAATCAGAGTTATAGCGACCGCGACGAGTCCGCGGTCATGCTGCCGGTTCAGCAGGGCGATGCCCTGGCGCCAGCCAACGTCAAGATCAAACCGATCACCGCGCAATTGATCATCGACATGTTCAAGACCGCGCGGCCGCCGATTGGCGATGGCACGCGCACTGCCCGCGCCGCCGGCAAGGACGAGCCGCGGGCCGGCGCCGGCGAAGCCGGGCGAGTTCCCGAGTACAGGCTGGGTCCTGGCGATATCATTTCGGTGATCGTCTGGGATCACCCCGAACTGACCATCCCGGCCGGTAGCTTCCGTACCGCCGAGCAGGCCGGCACCGTCATCGCCGACGACGGAACGATCTATTTTCCCTACGCCGGGGTGATCAAGGTTCAGGGCAAGACGACCAGCCAGGTCCGCGTGATCCTGTCGGAAAAGCTCGCCAAGTACATCGAAAAGATCCAGCTCGACGTGCGGATGGTCGCTTTCCGTAGCCAGCAGGTGTATGTCGTTGGCGAAGTAGCCAAGCCGGGAATCCAGCAAGTGACCGATATCCCGATGACTGTCCTCGAGGCGGTCAACCGCGCCGGCGGTTTCACACCCGAGGCGGACTATAGCCGCGTCCTGCTGACGCGTCGCGGTACGACCTATCTGGTCGATATCCAGGCGATGTACGATTATGGTGCGACGGCGCAGAACGCGCTGCTCGAAAGCGGCGACATCGTCAACGTCGCCGATCGCAGCTACAACAAGCTCTTCGTTCTCGGCGAAGTGCTCAGGCCGGGCTCGTACGTGATGAACAAGAAACGCGCGACGCTCGCCGAGGCGCTCAGTGACGCCGGTTACATCAGTCAGACGACGTCCGACCCGCGCTGGATTTACGTGATGCGCGGCGATACCGAGACGCCCGAACTCTTCCATCTCGATTCCCGTCTGCCCGACGCGATGTTGCTCGCCGATCGCTTTCCGCTGCGGCCGCGCGACGTGATCTACGTCGACGCGGCGGCTGTCGTTCGCTGGCAGCGCGTCATCGCCAACATCCTGCCGACGGCGACGATGCTCAATCTGACCAGCCAGACGCAGTACCCGCTCTTCGGCGGCAAACAACCTCCTTACTGAGATTTCGGAGCGGGCGATTGGCGATGAACGACATCATCCTTCGCCCGGAACTCTCGCGCTTTAGCGCCGGGAGCGCCGCAATCTGCCCAGGACGCTTAGCCGCTCAGCCAGACCACTGGCGAATGCCACAACGGATGATCAATGGATAACGAGCAGTCGAAACCCTCTTTCAACGAAGCCGAGCTTGCGCGCCGGACGGGCGCCCAGACGCCAGCGCAATCGATGCAGCAAATTTCCCCGGACGATGACGACGAGGGCTTGGCACTTGGCGAAATTATCGCTGTGCTGATGGACTACCGCTGGCTGATTGCCGCCATCAGCCTCTTGGCTCTGGTCCTGGGCCTGGCCTGGGTGTTCATCGCCAAGCCCGTGTACCGGGCCGACGGCCTCTTGCAGGTCGAGGAGAAAAGCTCCGGGATGGGTTCCTTGAAAGCCTTGCAACCGCTGCTCGGTGACGACACCACGGTGTCTGCCGAGCTGGAAATCCTGACTTCGAGGATGGTCCTCGGGCGGGTGGTCAACAAGCTCAAGCTCGACATCGTTGCGCTACCGCGAACCTTGCCGCTGCTCGGCGGCGCCATCGCCCGGCGCTACGACGGCAGCGAACCGAATTCGCCGTGGTTCGGCCTGACGAGTTTCGCCTGGGGAGGCGAAACGATCCAGGTCGATTCGCTGACCGTTCCCGATGCCGCTCTCGACCTCGACCTGACGCTGATTGCTGGCGAGCGAGGCGCTTTCGAAGTCTTCGACGACGATCAGCAGCTGCTTCTGCAGGGTCGGGTGGGAGAGCGCGCCAGCGGCCAGGATTACTCGATTTTTGTCGCGCAGCTGACGGCGCGACCGGGGACGCAGTTCCGTCTACGGAAACTCTCGGCCGAAACGGCCGTGGATGATTTGCGCAAGGCCTACTCGGTCAAGGAGGCCGGCAAGAAATCGTCGATCCTGGAGCTCAGCCTGCTGGGTCCGGATCCGGCACGGATCGGCGTCGTTCTCGACGACATCATGAACACCTACGTTCGCCAGAACGTCGAACGGCGTTCGGCCGAAGCCGAGAAGACGCTGCAGTTCCTCGAAACGCAGTTGCCGGCGCTCAAGACGCAACTCGATAGCGCCGAAGCCGCGTACAACAACTATCGCCAGAGCCGCGGCTCGCTCGACCTGAGCCTCGAGACGCAGAGTGTCCTGAAGTCGATGGTCGAGGTCGAGAACGCCGCGGTCCTGCTCAAGCAGGAGCGTGACGAGCTGCGCCAGCAGTTCACCGCCGAGCATCCGAGGATTCAGGCAGTGGACGATAAATTGCAGCGTCTCGCGGAGCGTCGCAAGTCCTTCGAGCGCGACGTCGCCGCCTTGCCCGATACCCAGCAGACCGTGCTGCGCCTCGCTCGCGATGTCGAAGTATCGACCAATCTGTACACCGAGCTGCTCAACACCGCGCAGCAGTTGCGCGTCTCCAAGGCCGGCACGGTAGGCGACGTGCGCATCATCGACGCCGCGGCCGTTGCGCGCAAACCCGTTGGCGCCAAGCCGGTGGCCATCCTCGCTATTGCCCTGCTGCTGGGCTTGCTGTTCAGCCTGGTCGTGATCTGGTTGCTGCGCTCCTTGCGGGTGGTCGTCGAAGACCCGGAAGTCATCGAGGCGCAACTGGGCTTGCCGGTCTATGCGACGGTGCCGCACAGCAAGGCCGAGCTGGAATTGCAGCGCAAGGCTCGATCGGGCGCAGCTGAGCTTTTGGCGGTGGCCTATCCGGAAGACGATGCGGTCGAGAGCTTGCGTGGCCTGCGAACGACCTTGCATTTCGCGCTCCTCGACGCCAGGCGAAACTCGCTGCTGATCACCGGCTCTAGCCCGGGCCTCGGCAAGAGTTTCATTTCCATTAACCTGGGTGCCGTCCTCGCCCAGGTTGGCAAGCGCGTCCTGATCCTCGACGCCGACTTGCGGCGCGGCCATATCCACAAGCAGTTCGGTCTGCCGCGGGCGCTCGGCGTTTCCGAGTACGTTGCCGGGCAGGCTTCGCTCGATGACATCATCAAGGCTACTGCGCTGCCCAACCTGTGGGTGGTCAGCACCGGCCAGATTCCGCCCAATCCGTCGGAATTGCTGATGCACGAGCGTTTTTCGGCGCTGCTCAGCGAGCTCGGCGCGAGTTTTGACACCGTGATCGTCGATGCGCCGCCGGTTCTGGCGGTTTCCGACGCGGCGATCATTGGCCGGCATGTCGGCGCGACGCTGATGGTTGCGCGCTCGGGCAAGCACCCGATTCGCGAGCTCGAGCAAGCCGTCAAGCGTCTCAATCAGGCCGGCGTCGAGGTCAAGGGTTTTGTCTTCAACGATCTCGACGTCAGTCGTCAGAGTTACCGCTACGGCTACAAGGGTTACGTATACCGGTATTCGTACAAGGGCTAGGCGGTCAGTCAGTGGCGGTCGGCGCGCGACCGCGCGGCGGCTGCACCGCCAGGCGTCGGGCCGTCCGACGATGACTTCCTAGTCGGCCGAGCTTGCCGGCTGGCCGCCGATGCGCCGCCTGGCTTCGTACAGGCAGACGCCGGTGGCGACCGAAACGTTGAGGCTGGCGACGCTGCCGAGCATCGGGATGCTCACCAGTTGATCGCAGGTCTCGCGCGTCAGGCGGCGCAGCCCGTCGCCTTCGGCGCCGAGTACCCAGGCGCACGCCACCGGCCACTGCGCACTGTAGAGATCGGTCGGCGCTTCGTCGTCGGTGCCGATGATCCAGATGCCACGTTCCTTCATTTCGCGCAGGCTGCGCGCGAGATTGGTGACCGTGATGTAGGGGACCGTTTCGGCGGCGCCACTGGCGACCTTGACGGCGCTCTGCGTCAGGCCGACGGCGCGGTCCTTGGGGGCGATGACCGCGTGCGCGCCGACGGCGTCGGCGACGCGCAGGCAGGCGCCGAGGTTGTGCGGATCCTGGATGCCGTCGAGAACGAGCAGGAAAGGGGGTTCGTCGAGCGTATCGAGAACGTCGTCGAGCGCCACGTGGCGCTGCGTCGCGTCGACCGTGGCGATCACTCCCTGGTGCTTGGCGCCGGGAGCGATCGCCTGCAGGCGGGCGGCGTCTACCGGCAGCACGCGCACCGTCGCGAATTCGGCGTGCCGAACGAGGTCACGAACGCGCGCGTCGTGGCGACCGGCGTCGATGTAGATCTCGCGTATGGCGCCAGGGTCGTGGCGCAACTTGGCGAGCGTCGAATGAAAACCGAAAATCAGGCGTGACTGCTGGGACATGGACGGGTAGCCGCTGGAAAGAGCCGCCGATTCTAACAGCTTGCGGCGCGCCCGTCGGTGCCAGGCGTGATAGGCAACGCCACCTGGCGCTCGGCGGCGATCGCTTCGAGAGTCCTTGAGCGCCAGTCGAGCACCGCCGTGCGGATTCGCATCTGCTCGCCGAGGCGCGGAAAGTCGGCGCCAATGACGTCGGCGGCGAATTTGGACAGGAAGCGCGATTTGAGCTCGGCGCGCGCGCGGTCAACGCCGATTTCGTCGTAGGGTACCGACGCCAGCAGCAGAAATCCGTCGTCCGGAATGCGGCCGCGCTGCATGTTGGCTTCGATGATTGCCGCGGCCTTGCGGATCGGTACGTCGAGGTTGGGACTGTAGGGGCCGATGATCAGCGCGACGTTCGGCGTGTGCAGGAAGTCGAAGCCGCGGCCGAGGCAGATCATCCACTCGCGGTGTTCGATGTCGAGCAAGCGTTGGCCACTGCGAATCTGCGCGCGCACGCCCTCGATGTGTTCGAGGTTGCCGTACAGCAGGGGCAGCAGATCGTCGCGCATGCGTGCCGGCATGTCCGGCAGCAGCGCCGCGAGGCGCAGCGGCAGCGTCGCCCGGTCGGCGGCGCCGAGCGTCGCCAGGTGCAGCTTGTCGCCGCCCGTGCCGTGGATGACCAGCGCATCTTCGTCGGTTTCGAAACCGCAAACCAGCGGGTAGACGGTGGCGTGATTGCTGCCAAAGATATGCTCGACCTGCTGGCGGATCTCGTAGGTATGGGCGATCGCCGCCGCGGTGTCGTACGCGAAGCCGGCGCAACCGCGCCGCGGCTCGCCCTGCGAGTAGTGGTAGGTGACCAGAAAAACGACGTGCCGACCGGCGCTGACGACGCGCTGTACGTGGTGCGCGAGGACTTCGCCGAGGTGCGGCCAGCCGAGGTCGAAGATGCCGCCGAGATTCCTGAAAGGCATCAGCAGGCCGACCGGCGTATTGGTCGCCACCGGGATGTTGATGCGGCCGTCCATGCACTTGAGGACGGCGATCGCCGTCGGGTGCTCGGCGAGGTAGCGCTCGCGTGCCAGCCACGCTTCGGCGCTGCGGAAAATCGCGCCGTGGCGTTCGGCGAGGCCGAACAGCCAGTCAATGCGCTCGGCAATCGGCTTGGCGTGGATGTCCATGGCGGCGGCAGAACCTCTGGCTGAAGGAGACCGAGGGCCAGTATCGCCGCCGTCGGCGAGCGCGTCAAACGCGGCGCCGGAAGGTTGGCCAGCAGCGGCTTGCCCGAGGCCGCCGCCGCCAGCCGCCGCTCAGACGATCATGCCGGCGCCGACGGTGTTGTTCGACGACTCGTCGATGACGATGAAGGCGCCGGTGCCGCGGCTGTCCGCGTAAGAGTCGGCAAAGATCGGCTGCGCCAGCTTGAAGCTGACGCGCGCGATATCGTTCATCGCCAGCCGTTCGGCAGGCTGTTGCTCCATGCTGTTGATGTCGACGCGGAAAGCGATGCCGGCGAGCATCGCCTTGCTGTCGCGCGTGGTGTGGCGAATGAGGTACTTGCGGCGCGGGTCGAGCGGCAACTCCGACAGCCAGCACAGCATCGCCTCGATCTTCTTGCTGACCTGTGGTAACTCACCGGTCTTGACGATCATGTCGCCGCGCGAAATGTCGATCTCATCGTCGAGCAGGATCGTCACCGACTGTTCGGCGACGGCGCCAGGCAGCGACTCGCCGAGCACCTGGATGTCCTTGACGCGCGTTTCCAGCCCCGACGGCAAGACCGTGACGGCGTCGCCGATCGCCAGTTCGCCGGATTCGACGCGACCCATGAAACCGCGATAGTCGTGCAGTTCCGGGTTGCTCGAATCCTGCGGCCGGCAGACGTATTGCACCGGGAAGCGAAACTTCTCGGCGTGTGCGCCATGGATTGCCGGCGTCGTCTCGAGCATCTCGAACAGCGTCGGCCCGTCGTACCACGGCAGGCGGTCGCCGCGGTCGACGATCATGTCGCCGCGCAGCGCCGACATCGGCATGAAGCGCAGCTCGTTGATTCCGAGTTTGCCGGCAAAAGCCAGGTAGTCGGCCTTGATGCGCTCGAAAACTTCCACCGAGTAGTCGACCAGGTCCATCTTGTTGACCGCCACGACGACGCGCGGAATTCCGAGCAGGTGCGCCAGGTACGAGTGCCGGCGGGTCTGTGCGAGTACGCCCTTGCGGGCGTCGATGAGGATGATCGCCAGGTCGGCGGTCGACGCCGCGGTGACCATGTTGCGGGTGTACTGCTCGTGTCCCGGCGCGTCGGCGATGATGTATTTGCGCGTGCCGGTGGTGAAGTAGCGATAGGCGACGTCGATGGTGATTCCCTGTTCGCGCTCGGCCTGCAGGCCGTCGGTCAGCAGCGACAGGTCGACGACGTCGAGGCCGCGTTTTTCCGACGTTCGCTGCATGGCGTGCAGGGTGTCGGCGAGAATCGTCTTGCTGTCGAAGAGCAGGCGGCCAATCAGCGTGCTCTTGCCGTCATCGACGCTGCCGCAGGTGAGAAAGCGCAGCAGGCCGTTGTCCGGGAGCGCGGCGAGGGGGAGTTTTTCGATTGCCGACATCAGAAATAGCCTTCTTTCTTGCGTTGTTCCATCGATGCGTCCGAGGTCTGGTCGTCGAGGCGAGTCGCGCCGCGCTCGGTGATCGTCGTGATTGCCGTTTCGGCGATGATCGCCGCGACGCTGTCGGCGTCGGATTCGACCGGCGCGGTGCAGGTGATGTCGCCGACGGTGCGAAAGCGGACCATCAGGTTCTCGACGGTGTCGCCGGCCCTGACCGGCGTCACCTCGGTGACCGGTAGCAGGCCGCCGGCACGGCGAACGATCGGCCGGCGATGCGCGAAGTAGATCGACGGCAAGGCCAGCTTCTCGCGCTCGATGTACTGCCAGACGTCGATTTCGGTCCAGTTCGAGATCGGGAAGACGCGCATATTCTCGCCCTTGAAGCTGCGCGCGTTGTAGAGATCCCACAGTTCGGGGCGCTGGTTCTTCGGGTCCCACTGGCCGAATTCGTCGCGGAAGGAAAAGATCCGTTCCTTGGCGCGGGCCTTCTCCTCGTCGCGGCGCGCACCGCCCAGGCAGGCGTCGAAACCGAATTCCTCGATTGCTTCGAGCAGCGTCACCGACTGGTGTTTATTGCGCGGTTCGTCGGCCGACTTGAGGACCACCGTGCCGCGCGCCATCGAATCTTCGAGCGAACGGACGATCAGTCGTTCGCCGAGTTCGGCGGCGGCACGGTCGCGGAATTCGGTGACCTCGCGGTAGTTGTGGCCGGTGTCGATGTGCAGCAGCGGAAAAGGAAAGCGGCCCGGCCGGAACGCTTTTTCGGCGATGCGCAGCATGCAGATCGAGTCCTTGCCGCCGGAGAACAGCAGGACCGGGTTGCTGCACTGGCCGGCGACCTCGCGCATGATGTGGATGGCCTCGGATTCGAGCCAGTCGAGATGGGACAGGGTGACGCTGGAGAGTGCGGCGGTGCTCATGATTGACCTGTGTGATTCATGTGATTCATCGAATGATTTTTGGGCTGTTTCAGGCGGACTTGACGTGCAGGCCGCATTCCTTGGATTCGGGATTTTCCCACCACCAGCGGCCGGCGCGGACGTCCTCGCCAGGCGTTACCGGGCGGGTGCACGGCGCGCAGCCGATGCTCGGGTAGAACTTGTCGTGCAGCGCGTTGTAGGGCACCTGGTTGAGCTTCAGGTAAGCCCAGACTTCGCGTTCGCTCCACGCCGCCAGCGGGTTGAATTTCTCGAGACCGCCGTCGCCGTGATCGGCGTCGAAAGCGCGCAGCGGCAGGGCGTCGCGCGTCGCCGATTGCTGCGCGCGCATGCCGGTGATCCACGCCTTGCGGCCGGCGAGCGCGCGTTGCAGCGGTTCGACCTTGCGCGCGAAGCAGCAGCCCTTGCGCAGTTCCACCGACTCGTAGAAGGCGTTGATGCCGTGCTCGCGCGTCCACGCTTCGATGATCTCGTGGCGCGGGTAGTAGAGGCGCAGATTCAGCCCGTAGTGGTGCTTCATTTTGGCGATCAGCTCGTAGGTTTCGAGCGGCAGGCGACCGGTGTCGAGCGAAAAGATCTCGATATCGAGCTTCTCGCTGACGATCAGGTGCGTCAGCACCATGTCCTCGGCGCCGAGGCTGCTGGCCAGCGCCGCTGGCGAGAAGTCGTCGGCGATCTCGCGCAGCAAGCGGCGGGCGGCGTCGACCTTGCTGGCGAGTTCCTTGCGCAGCGCCGGGTCGTCAATATTGAGGTGCACGCTCATGCCGCCGGCCGCGCGTTGCGCCGCCGGAAAGCCGGTTGCGGCTGGTCGACCGCCGCCTGGTAGCTGTCGCTGAAGACGCGCAAGCCGGCCAGCGCCTGGTCGAGATCCTTGTCGGCGCGCAGCGCGTAAGCGTCGATGCCGCAGCGGCGCATGAAGAACAGCTGGTCCTGCAGGACGTCGCCGAGCGCGCGAATCTCGCCGGTGTAGCGATAACGCTCGCGCAGCAGGCGGGCGCTGGAGTAGCTGCGGCCGTCGGTGAACTTCGGGAAATTGACGCCGATCACCGTCAGACGGTCGATATCGGCGGCCAGCGCTTCCGGGCCCTCGTCGCTGTCGAGCCAGACGCCGACTTGCGGGTGCGTGCCGGCGACCTCGTCGCGGCGCGCCAGCCATACCGCCAGCGGCAGCAGCAGCGGTCCGGCAGGTAGCGTCAGCGAAGCCGGCGTCTCGCCTTCGGCGAGTGTGAGAACTTGCCAGTCGTCGTCGACGATCTGCTCGTTCTTGATGATCTTAGGCATTGACCACTTCCTTTGCTGTTGGCGCCACCTTGGCGCTGCGACGACGGTCGCGGCCAGCGTAGGCGCGCGTCTTGAACGGCTCGGCGCCGAGCCGCAGCCAGGTGTCGATGAAGCGCTCGCTGGCCGTCCGCTGTTCGAGATAGACGCCGATCAGCGCCTCGATGACCTCGGGAACTTCCTGCGCGTAGAACGACGGGCCGATGACCTTGCCGATCGTCGCGGCGTTACCCTGCTGGCCGCCGACGGTGATCTGGTACCACTCCTCGTCGTTCTTGTCGACGCCGAGGATGCCGATATTGGCGACGTGGTGGTGGCCACAGGAGTTCATGCAGCCCGAGATGTTGAGCGAAATGTCGCCGATGTCGTACAGATAGTCGAGGTTGTCGAACTTGTCGTGCACCGCCGCGGCGATCGGCAGCGAGCGGGCGTTGGCCAGCGAGCAGAGGTCGCCGCCCGGGCAGCAGATCATGTCGGTCAGCAGGCCGACGTTGGCCGTCGCCAGGCGGTGGCTGCGGGCGATCTGCCAGACTTCGTACAAATCGCCCTGGCGGACGTCGGCGAGAACGACGTTCTGTTCGTGGCTGACGCGCAGCTCGCCGAAGCTGAAGCGGTCGGCGAGGTCGGCGACGGCGATCATCTGCTGCTCGGTAATGTCGCCGGGAGGCGCGCCAGCGGCTTTCAGCGACAGCGTCAGGGCGGCGTAGCCCGGCGTCTTGTGGGCGTGCACGCAGCGCTTGACCCAGTTGGCGAAAGCCTTGTCGCTGGCCAGGCGGGCGGCGTGTGCCGGGTCTTCAGCCGGTAGCGCCTGCCACGCCGGCGGCGTGAAATGCTCGGCCAGGCGCGCGAACTCGGCGTCGGTGACCGTCGTCTCGCCGTCGCGCAGCTGCGCCCACTCGGCTTCGACCTGGCGCGAGAATTCTTCGCTGCCGAGCGCCTGCACGAGAATCTTGATGCGCGCCTTGTACATGTTGTCGCGGCGGCCGTAGCGGTTGTAGAGGCGCAGGATGGCGTCGAGGTACGACAGCACGTGCCGGCGCGGCAGGAACTCGCGAACCACCTTGCCGAGGATCGGTGTGCGACCGAGGCCGCCACCGACGAAGACGCGGAAGCCGATTTCGCCGCGCTCGTCGCTGACCAGGTCGAGGCCGATGTCGTGCGCGCGGATCACCGCCCGGTCTTGCGCCGCCGCGTTGACGGCGATCTTGAACTTGCGCGGCAGGAAAGCGAATTCCGGGTGGAAGGTCGACCATTGCCGCAGCAGCTCGCAGTACGGACGCGGGTCGACCAGCTCGTCGGGCGCGATGCCGGCGAAGTGGTCGGTGGTGATGTTGCGCACGCAATTGCCCGAGGTCTGCACGGCGTGCATCTCGACGCTCGCCAGTTCACCGAGGATCGCCGGCGTTTCTTCGAACTGCGGCCAGTTGAGCTGCATGTTCTGGCGCGTCGTGAAGTGCCCGAACGAGCGGTCGTAGCGCTGCGAGATCTCGGCCAGCTTGCGCAGCTGCCTGGACGACAGCATGCCGTAGGGAATGGCGATGCGCAGCATCGGGCCGTGCCGCTGGATGTAGAGGCCGTTCTGCAGGCGCAGCGGACGCAGTTCGTCCTCCGACAGTTCGCCGGCCAGATGGCGCGCCATCTGGTCGCGATACTGGCTGACGCGTTCGTCGATCAGTTGTTGGTCAAGGCTATCGTAGCGATACATGGGTCGCTCCTGTTATGTATGAGGCTCTGGCTGGGGTAGGGCTGCTGCTACTGGACGATCAGCTTGCCGCCGATCAACAACAGCATGCACGCCAGGATCGGGCGCAGAATGCGGTCGGGGATCTTCGCCGAGGCGTGGCTGCCGAGCCAGATCCCGGGTAGCGAGCCGAGCAGCAGGCTGCCGAGCAGCGACCAGTCTACGCTGCCGAGCAGCCAGTGGCCAATGCCGGCGACCAGCGTCAAGGGCACCGCGTGCGCCAGGTCGCTGCCGATGATGCGGATCGTTGGCAGCCGCGGGTAGAGGTAAAAGAGCACGGCGACGCCGAGTGCGCCGGCGCCGACCGACGAAATGGTCACCAGGACGCCGAGCAGCGCGCCGACGGCGATGGTGAGCGGCGCCCGCAGCTGCGTGTGCGCGTTATCGTCGGCGTGTGCCAGCGCGTGGTCCTGCAGCTTGTGGCGAAAAACGATCGAGCACGCGGTTAGCAGCAGAGCGATTCCCAGCGCGACCGACATGATGTGCGAAACCTCGGCGCTCTGCTTCGGCAGCAGCGACAGCGCCCAGATCGTCAGCAGCGCCGCCGGGATGCTGCCGGTCGCCAGCAGACGCGTGATGCGCCAATCGACGTGCCCCTTGCGGCCATGCACGACGGTGCCGCCGGCCTTGGTGATCGCCGCGTAGAGCAGGTCGGTGCCGACCGCCGTTGCCGGGTGGATGCCGAACACCAGCACCAGCAGCGGTGTCATCAGCGAGCCGCCACCAACGCCGGTGAGACCGACGATGGCGCCGACGACGAAACCCGACAAAGTGAACATCCAGTCCATGAAAACGTGCCACAGCGAAAAGGAGCGCGCATGGTAGCAGTCGCGCATTTGATCGAAAAAGAATATTAAGTTAGATTCTTATAACCAATAGCGATTTGGAGCGCGAATGAAGCTACAGCAACTGCGTTATCTTGTCGAAGTGGCGCGCCGAGGTCTCAACGTTTCAGACGCGGCAGCGGCGCTCTACACCTCGCAGCCGGGGATTTCCAAGCAGATCAAGCTGCTCGAAGACGAGCTCGGCGTCAGCGTTTTCGAGCGCAGCGGCAAGCGCCTGACGGCGGTCAGCGAGCCTGGCCGCGAAGTCCTCGAAATCGCCGAGCGCATCCTCCGCGACGCCGAGAACATCCGCCGCGTCGGCGAGGAATACGCCGGCGGTGATTCGGGCAGCCTGATCATCGCCACGACGCATACGCAGGCGCGCTACGCTCTGCCGGCGGTGGTCAAGAACTTCGTCGACCGCCATCCGCGGGTGCGCCTGTCGCTGCGCCAGGGGCATCCGACGCAGATCGCCGAATGGGCGCTGCAAGGCGAGGCCGACATCGCCATCGCCACCGAGGCGCTCGATCAGTACCCGCAGTTGCTGATGCTGCCGTGCTACCAGTGGGTGCACTGCGTGATCGCTCCCGACGGTCACCCGATCCTTCGCGAGAAGCCCTTGTCGCTGGCCGCGCTGGCGCGCTGTCCCTTGATCACCTACGACTCGGCTTTCGCCGGCCGTTCGCGGATCAACAAGGCTTTCGAGCTGGCGCAGCTGACGCCCAACGTCGTGCTCTCGGCGATCGACGCCGACGTCATCAAGACCTACGTCAGCCTCGGCCTGGGACTCGGCATCATCGCCGGCATGGCCTTCGACCCGCTCCGCGACGCCGGCCTGCAAGCGCTGCCCGCCGAGCATCTCTTCGGCTCGAACACCACCCGCATCGGCCTGCGCCGCGGCAACCACATCCGTCGCTACGAATACGATTTCATCGAACTCTTCGCGCCGCAGCTAACCAGGAAAGCGGTGGACATGGCGATCGCCGGCGCCCGGCCCGGCGAGGAGTATCAGCTGTGAGTAGCCGCCGCTCGGCGAGTTGGCGTGGCTTCAGGTCGCTGCGTGCGGAACGGGCGCCGATCACCTATCGTTCGTGCCTTGATCGCGCCCGGCAATCGCCAACGCCCGATGCCGTCGACCTGGCCGCCGCAAGCCCGGATCACCGAGATGCTCGCACAGTGCCTGCGCGGCGCGCGCCACGGCCGACGCGCGGCAGGCAGCAGCCATTCCGTCATTGCCAGGAGGCAAAGCCGACGCGGCAATCCAGTGCCACCCTCTGATTTCTTCACGGCCGACGCATGGCCCAGGCCAGGAGAAAGATCTCTGGATTGCGACGTCGGCTGCGCGTCCTGGCAATGATGCGCGCGCCAGGCGTTTGGTCGCCAGCGCCGAGCGCTTTCGCTCAGCCGGCGACGGCGATGCGGTTGCGGCCGCTGTTCTTGGCCTGGTAGAGCGCCGCGTCGGCGGCGCGGATCAGCGCCTGGCTGTCCTTGGCGGCGCCGCCCAGGTTGGCGACGCCGATGCTGACGGTGACCGGCAGCGATTGCCCTTTCCAGACGAAGTCGTACTTCTCGACCAGCGCGCGAATGCGCTCGGCGATCTGTACGGCGGCGCGGGCGTTGGCGTTCGGCAGAACGGCGGCGAACTCTTCGCCGCCGTAGCGAAAGACCAGGTCTTCGCCGCGTGAGGTGCGTTTCAGCAGGTCTGACAGCTGTCGCAGGACGGCGTCGCCGGCGGCGTGGCCGTAGTTGTCGTTGATTCGCTTGAAGTGGTCGATGTCGAGCAGCAGGCAGGCCATCGGCAGCGCGTTGGCCTGCGCAAAAGCCCATTCGGAGGCCAGGAAGTCGAGGCCGTGGCGGCGGTTCGGGAGCTGCGTCAGGGTATCGGTCAGCGCGTCCTGCAGCAGGCGCTTGTGGGCCACCGCGAACTCGTCGGTCGAGCGCATGATGCCGCGGCGCTCGCGCTGGATCTCTTCGCGCAAGAGCAGCATGCGCGTCGCCGTGTTGAGGCGGACGCGCAGCGTCTGCATGGTCAGCGGTTTGACCAGCACGTCGTCGGCGCCAGCGTCGATCGCTTCGAGGATATGCCCCTCGCTTTCGGGCGACGCCAGGAGTAGCGCGTAGCACTCCTTGCCGGCGGGCGTATGGCGCAGGCTGCGGCAGAAGATCGCCGCTTGCAGCCCGGGCATGGCCATGTCGGCGATGACGATCTGCGCCGGCTTGTGCAGCGCCTGTTTAATGCCGTCGAGACTGTTGTCGAGTAGTACCGGCAGGTGTCCCAGGCTTTCGATCTGCTGCAGCAGGGTCGGCAGTTCGGCCGCCGGGATGCCGAGCAGCTGCACCCGCAGGTGCGCTGCCGCGCCCTTGCCGCTTTGTTCGGTACCGGCGGGGCTGACTCGCAAGCTCGGCGGGCTGGCCGCCAGGATCTCGGCGAAAGGCGGTATTTCCTGCGTGCGAACCTGCAGCAGGGCTCCCCACTCGCGCCAGCGGCGGGCCATCCGGTCGACGATGTCGTTGAGGACTTCACCGCTGATCCCCAGGCGCGCCGCCCGCGTCAGCAGGTTGGGCAGCAGGCTCCAGCGCGATTCTTCATCGGCCATGCAGACCTCGGCCAGCGAGCGCGCGAAGTTCAGCGACTGAGTGAGCGTCTGCAGGCGCGAGCCGTCCGGAAAGCCGGCGACGTCGGCTTGCTCGTGATGGTAAGCGGCCTGGATCAGCATCTCGGGCAGCCCCCATTCGGCGAGCATCGTTGCCCCCAGCTGGCGGTGGTCCATGTCGAAGGCCTGCCGTTCGAGATCGACCAGATCTTCGTGTCCTTCCTGTACCGCCCGCAAGACGTCGGCGTATTCATCGGGGTACAGCGAGGCCATCGCCAGTTCGCCGACACGGCTCAGCAGTCCGATGGTGAAGATGTCTTCGGTCGAAATCTGCGCAAAATGAGCGAGCTCCTGGCAAGCGATGCCGGTGGCCAGCGAGTGGCCCCAGAACGCCCCATAATCGAAAGCCGCGCATTGACCGCTCTTGTTGCTGTGCATCACCGACAGGCCGATGACCAGATCGCGCACCTTGAACGAGCCGAGGGCGACGATCGCGCGTTGCAGCGAAACGATCGGCCGCGTCCGGCCAAAGGCGGCGGCGTTGGCGAACTTGAGCAGGCGGCCGGCGATCGCCGGGTCGGACTGGACCAGCCGCACCAGCTCGATTACCCGGAAATCGTCGCGTTGCAGGAGCTTGATGATCGAAAAGGCGACGCCCTTCGGCGACGGCAGTTTGCCGGTCGCCTTCATCGAGTGATAGCGGTTGTGGTCTACGAAGCGGATCAAGGAAGTGTCATGTCCAGATAAGCCGCCGATTATGCAACAAAACCCGCAGCCCGCGGCGGCAGCGACGCTGATCGACGCGCGCTGATGGCCAGCCGATCACTGGCGTTCAGAGCAGTTCGGTATCGTCGTGGTCGTACGCCGGGCTACAGCAGCAGAGCAGGTGCAGAGCCTCGCTGCCGGTGGCGATGACGCAATGCGCCGTCCCCGGTGGGATCAGAACGGTGTCGCCCACAGCGATCGACAGCGTCTCGCTGGCGAGCATCATCACGCCGGCGCCGCGCGTCACGTGGTACAGCTCCTCGCTACGCCGGTGGCGATGCCAGAGCGTTTGCTGACCGGGCTGAACGATCGCCTCGGCGAGGCTCTGCTGGCGGTTGCCATGGACGCCGGGGTGCATCAGCTCGCGGATTTCGGAGCCGTCGCGGGTGGTGTACGCGGCGATCTCGCGGTAGCAGGTTTTCATCGCTGCTCGTCGCCAGGCAGCGCGACGAGCAGCGCCGGGTCGTCCTCGCTGGTCTTGCCGACGCGGCTACTCACCGGCCAGAGCTGCAATTCGGCTGCGGCATACGGGCGGATCAGCGACGCGACCTGCGCCGCCGGCGCGCTCAGCCAGGCTTGCCAGTGCTCGGCGGCAAGGATCAGCGGCATCCGCTCGTGGACCCGCGCGCAGCCGCTCGTTGGCCGCGGTAGTGACGATGCAGCAGCTGCGAACGACGTCGCCGCCAGGCGCCGTCCATGACTCCCAGAGGCCCGCGAAGGCCATCGTTTCGCCGCTGACCAAGGAGATGTAGAAGGGCTGCTTGCGCGCCGCGCCGGTCGTGGCGGTGAGCGCCTGCCATTCGTAGAAGCCGCTGGCCGGCAGCAGGCAACGGCGGCGGCGGAAGGCGTCGCGGAAAGCGGGCTTGGCAGCCAGCGACTCGCCACGCGCGTTGATCAGTCGGGCGCCGATCGCCGGCTCTGTCGCCCAGTGCGGCAGCAGGCCCCAGCGCAGCCGGTGGAGGACGCGCCGGCCTGCCGGCGACTGGCGAATGACCGGAACGTCGGACATCGGCGCGATGTTGTAACGGGCTAAGAGTTTGTCGTCTTCGCTGTCTTTGTTTTCGTCGTCGCCTTCATCCAGCGCGAAGCGCCACGACAGGCGCGAGCGGGGGGCATCGAGGGCGTAGCGTCCACACATTCGCGCAGTGTAGCGCCTGGCACGCGGCAGCCGCCTGGAAACTGCTGTCCGGCGTCGGCCGCAGGCAGGTCGGCGGCTCGGAGACTCGCCGCTGCGGCGTTTTCCTGATCGGCAGCAAAGGCTCCGGGGTGCCGCGCTGCGTATAATTTGCGGCCGATGCACACCCCCACGCACACGGGCCAATGAGCCCTCTCGTCGACTGGCTGGCTGACGGCGCCGACCGTCACCCGGCAGCGCTGGCGCTGCTCGAAGTCCGCGTCGATCGCCACGCGCGCGTCGCCGCACACCGCGATTTCTGGCAACGGGTAGCCGGCACGCCCCCACGCCGTCATTGCGAGGAGGCAAAGCCGACGCGGCAATCCAGCGCCATCCTCTGACTTCTTCACCGCCGCCGCATCGCCGACGCCAGGAGCAAGATCCCTGGGTTGCCACGTCGGCTGCGCCGCCTGGCGAGGAAAGTGCTCGTGCTCCACAGCCTCGTATTTCCCATACCGCGTGCAACACGATACTAGCGGTGCGCCGGTTCTTTCAGCGGCGGCCCGCAGGGCCGCCGCTGGCTGGGCGCCAGGGACCGCGTCGGCGGGCTCTCAGGCGCGGACGATACGCACGCAGTCGGTGCTGCCGGTACGCGGCCCGGCGGCGCCGAAAACGACCGCTACCAGATCGCCGTCGTGGACGATACCGGCTTTGCGCGCGACGGCGAGTGCCAGTCGCAGCGGTTCTTCTTCGCGGTTCTCGGGGACCAGCAGCGGCTGCACGCCCCACACCAGCGCCAGGCTGCCAAGGACCTGCGGTGACGTCGAGATACCGGCGATCGGTACCTTCGGCCGGAAGGCGGCGACGCGGTGTGCGGTCTTGCCGCTGCGCGTCGGGCAAAGGATCGCCGCGACGCCGAGGTCCTCGGCCGCTTGCACCGCCGCGTGCGCCACCGCCCACGCCACGCGGTCGGCATCAGCGCCGGCAATGGCGGCCGGACGGACGCGCTCCTGCGGCCAGCCCTCGGCCGCTTCGGCGACTTCGCTCATCATGCGGACGGTTTCGCTGGCGAACAATCCAACGGCGGTCTCTTCCGAGAGCATCAGCGCGTCGGTGCCGTCGAGGACGGCGTTGGCGACGTCGTTGACCTCGGCGCGCGTCGGTAAGGGCGAGCGCGTCATCGACTCGAGCATCTGCGTCGCGGTGATCACCGGGATGCCGGCCAGGTTGCACGCGCGGATGATTTCCTTCTGCAGCAAGGGCACGCGCCGCGCCGGCATCTGGATGCCGAGGTCGCCGCGAGCAACCATGATCGCGTCGGCGGCGGCAATAATGCCGGCCAGGTTGTCGACCGCGGCGGCGGTTTCGATCTTGGGCACCAGCGCTGGTCGCATGCCGCGCTTGGGAAGCAGCGCGCGCACGCGTTCGACGTCTTCGGCTCGGCGCACGAACGACAGCCCAAGGAAGTCGGCCTTGATGGCGATGGCCATTTCCAGCGCCAGCGCGTCGCGCGCCGTGAACGGCTCGACGTGCGCTTCGGCACGCGGCACGTGCATGCCCTTGCGCGAGCGCAGCGTGCCGCCGCGCACGACTTCGGTGCGCACGTCCTGGCCAATGGCTTCGAGGACGCGCAGGACGATCGCGCCGTCGGCCAGGTAGACCTCGTCGCCGCGGCGCGCCCACTGCGCCAGGTCGGGCAAGGTCGTGGCGACGTGCTGGGAATCGCCGACGCCGTCTTCGTTGCCGCTCAGGACAAACTCCTGGCCGCTCTCGAGTTCGACCTCGTCACCGGCGACGACGCCGCTACGGATCTTCGGGCCGGGCATGTCGACCAGCACGCCGACGTTGCGACCGAGGTCGCTGGCCACCTCGCGTACCAGACGCGCGTTGTTGGCGTGCGTCGCCATGTCCGAGTGTGCGGCGTTGAGTCGGACGACGTCGACGCCGGCCGCCAGAAGCTGCCGCAGGCTGCTCGAGGTGGCGGTGGCGGGGCCGATAGTGGCCACGATTCTGGTTCGGCGCATCAGGTACTCCTCAATTGCTGCAAGGCCCGGGGAGGGTGCCCGGACCGGGTCGCAGCGCGCGTAACTGCTGGCGCGCCGCACGAAATTCGCCAAATCGGCCGGCAGTATAGGGAGCGCCTGCAGCCGCCGTCAATCACCGCGCTGGCGCACGCCGGCCGAGGCCGCAGCGACAGCACCGGCGAGCGGCACGCGCCGCCAGCGGCAAGGCCCTCGGTGTCGGGGTCAAGCGGCTATCAGGCGATCAGGGTTTGCCGCCGGCGTCGTCGGTGGTCGGCGCGGCATCGGCACCAGCCGCTTCGGCAGCCGGTGCGAGCACCGTCGGCAGCGTCGCCGGCGCAGCGGCGGCCGGCGCTTCGAGCTGGCGCGGCGCGGCTGGCGGCGGTGGCGTCCTGGCCAGCAGACTCTGAAGGTGGTCGGCCACTCCCCAGGCCAGGGCCAGCATCAACAGCAGGAAGAAAAACAGGAGCATGATAGTTCCCTGGCCTGACGGGTAGTCGCCACCTGCGCCGCGGGCCCCGCTGGCTGGCCTGGCGGTCTTGCCTGGTCGCCGCAGCGACTACATGACTGGCGGGACGCCCGTGGCAGCGCGTGCGCGCTGTTTGGCAGCGATGTAGTCGGCATGGCCGATATACAGCAGGTTGGCGATCTTGCGCAGCAGGTGCGACTCGTGGACGTCGAGGTGGCCGTCGGCGAGCGCGACCTGCCACAGATTTTCGATGATGACGATCTTCTGCGCCCGGTCGCAAGTCTGGTTGATCAGCGAGGTGAACTGGTAGTAGCCGCTGGCCTGGCGTGCTTCCTGCTCGGCCAGGGCGATCAAGGTCTCGAGCTGGCCGGTGTCCAGGCCGAACTGCTGGCGCAGAGCGGTGGCGACGGCGGCGCGTTCTTCATCGACGATGCGGTTGTCCATGCGCACCATTTCCAGCAACAGCGCCGCCGTCGCGACGCGCAGGGCTTGTTCGCTACCGGCATCGCTTGGCCGCGTACCGGGCTCGATGAACTGCTCGAAGAATTCCTTGATGGTGGCGATCATGGCTCTCTGTCCTACCGTGAAAGTCGCGTCAGCGACTCAAGAATCTCCCTTCTCCCGCAGGGCGAGAAGGGTAGTGGCGACGGGCAATTCAGGGCGCATGCTCCCTGCCCGCCGAACGATTCCGGCGGGCAAGCCGGAATGCGCACTGCAAATCGAGCGAAGCAGTGATGACTTTGCTGATTCGGGCTGCCTCGGCAAGTCATGAGCGTTGGCCGGGCGAGCGGCGATTCTGGCAGCGGTAGTGCCTCAGGCGCCAGGCCGCACGCGCCGCACCTGCACGGTGGCGGTCATTCCCAGGTAGGCGTTGGCCGGGCCGAACCAGTTACCCGAGAGCGGCGACGCCTGGCTGGGGTCGCGGGCAACGCCGACGCGGATCAGCTGATCGCCGCCGCCGAGCAGGTTGTTGGTCGGGTCGAAGGTCACCCAGCCGGCACCCGGCAAGTAGGCTTGTAGCCAGGCGTGCGTCGTGCCGGCGCCGACGGTAGCGTTGTCCTGGTCGCTATTCGTGTCGCTATCGTTGCCGGTATCCAGCGCCTGGTCGTACAGGTAGCCGGAAACGAAGCGAGCGGCGATGCCCAGGCGGCGTATCGCCTCCATCATCAGCAGCGCGAAGTCGCGGCAACTGCCGGTGCCCAGGTTCAGCGTCTGCAGTGGCGTTTGCGTGCCTTCCTGTTCGCGCTCGGCGTAGCCAAAACGGTCGCGAATGAACTGGTTCATGTTCAACAACAGGGTGCGCGTGCCGGTCGGCCCGTCGGTGCGCATGAACTGGCGAGCCCAGTGCGTCAGCACGCCTTCCGGGTCGTCGTGGTGCGGGCGCATGTAGTGCTCGAGGTCAAAGCGCTCTTCGACGGAATAAGCGAAGGGAAAGATCAAGGCGCTCGGCGAAAGCTGCAACTCCGGGTAGGCGCTGCGCGCCTGTTCGATGGTGAATGAGCAGACGATCTTCAGTTCCTTTGCTGCGCCGAGCGGCGTCACCAGCGCGACCGAGTTGGAGTGCGGGTCCTGGATCATGCGTACCACGGCTTCAGGGCTGACCTGCAGGTCGGTCGCCAGGACGCGCTGGTCGTGGCTGTCGCGTGGACGAAACATGACCCGGTGCTCGCCAAAAGTCACCGGCGAGCTGTAGCGGTAGCAGGTGGTGTGGGTGATGTCGTAGTGAACGTTCATGGCTTTCGGTGGCGCTCAAGAAGTGGCGGACGTTTGCCTGTGGTCGGACGATGGTAGCAAAACGTTCAGGCTTTGGCGCAAAAAAAAGCCTGCCGCCGATACCGGCGGCAGGCAAGCGACAACGTCCTGGCTTACGCCTGGCCGCTAAGGGCTTTCTGCAACTGCTCGAGCGCCTTGGGATCTTCGATGGTCGTCAGGTCGCCCGGATCGCGACCTTCGGCGAGCGCCTGAATCGTCCGCCGCAGCAGCTTGCCCGAACGCGTTTTCGGCAAGACGCTGAGGAAGTGCACGCGGCTTGGGCGAGCGATCGCGCCGAGGCTGGCGTCGACTTGCTTCATCACCGCCTTCTCGAGCGCTGCGACGAGTTCCGGCGTGGCGATGCTGTCGGCGCTCTTGACCACCGCAAAAGCCATCGGCATCTGACCCTTGAGTTTGTCGGCGACGCCGACAACGGCGACTTCGGCGATTGCTGGGTGGCCCTGGATCGCCTCTTCGATCTCGCGCGTGCCGAGACGGTGACCGGCAACGTTGATCACGTCGTCGGTGCGGCCGAGGATGTAGTGATAGCCTTCCTTGTCGGCGATGCCCCAGTCGAACGACGAGTACACCTGCGGTTCGCGGAAAAGCGAGAAGTAGGTCGACACAAAGCGGTCGTCGTCGCCCCAGACCGTCGACAGGCAGCCTGGCGGCAGCGGCGGCAGGATGCCGACGATGCCTTTTTCATCGGGATCGCAGATCGTGCCGTCTTCGCGGAAGATCTTGAGGTTGTAGCCATAGACCGGGAAGCTCGGCGTACCGAAGCGGATTTCGGTCTTCTCGACACCGGGCATCGCCGACAGCATCGGCCAGCCGCTTTCGGTCTGCCAGTAGTTGTCGATCACCGGCAGGCCGAGTTCGCCCATCAGCCATTCGTGCGTCGGCTGGTCGAGCGGCTCGCCGGCCAGGAACAGGTGCTTGAGGCTGGACAGGTCGTACTTGTGCATGTACTCGGTGTCGTGCTTCTTGAGCACGCGCGCCGCGGTCGGTGCCGAGAACATGACGCTGACCTTGTACTTCTCGACGATCTGCCACCAGATGCCGGGATCGGGGCGAAGCGGCGTGCCTTCGTACATGATCGTCGCCATGCCGGCGAGCAGCGGCCCGTAGACAATGTAGGAGTGGCCGACGACCCAGCCGATGTCGGAAGTAGCAAAGAAGGTCTCGCCGGCCTCGCCGCAGAAGATGTTCTTGATCGACGCGGCGAGTGCGACGGCGTAGCCGCCGGTGTCGCGCTGCACGCCCTTCGGCTTGCCGGTGGTGCCGGAGGTGTACAGGATGTAGGACGGCTCGGACGATTCCAGCCAGACCACCGGCACGTCAACGTCCATGACCTTGGCGCGTTCGCTCGCGTAATCAACGTCACGGCCATCGACCTTGTTGAAGCCCTTGTCGATGCCGCGATCGACCATCAGGACTTTCGCCGGCTTGTGCTGCGCCAGAGAAATTGCTTCGTCGAGCAGATCCTTGTAGGGGACTGCCTTGCCACCGCGCATGCCGGCATCGGACGAGACGATCAGGTTCGGCGTCGCGTCGTCGATGCGGGTGGCCAGCGATCCGGAGGCGAAGCCACCGAAGACCACCGAGTGGATGGCGCCGATGCGCGCGCAGGCGAGCATCGCGAAAGCGGCTTCGGCAACCATCGGCATGTACAGCAGGACGCGGTCGCCCTTGCTGACGCCGAGGTTTTGCATGACCGCTGCCATGCGCACCACTTCCGTCTTCAGTTCGGCGAAGGTGTAGACGACTTCCTGGTCGGTCTCGGTCGAGATGAAGACCAGTGCGCGGTCATTCGGGCGCTTGGCGGCGTGCCGGTCGACAGCGTTGTAGCAAAGGTTGGTTTCGCCGCCAACAAACCATTTGGCGAACGGCGGGCGTGAAAAATCGAGGGTCTGGGTGAACGGCTTGTGCCAGTCGATGACTTTGGCCTCTTCACTCCAGAAGGCGTCTGGATTGTCGATTGATTGCTTGTGAAACTCTTTGATTGTCGTCATGAAACTCCCTCTTCCAAAATATAAGCCTGGCTGTACCAGTGGAAACAACGCCTGCCGAGTGTCTTGGTTCTAGTGCTCCCGGTCAAGCGTCCTTTTTCGGATTTCTGCCAAAGGCAGACCCAACTTCAACTCCCTTTCCAGCAACTCGAGAAAGGGCAGTATTTCCTTGCCGAGCTTGCCGAGGTGCGGGATAACCGCGCTCTCGTGTCCGGCCTTGATCAGGTCGATGGCGTGGCTGAGCCGCGGCGTCGGCACTTCCTTCGCCGGTTTGGCGCCACAGGCCACGACGCGGTTGCCGCCAGCGCGCTGCGCGGCCATCAGACGTTCCGCGGCGAGTCCGAGCAGGGACGCTGCGGAGCTTAACTGATCTACCGGCGTGTTTGCTACCCCGACGCTGACCGAGAGATTCAGGCGTTGCCCGCGTACGGCGATATTGGCGACGGCGAAAGCCTCGCGCAGGCGGTTGGCGAAGGACTCGCAAGCCGGGTAGGGCGTTCCCGGCGAGACCACCGCCAGATCGTTGCCGGAATAATGACAGAGGCTGTCTTCCTGGCGCACCTTGTTGCCGAGCATGGTCGCAAAGCGCTGGTGCAATTGTTTCGCCAGATCGTCGCCGTGTTCCTCGCGCAGTGCGTCGAAGCGGTCGAAGCCCATCACCAGGATGCTCACCGGAGCGTCGTGCCGTAGCGCATACGAGATCGCCTGCGCCGCCTGCACTTCGAGGCGCTGGCGCGTCGGCAGGCCGGTGTCGGGGTGCAGGGAGTCACGCTCCGGGTTGTCGCGCAGCTCGTTCTGCGCCTTCGCCAGTTGCAGCAGCGAATCGATGCGCGTCAGGAGTTCGCTGGCCGCAATGCCGCTGCCGATGAAGTCGCTGGCGCCAAGCACCCGGGCGCGTTCCCTGGCTGGCTGGCTATCCTTGTCGTCGTCGGCGATCATCAGCACCGGCATCTGCCGCAGGCGCGCCAGCCGCGACGAGCGCACCCGCGGCAGCAGGGCGTCACTGTCGAGCAGCGGCATCGACATCGACAAGGGACAGATCAGCAGCTGGATCGAATGGTCGATGACCAGCGCCTGCCAGGCGCCTTCGGCATTGACTTCTTCACGAAAATCGTAGTTTTCGCGAATGCGCTCGATGATCGCCGCGCGCGTGCTTCGCGATTCATCGGCAATCAGGATGCGAGGCCGCTGCGGCGCGTCGTCCATCGAGTCTCGCCGTCCCGGTCAGCCGCGAGCTGACTCAGGCCGCGGCAATGGCGACCACCACCCGGCCGTGCGCTCTACCCTGGAGATAGTCGTCAAAGACTCCCGGCAAGTCGTCGAAGGCGATGCAGCGGGTCATCGTCTGCAGATGTTGCGGACGCAGGTCGCTCGCCAGCCGTTGCCAGATGCCGCTGCGGTAGGGTTCGCCAATGTAGCCTGAATCGATGCCGAGCAGGCAGGCGCCGCGCAGGATGAAGGGCATTACCGTGGTGTTGAGCGAGGCGCTGGCCGCCAGGCCGATGCTGGCGATCGTTCCACCCTGCTTCATGGTGCTGGCGATCCACGCCAGCACGTCCCCGCCAAGGTTGTCGACGGCGCCGGCCCAGAGCGTCTTGTCGAGCGGCCGGATGCGCGACAGATCGAGCGACGACCGCAAGAGCACCTGCGCTGCACCGAGTCCCAGCAGGTAATCGGTTTCGCTTTCCTTGCCGGTCAGCGCGCTGACCTGATAGCCACGTCTGGCCAGCATATCGATCGCCAGACTGCCGACGCCACCGCTGGCACCGGTGACGATCAGCGGACCTTTGCTCGGCTCGAGACCGTTCTCCTCCATCCGGACGACGGCCAGCGCGGCGGTAAAACCCGCCGTGCCGATGGCCATCGCTTCGTACAGCGACAGGCCGGCGGGCAGGGGGATGACCCATTCGGCCGGTATCCTGGCGTATTCGGCGTAGCCACCGTGGTGCGCGACGCCGATGTCGAAGCTGGTGGCGATCACCGCGTCACCCGCCTGGAAGCGGGGGTCGCTGCTGGCTGCGACGGTTCCCGACAGATCGACACCTCCGACACATGGGAAACGACGGATGATGCGGCCCGCGCCGCTGGCCGCCAGGGCATCCTTGAAGTTGACGCTGGAGTAAGCGACCTTGATCGTCAGCTCGCCGGTGTCGAGTTGCGACGGGTCCATGCTGACGAAGTCAGCGCGCGTCTGGCCTTCGTCTTGATCAATCAGATACGCCTTGAACGGACCCATGCATGCTCCTTTTGCGATGACGATGGCAGCGTCGGCAGCAGGAGACGCTGCGGTGCCATGAACAGCCGAAGATTATAAACACAAAGCCGGTGGGTCCCGGCTGCAAAAAAAGTTGTGAGCGGCGCTAATTGTTGGCGTTCGGGATCACGATTTTTGATGCCCGGAGGCGCAGGACAGCAAATATACCGCGTTTGTTCCTGTCATTGCAGCGGCCCTACAGCCCTGGCGCGAAGCCGCTTTTACGTCGGGTACCGCCGTTAATTTAGGGGCTTGCGGTCTTGTCTTGAGACCGTTTCTTGAACACCGTTAGGCGCCTTCGGGGTTTACAGTGTGACATTTTTCACATAAATTCCGTCTCCATGTCTAGAAAACACTCCCTCGTATCACTTCTCGCGGCTGCCCTGATTGCGCTCTCAGGTGTTGGTCTGGCCCACGCCGATGAGCAGGAAGGGCCGATCGACAGCCCTTCGCTCTTCGCACGTTATAGCAACAACGCGCAGGATCTGATCCTCAAGGGCCTCGAACTGATCGGTATCAACTATCGCCGCGGCGGTACCGATCCGGATTCCGGCCTCGACTGCAGTGGTTTTGTGCAGCTGGTATTCAAGGATGCGATCGGCGTGTTGCTGCCGCGCACAGCCAGGGAGCAGAGCGAGGTCGGTGCGGTCGTCGCCGTCAACGAACTGAAGGCCGGTGACCTCGTTTTCTTCAACACCATGCGCCGAACTTTTTCGCATGTCGGGATCTATCTGGGCGACAACCGCTTCATGCACGCGCCGCGCACCGGCGCCGAAGTTCGTATCGACGATATGCGGCAGAGTTACTGGATCAGTCGCTACAACGGCGCCCGCCGCTTGCTGGCGCGCTGAGCACAGCGCCGAAATAGCTCCCGGCAGTATCTGAAAACGACGCGGCGCGTCGTTTTTTTTTGCCTCTCGTCAAGAACGATTCGCATTTACATGGGTATGAGCGCTTGCTATGATTTGTCCTTAACGATAGTTATTCTCATTTGACAAACCGGAGGCATGACCATGAAGGCGCTCTTTTCACGCTCCTTATTGACCCTCGCGATGCTCGCTCTCGGGGCTGTTTCAGTGACCAATCTACAGGCCGAGGAGCAGGTCCTGAATCTCTATTCGGCTCGCCACTACCAGACCGACGAAGCGCTCTACGAAGGCTTCACGAAGCACACCGGCATCAAGATCAAGCGCATCGAGGGCAAGGAAGACGAGCTGCTCGAGCGGATCCGGAACGAGGGCGCGTACAGCCCGGCCGATGTCCTGCTGACCGTCGACGCCGCGCGCCTGTCGGCGGCGCACGAGCTGGGGCTTTTTGCCCCGGTCACTTCGGCGCTTCTCGAAAAGCGCATTCCGGCGAACTTGCGAACCAGCGACTGGTTCTCTTTCTCGACGCGCGCGCGCGTCATCATTTACGCGAAGGGTGTCGTCAAGGCCGACGACGTGCAGACCTACGACGATCTGGCCAATCCGCGACTGCAAGGGAAGATCTGCTCGCGCTCGGGCTCGCATCCCTACAACCTGTCGCTGATGGCTTCAATCATCGCTCACCAGGGCGAGGCCAGGGCCGAGCAATGGGCGAAGGGCGTCGTGGCCAACTTTGCGCGCACGCCAAAGGGCGGCGACACCGATCAGATTCGCGCCGTTGCCGCCGGTGAATGTGCGGTTGCGGTGGCCAATACCTACTATCTGGCGCGCCTGATGCGTTCGGACAAGCCCGAAGACCGCCAGGCGATCGACAAGATCGGCATCGTCTGGCCCGATCAGCAAAGTTACGGCGCCCACATCAACGTCTCGGGTGGCGGCGTTCTCAAGCACGCGCCGCACAAGGACGCGGCGCTCAAGTTCCTCGAGTATCTGGCCAGCGACCAGGCGCAGCGCTATTTTGCCGACGGCAACAACGAGTGGCCGGTGGTCGCCGGGATCAAGATCGACAATCCGGCGCTGACGGCGCTCGGCAAGTTCAAGGCCGACCAGCTGCCGGTGGCTTCACTGGCGATGTATCGCGCCAAGGCGCAGATCATTTTCGACCAGGTCGGCTACCGCTGATCAGCGCGCCGTCGTCAGCGGCGCCGCCGCGAAATCTGCTGCGACAAGGCGATCAGCGGCAGCAGTCCGACGACGACGATGGCCAGCGACGCGCTGGCCGCTTCGCCTAGCCGTTCGTCCGAAGCAAGCGTATAGGCCTGCGTCGCCAGCGTGTCGAAGTCGAAAGGGCGCATCACCAGCGTCGCCGGTAATTCCTTCATCACGTCCACGAAAACCAGCAGGCCGGCGGTAAACAAGCTGCTGCGAACGATCGGCAGGTGCACCCGGCGTAGCGTCGCGGCTTGCCCGAGGCCCAGGCTACGCGCCGCATCGTCCATGTTTGGCGTGACCTTGGCCAGGCTGGTGCTCACCGCCTGCAAGGCGACGGCCAGGAAGCGTACCAGATAGGCATAGACCAGCGCGGCGATGCCGCCGGTGATCAGCAGGCCCGGGTTGACACCAAAGAACGCCTGCCATTGATCGGCCAGCCAGATATCGAGGCGGCTGACCGGAATCAGGACGCCAACGGCGATCACCGAACCGGGGACCGCGTAACCGAGACCGACCAGGCGGTTCAGCGCTCGCGCCGGTAGCCCTTTCGACAAGCGCGCGCCATAGGCGAGCAGGACCGCCAGGGCGACGGCAATGGTCGCCGTCAGGCCGGCCAGCAGGAAGCTGTTGCGGACCATCTGGAAGAAATGCTCGCCAAAGCGCGCCTGCCCGTCGGCCAGTGCCAGCCGCAGCAAGAGGTAGGCCGGCAGCACGAAACCAATGCTCAGCGGCAGCGCACAGAGCGCGCTCGCCAGCCAGCCACGCCAGCCCGGCAAGAGCTGGCCAGTGCGCTGGCGGTGGCGGCCGGTGGTGTCATGAAAACGCGACCGCTTGCGTGAGCTGCGCTCGATCAACAGCAGGAGCATCACGAAGAGCAGCAGCGCCGCGGCCAGCTGGGCGGCGGCGATGCGATCACCAAGCGAGAACCAGGCGCGGTAGATGCCGGTGGTGAAGGTCTGTACGGCGAAGTACGAAACCGTCCCGTAATCGGCGAGTGTCTCCATCAGCGCCAGCGCGGTACCGGCCGCGACGGCTGGCCGGGCCAGCGGCAGCGAGACGCGGAAGAAGCTGCGCCAGGGTCCGAGACCGAGCGTTCGCGACGCTTCCAGCATGCCGCTGGCACGCTCCAGGAAAGCCGTGCGGGTCAGTAGGTAAACGTACGGATAGAGGACGAAGATGAACATGCTCACCGCACCGCCGAGGCTGCGCACTTCCGGAAACCAGTAGTCGCCCTTGCTCCAGCCAAAGGACTCGCGCAGCAAGCTCTGCAGCGGGCCGACGAACTGCAGAAAGTCGGTGTAGACATAGGCCAGGACGTAAGCCGGCATCGCCAGTGGCAAGACCAGCGCCCACTCGAAGAAGCGTCGTCCGGGAAAATCGTGCATGCTCGTCAGCCACGCCGTGGCGACGCCGACGACGATCACTCCGAGACCGACGCTCAGGCACAGTACCAGAGTATTGGCGACGTATTCCGGCAGGACCGTCGCCGCCAGATGCGACCAGGTCGCGCCGGTACCGCCGCTGAAGATGTTCGCCAGAACACTGACGACCGGCAGGCTGACCAGCGCGGCGACGGCGGCGGCAACCAGGAGCAGGGGATTGAGGTGCGAGCGGGTCATGGTTCAATCGGCTAAATGAGAATTATAATTGACAAGCACCCTTGTTCGATCTTCCCGGCTTGACGGCGTGCGCGCCGCCGCGGCAGGCGCCAGCCGATCTCTTCAATGGCAGCACCCGACGACCAGGCATTGATGGCCCACCTCGAACTCGCAGGAATCGTTCAGCGTTACGGATCGCACACCGTCGTCGATGGCGTCGACTTTCGCGTCGCAACGGGCAGCATCGCTTGCCTGCTTGGGCCATCCGGCTGTGGCAAGACGACGCTGCTGCGCTGCATTGCCGGTTTCGAGGAGATTGCCGCCGGTGAGATTCGCGTCGGCGGCCGGAGCGTCAGTCGCGCCGGTTGGCGCGTGCCGCCGGAAAAGAGACAGATTGGCATGGTTTTTCAGGACTATGCCCTGTTTCCGCACCTCAGCGTCGCCGCCAACGTCGGTTTTGGTCTGGCGGCGCTCGCCGCCGGCGAACGGCGCCAACGCGTCGCCGACTTGCTGAGCACCGTTGGTCTCGCTGGTCAGGGCGGCAAATATCCGCACGAACTGTCGGGCGGCCAGCAACAACGCGTCGCGTTGGCGCGCGCTCTGGCGCCGCAGCCGCAGCTGCTGCTGCTCGACGAACCCTTCTCCAACCTCGACGTCGGTCTGCGCGAACGCCTGTCGCTGGAAGTGCGCGAGATCCTGAAGAGTCAGAACATCACCGCCGTGCTGGTCACCCACGATCAGAACGAAGCCTTTGCCATGGCCGACGAAGTCGGTGTCATGGCCGCCGGAGTCATCCAGCAATGGGATAGCCCGTACCGCTTGTACCATCAGCCGGCGAACCGTTTTGTCGCCGATTTCGTCGGCCAGGGTGTTTTCGTCGCCGGCATGGTGATTGACGACAGCCGCGTCGAGGTCGAACTGGGCGTCCTCGAGTCGCGTTTGCCGCTCGAATGCAGCCTGGGTTGCGATGATTGCGGACGCGGTTGTGGCGTCGAAGTGCTGCTGCGCCCCGACGATATCATCCACGACGATGCCAGCGAGCTGTTGGCCGAGGTCCGGCACAAGGCCTTTCGCGGTGCCGAGATCCTCTATACGCTGCGCCTCGAGAGCGGTGTCGAAGTCCTGTCGCTGGTCCCCTCGCATCACAATCACGCGCTTGGCGAGAAAATCGGTATCCGGCTCGACGTCGACCATGTCGTCGCCTTCAAGACGCCGACCCGCGCTTTTCCGGCGAACGGCCAGGCCATCCAGTTCCAGCGATGATTCCCTGGCTCGAAGGCAAGGAACGCTTCCCGGCGCTCGATAGCGCGCTGCTCGAGCCGAATGGCCTGCTCTGTGCGGGCGGCGACTTGTCGCCGCAACGGCTGCTCGATGCCTACCAGCACGGCATTTTCCCCTGGTATTCGGACGGCGAGCCAATCCTCTGGTGGAGTCCGGACCCGCGCATGGTCCTCGATCCAGCCGAATTCCGCATCTCGCGCTCCTTGCGCCGCTGCTTGCGCGCCGGCCGCTGGCAGGTGACGCTGGACCGTGATTTCCCGGCGGTTGTCCGGGCCTGCGCCGAAGTGCCACGCGCCGGCCAGGACGGCACCTGGATCGTCGGCGACATCCAGCGTGCCTACTGGCAGCTGGCGCAGCTGGGATTCGCCCACTCGGTGGAGACCTGGCTTGATGGCCGGCTGGTCGGTGGTCTCTACGGCCTGGCCATCGGCCGCATGTTCTACGGCGAATCGATGTTCTCGCGGGTCAGCGACGCCTCCAAGGTCGCCGCGGCGCATCTCGCACGCTTCCTTGAAGGCGAGGGCTACGGCATGATAGATTGCCAGATGAGTACGCCGCACCTGGCGTCTCTGGGAGCGCGAGAGATTCCTCGCGCTGTTTTCATCGACCGCCTGCATGTCCTGGTCGCGGTCGCCTGGCAGCCTGGCCGCTGGCCCATCGACGGCGCCAGCCAACCCTGGACCTAGCCAATGGCGCGACTCAACGACTCCGAGCTGCCCTTCTCGCTGCTGCAGTTCTACGCCACGGCGCCCTACGCCTGCAGCTACCTGGCCGGCGAGCGTGCGCGTTCGCAGGTCGCCGCACCAAGCCACCTGATTGGCACCGAGGTCTACGGCGAACTCGTTCGCAGCGGCTTCCGACGCAGTGGCCTGTTTACCTACCGTCCGAAGTGCGACGACTGCCAGGCCTGCGTGCCGGTGCGGATCCCGGTCAAGGCTTTTGCGCCCAACCGCAGCCAGCGCCGTAGCGTCGGCATGCACGCCGCGCTGCAAGCGCGCGAAATGCCGCTGCGCTTCAGCGACGAGCACTATCAGCTCTACCTGCGCTACCAGTCGGCCCGCCATGCTGGCGGCGGCATGGATCAGGACAGCCACGACCAGTACGCGAATTTCCTGTTGCAGAGTCGCGTGGACACCCGCCTGGTCGAATTCACCGAGGACGGCGTGCTGCGCATGGTGAGTATCCTGGACGTGCTCAACGACGGCCTGTCTTCGGTCTACACCTTCTACGATCCCGAACTGCAGTCGGCCAGCTTCGGGACCTACAACATCATCTGGCAGATCGCTCAGTGCGCGGCCAACGGCCTGCCTTATCTGTATCTGGGCTACTGGATCGGCGCCAGCCGGAAAATGGCTTACAAGGCCAACTTCAAGGCCATCGAGGGGCTGATCGACGGACAGTGGAGCGATCTGCGAGAGCATCTCGCGGCACAGTCCGGCGCGTTTTCCCGATAGAATGTCTGCTTTGCTCCACACCGACCTGCGTACATGTCCAGCAAGAAAAGAACGACCGCTACGCGCTCGGCGCCTGGCGCTGCCCCGCTTTCCCCCGAGGTGCGCGCCAGACAGGCGCTTGACGCGGCTCACTATCGCGAGGCGATAGAACTCCACAAAGCCCTGCTCAAGCAGGAGCGCCGCGGCGAGTGGCTCGATGGCCTGGCCGACAGCTATGCGGGTCGCGCCGCAGAGCTGGCCGCCAAGGGGATGTTTCCCGAGGCGCTGGTGGTCTGGCGCAATCGCGCCACGCTGTGCGCTCGGCCGCTCCTCGAAGGGCCCTACCTCGACTGGCTTCTGCGCGCCGGCGAACACGCCGCCGCGCTGCGCTTGCTGAGCACCACTGATGGACTATCGGCGACCGCGGCGGCCGAGCTGGAAACGGCTTTGGCGGCGGTGGTGTTGACGTCGCCCGACAGTGACTTGGCGCTGCTCACTGCCAACAGTCCCTTGTTGCGCCATCGGGCGAACGCCCTGGCGGCCATCGCCGCTTGCTGCCGGGGTGATCACGCCGAACTCGACGAGCATTTGCGCGCGATACCTTTCCGTTCGCCGTATCGCGACCTTCGTTTCCTCCTGAAGTCGCTGGCGCTGCTCGGCAGTGACCCGGCGCAGGCTGCCGAGCTGATCGCCCGGGTGGTCGTTGGCGGTCCTTTTGAAGCGCTCGCCAAAGTCGTTCGCGCCGCCATCGTTCCCGATGGTCGTTGGCTCGCCGCCCTGCACACGCTCGACGAAGACGGGCGGCAATTGCTGCTCGATCTCAAGGGCTGCCCGGAAGATGGTCGTTCGCTGCTCTTCGACCTGGCCAGGCTCGGTAGCTTGCCGGCGCCGGCCAAGGTCGTCGAACTGCTGCTGCGGCGCAAGGGCGGCTTGTCGGCGCCGGCGGCGACTCTTTGCCTACGGCTGTTGCCGTACGCCGACGCACGCATCGCCGCATACCATGGCGCTTTTGCGGCGCTGGACGAGGGCGCGCGCGTGTGCAGCGCGGCGCTGGCCGCCGAACTTCACAACGATCTGCGACGTGCCGAGGCGCAGTGGCTGCGTGCCGCCGATTTACTGCCGCCGCTGCCGGCGGCGCTGGTCCTGCGTCATCTGTTTGAACTGATCGTCGGCGACGGCGACCTTGCCAGTGGCGACGAAGAGTGCGTTTCCTGGCTTTATCGCAGTCTGGCGCTCGACCCCGACGACGTGGCGACCTACCTGAAGCTGAGCAGGATTTACCGCCAGACGCGCGAGCTCAAGGCGGCAAGGGCAATTGTCGAGCGCGCGCTGGAACGTTTTGCCAACGATGCGGCGGTTCTTCTCGAGGCCGTCGAGGTCGCGCTGGCCGGCAATGCCTTCAAGAAAGCGGTGGGCCTGGCCAAGCGCGTGCTCGAACTCGACCCGATCAATTCGCGGGTGCGCGCGCTGATCGGGCAGGCGCATCTTTCACACGCGCGCAAACAGATCCGCGCGCGCCGACGCGATGCCGCCGCCAAGGAACTCGATCTCGCCGCGCAGTGGCTCACTTCCGCGAGCGAGCGCAGCGTCGTCAAGCTGTTGCGCGGCCTGAGTGCCGACGATCAGCCGGCGACGGCGCTGCTCTGCGACGCCGCCGGCGAACTCGCTGAGCTCGGCGGCAATCTGCTGGCCGCTTTTCACGTCTTGCTGGAGTGCGTCCGCGTCGATAGCCCGGCGCCGGCGAGCTTGCGTCGTGCCGGCATCGATCTGTCGGGCAAACCGACGACGCGTGAAGTCGTCGCCGTGGCGCACGCACTGAACGCGCTCGACGAAGACGGCGCGCGGCTGCTGCCGCGGGTGCTCGACTCGCTGCGCGCGCCGCTACGCCGCGCGGCGGCCAATGACTTCAGCGAAGCCGAAGCGATTGCCATCTGCGAAGCGCTGCTGCGCCGCGACGAGCGCTCCCTGCTGCAGGCGTTTGCCGACGTCGGCTTGAAGCGCTGGCCGGCGCGGCCGATCTTCGTCTATTTCACGACCTTCGCCAGGCATGGTTCGCGGGCGTGTTTCGTCATCTCCGATCGTGAAGGAAGGGCTCTCGAGCGCGCCCACGACGAGGCACTCGACGCGGGTGATCAACGGACCGCGCTGCGCATCCACGAGCTACTGAGCCCGCCGGCGACCTTCGACGGCGGTGCGCCTGACGACTTTGGTGGTTTTGGCGGCCTCGAGGACATCTTTACCGACTCTGGCGAGGCGCTGCGCAATCCGCGCACGGCGCTGGAAATGATGCTTCAGGTCGGCGGCGAAGAGGAAGTGATCCGCACGCTTCGCGAGGGCTTCTCCGACGGCGAGTTCCGGCAATTTGCGCGCGCCGCTGGCGGTAACCGCAAGAGACTGGCGCGCTTGTTGATCGACGCCGTCGTCGAGAGTATGGAGCAGTCGCTCGGCGCGGCTCCGCTGGACGCCTTGCCGCCACCGGCGCCGCGTCCTCGCCAGCCGCCAAAACCGCCCGTGCCGCCGGTCCACGACGACCGGCAGAAAGATCTGTTCGATGATTGACCCCTACCGCGTCCTTGGCGTCGAAGTCGGTGCCAGCGATGAGACGATTCGCAGCGCTTATCTGACGGCGGTCCGCGAATCGCCGCCCGAACGCGACCGCGCGCGTTTCGAAAGCGTTCGTGCGGCCTACGAAGCGATTTCGGATCAGCGCCGACGCCTCGCGCACCAGCTCTTCGACTGTTCGCCGCCGACTGTCGATGACGTGCTGAGCGTCATCAGCAGTGATTTCGTTCCGCAGCTGCCCAGCGAGCGGCGTTTGCTGCGCGTTCTGGGGGCGAAATGACGCCAATGATGGCACCGTCGCCAGTCCCGAACGCGTTTTCTGCCGACGATAAAGAGCGTCTGGTCGACGAGTTCCGCGCGTGTCTCGACCAGCTCGCACGGCTGGCTGCTGCAGATGACGTGTCGGCCGATGAAGCAGGCGGCGAAACGTTCGACGGCGACCGGCCGGCGGTCGACCTGGCGACGCTGCTCGGCGAGATGGCGGTGCTCAAGAACGAGCTGCGTCTGCAATCGCGGCAGTTCAAGAATACGCTCGACGAGTTGCGATGCTTTGGCGGCGACCTGCGCGCGCACAGCGAGCGGCTGCAACACGAGCTCGAGCGCGCCCGCGAGCAAGCGGCGGCAGCGCAGCGCCAGACCGAACGACAGTTTCTGCTGGCGCTGCTCGACCTGCGCGACCGCCTGCAAAGTGGCGTCGACGCCGCGCAGCGGCCGCCACCGTCGCTGCTGGCGCGCGTCTTTCCTGGCCCGACGCGTCTTGCCGCGAGCCTGGCCGAGGGACAACGGCTCACGCTGCAACGCCTCGACGAGTTGCTCGCCGGCCATCGCGTCCGACCGATGCGGGTGGTCGGCGAAGCCATCGATCCCGAGCGCATGCGGGTGCTCGGTGTCGAAGCCGCGGCGGCAGCCGACGGCACCGTTCTGCGCGAGGTCCAGCGCGGATTTTTCCAAGACGGCGAGCTGTTGCGTATCGCCGAAGTCATAGTCAGCAAGAAAGCGAACAGAACATGATAGAAACGATCATCGGCATCGATCTCGGGACCACCAACTCCGAGGTGGCAATCGTCCGTGACGGGCGCGTCGAGGTCATCGAGGTGGCGCCTGGTATCCGTATTCTCCCTTCGGTCGTCGGCGTCGCCGACGACGGCAGCCTGCTGATCGGCGAAGCGGCGCGTAACCAGTACGTTCTGCATCCCGAGCGCAGTGTGCGCTCGATCAAGCGCCGGATGGGCGAGTTCACGGCGGTGCACATGGCCGGCAAGGACTACAGCCCGCAGGAGATTTCGGCGATGATCCTGCGCCGGCTGCGCGAGATTGCCGAGGCGCATATCGGCGCGACGGTGAGCAAAGCGGTGATTACCGTGCCGGCGTATTTCTCCGACGCGCAGCGGCAGGCGACGCGCGAGGCCGGCGAGATTGCCGGCCTCGAGGTGATGCGGATCATCAACGAACCGACCGCTGCCGCGCTGGCTTACGAAAGCTGCCACCACGGCGCGCACAAGGCGCTGGTCTATGACCTTGGCGGTGGCACTTTCGACGTCTCGGTGGTCAATCTGGAAAGCGCCGTCGTCGAGGTGCTCGCCAGTCACGGCAACAATCACCTGGGCGGCGACGATTTCGACCTGCAACTCGTCGCCTTTGCCGTGGCGCACCTGCAAACCAAGCACGACATCGATGTCCGCGACAACGCGGTGGCCATGGCTCGCCTGCAGCGCGCCGCTGAAGCGGCCAAGATCACGCTGTCGGACCAGCCCTACGCGACCTTGTCCGAGGAGTTTCTGGCCGAAAAGGACGGTGTGCCGGTGCACCTCTCGCTTGAGATCGCGCGCGATGAATACGAGGAGATGATCGAACCATTTGTTGCCGAAACGATAGAGGCGGTGCACGTGGCGTTGAGTGGCGCCGGTCTGACGGTCAGCGCGATCAACGAAATCCTGCTCGTCGGCGGCGCGACGCGAACGCCGCTGGTGCAGCGGCGACTAGAGCAGGAGCTCGGGCTGCAGCCGCGTGCGGACGTCGATCCCGACCTTTGCGTGGCCATGGGCGCGGCCATCCAGGCAGCGGTAATCGCCGGCGGGCAGGCGCCGACGGTGCTCGTCGACGTCACGCCCTATACCTTCGGGACCAGCGCCATGGGTTCGTTCAACGGTGACATCTATCCGTATTGCTTTGTGCCGCTGATCCGCAAGAACACGCCGATTCCCGTTTCCCGTAGCGAAGCTTTCTGTACCGTTTACGACGGCCAGTCCAGGGTAGATGTCAATGTCTATCAGGGGGAAGACCCGGACGCGCTGAACAACATCGAGATCGGGCGCTTCACCATCGCCGGATTACGCGATGCCCCCGCAGGCAACCCGCTGATCACCACCTTTTCGCTCGACGTGAACGGCATTCTGCAGGTGACTTCGCGCGAGAAGGAAAGCGGTCTGGTGCACTCGATCACCATCGACAACGCCATCGGCCGTTTTGCCGGCGACAAGTTGCTCGCTGCCCGCGAGCGCATCGACGAACTGTTTGACGATCAGGACGCGGGGCCAGAGCGCGCCGGCGCAGAAGGCGGTGGGTCTGGCGATGGCGTCGACGGCCGGCGCCTGCGCATCGAGGCGAGTGCGCTGATCGAGAAAGCCGAACGCCTGTTGGCCAGCGCGGGTGCCGAAGACGCGGAAGATTTGGTGAATGGCATCGAGGCCGTCAAGGATCTCCTGGCCGGCAGCGAAGGCGAACTCAAGTCGGCGATGGACGCGCTTGCCGATCTGCTCTACTACCTCGATGCCTGAAGTTCTCGACCGCTGTCAGGCTTGTCGCGCGCGCCTGGCCGAGAATGCCGTCTGTCCGCGTTGTGGCTGTGATTTCTCGCTGGCGCGGCAGGCGCTGGTGCAGGGCCGCTGCCGCCTCGAGCAAGCGCTGCGTTCGCTGGCAAGCGGCGACCGGGCGGCGGCCCGGGCGCACGTCGATGCTTCGCTGGCGCTGAACAGACTGCGGATGGCCGACGCGCTCAAGAGCTTCCTGGCCGATGAGCGGCAGTCGACCAGAACCGCGCCCGCGGAGGACTCTCGGGTGTCAGTTGTGCCACCGCGCGGTGGCGTAACCGAGCCAGCCCGCCACCGGCATAGTGAATTGCTGGAACTGGATTGCTCGGGGCTTCAGGAATAATCAGCGCCGACGCCTGCGGGCCATCCCTTGTGGTCGATGTGGTGAACATCAGCCGCTTGTCGCTACCAGCGTAGCACCGGCAGGTGGTGCGCTTTCATTGGCCGGTGCTTCTTCCCTGGTCAGCACGTCGAGCAGCGTGGCGATTCCCTCGGCTGCATGTTCGAGCGCTTTCAGATCTTCGGCGGTGACGCTGCCGGACGCCGACTGCAGTCGCTGCGAGACCTCGAGTACGCGTTCGCCATGGCGCAGCAGGCGGCCACGAATGGCGTTGAGTTGCTGCAGCTTGGCAATTGTCGCCCGGCGCAGATCCTGCAACGCCTCGTCTTTCTCTTCGTTGCTGCTGGCGCGCAGCAGCTCGCGGCGGGCGCTTAGCTCGTCCATCGATTCCTTCCACCAGAGCAGGAAGGTCGTTCGGTGATCGACCAGTGCGTTCAGCGATTCGCCCATCGAGTTGATTTCATCACGGCCACCGCGGTACGTCGGGACACGGCTGCTCGGCCTGCCGTAGGCCAGGCTGTCGAGCAGGCCGGCCATTTGCCGGACCGGGCGGACGATGCGCGCGGTGATCGCCAGCGCCAAGACGATCGCCAGCGCGATGGCGCCGCCCATGACGATCAGGCTCCAGTGGGCGCTCTCCTGCGAGGAGGCGTTTATTTCAGCGACCCGGCTGGCCATCATCTGGTTGGCCTGATCGACGTTCTGCTTGACCAGCGGCGCGACGCGATCAGCGGCTGCGTTCATCTCGCGGGTCAGCCTCGTGATGCTTGAACTCTGTGCCACCAGCGCCAGGAAGTCTCGCTCGTACGCTTGCAGCAGGTCGATCAGCAGCGCCTTGTCGGCCGCGGCGATCGCCGAGGCGGCGATCTGCGAGCGAATCTTCTCGGCGATGTCGACGACCATCGGCGGGTAGGATTCGTCGCCGCGCAGCAGGAAGTCCTTTTCGCGCCGCCGCAGTTGCAGCACGCTGGCCTCCAGGTTGGCGACGCGATAAGCGTTGAGCGTGGCCTCGATGTGGTGCGCCGCATCACGGAATGGCCCTTTGCCGCCATCGATATTGCCGGACTTGAGCGCACGCTCGGCGTAGGGCTCGAAGGTCCTGGCATAGGTTGTCAGATCGACCAGCAACTGTTGCTTGACGGTACTCTGCAGTTCCGAAGTCTCGACCAGTTGACGCAACTCGGCGAGCAGCTGGCGAACGCGTTCGCCGTACGCGGGATCCTGTCGCAAGGCCAGGTCTTTCTCGCTGCGGCGGATCTGCAAGAGCAGCGTGTACAGGCGGTCGACGTTGTAGCCCGCCGAAAGCGCCTGCAGCCGATGGACCTTGTCGCGGAAAGCGCCCTGCAGCCCGGAGTCCTCGTTCAGACCCATCACCCGCCAGGCCTTGGCGACCGCTGCGAAGTTCGTCTGGTAGGAACTCACCAGCCCCTGCAGGGCGTCTGCCGTTTGCTGCGAGTCGTGATCGACGGCAGCCAGCGCTGACACCTTGCCGAGCAGCGTTTGCAGACGCTGCTCGGTCGCCTCGGCATCTTCCTGCCGGTGCTCGATCAGAAAGCGTTTTTCGGCATCGCGAACGGCAGCGAGCTCGATCTCGATTTCGAGTGCCAGCGACTTCCGCAGTTCGAAGCTCTGCAACTGCTGGTAGTCGCCGAGCACCGACTGCAGCGTCTGGTGGTACTGCCAGACGACGCCGACGAACAGCAGGCCGACGACGGCGAAGCCGATGCCAATCTTCTCGCCGATGCGTAGTTTGCTGAAAAACTTGTCCACCTGTGCCTCCTGGCCGTGAAAGTCGGCGCCCGCGTTCGCGCGCAGACGTCCTCGACGAGCCTAGCGGTCGCTTGTGTCGAAGGCATGACGGCCAGCGCTGTGGCGCACGCGGTCGGTCGCCTCGCCGCGCTGGGGGCGGCGGTCGACTACTTCACTAGCGCGAACTGGTGTTGGTTTTTTGCGGCTGGGGGCGACAGGACTTGCCGCCCGCGGCAGTCGATGCTGGCGCGATCGAGGTCAGCAGTGGCGAGCGTGTCGAGCGTCGGCGCGGCGTCGAACGCGCCGAGTGAAGGTGATTCGGGATCGCTGTCGGGGCGGCGGAAGGAAAAGTGTGCGCTGCACGCTCGCACCTTCCGCCGCCCCGACATCACATCGCCAGACTAGCCGCGATGACCCTGCAGCTTCTTAGTAACGTCGCGCGGTGCGCCGGGCGACGCCGGCGTAGCTCACCGGCGTGAGAGGCCGGCCGACGATCGCTTCGGCGCTCGGGACGAGGCCGTGAATTCCTGGAAGCGCGAGTTGCTCGCCGACTTCAGATCCGAGAACGATGATCGCCGTGGCCATCACGAAAATTGCAACTGGTTTCAGCTTGCTCATTTGCTTGCTCCTTTGGTGAAGTGTTCGGGCAAGTCACCCGTACCCTTGAGATCTTCAAGCTTGACCATGGTCGCCTTGCTTGTATTCTTGAACGCAAAACCATCTGCCTTGACGGCTTTCCCGGTCTTCCAGTCGCTGAACTGGATGGCGTAACTCGGGCCATTCGGCACGCGCTTGGAGGTGATCACATAACGGCAGGGATAAGGCTTGTCGCCATGCGCGATCCAGATCTGCCAATCGACGTCCTTGCTGCGAAAAGCCAGCGAATCACATTCCACACCACCGATCACGCCGCTGCCCAGATCCTTGATGTCTTCGACACCCTCCATCAGCATATCGTAGGAATTGGTCAGCAGCAGGTCTGCGGCGGGCAGGGGGCGGTCGTACTTGTCGCGCATCACGTCAACCAGATGATCGATCGAGCCGGGTATCTCGACCTGCGTATAGGCATTCAGGTTCTTGCCCAGGATGGTCAGCGTTTTTCCGTCGAAGGACATGGCCACATCGGCGAAGCCGCCGGCGCGCGTTGCGCGAATCTTGTCGGGCCGATTGACGACGACCTTGCCCGAACTCGCCAGCCCGAGAATCTGGTCTTCAGGCGTGACTACTTCGAGTGTGGCGTCGTAGCTGAACGACAGCGCCTGTTGCGCGGCCAGGTAATCCGACATGCCCTTGAGCAATCGTTTGGCATCGGCCTCGTCGGCGTTCGCACGGGTCGATATTCCCAGGGCAAGGGCTACGGAAAGCGCTAGTACGGGAAGGCTGCGTTTTGAGAAATTGACTGGTTTTCGTACGTCTGGATTCATTGAGGGCTACCTTTCCTGAGTGGAGATCCCGCGGGCGTGACGGGGAGCCTAGTCTAGCGTGAATCGAGCCGGCGTGCAGCGCTGGCGGCCGCGCGGCGATGCGTTTGACGCCACTGCAGCGGCGACACTTCCTGCCAGGGCTTGAAGGCATGCGTGAACGCGCTGGCACTGGAATAGTCGAGCACCACGGCGATTTGCCCCAGCGACAGGTCGGTATTGCCGATCAGTCGCAGCGCCAGACCGCAACGCGTTTCGTCGAGTAATTGCCGGTAGCTGCTTCCCTGGCGCTCGAGCAGGCGGTTCAACCGGCGCGGGTTCATCGACAGCTCCGCGGCGACGCTGGCGAGCGAGCAGCGCTGCAGGACGACCAGCGCCTGCAGCACGCGGCGAGTCTGCGCGAGCGGGTCAAGGTCGTGACGACCACGGATGCTTTCCAGTTCCTCCTGCAACAGCTTGCAGCGACCGGCGTCGGCGCCGGCGATCGGCAGGCTCAGATCGCTGGCGGGAAAGACCAGCAAGGAACTCGCGGCGTCAAACTCGACCGGGCACTGAAAGAACTGTCGATACGGTCGCACGTTCTCCGGACGGCGTCGCGAGAGCAGCAGCGCGCGTGCTTTCCAGTTCGGACCGCACAACCGGCGCATGATGTTCTGCGCGATGACCAGCGTGCCGTCGTAGATCTGGTCGACGCCGGCGAGCGGACCGGCGAACAAGGTGTAGCCGAGCGTAGCGGTGTGGTCTTCGATCGTGCGCGTTGCCATCCCGGCGCGATCGTGCAGATGCAAGTAATTCTGCAGGTGCGCCAGTGCCGTGCCGACGTCGGCACAGTGCGGCAGCAGTTCGCCGACCATGCCGAGCGAAGACGCGCTTTGATTCTGCGCGAGAAGCAACGCGAAGTGCGGGCAGCCAGTGAGCGCCGCGCAGCGTTCAAGCAGTTCGCCACAGGTCTGTGGCGAGATCAGATTGTCGGGGTCGGTGAACAGTTCGCCAGAGACTCCGACGCTGGCGAAAAGCGCTTGCGCGTCTACGTCGAAGCGCTCGATTGCCTGCGCGATGTTGGTCAGCGGGCCAACGCGGGAAAAGCCCTCCGGAACTTCGCCGTAGGCTTTCTTCAGAGGCAACATGACTTGGCTATTCCCCATGGCGAGTGTTCACGGTCAGCCCGTGACGGTGTCGCAAATTATCAAGCAATCCGGTACGGAAGCGTCGACAATCCTGCCATTGCCGGGCCAGGGTTGGCACGTGCTGCAGGCGATGCTGCAGCCCGGCGCTGCCGGGAATCGCGGACCGCTTCGCGGCCGCTATTGATCGGCCAGGGCGCTGTCCGCAGGTGGCGCGAAGAGGTCGGCGAGTAACATGCACCTGGGGTTTTCCGGGCGCAGATTCTTGATTGAAAAAGGAGGCTTGAAAATGAAAATGTCTTATTGCGGGGCAGGACTGCTGGCCGCCTTCGTCGGTTTGGCGAACCCGGTCTATGCGAGCGACGCCAGCAAGGCGGCCGTCAGCGTTCCGGCGAAGGAATCGGCCGAGGCCAAAGCGCTTGAAAAGGCGATGACCCCGGGTGCGGGCCAGAAGCGGCTGCAGGCGATGATCGGCACTTTCGACGTCGCCATCCGCACCTGGGTCGATCCGGCGAAGCCGCCGATCGAATCGTCGGCGACCAGCGTCAGCGCCTGGGTGCTCGGCGACCGCTACGTCCAGATGATGCTCGCCGGCGATGTGCAGGGGCAGCCCTTCAGTGGCATTGGCTACATTGCTTTCGACAACGTCAGCAAGCTGTATCAGGCGACCTGGATGGACAACGGCAGTACCGGCATGATCTGGTACCAGGGCGGTTTTGACGCCTCCGGCAAGTCGGCGACGATGCAGGGCTCGGTTCCCGACCCGCTGACCGGCAAGCCTTCGCCGGTCGAGATGCGCATGCACGTTGCCGACGACGGCGGCCACGTCACCGAGCTGTGGGGCAAGGGCCTGGGCAGCAAGATGTTCAAGATGATGGAACTGCGTTACACGCGCAGCAAGTAGTCGAGCTGACTGGACAAGGAGACGGAAGATGAAGCAAAACGAAACGGGCAGGATGTCTTCACGACGGAAGCTGCTGGGTGGGTTGGCTCTGCTGGCGTGCACGCAGCCCGCCTGGGCGATCTTCGGCGTCTGGCGTCGCGCAGCACGGCGGACGGTGATCGTTGCCGGCGCGGCGACCACAGCTGCGGTGGTCAGCGACAACGCTGCCGCCTCGCAGGAGGCCGCCGCGGCGTCGGCGCAGGCGGCAGCGGCAGCCGCCCAGCAGGCCGCTGCCGCTGCCGATCAGGCCGCGGCGCGCGCCAGTCAGAGCAAGACGCCGCAGCAGAAACTCAAGGAGCTGCAGTCGCTCTATGAGCAGGGCTTGATCAGCGCCAGTGATTACGAGTCGGCGAAGGCCAAAGTTGTCAATCAGATCGCGCAGTAAGTGGGGCGGGTCACGCTGGTCGACACCTGCGCACCGTGCCGTCCGATCGAGAACGGCGAGCCGGTCGTCGACGGCCAGGACCTGGTGTACAGTTACGAGCTGAGCGAAGGCAAGATGCCGAAGGCCGGCGGAGCAAGCGCCCTGTTCATCGACTGGATTGCTCCCGGTGGTGAAGTGGAGGTCGGATTCCTCGGTGTCGGGATCGGCTGGCGGTAAGGGCGATTGGCGGAGGCAAAGAGGGCGTCGGGATTGCTCACGATCAATGGTAGGGCGGCCACGGCGGCTTTCCCACCGGACTGACGGCAATTCCGGACTGACGGCAATTCAACCAGGGTGGGCGAAATGATCAAGTTACGAGTATCGATGAGCGACGGGCGCCGCATGGCGGCAACGGTCGCGTGCTGTGCCGGCGTACTGGCTGCGGGGCAGGCGGCAGCGGGTGGCCTGATTCTTTATGAGGTTGGCACGGCCGACGTCGGCCTGGCTTCCGCGGGCTACGGGGCGCGCGCGCAGGACGCGTCGACCGTGCTCAGCAACCCGGCCGGGATGACTCGCCTGGAGGGCACCCAATTCCTGGCTGCGGGGCAGGCGCTGTGGAGCAACACGCGCTTTTCGTCGGCAACGGGAACGTTGCCGAGGCTGGGTGGCGACGATGGTGGGCACGTGCTCGGGTCGGACGGCTGGTTCGTCGGCGGTGGTGGCTTCCTGAGCTACAGCGTGTCGCCCGATCTCAAGCTTGGCTTCGCGCTGACCGGCAACTTTGGCATGCCCTTGAACTACGACAACGACTGGGTCGGGCGTTATTACGTTCAGAACACCACCCTGCTTGGAGTCTCTTTCCTGCCGTCGATTGCCTACAAGGTGGACGACAAACTGTCGTTGGGCGCGAGCGTGAACGCCATGTACGGCAAGTACACCAACCAGGTGGCGATCAACAACGTTGCGCCGGGCTTCGGCGACGGGCGGCTCAAGCTCGAGGATAATACCTGGGGTTGGGGTCTCAACCTCGGCATGCTCTACGAAATCGATCCGGGTACTCGGCTGGGGCTGACCTGGAATTCGCAGATCGATCTCGATTTCAAGGCGTCGGCGAAGTTCTCGGGTCTCGCCCCCGGGCTGGCGACGGTCCTCGGCAATCGTGGCGCGCTGAATTCGGATATCAAGGTCGGTATCAAGGTGCCGCAGCAGGTCATGGGCAGTGTTTTCACGCAGGTGAACGATCGTTGGGCGGTACTGGGCAGCGTCGGTTGGCAGCAGTGGTCGAAGTTCGGCCAGGTCCAGCTGGGGATCAATAACGCGTCGACCGACACCAGCCTGAGCACCGACCTTGATTTCAAGGATACCTGGCACGTCGCTGCCGGCGCGCAGTACCGGATCAGCGAACCCTGGCTAGTCAATTTCGGCCTTGCCTACGACTCGAGCATGCAGTCTGGCAATGTCTCGCCGCTGCTGCCGGTCGGTTCGGCGTGGCGCTTCGGCGTTGGTGGCGAGCAGACCTTGAGCAAGAGCGCCTCCTGGGGCGTTGCCGCGGAGTACCTCTACGGTGGAACGCTCGACACCGATTTGCGGAGCACGCTGCCGGTGGTGGCAGGCGGGCGCGGTGACCTCGTTGGCTCGTACAAGAATATCGGGACGATCTTCGTTGCCGCCTACTACAACTGGAAGTTCTAGGGTGCGCTGTGCCAGCGGCGAACCGACCGTCGGATGAGCGCGGTGCCGGTGGATGGGGCTGATGAGTGAAGCGCCCACCGCCCTGCAGCCGCTGATTGCCTGCCAGGAGTGCGATCTGCTGCAGCGCATCCCGCCGCTGCCCGTGGGCGGCCGGGCGCGCTGCGCGCGCTGCGGCTTCGCGCTGGCGGCACGTCCGACCGATCCGCTCGAGCTGCCGCTGGTGCTCACGCTGACGGCGCTGATCGTCTTCGTCGTTGCCAACGTCATGCCTCTGATGGATCTGTCGGCGGTCGGGCGCTACGCCAGCACGACGATTCTCGGCGGCGCTCGCCAGATGTGGCTGGACGATGAACGGATCACGGCGATGATCGTCACTTTCTGCGCGGTGATCGCGCCCGCGCTCTACCTGCTTCTGATGCTGACCGTGCTGCTCGCTGCGAGACGGCCACCACTGCCGCACTGGGGCGGCGAGTTGTTGCGCTGGAGCTTGCACATGCAACCGTGGGCGATGTACGACGTGATGTTGCTGGGCATTCTCGTGGCACTGATCAAGATCGCCGAGCTGGCGACCGTGGATCCCGGCGTCGGGATGTACGCGATGGGTCTGCTGGCTGTTCTGCTGCCGGCGATTTCGGTTAGTTTCGACGCTCGCGAAGTCTGGAAGCTGGTCGAGTGGAAGCATGGCGACGATTGCGCTGCAGCGGCTTTCGGCGAAGAGAATTACGCGGAGCGCGGCCAATGAGCCGCACCGCCCTTACCGGTGCGCAGGCCGGACTGGTCTCCTGCGAAACCTGCAAGTTGCTGACGCGGCCGCTGCACGCCGAGCATGTCGGCCACTGTCCGCGCTGCGGCGCGACACTCGAAGTGCGCCGCGTGCAGTCCTTGCAGCGTACTTGGGCGTTGATCATCGCCGCGGCAATCTGCTACATTCCGGCCAACCTGTTGCCGGTGATGGTCAGCAATACCTTTGCCACGTCTGACGCCGAAACGATCATGGGCGGCGTCGTCTTTCTGTATAGCTCGGGATCGTGGCCGCTGGCGCTGATCGTGCTTGTCGCGAGCGTCATGGTGCCGCTTGGCAAGCTGCTGGCGCTCGCTTACCTTCTGGTCAGCGTTCAACGCGGCATGGCAGTGCGGCATCGTGAGCGCGCGCGCCTGTTCAGGATCGTCGTCTTCATTGGTCGCTGGTCGATGCTCGACGTTTTCGTCGCCACCTTCACCGTCGCGTTGGTGCAATTGCAGCCGCTGATGTCGGTGCTGCCGGGGGCTGGCGTGCTGTTCTTCGCAGCGGTGGTGGTGCTGACCATGCTGGCGGCCGAGAGCTTCGATCCCCGCCTGATCTGGGATGTGGCCAACACGGCAAATAATATGGAGAAGCACGATGGCTGACGGTGGCGAACGCGACGACCTCCCGCAGGCGACGGTCGTGGCAAAGAAGCGGACGCGGGTGTCGACGGTTTGGGTGATTCCGATCCTTGCCGCGGTCGTCGCCGTCGGCATCGCGGTGCAACGCGTTCTCAGCGAAGGCCCGAGCGTCACGATCGTTTTCAAGAATGCGCAGGGCATTGAGGCTGGCAAGACGGTCGTCAAATACAAGGACGTCAACATCGGTCAGGTGGCCGCCGTGCAGCTTTCCGACGATTACAGCAGCGTCAAGGTGACCGCCAAGATTGCCAAGAGTGCCGCCGGCCTGATGGTCGAGGACGCCAAGTTCTGGGTCGTCGAGCCACGCATCACGCTGAGCGGCGTATCGGGTCTCGGCACGCTGCTCTCGGGCAACTATATCGGTTTCGAGGCCGGCAGGTCGGACAGCAGCGAGCGCAGCTTCAACGGCCTCGAAGTGCCGCCGATCATCACCGGCGATCAGCCCGGGCGGCAGTTCCTGCTCAAGGCCGACGACCTGGGCTCACTGGGAATTGGCTCGCCGGTCTACTACCGACGCCTGCAGGCCGGCCAGGTCGTCGCTTTCGAACTGGCCAAGGACGGCAAGTCGGTCGAGGTCAAGGTCTTCGTGCACGCGCCATACGACCAGTTCGTCAACCCGGGAACTCGTTTCTGGAACGCCAGCGGCGTCGACGTCTCGCTCGGAGCCAGCGGTCTGGACGTGCGCACACAGTCGATGGTCGCGCTGGTCGCCGGCGGCCTGGCATTCGAGACGCCGCCGTTTTCGCCGCCAGCGAAACCTGCGGCTGCCGATACCGAATTCACGCTGCATGGCGATCAGACGACAGCGATGAAGCAGCCCGAACCGATGGCCAGACGCTACGTTCTTTATTTCAACGAATCACTGCGCGGCTTGTCGGTCGGCGCGCCGGTGACGCTGCTCGGCTTGCCGGGCGGCGAAGTGACCAGTATCGGGCTCGATGTTGACCCGGTGAGCCAGCGTCTCCGCGGCCGCGTCGAGTTCGTCGTCTTTCCCGAAAGGCTGATGGCGCAAATGTACGACGCCAAGCGTGTCCGCGGCGAGATGCTGGCGCGCGTCAGCCCCCGGCGCGAGGCGTTCTTCGAACGTATGGTCGAGGATTTTGGCCTGCGCGCGCAGATTCAGAGCGGCAACCTGCTGACCGGCCAGCGTTACGTGTCCTTCGATTTTCACCCAGATGCGCCGAAGGCAAAGGTCGACTGGAGCCAGGAAAAATCGGTGGTGCCGACGATCCCGAGCACTCTCCCGAACTTCGAAGCGAAGATCGGGAGCATTCTCGCCAAGCTCGACAAACTGCCGTACGAGGCGCTCGGCGCCGACACCAGGAAAATGCTGGTGACGCTCAACCAGACGCTGAAGGACACCGACAAGGCCGTCAAGCGCTTTGACACGGACGTGACGCCCGACTTCAAGAAGACGCTTGACGAGATCCGCCGCGCCACCGCGTCGGCCGACTTGATGATCAAGAATACCGACAAGTCGCTGCTGGCACCCGACTCACCGGGGCAACAGGATTTGCGCGAAGCGATGCGCGAGGTCGCCCGCGCGGCGCGTTCACTGCGCGGGCTGACCGACTATCTCGAGCGCCACCCCGAGGCGCTGCTTCGCGGCAAGGACTGAGACCAAGGAGAAACCCTCATGCGTCACCTGACTGTCATCGCCTGTCTGCTGCTGGCCATCGTCAGCGCTTGCGCTTCGCCGCCGTCGCGCTTTTACACCTTGAGTGCGGCGACAGCTGGCGCCGGCAGCGGCAGCGCGGCCACGCTGTCGGTCGCCGTCGGCCCGGTGTCGCTGCCGGCCGTGGTCGATCGACCGCAGATCGTCGTGAATAGCGGCGCCAACGAGGTGCGGCTGGACGAGTTCAACCGCTGGGCGGGGCCGCTGCAGGACAACATCGCGCGCGTGCTGGCCGGCAATCTGGCGCAGGAACTCGGTACGGCCCGCGTCTGGCCCTATGGGCAGACGGCGCAGTCGAGCGCCGATTACCAGGTACTGATCGACGTCCAGCGCTTTGACTCGACGCTCGGCGATGCGGTGCTGATCGAAGCGCTGTGGACGGTCCGCCCGGCGGCTGGCGGCGCGTCGAAGAGCGGCCGCTCGCAAGTTCGCGAGACGATCGCCGGTAGTGGCTTCGAGCCGCTGGTAGCGGCGCACAGCCGCGCCCTGGCGCGCGTCAGCAGCGATATCGCGGCAGCGATCCGGGCGCCGTGAAGCGGATGTCGTCAGCGCTGGACAGTGAAGCCGTGTGCACAAGGCTCAGCCACCGGCTAGTCGCCGCGCTGGTCGGAATCCTCGTGCTCCTGCTGGCGCTGCCGCTGCGCGCGGAAGACGCGCCACCGGCTGACCTGGCGCACGGCATCGCCATCGAGAACGCCCGCCTGGCGAGCCAGATTACGGCCACGAAGACGGCGCTCGAACAGGCGCGCAGTGACCTGCTGCTGCTGCGCAAGAGTCGGCACGAACTCGATCAGCGCCTGCAGCGAATCGAGCAGCACGCACGCGCGCATGCTCTCGGCCAGGTATTTGCGCAGACGGTGATCGAGCAATTGAGCGCGCTGCCCGGCGCCGAGAGTTTTGACGCCGAGCGTCGCCAGCGCGCGGCCCAGCTGGAAGCGGCGAGCGACGCCAGCCTGCGCGCCGAAAGCGCGCTGCAGGAACTTGCCGACATGGGCGTCGAGACAGCGATCGTGCTGCGCTTCGCGGCGCTGAAGCCACCGCTGCCTGATGCCTGGTGGCCGCAGTTCGACGCCGCGGCGCGACCGCGACTCGCTGAGCAGAGCAACTTGCTGCTTCGTCTCGACGAACTGCAGGAGCAACTGCTTGCAGCGCTGCAGGCGAATGACGCCGCCACGCTCGAACTGGCGAAGCGAACGCAGGCGGCGCGCGCGGAACTGACGCGTCTGCTGTTCTGGGTGCCCGCGCGACCAAGCCTGCAGACGATCAGCGAGTTGGCGCCGTCGTGGGCGTGGCTGAGTTCGGCCGCCAACTGGCGTGCCGCCGCGACCGCCCTGCTCCAGGAACTGGCCTGGCAGCCGTTCTGGCCGGCACTGACGGTGCTGCTGGCGGTCGGACTGTACCTCGGCCGCCGACGCTTGCAAGCCCGGTTGGTCGCGCTGGCACCGGCGAAGGCGAATTCCGAGCGCTACTGGATCGGCTATACCGTGACCGCATTGGCGATCACTTTCGCGCTGGCGCTGCCCGGTCCGCTGCTGATGCAGACGGCGGCCAAAGCGCTCGCCGCTGCCCTCGAGGCACAGTCGTTCGCGCTGGCGCTTGGAGCTGCCCTGGAGAAGACCAGCCAGCTGCTGCTGGCACTGTCGGCCTTTGCCTGGATGCTCGACCGGCGCGGCGTCGCCGGCGGCCATTTTGGCTGGGATGAATCCTTGCTGACCTTCACGGGACAGGCGCTACGCCGCTTTTCCCTGCTCTTCGTGCCGTTGATGTTCGTCGTGACGCTGAACGGACTCGACCACGCGCCCTACGCCAACCGCGAGAGCATCGGGCGGATGGCCTTCAGCGCGACAATGCTCGCCTTCGCCGCTTTCCTGGTTTACCTCCTCCGGCGCCAGAGTCCTCTGGTGCAGCGTTTGTGCGCGCGGGCGCCGCGCAGTTGGGCGGTGCGGCTGTATCCGCTGTGGTTTGGCGCCGCGCTGGCCGTGCCGCTGGGCATCGCGGCGCTCGCCGCCGCCGGTTACTTCGTCGCCGCCGGCTACTTCTTCGGCCATACGCTGAAGTCGCTGTTTCTGTCTCTTGGCGCGGTCGCGCTCTACGGTCTGATCGCCCTGTGGGTCCAGGTCGAACGCCGCCGCCTGAGCCGTCGGCAGGCTCTGGAGGCCTTGCAACAGGCCCGGGACGATGCGCAGGACGAGGGCGAGGCGGGCGGTGAAGCGGCGGATCTGCCGCCGCCAAGGCTGGACATCGCGGCGATCAGCGAGCAGACGCGATCGCTGCTCGACCTGTTCATCACGCTGCTCCTGCTCGGCGGCCTGTGGTGGGTGTGGAAAGGCGGCGTGCCGGTACTGTCGGTGATCAGCGACTACACGCTGTGGACCTACCATGCGACGGTCGATGGCCAGAGCACGACGCTGCCGCTGACCGTTGGCAACCTCTTTCTGGCGCTGCTCGTCGTCGTCGTCACCGCGGTCGCCGTGCGCAACGTCGGCGCGCTGCTCGACATCGTGCTGCTGCAGCGCTTCGAGATCCAGGCCGACGCCACCTACGCCATCAAGGTCATCACCCGCTACGCGCTTGCCGCCGTCGGCATCGTCAGCGCTTTCAGCATTCTCGGCGTCGGCTGGGGCGATGTGCACTGGCTGATCGCCGCCATGGGCGTCGGCCTCGGCTTCGGTCTGCAGGAGATCGTTGCCAATTTCGTATCCGGGCTGATCGTTCTCGCCGAGCGGCCGATCCGCATCGGCGACGTCGTCACCGTCGGCAGTGTGACCGGCACCGTCGCCCGCATCCGCGCGCGCGCCACCGCGGTTGTCGATTTCGACGGCAAGGAGGTGATCATTCCGAACAAGGCGTTCATCACCGACACGGTCGTCAACTGGACGCTCTCCAACCAGACCACTCGCCTCCTGATCAAGATCGGCGTTGCCTACGGCAGCGACCTCGCGCTCGTGCAACGCGCGCTGCTGGCGGCCGTGCAGGGCAACGGCGGCGTGCTCTCCGACCCGGCGCCGTCGGTGTACTGTGTCGACTTCGGCGACAGCTCGATCGACTTCGAGATTCGTGCCTTTGTCGATTCCTTCGACAAGCGCCTGCGCGTGCAGCACGAGATCAACCTCGCAGTCGAGCAGGCGTTGCGCGCGCAGGGCATCGAGATCCCGTTCCCGCAACGCGACCTGCACGTCCGTTCGGCAGCCGGCCTGGTCGGTATAATGCACGGCCGCCAAGATCAGGACGATGGCTCGCCAACCCGTCTGGCGCCATCGGCATAAGCGATGTCGCGGCCGCGACGCCTGTCGCGCAAGGCCGGGATCGCGCATCAGCGGCGGTCGGTCGCGGACGATTTTTCCAACAGCGGCTCGAGCCGTCCCGTGGCGGCCGGCTGCCGCTACAAATTGCTAGAAGGAGTTCAAGATGCGTAATGGGATAGTGATCGCAGCACTCGCTGGAGCGGCCTTGACGGTCGGTTGCGTTTCCGAGCAGACGTACAAGGCCGAGGTCCAGAAGAGCGCCTTGTACCAGCAGTTGGACGCCAAGCTGCAGACCGAGTTGAACGCCGACCAGGCGCAGATTCAGCAACTGCAGAACGAGGTGAAGCTGACACTGGTCGACGAGCTTCTCTTCGCCGAGGGTGGCTGGCAGATTCACCGCAAGGGAGAGGAGACGCTCGCCAAGATTGCGCCGACGCTGAGCACGCTGACAGCCAAGCGCATCGTTGTCGAGGGCTTCACCGACAACGTGCCGATCGGGCCAGAGCTCAAGAAGCGTTTCCCGTCGAACTGGGAGTTGTCCAGCGCCCGTGCTACGGATGTCGTGAGATACCTGGCGGCCAAGGGCGTGCCACAGAACCTTCTTGCCGCAGAAGGCTTTGGCGACACGCGCCCAGTGGCGTCGAACGATACGCCGCAGGGGCGCGCCAAGAACCGTCGGGTAGAAATCGTCATCAGCGGCGTGGACCAGTAAGTCCCCGGCGCACCGCCTGACAGCGCGTCGATCGCGTTGTCAGGCGGCTCACTCCCGCTTACCAAATGGGGCCGCAGCGTCGGCTCGGCACGATGTCGCTTGCCAGTCGATGGTCGCCGCCGTAGCGCTCTACAGTCGGCTAGCCTACCGTTTCATCGCGGAGCCGATCCTGCGCGTTTCGCACGGCCTGCGGCAGCGCTGGTTCGACGCATCGCGCCGAGCATTCTTGCCTTAGCACGCGTTTTCCGTGTTGCGACAACGGTTATATGGTTCGACGGTGGGTCTCGTGTCGTGCCTGGCAGACGGGCGAAGATGCGGCGTAATCTGGTACATTCTTTTCCGGCAATCGCCTTGGGTGTCTTTTTAACGGGCCAGCAAGAATTGGCCCAAGCTCGAACCTTTGCTGCTCCTCGTCATTATGGTCTCACTGATGCCAACAATCATCGCCGTATCCGAACTCTCAAAGATCTACGAGTCGCGCTTCCAGGCGCTCAAGGGCATCAATCTGGACATCCGCCGGGGTGAAATCTTTGCCTTGCTGGGCCCCAATGGCGCCGGCAAGACGACTCTGATCAGCATCATCTGTGGCATTGTCAAGGCCAGCACAGGCAGCGTTCGCGTCGCCGGTCACGACAGCGTCGCCGACTACCGTGCGGCGCGGGCGATGATCGGTCTGGTGCCGCAGGAATTGACTACTGATGCCTTCGAGTCGGTGTGGGGGGCGGTGTCGTTCAGCCGTGGCCTGTTCGGCAAGCCGGCGAATCCGCAGCACATCGAAAAGGTGCTCCGCGACCTGTCGCTATGGGACAAGCGAGACAGCAAGATCATGACCCTCTCGGGCGGTATGAAGCGCCGTCTGCTGATCGCCAAGGCGCTGTCGCACGAGCCGGAAATTCTTTTCCTCGACGAGCCGACGGCGGGTGTCGACGTCAACTTGCGGCGTGACATGTGGCAACTGGTGCGCGGGCTGCAGGCCAGCGGCGTAACGATCATCCTGACGACGCATTACATCGACGAAGCCGAAGAGATGGCCGACCGCATCGGCGTGATCAGCAAGGGCGAGATCATTCTGGTCGACGACAAGGCCGAGTTGATGCGCAAGCTCGGCAGGAAACAGATGATCCTGCAACTGCAGACCGCGCTGGAGCACATCCCGCCGGCGCTGGCCGCGTACCAGCTCGAGTTGTCGGGCGACGGCAACGAGCTGATCTATACCTTCGACGCGCAGGACGAGCGCAACGGCATCGTCGCGCTGCTCAAGGACCTCAATGACGCAGCGATCGCTTTCAAGGACCTGCACACCACGCAAAGTTCGCTGGAAGACATTTTTGTCAGCCTGGTAAAGGACGAAAAATGAACTGGCACGCGATGCACGCGATTTACTTCTTCGAGATGGCGCGGACGCGTCGCACGCTGCTGCAGAGCGTCATTTCGCCGGTCATTTCGACCTCACTGTATTTCGTCGTTTTCGGCGCAGCGATCGGTTCGCGTATCGACGAAATCGAAGGCATCAGCTACGGCGCCTTCATCGTTCCCGGGCTGATCATGTTGTCGCTGCTGACGCAGAGCGTTGCCAACGCCTCTTTCGGCATCTACTTCCCGAAGTTCACCGGCACCATCTACGAGCTGTTGTCGGCGCCGGTCTCGTACCTCGAGGTCGCGGCCGCCTACGTCGGCGCCGCGGCGAGTAAGTCGATCATCCTCGGGCTGATCATCCTCGCCACCGCCGGCCTGTTCGTGCCGTTGCACGTCGCGCATCCGTTCTGGATGCTGCTCTTTCTGGTGCTGACGGCGGTGACCTTCAGTCTGTTCGGTTTCATCATCGGCATCTGGGCCGACAATTTCGAGAAGCTGCAACTCGTGCCGCTGCTGATCATCACGCCGCTGACATTTCTTGGCGGCAGCTTCTACTCGATCAACATGCTGCCGCCGGTGTGGCAGACGATCACCCTGTTCAACCCCGTGGTTTACCTGGTCAGCGGCTTCCGCTGGAGCTTCTACGACGTCGCCGACGTCAGCGTCGGCATCAGCCTGTTCATGACCTTGTCGTTCCTGGGGGTGTTCCTGGTGATCGTCGCGTGGATCTTCAAGACGGGCTATCGGCTGAAGACCTAGCGCGGCGGCGGCCGCGTCGGCCAGCGGCTGTCGGAGACACGCCTCAACAAGCGTCTTCCGGATTCCGCCAGCCGCCGTCAGCGGCGATCAGCGCATCGCCCTCCGCTGGTCCCCAACTACCGGGCTGATATGGTCGCACCGGATGATGGCTGTCGAGCACCGGCTGGACGACCGCCCAGGCGGCTTCGATCGCGTCTTCGTGGGCGAAGAGTGCGCCGGCGCCGGACATGGCGTCGGTGAGCAGGCGCTGGTACGGCGTATCTTCGCCGTCTTCTTCCTCGATCAGCAGCAGTTCGCGCTGTTCGCCGGTGAATTCCTTGCCGGCGCGCTTGACGCGTGCGGCGAGGGCGATCGACGAACACGGCGAGAGATGAAAGCGCAGGTGGTTGGCGTGACCACCGGCCGGCGCCGAATCGGCAAACAGCCGCTGCGGCGGTGGCTTGAGCTGCACCAGGACTTCGCTGACCGTTTGCGGCAGCAGCTTGCCCGAGCGCAGGTACCACGGCACGCCGGCCCAGCGCCACGAGTCGATGTGCAGGCGCAGCGCGCAATACGTTTCGACGTCCGAGTCGCTGGCCACCTGCGCTTCGTCGCGATAGCCGACGTACTGGCCGCGCACCAGGTCGTCCGGGTGCAGCTCGCGCATGGCGCCGAAGACATTGGCTTTTTCGCGGTGCACGGCGTCGAAGCCGCGGTACGCCGGCGGCTCCATGGCCAGCAGCGCGACGATCTGGAAGAGGTGGTTCTGGACGACGTCGCGCAGGCAGCCGGCGCTCTCGTAGAAGGCGCCGCGGCCCTGCACGCCGAACTGCTCGGCGAGCGTGATCTGGACGCTGGCGACGTAGTTGCGGTTCCAGATCGGTTCGAGGAAGGAGTTGGCGAAGCGGAAGTAGAGGATGTTCATGATCGCTTCCTTGCCGAGGAAGTGATCGATGCGGAAGATCGAGTCTTCGCGGAAAACATCGAGCGCGACGCGGTTGAGCGCGCGCGCCGAAGCCAGGTCGCGGCCGAATGGCTTCTCGACGATCACCCGCGCCTGCGCCGCCAGACCGGCCGCGCCGAGTCCCTTGATGACCGTTGGAAACAGCGTCGGCGGTATCGCCAGATAATGCGCCGGGCGCTGCGCGTCGCCCAGCGCCTGCTTGATCGCCGCGAAGGTGCCGGCGTCGTTGTAGTCGCCGCTGACGTAGCGCAACAGCGGCAGCAGCCGTTCGAGTACGTGCGCGTCGGCGGCGCCGTCGCGTTCGATGCTCTCGCTGACGCGCGCGCGTAGCTGCTCGACGGTCCACGGCGACGAGGCGACGCCGATCACCGGCACACTCAGCTCGCCGTCCCGGCACATCGCGTAGAGCGCCGGGAAGATTTTCTTGTAGGCGAGGTCGCCGGTGACGCCGAAGACGACCAGCGCGTCCGAAGCTTCGCTGACCGGGGCTGTCTGCTTCATGTCAATCCTCCGCCGGTTTTTCGACGTGGCCGCCGAATTGATGACGCATCGCCGACAGCACACGGTTGGCGAAGTCGGCTTCGCCGCGCGAGCTGAAGCGGGCGTGCAGCGCGGCGCTGAGCACCGGCGTTGGCACCGCCTCGTCGATCGCTGCCTGCATCGTCCATCGTCCCTCGCCGGAATCGGAGACACGGCCCTGCAGGCCGGCGAGCGTCGGGTCGGCGGCCAGCGCGGCGGCGGTCAGGTCGAGCAGCCACGAACCGACGACGCTGCCACGCCGCCAGACCTCGGCAATCTCGGGCAGATCCATGTCGTACTGATAGAACTCGGGGTGGCGCAAGGGTGTCGTCTCGGCGTCGACGCTGCTGGTACGCTTGCCGATGTTGGCGTTGCGTAGAACGTTCAGCCCCTCGGCGTAGGCGGCCATGATTCCGTACTCGATGCCGTTGTGCACCATCTTGACGAAGTGGCCGGCGCCGTGCGGCCCGCAATGCAGATAGCCCTGATCGGCGCTACTGCCCGGGCGCTTGCGGCCGGGGGTCGGCGGCGCGCTGTCGGCGCCGGGCGCCAGCGTCGCGAACAGCGGCTGCAGGTGTTGCACGATCGCCGCCTCGCCGCCAATCATCAGGCAGTAACCCCGTTCGAGTCCGGCGACGCCACCGCTGGTGCCGACGTCGACGTAGTGGATGCCGGCCTGGCGCAAGCGTGCGGCGCGCTGCAGGTCGTCGTGGTAGTGCGAATTGCCGCCGTCGATGACGATGTCGCCCTGGTCAAGCAGCGGCGTCAAGCTGGCCAGTACCTCGTCGACGATGGCCGCCGGCACCATCAGCCAGATCGCGCGTGGTGGCGCCAACGCGGCGACCAGTTGCGGCAGGGTTTCGGCGCCGCTGGCGCCCTGCGCGGCCAGCCGTTTGACGGCGCTCTGGTCGTGGTCATGGACGGCGCAGTCGTGGCCGCCGTGCAGCAGCCGTTGCGTCATGAAAGAGCCCATGCGGCCCAGTCCGATCATACCGATCTGCATCGTGATCCTCCAGTCTTGGGATGGCAACGGTCGCGGCCGCGCTCGAACTTCGTCAAACAGCTCCGCCTGGTGGTCGCGCCGCCTGGCCATCGTCATGAGAAATTGCGGCTTGGCAGCCACTATACTCGTCGACTCGCGCGGCTGTCTCGTGATGCGGCGGCGTGGCATTGAAGGAGAGCGCATGTCCCGGCAAGACCAGACGATCAATCGGGCAGTGTTGCAATCGTGCCGCTGGCACGCGGTCGCCGACGAGCGGGCGCTGCAGGAGGCCGCCGTCGCGGCGATTCTGGCGAGCGCGACGCAGGCGATCGAGCAACGTGGCCAGTTCCACATCGTCCTCGCCGGTGGCGGCACGCCGCGCGCGATCTATCAGCGCTTGCCGGCGGCGGCGACCGACTGGTCGGCGTGGCACGTCTATTTTGGCGACGAGCGCTGCTTGCCAGCCAACGATTCAGGACGCAATTCGCGCATGGCCGCCGAAGCCTGGCTCGACCGGGTAGCGCTGCCAGCGCTGCAGGTGCACCCGATAGCCGGCGAGTTGGGTGCCTTGGCGGCCGCGCGCGCTTATGCCGAAGCACTGCAGGGCGTCGGCGATTTCGATCTGGTGCTGCTTGGACTCGGCGACGACGGCCACACCGCCAGCCTCTTTCCCGATCATCCGTGGGCGGCTGCGCCGGCGTCGCCCGACACGCTGGCGGTCTTCGACGCGCCCAAGCCGCCGCCGCAACGCGTGTCGCTGAGCGCGGCGCGGCTGAGTCGGGCGCGGCGGGTATTATTTCTCGTCAGCGGCGAAGCCAAACACCGCGCTGTCGCCGCGTGGCGCGCTGGTGAGGAGATTCCGGCGCGGGCGATCACGCCGGCGACGGCTGTCGAGGTTCTCGTCGAGTCGGCTTTGCTGTCGCCCTGGCCTGGCTGAGCGCGGCTGGCGGCACCGAACGGCGTCAGTGCCACGGCGGTGCGCGCTGCCTGATTTGTGCGGGCGTGTAAAATCAGGCCTTTACAACGGACTGCTGCATCGACGGCGCCGTGATGCCACGGCCGCCGCCGCCCTGCGGACTTGCAGCAGACAGCGATAAGGAGAGGATTTGATGAATGATTTGTCGCGTGCGCTGATTGCCGGCGCCGTCGTTCTGGTTGTCGGTGGCAGCGCTTACGTATGGTGGCAGGAACGGCAAGCCGTCGCCTTGCCGCCGCTGGCGGCGGCGACGCCAGCACCCGCCACGCACGAAGCCGCGGCGTCGGCCGCGGTGCCGCCGCACTACGGCGTCGAAGCGATCACGCCGCCACTTGCGGCGGCGCCGCTGCCGCCCCTGACCGACTCCGGCAGCGACCTGCGCGCGGCGCTGGTCGACGTGCTGGGCCGTCAGCAGGTGTTGTCTTTTCTTGACGTCAGCGACTTCCCGCGGCGCCTGGCGGCGACCGTCGACAACTTCGCACGCGCACACGCGGCGTCGCGGCTGTGGCCGGTGCTGCCGGCGCCAGGGCGCTTCTCGGTGAGCGAGCGCGGCGGCGTGACTTACATGGCCGACGCCAACGCCGACCGCTACAAGCCCTTTGTGCGCTTCGTGTCGGCGATCGATACCGACGCAGCGGTCGCTCTGTATGTCCGCATGTACCCGTTGCTGCAACAGGCTTACGTCTCGCTCGGCTACCCGGAGCAGTATTTCAACAACCGCGTCGTCGAAGTCATCGATGTCTTGCTGGCAACTCCCGAGCTGCATGGGCCGCTGCCGGTGACGCTGATCGACGTGAAAGGCCCACACGAGATGCAGCGGCCGTGGGTGCGCTACGAATACGTCGACGCGACGCTCGAAGCGCGTCCGGCTGGCCAGAAGATGCTGCTGCGCATGGGGCCCGAGAACGCCCGCCAGTTGAAGGCCAAATTGCGCGACTTCCGCCAGCGCGTCGCTGGCGGCGAAGTCGGGCGCTGAAGGCGCGCGTAGAAGCAATGCGGAGAAGCGGCACGTAGAAGCCGCACGTAGAAGTTTTGACTGCCGCTGGCCGTTCAGGTGCCGATCAGCTTCAGATCGAAAGCGCGCTCGAGCAGCCAGATCGTCGCCATTGCCAGCGTCGCCAGCGAGCCGCCGACGAAAACGCCGCGGCGGTAGAAAGCGGTGTTGCGTAGTCGGTACGCGAGCGGCAGGAAGACCGCGACGATCGCCAGCTGGCCAATCTCGACACCGACGTTGAAGCCGAGCAGCGACAGCACCAGCGCCTGCCGCGGCAGACCGAGTTCGGCGAGCACGCTGGCGAAGCCGAAGCCGTGGATCAGGCCGAAGGCGAAGGCGACCAGCCAGCGCCGGCCTTCGACGACGGGTTTAAGGTTGTTGGCGGCGGCCAGCACGACCGACGCGGCGATCGCCGATTCGACCAGCCGCGAGGGCAGTTGCACCAGCCCGAGAGCGGCCAGCGAGAGGGTGATCGAATGCGCCACGGTAAATGCCGTGACAACCCACAAGACCTCGCGCAGCGCGTCGCGGAATCGTCTGACGCCGCGCCAGTTTCCGTGCTCGTGCACCAGCACCGCCGGCAGCAGCAGCGCCAGCAGAAACAGAATGTGGTCGAAGCCGATCCAGATATGCCAGATGCCCTCGACCAGATACTGGCCGAACTGCGCCAGCCGCGAAGACTGACCGGCGACAAAGCGCTGCTCGGCACGATCGGGGGCAAAAACCGCCGCATGCGCTGTGCCGTCGAAGCGCAGGCGCAGCAAGCCGCGGTGCAGGGCGTCGAGTTCGAACAGCAGTCGGTAGTCCAGCCGCAGCTCACCGTCGGCGCGCGGGCACTCGCCGGCCAGTCGCAGCACCGCGTAGGCGCCGTCGCTGTGGGTGTCGACCAGATGGTCGGCGACGCGTAACTGGCAGGCGCCGCCACGCCGCACGCTGAGGCGAGCGAGCGCCCAGTCGGCGATGTCGGCGTGGCGCGCGCGCAGCTCGCCCCAGGTGATCTCGCCGTTGCCGTCGGCGTCGAGTCCGAGCGCAAAGTCGATGTCGCGTAGCGCGATGTCCCATTGGCCTTTGACTTCGCTGCCGCTGACCTCGAGAACCAGGTAGCTGTCACTGGCCTTGTGCGCCAGAACCGGCAGTGCGTGGCAGCACAGCAGGAAGTGCAGGGTACGCAGCAAATGGCGGCGGTAGTTCATCGCGGCGCCGCGCTGGCGGCCTGGCGAGCGACCGCGGCCAGCGCCGACTGCCGGCCGAGTTCGCGCAGCTGCTGATCCTCGAAGCCGCTGGCGTGCAACCAGTCGCGCGCCGCCTGCGCAGCGGCCGGGTCGCCGGCGGCAATCGCCGCTTCGAGGAGGATGCGCGCGTCGCGCGGTTCGCGCTGGACGGCGTAGTTTTCCGCCGCCAGGCGTAAAGCCTCTTGCGGATCCTTGCGCAGATGCAGGGCGTAGCGCGCTTCCTCGGCGCGATGCGTCGTGTCGCCGCGCTGCCGGGCGGCGGCAAAACGATCGGCCAGCGTCTGCGCCAGTCGCGTCGCGTCGGGCGATTGCAGCAAGGCCGACGCTTCGGCCAGGCGTAGCAGCAGCGTATCGGACGATTCCCAGTCGGCCAGCTGGCCGACGACCTCGGCCGGGCGACCGTTGTCGAGCAGGAAATCGCTCCACGCGGCGAGCAGATAGCCATCGTCGCGGCCGCTGCTCAAGGCTTCGCGATAGTGGCGCTCAGCCAGCGCCGCCTGGCCGCGCCAGGCCGCCAGCTCGCCCAGCCGGGTCAGCAGCCAGAGGCGATTGTCGGCGTTTAGGCTACTTGCCAGCGCTTTCTGCAGTGACCGGTAGCCGGCTTCGAGGCGACCGGTGTAGGCCTGCGCGAGGCCCTTGCAGCTGCCGTAGAGGATGTCTTTGTGCAGCGCCTGCAGCGCCGCGCATTCGCGCTGCGCCGCCGGGTAATCGGCCTGCACGAGAAATATCGCGGCGCGCCAGGCGTGCGCCTCGGCGAGCCGCGGTTCGAGCGTCAGCGCCGCGGCAAAGTCGTCCAGCGCCTCGATGAAGTCATGCCGATACTGCCGCAGCATCCCCCGAATCGACAGCAGCCCGGCCGGTAGCGGCTCGGGAAAGCGCGCAATCACCGCTTCGGCATAGCCGACGTAGCGCGGGTCGCCGCGTGCCATCGCCAGGTCGAAATAGCGCTGCGCCAGACGTTCGGCCGGCGCCGGATCCTTGGCCGCGGCAGTCATCGCAGCGCGCAAGGCGACCAGTTCGCGGGCGCTGGCATCGCCGGCACGCGTCGGCAAGCGTTCGAGCACTTCGGCATCGTCGCTCGGCCGGCGAGGGGCGGCGTCTACGGGAGGTGCCAGCGGCATTGCCGCAATCGACAGCAGCACGGCAAGAAGGCGACGTCTCGCGCAGCAGGTCAACGAGTGGAAAGGCATTTGCGTTATGCTCTTCGTGCGTGCCGGATCGGCCGCCACATTGTCCACCAAAACCCGAGGAGTTTCCTATGAGCAAACTACTGTCCCTTTTGATTGCGGCGACTTTTGCGACCGTTTCGGCTGGCGCTTTGGCCATGTCGCATGGCGGTGCCCCCAAGGACGAGAAGAAAGCCGACAGCACGGAAATGAAGGAAGAGGCCAAGGCCGACAGCAAGGAAATGAAGGAGACGCCGGCAATGAAGGGCGAAAAGAAAGCCGACAAGAAGAAAATGAAGGACGAAAAGAAAGCCGCCTACTAGGGTTTCCTGGCGGCAAGACAAGCGGGCTACGGCCCGCTTTTTCGTTGCTGGACCGGCCAGAGATGCCGTCCGAGCTGGCAGAGGGCACCGGGCTGTCGTAAGCCCGATCAGCGCGGGAAAAAACGGCTCCGATGGCTTCCGCCGGGTCGACATCTTCAGCTGCGCAAGGCCTTGCGATGCAATCGTTGAAAACTCTACGGATGAAATATTTTCAGGCGTCGGATGAGATTTATCCATTTGCCCACGGTAAATTTGTTCTCGTGCCGGGATCAAGGTGATACGTGGCCTGTAGAATTTTTGGTCATGCGCAGGTAGTCGAAGACCAATCGGATGTTGCGGTTGAGGTGGCGCATTTTTTCGGAAATGCTGGTTTTGCCGTCGGAGAAGTGGTGCAGGATTCCGACGGCAAAGCGGCGCAGGCGTGACATGTTCTCGGGTCCGTAACCAGTCCGAATACGGCTACGGTCCTCGTCGTAGTTCCAGTCGATGACGTAGTGACAGCGGTTCTCTATCGACCAATGGCCGCGATTGATGGCGAGGATTTGCTGTGGGCTGGCCTGTTCTGGAGGGCGACTGGTGATCCCGAGAGCGATTTCGTGCGTCCGCTTGCCGCTCTTCTTGTGCAGCACTTCGCGCTCGATCAAGAACACCTGGCCGACATACGGGAAGTCGAGATAGGCGTTGAGGGCATTGCTGCACCAAATACGCCGAGTCTCGATCCGACCATGGTCAGGTGGCGAAACCGCCACGAAGTCTGCCCCCTTCCGATCCTGGAAGAGGAGCGCGATATCGGCTTGCAGTGTTGGCTGATTGCCTTTGACCGTGAAGTGATAGTGCGCCTTGCGCTCCACCAGGTAGGTCGCCAGCTTGCGCTGTGTCAGTAGCGCGTCGGCGGTGATGTCCTTGCCCTGAATATCGATCGCATCGAGCAGGGGTATGAACATCCCGATTTCATTGGTCTGCTTGAGCTCGTCCCCGCCATTTCAGATTTCCTGATCTCGGAGGAAACCGGGTTGGCACTTCAGACAAGAGTGAAGGTCATTCTTGCCCCGGTTTCCGGATGCGGAAAATCTTGCAGGGTGAGTTCCTCGAGGAGCGCGGCGATAGCGCGATCATGAGCTGGGCTGGCCATCCGGTGAATTTTGATGGTCAGGGTGTTGGCTAGCGCGTTCGGTTCGATGTCAGCGGAAGAAACGAACAATTCGCGAATGAGCGCACGTGCGTCGTCCTCCTTCTTCAAGTGGCGGCGCAATAGCGCCACCATGGCGGTCTCGGCCCGGTAGGCGACCATTTTCACGGTATCGCAGAGCATCTTGTTCAGCGGCGGCAGTTGGGTCGGTCGCTCGGCCTCGGGCAGACTGTCGATCGTCACCTTTCGGGGGCTTGCCTTGCGCGCCGCGCAAAGTCGCTTGAGCTCCTCCTGAACGGCCTGCAGTGCTTCGACAGACTCGGCGTTTTTCTGGATTTCGCCGCCGTCGTTCAAGGCCGTCCTGGCGATTGCGGCCTGCAGTTTTCTTTCGCTCTGGCGGGTTTGCCTGACGGCCTTGTCGAGTTCCCGCCAGCGGGGGTTAACGACCTGGTGAGTGCCGGGAAGAGATTCGTCTCCGTACTCGATAAGCCCATCAATATCATAATGTTCCATCATGTACGCGAAGTAGTTTTCCTGGCACCAACGGGCGAACATCCGCCCAGCGATGGTGGTGTTTCCGAGTTGCCGGGCGGTCGTGATCACGGCTGTTTGATGTCCCGTCTGGGTCAGCCGACGAACTTCGCTCACGGCCAGGCTGCCATCGCCTGTGCCGAGTCGGGTTTCGCGCATGGCGAGTTTCATCCCGGTGCTGCCGCCTGCCGGCAGATGGACTTCCTGTTCCTGAAACACCTCTTCGGACCAGAGGTCCTTGACGTTCTTGCGGTAGGTCAGTGCGCCGATGCGCTGTTTCCAGAGTCTGCCGAGGAGACTCTGGGTGGCCCCTTCCCGATCGAAGACCATGACAAACCGGTGCAGGGTCGGGTCGGCGTCCAGTTCGGCCGGCGTCGGCTGTCCCGGGACAATCTCCAGCAGTTGGGGGACGATGTCCTTGAGCAGGGTCTCGGCGAGTCCGTCATTGAGCGGCTGCGAAACCACAAAGAACGGGCGACCCAGGGCATCGTTAACCCAGTAGTCGGTGGTGCCCCGCAGGCACAGGCGTTCGCGCGAGACGTAGCGCTTCGACAGCCTGGCCTGCTCGCCGTGATACACCCGAACATGACCATCGACATACAGGTAACCCGCTTCTTCTGGCTCGCTTTCCATCCAGAGCTTCGCGAGATCCCGCATCCAGGCTGCCGGGTCACCCGTCTTGGCCAGCAGATGGACCTTTTCCCGCAGGGTGCGGACTTCCGGTACCCGGTCCAGGCCGATGACTTTGCCGAGTTCTCCGGGCGAGGTTTGTCGCAGATGTTCCGGCCGCTTGATTCGCCCCAGGGCCATGAAGCCGAGGACGAGAAGGATGTGCAAGGCGCTGTAGAATCCCCGGGGCAGCTTGAGATGGCGATCCAGGCCGGTCAGTAGCCCGTTCGCGCACAAGGCCGGCAAGCCGGCCAACAGCCCCCCCATCGCCACATCGTGGCTCGCTTCGAAGCGCGTCGTCGCACCGGTCGCCAATCCCAGCGCCGTTTGGATCCGCTCGTCGGCGCGCGTGCAGGCGGTGCCCATCCCCGCGGCGGCTTCCGCATCCGCCCGGCTGCGCTCACTCTTGGTGCTCGCCGCTTCCAACTCCCCTGCCTCTTGCGGCAAGGCGGCCAACTGCGGCACGCCCTGGCGCCGGATCGCCTTGCGCAGCGTCGACTCCTGGACGCCCACCTGCCGTGCCACTTCGGCAGGACGCTTTCCCTCGCTCAACAGCCGCGCGCATTCGGCACTCTTGTCCGGCGTCATGATCCGCGGCCGGCTCGCCGCCGCCGGTCGAAAGAAAGACGATGGCCCGGCTTTGCGGCTTTGTCCCACCCAGTTCATCAGCGTGCGGTGCGGGATGCACAGCGGTGGCCTTTCCAGTTCGACCGCCTTGACGTGCCCGTTCTCCATCAGGCTGGTCAGAGCGAACCTGCGGCCAGCGTCGTCTCCTACGGGGTGCGAGAAGTAATTGTCTCCCCCAACAAAGTAGATCGCTTGGCCATCCTTCTCCAGAATCGCCAACCCTTCTCCCACTTTCTGCGCACCATCCGGAAACCCTGGAAGCCACGATTGCCTCAACGTCTGCTCCTCCTTGCACTCCTAGCGAAGCTTGGTTTATGCCATAAGAAAATCATGGCCGTCAAAATAAAGTGCCACGTGCAATTCCGGAATTCTACCTACATTCCCGGCCGGGATCAGGAAATCTGCATTTACGGGCAAGGTGCCGACTTTTTTTGGGTGTGACACACGCCGGTCTGATGCCCGACCACGCTCATGATGTGTGCTTGCTGACCGTGCTCGTCATGGGCATTGCGCATGGTCTTGCCGTCGACCGCCAGACTGGGGTCGTCTTGAGCATAGGCCTTGTTCCACTGCTGACACGCTTGATCGAGCGCCATGGGATCGACACGGATCAGGACGTCACGAATGATGAACTCGCTGGGTACGCGGTAAACGCCCTTCTCGCGACGACAGCGGAAACGCTCGCGTGCTTTCGGTGTGAGGTCTTTGGCCCACCCGGCGATGGCTTTGTAGCCCCGCATTCCGCACAAGACCGCCGCCGTGGCGATGGCCAGAACGGCAGGAAGGGGGTGACGCCTTCCTTGCGCGCGCCGCGGGTCGGCGATGCCGGCAAAGAAATCGGGAAGCGTGCGCATCTGTTCGGCGGTGAGCATCATCCTGGGCGCTCCTGTGCGATAGCGGGGGTTGAGTATCGAGCGGGAAAGTTGGCCGCGAGCGTCCGCCTGCAAGGGGCGAACAAAGACAACTTTGGGCGACGTCGGGTGGGCGCTGTAGCCTTCTCGGGTGCGGCGAAAGCCTTGCGTCAGCCCCAGAGGCGTCCAGTTCGCGGCGCGATAGACGGTCCCCTGGAAGCGCGAGGGGTCCACAAAGGTCTCCAGCAGTAACAGCGGCTTCCCGAAATGCGCCTGCCAATCCTCGGCGACCCGTCGCTCGCACAGCGAGAGCACCTTGGAGCCGAGATTGGGGTAATGCCAATCGGGAAGGATCAGAAAGCGACTGTTGTTGGCGACCAGGCCCAAGCGATCGTACTGATGCCGATAGTCCCAGCCGATCCAGCGGTCACGAACGCCGCATTTCCAGGCCGCCGCAGAGAAACTCAGCAGGGCCGTCCACTTTTCGCCGTAGGTGGCCACGTACCAAAGCGTGTGCCCGATCTTCGCCAGGTCGCCCAGGTAGTGATGCTCTGCCATCAACTCCCGATAGCGAGCCTCTTCGCTCTTGCCCACCAAGCGAACACGCAATGCACCAAGAACGCTTTCCATGCGCCATTTATACGGACTTCCGGCGCAGATGTCCAGGGGGAAGAACTAACTGCTTGATTGCCCGTGCGTTGCCTGAGAGGACAAATCCACCCTGTCCATTTGCCGGCAGAATATTGACGGAATAGAGTCAGCTTGAAGCTACCCGATATCAGTGGTCGCGTATCAGTAACAGCTGTCTGTAACTACCGGGTTGGCTGAGCGCAGATGTTTGACTTTCAAGATTCGAAGGAGAAGGAAAGTGGAAGCGGGAATCTCGGTTTTGGGCGCGGCTTCAGCCATCGTTTTTATGCTTGCCTGCTTGGCTTCGCCAGGCGTAGGTTTGCTGGTTGATTGGATTGCTCGCCATCGGCAAGATGCCGCAGGCGCTGAATCACGTTCCAGCGTTGCCTGATCAGTAAGTGGGCTCTGGACTGCCGCGTCGCTGCGCGCTGGCAGTGACGGTGTCGGGCGGCTAGCGGCGTCGCCGGCATGGCCGTCATTGCGAGCGCGGCGAAGCAATCCAGTAGGCTGCAGGCTCGCGGGCCAGAGCCAAATCGACTTCGACGCTGCCTGAACGAGCTGCCCGCAGCATCGTCAATTCCTCCCCAAGCGACCAGGGGAATCTCCCGGTAACAGCCGCTCGAAGCCCAACTCGCCAATCGTCTTTCGTCCGCAGGACGAGCGCTTGGAAAGCGTGCCGTGGGACGTCGTATGGCACTTCGTTTGGCGCGCCTTGCCGGTGGCCGATATTCGCTGTCACGGCGCAGCAGGCTGACGCCGACAGCCCGATCACTGTCGCCTATGGTAACTTCCTCGAGCCGTCCTGAAGCGTGCGACGGTTTGCGGGGAAGCGCCAACAAACACGGAGGGCATCATGACCACGCATAAAATCGCCGTCATTGCCGGCGACGGTATCGGCAAGGAAGTAATGCCCGAAGGCTTGCGCGTGCTCGAAGCCGCCGCCGGCAAGTTCGGCTTCGATCTGCAGTTCACGACCATGGACTGGGCCAACTGCGACTACTACCTAGAGCACGGCGAGATGATGCCGGCGGACTGGTTCGAGCAGCTCAAGGATTTTGACGCCATCTACTTCGGCGCTGCCGGATGGCCCGACAAGGTGCCGGACCATATCTCGCTGTGGGGGTCCTTGCTCAAGTTCAGGCGCCGTTTCGACCAGTATGTGAATCTCCGTCCCGTCCGCCTGATGCCCGGCGTTCCCTGTCCTCTGGCCGGCCGCCAGGTCGGCGACATCGACTTCTACGTGGTCCGCGAAAACACCGAGGGCGAGTACTCGGCGGTCGGCGGGCGGATTTTCGAAGGCACCGAAAGAGAAACCGTGCTACAGGAATCGATCTTTACCCGCAGGGGCGTGGACCGCATTCTGAAGTACGCCTTCGAGCTGGCGCAGCGTCGCCCGAAGAAACACCTGACGTCGGCTACCAAGTCGAACGGCATGGCGATCAGCATGCCGTACTGGGACGAGCGGGTCGAAGCCATGGCGGCTGCCTATCCGACAGTGCGCTGCGACAAGTACCACATCGACATCCTTTGCGCCCGTTTCGTGCTCAGCCCCGAGCGCTTCGACGTGGTCGTCGCGTCCAACCTCTTCGGCGACATCCTCTCCGATCTCGGTCCGGCCTGCGCCGGCACCATCGGCATTGCGCCGTCGGCCAACCTCAACCCCGAGCGCGACTTTCCGTCGCTGTTCGAACCCGTCCACGGTTCGGCGCCGGACATCTACGGACGCCACATCGCCAACCCGATCGGCATGATCTGGTCTGGAGCGATAATGCTCGACTTCCTGGGGCAGGGCGATGCTCGCCATGGCGCCGCGCACGACGCCATTCTGCGTGCCATCGAGAGGGTGCTGGTGAACGGCCCGAGGACAGCCGATATGGGTGGCACCGCCAGCACCAGCGACGTCGGCGGGGCGATCGTCGACGCGCTCTGATTCGAGAGCGAATCAGGCAGAGCGCGCTGCCTCGGGTTTCAGCCCGCGCTGATCAGGGCAGATCTACCTCGAGGGTGTTGCGGTTGACCGCGTTGCGGCGTTGATAGTCAAAGCGATCGACGCCTTGCAGCGCGAGAAAGACTCCCAGGCCGCCGATCTCGCGATCGGACAGCGGCTTGTCGAGGTCGTCGGCGGTCGGCATGCCTTGCTCGCGGGGGTCATAAGCGACGCCCGTATCCTCGAGTATGACGGTCAGGTGGTGGTCGGTGCGCTCGATGGTGATCGCGATGTCTCCCGTCGCGCCGTGTTCCTGGTAGCCGTGGGTGATGATGTTGGTGGCAATCTCGTCGACGGCCAGCGTTAGACGATAGCTCGCCGCTTCACTCAGGCCCGCTTCCTGGCAGGCCTGGGTGACCAGCTGGCGGATCGACGAGAGCGCCGCCAGGTTGGCTGGAATGCTGTGTCTGGTCATCGGCAGGAACGCGTCAGCTTAGGGGTAGCTTTCCTGCAGGTAGACGGACTGGTCGAAACCGCTCAGCAACAGCGTGTTGAGAACCGGTCCGCTGGCGCCGACGACGTAGATGCTGACTTCACGCCCCATTTGCTGCTTGGCAAAAACCAGTACGCGCAGGCCGGCGCTGGCCATGAATTGCAGTTTGCTGGTGAATAGCACGAGTTTCTCGGGTTTTTGCGGGGCGATCTCCTCGATGGCCTGACGGAATTCTCCGGCCACCGCGGCGTCGAGTTCGCCTTCGAGCGTGATCCATGCCTCGCGGCCCTTCATTTCCACACTTGTGCTGAACGTCATGTTTATTGTCTCCACGGATTGATCAAATTGTCAGGTCTACGCTACGAAGTCTACGAGCTTCACCAGGGCCTACATCAAGGCCGCGGGCGTCCGATCAGTATCACCAGCGCGCGTCCGCCCACCAGAAAACTCTGCAAGTCCTCTTCGAGCGCGATTTCCTGGCCGGGTTGATGGATGTCATCGGGGGCGGGCAAGCTGGTGTTGGCGAACAGGTGCCAGTGATAGCACTTGGGCAGTTCGGGTAGTTCGAAAGACAGGGCATCCCAGAAACTGTTGATCGCCATGTACAGTACCGGCGTCGTATTGCCGTCTTGTCCGGCCTGCCGCTCGCGGAGCATGCAGGCCAGGGCGCGCGAGGCGTCCGACCAGTCGGCCTTCCACGCGCGCGTGCCGTGCCAGATGATATCGGCCGGCGAGCCGTTGGTCCCGAAAAACTCGCCGGCGCGCAACAGCGGGTGCGCCTTGCGCAGGGCGATCATCTGGCGCGTGAAGTTGAACAGTTCAACGTTGCGTTCGCGCAGCGTCCAGTCGACCCAGTTCAGGTCGTTGTCATGACTGTAGGTGTTGTTGTTGCCACGCTGCGTGCGACCCAGTTCATCGCCCATCAGGAGCATCGGTATGCCGTGGCTCATCAGCAGGATGGCCAGCGCATTCTTGCTCATGCGTTGGCGCAGGGCATTGACTTGCGGATCGTCGGTTTCGCCTTCAACGCCACAGTTCCAGCTATGGTTGTCGTTGCCACCGTCACGATTCTGTTCGCCGTTGGCGTCGTTGTGCTTGTCGTTGTAGGCGAACAGATCATGAAGCGTGAAGCCGTCGTGGCAGGTGATGAAATTGATCGACGCCGTCGGACCGCGTTCGTTCCAGCCGTAGAGGTCGGGCGAGCCCTGGATGCGTTCGGCCATCACCGGAACCATCGCGTCGTCGCCTTTCAGGAAGCGGCGGATGTCATCGCGATACTTGCCGTTCCACTCGGCCCAGCGTCCGTAGGCAGGAAACGATCCGACCTGATACAGGCCGCCAGCGTCCCAGGCTTCGGCGACCAGCTTGCACTTGGCGAGCACCGGGTCAAAGGCCAGGCTTTCGAGCAGCGGCGGATTGGACAAGGGGGCGCCGCTGGGCGCGCGTCCGAGGATCGACGCCAGGTCGAAGCGGAAGCCGTCGATATGATATTCGGCCGCCCAGTAGCGCAGGCAGTCGAGAACCATGTTGCGCACTACCGGGCTGTTGCAGTTGAGCGTGTTGCCGCAGCCACTGAAGTTGTAGTAGTAGCCTTCGGGCGTCAGCATGTAGTAGGTCTGGTTGTCGATGCCCCGGAAAGACAGCGTCGGACCTCGCTCATTGCCTTCGGCGGTGTGGTTGAACACCACGTCGAGCATGACTTCGATGCCGTTGCGGTGCAACTCCTTGATCAGATTCTTGAGCTCGTCTACCTCCATGCCGAAGGGGCCGGTGGCCGCGTAGCCGGCCTTGGGGGCGAAGAAGCCGACGGTGCTGTAGCCCCAGTAGTTGTACATCGTCTCGCCGGTGACCGGATTGGGACGGCTGTTCTCGAACTCGTCGAATTCGAAGATCGGCATCAATTCGACGCAGTTCACCCCCAGCTCTTTGAAATAGGGGATCTTGGCGATGAGGCCTGCGAAGGTGCCGGGGTGCTTGACGCCGGCGGATGGGTGGGCGGTGAAGCTGCGCGTGTGCAGTTCGTAGATCACCAGGTCGGCGAGTGGTGTTTCCAGTGGGCGATCGTCTTCCCAGTCGAAGTCATCGAAGATCAGTCGGCCGCGGTGCGGGAACTTGTTGTTCCAGTCGGGAGGCTGACCCCAGACGGTGCGCCCGCCGATCGCCTTGGCGTACGGGTCGAGAAGGATTTTGCTCGCGTCGAAGCGGTGTCCGGCACCGGGATCCCAGGGGCCTTCCATGCGGTAGCCGTACTCGATGCGCTCGCAGTCGAGATCGAAAACGATCATGCACCAGGCATTGCCGATACGAAAGGACGGCGGGAAAGGGATCTCCACCAGCGGTTCGGGCGCGTCTTTTTCGAAGAGCACCAGGGTGCACGAGGTGGCGTGGCCCGAGCTGATGGCGAAGTTGACGCCGCCCGGCACCAGCGTCGTTCCGAAGGGGGAAACGCGTCCCGGACGCAGCCTGTAAGCGCCGTGTTGGTGCGTCGGATAGAAATCGATGCGGCTATCCATGCTCACCCCTCTTTGAGCGTTGCCAGCGCCTCTTCGACGCTGCTCGCCACGGTGAAGAACTTGAGAAAGCCGGTGATCTCCATGGTGTCCCTGATCGACTCGGCGAGCCCGGCGAGAGCGACGCGGCCATGGTTTGCGGTCGCCTTTCGGTAGAGCAGGAGCAGCATCCGCAGGCCGGCGCTGGACATGTAGCTGACGCCGGCGAGGTCGAGGACGACGGCGCAGTCCGCCTGCAGCAGCGGCAGGATCTTGTCGTGTAGACTGGGCGCTGAACTGCCGTCTATCTCGCCGGCGACGGCGACGACGGTCGTCCCGTCGCGCGGGAATGCTTCTACCTCGATAGACATGGGCTTGAATCCTTTTGCTGGAATTGACGGGCAGCTATTTGACGGGTGTCAGGGTCACCTTGACCCGCACATCCTGGCGCGAATCGGGCAACTGCACCGACAGATTGTCGGCGTCGAAGGCCGTGTAGGGCCTGCCGTCGATTTCCACGGCGGTCAGGCGGACACTGCCTTTGGGCAGGATGTCCGGGGCAACGCGCAGGATTCGGTCGGGGAAACCGTCCGGCCGCGGCTTGAAGTACAGGCACATCGTTTCTTTTTTGATCAGCAGGTTGATATAGGTCGCCGAGAGGTAGCACAGTTCGGTCGAGTGATAGGCGCTCATTGAGTGGCTGCCCTTGAGGCGCTCGTTGCCGAGCAGGTAGGGCAGGCCGTTGGCAAGGACGTTGAAATAGACCGCGCCGTCGTCGTGGTCGAGGAAGAAGGCGTTGTAGAAGGCGGCCGCTTCGCGACCGTGCTTCTGGTAGTCCTCCTTGCCAAGGCAGCCCTCGAGAATCAGGTAGGCGAGGATCGCCTGCTCCTGCTGCCACCACGCCTTGCGGTCGTGCCAGACGAAGCGGTGCTCCTCCTCGCCGGCGGCCAGGGTGCGCTCGACGACATCGTACCAGCCGCCACGAAGCTGATCGGAGCCGACGTCGGGCATCAGCTGGGCGATTTTCTCGGCAAGTACAACGTAATCGTCGTTGGGGCGGATGCTGTGGATACGCATCAGGTTCCAGGCGATCTTCAGGTTGTGGCCGACCACCGCGCGGTCCTGTTGCCAGTTCCAGGCGCTGTCGTGGCTCCAGTCTTCGTGAAAGCGCTCCTGGACGAAGGGCGAATGCTCATAGTCGGGAAAGTGCTCGACGATGGTGTCGGCGGTTTCCGCCAGGAAGTCGGCGTAGCGGTCGTCGCCGGTGGCCAGCCAGAGGTTGATCAGGTACGCCGGAGCGTGGTCGCCGACCGAGTTCCAGTTCTTGCGCGCGCGGTTGTTGCCCTTGTCGAGCAGCGGCGAGCGGGGATCGAGGCTGATCGGGTCGATATGGGAGAAGTAACCGCCCTGGTCGGGGTCCTTGTAGTACTTGTCGAAGAGTTCGATCGTCTTCTCGATGTCGTACATGATGCGCGGGTCGCCGGTTATGCGATAGGTCTGCGTCGGGCCGGCGAGCGCGTAGATCTGCTCGTACATCGGTAGTGAATCGAAGTCGTCGCCGAATTCGGAGGTCAGCAGCTTGTGCTCGCGGTCGCCCGATACCTGGACGCCGTGGTACCAGTAGATCAGGTCCTCGTCGGGATCCATGAAGCGCATGTGGCCGCGCAGGTACTCGGTGCCTTTTTCGGCGGCTTCGAGGAAGCTCTCTTCGCCGGTCAGCATGTAGGCCGACGCCATGCCGTAGACCATGCGCGAGATGGTGTCGGTCTCCTGCAGGTAATCGCCCTTCTTGCCGCCGGCCAGGTGCAGGATGGTGCGGTAGTTGCGATAGTCGATCGATTGTGTCGGGTAGTCGAACTGCCAGCGCAGGTAGCTCTTGGCGATCGAACGGATCTGCTTGACCCACCAGTCGGCTTCCTCGTGGCGATAGACGCCGGCGCCTTCGCCCGGGAAGACCATCGACTTGACCTCGGCGCGCAGTTCTCCCGCTTGCGGATAGAAGACGCAGTAGGCAAAAACCAGTTGCCCGGGCTGCAGCATTTCGGCCATGCGCGAAGTGCAGTCCTGGTACGAGTCATCGAGGTTCTCGGCAATCCGTGCGTAGGTGTTCGGCGTCAGATAGACGCGAAACTCTCTGCCGTCACTGGTTTTTAGATCGAAGCTGCGGGCCGCACGATCCGCGTGCGTGACGTAACCGGCAATGGAGTCTGAATAGGAAGATGCTTGCTTCGTCATGACTGCTCCTCGAGATAGTGGGAAAGTGCCGTTCAGACTAAAGGGGTGCCCCCACCTTAGCCGTGACTCTGACGGGCGGTCAACTGCTATTTGCCGGTGCGCCGCGGCGCTTGCTTTCATTCATAAATCATGATTCTGTACAATCGGCAGCCTGCCAGCCGGATGCCGGCGGGTAGACGCCTGGTGCTTGCTTAGGAATGACCATGCCGACCAATGATTGCCAGCAGCTGATGACGATGCTTGATGACTTGAACATCGCGACGACGACCGTCGAGCATCCGCCGCTGCGGACGATAGACGACAGCAAGCGCCTGCGCGGCGATCTGCCGGGCGGACACGCCAAGAGTCTGTTTCTGAAGGACAAAAAGGGCGGCTATTGGCTGTTGGTGGCACTCGAGCAGACCCGGGTCGACCTGCGGGCCGTGGCCAGCCTCTTGCAGGCGCCACGCTTTTCGTTCGCCAGCGAGGCTGATCTGGCGCGGCTCCTGGGAATCATTCCCGGCGCCGTATCGCCCTTTGCGGTGCTCAACGACGTCGACGGCGAGGTCTGCGTGGTCCTCGATACGTGCCTGCTGAACAGCGCGATCCTCAACTGCCACCCGCTCCGCAATGACCGCACGACGGCGATCGCGACGGGCGACCTGTTGACGTTTCTCGAACACGTTCGCCACCCGCCGCGCATCATCGATCTTGCCGAGCCGACTGCCGGCCTGTAGAGCGGCGGGCGCCGCCGCCGGCGTTCCCGGAGGCGCCGCGTGAAACTGCTCAGTCGCTGGCACGCGCGGCGTCCTGGTCTATTGCCGGCGGCTCGCTGCCGGCTGCGCCATGCCAACGCAGCGCCAGCAATGTAATGTCATCGCTTTGCGGATGGCCGCTGACGAAGGCGCTGACGGCGGTCAAGACGTCTTCGATGATCGTTCGCGGCGGCGATGCGGGTAAGACCGCGGCCAGGGTGTCGGCCAGGCGGGCTTCCTTGAACAGTTCATGCTCGCCGTTCATCGCTTCGGTGACGCCGTCGGTGTAGATCACCAGCGCCTCGCCGGGCAGGAGGCGAATGACGTCATCGCGGTACACCGCATCGTCCATGAAGCCCAGTACCAGGCCGCCCTTCTTCTTCGCGATCATCTCCGTGCGGCCGTCGCGGCGCAAGGCGAAAGGCAGTTCGTGGCCGCCGTCGCTACAGCTGATCTCACCATTGTGGAGGTCGAGAATGCCGGCGAAGACGGTGACGAACATGCCTTCAGAGTTGTTTTCGCAGAGCGTTTGATTGACCCGTGCCATGATGCCACCGACCGACGTCGAGTCGCGTTTGGCTTCGACCGTGAACAGCGTCTTGGTTACCGCCATGAACAGCGCGGCCGGCACGCCCTTGTCCGATACGTCGCCGATCAGGAAGAACAGGCGGTGCTCGTCGAGCAGAAAGAAGTCGAAGAGGTCGCCGCCGACGGCCTTGGCCGGTTCGAGCACCGCATACAGGTCGAAGCGCGCGTCCGGCGGCGAACCGAAGCGGCGTGGCAACATGCCCATCTGGATATCGCGGGCGGCGGACATCTCGCCCTCGATCCGCTCCTTGGCGGCGGTCGTTGCCTTGAGGTCGGCGATGTAGGCTTTCAGCGTGGTGACCATCGAATACAGGGCGTTGCCGAGAAAGCCGACCTCGTCCTGGCGGTTCTCGGATATCTTGAGCAGTTGCGCGTGCATCTCCTGATCCGGGTCGAAGTTGTGCTCTACCAGGCGATGGGTTTGCAGCGTCAGCTGCGACAGCGGTCTGACGATGCGATTGAGAAAAGGCAGTGCCATGGCCATGGCCAGCAACAGCATGGCTGCCGTCACACCGCCGCCGACGGTCAGCAAGGCATGCATTTCCGCCTCCATGTTGACCGGCAGACGCATCAGCGCGACGCCGTTCGGCAAACCGTCGGCACCGAAAATCGGCGCCGCGACGTAGAGTAGCGCGTGCTGGAAGAGGGCGTTACGGAAGCTGCCCTTTTCCAGGTAAGACGCGGGTGCGCTGGTGCGGAGCACGGTTTCGACGAAGCTTCGCTCGGCGTCGTTCAGCGTACTGCTGGCGTCGATGTCGGCGACCGAGCTGACCGCCAGAGGCTCGACGTTGTCGTCGAATATCCAGATGGTGTCGATCAGTGCCGCCGACAGAACCGTGTCGACCATCCGCTTGAGTCCGATGCTGTGGATGATCTTGTTGGCGCGGCTCGGCAAACGGGCGATCAGCGCCATGCCGCTGCGATCCGGCATCTCTACCGCGCCATAGGACAACTGCTTCTGGTCAAGATGTCGATGCTCAAGATCGGTCGATACGCTGAACAGCAGTCCTTCCAGCAGCGGTTTAAAAGCTGGCTGCTGCATCAGCCCGGAGTCGACAGCGATGCTCGAATCGATATGGTCGAGTGACGAGAACAGCGGCTTGCCACGGTTGTCGGTGACCCAGATTTCCGGAATCTCATTGCGTGCAGCGATGCTTCGCAGAGCATCGTTGATGTCTTGTGCGGGGGTCCCTTTCTGGCGAGCCAGTTGCGTCAACTGGGCGACGATATCGGCCTGTGTGCGCACATTTTTGTCGATGATCTTGTCGATGGCCACCGGCACCTGCTGGATGAAGGTGACCGATTGGGCAAGTGTCTGGGCGATGACGGTTCCGTCGCGCTCTGTCCGTTCGAGAACCGAGTGCCAGGACACATAGGCAAACACCCCGGCGGCGCTCGGTAGGCCGATGGCGATGATCGCCGTGACCAGCAGGAAGAGTCGGCGGCGCAGAGTCATGGCGCCGCCCCTACTTCAGCCAGATGAGCGACGCGGACAGGCTCTGCGCGACGGTATAGTCGAGCGGGAAGTAGATCACGCCGCGTGGTCCGAACCACTTTTCGTAGATGTCGAAATAGCCACCACGATACTGGTCGACGCCTTCCAGGAGGTCGGCAAAAACGTGGTTGACGAAGGCGCGCCATTCAGAGTCGTTCTGCGGCAGGCTGCAGGCCATGGCTTCGTACGATAGCACCGTCGTTCGTGGCAGCAGGACGACCTTGCTTTTGAGCGGGCTGTCCTCGACCATGGCGCGTAGCACGATACCGACGTTGGACAGTCCGTCGAGCTCGCCACGCGCGAACAGATCGAAACCGGTAGCCATGTCGGGGACCTCGACGATCACCGCCTCCGGCGCATGCTGCCTGAGAATCTGGGCGGTCGTCGTGCCGGCGGCGACGCCGATGCGTTTGCCCTTCAGGTCGGCGAAGCCCATTGCTGTCGTGCGTAGCAGCATGATGCGCGTGCCGTTGCCGAAAAAGGGGATCGAAAAATCGACCTTTGTTTGGCGTTCCCAAGTGGGCGTGGTGATGCCGCACTCGATGTCTATGGCATGAGTGGCGACCAGCTCTTCGCGATCGCTTGGGGTCGTCACGTGCAAGCGGGTTTCGATCTCGCGGCCGAACTTTTTCGACAGCCTCTTGCGGATCTCTTCGATCAGGTCGACCGACAAGCCGACCAGTCGCTCCTCGCTTGCTCCTGCCACCTTGGTCCGGTAGCCGAACGGCACGGCGTCGGCACGCGTTCCGGCGTTGAAGACGCCGGTTTTTCCAATACGCTCGAGAACCGGCTCCGCCGCTACCGGATTCGCTCCGCCGAGCGCCAGCAGCGCGGCTGCCGCCAGGCTTGGTAGGGTGCGACGAAGAGCTGCGAGCGTTTGATTCAATGTAGTCCCCATGAGTCGCCGCTTGCTCACGGGGCGAGCATGCCGATACGCGCCAGCAGGCGCTTCCTGGCGTAGCCCATGGCCCAGTTCAGCGGCAAGCAGAAGGCGAGAAAGTAGCAGATGGCGTAAGTGTAAACCCAGAGCATCGTTTCGTCGCCGCCCACCGCGGCAATGACCACGTTGCTGCGCGAGACGATTTCGCCGACGCCAATCACCGAGGCGGTGCTCGACGCCATAACGATGATTACCAGGTAGGTCGTCCAACTCGGAATGAACAGCAGTGCCGCCACGTGATTGCCGTTTCGCTGGTGTTGCAGCGCCACCAGCAGGTTGTCGGAGACGAAGCCGCTTACCGCTACCGAAAGTGCCAGCGACGCCTTCAGCCAGGCGGGAAGCGCGTACAGCTGGCCGGCCACTTCGAATTCGGCCGGAATCAGGAAAGCCAGGTAGAAGAGGAACACAAAGGTCGGGATGTTGCGCGTCAGTTCGGTGATCAGCAGGCTGGCGTGCGCCAGCGGTTTCTGCCCCGACAGGCGCAGTCGGGCCAGCAGTGCGCCGAAAAGGGTACCAATCGACATCGCCACCAGGGAGATCACGATGTTCCACGCGAAGCCACCCGCCAGGAATGGCGTCCATGCCCAGAGGATGTCCGAGATCTCAGCGCTGCGCACGCTGCAGAATCTTCCGTTCGAGCAGATTGAAGAACTGGACGACGATCAGGACCAGCACGAAATAGGTGACCATCAGTACGTTCATCATCACCGCGGAGTTGCCCTGCTCGGCGATGATCGCGGTGGCCGCCGAAATCAGTTCCGGCACGGCAATGACGCTGGCCATGCCGGTCGCTTTGACGACGTTGATCAGCGAGGCGACCACCGGCGCATACGCCAGCCGCAGCGCCTGTGCGAGGGTCCGCCAACGCAGTGAAAAGCCGGGCTGCTGGTCCTTGAGTACGGCGCTTGCATCGAGCAGCGCCGAGACGATGGCGCAGCCAGTATAGGTCGACAGGCAGGCGACAGCGATCGCCACGCCGTCGAAAGTCCAGCCGAAACGACTGACGATGATGTGGCCGACGCCGAAGAAAATCAGGTAGATCAGCAGCAGTGGCGGCGTCATTCGGCCGAGGGCGGCGGTCAGCCGCACAAAAGCGTTCAGCAAGGGGAAGCCCGCTTCGGCGGCGAGTGCGCCGAGGCAGCCGACGGCCAGACTACCGACGATACACGAGGCCATCAGCTGCAAGCTTATCCACAGGCCGTTGAGGAAGAGGCCGCGATCGTAGGCGTCGTGGATGATCGTCACGTCGAGCCCGGCGTGCTCCTTGAGCAACAGGCCAAAACGCTGCATGCCGTGGACTTCGTCCGAACTCAGGAGCGATTTGTTACGGCATTCGGGCGGCCAGTTGCCGTTGGCCAGGCGGCCGCAGAGTAGGCTTCCATCGGGCTGCTGGCGGGTCCACAATTCGCCCATGTCGACCAGGAATTGGCTGGGCCTGACTCCCCAGCGCTGCTCGATGGCGATCAGCGAACCACGGCGATGCCAGTCGGCAACGGCGTCCGAGACCGCTCGTTCAAGTCGCGATCCGCGCTCGCTGGCGGCCAGCGCGATGGCCCACGGCGAAGTCATCATCGACGGCAGAGGCGTCTCGTAGTTTCTCAATTCCGCGTCAGCAAGAATGCCGACGATGCCCGTGTCGTCATAAAGCCAGGCTACGCAGCGGCCGTCGCGCAGCGCCAGCCGGGTGTCGCGCGTGCCGTTGAAGACCTGCAGGTCGAGCAGGAAGCGTTGCGCCATCGGTCGATTGAAGTAGGCGCCCTGGGTGGCGCAGACCTTTTTGCCGCGCAGGTCGGCCCAGGACGACAAGTGCTTGTTGGGCGGCGTGACGACGGTCGCGCCGCTGGCGTAGTAGCTGGGTTCGACCAGGGTGGCAATCTGCCGGCGCTGCGGGGTGTCACCGAGAGTGGCGACGACCACGTCAACGGCGCCGTCCTGGAGTTTTTGCAGCCGGTTCGTGGAACTCACAGCAAGCAGTTGCAAGCGAACGCCAAGGCGGCGAGCAAGTTCGGCGGCGAGGTCGGGCTCGAAGCCGACCAGGCGGCCGTTGGCGTCGAGCATGCCGAACGGAGGGTAGTCGGACTTGACGCCAGCAATCAGGACGCCGCGCTTCTGAATCAGATCGAAGCGATCGGCCAGCGCGTCGCGGCTGCAAAGAATGGCGGCCAGCGCCAGCAGGCCGCCAACAGCCAGGCGCATACGGTCGCCGATCATCCGACCTGTGCCGCTGGCGGTGGTGCGAGGGCGTGCGCCGCGAGCGTACTCTGCTCCGAATCACTGGCCACTTCGGCGACGGCGAGAAAGCCGTAGGCGTAGCGCAGTGACAGGGCGGCCGTCAGAATCCGGTCGAGACCTCGTAGCAAGCTTGACTTGACGACGCCACTTTCCGGCAGAAAGCTCTCGGCAGCGAGCTGGATCAGCTGGAACCCCTGTTGTTCGAGGTCATCAACGAGCTCTTCCAGGGTGTAAAGGTGGTAATACATCTTCATTACGATCTTGTCGGCTGTCCGCTCGTAAAGAATGTCGCCGGCCTCGAGATGGCCGGCCTGCACCAGGGCCCGGGCTGCCGCCTGTTGCTTCGCAAAGCGGCGGGCGGCGTTGGGTACGGTCAGCACCAGTCGCCCGCCCGGTCGCAGCAGGTCACGGATGGTGGCCAGAGTCTCCCGGCGAAGTGCGCGAGAATAGATGTGACCGAGGACACCAAAGAGCATGATCGCCAGGTCGAATTTCTCGCCGTGCTCAATGCTTTTTGCGACCAGGGAAAGGTCGCCATGGATGGCGCGCAGGCGTCCGCAAGCGATATGCTTGGCGCATCGAGAAGAGATCTCGTCGATCGCTTCCCGGCTGACATCGCAGGCAACAATCTTGGCGTTGCTGCGTTCAAGCAGTGATTCGGCATAGCGGCCATTGCCGCAGCCGACGTCGAGAACCCGCTGGCCCTGCGCGTCGATTTCGCCAACAACGACAGCGAAGGTCGACGGGTTTGGTCGCGGGTATCGCTGCTCATAGAGCCGGCTGGCAAAATACTGATCGTAGCTCTCGACGAGAGAGATTAGCGGCGGCATGGATTACATTCCTGAGGAAAACGACATAAACCCAGGAAGACCAACGCGGCGGAGCGCCGCGTTGGCAGAGCCGTTTCGCCAGCCGTCAATGAGACGGCGCGCGCGCCTGGTCAGCAGATGCCGGGTCAAGGTCCTTTCTCGATTTCGCTCAGGAAGGTGGCGATGAACTGCTCGGTTATCCCCGGATGCTTGCCGGTGATCAGGTCGCCGTCAACGACCAGGTCGACCGTGCCTTCGGGACCATAGATAACCTCGGCGCCGGCGTTTTCGACGTCACAGATGATGTTGTGGGCGCAAGTGACACGGCGACCTTTCAGCAGCGCGCGGTCGGCGCAGAGCAGCCAGAGGCTATGGCAGATGGTGCCGATTTTCAATTGGCGAGTGGCCATCGCCTGGCGGATGAAGACCACCGCCGGCGCCTGATTCGCCTCTCCCTTGCGGGGCGTGACCTGGTAGCGCAGGCGGTCGCTGGCGTAGGCGCCGATGATGATGATGCCCTTGAAATCGGCCGCTTTCACGGCATTGATTTCGGTCTCGACCTGCACGTGTTCTTCGACCCAGCCGTTGTCGGGATTGGAGCCGAAGGTGAGGTTTGCATTGCCCCACAGGTGGGAGAGATAGACCACCTGATAACCGTTCTTGGGGAAGGACTCGTTGAAAAGACGATACTCGGTCATGTCGAAGTGTTCTTCGATGAGAACGCCGATCTTGCCCTTGGTCGGTTCGCCGACGATGCCGCGCAGAGGGGGGGGAGTGGAGGCTTCGGTCATGGTGCGATTCCTTGAGTGGGGGTATTCAGTTATCGATGGCAAACGAAGATTCTTGCCGTGAGTGGTCGCCGCGCGGAGCCTCTTGCCGCTAGCCCTGATGGCAGGGACGGCGAGGCAGTTGCTGGTGACGAAGCGATTCGAAAGCGAGAAACGGCTCGATTCTCACCAGCACAAGCGGCGGCTTGACGTCGCCTGAAAGCTGTGATCGCGTGCCGTGCCTGGCTGGCCGGTCGCCAGGCCTTGCGTTGGCAAGTACGGCCCGGGATGTCGACGGCGAGCGAATCGGCACGCCGCACGCGGTCTGACGGAAAAGCGCTTTTGATTTCCGCGAGATCGAGCGGTCGATCGGCAACTCTGCGCTTCAGCTAGCGGGCCCTGACGGCGCAAGTGCCGGCGACCGTCTACACCGGGACGGAGGCTGCCGGTTGTCGCAGAAAGGACGATGCTCACCATACCGCGCCGGCAACGGTCTCCGCGCCGCGCGCCAGGCCTTTGGCTAGGCCCTGGATTCCATGATGTCATTAAGGGCAGCAAAACAGCCAACCATCTTGTTGAACCCGGCATACACCGTCAGGAACAGGAACAACTCTTCGATCTCGTCTCGCGTCGCTCCCTGATTGAGGGCAATATGGACGTGTGCCGCGAAGGCGCTGCCAGGCCCCCCCAGAGGGCTCTGGTTGACAGCGTCGGTTGTCAGGGCGATCAAGGCTTTGGTTTTCTGGTCGATCAGCGGCAGTCCCCACATCTCGCCAGCAACCCGGGTTACCCAGGGACCGTACTTCGGGTTGATCGCTGCCAGTTTTTCCTGGAGATCCTTGTCATCGAGAACGGCGTTCGCGTAGGGTGTGGTCATAATCGCTTCCTTTTCGTGATCAGGTCTGACAGTTTTCCGCACGCGAGGATGTCGCGAACGAAGGTGAAGTGTTCACCTGTTAACGGCCGCCAACGAGCTGGCTGAAGACCCAGGCGAGGCATTCCTTGGCAATCATCTGGCATGTGCCTTCGTCGAAATCCGCGCATTCGAAGGACGGGGAATCGCCGTGAGAGCTGATGATCGACCGTGGCGAGTATAGAAGCCGTGTTAAAGCTGGGTCAAGCTCGCAGTCGGTCGTAGGTAAGAGTCTGCTGGCAAGGGAGCGCAGCAGATGCTCGCGAGCCTTCCGGGCAGCCAGCCCCAGGGAATTCGCGGTCTGCGCCAGTCGCGTCGCATAGATGCGGTGCCGCCGCGAGTCAGGGATCGGATGGAAGGCTGAACGTTGAAAAACCCCCTCGGGTGAAAAATTCCCGCGGCGCACAAGGCACAAGGCCTCCTTGGCAGCCGATCAGCAGTTGGCTTCCAGAAAATGAGAAGCCCAGTCCGCCAGACTCACGGGAATCCGGATTTCGGCAGTCAACTGCGGGTAATCAATTGCAGCAATTCCGGCGATGAAAAAACATCTCTGTAGAATGTCAATTGCTCACCTTTGAAGTGGCAACCGCCTCGATGACCGCGCCTGGCCCAGGCAACACTTCCTTTTGCAAGTATTTCATTGGTATGGTCATCGATACAGTTCCATTCGAACCATACGTACTCTCCGTGAAACATGACGATGGGCCAGGTCATGGTGACGCCCGGCTGGGCGATCAATGCCCACCAATGCTGTTCCCTGACTTTTTGCTCGGCAATGCCGTAATAGGGTCCATCCTGGCAGAAGTAAACCAGGTCTTGCCGGTATTCACCGGTCAAGATGTCCCCTCGGCCCTGTCTCAATGCCTCGCAATGCGTCGGCCACCACTCCTTGTTCTCCTGCTCGATCTGGGACATCGTATAGTCGTCGCCAATCACTGGTGGCGATTCTTCCTGCATCTCGTTGATCTTCAGAGCAAGCGCGATAAAGTCGCTTTGCAATGACTCCGCGACAAGGCCGGGTCTTGAATAGTCGGCTGCGAGATCCTGGTAATAGTTCGTCCTGTTTTTCATATTGACTCCGAATAGTTCTGGAAGACGGGCGGCTGCATTCGGCCGGCACCTGGAAGCGTGCGTTCCCGGCTTGAGCGACGCGAATACCCATACGGCGGAATGCTACGTGAAGCTGAAAGACCTGTTTTCACTATCATGAGAAAATAGATCTGCATATACCATGGTCATCGAGCTTGATGGTGTTTTCGTTGGCCAAGTGAATAATGAAACTGGCCTTGTTTTCCATTTTCATGGTGCCTCCTTCTACTGCCGGTCCTTGCGAGGGATCACAACTTCTTGATGGAGCAGGTTTTTAGGATGCCGTGTTGCCAAGTTCCAGGGCGTCTTGCCAGCGTTCTCATCTGGGTGCTTTCGGAAAATGAAGAGCTTCCGTACTCGAATGTCGTTGCTGTAAAGCCCCTGTGTGTTCATTCCGAGATTGTCATCTCAAGCGGCGGATTTGCGCTTCAGGCGTAAGCTGGCTTTGGTCTTGTCATATCCAGGCGGGTCATGCTGAGACCGAGTTTCTTCAGGAGCGAGAGATTCTGTAGCGCGTTGTTCTTGCGGATGGTGCTGCCGATGCCGTTCTTACCGAGCAACGAGGCTGGGTCTGCATGCCCTTTTCGCGAAAGCCGACCACCCTCCTGTAGGAGCCCGATTCATCGGGCGATGACGGCGACGGTGTCGGCGCAAGCCTGCGAGATTACCGGGTTTAGGTCGTTTGGTGTGGAACGGTGCCGATGCCTGTGGCGAGCCCTTCGGGCGCCCCCACCCCTGACCCCGCCCCCGAGGGCGGGGAAGTTCTTGCCGCCGGACGGGCTCGGGGGCTGGCCGAAAAAACCGCAACCAGCCCCAAGCCTCTGAGCTTACTAGCGTTTCTGGCGCAGCGGCGGAGGTCGGTCGTGGCCCGTTCCACACGAAACGACATCGACCCTGCTTTCCTCGGATGCCTGTTTGCTGGGCAAATCTGAACGCACCGAAGTCACCAAGTTGCCCAACAAGAATGCCAGGGGAGTGCTGTGCTGATGGCCAAGAGCACCTTCGACATGAGTCGCCCAGTCGGTAGGCAAGAATCAAATTCTGTCGGATTTTTCGCTGACACTTGATCGTGCTTGGCCTAAAACTCGTCGCTTTCGCTGCTTCGTCGACCGCAAAGAACATCTGTGGAAAACCTGTGGATAACTTGCGGATGAGGATAGCGTGAAAGTATCGTAGAAATATGCTCCGATTATTCCCGGCACGGGTACAAGGCTCACGGCAGGAGAGCGGCGTCCGGCGGCAGAGGCGGGGTCGGACTATCCTCAGGCGACGCCAGGCCGGTTGCGGTGATTGGCTGCGCGCCGAAGTTGGCGAACAAAGCGTGAGCAGCAACACAGACATCTCACGTCCGCAAGGTCACCCCCGCAGTTTGACCAACGCCCTCCGCCCACACTGCCAATTTCTGGTCGGCTGCGAGCATGTCATTTTTCATGACAGATAACTCCGTTCAGAAGTGCCGGTCGCTTACAATTGCACGCCAAAGAACCGATGCGCGTCACGAACAGGCCGAGGGAGCAGAAAGCGCCGTGGACCAAGCAACGCACAACAAGATCGTCTCCTTCATCTGGGGCATCGCCGACGACGTCTTGCGCGACCTCTTCAGGCGCGGCAAGTACCCCGACGTGATCCTGCCGATGTGCGTCATCCGGCGCATGGACGCGGTGCTCGAGCCCAGCAAGCAAGCGGTGCTTGAGACCAGGGCGATGCTGGATGCGGCTCACATCACCGAGCAGCGCGCCGCGCTTTGCGACGCCGCCGGTCAGGCCTTCTACAACGCCTCCAGGTTCACCCTGCGCGACCTCAGATCCCGCGGCAGCCAGCAACAGCTCCTGGCCGACTTCGAGGACTACCTCAACGGCTTTTCGCCGAACGTCCAGGATATCCTCGAGAACTTCAAGTTTCGCAACCAGCTGCCGACGCTGTCGCGCTCCGACTCGCTCGGCACCTTGATCAACAAATTCCTCGACCCCAGCATCGACCTCTCGCCGGCCGGCATCGACAACCACTCGATGGGCACCGTCTTCGAGGAACTGGTGCGCAAATTCAACGAGGAGAACAACGAAGAGGCCGGCGAGCACTGGACGCCGCGCGACGCCGTGCGGCTGATGGCCAACCTCGTCTTCCTGCCGATCGAGGCCGAGATCCGATCGGGTACCTATCTGCTCTACGACTGCGCCTGTGGGACGGGTGGCATGCTCACCGTCGCTGAGGAAACGCTGACCGCGATTGCCGAAAAGCGTGCTCAGCAGGTCAAGACACTGCTCTATGGCCAGGAGATCAACCCGGAAACCTACGCCGTCTGCAAGGCCGACATGCTGCTCAAGGGCGAGGGCGAGAGTGCCGAGCACATCGTTGGCGCCGCCGAGTGGTCCACGCTGTCGCACGACGCCTTCCCTGCGCAAGAGTTCGACTTCATGCTCGCCAATCCACCCTACGGCAAGAGCTGGAAGAAGGATCTCGAGGCGATGGGCGGCAAGGACGGCATGCGCGATCCTCGCTTCAAGGTTATGCACGACGGCGAGGAGCTGTCGCTGGTCACGCGCTCCAGCGATGGCCAGATGCTCTTCCTCGCCAACATGGCGGCGAAGATGAATGACAAGTCGGCCTTGGGCAGCCGCATCGCCGAGGTCCATAACGGCTCGTCGCTGTTCACCGGCGACGCGGGCCAGGGCGAGAGCAACATCCGCCGCTGGCTGATCGAGAACGACTGGCTCGAAGCCATCGTCGCCCTGCCACTCAACCTCTTCTACAACACCGGCATCGCGACCTATATCTGGGTACTGTCGAATAGAAAGCCCGCTCACCGCCAGGGCCAGGTGCAATTGATCGACGCCAGCCAGTCGTTCAGGCCGTTGCGCAAGAACCTCGGCAAGAAGAACTGCGAGCTCTCGCCTGCCGACATCGAGCGTATCAGCCAGACCTTCCTCGACTTCAAGGAAACGCCGGAGTCGAAGATCTTTCCCAATGACGCCTTCGGCTACTGGAAGGTGACGGTCGAGCGCCCGCTGCGCCTGCATAGCCAGATCACTCTCAAGGCCATCGAGACGCTGAGCTTCGCGTCTGGTGACGAAGACCTGCGTGCTGCCCTCCACGACGAATTCGGCGACGAGCTGTTCACGGGTTTTCCCAGGATTGCCGCCGCAGTCGAGAAGCGCCTGGCCAACTGGGGCGCCGATGAGGATGACGGCGAAGATGAAGATGGCGCCGGCACCCGGAAAGGCCTGCCCGAGAACAAGAAGAGAAAACTGCTCGACGCCAGGACCTGGGCACGCGACGCTCGCCTGGTCGAAATCGCCACAATGCTGCGCGGCGCGCTCGGCGATCAGCTTTTCGAGGACCACAACGAGTTTTGCGACCGCTTGAGCACCGCGCTCAAGGAGGCCGGGCGCACGCTTCCCGCCACCGACCTCAAGCAGATCCTCAAGGCCGTGAGCTGGCGCGCCGAGACCGCAGCGCCGGTCATCGCCAAGGTCCACAAGCCCGGCAAGCTCAAGGCTGACCCGCTACGCGGCCTGTTCGAGACTTCGGTGAATGGCAAGCCGGCCATCGTCGACTACGAGCCCGACGCCGAGCTGCGCGACACCGAACAGGTGCCGCTGCTGGAGGACGGCGGCATCGAAGCCTTCATCCGCCGCGAGGTAATGCCCTACACGCCGGACGCGTGGATCAAGGCCGCGGCCACCAAGCTTGGCTACGAAGTCAGCTTCACGCGGCACTTCTACAAGCCGCAGCCATTGCGCACCCTGGAAGAGATCAGCGCCGACATCCTGGCCATCGAGAAGGAAGCCGAGGGTTTGCTCGATGGCTTGCTGATTGGCAGCTCACGCGCATGAAGAAATGCGCTGAGCAGCCGGGCCGTGGCGCTGCCAAGCAGGCGGCGACGGGGCCAGGGCCCTCCGTCACCGCCGCGCCAACGCTCGCTGGCGAAGCCACGCTTCTCAGCGATCTGCGAACGCTCGTCCAGTCGGCCCGCCAGCGGCTGGCCAACGTTGCCAACGCCACCTACACGCTACTCTGCTGGCAGCTCGGGCGCCGCTTGCTGCGTGAGAACCTGCATGGGGGGCGCGCGGCTTACGGCAAGCAGGCTCTTGCGACAGTGTCGCAACAATTGACAACCGAGTTCGGAGCCGGATTCAACCAACGGTGTCCGGCTGCCTCATAGGTATGCCAACAACAATGGCCGCAACTGGGCCTCGTAGAGCGCCTGCGAGGCGGGTTTGTGAAAACAGTGCTTAAAAAACCGCAGGACTTGGCGGCTCACCTTGGAGGTGTAGCGGAATACCGGGGCAGTCCAGTCGGGGCGATCGGTCCCGTCGGTCGCCGAGGTCTGGCGCCGGTCCTGCTTGCGCAAAGCCTTCTCGTCCACGATTCCGTGCTGCCCCATTCTGTAGTGCACCAGCAGGGCCACCAAGAGGCTGGTGACAACGGCCAGGCGGACCTGATTCTCGATGGCCGCCACACTGGCGCCCCATGCCTTGGCGAGGCTGAAGTCGTTCTTCCATGTGTCGAAACATTTCTCCTCCTCCCAGCGGCGGGAGTAGAGGAAGGCGATGACGCCGGGCGCGAGGTCGAACTCGTTGGTCAGAAACTCCACGAGATGTCCTCGTCGGCTGCGGAAGGTGATCAGGCGCCAGTGTTGGCGGGAACTGAGCAAGGTGATGCGCAGATCGTTGAGCACCCCGTCGTTGGCCGGGACATCCTCGATCTTTAAGGGCTCGGTGGACTCGACGCACAGGCTGCTTTTCATGCGCGTGATCATGGTCACGCCCAAGCTCTTTTTCCGGTCATCCCAAAACGTCGCGTCGATGAAAGCGCGGTCGACCAGCCACAGCGCGCCCTTGTCACGGGTCATGGCCTGCGCGGATTGGTCATAGTCGCGCAACAGAGTGATTTCGTGGCGACTGCGGGTGTCGACGTGCACGTCGGTGGGGCAACCCAGGCGCACGTCGTAGAAGCTCAACAGCGCGTGCCCCTTGGGATTGTCCGTCCCGCCCTGGCGGGGCGTACACCGCCCGTAGTGGGCGCTTTCGCTCTGATAGGTCCCATCCATTGCATACACCGGCCGTCCTTGCAGGGCTGGGAATTGCGCCAGGCGATCCGGCAGCGCGGCCCGGGCCTCGGTGAGCAACGGCGGCATCGCCGCCTCCAAGACCGTGCGGCGGCGGCGCGAGGACAGCGCGTCCGACCAGGTGGAACGTGCCAGCGGGACGCGCTGCGCCGTCCCCGGCTCGCAATGCAGCAGCGACTGCACCTGCTCGCGCAGGGTGCGCATGCCCTGCAGGTGGCGCAGCACCCCCAGGCCGATAAAATCCGCCATGCTCAACACTCGCGATACCGCGTCGGTACCGCGCACCTGCGCCAAGGCACGAGCCATCGGCGCCAACAATTCACCCAAGACGGTTTGGTTCATGAGGCTATCCATGACCGCAGTTAATCGTTCGGTATCCACAAGACACTCCAATAAGCTGTTGTTTATACAGCCAAAATTGCGAGTATTTTGCCAAACCTTTGTCAAGTGTTTTTCGCATTATTTTAAAAATATTTTTGCCGCCTCAATATCCGCGCCATAGAGCACGTCGATTTCGAACCTGCCGCTTTTCTATTAAATGCTCAAATTATCCGCGTATAACACGACTGCGACGCCGCCTTGTGGTGGATTACCTGCTTCGGCCAAAATTCAAGCCGGACACCGTTGGGATTCAACTACACCGCCCTGACACGGATGGCCCGGTTTGCCGAATGGATGATCGACGAACAAATTCTTGCGACGCTGTCGCAAACATTGAGCTGGAGTCACTTCGTCGAATTGCTGCCGATCAAGGACCCGCTGGCAAGAGACTTCTACGCCGAGATGTGCCGTATCGAGCGCTGGGATGTGCGCACCTTGCGGCAGAAGATCGGCAGCATGTTGTTCCAGCGCACCGCGCTGTCGAAGAAACCGCAAGCCGTCATCGCGGCGGAGATCGACCGGCTGCGCGATGGGCACATGACTCCCGACATCGTATTTCGCGATCCCTACCTGCTCGACCTGCTCGGACTCAAAGGCGCCTATAGCGAACGCGACCTCGAGAGCGCCATCCTGCGCGAGATCGAGGGCGTGCTTTTGGAGCTGGGCTCGGGCTTCGCCTTCCTTGCCCGACAAAAGCGCATGAGCGTCGGCAAGGACGATTTTCATCTCGATCTGCTTTTCTTTCACCGCCACCTGCACCGGCTGATTGCCGTCGAGTTGAAACTGGAGTCTTTCCAGCCCGCGCATGTCGGCCAGATGGAGCTGTACCTGCGCTGGCTGGATAAGCACGAACGCGCCCCCGGTGAGAAAGCCCCGATCGGACTTATCCTGTGCGCCGCCGCCGATGCCGAGCAGGTGGAGCTGCTTCAGCTCGACGCCAAGTCCATCCGTGTCAGCGAGTACCTCACGGAGTTGCCGCCACTGCCACTGCTGCGCGAGCGCCTGCACCAGGCGATCGAACACGCGCGAGAGCAGGCGGCCAGGCAACTGCCTGGCTCAGAGGAGCAAGCATGAGCGACGATGACGCCATGCAGGCGATCCACCGCCTCGCCGGTAGTCTGCTGCATCTTCAGCAGCAGGCCGCCCAACAGTACCTGCCGGTTGTTGATAACATCCTGCGCACCCGCTCGCGCGATACCCGGCACATCGAGCATACGCTGGATGGTCTGCTCGACTTCTGCGGCCACGAACCCGTCCTGCGGATGTACAAGAAGCTCTGTCGTCACTATTGGGACATCGACCCGAACGCCACTGCCTATTACGTCAATGCTTATCGCGAATATTGGGATAGTAACGAACAGGACGGCCAGCCATGATCGCCGACCTCAAGCCGTATGCGGAATACAAGGAGTCGGGGTTGCCGTGGCTTGGTCAGGTGCCAGCGTCATGGCAACTGCGACGAGCCAAGTTTCTGTTTCGCGAGGTCGACGAACGATCCAAGACAGGCAAGGAAGAGGTGCTCTCTGTGTCGCATAAAACGGGAGTTACGCCGCGTAGTCAAAAAACCGTCACGATGTTTCTGGCCGAGTCCAACGTTGGGCACAAGATTTGCCGTCCTCAGGACTTGGTAATCAACACGCTATGGGCTTGGATGGCCGCCCTCGGAGTGTCGATGAACACGGGAATCGTCAGCCCGGCCTACGGCGTCTATCGCCCACTCACGCCAGGGCAATTGCTACCCCGCTTCGCAGACTTGCTACTGCGCACTTCTATCTATGCCGCTGAATATCAGCGCCGCTCGACGGGTGTAAGCAGTTCGCGTCTGCGGCTCTATCCAGAGGATTTCCTCCGTATTCCTGTTCTCTTCCCCAGCGCTGAGGAACAGGCCGTCATCTTGCGCTTTCTGGACTGGGCGACCGGGCGGCTGGAGCGGGCGATCCGGGCGAAGCGGAAGGTGATCGCGCTGCTCAACGAGCAGAAGCAGGCCATCATCCACCGCGCCGTCACCCGCGGCCTTGATCCCTCCGTTCCACTCAAACCGTCCGGCATCCCCTGGCTCGGGGACATTCCGCAGCATTGGGTGGTGCGCCGGCTGCGGACGCTGGTCCACGACATCGATCAGGGTGTTAGTCCGCTCGCGGTGGGCTTTCTCGCCGAAGGCAATTCCTGGGGCGTGCTGAAGTCTGGTTGCGTTAATAGGGGAGTGTTCCGCGAAACTGAGCACAAACAGCTGGCACGCGGTTTTGAGATCGATCCCGATATTGTGGTGAAGGTCGGTGATGTCCTCATTTCACGTGCCTGCGGGTCACCTAAGCTAGTCGGTTCCGTTGGGCGCGTGAAGTCACTCCGCCATCAACTCATTCTCTCTGACAAGACATTTCGCGCCCGCTTTCGTGGCAGTGTGAACGTCGACTTCATGGTTTTTGCCATGAACTGCGTCTACTACCGTCATCAGGTTGAGCGGGCAATCAGTGGAGCGGAAGGAATGGCTAACAACCTTCCGTTGTCAGCTCTTCGCAATTTCACTTTCGCAGTTCCGCCTACGAACGAGGCTACAGCGATCTCTGGTTACGTTGAAAGCGAAACGGCGGAACTACAAACTGTCACCGCTCGCCTCGAACGAGAAATCCAACTCCTCCGCGAATACCGCACCCGTCTCGTCGCCGACGTCGTCACCGGCAAGCTCGATGTGCGCGAGGCGGCGGCGCGGCTGCCCGACGAAGCGCCGCTCGACATCGCCGAGGACGACGACGCCCTGACCGACGAAGCCGAAGTCGCTGACGAGGAGCTCACCGAGTGAGCACCGAGCGCAGCGCCGACTATCTGGCGGGTCTGGTCCGCGAGCTGTGCAAGCTGCCACATGAAACCGAGTGGCTGGAGTTTAAGGTCGACAATGCCGATCCGCAGGCGATTGGTGAGTATCTTTCGGCACTGGCCAACGCGGCGGCTTACAACGGAAAAGCGTTCGCGTACCTGGTCTGGGGTGTCGAAGACCAGACCCATCGCATCGTTGGAACCCGCTTTGCACCTGCCACCTGCAAGAAAAGCAACGAGCCGCTGGAGAGCTGGTTGTTGCGGCTGCTCACGCCAAAGATTCACTTCCGCTTCTACGAGCTGACGCTGGAGGACCTGCCGGTGGTGTTGCTGGAGATCGGCCGGGCCTTTCGTCATCCGCTGCGATTCCAGAATGAGGCCTTCATTCGCATCGCTTCCGTCAAGAAGCCGCTGAAAAACGCCCCCGACCGCGAGCGTGAGCTGTGGCGGATCTTCGACCAGACGCCCTTCGAGGACTTGATTGCCGTTGAACGCGCCAGCGCGGACGAGGTATTGCGCTTGCTGGATTATCCGGCCTACTTCGACCTGCTCGAACAGGCCCTGCCGAGCAATCGCGATGGCATCCTCGAAGCCCTGGCCGACGATGGTCTGATCAAGCCCTGCGAAGCCGGAGGCTGGAATGTCACCAAGCTTGGCGCGATGCTGCTTGCCAAGCGTCTGGGAGACTTCCGCGCCTTGCGGCGCAAGCTGCTGCGGGTGATTCAGTATCGCGGTATCGGCCGCACCGAGACACTCAAAGAGCACGAGTTGAGCAAGGGTTATGCCTGCGGTTTCGAGGAATTCAATGCCTACATCGACGGCCTGCTGCCGTCCAGCGAGGTCATCGGCCAGGCGCTGCGCAAGACCGTGCCGATGTTTCCGGCGCTTGCCGTGCGCGAACTGGTGGCGAATGCGCTGATCCACCAGGATTTCTTCGTCACGGGTGCCGGGCCGACCGTGGAGATCTTTGCCGACCGCATTGAAATCACCAATCCGGGTGAACCGCTGGTGGACACCCAACGCTTCGTCGATACCCCGCCGAAATCTCGCAACGAGGCGTTCGCCTCACTGATGCGGCGGTTTCGGATTTGCGAGGAGCGCGGTAGCGGCATTGACAAGGTGATTGGCGAGGTCGAGCGCTTTCAGCTCCCGGCGCCGCTGTTCGAGGTGCCGCCGGGATTTACGCGGGTCGTGCTGTTTGCGCACCGCCCTCTGAATGAAATGGATAAGGCCGATCGGCTGCGGGCGTGCTATCTGCATGCCTGCCTTCGTCATGTGACCCGCCAGTCGATGACCAATGCCTCGGTACGGGCGCGTTTTGGTATCGCCGAAAAAAATTCGGCCACCGCCTCGCGGCTGATTCGGGAGGCTGTAGCCGCAAGATGTATCGCTCCCTACGATCCGCATGCGGCACCTAACGGTCATTGCGTGAGGCGGCTCGCGCCACCCCGGATGATGAAAGAAAATACGAGTGGGTGGAAACGGCAGAGGTCGAGCAATGAGATGGTGGTTGGACGAAGCCGCTACGCGGAGGAAACCCCGGTGCTGTCGTCGCGTTGACTCAAGATGTGACCTCGCCCCTCATCCGAGGGACGTTCATGACGAATGCGAGGTTACCGCAAGATGGAAGAGATGTCCGCTGTCGCAACGACGATTTTTGACACGAACTACGAGCTGCACCAGAAGCACCTGAAGCTCAAGGGCTTGCAGCCGAAGACGATCGACGCGTATTCGCGCGCCGTCCGCCGGGTGGGAGATTACTTCGCTCATCAGATCGACGATCTGAGCGAGGCCGACCTGTTGGATTACTTCGCCGACCTGCGTGAGACGCACTCCTGGAGTTCGCTCAAGCTCGATCTGTACGGGCTCAAGTTTTACTACGAGCACGTGCTGAAGAAACCCTGGGTGGCGCCCGGTCTGATCAAGCCGCCGCGCTCGCTGCGCCTGCCGGACATCGTCACGGTCGAGGAGACCGAGCGGATTTTTCTGGCCACGCAGGTGCTCAGTTACCGCGTTTTCTTCTTCACCCTCTACAGTCTCGGCCTGCGCCTGGGCGAAGGCTTACGGCTGACGGTCGCCGACATCGACGGCGCGCGCGGGCGGGTGCATATCCGCGATGCCAAGGGCAACAAGGATCGCCTGGTGCCGCTGCCGACGGCCACCTACCGACTCCTGCGTTGTTTCTGGCAGCGCCACCGTAATCCCGTTCTGCTGTTTCCCAATCGCCGCGGCGGCTTGCCAGGTGCGAGCAGCGCCAGGACACCGCTCAATCGCAGCGGCGTTCAGAAGGCACTGCGGGCGGTGGTCGAATCCTGCGGGCTAAAAAAAACATTTCGCCGCACAGTTTGCGTCACGCCTATGCCACGCACCTGATCGAGGCGGGCGTCGAGCTCACCGAGGTGCAGAGCATTCTCGGCCATCACTCGATTCTCACGACGGTTCGCTACACCCATCTGACGGATCAAACCCGGCATCACGCCATCGACCGCATCAACGCGCTGATGGACCGCTTTTGTCTGAGCAAGGGGACGCCGCGATGATCCGCCTCGGCTCTGTCATTGCCGAATTCGAAGCGGACTTCATGACGCAATTTCGCCACCGCCTGAGCTTCGATCAGCTTCGGGCACTCTCGGCGATGCGCGATTGCCGCGGCCCGGCCAGCCCGATGATGCAGCTCCAGTGCGAAGGCTGCGATCAGCAAAAACTCGTTCCGCATTCCTGCGGCCATCGCCTTTGCCCGCACTGCCAGCACCACGAGAGCCAGCAATGGCTGGAACGTCAGATAGAGCGCCTCGTCCCGGCCGACTACTTTCTGCTGACCTTCACGCTGCCGGCCGAATTGCGCGGGCTCGCTGCGGCGCACGCCGACGTCGTCTTCGATGGCTTGATGCGCTGTGCCTGGGAAACGGTGCACCGCTTCAGTCAGAACGACCGGCAGTTGCAGGGCACGCCCGGCGCCATCGCGGTCCTGCACACGCACTCGCGTCGGCTCGACTTCCACCCGCATGTCCATCTCGTCGTCCCCGCGGCAGCGATCGATGCCGCGAAGCAGCGCTGGCGACGCAAGCGGCGCGGCAAGAACGGCACCTACCTGTTCAACGAGAAGGCGATGGCCAAGGTCTTCCGGGCCAAAATGCTGGCGGCGATCGAGGCGGCCGGCATTTGCCTGCCGGCGTCCTATCCGCGGGAATGGGTAGCGCACTGCAAATCGGTGGGCAGCGGCGAGAAGGCCCTGATCTACCTCGGTCGTTACCTCTACCGCGGCGTCATCCGTGAACAGGACATCCTCGCTTGTAAGGATGGGCGGGTGAGCTTCCGCTACCGCAACGCACAAACCGGCAAGTCGGAAAAGCGCTCGCTAGCCGGCGCCGATTTCCTCTGGCTGATCCTCCAGCACGTGCTACCCAAGGGCTTTCGCCGCGCCCGCAATTTCGGCTTCCTGCACGCCAACTGCAAGCGCCTGATCAGTTTGCTGCACCGCTTGCTGAAGTTCGATCCCAGCCGCTTCACGCCGCCGCGCAAGGAGCGGCCAGCGATGCTTTGCCCGTGCTGTGGCTCCGTGATGTCAATTGTCCGGACGCGTATTCGATCAACATCGCCCGCCTTCGTCGCTGCTCCACCGCTCGTCGCGATCGCTGCCTGATCGTGTAAGCCGCCTTCACAGCGCTGTCCGGCCGCCTTTGGGACTTCAGTTTCCCCAAGCTGAGTGACGGGGTCGCCCGGAGTTCAGTGGCCGGGACGCCAAAACGGCCGGATTTGCGCGATCTTCGCTGACGGTGCCGCAGCGCGCGGCGACGGCCCGCTCCCCGCCCTTCGGCATTCATGCCTGCGGGGTAAATCCAAAAAAGATATTTGCAGAGGGCGCGCCCAGCGCTCCGGCCCGGGCTCGTCCAACAAACGGATCAGATCGTGGCTTCGCACGATCTATCCTTATTCGTTGGACCCCGATGCCTAACGTGACCCGCTGAACCGACTCGTACCCCGGATTGCCTCGTAGAGAGCGCACGGTAAAAAGGCCGCAGGGGCAACCCTGCAGGTTGTTTCGGTCAAGCGCCGTTCCCACCCGTTCGTGACTTTACGGGAAAGGAGTAACGGATGGAACTGGCGAAACTGTACAAGCGTGTCGTCGGGCTGGACGTTCATCAGGCGAAGATCACGGCCTGTGCGATCACGGAAGATGAGGCCGGCCAGACGAGTGTCGAGTTGGCCGAGTTTGGTGGTTTCAAGCGTGACCGCCAGGCGATGGCGCAATGGGTGGCCGCTCACGGCGCCGAGATGGTCGTCATGGAGAGCACCGGCATCTACTGGAAGAGTCCGCATGCGGCGCTGGAACAGGTCGGCATCGTCGCGACGGTCGTCAATGCGCGGCACGTGAAGACCGTACCTGGCCGCAAGACGGACTGGGCGGATGCGCAGTGGCTGGCGATGCTGGCGCGAGCCGGCATGCTACGCGCGTCCTTTGTGCCGCCGGCACAGTTTCGGGCTTTGCGCCACGTCGGGCGACAACGCCAGCAGCTGGTCGGCATCCTTTCGAGCGAGAAGAACCGCGTGCACAAGATCCTCTCCGACGGCGGCATTCGTTTGTCGGTGGTGGTGAGCGACATCCACGGCGTCGCCGGGCGGGCGATGGTCAAGGCGCTGATCGCCGAGCACTCTCCCGCCGAGGTGTTGATGCTCGCCGGCAACCGTCTCAAGGCCGACCGTACGGAACTGCTCGACGCGCTCGACGGCGAACTCACCGCCGACCACCGCTTCGTGCTGCATGAATTGATCGCGCACGTCGAGGAGCTCGAACGCCGTATCGATCGTTTCGACCAGTATCTGCTCGATCAACTGACACCCTACCGAAGCACGCTGGCATTGATGCAGACCATCCCCGGCATCGACGCCGTCGGTGCCGCCTTGCTGCTGGTCGAGATCGGTAATGACATGAGCGCCTTCGGCTCGGTTGATCGACTGGCCTCATGGGTGGGCATTTGTCCTGGCAACAACGAGTCCGCCGGCAAGCGAAAGACCGGACGGATACGAAAAGGTAACCCCTGGGTCCGACGCCTGCTTTGCCAGTTCGCGCACGCGGCCAGTCGGACGCGATGTGCTTTCAAGTCCAAGTTCGAGGCGCTTCGCTTGCGACGAGGGCATAAGCGCGCCATCGTCGCCATCGCCCACAAGATTCTCAAAACGGTCTTCCTGTTGATCAGCCGACAGACGCACTACCGGGACTCGGCAACCGACTTCGAAGCCCTATCTGTTGCACGCAACGCCCCTCGCTGGTTGAAGATGCTCAAGAAGCACGGTTTTATCCCCGCTGCCGCCTGAGCTACTCTTCCCGCCTGTTGCTCTCAATGGCATCAAGTGCCAGAGATTCGCTCGCCTTCAGGAGGGTGTTCTTTCACGGTAAACTGATGCGCTATGTGCCGATCTGGGCTGCCCCTGAACGGCGCATCGGTACTTGACGGGTACTTGATGGCGAAGGGTGGAATACATCGATCAAGGAAAGTAGTTGCCATTGTTTCAATGGCTTATGTTCAGATTCGGTACTTGATGGGTAGTTGATGGAAAGGGGTGCAGCGGCATGACCACCGACACCAGCGAGAAAGGCCTCGAAACACTGATCATGCGACACATGACCGGCACCGACGGCCTTGCCGCGCTCCCGAACAGCGTCGCCGAACGGCCTCCGCCCTATGGTGGCAGCGGCTACACCGCCGGCTGCGCCCGCGACTACGACCGCGCGCACGCGCTCGACGCGCCGCAGCTCTTCGCTTTCCTGCGCATCACCCAGCCGAGAACGCTCGAACGGCTGGCGATAGGCGACGCCAATGACGCCATGGACATCAACCGCCTGAAGTTCCTCAAGCGTCTGTCCGGCGAGATCGGCAAGCGCGGCGTCATCGACGTGCTGCGCAAGGGAATCGAGCACCATCCAGCCGGCCACTTCGACCTCTTCTACGGTACGCCGTCGCTGGGCAATGCCAGGGCTGAGGCGTTGCACGCCGAGAATCGTTTCTCGATCACCCGCCAGCTCGCCTACAGCATGGATGAGGCGCGCCGCGCGCTCGACCTGGGGCTGTTCATCAACGGCCTGCCGATCGCGACCTTCGAGCTGAAAAACAGCCTCACCAGGCAAACCGTTGCGGACGCCGTCCAGCAGTACAGGCGCGACCGCGACTGTTACGTCCGCCGCTCTCCAGGAACTGACGGCGTGAGATATCCCGTGGACGGCGAGGGCGAAAGAAGGCGGCCTGCCTGAAGGATGTTGGGACGAAGTGAACGAAAGAAGGGCCGGGACAACTCTGCTATCGTGGGAAGTTATCAAGACAAACCACACCGCAAAGCGCCCAGCCCATGCAGCGAATTGTAGCCGGCATCGAGACGATCGAGCAGCATCTTGAGGCCATCAAGCAAACCCCCGAAGCGTATCGACCGCCGTGCTGCCCGCATTGCGGCCTGAAGATTCTCTGGCAGCACGGGCACTACGAGCGCAAGGCCGACCGGCGAGCCGGGCAGGATTCACTCAATCCGGTGCCGATCTGCCGCTACTGTTGCTCTGGATGTCGGCGCACGTGTTCGCGTCTGCCGGCGTGCATCGCGCCGCGCCGCTGGTATGACTGGTCAGTGCAGCAAGCGGTCCTGGCACAGCGGCTGAGCGGTGCGCCCGATCGCCCCGGCGCACCCGGCGCGGCGCCCGAGCGGCGCACCGCCGGTCGCTGGTGGGCCTGGCTCCAGGAGCGCCGCCTGCTGTTCGAGTTTCACCTGCGTGCTCGCTTTGCCGACCTCGGGCGGACGGTCGACGGCAGCGCTTTCTGGCGCCGGGTGTTCGAATCGATCGGCCTGGCACAGGCCATGACCTGGCTTGATCGGGAGATCAGCGTCCCGTGATGAACTGATTCCGAACGAGCGGCAGACGGTGAGGTCCCCGCCCGGGCGGGGACCCCACACAGTTTGCTCCTGTCATTAGAACGGCCGTTCTGGTTTGATCACCGCTCCGATTTATCACCAGGAGTGGTTATGAACCCGATTGATCCGAAAGCCCTGTTTCGCCTGTCCGTTCTCGGTCCCCTGATCAGCCGCGAGCGGCTGGAACGTGGCGAACTGCAACAGCTCCTCCGGGAGCTGGCCAGCCGCGAGTACGCCATCCCCGGCAGCCGTCGGCGCTATCTGAGCGAGAAGACGATTCAGGCGTGGTACTACGCCTGGCGCCTCCACCAGCTTGATGGCCTGACGCCCAAGGCGCGCGCCGACCGCGGGCAATCGAAGCTCCCGGCCGCCACCCAGGCGGCCATTCTCGCCGCCAAGCGCGACAACCCGCGGCGCTCGCTGTGCCAGATTCGACAATTGCTCGAAGCCACCGGCACCGTTGCCCGAGGCCGCCTGGCCCGGTCGACCATTCACCGTCTGCTGCAGCAGCACGGCCTGTCACGGATCAGCGGCTCGGCCAGTCTGCCCGAGGAGAAACGCAGCTTCGTCGCCGCGACAGCGGGGGCGATCTGGTATGGCGACGTGATGCACGGCCCACGCGTGCCGATCGACGGCAAACTCGCCAAGAGCTATCTCGTGTCGCTCTTCGACGACGCCTCCCGGCTACTCACGCACAGCGCCTTCTGCCCCGGAGAAACCGCCCTGGACATCGAGGGCGTGCTCAAGCAGGCGGTGCTCAAACGCGGCATTCCGCTCAAGCTGGTGGTCGATAACGGCGCCGCCTACCGCGCCGAGACGCTGCAAGGGATCTGCGCCCGGCTCGGCATCCATCTGATTCACTGTCGGCCGTACGCGCCCGAGGGTAAAGGGAAGTTGGAGCGCTGGCACCGCCGCTGCCGCGATCAGTTTCTCAGCGAACTCGATGAGCGCCATATCGCCAGCCTGGACGATCTCAATGCTCGCCTGTGGGCCTGGCTTGAACAGGTCTATCACCGCAGCCCGCACGCCGGTCTCGCCGGCATGACGCCGTTGGCGCGTTACCAGCAGGACCTGTCCAGGATTCGTCCGTTGGGGCCGTTGGCGGCAAGCCTCGATGCCCTGTTCCAGCATCGCGTCACGCGACTGGTCAGGAAGGATGGCACGGTATCGTATCAGGGACAACGCTTCGAGGTGCCCTTTGAACTGTCGGGCAAAACGGTGTCTCTGGTGGTCGATCCGCATACCGAGACGGTGATCGGCGTCGAGGACGAGAAAGGGGAATCGATCGGTGCGGCGACGCCACTCGATGCGCTGGCCAATGCCACGCGCCAACGACGCCAGCCTGACCCAGCGGACGCTAGCCCGCCCCAGAAAGGGGCGAGCGGCCCGAATCTGATCGAGCAGATCTATCAGCAGTACTACGACCCCGAAGGAGAGTGAGGTGGACCTTCAACACTTTGGTTTGCGGCATCCGCCGCTGGGCAAGCAAGCGGCCGAGCTGTGGGATGACGGTACGCTGGGACAGTTGGCCGAGCGCTTTGCGTGGTTGTTGCACTCGCCCGGGGTCGGCCTGATCACCGGCGAACCCGGGGTGGGCAAGACGGCGGCCTTGCGCCAATTGACCCGTGGCCTGAATCCGCATCGTTATCAGGTGATCTATCAGGCCGGAGACGGACTTTGGTCGGCTGGATATCTATCGCGGTCTGGCACGGGCGCTGGGCGTCGAGCCGGGGTATCGGCGGGCGCAGCTGTGGCGCGATCTGAAGGAGCGGATTCTGCAGTTGGTCGATAGCCGTCAGCTGATGCCGGTGTGGATCATCGATGAGGCGCAGAATCTGCCGCCGGAGTTCTTTCGGGATTTGCCGGCCTTCCTCAACTTCGCCTTCGATACGCGCGATGTGATGGCGGTCTGGTTGATCGGTCATCCAACACTGGCGCAAACGCTGGAGCGGGCGCCTTATGCGGCGCTGGCGGGGCGGATTCAGGTGCGCGTGCAGCTCAAGCCGGTGCTCGAACGCGAGCGCTTCGCGCTGCTGATCCAGCACAGCCTGAAGAGTGCCGGTTGTACCAGTACGCTGCTCAGCGATTCAGGCCTGGAGATCTTGCGCCAAGCGAGCAAGGGCTTGCCGCGGCATGCCGGGCGAATTCTGCGCACGGCGATGCGCCTGGCGGTGCCGCGTGGTTTGAATCATTTGCCGGACGATCTGTTGCAGTTGGCGATCGAGGAATTGCGATGAAGCGCCGCTCTGCCGAGCCGCTATTCCCCGACGGCCTCTCCGATGAAAGCGTGGCCGCGCTCAGCCACTTCCTTCACCAACTCGCCGTCGCTTGCGAAAGCCGCTATGCCGTACAGCTACGCCGCTACCACCAGCGGCAGATGAATCTGTACGACCCCGAAGAGCCTTGGCGGTTGCCGCTGCTGCCGCCTCGGTAGGGCCTTCATCCCACGTTGCCGCCGGGATCACTCTTCCGGTTGCAGCATGGGACTCGGCCATCGTTTCAACCTCGAAAAGCTTGGGCCGAGGAGTCTGGATTAGGGCCGGACGTAACACCGCGACCCGCGCGAGCGGCTGTTCGAGTTCGGCCGCTGCGCGGTGCACTTCGCGGTGGACGATAGCGAAGGGCGGATGTGCACCCACCTGAAAGGCAAAGGCTCGTGGTTCCTGCCTTTCAACAAGGGTGACCAGGACGGCGCCGGCAACCCGCCCAACCGCTGCGGCCTCAAGACGGACTATCTCTGGAAGGAAGTGCTGACGCCGGCAGGGCTGACCAATATCCTCGAGAACTACGCGCAGATCGTCGAGGAGAAAGACCCGCGCACCGGCAGGAAAAAGCGCGCGCAGATCTGGCCGCCCTACCACCAGCTCGGCGTCGTGCGGCAGGCACTGGCGCACGTGCGTGCGCATGGCGTCGGCAAGCGCTACCTGATCCAGCACTCGGCGGGCAGCGGCAAATCGAACTCGATCGCCTGGCTGGCGCACCAGCTCATCGGCTTGAAACGCGACAGCGCTCAGGCCAATGGCGAGATCTTCGATTCGGTCATCGTGGTCACCGACCGGCGCCTGCTCGACCAGCAAATTCAAACCACCCTCAAGCAGTTCATGCAGGTGGGCGCGACCGTGGGCCACGCGGAGCGCTCCGGCGACCTGCGCAAGTTCATTCAGGAGGGGAAGAAAATCATCGTCTCGACGGTGCAGAAATTCCCGTTCATCCTCGACGAAATCGCCGTCGAGGGCGGCAGGACTTTCGCCATCGTCATCGACGAGGCGCACTCGAGCCAGGGCGGCAAGACATCGGCGGCAATGAGCGAGGCGCTCGGCGGTGCGGCGAAGGGTGATGACGACGGCCCCGATCCCCAGGATACGGTGAACGAAGCGCTCGAAAGGCGCATGGCAGCGCGCAAGATGCTGAGGAATGCCAGCTACTTCGCCTTCACCGCGACACCCAATAACAAGACGCTGGAGATGTTTGGCGAACCGCTGCCGCCCGACGCCACGGGCAAGATCAAGCACCGGCCCTTCCACGGCTACACCATGAAGCAGGCGATCGAGGAGGGCTTCATCCTCGACGTGCTCAAGGCCTACACTCCGGTAGACAGCTACTACAAGCTGGTCAAGAAAACCGAGGACGACCCGGAGTTCGACACCAGGAAGGCACAGAAGAAACTGCGCCGGTACGTGGAAAGCCACGACCACGCGATCCGGCTCAAGGCCGAGATCATGGTGGATCACTTCCACGAGCAGGTCATGGCGGCTGGAAAGATCGGCGGGCAGGCGCGCGCGATGGTGATCAGCAGCGGTATCGAGCGGGCCATCCAGTATTTCCACGCCTTCAAGAGCTATCTGCTGGAGCGCAAGAGCCCGTACCAGGCGATTGTCGCCTTCTCGGGAGAGTACGAGTACCGGGACATCAAGGTGAGCGAGGCGTCGCTCAATGGCTTCCCAGGTGGTGACATCGCCGGAAAGATTCAGACGGACCCCTACCGCTTCCTGATCTGTGCCGACAAGTTTCAGACTGGCTACGACGAGCCGCTCTTGCACACGATGTACGTCGACAAGCCGCTTTCGGGGATCAAGGCCGTGCAGACCCTCTCGCGCCTGAACCGCGCGCACCCGCAGAAGCACGACTGCTTCGTGCTCGACTTCCAGAACAACAGCGAGGCGATCACCTTCGCCTTCCAGGACTACTACTGCACGACGCTGCTGGCCGATGAGACCGACCCCAACAAGCTGCACGACCTGAAGGCCGTACTGGATGCTGCGCAGGTGTATTCGCCCGATCAGGTGCAGCAGGTGGTGGAGCTGTTCCTCGGCGGTGCGGACCGCGACCAGCTCGACCCGATCCTCGATTCCTGCAAGACCGTCTACGTCAACAAGCTCGACGAGGACGGGCAGGTGGAGTTCAAGGGAAAGGCCAAGGTGTTTTGTCGCACCTACAGTTTCCTCTCGTCGGTGATTCCATACAGCAACGCGGACTGGGAGAAGCTCTCAATCTTTCTTGACCTGCTGACGCCCAAGCTGCCGGCGCCACACGATGAAGACCTCGCCAAGGGCATCCTCGAAGCCATCGACATGGACAGCTACCGTGTCGAGAAGAAGGCTGCGATGAAGATCGCGCTGGCGGCCGACGACGCAGAGATCGATCCTCTCCGGCCCGACGACTGGGGTGGTGGCAGGGGCCAGCCAGATCTCGACCGATTGAGCAATATCCTGAAGAGCTTCAACGAGCAGTTTGGCACCCTGTTTACCGACACCGACCGTGTCGCCAGGCGCATCCGCGATGACATCGCACCGCAGGTCGCTGCGGACAAGGCTTATCAGAACGCGAAGGAGAACACCCTCGACGCTCACGAAACCTGACCCTTTTTCGCTCACTAGAACGGATCCAGGAGATGCGCAGGAGTCGGCCATCTGCGCGATGCCGGCTGTGATCGAATGAGGTTTTGTGGCGGCGCGGCGGCGCGGCGACACGCTCCGTCCGACGGGGATTTTTTTGACGGTAAATGGATGCGCTTGGCGCGTGCGGCAGGGAGGCCTCGGAGCTGGGTCAAGGGCAGGCTGCGGCTTTTTGCAGCCTGGCGAAGCCTCCCTTCAGATTTCCTGATCTCGGAGGAAACCGGGTTGGCACTTCAGACAAGAGTGAAGGTCATTCTTGCCCCGGTTTCCGGATGCGGAAAATCTTGCAGGGTGAGTTCCTCGAGGAGCGCGGCGATAGCGCGATCATGAGCTGGGCTGGCCATCCGGTGAATTTTGATGGTCAGGGTGTTGGCTAGCGCGTTCGGTTCGATGTCAGCGGAAGAAACGAACAATTCGCGAATGAGCGCACGTGCGTCGTCCTCCTTCTTCAAGTGGCGGCGCAATAGCGCCACCATGGCGGTCTCGGCCCGGTAGGCGACCATTTTCACGGTATCGCAGAGCATCTTGTTCAGCGGCGGCAGTTGGGTCGGTCGCTCGGCCTCGGGCAGACTGTCGATCGTCACCTTTCGGGGGCTTGCCTTGCGCGCCGCGCAAAGTCGCTTGAGCTCCTCCTGAACGGCCTGCAGTGCTTCGACAGACTCGGCGTTTTTCTGGATTTCGCCGCCGTCGTTCAAGGCCGTCCTGGCGATTGCGGCCTGCAGTTTTCTTTCGCTCTGGCGGGTTTGCCTGACGGCCTTGTCGAGTTCCCGCCAGCGGGGGTTAACGACCTGGTGAGTGCCGGGAAGAGATTCGTCTCCGTACTCGATAAGCCCATCAATATCATAATGTTCCATCATGTACGCGAAGTAGTTTTCCTGGCACCAACGGGCGAACATCCGCCCAGCGATGGTGGTGTTTCCGAGTTGCCGGGCGGTCGTGATCACGGCTGTTTGATGTCCCGTCTGGGTCAGCCGACGAACTTCGCTCACGGCCAGGCTGCCATCGCCTGTGCCGAGTCGGGTTTCGCGCATGGCGAGTTTCATCCCGGTGCTGCCGCCTGCCGGCAGATGGACTTCCTGTTCCTGAAACACCTCTTCGGACCAGAGGTCCTTGACGTTCTTGCGGTAGGTCAGTGCGCCGATGCGCTGTTTCCAGAGTCTGCCGAGGAGACTCTGGGTGGCCCCTTCCCGATCGAAGACCATGACAAACCGGTGCAGGGTCGGGTCGGCGTCCAGTTCGGCCGGCGTCGGCTGTCCCGGGACAATCTCCAGCAGTTGCGGGACGATGTCCTTGAGCAGGGTCTCGGCGAGTCCGTCATTGAGCGGCTGCGAAACCACAAAGAACGGGCGACCCAGGGCATCGTTAACCCAGTAGTCGGTGGTGCCCCGCAGGCACAGGCGTTCGCGCGAGACGTAGCGCTTCGACAGCCTGGCCTGCTCGCCGTGATACACCCGAACATGACCATCGACATACAGGTAACCCGCTTCTTCTGGCTCGCTTTCCATCCAGAGCTTCGCGAGATCCCGCATCCAGGCTGCCGGGTCACCCGTCTTGGCCAGCAGATGGACCTTTTCCCGCAGGGTGCGGACTTCCGGTACCCGGTCCAGGCCGATGACTTTGCCGAGTTCTCCGGGCGAGGTTTGTCGCAGATGTTCCGGCCGCTTGATTCGCCCCAGGGCCATGAAGCCGAGGACGAGAAGGATGTGCAAGGCGCTGTAGAATCCCCGGGGCAGCTTGAGATGGCGATCCAGGCCGGTCAGTAGCCCGTTCGCGCACAAGGCCGGCAAGCCGGCCAACAGCCCCCCCATCGCCACATCGTGGCTCGCTTCGAAGCGCGTCGTCGCACCGGTCGCCAATCCCAGCGCCGTTTGGATCCGCTCGTCGGCGCGCGTGCAGGCGGTGCCCATCCCCGCGGCGGCTTCCGCATCCGCCCGGCTGCGCTCACTCTTGGTGCTCGCCGCTTCCAACTCCCCTGCCTCTTGCGGCAAGGCGGCCAACTGCGGCACGCCCTGGCGCCGGATCGCCTTGCGCAGCGTCGACTCCTGGACGCCCACCTGCCGTGCCACTTCGGCAGGACGCTTTCCCTCGCTCAACAGCCGCGCGCATTCGGCACTCTTGTCCGGCGTCATGATCCGCGGCCGGCTCGCCGCCGCCGGTCGAAAGAAAGACGATGGCCCGGCTTTGCGGCTTTGTCCCACCCAGTTCATCAGCGTGCGGTGCGGGATGCACAGCGGTGGCCTTTCCAGTTCGACCGCCTTGACGTGCCCGTTCTCCATCAGGCTGGTCAGAGCGAACCTGCGGCCAGCGTCGTCTCCTACGGGGTGCGAGAAGTAATTGTCTCCCCCAACAAAGTAGATCGCTTGGCCATCCTTCTCCAGAATGGCCAACCCTTCTCCCACTTTCTGCGCACCATCCGGAAACCCTGGAAGCCACGATTGCCTCAACGTCTGCTCCTCCTTGCACTCCTAGCGAAGCTTGGTTTATGCCATAAGAAAATCATGGCCGTCAAAATAAAGTGCCACGTGCAATTCCGGAATTCTACCTACATTCCCGGCCGGGATCAGGAAATCTGCCCTTGACGCAGCGGAGGGGCGCGAGACTGAGGGGTGGCAGTAAGCGCGGCAGTATCGGGCTTACTGCCCTGGAGACGGGTGTTTGCGTGGATCGAATTCGCGCCGATCGCCGTTTCAGCTACTGATTATGGTGACCCTCCCGGCGGCGGTCAGGGCGCGAGCGGGCGAGCAGCTCAGCCGCCGGCGAGCGATCCAGTGCACACGCCGCCGCGCCTTCAGGACGCCGCGGACTCGTTCGTTGGGGCGATGCTCCTCGACGCCGAGCCTTTCGCCGCCGCTACCGAGGCCGCCGTCGCGATCGTCGGGGCGCTTCCTGGCTCGCTGCGCAGAGAAGGTCCGCTCAAGCGCAGGATGATGCAACGATGCTGAAGTCGGTCGAGCAGCGCATCGACGAGCGGCTTCCTCTGAAACAGCTCGTACCAGTCGGGCAGATCGAGATTCGTCGTGATCAGCGTTGACAGCCCCAGGCTATAGCGCTGATCCATCAGGCGGAAGAAGGCGTTGACCTGTTCCGGCTTCAGGTTGAGGTAGCCCAGTTCATCGATGGCGATCAGCGGCATGCGGCACAACTGGTTGAGCAGGCCCACCGTCGAGCGATCGGCAAGCGAGGCATACAAGGCGTCGAGCAAAGCCTGCGCGTTGAAGAAGCGTGCGCGATAACCGTTCAGACACGCTTCACGGAGCAATCCCAGCGCGATCCCGGACTTGCCGGTCCCCGGCGGACCGATCAACAACACGTTCTCGCCCCGGCGCAGGAATTCCAGTCCGGCCAGCGTCATCACCTGCGCCTTGTTCACGCTCGGCTGCCGCGCAAACGGAAACGACTGCAAGGTCCACGGCCAAGGCAAATGCGCCTGGCTCAGGCGATAAGCCAGACTCTTCTCACGTCGGGCCGCGTCTTCCGCGCCGAGCAGACGGAAGAGCACCTCCGGAACCGGCGTCCCCTGGCGCTCGGCCAAATCGAGTTCCGCATCGAGCACCGCCGCCATCCCCGACCAGCGCATCTGCCCAAGCAAAGCCTTCAGACGCTCACGCATCATCACCTCCATCGTCGAGATTGAAGAAATCCCCCGCCACCTGCTGCAGGATCATGTGCTCCAGGCGACCCATGTCGAACAGACCGAACTGCAGCGCCTGTGCCACGGCTGCCAGCAAAGGCTCCTTCGGATAGGTCCGCTTGAAGTCCAGCAAGCGGCGCAGCGGTCGCACCCCCCGGCCATGCGCCTGCCGGACCAGCGCGGCGACATACGCATCGAGCAGCGGGTCGTGCCCCTGCAACAATGTCGCCTCGCGAGGCGGCGTGCGCGGCCGCGGCTGCGGGGTCGGGTGATGCCCGGGGAGCTTCTGCTTCGTATCGCGCACGCCAAGCAGGCGGGCATGCACGGCGAGCAGTTGCTCACCCCGGCAGACCCTGACCTCGGTGGCATACAGATAGACGCTCAGCGCCTTGCCCACCCAGCGCTCGGGCACCGAATAGCGATTCGTCTCAAGCGACACGAAGCCCTGCAGATCGACCACCCGCTCGACGACTTGATAGACCGGCGGCAGCACCGCCGGCAGCGGCTGCAGGCAAGGCCTCTCGACGGCGTAGGCGGCGCTTGGCGCCACCCCCAGAGCGCGCTTCGGTTTGGCATTGGCGACGTTCTCGCACCAGGCCAGCACCTGCGCGTTCAGGTCGGCGAAATCGCGAAACGTCCGGCCGGCCAGGAAATTGCCTTCGATCCAGGAAAAAGGTCTTTCAATCCTCCCCTTGCGATCGGGTTTGTTCACCGCGTGCGCGCGGAAAGCGAAGCCCAGCGTACGTGCCAGGGCGACCATCTCGGGCGCAAACACGGCCTCGTCGCCGGCCCCGGCGACGACGATCACGCTGGTATTGTCGATGACGCAGGTCGGGCAGCTGCCGGCCATGAAACGGACGGCTTCGAGCAGGAACTGCTTGGCTTCGAAACGCGTGAAACGCGGAAAGTACTGAACGAAGAGCCGCCGCGAATACGCCAGGATCAGTGAGGCGCATTGCGCCGTCAGCGGCTTGCCGGCCAGGATCACGCGATGTGGCGAGGTATCGTGTTGCATCTCCTGACCAGGGGCGAAGTAATATTCGCCGGCGCGTTTCGGCGGCGTGCGCAGATCGGCATCGCGGATCCAGCGGGTCAGCGTGCTGTAGCCCGGACGAAGGTCCAGCTCCGCGGCCAGCATCTCCTGGATCCGCACCCCATTGCCGCGCGCGCGCTCGAAGGCCGAGACCAGCCAAAGCCGAACCGGCGCTGGGCACGCGACAGGCGCCGGGCACGCGGCTGGCCGAGCGCCCTCTGCGGTATCGGGCGGGGAAGCCGCCGGATACCGCAGGATACGGCGAACGGTGTTACGCGAGAGCTTCAAGAGCCGGCTGATCTCGCGCAGCGCCAGACCTTGCTGATGCAATGTCAGCACGGCTTGATGAATTTCGGGCGATTTCATCGGGGCATACCTTCCTCAGGTGGCACTGAAGAGACGCCAGCGCCAATTGCAAAGCGCCGACCGCGGTGGTGACGGCGGGCGGCAGCTCCGCTGGCGAGGGCGCCAGGGCGAACAACCGCCGAGCCAGACGGGCGCCCACCGCGTCGAGAATGCGGATGTCGGCCAGGACTTCGCCTTCCGGACCCTCGCGCAGGCTCTCGGCGCTCTTCTCGTCGGCTTTGGCGGTCAGCGAATTGAGCAACAGCTGTGGGGCCTCGACCATCCGCTCGCGCACCGTCCGGGAAGCGCCTTGATACTGCGCGAACCAGGTCGCCAGCTGGCGGGTCGTCAGCGGCGTCGTGTGCAAACTCTCCAGTAGCTGTTCGGCGTGGGCGCTGTTGGCGCGCGCCAACGGGCCGAGAATCCGCACCGCCGCCCAGGTCGAGACCTTTCCCTGGCGTACCGCCGTCAACACCGCATCCGAGAGGACCGTCACGAGTTGCAGGCGGCGACTGACCCAGCTCACGTCGCGGCCGCAGCGGCGGGCGATTTCATGCTGGCTCAGGGGGCCGCTGGCGATCAGTTCGCGCAGCAGCAGCGCTTCTTCGATCGGCGCAAACGCGCGGCTGCGGGTTCGTGCCAACACGCCCAGCAGGCCTTGCACCGGATCGCCGTCCCAGCATTCGACCTCGGCCGTATCCCGGCCGAGTTGCCGCAACGCGGCGACGCGTCGATAGCCGTCGAGCAGGATCGCCGAGTTGCCCTCGCCGGCGACCGCGATGCACGGGACGAGCTGGCCATTGACCGCGATCGATTGGGCCAGACGCGTGATCGCCGCCGTATCCAGCACGCGAAGATCGGCGTAGCGCAACTCCAGGCGGTGCAAATCCAGAGTCTGAGCCGTAGCGGCCGTGTGATCCATGCGCTTGACCTCCTATGGCATCCAGCCTAGCGAGGCGACCGCCGCAAGGCGATCGAGTCCTCTCTTTGCAAGCCGCGGCAGGGGCCTCAGGGCGAGGCGCAAGCGGCTGAAATAACGGTGATTTCAACCATCCACGCGTTCTTCTTTGCAAGCGACGCGTCCACTACCCGCGATAGGCGATAAGTGCCTGAGGAAAAGCCTGTTTCAGCCATTGACGCGTCCATCTTTGCAACGCCGGCCGGGGCGGGCGCGCGTTCCCGCTGCCGAGCCCGATTGCGTGCGACGTACTCCGGATGCTGCTCTCGATACGCCCGCCAGTAGTCGGGGTGACGCTCCGCCCAGGCCTTCTGCGCACGCTTCTGGTTATCGCGATAGTCGGGATCGTTCTGGCGCTTGGCCGCCTGCCAACGCCGTCGCCGTTCGCGCTGGCAGGCGGCGGCCGAACAGAAGCATTGGTCGGGGTTCTGCGGACGCGGCCGGAACGGCTGGTGACACGCCTCGCACTGTCGGAATTCCATGACGGTTTCTCCCCACACGACGTCGTGCGGGAAGAATGGGCCCGTGCCGGGCTTCCTGTCGCGGAGCCGGAGAGCTGGCGAGGCTTGATCGCAACCTGGCGGCGGGCGGACTCGGCGAACGCGACGAGCTTGGCGAAGGGGCTTGACCGCGCAATCAGAAGGTCGGGCAGCCGGAGCGACGCGCGCTGCCGCGTTGCCAACGGGCGATGCCTGCCGAACCAAGCTTGGGGAGTTACGAAGTTCGCTTTCCGGGAACCACTACGGGCCTCAACACGGGCTCAATGGGTCACGCTTGATGGGTCAGCTTTGGTGAGCAAAGGCGGGTCAGTTCCGGGGAGCGTCAAGGGAACACGCCTCACACCGCACGCATGGCGCACGACCAGGCGCTGGCCAAGGCTATGCAGCACCTACTGAAAGACGACACGCAGGTCTACAAGCAGTTTGTCGAGAATGAGTCGTTCAAGCGTTTCGTGGGCGATATGGTGTTCACGATGACCAATCAGGGTGGGGGAATGCCTTCTTCCAGGCTTTAGAGAGATTGCGATCAATTGCCCTGGATCGAGCAGCCCGTCAGGGGCGCTACCTTGGCTTTGGGATCGATCAAGCTTGGGGCGGTCTGAAAGCGCCAGCGTAAGGTGGCAGTCCGGGAAAGGGGAGCAAGAGCGTACGCACGCGCTTGGAACGGGGGGGGGCGGTACGGCGAAGCAGGAGGTGACGTGGTCTAATTTCCCTGGACACCTCGATAGGTGGATGATCCACCCTAAGAGGAGCAATTGATGAGCCAACAACGCAAGACCTTCGACCCGAGCTTCAAGCTGCAGGTCGTTCAACTGATCAAAGAGCAAGGCCTGAGTGTGGCGCAAGTCTGCCGCGACATGAGTCTTGGCGAGACGGCCGTCCGCCGCTGGCTGAGGCAGTTTTCGGCCGAGCAATCCGGCCAGGCTGGCATCGGCAAGCCGCTGACGGCCGAGCAGCAGCGCATACGCCAATTAGAAGGGGAGGTTCGGCAACTGCGTCAGGACAACGACCTACTAAAAAAAGCGTCGGCCTTCTTTGCCCGAGAACTGCGATGAGCCACCGGCTCATCGATCAGTTGGCAGAGAAGGCCACCACCGGTGTCGCGCCGCTGTGCCGCCTCCTCGGCGTCAGTCGCTCGGGGTACTACGCCGCCGCAGCACGGGCCAGAAAGACCACCAGCGTTTGCGCGGCAACGGTTCATCTGAAGACGCTTTTTACGGCCTCTGGACGAAGCTATGGCAGCCGGCGCTTGCAGCAGGCCATGGTTCAAGAAGGGCGGCCCATCGGCCGGCACCGTGTTCGAACGCTGATGCGAATCAACGGCCTACGGCCTGTCTGGAAACGCAAGTTCATCCACACCACCGATAGCCGCCATACCCTGCCGATCGCCGACAACCTGCTCAACCGGCAGTTCGAACCGGCCACGGCGAATGTCGCCTGGGTCTCGGATATCACCTACATCCGCACGGCTAGCGGCTGGTTGTACCTGGCCGTCGTGATGGACCTGTTCTCGCGCAAGATCGTGGGCTGGGCGATGGCCCCAAACATGCTTGCCGAACTGGTCTGCGCGGCCTTGCAGATGGCCATTACCCAGCGGCAACCGCCGGCGGGTTTGCTGGTGCATTCCGATCGCGGCAGCCAGTACGCCAGCGACGCCCACCGTAGCTTGCTTGCCCGGCACCATTTGCAAGCCAGCATGAGCCGCAAGGCCAACTGCTGGGACAACGCCGTCATGGAGCGCTTCTTCCTGAATCTCAAGATGGAGCGCGTCTGGCCGAACAACTATGCCAACCATGCCGAGGCCACTCGCGATGTGACCGACTACATCGTCGGCTTCTACAACAGCACCCGCCTGCACTCGAAACTCGGTTACCTGCCGCCGAATGTCTATGAACACCAAATGGCAGAAAAACAACCTATCGAGGTGTCCGAAATTACTTGACCACGACAAGGCCCCGGTATTCGCCGACCGGTGTCCCGTTCTCTCCAAGCACCTCCTTCTCCGGGCAGATCGAGGTCGAGGCCGCCTGAGTCACACCTTGCCGCCGTTGCCAATCCTTCCTCCAACGCCTATATTCGCTATTCGCGAATAGCGAATGAAGGAGTCACACGGTGCCGCGCCCAAAATCAAATCCACAAGTCGTATTGCGCCCGCAAGACCTGGTGGTATTGCTGCGTTTGGCGCTGGAGCGCGGCCCGGCACCCACCTATGCGGCCCTGGCGGCCGAGCTGGGTATGACGGCGTCCGAGATTCACGCTGCTGTGGATCGGGCCGTCGCTGCGCAGCTTGCGCACAAGGGTACGAGCGGCAAGGCGACGGTGATCCTTGCCGCGTTGCGCCTGTTTGTCCAGTACGGGGCGCGGTACTGTTTTCCGGCGGTTCGGGGCAGCCTGACGCGCGGTCTGCCGACCGGCTATGCGGCGGCGCCGCTCAAAGATTTGATCGTCGCGGGCGCCGACCCGGCTCCGGTGTGGCCGCAGAAGAACGGCACGGTGCGCGGCATCGCCTTTTATCCGCTCTATCCGAGCGTGCCGGAGACGGCTGAACGCAACCCGGCGCTGTATGGCTTGCTGGCGCTGTTTGATGCGGTGCGCGGCGGCAGCGCCCGCGAACGCGCATTGGCGATTGACCTGCTGGAAAAGCGCTTGCAGCCATGAACGCCAACGATCCCAATGTGGCCTTGCTGGAAGCCGTCGCCGAACGTCTGGGCGATGCCTTGCGCGAGGAGATGGTCTTCGTCGGTGGCGCGGTAGCCGGACTACTGATCACCGACCCGGCGATGCCGTCGATCCGGTCCACCGAAGACGTGGACCTGGTCTGCCAGGCGTTGATGCTGGCCGACTACCATCGGGTCGAGACGCTATTGCGCGCCCGCGGCTTTGTGCAGGACATGCGTCCGGAGGCGCCAATCTGCCGTTGGCTGGTGGGGCCGGTGGTGGTGGATGTGATGCCGACGCTGGAAAAGATTCTCGGCTTTGCGAACCGCTGGTATCTGCTGGCGCTGACCACCGCGCTGCCCGTCGCGTTGCCCAGCGGTCGCCTGATACGCCTGATCGCCGCGCCGGTGTTTCTGGCCACCAAACTGGAAGCGTTTGACGGACGTGGCAATGGAGACTTCCTGTTCAGCCACGATCTCGGCGACCTGCTGGCGGTAGTTGATGGCCGCGATACGCTGCTGGAAGAGTGCCGCAGCAGCCGTAAGTATTCGGCCAACCCGTAGCGCGCCAGCGCCATTGCCGAGGCGGGTTAGCGGCAGAGGACTGATCGGAAGGATCGGTGAAGGGGATAGAGCCAGATATCCTTGATCGGGAGGATCGACTTGCGGGTGGGGCACTTCTTGCCTCGGCCGGCGGTTTGGCCGACCTTGATCCAGTTGGCGGCCTGGTAGCAGGTGCCGCGATGGCGGGGCGTCTCGACGAAGGTTTCGAGTAGTACGGGGCGGTAGCCGTAGCGCGCCAGCCAGTCCTTGGGCAATTGCCGCTGCATAAGCGAGAGGATCTTGGAGGCCAGGCCCTTGCACTGGATCCAGGGCAGGATCAGAAAGCGGGCATTGTTCACCACCAGTTGCAGGTTCCTTTGTCGCTGCTCATCGTGCCAACCGATGAATTGCTCGCGCGCGGCGAGTTTCCAGGCGCTGGCGCCGAAGCTGAGCAAGGCGACCAGGGTCTCGCCGGCGAAGACGAAGTAGCGGCTCTGACTGCCCGCCATGGGCGTGTGGCCGAGATAGTGGTAGCGGGCGATGTACTCGTTCCACAGACGCGAGTTCGCCGAACCGACGACCTGATGCAGACGCAGCGGCGGCAGTTCATGCACCGGCTGGGTGAGCAACGGTTGTGGATCGGTGGCGTGAGTAGGCAGATACTCGGGTTGGCGAGGAGCGGCCCGTCGTGCCGCCGGCAGGGTGAGCAGGCCGTCGGCCTGCATACGCAGCATGGCCACCCGGCAGGTCATATCCTTCAGCTCGCCATTGGGCTTACGCCAGTCGAAGAGCTCACACACCTGGCGCGACAGTTGCGCGCGGCTGCTGCCAGGATGGGCTTCGATCAGGCGGCAGAGGGCCTGCAGTTCGTCGTCGGTAAAGTGACGCCCGCAATAAGGCTTCACGAGCTATCGATGGGACGGCTCTGATCGACCGGGATGCCACGCATCTGAGCCAGTCGATCGGTCGCCATCGCCCAGGGCAGAAAGGCACTCAAGTCCGTCGGCGGCAGGTTGCCGTTGGCGGCGCAGGCCTCCAGATACGCCGTCAGCCAGGTGCGCGGGTTGATTCCCCACAAGCGCAGCGTCAGCAGCAAGCTGAACATCGTCGCGGCGAGTGCGCCGGACCAGAGACTGCCCGACCCATAGAAGTTCTTGCGTGCGACCACCGGCGTGCGCTGTGCGCGCTCGGCGGCATTATTGTCCATCGCCACCTCGGGGCGGTCGACAAAGACGGTCAGGCCGGACCAATGTTTGCGCATGCTTCGCAGCACCTTGCTCGCCGGCATTTTGAGCGCCGGGTTCGCCAGTTCGCTTTCCCGTTGACTGGCCATTTGCGTGATCGCCTGCCGCAAGGCGCGGTCGCGTTCGGCCCACTGTACTGGGTCGCTACGGACTTCCAGGCGCCGTCCATTCAAGTGGTAGAGCTGAGCGATCTGCTCGACCCAGGCCAGTGCCCAGTCCGCGAGCTCCGGATGGGCGTTGGCCAGTTCCAGGAAATCACGCCGCTGATGTGCCCAGCAGAAAGCCAGAATGAAGTGGTCAAGAACTCGCGCGAGCTTCTTGTAGGCCGAATAGCGATCACAGATGATGACTCCTCCGGCGCTACCGGAGAGCTCCCGGATCGGCACCGCCGCCGAGCGGCTCGGGTCGAGCACGAAGTGGATGACCGATGGGCCGTGGAACACCCAGAAATACCAGCGATGTCCGACCTTCCCTTCGGTCTCGGCAAAGACCCGCCAGCGGGTCTCGTCTGCGTGCCACTGTTTCTCGCTGCGTAGTTGGCCAAGCAGTGCTTCTTCAAGCGGCTCGAACAGCGGTGCCAAGGCACGCAGTCCGCCGGCCACCGTTCCTGCCGAGAGCGTCAGTCCGTGGTCGGACAAGTCTCGCAGAAGCCGATGCGTCGGCTGGCCGTACAAGAACTTCGACAGCAGCAGGTGCACCCAGATCGACACGCCGTACTTTCCACGCGGGATCAATCGTGCCGGCGGTGGCGCGGTCAGAATACCCCGCGCGCCCGAACACTGACAGGTCCGCCGGTAGCGCCGCCGGCAGATCTTCCGGCGGTAGGCCTTGACCTCGATCTCGAGGACTTCACTGTCTTCCGTGCCGGGAAAGTCGACGTAGCCCAGACCACAGTCCGGGCAATGCGGGCAGTCGATGTCGATGACCTCGATCTGCGTCGGCAAGTGACTTTCCGGGTTCCGCCCGTGACCCGCTGCTCCCGGTTGCTGACCTCGAGCTCGCGACGATTTTTGGTCCGCCGCCGGGTTCTTCTCGGCTCCCGAAGAGCGTTCTGACTTGCGACCAAACAGGCGTTTTTGCAGATCGCGGATCTTGCCCTTGGCCTGCTCCAGTTCGCTGCGCAAGGCCGCCTCGCGCGCCGCCGCTTGCGCCATTTCCACCCGATGAGCGGCCTCCGATTGCGCCAACCGAACCAGCGCTTGTCGATGTTGGCTCCGCCAGAAGCTGGCCTCCCAGCGGAGCTTGATTTCCTGCTCCTTGGTCAACGTCACCAACACCTCGGCGAACGGCGCCACTTGGCGGTGACTTGCCGCCGATCCTCCGCCAATGATGTCCGCACCCGTGTCCATGCGCCGCATGGTGCCGGATTTCCGCTGCTGTGTCCAGTCCAGATTTCCGGTCTACCCGCCAATCGCTGACTGAACCACGCCGACCAAAAAAGCGGGGGCTACGGGTTCACCGAATACTTACCAGCAGCCCGCCTGAACTCCGGGACTACTTGCGCGAGCGCTTTCGGGGCTTGCTGGCGCAGCCTTCGTTCATCAATGCACTGTCGGGCCACTTGCCGGGCGATGCGGCGAGCCAGGAACGTCTGCCCGAATTTGAAGGCAAACTGCGAGAAATTGCCGGACTGCCGCAGCCATGAGCGCCCACCCCTGGAGTTAGAACCAGCTCGTTGAGCAACCCGCCATTGGGCTCTTTGCCACGCTCGGCTGGCAGACGGTGTCGGCGCTGGACGAAGCTTTTGGGCCACTCGGCTGTATTCGAGCATGTCTATGAGAGCTACCCGGAGGGCAATGCCGGGGTTTATGCGTAGCCTCCGGCGGCAGACGCGCCAATGTTCAAGTGGCTGGCAAAGCTTGTCGTTGACGTGAGCGGTCTTGCGCGTCCTCTGCCGCGCGGCCGGATCGCGGCCCGCGCCAGCTATTCGCCGTGTTTTTGGCCAGCCATGTACTGCAGATAGGCGATTACCTCGTCGATTTCCCGGGGCGTCAGCTGTGTTGGCGGCATTCTTGCGCGGGCCCGAAATTGACTGGGGTCGTGGATCCACTGACGCAGAAATTCGCTGCTGCGGTATTCGGTGATGTTCTTCGGGATATTCAGCTCGGGGCCGACTTCGCCGCCCTGCAAATTGACCGAGTGGCATTTCAGGCATTGCTCGCGAAATACCCCGAAGCCCCTGGAAACTTCGCCGTCGGCGGCGGCGCCGCTGGGCAGGGTCAGCGGGAACTTCCTGGCGAAGGAGACGGCCTCGATGCGGTTCATCTGAAATGGCCAGGAAAAGGTCTTCGAGTCCGAGGTATTGGCACTGATGACGATGAACGGTGCCGGGTCGGTCATCGTCTTGCCGGTGGGAATGGCTGACCACCGTTCAGGGACGCCGTCTTCGCCGTAAGCGAGCCGAAGGTCGAGTTTGGCGACGTTGGCGGCAGCGGTGTTGGCCGCGTAACCGTCCAGACAATGAAAAACCAGATCGTCGGCGTCGCCGGCGTCCATCAGCTTGAGAACGTCGGCGAGCGAGAATGTCAGGTAGCGAACGGGTCTGCCCAGATCCGGATTGACGACTTCGATCTCGCGTGTTTCGAGGCGGCGACGCAAGTCGTCGAGGCTCAGGCTTTGACTGCCGCGCTCACCCTCAACGGTCAATAGGGGATTGGCGGATTGCGCGAGCGCCGATGCGCTGATCACGAGCATTAGAAGAGCGAAAAATGATCGAGTCACTAAGGCGTGCATGGCGGTTCCTGTGTCGATTCCCTTGGCAGAACGCCATGGTACGGCAAGGTGCTGGCGCGGCGCGATCAGACGTTGAACAGGAAGTTCAGCACATCGCCGTCCTTGACGACGTATTCCTTGCCTTCGGCGCGCATTTTGCCGGCTTCCTTGGCGCCCTGTTCGCCCTTGCAGGCGATGAAGTCGGCCAGGGCGATGGTCTGGGCGCGGATGAAGCCTCGTTCGAAGTCGGTGTGGATGACGCCGGCCGCTTGCGGTGCGGTATCGCCAACGTGGATCGTCCAGGCGCGAACTTCCTTGACGCCGGCCGTGAAGTAGGTCTGCAGGCCGAGCAGCTGATAGCCCACCCGAATCAGGCGATTGAGGCCGGGCTCTTCGAGGCCGAGGTCGGCAAGGAAGTCCTGTTTGTCGTCGTCGTCGAGATCGGCGAGTTCGGCTTCGATTTTGGCGCAGAGCGCGACTACCGGTGCGCCTTCCTTGGCGGCGTGGGCGCGCAGCTGGTCGAGGTGCGGGTTATTCTCGAAGCCGTCTTCGACGACGTTACCGACGTACATGGTCGGCTTGATGGTCAGCAGGCAGAGTGGTTTGAGCAGCGCTTTGTCGTCGGCGGAAAGCGCCAGCGTGCGCGCCGGCTGGCCGTCGTTGAGATGCGGCAGCAGGCGTTCAAGAACGGCGACCAGATGCTGCGCGTCCTTGTCGCCGGATCGGGCCTTCTTGCCGTCGCGGTTGATCGTGCGTTCGACGACGGCCATGTCGGCGAGCGCCAGCTCGGTCATGATCGTCTCGATATCGGACAGCGGGTCGACGCGGCCCGAGACGTGAATGACGTTCTCGTCTTCGAAGCAGCGGACGACATTGACGATGGCGTCGGTCTCACGGATGTTGGCCAGGAACTGGTTGCCCAGGCCTTCGCCTCTGGAGGCGCCGGCAACCAGCCCGGCGATATCGACGAACTCGACGATTGCCGGCTGCACGCGCTGCGGCTTGACGATGGCGGTCAGCTGCGCGAGGCGCGGATCGGGAACTTCGACGATGCCGACGTTGGGCTCGATGGTGCAGAAGGGGTAGTTCTCGGCGGCGATTCCCGCCTTGGTCAGGGCATTGAAGAGGGTCGATTTGCCGACGTTCGGCAGGCCGACGATACCGCATTTGAGGCTCATGCTCGGATTCCTATGGTGAAAGCGTCTTGACGTGCAGTTGCCGTTGCGCCGCCGCATAATCGCCGGCGGCGAGATCGGGCCAGGCCAGCAGGCAGCGGTCGATGGCGCGGTCGATCAGTTCCTGCTCTTCGCGTCGTGGTGCCTTGAGGACGTAGCCGATGACTTCGGAGCGCTCGCCGGGGTGGCCGATTCCCAATCGTAGTCGCCAGAAATCTGGCGTCGACAAGCGCGCCTGAATATCTTTCAGGCCATTGTGTCCGCCGTTGCCGCCGCCCTGCTTGACGCGGATGCTGCCCGGTTCGAGGTCGAGGTCGTCGTGTACGACCAGCGTTTCGTCGGCGGCGATCTTGTAGAAACGCGCCAGCGCGGCAACGGCCTGGCCCGACAGGTTCATGAAGGTGGTCGGCTGCAACAGCCACAGTTCGCCGTGGCGGGCGACGCGGCCAAGGAACTTGCCCTGTGGTGCCAGCGGCGCGCGCAGGCGGCTGGCCAGCTGGTCGATAAACCAGAAGCCGACGTTGTGCCGGTTATCCTCGTATTGGCCGCCGGGGTTGCCGAGGCCGACGATCAGACGGGGTGCAGGCATGACTTCTATTGGATCGGTAAAAAGAACAGGCCGCCGTGGGCACTGGGTGCCGGACGGCGGCCTGAGTTTGGCTGGATGCCTGGCGTCGGACCTAGTCGGCCTTTTCGTCGTCGGCTGCGGCTGGCTCGGCGGCGGCTTCGTCTGCGGCTTCGAGATCCTCTGCGACGACCTTCGGCGCGATGATGCTGACGACGACCTGATCGTCGCCGGCGAGCACCGGCGTGACCTTGTCCGGGAAGGCGAGTTGCGAAACGTGGATGCTGTCGCCGAGTTCGAGATCCTTGAGGTCCACTTCGATGAACGCGGGCAGGTCCTGTGGCAGGCAGCTGATTTCAATTTCGTTCATCGCCGGCGCGACCGCGCCACCACCGAGCTTGACGCCGGGGGCGATGTCGCCGTTGAGGAAGTGCAGCGGGATCGTCTGGTTGATGGCGTGCGTCGCGTCTACGCGCAGGAAGTCGCAGTGCAGGACCAGTGGTTTCCACGGGTGCATCTGCGAATCGCGCAGGATGGCGTCCTGACGGGTACCGTCGATCATCAGCGTGATCACCGACGAGCCGAATGCTTCCTTGCGCAGGTTCAGCAGGATTCCGTTGTGATCGAGGTCGATCATCAGTGGTGCGGCGGTGCCCCCGTAGACGATCGCCGGGACGCGGTTGGCGTGGCGCAGGCGGCGGCTCGCTCCGGACCCCTGCAGAGTGCGCTTACGCGCTTCAAGTTGAAATTTCATGGACAGCTCCTGGTTGAAACAAACCCCGCCCGCGACCAGGCGAGGGGTTGGGAAATCTTGCGGGCGCGCAGCGCCTTATTCGATGAACAGCGAGGACACAGAATCCTCGTTGCTGATTCGGCGAATCGTTTCGGCCATCACTTCGGCCACCGACAGTTGTCGGATACGCGGCGAATTCCTGGCGTCCTCGCGAAGGGGAATGGTGTCGGTCACAACCAGTTCATCGAGATCCGAGGCATTGATACGCTCGACAGCCTCGCCCGAAAGGACCGGGTGTACGCAGTAGGCGAAAACCTGCCGGGCGCCGTCTGCCTTGAGCGCGGTGGCCGCTTTGCACAGCGTGCCGGCGGTGTCGACCAGGTCGTCCATGATCACGCAGGTGCGTCCCTGGACCTCACCGATGATGTTCATCACTTCCGAGACGTTGGCTTTCGGGCGCCGCTTGTCGATGATCGCCAGGTCGCATTCGAGCCGTTTGGCCAGCGCACGGGCGCGCACGACGCCACCGACGTCGGGCGAAACGACCATCAAATGGTCGAAGTCTTTCTTCCAGACGTCGCCGAGCATGATCGGCAGCGAGTAGATGTTATCGACCGGGATGTTGAAGAAGCCCTGGATTTGCTCGGTGTGCAGGTCCATGGTCAATACCCGGTGTACGCCGGCAGCGGTCAGCAGGTCGGCGACCAGCTTGGCGGCGATCGGCACCCGCGCCGAGCGAACGCGTCGATCCTGGCGAGCGTAGCCAAAGTACGGAATGGCGGCGGTGATCCGGGCAGCCGAAGCGCGCTTGAGCGCGTCGACCATCACCAGCAGCTCCATCAGGTTCTCGTTGGTCGGCGCACACGTCGATTGCAGGATGAAGACGTCCATGCCGCGCACGTGCTCCTGGATTTCGACGCTGATCTCGCCGTCGGAAAAACGGGCCACCTGGGCTCGACCGAGCGAGATATTGAGGCGCTTGACGACTTCGGCGGCCAACGCAGGGTTGGCGTTGCCGGTGAATACCATCAGGCTGTCGTAGGCCATGGATCGCTTCCCGGGGCGCCCGCGAAACGGGGGCCGTGTAAAGCAAAACGGGCAGGCGACGTGGCCTGCCCGCGTTGTCAGAAATGGAATGGCTGGGGAAGAAGGATTCGAACCTTCGAATGCCGGAATCAAAATCCGGTGCCTTGACCAACTTGGCGACTCCCCAACTGTCACTCGTATCGCGTTGCTGGCGAACGAGGCGCGCATTGTACCCGGGATTTTTCAGGAAAAGAAGCCCAGCGACGAGAAATTTGGTGATTGCGTCGCTGCAGTCAGCGCGCCAGGTCGCGCAGCGGATGCGCGTCGAGACCGGCGGCGACCCAGCCACGAACGCCTTTGGGCATTTGCCGAAGGGCGGTTTCGGCATCTTCTCGGACGGCAAATTCGGCGAACACGCAGGCCCCGGAACCGCTCATCCGCGCGGGCGAACAGCGCGACAGCCAGGCCAGATGCTCGGCGATTTCTGGAAAGCGGGCCGCCGCCACGGTCTGCAGATCGTTGCTGCCGAAGCCGGGGTACCAGTCGTCGGCGCGGATCGGGAGCGTCTCGCGTTTGAGTTCCGGGGCGGCAAAAATGGCCGCCGTCGCGACCTGCAGCGGCGGTTCCAGGACCACATACCAGCTCTTCGGCACAGCGACTGCCTGCAGAACTTCGCCGACACCGTCGGCAAAGGCGTTGCGCCCGAAGACAAAGACCGGCACGTCGGCGCCGAGTTGGAGGCCGATTTCCTGCAGCTGCCGACGCGGCAAGTGCAGTTGCCAGAGATGGTTGAGCGCCAGCAGGACGGTGGCCGCGTCCGAGCTGCCGCCGCCGAGGCCGCCGCCCAGCGGCAGTTTTTTTTCGACGCGGATGTCGACGCCAAGCCGGCAAGCGCTGGCGGTCTGCAACAGGCGCGCGGCGCGCACCGTCAGATCGCTTTCAGGCGCGACGCCAGGCAGTGGCGTGGCCAGCCTTATCGCGCCGTCAGAGCGCGCCGAGAAGCGCAAGCTGTCGCCGTAGCCGACGAAGCGAAAGACCGTTTGCAGCAGGTGGTAGCCGTCGCCACGCTGGCCGACCACGTGCAGGAAGAGGTTGAGCTTGGCTGGCGCCGGGTAAGCGCTGTGCCAACCCCAGCTGTCGTCAGCCGGCGTCATTGGCTCGGCGCGGCTGGCGTCAGCGGCGCCCAGTCGTCGATGCGCAGGTGCAGTTCAAGAACGCTGTCGAGTTCGACGAAGACGCGGCCGGGCAGCGCTTGCGGGTCGTCGTCGTCGTATTCGTAGGCGATGCGCCAGCCGCGATGCTGGACGCGCAATGGTCGCCCGAGCGCGTCGACGGTGAGTTGGTCGCCGGCCGCCTGGCGGCCGCGTAGCCAGTCGGTCAGTTTGTCCAGCGGCAGCGGATAACCGACGACCGACTGCAGCAACTCGTCAGCGCTCGCCGCCTCATGGACGCTGCCGTCCTTGTCGGTCAGGCGCGCGCCACCGGCATTGCTGACGATCTCCGCCAGGCCCTGCCCGAGCGGCGACGACAGCAGCAGTTCGTCGCTGTTGTCGTCGTGGCGCCACTGGATCTGGCCGATATAGCTCTGCCCCTCATGGCGCAGCGAAAAGCGCCCGGCGAGCGAAAAGTCGTGCAGGCTGTCGCGCCGGGGCGGCGGCTGGGTGCCGGCCGCTGTCTGCAGGCCGCCACAGGCGCTGAGCCCGAGCACAGCGAAAATCAGGATCAGCGACAGCAGAACGGCCGCTGACGCCGGGCCGAAGCGCGCCTTGTCGTGCGACGGAGTCAGGGTGAGAACCTGCTCGTCGCTGCTTTGAGTGCCTCGTTCTCGGGGTGCTTCTTGAGCGCTTCGCGCAAGCTGTTTTGCGCTTCGTCCTTGCGCCCCAGCATCCACAGCACTTCGCCGAGGTGCGCGGCGATCTCCGGGTCTGGGCGTTGCGCGTAGGCGCGTTGCAGGTGCGTCAGGGCGCCTTCGAGATCGCCCTGCCGATAGAGCACCCAGGCCATGCTGTCGAGAATGAAGGGGTCGTTGGGCGCCAGCTTGAGCGCCTGTTCGATCAACTGCCGCGCTTCTGGTAGCCGCATGTTGCGATCGGCGTACGAGTAGCCGAGCGCGTTGTACGCTTGCGCGCTCTCCGGCTGCAGCTTGATCAGCGTACGCAGGCGGCTCTCCATCAGCTCCAGCCGGCCAAGCCGCTCGGCGAGCAGCGCCGATTCGTACAGCAGGTCGGGCTGCTCCGGCTGCTCTTTCAACTCGCGTTCAAGGAGCTCCAGCGCCGCCGCGGTCTGTTTGGCGTCGCGCAGTAGCGCCGCTTCGGCGATCGCCATCTGGACGCGCAATTGCGGGTCTCTGGCGGCGGCGTCGCGCAGCAGCGTCTTGGCTTCGTCGAGCTTGCCCTGCTGGGCGAGGATCGCCGCGCTGCGGATCTGCGCCGGCAGATAATGCTCACCAGCTCCCACCTGCTGGTAATAGCTCAGCGCTTCGTCGCGCTGCCCGTTTTCCTCGGCGACCTGGCCAAGGTAGTAAAAGGGCGTGCTCTTGTCGGGAAGGTCAAGCGTCACCAGGTGTTTCAGCTGCGCCTCGGCAAGCGTCTTGTCGCCCTCCTGCAGCGCCAGGATGGCCACCGGGAAGACGACGTCGGGATTGTCTGGATACGCCAGTAGCAATTGCCCGAACAGCCGCTTGGCTTCGCCGTAACGCTTGTCGCCGACCAGAGCGCGCGCCAGGTGGAGTTCGACGTCGCGCGCCTGCGGATACTTTTCGACAAAGGCTTGCATGGCGGTGATCGCCTCGGTCGGCGAGGTGCGTGCCAGCAGCTGCGCTTCGAGCAGCGCGCCGACCTGCCAATCAGGCCGCAACTGCAAGGCCTGGTGCGCTTCGGCGAGTGCCAGCTCGTGCTCGCCAGCCGAGTTGGCGGCGACGGCGATCGCGTAATGGGCCTCGGGAAGCTTGAGGAAGGGCGCACAAACGTCTTTGATCATCTGCAGAACGACGCGGCGGTTCGGGTTGCGGGCAAACATCCGGTTGAGCGCCAGCAGGTTGCCGGGCAGCGCCTGCTGGTCGGCCTCGAGCATGCTGATCAATTTCGGCGCCAGGCCGTCGAGCTGGTTGGACATCACCAGCACACCGATCAGCACCTGCTGGGCGCGCTTGGACTCGGGTTCGATCTCCACCCACAGGCGCGCGAGTTGCAGGACGCGGTCAAAACGACGCGCGTAACCTGCCACCTCGATAGCCCGTTCGAGAATGCCCGGGTCGCGCGTACGCGTCGCCAGGTCGGCGTAGGCCTGGCTGGCGAACTCGTTGCGGCCGCGCTGCAGCGCCACCTCGGCGAGCAGGACCTGGTAGACGACCTGTCCGCTCAGTTCGCTGCTGTCTTTGCTGTCGGCGGCGTACGCCAGCGTCGATTCCGCCGTGTCCTCTCTGGTCGTGCGCTTGCTCGGTTTGCTGGGCTTGGCCGGCTTGGCCGGCCTGGTCGCTTTGTCCTGCTGCTTGCCTGCTGGGCTGCCTTCGGCCGCTTGCACGGGCGTGCCGATGGCCAGCACCAGCGCGGCGCAAAGGAGAGTGCTCTTGATATATTTCATGGTTTCCTTGCCTGCTGCAAACAGTTGGCAGAACTGGCGAGCGTTTGCGTCATAATTCTTGCTGCGCATGTTATGGACTTTTCACGGTAGCAGCAATGCCAGAACTGCCCGAAGTTGAAGTGAGTCGCCTGGGTTTGCTCCCTTTTCTGCCTGGACAAGCGATTGTCGGCGCCATCGTGCGCACGCCGAAATTGCGTCACGAGATCCCGCTCGGGCTCGCTTCGCGGCTGACCGGATTGCGCGTAGATGCCATTGCGCGACGTGGCAAGTACCTGCTGCTCGACTGTGCTAGCGCTCGCGGCGGCGGCTGGCTACTGCTACACCTCGGGATGTCGGGCAGTCTGCGTCTGGTGCCGCCGGATACGCCGGCGCAGAAGCACGACCACTTCGACCTGCTGTTCAGCCGCACCGTGCTGCGCCTGCGCGACCCGCGCCGCTTCGGGGCGTTGCTCTGGCACGAAGGCGCCGATGTTGACCGGCATCCGCTGCTCGCCGCGCTGGGAATTGAACCGCTGTCGGACGCTTTCGACGGCGACTGGCTGCACGCCGCGACGCGTGGGCGACGCGTGCCGGTCAAGCCGCTGCTGATGGACAGCCGTCTGGTCGTCGGTATCGGCAACATCTACGCCGCGGAAAGCCTCTTTCATGCGGGTATTTCGCCGTTACGTGCGTCGGACAGGATCAGTCAGCGCCGCTACCGGCTGCTCGCCGACTCGATTCGCTCGACGCTCGAGGCGTCGATCGCCGCCGGCGGCAGCAGTGTCCGCGATTATGTGCATAGCGACGGTGGTGCGGGCTCCTTCCAGCTGTCGTGTGCCGTTTATGATCGCCGGGGCGAGCCCTGTCCGAGCTGCTTGCGGCCGGTGCGCGCGATCCGTCAGGCCGGGCGATCGACCTTCTATTGCCCGGCTTGCCAGCGCTGACCGCGCCGGCGCCCACGCCGCCGGGGCATGTCCCTGATTGCTCTGGACTTTGTGATAGAGTGCGGGGCTGTATCTTGCGCCGGGACGGGTCATGACTCTCGCTCAACATTTTGCCGCCTACAGTGATTGGCGCGCCGAGCTCTCTGCGGTCATCGAGAAGTTCGGTGGCTGGCTGGTCGATAACGAACTGACCGACGCCCAGACCGACCGGCGGATTGTCCAATTGCTCGAAAAACTGCGCGAAGACCGGCTGAATGTGGCTTTCGTCGCCGAATTTTCGCGCGGCAAATCGGAGTTGATCAACGCCATATTCTTCGCTGATTACGGCAATCGGATACTTCCTTCGACACCCGGGCGGACGACGATGTGTCCGACCGAACTGCTCTTCGATCGGCACAAGCCGCCGTCGATCGAGTTGCTGCCAATCGAAAGCCGGGAGTCCAGGGACAGCATCAGCGAGTACAAACGCTTTCCCGACGAGTGGACCGTGCTGCCTCTCGACACCAGCTCGGCGGCGGCGATGCAGGAAGCGCTTCGCCATGTCAGCGACGTCACCCGGGTTGATCGGGCGTTTGCTGAAAAACTAGGCTTCACGATCGCCGACGGCGATACCGCGGTGTTTCGCGTCGACGCCGCCGGCACCGTCGAGATCCCGCGTTGGCGGCACGCGGTCATCAACTTTCCACATCCCTTGTTGCAGCAAGGACTGGTCATTCTCGACACCCCCGGTTTGAACGCCATCGGCACCGAGCCCGAACTGACGCTTTCGCTGCTGCCCAACGCGCACGCGGTGCTGTTCATCCTGGCGGCTGATACCGGCGTCACCCAGTCGGATCTGATGGTCTGGCGTGAGCACATCGGAACACTGGGCGGCCGCAAGAAGGGTCGTCTGGTGGTTCTCAACAAGATCGACAGTCTGTGGGACGAACTCAAGTCAGCGGACCAGATTGCCAGCGAAATAGCCAAGCAGATCGACACCTGCGCGTGGACGCTCAGCTTGCCCGAGGACCAGGTTTTCCCGGTTTCCGCGCAGAAAGCGCTGCTCGCCAAGATCAACGGCGATGGCGAGCTGCTGACGCGTAGCGGCTTGCTCGAACTCGAGCGGGCGCTTTCCGAAGAACTGATCCCGGCCAAGCAGGAAATCGTTCGTGACAACACCGACGGTGAGTTCGCCGATTGCTATCTACGGACGCGCAGCCTGCTCGAATCGCGGCTCATTGGCCTGCGCGAACAGATCACCGAACTGACCGAACTGCGCGGCAAGAACAAGGGCGTTGTCGAGTACATGATGGGCAAGGTGCGCCTCGAGCAAGAGGAGTTCGACACCGGCCTGCAGCGTTACTACGCGGTGCGCAGCGTTTTTTCACAGCTGACCAACAACCTGTTTGCGCACCTGGGACTCGATTCGCTGCGCTTGCTGACCAACACGACGCGGGCGGCGATGGTGCATGCGACTTTCTCGAGAACGCTGTCGGCCGCCATGCAGAATTTTTTCGACTCGGCGCGCGCCAACCTCACCCGCTCCCGGGCAGAGGTCACCGAAATCCTGGCGATGATGGAGGCGATCTACAAGAAATTTGCCGTCGAGCACGGACTGAAGCTCGGTACGCCGGTCACTTTTTCCCTACGCAGCTACGAAAAGGAGATCGATCGCCTCGATCAATGGTGCGCGACACACATCAACTCGATGTTCCAGCTGTTGACGCACGAAAAGGGCCAGCTCACGCAGCGCTTCTTTGAGGAGGTCACCGTGCAGGTCCGAAAGACCTTCGAACACGCCAATCGTGACGCCGAGGGGTGGTTGAAGGCGATCATGGCGCCGATGGAGATTCAGATCCGCGAGCACCAGATTCAGTTGAAGCGGCGGCTGGAAAGCATCAAGCGAATCCACCAGGCGACCGATACGCTCGAAGAGCGAATCGAGGAGTTGCTGCACGTCGAGAAAAATCTGCTGGCGCAGATGCAGGTACTCAAGAACATCGGCCAGGACGTTCGCGACGTTCTCCAGCAGACGGTGACCGGCGAGGACGAGGGCGAGCGCAGCGCCGCCTGAACAAGCGGCGGCACCCCACGGCCGGTGTCCTGCGGCGGCGGCAGGACAGTCAAACGCTGCCGCCATCGCCGCCGGCCAGCGGCGGTCAGCGCAGGAAGCGTTCGAGCTGCTCGCTGACCTGCTCGGCGACGTCGGCGGCGAGGCAGTCGACGGTCTGCGGCCGCAGCGTGTTGCCGATCCAGGTGATCTGTCGCTTGGCCAGTTGGCGGGTCGCATAGATGCCGCGATCAAGCAATTCGGCGCGTGCCGCCAGGCCATCCTGCACTTCCCACACCTGCCGGTAGCCGACACAGCGCATCGACGGCAGGCCGGCGTGCAGGCTGTATTTCTCGCGCAGCGCCGCGACCTCGGCTTCGAGGCCGGCGTCGAGCATCGCCGCGAAGCGTTCGGCGATGCGCTGGTGCAGGACGCTGCGCTGCGAGGGCAGCAGGCCGATCGCCAGGAAGCGGTACGGCGGCGGCTGCTTCTCGCCGGCAGCGAGCAGCGCCGACAGCGGCCGGCCCGACAGACGGAAAACCTCCAGCGCCCGCTGGATGCGCTGGGCATCGGTGCGCTGCAGGCGCGCCGCGGTGGGCGGATCGATTTGCGCGAGTTCGGCGTGCAGCGCCGGCCAGCCGTCGACGGCGGCTTGCTGGTCGATCGCCGCACGCGTCGCCGGGTCGGCTGCCGGCAGGTCGGCGAGGCCTTCAATGAGCGCCCTGAAATAGAGCATGGTGCCGCCAACGAGCAAGGGCAGCTTGCCGCGCGCGCTGATCAAGGCCATCGCCGCCAGAGCGTCGCTCCTGAAACGCGCCGCCGAGTAGGCTTCCTGCGGGCTGATCACGTCGATCAGCTGGTGCGGGAAGCGCGCCAGCGTTGCCGCGTCGGGTTTGGCCGTGCCAATGTTCATGTCGCGGAAGACCTGCGCCGAGTCGACGCTGATCAGCTCGACCGGGAAGCGGCGCGCCAGCGACATCGCCACGTCGGTCTTGCCGCTGGCCGTTGGTCCCATCAGCAGGATCGCCGGCGGCAGCGGTGCTCGCGGCGGCGCGCTCATCGGCCGCGCAGGAAGTGGCGGTCGAGCTCAGCCATCGTCAGCTGCGTCCATGTCGGCCGGCCGTGGTTGCAGTGATCGGCGCGCTCGGTTTCTTCCATCTGTCGGAGGAGCGCGTTCATTTCGGCTACCGACAACAGGCGCCGGGCGCGTACGGCACCCTGGCAGGCCATGCTGGCGAGGAAATCGTTGCGGCGCGCGGTCAGCACCTGGCTGACGCCGTGCTCGCGTAGTTCGCCGAGAACGGCGCGCGCCAGCGCCGCCGGGTCGGCCGCCTGCAGGAGCGCCGGCACGCGGCGGACAGCGAGCTGTCGGGGGCCCATCGGCGCCAGTTCGAAACCGAGTTTCTGCAGCGTTTCGGCGTATTCCTCGGCCGCCGCGACGTCGATCGCTTCGGCGCTGAAGACGGCTGGAATGAGCAGTGCCTGCGTCGCCAGCTGTTGTTCGTCGAGAGCGCCCTTGAGCTTCTCGTAGAGGATCCGTTCGTGCGCCGCGTGCATGTCGACGACGACCAGTCCCTGGCTGTTCTGCGCCAGGATGTAGACGCCGTGCAGCTGCGCCAGGGCATAACCGAGCGGCGGTAGGTCGGGATCGGCTGGTGGGCTCGGCAGGGTGGCCGGCGGGCCGCCGGCGGGCGCGCGCGCGGCGTCGATAAACGCCAGGTAAGCGCCGCTGCTGCTGGGTTCGCCGACGCCCAGCGAACACTGGTAGGGGACCCTGGCGGCGAAGGCGGCGGCGTCGGCGCTTGTCGTCGAAGATCCGGCGCCGCCGTCCGGCCAATATGCAGGGCTGCCGTTCAGCGCCTGCGCGAGCCCGGTGCCGTCGGCGGTTGGCGCAGGCGCCGTGGCGAGTGGTGTCGACAGCAGGCGTTGCACGGCGTGAAAGACAAACTGGTGCACGGCGCGCGAATCGCGGAAGCGGACTTCGGTCTTCTGCGGGTGTACGTTGACGTCGACGGTCGCCGGGTCGATCTCCAGGAACAGGCAGTAAGCCGGGTAGCGGCTGCCGTGCAGGAGGTCCTGGTAGGCGGCGCGCAGCGCGTGTGCCAGTAGCTTGTCGCGGACGAAGCGGCCATTGACGTAGCAGTACTGGCCGTCGGCACGCGCCCGTGAGTACGCCGGCAGCGCGCAGTAACCCGAGATCCGCAGCGGGCCGGCGGAAACCTCAAGCGGCCGCGACTCGGCGAGGAAGCCGTCGCCGAGGATCGCGCCGGCACGGCGTTGGGCGTCGCTCCTGGCCAGATGCAGGCTGACGCGGTCGTTGTGGGCGAGGGTAAAGGCGACCTCGGGGTGCGCCAGAGCGATCCTCTTGACGGCCTCGGCACAATGCGCGAATTCCGTACTGTCGGACTTGAGGAATTTGCGGCGGGCGGGCGTGTTGTAGTACAGGTCGCGCATCTCAACGACGCTGCCGGCGAGCAGCGCGGCGGGTTCGGGCGACGCCCCCGGCTCGCCAGCGAGTCGCCAGGCGTGCGCCGTGCCACCGCTGCCACCACTCTCGGAAGTTTCACCGCCGGCAGCACGATGACCACTGTCGGCGCGCTGACGACTGGTCAGCGTCAGGCGAGCGACCCCAGCGATCGAAGCCAGCGCCTCGCCACGAAAGCCGAGCGTGCCGACGCGTTCGAGGTCGTCGAGCGAGGCGATCTTCGACGTCGCGTGCCGGGTGAGCGCCAGCGCCAGTTGCTCACGGGCGATACCGGCGCCGTCGTCGCTGACGCGGATCAGCTTGACGCCGCCTTCCTCGAGCTGGATCTGGATCGTCGAGCTGCCGGCGTCGAGGGCGTTTTCCAGCAGCTCCTTGAGCACCGATGCCGGCCTATCGACGACTTCGCCAGCGGCGATCTGGCTGATCAGCAGATCGGGCAGCAGCTGGATGGGCGGGCGGGGCGGCGTTGCGGCGGTGGCGGGCATCGACCGATTATCCCACGCCGACCGGGGCCGACGTTAACCTACCTAGCTGCGGCGCGAGGTCTTCGGCGCTGGCAAGCTGCGGTCAGCATGCGCCGCGTGGCGTCGTCGACCAGCAGGAGTCGTGCGTGCTCAGGAAGTGCTGGGCTTGTTTTCGTGGCTTGTCGGCGTGGTGCGATGGCGCGTTAGCGCCAGTTCGAAGGCGCTGTAGGATTGGCGCAGCACGGTCGGCCAGTCGGTCGCCGCGTCGCCGCCAGCGCGCAGCAACATTTCGAGCTGCCTTGCCTGTTCGGACAAGGCCAGCGCGCCGACCGCCACACTCGACGACTTGAGCGAATGCGCCGAACGTTGCAGGGTGGGCGTGTCGCCCTGCGTGCTCGCCTTCTCGATGCTCGTGAGGAGCTGCTCGGCGCTACCGGCAAACACCTCGAGGAGACGCTCGGCGAACGCCGGGTTGCTACCGTCGGCAACCATCGGCAGTGCTTGCACCACGCTTGGATCGTAGGCCGGAGGCGGGTCGGGTGCATCGTCGCTGACGGCGGCGTTGGCTTCGTTCGCCGCCGTCAGCGCGCTCGCGTCGGCGGCCGTTGCTCGCGTTGCTGGCGGCGGCTGGTCTTGCGTTGTGGCGCTAGCTTGACCCGATCGGAGCGAGCCGGGAGCGGAGGCAGCAGGGCTGCGGTCGGTGGACGCCGTGGCGGTCGCGTTTGCCGGCGCCGGATCGGGCAACCAGCGCTGCAGCGTGGCGGCCAAGCGTGCGCGCGTGAACGGCTTGCTCACGTAATCGTCCATGCCGGCTGCCAGGCAGCGCTCGCGGTCGCCGTCGACGGCGTTAGCCGTTAGCGCGATGATCGGCAGCCGGCGCGGCAGGCGGCCATCGCGTTGCCAGGCACGCACCTGCGCCGTCGCCTCGAAACCGTCGAGTACCGGCATCTGGCAGTCCATCAGCACCAGATCGTACGGCTCACGCGACAAACGGTCGAGCGCCACCTGGCCATTTTCAGCCACGCTGTAGCCAAGCCCGAGCGAATCGAGCATGCTCGACGCGACCAGCTGATTGACAGGATTGTCCTCGACGACGAGTACGCGGGCGGCCGCTCCGCCAGCAAAACCCTCGGCGGTCGGCAGCCGTGGCACGGCGGGCGGGCGCTCGGCGGCAACTGCCTGCCGCGACAATACGGTCGCGATTGCGTCATGGAGGTCGGATTGACGCAGCGGTTTGCGCAGGCAAAGGTCGATCGGCGGGTGCTGGCGGTTCGGGTGATCGGCGCTGACATCTGCCGCCGACAGCATGATCACCGGCAGCGCCGCCCAGCGGGGATCGGCCTTGATCCTTTGCGCCAGCTCGACGCCGTCCCTCTCCGGCCTATGCAGGTCGATAATTGCTAGGTCGAACAGCGGCACGGCGGGCCGCCGCAATTCGGCCAGCGCGCTGCGCCCGCTGGCGGCAGTGGTGCAGGCCATCGACCAGTCAGCGAGTTGACGAGCGAGCTTGTCGCGGGTGGCGTCGTGGTCATCGACGAGCAGTACGTGCAAGTCCTTGTGGCGGGCGACCGCCGCCACCTCGGAAGGCGCGCCGACTTCCTGCTTGAGCAAGGGCACCTCGAACCAGAAGCGGCTGCCACGGCCAGCTTCGCTGTGCAGTCCGATCTCGCCGTGCATCATCTCGACAAGCTGTTTGGCGATCGCCAGGCCGAGGCCGCTGCCGCCGTAGCGCCGGGTGGTCGAGATGTCTGCCTGAACGAAGGCGTTGAACAAGCGCCCCTGTGTTTCCTCGCTGATGCCGATGCCGCTATCCTCGACGTTGAAGCGAACACGGGCTTGCAGAGGCGTCTCGTCGAGCAAATCGAGGCGTATGGCAATCTCGCCACGGCTGGTAAATTTGACCGCGTTGCCGACCAGGTTGGTCATGATCTGGCGCATTCGAACCGGATCGCCCTTGACGGCCACCGGCAGCTCGGCGGGCATGCAGCAGCTCAACTCAACGCCCTTGGCGGCGGCCTGCTCGGTGAAAGTTGAAACGATATCGTCGAGCAGTTGACGAAGGTCGAAGCGGCGGCTCTCCAGTTCCAGCTTGCCGGCTTCGACCTTCGAAAAGTCGAGAATGTCGTTGATGATGCTCAGCAACTGCTCGCCCGACTGATGCACCGCGTCGGCAAAGCGCTGCTGCTGCAGCGTAAGCGGCGTTCCGCGCAGCAGCTCGTTCATGCCGAGAATGCCGTTCATCGGGGTGCGGATTTCATGGCTCATCGCTGCCAGGAAATCGCTCTTGGCCTTGCTGCCGGCTTCGGCGAGGTCCTTGGCCTGGCGTAAGTCTTCGGTGACCCTCGCCAATGCCGTCAAGGCCTTGAGCGGTAGTACTTTCACCACCAGATAGACGACGACCGCAAACAGCAAGGTGGGTAGCACACCACGGTAAATTTGTTCTCGTGCCGGGATCAAGGTGATACGTGGCCTGTAGAATTTTTGGTCATGCGCAGGTAGTCGAAGACCAATCGGATGTTGCGGTTGAGGTGGCGCATTTTTTCGGAAATGCTGGTTTTGCCGTCGGAGAAGTGGTGCAGGATTCCGACGGCAAAGCGGCGCAGGCGTGACATGTTCTCGGGTCCGTAACCAGTCCGAATACGGCTACGGTCCTCGTCGTAGTTCCAGTCGATGACGTAGTGACAGCGGTTCTCTATCGACCAATGGCCGCGATTGATGGCGAGGATTTGCTGTGGGCTGGCCTGTTCTGGAGGGCGACTGGTGATCCCGAGAGCGATTTCGTGCGTCCGCTTGCCGCTCTTCTTGTGCAGCACTTCGCGCTCGATCAAGAACACCTGGCCGACATACGGGAAGTCGAGATAGGCGTTGAGGGCATTGCTGCACCAAATACGCCGAGTCTCGATCCGACCATGGTCAGGTGGCGAAACCGCCACGAAGTCTGCCCCCTTCCGATCCTGGAAGAGGAGCGCGATATCGGCTTGCAGTGTTGGCTGATTGCCTTTGACCGTGAAGTGATAGTGCGCCTTGCGCTCCACCAGGTAGGTCGCCAGCTTGCGCTGTGTCAGTAGCGCGTCGGCGGTGATGTCCTTGCCCTGAATATCGATCGCATCGAGCAGGGGTATGAACATCCCGATTTCATTGGTCTGCTTGAGCTCGTCCCCGCCATTTACGGGCAAGGTGCCGACTTTTTTTGGGTGTGACACACGCCGGTCTGATGCCCGACCACGCTCATGATGTGTGCTTGCTGACCGTGCTCGTCATGGGCATTGCGCATGGTCTTGCCGTCGACCGCCAGACTGGGGTCGTCTTGAGCATAGGCCTTGTTCCACTGCTGACACGCTTGATCGAGCGCCATGGGATCGACACGGATCAGGACGTCACGAATGATGAACTCGCTGGGTACGCGGTAAACGCCCTTCTCGCGACGACAGCGGAAACGCTCGCGTGCTTTCGGTGTGAGGTCTTTGGCCCACCCGGCGATGGCTTTGTAGCCCCGCATTCCGCACAAGACCGCCGCCGTGGCGATGGCCAGAACGGCAGGAAGGGGGTGACGCCTTCCTTGCGCGCGCCGCGGGTCGGCGATGCCGGCAAAGAAATCGGGAAGCGTGCGCATCTGTTCGGCGGTGAGCATCATCCTGGGCGCTCCTGTGCGATAGCGGGGGTTGAGTATCGAGCGGGAAAGTTGGCCGCGAGCGTCCGCCTGCAAGGGGCGAACAAAGACAACTTTGGGCGACGTCGGGTGGGCGCTGTAGCCTTCTCGGGTGCGGCGAAAGCCTTGCGTCAGCCCCAGAGGCGTCCAGTTCGCGGCGCGATAGACGGTCCCCTGGAAGCGCGAGGGGTCCACAAAGGTCTCCAGCAGTAACAGCGGCTTCCCGAAATGCGCCTGCCAATCCTCGGCGACCCGTCGCTCGCACAGCGAGAGCACCTTGGAGCCGAGATTGGGGTAATGCCAATCGGGAAGGATCAGAAAGCGACTGTTGTTGGCGACCAGGCCCAAGCGATCGTACTGATGCCGATAGTCCCAGCCGATCCAGCGGTCACGAACGCCGCATTTCCAGGCCGCCGCAGAGAAACTCAGCAGGGCCGTCCACTTTTCGCCGTAGGTGGCCACGTACCAAAGCGTGTGCCCGATCTTCGCCAGGTCGCCCAGGTAGTGATGCTCTGCCATCAACTCCCGATAGCGAGCCTCTTCGCTCTTGCCCACCAAGCGAACACGCAATGCACCAAGAACGCTTTCCATGCGCCATTTATACGGACTTCCGGCGCAGATGTCCAGGGGGAAGAACTAACTGCTTGATTGCCCGTGCGTTGCCTGAGAGGACAAATCCACCCTGGGTAGCACACTGCCCAAGGTGTACCAGAGCAGCGGGCGCATCGAGCCCGAGAGCATGATTTGGCCGACAACGTCACCGCCATCGTGGAGGGGGTAGGCCCGCTGCAACACCGGTTGCGGCGGGCTGTCACCCGCCAGCGCGACGAGCGACTGATCCTGGTAGCGCACTTCTACCTGTTCGTTGGTCAAGGGTATCGGCTCACGCGAGATCAGTCCCTGCACGCGGTTTTCGGCAAACATCCAGGTATCGGGGTTGCTGGTAATCAGCTTGCTCAGCGTCGAAGCCTTGACCCTGGCCTTGAAGTCGAGAGAGTCGGCCAGATCGCGATAGGCAACGAAGCAATAAGCGAGCGGAATGCTCAGGGCGACCACCCACGCCAGCGCCAGCGCCGAGCGATGGACGCTGCGCTCGAGAGAGCGGCGCGGTTGCTGGTCCGGCATGGTCAGGGAACGATGTGGCCGTTTTCTTCCAGGATCCTTCGCCCCGGCGGCGAGCGCATGAATTGAACGAATTCCTTTGCTGCCGGTGTGGGCTCCTTCGGCAACACGAGATAGAAGTGTTTGAACATCGGGTAGCGTCCGGAGGAGAGGTTCTCGAGGTTCGGCTCGACGCCGTCAAGGGCCAGGGGACGCAGGCTTCGCTTCTCGGAGCGAATCAGGGCGATCGTTGTGACGCCGATGCTGCCCGAAATATGTTCCATCTTGTCGGCCGCTTCCTGATCGGTCGCGGCGTAGGTCAGACCCTCGCGTTTCTCGGCGGCGTCAAGCGCTTGCTCGATCGCGGCGGAGAGGCGCTTGATCTGGCGGGTATTGTCGTCACCCGGTTGGCGCATTACTGGCCGGATCTTGCTACCGTCCGGCCAGGTGGTCAGTTTGCCGCTGTAGATGTCGGCAACTTGCGCCAGCGTGATCGAGGCGACCGCGCTGCTGCCGGGGACAGCGAAGACAGCGAGCGAGCGGGCGTATTCGACGGTCGTCATGCCATTGCGAGCTTCCTCATCGCTTGGCAGGCGGGAGGACAGGCCGATTTCGATGGCTCCCTTCGGCACGGCCCTGATTGCGCCGCTGGTACCTATGCTGTCGAGGACGATGACAGTGGTTTCGGGGTGCGCTTTGGTGAAAGCTTCGCCCAGCAGACGCATCGTGCCCAGCGCATTGCCGGTGCCAGCGATGCGGAGTACGGCGGCACTCGCCGAAAAAGGTAGTAAAAGTAGCGTCAACAAGGAGGCGAGGACGATACCGCGCAAAATGGTGAGGCGGGCTATTGATCCGGTGAGCATTGGCACGCTTCCCAAAAAGAGAAAAAAATGGTCGATAAACCGACCTGATCGGATGGTACAAGCTGCTGCCGCACCCGTCCCATTTTGTTTAACGGCAGATCAATGGGAAAAGTGAAGCGGCCAAGCTTCTGGAAACACGGACAGGCGATGGTTTTGACCTTGTTCGCCGGAGTCGCCGAAGGGGTGAGCCAAAATTGCCGTACTTGATCGCCGACGAAAGATCGCTCACTCGTCGGCGCGACGATCACCCCGATTAGCGGGCGCTGGAGCGTGGAGCCTGAGCGCCTGGATGCGGGTAGCCACTGATCGCTGGCGCGCGATCTCAAGTAGAATGTGCCGCGGAACGCTCATGACCCGTCGAGACCCCCGGTCATGACCGTTTCCCTCTCCGATGGTGTGAACGAACTGAAGAGCGCAGCGCATGGAACTGGCGGGAAAAAGCATCGTCCTCGGCGTCACCGGCGGTATCGCCGCCTACAAGGCGGCTGAACTGGTTCGCTTGCTGGTCAAGGAGGGCGCCAGCGTACAGGTGGTGATGAGCGAAGCCGCGACGCACTTCGTTGGCCCGGTCACCTTCCAGGCGTTGTCGGGCAGGCCGGTGTTCACCGACCAGTGGGATTCGCGCGTCGATAACAATATGGCGCACATTGACCTGTCGCGTGCCGCCGACGCCCTGTTGGTCGCCCCGGCGTCGGCCGATTTCCTCGCCAAGCTGGCCAATGGCCTGGCCGACGACTTGCTGACGACTCTGGTACTGGCGCGCGACTGCCCGCTGCTGGTGGCGCCGGCGATGAACCGCCAGATGTGGGACAACCCGGCGACGCGGCGCAATGTCGCCAGCCTGCGCGGCGATGGCGTGCTGATCGTGGGCCCGGGCTGCGGTGACCAGGCGTGTGGCGAAAGCGGCCTCGGGCGGATGCTCGAAGCGGCAGAAATCCTCGACGAAATGGTCGCCCATTTCCAGCCCAAGCTGCTTGCTGGCAAGCGCGTGCTGCTCACCGCCGGTCCGACTTTCGAGGCGATCGATCCGGTACGCGGCATCACCAACCTGTCGACCGGGAAAATGGGCTACGCGATCAGCCGTGCGGCACGCGAAGCCGGCGCTGCCGTCACGCTGATCTCGGGCCCGGTCTGCCTGCCGTGCCCGGTGGGCGTCCGGCGCATCGCCGTGACCAGCGCGCTGCAGATGCACGCGGCGGTGCACGCTCAGGTCGCCGACAACGATATCTTCATCGCTGTCGCAGCGGTCGCCGACTACCGGCCGGCGCAGTTCGTCGAGCAGAAGATCAAGAAAGGCCTGCGCGCCGCAGCGCCGACGATCGAACTGCAGCAGAACCCGGATATCCTCGGTGAAATTGCCGCGCTGCCGGAGCCGCCGCTATGCGTTGGTTTTGCCGCCGAAAGCGAGAATCTTGCCGAGTATGCGGAAAGCAAGCGGCGCAGCAAGAAGATTCCGCTGATCGTCGGCAATCTGATCGGCGACGGTTTTGGCGGTGACCAGAACACGCTGATTCTGTTTGACGACGACGGCCAGCATCCGCTGCCGCCGGCCGCCAAGATCGATCTGGCGCGTCAGCTCGTGGTGCGCATCGCGATGCTGCTGGAGAAGCGCTGATGTCAGCGATAGTCCGGTCGGTAGACGTCAAGCTGCTCGATCCTCGCCTGCGCGACAAGCCGCCGCACTACGCCAGCGTCGGCGCGGCCGGCCTCGACCTGCGGGCGTGCATCGTCGCAGCGCTGGAAATTTTGCCGGGGCAAACGGTGCTCGTTCCGACCGGGATGGCGATCCACCTCGCCGACCCTGGATTGGCGGCGATGATCCTGCCGCGTTCGGGTCTTGGTCACAAACACGGCATCGTCCTCGGTAATCTGGTCGGGCTGATCGACTCCGACTACCAGGGCGAGATCATGGTGTCGACCTGGAACCGGGGCGGCACGCCGTTTACGCTGCAACCGCTCGATCGCCTGGCGCAATTGGTGGTCGTGCCGGTATTGCAGGTGGCCTTCAACGTCGTCGAGGAATTCGCCGCCAGTGCCCGCGGCGACGGCGGTTTTGGCAGTAGCGGTCGCGCCTGAAACTGGTGCGGGGTCGTCTGCTAGCGCCGGCCGCTGCTGATCACCAGGTGCACGGCGGCGGCGATAAAAGCGAGGAAGACCAGCGCCGACCAGTTGGCCATCGATAGCCCGAGGAACAGCCAGTCCTTGCTTGAGCAGAAGCCGGTGGCCATGAACAGCTCGGGCCAGCGCACGCCAAACCAGTCGACGATCTGCTCGATGAGTGTCGGTTCGCCGAAACCACACGCCAGGCCGCCGGCGTCGGGATAGAACTGTAGCCAGCTCTGGTAGGCGGCGGTGGCGAGGCCGCCGGCTGCCGTCAGGCCGGCCAGCACGCCCCACAGGCGCCCGTAGCCGGGCGAGAGCACACCGCACACGGCGAACAGGGCAAGCAGGAGATAGAGCAGCCGCTGAAAAATGCACAGGGGGCACGGCTGCAAACGCATCATTTCACCGATCACCACGCCAGCAGCCGTCAGGCCGAGCGCAGCCAGGGCGAGCAGGGCAAAACGGCTACGCAGCGAAAAAGGCATCGGCGGCCGCGATCCGGTCAGGTCAGAGCGTAGCTGCGCAAGCGCATCGACAGCTCGTGCAGTTGCCGGACTCCCGAGTTCTCGGCGCGCTCGCACCAGTCCTGCAAGGTCTTCAGCAGGTGTTCACGCGAGGCATTCGAGCGCTCCCAGATCGCCAGCAGTTCCTGGCGCATGGCGTAGAGCGTATGCAGCGCACGGCTTTCGCCGCGCAGCAACTCGAGTCGTCCGCGCAATTCGTGCGGCACGGCGCGCGCGTCCTCAGCCAACCAGGGCTTCAGTCCCTTGAAGCGATTGCTGTCGTGGCGCTGGTCGAGTTCCTCGCGATACGCTTGTTTCAGCGACTGCGTGTAGCGCGACAGGACGTCGTAGCGATTGACGATCACCGCCTGCAAGGTGTCGAAGTCGACCACCGGGCGCAGCGTGCCGAGGCGGGGTCTGGGCGCGACCTTTTTGACCGTCGCCAGCCCCAGCGCTGCCAGGGTGCGGATGTAAAGCCAGCCGATATCGAACTCGTACCAACGATACGACAAGCGCGCCGAGGTTGGAAAGGCGTGATGGTTGTTATGCAGTTCCTCGCCACCGATGAGGATGCCGAGAGGCGAGATATTGGTGCTGGCGTCGGCGGTGCCGAAGTTCCGGTAGCCCCAGAAATGCCCGAGCCCGTTGATCACGCCGGCCGCCCAGAACGGAATCCAGGCGACTTGCGCGAACCACAGCAGCGGCCCGGCCAGGACGCCGAAGACGGCGACGTCGATGGCCAGCAGAATGACCACGCCGAGCTTGTGCCACGGCGTGTAGAGATGATTCTCGAGCCAGTCGTTCGGTGTGCCGTGGCCGTAGCGCTGCAGCGTCTCGTCGTTGCGCGCTTCACGGACGTAGAGAAAAACCCCCGCCCAGAGGACCCGGTGGATGCCGTAGACCTGCGGGCTGTGCGGATCCTCGGCGGTTTCACACTTGGCGTGATGCTTGCGATGGATCGACGCCCACTCTTTGGTGACCATGCCGGTGGTCAGCCACAGCCAGAAACGAAAGAAATGTGCGACCACTGGGTGCAGGTCGAGGGAGCGATGCGCCTGATGCCGGTGTAGAAAGATAGTGACCGCGGCGATGGTCACGTGCGTCAAAGCGAGCATTGCCAGGACGTAGGCCCACCAAGGCCAATCGACTATTCCAGCGTACATGGGTCACTCTCAAAAGATCGAACCGTTGATTCTAAGGCAATCGCCGCGTCGCGCCAAACGGCGCTTGCCCACTGCAGCGGCAGGGGTTGCTGGTAGAGATCGCTGTCGGCCGCCGATCGATCGCTGATGGATTGCCGTCGCGCACGTTTGTCGGCTACGCACAACCCGCTATCATTGGGCCATGAAGACACGAATTCTGTTGGTCGAGGACGACGAGCGCCTCGCTGAGCTGACCGCCGAGTACCTGCGCAAGAACGACATGGAAGTCATGATCGAGGCGCATGGCAAGGTCGCCGAGGCGCGCATCATCGATGAGCGGCCCGACCTGGTGATTCTCGACGTCATGCTGCCGGGCAAGGACGGCTTCGAGATTTGCCGTGCCGTGCGCGCACGCTATAGCGGCGTGATCCTGATGCTCACCGCGCGGGACGAGGACTTCGATCAGATCCTCGGGCTTGAACTGGGTGCCGATGATTACATCGCCAAGCCGGTACAGCCACGGCTCTTGTTGGCGCGAATCAAGGCATTGCTGCGGCGTTCGCCGACGATGCCGAGCGCGGTTGCCGGCGACAACCGGGCAGCGAGCAGTCCGGCTGAACTGGCCTTCGGCAGCTTCCGCATCAGCCAGTCGACGCGCAGCACGTATCTTGGCAAGGACGGCATCGACCTGACCACCGCCGAATTCGACCTGCTATGGCTGCTCGCGCGCCACGCCGGCAGCGTCCTGTCACGCGACGACCTGCTCCAGGAACTACGCGGAATCGGTTTCGACGGGCTCGACCGCTCGATCGACGCGCGCATTTCGCGTCTGCGCCGCAAGCTCGGTGACGACCCCGAGAATCCAACGCGGATCAAGACGGTACGCGGCAAGGGCTACCTGTTCAGCAAGCATGACTGGCAATAGCCGCAAGCTGTTCTCGATCCTCGCGCCGTACACGCCGGCGCCATGGCGCGAGCGCTACAGCCTGTCGCGGCTGTTCTTCAACTTCTACCTGCTGGTCATGGGGTCGTTCGTGGCCATCGCGATCTTCGCCGACTTCGTTATTTCGACGGCGGTCAAGGGCATCACCGACGACTACACCAGCCGCTTCATGCACGGCACCATCGTCCTGATCGAAGACGAACTGTTCCGCAAGCCACGCTCGAAGTGGCCGCAGACGATTGAGGCGCTGGACCAGAAGTTTGCCTACAAGCTTGATATCGTCGATCGCTGGACCTTGAAACTGCCGCCCAAGCAGGCCGAAAAGCTCGACAACGGCGAACTGGCCATCGACGCCCAGGGCGACGTCCTCTATCACCGTCTCAAGCAGACGCCGCAGGTCCTGATCGTCGGGCCGATCTCTCCCGATCGCAATCCGGAGTACCACCGCGGCCTGCCGCTCGATCTGCGCATCAGCCTGCTGACCTGGAGTCTGATCGGCGTCTGCCTGGCGATCGTCGTCTGGCTGTGGGTGCACCCGGTGTGGAGAGACCTGGAAGCGATGCGGCAGACCGCTCGCGCGCTCGGTGAAGGGCTGTTCGAAGCGCGCGCGCCAAGCATGCGCAGCAGCGCTTTCGGACCCCTCGCGGAGACGCTGAACGGCATGGCTGAACGAATTCAGCGATTGATCGCGACGCAAAAGGAGTTGTCGAGCGCGATTTCGCACGAGTTGCGCACGCCGATCGCGCGCATCCGTTTCGCGCTCGAAATGCTGGCCGAATCAGACGTGCCGGCTGAGCGCGAGCGTCTATGGCGCTTGACGGAAGGCGATCTCGAAGAGCTCGACGGCTTGATCGACGCCAGTCTGACCTACGCCCGATTCGGCCGCGAGCAGCCTGACCTCCAGCTCACCGCCGTCGACCTGGCGCCGTGGCTCGAAGAACAGGTCGAAGCGTCGCGTCTGTTGGGCCGCGAGCTCGAGCTGCAGGTCGACACCGCCGCCCTGCCGTCGATGTTGTACGTCGAGCTTGATCGCCGGACGATGCCGCACGCCATCACCAACCTGCTGCGCAATGCCATGAAGTACGCCAAGGCGAAGATCCGGGTCAGCGTCGAAGTCGTCGGCGACGACATTCGTCTGCACGTCGATGACGACGGGATCGGCATCCCGGCGGACGAGCGCGAACGCATCTTTTCGCCGTTCACCCGCCTCGACCGGTCGCGCGATCGGGCCACCGGCGGTTACGGTCTCGGGCTGGCGATCGTGCAACTGGTCCTCGAACAACATCATGGCGACGCCAGCGCCGATGAGTCGCCGCTCGGCGGCGCGCGCTTCACGCTCAGCTGGCCGCTGTCACAGAGCGTCACCGAAAGCTGACGCAATCGCTGCAGACGGACTTGCGCGTCACCTCTATCATCGCCCGCTGTCCCAAAGAACAATAATGGAGGAAGACGATGAGCGAATTTACAAGGACTTGCGAGCAGTTTCTGGCTGCCACCCGCGAACATTTCTTTGCTGCTGACGACATCGTCAGCGCGCACCAGCGCGCGGGTGATGACGCCTGCGAAGGCGCCAGCGGCGATCCATCACACCGCGCGCACGCCGGCAGCTGAGCGTTTTGGCGGAACCGCCCGTCTCCTTTCCAGCGGCCGAGGGTGTTGGGATCTTTGTTGGCATCGTTGCTTGGGACGTTCTCAGCGTCGGCGAGACGGAGCTGCTCAAGGCGCTGCTGATCGCCGCCGCCAGCACGCTGGTTTGGTACGGCGCGCGTCACTGGCGGACGGCCAATCGCCGCAAGCGTGACTGATGGGCCGGTGATGGCGAAGCTGGAATCGCGCGCAGGCGCTGCTGCTGTTTTTTTGCCGTCAATGACGTCGCGCTTGGTGGTGGATGGTGGCCGGAACCTGGTACTTCTACCCGGCACGCCGTGAACCGTATCCGGATCCGCAGCCGCCGCCGCTGGTCGTGATTCCCGGGCAGGGCGCGCCAGCGCAGTACTGGTACTACTGCCAAAATCCCGCCGCCTACTATATTCCTACCTTGCTGGCTGTCTCCCTGCCGGGATCTACATCCAGTGCCTCCGCACTCGGATAGCATAGTGCTTGTTGTCATACTCGATCAGCGGAAAATCGTTAACATTCATGGGCTTATGACAACCACTTGTAAACCCTGTTGAAATCAGGTCTACTCTCGTCTTTTGGACAACCGAAATGACTGTGACGACGGGAGTGAGCCTGATGTGCTGCTTGAGGGAAGTGGACGACCCGCGCAGACCCAGCAACGGGACGCTGCATGACTTCCAGGAGATTTTGGTGATTGCCATGGCAGGGGCACTCTCGGATTGTGACACCATCGAAGACATCGCCTACTGGGGGCGCCGGAAAGAAAAATGGCTGCGTGAATTCCTGGTGCTCAAGAACGGGGTTCCCTCCACGGAGACGTTTCTGCGGGTGTTCCGAGCGCTTGACCCGAAGCAATTTGAGGTCGCGTTTCGCCGCTGGGTGGCCGGGGTGGTCGGCGCCTTGCGAGGCAGCGTCGCGTTCGATGGCAAGACGGTGCGAGGTTCCGGCAGTGGTGGCGAAACCGCGATTCACATGGTCAGCGCCTTCGCTACGGAATTGGGTATTGTCCTCGGTCAGGAAAAGGTCGCCAGCAAGAGTAATGAGATCACCGCCATCCCGGAACTGCTCAAGGCACTGTATATCAATGGGTTGCTGGTCACCATCGACGCCATGGGCTGCCAGAAAACTATCGCCCGGCAGATCACGGATCAAGGCGGCGACTACCTGCTGGCGGTCAAAGGCAACCAGCCGACGTTGCTGGAAGCCATCGAGACCGAGTTCATCGACCAGTATCAATCCGAGGCCGTTGATCGCCACCGTCAGGCCCGCAAGTCCCATGGTCGAATCGTCGGACAGATCGCCTCGGTCTTGCCTGCGCAAGGACTCGTTGATCTGGCCGATTGGCCGAAGTGCCAGACGATCGGCCTGGTCGACTCCCTGCGCAAGGTTGGCGACAAGGAATCGAACTTCGAGCGACGCTACTACATCAGTTCTCGTGCCTTGACCGCCGAAGAGCTGGCGGCCGCGGTGCGAGGCCATTGGGGCGTAGAAAACCGCCTTCACTGGGTGCTCGACGTCAGCTTTCGTGAAGATGCCAGCACTGTACGCAAGGATAACGCCCCACAGAACCTCTCCCTCTTGAAGAAAATCGTTCTCAACCTGATTCGTCTGGATACGACCGACAAGACTAAAGCCAGCTTACGCTTGAAGCGCAAAGGAGCTGCTTGGGATGACGATGTCCGGATGACGATGCTGGGCCTCACACCGCTATGACAGCCGAGTGCGGAGGCCCTGTGCCAAAATCCCGCCGCCTACTATATTCCTACCTTGCCGGCTGTCTCCCTGCCGGGATCTACATCTTCCTGCTCCATGCCGGGCCTTGGCCTAGCGCAGACCACCCTGTTGCAGGCCGCGCGTCAGCGCTGTGCAGTGTTCAGCTTTCAGATGAATATCGCGCTGCGGGAAGGGAATCACGATATTGTTTTCCTTGAATAATTCCCAGATATGGTAATAAATGGCACTCTTGACAGTGGAAATTCCTTCTTGCGGATCGTTGATCCACAAACGTATTTCGTGATCCACCGAACTCTCTCCAAACCCATCCCGTTATACACAACTCACATGACATGACGGAGCTCGCGCATATGCTCTACGCCGGAGACGAAATCACGCAAGCGCTGGATGCCGAGCCAGAGGGATTTGACGCCGGGTTCGCCGTCGCCCTTGCGGGCGAGGAATCCGCCGAGCTGCGCGATCAAACGGATGACCTCGCGAATGCTCGGCACCTTCTTCGGTGGTTTCTTCTTGTTGAGGATAAAGGCGCCGGCCCATTCCGTTTCGGAGAAGAGCAGATCGGCAGGCCACTGCGGGTGGATGCGTCCCAGGCGGATCAGGCGGGCAAGGCGCCAGGAAACAACCAGATAGACCGCCAGAGCCAGTTCCAGCTTGCTCTGGCTGCCCAGTTGCAAGGCCTCGACCCGGCAGCCGTTCTTGAGCACATGGAACAAGGTTTCGATCTCCCAGCGGCAGCGATACCAGTCGATCAATTCGACGGCCGCCTCAAGATCGGCAACTTTACGATTGGTCAGCAAGCGCCATTCGACCGGCTTGCAGCCGGCGGGCGCCCCGATTTCCGTGGCGATCAGGCAGGTCACTCTGATGTGGCGGCCGTCCGTGTCACGAGCCGGGAGGTCGACCGCATGGCTTCGCAACTGCTGGCGCACGATCCGTTTTGGCTGCCCGTGCCGCGATGCCAGAGTGAATTCGATCTCGCCGAGGGGCGCTTCGGCAAGAGTTGCCGCCCACAGTTTGCCGCCTTGCGGCAAACAGCGGTTGTGTTTGGCGCGAATCAGCCAGTCGGCCGGCGTTCCCAACGCCTGGGCGCGCTGCATCAGGCCGACGATGTCCGCTTCGCGGTCGGCCACATAGACCAATCGCGTTTGTGGCATCCCCGCCGCGGTTTCGGCGACCCGCTCGTAGCCTTCAATCCAGCGCGTGCTCTCGCTGATGCCCGGCCGGCTTCCGTCGGCCGCTTTCGCTTCTCTCGCCCACATCCAGGCGTCGATCACCCCGAGCGGTTCACGTTCCGGGGTCACCGCATAGGTCGGGTGCAGATACATGCCGCGCTGGGCTTCGTACGAGAGCGGCCCGAGTCCTTCGATCTCCTGACCGTTGAAGTCCAGTTCGGTGGTGTCCTGAAGGCACAACACCACCGGGTGTTGTGCCATGCGCCTTTGGCTGCAATCCATGTGCGGTTGCAGGATCGATTGCCAGTTCAACCCGCGCTTGCCAGCGTGGGCCTGATCGAAGAAACGGTACGCCGCCACAGTCTCCGCCCAATCCCCACAGGCGCCTGGTATGCTCGCCGTCGGCTGCTCTGCAAAGCGTGTCGCCAGTTTGATTAGCCTCCGTCTCAGACGTCCGTCCCCCAGTTCAGCCCCGCCAAATTCGTCTCCCGCCCAGTTTGCCATCGCCCGATCCTTATGAAAATGGGAAAGGGAAAGCAAGGGGTATACCAGACAAAATCAGTCAACTATTTGTCAGGGCACATCGGGCGGCCACGTTATGCTGAGTGAGTTGTGTATAACGAGATGGGTCAAGCCAGTCGATAATGTTGAGCGCTGCCAGCGTCCACAGCGTGCCGGCAAGCAGTTGCGACCAGAAGGGGTTCTGAATGGTGCTGGACGAAAATCGGATGATTCCCCAGGCAACGGCCAGGCTCAAGAACATCCGCAAGATTTGATGCGGTTGCGCCGCGGCTCTCGCGCCAGTCAGCGCCAGCCAGATGAACAAGATAACGAAAAGGACGAAAAACAATTCATGGCTCGATACATGGAGCCTGATAATGCTCTTCCTGCCGCTTCTCTTGAAGGCGCCTTCAAACCAATCCGCACTTCGGCGTGCAACAATCCTGGCGACAAGCAATAGTGTCAGGACGATACTAAGCTGTTCGACTGTACTCCACACAAGAATATCCTGCTCAAGCCAGTGAAGGAGGCGAGCGAATTCGCTGGAAAGCCATGCTTCCGACTGCGCAATGTCATGCATTCTCTATTCTTCCATTAACCAGCAGCAAAGCTTTTACTTGGGGGCGGTGCAGGCTGGGCCGTTATCCGCGGGAAGAGTCTCGCATAGGCATGCTCGGCGAGATCGCGCAGATGCCAATCGTAACCCGGAAAACCGTCGGCAGCTCAAGCGCTGGCGGTGTCGCGCCAGCTATGGATACAACCCGGGCAATATCGCTTCCGAGGCTTTTGCGGCCGCCAGCGGCCGTGGCGTAGGCAGGATTGTGGCGAGAAGTTTGCCCTCCCATTCACCGCCCGCGTAACAGCATCGATCGAGTTGTTGCAGCGCGTCGCCGATCGCGGGGTCCTTGAGCAGCAGCGCCAGCGCCTTGAGCCCCTGCGGCGGCTGCTGCGGTCGAGCGCCTGCGGCCCAGTTCAGCAAGGCTGCGCGTGCCGCTTGCGGATCGTTTTCCTGGCACGCTTTCCGAAAAGCCTTGAACGCGTGTGCGGCGGGAATCGTCGAGCTACTGACCGCCTTCGTGGTTTCGCGCGGCGACGGGCGAGGCTGACGGTGACGCGAGTACCACCAGGCGAGCAATGTCGCCAACCAGAGCAGACCGACGACAAGGCTGATCCACGGCCAGGGAGAGTGGGCGGCGAACTCGAGATTCGCGGCGACTGCGCCAGGCTGCAGATCGAACGGCGCCGGCATCGGTGCTGGCGATGGCGTGCTCGTCTTGGTCAATGGCTTCGCCAGCTCGACGCTGTCGGCAGGCGCCGGCAAGACCTCCAGCGTTCGCTCCGGCAGCGCGACCTCACGTTGCGTGCCATGTTCGGTGTCCCACCAGGCCAGCCGCAGGGCGGGCAGTGTATAGCGGCCGGGGCGACTGGCGATCAGCGCGATATCCTGGTCGCGGCTACCGAGTACGGAATTGCCCTGGGGTTGATCGTCGAGCGTGCCCTGGTCCGGGTAGGCCCTGATGCCGTCCACTACGGGCATAATCGCTGCAAGGTCCGGTAGCTGGGCTGCTGTCAGGCCGCTGGCAGCGAGATGAAGATGCCGGGTGAGCGGTTCCCCGACATGGATAGCCGGGTTGTCGGGTCGCCAACTCTCGGTCAGGCGCACGGCCTGGGCCGGCAGCCAGTGAGCGGCAGTTGCCGCCGCCGGACGCGCGAGCACCGTCAACTCGACGGCGTCGGCATGCACGCGCAATGGGCGCGTCGGCTGTCGCATCCCGGCTAGAGGCAAACGCCCGAATGCGCCGCCGAACAAGGTATCGCCGCCAAAGTTGTCCGCGCTGCGATCGGCAATCTGAGCGTCGAGCACTACGCCATCGACCTTGAGCTGGCCGCTACGCTGTGGGAAAAGCAGGTACTTACGTTCGACGACGACGTAACTGCGGCCATTTCGTGATTCGCTCGTTTGCACGTCCTTGCCGAGTTGCCGGACGAGAAAATCCTTGCTGGCGGGCAGATCGAGGCTGGCCTCATAGAGCGCTTCAGCGCTCGCCAGCCGCACGGTCAGCACGGCGACGGCCTGCACCCACGTCTGCTTGCGGTCCAGCGTCGCGCCAAGCAGAACAGGCGATGACGCCGCCTGCGTTTGATCCGGCGCCGCTCCCCCCAATCCCTGCGAAGCGTTCGCCTTGCCGTTGCCGTCGACGGTCACGGCAAGCGCTGGCGATTGCTCGCCATCCCATTGCAGCGGCGGTATGCGTAGCGTTCCTGCATGTTTCGGGGCGAGAAGCAGGTTGACCTGGGTGCGCGAGCTGAGGTGGCCGTTGATGATCTGGACGCTCGTCCCCGTGCTCCTCGCAAGCACGTCGAAGTCGTCGCTGAGAACGCTGATGTCCGGCTGGGTGTTGCTGCGCTCATCGCGTTGAACGAGCAGACGCACGCTTTCACCTGGCGCGATATGGTCACGATCCAGCGAGGCCGTCACGGCGGCGAATGCCGAAAGGCTCGTAGCGATAGCGAGCAGCGCGAGCACGGCGAAAAGAAGGCGGTGGACGTTTTTCATGGTTGTGACTTCTGTTGTCTCTGCAGGTGTTCGACGAGAAACTTGCGCCGCAGCAGTCCGCCCGGATCGTCGGGGATGCTGCGCAACCATTGCTCCTGCGCAAGCTGCTGCTCACTGGGGCGAGCCTTGGCTGCTGGCACTTCGCGGCGAGCTTCAAGATCCTTGCCGCTAGCCACTGCGCTGGCCTGGCCTGCGGGCGGCTGTGCCAGGCCGGCCGCAGCGTCGTGGCGGGCCTGCTCGGCATCGTCGGCTTTTTGCGCCTGCACTCGCGCGCCTTGTTGTGTTTGCCCTTGCTTTTCGCCAACGCCGCCAGGCGCTTGCTTGTCCTTTGCGGACCGATCGCTAGCCGCCTGCTCGTCCGCAGCAGAGCGTGGTTTGCTTTTCCCCCCCATTTCCGATGGCGTGGCGTTGGTCGCAGGCGACGAAGCGGACGGCTTCTCGGGCTGCTTCGCGGACGATTGTTCGTTACCCGGCTGAACCGAGTCCCGCGCTGATGGCTGCTCCGAGTTCTCGCCCTTGTCGTTTGGGTTCTTCCCGGGCGGCGCGTCTGCTTTGCCTTTCTGGCCCGGCGCGGGCGAAGAGTCACCCTGGCCACTTCCCTGCTTATCGGGACTCTTTGCGTCCTGAGGATTCTTCTGGCCAGCGCCGGCACCCTGTTGTTCAGGCGGTTTCTGCTCGAGCGCCTTGGCGACCAGGTCGCGGTTATGGCGCGCGTCCTGGTTCTTCGGTTCACGTTTCAGCGCCAGGTCGTATGCTTGCAGCGCGTCCTGCAGTCTGCCCGCGTGCGCCAATGCGTTGCCACGATTGTAGTGCGCGTCGCCGTCATCGAAGGCGCGCAGCTCCTGTGCCGCGTGCTGGTAGTCGCCGGCAAGCAATTTTGCATAGGCCTTGCGCTGCGGATCGGTGAACGTCCGGGCCGCGGCGGCGGCGTCGCCCTCTTGCAGCAGCTTCTCGCCGCGCTGCTCGGCGTTGAGCCACCAGCTCGTCCAGCCGCCAGCTTCAGCCGCCTCGACGGGGGGCGCGGTGAGCGCCGAGCAGAGCAGCACGATGACGAACACGACAAATCCCTTGTGCTTCATAGCCAGCCCCTGCGTGCCAGAAAAGCCGCCACGAGAAGTAGCACGGGCAGGAGCCAGACGCCCCCGTCATGCCAATCGGCAATTTCGACGCCGTCGGTCGAACTTTCACCGTGCACGCGCTGGGTCGATTTCTGCAGCGCGGCCGTCAGTTCGGGGAGTTGAGCCAGGTCGGCGTAGTGGCCGCCGCCGATGGCGGCAAGCTGTCGCAGGCGCTCGACATCGAGGCGTGTCACTTGCGCGTGTCCTTGCGCATCGTGGCTGAAGTGCCCGTCCACATCAGGCAGAGGCGCGCCGCCTGGGGTACCGACACCGACGACACTGAGTGTGATGCCGTGCGCCCTGATCCTTGCGGCGGCGGCCATGGCTGCGGCAGGGTCAGCGAAGCCGTCACTGACAAGCACGATTCGACGATCTGTCAAACCGGGCTGATCGAGCAGTTTTTCCGCCTCGTCGAGTGCCGGGGCGAGATGGTCGCCGACGCTGGGCAGGATCTCCGGCTGCAGCGGTGGCAGAAGCGCTCTTACCGTCGTCACGTCGTTGGTCAGCGGCGTCACGGCGTAGGCTTCGTCGCTGAAAACGACCAGAGCGACGCGCGCGTCGTGTGCCGAAGCGAGAATGTCCTCCAGCGCGTAGCGTGCGCGCGTGATGCGGTTCGGCGCGAGGTCGGAAGCCGTCATCGATGGCGACAGGTCGAGCACCATCACCCACGCCGCCGGCGCGTCATAGGCACGGGTTTGCAGGCGCTGCCAGCTGGGGCCCGACAGGGCGATAGCCGCCAGTGTCCACCCCAGAGCAAGCCACGGCCAGGGCGACCGTGCAGCGCGACCGGCGGTCGCCAGGCGCAGCTTCGGCAAGAGTTGCGGATCGATCAGCCCGGCCCAGTCCCGAAGCTGCTGCTGTCGCCGCGCCAGCCAGAGCACCATGCCCCACAGCAGCGGCAAAGCCAGCAGCCATTGCGGGCGTAGGAAATGCAAGGCGTGCACAAAGTCGCTGATCGTTTCGCCGCCCGTCATGGCCGCTCCCGAATAAAAACGGCGGGCAGGCTGAAGAGCAGGGCAAACGCCAGCGGCCAGGGAAACAGGTCGCGCTGCGGGCGAAGCCACTGTTCGCGTCCGGCGCTTGGCTCGAGCTGGTCGATGCGCGCGTAGACCTTCGCCAGGGCGTCGGCGTCGGTGGCGCGGAAATACTCGCCGTGCGTGATCTCGGCAATCGACTTGAGCGTGTCTTCGTCCAGGTCGTTGTTGCCTCTCGCGCCAAAGAACCCGGCCTGCGCAGCGGCGCCAACACCAATGGTATAGATGCGCAGAGCGGCATCGGCCGCCATTCTCGCCGCCGCGATCGGATCCATCAGGCCGGCGTTGTTGGCGCCGTCGGTCAACAGGATGAGCACGGTTTCGCCGTGTTCTGACGAGTTCTTTTCGGAATTCGCGGCGTTGCTGGATTCTGTCGCCGCCGCCGCGCTGGTGTGCAGGCGCTTGATCGCCAGCCCGATGGCGTCGCCAATGGCGGTCTCGGTGCCGGCGATGCCGACGACCGCTTGCTGCAGGAACTCGTCGACCGTGCGCAGGTCGGCAGTGATCGGCGCTTGCAGGTAGGGGCGTGTACCAAACAGGATCAGGCCAAGCTGGTCGCCATGGCGACGGCCGATGAACTCGCCGGCAACCGCCTGCACGACATCAAGGCGGGACGCCTTGCCGGCCATGTCGGGGGTCGCCATCGACCCGGAAACATCGACCGCCAACAGCAGGCGCCGGCCGCTGCTTGGCACCGGCAAGGGATCGCCCAGCCACTGTGGACGCACGGCTGCCGCAACCAGCAATAGCCAGAGCAGCGCAAAGAGCAACTGGCGAGCGCGCGGACGAGCCGCCAGGTGCGGCGCGCCTGCCGCCGTGACACTGGCCGCGAAGGGCAGAAACAGCGCATCGCCGCGCGCTTCGACCGCCGGCAGAAGGCGTGCGAGCAGCCATGGCAGGGGCAGGGCGAGGAACATCCACGGCCAGGCAAGGTGAATCATTTGCGTGCCCTCAGAAAGCCGCGCGCACCGCTCAGCCAGGCGCTGCGATCGGCCTCGACCGGGCCGCCCCAGGCGGCACGAAGGAGAAGGCTGCCGGCGCCTCCAGCCCAGGCCCGGCCGCCGTGCGCAACGACAAAGCTGATCCAGCCCTCGCCGCTGAGGCCGGCGACGGCGGTGCGTCCAAAGCGCGCCAGCGCGTAGCGCCGCAACAGGCTTTCGATGCCGTTCGCCAGGGCCTGATCGTCGCTCGCCAGGGCTGCGAGCCGCTGTAGTTCGCGCAGCGCCAGACGGCGCCGGCGAACGGGTGGACGGGTTTGCCAGTAGGCGATTGCGGCGATGCTGATCAGTGTCAAGAAGGCCACGCCCCACCAGCCGGGTGCCAGAGGCCACCAGCCGGCGGCAGGTGGCGCATGCGCGGGCGCCAGTTGCGCGAGCCAGTCGGCCTTGGCGTCACTCATGACGCTTCCCGCAACAGGGGGACCAGGGTTTCGAGCACATCAGCGTGCGTCAGCAGGCGATTGAGCGGCAGATGCAGGCGCGTGCAGACGTTCGTCAAGTGTTCGTCACGGGCCCGCCAGACGTCTTGCCACGCGCGGCGACAGCGTTCGCCGTCCAACCACCACAAGCGCCCGGGCAGACCGACGCGATAGTTGCCGGCGGGCAGCCCGTCCCTTTCCAGCGAATCGATGATCCACAGCAGGCGAATGTCGTTGTGCGCGCTGGTGGCGGCCAGGAGATCGTTGGTGGTCGCGTCGAGTGTTGCGAAATCGCTCAACAGCAGGATCAAACTGCCCGGCTTGAGCAGCGGGCAAAGTGTCGAGAGCGCCGCGCGCAAGCCCTCGCCGGCCGGCGATCCGGGCGCGCGCGGTTGCGCCTCTACCAGCGCTTCGAGGATCGGCAAGACGCCGGCTTCGCGCGCACGTGCTGGCAAAATTCTCGGCGCCGCCGCGTCGGCCTTTGCGATAACCGCGCCAACGCGGTCACCGCCCAGCGCCGCCACCCAGCCGAGCAAGGCGGCGGCGCGCAGCAGCAATGCCGACTTGAGTTGCCGCTGGCTGCCGAAGAAGAGACCGGCATGCAGATCGGCGACCAGCCACACCGGACGTTCGCGTTCCTCGCCGAACAACTTGGTGTGCAGTCGCCCACGGCGTGCGCTCACGCGCCAGTCGATGGCGCGTGCGTCGTCACCCGGCGCGTAGAGACGGACCTCTTCGAATTCCAGGCCGCGGCCGCGCTGCGCGCTGCGATGTCCGCCTCGCAACTGCGCCAGCGCCGGTCGGCGAGCGTGCAAACTGAGGCCCCGTGCGGCGCCGCGCAGGGCAGCCAGTTCCGCGAGATCGGGGATGATCATGGCGCCGGCACCTGACGCAGCAGTTCGTCAATGCAATCCTGCGCGGTGACACCGCGCGCCTGTGCCGTGTAGTCGAGCAGCAGGCGGTGGCGCAGAGCATCGGGAGCGATCGTCAGGACGTCTTCAGGGCTGACGTAGTCGCGACCATCGAGCCAGGCGAGCGCGCGCGAGCCGCGTTCGATGGCCATTGCCGCGCGCGGACTGGCTCCCCAGCGCAGCCAGCCGGCCAGTTTGTCGCTGTAGGGCTGAGGCCTGCGGGTGGCATCGACGAGCGCCGCAATGTACTCGGCGACCGACGCGGCGAGGGTCAGATTCAAGGCTTCGCGACGTGCCGTGAAGACGGCATCAAGAGGCAGCGAATGCGCTGGCGGGGGTAGCTCGCGGCCCGCGAGCGCTTCGCGGCGCGCCAATTCCATGATGCGCAGGGTATTGGCGCGATCCGGATAGTCGACCAGGGTGTGCAGCATGAAGCGGTCGAGCTGAGCTTCCGGCAAGGGATAGGTACCTTCATGCTCGATCGGGTTTTGCGTGGCCATCACCAGGAACAGGCCGGGTAGCGAATAGGTCGCCGCGCCGACGCTGATCTGGCGCTCGGCCATGGCTTCGAGAAGCGCCGACTGCACCTTGGCCGGCGCGCGATTTATTTCGTCGGCCAGAATCAGGTTGTGGAACAGTGGCCCGCGTTGAAATTCGAAACGTCCCTCTTCGGGCCGATAGATGTCTGATCCGGTAAGGTCGGCGGGTAACATGTCGGGGGTGAACTGCACGCGCTGAAAGTCGCACTCCAGGCCGTGCGCAAGAGCCTTGACGGCACGCGTCTTGGCCAGCCCGGGAGGCCCCTCGACGAGCAGGTGGCCGTCCGCCAGCAAGGCGATGAGTAGACTCTCGACGAGTCGCTCCTGGCCGATGATCTGAGCATCGAGATAGCGGCGCAGTTCGTCGAAAACGGTCAGCGCACGGCTGCTGGTGTGGCTCAATTCGAGGGCAGGGCTGTTCATGTCATGGTCCGTGCTGATGGTCAGAAATTGGCGTGATTGCTCATCTTTGTCGGCAGCCGCGCCGGCGGGATGACGGCAGCCGGATGGCTGGTTGCGCTTGCTGGCGAGCCGCCAGGAATTGCCCTGTCATTCCCGGGTCGCCATCGATGGCGATTCTGGCGGGCAATCCAGGCCAGGGGAAAAGAGCTCTGCGACGCACTGAGGCGATCCGAGCGCAAGAGTTCCGCGGCTGCCAGGGTTGGTAACTCCGGTGCTGGTCGTCGGCAGCAGCACCCTTCCGACAAGCCGGAGCATGCGCCGGGGACGCTTAAAGACAACTTAAGGAGACTTTTGACCATCCTGCTGCAAAGGAAAAGCACTGGCCAGTGCGCTTTGGCAGCCTTTGCTGCGCTACGTCGGTGCATAGTGTTTTGCGCGGATGGCGGCAATTGCACGGCCTCGCCGGCTGGCGCAGTTAGCTGGAAAACGGCCAGTCGGCACGCCCAGGCGTCGATTCTTCGCTCGTCGGCGTACGCCGAGCGGTTCGCGATCGGCGTCATCACCGAAGAGTGAGCGGCCGCGTTGGCGCTTTGTCCATACCGTGCTTGTGGTCGTAATGACCACGCAGTAGACTGTTTGCCGAGCCGTGTGGGGTGCGCGAGGGAAGGCGCATGCGCCGTGCGCCGCCGCAGTCTGGCGTGCGCAGAAGACGATCCCCACCATTTTCTGGCCGCGGTCCGCATGCGTGCCGTGGCGTCAACACAAAAATAGAGAAGGCATATGAAACAGGCAGAACGCAGCACGGCACCGACGCTCAATGACAGCCAAATCAAGATCATCGAGGCCAGACATCACGATCCGTTCGAGGTGCTCGGCAAACATCCGAACGAAGACGGCGTAGAGGTCTGCGTCTATATTCCGCATGCCGTGGAAGTATCCATCCTGGAAGGAAATCGGCCGCTGGAACGTGTCGGTGAAAGCGATTTCTTCAAGTGGCGCGGCGCGGCAAGCGACGTTCCGGAGCACTATCGGCTGATCTGGCTCGACGATGCACGTCGCCAGCATATTGCCCACGATCCCTATTCGTACGCACCGCAGATCGGTGACCTCGACCTGCACTTGCTGAGCGCCGGCAATCACCGCCACGCCTACAAGGTTCTCGGCGCCAATTGCCGCGAAGTGGACGGCGTCGCCGGCGTCTTGTTCGCCGTCTGGGCGCCGAACGCCGAGCGCGTCAGCGTCGTCGGCGACTTCAATCGCTGGGACGGTCGTCGCCACCAGATGCGTGTGCGTCCAGGCAGCGGCGTCTGGGAGATCTTCATTCCCGATCTTGCACCGGGGGCGTTCTATCGCTTCGAGATCAGGAATCGGCAAAGCGGCGAGGTGCTGCTGAAGTCCGATCCCTACGGGCAGCAGTTCGAGGCCCGCCCGAAGACCTCGTCAATCGTCGTCGGTGAAAGCGAGCACGTCTGGCAGGACGGCGTGTGGATGGCGAGCCGCGCCGAGTGGGACTGGCAGCATTCGCCGATGTCGGTCTACGAGGTGCATCTGGGCTCGTGGCAGCGCGGGCCCGAGGGCGAATTTCTGAACTACCGCGAACTGGCGGTCAGACTCGTCGACTACGTTTTACGCATGGGCTTCACGCACGTCGAGTTGCTGCCGGTCACCGAGCACCCCTTCGACCTCTCGTGGGGCTATCAGGCGACGGGCTATTTCGCGCCGACCAGCCGTTTTGGCACGCCGGACGATTTTCGCTTCTTCGTCGACCACCTGCATGCGCACGGCATCGGCGTGATTCTCGACTGGGTACCGGCGCACTTCCCGAAGGACGCTTTCGCCCTGGCACGTTTCGACGGCACCGCGCTGTACGAGCACGAGGATCCGCGCAAGGGCGAGCACCTCGATTGGTCGACGCTGATCTTCAACTTCGGCCGCAACGAAGTCAGAAACTTCCTCGTCGCCAGCGCGCTGTACTGGTTGCGCGAGATGCACCTCGACGGCTTGCGCGTCGATGCCGTGGCGTCGATGCTGTACCTGGACTATTCGCGTGAGGACTGGATCCCGAATATCTACGGCGGCCGCGAGAACCTCGAGGCGATCGGCTTTCTGCGCGAGCTCAACAGCGTCACGCACGTCGAATGTCCGGGTGCCTTGATCATCGCCGAGGAATCGACCTCGTGGCCACAGGTGACGCGGCCGGTCTATCTCGGCGGCCTCGGCTTCGACATCAAGTGGAACATGGGCTGGATGAACGACACGCTGCGCTATATCGCGCAGGAACCGATCTATCGACAGTATCACCACAACCTGTTGACTTTCAGCATGCTCTACTCGTTCACCGAGAACTTCATGCTGCCGTTCTCGCACGACGAGGTGGTGCACGGCAAAGGCTCGATGCTGAACAAGATGCCGGGCGACGAATGGCAACGCTTCGCCAACCTGCGCACGCTCTACAGCTATATGTTCACGCACCCCGGCAAGAAGCTGCTGTTCATGGGAACCGAGTTCGGCCAGGGGCTGGAATGGAACAGCGCCGGCGTCCTCGACTGGTACGTCCTGGAATACCCGCTGCACGCCGGCATGCAACTGCTGGTGAGCGATCTCAACCATCTTTATCGCAACAGCGCGCCCCTGTACGCCCACGAGTTCGAGTGGACGGGCTTTGACTGGATCGACTGTAGCGATTCCGCGCAGTCAGTACTCAGCTTCGTGCGCCGGGCGGGATCCGAGTTCTTGATCGTCGTTGTCAACCTGACGCCAGTGCCGCGCCGCTGCTACCGCATCGGCGTTCCCGAGGAGGGTGCGTATAGCGAGATCTTCAACTCCGATTCGCATTTCTACGGCGGCAGCAACATCGGCAATGGGCAGGATGTGCTGTTTGCCGAATCGATCCCGTGGATGAATCGTGCGCACTCGCTGGAGATCACCGTGCCGCCGCTGGCGACGATCGTTCTGGCGCCGCTTCGCTAGCGCCGCCGACCCGTTCCGGGGCCAGCGCTCGCCATGGCGAGCGCCGGTTGGGCCGCCGCCGATCGTCGGCGGTGGCTCGCCGGAGCATCGAGACGCGTGTTGACGCGCCTATTTCACGAGCGTGTTCGTGCTGAGCAAGAACAGGACGATCATCGCCAGCAAGAGCGACAGGCCCTGCCAGAAGCGCAGCGGGTAGCGTTCGATCAGCGGTGGAGGGCGTCCTTCCAGCAGCGCCTGGTTGGGGTGCCTGAGGTCATGGGTGAATTCGGAGAGTTCCTGGTAGCGCTGGTTGGGGTCCGGGTGGACCGCTTTGGCGAGCGTCGCGTCGACCCAGGCCGGGATCTCGCGCTGTTCGTCGAGTACCGATCGGTAGCGCAGTTTTCTCTGCGCCGCCCGGGTTCTTGATTTTGCCACCTCGGCGCCGTACGGCAGTCGTCCCGAGAGCATCTGGTAGGCAATGACGCCAAGCGAGAAGAGGTCGGAGCACGGCCGGCCGGCCTCGCCGAGGAAGTACTCGGGCGCGGTATATTGAACGGTCCCGAGAATGTGCGGCTGCACGTTTGCGCTGCCCGCTTCGGCGAGTCCGGACACGCGCGCGGCGCCGAAATCGATGATCTTTACGGTGCCGGATGCGTCGATCATGACGTTGTTCGGCCGCAGATCCTGGTGCAGCATTTCCATCCGATGGAAGGCGAGCAGGCCTCTGGCGATTTGTTCGACGATGCGCCGCACCGTTTCAAGTTCGGGAGCGGGATTGTCGACTAGCCACTGCGCCAGCGTCTGGCCTTCGACGTACTCGGTGACGACGTAGAGGTAGTTGCGTTTGCGCGCCGGCGGGCAGGGTTTCAGCACGTGCGCGCTGTTGATGCGGCGGGCGATCCACTCTTCCAGCATGAACCGTTCCAGATACGCGGGGTCGCCGCGCAGGTCAATCGACGGGATTTTGATGATCACCGGTAGGCCGCTGTCGCTGTCCTCGGCCAGATAAATATGGCTGCGGCTGCTGCCGTGGACCTCGCGTACGATCCGGTAGCCGTCGAAGGACATCCTGGCTTCGAGGATGGGCGGCGGCGGCAGCTCGGCCCACTGCTGGTAGAGTTCGTTGGCCGCCGGCTGGGGCAGCGTTTCGATGCCGATGATCTGGATCGTCAGATTGTCCTGGCTGCCCTGCGCGTAGGCTTCATCGGCGATTAATTTGGCGGCGCTGTCGAGATCGGCCCGGCACCGGCCAATGGTCGCGACGATGAATCGTGCTGCGGCAAATTCGTAGATGCCGTCGGTCGCCAGGACGAACAGATCGCCTTCCTCGATCTGCAGCGCCTGATAGTCGATTTCGAGTTGTTCGCTGACGCCGAGGGCCCGGCTGAGATAACTCTTGTCCGCTGAAACAAGCAGGCGGTGGTCGTTGGTCAACTGCTCGAGGGTGTCGTCGCGCAGGCGATAAACACGGCTGTCGCCGACGTGGAAAACGTGCGCGGTGGTGGACTTGATGATCAGCGCGCTGAGCGTGCTCACGTAACCGCGGTTCATGTCGTAGCGGTACTGGCTTTGTCGGCTCTGCGAGTACAGCCAGGAGTTCGTTGCCATCAACACCCGCTGCGCCGACGACTTGACCGACCAGGCTTCCGAGGTGCAGTAGTAGTCGTCGAGGAAGCTCTTGACGGCTGACTCGCTGGCGATGTGGCCGACGTCGCTGCTGCTGATGCCATCGGCGATGGCAATGGCGATTCCTTTTGAACCGAGTTGCGGTTCTTCAGGGATGCACAGGCCATGAAAATCCTGATTGATTTCCTTGCGGCCGCGGTCGGAGTACTGACCAACGGAGAGAGTGAGTTTACCGGACATGGCGCATGGCTGATGGTTTGAGCGTCGCGCCGCGCCGGCGGCGCGACGCTCGTGCCGAGTACTGCTCAGGCGGCGTTGCGCTTGGCGGCGCTGCGCAGCTGCGTCGCGTAGTCGGCGTTGCGCTTTGGCGCCGTGCGCACGTGCGTCGAGTACAGCGTCAGGCCGACAAAGGCCAGGCCACCGACCAGGTTGCCGAGCACCGTCGGGATCTCGTTCCAGACCATGTAGTCATAGATCGAGAAGTTGCCACCGAGCATCAGGCCCGACGGAAACAGGTACATGTTCACGATCGAGTGTTCGAAGCCCATGTAGAAGAAGAGCATGATCGGCATCCACATCGCCAGGACCTTGCCCGACACGTTGGTCGACACCATCGCGCCGACGACGCCCGTGGAAACCATCCAGTTACACAGCACGCCGCGGACGAACAGCGTCAGCATGCCCGCTGCACCGTGCGCGGCGTAGCCGACCGTACGGCTTTCGCCGATGACGCCGATTTTCTGTCCGACGATGTTGGGTTCGGTGGTGAAGCCGTAGGTGAAGATGATCGCCATCATCACCGCGACGGTCAGCGCGCCGGCGAAGTTGCCGACAAAGACCAGGCCCCAGTTACGCAGAACGCCGCCCACGGTCACCCCTGGTCGCTTGTCGATCAAGGCCAGTGGGCACAGCGTGAACACCCCGGTCAACAGGTCGAAGCCGAGCAGGTACAGGATGCAGAAGCCGACCGGGAAAAGAATCGCGCCGGCGAGTGGCTGGCCGGTCTGGACGTTGATGGTTATGGCAAAAGCCGCGGCAAGCGCGAGGATGGCGCCGGCCATGTAGGCCCGAACGAGCGTGTCACGAGTGGACATGAAGACCTTGGCTTCGCCGGCGTCGACCATTTTGGTGACGAACTCTGTAGGTGCTAGGTAGGACATGATGTTTCCCCTGGGTGAGTGATGGGTCGCGTTGGCGATAAAGGCGTCCCCCGCCAGCTCGCACCGCTGGCGCGGTACGAGACGCCTTTATCCATTCGCACGCCCGTGCAGACGCATCGTTGCTGCACTGGCGTCAAGCCGCTATCGGCTTGGCTTGAACAAGGCAAAGCACGTATCGTGCCAGCCACATCAAGACCTGCCGACAATGCTCCGCGTCGCCCGGGCGACCCGCGCAAGCCGATTCCTGCCCTCTCGTGGGGCGTGCCTGACGCGATTGCGCTTTCATTTGGTGCGGCGCAGCAGGCTGCCGAGAATTCGCCCGTCGCCGGCGATCGCGGCCGGCATGGCACGAATGCTGCTTAAACTATGAACGCGAGGGGCTCAAGCCGCAGTCCTTCTCGCCAACCGAGCAAACCAGGAGCCAGACCATGAATCGCATCGAAGTGACCGAAATGATCGTCGCCGCAAAAATCCAGAGAGGAATCAAGTGGGCCGATGTGGCGAAGGAGCTTGCTCTGTCGAAGGAATGGGTCACCGCCGCGTGCCTTGGCCAGATGAGCTTTGACGACGAGCAGGCAGCAACTGTCGGCCGCATCTTCGGCCTTCCTGCCGAGGCCGTTGCCCTGCTGCAGGTCGTTCCGTACAAGGGCTCGCTGCCGACCGCGGTACCGAGCGACCCGCTGATCTACCGCTTCTACGAGTTGATCAATGTGTACGGCACGACGTTCAAGGAGCTGATTCACGAAGAATTCGGCGACGGCATCATGTCGGCGATCGACTTCAATATGAAGCTCGAACGCGAGCCGAGCGCGGCCGGTGACCGCGTCCATATCGTTATGTCGGGAAAGTTTCTGCCGTACAAGAAGTATTGATCGCGCCACCTCTTGATCGGTGCTCGATCGGCGCCGTTGACGAGCTTGGTCGGAGCCGGGGTGCTGCCTGTCGATCATTCGACGCAGGCCGTTAGCAGGCTCGCCTACCGGTCGTGGTGATTGCCTGGAGCGCGTAGGGGCTGGCGGCTGCTGGTGCCAGCGCCGCCGCCTCGCTGGCGTTCGAGTCGGCGTTCGATCAGGTCGCACAAGCGGTCGGCGGCGGCTTCGATGCTTGCGGCGTCGGCGGCGGCGAAGCCGAGAACCATCCCCGAGCGGCTGCGGCCCGGGTCGGCGTAATACATCGACAGCGGTCGCAAGACCATGCCGGCGTCGAGCATCTCCCTGGATAGTGCCTGGTCATCGAAAGCTTCGTTGAAAAAATAGGGCAGGTGTAGGCCGGCCATGCCGCCGGTGGTCGTCACCAGCCCGCCTAGCCGTGATTCGATCGCCCGGCGCAGGACGTTGCGGCGTTCCTGATAGATGTTGCGCACGTGCCGAAGATGCGTGCTCAGGTGGCCCTCGTCGATGAAGTCGGCGAGCGTCGCCTGTTCGATCAGGCGTCCTTCCCGGTATAGTTCGGCGTTGCCGATGGCAAAGGCGTCGGCCAGGTGTTCAGGGACCACCATGTAGGCCAGACGCAAGCCCGGGAACATGGTCTTGCTGAAGGTTCCCAGATGAATGACTCGCGCTGACCGCGACTGCCCGAACAGCGAGCCGATGGCATACGGGTGGAAGCGGATCTCGTTGTCGTAGTCGTCCTCGATGATCAGCGCATCGTGCGCGTCGGCGAGTTCGAGAAGCTGCATTCGCCGGCTCAGCGACATCACCACGCCGGTCGGGTACTGGCTCGAGGGGGTGACAAATATCAGCCGTGGTGGCGACGCCGGGTCGGGTGGCGGGACGGTGATCCCCTGGTCATCGACCGGAATGGCGTCGATGTGCAGGCCGTTGGCGCGCAGCACATTGCTCGCGCCCCAGTAACCCGGGTCCTCCATCCACACCCGATCACCGACATCGCAGAGCATTCTTGCACACAAATCAATCGCTTGATGCGAGCCATTGAGGATCAGGATCTGCCGCGGCGAACACGACATCATGCGCGCCCCACGCAGGTAGTCGGCGAGCACCGCCTTCAATGGCCCATAGCCGCCGTGGCTGTAGCGCGCGAGGTGACGCTGTTCGAAGCGATTGTGTTTGCACAACAGGCGCCGCCAGGTCTTGAACGGAAACAGGCCGACGTCGGGCATGCCGGGCACGAACGCGCCGCCCTGCAGCGGGCTGCTGCTGGCGTGCCGGGAAATCTCGACACCGCGTCGCGATAAGCCGGAACCCGCTCGCGGCGGGCTAAGGCGCGGCGTGTGGCTGGGCGCGGCGATCGGCAAGTCTTCCGAGACCAGCGTGCCGGAGCCGCCGCGACTTTGCAGATAGCCCTCGACCAGGAGCTGCTCGTAGACGCGGACCAGCGTACTGCGGCTCAGACCGAGCGCGGCGGTCAATTGGCGTGTCGGCGGCAGCGGACTGCCCGGTGGCAATTGGCCGTCAAAAATCAGGCGCCGGAGCGTCAGGTACAAGGCCGTCTGTCTTCGGGAAGCGCTCGGCTCGCTGTCGAAGTGATGCCGAATGAGTTCCATGCAAAGCGACTTGTCCATCGCGAAGCCGTCCGAATTGGTATCAGGAGTCTTGCAATAATTGGTCTGATTGTCCGCCGCTCTTCAGCGTACAGTCAACCCACTTTGGTGCATGCCGTCGAAATCTGTTGTCTGTTTGGCGGTGCCTCAAGTCAACTGGAACTTTGCGGCGCCAGGACCAGCGCCGGGCAGCGAATGCCATCACCTGGGTCGCAGGCTGCGGCGCGCGTGCCGCAGCCCGTGTCGGGCCCCGAAGTCTCTCGAAGTCGAGCATGGTCGTCGCGGTGGCAGCCACCGACCCGGTCGGCAAACACACAGGAGAAAGCCATGAACGTAGGCAATGAGATGAGCACGGAAACCAACGCCAGTTTGCTGGCCAGGCGCCAGGCGGCCTTGCCGAGGGGCGTTGGCCAGGCGCACCCGCTGTTTGCCGCGCGCGCCGAAAACGCCGAAGTGTGGGACGTCGAGGGCCGGCGCTGGATCGACTTTTGCGCCGGCATCGCGGTCGTCAATACCGGCCATTGCCATCCTCGAGTGGTGGCCGCGGCCAGCGCACAACTGGCGGCGTTTACGCATACCTGCTTCCAGGTCGTCGCCTACGAGTCGTACGTCGAACTGTGCGAGCGCCTCAATGCCGCCGCACCTGGCGCCACGCCGAAGAAGTCCTTTCTGGTCAATACCGGCGCCGAAGCCGTCGAGAACGCCGTCAAGATCGCCCGCGCGGCGACCGGCCGGAGCGGCCTGATCGCCTTCGGCGGTGGCTTCCACGGGCGGACCATGTTCGGTCTGGCGCTGACCGGCAAGGTGGCTCCTTATAAGGTCAAGTTCGGGCCGTATCCGGGCGGCATATTTCATGTGCCGTTCCCGAATGCGCTGCACGGTGTCTCGGAAGACGACTCCATGGCGGCGATCGAACGACTGTTTGCTTACAGCATCGAAGCGTCGCAGGTCGGCGCCATCGTCATCGAACCGGTACAGGGCGAGGGCGGCTACCTGCCGGCGCCATTCACTTTCCTGCGCCGCCTGCGGACGCTGTGCGACCAGCACGGGATCTTGCTGGTTGCCGACGAAGTGCAGAGCGGCATGGCCCGTTGCGGCAAGCTGTTTGCGACCGAGCACTACGACGTCGAGCCCGACATCATCACCCTGGCCAAGGGTCTTGGCGGTGGTCTGCCGGTTGCCGCGATCGTCGGTAAGGCGGCGATCATGGACGCCGCCGAAGTCGGTGGTCTCGGTTCCACCTACGCCGGCAGCCCGGTGGCTGTCGCCGGCGCGCTGGCGGTCCTCGACGTGATTGAGGAGGAGCAGCTGTGCAGCCGCTCGATGGCGCTCGGCGAGCGCATGCGTAGCCGCTTCGGCGCAATGCAGAAAAAGTATTCGAGCATCGTCGAAGTACGCGGCCTCGGGGCGATGACGGCGGTGGAGTTCTGCCGCAATGGTGATCCGCGGCAAGCGGCGGCCGATATGGCCCTGGCCCTGAAGAACGAAGCGGCGCGACGCGGCTTGCTGTTGCTGTTGTGTGGATCAAACGGTAATGTCTTGCGCGTCATGGTGCCGCTGACCATCCCGGAGGTGCTCCTCGACGAAGGTCTGGAGATTATCGACGCGTCGCTGCAGGCGATCGGCGCCTGAACGCCGCGCGGCGGCGACGGCCTGATCGGCCAAGCGCTGTTGGCACTAGCCCAACAGTATCGCCCCTTGGTACGCCTTGCCGTGGTGCTCGCCGCGACGACGCGGCAATTCCGGGAATGGCCGAGAAGCAGACGGCGTCGCCGAATTGTCGTCGCGCGATTACTGTGATGTAGTCGTTTGGCGTGCACAGGGCGCCCGCCTTGAAGAGTCCCGGGCGGGCGGGTCCGTTGCAGCAGTCGAGTTCGCGGCGTCTCGACACGTCACGAGCGTTGACGTAATCTGCTCAGGTTCGCGGCGTCGGAACTTGAGGGCAATTCCAATAATCACCGTACGCTCACTAGCAGCGGCAGGAGAAATCACTTCATGGTTCCGTTTTCAATTGCTGGCCTTCAGATGAATATCTCGATGGAGCACGAGAACATCACCGCGATGGGGCACAAGCTGGACGTCCTCATGGCCCGTTTTCCATGGGTGCAGATGGTCGTCTTCAGCGAGCTGGCGCCTTTCGGACCGGCGCCGTATCACGCGCAGCCGACCGGCGGGCCAGCCGAGCAGATTTTTTGCCAGATGGCCGCCAAGCATGGCCTGTGGTTGCTGCCGGGGTCGATGTTCGAACGCATTGGCGATGATATTTTCAATACGACGCCGGTGATCGATCCGAACGGCAAGGTGATCGCCCGTTACCGCAAGATGTTCCCTTTCCTGCCCTATGAAATGGGTATCAAGCCCGGCACCGAGTTCTGTGTGTTTGACGTCCCCCACATCGGCCGTTTCGGGGTTTCCATTTGCTACGACATGTGGTTTCCCGAAACTACCCGGACGCTGGTCTCGATGGGCGCGGAATGCATTCTCCATCCGACGATGACCGACACCATCGACCGCGATGTCGAGCTGCCGATAGCCCGCGCCAACGCGACCATCAATCAGTGCTATTTTTTCGATGTGAATGGCGTCGGCGACTGCGGCACAGGCCGCTCGGTGATCGTCGGTCCTTCCGGCTACGTCATCCATGAAGCGGGCGGTGGCGAAGAAATCATGCCGGTGGAAATCGATCTGTCGCGCGTTCGTCGCGAGCGCGAGGTGGGAATCCGTGGCCTGGGGCAAACGCTCAAGAGTTTCCGTGACCGCCCGATCGAGTTTCCGGTTTATCAGAAACACCTGGGTCATGAGGGCGACTATCTGAATAGTCTCGGGCCCTTGGTCAAGCCGACGCGCGGATCGCGTTCCGAGCCAGTTGCGCTGCCTGCTGGCGTCGTCGCCGGACCGGACGGTTCGACCGTCTACCTCACCGATCTGCAAGCGGACACCGGTTTCTCTGGTGAATCGCTGGAGAGTGTTGCACCGTACTACCATCATCGCTCGTGAGTGAGCCGATCTCCGGAAGTCAGGCGGGTGACAGGATGAATGCCGCGCTGCTCGCCGGTTCAGCTTTGCTGGCCGTCTTCGGGATCGCTATTTTCGCGATCCAGCGAGGCCGCAAGAGGATGCAAGCCCAAGAAGAAACAAACCCACAGAGGAGACAGGAAATGGAAATGACCCAGCCGCCGTTGTCCACGATCACCAGCATGTCCGACTTGCGCTTGTTCTTCCATCGCAACAAGCGTCCGATCTACTTCATCAGCGCTACCAACTTCAATCTGGCGGGCATGGACGAAAGGGTGCCGCACTTCAAGCACATCAACTACATCGACTGCTACGACGGCCGCCATCCGAATGTCTTCGTTCCCAAGGAGCAGCCGCATGAGGAGTTCGAGGGTATCGAGGACATCAACAACTATCTGTTGCAGAACAAGGAAGTCATCGACTACATCAAGGGACGCGGCGGCGATCCGGTCGCCGTGTTCCTGATGTTCGACGAGAAGACCGAGGAGTTGTGCAAGGAACTGGGCATCGAGCTGTGGTTCCCGCCAGCATCCTTGCGCACGCGTTGCGACAACAAGATGGAAACGGTACGCATCGGCAACAAGGCCAACGTGCCATCGGTGCCGAACGTCTTGGCCAAGGTCGAAAGCTACGAGCAACTGATCAAGCTGACCGAGGAAAATGGTCTTGGCAGCGACCTGGTGATTCAGTCGGCTTTCGGCGACTCGGGTCACACGACTTTCTTTATCTCGAATGACGAAGAGTGGAAGAAGTACGCTGACGAGATCGTCAAGGATCCCGAGGTCAAGGTGATGAAGCGGATTAACTGCCGCGGCGGCACGCTGGAAGCCTGCGTCACGCATTGCGGGACGGTGGTTGGCCCCTTGCTGACCGAAATCGTCGGCGCCAAGGAACTGACGCCATACAAGGGCGGCTGGTGCGGCAACGAGGTCTTCCCCGGAGCTTTTCCGGAAAAGGCGCGGATTACCGCGCGCGACTACGCCTATGCCTTCGGCAACCAATTGCTCGAGGAGGGTTATCGCGGTTACTTCGACCTCGACTTTCTGGTCGACGAGGACAGCGAAGAGGTTTATCTGGGCGAACTCAACCCGCGCGTCTGCGGTGCCAGCCCGATGACCAACCACGCGGCTTTCGCCTATGCCGACGCGCCGCTGTTCTTCTTCCACCTGCTGGAGTTCAGCGGTGCGGACTTCAAGCTCGACGTAGCCGCAATGAACGAACGCTGGAAAAATCCGAAGTACATCGACACCTGGAGCCAACTGGTGATGAAGTACACCGACGAAGAGGTGGATATCGTCGAGGAGGCGCCGCAATCGGGGATCTACCGCATGGACGACGCCGGCAACGTCAGCTATCACCGCTTTGATTATCACCGCCTGGCGGTCGAAGGCGAGAACGAGGCGTTCTGGTTGCGCATCACGGGCCCCGGTGATTACCGCTATGAAGGCGCCGATCTGGGGATTTTGATCACCCGCGGCCGCTCGATGACCGAGGAGTTCAAGCTCAACCCGCGGGCCTTTAACTGGATCAAGGGCATTCAAAGCTTCTACAAGGGCCGACCGCTGGATACCGGCATTCAGCAACCGGCGCCGTCGGCCGGCGCGTTCAAGATCCTCTGATCGTCGGCCGAGCCAGATGGCGCTCATTCAGTCCCAGTCGCTGCTGTTCCGGGCGATCGAGGAAGAACGACCGGGCACCATCTGGCAAGCGCTGTTCGCCGAGTTCTGGCCGTCGTATCGCCGTTGGTACCTGCAAGGCGGCAATGCGGCGCGCCCCTACTACCTGCCTTGCGTACGGGCGCTGCGCAAGCACATGCCGGAGTTGCTGCCAACCTACGAAAAACTCGCCGAACTCGTTGGCGGCGGCGATCTGGAAGCCCGCTTTCTGTCGCTGTTCTGCCCGCCACCGTACGTCACCGCGTGTTCGCAGGTCGCCCTGACCGGAACTCGGCCGCTGCTGCTGCGCAACTACGACTATCCGCCGCAGTTATGTGAAGGCGTAATCCTGAAGACGGCATGGAACGGCCGCCAGGTGATCGGCGTCAGCGACTGCGTCTGGGGCCTACTCGACGGCATCAACGACGACGGCCTGGCAGTATCCTTGTCGTTCGGTGGCCGCCTGGATGTCGGCGAAGGCTTCGGCGTGCCGTTGCTCCTGCGCTACGTGCTGGAAACCTGCCGCCGAACGGCTGAGGCCAGTGCGGCTCTGGCGCGGGTGCCGGTGCACATGAGTTACAACGTGACGGTGCTCGATTGTCACGGCGACTTTGCGACGGTCTATCTGGCGCCGGGCAAGAAAGGCGATATCCAGCGCATCGCGGCGGCGACCAACCACCAGCAGAAGGTCGAATGGCAGCAACACGCGCGTGCGACGTCGACGGTCGAGCGCCTGCGGCTGCTACGGCTGATGCTCGACGACAGCGCCATCACCAGCGAGGCGCTGATCGCCGCCTTCCTGCAAGCACCGATCTACTCGAACGCGTTTGCCCGTGGTCTTGGCACGCTTTACTCGGCCGCCTACTGGCCGAGCGAAGGACGTGCCGATTTTCTCTGGCCAGGCCTTGCCTGGTCGCAGTCGTTTACCGATTTCACGGTTGGCTCGCGGCTGATCGAGTTTGGCAGTTCCCCCACCACCGAATAACGATACGCCAGGCATTGACCTGCGTGAGGAGACAAGAAGATGAAGGCAGACAAGAGCAAGAAATCGCTGGGTGAATATTACAGCGCGCTGCAGCTGCGGACCGATCGCTGGAGCGCGCTGAAAATCGCCAGCGAACAACTCGTCCAGAGCCAGACGGAACGCCGGCGAAGCGAGGCCGAGCGCAAGGTCGTCGAATTGATCGACGCCTTGCGTCCGATCGAACTCTACTGGGCGTTTCCGGGGCACGACACTTTCGGCCGGCTCGGCGACCTTGTAACGCAGGGTCGTTTTGACGTGCTGGCGATCACCGTGCGAAACATCTGTCACGCGCTGCTGAGCAACAGCTATCGACGCAACCCGCACCACCATGACGTCGAGGAATTGACCGAAGGCAGTCCGGACGACGAGTCCACCGAAAATGCGACCAAGGACCTGCTCTACTTCGAAGTGCTGTTCGTCGACAAGTTTTCGCCGATGCAGGAAGAGAATCTGCGTCGCACCCTGCGTGCGCTGCGCCGCCCCGAGGATCCCTTTGTCTATGAACCGGTCTTCGTTCCCAGCCTTACCGATGCCCTGATCGGTGTGATGTTCAACCACAACCTGCAGGCGGTGGTGATTCGCAACGACCTGAAGCGCGAATCGGAACAGACGCTGGAGCTCCTGCATCGCTATCTTTCGCGCCTCGAAGAGGCCGTTCTGGAAGAGGTGGAGCCCAAGGAGTACGGTCCGGAACTGTGCCGGATGATCGCCAAGCTTCGTCCCGAGCTCGACGTGTACCTGTTCACCGATCAGTCGGTCGAAGAAATTGCTGGTGCCAAGCTCGGTAACTGCCGGCGCGTCTTCTACAACCAGGAAGACCATCTGGACCTGCACCTGAACATCCTGCGCGGTGTCTCGGAGCGCTTCGAGGCGCCGTTCTTCAATGCCCTGACGCAGTACGCCCGCATCCCCACCGGCGTTTTTCACGCCATGCCGATCAGTCGTGGCAAGTCGATCACCGCCTCGCACTGGATCAAGGACATGGGCGACTTCTACGGGATGAACATTTTCCTGGCTGAAACTTCGGCCACCTCGGGCGGACTCGACAGCCTGCTCGAGCCGCATGGTCCGATCAAGAAGGCACAGGAGATGGCCGCCCGTGCCTTCGGCTCGAAGCAGACCTTCTTTGCCACCAACGGTACGTCGACCTGCAACAAGATCGTGGTGCAGGCGATTGTCCGCCCGGGCGACATCGTGCTGGTCGACCGCGACTGCCACAAGTCGCACCACTATGGCATGGTCCTGGCCGGCGCGCAGGTCGTTTATCTCGATAGCTACCCGCTCAACGATTACTCGATGTACGGCGCGGTGCCGATGAAAGAAATCAAGCACCGTCTGCTGCAATTGCGGGCGGCAGGCAAGCTGGACCGCGTGCGCATGCTGCTGCTGACCAACTGCACTTTCGATGGCGTGGTCTACAACGTCGAGCGGGTCATGGACGAGTGCCTGGCGATAAAACCGGACCTGGTCTTCCTCTGGGATGAGGCGTGGTTTGCCTTCGCCCGTTTTGGTCCGGCCTATCGGCGGCGCACCGCCATGTACTGCGCCGGCCAGCTGCGCGAGCGTTACCGTTCGCCCGAGTACCGCGCGGCTTATGCCGAGTACCGGGAAAAAATGGCTGATGCCGACGATGAGGTCCTGCTGAACACGCGCCTGATGGCGGACCCCGAGCATGTGCGGGTGCGGGCCTACGCGTGTCAATCGACGCACAAGACACTGACCGCTCTGCGCCAGGGTTCGATGATTCACGTACACGACCAGGATTTCAAGGACGAGGTCGAGCAGGCTTTTCACGAGGCCTACATGACGCACACTTCCACCTCGCCCAATTACCAGATCATTGCCTCGCTCGATATCGGCCGGCGGCAGGTCGAACTCGAGGGCTTCGAGTTCATCCAGCGCCAGGTCGAGCAGGCGATGTCGCTGCGCAAGGTGATCAATACCCACCCGCTGATCAGCAAGTATTTCCACGTTCTCACCGTCGCCGAGATGATTCCCGCCGAGTACCGCAAGTCGGGGATCAAGAGCTACTGGGATCCCGAGCACGGCTGGACCGACATCATGACCGCCTGGAGCGAGGACGAGTTCGTCCTCGATGCGACGCGCATCACGCTGTCGGTGGCGGGTTCGGGCTGGGACGGTGATACGTTCAAGAACGAAATCCTGATGAACAAGCACGGCATCCAGATCAACAAGACCTCGCGCAACACGGTGCTGTTCATGACCAACATCGGCACGACGCGCTCGTCGGTGGCGTATCTGATCGAGGTGCTGGTCAAGATCGCGCGCGATCTGGATGACCGCCTCGACGACGCCAGCAATGTCGAGCGCAAGATCTTCCAACGTCAGGTCAAGGCCTTGCGCGAGGACCTGCCGCCGCTTCCCGATTTCAGTTGCTTTCACGACTCGTTCCGGCTGAGTTCGGGTAATGGTACGCCGGAAGGCGACATCCGCTCGGCGTTCTTCCTCGCTTACGACGAGAGCAAATGCGAATACGTGCCGATCGCCGGCCGGGCGATCGAGAAGGAAATCGCCGCCGGACGCCAGTTGGTGTCGACGACCTTCGTCATCCCCTACCCGCCGGGTTTTCCGATTCTCGTCCCGGGGCAGGTGATCAGTCAGGAAATCATTACCTTCATGCGCGCTCTTGATGTCAAGGAGATTCACGGCTACCGGCCCGAACTTGGCCTGCGCGTCTTTACCGAGCATGCGCTGGCGGTGCTCGAGGTATCGCCGTCGTCGATTCAGGAGCTGCCGACCTGACAACGATCGGCGCGGCTCGCTGCTTTTTGAGTTGCGCCGACGCGTGCACTTGCTGGCAGAAAAGGAGCACTATCGATGCAGACCGAAACGATCATTTATCGATCGGCCGAGGGGATTGCAGAAATCCGTTTGAACCGACCCGAGCGGCTCAACGCGGTAACCCAGCAGCTCTACGACGAAGTCAACGCCGCGCTGGACGTCGCTGAGGCCGACAGCGACGTGCGCGTCGTGCTGTTGACCGGCGAGGGCAGGGCCTTCTGCGTCGGCGCTGATCTCAAAGCCCACAAGGCCGGCCGAACGGCCTTCGCCAGACGCCAGTATCTGTGTGCCGAGCAGAGAGTCTGCAAACGATTGCTGTTGTTGTCGAAGCCGGTGGTGGCCGCGGTCAATGGCTTCGCGCTCGGCGCCGGTGCCGAAATGGCGATCGCTGCGGACTTCATCGTGATCGCCGAGAGCGCGCAGATCGGTCTGCCCGAGGTGAGCATCGGCACATTTCTTGGTGGTGGCGTGACCTATCTGCTGCCGCGCCTGGTCGGCTTGGCCAAGGCGCGCGAACTGGTCTTTCTCGGCGAGCGAATCAAGGGCGAAGAGGCGGTACGTATCGGGTTGGCCAATCGTCTGCTGCCCGACGAGGGTTTTCTCGACGCGGCGCGTGAATTCGCCGCACGGATTGCCGGCAAAGCGCCCCTGTCGATGCAGATGGCCAAGGAGCAGCTGAACATGGCTGCTGAACGTACTCTTGACGCGGCATTTGCTGCCGAACTCGAAGGAATGACCTTCGCCGCAACGACGCAGGACTGGCAGGAGGGAATCGACGCCTTTGCCGAAAAACGCCTGCCGGTTTTCAAGGGCTGCTGAGATGAAAGTGCTGGCTAGCGCAACGCAGCGGAGTCCGCTGCACGATTTTCTCGCACCCGATTCGATTGCCATCGTCGGTGCTTCGGCCGACCCCAGCAAGCGTGGCTACAAGGCGATGGTCGGCCTGATCAAGGACGGCTACGCGGGCAAAATCTACCCGATCAATCCCAAGGTGGACAGGGTTCTCGGCGTCAGGACGTACGCGTCGCTGGCCGACATTCCGGGCACCGCCGACCTGGCGCTGATCTGCACTCCCGCCGCCAGCGTGCCGGGCCTGCTCGTCGAGTGCGGCAAGAAAGGCGTCAAGGGCGCGGTGATCCTGGCCAGTGGCTTTCGCGAAACGGGTCGCCCGGAAGGCATCAAGCTGGAGCAGGAGATGCTGGCCGCTGCGCGCCAGAACGGCGTACGGGTCATTGGCCCGAACACCTCCGGGATGTTCAACCTGCACAAGAAAGTCAACTTGCTGGCGCTGAACAACGTCAAGGCCGGTGGCATCGGACTGATCTCGCAATCGGGCAACATGCTGCTGTCGCTGGTGCTCGAAGCGCAGCGCAACGGTCACGTCGGCTTCAGCACCTACGCCGGGCCGGGCAACCAGGCCGATATCGGCTTCAACGACTACCTGCGCTACCTTGGCGAGGATCCGCACACGCGTGTTGCGACGCTGTACGTCGAAGGTTTTCGTGACGGCCGTCGCTTCCTCGACGCGGCGCGCGAGATCACCGCGTTGAAGCCGGTGGTGGTGTACAAGTCGGGTTCGACCGAGGCCGGTCAGAAAGCCGCCAGTTCGCACACCGGCGCGCTGGCCGGCAGCTACGCGATGACCCTTGACCTGTTGCGTCAGGTCGGCGTCAGTGTGGTGCAGAACTCAGACGAGATCCTGCCCGTCGCCGAGGGCCTGGCACTGCTGCAGAAGGCACGCGGCAAGCGTGTTGCCGTCGTCGCCGATGGCGGCGGTCAGGCGACGATCGCCTCCGACCGGCTGAGCGAAGCGGGGCTGGTGCTGGCCGAGTTGAGCGCCACGACGCGCCGGCGTCTGGGCGAAATCCTTTTTCCGCAGGCGTCGCTGGTCAATCCGGTAGACGTCGCCGGCAGCAGCGATGCCAACCCCGCGCTGCTCGCCGACTGCCTGGAAATCGTCGCCGATGACGACGGCGTCGACAGCATTTTCCTGGTCGGCATGTTTGGTGGCTATCACACGCGCTTTGCCGAAGACCTGCTCGGCGGCGAGATGCGCGGCGCCGAATCGATGATCGAACTGGCGCGTCGGACCGACAAGCCACTGGTGGTCTACAGCCTCTATGCGCCTGTCAATCCACCGGCCCTGCGTCGGCTGCACGAAGCCGGCCTGCCGGTCTACAGTTCGATCGAGCACGCGGTGCGCGTCCTGGCGGCGCTTGGCGAGCGCGGTAGCTATCTGGCGGGCCGCGCCGGCGAGCAGCCGGCGCTGGCGCTTGCGCCCGACGGCGATGCCGAGCGCGCGTTCGCCACGGCACAAGCCGAGGGACGCGACCTTTTCGAGTTCGAGGCCAAGGACTTGCTGCGCGCGCATGGCGTCGCCGTGCCGCTAGAGCGGCTGGCCGCCTCGGCCGGCGACTTGACGGCGATTGCCGAGCACTTCGGCGAGCAGCCGCTGGCGATGAAAGTGGTGTCCCGGCATATTCTCCACAAGTCCGATGCCGGTGGTGTCAAGCTCAATGTGCAAGGTGAAGCGCAAATGCGCGTCGCCTTCGACGAAATCCTCGACTCCTGCCGCGCTTACGACGCGCAGGCGCTGATCACCGGCGTTCTCGTCGCACCGATGGCGCGCAAAGGAACCGAGGTGATCATCGGCGTCGTTCGTGATCCGATATTCGGACCGGTGCTGATGTTCGGGCTGGGCGGTATTTTTGTCGAGATCCTCGAGGACGTCGTCTTCCGTGCCATACCGCTGTCCTACGGCGACGCGTGCTCGATGCTCGACCAGATCAAGTCGCGCAAGATCCTGGGAGGCGTGCGTGGTGAGGCGGCAGTGGACCGGCAAGCGCTGATCGATCTGCTGTTGAAAGTTTCGAGCATTGTCCAGGCCTACCCGTCACTTGCCGAGCTTGACCTCAACCCGGTCATTGCCTTGGCCGACGGCTACGCCGTCGTCGATGCCCGGATCATCGTCGAGCGGGTGGATGCTGACCGGCCGGAGGAAACACTATGAAGATGCCGACGCTTAGCGACGCACTGCTGGAGGTGGACCAGCGGGTGGCGATGCTGACGCTCAATCGCGACGATGTGCGCAACGCGCTGACCGGTACGCGCCTGATCGACGACATCGTCGCTGTCGCCGAGTGGGTCAATAGCTGTGACGAGGTTTCGGTACTGTTGATCACCGGCGCTGGCGCGGCATTCTCGGCGGGTGGCAACGTCAAGGACATGGCCAAGCGCAGCGGTGATTTTGCCGGCGACGTCGCCGAGGTCGCCGAGCGTTATCGGCGCGGCATTCAGCGCATCCCGCTGGCGCTGAACGCCGTCGAAGTTCCGGTGATCGCCGCGGTCAACGGCGCGGCCATTGGTGCGGGCTTCGACCTCGCCAACATGGCCGATATCCGTCTCGCCTCAAGCCGCGCGAAGTTCGGTGAAACCTTCCTCAACCTGGGGATCATCCCCGGCGATGGCGGCGCCTGGTTCATGCAGCGCTTGATCGGTTACCAGCAGGCCTTCGAGTTGACGCTGACCGGACGCATCGTCACCGCCGACGAGGCGAAAGCCCTGGGTATCGTGCTCGAGGTGCTCGAACCCGAGAATTTGTTGCCAAGAGCGCGCGAACTCGCTGCGCGGATTGCCGCCCAACCCGCGAAGGCGCTGCGCTTGACCAAGCGCCTGATGAAAATGGCGCAACGCATGGAGTTAAAGGATTTTCTCGACCTGAGCGCGGCGTTTCAGGGCATGTGTCACAACGAAACGGAGCACCTGGCGGCGGTTCGGGCGATGCTGAAGGCATAATCTGCCGGCGGCCATCTGCGGAAAACCGAGGGGAGAGCGCCTGAAATTGGTCTTTGCCATTTTTTTGAATTGGTCTTCGTGTGCGCCGATTTTGTGTGTACAGTCCATCATGTTGGCATTTTGTCGGCGGCAGTTGGTGAAAGCCTCCTGCGAGTTGGTGTTGGCCAATGGCGCAGATAGCGCTGTAACGGGCTGTTGCAAACCTACCCGGGCAGTATTGGACATCGATGGGAAATGCCTGCGCAGACCTTTCGCACACCTTCCGACGATGAGCTTGGTACCCCCAGGTAGTAGCCGCATAGTTCGTTCTCATTGATAGATCACAAGGAAGGAGACTCAACATGAAAAAACTCACAACTCTGGCCGCCGCTCTGGCGGTCTGCGCCGGCCTCGGTAGCCCGGCGGCTTTTGCGCAGCAGAAATTCGTCACCATCGGTACCGGTGGCGTGACCGGCGTGTACTACGCGGCGGGTGGCGCGATCTGTCGCTTGATGAACAAGGAAAAGAAAACGCACGGTATTCGCTGTTCGGTCGAAAGTACGGGTGGCTCGGTTTACAACGTCAATACCATCAAGGCCGGCGAGCTTGACTTCGGCGTGGCCCAGTCCGACGTGGCGTACAACGCGCTGAAGGGAGAAAACCAGTTCAAGGGTGCCGCTTTCAGCGAATTGCGTTCGGTCTTTTCGATTCATCCCGAGCCGCTGGTCGTGCTCGCCCGCGAGGACGCCAAGGTTACGTCGCTGCTCGACTTCAAGGGCAAGCGCTTCAACATCGGCAATCCGGGTTCCGGGCAACGCGCGACGATGGATATCCTGCTTCCTGCCATGGGCATGAAGACCAGTGATTTCTCGCTGGTTTCGGAAATGAAGGCCGACGAACACGGCGCCGCGCTGTGCGACAACAAGATCGACGGCTTCGCCTACGTTGTCGGTAACCCTTCGGCGAACATCCAGGACCCGACCACGACGTGCCACGCGCAACTGGTCAATATCATCGGCCCGGCGGTCGATAAACTGGTCAAGATGTATCCGTACTACGCCGCGGTGACGATCCCCGGCGGCATGTACGCGCACAACCCGAACCCGACCAACACCTTCGGCGTCGTTGCCGCCTTCGTCTCGTCGTCGAAGGTCTCGAACGACGTCGTCTATGCGATGGTGAAAGCGGTCTTCGACAACCTGGATGACTTCAAGAAGCTGCACCCGGCTTTTGCGCACCTCGATCCGAAAGAGATGATCAAGAACGGCCTGTCGGCACCACTGCATGACGGCGCCGTCAAGTACTACAAAGAGAAGGGCTGGATGTAAGTCGGTCGAAAGAACTCCGGGATCGGCGTGCTACCAGCCTTTCCCGGCGGACCTGCTGACGGCCCCGATCGGGGCCGTCTGTCCTTGAAGTCTGTGGAGGTACGCATATGGCTGAAAAAGAAACGGCTCCCGTCCTGACCGACGAGCAGCTCAAACAACTCGTTGCCGAAGCCGACACCGGTGGTCGCAAGCCGACCGGTGCGGTCGCCAAGCTGATCCTGTATACGGCATTGGCCTGGTCGCTGTTTCAACTATGGATCGCCTCGCCGCTGCCGTATTCGTTCGGCATCCTGGTGCTCAATGACACCGAATCGCGTTCGGTCCACCTCGCCTTCGCGATGTTCCTCGCCTTTCTCGCCTACCCGGCGTTCAAACATTCGCCGCGTGATCACGTGCCGATCCTGGACTGGGTGCTGGCCCTGGTCGGCGTCTTCTGCGCGTCGTATCTGTTCGTCTTCTACTCGGAGTTGTCCACGCGGCCGGGGCAACCGACGACGCTAGACCTGGTCGCCTCGGTGGGGGGGATCATCCTGCTGCTCGAAGCGGCACGGCGTGCGCTCGGCCTGCCGATGGTCATTCTGGCGACGATCTTCATCGGTTATATCTTCCTTGGCCCCTACATGCCGGACATGATCGCCCACAAGGGCGCTTCGCTCGGCAAGGGCATGTCGCACCTGTGGCTGAGCACCGAGGGCGTGTTCGGCGTCGCGCTCGGCGTCTCGTCGGGTTTCATCTTCCTCTTCGTTCTTTTTGGTTCGCTGCTCGAAACGGCCGGCGCCGGCAACTACTTCATCAAGTCGGCGATCTCGCTGCTCGGCCACCTGCGTGGTGGCCCGGCCAAGGCCGCGGTGGTCGCGTCGGCGTGTACCGGCCTGATCTCCGGGTCGTCGATCGCCAACGTGGTGACCACCGGAACGTTCACCATTCCGCTGATGAAGCGCGTCGGCTATCGTGCCGACAAAGCGGCTGCGGTCGAGGTCGCCGCGTCGGTCGACGGGCAGATCATGCCGCCGGTGATGGGCGCCGCGGCCTTCCTGATGGTCGAATACGTCGGCATTCCGTACACGCAGGTGCTCAAGCACGCGATCCTGCCGGCGTTGATTTCGTACATCGCGCTGTTCTACATCGTGCACCTCGAGGCGATGAAGGCCGATATCCGCGGTATCCCGCACGTCCATGAAGCCTCGTTCCGTGACCGCGCGCTGTCTTTCCTGATGACCGTTTCCGGAATCATCATCCTCGCCGGCATCGTCTACTACGGCTTCGGCTGGCTCAAGGACGTCTTTGGTGACGCGTCGATATACATCGTCGGCGTCGTCATGCTCGCCACCTACGTCGGCCTGCTGAAGTTCGGTACGCGTTTTCCAGAGTTGCACATGGACGATCCGAACAAGCCGTTCGAGCACCTGCCGGATGCCGGTCCGACACTGAAATCGGGCCTGCACTTCCTGCTGCCGGTGGTGGTGCTGATCTGGAACCTGATGGTCGAGGAACTTTCGCCGGCGCTATCGGCGTTCTGGGCGACGGTTTTCCTGATGCTCATCCTAGTCACGCAAAGGCCAATCATCGCCCACTTCCGCCAGCAGGGCGACCCTGGCGCGGCCGTTCGCCGGGGCTTCCATGATCTGTTTGAGGGGCTGGTGACCGGTGCGCGCAACATGATCGGTATCGGTATCGCGACCGCGGCGGCGGGCATCATCGTCGGGACAGTGACGCTGACGGGTATCGGCCTGGTGATGAGCGAACTGGTCGAACTGATCTCGGGTGGTAACCTGATGGTCATGCTCGTGATGGTGGCCGTGATTTGCCTGATCCTCGGTATGGGCCTGCCGACGACGGCCAATTACATCGTGGTATCGACGCTGATGGCGCCGGTGGTCGTCGAACTCGGTGCGCAGAGCGGGCTGCTGGTGCCGCTGATCGCCGTGCATCTGTTCGTCTTCTACTTCGGGCTGATGGCCGACGTCACGCCACCGGTCGGCCTGGCGTCGTACGCGGCGGCCGGCATCGCGCGCGTCGATCCGATCAAGGTCGGCGTCACGGCTTTCGGCTACAGCATCCGTACGGCGATCCTGCCGTTCATGTTCATCTTCAACACGCAGCTGCTGCTGATCGGTATCGACAGTATCTGGCACCTGGTGCTGACGATATTCACTGCGATCGTCGCCAACCTTGTCTTTGCCGCCGCGACGCAGGGCTGGTTCATGGCCCGCAACCGCTGGTGGGAGGCTGTGGTCCTGCTACTCGTGACCTTGACGCTGTTTCGTCCGGGCTTCTGGATGGACATGATCCATCCCCCTTACGACAAGATATCAGCCGACCAGATCATGGAGGTCGTCGAGCGGGCGCCCGCCGACGATCGGCTACGGATCTGGATCGAGGGCGAGGACATCAACGGCAAGGAGGTCCACAAGGGCGTGTTGTTGCCGCTGGGCGAACCCGCGCCAGCGCTCAAGCGCCTCAACGCGGCCGGTCTGAGCCTGATGGCGAGCGGAGACAGCGTCGACATCATGGGCGTCAAGTTTGGCAGCCGAGCAGCGAAACTGGGGATCGAGCAGGGCTTCAAGATCACCTCGATCGAAGTGCTTGCTGACCGGCCGGCCAAGGAATGGTTCTTCATTCCCGCTCTCGGTCTGCTTGGCCTGATTATCGTCATCCAGCGGCGGCGCGCCGGCGTCGCCACCTAAGCCACTGTAGTCGGCTACGACGCGCTTGCCGGAAGCTCGGCAAGCGCGTCGTTTGCGTTGGCGCCGCCCGTCGTTGTTTGGCGCTGGCCGCGGGCGATAATTTCCGCTTAGTCGAACGGCAAGGCGTCGCGAATGATCATCGACGAGTTCTTTTCATGCCGAGACGCCTGCTCACGCCAGGTTGGCGGGCGTTTTCCGCGTTCTCGCGTAGTAGCTCATCAGCTCGGCGGCGGCCAGCGGCGGCGAGAAGTAGAAACCCTGTGCCAATTGCACGCCGGCGGCGCTCAGCGCCTGAACCTGGGTGTTGGTCTCGATGCCTTCGGCAACGACAGTCAGATCGGTCGTCTGCAGGAGTCCGGCGAGGCCGCGCAGCCAGTCCGGCTGCGGACAGTCCGGCTGGATCTGGTCGGTCAGCAGGCGATCGATCTTGATGATCTTGAAGTCGCAGCGCGAAATGAGCGCCAGATTGGTGCCGCTCATCGTCACGTCGTCGAGCGCCAGACTGATGCCGCTCTGGTGCATGCTGTTCAGGGCCATCAAGCCGAGTTGGTCGGGAATCCCGCGCTCGGTCACCTCAAGGATCAGTTGCGAGCGCAAAGCGCTCAAGCCGGACTTGACGGCCGCGTATTCCAAACCGCCGCGACCGAGAATTTCGGGTGGAACATTGATGCTCAGACGCGCTTCGGGGTTGGCGTGCAGCCAGCCGCCGACTTCGACGGTTACCGTGTCGACCAACCAGTAGGTGATCAGACCCGATAGCGGCGTGTTTTCGAGCAGCGGGATGAACTCGCCCGGCTGAATGACTTCCCCGCCGGGCCGCCGCCAGCGGATGAGCGCCTCGGCGCCCAGGCAGGTCTGGTCGCCGAGGGAAATAATCGGCAGGTACTCGACAAAGAAGTCCCCTGCCTTCAGGCCTTCGTGAATCGCGTTCAGCTCGGGCGAGGGTAAGGTCATCGGCTTGCTGCCCTGGTTGCACAGATTTTCCGGCGGCGGCCTGGTGCGTCGCTCAAGCTTCGGGCTCGTCGTCGGCGCGGTTGCTGTCGCGGTCGCGGCCGTACAGCCGAGTGAGGTCAGCGAGGCGCTCGGCGTGCCAGGGCTCGACCTGTTCCCAGCGGTAGCGCCACTCCCACGATCCGGAGCCAATTCCCGGCTGGTTCATACGGTGCGCGGTATCAAGCGAGAGCGCGTCCTGCATCGGGATGACGCAGCGCTGAGCGACCGACGAGAAGGCGAGGCGGATCAGATACCAGCAGAGTTCGTCGGGACTGTCGCTGCCCACGCCCAGGTAGGCGTGTACCCGCTCCTGCTCTTCCTTTTCGAGCGACTGCCACCAGCCGCAGGTGGTGTCGTTGTCGTGGGTGCCGGTATAGACCACCGAATTGGCGTCGTAATTGTGCGGCAGATAGGGATTCCTGGCATCGTCGCCGAAAGCGAATTGCAGGATGCGCATGCCTGGCAGGCCAACGTCCTGACGCAGCTTCTTGACCGCCGGGGTAATGATCCCCAGGTCTTCGGCGATGATCTTCAGTTGCCCGTTTTCGTCGACCAGATCGTCGCTGAGCTCGCGGCGCATGGCGGCGAACACCGCTTCGCCTGGCCCCGGTTGCCATAGTCCGTCGATGGCCGTCTCGGCGGCGCCGGGAATTTCCCAGTACGCTTCGAAACCACGGAAATGATCGATACGAATGGTGTTGCAAAGCTTCATCGTCTGCCGCATTCGCTCGACCCACCAACGATAATCCTCGGCGGCGTGTGCCGACCACAGATAGAGCGGGTTGCCCCAGCGCTGGCCGGTTTCACTGAAGTAGTCCGGCGGGACGCCGGCGACCACGCGCGGCCGGCCGTGCTCGTCGAGGTCGAAAAGACCCGGATTGGCCCAGACGTCGGCGCTGTGCCCGGCAACGAAGATCGGCAGGTCGCCGATGATCTCGACGTGCTGCGAATTGGCGTAGTCCTTGAGCGCCGTCCATTGGTCGAAGAAGCACCACTGGCAGAACTTCCAGAAGTCTATTTCATCGGCGTGCTGGCGTATCGCTGCGCGCAGCGCGTCGGCTTCGCGGTGAGCCAGCGCGGCCGGCCAGTCCTGCCACGTCGTGCCGTCGCCACCGTAGGCGATGTCGAGCGCCATGAAAAGCGAGTAGTCGTCGAGCCACGCGCCAGCGTCGGCACAGAAGGCGGCAAATGCCGTGTGCCTGGGTGATTTCTGGTCGGCAAAGAAGCGTCCGGCGGCGCGCCGCAATTGCTCCATGCGGAAGGGTCTAACGGTCGCGTAATCGATGCGTTGTTCGGGAAAAGACGGCGCCTCCGCGAGGTCGGCGTCGCTCAGCCAGCCGGCCTGCTGCAGTTGGCCCAGGTCGATCAGCAGTTCGCTGCCGGCGAAGGCCGATGGACTGGAGTACGGCGAGTTCCCGGGTCCGACTCCGGTCAGCGGCAACAACTGCCACAGCGATTGGCCAGCGCCCGCCAGCCAGTCGACGAAGTGGCGTGCAGCCGGGCCGAGGTCGCCCGATCCGTGCGGGCCGGGTAATGAAGTCGGGTGAAGAAGAATGCCGCTCTGGCGCGGAATGGAGGTCATGCTGATCCTTTTTCTGGGTTAGGGCCATCGCCTGCTGGTGGGCGATGGCAGCGCGCCCAGGTCGATGTCTGGGCACGATAGTCGCTGAGCGCCGCCGGAGTCGAAGCCAGCGTCGCGGGCCATGGAAGTTGCTGGGGGAGGGTGAGTCGGGTGATGTGAATTGCACAAAGCGGCCAGTATCGGGTGCCTGCGCCCGCAGTGCAAGTCGAGTTCAGCGCTTGGCGCCAGGAGCTGGCGCCGGTGAAGCGAGGTCGAGGAGCCGGGGCCCCGGCCAGGGCCCCAGGCCGCGCCAGCAAGCGTTGATCCGCTAGCGGCGTAGGCCGATCGCTTTCGCCGCTCGGCCGGCGATCGGGTCGGCCAGCGCGTGCTTTCCCAAGGTGAATCGGAAACTCGCTGACGCCTGCGGCAAGGTCGTCGTCGCCGCAGAAAATGGTGTTCGCTAGGCGGCCAACGAGCCGCGCCGGCTTCGGCGCGGCGCGAACGCGGCGTGCCCTCGCCATCTATCGGTCGTCAGGTCGTGCACGGTCGGCGGCTTGATCAGTCGGCGAGTCTCGTAATCTTGTTGCCTTGCAGGCCGACACCGGCCATCAGGCCCGTCTGGCCGAAGACGATGGCGTAGACGTCGTCGTTCGCAGTGGTCGAGGTCAGCGACTTGGCCATGCCCTGATCGACGACGACAATCGACGGGCCAACGCCGACTTCGAAGCCTTCAGCCTGGTTCAGGGTCTGCAGTGCTTTTTCGTTCATGAAGAACATCGCATAACCATATTGCTGCGCGCCGGCCTGCAGGCCGTACGAGGCGCCCGCGGTGTTGTAATAGCCTGCTGCCTTGCCGTTCTTGAAGAGCACGCCGTCGCCGTACTGGCCACCGACGACGAGGCCGGCCTTGATGATCTTCGGAAAGACCAGCACGGCGACGGCATCGGCGGACAGGGACTTCGCCACCGGCAGCTTGGCGAGCAGCTTGTGATAGGCCTTGCGCGCGTCTCTTTCGAGCGCTGCATGGTCTGCGGCGATGGCCGCAGCCGGGGCCAGCACAAGCGCGATTGCGGCCACCAACAGCCATCTGGAAAGTTGAGAAAAGTGAGAGAGATATTTCTTGTTCATGTCGCCACTCCATACAGAAAGAAACGTTGTTGGGAAGCGCCCGTCTGATCGCCTCGTCGAGGCATCATGATAAGCGAAAGTTGCCTCAGTGCTTGTTTCGGCAAGCGGGATACATACCAATGTCAGGTTCCGGGATGGTCGTGCCTGGCGTCGACACGGCCAGCGCACGCCCTGGCTGGTCCTGCCATTCGCGCTTTCGGCGCGATACGCTAGAATGGACATTCCGGCCGGCCAGCAAGGCGTCAGGCACCGGCCGGAGTCGCCGGTGCACGACGGGTAGCGAGCAGGGGGGCTTGCCGGCGAGACGCCAAAATCATTATCCACGACGAGTACATGATGACCACAGACACCCTTGAGAACCGTTGTTTCGACGAGATCAGCATTGGCGATACGGCGAGCGTTCGCCGCACGCTGAGCGTGCGCGACGTGCAGCTCTTCGCGACCGTTTCAGGCGACGTCAATCCCACCCACCTCGACCTCGAACTGGTGAAGCAACTCGGCGTCAACGAGTTGAGCGCGCATGGCATGTGGCTGGGCGCGCAGATCTCCGGATTGCTCGGCAACGAACTGCCGGGTCCGGGAACGCTGTATGTCGGCCAGGATCTGGAGTTCCACGCGCCGCTGGCGATCGGCGACGAGGTGACGATCAGCATCACCGCGCGCGAGAAGTTCCCGGAAACGCGCCGGGTCAGCTTCGACTGCCTCGGCGTCAACGGCCGCGGCGAGAAGATCGTCAGCGGTGTCGCCAGGGTCATCGCTCCGGATACCCGAATCATCATGGACCGTCCGGATGCGGCGCAGGTGTCGATCCAGAGCCACGACCGCTTTGACAGTTTTGTCGAACGCTGCGCGAAGCTGCCGCCGGTGGCCGTGGCGGTGGTGCATCCCTGTGACGAATCGTCGCTGGGCGCTGCTCTCGAAGCCGCCCGCGAAAGTCTGATCGAACCGATTCTGGTCGGCCCCCTGGAGCGGCTGCTGGCGCTCGCCGAGCAGTATGGCTTCGACCTCACCGGGGTACGTGTCGAGGACGTGCCGCACAGCCACGCCGCCGCCTTTCGCGCCGTCGAGCTGGTACGTCTGGGAGAAGCTGCGGCGCTGATGAAAGGGAGTCTGCACACCGACGAGCTGATGGCCGAGGTCGTCAATCGACAGACGGGCTTACGTACCGAGCGGCGCATCACCCATGCCTTCATGATGGACGTGCCGACTTACCACAAGCCGCTGATCGTGACCGATGCGGCGATCAACATCGCGCCGGACCTCGATTGCAAACGCGACATTTGCCAGAACGCGATCGATCTGGCGCACGTGCTTGGCGTCGTGCGGCCGAAGGTGGCGATCATCTGCGCCGTCGAAGGCATCAACTCGCGGATGGTGTGTACCACCGACGCCGCTTCGCTGTGCAAGATGGCCGACCGCGGCCAGATCACCGGCGCCATTCTCGATGGCCCGCTGGCGCTCGATAACGCGATCAGCAAGGAAGCCGCGCGCATCAAGAAAATCGATTCGGTCGTCGCCGGCGATCCCGACATTCTGGTCGTTCCCGACCTCGCTGCCGGCAACATTCTCGCCAAGCAACTGACCTTCATGAGCCAGGCCGATGGCGCGGGTATCGTGCTTGGTGCGCGCGTGCCGATAATCCTCACCAGCCGTGCCGACAACCGGCGCGCCAAGCTGGCCTCGTGTGCGGTGGCCTGCCTGATGGCCAGCGCCGCGCTGGCGCACGACGTGACCAGGGCGGGAGGCTAAAATGGGCAAGGCAATTCTGGTCCTCAATGCCGGCTCATCGAGTCTGAAGTTCTCGGTTTTCGACGTCGGCGCTGCGACTGCTCTGCGCGCCATGGCCGTCGGCCAGGTCGAAGGCCTGGGAACGGCGCCACGACTCAGGGCGAAGGGCGCAGACGGTAGGGTCATTGCCGATGAATCGTGGACGACGAGCGAAGTCGCCAATCACGCGCAGGCCTTGCAGCAGATCGCGATGCTGCTGCGTTCGCGTTTCGCGGGACAGGATCTGGCGGGCGTCGGCCATCGCGTCGTGCATGGTGGCGCCGATTACTCGGCGCCGCTGCTGCTCACGCCGCCGGCGATGGATACGCTTGATACCTTTGTGCCGCTGGCGCCGCTGCACCAGCCGCACAACCTCGCCGCCATCCGCGCGGTGGCCGAGGCGCAGCCCGAACTGCCGCAGGTCGCGTGCTTCGATACCGCTTTCCACCGCAGCCAGGAAAAGGTGGCGCAGCTCTATGGCCTGCCCTACGAGTACTTCGAACGCGGTATCCGGCGCTACGGCTTCCATGGCCTGTCGTACGAGTACATCGCCGCGACGCTGCCGGAGGTCGCACCCGAGATTGCAGACGGGCGGGTCGTCGTCGCGCACCTCGGCAGCGGTGCCAGCATGTGCGCGATGCACAAGGGCCGCAGCGTTGGCAGTTCGATGGGCTTCACCGCGCTCGATGGACTGATGATGGGTACGCGGCCAGGCAACCTGGACCCCGGCATCATCCTCTACCTGCTGCAACAGGAAGGCATGAGCGCCAAGGACATCGAGAACATGCTTTACAAGCGCTCCGGCCTGCTCGGCGTGTCGGGAATCGGTAACGACATGCGTGTCCTGCAGGAGAGCGACTCGCCGCGCGCGCGGCTGGCGATCGATCATTTCGTCTATCGCATCAGCCGCGAACTCGGCGGGCTGGCGGCGGTGCTCGGCGGCATCGACGCCTTCGTGTTCACCGCCGGCATCGGCGAAAACAGCGCCCACATTCGCCGTCTGGTCTGCGAGCAGGCGAAATGGCTGGGCATCGACCTCGACGCGGCGGCCAACGAGCAGGGCGGTCCGCGCATCAGCAGCGCCGGCAGCAAAGTTTCGGCGTGGGTCGTGCCGACCAACGAGGAACTGATGATCGCGAGGCATACCTGCCAGCTGCTCGGGCTGTGAGCACGGCTGCAAGGTAGCGCTCAGCTACTGCCGGCAGCGAAGCGCGCGCTTCAGGATTCTTCGACGGGCGGAGCTCAGCCCGCGCTTGGTGCTGGTCGGGAAAAGGGCAAGGTGGTTGACGGGCTGTCGAGTTGCAGGCGGCAGATGGCGACCGATGGATCGTCAGGGTCGGGCGCGACGGTGAAGCCGAGGCGGGAGGCGAGTCGCAGCATCGGTGCGTTGACCCGCAGCACGAAACCTTCCATCTCAACCAGTCCGCGCGCCCTCGCCGCAGCGATCAGTGCGCTCATCAGGGCGTGGCCAAGGCCGGTCCCTCCGTAGTCGGCCGCAACGGTGATCGCGAACTCGCAGTTCGCCCGGTCGTTAGCGAGCATCAGGTAGGTGAAGCCAACGATGTCGATGCCGTCGGCAGCCGGGACGGTGGCGGCGAGGCCGATGCCGCTCTCGGGAAACGAAGCGAGAAGCTTGCGCAAGCGGTCGACATTGGGCTCGCGGACCACCCGCATGAAGCGCATGTAGAGGGCTTCCGGGTCAAGGCGCGCGAATCCTTGCAGGAGTTCGTCCTCGTCTGTGCTGCTGATCTCGCGGATGTGTACGGCTCGCCCGTCGCGCAGGCTGAGGTCAATGTCTGAAAAGGGAGGCGTCATTGTTTCCCCTTTTCTCCTGATCCGCCGGGCAGGAGGCGTCAAGCCTCGCGCGGCCCGCGTCAGTTCAGGTCCGGATCGACGTAATAGGCGGCGGCGCCCCAGTTGGCCTGCAGAGCGAAGCCCTTCTCGGTCAGCTGGTAGACGTCGATGTAGGGATTGAAGGATATCGTCTTGCCGGTTGAGCCAGCGGTCGCCGATGCGCCGACATCGCCGCCCGCCTTGCCACCGACCTTGAACTGATCGAGTGCTGCCTTCGACTTGAAGACGAAGATCTGGTAGAGCGTCTGGTAGCCCAGGCCCGGGCCGGTGCCGGCGCGAATCGCCTGCATGTACGTTGGCTTGCCCGTCGCGTTGTTGAAAATCACGCCGGGGCCGCGTGCGCCGACAACGACCAGCGCATTGACCGTGGTGATGTCGAAGACGCCATAACCGGCGGCGCCTTCAACCACCGCACGAGCAGCGGGCTCCTTGGCGTAGAGTTTGTCGAGCGCTTTCTTGGCCATGGTCAGCACCTGCTCGCGCTCCTGCTTGACCTGCGCCGAGTCGAGATTGCGCGACTCGGGTTTCTCCTCCACGGACGAGCACGCGCTCAGTGCTCCGAGTGAAGCAGCGAGAAGAAGGGTGACGAGGTTTTGCTTGAGTCGGGCTGGTTTGTTCATGTCGTTTCCTGGAGAGGGGGTCTGGGCGGCACGAGGGGTCGCCGGAAGCTGTGTCGATTATACCCGGTAGCCGCCATCAGACGACGACGGGAGACCGCGCGGCGGCTGGATCTCGATCGGGATACGCTTCCTTACGTGCCTGCGTGTGCGCACTTGGCGAACTCGAGCGGAGACAATTTGCGTTGTCGTAGAGCCAGAAGAAGTAGCCGTGCCGCGCCGTTTGCGCCTTGTCCGGCACGACTCTAGGGGGGTGTCATCTATTTGGCGGCAGGCCCGTCGACGGCGGCGTTCTCCGGGGCGTCCGCTGGCAGTGCTTCGCAACTCCGGGCGTAGCGCGCTATGCCGGGCTTGGCGCTCAGTCCATGCGCGACGACGCTGAGCAGCACCGTCGCCATCACCGCCAGACGAATCGTCTCCTCGCCCGGGAGCTTCGTTTGCTGCTCCAGATAGACCAGCCCGAGGACGATCGATGCCAGGCCACGCGGGCCGAACCAGCCGATGAAGAGAACCGTCGCCCGACTGAGTCCGATGCCGGCAACGGCCAGCGCGACGGGCAGCATGCGCACGACTGTCAGGCTGAGAACCGCGTAGAGCAGGATCGCCGGAGTAAACGCATGCCAGTTGCCCGCGCAGAGCAGCCCGAACAGGAAGAAGACGAAGAAGTTGAACAGCTGTCCCCAGCCTTCGGTGAACTCGACGCTGTGCCGTCCGACCTTTGGGAAGCCGACCTGCGCCGCCAGGCCGGCGACGAAGGCGGCGATGAACATGCTCGCGCCGGACTCCTCTGCGGCCAGTATGCACAGCAAGGGCATCGCCACCACGGCGAGCTGGCCAAGTTCGGCCGACATCCACTGCCGACGCTGCGCCAGCCCCATTAGCAGACCGCCGCCCAGCCCGATCGCCAGCCCGATTACGCTTCCGTAGCCAATCTGTTCAAGGAGAAAACGCGCCAGCACGCCACGCGCACCAACACCGTCGTCGATCGCTGCCGCGAGGGCAATGAAGAGCATCAGGAACGGTACTGCCAGCCCGTCGTTGAGGCCGGCCTCGACGTTCAGCGCCTGTCGTATGCGCGCCGGCACGCGCGGGCTGTTGACGATGACCTGTCCGAGGCCGGCGTCGGTCGGTGCGAGGATCGCGGCGAGGATTCCAGCCTCCCACCACGACAGCCCGGCGAAGCACAGCATCGCCGCCGCCGCTCCCAGGAAAATCGTCAGCAGCATGCCGACGCTGAGCAGACGCACCGGCAACTTGTGGTTGTCCTGCAGGGAGCGCCGGCCGATGTGCGAAGCGTCGGTGAACAAGGTCATCACCAGCCCCACTTCGGCGATCAGCAGGAGGCCCTTGCGGTCGAGGAACAGTTCGCTGGACGCATCGGGGAAGAGCAGCATCAGCGCCCCCGCGGCAGTAAACAGAATCGGTGCGGTAATGAGCGTACGCTCCAGCTGGCGCGACACGAGGCTGTAGGCAAAGACCAGGAGGGTGAAGGCAGCCGCGATCAACATGCAGGTTCCAAAGTTAGAGCTCGGTCGAGCGGGCGATGATGCCCAGGATGCGAATTGAGGATAACGGCCGCCAAGCGTTGGCCTCGTCGCCGACTGCCGACTGTTCTCATCGGGTCAGCCTGGCGGCCGCTGTGGTAGGCCGTCGCGAATGGCTTTGGAGAAGCCTTCGAGGTTGCCGGCAGAACGGGCGCGGGCGGTGATGTTGCTGCGGCGCTTCAGTTCGTCGAGTCCGATGCTGGTGTTGACCGAATCGCGCTCGAAGGCCAGGTCGACGAGGTAGCCGTTGGCGAGCAGGCGCCAGTCGAACGTTGGGCCCGAGCCGACGGCCCTGGTGTGCTGCCAGATGGTCGTCGTGCAATTATGGGTCAGGGCGTTGTACCAGCGCGGCTGCTCGGCGATGGCGTTGATTTCCTTTACATAGTCGAGCAGCAGGGCGCGGCCCTTGTCTGCCGCAGCACGGATGCGGTAGAGCTGCACCGCCTCGCCAAGCTGGTTCGTCCGCAGCCCGACGACATCGCGCTCGTCGGCGACGACATAGTAGAGCTCGTACTGACGGAAGAAGCCTCGCAGCGCCGAGTACTCCTCGCCTTTCTCTTTGCGCGTTTCGATGGATACGGCGAGATGGCGGCCGTCGGCGAACTCCCAGCTGGTGATCGTGTGACCGTAGAGCGTCGGCCCCCAGAACGAGATCAACAGATCGACGCCGACCAGGGTGTCGAGGTCATAGTTGCGTGTCTCCCAGCGCTCGCTGAAATCCTGATCGCTGCGATACGTGAAGTTGCGGACGTTGTTGATCGTCAGCAGCGAGCCGTCGATGGTCGCCGTCGGTAGCCGTGCGACATCCGGCCGCCAATGACGCTGGTTGCTCGGTGCGAGACTCAACCACCAGGCGAGAGCGATGGCGAAGGGCGCCAAAACGGCGACCATGGCTCGCCACCAGGGGCGGACCACCAGCGCCATCAAGGCGGCGATCAGGACCAGGCCGCCGGCAAGTGCGCCGGCAAGCACGCGCGATTCGGGACCATCGACCCACAGCGCCGCGCTCGCCCAGAGTATGGCGATCGCCAGAGCCAGCGAGGCGACGAGGCGCAGGAGCAGGCGACCCAGGCGGATCGCGCCCAATGCCCCCTTCATCGTTGTGAACCCCCGGCTGGTAGAACAGTCACGTGTTGCCTATCGTCGATTCTGCCCGTCGACCGGGAACATCCAGGTCACCCGTCCCGTCTTGATCAGCTCCCGTCCTGGTTCTCCCAACTGTTTCCGGAAGCGGATCAACTCGACGAGATCGGAGCTGACCTCCGGGTTGGTGGTGAAGTAGGAATGCCCAAACAGGTCGGTGCGCTTTCCCTCGTACGAGATCAGGTCGAAGCGTCCGGCGAACTCGAAGACGCGTTGGATAGGCTCGGGGATGTCCTCGGGGCGCAGTTGGCCGACTCTGTGACGGCTGCGGAAGAGAATCTGGGAGACACGCAGCGCCCGGTCCTCGGGCGACGCATAGATCGTCAGGCGGCCATTGAGGACACGCGGCAGCCGCCCCTCGGGCCATGCCGTGAGCAGCTCCGGGTCCGAGAGATAGCTGGTGACCTCCTGTCCGGCAATGTCCACGTCGATGTCCGGCGAAAGCAGGACCAGGTTGTCGATCTTGTACAGATCCGCCGGTTCTTTGCCGGCGGCGATGGCCTCGTTCGCCAACTCGCGAACGGCTGCCAGGGTCAAGGCCGTGCCGCGGCTATGCGCAAGAATCTGCAGACCCTTCAGCCCGGGCGTTGTTGCCAGCGCGCGGATGGTCTTCTTGAGGTGTGCGACGGAGTACTCGGCGGACTCGGTGGTGGTGGTGTAGGAAGTCAGGAAGTTGCCGCTGGACGAGGCCGGCCAGGTGAAGAAGGCGCAGACCTGCTCGCGGCCGAGGAAGTGGCACAGCTCGGCGGCGGTATAGGCGGCGGTGGCGAAGGTCTCGTTGAAGCCGTGCACATAGAGCAGGATCTCGTGCTTGGGCGCGACAGCGAAACGGCGCTGGACCTCTTGCTGCAGCCCGGCCTTGGCCTCGAAGTGGCGCGCGAGTTCGCTGCGGTCGCGCAGGATCTTGCCGTCCGGGCCCTTGGTGATCTGGTAGGGCTCGCGGGGAAAGGAATCCAGCTCGCGCACCTCGCCGAGCTCGAGATTGACCGCACGCGTACGCTCGGCGAGCTGGCTCTGCTCGCGCAGGGTCTGCCAGTCCAGCTCCGGCACCATCCGAACCAGAGCCGAGCCGTAGGCGATGCCGCGGGCGCGTTCCTCGCCGTAGGGCAGGGGAGCCTGGTCTTTGCCTTGCCCGGCAAGCTCGGCAGCGGTCAGCGGGGCTCGGTCGGTGATGAACAGCAGGTCCAGGTCGGGGCTCTGCTGGACGTCCTTGGCGAGATCGAATACCGGCTGGCCGTCCGGAAGCTGGTACAGGGTCGGTGTCGGCATCAACTGGCGCGCGCTGGCGGCGCAGCCAGCGAGCAGGAGGGCGGCCAGGACGGTGACAGTCGTTCTGATGAGTAGCGCTTGCATGCTGTCGGAACCTGAAATCTGGGCGAGGGTGAAGCCGCATGTTACCGCAAGCCGTTGCGCATGGGTTTGCCGGTGGCTGGCCAGCGCTGTTCTTCCCGAGCGGCAGCACATCTTTTCCCAGCAGGCGCACCATCGCCGCAGCCCCTGCCGCGACGGCTGCAAGCTGGCGGCGTTGCTCCAGCCCTGACGCATGACCTCCCCGAATCGACAGCACTTGCCGGTTACGCCCACTTTCGCCGCCGAGGCGGCCAGATGGGGGTTGGCTAGCGGCAAGGGAGCGCTTGCGGCGCGGGGGTTTGGTGTTCAGTCAGTGGGACAGGAGAGGTCGAGGGAGCTCCGTTACGATCGCCAGGCGAGCCTTTCCCGGCGCGGGGTGCGCCGCGCTTGGGAAGATGTGTTGGGCAGGCCTGGGCAAGGTTATTCGAGTTGCAGCAGGAACGGTTCGGCGAGAAGCAGACGCAGGCGTGCTGGGTCAAGCCAGGGCGCAGCACAGGAATTACGGATGAAGGCGATGGCGCCGCGCACACCGAGTTCTTGATAGAGGTTGCGTAACTGCCGGGTGAAACGTGCCAGGGTATTGAACACATGCGCCAGGCGCATGAGGAGGTGATAGCCTTTCATGGCATTCCAGTCGAGGGCAAAGGCATGCTCGTAGTGGTAGCCCTGATGTTTTTCGACGAGGAAGCCCGCTTCGATGCCCCAACGGTGGCGGGCACCGAGGTTGCAGCGCTCATGGACATTGTCTTGTCTGAGCGGTTGGCTGGAGAGCCAGGCGTGGCGCGATGTTTCGGTGACGGTCCTGGCCTGTTCATCGATCTTTTCCCAGCTTTCCTCACAGACCACCAGGTTCAGCTTGAGACGCTGACGCCCGTTGGCCGCGAAGGCGTAGTCGATGTCGTTGACCCAGCTGAAGTGTTGTCGGCGCCTTCCCCAAGCGCGCTGCACGGCTTGTGGCTTCAGGGCGTGGAGTGCGCGGAACTCCTGCCAGACCGTGGACAAATCCTTGTCCTTAAGCACGATCATGAACTGCCAGTGGGCGCGCAAGCAGCGCTGCATCACCGGCCCGTTGGCGTAAAGGCCGTCGAGCAGGAGCAGGATCGGCAGGCGGGGGAACAGCGTCTTGAGCCGGTCGCTCAAGCGCACAAAGCCGCGCAGCTCGCAGTCCTGCTTTTGCGCTTCGGTATCGCCCAGCGCGTGTTCGAGGAACTCGCTGAGCAGTGGGACGACCAGGCCGTTGTGGAAAGCCAGGCTGGCCTCGAGGACGTAGACGAAGTACTGGGTGTGGCGGGTTTCCTCCTTGCCGACGGTGCGCTGGAGGAGTTCCTCCGCCCAGAGGGTGTCGCCGGCGACCTTCTGCGAGCCGTCGATGGCGATGGGGTAGCAGTGGTTGATCAGATAGCGGCGGAAGCTCTTGCCGCGGATCAGCCGCTTCACCAGATCGACGTGGGCCTGCTCAAGGTGGTCAAGGTCGATGTCGCGCAGCAGCCGAAACAGGGTGTCGGCGTGTGGCAGGGTCTCGATCTCCGGGAACAGCAGGTGGAGGTTGGCCATGAACTGGGGACGGGATATTTCGCGGTTGGTCTCGCGCCGAGAGGAGAACTGAAAGACGAACATCAGCAGACCGTAAAGCAGCAGCGCGGTCAGCTTGTGGCGGCGCTTCCTGGGGTCTCTCGGGTCGGGAATTTGTTCCAGTTGCTCGAGCAAGGCGGGTAGCTCTTTGCGCAGGAGACGCGTCTTTTTGCTCACGGCGTCCTCGCGGGCCTCCCTTTCCTCGCCGACGGTCGCGAAGGCTGAGCATCGGTTGGGCAGAGAAGTGGGGGAGTGGAGGACTTGTCCACTCGCGCGCCGTTTCGCGTTCAGTGCCTTTTCCTGCCGTTTCTTCTCTGAGCGCAGCTCCTTGAGGGCAGCGCGTGTCGGGCGACGGCAGGGTTTGCTCATGGCCGGGAGCTCCCAGGGGCGGCACACAGCCGGTCGCGACAATCGGCGCTCAGCGGTTTGAGCCACACCTGGCGGGGCGTGCTGCGATACGACTGGCCGGGGCGGGCCAGCCCGCGCCCGCTGGTTGCCCCGAGCAACTGCCAACCGGCCGCGCGGTAACAGGTGCCGGTATAGTGACGAGGATCGACGAAAGTCTCCAGCAACAGGGGCTCGAAGCCCCAGTGATCGAGCCAGTCCGCGCGTGCGCGGCGCGCGAGTTGTCCGAGCACATGACTGGCCAGATGCGGCACCCGGACGTGGGGAAAGATCAGGAAGCGGCTGTTGTTCACCACCCGCGCCAGGTTCTCGCGGCGGGCCTGGGCCGTCCAGCCGATCCAGCGGTCGCGCACGGCGACCGCGCGGGCAGCGCCGGCCAGCAGGACGCTGCCGAGCCGCCGGTCGCCCGCCGTGATGAAGTAGCGCAGGCGGTAGCCGAAGGCCCCCTGGAAACCCAGTGGGTGCCAGCGCGCCACCAGCGCATCCCACTGCGCCACCAACGCCGCGTCGCGAACGACTTCCAGGCAGACCGGTGCGAGTGCCGACAGGGCGCAGTGCACGGGAAGCTCCCCGGTGACCGTATCTACGGGTGCCGCGGGCGGCGCGCAACGGCGTGCTGACGACGGCCTTATCGCCGGCAGTGTCAGCAGCCCGGCCGCCTGCAAACGCTCCAGAAACTCCAGGCAGGCGCTGATCTTCGCCGTCCCTGTCAGAGTGGTCCACCCCAGGTGCTCGCAGACCGTCGCCGCCAACTCCTTGCGCGCCAATCCCGGCAGCCACGCCACCGTCCCGCACACCTCGGCGATCTCCGCGGCGCTGAATACGCGACCGCAGTGCACCCACTCCCCTTCGCTCGTTGCAACCACCACGATACCTCCGGCTGAAACGTGGACCAATGACCCTCCACCTATCCTGCCAGAAGTCCCCCCGGCTGTCTAGCTCCCTTGTGCGAAACCTTTTTTGCCTGCCCACCGCAACGCCTTGCCAGTACTGGGCTGGCGCAGTCATGCTTCAGCGCTGGCGTTGCTCACCGCCGCCATCGTTCTGTGCCAATAGCATGTAGAATGACGGAGTTTGCTCGCGCTTGGCTGCTGCCGATGGCAAGTGCCGTTGGCCGCCCAGGCACATGCAAGCCGCATCGCGGTGAACCAGACGAGAACTGTTTCGGAACTCTGGCGAGCGCGCGCAAGCGGCGAGGGCACCGCGAATGGAAGACTGGCGATGATCGAAACTCTCGAGAAAGTCGGCGAACTGGCCGTCGTCACTTATGTTGTCAGCAGCATGCTGGTGATGGGCATGAGCCAGCGACTGCCTGATGTCGTCGCGCCGCTGCAGGATCCGCGCACGGTGGTCGTCGCGCTGGTCGTGAATTTCATCGCCGCGCCGCTGCTGGCCCTGCTGTTGGCGCGCATCGTCCCGCTGCAGCCCGCGCACGCGATCGGCTTGCTGCTGCTCGGCGGTGCCGCCGGCGCACCGTTCATCCCGAAGCTGGCTGAAGTCGCCGGCGGAGACCTCGCGTATTCGGTGGCGATCATGGTCCTGCTGATGATCGGGAGCATCGCCTTCATTCCGGTGGTGTTGCCCTGGGTCGTCCCGGGACTGTCGGCTGACCCCTGGAGTATTGCCAGGCCGCTGCTGCTCATGATGCTGTTGCCCCTGGCGCTCGGCTTCGTGCTCGGTGGTTGGTGGGCGAGGGCCAGCGGACGTCTCCTGCCTTTCCTGCGCAAGCTGTCGAGCGTCGCCTTCATGGTGCTGCTGGTGCTGTTGGTGGGGCTGAACATCGGCGCCCTGGTCGATACGATCGGCAGTTTTGCGATCGGCACCTACGGACTGTTCGTACTGGCCGTGGCGCTGCTGGGCTACGTCCTGGGTGGCGAGAATCCGCGCACGCGAAATGTCCTGGCGCTTGCCAGCGGCGAACGAAACACGTCGGCGGCATTGGTGGTCGCCGTCGAGAGCCTCAATGACCCGGCGGTGGTGGTCATGGTGCTGATCGGGGCGGTTGTGGGCCTGGCGATAATGCTGGCAACGGCACGCCAGATGTGCCGCCGCCTGAAGAAGATGAATGAATCCCAAGGAGATCAAGGTGGAAGCTAAAGACAAGAGTAGCAGGACGAAAGTCGTCATCGTTGGCGGCGTCGCTGGCGGTGCATCGTGTGCAGCCCGGCTGCGGCGCTTGGACGAGAATGCGGAAATCATCATGGTCGAGCGCGGGCCCTACGTTTCCTACGCCAACTGCGGGCTGCCCTACCACGTCGGCGGCGTAATCGAGAAGGAAGCCAGTCTGATGGTCGCGGACGCGAACACTTTCCGCGCACATTTTGCCGTCGACGCGCGCACTGGTTGCGAGGCGATCAGCATTTCGCCCGACCAGAAGACCGTCGAATTGCGAGACGTGGCGAGCGGCGAAGTGACAGTCGAGTCCTACGACAAGCTGGTGCTATCGCCCGGCGCGCCGTCGGTGCGCCCGCCGCTGCCCGGAATCGATCTGCCGGGGATCTTCCAGGTGCGCACCGTTCCCGATGCGCGGGCGATCCGCGAGTGGATCGAACGCGGCTCGCTATTCCTTACCGGCATGGACAAGTATTCGGGCTTCCAGACGGTCAGACCGAAGACGCGCGCGGTGGTCATCGGCGGCGGCTTCATCGGACTCGAAACGGCCGAGAATCTGGTCCATCGCGGCTTCGACGTCACCCTGATCGAGATGCTCGATCAGGTCCTGGCGCCGCTCGATCAGGAAATGGCGCGCATCGTCGAGGGTTTCGTCGAGCATCACGGTATCCGCCTGGCGCTCAACGACGGTGTCGCCGGCTTCCAGCAGGCCGCCAACGGTTCGCTCGAGGTGCTCACCCAAGCGGGCAGGACGCATCCCGCCGACATCGTTATTCTGGCGCTTGGCGTGCGTCCGGACACGGCGTTGGCCAAGGGCGCCGGCCTCGAAATTGGCGAACGCGGCGGGATCCGCGTCGACGAACAGATGCGTACCAGCAAGCCGGATATCTTCGCCGTCGGCGACGCCGTCGAAGTTCGCGATTTCGTCACCGGCGAGTGGAGCCTCATCGCGCTCGCCGGGCCGGCAAACCGGCAGGGTCGCATCGCCGCCGACGTGATTGCCGGACGCGACTCGCGCTTCCGCGGCACGCAGGGCACGTCGATCATCGGTCTCTTCGGCGCGGCGGCGGCCTGGGTCGGCGCCAGCGAGAAGTCGCTCAAGCGGCTCGGCGACAGTGATTACGAGAAGATCTACCTGTACCCGAATTCGCACGCCGGCTACTACCCGGGTGCGCGGCCGATCGCGATGAAAGTCCTCTTCCGGAAATCCGACGGACGTTTCCTCGGCGCGCAGGCGGTCGGCGAGGATGGCGTGGACAAGCGGATCAGCGCGCTCGCGATGGCGCTGCAGATGGGCGCAACGATCTATGACCTCGAGGAAGCCGAGCTGTGCTACGCGCCGCAGTTCGGCAGCGCCAAGGACCCGGTGAACTTCGCCGGCATGGTCGCCGCCGACATCCTCCGCGGCGACATGCCGCTGAGCCACTGGGATGCCGCCGAGGATGCCTTCCTGCTCGACGTCCGCGAGGCCGCCGAACTCGCCGTCGAGAACGTTCCCGGGGCGCACAACATCCCGATGGGGCAACTGCGGGCGCGTCTTGGCGAACTCCCGCGCGACCGCGAGATCCTGGTCATCTGCCGCTCCGGCCAGCGCGCTTACTACGCGACGCGAGTTCTTCTGCAAAATGGCTTCAAGGCGCGCAATGTCGCCGGCGGCATGCTGTCACGCGTGATCCTGGCGATGACTTGAGAAGCTTTGGCGGCAAGGGACGCGCGGCGTGGGCGGGGAATGGCTCGCGAGATCTATGCCGGGCCTGCCGAATCCTCAAGGCCCGCGGCCCGAACCTCGTAGCGTTGGCTGCAAACGAGCTTCCGGGGCGTCGACCAGGCCGCGGCCAAATGTCGAAGGGCGGCGCCAGCAGCCGCTGCTCGGCGCTTGGCGCGACGCCATTGCCGCTGTTGCAATTGCACGGCGAACGAGGCAACATTCGCCGCTCGTGCCAACGCTGATCGTGCCCCGGCGAAACGGTCATGACTTATCGAAACATCGCCCCGATCATGACAGTGATCACCGTCCCACGGCTTCGACGCCTCAGCCGAGCGAACACAGTGCGTTCGTGACGCGCGGACGCGACTTCCACGGTAGCCCCCAACCTTGCCCATGCCATCGCCTGCACGTCGGCGCTCGTCGCCCAGTGCCACCGTAGCCAACCCGGTTCTCTGCGTCAGCGCCGCGTCGCGCCTGTTCTGGGCGCTCGCTGCGCTGCTCATCCTGTGGACCAGCGTTCTCTGGGCGATCGTTTGAATTCGCGTCTATCGATGAGCCCTTCGTCGTCAACGTCCCGGGCTATCGTGCGCTTCGCCAACCTGACGCTGGGCTACAACCGTCATCCGGCGGTACACCACTTGCACGGCGAAATTGCCGCCGGCAGCCTGCTGGCCATCGTGGGTCCCAATGGCGCCGGCAAATCGACGCTGCTCAAGGGGATCAGCGGTGAATTGCGGCCGCTGCAAGGTAGCCTCGAGCTGCTCGGGGTGCAGCGTCGGCAAATCGCTTACCTGACGCAGCAATTGACGCTCGACAGCAGCTTCCCGATGGTCGTCCACGACTTCGTGGCGATGGGCTTGTGGCACGAGATCGGTGCCTTTGGCAGTGTGCACCGCGCGCTGCGTCGGCGCATCGACGCAGCCATCGATCTGGTCGGCTTGCATGGCCTCGAGAGCCGTCCGATCGGTGCGCTGTCGGGTGGCCAGTTGCAGCGCGCACACTTTGCCCGGGTGGTTTTGCAGGACGCGCCGCTGGTGCTGCTTGATGAGCCTTACGGGGCGATCGACGCGGCCAGCGTTCGCGACCTGGCTGCGCTGGTACGGCATTGGCACGACGAAGGGCGGACGGTGATCGCCGTCCTGCACGATCTCGAGCACGTCCGGCAGGAGTACCCCGAGACGCTGCTGCTGGCCCGCGAGATCATCGCCCGTGGCGACTCGGCCAGCGTATTGAGCGACGAAAATCTGTTGCGCGCCCGGCAGATCGCCGAAGGGGGCGGCGACGAAGCGCACGCCGCGATCTGCCACGCCAACCAGGAATCCGGATGAGCGAATTACTTGCCAATGTGCCGCTGCTGTCGCCGTTTGTCGAGTTCGGTTTCATGCGCCGGGCGCTGGCTGGCTGCCTGGCTTTGTCGCTCGGGGCGACGCCGGTCGGCGTCTTCCTGATGTTGCGCCGGATGAGCCTGGCCGGCGACGCGATGTCGCACGCGATCCTGCCGGGTGCTGCCGTCGGCTATCTGATCGCCGGGCTGTCACTGCCGGCGATGACGATCGGCGGGCTGGTGGCCGGGTTGAGTGTTGCCGTGCTGTCCGGCGGCGTGGCGCGCAATTCGGTGATCAAGGAAGACGCCAGCCTGGCCACCTTCTATCTGATTTCGCTCTCCGCCGGGGTGCTGATCATCTCCTTGCGGGGCAGCAGCGTAGACCTGCTGCACGTCCTGTTCGGCAGCGTGCTGGCGCTCGACGACGCGACGCTGTTGTTGCTCGCGGCGTTTACCTCGCTGTCGGTGGTGGCGCTCGCTCTCGGCTTGCGCCTGTTCGTCCTCGAAGGCTGCGATCCGGCTTTCCTGGCGCGTGTCAGCCGCCTCGGGCCACTAGCGCATTACGGCTTCATGGTCCTCCTGGTGCTCAATCTGGTCGCCGGTTTCCACGCCCTCGGCACGCTGATGGCGGTCGGCATCATGATCCTGCCCGCGGCCGCGGCGCGCCTGTGGGTGTGCAACATTGGCCCACTGCTGCTGATCGCCGTGTTGATTGCCATCGCTGGCTCCTTCGTCGGTCTGCTGCTGTCGTATTACATGAATCTGCCGGCCGGACCGGCGATTGTCTTGACGCTCGGTGGCTTGTACGCCTTGTCGCTGGCGCTCGGCACGCTCGGGCCCTTGGCCAGCCGCTGGCGGTCGGGCTGGCATTTTGAACGTTGAGGGCACGAGGAAATGAATAGGGAGACCTGGCGGGCGAGCGGCAAGGCCGTTGTGAGCGCGCTCTGCCGCGTGCTGGCGGGTGTGCTGTTGGGCATCGTCTGCCTCGGTCAGGCGGTGGCGGCCGAGCCACTGCCGGTGGTCGCCAGCTTCAGCATTCTTGCCGACCTGACGCGGCGTATCGGTGGCGAGTACGTGCAGGTTTACGCCCTCGTCGGCCCCGGCGGTGATGCGCACGTTTACCAACCGACGCCGGCCGACGTCAAGACCATCGCCCGCGCCAGTCTGGTGGTGGTCAACGGGCTGGGCTTCGAGGGCTGGATCGACCGCCTGATTCGGTCTTCGGGCTATCGCGGCCGGCTGGTGGTCGCCAGCGATGGCGTCAAGCCCTTGCGTCGGACGGCGAGCGATCTCGGCCCGCGTGCACGGGATGATCACGTCGCCGACGTCGATCCGCACGCCTGGCAGGATCTGGCCAACGCCCGCCATTATGTGAATAACATCGCCGCGGCACTGGGCGCCGTCGATCCGGCGAACAAGGCGGCGTATCAGGCCAACGCCGCCAGGCTGCAAGCCGAGATCAACGCCCTCGACCGTGATTTGCGCGCGACCTTTGCTGCGCTTCCAGTCGAACGGCGCAAGGTCGTCAGTTCGCACGACGCGTTCGCCTACTTTGCTCGCGCCTACGGAATCGCTTTCATTGCCCCGGTCGGTGTCAGTACCGACGCCCAGCCTTCGGCGGCGGCGGTGGCCGCGACGATCCGGCAGATCCGCCAGGAAAAGATCAGGGCGATGTTCATTGAAAACGTCAGCGATCCCCGTCTACTCGAACGGATCCGGCAGGAATCGGGCGCGGTGATTGGCGGTACGCTGTATTCGGACTCGCTGTCCCCGCCTGGCACAGCGGCGGACAGCTATCTCGGGATGATGCGGCAGAACGCCAAAACGCTCGCCGCAGCACTCGCCGACTGACGCGTGTTGCGGTATCGACACCGCGCTCGGCGGCCAAACTAAGCCCTTCCTGGCTTGCTCGCCGACCGCGGCGGCGCGCGGCGCTGTCATCAATTCGTCACACAATCGACGCATCATTCGCCGGTCTTTGCCAAGGCATCCAGCAACCGAGACGCAGCGCCCGGCCCGATCGCGCGGCGTGACTTGCTGGCTGCTTTTCCGCATCTTGCCAGGGAGCCATGAATGTTACTGCCAGCTACATCGTCCAGCGCCGAAGCGATTCTCGCCGCCGCCGAGCAACTCCGGCTTCGGAGGCTTGCCGCGACGGCCGCGGAGCCACCCGCCCGGAAGACCAGGAAAGCGCGCAAGGCGGCGAAGACCGTTCGTCGCAGCGTCCGGATTCCGAAGAGCGAATACCGCCAGCTCGCGCAGCTCAAGAAGCGTCTGGCGAGCGCGGGTGTCGACATCGGCAAGGGGCAGCTCCTGCGCGCCGGCCTGATGCTGCTTTCCTGTCTCGACTTCGCCGAGCTGCAAGCGACGATTCGCGACGTGATCGCGCCGGCCGCAGCGCTTAAAAACCGCTAGGCGAGATCTACCAGGGGGCAAGGGGTGCTGGCAAATCGCTACGCCGCACGCCCGAGCGGCTCGCTCGGCACGCCTTCGCTCACGGCCACTTCATTTACGGTGAAACGAATGACAAGAGAAAGCACATCAATGCCTTTGGCGTCCCGCGAGGAGCGCTTGCCAGCGGCTGCTGCGGTGGTCGCCGAGCGCGCGCGCGCTGCCGAGTGCCGCTTCGACGCAAACGATCCAGCGGCGGTGTTTCGGGCCAAGGCCGAAGCTCGTCTGCCAGGTCGTCGCGGACCACAAAAGAGACCGACCAAGGTCGCGGTAACCTTGCGCTACAGTCGCGAGGTTCTGGAATACTTCAAGGCGACTGGCGAAGGCTGGCAAACGCGCATGGACGAAGCCTTGCGCGAGTACGTGGAACGGCACCGGACGGCGTAGTAGCAGCTGCCGAATGCTTCCACGCAAGCGCCGGTCGGACGCTGCGCAGGGGCGATAATGGCGGCCTTCGCCAAGCCCTGGGAACGAAGCATGCCAATCGCCGACGAACCGACCAGCAACAACAGCACGAACACGACAGCCGTTTCGACGTGGCGACTGTGCCCAACGAGCCCAATCGTTTTGGCTGGGTCGTCGAAATCGATCCGTGGCAGCCGACACAGGCACCCGTCAAGCGCACCACGCTGGGTCGTTTCAAGCACGAAGGTGTGACCGTCGCGTTGGCCAGTGATGGCCGCGTGGTGGTCTACATGAGTGACGACCAAGCCTTCGACTACATCTACAAGTTTGTCTCGCGCGATCGTTTGACGCCACGAATTCGGCCGCCAGAGGCGCGCTGCTCGACGTCGGGACGCTCTACGTGGCGAGCTTCGACGCCGACGGCGAGGGGCACTGGCTGGCACTGTGGTCCATGGTCAGAACGGTTTGAGCGCCAGCAGCGGCTTTGCCGATCAGGCCGACGTGCTGATTCGCACTCGGCAGGCCACCGATGTCGTCGGCGCGACCAAAAAGGGACCGCCCGGAATGGATCGCCGTCGATCCGCGCAGTGGCGACGCCGCTGCCGGCCGCTTCGCCTGGGACGTGTCTTCGTACTCTGCGGCGACCCGCAGCAAGCAGACATGAACAAGCAGGGGACTATCAGGGGGGACGCGTTCGCTAGTCCGGACGGCCAGTGGTTCGATCGCGACGGGCGCTTGTGGATTCAGACCGACGTCTCGGGCAGCGCCCTGAACCGTGGCGACAACGCGAGATTCGGCAACAACCAGATGCTCGTCGGCGACGTGCGTAGCGGCGAAATCAGGCGTTTCCCGAGCGGGCCGAAGGGCTGTGAAATCACCGGCATCAGCGCCACGCCATACGCCCGCAAGCTGTTCGTCAATGTCCAGCATCCCGGTGAGGTCGCTGGCGGATCCGAGCCGGCGACACCCCTGGCCGGATCACGATGGCCAGCCAGCCAGTTTCCCGACGTCACCGGCGGGCGTCCGCGCTCGGCGACGCTGGTCATCAGGCGCCGCGACGGCGGCATCGTCGGCAGTTGATCAGCGGCGCTGGCCACTGCTGAACCATTGTTGATCGAGACACACGCGCAGCGCCATGCGCGCACGGTGCAGCACCACCCAGCAATTGTTGCTGGTCATCGACAGTTCCTCGCAGATTTCGCTGGTCTCCAGGCCGAGCATTTCGCGCATCATGAAGACGCGGCCCGTGGCCGGCGGCAGGCGGTTCAGGCAGGCGTCAAAAACCGCCCAGAAATTCCGGTTTTCAAGACTCTTTTCCGGGTTTCCCCAGTCCGAAGGGCGCGCGTCGCTTTGCCAGTGACCGTTGCCTTTGAACAGTGAATCGAAATCGGCGTCGTCGATTTCGTCCTCGGGGTGCTCGTAGATCGGCTCGCGAACGCGTCGGCGGATGATGTCGACAATCTTGTTGCGGAGAATCGAGAACACCCAGGTCTTGAGCTTCGCCCGTTCGGCAAAACGATCGGCACCCTGGAGTGCGGCGAGCATCGCTTCCTGGACGGCGTCCTCGGCGCTCGCCTGGTCGCGTAATTGCAATACGGCGAAGCGCAGCATCTCGCGCCGAAAGCCCGCCAGATCGTCAGCGATTGTCGCCGCGGCTGCCGGCAGTCCGGGACTGGCGCCGGTTTCGGATGGCGAGCGGTCGCAGCGGCCTGAACCCCGAGCGATCATCTGGCGTTATCGTCGGCAATAATCATGGTGAAGTGGCAGGTGGGGCACGGTGGTGGTCTCGCCAGGAATGGTGCCGCGCGTGCGGCGGTCGTTTTGCCGCGGCTTCTTGAGGGCTGCGGCCGCGACGGCCGCGCAGCGGAGCGCTGGCGTGACTGGCAGTTTATACGCAAGCGAGCAGTGGCGATAGCGGCTTGGCCGAGCGCGTTGCCGGACGCGGACGGCGCGCAGCAAGGCGCGCGAAAGAAGCGCCTTGGATCCGGATTTGGCATAAGATTGGCGACCCCGAAACCACATTGAGGAGACAGCGATGCACATTGGCGTACCCAAGGAAATCAAGAATCACGAATACCGTGTTGGTCTGACCCCATCGTCGGTTCGGGAGATGGTCGCGCACGGTCATCCGGTAACCGTCGAAACCGGGGCCGGCAGCGGCATCGGTGCCGCCGACGAAGTCTACGAAAAGGCTGGCGCGACGATCGCCGCAAGCGCCGCCGAGATCTTTGCCAACGCCGAAATGATCATCAAGGTCAAGGAGCCGCAGGCCGGCGAGCGCGCGATGCTGCGCGAGGGGCAGATCCTCTATACCTACCTGCACCTGGCACCAGACCCCGCTCAATGCGCCGACCTGGTCAACAGCGGCGCGGTCTGTATCGCCTATGAAACAGTCACGCAGCCCGGCGGCGGCTTGCCGCTGCTGGCGCCGATGTCAGAAGTAGCCGGTCGTTTGTCGATCCAGGCCGGCGCCTATTGTCTCGAGAAAGCGCATGGCGGCATGGGCATCCTGCTCGGCGGCGTTGCCGGAGTTCCGTCGGCGAAGATCGTCATTCTCGGCGGTGGTGTGGTCGGCTCGAACGCTGCCCAGATCGCCGTTGGTACCGGCGCGCAGGTGGTGGTCATCGACCGCAATCTCGACGTGCTGCGACGCATGGATCGACTGCTCGGCGCGCGCGTGATCACCGTTTTCTCGAACCGCGACAACGTCGAGCAGCACGTGCTGCGCGCTGACCTGGTGATCGGCGGCGTCCTTATTCCCGGTGCGGCAGCACCGAAGCTGATTACCCGGCAGTTGGTCGACGAGATGAAGCCCGGTTCGGTGATCGTCGACGTCGCCATCGACCAGGGAGGTTGTTGCGAAACGGCCAGGGCGACGACGCACGCTGACCCGACCTACATGGTCGGCAACGTCGTTCACTATTGTGTCGCCAACATGCCGGGTGGCGTGCCACGGACCTCGACCTACGCGCTCAACAATGCGACGCTACCCTTCGCGTTGCAGATCGCCGACAAGGGCTGGCGGCAAGCGCTGCAGGATAACGAGCACCTGCGCAACGGCTTGAACGTCGCCTTCGGCAAGGTCACTTGCCGTGAGGTTGCCGAAGACCTCAAGTACGACTATCACGATGCTCTGTCGGTGATTGCCGGCTGACGAGGCGCCAGCACCGAATCGACTGAAGAGGGCTGCGGGGCACGACGGCGTGCCTCGTTGCCTGCTGCCTGCAGGAGTCGAGCCCGGCGTTCGGTGGTGCATTCGGATCGGGGCAGCCAGTACGCCAGCGACGCCCACCGCATCTTGCTCGCCCGGCACCATCTGCAGGCCAGTGTGGCCCGCCAGGCCAACTACTTGAACAAGGCCGTCATGGAGCGCTGCTTGCGTCGTCGGCCTCGACAACGGCGCCCGCCTGCACTCGAAACTCGGTTAACTGCCGCTGAATGTCCATGACCATCAAATGGCAGAAAAACGCCCTATCCCGGCGTCGTGGTGTTGGTGTTCAAAATGCCAGCTGCAGCCGTGCGCCGGCGACTGTGGAGTCTGGCAGCGAAAGACCCGGATTGAAGATGCGCTGGACCACTGGCTGCACGATCACGCCGCGGGCGAGCTGCGCCTGGTAGCTTATTTCGACAACGGTTTCAGCGGTCGACGACAGCGCTGAGCCAAGATCGGCGGTCAACAGTTCGCGGCCTTGCGGACCGACGTGCGCGCGCGTCGCGGCGATGCCGAACACGTCGTCTTCGCGGCCGGCGAACACCCCCTGCCAGGCAATACCGGCACTGACCGAATAATCGATGTTGTTGGTCTTGCCGTCCGTGATGCCGTAGCGAATGAAGCCGGTCAGGTTGCGCTTGGAACCGGGCACCCGATAGAGGGTCTGTTCGCCAAGAACATAGGCGCCCCAGTGCGTCGTCGTCTGCGCATCGCCGGCCGCATCGACGGCCACCAGTTCCGGGAACTGCGGGGCAAAACGCCAGGCACCAAGCGCCAGCTTGCTGGTGCTTTGAAAGTCATCCGCGGCATCGCCCACGGTGGTCGCCGGCGCTGTCTCGCCGAACACGCCGAGTTCTATCGGACGCAGACCGACTTCGCCGATGACCATGCTACCGATGCCCTGTTGCCAGCTGATGTTAGGGCCAGCGGTCGCTGCGCGATCGCTCGGCAGCGCACGTGTGACGGCCAGCATCGCGTACCAGGCGGGGTCGGGATCAACGCGCAGGCGCGCCCCCCAGCTGCTGGTCGGATAGATCGACGGTCCGGCCAGGGTGCCGAAATCGCCCGCTTCGGCAGCCATCCCGAATGACGGATGGAGAAAGACGCCTGAGGAATTGGTGACGTAGAACTCGGAGTCGATAGGGTAGAGGCCAAGCCGCAGCGAAGCCTTGTCGTCAAGGAAGGATTGCTGCAGCCAGGCCCGGAAAATGCCGCTGCGGTTGACCGGCGCTTCGATGTTGTCCACGCCCATCAGGCTGCCGACATAGTTCAGGTTAACGCGCTTGCCGCTGTTGCTGATCAGCTGCAGGTAGGCCGATCCGCCCTGCCAGCCGAGCAGCCTCTCGCCGTCAAGCTGCAGGATCACGTCGACGTGGCCCATGTAGCCGCCACCGCGTTTTAACCCACCGCTGTTGTTGCGCAGGTAGTCAGCCGTATAGAGGAGTTCGAGCTCAATGCCGGCGTCGTACAGGCGCTGACGTGCGCCGCCCCAATCGCCGCTGAGGGTGCTTTCCGACCAGTTTGGCGCGACGCGGTCTGCTCTCTCGGCGGCGGTGGCCTCGCGCGCTGGTCCGCCGTCGCCTTCCCGGGGTTCTTCTGTCCCCCCGAACACCGCCGGGTCATGCGCTGCGGCCGCTTGCGCTGCCGAAACTTGCGCGAAAAGAACAGCGATGAGCAACGCGCTGTGCGCGGCTCCGAATGTGTGCCTGGCAATGTACATGTTTCTTCCAAATAAAAGAATGAGCGCCAGTCTCGCGCAACAGGGTGGATTTGTCCTCTCAGGCAACGCACGGGCAATCAAGCAGTTAGTTCTTCCCCCTGGACATCTGCGCCGGAAGTCCGTATAAATGGCGCATGGAAAGCGTTCTTGGTGCATTGCGTGTTCGCTTGGTGGGCAAGAGCGAAGAGGCTCGCTATCGGGAGTTGATGGCAGAGCATCACTACCTGGGCGACCTGGCGAAGATCGGGCACACGCTTTGGTACGTGGCCACCTACGGCGAAAAGTGGACGGCCCTGCTGAGTTTCTCTGCGGCGGCCTGGAAATGCGGCGTTCGTGACCGCTGGATCGGCTGGGACTATCGGCATCAGTACGATCGCTTGGGCCTGGTCGCCAACAACAGTCGCTTTCTGATCCTTCCCGATTGGCATTACCCCAATCTCGGCTCCAAGGTGCTCTCGCTGTGCGAGCGACGGGTCGCCGAGGATTGGCAGGCGCATTTCGGGAAGCCGCTGTTACTGCTGGAGACCTTTGTGGACCCCTCGCGCTTCCAGGGGACCGTCTATCGCGCCGCGAACTGGACGCCTCTGGGGCTGACGCAAGGCTTTCGCCGCACCCGAGAAGGCTACAGCGCCCACCCGACGTCGCCCAAAGTTGTCTTTGTTCGCCCCTTGCAGGCGGACGCTCGCGGCCAACTTTCCCGCTCGATACTCAACCCCCGCTATCGCACAGGAGCGCCCAGGATGATGCTCACCGCCGAACAGATGCGCACGCTTCCCGATTTCTTTGCCGGCATCGCCTACCCGCGGCGCGCGCAAGGAAGGCGTCACCCCCTTCCTGCCGTTCTGGCCATCGCCACGGCGGCGGTCTTGTGCGGAATGCGGGGCTACAAAGCCATCGCCGGGTGGGCCAAAGACCTCACACCGAAAGCACGCGAGCGTTTCCGCTGTCGTCGCGAGAAGGGCGTTTACCGCGTACCCAGCGAGTTCATCATTCGTGACGTCCTGATCCGTGTCGATCCCATGGCGCTCGATCAAGCGTGTCAGCAGTGGAACAAGGCCTATGCTCAAGACGACCCCAGTCTGGCGGTCGACGGCAAGACCATGCGCAATGCCCATGACGAGCACGGTCAGCAAGCACACATCATGAGCGTGGTCGGGCATCAGACCGGCGTGTGTCACACCCAAAAAAAGTCGGCACCTTGCCCGTAAATGGCGGGGACGAGCTCAAGCAGACCAATGAAATCGGGATGTTCATACCCCTGCTCGATGCGATCGATATTCAGGGCAAGGACATCACCGCCGACGCGCTACTGACACAGCGCAAGCTGGCGACCTACCTGGTGGAGCGCAAGGCGCACTATCACTTCACGGTCAAAGGCAATCAGCCAACACTGCAAGCCGATATCGCGCTCCTCTTCCAGGATCGGAAGGGGGCAGACTTCGTGGCGGTTTCGCCACCTGACCATGGTCGGATCGAGACTCGGCGTATTTGGTGCAGCAATGCCCTCAACGCCTATCTCGACTTCCCGTATGTCGGCCAGGTGTTCTTGATCGAGCGCGAAGTGCTGCACAAGAAGAGCGGCAAGCGGACGCACGAAATCGCTCTCGGGATCACCAGTCGCCCTCCAGAACAGGCCAGCCCACAGCAAATCCTCGCCATCAATCGCGGCCATTGGTCGATAGAGAACCGCTGTCACTACGTCATCGACTGGAACTACGACGAGGACCGTAGCCGTATTCGGACTGGTTACGGACCCGAGAACATGTCACGCCTGCGCCGCTTTGCCGTCGGAATCCTGCACCACTTCTCCGACGGCAAAACCAGCATTTCCGAAAAAATGCGCCACCTCAACCGCAACATCCGATTGGTCTTCGACTACCTGCGCATGACCAAAAATTCTACAGGCCACGTATCACCTTGATCCCGGCACGAGAACAAATTTACCGTGTCTCGCGCAATACGACCCTGATCAGGGCTGCTCAAGCACTGCCCAAACCCAAAGGAACTGGTTGTTATTGTAGATGAGAAGCATTCGCATTGGAATGTTCTGGTGAAACTTTCCTCATCAGGCCGACCGCCGCCAGGAAGATGCGGCCTGCCGCGCCGCTTCTCGTGCCGCACCGTCTCGGCTGTGCTCCGCAAGGTCAGGCTGGCAGTCCGGGCGAGTTCTCTTCCGACGTGCAAGCTCGCCGCCACCGTAACCCCAGGCGCTTGCGGAATCGCGCCAGCGAAACGACAACCTGAAAGCGAACTGTCGGCGACCGGGGAAAAGCTTTTGGCGATAAAAGGCGAAGCTTATGGCCGTTATTGCGAATGATTCCCATTGCGAACAAGGCCAGCTGTGTCTATGATGAGAAGCAATTAAACAACCGGAGCGAGTTTATGGACGGGCTGCTTGTCAATACTTTCCTGGCCGGCCTCCTGGTCTGGTTGTTCATGGTCGGTATTCTCCCTTGAAACGCGCTGGAGTTGTCATGCCGTCCACCGAGTTCTGGGCCGGCGCGCTGAGCCACCTTCTGATCCACGCGGAAACCGGATGCCCGCATTCCGCTCTCAATGCCGCGCGCCTGCTCGAATGCCAGGACGACATGGCGGCGATTGATGGCGATACGCGAAACCTCTGCGAACGCGCAAGTATCTGGCTGGGCGCTGCTCGCGAGGTGCCGAATGTTTGCCCTGTTTCGGATCGGCGCAGTTCTGGAAAGGGCAAGGTCACGACGCAACTGTTCTTGTATCAGGAGAAAACCGACTGCACCAACGAGCGCGCCGTGGACAGCTGTTGACCGTCTCCTGGCCTCCAACATTGCCAGCCTGCTCTGGTCTGGCCTGGCGCACAGCCGGCCAGCAACGGGGCTCTCGCCGAGGAAAGCAAACATGCCCGATAGCCTCTTCCACCTTGCCGGAGAAGCGTTTGACACCGCCGCGCAACTTCCCCAACGGGCTCTTGCCAAGCCACCGCACGCGCCACCCCCGGCTGTCGAGGGAATGACCCTGCCGCGAGGGTCACGACGGCGGAAGCTATGGGAGCTATCGCCGAAGTTCCATTGCCCGTTGATCGGCGTTTGTTTCGAGGTCGATGAGCTGCGCGCGCTCGTCTCCCGAGTGATGAGTGTTGCACGCGAGACGACTGATTTCGTCTTGCACACGACGACCGTCGGTGAATGCGAAACACGAACGCAATTGTCGTCCTTGTTGCACAAACAACTGGAAAAGCGTTTTCAAGCGCAGGTCCGTAAGCTGTCCTGCTCCAGGGGTGCACAAGAACTGCATGCGCTGTGGCGAGAATTCTGCGCTACCGGCACTGATATCCCCGGCGCGCTTTGGGCCAGTTGGACGCACCCATCGTGTGACAGCACGCTGGAACAGCAGATATTTCGCGATATTCACATGATTCAGCACCAGGTTGGCAGCAGCACCCGTGCCGATCTGTCCAGGCTCCAGCTGCTCGGAACAGAGAACGCCGCGCTACGCCGGCAACTCCTGGAAGCTCGCTCCGAAACGGAAACGCAACGCGCGGAGAAATCCCGCGAACTGCATCTGCTCGGCGAGCAGATTGCCAGGCTGCGTGCCGACCTGGGTGGCAAAGATGGTCTGGTGGCGGTACTGACAGGCCAGCTCGACACTCTGCGCCAGAGTTTGCCAGATCTCAAGGACCGTCAGATGCTCGCGCGCCGTGCCAGGGACGCCGATGCGCGATCTGCGGCGCTGCGGGCCAAGGCAGTCGAGTTGGAGGGTGAAGTCGAAAGACTCCACAGGCTCGCCTGCCATGCCGAGTCGACCATCGAGTACCTGCTTGCGGTTGGCGAAGGCGGCGCCGACCAGCAGGATGCCGTGGCGAACCGGAGGCAGCCGACGCTCTCCGGGTTGCGCATCCTGTGCGTTGGTGGCCGCTCAGGCTCGATCGAGGCCTACGCAAGGTCGTCGAGCAGCGCGGCGGCAATTTCCTTCATCACGACGGGGGGCTCGAGGAGAGCCTGCACCGCATCGACGCTGCCCTTGCCGCCGCCGACCTCGTCGTCTGCCAGGCTGGCTGTATCAGCCACAACGCCTATTGGCGGGTGAAGGAACAATGCAAGCGTACGGGCAAGCAATGCGTCTTCCTCAAGAGCCCTGGTGTCGCCAGTTTTGGTCGCGTCGTCGGCGCCGTTTGCGCGCGGGAACGAGAAACGGCCGTCGACGCGACGGCGGCTAGTCCCGAGTAGAAGTCGTCGCTGGCTCGGCTGATTCGACAAGCGAGCGGCCATGCGCTTCTGGCGACGCCACTGGGAGACTGCTGTCGCGGCGCACCGCAGCAGGACGGCAGCCACTCCTGCGCCTCAGGCTTGACCGGAGAGGACATGCCAGTGATTGTCGAACCGCCAGCTACCTGATGCGCCAGAGCTGACCCTTGACCGGGCACCGCCTTCCTGCGATGCCTGGGTGCTCACCCGGTCTGCGCCTGCGGCCCAGACCTGGCCCTTGTCCAGTGCCAGCGGGCAGACATCGGGCTACCGCTGCAGCCCCAGGAACGCTCCGCTGACATCGAACCAAGCGGTGCCGCCGGATCGTCGTGCTCGGCCTGCAGGGCAATGCCGACCTGTGCCGAGACCCTGTCCCATGCCAGATGACAGATACTCGGGCGGGCATCGGCCAGGCGCTATTGCCCGAGGAGTTGCCCGTCCTTGCTGTCCAGCGCGACCAGCGACGAGTCCATGTCGGCGACGACTTTCTTGCCGCGACCGCTCTCGGCCTGTGTGGGGATGCCACCGTTGGCGACCAGCAGTGCGCCGGCGGGGATGCCCATCAGCGCTTGCGGCAGCACCAGCATCTGGTGCGGGTCCAGGCCGTGCGAGCGCCATTCGTCGAGCTTGCTCATGCTCTGTACGTCGCGCAGGCCGATCAGGCCCTGGCCACTGCCCTGAGTCGCTCGGACGACCTCCAGATGTCGGTGGCGAGCTTGTCGGGCTTGGCTTTGTGCAGAGTGAGAGACATCCGGGTGCCTTTCCTCTCGCAGGGCTTGCGATCGCCTGCCCGATTCCTCAGTTGCTCGCCGTTGCTTCTAACTGCGGTCGGGCTGTGGGCTCAGGCCTCCAGCCCCGGCGTCCGGTGGCTGTCGATCACCTGCAGCAGTTGCGCGAAGATTTTCGGCGTGCCGGCGACCAGGTTGCCCGATTGCAGGTAGGTCTCGTTGCCGGCGAGGTCGCTGACCAGGCCACCCGCTTCCGAGATCAGCAGCGCGCCGCCGGCCATATCCCAGGGCGACAGGCCAAATTCCCAGAATCCGTCGAAGCGCCCACAGGCGACGTACGCCAGGTCGAGCGCCGCAGCCCCCGGGCGGCGCATGCCGGCGGTCTTCTGTGCCAGCTCCTTGAAGATTCGCAGGTAGGCGTCGATATGGTCATACACGCGATAGGGGAAGCCGGTGCCGATCAGGGCGCTCTCCAGTTTCAGGCACTTGCTGACGCGGATGCGCCTTTCGTTGAGGAAGGCGCCGCCGCCCTTGCTGGCGGTGAACATCTCGTTTCGGACAGGATCGTAGACTACCGACTGTGTGACTTGCCCGCGGTGTGCGAGGGCAATCGAAATCGCGTATTGCGGGAAGCCGTGGATGAAGTTCGTCGTGCCGTCGAGCGGGTCGATGATCCACTGGTACTCGCTGCCGCCGTCCTGACCGGCGGTCTGTCCCGACTCTTCTGCTAAAATGCCGTAGTCGGGATAAGCCTCGCGCAGGATGTCGATGATCGCCGCCTCGGCGGCCTTGTCCACTTCGGTGACGAAATCGCTCTGGCGCTTGGTAGTGATCTGCAGATGCTCCAGATCCAGCGAGGCACGGTTGATGATCTGGCTGGCGCGACGCGCCGCCTTGATGATGATGTTGAGAGCTGGATGCATGGCCTTGAATAACGCGACGGGCGACTGATGTCGCCCGCTTGCTGTGGTGGGGGACCCCGATTCTAATATGAACACGCCTGCCGGGTCGCATTCTTCCGCAGCGCCGCTCGATCGCATTCGCGTCGTCTTGTCACGTCCCAGCCATCCCGGCAATATCGGTGCGGCCGCGCGGGCGATGAAGACCATGGGTTTGTCGCGTCTGGTGCTGGTCAATCCGAAGTGTTTTCCAGACCCGCAGGCGGTGGCCCGGGCTGCCGACGCTGACGACATTCTCGCGCAGGCGCTGGTGTGTGGCAGTCTCGACGAGGCGCTGGCCGGGGCGATCCATGTCTACGCACTGTCGGCGCGGCACCGCAACCTCGGGCCGTCCGCTCTGCCGGCGCGCGCAGCGGCGACCGAAATTGTCGCCCACGCCGGCGAGGCTGAAGTCGCCCTGCTGTTCGGCAACGAGACGGCGGGACTGTCGAACGCCGAAGTGCAGCGTTGTCAGCGAACGGTCTTCATCCCGGCCAATCCCGACTACAGCTCGCTGAATCTCGCTTCGGCGGTGCAGCTGCTGTGTTACGAACTGCGCCTGGCGGCCTTCGACGGTCAGCCGCCGGTGGTCACCCGGGCAGTTGCCTTTGCCTCGCCGCTGGCGCCGCATCAGGACGTCGAACGCTTCTACCAGCACCTCGAACGGGTGATGGTCAGCAGCGGTTTCCTCGATCCGCAGCGGCCGCGGCGACTGTTGGCCAAGCTGCGGCGGCTGTTCGGGCGTGCCGAACTGGAGGGCGACGAGATCAACATTCTGCGCGGACTGCTCGACGCGGTTGAGCGGAAGCTAGCGCGTCAGGGCGCGATCACCGAACGTGCGGAAAATAGTGGACCAAAATAGTTGGGTATTGTAGGATCCAGGGCATCGCCCAAGGACTTTTTTCCCATGTTCAGCCGTCTGCGCGAAGACATCCAATCGGTATTTGACCGAGACCCCGCCGCCCGCAACACCTGGGAGGTGCTGACCTGTTATCCGGGCGTGCACGCCATCGTCCTGCATCGCCTCGGGAATTGGTTGTGGACGCATCGCTGTCCCTGGTTGGGTCGTCTGGTCTCGCACCTGGCACGTTTTTTCACCGGTATTGAAATCCATCCGGGGGCGACTGTCGGCCGTCGGATGTTCATCGATCACGGCATGGGCGTGGTGATCGGCGAGACGGCGGTGATCGGCGACGACGTGACGCTTTACCACGGCGTGACGCTGGGCGGTACATCGTGGAACAAGGGCAAGCGCCACCCGACGCTTGAGCGCGGCGTGGTGATCGGCGCTGGCGCCAAGGTGCTGGGGCCGATTACCGTCGGTGCTGCGGCCAAGGTCGGCTCAAACGCGGTGGTTGTCAAGGACGTCCCGGCCGGCGCGACGGCAGTCGGCAACCCAGCCCGGATCATCGATAGCGAGCAGGCGCGAAAACGCGAGCAGATGGCCGGCCAGTTGGGCTTTTCGGCGTACGCGTTGGCGGGCGATCAGGATGACCCGCTGGCCAAGGCAATTCATGGCTTGCTTGACCATGCGGTTGACGCCGACCGGCGCTTTGACTTGCTGCTCAAGAAGCTCGAAGACGCTGGCGTGCATGTCAATGGCGACCTGGTGACGGCTGATCGGTTCGACCCTCAATACCTGAGTAAAATAGTTGACTAATCGGCGAGTCGTCGATATAGTCAATATCGCAGTAATCTAATCAACTATTCATGGTGGAGGTAGCATGCGACTGACGACCAAAGGGCGTTTCGCGGTGACGGCGATGATCGACCTGGCCTTGCGGTGCGCCGACGGCCCGGTGTCTCTGGCTGGTATCAGCGATCGCCAGAAGATCTCCCTGTCGTATCTGGAACAATTGTTCGGCAAGCTGCGCCGCTACCGGCTGGTCGATAGCGTGCGCGGTCCGGGCGGAGGTTACTGTCTGGCGCGCCCGACCAGCGAGATGACCGTCGCCGACATCATCCGCGCCGTCGATGAGCCGCTCGATGCGACGCAGTGCGGCGGTCGCGAGAACTGCCATGACGACGAGCGCTGCATGACCCATGACCTGTGGTCAACCTTGAACGTCAAGATGTTCGACTATCTGAGCTCGGTGACCTTGGCCCAGCTGGTAGATCAGCAGCTCAGCAGGCGCGGTGTCGACGTTTCCGTTTTGCACGACGCGCGCCGTAGCGGCGCGCGGCCGCGCGCCAAAGTGGTCGCTTTTGGCCGCTGAGTGTCTTTGCGCCTTGATCTTTGCTCAACGTCTGACTGTCTGGTCGTCCACTTACGATGTTTGCGCCCGTCTATTTCGACCACAACGCGACGACCCCTGCCGATCCGGCGGTGGTCGACGCGATGCTGCCTTATCTGTCGCTGCAGTGCGGCAACGCCTCGAGCCGGCATGAGTACGGTCGGGCGGCGCGGCGAGCGATCGATGAGGCGCGCAGCAAGGTCGCCGCGGCGCTTGGCGCACATGCCAGCGAAGTGGTGTTTACCAGCGGCGGTTCGGAAGCCAACAACCTTCTGCTCAAAGGCGCTGCCGGCTGTCTGAAGCCCGGTCTGCTGGCCGTCAGCGCGATCGAACACCCCTGCGTGCTCCGGCCCGCCGAGCAATTGCGCAAACGTGGCTGGACGCTGCACAAACTGACGGTCGATGCCGACGGCCGCGTAGACGCGGCGAATTTTCAGGCGGTGATGGCTGCGCAGCCACGCATCGTGTCGGTGATGCTCGCCAATAACGAGACCGGCGTGATCCAGGACGTCGAGGCGTTGGCTGCCCTGGCGAGAGCGGCGGGTGCGTGTTTCCATACCGATGCGGTGCAGGCGGTGGGCAAGATCGCTGTCGATTTCAGGCGTCTCAACGCTGCTGGCGTGCAAGCTCTGAGCTTGTCGGCGCACAAGATCGGCGGCCCCAAGGGCGCTGCGGCTCTGGTCCTCGATAAACGGCTCGATATCGAGCCGCTGATTGCCGGTGGCGGCCACGAACGCGGCCTGCGTTCGGGTACCGAGAACGTCGCGGCGATCGTCGGCTTTGGCGTCGCGTGTGAATTGGCTGTCGCTCGCCTGGCGACGACGGCTGCTCGCCTGCTGGCCTTGCGCGGGCGGCTCGAGCGCGGTCTTCAGGGCCTTGGCGCGACGCTCTTCGGGCAGGCCGTTGAGCGCTTGCCGAACACCGTCTATTTCGCTTTTCCGGAACTTGACGGTGAAACACTCGTCGGACAGCTTGACCGTGCCGGCTACGCTGTGGCCAGTGGCGCTGCTTGTTCGAGTGCCAACCCGGAGCCCTCACATGTGCTGCAGGCGATGGGCGTGGCGCCCGAGCTGGCACGCGCTGCGGTGCGGATCAGTCTCGGCGGCAGCAATACGGTCGACGAGGTCGACGCTTTTCTGGCGACGCTGCAGGCCACCGTGCGCCGACTGCAGCAACTGACCGCGATGGCCGTCTGAGCGATCAGCCGCGCGGCGATCGACACGACGCAACAGGGTATCAACCGTACAACATGGTTCAAGTGGAGCAAGAGCAATGCTGAAACTACCGATCTATCTCGATTATTCGGCGACGACACCGGTGGACCCGCGCGTCGCCGACAAGATGATCCCCTATTTGGTCGAGAAATTCGGCAATCCGGCTTCTCGTTCGCATGCCTTTGGCTGGGAAACGGAGACGGCCGTCGAAGAAGCGCGTGCGGAAGTGGCCAAGCTGGTCAACGCCGACCCGAAGGAGATTGTTTGGACCTCGGGCGCCACCGAGTCGAACAACCTGGCGCTCAAGGGCGCGGCTAATTTCTACGCCGGCAAGGGCAAACATCTGGTGACCGTCAAGACCGAGCACAAGGCCGTGCTTGATACCTGCCGCGAACTCGAACGCCTGGGCTTCGAGGTCACCTACCTCGATGTCAAGGAAGATGGCCTGCTCGACCTTGAAGTCTTCAAGGCGGCACTGCGTCCGGACACCATCGTGGTGTCGGTGATGCTGGTCAACAACGAGATCGGCGTCATCCAGCCGATCGCCGAGATCGGCGAGATCTGCCGCGCCAAGGGAATCGTCTTGCACGTCGATGCGGCGCAGGCAACCGGCAAGGTGGCGATCGACCTGACGGCGCTGAAAGTCGACCTGATGAGTTTTTCGGCGCACAAGACCTACGGGCCGAAGGGCGTCGGCGCGCTCTACGTGCGTCGCAAGCCGCGCATCCGCCTGGCCGCGCAGATGCACGGCGGTGGCCACGAGCGCGGCTTTCGTTCGGGAACGCTGGCGACGCACCAGATCGTCGGCATGGGCGAGGCTTTCCGCCTGGCTCGCCTCGAAATGGGCGCCGAGAACGAGCGTGTCCGCATGCTCCGTGACCGCCTGTTGAAGGGGCTGTCGGACATCGAACACGTTTATGTGAATGGCGACATGGAACAGCGCGTTCCGCACAACCTGAACATCAGTTTCGCCTACGTCGAGGGTGAATCGCTGCTGATGGCGATCAAGGATCTGGCGGTTTCGTCGGGATCGGCATGCACTTCGGCGTCGCTCGAACCCTCGTATGTCCTGCGCGCGCTCGGTCGCGAGGACGAGCTGGCGCACAGCTCGATCCGCTTCACGCTCGGTCGCTTCACGACCGAGGAAGAGGTCGATTATGCGATCCGCCTGTTGCACGACAAGATCGGCCGTCTGCGCGAGCTTTCGCCGCTCTGGGAAATGGTTCAGGAAGGCGTCGACCTGAGCACGGTGCAGTGGGCCGCTCATTGATAATGGTTTGAAGGAGAAGACAAATGGCATACAGCGTGAAGGTTCTGGATCACTATGAAAACCCGCGTAATGTGGGTTCCTTTGGCAACGAAGAGGAGGGCGTGGCGACCGGTATGGTTGGTGCTCCCGCGTGTGGCGACGTGATGAAACTGCAGATCAAGGTCGGCAAGGGGGGCGTCATCGAAGACGCCAAGTTCAAGACCTACGGTTGTGGTTCGGCGATCGCCTCGTCGTCGCTGGTCACCGAGTGGGTCAAGGGCAAGACCGTCGAGCAGGCGCTGGACATCAAGAACACGCAGATCGCCGAAGAGCTGGCTTTGCCGCCGGTCAAGATTCATTGCTCGATTCTTGCCGAGGATGCGATCAAGGCGGCGGTCGCCGATTACAAGAAAAAACACGCCGAGCAGGCCGTCCCCTGAGATGGCCAAAGTCCGATCAACGGTAGCAGACGCAAAACAGCAGGAGGTTTTCATGGCAGTGACGCTTTCTGAACGAGCAGCTCGCCACGTCGCCAATTACATGGTCAAGCGCGGCAAGGGAATTGGCTTGCGCCTTGCGGTACGCACCAGCGGCTGCTCGGGAATGGCCTACAAGCTCGAATTTGCCGACACCGCGCAGCCCGACGATATCGAGTTCGAATCGCACGGCGTCAGGGTCTTGATCGACCCGAAGAGCATGCCTTACCTCGATGGCACCGAGCTCGACTACGCCCGCGAGGGGCTCAACGAGGGCTTCAAGTTCAACAACCCGAACGTCAAGGACGCCTGCGGTTGCGGCGAGAGTTTCAACGTCTGACCTTGCAACGCGCAGTCCTGGAAGCCGCGACGAGCGTGCCCAGGCGGCGCCTTTCCGCGTCGCCCGACGCTCGCGCTGGATCACCGAATGGATTTCAACTCCGATCATTTCTCGCTTTTCGAGCTGCCGCCAACTTTCCGGATGGACGCGGCGCTGCTCGACGGCCGCTATCTGGAAATGCAGTCGCGCGTCCATCCGGACCGCTTCGCCAGCGCCGGCAAAGCCGACCGGCGCTTGTCGCTGCAGTGGGCGACACGCGTCAATGAAGCGTATCAGACACTTAAGAAGCCGCTGTCGCGGGCGAGCTACCTGCTGCATCTGGCGGACCACGACCTGGGCAGCGAGAACAACGCGGCGATGCCCGCCGACTTTCTCGTCGAACAGATGGAGTGGCGCGAGGCAGTCGCCGAAGCGCGCACCGCTGGCGAGCACCATGAACTCGAGCACCTGCACCACCGCTTGCAACGTGAGATCGGCGAGCGCTACGACGAACTTGCGGTGCTGCTCGACGATCGGCGCGATCTCGAACAGGCCGCCGATCGTCTGCGGCGGCTGATGTTCATCGAGAAGCTGCTGATCGAAATCGACGACGCGATGGTCGCCTGCGAGGAGTAGCCGCAGAGGCCGCCCTGGTAACCGTAACGCGTTCACTCACCAAAAGTACGTCTCAGGACTCTCAATGGCCTTATTACAGATAGTCGAACCCGGCGAGTCAGCCGCGCCACACGAACACCGGCTGGCGGTTGGTATCGATCTCGGAACGACCAACTCGCTGGTGGCGACGGTGCGCAGTGGCCTGGCCGTGGTGCTGCGCGACGAACTCGGCCGACCGCTGCTGCCGTCGGTGGTCCGCTACCTGGCCGACGGCAGCAGCGAAGTCGGCTACGAGGCGCAGGCCGGGCAGGCGCTCGACCCACGCAATACCATCGGCTCGGTGAAACGCTTCATGGGGCGCGGTATCGCCGACATTGCTGGCCGCGAGGCTATGCCCTACGTTTTCGACGACGCCCCGGGGATGCTGCGCATCGACACCGCCGGCGGGCTGAAAAGTCCGGTCGAGGTATCGGCGGACATCCTGCGGACGCTGCGTTTGCGCGCCGAGGCGTCGCTGGGCGGCGCGCTGCTGGGCGCGGTGATTACCGTTCCCGCGTACTTTGACGAGGCGCAGCGGCAGGCCACCAAGGATGCCGCAAAACTCGCTGGATTGCCCGTCCTGCGGCTGCTCAACGAGCCGACCGCGGCGGCGATTGCCTACGGACTCGACAACTCCGCCGAGGGCATCTACGCGGTCTATGACCTCGGTGGCGGCACCTTCGATATCTCGATCCTCAAGCTGTCGCGGGGAATCTTCGAGGTGCTGGCGACCGGTGGTGACTCGGCGCTCGGTGGCGACGACTTCGACCACCGCATCTTCTGCTGGATTCTCGAGGCTGCCAAGCTGCGGCCGCTGTCCGTCGAGGACGCCAGCGTGCTGCTGGCGCGCGCCAGGGAAGCCAAGGAGTACCTGACCTGCCACGGTGTCGCGCCGATCAGCGGGAGGCTGAACAGCGGTGAGGTCGTCGACCTGCAGCTGAGCACCGAGATCTTCGCCGAGATCACGCAGACGCTGGTCGCCAAGACCATGCAGCCGGTCAAGAAAGCGCTCCGCGATGCCGGCTTGTCGGTCAGCGACGTCAAGGGCGTGGTGATGGTCGGCGGCTCGACGCGCATGCCACAGGTGCAGCGCGCGGTCGGCAAGTTCTTCCGCCAGGACCCCTTGAACAATCTCGACCCCGACAAGGTCGTCGCCCTCGGTGCGGCGACGCAGGCCAACCTGCTGGCCGGCAATCGCGCTGCCGGCGACGACTGGCTGCTACTCGACGTGATCCCGCTGTCGCTGGGACTCGAAACGATGGGCGGTCTGGTCGAGAAGATCATCCCGCGCAATTCGACGATCCCGACGGCGCGCGCGCAGGAATTCACCACCTTCCGCGACGGTCAGACGGCGTTGGCCATTCAGGTTGTTCAGGGTGAGCGCGAACTGGTCAGCGACTGCCGTTCGCTGGCGCGTTTTGAACTGCGCGGAATTCCGCCGCTGGTCGCCGGCGCGGCGCGCATTCGGGTGTCTTTCCAGGTCGACGCCGACGGTCTGCTGGCGGTCAGCGCGCGCGAACAGACGTCTGGCGTCGAAGCCAGTATCGTCGTCAAGCCGTCGTACGGATTATCCGACGACGAGATCGCGACGATGCTCAAGGACTCGCTGGCGCACGTCAAGGACGACGCGCTGCAGCGTGCCTTGAAGGAGTCGCAGGTTGACGCGCGGCGTTTGCTCGAAGCGGTGCGGGCGGCGCTTGCCGCCGACGCCGACCTGCTCGCGGCCGACGAGCGCGCGCGGGTCGACAGCGACATCGCCCGACTCGAGAGCGCCGCGCTGGCTGACAATCGCCGGCAAATCATGTTGGCGATGGACGATCTCGAGGCCGATACCAAGGATTTCGCCGCACGGCGGATGGACAAGTCGATCAGGCGGGCTTTTGCCGGTCGCCATATCAACGAACTCGAAGGCGATTCGGTGGCTGCGAAAACGGGGGAAGTGGCATGACCCAGATCATCGTCCTGCCGCACCTCGAACTGTGTCCAGACGGCAGCGTCTTCGACGCCCGGCCAGGCGAGTCGCTGTGCCAGAATCTGCTCGAGAACGGCATCGCCATCGAGCACGCCTGCGAGATGTCCTGCGCCTGTACGACTTGCCATGTCGTCGTTCGTGAAGGCTTCGACTCGCTCGATCCATCCGATGAACTCGAGGACGATCTGCTCGACAAGGCCTGGGGTCTCGAGCCGAACTCGCGCCTGTCGTGCCAGGTGATGGTCACCGCGACGCCATTAACGATCGAGCTTCCGCGCTACTCGATCAACATGACCAAGGAAGGCAAGCGATGAAATGGACCGACATCAACGATCTCGCGGTCGAACTCGCCGAGGCGCATCCCGAAGTAGACCCACTGACGATCAACTTCGTTGACCTGATGAACTGGGTCATGGCCTTGCCGGGTTTCGCCGACGACAGCCGGCACTGCGGCGAGAAGATTCTCGAGGCGATCCAGCAAGCCTGGATCGACGAGCTGGCATGAAACCCGACGACACGGGTGGCCAGCAGCGCAACGTCCTCGGCGGCCTGCTTGGTTCGTGCAGCGAAAAGCCGATGACCGGTTTCTTCCGCGACGGCTGCTGCAACACCAGCGACGAGGATTTCGGCAGTCATACCGTGTGCATCGTGGCCACCGGCGAATTCCTCGAATTCTCGCGGGCACGCGGCAACGACCTGTCGACGCCGCGGCCGGAGTTCGGCTTTGCCGGCCTGCAAGTCGGCGACCGCTGGTGCCTGTGCGCCGAACGCTGGCGCGAAGCACTGCTCGCCGGCAAGGCGCCGCGGGTAGTCCTCAACGCCACCAACGAAGCGGCGCTGCTGATCGCCAGCCTCGACGACCTCAAGCGTCACGCCATCGATTTGAACTGAAGCAGTCGCGGCAGCGGCGTCACGGGCTGCTCGCTCGGTGCTTCATGCCAGCGTGCTCGGCCATCGCTTCGACCGACATCGCCGTCTGCGGCTTTCTGAGCGGAGCACCGGTGCTCCGCGTGCAATCCTTGAAGTGCCGCGTCAGCGCTACGCACTCGCCTGCGTGCGGCGGCCAGTGCGACGAGCGCGGCTAGAAGACTGACGGTGTTCTCCTGTCATTGCCGATCATGCGGGATCGCGTCGCGCCAGCTGCTGACGTATGGCAGCAAGGATTTCCGACGCCGGCGTGGCGTACGGCAGGCGCGTCGCCAATCGTCCGCGGGAGTCGACCACGTAGGTTTCAGTCGAGTGGTCGATGGTGTATTGGCCTTCGGCGTTGGCCGGCTGTTTTCGATAGCTGACGCCGTACTGCTTGGCGAGCGTTGCGATTTCCTCCGGCGTACCGCTCAGGCCGACGATCGCCGGGTGGAAAAAGGGCGCGTATTCTCGCAGAACGGCGGTGCTGTCGCGTTCGGGGTCGAGTGAGATGAAGATCGCCCGCACGCGCTTTGCCTCGGCCTCTGTCAATCCGGAAAGCGCTTGCGCGACCAGCGCCAGCGACGTTGGGCAGACGTCGGGGCACGAGGTGTAGCCAAAGTAGATCAAGACCACCTGCCCGCGATAGTCGGCGAGCGCGACCGGCCCTTGCGGTCCCTGCAGCGTGAAGTCTCCCGCCGCCGGGCTGCTTGCCGGCGGCAAGCGGCTGTGCGACTGAATGGCGGTAACAGCCCGCGGCGGCAGCGGTTCCCAGAACGCGACGACGAAGACCAGCGCAGCGCTCAGAACAACCAGCAAGGCCATCGGTGCCCAGCGTGTTTTCATCGCTGCCGCTTCGTCTCAGTGACCGATCAGGAAGCGGAACGGCACGGCGACCAGCGCCTTGCCGGTATCGACGAGTAGCGTGGCGTGCCATTCCATGCGGCCGGTGATGCATACCGGCAGGCTGGCCTGCCCAGAAAAGCGGCCGTCAGGAAGTTTTTCCAGTGCCGGTCGGTTATAACCCATTTTCATTTCCGTGCCCGTGAAATCGACTTCGAGCTTGCGCACCTCACCGCCCCTGATCGACGCCCGCAGCTGCAGTGCCTGCAGCGCCGGGATCGGCCGTGGTTCGATAGAGAACTCGATTTGCATGCCGTCGGGCAGCGTCGCCACACAGGCCTGCTCGCTGAGCTGGCAGCTCGACAGCGGCAGCGTGACGTCGGTCTGCGGGTTGAACAGTGGCGCCAGCTTGTAGGCGATGACGCCGAGGATGGCGAGCGCCAGCAGGATGGCAGTGTCGAGCAGCAGGTTCTTGGTCATCGAGCGGGCGGCGGTGTGATCGGTGTTGGCAGTGGGGCGGTGACAGTGGGGCCGGCGCTGTTGTGCAGGCCCGGCTTGGCGAAAATTGATGCACCTCGAATTATCGTGCAGCGCTTGTACGCACAATGTGCGGCATATTGCCGCAGTGGCGTCATGGCGTGGGGCAATGGAGAGGGCACCGCTAGCCGCCAATTGATCACGGGGAGAGGGGTGATGGAGTTTCGAACGAAGCAGGTCGCGTCGATGCGGCTAGCCGGATTCGGCGTTGCCGCTGCCGGTAGCGTCCATGCTGCCGAGTCTCTGCAGGACGTGATGAAGCGCAGGTGGCTGTCGCAACAGACTTGCTGGCGGCATCAAAGACCTATGTCTCGACTGGCAAACGCGACAAACTCGTCGCCTCTTCGTCCGGCGGTCAGTCTGGACAGGTCTGCGATTTCTCGAGCGCCGCCATGCAGTGCATTCGCGCTGGCCGACACCAGGCCGTCGTTCCTGGAGATCTGTGCCGGGATGCTGCTGGCGCAGCCGCCGCTCCTCAAGGCCAAGGAAGACGACCCCGAACGACCGTTCAATCTCGCGGAGCGCGCCGGTCTGGCGTACCCCGAGGTGTGCCTCGCGGTTCGGGGCAAGGGCTGCATCTGCCAGGCGCGTGGTCACCTGCCCTACGCGGCGGTCGATCGCTGGCAGCTGCTGCCGGCGCGTGATCATCCCTACGAGTGAGTGCGACCTCTGTGAGCTCTGCGTCAGCGAGTGTCCGATCAAGGACGCGATCCGCATGGGAGAGTGGATCGCCGCCGACGGTAGCAAGTAGTACCGACCGCAGCTTGTCGAACAGTGCGGCGAGATAGTCTACCCGGTCGAGCCGGTGGCGATCGTCGTCGATCAGCGCCAGCCCTGGAGAGTGTGATGAGTCTTCTGGGTCGTTTTTGCCTTGTTGGAGGTGTGGTCAGTGGCTATGGCCTTTTCGAGACCATTTCGTCGGCCGGTATCGTGTCAAGGGCGCTGATCGACGGACCCTCGTTGGCGCTCGGCTGGCTCCTGCTGCTGGTCTTCGAAGTCGTCTACTCGCGCCGCGCCTGCTGCCGCTACGTCAGCCCGATTGGCTTGACCTATGGTATCGTGGGCGCCGTTTCGTCGGTGCGCGCCCAGTACCGCCTGGACAAGTGCTTTCACGAAGGTAACTGCCGCACGGCCTGCCTGGTGGCGTACGCTCTCGACGTGCTGATCAAGGGCGGGGCCGCCGCTTGACCACCCCGGTCGGACCCAACTGCACGCGTTGCCGGCTGCCTGGCGACGTTTGCCCGAGCGGCACGCTGGTCTTGGACGCAAGGGCTTGAGCAAGCTGCGCTGAAGGGTGCGAATGATCCGCTGCGAAAACGTCGCCAAGGACTACAGGATGATCGCTGTACTCGACGGCGTCGAACTCCACGTCGAGCCGCGACCCTTCAACTGCCTGTCCGGGGGGACGAAGCAGAAGCTGCTGAGCACCATCGCCCCTGGCCGTCATCCACAGGTGCTGGTGATGGACAAGCCGGCCGCCAATCTTGATCGCCGAGGTGCCGCACATCTTCTTTGCGCGGCTCGCCGAGCGACTCGAGAACGCGACGATGATCATCGCCAGCCACCGTTTCGACGACGGCCTGGTGCTGGTCAACCGGGTGCTCGAAATGGGCAGCGGCAGAATTGTTCTCGACGATCGGGTTGCCGAAGACCAGAAGATTTCGGCGCTGTTCCAGGTGCCCCTGACGCTGGCGCGCGCCGACGCGGCAATGGCCTCGAGTGGCACGGTAGGTACGGTGTCTGGGCCGGACCGCCTGCGCTTCATGGGCATGGTGTCGCGCTACGTCGGTCTGCTGTCACGGATCGAGATGAAGGAAGTCGACCCGGCGGTCACCTTGCAGTGAGGTACGGATAGCAATGAAACGACGACGTTTTCTTGAGGTTCTTCCGGCGGCGACGATCGGACCCTGTTTGCGGCCGCTGCTCGGCGTCGGTGCGGCTTGGTCTGTGGTCGGCTGCAGCGGTGAGCCAAGCAGCGGTCCGGCCCAGGTCAAGTGGGATCGCGACGCCGACCCACGCTGCGGGATGATCATCAGCGACAAACGTTTCGCCGCGCAGATTCGCGATCCCGAGGGCCGGGCGTGGAAGTTCGACGATATCGGCTGTGCGATGTTCTGGCTGTCGCAAAGGCCGTTCAATGAGGAAACAGCGAACACCGAGTACTGGGTCGCCGATTACCGCATGGGCGGCTGGATCGACGCCCGCCAGGCACACTATCTGCCAGGCAAGAAGAGCCCTATGGGCTACGATTTTGCGGCGCTCGCCCGTCCAGAACCCGAGAGCGTGTCGTATCAGGAGATGAAACAGCGCATCCTGGCACGCGGCAAGTGAACCGGGCGTAATGAATTTCCTGCTCCCGACCGCCCGCCTGGACATCGTCGAGTCGCTGCGTGCGCGCCGGTTCATGCTCTACAGCCTGCTTTTCGGCGGTATCGTCGCCTTGCTCTTCGCTTTCGGCCTGACCGAGTCGCGCGAGTTCGGCATCGGCATGCTGACTTCGACGCTGGCGCGTAGCACCGCTGTTGTGCAGGGTGCCGCCTTCATTGTCTGGCTGGGCATGCTGCTCTATCCTCTGGCCACGGCCTGCTTGGGGCGGCTAACCGAGCGGCCTGGCACGCGGCTGTTGAATGCTGGAATAATGGCAGGTGTAGGGGCGTGCCGAACGCACGGCAGGTACCGTTTTCGTTAATGCGCCAATGGCGCCCGTTTGAGTGATGAGCATGATGAGAAGACTTTTCGCCCTGTTGTCGATAGTGCTCGTTGCCGGCTGTGCCGCACCGCCGCTGCGTGGCACCGGCGACCTCGGGCTGGTGATCGAACGCGCCAGCGGCCACGTCAGCCTGGTCGACACCAGCCACGGCGTACCGTACGCACGTATCGCAGGACTGGGCGACCTCTCGCACGCCTCGGTCGTCTACTCGCGCGACGGGCGCTACGCTTACGTCTTCGGCCGCGATGGCGGCCTGACCAAGGTCGATCTGCTCGAGGCACGGATCGTCAAGCGCGTCCTGCAGTCGGGCAATGCCATCGGCGGCTCGATTTCACAGGATGGCCACATCGTCGTCGCCCAGAACTACAAACCAGGCGGCATCAAGGCCTTCGACTCCGAAACGCTGGAGCTGCTCTCCGAAGTGCCCGCCGAGTACGCGCCGGGAAGTTTTTCCAAAGTTGTCGGCCTGACCGATCTTCCCGGCAACCGCTTCGCCTATGCACTCTTCGATGGTGGCGAGATCTGGGTCAGCGACTTTTCCGATCCCCGCCATCCGAGCACGCAGCGCTACCCGGCCGGTGTGCAGCCTTATGACGGGTTGGTGACCCCCGACGGGCGCTATTATCTCGCCGGACTGTTCGGAGAGGATGGCGTGGTCCTGCTCGATACCTGGCAGCCGGAGAAGGGAACACGGCGAATTCTTGACAACTACGGGCGCGGCGAAGAGAAGCTGCCGGTGTTCAAGATGCCGCACCTGCGCGGTTGGTCGATGGCGCAGGGCAAGGCCTACCTGCCGGCGGTCGGGCGGCACGAGGTGCTGGTCGTTTCCGGCAGCAGCTGGCAGGAAGTCGGTCGCATCGAGGTCAAGGGGCAGCCGGTGTTCGTCATGGCGCAGCCCGATGGCCGGCAGGTGTGGGTCAATTTCGCCTTTCCCGACAATGGCTGGGTACAGGTGATCGACACGCTGAGCGGCAAGGTGGTGCGCAGCTTCGAGCCGGGCAAGGCGATCCTGCACATGGAGTTTACGCCGCGCGGCGAACACGTCTGGCTTTCCGCCCGCGACGACAACAAGGTGGTGATCTACGATACCGCGACCTTCAGCAAGATTGGCGAGTTCGCCGCACAGGCGCCGAGCGGCATCTTCTTCACCAGCCGCGCGCAGCGGACCGGATTTTGAGCGAAATGAGCGAACAGGCGCTCGACTTCCGCCTGCTCAACGACTTCCAGAGAGACTTCCCGATCTGTCCGGCGCCTTTTGCCGAACTGGCGGCGCGGCTTGGTGTCGCCGAGAGCGCCGTTTTACGGCTGCTCGAGGCGTTGCGTCGGCAGGGCAAGATTGCCCGCGTCGGCGCCGTTTTCGCACCCAAGCGCATCGGCGCCAGCACGCTGGCGGCGATGGCCGTGCCGCCCGAGCGCTTGGCGGCGGTAGCCGAGACGGTCAATCGCTTTCCCGAGGTCAACCACAACTACGAGCGTGAGCACCGCTACAACCTCTGGTTCGTTGTTACCGCCGGTTCGGAAGGGCGCCTGCTGGCCGCCCTGGGAGCCATCGAACTGGCCACCGGTCATCCGTTGCTGCGCCTGCCCTTGCTGCAGGAATACCACATCGACCTCGGCTTTTCGCTCGACGACCCAACGCACAAGTCACCGCCAACCAGCGCTCGCCGGCAGGCTTTTGTGCCACCGCGACCGCTCGACGAGTTCGAGCGGCGCCTGGTGATGGCCTTGCAGGAAGGCCTGCCGCTGTTCATCAGACCGTTCTCGGTGCTCGCCAGCCGTGTCGGCTGCGACGAGAGCGAAGTTCTCGAACGCATCCGCCGTTGGTGCGCCGAGGGCATCATCAAGCGCTTCGGGGTGGTCGTCAGGCACCACGAACTCGGCTATACGGCCAACGCCATGCTGGTGCACGACATCCCCGACGACGCCGTTGGCGAGGTCGGCGAGGCGCTTGCCCGCGAGCCCGCCGTCACCTTGTGTTATCAGCGCCCGCGCGTGCCGCCGGAATGGCGCTACAACCTGTTCTGCATGATCCATGGTCGGCTCCGCGGCGAGGTCGAGGAACGCATCGCTGAACTGCGGGTCCGCTTGCGGCTTGGCGATTACGCGCACGACGTCCTTTTTTCGCTGACGCGTTTCAAGCAGGGCGGCGCACGTTATGCGTGAGCGTGCCGCCAGCGCCAGCATCGACGCCATCGATCGGGCGATCATCGATGGCCTGCAGGGTGGCTTTCCGATCTGCGAGAGGCCCTACGCGGCCGTCGCCGCACAACTCGGGATTGCCGAGAACGAACTCATCGAACGTCTGCAGGCGATGCTCGAGGCGCGCGTGCTGACGCGCTTTGGCCCGATGTTCCAGGTCGAGCGTATGGGCGGCGCTTTCGTCCTCGCCGCGATGCGCGTTCCCGAAGCCGATTGGCAGAGAGTGCTCGAGGTGGTCAATTCCTTCCCGCAGGTGGCGCATAACTACCGCCGCGAGAGCGACCGTAACTGCGATTTCAACATGTGGTTCGTGCTCGCCACCGAGACCGCCGACGGCATCGCTGCCGCGGTTCGCGCAATCGAGGATGCCAGCGGTCTGGCGGTCTTTGCCTTCCCCAAGCTGCAGGAATACTTCGTCGAAATGAAGCTGGCGGTGCGGCCATGAACGGCGCGCCCGCCGGCTCGGCGGATGCCATCGATCGCCGCCTCATCGTCGCCACACAGAGTGGTTTGCCGCTGGTCAGTCGCCCGTATCACCTCCTCGCCGAACAACTCGGGATATTGCCCGACGAGGTCATGGAACGTTTGGCGCGGATGCTCGCCTGCGGCGTTATCCGGCGCATCGGCGCCGTACCCAACCACTATGCGATCGGCTACACCGCCAACGGCATGAGCGTTTGGGACGTCCCCGACGAGCGCATCGACGACCTTGGTGCGCGCGTCGGTGCGCTGGCTTTTGTCACCCACTGTTACCACCGGCCGCGCCGGCTGCCGCAGTGGCCGTACAACCTGTTTGCCATGGTGCATGGCGCTTCGCGCGCCGAGGTGCAGGCCAAGGTCGCTGAAATCGCCGCCTTGCTGGGGCCCGACTGCCGATCGAACGACGTCCTTTTCTCGACCGCCATACTCAAGAAGACGGGTCTGCGGATCGGCGTCTGAAGCGCTTGCCGAGACCATCCGGAAGCGTCGCCGCAGTCCAGCGTGTCGTCGTGGCCGCGTCTCCCGAGAGGCGTGCCGCCGAGCAGCGCGCCCTTGAATCCAGTCGCTGCGCCAGCATTTGGGCAGCCGTTGATCCGTGAAGTCGTTCTGCTGGCCATGAATCCATCGAAGATCGTCGTCTGCGCGCATTGCCGTGGCCTCGGACGCCTTGTTCGCGGCGCCCGCCGGTGAACTGGCTGCACGCCGCCGTGGCGGCCTTTGCCGGCGTCCTCGGCAGCTTCATTGCCTGGCATCATCCGCTGTCGCCGCTTTTGCTGTGCGGCGCTTTTCTGGCGTGGTCGGCGGCCGTCTGGCTGCGTCCGGCGATCTGGCCGTTCGTTGTCCCCGCTTTGCTGCCGCTTGCCGGGCTGGCGCCGTGGACCGGCTGGATCGGTGTCGAGGAGTTCGATCTGCTGCTTCTCGGCGCGGTGACGGGGTGCCACGGCCGTATGGCGGCCACGCTGCACAGGCAGCGGCCGGATCGTCAGCCGGCGGCATCGCGGCAGCAAAGGTGGTTTGCGCTGGCCGAAATCGGCCTCGCTCTGCTGGCCGGGTCATGGCTGCTGGCGTTGGTACGCGGTCTGGTCGATGCGGTGAGTGTCGGTGGTGGCGCTGGAGAGTTCGCGCTGGGCTGGTTCGCGGCTTACGAAGAACCCCTGAACAGCCTGCGCGTCGGCAAGAGCTTGCCCTTGATGCTGCTGCTCTTGCCATCCTTGCGCCGCCCGCTGCGTAGCGCGCCGGAGCTGCTGACGCACCGGCTCGCCGCCGGCATCGCCAGCGGACTGGCGATCGCCTCGCTGGCGATTCTCCAGGAGCGAGCCGCTTATCCGGGATTGTTCGATTTTTCGACCGCCTATCGGACGACGGCGCTGTTCTGGGAAATGCACGTCGGTGGCGCCGCGCTCGACGGTTTTCTCGCCCTGACGGTGCCGTTTGTGGTTTATGCGCTGCGGCGCGCGCCGGACCCGTGGCGCTGGGCGCTGGCCGCTGCGTTGGCCTTGATCGCCGCCTACGCGTGTCTGACCAGTTTCTCGCGCGGCGTCTATCTGGCTGTCGCGATTGCTCTGAGCGTCCTGGCGTGTCGCTTTTTCCTGGCCGCCGTGGGCGGCCCGCGCACGGCTTGCACGGCCAGTCCGCGGCGATCCCAGCCGTGGCGGCTGTGGGGTGGCCGAGCGCTGGTGGTGCTACTGATCATCGAGGTCGTCGCGGTGCTTGGGCTTGGCGATTTCATGGGCCGGCGTCTGTCGGGTGGCGTGCGCGATCTGGGCGGACGCCTGCAGCACTGGTCAGAGGGGCTGCAGCTGCTGCGCGCGCCGTCGGAGATCGTCTTCGGCAGGGGGCTGGGGCGCTTTCCTGCCAACTACTCGCAGGCGGTTCCCGAACGCGAGCTGGCAGGTCATCTGCGCGTCATCGACGAAGACGGCCGGGATCAGCGACGCTATCTGCGTCTGTTCGGCCCGCATCACAGTGCCTACCTGCGCGGCGCTTTTGATCTCCTGCAGCGCGTCCCGGCGATGGCCGGCGGCGTCTACACGGTGCACATCGAGCTGCGCGCCGCGCAGTCGGCGCGGCTGCTCGTCGAGCTCTGCCCGCGGCATCTGCTGTATGCGATGCCTTGCAGCCGTGTGGTGGTGCTGCCGATCAAGGGCGACGAGCAATGGCAAGGCTGGTCGCTGGCGCTCACGGCCGCTGGCGGATCGACGGACTGGTGGCCGCCGCCGGGACCGGGATTCCTGACCATACGCCTGCTCGGGCCGGCCGCTTTCGTCGATATCGACAAGCTTAGCGTGGTCGGCTCGGATGGCCGCGAATGGCTGCGCAACGGATCATTTTCGGACGGCTTGCGGCATTGGTTCTTTGCCGGTCACGATTACTTCGTGCCCTGGCATATCGATAACCTGTTTCTCGAGATGCTGATCGATCAGGGAGCGGTCGGGCTGGTGCTGTTGCTGGCGCTGCTGGCGCTGGCTTTTGCCAATCTGCTGTACGGTCCGGGCCGCACGCAGGTACTGGCGCCGTATCTGCTGGCGTCCTTGCTGGCTGGCCTGGCGGTCGGCGTATTTTCGAGCCTGCTGGACATGCCGCGGACTGCTTTCCTGTTCTTCTTGCTGCTATGCTCTGCCCTGTTCCTCGACGGGACTTCGTCTGAAGCCCTTCCCGGAACGTCTGTCGGTCCTCAGGAAAGGGCCTGACACGATCTGCGCAGAGTACAATAGTGGCATAATTCGCGCCAATTAAAAGACAATAACATGTTTTATCATCGGCTTATGGAAATTTCTGGATGCGATTCCTTTGTTCTGCCGTGGGATGGGGTTGCCGCTCGCGCAGCGTACTACTCGCTCCCTGTGCATTTGATCACGGTGTTCATTACCGTGCGCTGATAGCCTTCGTTTCATGAGATTCGCTGACTTTTCCTGGCCTCCAGGAGCTCTCGGCGAATCGGTCATCAACGAAAAGTGTTCAGCTTCGCGCTTGCAGGGGGTCTATCGTGATCAAGGTGTTCAATCATTGGTTTTATCGGACAACCATTGCCCGGGTCGCGATCGATCTGATGTTCCCGGTTCTCTGTGTGATCCTTGCCGCGATCTGGATCGGCCGTGGAGGCCATCTGGCGCTCGAGAAAGCGGCTTTCTACGCGGTGATTTTCGCGCTGGCGACGATCGTCTTCAGCGCCTGGCTGGGTATCTATCAACGCGTTCACAGCCGCACTCGGGCCGAGACCCGGGCACGCGCCGTGTTGGCCCTGTACCTGGCGATTCCGCTCGCTTATGTCGTCTTCGCGCTGCTGTCGGTCGCCGAGGTGGATCGGGATTTCATGTTGCTGTCCGGCCTGGCGGCGCTTTTTGCGACGCTGGTTCACCGTGTCCATTCGGCGCACAGCCGTACCGGTCAGTTGCTCAGCCATCGGGTGCTGGTCTTTGGTGCCGGCGAGGAGGCGGAAAACGTCGGGCGCGTGCTGCGCAAGTCGGATCCGGATATCCACATCGTCGGCTTTTATCCCAGCCCGACCGACGGCGAGATCGTCGTCCCGGCGCAGGTCGTCCTGCCGAGTGATCGCTCGCTGTCGGACACCGCGCATGCTCTGAAAGTCGATGAGATCATCGTCGCCGTCCGCGAACGCCGCGGTGGTGCGCTGCCCCTGCGCGAACTCCTGGACTGCAAGCTGTCCGGCGTCAAGGTTCTCGACCTGGCCAGCTATTTCGAACGTGCTCTTGGCCAGATTCGTATCGATTCACTACGCGTCAGCTGGCTGATTTTTGGCGATGGCTTCCGGCAGAGCTGGCGGCGGACAAGCGTCAAGCGGCTGTTCGATATCCTTGCCGCATCGGTCCTGTTGCTTCTGGCGCTGCCAGTGATGCTGATTACCGCAATCCTGATTGTTATCGAGGATGGTTTTCCGGTCTTCTACCGGCAGGAGCGCGTTGGCCTCGACGGTCGCTTGTTCAATGTCATCAAGTTTCGCAGCATGCGTAACGACGCCGAAAGCGACGGCCGCCCACGCTGGGCAACGGCTAACGACGATCGCGTGACGCGCGTCGGAAGAATCCTCCGCAAACTGCGTATCGACGAGTTGCCGCAGTTGTATAGCGTCCTGACCGGCGATATGAGCCTGGTCGGACCGCGGCCGGAGCGCCCGTATTTTGTCGATCACCTGACGCGTGACGTGCCCTTCTACGCCGTGCGCCACAGCGTCAAACCGGGTGTGACCGGTTGGGCGCAGGTCAGTTATCACTACGGTTCGTCGGTCGACGATTCGATCCAGAAGCTGCAGTACGATCTGTACTATGTCAAGAACCATAGCCTGTTCCTGGATATCGTGATCCTCTTCCAGACGGTCGGTGTCGTATTGACGGGAAAAGGCGCCCAGTGACGCTGTCGCGGTAGCGTGCGGGGCGTTGGCTGGTGTCGATTATCAGAGGAGCGTAGATCGTAATGGACCGCAACATGGCACTTGTTTCCGCCTGGAGTTACGGCCTGGCCGGCGTGCTGGCTGCCATGCTGGCGCTCTACCTGGCGTCGGGTTGGCGGGCGGGCGGGCGCAGTCGCGCGATGTTCCTGGCCGTTGCCCTCTGTGCGCTGTGGGCAATGCTGGGGATGGCGTTCGCGCTCACCGGTCAGCTGATCTTCTATGCTGGCAGCTTGTTGGCCGACGCACTGCGCTTCGGCGGCTGGTATCTCTTCCTGCTCGTCCTGATGAAGCCGCAGGTCCCCGATGGCGAGCGTTCGACGGAGTCCTTCGGGTGGTTTACCGCGCTCGCCGTGTTGTTGTCGCTGGGCGGTTTCGGCTCGCAGCTTCTGGTCGTCTTCGGCATCGATTTCCCGCTGCCGCCGCAGCGCGTGGCCTTGTTTGCCTCGCTGGCGATGAGTGTCTTCGGTCTGCTACTGCTCGAACAACTGTTCCGCCGGGTGTCGCCTGATTTCCGCTGGAGCATCAAGCCCCTGTGCCTCGGGCTCGGCGGCGCTTTCCTGTTCGATATGTACCTGTATTCCGATGCCCTGTTGTTCAACCGGCTCGACCTTGACGCTTTCAGTATCCGCGGTTTTGCGCACGCGGTGAGCTTGCCGCTGGTGGCCTTGTCGGCGATCCGCAGCCATGACTGGAAGCGCCGACTGGTGATGTCGCAGCGCGCCGCGCTGCAGTCCGCGACGCTGGTGATCGTCGGCGCGTATTTGATTTTCATGGCTTCCGCCGGCTACTACGTGCGTTTCTTTGGCGGCGAATGGGGGCGGGCTCTGCAACTCGCGCTACTCTTTGCGGCCTTGTTGGTGCTTGTCGCGCTGACTTTTTCGGGTTCGATGCGGGCGCGCTTGCGGGTCCTGGTTGGCAAGCATTTCTTCAGCTACCGCTATGACTATCGTGAGGAATGGCTGCGCTTCACGCAGACGCTGGCCTCACAGGATGGCTTCTCGGACATGGGGCGCCACGCCGTACGCGGCCTGGCCGACATGGTCGAGAGTCCGGGCGGGGCGCTGTGGTTGAAAGATCCCTCGGGTCGTTTTTTTGCCCAGGCCGCGTGCTGGAACATGCCGGTATCGGCGGCCACCGAGGAAGATGGCAGTTCCTTGTGCAAGTTTCTGCTGGAGAGCGGCTGGGTGATCAACCTCGAAGAGTATCGGTCCCTGCCACGGCGCTACGACGGGCTCGCTTTGCCGTCCTGGCTGGTCGAGGTGCCGAACGCCTGGCTGGTTGTTCCCTTGACCACCGGCAACGAATTGATCGCCTTCGTCGTGCTGGCCACGGCGCGCGCCAGAATCGACGTGAATTGGGAGGTGAACGATCTCCTGAAGACCGCCGCTCGCCAGGCCGGTGCTTTTCTCGGTCAGATGCAGGGCAGCGAGGCATTGCTCGAAGTCCGCAAGTTCGACTCGTTCAACCGCATGTCGGCGTTTGTCGTGCATGACCTCAAGAACATCGTCGCGCAGCTGTCGCTGATGCTCAAGAACGCCGAGCGCCATCGCGACAATCCCGAGTTTCAGAAGGACATGCTGATGACCGTCGAGAACTCGGTCGAGCGGATGCGACAGCTGATGTTGCAACTCCGCGAAGGCGCGACGCCGCTGGATGGTCCGCGCGGCATCGAGCTGGCCGATGCCGTGCGGCGTATTCAGACCGCCAAGTCGGGCCAGGGACGCAAGGTCGAAGTGACGATCGAGGAAAGACTGGTTGCGCGCGGCCACGAGGATCGGATCGAGCGGGTGATCGGCCATCTGGTGCAGAACGCGCTGGAGGCAACGGAAGCGGGCGGTCGCGTGTGGGTGAGGATCGCCCGGCAGGGAAACAACGCGCTGGTCGAGGTCGGCGACACCGGCCACGGAATGAGCCCCGAGTTCGTCCGCGAGCGGCTGTTCAAGCCCTTTCAGACGACCAAGCCGACGGGCATGGGAATCGGCGCCTACGAGAGCTTCCAGTACGTCAATGAGTTGGGCGGCAAGCTGTCGGTCGACAGCGCTGTCGATGCCGGAACGCAGGTGAACCTGCTTTTGCCACTGTTCGACACGAGCGCGGGAATCGCTGCCGCTGCTGCTCCGAAGGAGTTGGAATGAGTTCCGAGAAGTTGCCGCATTTGCTGATCGTCGAAGACGACCCGGCGCTGCAGAAACAGATCCGCTGGGCGTTCGACCAGTACGAAGCGCTGACTGCCGACGATCGCGAGAGCGCGCTGGCGCAGATTCGCCGCTACCAACCGCCGGTGGTGACCATGGATCTCGGTTTGCCGCCCGATGCCGATTCGGTCTCGGAAGGCTTCCGGCTGCTTGAAGAGATCCTGAATTTGGCACCGGACACCAAGGTTATTGTTCTGACCGGCCAGAATGATCGGACCAATGCCTTGCGCGCCATTTCCCTCGGCGCCTACGATTTCTTCGCCAAGCCCTTCGAAATCGAGATGCTCGGCTTGACCATCGAACGTGCCTATCGTCTCTATGAATTGCAGCAGGAGAACCGGCGGCTGCAGTCGATGCAGCAGCCCGATGTGTTGTCTGGCCTGCTGACTCGCGATCCGGAGTTGTTGCGCGTTTGTCGAACGATCGAAAAGGTTGCCGTCAGCGATGCGACAGTGCTGCTGCTTGGTGAGAGCGGTACCGGCAAGGAAGTTCTGGCGCGGGCCGTGCATAACGCGTCGCCGCGGCGCCGTGAGCGCTTCGTCGCGATCAACTGTGCGGCGATCCCGGAGAATTTGCTGGAAAGCGAGCTTTTTGGTTACGAGAAGGGCGCCTTTACCGGTGCTGCCAAGACGACTACGGGGAAGATCGAGACCGCCAACGGCGGCACCTTGATGCTCGACGAGATCGGCGATCTGCCGCATTCGCTGCAAGCCAAGTTGCTGCGTTTTCTGCAGGAACGGGTGATCGAGCGGATCGGTGGGCGGCAAGAGATCCCGGTCAACGTACGCATCGTCTGCGCGACGCACCAGGATCTCAAGTCGCTGATCGCCGAGGGGCGCTTCCGCGAGGATTTGTACTATCGCCTGGCTGAAATTGTGGTAAACATTCCGCCCTTACGCGCTCGCTCAGGCGATGCCACTTTGCTGGCGCACGCCTTCGTCAGGCGTTTCTCGGACGAACAGAATCGCGGCGCGATGACGCTGCGCGAAGATGCTTTGCGGGCGATCGAGTTGCACCCCTGGCCAGGTAACGTGCGCGAGCTCGAAAACTGCATCAAACGCGCGGTGATCATGGCCGATGGCAATCAGATCACGGCCGACGACATTGGCCTGGCGGCTGGCGACGCGAAACGCGACGCGGTGCTGTTGGATCTGCGACAGGCTCGTGACGACGCCGAAAGGCGGGTGATCATTACCGCCTTGGCGCACGCCGATGGAAACGTCGTTCGGGCGGCCGAATTGATTGGCGTCAGCCGCCCGACACTCTACGACCTGATGCATCGATTTGGACTGAAGTAGCGGTTTTTGCTAGTCAACTTTTCCGTTCCGTGGGGACCCTCATGAATACTCGTAACTCGATTCACTTGCTGCGCAAAGCGACTGTCTCCGGTCTGCTGGCCGCTCTGCTGCTGGTTGGCTGTAGCGGCGAAAAGCCCGAAGCCATGCTGGCATCGGCCAAAGACTACCTGGCCAAGCACGACCACAAGGCGGCTACCATTCAGTTGAAGAATGCCTTGCAACAGCAACCCGACCTGGCCGAGGCGCGTGTTCTGCTTGGCCAGGCGCTACTCGAAGCGGGCGACCCGGTCGGCGCTGAAGTCGAGTTGCGCAAGGCTCAGAGCTTGAAGTCTCCTGCCGATCAGGTGATCCCGCCCCTGGCCCGCGCCATGCTGGCGCTGGGTCAGGTACAGAAAGTGACCGACGACCTGGCCAAGTCCGAGCTGTCGACGCCGGCGGCGATCGCCGATCTCAAAACCTCGCTTGCGCAAGCCTATCTGATGCAAGGCAAGGCCGAGCTGGCTGATGCCGCCTATGTCGCGGCCCTGGCGGCGCAGCCGGATTACCCGCCGGCGCTGATCGGCCAGGCAACGGTGAGCGCCAGCAAGGGTGATTTCCCCGGCGCGCTGGCCTTGCTCGACGCGGTAATCGCGAAATCGCCCAAGCAGCAAGACGCCTGGCAGCTCAAAGGCAACGTCTTGGCGGCCCAAGGTGACGCTGCTGGCGCCCTGCTGGCGTATCGGCAGGCGCTGGAAGTCAAGCCAAATTTTGTCCCTGCGCACGCGGCAGCGATCAAGATCCTGCTGGCCCAGGGCAAGCTGGACGAGGCCGCAACGCAGCTCGGCGCGCTGCAGAAGATCGCCGCCAATCACCCCCAGACCTACTACTTGCGGGCGACGCTGGCGTATCAACAGAAAGACTACCCGGCCGCCCAGGAAGCCATTCTGCAGTTGCTGAAGCTTGCTCCGGACAGCCCGCTCGGCTTGCAGTTGGCTGGGCTTATCGAGTACGAACTGAAGGCCTACCCGCAGGCCGAGGCCTACCTGCTCAAGGCGCTTGCCAAGACGCCGCCGCTCGGCGTTGCCCGCCGCGTCCTGATCGCCAGCTACCTGCGCAACGCGCAGCCGGCCAAGGCCCTGAGCACCCTCGAACCGGTACTCGACAAAATCGCCAAGGACTCGAACATGCTGGCGCTCGCCGGCCAGGTCTATCTGCAGAACGGCGACGTCGAGAAGAGCGGCGAGTACTTTGCCAAGGCCGCCGCGCTGGACCCACAGAATGTCGGGAAGAAGACTTCGCTGGCATTGGTCAATCTGGCCACTGGCGACAGTGACGTCGCGCTTCGCGACCTGGAGGAGGTGGCGGCAGTCGATCCCGGTAATCAGGCCGATCTGGCTCTGATCGCGACGCATTTGCAGCGTCGCGATTTTGACAAGGCGCTCAAGGCGATCGCCGCTTTGGAGAAAAAACAACCCGACAACCCACTGATCCATAACCTGCGCGGCTCCGCGCAGCTTGGCAAGAAAGATGTCGGCGGCGCGCGCAAGAGCTTTGAGAAAGCGCTGTCGCTGGACCCGCTCTACTTTCCGGCGACCGCCAATCTGGCCAATCTGGATATGTACGAGAAGAAGCCCGAGGAAGCCAGAAAGCGTTTCGAGACGCTGCTGGTGAAGGATCCCAAGAACGTGCAGGCCTTGCTGGCGCTCGCCCAGATGAGCGCCAGAGCCGGTGGCTCGACCGAAGAAGTGGCTAGTCTGATCAAGCGCGCGGTGGTCGCCGATCCGACAGCACCGGCGCCGCGTCTGGCCTTGATCGGCCTTTATCTGGGCAAAAAAGACGTCAAGAGTGCGCTCTCCGCTGCCCAGGAGGCCGTTGCTGCGATGCCTGATCGGGCAGAGATTCTCGATGCCGCAGGACGCACCCAGCAGGCCGCCGGCGACTACAACCAAGCGTTGGCGACTTACGGCAAGATGGTCGCGCTGCAACCCGAAAATCCCTTGCCGTACTTGCGTATGGCCGAGGTCGAAGTCTCGGCCGAGAACAAGCCGGCGGCACTCGAGAGTCTGCACAAAGCACTGAAGATCAAGCCGGATTCGCTCGAAGCGCAACGCGGAATCATGATGCTTGAAATCAATGCCGGGCGCTTCCCAGAGGCGCTCGCCGTCGCTCGCGAGGTGCAGAAACAGCGGCCCAAGGAGATCATCGGCTACGTTTTCGAGGGCGACGCCTACGTCGCCAAGAAGTCCTGGAGCGAAGCCGAGGCCGCTTACCGTGCCGGCCTCAAGGCAGTTCCCGGGGCGAGTGAGCTGGCGATCAAGGTGTACGCCGTGCTGACCGCCGGCGGCAACGCCGGTGCCGCCGACAAATTCGGTGACAGTTGGCTGAAGGCCAACCCCAAGGACGGGCGTTTCCGTCTCTATATGGCCGAGGTCGCGACCGCCCGCAAGGACTATGCGGGTGCCGCCAAGGACTACCGCATCTTGCTCGAGATGGAGCCCAACACGCCGGCGCTGCTCAACAATCTGGCTTGGGTTGCCGGCCAGATGAAGGATCCGAAGGCGCTTGAATACGCCGAGAAGGCAAACAAGCTGGCGCCGAATCAACCGGCGCTGATGGATACCCTCGCCGTTCTGCTGATCGACAAGGGCGATAAGGACAATAGGGCGCGCGGCCTCGAGCTGCTCAAGAAAGCTCTGGAAATCGCTCCGGAGGCGTCGCAGATTCGTCTCAACTACGCCAAAGGCCTGATCGCCGCCGCTCAGAAGAGCGAGGCCAGGAAGGAGCTCGAGCAGCTGGCGGCGCTGGGCGACAAGTTCCCGGCGCAGGCTGAAGTTGCAAGCCTGCTCAAAGGGCTGTAGAAATCCCTTGTACTTGACAAGAAATTACTTTCGGAGGATCAGGAGTTCATGACTATTATTGCTGTGGTGGGTTTGGGTTACGTCGGTTTGCCGCTTGCTGTCGAGTTCGGCAAGAGGCGCCGGACGATCGGTTTCGACCTGTCGGCGAGCAAGATTGCGCAGTATCGTCAGTACGTCGATCCGACCGGCGAGGTCAGCAGCGCCGACCTGCAGGCCGCTATCCATCTGGAAGTGGGTACCGATCCGGCGGCGCTGGCCGAGGCCGACTTCGTGATCGTCGCCGTGCCGACGCCGGTGGACCAGGCGCATCAGCCCGATTTCGGACCCTTGATTGGCTCGTCGGAAGCGGTCGGCAAGAACCTCAAGCGTGGCGCAACCGTCGTTTTCGAATCGACGGTCTACCCCGGCGCCACCGAAGAGGTCTGCATTCCGATCATCGAGAAGCATTCCGGCATGAAGTGGCAGAAGGACTTCTTTGTCGGTTACTCGCCCGAGCGGATCAACCCCGGCGACAAGGAGCGGACGCTGACCAAGATCGTCAAGGTGGTTTCCGGCGATAGCCCGGAAACGCTGGCGCGCGTCCGGCAGGTCTACGAGGAGGTGATCACCGCTGGCGTCTATCCGGCGTCGAGCATCAAGGTTGCCGAGGCCGCCAAGGTCATCGAAAACACCCAGCGCGATCTGAACATCGCGCTGATGAACGAGCTGGCGATCATTTTCGATCGCATCGGCATCGATACGCTCGAGGTGCTCGAAGCCGCTGGCAGTAAGTGGAATTTTCTGCCTTTCCGGCCAGGTCTGGTCGGTGGCCACTGCATCGGCGTGGACCCCTACTACCTGACGCACAAGGCCGAAATGCTCGGTTATCACCCGCAGGTGATCAACGCCGGACGGCGGATCAACGACGGGATGGGAAAATTCATTGCCGAGCAGACGGTCAAGCACCTGATTCGCAATGGCTGGCAGGTCAAGGGTGCGCCGATTATTGTCCTCGGTCTGACCTTCAAGGAGGATTGCCCGGACCTGCGCAACTCGCATGTCATCGATGTGATTCGTGAACTGGAATCGTACGGCGCGCAGGTGCTGGTCCATGAGCCCGTTGCCGATGCCGCTGAAGCAAGCCACGAGTACGGCGTCGAGCTGCGTAGCTGGGAACAATTGCCGCCAGCAGCGGCGATCGTCGCTGCCGTCGCGCACCGCGAGTTCAAGGAGCGGCCCTTGGCCGATTATGTGGGCAAGTTGCAGGAGGGCGGCGTGCTGGCCGACGTCAAGGGAATATTCGACGCCGCGCAGCTGCGTTCGCAAGGGGTGACGGTGTGGCGCCTGTGAGTTCCCGCACTGCCGACTCGCCAGCGTTCGCCGCGCTTGGCCGGCGTTTGCAGACGCAACCGGCACGCTGGCTGGTGACTGGCAGTGCCGGCTTCATCGGCTCGCATTTGGTGCAGGCTCTGCTCGGACTCGGCCAGAGCGTCGTCGGTCTGGACAATTTCGCCACCGGGCACCGGCGGAACATCGACGAGGTGCGCGCGCTGGTGGCTCCCGAGCAGTGGTTGCGGCATCGCTTCATCGAGGCCGATATCCGCGATCTCGATGCCTGCCACGATGCGTGTCGTGATGTCGATTTCGTACTGCATCAGGCGGCGCTGGGTTCGGTGCCGCGCTCGCTGGCCAATCCCGTGCTGACCAACAGCAGCAACGTCGATGGCTTTCTCAATATGCTGGTCGCGGCTCGCGATGCCGGCGTCAAGCGCTTCGTCTACGCCGCTTCGAGTTCGACCTATGGTGATCATCAGGCGCTGCCCAAGGTCGAGGAGTGCATCGGTCGGCCGCTTTCGCCGTACGCGGTGACCAAGCTGGTCAATGAACTCTACGCCGAGGTCTTTGCACGCTGCTACGGTTTTCAGTCGATCGGTCTGCGCTATTTCAATGTTTTCGGCGCCCGCCAGGATCCGGAGGGAGCGTACGCCGCCGTGATTCCGCGCTGGACGCGGGCGCTGTTGCTCGGTGAGCAGGTGACGATCAACGGCGACGGCGAGACCAGCCGTGATTTCTGTTTCATTGACAATGCCGTGCAGGCCAACCTGCTGGCCGCGTGCAGTGACGACGCGGCGGCGGTCAACGAGGTTTACAACGTCGCCGTCGACGGTCGTACCTCGCTGAATCGTCTGTTCGCGATCCTGCGCGACACGCTCTCGGAAATTCACCCCGAAGTGAGTAGCGCGCAAGCCGTGTACGGCGATTTCCGCGCCGGCGACGTGCGCCATTCGCAGGCCGACATCGGCAAGGCCAGGCGCTTGCTCGGCTATCAGCCGAGCCACCGGCTCGAAGAGGGCGTGCGCGCGGCGATGCCCTGGTACGTGTCACGATTCGCCGTCGCCGACGAGGTTCGCCGATGAAAGCCGCTGGCCTTCGCTGTCAGCTGTTGCGGCGCCGCGGCTCGCTGTTCTTTTGCGGATTGCTGGCGCTCACCGCGTCGTCGTTCGCGGCACACGCAGCCGTCGATGGCGCGGGCGAGCAGGATGGCGAACGGCGGCTGGCGATTCGCAGCGAGGCCTTGCGCTACGAGCATGGCGAAGGCGTTCCCAAGGATCCGCTGCGGGCGGCCAGCCTGTATTGTGACGCGGCGCGTCTCGGCGACGCCGAGGCGCAGTTCAGTCTCGGCTGGATGTACGCCAACGGTCGTGGCGTCGACCGGGACGACTCGCGGGCCGCTTACTTTTTTGACCTGGCGGCCAAACAAGGGCACCCGCAGTCACAGAAGATGCAACGCTTTGTCGGCGAGCCCGGGTCGCTTGTGCCCGAGTGCATGCGGCCGCCGGTGCTGGCCGACGATGGCCACGATGTTCTGGTGGCCAGCAGTGAAGCGCAAAAAGTCGTCTTCGGGCTGGTCAATCAGTTGGCGCCGGAATATGGCGTCAGCCCACGCCTGGCGCTGGCCGTCATCAGGGCAGAGTCCAATTTCAATTCGCAGGCGCTGTCGAACAAGAACGCGCAGGGTCTGATGCAGCTGATTCCCGATACCTCGGCGCGTTTCAACGTCAAGAACCCGTTTAACCCGGAGCAGAACCTGCGCGGCGGCCTCGCCTATCTACGCTGGCTGCTGGCCTATTTTGAAGGCGACGTCAGCCTGGTGGCGGCGGCGTACAACGCCGGTGAAGGGGCAGTCAACCGTTACCGTGGTGTGCCACCCTACGCCGAGACGCGGGGTTACGTGAAGCGGATCATCAGCCTCTTCAAGCGCGATGACCATCCCTACGACGCCAGGGTGACGACGCCTTCGCCCGAGTTGTCACGGATCCGCTTGGCCAACGGCAGCTAGCGGTCGGCAAGCGGCGACGGCAGGCGGCCGTGGCGATGGCAAGCCATCACCACGCCGGCAGAGCAGGCGCTGGCGCAGCGCATTTAATGTGAAAGTCGCCTACGCGACTCTCGAAACTCCCGTCTCCCCTTGCGGGAGAAGGGCCAGGGGTGAGGCGGGGAATTCAGGGAGCCTGCTCCCTGCCCGGCGAACGATTCCGGCGTGCAAGCCGGAATGCGCACTGCAAGTGAGAGGGAAACGGTCCTGAGTTTCATCATCCGCGGTGGTGCGACTCACCTGCCATAACGACCCTTGGACGCGGCAACAAGATCGTTGGCCGCTGCCGCTTTCTCGGGTTTCAACAGTGCTTTGCTGAGGCCTTTGATGGCCTGGGGAATAACATGAACTTCTGGTCCTTGCTCTTGGCCGCGTCGATTGACGCGCCGGGCGTGCTCGGCAGCGACGCCGGCAAGCCGCGTTCGGCGGCGCAACGGGGGTCGGCGCCGGGCCGCTTTTTGGCGGCGGCGGCGCTGCTTGGCTCGCTGCTGATCGCCGGGCCGGTCGCCGCCGACCTGCCGCAGGTGATCGAGCGGGTAAAGCCTTCGGTGGTCGTCGTCGGCACGTATCAGCGGACGCGCAGCCCGCAATTCATGATGCGCGGCACCGGCTTCGTCGTTGGCGACGGTCGCCACGTGGCGACCAATTCGCACGTCCTTCCGGAGAAGATCGACGAGGCGGCGGGCGAGGTCCTGGTGATCGTCGCGCGTTCGGCGGCTGCCAACGTGCAGCAGCGCGCCGCGCAATCGGTCGCCGTCGACAAGGAGCACGATCTGGCGCTGTTGCGGATCGACGGTGCGGCCTTGCCGGCACTGAGCTTGCAGGCGGCGGGCACGGTGCGCGAGGGGCAGTCGGTGGCGTTTACCGGCTTCCCGATCGGCGCCGTACTCGGCCTGTCGCCGGTGACGCACCGCGGCATCATCTCGGCGGTGACGCCGATTGTCCTGCCCGGGGCGAACTCCAGCAAACTCAATGCCAAGGTGATCCAGCGGCTGCGCAGCGGTAGCTTCGACATCTATCAGCTTGACGCGACGGCGTATCCCGGTAACAGCGGTGGCCCCCTGTACGACGCTGGCGATGGCGAAGTCGTCGGCATCATCAACATGGTCTTCGTCAAGGAAACCAAGGAATCGATCCTCAGCAAGCCCTCGGGAATCAGCTTCGCGATTCCCATTCAGTTCTTGCGCGAGCTGATGCAGGACGCAAACCAATAGTCGAGCGGCGGCCACACGGCCAGCGCCAGCATCTGTTAGCATGCGCGCTGTTTCCGGTGAACAGCGCATGACCACCTTGCTTTCCGAAGTCTTTGCTGCCGATGGACCGCTGGCTGCCGGCGTTCCCGGCTATCGCCTGCGTAGCGAACAGCTCGAGCTGGCCGAGCGCATCGCCGCGGCAATTGCCGACAATCTGGTGCTGATCGCCGAAGCCGGTACCGGCACCGGCAAGACCTATGCGTATCTGGTGCCGGCGCTGCTTGCCGGTGGCAAGGTGATCGTGTCGACCGGCACCCGCAACCTGCAGGATCAGCTTTTCTCGCGCGACATTCCGACCATTCGCCAGGCGCTCAAGGCGCCGGTCAAGGTGGCCTTGCTCAAGGGGCGCGCCAACTACCTGTGCCACTACCACCTCGAACGCGCGCTGGCCGACGGCCGTTTTCTGTCGCGCGACGACGCGGCGTACGCGCAGCGCATCGCGCGCTTTGCCAAACGGACCAGCAGCGGCGACAAGGCCGAGTGCGCGGACGTGCCCGAGAACGCGACGGTGTGGGCGACGGTCACTTCGACGCGCGACAATTGTCTCGGTCAGGACTGCCCCAAACACAAGGAGTGTTTCGTGCTCGCCGCGCGCCGCGAGGCGCTGGCCGCCGATCTGGTGGTGGTCAACCACCACCTGTTTTTCGCCGACGTGATGTTGCGCGATGAAGGTACCGCCGAGCTGCTGCCGGCGTGCAACACGGTCATTTTCGACGAAGCGCATCAGTTGCCCGAAGTCGCCAGCTTGTTCTTCGGCGAGAGCGTGTCGACCGCGCAACTCGTCGAGCTGGCGCGTGATACGCAGATCGCCGGTCTGGCTTCGGCGCGCGACTGCCTGGACCTTCCCGGCTTGTGTGGCGCGCTCGAAAAAACGGTGCGCGATCTGCGCTTGACGCTGCCGCTCGAGCCGGCGCGTTTCGCGCTGCTGCAACTCGAAGGGCAAGCGGGCTTCGCCGGCGCCGTTGCCGCGGTAATCAGCGACATCGAAGCGCTGGCCGCGCTGCTGGAAACGCAAGCGCAGCGCTCCGAAGGGCTGGAGAGTTGCTGGCGGCGTGCCGGCGAGCTGCTGCTGCGGCTGCGCAGCTGGCAGGACGGCGCGCACGCCGATTTCGTCCGCTGGGGAGAAACGCATACCCATTCGCTGCAGCTCAACGCGACGCCGCTGGTGATTGCCGAGATCATGCAAAAGCAGATGAGCGGTCATCCGCGGGCCTGGATATTCACCTCGGCGACGCTCGCCGTGCAAAACGATTTCACCCACTACTGCGCCGAGATGGGGCTTGCCGACGCCAGTTCGGCGCGTTGGGAGAGCCCCTTCGACTACCCGCGCCAGGCCTTGCTCTACGTGCCACGCAACGTGCCGGACCCGAATAGCCCGGCTTATACCGAGGCGGTCGTCAAGGCCGCGTTGCCGGTGCTCAAAGCGAGCGGCGGGCGGGCTTTTTTCCTGTGCACATCCTTGCGCGCGATGCGTCGAACGCACGAGTTGCTGGTCGAGCAACTGGCGGCGGCGGGACTCGATCTGCCTTTGCTGCTGCAGGGCGAGCGCAGCAAGAACGATTTGCTCGAGCGCTTCCGCGGCCTTGGCAACGCCATCCTGATTGGCAGCCAGAGTTTCTGGGAGGGTGTCGATGTGCGTGGCGAAGCGCTATCGCTGGTGGTCATCGACAAGCTGCCTTTTGCGCCCCCCGACGATCCGGTGCTCTCGGCGCGCATCGAGCGACTGAAGAGCGAGGGTCGCAACGCCTTCATGGAGTATCAGTTGCCGCGCACGGTAATCAACGTCAAACAGGGCGCCGGGCGGCTGATTCGTGACGAGAGCGACCGCGGTGTGCTGATGATCTGCGATCCACGGCTGATCAGTAAGCCCTATGGCAAGCGCATCTGGCGCAGCCTGCCGCCGATGAAGAGGACGCGCGAGCTCGCCGAGGCGCTGGCTTTCTTTGCCACGCCGCCGACTGCGGACGACGAATGAGCGAAGTTCTGCCCAACTCTGCCGCCGGGCCCCTGTTCGCGGATGGCGGTGCCGCCGAGTGGCTCAATCATGGTTGCGCGTGTATTTCAGTCGATCACGGTTCGCTGAAGCAGGCGCTTGAAGAAGGCCAGGGAACGTTTTCGCACAGCGAGCTGCTGGCGACGCGACCGCATCTGTTTTCCGACAGCGTCGTTTTTGTCAGCGAGGCGCATCTGCGGCGGATGGCGCTGACCATCGCCGTGCTCGAAGAGGTGTTGGCGCTGCCGGCGTATCGTCAGCGGGTGCTCGCCTACGCACCGCCGATTGCGCGCTATTCGCCGGCCGCCGCCGGTGTTTTTCTCGGCTACGACTTCCATCTGGGCCCCGACGGCCCGCAGCTGATCGAGATCAATTCGAATGCCGGCGGCGCCCTGCTGAATTCCCGGTTGTTGCGCGCGCAGCGCGCGTGTTGCGCACCGGTGGCGCGGCTGATGCCGGTGCCGGCGCCACTCGAAGCGAGCTTCGTCGCGATGTTCCGCGACGAGTGGCGCTTGGCGCGGGGCGACTCGCCCGGTCGGCCACTGGCGCGCATCGCGATCGTCGACGAGCGGCCCGACGAGCAGTATCTGGCGCCCGAATTCGAGCTCTTTCGCCAGCTCTTCGAGGCGCACGCGATCGCCGCCGTCGTCGCCAGCCCGGCCGAGCTGTCGTTCGATGGTCGGCAGCTGTACTGTCGTGGACAGGTCGTCGACCTGGTCTACAATCGTTTGACCGACTTCGCCCTCGATGAGCCGCCGCAGGCGCCGCTGCGCGCCGCCTATCTGGCCGATGCGGTGGTCGTCACGCCGCATCCGCAGATGCACGCGCTGTACGCCGACAAGCGCAATCTGGTGGTCCTTGGCGACGCCCGCTGGTTGGCCGAAATCGGCGTCGGCGAGCCGCAACGACAGTTGCTGGCGAGCAGCATCCCGCACACCGAGGAAGTCGTCCCGGAAAACGCACAGGCCTTCTGGAGCAGTCGTCGGCAGTGGTTCTTCAAACCATCGGCGGGTTTTGGCGGCAAGGCGGCGTACCGCGGCGACAAGCTGACGCGCAGCGTTTTCGCGCAGATTGCGCGCGGTGGCTACGTCGCGCAGGCGCTGGTCAGGCCGTCGGAGCGGCGTCTGCTGGTCGACGGCGTCGAGCAGGACTTCAAGCTGGATTTGCGCAATTACGTCTATCGGGGCGCCGTGCAACTCGTTTCGGCGCGCGTTTACCGCGGCCAGACGACCAACTTTCGCACCCCGGGCGGCGGCTTCGCCGCGGTCCTGTCGGTACCCGATCAGATGCGGCCGGGGAGTTGCCGTTGAATATTTTCGGCATCGCCGGCTATTCCGGATCGGGCAAGACGACCTTGCTCGAGAAACTGCTGCCATTGATCGGCGCGCACGGCCTACGGGTGTCGGTGCTCAAGCATACGCACCACAAGTTCGATATCGATAGCCCCGGCAAAGACTCGTTTCGTCACCGTCAGGCGGGCGCCAGCGAAGTCTTGCTGGCCAGTGCTTCGCGCTGGGTGTTGATGAACGAGTTGCGCGGCGCTCCCGAGCCGTCGCTGCGCGACTACGTCGCGCACTTTGCGCCGTGCGACCTGGTGCTGGTCGAGGGCTTCAAGGGCGAGGCCATCCCGACGCTGGAAGTCTATCGGCCGGCCAACGGCAAGCCGCCGTTGTGGCCCGAACATCCTCAGATTATCGCCGTCGCCTGCGACCGGCCGCTGCCGTCGAAGCTGCCGGCGCATCTGGTGGCACTTGATCTGAACGACGCGCCGACGATCGCCCGCTTCATTCTCGCTACCATCGATGCCGGAGGGAAGAGCCATGCTGTCCTTTGAACTGGCGCTGACGCGCCTGCTGGCGGCCGCGCCGGTGCTGACCGACGTGTCGCTGCAGCCAACGCTGGCGGCCGCCGGACGAGTGCTCGCTGAAACGCAACGCTCGACACTCGATGCGCCGCCGCTCGACAACTCGGCGATGGACGGCTATGCCGTCGCCGTCGCCGATCTGGCCAGCTTGCCGGCGCGTTTGCCGGTCAGCCAACGCGTCGTCGCCGGCAGCGTCGGCAAGCGACTGCAGCCGGGAAGCGCCGCGCGCATCTTTACCGGCGCGCCGATCCCCGTTGGTGCCGACGCGGTACTGATGCAGGAACGCTGCCAGCGGCTGGGCGACGAGGTCTTGATCGACCATTTGCCCGCACTTGGCGAGCACATCCGGAGAGCGGCCAGCGACATCGCCGCCGGCAGCGATATCCTCGCCGCCGGGCAACGCCTGCGGCCACAGGACACGGCGCTGGCGGCGTCGGTCGGCATCGCCAGGCTGCCGGTCTATCGTCGCTTGCGGGTGGCGGTATTTTTCACCGGCGACGAACTGCGGATGCCCGGCGAGCCGCTGCCGGCGGGTGCCATCTACAATGCCAATCGCTTTCTGCTGACCGCTCTGCTTGGGCAACTCGGCTGTGAGGTCCGCGACCACGGCCAGGTCGCCGACGACCTGGCGGCGACGCGACAGGCACTGCGCGACGCGGCGCAGGACAACGATCTGATCGTCACCTCGGGCGGCGTTTCGGTAGGCGAGGAGGATCACGTCAAGGCCGCTGTCGACGCCGAGGGTCGGCTCGAGATGTGGCAGATCGCCATCAAGCCGGGCAAGCCGCTGGCTTTCGGGCAGGTGGCGACGGCCGTGCGCGCGGTGCCGTTCATCGGCCTGCCGGGCAACCCGGTATCGAGCTTCGTCACCTTCGTGATGCTGGTGCGGCCTTTCGTTCTGCAGATGCAGGGCGCCCGCCAGACGGCGCCGGCGAGCTATCCACTGCGCGCCGATTTCGACTGGTTGCGGCCCGACGCGCGGCGCGAGTTCCTGCGCGCGCGGGCCAGCGCCGACGACGGCGTCGAGTTGTTCCCGCAGCAGGGTTCCGGCGTGCTGACGTCGGCGGTGTGGGGCGACGGCCTGATCGACAATGCGCCGCAGCAGGCGATCCGGCGCGGCGACACGGTGCGCTTCGTGCCGTTTTCCGAGTTGCTGGCTTAGCCAGGAGACGATCTTGAAGATTCTCTATTTCGCCGGCTTGCGCGAGCGACTCGGCGTCGGTTGTGAGGAGCTCGAGCTGCCGGCCGGCGTCAGCGACGTCGCCGGCCTGCTCGCCTTTCTGTCGGCTCGCGGCGGTCAGTGGGCGGCGCTGGCCACGGTCAGGAACCTGCGCTACGCGGTCAATCAGGAGATGGCACGGCCTGACTCGCCGCTCGCTGCCGGCGACGAAGTCGCTTTCTTCCCGCCAGTGACCGGCGGCTGAGGCGATGCGCGTCGTCGTCCAGGAAGGCGATTTCGACGTTGGCGCCGAACTGCAGGCGCTGCGTCAGGGTGATCCGCGGATCGGCGCGCTGGCGTCCTTCGTCGGCTTGGTGCGCGACGTCAACGACGGTAGCGGCGTGACCGAAATGACGCTCGAGCATTATCCGGGGATGACCGAGAAAGCGCTGACGGCGATTGTCGACGAAGCCGCGCGGCGCTGGGCAATCCTTGACGCCCTGGTGATCCACCGTGTCGGCCGCCTGTTGCCAACCGAGCAGATCGTTCTGGTGGCCGTCGCCGGTGGGCATCGCGGCGAGGTCTTCGCCGCGTGTGAATTCATCATCGACTACCTCAAGACGCGGGCACCGTTCTGGAAGCGCGAGCTGGGCAGCAGCGGTGCGCGCTGGGTAGACGCGCGCCAGGCCGACGATCAGGCGGCCGAACGCTGGCGCGATTGAGCCGCCACCAGCGCGGGTGATTCGCGGGTGCCGACTCGAGTCGATCGCTGCCGAGCCAACAAACGGAAAAGATCGGAGCCTTGACGCGTTGACTTGGCGGCCGCTCGCCCCCATCTGTAGCGCATGGACAAACTTATCCGGAGGGTAATCGCATGCGTTTCGACAAGATGACGACCAAGTTCCAGCAAGCGCTGGCCGATGCACAGAGTCTGGCAGTCGGCCACGACAACCAGATGATCGAACCGCAGCACCTGCTGCTGGCGCTGTTGCAGCAGGACGACGCGGCAACGGCGCCGCTGCTGGCGCGCGCCGGTGTCAATGTGGCGGCGCTCAAGGCGGCGCTGGCGCAGGCGGTCGGCCGGCTGCCGAAGGTCGAGGGCCACGCCGGCGAGGTCCAGGTTGGCCGCGACCTCGGCAACCTGTTGAACCTCGCCGACAAGCAGGCGCAGAAGCGCGGCGACCAATTCATCGCCTCCGAGATGTTCCTGCTGGCGCTGAGCGACGACAAGGGCGAATGTGGTCGTCTGGCCAAACAGCATGGCCTCGTCAAGCAGGCGCTCGAGCAGGCTGTTTCCTCGGTGCGCGGTGGCCAGGGCGTCGATAGCCAGGAAGCCGAAGGACAGCGCCAGTCGCTGAGCAAGTACTGCATCGACCTCACCGAGCGCGCTCGCCAGGGCAAACTCGACCCGGTGATCGGCCGCGACGACGAAATTCGCCGGGCGATCCAGATCCTGCAGCGACGGACCAAGAACAACCCGGTGCTGATCGGCGAGCCCGGCGTCGGCAAGACGGCGATCGTCGAGGGGCTGGCGCAGCGGATTGTCAACGACGAGGTGCCGGAAACGCTCAAGGGCAAGAAGGTGCTGAGCCTGGATATGGCGGCGCTGCTCGCCGGCGCCAAGTACCGCGGCGAGTTCGAGGAGCGCCTCAAGGCGGTGCTCAAGGAAATCGCGCAGGAAGAGGGGCGGATCATCGTCTTCATCGACGAACTGCATACCATGGTTGGCGCCGGCAAGGCCGAAGGCGCGATCGACGCCGGCAACATGCTCAAGCCGGCGCTGGCGCGCGGCGAACTGCACTGCATCGGCGCGACGACTCTCGACGAATACCGCAAGTACGTCGAGAAGGATGCCGCGCTCGAACGCCGCTTCCAGAAGGTGCTGGTCGACGAGCCGTCGGTCGAGAGCACGATCGCCATCCTGCGCGGTTTGCAGGAACGCTATGAACTGCACCACCGGGTCAAGATCGCCGATCCGGCGATCGTTGCTGCCGCCGAGCTGTCGCACCGCTACATCACCGATCGCTTCCTGCCCGACAAGGCAATCGATCTGATCGACGAGGCGGCGGCGCGCATCCGCATGGAAATCGACTCGCGCCCGGAGGTGATGGACAAGCTCAACCGGCGCATGATCCAGCTCAAAATCGAGCGCGAGGCCGTACGTCGCGAGAAAGACGAGGCCTCGAAGAAGCGCATGCAGCTGATCGAGGACGAACTGCTCAAGCTGGAGCGCGAATACAACGACCTCGAGGAAATCTGGAAGTCGGAGAAGGCGCAGGCGGAAGGCAGCGCGCACATCAAGGAAGAAATTGACAAGTTGAAGGCCGAAATGCTCCGCCTGCAGCGCGAAGGCAAGCTCGACAAGGTCGCCGAACTGCAATACGGCAAGCTGCCGCAACTCGAGGCGCAGTTGAAGGTCGCCGAAAAGGCAGGTGACGGCGCGCAACAGAACAGGCTGCTGCGCACGCAGGTCGGCGTCGAGGAAATCGCCGAGGTGGTGTCGCGCGCGACCGGCATTCCGGTCTCCAAGATGTTGCAGGGCGAGCGCGAAAAGCTACTCAATATGGAGGAGCGGCTGCACCAGCGCGTCGTCGGTCAGGACGAGGCGGTGCGCCTGGTGGCCAACGCCATTCGCCGCTCGCGTGCCGGCCTGTCCGATCCGAACCGGCCGTATGGCTCATTCCTCTTTCTCGGCCCGACCGGCGTCGGCAAGACCGAGTTGTGCAAGGCGCTGGCCGGTTTCCTGTTCGATTCCGATGAGCATTTGGTGCGCATCGACATGAGTGAGTTCATGGAGAAGCACTCGGTGTCACGGCTGATCGGCGCGCCGCCGGGTTACGTCGGCTACGAGGAGGGCGGTTACCTGACCGAAGCGGTACGCCGCAAGCCGTATTCGGTGATCCTGCTCGATGAGGTCGAGAAAGCGCACCCGGACGTCTTCAACGTCCTGCTGCAGGTCCTCGACGACGGCCGGATGACCGACGGCCAGGGGCGCACCGTCGACTTCAAGAATACCGTCGTGGTGATGACCTCCAACCTCGGCAGCCAGATGATCCAGCAAATGGCGGGTGACGATTACCAGCTGATCAAGCTGGCGGTGATGGGCGAAGTGAAATCGTATTTCCGTCCCGAATTCGTCAACCGGATTGACGAGGTGGTGGTCTTCCACGCGCTCGACGAGAAGCATATCAAGTCGATCGCGCGCATCCAGCTCGCCTACCTGCAAAAGCGCCTGGCGCAGATGGATTTGCGGCTGGAAGTCGCCGACAGTGCGCTGTCGGAGATTGCCGCGGCGGGTTTCGATCCGGTTTTCGGTGCTCGGCCGCTGAAACGCGCGATCCAGTCGCAGCTCGAGGACGCGCTGGCCAGGGCGATTCTCGAAGGGCGCTTCGTCGCCGGCGACAGCATCCGCGTCGCTTGCGAGAGTGGCATCATGCGCTTCGACAAGGTTTAGGCGATCGCCGACAATGAACGTTGTCTACAACAGCGCCAATTACGCGATCGTCGCCTACCCGCCGCAGCACGGCTTCGAACTGGTCGACAAGACGGCCAGTCGCAGCCTTTACGTTCAGGGGTCGGTGGCCAGGGAACTGCGCCGAACGCTGGACGAGATCCCCGGCAAAGAGCGTGACGAAGAGGCGATCGACGCCGTTCTCGATGCTTACTGCGCTGGTGCCGCCCGGCCGATCGTCGTCCATTGACGGCCGCCGGCGCTGGCCACTGTTGGCGGGCATGCTGGGGACCATCCAGCCATTTCGTGAGCGTATAATTTGCCTCTTGTCGCTGTCTGCCGGCGTCAGCCGGCCAATCTTTTGGGAGTTGGCCAGATGGCCTTGTACGAATCCGAACACACCCTATTCATCCGCGAAATGCTCGCCAGGAATCCCGAATGGGTCGAGGATCAGCGCCGCGGTCGGGCGATCTTCTGGGACCGCAAGTCCGACCTGAACGAGCAGAAATCCTACAAGGAAGCGGCCGAACGACATCGTTCGTATCCCTACGACGTCAATTTCGAGCAGGAATAGGCGAGCCGGGCGTCGCTTCGGCACGGGCGGCCGGAGCGGCCTGGCAGCCTGACCGGGCGCCGCCAGGCCGGCCGCGTGCAGGCGTCGGCGCTAGCTGTTCAAGGGCTTGATGACACGCTTGACAGCCGGATCGTCGGGGTGCGGGTGGATGGTGAACCCGAGCTTGCTCATCAGGTTGAACATCTTGGTATTCATCGACAGGACGTCGCCGACGACGGTGCGGTAGCCTTTGGCGCGGGCAGCGGCGATCAGCGCACCCATCAACTTGCGGCCGACGCCGTGTTTCTGCCAGTCATCGGCAACGGCCAGGGCAAATTCGACTGATTCGCCGTCCGGATTGGTGACGTAGCGCGCGACGCCGATCTGGACTTCCTTGCCATCCTTGTTGATGATCGTCGCCACCAGCGCCATCTCGCGGTCGTAGTCGATCTGCGTGAAGCGCACCAGCATCGCCTGCGTCAGTTCGCGGATGGTATCCATGAAGCGGTAGTACTTGCTTTCGTCGGATAGCGAGATGACGAACTCGTGTTCGCGCTCGGCGTCTTCCGGGCGGATCGGGCGAATGGTCACCACCCGGCCGTCGGGGAGTTCCCAGTCCTGGATCAGATGCACCGGGTAGGGATGGATCGCCATGTGCGAATAGCGGTCGCCCGACGGCGCTGCATAGTCGATCACGATACGCGCGTCGGCGGCGATGGCGCCGTTTTCGTCGACGATCAGCGGGTTCAGATCGAGTTCCTGCAGTTGCGGCAGTTCGCAGATCATCTGCGACACGTGCAGCAGGACGTCTTCGAGCGCTTCGAGGTTGACCGGCGGCATGTTGCGAAACTCGCCGAGCAGTTTCGACGCGCGCGTCGACGCGATCAGGTCGCGCGCCAGGAAGCGGTTGAGTGGCGGCAGCGCGACCGCGCGGTCGCTGAAAACCTCGACTTCGGTACCGCCAGCGCCAAAGGTGATAATCGGACCGAAGATCGGGTCGCGCGAGACGCCGATCATCAGCTCACGGCCATGCGGGCGCGCCAGGTAGGGTTCGATCGATACGCCGTTGATACGTGCGGTCGGGTGCCGCTTCTTGATGGTTTCGATGATGTCGTGATAAGCGTTGCGGACCGCCGGGGCATTGGTGATGTTCAGTCGCACGCCGCCGACTTCGCTCTTGTGGATGATGTCTGGCGAATCGATCTTCATGGCGATCGGGAAGCCGATCTGTTCGGCGAGGAGCAGCGATTCGGTCGGCGTGTGGGCGACCATGGTCTGCGCAACGGGGACGCGGAAGGCGCGCAGGATGGCCTTCGATTCCATTTCGGAGAGCACCTTGCGGCGTTCGTGGAGGACCGCGTCGATCAACATCTTGGAACCTTCGGTCTCCGGTCGGGCATCTTTCGATAGCGGCGCCGGGGTTTGCAGCAGGAGCTTTTGGTTCCAGTAGTAGGTCGAGATGTGGTAGTAGAGCTCGACGGCGGTTTCCGGCATCCGGAACGAAGGAATGCCGGCCTGTTCGAGCATGCTGCGCGCTTCACCGACCTGTTCTTCGCCCATCCAGCAGGTGAGGATTGGTTTGGCGGTCAGCAAGTCGACGTCGACGACCGCTTTGGCGACTTCCATCGGCTGCGTCATCGCCTGTGGCGAAAGCATCACCAGAACGCCGTCAACCTGCTCGTCCTCGGCGACCGCGAGGATCGCATCGTGATAGCGTTTTGGCGTTGCGTCGCCCTCGATGTCGACCGGATTCCTCTGCGACCAGGTCGACGGCATCGCCGCGTTGAGCGCCTGCATGGTGCTGGCCGACAGTTCGGCGAGAGGGATCTCGAGGTCACCGGCGCGGTCGGCGGCCATCGCCCCCGGACCGCCACCGTTGGTGATGATCGCCAGGCGTTTGCCCTGTGGGCGAAACTTCGACGCCAGTGCCTTGGCGGCGTAGAACAACTGCCCGATGTTCTTGACCCGGACGACGCCAGCGCGGCGGACGGCGGCGTCGAAAACGACATCGGAACCACCAGGCATTCCCGAGTGCGTCTCGACTGCCGCCATCCCGCCGGCGTGGCGACCGGCCTTGAGCAGGACGATCGGCTTGATGCGCGCTGCCGAGCGCAGGGCGCTCATGAAGCGGCGGGCGTCACGAATCCCTTCGACATAGAGCAGGATGTAGTGGGTGCGGTTGTCGTAGATCAGGTAATCGAGGATTTCGCCGAAATCGACGTCGGCGGTGCCACCCAGCGAGATGACGCTGGAAAAGCCGATGTGGTTGCTGCTTGCCCAGTCGAGAACCGCCGAGCAGATGGCGCCGGACTGGGCAACCAGCGCCAGATTGCCGGGGTGCGCGTGGACGCTGGCAAAGGTGGCGTTGAGGCCGAGATTGGGGCGAATGATTCCCAGACAGTTCGGGCCCAGGAGGCGGACGCCGTAGCTCCTGGCAATCTCCATCATCTTGCGCTCGAGCGCGGCACCCGAATGACCGGCCTCGGCAAAACCAGAGGTGATGACGATCGCGTTCTTGACGCCGCTGCGCCCGCATTGCTCGATCAGCCTGGGGACGGTTTGCGGTCTGGTGACGACGACCGCCAGTTCGACGCGGGCGCTGATCTCTTCGATCGACTTGTACGCCGGCACGCCCTGCACCGTCTCGTGCGACGTATTGATCGCGTAGAGGCGCCCCTTGTAGCCTGAATCGAGGATGTTCTTGAAGAGCACGGCTCCGACCGAACACTCGCGGTCGGAGGCGCCGATGACAGCGACCGACTTGGGTTCAAACAGGGTGGTGAGGTAGTGATGTTCTAGCATGGGGATTTTCACCTCGTGTTTGAGAGGCGCTTTTCGGGTTATTGGTGCACTGCATCAATTTACCACGGATTGCCCTTCAGGTCTGCAGCTTGATGGTTGCGGTAGCGGCATTTTGTCACGCTCTCGTGCTCGGTGATGACTTCCATGATCGACGATGCTCATGACGGTTTGGTGAACAGAGTACGCGGCGCGAGGTGCTCACGGGGCGTCGCTTAGCTGCTCATCTCTGCCGCGCAGCCGTTGGCCAGGACGCTTTCGATCAGCATCGTCGAGTGTAAGGTGCGATACATCGGGCATTTGTTGGCGATGGCCAGGAGGCTGTCGCTCTGGGCGCGCGTCAAGTCGCCTTGCAGGGTGATCTTTCTCGATATTCGATCGCGTTTGCCGTGGCCCGCGACGTCGATCTGGTCGTGCGTCAACTCAACGCTGACGCCTGCCAATGGTAGCTGCTTGCGTTCGGCGTACATGCGCAGGGTGATCGAGGTGCAGGCGCCGAGGCTGGCGAGCAGGAGATCAAAGGGCTCGGGACCGGCGTTGTCGCCGCCCAGGTGCTCGGGCTCGTCGGCGATCAAGCGGTGCTTGCCGACGCGAACGCTCTGCTGGTAAGGTCCGAGGCCGTTCTCGCTGACGACGACGCCCTGCTGGTAGTGGTCTTGTGGCATGCGTTCATTCTCGAAAAACAGCGACCATGATAAATGAAGGAGGGCCCGGCATGACAATTTCTCCCGAGGAATCTCGAGCTTCCGTCTGGGTGCAGCGCTTTGCCGGGCTGATTCCGGCAGCGGGTGAGGTGCTTGATCTGGCTTGCGGTACGGGCCGCCATGCACGCTTTCTGGCTGGCCTCGGCTACCGCGTTGAAGCGGTCGATCGGGATTCACAGGCACTTGTTTCGCTGCACGGCTTTGGCCGGGTGTCGGCGCGACGCGCCGACCTCGAAGCCGGCGCCTGGCCCTACGACGGTCAGTCATTTGCCGGCATCGTCGTCAGCAATTACCTGTTTCGCCCACGCCTGGACGAACTGCTGGCTTGCCTCGCCGACCCTGGGGTATTGATCTACGAGACCTTCATGATCGGTAACGAGCGTCACGGCAGGCCGTCGAATCCAGAATTTCTGCTGCGCTCGCAGGAACTGCTCGGCCGCGTGCAACAGCGGGGCTGGCGGGTGCTCGCTTTCGAGGAGGGCGAGATCGAACGGCCACGGCCAGCGATCGTCCAGCGTCTGTGCGCCGCGCGCGGCGCCATTGCCGGGCGACTTTGACATGCTCCGATCAGCGGCCGCAGAGCGCCAGCGCCAGCGCCTCGACGCCAGTGGGCGTCAGGTCGTCGCTGACGAAGTTTGCCGGCGCGGCGAAGCCGCTGTAGTTGCGCGCCTGCGAGCGGCTGTACAGCGGGTCGTAGTGCAGGGCCAGCAGTTCGCTGACAAGATCACGCCACTGGCCGTCGCGCGCGTAGTCCTGCCAGCGGCCGATCGTTTCGCTGCTTTGCAGATTGCGCAAGGGACGCAGGCAGGCGTTCAGGCGTTCGGGAGCGGCCAGGAAATAGTCATAGTCGCGCAGCAGAAAATCGACCCGCGCGGCGAACGAGGCGTTGATGTTGAAGCACTCGGCGGCACGCATCGTTTCGATCAGCGCCGCCGGCACCTGCAGCGAACCGATCTTGCGGCTTTCTGCTTCGACAAAGAGCGGGCGTTGTGGGTCGAGCGCCTGTAGAGCGGTCAGCAGGTGCGACTCGAACATTTTTTGTGAAGGCTGTGGCGAGTCGGGCAGGACGCCGAGCACCGAACCTTTGTGACAAGCGAGCTCCTCGAGGTCGAGCACCTGTTCGCCGAGCCGTCCGATGGCCTGCAGGACGCGGCTCTTGGCGCTGCCGGTCGCACCACAGATGACCTTGAGCCGGAATTGACGCGGCAGTTCGGCGAGATTCTCGACGACCAGCCGGCGATAGCTCTTGTAGCCGCCTTCGAGTTGCTGCACGTCCCAGCCGACGCGCCGCAGGACGTAGGTCATCGAACCACTGCGCTGGCCGCCGCGCCAGCAGACGATCAACGGCCGCCAGTTCTTCGGGCGGTCGAGGAAGCGCGCGCGCAGATGTCTGGCAATACTTTCGGAGACGTAGGCCGCGCCCAGTTTCTTGGCGTCGAATGGCGACACCTGCTTGTAGAGCGTGCCGATTTCGATACGCTGCTGGTCGTCGAGCACCGGGCAGTTGATCGAGCCCGGGATGTGGTCTTCGGCGAACTCGGCCGGCGAGCGAACGTCGATGATCTCGTCAAACGCGGCAAGTTGGCCGATGCGTTCGATGGTCGCGATGTCGTGTTTCATGCGGCGGCATTTCCCTCGATGGCAACCCGCTATTCTAGCAGTGGCGCCAGACCGCGCCAGACATTGTCGAGCAGCTGGGCTTGTGCTTCGGCGGTCGGATGCAGGTTGTCGGACTGAAAAAGCTGCGGCTGCGTGGCGACGCCGTCGAGCAGAAAATCGACCAGCGCGGTCTTGCGGGTCCTCGCCACTTCGCCGAAGACCTGCTGAAACGCGCTCGCATAAGCGCCATAGTTGGGAGGTATGCGCTGGCCAACCAGCAGCACCCGGGCCTTCTGCCGCTGCGCGCTGGCGACGATGGCGGTGAGGTTGTCGCGCAGCTGGCCCAGCGGTAGCCCACGCAAGCCGTCGTTGGCGCCGAGGGCGACGACGACGACCTTCGGCGAGTACTTGCTGAGTGCGGCGTCGATGCGCGCACGGCCGCCGCTGCTGGTTTCTCCGGAGATACTGGCGTTGACGACGCTATAATCGAGGCTTTTCTCTTGTAGGCGGCGTAGGAGCAAGGCTGGCCAAGCGGCATCCTGGCGGATTCCGTAGCCTGCTGACAGCGAATCACCGTAGATCATGATGGTTGGCGCGGCCCTGGCAGCTGGTGCCAGCAGCAGCAGTCCGGCGAGCAGCAAACAACGGCAGTTCAGGAAATGGAGCATGGTCCCAGACGGTGAGATGGTGATTGAAGTTCGTGGGCTGAGTAAACGTGTCGATAACGGCGGCCAGCCGTTGACCATTCTGCACGAGATTTCGTTCGCCGTCGCGGCCGGAGAGACGGTGGCGATTGTCGGCGCATCGGGCTCCGGGAAGTCGACGCTACTGGGCCTGATCGCCGGCCTGGACCAGGCGAGCAGTGGCTCGGTGGTCGTTGCCGGCGAGCACCTGGAGGGGCTCGATGAGGACGCGCGGGCGGTATTGCGCGGGCGGCTGCTGGGTTTTGTCTTCCAGACGTTTCAGTTGCTGCCGTCGCTGAACGCCATTGAAAACGTGATGTTGCCGCTCGAACTGGCGGGTGCGGCCAACGCTCGCGGCGAGGCCGAGCACTGGCTGCAGCGCGTCGGCCTGGCGCACCGCCTGCGGCATTATCCGAAGCACCTGTCGGGCGGTGAACAACAGCGCGTCGCGCTGGCCCGTGCCTTTGCTCCCGGGCCGCGGCTGCTGCTCGCCGATGAGCCGACCGGCAATCTCGACGCGCTTACCGGGCATCAGGTCATTGAGCTGATGTTTGCGATCAACGCCGAGAGTGGCACCACGCTGATTCTGGTTACCCATGACGAGGAGATTGCTGCACGTTGTGCTCGACGGCTACGGATGGACGTCGGGAAGCTCGAAGAAGTCAGCACCAGACCTGTGCGCTAGGCGTGTCGAGCAGGTCTGAACATCAGGCGGCCAGGAACGAGTCCTTTTACTCTGACCGCCGTGAAGCAGCAACTACATCAATATCTGAGGAATTTTATGTCGCTTATGGCCGAACGAGTAGCAAACTTCAAGACGCCCGAAGAGTGCACCATCTTCGAGAAGAACGTGCTGGAAAGAGGGCGCCCTGATCTGGCGGTTGCTGCTCGTAAGCGAGCGCTCGAGTTGCGGGCGCTGAAATATGGCGCCAGCACCGACCCCGAACGTGAGTGCCTGGAGGCCGTCTATGCCTACGAAGGCGTGCTGGCGATCAAAAACGGCAAAGCGACGCGCGCCGTGCATACCTGGCAGATGATCCGGCGGCATGGCATCATCGGTGCCGTCGAGCGCGCCGTGAACCGCGACGCTGAAAGCCTGGGCTACACCACGCTGCAGGCGCTGGGTCTTGAGGACTATGCCTTCGAGGTCGTCGTCGTCCGTCACCCAGAGTTGTTTTCGGCAGGCGCCGTCCAGTGCGCGCAGGTGCGCATCGATGAATGGAACAGCGCCAGCTGACGGCGCCTTGGCGGGCAAGCCGCGTCGGCGACTGACAAATCGCCCTGCTTCGCCGTGGCGAGAAGCGTCGGCAAAGACGAAAACGGTCGTCACTTTGACGATTCGGCATCTCTCGACAAGTCCAGACCGTTCAGGCAGCGGCTGCCCGAATGGTCTGGACCGCGCCGCGGTCGAGCGCGCGTCACGCGCTGCGGAGGATTCCCCGCGCGGCGGTGACGCCGCTACGTACGGCTGCTTCGAGCGTTGCCGGATAATCGGCACAGACGTAATCGCCGGCCAGCCACAAACCGGTCCGCGCGCTTCTGGCGCTCGGGCGGCGCAGCCCGGGGCGGCACGAGAAGGTCGCCCGCCGTTCGCGGATCACCTGCTGCCAGACGACAGTCGGTAGCGTGCGTTGCAGCGTCGTCGCGAGTTCGCCGTCGAGCGCGGCAACCAGCGCCTGATTGTCGAGCGCCTCCCAGGCGCCATGGCCGCTGAGCACGAAGGCCATCAGCCCCGGCGTGCCGCACAGTGTGCCGCGATCGAAGACCCATTGACCGATCTGTCCGTCATCCTGCGCGGCCAGGCCGAGCATCGGGAAGGGTAGGCGCAGCTCTGGCGGATAGGCGCAGTAGACCGTGCCGATCGGCTCGAAACGGTAGTCGGCGAGCAACTGCGCAACGCTTGCCGTTGCCGGATGCGGCGCCAGCAAGGTGGCCGCATGCGTCGGGTCGACGGCGACGACGATGGCGTCGTAGCGCTCGCCGGCGATGCTGAAGCCGTCGTCGATCGCCTCTACACGCGTGCGCAGGCGAATTTCGCCGCCACGCGCGCGGATGAAAGCAGCGGCAGCGACCGCGAAGAGCTGGTCGAGGTCGACAGCCGGCAGCAGCAGGTCGGTTGCCGCAGGGCCACCGCCGAGGCTGTCGCGCAGCGTGTTCAGGAAAATCTGTGCCGAGGCATCTTCCGGCGCCGTGTTCAGAGCCGCCAGACAGAGTGTTTCCCACAGGTAGCGGCGCAGGTTTCCATGTTGCTGGTGGCGGTCGAGCAGCGCGGCGACGCTGCAGTCGTCGGCGATCCGGTAGCCGTTGTTCTGCAGAAAGCGCATGAAACGCGCTGCGCCGATCTTTTCGGCAAAGCTCGCGCCGCGGGCGGCGAGCAGCCCTGCCGCCAAATTCCAGGGCGCTGGCAGGCGTCGCAGGCGCAGCCGGAAAGGCCTTGGCCGGCAGCCCGGAAAGCTCACTTGCAGCGGCAGGCGGTGCAGTACGCGCGCCGGGGCAACGCCGACTTGCTGCATCAGGCGCAGTGTTTCACGGTAGGCGCCGATCAGGATGTGCTGGCCGTTGTCCAGCCGCTGTCGCTGGCCGCTCAAGGTGACGCTGCGCGCGCGTCCGCCGAGCTGTTTCGCCGCCTCCAGGACGGTGACGCGGGTTCCCGCAGCCGCCAGTTCGACGGCGGCTGCCAGGCCTGCCCAGCCACCGCCGACGATCGCTACGCGCACGCTACTCTCAGGCACGCACCCAGGTCCGCCAGGCGATCCACAGCTTGCGAATCGGCGTCAGCGAAGTCCGCTGGCTGAGAACCCGGCAGCGATCATTCTTGATCTCTTCGAGCAGCGTCCGGTAAATCGCCGCCATCACCAGGCCCGGACGCTGCGCTCGCCGGTCGCTGGCCGGCAGCGCTGCGAGCGCTTGCGCGTAGTAGCTCTCGGCGCGCTCGATCTGAAAGCTCATCAGGCGCTCGAAATTTTCGCTGTGGCGCGCGTTGAGAATGTCGGCCGCAGTGACCTCGAAACGTTGCAGATCGTCGATCGGCAGGTAGATCCGCCCCATGCGTGCGTCTTCGCCAACGTCGCGGATGATATTGGTCAGCTGGAAAGCGACGCCGAGATCGTGCGCGTACTTTTGCGTTCGCCGATCCTGGTAGCCGAAGATCTCGGCGGCGAGCAGGCCGACGACGCTGGCGACGCGGTAACAGTAAAGCGAAAGCGCCTTGAAATCGAGATAACGCGATTGCTGCAGGTCCATCTCCATGCCGTCGATGATTTCCTGCAGCTGCTCTTCGGGCAGATTGAATTCGGCGCTCGCGGCCTGCAGCGCCTGCGTTACCGGATGCTGTGCCTGGCCGCCGTAGACGTTGCGCAACTCGTGCCGCCACCAGGCCAGCTTGGTGGCGGCGATCTGCGGATCCTGACACTCGTCGACGACGTCGTCGACTTCGCGACAGAAGGCGTAGAGTGCGGTGATCGCTCGCCGCTGGTTCGGCGGCAGGAAGAGAAAGCTGTAGTAGAAACTCGAGCCGCTGCGGGCAGCTTTCTGCTGGCAATATTCGTCTGGTGTCATTGGCGATCTCGTGAGGTGCTTATCGTAAGAGTCACGTCCGCGACTCCCGAATCTCGCTAATCTGCGCGTTACGCGCTGTTGGAGAAGGAGCGGAGTGAGCGACGGAGAATTCAGCGATCATCGTCCCTGCGCGTAAAACGCTTGCGGCGTGCCAGCCGGAAAATACACGGCCGGTGAGGGCAACGGTCATCCGCTTCATGGTCGGGCGTTTCGCGATCGCTGATGACGCTCAGCGCAAAGTTTTTCAGCGCTGACGCCGACCGCGACGCCGATCAGCGCGGCACCGATCAGATTGAGCTTCAAGGGCAGCACCAGGAGCACCGACGCCAGGCCGCCGGCGGCCGCGGCCAGGCGCATGGCACGGTCGCTGAGCAGCGGCACGACCATCGCGATGAAGGTCAGCGGCACGATGAAATCAAGCGACCAGCTCGGCGGTACCAGGCTGCCAAGCAGGATGCCGGCGATCGTTGCCAGTTGCCACGACGCCCAGGTGGCGCCAGCCAGACCGAGATAGAACCAGTGCAACTGCAGGTGGCGCTCGGGATGCTGCGCGCTGTGCACGACGGTCAGTGCGTAGGCCTGGTCGGTCAGTAGGTAGGCGATTGCTGCCTGCCAGCGGCGGTCGAGTGAGCCGAAGTGTTGGGCCAGTGAGGCGCCGTACATCAGAAAGCGCAGGTTGACGATCGCGCCGGTGGCGAGAATGACCAGCAGTGGCGCGCCGCCGGCGAACAGCTGCGTGGCGGCGATCTGCGCCGAACCGGCGAAAATTACCCAGCTCATGGCGAAGGCCTGCAGCGGCGTCATGCCGGCGGTGCTCGCCGCGGCGCCGCAGACGATGCCAAAAGGGATGATGCTCATGCTCATTGGAGCAAAGGCGCGGACACCGGCAACAAACTCTGTGCGCGCGTTCGGGACTTGCGGCATGGGCGGCTTTTTACGAATAGAATAGAGGGTCAAATTGTTACGTGGGAACACCGCCAGGAGGAGGCAGATGGTTTATCACATTATCGTTTCGTTTGGGCGGGACAGGGAATTTGAGTTCAAATTCCCCCATACCGAACTCGCAGCAGGGTCTCCCGAAGAAGCGCGCCGGTGGTTTGACAAGGAGTTCGCCGACCTGGAATGCGAACCCAGCAACCCGATGGGCAAAGTCCTGATCATCGACAAGATCCTCAACGTGGCTCGTTACGGCGGCGAGCAGCGCTTCGTCGACCGGCAGGAATGGGCCACGCGTTTCGCCCGCTACACGGCACTGGCGCTGGGACGCGACACGGTCCGCATCGACGTCGCCGCTTTCAATATCGGCTACTGATCGACCAGCGGCGCAGGTTGGCGGCGCAGGTTTCCCGACCTGCGCCGTTTCTTTTTTGGCTTGGCATTCTTGGCCAGTTTCCGTGGCAGGAGCGGCATGAGCAAAGCGTTCACCAGCGAGTCGGCAGCTGACGATGATGACGGCGGCGAGAGCGAAGGCGTCGATCCTTCGTTCCGGCTGCCGGCGGGAACGCGCAACTACATCACGCCGGCTGGGCACGCGCGGCTGAAGGCCGAAGTCGATCAGCTGCTGCGCGTCGAGCGGCCGCAGCTGGTCGGCGTCGTGCAGTGGGCGGCGTCGAACGGCGATCGCTCGGAGAACGCCGACTACATCTACGGCAAGAGGCGTTTGCGCGAGATCGACCGCCGGATTCGCTTCCTGACCAAGCGGCTCGATCTTGCCGACGTCGTCGACCCGTCTGGCCGCCAGGATACCGAGCAGGTCTTCTTCGGCGCAACGGTGACGCTCTGCGACGAGCACGGAGTCGAGCAGACCTACCAGATCGTCGGCGTCGACGAGACCGATTCTGGGCGTGGACGGATCAGCTGGGTGTCGCCACTGGCGCGCGCGCTGCTCAAGGCACGCGCAGGTGATACGGTACGTTTTCAGAGTCCGGTGGGTGTTCGTGAGGTCGAGGTGGTGGCGGTGGCCTATCGGGCGATCGACGGCTGAGGCCGTGCGCCTGGCTCGCATTTGCATCGACGCTGGTGCCTGCGCACGAGCGCGCGGCTTCAGCAGGGCTTGAAATCGACGCGACGGCCCCCACCTGCAGCTTCATTGCGCGCTGGCGCGCTGCCACTTCGTTCGATCCAATCCTTTCATCAACGCTATTCACGGAGTCTTCAATGGGTGCACAAAAAGAAACACTTGGTTTTCAGGCAGAAGTCAAACAGCTGCTGAATTTGATGATCCACTCGCTGTACAGCAACAAGGAGATCTTTCTGCGCGAGCTGATCTCCAACGCCTCCGACGCCTGCGACCGGCTGCGCTTCGAGGCCTTGAACAACGCCGGCCTGTACGGCGACGACGGCGAGCTGAAGATCCGCGTCGCCTTCGACAAGGAAGCACGGACGATCACCATCAGCGACAACGGTATCGGCCTGTCGCGTGACGAGGCGGTGCAGCACCTCGGAACGATCGCCAAGTCGGGTACCCGCGAATTCTTCTCGGCGCTGACCGGCGACCAGGCCCGCGACGCGCACCTGATCGGCCAGTTCGGCGTTGGTTTCTACTCGTCGTACATCGTCGCCGACAAGGTGACGGTGACCTCGCGTCGCGCCGGCCTCGAAGCCGATCAGGGCGTACGCTGGGAATCGGGCGGCGAGGGCGACTTCACCGTCGAGATGGTCGAGTGTCCGCAGCGTGGTACCGAGGTAGTCCTGCACCTGCGCGAAGGCGAGGACGAGTTCCTGTCGAACTGGAAAATCCGCGAGACGGTGCGCAAGTACTCGGACCACATCACGCTGCCCATCGTGATGAAGAAAGAGACGTGGGACGAGGAGAAAAAAGAGCAGGTCGTTAGCAACGAAGACGAAACAGTCAACCAGGCGTCGGCGCTGTGGACGCGTCCCAAGTCGGAGATCAGCGACGAGCAGTACAACGAGTTCTACAAGCACGTCGCGCACGACTTCGAGGACCCGCTGGCGCACGCGCATGCGCGCGTCGAGGGCAAGCAGGAGTACATCCAGCTGTTGTACATCCCGTCGAAAGCGCCCTTTGACATGCTCGACCGCGGTGCCCGCCATGGCATCAAGCTCTACGTCCGGCGCGTCTTCATCATGGACGACGCCGAGCAGCTGATGCCGCTGTACCTGCGCTTCGTACGCGGCATCGTCGACTCCAACGACCTGCCGCTGAACGTCTCGCGCGAGATCCTGCAGCAGTCGCGCGACATCGAGGCGATTCGTGGTGGTTGCGTCAAGCGCGTCCTCGGCTTGCTCGAAGGCTTCGCCGGCAGCGAGGAAGCCGCCGACCAGGAGAAGTACACGACCTTCTGGAAGGAGTTCGGCAAGGTCCTCAAGGAGGGCGTTGGCGAGGACTTTGCCAACAAGGACCGTATCGGCAAGCTGCTGCGCTTCGCTTCGACGCACGCCGACACCACCGAGGAGAACGTTTCGCTGGCCGCCTACGTGGCGCGGATGAAAGAGGGGCAGGAAAAGATCTACTACGTCACCGCAGAGACCTTCACCGCCGCCAAGAACAGCCCGCACCTCGAGATTTTCCGCAAGAAAGGCATCGAAGTCCTGCTGCTCTCCGATCGCGTCGACGAGTGGGTCACCAGTCACCTCACCGAGTTCGACGGCAAGCCCCTGCAGTCGGTGGCCAAGGGCGGGCTGGACCTCGGCAAGCTCGAGGATAGCGCCGAGAAGGAAGAGGCCGAGAAGGCCGCCGACGAGTACAAGGAGTTGCTCGAGAAGATCAAGAACACGCTCGGCGACAAGGTCAAGGACGTTCGCGTCACGCATCGCCTGACCGATTCGCCGTCGTGCCTGGTCGCCGACGAGTACGACCTTGGCGGCAACCTGCAGCGCATCCTCAAAGCAGCCGGCCAGCAGGCGCCGGCGAGCAAGCCGATCCTCGAGATCAACCCCAGGCACCCGGCGGTGCAGCGCCTCAAGTACGAAGAAACGCGCTTCGACGACTGGGCCAACCTGCTGCTCGAGCAGGGAATTCTGGCCGAAGGCGGCTCGCTCGAAGACCCGGCTGGTTTCGTCAAGCGGATCAACGACCTGATGCTGGCCCTGTCGGCCGGCAGCGGCAGCTAGTGAGCGGCGGCAGACCCGAAATTCTGCTGGGCCTGCCGCCGATTTTCGATGCCGAGGTCAGAACGCTGATTCTCGGCAGCTTCCCGTCGCCGGCCTCGCTGGCGGCGCAGCAATACTACGGGCACCGTCAGAATCAATTCTGGCGCTTGCTCGGCGAGCTGCTCGACGAGCCCCTGCGCGAACTGGACTACGCCGCCCGGCAGCGTCGCCTGCTGGATCATCAGCTCGGCGTCTGGGACGTCTATCGCCGCTGTCGGCGGCAAGGAGCGCTCGACTCGGCGATCGAGTCGCCCGAGCTCAACGACTTCGCGAGCTTGCCAAGCCAGGCGCCACGACTGCAACGCGTCTGCTTCAATGGCCAGACCGCAGCCAGGGCTAGCGCCTGGTTCCTGGCGCAGGGCTACGAAACGCGGCTCCTGCCGTCGAGCAGCCCGGCGTATACGCTGGCCTTCGCCAGCAAGCTCGAGCGTTGGCGGGCCGCGTTGCTGGGCACCGCTAGCGGCGGCTGAAATCCCGCCGGTCCGAGCTGCGGATCGTGCCGACCCTTACACGCGGTGGTGGCGGTAGCCGCGACGGCTTTTCCTGGTCGCCTCAAGGCCCGCCACGTCGCGCGCTGCAGGCTTCAGATCGACCACGAATCCTCACCCTGCAAGGCGCGGAAGGCGTCGGCGGTACTGAGAAATATCTGCCCACTCAGTTGCTTGCCGACCAGGTCGCTGTGCTGCAGGCGATCCATTACCGGCCCCTTGACCTCGGCCAGGTGGAGCGTGATCTGTTCTGCCCGGAGGCTGTCGTTGATCTCGCGCAAGGCGTAGAGGCCGGTGGTATCGATCAGGCTGACGGCTGACATCACCAGCAGCACGTGCCGGGTTGGCCGGTGAGCAGCGGTGCGCGCCTTGAGCAGCAGCTCGAGGTGGCTGACCACCGCATCGACGTTGCCGAAAAAGAGGTCGGCGTCGACGCGCACGGCGAGGACGTCGGAGAGCGTTTCGACCTGATGCCGTTCGACATTACGGAAGTGCTCGCTGCCGGGGATACGGCCGATGACCGCGATATGCGGCCGGCTGGCGCGCCAGATGACGGTCGCCAGCGACAGCACGACGCCGAGTATCACGCCTTGTTCGACGCCGACCAGCAACACCCCGGCGGTGGTCGCCAGCAAGGCCGCGGCGTCGCCGCGGTCGTAGCGCCAGGAGTCTTTCAAGGTGCTGAAATCGATCATCCCGAGCACCGCCAGAATGATCGTCGCGGCCAGCGCCGGCAGCGGCAACCAGGACACCCAGCTGGTCGGCACCGACAACGCCAGCACGATCAATGCCGCCGAAATCACGCTGGCCAGCGGCGTGTTGGCGCCGGCCGTGTAATTCACGGCCGACCGCGAAATACTGCCGGTGACCGGAAAGCCACCCGACACCGCGCTGGCCAGGTTGGCGGCGCCCAGTCCGAGCAGTTCGTGGTTGGTGATGATCCGTTCGCCGCGGCGGTGCGCGAGCGATTGCGCCGCGGCCTGGCTCGAGAGAAAGATCATGAAGGCGATCAGCAGCGCGGGCATGAACAGCGGCCGCCAGTGCTCGCCGGAAACCAGCAGGGTGATCGCCGGCATGCCGGCCGGAATCTCGCCGACGATCTTGACACCCACCTGCGTCAGGTCGAGGAGTGCGACCGCTGTCGTCGCGACGACCAGAACGAACACCGGCGCCAGCTTGGCGAGCGTCTCGGCCAGTCTGGTCGATAACCCGAGAGCGCTGAGGCCCTTGCTCAGATATTGTTTCGCCAGCCACAGCGCGAGCAGCGAAGTCAGGCCGATGATCGTGCTCGGTCCATGCATCGCCGCCAGCGGACCGCCGACGAGCGGCTCGAGCTGGCCGCCGGTAATCAGCAGGGCGGCACCGGTGGTGAAACCGCTCATCACCGGGCGGCTGAGAAAACTGGCGACGAAGCCGAGGCGGAAGATGCCGCTGACGAACAGCAGGGCGCCGGCGATCAGCGCCATCTGGGCGGCCAGGACGACGCTCAGCGCCGAGCCGGGCGGCGCCAAGGGCGCCAGTGAGGTGCTGATCATCAGCGAGGTAATGGCCATCGGCCCAACCGACTGCACCATGCTGCTGCCGAATAGCGCATAAGCGATCGGCGGCAGGATGCTGGCGTAGAGCCCGGTCACCGGCGGCAGGCCGGCGACGATGGCGTAGGCCATTCCCTGCGGAATCAGCATCATGGCGACGATGATGCCGGCACCGATATCACCGGCCAACAAGTCACGTCGGTAGTTCTTCAGCCAGATCAGCATCGTTGCCGTCTCCCGGTGATCAGCGCTGCGCGATGGCGCGCAGCCGGCATGGTACTACCCGTTTAACTGCGGCGCTGCTGGCGGCGCGTGCAGCACCGCAGGTACGCATTCTGGAGCGGCGGGCCAGTAAGGCGTATGCTGCTCGCCGCACGCCGCCGACCATCGACCACCGCACAGGAGCGCAATGAAGAACATGCCGCCAGCCACTCTTGACGCCGTCTTTTCCGACCTGCAACCGGCAGCTGTCTGGGCGCATTTTGCGACGCTCTGTCGGATCCCCCGCCAGTCCAAAGCAGAAGCGCGCTTGCGCGATCACCTCCGGCAGTGGGCACTCGCCCGCGGCTTGGCGGCGACGGTCGATGTCGCCGGCAATCTCCTGCTCCGTAAAGCGGCCAGTGCCGGCATGGCAACGGCGCCCGGCGTCGTTCTGCAGGCGCATCTGGACATGGTCTGCCAGCAGGCATGCACCAAGGGCCCGGCGGCGGCGCACGATTTTTCCCGTGATCCGATTCGACCGCTTCGTCGCGACGACTGGCTGGTCGCCGATGCAACGACGCTCGGTGCCGACAACGGCATTGGCGTGGCCTTGATCCTGGCGCTGCTCGAAGACGCGTCGCTGACGCACGGACCGATCGAAGCCCTGCTGACGGTCGACGAGGAAGCCGGCATGGGTGGCGCGCGCGGCCTGCCGGCGGGCCTGCTGCAGGGTCGCCTGCTGCTCAACCTCGATACCGAGGAATGGGGCGAATTTTTCCTCGGTTGCGCTGGCGGGCTCGACGTCAATGTGCACCGCGATGGCATGGCCGAGCCCTTGCCCACCGCTTTCAAGGTTTGGCGAATCGATTTACAAGGCCTGCGTGGCGGTCATTCCGGCGTCGACATTCACCAGCAACGCGGCAACGCGATCAAGCTGCTGGTGCGCGTCTTGCGCGACCTGGAGAGCCATTTCGCGCTGCGCCTGGTCGATCTGAACGGCGGCTCGGCGCGTAATTCGCTGCCCAGGGAGGCGTCGGCGACGGTTGCCGTGCCGGCCGCCGACGGCGATCGCCTGGCGGCCAGTCTGGCGGCGTGGCAGTCGCTGCTGCGCGACGAGTTGCCGGGCGTCGATGAGCGACTGTGCTTGCATGGCGCGCCGGCATCGGCCGAGCGGGTGTTGTCGGCGGCCGATCAGGCCGTCTGGCTGGCGTCGCTGCACGCCGCGCCGCACGGCGTTCGGCGTTGGAGCCCGAGCGTCGCCGGCGTCGTCGAAACGTCGAACAACCTCGGCATGGTCGCGCTCACGGCAAAAGGCGGCGGCTGCAACTTCATGGTTCGCTCACTGCTCGAGAGTGGCAGCAGCGCGCTGGCCGACGAGATCGTCAGCCTCTTTGCCCTGTCGGGCACCGTCGCCGAGAAGGCCGGCGCTTATCCGGGCTGGGCGCCGAATCCTGCTTCGCCGCTGCTGGCGCTCTGCCAGTCGGTCTACCGCCGTGAGTTTGGCGAAGAATCCAGGATGCAGGTGATCCACGCCGGTCTCGAGTGCGGCCTCATCGCTGCCAAATATCCGGGTCTCGACATGCTCTCCTTTGGACCGAGCATACGCGGCGCGCATGCGCCCGGTGAAGCCGTCGAGATCGCTTCGGTGGGCTATTCCTGGCGTCTGCTGAAGGCGATTCTCGCTGCTGTCGCCGTTGGCACGCGGGCGCCGTCGGCGCCAGCAGGCGTCGACGAACAGCGGCAGGAGCTGAGCCGATGAACGCCGACGATCTGCAACTGCTGGTCAGCACCAGCATGCCCTACGGCAAGTACAAGGGCCGGCTGCTGGCCGACTTGCCCGGCAATTACCTGAACTGGTTCGCCCGTGAGGGTTTTCCGTCGGGCAAGCTGGGGCAGCTTCTGGCGCTGATGCACGAGCTCGACCACAATGGCTTGTCGTCGCTCCTGAAGCCCCTGCGGTAGGCAGGTAGCCGGCCCGCCGATCGCATGGGCGTTGTCGGCGCCGTCGCTGGGCTGCCCTCAGGGCTCGATGCGCGTCCCGAGAACCTGCAGGAACTTTGCCAGCCAGTCGGGGTGGGCGGGCCAGGCGGGCGCGGTGACCAGATTGCCGTCCACCTGCGCCTGGTCGATCGGGATGTCCGCGTACGTGCCGCCGGCCGCCTGCACCTCCGGCCCGCACGCCGGATAGGCGCTGCACACGCGTCCCGAAAGTACGCCTGCTGCCGCCAGCAGTTGCGCGCCGTGGCAGATCGCGGCGATCGGTTTGCCGGCGCTGGCGAAGTGCTGGACGATGGCGATTACCGCCGGGTTGAGCCGCAGGTATTCGGGTGCGCGACCGCCGGGGATCACCAGCGCGTCGTAGTCTTCCCCACGCACGTCGGCGAAATCGGCATTGAGCGTGAAATTGTGACCGGGTTTTTCGCTATACGTCTGGTCGCCCTCGAAATCGTGCACCGCGGTACGCACCTGCTCGCCGCCGTGCTTGCCGGGGCATACCGCGTGCACCGTATGGCCGACCATCTGCAGGGCCTGGAACGGCACCATGGTTTCGTAGTCCTCGGTAAAATCTCCGGTGAGCATCAGAATCGTCTTTGCTGCCATGTGTGTCTCCTTGGCGTGGGTGGTGAGAGGTAAGCAGGCTGATTTACTCCTGACTCTGCCGAATTCTATACATAAAGCGGCTCGCCAGCCGCGCCCTTGTCGGGCGAGCGAGCGGCAAAGCAGACGCCGCTCGCTCGCCTGTCGCTGCCGTGGCACGACGTCAAGCCGCGGCGGCGCGTCGTCGAGCAAGCCGCGGAGTCTGTTGATTAGCGTCTATAGTGACGGTGTTGCCGGTCAGTCGTCGTCGGCAACGGGTCGCGGTGTGCCGCATCGTGCTCCTCCGCCAACGCGGGAACCTTGTCGCTGTCAGATGTCTGCTCAACTGTTGGCTGCCGCACCCCTTCACCCGGAGGTCTTCCATGCCGCACTCGCCGTTCAATACGCTATCGCGCTTCAATCCTCCCGGTCAGCCTGAGGCGCTGTTCTATTCGCTGCCGGCGCTGGCCGCTGCCGAGATCGGCAATGTCGCCCGCCTGCCGGTTTCGCTGCGTATCGTCCTCGAAGCGCTGTTGCGTCACTGCGATGGTCAGCGCGTTAGCGAACGGCATATCCTTGAACTGGCGCAGTGGCAGCCAAGTGCGCCGCGCAGCGAGGAGATCCCCTTCGTCGTCGCACGCGTCGTGCTGCAGGACTTCACCGGCGTACCGCTACTCTGCGACCTGGCGGCGATGCGGCACGCGGCCCAGGCGCGTGGTCGCGAGGCGCGCCGCATCGAGCCGCTGGTGCCGGTCGATCTGGTCGTTGACCACTCGGTGCAGGTCGACCACTACGGCACGCCGCAGGCTTTGCAGCAGAACATGAGCAAGGAGTTCGAGCGCAACGCCGAGCGCTACCAGTTCATGAAATGGGGCATGCAGGCATTCGACACCTTTCGCGTCGTGCCGCCGGGCGTCGGCATCGTCCATCAGGTCAACCTCGAGCACCTCTTCGGCGGCGTACGCCAGCAGCAGACGCCCGGCGGGCGCGTGTGTTTTCCCGACACGCTGGTCGGTACCGACTCGCATACGACGATGATCAACGCCGTTGGCGTCGTCGGCTGGGGCGTCGGTGGCATCGAGGCCGAGGCGGCGATGCTCGGCCAGCCGGTCTATTTCCTGACCCCGGACGTCGTTGGCGTCGAACTCGTCGGGCGTCTGCGCGAGGGCGTCACCGCCACCGACCTGGTGTTGACGGTGACCGAGTTGCTGCGCCACCAGAAAGTGGTCGGCACCTTTGTCGAGTACTACGGCGAAGGCGCGAGCACGCTGACCGTAACCGACCGCGCGACGCTGGCCAACATGGCCCCGGAATACGGGGCGACGATGGGTTTCTTCCCGGTCGACCACAAGACCGTCAATTACCTGCGTACTACTGGCCACAGCGAGGCCGACTGCGAGCTGTTCGAGGCCTACTTTCGTGCGCAGGGACTGTTCGGCATTCCGCATGGCGGGCAAATCGACTACTCGCGTAGCGTGCGTCTCGATTTGTCGACCATCGTGCCGTCGCTGGCCGGCCCCAAGCGGCCGCAGGATCGCGTCGAATTGCCCGAGATGGCCAGCGTCTTCAATACGCTGTTCAGTGCGGTCGAGGCCAACGACGGCTTCGCCCGTCCAGCCGCGGCGCTGAGTCAGCGCTACCCAACCGAACGCGCGGGCGTCGATCTTGGTCACGGCGACGTGCTGATTGCGGCGATCACTTCGTGCACCAACACCAGCAACCCGGCGGTGATGATCGCCGCCGGTCTGTTGGCCAGGAAAGCCGTCGCCAGGGGCCTGCGCGTCGAGCCGCACATCAAGACTTCGCTGGCTCCCGGCTCCCGCGTGGTGACCGATTACCTCGAGAAGGCCGGCTTGCTGTCACCGCTCGCCGAACTCGGCTTCGCGCTCGCCGGCTACGGTTGCACGACGTGCATCGGCAACGCCGGTGACCTCGACCCGGCGTTCAACAAGGCGATTACCGAGAATCAGCTGGTCGCTGCAGCGGTGCTCTCGGGCAACCGCAACTTCGAGGCGCGCATCCATCCCAACCTGCGCGCCAATTACCTGGCGTCACCGCCGCTGGTGGTCGCCTTCGCCATCGCCGGCCGGGTCAACGTCGATCTCAATAGCGAAGCGCTGGGTCTTGGTAGCGACGGGCAGCCGGTCTATCTGCGCGAAGTCTGGCCGACGTCGGACGAAATCGACGCGCTACTGCCGTTCGCGCTCGATCCGGAGCTCTACCGCCGCCGCTACGCCGACGTCAGCGCCGACCAGGACCTGTGGAACGTGATCAAGGCACGCACTGGCGAGGTCTATGACTGGCCGCCGTCTACTTACATTGCGCGGCCGCCGTTCTTCGAGTTGCCGGCGCAGCCGGCCGGCGATATCAGCGGCGCGCGCTTGCTGCTGCTGCTCGGCGATTCGGTGACCACCGACCACATCTCGCCGGCGGGTTCGTTCGCCGAGACGACGCCGGCGGGCAGCTGGCTCAGGGAGCAGGGCGTCGCGCGCGCCGATTTCAATTCCTATGGCGCGCGCCGTGGTCATCACGAGGTGATGGTGCGCGGCACCTTCGCCAACGTCCGCATCCGCAATCTGATGTTGCCGATTGATGCGCAGGGGCGCCAGCCCGAGGGCGGCTACACGCTGCTCGACGGCGAGCAGACGACGGTCTACGCCGCGGCCATGGCGTATCTCGAACGTGGCACGCCGACGATCGTCGTCGCTGGCGAGGAATACGGCACCGGCTCGTCGCGCGACTGGGCCGCCAAGGGCACGCGGCTACTCGGCGTGCGGGCGGTGATCGCGCGCAGCTTCGAGCGTATCCACCGTGCCAACCTGGTCGGCATGGGTGTCTTGCCGCTGCAGTTCATGGCCGACGACTCGGCCGATGCGCTGCAATTGCGTGGCGACGAGACCTTGGCGATCCGCGGCATTGGCGCCGACCTGGCACCGATGCACAGCCTGACGCTGGTGATCGAGCGCGCCGACGGCGAGTGCCTCGAGCGGCCGCTGCTGTGCCGCATCGACACGCCGGTCGAGATCAAGTACTACTGGTCTGGCGGCATCCTGCCGTACGTGCTCGAGCAGCTGCTCGCCGACGGCGGCCAGCGTGACTGAACTCGTGCGCGCGGGCTACTGCGACCGTAGACGGTCGTAGTCGGCCAGCAACTCTTGCAGCGCGCGACCCTGCTTGCGGCGTGTGTCGTCCATCCATTGCGGCACCGCCAGCGCCTTCGCGGCGCTTTCCCAGCGCGCCATCGCGGCCGTATCGCCAAGGCCCAGTGCGGCTTCCCAGAGTGTCGCCAACACCCAGAAGCGGTGTTGCGGATCGTCACCCTCGACTTCCGCCAGTGGCGTTGCCAGGCGAACGACTTCGCGGCGGGTGCGCCTGGCGAGCACTGCGTCGGTAAGCGCCTCGTCGTCCTCGCCGGCGGTTAGCGACTGCTTGGCGCGGACGTCGAGCAGGAAGGCCAGGTTGATGCCGTTGTACCAGTCCTGCTTGAGGTGAAAGCCGCGGCCGTAACTGTCAATGGCTTCTTCGAGGTCCGCCGGACGCGATCGCTCGTCCCACAGCCGCTTGTGCACCGCTCCCCACAGGCCGAGGGTCTCGGGGTCGTTGGTCGTCGCCGGCTTGAGCTCTTGCAGGATCCGGCGGGCTTCGAGGAGCGCCGCCTCGGCGCTGGGCCGCTTCGATTTGTACGTCGCCAGCGCCAGTTGCTGGACGACGAAGGCGTCATTCTTGCGTTGCTTGCGGACCTCGAGCAGCAGTTCCACCGCGCGCGGGAAATCGCTGTCCACACCGGCCGCTGGATTGATCGCCGCCAGCGCCTGCTCGAGCAAGGCCTTGGCGCTGGGAGGCTGCGGTGCATTGTCGGATCGGAAATCAGCGGTGCTACCGCAGCGTATGACTAACTTCGCCGCGTCGCGGCGCTGCGGTGGTTGCAGGTACGGCAGCAAGGTATAAACCGGGCTGTCGGTGTCCTGCCGGGCGAGCGCACTGCGAACGGCTTCACGCAGTGCCTCGGAAAAGCGTTTGGCCTCGCGTGCGCCGAGGTCTTCGCCGAGGTGCTTGTACGACAGGATGGCGATGTGGCCGACGTCGAACGGGTACTTGAACTCCGATTCGGCGACGATGATCGTCGCGCCGGGGCGCAGGCCATAGCGTACGCCGAGTTCGAAAGCGGCGTTGACGTTGTAGGTGGACAGGTCGGCGATGACCAGATCGGCCTGCAGCAGCATCTCGTACATCCGCACGTCGATCATTCCGTTGTGCGCAATCTCGTCGGCGCGGATGCATTCGACGCCGGCGGCTTCGACCGCTTCCTTGATGATCGCGTACGACGCGTCAAGGTCGAGGACGCGACCGTCGGTGTAGTCGGTCTTCTTGCCGAAGCCCTGGACGACGAAGCAGGTCTTGGCGCTCACGCAAAGCCCCGCAGGTGGTCGATCGAGACGCTGCCGGCGGCATACGCCTGGCCGATGCGCTGGATTTCCGGAATGCTGCCGACCGAGTCGAGGACCTGCACCTTGCGGGCGTCGATCGCGGCCAGACCGAGTGCGTCGATGCCGGTCTGGCTGATGTCCGGGTCGTAGCGCAGGTAGACGAACTGCTTGTCGACGCTGGCGTTTGACGCTCCGCCAGGGGCGATCACCATGTCGCCGACTTCGCGGTCGATGAGCGGCCCGAAGCGGCATTCGCCAAGCGTCCGGCAGGCCATGTCCCAGCCGGCAGAAGCCGCGTTCATCAGCGCGCCGGGCAGGTTTTTGGCGTTGTCGAGCAGCCACAGGTCGTGGGCTTTGAGGTCTGGCCGGGCGCTGGCGGCGCTGCCGGTGCCGACCGAGACGATCAGCAGATTGTCGGTGCCGGTCGGCCAGCCGACGTGGTAAGGGGCGGCGGTGACCATCTCGAAAGCCAGGAAGGCGGGATTGTTGTACGTCGTGACGCCGCCATCGACGAAGATGAACTGGTATTCGTCCGGCGTTGCCGGCGCAAAAGTGACCACCTCGGGCGGGAAGAACGTCGGCGCCGCGGTGCTCGCCCGCAGCAGTTGCCATAGCGGCAGGCGCAGGTTGCAGTCCGGGCGACCGGGCTGGTTGTATTTTGCCCGCGGATTGTTGGAAACCGGCCACGGCGAGTCGGTGGTCGCGTTGCGCATGACCATCATCAGCAGCGTGCGCAGGTTGGCGTCGCCGAGCGTCGCGTGCGGCTCGGCCTGCGTCGCGGCGTGCGTCAGCGCCTGGTCGAATTCGCGCCGCAGCGTCCTGGCCAGCGGCTCGTCGTTGTAGTTGTACTTCAGGCGCTTGAGCAGCGACGCCTTGTCGAACATCTGCTGGCCGCTGTCGACGTAGAACGTGCGGATCTTGTCGGTGGACATGCCGGCCGAAATACAGCCGGCGACCATCGCGCCGGTACTGGTGCCGCAAACGAAGTCGAAGTAATCGGCGAGCACCAGCTCGGGTCGGCCGAGTTTTGCACGCAGCTCAGCCTCGAGTCTGGCCAGGATTTCGACGCTGATCAGGCCAAGGATGCCGCCGCCATCGCAGGCGAGGATCTTTTTGGGACCGGGGCGGTCGATACGTTCCAGCAGTTTTTCGTTCATCGCGTTGCCTCCTGTGTGGCGTGTTTGTCTGGTGTTGCCGGCGAGTGGTGGTACTGGTGGTTAGCAGCGTCAGTTGCCGTGCTCTGCGGGGGACGTGAAACGCACCGGTAAGGGCTGCCTTACGTCGAGGTGGACGTCACGCTGCGGGAACGGAATCGTGATCCCGGCGGCGGCCAGGCGCTTGTCCATGGCGTGGCGCAGGTCGCTGTCAACCCGGCGTCCCATCAGATTCGGCCCCAGCTCGACCCAGAAGACGAGCACCAGCAGCAGCGCATTGTCGCCGAAGTCCTCGAAGAAGACCTCCGGTTTGGGGTCGCGCAGGACCTGTCCGTGATCGTCGGCGCAGCCGCTGATGATGTCGGCCGCGTCGTGCACCGGCGACCCGTAGGCGACGCCGATCCTGATCTCGCGCCGGATGCGAGTGTTCGAATAGGTCCAGTTGACCACCTGGTTTTCGAGGAAGCTGGAGTTCGGTATCAGCGCTTCGACGCCATCAAAGCCGCGCACCGTCGACGCCCGCAGGTCAACCTGCGTGACGTAGCCGGTGACGCCGTTCAGGGCGATGATGTCGCCAACGCGGATCTTGCGTTCGAACAGGACGATGATGCCGCTGATGACGTTCTTGATGATCGTCTGGGTGCCGAAACCGACGCCGATCGCCAGGGCGCCACCCATGAACGCGAAAACGGTCAACGGGATGCGCGCCAGATTGAGGATGAAGATCACCAGCACCACCGCCAGCGCGATCATCGCCCAGCGACGAATGACACTGGCCACCTGCTCTTCGACCCCGAAGCGACCGACCATCAGCCGCTGCAGTCGCCCGGAGAGCATCGAAAACAGCCAATAGCCCAAGATGAAAAGGAGAAACCCGCCGACGCTCTTGCCGACGGTGACCCCGTGCGCAATGGTCACCGTCTTGCCGTCGACGACCGTCGAATCCTCGACCGCAAACATCTCGAAGTCCCAGACGCTTTTGAGTGCATGCACCGCCTGCAGCGCGCCGAGTTTCCAGTTGTCTACGCTGCCGGCCTTGGCGTCGAATCCGAAATCACCAAGCCAGCGCTTGAGCTGACGATCGAGCCGGCTGCCGGCGATTTCGACGCGCTGGTAAGTCTGCACGCGCTTCCTCAGGGCCTCCAGAATCGCCGACTCCTGCGCCGCAGTCGCCGCATCGAGGACGGCGCCGTCAAGCCGCGCCTCTTGTTGTCTGACGTCCATGCGCGCCGCTTCCTGCAGTTCACGGAACAGGTCCTTGCGGCTGGCGAGGTCGCGGCTGGTCTGGGCCAGCGTTGTGATGACCGCCTGACGCGTTGCCGCATCGTCGGAGCTGAAAGCGACGAAGCGCTGTCCCCACGAGTCGCCAGCGACCTGCATCATCCCTTGCAGCCAGGTCAGCGTCATCAGTGTCAGCCGATCCGTTTCCAACTGTTCGTCAAGAAGCTGCAAGCGCCGTGCTCTGGCGCCACTCGCGTCGGGGCTCTGGGGTAGCTGCAACAGGCGGGCGCGCTCGGCGGTGCGTTTGCCGTTGTCGACGACCATTCGATCGATTTCGGCGTTCACCTTGGCCAGTGTTTTGCGCAACTGCGCCTGCTGTTGCTCGAAGTCTTCCTTGCTGAGCGTTTGCTCGGGCAGCACGCGGTCCAGCAGACGCTGCATTTCTGCACCGAGTGACTGCAGCCTGGATTGTTTCAGATGGCCTTCGTCGAGCGCGAGGCTCAGAACGCTCAACTCGGCTTCGGCCTGTTGCCGCCGCAGTTCGGCGAAGTCGCGGCTGCGCCGGTCTTTTTCGACTTGCTCGCGCCCTTTGGCACGCGCCAGTCGGTCGTCGGCCAGGCGGAAAGCCTCGCTGGCCTGCCGCCGCGTATCGAGCAGGCCGGCCTGCTGGTCGAGCAGCGCACGTTCTGCCGCAGCCAGGCTCTTCAGTTGCTCCTTCAGCGAGTCGTGTTCATCGCGCAGAGCATCGACGCGTAAGGCAGAGTAGGGCGGCGGGCCGGCCAACGCCGCCATCAGCGCCTTTTGATTCGCCGTTTCGATGGGCGAGTCCTGCAGGCTTTGGACTTCGTCGAGCAGCTTCAGGCGTTCACCGTAGAGCATCACCAGGCGATCGAGCTGGCGCTGGCGTGCGGTCGCCTGCAGGTCTTCCGGATCGGCTCCGGCGTTCTTCAGCTGCTCCTCTTCTAGTTGTCGGCGTGCATCGGCCAGTAGCGCTGCCGCCTGGGCGCGCGGGTCGGTAGCTTCGCCGGTCGCGTTGCCGCCAGCTTTGCCACTGGGCGCCGCGTTATCGGCCGCTGGTTTGAGCGCTTCGGACAGCTGCTTGGGCAAGGCCAGCTGTGCGTCAGCGAGCGGCGCGAGGGCCATGACGATCAGCGCGAGGAACAGTCGGCGGATCATCGAACGCGACTCCTTGAAGGCGGCGAGTGGTCACCGCTGTCGGCGCGGAAAGCGGCCGTGCTCACGGCACGATGCACAAGTGGCAGCGAGGGGCGGCCGTGGCGGAAAAGCGGTAGCGGCATCGAGACTCCGGAAAGGCCGCACAGCGTCACAGCGAGCTTGCGGCAGGAACGTAGTATCGAACGTGTCGCTGCGGACGTCCACCCGACTCGTCGTCAGGCGCTATTTTGTCGCACGCTCACGCCGTGCGAGCGAGAAGCCGCTAGACTCCGACTTCCCGCTCCGGAACATCCCCCATGACTACCGCGGTCGCGTCCCTGCCCGAAAAGGGCCACGATCTCGAAGTGATTTCGCTGATCGGTTTCGTGCATGGCGTATCGCATTTCTTTCACTTGCTGCTGCCACCGCTGTTTCCGTGGCTGATGCGCGATTTCGGGCTGAGTTTCACCGGTATCGGCGCGACGATGACGATTTTCTTCGTCGTTTCGGCGATCGGTCAGGCGGTCGCTGGTTTCCTCGTCGACCGCTTCGGCGCGGCCAGGGTGCTTGGCGCCGGTATCGGCTGTTTCCTGGCCGCGGCGCTGCTGCTGTCGATGGTCGACGACTATTTCGGCCTGACGCTGGTCGCCGCGCTGGCCGGGCTGGGCAACAGCGTTTTCCATCCAGCCGACTTCACGGTACTCAATCGCCAGGTATCGCCGCCGCGGCTGGGGCACGCCTTTTCGATCCATGGTCTCTCGGGCAACCTCGGCTGGGCGCTGGCGCCGGTGTTCATGACCGGCATTGCCGCGACCGCCGGCTGGCGGGTCGCGGCTCTGGCTGCCGCCGGAATCGCCGCGCTGGCACTGGCGCTGCTTTTCTGGCGTCGGCGGACGCTCGCCGACCCGCCGGGCAGCGTGGCTGCCGCCGGGGAGAGCGGCACGCCGGCGGGCTCGCGCCTGGCCTTCCTGCGCTCGCCGGCGGTGTGGATGTGCTTTCTCTTCTTCCTGCTGATCACCACCGCTTTCGGCGGTATCCAGAACTTCGCGACGCCGATCCTGCAGAATCTGCACGGCTTGTCGTTGGCGGCTGGCGCCAGCGCGCTGTCGGCGTATCTGGTGGGCGGCGCCGGCGGCATCCTGACCGGCGGCTTTTTGGCGCAGAAGGGCGAACACGAACGCCTGATCGCCGCTGCACTCGGCGCCGCCGCGCTACTCACCGTCGCGCTGGCGCTGCTGCCCTTGCCAGCCTGGAGCGTTCTGCCGCTGATGGTTGCCATCGGCTACTGTACCGGTATCGCCGGTCCGTCGCGCGACCTGCTGGTACGCCGCGCGGCGACCTCGCGTTTCGGCCAGGCGGCTTACGGTCGCGTCTATGGTTTCGTCTACTCCGGCCTCGACAGCGGGCTGGCGCTGGCGCCGCTGGTGTTCGGCGGCCTGATGGACAGCGGTCGCTTCGCGGCGGTGCTGGTCGGCATTGCCGCGTTGTGGAGCGTGTCGATCCTGACCGCGCTGCGCGTCGGCGGCGTTACCCGGCAGGCGGCGGCCTGAGCGCTGCCCGGCGGATGCTCTGGCCTGCGGCATGGTGGTGCCCGAGCAGCTCTGACGGTCACCGTTGGCGGGCTTCCCGGTAGGGGCGCTGGCCGATTCGTTCGGCGAGATCATCGACCAGCATCCGCACCCGCTGTGCTACATGGCGATCGCCGGGCAGGAGCGCGCAGATATCAGGTTCGGGCATCGGAAAATCGTGCAGGATCGCGGCGACCGAACCGGCGTCGATCGCCGCGGCAGCGATGATGCCTGGCTGCACCGAGGTGCCCAGCCGACGAATCGCCGCCTCGAGCAGCGCGTCGCCGTTATTGGCGCGCAGCCGGCCCCGTACCGGGAAATCCGCCATGACGCCGTCGACCAGAAACCGCCAGCCCTCCTGGCGCCTCGGCAGGTCGAGCAGACACTCACGCTCGGCGAGTTCGCCGGGGTGCTGCGGATCGCCGAAGACGCGCTGCTGCTGGCTTCGGGCAACATCACCCACGACCTGGGCGACTTCCGCGGCGCGCTTGCCGGTGGCGGCGAAGCGTCCACCGACGAGAGCGAGTTCCCCGAGTGGATGTGGTAAGAATCGCTGCTGACGACGAGCGCTCACTGCTTGGCTATCGGCAGCAGGCGCCGTATGCTGCCAGTGAGCACCCAACCGCAGTACATTTGCTGCCCATACGTTGCGCTCGGTGCCGCTGGCGCCGATTACCGGCCAGAGCGGCTGCACGTTGGCTTCGATGCGGGTGTCCTGGCGATTGACAGCTACGATTTCTGGCCTGGCGAAGGCAGCCAACAAACCCAACCGTGCGGAGAAGCGAATGTCTGAAACGCGTTACACCTACCCGGCAATGGCTCTGCACTGGCTGATGGCGGTGCTGCTGATCGGCTTGTTCGGCCTGGGCCTCTATATGAGCGATCTGCCGCTGTCACCGGACAAACTGAAGCTCTATTCGTGGCACAAATGGGCCGGCGTCAGCGCTTTCCTGCTGGTTCTGCTGCGCCTGGCCTGGCGCGTCGGCCACCCGCCGCCGGCCTTGCCGGCGGTGATGCCGCGCTGGCAGAAGCTCGCCGCGCATGGCGTGCATCACCTGGCGTACCTGTTGATGGTCGCGATCCCGCTCAGCGGCTGGTTGATGAGTTCGGCGAAGGGATTTCAGACCGTCTATTTCGGCGTTGTGCCCTTGCCTGACTTACTGAGCAAGGACAAGCCACTCGGCGAACTGCTGGAGAGCGTACACGGCTTCCTCAACTACGGGCTGGCGGCGCTGGTCGTCGCACACGTCGCCGCGGCGCTGAAGCATCAGCTTCTGGACCGCGACGATCTGCTGGCGAGGATGCTGCCGCTGCGCCGGAATCGCTGAACAGCGCATGCCAATATCGAGAGCATAGGAGAACGCGATGAAACCACTTCGTCTCACCCTGGCGGCGATTTTGCTGGCCAGCGGCAGCGCCCAGGCGGTCGAATTCAAGCAATTTCTCGCCGAGCAGAGTACGCTGCAGTTTGTTTCGCGGCAGATGGGAGTCCCCGTAGACGGTCACTTCAGGAAGTTCGCCGCGACGCTGGCCTTCGATCCGACCAGGCCGGCTGCCGCCACCGCCAAGCTCGAACTCGACCTGGCGAGTGTCGACGCCGGGTCTCTTGATGCTGACGGCGAGGTCGTCGGCAAGCCCTGGTTCAACGTCAAGGCCTATCCCACCGCCACTTTCGTTTCGTCGGCGATCCGCCCGCTCGGTGGCGACCAATACGAACTGACGGGTAAGCTGACGATCAAGGGCAAGACGCAGCAGGTCAGCGCGCCATTTACTTTCCGCCAAGCCGGGGGCAATGGCGTCTTCGACGGCACTTTCGTCCTCAAGCGTCTCGACTTTGCGCTCGGTGACGGCATCTGGTCCGACCTCAGCACGGTCGCCAACGACGTGCAGATCCGGTTTCACATCGTCGCCGCCGCCGCAGCGGGCGGCAAGTAAGGCCCCATCGCCAGCAAACGTCACCTCACCTCAAGGAGCCATCGCATGCAGAAGCAAATCGCCCTCATTGTCCCCATGCTACTTGGCAGTGTGTTGGCAGCGTCAGCGTTCGCCGCGCCAGAGAAGTACAAGGTCGATCCGAACCATACCTATCCGCGTTTCGAATACAGTCACTTCGGCTTTTCCAAGCAGGTGCAACGCTTCAACAAGACCGCCGGTACGATCGTCATCGATCGCGCTGCACGGACCGGTTCGGTTAACATCACGATCGACGCCAAGTCGGTCGATACCGGTTATTCGTTATTCAACGAGCACATCCAGGGCGAAGACTTCCTCGATACCGCGAAGTACCCGACGATCACCTATAAATCCAGCGCCGTGAAATTCGCAGGCGACCAGCCCGTATCCGTCGATGGCAAGCTGACGATCAAGGGGATTACCAAGCCGGTGACGCTGACCATTACGTCGTTCCAGGCGATGCCGCACCCGCTCGTCAAGAAGGACGCCATCGGCGCCAACGCCGTCGCGACGATCAAACGTTCCGAATTCAACGCCGGCAAGCACAGCCCGCAGGTCAGTGACGAGGTAAACCTGAGTATCGCCGTCGAAGCTATCAAGGAGTAGGCGGCTGCGCGGGCCGAGTCCGCGAATCGGTCGGCAGCAAAGCGCGCTCACCACCCTTGATGAGCGGCAACAATCCGGAGAAAAACATGAACGCGAACACCCCGAACATCGCCCAGAAATCACCCTACGCCGTAGACGTCGAAGCCGGCAAGACTTACTGGTGGTGCGCCTGTGGTCAGAGCAAGAAGCAGCCGTTCTGCGATGGCAGCCACAAGGGCGGCGCCTTTACACCGCGCGAGTACCAGGCTGAAGAGTCGGCTACCGTCTATTTCTGTGGCTGCAAACACAGCGCCAAAGCGCCCCTTTGTGACGGTAGCCACAAGAACGTATAGGACTGCCCACAGCCAACCCGGCAAGCACTGCCGCATTCCGCCAAGGAGAACCCATGCCAGCTTTGAGCACCGAAGCGCTCGATCAGCTTTTCGTCGAGGCGCGCACCCACAACGGCTTCGCACCGGAGCCGATCCCCGAAGCGACGCTGCGTCGCCTCTACAACCTCATGAAGTGGGGCCCGACGTCGATGAACTGCCAGCCGGCACGGCTGGTTTTCGTGACCACCGGCGAAGGCAAGGAAAAGCTCGCGCCGGCGCTGTCGCCCGGCAACCTCGACAAGACCCTGGTCGCTCCGGCAACGGTGATCATCGCCACCGACACGCGCTTCTACGAGCACCTGCCGACGCAGTTCAAGGCCTACGACGCGCGGCCGACGTTCGCCGGCAACGCCGAACTGGCGACCAGCACGGCTTTTCGTAACGCCACCCTGCAGGGCGCGTATCTGATCCTGGCGGCACGCGCTATCGGCCTCGATTGCGGCCCGATGTCCGGCTTTGACGCCGGCAAGGTCAACGCCGCGTTCTTCCCGGACGGTCGCTACCAGGCCAATTTTCTTTGCAACCTCGGCGTTGGTAACCCGGCGGCGCTGTATCCGCGCGGCCCGCGGTTGAGTTTCGAGGAGGCGTGCGAGATCGCCTAAGGGGTGGCTTTGGCGGGTCAGGACCTTCGCACGTCTCGGGCTGCGACCGCCGCGCAGCCGTTCGTTCGTCACCCGGCGTTACGCGGGCAGTGGCATTGATTGGCGTCCGCGCGAATTCGGCGAATGCGACCAAAGGCGACCGGAGGCCTGCTCTGTCCGGCCGCGCAGGCCGTAACCTTGGCCGCGACGCGCTGTCTGATCAAGCATTACTACGTGATAACCAGAGGTGAACGCCATGAATGAGAAGATGCTGCAGGGGAGTGACCATCGCGTGCTCCGTGCGACGGCGCGGCAATCGGCCGCTCGGCCAACTTCAGATTTCCTGATCCCGGCCGGGAATGTAGGTAGAATTCCGGAATTGCACGTGGCACTTTATTTTGACGGCCATGATTTTCTTATGGCATAAACCAAGCTTCGCTAGTGTTTAATTGCATAGATTAACGATAGTATTCCGCAGCTGCGCGCCCTTGACCTCTCGCTTTCGCCAGGCGAATGGGGCGGCGTTCTGGTTGTAAGCCGCGGTGAAGCTGTGAATGGCGGCAACGAGTTGATCCAGGCTCGAGAAGCTGGCGTTTCTCAGGGTCTTGCGCTGGAAGATGCCGAACCAAATCTCCACTTGGTTTAGCCAACTGGCGCTGGTGGGCGTGAAGTGAAAGGTGACGTTGGGGTGAGCGGCGAGCCACTCGTCGTTTTTCTTGTGCGTGTTGAGGTTGTCCAAGATGACGTGGATCTCACGGTCGACGGGTTCATCAGCGATGGTCTCCTCCATGAAGGCCTGGAAATCAGCGCGCTTCTTGGTTAGGGTAGTCTTGCCTCGAATGACGCCGGTGGCCACTTCGAGGGCGGCGAACAGGTTGACCGTGCCATGGCGTTTGTAGGTGCTTTTCAGTCCCTGAACCACCTTTCCGCTACTGGTTTGGACATAGCCGCGCCGACGCTCCAGAGCCTGGATCGAGGGTTTCTCGTCGACGCTCAGGACCAGCGCGTTTTCAGGTGGGTTAAGGTACAACCCGATGACATCCGCTGCTTTGGCGGCGAACTCTGGGTCCGTGCTCACGCACCAGGAGCGATGCCGCTGCAGCTGGATGCCCTCCCGACGCAACACGCGCCACACGGCATCGTCCGATACTTCCAGCGCCTTCGCCAGCGAACCACCATCCCAACTTGCCATACCTTCCGGCGGTGTCCGTTCGAGTTGCGCCAGAATGCGGTCACGCAGATCCTGCCCGTACTTCGCCGGCTTGCCCGGCCGCGCAGCATCACGCAAGCCCGACAAACCATGCTCGGCAAAGCGCCGACGCCACAGCCCCACCGTGTTCGCACGTACGCCAACTGCGCGGGCAACCTCGTCGTTTCGCAGACCCTCCAAACAACCCAGCACGATTCTCGCTCGCTCGGCCAAGCGAACCTCGCCACTGCGACTCCGTGACATACGCTCCAATTCCTCCTTCACCTCCGCTGTGCAAGACAGCGCCACCGCCACACGTCCCACCACATCTCCTCCACCACGAAGCAATGGAGAAGCATGATAGTTACTACCGGTTAATAATGCAATTAGACACTAGGAGTGCAAGGAGGAGCAGACGTTGAGGCAATCGTGGCTTCCAGGGTTTCCGGATGGTGCGCAGAAAGTGGGAGAAGGGTTGGCGATTCTGGAGAAGGATGGCCAAGCGATCTACTTTGTTGGGGGAGACAATTACTTCTCGCACCCCGTAGGAGACGACGCTGGCCGCAGGTTCGCTCTGACCAGCCTGATGGAGAACGGGCACGTCAAGGCGGTCGAACTGGAAAGGCCACCGCTGTGCATCCCGCACCGCACGCTGATGAACTGGGTGGGACAAAGCCGCAAAGCCGGGCCATCGTCTTTCTTTCGACCGGCGGCGGCGAGCCGGCCGCGGATCATGACGCCGGACAAGAGTGCCGAATGCGCGCGGCTGTTGAGCGAGGGAAAGCGTCCTGCCGAAGTGGCACGGCAGGTGGGCGTCCAGGAGTCGACGCTGCGCAAGGCGATCCGGCGCCAGGGCGTGCCGCAGTTGGCCGCCTTGCCGCAAGAGGCAGGGGAGTTGGAAGCGGCGAGCACCAAGAGTGAGCGCAGCCGGGCGGATGCGGAAGCCGCCGCGGGGATGGGCACCGCCTGCACGCGCGCCGACGAGCGGATCCAAACGGCGCTGGGATTGGCGACCGGTGCGACGACGCGCTTCGAAGCGAGCCACGATGTGGCGATGGGGGGGCTGTTGGCCGGCTTGCCGGCCTTGTGCGCGAACGGGCTACTGACCGGCCTGGATCGCCATCTCAAGCTGCCCCGGGGATTCTACAGCGCCTTGCACATCCTTCTCGTCCTCGGCTTCATGGCCCTGGGGCGAATCAAGCGGCCGGAACATCTGCGACAAACCTCGCCCGGAGAACTCGGCAAAGTCATCGGCCTGGACCGGGTACCGGAAGTCCGCACCCTGCGGGAAAAGGTCCATCTGCTGGCCAAGACGGGTGACCCGGCAGCCTGGATGCGGGATCTCGCGAAGCTCTGGATGGAAAGTGAGCCAGAAGAAGCGGGTTACCTGTATGTCGATGGTCATGTTCGGGTGTATCACGGCGAGCAGGCCAGGCTGTCGAAGCGCTACGTCTCGCGCGAACGCCTGTGCCTGCGGGGCACCACCGACTACTGGGTTAACGATGCCCTGGGTCGCCCGTTCTTTGTGGTTTCGCAGCCGCTCAATGACGGACTCGCCGAGACCCTGCTCAAGGACATCGTCCCCCAACTGCTGGAGATTGTCCCGGGACAGCCGACGCCGGCCGAACTGGACGCCGACCCGACCCTGCACCGGTTTGTCATGGTCTTCGATCGGGAAGGGGCCACCCAGAGTCTCCTCGGCAGACTCTGGAAACAGCGCATCGGCGCACTGACCTACCGCAAGAACGTCAAGGACCTCTGGTCCGAAGAGGTGTTTCAGGAACAGGAAGTCCATCTGCCGGCAGGCGGCAGCACCGGGATGAAACTCGCCATGCGCGAAACCCGACTCGGCACAGGCGATGGCAGCCTGGCCGTGAGCGAAGTTCGTCGGCTGACCCAGACGGGACATCAAACAGCCGTGATCACGACCGCCCGGCAACTCGGAAACACCACCATCGCTGGGCGGATGTTCGCCCGTTGGTGCCAGGAAAACTACTTCGCGTACATGATGGAACATTATGATATTGATGGGCTTATCGAGTACGGAGACGAATCTCTTCCCGGCACTCACCAGGTCGTTAACCCCCGCTGGCGGGAACTCGACAAGGCCGTCAGGCAAACCCGCCAGAGCGAAAGAAAACTGCAGGCCGCAATCGCCAGGACGGCCTTGAACGACGGTGGCGAAATCCAGAAAAACGCCGAGTCTGTCGAAGCACTGCAGGCCGTTCAGGAGGAGCTCAAGCGACTTTGCGCGGCGCGCAAGGCAAGCCCCCGAAAGGTGACGATCGACAGTCTGCCCGAGGCCGAGCGACCGACCCAACTGCCGCCGCTGAACAAGATGCTCTGCGATACCGTGAAAATGGTCGCCTACCGGGCCGAGACCGCCATGGTGGCGCTATTGCGCCGCCACTTGAAGAAGGAGGACGACGCACGTGCGCTCATTCGCGAATTGTTCGTTTCTTCCGCTGACATCGAACCGAACGCGCTAGCCAACACCCTGACCATCAAAATTCACCGGATGGCCAGCCCAGCTCATGATCGCGCTATCGCCGCGCTCCTCGAGGAACTCACCCTGCAAGATTTTCCGCATCCGGAAACCGGGGCAAGAATGACCTTCACTCTTGTCTGAAGTGCCAACCCGGTTTCCTCCGAGATCAGGAAATCTGAACTTGCCTCGGCCGATGCTCGGGGCGGGGAATGGCGCGCGTGCAGGCAGTCGCTCGCGTGCTGGCCCTGTTCTGTGCGCTTGGGGTTGCCGGCGCGCATGCCGAAGACATCGTGATCCGGATGGTCGACGCGTCGCCGGAGGGTCCGTTGGCCTTCGAACCGGTTTTCGTCAAAGCCAGGGTCGGAGACACGCTGGTGTTCAGCCCGTCGAGCAAGGGACATACGACCGAAAGCTTGCTCGTTCCCGATGGCGCTGAAGCGTGGAAGAGCGGGTACGACAAGGAGACACGGATCAGGCTGGCGAAGGAGGGTATCTACCTCTACGGATGCGAGGCGCACCTCAGAATGGGCATGGTCGGTGTCGTGCAAGTCGGCCAGCCGGTCAACCTCGACGCCGCAACAAAGTTCGCCAACGCGGAAAGTGCTCGCTTCGTCATGAACAAAGATCGGTTCTCGACGGCATTGGCGCAGATCCGCTGAGCCTTGCGTGGTGGTCGCGTCGCCTGGCATCCCGGCCGTAGTCGCGTCGCGGCATTCCGGGGTCGCATCGACGCGCCGGCTATTGGCTGCCCTGCAGGCCGGCGGTGAGGGAGATGCGAAGAGCTTAGCGGGGCAATCAAGCGATATTTGCCAGCTTTTTCCGGCACCCGCTACCCCCTGATCAGTATCGCCGAGACAAACTTGCCGTCGCCCTCTCGACCTGCGGCTCAAACAGGCGGCAGGCTCAGTAGTACGCGGTCCGAGTGGCCGAAAGCTTCCGCAAGACGCGCAGCCAATCCGCGGCCGACGGGTGCAAGCGACTTCCGCGGCGCGGCGTAGTCGCTAGCGGCGATAAGCAGGCTACGAGGCAGGCCTGCGATCATGGCGCACGGCGGCAAATGGCTGCTGTTCGACCGCCTGCCAAAGCGAGCCACGACAGTAGCGCATGGCAGGGTTTCCGGGCTGAAACGGAGGCGAGAAGCGAGAATTCGCTGTCTACGTTTTATGCGGCGCGATCAGTTTTTTTGCTAAGCTCCGGCAATGAAAATCGTTCAACTTTCAGATCTTCATCTGTGCAGCGAACCGCTCTACGGATCGGTCGATACGCTGGTGGCGCTCGACCGGGCACTGCGACGCGTTCTGGCGACAGCGCCGCCGGAATTGCTGCTGATTACCGGCGATCTGGTCAGCAACGGTACCTGTGAAGAGTACCAGCTATTGCGCAGTCGGCTCGCTGCGCTGCCCTTTCCCTACGCGCTGTTGCCTGGCAATCACGATCGTCGCGCCGGCTTGCGCGAGGTCTTTCCGGAGCAGGCCTGGAGTGACGACGTGCTGTGCTGTCAGCGGCTCGATCTCGGCAATGGCACATTGTTGCTGCTCGACACGGTGGTTCCCGGTAAGGAGTGGGGTGAAGTGGCGGCGCCACAGGTGGCCTGGCTCGATGCCGCGTGCCCGGCGAACAGGCCGGTGTTGCTCGCGCAGCACCAGCCACCTTTCGACGTCGGTATCGCTGGCATGGACGCCATACGCTGTCGCGGTGAAGATTTCCTGGCGCAATGGTTGGCGGCGCACGAGCGGGTTGAGGCGCTTCTTTGCGGGCACGTACACCGCTTTGTCAGCAGCAGCTTCGCTGGCCGGCCAGCCAGGATCGCCCCATCACCGGCGCACCAGATCGCGTTGCAGGACGGGCCGCTGGCCTATACGCTCGAACCGGGGGGCTATCTGGTGCACGACTGGTTGCCGGGTGAGCGCCTGCTGACGCACTATGTGCCGGCCGAGATGGAGCCAGTTCACGTGTACCGGCATTAGGCCAGCAATGGCCATGCGAAGGTGACGACGAAAGCGGCTCGAGTCTTGCCGGCATGACCGCCAAAGTCTCGTTCGCGACTGCCAAATCGCCCGTCTTCGCAGGGATAGCGAAGCGACTATTGGCGCTCGGCAGGAATAAGCAGCGCTTGCCGCCGTCGTGGCGACGAGAGCGAACGTGATCGACGGCAGGCGACGATGAATCCGGCTCGGCTAGCGAACGGAGCGTTGCGTAGCGCACTTTGAGGGGGTGGCCGATGGGCAAGGAGATTGGCAGCGACGGCTTCACGGCGGAAGATTTTGCCGGTTTCAGCCAGCGCCTCGAGCTGGAAACGCAGCACGCACGCGACGCTTACGCGAACGGCGAATTCGCCAGTGTCGGCGTCGTCGCGGGCTTCGAGCTCGAGGCCTGGCTGATCGATGAGCACTTTTTCCCGGTGCCGCGCAATGTGTCGTTTCTGGAACGGATGGACAGCCCGTTGGTGGTCCCCGAGTTGTCGATGTTCAACGTCGAAATCAACGGCACGCCGCAGGAATTGCGCGCTACAGCACTGTCGCAGCTCGAAAGCGAACTCACCGCTACCTGGCAACAGTGCCGACGCGTGGCCGCCGACCTCGGGGCGTCGATCATCGCCATCGGCACGCTGCCGACGCTGCGCGAACGCGACCTGTCGCTGGCCAGCATGTCGCCGTTCAAGCGTTACGCGGCGCTCAACGAGCAGATCCTGCGCATGCGCGGCGGCCGGCCATTGGCGCTCGACATCGCCGGCATCGACAGGATCTCCCTGACCCATGCCGATGTGATGCTCGAGGCGGCGACGACGTCGTTTCAGGTGCACCTGCAGACGCCGGCCAGCGAGGTCGCCCGCACTTACAACGCGTCGCTGATTCTCTCTGCACCGCTGCTTGCTCTGGCCGCCAATTCGCCCTTCCTGTTCGGGCGCGCGCTGTGGCACGAAACGCGGATCCCCTTGTTCGAGCAGACCGTCGCCTGCTGCGAGCCCGGCCATGCCGAACACACGCGTGTCACCTTCGGCTCGGGCTACCTGGGCAGTGATCCGACCGAGTGTTTCGCCGAAAACCTGTCGTCGTATCCGGTGCTGCTGCCCTTCAACGAACCGGGCCCGGTGCACTCCTACGCGCATCTGCGTTTGCACAACGGCACCATCTGGCGCTGGAATCGACTGCTGATCGGCTTCGATCGGGACGCTGTGCCGCACTTGCGGGTCGAGCAGCGTGTCATGCCCGCCGGTCCCAGCGTCATCGACATGATGGCCAACGCGGCCTTCTATTATGGTGCCGTGCGGATGCTTGCCAGGCAGGCGATCGCGCCTGAAGCGCAGTTGCCGTTCGCGGTAGCGTGCGATAATTTCTATCGTGCGGCACGTTATGGTCTGGAGGCACAGTTGCAGTGGTCGAACGGCCGCCGTGAAAACGTCGCTGAACTGCTGCTGCGCGAACTCTTGCCGCTGGCGCGCGAAGGTCTGGTCGAACTCGGTCTGGCGTCCGCCGACATCGAGCGCTACGTCGAGGTGCTCAGCGAACGTCTGCGAAGCCGCCAGAACGGTGCCGCCTGGCAACTGGCACACTACGCGAAATACCAGGATTTCTTCCGGCTCACAGCCGATTACCTTGACCATCAGAGCCGTCTCACGCCTGTGCATGAGTGGCCGATATAAGCCCTCCCTTTATGTTGACCGTACTCGAAACCCTGCCGGATAGCTTTCTGCACACGCCGGCTCGCGAACTCCACCGGCTGTTCTCCGGCCCGACGCTGATTCATCTCCCTGGACGACGCGAGGCGCCATTGCTCGTCTCTGTCCTTCTGCACGGCAATGAAGACAGCGGCGTGGTAGCGATGCAGAGGGTCTTGCGAAACTACACCGATCGGCAGCTGCCGCGGGCCTTGTCGCTGCTGGTCGGCAATGTCGCGGCGGCCCGCGTGGGCTTGCGGCGGCTCGATCATCAACCCGACTACAATCGCGTCTGGCCCGGTACCGAACTGCACGGAACGGCGCCCGAGCACGTGGCGATGAGCGAGGTGCATCGCATCATGCAGGCCCGTGGGCTCTTCGCCAGCATCGATATCCACAATAACACCGGCATCAATCCACTCTATTGCGTGGTCAATAGCCTTGATCAGTCTGTCCTCCACCTGGCCTTGCTGTTCTCGCGTACGGTGGTCTGGTTCCGCGGCCTGGCGGGCTCACAAACGACGGCGTTTTCACCACTTTGCCCATCGCTTACGCTGGAATGCGGCAAGGCCGGCAAGCCGGCGAACGAGGAGCACGCGGCGAACTTCATCGACGCCTGCCTGCATCTGGCGCAGTTCCCTTCACACGATGTGCATGAGCATGACATCGACCTCTATCACACGGTGGCTACCGTGCGCATACCGGCAGCGGTATCGTTCGGATTTGGCGATGCGCTGGCCGACATTGACTTCGACCCGCGGCTCGATCATATGAACTTCCGGCAGCTCGATCCCGGAACGGTCTTCGGGCGCACGCGCGCGGCTTTGCCGCTCGACGTCCGCGATGAGAGCCAACGTGATGTGACCGATGAGTTTTTCGCCTGCGGCGACGGCACGATCAGTCTCCGGCGGGCGTCAACGCCGGCGATGCTGACTCTCGATGCACGTGCCGTGCGGCAGGACTGCCTTTGTTATCTGATGGAACGAATTCCGTTCCCGCACTCGGCCAGTGCCGCTCGCCTGTGGTGCGATCGGCTGTAGCGCCGGCTGGCGGGGTTGTCTGGTTCTGGCATTCAGAAGAATCGGAGAAAGCCATGCATGCATGCACGAACAAGGCGCTGCCAGCCATACGCGTTTCCGGTCGGACGCGGCTGACGTTGCCGCTGGTCCTGTTGGCGCTGCTCGGTAGCGGCCATAACGCCGTCGCCGACAGCTCTGGAGCAGGTCTCGCGTCGTATTACGACCAGCATATGGCGATCGTTGGCGGCACGGCTTACGGCTGGAGGGGCAACGGCCGGCCGACGGCGATGATTGCCGATGCCGTTCAGGTCGGCGTCGGCAAAGACGCCTACTACGCCCTGCGCAAGGACCGCACGCTGCTGTACTGGTGGGGCTCGTCGGCCAACGCCACCTTGTTGATGCGCGACGTGGTGAGCTTCGCTGCCGGCAGCTCGGGGTGGTTGGCGATCAATCGGAGCGGCACGCTGTGGCAGGGTGCCGGCCGCGAGCCGCCACGAAAGATCGCCGAAAAGGTCATCGCTGCCGCCGTTGGCGACGGCACGGACTACTACATCAATCAGGCCGGCGATCTCTACGTTCGTGGTGCCGCCAATCGGGGTCAATATGGCGACGGCCGCCTGGCGGCGACCAGCGAATTCGTCAAGACGGCCGCACAGGCGCTGGCTGTCAGAGCGCATACCGGTCATGCCTTGTATCTCGACAAGGGCGGGCAAGTGTTCGGGACCGGTGGCAATATCCATGGACCGCTGTCTACACACGGTCTGGGCGACAAGGCCACTTCCTGGGGCGTCATTCTCGGCGGCGTCAAGGGAATAGCCACCGGCGAATCGCATTCGGCGGCAATTCTCGCCGACGACTCGCTGTGGGTGTGGGGCAGGGGTTTTGCCGTCGAGCCGACGAAGATCGCCGAAGGCGTGGTCACTGTCGCCGCCGGCAACGGAACAACGATTGCCCAATCGGCCGACGGTACGCTTCGCTTCTGGGACGGTGGACGCGGGCCCCGCCAGATAGATCTGGGACATTAAGATGAAGGTCGCGTCAGCGATTCACCAAAGCTCTTCCCCACGTTGCAGGTGAAGCGCCGTGCGGGAGACGGGGAATACACGGCGCGTGCGTCCAGCCCGTCGAACGATTCCGGCGTGGAACGGTAAAAGCTGCGGAATGCGCACTACAAGTGGAGGAAAACGGTCGTGACGCGTCTCGAGTGGTCACGACCGATAGCGATCGCCGACCGGCGGCGATCATTCAATCAGACGCGCGCCGAGAAAGAGTGGTTGGCGGCCGGCCAGGGCATGGCTGGATGCGCGAAGTGACTGGACTGCAGGGCTTGCACGAAAAGCCGGTCGTCTTCACTGATGTGACGTTCGAACCAGTACTCGGCGTAACGCAGGAAGGCATGCGCGTCGTTGCCGCCATTGAGGACGTCGCCGAAGGCCTTCCATAACACGCGCAAGGTGCTCGCGTGAATCTTGGCGTGGTCGGTAAAGTCCAGCCCTGCTTCGCCGGCGAGTCGCTCTTCGGTCGCAAAATGCTGCTCGAAAAGTTCGAGCAAACCGTGGAAAGCTTCAATCGGTACATAAGAACTTTCGAAGCAGGCGGTCTTGAGCGATTCGATACGGGTGAAAATTTCTTCGTGCTGGGCGTCGATTTCTGGAAAATCGACCATTAAAGCCTCGGGTAAGAACGGGGAAGAGCCAATCTCCATTACAAGTCTCCTCTGGAAAGGTCATGGCGTTTCTTGTTATTCAGAGAGTATAGGAATGAAACGCGCAGAATTCCAGAGAAATTTCATTTAACTCAGAGACGTGCCGCTGCGACAGGACTGCTTTTTGAGCGATGGTTCGCCGAAGCAGCGCAGCCGGTCTTCGACGATGCGGGTCTCGTGGTGCGTCGGCCAGCTGCGCTTGCCTCCCGGTAGCGTCAAGAGCGAGTGGTCCAGCCGGTGCGCTGACGCACGAAGCGCGCGATGTGGTCGACCGCCAAGCCGGCTTCGGGAAGAAAGTGCGCAATCTGAAACGCGTGTGGCACCTCGGGCCAGATTTCGAGCTCGACATCGACGCCTGCCGCATGCGCCTTGTCGGCTGCGCGAACCGCTTCGTCGCGCAGCATTTCGCTGCTGCCGGCTTGCAGCAATAGCGGTGGAAAGCCGCGGAAATCGGCGAACAGCGGCGACACTTCGGGATCGACGTACTGGTGCGGCGATTGCACGTAGCAGCGCCGCAGGACCAGCAGCGTCCGCAAATGGAGAATCGGGTCCTGGCCGTCATAGTCGGCCATGCTCGGGCTGGTCATCGTGCAGTCGAGTGCTGGCGAGAGCAAGACCGCGCAGCTCGGCAGCGCCTCGCCGGCCGTCTTGCCCGGTGGATGGTCACCAGCGCCAGATTGCCGCCGGCGGAATCGCCGGCGAACACGATGCTGCGGGGATTAAAGCCCTGCGCCAGCAGTGCTCGGTAAACGCGATGGCAGTCATCCGGCGCAGCAGTGCGTTCAGCGCGCGCATTCGCCAACTGGGACGCAGCTGGATGGTGTGGTAGTAATCGGTTTGGTCGTGCATGGCTAGGCATGGTACAGGCTCTCTGCTGGTGCCGGCACCGAGCGTGGCACGGCCGTGCCTCAACGCCTGTCGCCCACCGTGCCGGCAGGCGGCGGCAATGCTCGTCGGCTTGACGACGGGTCTGGCTGACAGGCACCGCAGCCGCTTCTGGCAAGGATCAAGGCGCCTTCGGCCTGGTCGTCGGCGCCGTACCGGGATTCAGCGGCGGCGGCGACAATCTGCTGTAGGGCATCGCGCCTGGCGTCCTTGTCGAGCGCCGCCAGCGCGGCGACGCGTCGATAAAAGAGTGGCAAGTCATGATTCTGCTGTTCGAGCAGTGCCGCGAACGCCGGTACCAGCTCGCTGTAAAGAGAGAGCGAGGCAAGCTTGGCGTTGTTCAGGTCGTCGCCAAAGAACTGATCGTAGCCGGCGTAAGCTCCCCAGCTGACTTTTAGCACGGCGTAGTCGCGCCGCAGCGCCGCGAGCAGCTCGGCCTTGGCGTCGCGTTGCTCGCTGCTCGAGCGGGCGGCTCCATAGCGCGCAACGAACTGCTGGCGGTAGTCGTGTAGCAGGGCCATCAATTCTGTCTTGCGTCGCTTCTGCGCCGTGAAGGCGGCGCGCGCCTCGGGCGTTGCGTTCGTCGCCAACCAGCGCCGCATCCCTTCGTCCTCGACAGCGGTGGCGAAGGACTCGTTGAACGACGTGTCGCCGGCCACGAAGATCTGCTGGTGTGCCAGCTCGTGAAACACCGTGCGCGCCACTTCGAGCGTCCCGAGGCGCAGGAAAGTGTTCAGCACCGGGTCATCGAAATAGCCAAGGGTCGAGTAGGCCGGTACGCCGGCGACATAAGTGTCATAGCCGTCCTGGCGCAGTTGTGCGGCCAGCCTTTCGGCATCGTGCCGATCGTAGTAGCCGCGGTAGTTAACGCAGCCAACCATCAACAGGCACCACGACCTGGCTTGCAGAGAAAACTCCGGTGCAGCGAAGACATTCCACACCACGTAGGGGCGTCCGAGGTCGGCGTAGCGGCGATAGCTGCCGTTGTCGGGTAGCGCCAGCGCAAGGCTGGCAAAATTGCGTATCGCCTGTACGTCCGCCAGCTTCTCCTTGAGCGCCGGATCGCTGGCCGGATCGTCAATGACTTGGTCGATCGGTTGCGCGGCGCGCATTACCGCCAGGTGGCCGCTGATCGCCTGTGCGTAATAGCTGACGTTGCTGCAGCCGGTCACGGTCACCACCAGGGCCAGCGACATCGCCGCCAGCAGCGCCAACGGTGTCCGCCAGAAAGGAGTTCTAGGCCTGCTGAGCATGGAGAAAACGACCGGACGCCAGGAACGACGCCACTTGCACGCCACAAGCTCGGGAAGCGAGCATCTCCGAGTGTGCGACCGGCAGGGCGACGAGATCGGCGGCACCGGCTAATCGTGTTTCCGCCAGCGCCACGACGCCGTCGTTGGGCCGTGGCAAACCCGGCACGACGCGGCCCAGGCCGACGCTGCGAGTTCCCGCCAGCACGCCCACTTGCGGTGATTGCGGCGCGGCAGCGGCCAGCGGCCCGCGCGATAGCCATTCCATGATCGAGCGCCCAAGCAGCGCGCTCATCCCCACCACGCTGGCCAGTCGCCGCGCGCAATGGCTGTCGCGGCACGGTGTGCCGAGCAGGACCGCGCGGCGTAGGCGTGGATCCGGGTCGTGCGCCAGCATCTCGAGAATGATCAGGCCGCCGAGGCTGTGGCCGACCAGATGAATCTCGGGGGCGCTGGTCGCCGCGATGAGGCTGCGCAGCCGCGTGGCGTTCTCAGACAAGGTGGCGCGGACGCTCGGGTAGGCAAAGCGTAGCGTCCGGTAGCCCGCCTGCTTCAGCCAATGGCTATGCACGGCAAAAATGGCCGCCGGTGTCCACAGGCCGTGCACCAGGATCACCGTTGCGCCTGCCGGTCTGGGTGGCGATGACGTTCCGGGATGTTCGCGGCGTTCGTGCGTCGTTGCGCAGTCCTCCAGAAGGGGGCGTTCCTTCACGGCGTGTTGGCAAGCTGACGGGGGCGCGGCATTCAAGGGTTCCAGATCGATCGCAGCTTGTGCCGTTTGGACGGAGGCGCGCCGTCGCGACGCGTACTCCTCATTGGCCAATCCCTGGTCGCGTCGCTTGAGCACAGAGTCTAGCGCAGTGCTGTAGGCGCTGGTCGATACTGATCGCGCCGTGGCGTCGGCCTCGGCGCGCGCAGTGCCAGGGTGCCCACTGCCAGGCGCCCGGACGCTTTACTGGCAAAGCCTCACGGCGTCGGCAGCGTGTAAGGAAGATCGCTCACGAAGCGCAACGCGCTGGCGTAGCCGACGTCCATCTTGTCGACCAGGTAGCTTGGCGAATTGACGATCCGCGCTCCGGCGGTCAGCGGCTGCAGCTCCGTCGGCAAATGTATGCAGCGGGTCGTCACCGGCCGATAGACCTTGGTCATTTCGGCGGCCTTCGCTTCGGCGGTCGCGAAATAGTCCGGATGCGCGACGCCGTTGTTGAACGCTTCGAGCAGTGCGACGTCACCGCCGTTCAAGCGCTCTATCAGTTTCTGCCGCAGGTCTTGCAGACGGCCATCATCGAGCAGCCGTTCCGACTGCAGCCAGAGATTGACCTTGCGGATGAAGTACAACTGCTGCTCAACGAGCGCGTTCTGCCAGAGTTCCTCTTTGCGGTCCTGGCGAGCCTCGTGTGTCTCGGGTTCGCTTTCGCACTTCTTCGGGAACACCTCGACCATCCAGATCTCGTCGATACGCGAGTCGATCAGCTCCTTCATCGGCGGATTTTCGGCCCAGGCGCCGTCGAGGTAGTGGCCCTTGTGCTTGATATTCTTGAGGCCTTGGATCTCCTCTATTCTCGTCATTCCGTTCAGGTCGTCGAGTGAGCCCGACGCCATCAGCGCTTTGCTCATGTACTCGGCGCCTACCTCGATTGCCCTGCTGCGCGCGCCGGCGATCGCCTGCTCACGCTCCATATTGTTGAGTCGTTCGCTCAGTGCGATCTCGAAGGCTTCCAGCAAGGCGTCGAAAAGATCCTCGTCATCGATCACGACGATTTCGCCGCGATGGATCTCGGTGGTGCTGACCAGCAGACGTGTGCGTCGTTCATCGTTATTGAAAGCGCTCCTGGATCGGTCGCGCCAGTCGTCGAGTGACTGTGCCAGCTGCTCCTGCACGTAGCGCTCGTAGAGTAGTTGCATACACTCCTTGGGCTGGACATAGTCCGCCACCCAGCGCTCGAAAGCCTGGTGCAGTTTGGGAACGAACATCAGCTCCTTCCACAGGTGGAAGTAGAACGGGTTGAGCGACCACTGGCGGTCGAGGAGCTTCAGGAAATCGCCGGTCTGCTGGTTTGGAATGACGCCGGTCGCATTCGCCAGCCACTGTTGTTTGAGTTGCTCTGGAAGCTCATTCACCGTGCCGGCGAGCTGGTGTTTCCAGCACATCGCGGCGACCAGCGCGCCGGCCGAGGTGCCCGAGAAGGCGCCGATCCGGTCGAAGATCTGGCGCTCGATCAAGGCCTTGACGACTCCCGTGCTGAGCGCGCCAGCGAGAAAACTGCCACCCTGAAAACCCAGCCCGATGCGTTCGGGTGGGACCCGAAGCGCCGGCGTCGGTGCCTTGCGGGATTTCTCGATGGTCATCGTTGTCATTTTCCTTCCTCCCAGGTTTGCAGACATTCGGTTCGCGGCCAAGATGGCAAAGCGCCGCGACTCAGGATCTTCGATTTGCCCTCGGCGCCCTGTCTTTCAGGACGTCAGATTTCATATTGCATCGCAACATGCGAAATAGCGAGTGCACGTTAGCTATGACTTAAGCTAAAACTTTAATTATGTGGCGCGCCGCAACAAGGATAAGGGGGTGATTGACCTGCTCGGGCGACGGTGCGGCGGCCGCGCCGCTTCGCGCGGTCAGTGATAGCACGGCAAGTGCTTTCGACGCGCTACCGCGATTCGAGTAGCTTGACCAGCGCGTACAGCGCACGATTGGCGGGCGTCGGGATGCCCAGCGCTTGGCCCTGGCGGAGGACGTAGCCGTTGAGATGATCGATCTCGCTGGGCTTTTGGCGCGCCAGGTCCTGCGCGGTTGACGACAGCTGCCCAGGCATTGTGTGCGCGATGCGCTGCACGGCTTGCCAGATGTCGGGAGCGACGGTGATCCCGGCAGCCTGGGCGACCGCGAGGCATTCGTGCACGACGTCGCGCATCAGCGGCTCGACCTCCAGCCCCTGCACCAGGCGACCATACGGCAGCTGGCTGATTGCCGACAGGGCGTTATAGGCACAATTGACGATCAGTTTGGCCCATAGCGCACCGACGACGTTGTCGGAAACCTGTACCGGCACCGCGGCCTCGGCAAACAGCTTCGCCAGGTCGTCGCCGCGTGCCGAGGCTGCAATGACCAGTTCGCCTCGTCCATGGTGCTTGAGCCTGCCTGGCCCAACCATCTCGGTGGCGACGTAGACCACCGCCGGTGCGACGTCGCAGCGCAGCAGCGCTTGCAAGCGTTCGGCATTATCAACGCCGTTCTGCAGGCTCAGGACGACGGCGTCAGGGTCAAGCTGCGGTGCCATCGCCGCTGCGGCGCTCTCGGTATCGGTGGATTTGACGCAGCAGAGCACCAGCTTGGCGCCGGCTACGGCGGCGGCGTCGGTACTGGCCTGAACCGGCACGTACTCATGGAATGACTGCGTATCCATGAACAGGCCATCGCGATAGATCGCGGCCACGTGCTGCGGACGGCCGATCAAGACCACTGCGTGGCCGGCGCGGGCCAGCATTCCTCCGTAGTAACAGCCGACGGCGCCGGCACCCATCACGGCAATTTTCATGGTCCTCCTGACTGCGATGCTTCGGTTGACCGCTGCTCGTCGCGTACGCGGGTCGCAACGGCTTCGGGGGCTTGTCTTGTGTCTTGCTGCTCGGCGCGACTCGGCGTTGCGAATGACCGCCTCGAGTTCGTGAATCAGCCCGCTCATCGTCGCTTGCCAGCCGCCATTGTCGATGTTCGTTGCCTGAAATCGCAGCAGCGCTTGCTGCGCCTCCGGTAGTTCGGCTTCGCCCAGCGGTCGGATGCCCTCGACGAACGCGGGGAAAATCGCTCGCCGGTTCGCGAGCACGCTCGCGATCGCGCGGCGAACGTCGTCGTCGGCGGCGTCCAGACACGCTCGCCCGGTGACGATCACGCCGGCTGTGCACGCGCGCGGCGGTTACGCCGCACAGGCGCGTCGCTTGAAAGCATCTACGCACCTGCCGAGACTCTTGCACGGGGCGCTCTGGATGCGCTGCATCAGTTCCAGCGACACCTCGGGCAGGGCGAAGTCGCGCTGCAGCTTGTGCTCCATCCGCAACCACAGCAGGGCGGTCATTTCGGCGTCGGCGAGCGCGCGGTGGTATTGGCCGGTGACCGCGATGCCGGCGTGGCGGACCAGCGTTACCAGGCGGTGATTGTCCGCTTCGGGATAGATTCGGCGCGCTACTTTCATTGAACAGAGGAGTCCGCCGACAGGCGATTCGCCAATGCGCTCGAGTTCGGCGGCCAGGAAGGCGTGGTCGAAAGACGCGTTGTGGGCCACCAGCGGGCGCCCGCCGACGAAGGCGAACAACTGCCGCATCACCGTCTCGGCCGCCGGCGCCTTGCGGATCATCGCATTGCTGATGCCGGTCAGTTGCTCGATGAAGGGCGGAATGCTGCGCCCGGCGTTCATCAGGCTCTGGTAGCGGTCGACGATTCGTGTTTCATTGATCACCACCGCCGCGACTTCGGTCGCCCGGTCGCCCAGCCGTGGCGACAGGCCGGTGGTTTCAAAGTCGATAATCACCCGCTCACGCATCTCTGCTCCCGCCCGCAGCGCCTTGCTCGCTATGCATCCTTGTTCGATTGTTCACCTCGGTAGCCCTCTACAGGTAAGACCATTTGTCGAATACCGCGGCTTGGCCATGGTAAGCACCGCGATCATCGATGACGTTCCAGACGACAGCGTCTTCAATCAGGAAGCGCCGCCCGGACGATGAAATTCGTACGCCTGCGTAATCGTCGATGTAACCATGCTGGCTAACGCGTGCCAGAAGCCGCGCACGCTCGGCACGGTTCGCGGCTTCTGCGGACTTCCTCGACGGCAAGGCGGTAAAGTCGTCCCAGGTCATCTCGAACAGTTCGAGAGCGGTCTGGTTCGCGAAGTTGAAAACCGGATCCGCCTGGGTGCCGTGCGAAACCAGCGCAAACGAAGCGTTGAACAGGATCGTTGAACACGCACCTGCAGCGAGTGCCAGCAGGGGTTTGCCGGTGAACCGCTGGTAACTGCCGCAAAGTAGCTCGGTGTGCTGGCGACCGAAATCGTCGGGAAAAAGGAAAGGATGCTTTCTTGACGGATGATGTTCGGTCATATCTTTCTTGCCGAGTCGAACAGGGTTGGCAGCGAAGAACCTGGGCGCGCCAGACGTATGTCTGGTTTCTATCACAGGATCGCTCGCAAGTCATTGAGAGAGCAAAGCCAAATTCCGCGATAGGAATTCTTGCCGACCTGATGCCGGGGCTCTGGCCTGCGCTGGAGCACCGCAAGGCGCGAGTTAGCCTGCGCCAGAGCGTGCCGAAGGTCGCTTAGCAGTCAAAAGCTGGGCGCGAGGATGCCCCATGGCATGCTGAAGCGAATTCTGGCCGAGCCGATGTTTCCGGCGTATCGAGAAAGAATGGCCGCTTGCTCTGGAGGACTTGTCATGGCCTGTGCGAAGTTACGGATACGAAGGCTGTGGATCGTTTTGACGGTCTCTGCGGCAGCCTTCACTACCCACGAGCCGGCATGGCGCACAACCTTGTACAGCCGATGAAACAGACGCCAGCGAACGGTAACGACGTTGTGGCGCTACCCGGCGGTGTCGAGGGCGGCATGCTTGAACAGGACGAACTGCTTGTGGGTGATGACGCCGATGCGGAAGAAGGCGGCATTGGCGGCAAACTGTCCGCAGGGCATGCGCTCCATGCCGAAGCCAATCGTCAGTTCCGGGTTTGTGTCGTTTCGTGTGGAACGGGGCCGATGCCTGTGCCGAGCCCTTCGGGCGCCCCCACCCCTGACCCCGCCCCCGAGGGCGGGGAAGTCCTCGCCGCCGGACGGGCTCGAGGCCTGGCCGCGAAAAAACCGCAACCAGCCCCAAGCCCTTGAGCTTACTAGCGTTTCTGGCGCAGTAAAGGGTTCGCTTCGCCGGGCTTCGCCCGCCCTTGACAGCGCCTTCAACGCTCGCAACGCCGCTGGTCGGGGTGGCCATGTCTGCGCAGCCACACAGGTCGGTTGTCGCCGGTTCCACACGAAACGACATAGACCCTCAGTTCCTTGATCGCGTTCTCGGAAGTGTCGCCGCGATGGCGATACCAGATCAAGGTGTCTGCGTAAGGCCGGACCCCAGATCAAATCCCATTCAAACCCCGTGCGTCGATACCCGGCGGCGCTTATCGATCCGTCGTCGCCAATCCCTGCTGCGCTTCGCTTGCCAGACGACGGTTTGCTGCGCAAAGCGTTCGCCGGGAGTGTTACGTCCGGCCCTAACGGTCATTGCGTGAGGCGGCTCGCGCCACCCCGGATGATGAAAGAAAATACGAGTGGGTGGAAACGGCAGAGGTCGAGCAATGAGATGGTGGTTGGACCCCGATGCCTAACGTGACCCGCTGAACCGACTCGTACCCCGGATTGCCTCGTAGAGAGCGCACGGTAAAAAGGCCGCAGGGGCAACCCTGCAGGTTGTTTCGGTCAAGCGCCGTTCCCACCCGTTCGTGACTTTACGGGGAAGGAGTAACGGATGGAACTGGCGAAACTGTACAAGCGTGTCGTCGGGCTGGACGTTCATCAGGCGAAGATCACGGCCTGTGCGATCACGGAAGATGAGGCCGGCCAGACGAGTGTCGAGTTGGCCGAGTTTGGTGGTTTCAAGCGTGACCGCCAGGCGATGGCGCAATGGGTGGCCGCTCACGGCGCCGAGATGGTCGTCATGGAGAGCACCGGCATCTACTGGAAGAGTCCGCATGCGGCGCTGGAACAGGTCGGGATCGTGGCGACGGTGGTCAATGCGCGGCACGTGAAGACCGTACCCGGCCGCAAGACGGACTGGGCGGATGCGCAGTGGCTGGCGATGCTGGCGCGAGCCGGCATGCTACGCGCGTCCTTTGTGCCGCCGGCACAGTTTCGGGCTTTGCGCCACGTCGGGCGACAACGCCAGCAGCTGGTCGGCATCCTTTCGAGCGAGAAGAACCGCGTGCACAAGATCCTCTCCGACGGCGGCATTCGTTTGTCGGTGGTGGTGAGCGACATCCACGGCGTCGCCGGGCGGGCGATGGTCAAGGCGCTGATCGCCGAGCACTCTCCCGCCGAGGTGTTGATGCTCGCCGGCAACCGTCTCAAGGCCGACCGTACGGAACTGCTCGACGCGCTCGACGGCGAACTCACCGCCGACCACCGCTTCGTGCTGCATGAATTGATCGCGCACGTCGAGGAGCTCGAACGCCGTATCGATCGTTTCGACCAGTATCTGCTCGATCAACTGACACCCTACCGAAGCACGCTGGCATTGATGCAGACCATCCCCGGCATCGACGCCGTCGGTGCCGCCTTGCTGCTGGTCGAGATCGGTAATGACATGAGCGCCTTCGGCTCGGTTGATCGACTGGCCTCATGGGTGGGCATTTGTCCTGGCAACAACGAGTCCGCCGGCAAGCGAAAGACCGGACGGATACGAAAAGGTAACCCCTGGGTCCGACGCCTGCTTTGCCAGTTCGCGCACGCGGCCAGTCGGACGCGATGTGCTTTCAAGTCCAAGTTCGAGGCGCTTCGCTTGCGACGAGGGCATAAGCGCGCCATCGTCGCCATCGCCCACAAGATTCTCAAAACGGTCTTCCTGTTGATCAGCCGACAGACGCACTACCGGGACTCGGCAACCGACTTCGAAGCCCTATCTGTTGCACGCAACGCCCCTCGCTGGTTGAAGATGCTCAAGAAGCACGGTTTTATCCCCGCTGCCGCCTGAGCTACTCTTCCCGCCTGTTGCTCTCAATGGCATCAAGTGCCAGAGATTCGCTCGCCTTCAGGAGGGTGTTCTTTCACGGTAATCCAGACTCCTCGGCCCAAGCTTTTCGAGCAACGGTGTCCGGTTGCCTCATAGGTATGCCAATAACAATGGCCGCAGCTGGGCCTCATAAAGCGCCTGCGAGGCCGGTTTGTGAAAACAGTGCTTGAAGAAGCGCAGGACCTGGCGGCTCACCTTCGAGGTGTAGCGGAATACCGGGGTGCTCCAGTCGGGGCGATCGGTTCCGTCGGTCGCGGAGGTCTGGCGCCGGTCCTGCTTGCGCAATGCTTTCTCGTCCTCGATTCCGTGCTGACCCATTTTGCGGTGCAACAGCAGGGCCACCAGGAGGCTGGTGACAATCGCCAGCGCCTCGACGCTCACGAAACCTGACCCTTTTTCGCTCACTAGAACGGATCCAGGAGATGCGCAGGAGTCGGCCATCTGCGCGATGCCGGCTGTGATCGAATGAGGTTTTGTGGCGGCGCGGCGGCGCGGCGACACGCTCCGTCCGACGGGGATTTTTTTGACGGTAAATGGATGCGCTTGGCGCGTGCGGCAGGGAGGCCTCGGAGCTGGGTCAAGGGCAGGCTGCGGCTTTTTGCAGCCTGGCGAAGCCTCCCTTGACGCCGCGGAGGGGCGCGAGACTGAGGGGTGGCAGTAAGCGCGGCAGTATCGGGCTTACTGCCCTGGAGACGGGTGTTTGCGTGGATCGAATTCGCGCCGATCGCCGTTTCAGCTACTGATTATGGTGACCCTCCCGGCGGCGGTCAGGGCGCGAGCGGGCGAGCAGCTCAGCCGCCGGCGAGCGATCCAGTGCACACGCCGCCGCGCCTTCAGGACGCCGCGGACTCGTTCGTTGGGGCGATGCTCCTCGACGCCGAGCCTTTCGCCGCCGCTACCGAGGCCGCCGTCGCGATCGTCGGGGCGCTTCCTGGCTCGCTGCGCAGAGAAGGTCCGCTCAAGCGCAGGATGATGCAACGATGCTGAAGTCGGTCGAGCAGCGCATCGACGAGCGGCTTCCTCTGAAACAGCTCGTACCAGTCGGGCAGATCGAGATTCGTCGTGATCAGCGTTGACAGCCCCAGGCTATAGCGCTGATCCATCAGGCGGAAGAAGGCGTTGACCTGTTCCGGCTTCAGGTTGAGGTAGCCCAGTTCATCGATGGCGATCAGCGGCATGCGGCACAACTGGTTGAGCAGGCCCACCGTCGAGCGATCGGCAAGCGAGGCATACAAGGCGTCGAGCAAAGCCTGCGCGTTGAAGAAGCGTGCGCGATAACCGTTCAGACACGCTTCACGGAGCAATCCCAGCGCGATCCCGGACTTGCCGGTCCCCGGCGGACCGATCAACAACACGTTCTCGCCCCGGCGCAGGAATTCCAGTCCGGCCAGCGTCATCACCTGCGCCTTGTTCACGCTCGGCTGCCGCGCAAACGGAAACGACTGCAAGGTCCACGGCCAAGGCAAATGCGCCTGGCTCAGGCGATAAGCCAGACTCTTCTCACGTCGGGCCGCGTCTTCCGCGCCGAGCAGACGGAAGAGCACCTCCGGAACCGGCGTCCCCTGGCGCTCGGCCAAATCGAGTTCCGCATCGAGCACCGCCGCCATCCCCGACCAGCGCATCTGCCCAAGCAAAGCCTTCAGACGCTCACGCATCATCACCTCCATCGTCGAGATTGAAGAAATCCCCCGCCACCTGCTGCAGGATCATGTGCTCCAGGCGACCCATGTCGAACAGACCGAACTGCAGCGCCTGTGCCACGGCTGCCAGCAAAGGCTCCTTCGGATAGGTCCGCTTGAAGTCCAGCAAGCGGCGCAGCGGTCGCACCCCCCGGCCATGCGCCTGCCGGACCAGCGCGGCGACATACGCATCGAGCAGCGGGTCGTGCCCCTGCAACAATGTCGCCTCGCGAGGCGGCGTGCGCGGCCGCGGCTGCGGGGTCGGGTGATGCCCGGGGAGCTTCTGCTTCGTATCGCGCACGCCAAGCAGGCGGGCATGCACGGCGAGCAGTTGCTCACCCCGGCAGACCCTGACCTCGGTGGCATACAGATAGACGCTCAGCGCCTTGCCCACCCAGCGCTCGGGCACCGAATAGCGATTCGTCTCAAGCGACACGAAGCCCTGCAGATCGACCACCCGCTCGACGACTTGATAGACCGGCGGCAGCACCGCCGGCAGCGGCTGCAGGCAAGGCCTCTCGACGGCGTAGGCGGCGCTTGGCGCCACCCCCAGAGCGCGCTTCGGTTTGGCATTGGCGACGTTCTCGCACCAGGCCAGCACCTGCGCGTTCAGGTCGGCGAAATCGCGGAACGTCCGGCCGGCCAGGAAATTGCCTTCGATCCAGGAAAAAGGTCTTTCAATCCTCCCCTTCAAATGAGCAGCCGACTGCACGTGATGCAGTCGATGGGCAAGAAGTCTTTCAGGTCACCCATCCCTTCCACCCCCTCTTCGGACGCGAGTTCGTTCTGATCGAGCGGCGCAATGCCTGGGGCGAGGAGCGCGTCTACTTTCACGATGACAGTGGCCGGGTACGCCGCCTGACGGCCGCCTGGACCAACGCGGTTGCGCCAGATCCGTTCGAGAGGGTGTCGGCCGGACGCTCGCACTTCCGCGTCGACCACCTCTTGCACCTCGTGGCGCTGATTGCCCGCCAGAACGAGGCCAAGGGTGCCCTCAGGGCGCGTCCGCGGTCGCGGAAAGTGTCAAGTAAATAATGCCGTCGATGTAAAGACAATTATGCCTTGTTTGACGAGGCCAGGCTCGTGGTCCGGCCTCTAGAAGGCGTATTGGCGGGCATATAGTGGATAATAATCCTTGGGTTATCGTCAGATTCTCACAAATATCCCTTGACGTCGTGCAATGTTTGACATAATTTAAATTACACATGGCCCACTCCTTCAAACCCGACCTCAAGCTCCTTGCGCTGGCAGAGAGCGGCACCGTGAATCCGCATGCGCAGGACGTGCAGGATGCCGCCTTCATCGGCAGCGATTTCTTCGATGCGCGGGATTTGGTGCAGGTGCGTTACGAGATGCTGCGTCGGGTACGCACCGAGGGTCAGAGCATTGCCGACATCGCGACGCGCTTCGGGGTCTCCCGGCCGACTTTCTACAAGGTCCAGGCAGATTTCGAACGGGCCGGTCTGGCGGGGCTGCTGCCGGCTAAACGGGGACCGCACGGACCGCACAAGATCACCGCCGAGGTGATGGCCTTCATCGAAACGGCACGCACCCAGGAAGAAGGCCTGGAGGCCCAGGTTCTGGTCGAGAGGATCGCGCAGCACTTCGGGCTGGCCGTCCATCGGCGGACCGTGGAACGGGCTCTGGCCCGGAGCAAAAAAAAACACCCATGAAAGCCGCTACGGTGATCGGTGGCCACACGCTGGCCGAGCGTTACGAGTCCTTGCGGCAAGACGTGGTCGAGTTGTGCGGGCGCGGTGTGCACGGGCGCGCGCTGCTGATGTTCAAAGGGATGGCGGCCTGGATGCGCGGCGCGGACGAGACCGCCCCGCGTCCGATCCCCGCCGCCTCGCCAAGTGAGTCGCGCTTACCGGCGGGGATCGAGCAGAACCTGATTCATCTCGTCGCCAACATGACGCTGGCGATGGCAAGGGAGAGCCAGCCATGATGGGTGAGACACACGCGAAAGTGCAGGCACGACACCTCAAGAGAAATGCCTATCTCTACGTGCGCCAGTCGACACTGCGCCAGGTCCTCGAGAATACCGAGAGTACCAAGCGCCAGTATGCTTTGCGCGAGCGGGCCGTGGCGCTGGGGTGGCGTCTCGATCAAGTCATCGTCATCGATTCTGATCTCGGGCAATCGGGCGCGAGTGCAGTGGATCGCGAAGGTTTCCAGCATCTGGTCAGCGAGGTCGGTCTGGGGCGGGCGGGAATCGTCATGGGCCTGGAAGTGTCGCGTCTGGCGCGCAATTCGACCGACTGGCACCGCCTCCTGGAAATCTGTGCGCTGGCCGACACGCTGATCCTGGACGAGGACGGGGTGTACGACCCGGCGCACTTCAATGATCGCTTGCTGCTCGGTCTGAAGGGAACGATGAGCGAAGCCGAGCTGCACGTCTTGCGGGCCCGGTTACGCGGCGGCATCCTCAACAAGGCACGCCGTGGCGAACTGGAGATGCGCTTGCCGATTGGCTTTGACTACGATCCGGCCGGGCGCGTCCGTCTGGATCCCGATGTCCGTGTTCAGGAAAGCCTGCGCCAGTTCTTCCGGACGTTTCGGCGCACCGGCTCGGCGACGGCGACGGTCAAGGCCTTTCGTGCCGAAGGGCTGAGCTTCCCGCACCGGATTTACCGCGGCCCCCAAACCGGCGAGCTGTTGTGGACTGATCTCGAACACTCGCGCGCGCTATGGCTTCTGCATCATCCGCGTTATACCGGCGCCTTTTGCTTTGGACGCACGCGCGTACGCAAACGGCCCGACGGTTCTTGCCAGCATCAACGGCTGCCGACGGAAGAATGGATCGCGCTGATTCGTGACGCCCACCCCGGGTACATCACCTGGGACGAGTACGAGCAGAACCTCCAGATCCTGCGTGACAATACCCAGGGGCCGGCCGCGGGGCGTGATCGGGGCCCGCCGCGTGAAGGGCCGGCGCTGCTACAGGGATTGCTGATCTGCGCCAAGTGTGGTGATCGCATGACCGTGCGCTATCACCTGCAAGGCGCACGGCGCGTGCCGGATTATCTCTGTCAGCACCACGGTGTCGCGCATGCCGAACCTATCTGTCAGCAGATCGTGGGCGGCGAACTCGACGCGGCCATCGGCCGCTTGCTGGTGGAGGCGGTGACCCCGGTCACCCTGGAGGTGGCGCTGGCCGTGCAGAAGGAACTGGAGAGTCGCTCCGAGGAAAGCGACCGCTTGCGCCGTCAAGCCGTTGAACGGGCACGCTACGAGTCCGATCTGGCACGCCGCCGGTATATGCGCTGCGATCCCGACAACCGCCTGGTCGCCGACTCGCTGGAAGCGGAATGGAACCAGGCGCTGCGCAACCAGACGGCGGCCCAGGAGCACTACGACAAACAGCGCGAGAGCGAGACCGGGCTCGACGACCAGCAGCGCGCCGCCATCCTGGCGCTGGCGAAAGACTTCCCGCGACTGTGGAACGATCCCCATACGGCTGACCGGGAGCGCAAACGCATGGCTCGCCTGCTGATTGCCGATGTCACCTTGCTCAAGGAGAGCGGGGTCCGGGCGCAAGTGCGCTTTCACGGCGGTGCGACGCACACGCTACACCTTCCCCCGCCCAAGCCGGCCTGGCTGCTGCGCCAGACACCGGCCAAGGTGGTGGCCGAGATTGACCGACTCCTGGAAGATCATACCGACGGCGAAATCGCCGCCTTGCTCAACGGCCAGGGCTTGCTCTCGGGCGAGGGCAAACCCTTGCATCGCCTGATGGTTCGTCACATCCGAATGGCCTATGCGCTCCCCAGTCGTCATGATCGCCTGCAGACACGTGGCTTGCTGACCCTGCATGAAATGGCACAGCGTCTCGACATCTGTTCGGACACCCTCAAATACTGGCGCCGCGCCGGCCTGCTCAAAGCGCACAAGTATGACGACAGGGGCGGCTACCTCTTCGAACTGCCTGATTCTGACACGCCGATCAAGCATCAACATCAAGGCAAAACCACAGGCAAATCAACCACCCGCGAGGGAAGTTTCCCCGCACATACCGCATGAGGTGCAATATGCAGCACACTCCTTGCGATCGGGTTTGTTCACCGCGTGCGCGCGGAAAGCGAAGCCCAGCGTGCGCGCCAGAGCGACCATCTCGGGTGCGAACACGGCCTCGTCGCCGGCCCCGGCGACGACGATCACGCTGGTATTGTCGATGACGCAGGTCGGGCAGCTGCCGGCCATGAAACGGACAGCTTCGAGCAGGAACTGCTTGGCTTCGAAACGCGTGAAACGCGGAAAGTACTGAACGAAGAGCCGCCGCGAATACGCCAGGATCAGTGAGGCGCATTGCGCCGTCAGCGGCTTGCCGGCCAGGATCACGCGATGCGGCGAGGTGTCGTGCTGCATCTCCTGGCCTGGGGCGAAGTAATACTCGCCGGCGCGTTTCGGCGGCGTGCGCAGATCGGCATCGCGGATCCAGCGGGTCAGCGTGCTGTAGCCCGGACGAAGGTCCAGCTCCGCGGCCAGCATCTCCTGGATCCGCACCCCATTGCCGCGCGCGCGCTCGAAGGCCGAGACCAGCCAAAGCCGAACCGGCGCTGGGCACGCGACAGGCGCCGGGCACGCGGCTGGCCGAGCGCCCTCTGCGGTATCGGGCGGGGAAGCCGCCGGATACCGCAGGATACGGCGAACGGTGTTACGCGAGAGCTTCAAGAGCCGGCTGATCTCGCGCAGCGCCAGACCTTGCTGATGCAATGTCAGCACGGCTTGATGAATTTCGGGCGATTTCATCGGGGCATACCTTCCTCAGGTGGCACTGAAGAGACGCCAGCGCCAATTGCAAAGCGCCGACCGCGGCGGTGACGGCGGGCGGCAGCTCCGCTGGCGAGGGCGCCAGGGCGAACAACCGCCGAGTCAAGCGGGCGCCCACCGCGTCGAGAATGCGGATGTCGGCCAGGACTTCGCCTTCCGGACCCTCGCGCAGGCTCTCGGCGCTCTTCTCGTCGGCTTTGGCGGTCAGCGAATTGAGCAACAGCTGTGGGGCCTCGACCATCCGCTCGCGCACCGTCCGCGAAGCGCCTTGATAGTGCGCGAACCAGGTCGCCAGCTGCCGGGTCGTCAGCGGCGTCGTGCGCAGGCTGGCCAGTAGTTGTTCGGCGTGGGCGCTGTTGGCGCGCGCCAACGGGCCGAGAATCCGCACCGCCGCCCAGGTCGAGACCTTTCCCTGGCGTACCGCCGTCAACACCGCATCCGAGAGGACCGTCACCAGTTGCAGGCGGCGACTGACCCAGCTCACGTCGCGGCCGCAGCGGCGGGCGATTTCATGCTGGCTCAGGGGGCCGCTGGCGATCAGTTCGCGCAGCAGCAGCGCTTCTTCGATCGGCGCAAACGCGCGGCTGCGGGTTCGTGCCAACACGCCCAGCAGGCCTTGCACCGGATCGCCGTCCCAGCATTCGACCTCGGCCGTATCCCGGCCGAGTTGCCGTAACGCGGCGACGCGTCGATAGCCGTCGAGCAGGATCGCCGAGTTGCCCTCGCCGGCGACCGCGATGCACGGGACGAGCTGGCCATTGACCGCGATCGATTGGGCCAGACGCGTGATCGCCGCCGTATCCAGCACGCGAAGATCGGCGTAGCGCAACTCCAGGCGGTGCAAATCCAGAGTCTGAGCCGTAGCGGCCGTGTGATCCATGCGCTTGACCTCCTATGGCATCCAGCCTAGCGAGGCGACCGCCGCAAGGCGATCGAGTCCTCTCTTTGCAAGCCGCGGCAGGGGCCTCAGGGCGAGGCGCAAGCGGCTGAAATAACGGTGATTTCGACCATCCACGCGTCCATCTTTGCAAACGACGCGTCCACCACCGGTGACAAACGGTAAGTGCCTGAGCGCAGCGGGATTTCCGGCTTTGACGCGTCCATCTTTGCAACGCCGGCCGGGGTGGGCGCGCGTTCCCGCTGCCGAGCCCGATTGCGTGCGACGTACTCCGGATGCTGCTCTCGATACGCCCGCCAGTAGTCGGGGTGACGCTCCGCCCAGGCCTTCTGCGCACGCTTCTGGTTATCGCGATAGTCGGGATCGTTCTGCCGCTTGGCCGCCTGCCAACGCCGTCGCCGTTCGCGCTGGCAGGCGGCGGCCGAACAGAAGCATTGGTCGGGGTTCTGCGGACGCGGCCGAAACGGCTGATGACACGCCTCGCACTGTCGGAATTCCATGACGGTTTCTCCCCACACGACGTCGTGCGGGAAGAATGGGCCTGGCCGGGCTTCCTGTCGCGCTGCCGGAGATCTGGCGAGGCCTGACCGCAACCTGGCGGCGGTCGGACTGCACTGACGCGGCGAGCTTGGCGAAGGGGCTCGACCGCGCGATCAGAAGGTCGGGCAGGCGGAGCGACGCGCGCTGCCGCGTTGCCAACGGGCGTGGCCTGCCGAACCAAGCTTGGGGAGTTACGAAGTTCGGCTCCGGGGAGCCGCTGCGGACCTCAACCAGGGCTCAATGGGTCACGCTTGATGGGTCAGCTTTGGTGAGCAAAGACGGGTCAGTTCCGGAGAGCGTCAAGGCCATGCCCGTGCTGTTGGGAAAGATCAGGTAATTGGCGTCCCGCAGCCGCTTGAACAGGCTCGCCGCGATCGTGGTGTGGGCGGCGTCGGCTGCGTTGCTCCCGTCCGGTGGTTGAGTCACGGCCGTCACCAGCAGCCGTAGGGATTTTGTTTCGGCTTCGCTGACGATCAGGCAAATGTCGTCTGCTTCACCCAGGCGGAGAAAATCCGCGGCCATACCCATGTCGCCCAGCGTGGCAGACAAACCAATTCGCTGCACCCGCCGCCCCAAGGCTTCCTCCAGGCGATGTAGCAGGGATTGCAGTTGCCGACCACGCTCGCAACCAATGAAACCATGCAGTTCGTCGACAACTACCGCTTCCAGCAGGCCGAACAAGTGCCGCAGTTCGGCACCCCGACGGAAGAAGAGGGACTCCAGCGACTCCGGCGTAATCAACACCACACCACGAGGCTCAACCACAAAGCGCTTCCGTGGTGCTTCCCCGATGTCGCCATGCCAGGGATACACGGGCAAGTCCAGACGCTCGCACAAGAGGCTCAGGCGTTCGTACTGATCGTTGATGAGTGCCTTCATCGGCGCCACATACAGCACCACGCCTTGGCCGTCGGAATTCCACAAGCGCGTGAGTAGCGGCAGGAAAGCAGCTTCGGTCTTTCCGGAGGCCGTGGCGGCGGCAATCACCACATCCTGCCGACCTTCGAGAATAGGAGCGAACGCCTCCGCCTGCGCGGGTCGCAAGCCAGACCAGCCCTGTTCCCACAGCCAGCGCTGTAGTGGTGGAGCAAGGAGACTGAGCGCAGGCGAGTCGGTGACGGCCACGTTTTGGGGCGACGAACGCGCTATTCCGCTGCGCGTATTAATTCAGTTAGCGTCTTTCTGCAAACCACTACGGCGTCGTCGATGTGGTCCAGTGCGATCTCTCCGGTCAAATCGAGTGCTCTTTCATTGATTTCGTCAATCACGGCCGCAGGAAGCAAATCGAGTGGTAGGAGCTTGGAGCGGAATTCTGCGACGCTGATCGAGTCCAAGTCCACCAACCACCGAGCAACTCTAATTGCTGGTGTGGCTGCGCTGGTTGGAGTCGCTTCGTTCAAGCACAGTTCCGGCTGAGTAGTGGGCTCAAGCGGTTCATTGCCCGTCGTGCCCAATAAGGCACGGAGTTCGCTCATCTCATGGGGGAATTGCTCCGGATGCCTTGTCAGGAGTTCTACCGCGGTGCGAACAACAGATTGCGCGTGATCGAAGCCAACTTGGAGGAATATAGGCTCAGGGGCAACTGCCCCGCTAGACGCGAGCGTAATCCGTCCGCCTTTCGTTGCGATGTTTTGTTGCGAATCTCGCGAACTTGATTCGAGCAGCTCGTCGTCAGCGGCTTGCTCCTTCGCTGACCTGCTGATGGGTTGCTCTATCGAGCACAGCCGATCAGACATGGGCTGCGCAGCCCGTTCCAACTCCAGAACTGTGGTGCACCGCTCAACCATATGGCCGTTACGCGCGGCAAGCCAAGCATAACGGACGTACTTGCTAGCTGCTTTGCGTAGTGAGCTTGACTTCTCCGAAACCAAAGAGAGAAATGCCTTAATCTCTGGGTCCGAATTTGGATAACTGTAGCGACGCAAAATGATGTCGGCCCAGACGCACAATCAAGGGGGCTTTCTGACGCAAATTAGTTGAGACGGATAGCGACTCCAGACGCACATTCGGTGATTCTCAAACCACATTACGTGAGACGGACGCACATTGTTGAGACGCTCAATCGCGTTCGCGGTGCGGAGGGTCACAGCGGCAGTCCCACTGCCCGCATCTCCTCGATTAGTTCCGTCGATCGCTGCGGATTCAGCGTGCCGCGCAGCAGTTCGCGGATCTCCACCGGCTTCGCTTCGAACTGTTCGCATAAAGCGCGCACGTCGTACCCGTGCCGCGTCAGTTGGGGTTCCAGATCATCAATGCGCCTCGACAGCACCGTCTCAACGATGGCGGCGTCGATTGGTTTCACACCGGCTTCAAAGCCTGCTTCGAAAGCGCGCACCAGGTGCCGCCCGATCTGCAGCGGGGTTTTGAGCCTTGCAGCCAGGAGGGTGGCCGCGTCGTCGGTCAGCACTGTGCCCGGCTCGACGCCCTCTTCGAGCGAGGCTTTCATCGCCCAGTCGATGTAGTCGCGCTGCCGGTCGCGCAGACCCCCAAACTCGAAGATGGTGGTCCGATCTCCCACCTCCTCCATCTTGGGGCGGCGCAGGTCGTTCTTGAGCTTGGGATGCCCGATCAGAACGATCGCCAACTGCCCGCCGCCGTCCACGACCAGCTCAAGCAAGCGTTTCAAGGCGGTCAGGGTTTTCGGGTGCAGGTCGTGCGCGTCATCGACGAACAGCGCGACGGGTTTCTTGACCTTGCGGAATAGCTCTTGCAGATCCCGCTCGCGCCGCTCCGACTGGCTCGATATCGTGACCGTCTTCTCCGTCGACAGATCGTAGAACAGTGCGGCAATCAGCAAGGGGACGGTGATTTTGGCCTTGTCCAGGGTCAAGGAGCGCGACACGATCACGCGCCCCTCCTTATCGAGGCTGTCGCGCAGGCGCCGCGCGAGCGCGGTCTTGCCGGAGCCGATCACGGCGGTCAGCGCGATCAGACGCCCTCCCTGGATCGCGGCTATCAGGTCGCGAGTCATTTGCTGGTGATGGTCGGTTTCGAAGAATCCAACATCCACGGGCGGACGCCTGAGGTGGTAGTGCCGCATGACTTCGGTGAGCATCAGGCGATTCCTCCTTTGCGCCCCGCCGGGAAGCGGGTGCGAATGGTTGCAATAATGACGGGCCGTGACAGGGTTTCCGCGAGTAGTTGCGTGATGAAGGCGCGGTCCTCATCGCCGAGCTTCGCAAGCGGCAAGCGCAACTCCTCGGCGATGGCCTGCCGAGCCGCTACCGCATTGGGGAAGGTCAGCTCGTGGAAAGGGTCCGGACCGTTGAACGGCTTCGCCGGCGGCATGAGCGCGGCGCTCGGCGGGGCGCACACCACAATGTCGCTCTCTCCGCTCACCGCAGCACGTGGGATGCTGATTTTCTCGGCCAACTGCGCCACCTGGTCGGCACGATGCTCACGCCGACTCTTGCGATGCTTGCGGTAGCGATGGATCGGGATCGGCCCGCCGACCGGCTGAAACGGGCCGTAGCGGTCGTCCCCCAGTTCTGCGAAGAGTTCCTGATCGAACAAACCCCACCATACGATGACTTCCTCGCCGGCCAATTCGGCATCCACCTCGTAGGTCACGCCCGCGACGGTCAGGCGGCAGTCGATCGCCACGGTACGCCGCTCCGGCTCGCGGGCGAAGGTGCAGAATCGTTCCCACGAACACATCGCCCGTAGCCCATCCGCGGGAAGGTGCGTAAGCCAGTCCTCCTGGCGGCTGTGGTCTTCGGTGCGGTGGTCCCGATGGTTGTACTTGATCACGTAGTTGACGAGCCAGCGATTGGCCTCCGCTTCGGTCGCTGGCTTGTGAAAGTGATACAGCGTCTCGTGCGCTTCCTTCACCGTCCGGAAGGGACGCTCCACCTTGCCCTTGCTGCGCGCCGTGGTGCGGCGACCGTCGCTATTGCGCGGCATATGCAGGATGACCTCGACGCCAAGGCACTCCATCACGCGGCGGAACACTGCCGACTTACCGACCGGCCCGTTGTCCAGTTGGATCGCGCTCGGGATGCCCTGCAACGGATTTCCTGCTTCCTCCTTGGCTGACATGGCGTTGAACAGAAACCTCAGCCCCGTCTCGACATCCTCGCCGTATACGCAGCGGTATTCCTGGTAGGCCACCCCCGAGCGATCGTCGACGACACTGAACAGCATCAGCATAGGCGCACCCTGCCGATCCGGATCGAGCCACGGTGGGGTTTCCAGCTCCTTCAGGTCTGACGGACTCATGTCGAAGTGCCACAGCGCATTTGCAAATTCGGCCTGGAAGCGCACGGCCGGTGGCTCGCGCGTCATGCGATCCCGGTCATAGCCCAGCCGTCGTAGGTGTCGGTTGAGCGTGGATTCCGACAGCCGACCTGGCGGAAGCTTCTCGAGTCCATCCGGCGTCTCAACACCGTACTCAACGAGCAGTTCGAGAATCCGGGCATTCGACAGGCAGCGCCCTTTTTTGTTGGTGGTGCGAACTTTCAGGGCAGCGACGATCTCGCACCAATGTTCGATTTCCACCGCCGGCATGATGCGCGGCTTGCCGCGATCTGCCCGGTGCGCGTCTTTCGGACGCCGATCGCCACGCAGAAGGCGATACAAGGTGGCGCGCGAGACCGCGTACAGGTTGGCCATCGAGTCCATCAGCGCCAGGCGCTCCGGATGTCGTATCGGCAAGGCTGCTAATCTGCGGCGCAAGGCCACGATCGCCTCCATCGGAACGGCGACGCCGGCGTCCACTATGTGCTCCGCTGAACAGTGAATGCCGTGTCTGGTGATTCGTCGCCCGTTCCGGTGCGCAGCAAAACAGTACCGGCGGCTTTCGGTGAACCATCACCGTTGACGTAGGTGTAAAGCGTGGTCGTCGTGATGCCCAAGCGCTTGGCGACGTCGGCAGTAACGGCCTTTGGATCCGACAGGGCTGCCATCGCCATGGTCAGCATTGCTCGATCCATCTTGCGCGGACGCCCACCCAAGCGCCCACGAGCACGTGCCGCCGCGAGACCCGCCTGGGTGCGCTCGGCGATCAGTTCGCGCTCGAATTCGGCGAAGGCTGCAAAGATGCCGAAGGCCAGTCGTCCATTGGCGGTGGTGGTGTCAATCTGCGCCCCGGCGCCGGTCAGCACCTTCAAGCCGATGCCCCGCACGCGCAAGTCTTCGGCGGTGTTGACCAGGTGTCGAAGATCACGCCCCAGGCGATCCAATTTCCAGAGGACGAGCGTGTTACCGGGCTGAAGTGCCTTGAGGCAAGCGATCAAGCCAGGACGCGCGTCATTGCGCCCTGAAGCCAGGTCTTCATAGATGCGCTCGGGGTCGACGCCCGCAACAAGCAGTGCATTGCGCTGCGGAGCTACCGTCTGGGAGCCATCGGACTTCGATACCCTGGCGTAACCGATTAGCAGCACTTCTTCGCTCCGTCAGGAAACAAGGAGCATAGGATGCAATCTTGTGTTGATTTTAGCAACGGGTTTTCTGGTGACCCGTCGGAGCAAAAAGCTGCCGCCTGCTGCCCACCAGAAAACCGACCGTTTTCTTGGCGAGCCCACCTGTGAAATGGCGGGGGTGAGCCTCCCGAGCCGCGTACGAAAAGCGAAATTCATCCAGACGTTCGGTACCGAGATTTCGTGAGCCCGCCGCCGTGACCGTCTGTGCCGCGAACACGGTTGAGCGTCTCAACAATGTGCGTCCGTCTCACGTAATGTGGTTTGAGAATCACCGAATGTGCGTCTGGAGTCGCTATCCGTCTCAACTAATTTGCGTCAGAAAGCCCTCTTGATTGTGCGTCTGGGCCGACATCATTTTGCGTCGCTACAGATAACTTCCGGTCTCCGTGGCCGGAAGCCTGAAAAGCCCGCATTCCAACCCACACAGAACTACGGTGCGGAAAAAAAACTCTCCGCCAATTGTGCTGGCACGGGCAGCACCTTGTAGCGCGAATGGTACTCCGTGTTTCTCGATTGACGCGGCTATTACCGAGTCAATCCGCTCCGTCATCACGGTCCTCGTCGGTAGTTCGGTTTGCCCTCTAAACAGTAAGGGCGTCGTCTCAACCAATCCTGACGTCGTCACTGACTGCCCACGCCTTACAAGACGAATCAAGTGAGATTCACGACGATCTCTGGAGACACGTTCTCCAGTCTTGAAATCGACTGCCCACGCGTTTCGCGGATTACCATCATGAGGTGACATGGTCCAACAACAAAAGCGCATGACGCTTGGAAATGCCAACGTATTGACTGGAGGGCTGTGATTTGGTTCGACGATCCCATAAAGTTCGTCAACTGTCGGCAATCGCCAGTCGTCATGCCCCGCAAATGAATGACGTATAGCAACTGCTTCACTCCAGGAATGGTCGCGCCAAGTTCCGAATGGTTGACAACCACTCCAAGTCTGTCCTAGCACGAACCTAGTCCACATTAAACCGGTGCGTAAGTCGGTGACCGTGCCATCACCGTTGTCGACGAAGTTGCCGAAGGCTTGCGTGGGAGAGGGTATTGTAGGGATGTGGCTTATTGTTCCGGTGTCGGATGTGCTTTTCCGTGGGAAATCTTGGGAGTTTTGGCGTTGGGGCACAACTTCCAACGATCGGGGGAAGTCAATGGTTACTAGTTCCCCTCTTGAACCACACCAAGGAGCCGCTTCTGGGCAGCGTGCGCCCGCTCGGTCATTACCTCTTTGTAGTTCGGTGGCCAGTGCGTAGCCAAGGCCGTGAGCCCATTGTCAACCCGCAACAATACTCGAGAAAGGGCAGCAGGCAACTTCTTCAACTCCACCACGTCGTGAGGTCCATCTGGTCATTGATGTCGGTGGCGATCGGGTTGTTCAGGCGGCCCCGATACCCTCGGTGTCGAAGCGGGGCTCAACAGGTAGAAGAGGTTCACCTTGGATCTGGTCACTAGCAGAGTGCGCTCTGTGCATCGCTCAGCCCCAGGGTGTGAACTGGAAGTTGACGTACTCTCCCCAGCCTTGAGGTCTTCTGATGTTAAGTCCTGCTTGTTTCATGCTACTCCCCTACGAAATCTGTCTTTTTACGTCGCCACGTTAACAGGCGCACCAATCAACGATTCGGTCTTCTGAATCGATTAGATGATGAGCGTTTTCAAATCGCTACCAGCATCTTCGTCGTGTTTCACTTCCACTTGTCTGACCAAGTCCTTCCACTCGATCGCTTCATTCTGCTCAAGAACGGCCAGCAATCCAACGAACGCCTTGATCGTGTCGCGGGGTGTGCGAAAGGTGGCATCGCCGATTCGTTGCTCACAATGGCTCATGAAAGCAGATAGCGCTTCGGCAGGAAGCGCCACGACATCATCTTGCCCGCTGTGATACACGCCATTCACTTTGTCCAACAGTGCGACGAACTGATCCCGGGTGAGATTGGCGAGACGAAGCACCGGTCCGGTGAGATCCACCAAACCGTTCCGTGCAAAAGGATTGTCGGTGAGGCGGGATTGTAGGGCTGGGTAGCTGTAGAGGCCACGCCGCGGGTCGGTGAGGAATTCCGGAGTGCCGCCAAGAATGAAGCCGAGGCCCTCGGCGCTGCCTTGCTCCAGGTCGTTGAGGATACGAAGAATCTGCTCGTAGTTGTTGTTGCGCGATACTGGATTGGGGAGTTTGTAAAGATTGACCATTTCGTCAAGGCAGATGAGCAGGCCTTGGTAACCCGCCAAGCGACAAAAGCGGGCCAGCAGTTTGAGTTGATCATAGAGCGCGGCATCACCGATGATTTCACGCACGCCCAAGGCCTGCTTGGCGTCGGTCTTGGCACTGAATTCGCCGCGCAACCAACGAATGGCACTGGCCTTGAGGGTGTCATCGTCCTGTTCGTAGGCGCGCCAATAGGCGGCGATTACCATGGCGAAGTCGTAGCCCATGACGAGCTCGGTCAGGTTTTCCAGCCGCTCGTGGATGATGTCTTCTGGCTTGACTTTGGTCTTTCGTGCCTCAGTCAAAGCGGTGGTGATGAACTTTTCGACAACCGTGGTTAGCGCTCCGCCCAAGGGCTTGGTGCGAGTGGCCATGTTCTTCATCAACTCCGCGTACAGGCTTCGGGCTTCACCACCGGAGGCTTGCAGGCGTCGGCCTGGGTTCAGGTCGGCGTTGGCGACCACCAGCTGACGCCCCATCGCTTCGCCGCGGATGAGATTGAGGAAGAAAGTTTTGCCGGAACCATATTCCCCGATCACCAGACGGAACGCTGATCCGCCGTCGGCGACGCGATCTAGATCCTTGTCGAGAGCGATCATCTCGGCGTCTCTGCCCACCTGGATATGCCGCGCACCAAGCCGGGGGGTCACCCCTGCACGCAAGGCTTGAACGAGAGCATCGCGTTCGCGGGGGCGGAGGGGTGGACTGAGCATGGTAGGTGGCGAGGTTATCCTAAACAGATGGACGCATCTTACGCTTAATGGAATGGCAACGTACTAAGATAAACATGCCAAACGCTTGCTCTGCAGTCGGCGATAGATTTGCATTTGCCATTCGGCGTCGACTAGCCCGTTGGCACAAGCAATCGAAACATTAGACCATGGTTGCCATTGGGTTAATAGCGCATCCGATGGTACCGCAAAATTTCACTGTGCTCGGATGCGCGAGATGGTGAACCGGGTTGCTCTTCCCCAAGTTCTGACGCGCCGTTCTACTCAGCCTCGTAAACCAGAAATAAGGGTTTAGGTCGTTTCGTGTGGAACCGACCCCGATGGGGCGGGTGCCCTCTGCCGAGCCCTGCGGGCACCCACACCACTAGCCCCCGAGGGCGGGTGAAGTTCTCCTCCGCCGGATGGGCTCCGGGTGCTGGCCGCGAAAAACCGCAACCAGCCCCAAGCCCTTGAGCGTTTTGGACGCAGTAAAGGGTTCGCTTCGCCGGGCTACGCCCGCCCTTGACAGCGCTCTCAACGCCCCACGACGCCGCTTCTCTCGGTTAGCGCGTGCGCAGGCTGCCGAGGTATGCCGACGTCCGTTCCACATGAAACGACATAGAGCCAAAAATAAGAAGAAGAATAAGCAGATGCTATTATGCATTATTTGATGCCGAAGGAGCCGCGAACATGGATCTGAACAAAGACACCCGCGACCAGCATTTTCACTGCCGCTGACTCGCTCTATGAGCAGGCCGGCCGGGAATTTCCTTTCCTACGGTGGATGCGGTCCGTAAGGCGTCCAAGGTCAACATGAACGATGCCGCTACCGCGATGAAGCAGTGGCGACGCGCTCAGACTGCCCAGGCGGCGCCGGTAGCGATCACTGTTCCGGATGCTGTCCATCAGCTTCATAGCCAGGCGCTGGCCGCCTTGTGGCAGTCCGCCCAAGACACGGCAAACGAATCGCTGCGTGCTGCGCAAGCCGGGTGGGAAGCCGAGCGGGCCGAGGCGGAAACGCTCAATAAGCAACTTGGCGATGCCTACGACGCCCAGGCAACCGAGTTGGAGACCGCATGCCGGCAAATCGAGGAGCTAAGCGCCATAATCACGCCGCGCAGGAGCGCTCGACCGAACTCGCGGCAT
>NZ_CAJQTX010000005.1 GCF_907163085.1 Candidatus Accumulibacter sp. ACC003
AGCTGACGAGCGGCATCCGGATCAACAACGGCGGCAAGGAACGGTTGTTCGTCGAACTGCAGGCCAGCGGCAACGCGCTCCAGATGCCGGCCGCGCGGCGCGACGCCTTCGATCTGCAGCGTGACTGGTTCGCCGCCGACGGCAAGCCGCTCGGCAATCGGCCGCTGCGCGTCGGCGAGACGGCGATCGTTCGCCTGCAGGTCAAGACGCCCGGTCGTTACGCCAACGGCCTGATAGTGGACCACATCCCGGCGGGTCTCGAGATCGAAAACGCCAATATCGTCCAGGGCGAACAGTCGGTGCTCACCATCGACGGCGTCGACCCGCGGCAGGCGATGCTGCACGGCGATATCCGGCACGTCGAGTTCCGCGACGACCGCTTCGTCGTCGCCGCCCGGATCGCCGGCAAGATGCAGTTCTTCTACCGCGTTCGCGCGGTCACCCCCGGACGCTTCGTGGTGCCGCCAAGCTACGCCGAAGACATGTACCAGCCCGAGGTCTACGGTCTGGCCGGCGGCGGTGAAACGTTGCAGATCGTCGACGGCAGGGAAGCCGGCGCCGCGAAATGAAGCGCCAGCCGCAGCTGGCGCTGGCCACAGCGCTGGCGCTGCTGCTCGTCGCCGACCAGCTGTGGCCACCGCCGCTGGCCGGCGGCGCGGCGCCACACGCACAGCTCGTCGTCGCCCGTGACGGCACGCCGCTGCGCGCCTTCCCCGACCAGGCGCACATCTGGCGCCACCCGGTGCGCGTCGAAGACGTCTCGCCGCGCTACCTCGAAGCGCTGGTCGCCTACGAGGACCGCAGCTTCTGGTGGCATCCCGGCGTCAACCCGTGGTCACTGCTGCGCGCCGGCTGGCAATGGCTGCGGCAAGGGGAGATCGTTTCCGGCGGCTCGACGCTGACCATGCAGGTCGCCCGCCTGCTCGAAGAGACGCCGCGGACGCTGGCCGGCAAGCTGCGGCAAATCGCCCGTGCCGTGCAGCTTGAGCTGCGCCTCTCGAAGCGCGAGATCCTCGAGTTGTACCTCAGCTATGCGCCGATGGGCGGTGTCGTCGAGGGCGTCGAGGCCGCCAGTCGCGCCTATCTCGGCAAATCGGCGCGCGATCTGAGCGCTTCGGAAGCGGCGCTGCTGACCGTGCTGCCGCAGGCGCCGTCGCGGCTACGGCCCGACCGCTACCCCGAGCGCGCCCGCGCGGCGCGCGACAAGGTGCTCGATCGCCTGCAAGTGCGCTGGAGTCCGGCAACGATCGCCGACGCCCGCCAGGAACCGGTGATCGCCCTGAGCATCCGCGAACCGCTGCTCGCACCGCTGCTCGCCGAACGCCTGCGGCGGCTCAAGCCAGCTGCGGCGCGCGTCGACAGCACCGTCGACGCGGCCATCCAGCAGACCGTCGAACACCTGCTGGCGACGCGCCTGGCGGTCCTGCCGGCGCGCGTGTCGATGGCCGCGCTGGTCGTCGACAACGCCAGCCTCGAGGTCCGCGCCTACGCCGGCTCGGCCGATTTCACCGACAACGAGCGCTTCGCGCACGTGGACATGGTGCGCGCCGCTCGCTCGCCGGGGTCGACGCTGAAACCCTTCCTCTACGGGCTGGCGCTCGACGAGGGGCTGACGCACTCGGAATCGCTGCTGGCCGACGTACCGCAGTCTTTCTCGGGTTACCAGCCGGGCAATTTCCAGGCCGACTTCAGCGGCCCGGTGAGCGCCTCGGAAGCGCTGCGCAAATCGCTCAATGTACCGGCGGTCGAAGTCCTCGAGCAGCTCGGGGCAAGGCGCTTCGTCGCGCTGCTGCGCCGCGGCGGACTCAAGCTGGAATTGCCGCGCGGCGCGGCGCCGAATCTCAGCGTCATTCTCGGCGGCACGGCGGTGAGCCTCGAAGGTCTGGTCGGCGCGTACACCGCGCTGGCGCGCGCCGGCGTCAGCGGCCGGCCGCGCTATTTTGCCGACGCGCCGCTCGAAGAGGCGCGGATGATGAGCGCCGGCGCCGCCTTCATCATCCGCGACATCCTCGAATCGGGCGGACCGCTGGCGCGACTGGTCGACGACGGCGTCGGCGAACGCCGCGGCATCGCCTGGAAAACCGGTACCAGCTTCGGCTTCCGCGACGCCTGGGCGCTCGGCGTCAGCGACCGCTTCACGATTGGCGTCTGGATCGGCAGGCCCGATGGCACACCCAACCCCGGTTTCTTCGGCGCCAACATCGCCGCGCCGCTGCTGGTCGATATCTTCTCGGCGATCGACGACGCCGCGCCGCGTGCACGAACGCCGCCAGCGAGCGTTTCGCCGGCAATCATCTGCTGGCCGCTGGGGCTACGCCGCGAGGCGACACCGCCCGAGCTCTGTCATCAGCAGCGAACGGCGTGGCTCCTCAACGGCACCGCGCCACCGACCTTCCCCGACCGCCTGCGCGCCGGCGCCGCGCGCTACGTCGACTACCGCGATGCCAGCAGCGGCCTGCGCGTCCGCGCCGCTTGCGCCGCTGGTCAGATGCACGCCGTCGACATGGCGCGCTGGCCGGCCGCCGTCGAACCCTGGCTCGACGGCGCGACGCGACAGCGCGCGCTGCCGCCCGAATGGGCGCCCGCATGCCGCAGCGCGCGCGCCCCCGAGGGCGGCTTGCGAATCGTCGGCGTCAGCGACGGCGAGAGCATCCGCCGCGCCGGCAACGGCCCGGCGCCCGAACTACGCCTCGAAGCGCGCGGCGGCCAGGAAGAGCTGATCTGGCTGCTGAACGGCCGCCAGATCGCCCGCCTGCCCGCCAGGCACGCGCTGCAGCAGCGCTTCAACGACGCCGGCCGCTACCAGATCACGGTCATGGACGACGCCGGTCGCTACGACAGCGTCGAAATCAGCGTGCGCTGAATACGGCCGGCGGGCCTGGATTCACCGAGCGCAAGCGATTTCCTCGCCATGACGGTGTGGGTGCGTGCATCGATCGCGCCGCTGCTTGCCGGGACCTGGAGGCGCCACCTATACTCTCGTGGCCGGCGCCGGGTCTCGCGTCCCGGCAGCCCTCCTGCCACAAAACCAACAACAACCAGCGCGGCGAGCGCTGGCGATGCCAACGAGTCGCGATGAAACCTGGACGAAACGACGCCTGCCCGTGTGGCAGTGGCCGCAAATACAAGAGCTGCTGCCTGAGTAGCGGTGCTGTCGGAAGCGCGCCGAGTCGTCCGGCGAGCGTCTCGTCGGCGTCGATCGACCCGGAGCGCTTGCTGGCGATGTTCAGAGCTGGCCGTTACGCCGAGCTGGAGTCGGCTCTGCGCGTGCTGGTCGAGCGGCCACCGCCATCGGGCTTTCTATGGACGCTGCTCGGCGCCAGCTTGCAGGCGCAGGGCAAGGATAGCGTCTTCGCCTGGCAGCGCGCGACGACGCTGGCGCCCGGCGATTTTGACGCGCAGACGGGTCTCGGGAGGGCTTTCGTCGAAAGCGGGCGTTTTACCGACGCGGCCGACAGTTTCCGGCGGGCCTTGGCAATCCAGCCCGAGAATCCAGCGGCGCAGTTCCACCTTGGCGACACGCTACGGCTGCTCGGCCGCTGCAAAGACGCGGTGGCGCTGTTGCGCAGCGCTGCGGACAAGGCCCCGGACTTCGCCGAAGCGCTGATGTCGCTCGCCGCAGCGCTCGGCGAGCTCGGCCAATTCGGCGAAGCCGAAGCCAACTGCCGGCGGGCCGTCGAATTGGCACCGGAGTACGCGGCCACGCATTTCGCGTTGGGTAATATCCTGCGCGACGCGGCGCGTCCCGAGGAAGCGCGGGACTGCTTTGCCGCGGCGCTGCGCGTTGAGCCGAACTACGTCGCGGCGCTCGGCAACCTCGGCAATGTGCTGCAGGAACTCGGGAGTTTCGGCGACGCGGAAGAGTGCTATCGCCGTGCGCTGCAGCTGAACCCCGACTACGCCAACGCCAGTGCCAATCTCGGCAAGCTGTTCGTCGAACAGAACCGTTTTGCCGACGCCGAAACGTGTTATCGCCGGGCGCTGAGCCGGCAAGCGCAGAACGCCGAGATTCTCGAACGACTCGGCGGCGTACTGCTCGAACTCGGCCGCCCGGACGAGGCCAGGGACTCTTTTCTGCAGGCACTGCGCGTCCAGCCCGAACGCATCAGCGCGCGACTGGCGCTGACCACCGCGGCCTTGCCGGTGATCGCGCAAACCGCCGCCGAGGCGACGGCGGTGCCGGCCTTGTTCAGTCAGGCACTCGACGAACTGTCGGACTGGCTGCAGGCCGACGCCGCGCGGCAGCCGTGCCTGGCCGACCTGGCGGCGGCGCAGCAACCATTCATGCTCGCCTACCGCTACGGCAATCACCGCGAACTGCTGTCGCGCTACGCCGACCTGCTCGCCGCATGCCTGGGGCCGCAAAGAGATCTGCCGCCAGCGCGAGCGCAGCGCGACAGGATTCGCCTGCTGGTGATATCGCATCACATCCGCCGCCACTCGGTATGGGACATCGTCTTGCGCGGCTTGCTGCGGCATCTCGATCGCACGCGATTCGAGGTCCTGGTCTATCACCTTGGCAACGTCGAGGACGACGAAACCGCTTTCGCGCGCACGCTGGTCGATCACTGGCGCGACCGGCGGACGATTGCCGACGCCAGCGGCTGGCTGGCCGCAGCTCGCGAAGACCGCGCCGACGTGATCTTCTACCCCGAGATCGGCATGTCGTCGCTGTCGTACTTCCTGGCCGCGCATCGCCTGGCGCCGCTGCAGGTGGCCAGCTGGGGGCACCCGATCAGCACCGGCCTGGCGAGCATCGACGTCTTTCTCTCGGGCGACCTGCTCGAAGCGCCGGATGCCGATGCGCACTATCGCGAACGGCTGCTGCGCCTGCCCGGCACCGGCTGCTGCACGACGCCGCGAGCGCTCGTCGCCGAGCCGATCGCCGACGTCGAGGCGGCCTTGCTGGCGATGGACGGCACGCGTTTCGTCATCGCTCAGCGCGCCATCAAGTTCGCTCCCGCCGACGATGCGATCTACGCGAAGATCGCGCTGGCCAGCGGCGCCAGCGTCTTCATCGTTCTCCGCGATCCGCTTTGTCCGTGGGCCAGCGAGCAGATCATGGCGCGCCTGCAGTCGCAGTTCCGCGACCACGGACTCGATCCAGCCCGCCATCTGCTGCTGATCCCCTGGCTGTCGCCGGCAAAGTTTCTCGCCTTGCTCGATCTTTGCGATGTCTACCTCGACTGCCCGGCTTTTTCGGGCTACACGACGGCGTGGCAGGCGATCCATCGTGGTCTGCCAATCGTTGCCCTGGAAGGGCACTACCTGCGTCAGCGCCTCGCCGCGGGCCTGCTGCGCAAAGCCGGCCTGAGCGATTACGTTGCCTCGTCGGTGGCCGATTACGTGACGATTGCCGCGCGCCTGGCCGGCGAATGCCGCGATGGCGATCGCCGACGGGCGCTGCGCGCGGCGGTGCTCGCCGCCGCGCCAGCGGTCGATGACAACGTCGCCGTCGTGCGCGCCTTCGAGGAGTGCCTGGCAACGGCTCTCGAAGTGTCGAGCGCGCGGCTTTAGCTCCCCCGCCATCGTGGCCAATCGGCGGCGGGCGTGACGGCCCGGCTCGCCCATCAACGGTACCCTGGCGCACCGGTCGGCACCGCGAACCTTTGCCGCGGCTCACGGACCAATGGCTGTTGAATGGCCGGCCGGAGAGCAAGAGAGTAATGCACATGAAAATTGCGGGATCGTGGTCGCGACGACTGGCGCTGAGCCTGGCGCTGCTGTTCGTCGTCCCGGTCGGCGTCGCGGTCAGCCAGCATCTTGGCAATGACGCCCAGGCCAATGATTGGCGTACGGCACGGCAAGACAGCAGTGGCCAGGCGCCCGACCCCCAACAAACGCCGGCAGCGCTGATCCAGGTCTACGCGGCACGTGCTTTCGGTTGGCGCGGAGCCTTCGGCGTGCATACCTGGATCGCCACCAAACCGATGCACGGCGAACGTTACACGCGCCTGGAAGTGGTCGGCTGGGGCGTGCAGCGCGGCATCAATGCGGTGCGCATCGAACACGGCGAAGCCGACGGTTACTGGTACGGCAACGCGCCGACGCTGATTCGTGAAGTCCGCGGCGGCGCCGAGGTCGACGCGCTGATCGCCCGTCTGCACGCGGCGGCGCAGGCCTATCCGTACCAGCACGAATATCGGCTGTGGCCGGGTCCCAACAGCAATACCTTCATCGCCTACCTGGGTCGGGCGGCACCCGAACTGCACCTCGATCTACCGCCGACGGCAATCGGCAAGGATTACCTGCCGGCAGGCGATCTGTTTGCCAGCGCGCCGAGCGGCGGTGGCTTGCAGTTTTCGCTGCTCGGCTTGCTCGGCTTGACGATCGCCGCCGAAGAAGGCGTCGAGGTCAATGTGCTGGGCCTGTCGCTGGGTATCGACGTCTCGCCGCCGGCACTCAAGCTACCTGGCTTGGGCCGTCTGGGGATGGCCAGCCACGATTAGCGGCGACGCAGCTCGCCGACGCGTCGTCAATGCGCCAAGGCTTCGCATTCAGCGCTGAAGCATGACTGCGCCAGCCCAGTACTGGCAAGGCGTTGCGGTGGGCAGGCAAAAAAGGTTTCGCACAAGGGAGCTAGACAGCCGGGGGGACTTCTGGCAGGATAGGTGGAGGGTCATTGGTCCACGTTTCAGCCGGAGGTATCGTGGTGGTTGCAACGAGCGAAGGGGAGTGGGTGCACTGCGGTCGCGTATTCAGCGCCGCGGAGATCGCCGAGGTGTGCGGGACGGTGGCGTGGCTGCCGGGATTGGCGCGCAAGGAGTTGGCGGCGACGGTCTGCGAGCACCTGGGGTGGACCACTCTGACAGGGACGGCGAAGATCAGCGCCTGCCTGGAGTTTCTGGAGCGTTTGCAGGCGGCCGGGCTGCTGACACTGCCGGCGATAAGGCCGTCGTCAGCACGCCGTTGCGCGCCGCCCGCGGCACCCGTAGATACGGTCACCGGGGAGCTTCCCGTGCACTGCGCCCTGTCGGCACTCGCACCGGTCTGCCTGGAAGTCGTTCGCGACGCGGCGTTGGTGGCGCAGTGGGATGCGCTGGTGGCGCGCTGGCACCCACTGGGTTTCCAGGGGGCCTTCGGCTACCGCCTGCGCTACTTCATCACGGCGGGCGACCGGCGGCTCGGCAGCGTCCTGCTGGCCGGCGCTGCCCGCGCGGTCGCCGTGCGCGACCGCTGGATCGGCTGGACGGCCCAGGCCCGCCGCGAGAACCTGGCGCGGGTGGTGAACAACAGCCGCTTCCTGATCTTTCCCCACGTCCGGGTGCCGCATCTGGCCAGTCATGTGCTCGGACAACTCGCGCGCCGCGCACGCGCGGACTGGCTCGATCACTGGGGCTTCGAGCCCCTGTTGCTGGAGACTTTCGTCGATCCTCGTCACTATACCGGCACCTGTTACCGCGCGGCCGGTTGGCAGTTGCTCGGGGCAACCAGCGGGCGCGGGCTGGCCCGCCCCGGCCAGTCGTATCGCAGCACGCCCCGCCAGGTGTGGCTCAAACCGCTGAGCGCCGATTGTCGCGACCGGCTGTGTGCCGCCCCTGGGAGCTCCCGGCCATGAGCAAACCCTGCCGTCGCCCGACACGCGCTGCCCTCAAGGAGCTGCGCTCAGAGAAGAAACGGCAGGAAAAGGCACTGAACGCGAAACGGCGCGCGAGTGGACAAGTCCTCCACTCCCCCACTTCTCTGCCCAACCGATGCTCAGCCTTCGCGACCGTCGGCGAGGAAAGGGAGGCCCGCGAGGACGCCGTGAGCAAAAAGACGCGTCTCCTGCGCAAAGAGCTACCCGCCTTGCTCGAGCAACTGGAACAAATTCCCGACCCGAGAGACCCCAGGAAGCGCCGCCACAAGCTGACCGCGCTGCTGCTTTACGGTCTGCTGATGTTCGTCTTTCAGTTCTCCTCTCGGCGCGAGACCAACCGCGAAATATCCCGTCCCCAGTTCATGGCCAACCTCCACCTGCTGTTCCCGGAGATCGAGACCCTACCACACGCCGACACCCTGTTTCGGCTGCTGCGCGACATCGACCTTGACCACCTTGAGCAGGCCCACGTCGATCTGGTGAAGCGGCTGATCCGCGGCAAGAGCTTCCGCCGCTATCTGATCAACCACTGCTACCCCATCGCCATCGACGGCTCGCAGAAGGTCGCCGGCGACACCCTCTGGGCGGAGGAACTCCTCCAGCGCACCGTCGGCAAGGAGGAAACCCGCCACACCCAGTACTTCGTCTACGTCCTCGAGGCCAGCCTGGCTTTCCACAACGGCCTGGTCGTCCCACTGCTCAGCGAGTTCCTCGAACACGCGCTGGGCGATACCGAAGCGCAAAAGCAGGACTGCGAGCTGCGCGGCTTTGTGCGCTTGAGCGACCGGCTCAAGACGCTGTTCCCCCGCCTGCCGATCCTGCTCCTGCTCGACGGCCTTTACGCCAACGGGCCGGTGATGCAGCGCTGCTTGCGCGCCCACTGGCAGTTCATGATCGTGCTTAAGGACAAGGATTTGTCCACGGTCTGGCAGGAGTTCCGCGCACTCCACGCCCTGAAGCCACAAGCCGTGCAGCGCGCTTGGGGAAGGCGCCGACAACACTTCAGCTGGGTCAACGACATCGACTACGCCTTCGCGGCCAACGGGCGTCAGCGTCTCAAGCTGAACCTGGTGGTCTGTGAGGAAAGCTGGGAAAAGATCGATGAACAGGCCAGGACCGTCACCGAAACATCGCGCCACGCCTGGCTCTCCAGCCAACCGCTCAGACAAGACAATGTCCATGAGCGCTGCAACCTCGGTGCCCGCCACCGTTGGGGCATCGAAGCGGGCTTCCTCGTCGAAAAACATCAGGGCTACCACTACGAGCATGCCTTTGCCCTCGACTGGAATGCCATGAAAGGCTATCACCTCCTCATGCGCCTGGCGCATGTGTTCAATACCCTGGCACGTTTCACCCGGCAGTTACGCAACCTGTATCAAGAACTCGGTGTGCGCGGCGCCATCGCCTTCATCCGTAATTCCTGTGCTGCGCCCTGGCTTGACCCAGCACGCCTGCGTCTGCTTCTCGCCGAACCGTTCCTGCTGCAACTCGAATAACCTTGCCCAGGCCTGCCCAACACATCTTCCCAAGCGCGGCGCACCCCGCGCCGGGAAAGGCTCGCCTGGCGATCGTAACGGCAGATTTCCTGATCCCGGCCGGGAATGTAGGTAGAATTCCGGAATTGCACGTGGCACTTTATTTTGACGGCCATGATTTTCTTATGGCATAAACCAAGCTTCGCTAGGAGTGCAAGGAGGAGCAGACGTTGAGGCAATCGTGGCTTCCAGGGTTTCCGGATGGTGCGCAGAAAGTGGGAGAAGGGTTGGCGATTCTGGAGAAGGATGGCCAAGCGATCTACTTTGTTGGGGGAGACAATTACTTCTCGCACCCCGTAGGAGACGACGCTGGCCGCAGGTTCGCTCTGACCAGCCTGATGGAGAACGGGCACGTCAAGGCGGTCGAACTGGAAAGGCCACCGCTGTGCATCCCGCACCGCACGCTGATGAACTGGGTGGGACAAAGCCGCAAAGCCGGGCCATCGTCTTTCTTTCGACCGGCGGCGGCGAGCCGGCCGCGGATCATGACGCCGGACAAGAGTGCCGAATGCGCGCGGCTGTTGAGCGAGGGAAAGCGTCCTGCCGAAGTGGCACGGCAGGTGGGCGTCCAGGAGTCGACGCTGCGCAAGGCGATCCGGCGCCAGGGCGTGCCGCAGTTGGCCGCCTTGCCGCAAGAGGCAGGGGAGTTGGAAGCGGCGAGCACCAAGAGTGAGCGCAGCCGGGCGGATGCGGAAGCCGCCGCGGGGATGGGCACCGCCTGCACGCGCGCCGACGAGCGGATCCAAACGGCGCTGGGATTGGCGACCGGTGCGACGACGCGCTTCGAAGCGAGCCACGATGTGGCGATGGGGGGGCTGTTGGCCGGCTTGCCGGCCTTGTGCGCGAACGGGCTACTGACCGGCCTGGATCGCCATCTCAAGCTGCCCCGGGGATTCTACAGCGCCTTGCACATCCTTCTCGTCCTCGGCTTCATGGCCCTGGGGCGAATCAAGCGGCCGGAACATCTGCGACAAACCTCGCCCGGAGAACTCGGCAAAGTCATCGGCCTGGACCGGGTACCGGAAGTCCGCACCCTGCGGGAAAAGGTCCATCTGCTGGCCAAGACGGGTGACCCGGCAGCCTGGATGCGGGATCTCGCGAAGCTCTGGATGGAAAGCGAGCCAGAAGAAGCGGGTTACCTGTATGTCGATGGTCATGTTCGGGTGTATCACGGCGAGCAGGCCAGGCTGTCGAAGCGCTACGTCTCGCGCGAACGCCTGTGCCTGCGGGGCACCACCGACTACTGGGTTAACGATGCCCTGGGTCGCCCGTTCTTTGTGGTTTCGCAGCCGCTCAATGACGGACTCGCCGAGACCCTGCTCAAGGACATCGTCCCCCAACTGCTGGAGATTGTCCCGGGACAGCCGACGCCGGCCGAACTGGACGCCGACCCGACCCTGCACCGGTTTGTCATGGTCTTCGATCGGGAAGGGGCCACCCAGAGTCTCCTCGGCAGACTCTGGAAACAGCGCATCGGCGCACTGACCTACCGCAAGAACGTCAAGGACCTCTGGTCCGAAGAGGTGTTTCAGGAACAGGAAGTCCATCTGCCGGCAGGCGGCAGCACCGGGATGAAACTCGCCATGCGCGAAACCCGACTCGGCACAGGCGATGGCAGCCTGGCCGTGAGCGAAGTTCGTCGGCTGACCCAGACGGGACATCAAACAGCCGTGATCACGACCGCCCGGCAACTCGGAAACACCACCATCGCTGGGCGGATGTTCGCCCGTTGGTGCCAGGAAAACTACTTCGCGTACATGATGGAACATTATGATATTGATGGGCTTATCGAGTACGGAGACGAATCTCTTCCCGGCACTCACCAGGTCGTTAACCCCCGCTGGCGGGAACTCGACAAGGCCGTCAGGCAAACCCGCCAGAGCGAAAGAAAACTGCAGGCCGCAATCGCCAGGACGGCCTTGAACGACGGCGGCGAAATCCAGAAAAACGCCGAGTCTGTCGAAGCACTGCAGGCCGTTCAGGAGGAGCTCAAGCGACTTTGCGCGGCGCGCAAGGCAAGCCCCCGAAAGATGACGATCGACAGTCTGCCCGAGGCCGAGCGACCGACCCAACTGCCGCCGCTGAACAAGATGCTCTGCGATACCGTGAAAATGGTCGCCTACCGGGCCGAGACCGCCATGGTGGCGCTATTGCGCCGCCACTTGAAGAAGGAGGACGACGCACGTGCGCTCATTCGCGAATTGTTCGTTTCTTCCGCTGACATCGAACCGAACGCGCTAGCCAACACCCTGACCATCAAAATTCACCGGATGGCCAGCCCAGCTCATGATCGCGCTATCGCCGCGCTCCTCGAGGAACTCACCCTGCAAGATTTTCCGCATCCGGAAACCGGGGCAAGAATGACCTTCACTCTTGTCTGAAGTGCCAACCCGGTTTCCTCCGAGATCAGGAAATCTGAACGGAGCTCCCTCGACCTCTCCTGTCCCACTGACTGAACACCAAACCCCCGCGCCGCAAGCGCTCCCTTGCCGCTAGCCAACCCCCATCTGGCCGCCTCGGCGGCGAAAGTGGGCGTAACCGGCAAGTGCTGTCGATTCGGGGAGGTCATGCGTCAGGGCTGCTTCGCATTCACGGTAAATTTGTTCTCGTGCCGGGATCAAGGTGATACGTGGCCTGTAGAATTTTTGGTCATGCGCAGGTAGTCGAAGACCAATCGGATGTTGCGGTTGAGGTGGCGCATTTTTTCGGAAATGCTGGTTTTGCCGTCGGAGAAGTGGTGCAGGATTCCGACGGCAAAGCGGCGCAGGCGTGACATGTTCTCGGGTCCGTAACCAGTCCGAATACGGCTACGGTCCTCGTCGTAGTTCCAGTCGATGACGTAGTGACAGCGGTTCTCTATCGACCAATGGCCGCGATTGATGGCGAGGATTTGCTGTGGGCTGGCCTGTTCTGGAGGGCGACTGGTGATCCCGAGAGCGATTTCGTGCGTCCGCTTGCCGCTCTTCTTGTGCAGCACTTCGCGCTCGATCAAGAACACCTGGCCGACATACGGGAAGTCGAGATAGGCGTTGAGGGCATTGCTGCACCAAATACGCCGAGTCTCGATCCGACCATGGTCAGGTGGCGAAACCGCCACGAAGTCTGCCCCCTTCCGATCCTGGAAGAGGAGCGCGATATCGGCTTGCAGTGTTGGCTGATTGCCTTTGACCGTGAAGTGATAGTGCGCCTTGCGCTCCACCAGGTAGGTCGCCAGCTTGCGCTGTGTCAGTAGCGCGTCGGCGGTGATGTCCTTGCCCTGAATATCGATCGCATCGAGCAGGGGTATGAACATCCCGATTTCATTGGTCTGCTTGAGCTCGTCCCCGCCATTTACGGGCAAGGTGCCGACTTTTTTTGGGTGTGACACACGCCGGTCTGATGCCCGACCACGCTCATGATGTGTGCTTGCTGACCGTGCTCGTCATGGGCATTGCGCATGGTCTTGCCGTCGACCGCCAGACTGGGGTCGTCTTGAGCATAGGCCTTGTTCCACTGCTGACACGCTTGATCGAGCGCCATGGGATCGACACGGATCAGGACGTCACGAATGATGAACTCGCTGGGTACGCGGTAAACGCCCTTCTCGCGACGACAGCGGAAACGCTCGCGTGCTTTCGGTGTGAGGTCTTTGGCCCACCCGGCGATGGCTTTGTAGCCCCGCATTCCGCACAAGACCGCCGCCGTGGCGATGGCCAGAACGGCAGGAAGGGGGTGACGCCTTCCTTGCGCGCGCCGCGGGTAGGCGATGCCGGCAAAGAAATCGGGAAGCGTGCGCATCTGTTCGGCGGTGAGCATCATCCTGGGCGCTCCTGTGCGATAGCGGGGGTTGAGTATCGAGCGGGAAAGTTGGCCGCGAGCGTCCGCCTGCAAGGGGCGAACAAAGACAACTTTGGGCGACGTCGGGTGGGCGCTGTAGCCTTCTCGGGTGCGGCGAAAGCCTTGCGTCAGCCCCAGAGGCGTCCAGTTCGCGGCGCGATAGACTGTCCCCTGGAAGCGCGAGGGGTCCACAAAGGTCTCCAGCAGTAACAGCGGCTTCCCGAAATGCGCCTGCCAATCCTCGGCGACCCGTCGCTCGCACAGCGAGAGCACCTTGGAGCCGAGATTGGGGTAATGCCAATCGGGAAGGATCAGAAAGCGACTGTTGTTGGCGACCAGGCCCAAGCGATCGTACTGATGCCGATAGTCCCAGCCGATCCAGCGGTCACGAACGCCGCATTTCCAGGCCGCCGCAGAGAAACTCAGCAGGGCCGTCCACTTTTCGCCGTAGGTGGCCACGTACCAAAGCGTGTGCCCGATCTTCGCCAGGTCGCCCAGGTAGTGATGCTCTGCCATCAACTCCCGATAGCGAGCCTCTTCGCTCTTGCCCACCAAGCGAACACGCAATGCACCAAGAACGCTTTCCATGCGCCATTTATACGGACTTCCGGCGCAGATGTCCAGGGGGAAGAACTAACTGCTTGATTGCCCGTGCGTTGCCTGAGAGGACAAATCCACCCTGGCTTCGCATTCACGGCGCTTTACAGCAGGCAATCGTCTGCCTATAATCCGCGTTCTTTCGGGCCAGGGGGTATAGCTCAGCTGGGAGAGCGCTTGCATGGCATGCAAGAGGTCCGCGGTTCGATCCCGCGTACCTCCACCAACAAGCCGAAAGAAGTTCCGGGTCCCCATCGTCTAGAGGCCTAGGACACTACCCTTTCACGGTAGGTACCGGGGTTCGAATCCCCGTGGGGACGCCAGTATTGGCCTATACGGCGCAGCGGAACACCGCGCTGCGGCCTCGCTTTCTCGTTGTTTCCTTCCCTTTCCGCTTTCCCTTCGTCTTTCCCGATCTCGGAAAGCCCCGCGGAGTGTCCAGGCCAGCTGGCCGCCGACGTGAATTGCGCGTACGCCCCTACAACGCGCTGTCTGTAGCGATGGCGACCAGCGCCGAGCTGGCGAAAGACGTCTTGCGGAATCCCTGTACGCCCTGCTCTTCCACCCGCTTACCCGCCGCGACTCGATTCGTGGCAACCTCAAACGGAGCCCCCCATGAAAGGCGACAAAACGGTCATTCAGCTGCTCAACAAGCAGCTGGCCAACGAGCTTGCAGCAATCAACCAGTATTTCCTGCACGCGCGGATGTACAAGAACTGGGGTTTCAACGCCCTCGGCAAGCACGAGTACGAAGAATCGATCGAAGAGATGCAGCACGCCGACAAGATCATCGAGCGCCTGCTGTTTCTTGAGGGCCTGCCGAAAATGGAGATGCCCAAGCTGTTGATTGGCGAGAACGTTCCCGAGTGCCTGAGCGGCGACCTCAAGCTCGAGCGCGGCGCGCATGCCGACCTGATCGCCGGCGTAGCCCACTGCGAGTCGGTGAAGGACTACGTTTCTCGCGACCTGCTGCAGGAGATCCTCAACGACACCGAAGATCACGTCGACTACCTCGAAACGCAGCTCGAGCTGATCGAAAAGGTCGGCGTGCAAAACTATCTGCAGACGCAGATGGGCGTGGCATCCGGCGATTGAGCATCCGCCAGCGCGGTCGGGGCCAGAGGGGCGTATCGCCTCCATCGTCCCGGTCGCGCGTGCCCGCATTGGCCGCGCTCCGGGCACCCTGCCGCTATTCCGGCTGGCGCGAATCGATGCTGATCGTCACCGGGCCATCGTTGACCAGGTGAACCTGCATATCAGCGCCGAAGACGCCGGTGGCGACGCGGCGTCCGAGTGCCACTTCCAGCCGCGCGACAAAGCGCTCGAAAAGCGGCTGCGCGACTTCCGGTGGCGCCGCGCGGCTCCATGAAGGACGGTTGCCTTTACGGGTCGATGCGAAGAGCGTGAACTGGCTGACTGCCAGCACCTCGCCATCGGCATCGACGACGCTGCGATTCATCACGCCCTCGGCATCGGCAAAGATGCGCAGCCTGCCCAGTTTGGCGGCCATCCAGTCGAGGTCGGCGGCGGCGTCGCAGGCTTCGAAGCCGGCCAGGACCAGCAGGCCTCTAGCAATACTGCCGCTGACCTGGCCATCGACTTCGACACGCGCCGCAGCGACGCGCTGGACGACGACCCTCATGGTGACGCCGCACGTTCCGGCGCGCACTCCAGATTCTTGACCATGCACGTCGCCGATGCCGGGCACAGGCGGCGGAACTGGGCGGTTTCGGCAATCGCCGCCGGCACCGCGTTTCGCGCCAGCGGCCGGAAACCGTGGCCCGCAAAGAAGTCCTGCGCGGAGGTGGTCAGCAGAAAGACCTGTTCTCGCCGCATCGTTCTCGCCCGTTCCTCCAGCGCCTCTAGCAGCCGAGCGGCCAGCCCGCGCCGTCGGTAGGCCGGCGCTACGGCCAACGAGCGCAACAGCAGCTCGCCGCCACACGACTCGAGGGCGGCGGCGGCGATCAGGCCAGCATCGTCGCGACAGACCAGAAACGCCGGCAAATGCTGCGTTTCGAGGTCGGCGATCGGCAGGGCGCATTCATCAAGCAGGGCGAGCAAGGCCGGCAACTCGTCGAGCCGTGGCTCGCTCATCGCCAAGGGCGCCGATGCCACGCTCTTCAGCTTCCCGGTACGCCGCGTTGTTCGCCGGGCGCCAGCCAGCGCACCGTGTTGTGCAGCGGTTCCGGCTGCAACGTCACGTGCGTGATGCTCTGCTCGGCCAGCGCCTGGCGGCTGGCGGCGAGCACCGCCGGCCAGTGCGCCAGCGATTCGACGACCAGATGTGCCGACAGCGCGATGCGGTTCGAAGACAAGGTCCAGATATGCAGATCATGCACCGAGGCGACGCCCGGCACGCCGGCCAGCAGGCGACCGATCTGCTCGGTGGACAGGCTCACCGGTACGCCTTCCATCAGCGCCTGCAGGACCTCACGCAACAGGCGCAGACTGGAAACGAGCATCAGCGCGCAGATCAGCAGCGACAGCAGCGGGTCGACGGTCATCCAGCCGGTCCACATGATCACCGCCCCGGAGACCAGCGCGGCGACCGAGCCGAGCAGGTCGCCGAGGACGTGCAGCAGCGCGCCGCGGGTATTCATCGTCTGCTCGCCGTGCATCAGCAACCAGGCGACGCCGATGTTGAGGCACAGGCCAATCGCCGCAACGACGGTCACCGCTTCGCCGTTGACTTCGCCGGGTTCGAGAACGCGGCGCACCGCCATCACCGAGATGCCGACCACCACCAACACCATGAAGACGACGTTGGCCAACGCCGCCAGTGTCTCGACACGGCCGTAGCCGTAGGTGTGGCGTTGCGTCGGCGGCCGCTGCGACAGCCAGGCGGCAAAAGCGGCGAGGCCCAGCGAGGCGCTGTCGGTGACCATATGGCCGGCGTCGCCGAGCAGCGCCAGCGACCCCGACCAGAAACCGGTCGCCGCTTCGACGGCGGCAAAGCCGAGCGTCAATACCAGCGCCCAGATCAGGCGTGGGCCGGCGTCGGCGTGGTGGTGATGGGCGTGGCCGCTGTGGTCGTGGTCGTGCTCATGGTCGTGAGCGGCGTGGTGATCGTGTTGCTCGTGCGGATGGTGATCGTGGGGAGTGTGCTCGCTCATGGTGCCGGCATTTTAATGTGAAAGTCGCGGCCGCGACTCTCGAATCTTTCTTTTCCCCGCTGCGGAAGAAGGATGAGCTTGTGGTCTGTAGTTTGACGCAGATTGCGGACGACGCCCTGAAGTCAGACCGACGGGCGAGAGCAAATGCTTGTGCAACAGGGAAAGGTCGCTATCGGCGGAACTTCCATACGGCTTCTCTGAAGGACGGAACGAGCTGAATGGCGCGACGCGCCTGCCTGTCGCTAAGCCTATTTGACCGGCCAATGAGCGGTTGGCGGAAACGTGTCCAAAGCGTAGATGACTTTGGATGGCTTGCTGTAGCACGAAGGTGCTACAGTTGTTTCTCGCTTATGAAATGACTGGAGTCAACCATGCCCACGACGACGATCCGTTTGCCGGACGACCTCAAAGCTCGCGTTGCCGAAGCAGCCAAACGTTCCGGTACCACCACCCATGGTTTCATCCTCGCCGCCATTGCGGAGAAGGCGGAACACGAAGAGCGACGCGCAGATTTCAATCAGGCCGCAGAGAATCGCTATGCCAAAATCACCACCTCTGGAGAAACGATTTCCTGGCAGGAAATGCGCGCCTTTCTCGAAGAACGCCTTGCCGGGAATTCGGTGCCCGCCCCCACACCACGCCAGCGCGTGCGCTGACAATGTCGCGCATCGAATTGGCGCCTGAGGTCGGTGACGATTTTGATCGCATCCTGGACCACCTCGCCAGGTATAAGGTCGAGCAAGCTGCATCACGCATACGGGAAATCGTCGAAGCGATCAACGTACTGGAGTCCAACCCGCTGATCGGCAGACCGGCACGAGACGGCATGCGGGAACTGGTGATCGGGCGTCGGGCGCACGGCTATCTGGCCTTGTACCGTTATGTTGCCGAGTTGGACATCGTTTTTGTCCTTGCCGTACGCAGTCAGCGGGAAGCGGGTTTCGTCGGTGACTAGGCTGGCCTGACCGTGCGGGCGCCAGCCGCAGCGCCGCGACCCACCCCACGGCGCTCGACACCGTCACTGCGCGGAGCGCAGCGACGCGGCAGTCCAGCAAACCGGCCGGCCACGTGCTCATGACCGCCAGCCGGGATCGCCGCTCATTGACTCACGCAGTTGGCCGAAACAGCGCGCCGCTGGCCACCCCTCTCGCCGTCCGCAACAGAGTCAGCAGCCAGATCGCCACGAGCAGGCACCAGCAGCCGATTCCGAACGCTTCGACGCCGCCCAGGCTGGCGTCATGAGCGAGCCGGAAGCTGGCCGAGACAAAGGCCCCGAGCGGAAAGGTGAAGCCCCACCACGACAGCGCGAAAGGTAGCATTCCCCGCCGCCAGGCGGCCGCTGTGAGCAGCGCGGCCATCACCACCCACCAGGCGCCGAAGCCCCACAGGAGCAGGCTGACGAAGACCAGCGTGCCGCCTGGCACCGCCACCGGCAATTGCTCGGCAAGATTCAGCAGGCTCAGGGAAATCGCGCCGATCGGCCCGAGATGTATCCACACTGTCGGCGCCAGGGGGCCGAAGGCAGGCTTGGCCAGATACTTGCGCTGCAACGTCAGGGCCAGCAGGCTCAGGTACATCAGCGAACCAGCACCGAGCCCGACGACATTGGCCAGCAACGCCAGCTCGCGCGCACTCCCGTGCAGGTGGCCAAGCAGCGGCCCACCAGCAACCGGGATCACCACCAGGCCGACCGCCGGGATGAAGATCGCTGGTGTCACGTGCTCCAGCGCGACGTGCTCGCCGCTGAAGATCGCGTAGAGCACGGCAAAACTGAAAACGAAGGTGAGCACCATCGCCGGCCACCAGAAAAGCAGCGCCAACTCGACCTGGCCGCCAAAGGCGAGGAACTCCGTCGCGATGACCAGCATGGCAATCGACAATGTCGGATAGAAGCTCGCCTGCACCGGGTGCTTAAAGGTCGCCAGCGCCAACTCGCGGTACGCCACCCAGCGGCCCAGCCAAGGCACGAGCAACACGCAGAAAAGCAGCAGGTTGAAGTAGTGAATACCCCAGGCGAGCGGCGCGAGGATCGGCCAACGTGTAGAAAGCGTCAGCGTCGTAATCGCCAGCACGCCACTGCCCATGACTGCCGAAAACCAGCCGGGGGCGAAGTGACGGACGATCTCGGAGAACTTCGGATAGGTGGGCTGTGCGGGTAGAGCGGCGGACATCGGGAGCAATCCTTGTGTATTAGCGAACGCTAATTATCGCTCAAGAGGGCGTTATCGGGCTTGGCAGCGTGCTGGGTCGATGGTCGCACCAAGCTGCGTTGAGTAACTCCTGTAGACAGATTGGTTTTCGGTTCGTATGCTACACAACTTGCGGGCAGTGGGGGTTTCAGGCGGACCGAAACGCTTGGGTTCGGACGGTGTGTTTTTGCGACTGAGCAGGCGCGTTCGTGCTTGCCGTCAGCATATAGTACAGATTCTTACGCATTTTTATCCGGCTTATGCACCCTTGTGCGCCGAGATATATACCGACATCGGTGCCGACTAAACATTATACGAACGAACGGTATGACTGACCACATTAATCGGCAAACAGCACCTCAGATTGAGCACGCAAACTACTATCTGATGAAGATTTGGGCAAGCAGAGGCTCTCGCTTCGTCGCAAACCGCCGTCTACAACGGAAAAATCACGCTTCTCAGATGGTCCTCTCTTTTTTTGCGGTGGCGGTCATTATAGCCGGCATTTGGCTCCTGACCATCCCCCCGGAACAAAAGAGATTAGCTGACTTCATCAACTTTTTAGCGATAGATGCATCGGTGTTCATACTCGTTCTCAGCAATTTGGAATACTCAAAGAACTACGCCGTAACAGCCGACCGCATGCTCAAAGGCGCTCAAGCCCTTTCGCCGCTTCACGATGAGTTGAAAATGGCCATTCGATACGAAACGATAACGAGTGAGTTCATGCAAGGCGTTATCGGGCGTTATAACGAATAAGGATAGATCGTGCGAAGCCACGATCTGATCCGTTTGTTGGACGAGCCCGGGCCGGAGCGCTGGGCGCGCCCTCTGCAAATATCTTTTTTGGATTTACCCCGCAGGCATGAATGCCGAAGGGCGGGGAGCGGGCCGTCGCCGCGCGCTGCGGCACCGTCAGCGAAGATCGCGCAAATCCGGCCGTTTTGGCGTCCCGGCCACTGAACTCCGGGCGACCCCGTCACTCAGCTTGGGGAAACTGAAGTCCCAAAGGCGGCCGGACAGCGCTGTGAAGGCGGCTTACACGATCAGGCAGCGATCGCGACGAGCGGTGGAGCAGCGACGAAGGCGGGCGATGTTGATCGAATACGCGTCCGGACAATTGACATCACGGAGCCACAGCACGGGCAAAGCATCGCTGGCCGCTCCTTGCGCGGCGGCGTGAAGCGGCTGGGATCGAACTTCAGCAAGCGGTGCAGCAAACTGATCAGGCGCTTGCAATTGGCGTGCAGGAAGCCGAAATTGCGGGCGCGGCGAAAGCCCTTGGGCAGCACGTGCTGGAGAAGCAGCCAGAGGAAATCAGCGCCGCTGAGCGAGCGCTTTTCCGACTTGCCGGTTTGTGCGTTGCGATAGCGGAAGCTCACCCGCCCATCCTTACAAGCGAGGATGTCCTGTTCACGGATGACGCCGCGGTAGAGGTAACGACCGAGGTAGATCAAGGCCTTCTCGCCGCTGCCCACCGATTTGCAGTGCGCCACCCATTCCCGCGGATAGGACGCCGGCAGGCAAATGCCGGCCGCCTCGATCGCCGCCAGCATTTTGGCCCGGAAGACCTTGGCCATCGCCCTCTCGTTGAACAGGTAAGTGCCGTTCTTGCCGCGCCGCTTGCGTCGCCAGCGCTGCTTCGCCGCATCGATCGCTGCCGCGGGGACGACGAGATGGACATGCGGGTGGAAGTCGAGCCGACGCGAGTGCGTGTGCAGCACCGCGATGGCGCCGGGCGTGCCCTGCAACTGCCGGTCGTTCTGACTGAAGCGGTGCACCGTTTCCCAGGCACAGCGCATCAAGCCATCGAAGACGACGTCGGCGTGCGCCGCAGCGAGCCCGCGCAATTCGGCCGGCAGCGTGAAGGTCAGCAGAAAGTAGTCGGCCGGGACGAGGCGCTCTATCTGACGTTCCAGCCATTGCTGGCTCTCGTGGTGCTGGCAGTGCGGGCAAAGGCGATGGCCGCAGGAATGCGGAACGAGTTTTTGCTGATCGCAGCCTTCGCACTGGAGCTGCATCATCGGGCTGGCCGGGCCGCGGCAATCGCGCATCGCCGAGAGTGCCCGAAGCTGATCGAAGCTCAGGCGGTGGCGAAATTGCGTCATGAAGTCCGCTTCGAATTCGGCAATGACAGAGCCGAGGCGGATCATCGCGGCGTCCCCTTGCTCAGGCAAAAGCGGTCCATCAGCGCGTTGATGCGGTCGATGGCGTGATGCCGGGTTTGATCCGTCAGATGGGTGTAGCGAACCGTCGTGAGAATCGACTGATGGCCGAGAATGCTCTGCACCTCGGTGAGCTCGACGCCCGCCTCGATCAGGTGCGTGGCATAGGCGTGACGCAAACTGTGCGGCGAAATGTTTTTTTTAGCCCGCAGGATTCGACCACCGCCCGCAGTGCCTTCTGAACGCCGCTGCGATTGAGCGGTGTCCTGGCGCTGCTCGCACCTGGCAAGCCGCCGCGGCGATTGGGAAACAGCAGAACGGGATTACGGTGGCGCTGCCAGAAACAACGCAGGAGTCGGTAGGTGGCCGTCGGCAGCGGCACCAGGCGATCCTTGTTGCCCTTGGCATCGCGGATATGCACCCGCCCGCGCGCGCCGTCGATGTCGGCGACCGTCAGCCGTAAACCTTCGCCCAGGCGCAGGCCGAGACTGTAGAGTGTGAAGAAGAAGACCCGGTAACTGAGCACCTGCGTGGCCAGGAAAATCCGCTCGGTCTCCTCGACCGTGACGATGTCCGGCAGGCGCTGTGAACGCGGCGGCTTGATCAGACCGGGCGCCACCCAGGGTTTCTTCAGCACGTGCTCGTAGTAGAACTTGAGACCGTACAGATCGAGCTTGAGCGAACTCCAGGAGTGCGTCTCACGCAGGTCTGCAAAGTAGTCCAACAGGTCGGCCTCGCTCAGATCGTCGATCTGATGAGCGAAGTAATCTCCCACCCGGCGGACGGCGCGCGAATACGCGTCTATCGTCTTCGGCTGCAAGCCCTTGAGCTTCAGGTGCTTCTGGTGCAGCTCGTAGTTCGTGTCAAAAATCGTCGTTGCGACAGCGGACATCTCTTCCATCTTGCGGTAACCTCGCATTCGTCATGAACGTCCCTCGGATGAGGGGCGAGGTCACATCTTGAGTCAACGCGACGACAGCACCGGGGTTTCCTCCGCGTAGCGGCTTCGTCCAACAAGATAAACAATGAGTTTGAGGTTCAGCACGAAGATATCGACTATATCTACTTTCAGAGCATGCACCCGCACAAGTTCCATCTCACGGGATTTCAAGGCACCCTGAAGTGGCTCAAATTCCGAATTCAATATTTCCTATACATATGGGGCTTGTACATCGTGTGCGTTGTCGTCCCACCCCTACTCATCGCGGGAGGAATTTACGGATTCCCTTCATGCCTGGCGAGCATCCGCTAGTTCGTATAACCCTGCGCTCCAGAGGACGTCAGCAACCGGGCTTCGCCCGCTCGCCGCTGCCCCGAGCTTCGGCGTCATGTTTGGGTTTAGGTCGTTTCGTGTGGAACCGGCCACCAAACGCATCGGGGCCACGAACGCATCGGGGCCAGGTCTTTCTTCTTGCCTTCGTATAAAACCAGATGGCACGTATAGGGCAGGAGCAAAGGCGGGTCTATGTCGTTTCGTGTGGAACGGGCAACGACATCCGCCGCTGAACAGGCATAGCCACCGTGACCAGCGGCGTTGCCAGCGTTTCTGGCGCTGTCAAGGGCGGGCGAAGCGAACCCTTTACTGCGCCAGAAACGCTAGCAAGCTCAAGGGCTTGGGGCTGGTTGCGGTTTGTCGCAGCGTAAGTATTCGGCCAACCCGTAGTGAGCCAGCGCCGTTGGCGAGGCCGGTTAGCGGCAGAGGATTGATCGGAAGGCTCTGTGAAGGGGATAGAGCCAGATATCCTTGATCGGGAGGATGGGCTTGCTGGTGGGGCACTTCTTGCCTCGGCCGGCGGTTTGGCCGACCTTGATCCAGTTGGCGGCCTGGTAGCAGGTGCCGCGATGGCGGGGGGTCTCGACGAAGGTTTCGAGCAGCACGGGGCGGTAACCGTAGCGCGCCAGCCAGTCCTTGGGCAGTTGCCGCTGCATGAGCGAGAGGATCTTGGAGGCCAGGCCCTTGCACTGGATCCAGGGCAGGATCAGAAAGCGGGCATTGTTCACCACCAGTTGCAGGTTCCTTTGTCGCTGCTCATCGTGCCAACCGATGAATTGCTCGCGCGCGGCGAGTTTCCAGGCGCTGGCGGCGAAGCTGAGCAAGGCGACGAGTGTCTCGCCGGCGAAGACGAAGTATCGGCTCTGACTGCCGGCCATGGGCGTGTGGCCGAGATAGTGGTAACGAGCGATGTACTCGTTCCACAGACGCGAGTTCGCCGAACCGACGACCTGTCGCACCGAGAGAGGCGGCAGTTCATGCACCGGCTGAGTGAGCAAGGGTTGTGGATCGGTGGCGTGCGTGGGCCGATACTCGGGTTGGCGAGGAGCGGTCCGTCGTGCAGCCGGCAGGGTGAGCAGGCCGTCGGCTTGCATGCGCAGCATGGCCACCCGGCAGGTCATATCCTTCAGCTCACCATTGGGCTTGCGCCAGTCGAAGAGCTCGCACACCTGACGCGAGAGTTGTGCGCGGCTGGCGCCGGGAGGGGCCTCGATCAGGCCGCGGATCGTCTGCAGTTCGTCGGCGGTAAAGTGGCGCCCGCAATAAGGCTTCACGAGCTATCGATGGAAGGTGTCTGATTGACCGGGATGGCACGCATCTGGGCCAGACGATCGGTCGCCATCGCCCAGGGCAGAAAGGCGCTCAAGTCCGCTGGTGGCTGGTTGCCGTTGGCGGCGCAGGCTTCCAGATAAGCCGTCAGCCAGATGCGCGGGTTGATTCCCCACAAGCGCAGCGTCAGCAGCAAGCTGAACATCGTCGCGGCGAGTGCGCCGGACCAGAGACTGCCCGACCCATAGAAGTTCTTGCGTGCGACCACCGGCGTGCGCTGTGCGCGCTCGGCGGCATTATTGTCCATCGCCACCTCGGGGCGGTCGACAAAGACGGTCAGGCCGGACCAATGTTTGCGCATGCTTCGCAGCACCTTGCTCGCCGGCATTTTGAGCGCCGGGTTCGCCAGTTCGCTTTCCCGTTGACTGGCCATTTGCGTGATCGCCTGCCGCAAGGCGCGGTCGCGTTCGGCCCACTGTACTGGGTCGCTACGGACTTCCAGGCGCCGTCCATTCAAGTGGTAGAGCTGAGCGATCTGCTCGACCCAGGCCAGTGCCCAGTCCGCGAGCTCCGGATGGGCGTTGGCCAGTTCCAGGAAATCACGCCGCTGATGTGCCCAGCAGAAAGCCAGAATGAAGTGGTCAAGGACTCGCGCGAGCTTCTTGTAGGCCGAATAGCGATCACAGATGATGACTCCTCCGGCGCTACCGGAGAGCTCCCGGATCGGCACCGCCGCCGAGCGGCTCGGGTCGAGCACGAAGTGGATGACCGATGGGCCGTGGAACACCCAGAAATACCAGCGATGTCCGACCTTCCCTTCGGTCTCGGCAAAAACCCGCCAGCGAGTCTCGTCCGCGTGCCACTGTTTCTCGCGACGCAGTCGGCCAAGCAGTGCTTCTTCAAGCGGCTCGAACAGCGGCGCCAAGGCACGAAGTCCGCCGGCCACCGTTCCTGCCGAAAGCCTCAGTTGGTGGTCGGACCAGTCTCGTAGAAGCCGATGCGTCGGCTGACCGTACAAGAACTTCGACAGCAGCAAGTGCACCCAAATCGACACGCCGTACTTTCCACGCGGGATCAATCGTGCCGGCGGTGGCGCGGTCAGAATGCCGCGGGCGCCCGGGCACTGACAGGTCCGCCGGTAGCGCCGCCGGCAGATCTTCCGGCGGTAGGCTTTGACCTCGATCTCGAGAACTTCACTGTCTTCTGTGCCGGGAAAGTCGACGTAGCTCAGACCACAGTCCGGGCAATGCGGGCAGTCGATGTCGATGACCTCGATCTGCGTCGGCAAGTGGCTTTCCGGATTCCGCCCGTGACCCGTTGCTCCCGGTTGATGACCTCGACCCCGCGACGACTTCTGGTCTGCTGCCGGGTTCTTCTCGGCTCCCGAAGAGCGTTCTGACTTGCGACCAAACAGGCGTTTTTGCAGATCGCGGATCCGGCCCTGGGCCTGCTCGAGCTCGCTACGCAAGGCCGCCTCACGCGCCGCCGCTTGCTCCGCCGCACGCGCCATTTCCACCCGATGAGCGGCCTCCGATTCCGCCAAACGGACCAGCGCTTGCCGATGTTGGCTGCGCCAGAAGTTGGCCTCCCAACGGAGCTTGATTTCCTGCTCCTTGGTCAACGTCACCAACACCTCGGCGAACGGCGCCACTTGGCGGTGACTTGCCGCCGATCCTCCGCAGATAATGTCCGTAGCCGTGCCCATGCGCCGCATGGTGCCGGATTTCCGCTGCTGTGTCCAGTTCAGATCTCCGGGCTGCCCGCCAATCGCTGACGGAAGCTCGCCCACCAAAAAAACCGGGGCTACGGGTTCACCGAATACTTACGTCGCAGCCCGCCCCAGAACCCGTCCGGCGGCAAGGACTTCCCCGCCCCCCTCGGGGGCGGGGTCACGGGTGGGGGCGCCCGAAGGGCTCGCCGCAGGCATAGGCACCGCTCCACACCAAACGACCCAAACCCGCAAAGCCCCGACCCCACGTGGACGCAAACAAGATCTGAGAGAACACAATGGATTTTTCCGACAAGTGCAGAATCATTAGCGATATAAATGACGAGGTCAGAGTTCTTCACCCCCTTCTCAGAGACACTTTTCGCCACATGGACGGTGTAACGGAGATCGAATACACGCACGGCCCCAATGAAAAAGGTGCCGACTTAATCATTACCCGGCTAGACAAAGCCCTTGAGCGAAGCCATCAGGTTGGCGTCATAGCAAAAAGGGGGAAGATTGTTAGTAACCTCGATGACATCTACAGGCAAATAGAAGAATGCCAGTTGCCTCGAAGAATTCAAGGTGGCGCTACCGAAACTCGCCTTTCCGAAGTCTGGGTTGTTAACACGTCGACGATTAGCAACAATGCGCAGGACAAAATTAACCATAAGTACGCCGGGCAAAGAGTTGAGTTTATATCTGGTGAAAAACTAACCGATCTTGTTGACAAGCACGCACCATACTTTTGGCACGCAATATCATCAGATATAGGAAGCTACTTGGCCGACCTCGCGAGGAAAATAAGTCAGCTCGAACGTGACATTACTATACTGGGCGGGCTTGGGTGCGACGACTTTTATATCACCCCTGAAATCCAGGAATTTGCCAAAACTCACTACGTTGTTAAATCAAGACGCCCTGCGAAGCCACGTTTTGTTAATATTATGGAAGAAGTTATTCAAACAAAGGTCAGCATCCTTGAAGGAGAAATGGGTTTCGGAAAATCTAAGACCGCAAGACACATCGCAATGCATTTCTGCGGGCCAGACAGGTTTAAGCATTCCGCTGTCCTCCCAGTGTTCGAAACGTTTAGGACTGTTCTCGACCGCGATCAGACGCTCTCTGCTCTCCTAGGGACGTCGACGGCGCCATTTTTCAATATCAACGAACATCAAAAGTGCAAATATTTGTTCATATTGGATGGTCTGGACGAAGCGATTGGCAAGTATCCAAATTGGGCTGATCACCTCAACCAATTGATTCAGGAAGCCAAATCCACTGACGGTTACTATCTGCTTTTGACCTCAAGGCCGATACGCCGTATTGACGAAGAATTGACTATTTACTCTGGAACTCAGCGGTACTCCTTGCGGCCATTGAGCATCCACAAGCTCATCGCCTTTATTGAGAAGGCGTGTGAACAGCTGTCCGTTCCCAAGAGGTTGTTCGAAGACCTTCAGAAATCTGACCTCTTCCAACAGCTTCCTCAGAGCCCAATCGCGGCGGCGTTGCTCTCAAGGCTCATCGCGCAAAACTCAACTGACCTTCCATCAAATCTCACTGAACTTTACGCCAAATCCGTCGAAAATCTTCTAGGAAGATGGGATATATCGAAAGGCGGATGCACCGAGAAAGAATACCGTGATGCCGAACAGGTCGCCATGGATCTGGCCAACTTTATGCTAGGTAATCGCCTAATATACATTAGCGAAAACGAAGCACGCGAACGAATAACTTCATGGCACACCGAGAGAAACACAAATACCGATTTGGCCGCCCTGATAGAACGGGTCTTTGAAAAGAGCGGCCTATTTTTTGTTGACTCTGACAGTGGTACGTTGTCATTCAGGCACAGATCCTTTGGGGAGTACTTGTATGCATTGGGTTGTTACAAGAAACACAAACTGATATCTCCGAAGCAAGCTTTCGATCCTTATTGGGTGAGTGTCCAATTCTTTCAAACGGGCTTGCTTGGGGATTGCGAGGAACACTTACAGAGTTTGATGGCATACCAACCAACTTCGGACGTCGAGGCTTGGCTCAAAATACTGCTAATGCCTGAGTACTTTCTTTCTGGCTATCAGACACGATACAATATTGTTGAAGAGAATCTTTTTAGGCTCTTCGTGGACGCGGCCTATCTGTATGAGCAGGCAAAGCGCGGAAAATCATTGGCACAGCTATCAGAGCTGCCGGAAATGCACCTGCTGTGGTTCTTCCAAAGAGTTATCAGGAGATCTTTTGATTATGACTACTTCAAACGCTCTATTACTACGACTTTACTGCGAATTGATGAGGAACTTTTAACTGACGAGGTTAAACATGCGGCACTATTCTTCGCCGCATGCTTCGCCGCAGAGCTAAACGATCGCAGCGGATTGGAGTATTTAATAAAGACATATGGCGCAGAGAGGCTTCCACTACCGATTTCTATTGCCATCAAACTTGAGCAGAATACAAACAAAGACTTTGCGAAGCTTCCGTTGCTTAAAGAGCACGAGAGGAAACTTAATCACATGCTAAAACTGCCCACAGAAAAGACGCAAGTGAAGGCGCTCGGCAAGAGTCAGTCTATAAATGACCTATTTGAGAAGCCTCTTAAAGCCCGATTTCAATCGAATACTAAGGAAGCGCTGACTTAAGGGTCTATGTCGTTTCGTGTGGAACGGGCCACGATCGACCTCCGCCGCTGCCCAGGCATAGCCAGCGTGACCAGCGGCATTGCGAGCGTTGATGGCGCTGTCAAGGGCGGGCAAAGCCCGGCGAAGCGGACCCTTTACTGCGCCAGAAAAGCTAGTAAGCTCAAGGGCTTGGGGCCGGTTGCGGTTTTTCGCGGCCAGCCCCCGAGCCGGTCCGGCGGCAAGGACTTCCCCGCCCCGGGGGCGGGGTCAGGGGTGGGGGCGCCCGAAGGGCTCGCCACAGGCATCGGCACCGTTCCACACCAAACGACCTAAACCCTGACTTAATCGATTCTCCACAGAAAGCCGCCACGCAACCTATTGATGCTATTGGGGAGGCAATATCGGTTTCCGATTAAATCAGCGCTTTCCTAATGGCAAATAGCTGCGATAGCACTTGGAGTTAAACCTGTGGAACAAGGTTGCCCGGCTTCCTCATAGGTATGCTAACAACAATGGCCGCAGATGTGCGCCATAGAGCGCCTACGAGGCCGGTTTGTAAAAACAGTGTTTGAAGAAGCGCAGGAACTGGCGGCTCACCTTGGAGATGTAGCAGAATACCGGGGTGCTCCAGTCGGGATTTGGTTAGTCAATCGCAGCCCGTCCTTGCCAGAACATGGGCCAGTAGATGCGTGATGGCAGATGGTCGACTACCCGAACGGACTCAAGGTCACCGTACTCCCACGTCCGCCCCGGCTCCAGCTCGACATTCGCGCGCTGGTTTTCAGTCTTTCTACCCGTCGGCAAAACGTGAATGTGGCAAAAGCGGGGCAACGGCACGCCCGTGTGACGGTCAACATTGCTATCATCGAAGCCCTTGCACCTGCGTGCCGCCGCTCAACAGCAGCGCGCTCCTGATCCGGCGATCGCGCTACCGGAATCTGCCGGCGACGAGCCTGGCCAGCGACACAGCAATCGGGAGGTAGCACCATGGCAAACCATCGCGAAAGCCGCACCATTGCGCTAAGCCCCGAGTGGCTGTTCGACGTCGTCGCCGACGTCGAGCGCTACCCCGAGTTCGTGCCGCTGATGCTCGAGGCGAAGATCGTGCAGCGCGACGACAACGCTTACGAAACCGAGCAGCGGCTGGCTTTGGGTCTCTTGACGCATCGCTTCCGGACGCGCACCGAGCTCGATCGCCCACGGCGAATTCAGGTCGTGTCGGACGATCGCTCGTTCTGCCGTTTCGATATCCGCTGGGTCTTTACGCCTTTGCCCGACGATCAGTGCCACGTCGATTTCGCGCTCGACTGCGAAACGCGCTCGCTGTTCCTGATGCCGGTAATCGAGTTGCTGGTGCTGCCGATGGCGAAGAGCATGGTTGGCGCCTTCGAGGCCCGCGCGCACGCGCTGGCCGGCCAGGCCAGGCAGGGCGGCCGCGCTGACGCTGGCGAGGCTGAGCCAGCGGCGTAATCGCTCACCGCAGCGCGGGAATAGTGGCTCGCCGACGACGCTCGCCGGTTAAAATGCGAAGCTTCTCGAACCAAGGACCACCCGTGAGCCAGAAGCCAACAAGCGAGACGGCAAACGCCGCCGCCGTAGCCAGCACCAACTTCGTCCGCAACATCATCGAAGCCGATCTCGCGGCCGGCAAACACGCGGCGCGCCAGTGGTCGGGCGCTCCCGGCCCGAGCGCACAGCAACTCACCGGCGAGCTCGATCCGGCGAAGATTCGCACGCGCTTTCCGCCCGAGCCGAACGGCTACCTGCACTTCGGCCATGCCAAGTCGATCTGCTTGAACTTCGGCTTGGCGCAGGACTACGGCGGCCGCTGCCACCTGCGCTTCGACGACACCAATCCGGAAAAGGAAGAGCAGGAATACGTCGATTCAATCGTCGATTCGGTGCGTTGGCTCGGCTATTCCTGGGAAGGAGCGATCAGCGAAGGCCAGTCCGAGCAAGAGTGCAACCTCTATTTCGCGTCCAACTACTTCACCTGGATGGTCGAGTTCGCCGAATACCTGATCAGCAGCGGCCACGCCTACGTCGACAGCCAGAGCGCCGACGAAATGCGCGCCAGCCGCGGCACGCTCACCGAAGCCGGCGCCGACTCGCCGTTTCGCCAACGCAGCGCCGACGAGAGCATGGACCTCTTCAAGCGCATGCAGCAGGGCGAGTTTGCCGACGGCACGCACATCCTGCGCGCGCGCATTGACATGGCGTCGGCGAACATCAACCTGCGCGACCCGGCGATCTACCGTATCCGCCACGCCAGCCACCACAATACCGGCGACCGCTGGTGCGTCTACCCGATGTACACCTACGCACACCCGATCGAAGACGCTCTGGAAAATATCACGCACTCGATCTGTACGCTCGAGTTCGCCGACCAGCGCCCGTTCTACGACTGGCTGCTCGAACGCCTCGCCGAGGGCGGACTGTTGCAACGGCCGCTGCCACAGCAGATCGAATTCTCGCGCCTCAACCTGAGCTACATCGTTCTCTCGAAACGCAAGCTGATCCAGCTGGTCGAGGAAAAGCACGTGACCGGCTGGGACGACCCGCGCCTGCCGACGCTCGTCGGCGCGCGCCGCCGCGGCTACCCGGCGGCGGGTTTTCGCCTGTTTGCCGAGCGCGTCGGCGTTTCCAAATCGGACTCGCTGATCGACTACTCGCTGCTTGAAGACTGCATGCGCGAAGTCCTCAATGAAGCCGCCGAGCGCCGCGTCGCGGTCCTCGACCCGCTCAAGCTGATCATCGACAACTACCCCGCCGACGGCCGCGAAGACTGCTTCGCACCCAATCACCCGCTAAAGCCGGCAGCCGGCAAGCGCGCGCTGCCTTTTGGCCGCGAGCTGTGGATCGAGCGCGAAGACTTCATGGCGCAGCCGAGCAAGGGCTATCATCGCCTCTCCCCCGGCATCATGGCCCGCCTGCGCTACGCCTACGTGATCCGCTGCACGGGTTTCGACTGCGACGAAGACGGCGCGGTCAGCGCCGTCCATTGCCAATACCTGCCGGACTCGAAGAGCGGCACCGCCGGCGCCGACAGCTACAAGGTCAAGGGCAACCTGCACTGGATTTCGCTGCGCGACGCCTGCCCCGCCGAAGTGCGACTGTACGACCGGCTGTTCGCGCTTCCCACGCCGGGCGCCCGGCGTGAAGGTGACGCCGAAGGCGTTGAGCGTGACTTCCGTGACGACCTCAATCCGGACAGCGTGCGGGTCATCAAGGCCTGGCTCGAACCGTCGCTGAAGAATGTTCAGGCCGAAGAATGCTTCCAGTTCGAACGGCACGGCTACTTCGTCGCCGATCGCGTCGATTCGCAAGCCGGCACGCCGGTGTTCAACCGCACGGTGACGCTCAGGGATTCGTGGTCGGCGAAGGGCGGCGCGCGCAAGTGAGCCGGTGCTGGCGTGACGCGAACAGCAATTCTCGCTACGCCGACCGTGGCGACCGCCGCCAGCGCCGCTGGTCCTGGATTGCTTCGCTACGCTCGCAATGACGGCGGCCCAAGCCCGAGCCGTCGCGCCTAAAGCAGCTCCAGCACCTTCTCCGGCGGCCTTCCGAGAACCGCCTGCTGGCCGCGCACGACGATTGGCCGCTCGATCAGAATCGGATGCGTCGCCAGCGCTTCCAGCCATTCGTCGTCGATCAGCACGCGGCCGGCGTAGTGCTCCTTGAAGACGGCTTCGCCGCGGCGAACGAGTTGCTCGGGCTTCATGCCGAGCTTCTGCAGCAATTCGCGCAGTTCTTCGCGGCTCAGCGGCGTCGCCAGATAGTCGATGATCTCGACGTCGACGCCCTTGTCGGCGATCAGCTGGCAGGCGGCGCGGCTCTTCGAGCAGCGCTTGTTGTGATAGATACGAAGTGCAACGTCGCTCATCGGGCTTCCTCGTCAATTTTGACTTTGCCGCTCGCGACGCCGCACGGCAAAGCGAGCTCGCAAGCGACAAGCCCCGCCTGAGCGGGGCTTGTGTAGTAAGTTGCGGTAGCCTACAGCAACTTGCGTTGGCGCGCCGCGGCCAGGCCGAACAGGCCGAGGGCAAAAAGAACGATGGTGCCTGGCTCGGGCACCGCCGCGCGGAACTGTGCGGCCAGAATCTCGTGCGCCTTGGTCGTCGGATGCACGCTGTCCCAGAACAGCCATTCGTTCTCGTTGCCTTCGCACAGATTGAAGTTGTCGACACAGGACTTGTTGGTCACCGTCATTCCATAGGCAGCAGGATTGGCAAGAATCTTGTTGAGAAATGCGGCGCTATCGAACTGGATGATTTCGGCAGACGGCAGAGCTGCGTCAAGGGCGGTAAGGGCATCACCCAGAGCGTAGTTGAACGCGCCGCTCAGTTCCCCCATTTTCTTCTCGCCGAGAAACGCGGGGGTCTGGCTGAGATCGAACATGTTCGGGACCAGGAAGTGCTGCGCACCGGCCTGTGCCAGACCCAGGACAGTGCTTACGATGTTCATGACACCATTGCCGATCAGCTCCGGGATGCCCCCAAAGCCGCCCGATGAGCCTGTCGCCGTGCCCGGCAGCATACCGCCGCTGCCCTGCCAATAGAAGATGTCGTTCGGGAAGGTCCAGATGACAAACAGCGAAGTCGCCGGGTCGAAGGCTGGACTCTGTGCCGCAAAAGTTTTGAGCTGCCAAGCCTCACCAAGGTTGTCATAGACCGGCTGCAGAAAAACCGGCACCTTGGGATTGATCGAATTGTAACTCGCCAGACCGCTCGTCGCACCGCCGATCGCGTAATTGGTGCCGCCGGCCAGAGAAGGTCTGAAGCTGGAGTCGCCGGGGTTATAGCTTTTCCACAGGTATTCGACGGCGACCGGGCCGTTCGAGTACTGGCCGTTGTAGTACGGTGGCGGCGGGAAGGTGAATATATCGCCGGTCGCCAGGCCGCTGTTACCACCATCCGACAGGCTGTCGCCAAAAACGAACAGATTGGAGAGGTGTCCCAACGCGGCGTTCGCCGATACCGGCACAGCCAGCGACGCCAATAGCGCCGTCGCGCCAAGCAGTTTCTTCATTGCGTGTTCCCCTTTGGTCGGTTAAATATCGCGAGAAGTCAGGAATCAATCGCAGGCCGCTGGCAACTGCTGGCGCGGCGCCAGAGCGGCATTTTGAACGGACAGATGGTCGCAAGCAAAACTTGAGCCATGGACGATATCGTACTGTTTTATATACGTCTCTCGTTGATCGGCAGGAGCAAGAGCACGCCAGGTGTAAAATTTTCCGACAGTCCACGTAAACAACGCGCGGCACGCACCGAGAACGTCATTGCCATGACCCGCCACTGTTGGTGGCGGCGTTTCATTCGGCGCGCAGCGCCTCGACGGCGTCGAGCCTGGCCGCGCGCCTGGCCGGCAAGACCCCCGCCAGCAGACCGATGACGACGGCGATCAGTTCGGCCAGGGCGACGAAGCTGAGCGGCGTGTGTACCGGTAGCGCCGGCACCAGCAGGTGGAGCAGCTGCGCCAGAGCGAAGCCGAGCAGTAGCCCGAACACGCCGCCGAGCGCCGAGAGTGCCACCGCCTCACCAAGGAACAGGCCGAGGATCGTCCGCCGCGGCGCACCGAGGGCGACCAGCAGGCCGATTTCGCCGGTGCGCTCGCTGACCGCGATGGTCATGATGGTGACGATGCCGACGCCGCCGACGAGCAGCGAGATGCTGCCCAACGCGCCAACGGCCATGGTCAGCAAGTCGAGGATGTTCGACAGCGTGCGCAACATGTCTTCCTGGGTGGTGATCGTGAAATCCTCGCGACCGTGCCGCGCCTTCAGCGTGCTCGCGACCAGCGCGCTGACGCCGGCGGCGCGCGCGCCCTCCTCGTACGACAGGTCAATTTTCATGATCCCGTCGCGGTTGTACAGTTCGAGCGCCCGCGCCGTCGGGATGTAGGCGGCGTCGTCGAGGTCGATGCCGAGAAACTGCCCCTTGGCTTCGAGAACGCCGATGACGCGAAACTGCATGCCACCGGCGCTGACGCGAGCGCCGAGCGGGTTGGCGCTGCCGAACAACTCGTCCTTGAGGTGGGCACCGAGAACCATGAAGGCGCGTGCGCTGTCGGCATCTTCGGCGGGCAGGAACTGGCCGCTGCGTACCTTGATGCTGAACACCTTGAGCATGTCGGCACTGACGCCATTGACGGTCGTCCGCCGCAGACGGCCATTGGCATTGACCTCGGTATTGCCCCACACCGTTGCGGTCATGCCGGTGATGTGCGGCAGACGTGCAAGGGCGCGGGCGTCATCGAGCGTCAGCGGTCGCACCGACGTCGGGATGCCGCTCGGCGCGTGCCCGGCGGTCTTGGTCCGGCCCGGCGATACGCTGATCACGTTGGTGCCGAACTGCGTGAACTCGGCGAGTACGAAGCGGTGAATTCCCTCGCCGATCGACGTCAGCAGGATCACCGCCGCGATACCGACGGCAATTCCGAGCAAGGTCAGGAAACTGCGCAAGCGGTGCGCGGTAATCGCCCGCAGCGCCAGTTGCAGCGAGTCACGCGGACGAATCATCAAGGCGCCTGCCAAGACTCGGGCGGCAACTCCACCGGCGCGGCAAGCGATCGCCGCGCGCTCGCCACTGCGCCGGGCGCGAGACGCAGCCCGCACCCGGCCGCAGGGCCCGGATCGGCGAAGCGATCGCCGGCGGCATTTTTAGCGATGAGTCCGTTGACCTTCATTTCTCGGGAAAAGACAGCCGGAGCCGCTCATCGAGCGCCGCGCGCAGCAGCTGCAATTGACGGATCGTCAGCCTACACCTGTTTGTAGACACAGGCCCGGCCTGGTTCAAATCGAAATGTGCCAGCGCACACAAGGACGGCATGTGCAGCTTGTCGCCACCGGCCAGGCGATCGAAGCGGCGGCGGAAATTCCAGCGCAGCCATGCCGCGATTGCCAGTGTAGCAGAGGCGCTTGAGCGCATTGAAGCTCTCCGGCCGGCGGCTCTGCGTCGCCAGCCAGGCATCGATCAAGGCCGTGCCGAATTTATCCGGCAGCGAATCGGCCAGCAGACCCGGCAGCCCGAGGAAGATAGCGCGCGGCAACTCCGGGAACTCGTACTGTCGCTCGCGGCATGGTCAGCGACGGTGTCGCGCCGCCCGCGTGCAAGGCACGGGGCAGCGCGAGTGCGGCCGGACGCCGAGCGAGCCGAAGAACTCGACAAGCACTCGCGCGCAGCCGTCGGCCAGCGACTTACAAGGCCTGATACTTGGCTGGATCGGACATTCTTTCGAGTACCTTGTCCAGTTCCTGTACGGTCAATTTCTCGTCGTAGATACCGGCGCTGACCTGGATGCCACTGGCAAACGCGATGTCAGCTGCCAGCGAATAGGAAAGTTTCCTGGACAACGCTCCCGCACCCGGCTTCGACCACATGTACTCCACCCAACCGCCATGGGGTTCGGCACCGGCCTTGCACAGTTCCCGGAAGATGTACTTGCCGGTGTTGTCGGTAATCTGCATGATTGGCTTGCCGACCAGATCGGGCCTCATCGGGTGCGCCATCATCCGGTCCTGACGACAATCATAGACAAATACATAACTGTCCTTCCACACCCAGCGGCCATCCTTGTTGTTGAACTCGGCGTAGCCGGACGATCCTTTCTGGTGCAGAAACTGGGCCGCAGCGCGCACCTTGCTGATCGCCTCGTCGGCCGCCGCCGCGCCGGCTTCTGCAGCCAACGCGGCATGGCCAAAACCAGCCGCAGCCAGAACCACCATCAAGCGAATTGTTTTCCTCGCGTTCATAGATTCTTCCTTCCTCATCAGTACACTCCTATCCACGGCATCCGCTCTGGCCCTTGTCGGGCCAGGCGAAGTCACCGCGGCTTCTAGTTGATCCAGGGCTTGCCTACCGGAAGGATGTCCCGGCCAAAGACGTCAGCATAGATGATGTGGGCCATGATGTACCACGCCATCGCCGCCGTGGCCATCAGCTCGTAACCGGCAACGACGGTCAGCCCCGGATAGCCGAAGTGCGCCAGATCGAGCAGAATGAAGCCGATCAGGAGCAGCGTAAAGGTCAGTGCCAAGGCGCCGTGAATCCGCATTGAGCCGACCCACAGGATTGCCGTGAAAAGCGTCCAGGCCACAAGGAACCAGCCGATGTCGGTCTTGCTGGAGGTGTAAATATCGTAGTGGTTGCCGATCAGAAGCAAGGTCAGCGCGATCCAGAAGCAACCGTAGGCGGTGAACGCGCAATAACCGAAATTGTTTCCTGTCTTCATTTCCTGCAGTCCGGCGATCATTTGCGCCAGCCCGCCAAAAATCAGTCCGAGCCAGATGACCGGCCCCAGCCCCATCCAGCCAACGTTGTGAAACTGCAAGATCATTGTCGTCAAGCCAAAACCCGCCAGACCGACAACCGCTGGATTACCCAGCTTCTGCTCCGCCATACAGTACCCCCACTATAAGAAAAATTTGAAGTGGTCGAGGACGCCCCCCGACCGCGACAGCCGCAGCCGTCTCATCGTCTGATGAGATTTTCAAGCCCGTCTATCGGGCGACTACTGCTGCGGAGGGCGATTATACGTCGACCGCGCCGACAAGCTGGCACTCAAATCCACTCCAGCTTGCGGCGTCTGCTGACGCCTGGCGCAGCGTATTGCACGCGACGGCTGACCGCGGTGCTCGAATCGTTTCCGATGCGCGCTAATTTCCGCTCGATCGACCATCGCCAATCGCTTGCCGTTAAGATGGCGTTGGCGACTGACGAGTCAACGAAAATGCCGGGACCGTCGGCCCCCTCTGGGCCTTGACGTAGCGACGCGCAGCAGCCATTCGGCTTGCAATCGCCAAGCTCCCGTCAAGCACCGGGCACAAGGAGAAAAATCATGATCGAACTGTTGAAGAACACCGCGCCGCAGCGCTTTGCTGCACTGATCATCCTGAGCGTGCTGCTCACCACCACACGCCTGGCGTACGCCAGCGATCCCGAGCCCTATCCGGGGACCGTCAGGATCAGTTCGCCGCACGCCTTTGCAGATACCGTCGCGCGTCTGGAGAAGGCCACCGACAAGAACAAAATGGGGCTGGTTGCCAAGGCCAGCGCCAGTGCCGGGGCGGCTGCCCGCGGCGTCAGGATCGCCGGCAATACGGTGCTGATGATCTTCCGCAACGACTACGCGGTGCGCATGCTGGCAGCCAGCGTTGCCGCCGGTATCGAAGCGCCTATCCGGGTGTACGTCAGCGAGGGCAGTGACGGCACGGTAACGATTACCTACCGGACGCCGTCGTCGATTTTCGCGCCTTACCGAAGTGCCGAACTCGACGTGCTGGCCCGCGAACTCGATCCGGTCTTCGCGGCGATCGTCGGTGATGCGCTTGCCAAATAAGCATCCAGAAGGCCAGCGCCGATGGCGGCAGCCGCGCCTCACCCCAACCGTCGTGCCGAGATGAAGCTTGCCAGCGTGAGCGCCGAACGCCGCGCCGACATGTTGGCGGCCGGCTACGAAGTCCGCGAGTGTTACCGTGTCCTCGAAAAAGCCGGCATCAATCTCGTTGGCGAGATTCTGCGTGGTCAGAACGAGTTCATCGAATTCGAACACTATCCGCGGGACGACGTCTTCGACAACGCAAGCGGTGGGCAGTATTACTACCACGCGCATCGCGAAGCGGCACTCGAACATGGCCATTTCCACACTTTCCTTCGTGCCGTTGGCATGCCGCCTGGCTGCCAGCCGATCGACTACCCGCAGGCCACCGACGTCTGGCCGACGGGCGATGCAGCGATCTCGCATCTGGTCGCCATCTCGATGGACAGCTACGGTTACCCGATCGCGCTGTTCTGCACCAATCGTTGGGTAAGCGCCGAAGCCTGGTATCCGGCGGCGCAGGTGATCGCGATGCTCGACGGCTTCGTCATTGACCACGCCTTTCCGAACTGGGCGGTCAATCGCTGGATCAGCGCCATGCTGCGGCTTTATCGTCCGCAGATCGAGTCCTTGATTCGCCAGCGCGACGCGGTGATCGCCGACTGGCAGGCCAGGTCGCCGGACGCGGACGTCTTTGAGGACCGGCGCCTCGAAATCACGAGCCATCTACCGATTGACGTCGAAGCGCTGATTCAACAGCTTGAAGAACGACGCACGCCGTAAACCCTGTCGGCCCGCGGGCCGGGAAAGAGAACCGGGAAAGCCAATGCCTGAAAACAAGGACAAAGCGCCAGGCAGTGTCTGCGCCAGCTGCGGTGCGAGCTTCGTGTGCGGCGTCGTCGCCGGACTGGCGAGCTGTTGGTGCATGGAAAAGGCGCCGACGGCGATCGAGCCGACGGCCGGTGGCAGCTGTTACTGCCCGAACTGCCTGGCAGAACGAAGCAGCCGGACTAGCGCCGCGGCGACTGGCGAGCCCTCTCCGGCAGCATGAGCAGTGCGTCGCGGTTGCTCCACGAGAAACACTTGGCCGCGGCCTCACGCCAGGGCAGCCAGCAATAGCCCAGATGCTCGGCGCGCGCGACGGTCACCGGCTGCACCGCCGGCAGCTGCAGCGAGAAGACGTGCTCGCTGTTGTACAACACGCCTGGCGCGTAGCGGTGGCGCCATTCGGCAAAGATCTCGTAGCGATTGCTGACTTGCCAGTCGCACAGATCGTCTGCGGCGGCGGCAATTCCGGTCTCCTCGGCAAGCTCGCGAAGCGCCGTTTCGAGCAGGCTCTCGCCGGCTTCCTGGCTGCCGGTTACCGACTGCCAGTAGCCGGCGTGCGCGGCGCGCTCGAGCAGCAGCACCAGCAGCTCGGGCGTGTGAATGACGACCAGTACCGAGACCGGCCGCTTGTACTCGCTCATGCCAGCGTCGGCAGAGTCGCCAGCCCGTCCGCACGCAGGTCGTAGAAAATCCACAGCGGCACGTGCGCCACCCGCCAGTCGTCGATCGCCGCGGCAAACACTTCATTGAGCGTCCGCAAGGCGGCGGGGTTTTCGGCGGCCAGCGTCTCGGCTCGCGACAGCATCAACACGTAGCCGGGCGCTTCGCACCACGACAAATCGCTCAGGCAATCCTTGAGGGCATCGTAATTGTTGCCGTACCACCCCGGGAAGCCGAGTTCGCGGCCCAGTTGCTGGAGAACAGCGTCAATCCGCTCGACATCGCCGAGACTGATCTCGAAAACGGCAAACGCCGCGGCGACTGCCGCCGCCTTCAGCGCGGCCTGGCCGCTGAGCGGAAGATGGTAGATGCCGGCTTGTCGTGAATCCTCGAGCAGGCCTTGCAGCGTCTGATGACTGATGGTCATGGGATAGGCGTTCGTAAGGATGCGCAACTATTCACGGATGCGGCGGAAGCGGCGGTAGTGGTCGTCGGTATAGTAATACTCGCCAGAGCGGGTAACGTCGCCGCTACTGCCCTGGCCGGCGACGATGCGCCGGGCGCCGCGGTCACGGCTACCCGGAGTCGGCACCGTGTACTCCAGGTAGTAGCCGCGCGCGCGCTCCGGCAGGCGTCTCTCGAAATTGCCGAAAACGCTGCCGTCCTTGCGTGGGTACGGAAACGGCCCGCCCTGCTGGATCAGCCGCAGGACACGCAGGGCCTCGGCCGGCAACTCGGCCAGGGTGATACTTTCGGGGTCCGGCGTCGCGCGCGCCTGCGCCGTGAGGACCTGGCCGAGCAGTCCGAGCAGCGCCGCCAGCAGCAGCAGCCGGAGGACGGCGGCGATGCGCGACATCGCCGATCAGCTCTTGCCGACTTCGACCTGCGTTTCGACTTTCTGACGCAGGCGGATGTGCAGCTCCCGCAGTTGCTTGTCGTCGACGCTGTTCGGCGCATCGGTGAGCAGACACTGCGCGCGCTGCGTCTTCGGAAAAGCGATCACGTCGCGAATCGACTCGGCGCCGGCCATCATCGTGACGATGCGATCGAGGCCAAACGCCAGGCCGCCGTGTGGCGGTGCGCCGTACTTCAGCGCGTCGAGCAGAAAGCCGAACTTGAGCTGCGCCTCTTCTTCGCCAATCCCCAGCACCTTGAAAACCTGCTCCTGAACCTCGGAGCGGTGTATCCGCACCGAGCCACCGCCCAGTTCGGAACCGTTCAGCGCCAGATCGTAGGCCTTGGCCAGGCAGGCGCCCGGGTCGCTCTGGAGAAGCTCGAGATGGTCGTCCTTGGGGCTGGTAAACGGGTGGTGACACGCCGTCCACCGCTGCTCGCCGTCGTCGTAATCGAACATTGGGAAATCGACCACCCACACCGGCTCCCAGGCGTGGCCGTTCAGGAAGCCCTTTTCGTGACCGATCTTGACGCGCAACGCACCCAGCGCGTCGTTCACGACCTTGCGTTTGTCGGCGCCGAAGAAGATCAGGTCGCCCGACTCGGCGCCGGTGCGCTCGACGATGGCCTGCAGCGCGGTCGCGTGCAGATTCTTGACGATCGGTGATTGCAGGCCGCTCTCGTTGGGCTGCGTGACGTCGTTGACCTTGATGTAGGCCAGTCCGCGGGCGCCGTAGATACCGACAAACTGCGTGTAGGCGTCGATTTCGCCACGCGTCAGACTGGCTCCGCCGGGAACGCGCAAAGCGGCAATGCGGCCGCCTTCGCTATTGGCCACGCCGGCGAAGACCTTGAACGAGACGTCCTTCAACACGTCGGCGACTTCGACGAGCTCGAGCGTGACGCGCAGATCGGGCTTGTCCGAGCCGTAGCGGTCCATCGCTTCGCCATAGCCAATGCGCGGGAATGGATTGGGCAGCTCGGCGGCGATCACCTCCCGGAAGACCGCCCGGATCAACTCTTCCATCAGCTGGATGATCTCGGTCTCGCGCATGAACGAGGTTTCGATATCGACCTGCGTAAACTCCGGCTGCCGGTCGGCGCGCAAGTCCTCGTCGCGGAAGCACTTGACGATCTGATAGTAGCGGTCGAAGCCGGCGACCATCAACAATTGCTTGAACAGCTGCGGGGACTGCGGCAGCGCGAAGAACTGCCCGGGATGGACGCGCGACGGCACCAGATAGTCGCGCGCGCCCTCCGGCGTGCTCTTGGTGAGCATCGGCGTTTCGATGTCCATGAAGCCGGCATCGTCGAGGAAGCGCCGGAAGGCGCGCGCCGTCTGGTAACGAAGTTGCATGTTCTTCTGCATCTGCGGGCGACGCAGGTCGATGACGCGGTGCAGCAGGCGGATGCTTTCGGAGAGGTTCTCTTCGTCAAGCTGAAAGGGCGGCGTCACCGAGGCGTTGAGGACTTCCATTTCGTGACAAAGGATCTCGACCTCGCCGCTGGCGAGGTTGGCGTTGACCGTGCCGGCCGGGCGGGCACGGACCTTGCCCGTGATCCGCAGGCAGAATTCGTTACGCACCGACTCGGCGGTTTCGAACATCTCCGCACGATCGGGATCGCAGACGATCTGCGCCAGCCCCTCGCGATCACGCAGGTCGACGAAAATCACGCCGCCGTGATCGCGACGCCGGTGCGCCCAGCCACAGAGCTTGACCTCCTGGCCGATCAGCTGTGAATTGACTTGTCCGCAATAATGAGTGCGCATGGCTTTCCCGCTTACTTGTATCAGGTTGTGGTGGTAGTCTGGACGGCGGCGACTGGCCGTGCTTTGCGCGGTGGCGCGACAACGCCCATCGAGATCACGTACTTGAGCGCGGTATCGACGCTCATCTCGAGCTCGATGACGTCCGCTCTCGGAAGCATCAGAAAGAAACCCGAAGTCGGGTTCGGCGTCGTCGGCACGTAGACGCTGACGTAGTCGCCGTCGAGATGCTGCAGCACGTCACCGCCCGGTTTGCCGGTGAGGAAGGCAATCGTCCACACCCCGCGGCGCGGGTATTCGATCAGCAGCGCCTTGCGAAAAGCGTTGCCCGACGACGAGAAAAGAGTGTCGGAAACCTGCTTGACACTGTTGTAGATCGAATTGACGACCGGAATGCGCGCCAGCAGCAGCTCCCACCACGAAACCAGTCGCTGGCCGATGAAATTCGCCGCGAGCAAGCCGGTGACCATGATGATCAGCAGCGTCAGGATCGCGCCAACACCCGGGATGTCGAAGCCGATGATCGTCCGCGGGTGGATTGCTGCCGGCAGCAGTTGCAGCGACTGATCCATGGTGCCGACAATCAGCACCAGCACCCAGGCGGTAATCGCCAACGGCACCCAGATCAGCAGCCCGGTAATAAAATAGCGCTTCATCCCTTGTCGGTGCCAACACCGGTCTTGGCGGTGGAGCTGCCGGCCGAGGCTGTCGTTGAGCTTGCGGTGTCCGCTTTCGGGGCAGCGGCGGTGGCCGTGGTCGCGGTATCGGCGGTGCTGCTGGCGGCGGCTGGCGCCTTCTCGGAGCTCTCGGAATTCTCGGGCTTGCCGACCGCTGTCGTTGGCGCCTTGTTGCCGCCCTTGAAGTCGGTCACGTACCAACCGGTTCCCTTCAACTGGAAGCCCGCTGCCGTCACCTGCTTGCGATACGTCGCCTGCCCACACTGCGGACACACGCTCAATGTCGGATCGCTGAGTTTTTGCAGATGGTCTTTCGCGAAAGCACACGAAGCGCAACGATAGGCGTAAATCGGCATGACTAACCCTCAGAAAGCGCTGGAAAAGGGTGGATTATACGCGAAGCCGCCGATGGTTCACCCGCGCACGCCCGACCGCCAGGACTGTCCCTGGCGCCGCAGCCGTCTACAGCAGGCCGACGTAGGCGCGCGTCAGCGCCCTCCCCCAGAACAGCGCCAGCAAGCCCGCCGCGGCCAGGTAAGGGCCGAAAGGGATCGGCACGCTGCGCCCACGTTTGGCGCCGACGATCAGCGCGATGCCGACCACTGCGCCAAGCAGGGACGAGAGCAGGATGGTCAGCGGCAACATCTGCCAGCCGAGCCAGGCGCCGAGCGCGGCGAGCAATTTGAAGTCGCCATAACCCATGCCTTCCTTGCCAGTGGTCAACTTGAATGCCCAGTAGACCGACCACAACGAGAGATAGCCACCCACCGCCCCGAGCACCGCCGACGGCAAGTCGGTAAAGGTCGCGAACAGATTGAACAGTAGGCCGGCCCACAGCAACGGCAGGGTAATCGAGTCGGGCAGCAGCTGGCTGTCAAAGTCGATGAAGGTCAGCGCAATCAGACACCAGATCAGCAACATGGCGCCAAACGCTGCCCAGCCATAGCCGAAGTGAAACGCGGCGAACGCCGACAGCAGGGCGCTGCTCGCCTCGACCAGCGGGTAGCGCGGCGAGATCGGTGCCGCGCAGGCCGAACAGCGGCCGCGCAGGAACAGCCAGCTGAGTACCGGAATATTCTCGATCGCGGTGATCGCGTGCCCGCACGCCGGGCATCGCGAGCGCGGCCGGGCCAGCGACAGCGGTTCATTGACCGGCGGCGGCTCGCCGCACAGTTCGGCGCAATGGACGCGCCAGTCGCGATCCATCATCGTCGGCAGGCGATGGATGACGACATTGAGAAAGCTGCCGACCAGCAGCCCAAGCAGACCAAAGAGCAGCGGCCACAGCGTCGGCGCCAGTTCGCCAGGAAGCACGTCCGGCATTAGCCGACGACGGCGCCCAGCTTGAAGATTGGCAGGTACATGGCAATCACCATGCCGCCGATCAGCACCCCGAGGACGACCATGATGATCGGCTCCATCAGACTCGACAAAGCCTCGACGGCGTCGTCGACCTCGGCCTCGAAGAAGTCGGCAACCTTGCCAAGCATCGCGTCCAGGGCGCCGGATTCCTCGCCGATGGCGACCATCTGATTGACCATGTTCGGAAATAGTTCGCTGCTCTGCATCGCCGAGGTGAGGCTGGTGCCGGTACTGACCTCACTCTGGATCTGCCGCGTCCCGGCCTTGTATACATAGTTGCCGGCCGCGCCGCCGACCGACTCGAGCGACTCGACCAGCGGCACGCCGGCCGCAAACATGGTCGCCAGAGTGCGTGTCCAGCGTGCGATCACCGACTTGCGGATGATGTCGCCAAAGACCGGCAGGCGGAGGAACAACCGGTCGAAGACGATCTGCATCTTTTCCGATCGCTTCCAGGTATAGAAGAAGCCGTAGATCGATAGCCCGATGCCACCAAAAATCGCCCACCAGTACTCGATGAAAAAGTCCGAGATGGCGATGACGACCAGCGTCGGAGTCGGCAGGTCGGCGCCGAAGCTCTTGAAAACTTCCTTGAAAGCCGGGATCACGAAGATCATGATCACCGCCGTAATGATGAAAGCGACGACGATGATCGCCACCGGGTAAAACAGCGCCGCCTTGATCTTCGACTTGATGGCGATCATCTTCTCTTTGTAGTTGGCCAGGCGGTCGAGGAGCGTCTCGAGAATACCGGCCTGTTCGCCGGCGGAGACCAGATTGCAGTACAGCTGGTCGAAATGCAGCGGGTACTTCCGGAATGCCTGCGACAAGGAACTGCCGGTTTCGACGTCGGCCTTGATGTCGAGAAGGAGTTTGCCCACCGATGGGTTGTCGTGCCCCCGCCCGACAATTTCAAAGGTCTGCAACAAGGGTACGCCGGCTTTCATCATCGTCGCCAACTGCCGGGTGAACAGCGTGATGTCCTTCTCGGTGATCTGTCGCCCGCCCTTGAAGCGCTGCTTCTTGACCTTGCTGACGACAATCCCCTGGCGCCGCAGAGTGGCCCGGACGACGGTATCGCTGTGCGCCCGCTGCTCGCCGCGAACGATCTTGCCCGCCTTGTTTTTCCCTTCCCAGAGGAAAGTGAACTCCTTGACTTCTGGCGCGGCTCTTCTGGTGGTTTTCGCTGCGGTCGCCATTCTTCCCCCGTCTTCAAGCGTTGGTGCTGCCGAGAATCTCGTCAAGCGAAGTCATCCCTTGCTTGACCTTCAGCAAGCCGGAACGGCGCAGATCATTGACGCCGTCTTTTCTGGCCTGCAGGGCGATGTCGAGCTCGCTGCCGTTGGCCATAATTATGCGCTGGATGTCTTCGGTCACCGGCATCACCTCGTAGAGACCGACGCGCCCCTTGTAGCCGCTTCCCTTGCAGCGTTCGCACTCGCCCGGACCGAACAGCGCCCAGCTGCCATCGAGGTCGCTTTCCAGAAAGCCGGCGTTGAGCAGCGTCTCGACCGGCGTCTCGAGAGGTTTCTTGCACGTACATAGCCGGCGCACCAGACGTTGCGCGGTAATCAACAAAATGCTCGATGCCAGATTGAAGGTCGGGATACCCATGTTCATCAGGCGAGTCACCGTCGCCGGAGCGTCATTGGTGTGCAGCGTCGACAAGACCATGTGACCGGTTTGCGCGGCTTTGATGGCGATTTCGGCGGTTTCGATGTCGCGGATCTCGCCGACCATGATGATGTCCGGGTCTTGCCGGAGAAAAGCCTTGAGGGCAACCGGAAAGGTCAGTCCGGCCCGGTCGTCCACGTTGACCTGATTGATGCCGGGCAAGGGTATTTCAGCGGGATCTTCGGCGGTGGAAATGTTGACCCCGGGCTTGTTCAGCAGATTGAGGCAGGTATATAGCGAAACGGTCTTCCCCGAGCCAGTTGGCCCGGTCACCAGGATCATTCCGTAAGGCCGGTTGATGGCCTCCAGCAGCACCGCCTTCTGCTCGGGTTCATAGCCCAGCGCATCGATTCCCAGGGTGGCGCTGGCCGGATCGAGAATTCGCAGAACGATTTTCTCGCCGTACATCGTCGGCAAGGTGCTGACGCGGAAGTCGATGGAACGGCTCTTCGACAACACCAAGCGCATCCGGCCATCCTGGGGGACGCGCTTCTCGGCGATATTGAGGCGCGAAATAACCTTGATCCGCGAGGCGATCTTGTCCTTGATGACCAGCGGCGGCGACGCTATTTCGCGCAAGATGCCGTCGGTTCGGAAGCGAATGCGATAGGTCTTTTCGTAGGGTTCGAAGTGGATATCGGAGGCACCGTCGTTGATCGCGTCGAGCATCATCTTCTGGATGAATCGGACCACCGGCGCGTCGTCGACCTCCATGTTGGAGGCTTCGTCGGCCTTTTCCTGGCTTTGCTCGTCGGTGAACTCGAGGTTGATGTCGTCGCTGCTCAAGTTCTTGAGGCTGTCCTCGACGGTTTCCGAGAGTTTCGCCACCAGCGGCGCGAGCTTGCTTTCTTCAACGACCACCGGGTCTACCGCCAGGCCCGTCTGAAAGCGAATTTCATCGAGCGCGCGCAGATTGGTCGGATCGGCGATGGCGATCGCCAAACGATTGCCGCGCTTGTACAGTGGCACGACGCGGTGGTTGGCAATCAGCTTGCGGTCGACCGCATTCTTCGGCAGATGGACATCGTCGAAGGCCGACAGATCAAGCAGCGGATAGCCGAACTTGTCGGAGGCGAAACGCGCCAGCTCCAGGTAGGTGCCCTTCTTGGCGCTGACCAGTTGCTCGATCAGTGAAGTCCGGTTGGCAGCGGCCAGCGCAAGCAAAGACTCCGCCTCGGTTTCCTTGAGGCGGTCAGCTTGGACCAGCGCGCGGGCGAAAGCGCTAAGTGGCGTGTTTTGCGGGTTGGCTGCCATTTTTCGCAATAGGACCTTGTGGATGCGTTGTGAACCATTGGGTCCCGACTATGCCGAGTTGGCGCGCTTGATGATGCATTGACTCAGCAGGTTTGTAAAGAAGCCGGGCCGGCGCTTGCCCAGCGCCGCAACGGATCTGCTCAAGTGGCGTAGCGCTGGCCGGCGGCCAACGCCGACCACCGTTCACCCCACAGCGTCAGTTGCCGGCGCAGCGATTGCCGGCAGCCGCCGACGGTCATGACCAGCCGCCGCCGGTCATGAGGGATGCCAGCAACGTTCAGGTTTCTGCCGCCGCCTCGACGACCACCAGCGCGGTCATGTCAACGACTCGGCGAACCGTCGAGGTCGGCACCAGCACATGCACCGGCAGCGCCGCACCCAACAGGATCGGGCCCACCGACATGCCATCACCGCCGGTCATCTTGAGCAGATTGTAGGAGATATTCGCCGCGTCCAGATTGGGCATCACCAGCAGGTTGGCCTCGCCGGTGAGCGGCGAGTCCGGGTCGGAGCGCTTGCGGATCGCTTCCGACAGCGCGCTTTCGCCGTGCATCTCGCCATCGATTTCCAGATCGGGTGCCCGGCTGCGGACGATCGTCACCGCCTCGCTCAACTTGCGCGTCGCCGGCGTCTGTGACGATCCGAAATTCGAATGCGACAGCATCGCCACCTTGGGTTGGATCGTGAAACGGCTGACCGCCGCCGCCGCCATCAGCGTGATCTCGGCGAGTTGCTCGGCGTCAGGGTCTTCGTTGACGTGCGTATCACAGAGGAACAGTGATCGGCCGGGCAGCAAGACGTGCGTCATCGCGGCCATGGTGCTGCCGCCGGGCGCCTTGCCAATGATCTCGTCGATCTGACGCAGGTGATGCGCAAAGCGGCCGGAGAGGCCGCAGATCATCCCGTCCGCGTAGCCGAGCTTGAGCAGGATGGCGCCGATGATCGTATTGTTGGTGCGCAGGCGCGTCTTGGCGATGTCGATCGTCACACCATGGCGCTTCCTCAACTGGTGATAGGTCTTCCAGCATTCCTTGTAGCGCTCGTCACTGGCTGGATCAACGACATCAAAGTCGGTGCCGGCTTGCAGCTTCGAGCCGATCCTCTGCAGTCGCGTCGCGATCACTTCCGGGCGGCCGATCAGGATCGGCCGGGTCAGTCCTTCGTTGATGATCGTCTGCGCCGCGCGCAGCATCCGCTCGTCCTCGCCATCGCAGTAAACAATGCGCGTCTCGCGGACGCGCTTGGCCGCAGAAAAAACCGCCCGCATGCCAAAGCCGGCCTGGTAAACGAACTCGCGCAACTTCTCCCGGTAGGCGTCCATATCGGCAATCGGCCGCGTCGCCACGCCGGAGCTCATCGCCGCCGCGGCGACCGCCGGGGCGATGGTGGTGATCAAGCGCGGGTCGAATGGTTTGGGAATCAGGTAGTCCGGGCCAAATGCCAGGTCCTGGTCGGCGTAGGCCATCGCCACTTCGTCGCTGACCTCCCAGTGCGCCATCGCCGCCAGCGCCTTGACGCAGGCCATCTTCATTTCCTCGTTGATACCCGTCGCACCGACGTCGAGAGCGCCACGAAAGATGAACGGGAAACAAAGAACGTTATTGACCTGGTTGGCGTAATCCGAACGACCGGTGGCCATGATGACGTCGGGACGGACTTCGCGAGCCAGTTCGGGCATGATTTCCGGCGTCGGATTGGCCAGGGCGAAGACGATCGGCTGGTCCGCCATCTTGAGCAGCATCTCGGGTTTGAGAATGCCGGCAGCCGACAGCCCGAGGAAGACGTCGGCGCCGTCGAGTGCTTCGGCCAACGTTCGGCGCGCCGTGTCGCGTGCATAGCGCGCCTTGTTCGGCTCCATGTTGGCGTCGCGGCCGGCGTAGATCACGCCTTTCGAGTCGCAGACCATGATGTTCTCGCGCCGAACTCCCAGATCGCACCACAGATTGAGGCAGGAAATCGCTGCCGCTCCACCGCCCGAGCAGACGACGTTTATTTCGTCGATCTTCTTGCCGGTCACCAGCAGCGCATTCAGGATCGCCGCCGACGAAATGATCGCCGTGCCGTGCTGATCGTCGTGAAAAACCGGAATCGACATCCGCTCCTTGAGCTTGGCCTCGATGTAGAAGCACTCCGGAGCCTTGATGTCTTCCAGGTTGACGCCACCGAGCGTCGGTTCCATGGCGGCGATCATGTCGATCAGCTTGTCGGGGTCGTTTTCTGCCAGCTCGATGTCAAAAACGTCGATGCCGGCGAACTTCTTGAACAGGCAACCCTTGCCCTCCATCACCGGTTTGGCGGCCAGCGGCCCGATGTTGCCCAGACCGAGGACGGCCGTGCCGTTCGTGATGACGCCGACGAGGTTGGCTCGTGAGGTGTAAAGGCTCGCCGAGCCGGGGTCGTCGACGATCGCATGGCAGGCGAAGGCGACACCCGGAGAATAGGCGAGCGCCAGGTCGAGTTGATTGCTCAGTCCCTTGGTCGGCTGCACAGCAACCTTGCCCGGAGTCGGGTAGCGATGGTATTCGAGGGCCGCTTCACGAAGATCGGTCTGGCTCAGATCTTTTTTCATTGAGGCTCCTGGCATGGGGTTGGTCAAAATAGAGCGCGTCACTGTAGCCGACTCGGGCGGTTTACACAAAATCGATGCGTCGTTCGTCAGCCGCGCTGAACAGCCTGCCGACGCGGCGAGCTTGCCAGTCGACGACTCGTCACTGGCCGGCATTACCGCCGCCGTCGCTTGCCGTGCGTCGACGAGCGCTCTTTTCGCTGCCAGGAAGCACCAACAATCGCCCGCGGCGCCGGGCGAGCGATTCGGCTACGAGCGGGGTAAAATGCTGTGAGCACGCGTGGGCCACCACGCCAGGTGGTTTTTTCCGAATGCGACGTGCGTTTGCCTTCAATGGGAGAAGATGAATGGGCCACACCACCACCAACACGTTGCGCACGGTCGCTCTGGTCGGCCACGGCGCCGCCGGCAAGACCACTCTCGCCGAAAGCCTGCTCGCCGCCGCTGGCGCGATCAACAGCCGCGGGACAGTCGAAAAAGGCAATACGGTTTGCGACTTCGATCCGCAAGAGAAGGAATTCGGTCATTCCCTGAATGCGGCGCTGGTGGGGTTTTCGTGGCAGGACGTGCAGGTCCAGCTGATTGACACGCCGGGCTTTCCCGATTTCGCCGGCCAGGCGATTGGCGCCCTGGCCGCCGTCGATACCGCGCTGGTGGTGATCAACGCGCAGAACGGCATCGAGCTGGTCAGCGAACGGATGATGGCGCTGGCCGCGGCTCGCGGCGTCTGCCGGATGATCGTCGTCAACAAGATCGACGCCGACAACGTGAACCTGCCGGCTCTGGTCGGTGAAATCCGCGAACGCTTCGGTCGTCAGTGCCTGTTGCTCGACCTGCCGGCGCACGACGGCTGCGAAGTCGTCGAGTTGCTCGGGCACGACAGCGGCGACAGTGATTTTGCGTCGGTGGCCGAAGCGCACCGCGCACTGATCGACCAGATCGTCGAGGAAGACGAGGATCTGCTGGCGCGCTACCTTGAGGAAGGCGTCGACCCGAATCCGGACGAACTGCACCTGCCCTTCGAGAAAGTGCTGCGCTCGGGTCACCTGATTCCGATTCTGTTCGTCTCGGCAAGGACCGGCGCCGGTATCCCGCAACTGCTCGATGTCCTCGCCCGACTGGCACCAAGTCCGGCCGAAAGCAACCCGCCACCTTTTTATCGCGGCGAACCCGACGGGCCGGCAGAAGCCTTCGCGGCCGACCCTGACCCGGACAAGCACGTCCTGGCGCACGTCTTCAAGATCGTCAGCGATCCGTTCATCGGCAAGGTCGGCATTTTCCGCGTCCATCAGGGGACGATCAGGAAGGATTCGCAGCTCTTCGTCGGCGACGCCAAGCGCCCGTTCAAGGTTGGCCACATCTACCACGTCCAGGGCAAGGAGTACGTCGAGGCCGAAGCGCTGCTCCCGGGCGACCTGGGGGCAATCGCCAAGGTCGATGAAATCGAGTTTGACTGCGTCTTGCACGATTCCCACGACGAAGACCATATCCACCTGAAACCGCTTGAATTCCCGCAGCCGATGCTGGGCCTGGCGGTGCATGCCAGGCGCAAGGCCGACGAACAGAGACTGTTCGAAATCCTGCGCAAGCTCGAAGTGGAAGACCCGTGCTTCATCATCGAACGCCATCCGACGACCAACGAAACGGTGATTCGCGGTATCGGCGAAATGCATTTGCGCGCCAAACTGACGCGCCTGGCGCAGCAGTACAAACTGGAACTCGACACCACGCCACCACAGATTGCCTATCGTGAAGCGATTACCGGTTCGGCCGAAGGCCACTGCCGGCACAAGAAACAGAGTGGCGGCGCCGGACAGTTCGGTGAAGTAGCGCTGCGCGTCGAACCCCTGGAACGTGGTGCCGGCTTCGAGTTCGTCGACGTCGTCAAGGGTGGCGTCATTCCCGGAGTGTTCATGGCCTCGGTCGAAAAAGGCGTCCGCCAGGCGCTGGCCGACGGCGTCCTCGCCGGCTTCCCGGTGCAGGACCTGCGCGTGACCGTCCACGACGGCAAGTCGCACCCGGTCGACGGCAAGGATATCGCCTTCGTGACCGCCGCTCGCAAAGCGACCATCGACGCGATTCGCGCCGCCCGGCCGATCATCCTCGAACCAGTGGTCGAAATCGAAATCCTCGCGCCGGACGCGATGACCGGCGACCTCACCGGCGACCTGTCGAGCAAGCGCGGCCACCTGACCGGCACGCAACCGCGCGGCCCGGGGGTGATGGCGATTACCGGCGAGGTCCCGCTGGCCGAACTCGAGGGCTATCAATCACGCCTCAAGTCGCTAACCGGCGGCCAGGGCTCGTACAACATCGCCTTCTCGCACTATGCGCAGGTGCCGCCCGCGACGCAGCAGCAACTGGTTTCGGAACATCAGGTCGTTGAAGAGGAATAGCGGCCAGCGACAGGCGGCGTAGGCGTGCGCGACGCAGGCGTCGCCGGCTGGTTTGCCCGGCTGGCGCGCCGCCTGCTGTATCTGTGGGTGCGGACCGCGGTTTTCCCGGAGAACCCGGCGGAACTCGGCCTCGACCCGAACAAACCCGTCTGTTACGTGCTGCAGGACCGACATCTCTCGAATCTGCTGGTGCTCTTCGAGGAGTCGCGGCGAGCCGGCTTGCCGAGCGCCGAGTCGCCAATGCTGATCGCCGGCCAGCGGCTGCCGCGCTCCTTCTTTTTCCTCAACCGTGACCGCCGCCTGGCCGGCCGGGCCCGTAACGGCAGCGCGCATTCGGCCTTGCTGGTCGACTTGCTTCGCCAGCGGCGTGCGGCGCCGCCGAACGATTTGGCGGTCGACGTGCAGTTGGTCCCGGTGCTGATCCTTTGGGGTCGCGCCCCGGACAAGCAGGACTCCATTGTCAAGGCGCTGTTCGCCGAAAACTGGCGGCCGCCGGGCACCTGGCGACAACTGCTGGCGATCGTGCTGCACGGTCGCAAGGTCCTGGTGCGCTACAGCGCGCCGCTGTCCCTACGCCAGTTGCTGCCGGCGGCGGTCGGCGAAGAACAGGCGCTGCGCAAGCTGTCGCGGGTCTTGCTCGTCCATTTTCGCCGCCAGCGCCAGATGGCCATTGGCCCCGACCTGTCGCACCGCAACACGCAGGTCGGCGCGGTGCTTGCCGGCGAGCGCGTCCGCGCAGCAATCGCCAGCGAAGCGGCGACGCGGGCCATCTCGCCGGCAGCAGCACGCGCGCAGGCGAGGCGTTTTGCGCTGGAGATCGCCTCCGATTATTCTTACGGCGCGGTACGCGCGCTGGAACTGTCGCTGACCTGGTTGTGGTCGCGGCTTTACGACGGCATCGAAGTGCATCATTTCGACGTCGTGGCGCGCATCGCGCCGGGCCACGAGATCGTGTATGTCCCCTGCCACCGCAGCCACATCGACTACCTGCTGCTGTCGTATCTGATTCACCGCAATGGCTTGACGCCGCCGCACATCGCCGCCGGCGCCAACCTCAATCTGCCGCTCATCGGCGCGCTGCTGCGGCGTTGCGGCGCCTTCTTCCTGCGCCGCAGCTTCAAGGGCGAGCCCCTGTACGCAGCGGTCTTCGACGAGTACCTGCATCTGATGCTCGCCCGCGGCTTCCCACTCGAGTACTTCATCGAAGGTGGCCGTAGCCGCAGCGGCCGGCTGTTGCCGCCCAAGGCGGGAATTCTCGGGATGACGGTGCATAGCTTCATTCGTGAGCAGCGGCGGCCACTGGTTTTCGTCCCGATCTACATCGGCTACGAGAAACTGCTCGAAGGGCCCAGCTATATCGCCGAAATGGCCGGCAAAGCCAAGCCGCGTGAATCGCTGCTGGGCGTCCTGAAGAGTATTTGGAGGATCAAGCGGGTCTTTGGCAAGGTGCACGTCAACGTCGGCGAACCGCTGCTGCTGGCCGACTACCTGGATGCCCAGCACCCGGCCTGGCGCGAAGAAGCCGGCGACTGTCCGTCAGCATGGTCACAGCGTGTAACGCGCCGCGCCGCCGCCGAACTCGCCCGCAGGCTGAACGCAGCGGCGGTGGTCAATCCGGTCAACCTGCTGGCGCTGGCCTTGCTGGCGACTCCCAAGCATACCGCCGACGAGCAGACGCTGCAGCGGCTGATCGGGCACTACCAGGCACTGCTCAGCGAGGCCGCATATGCTCCGAGCAGCGTCGCCTGTGCGCTCGACGCGCCGGCCATCGTCGCCTACGGCGAACGACTGGCCTTCGTCGAACGCAGCGCCGATCCGCTCGGTGACCTGATCCGTGCGCCCGCCAGACAGGCGCCCTTGCTGACCTATTTCCGCAACAACGTTCTGCACCTGTTTGCCCTGCCGGCGGTCATCGCCTGCCTGCTCAGCGACAACCGCCACCTGGACGACGCGCGCGTGGCGCAGGCGGTGCGCGGCATCTACTCCTTGATGCGCAGCGAGCTGTTCCTGCGCTGGCCGGTCGACGAGTTGCCGGCAGCCAGCGCGGCGGTCGTTCGCGTGTTTCTGGCGCGCGGCCTGCTACGTCGCCCGCCAGCGTCGGGCGGGCTCACCGCGCCCGAGCCGCTGAGCCCGGAATTTGCCGAACTGCAGCTCCTCGGCGAGAGCATCCGACCGCTGCTCGAGCGCCACTTCCTGACGCTGGCCTTGCTCGAACAGCAGGGGAGCGGTCGTCTGACGCGGCAGGCGCTGGCAGACAACTGTCATCGCCTGGGCCAGCGTCTGGCGCAACTATACGATTTCAACAGCCCGGAGTTCGCCGAAAAAGCGAGCTTCTCGGCGTTCATTGCCTGGCTGATCGAAGCCGAATTCCTGCGCGAAGACGATGCTGGCTTGCTGCATTTCGACGATCGCCTGCTGGCGCCGCTGGCCGACTCGGAGCTGCTGCTCGCGGCGGCGGCACGGCAGGCAATCCGGCGGCTGGCTGGTACCGGCGTCGCCAGCCAGCCGGCGGCGTGATCGGCACGCCGTGACAGGCCCGACTCAGGCCCGGCCGTTGCCGCGCCGCGCCGCCTGCTCAAGGCGCTGTTTTTCGGCATACACCTTGTTGGCATAACCGGTTTTCGGGTCGGTCGGCGAGCCGCCATAATGCTGCAGGCCGCCAGTCAGGCTGCCACGCCAACGGATCGCCTCTTCAAGGACATGGACACCGACCTGGATGTTGGTCACCGGGTCGAGAAAGGGCTGCTCGCCAGCGCCTTCCGGCACCTTGTCCAGATGGATATTGGGCATCACCTGCATCAAGCCCTGGGCGCCGACCGAACTTTCGGCAAAGGGATTGAAGCGCGACTCGATACCAATGATGGCAATGATCAGGAAAGGGTCGAGACGACTTTCGCGACCGACGCTTTGCGCGGCCTGGAAAATCGGCACCAGCGCCTCCGGAGCAACGCGGTAACGACGCGACACATAGTCGAGGGCGCGCCGCAATGACGGGCGGAGTGCTTCGGGAGCTTCTTCGACGGGCGCCGCTTCGACGGCAGCTTCGGCTACGGCTTTCGTCGGCGACACCTTGACGGCTTCGCTTGGCAAGGCTTCGGGGTCAATCGATGCTTCTTCGGCGGTGCTCGGTGTCATCGGCACGGCGGGTGGATCGCCGCTGCTGATGCTATTGCTGAACGCCGGCTTGGCGATGCCCAGAACGAGCATCAGGCTGACGGTAATCAATGCGTATTGAATCGAACTCAAGGTGGCGTCGCTACGACGCGCCCTTGTACTTTTGAGCGAAATAAATGCAGACATGCTCTCTCCTTCACGTTAGTCGTCGTACCGATGAACGGCCCGACGAGCGACTGTTACAGGCGGGTGCAAAGCCTCGAAATTGGGGGAAACAGGTACCCTGAGGCCGGGACTCCGTACGCTTTTAAGTGCCGCGAACAGAGGGGCGGGAGTGAAACTGGACAGCTGAATTTGGGTGGCTGCGCTTCAACAGGAAACGGACTCTATTGATAATCAAGGCCTTGGTCAAGGCACCGCGCCGGGACGGCGCCCGCATGGCCGCCGTCAGCGGTCACCGCGGCGCCGCGCGCAGGCCAGCCGGGCAGCCGGACGACGCCGCTGCAAGCCTTGCGCCAAGGGCGCTGCAGCGCTCACCGGCGGCAAGCACGGCGGCATCGCTCGACGGCGTCGGGCGCCGGGAAAAGTGTTGCGCCAATACAACACATCGCGCGCCGTAAACGCGGCCCGAGACGCCACCGCGCTCGCCGCGAGCCTCTTTTCGCGGCGCCAAAGGGCAGCGGACGGCCGCTTCGTCAGCGTCGCGCAGACGCTGCATCGCGGCGCCGCGCGGCCGCGGCCACGGTCGATATAATGCGCACAGCGGCCGGCAACGCTGGCTAATCACCCGACCGAGCTCGTACTGCCCATGGACATCGCGCTACTCGTCTTTCTGATCCTGCTCAATGGCGTCCTGGCGATGGCCGAGATCGCCGTCGTTTCGTCGCGGCAGTCGCGTCTGCAAAAGCTCGCCGATGACGGCAACGCCGGCGCCCGCTCGGCGCTGCAGCTGAACCGCGCGCCGGCAAACTTCCTGTCGACCATCCAGGTCGGGATTACCAGCGTCGGCATCCTCAGCGGCGCCATTGGCGAAGCGGCACTGGCGGTGCCGCTGACCGCCTGGCTGGCGACTTTTCCGCCGCTGGCGCCCTACGCCGGCGGTCTGGCGCTGACGCTGGTGGTCGTCGCCGTGACCTATTTCGCTGTGGTCATTGGTGAACTGGTGCCCAAGCGCCTCGGCCTGCTGGCGCCGGAACGCGTCGCCGCGCTGATGGCGCCGCCGCTGAACGGGTTGTCGCGCCTGGCGCGGCCGCTGGTCTGGCTGCTCTCGTCATCGTCGAGCGTGCTGTTGCGCCTGCTCGGCGCGCCGCGCGAGCAGAGCTCGTCGGTCAGCAACGACGAAATCAAGCTGTTGATGCGCCAGGGCGCGTTGGCGGGAACCTTCCACGCCAGCGAGCAGGAAATCGTCGCCAACGTCCTGCGCCTCGACGAGCAGCACATCCGCGAGATCATGACGCACCGCAAGGACATCTATCTGCTGGACCTCAACGACAGCGACGAAGCGATCCGCAATCGCCTCGCAAACAGCCCGCACAAGCGCGTTGTCGTCTGCCGCGATGGTCTCGAGCAGATCGTCGGGGTGCTGCGCACCGGCGATCTGCTCAAAGGCGCGCTCTTCGGGCAGCCACTGGCGATCGAGTCCTTCGTCCGGCCGCCGCTCTACGTGCCGGCCAGCGTGACCACGACGCAGCTGCTGGAAACCTTCCGCCGGGCGCGCCAGCAATGTGCGCTGATGATCGACGAGTACGGCGAATTGCAGGGCCTGGTGACGCTTACCGACGTGCTGACTTCGATCGTCGGCGATCTGCCGGTCTACGATACGCCCGCGGTCCAGGACGTCGTCGTTCGTGAGGACGGCTCGTGGCTGGTCGATGGCGGGGTCAGCATCGAACGGCTGCGCAGCGTCGTCAAGATCAGCGGCGATCTGCCGGGTGAGGACGAGAACGCTTTTCATACCGTCGGTGGCTTGATGATGTACGTGCTCGGGCGGATTCCCGCGCCATCCGATTACTTCGATCTCGCCGCGCTGCGCTTCGAGGTCGTCGACATGGACCACAATAGAGTCGATAAGGTATTGATCGCCAGGGCGCTGGCGATCGGCGGCGCGGAAGCGGCGGCGATTGCTTCGGATACGAGCGTCGCCGCTAGCGCGCGTAGCGCGTCGGATCGGCCAGACCAGCGGTGACAAAACCGGCCCGCCGCAAGCGGCACGAATCGCAAATTCCGCAGGCACGACCAAGTTCATCGGCCTGGTAACACGAAACGGTGAGCGCGTAATCGACGCCGAGCGCCGCGCCACGCGCGATGATCTGCGCCTTGCCGAGATCGATCAGCGGCGCGTGCACGCGCAAGCGGGCGCCTTCGACGGCCGCTTTGGTCGCCAGGTTGGCCATTCTTTCGAAAGCCTCGATGTACTCCGGGCGACAGTCGGGATAGCCCGAGTAATCGACGGCGTTGACGCCGACAAAGATGTCGCCACTACCGAGTACTTCGGCCCAGGCCAGCGCCAGCGAAAGCATGATGGTATTGCGCGCCGGCACGTAAGTGACCGGGATGCCCGGCGCGATTCCCGTTACCGGCACGGCGATGGCGTCGTCGGTGAGCGCCGAACCGCCAAAATCCTCAAGCGACAGACGCAAAACGCGGTGCGCGTGCGCGCCAAACGCGGCGGCAACAGCCGTCGCGGCGTGCAATTCGGCGCGATGGCGCTGGCCATAGTCGATCGACAGGCAATGGCAGGCAAAACCGGCGGCACCGGCAATCGCCAGCGTTGTCGCCGAGTCGAGGCCACCCGAGAGAAGGACGACGGCGCGCTTATCGGGCGAACGATCGATGGGGTCTGCAGTGGTCATGAGCGTGGGCTCGAAAATGGCTGCCTGGCCGCGGCCAGCCGTATCTTGTCGGCGACAAGCGACGCCGCGCCGAGACGCCTACCGACCGGCCCAGCGGCCACCGGCTGGCGTGTTTCGCTGTCGCTGCCGATGGGCATCTGCTGTGCCGCAACGGCCAGCCGGCTTGCCGAGCCGATCTGGCAATCATCCGGCAAGTGGCGGCCTAGAACGGGATGTCGTCGTCCATGTCGTCGAAACTCGGCGCCTTCTTGGCCGGCGCCGAGCGCGCCGCGCCGCCAGCGCCGCCGCCGGGGCCACCGGACGACGGCATGCTGCCGCCGTAGTCGCTTTCGTCGCTCGACGATGGCGAACCCATGCCTTCGCGGCCGCCGAGCATTTTCATCTCGTTGCCGGTGATTTCGGTGGTGTAGCGCTCGTTACCGTCCTTGTCTTGCCATTTACGCGTCTTCAGGCTGCCTTCCACGTAGACCGACGAGCCCTTTCTCAGATACTGGCCGGCGATTTCAGCCAGGCGACGGAAGAAGACGATGCGATGCCACTCGGTGGCTTCCTTCTTTTCGCCGGTCTGCTTGTCTTTCCACGATTCCGAGGTGGCGATCCTGATGTTGCAGACGGCGTCGCCGTTTGGCAGATAACGCGTTTCCGGATCGGCGCCAAGATTGCCGACGAGAATCACTTTGTTGACCGAAGCCATGTTGCCTCCCTGGATGTGCAGTACGAGAAGAGAAGATCGCGATTATAGAGCCTGCGCCGTCAGGCCGGCACTTGCCGACGGCGTAGCGCCGGCATGATCATGGTCGTCGACAGCGACAGCCAGATGACGCTCAGCAGCGCGCCGCAGCCCCACACGGCGCCCGGACCGACGTACTTGGATAGCGCGCCGCCAAGGACGCCGCCGGCAAACAGGCCGAGCGCCTGCGTGGTGTTGTATACGCCGAGCGCGGCGCCCTTGGCGTGTGCGGGTGCGATTCGCGCAATCAGCGACGGCTGCGTCGCTTCGAGGATGTTGAAGGCGATGAAAAAGAGCGTCAGCCACAAGGCCAGCCAGTAAATACTGCTCGACAACAGGCCGAAACCAATCTGCACGACGAGCAGCAGCGCCACCGCGGCGTTGAACACCAGTTTCATGCGCCCGTAGCGCTCGGCGGCGATGATCGCCGGGACCATGACCACGAACGACAGCAGCAGCGCCGGCAGATAGAGCTTCCAGTGTTCGGCGACCGGCAAGCCACCGGTGCTGATCAGCTGTGATGGCAGCAACACCCACATCGCGGTGAGCATCAGGTGCAGCGCAAAGACACCGAAGTTCAGGCGCAGCAACTGGCGATTGGTGAGGACTTCGACAAAGCTTGGCCAGGTCGGCTGGCGCGGTACCGTCGGCGCGACCGGCACCACCTTGAGGACGACGAAGATCGCCAGCAGGGCCAGGACACCGGTCAGCACGAAGATTCCGGGCATGCCGATGCTGACAAAGAGTAGCGGCGCGGCGACCATGGACACCGCAAAGACCATGCCGATCGACGAGCCGATCAGCGCCATCACCTTGGTCAGATGCTGCTCGCGGGTGAGGTCGGCGGCCAGCGCGGTGACTGCCGCCGAGATCGCGCCAGCGCCCTGCAGGACGCGCCCGGCGATCACACCGTAAATGTCGCCAGCCGAAGCGGCGACGAAACTGCCGACGGCGAAGAGAATGAGCCCGAAGACAATTACCGGCTTGCGCCCGAAGCGATCGGAAGCGGCACCGTAGGCGATCTGCAGGAAGGACTGCGTCAGGCCATAGGCGCCGAGCGCCATGCCGACCAGCGCGATGTCGTGGCCGGAGGGCAAGTCTTGCGCGTAGATGGCAAACACCGGCAGGATCAGGAACAGGCCGAGCATACGCAAGGCGAAGACCGCTGCCAGGCTGATACCGGCGCGCTTCTCCTGGCTGTTCATGCGGTCAATGGTAGGCGCGGACATATGGGATTGGCGATTCGGGGATTTAATGTGAAAGTCGCGTCTGCGATTCACGAAGCTTCCTTCTCGCCGCTGTGGGAGAAGGGCCGGGATGCGACGGGGAATTCAGGGGGCAAGTGGCGGGAAACAGTCATGACCATCATGATCGGAAGTGTCTCGAATTGTCATGAGCGTTGGTGCCGACTGCGGAATTGCGTATATTAGCAGGTTTGCTCAAGCCCCTCAGGCTGGCAACCAATGGACGAGATTAGAGAAATACGGATCCGCGGTGCGCGTACGCACAACCTGAAGAACATCAATCTCGACCTGCCGCGCAATCGGCTGATCGTGATCACCGGTCTTTCGGGTTCCGGCAAGTCGTCGCTGGCCTTCGACACGCTTTACGCCGAAGGGCAGCGCCGCTACGTCGAGTCGCTGTCGGCGTACGCAAGACAGTTCCTGCAACGCATCGAGAAGCCCGACGTCGACCTGATCGAAGGCCTGTCGCCGGCGATTTCGATCGAGCAGAAAGCGACCAGCCACAACCCCCGCTCGACCGTCGGAACGGTCACCGAAATCCACGACTACCTGCGCCTGCTGTTCGCCCGCGCCGGCACTCCTTACTGCGCCGAGCACTTGCAGGCGCTCGAATCGCAAACTGTTTCGCAAATGGTCGACCACGTTCTCGCCTTGAGCGAGGACAGCCGGCTGATGATCCTGGCGCCGGTAGTCGCCGACCGCAAGGGCGAACAGCTCGAGCTCTTTGCCGAGTTGCGCGCGCAGGGTTTCGCGCGCCTGCGCGTGGACGGCCAGATCTACGAGATCGACGCGCTGCCGAAGCTCGCCAAGACGCGCAAACATACTGTTGACGTCGTCGTCGACCGCCTGAAGGTGCGTGCCGACAGCCGCCAGCGGCTTGCCGAGTCATTCGAAACGGCGCTGCGCCACGCCGACGGCCGCGCCATCGCCTACGAGATGGATAGCCAACGCGAGCACTTCTTCTCGGCGCGCTTTGCCTGCCCGGTGTGCTCGTATTCGCTGCCCGAACTCGAACCGCGAATATTCTCGTTCAACAGCCCGCTCGGCGCGTGCCAGAAATGCGACGGCCTCGGCGTCATTCAATTCTTCGACCCGAAGCGCATCGTCGGCCATCCGGAACTGTCACTGGCCAGCGGTGCGATCCGCGCCTGGGACCGGCGCAACCCCTTCTATTTCCAGATGCTCTGCTCGCTGGCGGCGCACTACGGTTTCGACGTCGAAACACCGTTTGCCGACCTGCCCGAGAACATTCAGCAGATCGTCCTCTACGGTTCCGGTCGCGAGCAGTTGCCGTTCGAGTATCTCAACGAGCGCGGACGCCGCAGCGTCCGGCAGCACAGCTTCGAAGGCATCGTCGTCAATCTCGAGCGCCGCTACAAGGAGACCGACTCGCAAGCAGTTCGCGAAGAACTGGCGCGGCTGATCAGCAACCAGACGTGTCCGTCTTGCCACGGCAGCCGCCTGCGCGAGGAGGCACGCAACGTGCGCGTCGGCGTGCGGGCGAACGCGCGCACGCTGCACGAACTCAGCCGCATGCCGCTGACCGAGGCACGCGACTACTTCCTGGCACTGAAGCTGCCCGGCAACAAGGCGCAGGTCGCCGAGAAGGTGCTCAAGGAGATCGTCAGCCGGCTGCAGTTCCTGATCAACGTCGGCCTCGAATACCTGTCGCTGGACCGCTCGGCAGAAACGCTGTCCGGCGGCGAAGCGCAACGCATCCGGCTTGCTTCGCAGATCGGTTCGCAACTGACCGGCGTGATGTACGTCCTCGACGAACCGTCGATCGGCCTGCATCAGCGCGACAACGAACGCCTGTTGAAGACGCTGCAACAGTTGCGTGACATCGGCAATACCGTGATCGTCGTCGAACATGACGAGGAAGCGATTCGCGGCGCCGATTACGTCGTCGACATCGGCCCGGGCGCCGGCGTCCATGGCGGCTTCGTCGTCGCCGCGGGGACGCCGGCCGAGATCGTCGCCAACCCGGCTTCGCTCACTGGCGACTACCTCGCCGGCCGCCGGCGGATCGCACTGCGCGCACAGCGACGCCGGGCCGACCCCGAACGACTGCTGCAGATCGTCGGCGCGCGCGGCAACAACTTGCAGGACGTCACCGCCGACATTCCGGTCGGCCTGTTTACCTGCATCACCGGCGTTTCCGGCTCGGGCAAGTCGACGCTGATCAACGACACGCTGTATGCCGCCGCGGCCAGGCACCTGTACGGGTCCAGCGCCGAGCCGGCGGAACACGATCGCATCGTCGGCCTCGATCACTTCGACAAGGTGATCAACGTCGACCAGAGCCCGATCGGCCGCACGCCGCGCTCGAACCCGGCCACCTACACCGGCCTGCTGACGCCGATCCGCGAACTGTTTTCGGGAATTCCGGAAGCCCGCGCGCGCGGCTACGGCCCCGGACGCTTCTCGTTCAACGTCAAGGGTGGACGCTGCGAAGCCTGCCAGGGCGACGGCGTGATCAAGGTCGAAATGCACTTCCTGCCCGACATCTACGTACCCTGCGACGTTTGTCACGGCAAGCGCTACAACCGCGAGACGCTCGAAATCCACTACAAGGGCAGCAACATTCACCAGGTTCTGCAGATGACCGTCGAGGTCGCGCGCGAATTCTTCGACGCCGTGCCGGTGATCGCCCGCAAACTGCAGACGCTGGTCGATGTCGGTCTGAGCTACATCACGCTTGGCCAATCGGCAACCACGCTCTCGGGCGGCGAGGCGCAGCGCGTCAAGCTGGCGCTCGAACTATCGAAGCGCGATACCGGCCGAACGCTCTACATCCTCGACGAGCCGACCACCGGCCTGCATTTCCAGGATATCGAGATGCTGCTGGCGGTACTGCACCGGCTGGTCGACCACGGCAATACGGTGGTCGTCATCGAACACAATCTGGACGTTATCAAGACCGCCGACTGGCTGCTCGACCTCGGCCCGGAAGGCGGCGCTGGCGGCGGCCGGATTCTCGCCGCCGGCACGCCGGAGCAGATCGCACAACTCGCCGGCAGCCACAGCGGCCGCTTCCTGGCGGCCCTCCTGGCCCGCGCCGAAAATGCCGTTACAATCGCCGCCAGCGCTTCGGCAAGCGGCGATTGAGCCGCCGCCCTGGGCCACTGGACGCGTGCCGACAAGCCGCTGGCTGCGCATCTGCGAACTGCCGAAGCCGAAAAAACTTGTTTGGCGGGCGTCGAAACCATGCCAGAATTGCAGCCTTTGGCGCCCCGTTCACCGGCCGCCGCGTAAATTTCCGTACTAGCAGCAAAGACGGTTTTAACCACCAAAGGAGACAATATGAACAAGTCCGAAATGATCGACGCTATCGCCGAGCGCGCCGAGCTCTCCAAAGCAGGCTCCGCAAAGGCGCTTGATGCCGTTATCGACACGATCGTCGAAACGGTAGCCAAGGGTGAAGCGGTAACCCTGGTTGGTTTTGGCTCCTTCAAGGCCAGCGCGCGTGCGGCACGCGAAGGAAAGAACCCGAAAACAGGCGACAAGATTCAGATCCCCGAGACGGTCGTCCCGAAGTTCGCCGCCGGCGCAACGTTCAAGAGCAAAGTTGCCGGCAAGAGCTAGCCAGCCAGCCGCGTCCATCGCGGACGCTTGACCCTGCCTCTTGGCAGTCCATCACCCTATAGGAGTCCTGCCCATGCGTATCCGCACCGCTATCCTCACCGCCGCCCTTGCCCTTCTGCCGTTGGCCGCAGCGGCGCAACAGCCCGCTACCGCCGAAGCGCTGACCGCAGTCGGACCGGGCCACTTTGCCGGCGTCGTCGAAGCTCAGGTGACCCTGGTCGTCGAGGCCATCGATCCGGCGTCGCGCGGCCTTGTCCTGCGCGACGACAAGGGCGAAAAAATGGCGATCATCGCCAGCGACGCCGTCAAGAACTTCGCCCAGATCAAGGTCGGCGACCAGGTCATCGCCAGCTACACGCAGGGGCTTGACATTACCCTGGTCAAGGACGGAAAAGCACTTCGCGAGCGTGTCGAAAGCACCTCGGGAGGCTCCGCAAAGCCGGGTGAAAAGCCCGCCGCCCAGGTCGTTAACGAAGTCGCCTTCATCGCCGACGTGACCGCCGTCGACCGCAAGAAGCAGGTGATTACACTGCGCGGCGCCACCAAGACCGTCAAGCTGAAGATCAAGGACCCGGAACAGCTGAAGCTGATCAACAAGGGTGACCAGGTCGAGGGTGTGTATGCCCAGGCGCTGGCCGTTTCCGTCGTCCCGGCAGGCAGCAAGGCGAAGAAGAAATAAGAAGAAACACGACGCGCCTCTGCCGTCGCGGCGACGGCGCGCGATCCTCGGGCAACTCCCGGGATTGACGCGCCAAATCGCGACACGTAGAATCCGTGCGGGTTCGGGGGCATAGCTCAGCTGGGAGAGCGTCTGGTTCGCAATCAGAAGGTCGGCGGTTCGATCCCGCCTGTCTCCACCAAGTAATTCAAACACTTAGCCCGGCTCACAAGGTCGGGATTTTGCTGTCTGGCGCCCGTGTAGCCACCATGTAGCCAGATTCGAGCAATCCGAATCAATCCCGCCAAAGGAAAACTTGGCGCGGTGCCGGGTCATTGGAGCAGCACTCTCGCTCAGACCAAGAGGGGGGGTTAAGCAATGTGTACGCGTTTCCGTCGTTTGCGCTCCGTAGCGCTGCTCCTATCGGCAGCCGCCGTATATTCAGCCAGTACCAGCGTGAGCGCAGCCAGCTACACCTTTACCGATCTAGGCACGCTGGGGGGAACCTCTAGCTATGGCTCTGGAATCAACAACGCAGGAAAAGTTATTGGGAGTAGCTACACCGCTGGCGGCGATCAGCGTGCCACGCTTTGGAACGGCACCACAGCCACTGATCTCGGCACCCTAGGCGGAATGTCTAGCTTTGGGGTTGGCATCAACAACTCCGGGCAGGTCGCGGGGTGGAGCTACACAACCGCGGTTGGTGAGGGTTACCACGCCACCGTCTGGAACGGTACGGTCGTGACCGACCTCGGCACCCTGGGTGGAACTTACAGTCTCGCATACGGAATCAACGACTCGGGACAAGTCGTAGGGTTTGGGCACACCGCGGGTGACGCGGCTGCGCACGCCACGGTCTGGTACGGTACGGCGGTGGTCGACCTTGGCACCCTCGGCGGAACATCTAGCTATGCTTTTGGAATTAACAACTCCGGGCAAGTCGTTGGGAGGGCCCACACCGCTGGCGGCGATCAGCGCGCCACGCTTTGGAACGGCACCACAGCCACCGATCTCGGCACCCTGGGTGGAAATTACAGCAGTGCATACGGAATTAACGATTCCGGCCAAATCGTTGGAGGTGCCTACACCGCTGGCGGCGATCAACACGCCACGATTTGGAACGGCATTGTGGCCACTGACCTCGGCACCCTGGGTGGAAGGATTAGCTATGCTTTTGGAATTAACAACTCGCGGCAGGTTGTTGGGTCTTCCTTCATCGGAGGCGACGTGGTTGCTCACGCCGCCCTTTGGAAGGAAGGCGCAGCGACTGACCTGAACAGCTTCCTTGACGCTGCGACTGTCGGCTCAGGCTGGGTGTTGACGGAGGGTCACGGCATCAACGACAGTGGCTGGATTACTGGCGTCGCCCGCAACAGCATCACCGGACAGGAGCACGCCTTTTTGCTGGCTCCCGTCCCCGAACCCGCCAGCCTCGCTCTTTTCAGCCTCGGCCTCGTAGCGCTACGGTTGGCTAGGCGCACGAGGAAAGAAGGGCGGCAGTTTTGAGCGCGTCGACTTCGGAGATTTGCCACGCCATACCGTTGTCGGAGTTTTGCGGCTGTGCGCGCCACGATACCCGGACGGGTTTCCAGAACTAACCGGCCGAAGGGCGCATCCAGCCCACAGAAGCAAGCCGCACCACAGAAAAACCCGGCGAGGCCAGGGCTGTGCATGGTCTGCTGCCACGTCGCTACACCCTACGGCTTTCCATCTGAGCATTGACGACTGTCGCGGCCATTCTGAAACCGGCTCAAACGTGACGACGTGAAACTGGATCTTCTTTGGCTATGCAAATTGGAAATCTTGTATCTTCCTTCGCTGTGTGGCCCTTCTTCGGTGTTCTTTTGGAGGCCGTGGAACAACCAGCGGAGCGTCGGAGCGAGACCTGATTGGCCAACATGTCAAGGCGAGGTAACGCACTGAAAGCGCGCGATTTTCTTTGTCTGGGAACGCCATGGCGGGACTCCAGTTTCAAACCGTCCAGTGCGGACCGGTTTCACGCCGGCGCGGACAGACGACGGTGTCGACAAGCGCCTTGGCCATTCAACGAGGTGAACGATCGCCCACCGGGCGCCATCGTCCAGCGCGTCCGAGTTGCTGCCCAGGCTGGCGGCTGACGACAAAACATCGAAGCCCCTTCAAGTGCGCATTCGGTCGTGATGTCCTCGCTGACGACGAAGAACTGCGCAGCGTTTCCGGCAGTGGCGAAGTAGGGCTTCGGCTCGCATTCGGCTTGTACGTGGGCGTCGGCTCTCATCGCATCACCCCCTGCAAGCCAAACAGTTCTCGTATCTCGGTGGCCAGTTCGCTGCACGCCCACAAGTAATTGTCTTGGGCCGACGCGTCGAGCACGCGCCCGAACGTCTCGCCGCCGACACCCCATGTCATCAGCAGCATTGCGTCAAGGTGCGCCAGCTTCTTCTCGATCAATTCTCGAACGTCGTCAGCCGTCGCGCCAGGGGCAAAGCCGTAGACGGAAGAGTCGATAGCCGGGCGACTGGTTTGTGTCTGCTCATTCATGGCACGCCTCCGCCGTATCGAGGAATGCCGCCAGGGCGGCCGGCAGCTTGCTTGCGTCGCCGTGCAGCGCGTCCTGGACGTCGTACAGGTCGTCGAGCATGCGCCGGTAGGCCAAGGCCAGATCGTGCGATAGCCGGGCCTCGTTGACGGCAAGGTGCGCCTTGTTGATCGCGTCGAGCAGTACCAGCCCGACAACGGCCAGGGCAGTGATTCCGTCAGGAGTGAAGCGGTTGAGACTTTGCAGCGTGCGGGATTGGCGCGCGTCGGCGCCGGGGATATTGGGCATGGTGAAACTCCATAGCAACGGGTCTTCGTTCCGCCTTCCCCGACGCCAATCGAGGAGGGCAGGCCGTGCGGGTTGGCGTACCGGGCTATGGAACCGGCGCAGCCGAAGCTGCCCCGCACGGCCGCCCAAAACTTGGACAGCATGCAACGGACAAAAAAATACCGCACTGCAGGCGGTTTGTCCGCCATAGCTCCGAGACGCCAATCTCGCATCGCTGATGTGCAGCGACATCGAAATCATACGCCCGGACCGGGCGGCCTGCAAATGGGGATTGCCTGGAGCGCTCACGCCACGCCCTCGATGAAAGTCAGCGCAGCCTCGGCGACCGTCAGCCACCGCTGGGTGATCATCTCCGACTATGCCGCCCGCGAGTCAGCCCCGACGAACTCTTGCTGACGATGGACGAACAGCCGGCGCTGATACGAGATCCGGGGTTTATGATCGAGGGAGAGCTACTGGCCGAGATCGTGCACGCTTGTGCTGATCGGATGTCCAGGAAGCTCGCGGGTGGAGCGCTGCGGGTATCGGCTTGACGGTGAGCCCGCCACGGCGGTGGCAAGGACCGGGCCACGGCTCAATCGGCCGGGTCCCGAGCCACCGCAGATGGTGACCCAAAGGATAGGTACCAAGGAGAAGTGTGTGAACCACATGACGGAAACGACGATGAGCATTGCGAATTTCGTCGATTGACGCCAGTTCGTACACGCCCGTATACTGCTCAACGAACCATTCGATTTCCTATCGGTCAGGCAACATGAGTCTCAAGCACCTATTTCCATTCGCTGGGGACCACGCTATCCAAAGCGCTGTCGTCGTCGTCGAATGGGCAGCGCCTGGCGGTTCCGGGCATCTTGCGGCCGACCACCTGCAGCAACTACAGAGTGTGGCTCTACCGAAGCTCGCCGAACTCGGCCTTGGCGCGAGCGAGATACTCAACGTCTTTGAACTTCAGATGGTTCCCGGGAAAGCGGCTTCGCACTCATCACAAGTGGTGGGGGGATTCAAGGCCAGCCGCCCCTCACCTACCGGTGGTGAGGCACGCAGCGTTATGCTGACACGCGAAAATTGCATCATCCAGATAGATGACTACACTCGCTGGGCGAAGGCCAAGCACGATATCCGAGAGTACTTGAACGTCTTGCTTCCATTGGTCGGGACGACAGTGCCAATCTTGCACCTGACATTGCAGTTCAATGATGTATTTCTCTGGAAGGCTCCACCCGACGAGCTGATCATGACTGAGGTGTTCAAGCAAGATACCACTTGGCTACCTCCACACGTCTTCAGCATACAGAACCTATGGCATTCGCATCACGGGTATTTTTGTGATCAGGTATCACCATGCAATTTCAAGCAACTGGATAACGTTAACGTCAGCCGATCGATGGTCAACGCATTAGAATCTGTGCAAGCATTGGTCGCACACCGCGCCAGCTTTGCAAACCCAATCTGGGTGAAACAGCCTCTTTCAGACGACGACCCGATTTCACAGGTTCTCGACAGGTTTCATGACGACAACAAGACGATCCTGGCAGACCTCTTCAGCGATGAGGTACTGCGTAGAATCAACTTGCTTTCGAGCTGATTAGGGAGACATACGTGCTTGCTCAGATTACTACGATTCTCGCAATGCCGGCCGTTGCGTACGGGTTGGCTACCGCGCGTCCAGAGTACGAGCGCTACGTGGACAGCTACGAGCGAACACCATTGGTCAGCCGTCAGGACACGGAGCATGCTCTGCTTCAACGTACACCAGCCGTGACGGAGATGTGCCTGCAGTTGGGTTCCTTGTCCGGCGTGCATGGCAAACGAGAGCTACTTCAACGATTGATTGAGCAGTTTGCCGCTATTCATGATGGTTGGAACGGCGAAGGAAGTGTAGCGCCAAGCGCCGCAGCGGTGAATGCAGCAAGGGTGTTCCTCGACTCAATACCTCCCGGAATCGCACTGCCTACGCCGATGATGACCGAACTCGGCGAGATGGAGTTCTACTGGAGCCTGCCCACCGGGTATGCCGATATCAGTTTCGACGCCGAAGGTATCGGCTCGTTTTTCGTCCGCGACAAGGATGGCAAAGAGTACTTCGCGGAAAGCCTTGAGCCAGAGTTTCGCCAGCTTCCGGAACAAGAACGGATCCTCGCCGTTCTGGCACCACACCTGCTCGTGACGGCTGCGTGAGTCGCGTGTTAAATCGCGATGGCGCTCACCGTTTTCGAGACTGCCACCACTTCTACTGCTGAACAACTGGCCGAAAGCCTTCAGGCGCTAACAGAGACTCGGCAACTGAACGGTGAAAGAGTAAGCGTAAGCGCTTGCTCGCCAGGGCCAATTAGCGACGCGGAACTATTGTTTCGCGCGTTCGATCAACCAGTACACTTCCAGAACGGCGAAATCGTGCCGACGGCCTTCGACGACGCAAAGATTCGAGGGATGTCCGTCAACAGAATGTCGTATATCACTGTCGATGACGCGCTAAGGTTGGCGTTTTCCCGTGTAGCGATGGTCAACCACAGCAAGGCCAAAGACGCGTCCGCATTGGGGAGGCAACCGACAGCGGAGAAGAGAAGGATGGTTGCCTACACCGTCTTCAAAACGTCTGACATTAGGTTACTACTGCACGGACACGAACCAGAATCAGTGCGCCGGCTCTTTGGAGTGTATGACACTGCAACAGAAGCCGATTCCAGCCACGGTGACGTCTTCTTTTTGCTGCCTGGAAGACAGAAACAGGCTTGGCGCAGCGCGCGTAGCAGGCTATATGATCTAGCAAAGAATGGACTAATCATCCTGCGAAATCCTGCCTGAGTTACGGTCGCGCAACGGCCGGCGGAAAGCGCGTCTTCATTACTGCGCCTTCGGGTCAACTTGGTGCTGGAGAATGGCGGCCTACGACACAAAGGCCACCTTCGTGTTGGTTGAGAGCAGACGTTCAGGGTTAGAATTACCCGGCTGGCGCAGCTTTATCGTGCCAGTCCGTGTTGATGGATGGCTTGGGCTTCATCACTAGGCCCCGGGGCGCGGCAAACGACGAACGTCAGCCATGAGGCTCCCTAGTCCACGTGGCCCGAAGCTCTGCATTTTTTCGATTTCCTCGTCGGTAAAGTCAGGCTCGTCCCGGTGCGGTGCTGGCTCTGTTATCCGCTCCCCAACCCGTTCGGTCGGGCAGTCAAGAATCAACCTTGCCCGGGAGCGCCATGCGCCGTCGACTGTACATACTCGTACTGACTCTGGAGCCTCTCCTTGGGCCATTTTTCATATGCCTTAGTTCATGATCATGTCGAAGCGGCCTCAAGTGACATCTCGGAACACCGCGAACGCTTCAATTGCAAACAGGTTACGAGCCCAGTAGAAGCGCCAGCGCCCGCGAGAACGATGCCCAATATAGACAATAGGAGGCCCGTCGCTGATTGTTGTAGCAGGCACGATAGAGAAGACCTGCGATCACAATCTGTGTCGAGCGCGAGACAAATCAAGCGAATAGTGAGCCCAATTTCACCCTAGAGGAGCACATCACATGAAGGCCTACTTCGTTTTGTTCTTTAACACAAACACAAAACATCCTACAAAACCAATTTTTCTTTGTTGTTTTCATTAGTTCTTTTTTTTTTTTCCTTGTTTTCTCCTCCACCCCCATAACACCTACACGCCCCCGCTTCCCCCCCCCCAACCCGCCCCAACCATTTTTTTGTTCACACCACCACTCCCCCGCCTCCTTTATGTTTTAAAAAACACTATTAACAATTAGGGCCCCCGCGTTACCCTGCGTAACGTCGGAGCCGTCTCCGTGACTAGGCGTCGCTCGGAACGCTGGAAGCCTCACCGCAACAGGCTCCGCTGCGCATGTCCCTTGGTTCAATGCCGTACCAGAACATCTTCCGACGCGGCACCTCGCGAGCTAGGTCTCAGGTCCTTGGGACTTGCAGCCTGCGACTCTGATCGGATCGGGCAGCCTGGATTTCGGGTCGCCCTAGAGTTCTTCGAAACGACATCTATTACCTGACGCGCTCCCACTCCCCAATGTCTTCTGGAATGCCGAGCGTCGATGTGTCGTACCCACCGGGCGGGGTGAACGTATGGCCGCCAGCCAAATCGTCTGCAGCGTGCTGCGCAGAGATGTAGCTACCCAGGTTTTCATCCATGAACATGGCATGCCAGCGGCCGTTGTTCTGAACGATTGAGAAGACGCCAACCTTGGTTCGATAGATGTACACGGCAACCCCTCTCTCAGAAAAATTCGGAAGAACACGTTAAAACCATTCGTTGAAACAACAAACGGCTCCCGGCCGTCGCCCTGGACGCGATGTGCCGCGGCGCGACTGACTTTTGATAGCCGCAAGCCTCCCATCAATGCACCTTCGGCACCATCTTCCGCAATCAATTCCAGAAATCCCCGGTGTTCACCATCGGCGCGTCGTGCCGGCACATCGACTGATCACCAACTCCTATTGCCCGCATCAGGTCGCTGTTCCTCGTCCACAGCCCAAGCTTGTTCCGAGCCCACTTCCCCAGGCCGCGGGCGCAAATTGCGCCACGGTAGCCATTCTAGCCTTCTCGTCATCCGACAGGGCGGCGATCACCACGCCGACCGCTTCGTCGAGCGTCTCCGGAAATTGCTTCGGCTGCATCAGCGTTCCCCCTTCCGCCAGTCCCACGGCGGTGCCGGGCCATCATTTGCCGCAAAGCCCGACATGCGTCGCCGGCGCCGGATCGGCGCAGGCATCACGCGGGCCAGCGATCAGTTGTTGCGGTCTATAAAAAGGCGCGATAGCGGGCGCCGGCGCCCCGCCGCAACCATCACACGCTGTCGTTCACGTGCTTTAAGAGGTCCCACAGCTCATCCGCGCTGGCTGTCAGATCGTCCGGCTTCGGCTCCCCGCCTTCAACACGACGGAACATTTCGTCCACAGGGTCACCCCCGTTGTCTGGTAGCTCGTACACGGAGTCGCCATAGGTGATGCGCACCCACCGCGTGCCGTCCTCCTTGGTGACGTGCTCCCGCGGAGCAATGCCGCCGTGTGCCTCGGCCTGGCTGGCGTGGCGTGCTTCCAGGGCAGCCACCTTTCGTTCTATCGCGGTCATTTCGTCCCCAGTGCGGCGATGCGTTGTTCAAGCTCTTGCGTCTCCAGCGCCTTGCGGTAGCCCTCGACGATACCGGCCAGGGTCGCGGCCTCGGCTGGTAGCAGCTCGCCGGCAGCAACGGCCCGCAAAATGACGGCCTGAGCCTGGGCGATGCCGGCGGCAGTGTCGGTGTCCGGCAGCGCCACGAAGACCGGGCGATCTTTGGCCGGCGGCAATAATCGCTCAATCACCAATCGCGCCGCGGATAGATCGCCCTCCTTGGCCAGCTTGACGACGGCCTCGGTGATTTCCTTCGCGCCGCGCTCCATGATGGCAAGCACCATGCGCGTCGACTTGTTCCTGGTCCCCGCAGGCTTCCCCGCTGGGTTGCCGCTCTGCCCTTTTGTCCAAACCATCCTGAATCCCTCCTGTTATTTCAGTCGGCGATGCCGCGCCAAGGCCACAGAAACGCGCCACAGCGAACGAAAAGCGCCCCGGGCAATGTTGGTCAGGTTTCTTCAAGCGTTAGGCTTCGGTTTCCACGGTCGCCATGCTGACGACTGAACCTTGGGGTCAACTTGGGGTGTGACCTTGCTGCTACCTTGCCCATCTATGACTTCGGATTTCTTGGCCGCCGGCTGCCGATGACTGAAACCTTCCTTCCACCTTCCCTCCTACGACTCCGGTTTTTGCCTCTTTGGCCTGCCGCCCTTCCTGCCGTTGATGCGTGACTGCTCTTTGCCGGCCTCCGTCTTCGGACCGGTCGAGCAGCCGCCGTGCCACTTGCAGCGCCCGCCCGAGTACAGCGCCGTGATCTTGCAGGGTGTTCCGGCTCGCGTCTTCGCGCCGCAGGCCAGGCCAATCAGGTCGGCGGGGAACGCGGGGCAAGGTGGCAGAGGATGCCGATAGTCACGCTCTTGCCATAGCCGATGAACAGCCGAGCACAGTTCGTGATACTCGCGCCAGCGCCGCCGCTTCTCGGGTGTCGATTCGTTCATGTCGCATACCCGTCGCAGCGCCGCAGCATTTCCGGCGCCGCCGGCCGGTAACCGCGTGTCGCCGATACCGCACTGCCTGGCTTGGCAACGGTGCACGCGCCCGCCCGCAGGTTGCGGCACTTGCGGCAGCTCCGCCGGTCGTCGAGGTCATCTGCTGCCGCGTACCCCGCCCGGCCAAGGCAGTACGCCCGCGCGCCCTCGTCGTGCCCGCACGTGGTCAGTACGTCGGCAATGATCGCCTGGTCGGTTTCGCCGATCGCTGCCAGCCAGCGGACGATAGCGGCTTCCTGGTCGGCGGGGATCGGTGCTGGCGTCTGCCCGGTGATCGCATCGAGCGATTCGGCCGCATGGCTTCTTTCCAGCTCCCCGAATTTCCGTTGCTCGAGGTATCCCACGGTCAGCCCTTCGCCAGCGTTGCCGGCGCGTTGCGGTGCACTGTCGATCCACCGCCGATCCCGGGTAGTTCCCGCAGCACGTCGCGGCAATCTCTCGCCACGAAGGCCACGCCACCGAACCGGCGCACCAGAGCAAGAAACTCAGCCTGCTCTGCTCGCACCTTCCCGGCTGGCGCTTTGCACTCTACCGCCAGCAATCGGCCGTCCTGCAGCATGCCGATCAGGTCTGAGCAGCCAGGCCACCCGAACCGCACGAACCGGCCGCCCATCCGCGCCACCCCGGAATTCTGGCGCTCCACCCAGGCGACAGCGGGGTGATGCCGCAGCACTCTGAGCACTTCGGCCAGCGCGGCGGCCTCGGGCCTGTTGTTGGTGCGCCTGGTCGTCTGCGACTCGAACCCGAATAGGTCGGCAGTCATGGCCTACCGTCGTGCGTGCGAGAGAGGGGGCGTTCTTCTGGCCTAAAAGCACCGGAAAACGCGCTGCCCGCACCATGCCCGCAATAAGCCCGCAAATCGCCCGCATTTCCGGCAAAACCCCTGCCCGCCATGCCCGCACACCCTTTAGGGTGCGGGCGGGCTTGGGGTTTGCGGGCAAGGGAGGGGAGAAAAGCGCTCATTTTTCGTCCTCAACTGGCGTGAAGAACCCACGACAGACGCCCGCCACAATCAGCCCACCGTCCAGCAGAGCATCACGCATCCGTTCCATTGAAGATTCGCGCGCGCGCGGTGCGTTGCCGGTTAGCAGGCCGGCAGCGGCGCAAGCCTCGCGCCAGTCCTTGAGTGCAGGTGTCGCTTCCCGGCACAGATCGCGCAGGATTTGCAGGGCGGCAAGTTCTCGCCGGCCAACGGCGCCTGCTTCCTGTCGCTCAAGCTCGGCAAGCTCCAGGGCACCGCCGATGCCTCTCCGCAGCCACAGAGGCGCGAACGATGACGGCGGCAGGGCGTTGCCCTTGGTGGCCAGCAGTTGAACGTGCGCCTTGCGTTCTGCAATGTCGGTAATGCCGAACTGCCTCGCCTCTTGCGCCGTCATCGTGCGCAGGACGTATTCAAAGCGCACGCAATCGGTCAGCGCGCCCGATCCGCGGGCCGTGTGGCTCCCCGGTTCGTCAAGTGATTGGCTACCCTTGGCGGCGTGCGCCGAGACAAGCACGGTAGCGCCAGTGTCGATTGCGAGCCGGTCGACAAGCTCTCCAAGTCGCCTTTGGTGCGCCGGGCTCAGTTCGTCGCCCTCGGTAAGCGCTAGCGCAGGGTCAAGCCCAATGAAAACAAGGTCCGGCGTCATCCTCAATCGGCGCATCAAATCGGCGGCGTTCTTCGTCGGGATCAGTACGCCACCGGCGGCCAAGTGCAGCAGGCGCGCATCCTTGCCGGCCATCGCGTAGACGGTCAGGCGCTCGGCGAGCAATTTCCGCTCGCTATCGCTCAGCAAGCGTCCGATAGTGCTCAGAGCATGGTGAGCATCGGCGGCGGTGTCTTCAGCCAGCAGCAACGCAGCGCGGCCCGTTCTGGCGACTTCCCAGGCCCACGGCAGCCGCCCGATACAGGCGCCGATGGCCAGGTGAAAAAGCAGACGAGTCTTTGAACTGCCCCCGACAGCCGCCAGCAACCCGGCACGGCCGGCCGGCATTCGCTCGGTGATGAACCAGCGTACAGGCGGCGCAGGCGTCGCCAGGCAGGTGGCAATGTCAAGTCCGTTGCCCGGCCAAGTGCCAGCCAGGAGGGCGCGGCGCACGGCCTCTTCTCCCGCCAATCTCGCCAGGTCGTTGAAGTCGGTCGCACATTCTGGCCGATCGGCGCCGAAGTCAGGAACGATCAGCTTGCCCTTAACGGCCTCGGCGGCCTCGGTCGCCTTGGTCAACCCGGGATTGCCTTCTGTCAGCCAGTCGTCGTCCGCAGCAATGAAGATGTCCGCGCTTCCGAACTGGCACCGAACACTTTCGGCAACTCGCCGAAGATTGCCGGCAGAGAAGGCAGCGCACACAGGCCAGCCTGTTGCCTGTCGGATGCTCGCAGCGGTCGCCACCCCTTCAGTCAGTACCAGCGGCCCGGCGGCGTCAGGCTCGCCAAGCCAGCAACGGCCGCCGGCCATTTGTCCGCCAGGTAGAAAGCGTTTCGTGCCATCGGGCGCGATGGTTTGCAGGCTTTGCAGATCCCCGACGCCGTTGCGCACTGGCACGAGCAGGCGGCCGGCAGCATCCTGCCGCAAGCTGTCTGCCGGTATCCCCTTGGCGCTCAGGTAGGCGTGCGCGGGCTCGGCCGGAGGGGCCTTGTTCCATTCGTCTGTGGCTCGAGTCGCAGCCTCGGCATATCCGGCATCGCGGTCTGCTTTGGCTTGCTGGCGCGATTCTTCGGCCTTGGCCCGCAGTCGTGCGATTTCCTCGCCAGTCGGCGGCAGCCCTTCGCGGCGTTTCTGCCAGGTGTATGAAACGTCGGAGCGCCAACATCCGAACGCGGCGCCATCGGCATCGGGGAAGACTCGCAGCCAGCCGGCGGCGTCGCCGTTTCTGCCATTGGTCGAGAATCGCAGCAGTTCTCCGGCTTCCGGTTCGCGATCCGGGAAGGGCATGCCGGCAATGTCGAACGCGCTCCGAAGGTCGCGGGCGGCAATCAGTTCCATTCGCGCACCCCCCGCAGGAGGCGCAGCCACAGGGCGAGCAACGACGATTTCAGTAATCGCTTCTCTGGCGCGGGGCGGATTGGAATCAGCAAGGCGAGCTGATGCGCTACACGCCAAGCCTGATGGCGGCTATCGTCACGCATCACCGACACCCTCTTGTTTCAAGGAAGCCGGGCGCCGGCCATTCCGGTGTGCCCATCGAGTATATGGCGACGTTGCGGCGGACGGTGCAGCGGAATTCAAACTCCGCCAGGATCACCGTCAGGACGTTAAACCCTCTTGCACGCAGGCCGTGAATGCGCGCCGCGGCTTTGGGGATGGCACGGTTCGCCGTCAGCTCGAAGCTCGGGACCGGGCCTTGCTCGCGGATGATTCCGAGCATCTGTGCGCATTTCCCGGTGACGATCGGCAGCGAAGTGTGAGGGGAGGCGCTTCTCGGGTTATGATGGCGCTTGCTTGGGGCGCTCTCGGATGCTGTTTGGTTCGGGAGCGTTTTCATTTCGCCACCTGAACAGCAGGCCAAGCCAGCCGTCCGTTCGCCAGCTTCAACGGAACCACGCCGAAGTATGCGCCCGTGCGGCAAAGCCGGGCGCGCACCGTTTGTGCCTTGACTTGATTCAAAGCGGCGAACTGCTCGGCGCTCAGTTCGTACTTTTCAGTCTTGTTGCTTTCCATTCGCTGGTTCTCCAAGGTGGAAAACCTCGGTGCTTCAACGCGAAACACCGTAGGCGAACAGATTAAAGCGCCCTAAATTGTCATCAGCCGCTAAGTGACAGCAGTTCGCTTTTTCCGGGCAAGACCGCCGGCGCGGATGGCCCTACGAACGGTCGACTCGCTGGTTCCAAAAAAACTTACCGCATCTGCTATCAGTGTCCTCTTGTCGTCGCTGGCTTCGTACCCCTTGCGGCGCATCCAGGCGCAAATCTCCCCGTGCTCGTGGCTACTCTTCCTCGGTTGCTGCGCGCGGCGCCGATTGATCTCGCTCTCAACGCCGATGGCGCTATAGTCACCGGCGCCCCCATCCCTGTAGTGGTGCAACTCTTCAAAGGCTTCATCCAGCCGCTCGATCGCCCGCTGGTGTGCAAAAGGAATCGGCTCAAGTCCATCAACCCAAGCACGAGGATTGAGAACACCTTGGGTCGCTATCCGCTTGCAACGATTCCGCCGATAGCGCGCCAACAAATCCATGGTTTCTTCGTGGCCTAGGCTGCTAAGCGCGTCCAGTGCTCCACAGACTTTGCGCCAAAGGATCGGCGGAAATCGCCAGCGAGGCGCGTTCGTCATGTGCCGACTCCTGGATGCATTTGGCAGAAGTGCGCATAAGTGATGACTGCGACGTTCATGGTGTCTCCCTCAGGCTTGGCCTATCGTTGAGGAATCTTGCCCGCGAGACAAGAGCGTCCCGGTTTTTGCTTCCCGTCGGGATAAGCGCGGCAAACTCGGTCAGGCGGCGAGTCGTGCGACCGGGGCGCGTTCCTTGGCACGCTCACCAGCGGTCCACAAGTCGCGTTGTGCCTGCAGCCGTAGCCAGTAGCCCGGCGACGTGCCCAATGCTTCGTGCAAGCGCAGGTCCATATCGGCGGTGATGGCGGCGTGTCCGTGCAGGATGCGAGATAGTAGCATGACGCGGCTGATGCCCACGTGTGCAGCGAACGCAGTCACGCTCATGTCGAGGTCGTCCAGCCAGCCGGCGAGCAGGTCGCCGGGGGGCGCGGGGTTGTGCATGTCCATGTGTCGGGCCTCACTGATAGTCGATGTAGTCGAGCAGCTCCACGTCCGTTCCGTCGAACCGGAAAACCAGCCGCCAATTCGCCTGAACCGTCATCGCATGAAAGCCGGCGAGCTTGCCGGACAGGCCATGCAGACGCCAGGAAGGGCGGGCCAGGTCGTCAGGCGCGGCGGCGGCGTGCAGGGCGGCCAGCATTTCCCGTAGGCGCTTGGCGTGAATCGGCTGTATGCCGGCTTGCGTGCCAGAGCGGAAGAACGCTTCCAGCCCTTTGTGGCGGAACGAAGTAATCCTAGTCTGTATATCGCCGCTTTACAATTGATTCCGCACGACACGCAAACCCGCGTCGGATTCGCCGGGCTGCTCGATGCCTGCTTCGGTCAGAATCCAGGCCTCTATCGTCGTGTGCCACTTACGCAGCAGGTCGAGTGGCCGAACGCGGTAATGCTTCTCGGCGGTCGCGCTCGGCTTGTGCCCCATGATTTGCGCTGACACCCCGGCGGGGCACTCCACCCACTCAGCCAGAGTGCCGAACGAGCGGCGCAGGCCGTGCAGCGAGAGTGCCGGCAAGCCGGCGGCGGTCAGGGCTTTGTTGTGCTGAATGCGCGGCTCCTGCAGCCTGCCAGATGCCGCGGCAGGGCTGGAGAATACCCACTCATTGCGGCGCGGCAGCGCGGCCAGCAATGCGGCAGCATAGGGAGTCAGCGGAATGGTGCGCTCGCCGTCGACCTTGTCCTTGATGGTCAGGGCCTTCCACTGGAAATCGACATCTTCCCACCGGATACCCGCTACCTCTTCCCGGCGCGCTCCAGTAAGCAGGGCGGTTTGCAGGTAGGCAGCGATTACCGGGTTCTGTATCTGGCGCACAGCAGCGAACCACGCGGGCAACTGCTCACGCTGTAAGCAATCATCCTTCGCGCTCTTCTTCGGCAGTTCGTCGCGGGCAATGCGGGTAAGGCACGCGTCGGCGTGCGCCCAGCCGCGGTACTCGGGGCGGTCGCTGCACCAGTTCAGGAAGGCGCGTAGCAATGCAAACGCAAGGCGCGCGTAGGTCGGGCGATGCGTTGCCTCGTCTCTCAGCCAAGCGCGCACGCGGTCGGCGTCGATCTGCTCCAGTGGAAGAACCAGCAAGGGGCGCAGGATGCCCGGTAGGGTTTTGTCACTCTCGCCACGCCTGCGGCCTTGCCCGCGATGCTCGCCGCCCTCCTTGGCCACGGTTTCATGTTCGAGAAGATGACGCGCACTCCAGCTCGCGCGGCGCGCTTCGATGTACGCCTGCCACGCTTCCAGCGCTGGCGCTTTGATGCGCTTTGCTTCTTCCCGCTTGGCCTCTACCGCGGCGATTCGATCGGCCTTCTCTTGGCGCGGGTCCATGCCTTGGTCGATCGTCGTCTGTAGGCGGCGCGCCTCGTTGCGGGCGTCGTCGAGATTCCACGCGAGCACGTCGCCTATCGTCGTGCGGACGGTTCGCCGGTTCAGCTTGGACTCAAAGATGAACGCCTTGCTACCGACAGTCACGCGAACGGCCAGGCGCGGCGCGTCGGTGTCCCAGAGGAAGGCTTGCGCCACTTCGGCGGGCAGCTTCAGGCGGCGGATACGGTCGGGCGTCAGGCGTTCGCGGTTCATGCTGTTGGCTCCTGTCTTGGCTACACGGAGAATTCATGTAGCCACCATGTAGCCAAATTATAGCAATTCGCTTCAACGTCAAGCAACGCCAAGTCGCACTAAACACCTGTTTGCGCGTAGTTTTTATGCTTCTCTCGAATCCCCTTCAACATAGAAAAACGTGTAGAACTGCAGATTCGCAATCAGAAGGTCGGCGGTTCGATCCCGCCTGTCTCCACCAAGAAATAGACACGATGCCTCGGCCAAAGACCGGGGCTTTTTGTTGGCCAGCCGCCAACAGCTACGCCCCGTCCGGCGAACAGCACGCGCCGCCAGAAAGTTGCATCGGCGGACACGGCACGCTGCCGTAGGAGCAGAAGACGCAACAATGGCCAGGCTTGGGCCGCAGCAGCAACTGGCACGCGGTGCATTCGTAGAACCACTGACACGCGTCGGTGGGCATCTGCTCGGTTTTGACGTAGCCGCATGCCGGACAGGTGAGTGTCGATTCAAGAACAGGCGTCACGGGGATCTCCGGTCAGTGGCGTTTCATTGTCGCCGGCAGCCCCGTCGGAACGGAAATGCGGTCGCCTAGCGCTGCGGTGTCGCGTGATCGACGGCAAAGCGCGGATAGGCGATACCCCGGCATGGTAAAGTCGCTCTCCGGTCACGCACGCAGCTGCTGTGCCGGGCCGCCCCCAGCAATCGCCCGATTTCCCTTCTCGTCGATGGAAATCGGGATTCCGGATCGTCGTATCGCATGAAAAATTTTCTCCTCAAGCGTCTCGTTGACCTGTCGCTCGCGTGTCTGGCGGCGGTGCTGCTGTTGCTGCCGGTTTGTCTGGTCGCCGTGGCGGTGAAGCTGACGTCTCGCGGACCGGCCCTGTACTGGTCGGATCGCGTCGGCCGCCACAACCGCATTTTCAGGATGCCCAAATTTCGTAGCATGCGGCTTGGCACACCGGCGGTGGCGACGCATCTGCTCGCCGATCCGGCAAGCTTTCTGACGCCGATCGGCTCCTTCCTGCGGCGCTCGAGTCTCGACGAATTGCCGCAGTTGTGGAGTATCCTTGCCGGCGACATGAGCTTTGTCGGGCCGCGCCCGGCGCTTTACAACCAGCACGACCTGATCGCCCTGCGTAGCGAGCGCGGCATCGACGAGTTGCTGCCGGGCTTGACCGGCTGGGCGCAGGTCAATGGCCGCGACGAGTTGCCGCTGCCCGAAAAGGTCGCGTTCGACGTCGCCTACCTGCAGCAGCGATCGTTTTGGCTGGATATGCGCATCGTCTGGCTGACGATGCGCAAGGTGCTGCGTCGCGAAGGCGTCGCTCATTGATTGATTTCCTCGACCGCCGCAACGTGCAGGCGCTGCCGGGGTCTCGGCGGGGAAACCCGGGAAAGTAGCGTGTCGAATTGACTGATGTCGTCTTGAACCGAGGCTCGCTGCGGGCCGCGGCGTTTCCCGCGTATCCGGGCATTGCCCTCGCCGACGTGCGCCTGCTCGATTGCGAAGCGGCGTGCAGCGAGGCTGGCGAGGAATTGCTGGCCAGCGACGCCATCGGCTTCGATAGCGAGTCGAAGCCCACCTTTCACAAGGGCGAAGCCTCGACGGGTCCGCATTTGGTGCAGTTGGCTACCGACACGCGCGTCTACCTGTTCCCAATTTCGCGATCGCACGGCAACGACGCGTTGCGAGCAGTTCTCGAGTCTTCGCGCGTCTTGAAGGTCGGATTTGGCCTGGGCAATGATCGGCGAGCGCTGCAATCGAAGCTGCGAATCGAGACGCGCAACGTCGTTGACCTTGGTGAGGTGCTGCGCGGCCCGGGGCATCGCGGTACGGTCGGGGCCAAAGTGGCGGTGGCGCATTTCTTCGCGCAGACGCTGCAGAAGTCGAAGAAGATCGGTACCAGCAACTGGGCAACGGCACGCCTGAGTGAGCGGCAGAAGCTCTACGCCGCCGACGACGCACAAGTGGCGTTGCGAATTTACCGCGCCTGGCTGCAGAACGGCCGGGCCGTTGCACCCATGATCGACGTCGCAGACGACCGCGACGATCGGCGCCGAGTGCCGCCACAAGCACCCGACAGTGCGTAAAGTAGCCATGCCAGGCGACCAGACAAAATCCAGCGCGCCGCTAGCGCGCACCGGCTACAGCGACGCCGCGAAAACCGCCGTGCAGCAAACGGCCCGGCGCGTCCAGGAAATGCACAGCGCCATCGCCGACACCTATTTCGACATCCTGAGCCGGATTCCACTGCTGTCGGCGCCGGCGCAGCTCGTTCGCAGCGCCCACGACACGATCGCCGCCGGCGTCTACGGCGCCATCCACCACGGCAGTGGCGGCTTGCTCGCCGCCGCGTCGCTGGTCGAGAAGCGCGGCAGCGGCCGGCCACCTGGCAAACCACCCGGACGCCTCGCTACTGGCCTGCGCAGCGCGCTGAACGGCGCGTTCGGCGATCATCTGGCGGCCAGCAACAACGTCCTGGCGGTGCCGATGGCGATTTACGTCGACGGCGCGGCGATTGCACTCGACGCGGCAACGCTGCGCGGCGCTTTCCCCGACGCCGGCAAGCGCCTGTGTGTTTTCGTCCACGGCCTCGGTTGCGACGAACATTCCTGGGATGCCGACGATCGCGCGAGTACGGCGCAATGTCATTTTGGCCGGCAACTGCACGCCGATTTCGCGTGCACGCCGGTTTACCTGCGCTACAACAGCGGCCTGCCGATTGTTCGCAATGGCGCGCAGCTGGCCGCCATCCTCGAAGAGCTGCTGGCGGCGTGGCCGCAGCCAGCCAGCGAACTGCTGCTGATCGCCCACAGCATGGGCGGGCTGGTCGCGCTGTCGGCGTGCGAGCACGCCGCCGCGGCCGCGATGCATTGGCCGCAATCGACGCGGATGCTGATTTGCCTCGGCTCGCCGAACCTCGGTTCGCCGGTCGAGCGCCTCGGTCACCTAACCAATACGGCGCTGAACGTGTCGAAGATCACCGCGCCGCTCGGCAAGATCGCCGCCGCGCGCAGCCAGGGAATCAAGGACCTCCGGCACGGCCCTGGCGCGCCGAGCCGTGATCCCGCGCACGAGCACATCGCTTTCCGCTTTCTCGGCTCGAGCCTGGCAGCAGACAGCACTTATCGCGTCGGCAACGTCTTCGGTGACGGCATGGTGACGCTCGGCAGCGCCACCGCGCACGCCATCGACGGCGACGTGCAGTGCGCCAGCGTCGGCAAGCTCGGTCACCTGCGAATGCTCACCGATGCGCGCGTCTATCGGCAGATCAGCGACTGGGTCGGCGCGCTCGAGCCACCGCTACAGCAAGAAATTCCCTGACGGCCCGCCAGATGGCGCCGGCACGCGGCTCAATTCGACAGCAGATCGTAGAGCGCGCCGAACTCGCCGCTCAGCTTGTGCCGCGGATCGAGATGGATCATCGGCAAGGCTTGATGGTGCGACTCACGGATCTTGATCGACGCCGACAGGAAAGCGTCGAGGATCGGTAGTCCCTCGGCGCGCAATTCGTCGACCAGGAGAAGCGGCAGCTTGGCGCGTGCCTGGAAGTGGTTGACGACGATGCCTTCGACGCGCAGTTCGCGGTTGTGGTCGCTCCTGATTTCGCGCACGCTGTCGAGCAGCGTGTACAGCGCCTGCCGCGAGAAGTCGTCGCAATCGAAAGGAATCAGGCAGGTATCGGCGGCGATCAGCGCCGAACGCGTGAAGAAGTTCAGCGCCGGCGGCGTATCGATGAAAACGTCGTCGTAGGCACGCAGCTTGTCGAGCGACTCACGCAACTTGTACATCTTGTAGCGCGACTCGAGCTTGAACTGCAGTTCCTCGAGCCGTGCATCAGACGGCAGTATGTCGAGATTGGCGAAAGGCGTATGGACGATGTACGCCTCCAGCGGCTCGGGGAAAAGCTTGTAGCCAAGCAGGTCATCGAAGAAGTTTGCGAGCGTCTTGTCCTGCTGCTGCAGCGCCTGACCGAGGAGGTAGCGCGAGGAATTGGCCTGCGCGTCGAGGTCGATCAGCAGCGTCCGTCGCCCGCGCGCGGCGCCGACGGCGGCGAGGTTGCAGGCAATGGTCGATTTACCCACACCGCCTTTCTGATTGAAGACCACTCGGCGCATGACATTCCCCCCTAGGGATGTAAGGATTAGCCGAGAGTGTAGTCTTTAGTCGACGTCCGGGAAAGCGCGCGGCGTGCGGAGCGGCGGAAAAGGCGCCGCTGCGGCTTCGGAAATGTCGCCAGCGTCAGGCGCCAGACGCGCCGTCGAGCTCGCGCTGCGTCAGATAGAGACGCAGATCGAATTCGAGCTGCTGATACGCTGGCTCCATGTGCGTGCACAGCTGGTAGAAAGCGCGGTCGTGTTCGCGCTCCTTGAGGTGCGCCAGTTCGTGCACGACGATCATCCGCAAGAACTCGGGCGGCGCTTCCTTGAAAACGCTGGCGACGCGGATCTCGCGTTTCCACTTGATCTTGCTGCCCTGGACGCGTGGCAACTTGCCATTGACCCCCAGGGCATTGGCCGTCAGCTGCAGGCGGCTGTCGAACAGCACCCTGGCCGGCGTTTCGACCTTGCCCAGAAAACGGCTCTTGAGCGCCAGCGTGTAGTCGTACAGCGCGCTGTCGCAACGTACCGCGTGCGTACCCGGATAGCGGCTGCGCAGCATCGTCGCCAGCTGACCGTGCTCGATTGCCGCGCGAACCTGCTGCTGCAGATGCTCCGGATAGCCCGCCAGATAGCGCAGCGGCAGCACGCTCAGCAGGCTTTGGCCAGGACTTGATGCAACCAGGCTTCGATATCGCGCAACTCTTCCATGCACACCGAGTGTTCGGTGGCGTAGGTATGCCAGTCGACGGCGTATTTCTCGGCCTTCAGCAGCTTGCAGCTGCGCTTGCCAAAGTCGTGGGGAATGACGCCATCGTTCTGTCCGTGCGCCATGAAGATCGGCACGTCGCGGTTGGCGGCATGCGCCTCGGCAGCCAGGGTATCGGCCATCGGCAGATAGCACGACAGCGCCAGGATGCCGGCCAGCCGCTGGCCATGCCGCAAGCCAGCATGCAGGGCAATGACGCCGCCCTGCGAAAAACCCGCCAGGACGATCCGTGAGTCGGGAATGCCGCGCTCGTTCTCGCGGGCAATTAGCGCTTCGACTTGTCGCGCCGACTCGCGAACGCCGGTGGCTTCCTCACGACCCGGCGAAAAATCGGGCGAGACGATGTCGTACCAGGCGCGCATCACCATGCCGCCATTGATCGTCACCGCGCGCATCGGCGCATGCGGGAAAACGAAGCGCAGCGCTGGCAACTGGTCGAAATCGAACTCGTCGACGATGGGCTCGAAGTCGTGCCCATCGGCGCCCAGCCCGTGCAACCAGATCACCGCGCATTTGGGGGACTCGCCGGTTTGACGTTCTACAGCGGGCAGTAGTAGATCGGCGGCTTGGGTAACTGCTGCGGTCATCGAATGACTCCTGATTCAGGTAAACGACCGCCATTTTAGCAGCCTGCCCGGTTTTCTCGACGCGCTGGCGGTCGCCAGCGCCAGAGCCGTGCCGAAGATCAGGCTTTGCGGAGGTGCGCGATGACCGCTTTGGTGATCGCCCTGGTGCCGTCCTGACCGCCGAGAGCTATCGGGTAGATCACCGACATCGCCTTGTCGACGGCGCTTTCCAGGATTCGTGCGGCGTGCGCCAGCCGCGGTTCGGCGTGCTGGTCGGCCAGCCAGTCGAGCATCAGCGCCGCCGAGAGAATCTGCGCCACCGGGTTGGCGACGTCGCGGCCGGCGATATCCGGTGCGCTGCCGTGCGCGGGCTGAAAGACGGCATGCTGGTCGCCGATGTCGGCCGTCGGCGCCAGCGAGAGACTACCGGCAAGCGCCGCAGCGAGGCTCGAAAATGCGCCACCGCAAGAATTCTCGGCGACCAGAACGTCGAACTCCCACGGCGACTTGACGAGCTTCGCTGCCATCGCGTCGACGTAACCGTACTCGGCGTCGACCGCGGGATAACCGGCAGCGACTTCGCCGAAGACCTTGCGGAAAAAAGCCATCGACGACAGCACGTTGGCCTGGCCGACGCAAGTGACCTTGCCGACTCGCCGCTTGCCCGTGGCACGCCGGCTGGCGACGCGAAAAGCAAACTCCGACACCCGGCGGCTGCCGTCACGCGTGATCACCATCGTTTCTCTGGCCACCGTGTCACTGTCGACGGTGCCACGACCGCGCGAGTAAAGCAGGCCTTCGCTCAGCTCGCGCACGACGACCAGGTCGATGGCACTGGCGCGCTTGTCGGCGAGGAGGCGCGGCAAACGCGGATAGCTGCGGATCGGGTGCAAGCCGGCGTACAGACCCAGTTCCGCGCGCAGGTCGAAGTGCGTGGCGATTTCCGTTCCGTCCGGGTAGCGGACGTCGGGCAGGCCGACCGCGCCGAACAGGATCGCATCGGCCCGCTGGCACGCGCGCATGCTTTCGTCGGAAAAGGCGATGCCCGTTTTCTGGTAGTGGCCGGCGCCCGCAGCGATGTGTAGAAACTCGACGCTGGCGCCGCCGAAACGCTCCTGCAGCACCTCGAGAACCTGCAGGCACGCGGCCATGACTTCCGGCCCGATTCCGTCTCCAGGAACAACAGCGATCTGAAAATGCAAATCTCTTCTGTCCATGCTCACTTCTTTCCATTGTCCTGAAAGTGCAAAGGTCGACTGGCGAAGCCGGCAGCGAAGGATCCCGGCGAAGCGGCCGAGACGGCTGCACCGCCAACGGCGATCAATCCCGGTGGCAGCGTCGTCCGGGAAATCACCATGGCAGTGCTTGGCGCCGCCCATTGATAAGGAAAATGTGCGGCGTGGTCAAGAGTTTTTATTACGTTGGCGATTTTTTTTGCAGATCCGGGGTGGCCGGTGCGTTACTCGACAGCGCTAGCGGCGCACCACAAAACGCCGACCCGACGCGCCAAAGGCCTTCACGACACGTGTTTACATGCTCGTCATCGGCAAGTTCGGCGCGGCCACTGGCGCCGGCGCGCCGCAGAACAGCGCCCGCCGGCGGACAACGCGCAGGCGTTTTGCACGCGCCACCGGGCACGTGCTACGGTTGCCTTTCGATCATCATCCGGAGGGCATCAGCATGGCTTTCAGTCCAGCATCGCGCGTCCAGGATTACCTGGTATTCGGTGAGTTCGGCGACGTCAATCCATCGATCACCGACTCCTCAACCTATACCTTCCTGAGCCCGGAACGAATGGAGGAGTTGTTCGAACACGAGATCGAAGGCTGCTTCCTCTACTCGCGACATTTCAATCCAACCAACAAATACCTCGCCAGCGCCCTGGAGCGCATGGAAGACGGCCAGGCGGCGCAAGTCATGGCCTCCGGGATGGGCGCCATCAGCACCACGCTGATGACCCTCTGCAGCGCTGGCGACGAGATTGTCTGCGGCCGCAGCATCTACGGCGGCACCTACGCGCTGCTCAAGAACCTGCTGCCACGCTTCGGCGTCAACACGCGCTTCGTCGACCTCCGCGATCACGACGCGGTGCGCGCGGCAATGACGCCGCGTACGCGTGTGCTGTACTGCGAGTCGCTCAGCAACCCCCTGCTCGAAGTCAGCGACCTGCCGGCGCTGGCCGCCATCGCGCACGACCAGGGCGCGCAGCTGGTGGTCGACAACACCTTCACGCCGATGATCCTGTCGCCGCTGCGTCACGGCGCCGACATTGTCGTCCATAGCCTGACCAAGTTCGTCAACGGCACCAGCGACTGCGTTGCCGGCTGCGTCGTCTCGTCACGCGACTTCATTGGCCGCCTGACCGACATCAATGCCGGTCCAAGCATGCTCCTTGGGCCGGTCCTCGACAGCACGCGCGCGGCGAGCATCCTGAAGAACCTGCACAGCCTGCACATCCGCCTCCGTCAGCACGGCGCCAACGCGCTCTACCTGGCCAGCCGGCTGGAAGCGCTGGGGCACGCCGTGCACTACCCGGGGCTGGCCAGCCATCCGCATCATGACTTGCTGGCGCGGCTGATGAACCCCGGCTACGGCTGCGGCGGCATGCTGACGCTGGACGCCGGCGACCTCGCCGCCGCCAACCGCCTGATGACGCTGATGCAGCGCGACAAGGTCGGCTACCTGGCCGTCAGCCTCGGCTACTTCAAGACGCTGTTCAACACCCCGGGCCACAGCACCTCGTCCGAAATCCCGCCCGCAGAGCGCGAAGCCGCGGGCTTGCGTGAGGGCTTGATCCGCTTTTCGATCGGCCTCGACGAGGATATCGAGCAGACCACCGAACGTATCGAAAGCTGCCTCATCGAGGCCGAAGTCAAAGCAGCCGGCGACGCGCGCTCCTGAGCGGCACGGGCCAGCGATGGCGTCGATGGTGCCGCCGCCGAGCGCCGCGACGCGGCTCGTCGATGCTCGCCAGCGCGCCGGAAGTCTGTAGAATACCGTCCCGGGCCTGTAGCTCAGTTGGTTAGAGCAGAGGACTTAGCGTGAGCAGCCTGTACATCGACGATGGGTGGCTGCTTGGCATGGGTTGCCCGTGACCAGTCACACGCTGGTGGCGGGTAGAACTGGTCAAATTCGGTGGAAGCTAAGACCTTCGGGAGAAGCCAATACCGAGCCAAGCCCCAGACGACAACGGGGGAAGGTGTAGAGACTAGACGGCCAGCCTGTAACGGGAAGGTATAGTCCAGACCACAAACTCGAAAGAGGCGGCGAAAGCCGTAGTGGTAAGCATAATCCTTTGGTCCAGGGTTCAAGTCCCTGCGGGCCCACCAAACAAGAAGACCAACCCCTCATCGGGTTGGTCTTTTTTTGCCTACTGCGGCGTGTTTACGCGGGTTCGTGCGGGTTGCTGTGGACTTCGGGGTTTCCCGCCTGCGCCCGGATTTGGGCGTCTTCACTCTCTCCGGGCCATTCTTCTCCCCGGCCTCGCTGTCCGCCGGAGGCCGAAGTACCGCGAGGCACTCTCCAAGATCAATCGCGCCGGCGTCTCGGGGATAATCATCAAGACGCCCAGCGGCATCCTGCGGCGCTCGCCATTGATGGACGTGATCCGGGATCTGGCGTTGGAGATGAAGGGCTACGAGGCCGAGATGGGATTCACCCCGGCGGCGCGCTTGCGCATCTCGCTACCCGCGGAATCGACGACCGAGTCGGATCCCTGGTCGGAGATTGCCGGTTGATGCGCTCAGGAAACGACGCGGCTCAAACGCAGCATCAGCGTCATGGGATGCACCGGCGAAATCTGAAAGCCGTAGTGCTCGTAGAACTGCTTCGCCTGGTCATTGATCGCGTGCACCAGCAGGGCTCTGACCCCGGCGTTTTGCGACACAATCGCCACCCGCTTGACGGCGTCCTGCAGCAAGGAAGCGCCGAGCTTGATCCCCTGGGCACGATGATCGACGGCGAGCCGGGCCAGTACCATCACCGGAACGGGGTCCGGCATGTTGCGACGCACGGAACTCGTGGCTGTATGGTGCGAAACCGCTCCTGCCGCCATAGCGTAGTAACCGTAGACGTGCTGCTCCCGATCGGCCACCACGAACGTGCGGCTGGCGCCGCTCAGCTGGTTGGCCATCGCCCGGCGTTTCAGCCAGTCGTCGAGTACGGCTTCGCCGCAGTCGAATGTATCCAGATGATGGGCAGCCAACAGGGGTTGCGCTGCGCTCAGCGAAAGGTTCATGCCTTGGTGGCGTCTGCTTCCCAAGGCGCCTTGACCGCCATCAGACGTTCAAGTCCGGGATTGTCGGCAGGAGACGCGTCGAGCATGGCGGTGAACTGCCGGAACCTGCCGGCATCGAGACCGAAGAACACCTGATCGATCACCACCGACTGAGCTTTGTCGCAGGCGGCTTCGAGCATGAAGTCCGAACGGTTCTTGCCGAGCAACTGCGCGGCGTGATCAATCAGGTCCCGCTGCTCGGGAAGTGCTCGCAAGTTGATGGCGGCGTCACGCATGAGTTTCTCCTTTGATGCATACACAAAAAACACACTTATCGTATGGCGACGTGTATCTGTTGTCAATACACCACGAAGCCCGAGACTGATCCTTGAGTTCTTACGCTACCACCGCCCACCAGTACGCCAAGGCTGTCGTGACCGGCAAAATCTCGACCGGCAAGTGGGTGCGCGAGGCCTGCCAGCGGCAACTCGAAGATCTGGCACGCTTCAAAGGCAAGGACAGTCCCAATACCACTTCAACCCGACGCTGACCGACAAGCGGGGCCGCAGTTTTCGGCCTGCCGACAACCTGTGCGCCTTCATCGAGCGTCTGCCGCACGTCAAGGGACCGCTCGCAGGACAGCCAATTACTCTGGAGCCGTGGCAGTTGTTCATCCTGACCACCCTCTTTGGCTGGGTGAAGCCTGATGGCAAGCGCCGCTTTCGCCGGGCCTACGTCGAGGTGCCACGCGGCAACGGCAAAGCGCTGGCCGCTGACACGTTGAAGGCCACCCCGGCGGGATTCAAGCGCATGGCCGATCTGAAGGTCGGCGATCAAGTCTTCGATGAAAAGGGCAAGCCTTGCAACGTCACCGCGGTCTCCGACATTCTGGTCGATCGACCCTGTACCGCATGACCTTCTCCACGGGCGAGACGCTGGTCGCCGATGAATCCGATGAGTGGCTCACCAGCGTCCACGTCGACAACCCGGGAGCGAACAGGGCCGCGTAAGCTGCGCCGCTACAAGATGCCAGCCTTGCAAATTCATCGACAGGCCGGCGCCCAAACCTACTACTGGCCAAAGAGGACCTGGCGCTGCATCCGTTCGGCGTGGACTGTTTACGGCGGGTGCGCACCACCGGCGAAATCCACCGGACGCAGATCTACGGCACACGCGGCGACCACAATCACACCATCGACGTGGCCGGTGTGAGGAGAAGGAGCGAACGTTCAACAGCGCCGCTGTAACAAAACCCGATCCGCGGTGACCGCGTGCATTAGACTCCCCACAGATCGAGACGCGGCATGATTGCAATGGGTGACGAGCGGAGATGCGTGACTATCTAATTCAATCCAGTGGTTGTGCTAGCGGCCTTGGGCGGCTGCTGCGGCGCTGCGCGCTTGCTGTGGGCCTGTTCGGGTGGCTGGCCTGCGCCCAGGCGGGGGGTGTCTCCCCGTCGGTCGCGCTGCACTATGGTGCCGACGCGCCGCTGGAAGAACTCAAGGCCTTTGATATCGTCGTCGTCGAACCGGATCACGGTTTTGACCCGAAGCGCTACAAGAAGCCCTATAGCGAACTGTATGCCTACATCGCCATCGGCGAAGTGCAGCCCTCGCGCGCCCATGCAGCAGCGATTCCGGCCAAGCACTTGCTGACCACCAATACCGACTGGGGGTCGAAGGTCATTGACCTGAGCTGGCCGGAGCTGCCGACCTTCGTTGCCGAGGCAATCGTCGGCCCGCTCTGGGAAAGAGGCTACCGCGGCTTTTTCCTCGATACGCTTGATTCGTACCGCCGGGCCAGCGGCATCGACGAAGCGGCGCAACAAAAAGGGCTGATTGCCGTCATCGAGACACTGCGTAAGTATTCGGTGAACCCGTAGCCCCCGCTTTTTTGGTCGGCGTGGTTCAGTCAGCGATTGGCGGGTAGACCGGAAATCTGGACTGGACACAGCAGCGGAAATCCGGCACCATGCGGCGCATGGACACGGGTGCGGACATCATTGGCGGAGGATCGGCGGCAAGTCACCGCCAAGTGGCGCCGTTCGCCGAGGTGTTGGTGACGTTGACCAAGGAGCAGGAAATCAAGCTCCGCTGGGAGGCCAGCTTCTGGCGGAGCCAACATCGACAAGCGCTGGTTCGGTTGGCGCAATCGGAGGCCGCTCATCGGGTGGAAATGGCGCAAGCGGCGGCGCGCGAGGCGGCCTTGCGCAGCGAACTGGAGCAGGCCAAGGGCAAGATCCGCGATCTGCAAAAACGCCTGTTTGGTCGCAAGTCAGAACGCTCTTCGGGAGCCGAGAAGAACCCGGCGGCGGACCAAAAATCGTCGCGAGCTCGAGGTCAGCAACCGGGAGCAGCGGGTCACGGGCGGAACCCGGAAAGTCACTTGCCGACGCAGATCGAGGTCATCGACATCGACTGCCCGCATTGCCCGGACTGTGGTCTGGGCTACGTCGACTTTCCCGGCACGGAAGACAGTGAAGTCCTCGAGATCGAGGTCAAGGCCTACCGCCGGAAGATCTGCCGGCGGCGCTACCGGCGGACCTGTCAGTGTTCGGGCGCGCGGGGTATTCTGACCGCGCCACCGCCGGCACGATTGATCCCGCGTGGAAAGTACGGCGTGTCGATCTGGGTGCACCTGCTGCTGTCGAAGTTCTTGTACGGCCAGCCGACGCATCGGCTTCTGCGAGACTTGTCCGACCACGGACTGACGCTCTCGGCAGGAACGGTGGCCGGCGGACTGCGTGCCTTGGCACCGCTGTTCGAGCCGCTTGAAGAAGCACTGCTTGGCCAACTACGCAGCGAGAAACAGTGGCACGCAGACGAGACCCGCTGGCGGGTCTTTGCCGAGACCGAAGGGAAGGTCGGACATCGCTGGTATTTCTGGGTGTTCCACGGCCCATCGGTCATCCACTTCGTGCTCGACCCGAGCCGCTCGGCGGCGGTGCCGATCCGGGAGCTCTCCGGTAGCGCCGGAGGAGTCATCATCTGTGATCGCTATTCGGCCTACAAGAAGCTCGCGCGAGTCCTTGACCACTTCATTCTGGCTTTCTGCTGGGCACATCAGCGGCGTGATTTCCTGGAACTGGCCAACGCCCATCCGGAGCTCGCGGACTGGGCACTGGCCTGGGTCGAGCAGATCGCTCAGCTCTACCACTTGAATGGACGGCGCCTGGAAGTCCGTAGCGACCCAGTACAGTGGGCCGAACGCGACCGCGCCTTGCGGCAGGCGATCACGCAAATGGCCAGTCAACGGGAAAGCGAACTGGCGAACCCGGCGCTCAAAATGCCGGCGAGCAAGGTGCTGCGAAGCATGCGCAAACATTGGTCCGGCCTGACCGTCTTTGTCGACCGCCCCGAGGTGGCGATGGACAATAATGCCGCCGAGCGCGCACAGCGCACGCCGGTGGTCGCACGCAAGAACTTCTATGGGTCGGGCAGTCTCTGGTCCGGCGCACTCGCCGCGACGATGTTCAGCTTGCTGCTGACGCTGCGCTTGTGGGGAATCAACCCGCGCACCTGGCTGACGGCGTATCTGGAGGCCTGCGCCGCCAACGGCAACCTGCCGCCGACGGACTTGAGTGCCTTTCTGCCCTGGGCGATGGCGACCGATCGACTGGCTCAGATGCGTGGCATCCCGGTCGATCAGAGCCGTCCCATCGATAGCTCGTGAAGCCTTATTGCGGGCGTCACTTTACCGACGACGAACTGCAGGCCCTCTGCCGCCTGATCGAAGCCCATCCTGGCAGCAGCCGCGCGCAACTGTCGCGCCAGGTGTGTGAGCTCTTCGACTGGCGTAAGCCCAATGGCGAGCTGAAGGATATGACCTGCCGGGTGGCCATGCTGCGTATGCAGGCCGACGGCCTGCTCACCCTGCCGGCGGCACGACGGGCCGCTCCTCGCCAACCCGAGTATCTGCCTACTCACGCCACCGATCCACAACCGTTGCTCACCCAGCCGGTGCATGAACTGCCGCCGCTGCGTCTGCATCAGGTCGTCGGTTCGGCGAACTCGCGTCTGTGGAACGAGTACATCGCCCGCTACCACTATCTCGGCCACACGCCCATGGCGGGCAGTCAGAGCCGCTACTTCGTCTTCGCCGGCGAGACCCTGGTCGCCTTGCTCAGCTTCGGCGCCAGCGCCTGGAAACTCGCCGCGCGCGAGCAATTCATCGGTTGGCACGATGAGCAGCGACAAAGGAACCTGCAACTGGTGGTGAACAATGCCCGCTTTCTGATCCTGCCCTGGATCCAGTGCAAGGGCCTGGCCTCCAAGATCCTCTCGCTTATGCAGCGGCAATTGCCCAAGGACTGGCTGGCGCGCTACGGCTACCGCCCCGTACTACTCGAAACCTTCGTCGAGACGCCCCGCCATCGCGGCACCTGCTACCAGGCCGCCAACTGGATCAAGGTCGGCCAAACCGCCGGCCGAGGCAAGAAGTGCCCCACCCGCAAGTCGATCCTCCCGATCAAGGATATCTGGCTCTATCCCCTTCACCGATCCTTCCGATCAGTCCTCTGCCGCTAACCCGCCTCGGCAATGGCGCTGGCGCGCTACGGGTTGGCCGAATACTTACGACACTGCACCAGCGCTTTCCGGGTATTCGCCTGATTCTCAACCGTGGGTTCGAGATCGTGCCGGCCGTCCGCGACAAGATCACCATGGTCGCCGCCGAACTCTCTTCCGGGGCTGGGACGCGGCCGCGCGCCGCTACGTGGAAGTGCCTGCCAATGACCGCGAGTGGTTGCTCGGCCAGTTGCGTCGCGTGCGTGATGAATTCGGCGTACCGGTGCTGGCCATCGACTACCTACCGCCGCAGGCACGTGGCCAGATGCGCGAAACGGCCGCGCGAATTCGTGCGCTCGGCATCGAGCCCTGGGTCACCGACGGGCAGGTCAGCACGCTCGGCATCGGGCGCCGGGAAGTCGTGCCACGACGCATCCTGATGCTCTACGATGGCAGCCCCGGAGCGCTGCTGATCAATCACCCGGCACTGCGTTTTGGCGCCATGCCGATCCAGCACATGGGCTATGCGATCGACTTCCACGACTTGCGCAAGCCGCTGCCTACCGGCCCGCTGGCCGCGCGCTACGCCGGCATTGTGAGCTGGGCCGAAGCGCCGCTCGCCCACGGCCGCCAGGTGGCAGACTGGCTGCAGCGACAGATTGACCAGGGTCTGAGAGTGGCCATATTCGGTAACTTCCCCTTTGCTGCGGAAGGCCGGCTGGCTCAGCGCCTGGGCCTGAAATCCGTGCCGGTATCGGGAAGCGCTGGGCGCCTGACGGTGCTCAGCCAGGACGCGATGATGGCTTTCGAGGCAGCCCCGCAAGCCGATCCTCGCAGCCTGGAGCCGTTGCAGTTGGCTGACGGCCAGGGCCGCTCCCTGCTGAAGCTGGCCGATGCTCGCGGGCAAACTTTCGATGCTGCCGCACTGACCCGTTGGGGAGGCTATGTCCTTGACCCCTTCGCTGCTATCGACTTGCCCAACACCGAGCAATCGCGCTGGATCATCGACCCCTTTGCCTTTCTGCAGCAGGCGCTGGCCCTGCCCGAGCTGCCACTGCCGGATACGACGACCGAGAACGGCCATCGCCTGATGTTCATCCATATCGACGGTGACGGCTATCCTTCACGCGCCGCCTTGCCGGGCACACCACTGGCCGGCGAAGCACTGCTGACGCAAGTGCTGCAGCGCTACCGGCTACCGACGACGATGTCGGTGATCGAAGGCGAGGTCGCCCCGGACGGGCTGTACCCGGCCCTCTCACCGGCGATGGAGGCGATCGCCCGACGCACCTTCGCGCTGCCCTACATCGAGATTGCCAGCCACACTTATTCGCACCCGTTTGACTGGAGTCGCGCCGAGCTGGCCACGCCGAAAAAGAAAGGGGAGGAGAGCTATCATCTGGAGATTCCCGGCTACGAGATGAATCTGGAACGGGAGATCGTCGGTTCGGTCGACTACATCCGCAAGAATCTTGCGCCGCCCGGAAAACCGGTTCGGATCATGCTGTGGAGCGGTGATGCCGCACCCCAGGCGCGGGCTTTGCGCATTGCCGAAGATGCCGGCCTGCTGAACATGAATGGCGGCAATACCATCATCACCCGCTCCTTCCCGAGCCTGACCGCCGTTTCACCGCTCGGCTATGCCATCGACGGCATCTTCCAGACCTTCGCCCCGGTGATGAACGAGAACGTTTACACCAACCTTTGGCACGGCCCGTTCTATGGCTTCGAGCGGGTCATCGAGACTTTCCAGATGACCGAATCGCCGCGACGGCTGAAGCCGATCGATATCTATTATCACACCTTCTCGGCCAGCAAGCGGGCGTCGCTGAATGCGCTGTACAAGGTCTACGACTGGTCGCTGGCACAGTCACCCAACCTGATCCACGCCTCCGACTTCATCCGCAAGGCCCTTGATTTCGAGACCATGGTACTGGCACGGGAAGATGGCGGCTGGCGCATCCGCGGCAACGGCGAGTTGCGCACGCTGCGCGCGCCGGTCAGCATGGGCTACCCGGACCGCCGGGCTTCCAGCGGTGTCGCCGGCTATCTCGTCGGCAAGGAGGGCAACTACATTCACCTGGCCACTGGCGACACCCTGCTGCGCTTTGCTGGCAGCCCATCCGGCGCCGTCTATCTTGCCGATGCCGACGCCCGACTGACTGACTGGCAGTCGTCAGAGGCCGGCCTGCGCTTTTCGCTCAAGGGGCATCAGGCCATCGAGTTTTCGCTGGCCAACGCCAGCCACTGCAGCGTGCTCGCCAATGGGCGCAAGCTGATACCGTGGAAGAGTTCCGGCGGCGTTCAATCCTTCCGTGTGCGCGATGCTGCTGGAACAATCGAAACTCGCTGCCGCGATTGAGCGCCCGCGGCTGGCGCCGCCGTGGTCGATCACGCTGCTTGGCGTGCTGGTGCTTGGCGTGCTGGTCGCCATCTATCCACACAAGGCGCTGGTCAATCGCATCATCGAAGCCCCGCAGAATGCCGTCACCGAGGCCTACCTGGTCAATCTGCTGCGCACCGATCCCGGCAACCCACAACTCGGCCTGCTGCTCGCCCGCCACCGCCTGAGCAGCGGCCTCTACGAGCAGTTGGAAGATACGCTGGCCAAGCTGCTGCAGTCGCCAGACAAGGAAATCCGCCTGGAAGCAAGCTGGCTGAGCTGGCGCGCAGCGGAGCAACGCTTTTCCCGCATGCCCCCCGGGACAGCGCAACACGCAGAGCATAAGGCGCAACTGCGGGCCAGGCTGCACACCCTGGCTGCCCTTGACTGGCCCGAGCTCATGACGATCGAGATTGCCCGGCGGGCCTTCCTGTTCGGCGATGCCCAGCTCGGCATCGAATTGTTTCAGCGCAGCTCTGCCAGCGCTCAGGGGCGTTCTGCCGACTGGTACGCAGAGGCCGCCCACGTAGCCCTGGCGGAAGGAGAATACTTTACGGCGGGCAAGTTTTTCCTGATCGCGGCGCGGCGTAGCAGTCAGCCCGGCGAACAACACCGCCTGTTCATGGATGGCATGCGCGCGCTCCAGTCCGCCGCCCAGGTGAAGGAGGCGCTGGCCCTCGTTGAAGAAGAGCTGACCGTAACGCCGTCCCTGGGTGAAAACCCACAGGTGCTGGCACTGCTGGTGCACTTTGCCGGCGATGCCCGGCTGGGCATCGAATTGCTGCAGCGAATGTCGGTCAGCGGTGAGGGACGCTCTACCGACTGGCACGCAGCGGCAGCACGCGCCGCCCTGGCGGGTGGCGAGTACCTTGCCGCGGGCAAGTTTTTCCTGACTGCGGCGCGACGTAGCAGTGAGCCCGCCGAACAACGCCGTTTCTTCCTGGATGGCATGCTCGTGCTCCAGTCCGGCGACCAGGTGAAGGAGGCGCTAGCCCTCGCTGAAGAAGCGCTGACTGCAATGCCGTCACTGACTGAAAGCACTCGGGTTCTGGAACTGCTGGTGCGCTTTGCGCGCTCGCTCAGGCGCCCGGACCTGGCCGACAAATATGCCCGCAAGCTCCTGCGCCTGTCGCTGCTGCAACAGTTGAAAGAGGAGCAGCTGGCACGCGCCTACGCGATCCGCTGGCAAACCGTCGGCGAAAAGAGCGGCCCGGAGCTGCCGTTCGACGACCGTATCTACACCATCGGCTTCGAAGCTTTCCTCGACAACCGGAATCTCGAGGATGCCTGGCAAGTCGCCGCCTCCGCGGTGCGCCAGGCACCCGACAATCTGGTTTGGCGTAAGCGGCTGGCACGCGTTTCCGAATGGAGCGGGCGCCCGGCGATCGCGCTTACCCACTGGCTGTATCTGGCGCGTGCCAACGCCAGCGACGAAGCCTGGCAGGCCATCCTGCGGCTGGCGCCCGGGCTGTTTGACGACCAGGCCTTGCTGGCCGCGCTCGAACATCAGCTGCGTCAGAAGCCCGCCAATCTGGCGCTGATCGTGGAACTGGTGGCGACCTTCGAACGTCTCGGCAAGCCCCGGGGGGCGATGCGCTTTCTCGAGCAGGAATACCGCCGGCACAAGCAGCCGCAACTGCTGCTCAGCATGGCCGAACTGGCCGAACGGATGGGGGACGATGACCAGGCGCTGGCGCTCTGGCAAAGCTTCATGGCCAGCAAGGCTTTGACAGCGGCGCAGTCGGTGCACGTGGCGACGCTTTACCTGCTACGCGGCGAGCAGGCCAGCGCTCTGGCGATACTTGAAGGTGCCGATGATGCCGGCGAAGCCGGCGCTGCCGGTGCTGGCTATTGGCGATTGCGCGCTGACATCGCCGCGCGGCTCGGTGACGACAAGCAGGCCGCCGCCGCCTATCGGCACGTGCTTGCTGGCCAGGAAGCGCTGGCCGGCGATCACGAGAATCTGGCCCGACTACTCCTTGACGAGTACCCGCTCGAAGCCGCGCGTATCAGCAGTGACGGCTGGTTACGCTTCCGTGACTCGCAGCTGCTGCAGCAGGCGCTCGGCCTCTACGCGACGGCCGGGCGCTGGCAGGAGATGGGCAAGCTGATCAGCACCCTGTCGGCCGAAGAATCGGCCCAGCTGCGCCACCAGGCCAGCTTCCTCCGTCTTTCGGCCCAGTACCTGATGGCCAGCGGTCAGCGGCGCATGGCGCTGGCCGACCTGGATGCCGCCTTTGCGCTGGCCGCGGACAGCGCCGACATCCAGCAGGCATTGCTTTGGCTGCTCATCGAGAGCGGTGAAGGAAAGCGCCTGCGCAACATCATGGCCGCCCACGAACGCCATTGGCAGCCTGATCCGGCGATGCACGATGTGCTGGCTGCCGCCAATCTCGCGCTATCGCTTCCCGACGTTGCCCTGCGCCGCTATCTGACCCCCCGGCTCGCCGCCCACCGCGACGACTTCCTGTGGCTGATGAACTATGCCGATGCGCTGGAGCAGAATCAGGACGTGGATCGTGCCTGGCGCCTGCGCAAGCAATTATTGCTCGATGACCGCATGCGCCAGCGGCAGCAAGCCGCTGGCGAACAGTTGCCGCAGGCGATGGCCGCACTGCGGCAGGCCGCGCGCACGCGACTGCTGATGCTTGCCGAGCCCGGTGACCCGGCCTATGCGACGCTGCGCGAAATGCTCAGGCTTGATCGTGCTGCAGACGGCCAGTTGTCGCCGTCCGCGCGCGATGTGGCCTTCGGCTGGCTACTCGATGCGCAGCAGTTCGACGCCGCGCGTGGCTGGCTCTGGCAACAATATGCAAAAACGGCGGCACGGCCACTATGGGGGGAAATGCGCCTCGCCCTGGAGTCGGGCGACCGGGCGCAGGCCGGCGAGCTGCTCGATGACTTTGCGCCGCTGATTCCACGCTACGACCGTATCGCGGCGGCACGCGTGGTCGGGGACTTGCGCTTGGCGCAGAGCGAAGCCTTCGACGCACAGGCCGAGCTGCCAGCAGATGACCCGCTACACCAGCAGCTGAGCGAGACCCTGCTCGCCCACTCGCAGCAGCTGGGTGGCAGTGTCTGGCAGAACGATATCGGCACGGTTGACGAACGAAATACCGGTGTCCGCGCCCACCTCGCCCTCTCACCGCGCCTGTCGATGGACTTCGCGGCGGGGACAATCGCACGCCACAACCTGGATCCCGAAACCATGGGGGAAACACCCGATGAGACCGACTACAGCGCGCGCATGACATGGCTGCACCAGGAAGGAAAAACGAAGCTCAGCGTTGCCGAGCACAACAGCTTCGAGAAGTACCATCCCCTGCTCATCGAGCACGAGCAGAATCTGGGCAATCGGCTGACGACCACCTTTGCGCTCGGTCACGAGCAGCCGGCCAACGAGTCGACCGCGCTGCGCGTCGGCGGCATGCGGGATTTGGCCGCGCTATCGCTGGCCTACCAGCTGACCCGTTTCGACCGCTTCACGGTCGAACGCAGCACTGATCGCTTCTATGCCCAGACCGGTGCCGAGGTTGGCAGCGGGAATGTCTGGCGATTTGAATACGGCCATGCCTTGCGCGTCGAGCCACGCAGCCTGGAGGCCAGCGTCTTCTGGTCGCAGCACCGCTACAGCCAGAAAAACTTCGTTAACGACCCGCAACTGGCGCCGCTGTTCCCGGCCGGTGAGTATAGCCCGTGGAGCGTTGGCACCTTCTTCGTTCCAACCGGCTTCGACTACAAGGGAATCCGTCTGTCGACGGACATGAATTTCGCAGAAGACTACACCCGTGCCTGGCGCCCCTATGCCAGCGTTGCCCGCACCTGGCACAGTGACGAAGGGCCGGGTTACGACCTGGCCACGGGTATTGCCGGCAGCGTATTCGGTGCCGATCACCTCAATTTCGGCTGGCGACTGAGTCGCGGCGGCGCCAACACCGAAGGACTGGTGCGAGAATTCGGCCTCAACTATCGCCTGCACTTCTAGGGCGAACGGATTGAACAGACTGACCACAGGAGAATCACCATGAAACGCATCGTCCAAGGCTTCGTCGCACTGGCCGCGATTCTGCTGCTCGCGGCTTGCAGCACGCTCGACAGCAGCGCGCCACCCGCCGTCAGCAGACAGGCCGCGTGGGTCTTGCTGCCTTTCGCCAACCTCACCGAAACACCGCTGGCCGGCAGCCGGGCGGAGGCGGTTGCCGAGGGCGTGCTGCGCGCGCAGGGCATCGCCAGGCTGCGCCGCTACCCGGCGGCGTTGCAGCAGGAAGCACTTTTTGAAGCGGCTGATCGCCGGCAGACCGAGGCGGCGCTCGAATGGGCGCGCGCTGAAGGGGCGCGTTACGCACTTGGCGGCAGCGTCGAAGAGTGGCGCTACAAAGTCGGTGTGGACGGCGAGCCTGCCGTTGGCATCGCGGTGTCGATCATCGACGTGGCCAGCGGGGAAACCCTGTGGACCGGCGTCGGGGCAAAAGCCGGCTGGAGTCGGGATTCGCTGGCCGCCGTTGCGCAGCAGTTGCTGCGCAAGCTGATCGGCGATGGACTTTCGGCGCGCCAGGACTGAGCGGAGCGAGCACTTTGGCCGCCAAGGAACTCCTCCTCCGCCACCTCGGCCCCTTCGGCAAGCCCTGGGCCGTCGCCGGCGAAACCGCGATCCTGCCGCTGCTGGCGGTGGCCATCGGCATCTGGGTAAATCCGCTCGACCCGCTGTGGATCAAGGCCAGTTTTCCGTGGGTGTGGTTCGCCCCGGTCATTCTTGCCATGCGCTACGGCCCCTTTCCCGGGCTGGGAGGGGCGGCTGTGCTGCTGCTGGCCTGGCTCGCCTTCAACGCCTCCGGCTGGGTCGTCGGTGAATTCCCGAAACTGAATTACCTCGGCGGCCTGATTCTGGTCATGCTCGCCGGCGAGTTTTCCAGTGTCTGGCTGGCCCGTGCCCGGCGCGCCGAGGGCCTCCAGAAGTACCTCCACCAGCGGCTGGAATATCTGACGCACCAATACTACCTGCTGCGCCTGTCGCACGATCGTCTCGAGCAGGATCTGATTGGCCGCCCGATGGCCATGCGTGACGCGCTGGCGACCTTGCAGTCGCTGATTCGCGAGCAGGCTGCAGCCGCCGCATCACCCCTGCCCGGTGCGCAGGGGCTGTTGCGGCTGCTGGCACAATACTGCCAACTGGAAATCGCCACCATCCATGCGGCGCGAGGTGGGGAAATCACGACAGAAGCGGTCGCCACCATCGGCCAGTGTCAGAACCATGGCCAACTCGACCTTGACGATCCTCTGCTCCGCGATGCCCTTGAGGCGGGTACGCTGTCGCATCTGGCCGCTGCGCTGGCCGCCGGCACCTCGCCCAGCACTTATGCCATAGCCGTACCAATGATCACTTTTGATGAGCAACTGATCGGCGTGCTGGCCGTCGAGCGGGTCCCCTTTTTTGCGCTCAACGAAGAAATGCTGCAGACCCTGAACCTGCTCGTCAGCTACTACGTTGATGGACTCGACACGCGCCAACTGGCGGCCGAGGTGCAAAGCGAATACCCGTCCTGCCCGGACGATTTTGCGGCAGAGCTGCAGCGCCTGTGGCGTGTCCGGCAGGGATCGCTAACCGGCAGTATCATCACCGTTCTCGAATTCCTGCCCCGCCCGGAGCTCGACTATCTGGCCCTCGAGATCGGCCGGCAGCGTCGCGCCCTGGACGTCAGCTGGCTGATCGACTCCCCACAACGAAAAGTGCTGGTGACCCTGATGCCTCTGGCAGGCGCGGCGGCGGCAGAAGGTTATATCGCCCGCATCGAGGAGTGGGTTGGCCAAAAAAGCGGCTGCCGGCTGAGCGAGGCCGGTGTTTTTTCGCACGTCCTGGCGATCAACGAAACAGCGCCGCTACCGCTGCTCAAGCAGTTGTTCGAAATCTGCAATGTTCCAGCCGAAACTCGCTCTCTACACGCTGACGCTTGAGTCGGCGGCCTGGGCCGCCCTGCTGCTTGGCGGCAGCAGCGATGCGGCGCTGCTCGCCTATCTTGGCGCGCATGCCGCTGCCAGCTTGCTGCTGGCCCGCGTGGCGATCGCCTTTCTGCCCGCCAGCGGCAAGCGAGTGCCCGTCCTGCTGCTGCTTGCCGGTACCGGCTTCGCCGTCCCCATACTCGGTTTTGTGGCCGTCATCCTCGGTGTTTTCAGGCTTCATTCCCTGCCACCAGCCCAACGTGAAAGCCTCTTCGAGGCGCTGTCCCTTCCGGAAATGGACTCCCGTCAGCGCGCCGGCAAGGGTTTCCGTCAGGCCGGCATGCGCTCCTTCATCAGCAATGAACGCGCACCCGTGGCGGCCCGCCAGCGCGCACTGGTCGCCCTGCAGGATATACCCGGGCACGTCGCCTCGCCGCTCTTGCGTGGCGTGCTCACGGATCCTTCCGAGGATATCCGCCTGCTTGCCTACGGCATGCTCGACAGCAAGGAGAAGGTGATCAACGACGACATTCACCGCGCCTCGCAAAGCTATCAGACGGCAGTTGAAGGGAGCGCTGCCGGCTGGCAGGCCGCCCGGCGGCTCGCCGACCTGTATTGGGAGCTGGTCTATCAGGAACTGGCCCAGGGGGACCTGCGCACGCACGCCCTGCGCGAGTCGCTGCGCTTCACCCGCATCGCTCTCGCCGCAGCGGCTGATGATGCCGCCCTGCATCTGCGCCACGGCCGCCTGCTGCAGGCACTGCGCCAGCCGGAGGAAGCTCGCCTGGCCTACGACCGGGCGCTGGCGCTGGGGATGCCGCAAACCCGTATCGTGCCGTATCTGGCGGAAGTGGCGTTCGCGACCGGGGACTACGACGAGGTGCGCGCCCTGATGGGCGATCTTGACAACTGGCAATCCTTGCCGCGCCTGCAGCCAGTGATCGCCTACTGGAGCCGGGCATGACTTTCCCGCAGGCTCGCGAGGCCGACATCGCGCTACTTCTCGAGGGAACCTTCCCCTATGTCAGCGGCGGGGTGTCGAGTTGGGTCAACCAGATCATCCGTGCCTTCCCGGAACTGCGCTTTGCCATCGTTTTCATCGGCAGCCGTCGGCAAGACTACGACGAGATGAAATACACCCTGCCGGAGAACGTCGTTCATCTGGAGACCCACTACCTGTATGACTTCGCCCCTCATGGCGAAAAGCCCAAACCCCGTCGCGGCAGCGAAAATGCCTTCGCGCGTGCCGACAGACTGCACGACGCTTTCCGGCGGGAAGACGCAGCGGCTGGCGCCTGCGCTGCATTCGGCGAAATCGTTCGCGACCTGATGCCCGGCGGCCGCCTGCCGGAAGCTGACTTTCTGCATAGCGAGGAGGCCTGGCGCGTCATCAGCGACCGCTATCGCAAGAACTGCACCGATCCCTCCTTCGTCGACTACTTCTGGACCGTGCGCATGATGCATGCCCCGCTCTGGAAGCTCGCCCGCGTCGCTCATGAGCTGATCCCTGTGCGGGCTTTCCACTCGGTGTCCACGGGTTATGCCGGACTACTCGGCGCCATGCTTCGGCAGACGCGACAGCGGCCGCTGATCCTCTCCGAACATGGCATCTACACCAAGGAACGGAAGATCGACCTGTTCAAGAGCGAGTGGATCCGCGACAACCGGAACATCTTCCAGCGCGACCCGACCGAACTCTCCTACTTCCGCCAGATGTGGATCCGCTTTTTCGAATGGCTGGGACGACTTTGCTACGACTCGGCCGATCCGATCATCGCCCTTTACGAAGCCAACAGGCTGCGTCAGGTGGCCGACGGAGCACTGGCCGAGAGGACCTTCAACGTCCCCAACGGTATCAGTCTGCAGCGTTTCGCACCGCTGCGCGCTCTCCGGCCGGAAACGCCGCCGCCGGTACTGTGCCTGATCGGGCGGGTGGTGCCGATCAAGGACGTGAAGACCTTCATCCGGGCCATGCGCAGGGTGGCGAACCAGATGCCGGCGGCGGAAGGCTGGATCGCCGGGCCGCAGGACGAAGACCCCGGCTACGCCGAGGAGTGCCGCAATCTCGTTGCCAGTCTGGGCCTTGAAGGCAAGGTGAAGTTCCTCGGTTTCCAGAAGGTCGAGGACATCCTGCCGAAGATCGGCCTGACCATTCTCTCGTCGATCAGCGAAGCGCTGCCCCTGGTCATCCTTGAAGGCTACGCCGCCGGCGTTCCCACCGTCTCCACCGACGTCGGCTCATGCCGGCAACTGATCGAAGGGCTGGACGGCGACGACCGCCGACTGGGTGTTGCCGGCGCGGTGGTCAATATCGCCGAGCCGCAGGCGCTGGCCGATGCAGCCCTTGATCTGCTCGGCAACCCCGCGGCCTGGGCCGCCGCGAGCCGGGCGGGGATCGCCCGTGTCGAGCGCTATTACACCGACGACCTGATGTTCGGCGCCTATCGCCGGGTCTATGAGCGGGCGCTGGCGGCAAGAGGGCTGGACTGATGGCGGGCATCGGCTTCGAACTGCGCAAGCTGCTGAAGAAGGAGACGCTGGTCGGGCTGCTGCAGGCCTACACCTTTGCCGGCATCATCGGCTCCGGCCCCTGGGTGCTGTCCATCCTCGGCATCCTGATCATCGGCCTGCTGAGCAGCTCGGTTGTCGTGCCTTCCTTCCTGGTGACCCAGTTCCAGACCTCGGTGACTTACCTGATTGCCACCAGCCTGATCCTGACCGGCGGTTTGCAACTGGGCTTCACGCGTTTCGTCTCCGATCGCCTATTCGAAAACAAGGACCATCTCGTCACGCCGAACCTCAACGGGGTGCTGATGCTGATCATCCTCGTCGCATCGGCGGTCAGCATCATCGGGATGTTCGTTCTGCTCCCCGGAACAGGGGTCGTCTATCGCATCCTGATGCTCGCCGCTTTCGTGCTGATGTGCGCCATCTGGATCATGACCATCTTTCTGTCGGGGATGAAGCGCTACAAGGCCATCGTCGCGCTGTTCGCCATCGGCTATGCGATCACCGTCTCGCTGGCGTTGCTGTTGCGCTCGTTCGGGCTGGAAGGGCTGCTGGCCGGATTCGTCATCGGTCACTGTGTTCTGCTCGCTGGCATGTGGGTAGTGACGATTGGCGAGTTTCGTCCGCGCGACCTGATTGCCTTCGACTTCGCCAAACGCGGAGCGATGTTTTCCAGCCTGCTCGCCATCGGTCTTCTCTACAACCTTGGCATCTGGGCCGACAAGTTCATGTTCTGGTTCTTCCCGGACACCTCGGAACCGATCATCGGCGCCCTGCGCGCTTCGCTCATCTACGACCTGCCGGTCTTCCTCGCCTACCTGTCGATCATCCCCGGCATGGCGGTATTCATGTTGCGTATCGAAACCGATTTCGTCGAGTACTACGACAAGTTCTACGATGCCGTACGCAGCGGCGGCTCGCTGGAATACATTGAGGACATGCGCGACGAAATGGTCTACTCGATCAAGCAGGGGCTGGCCGAAATCGGCAAGATCCAGACCCTCGCCGTGCTCGTCACTTTCGTTTCCGGGCCGCTCCTGCTGAAGGCTCTCGACATTTCCGAGCTCTATTTGCCGCTGCTCTACATTCAGGTCATCGGCGCCAGCCTGCAGATCGTGCTGCTGTCGGTGCTCAACATCTTCTTCTATCTCGATCAGCGGCGCATCATCCTGCTGCTCTGTTCGCAATTCCTGCTGCTGAACATCTTGCTCACCGAGGTATCACTATGGTGGGGTGCTGCGCTCTACGGCTACGGCTTCGCCCTTTCCGTACTCGTCACCCTGGCCACCGCGCTGGCACTCCTCGACCGTCGTCTGAGCCGGCTCGAGTACGAAACCTTCATGCTGCAATAACCGCAGTCGCAGCGGAGTACCGCGCGTGACCCGGCTGTGGTTTTCGTCGAGAGCAAACGTCTCATCGCATTTTCCGCCGGCTGTGCGCGGCTATCCGGGCTAACGGTCACGACATATCGTCCCTGGTCCGGAAAGTCTGGAACTCCTGTTGGCGGGCTTTCCGCGCGGAACGCTTTGGCTCCGCACGTCCCCACCGGCCGGGTTTTCGCGCCAGAACCGGCTCATTCGGTCGGCTGGTCTTACTTGAGAGTCGCCATATCGATGACAAACCTGTATTTCACATCGCTTTTCAGCATTCGCTCGTAGGCCGTATTGATGTAATCGATGGGGATCATCTCGATGTCTGAAACGATGTTGTGTTTGGCGCAAAAATCAAGCATGTCCTGAGTTTCACGGATTCCACCGATGAGTGATCCCGCTAGCTGGCGGCGCTTGAAGATCAGATTGAAGACATTGGGCGAAGGGTGCGGCTCGGCAGGAGCTCCGACCAGGGTCATCGTACCGTCACGCTTGAGCATTTGCAGATAGACATCCAGGCTGTGCGAGGCGGCCACGGTGTTCAGGATGAAATCGAACTGATTTGCATAGGTAGCCATTTGCTCGGGATTGGTGGAAATACACACTACATCGGCACCCAGGCGCTTGCCGTCTTCGACTTTCGTTGGCGATGTGGTGAATAGCACCACGTGCGCGCCCATGGCGTGTGCAATTTTCACTGCCATGTGGCCAAGGCCGCCAAGTCCGACAATTCCAACCGTCTGGCCTGGCGCTGCACCCCAATGACACAAGGGCGAATAGGTGGTTATTCCAGCGCACAAGAGGGGCGCCACACTCGCCAGGTCCTCTTCGGCGTGGTTGATATGCAAGACAAATGACTCTTTGACGACGATGGTTTTGGAATAACCCCCGTAGGTATTCTCGCCGCCAAAAACCGGCCCGTTGTAGGTTCCAGTGAAGCCATTTTCGCAGTATTGCTCTTCGCCCGCATGGCAAGAATAGCAATTCCCACAACTGTCGATCATGCAGCCTACGCCAGCCAGGTCTCCTAGCTTGAAGTCATGAACGCTATCGCCCACGGCGACCACTCGACCAACGATTTCGTGGCCCGGGACTGACGGATACAAGCTGTTATGCCACTCGCCACGAGCCGTGTGCAAATCCGAGTGGCATACGCCGCAATAGAGAATCTCGATCTGCACATCTTCTGCACCGGGGCTGCGGCGGTCCAGTTCGAAAGGGGCAAGTTCGCTCGTCGCACTTTGGGCTGCGTATGCTTTCGTTCTAATCATGACTCAATCCTTTTTTTGCAATGTTGGGGGTAAGAAGCGCTTGGCGTTGTCCGACAACTTTTTGGAAGACAAGTTTTTGGACTCCTGGATAAGGACGCTGGCCTGTCTGGAGATGCCAGTAGTGCTCAAAAGGTAGCGGCGGCATAGAGGAAGCCGCTCGCCGTGGGGCTGTTGGCCGGCCAGCCGACGCGGTGGAAGCACCGAATTTCCTCGACCACGACCGGCCCTCAGCGAGCGGCTCCGCCGCCTATCCAGTTGTCGATCGCACTGACCATTGCGGCGTCGAGCATGATTTCCTCGCGCAGACAGAGTGAACGAATGCTGTCCGCCAGCTTCCTGCACAGGGTAGGCGCATCATTGCTGCCCTCCTCGAAGGAGTGGCCGCGCATCAACAAGCCCCGCAACACATGATTCACGTCCGCACGGCTGACCGGCAACCCGGAATCACGACAGCGGTCGCGAACTCGCTTGCCGGTCGCGACGAGGTGAAATGGGCTGCCGAGAACATCACTTGCGATGACCTCCATCAGGTTTCGGTATTTTTTTGGCGAGAGCAGAGGCACATCGGTGAGGTCATGGATGTGTTTTGCCACCTCGTAGAGAGCGTTGTCGGCCCACTCTGTTCCCGGATCAACGGCGACGTCCGAGGGCACAGTATGACGACTCGGGTCGACGGCAAAGCCGCCCGAAGCATTCCAGTTGAAGCGAACAGGTAGTACGTTCAGCGATTCGACAAACTTTCGAAATGTTCCCTTGCCGGCCCAGTCGGCTGCCAGCGATCCGTCCTGCCCGAGAATCAGCGTTGCCAATCGTCCGCAGGGTACCGGCTGCGATGCCTTGGCGACCTCTGCCCTGATCAGCTCCTCGAGCATGGGCTGTACGCCGTTGAGCTTGCCACCGCTTGCTCCAGTGCCATGCGTCACGGCGCGCGAATGGCGCTTGGGGTCGTAGATCGTCCCGCCACCCTCCCAGCTGACAGCCAGAGGCGTGAGATCCAGGGAATCAAGCAAGGCGCGAAAACTGCCGAGGCCACCCCATGACGACGCGTCGAGGCCGTCGACGGCCCGCAGCAGTGCCGAAGCAATCTTGGCCAGGGGGACCGGAGTCGGCGCTTCTTGCACCGCCTCGCGGATCACAGCCAGGGCTGATGATGCCAACGTCCGGGCTGGGCGGATTTCTACCGGAGGCGGCTCGGTGAGAGCGTCGCCAAAGCTCAGCGCCTCCCTGATGAAGTCATCCTGATCAATCAACAGGTCAGCTGACGCCCGGTAAGCTGCCGAGGGAAAACCAATGGCCAGCACGGTCGTTCGCCGATCCCAGCGCCGCAGTTTGCGCAGCAGCGGAGTGAAATCAGCGTCAGCAGAAAAGACAATGAACTCGTCGTAATGCGTTTCCTGTTGCAGCAGATCGACGATGTCCAGGACCATGTGGATGTCGGTGCTGGTCTTGCCCTCGGTGGTCATGGGTGGACAATCGACGATTTCGAAGCCAGCCAGATTGAACGAGGGGCGAAAGCGTTGATAAGCCTGCGGATTCAGGTAGCAGCGCCGCACAAGGATACGGCGCCGGGCACCGGGCCGAGTTGGCGCGGGCAGTTCCAGCGACTCGATCAGCCAATTCATCCAGGCCGTCGGCATGCGTGCGAACTGGTCGGCGGCACCCTGGTCGAGGCGACGCAGGCCGGAATAAACATTGTCGAAATCAACGAATAAAGCGCTTTTCATGAACTGCCTTCCTCAAAACCGACCTCACTCAACGCCAATCGCCTTGAACACCGCATCCACGGGATCGGCATAGAAACTTGTCTGGAACCTGGCGAACAGTTCCCCCGGAACACTCGGAATATCGCCGACGCTGGACATCGGCAACAGTATCTTCTTGGCCCCGGCGTCAAACGCGATCTGCAAACTTTCCGCAAGATTCCTGACCGGCACGACCGTTCCGCCGAGGCTCATATCGCCCATGATCGTCATCTGCGACTGCACCGGGCGGCCGAGCGCTGCCGAGCAAAGGGCGATGAAGCTGGCGAGGGTGAATAACTGCGGCGCGCCGGCATTTTGTAGCTCGACAAGCTGCAGGTGGAAATCGTGTTCGCCTGGCTTGATCGAGGCACTGACACGCGCAGAATTGGCCTTGAAGTAGTCGAAGGCCACGCGCACCGGCTCGCGCGGTGCAACACCCGAGGCAGATACTTTGCCACCGCCGGCGATGGTTTGAATTTCAATGCGGTAGATCCCCGGCATTTCGGATGTGCCCATACTGATCGTATGCAGTGCGCCAGGTGCCAGGCGGCCATCCGGGATCAAGGCAGCACTCGATTGCTCAGGAACGGCAACAAAACGTTCCTGGCTATCCTCAAGATCGATGTAGGAGAAGTGCACGTCGTAGAACTCCATGCCGCCAATCTTCTTGAGCTGCTCCTTCACGCGCCGGCGAGCTTCCAGCGCGTACTCAAGACACTTCTTCACGATCTCCTTGTCGTAATCGCCGGCTGGACAGATCAGCTTCAGAAGGCCCGACACCGTTCGGCGCACGGCAATGGTGTCGCGCTGATTCAGGTTGTTGCCGAGCTTGAACCACTTGTCGATGGCGTCGGCGAAGTTGACCTTGCGCATTTCGCGCAGGTACTCGGCCAGGTAATCGACGATCAGCCCATACTGGTTGGTAAAAAACTCCGGACGCATTTTCGGGATTTCCCAGCCGGGCACATAGGCGTGGAAGCGGTCGAAGAAAGCCGAATCGATCATCACCTCGGGGAAGGGTCTGAACAGGTGGCTGGTCTTGACCAACGACTCGACAGTCTGCCCTTGCGGGAGGTTGCCGACGAAAACCATCGCCGCGTTGGCGCTGATCGCCTCGCGGCCTCGCGAGAAGGATCCGCTGGCCATGAAGTCCTTCATGATCTGGACGCCGTCCTGATCCTTGAAGTTGATCCCCGCCACCTCATCGAAGGCCACCACGTCCCACAGCCCGACCAGGCCCACCTTGCGCGCCGCCATGTTGTAGAAGAGATTGGCGACCGTGGTCTGGCCACCCGAAACCAGAATGCTGTTCGGGCTGATCTCCTTGTAGATGTGGCTCTTGCCCGTGCCGCGCGGGCCAAGCTCGCAGAAGTTGTAGTTGTTCTCGACCAGCGGAATCATCCGCGCCAGCAAATGCCACTTCACCCGCTCCTTGAAGCAGGAGGGCTCCATGCCCGTTGACCGGATCAGTGCATCGATCCACAGCGCTTCCGTGAATGCCTTGCGCCCTTCGAAAAGCCCAGGCATGTCCATGTTGGGCATCTGGATCGGTTTCAGGTCGGTGACCAGGAAGGGCGAGCCCTTCTGGTTCTCCTCGAATCGATAATGCAGGGTCACAATGCACCAGATGCCGCCAACCAGAAGCTTCTCGAACTGGCGAACGTAGGCATCCGAAATCTCTGCGTTCTTGACCCCGAGATTGGAGAGCAGCGCCTCATAGACATCGCGCTTTTCATTCAGCTTGACCGTCACCTTGTCGATGACCTTGTAACTGCCGCTCTCGCGAATCTTCGACTTGACCTTCTCGGCCTCGTCGGGTCGAACGTAGTTCTCGCTGAGAATCCGCTTTACATTGACCAGTCCGGCATCGATGGTCGCCTGATCATCGGACGCGCAGTACATCCCGAGCAGATATTCGAGGACGTAGACAGGAACATTGGCGCCTTCCTTGATGAGCTTGGTCAGATCCTTGCGCACCACCTTGCCGGCGAATTGCCGATTCAGCAGGGCATCGAGATTCGTGTCGTTCTCGGGGAGTTGTTCAGTCATGATCGGTTCTAGAAGTCGTTGGCGAAGGCCAGGTCCACCTTGACCGGAATCCGGACCACTTCGACCTTGGTTTGCGTGTCACGGGCAATCAGGAAATGGTCTTTGCTCTTGTCGTATTGACCCGACTTGATGGTCAGGATCACCGAGCGCTTGCGCTCGTCCATCAGGCCCGAGCTGCTGTCGAAAGTCAGCGACTGCTCGTCGCTGATCATGGTCTCGCCGTCACGCAGAGAGACCAGCACCGATCTGGCCAATACCCGTTCCGAAACGGCTTCGGTCTGGATGAATTCGAAGCGCTGCTTGTTGGTGACCACCTTGTTCGACGAGCCCAGCAAGCTGAAGTCCACCGTGCGCGTCCTGGCCGACTGGTGCTCGCTCTCGCGCAGGGTGATCACCGGGATGACGATCTCCTGCGGCATGGCGCTGCCATGAACGAAACGGGCGCCGCCGGCAAAGTGAAAGCGGGCGGCTCCCTTGGGCAGCCAGAAATCCATGCTGCCTTCACCCGCTGTCGTTCCCGCCGTGACGGCCGTGTTGCCACACCACGCGTGGCTGCTCTCGCCGATCCCTTGCCCGAGAAGATAGCGCTTCTTCGCTCGCAGCGTTCCCGCCGGCTTGTCACCGAGCGTCGATTTATCGGCCTTGTCGAGCGCCGACTCCTGGTAAAGAAAGCCGTGATCGGCGGTGATCAACACCAGTGACCCATTGAGGCTATTAACGATAAAGCTCGCGAGCTGATTCAGTTCGGCCAGCGTCTGGGCAACGGCGTCGAAGGTCTGCCCCTCCGAGCCTTGTTTGTCCCCGAGCATGTCGATCCTGTCGTGATAGACGTAGATCACGCGATGATCGCGGACAAACTCCCGGCCCTTGTCCTTGCCCATCGCCAGCAGCTCATCGGCCTTGACGGCAACCCCCTGATATCTGGAGAGATGTGCGCTGCGCTGCTCAAGCGTCGAAACCACGTCGGCGTCGGCCATCACGTCGAGATTGCTGTTCGTCCTGTAGGCCAGCGTATGGTGCGGCAAAAGCGACGCCATGCCGAGCGCGGTGTAGCTGGGCAGCACGCCGAGCATCGGTGTCAGCGCCGCCTTGAAGCGGCTCTTGCCATTGATGTCGCGAACAAGTTCCTCCGCCGCCTCGTAGCGGAAGGCGTCGGAAATGACGACAAACACCCGGCGGATCCCCGCATCCAGATGCGCCATGACGTGCGTTTCGAAGAAGTCCGGCTGATTGACCCAGGCAGCAACCTGCCAGCTCGACAACAGGCCGTCCTTGCCTTCCAGCACCTTGCTCCAGGCAGACGCCAGCTGCGGAACGAACCAGCCCGAATAGGCGCTCTCGATACGCTGACGAAGCTCATGCAGCAAGGCCCAGCCCATCGGCTCGACGCCATCGGCGGCGTGGTTGATCTGGCGATAGAGTTGATCGAAGCGGAACAACTCGCTCTGGTACGCCGCCAAACCGGCCTCGGCGTTGGCGAAACCGAAGCCGACGCTGAATCTTTCTTTCAACTCGAAGAAGCCAGCCGCTGCTTCCAGCGCGTCGTAACACGATGCCAGCGCGCGTGTCGTGGCGCTGGAATGCGCCAATAGCTTGTTGGCCCAATGGCCGTCGCGACGCCGGGCAATCAGTCCGCGCAAGGTATCCATATCGGCGCCAGCGCCAGCGATGATGCGGCCCTTGAGGTCCTGGATGATGCGCCGCTCGACTTCCTCGAAAGTCATCGTTTCCGCCAATGACTCGGCAGATAGAGCGGCAATCACATTGCTCAGCCCCAGTTCGCGAGCCACGCTGCCCGACAAGGCATCGTAGCTGGCAAAGTGCTGCATGTGAGAACGCCATCCGGCAACAAAGACCGAGGCATTCGCCGCGCGTGCCTTGTCACTGATGATGAAATGCGACAACTGCGCCGGACAAGCACCGCTGACGGTCCGCGAAAGATCCGTCACCAGGATCCGGAACAGGAAGTCCCGCAGTGTCGGCGCGGCGTCGCGATATCCCATCTCCTGCTCAACCAGGACCCAGAACGAATCGATCAGGTCGTTGGCGACGATGTCGGACCACGCTTTCGGCTCGGCATCAAGATCGGCGACGCCGTCCTGAACAAGGGCAGAAAAAAGACGCAGAAGGATGGCAGCGAGATCGGCTTGCTCGGCCTTTGCCAATACCGCGATCATCTTGCGATCGAGATCTCCGGCGCCATCGCTGGGCGCAACCCAGCGCTTGAGGCGCTCGACGCGCTCCTTGGCTTGGAGAAACCTGGCGCGCTCCTTGAGATGCGCTCGCAGTTGCTGCGAGGCCAGGCCGAGATCCTCCAGCAGAATCGACGCGTTGTCGGCGTGGAAGCTCTTGCTGCGCAGCCGGATGTCCAGCAGCCAGTCGTCGGCAAGCACAGGGAGCGGTTTGGCGCTGTAGAGGAGGAAGCTGGCCTGCGGCGCGGCGCGCTCCACTTGGAGCTTGATCGACAAGGCCGGCAGATCGTCGAGATAGAGCAGTTCGACGCCGTCGGGCAAGAGATTCCTGACCGAGAAAGAGAACTCCCCGTCGACATCGTGCCAGAAGACAATCGGATGACTGGAGAACGCGGTGCTGAGCGCGTCGGTGATGCGTTGCTCGCTCATCGGATTGCCGCCGTGAAGTGCCATAGCCGGGAATCATCGGGGGCAACAGCAGAGCATTTGTGCAACACGCTGTTGGACAAATCGGTGTCGGCAGCCTCATTCATTAGCTCATCCCTTCGGTTCAAGCGGTGCGCGACCACTGCGGTACGCTGGAGCAATCAGGCGGTATTTCTGGGTAGGACTTCTTGGCGATTCCGGCTGGGTCATTTCAACCAGGCCGGCGTTCAGCGCCGGCAGCAGATAGTTCGCAGAAAACGTCGGTCGATGCTGCAACGCCAAACGCTCCATCGCCTCGCGCGTGCTGAGCGGCCCTTGCTTCAGGCATTCAAGGAAGCGTGTTACTTGCTCGGTTACTTGCTCGGTTACTTGCTCGGTTACTTGCTCGGTTACTTGCTCGGTTACTTGCTCGGTTACTTGCTCGGTTACTTGCTCGGTTACTTGTACCGGGCGGATCGCTTCGGCCAGATGCACCACCACGCGCAAGCGCATTCCCACTTCAATGATTTGCGGTTCCGGCAAACCCTGCTCCTCGGCTTCCCGGAAGATCCGCGGTACCCCGCTGCCCCACTGCTCGATCAGATTCAGTTCACGGAACACACGGGCGATGACGTGGTTGCGGATCTTCGAAACACCCTGACGCATGTCGGCCACTGTCATGCCGGGCAGAAGGATGCCGGGGCTCTCGATTTCAATACGGTCGTCAAAAAAAGCGAGGCGGATGGGTGCGCCTCGCTGCGAATAATCGGCATGCACCAGGGCGTTGATCACGGCCTCCCGCAACAGGAGCAGCGGAATGCTCCAGACATCCTTGCGGCGCACCTCCGTAAAATCGGCACCGCGCATCGCGTGCTTTTTCAAAAACAGCATGATGTGATCCACGGCCGTCGGCAAATGCTCATGGACGTCGACGTGGTCAAAGATTTCGGCCTTGTCCGTGCCGACAAAACGACCGCACTGAACCCAGGCATCGGAGAAATGCTGCATTCGTTCCTTGCCAAACAGCAGTACGGCGCCCTTGGTCGGCACAAGATGACCCTGATACGGGGTCACCAGCTTGAGCGTTCGCAGCGCTTGCTCGCCCGGCCTGTTCAGTCCAGGAAAGAGCTGCCGGGCCGCCTCCATGTCGAGATCCTTCAGACTCAAGTCCGGCATCGGCATCTCGTCAAAAGCCACACCATCGACCGACCGCCGCAGTTCGCCGATCAGCGCCGCATCAGCCTGGCGACTGGTCGACCCCAGGCGGACATAGACGCCTGATTCAGCGCCCTCGGATTTAAGCCAGTGCGGCCGGGTGCCGCTGACAAAAACCTCTATCAGGAGCAGCGTCTTGCCCTCCACCGTCAGCAGTTCTACATTGGGGACCAGCCGCGGCGCGATGCTGTCGGCAATCAGACTGCACAGACGTTCCTCCTCATCGAGCGGATTTTCGACGCCGACAATGCTACGGTCGTCACCGATGCCGACAAACAAGCGACCCCCGGCGGTATTGGCAAACGCCACCAGCGTCTTGAGCAAAGGCTTCGGTGACGACAAATCGCGCTTGAACTCCAGCGTTTTGCCTTCACGGTAAGTCAGCAGTTCCTCCAGAATGTTTGATCGATGCTCAGTCATCACTCGCCCCGCCCGTTAAGGCCTTCGCCTTCGCCAGCAAAGCCCCGAACTTGCCGTCGGCCTTGAGCCAGAAGACAATCGAATTGCTGGAGAACGCGGTGCCGAGCGCATCGGTGATGCCTTGCTCGCTCATGCTGGCGTATCCTCGGCGCTCGGCGATGCCTCGTCCGGCAACTCGCCCTCCCCCTCCAGCGCATCCTCGGCGCCGGCAAGCGCTGTTCGAAATTGGTCACCGCGTTGCCGGATCGCAAGTGCAGCGCTGCGGAAATGTGATGCCACATGACGTTGCGCGACCAGCCGTGCTCGATGGCCCTGGCGAGATACCATTCGCGGTCCGAGCGCGTCTTCAGCTTGTCCAGCAGCGTCACCTGGTGATACCAGGGCAATTGTGCAAGCACCTCTTGCACAAATGTCGGCTCTGGCCACGCCTCGGCGAAACTGCGCATGTAGAGCAGGTTGCGACGCGAGAACCCCTTCATGTCGGGGAAGGCGGCGGTCAGATCCTGGGCCAGCTGATCGATGACCTTCGCACCCCAGCCCTGGGCTTGCTGGCGCTCCAGGATGTCGCGACCGATATGCCAATACAGCAAAACCAACTCGCGATTGACAGCAAGCACAGCCCTCTGCTGGACGTTCTGGACGTGCTGCTTGATAGCGGTCAGCCAGGCGGCGTAATCGCCCGGCAGCACGAGAAGGTCACGCATTCTGCTCACCCTTCATCTCCACGACGCTCCCGTCATCATCTCGCTCTTGATCACTGACGAGGCGGCCACCAATTAAATAATGGTTCGCGATGCCCAACGATTGCTTGGGCGCCTGCGCACGATGCACTGCGACATTGCCGATGGAGAACCGCCGCTCAGTCATCACTCGCACCTCCCGTCACGGCCTTCACCTCTGCAAGCAGATCCCCAAACTTGCCGTAGTTCACCTTCACCCCGTCATCCAGATCGAGGGTGATGCGCATGTCAGCGTAGTGGCGGAGTTTTTCGTCGTAGGCGAGGAGTTCGACGTGTTTCCTTTTCAGCGATTCGATCTGCTTGGCGATCTTGTTGCGGGAAGCCGTTGAGCCGGCGGCGTCGCGGTCTTTTTCCAGCATTTCGATGCGCGACTGGATCTTGCCGGTGAGCGGGACGACGTATTCGGCGCGCATGCGGGCGAGCGTGCCTTCGTGGTAGCGGTGCAGGTAGAGCAGCGCCTGGAAGCCACCCTGTTTGCCGCTGGAAAAGAGCCAGTAGATGGGGCGCTTCTTGTAGGTTTGGAGGTGGTCCTTGAAGAACTTGTCGGCGAGGTAGCGGCGGATGGTCTCGATGGGGGCTTCGCTGGCCTTGGCGCCCAGATTGTCGGCGAGGAAGACCATGTTCTCGTCCAGCTTCTCGGCGCCCCAGGTCGCGATCAGGAATTCGCGCACACGGTTGGCGGCGTCGTCCTCGAACCAGAGCTCGTCGGTGACGGGCACGATGCCGTCGGCGTCGGCGGGGAAGGTCTGGTAGCGCGTGGCGTCGAAGCCGACGTTGCCGGCGTGCGCGTAGATCAGGCCGGGTTCGTCCAGGCTGTAGCGGCCCATCATGCAGCCGATGGCATAGGAGACCAGTTCCTCCATGGTGTCCTGGCGGAAGCGGGTCCACTGCTCCTCCTCGCTGAGTTTGCCGCCGTAGCGGTAGGCGGGGTTCACCGTCAGGGTGATCTGCGACAGAGGGACGTCGGGGGTGAGCTCGTCCTGCAGGCCGTAGGCGTCGATGAAGAGGCGATTGTTCTCTTCTTCGAGACGCTTCATCTCGGCGATGGTGGCGCGGTTCTGGGTGATCCAGGCGGTGTAGCTGGATTCGAGGGTGCGGGTGGGCTCGGAGGAGGCAGCCAGGATGGGGAGAGATTGGAAATCCAAGGAGCGTTCATAGACGTTCCAATCAATCCGGTGCCCGTACAACAGACGTTCGAAGGAGTTTTCCAGAAAACCCTGTGGTTCGAGCACTGGGAATCGGGCTATCTGACCAACGCCAAAATGTACAGTAGGACAAAGTATCTCCAGAAATGACTTCGCTACCCGTGAATTCAAGACACAGGCCAACAGAGGAAAGGCGGCTTCCTCAAATATCATCGGACCAGAGTCAGTCGGAATTGCACCGGCAGGCACGAACCGACATGCGAACTGCCCAATCGACACATCGTTCCAACTCAGGCCAGGACGGAAGTAGAAGCGCTCATTTCGGACGACTGAACCCCCCGTTTTTTTTATTGATGCTCCATTCGACCCCCAGTCGATTCGCAGTTCGTTGTTGCCAAACCACTTCCTGTAATCACCGCCCTTAGCTATTTCGACCCACCTGTTTCGCTTTTCAACGTTCGCAAGTTTGTCAGAACTGACCTCCCAAAAATATCGGTAGAACAACTCTGTGCCACTACAACTAAGGCCCTTTTTGGCAGAAGCTCCGATCGAGCATCCGCTTTCGAATGCTTCGATGACCGCTGACGGAGCCCAATAAGCTACAGGTGCGCCTGGGACTCTCGCGAGCTCAGCGTTCGCAACGCAGTATCGGGGCTTAGTGTGAAAACGACGTTCCTGCTCTTCATTACTCGAAACGCTACCCGGTTTCTCGAATAGCCGAAGGAAAGAACCGCTGAGCCGGTAAGGAGCAGCTCTGCGCAGAATGAACGAGCAGCTGCCAAAGTCAGAACCCCAGATCCCTCTGCCGTTGTGTACGAGACTCGAAATCGGCGCATTATTCAAGATGGCTTTCCGAAGTTCCTCAAACGAAGAGAGGAACATCCAGTTCGGTATGGTGATCATTCCAACGTGGCCGCCCTGTTGAGCAAATTGGATGTTCCGAAGAACAAACGTGCCATAGAGATCGGCTTTACCGGCTGCGAATGCGTTATTGACAAACTCCTTGAGGACCATGCAGTAAGCCTTGCTACCCATATACGGCGGATTCGCTACCGCCGCGTCGTACTGTGCGGCAAGCAACTCGGCCTGCTGCACCAGCGGCCCCAAGGGCTTCAGCGCATCCGACACAAACAGGTCCTGGCTACTCGCCGCACTCAGCTTCTTCAACGCCGATAACTTGTCCGCCAGCCCCTCCGGAACCTGAATCAACGACCCAAACGTCGTCGCGTGCTCGAACAACCGCTTCAGCTCATTGAGGTCGCCCGGCTTCAGCCCGTAGTCCGAAAGTTCCACCCCCTTCGCCAAACCCTCCGCATCGAAGCCCGCGCTATCCACCAGCGACATCACATTGGGCTTCACCCCGCGCTCAAACAGCCACCGGTCATCCGCCCGCCCCTTCATCATCAGCGCGAAGCCCGTCAGCTGTGCCGCGCGCTCGTCGATGTCGAGGCCGTAGAGATTCTTCTCGAGGATCAGCTGCGCCACATCGCGTTGCCGATAACCGCGCTCCAGGTAGATGGCCTTGAAGAGTTCATAGGCCTCCACCAGAATGTGCCCCGAGCCACACGCCGGGTCGATGAGCGTCAGCTCCTCGGGGTTGAGCTGGCTCGGCGTGATGGCCGCGAGCTGCGCCTTGACCTCGTCGGTCTGCTCGGCGGGCTCGATGTAATAGTCCATCTGCGCTTTGAGCGGCGAGTCGGGATACGTCGCCAGCCACTGCGCGCCCAGCGAGTTCTGGACCATGTACTTGACGATCCAGTTGGGCGTGAACAGCTGTGTCGCCGCCGGAATGTCTTCCGACTTCACGACCTTGCCGATAACCTGGTCCTTCTTCTCCGAAATGTAGAACTGGTAGAGCCAGCCGATGATCTCGATGTCGGACCAGTCGGCTTCCGGTATCTCGTCGACCAGCGAAGCGATCAGTGAATCGCTGCGGATGAGCTTATCGGGCAGCAACAGCTCGGATTCGTCGTCGATGCGCTCGAAGAGGAAGGGCATCGCGCTGGCGAGCGCGTTGCACTGCGCTACCAGCAGGAGTCGATAGAGTTCGCCGTCCTTGTCGCCAGCAAGCCTGAGGTCGGCGATCTGGGCGGCGTTCAGGCCCGGTAGGACGCCGACGAGTTCGCTGGCGTGGGCGAGGATTTCGGGCAAACCGCCCTCCCGGCTCGACAGCGCCCGGTAGCCGTGATCCAGATAGTCGTGAATCTCCATGTAGCGCAGCGCAGCAAAACGGTTGAACCAGGTGTAGGCCACCGCCTCGATCGTGTGCGCAAAGCCGTCCTCCTTGATGCGCTGAATCAGGCGTTCACGCTGCTGATGCACCTTGGCGGGCCACGCCTGCCCGGCGATGACGACGATGTCGCCCTTTTGCTCGCTGGGGGCGATGTCGAGCTTGCCGCCTTTTACTGATAGTCCGAGCTGGTTGGCGCGGGCCTGAACGGCGGCGATGAAATCTCTGCGGGCTTGCGGGGCGTAGGACTTGAGCTTGGCGGTGTTCATGGTTTCTTCTTATTGGATGCGGGCACGCTTGCCGGAATGAATGGTTTCGAGCAGCTCGGCCTTGAGTCTGGCCACGTAGGCTTCGACTTCGGCCTCGGTTTCCAGATAGATCGACGGCGACAGGTCGGCGGCGCGGATCACCTTGGAGGGTTTGGGCGCTGCGCTGCTGGCACCGGTCGTCAAGACTGTTTTCGTCGTCGCGCCTCCGGGATCCTCCACTGCATTTGCCGGCTTGTGACTGGCCGATTCGATGATCAGCATCGCATCGTCGAGCAGATTGCCGCCCTGGTTCTGAAAGTAGAAGATCTTCGGAATGCTGGACAGCGCGGCGATCTTCGTCTTCAACTCCTGCAAAGGCAGCAAAGCCGTGTTACGCAGAGCCGCTGCTGCCTGAACCTGATCGAGAGATTTCATGACCTCGCCGATCCTGGCATCGATCGAGTTGAGGGCGCGTTCGCGCCGCTGCTGCGCCGCTGCTTCGTTGGCAGCCTCGACGGTCCTGATCAGCGCCTCGACCCTCGGGATCTGGCCGTAGGGCGTCGGGTTGTCGCGTATCGACTCCAGCTCGGCCAGTGCGGTGGCGACGGCAGGAAGCTTGAGCAGGACGTCCCGGTTTTCCGCAAAGCCGGTCAGCGCGTCGAGCAGCTTGCGCCAGGTAGGCAGCTGCGTTTTGTAGAAGCTGACGACATCATGGATATCGTCGCTGGTGTCCAGCCAGTCGTTTTTCGCGCTCAGCAGGGTCTCGATGAACTCGAAGGCATCACGGATCGCGAGTTGCTTGCCGATGCGGGTGCTGGCCTCGTCGATCACGGCCTTGCCAGGATGGTGCTTGATTGCGGCGGTCTGCATGTAGCCCTTGAGGTCGGGCTGCCAGTCGCCGAGGGCGGCACGATAATCAGCCACCAGCCCGTCCGCGTCTTCGCGGGAGATCTTCGCAAACATGTCCTTGTAGAGATCCCGCGCCCGTTTGAGAGACTCGGGCTGCGGTATTTTCTTCTTGAGAATCGAGACCTGCTTGAAACGGACCGACTTGGTCAAGGGATCGCCGGCCCTCTTCGGGTCGAGATCGGCGCCCTCGCACATCAGCTTTATTTCGCCGGCCATGAACAGCCGGGCGACCAGCAGCACCACTTCCCACTCCGGCTTCCAGCCCCAGGGGATGCCGGTAAAGCGATCGACGACGTCGGACAGCAGCACACGCTCGGCGCTGGCCTTGAGGTGCAGGTAATCGCGCAGCTCCTTGATCGCGAGGTGGTTGCCTTCTTCGCCGTCGAGGCCGAGCCCCTGCTGGCCGATGGTGTCGGCGGCCAGCACGGCCTTGATCTCGGCGATGGGGTCAGCCTGACGCTGCTTGAGGTAGGAGAGCTTGGTGTAGGTGTTGGTGATCAGGTAGTTGAGCAGCTGGTCGAGCAGCGTGCCCGGGCTCGCGGCCTTGAGCTGCAGTTTCTGGCCGAGCGCATAGACGTCGCCGGTGACCATGAGATCAGCCAGCTGGGAGACGATGCGGCCACGGCGTTCGCGGTTCTCGTCCTTGCGGTCGGAGAGGATGCGCTTGAGCGAGGCGGCAGCCATGCTGGCCTTGGGGCTGTCGATGTACTTTTCGATTTGCAGGTAGAGGCTCAGCTCGATGTCGAGCCGATCGCCTTCGGCGGTGCGAAGCAGCGCCCGACCGCCCGATTCCGAGCTACGCAGGATGCATCGGGCTTCGCTGAGCAGTTCGTAGTCGTCGCCGAGCGGCGTGGCGATTTCAAGGCTGAGCGGGTGGCTGGCGTTCTTCCAGGGGGCGCCGTCGAGCAGCCGGTTGAATTCGTAGTCGGCCCTGGTCTCCCGGTGACGCACCCTGGTCTGCCCGCCGAGGATGTCGTCGTAGAGCAGTTCGCTGAGCAGCCGCCATTTTTCGTTGGCCGATACTTCGACGTGGCCGATCTCGCGGGCGACGTCGCGTTCTTCGTTGGTGAGAAAGAACCACAGGTCGCCATTGCGGCTGATCAGTCGCTGCTTTTCAAGGCGGGCGAGACTTTCCTGGATGCGCCGCTTGAGCGCCAGCTTGTCGGCGTCGATTTCATTGACGCAAAGCGTCGCCAGGTTGTCGATGTTCGGCTTGACGATGTCCGGGATGTAACGAATCAGGAACATCGCTTTGAGAAGCTGGGCGTCGTCGGGCTCGAGCGCGGCGTTGCCCGGCGCTTCGTCGATCGAGCGCTTGGCCGTGGTGTCGATGAAGCTCTCGATCGACGGATAGAAGTCGTAGAGCGGGACCAGCGCATCGATCCCCCGCTCGGCATTGCGAACGGCGGCCGACTGGAAGGCGTCGAGCAGCGAGCGCTCGCCTTTCGAGAGGTGCTTGCCGGTAGCACCGACCTTGCGGATCGATTCGAAGATCTTCTGGAGCAGCGTGAACTGATACGGGGCGAACGGGTAACAGGCGACGAACTCGGCCGAATCCTTGTAGCTCTTCATGGTCACCGAGTTGCCGACGAAGGCCAGCTGGTTGTTGATGATGTCGCCCTTCTTTTCGAAACGGTCGCGCAGGGCGACATGAGCGGCCTCGGTCTTGGCCAGGAGACGCTCGCCGATGACCTCGTCGGTGTTGGAACTGGCCAGCGACAGACGCGTGTGGAAGCGCCCCTGAATCTTGGAAAAGTCCTGCGACCTGGCCTTGTTGGCTTCGCCGATGGCCGCGTCGATATCTTCCTGGCTGGTCACGATGACCCACGCCCGGCCCTGGCACAGCGTCCCCAATTGCTCGGCAATGGTCTGCAAGGTCAGCATCAGCTGCGTGTTGTCGCCGATGAACTGGCCGACTTCATCGACCAGGAAAACGATTCGGTGTCCCGCCGGCTTGCTGCCGAGATAGTCACGAATCATCCGGGCGAGCCCCTCGATATTGATTCGGTAGGTCTCGCGCGCGTTGTCGAACCAGGCGGCGGCGGATTCCTCGCTTTGCTTGAGCGCCCTGGCCAGGGCATACACGACGTCGTCGCGCAGGAAATCGACGGCGTCGCGTTCTGCGCCCCAGGGCGAACCATTCTTCTCGGCAAAGGCGGCCTTGAACGCTTCGTAGGCGCCCTTGCTGACCAGATGGCGCTCCATTTCAGCGACATGCGGCGCGTCGCCGCTGTAGCCGAGCTTCTCGTTGAAGACGCGCAGGAAGACCTGCACGATGACATCGCGATCATCCTTGCTGTCGGCCTTGGCGTCGATGTTGAAGAGGATGACATCGGAGCTGCCGCGCACCGCACGCTGGACGTCAGCGAGCAGCATGGCGTCCTTGATCTTGTGTTCGTCGAAGAACGCTGCGGCGCGCTTGCTCGTGCCGTTCGCCGGGTTGACCGCTTCGATGTCCTCCAGCAGGTAGGACAGGATCTTGATGAAGTGCGACTTGCCGGAACCGAAGAAACCCGAGACCCAGACGGCCATGCGCGCCGAGAGTACCGGGTCATGTGGATTGTCGGCGGCCGCCAGGAAGGCGTCGAAGAAGCGGCGGAAGTATTCGGTGAGCTGCTTGGTGACCACATACTCGTCGAGTTCCTGCCAGACGCTCTCGGCGTCGCGCTGATCGGCCTTGACCACGCCATTGATCGGACGGTCGATCGGCTTCCTGAAGAGATCCCTGATTTTCATTGTGGGTTGTTCCGGCGAGAGTGTTTCAGGAGACGAGACGGAAGGCTCGGTAGTAGTGGTCATCTTTCAAGCGGCTGAAGAGCCGCAAGGAATAGCCGTCGTACTTTCCCGGATAGAACAACACCAGCGGCTTGTCCTGCATGTGGGCATGCAGCGCCGAGAGCAGCGTGTGCGTGCGGAGCATGGGATAGACCGCACCGACGTTCCAGAGAATAAACATGTCGAGCGCGGCGATGTCGTGCTGGGCCACCAGCCGTTCGGCGAGTTTGTCTTCCTTGAGGACTCGGCGCAGCGACTCGAGCGTCCTGGCATCACCTTGCGTGCGCTGCATCGCGATGGCCTTGTCGAGCAGCTTGCGCTCTTCCAGCACGCCGATCACGAGCTCAAAGAGATTGACTGCGGCAACCCTGATCGCCGGCTGCTGCCGGGCCAGAGCCGGCAGCACGGTATCCTGGAGGAAAGTCCGCACGGCGATCTCGTCCTCGGGCGGATAGTCGAAGATCCAGAAACCGATCTCGCCGCCGGAACCTCGATTGGCCAACACGTCGGGAGAAGTCAGTCTCGGCAGGATCTGATTGAGCCGCTCGTCGAGGTCGTGCTTCATCTGCTCATGTCCATGATTGCCAGCACCGAGGTGTCACCGTGGCGTTTTAGGTAGCTCACGACATCGGGGTGTAGGTGCGGTGGCGTGAGCCGCAGGGTCCTGGTGGAGTCGAGATAGTGAGCTTCGGCGAGAACACGGATGATGACCTGCAGTACCTTGGCTTTGGTCGAAGCGCTGAGCTTGCCAAGTTCGGGATCACGCTGTACGCATTCCGCCAGGAAGCCTTCCCAATCCTTGGCGGGAGACAGCTGCAGCTCCAGCCGGCGAAGCTTTCCCGCATACACGTCACGGACGAAGTCGGCGAAGATCCGGCTGTGCTTGATGACTGCCGCGAACAATAACTGCGTCACAACCTCGTGCGCAGCGCTGGCCATCAGCTGCAAGCCCTCCTCCTCCAGCGTCGCGAGGCGTTTGCGGATCAACTGAGCCTGGCGGCGGGCCGTCGCCGGCGTCTTCTTCTGTAGCAGGTTGTCGAGCTTGAGGGCAGCGAACCACTGCTCGCGGGAGGGACGGGTGAGGAGCAAACGAGCGAGCGTCCGGGTTTCGGGCAACATCAGGGAACCTGCCGAGATTTCCGCATTGTAGATTCCCATCAGATTTCCATTCGGCAGGCCCCTCAGCCCAAATAATGGTTCTTGCATAGCCTGACTCGGCATTGTACGGGAAGCGACCGAGCCACCGCGTAAGCGATGAGCCAAGTATGTCAGGCGTAGGCTCGGTGGCCGACATCTGGCTGTTTCAAGCTGTCTGACTACCCGCTTGGGCCACAGGTCGCCTTGAGCTCCGATAGTTCTTTTTTCCCGTATGAATCTCAAATTCGGCTACGCTTTCTATTCGCCAATCTATTCACGGACGTATTCATGCGCCTGCCGGTGCACGTTGAATCTATCCGCATCCAGCTATCCGGTGGGCCGCTGTCCGCGCGCCAACTGATTGAAACTATTGGCGTCAGCCAGCCAACGATCTCCCGTGCGCTGACCGAACTTGGCAACGAGCTGGTACGGATCGGATCGGCGCGATCAATTCAATACACGCTACGCGATAGCACGCGCGGATTACCAGAGATGCCGATCTATCGGGTTGATGCAGAAGGCCGGATCGAGCAACTGGGAAGACTGGCTCCAGTCCGTCCAGAAGGGTTCGTCATGTGCCAGGACGACGGTGTGACCGTGCATAGCGACGGATTGCCGTGGTGGATGTTCGACATGCGCCCGCAAGGCTATCTCGGCCGTGCCTACGCGGCTCGCCATGGCGGTGAACTGGGGCTACCGGAAAGGCTCGCGGACTGGACTGATAGCCACGCCTTGCGGGCGCTACTTGTCCATGGTCATGATGTCGTGGGAAACCTACTGCCAGGCGACATGGCGAGGGATCGTTTTCTCGCGGCTCGCGTTCCCGAGCCAATCGCTGCCGGGCAGAAAGGCGAGGAATATGCCCGCTTGGCTCTAGAATCCGCCCGCGGGCAGATACCTGGATCATCGGCTGGCGGCGAGCAGCCGAAGTTCACGACCAGAGCCGTGATGCCAGATGGGCCTCGGCACCTTATCGTGAAGTTCAGCGAGCGGGAAGAAGGACCCGTAAGCGAGCGTTGGCGCGATCTTCTGGTGGCCGAACATCTGGCGCTGGAAACGCTGCGCGAAGCCGGCATTCCTGCCGCCAGGACGCATATATTGGACCACGCTGGCCAGCGCTTCCTCGAGGTCGAGCGTTTTGATCGCATTGGCGACCTGGGCCGGCGAGCGCTAATCTCTTTGACCGCGCTGGATGCCGAGTTCGCTGGCTGGCCAATAGTTGCGGACCGCCTTGCTGTTGGCGGCCAAATTCGTCGGGAAGCAGCTGAGCGCGCAAATCTTTTGTGGGCCTTTGGCACGCTGATCGGCAACTCCGACATGCACGGCGGCAACCTGTCATTTGTCGCCGAGCGTGGTCGGCCGTACGACATTGCCCCAGCCTACGACATGACGCCAATGAGCTTCGCACCCGGCAGCGGTGGCCGCTTGCCCGACACCGTCTCCGAGGCAAGCATTCACGCCAGTGTGGCCAACGCCAGCTGGCGGTGCGCAGAAGAACTGGCACACGCATTCCTCGCCCGGGTCATCGCCGAAACCAGGTTCAGCGACCGATTTGCACCGTGCATCGCCGCGCTGGAACGCCATATCGGGACGGCCAGCGCCAAGATTGAACGGCTGCGTTGAGCCGCTAGCGATGAACGTCCGGTCGATGGCCATCTGCGCCTGAAGGCCGCCCGCAAGCTCGGCCTCACGACCGGCCCGGCGATTCTCGCGGACGACCTAACGCCAACAAAGACGACTGACCGAGCTGCACCCGAAATACTGCGACGTCATTGTCGGCCGCTGGCAGGACCGTGCCGGCCGGAAAACCACCTGCGAGTCTGATGGGGTGACATGCGATGACCTGAGCAGCGAAGCAGTAGACGTCTGCGGCGAATAGGGAAGCATTCTCCGCGCTGATTGCGGTGAATATCTTGCCGCTTCGTGCAACGCCCGCCATAATCTCCGCATGACCAACGGCGATTACACCTACATCTGGCAGGCCCCCGACTGGCCGGCCTGGCGCTACGACCTGGCTGCTTTGGCCCGGCCGTTGGCCGACGTCAGTCGCGCCCAGGGTCTGCTCATTGGCCGGCTGGCCGATGTCGGGATCGCACTGCGCAATCAGGCCAGCCTGACGACGCTGACCGAGGATGTTCTCAAGACCAGCGAAATCGAGGGTGAGCGTCTCGACGCCGAGTCGGTGCGCTCGTCGATCGCGCGCCGCCTGGGCGTGGACGTCGGAGCGCTGGCGCCAGTCGATCGCCACGTCGAGGGCGTGGTCGATATGGTGCTTGATGCGACAGCACGCTGCGCGGTCGCCCTGACACAAGAACGCCTGCTCGGCTGGCACGCGGCCCTGTTTCCGACCGGCTATAGCGGACTCTCAGCCATTCGCGTGGGAATGCTCCGGGACGATGGGAACGGACCGATGCAGGTCGTCTCCGGCGCCATCGGTCGGCAGCGTGTGCACTTCGAAGCACCTCCAGCAGAGAAACTCGAGGCCGAATTGGCGCGCCTCATCGACTGGGTGAACGCTGGCAGCGAAGATCACCCGACCCTGAAGGCGGGTCTGGGGCACCTGTGGTTCGTCACGCTACACCCCTTCGACGATGGCAACGGGCGTATTGCCCGGGCGCTAGGCGACCTGCTGTTGGCCCGTGCCGATGGTAGTCCGCAACGCTTCTACAGTCTGTCGGCGCAAATCCAGCGCGAACGGCGAGACTACTACGACATCCTGGAGCGCACGCAAAAGGGTTCGCTGGAGGTGACGGACTGGCTGAAGTGGTTTCTCGAAACCTTGCGGGGCGCGGTCAGCACCGCACAAGAAACCCTGGACGCGGTACTGGCCACGACGCGCTTCTGGCAGCGCTGGGCGACGACGCCGCTGAACGCGCGGCAGGTGAAACTCATCAACCGCCTACTCGACGGATTCGAGGGCAAACTGACCAGCAGCAAGTGGGCGGCCATCGGTAAGTGCTCACCGGATACCGCGCTGCGCGAGATCAACGAACTGCTCGTCCTGGGTGTGCTGTGCAAGACACCTGGCGGCGGACGTAGCACGGCATACGAACTCAGCAGAGACGAATGACTGGCTGATCGGGCAACGACAGATTTTTCGGTGTCTTCGCAGGAAATCACTACGGCAGGAACACCCCCGACGGGGTAAGCCGGCACGACTTGCGGCGGACGCTGGGAAGCTGGCACGCCAAGACGGGCGCATCGCTCGCCATCATCGGCAAGAGCCTGAACCACAAGAGTCAGCAGGCGACGGCAATTTATGCCCGTCTCGACCTTGACCCGCTGCGGGCATCCGTCAACACGGCAACCGCGGCGATGATGGAGGCCGGCGGTATGAAAAGGTGGCTGAATTGGTGCGCATCCCGAAACGGAGCAATGCGTGCAGCTGATTTATCGACAGCATGCCGTGCGGCGGATGTTTGAGCGCCACATATCGACTGCCGACGTTGGCGCGGCGCCGGCATCGGGGCGCGTGATCGAGGACTACCCGACCGATACGCCCTACCCTAGCTGCCTATGGCTGGGCTTCGCCGGCAACCGCCCTTTGCATCTGCTGTTTGCCGACAAGCCCGGCGATGGCGAGCGCGTCATCATTACCGTCTACGAACCCGACTCCGCCCTATGGCTGGCGGACCTGGCCACGAGGAAAAACCCATGAAATGCCCTATCTGCCGACACGGCGAAGCCCGCCCCGGCGCTGTGACTGTTCCACTTGAACGCGGCGACGTCGTGATTGTTTTCCGCGAGGTTCCGGCGCTGGTGTGCGAGAACTGCGGCGAAGCTTTCCATGACGAGGCCGTTACTGCTGCCTTGCTGAAGCAAGCTGAGCAGGCAGTGGCGGCGGGCGTGGAAATCGACGTGCGGCGCTTCGCGGTGGCCGCGTGACCTGAGAAAACCTGAGTCTTGCTGCACCTGGCCCGAGCTTGATCCCCGAGGGCGAAATACGAGACACCCTTTCTCGGTTGGCCCGGCTGACGCCTTTGCGCGTGGCCGACTGTCTGCTTGGGTAATGGCACCCAGTCGAAAATAGCGAAGAAGCCAGCCTGGTTGCGGCAAATGTAACCCCCAGCGTAAGCCCAACAAAAAGCCCGGCCTTTTGGGCCGGGCTAATTGCTTGATTCTTTGGTGGTGATGGGTGGAATTGAACCACCGACCTATGGGTTATGAATCCATCGCTCTAACCAACTGAGCTACATCACCTCAGGGCGGCAGATTATAGGACCCGCGCCCGTCGGTGGTCAAGCTGCGAACGCGCGAAATTGATCAAAATCACGCTTTGCTCGGCTCGCCCGGTACTACGGCGCAGGCCGAGCGCTGGCGAAGCGAGTCAGCGCACGCCAGGTACTCACATCAGAACGATGTCGTATTGCTCCTGCGTATAGCTGGGCTCGGCTTGCAGCGAGATCGGCTTGCCGATGAAATCGGAGAGCATCGCCAGACCTTGCGACTCTTCGTCGAGAAAACGGTCGATCACCGCCAGGTTACCGAGCACGCGGTATTCGCGCGCATCGAACTGGCGGGCTTCGCGCAGCAGTTCGCGCAGGATCTCGTAGCAGACGGTACGCGCGGTGCGGACCTCGCCACGACCGCCACAGGTCGGGCACGCTTCACAGAGGACGTGCGACAAGGATTCGCGCGTCCGCTTGCGGGTCATTTCGACGAGGCCGAGCGCGGTGAAGCCGTTGACCGTCAGGCGTGTATGGTCACGCGCCAGCGCCTTGTTGAACTCGCTGAGGACCGCCGCGCGGTGAACTTCATTCTCCATGTCGATGAAGTCGACGATGATGATGCCGCCGAGGTTGCGCAGACGTAGCTGGCGGGCAATGGTCTGTGCCGCTTCGAGATTGGTCTTGAAGATCGTGTCGTCAAAGTTGCGCACGCCGACGAAGCCACCGGTATTGACGTCGATGGTGGTCATCGCCTCGGTCTGATCGATGATCAGGTAGCCGCCAGACTTGAGGTCGACGCGGCGACCGAGCGCTTTCTGGATCTCGTCTTCGACGCCGTGCAGGTCGAACAGTGGCCTCTGGCCGGTGTAATGCTCGAGCAATGGCTCGACCGTTGGCGTGTATTCGGCGGCAAAGGCCTTCAAGCGCAGGAAGTTTTCTCGCGAGTCGACGACGATACCGACGGTCTCGGGATTGACGAAATCGCGCAGCACGCGCTGCGCCAGTGACAATTCCTGATAGAGCAGCGAAGGTGGTGCGGCGGTCGTCGACTGCAGCTGGATATCGCGCCAGATCTTGCGCAGGTACTCGACGTCCTTGGCCAGTTCGGCGTCGCTGGCGTTCTCGGCCATCGTTCGGACGATGAAGCCGCCGGTTTCTTCGCTGGGCACCAGCCGCGAAAGTTTTTCGCGCAGCGCTTCGCGCTCGGACTCCTTCTCGATGCGCTGCGAAATGCCGATGTGTTTGTCCTGCGGCAGATAGACGAGCATCCGCCCGGCAATCGACACCTGGGTGGACAGGCGGGCGCCCTTGCTGCCCATCGGGTCCTTGATCACCTGCACAAGAATGCTCTGGCCCTCGAAGAGCAAGCGCTCGATTGGTCGCAGTGGTTCGTCGGATGGACGCGGCTCGCGGATGTCGGCGACGTGCAGAAAGGCGGTCCGGCCGAGACCGATCTCGATGAACGCCGACTGCATCCCGGGCAGGATGCGGACGATGCGCCCAACATAGACGTTACCGACGAAGCCGCGACTGGCGCTGCGTTCGACGTGCAGCTCCTGCACGGCGCCCTGGTGCATGACGGCGACGCGGGTTTCCTGCGGCGTGCAGTTGATCAGTATCTGTTCGGACATGGCGGCGGCGATCTGGGGAATGAGGGTAGAATTGCGGCTTGTTGCGTTCTGCATTCTACCTCGTCAAGCCCCTGCCCCGGAGGTCCGCCGTCACCGCTCTCGCCTCCCCCGAGTTACTCGCTCCCGCTGGTTCACCGACGATGCTGCGCACCGCGCTGGCCTACGGTGCAGACGCGATCTATGCGGGGCAACCGCGCTACAGCCTGCGCGTGCGCAATAACGAGTTTGGCAAGATCGAAGTACTGGCGGGCGCGATCGGCGAAGCGCACGCGCTTGGCCGCAAGTTCTACGTGGTCAGCAACGTCTTGCCGCACAACAGCAAGGTGCGTAGCTACCTGGCCGACATGGCGCCGGTGGTGGCGCTCAAGCCCGATGCGCTGATCATGGGCGACTCCGGCTTGATCGATCTGGTTCGCGAGCGCTGGCCGGAAATGCCGGTGCATCTCTCGGTACAGGCCAATACGCTGAACTTCGCAGCGGTGCGTTTCTGGCGCAAGTTGGGGATCAGCCGGATCATCCTGTCGCGCGAACTGTCGCTCGACGAGGTCGCCGAGATTCGCCAGGAATGTCCGGAAATGGAGCTGGAGGTGTTCGTGCACGGCGCCCTGTGCATCGCCTACTCGGGCCGCTGCCTGCTGTCGGGCTACTTCAACCATCGCGACCCCAATCAGGGGACGTGCACCAACTCGTGTCGCTGGGACTACAAGCTGAAGCCAGCCGCAGGCGACGCTGCCGGCGACGCTGCCGGCGACGCTGCCGGCGAAATGAACGGCTGCCGCTCGCGCGGCGCTGCCGACGCCGCGGCCAACAACAGCGAGTGGCTGCTTGAAGAGAAAGAGCGCCCGGGCGAACTGATGCCGATTGACGAGGACGAGCACGGCACCTACATCATGAACTCGAAGGACCTGCGCGCCGTCGAGCACGTCCGCCGCCTGACCGAGATCGGCGTCAATTCGCTGAAGATCGAAGGCCGCACCAAGTCGGCGTATTACGTCGCACGGACGACGCAGGTCTACCGCCGTGCCATCGACGACGCCGTTGCCGGGCGGCCCTTCGACCCCGCCCTGCTCGGCGAACTCGAGGGCCTGGCCAACCGCGGCTATACCGACGGCTTCTACCAGCGCCACCACGAACACGAGATGCAGAACTACCTGCGTGGCCACTCCGAATCGGGGCGCAGCCTCTACGTCGGCGACGTCATCGACTGGAACGCCGAGCGGCAACTGGCGCTGATCGACATCAAGAACCGTATCTCGGTCGGCGATCGGCTGGAGCTCATCCATCCCTCGGGGAACCGGCTGATCGCCGTCGAGCACATGGAAAACCTCGACGGCGCGCCGATCCGCGTCGCTCCGGGCAACGGTCACCGGGTATGGCTACCGCTGCCCGCCGAACTGCCTGGCGCGATGTTGGCACGCTTCGTCTGAGCGGCAGCACCCGGATGCGCCGGCCACACCTTTTCGTCGATATCTCGGCGCACGGTTTCGGCCATCTGGCGCAAGTGGCGCCGGTGCTCAACGCGCTCAGCGGCGATCTGCCCGAGCTGCGCCTGACGATCCGCAGCGGCCTGCCGACCGACCGCTTGCAGGCGCGCCTAACGGCCGCTTTCAGCCACCTGGCGGCGAGCAGCGACTTCGGCTATGTAATGCACGACGCCGTCAGCCTCGACCTCGAGGCGACGGCGCTGGCGTATCGTCGGCAGCATGCCGATTGGGAAAGTCGCGTTGATCGTGACGCCCGCCTGTTCGCCGAGCTGCAGCCGGATCTGGTATTCAGCGACGTCGCCTACCTGCCGCTGGCCGGCGCCGCGCGCGCCGGCATCCCGTCGGTCGGCATGTGCTCGCTGAACTGGGCCGAACTCTTTGCCCATTTTTTTGCCAAGGAGGACTGGGCGGCGAGCATTCACCGCCAGATGCTCGAGGCCTACCAGAGCGCCGAATGCTTCCTGCGCGTGACGCCCGGAATGAGCATGGCCGACCTGCCGCGGCTACGTGCCATCGGCCCGGTGGCCGCGCTGGGCCGCGACTGCCGGCAAGCCTTGCGCACGCAATTGGCGTGTGGCGACGACGAGCGGCTCGTTCTGATTGCCTTCGGTGGCATCAGCAAACAACTACCGATCGAAGATTGGCCACCGATTGCCGGCATCCGCTGGCTGGTTCCGCAAGACTGGCAGCTCGAACACGCGAGCGTCACGGCTTTCGAGCCTCTGGGCGTACCGCTCGCCGATCTCTTGCGCTCGGTCGACGCGGTGCTCGGCAAGCCCGGCTACGGCACCTTCGCCGAAGCCGCGTGCAACGGTACGCCACTGCTCTACCTGCGGCGCGAAGACTGGCCCGAGCAGGATTTCCTGATCGACTGGCTGAAAAAATACGGCCGCTGCGGCGAAGTCAGCGATCGAGACCTGCAGGCCGGTCGCCTGCAGCCAGCGCTGGCGGCCTTGTGGAGCCAGGCCGCGCCGCCAATCCCGCCAGCATCGGGGGCTGCCGAAGCGGCAGCGGTACTGCGGCCCTGGCTGACCAGCGCTGCCAGGGCATAAACCTGCTTGCAAGCGGCGCCGACGCCACTCCTAACGGCGGCGGCGAAGCGAAATGCTGCCAGCGAGCGCCAGCCCCAGCAGCGCCAGAGTCCCCGGCTCGGGAACCGTAGCGCCCTTCAGGGCGATGCCGTCGTTGATGCATTCCTCGAAGAAGTGCGCCGTGAATTGGCCGACGGGGAGCGCCGAGAGGTCGAAGGAAAAACCGAAGATTTGCGGGCCAACAGCAGCGAAGTGGGCAAAATCCAGGTCCATGCCGCCCAGCTCGACGGCGTTGAGCGAGGTAATACCCGACACCAGCGTGCCACTGGCGATATTGGGATACATGCCAGCATTGCCGAAGTAGTTGGTCACATCGGCGGTTGAACTCAAGTCACCCATGCTGCCCACAGGCCGCCCGTGGCCCGAGTTGTAGTAAGCCTGCAAGGTCGTGTAGCCGAGATTCTGCGAGGCGAGGTTGAGGACGTTCAGGTTCGTGAACAAACCAAGGCTCGTATTGCTGCCGCCGACGTTGCCCAGCGAGTCATTGGTGCTGGCAAAGCGAATGCCGAACACCTTGGCATCGTTGAACTCGGCTTGCGTATCGAGATTGTGTGTCGAGAAGTTGAGATAGAGGTCACCTGGAGCAATAGCGCCATTCAGGACACCGCCGTTGGCATTTCCGGCCAGCGGCATGCCGCCACTGATCGCGAAGTAGCCGGTCGAGCCGCTCTGGCGGAAGGCCAGGCCACGTTCTTCGTAAGTCGCCCCGCCGGAGCCATCGTTGGCCGAGTCGATGGCGTAGTTCCAGCCCTTGTAAAGCGTGCCGGCCTTGGCGTCAGCGACACCGACGGCCAGAGCGACGAGGCCGCCGAGCAAGACAGATGTGAAGCTGTTGCCGATGCGCGAAAACGTCAGCGAGTTCGACGAAACTGCGGATTTGCGTGTAAAGGTTTTCATGCTACGATTCCCGTCCCAAGAAGTTGAATGCTTGCCAAGTCGCGTTTCAGGGGGCACGGGTCAATCTAGGCAATGACTGCAATCATTGCCGCCCCAGCTGACGCGACGTCGATCGCTTCTGAAGCCGAGCCGGGCGGCAAATGGCATCTGGAAGCGATGAAGGCGAATCCATACGACTGGCTCGACTTCGGAGCGAAGTGTCTCTCGGCGAGCCGTCAGGTGGGTATGAAATACGTCACGGGGTCCGCGATCGCTCTGCATACTGGCAAATCGCCGGACCCCGTGCCGTTTCAAGCCGGGAAGAAAATCCGCACGGGCAGCGATCGTGCCCGGCGGTCTGCGGGGCAAGCACTTCGCGGGCGGTCGACCGCCAGACTATTCGGAGAGAAGTGCCGAGATCTCGCGCTGCAGCAGGTCGGGACTGCCCAGATTGAGTTCGACGAGGCGGCGCAGATGGGTGACGCTATCGACGTCGATGCTTACGCCGACGAGTCCGGCGCGGCGGCCCTCGACGTGTACGACGGTGGTCTGCATGCAAATCTCGGTGCCAACCTGGTCGAGGTAGACCCGCAGTTCGGCGGCCGCGCCGCAAGGCAGCAGCGACTCCGCCGACAGCTCGAGGAGTGCGCCGTGCAGGGAAAGGTCGACCACCCGCAGCGCGAGCGACTCGCTACCAATCAATAGGCGCGCGGGTGAATTAAAACCGATTCGGGAATAGTGGCGTCGTTGCTCGTTCACGTGGCTTACTCGCAGGGCTTATTTGCCTCGCAGCTTACCCCAAAGAACCTTGTGCAGTTGCAATTGAAAGCGCACCGGCAAGCGATCGGCGACGACCCACTCGGCGAGAGTCGCTGCCGGCAGCTCGCCATCGACGGGCGAAAACAACAGCGGGCACAGCGTCGCCAGCTGCCGATCGTCGATCAGCTGGCGTGCCCACTCGTAGTCCGCCCGGTCCTTGAGAACAAACTTGAGCTCGTCATTGGCCGTCAGCAGCGCCAGGTTCTGCCATCGATTGCGGCTGCTCTCGCCGGAACCAGGCGCCTTGAGGTCGACCACCCGCGCCACGCGCGCATCGACCTTGCCGATATCGAGCGCGCCGGAGGTTTCCAGCGACACCGCGTAGCCGGCGTCAGCGAGGGCGCTCAGCAGTGGCAGGCACGCCGGCTGCGCCAGCGGCTCGCCACCGGTCACACAGACGTGACGGACGCCATGCCCAGCGACCTGGTCGACAATGGCCGCCAGCGACATCAGCTGCCCCCCGCTGAAGGCGTAGGCCGTATCGCACCAGACACAGCGCAGCGGGCAACCCGTCAGGCGGACGAAAACTGTCGGCAAGCCGACGCGAGAGCTTTCACCTTGCAGCGACAGGAAGATCTCGCTGATCTTCAGCGACACTTTGCCGAGCGTTGTTTCCACTCGCCTATTTTTTCAGGCGTTGCTTGGCTGCGGTCGCCGCCGAGCTGTCCGGGTACTTGACCAGCAGCGCTTCCAGCGTCGTCCGTGCGCCTTTGCTGTCACCAAGCTCCTGCTGGCAGGTCGCGACGTTGAGCAGCGCATCGGGTGCCTTGGCGTGCGCTGGCCACTTGCTGAAAACTACCCGCTGCGCGTCGATCGTCTTCCGGCAGTCACGCAAGGCGTAATGGGCGTTACCCAGCCAGTAGTACGCATTCGGCGTCAGCGTGCTGTCCGGATGCGCCTTGGCAAAAGCGTCGAAAGCCGCGGCGGCTTCCTTCAGCTTGTTGGCCCGGAACAGGTTGAGCGCGGCTTCGTACTCGCGCGCCTCGGCGGCCGGGTCGCTGGCCACTTTTCTCGGAGCTTCACCGCCCGTCGCCGGCTTGCCGTCGTCGGCCGGTTTGGCTTCAACGGGCGTCGCCGCGACGGGCGTTTCCAGCTTGCGCAGACGGCCGTCGAGGTCGACGTAGAAGTCCTGCTGCCGTTTCTTGGCCGCCTCGAGCTCGTAGGCCAAGGTCTCGACCTGACCGCGCAGACGAGCCGTTTCGTCGCGCAGCGCCTGAATCTGGTTGGCCAGTTCCATCTGTCCCCTGGCGGCGGTATCGAGGCGCTCGTTGGCCTTGATCTGCAGGTCGGTGACCTGGCGTCGCGCCTCTTCGTCGTCGAAGAGACCGGCATGCGCGTGCTGCGCGCCGAAAGCGGCGAGCAGCAGCAGCATTCCGAGAACGCCGGGTCGGCCAGCTGACAAACGATCGGTCTGAGTCACCGACATCCTAGAACTCGCCGTTATAGAGCATGTCGGCACGGCGGTTGGCCGCCCACGCGTCGTCGTTATGACCTTCATTCTTCGGCTTCTCCTCGCCCAGGCTGACGGCCTCGAGCTGGTCTTCACGGGCACCGAGCAAAGCCAACATGTTCTTGACCGCGTCAGCACGCTTCTGGCCGAGCGCCAGGTTGTATTCACGGCTACCACGTTCGTCGGTATTGCCCTGGATCAGCATCTTGAATTGCCGGTTGCCGGTGAGGAACTTGGCGTGCGAGGCAACCAGATCCTTGTACTCGGCCTTCACTTCATAGTTGTCGTAGTCGAAGTAGACGCTACGCTTCGAGAGGATGTTGTTCGGATCGGTGAGCACCGCCGGCAAGTTATGGCTGTCGACACCTTGCGCGGTGACCGTGGCCACGCCCGGGCCGCCGCGCGTCTCGACCGGTGCGCCGGCAGATGCATCCTTGTCGGGGGTCGAGCTGCAGGCGGCGAGCAGAAGGAGTAATGCCGCCGGAATAACGAATTGTTTCATGATCAAAATTCTCCTGCTTAAAATGGGCAATAAGAGCACAGCACTATTTGTTGAAGGGTCCCCACGCCGGCTCACGGACGTCACCCGCCGTGACCGATAGGCGTTGCTTGATACGGCCGTCAAGCGAAACGGCCGAGAGCACGCCGCGCCCACCTGCTTCGGTGGCAATCAGAATCATCCGGCCATTCGGGGCAAAAGTGGGTGATTCATCCTTTTGCGAATCGGTAACGACCTGTACCTGCCGGCTCGCCAGATCCATCACGCTCAAACGAAAACCGCCATCGCGCCGACTGATGAAGGCCATCGTCTTGCCATCGGGCGAAAGGCGCGGCGTCACATTGTAGCTGCCTTCGAAGCTCACTCGCTGTGGATCGCCACCGCCGACGCCAACGCGATAGATTTGCGGGCTGCCGCCACGGTCAGACGTGAAGTATATCCATTGCCCGTCCGGCGAGTATTGCGGCTCGGTGTTGATCGCGTTGGCGGTGGTCAGGCGCTGCGCTCCCGAGCCATCGGCGCTGACCGTGAAGATTTGCGAGCCGCCGTCCTTGCTCAGCACCACCGCCAGGCGGCTCCCATCAGGCGACCAGGTCGGCGCCGAATTCGAACCCTTGAAGTTGGCGACGACGATCCGCTTCCCGGAAGCCAGCGAGTGCACGTAAATCACCGGCTTCTTGTTCTCGAAGGAGACGTAAGCCAGACGACTGCCATCGGGCGACCACGACGGCGAGATGATCGGTTCCTTGGAAATCAACGCCGCCTGCGCGTTCTGGCCGTCGGCGTCGGCGATGTGCAACTCGTAGCGCGCCGCGTTCACCCGCACCACGTAGGCGATACGCGTCGAGAAGACGCCGGGCTCGCCGGTGAGCTTTTCGTAGATCACGTCGGCGATGCGATGGCCGGCCGCACGCAGCATGGTCCTCGAGGTCACGAAAGCCGAGCCGCCAAGAACGCTCTGTTTATTGACGTCGTAAAGACGGAAGCGTGCTTCCTGCCGACCATCGGCGCTGCCACCGATACTGCCGGCGGCCAAGGCGTCGGCGCCGCGGCTCTTCCAGTCTTCAAACGGCGGCGTGGTCGTTTCGGTCATCGCCAGGCCACCGCCGTCCACCATCTTGAACAGGCCGCTGCGTTCAAGATCGGCGCGCACCACCGAGGTCACGATACGCGCCGCCGCCGGATCACCACCGAAGTCGGCAATTGCCACCGGAATACGGTTGGCACCGGCACCGGTGATTTCGATAGTCAGTTCGGCGTGCGCCGAGGCCTGCAGCAAGGCCAGCACGACAGCCAGCAGGCCGACACGACGGAGTTCAATCAGCATTCGTAACATGGCGGGTGTCCCGGACAGAATGCGCGATTATATCGTCATTGCATGCATTTGATTTGTAACGAAACGTGATCTTGCGATGACTAGGCGAGGCGGCTCGACAGCGCGCCCGCCAGGAGCACGGCAGCTAGCCGCGCGGCAGCGCACGCCGGCCGTCGCCGACGTCTGCCGGGTTCAACGGTAGCGAACATCTCTCGAACGCATGTAAGCGGTGAAAAAACCGGCGTCGATGGCTTGCAGGCGCGCCCGTAACGCCACCAGCTTGGCGCTGTGGCCGCCTTTCTCGAGATCGAGAATCCGCGCCAGCAGCCGGTAAGCGTGCAGCGCCGGGATGCTCTCGGTCGCTGCGCCCTCCGCCTGCTGCGCAAGGGCGTCGGCCAGATCGACGTCGACGGCCGCCGCGCTGGCTGGCTGGTGAAGGAGGTGCCAGACGGGAAACCAGCTGGCGTCGAGGTCCTCAACGTCGGCTTCAAAGGCGACCCACTCCTTGGCGAGTTGCCGATCGTCGAGCTCGGCCAGCAGATCGGCGAAAGCGTCGGGAGCGTGCCAGGCGAGCACGAAGATTTTCGACAGCGCCGCTCGCCGGCCGGCACGGCGATAGCGGGTGATCGCCTGCCAGCGAAGCACCGCGCGATGCGTCGGCTGGCCGACGACGCCGCTCGCCGCTTCCTCGGCGGCCTCGTAGGCTTCGGCGCGCAGAAAAAGCTCGGCGGCGTGGAGCTGTGGTCGTTCGGGGTCGAAGGGTGCGCTGGCGGCGCGCGCCAGACGCAACCAGAAGAAGGTGAGGAAACCCTTGCCGGCATCACCCAGCACCCTGGCGCAGGGAACGACCCGGTCGCTGAACACTTCGACGACGACTTCGACGGCATCGGGGTCGAGCGCCGCAAAATCGGCACTCTGAAAGAGGCTCAGGAAATCGTGAAGTTTGTCGAGACACGGTAAGTCCGAGCGCTCGGGTGCGGCCGCACGCAAACAATCAATAGCGCGCGCCGCCCGCTCGCTGTCGAGCGCCGATAGCGCGGCGATCGCCTCGTTGGCCAGCGTAACCTCGTGCGAATCGAGGAAGATATCGAGCTGATGCACCTTGTTGATCGGCGTTAGTGGTCGTGCGCCTGCCGGCCGCGACTATTCCTCGCGGGGGCGGTAGGGAATTTTCAGAACACGCTCGAAGAGTTGCGGCTGTGCAGGCTTGGGCAAGGGCGAGGACTTGCGGATCGCCCGCTCGACGGCAGCGTCCAGCGCCTGGTTGCCGCTCGACCGACGGATCTTGACGTCAAGCACATCGCCGCTCGGTAGCTGCGTCACTTCGAAAACCGCCTCGGGATTACCCTGGATGCCCGGTGGCAAAGCGATGTTGCCGCGAATCTTGATACGGACCTTGTCGATATACTCGGCCTGGCCGCGCGCGATCTCGGCTGCTGCCTGCTCGGCCTGCAGCTGCTTGATCTGGCGCGCCTCGGCGTCGGCGCGCGCGCGCTGATCGCGAAGCGCTTTCTCGGCCGCTTTCTCTGCCGCTCTCTCCTTCGCTTCCTGCGCCGCCTTCTGCTGCTGCAGTTGCTTCTGTTCGCGCTTCAGTTCTTCGTCGAAATTTGGCCGAGGTTCCGGTTTCGGCTCTTCCTTCTTGGGCGGTTCCTTGGGCTTGGGCTCGTCCTTTTTCGGTGGCTCTTTCGGTTTTGGTTCTTCTTTCTTTGGTGGCTCTTTCGGCTTGGGTTCTTCCTTCTTCGGTGGCTCCTTGGGCTTGAGCTCTTCTTTTTTGGACGGCTCCTTGGGCTTCGGCTCTTCTTTCTTCGGCGCTTCCTTGATCTTCTTGTCTTCTTTCAGCGGGATATCCGGCTTGACCACGGGCTTTGGCTTTAGCTCGGGTTTTGGCTCGGGCTTGACGATCGGCTTGGGCTCGGGTGCTGGCTTCGGTTCCGGCTTCGGTTCAGGTTTGGGCTCCGGCTTCGGCTCAGGTTTGGGTTCGGGCCGCGCTTCGGGCTTGGCCGGCGCCGGCTCGGGTCGGCTGGCGGCCAGCGGCGCGGGCGCGCTGCGCCAGACTTCGACCTCGACGGACTTCGGTGCCTTGCTCTTCCATTGCACGCCGAAGAACAGCGCAGCGATGAGCAGCAAATGCACCATCGCCGACAAGACCAGCGATGGCCATTTGGCCGGATCTTCTGCTGGCAGCGGCCGCGTTACGGTGTCGTCGGATTCCACAGATCAGAAACTCACTTGCCGGTCGGCTGCACGAGCAGGCCGATGCGCTTGACCTCCTGCCGCTGCAGGTCGTCCATCACCTTGAGTACCGCTTCGTACTTGACGCTGCGGTGCCCGGCGATGACGACCGCCTGCTCGGGGTTTCTCTCCTGAGCGGCGAGAATCGCCTCCGACAACTCGCTGCGACTGACCGTCCGTTCGTTGGCGTTGGGCGCCAGCAGCGCCAGTGAGCCGTCGGCGTGAATCAACACCTGCAGCGCATCAGCGGGTGGCTGCGGCGCCTTGGCGACCGACGGCACGTCGATGCTGGCGGTGGTCATCATCGGCGCGGTGACCATGAAGATCACCAGCAGCACCAGCATGACGTCGATGTAGGGGACGACGTTGATCTCGTTCTTCAGGCGACGCGGACGCATGGCCTTACCTCACCTGCCGTTGCAGGATGTTCGAGAACTCTTCCATGAAAGACTCGAAGCGCGACGACAGGCGGTCGATTTCGTGCGCGAAGCGGTTGTAGGCGACGACCGCCGGAATCGCCGCGAAGAGGCCGATGGCGGTCGCCACCAGCGCTTCGGCGATCCCTGGCGCGACCGCCGAGAGCGTCGCCTGGCCGACGTTGGCAAGGCCGCGGAACGAATGCATGATTCCCCAGACGGTGCCAAAGAGGCCGACGTAAGGACTCACCGAGCCGACCGAAGCGAGAAAGGCGAGGTGCGAGTCGAGGCTGTCCATTTCGCGCTGGTAAGTGGCGCGCATGGCGCGTCGCGAACCGTCGATGACGTCCTTGGCGTCGAGGTTCTTCTGGCTGCGCAGCTTGGCGAATTCGCGAAAGCCGGCCTCGAAGATGCGCTCCATGCTGCCGGTACCGTGCCGATTGTTCATCGCGCTCTGATGCAGGCTGTTGAGATCGCCACCGCTCCAGAAGTCACGCTCGAACTGCTCGGTCTGACGGTGTGCCGCCTTGACCGTGAACCACTTGCGGAAAATGTAGTACCAGGACATGAACGAGACGCCGGCCAGCAACAGCATGACCGCCTGCACGACGGCGCTGGCATTGAGGATCAGGTGCAGGATCGAGAGGTCTTGCGAGACGTTCATTGCAGTGCTTCCAGTTGGGACCGCAGAAATGCGGGAATCGAAGTCGGCTGCATTCGCGCCGCGTTCACACAAACGATGTGCGTCGTGGCGCTGAGCAGCTCCAGCCAGCCGCCGTCGACGTGGTCGTCGGCGCGCAGGATGCTCTGGCGAAAGAATATCTGTGCGCGGCTGATCTTTGCCACTTCCAGGCTGACCAGCAACTCGTCGTCGAGCCGCGCCGGCTTCAGGAAGTCGACCTGGACGCTGCGCACGACGAAGGCAATGCCGGGGTCGCGAAGCAGCTCGGCCTGTTGCTGACCGGCGGCGCGCAGCCATTCGCTGCGGCAGCGTTCGAGGAACTTGAGATAATTGGCGTAATAGACGACCCCGCCAGCGTCGGTGTCTTCGTAGTAGATACGAACGGGAATCGAGAAAGCGCTGAGGGTGGACGGAGATTTCATAGTGAGATCAGATTCTAACGCAGCATTCTTCACGCAAACAGTAAGCTTTTGTGACCAGTTCTTCGGGGCTGCGGCTCAGCTGTCTCGCCACAGCGCTACCTGCGCGTCGCCGCGCGTATTTTCCAGGCCGAGGTGACGATAAACGGCCGCCGTCGCCACCCGGCCGCGCGGCGTGCGCTGCAGAAAGCCTTGCTGTATCAGATACGGTTCGAGAACGTCCTCGATGGTATCGCGCGCTTCGCCAATCGCCGCGGCGAGATTGTCGACGCCGACCGGGCCGCCGCCGAACTTGTCGATCACCGCCGCCAGCAGCTTGCGATCCATCACGTCGAGCCCGCCGTGGTCGACGTCGAGCATCAGCAGCGCCGCGTCGGCGACCTCGCGGGTAATCCGGCCGGCGGCCTTGACCTCGGCGAAATCGCGGACGCGACGGAGCAAGCGGTTGGCGACGCGCGGCGTACCACGCGAACGCCGCGCGATCTCCAGCGCACCACCCGGATCGGCCGGCACCTTGAGCAATTGCGACGAGCGCGTGACGATCAGCGTCAGCTCTTCGGCGGTGTAGAACTCGAGCCGGGCGACAATCCCGAAGCGGTCGCGCAGCGGGTTGGTCAGCATGCCGGCGCGAGTGGTCGCGCCGATCAGCGTAAATGGCGGCAGATCGAGCTTGACCGAGCGCGCCGCCGGACCCTCGCCGATCATGATATCGATCTGAAAGTCTTCGAGCGCCGGATAGAGGATCTCTTCAACGACCGGCGACAAGCGGTGGATCTCGTCGATGAACAGCACGTCGTGCGGTTCGAGGTTGGTCAGGATCGCCGCCAGGTCGCCCGCGCGTTCGAGTACCGGCCCCGAAGTCGAGCGCAGGTTGACGCCCATCTCGGCGGCGATGATATGCGCCAGCGTCGTCTTGCCGAGTCCTGGCGGACCAAACAGGAGAACGTGATCGAGCGTGTCGCTGCGCCTTCTGGCGGCTTCGATGAAGATCGACAACTGCTCGCGAATCTTTGCCTGCCCGACATACTCGGCCAGCCGCCGGGGCCGCAGGGCGCGCTCGATCGCTTCCTCCTGGGTCGATTTCGACTCACCGGCGATCAGTCGCTCGGGCGGGGCGCTGCTCAGGTCGTCGCTCTGGATCATGTCGTCTCCGCCACAGTCGCCGCCGGCGATGCTTCGGGAATCGCGTAAGCCAGCCACTCGCGAATCAGCACCTGCCCCAGTCCGAGCAGCGTCGGCCCGAGGAAAATGCCGATGAAACCGAAAACCAGCACACCGCCAAAAACGCCGACGACGATCAACAACAGCGGCAAGCTGGCGCTTCGTGAAATCAGGATCGGCTTGAGGAAGTTGTCGACGCTGCTGATACCGAACATTCCCCACAACACCATGAACACCGCCCAGCCCGTCTGGCCGCCGTTGTAGAGCCAGATCGCCGCCCCCAGCCAGATCAGCGTCGCGCCGATCACCGGCACCATCGAAAAAAAGAAGGTCGCAACAGTCAGCACGATGACGCCCGGAACACCGGCGATGACGAAACCGAGCATCGCCACCAGCGCCTGCGCGGCGGCTGTACCGACGATCCCGGCCATCACCCCGGTCACGGTTCCTTCGGCCAGCGCCAGCATGCGCTCACCGAGGTCGCCAGCGAGCATGCGGCTGCCGGTGCGCAGCGCGTCAGCGTAGATGTGGGCATCGCGAAAGATGAAGAATACGAAGAAGATCACCAGCACCAACTGCAGCAAGCCTTGCGCGAACAGCGCGACAGCCGCCAGAGCAAATTTGCGGGTGGGGTCGAAAATCTGACCCAGGAGCTTGTTCAGTTCTTCGCGGCTCTCGGCCAGATCCTGCCAGTAGCGGCCAATGTCGGGCCCGAAGACCGGCAGATCGACGATCCACTGCGGCGCCTCGGACGGCACACCGCTCTCCAGCAGGGGCTTCAGCGAGCGAATGCCCATCTGCACACCGTCGGCGAGCGTCCCCGAGAGCAGCGCCATCGGCACCACCAGCAGCAGCAGCAGCAAGATCGACAGCAGCAGCGCGGCGAGATTGCTGCGGCCGCCGCAGAGCGTCAGCAGGCGGTTGCGGATCGGCAGCGTCGTCAGGCAAATGACGATGGCGAACAGCAGGGTGCCGGTAAACGGCAACAGCACGGCCACACAGCCAATCAACAGCAGCGCCACCAGGGCGATCTGAATGAGTTGTTTGTGGCTGGGATTCATGGTCGAGTCATGGTCGAGTCAGGCCCTTGAGAGCAGCTTGAGCGCCTGCCGAATGCCGTCGGATGTTGTGCTGTCGGCTGGCAGCTGCTTCATTGCGGCAGCCGCTTCGCGATCATTGTAACCTAGCGCCAGCAGTGCATTGAGGATGTCACTGCGGCTGCTGTCGGCAGCGACGACGGCGCTCGGCAGGACGTCGGCGAGCTTGCCCTTGAGTTCGAGCAACAGACGTTCGGCGGTCTTGGTGCCGATGCCGGGCACTTTCGTCAGCCGTCCGACTTCCTGGCGGGCAACGACCTGTGCCAGATCGCCGACCGACAGCCCGGACAGCACCGACAGCGCCAGACGCGCGCCGACGCCAGTGATTTTCAGCAACTGGCGAAACGCGAAGCGCTCGGCTTCGCTGGCAAAGCCGTAGAGAAAATGACCGTCCTCGCGGACCACGAAGTGCGTCAGCAAAGCGAGCTTCTCGCCATTTTCCGGGAGATTGTAGAAGGTGCTCATCGGCACGTCGAGTTCGTAGCCGACGCCATGCACGTCGACCACCACCTGCGGCGGATTCTTTTCCACCAGGATTCCGCTGAGGCGGCTGATCATCGTTTGCTCTCCTTGCCGACCAATAGCCGGCCATTGCGGACGCGCAGTCCGCGGCTGCTGATAGCGCCCAGCCCCTGCCCGCCGTGCGCGTGCGCGATCGCGCACGCCAGCGCGTCGGCGGCGTCCGGACTCGGTGTTCCCGACAGCGACAGCAGGTGGCGCACCATGTGCTGCACCTGGACCTTGTCGGCGTGGCCGTTGCCGACCACCGCCTGCTTGACCTGCAAGGCCGTGTACTCGGCGACCTCGAGGCCGCTGGCGACCAGCGCGCAGATCGCCGCGCCGCGTGCCTGACCGAGCAGCAGTGTCGATTGCGGGTTGACGTTGACGAAAACGATCTCGACGGCGGCCTGATCGGGTCGATGCATTTGCACCAGCTCGCGCAAGCCGGCGTGAATCGTCCCCAGACGGCCGGGCAGCGCGTCGGCGGTGTCGGTCTTGATGCAGCCGCTGGCCAGGTAGGTCAAGCGGTTACCGGTTTTCTCGATGACGCCGAAACCGGTGATCCGCAAGCCCGGATCGATGCCGAGGATGCGCAAGACCAGCGGTTCGGCGTCGCTCATCGGGAACGCGCCCGCGCCAGATAAACGCCACTCACCGCCAGCACCATCCCGGCGATCGCCAGGCCACTCAGGGTTTCGTCGAAAAGCAGCCAGGCGATCACCGCCGTGCTCGGCGGCGTCAGGTAGAACAGCGTCGCGACATTGACCGCGCTGCCGCTGCGGATCAGCACATTGAGCAGGCTGATCGCCCCGACCGAGAGCACCAACACCAGCCACAACAGCGCAAAGACGAACTGTGGTGTCCAGTCGATGAGCATGCTTTCGGTCGCCGAAGCGACCACCGCGGTGAGCACGGCGGTCGGCAGGAACTGGATTACCGAGCCGGTGCGCAAGTCGAAGTGTGGGCAGAAGCGCTTCTGATACAAGGTCCCCAGGGTGATGCCAAGCAGCGCCGCGAAAGCCGGCACCAGCATCGACACCAGCGGCACGTCGCCGAGCTTGTTGGCCACCACCAGTGACACCCCGACGAAACCGAGAAACAGCCCCAGCCACTGCCGCGGCGCGACGCGTTCGCCGAGCAGCAAGCCGACGCCGCAAGCGGTCAGCAAGGGTTGCATGCCGACCACCAGCGCCGTCACGCCGGCCGGCAAACCGTGTTTGATGGCCATGAAAACGCCGCCCAGATAGACCGCGTGCACCAGCAAGCCGGAAACACCGATGTGCATTGCCTGGCGCGCAGTGGCCGGCCAGGGCGCGCGCGTCAGCAGAACGAAGGGAATCATCAAGGCCAGCACCAAACAGTAACGCGTGAGCAGAAAGGTTAGCGGCTCGGCGTAAGGCAGACCAAACTTGGCGCCGATGAAACCCGTGCTCCACAGGAAGACAAAAAGAAACGGCAGGACCGCCGTCAGGCGCGATATCGGTTTGCTGGTTGGCATGGCAGGGCGGTATCTGGACGCAACGCCGGAGTGTACCAAGCTCGCACGCCCGATGGCAGCAATCGCGGCAAATTCCGCGCGATGACATTGTCCTGTGCCGGTCGTCACCACGGGTCAGCGCGGCAGCGCGCTGACCCGTACGGCGGCCAGGCAGGCGGTCGGCAAGACGAAAGCGGAACTATTTCGTCGCGGCGTCGGCGGCAGGCGATTTGGCGGCGCTGGCAGCCCCTTTGACAGTCGTCTCGCCGCTCAGACGCACGTCATTTTTCATCTTGCCGAGTAGCACCGGACCGATACCGGGAACCTTGTTCAGATCCTTGACCTTCTTGAACTCACCGTTCTTCGTCCGGTAATCGACGATTGCCCTGGCCTTGCTCGGGCCGATGCCGCTGAGCGTCTGTAGTTCTTTCTCGCTGGCGGTGTTGACGTTGACCACGGCCAGGGCATTGGCGGCAGTGATCAGCAGAGCGCAGAACAGGGTCATCAGTTTGGCCATGGCGGTCGTCCTTGAAAGATGCGGTGAGCAGAGCGGCAGGTCTTTTCCCTGCCTGCTGGCGTGCAACGTGCTGCGGTAAAGCAGTAGCCAGCAAGAACGTACGCAGCGGCGGCGTTGGCCAACGCGCAAGCATCCTGAAATCCGGGCCAGCGGCCGATCAGCAGCGCTGCCAACACCTCACTTACGGACTCGCGGCCGATGGCCGAGAGCGCGCGAGATTTCGCTGGCGGTGGCCTTGATCGACTTCACCCAATCGGGATTGTGGCGATCGCTGGGCGCCGACACCGACAGCCCGGCGACGATCTGTCCCTCGTCGTCGACCACCGGCGCGGCGATGCAACGCAGGCCGATCTCGGCTTCTTCGACGTCGAAGGCTACTTCGTGCCGGCGGATCTTGTCGAGCTCCTTCTCCAGCGCTTCGAGGGTAGTCAGCGAATGCGGCGTCTTGCCCGGCAGGCCGGTGCGGCGGGCATACGCGCGAACGTCGGCGGCGGTATCGGCGGCGAGAAAAAGCTTGCCGACCGAAGTCAGGTGCAGCGGCGCGCGGCCACCGACCAGATAAACGACCCGCAGCAGCGCGCGACCGCTCGAGGTACGCTCGACGTAGATGATCTCGTCTTCGTGACGAATGCCGAGATTGACCGCCTCGCCGATCACTTCGTGCAGCTGCTGCATGTACGGCAGCGCCACCTGGCGAATGTTGATCCGCGACTTGACCAGATTGCCCAGCCCGAGCAGGCGGATACCGAGTGCGTAGGTGCCAGCGTCGTGGCGCTCGACGATCGCCGCCTGCGTCATCGCCGCCAGGATGCGGTGCGCGGTCGACGGGTGCAGGCCGGTGCTTTTGGCCAGTACCTTGAGGCTCGCCGGTTCGGGCATCTCGGCGAGCACCTCGAGCAGCGACATCATCCGCTCGATGACCTGAATCGAAGCTTTCTCTGCCTGTTGTTCCGCCATCGCCTTCGTCTCGAACCTTCCGTTTTGGCCTGCGGGGGAATACCATTGGGCGCTCCGCCACTCGCCCACCGCATCTTGTGCGGCGCAATATCTTACCATCATGCGCGTTGCCCTGTTCGTCACGTGTCTGGTCGACCTGCTGCGCCCGAGCATCGGCTTCGCGGCGATCAAGCTGCTCGAAAACGCCGGCTGTACGGTCGAGGTAGCGGCGACGCAGACCTGCTGTGGGCAGCCCGCGTATAACGGTGGCGACCGCGCAGCGGCGATCGCCCTGGCCCGGAAGACCATCGCCGAATTCGAGCACTGCCAGCGTGATCAGGGCTGTGCCTACCTGGTCACCCCCAGCGGTTCGTGCGCCGACCAGATCAGAAACGCCTACCCGGCGCTGCTCGCCGACGATCCGGCGTGGCAAAGCCGCGCCGAGCACCTCGCGGCGCGCGCTTACGAACTCACCGATTTCCTGGTCACCGTCCTGCACGTCGAGTCGGTCCCCGGCGATTTTGCCGGCAGCGTCAGCTACCACGACTCGTGCAGCGGCCTGCGCGGCCTGGGAATCCGCGAGCAGCCACGCGCGCTGCTGGCGCTGGTGCCAGGCCTGACGCTGCGGGAAATGCCGGCGGCCGAAGAGTGCTGTGGTTTCGGCGGTGCTTTCTCGATCAAATTCGGCGCCATCTCGGCGGCGATCGCCGAAAAGAAATGCGTCAATGCGCGCCTGGCCGCCGCCGATGCGCTGGTCGGTGGCGACCTCGGCTGCCTGCTGAACATCGAAGGCAAGTTGCGCCGGATGGGTGACCGGCACACGCGCGTGCTGCACGTCGCCGAAGTGCTGGCTGGCGTGAGCACCGCCGACGCGACGCCGAACTGATGCAGCAGCAGTCAATGTTCTTCAAGGCGCGCGCCACGGCGACGCTCGCCGACGTCGGCTTGCAGGCCAATCTGCGCCAGGCCAAGGGCAAGTTCGTCGACAGCCGCGCGCAGGCGGTGGCCGATTACGATCGCGAAAACGAAGGCGACTTCGAAGCCTTGCGCCTCGCCGGCGAGGCGATCCGCAAGCGCGTCGTCGACGATCTCGACAGCTGGCTCGAGGTTTTTGAAGAACGAGCGACGGCACGCGGCGCGAGCGTCCTGTGGGCGCGCGACGGCCAGGAGATCTGCGACCTGGTGCTGGACATCGCCAGAACGCACGGCGTGCAGAAGGTCATCAAGTCCAAGTCGATGCTCTCCGAGGAAGCCGGCCTCAACCAGGCGCTCGAGGCCGCCGGCGTGCGCCCGGTAGAAACCGACCTCGGCGAATACATCCTGCAGATTGCCGGCAACGAGCCGCCGTCGCACATCATCGCGCCGGTCATGCACAAGAACGTCGACCAGGTCGCCGACCTCTTCGCGCGCACGCACGGGACGCCGCGGCAGACCGCCATCCCGGCGCTGACGCGCGAAGCGCGCGCCGTGCTGCGCGAGCATTTCGTCAGCGCCGAGATGGGAATCTCGGGCGCCAACTTCCTGATCGCCGAGACCGGCAGCGCGGCACTGGTCACCAACGAGGGCAACGGCCGCATGGTGAGCAGCCTGCCGAAAGTGCACGTGGTGATCACCGGCATCGAAAAGATCGTCCCGACGCTGGCCGATTTTGCCACCCTGATGCGCCTGCTGCCGCGCTCGGCAACCGGCCAGGTGATCTCCAACTACGTCTCGCTGCTCACCGGCAAGGCGCGCGGCAGTGCCGAGGAAAGCACTACGGCGGCGACGGACGCGACGGACGCGACGGACGGCCCCGAGCACGTCTATTTCATCCTCGTCGATAACGGCCGCGTCGGTCTGCTCGGCAGCGAGTTCCAGTCGATGCTCGCTTGCATTCGCTGCGGCGCCTGCCTGAACCACTGTCCCGTTTATCAGACCATCGGCGGCCACGCCTACGGCTGGGTCTACCCGGGGCCGATGGGTTCGGTCCTGACGCCGCTCTTGCGCGGCGTCGAAAAAGCCCTCGATCTGCCGCAGGCGTCTACACTTTGCCAGCAGTGCAGCGTCGTTTGTCCGGTCCGCATCCCGCTGCCCGAACTGCTGCGCAAGCTGCGCGAGCGGCAGACCCGCGCCGGCTTGCGACCACGCGGCGAGCGCTTGGCCTGGCGACTGTGGGCCTGGCTGGCGGCGCGACCAGGCTGCTACGATCTGGCTACGCGCGCCGCCTTGCGCTATCTGAACTGGCTGGCCGGCGGCCGTGAGCGCATCGAAGTGCTCGGCATCGCGCCGGGCTGGAGCGCCGGCCGTGATTTCCCGGCGCCGCAGGGCAAGACCTTTCGCCAGCTGTATCGGCAGCAAACGAAGCCGCGTTGACGTCGATCGCTGCTCGGGACGCCGCCGACCGTTGCGATTCATCGGTCGCCGACGCGACTTGCACCTTGAACAAGGAGTGATTTCCGAATGATGTTAGATCCCGACGCGATCCTGGCCATTCCGCTATGGATCAATGGACACGCCTATCTGACGATGGCGCCGAGTTTTTTCGATGTCTGCGACCCGCGCAGCGGCCAGGTCAAACGCCGGACGCCGATGTGCGGCGCGGCCGAAGCGCTGACCGCCGTAGACGCCGCGCAAGCCGCGCTGCCCGACTGGGCGGCCCGGACGGTCGGCCAGCGGGCGGCGTTACTGGCCGCGCTGGCCGACTCGCTGGCCGAGTACGAGGAACACTTTGCCGGCCTGATCAGCGAAGAAACGGGCCAGGAGGCGACTCTGGCGGCCGCCGAAGTCGCCGCAGTCCTGCGCCTGCTGCGCGCTGCCGCAAGCGACCCGCAGGCCGCGACCACCGGCGGCGCGGGAGTGGTCGCGATCGTCAGCGACGATAGCGCGCCCCTGCTCGGCGCCTTGCGGCACGCCATTCCGGCGCTGCTGGCGGGCGCAACGGTGGTCGTCAAGCCGAGCCCGAAAGCGCCGTCAGCAGTTTTTGCGCTGGCCGAACTGAGCGCCAGCAGCGCTTTCCCGGGCGGCGTCTTCAACGTCCTGCACGGCGACCTGGCGGCGATCGAAGGACTCTGCGCAGCCAGCGCCGTCAGCCTGCTGCTGTTCGCCGGCGAACCGTCGCTCGGCGCCAAAGTTGCCGCCATCGCCAGCGGTCACGGCAAGCCTTTTGTCGATTGAGGCCAAGGGCGCCAGGCACCGCGTCGTCGATTGACCAGGCCTGACGGCGCCACCTATACTCGCCGTTGCAGGGCCGCGTTTCTCTTTGCAAAACAGGAGCGATCACGATGCCGACGACGAAACTGTTTCTGGCTTGCAGCCCCGAACTCAACGCCGATCGGCAGGCGCTCGAAACGCTGATCGAACGTAAGAAGAATGATTGGCGAACGCTGGGAAAGGCGCTCGAACTGATCGTCGGCGACGATCTTCCGGACACGGCGCCGGCGCCCGGGAACGCGCACTCCAGGCACATCGGCGATGCCGACATCGTCGTCCTGTTGGTGTCGACCAGCGTCGCTCCGTCCACCACCGCGGCCTTCGAGGACGCCTGCGCGCGCTTCGAAGCCAGCGGCAAGCCTGCCGTTTTCGCTTATTTCAAGGAGCCGCCAGCCGGCGCCAACGCGCACGATCTGACGAGCGTGGCGGCGCTACAGGAGACGCTGCAAGCGCGCGGACAGCGCTGTACGCGCTACGCGCAGCTCAGCCAATTGACGCTCGCTTGCGAACAGCAGCTCGACCGGCTGGCGACGAGCAGCTTTGTCGCCGGACTGAGCGGCGCTGGCGCCATCGCACAAGGGCCCGGGGCAAGCACAGCCGCCGGCGGCGGCGTGATTGTCGGCGGCGTCAATAGCGGCAACATCAATACCGGCACGCAGGTCTACGGCGATTTCACGCTCGTCGTCGAGGCCGGCAGAACGCCGGCCGGCGTGCCGCGGCAAGCGCCGCCGCCGGCGGCAGACCACGTGCAGCGCCCGCACGAGCTGGCCCAGATCAAGGCGCTATTGCTCGATGATCGCGGCGCACTGCGGCCGAACACCGTCGGGCTGCATGGCTTTGGCGGGGCCGGCAAGACGACCCTGGCGCGTCTCGTCTGTGCCGACACGGCGCTGCTCGAGGCGTGCCGCGACGGCATCCTGTGGGTGCCGCTGGGCCAGAATCCGCCCGATTCGCGCGCCCAGATCGCAGACCTGGTCAGCGCCCTGACTGGCGACAGCAGCGCTTGCGCGACGCTGCCCGGCGCCCGCGCACGGCTGCAGGCCGCGCTCGTCGGGCGTCGCCTGCTGCTGGTGCTCGACGACGTCTGGGACGAGGCGCACATCAGAGATCTGCTCGAAGCGAGCGCTGGCTGCGCGCGGCTGGTCACCACCCGCAATACCGGCGCGCTGCCATTCACCGCCGAGCTCATCGATCTGAGCAGCATGCGCGAAGAAGACGCCAGACAAATGCTCGGTGTCGGCCTGCCGCCGGGACAGGACGCGCGCCTGCTGGCGCTCGCGCAGCAGCTTGGCAACTGGCCGGTTCTGCTGCGCCTCGCCAATCGCAGCCTGCTGCAGCGTCTGCGCCAGAAAACGGCGTTAGCGAAGGCGCTCGATGCCGTCGAGCGTAGCCTGGCGCGCAAGGGCGTGCTGGCTTTCGACCCGGCGTCGGATAGCGTGCAGCGCGACCAGGCGGTGGCGGCGACGATCGACGCCAGCCTCGAGCTGCTCGAGGCCAGCGAAAGACAGCGCTACCAGGAGCTGGCGATCTTCCCGCAGGATGTGCCGATCCCGCTGACTGGCGTCGCCGATCTCTGGCAACTGACGGGTGGTCTCGATCGGCAGCAGAGCGACGAGCTGCTGTCGTCGCGACTCGACCCCTTGTCGCTGCTCGACTACGACGGCAGTAGCAGCACGCTGCAACTGCACGACGTGCTGCGTCGCTACGCCGCGACCCGCTTGGCCGACGAGGCGTCGCTGCACCTGCGCCTGGCCGAGCATTGGGGCGACCGGCCGGCGCACGGCAAGACCTACGCGTGGCGCTGGCTGGCCTTTCACCGCGGCCAGGCGGCGATGCGCAGCGGCCAGCCGCAGCGCCACCAATTGACCGAACAGCTACTGGCGCTGGTCACCGACCAGGGCTGGCAGCAGGCGCACGAGGCGGCGCTCAAGGATCTGCCGGCCTTGCGCGAAGCGCTGACCATCGCGCTCGACGCGGCGGTCGCCGATGACGTCCCGCTCGGTGTCGCTTTGGTCGTCCGAGCCGCCGACGCCATACAGCGCTTCAACGGCGATTACTCGCGCCCCGAACCGATCTTCGATCTGGCGCGGCAAGGCGACCTCGCAGGAGCCAGCCGGCGCAGCGCGCTGTTTGCCATCGACGAGCACTGGCGCCAGGTCGTCCTCCTGCTGGTCGCCTGGCTGGCACCCGCGGAGAAGCGCGCCGAAGCGCGCCAACTGCTCGACGAGGTCGCCGCAAAGCTCGCACCCCAGCCACTCCTGAGCGACCTGTTGAGCTGGGTCCGCGCTGACCTCTGCGGTCAGCCGTCGCCGGATTTCGCCTTCCTGGTCGCGCCGCAGATGGCCGACGAGGAGGTCATCGACGAGCTGCTCAAGCGCGTCGGCGGCGGCCACTACAACAGCAGCTTCATGATCGAGAGAGGACTCGACGCGAACGTCCAGAATCCCGATGCGCCACCGCCGACCGAAGGACTCTACCGGCAGATCGTTCCCGGCGACGGCAACGACGATCCGGCCGACGAGCGCGCTACGACCCGCTACCTGGCCGAACTCGATGGCCCGTATCTGGTCGCCTACGCGGCTGGCGACGCGGCCAAGGGCAGCGACGCCCTCGAACGCTACCTCAGCGTCTACACCAACTACAGCTATTCCGAATATCGCTTCAGTACGCTCTGGCTACTGCTCGGCTTCGTCGTCCAGCTGCCGCGCCGCGACGGCGGCCAGTGGGTGCAGAACGCCGTTGAGAGAATTCTCGGCGCCGCGTTGGGCGGCGGCAGTGTCGAATTCGACGGTGGTCTGGCGATTGCCACCACCGCCCTGCGAGCCAAGCTGGGCGACGCCGATGCGCTGGCTGCGCTGCACGAGCAGGCACATCGACTGATCGACGAGGCGGCGCGGCTCAAGCCGGGGCGCGAGCGGACAGGCAGCGACATCTGGGGCCATCACAAGCGCTTGCTGCTGGCCAGCGCGCAGGCCCTGGGCTGGCTGCTCGACGAGCACGATTGGGCTGAGCCGCTGCTCGACGAAGCGTCGGCGCTGGCTGATTCGGGTTTTGCCGGTTACCAGGCGCCGGCTTGTCTGGCTTTGGCCGAAGCACTACTGATCTGTGACCAGGGCGAGCAGCGGCGCGGCGCCGACATCGAACAGGCGCTGCAGTGGGCGCAGCGCGCGGCGCACAACGTCCAGGATCCAAGCTTCTGTGCGCGCATGACGGCGCGCGTCAACGCCATGCGGCGCTACTGGTGGCACGATTTCGACCTCGAAGAACGCGCCCGGCAGGTGACCGGCGGCGCCGCCCTGCCCGAGCTCGCCGGCTTGCACCACGTCGGTCACGAATTCACCGATCGCCGACCGGACGCGCTGCAGCTGCCGCCGTGGGCGACCGACGATGACAGCTTCGACGCCTTGCAGCGGCTCTACCAGCGGCCCAAGGCCGCCTTCCTGCGCCTCAACGGTGGCGAGCGAGCGCTCGCCCCAGGCGACGAAGTCGCCGTTCCCGATCGAAGCTTCGTCGCGCAACTCGCGGCGCGCCTCGCCGCCGAAACACTGGCGCAGGCGGCGCATGGACCACTGAGCGAACCGCGCCTGCGCTTGCTGTGTTCGCTGGTACCCGCCGCGCTGGCCAGCCCGACGGCTCTCGACGCCGTGTTGACCCGCCTGCTCCTGGCGCAGGGTCGCCGCGAGTCGCCGCTGGAAGCGACCGAGGTGGCGGCGCTCGAAGCGCTGCTCGCCAGCCGTCCAGCGGCGGCGAACGACGGCGCGGCGAGCGAGCTGCTTGCGGGACGACTACCCGCTTGATGGACGAGATGCAGGCCGCACTGGCTGGCCACGACATCGCCACGTCGGCAGCGTGACCATTGCCCAATCGTGGCGCGGAACGTATCCTCCGGCGATGCCCCTGACCGACCACCTGCTGCCCGCAGAGCTTCGCGATCCTGACGACCTTCGCTGCGGCCGTCCCGGCAGGCTCTGAGGCGATGCGTTTCTTCTGGCTGGGCGTCTTCGGCTTGCTGGCGATGGTCGCCAACGCGCAGGCGATCACCGTCGCCGCGGCCGCCGACCTCAAGTTCGCGCTCGCCGAAATCGCCGCCAATTACGAGAAGAAAACCGGCCGCAAGGTCATCGTCTCCTTTGGCTCGTCGGGCAACTTTGCGCGCCAGATCCCGCAGGGCGCGCCCTTCGAGATCTTCATGTCGGCCGACGAGGAGTACATTTTCCGCCTCGCCGAGCAGGGATTGCTGCGCGACGACGGCCACCTGTACGCCATCGGACGGATCGCGCTGCTGGCGGCACGCGGCTCGTCGCTGGCGGTCGACGGCGAGCTGCGCGGCCTGGCGGCGGCGCTCGCCGATGGCCGTCTGCAACGACTGGCGATCGCCAATCCACAACACGCGCCCTACGGTCGCGCCGCGCGCGCGGCGCTCGAACACGCTGGCCTCTGGCAGGCGCTGCAGGGCAAACTGGTGGTCGGCGAAAACGTCGCGCAGGCGGCACAGTTCGCGCTCAGCGGCTCGGCGCAAGGCGGCATCGTCGCCTGGTCGCTGGTCAAGGCGCCGGAATTGGCCAGGCTCGGCGTCGCCGTGCTGATCCCCGCCAGTTGGCATCCGCCGCTGCGCCAGCGCATGGCCCTGACGCGCCGTGCCGGCAGCGACGCCAGCGACTTCTACGCTTACCTGCAGCAGGCCGCGGCGCGCGCCATCTTCGAGCGCTACGGTTTCGCGCTGCCAGCGAGGTGAGCGCTTGATCGACTGGCAAGCGCTGTCGCTGTCGCTGCAACTCGCCACTGCCACGGCGCTGCTGCTGCTGCCGCTGGCGATCTGGCTGGCGCGCCTGCTGGCGTGGTCGCGCTTTCCTTACCAGGGCGCTGTCGAAGCGGCGATCCTGCTGCCGCTGGTCCTGCCGCCGACGGTCCTCGGCTACTACCTACTGCTCGGCCTCGGCGGCGCCTCGCCGCTCGGCCAGGCCTACCACGCACTGACCGGGCGAGCGCTGGTGTTCAGTTTCGACGGACTGCTCGCCGCGTCGCTGATCTTCAACCTGCCCTTCGCCGTACAGCCGATGCAGCGCTCGTTCGCGGCGATTCCGCGCGAAGTCCGCGAAGCGGCGTGGGTCTCGGGCCTGTCGCGCTGGCAGACCTTCCGGCGCATCGAACTACCGCTGGCGTGGCCGGGCATCGCCGCCGCGCTGGCGCTGACCTTCGCGCACACGCTCGGCGAGTTCGGCGTCGTGCTGATGGTCGGCGGTAGCGTTCCCGGCGAGACCAAGACCATCGCCATCGCCATCTACGACCAGGCGCAGGCGTTCAACGACACGGCCGCCGCCGGCATGTCGGCGCTGCTACTGGCGCTGTCCTTCGGCGCCGTGACGCTGGTCAGCTGGCTCGGCCGCTCGGTACTGCGCCGATGACGCTCGTCGCCCGCCTCGAACAAGCGGCGCCGATTCCGCTGGCCGCCGACATCGCCTGCGACAGCGGCGAGCTGCTGGCGCTGGTCGGGCCGTCGGGCAGCGGCAAGTCGACGATCCTGCGCTGCCTCGCCGGCCTGCACCGGCCGGCCGCCGGCCACGTCCGCTGCGGTGACCAGACGTGGTTCGACGGCGGCCGCGGCATCGACGTTTCGCCGCAGCAACGCCGCGTCGGCTTCGTCTTCCAGCACTACGCGCTGTTTCCGCACCTCAGCGCGCAGGCCAACGTGATGGTCGCGCTGCAGCACCTGCCGGCCGGCGAACGCGCCGCGCAGGCGCGGCAGTGGCTGGCGCGCACCAGGCTCGAAGGCCTCGAAGCGCGCCGCCCGGCCGAACTTTCCGGCGGCCAGCAGCAGCGCGTGGCGATCGCCCGCGCGCTGGCGCGCGAGCCGCAGTTGCTGCTCCTCGACGAACCCTTCTCGGCGGTCGACCAGGTGACGCGGCGCAAGCTGCTGCGGCAACTGATCGAACTGCGCCGCGCGCTGGCGATCCCGATCGTCCTCGTCACCCACGACCTCGAGGAAGCGGCGCTGCTCGCCGACACCATGACCGTCCTGCACCACGGGCGCACGCTGCAAACGGCAACGCCCGACGAGCTGCTGGCCCGGCCGGCGAGCGCGCTCGTCGCGCGCCTGACCGACCAGCCGAACGTCTTCGTCGGCAGGGTCATCGAACAGTCGCCGACGACCGACACGACGCTGATCGAATGGCTTGGCCAGCCGCTGCGGGCGGCGCATCACGCCGGCTTCGCGGTCGGCGACAGCGCCTGCTGGGTGGTCCCCGAAGCCGCCGTGATCCTCGTCCGCGAGCACCAGCTCGATCGCGAAAACACCCTCGAGGCAACCGTCAGCGAGCGACTCGCCTGGCGCGGGCACGCGACGGTCAGCGCGCGCGTCGGCGGCCGCCACGACGCGACGCTGTCGTTCGCCATCGGCGCCGCGGTCGCACAGCGGCGCGGCATTGGCCCCGGCGCGCGCGTCGCGCTGCAGTTGCAGAAGGCCGCGATCAGCCTGACGCCGGCAGATCCGCCGAGCGGCAGCGCCGCCAGCACAAGGAGTGAGCTCCAGACATGAACAATTCCTCGTCGAAAGCCGACATCCTGGCGCGCGTTCGCGCCGGCCTGCGGCAAGACCCGGCGCGCGCCGAAGACCGGCGGGCCCGGGTCCTCGAACAGCTTGCGACGCCGACCGACGGCCCGCGGCCGCGGCTGACCGGCGACCTGCTCGAACGTTTCTGCCAGCGCTCGCTGGCGATGTCGTCGACGGTAGACCGGGTCGCCAGAATCGCCGACGCACCGGCAGCAATCGCCCGCTATCTGGCCGCCGGCGGCTTGCCGAGCGCCGCCGTCTGCTGGCACGAGTTCGCCGACCTCGACTGGGCCGGCGCCGGTCTTGCGGTCGCCGCACGCGCGGCGCGCGACGAAGACCTGGTCGGCATCACCGGCGCCTTCTGCGCGATCGCCGAAACCGGCACGCTGATGCTGCTCTCCGGGCCGCAGACCGCGGCGACGACCAGTCTGTTGCCCGAAACGCACATCGCCATCGTCGCCGCCGACCGCGTCGTCGCCGGCATGGAGGAAGGCTTCGCACGCCTGCGCGCCGAACACGGCGAAATGCCACGCGCGGTGAACTTCGTCTCCGGCCCGTCGCACACCGGCGACATCGAGCTGACCATCGTCCTCGGCGCGCATGGCCCGTATCGGGTGCATTTGTTGATCGTGGACGCTAGTTGATAAGGGCGGCAGGCCGATTGCGGCTGGACCTGTCGTCGCTTTCCAGGGACTATCTGTCTGGCGGGCCGCTGACGGCGACCAGCCATTGCACTGACACGACGCGGTGACGAGCGGCACGACACCTGCGGACGCGACCAAAGACAGTTTTCGTAAAACCCGGCTTTGAAGGAATCGCAAATGGATGCTGAATGGGTCCTCACCACCCTTACCGATGCCATGGAAGCACTCGAAGCAACGATCGGCGAACTCGAGTCGGACCCGGAAGCCGTCGACGAGCGGCTGCCGCAATTGCTGCCGGCAATCTACGCCAAGCTCAACTACGCGTGGAATAGCCGCGAGCTGGGCCCCGAGGCGATCGACAAGCTCGACCACGACGCATTGATCGGCTTCCCGAAAGACCTGCCGCTGTGATCGGCACGCGCGTGTAGCGTTGCACGCTGTATGGAACTACGAGGCCACTGAGCGCCAGCGCTTTCCGCGCGCTGCCCTGCCCGCGCCGCGTCATTGCGAGGCGGCGCAGCCGACGTGGCAATCCAGAGATTTTTCTCCTGGAGTTGTCGATCCGTCGGCGGTGAAGAAATTTGAGGGTGGCACTGGATTGCCGCGTCGGCTTTGCCTCCTCGCAATGACGGAGTGGGTGCCTGCCGCGTGTCGGCCGTGGCGATGCCCAGCCGTCAACTGCTGTCTTGCCGCGAGGTCGACGAATCGATCACCAGCACGGCTCATCGCCTGGGCTTCGAGAACATGGGTCGCCTGGCCAGATTCTATCGGCACTATTTCGGCGAGCTGCCCCGGCGGATCTTCCTCGCGCTGGTAGCCGAAGTTCTGCTGTATGTCTTTGTATTTTTTTAAATAACGGTGGATGAAGCGAGATCGGCTTCTGCCTACGCAGCGCGCTTCTGGGCTTTTGGCTTGAGGGGGAAGGCAAGGCCAATGGCACCGAGGATCTGTGCCTGTTGCTCGTCCGGGCGCGGCAGGTGAGTGTGACGCTGACCGTTGCGGTCGGTGCTGTAGAGGTAGGTCAGTCGTCCGAGCGCCAGTAGGGCGTCGTCCGAGGTAATGGCGGTACTACTGCTTTCGGTCGTGCCGAAGGCCTGACGCAGCCCCGCTTCAAACTGTCGGGTGATCTTCAACGCCAGCATCGCCACGAACACATGCGCTTTGGTGCGCTCGGCCTTGCGCAGGAAGATCGGACGGATTTCCAGGAAGGCGGTCTTCACGGTGCGGAAGTTGCGCTCGACTTTTTGCAGGTCCCGATAGCGCGCATCGACCGTCTTGGCATCCATCATGTCCACCGGCACGTTCGTTTCCAGGAGGTAGCAGCCGTCGAGCAGAGCGTCCTGCGCTTTGGCCTCCTCGTCGATAGACCAGACAATGACGCGTTCCTCCAGCGTCAGCGTGACAAACCCGCTGAGCTTGTGGCGCTTGGCCCAGTTCTGCAGGGCGGCCAGGCCTGTCGCGGCGCTGGCGCGGGTGGAGTCCTTGACGAAGGCGTTACGTGCGGTGATCTTTGCCTGCAACTGGGTCAGCTTGTCGTCCCGCCGCCGCTCCTCGCGTACCCGCACGGTATCGTTGCGGCGCACGATCAGGCGCTTGTCGCCGTGCTCCACCTCGCACAGATGTGCGTCGAAGAGATCCGTCTGCAACACGCCCTGCTTGAGAAAGGTACGCACCTGGGCGTCAGTCAAGGCGGTGATATAACGAAAGCCCTGCGCCGACAGCGCCGCTTTCCCCTTGGCTTTGATCATTCCCCGGTCGCCGACCAGCACCACCTCGGCCAGGCCGAATTGCTCTTTGAGAATCGTGATCTGACTGGCCACCGTCGTCGGGTCCGCCGTGTTGTCTTCGAAGACTCGCACAGCCAGGGGCTCCCCGTCCTCCGCGGTCAATAAACCGATGACGATTTGCTGCTTGCCCCGCTTGCCGTCGCGGTTGTAACCGTACCGCCCCAACTCGTTGCATTCCCCTTCAAAGTAGCTCGAGGTGACGTCGTAGAGCACCAATACCGGTGGCTGGCCCTGTTGTTTGACATAGGCCTGGTACAGCTCGCGCTCAATGCGCTCCTGCTGGCTCGCCAGCCAGTCCAGCGCCGCGTAGAGATCATCCTCATCAAAGTCGTCCACCCCCAGCACGCTGGCCACCGCGTGCTGCTGCGCCCAGCGCACCGCCGACAACCGCGACCCACCATGCGCGATGCGTGCCAGAATCAGGAACAAGTTGAGCTTGCTTTCCGGGGCCGTGCCCAGCACCCGCGTGATGCCCACCTGGTCAGCCAGATGCTTGAGCGCAAACAGAACACCGAAAATCTCACCACTGGTCATCTCCCCGGACCAATCGTCGAACTCGCCTTTCACCAGACGTTCCATCGCGGTGATCTGCTCCGCAGACCAATTCGTCAGATTGGCGATAGTCCGTGTGCAGACCTTGCCCCCCTCGCGATACGATTCGCGAAGCAGAATGGCTGGCCTAGACTTGCGGTTGGGGATGTGGGCGATGTACATGCCGACACTTAACAATATAACGACATGTTTGTAAAACCGTAAATACATTGTTACATGCCTACGCGTTCGGGCGATTTATGGCTTACTTCAATTACATCAACGACTTACATTGATGGTGCGTGGAAGATCCGCCCGGGAAACACGCCGCCGCCACGATTGACGCCGGGTCGGGACCGCGCCAGCGGCTCGCCGGCAGGCTCGACAGCCGACGGCGGCGCAACGACGATAACGCGGCGGAGACGCGCCTGGGCAAGCACGGTAAATTTGTTCTCGTGCCGGGATCAAGGTGATACGTGGCCTGTAGAATTTTTGGTCATGCGCAGGTAGTCGAAGACCAATCGGATGTTGCGGTTGAGGTGGCGCATTTTTTCGGAAATGCTGGTTTTGCCGTCGGAGAAGTGGTGCAGGATTCCGACGGCAAAGCGGCGCAGGCGTGACATGTTCTCGGGTCCGTAACCAGTCCGAATACGGCTACGGTCCTCGTCGTAGTTCCAGTCGATGACGTAGTGACAGCGGTTCTCTATCGACCAATGGCCGCGATTGATGGCGAGAATTTGCTGTGGGCTGGCCTGTTCTGGAGGGCGACTGGTGATCCCGAGAGCGATTTCGTGCGTCCGCTTGCCGCTCTTCTTGTGCAGCACTTCGCGCTCGATCAAGAACACCTGGCCGACATACGGGAAGTCGAGATAGGCGTTGAGGGCATTGCTGCACCAAATACGCCGAGTCTCGATCCGACCATGGTCAGGTGGCGAAACCGCCACGAAGTCTGCCCCCTTCCGATCCTGGAAGAGGAGCGCGATATCGGCTTGCAGTGTTGGCTGATTGCCTTTGACCGTGAAGTGATAGTGCGCCTTGCGCTCCACCAGGTAGGTCGCCAGCTTGCGCTGTGTCAGTAGCGCGTCGGCGGTGATGTCCTTGCCCTGAATATCGATCGCATCGAGCAGGGGTATGAACATCCCGATTTCATTGGTCTGCTTGAGCTCGTCCCCGCCATTTACGGGCAAGGTGCCGACTTTTTTTGGGTGTGACACACGCCGGTCTGATGCCCGACCACGCTCATGATGTGTGCTTGCTGACCGTGCTCGTCATGGGCATTGCGCATGGTCTTGCCGTCGACCGCCAGACTGGGGTCGTCTTGAGCATAGGCCTTGTTCCACTGCTGACACGCTTGATCGAGCGCCATGGGATCGACACGGATCAGGACGTCACGAATGATGAACTCGCTGGGTACGCGGTAAACGCCCTTCTCGCGACGACAGCGGAAACGCTCGCGTGCTTTCGGTGTGAGGTCTTTGGCCCACCCGGCGATGGCTTTGTAGCCCCGCATTCCGCACAAGACCGCCGCCGTGGCGATGGCCAGAACGGCAGGAAGGGGGTGACGCCTTCCTTGCGCGCGCCGCGGGTCGGCGATGCCGGCAAAGAAATCGGGAAGCGTGCGCATCTGTTCGGCGGTGAGCATCATCCTGGGCGCTCCTGTGCGATAGCGGGGGTTGAGTATCGAGCGGGAAAGTTGGCCGCGAGCGTCCGCCTGCAAGGGGCGAACAAAGACAACTTTGGGCGACGTCGGGTGGGCGCTGTAGCCTTCTCGGGTGCGGCGAAAGCCTTGCGTCAGCCCCAGAGGCGTCCAGTTCGCGGCGCGATAGACGGTCCCCTGGAAGCGCGAGGGGTCCACAAAGGTCTCCAGCAGTAACAGCGGCTTCCCGAAATGCGCCTGCCAATCCTCGGCGACCCGTCGCTCGCACAGCGAGAGCACCTTGGAGCCGAGATTGGGGTAATGCCAATCGGGAAGGATCAGAAAGCGACTGTTGTTGGCGACCAGGCCCAAGCGATCGTACTGATGCCGATAGTCCCAGCCGATCCAGCGGTCACGAACGCCGCATTTCCAGGCCGCCGCAGAGAAACTCAGCAGGGCCGTCCACTTTTCGCCGTAGGTGGCCACGTACCAAAGCGTGTGCCCGATCTTCGCCAGGTCGCCCAAGTAGTGATGCTCTGCCATCAACTCCCGATAGCGAGCCTCTTCGCTCTTGCCCACCAAGCGAACACGCAATGCACCAAGAACGCTTTCCATGCGCCATTTATACGGACTTCCGGCGCAGATGTCCAGGGGGAAGAACTAACTGCTTGATTGCCCGTGCGTTGCCTGAGAGGACAAATCCACCCTGCCTGGGCAAGCACGGTAAATTTGTTCTCGTGCCGGGATCAAGGTGATACGTGGCCTGTAGAATTTTTGGTCATGCGCAGGTAGTCGAAGACCAATCGGATGTTGCGGTTGAGGTGGCGCATTTTTTCGGAAATGCTGGTTTTGCCGTCGGAGAAGTGGTGCAGGATTCCGACGGCAAAGCGGCGCAGGCGTGACATGTTCTCGGGTCCGTAACCAGTCCGAATACGGCTACGGTCCTCGTCGTAGTTCCAGTCGATGACGTAGTGACAGCGGTTCTCTATCGACCAATGGCCGCGATTGATGGCGAGGATTTGCTGTGGGCTGGCCTGTTCTGGAGGGCGACTGGTGATCCCGAGAGCGATTTCGTGCGTCCGCTTGCCGCTCTTCTTGTGCAGCACTTCGCGCTCGATCAAGAACACCTGGCCGACATACGGGAAGTCGAGATAGGCGTTGAGGGCATTGCTGCACCAAATACGCCGAGTCTCGATCCGACCATGGTCAGGTGGCGAAACCGCCACGAAGTCTGCCCCCTTCCGATCCTGGAAGAGGAGCGCGATATCGGCTTGCAGTGTTGGCTGATTGCCTTTGACCGTGAAGTGATAGTGCGCCTTGCGCTCCACCAGGTAGGTCGCCAGCTTGCGCTGTGTCAGTAGCGCGTCGGCGGTGATGTCCTTGCCCTGAATATCGATCGCATCGAGCAGGGGTATGAACATCCCGATTTCATTGGTCTGCTTGAGCTCGTCCCCGCCATTTACGGGCAAGGTGCCGACTTTTTTTGGGTGTGACACACGCCGGTCTGATGCCCGACCACGCTCATGATGTGTGCTTGCTGACCGTGCTCGTCATGGGCATTGCGCATGGTCTTGCCGTCGACCGCCAGACTGGGGTCGTCTTGAGCATAGGCCTTGTTCCACTGCTGACACGCTTGATCGAGCGCCATGGGATCGACACGGATCAGGACGTCACGAATGATGAACTCGCTGGGTACGCGGTAAACGCCCTTCTCGCGACGACAGCGGAAACGCTCGCGTGCTTTCGGTGTGAGGTCTTTGGCCCACCCGGCGATGGCTTTGTAGCCCCGCATTCCGCACAAGACCGCCGCCGTGGCGATGGCCAGAACGGCAGGAAGGGGGTGACGCCTTCCTTGCGCGCGCCGCGGGTAGGCGATGCCGGCAAAGAAATCGGGAAGCGTGCGCATCTGTTCGGCGGTGAGCATCATCCTGGGCGCTCCTGTGCGATAGCGGGGGTTGAGTATCGAGCGGGAAAGTTGGCCGCGAGCGTCCGCCTGCAAGGGGCGAACAAAGACAACTTTGGGCGACGTCGGGTGGGCGCTGTAGCCTTCTCGGGTGCGGCGAAAGCCTTGCGTCAGCCCCAGAGGCGTCCAGTTCGCGGCGCGATAGACGGTCCCCTGGAAGCGCGAGGGGTCCACAAAGGTCTCCAGCAGTAACAGCGGCTTCCCGAAATGCGCCTGCCAATCCTCGGCGACCCGTCGCTCGCACAGCGAGAGCACCTTGGAGCCGAGATTGGGGTAATGCCAATCGGGAAGGATCAGAAAGCGACTGTTGTTGGCGACCAGGCCCAAGCGATCGTACTGATGCCGATAGTCCCAGCCGATCCAGCGGTCACGAACGCCGCATTTCCAGGCCGCCGCAGAGAAACTCAGCAGGGCCGTCCACTTTTCGCCGTAGGTGGCCACGTACCAAAGCGTGTGCCCGATCTTCGCCAGGTCGCCCAGGTAGTGATGCTCTGCCATCAACTCCCGATAGCGAGCCTCTTCGCTCTTGCCCACCAAGCGAACACGCAATGCACCAAGAACGCTTTCCATGCGCCATTTATACGGACTTCCGGCGCAGATGTCCAGGGGGAAGAACTAACTGCTTGATTGCCCGTGCGTTGCCTGAGAGGACAAATCCACCCTGCCTGGGCAAGCCGCGCGATTCTCTCCGACGACAGATTCACGTATAATGCCGCGGTTTAGTTCGTACCAACTTTCCATTACGTGCTAGGGATCAGCGCTATGAGCAATGAGAGCAAAGTGGACTGCGGCAGGCGGCGATTGGTCGTCGCGACCGCTGCTGTTGGCGGGGCGGGGGCGCTGGTAGCACTTGTACCCTTCCTCTCCAGCATGCTGCCGTCCGAGCGGGCCAAGGCAGCCGGCGCACCAGTCGAAGTCGATATCGGCAACCTCGAACTCGGGCAGATGATGACCGTCGAGTGGCGCGGCAAGCCGGTATGGATCATCAACCGCAACAAGCCAATGCTCGAGACGCTTCCCGAGCTCAACGACCAAATGGCCGACCCAAGTTCCGACAAGGACATGCAGCCGGAGTATTGCAAGAACGAGACGCGCTCGATAAAGCCCGAGTACATGGTCGTCGTCGGCATCTGTACCCACCTCGGCTGCTCGCCATCGGCGAAATTCAAGCATGGTCCCGCAGACGGCATGGCCGCCGACTGGCTCGGCGGCTTCTTGTGCCCGTGCCACGGTTCCCACTTCGACTTTGCCGGCCGCGTCTTCAAGAGCCAGCCGGCACCCACCAACCTTGAGGTGCCGCCGCACATGTATCTGTCGGACACGCGCATCCTCATCGGTGAACACAAGAAGGGGGCCTAAGCCATGGCGTCGAATACCAACTTCGAAAAATACAAATCCGACGGCTCCCTGCAGGGCAAGGCGCTCGAGTGGTTTGACGCCCGTTTCCCGGCGACGTCGATGTGGCGCGGCCACCTCTCCGAATACTACGCACCGAAGAACTTCAACTTCTGGTACTTCTTCGGTTCGCTGGCGATGCTGGTGCTGGTCATCCAGATCGTTACCGGCATCTTCCTGGTCATGCACTACAAACCCGACGCCAGCCTCAACGCCAGCGGCATTCCAATCGCCTTTGCCAGCGTCGAATACATCATGCGCGACGTGCCCTGGGGATGGTTGGTGCGCTACATGCACTCGACCGGCGCCTCGGCGTTCTTCGTGGTGGTCTACCTGCACATGTTCCGCGGCATCATCTACGGCTCGTATCGACAGCCGCGCGAGCTGATCTGGGTTTTCGGCACGCTGCTCTTCCTGTGCCTGATGGCCGAGGCATTCATGGGCTATCTGTTGCCGTGGGGACAGATGTCGTTCTGGGGTGCGCAGGTGATCGTCAACCTCTTCTCGGCGATTCCGCTGGTCGGCGAACCGCTCTCGATCTGGATTCGCGGTGACTTCGTCGTCGGCGACGCGACGCTCAACCGTTTCTTCTCGTTCCACGTCATCGCCGTGCCGCTGGTCCTGCTCGGTCTGGTCGCCGCGCACATCCTGGCGCTGCACGAAGTCGGCTCGAACAACCCGGACGGCGTCGAGATCAAGAAACGCAAGGACGCGCAAGGCATCCCGCTCGACGGCATCCCCTTCCACCCGTACTACTCGGTCAAGGACATCGTCGGCGTCGTCGTCTTCCTGATGGTCTTCTCGATCATCGTCTTCTTCGCTCCCGAAGGTGGCGGCTACTTCCTCGAGTACAACAACTTCATCCCGGCCGACCCGCTCAAGACGCCGCTGCATATTGCCCCGGTATGGTACTTCACGCCCTACTACTCGCTGCTGCGCGCCATGGTCTGGCCGCTGTTCGGCATCGACGCCAAGTTCTGGGGCGTCGTGGCGATGGGTGGTGGCGTCGTGATCCTGGCATTTCTGCCGTGGCTGGACCGCAGCCCGGTCAAGTCGATCCGCTATCGCGGGCCGATCTTCAAGACCCTGCTGACGATCTTCGTGATCTCGTTCTTCATCCTCGGCTTCCTTGGCACGAAAGCGCCATCCTACGCTTTCTTCGGCATCATCCCGGGCGCTCCGGTGGCTCAGCTTCTCAGCCTGTACTACTTCCTCTTCTTCCTGACCATGCCATGGTGGTCGAAGATCGACAAGTACAAGCCGGAACCCGACCGCGTGACGATGTAAAGGAAAGCACAAAATGAAAAGATTGCTCACTGCATTGCTCGTTGCACCGGCCATTGCCCTGGCCAGCGGCGCCGCTGTTCATCTTGACAAGGCTCCCGATGTGCAGAGCAACAATGCCGCGCTGCAAAGCGGCGCCAGGACCTTTGTCAACTACTGCATGAACTGCCACGGCTTGAGCTATGTCCGCTACAACCGTCTGACCCAGCTCGGTCTGACCGAGCAGCAGATCAAGGAAAACCTGTTGTTTACCGCCGACAAGGTCGGCGAACCGATGCGCATTGCCGCGCGGCCAGGCGAGCAAAAGGCCTGGTTTGGTGCAGCGCCTCCAGACCTGTCGCTGGTCGCGCGTTCGCGTGCCTCCGAAGACGGCAGCGGTGCCGACTGGCTGTACACCTATCTGCGCTCGTTCTACCGCGACGACAAGCGGCCGACTGGCTGGAACAACCTGATGTTCGAGAACGTCGGCATGCCGCACGTGCTGTGGCAGTTGCAGGGGATACAGGTCCTGGACGCCGATCATCACCTGGAGCTGGCAACTCCCGGTACCCAGACACCTGCCGAATTCGACAAGACCATAGCCAACCTGGTCGGCTTCATGGTCTGGGCTGCGGAGCCAGAAGCCGGCTTCCGCAAGCAGCTCGGCTTCGGTGTTCTGGCCTATCTCCTGGTTCTCTTCGGCTTCGCCTACAAGATGAAGAAGAACTACTGGAAAGACATCAAGTAACAACAGTCGCCGGGTTTCAGGCTACGGCATCGCCGGCGAGGGCGCGATACGCGCCCGCCGCCGTCGCGATGCCGATTCGTTTTTGAGGGTATTGATGATGATGAATCTTTATTCGGGAACCACCTGCCCGTTCAGCCACCGCTGCCGCATCGTGCTCTACGAAAAAGGCATGGATTTCCAGGTGATCGACGTCGATTTGTTCGCCAAACCCGACGACATCGCGATGATCAACCCCTACGGCCGCGTGCCGGTCCTCGTCGAACGGGACCTCATCCTGTACGAGCCGAACATCATCAACGAGTACATCGACGAGCGCTTCCCGCACCCGCAACTGATGCCGGCCGACCCGATCATGCGCGCACGCGCACGGCAGTTGCTGATCACCATGGAGCGCGAGGTCTTCGCCTACATCGAGCCGCTGGAGAAGAACGGCAAGACCGCCGACCGCGCCCGCCAGCAGATTCGCGACCGCCTTACGGAAATGGCGCCGGTGTTCGTCAAGCAGAAGCACATGCTCGGTGACGACTTCTCGATGCTCGACGTCGCCATCGCGCCCCTACTCTGGCGGATCGACCATTACGGTATCGAACTGTCGAGTGCCGCCGCGCCGTTGATGAAGTACGGCGAGCGGATTTTCAGCCGGCAAGGCTTCATCGACGCGCTGACGCCGTCCGAAAAAGCCATGCGCAAGTAAAGGGCACGGCGGGCGACGCCGGCACCGGCGTTGCCCGCCGCCACCACTCGATCACGTCTCACGGGAATGCCCTTGGATCTGCCGTCGACCAAACCCTACCTGATTCGCGCCATCCACCAATGGTGCACGGATAACAATTTCACACCCTACCTGGCCGTTTTGGTCGACGCCCGCACGCGCGTCCCGATGGAACATGTTCGCGATGGCCAGATCGTTCTCAACGTTGGCTACGAAGCGACCAGCCGTCTCGAGTTGGCAAACGACCTGATCAGCTTCCAGGCGCGTTTTGGCGGCGTCGCCCGCGACCTGCTGATCCCGATCGGCAACGTTTCGGCGATCTATGCTCGTGAGAACGGCTCCGGCATGGCTTTCGAGCCGGAAAGCGCCAGCGCCGCCGTTGCCAGCACCGACGCCACTGGCGACGACGGCGACGACCCGGTGCCACCAAGCACGCCGCCGGCTGGCCGGCCAAAGTTGCAGCGCATCAAATAGTGGCGATTGCCACAACGGTCGCGCATTCTTTGCGCAGCTTCCTGAGGCCTGACGCACGCGCTTGACGGCATCAGCTCGCAAACGGCAAGCAAGAGATACGGTGATGACTTTCATCATCGACCGTCAGACCCGGGAGAGCGGCGAACGTAACACCGTGCCTCCTCGCAATGACGGTGTGGGAGCGTAGCGCATGCGGTGTGTCGGCCATGGCGCCCGGTAACGCTCGCCGGGACGCTGGCCCGTGAAGCGTCGGCGCAAGCGCGTTGGCAGATGCCAATTTCAGCGACCACAACGCTTCGCTCTGGCATTGCTTTCAGGCTTGCAGACGGTCTCGTCAAGAATTTAGCGCTGCAGTCGGCCGCCAGCGTCGGCCAATCCTCAGCTCGCCGGCATCGTCAGCGGCAAGGCCGTGCGATCGACGACCCGCCGCAGGACAAAGCTCGAATGGACGCCGGTTACGCCGGGGATGCGGGTGAGGCGGTTGAGCAGCAGTTCCTGGTACGCGTCCATGTCCTTGACCACCACCTTGAGCTGGTAGTCGGCGTCCTGACCGGTGATCAGCAGGCATTCGAGCAGCTCGGGGATTTCGGCGATGGCGGCGTCGAAGCTGGTGAAGCGCTCGGGCGTGTGCCGATCCATCGAAATGTGGATCAGCGCCATCAGCGACAGACCGAGCTTCCTGGCGTCGAGCAGCGCCCGGTAGCCGCTGATCAGCCCCGACTCCTCGAGTGCGCGCACCCGCCGCAGGCACGGTGAAGGCGACAGGCCGATGCGCTCGGCGAGGTCCTGGTTGCTGATGCGGCCGTCTTGCTGAAGGACGCGCAGAATCTGCCAGTCGTAGCGATCGAGTTGCATGAAATCACCTCCGCTTACTATTTGCGCAATCTTACTGCGTATCACTCACACTGCGCGCAATTTCATTGCTCGATGATCGCTTTTTCAGGCGCACAACGCAAGCACCTGCCGGCCGCTTTTGCTTACCATGGCTGCATCAATTTCATCAAGAGAAGCCCGAGGAGCTGCCGCCATGTTGACCAACCCTGCCACCAAATACCGCTCGTTCCCGCCGGTCGAACTCACCGACCGCCAGTGGCCGAACCAGACGATCAGCAAGCCGCCGACGTGGATGAGTACCGACCTGCGCGACGGCAACCAGGCGCTCTTCGAACCGATGAACCTTGAGCGCAAGATGCGCATGTTCCGCACGCTCTGCGAGATCGGCTTCAAGGAGATCGAAGTGGCTTTTCCATCGGCGTCGCAGACCGATTTCGATTTCGTTCGCCAGCTCATCGACGGCCAACACATCCCCGACGACGTCAGCATCGAAGTCCTGACGCAGGCGCGCGAGCACCTGATCCGGCGGACGATGGAGTCGCTCAAGGGTGCGCGGCGTGCAATCGTGCATGTCTATAACGCCACCTCGAAACCATTCCGCGACAGCGTTTTCCACATGAGCCGCGGTGAAGTCGTCGACATGGCGGTCGCCGCGGTCAAGCTGATCAAGCAACTCGCCGCGGCCGCGCCGGAAACCGAATGGGTGCTCGAGTACAGCCCGGAGACCTTCACCGCGACCGAACTCGATTTTGCGCTCGAAGTGTGTGATGCGGTGACCGCCGCGTGGGGCGCGACGCCCGACAACAAGGTGATCCTCAACCTGCCGACAACCGTCGAGGTGGCGACGCCGAACGTCTATGCCGACCAGATCGAATGGATGCATCGCCACCTCGCACGGCGCGACAGCGTGATCATCAGCCTGCACCCGCACAACGACCGCGGCACCGCCGTCGCCGCCGCCGAGCTCGCCTTGATGGCCGGCGCCGAGCGCGTCGAGGGCTGCCTTTTCGGCAACGGCGAGCGTACCGGCAACGTCGACCTGGTGACGCTGGCGCTCAATCTCTACACCCAGGGCGTCGCGCCGGGACTCGACTTCTCGGACATCAATGCCGTCGCCCGAACTTTCGAGGATTGCAGCCAGTTGCCGATCCACCCGCGCCATCCCTACGTCGGCGACCTGGTGTTCACCGCTTTCTCGGGATCGCATCAGGACGCGATCAAGAAGGGCTTTGCCATCGACCGCAGCGATGGCTTCTGGAACGTCCCCTACCTGCCGATCGATCCGGCCGACGTCGGCCGCAGCTACGACTCGGTGATCCGGGTCAATAGCCAGTCGGGCAAGGGCGGCATCGCCTACTTGCTGGAGAGCGAATGCGGCGTCGTCATGCCGCGCCGCCTGCAGGTCGAATTTTCGAGCGTCGTCCAGCAACGCGTCGACACGCACGGCGGCGAGATGAGCGCCACCGCGATCTGGCAACTCTTCGCGGACACCTATCTCGAGACTTCGGCGCCGCTTCGCTACCACGAGCATCACCTCTTCGAGAACGGCGACGGCCAGGGAATTCGGCTCACCGTCGACATCGATGGCGTCGCGCAGCGGCTCAGCGGCGTCGGCAACGGTCCGATCGACGCGGCGGTGCATGCCTTTCAAAACGTAGGCATCAGCGTGCAGGTACGCAGTTACGAGGAGCGCGCCATGAGCCCCAGTGGCGAGGGCGGCAACGCCAGAGCTTGCGCCTTCATCGAGGTCGCCGCGGCCAGCGGCGGCGCCGGCGAGTTCTACGGAGCCGGCGTCGACGCCAACATCATTACCGCTTCGATCGAAGCGCTGGTCAATGGCATCAACCGCATGCTGGCGAGCGTGCCGGACGTGCGCCAGCAACACGCGGCTTAGCTGCCAAGCGGCAGAGTCGACGCATCGACTCTGCCGGCGTCGTTCATCCGGGAATCGCCGCGGCGGGCCGACGATTGACGAAGTCGTCGGCGGCAGGGATACTCCGCTTGCTTTGACCACCCGCCACCTGCGGCCGACACCAGGGGCGCCATTCACCGCCGCGCGTGACCGCATCGACCATCGTCGCGTGGCGCAGGACGGGTAGCTGCGCGCAGTCGCACCTTCGCCGCTGCCGCGCCCGCCGCCAATCGTTTGAGGACTTGCACCGACCATGCCAAAAAATCCCGACGCCTCTGCCGATTTCGTTGCTGCGATCGACCTCGGTTCGAACAGTTTTCACATGATCGTCGCGCGCCTGGCGAACGGTCAGGTGCAGCTGCTCGACCGCCTGCGCGAGATGGTGCAGCTGGCCGGCGGTCTCGACAGCCACAACCGGCTGTCGGAAAGTTCACAGCGACGCGCGCTCGAATGCCTGGCGCGTTTCGGCCAGAGACTGCGGCAGATCCCGCCGGAACAGCTGCGCATCGTCGGTACCAACACGCTCCGCCAGGCGCGCAACAGCGCCGATTTCGTCACCCGCGCCGAGCAAGTCCTCGGCCACAAGGTCGAGATCGTCGGTGGCCAGGAAGAAGCGCGACTGATCTACCTGGGCGTCGCGCACAGCGTCGCGGACGTTGCCGGACAACGGCTGGTCATCGACATTGGCGGCGGCAGCACCGAACTGATCATCGGCGAGAAGTTCGACCCGCTGCACCTGGCGAGCCTGCGCATGGGTTGCGTCAGCATGAGCCGCGCGTGTTTCGGCGACGGCCGGATCACCGCCGGACGGCTGCGCGAAGCCGAGCTGATGGTGCAGCTCAACCTGGAACCGGTACGCGAGGACTATCTGGCGCGCGGCTGGCAGGTGGTGACCGGCGCTTCTGGATCGATCAAGGCGATCCAGGACGTCGTCGTCAGCGAAGGCTGGAGCCGCGAAGGAATCAGCCTGGAGGCGCTGCGCCGGCTGCGCGCGGCGCTGCTCGATATCGGCGATACGGCGGCCATCGCCAGCCGCTGGCAACTCGACCCGGCGCGGGCACGCGTCTTCGTCGGTGGCTTCGTCGTCCTGCACGGGCTCTGCGAGGCACTGGCCATCGAGCAGCTGCAGGTCTCGGAAGGCGCGCTGCGCGAGGGCCTGATTTACGACCTGCTCGGCCGCATCCGTCACGAAGACGTTCGCGACCGGACCATCGCCGACGTCATCAGCCGCTTCAGCCTCGACGCGGCGCAGGCGGCGCGGGTTAACGCCACCGCACTGGCGCTGCTACGGCAGGTGCGCGGCAACTGGCAACTGCGTGGCAACGCGGCTGAAGTCCTCGGGCGCGCGGCGCACTTGCACGAGGTCGGCCTGCTGTTGACGCACGACCAGTATCACAAGCACGGCGCCTACGTCCTCGAGCACGCCGACCTGCCCGGCTACTCGCGTGACGACCAGCTGCTGCTGTCGGCGCTGGTCAGACGCCACCGCCGGGGCTTTCCGGCGACGGCCTTTGCGCAGCTGCCGAAGGAATGGCAACGATCGGCGCCACGTCTGTGCGTCCTCCTGCGCCTGGCGGTGGTATTGCACCGCGGTCGCAGCAGCGAGGCGCTGCCCGAGGTCGCGCTGCGCGTCGCCGGGCGACGACTGGAACTGCTTTTCCCGCCAACGTGGCTCGACGCGCATCCCCTGACGCGCGCCGACCTGCAGATTGAGGCCGGGCGACTGCGCAAGGCGGGTTTCGCATTGCGCCTGCGCAGCGCCGGCAAGCTGCCGGCGCCGGCGACGGCCAGCGCCAGCGCATGATGACGCGATGATCGCTCCGGCGCCTTACGGCGGCCGCGAACTGCCGCTGCTGGCGCCTTGCTGATGCGTTTCGCCGCCTGGCTGGTCGCGCTCTTGCTGCTGCCACTGCTGGCCATAGCGCTGCTTCTGGCGAGCACGCTGGAAGCAGCGCCGCTGGTCAGCCGCAGCGCCAGCATCTCGCCGACGTCGATCGCCGACGCGAAAAGCTTGCTGGCCAGCAACGATCCACGCCGGCTGCGTCGTGGCGAGCAACGAACGGCACTGATCCCGGCGGCACTGATCGACGAGGCGCTCAACCACCTGAGCAGCCGCGTCCTGCAAGGGCGCGGCGCCTTCGCGCTGGCCAAGGAAAGCGCCGAAGTTCGCCTCAGCGTCGCGGCACCGCGCCTACTTGCAGCGCCCTACCTCAACCTGTCGGTCCTTTTCAAGGTCGTCGACGGCCAGCCACGGATCGCCTCGGCGTCGCTCGGCGCGCTGCCGATCCCGCCCGGCGTGGCCGAATGGCTGATCGCTTTGGCGATCGAGTACAGCGGTCTTGGCGCCGACTGGCACCTCGCGCGGCAGGCGTTTCGCGGGCTGCAATTCGCGCCGGCCCGCGGCCTGGTCGCCGTCTCCTACGCCTGGGAACCCGGCTTGCTCGAGAGCGCCCGCTCGCGGGCGTTCACGCCGACCGAGATCGCCGATATCGAAGCCGCTCAGCGCGCCCTGGCGGCTCTGCTCGCCGACTATCCAGCGCGCGCGCGCGTGCCGCTGAGCAAGATTCTGGCGCCGCTGCTGAGCCGCGTCGGCAAGCGCACGCTGCAAGACGATCGCGCGGCACTGCTGGTCCTCGCCGCCTATCTGTCGGAAAAGCGTCTGAGCACGCTGCTACCGGCGGCGCGCCAATGGCCGCAAGCTCGCCCACTTGAACTGACGTTGCACGGCCACTACGACAAGGCCCAGCATTTCACGATTTCGGCGGCGCTGGCGGCGTGGGCTGGCGAGCCGGCGGCGAACGCGATCGGCATTTACAAGGAAATCGACGACTCGCGTGGCGGCAGTGGCTTTTCGTTTGCCGATCTCGCCGCCGACCGCGCCGGCACTCGCTTCGGCGAGCTCATTGCCGCCGACTCGCCACGCCTGCAAGCCGCGCGGCGATCATCGCTGGCCGACGCCGAACTCGCTCCTGCACTCGGCGGCCTGCCCGAAGACCTCTCGGAAGCCACCTTCCAACGCCGCTTCGGTGGTCCCGACAACGCCGCTTTTCAAGAGCTGAGCCGCGAGATCGACCACCGCCTGGCAGCGCTGCCGCTGTATCGCTGAGCGGCCGCCTGGCAGCGCCGCCGCCAGGAAATGCACGCTACGCTTCACTGTGAACGGCAGCGGCGCCCGGCGATGAGAAACCACGCGTAGGCCAGAAACTGCAGCGCCAATAAGATCTGAAAGGCCTGCCGGTGCGCCGCCGCCGCGTTCTGCCCCTGCGCGACCAGCACGTCGATCAGCACCCCGATGGCCCACTGCGCGGCAAAAGCGCCGCCGAAGACCATCAGGTTGAAGGCCGTGCTGGCGCGGCCCGACAAGGCCACCGGAAAACCCGCCGCAGTCTGCGAAAAGGCCAGCGGCCCAACGCTCGAAAAAGCCCCGTAGGCGGCCCACAGCAGGCGAGTTTGGGGGCAGGCTTCGCTGACGATCAACGCCAGGGTCAGCAAGGACAGACCGAGGCCGCCGGCCAGCAGGATTACCGGCGTGAATCCGCGACGCGCCAGACGCGTCGCCAGCACGCCGATCAGGACATAGCCGACGAGCATCGCGACGCTCATTCCGGCCAGGTGTTCGGCGGCGCTGGCGCGCGTATGGCCATTGACGTGCATCAGCCAGGAAACCGACCACAGCGTCTGGACGGCCAGGAAACCACCGGTCAGCGTCAGGCCGAGCGGCGCGTAGCGCCAGAAATGCGCGCTGCCGAAGACCTCCCTGACGCCGGCCCACTGCGCCGCCAGCGACTCCGGTTCACCGCTGGCGGCGCGTTCGGGAACGCTGACGAACAGCCAGATGGCGACGGCCAGGGTCATGCCGGCGAGCACCAGGAAGATTTCGCGCCAGCCGGTGTGCTGCAGAGCCGCTTCCAGCGGCACGCTGGCGGCCAGCGAGCCGAGCCCGCCCGAGCTCATGATCCAGCCGGTCAGCGACGCCTGCCGGTCGCGCGGGAACCACAGGGCAAAGGCCTTGAAGGCGGCCATCAGGCACGCCGAGACGCCGAGCCCGATCAGGCCACGGGCGAACGCCAGGTCGCCGATGCTGTTGCCCAGCGCGAAGGCCGTCGCACCGACGGCGGCGATCAGCAACAGCGCCGCTTCGACGCGGCGCGCGCCAAAGCGGTCGAGGACGATCCCGAGCGGCAGTTGCGCGGCGGCGAACGAGAGAAAGTAGGCGCTGGTCAGCAGCCCCAGGCTGCCGGCGCCGAGTGCCAGCTCGCTGCTCAGTACCGGCCCGATGACGGCATTCGCCGTGCGGTACAGATAGGACAGGAAGTAGCCGCCGGCGAAGGGCAGGAATAGTCTCAGCCAGAGCATGCGAGCATGGCTTGGGCAAGCGCCTGGCTTGGCTCAGTCCGGTCGCGAATGGAAGGGCGGGCGAGCTGGCGCCGAAGCACCGGCGTTGGCGCGCAACCACTGCAGGCGATCAGCGAGTTTTTTCTGCCAGCTCGAATTCAGGCCGGGTGCGGCCAGCAAACGCTGAAGCGCCGCTGGCTCGGGTCGGTGCGCCCGCCAGACTTGCCAGAGCTCGGCCAGCGACACCGCGGCTGGCGCTCGCTCGAGCATTTGCAGCGGCTCGCCGCTGCTGACCACGGCACCCTCGAGCACGCGGTAGTACCAGCCGGTCAGCCCCAGCTCGCCGATCGTTTTGGCAACGCCATCGGTGGCGTAGCGATGGTCGATCTTCCAGCACGGGCTACGCGGCTGACTGACCTGCAACCTGGCCTGGCCAAGGCCGAAGACGTCGCCGATACAAACGTTATTCTCGTCGAAGCCGCTCGCCGAGATGTTCTCGCCGATGCTGCCCGGCAGCAGTTGCGCGGCGATCGCCGGAAAGCGTTCGGCGAGGCGGCGATAGTTCTCGGGGGCGTACTGATGGAGTGCTTTGTCGACGCCACCGTGGACGCGACGGTCGGCCTGAACGTCGCCGGCCAGGCCCATCGGACCGAGCTCAACGCCAGCGGTGCACGGACTCTTCCAGATGCCGGTCGACTGACCGTGCTCGTCGATTCTCGTCAAGCCGCCGGCAAACAACAGGACCTCGCTCACGTCAGTCTCCAATCCGCAATCGTCAATCGCCCGACCACAGCCATGCGGCACCACGAACGCCCGACGAGTCGCCATGCATATTGCGCAACACGCGAGTGACGACAGTGTCGGAGAAGATCTCTGCGGTCCACAGCCGCGGCAGCGCATCATACAGCCGCTCGATGTTCGACAGGCCGCCACCGAGGACGACTACTCCGGGGTCGACGATATTGATCACCTGCGCGAGGGCCTTGGCCAGCCGCCGTTCGTAACGCGCCAGGGTCTGCTCACACACCGGGTCGCCGCTGCTGGCACGGGCACAAATCGCCTCGACGGCGAGCGCTTCGCCACCATGACGCAGGTGGTCGGCGCACAGTCCGGGACCCGACAACCAGGTCTCAACGCACCCGAAACGCCCACAGTAGCAGCGCGGCGGCGGCAGCTCCTCCTCGTCCAGCCGCGGCAATGGATTGTGGCCCCATTCACCGGCGATGTGATTGACCCCATTCAGGACCTGCCGGCGAACGACGAGACCACCGCCGACGCCGGTTCCGAGGATGACTCCGAAAACGACTTCAGCGTCCTTGCCGGCGCCATCGATGGCTTCCGACAGGGCAAAACAATTGGCATCGTTCGCCAGCCGCAGCTCGCGCTGCAACAGCACCTGCAGGTCGTCGCGCAGCGCTTCGCCGTTCAGGCACGTCGAGTTGGCGTTCTTGATCCGGCCGTCAGCCGCCGATTCGGCACCCGGCATGCCGACGCCGACAGTAGCGGTTCGACCGAGCTCGTTTTCGGCGGCCAAAACCAGTTCACAGATCGCCCCGAGCGTGCCGCGGTAGTCGCCCTGTGGCGTCGCCCGCCGACGGCGCAGCAAAACCTCGCTCGAATCGCCGAGTGCCAGCAATTCAATCTTTGTGCCGCCAAGGTCTATGCCGATCCGTAACATCTTGTATATCCGAGAATTTATAGTCCAGCGCCGCACCTAAAAGCGTCCCATTCGGCCAGCGTTGCCGGGCGCGCCACGGCCGACACGCGGCACGCGCCGACACCGTCATCGCGAGGAGGCAAAGCCGACGCGGCAATCCAGCGCCACGCGAGGCCATTTCCTTCAGTTTGCAGTCGACCGCCGAGGATCCTCAGGCGAGGCTGCCACCGATGTCTCGCGAAAAAGCTCGCATGCCAGAACGCAACTTATCATCAAACAGTCGCTTCACGGCCGCGAACGGCTTGTTGCTAGTGCCCCGACATTCAACGACCGTAAGAGTAGCAGGCGAGCCGACCGCCTCTGGCGAGTCAGGTAGCAGCTAGCAGCCATCAACGGACGTAGCGACTTCCCAGTGCCACGGCGGCAATCGCTGCATTGCTGACGTTGGCAGGCAAAACCTGAGCGGCGGCAATGGATCGGACGATATGACCGAACTCACCAGCTTCTGCGCGAACGGCAGGATCCAAACTGGCTCTCGACGCGAAACGCACGGGGTCGACGCACGCAGGTCTTTCTTCTGGCGTTGGCGATGCGACGGCCGCGGAGAAATCAGAGGGTGGCGCTGGATTGCCGCGTCGGCTTTGCCTCCTCGCAATGACGGCGTGGGTGGGTGGGTGCTTGGTGCCGCCTTGGTCGCGCGTCCGCACCTGGTCGATGAAGTGGCTGGTTTCGTGAGCGTCGACGAGACGACTTCTCAGGTCCTTGGCCGACGCGCTTGCCTGGTCATGCTTGCTGGCTTCGCCCACTCCATTCTTTCACGACCTATCTCGCTGAGCTTGCTTGCCAGCGATGGCCGGCGACAAAATCGACAGCGCTGGGCAGTGGCATGTCGCGCACTGACTAGCGCCGGCCGCACGCGTCAATCTGGTGAATAGACGAGTTCGACGCGACGCATCTTCTGCCGGCAGCGCGTCGTTTTGCAAACGCTTGGCGTTTTTTCGGCGCCGACGCTGTAACGATGAATCTGCACCGTTGGCACGCCGTACGAGCGGAGCAACTGGCGGACCGCCTGCACCCGCTTCTCGGCGATCGCGACGTTGTAGTTGCGACTCCCGAGGTCGTCGGTATAGCCGATCAAGGTCAGCGTTTTCCTGGGATTTTCCTTGAGATACGCGGCGTGTTGCTGCAGCTTCACCTTCTCAAGGCGACTGACCGTGACGGCACCGAGAGTGAAGTAGATGTTGTCCTCGGGCTTGTTGGCGGCAATCACTTTTTCCTCAAGCGCTGCCGCCGTCTCCTCCGGATTGGCAACGACCGCCGGGGTGGCAGGCGGCGGCGCCTCATCCGACGGCCAGCCCGCGCATCCCGACAGAGACAGAGCGGCAACAAGAAGGCAGCAAAAACGGCTAGGCGAGGTCAGCATGAAAAAGAGTCTCCCGGAAGAGCACGTGTCATCGGCACTCGCTGGCCAAGGTGTCACGCGAAAAGAAAAACGGCGGCAACGCCGTAGCGTGGGCGCCGCATGCCGAAACGGCACGCGCCTAGCGCGGCCGTTCGGGCATGAAGCCCAGTGCCAGTTGTTGATACAGCTCGGGACTGATGCGCGAACTGACCGCATTGGCGATCAGCGAAACGGCCATCAGGCTGATCACCATGCCGTGCCCATCGATCATTTCCATGACGATGATCGCCGCGGTGACCGGCGACTGCGTGACCGCCGCGAGGAAGCCGGCCATGCACAGGGCGGTAATCGGAATCGCGTTCAAGGCGTAGCCGAGAATCTCGCAGGTGCTGGCGCCCAGGGCGGCGCCGACGGCCAGCGCCGGCGCGAAAAGGCCGCCGGGAATTCCCGAGTAGTAGGTCGCCAGGGTCGCCACGTAGCGCGTGATGGGAGCGTGCCACGGCGCCGACAAGGCGTCGCCGGAGACCAGCGCCGCGGTCACCGTGTAGCCGCTGCCGAAAGACAGGCCGCCGCCGAGCCAGCCGACCACCGCCACCACCACGCCGCAGCAACCGGCAAAACGGATCGGATACGCGGTTCGCCAGCGCCAAACGATGAAGTTCGGGTGCTTCTGCGGCCACAGTAAGAGGCGGCTGAAGATCCCGCCGAACGTTCCGCAAAGCATGCCATAGACCAGCACCGGGATCGCCAGCTCGCTGAATTGTGAGACCTTCATGCGCCCAAAGTGGGTGTCGTTGCCCTGCACGGCGATGGCCACCAGACCCGACAGGATGATCGTGCTGACGAGAATTCCGGTCGTCTTGGCTTCCAGGCGTTTGCCCAATTCCTCGACCGCGAAGACGATGCCGGCCAGCGGCGTATTGAACGCCGCGGCGATCCCCGCCGCGCCGCCGGCAAGCAGCAGGTCGGCCGGCGCGATGGCGCGCGAGTGCGGCAGGAGACGATGGGCAAAGTGCACAATAGACGCCGCGACCTGCGCCGACGGGCCTTCGCGTCCGGCCGAAAAGCCGCCCAGCAGCGCGAAACAGCCGACGCCGACCTTGCCGATGGCGATGCGCATCGAAACCAGGTGGCCGACCGGCTCGCCGCGTGCAGCCAGACGAGTCGCGGCGATGACCTGCGGGATGCCGCTGCCCTGCGAGCCCGGGAAAAAGCGCCGGGTAGTCCATACCGCAATCATGCCGACCAGCGGTGCCAGGACGAAGGGCACCCAGGGGAAGGGCAGCCAGGGGTGGGTATTGGCGAGTTGGAAGAAAGTCGACAGCGCGAGGTCGGCGAGCCGGGTAAAAGCGACGACGGCCAGGCCGGCGGCAGCGGCCGCCCCCCATAGGGTCAAACGGGTACGCCATCTGAAGGCGCTGAGGCGGCCGCGGAAGAGATTCATTCGGTTCCTGTCTGTTTCGTTGACGCCCGCCACGCCGTGCGTGCGTCGATGTGCACCGACGTGCCGTACTCGCGACGGCAGCGGACCGCGGTGACTCGCGCGCAGTCTCGGCAGAGTCCGCCATTGTCCGCAGTCTAACGAATAAGGATAGATCGTGCGAAGCCACGATCTGATCCGTTTGTTGGACGAGCCCGGGCCGGAGCGCTGGGCGCGCCCTCTGCAAATATCTTTTTTGGATTTACCCCGCAGGCATGAATGCCGAAGGGCGGGGAGCGGGCCGTCGCCGCGCGCTGCGGCACCGTCAGCGAAGATCGCGCAAATCCGGCCGTTTTGGCGTCCCGGCCACTGAACTCCGGGCGACCCCGTCACTCAGCTTGGGGAAACTGAAGTCCCAAAGGCGGCCGGACAGCGCTGTGAAGGCGGCTTACACGATCAGGCAGCGATCGCGACGAGCGGTGGAGCAGCGACGAAGGCGGGCGATGTTGATCGAATACGCGTCCGGACAATTGACATCACGGAGCCACAGCACGGGCAAAGCATCGCTGGCCGCTCCTTGCGCGGCGGCGTGAAGCGGCTGGGATCGAACTTCAGCAAGCGGTGCAGCAAACTGATCAGGCGCTTGCAGTTGGCGTGCAGGAAGCCGAAATTGCGGGCGCGGCGAAAGCCCTTGGGTAGCACGTGCTGGAGGATCAGCCAGAGGAAATCGGCGCCGGCTAGCGAGCGCTTTTCCGACTTGCCGGTTTGTGCGTTGCGGTAGCGGAAGCTCACCCGCCCATCCTTACAAGCGAGGATGTCCTGTTCACGGATGACGCCGCGGTAGAGGTAACGACCGAGGTAGATCAGGGCCTTCTCGCCGCTGCCCACCGATTTGCAGTGCGCTACCCATTCCCGCGGATAGGACGCCGGCAGGCAAATGCCGGCCGCCTCGATCGCCGCCAGCATTTTGGCCCGGAAGACCTTGGCCATCGCCTTCTCGTTGAACAGGTAGGTGCCGTTCTTGCCGCGCCGCTTGCGTCGCCAGCGCTGCTTCGCGGCATCGATCGCTGCCGCGGGGACGACGAGATGGACATGCGGGTGGAAGTCGAGCCGACGCGAGTGCGTGTGCAGGACCGCGATGGCGCCGGGCGTGCCCTGCAACTGCCGGTCGTTCTGACTGAAGCGGTGCACCGTTTCCCAGGCACAGCGCATCAAGCCATCGAAGACGACGTCGGCGTGCGCCGCAGCGAGCCCGCGCAATTCGGCCGGCAGCGTGAAGGTCAGCAGAAAGTAGTCGGCCGGGACGAGGCGCTCTATCTGACGTTCCAGCCATTGCTGGCTCTCGTGGTGCTGGCAGTGCGGGCAAAGGCGATGGCCGCAGGAATGCGGAACGAGTTTTTGCTGATCGCAGCCTTCGCACTGGAGCTGCATCATCGGGCTGGCCGGGCCGCGGCAATCGCGCATCGCCGAGAGTGCCCGAAGCTGATCGAAGCTCAGGCGGTGGCGAAATTGCGTCATGAAGTCCGCTTCGAATTCGGCAATGACAGAGCCGAGGCGGATCATCGCGGCGTCCCCTTGCTCAGACAAAAGCGGTCCATCAGCGCGTTGATGCGGTCGATGGCGTGATGCCGGGTTTGATCCGTCAGATGGGTGTAGCGAACCGTCGTGAGAATCGAGTGATGGCCGAGAATGCTCTGCACCTCGGTGAGCTCGACGCCCGCCTCGATCAGGTGCGTGGCATAGGCGTGACGCAAACTGTGCGGCGAAATGTTTTTTTTAGCCCGCAGGATTCGACCACCGCCCGCAGTGCCTTCTGAACGCCGCTGCGATTGAGCGGTGTCCTGGCGCTGCTCGCACCTGGCAAGCCGCCGCGGCGATTGGGAAACAGCAGAACGGGATTACGGTGGCGCTGCCAGAAACAACGCAGGAGTCGGTAGGTGGCCGTCGGCAGCGGCACCAGGCGATCCTTGTTGCCCTTGGCATCGCGGATATGCACCCGCCCGCGCGCGCCGTCGATGTCGGCGACCGTCAGCCGTAAGCCTTCGCCCAGGCGCAGGCCGAGACTGTAGAGGGTGAAGAAGAAAACGCGGTAACTGAGCACCTGCGTGGCCAGAAAAATCCGCTCGGTCTCCTCGACCGTGACGATGTCCGGCAGGCGCAGCGAGCGCGGCGGCTTGATCAGACCGGGCGCCACCCAGGGTTTCTTCAGCACGTGCTCGTAGTAAAACTTGAGCCCGTACAGATCGAGCTTGAGCGAACTCCAGGAGTGCGTCTCACGCAGGTCGGCGAAGTAATCCAACAGGTCGGCCTCGCTCAGATCGTCGATCTGATGAGCGAAGTAATCTCCCACCCGGCGGACGGCGCGCGAATACGCGTCGATCGTCTTCGGCTGCAAGCCCTTGAGCTTCAGGTGCTTCTGGTGCAGCTCGTAGTTCGTGTCAAAAATCGTCGTTGCGACAGCGGACATCTCTTCCATCTTGCGGTAACCTCGCATTCGTCATGAACGTCCCTCGGATGAGGGGCGAGGTCACATCTTGAGTCAACGCGACGACAGCACCGGGGTTTCCTCCGCGTAGCGGCTTCGTCCAACACCCGTGACGCCCGTTAAGAGCGAAGTTCTAGCGCGCAAAGCAGCCGAAGCGAGCGAATTTTTCCGCCGCATCAACGCCGCGCCGGGCCGTTGCTGGTCGGCACGGTTCGCCAGCCGGCAGCCGGCCAGCGCCTGCGGCACCAATCCGTGATCCTTTGGCAGGCAAGCGGCAGCAGCGCTATAGTGGTGTCGAAGCGACTGCTCCGATGCGGCAGTCACCGCGGCAGGCGGCTCGCCGCCAGCAGAAACCCCGGCCAACCGACACTTTGAAAGGAATCTCCCATGAGCTGGCGCCCACTACGTATTGGTCTTTCTGCACGGATCTACCACCCGCAGGCCGGTGCGACGGGCTTGCAGTCGAAGTCGCTGCACTATCTCGAACAGTCGGTCGCGCACTGGGCGATGTCACGCGACGTGATGGTCTTGATGATTCCGGCGGTCAGCGGCGACGGCCTGGTCAATCGCAGCAGCATCAGGCTGTCTGACTACCCGCAGTATCTCGACGGTCTGATCCTGCAAGGCGGTGCCGACATCAATCCACAAAGCTATGGCGAAGAACCGCTGCACCCGGATTGGGCCGGGGACATGGTTCGCGACGCCTACGAGATGGAACTGCTGCACGAATTCATGGAGGCCGGCAAGGCCGTCCTGGGAATTTGCCGTGGCGCGCAACTGATCAACGTCGCGCTCGGTGGCACGCTCTATCAGGACATCGCAACACAGATCGAGACCGCGACGACGCACCTTCACGCCAATTATGACCGCCACAGTCATGCCGTCGAATGGAGCTCCGACGCTGGCCTGGCGAAGCTTTACCCTGGCGTCAGCAGTGGCCAGGTGGTGTCGATTCACCACCAGGCCATCAAGTCCCTGGGGCGCGGCCTGCAGGTCGAAGCGCGCAGCGAGGACGGCGTCATCGAAGCCGTTCGCCTGCAGGGAAAGCCGTATGTCCTGGGCCTGCAATGGCATCCCGAGTTTCATCCGCCCGGTAGCGCAGACTTGCTGGACAGCGCACCGCTGCTTGAGGAGTTCCTCAACGCCGCCCGCGGTAGGCGCTGGTGAACGACGACGCGCGCACCACCGCCTGAGCGTGTGCTGGAGAGGGCGCCACAGCCAAGGCGCCCTCTCCACGACGGTCAGGTACTCACGGCACCTCCTCCGATGCCAGCAGGACGACCGGAAAAGTCGCCAGCAAATCGCCGACGACCAGCTCGCTGGCGGGCGCGTGCCGTTCGCCGCTGAGCACGTTGCGCCAGCCGCTGGCGGCCAGCGCTTCGGGCAGTTCCAGCACGGTGTCGCCCCACACGGCGGTCCCCAGCGGCAGCACCTGCTGGTCGCCGAGTAGGTGTCCCGGCAAGCGTGGCACCAGCGTGATCAGCGTCCGTTCGCCGTGCCGCCGCGCGTACGCGCAGACGTGCGCCAGCCGTTCGCCGCGTACTTTTAGCGGCAGGTAGGTGCCGAGCTCGAACACCTCCGGCCAGCGCGCGCGCAAGGCCAGACCCTGCCACAGCGTGTACAGCTTGATACGCCCGTCGGCCATGTTGCTCAGCAGTGGCGACAGGCGCTGCGGCCATTGCTCGGCCGGTGCGTCGACCATCGCCTGTAGCTCAGCGAGAAACTGCCCGCGCTGCGCGTAGTCCACCGGCCGCCGATTGTCCGGGTCAACCAGGTTGAACTGCCATAACTCGCAGCCCTGATAGATATCCGGGACACCCGGCGAAGTGATCTTGATCAGCGCCTGGCCAAGCGCGTTGAGCAGGCCATGATGGATGATGGTCTGCACCAGCGGCACAAAATCGGCCAGGAACAGGTTCTTGTCGCGGGGCGCCAGCAGCGCCTGGACGAAATCGCTGACCGCCGATTCGTACTCGGTGTTGACCTGGATCCAGCTGCTGTGCTCCTTGCCCTCGCGCAGCGCCTTGATCATGTAGGCGTCGATGCGCAGCCGGTAGTCGGCGAGCGCCGCGTCGTCGGGCAGCGTCAGCGGCCAGGTGCCGATCAGCGTCTGGTAAAGCAGGTACTCGTCGTTACTCGATGGCGCGTCGACGCCGTCGAGCAAGCGCTTGCGGCCGCGATTGAGCCGGCGCCAGCGCTTGAGCATCAGCTTCCACGCCGCCGGGACCTCTGAGAGCACGTTGAGACGCGCGCGCATATCCTCGGAGCGTTTGCTGTCGTGCGTCGAGGTGGCGAGCATGTTGTGCGGCCAGCGGATGGCGCGAGCGCGCGTCGCCTTGTGAAACGCGGCGACCGAAATGCCGAAGCGCCGCGGTTCGCCGCCGACGTCGTTGAGCGAAGTCAGGCGATGATAACGATAAAAGGCGGTGTCCTCGACGCCCTTGGCCATCACCGGCGACGAGACCTGCTGGAACTTCATGGCGAAGGCCTGCAGCGGTTCGCGGAACGAAGCGCTGCGGCCGCGGGCGATATCGGTAGTCAGCACGCCTTCGATGAAATCGAAGATGCTGGTGTCGGCGACCGGGCTACGCTTCTTGGCCACCGCCACGGCCCAGGCAATGTGCCGGCGATCGTCGGCCGACAATTCGCCGTAGGCGACGTAGGTGCGATAGATCGGGAAGCACGCGACGACTTCGATCAGCGCCTCGCGCAAGCCGTTGAGCGTGAAGTCGCAGGTATCGCGGCTGGCCGCGGCAATCCGCGCCAGGCGGTTGCTGAGGCCCGTGAACTCGCTCGACAGCGCGGTGTGCATGATCAACTTCTTGGCGTCGTAGGCGAGCTCTTCGAAATCGTCGTCGACGCCGGTGAAGTCACGATAGATGCGCGTCATCCGCCGCTCGGCGGCGCTGTCGACGAACAGGTTGTTGACCAGGTTGCCGAAGCGGTAGCCGGTAGCGCCGTGGATTGGCCAGTCGTCGGGCAGGCGCTCGTGATCGGCGAGGATCTTCTCGATCACCAGGTACATCGGCAAGGGATCGCCAGCGGCCAGCGGCCGACCGGCCGCCGCCTGTTGCAGCTGGCGGAAATACGCGCCGGGATCAAAGAGCCCGTCGGGATGGTCGATGCGTAGCCCCTCGACCTTGCCCTGCGCGACCAGATCGAGGATCAGGTGATGCGTGGCTTCGAAAACCGTCGGGGCTTCCATGCGCAGCGCGGCCAGGTCGTTGATGTCGAAAAAGCGCCGATAGTTGATCTCGTCGGAAGCGACGCGCCAGGAAGCCAGGCGGTAGCCCTGAACCTGAATCAATTCGTGCAACAAGTCGAAGCTGGCGGGATGGCCCGGGCGCCCGTTGAATTCGGCAAGATTGTCGGCGACGTGGTGGGCGATTTCGGCGCAGGCTTCGCCGAGCGCCGCCAGATGACGTTTATGGACTTCCTTGTCGCGCTGCCGTTCGGCGATCCGCGCCGGCTTGCCGGTGGTCCGTGGCGGCAGGTGGCCGAAGGCGGTAAGCAGCGCCGCCAGCTCGCCATAGCGCTGGTCACTTTCACCAAGCACCGCCGCCAGGCGTTCGCGACGGTGGCCGACGATGCGCGGATAGCTTGCCGGGTCGATTGGCAGCCGGTGGTGGTAGTAGAAGATGCTGAACTCGCCGCGCGCCGCATCGTATTCCAGCCGCAGTTCGCCGCGGTTGAGGACCTGCCCGTAGTGATCGCCGAGCAGCGGCAGGAGAACCTTGCCCTTGAGGTCGGGATTGAGCGGCTCCCAGTCGATGTCGAAGAAGGCGCCCCAGGCCGACGCCGGACCATTCTCCAGAACGTCCAGCCACCAGGCGTTGTCGGCGCCCATGACGCCCATGTGGTTGGGGACGACGTCGATCACCTGGCTCAGGGCCTGCGCCTTGAGGGCAGCGGCGAAATCCTCATATTCCTGCGCCGTGCCGATTTCCGGGTTAAGCAGCGCGTGGTCGACGATGTCGTAACCGTGCGTGCTGCCCGGTCGCGCCGTCAGGTAGGGCGAGGCGTAGCAGTGGCTGACGCCGAGTGCGGCCAGATACGGCGCCAGCGCGCCGGCCATCGCAAAGGTGAAGTCGCGGTTGAACTGCAGGCGGTAGGTAGCGCGCGGAATGACCGCCACGCGGGCCGGCGTCCGCAGTTCTTCGGGCGGCACCACGGCGGTGCCGCGCTCCTTGATCAACACGCCGCCAACGGCGGCAAAGCGGCCGTCGTCCGGCCAGTCCTCGAGGTCCAGCGGCAGCCGCTGCCGCCAGTTGGCGTGCTGATCGTCACTGCTGCCGGGCAGGTTGGCCTGCTCGACGACGCCGAGAATATCTTCCGGCTGGACGACCAGCAACTGTGCCGGCGATCGCGCCAGGAAAGCATGGATGCCGACCACCAGGTCCTGCGTGATCTCGGGTACCGAGAAGGGATGGACGCTGGCGCCCTCGGGCAACAGCTCCTCGTGTTTCAGCGCCATCAGGAAGCGGGCGCGATCCTGGGCACGGTCGACGACCATCTGGTCGTACTGGTCTTCCGACGGAAAGAGTTTCAGGCTGGCGCGGGTGTCAAGGTCGTGCCCCTTCCAGAAACCCTGCAAGGTCGGCAGGTCATGCGTACTCACCGCCACCAGCGCCTGGCGCGGATACTCGGCCGGCGGCTTGAAGTTGCCCTCCGGGCTGCGCTCGAACAGGAACGGCCGATACGACAGCACGCCGGCGGTGGCCAGGCGTGGCCGGAAGCCTTCGGGAACCGTCCCGAGGTCTTCGCCGACGACCATGCAAGCGTTACGCTGGCTCTCCAGCATGACGATGCCGAGTAGGTCTTCGAGCGGGTAGTTGACGTAGGCACCCTGCGCTGCCGGCAGTCCGACCGGCACCCAGAACAAGCGCGCCAGCCCCATCACGTGGTCAATACGCAAGGCGCCGCTGTGGCGCATGTTGGCGCGCAGCATGGTGATGAAGGGTTCGTAAGCAGCTTCCCGCAAGGCGTGCGGGACCAGCGGCGGTAGCCCCCAGTCCTGGCCGACCGGATTGAACTCGTCGGGAGGCGCGCCGACGTAGGCGCCGTTGGCAAAGGCGCCCTGCCAGGCCCAGGCCTCCGAGCCGCCAGGATTGACGCCGACGGCGAGGTCCTGGTAGAGGCCGACACCGAGGCCACGGCGCCACGATTGTTCGCCGAGCGCGAGCAGTTGCTCTTCAGCAAGCCACTGCAGCCAGGCAAAATATTCCACGGCCTCGGCGTGTTCGCTGGCGAAAGCGCTGACCGCCGGCGCCTGCGGCTGGCGGTAGGCCACGGGCCACGCCGGCCAGCCCCAGACGCTGGCGTTGTCGCGCCGGAAATGTTCCTGTAGGGCTTCGAAGCGCGCGTGCCATTCGAGCGCCTGCCCGCCCTCGCTGCGGAACAGCCGGAAGGCGCGCGCGCGCGGGCTATCGCTGGCCAGGTGTTGTTCACGGAAGTGACGGTAGAGTACCGCCAGAACCTCGCACTTGGTCGCCGAAACCTCTGGGTAATCGACGTTCTCGGCCGCACGTAGACGCCGCAATCGACCCTGAAAGCCCTCGGAGGCAACGAGGTTTCGTGCCGCTTCGCAGTCGCCGAACTCGGCGACCGCTTCGACGTCGATGTACATGACATTGACAAAGCTACGGCTGGACGGGCTGTACGGACTGATCCGCGTCGCGTCGTCGGGGAACAGCGCGTGCAGCGGATTGACGCCAATCACGCCACCGCCGGCGTCGGCCGACAGATCGAACAGCGTGCGCAGGTCACCGAAGTCGCCGATGCCCCAGTTCCGTCGCGAGCGCAGACCGTAAAGCTGCACCGTCGGGCCCCAGACACGGCCTTCGCCTTGCACCGCTTCGGGCTGAAAAGCGCTCGCCGGGGTGACGATCAGCGTCATCGCCACCAGCTCCGTGCTGCTGTGGCCGGGCTGTTCGACCTCCAGACGATAGTAACCGGGCTCGTTCAAGACCGGTAGGCGCAGCTCGCTACGCAGAAAATCGCTGCCACCGAGGCGCTGTTCACCGAGTTGCGGCAGCTCGGCGGGCTGAAACTCGCCGCTGCTCGAGCTGCCATCCTCCGGCGTCAGAATCCAGCGATGCGGCTGCCGGGCCTGCGCCGCGGTCAGTGATAGCTGAATAACGGGCGTCGTACCGGCGGCCAGGACCTGCACCGGCGGCAGCGGTCGCCGCCACTCGCTTTCTTCGATGGCCTGCAGCTGCGCTAGCGGGTCGCCGTCGCTGGGGACATGCATGGCCGTCAGCAGCGCCCGCAGCGTCTGCTCGGAGGTGGCATGCGGCTGACCCCAAACGTCGTCGTAAGCGGTCGCGATGCCGCAGTGGGCAGCGAGCCGAGTCAAAGCCTCGGAACTGTTCTGGGCGGGTCGAGTCATGAGCGGCCTCCGGCGTGTAGGGACCAGGCCACCGACCACGGCGGCAAGCGCCCGGCGGCCAGCGCCACGGCGTCGAGGTTGGCAGTGGCGAACAGCAGCTGGCCGGTCGGCGCCGGGGCGTCGACCGACTGGTCGCCAAGATTGGCGAGCAGCGACAGCTGGCTGCCGTCGCCAAGCCGCCAGTCGATGGCCAGCGCGCTCGCCGACAGCATCGTCAGCTGCGGGTCGCCGTTAGCCATGCCGGCCAGGCGCGGAACGATCCACTGCCAGCGCAGGGCAAGCAATTGTCGGTGCAGTTCGAGTGTCGCGCGGTGCGGCGCGCGCTCGATCGCGCTCCAGTCGAGAACGCCAGCTGCAAAGGTTGCCAGCGCATTGGGATCGGGAATTTTCTCGCGCACCGCCGGATCGGCAAAACGCGCAAAGCGCCCGAACTCACGGCGGCGGCCTTCGGTCACCAGGCGTGCCAGTTCGGGGCCAAAGTCGCAGAAGAACTGGAAGGGCTGCGTGGTCGCGAATTCCTCGCCCATGAACAGCAGCGGCGGTTGCGGCGCCAACAGCAGGACCGCGGTGACCGCCTGCATAGCCACTGGCGACGCCAGGTGGCTGAGACGCTCGCCGAAAGCACGATTGCCAATCTGGTCGTGATTCTGCAGAAAGTTGATGAACGCCGCCGGCGGCAGCTGCGCACTCGGCTCGCCGCGCTTTTCGCCCTTGGCAAAGGTCGACGCCTCGCCCTGGTAGGCGAAACCCTCGCTCAGGCAGCGGCCGAGCAGCCGCGCCGGCTCGGCGGCATAGTCGACGTAGTAACCGTCGGTCTCGCCGGTGGCGACGACGTGAAAGCAGTGGTGGATGTCGTCGTTCCATTGCGCGGTGCCGTGCACGAGCCGGCCGAAGTCGTCGCGGCTCAGGTAGCGCGCCTGGTTGCGCTCGTTCTCGAGCACCATGTGCACGTGTCGTGCGCGACCCGGCACGGCCTTGAAGGCGGCCGCCAGCTCCTCGATGATGTCCGGCGAACTGTCGTCGCAGATGGCATGGATGGCATCCAGACGCAGGCCGTCGAGGTGGAATTCCTCGAGCCAGTAGAGGACGTTGTGCACGAAGAAGTCGCGTACCACACGGCTGCCCTCGCCGTCGAAGTTGATCGCCGCGCCCCAGGGAGTTTCGTGGCGCGGGTTGAAGAAGTCCGGCGCGTAGGCGTGCAGGTAGTTGCCTTCGGGCCCGAAATGGTTATAGACGACGTCGAGCAGGACCATCAGGCCGCGTTCGTGCGCCGCGGCGATCAAACGCTTGAAGTCCTCGGGACGGCCGTAAGAGGCATCCGGAGCGAACGGCAAGACGCCGTCGTAGCCCCAGTTGCGTTGCCCCGGGAAATCCGAGACCGGCATGATTTCGAGAGCGGTGACGCCGAGCTCGACCAGATAGTCGAGGCGTTCGATGGCGCCGGTGAAGTCGCCCGAAGTAGTGAAGCTGCCGATGTGCAGCTCGTAGAGAACGGCTTCCTCCCACGGCCGACCACGCCATTCGCCGTCGGGCCAGTCGAAGGCGGCCGCGTCGACCACCTCGGACGCCGCATGGATATCGTCCGGGTTGAAGCGTGAAGCCGGGTCGGGTACCAGCAAGCCGTCGGGCAGCCGGAAAAGATAACGGCTACCGGCTTTCGCTTCGGCGACGGTGAGCTCGAACCAGCCACCCGCGGCGGCGGTCATCGGCAGGTCGGGCGCACCGTCGAGCTGTAGCCCGACGGTCGCGACGCCGGGTGCCCAGAGGCGAAAACGAACGCCACCGTCGGCCCGCGGTTCAGCGCCGAAGGGCATGCTGTGCAGGCGCTTCATGATTTCTTCCTTTGCATCAGGAGAGCCAGCGAGCGGCTCTCGAGGGGATAGGTATCGCCACTCTGGAAGACGCCGTCAGGCTGCAGGCCATCGGCAATGTGCGTATCCAGAACGCTCTGCCATTCGCAATCCGCGGGGGCTTGCGGCAGGCGAAAGTCGATGTTTTCGTGATAGCTGTTGAAGAGCAGCACAAAGTTATCGTCGTGTACCGGGCGGCCGCGTCGATCGCGCTCCTGCATCGCTTCGCCGCCGAGATAGACACCCAGGCATTGCGCGTAGCTGTGCGCCCACTCGTCGTCATTCATCTCGCTGCCGTCGGGTTTCAGCCAGTGGATGTCCTTGATCAGCGAACCCTCGGGGGCACTGCCGTGGAAGAAGTTGCGGCGACGGAAAACGGGATGCTCGCGGCGCAGGGCAATGACGCGTTGCACGAAAGCCAGGAAGTCGCGGTCGGCTGACGACAGCTCCCAGTTGACCCAGCTGATGTCGTTGTCCTGGCAGTAGGCGTTGTTGTTGCCGCCCTGGGTGCGCCCCATTTCGTCGCCGGCGAGCAGCATCGGAACGCCCTGCGAAAAGAACAGTGTCGCCAGCAGGTTGCGTTTCTGCCGCGCGCGCAGTTCGTTGATCGCGGCGTCGTCGGTCGGCCCCTCGGCACCGCAGTTCCAGGAACGGTTGTTGTCGTTACCGTCGCGGTTGTCTTCGCAGTTGGCCGCGTTGTGCTTGTCGTTGTAACTGACCAGGTCGTGCAGCGTGAAGCCGTCGTGGGCGGTGACGAAGTTGACGCTCGCCCAGGGTTTGCGGCCGCTGTGCTGATAGAAATCGCTGGAGCCGGTGAGACGGCTGGCGAAGTCGCCGATCAGGCCGCAGTCGCCTTTCCAGTGCGCGCGCATGGTGTCGCGGTAGTGGTCGTTCCACTCGCCCCAGCCGGCCGGGAAGTTGCCGACCTGGTAACCGCCCTCGCCGAGGTCCCAGGGTTCGGCGATCAGCTTGACCTGCGACAGCACCGGGTCCTGCAGCAGGATGTCGAAGAAGGCGCCGAGCTTGTCGACGGCGTGCAGTTCGCGGGCCAGCGCCGATGCGAGGTCGAAACGGAAGCCGTCGACGTGCATTTCCAGCACCCAGTAGCGCAACGAGTCCATGATCAGCTGCAACATCCGCGGCTGCTGCAGATCAAGGGTGTTGCCGCAGCCGGTATAGTCCATGTAGTAGCGCTTGTTGTCAGCGACCAGCCGGTAGTACGTGGCGTTATCGACGCCACGCAGAGAGAGCGTCGGGCCGTTCTGGTTGCCTTCTGCAGTGTGGTTGTACACCACGTCGAGAATGACTTCGATGCCGTGCGAGTGCAGCGTCTTGACCATCGTCTTGAACTCGCTGACGACGCCGCTGGCGCTGAAACGGTTGTCGGGCGCGAAGAAGCCGATCGAGTTGTAGCCCCAGTAGTTAGTCAGACCCCGTTCGATCAGGTGGCGGTCGTTGATGAAGGCGTGCACCGGCATCAGCTCCACCGAGGTGACGCCCAGGCGCTTGAGGTGGTCGATCACCGGCGCCGTCGCCATGCCGGCGTAGGTGCCGCGCAAAGACGGCGGCACCTCCGGATGCTTCATCGTGAAGCCGCGCACGTGCGTCTCGTAGATCACCATGTCCGGCCACGGAATGTTCGGTGCCTTGTCGTCGCCCCAGGTGAAGGCCGGGTCGATGACCCGGCATTTGGGCATGCCGGCGTGGTTGTCACGGCGGTCGAAAGACAGATCCCCGCTACGGTGACCGATCTTGTAGCCGAAATGCGCGTCGCTCCAGCGTACCTGCCCGACGATATCCTTGGCATAGGGCTCGATGAGCAGCTTGTTGCCGTTGAAGCGGTGACCGTTGGCCGGGTCGTAGGGGCCGTGGACCCGGTAGCCGTAAAGCAGGCCGGGGCGCGCCTCGGGCAGGTAGCAGTGCCAGACCAGATTGGTCTGCTCACGCAATTCGATGCGCTGCACTTCGCGGCGTCCGTTGGGGTCGAAAAGGCAGAGTTCGACGCGTTCGGCGTGTTCCGAAAAGAGGGCAAAGTTGACGCCTTCGCCATCCCAGGTAGCGCCGCGTGGAGTGGGAGCGCCAGGCCAGACTGCGGTAAGGGGAAGGTTCATGGATGGTGATCTCCTAAATCTGGTAGCGGGTGACGCCCGCGATGTCCTCGCCTTTGGCGAGGACGACGATGCCGCCATCGCTGACGGTATAGCGGGCGCGGTCGGCAGCGGCGTCGAAGCCGATGCGCGAGTTTGGTTCAATGACGTTGTAGCGGTCGACGATGACCCGTTTCAGGCGCGAGCCACGGCGGATGACCGTGTAGTCCATGATCAGGCAGTCTTCAATTTCGACGTCTTCCTCGACGATGACTTCGCGACGCAGCATCGAGTTCTTGATCCGTGCGCCGCTGACTCGCGAGCCCGCGGCGATGGTGCTGTTGCTGACCTCGCCAGTGATCATCGGCGATGGTCCCTGGTAAGAGCTGGAGTTGATGAACCACTTCGGATTGAAGAGGTTGAAGCGCGGCTTGGCGCTGAGGACGTCGTAATGGGCGGCGTAGTAGGCGTCGATGTTGCCGACATCGCGCCAGTACGACTGCTCCTCGTAATCGGCGACGCCGGGGACATGGTTGTCAGCGAAGTTGTAGGCCAGCACCTGATGCGTTTTGATCAGCCGCGGCAGGATGTGGTGGCCGAAATCGTGCTCGTCATTATCGTTGGCCTCGCGCAGCGCTTTGAGCAGGACATCGGTGTTGAACAGATAGTTGGACGAAGCCGCTACGCGGAGGAAACCCCGGTGCTGTCGTCGCGTTGACTCAAGATGTGACCTCGCCCCTCATCCGAGGGACGTTCATGACGAATGCGAGGTTACCGCAAGATGGAAGAGATGTCCGCTGTCGCAACGACGATTTTTGACACGAACTACGAGCTGCACCAGAAGCACCTGAAGCTCAAGGGCTTGCAGCCGAAGACGATCGACGCGTATTCGCGCGCCGTCCGCCGGGTGGGAGATTACTTCGCTCATCAGATCGACGATCTGAGCGAGGCCGACCTGTTGGATTACTTCGCCGACCTGCGTGAGACGCACTCCTGGAGTTCGCTCAAGCTCGATCTGTACGGGCTCAAGTTTTACTACGAGCACGTGCTGAAGAAACCCTGGGTGGCGCCCGGTCTGATCAAGCCGCCGCGTTCACAGCGCCTGCCGGACATCGTCACGGTCGAGGAGACCGAGCGGATTTTCCTGGCCACGCAGGTGCTCAGTTACCGGGTCTTCTTCTTCACCCTCTACAGTCTCGGCCTGCGCCTGGGCGAAGGTTTACGGCTGACGGTCGCCGACATCGACGGCGCGCGCGGGCGGGTGCATATCCGCGATGCCAAGGGCAACAAGGATCGCCTGGTGCCGCTGCCGACGGCCACCTACCGACTCCTGCGTTGTTTCTGGCAGCGCCACCGTAATCCCGTTCTGCTGTTTCCCAATCGCCGCGGCGGCTTGCCAGGTGCGAGCAGCGCCAGGACACCGCTCAATCGCAGCGGCGTTCAGAAGGCACTGCGGGCGGTGGTCGAATCCTGCGGGCTAAAAAAAACATTTCGCCGCACAGTTTGCGTCACGCCTATGCCACGCACCTGATCGAGGCGGGCGTCGAGCTCACCGAGGTGCAGAGCATTCTCGGCCATCAGTCGATTCTCACGACGGTTCGCTACACCCATCTGACGGATCAAACCCGGCATCACGCCATCGACCGCATCAACGCGCTGATGGACCGCTTTTGCCTGAGCAAGGGGACGCCGCGATGATCCGCCTCGGCTCTGTCATTGCCGAATTCGAAGCGGACTTCATGACGCAATTTCGCCACCGCCTGAGCTTCGATCAGCTTCGGGCACTCTCGGCGATGCGCGATTGCCGCGGCCCGGCCAGCCCGATGATGCAGCTCCAGTGCGAAGGCTGCGATCAGCAAAAACTCGTTCCGCATTCCTGCGGCCATCGCCTTTGCCCGCACTGCCAGCACCACGAGAGCCAGCAATGGCTGGAACGTCAGATAGAGCGCCTCGTCCCGGCCGACTACTTTCTGCTGACCTTCACGCTGCCGGCCGAATTGCGCGGGCTCGCTGCGGCGCACGCCGACGTCGTCTTCGATGGCTTGATGCGCTGTGCCTGGGAAACGGTGCACCGCTTCAGTCAGAACGACCGGCAGTTGCAGGGCACGCCCGGCGCCATCGCGGTCCTGCACACGCACTCGCGTCGGCTCGACTTCCACCCGCATGTCCATCTCGTCGTCCCCGCGGCAGCGATCGATGCCGCGAAGCAGCGCTGGCGACGCAAGCGGCGCGGCAAGAACGGCACCTACCTGTTCAACGAGAAGGCGATGGCCAAGGTCTTCCGGGCCAAAATGCTGGCGGCGATCGAGGCGGCCGGCATTTGCCTGCCGGCGTCCTATCCGCGGGAATGGGTAGCGCACTGCAAATCGGTGGGCAGCGGCGAGAAGGCCCTGATCTACCTCGGTCGTTACCTCTACCGCGGCGTCATCCGTGAACAGGACATCCTCGCTTGTAAGGATGGGCGGGTGAGCTTCCGCTACCGCAACGCACAAACCGGCAAGTCGGAAAAGCGCTCGCTAGCCGGCGCCGATTTCCTCTGGCTGATCCTCCAGCACGTGCTACCCAAGGGCTTTCGCCGCGCCCGCAATTTCGGCTTCCTGCACGCCAACTGCAAGCGCCTGATCAGTTTGCTGCACCGCTTGCTGAAGTTCGATCCCAGCCGCTTCACGCCGCCGCGCAAGGAGCGGCCAGCGATGCTTTGCCCGTGCTGTGGCTCCGTGATGTCAATTGTCCGGACGCGTATTCGATCAACATCGCCCGCCTTCGTCGCTGCTCCACCGCTCGTCGCGATCGCTGCCTGATCGTGTAAGCCGCCTTCACAGCGCTGTCCGGCCGCCTTTGGGACTTCAGTTTCCCCAAGCTGAGTGACGGGGTCGCCCGGAGTTCAGTGGCCGGGACGCCAAAACGGCCGGATTTGCGCGATCTTCGCTGACGGTGCCGCAGCGCGCGGCGACGGCCCGCTCCCCGCCCTTCGGCATTCATGCCTGCGGGGTAAATCCAAAAAAGATATTTGCAGAGGGCGCGCCCAGCGCTCCGGCCCGGGCTCGTCCAACAAACGGATCAGATCGTGGCTTCGCACGATCTATCCTTATTCGTTGCCCATCGAGCCGTAGGCACGCGTCGGGTCGGTGAGCATCGCCGGTGGATTGGCTGGTTTTTCAAGGAAGCCGCGGATGCGGTGTCGCTTGTCGGCGTCGATGATGCCGAAGGCCGAGGCCTCGGCCAGTGGCACCGGAATCGCCGCCACCGACACGTGCGCCGAATTCCGGCGGTGGAAGTCGATCATCTGCCGTACGTCCATGCGGTAGATGTGATCGGCACCGAAGACGGCGACCAAATCCGGCGAGTGGCGCTCGATCAGGTTGATGTTCTGGAAGACCGCGTCTGAGGTGCCCTGGAACCACTCCGTACCGCCGCCGCGCATCTGCGGTGGCACGACGGTGACGAACTGGCCGGTGTAGGCGTTTGAATTCCCCCAGGCCTTGGCGACGTGCTCGATCAGCGACTGCGACTTGTACTGAACCATCATGTAGATGCCGCGGATTTCGGAGTTCACCATGTTACTGAGCACAAAGTCGGCGATGCGGTAACGGCCGCCGAACGGAACAGCTGGTTTGGACCGCTCGGCGGTCAAGGGATGAAGTCGGGAACCCTGGCCGCCGGCCAGAACCATAGCGAGTACTTTCACGATTGCTCTCCTGTGTTGTTGATCTTAGATCGTTCCTTGCAGCTCGTCGGCGTCCGCGTCGGCCTGGCCATCCAGCGTGCGGAGCAAACTGAACAGAGGAATCGGCAGCCAGTCGGGGCGGTTGCCCATTTCGTAGCGCAATTCATAGAGCGCCTTGTCGATCACGAAGAACTCGATCAGACGCTCGGCGGCGCCGGGCGCCTCCGGCCACACCGGGCAGCCCTTGATGGCCTCGCGGTAGCCGCCGAGGAAGGCGTCGGTCACCTGTTCTTCCCAGGCCTCGACCAGCGGGCCGACACGGTGGCGGTCGGCGGGGCGTTCGGCGGTGATGCGATTGGTGGCTACCGCCGCGGCATAGCTGAAGGAACGCAGCATGCCGGCGACGTCGCGCAGCGGCGAATGCTTCTGACGGCGCTCTTCCATTGCTCGCGCCGGCTCGCCTTCGAAGTCGATGATCACAAAATCGTGGTCCACCCGCAGTACCTGACCCAGATGATAGTCGCCGTGGTAGCGCGTCTTGGCCGCCGCAATGCTGGTCAGCGCCTGCGGCGAAATGCGGTCGAGCAGCGCCGGCCGCAACGCGGACAGTCGGTCACACGCGGCACGGACGTCGTCGGGGAGGCTGTCGCGACGCTTTTCAAGTTCGTCGAAGGTGGCGACCGCGTCGGCCTGCAGCGCGCTGGACCACTGACCGAGGTCGGCCGAGGTGATCGCTTCGCGCTCGAAGACAGGGTTGCCGGTGCATACGGCGAAAGCCTGATGCAGTTCGCCGGTTCGGCGACCAAGCAACTCCATCAGTGAAAGGAAGTAGGCATGCGGGTTGGCGGGGTTGTCTTCTTCGGCCGGCAGTTCGGGTTCGCCGAGGAAGCGTTCGAGGTAGTCGACGGCGAAATTCCAGCTGTCACCCTGATTCTCGGTGTAGCCCTGCAACAGCGCCAGGGTCGTCGTCTGGCCGTCGGCGCGGCGGTACTCGACCGATCCGGCGACCGGCGCGATATGCGCGTAAGGCGACTGGTCGGTCAGGAAACGGCCGACTTCGACTTCGGGGTTGACGCCGGGCTGCAAACGACGATAGCCCTTGAGAAACAGCTGATCGCCGAAGTACACCGCGGTGTTGCTCTGCTCGAGCGCCGGATGGCGTACTGGCGCAGCGAGACCGGCAGCCAGCGTCGCGAATGCCGGCGAGGCGTGGAACTCGAGTCGCCCGCGGCCAAAGGGCACGGCCTCATTCTTGCCGATTCCCTCGGCCAGCGCACGGCAGAAGCCGTCGGCGCCGAAAGCCCCGTAGAGCAGGCCGGTGCGGTCCTTTTGCCGGACCCGCGCGAGCGCCCAGGCGGCCAGTACGGCGCGCTGTTCCTCGCTCGTTTCATCGTCCCAGCAGATCGCCAGCGGCAAAGAGTAGACCTGCGCTTCGAGGTCGGCGCAATGCACTTCGATGATCGTCACCAGCCAGCTGCCGTGGTCGGTTTCCCAGGGCGCTTGTTCGAGGATCTTGATCGACTCGATGGCGTGGCCCTTGCCGGCGAACCAGCGCTTGGTCGCTATGTACGGCGCCAGCACCTTGTGCTGCAGCTGGTCGCGGGTGGCCGCGGCGATCGCCCGACGGACGGTGGTGGCACTGCTCTTGCCACCCGAGAAGGTCATCCAGCCCTCGGTCAGTACCAGCACCGGCAACTCCGGACGCGCCAGGCGCTCCTCGTGCCAGTAAGGCACCTCGACGTCGGTCGCCAGACGGAAGCAGTAGGTGCCATGGCCGGCCAGCGTCAACAGGTAAGGCAGGTCGCCGATCGGCGGAAAAGCCGAGCGCCCGAGCAGTTCGACGGGCACCCGGTTCTTGAACGCCGCCAACTCAAGTTCGACGGGTTGCGCATGGCGCGACAGGTTCACCACGCAGAGCAGCGTCTCGTCTTCGTACTCGCGAACGTAGGCGAGAATCTTGCGGTTGCCGGGTTCGAGGAACTTGATGCTGCCGCGGCCGAAAGCCTTGTAGTTCTTGCGGACGGCGATCAGACGCTTGTTCCAGTGCAGCAGCGACGACGAATTGCGCGCCTGCGCCTCGACGTTGACCGCTTCGTAGCCGTAGATCGGGTCCATGTTCGGCGGCAGGTAGAGGCGCTGCGGGTCGGCCCGGGAAAAGCCGGCGTTGCGATCCGGGCTCCACTGCATCGGCGTGCGCACGCCGTTGCGGTCGCCGAGATAAATGTTGTCGCCCATGCCGATTTCGTCGCCGTAGTAGAGTACCGGCGACCCGGGCAGCGTCAGGATCAGGAAGGTCACCAGTTCGATCTTGTGGCGGTTGTTGTCCATCAGCGGCGCCAGGCGGCGGCGGATGCCGACGTTCACCCGCATCCGCGGATCCGAGGCGTAGGCCTCGTACATGAAGGCACGTTCGCGCTGGGTGACCATTTCCAGCGTCAGTTCATCGTGGTTACGCAGGAAGATCGCCCACTGGCAGCTTTCGGGGATGTCCGGCGTCTGGTTCATGATCTCGATGATCGGATGGCGCTCTTCCTGGGCGACGGCCATAAAAATCCGCGGCATCACCGGAAAGTTGTACGCCATGTGGCACTCGTCGCCGTCGCCAAAGTACTCGCGCACGTCTTCCGGCCACATGTTGGCCTCGGCCAGCAGCATGCGATTCTGGTAGCGCGAATCGATGGCCGCGCGGATCTGCTTGATCACCGCATGCGTCTCGGGGACGTTCTCGTTGTTGGTGCCTTCGCGCACGCACAGGTAGGGAATGGCGTCGAGGCGCAGGCCGTCGACGCCCATGTCCAGCCAGAAGCGCATGATGCGGATCACCGCTTTGACGACGTCCGGGTTGTTGTGGTTGAGGTCGGGTTGGTGCGAGAAGAAACGGTGCCAGTAGTAGGCGCCGGCGACCTCGTCCCACGCCCAGTTCGACTTCTCGGTGTCGGTGAAGATGATGCGTGTTTCCGGAAATTTCTTGTCGGTATCGGACCAGACGTAGAAATCGCGTTTCTTCGACCCCGCCGGCGCCCGCCGTGCCGCCTGAAACCAGGGGTGCTGGTCGGAGGTGTGGTTGATGACCAGCTCGGTGATCACCCGCAAGCCGCGGCGATGCGCTTCGCGGATGAAGACGCGGGCGTCGTTGCGGTTGCCGTAGTCGGGACTGACGTTGTGGTAGTCGGAAATGTCGTAACCATCGTCGCGCATCGGCGACGGGTAGAAGGGCAGCAGCCAGAGCGTATTGACGCCGAGATCCTGGATGTAGTCGAGCTTCTCGGTCAATCCCTTGAAGTCGCCGATGCCGTCGTCGCCACTGTCCTTGAACGCCTTGACGTGCAATTCATAAATGATGGCGTCCTTGTACCACAGGGGGTCGTTTTCCCAGGTCAGCTCAGCCGCTGCGGCGGCTTTTTCCATAAACTCATTGGCTTTTTGCATCATTTCCTCCACTCAAGGGAAGTCGTCAAAGTTACGCATCTCGTCGCAACGAGAACGCGCTTATCGGTAGGTATGTGATCGCCTGGCAAGGCGGACCGGCTGCAAGCCGGTTCGGCCAGGGGCAATTCTATCCGCCCGGCCCGACCGTCTTGCAGGTCCGGGCGGGCGATGGCGAGCACGGCGTCATTGTTCGTCACCATGAAGTGGCAAAGCATCAGCCGATTGGCAAGCGCATGCAAGGGGGATGGGCGGCCGCCGTACTGGCCGCGCCAAGCCCTCTACTGCGCCGCTCGAACGTACCATCGCTCATGCCAGGGCCTTGCTCTCGGCGACCGGCTTGAAGATCAGCACCGCCAGCGGCGGCAAGGTCAGCGACAGGCAATGGGAATAGCCATGCGTGGCCTGCGATGAGGCCTCGACCTGACCACAATTGCCCATGCCGCTGCCGCCATAGACCGCTGCGTCGCTGTTCAGCACCTCTTGCCAGGCGCCGCCGCGCGGCACGCCAACGACGTAGTCATGGCGCGGTACCGGCGTGAAGTTGCAGACCACCAGCACGGTATCGTCGCGGTTCTTGCCGTAGCGCAGGAAGCTGATAACGCTTTCCTCCCAGTTCTGGGCATCGCTCCAGGCGAAGCCGTCGGCGCTGAAGTCCCTCTCATGCAGCGCTTTTTCCTGACGATAGACACGATTGAGGTCTTTGACCCAGGACTGCACGCCGTGGTGCGACGGGTATTGCAGGAGATGCCATTCGAGACTTTCGTCGTGCTGCCACTCGCGTCGCTGGCCGAGTTCGCCGCCCATGAACAACAGCTTCTTGCCGGGATGCGCCCACATCAAGCCAAAGAGCACGCGCAGGTTGGCGAACTGCTGCCAGTCGTCGCCCGGCATCTTGCCGATCAACGCGCCCTTGCCATGCACCACTTCGTCGTGCGACAGCGGCAGCACGAAGTTTTCGGTGAACGCGTACCAGATCGTAAACGTCAGTTTGTCGTGCTGGTACTTGCGGAATAGCGGCTGTTGCTGGAAATACTTCAGCGTGTCGTTCATCCAGCCCATGTTCCACTTCATGCCGAAACCGAGGCCGCCCATGTACGTCGGGCGCGAAACCATCGGCCAGGCGGTGGACTCTTCGGCCATCGTCTGCACGTCGGGATAGTCGCGGTAGACGGCTTCGTTGAGGCTGCGCAGAAAACTCATCGATTCGAGATTCTCGCGGCCGCCATGCTCGTTCGGGATCCACTCGCCTTCCTGGCGCCCGTAGTCGAGGTAGAGCATCGAAGCGACGGCGTCGACGCGCAAGCCGTCGATGTGGTACTTGTCGAGCCAGAACAGCGCGCTCGACATCAGGAAGCCACGCACTTCGTTGCGACCAAGGTTGAAGATCGAGCTCTTCCAGTCGGGGTGAAAGCCCTGCCGCGGATCTTCGTGTTCGTAGAGACAGGTGCCGTCGAAATTGGCCAGGCCATGGCCGTCGGCGGGGAAGTGCGAGGGTACCCAGTCGAGGATGACACCGATCCCGGCCTGATGCAGGGTGTCAATCAGGAACATCAGGTCCTCGGGACTTCCGTAGCGCGCCGTCGGCGCGAAATAGCCCGTGGTCTGGTAGCCCCAGGAGCCGTAGAACGGGTGCTCCATCACCGGCATCAGTTCGACGTGCGTGAAGCCCATTTCGCAGACGTAGGCGCTCAACTCCTGCGCCATTTCGCGGTAGCTCAGCGAACGGTTGCCGTCCTCGGGAACGCGCCGCCACGAACCGAGATGTACTTCGTAAATCGACAGTGGCGCGTCGAGGGCATTGATCGCCCGTCGTTTGCCCATCCACTCGCCGTCGCTCCAGTTGTAGTCGAGCGTGCACAGGCGCGAAGCGCTGCGCGGCGGCTCTTCGGATTGGCGGGCAAAGGGGTCGGCTTTCTCCTGCGTCCCCATGCCGCTGGTGATCTGGAATTTGTAGCTGTCGCCGAGCGCCCCCCCGGCGATGAAGCCCTCCCAGACGCCCGAGTTATCGCCGCGACGATGCAACCGATGACTGTCGGCCTGAAAGTTGTTGAAGTCGCCGACCACCGAGACTTTCTCCGCGTTGGGCGCCCAGACGCTGAACTGGAAACCGGCCTTGCCGGCCTTGGTGGTGGCGTGCGCGCCGAAACGGTCGTAGAGGCGGGTGTGGCTGCCCTCGCGAAAGAGGTAGATGTCGTGTTCGCTGAGCAGGCTATTGGCGACGACGGGATTGCTAACTTTCATTGCGTACCTCCTGGATGCTGCGTGGCGCCATCCATCGACAGATGCAAGGGCGGGCTTGAGCCATCCTTGCCCTGGCCGGGATAGACGGTGAGATGCGGATAGGGAATTTCGATGGCGGCAGCATCGAAGGCGTCCTTGAGGCGGCGCAGGTATTCGCGGCGAATGGTCCACTGTTCGATGGCGACAACCTTGAAGCGACAGCGCAGGATGACCGCCGAATCGCGCCAGGCATCGACGCCGACGATCTCGACGTCGTCGAGGATCTTGGCCGCGAAATCGGGATCGGCGCGCAACTCGGTGCCGACGGTGCGCATCACCGCCAGCGCCTGATCGACGCTCTCGCGGTAAGCAACGCCGACATCGACGACTGCCTGCGCGAAACCACGGGTCATGTTGGTGACCGTCGTGATGCTGCCGTTCGGAACAAAGTGCACGTGGCCGTCGTAGTTGCGCATACGTACGTAGCGCAAGGTGAGTTCCTCGACCATGCCACTCTTGCCACCGGCGTCTATCACATCGCCAAGACGGATCTGGTTCTCCAGCAGCAGGAAGAAACCCGAGAAGTAATCCTTGACCAGACTCTGCGCACCGAAACCGACGGCGACGCCGACAACACCGGCAGCGCCAAGGATAGGAGCAACCGACACGCCCACCTCGGCCAGCACCAGGATGCCGGCAACCAGCGAAATGATCACCGACACGGCGTAGCGGAAGACGCGCCCGAGCGTCGCCGCCCGCTGCACCTCTTCACCATCGTGCATGCCACTGCTGATGTAGATGCGGAAAGTGCGGATCAGTTTGTGCGAGAAGGCCATCGCCAGCCAGGCGAGCACGAGGATGAGGCAGATGCGCAAGGCCGACGCCATTGATGGCGTGAGCTGTTGGCCGAAGGAAAGAATTTGATCGAGTATTGTTTTGTCCATTTAAATCCGGGTTGGCAAGCATCTGGCGAAAATTTTGCTTGTACAAACAGTTTGAGCCAAATAGTATTGCATGAAAATAGTTTTCAGGCAACGCAGGGGTTGATAGATGACTCAAACAAAGAAAGTCGGTAGCCAGGAAAGTTCGCGAGAGCAGCTGCCTGATGGTCAGCAAGACGGGCCCGCTGCCGGCGCGGATGACGCCTTCGGCAAGCTGCTGCAGTTGGTGCGCTCGGTTCAGAACGGCATGCAGAACATCGACGACACGCACGGTCTGAGCGGCTCGCAGCTGTGGGCGCTGTGGCAGATTTCGGCGCGCCCCGGTCTGCGTGTCTCGCAGCTGGCGAGTGCCCTGCATATCAGGCCTTCCACCGCCAGCAACCTGCTCGACAAGCTCGAAGCACGCCAGTTGGTGCGCCGTGAACGGCGCGACACCGACAACCGCGTGGTCCGTCTGCACCTCACCGATGAGGGCGCCGAAGTGATCAAGGATATTCCCGGCCCGATGCAGGGCCAGCTGCGCGGCGCTTTGGGGAAAATGCCGCCGCCGGTGCTGGGGAATCTGCGCCAGGGGATGGCGTCGCTGCTCGAGCTGATGGGCGAGTCAAGTCGCCGCAGCCCGGTGCAGCCGAAAGCCTGAACGCCTGAACGCGACCTGGCGACTTCCCGCTTGGCGGCCTGGCGTCGCCAGGTCGCTACGGTAGCTCGTCAAGCCCGACCATCGCCAGATGGTCGGTCACGCCCCACGCTTCCATGTGCCAGCGGTCGCCCGTGGCAGTCACCCAGTTGATGCCCGCGTTGGGGATCGTGAAATCGCGCGGCTGACGCAGCGAAGTGCCACGCACCAGACGGTTGACGATGTCCAGAACACCGCCGTGCGTCACCACGACGATCGTCTGGCCGCGATGCTCGTCGACCGCGCGTCGCAAGCCGGCGCTCACCCGCAGCTGCAGTTGCTGCAGACTCTCGCCGCCGTACGGAATCACGAAATCCGGCACGCGCGCTTCGAACAGCGCGTACACGTCGGGGTAGCGGCTCCGCGACTGCTCGTAGGTCAGCCCTTCGAAAAGCCCGTAGCGCCGCTCGCGGAACTCCGGCCGCAGGATCGGCACCAGTTTCAAGGCGCCCGCGATGCGCCCGGCGGTCTGGCGCGCGCGTTGCAGGTCGCTGCTGTAGAGCGCGTCGAACGCCAGCGGCGCCAGCCACTGTGCGGCAGCATCGGCCTGCGCCAGCCCCGCTTCATCCAGACCAACGTCGATATTTCCCTGAATACGCTTTTCCGCGTTCCAGGACGTTTCGCCATGGCGGACAAAGCAGATGCGGGTGGCTTCCATAAGGTTTTCGTTCACTAGCTGCGTTGGCGGCCAGGCATTGGCCGACGAGAAGATCCAGACTTCGCCCGCATGCAGCCTTGCTTGGTCAGGTTCGGGAAGCCGAGATTCTAAGCCATTTGCAGCAGCTGTTTTGCGTGCCGGGTGCAATCGAAGGCGCCCGCGCGTCGGCCCACCCACCAGCTGCCGCCCGCCATCCTAGCGGCGGGCACGGCGAGGTGGCCGACATGCGTGCGCCCGTTCGCTGCGCCGTCCACGCATCGCTGTGGCAAGATGTCGGCTTCATCGCCGCAGGCACGCTCGACGCTGAACTGTGCGCGACGCAAAGCCAAAAGAAAAAACAGACTCGGGAGGTTGAAGCGATGTTCCTGACGCCGCGAGCACCCGCATACCGGCGCTCACCGGAGCACTGCCCACCGCGTGCGATGGTCGTCAACACCACGCTCCCGACCCCGGCGTAGAAGCCATGCGCACCGCCGAGCAACTCGCCCGCGAGCACATCGACCAGCTGCTGAGCGCCGCCGGCTGGGCCGTGCAGGACGTCGCTGCAGCCGACATTCATGCCGCGCGTGGCGTCGCGCTGCGCGAGTTCCCGCTCGAAGCCGGGAACGGCTTTGCCGACTACCTGCTGTACGTCGATGGCAAGGCCGCTGGCGTCATCGAAGCCAAGAAGCGGGGCGCGACGCTCACCGGCGTCGAGATCCAGTCGGCGCGTTACGCGCAGGGCCTGCCGCGCAGCCTGCCGGCATGGCGGCGGCCGCTACCCTTCATCTACGAATCGACTGGCGCCGAAACGCACTTCAGCAACGGCCTCGACCCCGAGCCACGCGCCCGTAACGTCTTCGCTTTTCACCAGCCGGCGACGCTCAGCGAATGGCTCAAGGCGCTGCCGCAAACGCCGGTCTTCGCCACCGGCAGCGGCAACGCTGCCCCGCACGCCGATTTCGCACCGCTCACCTTCCTTGCCCGTATGCGCCATATGCCCGAGCTGCTCACCGAGTGGGGCTACGCGGGCGACGGCGTCAGCAAGCAGCGACTCTGGCCGGCCCAGATCACCGCCATCAACAACCTGGAACGTTCACTGGCGGCCAACAAGCCGCGCGCGCTGATCCAGATGGCCACCGGCAGTGGCAAGACCTTCACCGCGATCAGCTTCATCTACCGGCTGATCAAATTCGCCGGCGCGCGCCGCGTGCTGTTCCTGGTCGACCGCGGCAACCTCGGCCGCCAGGCGAAAAAGGAGTTTGACCAGTACGTCTCGCCGGTCAACAACTTCAAGTTCGGCGAGGAGTTCATCGTCCAGCACCTCGTCAGCAACCACCTGGACAGCACCGCGCGCGTCTGCATCGCCACCATCCAGCGCATGTACTCGATGCTCAAGGGCCGCGAACTGGCCGAGGCAGACGACGAGCAGAGCACCGCCGGCATCGACGCCCTGTTCAAGCAGCCCGAGCCGATCGACTACAACCCGGCGATCCCGATCGAGACCTTCGACATCATCGTCACCGACGAAGCGCACCGCTCGATCTACAACTTGTGGCGGCAGGTGCTCGAATACTTCGACGCCTACCTGGTCGGCCTCACCGCGACGCCCAACAAGCAGACCTTTGGCTTCTTCAACAAAAACCTGGTGATGGAATACGGCCACGAGCAGGCGGTCGCCGACGGCGTCAATGTCAACTACGACGTTTATCGCATCCGCACCGAAGTCAGCGAAGCCGGCGCGAAAGTGGAAGCCGGCTACTGGCTCGAAGTGCGCGACAAGGCTACCCGTGCGCGCCGCGACTGGCAGCTCGACGACGACTTCGAGTACGAGCCGGCCGAACTCGACCGCAGCGTGCAGACGCCCGACCAGATCCGCACCATCGCCCGCACGCTGCGCGACAACTGGCAGCGCGACCTCTTTCCGCAGCGCAGCGAGCTGCCCAAGACGCTGGTCTTCGCCAAGGACGACAACCACGCCGAAGCCATCGTCGAAATCCTTCGCCAGGAGTTCGGCCGCGGCAACGACTTCGCGCAGAAGATCACCTACCGCAGCACCGGCGACACGCCGGAAAACCTGATCCGGGCCTTCCGCAGCAGCTACTACCCGCGCATCGCCGTCACCGTCGACATGATCGCCACCGGCACCGACATCAAGCCGGTCGAGATCGTCGTCTTCATGCGCAGCGTCAAGAGCCGCAGCTTCTTCGAACAGATGAAGGGCCGCGGCGTGCGCATCGTCAGCGACGACGACCTGCGCGGCGTCACCCCCGGCGAACACGCACACAAGGACCGCTTCGTGATCGTCGACTGCGTTGGTGTCTGCGAGCGCGACAAGACCGACTCGCGGCCGATGGACCAAAAGAAGTCGGTGCCGTTGAGCGCGCTGCTGCAGGCCATCAGCCTCGGCAACGTCGAACCCGAAGTGCTGTCCAGCGTCGCGTTACGCCTGTCGCGCCTTGACGCGCGGCTCAGCGACGCCGAGCGCGCCAGGGTGCGCAGCGCCGCCGGCGGCGTCGAGCTGAAGGAGCTGTCACGCGCCATCGTGCAGGCGCTCAACCCGAGCAGCGACCGCTCGCCGCAGCAAGCCGAAGACGCGCTGCGCCAGGCGGTCAAGCCGCTCGCCAAGCCGCAACTGCGCGAGCTGCTGCTGAGCCTCAAGGCGCAGAAAGAACTGGTGATCGACATCGTCACCCAGGATCGCCTGCTCGCCGCCGAGTATTCCGCAGCCGCCCGCGAGCGCGCGCAGGGCATCGTCCAGAGCTTCGAGGCCTTCATCACCGAGCATCGCGACGAGATCACCGCGCTGCAAATTCTCTACAACCGCCCGACCCGGGCGCCGCTGAGTTTCGCCGAACTGCAGTCGCTCGCCGACACCCTGCAGGCACCGCCGCAGCTATGGACCGAAAGCCAGCTCTGGCAGGCCTATGCCGCGCTCGACAAATCCAGCGGAGGCAAGAAGGTGCGCGGCGCCAGCCAGCGACGTATCCTCACCGACCTCGTCTCGCTGGTGCGCTACGCCATGCACCAGGAGAACGAACTGGTGCCCTACCCCGAGCGCGTCGCCGCCAACTTCAAGGCGTGGATGGTGCAGCAGGAGGAGGCAGGCAAGGGCTTCACCGACGAGCAGCGCTGGTGGCTGGAGAAGATGGCCGAGCACATCGCATCCAATCTCGGCGTCGAGGCAGAAGACTTCAGCTACGCACCCTTCGACCAGCGGGGCGGGCTGGGGAGAGTGCATCAGATTTTTGGCGGAGAGTTGACGAAGGTGATTGAGGACTTGAACAGGGAGTTGGCGGCGTGAGCGCCGTTCCCGTAGAAAGGCCGGATACCGTAACTGAGGGATGGAGGTGGACGACCATGGGCGAAATCGCGGAAGTCGCAGGCGGTGGCACTCCGCGCACAAACGACGCAGCCAACTTCGAAAACGGCGACATTCCTTGGCTGACTCCTGCTGACCTTTCTGGCTACACCGAGAAGTACATTGCTCACGGTGCTCGCTTCATCACGCAGAAAGGGATCCAGTCTTGCGCAGCCCGGCTCCTATCGGCGGGAACGGTTCTGTTCACCTCGCGCGCCCCCATCGGCTATGTGGCGATTGCGCGCAATCCGATCGCTACAAACCAGGGATTCAAGAGCTTCGTGCTTCACGACGGCGTTCTGCCGGAATACGTCTATTGGTGGCTGAAGGGATCCAAACGGCGCGCGGAGAGCCTAGCGAACGGCACGACGTTCCTGGAGCTTTCGGGTGCGAATGCAAAGAAAATTGCAATTCCGATCGCGCCACTTGAGAGGCAGAGAGAGATCGTCGCAGAAATCGAAAAGCAGTTCTCCCGCCTCGACGAAGCCGTCGCCAACCTCAATCGCGTCAAGGTCAACCTCAAACGCTACAAGGCCGCCGTCCTCAAAGCCGCCATGGAAGGCCGCCTTGTTGAACCAGCCACATCCGTGGCATGGGCTCTGGAACGTCTAGAAGCGGTCGCTGAAGTGCAGCTCGGCCAGCAACGCGCGCCGGTTCACGCGGCTGCCTCGGAACAGACCGCCTACGTTCGTGCAGCCAATGTGACTTGGGATGGGCTTGATCTAAGTGATGTCAAGTTCATGGGGTTTCCAAACATTGAGCGCTACCGGCTTCGAGTTGGCGACATTCTTTTATCTGAGGCCTCCGGTAGCCCAAATGAGGTTGGGAAACCAGCGCTTTGGAATGGGGAGATCCCGAACGCGTGCTACCAGAAAACGCTGATTCGAATACGAACAGACGCGCGCTTGCTAACGCCCCGCTTCGTCTACTACTTCTTTCTTCACACGTGCCTGACAGGTCAGTTTGCGCGATTGGCGCCGGGTGTTGGAATTCTGCATCTGACGGCGGAGCGGATGCTCGCGTGGCCCACTCCCGTACCGCCGCTGGCGGAACAACACCGCATCGTCGCCGAAGTCGACCGCCGTCTGTCGATCGTCCGTGAGGTCGAGTCCGAGGTCGATGCCAACCTCAAGCGCGCGCAGGCACTGCGGCAGGCCACGCTGGCCAAGGCCTTCGCAACATGAACACCGCTGAACTCACCGCCCTGCTGGACCGGCTGCGCGCGGAACCACGCGAGACCGAGTGGCTGGAGTTCAAGGCCAATCGCCTTGAGCCCCAAGTGCTTGGCGAATACGTGTCGGCGCTGGCCAACTCCGCCTGCTTGCTTGGCAAGCCGCGCGCCTACCTGGTGTTCGGCATTCAGGACGGCAGCCATGCGGTGATGGGCACCACTTTCGACCCACAAGCTGAGAAAGGCAAAGGCACGCAGTTGCTGTCGCTTTGGTTGTCGCTTGGCCTGCACCCAAACGTCGGCTTTGAAACCCACACCTTCATCTACCAGGGCAAGCGGGTGCTGCTGTTTGAAGTGCATCCGGCGTTCGACCGGCCGGTCCTTTTCTACGGTACTGCTTACATCCGGGACGGCACGAGCAAGACCGAGTTGGCGAAGTACCCGGAGAAGGAACGTGCGATCTGGAATCGCCGCGTGGACTGGAGCGCGGTGGTCTGCGAGCAAGCCACGCTGGAAGACCTGGACCCGCTGGCCGTAGAGAAGGCTCGTGCGCAGTTCACCACCAAGTTCGCCACCCAGGCTGCGATGGTGGCCGGCTGGGACGACGCGACGTTTCTGAGCAAGGCGAAGCTGACGATTCGCCGCTCGGTGACGAACGCCGCGTTGCTTCTGCTGGGCCGCCCGGAATCGTCGACACTGCTGGTACCGAGAGTGGCGCGCATCACCTGGCTGCTGAAGAACGAACGTAACGAGGAACTCGATTACCAGCACTTCGGTCCGCCGTTCCTGTTGAACGTGGACAAGGTGCTGGCCCGCATTCGCAACCTCACGGTGCGCGAGTTGCCGGAAGGCACGCTGTTCCCGGTCGAGCTGACTCAATACGATCCGTGGGTCATCCGCGAGGCGCTGCACAACTGCATCGCCCATCAGGACTACGGGCTGCGTGGGCGGGTGCAGGTAGTGGAGACCCCCGACACCCTGCTGCTGACCAACGTCGGTGGCTTCCTGCCGGGAAGAGTGGAAACGGTTATCGAGCAGGACGCGCCACTGGAAATCTACCGTAACCCCTTCCTCGCCGAGGCGATGGTCCACTTCAACATGATCGACACGCAGGGTGGCGGTATCAAGCGTATGTTCCAGAAGCAGCGACAGCGCTTCTTCCCGATGCCCGACTACGACTTGTCGGAACCCGAGCGGGTCAAGGTAACACTGCGCGGACGGGTTCTGGACGAGCGCTACACGCGAATGTTGATGGTGCGCACTGACCTGGATCTCGGACTGATCATGCTGCTCGACAAGGTGCAGAAGCGACAGCACATCTCGGCCGACGACAGCAAACGGCTCAAGGCGGCCAGCCTCGTAGAGGGGCGCTACCCGAACCTTCTCGTCGCCAGCCGAGTCGCTGCGGCAGTCGGTGAGAAGGCGCAACACATACGCGATCGCGGATTCGACAGCCAGTACTACCAGGACATGATCGTCGCGCTGGTACGCGAGCATCAGCCCGTGGCGAGGGCGGACATCGATCGCCTGCTCCTGGACAAGCTGCCCGAAGTCCTGACCGCCGCGCAGAAGCTCAACCGTATCCACAACCTGTTGCGGAGGCTGGCCGAGACCGGCCTGATCGTCAATGAGGGCAGCCGGCGCTGGCCGAAGTGGGTTCCTGCGGGTGCGGGACGCCCGGCTGGAAGATCAAAAGAAACCAATAACGACCAGCGATGATCCCGCCATGAATGCAGACAAGCCGCTGATTTTACGGCACATGCCTATTGATACCCGAGCAGATGAATTCGTCCGGTCAATAGGCGCGGCTATCAATTGGGACGAAAAGTCGTCCAAACCCGCGTCTGCGAACGCCCCAGACTCAACAGTGCAGACCACAGGACCTCCATCACCGCTTAGCCACTGAGTATGCGCGCGGATTCGACGAAGAGAAGCTGGGCCGCATCGCAGGTTGGAGCACCAACGACCCCAGCAAGCCATTGAAACAGCGCTGACGCGCTTCAAACCGAACCCCGAAAGATGAACTCAAACACCCTCGTCCAGAAACTCTGGAACTACTGCAACGTCCTGCGCGACGACGGCATGAGCTACGGAGATTACGTCGAGCAGCTCACCTACCTGCTGTTCCTGAAGATGGCCGACGAGCGATCGCGTCCGCCGTACCGGCAGCCGAGCATCATCCCGGCGCTCTACGCCTGGCCCGAGTTGCTGACGCGCGACGGCGACGAACTGTTCGACCACTACCGGCACGCGCTCGAACGGCTTGGCGGCGAGAAAGGCACGCTCGGACTGATCTTCAACAAGGCGCAGAACAAGTTCCAGGACCCGGCCAAGCTGCGGCGGGTGATCGTCGACCTGATCAACGAGGAAGACTGGTCGTCGCTCGGCGCCGATGTAAAAGGCGACGCCTACGAGGGCCTGCTCGAGAAGAACGCACAGGACACCAAGTCCGGCGCCGGCCAGTATTTCACGCCGCGGCCGCTGATCCAGGCGATGGTCGACGCCATCGCGCCGCGGCCCGGCGAGTCGGTCTGCGATCCGGCTTGCGGCACCGGCGGCTTCCTGTTCACCGCGCACAACGCCATCACCAGCAACTACCCCAACCTCACCCGCGACGAGAAGCGCCACCTCAAGGAAGGCGCTTTCCGCGGCTGGGAACTGGTGCAGGGCACGGCACGCGTGTGTGCGATGAACCTGCTGCTGCACGGCATCGGCTCGGAAACCAGCGTACCGATCGTCGTCGCCGACGCGCTGGCGGCCGACCCCGGCGAACGCTTCGACGTGGTGCTCGCCAATCCGCCGTTCGGCAAGAAGAGCAGTACGCAGATCGAAGGCGCCGACGGCAGGCGCAGCACCGAGAAGGACGTGATCGAGCGCGACGACTTCTGGGCGACGACCTCGAACAAACAGCTCAATTTCGTGCAGCACATCAAGACGCTGCTCAAGTCGCACGGCCGCGCCGCGGTGGTGGTGCCCGACAACGTCCTCTTCGAAGGCGGCGCCGGCGAAACGATCCGCCGCAAATTGCTGCACGAGTGCGACGTGCATACCTTGCTGCGCCTGCCGACGGGGCTGTTCTACGCGCAGGGCGTCAAGGCGAACGTGCTCTTCTTCGACAAGAAACCGGCCAGCAAGGCGCCGTGGACCCGCCAGCTGTGGATCTACGACCTGCGCACCAACCAGCACTTCACGCTGAAGACCAGGCCGCTGAAACGCGCCGATCTCGACGAGTTCGTCCGCCTGTATCAGGGGCGACGTGCGGGCGAGCCGGCCGATCGCCCGGCCAACCGCCACGACCGCGCGGCCACCTGGAGCGCGCAGGTGGCCGCCGCCAGCGGCGCCGGCCCCGACGGCCGCTGGCGGGTGTACGCCTACGACGAACTGATCGCCCGCGACAAGGCCAGCCTCGACATCTTCTGGCTCAAGGACGACAGCCTCGCCGACAGCGACAATCTGCCAGCACCCGAAGTGATCGCGCAGGAAATCGTCGACGACCTCGAAGCGGCGCTGGAGCAGTTTCGCTTGATTGCCAGTGACTTGAACGGTGCTGCCGCAGAGACCGTATGAGCCCGAAAACGCGATCGCCGCTGAAGGACAAGCCCTTGCGCAATCCGGGGCAGTCGCTCGAAGAGGAACGCCGGAAACTGCTTGAAGACAAGTTGGAAACCCCAGCCATTGTGGCGATCGGTTTTCTCGGTATAACGTGGATGGAGTGGTGGAGCTATTACGCCGATCGGCCACCCCAGCCCGAACTCTTCTCGGCGGTCACCCTCGGATTGCTAGCGTTTGTCGGGTGGAGATTCTGGCGCTTGCGGCCACGATTCCGGGCACTCCGGCAAGGTATTGAAGGTGAACGAGCGGTCGGCCAGTTCCTCGAACGCATGCGGGAGAACGGCTATCACGTCTTCCACGACCTCATGGGCGATGGCTTCAACATCGACCACGTGCTGATCGGCCCCACTGGTATCTTCACCATCGAAACCAAGACCTGGAGCAAGCCCCTCAAGGGCGACGCCCGCGTCGTCTGCGAGGGCGATTCGCTGCGCGTCAGCTCGCTGGAGCCGGATCGCAACCCGCTGATCCAGGCGAAGGCGCAAGCGGCGTGGTTGAAGCAACTGCTGTCGGCCAGCACCGGGAAAACCTACGCCGCTCGTGCCGTGATTCTTTTCCCGGGATGGTATGTGGAGCAAGGGCCTGGAAGCGCTCGCGAGGTCTGGGTCCTGGAACCAAAGGCACTGCCCGCATTTCTGGCCAAGGAGTCGATGATCCTCAAAAAAGAGGATATCGCCCTGGCGAGTTTTCATCTGTCGCGATTTATCCGCGAGGAAGAGCGCAAGAGAGCCGCACTTTGACCGCTGCGGCGATCGCGCCGACGGCGGTTCAACAAGCCAAACGTAGCATGGACAGCCAACACATGAACATCACCAAACCCTTCTCACTGCGTATATTCGTCGCCGATGGCGATCCCGACGGTCTGCGTGTGGTCGAGCGCTCGAACTGGATCGGTAAGGCACTGATGTTCCCGCGCGCCCTACTGCCGCGCGTGAAGGCTCGCGCCGAACTCGGCCAGACCGGCGTCTACCTGCTGCTGGGTCCACGTGAGGATGGCGAAGGCGAGCAGCTCTATATCGGCGAAGGCGATCCCATCCGGCCAAGGCTGGAGAGCCACTACGCGCAGAAAGATTTCTGGAACCGGGCGGTGTTCTTTGTGGCCGCTCCGGGCCAACTGAACAAGGCACATGTGCAGTTTCTCGAGGCCAATCTGGTACGCCTGGCAAAGGCTGCCAAGCGGCTGCCGCTGGAGAACGGCAACACGCCCAGCGAGCCGACCCTGAGCGAGGCCGACCGTGCCGACATGGTGGTGTTCCTGGAAAACATGCTGGGTATGCTGCCGGTGCTGGGCGTGCATGCCTTCGAGCAGGCGGCGCCCGCTGCCGTCGCTACTGCAACCTTGTTGACCTGCAGGGGCAAGGGCGTTGTGGCCACAGGCTTCGAGTCGAACCAGGGCTTTGTCGTGAAGGCTGGGTCACGTGCCGTGCGCGATGCCGTGCCGTCAATGCAATTGCACGTTCGCGGCATGTACGAGCTGCGGGAAGAGCTGATCAAGAATGGCGTACTGGCGTGCGACGACGACGGCTACTGCTTCTCACAGGACTACCCGTTCAGCTCGCCGTCTACCGCCGCGGCAGTGGCGCTGGGGCGTAGTGCGAACGGCCGCGTTGAGTGGAAAGATGCCAAGGGGCGGACGCTCAAGGAGCTGCAGGAGCGGGAGGCGACTGCTTGAGCGGCGACTATTCCGCGGCGGTTTGCGGACTATCCGCCAACGCATAGGAATATCGGGTACGGCAAACCCTCGTCAAGGAGTCGACTCGCGAAACCCGGGCCGACCGCTGCCTTCAGGCAGGCCCAGGTTCTCGATGGCAGGGCCTTTGCGCGCCCGTCAAGTGACCGCGCGCTGCACCAGCTGGCGGATATGGCGAACGCCCAGCGCGGCGACGATCACGACGATCGGAATCGCGACGCCGGTGACGATTTCCGGATTGACCGGCGCGCCCGCGGCTTTGATGGCTTTGGCGGCGTAGCCGACCAGGCCGACGACGTAGTAGCTCACCGCGGCCACCGACAAGCCTTCCACCGTCTCCTGCAGGCGCAACTGCAGTTTCGCCCGGCGGGCGGCGGTGCTGAGCAGCGACTGGTTCTGCCGCTGCAGCGAGATGTCGACACGCGTACGCAGCATTTCGCTGGCGCGACTGATCCGTTCCGACAGGCTGTCCTGCAGCCTGGCGACGGTTTCGCAGGTGCTCATCGCCGGCAGCAGCCGACGCTCGACAAACTCGCCGATGGGTTGCACGCCTTCGACACGCACTTCCCGCAGTTCGGCAAGGCGGCGTTCCACCAGATCCTGGTAGGCGCGTGCGGCGCAAATCTTGCCCAGGGTGGACGAGATGGTGCCCTCGACGACCGCGGCAAGCCGCGTCAGCTGGTCAAGGAGCGCGGGTTCGTCCTCGCTTCGGACGTCGACCATTTCGTTGAGCAAAGCGGCCAGCTGCCGGTCGGCATCGGCCAGTACCGGCAAGGTCGCCCTGGCTACCGGCAGCGTCAGCAAGGCGCGCATCAGATAGGTTTCTACCTCCAGCAAGCGCTGCACCATTCGTCCCGCCTGGCGGGGCGTAAGGCTGATGTCGTCGATCAGGAAGCGGCTGAAGCCGTCGGCGTGGATGCGAAAGTCGGCGCGCACGCTGGCGACGCCGTCGCCGACGCGGCCACCGACGAGTAGGTTGCCTTCGAACAGACTGGCCAGTTCCTCGGCTTCGGGCGTTGCCGCCGGGGCCTTGCGTAGCGCCACGTGCGCGGCCACCAGCACCTGCCCCGGTAGTTGGTCGAGCCAGGCCTGCGGCACGCTGGCGATTACCGGCTGGGCAAAGGGATCACCGGCGTCGCCACGTCGGAAAAAAGTGTAGCTGCTGCACTCGGCGCGCCGCTCCCACTTGAGCCGGAAGGTGCCGAGATCGACCTTGAAGTGATTGAGCTCCGGCGCCGGCGAAGTGACGCCGTAACGCGTGCATAGCTCGACGATGCTCTCGTACTCGGCTTGCCTGTTCGACGGCTCGGTGGCCAGCGCCAGATACGAGGCCTGCTCCGGGATGCTCAGCGCTTCCGGGGGGCGAGCGTGCAGCTCATAGTTGAGCGCAAAGCGCTGCGGGTGATTGGCGGGTTTTGTCATGCGCTTCCTTTATCTGTTTCGTGGGCGGCAGGCCCGGCCAATGCGCGATGCCTCCTGACGCCCTCGCTGCGCGAGCTTTGGCAGCGACGCCGCGCAACGATTCGGCCTGTGACCGGTATGCCGCTTCTGGCGAATTTACGCCAATGACCGAGGATAACGCGTCACGACGGCATTCGTTGACCTGTATTGCTGCGGCGCAGCAATACATGGCTGCAGATGGAGCAAGCGTGTCGCCGGTCCGGGCCGGTTCTCTGCGCCGCTATTGTTGCGGGCGCACATGCCCTACCCGAGCGCAGGACAAGCCTGACACCCCGGACAGGCGACTGATCCAGCCTGGCGCCTGGCGAGCCGCCTGAGCGTCAACATCAGCGCCCTGACCGGGCTGTTGCCGACGTCTGGCGAAGCTGTCGTCGGACGCATTCCCTTACGAGAATAGCGGTCGGCGGAAAATTGGTGCAACGCAACTTTTACAAGTGCCCGCTATTGCCTATAGTGAGCAGTCAGTCGCAGCGGGGAAGAGAGGACTGCGGCGTCATTCAGCAGAATCTCATTGATCTGTTTACGGAGGAGACGTCATGCAGAAATCCTTGCACATCGACCCGGGCAAATGCACCGGCTGCCTGCAGTGTGAAATGGCCTGCTCGTACGAGCATACCGGGGCCTTCAACCCGTCGCGGTCATTGATCAAGGTTTTCGACTTCCACCACGAAGGACGCAAGGTTCCCTACACCTGCACCCAGTGTGCCGAAGCCTGGTGCCTCAACGCGTGTCCGGTCGAGGCGATCAAGATCGACGCGGCGACCGGCGCCAAGGTCGTTCTCGACGCGGTCTGCGTCGGCTGCAAGGTGTGCACGATTGCCTGCCCCTTCGGCACGATCAATTACAGCCACGAAACCGGCAAGGTCCAGAAGTGCGACCTCTGCGGCGGCGAGCCGGCGTGTGCCGAAGCGTGTCCGACCGACGCCATCACCTATATCGACAGTGACTGGACCGGCCTCGAGCGGATGCGCAAGTGGGCGCAGAAGACCGACAGTGCGGCACGGGTTTGAGGAGAGACGACCATGGCCTGGACTCGCAAGATTCTTCGCATCAACCTCACCCAGGGAAGCTGTGTCAGCGAGCCGCTGAACATGGCATGGGCGGCGCAGTACCTCGGACAACGCGGGCTGGCCAGCAAGTATCTGGTCAGTGAAATCGACCCGCTGGTCGACCCGCTTTCTCCCGAGAACAAGATCATCTACGCCACCGGACCGCTGACCGGCACCATGGCGTCGACCGGCGGGCGCTATTCGGTGGTCACCAAGGGCCCCTTGACCGGCGTCATCGCGTGCTCGAACTCGGGCGGCTTCTTCGGTGCCGAATTGAAGTTCGCCGGCTGGGACATGATCATCGTCGAAGGCAAGTCGCCGACGCCCGTCTACCTGCACATCGAGAATGAGCTGGCCGAGCTGCTGCCGGCGGACGACCTGTGGGGAACGACCGTCTGGGCGACCGAAGCGACGCTCAAGAAGCGTCACCAGGATCCGCTGCTGCGTGTTTCGAGCATCGGCCGCGCTGGCGAAAATCAGGTCCTCTTCGCGGCGATCGTCAACGACCTGCACCGCGCTGCCGGACGCTCCGGCGTTGGCGCGGTGATGGGTTCGAAGAACCTCAAGGCAATCGCCGTTCGTGGCACGCGCGGCGTCGGCAACATCGCCGACCCCAAGGCGTTCATGGCCGCCGCCACCGCCGGCAAGAAAATGCTCGCCGAAAATGCGGTTACCGGCCAGGGCCTGCCGACCTACGGCACGCAGGTGCTGATGAACGTGATCAACGAAATGGGCGCGCTGCCGACGCGCAATCACCGTGACGTCGAGTTCGAAGGTGCGCGAAAGATCTCGGCCGAAGCGATGCACGAAAAACGTGCCAGCGACGGCCGCTCGCACCTCGTCACCAATCAGGCGTGCTTTGGCTGCACCATCGCCTGCGGGCGGATTTCGCGAATCGACGAGACGCATTTCTCGGTTGAGACGCGGCCCGAATACTGGGGCGCCAACGGTGGTCTCGAATATGAAGCGGCGTGGGCACTGGGCAGCGCCAACGGCGTTGACGATCTCGAAGCGCTACAGTTCGCCAACCTGCTGTGCAACGAAGACGGCATGGACCCGATCTCTTTCGGGGCCACCGTCGGCGCGGTGATGGAGCTTTACGACCTGGGTATCCTGAGCAAGGAAGAGATCGGCCTGGAAGTGCCCTTTGGCTCGGCCGCAGCGCTCTGCAAGCTGGCCGAGATGACCGCGCGTGGCGAAGGCTTCGGCAAGATCCTCGGCCAGGGTTCGAAGCGCGTGTGCGCCAGGTACGGCAGGCCCGAGCTGTCGATGACCGTCAAGGGGCAGGAGTTTCCGGCCTACGACGGGCGAGCGCTGCAAGGCATGGGGCTGGCCTACGCGACGTCGAACCGCGGCGCCTGCCATCTGCGCGGCTACATGGTTTCCAGCGAGGTCTTCGGTATCCCGGTGAAGACCGATCCACGAGAAACCGAAGGCAAACCGGAAATGCTGAAGGCCTTCCAGGACGCCACCGCGGTCGTCGATTCGAGCGGGCTGTGCGTATTCACCACCTTCGCGTGGACGATGAACGACATCCAGCCGCAGATTCAGGCCGCCTGCGAGGGCGATTGGTCGCAGGATTCGCTGCTGCAGATGGGCGAGCGGATCTGGAACCTCGAACGCGACTTCAACCTGGCGGCGGGGATCACCGGCAAGGACGACACGCTGCCACCGCGGCTGCTCAACGAACCGTGCAAGACCGGCGGCTCGAAAGGGATGGTCGCCGAAATCGGCAAAATGCTGCCGGTTTACTACAGCGCGCGCGGCTGGACGGCCGACGGCGTGCCGACCGCGGCGACGCGGGCACGCCTGGGCCTCTGAGGTGCGCCAGCACCTGATCGTCGGTAACGGCCCGGCCGGGGTCGTTGCCGCCGAAACCTTGCGCCGTGCCGATCCGCAGGCCGAGATCACGCTGATCGGCGACGAGCCCGAGCCGCCGTACTCGCGGATGGCGATTCCCTACCTGCTGACCGGCAAGATCGGCGAAGCGGGAACCTATCTGCGCAAGGATGCCGATCACTTCGCGCGCTTGCGGATCAGCCTGCTGGAGGCTCGGGTAAGCGCGCTCGACAGCGCGCAGCACACGCTCACCCTGGCCGACGGCCGCGTCCTCGCCTGGGACCAGCTGCTGCTCGCCACCGGCTCGCGGCCGCTACGGCCGCCGATTCCCGGCATCGACCTGCCACAGGTGCTGTCGTGCTGGACGCTCGCCGACGCGCGCGCGATCGCCGACACCGTCGGCGCCGGCGCGCGCGTGCTGCAGATGGGCGCCGGCTTCATCGGCTGCATCATCCTCGAGTCGCTGGCCGCGCACGGCCGGCGCCTGAGCGTCGTCGAAATGGGCGACCGGATGGTGCCGCGGATGCTGGACGCGGTGGCCGGCGGCATGATTCGTCGCTGGTGCGAAAGCAAGGGCGTGCAGGTGCGTACCGGTCGGCGGGTGGTGTCCATTACTGCGGCAGGCAACGCCTTGCTGGTCAAACTCGACGACGGCGAGAGCCTCGAGGTCGACGCGCTGATCAACGCCACCGGCGTCAAGCCGAATATCGACTTCCTCGCCGGCAGCGGCGTCGCGGTCGACACCGGCATCCTCGTCGACGATTCGATGCAGACCAACATCGCCGGTATCTACGCCGCCGGTGACGTCGCCGAGGCGGTCGAGTTCGCCACCGGTCGCCGCGTCGTCAACGCCATTCAACCCGACGCCGTCGAGCAGGCGCGCGTCGCCGCGCTGAACATGGCGGGTCAGGCGGCGACGCTGCCGGGGACTTTCGTGTTCAACGTTCTCGACACGCTCGGGCTGATCTCGGCGTCTTTCGGCCAGTGGCACGACGCGCCAGGTCGTCAGACCGCACAACTGCTCGACGAAACCGCCTACCGCTATCTGCGGCTGGTCTTCGACGGCGATCGACTGGTCGGCTCGAACAGCATCGGACATACCGAGCACATCGGCGTTTTGCGCGGCCTGATCCAGGGCCGCGTCCGTCTCGGCGAGTGGCAGGAGCGCCTGCTCGCCAACCCGACGCTGCTCAGCGAGGCCTATCTGGCGCGGGGGCTGGCCGCCGCCTGATGCAGATCACGCTCAAGCTGTACGCCTTTCTGACCGACTACCTGCCGGCGGACGCCCGCCGCAGCAACGCCCTGGCGCTGGAAATCCCCGAGCAGAGCACCGTCGCCTCGCTGATCGCGGCGCGCGCGCTACCGCCGCGCCTGGTGCATCTGGTGCTGCTCAACGGCCAGTTCGTGCCAGCGCCGCAGCGCGACGCGCAGCGCCTGTCGGCGGGCGACGTGCTGGCGATCTGGCCGCCGATCGCCGGCGGCTGAGAACAAGCCGTGCGGCAATTCGCGATGAGCCTGGCGCTACCTGAATTCACGCGCCAGTTGCAACCGCTGCTGGCGGGTTGGCAGGTATCACCGCTGGCCGACGGCTGGCGCCTACAGCAGGGCGAGCGGCGCGCCGAAATCCGCTGCCAGCCCTTGCCGACACTGCAATTGGGCGCGCTGGCGCTGCCCCGCCTGCAGGTCTCGATTGCCTTTGACGGCGGTAACGCCGATCAGCACGCGGCTTTCATCGACGACTTCCAGCGCCATTTCCGACGCGGCGGCGGCTGATGTGATAGCATTCCTCGTGGCGGGTCTCCCCGCATCGCAGGATGGTGAACCTGGTCAGGTCCGGAAGGAAGCAGCCACAGCTGTCTTATGTGAGTGCCGGGGGTAAGGCTCGCCACCCTTGCCCTGCGCTTCTGCACGCCGCCAATCGTCGGCCGCTCGCCAGCACCGCTGCCGCAGGCGGGCCACGACCGACCAACTGCCGCGCTGCGGCAAGCCGCCGTCTGCTAGAATCCGCCGATGAGTTACCAAGTCCTGGCGCGCAAGTGGCGCCCGCGAACGTTCGCCACCCTGGTCGGCCAGGAGCACGTCGTGCGAGCGCTGACGCACGCACTGACCGAGCAACGCCTGCACCACGCCTACCTGTTCACCGGTACCCGCGGCGTCGGCAAGACAACGCTGGCGCGCATCCTGGCCAAAGCGCTCAATTGCGAGACCGGCGTCACGGCGACGCCCTGCGGCACTTGTTCGGCGTGTCAGGAGATCGACAGTGGCCGCTTTGTCGACCTCCTCGAAGTCGACGCGGCGACCAACACCAAGGTCGACGAGATGCGGCAGCTGCTCGAGAACGCGGTCTATGCCCCGACGCGTGGCCGCTTCAAGGTCTATGTCATCGACGAAGTGCACATGCTCTCGAACGCGGCTTTCAACGCCATGTTGAAGACCCTCGAAGAGCCGCCCGAGCACGTCAAATTCATCCTGGCGACGACCGACCCGCAGAAAATCCCGGTCACCGTTCTCTCGCGCTGCCTGCAGTTCAATCTCAAGCAGATGACGCAGCCGTTGATCGCCGAGCACCTCAAGCGGGTCCTCGCAGCCGAGGCGATCAGTGCCGAAGCCGGCGCCTTGCAGTTGCTCGCGCGCTCGGCGGCGGGCAGCATGCGCGACGCGCTGTCGCTGCTCGACCAGGCGATCGCGCATGGCGCCGGGCAGGTCGACGAAGCGCAGGTGCGCGCGATGCTCGGCGCGGTCGACGTCGATCACCTGTTCCTGATCCTCGACGCCCTGCTCGCCGGCGACGCCGCGGCGATGTTGCACGTCGCCGACGAAATGGCGGCGCGCAGTCTGTCGTTCGACGCCGCCTTGCAGGAGTTGGCCAGCGTCCTCACCCGCCTGCAGATTGCCCAACTGGCGCCGCAAGCCGTCGCCGACGACTGGCCCGAGCGGCAGCGGATTGAACAACTCGCCGCCGCGCTCGACCCGGAATTCGTCCAACTGGCGTACCAGATCGCCGTGCATGGCCGACAGGAACTGCCACTGGCGCCCGACGAGCTCGCCGGCTTCACGATGACCCTCTTGCGTCTGTACGCCTTCCGGCCGGCGCTCGAGACCAATTCAGCAACGCCACCGCCGCTCGCCAGGGCAGTCGGCGGGCAGCGCTCGGCGAACGCGCCGGCAGCAGCACCGGCAGCCGCAGCCGCGACGCCTGCGGCCAGTCAGCCAGCGGCTGGCGGCAGCGCCGCAACGCCGACCGTCGTCGCCGCCGCGGTGTCCGCGCCAGCCGCCGTAAGCCCTGCAAGGCCAGCCGTCGTCGCCAGCGAGCAAGCACCGGGCGACTGGCACGAAATCCTTGCCGCGCTGAAAATCAGCGGCATGGCGCGCGAACTCGCGCAACACTGCGAGTGGCGCGAAATGGTGGCAACGCGCGTTGCCTTGCGCCTCTCGCCGACGCATCGTCACCTGCTGATGAAAGCCGCACAGGACAAGCTGCAGCAGGCGCTTTCCGAGCATTTCGGCAAACCCCTGAAGCTGTTTATCGAACTCGAAGCACCCGCTGGCGATACCCCGGCGGTGACCGCGCAACGTGATCGCCAGCAACGTCAGGACCGCGCTATCGCTTCGGTCGAGGAAGATGGCTTCGTTCGTGAAGTCATCGAAATGTTCGACGCCACGCTGATCGAGTCTTCCATAAAACCCGTTTAACCCCTTATTTCAAGAAGAGGCAACAAAGATGATGAAAGGCGGAATCGCCGGCCTGATGAAACAGGCTCAGCAAATGCAGGAGAACATGAAAAAAGCCCAGGACGAGCTGGCCCAGCTCGAAGTCGAGGGCGAGTCGGGCGCCGGCATGGTCAAGGTACTGATGACCTGCAGCCACAACGTGCGCCGGGTGGCCATCGATGCAAGCGTGATGGACGACAAGGAAATGCTCGAGGATCTGGTGGCCGCCGCGCTGAATGACGCCATGCGGCGCGCCGAGGCGCTGTCGCAGGAGCGCATGGCCGGTTTTTTCCGCCGGCCTCAGCCTGCCACCCGGGATGAAGCTGCCGTTCTGATGAGCACGCCATCGAGCCTCGATTCGCTGATCGAGGCTTTGCGCTGTTTGCCGGGCGTCGGCCCGAAATCGGCTCAGCGCATGGCTTACCACCTGCTGCAGCACGACCGGGGAGGCACGCAGCGTCTCGCCGACGCGCTGCAACTGGCGCTGACCGCACTGCGTCATTGCCGGCGCTGCAACACGCTCACCGAGTCCGAGGTCTGCGGACGCTGCCTGTCGGGCAAACGCGACGCCAGCCTGTTGTGCGTCGTCGAAACGCCGATCGACATGAACATGATGGAGCAGACGCACGCCTATTCGGGGCTCTACTACGTGCTGATGGGCCGCGTTTCGCCGCTCGACGGCATCGGCCCCGGCGAACTACGGCTCGACCGCCTGCTGGCGCGGGCCAGCGACGGCGTGGTCCGCGAAGTGATCATCGCCACCAACTTCACCAACGAGGGCGAAGCGACCGCGCACTACCTCTCGGAAATGCTCAAGAGCCGTGGCGTCAGCGTCTCGCGAATCGCCCGCGGCGTGCCGGTCGGCGGCGAGCTCGAGTACGTCGACGCCGGCACGCTGGCGCAGGCCCTGCGCGAGCGCCGAACACTCGCCGCCTGAGCATTTCGGGCGGCGGCGAGAAGGCTGTATCGTCCGTCGCCAGCAGACAGACTAACGGCTTTCACGCCAAAGCGTGTATAGTGCCGCTCAGAACAGAGCCGCGTTTCATCCGGTCGGCAGCTCGGTCCTCTCGCGGTTGATCCCCCATCGGCACCTGCCGATCGCCCCGAAGCATCCCCCCATCCCATCCGTTCCAAGCGCCTGAACCGGCTCTGTTGGCGTCACGCCACAGCAGGTTGTTCACCGGAGATTTTCTTTGAGCCAATCGTTTTCCGCTCTCGGCCTGTCGGCCGAGCTCACCCGTGTTGTCGCCGAACAAGGCTACACCGAGCCAACGCCAGTACAGGCGCAGGCCATCCCACTGATTCTCGAAGGCCGCGACGTCCTCGCCGGCGCGCAGACGGGCACCGGCAAGACCGCCGGCTTCACCCTGCCACTGCTGCAACGCCTGGCGACCATGCCGGCCCGCGCTGACGCCAATGCGCAGCCACGCCAGCGCGTGCGAGCGCTGATCCTGACTCCGACGCGCGAACTCGCGGCGCAGATCGAGGAGAGCGTACGCACTTACGGCAAGTACATGAAACTCAAGTCGACGCTGATCTATGGCGGCGTCAACATCAACCCGCAGATCGACGCCTTGCGCCGCGGCGTCGATATCCTGGTGGCGACACCGGGACGACTACTCGATCACCTGCAGCAGAAAACGCTCGAACTGTCGAACGTCGAGATCCTGGTGCTTGACGAAGCCGACCGCATGCTCGACATGGGTTTCATCCGCGACATCCGCCGCGTCCTCGCGGTGCTGCCGGCAAAGCGTCAGAACCTGCTCTTCTCGGCGACCTTCTCGGACGAAATCCGCAAGCTGGCCGACGGCCTGCTGCACAACCCGGCGATGGTCGAAGTCGCCCGCCGCAACGCCGAGTCCGAACTCGTCGCGCAGCGCGTGCACCCGGTCGACAGCTGGGTCAAACGCGACCTCCTGGTCCATCTGGTGTCGTCGGGCGACTGGAAACAGGTGCTGGTGTTCACGCGCATGAAGAGTGGCGCCAACCGCCTCTCCGAGTATCTGTGCAAGGCCGGTATCGAGGCCACGGCGATCCACGGCAACAAGAGCCAGCCGGCGCGCACGCGCGCGCTGGCCGGTTTCAAGGACGGCACGGTGCGCGTGCTGGTGGCGACCGACATTGCCGCCCGCGGTCTGGACATCGAAGAACTGCCGCACGTCGTTAACTTCGAGTTGCCGAATGTTCCCGAAGATTACGTCCATCGCATCGGCCGCACCGGCCGCGCCGGCAGTTCCGGCGAGGCGTTGTCGCTGGTTTCAGCCGAAGAGCGGCCGCTGCTGGCGGCGATCGAGAAGCTGTTGACGCGGCGGATCGACAAACAGATCGTCGAAGGCTTCGAGCCCGGCAAGACCCCACAGCCAGCGGCCACGGCGACGCCGGCAGCACCACGCGGCAGCCACGACGGCAACCGGCGCGGCGGCAGCCCTGGCCGCGACGCGCGCAATCGCGGCCAGGCACCGGCACGCTCGGGCGCGCCGGCGCCAGCGCCAGTCCGGGCGGCGCCGCCGCAGAGCCCACCGCGGGCGCCACAGCGGCCGCGCGCAGACGCCGGCGTGGCGACCGCCGCGCTGTTTCGCAGCCCGGCACGACGCGGCGGCTAAGCGATATTGGCCGGCGGCGAGCCGGCCATCCCATCCTCGGCAAGCCCTGATCAGGAGTCGGCAATGAATATCTTTGTAGGCAATCTCGCCAACGAGACCACTGAAATTGAACTCAGCGACCTGTTCCAGGGCTTTGGCCAGGTGAAATCGGTACAGGTGATGCGCGAACTGTTCAGCGGCGCCTCGAAGGGCTTCGGCTTTATCGACATGCCTGGCCGAGCGCACTCGCTGGCGGCTATTGCCGCGCTCGACGGCAAGGATCTGCACGGCCAGCCGCTACGGGTGAACGAGGCGATGGGCCGAACTGCCGGCCGGCGCCGCTAGTCGCGCCGTGCTACCGACGATGAAGGCGCCGCTCGTCGCGGCTTGCCCCTGCGGCAGCCAGCTGAGCTACGCGGCGTGCTGCGCGCCACTGCACGACGGCCTGGCGGCGCCCGACGCCGCGGCCTTGATGCGTTCGCGCTACAGCGCCTACGTGCTGGCCATCGACAGCTACCTGCTGGCGACCTGGCACGCGTCTACGCGACCACAGCAGGTGGCGGCCGACGATCCAGCGGCAGCACCGAAATGGCTGGCGCTGGAAGTGCGGCGCCATCTGGCGACCGGCCCGGAGACGGCGATCGTCGAATTTGTCGCGCGCTATCGTGTGCAGGGGCGCGCGTATCGCCTGCACGAGATCAGCCGCTTCGTGCGCGAGGCCGGCCGCTGGTACTACGTCGACGGCGAGTGTCCAAGCACGCCCTTGAAATCGTCGCGCGCGGCGATCAGGCGGCCGCGCTCGGCCGATGAGTGAGGCCGACGACGGCGCGCTGACGATCCTCTTTCAGGACCAGCACCTGGTCGCCATCGACAAACCCGCCGGGCTGCTGGTACACCGCAGCATGATCGACCGACGCGAGCGGCGCTTCGCGCTGCAGATGCTGCGCGACCAGATCGGCCAACGCGTGTACGCCGCGCATCGCCTCGACAGGGGCACTTCCGGCGTGCTCTTGTTCGCCCTGAGCAGCGCCGTTGCCCGCAGCCTGGGGACGATGTTCGAACAGCGGCAGGTCGACAAGCGCTATATCGCGGTGGTGCGCGGCCACCCGCCGCCAAGCGGCGAGATCGACCACCCGCTACGGCGTGTCGTCGACCCGGCTGAGCATGCCAGCGCCGCGGCGAGCGAGGCGCCAGCGCAGGACGCCTGCAGCCGCTACCGACGGCTGGCGACGATCGAACTACCGTACCGCGTCGACCGTTATCCAACGAGTCGCTACGCCTTGCTCGAACTCGAACCGCTGAGCGGACGCCGCCACCAGCTGCGCCGCCACCTCAAACACATTTCGCATCCGATTATCGGCGACGCCACCTACGGCAAGGGCCGCCATAACCGATTGTTCCAGACGCTGTTTGCTTGCGACCGCCTGCTCCTGGCGAGCACCGAGCTACGCCTGACGCACCCGGTCACCGACGCGCCGCTGCAGTTGACAGCGCCGCTGAGCAAGGACTTCGCGCGCCTGCTCGGGCGCCTGGGATGGGCCGCTGCGGTGCCGCTGTAAGGGTCGGCAAGCCGGCATAGCCAGTACGCAGCTGCCGGCAAGCGGTCGCCAAACTGGACTGCCGCGTTGGCTGCGCCTCCTCGCAATGACGGGGGGGTGCGGGAGAGCGCGCTAGCGGAGTGGTTTGATGCGGCTTTCGGGCCGGGGGTATTTTTCTGGCGGAAGCGGTGAGATTCGAACTCACGGACGGTTGCCCGTCGCTAGTTTTCAAGACTAGTGCAATCGACCACTCTGCCACGCTTCCTGCACGGCTGCCGGCGACTGATCTGCCGGTACGGCGGGCCGAATGATAGCACGCTGTGGCAAATCGATAGCTTCTGGTGCTGACGCCGGCGCGGCCAAGCGTCATCGGCGGTGGTGGCGCACCACTCGCCGTCCGCCGCTGGCGATCCCGGCGCGGGCGGGCTCAGCGACTCAGCGGCTCAGCAGAGACTGCCAGTAGTCGAGTTCCGGCCGGCGCAGCAGCGCCTCGAGCAGCTCGAAAGCGGCATCGGCGTGGCTCGCCGCGGCGGCGCTCAAATCCTCTCCCAAGGCGAAGCTCTCGCCGCGCACGCAGAGCACGAAAGCCGGTGGTGGCGGCTCGTGATCGATCCGCAGCAGGACGGCGAGAAGCGCTTCGGGCGTCAAGGCGTGCGTGCTGTGCGCCACGCCGTCGGCGGCTTGCGCCTGGCGAAAGACGAATGGCGCCGGCGTTTGCTGGCCGGCGTCGATGAACAGCAGCAATCGCCGTCCGACGAGGTCGAGCGCGTGCTCGATCTGCAACTGGAAGTCGCCGAGCAGCTCGCATCCCGCGCCCGTAGCGCTGGCGTCGAGCCAGCTCTGCAGGCGCTCGAGCAGCAGCGGCCCGAGCGCGTCGTCGCCGCGGCTGGGGTTGCCGCAGGCGAGAATGACGACCGGCGGAAGTGGCATCGCGGCGTCCTCCGGCGCCTCAGGACGCCGCAGCCAGGCGCCCGACGAGGATGCCCGCGGCGTCGCGCAATTCGACCTGCAGCGGCATCTTGCCGAGCGCGTGCGTGGCGCACGACAGACAGGGGTCGAAGGCGCGGATGGCGACTTCGATGTGGTTGAGCAGGCCCTCGGTCAGCTGCCGGCCGTTCAGGTAGCGTTGCGCGACGCGGCGGATGGCCTCGTTCATCGGCTGATTATTGTGCGTCGTCGAGACGATCAGATTGCAGCTGCTCACCAGGTCATCGTCGTCGACCTGGTAGTCATGGATCAGCGTGCCGCGCGGCGCCTCGATGACGCCGACGCCCCGGCGCTGGCGGGCGCCGCTGCTGGTCAGCGCGCTGCCGGAGAGGTCGTCATCGTGCAGCAGCTCCTCGATCGTCTCGGCGGCGTGCAGCATCTCGATCATCCGCGCCCAGTGGTAGGCCAGCGGTGCGTGGATCAGCTTTCCCTGGCCGTGGTCGATGAATTCGCGGCGCTCGCCTTCGGCCAGCGGCGTCGGGATGCGATCGCAGTTCTGGACGCGCGCCAGCGGCCCGACCTTGTACCAGCCGTGCTGCGGGCCCAGCGCGGCGAGGAAGGGGAACTTCATGTAGCTCCACGCTTTGACTTCTTCGCGGATCAGCTGCTGGTAGTTCTCGATTGGGAAGCCGTCGACGAGGATCTGACCGTCGGCGTCGCGGGCGCGCAAATGGCCGTCGTAGAAGTCGAGCGCGCCGTCAGTGCCAACCAGCGACAGGATATTCGAGCGGAAAGTGCCGAAGCCGTCGTAGAGCACCGGGTCGGCGGCGTGCAGACGTTTGACGAGCTGCACCGCCTGCTGGCTCCAGCCGATGATCGCGGCGATCTCGGCGAGCAGGCCATCGCGATCTTCGCGGCGCAGCGAGCGATTGACGCCGCCGGGGACCGCGCCGGTGCCGTGCACGCGCTTGCCGGCGGTCAGGCGAATCACCTCCTGACCGAACTTGCGCAGCAGCACGCCTTGTCTGGCGACCTCGGGGTAGGCGGCGGCGACGCCGACGATGTTGCGCCGGCCGGCTTCGCTGGCGAAGCCGAACAGCAGGTCGGGCGACGACAGGTGAAAGAAATGCAGCGCGTGCGACTGCAGGATCTGGCCGTAGTGCATCAGCCGCCGCACTTTCTCGGCGGTCGGCGTCAGCCGCTCGACGCCGAGCACATGATCGAGCGCCTTGGCCGCCGCCAGGTGGTGCGATACCGGGCAGATACCGCACAGGCGCTGCACCATCACCGGCACCTCCCAGTACGGGCGGCCCTGGATGAACTTCTCGAAACCGCGGAATTCGACGATGTGCAGGCGCACCTGCTGCACCCGATCGTCGTCGTCGAGCAGCAGCGTCACCTTGCCGTGGCCCTCGACGCGGGACACCGGGTCGATCGCCACGCGACGCAGCGTGCCGACGTCGGCGGGCGCGGTTTCGAGTTCGAATTGATCGCTGGGCATGGCTTCTCTCGTTCGGCTCTCAGTCGAAGTGCAGCAGGGGATGGCCGAGGCGTGGCGTGCGCCCGTCAAGCAGGTCGCTCAGGAACTTCCAGAGCGCTTCGCCCGACGGTGGGCAGCCGGGGATGAAGTAATCGACGCGGACGATCTCGTGGATCGGGTGCACCTTGTCGAGCGGCAGCGGCAATTCCGGGTCGTTGGGAATCTGCCCACCGACGACTCCCGGCGCGGTCAGGTACACCTCCTGCAGGCACAGCCCGAGGTCAAGATGGTTGCGCTGCGCCGGCAGGCCGCCGTTCACCGCGCAGGCGCCAACGGCAATCAGCAGCTTGCAGTTGCGCCGGAACTCGCGCAGAACGTGCACGTTCTCGGCGTTGCAGATGCCGCCCTCGATCAGGCCGATATCGCAGGGTCCGCAGCGCTTGATGTCGGTCAGCGGCGAGCGATCGAAGTCGACGCGTTCGAGCAGTTCGAAAAGCCGCTCGTCGATGTCCAGCAAGGACATGTGGCAGCCGAAACAGCCGGCCAGCGTCGCCGTCGCGATACGCAGCTTGCCACGGCCGGGGAGCGCGTCCATCTCAGCACTCCTCGCCGGCGCGGCGCGGGCGCAGGCGCTCGGCCTGGACGCTGATCGGCTCGACATCGTAGCGGCGCTCGCCGATCGGCACGGCGAAACCACGCCGCTTCTCGATGATCACGCCGACCGGGCAGACCTGCGCCGCCTTGTCGCTCAACGCGAAATTGCTATCGGCCAGCCGCCCCGACTCGGCATTGACGATCAGGTGCTTGCCGATGCCGCGACCCGACAGCGCGAAAACGCTCTTGCCGTCGACGTCGCGACTGGCGCGCACGCACAGCTCGCAGAGGATGCAGCGATTGAAATCGAGCAGCACCTCGGCGTGCGAAGCATCGAGCGGCCGGTTGGGGTAGAACTGGTCGAAATGCGGGCTGAGCATCTCGAGTTCGTAGGCCAGCGCCTGCAGCATGCAGTTGCCGCTCTGCTCGCACGAGGGACAGAAATGATTGCCTTCGACGAACAGCATCTGCAACAAGGTCCGCCGCTTGTCGTTGAGGTCCGGCGAATTGTTCTCGACTTCCATGCCATCCCTGGCCGGCATGGTGCACGCCGAGACGTAGCGGCCGTTGGCCTTGACGGTGCACAGCTTGCAACTGCCTTGCGGCTCGAACTCGGGGTGGTGACACAGGTGCGGGATGTAGATGCCGGCGGCGAGGGCCGCGTCCATGATCGTCTGGTGATCTTCGAAGGGCACCGGCAGGCCGTCGAGCAGAATACTGAGCGGGCTCATGAGTCGACTCCAGAGGCCCTGGCGGCCAGCCCGAAATGCGCGTCCGCGTCGTCGCGACCAGTCATCTGGCGAGCTGCCGCCAAAGCCTGGTCAAGGTCGAAAGCCGGCTCGAAATCGAGCGAGCGCAGGCGCCGCTCGTACGCCGGGCGGAATTTCTGCAGGGTATCGAACAAGGGATTGCACGCCGCCTGGCCAAGCCCACAGTGGCTGGCGGCGTGCAGCAGGCGATGGATCTTGAAGATCTCGTTGATTTCGTATTGCGAGCCGTGGCCGTTGGCGATCTTGTCCATGCAGTTCACGACCAGCGAGGTGCCGACGCGGCACGGCGTGCAGAAGCCACAGCTCTCGTGTTTGAAGAAGTGGGCAAAATTGCGCGCCACCTCGAACATATCGCGATGCGCACCAAAAACCATCAGCGCGCCAGCCGTCGGGACGTCCTCGAAGGCGATGCAGCGCGAGAATTCGTGCGTCGCCAGGCAAATGCCCGAAGGGCCGCTGACCTGCACCGCCTGCGCGTTGCCGGCACCGCAGTCGTACAGCACCTGCTTGACCGAAACGCCGAAGGGATACTCGTAGATGCCCGGCGTCTCGACGTCGCCGGAGATCGACAGCAGCTTGGTTCCGGTCGATTGCTTGGTGCCGAGGCCGGCAAACCAGGCACCGCCCTTGAGCGCGACCAGCGCCGCCTTACACAGCGTCTCGACGTTGTTCACCACCGTCGGCTGGCCGCGATAGCCAACTGTTACCGGGAATGGCGGGCGGCTGCGCGGGATGCCGCGCTTGCCTTCGAGCGACTCGAGCAGCGCCGTTTCCTCGCCGCAGACGTAGGCGCCGGCGCCGAGATGGATGTCGATCTCGAAGTCCACCCCGGCCTGGCCGCAGAGCGCAGGGCCGAGCAGACCGTCGCGGCGACGGCGAGCGAGATTGTCGCGCAGCGCTGGCAGCAGATAGGCGTACTCGCCGCGCAGGTAGAGCAGGCCCTGGCTGGCACCGATCGTGAAGCCGGCGAGCGTCATGCCGTCGAACAGCAGGTCGGCGTAACTGCTGAGCAGGACGCGATCCTTGAAGGTACCGGGCTCGCCCTCGTCGGCGTTGGCGACGACGTAGCGGACGCCGTTCTCGCCGTGGCACGGCGCGCGCCGCGCCGACTCCCATTTGATCGCCGTGGTAAAGCCGGCGCCGCCGCGGCCGCGCAGGTTGGCGAGTTTCATTTCGCCAAGCATGGCCTCGGCGCCGCGGCCAAGCGCTGCCCGTAGCGCTTGGCCAGCCGGCCACTCGCCGGCGAGCACGGCGTCGCGGCGGCGGATGTTGTCGTCGATGCGAAAGTACTCGGACGGCCAGTCGGCCAGCGGCAGCTGCCCGCGGATCAGCTCGGCGATGCGGTCGACGCGCTCGGCCGAGAGGCGGCTCAGCGGCCGGCCGTTGACCAGTAGCGCCGGCCCCTGATCGCACAGGCCGGTGCACGAGGTGGTATCGACGCTGACCAGAGCGTCCTCGGAAAGCTTGCCGCGCTCGATCCACAGCTTGTTGCACAGGCGATCGAGCAGCTCGCCGCTGCCGAGCATGCGGTCGGTGATGTTGTCGGAGAAGAGCACGCGATAGCGGCCGACCGGCGCCAGATGCAAGAAGGAGTAAAAGCCGGCGACGCCTTCGACCTGCGCGCGCGGCAAGTCGAGCGCCCGGGCGATGGCGGTCAGCGCGGCCGCCGGCAGGTAGCCGAGGGAATCCTGCGCGGCAAGGAGAATCTGCAGCAACTGCCCCGGCTGGCGCGCATGGCCATCGACGATCGCTTGCAGCGTGTCGTCGAGCCGTCCTGCGTCAAAGCTTTCGTCAGTCACCATCGTCTCCCACCAGGGTCGCCCACTGCGCCACCGTCGCCGATACCTTGGCGAAGCTTAGGCTCTCTGCCGCCGGCCGGTGCTGATACACGTCAACAAAAGGCCCGGTCGAGCGGGCGCTGCAAGCCGCCGGGATTGCCCGGGGAAACAGCCCTGGACTGCCACGTCGCTGCGCTCCTCGCCGTGACGGCCGGGGTGCCGGGGACTTGCAGGCGTCGAGACGTGGGGCTCGGCCGGATGGCGGAATGCGCGGAATGCGCGGAATGGCCGGATGCGCGGAAATCGTCATTGCGAACGAAGTGAAGCAATCCAGAACAAGGCTGGCGGAGCTGCAGTGCGGTCGATGCGCGGCGCGCCAGAAGGCACCGAGACCATCAGCGGGCATTAGAGTGCACGCTCCAGAGATCGCGCCACACATTCCTGCTGCGTTGCAGCATAATAGCCTCTGATCCGTACCGTCGGGAGCCCCGCCATGCACGTCGAAACCCCCCTGGAATTTATCGAAAGCAGGACCTATGACGAAATCGAGGTCGGCGACAGTTCGTCGCTGATCCGAACCCTGCGCCCCGAGGACGTCAAGCTGTTCGCACTGATGTCGGGCGACATGAACCCGGCGCTGGCCAACGGCGACTTTACGCACAGCGGCCTGTTCCAGGATTTCATCGCGCACGGCATGTGGTGCGCGTCGCTGCTGTCGACGATGCTCGGCACGCAGTTCCCCGGCCCGGGAACGGTGATGGTCGATTCGAGCCTGCACTTTGCGCGGCCGGTGGCCATCGGCGACACCATCACGGTGACCGTCACCGTCGCGCAGAAGTTTGCCCGCAACCGGCACATCGTTCTCGAATGCGCGTGTTTAAACCAGGACCATCTACTGGTCGTCTCGGGTAGCGCCGAGGTGCTGGCGCCGAACGAAAAGATCCGGGTCAAGCGCAAGGCGATGCCGGAAATCACCATTTCGGACAAGTACGCGCGCCTGCAGGTGCTGGTGGCGCGCGCCGAAGGACTCGAACCGATCGACATGGCGGTGGTTCACCCCTGCGACCGGGAGTCACTGAAAGGCGCGCTGCTGGCTGCCGAGGCCAAGCTGATCGAACCGATCCTGATCGGCCCCGAGCAGCGCATCCGCGCCGTCGCCGAAGAGAACGGCCTGGACCTCAAGCAATACCGGATCGTCAACGTCAAGCACAGCCACGAGTCGGCAGCGATGGCCGTGGCGCTGGTCCGCAGCGGCGACGCCGAGGCGCTGATGAAGGGCAGCCTGCACACCGACGAGCTGATGGCCGAGGTGATTTCGAGCAGCACGGGCCTGCGCACGGGTCGGCGCATCAGCCACGTCTTCCTGATGGACGTGCCGACCTACCCACGACCGATCATGATCACCGATGCGGCGGTCAATATCGCGCCAACGCTGACCGAGAAGGTCGATATCGTGCAGAACGCCATCGACCTGGCGCACATCATCGGCACTCCCGAACCGAAGGTGGCGATCCTGTCGGCGGTCGAGACCGTCAACGCCAAGCTCCAATCGACGCTCGACGCTGCGGCGCTGTGCAAGATGGCCGACCGCGGCCAGATCAGGGGCGGCCTGGTCGACGGCCCGCTGGCCTTCGACAACGCCATCTCGCTCGACGCCGCCAAGACCAAGGGAATCGTCTCGGCGGTCGCCGGGCGTGCCGACATCCTGGTCGTCCCCGACCTCGAGGCCGGCAACATGATCGCCAAGCAGTTGGAGTACCTGGCGAACGCGCTGAGCGCCGGCATCATCCTCGGCGCGCGCGTGCCGATCGTCCTCACCAGTCGTGCCGACACCGCCGAGACGCGTCTTGCCTCGTGCGTCATCGCGGCGCTGATCGCCCACGACGCGCGCCAGAAGCTCAAAGCCGGCTGAGCCAGCCGCGGGGCCGCGAGCGCTCGCCAAGCGAACGCGACGCCGCGGCCGAAGAGGCGCCACAGCGCCGCGCCGCGGCCAGACGCCGCAAAAAAAATTTCCCGCCCCCGGAGGCCCGCAAGGCCGTGATTTCAAGGCTTTTCCGGGCGCTCGGCGGGCGCGATCCGAAAACTACATATAGTCGCGTTATTGCCTTTGCCCACTGTATGCAGTAGGTTTACGCCACTTCAACTTGAACAAAGCGGCCGCGCCCTGCGCCCTACCCGTAGGCGGCGGCGCGCACGGCAAGCGACGAACACTCGCTTTCGCCAGCGCTTCCCCGAACTTCAGCACGCCTTTTGCAGCCAAGAACGGCCAGCAGCCGTCACCACCCGGAGAGACCACCCATGAGCCAGCTCGAACACCAGTTAACCCTGTCGGCCGTCGCCGAGGCGCCGACCATCACGCCACTTACCGAGCAGGAAATATCGGTCGAGGTGCTGGTCGAAAAGTACGCCAAGGGAAATGAAACCTCGGTTCACGACGTCCGTCGCCGCGTCGCCCGCGCACTCGCCGCCAACGAGAACGAAAAACAGCGCGCGCACTGGGAAGAGCGCTTTCTGTGGGCACAGGAAACCGGCTTCGTACCCGCCGGGCGGATCAACTCGGCCGCCGGCACGACGCTCGCGGCGACGCTGATCAACTGCTTCGTGCAGCCGATCGGTGATTCGGTGGTCGAGATCGTCGACGGCAAACCCGGCATCTACAGCGCCCTCGCCGAGGCCGCCGAGACCATGCGCCGCGGCGGCGGCGTCGGTTACGACTTCTCGTCGATCCGGCCGATGGGCGCGCTGGTCAAGGGCACGCAGTCGCGCGCTTCCGGTCCGGTGTCGTACATGCGCGTCTTCGACCGCTCGTGCGAAACCGTCGAATCGGCCGGCGCCCGCCGCGGCGCACAGATGGGCGTGCTGCGCTGCGACCACCCCGACGTCGAAGTCTTCATCCACGCCAAGGACCACGGCGACCTCTCCAACTTCAACGTCTCGATCGCTGTCAGCGACGACTTCATGAAAGCCGTCGAGGACGACGCCGAGGTCGAACTCTCGCACCGCGCCGAGCCCAACGCCGACATGAAGCGCGACGGCGCTTTCCAGCGCGACGACGGCAGCTGGGTCTACCGCCGGGTACGCGCGCGCGATCTGTGGGACCAGGTCATGAAATCGACCTACGACCACGCCGAACCGGGGATCCTCTTCCTCGACCGCATGAACAAGGACAACAACCTCTACTACTGCGAAGTGATCGAGGCCACCAACCCCTGCGCCGAACAACCGCTGCCACCCTACGGCTGCTGCTGCCTGGGGTCGATCAACCTGACGCCCTTCGTCAAGGACGCCTTCAGCGCGCGCGCCGAGTTCGACTTTGCCGCTTTCGGCGAGGTCATCAAGCTATCGACGCGGATGCTCGACAACGTCCTCGACGTCACCGCCTGGCCGCTCGAACGGCAGCGCGAGGAAGCCAACAACAAGCGCCGCGTCGGCCTCGGTTTCACCGGCCTCGGCGACGCGCTGTGCATGCTGCGCCTGCGCTACGACCGCCCGGAAGCGATGGCCATGGGCGCGCGCATCTCCGAATACATGCGCGACACCGCCTACCTGGCGTCGGTCGAACTGGCGAAAGAGCGCGGCGCCTTCCCGCTGTTCAACGCCGAGCTCTACCTCTCGGGCGGCAACTTCGCCTCGCGCCTGCCGAACGAGATCAAGAACCAGATCCGCAAGCACGGCCTGCGCAACTCGCACCTGCTGTCGATCGCGCCGACCGGCACGATCTCGCTGGCCTTCGCCGACAACGCCTCGAACGGCATCGAACCGCCCTTCTCCTGGACCTACAGCCGCAAGAAGCGGATGGCCGACGGCACGCTCAAGGAGTACGCCGTCGAGGACTACGCGTGGCGCCTCTACAAACACCTCGGCGGCGACGTCGACAAGCTCCCCGACTACTTCGTCACCGCGCTCGAAATCTCGGCCAAGGCGCACAAGGACATGGTCGCCGCCGTCGCGCCGTACATCGACACGTCGATCTCGAAAACCGTCAACGTCCCCGCCGACTACCCCTACGAGGAATTCCAGGACCTCTACATGAGTGCCTGGAAAGCCGGCCTCAAGGGCCTCGCCACCTACCGCCCGAACAGCGTCATGGGCTCGGTGCTGTCGGTCGAATCGAAGAAGCAGGCCGAAGAGAAGAAGCAGCCGCAGGACTTCGTCAACGGCGACGCCAACCGCCGCCTGTCGATCAAGACGCTGCCGGCGCCGGTGCTCGCCAGCCTGCGCTGGCCGAACCGCCCGCAGCTGCCCGAAGGCAACATGGCGTGGACCTACATGATCGCGCACACGCACGGCAAGTTCGCACTCTTCGTCGGGCACATCGAACAGGACGGCCGCCACTGGCCCTTCGAAGCCTGGGTCAACGGCCCCGAGCAACCGCGCGGCCTCGGCGCCGTCGCCAAGACGCTGTCGATGGACATGCGCGCCAACGACCACGGCTGGCTGGCGCTGAAACTCGAATCGCTGGCCAAGACGCCCGGCGACGACGGCTTCGACATGGCCTTCCCGCCGCACGGCGAGCGCAAGCGCATGCCCTCGGTGGTCGCCGCCGTCGCGCAGCTGATCCAGCACCGCGTCGAGAAGATCGGCGCCTTCAACCACGACGGCCCGACGCCGGTGCTCGACGCCATGTTCAGCCTCAAGGAACCGAAGACCGGCACCGACGGCACGCTCTCCTGGACCGTAGACGTCTTCAACCCGGCGACCGGCGAAGACTTCGTCCTCGGCCTCAAGGAAATCACCCTGCCCGACGGCGTCACGCGTCCCTACTCGGTGTGGCTCGCCGGCAACTACCCGCGCGCGCTCGACGGCCTGACCAAGCTGCTGTCGCTCGACATGCGCGTCCTCGACCCGGCGTGGATCGGCATGAAGCTCAGGAAACTGCTCGACTACCCCGAGCCGCTCGGCGACTTCATGGCCTTCGTCCCCGGCACCCGCCGCCAAACCAACTACACCTCGACCGTCGCCTACCTGGCGCAGCTGATCATCCACCGCTACGCGATGCTCGGCATCCTCGACGAAACCGGCCTGCCGCTGCAGCAGATGGGGATTCTCGAAACACCAGCGGGTGGAACGGCAGCGAAACCGACGGCCGGGAAGCTTTGTGGCGAGTGCGGGAATCGGACGATGATTCGCAAGGATGGGTGTGATTTTTGTACGGCTTGTGGGGCGGTGGGGAGTTGCGGGTAGGTTGGCACGTATCGATCGGCCCTTCGTTTTTTTGGGTTTGTGTCGTTTCGTGAGGAACCGCCTCCGGTGAGGCGGATGCCTCTGCCGAGCCCTTCGGGTTCTCCCACCCCTTGCCCGCCGCCGAGGGCGGTGAAGTCCTTGCCGCCGGACCGGCTCGGGCGCTGCACGCGAAAGCCGCAATCAGCCCCAAGCCCTTGAGCGTATGGCTGTTTCTGACGCCCTCAACATCGCGGATCTGGATCGCGGAGCACCTCGGATGACGGCGGTAGCCAGCGGCCGGTTCCACAGGAAACGACATAGAGCCGCTTTTTTTCGCCTCCCAACCACCCGTGCCTGCCAGTGGCTCTCAAAAACACGATGACTTGCCTTTATGTTTCTTGAAAAGAAACACATAAATTGAGAATTTATAGAGTTCAACTTCTTAGCGTCAAGACTCCCTTATCAAGATGTCAGTCAAGTGCGACACATAATAAAAAGGTGCAACTGGGCTTTCCTAACCTCGTCAAGCGCCCGCACCTCCAAGGTGCGCTTTTTATTTCTGCTACAGTAAGGACGCCTTCTTTTACCAACGAGCAATGTTGAAAGAAAAGCAATGACAATTCGTCATTTATCCCCTGAAATTATTTCCCTTATTCACCATGTCGAACTAAATGAGTCAGGCTGGTGGAAAAAAGCCATTGGTCAAGTCATCAAAGGCGTTCTGTGGAAATCACAAAAACCGTTGTCTCAAGCCGAACTCAGGATTGGGCTAAAGCGAGAAGTGGGCATACAACTGCCGGACGAGGTTCTACTTAGGCAGATAGAAATTCTTTCATCTCAAAACTGCCTTACTCGCATGCCGAATCAAAGCTATAAGCTTACCGAAGCGACTAATCAAGCACTCACGGCAGCCTATCATAAAGCTTGTTCTGAACAAGAGCTGTGTCGCTCAGCCTTTCTAACCTCTTGCACTAATCACTGTCCAGACTTGCCATCAGAGAAAGTTTGGTCCGAATTTTCAAAAGCACTGTTGAATGCCGTTCGGGTAGCAGGTGCCAATTTGTTTCACCTCATTGCAGGCGGGAACCTTGAACAGGAAGGTGATTGGCTAGCCCCTTTTCTTCGCCCGTTTCCGCCTGAACACACAACAGGTCTTCGCAAGACTCTTTCAGAATTTTTCGCACCGGCCAATCAAGCGTGCAGAAATCAAGTTCTCCGCTTAATGTCCGCTCATTTTTTTGCCGAGGCTTCCCAACTTCGACCAGAAACACTCGCCGTTATTGAAAGTGCACGAAAAACGCACACAATCAAGGTCATCTTGGACACCAATTTCCTTTTTTCGGTGCTCGGGCTGCACGATAATCCAGCAGACGACTCCGTCGTATCCCTCGTCGATATTGCAAAACGAAATGAGCGCCACTTAAAGATTAAATTTTATGTTCTGCCTGGAACTCTAGATGAAGCACAGCGAACATTGAGCAGCCAACTTCATCTCGTCGAGAGAATTCGTACGACTGTTGCAATGGCAAACGTTGCCGTAACCCAACCCCTGCCCAGTATCGCCAAGAAGTTTTTTGACGCCGCCAAGCGTAGCTCTGGGCTAACGGCTGAAACCTTCTTCCGGCCTTACATTGATGACTTGCGTACGATTCTCCGTGACAAGGGAATCCATGTACTGGAAACACCACAGCACATCTACGCTCAGCGCCAAGATGTCATTGACGATGTTCTTTCTGAACAAGAACGAGAAACTGAGGAAATACCGACCCACCGCCGAAAAGGCTACGACCGATTGCTGCACGATGCGGTCCTTTGGCACGTAGTTACGGACAGGCGTGCTGACAATGCAAGTACACCGTTTGAGGTTGAGTATTGGGCTGTGTCAATTGATTGGCGTCTGATTGCTTTCGATAGAAAAAAGCGTACTTCCAATTTGTCCAAGCTCCCAGCTGTTCTCTATCCAAGTAACTTGGTGCAGTTCATACAGTTTTGGGTGCCACGTAGTCCTGACCTAGAGGAAAGCCTAGTGGACAGCCTCCAACTGCCACTGTTTTTTCAATCTTTTGACCCTGAGGACGAAAAAGCAACCATCAAGGTGCTGGAGGCCATATCTCGCTTCGAAAACGTAACAGATTTTCCCGAATCAACTCTCAAGGTCATTTTAGCCAATAAGGCACTGCGAACCCGCTTGCGGGGAGCAGATGCCTCAAATGATGAAATCTTTACTTTAGTCAGAGAAGAACTGCTCGCAGAGCATCAAACCACGGTTAATTCCCTTCACGACACAAAAGGAACTCTGGCACGTACCGAAGCCCATCTAATGGATGAACGTATCAGCCGTGAACAGTCACAGCGCTTGCTTGCAGATACTAATCTTCAGCTAGATGAAACAAACCGAAAGGCTGCGCAAATAGAAACTGACCTCGCCGAGGCGCTACGAACAGCAACGAACGCTGAAGAACGTGCTGCCAAGTTAGAGGAAAAGAGTTTAAAACAAGAGCAACAACTCTCCGCAAAGGACACGTTCTTACGTAAGCTTTTGTTCTTCATTTTTTTTGCTGCTATTCCAATAGTTCTTGGCGGAGTTCTAGGTTGGCACACCCATTCCTTTATACAAAATATAATTACTGACCCAACTAAAACTTGGGGAGTGTGGACTATCACCGGCGCCGCCTTAATCCTGCCGTTGGCGCTAGCTTGTTCAGTAGCACCATACTACATCTCCAAGCACCCCTCACTCAACAACTGGTGGTTGGCCAGACTATTATCGGTAGGGAAGCTGATACTGGCAGCTCCTTTGATAACGGCAGTTACCGGCTCGTTTCAGGGTGGCGTTTGGGATGGCATTAAGAATCTTGCGGGTTTGTAAGTCGACTTTTTAAAGACGCCCCCGGGCCAGGTCTTCCCTTTTGCCTTCTTGATAAAATCCGACGACACCTATGAGCAAGAGTAAAGCCCCGCCCCCACTTGCGCACTTACAAGTTCTGCTATCAACTCTTGGTTATCAACTCCAGCAATTCCGGCGATGAAAAAACATCTCTGTAGAACGTCAACTGCTCACCTTTGAAGTTGCAACCGCCGCGATGACCGCGCCTGACCCAGACACAGCTTCCTTTGGCCAGGGTTTCGTTGGTATCGTCATCGATACAGCTCCATTCGAACCATACGTACTCGCCATGGAACATGACAATCAGCCAGGTCATGGTGGCGCCCGGCTGGGCGATCAATGCCCACCAATGCTGTTCCCTGACTTTTTGCTCTTCAATTCCGTAGTAGGCGCCATCCTGGCAGAAGTGAACCAGGTCTGGCCGGTATTCACCGGTCAGGATGTCGCCTCGGCCCTGTCGCAATGCCTCGCAGTGCGTCGGCCACCACTCCTTGTTTTCCTGCTCGATCTGCGACATCGTATAGCCGTCACCGATCACGGGCGGCGACTCATCCTGCATCGCGTCGATCTTCAAAGAAAGCGCGAGAAATTCGCTTTGCAATGACGCCGCTGCCAGACCGGGCCTTGAGTAGTCGGCCGCGAGATCCGTGTAATAGTTGGTTCTTTTTTCACATTGACTCCGAGTGCTCTGCTTCTACTGCGAACGGTCAGGTCTTTCCTTTTGTCTTCTTGATCGAAAGCACGCGGCAGACCCCACGCTGACCTCACCTACACGCGTGCTTGATCCCGCGTTTCCGCGCGAAGGTGATTGCCTGGGCGTATCAGCGAAGCATAACGTGATCTCGTCCAGCTCTATGGTTCTAGGAACCATACCAAACCTGTGGTGTAATACCCCACATGAAGGCCAGCGAACTCTTCAGGACGAAAGACCAGTACGGTCGCGGCATCGTTGAAATCGTCATCTGGCGAGTGCCGCAACCGGTGCCGCCGTCCGAACGTTCGTGGAAGTATCGGCTGGTCTATGTGGTCGAAGGCAAACGGGTGGTCGGCTTCGACAACGAGCGAGGAAAAGGCGACCATCAACACATTGGTCAAGGTGAAGCACCCTACCACTTCACCAGCCCGCGACAACTGATGGCCGACTTCTGGGATGCCGTGAAAGGAATCGACGATGACTAAACGAATTCTGAATGTAAGAGTGGCGGCACGAGTTGAAGACAATCTGGAGCGTGCCGCCATCGCCATGGCAGCGCTGGAGCGCGGCGACGAAGCGCCGCCCTACTTTGGCGTCGGTTTCCAGAATGCCAGCCAGATGCTGGCGGTGTTTACCCCCAAACGCTGGGAACTGCTCGCGACGCTGCGTCAGGGAGGGGCCATGACCGTCGCCGAACTCGCTCGACGCCTGGGTCGCAACTACAAGAATGTCCATGGCGACGTGGAAAAACTGATCGAATGGCTGGCCGTCGAAAAGGACGCCCAGGGCCTGGTTACCGCGCCTTATTCCGAGATCGTAGTGGACGTCATGATGCCGGACACCGTGGCCGCCTGAACACACCAACGCCGGGGGCATATCTTTCCTTTTGCCTTCGTGATATCACCCGATGGCACGCCTAGCGAGAAACCGAGCAAGCGATGAGGTCTGCAGGATTGTCGACAACGCAAATAACAGCCAAGCCAAACACCAGGCGCCGCTGGGCAGCCTATGTCGCGCTGGCATTTGCGCTACTGGTCGTCGCCGTGGCAGGCATCGCGACGTGGCTACTGCTCGACGACAATCGCCTGCGCGTGGCGCTCGAAGAAAGCGTCTCCGCCCTGAGTGATCGCCCGTTTCACGTCGACGGTGAGTTCGCGATCAGCCTCGGCCGCATCACCACCGTGCGTGGCACCGACATTCGCTGGCTGAATCCGGGCTGGAGCCAGTCGCCCAACATGTTCTCGGCCAAGAGCTTGTCACTTTCGATCGATCTCTGGAGCCTGATTCGTGGCCCGATCGTGATCAGCAACGCGCAGGCGGACGACGCCGTGCTGTTTTTCGAGTGGAGCAAGGAAGGGCAGTTCAACTGGGAGATTGGCCAGAGCGGCAAAAGCAAATCCGACGAGCGCTCGACGCCGTTGCACCTGGTTCTCGGTCAAACCGAGCTGCGCAATGTCCAGATCCGCGTCCGCCACCCCGGTATGACCGACGAGTTGCTGGTCGACGTCGTGCAGGCAAGCCAGCAACGAGATGCGGAAGACATGCTGGTGATCAGCACCGACGCCGTCATCGACCAACGCACGATCAAGGGACACGGTCGCATCGGTCCTTTCCACGAACTCATCGCTGGCGGCGCCATCGACTACGACTTCGATCTCGCAGCGCCGAAGATCAGCCTCAAGGCCAGTGGCCACTTCGATCGCCTTTCTGATCCGCGCGCACCGCGCATGAACCTCGAGCTGCTTGCGGCCGACGCAGCGGACGCCTTGCGCGCCCTGGCGCTTCCCGAACTGACCCAGGGCAACATCGAACTGCACGCTGCGGTCGCGCCCGTCGGAGACCGTCTGGGCGGCACGCTGCAGGGCAACTTCGGCGCCTTCAAGCTGGACGGCAAGCTGACGACGAAACGTCTCTCTTCGCTTGACGATTTCTCTTTGCTTTTGCATTCCGAAGGACCCGGCGTCGCTGCCTTGGGGCAGCTGCTGGGGGTCGACAAGCTGCCGGAAGAGCCCTACTCATTGCAGCTCGACGCCACTCGCAGTGGACGGACGCTGCAAGTCAGGCAGTTCTCATACCGCAGCGACGGTCTCCTGCTCAAGGCATCAGGCACGGCGCCGAAGTTGCCGGAACTGGCCAACGTCGATCTCGATATTGACGCCAAGGTGGCCAACTTGCAGACTTTCGGCAAGCTCTTATCGCTGCCCTCCTTGCCAGCACTGCCGCTGCGTATCAAGGCCAGCGTCAAGAACCAGGGCGCTGGCGGCAGCGATGCGCTGCAGGGCGATTTCACCCTCGGCAATATTGCCGGCGAGCTATCGGGCAAGCTGAGCGAGAAGAAGGATCTGGCCGGCTCCACCTTCAGCTATCGGGCGAGCTCCCCGGACCTCCGCGAACTGCTACGCGCGCGCGGTATTCGCTTGCCCGCGGAAAGCCCGCTGCCCGCACGCCTGGACGGCGAGTTGGCGCTGCTTTCGCAACGGCTGCGTCTCGCCCGACTCGCGCTGAGCATCGCCGACAATCAGTTGTCCGCCAGCGGCGATATCGACTTCCGGCCCGCGGAAACGCTCTTCGACCTGACGCCGCAGATGCGGGGGGCTGACCTGTCCAGCCTGGCGGGCTTGTTTTTCAGCGCCAAGGACGCCGCCTATTTCCCTGTTGGGCCCTTTCAGCTGGCCGGCAAGCTCAGGCTTCAAGGTTCTCGGCTGCAGTTCACCAGTGCGGAGGCACGGGCGGGAAACAGCGTCTTTGGCGTCGATGCTTCGCTCGATCTGGCAGGAAAGACGCCACGTGTCGACGCCAGAATCACCGCCGAGGGTGGCAACCTTGCCGAGCTGCTCAAACCGCAGCTTCTGGAGGGCGTCCCGGCGGCGCCATTTTCGCTGAGCAGCCACTTGACGATGTCCGATCAGGGTATGGCGCTGAACGATCTGCAGTTCTCGCTGGCGGATAGCCGCTTGAGCGGCCGGCTATCGACGGGATGGCCTCGCGAGCCCGAACGAATCACCTTTGATTTGCTTGCCGCGGGCAGCAACCTGCGCGCCTCATTACCGGCGATTCCTGGCTACGTCGCCGCGCCGGCTGCCTTTCACGTAGAAGCCAGGGGCACGGCTGACGCGGCGAGTGTGAATATCGAACGCCTGGACGGCAAGATCGCGGCTGCCAGCATCGCTCTTGCCGGCAAGCTGGTGTTGAAACCGGTGTTCTCGGCGGATGCCGTTCGCTTGTCGGTGCAGGGCCCGAAGTTGTCGGAACTCGGCAGTCTCAAGGCCTGGCCCCTGGTCGACCAGCCCTTCGCGCTCAGCGGCACCATGACCGGCAGCAAGGACAGCGTGCGCATGGACGATTTTCAGGCCACCCTTGGTAAAAGTGACCTCAAGGGAAGCCTGCGCATCAGTACGACGACCCGGCCACGCATCGATCTCGACCTGCGCTCGGACTATCTGAACCTGCAGCCGCTGCTGGCGTCTCCGGAAGAGTCGGCGAAGAAAGCGAGTGGGTCGAACAAGGCGGGCGCGGTGAAGCAAGCGCGGCAGAACACCAGGAGCAGCAAGCTATTTTCCGACAAAGCGCTGCCTTTGGACCTGCTGCGTGCCTTCGACGGCAAGCTGCTGGCATCGTTCGCCAAGGTCGAAGGCAGACAACAGCAGCTGCACAATGTTCACGCCGCCGCCACTCTGCAAGACGGCCTGCTGGCCGTGGAACAGCTGCAGGCTCAGGGGCGGCAAGGAAAAGTGGCCGCCAACTTCACGCTCGATGTGCGGGGTCGGCAGCCAGTCGTCAAGGGGCAGCTCAAAGCGACCGACGTGATCTTCTTTGTCCGCGGGATAAGCGAGGAGGATGAAGCCAAGCTTCCGCATCACACCGTCGGCAGTCAGTTTTCGGCAAGCGGAAACAGCGTCAGCGCCCTGGCCGCAGGACTTGATGGCTATTTCTGGTTGCGCAGTTCCCCCGGCGAATTTCGCTCGCTGGACCTCGGTGTGCTGTTCGGTGATTTTGCCTTCGAGTTGTTCAACACGCTCAATCCCTTTGCCAAGAAGAGCCCCTACTCGACGCTGAGCTGCGGCGGTATTTACCTCGAGGCCCGCAAGGGGCGCGTCAAAACCGCGCCCGCAGTGGTTCTGCAAACCGACCGCCTTTCAGTCTTGTCGCGAGGAACAATCGACCTGCGTTCGGAGAAGATTGACTTCACTTTCAAGGTCGTACCGCTACAAGGCGTCGGCTTCAGCACCGGGCATCTGATCAACCCCTTCATCAAGCTTGGCGGCACATTACAGGCTCCGGCACTTGATCTGAACGTTCAAGGCGCGGCGATCGAAGGGGGCGTTGCGGTTGCCACCTTGGGGGCGTCGATTCTCGCAAGCAGTCTCTGGGATCGCTGGATCAGCTCGCCAGGCGCCTGTGAGAAGGTTGAGGAAGAGGCGCGCAAGCGTCGCCGTGTGCAAAACCCGACGGATGGGTCCCGGTTCTGACATCGGGACGCGCTGGCAACGCTGGGGGCACTGGCAAGTTCTGCTGTCAACTCCTGGTAATCAACTCCAGCAATTCCGGCGATGAAAAAACATCCCTGTAGAACGTCAATTGCTCACCTTTGAAGTTGCAACCGCCGCGATGACCGCGCCTCACCCAGACACAGCTTCCTTTGGCCAGCGTTTCGTTGGTATCGTCATCGATACAGCTCCATTCGAACCATACGTACTCGCCATGAAACATGACAATCGGCCAGGTCATGGTGGCGCCCGGCTGGGCGATCAAGGCCCACCAATGCTGTTCCCTGACTTTTTGCTCTTCAATTCCGTAGTAGGCGCCATCCTGGCAGAAGTAAACCAGGTCTGGCCGGTATTCACCGGTCAGGATGTCGCCGCGGCCCTGTCGCAAGGCCTCGCAATGCGTCGGCCACCATTCCTTGTTTTCCTGCTCGACCTGCGACATCGTATAGTCGTCACCGATCACGGGCGGCGACTTCTCCTGCATCGCGTTGATCTTCAAAGAAAGCGCGAGAAATTCGTTTTGCAATGACTCCGCTACCAGACCGGGCCTTGAGTAGTCGGCCGCGAGATCTGTGTAGTAGTTGGTCCTTTTTTCATCTTCACTCCGCTGTGTTCTCGAAGAAGGCTGCCTGCCTTCGGCCGGCGCCTGCAAGCGTGCGTTCAGGGCTTTTAAGCCCGGGGTCAAATCCTTCTTCTGGCCTTCGTTATGAAACCCGACGACAGGTATGGGACGAGAGGGAAGAACTGACCTCGGGAAGCGTCACCGCTGAATAAATGTGGCTACTGCCAGGCCCGCTTGCGGCGGGAAAGAGCAAGTCCGAAGAGTCCGATGCCGACCAGGCTGAGTGCTAGCGGCTCCGGGACGGCCTGGCCAACGCGAACGTCGGCACGAATGCTGCCCGAGTTGTCGCCATTATTGCTGTCCCAGTAGTAGAGATTCAGTGTCCCGGCAACGGGCGCGAGGCCGGAGAAGTTCGTGCCAAGTAGAAAATACGTGCCGGCCAACTCGCCGATCAGGGCACCATAGGGCGCGCTAAGCGCGTGCTGACTCCATAGGCCGAAGTTTTGACCAATCAGCGTCCCGCCAGCCTGCCCAGACTCGTCCGAGCCGGTGGCAAACAGATCGGCGACAAGGCCGTCGGCGTTGGACCAGCGCGGCAAGGCACCGGCGCTCCAGAGGTCGTTGGTGCCGGCGGTCACTGAAAATGCCTGATTGGCGCTCAGCGTGATGCCGGTGTTCAGTCCGGCGCCTCCGGACGAACTATTGGCAGCCGCTGCGACGTCGAAAAGAGCGGCGTTGGCCGTAGCGGCGCCACAGAAGGCAAGCGCAGCAATCGCCGCGCGGATCATGTTGTTCTTCATCGCCAAATCCTTCAATAGATAGAGCTCTGGTGCGCTACGCACACACCACTGTTTTGATCCCGGCAAGCGTCGTACTGATCGTTTGCGGGCGCCTGCAAGGCACGGATTCATTAGAACAGGGGCGCCACCGCGCTTGCGTGATATAGCGCACGTCTTGCCGGAATGGGCCGAGCCTGCCGTGCGTGCGCAGCGGGCGTCGAGGGCGCCGCTGATCGTGCCTTGGTGATGACACGCGCGGGCACCGGGGTCGCTTGCACACGAAACGAGCTAAACCGATATCCCCCTGGTCGCGATCAGGCGCCTTGAGCGGCCCGCGAAATTCCTTACCGACGAAGTCCTGGCGGCAGCCATCGCCGACACGCCGAAGTGCTTTCTGCCTGAAACTGTGATGCAATCCGACAAGGTATAATTGGTCAGCGCCGGACAGGTCTGCGGCATCGATAGCGCTAACCCTGATAAGTCCCGATTGGCGACGAAGCTCAGCGAGCCAAATCGAACCCCGCCGGAGCTGTCCGCAGGCGGCCGCTGAGGCACCCTCGCACTGTCCGCGGCGGTGAGATGGCAAGCGAATACGCCGCGGAAAGCTCAGCAAGTGAGAGTGGCTGACGTTCATTGCCAATCCGCTGACAAGTCATGTCCCACAAGTTCGACAATGCGTCTTCCCGCCGCTTTCGCGAATCGAGGTAGATTGCGTCATGCGCCGCAGGGGGCGAAAGAATCAGCGTCGCGAAAACTGGAGAAGCCAACATCGTCACCACTGAATCGAACCACTGGCACAGGATTCTCGAGCTCCCGATCGGTGAGCGTCTGGGGACAGCACCCGACGAACTGATCGAGTTCATCGGCCGGGTCAATGCAGCGGCCGGCGCCAGCAGCCCGGTGCGTGCCCTGGTAGTGGCTGACGATTTCCGCGACGATGTGCGCGCGGCCATCGACGGGATGCCGGAAGAAGTCAAACGGCTGCTCGCCGACAAGCTCCTTGGCATCTATTTCGTGCACGGCCTGGACTCTTCGGCGGTCACCGACGTGGTCCTGAATCGTCATGGCGAGGCCATCGGCGCGGTCGTCGCGATGGATCCCAAGGCTTTCATGCAGCGCAGCGCAAACGACTGGATCAGCTGGAAGGAGAACACGCCCTTCCTCCCCTCACCGACGATGACGATAGCGGCGAAGATCGCCGAGCCCGGCCGTGACAGCCGTATGGCAGCGATCCAGTTCCTGCTGCTGCACGAATTCGGCCACGTCGTCTGCGTCGGCGAAGCCGCCGTCCCCGACTGGTGGCTGGATGCGCAACAACTGAAGACGGAGGACGACGCCTATTCGTTTCTCGCCATCGACTGGCAGGTAACGGAGCATGCTGGCGACCGTAAAATCGTGCCGCGTCCGCACCAGGATTTCACCCGGCGCGACGAGGTCGTCTATTACGGGGACCGCCCGCTTTCTGCGGATCAGATCGTGCCGCTCTATACCGGCTTGCAAGGCAGCAATTTCGCCACGCTCTATGCGGCGACCAGCGTCTATGACGACTTCGCCGAAACCTTCGCGACTTATGTGCATTCGGTGCTGATGAACAGGCGCTATGAGATTTCGATTTGCCGCGCCGGCACTGAAGTGATGAGAATCGATGACTTCTGGGTCAGGCCATGCAGCGCAGAGAAACGTCGCTACATGCAGGACTTCCTCGCCACCGAACGCCCGCACCGCCCCCTGCGACGTCCAGCCGCAGCGCTGTTGAGCGACATGGCGACCCTGGCGCCGGGACCGGCCGACGACACCGGACAAGCCGCGTTCATGGGGCTCGCCCCATTTCTGCGCCTCGACCTGGCCGGCATCGACCTGCTGCCGATCGCCCAGGATCTGTTGGCCCAGGCCCAGTGCCATAGCATCGATGCCAATCATTGGATGAACCTGTCGACCGCCATGTTCTGCATCGGTCAGCGCGATCTCGCCCTGACCGTCCAGGCACAGGCATTGGCAATGCAGCGCCACTACTCGCTTGCGGCCTTGCGGCAGCCGGCGAAACTCAAGCTCCTGATCCTCGCCGTGCCGGGCGACCTGGCGGCGAACGTGCCGCTGGACTGCCTGCTCGAAGATTGCGACATCGATCTGGAGTTTTGTTATCTCGCGCTGACGCAAGCCTCACTGCCAGCGCTCCCCGATCACGACGTGCTGTTCGTCGGGATCGGCATCGGCAACGAAACGACGAGCCTGCTGGCGATGCTGGAAGGCGCGCTGGCCACCTGGCCGCAAGCGGTCATCAACCGCCCGACGCGGATTCCGAATCTCGACCGCAACGCGGCCAGCACGCTGCTGCACGATGCGCCAGGGGTCTGCATCCCGCCGACCCTGCGCGTGACACGCGCGGCGCTGGCCGAAATCGCGCAAAGCGGAAATGGCATCGAGGCCGCATGCGCAGGCTGCCGCTATCCGCTCATTGTCCGCCCGCTCGGTTCGCAGGCCGGACGCGACCTCGAAACCATCAATTCCCCGCAGGCGATCCCGGCTTATCTGGCGAGAGTCGACGATGCCGATTTCTTCGTCTCCAACTTCATTGACTACAGTGGCGACGACGGTCTGTTCCGCAAATTCCGGATTGTCCTGATCGACGGCGAAGCCTTTGCCTGCCACATGGCGGTGTCTTCGCACTGGATGGTCCATTACGTCAATGCCGACATGTATAAAGAGGCGGCGCGGCGCGACGAGGAAGCCGCCTTCATGGCCAACTTCGATTCATTCGTCTGGCGCCACGATGCGGCGCTGACGGCGATCTTCAATAGAACCGGGCTCGACTACCTCGGCATCGACTGCGCCGAGACCCGGGATGGCAAACTCCTCGTATTCGAGATCGATCATGCCATGGTGGTGCACGCGATGGACCCGGAGGAGATGTTCCCCTACAAGCAAGAGCGCATGCACCGAATCCGCGACGCCTTTCGCGACATGCTCGTTTGCCGCGCGGCCGATGCGGCCAGCGTATGGAAGCCTCGACGCGAGAGAGCCGCACGATGAATCCGCGCAACCGCCTGAACTTCTCCGGTGGCCCGGGCGCGCTGCCGGAATGTGTCCTGCAGCAACTGCAGCAGGCGATCATCGAAGTTCCCGGTGTCGGCCTCTCGATCCTTGGCATCAGCCACCGCTCCGACTGGTTTGCCGCCGTGGTCGCCGAACTGGAAGCCAATATCCGCAGCCTGCTCGGCCTGCCCACGGGCTATCACGTTCTCTTCCTGCAAGGCGGTGCGACGCAGCAGTTCTCGATGATTCCGATGACCCTGCTGCGCGGCAGGCGGGCGCCGGCAGAGTACCTGCATACCGGCTACTGGAGCGGAAAATCGGTCGCCGAAGCACAACGCGAAGGGCCGGTGCGGGTGCTTTGGAGCGGCGAGCAGGGCGGCTTCCGCGAGTTGCCCACTGTTGCCGATCTCGATTTTTCCGCCGACGCCCCCTACCTCCACTACGTCTCCAACGAAACCGTTGAAGGCCTGCAGTTCCACCGTCTGCTCGGCCGCGACGACGTGCCGCGCGTCTGCGACATGTCATCGGACTTTTTGTCGCAGCCGTGCGCGGCCGAACGATTTTCGCTGATCTATGCGCACGCCCAGAAAAACGTCGGCCCGGCCGGGGTGACCATCGTCCTGCTGCGCGACGAACTGCTCAAGGATGTTCCGCCGAACCTGCCGGGATACATGGACTATCGCAACCACGCCCTGGCGCACTCCAATTTCAACACGCCGCCGGTGTTCGCGATCTATGCCGTGCTGCTGGTGACGCGCTGGCTGCTCGACGACATCGGCGGTCTTGAGGGCATGGCGGCAATCAACCAGCGCAAGGCCGCCCTGCTGTATGCGCAGATCGACGCCAGTGACGGCTTCTATCGCGGCCGCGCGAAACCTGTCGACCGCTCTGAAATGAACTGCGCCTTCAACCTGGACAGTGCCGAACTCGAAACGCGCTTTCTTGCCGCCGCGACACAGGCCGGCTTCTCAGGCCTCGCCGGTCACCGTGCCGTGGGCGGCATTCGCGCCTCGCTCTACAACGCGCTGACACTTCCCGCCGTGGAGCAACTGGTCGGCTTCATGGCCGACTTCCAGCATCGCGAATCGCGCCACCGGACCGAAAATTCCGGGCTCAGCTCTTCCGTCTCGCCTTCCTCATAAAAGCCCGCTGGCACGCATGCGGCGGGAGTAAGGACTGACGCCACCCTGCGCCCGCGAACGGAGTGCAGAAATCCAGGCGGTTTGCAGCGGCGGAGCCAGCGCGGTGATCGTCGTCAATTCGGAGGGGACTCAGACAACCTGATCTCGGCGCCATGACGTTTGCACGATCGTCATTCTAAATCCGTAGCAGTTCATGAGGTTAGGTTGCCGGACGAGCAGCAGTTCGGGTTTGTGGCGGGGGGGCGTGTCGGATATTGCGAAGATACCGAGAAAGGTAGATAGTACGCGTTTTTGCTCGGCGCCACGCGGAGCTTGCTGGAGATTCGGATGCCCCAACTGCTGTTGCCGATTTTTCCTGATGCCGTCACGCCGGTCAAGGAACTGCTGTCTGTCGGGAAAGAGGATGGACAAGTCGTGTATTTCCACGGGGTCCTGCCGGTGTTCAGTCATGCCGAGGACGATCTGGCGACGTTCCGGATGATTACGGCGCAGTTTATCGCGCAGGGTCATTTACGCGTGGTGGACGTGTCGCGCGCCTTCGGGGTGCCCGCGTTGAGTGTCAAGCGTGCGTTGAAGCGCTATCGGCAGGAGGGGCCGAAAGGATTCTATGTTCCGCCGCGGCGCCGTGGTCCGGCGGTGCTGACGGCAGAGGTGTTGAAGCAGGCGCAGGCCTTGTTGGACGAGGGCCAAACGGTACCCAGCGCGGCGGCTGAACTGGGGATCAAAAGCGACACCCTGTCGAAAGCGGTGCGCGCTGGGCGGCTGCATGTTCCGGCGGCGAAGGGGACCTGCGCGCTCGTCGTGAGCACCAAAAGCGAGCGGAGCGCACTCGACAGCGCCGCCCCGATGGGGGTTGGGGCCAGCAACGTGGAAGCCCGGGTGGCGGCTAGCGTGGGTGGGCTGAATGCGGTGCTCCCGCAGTTCCAGTTGGCCGTCGACGTGCCGCGTGGCGGCGTGTTGTTTGCGCTGCCCGCCTTGTTGGCAGTTGGGCTGCTCGAAGGAGCGGAGGGGCTTCCCCTGCCACCGGGCTACTATGGGATTGACAGTCTGTTGATGTTGATCGCCTTCATGGCCTTGGCACGGCTGGAATCGGTCGAGTCCCTGCGCACTTGTGCGCCTGGCGAATGGGGCAAACTGCTGGGTCTGGATCGGATTCCCGAAGTGCGCACCCTGCGCGAGAAGATTCAGCTCCTGAGTCAGGGTGATCAGGCCGAAAAATGGAGTGCCGATTTGTGTCGGCGCTGGATGGCGGCGGCGCCGGCACAAGCGGGCATCCTTTACGTCGACGCGCATGTGCGGGTGTATTACGGCGAGCAGACCAAGCTGCCGCGCCACTACATCGCGCGGCAGCGGCTGTGCCAGCGGGCGACGGCCGATTACTGGGTCAACGCGATCGACGGGCAGCCCTTCTTTCGGGTCACGCAAGCCGTCGATCCCGGCCTGATCAAGGTCCTCGAGGGCGAGATTCTACCCCGTCTGGAACGGGATATCCCGGGCCAGCCGAACGCCGAAGTGCTGGCAGCCGAACCGTTGCGCCATCGCTTCACCCTGGTTTTCGATCGCGAAGGCTATAGTCCGGAGTTGTTCAAACGCCTGAAGGCTCGTCGCATTGCCTGTCTCTCCTATCGCAAGTACCCCGGTGACGATTGGTCAGCCGAGGAGTTTGTCGACGGAACGGTCGAGTTGCGCAGCGGTGAACGGGTACGCATGCAACTCGCCGAACGGGGCACGCTTCTCGGTGGCGTGTTGTGGGTACGCGAGATACGCAAGCTCTGTCACACCGGTCGCCAGGTCGCCCTGATCAGCACGGATTACCAATCCGGCATAGGGCTCCTGGCGGCCACCCTGTTCGCCCGGTGGTCTCAGGAAAATTTCTTCAAGTATGCCCGTGAACACTTTGCCCTGGACCGCTTGGCCGACTATCAGACCGAACAAATTCCTGATACCGCACGCGTCGTTAACCCGGCTCGCAGAACCCTCGACGGCCAGGTGCGCTCGCTGACCAGCAAGCTCAGCCGCCGGCTCGCCCAATTCGGCGCGCTCAACCTCAACGAGACGATTGACCCCGTGAAAGTCGATGCTTTTGTCGCAAAAAAGGCCGCGGCCCACGACGAGATCGAACATCTGCAAGACGAACTCAAGACCCTGAAGGAACAACGCAAGGAGACACCCTCTCATCTCGACATTAAGGACTTGCCCGAAGAAAACCGATTTCGCCGGCTGAGCACCCACAGCAAGCAGCTGCTCGACACGCTCAAGATGATTGCCTATCGCGCCGAAACGGCCATGGCCAACGTCCTGGCACCCTTGCTCGCGCGCCCGGACGAGGCACGCAGCTTGCTACGCGCGATCTACACGACCGAAGCGGATTTGCTCCCCGACGCTCAGGCTGGAACCTTGACCGTACGCCTGCACCACATGGCCCATGGCGTGTCTGACCGCGCCGTCCGAAAACTCTGTGACGAGTTGAACTCTACCGAGACTGTCTTCCCACGCTCCAACCTCCGCTTGATCCTGCAACTCGGTACATCGCAAAATCCGTGAGATCAGGTTTTCTGGGACTACTGGACTGCCGCGTCGCTGCGCTCCTCGCAGTGACGGTGCTCAAAGGTGGGTGGGCACTGGCCAGGCGGGGCTTGCGATAGTTCGACGTGGGTGGTGGATACTTCCATCGTGGGGTCGATCGTTCCGTGTTTTTCATGGATCGTTCTATCACCGAGATGGATCGTTCCATCTTTTTCGTGGATCGTTCTATCGCCGGGATGGATCATTCCATCTTTTTCATGGATCGTTCTATCACCGGGATGGATCGTTCCATCTTTTTCATGGATCGTTCTATCACCGAGATGAATCATTCCATCTTTTTCATGGATCGTTCTATCGCCGGGATGGATCGTTCCATCTTTTTCATGGATCGTTCTATCACCGAGATGAATCATTCCATCTTTTTCATGGATCGTTCTATCGCCGGGATGGATCATTCCATCTTTTTCATGAAATGCTCGATCGTCGGCATGGCGCTTTGTATCTTTGGCAGCGATCGATCCGTCTACCGCATTGGCCATACGCTCCGGTGTTTCGCCCGCGCCAGCGGGGATAGGCCCACTTGGCTGGCGAGCTCTCGGAGCGCTGACTTGGCGGCCTGTTACAATGCTCGACCTCTGCAGGGGCGGCCGCAGGCCTTTGGCCAGGCGCCTGCGCTCCTCTGACCGCAGTGCGCCGCGCGTTCGTCCCCGGGACAGGGCTTGTGCGCAGCCGGCGGGGCCATTGACGACGGCCTCGTGGTCCATCCGCCCCTTTTCTCGGAAAACAACCATGAACAACTTTGCCGTCGCCGGTATTCAGATGAACGTTTCGGCCGTCGAGTCGAACGTCGCAGCCATGAAGCTCAAGCTCGACATCACCATGAACCTCTATCCGTGGGTGCAGATGGTGGTGTTCAGCGAGTTGTGTGCCTACGGCCCGCTGACCTACACCGCCCAGGAGTTTCCCTGCGCTTTCGAAGCGGAAATGCAGGAGATGGCGCACAAGTACGGCATCTGGCTGTTGCCGGGGTCGATCTTTGAAAAGGTCGGCGACAAGATCTACAACACCGCCTCGGTGATCAACCCGCAAGGCGAGGTCGTCGCCCGCTATCGCAAGATGTTCCCCTTCTATCCCTACGAAGAAGGCGTGACGCCGGGCCTCGAGTACTGCGTCTTCGACGTCCCCGATGTCGGCCGCTTTGGCGTCTCGATCTGCTACGACATGTGGTTTCCAGAAACCATTCGGACGCTGGCCGTGATGGGCGCCGAGGTGATTCTTCACCCGACTCTCACCGGCACCATCGACCGCGACAACGAACTGGCGATCGCGCGCGCCATGGCGACAATCAACCAGTGCTTCCTGTTCGACGTCAACGGCCTGGACAGCGGCGGCAGCGGTCGCTCGATCATCTGCGGTCCCGATGGTCGCGTCCTCTACCAGGCACAGAACAACGAGGAGATCATCCCGATCGAGCTCGACGTGCAACGCGTTCGCCGTAGCCGCGAACTCGGTATGCTGCGCCTCGGGCAGCCGCTCAAGAGCTTCCGCGACCACCTCGGTGATTTCAGCATCTACTGGCCGGACACCAGGCACCCCTATCTCGATTCGCTCGGCCCGCTGATCAAGCCCGGGCGCATGGACCGCATCGCCGAGCTCAAGAAGATCGAGAGCGCCCTGCACCATCGGCATGACGACGCTCCCTTCTGACACGACCGCCGTCGGTGGCCGCCGCCTGCGGCTCTAATCGGCGACCGGCAGACGATCACTCGCTGATATTTTCCTGACGATGCTCGCACCCACTCAAAAAACCCCAGCCCGCTATCGCCCGGACATCGACGGATTGCGAGCCATCGCGATTATCGCGGTGGTCTTCTATCACGCCGGCTTCCCCGGCTTTTCCGGCGGCTTCGTCGGCGTTGACGTGTTTTTCGTCATATCGGGCTTTCTGATCACCGCGCAGCTCTTCAACGAGGCCGCGGCCAGCGGCCGCGTCAGCCTGAGCGCTTTCTATGCCCGACGCGTGCGCCGCTTGATGCCGGCCGGTCTGCTGGTGGTGGCGGTAACGCTGGTGCTCGGCGGCCTGTTCATGCCGCCCGTCTCCGATGAGCAACGCGCGCTGGCGCGCTCGGCAATGGCGGTGGCCTTCTTCGCTTCGAATTTCTTTTTCTTTCAAACGACCGGTGGCTATTTCGACGCACCATCGTTCAGCATGCCATTACTGCATACCTGGTCGCTGGCCGTCGAAGAGCAATACTATCTGCTCTGGCCGCTGCTGATGCTCCTGGTCTTCCGTCTGTCGCGACCAAGGTCCGCCGAAAGCCGCATGCGCGCGCGCGTGCTGTGGGCGCTCGCGGCAATGCTCGCGGGGTCGCTGGCGCTGTCGATCGCGATCACCTCCAGCCACCCGAATTTCTCGTTCTACCTGCTGCCCGCCCGGGTCTGGGAATTCGCCATCGGCGGCATCGTCGGACTGGCGACAACGGTGTTTTACGATCGTCTGCGGCGCTGGGCTGAAGCCCTGGCGATGGTCGGCCTGGCCCTGGTCGTCTATGGCGTTACGGTCTTCAACGACAGCACGCCATTTCCGGGAGCGGCGGCGACGCTGCCAGTCTTCGGCGCCGCCTTGCTGATCGTCGGCACGACCGCCAACGCCGACGGCTACCTGCGGCGTCTGCTGGCATCGCGGCCGATGGTGTTGATCGGTTTGCTCTCGTACTCCTGGTATCTGTGGCACTGGCCGCTGCTTTCCTTCTACCGGATTCACAACCTGGGCATTCAGGATCTGGCGGCCAACGCGGTGCTCATCAGCATCGCGCTGATCCTTGCCTGGCTGACCTACCTCTGCGTCGAGCACCCCGTGCGGAGCAGACGACCGTGGCTCTTCGCCAGCGTCCGAGCGACGCTCTTCGCGGGCGGCGCGATTTGCCTGACGACGCTGCTGCTCTCCGCCGGTCTGTGGGGGTGGCGCGAGTACCAGAAGTCTGCCGACGCCTACCACTGGGTCGTCGAGGCGCAAGCCGACCACCTTCGCCACACGAAAGCCTGTTCGCAACCGACGCAGCCGGTCGCCGGCCTGCCGCTGGAAGAATGCGCGCACGGCTCGGACAAGTCTCACCCCAGGCTGCTGCTGTGGGGCGATTCGCATGCCCTGCACATGCTGCCGATGCTGACCGAAGCCTTTCCCGATGTCACCGTGTATGAACTGACGATGGCCACCTGCATGCCGCTGTTCGGCGAAGAGTCGCGGACGCTGCTCACCAGCGACGCCTGCCTGGACTTCAACAAGCGCGTCCTGCAGGAGATCGCGGAGCTGCAAAAGGCCGGCCTTGAAGGCGTCGTCATTTCGGCAAGATGGCCAATGCATTTCGCGCATCAAAGCATTGCCGTTGCCGACCAGCGGCCCGGCACCGTGGCGCCGGACGCGAAGACGATGGCGCAGATCCGTTCCGGGATACAGCACAGCCTGGACAGCACGCTGACGACGCTCGAGGGTCTCGGCCTGCGCGTTGTCGTCCTCGCGCCGACACCGCAGCTCCTCTATTCCGCACCGCAATGCGTGGCCTTGCGAGGCGCGTCGCACTGCGACGTGCCGCGCGCGCGCAACGAAGTCATGCTGACCGACGCGACCCAGGCACTGGCCGAAGTGGTTGACCGGCATGCCAATACGCGGCTGATCGAACCGATCGACTTCTTCTGTGACGCGGTGACCTGCCACGCCGTGCTGGATGGCAAGATTCTCTACTACGACGACGATCACATCACCAGCGCCGCAGCCCGCGGTCTCGGCCGCTACCTGGCCGCCGATCTCGCCTGGTTGCTTGGCAAGCCCGACACGGCCGCCGCCCGCAGGCCGTGACGCGGGCCGGCGAGCGCCAGCGCCGGGGTCTTTCTTCTGGCCACCGAGATAGTATGAGATGGCATGTGTCGGCAAGAGTCGAAGCCTGCCCCCTCTGAGGCACGAAGGCGAGCTCTCGGAGCGCTGACTTGGCGGCCTGTTACAATGCTCGACCTCTGCAGGGGCAGCCGCAGACCTTTGGCCAGGCGCCTGCGCTCCTCTGACCGCAGTGTGCCGCGCGTTCGTCCCCGGATCCCAGAACAGGGCTTGCGCGCAGCCGGCGGGGCCACTGACGACGGCCTCGTGGTCCATCCGCCCCTTTTCTCGGAGAACAACCATGAACAACTTTGCCGTCGCCGGTATTCAGATGAACGTTTCGGCCGTCGAGTCGAACGTCGCAGCCATGAAGCTCAAGCTCGACATCACCATGAACCTCTATCCGTGGGTGCAGATGGTGGTGTTCAGCGAGTTGTGTGCCTACGGCCCGCTGACCTACACCGCCCAGGAGTTTCCCTGCGCTTTCGAAGCGGAAATGCAGGAGATGGCGCACAAGTACGGCATCTGGCTGTTGCCGGGGTCGATCTTTGAAAAGGTCGGCGACAAGATCTACAACACCGCCTCGGTGATCAACCCGCAAGGCGAGGTCGTCGCCCGCTATCGCAAGATGTTCCCCTTCTATCCCTACGAAGAAGGCGTGACGCCGGGCCTCGAGTACTGCGTCTTCGACGTCCCCGATGTCGGCCGCTTTGGCGTCTCGATCTGCTACGACATGTGGTTTCCAGAAACCATTCGGACGCTGGCCGTGATGGGCGCCGAGGTGATTCTTCACCCGACTCTCACCGGCACCATCGACCGCGACAACGAACTGGCGATCGCGCGCGCCATGGCGACGATCAACCAGTGCTTCCTGTTCGACGTCAACGGCCTGGACAGCGGCGGCAGCGGTCGCTCGATCATCTGCGGTCCCGATGGTCGCGTCCTCTACCAGGCGCAGAACAACGAGGAGATCATCCCGATCGAGCTCGACGTGCAACGCGTTCGCCGTAGCCGCGAACTCGGTATGCTGCGCCTCGGGCAGCCGCTCAAGAGCTTCCGCGACCACCTCGGTGATTTCAGCATCTACTGGCCGGACACCAGGCACCCCTATCTCGATTCGCTCGGCCCGCTGATCAAGCCGGGCCGCATGGACCGTATCGCCGAGCTCAAGAAGATCGAGAGCGCCCTGCACCATCGGCATGACGACGGTCACTCCTGACACAGCAACGTCGGTGACGGACGCCATGAGGACGTTCCTGGCGGCAAAATTCCTGCCATACCACCTGGCCTGGGGTGCCGGACGTGACCCCACCGCCTCGTGCTCAAAGGGTCCAGGCCGTGTCGCAGGCCTGACCGTCCAGCACTTTCACGCTTTCCTTGAATGCTATCGGGGGTCGCTTTGTTCAAGCTCATAGGGTTTGTTGCGGGGTTCTACTTTTTCGGGTTCTTCGGTGCGCTCCTCGGTCTTTTTCTGGGCTCAATCATTGATCGCACGCGCGCGTATGGTGCTGGCGGTATAAACCCCTTGCAGAATGCGCTCCGGCAAAGCGTTTTCCTCGAGACGATGTTCATCTCGATGGGCAAACTGGCCAAGGCCGATGGCCAGGTCTCGCCAGACGAGATCGCGCATGCCGAGCTGTTGATGGACAAGCTGGGCATGACCGCGGGGCATCGCGTTCAGGCGATAGCCTTGTTCAAACAGGGCGCCGACCCGGCGTTCGCCATTGAGTCGACCTACGCGAAATTCATGTCGGTTTGTGGCCGCACCCGGCATCTCAAGCACGTCCTGCTCGTCTATCTGATCGCCATGGCGACCGCTGACGGAGGCATTCATCCGGCGGAAGAAGCGCTGCTTGCCGACATCGCCCGCCGTATTGGCTTTGATCAGGCGACGTTCAGGCAATTGATCGAGATGGTCCTGAATCAAGCGCATTTCGCGCCCGGGCAGCCCAGCACAGAAGGGGCTTTGGATGACGCCTATAAAGCCCTGGGGGTGACAAAGGACAATACGGACCAGGAAATCAAGCGCGCCTATCGCAAACTGATCAGCCAGTACCATCCCGACAAGTTGATCGGCCAAGGCCTGCCGGAAGACATGATCGCCTTGGCCAGCGAAAAGGCCAAGGAGATCCAGCTTGCGCACGATCTGATCGAAAAGCACCGGAATATCTGAATTGCCGACCACATCGAGACCGGCCACTTTTCCCCGGTGGGATCGACCACGTCGGCTGGCTCAAGCGATCGCTGGCAACACGCGCCGAAGAGGGCATTTGCCGGGCTCAGATCGTCCCCTTTGCCTTGGCCATCGAAACCTCGCGCCGGGCAAGAGCCAAGGCCGCATCAGCGCGGCCGTTCCGCACCATCGCCGCTCGAGCGGGCATGCGGGCACGACGGTAGCACCGCCTGACGCTGCTCGGGGAGACGGCGAGGCGTCGGAATTCTTTACACCTGGCGCTCTCTGTTTACCGACGAGAACGTGCGACTCTATACGGATCAATCGCTTGCGAACTTTGGCACGGCAATTGCTTTTAAGCTGACACCCCCACATAAACTAGGATAATTGGCATGAAACTACGGAAAATCATTGCTGCAGCATTCCTTACGGCAGGCGCGCTGGCCGCCGTGCCGGCGTCCGCGTACGTTCTCGGGCCAACGACTCCCGGCAAATGGGGTCCGCCCGTATTCGGCACCGGTGCCACGATAAGCTACAGCTTCATGCCCACCGGCACCAGTTGCGCACAGGAATTCGCTGGCTGCACGATTAAAGCCCTGGCAGACTTCATGCCTGCGGGTTACCTGGGGGCGATCAATGCGGCGCTGGCCGCATGGTCGTCGGTCGCCAACCTCACCTTCAACCAGGTCGTTGATGACGGCCTGCCGTTCAACCAAGGGACGTCGGGCGAATTGCGCTTCGGTGGCCACCCCTTCGACGGCCAGTTCAACGTCCTGGCGCACGGCTTTTACCCGCCGCTCAATGGCACCACCGCAGCGGGCGACATGCATTACGACACCGATGACACCTGGAAAGTCGGTTTCGGCGGCAATCTCAACGCCTTCGACATCTTCCAGGTCACCGCGCACGAAATCGGCCACGCCCTTGGCCTCGATCACACCGCCGTCCCGAACTCGCTGATGAATCCGATCTATACGGAAGCGTTCGCCGGTCCGCAGGCCGATGACATCGCCGGCATGCAGTTCATTTATGGCCCGGCGCAGGTTCAGGGCGTTCCCGAACCCGGAACGACAGCATTGCTGGGTCTGGCGTTTGCGGCGCTGGGTGCGCTCGGCCGTCGGCGCCGCGCGGCAGCGCTAGCGGTCGCCTGAAAGCCTTCCCCGGAGGCCGGCGTCTCCGGGGGAATCGGCATGGCGCATCGCCTCGCTGCGATCCCGAAGCACGCGTTGGCATGCGCCCGCCAGATCCTCTGCTGCTTGCTGCTCTTGGTTTGCCTTGACGCCGCCGCGATGTGGGCGCGCATGTCGGAGTCCGAGTTGCTTGAGCGCTCGGATCTGGTGGTCAGCGGTACCTTGATCGGCCAGAGTGCGGTACGTACCGCCAGCGAAAACATGGTTCTGGCAGTGATCAAGATAGACACCGTGTACAAAGGAGCGGCCGGCCAGTCGGTCGCTCTTCTGGTGTTGCCGGCGACCGACCGATCGATCTCCAGCTCCGACCTTCAGTACCGCGTTGGGCAGTCCGGGCTGTGGTTCCTGCGCCAGCGCAACGCCGATGAGCGTGGCCTTTTCCTCGCCGACCACCCGCAGCGATTCACGCCGGCCGCAAAAGCGACGGCGCAGATCGATGCCCTCGAGAAGATGCTGGCCAGGTAAGCCCTTGCGACAGCACGCGGCGCAGCCAGCACCGTTCGGCAGCTGACGGGAATATTCAGCCGGCGGAAGACGGGCTGCTTGCCGACATCGCCCGCCGTCCTGGCTTTGACCAGACCACGTTCACGTCGGCTGGGCCCATAAATCGCTTGCCACATGCGGCAAGCCGAGCAGACGACAGGCTTGCGCAGGGCAAAAGCCCAGACTGACTTTATCTGCATCCCTGCCATCCGCATCCAGACCCCACCTGCAGCACGCTTTGACCGCGTCGGCGCTTTGCCGTGGAGCTTCGCCGCTAGCACCCGCGGCAGATGAATCCCTACGGCCCCGCGGCACCCTGGCGAACGCCGCCATCCGAGCGGCACCAAAGCTTTCCCGCCACCTTGCCGCCGGGGCTCGATCGACCGCTGCCCGCATGCGACTCGGCCTTCGTTGCTAACTCGAAAAGCCTGCACGACGACTTCTGGATTTATGTCGGACGTAGCAGCAAGTGTGCGCTAGTTCCTGGAAGGGCCGGCGCTTCCCAGAGATACTTGTTGCCAAGGTCACAGGCGTTTCGCTGCCCCACACGGTCACCGGGGTCTCGTCTTCGCCATCGAAACCACGTGCCAGGAAACAGTAAAGACCTGACCCCAGCTGCGTACGAATTAACCTTCCCCAGGAGTCTCACATTAAAAAGAAACTAATTTCCCAAGCCCTTCTGGCTTCCGCCGCGTTGCTGAGTTTTGCCGCATTTGGCGCACCCACGGTCCACACCTCCGATTTCATCAACAACGCCAGTCGAACCAACTTCGTCGATTTCGAACCGATCGGATCGGGATCTGGTTTCGCTGGTACGTTCTCTCAGGACGGTATCAAGGTCAATCAGGTGAATGGCCAACTCAATGACATCTGGTCATCTTGCGAGGGGGCCTGCTGGTATTCCAACAGCACTCTTAGCTGGTATCCCAACGGCGGCGACCACGGTTGGACCGAGCTCAGCAAAACCGATGCATCTGACTTTAGCGACATTGGGCTCGATATCGGAAGCATAAAATTTGGCTATTCTACTCTCCAGTACGAGTTGCTGGACAACGGCGTGAGCCTCTTGTTGGGGTTTTTCACCTTCCCCTCCGGGGCTGACGGTTATATCGGGTTCTCGGGCGGGGGATTTGATACGGTTCGGCTGCGTGCCAACAGCGGCTCCTTCGGAGCCTTCGGCGACAACGCCAGCCAAGCACTGGCAATCGACAACATCGAACTCGCCGGAGGCAGCAGCGTTCCCGAACCCACCTCCCTGGCGCTGCTCGGCCTGGGTCTTCTGGCCGGCCTGGGCGTGATCGGCCGTCGCAAGTCCTGAGCGTCTTTTCGGCACCACAACAAACGGCGACTTCGGTCGCCGTTTGTGTAAAGGCAGGCCCCTGATCGCTGTAGCGAGTTCTCGCGGTAGCTGGTGATCACCGTCAGCCACCACCGATGCACCCACAGACCAACAGCCACTGCGGCCTGATGCAACTACGTGGAACGCCGGGCTCTTGCCTTTTGCCGTGGCCCTCGAAACCCGTCCAGGGCAAAGGTTAAAGTCTGACCCCGCTGGCGTGCGCAAAGTCCGTTCAAAGCACGATCCGCTCTATGCCGATCTCCCACGTCGCGAGGCGTGCCGGTAAAGCAGCCAGCCATACAGCGCAAGATTGACGACCACCACCAGCGCCGCCAGCGCCCACTGGATGCCGCGCGTCAGGCCGGCCGGGTAGATGATCGGTAGCAGGTAGTGCTCGATGAAGCTGCCGCCGTAGCCAGCGTCGCCGGCCGCGTATCGCAGCCGGTTTTCCAAGGGCGTCAGCGGACAGATCCAGCCGTTCGCTTCGATCAGCACGCCCCAGCACGCTGCCGGCAGATGAGCCAGCGCCAGCGCTGGCCAGCGCAGCACAGCGAAGCCGCCGAAAATGACGAAGACGATGAACAGCAGATGCAGCACGACGACGGCGTCGGCCAGCAGGCGGTCGCTCATGCCGACGCGGCGCTCCGCCGTTCAGCCATGGCGACGCTGCGCGTCGTCGAGCGCCAGCAGTAGACGACAGCGATCGTCGCGGGCGACGTCCTGCCAGCGGCGACCGCTCAGCACGCCCTCGAGGGCCCACAAGAGATTCAGGCTGGCGCCAGCGCTGACACGTTTGACGCGAAGATACGCCGCGACGGCGCCGATGGCGCGTAGCTCGTCGAGCGACGCAATGCCGGCGAGCGCCAGCATCGCGCTCGACTTTGGGCCGAGATTGGCCAGTTCGCTGATGCTCCTGGTCGCCTTGATCGCCATCACCTCCGGAGCCGTCGGCACGCCGCTTCAGAAAACGTCGTTGAAACCCTTGATCAGCCGCCGCGCCTTCTTGGTCGGCCGACCACGCAGCTCGCTGCCGGGTACCGGTGCCAGGCGCCTGGCCTCTTGCTGTGCGGTGCGTCGCTGGCGACTCTCGGCGCTCTCCGCGTAGAGTTGCTGCGCTTCGACCGCCGGGCGGCGCTGCTCGTTGAGGCCGCAGACGACGATGCTCCAGACGGCGTCGCCGACGGCGATCTCCAGGCTGTCGCCCGGACGCAGGTCGCGAGCGGCCTTGACGGTGTGGCCGGCGAGCTTGACGTGACCCGCGGCGACGGACTGCGCGGCCAGCGAGCGCGTCTTGTAGAAGCGCGCGCTCCACAGCCACTTGTCGATGCGCATGCTGAGCAGCGCCGCTTGCCCGTTCCCTGGTGCTTTCATTTCCACGCTAACGTCCTTCAGGCCCGCGCCGGATGTTTGCCGAGCTTGCGCTGCAGCGTGCGCCGGTGCATTTTCAGCGCGCGCGCGGTCGCCGAAATATTGCCCTGATGCTCGTTCAGCACGCGCTGGATGTGTTCCCACTCGAGGCGGTCGATCGACAGCGGCGAGCCGCTGACCGGCGTCGCCGAGTCGCCCTCGCTGCTCTTGTTGAGCGCGGCGACGACCTGGTCGGCGTCGCAGGGTTTGGCCAGGTAGTGAATCGCGCCAAGCTTGATCGCCTCGATCGCGGTGGCGATGCTGGCGTAGCCGGTGAGCATGACGACGCGCGTATTGGGGTCGAGCTCGAGCAACTTCTCGATCAGCACCAATCCGGATTCGCCAGGCATTTTGAGGTCGACGACGGCGTACTCGGGAGGCTGCTCCTGCGCCCTGACGATGGCCTCGTCAACGCTGGCGGCAACGCTCACCGCGTAGCCGCGGCGATCGAGGGCGCGCGCCAGAACGCGGCGAAAAACGTCGTCGTCGTCGACCAGCAGCAGTGTCGAGCGATCGTCGTCAGGCCGCTGCGGGCGTGGCTCGGGATGGTTGGTCATAGGTTCAGGCTTTCAGTCGGGCCAGCGGCAGCGTGACGCGCGTGCAGACGCCGCCGCGCGGATCATCACGGTTGAAGAGTTCGACCTTGCCACCGCAGCGCTCGATCGTGGCGTTGCTCAGGAAGAGGCCGATGCCAAGGCCGGTGCTACGCTCGGGATGCTCGCTCTTGGTGGTGAAAAAGGCTTCGCCAAGGCGTCGCTGCGCTTCGGCATTCAAGCCGGGGCCACGGTCGAGGATTTCGATTTGGCAAGTTTCCAGCGTCCAGCAGGCAGTAAAGCGTAGGGCTTCGCCGTTGCCGCCGTTGGCGTCGGCGGCATTATCGAGCAAGTTCAGGATGGCGTGCGCCAGCGTCCGATCGGTGACGATCAGCGGTGCCGGCTGCTCGCCCTGCAGCAGGACGCCGAGCAGCGCCTGCGGACGAATCAATTGCCACTCGTCGAGCAGCTGTTGCAGGTAGCTGTCGAGCGCCACGGCGCGCCGATTCTCGGCGCGACTGTGGTCGGTCGACGCGAGAATCTGCGCGATCGTCTGCTTGCAGCGATCGACCTGGCCGCGCAGAACTTGCAGGTCTTCCTGCAACTCCTGCTGCTCACCATGATTCAGCTGCAGTTCACGGATGACCACGGCCATCGTTGCCAGCGGCGTCCCGAGCTGGTGGGCAGCGCTGGCGGCAAGCGTCCCAAGCGAGAGGATCTGCTCGTCGCGCAGGACGACTTCGCGGGCGCTGGCGAGCTCGCGTTCGCGCTCCTTGAGCGCCGCCGCCATGCGCGTCAGGAAGAAGGCGACGACGACGACGCTGATCACGAAATTCAGCCACATGCCGAGGACGTGCAAAGCAAAGCCGCTGCCGTGCCCGGCGTGTTCGGTGGCGTCGCCGGTGGCGCGGGCGAGCAGCGCGTCGAACTGCGCCAGATCGCCCAGCGGCGCTGGCAGCGGCAATTTCCAGAAGACCAGGAAGGTGTAGGCCGCCAGCGTGCTGGCGGTCATCGCCCAGGCGTGCCTGGCCGGCAACATCGCTGCGGCCAGAATCGGTGGCAGAAGAAACAGCGAAACAAAAGGGTTGGCCGAGCCACCGGCAAAGTACAGCAGCACGGCCAGGGCGCCGACATCGATCAGCAGGTGGGCGAAAACTTCGTTTTCGCGCACCGGGCGACCGCCCTCGAGCCGCCATTGCGTGAGCAGGTTGACGGCGGCGAGCAGCGCGACGATCGCCGCCATCGGCACGACTTCGAGCGGCATTTTCAGCCACGCCACCGCCAGTACCAGCACCACGGCCTGCGTCAACACCTCGAAACGGCGCAGCGCGACCAGCCGCCGCAGCGGATTCGCGGCGCCAGCAAAGAAAGCCTGCGCTTGAAGCGTTCGGGACATCGGTCGAGGTAGCGCCTGGCAGGGGTCGAAAGCCGTCATCTTACCCCGAGAGGTAAAATCTTCACGGTGCCTGCGACCATCGGTCGCAGGCGGCTGGCGGTGGTCCACGCGGCGTAGTTGGCGCCGCAGGTGGCTGTTGACTCGCCGGCGAACGGCTATTTTGCAAAAAGTTCAATCAACCTCTGGCAATGAGAATGATTCGCATGTATATTACGCAAATACTCATTCCGCTCCACTTGGCGTTGGCTGTGCGCTGAACGCCTTGGTTTTCCTGCGAGACCGTCTCTCGCGATTTTTTGGGCGTTTCCACATCCGTGCCGACCGCAATGCGCACGCCAGGAAAGGTAGCAGCTGTCATGAAAGCAACTGAATTGATCACCCTCTTCGAGCTGGCTAAAGGTCAGGAGGGAACGGTCAGCACCAGCGCCCTCGCTGGCAGCGGCGACGCCGCCGACCGCGAACTGGCGCTGCGGCTGTTCGAAATCGGCTTTGTCGACGGTGAACGGGTGCGCGTCATCGCCCGTGGCTATCCTGGCGGCGATCCGCTGGCGGTACGCGTCGGCGGCACGATGTTCGCCCTGCGCCGCTTCGAGGCGGAACGTGTTCTGGTTGCGCCGCTGGCTGGCGGCAAGCAGGTCGCCGCATGAACGCCGCGCTGGCAGCAAACGCCGAAGATAGCGCGCTGCACCTGATTCTCCTCGGCAACCCGAACTGCGGCAAGACGGCGCTGTTCAACCTCCTGACCGGCAGCCGACAGAAGGTGGCCAACTATCCCGGGGTGACCGTCGACCGCAAGGAGGGGCAAATGACGACGCCCCTGGGTAAGCGCTTCCGCGTCTTCGATCTACCTGGCGCCTACAGCCTCAACGCCGTCAGCATCGACGAGGAAGTGACCCGCGACGTCGTCCTGGGGGTACGCGAGGGTGAGCAACGCCCCGACCTGATCGTCTGTGTCTGCGACGCCACCAACCTCAAGCTCAACCTGCGCCTGGTTCTCGAAGTGCGGCGGCTGGGGCGGCCGATGCTGCTGGCCTTGAACATGACCGATCTGGCGAGTAAACGCGGCATCGAAATCGACGTTCCGGCGCTGCAGCGCGAGCTCGACATGCCGGTGGTCAACACCGTCGCCGTCAAGCGCGGCGGCGCCAGCGCCTTGCTCGAGCAACTCGAACTGGCGGTGCGCGATGTCGTGCCGCACGCCGCCACCTGGCAAGCGCCCGATGTCGCCGACGTCACCGCCACGCAGCGCGAGGTGCGACGCATTCTCGCCGCCAGCGTCCGCGAGCCGGTGATCGACACACGTTTTGACGAACGGATCGATCGCGTCGTGCTGCACCCGTTCTGGGGAATGCTAATTCTCGCGGCAACGCTGTTCCTGATGTTCCAGGCCGTTTTCAGCTGGGCCGCGCTACCAATGGAGTGGATCAAGGGCGGCGTCGAAGCCTTCGGCCAGTTGCTCGCGGCGCAGCTGCCCGAGGGACTGCTGCGCAGTCTGCTGGTCGACGGCATCGTCGCGGGCGTCGGCAGCGTGCTGGTGTTCATGCCGCAGATCCTGATCCTCTTCCTGTTCATTCTCGCCCTCGAGGATTCGGGTTACCTGCCACGTGCGGCTTTCCTGCTCGACCGCTTGATGGGCACCGTCGGCCTCTCGGGACGATCGTTCATCCCCTTGCTCTCGAGCTTTGCCTGCGCGATCCCCGGGATCATGGCGGCGCGCACGATCAGCAACTGGCGCGACCGGCTGGCGACGATCATGATCGCGCCCTTGATGACCTGCTCGGCGCGCTTGCCGGTCTACGCGCTGATCATCGGCGCCTTCATTCCGCAAACGACCGTCGCCGGCGTCTTCAATCTGCAGGGACTGGTGCTCTTCGCCCTCTACCTCGCCGGTGTCGTTAGCGCGATGGCCGTTGCCGGCGTCCTCAAGATGACCGTCGCCAAAGGCCTGCAGCATCCGCTGATGCTCGAACTACCGTCGTACCGCTGGCCACATGGCCGTAATCTGCTGCTCGGCCTGCTCGAGCGCGCGCGCATCTTCATCCACCGCGTCGGCAACATCATTCTCGCGCTGATGATCGTGCTGTGGTTCCTGTCGACCTTCCCGGCGGCACCCGCAGACGCCATCGGCCCGGCGATCCAGTACAGCTACGCCGGCATGCTCCGACACGCGCTCGAAATCGTCTTTGCACCGATCGGCTTCAATTGGCAAATCTCGATCGCGCTGGTCCCCGGCATGGCCGCACGCGAAGTCGCCGTCGGCGCCCTCGGCACGGTCTATGCGCTGTCGGCCAGCGGCGACGACGTCGCTGCGCAGCTGGCGCCGATGCTCGCTGCCGGCTGGTCCTTGCCGACCGCTTTCTCCCTGCTCGCGTGGTACGTCTTCTCGCCGCAGTGCTTGTCCACTCTGGCGGTCGTCAAGCGCGAGACCAACTCGTGGCGTTATCCGCTGCTGATGGCCGGCTATCTTTTCGCCCTCGCTTACGGCGCTGCTTTTGTCACCTATCGCGTCTCACTGGCCTTGCTCGGAGGTCCTTATGCTTGATGATTTTCTGGTCTTCGCGGCAGTTGCCTGGGCGACTGCCTACGCCAGCTGGCGACTGCTGCCGGGCGGCTGGCGCGCGGCGCTAGGCGACGCCGCGGCAAGCTTGGCGCAACGTCTGGGCGGTGCCGCCGCCGACCCCGCGGCCGCACGCCGGCGCGCCAGCGCCAGAACGGCTTGCGGCGGCTGCAACGCTTGCGCCGGCAAGTCGACGCCAGCCGCGGTGGCAATCATCCGCATCAAGAAACGCTGAGATACGGCTGCCGCGAACACCGCCGAAGAGCGAGCGCAGCGTCCGACTGACGGCAGAGCAGGTGTAAGGCGCGCAACGGCGAGCGCCGCCGACACTTTCGCCGCGACACCGGCGTACGTCGGTCGGCAAGGGCGGGCCGCCTTGTCGGCCGAAAGCACAACCGCGCTTTCGGCCGCAGCCTAGAGCAGCGCCACGCTTTCGCCGGCCTGCTCGGAAACCAGCCGTGACAGCGCCGCCATCAGCTCCCCCCCACCACGGGTGTCGTGCCAGGCAGCACCGTCCCAGCGGTAGTGGAAGCCGCCGGACCTGGCGGCAACCCACATTTCGCCGGCGGCGTCGTGACGGTTGACGATGATCTTGCTGGCGTCGGCAAACTCGATCTCGAGCACACCATCGCTGATCATCGCGAAATCGAGGTCGGCGCTACAGTGTTCGAGAGCGGCTTCGATACGCTGCAGCGCGGCGTCGGCAAGCGTGCCGAATTCGCTATCATTCATCCTGTGCTACCATTTTTCGTTTTGGCACCCTGACCTATGCGGCACTATCTTGCGCTGGCCTTGCTGGCGACCATCACCCTTGGCGCCTGTGGCACCACGGGATCGCTGACGCTCCCTCCGAAACAGACCTTGCCAGCCACTCCGGCGACGCCTGCGACAGACACCCAGGCGAAACCTGCCGACGATTCTAGCACGCCCGGGAGCGCCACCCGATGAGCAGCTTCGTCACGCACGCTGGCGTCCTGCACGCCGAATCGGTGTCATTGACCGTGCTCGCCGAGCAGTTCGGCACGCCCTGCTGGGTGTACTCGCGACACGCTCTGGAGAGCGCCCTCGACGAGTTCCACGACGAGCTGCGCGGCCTCGATGCGCTCGTCTGCTACGCCGTCAAGGCCAACTCCAACCTCGCCGTTCTCGACGTCCTCGCCCGCCGTGGCGCCGGCTTCGACATCGTTTCGGCGGGTGAGCTGAAGCGCGTCCTGGCGGTCGGCGCCGAGCCGCAGCGGATCGTCTTCTCGGGCGTCGGCAAGACCAGCGCCGAGATGGAGCTGGCGCTGACCACCGGCATCCTGTGCTTCAACGTCGAGTCGGCGGCCGAACTCGTGCGCCTGAACGCCGTCGCCGCCAGGCTCGGCAAGACCGCGCCAATCAGCCTGCGCGTCAATCCCGACGTCGACGCCGGCACGCATCCGTACATCTCGACCGGCCTCAAGGAGAACAAGTTCGGCGTCGCCTACGACGAGGCGCTGGCGCTCTACCGGCAAGCCGCGACGCTCGGCAATGTCGAAATCACCGGCATCGACTGCCATATCGGCTCGCAGTTGCTCGACCCGGCGCCGTTCGCCGAAGCGCTCGACAAGTTGCTACTGCTGGTTGACCAACTCGCCGCCGAAGGCATCGTCCTGCAGCACATCGACCTCGGCGGCGGCCTCGGCATCCGCTATCGTGACGACGACGCACAAACTACCGTCAAGGCCTACCTGCAGCCGCTGCTGGCCAGGATCAAGGGACGCGCGCTGCGGGTGCTGCTCGAACCCGGCCGCCGCCTGGTTGGCAACGCCGGCGTGCTGCTCACCCGCGTCGAGTATCTCAAGCCCGGCGAAGTGAAGAACTTCGCGATCGTCGACGCGGCGATGAACGACCTCTCGCGCCCGGCGCTCTATGGCTCATGGCACGAGATCGTTCCGGTGGTCGCGCGTCCGGGCGCCACCAGCACCTGGGAAATCGTCGGTCCGGTCTGCGAATCGGGCGATTTTCTCGGCCACGGCCGCGCCCTGACGCTGGCCGGCGGTGACCTGCTGGCGATCCTCTCGGCCGGCGCCTACGGCATGGTCATGAGCTCCAACTACAACACCCGCCCGCGCGCCGCCGAGGTGATGGTCGACGGTGAGCAGGCGCACCTGGTGCGCCGCCGCGAGACCGCCGAGGAACTCTACGCGCTCGAGCAGCGCCTGCCCTGATAAAAAGCGACGGCCGCCTGACGGCGGCCGTTCGCGTACTACTGAGGCAGTGCGCCAGGCTATTTGACGACCAGCACGCTGTCGTCCCATTTCGCGTGCTTCTCGAAGCCAAGCAGATTGGCGATCGTCGCCGCGATGTTCGACAAACCCGCCGTTTCGCTCGCCTGCAGACCCAGCCTGCCGCCGCTGACGTTGTCGTAGAGGATGAACGGCACCGGATTGAGCGTGTGCGCGGTCTTCGCCTTGAACGAGCCGTCGGCGTTCTTGGCCGGCTGCTTGGTCTTCTTGTCGATTTCGTACATCTCGTCGGCGTTGCCGTGGTCGGCGGTGATCAGCGCCACGCCACCGAGCGCGTCGATCACCGGCAGGATCCGCGCCAGCTGCAGGTCGACCGCCTCGATGGCCATCGTCGCGGCGCGGAAATTGCCGGTGTGGCCGACCATGTCGCCGTTGGCGAAGTTACAGCGCAGAGTCTGATAGCGGCCACTGCGCAGCGCTTCGATCATCGCGTCGGCGATCTCGGCGGCCTTCATCCACGGCCGCTGCTCGAAGGGCACGACGTCGCTGAGCACCTCCTGGTAGGTTTCGCCGTCGAACTTGTTCGAGCGGTTGCCGTTCCAGAAATACGTCACGTGCCCGAATTTCTGCGTCTCGGAGCAGGCGAACTGGGTGATGCCGGCCTTCGCGAACCATTCGCCCATGGTGTCGAGAATCGCCGGTGGATCGACCAGGAAGCGCTTCGGCAGCTTGAGGTCGCCGTCGTACTGCAACATGCCGGCGTAGGTCACGCGCGGCACGCGTAGCCGCTCGAACTTGTCGAACGCAGCTTCTTCGAAGGCGCGCGTAATCTCGATCGAGCGGTCGCCGCGGAAGTTGAAGAAGACTACCGAGTCGCCGTCCTCGATGGTGCCGACCGGTTGGCCGCCGCTGCCGATGACGAATGCCGGCAGATCCTGGTCGATCGTTCCCGGAAACTTCACGCGCAGCGCCTCAACGGCTGCCGCCGCACTCTCGTACTGCACGCCCTCGCCGAGGACGTGCGTGTGCCAGCCGTCGTCGACCATCTTCCAGTTCGCCTCGTAGCGATCCATGGTGATCTTCATGCGGCCGCCGCCCGAGGCAATGCGGGCGTCGAAGCCGGCGTCGCTGATCTCGGCCAGGAAGGCCTCGAAAGGCAATACATAATCGAGCGCGCTGGTCTCGGGAACGTCACGACCGTCGAGCAGGATGTGAATCCGCACCGCTTTGACGCCTTCTTCCTTGGCACGAGCGATCATCGCCCGCAAATGGTCGACGTGGCTGTGCACGTTGCCGTCCGAAAAAAGACCGAGGAAGTGGATCAGCCCGCGCCCGGCCTTGGCGCCGGCGACGATCTCCTGCCACGCCGCGCCCTGCCAGATCGACCCGGCGGCGATCGCGTCGGCAACCAGCGACGCGCCCTGGCTATAGACCTGACCGGCGCCGATGGCGTTGTGGCCGACTTCGGAATTGCCCATGTCGTCGTCGGAAGGCATGCCGACAGCGACGCCATGCGCGCGCAAGCTGATGTTCGGATAATTGGCGAAGAGGCGGTCGAGGGTAGGCTTTTTGGCGGCGGCGATGGCGCTACCGACGTCCGACCTGGCAATGCCGTAGCCGTCCATGACGATCGTCACGATCGGGCCCTGAATACCGGGGAAAGAGGCAGATTTCTGCAACATGATGGATTCCTGGGGAGTTAGAAGTCAGAAGGAAGGCCGTAATGAACCTTGGCTCAGCGGCGTCATGGCCAGTATACCGCAAGCCGGCCAGGCCTTGAGAGACCGCCAATTGCATTTCAAAACGGATACTTGGACGATTTGAATGGCGTCACGACTGAACTTGCTGCGCGGCCGGGGGTGCGCCGACAGCGAAACGCTTGCCGCCAGACGGCGACCGCTCTTGGCGCGGCGGCTCAGCCTTCCTGAAGTTCGACTGGCGAACGCGAGCGCTTGAAGCGCGAGCGAATACGCGAACGCTTCAGCTTGACCTTGACCGGCTGGCTGGCGCTACGGTGCCTGCGCGCCCGCTTTCGGCTTTGCGCGGTGGCGATCATCAACGTGATCTTGCCGATAAGCAACATCGCCGCCAGTACCCAGACCAGCGGATAGCGCAGCACCATCAGGACCAGGTCAATCAACTCGCCGAGCGGATTGCCGCCCCGCCGCGGCGGCTGCCAGTCGCCAGAGTCGTGCTCGGCAAGGCGCCGCTGGTCGCTTTCGCCGCGGCTGCTGACGGTCACCAGCGAGCTGTCACCATGGCCAAGCGACACCGCGCCGTCGCGCGCGTCGACGTGAAAGCCGTCAATACCGACCAGCGAAAATGTCACCCGGCCATCGTTGTCCAGCCGCGCGTCGAGTGCCTCGCGGAGCACTCCGGCGAGCGACGCCTCCATCTTCAGAACAGCCGCAGCGATATCCGCGTCGTCTATCGAAGCCGCCGGCGCGCCGGATGCCGCGGCGGATGCCGCCGCCGGCGCGCCGGCCTTGCTCTGACGATTGACGTTGATCACCGAACGCAACGCCTTGTTCAGTGGATCGCGCTGGTCGATGCCGGTCAGGTTCGCGTTGTCGTCACCGCCCGGCTGCGCGGTGACAAATGTCGAAGCGGCTGCCGCCCGCTCGACGCCGCGCGCAGCGCCTGGCGACCAGGCGTTGTCGCCATCTTCTCGACCGTCCGACAGCAAGCGCCTGGCCAGGCCGTCGCTGGCGAGCGAACGCCCATCGGCGGGTGCGGCGACGTCGGTGGACTCGCGCTGGTCGTTACTGAGCTGGCTTCGGCCCTGGCGCGCATCGTGGTCGATCGGGTGGGCCGCCGCATTGGCGGCAAGCAGCGCCGCCTGCAGCAAGCCCAGCAACATCCGCCAGCGGTTGAAATATCCAGGCATGAAAAAATCCAGGACGACTAGAGGTGGCAAAGCAAGAATCACGCCTTGAAGTTAACTTCGCGTTAAAACAGGGTGATGCAAAACAACGCCGCAAGAAGGCCCGACGATTGTAAAATTTTTCGACAGCTTTGCGCAGCGCCAAGGCTGCCCTTCCCCCGAGTTTGCGCCTTGCCAGAGCCCGCCACAATCGCCGCAGAGCCGGCGGCGCAGCCTTTCAGCGCGTTCACCTGCGGCGGATTTCCGGTCGGAGCAAGCGGCCCGCGACGGGGCTGCTTGCGCTCTGCCCTATAATGTTCCTGACCAGACTGGGGATATCGGGAAGACAAAATGATGCTTGGCAGATGGCGGTCGACACACCGATCAGCGCACTCGGCGAGACCATGACACAACAGCCAGCCAAACAAGCAGGCCAACAGCCCGAGCACAACGACTGGCATCACATCGCCGCCGCTGAAGCGGCGGCACGCCTGGCCGCGTGCTGCGACGACGGACTCGCCGAAGACGAAGTCCTTGCTCGCCGCGCCGTGCACGGCGAGAACCGGATTACCCCGAAGCTCGGCAAAGGACCCTTGTTACGTTTTGCCCTGCAATTCGTCCAGCCACTGGTCCTGGTCTTGCTGCTGGCCGGCGTGGTCACCGCCTTCCTCGGCGAATGGGTCGATTCTGGCGTGATCTTCGCCGTCACCGTGATCAACGCGCTAATCGGCTTCATCCAGGAAGGTCGTGCCGAGAACGCGCTGGCGGCGCTGGCGCGTTCGCTCAGCAGCGAGGTGACGGTCCTGCGCGGTGGCGGCAAGCAACGTTTGCCATCGACCGCGCTGGTTCCTGGCGACATCGTGCTGCTGGCTGCTGGCGACAAGGTCCCGGCCGACCTGCGGCTGTTCCGCGCCAAGGAGCTGCAAGCGATTGAGTCGGCACTGACCGGCGAGTCGACGGCGGTCGCCAAGCACGGCGACGCGCTACCGAAAGAAACGGTTCTTGCCGACCGCAGCAATATGGCTTATGCCGGCACGGTGATGATCACCGGTCGTGGCGCTGGCGTCGTCGTGGCCACCGGTGATCGCACCGAAACCGGCCGCATATCGCAGCTGATCGCCGACGCTCCGGACCTGACCACGCCGCTGACGCGCAAGATGGCGACGTTCAGCAACTGGCTGTTGATCGCCATCGGCTTGCTGGCGCTACTTACTTTCGTCGTCGGCATGTGGCGCGGTTCATCGGCCTTCGAGATGTTCATGGCTGCCGTGGCGCTGGCCGTCGGGGCAATCCCCGAGGGCCTGCCGGCGGCGATGACCATCACCCTGGCGATTGGCGTCTCGCGGATGGCCAGCCGGCGAGCGATCATCCGCAAGCTACCGGCCGTTGAAACGCTCGGCAGCACGACGGTGATCTGTTCCGACAAGACCGGTACCTTGACCGAAAACCAGATGACGGTCCGCGAGCTGTACGCCGGCGGCGAGCTCGTCGCGGTCAGCGGCAGCGGTTACTCGCCGATCGGCCAGGTCGGCGGCGGCGAGAAGATCGGCGCCGCGCTCGCTGAATGCCTGCTGGCCGGCGTGCTGTGCAACGACGCCGGCCTGCGCCAGGAGAACGAAGAGAACGAAGAGAACGACGAAAAAGACGAGAAGCGCGAGAAACGCCAAGTGCCGGCAGACGCCGGCAAGGGCGAAAAGAAAGGCCAGGGGCAGTGGCAGATCGTCGGCGACCCGACCGAAGGCGCGCTGCTGGTCGTCGCCCGCAAAGCAGGATTCGACGAAGAGAGCTTGGTGAAGAAATTCCCCCGCCTGGACGAGATCCCTTTCGACTCGACGCGCCAGTACATGGCGACGCTGCACGAAATCGACGGCCGCCGACTGGCGTACTTCAAGGGTGCGCTCGAACAGTTACTGCCGCGCTCGCTGAGCATGCTCGACGGCGATGGCCAGACGGTGCCACTGCTTGCCGAGCAGATCGAGAGCCACGCTCGCCAGATGGCGGCCGATGGCTTGCGCGTCCTAGCCATCGCTCGCCTCGCCGTCGGCCCGGCAATGAGCCTCGTCGAGAGCAGCGCCGACGCCGGCCTGGAGTTTATCGGGCTGGTTGGCATGATCGACCCGCCGCGCCCGCGAGCCATGGCCGCGGTCCACACCTGTCACGCCGCCGGCATCGTCGTCAAGATGATCACCGGCGATCACGCGGTCACCGCGCTGTCGATCGCCCGCCAACTGGCTATCGCCAAGGACGGTGAGGCCGCGCTCACCGGCGTCGAGCTGGCGGCACTTGACGATGCTGGCTTGCGCCGGGTGGTCAGCGAGGTCAACGTCTTCGCACGCGTCGATCCCGAGCAGAAGCTGCGCCTGGTGCGCGCGCTGCAGAACAACGGCGAGGTGGTGGCGATGACCGGCGACGGCGTCAACGACGCGCCGGCGCTGAAGCAGGCCGACATCGGCATCGCCATGGGCCTGGCCGGCACCGAGGTGGCCAAGGACGCAGCCGACATGGTCCTCACCGACGACGACTTTGCCGCCATCGAGGCGGCCGTCGAGGAAGGGCGAGGCGTTTACGACAACCTAGTGAAGTTCATCACCTGGACGCTGCCGACCAACTTCGGTGAAGGACTGGTGATCATGGCGGCGGTTGTCGCGGGCGCCACCCTGCCGATCACGCCGCTGCAGATCCTGTGGATCAACATGACCACCGCGGTCTTCCTGGGGCTGATGCTGGCCTTTGAGCCGATCGAGGCCAATGTCATGGAGCGACAACCGCGCCGGCCAGGTACACCGATTCTCGATCAGGCGCTGGTCTGGCGGATCGTCCTGGTCAGCTTGCTGCTGCTCGCCGGTTCCTTCGGACTGTTCCTGCGCGAACTGGCGCTCGGCCACGAGCTGGCCGAAGCGCGTACCGTGGCGCTCAACGTCTTCGTCGTCGTCGAGGCGATGTACCTCTTCAATTGCCGCTCATTGACGCGCTCGGCGCTGCACATCGGCTTGTTCTCCAATCCGGCGGTCTGGTACGGGGTGCTGACGATGGCCGTCCTGCAAGCCTTATTGACCTACCTGCCGCTACTCAACCGCCTTTTCGCGACGGCGCCGATCGGCGTCCGTCAGTGGCTTGAGATCTTCGCCGTCGGCGTCCTGGCCTACCTCATCGTCGGCATCGAAAAGCGGCTGCGCGAGCGGCAGCGAGCACCGGCAAAGCAAACGGAAGCCCCCCTCGTCCGATGAAGAAATTTCTTGTTTTGCTACTGGCGCTGAGCGGCAACGACCCAACGGCGATTTTCGCCAGCTGCCGACGCTACGTCGGCCACCTGCACGACGCCGCGCAGATCAAGGCCACGGCGCTCGAACTGCTGGCGGCACTGAGTGCTTTTGCCGTCGCCGGCAAGCCGCTCAACGACACCCTGCTGACCTATGTCGCGGCGCACCGGGCAGCACCCGGACAAACGCACGGCGAAGCCATGGCGCGGCTCGGCAGCGACAAGTAGCGCACAAAAACACGCCGTCTTGCTGAGCGGGCGGTGTTCATCGAGGTAGAACACATGCAAATCTGGGTCGACGCCGACGCCTGCCCCGGCGTGATCAAGGAGATCCTCTTTCGCGCTGCCCAGCGAACGCGGATCATGACCACGCTGGTCGCCAATCAGATGTTGCGCGTGCCGCCGTCGCCGTACATCCGCGCGCGGCAGGTGCCGTCGGGTTTCGACGTCGCCGACCAGCGCATCGTGAACGAGCTGCAGGCGGGCGACCTGGTCATCACCGCCGACATCCCGCTCGCCGCCCTGGTCATCGAAAGGCAGGCGCACGCGCTGAATCCGCGCGGCGAGTTGTACACCACCGAGAACATCAGCGAACGCCTGCGCATGCGCGACTTCATGGAAGAGCTGCGCGGCAGCGGCGTCGACATTTCCGGTCCGGCGGCTTTCAGGCACAGCGACCGGCAGGCGTTTGCCGCGCAACTCGATCGCTTTCTCGCCAGGCAAGCCGGGCAGGTGTAGCTGGCCAGGCAGCGCGCCGGGTCAGTCGGCCGCGCGCTTGTCGAGGGCCTGCTCGATCGCTGTCGCCCAGGCCATTTCGTCGCCGCGCGTCGCGCGCGCGGCACGAATCAGCGCCAGGTTACGCGCCGTCGTTGCCGCTTCCCATTTCTCGCGAATCGCCGCCAGGGCATCGCTGGCCGCCTTGTTTGCCGCCACCTCGTCCTTTTGCAGAACGGCCAGTTCGAGCAAGGTCGCGTGCTCCCAGTAGTCCGGCGTGCCCTTGGCCAGGCGCCGCTTGACGGCATAAGCGACGACCGGCAGCAGTTCAAGGCGGCGCGGGTCGGGTGGGTTCTGCAGCTCCATCAGCGTCACCGCGTTGATTCCCGGGTAAGCGTCGCGCCAATCGGCTTCGAAGCCCTGCAGATAGGTCTCGATCGCCTTGCGCAGCCAGCCGTCGGCGACGAACCCATCAGCGGCCTGGCAGGCCTCGTCCCAGCGATCCTTATATACGCGACCGAGCAGGCCGTTGCTTTCGCTGCTCGCGCCGCGCTCGCCGATCAGCTCGAGCAGCTGCTGTTCGGCTTCGTCGCGGCGCTTGAGACGATTGAGGGCAAAGCCCAGCTGCTCGCGGACCATGACGCTCCGCGCCAGCGGCGCCGGCATCTGCGCCACCAGGTCGACCATCGCCTGCCAGTCGCTGAGCGCGCGATACGACAGGAAGATGTCGATGAGCACGCCGGCTTCGAGATCCCCGAGCTCGCCGAGTTCGCCGACGGCCTTGCCGAGCGCTGCGCTGCCCTGGCGACGCGCGGCCGCCAGCTGCCGGCGGGCGGCGACGGCATACTGCGCGCGATCGCGGAATACGTCGGTCTTCAGGCGAGCGATATCGGGCGCGCTGTAGCCGTCGACCAACTGGAATACCGGACTGTCGGTACTCGCCCCGCCGGCGCCGGCCCTGGCGGCTTCGAGCAGCTTGCGCAGTGCCTGGCAGGCACCCTCGACGTCGCTCGGCTTGCCGTCGGGCGCCAGCTGGTAGGGCAAGGCACGCAAAGGCGCGACGTCGAAAGGCATGCGCTCGCTGCCGGCGTAAAGCAGGACGGTGGTAGACGGGCGAACGCCGTGACGCAGTCCGAGCTCGTAGAAGACGTTGGCGTTGGCACCGGTCAGGTCGGCGACGGCGAAATCGCAGAGAATCAGCCGCTCGTACATCGGCTTGTGAATCACGCCGCCGCTGAGCTCCTGGTCGGCGCGTAGCGCTTCCATGCCGGCGGCCTCGATCGCCGGTGCGATCAAGTCGTGGTAAACAGCGTCGAAATCGACCGTCGTCCCCGAGGCAATGGGCTTCTTGCCAAAGGGCATGAGCACGAAACAGAGCTGTCGCATCATTTTCTCCTTGACCAAAAGTCAACGTCGGCCGCGCTACCGCGATAGCCGCACGCGCGGACCTGCGCGCCGCAGGATCACTCAGGGCCCGGGCGGCAGCGCAGCGCTTGACTGCCACGGCCCCAGACGATCGTCGCCTCGCCCTGATGTTCCCAGAACGACTCGTTCTGACTTTGGTATTTGACGCCGCTGGCGCTCGCCTGCACGAACATCAGCGACGTCTTCTCGCCGCGTTGGGCGATCAGTGTCGGCGGCTCGGTCTTGAAGAAGGTTACGACGACCTTGCTCGCCGGCCGGCCAGCGCAGCGATAGCTGATCGGGCCGTTGCCCGGAAGCAGGCGATACCTGGCCTGCAACTCGGCGATGCGCAGACGGTAGCGGTGGTCGACGCACTCGCGCCGGGTGGTGCTCTTCCAGCAATCGTTGCGCTCGCGCAGCCATCGCCGTTGGCTCGCCGGCAGCCGCGGCGGGTGTTCGTCGATCGCCTTCTGCTGCGCCTCGGCAAAAACGCCGGCCAGCTGGCGGTCGAGCGCGGCGAGTTCCTGGTCCTTGCAGACCAGTTCGTCGATGCTGCTGGTCGTCGCCTGGCGGCAGTCGACCGACTGCACAACGACTGGCGTCGGCACGCTCGCCGAGCACAGCGGCGCCAGGACGACGGTCACGGCAGCCAACAGGGTCTTGCATCGATTGCTGTTCATGGTGCATCTCCCGCCGAGCGGCAGCGCTCGGCATTCAGTGTTCGCTGCGAGCCGCCCGGTCGGCGTGCCGTTTCCGGAACGTAGCCTGATTGTCCGCTGGCTCGGCGAGGGTTGACAAGTGTCGGACGCCCTGACGCGGCGGCCTACGTTCGCCGCCGGTATTTGCCCCAGGCACTGTAGCTGAAAACCAGCAGGCCCAACCAGATCAGCGCGAAGCTGAGCAGCCGAGCGCTGCTCATCGGCTCGCCGAAGACCCACACCGCGGTCAGCAACTGCAGCGTCGGATTGATGTACATCAGCATCCCGACGGTCACCAGCTTGAGGCGTTGCGTGGCGGCGGCAAAGGCCATCAGTGGTAGCGCGGTAATCGCGCCAGCGCTAATCAGCAACAGCGTCGTCCGCAGGTCGTGACCGCTGAACACCGCGTGCGCGTGCTGCGCCTGCCACAACGCGTACAGGCCGCAAGCCGGCAGCATCGCCAGGGTTTCCAGCCACAGGCTGGAGATGGCGTCTACGGGCAGTTGCTTGCGCACCAGTCCGTAGGTGCCGAAAGTAGTGGCGAGGACCAGCGACACCCACGGCAAGCTGCCCAGGGCGACGACTTCATTGGCGATCGCCAGCAGTGCCAGGGCGACCGAAAACCACTCCAGGCGGTTCAGGCGCTCCTTGAGCACCAGCAGACCGAGCAGGACGTTGACCAGCGGCGTCAGGAAGTAGCCGAGGCTGGACGCCATCACCTGCTGGTTGGCGACGGCCCACAGGAAGACCAGCCAGTTGCTGCCGATCAGCAGCGCGGCGACGGCGAGCATCGCCAGATGCCGGCCGTTGCCGAAAACGGCGGCGACCATTGGCCATTGCCGGCGCAGCGTCAGCAGCAAACCGACCAGGACGAAGGCCCAGACGGCGCGATTGCTCAACACATCCATGGGTGAGAGCTGCGACAACTGTCGGAAGAACAGCGGAAAGAAGCCCCAGATGCCATACGCCAGCAGCCCGAAGCCGACGCCGGCGAGCTGCCGGTCGCTGCTCATTGCGACTCGCGCCGCAGGACGGCGAGCGTTGCCGAGCGGTAGTCGCGGCGATAGAGGACGACCAGGATGATCACCGAGAGTAGCCCGAGAACGATCGGATTGAGCAGCCAGCCAGACGCCGCCAGACCGAAGTAATAAGCGCGGATACCACGATTGAAGTCATCGCCGGCGAGGTTGTTGAGGCCGCCGATCCGCCGTGCGTAGGGTTCAATCTCGGGGTCGCCGCGCTGACCGATCGGCGCCGCGCCGACCAGGATCGACAACAGGTTGAACTGCCGCAGCGCCCAGGTGAACTTGAAGTAGCCGTAGACGAAACTCGCCAGCACCAGCAGCAGCTTGATCTCCAGCAGCGTCCGGCCGCCCGCTCCGGCGAACGCCAGGTCGGCGGTAAAGCTGAGCAGGCGGTCGGCCGCGCCGAGCGCGGCGACCAGGCCGGCGATGATGTAGATGGTGGTATTGGCGTAGAACGAAACGCTGCTCACCAGGTTGCCGATCAGCGTCGAGTCGGTCACCCGAACGTCGCGTTCGAGCATGCGGTACGCCCATTCGACGCGGTACGAATGGCTGCTGCCGATCAGCCCCTTGCACGCCCAGCGGCTGTGTTCGGAAAACCAGGAGTAACCCGTCCAGCACGCCAGGAAGACGAGCAGGGCCAGCCAGTCGGCGGTAGAGAGTTGCTGAAGCGCGCGCATCGGGCCATCTTGCCACAGAATGCGCGGCCGCCATGCCCACGCTGCCGACGCCGGAGCAGCGGCGCGTCAGTCCGCCGCGACGTCAGGTCTCGAGCTTGCCGAGCCGGCCGAGCAGCCAGTACGTCAGCAGGAAGGCCCCGAGGTGGTAAGCGGTATTGAACAGAACGCCGTACTGCGTATAGGCGACGACGGTCAGCGCCAGGTAGAGCAGCAGCGCGGCGGCGACCAGCAGGCGCCGCGGCAGCGCGCGCAGCGCCGGCCTGAAGACGCGCAGCCAGGCACCGGCGGCGGCCATGCCGACCATCAGCAGGCCCTGCAGCAAGGGCTCGAGCGGGCGAACGTGGATTCCCTGCAGCAGGTTGTTGACGATGTCGGCGTGCAATTCGACGCCGTGGCGTCGTTCCGCGCCGATGCCGTACAGGACGCGGAATTCGTCGCTGCCCGCACGGCCGTCGCCAATCAGGACGATCTTGCCGGCGAGTTCGCCGCTGCCGATCGTCGCCGCTGGCCCGGCGAGCTGTTCGTAATCGTAGCGCTGCGGTGCGGCTCGCCAGGCCGGCAGCGGCGCCAGGCGAATCAGCGTCTCGGCGACTTCGTCGCCGGCGCTCAGCAAGGGGCAATCGTTGCGCGCCTGCCCCGCTTGCCCGACGCGCGCCGGCAGCGCTTGTAGCGGCCCGCGCCAGAGCGTCTTGCCGGCTTCACTGACGACCGTCAGCTCGTGCCGCTGCTCGTCCACGGCCAGCGTCGTAGCGCCGACGGCGAGCGTGCCGATGGCGCCGAATTTGCCAGTGATGCGATCACCACCGGCGCCGGCAGGGGCCGCTTTGCGAACGGCCAGCGGCGCCACCGCAGCATAGCCGAGCCGGCCACCGACGCAGAGCATTCCCCAGCTGTTGCCGGCGAGCCCGGCAATCACGGCCGGCTGCTCGTCGATCAGTCGATTGACGCCGACGATCACTGACGTTCCATGCTGGCGCGCGCGTTCGACGGCGGCAATCAGTTCGCCGTCGGCCGCCGCCGGTTTTTCGAAATAGACGTCGAAGACGATCACTTTGGCGCCGGCATCAACCAGGCGGTCGATGACGCGCGCGTGTTCGTGACGCCAGTGCGGACCGAACTTGCCCAGGCGCTCTTCGGATTTCTCGTTAAAGCTGACAATGACGATGCGCTCGCTGACCGGCACGCTGGCGACCAGGTCACCGAGCGCCATGGTATAGCTCTCGATTCGCGTATCGACGCCGAGCGCGTCGAAGAGCTGCAGCCAGGCCAGGAAGAGCATCAGCAGCGCGGCGCTGACGACGCTGTAGCGCCGCCACTTGCGCAAGCGTTCGCTGTTCAGCAGCTGCGCAAACTGGCCGAGCAGGGATGGCCGCTGCTCGATGCTGCGAATCAGCGCGTCGAGGTCGAGCTGAAAGCGCGTGTCGTCAAGTGGCTGCGCCTGATGGCGGGCGAGCGCGCCAAGCGCCGCCGGCAGCTCCTTCACGTCGGGCATGCGCGCGCCGCCGACCAGCACCGGGATGACTCGCTTGCGCTGTTTGAGCGCCTCGGCGAGTTCGTAGCGAACGAAGTCGTCGGCCTGCTCGAGACGTCGGCCCTGCTCGTTATGCGCGCTCAGCCAGGCCGGGCCGATCAGCGCGATGACCACCTCGCTGGCCTTGATACGCGCCTCGAGGACAGCGACGAAATCGTCACCCGGAGCGATCTGGCCGATATCCATGAACACCCGCTCGCGGCCCAAGTGCGCGCTCAGGTGGTCGTACAGGCGCCCGGCGTAAGCGACGCTGTCTTCGCGGCGATAGCTGATGAACAGCCTCGGCGGGTCGTGCCGCACGGGTCAGGCGCCGCCGCTCAGCCTGGCCGCAGCGAACCCAAGCAAGGACGCCAGGCTGGATCGTGGTGCTGATCCGGGCAACGCCGCGGCAGCTGCCGTCGATCGCTCATTTCTGCTCTTTCGGCAGGGGTTGTGGCACTCGTCCTCGCGGTGCTGGTTCCGACGGCGGTTGCCGAACGTCGTCATAACTATCGTGCGACCCTCTGCTACTGGCCGTGCCGACGCCGATGGCAAATATGCCGCCGACCAGCGCCGCCGTGCCAAAGTTGCTGGGCGTCGGCACCAGCTTGTCGAGATCGCTGATCCGGCGGCGGATCTGTTCGACTTCGCCGGCATTCGCTGGCCCGACTTCGAGCAGCCCGGCGCCAACAATCGACGCCGCGCGTCCGACGGCCAGCGACGTTCTGGTCCACCGCCCACTGTTCGACGTCAAGCCGACGCTGTCCTCGGCAGCGACGACCCTGACGCGCTGCTCGGGGTCGACGCGAACCAGGTACTCGGTGCCTTCCGAAGCGGCGGTGGCGTACTCGGTCTGGACCTTGAAATAGCCTTTGACCTTGACCAGCACCTCGCCGAAGAAGACGAAGATCGATCCCAGGCGAACGTGCGTGGCGGGCTGCACGTAGACCCGCGCGCCGTCGGCGAAACTCAGGACGACGGTCGATTGCGCGTCGGTCTCGATTTCATCACCGACCTCCAGCGCCATACGGTGCTGCGGCTGCATCCGCACGCCCCGGTGTACGACGTCGACGCCAGCGATGGCGCTGCCCTCAATCAGCTGCCCATTCTGGACGACGTTGAGCGTCGTCGAAGCGCAGCCGCCAAGGCCAGGGGCCAACACCAGCAGCGCCGCCAGCCGGCAGCAATGAAGCCACGTGAACCAGTCAGACGGACTATCTCTCAGCGTGCTTGAAGCCATGCGAATGCCCTCCATGCGGTGGCTCGGCAGCGGCACGGCCTTGCTCTTTGCGCGCGCAGCCAGCGAGTCAGGCGAACTGAAGCAGGCCAGGGTAAAAAGCCTGGAACTTCCGGCCAGCGACGGCGGCCAGCCAGCGGGGTGTCGATGAACTACGGCCCGAGTATATTCAGCGCGAGCAGCAAAGACAAACGCGCTCCGCCACCAGCGGCAATTGTCGGGCGTTGTCGGCTGCCGCGCGGTCAGCGGCAGTGGGCCATTGCCGCTTATGTCGAGCACGCCGGCGACCGCGCAGATCATCACCCGGAGACACTCTTTCGGTACCAGCAGCGACGGCCGCGGGCCTCGCATGGCGTGCCCGGGAGCTCTTTCGAGACACTTCCTTCGGGCCTGTTTTAACAGCTAAAATACGCGCGCCATGGATAATGCCCAGGCAATAAACAGAGCGGGCGTCAGCTTCCCGATCGACGCCAGCCGGTTCCGACAACAAGCAAGAAGAAAGGTGACTGAAATCATGGCCGGGTTGACCATCAAGCGACTGCTCGCCGTATCAGCGCTGGTTCTCTGCGCGCTGTTGGCGCTTGGCAACGCCATCATCTGGAACAGCAACGTCCTGTTGAAGGCCGCCGTAGGCCATGCGGCGATCGCCCAGCAGGGTATCCAGGCGTTCAAGGACACCCGCTTCCACGTCGTGCAGATCCAGCAGTATCTGACCGACGCGGCCGCCGTTGGCGAACCCGAATTCGCCGACGCCGCCCACCAGCGTGACCTGGCGCTGGCCCAGCTCGACCGCCTGGCCAGCCTGCTGCCCGACCGGCAGGCGCCGGTCAAGGCGCTCAAGGCGGCGGTCGGGAAGCTCTACGAGACCGGCGAAGCGATGGCGCGTACCTACATCGACCAGGGGCGCGAGGCAGGCAACGCGATGATGAAGGGCGCTGATGGCTTCGACAGTTCGGCCGAGCAGGTGACCAAACAGCTTGACAGTCTGGCCGGCGAGCTGCAGGCGTTCGGCGAACGGAGCGACGCGGCGCAGGCCGAAACGCGCCACTGGATGTTGCAATCGAGCATGGGGGTCGGCGCGCTGGCGCTGCTCTTCGTGGTCGCCTCGCATCTGCTGGTGTACCGCGTTCTGATGAAGCTGCTGGGCGGTGAACCGGCCTACGCGGGCGAAGTCGCGGCGCAGGTCGCGGCGGGCGATCTGACCGGAGAAGTCCGGGTCGACGCCAACGACCAACGCAGCCTGCTGGCACACATGAAAATCATGCAGCAGGGACTGGCCACGACGGTGCGCAGCATCCGTGGCAGTTCCAGCCAGGTGCTGGGCGCTGCCGAGCGGCTGACCGCCGAGGCCGGCCGGGTTGTCGAGAGCTCGCGAACGCAGACCGACGCCGCCGCCTCAATGGCGGCCTCGGTCGAAGAAACGGCGGCGAGCATCACGCAGGTCGCCGATTTCGCGAACAAGGTCCGGAACCGCACCGACGAGGCCGCGGAACTCGCCTTGCGCGGCGGCGACGAGGTGCACGCGATGACCACCGAGATCGGCCGCGTCGCCGATTCCGTGCACATCGCCGGGCAGGTGATCGGCGCGCTCGGCGACGAGGCGCGGCGGATCACGAGCATTGTCGACACCATCCGAGAGATCGCCGACCAGACCAATCTGCTGGCACTCAACGCGGCCATCGAAGCGGCTCGTGCGGGTGAGCAGGGACGCGGCTTCGCGGTGGTGGCCGACGAAGTCCGCAAGCTGGCCGAGCGTACGACGCGATCGACGCAGGAAATCTCGACGATGGTCGACGCCATCGGCGATCGCTCGGACGAGGCCGCACGGGGCATGGCGGCGAGCCTGGCGGCGGTCACCCAGAGCGTCGCCCAGGCCGACAAGGCTTACGCGGCGATGGCGATGGTCAAAGAGAATCTCGGCCATGTCGCGGCCGAGGTCAGCGAGATCACCGGCGCCGTCGAGGAGCAGCGACTGGCGAGCACGACGATCGCCTTGAGCGTCGAGCAGGTCGCCCGGATGGCCGAGCAAAACGCTTACTCACAGGCCGAGATCGCCAGGAACGTCAGCAGTCTGGAAGAAATGTCGCGAGGCCTCGAACGCGTCTGCAACGGCTTCCGCGTGTGAACGGCGAAGGGCCAAATTCGGCGGCGCCCGGGCGCCGCCGATCGCTGACGATCGGCGGCTTGGGCGCGGCGGCTATAATCGGGCCTGCCTCGCCAGGAAGCCCCGTGCCATGTCCGATCTACTCGCCCACCTCAATCCGCCGCAGCTCGCTGCCGTCACGCTACCGCCACAGCACGCGCTGATCCTCGCTGGCGCCGGCAGCGGCAAGACGCGGGTGCTGACCACCCGCATCGCGTGGTTGATCTCGACCGCACAGGTCGGGCCGCAGGGCATCCTGGCGGTGACCTTCACCAACAAGGCGGCGAAGGAGATGCAGGCGCGCCTGGCGGCGCTGCTGCCGATCAACACTCGCAGCATGTGGATCGGCACCTTTCACGGGCTGTGCAACCGTTTCCTGCGCGCGCATTACCGCGAGGCCGGGCTGTCGGCGCAGTTCCAGATTCTCGATTCGGCCGACCAGCTGTCAGCGATCAAACGCCTGCTGAAAAACCTCAACATCGACGACGAGAAATATCCGCCGCGCGAGCTGATGCACTTCATCAACGCGCACAAGGAACAGGGGATTCGCGCCGCGCAGGCCGAGGCTTACGACAGCTACACCGGCCGCCGCGTCGAGCTGTACACCGAATACGAGGGGCAGTGCCAGCGCGAAGGCGTGCTCGACTTCGCCGAGCTGCTGCTGCGTTCGTACGAGCTGCTGCAACGCAACGAGCCCTTGCGCGAGCACTATCAGGCCCGCTTCCGGCACATCCTGGTCGACGAATTCCAGGACACCAACCGCCTGCAGTACGCCTGGCTGAAGCTGCTCGCCGGCCACGGCCGCGCCAGTTCAGCAGGCACTGGCGCCTACCTCTTCGCGGTCGGCGACGACGACCAGTCGATCTACGCCTTTCGCGGCGCCGAGATCGGCAACATGCGCGACCTGCAGCGCGAGTTCGAGCTGGCGAACGTCATTCGCCTGGAGCAGAACTACCGCTCGCACGGCAACATCCTTGACGCCGCCAACGCGCTGATCAAGCAGAACCGCGGCCGCCTCGGCAAGACGCTATGGACCGAAGCCGGCGCCGGCGAGCCGATCCGTGTTTTCGAGGGCTATTCGGACATCGCCGAGGCGCGCTTCGTCGTCGAGGAGATTTCCGAGTTGCTGCGCGCGGGCGTGTCGCGCCAGCAGGTCGCGCTGCTCTATCGCTCGAACGCGCAGTCGCGCGTCCTCGAACACGAGCTGTTCAGGCTTGGCGTGCCGTACCGCGTGCATGGCGGCCTGCGCTTCTTCGATCGCCAGGAGATCAAGCACGCGCTCGCCTACCTGCGCCTGCTCGCCAACCCCGACGACGATACCGCTTTCGCGCGGGTGGTCAATTTTCCGACGCGCGGCATCGGCAGCCGTAGCGTCGAAGCGCTGCAGGAAGCGGCGCAGCGCAGCAATTGCAGCCTCTATAACGCCGCCGCCAGTCTGGCCGGCAAGAGCGGCGCGGCGGTCGGCCGATTCGTCCGGCTGATCGAGACGCTGCGCAGCGAAGCGAAGGAACTCGCCTTGCCCGAGGTGATCGACCGGATCGTCGAGCAAAGCGGTCTTCGCCAACACTATCTGGCCGACAAGGAAGGCCAGGATCGACTCGAGAACCTCGACGAACTGATCAACGCGGCGACCAGCTTCCTGCACGACGACGAGCCGCCGCTGGCCGGCGGCGAAACGGTCGCCGATGGTGGCCCACTGGCGTCTTTCCTGGCGCACGCTTCGCTCGAGGCCGGCGAGCACCAGGCCGGCGAGGGCCAGGAAGCCGTCCAGTTGATGACCGTCCATGCCGCCAAGGGCCTGGAGTTCGACGTAGTCTTCATTACCGGCCTCGAGCAGGGCCTTTTCCCGCACGAGAACGCCGCGCAGGAACGCGACGGCCTCGAGGAGGAACGACGGCTGATGTACGTCGCCGTCACGCGCGCGCGGCAGCGCCTGTACCTGACGCACGCGCAGACGCGCATGCTGCACGGCCAGACGCGCTACTGCCTGCCGTCGAGCTTTCTCGACGAGCTACCGGTGGAACTGCTGCGCAAGGTCAGTGGCGGTGCCGCCAACGCCCCGGCCGCGCCGACCCGGCCTGCGGCCGCTGCCGGCTGGCAACAGCCGCAGGCAGCGGCCAACGGCCTGCGCATCGGCCAGAGCGTCCGGCACGCGCGTTTCGGCGTGGGGGTGATCGTCGCCGCCGAAGGCAGCGGTAGCGAAGCGCGCGTGCAGGTCAATTTCGGCGCCGGCGGCATGAAATGGCTGGCCCTCGAGTACGCCAAGCTAACGCCCGCCTGAGCCATCACCCGGGCCGTTTCCGGCTGCTCGCGGTCGGCTGCGGCTGGATTACCCACCATTGCTGTGGATAAGTCTGTGGACGAGCGTGTTGGCTGGTCCCGTAAGTGACCTCCAGAGCGGCTCTTTTTGCGCTTGCTCAAAAAGCGGGCGCCGCACTAGACTGTCACGTTGCACCATTGAAGGAGATCGTCATGCCGTTTGCCATTCGTATACACCACACCGGCGGGCCCGAAACGATGCACTGGGAGGAAGTCGAAGTCGGCGACCCGGCGCCCGGCGAGGCGCGTGTTCGTCACCAGGCGGTCGGTCTCAACTTCATCGACATCTACCATCGCAGCGGCCTTTATCCGCTACCGCTGCCGAGCGGCCTCGGCCTCGAAGCGGCGGGCGTCGTCGAAGCGGTTGGTGAGGACGTCAGCGAAGTGCAGGTCGGCGACCGCGTCGCTTACGCGGGGGGGCCGGTCGGCGCCTACAGCGAGCTGCGCTGCCTGCCGGCGCACCGCCTGCTCAAACTGCCCGCGGCAATCAGCGCGCGCACCGCCGCGGCGATGATGCTGCAGGGCTTGACCAGCGCTTATCTGCTGCGCCGAACGTACCGCGTGCAGGCCGGCGACACGGTGCTGATCCACGCCGTCGCCGGCGGCGTCGGGCTGATCGCCTGCCAGTGGGCCAAGGCGCTCGGCGCGACGGTGATCGGCACCGTCTCCAACGCGGCCAAGGCGGCGCTGGCGCAGGCGCACGGCTGCGACCACGTGATCGACTACACGCGCCAGGACTTCGCCGCGCGCGTTCGCGAAATCACCGGCGGCGAGGGCGTCGCGGTGGTCTACGACGGCGTTGGCAAGGACACCTTTGCCGGTTCGCTCGACAGCCTGCGGACCTGCGGCATGCTGGTCTGTCTGGGCAACGCGTCGGGCCCGGTGCCGCCCTTCGACCCGCTGCTGCTGTCGCAGAAGGGCTCGCTGTTCCTGACCCGGCCAACGCTGATGCATTACACGACGAAGCGTGCCGACCTGCTGGCGCTGAGCGCCGAACTGTTCGACGTCGTCGCGGCCGGCACGGTCAGGATCGAGATCAACCAGACTTACCCACTGCGCGAAGTGGCCGCTGCCCACCATGACCTGGCCGGACGCAAGCTCACCGGATCGACGATCATGCTGCCTTGATGGAGCGCTTGCGCGCCCGCCTGGTCGCCGTCCGCTACCTGCTGGCCACCGCCTGGCCGATCGTAGTGATCACGGCGATCGGCCTGATCGTCGCCTATCAGTTCGTCGAACCCGAGCCGCCGCGCCGGCTAAGGATCAGCACCGGCGACGCAGCCGGCGCCTACCATTCCTACGCGCAACGTTACGCGCCATTGCTGGCGGCCAAGGGCATCACCCTCGAGATCCTGACGTCGGCGGGGTCGATCGAGAACCTGCAACGGCTGGACCACGGTGACGCCGACGTCGCCTTCGTGCAGGGCGGCATCGTACCGCCGGCGGCCGATCCCGAATCGACGCACCTGCGCTCGCTGGGCAGCGTTTCCTACGAACCGGTGTGGGTCTTCTATCGCGGCCCGCAACCGATCACCCGGCTGCACCAGCTGGCCGGCCAGCGGATTGCCATCGGTGCCGCTGGCAGCGGCACTCGCGGACTAGCGCTGCAGCTGCTCGCCGCCAACGAAATCCCGCCCGACAGCCCGACGCTGTTGCCGATCGGCGGCCTGGAGGCGGCCGAAGCGCTGCAGCAGGGTCAGATCGACGCGGTTTTCGTCGTCGCCGCGCAGGAAGCGCCAGTCGTGCAGGTGCTGTTGCGTTCGCCCGAACTGCACGTCGCCAGCTTCAGCCAGGCCGACGCCTATCTGCGGCTGTTGCCGTTTCTGTCGAAGATCGTCCTGCCACGCGGCGTCGTCAACCTGGTGCGCGAAGTACCGCCGAGCGATACCGTGCTGCTGGCGACGACCGCCAACGTCGTCGTTCGCGACGACCTGCATCCGGCACTCGCCAACCTGCTGCTGCAGGCAATGACCGAGGTCAACGGCAAGAGCGGCTTCTTCCAGTACGCCGGCGAGTTTCCGGCGTACAAGGACCAGAGTCTGGTGCTTTCGCCGGACGCCAGGCGTTATTACCAGTCCGGCCCGCCGTTTCTGCAACGCTACCTGCCGTTCTGGCTGGCGGTCCTGGCCGAACGCCTGTTCGTGATGGTGCTGCCGCTGGTGATGCTGTCGCTGCCGTTGCTGAAGTTCGCACCGGCGCTCTACAGCTGGCGCGTGCGCTCGCGGATCTTCCGGTGCTACGGCGATCTGAAGTTCCTCGAAAACGAGCTGCGCAAGGATTACCAGCCGACGCGTCATGACGAGTACGTGCGTCGCATCGACCGCATCGAGGACGACGCCAACTCACGCAATATCCCGCTGAGCTATACCGATCTGCTTTACACTCTGCGCGAGCACATCAACCTGGTTCGCGACAAGCTGCAACGCCTGAACACGACCCATGACAAGGACAAGAACGCATGAAATCCTTCCTGATTGCCAATCCAAAGGGTGGTGCAGGTAAATCGACGCTGGCCATCAATCTCGCCGGCCATCTTGCGCGCAGCGGCTGTCGGGTGATGCTCGGCGACGTCGATCGCCAGCAGTCGTCGCGCGAGTGGCTGCGCTTGCGGCCCAAGCTGCTGCCAACCATTCGCAGTTGGGATATCGAGCCCGGCAAGACCGCGCGACCGCCTAAGGGCACCACGCACGTCGTCCTCGACACGCCGGCTGCGCTGCACGGCAAAGCGCTCGACAACGTCGTCAAGCACGTCAACCGGGTTCTCGTGCCGGTGCAGGCGTCGCTCTTCGACATGCTCGCGACGCGCCATTTCCTCGAGGCCCTGCTGGCCGAGAAAGCGGTCCGCGACGAACACGCCTTCGTCGCCGTCGTCGGCATGCGGGTCGATCCACGGACGCGTGCGGCGGCCGAACTCGAGCGCTTCTTCGAGAAGTTCGATCTGCCGGTGCTGACCTATCTGCGCAACACGCAGCTCTACGTGCAGACGACGCTCAACGGCATGACGATATTCGACCTTTCGCCGGCGCGCGCGGCCAAGGACCTCGAACAGTGGCAGCCGATCATTGATTGGGTAGACCAGAGCTAGGCGGCAAGCGCCGCCTTCGGGCGACCGCGCCGGGGTAAAATGGCGGGATGCCTGAAACGCCGTTCATCCACCTGCGCCTGCACAGCGAGTACTCGGTCACCGACGGGATCGTTCGTCTTGGCGATGCGGTCGGCCGCGCCGACCGTTACGGGATGCCGGCGCTGGCGCTCACCGACCTGGCCAACGTCTTCGGTCTGGTCAAGTTTTACTCGGCCGCGCGCTATCAGGGGATCAAGCCGGTGCTCGGCTGCGATGCGTTCATCGCCAACGAAAGCGACCCTGATCGTCCGCACCGCCTGCTGCTGCTGGTACGCTCGAAGCAAGGCTACCTGCAACTCTGCGAGCTGCTGTCGCGCGCCTACCTGGCGCCGCGGCTACGGGGACGCGCCGAGATCAGCCACCGGATGTTGCACGAAGTCGGCGTCGACGGCCTGATCGCACTGTCTGGCGGCGCGGCTGGCGACGTCGGCGAAGCGCTGCTGCAGGGCAAGCTCGAGCAGGCGACGCGCTGCGCAGAGCGCTGGCAGGCCTTGTTCCCGGACGCTTTCTACCTGGAAATCCAGCGCTACGGGCAGCCGCAGCAAGAATTCCTGGTCAACACCACGGCCGAGCTCGCCGCCGAGCTGCAGTTGCCGCTGGTCGCCACGCATCCGATCCAGTTTCTCGAACGCGACGATTTCAAGGCGCACGAGGCGCGCGTGTGCATTGCCGAAGGCTATATGCTCGGCGACGTCCGGCGGCCGCGCTTGTACACCGAGGAGCAGTACTTCAAGTCGACCGACGAGATGCTCGAACTGTTTTCCGACCTGCCGACAGCGCTCGAAAACTCGGTCGAGATCGCCAAGCGCTGCAATCTCGAGATCACCCTCGGCAAGAGCTACCTGCCCGACTTCCCGACTCCGCCAGGCATGACGCTGGCCGATTTTCTCCGCCAGCAGGCCGTCGCCGGCCTCGAGATCCGCCTGCAGCAGCTATTTCCCGACGCCGCCGAACGCGCGACGCAACGGCCGCCCTACGATGCCCGCCTGCAGCTCGAAACCGACACCGTCGTGCAGATGGGATTCCCCGGCTACTTCCTGATCGTCGCCGATTTCATCAACTGGGCGCGCCACAACGGCTGCCCGGTCGGGCCGGGGCGTGGCTCGGGCGCCGGCTCGGTGGTCGCTTATGCGCTCGGAATCACCGACCTCGACCCGCTGCGCTACGCGCTGCTCTTCGAGCGCTTCCTCAACCCCGAGCGGGTGTCGATGCCCGACTTCGATATCGACTTCTGCCAGGACAACCGCTGGCGAGTGATCGAGTACGTGCGCGACAAGTACGGGCCGGCGGCGGTCTCGCAGATCGTTACTTTCGGGACCATGTCGTCGAAAGCGGTGATCCGTGACGTCGGCCGCGTGCTCGATCTGCCGTACAACTTCTGCGACCAGCTCGCCAAGCTGATCCCCGTCGAGACCAACAAACCGCTGTCGCTGGCCAAGGCGCTGCTCGCCGAACCGCAACTACAGGCCCGGATAGACGACGAGGAGGAGGTCAGGGACCTCTTCGAGCTCGCCGCCCGCCTTGAAGACCTGACCCGCAACGTCGGCATGCACGCCGGTGGCGTGCTGATTGCGCCCGGCAAACTGACCGACTTCTGCCCGGTCTATTCGGCCGACGGTGGCGGCTCGGTGGTTTCGCAATACGACAAGGACGACGTCGAGAAGGTCGGCCTGGTGAAGTTCGACTTCCTCGGCCTGCGCAACCTGACGATCATCGAACTGGCGCTCAAGTACGTCGAGCAGCTCAGCGGCCAACGCCCCGATCTGGCGAAGCTTCCCTTCGACGACCCGAAGGCCTACCAGATCCTCAAGGACGGCAACACCACGGCGATTTTCCAGGTCGAATCGGAGGGCATGAAAAAGCTGGTCAGGAAGCTCGCGCCGGACCGCTTCGAAGACATCATCGCCGTGCTGGCGCTCTACCGACCCGGTCCGCTCGGTTCGGGAATGGTCGACGACTTCATCCTGCGCAAGAAAGGCCAGCAGAAGATCGACTACTTCATCGATGACCTGAAGGCCTGCCTGGAGCCGACCTACGGGGTCATCGTCTATCAGGAACAGGTGATGCAGATCGCGCAGATCATCGGCGGCTATACGCTTGGCGCCGCCGACCTGCTGCGCCGCGCGATGGGCAAGAAGAAGGCCGAAGACATGGCGCTGCATCGCGACCTGATGCGCGACGGAGCGAAGACCAAGGGCTACGACGAAAAGCTGGCGATGCAGCTCTTCGATCTGATGGAGAAGTTCGCCGAATACGGTTTCAACAAGTCGCACACCGCCGCCTACGCCGTCATCACCTACCATACCGCCTGGCTGAAGGCGCACCATTGCGCGGCCTTCATGGCGGCGACGCTGTCGTCGGACATGGACAATACCGACAGCGTCAAATTTGTGCACGACGACGCTCTCGGCAACGGCCTGCAGATCCTCGGCCCCGACGTCAATACCTCGGAATACCGTTTCACGCCGGTCGATAGACGCACTCTCCGTTACGGTCTCGGGGCGATCAAGGGCACCGGCGAACAGGCGGTCAATACCATCCTGAAAGCTCGCCAGCAAGGCGGCGCGTTTACCGACCTGTTCGATTTCTGTCGGCGTTCCGACAAACGGATGGTCAATCGGCGAACGATCGAAGCGCTGATTCGTGCCGGCGCCTTCGACTCGCTCGACGACCATCGGGCGCGACTGCTGGCGTCGGTCAGCCTGGCCATCGAAGCCGCCGAGCAGACCGAGCGCAACGCCATGCAGGTCAGCCTGTTCGACGTCCTCGACGCGGCCGGCGACGATCGCAGCGAGCACCAACCGCGCTACGTCGAAGTCCCTCGGTGGAGCGAAAGGCAGAAGCTCAACGCCGAAAAGCTGGCGCTCGGCTTCTACTTTTCCGGCCACCCCTTTCACGAGCTGCAGGCCGAAGTGTCGCGTTTTGCGCGCAAGCCGCTGGCAGCGCTGGAGGCCCGCAAGGAAGCCCAGTTCCTCGCCGGCCTGGTCGTCAGCGTGCGTACCAAGCTCACCAGCCGCGGCAAGATGGCGTTCATCCAGCTCGACGACGGCACCAGTTCGCTCGAAGTCGCGGTCTATAACGAGCTGCTCGAAGCCCAACGCGCCAAGATCAGGGAAGACGAGGTGCTGATCGTCGAAGGCCGCGTCCAGCGCGACGATTTTGCCGGCGAAGGCCGGCTGAAAATCGTCGCCGATCAACTGCTGACACTGGCCGACGCGCGCGGCCGTTTTGCCCGCCATCTGCGCCTGTCGCTGAACGGCCAGGCCAGCGGCGCCAACGCCCGCCTCGCCGCCCAGCGCCTGCGCACGCTGCTCGAGCCGTATACGCCGGGCACCTGCCCGGTGCGCATCACTTACCGTAACGGCGAAGCGGTCTGCGAGCTACTGTTCGGCGAAGCCAACCGGGTACGCCTCGAAGACGACCTGCTGAAGGCGCTGAGCGACTGGCTGAGCAGCGACAACGTCAGCGTCGATTACCCCTGAGCCGATTCAGCGCAGTCAAACATTCAAACATTCAAGCATTCAGCCAACTCACCACAGCCAAGCCAATGAAGACTTCCGAAGCGCCCGTGTTGATCGATCGGGCCTTGCTCGACGCGGTCAGCGACGCAGCGCGCAGCAACCCGCGCCTGCGCAAGAACCACAATTTCCACGCCACCGACGCGGCGGTCGCACACCGTCTGCTCAACGCCATCGAGCCCGGCTCGTACCTGCTGCCGCATCGTCACCTCGACGCCAACAAGGGCGAGACGATGATCGTCGTTCGCGGCCGCCTCGGTGTAGTCTTTTTCGACGACTTCGGCGCCGTCGCGCAGAGCGTCGAATTGCGCCCGCAGGGCGGTGTCTGCGGCGTCGACATTCCGCACGGCGTCTATCACACCGTGCTGGCGCTGACCGCCGGCACGGTGATGCTCGAAGCCAAGGCCGGCCCCTACCTGCCACTCGACGAAGCCGAGCGCGCGCCGTGGGCAGCCGCCGAGGGCAGCGCGGCAGCCGCCGTCTACATGCGCAGCCTGCGCGAGCTCTTCAGCAAGAGCTGAAATCGCGCGCAGCGCGCGACGCTGCTCATTGGCGCCCTCGTTGCCAGCGTCAGAAGGCCTGTCCGAGGCAGACCAGCGCAGAAGAATCGCATTCCGAGGCGACCCGTGGGGGCGAGAAGTTACCCCGGCGGCTAACCCCGTGCCGTAATGCTCGACCGCGATCAGGGCGACCCTCGCGCCGGCTGACGCTCATCCCTTCAGCCACTCTGGAAGTTCGCGGTCACCCGCGTTTTCAATGATGTATTGGCGGATTAGCTTCCTGACCACCTGCGACGGCGTCAGATCGTGGGCCGTGCAGATTTCTTCGAAGATTCGTTTCTTGACGGGGTCGACGAGAATCGTCAAGCGTGCGGTTCGGTTTTCCATATCGGACATTTGGTGTGCGTTAAATTATCATGGACATCGTTTTGGCAGCGCATATAATTGGCGCTTGACGCACACAATAACAGAAAAATCTGTTGCCGCGGGCTGCTCTGGCCAAGCTCGCAACAGTCTTCACGCACGCCATTTTTCGCCCCTTCCCGAGGCGTTTTCTGGAGCTCTGGGCGGTATGTTGTTCCCTATCGGTGGTGGTCGAGACGCGCTGACTTGCCACGAATGCGTAAGCATCGCTCGTGAACCCGGCTACGCAAGCGCGGCCGGCGAGGAACTACGGGGTGCCAGTTGCCAGTGATCAGCACGGGTGCCTTCCTCGATCCGAGCAGCTGGGTGCATCTGGACTGGGTCCTGCTGGTTGTTGCGGCGTGGCTGCTGATTGGCGGCGCAGGGGTCTTCGCCTTGCACCGCCTGGCGCTGGTGGCGAGAGTGCTGTTTCCCGCCGGCGGGGCCTTCGGCCTGCTCTTGTTCGGCGTCGCTCTGAGCGCGATCGTCAGCTCGCCGGAGGTGGCGGTGCTGCCCCTCGGGCTGCCAGGTCTGCCCTTCCATTTTCGCCTCGACAGCCTGTCGGCGTTCTTCCTGATGATCATTGGTGGCGTTGCAGCCGGGGTGTCGGCGTTCGCGGCCGGCTACTTTCGCAAGGGCGAAGGCACGCCGCCCGGCTTGTTGGCGCTCGAATACCATATCTTTCTGGCGAGCATGGTCCTTGTCGTTCTCGCTGACGACGCCTACGCATTCATGGTGATGTGGGAAACGATGGCCCTGTCGTCTTTCTTCCTGGTCACCGCCAACCACCGCATCGTCGAGATCCAGCGCGCAGGCTACCTCTACCTGCTGATCGCGCATGTCGGCGCTCTCGGCATCCTGTTGTGCTTCGGCATCCTGCAGGCGGATACCGGCGACTACACTTTTGCCAACATGCGCTCGCAGGAGATTTTGCCCAACCGGGCGTCGATCGCCTTCCTGCTGGCACTGTTCGGTTTCGGCGCCAAGGCGGGCATCGTACCGCTGCACGTATGGCTTCCCGAGGCACATCCGGCGGCGCCGTCGCCAGTTTCCGCGCTGATGAGCGGGGTCATGTTGAAGACCGCCATTTATGGCGTGCTGCGGGTCGTATTCGATCTCCTCGGCACACCGCTGTGGTGGTGGAGTCTGGTGCTGCTGGCGGTCGGTTTGTCGACCGCGCTGTTCGGTGTCGTCTTCGCCGCGGTGCAGGTCGATATGAAACGCCTGCTGGCCTACTCATCGATTGAAAATATTGGTCTGCTATTCACGGGCATCGGCCTGGCGGTATTGTTCTCTACGCAGGGAATGCCGCTGATGGCAGCCCTGGCGTTGACCGCAGTGCTCTACCACGTGGCCAGTCATGCTTTTTTCAAGGGGCTACTCTTTGTCGGCACCGGCGCGGTCCTGCACGCCACCCGCGAACGCAACCTCGGCAAGCTCGGTGGTTTGATCCGCACCATGCCCTGGGTGGCCTGGGCCATGCTGATTGGTGTTCTGGCCAGCGCCGGCTTGCCGCCCTTTGGCGGCTTTGTCTCCGAGTGGCTGCTGCTGCAGAGCTTCCTGTTCGCGCCGGATTTGCCGAGTTCATTCCTCAATATGCTGATTCCCGTGGTCGCCGCCCTGATCGCGCTGGTCGCCGCGCTTGCCGGCTACACCATGGTCAAGTTCTTCGGCATCATTTTCCTCGGCCAGCCACGCGAGGAGAAGCTGGCGCAGGCGCATGATGCCGGACGCTGGGAGCGTATCGGCATGGCCTGGCTGGTCACCGGCTGCATTGCGCTCGGACTGTTTCCGGTGCAGTTCATCGCCCTCATCGATCCGGTGACGCAGCTGCTGGTGGGCTCGGGCCTGGCCAGGACGGTCGGCGGCAGCAGCTGGCTGTTGGCGCCGGTGGCGATCGAGCGCGCGAGCTACGGGCCAACGATTTTCCTGCTCGGTGTCGCGGCCAGCTTCGCGCTCGCCTTCCTGCTGGTGCGCCTCTTCTATCACGGCCGCGTGCGGCGCGCGGCGCCCTGGGACTGCGGCTTCCCCTGGCAGAACGCGCGTATGCAGGATACCGCCGAAGGTTTCGGACAACCGATTCGGCAAATCTTCGAGCCCTTCTTCCGCTGGGAGCGCGAGCTGCCGACGGCTTTCGATGCCAGGCCGCGCTATCGCGTCAGTGTCACCGACCCCTTCTGGCACTGGCTTTACCTGCCGCTGGCTGCCGCCGTTGAGCGCCTGGCACGGCTCATCGGTCTGTTGCAACAGGGACGGATTGCGGTCTACCTGCTGTACAGCTTCGTGACCCTGATCGCCGTGCTGCTGGTGGTCGAGCTATGACCTGGCTCGGCGTCTTCTCGCAACTGCTGGAGATCGTCCTGGCGCTGCTTTTGGCGCCCTTGCTCAGCGGCTGGATCAATCAATGGCGCGCCTGGCTGCAGAACCGTTCGGCGCCGAGCTTGCTGCAGCCATACCGCATGCTGCACAAACTGTTCAACAAGGAGTCGGTGCTTGCCGAGCACGCTTCGCCGCTGTTCCGCGGCGCTCCGTACATCGTTTTCGGCTGCATGGCGCTGGCCTGCGCAATCGTCCCGACCTTATCGACCGACCTGCCGCTGTCGCCGGCGGCAGACGCCATTGCCCTGGTGGGCCTGCTCGGACTGGCGCGGGTATTCATTTCGCTGGCGGCCATGGATGTCGGTACTTCTTTTGGCACGCTGGGCGCGCGACGTGAAATGCTGATCGGCTTTCTCGCCGAGCCGGCGCTGCTGATGGTCCTGTTTTCGGCATCGCTGATCTCGAAATCAACGTCGCTGACGACCATCGTCGAGACACTGGCGCACCGCGATCTGGCGATCTATCCGAGTCTGGCTTTTGCCGGCGTCGCCTTCACCATGGTGTCGCTGGCCGAAAACGCCCGCGTGCCGGTGGACAACCCGGCGACGCACCTCGAACTGACAATGATTCACGAAGCCTTGATCCTCGAGTATTCGGGCCGCCATCTGGCGCTGCTCGAATGGGCCGCGAGCCTGAAGCTCTTCGCCTACTCGTGCATCGGGCTGGCGCTGTTCTTCCCCTGGGGCGTCGCCGAGGCGCAGGCGCCGCTGGCGCTGCTGCTGGCGATGCCGGCGCTGATCCTGAAGCTGGCGATCGGCGGCGCTCTGCTGGCGCTACTCGAGACGCTCAGCGCCAAGATGCGCATCTTTCGCGTCCCGGAATTTCTCGCCACCGCGTTCCTGCTGGCGGTGATCGGCATGTTGGTGCACATCCTGGTACGGCCGTGAGATGAGTGAATTCGTCGCCCAACTGATCAATCTGCTGGCGTCAATGCTCCTGATCCTCGCCTTTGCGATGATCTCGCAGCGGCGGATTCTGTCGCTGATTCACCTGTTCACCGCGCAGGGCGCAACGCTTGTCGCGGCGACGCTGGTGGTCGGCTACGCGACTGAGCAGCCGCACCTCTACCTGTCGGCCGGCATCACCCTGGTGGTCAAGGTCATCCTGATCCCCTTGCTGCTGCACCGGGTGATCAATCGCCTCAACGTGCGCTGGGATATTGAAACGCTGATCAACATCCCGACGACGATGATCGTCGGCATCGCGCTGGTCATTTTCGCCTTCGACCTGGCGCTACCGATCTCCAGGCTGTCGACCAGCATCGCCCGCGGCACGCTCGGCATCGCGCTGGCCTGCGTGCTGCTCTCGTTCCTGATGATGATCACCCGCGCCAAGGCGGTGCCACAGGTGATCGGCTTCCTGTCGATGGAAAACGGCCTGTTCTTCGCCGCCACGTCGGCCACCTACGGCATGCCGATGGTCGTTGAACTCGGCATCGCTCTCGACGTGCTGGTCGGCATTCTGATCCTCGGCGTCTTCATGTTCCAGATTCGCGAGCAGTTCGATAGCCTCGACATCAGCCACCTCGAAAAGCTCAAGGAGGACTGACTTGGCAACGCTGTTCTACGTCCTCGGCATTCCCCTGCTTGGCAGCCTGGTTCTGGCGTTCACCGGGCAGCGCGACAGCGCGCGCGAAATCAACGTCGCCTTCAGCCTCGCAACCTTCATCGCCACCTGCCTACTGACCGTCGAGATTGTCTCGGGTGGGCCGCAGCTGCTCTGGAAGCACGAGTTCTTCATTGACCCGCTGAACGTCTTTCTGGTCACCCTGACCAGCTTTGTCGGCCTGACCACAGCCATCTTCTCGCGGCCTTACATGCGCATCGAGCAAGACCACGGCAAAATGACGCCGCAGCGGCAGCGCCTCTACCACAGCATGTACCAATTGTTCACTTTCACCATGTTGCTGGCGCTGACCACCAACAACATGGGCATCCTGTGGGTGGCCATGGAGGCGGCGACGCTGACCACCGTGCTGCTGGTCAGCGTGTACCGGACCGCCGCCAGCCTCGAAGCCGCGTGGAAATACTTCATTCTCTGTGGCGTCGGTATCGCCCAGGCCCTGTTCGGGACGGTATTGCTGTACATGGCGGCGGAAAAGGTGATCGGCACCGAGGCTGGTGCCTTGTTGTGGACCCACCTCGACGCGGTCAAGACACAGCTCGATCCGACCATCATCACCCTGGCTTTCGCTTTCCTGTTCATCGGCTACGGCACCAAGGTTGGCCTGGTGCCGATGCACAATTGGCTACCGGATGCACACGCGGAGGGGCCGACGCCGGTTTCGGCCGTGCTCTCGGGCCTGCTGTTGAACGTCGCGGTCTATGCCCTTTTGCGCTGCAAGGTGCTCACCGACGGGGCGCTGGGCAACCAGCTCGCCGGCGAGCTGATGATGGGCTTCGGTCTGCTGTCGGTGGTCGTGGCGGCGTTCTTCCTGTCGCGGCAGAAGGACGTCAAGCGCATGTTTGCCTACTCGTCGATCGAGCACATGGGGCTGATCACCTTCGCTTTCGGCATGGGTGGGGCGATCGCAAACTACGCCGGCTTGCTGCACATGACGGTCCATTCGCTGATCAAGTCGGCCATCTTTTTTGCCGTCGGGCATGCCACGCAGAAGGCCGGAACACAGAACATGACCGACATCCGCGGCCTGATCAAGGTCAGTCCGCGGCTCGCCTGGGGGATGATGCTCGGCTCGCTGGCGATTCTCGGCATGCCACCTTTCGGCGTCTTCGCCAGCGAATTCCTGATTCTCACCACGGCCATGCGCGACCACTCCTGGGCGACGCCATTCCTGCTGCTGGCCCTCGGCGTCGCTTTCGCTGCCGTCTTCAGCCGGGTGCAACCGATGGTCTTCGGCGAAACCTCGCTCAAGAAGACGCTCGGCCACACGCCAGCACTGTTCCCGGTGTTCGCGCACCTGGGTCTGGGCCTGATGCTTGGCCTGTATATCCCACCGTACCTGCACGACTGGTATCGTCAGGCGGCGGCGATGATTGGGGGTTAAGGCGATGCTGATTTCCGGGTTCAGCCTCGATTGCGAACGCCTGCCGGCCCCTCTGCCGATCTGGCGCGCTACAGTGCGTAACGAAACCTGGCAGGTGCTCGCCCGGGCGCTGTCCGAGAGCGGCGGACGGCTAGTCGCTCTCTGGGCGTCCGATCGAACGCAAGGCGCGTCGGGCGGTCTGGTGATCGCCGCGGCCTATGCCGTTCGTGAAGGTCTGCTGTGGCTCGACTTGCCACTCACCGAGCGGGCTGCGACCTATCCTGACCTGGTGCCGTTTTTTCCTTGTGCAGACCGCATGCAACGGGCGGCGGCCGATCTGCTCGGCGTCACTGCCGAAGGCGCCAGCGATCGACGGCCGTGGCTGAACCACGGCGCCTGGCCTGAGGATTACTTACCGCTGCGTCGGCAAGGGGCGCAGAAAGCAACTGCCACGCCGAGAGCAGTGACCGACTACGCCTTCGTTCGCGTCGAGGGCGACGGCGTCCATGAGATCCCGGTCGGGCCGGTGCATGCGGGAATCATCGAACCGGGACACTTTCGCTTCTCGGTCGTCGGCGAGAAGGTGCAGCGTCTGGAGCAACGGCTGGGCTACACGCACAAGGGAATCGAAAAGCGTTTCACCGAGTTGCCGCCACTCCAGGCACATCGGCTGGCCGGGCGGATTTCGGGTGATTCGACGGTCGCTTACAGCTGGGCCTACTGCATGGCGCTGGAATCGCTGGCGGGCTGCCAGATTAGCGAGCGCGCCAGTTGGCTACGAGCGCTGCTGCTCGAACGCGAACGCGTTGCCAACCACCTCGGCGACCTTGGTGCGCTCGGCAACGATGCGGCATTCGCCTTCGCGCTGGCGCAGTTCTCGAGGCTCAGGGAAGACTGGCTTCGCCTCGCCAATGACGCTTTTGGTCACCGTCTGATGATGGATGTTGTCGTTCCGGGTGGCGTGACCGCGAATGTCGATCAAACAACTGCCGCCAGCTTGGCCGAGCAGTGCGACCGGATCGAGCGCGAAGTGCACGAACTACGCCAGGTATACGACGAGCACGCCGGCCTGCAAGACCGCTTCCTGACCACCGGCCGGGTCTTGCCGGAGCTCGCCGCACGACTGGGACTGACCGGCCTGGCCGGTCGCGCCAGCGGCCAGGCCGCCGACCTGCGCTGCGAGCGGCCGTGGACTCCCTATGACCAGCTTCAGGTAAAGATCGCGACGCAGCGCGACGGCGACGTCGCCGCCCGCGTCAGCGTGCGTTTCGACGAGCTAGTGGAATCGCTGCGGCTGATTCGCGTGCTTCTTTCCCAACTTCCCGACGGCCCGACGCGCAGCGAACTGCGGCTGCCGAGCAAGCTTGCCTTCGGCGCCGGCTGGGTCGAAGGCTGGCGCGGCGAGATCTTCGTCGCCCTCGAATATGATGGCCAGCAAGGCGCCAACTGTATCCGCCGCTGTCACTGCCACGACCCGTCGTGGCAGAACTGGCCGGTACTCCAACACGCAGTCATGGACGACATCGTTCCCGACTTTCCGCTGATCAACAAATCCTTCAACCTCAGCTACTCGGGACACGACCTCTGATGTGGCGCATCGTCAAACTGATCGCGAAAAACGGCATGCGCAGCGAAGCGCCGCCCGCGTGCAGCGATGATCTGCGCGTCGGCGGTGAGCGCATTCAGCGCCAACTCCTGGAGATTCTCGGCCAGGCGCTGAGCATTCGCCAGGTCGATGCCGGTTCGTGCAACGGCTGCGAGCTGGAAATCAACGCCCTCAACAACTCTTACTACAACATCGAAGGACTCGGCATCCGGTTCGTCGCCAGCCCACGCCACGCCGACATGCTGCTGGTCACCGGACCCGTTTCACGGCATATGGAGCTCGCCTTGCGCCGCACGTACGATGCCACTCCGGACCCCAAGCTGGTGGTCGCCGTCGGTGACTGCGGTTGTGACGGCGGCATTTTCGGCGACAGCTACGCGAGCTGCGGGCGCGTGGCCAATGTCATTCCGGTCGATGTCGCGGTGCCCGGCTGCCCGCCGCCGCCGCTCGAGATCCTGCGCGGAATATTGACGGCGGTACGCCGTGGTCGATCGTCAGGAGGCGAGCAATCCCCTGCCTGACGCAGGCGAGCGACACGGCCCTTACCGCCAAGGCCGCTAGCTCGAGGGCACACCGGCGGACGCCGCAGGCGAATCAAAGGTGGCTCCTGGCGCGCGCGGTCTGGCGACGCTTCAAAGGCCCAGCAGTGAGAGATCCAGCCGTCCACCGGTGATCCGCGGGCACCAGAAGTACGCTCCCGACTCGGGCCGCGTGAACGTGAACAGCGCGTCGACGATGCCGTCGTCGACACCGAGCATCCGCCGCAGCTGCGCTTCGAAGGGATCGAAGGACGCGGCAAAGGCGACGAACATCAAGCCCGCGCGCCTTCCTTCGGCCCAGGGCATCGAGCGCCGCAGAACGAAGGCCTCGGGCGTGAAGCTCTCCTGCGCCGTGCGTTTGACGTGCGCCGATGGTGGCGCGTCGTCGATCTCCTCGTTGTCCAGCCGGCGGCGACCGATGGCCAGATCCTGTTCGTCGGCCGCCAGGCTGTCGAAACGCGCGAAGTCGTGCCGCCAGCGCTGCACCGCCACGAAGCTCGATCCCGCGAGTTCCGGGTAGCGCTCGTTGCCGACGATCGCGGTGCTCACCGCGTCGTCGCCGCTCGGGTTCTCGGTGCCGTCTTCGTAGCCGGAAAGGTCGCGTCCGCCGGCGTGCACGAAAGCATCGTGCGTGTCGGTCAGGAGCAAGGCCGGCGCCAACATCTCCTCGATGCGTCGGGCGCGATGCACGAGCTCGCCGCGGTCGTCGCCGCGCAGCCAGACCCACAGCGCCGCCGGCGTCGCCGGCAATTCGAGCCCGCGTCCGGCGAACACCGGAAAACCGCGCAGGCCGGCGATCTCGCCACCCAGCGCCGAGACCAGCGCGCGGCCGATGCCGACCACCGTCGCTTGCCCATCGGCCGCTTCGGCCAGCGCTCGCAGGGCGTCGCCGGCGGACGCGGCGGGCTGCAGCGCGAAGCACAGGTAGCGCGCCAGCGGCGGCAGTGGCAGCAGGATGCCGGCTTGTGGTGTGTTCATCGTCAGACTCGTCTGGTTTCGTGAAAAGCGCCGCGGGGCGTCGGTCAGCGCGTGGCGAGCTGCATGAAACCGGTCCGCGGGCCGATTTCAGCGGCGTTGCCCTCGTTGCTCAGGACGCTATCCACGCGCGCCATCGACGGTCCACGATGCGCCCACACGATCAGCGCGTCAACCGCCTCGGCCGAGCCACGAACCAGTGCCTCGACGCTGCCGTCGTGGCGGTTGCGCACCCAGCCGACGAGGCCCAGTCGCCGCGCTTCGGTGCTCAGCGACCAGCGGTAACCGACGCCCTGGACGCGACCGCGGATACGGATATTTCGGCAGATGGCTTCGTTCATTGTTCGATTGATGACCTGGCAAGCGCTCTGGCGGGGCGGAAATGGCCGCCAATGCTGGCATAATCGTGGTCCACGAGGGGAAGAAATTCAAGGGGATCGGTCGCGCCGCAAGGCGCCGTCGCGCATAGATGCTGAAGACGCTGTTGCTGCTGCCACTGCTCGGCGCCGGTCTGGTGTTGCTGCTGCCGAGCCGCCGAGTCGATCTGCTACGCCACCTGGCGAGCATCATCGCCGCCGCGACGATGCTCTGCGCGTGCCTGCTGCTGCTCAATTTCGACCCGACGAGCGGCGCTATCCAGTTCTACGAAACGCGGCCGTGGAATCCGCGCGTCGGCTCCAGCCTGGCGCTTGGCGTCGACGGCGTGTCGATGCCGATGATCCTGCTGGCAAGCGTGCTGTGCTTCGTGGCGATCGTCTCGTCGACCGGCATCCGCGTCGGTGCCAAGCTCTATTTCTCCTTGATTCTGGTCCTCGAAGCGTCCTTGCTGGTGGTCTTTGCCGCCCGCGACTGGTCCTTGTTCTACGTCTTCTGGGAGCTGACGCTGATCCCGCTGTTCTTCCTGATCGACCGTCTGGGGGGCGCCAATCGGCACCGCGCGGCGCTCAATTTCGTCCTCTACACGCTCGGCGGCTCGGTGTTCCTGCTGATCGCCCTGCTGCTGCTCTACGATGTCGCTCCCGAACACAGCTTCGCGATGGCCGACATGGCGGCGGGTAGCGCGCAATTGCCCGAGAAGACGCAATTGCTGGTCTTTCTTGGCCTGCTGATCGGCTTTGGCGTCAAGATGCCGATCGTGCCGCTACACGGCTGGCTGCCGCTGGCGCACGTCGAAGCGCCAAGCCCAATCTCGATCCTGCTCTCCGGAATCCTGCTGAAGATGGGCGCCTACGGCTTGATCCGCGCCGCCTGGACGCTGCCGGCGGCGGTGCGCGCGCTGCAGGACTGGCTGGCGCTGCTGGCGGTGATCAGCCTGATCTACGGCGCCGTTCTCGCCTGGCGGCAGACCGATCTGAAAGCGATGATCGCCTACTCGTCGATCTCGCACATGGGCATCGTCCTGCTCGGCATCGCCACGCTCAACGAGGCCGGGCTGAACGGCGCGCTGACGCAGATGGTCGCGCACGGCTTGGCGGCCGGGCTGTTGTTCCTGCTGATCGGTCTGCTGTACGAACGAACGCACAATCGTGAGCTGGCCGCCTACGGCTCACTCAATCGCCTCGCGCCACGCTTTGCGGTGTTCATCGTCCTGGCGCTGCTGGCCTCGGTCGGCCTGCCGGGCAGCGCCGGTTTCGTTGCCGAGTTGCAGGTGCTGATCGGCGCTTATGGCCGCTGGGGTGGCTGGCTGGCGGTGGTCTCGATCGGCGTGCTGATCTCCGCCGCCTACGCGCTGCGCGCCATTCGCGGCCTGTCGACGGGTCCCGAACGGCCCTTCGCCGGCGCGCCGGCTGGCGTCGCCACTTTCGCCGACCTGAAGAACAGCGAAATGGCCACCGCCGCGCTGCTCGGCGTCGGTATTGTCGGCATCGGTTTTTATCCGGCACCACTGCTTGGCGTTTTGGCTTGGTCGGTGGCCAGGCTGGCGCAGCACCTGGGCGGCTGAGTGACGACTCCTGCCACTCTGCCGACGGCGCTGGCCAGGGAGCCAGCGAGCGATTTGCTGGCGCAGATCAAGGTCTGGCTGGCACATCTCGAGCATCTTCTGCCGGCGCAGGCGCCCTTGCGCGATTTCGTCCATCACAACACTCTGCACGCTTTTCAGCAGCTGCCGTTTGCCGAGGCGTGCAGCGCCGCCGCGCGCCTGACCGGGGCGCGTCCGTGGCTCGCCGAGGACCGCTGTCGGCGCTTGTTCCGACAAGGACGCGTGACCACAGCCGACCTCGACGACGCCCTGCGACAACTCGCCGAGCTGCGTGCCGAACAACCGCTGTGCGCCACTGCGAGCCGCGAGTTGTGCCGTGGCGAAGTCCTGCAGGTGGCGCTCCGCTACTCGCCGAACGAGCTTTCGGCGGCGCAGTTGCGCTGGCAGATCGACGAGCAAGCGGCCTTCGCGCGCTGGTCGGCTGAACTCGACGAAGCGACGCAGCAACGGCTGGCGCGCAGCGCGGCCGCCGACGGCCTCGACGAGCACGCGGCGGTCGCCGACCTGTGGGCAGCGGCGTGCCAGCTGCAGCCGCCGGCAGCGCTCGTGCCAGAGCGGGCCAAACCGACGGCCGACGGCCTCGCCGGCGTCACCGCCGACGGACCTCGGCCACAAGCCGCCGCGGCACTGTGGAAGAGGATGGTCGACGGTCTCGGCGAGCGCTGGACGGTGGCCGACCTGCTGGCGCACCTGAGCGGCGAAGACCTGCGCACGGCGCTGCAACCGACGCTGATTCGTCATCTCGGCGCGCACCTCGATCAGGGCCTGGCGGCGTGGCCAAATCCGGCGCGCGAGCAAGGCTTCTACGCGGCCTGGCGAGCCAGCGCCAGCGACGACCTGGCGTGGGAACTCGACGAGTTTGCCGATGCGCGCGGCGAACTCGAACGCTTGCCCGACGAGCCGCTGCCGCTGATCGCCGACGAGCTGCGGCGCCTGGGAATCGCGCCGACGAAGTCGGCGGCCTACCTGCAAAGACTGGCGCTCGAATTGCCGGGCTGGGCCGGCATGTTTCAGTGGCGTGAAGCGCATCCGCGCGCCGGCCAAGCCCCGGTGACGCTGGCCGACCTCCTGGCGGTGCGGCTGCTGCTCGAACGCCTGCACGCCGAGCAGTTGCTGCGCCGCATCTGGGGTCTGCCCTTGTCCTGGTCGGCGCTGGCCGACTACTTCGCCGCGCAGCCGGCCGAGCTGTGCGTCAGGCACGCCTGCGGCAGCGGCCACGTCTCGGAAGAGCTGCGCGAGCTGCTATCGCCACATCTGGCCGCGCGCGCCGCGAATGCGGGTGCCGACTGGCGGCAATTTGCCGCCCGCCTGGCCGACTCGTTGGCGCATGCCGCCGCGGCGCCGGATCGGCAGGCACTGGCCGCCTGGCCGCTCTTCATCCTGGCGCAGCGACTGGCGCTTGGCGGCCGCGAATTGCGCGAAATCGGTGCCGTCGGCGCCGCCGCGCTGCTGCGCTGTGCCGCTTCGCTAACGCCTGAGCAACGCGGCCAGCTCTGGCTGCTGGCGTATGAAGGCCATTACCGCCAGCAGATCCTGGCGGCGCTGGCCGCCAATCACCGCCGCAGGTCGGCGACTTCGCGGCCGCCGGCAGCGCAGTTCGTTTTCTGCATGGACGACCGTGAGGAGGGTTCTCGCCGCCACCTCGAGGAAGTCAATCCGGCCTTCGAGACGTTCGGCGCTGCCGGCTTTTTTGGCGTGCCGATGCTCTGGCAGGGGATCGACGACGAGGCGCCGTCGGCGCTGTGCCCGATCGTCGTGCGACCGACCAACGCGCTGCGCGAGCAAGCGCCGGCGGGCACCGAGGCTGCACACCGGCTGCATCGGCGGCGGCGGCAAAGGCGTCTCGATTGGCAGGAGACGCTGCATCAGGGCAGCCGCCGCGGCTGGCTGCAGGCCTCTTTGCTGAGCGCCGTCGCCGGCCCGGCAGCCTTGCTCGCCTTGCTCGCCAGAACGCTCGCACCAGGCCGTTTCGCGGCGCTGCTCGAACGCTACCGCGACGCTTTCGACCGGCCCGTGCCAGGCCAGGCGACCTTGACCGCGACGCCCGCCGAAGCCGCGCGCGTCGCCAGCGCCGAAGCACCACGTCTCGGTTTCAGCGAGGACGAGCAGCTGGCGCGCGTCGGCGGCTTCCTGCGCAGTATTGGGCTGACCACCAACTTCGCACCACTGGTGCTGATCGTCGGGCACGGCTCGGACAGCCGCAACAACGTGCATCTGGCGGCCTACGACTGCGGCGCGTGTTCGGGCCGACACGGCGGCCCGAATGCGCGTGTCTTCGCGGCGCTGGCCAACCGTCCGCAGGTACGCGCCCGGCTCGCCGAGCAGGGCTTGGCGATCCCGGCGACGACGCACTTCGTCGGTGGCGAGCACAACACCTGCGACGAAACCTACATCTGGTACGACCTCGAGCAGTTGCCGGCGAGTCATCAGCAGGCTTTCGCCGCGCTGCGCGCCGATTGCGCCCACGCCGCCGGCCTGCACGCCGTCGAGCGCTGCCGGCGCTTCGCGTCGGCGCCGCGCAACCCTTCGCCACAACAGGCGCAGCAGCACCTTGCCGATCGCCGCCACGATTTCGCGCAGGCGCGGCCCGAGTTGGGGCACGCGACCGTGGCGACGGCGTTCATTGGCCGGCGGACGATGAGCCGCGGCGCTTTCTTCGATCGCCGCGTTTTCCTGATCTCCTACGATCCGCTGCCCGACGTCGACGGCCGCATCCTCGAAGCGACGCTGCTGGCGGCCGGCCCGGTCGGCGCCGGGATCAACCTCGAGTACTACTTCTCGACGGTAGACAACGAGGGTTTCGGCTGCGGCAGCAAGGTCATGCACAATCTGGCCGGGCTGTTCGGCGTCATGCAGGGCACCAGTTCCGACCTGCGCACCGGCCTGCCGCTGCAGATGATCGAAATCCACGAGCCGATGCGCCTGCTGGTCGTCGTCGAGCAGACGCTCGAGCTGCTCAGCGCTATCTACCAGCGCCAGCCACCGCTGCAGGAGTTGATCGGCAACGGCTGGTTGCTGGTGGTTGCCAAGCACCCGGCCAGCGGCGCCATGCACGTCTTCGAGCCGGCGCGCGGCTGGCAGCCCTGGAACGACGCTGCCGACGCGCCGCTGCCGGCGCTGGCCGAAGTCGAGCGTTCGGTGGACTGGTTTGCCGGCCACCGTGACGCGCTGCCGCCGGCGCTGCTGCGCCGCCCCTTGGTCAACGGATGAAGCGATGAACGGACTCGAAAGCGTCTTCGCGGCGCTCGCCGAAAGCAGCCGTGTGGTCTGGCTGGTGCCGCTGCTGCCCTTGCTGGCGGCGGCGGCGATCGGCGTGCGCATGCTCGCCGGCCGGCAGCACGGCGACCAGCACGAGCCGTTGACCGCCGCGCTGGCCAGCCATGCGGCGCTCACCTCACTGCTGCTCTTGCTGGTCCTCGACGTGGCGGCGCTCGGCAGCGCCTGGCCCGAGCCGCTGCGCTTCGGCGACTGGCTGGCGATCGGTACGACACCGGTGCGGCTATCGTTCATGCTCGACGCGTTCAGCTTGCCGATGGCCACGCTGGTGACGCTGATCGCCTGGCTGGCGCTGCGCTTTTCGGCGACCTATCTGCACCGCGAGAGTGCCTTCCAGCGCTTTTTCCTCGGCATGTCGCTGTTCCTGGCCGGCATGTTGCTGATCGTCCTGGGCGGCAACGTGGTCCTGGTCTTCGTCGGCTGGGAGCTGGCCGGCATCGCTTCGTGGCTGCTCATCGCCTACGCCTGGGAGCGTCCGCTGGCCACTGGCAACGCCTTGTTCGTCTTCGTCACCAACCGCGTCGGCGACGCCGGCTTTCTGCTCGGCATCGGCCTGGCGGTGTGGTCGGTCGGCACCGTGGACTGGGCCGGTCTGGCCGGCGATGGCACGATGAGTACGGTCACCGCGCGCTTGCTGGCGGCCGGCTTTGTCCTGGCGGCGGTGGTCAAGTCGGCGCAGCTACCCTTCACGCCGTGGATCGCCCGCGCGCTCGAAGGTCCGACGTCTTCGTCGGCGGCGTTCTACGGCTCGCTGATGGTGCACGCTGGCGTTTTCCTGCTCTTTCGCCTGCAGGATCTGCTGCTGCAGGTACCCGACATGATGGCGCTGCTGCTGTTCATCGGTCTGGCGACCGCCGTGTACGGCGCGCTCTGCGCGCTCGTCCAGAGCGACGTCAAGTCGGCGCTGATCTTCTCGACGGTGACCCAGGTCGGACTGATGTTCTTCCTCTGCGGCGTCGGCTACTTCGCGCTGGCGGTGGCCTACTCGGCGCTGCACGCCGCCTGGCGCGCGTACCAGTTTCTGCTGGCGCCGAACTACCTGCAGCTCGTCCGCCGGCCGACGCGGCCGGTGCCGCGCTGGCTGCGCCGACGGCGCTGGTTGTACACCGCGGCGCTGCAGCGTTTCTGGATCGAGCCGCTGGCCAGCAGCCTGCTGATCCGGCCGACACAGGCTCTCGGCCGCGACGTGCGGGCGCTCGATCAGCGCGTCATCGACCCGCTGATCGGCGTGCCGCGCGCCGATCAGCGCGCCGACGCCGCAGGCCCGACGGCCGATGAACTGATCCGCGGCCATGGCCTGGCCGGGCGCGCGCTGTTCGCCTTTGCCGGCGGCCTGCAGTTGCTCGAGGACCGCCTGCTGCTGAGCGGCGACGAGGCGATGATGAAGCCGCTGCGGCGGATTGGCGCCTACGCCGACGCCATCGAGTTGCTGCTCGAACAACCGCGCTACCTGATGCTGATGGTCATGGCGACCTTCGTGGTGATTCTGTGAGCGAATGGTACTGGAGTGCGCAGGCTGCTTATCCGGTGCTGGCGACGCTGCAGTGGCTGCCGCTGGTCGGCGCCTTGTTGCTGCTGCTGATTCGCCGCGAGCGCGTGGCGGTAGCCGTCGGTCGGCTGCTCGCCGTCGGCGAACTGCTGGTGGCGATCGACCTCTACGCGCGCATTGATCTGTCGACGACCGTCATGCAGTTCGCCGAGCGCTTTGATCCCCTGGCCTACCACGCCGCCGCCGACGGCATCAGCGTGCTCTTCATCCTGCTCGCCGCGCTGCTCGGCGTGCTGCTCTCGTTCTACGGAATGGCGCGCCAGCAGATCACGCCGGTGCGCCTGCTCGGCGTCCTGCTGGTCATCGAAGCGTCGACGATGTGCATGCTGACAACGATGAACCTGCTGTGGTTCGCGGCCGCTTCGGCTGTCCAGCTGGCATTGGTCGGCTACCTCCTCTGGCGCTGGGCGTCAGCCAGCGAGGAGCGGCTGGCGCTGGCGCGCTTCCTGCAGTACCAGCTGTTCGGCTGGTTGCTGTTTGTCGCCGGTTCGGTGGTGCTGGTCTGGAGCCACGTTGACGTCGTCGGCGGTCGCTGGACCTTCGACCTCTTCGACCTGCTGGCGACGCCACAGCTCGGCAAGTACCAGTCGGCGGCGTTCTATCTGCTGTTCTACGGGCTGGCGATCCGCACACCGCTGTTCCCGCTGCACGGCTGGCTGCCCAATTCCGCCGGTTACGGCCTGATCGCCGTCGGCCCGGTGCTGCTGCTCGGCGTCAAGGTGGGGATCTACGGGATGGCGCGCTTCCTGCTGCCGCTGACCGCCGAAGCGGTGATCGTCTGGCAACCCTATGTCGTCGCCTTCGCCATGGTCGGCGTCTTCTACGCGGCGCTGCTCGCTTTCCGCCAGGCCAACCTGCGCCGCCTGCTGGCCTTTGCCGTCGTCAGCCACACCAGCCTGATCGTCATCGGCCTGTTCACGCTGCACCCGGCCGGGCTGCAGGGCGCCTTGCTGCTGGCGGTCAATTTCGGTCTGGCGATCACCGTCATGCTGATGATGATCGGCTACGTCTACCGGCGCGCCGGGACCACCAATCTCGATCGGCTCGGCGGCCTCTTCGACCGTGTTCCGTTCATCGCCATCGCTTTCCTGATCGGCGGCCTGGCGCTGCTCGGGATGCCCGGGACACCGGGTTTCGACGCCGTGCACCTGGTCCTCGAGGCGTCGATCGAGACCTTCGGCGCGCTGCCGACGATCGCCACCGCGCTCGGCAACGTCGCCACCGCCGGTTTCCTGCTGTGGGCTTTTCAACGCGCCTTTCTGGCGGCGCGGCCGAAAGACCTGCCGGCGCGGCGCATCGCCCGCACCAGCGGCATGGAATATTTCGTTGGCGGCACGACGCTGCTGGTGCTGCTCGCCGCGGGCTTTTACCCCGAGCCGTGGTTGCGGCTGACCGATACCGCGACGCAGGCGCTGGCCGCCTATTTCCAACATGGCTGAAATCGCTTCCTGGCCCCTGTTGAGCATCCTGCTGGCGCTGCCGGTGCTCGGCGCGCTGGCCACCGCGCTGTTCCGCCACGCGCCCTGGGCACAGTGGCTGGCGCTGGCCAGCGCGCTGCTGACGCTGCTGTGGTCCTTGCTGATCGTCGCCGCCAGCGACGGCGCCGATGCGGGCTTCCAGCTGATCGATTCGGCACGCTGGATCGACGGCGTGAATATTGGCTATCTGGTCGGCGTCGACGGCATCTCGCTGCTCTTTCTGCCGGCGACGGCGCTGCTCTTCTGCGGCGCGGTGGTCGCCGGCTGGCGCGTCTCGGCGACGGCGACGCCGCTGCCGCCGGGCTTGTACTTCGCCTTGCTGCTGTTGCTCGAAGCGGCCACGCTGGGCGTCTTTTGCGCGCTTGACACGATCCTGTTTTTCTTCTGCTGGGAGTTGACGCTGCTGCCGACCTACTTCCTGGTCAGCCTGTGGGGCGTCGGCGCCGGCCGCCAGACAGCCGCCGTGCGCTATTTTCTGGTGATGCTGGCGAGCGGCGTACCGCTGCTGTTCGGGCTCCTGGCCGTCGCCTTTGGCCACGTCGCCGCCGGTGCGCCGCTGGCCTTCGACCTGCCGACGCTGCTCGCCACGCCGCTGCCCGCTGGCGCGCAATACGCGGTCTTTCTGCTGCTGCTGATCGGCTTTGCCGCCAAGGTGCCGCTGGTGCCCCTGCACACCTGGCTGCCGTCGCTGGCGATGGGCGCGCCAGCGGCGGTAACGGCGCTGATCGTCGGCCTGAAACTCGGCGCTTACGGGCTGATCCGGCTGGCCATCCCGCTGGCGCCGACCGCCGCCAGCGAACTGCACTGGTTGCTCGCCGGTCTCGGCACGCTGGCGATGCTCTACGGCGCCGTCGCCGCGCTGGCGCACAGCAATCTGCGCGGCGTCCTGGCGTATACGAGCATCTCGCACGTCGGCCTGGTGGTGCTGGCGCTGGCGACCTTCTCGGCTTCGGCGCTGCAGGGCGCGGTGTTGCAGCTGCTCAATTTCAGCGTCGCCGCCGGTGGCGGCTTTCTGGTGCTCGCCTTTCTGCAGCGGCGCTGTGGCTCGACCGACATCGCGCAGCTCGGTGGCGTGATGCGCAGCATGCCGCGGCTGTCGGGTTTCTTCCTGCTGTTCGGGCTGGCCGGCATCGGCCTGCCGGGAAGCAGCGGTTTCCCCGGCGAACTGCTGATCATCGTCGCCGCACTGCACAGCCATACCGGTGCCGGCCTGGCGGCCCTGTTCGGCACGGTGCTCGCCGCCGCCGCGTTCCTGGCACCGTTCCGGCACGCTTTTCTCGGGCCACTGCGCGACGCCGACGTCGCCGCCGGCAAGGACCTGCTGCCGCGCGAGCTGGCGCTGCTGCTGGCGCCGGCAGCGCTGATTGTGGCGTTTGGCGTTTGGCCGATGCCGCTTGTCGAGCGGCTGCGGCCGACCGCCGAAGCCTGGGTGGCGGCGCTGGCGGGCTTGTAGCGACGAGCGTGCGGCGCCGCCGCCGACGGCTGGACGGCAAGCCGTCGATCGCCTATGCTCGGCGAATGGACAATCAGCGCGAACGTGTCTACTCGCTGCACCGGACCATTTTCACGCGCGTCGCGCTGTTGCTAACCGGCACGACGCTGCTCGCCGCGCTCCTGTTCGTTCTCTTTGCGGTCTTCCCGGTAGCCAAGCGTATCGCCGAAAGCCAGTTCAACGAGGCCGTGCAACGGACCGACGCGGCCTTGAGCGCCTTGTTCTCACCGGCTGAAGACCTCTTGCGCGTCAGTCGTCGATGGCTTGAGGGTGCGGCACCCGATATTGACTCGCCGGCGGCCTTCAATCGACTGTTCCAGGCGATCATCGACAGCAAGGCCAACGTCACGTCGGTGGTCGGCGGCACGTCGACCGGCCAAGGCTGGTTGCTCCTGCAACGCCCCGATGGCGGCTGGCTGAACCGACTGAGCGATCTCCCGCGCTGGGGAAAACGCCATCAGATGGTCGAGCATGCACTGGACGGTCAGACACAGACTTACTGGAAGGAACTCGATTATGACCCCCGCCAACGGCCGTGGTACCGGGGCGCGATCGAGAACCGAGGTGGCGACAGTATGCACTGGACGGCCCCCTACGCGTTCCTCAGCACCGGCGAGGCCGGGGTGACCGTATCGACGATGGTGCCGCTCAAGGACGGTCGAGACCTGGTCGTGGGTTTCGATCTGAAGCTCAGCGATCTGTCGCAGAAAACGATGCTGTCGACGGTCGGCAAGCGTGGGCTGGTGACGGTGATCGGCGACGACGAGCGTGTTCTGGCCTTGCCGCGGCGACCTGCGGCGGTCAGCGAGGCGGCGTGGTTGGGGCAGGTGCTGCAGCCGGCACAAGACCTGGGTTTGCCGCCTTTGCGCGACGCTTTGGCGGCCTGGCGAGACGCTGGCAAGCCGGCCGACGCGATCACCAGCTTTGCCTCCGGCGGCAGCCGCTGGCTGCTGAGCGCCCGCCAGCATCGCCTCGGTCAGCAAACGCTGTGGATTCTGGCGCTGGCGCCGGAGGCGGATTTTTCCCCCTCGTGGCTGAAAGTGTCAGTGGTTCTCGGTGGCGCGACCCTTTTCGTCCTGGCGATCGCGCTGCTGCTGACGCACGCGCTGGCACAACGGCTGGCGCGGCCGCTCGAAACACTGGCCAGGGATAGCGAGCGCATCGGCCAGCTCGATTTCCTGCCGGTCGAACGTCGCCAAAGCCGCGTTGCCGAGATCAGGCAACTGCAGCTTTCGCAAGAGACGATGCGCCAGACGCTGCAGGAGTACCAGCACGAACTCGCTGGCCAGGCCGGCAGCCTGCGCAGTCAGGTCGCCGCACTGGAAGCGACCAGGGCCGATTTACGGGCCAGCGAGCGGCGCTTGCGCTGCTTTTACGACCTCGGCCTGGTGGGGCTGGCGATTACCTCGCCGGAGCAGCGCTGGGTCCACACCAACGACTACATTTGTCGTCTGCTCGGTTATGCGGAGGACCAACTGCATCAGATGTCGTGGGCGCAACTGACGCATGCGGACGACCTCGCCGCCGATCTCGAACAGTTTCGGGCGATGCTCGCTGGCGAAATCGACGGTTACGAAATCGAAAAGCGCTTCGTCAGCCATGCCGGCCAGGTGGTACCGACGCGCCTGGTGGCGCGTTGCGTGCGCAAGCCCGATCGCTCGGTCGATTTCATCGCGATGATGATCGACGACCTCAGCGAACGCAAGCGCACCGCCGAGCGGATCCACTACCTGGCTAACTTCGACGCGCTGACCGGCCTGCCGAATCGCAGCCAGCTGAACGAACGAATGAAGTCTTCACTCGGCGTTGCCAGGCGCAACCAGCAGTCGGTGGCGCTGATGTTTCTCGACCTCGATCACTTCAAGGACATCAACGATAGCCTCGGGCACAGCGTCGGCGACGCCCTGCTGATCGAATTGGCGACACGGCTGCGGCAGGTTCTGCGCGACGAAGACACGGTCTCGCGCCTCGGTGGCGACGAGTTCATCCTGTCGCTGTACGGTGCCGATGCGCGCGGCGCGTCGCGCATTGCGCAAAAACTGCTGGACGTCATTGCCCAACCCTACCGCATTGAACAGCATGACCTGCACGTCACCGCGTCGATCGGTATTGCGCTGTTTCCGGCTGACGGCAGCGACCTCGAAACGCTTTCCCGGAACGCCGATTCGGCGATGTACCGCGCCAAGCAGGAAGGCCGCCATGGCTATCGATTCTTTACCAGCGAAATGCAGGCGCGTTCGGCTCGCCATCTGAAGTTGATTTCGGCCTTGCGGCAGGCCATTGAACTCGAGCAACTGCAGCTGCACTACCAACCGCAGGTGCTCATGAAAGGGGGGCGGATTATCGGCGCCGAAGCCTTGCTGCGCTGGACGCACCCGACGCTCGGCGCGGTTTCCCCAGGCGAATTCATTCCGGCGGCCGAAGACAGCGGCCTGATCGTCGCGATCGGCGAATGGGTGATCCGGCAGGCCGTGCGGCAGGGCAAGCGCTGGATCGAAGCGGGCCTCGAACCGCTGATCATCGCCGTGAACCTTTCGGCGGTGCAGTTTCGTCATCCCGACTTGCCGGATCTGATCACCCGCATCCTCGACGAAGAGCAGCTGCCGCCGGAGTATCTCGAACTCGAACTGACCGAGGGCGTGGCGATGCACGACCCGCCGGGAGCGATTGCCGTCATGAACAGGCTGCATGCGCGCGGCGTGCGGATGTCGATCGACGATTTTGGTACCGGCTATTCATCCTTGAGCTACCTGAAGAAGTTCAAGGTGTACAAGCTCAAGATCGATCAGTCCTTCGTGCGCGACATCAGCACCGATGCTGAAGACAAGGCGATCGTCAGCGCAATCATCCGCATGGCGCAGACCCTCGGCTTGCGGACCATCGCCGAAGGCGTCGAGACCGCTGGGCAACTGGCCTTCCTAGCCGACGAAGCTTGCGACGAGGTGCAGGGTTACTACTATAGCAAGCCGCTGCCCGCCGACGAATTCGAGCGTTTCGTGCGCACGCACGCGGCGCGGCGGCGCTAGGCGCGGCAGCCGGCGCGCCGTGCGTCGCCGCGTCTGATCAGACAACGGCCCTGAGGGCGATCACGGCGGCGACGCCAATGGCCACCACGACGATCATCGGCAAGCGCAGAAAAGCCGCGCCGGCGGTAATCACCGCAGCAATCGTTTCGGCCGGCCCGCTGCTGAGCACCGTCGGTGCGATGACCGCCATCAGTACCGCCGGCGGCAGCGCGTCGAGTGCCGCCTTGAGCCGGCCCTTGACGGTGACTCCCTGCATCAGATAGAGACCACCGATGCGCGTCAGATAGGTTGCGAGCGCCATGGCGATGATCGTCGCCAGACTCAGAAGATCAGCGCTCATGGCGCGTCTCCCCGGTCCGCCTCTGCCGCTTCTTGCTCGCTGTGCAGGACGGCGGCAACGATCACGCCCGCCAGGCCGCCAATGACGATGTACCAGGCGCCGGCGAGCGCGAGTTTGGCGAGAGCCGCGCTGACGGCACTGGCGGCGAGCACGGCGCCGGTGCGCGGGCCCTTCCAGAAGCCGGCCAGGATGGCGATGAACATCGCCGAGAAGGCGAAATCGAAGCCATACGCCGCCGGATCGCCCAGCGAGCGCCCGGCGATTGCACCGGCCAGCGAGGCCGAGGTCCACACCAGCCACATCGACACCGCAACGCCGAAGTAATACGCCGGCCGCAGCGCCTCGCCGAGCACCTTGCGTTCGGCGAAGGCCCAGCTCTCGTCGGTCATCAGGAACATCGCCAGCAGCCGACCCGGCGTCGAGAACTCGCCGAGATGCCGCTGCAGCGAGGCGCCCATCAGCAGATGCCGGACGTTGACGATGAAGGTAGTGACGACGATCAGCAACAGCGGCACCGGGTCGCGCCACATGTCGACGGCGATGAATTGCGCCGCACCGGCAAAAACGGTGGCGCTGGTCAGCCACGCCGCGAAGGGTGAAAATCCCTTGGCCGCGGCGAGCGTACCCCACAGCAGGCCGATTGGCACCGCCGCCGCCAGCACCGGCAGGATGTCGAAGACGCCACGAGCGAAATCGGTCGCGCGCGAAGGGCCAGGCATGGGCTGCTCCACCAAGGTCGAAATGCTCAGTACGGCTTGCCGATTGCCGGCGATGAGCGGCGCACGCCGCGCAAAAATGGCACCCCGACCGAGGCCGCCACGAGATCAGGATCCGTCGGCAGCGTCGTCCGGCGAATGTTTGATCAATTCGCGAAGCATCTGGGCGGTGGCCCAGAGCATCAGCGCTATGCCGGCAACGACGGTCAGCAGCGCCGTCGGCGTGCTGGTCGGGAAGTCGGGAATGAACAGCGTCTGGCTGCGCACCAGCCACATCGCGCCGCTCGATAGAACGATGATGCCGGCGCCGTCGAGCAGCGCAAAGAACATCACTTTCAGCGTCACGCGCGGACGTCCGCGGCGATTGATCGGCATCTATTTGACGCGCATGCCGGCTTGCGCGCCAGCGTCGGGCGAGAGCAGGAAGATTCCCGGCGTCTCGCCGTCGGCGTCGGAGGCGGCCAGCACCATGCCTTCGGAGATCCCGAACTTCATCTTGCGCGCTGCCAGGTTGGCGACCATCACCGTCAGGCGGCCGACCAGCGCCGACGGCTCGTAGGCCGCCTTGATGCCGGCGAAGACCTGGCGGCTGCCGAGCGGGCCGACGTCGAGCAGCAAGCGGACCAGCTTGTCGGCGCCCTCGACCTGCGTCGCCTCGACGATGCGCGCGATGCGCAGGTCGACCTTGAGGAAATCGTCGATGCTGATCGCTGGCCCAGCGGCAGCGACGGCAGCCGGGGCGACGTCTGCGACGGCGACGGCGGCGGCTGGTTCCGCAGGCGGCGGTGGCGCCGGCGGCGGAGTGGCGCTCAGCGACTGACGGTTGGCGGCCAGCAGCGCATCGACCTGCTTCTTGTCGACGCGCGTCAACAGGTGCTGATAGGCATTGATGGCATGCCCGGCGGCGAGGACCGTGTCGCTGTCGTGCCAGACGAAGGGCGCGACGTTGAGGAAGGCTTCGGCCTTGGCGGCCAGCGCCGGCAGCACCGGTTTGAGCAAAATGGTGAGCAGCCGGAAGAGGTTCAACGCGTTGCTGCACGCCGCCTGCAGCTCGCCCTCGCGAGCGGGCTGGCGGGCGAGTTCCCAGGGTTTGACGCTGTCGACGTACTGGTTGGCGAGATCGGTGAGCGCCATCACCTCGCGAATCGCCTTGCTGAACTCGCGCGCTTCATAGTGATCGGCGATTTGTGGCGCACGCGCACGGATGGCGTTGATCGCCGGCAGCGACTCATCGCAGACGCACAGCTGGCCGGCGAAACGCTTGACGATAAAACCCGCGGAACGACTGGCGATGTTGACAAACTTGCCGACCAGATCGGAGTTGACGCGGGCGATGAAGTCGTCGAGGTTGAGGTCGATGTCTTCCATCGAACTCGACAGCTTGGCGGCGTAGTAGTAGCGCAGCCACTCGGGATCGAGGCCCTCCGCCAGATAGCTTTCGGCGGTGATGAAGGTGCCGCGTGACTTCGACATCTTGGCACCATCGACGGTCAGGAAGCCGTGCGCGAAAACCTTGCTCGGCGTCCGGTAGCCGGCGTGTTGAAGTTCGGCCGGCCAGAACAGCGCGTGGAAGTAGAGGATGTCCTTGCCGATGAAATGGTACAGTTCGGCGGTCGAGTCCGGGCCCCAGTATTCGTCGAAGTCGAGTCCTTCACGCGCGCACAGGTTCTTGAACGCGCCCATGTAGCCGATCGGCGCGTCGAGCCAGACGTAGAAGTATTTTCCTGGCGCGCCGGGAATCTCGAAGCCGAAGTACGGTGCTTCGCGCGAGATGTCCCAGTCGGTGAGCTTGCTCTCGCCGACTTCGCCGAGCCACTCCTGCAGCTTGTTCGCCGCTTCGCTCTGCAGCCGGCCTTCGCCCTGCGTCCAGCGGCGCAAAAAACCCTGGCAGCGGCGGTCGGAGAGCCTGAAGAAATAGTGTTCGGACTGCCGCAACTCCGGCTTGGCGCCGGAAACGGCCGAATACGGGTTGTTCAGCTCGTTGGCCGTGTACGCCGCGCCGCAGCTCTCGCAGTTGTCGCCGTACTGGTCGTGCGCGCCGCACTTCGGGCAGTCGCCCTTGATGTAGCGGTCGGGCAGGAACATCTCTTTGAGCGGGTCGTAATACTGTTCGATGATGCGCGTGTCGATCAGCCCGGCGGCCTGCAGGCGGGCGTAGATTTCGTTGGCGCAGGCGCGCGTTTCCTCGGAGTGCGTCGTGTAGTAGTTGTCGAAACCGACGAGAAAGCCGGCGAAGTCGCGCGTATGCTCGCCGTGTACGCGTTCGATCAGCGCCTCCGGCGTGATGCCCTCCTTCTCGGCGCGCAGCATGATCGGCGTGCCATGCGTGTCGTCGGCGCAGACGTACCAGCACTGATGACCCCGCATCTTCTGGAATCGCACCCAGACGTCGGTCTGGATATACTCGACCAGATGACCGAGGTGGATGGCGCCGTTGGCGTACGGCAAGGCGGAGGTGACGAGGATCTTGCGGCTCATGGGGCTTGGCGCAATCGGGGCAAAGCGGCATTCTACCAAAGGGCGCGCCGGGGCAGGCGGGAATGGGCGAGGAAAGGTCCGCGTAGGCTCCTCGTGCGTCGCGTCCGGCGCCCGGCTCGAGTGCTCATCCGGAGGCTGAGAGGTGCCACTTCTGCCGACCTGCAGTGGTTCCCAGCCAGTCGCGTTCGGCCAAGCAGGCGCGAGTCATCGGCTGGCTGGGTGGCGACCGCGTCGCCTGGCATCGACGATGAACGCCACCACGATGCCGGCCAGCAAACCGCCGAAAAACCCGAGCGCGAGCAGCGAGCCTCTCTTGGGCGCCACTGGTTTTTCGGCAACGAAGACGCTCTCGATTGCCTGCGCCGGCTGCGTCGCCGGAGCGCTGAGCGCGGTCTCGAACAGGACGATGTTCTGACGCTGACTGAAGATTTCAGCCTGCTTTACCAGGCGCGTCGTGGTCATCAGAGCGAGTTGGGTAAACTGGTCGTCCTTGACTGCGGCGGTCGGGATGAGCTTGCTCAGGGCAGCCAGATCCTGTTCTGCTTGCTGCTGTCTGCCCTTGGCTATGGCCAGATCACTTTTCAGTCGCTCGATCGCTGGACGGACGATTTCGGCCTGCCGTTCGGCCAGTTCGAATACCGCCGCATCGGAAATTTCGCGCGCACTCTCGGGACTGCCACTTCTAGCCCTGAGCTCGATGAGCGGAATCTCTCCTGCCGCGGTGGCAGTGTCCCTGGAAAGCTGCAGCGTCAGGAACTCATTGCCCGCGCCCGCCGAGCGTTGTAGCGCGTCAATCCAGTCCTGCCGATTCAGGCTGCGGGCAACGCGCAGTTGAAAAGCCGGCGTTTTCATGCGCTCGATCGCCTGAGGCACCGGTTCAGCAGGGCGACTTGACAACACGCCGGGCGGGCCAAACTGCGTAACCTCGCCGACCAATCCAACCTGCACCAGGGCAAGCGCCTCATACTTCGGCGCAATCAGGACCATCGCAAGACCGGCAAAAAGCAAGCCAAGTGCTGCCCCGCCGGCAACGAGCCGCCAGCCCGCGCGCAGCTTCTGCCAAAGGTCGAACAGGTTGATTTCCCTTTCCTGCGTTAATTCGTTCGCGCTCATCAAGCGATCTTTCTTCCAGAACTAAATGTGTCTAGGTATCGGCGGATCCGAAAAGCGGACGCCGCGGGCTGGTGAATTGTCAGTTGCGCAGGCAGGACCGAGCCTTGAGCAGCTCCTGGATGGCAGTTATCTCATTACGCTTGCGGGCGATCTGTTCCTGGCCGAGGACAATATCCGGTTCCGTAGCGAAGGCGCCGACCACCCCGGCTTCCCAGCGGTGGAACGTTACCGCAAATTGCTTCGGGTCAAGCGCTCGGAAGACCCGCAGAAACGTCTCCGCGGAGCGAACCCTGTTCTTGAGCACCAGAAATTCACGCAGCCATTTTTCCTTCCGGCGCTCCCAATAGCTGATGTCTTCGATGGTGTCAAAATCCGCGTGTACCGCTGCCATGGCAATCACCAGCAACTGCAGAAAGTCATGCGGCGTTCGGTTGCTGGGTCTGCGCGGGTCGTCCACTTCCCTCAAGCAGCACATCAAGCTCACTCATGTCCTCACAGTCGTTTCGGTCGTCCACAAGACCAGAGTGGACGTGATTGCAGAGGAGTTTACCGGCTTTTGTCATACATTCATCAATTGTCCGTGAGTTTCCGCTTCGCGAATATGACGATAGGCACTATGTCGTCCGAGTGCGGAAGGTCGGACCGATTAATCGGCCGATCAGTGTGCAGCCGAACAGTTTCACTCGATGTCGAAGCAAGCGCATTATGAGGTCGCGAAGGCATATGTCCACCTCCTGCGTCAATTCATTTTCCTTCCTGAAGCCGCCTTCCGCTCCGAGTTTCATCCAGAAAGTCACCAGTGGCCGGCCTTGCCATTGTGCGCCACCACAAGTCGTCGGCGCCTTGCTGCGCTGGAGCATATTCTTCTACCACCGTACCAAGCAAGCTAAGCACGCGCTCATAGTCAAATAGCCGGCTCGCTCGGTCCATTTCTCCCAGGACCTCAACCAAGCTCTCCCACGGCAGCTGATGTTCATAGGCCCGCATGATCAGCGGATGGGCAGTCCCCTCCACGTTCTCGCCGATCAGCAATTCTTCATAGAGCTTTTCACCCGGACGAAGACCCACGATCTCAATCGCGATATCGCCATCCGGATGCTCATCATTGCGCACCGCAAGTCCGCTCAAATGCACCATGCGCTGTGCAAGCTCAATGATTCTGACCGGCTTACCCATGTCGAGCACATAGACTTCGCCACCCTGACCCATTGAACCGGCCTGGATGACCAGTTGCGCGGCTTCGGGAATGGTCATGAAATAGCGCGTGATGTCAGCATGGGTCAGCGTTATCGGCCCGCCCGCCGCTATTTGTTTGCGGAAGAGCGGCACGACGGAACCCGAGGAACCGAGGACATTGCCAAAACGGACCATGCAGAAGCGGGTGCCGCCACCGCGTCTGGCGAGGGCCTGAAGAATGAGCTCGGACAGGCGCTTGCTCGCGCCCATCACGTTGGTTGGCCGCACCGCCTTGTCGGTGGAGATCAGCACGAAGGTTTCGACGCCTGCGGCCAACGCCGCCTCGGCCATTCGCCGCGTCCCGACAGCGTTATTGCGCAAACCTTCGATCGGGTTATGCTCGACCAGCGGCACGTGCTTGTAGGCCGCGGCATGGTAGACCGTCTGCACCGCGAAACGGGTCATGAGCATTTCGTTGCGATGCTGCTGGGTGACCGAGCCCATGACCGCCACCAGCTCGAGCTGCGTACCCGTGCGCTCGCACAGATTGCGAAGTTCCTGCTCGATCGAATACAAGGCGAACTCGGAAAGCTCCATCAACACCAGGCGCAAGGGCTGCAGACTCACGATCTGGCGGCACAGCTCCGAACCGATCGAGCCGCCCGCACCGGAAACCAGCACCGCCTTGCCGGTGACACAGTGCTCCAGCAAAAGCGGATCCGGCGCCACTGATTCACGTCCCAGCAGGTCGTCGATTTCCACCTCGCGGATGGCGTCTTCGGTGACCTTGCCACTGACGACCGCCATCATACCCGGCACTATTTTGACCTTGCATTGCAGGCCTTCGAGGCGATCGATGACTGCTAGCCGGCGGGCGCGGCTCGCCGAGGGAATGGCCAACAGCACTTCATCGACCCGCCGGGCTTTCACGACATCCTCCAGATCCGCCGGCGAATGCACGCGCAAGCCGGCTACCTCGCTCTTCTGGAGGCGCGGATTGTCGTCGAAGAACAGCACCGGCAGGTATTCCTTGCCGGCCCGCAGCGCATACGCGAGCTGCGTCCCCGCGCTGCCGGCGCCGTAGATGGCAATCCGCGTGCGCGGCGTCTGTCGTCGCTCGGCGCGCAGGAAATAGCTGCGCGCCATGAAGCGGGTCACCCCGACATAGGCAATCGCCAGTACCCAGTAGATCACGAGTACGCCACGCGACAGACCCTGACTGTGGGTCAGCGCGATCACTGCTGCCAGCACGAGCACCGACAGGCTCACGCCGCCCGCCACGACAAAGACGACGCGGTCCTCCATGAAACGGATCACCGCGCGGTAGAGCCCCAGATGCACGAAGATCGGTATGGCCAGCAAGGGTGCTGCCAGCAACTGCCAGCCGTAGGCATCCAGGTCGGGCATGAAGGTCTCAAAACGTACGGCCAGCGCCGACCAGAAAGCAGCAAACAGCAAGACCAGATCCGTGGTGACGGCGATCGCCTGCTTCTGCCAACGGGGCAAGGAAAGGAACTGTCTGATCATCGACTCACGGTCTCCGTCCGGAAGTTCAGCCCGGGCGGCGCCAGAATGGCGAACGCACGAAATTCAGGAAGCAGGCCAGGGAAAGCGTTCATCTCTCCCGACAAGCGAAAAAAACGCTTCACCTTGAGGGCCCTGTCTTTGAGTTTAGCCAGTGTTCGGCCGTGCGCCGCAATCCCTCATCGACGCTCAGCGGCGGCGACCAGGCGAGGAGTTTCTTTGTCTTGCCGATATCCACTTCGAGCGACGCGCACAAACGCTGTGCAAGGCCTGGACGTCCGATCAAACCTGCGGCCAGCGACAGCGCTGCAGTTGGCAGTGAAATCAGCCTTGCCGGGCGGCCGAGAGCCTTGGCCATTCGTCGCAGCAACGCTGCGGTCGACAGGTCTTCGCCATCGGAAACGAGAAAGACCTGATTCGCCGCGGCTGGGTGTTCGATACAGGTAGCGACCAGATCCACCAGATTTTCCAAAGCTACCAGGCTGCGTCGGTTTTCCGCTATGCCGCCCAGTGGTAAAGGAACGCCACGCGCCAACCAGCGCATCATGGCGAGAAAGTTTGCCTTGACGCCCGGCCCATAGACCAGCGGCGGCCGGATGACGACCACCTCCATTCCCGTCTCTTGCGCCAATACGCGCAAACCGTCTTCCGCTTCGCGTTTCGAGATCGCGTACGCATCCTCCGGCGCCGGTGGCTGCTCGGCGGTGAATGGCATGCCGGGCAGAGTGCGCTCACCATTGACCTTGATCGAGCTGAGAAAGACGAATCGCCGCGCGCCCGCTTGCGCCGCCTGGCGTGCCAGGTGCAGAGTGCCGGCGACGTTGACGCGACGAAACTCGGCCAATGGATCGGCGACGACATCGTTCATGATGTGCACCCGTGCAGCGCAGTGGACGACGACATCGACTCCGGACAGCGCTGCGGACCAGTCCTGATCCGTTGACAAGGACGCCTGGACGATGGCCACACCTTGGGGGCAGGGCGCAGCCCGCGTATCCCGCACGACGATGCGGATGCGATGTCGCTGGCGCAAAGGCGCCAACAGCGCCTGCCCGACGAAGCCAGAAGCTCCCGTCAATAGAATCACGACGCCACCTTGCGAGTCGACACGAGAAAATCCTTTAGCCTTCGAGCCAGGACGCGCGGCTCGAAATTGCTCTCGTAATAGGCGCGCGCATTGGCGCCCATGCGCTCCAGTGCCTCAGGCCCACTCGTTTGCAAGCTGCGAATGGCCGCGGCCAGGGCCTGCGGATCCTCGGCCGGGCAGGCTACACCAGCAGCGGCCTCGAGGATGACGCGCGCGCCCTCGCCGTCGAGAGCGGCGATGATCGGGCGTCCCGCTGCCAGGTAGGCCTGCACCTTGCTCGGCACGGTCTTGCTCATTATCGGACTACGCACCAGACTGACCAGCAGCGCCGATGCTGAAGACATGATCGACGGCATTGACGATAAGGCGAAGCGACCGGGCAAGACAACGTTGGCGAGTTTTCTTCGTTTGATTTCGGCTCCCAGCCATTCGCCACGGCTGCCACTACCGACCAGGACCAGCCTTATCTCCCTGTCTTCACGGAGCAATTCCGCCGCCTCGAGGATGGTATCAAGCGCCTGTACCGTGCCGAGATTGCCGGCAAAGACGATATTGAAGCCCGGCTCGAAAACCAGCGGGCATTCTTCTTCCGCTGTCGCGCAGGAAAACGCAAAATCGCCCGCGTTCGGATGATAGCGGACCGGCGTCTTGCCGGCCATGGCCTGTACGGGTTCGATGAATGCCTCCGACTGGACCAGCAGAAGGTCGTTCTTGCGGTATATCCAGCGCACGAGACAGGAAACGGCATCGAGAATTTTCTGGTTGCGCACGAAACCTACGGCACTCAGGCTTTCCGGCCACAGGTCCTGGACCCAGGTAATCACCGAGGCCTTTTTCAGCCGCGCCAGCCAGATCGCCGGGATCGCTTGCGTTATCGGTGAAACCGCAAAAACGAATATCGCGTCGATAGAACGCCCCCGCAGCAGCCAGGAGCCGCAGACGATCGCCGAAAAAACAAATGAAGCATAATTCGCCAACAAGCGCAGCGCTGAAGCGCGACCTCTCGGCACCAACGGCACACGAAAAATGGTCACGTCATCGTGCGGCTCGGTCGCACAGGACCACCACGAATAACCGGCGAAGCTCACGCCTTCCGGATAATTCGGCTGGCCAGTGAGCACCAGCACCTCGCAGCCCTCCTCGCGAAGTGCCTGCACGACTTCCGTGATACGAAAATTTTCCGGCCAGTAGTACTGACTCACAACAAGAACCCGCATTTGCTGCTATCCCCTAGGCCGTTTCCGTCTTGTGCCAGACCTTCCGATTGACGAAATCGGTGTAGCTTTGGATGATCCGCAGCATCTTCAGGGAAACGTTGTCCGGCGAGTAGTCCTCGACCAGACGAAGCGCGCGGCATGCCCCGCGCGGTTGCTGGTCGACAATCGCCAGACCCTGCAATACACGATCGACGCTCAGGCCGACCATCATCACCGCGGCTTCTTCAAAGCCTTCCGGCCGTTCATGCACTTCGCGCAGGTTCAGCGCCGGGAAATTCAGTATCGAGGACTCCTCGGTGATCGTGCCGCTGTCCGACAAGACGCAGCGGGCCTCGGTCTGCAGCTTGACGTAGTCGAGAAAACCGAAGGGCTTCAGGAACTGCACCAGCGGATGCGCCGTCAGCGTCAGCGCCTGCAGGCGCTTGCGGGTACGCGGGTGCGTCGAAACGATCACCGGCTCGCGATAGGTCTCGGCCAGCGTGTTCAGAATCGCCAACAACTTCTCGATATTTGGTGGTGAATCGACGTTCTCCTCACGGTGCGAGCTGACAACGAAATAATGACCCTGCGAAAGGTTCAGCCTACTCAGCACGTCCGAGGCGTCGATCCCCGGGCGGTAGTATTCGATCACCTCACGCATCGGGCTGCCCGTCTTGATCACCTGGTCCGCCGGCAGGCCCTCGCGCAGGAGATACTCGCGAGCGATCTCGCTGTAGGTTAGATTGATGTCGGAGGTATGATCGACGATGCGCCGGTTGATCTCCTCGGGGACCCGGAAATCAAAGCAGCGATTACCGGCCTCCATGTGGAAGATGGGGATTTTGCGCCGCTTGGCGGCGATCGCCGCCAGAGAACTGTTGGTGTCACCGAGGAGCAGCAGTGCCTCTGGCTGAAACTCCTGGAAAGCCCGGTCGGCGGCCATGATCACCTTGCCGATCGTTTCGGCTGCCGTCACTCCCGCGGCCTCCAGAAACATGTCGGGTTTTCGTATTCCCAGATCACTGAAGAACACCTCGTTCAGCTCGTAGTCGTAGTTCTGCCCGGTGTGAACGATCACGTGTTCACAGTGCCGATCCAGCTCGGCCATGACGCGCGAAAGCCGGATGATTTCGGGCCTTGTGCCGACGATGGTCATTACCCTGAGCTTACGCATTGAGCGCCTCGCGGATGATGTCCAGCTGCAGCAAAGTCTTCTTTACGCCTTCGATATCGAGGCGCTGCGTATTGTGCGAAGTGTAGTCGTCGAGCTCGGAAATCTCGGTCTCTCCTTCGACGAAGTACTTGTTGTAGTTCAGATCCCGGGAGTCGGCCGGGATCCTGTAGTAGCCCTGCAAATCCTCTGCGCGAGCCATTTCTTCACGCGAAACGAGCGATTCGTAGAGTTTTTCGCCATGTCGGGTGCCGATCACCTTGATCTCGTTGTTCCTGAGCAGCAATTCCCGCATCGCCTGGGCGAGGTCACCGACCGTGGAAGCCGGCGCCTTCTGGATGAAGATGTCACCAGGGCGCGCATGCGTGAAGGCGTAAAGGACCAGATCGACAGACTCGTCGAGAGACATCAGGAAGCGCGTCATGTTCGGGTCGGTAATCGTGATCGCCTTTCCCGAAAGAAGCTGCTCCAGGAAAAGCGGGATCACTGATCCCCGGGATGCCATCACGTTGCCATAGCGCGTCGCAGACAGGACGGTCTTGCCCGGATCGCACAGTCGTGACTTGGCGACCATCAACTTCTCCATCATCGCCTTTGAAATGCCCATTGCATTGATCGGGTAGACCGCCTTGTCGGTACTCAAAACGACGCACCTGCGAACCTGGTTGGCAATTGCCGCCCGCATCACATTTTCTGCACCCAGGACATTGGTGCGCACCGCCTCCATCGGATAAAACTCGCACGACGGTACCTGCTTCAAGGCCGCCGCATGGAAAACGTAGTCCACCCCGCGCAAGGCGTCATGAACGCTGTCGTACTCGCGCACGTCGCCGATGTAGAACTTCACCTTGTCGCTCTTCAGGGCAAGCCGCATGTCCTCCTGCTTTTTTTCATCGCGGCTGAAGATGCGGATCTCGGAGAAGTCGGAATGCAAAAAACGCTGCAAAACGGCGTTGCCAAATGAGCCGGTACCGCCGGTAATCAACAGAATTTTGTCTTTAAACACCGCTAGTTCCTATTTCTATCGTGGATGCATCGTAGGGAGCACATACCAGCCGTTCCTTCAAGGCGCACATTTCTCGACCGCCTCTTCCAGTACGCTGATGACTTTGTACTGCTGTTCCAGGGATAAACCGACCCATAGCGGCAGGCGCAACAGTTTCTCCGCCGGTCGATTGGTGACGGTCAGAGACCCGTTTACCCGCCCGTAACGTTGCCCCGCCGGAGACGAGTGCAATGGCACATAATGAAAAACGGCGTAGATTCCGGCTTGCCGCAGGGCCTCGATAATCACGTCCCGATCAAGCGTCGGCGCCAGCACGACGTAGTACATGTGGGCATTGTGCCGACAATGCGCCGGCACGACCGGACGCCGCAGCAGGCCTCTTGCTTCCAGTGCCTCCAGCGCCTCGTGGTAACGCGCCCAGATCGCCAAGCGCTCGGTGGTAATGGCTTGCGCCTCCTCGAGCTGTGCCCACAGAAAAGCCGCGATCAATTCACCTGGCAGGAACGATGAGCCGACTTCCTGCCAGGTGTATTTATCTACTTCGCCGCGAAAAAAGCGGCTGCGATCGGTGCCCTTTTCCCGGATGATCTCGGCCCGTTGCGCCATCTGCATATCGTTGACCAGCAGGGCCCCGCCTTCACCGGAGATGACGTTCTTGGTCTCGTGAAAGCTGTAGCTGCCAAGGTCGCCAATACTGCCCAGCGCCCGCCCCCGGTAGCTTGCCATGACACCCTGCGCCGCATCCTCGACGACCTTCAAGCCGTGCTGCCGCGCGATCGCCATGATGCTGTCCATTTCACACGCCACACCGGCGTAATGCACCGGCACGATGGCTCTGGTGTGCGGCGTGATCGCCGCCTCGATCAGGCACTCATCAAGGTTGAAGGTGTCTTCCCGGATATCGACGAAAACCGGCACGCCGCCGCGCAGGACGAAGGCATTGGCCGTGGAAACGAAAGTGTAGGAAGGCATGATCACTTCATCGCCGGGCTGAATGTCGAGCAGCAGTGCCGACATTTCCAGCGCCGCTGTGCACGAGTGGGTAAGCAGCGCCCTGGCACAACCCATCTGCTCTTCGATCCATGCGTGGCAACGCTTGGTGAAGGGGCCGTCGCCGGCCAGCATATTGCCGAACTTGGCTTCGGCAATGTAGTACAGCTCCTTGCCGGTCATGTAGGGGCGGTTGAAAGGGATCTTCTCTTCGCTCAAGCTTGCTCTCCAGGGTCGCGACGCCGACTTACCATCGTGCTCAGACGGCTTCGATGCTTGCCAGCGCACGCTTCGACCGGCAAGCGCTGGCAGCAGCAGCCGAAGGCCGCCGGGCGCCAGGTGACAAGCTCGGCCTGCGCAAACGATGGTCGTGCCGAGGAGCGGCCAGGCGCAGTCATCATCACTGACACTCCATGAAGCAATGCGTGTAGGGAATCCAAGCCTGATGACGTACATCGGCGCGCGCCTTGCCAAAGACATTCCCGGCAAGCGCTTCATAGCCCGTCTTGTCGCGAACGTTCTGGCCGCGGTCCTTGCTTACCAGAAAGCGGGCGACGCGATTTTGCCCGGCATCCAGGCATGGATCGACCGCCAGGAATCTGCCGTCAGCCTTCAGAGCCTGCTTGGCGAGCCGCATCACTTCGATGGCGACCGGGTCGTCGAGATGGTGCAACAGACCTATACCCAGGACCAGATCGAAGAGCGGCAGGTCGGCCAGGTCGGCCTGCCGCAACTGTTGGCAGTGAAAGCTGCCGCGCCGCCCGAATCTGGCCCGTGCCTGGACGATGTAGGACTCACTGATATCGAAGCCATGGTAATCGACAGCGGGTAGATAGCCCAGGATATCCGCCGGCCCGCAGCCAATATCGAGGATCTTCATCCCCGAGAAAGGCCGCACGAAGTCCGCGACGAACCTCTGGCGTCCCTTGTGTGCTCCCATCAGCGACTGAAACGACGAATAAACGAACGGGGAAGACAGGATCGCCCGTATGCCGCGCGTAATCTGCGCCATCAGGAGGCTCCTCCGCCAGCGACTTTGACGATGCGGCAATCCATGATCGGCTGCATCGTGGCGGGCAAGAATCGGAAGATCCGGTGTACCCGGAAGCGCACCAGGAACGACAGCAATTTCCGGAAAAATGGTGAGCGGCGACTCGCGAAATCCTGGTCGGAGAGCATACGCTCCAGCGTCGATACCAGCAGGCCGCGATTGAAAGAAAGCTGCAATTCAGGCAAGCGCTCGACGAGCCTCCTTACCTCGGTTACAGTAATCCAGTTCAGCGACTTCCAGGTGCCCACGGGGTCGGCTACAGTCTGGTTAGAAAATATTCTCCTGCCAAAAACTCTCTCGGTAAGGCTCTTGGAAAAAACAGTCGGGATATTAAAATGGGGCTCGTAGGGAAAGAGATAATTCGGACAGGTAAAGCGATAAGTGCCGCCACAGGCAAGGCTGGCCGCAAGCCTCTCCAGAACAAGTGAAACGTTATCCACATGCTCCATGACGTTGATCGAAAACGCGAAATCGAAAGCATTCCGCTCGGACATACGCTCGGCAGCGACCTCCAGAAGCTGCGGGCAACAGCCTTCGGCACGCGCATTGTCAAGAACTATCTGGCGCATCCGGGTAAAGTGCGAAAACCCGTCCGACGTTGGTTCCAGCGCCGTCACCACGTAGCCCTCTCGGCTTAGCTGGCAACTGAGCAGCAGAGCGCCCGCGCCCACCTCCAGCACCCTCGCCGCGGCAGGCAGGTGCTGCAGGTCGGCGTCGAGGTACCGGCGGCCAAAGCGGGCTTCGGCCGCATAGATCTCAAACAGAGGCAGCAAGTCGGGCGCGGCTTCGGCGAAGTGCGAACGCACTTCGCCAAGCCATCCATCAATTCCGGCGGAAAGCCCATTCTTAAGCATCGGCACTCACGCCGAGAATGATCCCGGAAAATATCAGCAGCACGGCCACGACTTTGGTGGCGCTGAGCGTTTCAGCGAGGAAAAACCAGCCGCCCAGCAAGACCATCGCAAAAGTGACGCCGATATAGACCGGAAAAGCAACGACCAGCGGCAGCTTGGTTACCACGTAAAGCCATGCAAACGAGGCAAACAGGGCCGCGGCATATGCTGAAAGAATCACTGGATCTGTCAGGAATTTGAGCAGATGCTGTCCAAAGCCGTGGCTTGCCACGTCGCCCAGAGTGCTTGCTCGCCACTTGACGACGAGCTGGCTGTAAGTTACCAGTGTGGCAATCGGCAGTATCCAGAGGTAGGTCTTCAAGTTGTCTCGCAGTCATTCACCCAGCATAAGCAGAAGCGCCGGACCTCAGCCGAGGTCCGGCAGACTGTCGACTTTGCCGCCAATCCTCGTGCCTCGAGATAGGTTCTCGTAAAAATAGGGCTCAAAACCGGCCTGCTTCATCGCCGTCTGCAGTAGCACGTAATTATACCTGACGCGCTGCAGGGTAAAGACGCCGCTGTCCCGGTCCCAGAGCGCAAAGGCAGCTCTTGGGTCGCCGTCTCGCGGCTGGCCGACGGAACCCGGATTGCAGTATTTCTTGTCCCCGGCTCCCCATACGCAGGGCACATGGGTGTGTCCCGAAGCAAAGAAACGGCCCTCAAGGCAAGAAAAATACTCTACAGATGGCACAACATATTCATCGAGCGGATCATTCCAGCCGCCGTGCACAATGCTCAACGCGCCGATGTCAGCCCTTGGTTTCAGGGATTGCAGCCAGCTCCTGTTTGTTTCCGCAAGTATTCGCCGTTGATAATCGAGACACCTGTTCGCGCTAGCCGATCGTGGGCATGTCTCCCCGGTGGCCAGATACCAGTCGTGATTCCCCATTAGCGAGAAAATATTCCTTGACCGAAGCTCTTCGCAGCATTCATTTACCTGGCAGTAGTAGCCGCCGATATCCCCCAGACAAATGATCTCGGAAACAGCCATTTCATCCAGGCGCGCGAGCACGGCGGCAAGCGCAACATGGCTGCCGTGAATATCAGAAATGATCCCGATCATGAACGACGTAGTCCTCTATGAAGCGAACGGCAAAGCCGTCCATTATCCGGGGTTGGACCGGCAGCTTGCCGTGCAGGAAGAACCCCAGACTCATCGCGGCTTCGTTGTATCCGAAGGCAGTCCGAATCGAGGTTGTCGAAGAAACACGCGGATTGATTTCAAGAAGCTTCCAGTCCGTGCCGTCGCGCCGAAACTGAAGGTTCGTTGGCCCCAGCGGTTTGAAGTGCGCGCAAAGACGCTTGACCGTATCGTCAAGACTCGCGTGCTTCCTGATCCATGCCTTCGCGGTAGACCCGTCCGGCGCGAGGCGTCGCTGCATGCTGATCGATGCGCAGACCCGCCCCTCGCCGTCGCCGAACACGCCGACGGTGAACTCCTCGTCATCAGAACCAACAAGTGGCTGGGCCAGCAAGTGCTCGCCCAGCAGTTTCCCGTGCCGCGCAAACTCGGCTGCATCGCTGATGCGCAGCAGCCCTTTCGATGCATAACTCCGGCGCGGCTTGAGGATGAATGGCAAACCCAGGCGTGCCGAAAGACTTGCAAAGTCGCCGCTCAGGTAACTGGGGATTCTTGAGGAGTCTTGCACGGCCAGCAAGGCCTGGTGCATTGCCCACTTGTCGCGTGACAGGTCGACCAGCAGAGCCCCATTGATGGCGAATCTGCAGCGGCTGGCGACAAGCCTGTCGCGGCCGTCCGACAATCGCTGAACGTCCTGCTCGATTCCGGGTATCACCAGGTCGACCCGCTGCCTGTCGATCAGGTCAAGAAGCCAGTCCAGATAGCCCGTGCTCGCCGTCAAGGGCGCTTTTTCGAATACGTCGCACCAGGCTTGTCCGACCGCGTCGGGATATATGTCGCTACCGACCAGCCGCACTTGCGGCGCTGCGGCACGCATGGAACGGAGCAATCCGTAGCCCATGATCGCGCCAACCCCGGTAATCAGGACCGTGGTCAAAAGGAAGCCTCGACGACGTCAAATACGGCATGTGCCGCGCTCTGCGCCACAGGTGCCCCGAGCTGCGTCGGGGTGAGCAGCCTGGCAGCAGTCCGCATGACGGCGTTGGCCGCCATGCCGTCGGTGCGCCGCTCTCTCAAACCGGGTCCGCCCCTGCCTCGAAAAGCAGCGCGCAGCTCAACTCGGGGTAGCCGATGGCGATTTCGCACATGGCTTGCAGGACGTTCTTCGGCAACTGCAGGCTCTGCAACTGGTCGGTGGTCAGCGGCTTCAGGAAGATGCCTTCCTTGCGCGCGATACGGTAGCCGGCACTTTCGAGCTCGGCGGACAGGCTATCGACCGAGTACAGGCGCTGATGTCCGAGCTGCAGGTCGCCAGCACCGAGTGCCATCATGTCGTCGAGAAGACCGGCAAGATGTCCGAGCCGCCGGTGCAGCGACTGCCCGTTGGGCACGGCGACAAAACAACGTCCGCCGGGCGCCAGGAACTGCCTGTACCGTCGCAGGATTGCCCCGGGATCTGCGACGTGTTCGAGGACGAAGCCAAGCACGATCACGTCGAAGCGCTCGTCAGGTACGAAGTCTTCAAAGTAGGCCTGCACTACGGTCGCCGGGCAATCCGGGTACTGATCGCGAAACTGCTCGATGACCGATGTCGAGCCATCGACCACGATGTGCCTCGCAAAGTGCTGCGCGAAGCGATCCGTGGTATAGCCATGACCGATGCCGAGTTCCAGCAGCCGGTCAGAGGTCGGACACAGCCGCATGACCCTCTCCGGATACCAGTTCAGGATGACGTTGTTGTCGAAGGCGTAGCCGAACCCCTCGCCGTAGGCCGGCAGATAGGCATCAAGTTGATTGTTCATGCTGGCCTCCGCTGTGAACGTTGCGCACAATATACAAAGGCCTTCGCTTTACTTCCTGGAAGATCTTAGCGATGTAGAGTCCGAGGATTCCCAGGAAGAGAATGATCGTGCCGCCCAGGAACCAGAGCGACAGCATGATCGAGGTGAATCCCGAAAGAACGATGTCCGGCTGGATCAGCTTCAGGAACAGGAGGATCACTGCGTACAGCACCGACCCCAGCCAAATCAGTAGGCCGGTAAAGAAGATCAGCGACAGGGGCGCGACGCTGAAGGAAGCGAACGAGTCGGCGACCTGCAGCAGCTTGCGCGACAGCCTGTAGCTGGACTTGTGCGCTTTCGGTCGCGGCTTCTTGGTCAGCGGAATCGACGCCTGCTCGAAGCCGGTCCAGGCAAAAACGCCAGCCAGGTAGAGGACGCGGTCGCCAACACCCAGGAGCGCGTCCACATACCTCCTCGTCATCAGACGGCAGGTCATCGGGTTGTGGGGAATTCTGACGCTGGACATCAGGTTGATCGACGACCAGAACATCTCGCCAAACAGGTTCGACACGCGTGTCGATACCCGTTCCTGCTGAACGCCGAAGACCACGTCAGCACCCACTTCACGCATCTTGTCCCTGAACAGCGTCAGCCACTCCGGCTGCTCCTCGAGATCGCAGTCGATCAGGAAGACATGTTCCCCGCGGCAATGCGCCAGGCCGGCAACTATCGCTGCGTGGTGCCCGAAGTTCCTCGACAGCTCCACCAATTGCAGGTGCCCGTCGCCAGCCTGCAACTCGAGCGCCAGTTTCTGCGAGTCGTCGGGCGAACCGTCGTTGACCAGGACGATTTCGTAGTCGTCGCCGAATGCCTGCTGGGCTGCTGCACCCACCCGGCGGCAGAATTCCTCCAGAAAAGGTGCCGAACGGTAGAGGGTAGCGACAATCGAGAGCTTCATGCGCTGACATACTTCATGTAACGGTGGGCGTCCGGGCCACAATTCATCAGCAGATCGACGATGCTGACGCCCGGGGTAAACGCACCCCACAGCTGCCGGTATTCGGGATAGCCATGGTAGTCGAACCAGGTCAACCTGATTCCCCGATCACGGAATACCTTTTCGTCGAGGTACTCTCTGGCAGCAGGACCCGATACGTACTCCCCGGCGCCAGCCTGCGTACAGAGATCGGCGAGGCGCTCACTTTTCCCTTCCAGAAGTCTGTAGTCCCAGGAGTTGCTGATCACCGTCCGAATGCCGAGGTAACGGTTTATGGCTTCGATGAAGCAACGATTCAGCTGTGAGAGATGACTGTAAGTACTGCTGCCGTACATGGGTTCGAGCCAGGCGGCAATTTCGCCGAAGTACCGCGCGCGGCGATAGTTGCTGGCCAGTGATTTCCAGTGCTTTGCCTGCCATCGGGCATCGACAGTAACGTCGCGAATACGCCGATCTATACCCTGCCCCACGGGTACCGTCAGCCATTGCACGCCCTGCGGCGTCTTGATCTGGTTGCGATTGCGCCAGTCGTTCTTGGTGAACTGCACATCGTCGTAGAGGATGAATTCATCTACCGCGGCGATCATATCGAAGTAGCCTTTCCAGGGGATGTAGTTTGACTGGAGAATGGCGACCTTCTTCATGGCAGCTTCAACTGATCAGTCGGCCACGCGGGGTAATAACAGGTCTTGCATTTTTTTACCTGGGCGATCTGCTGAAGATTGAACGATATCAGGAACAGCAGTGCCAGTACCCAGATCCTGGTATTCGCTTGCAGACTGATCGAACCGAAGAAGTTGAAAACGATCCAGACGCCAATCGGCACGAGCAGGAGATAATCATACAGGTAGGGGTGGATGGAAACAGCTTGCGGCCAAAGCAGGCAGGCAATGATGTACTGCGAGAAGAGCACCTGGTAGAACATCCCGGCGTTGCTGCCGCCCGGGAACGCCAGCGATGCCTTGTCGGCGGTATTCATTTTGAGCATGGACAGCAGCTGCACCGACAAAAGCGCCAGAGGAACGAGCAGCAGATGAATCGGGCGCGGAAAATACGGGGCGATGACCGAGTTGATCACATTCGAAAAATAGGTCACATTGCCGTCAAGGCCGGAGCGGAAAAGCCATGAGCTGTTCTTGCTCCCGAAGCCCAGGATAGATGACACGATGACCGGCTGAGCGTAGACGAGCACGCTGCAAATGATCGTGGCGACACCGAGGCGCAGCATTCCCCTCGATAATCCGTCGGCTCGGATCGACAGCCCGAGGAAAAACAGGCCCAGCAGCGCTGCGGCAATCGGCGCCAGAAGGCTCAGGGCCGCGATCGCGAGCCACAGCTTCGGCCCGGACACGATGCCTCTGGAAACGACGAAGGCAACAATCAGAAGAATCGGGACGTAGAAGTGAAAGGGGTTATCCACGTTGAACTTGCCGGCAGATATCCAGAAGCCGGGCATGGTGACAAGAAAGGCAATCGACAGCAGGAACAGGACGCCCTGGCCGAAACGAATTCTTTCCTTCTGAAGCATCGACGTGATTGATACGATAACCGCGACAAGCAAGGACATTTCCAGGAAAGCCGATGTTGCGCGCATGGGCAATGACGGCAGAAAGAGCTCTATCTTGTACAGGAAATACATGAAGAACAGATACAGCGTCGAATGATTGGAGTAGGCAATTCCTTTTTCGAAATCGTCCATCGACAAGAACACGAGATAGCCGTGCTTCACCGACCCGTAATTGTCCCAGATGACGAAGGTCACGTTCCTCAGTCGCTCTGTCTCTCCGGAGATCTGGCTGACCATGCCGCGAAATCCGGCGACATGAACAAGGAAAATGCTGAAACCGACGGTCGCGACCAGGCAGAGGCAAAACAGGCGATTGGTCTTGTAGAAATCTTGCACGGAGCTTCCTCGACTCGCAAACATCATGGCCGCGCGACAGCGTGGCCATGCCTTCTCTTTCTCAACCGAAACTGCGCATGCGGCGCACCAGCTCGGGCCACGGCGCGGGACTGTAACCGAATTCCGCCCGAAAGCGACGCGAGTCAAGCGAGCGGTCGATCACCAGGTCGTCAGCCGGCTCGACAAGGATCTCTTTCCGGTACTCGTCGGCCAGTAGCTTGAGCAGATCGAACTTGTTGATTGCTTCCGCGGACACGTGATACAGGCCATGCGCAGAGGGCCGGGGAATGACGAAGTCGCGGATGATGCGCGCGATTTCGACCGTCGGCAAGCCCGAGAAGATCGCTCGCCGGAACCCCTTGGTCGATCCCTGCTGGGCCAGGAACCAGCCGACGAGGCTGTGCGCCGCATCAAGTTCATGGCCGATGATGGACGTCCGCAAGGTAATCGCGTTGTCGTAGTCGACCTCCCCCAGCAGCTTGCTGCGACCATACAGATCAGTGGCGTCCGGGCTGTCGCTCTCGACATACATGCCCTTTTCACCGGAAAAGACACAGTCCGTACTCATATGCACCAGCCGCGCTCCGGCAACTGAACAAAGGCGCGCCAACCGGTGCGGCAAGAGCGAATTGATCGGAATCGTCGAAAGCGGGTCCTTGGCGGCCGACAACTGCTTGACGAGACCGATGCAATTGATGACCACCTGCGGCCGTGCCCTGCCGAACACTTCCAGCAGGCTGTCGGGGTTGTCGACGTCTGCGCCCGCTAGCAGGAGTGGCTGCAGCGCGCTCGGCAGTAGCCTGGCCGAACGGGCCGAACGAACCGTGCCGACGGTGGTAAAGCCTTTGCTGTCGGCAAACAGCCGCAGCACCGCATTGCCCAACATGCCCGAGGCGCCAAGAACCAGAACGCGCAGATCTGCCGATTCAGGTGTCACGCTATTTTTCTCCCTAGTGGTTTTGTTCGCTCAACTGGATCAGCCTGGTCCAGGTTTCCCGCGCCGTGATACGCCAATCGTAAAGACCGCTGCGCCGCAAGGCCGCCTGCGCAATCTGCTCACTGTAGTCGCTGTCGCTCAGTAGTCTGGCCAGTGCGCGCGACGTCTCCTGCGGGTCGTCTGGCGAGAAGTAAGCAATCTCGCTGCCGCCAAACTCGGGCATCGGCATGACATTCGACGACAGCACGGGACGCCCGGCGGCCATGGCCTCGAGGAGAATGTTCGGACAGTTCTCGCACGAGGAAGCGAAAAGGTTGGCACGGGCGTGCTGGTACCACGCCGGCAGCGTCGCGTAGGGCACAGCGCCAGGCATCAGCACCTGGTCGGCCAGTGCAAGTTCCTGCACCAGACGTGCCACAGGCTCGGCCTCCGGCATGTCGGTCTCGCCGAGAAACACTAGCTGCAGCCCAGCGCGCAGCGCCTCGGGAAGGGCCGCAAAAGCGCTGACCAGCTCGCGATGATGCTTGTACACGTCAAAGCGCGAGACGTAGAGCAGGTAGTCGCCAGGCGGAGCGAGTTCCGGGCGGGGTAAGCTGTCGGCGGCGCAACGGAAGCTGTCGTTGATCCCGTGCGGGATGGTGACCGGGTTGGGGATGCGCACCAGCTCCTCGATCACGGCACGCGCATGATCCGAGATGAAGATCGTCAGGTCGGCTTCGGACAAGCTGCGCAAGAGCACGCGTTTCAGAATCAGGTTGCGCACGCGCTGCAGGCCCCAGGGCATGCTGCGTACCAGCGCGTCGTCGAACGGAATCATGTTGCGGAACATGCCGACCACCTTGCAGTTTGCCGGAGCGCGTGTAGCAACCACTCCTCCAGGGCAGAACAGCAGGTCGGCTTGCTCCCGACGCAGGAAGCCGGGCAAGACCCAGCGCTCCCAAAAGGCGCGGGCGAGGGGGTTACTGGCCGGCCAGGGGGCATGGACGCGTCGCACCTGCGGATGCGCGGGCAACTGCAAGGAGGCAGGTGCAAAGATCAGTACTTCCAGATCCGCCCGTGCTGGCAAGTGTGCGAAAAGGTTACGCAGATAGGTCTGCCCGCCACCGATCCGCGCCGAGTAGGCGTTGACGACGATTTTCATTGCAGCAGCTCGCGATAGAGGGCCAGGTAGCGCGCTGCGGCCCTGTCGATGGCCAGGTCGGCGGTTGCTGCCCTGGCCCGATCGGCACGCTCCAGAGCGGATTGACGATCGTTGACGGTGGCCACGATGTGGCTTGCCAGGCTGCTGGCGTTGTCTGCGGCGGCAAACAGCGCCGCCGAGGCAGCGACGGCTTCGCGGTGCGCTGGAATGTCCGAAAGCACCATCGGGCAGCCAGCGGCGGCGGCCTCGATAACCACGTTGGGATGGCCTTCGAAGCTGCTCACCGAGACCAGCGCCTGTGCCCGCTGCAACCAGAATCCGAGTTCGCTGCTGAAACCGCCAAGGTGGAAGCGCTCGCCAAGGCCGCTGGCGTCGATGCGCCGTTCAACGTCTTCGCGCAACGGCCCTTCGCCGAAAAGCACCGCGTGGTGCGCGGGGAGTTGCCGCAAGGCGCCGGCCAGGGCGTCGACGAGAACCGGGATATTCTTCTCATAGCTCAAGCGGCCAGCGACCATCAGCAGCGGGACGTCGGCCAGGCCCAGATCGTCGGCCGGCCGGCTGATGACCAACGGTGAGAGGCCATTGTGAATCAGGCGCAGGCAGCCGCGCGCGCGCTGTGCATGCCAGTAGTCCAGTCCGCCCTGCGAGTTCGCAACGATGGCCTTCGCATGCCGGCCGAGCGCCGCGCGGAGCGCGAATTTCCAACCATTCGCGTACATCGTTGCCGATGAGCGTTCGCTGAGCACCTGCGGTATGCCTGCCCAGCGTGCCGCGAGCCCGCCCATCACGTCCATCTGCAAGAGCCAGGTCTGAACAAGGTCGGGTTGCAAACGCGTCATCACGGTGCACAAATCCAGGAACTGGCGCGGATCGTGGTTAGCCCGTGCCGGGAGTTGGTAAAGGCTGACGCCACTATCGGCCAAGCGCGCGAGGTTGATGCCGCCTTCCCTGTACGCCACGACAACGTCGAGCCCAGCAGATAGCATTGCGGGTGCCAACAGCGATAGCTGACGCTCGGCACCTCCTGAACCCAACGTTGAGATAAGATGAAGCACTCGCATGGGACGCCTAATCGGCTTGTCTGTCGGCTGGCAGATCGTGTGAGCGGTCTTTCTAGAGGCAGCGCCAAGGAAGAGCCCTACAAACAACGCAAAAAAGGCAGACTCCAAAGTCTGGTGAAAAAACCCGTAAGCAAGTAGCGCCACAAATCCAACTTTGTATCCCGTAATGAGGATCGTATCGCTTTCCGGCTGCTCACGGGTCATGCGCTTGAACACGCGGAAAGATCTGCGGACGAAGATAAGTATTAGCACGATCCCCAGTATGCCAAGCTCACCCAAGGTGCCCGGAACAAAACCATGTGATACGACGTCCTTGTGGTGTTGGTCACGGGTGACTTGCAGCACTGACGAGTACCCTCCCCCCAACACAGGATTCTCCAAAAAGAGGTTGAGGGAGACAAACGCCGCCAGCCGTCGATCAAAATCGACGCGCCCTTCGGCAGGTTTGCTGGCCTCTTCGAGGACGGACTCCGAGATATCCAAATTGGTGTTCGCCGACGAGAAGCGCTCCACAATTTCACTCGGGGGAAGCACAATCAAGGCCGCCGCGCCAACCACAAATATGGTTATTAAAGATGTCGCAAACATGCGACGGCTAAGAAAATATGCGGCAGCAAGCACCGCCGGAAAGACAATCAACAATGCACTTCGAGATTGAATTAGTAGCGCAAGAACAAGCAATAGAGCCAGCTGAATTAATGCAATTCGTTTGCCGGTGGAAATATAGAGTGCCAGTTGTATTGGCGCGATCAAGCAGCACAACCCACTGAGTATCGTTCGAATGCTGAGCGCGCCAACCAGCATGGAGTCGCCGTAAGCGTAGGCGCTGTAGAGTGCTTGAAATGCAAACGGCAGCGGGATCAAGCCTAGCCCAAATGAAATACTGGCGAGGGAAAACCGACGTCCTACAGTTTGCCCAAAGAGAAAGGGCGGCACAATTGCCACCAACACCCTTCCCACGTCCACCACAGCTTCTTGGGCGTTCGGCGCCCAAGCAGTTGACACTACCATGTACGCGTACAGGGTGATAAAGACACCCAAGACACTGAGTTGCGAATCAAAACGAACGTGGCGCATTGGTTGGGCGCACAGCAACAGGGCGGTCAAAAGGATAAATGTTGCCGGAAGTATGCGATACCACTCAAACCACAAAACAGCCAGCTGTGCCGTGGCAATTGCAGAGAAGAACAGCGCCAATACCCAAGGGTAGGGTGTAAGGGGCGCCGTGTTATGAGGTTTCACACCGAACTTCTTTCGTTGTGCATCCACGCCTGGAACATCAGCACATTCCAGAGGTAGCTGCTGCGGTCGAAGCGGCCCGAGAGGTGTTCCTGCCACAGCAAGCTCACCTTGCCATCGTCGAGCAAGCCATCGGCAGCCAGGCTTTTCGGCGCCAACAGTTCGTCGGCCCAGGCGCGCAAGGGGCCACGCAGCCAATCGCCGAGCGGCACCGAAAAGCCCGTTTTCGGTCGTTCGATCAGGGCCCGTGGCACGTGCCGGTACAGGACCTGACGGAGAATCCACTTGCCAACACCGTCGCGCACCAGCACCCGCTGCGGCAGGGCAAAGGCCAGTTCGACGACGCGGTGGTCGAGTAGCGGCGCGCGGGCCTCGAGGCTGGCGTTCATCGAGGCACGATCCACCTTGACCAGCAGATCGTCGGGCAGGTACTGACGGACGTCCCACAAACGCATCGCTTCCATGGCTGGCCGCGTTGCATCCCAGTAGTTCATCGTGAAGCGCTGCTGGCTCGTGCCACGAACCAGGGCTTCCTCGGGTTGCCATTGCGACATCAGGCGCAAGTACATTTCCCCGAGGCTGTCGGTCACCAGCAGCTGTGCCAGGCGATGCATGCGCCGGCCGTTGATGCTTTGTTGCCGTGACGCCGGCAGCAGCGACAAGACCCGGTCCCAGGCCTGCGCTGACGGCGCCCGCAAGGCGGCTGCCGCCGCGCGACGGATGCCCAGCGGCAAGCGGTTGATGCGTCGCCACAGATCGGCCGTCAGGCCGTAGCGCGGATAGCCTTCGAACAGCTCGTCGCCGCCATCGCCCGACAGTGATACGGTCACATGCTGGCGCGTAAGATGTGAAACAAGCGTCGTCGGAATCTGTGAAGAATCGGCAAACGGCTCGTCATAGATCGTCGGCAGTCGAGGAATCAGCTCCTCGGCATCGCGCGCCGTGACGTAGAGTTCGGTATGTTCGGTACCCAGGTGTCGTGCCACTTCAAGCGCAAAAGGTGCCTCGTTGAAGCCGGGCTGGTCGAAGCCGATGGTGTAGGTACGCACGCGTCGGCTGCTCTGAGCCTGCATCAGCGCCACCACCGTGCTGGAGTCCACGCCACCAGACAGGAAGGCACCGAGCGGCACATCGGAGACCATTTGCAGGCGTATCGCCTCGGACAGGGCTTGCTCGACCGCCTCGATCAGGGTCTGGTCGTCGGCTTCGGCCAACTGCAGACGCTGGCTTGCGGCAGCACAGCCGGCGAGTTGCCAGAATGGGCGCGGCGCCAGTTCCGCGTCGCCGGGGCAGCGCATCTGCAGGAGATGGCCAGGCGGCAATTTACGAAGGCCGCGATAGATCGTCAGCGGCGCCGGAATGTAGGCGAAGCGCATGAATTCAGCCAGAGCGTCGCGGTCGATCTGCAGGGCGCCGCCGGCGACAGCCTGCAGCGCCTTGAGTTCGGAGCCGAAAAGCAGGCGCCCGCCGAGTTCTCCGTAGTACAGCGGCTTCTCACCCAGGCGGTCGCGGGCAAGCGTAAGCACGCGCTGCTCGCGGTCCCAGAGCGAGATCGCGAACATCCCGACGCTACGTTTCAGCGCCTCTTCAATACCCCAGGCTTCGACGCAGGCGAGCAGCACTTCCGTATCCGAGTGGCCACGCCAGGCCGGTGACTTGCCGGCGGCGTCCAGCTCCTTGCGCAGTTCGGCGAAATTGTAGATTTCGCCGTTATAGGCGACCACGTAGCGCCCACTCGCCGAGAGCATCGGTTGGTGGCCTTGCGGCGAAAGATCAAGGATCGACAGTCGCCGGTGTCCCAGTCCGATACCGGCGCACCCGTCTAGCCAGACGCCCGAATCATCCGGGCCACGATGCAACAAGGGCGCGATCATGCGCTGGATGTCATCGTGCAGCGGAATGTTCGGCCGCCAGGTGGAGATGCCTGCGATCCCACACATTACTATCGTTCTCCCTGTTTCACTGCCGATCCGGACCACAGCGGGCAAGTGAGACGCTATACAACTTCCTGCTGCATACTCTTGCGAGCATCAAGCTTCGTGCCAGAAGCCGCCGCGTCATCCCACTATCCGGGATTATACCAAAAGGATAAGCCCTCCGGGGCCGCCGCCGTTCGTGGCCGCTTCACTCGCTTGCCGACGCCGGGCGAATCAAGGCGCCGTCGAAGCGCGCCACAAGAATCGTCGCCACGCAGCCCAGCGTGTACGCGACGAGATAAGCCGAAGCCGCACCAGTCAGCCCGTACGACGATATCCAGATTGATGACAGCAGCAGATAGAGAAGGTCGCGCGGACCGACGATAAGAAACAGCGATTGCCACATGCGGCCGGATGACTGCACCAGCTGGTAGGCTGCAAGGCCAAGCGTCTCGGGAATCACCGCCAGCAGCATGACCAGCAGGACAGGGCTACCCTGCACGAACTGCGCACCATAGAGTCCGAGAATCTCTTTGGAGAACAGGGCCAGCACGGCGACCAGGGCGCTAGTGAAGCAGACGCTGACGATCATGTTGGTCCAGAAGACCTGCCGGAACCCCCCGCGCTCACCTTGTCCCTTGAGCCTGCTCAGCGCCGAAAAACTGACTGCGTTCAAGAGCGCCGGCATCTGGATCGCCGCCAGGCGGACCTGATGCGCCACCGAAAAGAGGGCGACCCAGGCGAGACCATCCGGCTGGCGTGCAACCAGCGCCGTTACACCCCACAGGCAAGGCAGGGTCACGTAGCTGGCCAGACTCGCCGGCAAAGCGAAATGCGAGAAGCGCCGCCAGTCGTCCCAGCTGATGGCCGTTGCCGCCGGTACCGCGTGCTGCCGGCAGACGCCGCGCAGCGTCACCGTGAACACCAGCGCGCGCACGGCGCTTGCTGCGACGAAGCCTATGGCCGCCCCGGTCAGGCCGCCGAACCAGGCGCCGGCAACCGAGCAGCCGAGGTGTGCAAGGCCCGCGACTATGCCCGCGACGCTCATCTGGCGAAAGGCACCAAAACCTTGCAGTGCGCCGTACTGGTAGGTGACCAATACCTGCAGAACGATGGCCGCACTGACCCAGCGCAGAAAGGGTTCCACCTGCGGCTTGGCCAGCACATCGGCGGCGATCGTCGGGGCCAGGACAAACAACAGCAAGGCCATCAGCAGGCCCATGCTGCCCGCCATCAAGGCGCACATCCTCAGGATGCGCGCAATCTGGCCCGGGTCGGTATGCATCAGTTCGCCGACGAACTTGGTGCCGACCAGTCCGGTCGCTCCCTGTGCGATACCGGCCGAAATCATCACCGTGCTGACCAGAACGGCATAGATGCCAAAATCCTCCAGACCGAGCAACCTGGCCAGCACGATGGCCGTCAGCAACACCGAACCCTGCAAGGCCACGGCCGACAAGAAGTTCAAGGCAAAGCCCGACAGCAGCCGTTCCCGGAAAAGGCGTACGACGGATCGCAGCGCGGCGGCGTTTAGCGGCAGCACGGCGATCCGGTTCGTGTGCGGTTTCTGCAAGTCTTCACTATTGAATACCGTTTCTCGATCTGCCGAAGAAGCTGTCCATGGCGGCAGCGATCAAGCGGTGCCCTGCAAGCGTGCGATATACCAGGCCATCGACTCGTGCAGTCCCTTGCCGATCGGGTCGGTCGGCTGATAGCCGAGGAGTCTCCTGGCCTTGCCGATATCCGCCAGCGAGTGGCGCACGTCGCCGGCGCGGAAATCCCGGTGGGCGGGGTCACGCCGGTAGTGAATTCCGTTGTTGGCCAGGGAACTTTGCAGGGCAGCAAACAACTCCTTGAGTGTCGTTCTGTCGCCCAGGGCCACGTTGTAGACCTGGTTCCAGGCCGCGGGGGCGAGTGTCGTCGCAGCCAGCAGGTTGGCTTGCACGGTGTTCGCGATGTAACAGAAATCGCGGCTGGTCTCGCCGTCGCCATTGATGTAAATGGGCTGGTCGGCGATCATCGCGGCCGTCCACTTCGGGATCACGGCGGCGTAGGCGCCAGTGGGGTCCTGGCGCGGTCCGAAGACGTTGAAATAGCGTAGGCCGATGCTCTCGAAACCGTAGCTGCGTGCAAAGACCTCGGCGTAGAGTTCATTGACGTATTTCGTGACAGCATAGGGCGAGATGGGTTTGCCGATCTTGTCCTCCACCTTGGGCAATCCGGGATGGTCGCCGTAGGTGGAACTGGACGCGGCATAGACGAAGCGCTTGACCGCGGCAGCACGTGCCGCAACCAGCATGTTCAGAAAGCCGGTGATGTTGGCCGAATTGGTGGTCACCGGGTCTTCGAGGCTGCGCGGAACGCTTCCCAGGGCCGCCTGGTGCAGGACGTAATCGACGCCCTGGCAGACCTTCCTGCAGTCATCCGGATTGCGGATGTCCCCCTCGTGAAAATCGAACTGGCGCCATTGCTCGCCGCCGACCAGCCTCTCGACCTCGTCGAGGTTGCGCTGGTGACCGGTGGCAAAGTTGTCCAGGCCGATGACGCGTTGTTTGAGCTTGAGCAGGGTTTCGAGCAGGTTGCTGCCGATGAAGCCGGCCACGCCGGTGATCAGCCAGGTTTTCTGTGAACCGCAGAGTTCCGCCTGAAGCGCTTGGTAAGTAGATTTCATGAGTTGGAGTTGCATTTTCAGCCGGAAGCCTCGGCGTGCCAGCAGCAATCGGTGGTGGCAGCGGGCAAGCGCCGGCCTGCCGAAGGCGCCCAGCCAAGCTCTTGCGAGTGTCGCCGTGAAGCGCAGGCAGACCCGGCGGAATGCGCGGCCCAGACCAGCAGCGCGTATCGACGATGCGCTGGCAAGGATAAGTCGCAGGAAACCTGCAACACAAAAGGCCCGGCATTTCGACCGGGCCAAGTGCTGGAATCAAGTGGTGGCCAAGCGCGGAATCGAACCACGGACACGCGGATTTTCAATCCGCTGCTCTACCAACTGAGCTACTTGGCCAACGAGTGCGGCAGTATATCGAATCGATTCACAGTCGTCAAAAAAGGTTTTCCAGGACAGCGCACGCAGTCTGGCAGCCTCGCCGGACACCGCCGGTCAAGGCTGGCGGCACGGCGTCTGCTCACGTCGGACGGCCGACCTGGTAGCGCTCAAGGCAGCCACGATAACGCCCGTCGACGCGACGGGCGAACCACTCGGTGGTCAGCCGCCGACTGATCTTGGGGCTCTTCAGTTCGATCCGGGGCAGTATCTCGCGGGGCTTTCGCTCACCGCTGCTGGCGTCGGCGAGCGCGTACAGCCGCTGGTAGAGCGCCGACTGTTCGAAGGCGAAGGTCTTCTCGAGTCTGAGACCACGCTCGATCTCGGCCTCGCTGAGTCGCAAACGCGGCGCCAGCGCCAGCACCGCGCGTTGCGTGTCGCTGGCCGCCGCTGCCGGCGCGCCGCCCTGGTAACGCAGCAAGTCGCCGTCGAGCACCAGGCTCTGGCCGCCGAGTCGTGCTACGGCTTCCTGGAAAGCGGCGTTGCGACTGCTGTAGCGACCCGCGTTGAAGTCGGCGAAGCGGTAGATCATCTGGCCATAGCTGGTCGGGTAATCGAGCAGGACGGCGATGCCGAAGTAGAGTCCGCCGCGCCGCGAGAAGACCTCGTCACGGACGCTGTCGCGGCGTGGATATGGGTAGGGCTGCTTGCGGACGTGTTCCTCGGCGAAGTCGACGCTGACCTGCATCGGGCCACCGGTACGCACCGGGTTGTAGCCCGAAAAGAGCGTTTTGCCGCCGGGCAATTCGGAAATCATGTCGGTGTACAGCACGTTCATCTGGTTTTCGGTGCGCAGCGCGTCGATACGCGCCTTGTAGGTGCTGCCATCGGGCGACGACTTGAGCAGCGCCAGGTCGAGGACGACTTTCGGGACGGCGTACTTTTCGCGTCGCTTCTCGAGTTCCTGCCAGACGATGCGCGACAGACCGGCGACCGGCGGATCGGCCTGGAAGCTCGACTCCTGGGCGATGATGGCGATCGCCGCGCAGAGATTTTCGGGGCTTTGCGGCAGCCGCAGCGCGGCGAACGCGGCGGCGAGATCAGCCGCCCAGCCAGCACGGTCGCGGAGATTTTCAGGCAGCAGACTGTCGGCCATCGTGCGCGCCTGGCGCTCGCTCAAATTGGCTGACGAAGGTGACGACACCGGTGGCAAGGCGGCCGGCGGAACGGCCGGCGTTCGTGGCGCGGTCCTCGCCGCTGCCGGCGATTCACGTCCCGGAGCCGGCGGCTGCGCCGCTGTGGCGTCAGCCCGCACAGCTGGCGACGGCCGTGATTCGTAAGCACCGTCGGTGGCGCAGGCGCTAATCGTTGCCGCGGCCAGCAACAACCACAGGCGCGCTCTGCTCGAACTGCCCGCCGGCAAGGTGCCGGGAAGCGAGTCCACGTGCTTCGTCGGCACGCCGACAACGGACGTCGAACGCTCTCTCATTCGCCCAGCACCTGGCCTTCGCGGCGCGGGTCGGCACCCCCGACGTAGCCTGCCCGGCCTTTCTGGATGGCCTGGATGCCGCTGTTCAAGCCGAGTTCCTTGACCACGTGGCTGCGGCTTCGCAGCGCGTCGACGAAAGCCGGGCTGAAGCGCTGTTCTTCGAGCAGCGTCGGGCCGTTCAGCGAACCAAAGTTGGGCAGGTCGATGGCCTGCTGCGGCGTCAGCCCCCAGTTCAGCGTCGCGTAGAGCAGCTTGGCGGTGTAGTGGATGATCATCGCGCCGCCCGGTGAACCACCGCTGAGGACCAGTTCACCCGTGTCATTGTCAAAGACCAGCGTCGGGCTCATCGACGAGCGCGGGCGTTTGCCGGGCTCGACACGGTTGGCGATCGGCGTGCCGCTGCTATCGGTCGGGAGGAAAGAAAAATCGGTGAGTTCGTTGTTGAGTAGGAAGCCGTGCACCATCTGGCGCGCACCAAATGCGTCCTCGATCGAACTGGTCATCGCCAGCGCGTTGCCCCGAGCGTCCACCACGCTGATGTGCGAGGTGCCGTACTCGACCTGTTCCGGCATTGACGAATACCTGTTGGTCGCCGCTGACGGCGTGCCGGGCGTCGCCACGTGCATGCTCTGCGGGCCGATCAGCCGCGCCCTTGCCGCCAGGTAACGCGGGCTGATCAGTGACTGCCAGCTGCCCGCCGGCGCGGCGACGAAATCGGGGTCGGCGATATAGCGGGCGCGGTCGGCAAACGCCAGACGCGAGGCTTCGCTGTAGTAGTGCATCCACAGCGGGTTATCGAAGGGCAAAAAACGCGCCTCGGTGTCGTTCAGGATGCCGAGAATCTGGTCGATGGTGATCGCTCCCGAACTCGGCGGCGGGAAACCGCAAATGCGGTAGCTCGGGGAACTCCGTAATCCCCTCGGCGCATAGTCGGTGCAATAGGGCAGACGTTTTTTGGCCCGGTAAGCGGCCATGTCGGCGATGCTCAGTTGGCCCGGGTTTTGCGGATGATTCTGCACGCGATCGACGATTGCCTCGGCGATTTCTCCTTCGTAGAGGGCCCGCGCGCCTTCAGCGGCGATGCGGCGCAGAACGTCCGCCAGCTCGCCGTTGCGCAGCACCGTGCCGACCGCGCGTGGCTCACCATCGCGCTCGTAGAAGTACGGCCCGGCCTTCGGATCCTGGCGCAGATAGCGGTCAGTCTTGAGCAGGGTGTACAGCCGCAGACTGACCGGGAAACCCTCCTCGGCGAGCTCGATCGCCGGTTCGAAAAGGCGCGCCCAGGGGAGCTTGCCGTACTCGGCGTGCGCCATTTCGAGCATTCGCAAAGTCCCCGGAACACCCACCGCGCGACCACCGACGACCGCCTCCTGGAAGCTCATCGGCTTGCCGTCTGGCTTGATGAACAGCGTCTCGCTGACCGCCGCAGGTGCCGTCTCGCGACCGTCGAAAGCGACCGTTTCGCGGCCATCGTAGTGCAGCATGAAAGCACCACCGCCGATGCCGCTCGACTGCGGCTCGACCAGCGTCAGCACCATCTGCGCGGCGATCGCCGCGTCGACTGCCGAACCACCCGCCTGCAGGATTTCCAGCCCCGCTTCACTGGCCAGTGGATGCGCCGTCGCGACGGCAAACTTGTGGCCACTCCAGCCAGGCTGCAAGCTCCCCCCCGAAACGCCCTCGGGCTGGTGAAACGCGGCATGGCCGGCAAACGGGTCGTGCGTGCAGCCGACGGCCAGTAATACGGAGAGCAGAGCGAGATGGACGAGTTTCATGGTCAGAGCCGGAGAGTCGAATAGTCGAATAGTCGAATGCGCGAATGCTCGAGCGGTCGGACGAGCAGACCAGCGCTTTGTCTCATTCAAGGCCGCCGGGCGTCAAGGGCTGTGTGCTGGCAGAAGGCGATGGCGTACTGCAAAGTCGTTCGGGAGCTCTTGTTTTCACGCATCCATCAGTATATGCTTATATACATGATTAAGGATCGCCGACCCGGATTTCCCAGTTGCCTGCGCTTGCCACGCTGGCGGACCCTGCTTGCCGCGCTGACCAGCGCCGTTTCTCTGAGCGTTGCGCTGCCCGCGCAGGCGCAGGCCTTGCCGACGGTGCTCGTCGAGGCGCATCCAGTCGATCTGACGCTGCCCGCCGAAGCGCTGGTCGAGGCTGTCAAGCAGGCGACGGTGGCAGCGCAGATCTCCGGTCGCGTCGTCGTCGTACAGGTCGACGCCGGCCAGGCGGTGCGCAAGGGCGATCTGCTGATGAAGATCGACGCCCGCGAAGCCAGCGAAGCAGCGGCCGGCGCCGCGGCGCTGTATGTCAATGCCCGCGCTCGCTACCAGCGCTCGCTCAGTCTGCGCCAGCAAGGCTTCGTCAGCCAGGCCGCGGTCGACCAGGCGAAGGCCGATGTCGACGCCGCGCAGGCGGCGAGCGGGCAGAGCAGCGTCGGCGTCGGCCATACCAACGTCCTTGCGCCGATCTCGGGAATCGTCGGCGAGCGGCTGACCGAGCTTGGCGAAATGGCAACGCCCGGCAAGCCGCTGCTGACCATCCATGACCCGAGCGGCCTGCGCGTCACCGCCAGCATTCCGCAGTACCGGCTGGCGCAGCTGCGCCGCACCGAGCGCGCCCGGGTTGAGTTCCCCGAGCTCGGAAAATCGATCGATGGACTCAGCGTCACGCTCCTGCCGACTGCCGACGCGGCAACGCACGTCTCGCTCGTTCGCGTTGCCCTGCCGGCCGGCATCAGCGACGTCGTTCCCGGCATGCACGCGCGTGTGCACTTCATTCTTGGCCGCGCCAGCAAGCTCACCGTGCCACAGGCCGCCGTCGTCCGCCGCGGCGCCGTCGCCGCCGTCTACGTCGAGAAAGACGACGGCACGCTCGGTCTGCGCCAGTTACGCCTGGGCGAAACGGTCGGCGCGGGCGAGGTCGAGGTGCTGGCCGGGCTGCACAGCGGCGAGCGCGTCGTTCTCGATCCGGTCAAGGCCGCGGTAGCGCTGAAATCCAGCCAGCCGCCGAGCCGCTAGCGATGGCTGTCATGGGGGTCTCCGGCCGTGTCGCCCGCTACTTCGCCAGCTCGCAAATCACACCGCTGCTGGCGCTGGTGGCATTGCTGATGGGCGTCTTCGCGACGCTGGTAACGCCGCGCGAGGAAGAGCCGCAGATTGACGTGACGATGGCCGACGTGTTCATCGCCTTCCCCGGCGCTTCGCTGCACGACGTCGAGAGTCTGGTGGCCATACCCGCCGAGCAGGTCTTGTCGCGCATGTCGGGAATCGAGCACGTCTTTTCGGTATCGCGGCCGGGCATGGCGGTGGTCACCGTGCAGTTCGCCGTCGGCGTCAAATACATGGACGCGGTGGTCCGCCTCTACGACACCGTCAACTCGAATCGTGACTGGCTGCCGCAGAACCTCGGCGTTCTCGAACCGGTGGTCAAGCCGCGCGGCATCGATGATGTGCCGATCGTCTCGCTGACCTTCTGGACCACCGACCCGGCGCGCTCGGCGTACGACCTCGAGCAGGTGGCGCACGCCGCCGAGGTCGACTTCAAGCGCATCAAGGGAACGCGCGACGTGTCGACGCTGGGCGGGCCCGGGCAGGCTCTGCGGGTACTGATGGACAGCGAGCGGATGAACGCCTATGACATCACGCCGCACGACCTGGCCGCCGCACTGCGACTCGGCAACACCCGCCAGCCTGCCGGTAACCTGGTCGCCGACAACCGCGAAGTCCTCGTCGAAACCGGCACCTACCTCGAATCGGCGGCCGACGTCCGGCAACTCGTCGTTGCCGTACGCGGCCAGGCCGGCGAGCGCAAGCCGGTGTTCGTCGGCGACGTCGCGCGCGTTGAAGAAGGCCCTGATCAGCCGCAGCAGTACGCCTGGTTCGGCAACCGCGACGGCGAGTTTCCGGCGGTGACCGTACAGGTTTCGAAAAAGCCGGGGGTCAATGCCGCCGACGTCGCCAGCGCCGTGATCGCCCGCGCCGAGTCGCTCAAGGGGACGCTGATCCCCGACGGCGTCGAAGTGACGACGACGCGCAATTATGGCCAGACGGCGACCGACAAGGCGCAGAAGCTAATCGGCAAGCTGGCCTTCGCCACCGCTTTCGTCGTTCTGCTGGTGTTCTTCGCACTCGGCAAGCGCGAGGCCGTGATTGTCGGCGTCGCCGTCAGCCTGACGCTGGCGGCGACGCTGTTCGCCTCGTGGGCCTGGGGCTTCACGCTCAACCGTGTGTCGCTGTTCGCGCTGATCTTTTCGATCGGCATTCTGGTAGACGACGCCATCGTCGTCGTCGAGAACATCCACCGCTGGCAAGCACTGCAGCCGGGCAAGCCGCTGCTCGAGATCATCCCGCTAGCGGTCGACGAGGTCGGCGGGCCGACGATCCTGGCGACGTTCACGGTCATCGCCGCGTTGCTGCCGATGGCTTTCGTCAGCGGCTTGATGGGACCGTACATGAGCCCGATCCCGATCAACTCGTCGCTCGGCATGCTGATTTCCCTCGCCGTCGCGTTTGTCGTCACGCCGTGGCTGGCGGCGCGGCTGCTGCCGGCGACCGCGCACGCGGCGGCAGGCGACGACGCTGGCGCACAAAGTCCGGGCCGGCTCGAGCGCCTCTTTCGCCGCCTGCTGACGCCTTTCCTCGACCGCCAGAAGGGCGCAGCGGCGCGCCGCTGGCTGCTGCTGGCGATCATCGTGCTGATCGCCGGCTCGCTGGCACTCGCCGCGCTGCAATTGGTGGTCCTCAAGATGCTGCCTTTCGACAACAAGAGCGAGTTCCAGGTCGTGCTCGACATGCCGGTCGGCACGCCGCTCGAGGAAACCGCGCGGGTGCTGCATGAACTGGGCGCCGAGGTCGCCAGGCTGCCCGAGGTGAGCAATTACCAGGCCTACGCCGGCACCGCCAGCCCGATCAATTTCAACGGCCTGGTACGCCAGTATTATCTGCGTGCCGCACCCGAACTCGGCGACCTGCAGGTCAACCTGGTTGACCACCATCAGCGCTCACGCAAGAGCCACGAGATAGCGATCTCGGTTCGCGACGCCGTCGAAGCGATCGGCAAGCGCGCCGGCGGCAACGCCAAGGTTGTCGAAGTGCCGCCCGGGCCGCCGGTCCTGTCGCCGATCGTCGCCGAGGTCTACGGGCCCGACTACCGCGGCCAGAGGGCGGTTGCCAAGGAAGTACGCCAGGTGCTCGAGGCGACGCCCGATCTGGTGGCCATCGACGACTCGGTCAATGCGGGCGGCCAACGCTCGCTTCTGCGTGTCCTGCAGAACAAGGCAGCACTGCTCGGCGTCGCGCAAAACGAGATCGTCGACGTGCTGCGCATGGGGCTGGCCGGCGAAGACCTCACGCCACTGCGCAACAGCGGCTCGAAGTTCGAGATTCCGGTGCGCCTGACGCTGCCCGCCGAACAGAAGAGCTCACTCGATGCACTCCTCAAGCTGCGCGTCCGCGCGCACGATGGGCGCCTGGTGCCAGTCTCGGAACTGGTCGAGGTGCAACAACTCGAGCGCGAGCAGGCGATCTACCACAAGAACCTGCTGCCGGTGGTGTACGTCGTCGCCGACATGGGCGGCAAGCTCGATTCACCGCTCTACGGCATGTTCGCCGCGCGCAGCGAAATCGCCGGCCGCGCGCTGGCTGGCGTCGATCGCGGCGCCGGCACGCTGGGCGAGTGGTTCATCCGGCAGCCAGACGCACCGGACGCGTCGTACAGCATCAAATGGGACGGCGAGTGGCAGGTAACCTACGAAACCTTCCGCGACATGGGAATCGCCTACGCTGTCGGCCTGATCCTGATCTATCTGCTGGTCGTCGCGCACTTCAAGAGCTACCTGGTGCCGCTGATCATCATGGCGCCGATCCCGCTGACGATCATCGGCGTGATGCCCGGACACGCGCTGCTCGGCAGCCAGTACACGGCGACGTCGATGATCGGCATGATCGCGCTGGCCGGAATCATCGTCCGCAATTCGATTCTGCTGGTCGACTTCATCGCCCAACAGGTCAGGCAGGGAATGGATTTTCGCGAAGCAGTCATTCAATCGGCAGCGGTACGCGCCAAGCCGATCGCCCTGACCGCGCTGGCGGCGATGCTCGGCGCGCTGTTCATCGTCGACGACCCGATCTTCAATGGGCTGGCGATCAGCCTGATCTTCGGCATCCTGGTTTCCACCCTGCTGACCCTGGTGGTGATCCCGGTGCTTTACTACGCCGCCTTCAGAAAGGAGTACCAGACATGACAACCGATCGCGCCGTGCGCATCATGGCCGGCAGTTTCATCCTCATCTCACTGGCGCTGGGTGTCGAAGCGAGCCCGCTCTTCGTCTCCGGGAATTTCCTGTGGTTTACCGTCTTCGTCGGCGCCAACCTGTTGCAGAGCGGCTTCACGCGCTTCTGCCCGGCCGAAAGCATCATGGTCAAACTCGGCATGAAGCGGCTCGACGATTCGTCGTGCGGCCGCCCGGAGTTGGGTCAACGCTGAATCGCGGCGTCGCCAGCCGCTGGGCGGCGCCGGCCCGCGCGCAACTACCGGAAGTCGCCACCGAGCGGCTTGTTGGTCAAGCACGCTCGGCGACGCCGCCTGCTGCGCTCTAGCGACTGACGTCGACGACCACCCGCCCGCGGACCTTGCCTTCGAGCAACTCGGCGGCGACGGCAATCGCTTCGCTCAGACCAATGGACCGGGTAATCGCATCGAGCCGGGCGATCTCGAGGTCGCGGCCAAGGCGCTCCCAGGCTTCCTGACGGACGGCTAGCGGGGCCATCACGCTGTCGATGCCGTAGAGCGTCACGCCGCGCAGGATGAAGGGCGCCACGGTGGCCGGGAAATCCATGCCGCCGGCCAGCCCGCAAGCCGCCACCGCACCGCGATAGCGGGTTGTCGCACAGGCATTGGCCAGCGTGTGGCTGCCGACGGTGTCGATGACGCCGGCCCAGCGTTCCTTGCCGATTGGCTTGCCGGGTGCCGACAATTCGCTGCGCTCGATGACCGAGCTGGCACCGAGCGCTTTGAGGTGCTCGGCTTCAGCGGCCCGGCCGGTCGACGCGACGACCGTGTAACCGAGTTTGGCCAGCACGGCAATGGCCACGCTGCCGACGCCGCCATTGGCGCCGGTGACCAGAATCTCGCCGTCGGCCGGCTTGATGCCATGCTTTTCAAGAGCCAGTACGCAGAGCATGGCGGTATAGCCAGCGGTACCGATGGCCATCGCCTGGCAGGCGGTGAAACTCTGCGGTAGCGGCACCAGCCATTCGCCCTTGACACGAGCCTTCTCGGCGAGACCGCCGCAATGCGTTTCGCCGACGCCCCAACCGTTCAGGACGACGCGGTCACCGGCTTTCCAGGCGGCGTTCGAGCTGTCGATCACGGTGCCGGCGAAGTCGATCCCGGGCACCATCGGAAAGCGGCGAACGACCGGCGATTTGCCGGTAATCGCCAGGCCATCCTTGTAATTGAGCGTCGAGAACTCGACGCCAACGGTGACATCACCCTCGGGCAGTACCGCGTCGTCGATGTCCTGCAGTTGCGCCTGATAGACGCCGTCGTCTTTGGTAATCAGAATTCCCTTGAACATGGTGTTTCTCCTTTTCAATGAACAATTAGACCGCATAACTACAACCAGACCAGCAAAAATCAACGGCGCGGCAAGGCCGCCAGAAACAGCTTGAAGAAGGCCTGCATCGGCGCTGTTGACCGGCTCAGGCGGGCGCGCAGGATTGCTCCCTCCCAACCGACCCAAAAGGCGTGCGCCAGCGCCGGGCCATCGACATCGACCGCCAGTTCGCCAGCCGCCTGCGCGTCGTCGAGACAGCCCGCCAGGCGCCTCTCCCAATCGACGAGAATGGCTTCCAGCCGCAGGCGCAGCGTCTCGTCGAGAACGCTGACTTCCTGCCCAAGATTGCCAACCAGGCAACCGCGGGCGAAGTCATGGCGTTCGACGCCCCGGCAAGCGTCGTCGACAAACGACGCCAGACGCGCCAGCGGCGCCAGCTCCTGCTTGCCAAAATGGCGGTCGAGCTTGCGCGCGAAGTACTCGGCATAGGCGTCGAGGGTCGCCGCGACGAAGGCGTCCTTGCTGTCGAAGTAGTGGTAGAACGAGCCCTTCGGCACATTGATCGATTTCAGGACGTCATCCAGAGCGGTCGCACTGACGCCCTGCGTGGTCAGCATTTCGATGCCGCGGCGGATCAGCAGCACTCGGGTGTCGGCGTAATCAAGGCCGTTACGGGCCGGACGACCGCGTGGACGGCGAGGGAGAGGGGGGGAAAGAGCGTGCGTTGTGGCCATGCAAGCAATATTAGACTGCGCGCCTACAATTGTCAAAGACCGTCGTGCCATCCACCCGGGCTGTCCGGGTCGTAGCCGGTCGACGCGACGAATGGCGGCCCGGCGACAAACCTCATCGCCAGCCGCACGCTTCAGCCGCCGACGCGCTTGACGGTGAAGCCGGCCTTGGTGAGGTAATCGATCACTCGCTGGCAATGATCGCCCTGCACTTCGATGACGCCGTCCTTGACAGTGCCGCCCGAGCCGCAAGCGTTCTTCAAGGACTTGCCGAGCGTCGCGAGTTCGCTGGCGTTGAGCGCCGCGTCACGCACCACGGTCACCGTCTTGCCACCGCGCCCCTTGCTTTCGCGGCCGACGCGAACGACACCATCACCCCGAGGACGCGACGCCGCCTGTCTGGCGGCGCAGACGCAGGCGCAGGCGGCCAACGGCTGGCGACACGTCGGGCACATGCGGCCACTATCGGTGGCATAGACCAGCCCACCAGCGCTCGTTTTAGGCATCGCTACACTCTCCTCGTGGTGGCACCGGACATGGTTTTGTCGGGTCGCTTGCGGTCCACGCCGCTCAAGGCTCGGCAAAGACCGCCTGCCAGAGCGCGCCGACGGCGTCGATCTGGCAAGCGACCGTCGCGCGCTCGACGCGCGCGCGACGGTCGGCGTTGAGCCGCAGGACGTGCTGCATGCGGCGGAACTCGCGGTAGGCGCTTTGCGCCGACGCCGCCAGTTCGCCCGCAATCAAGCCGAGTTCGGCGGCGATGCCGAGCAGCGCGATGTTGCCGAGGTTACCGCACAGCCGGGCGTACGTATGTGCGTGACCGAGGATCAGGTACTGGACGATGAACTCGACGTCGATCAGGCCGCCGCGATCGTGCTTGATGTCGAAGATTTCTTCACTGCGCGAGCCGTGTTCGTCAAACATCCGCTGGCGCATCGACAGGACTTCTTCACGCAGCTTGGCAAGCTCGCGCGGCTGCCGCAGGACCTCGATACGAATCGCCTCGAACTGCTTGCCGACGGCCGCGTCGCCGGCGCAGAAACGGGCACGCGTCAGCGCCTGGTGTTCCCACACCCAGGCGTTCTGCAGCTGATAATCGCGAAAGGCCGCGATCGGCGAAACCAGCATTCCCGAGTCGCCGTTCGGCCGCAGTCGCAGGTCGACTTCGAAGAGCATCCCGGCCGACGTCCGGCTCGACATCCAGGTGCTCATGCGCTGGCCCAGGCGTGCGTAGAGTTCGCCGGTGCCGTCCTGCGGGTCGTCGTGCAGGTAGATCAGGTCGAGATCGGAAGCGAAGCCCAGTTCCTTGCCGCCGAGCTTGCCGTAAGCGATCACCGCGAAGCGCGGCGCTTGCTCGGGATCGGGGTGACGATCGCGCAGGCGCCGCCAGCAGAGGTCCATCGTCGTCTGAACCATGATGTCGGCAAGTTGGCTGAGGCGGTCGGCGAGATGCTCGACGGTATGCAAGCCGGCGATATCCTGCGCCAGAAAGCGGAGAACCTGCGCGTGGTGCGTTTCGCGGAGGATATCCATCTCGCGCTCGGTGTCGTCGCGATGCTGCGCCAGTCGCGCTTGCAGCTCGTCGCGAAATTCCTGCCAATCGGTGGACACGTCGAAGATCCGCGAGTCGAGCAGCTCGTCGAGGAGAATCGGATGACGCGTCAGGTAGTCTGCCGCCCACGACGAGCTGCCGATCAGTTCGGCGAGCTGCGTCAGCGCCTGCGGATACTGTTGCAGGAGCGCCAGATAGGCGCCGCGCTGGCTGATCGTCTCCATGAAGTCGAGGCCGCGCTGCCAGGTCGCGTCTGGCGTGCTGGTGGCCGCAGCGGCTTCGAGCAGACGCGGCCCGAGGGCATCGAGGCGCTCGCGGTTGCTCGCCGGCAGCTGCCGGTAACGACTGCTCTGGCGGAAGCTGTGCAGGCGTTCGAGAATCGCTTGCGGCTGGCGAAAACCGAGCGTCGTCAGCCGTTCTAGCGCGTCGTCGCCGGCGGCCGCTTCCTCCCAGATGCCGAGCAAGGGATGGCTACCTTCTTCGGGCTCCGAGAAGACCTCGTCAAAGCAGCGCGAAACGATCGCCCGGTGCGCGTCGAGAACCGCCATGAACGCCGGCCAGTCGCTGCAAGCCATTGATCCGGCGATCTGCAGGCGCTCGTCCGCGCTGGTCGGCAGGCGGTGCGTCTGGGCGTCGTTGACGTACTGCAAGCGGTGCTCGAGGCGACGCAAAAAACCGTAGGCGGCGGCCAGTTGCTGCTCGGTTTCGGCAGGCAGCAGGCGACGCTCGGCGAGCACCGCGAGGACCGCCAGCGTCGGCCGAACTTGCAGGGCTGAGTCGCGACCGCCACGAATCAACTGGAAGACCTGCGCGATGAACTCGATTTCGCGAATACCGCCGGGACCCAGCTTGATGTGCTCGGCCATGTCCTTGCGTGTCACCTCGCGGCGAATCTGCGCGTGCAGGTCGCGCATGGCATTGATCGCGCCGAAGTCGAGGTACTTGCGAAAAACGAAGGGGCGGCAGATGTCCTGCAGGGCGCGCACCCAGTCGGCCTGCAGATTGACGCCCTGGTTCAGCACCCTGGCCTTGATCCACGCGTAACGCTCCCATTCACGGCCTTGCGTGATCAGGTAGTTTTCGAACGAGTCGAGCGAGCAGACCAGCGGTCCCGAGTCGCCGTTTGGCCGCAAGCGCATATCGACGCGGAACACCTGCCCGTCTTCGGTGATATCGTCAAGAGCGCCGATCAGCCGCTTGCCGAGCCGCTGAAAAAAATCGTAATTATCGATCCGCCGACCGCCACCACCGGCGGTCTGTCCTTCCTCCGGGTAGATGAAGATGAAATCGACGTCCGAAGAGACGTTGAGCTCGCGGCCGCCGAGCTTGCCCATGCCGATCACCAGCAGGCGCTGCGGCTGCCCCTGACTGTCCAGTGGCTCGCCGAATTGCGCACTGAGCTGGCGATGGCAGAAGTCGAGCGCGAAGTTGCAGCTGAGTTCGGCGAACAGCGTCATGCTTTCGACGACTTCGCTCAAGGGCGCGACGCCGCCGAGGTCGCGGACAATCAGGGTCGTCATCAAGCGCTGCCGCAGTCGGCGCAGCGCGCGTTTCAGTTCCTCGTCGCCAGCGGTCGCTTCGCCGGCCAGAAAAGCACGCATCTCCTCGACGCCAAGCGCCTGCACCCGCCGTTCAGCCAGCCAGTCGGCGATTTCGGGGCGGGCGCCGAGCACGTTGCGCAGGTAGTGACTGTGCATCTGCGCGGTCGGCCAGGGAGCGTCCAGTGTCGGCGAATTGGCCGTATGAGCGGTTAAATCCATGATTGTCCCGGTTGCGTGGGTGTTGGGTGGACGCCGTGCCGCTGGCACTTGACTGGCGGCAAAGCCGTTACAATGGGCGCTTCAAACTGACCACAGCAGCGTCTCGCTGCGCGGTCGACCGCCCCTTCGACCGCTCGTCTTTCCTTCTGGAAACCGCATGAAAACCAGCGCTGCCGCTGCCCCGCCCGACGCAATTGCCGAGCAGATCGCGCCAGCGGCGCCGATGGGCATTTACCCGGCCATCCCGACATTCTAGTGACGCCAGCCGCCGATTGGCAAAAGTCTCCGGACCGGGGCGGACCGTGATGCGTCAGGGAGAACTGCGCCCAGCGCTCTACCACCGCTTCCATTTTCTCCTGCCGCTGCTCGCGCAGCCACTGCTGGGCAGCGGCAGGCGGATCGCTGTCCGCAGCTTCTGGCTGCTCTATTTCGCTTTTGTGCTACTGGTCCTGATGCTGCGCTATCTGGTATTGCCGAGCATCGATCACTATCGGCCTGAAATCGAGGAGCAGCTCAGCCGCCATCTCGGGCTGGCGGTCAGCATCGGGCGGATTGACGCCAGCTGGGACGGGCTCAGTCCGCATCTGACGCTTTCCGAGGTGCTCATCGCCGACCGTCAGGGCCAGCCGGCGCTGACGCTGATGCGCGTGCACGGCGTCCTGGCGTGGTCGTCGGTCCCGCTCCTGGCGCTGCGCCTCGCTTTGCTGCAGGTCGACGAGCCAACGCTGCATCTGCGTCGCGACAGCGACGGCCACTTCTTCGTCGCCGGCATTGCCGTCGATCCGCAGGGTGGCGACGGCAATGCCGGTGACTGGGTGCTGGCCCAGAAACGGATTCTCGTCAGCGGCGCAACGGTCGTCTGGGAAGACGCCAAACGCCAGGCACCGCCGCTGATTCTCGAGGACGTCAATTTTCGCCTCGACAACGATGGCCGCCAACACCGCTTCGGCCTGACCGCCTTGCCGCCGCCGGAGCTGGCGGCAAAAATCGACCTGCGCGGCGACTTTCGCGGCCGGAAACTCGAGCAGCTGGCGTCCTGGAATGGCCAGGCATTCGTCCAGGTCGACTACAGCGATCTCGCGGCATGGCGCACCTGGGTCGATTACCCGGTCGCGCTGCCGAATGGCCGCGGCGCGCTGCGCGCCTGGGCAGGCGTTGCCGAAGGCGACTTGCACGAACTGACGGCCGACCTTGCGCTCGACGACGTCAGCCTGCGCCTGGCAGAGGACCTACCAACGCTCGAACTGGCGCAGATGAGCGGCCGCGTCGGCGTCCACTGGTCGACCGCCGGCGCCAGCATCGATGGGCAAGGCGTCGAACTGAGCACGCGTCCGCCAGAAGCCGGGCGCGCGGATGCACCGCCACAAATTCGCGTCGAACCGACCAATTTCCACGTCGATTGGCAACGCCAGCCTGATGGCGTGTCGCTGCACGGCAAGGCGACGGCCAGCGTTCTGGAACTCGGCGCGCTGGCCAGCCTGGCCGCGTACCTGCCGGTTGACGCGCGATCGCGCCAACTGTTGGACGATTTTGCGCCACGTGGCCGCATCAGCCAGCTGCGTGCGCAGTGGACCGCCGACGACCAGGGCGTACAGGACTATGCGCTGAAAGGCCAATTCGAGCGACTGGCGGTACGGGCCAATGGCGCGTTTCCGGGTGCCTCCGGGCTTTCCGGGCTGATCGACGCCAACGAGCAGGGCGGCACGGCGAACCTCGCCGCCAAGGACGTGCGCATCGATCTGCCGAGCGTCTTTCCCGAGTCGTCGATTGCCCTCGACACGCTGACGGCGCGCGCCAGCTGGAAGATCAAGCAGGGCGTGCTCGACGCCGAACTGTCGAGCGCCGAATTTGCCGGGCCCGACGCGGCCGGTTCGGCGCAGGGGACTTACCAGCATGGCGCGGCAGGGCCGGGACGCATCGACCTCAGCGCCGCACTGACGCGTGCCGACGCGCGCGCCGTCTGGCGTTACATGCCGGCGGCGATCAATCGCGATGCCCGCCATTGGCTTCGCGACGCCCTGAAATCGGGTGCCGCCAGCGAGGCCAGGCTGGTACTCAAGGGCGATCTGGCGAATTTCCCATTCCTCGACCGCAAGCAGGGCCAGTTCCTGGTCACCGTCAAGGCCCAGGACGTGACGCTCGACTACGGAACCGGCTGGCCGGAAATTACCGACCTCGACGCCGATCTTCGGTTCGAGGGTGTCGGCATGCTCATCAATGTCCAACGCGGCTCGATTCTTGGCGCCCGGCTGTTGCCGACGCGCGCCGAAATCCCCGATTTCGACGCGCCGGTGTCTACGCTGAAAATAAAGGGGCGCGTCGAAGGAGAGACTTCACGGTTTCTGAAATTCATCACCGCCAGCCCGGTGGCCGAGCAGATCGATCACTTTACCGACGCGATGAGCGCCAGCGGCAAGGGCCGGCTGGATATAGGGCTGGTGATACCGCTCGAAGAAGCTCGCCTGGGCGACTCGAAAATCGACGGCAATTACGCCTTTCTGGCCAACGAGGTGGTCGTCGATCCGGCGCTGCCGCCGCTGCAGCAAGTCAACGGCCGCTTGCAGTTCTCGGCCAAGGACCTGCGCATACCGGCGATCAAGGCGACGCTGCTTGGTGGCCCGCTCAAGATCACGGGTGGCGTAGACGATGGCAAGGTCCATCTCACCGTCGACGGACGAGTGGGAGTCGACGAACTGCGAGGACTGGCCGACTTGCCGCTGCTCGACAAGCTCGCAGGCGAGGCCGCGTATCGTGCCGAGATCCACATCAAGAGCCATCAAGCCGAATTGGCGCTTGACTCGGACATGGTCGGCGTCACGTCAACGCTGCCGCCACCGTTCGCCAAGAGCGCCAGCGATGAAATGCCTCTGCACCTCGATCGCATCATGCTGCCGGCGACACCTCCGGCAGCCGCGAGCAAGCTGCCGACGGTGACCCGCGAACAACTGCGCGCCACTCTCGGCCGCGTTCTCAGCCTGCACCTGATCCAGCGCAAACAGGGTGACGAACATTCCATCGAGAGCGCTGCAGTGGCCATCGGCAGGCCATTGAAGGCCTTGCCCGATAGCGGCATCGATGTCGGTGTCAGCACGCGGGTGCTCGACGTCGACTACTGGCGGAAGGCCCTGGCCAACCGCGGCAAGGACAGCACTACCAAATCAGCGCCTGGCGCCGCCTTGCCCGTCGCGGTCGACGTCAAGGCCGGCGAAGTCGTCGTCTCGGGCTGGCGCTACAGCGACGTCACGCTGACGCTTGCCGGCGTCAATCGGGTGTGGCGGGCGAAGCTGCTGTCGCGAGAAGCGGCCGGTGGCTTCCGCTGGGACGGCGAGGGCGCCGGCAAATTAACCGCAAGACTGCAAAAGTGGCAACTGCCGGCAAAGAACGAGCAGAGCGCCGAAGCTGTCCAGCCCGGCGACGCGCTGCAGGAGTTGCCGGCTCTCGACATCGTCGTCGACGACTTCGTCGTCGGCGTCCGCCGCTTTGGACGCCTCGACGTGCAAGCACACAACGACGGCGGCATCTGGCGGCTCGACAAGATCGAACTGCTCAACCCGGCCGCGCGGTTTTCCGGTACCGGACAGTGGCAGGTCGCCAAGGGTAACCGCACGCAACTCGACTTTGCGCTGGATAGCAGTGACGTCGGCAAGCTGCTCGAGCGGCTCGGCTATGCCGGAGCCGTACGCGGTGGCAAAGCCAACATGCTCGGCAAACTCGCCTGGAGCGGACCGCCGGAGGGCCTGGACTACGCGACGCTGAGCGGCGAGATGCAGTTGGCGGCGAGCAATGGCCAATTCCTCAAGCTCGACCCCGGCGCCGCCGGCAAGCTGCTCGGCCTGATCAGCTTGCAGGGTCTGCCGCGTCGCTTCACGCTTGATTTCGGCGATGTCTTCAGCGAAGGTTTCGCTTTCGACAGCATCAACGGGAAAATGACCGTCAAGGATGGCCTGATGCGTACCGACCGGCTGCAGATCGATGGCCCCGGCGCACGCGTGCTGATGCGCGGCGAAGCCGACCTCAAGAACGAAACTCAGCGGCTCAACGTCAATGTGCAGCCCGAACTCGGTGGTAGCGCGGCGCTGGGCGTCGCGGTAATCAACCCGCTCGCCGGTGTGGCGACGCTGCTGGCGCACAAGATGCTGCAGAATCCGCTCAACAAGATGTTCAGTTTCGAGTATCTGATCACCGGCAAGTGGAGTGATCCGACGGTCGAGAGAATTTCGAGTGGCTCGGCATGGACCTCGCCGACGGCGCCAGTACCCGCAGCAGAAGCGACGCCGCAGACCACACCCGCAACCGGAGCAAGCCATGAACCCACCCAGCAATAAGCGGCCAAGCGATTCGCCAGCAGCGACCAGCCTGCGGGTGGCGGCCGTGCAGATGGTGTCGACACCGCGCGTCGACGACAACCTGCGGACCGCCGCAGAGCGCATCGGCGAGGCCGTCGCGCAGGGTGCCAAACTGGTCGTCTTGCCCGAATATTTCGCAATCATGGGCATGAGCGATGCCGACAAGGTGCGCGTGCGTGAGGAAGACGGTGCTGGACCGATCCAGGATTTTCTCGCCAACTGTGCCCGCGAGCACGGCATCTGGCTGATCGGCGGCTCGCTGCCGCTGCGCGCCGAGCGCAGCGACAAGGTGCTCAATTCGAGTCTCGCCTACAATCCGCAGGGACAACGCGTCGCGCGTTATGACAAGATCCACCTCTTCGGCTTTCGCCAGGAGAGCGAGTCGTACGACGAGAGCGCGACGATCCAGGCCGGCGCGCAACCGGTCGCCTTCAGCACGCCCTTTGGCCGCGTTGGCCTGTCGATCTGCTACGACCTCAGATTCCCGGAGCTTTATCGGGCGCTGGGTGTCACAGAGCTGTTGCTGGTTCCGGCGGCCTTCACCGAAACCACCGGGCGGGCGCACTGGGAAATCCTGCTGCGCGCACGGGCCATCGAAAACCAGTGCTATGTGCTGGCGGCGGCGCAGGGCGGACGCCACGAAAACGGCCGCGAAACACACGGCAACAGCATGCTGATCGACCCCTGGGGCGAGATCCTGGACCGCCGGCTGAAGGGACCGGGAATCATCGTCGGCGACCTCGAACAAGACCGCCTGAGCACCGTCCGCGCCAGTTTGCCGGCGCTCAAGCACCGCGTCATGTAAGCAGCAAACGCTCCGCAACTATCGAGACGCCCCTGATCATGAAAGCCATGACCCCATCCCCGACCCTTCTCCCGCACGCGCGCGAAGGGCGCTTCGTGAGTCGCCAACGCGACTTTCACGGTAACGCAGAACAAACGGAAAGTTGATGAACGCAAAACAGCAAACGCTACTCACGCAGGCGCAGAAAACCCTGCTCACGCCATACGGCCTCGACGTCGCCGACCTGACGCGGGTCTTTGGCAAAATCATGACCCACCAGGTCGATTACGCCGATCTCTACTTCCAGTACAGCCGTTCCGAAGGCTGGAGCCTTGAGGAGGGAATCGTCAAGGCCGGCAGTTTCAACATCGACGAAGGCGTCGGCGTGCGCGCCGTGGCGGGCGAAAAAACGGCCTTCGCCTACTCGGACGATATCAGCGTGCAGGCGCTCGGTGACGCCGCCGCCGCGGTGCGCGCGATTGCTGCCGCCGGCAAGCAACAACGCGTGCCGGCGCTGAAGCGAAGCACTGGCCAGCACACCCTGTACGTGCCACACGACCCGCTGGCGTCACTCGACGCCGCCAGCAAGGTCAAGCTGCTCGAACGCCTCGAAGCGCTGGCCCGCGCCGAGGACCACCGCGTCACGCAGGTGATGGCGCATCTGGCGGGTGAATACGAGGTGATTCTGGTGGCCGGCAGCGATGGTCGGCTGGCCGCCGACATCCGGCCGCTGGTCCGCGTTTCGCTGACCGTCATCGTCGAAGAACGCGGGCAGCGCGAGCAGGGATCGGCGGGCGGTGGCGGGCGCACCGACTACAGCTGTTTTACCGACGACGTGCTGCATGGTTACGCGCGTGACGCCGTACACCAGGCGCTGACCAATCTCGTCGCGCGTCCGGCGCCGGCCGGAACGATGACCGTGGTGCTCGGACCCGGCTGGCCGGGAATCCTGCTGCACGAGGCGGTCGGGCACGGCCTCGAGGGCGACTTCAATCGCAAGGGCAGTTCGACCTTCGCCGGTCGCATCGGTAGCCGCGTGGCGTCGAAAGGCGTCACGGTCATCGACGACGGCACGATTCCCGATCGCCGCGGTTCGCTGAACATCGACGATGAAGGCAATCCGACGCAGCGTACGGTGCTGATCGAGGACGGCATCCTGGTGGCTTACATGCAGGACAGCCTGAACGCGCGCCTGAGCGGCGTCGCGCCAACCGGCAACGGGCGGCGCGAGTCCTTCGCGCACTTGCCGCTGCCACGGATGACCAACACGACCATGCTGAATGGCGACAAGAGCGCCGAGGAAATCATCAAGTCGGTCAAGAAAGGCATTTACGCGGTCAATTTTGGCGGCGGCCAGGTCGATATCACCAATGGCAAGTTCGTCTTCTCGATGTCCGAGGCCTACCTGATCGAGAACGGCAAGATCGGCACTCCGGTCAAGGGCGCGACGCTGATCGGCAGTGGTCCGGACGCCATGAACCAGGTGTCGATGATCGGCAACGACATGTGTCTCGATCCGGGCGTTGGCACCTGTGGCAAGGAAGGGCAGAGCGTGCCGGTCGGCGTCGGCCAGCCGACACTGCGCCTCGATGGGCTGACCGTCGGCGGTACGGCCTAGGCGGCGGGCGCTGCCACTAGCCTGGCCGCGGACGCCGGGCGGGGGCAAAATTTTTTGCTGCTGATGAGCGGGCCCGCCGCCCGTATAATCGCGCGCGTCTACCCCTTTTTTACCTCTTTCCTCGTCTGGATTTCGTCATGAACCCCGTTCGCGCCTGCTCCAAGCTCTTCGCACCGCTGTCCTGGCTGTGGCTGGCCTGCTGCCTGTTCTTCGTCAGCGCCGCGGCGGGCGCCAGCGCGGAAGAGCCGCCGCTCACCGGCGAGGCCATCCTTTACCATAATTTCCGACCGATCGTCACCTTTCGCGCGAGCGTCCTCGGCGCCTCGCCGGCAGCCCGCGCCCGCCGCTCGGCAGAGCGCATCGACAACCTGACGCCGGCGCAGATGGTGCTGCCGGTCGAGATCACGCCGATCACGCTGGACGGCGTCCCTGCCGTCACCCTGACCGCCGGCGGCACACTTCTCTTCGGCATCTCCGAGAACGACCTCGACCCGCAGGAGAAGCTGAGCCTCGAACAGGTCGCCGAAAGCGCCCAGCAGAAAATCTCCGCGGCGCTGCAGGCGGACGCCGAACAACGTCAACCCAAGGTGCTGCTGGTGGGATTCGGTCTGTCGGCGGTAGCCACGGTGATCGGCTTCGCGCTGCTCTGGCTGATCGCGCGCGCGACGCGACTGCTGATCGCTCGCTTGCAAAGCGTCATCGAAAAGGAAGACGCCGGCAACACGCTGCGCTGGGCACGGCACAGGCTGGTTGCTCGTACAGCGCGTATCGCAGCTGTTCATGGGATTCCTGTGGCTGAGCGTCGCCTATCTGTGGCTGACCTACGTCCTCGCGCGCTTCCCGCTCACCGAGCCGCTCGGCGAACGGCTCGGTGACTTCCTCCTGAATTTGCTCGAGACCATCGGCACCAGTTTCATCGGCGCCATGCCCTCGCTGACCACAGCGGTGGTGATCCTGTTCATGACCAAGGCCACCAACGACGCGATCGGCAATTTCTTCAAGGCCGCCAAGGCTGGCCGGGTGCAGGCCCCGGGCCTGCATGCCGACACCGTCGCCGCCACCCAGCGGCTGGTGACGATCATGGTCTGGGGGCTGGGAATCGCCATCGCCTACCCGTTCATTCCGATGTCGAACAGCGACGCCTTCAAGGGCTTGTCGGTCATGTTCGGCTTCATGTTCACGCTCGGCTCGGCGGGAATCGTCAATCAGCTGATGAGCGGTTTGGTGCTGGTCTATGCGCGCGCGCTGTCGGTCGGCGATTTCGTCGAGATCGGCGACAACGCTGGCGTCGTCAGCCAGGTCGGCGTGCTGTCGACCAAGATCATCAACATGCGCAACGAGGAAGTGACGATTCCCAATGCGGTGCTGGTCAGCAACCCGATCCGCAACTTCTCGCGGCTCGCCGGCGAACGCGGAACGCTGGTATCGACCAAAGTGACGATCGGCTACGACACGCCATGGCGGCAGGTGCACGCCATGCTGATCGCCGCGGCCGAGCTGACGCCCGGCTTGCGGCCGCTGCCAACGCCCTTCGTCTATCAACGTGGCCTGGCCGACTGGTACGTCGAATACGAGCTCTTCGCGCACATGGACGAGCCGCTCGAAAGGGTCGCCGTGCTCTCGGGGCTGCACGCCAACATCCAGGACCAGTTCAATACCTACGGCGTCCAGATCATGTCACCGCACTTCAATTCGCAGCCGGCGACCAATCTGGTCGTGCCGCCCGACGGCTGGCACGCCGCTCCGGCCGCTCCAGCTGCGTCGAACGGCAACGGTCAGCGGCCAGGCAAACAACACGGCTAGCCGTCGCGCCGCCACACCGCGCGGCGCTGCACACGCTCCAGCAATCGACGGCGCGTCGAGAGAGAGTCCCCATGTTGAGCTTTGCCATCACCGTTTTCCTTTCGGCCTTCCTGCTATTCCAGATCCAGCCGATCATCGCCAAGATGATCCTGCCGTGGTTCGGCGGCTCGTCGTCGGTGTGGAGTACCTGCCTGGTCTTCTTTCAGGCCGAGCTTCTGCTTGGTTACCTGTACGTCCATCTGCTGCACGAACTGCTGTCGCCGCGACGCCAGAATATCGTCCATTGCGTGTTGCTGATTCTCAGTGCGGCGACGCTGCCGGTGATCGCCAACCCGGCCTGGCGCGACGCCGCTTTTTCCAGCCCGACGTGGAACGTGCTGGTGGTGCTGGCGGCGGCGGTCGGCATGCCGTACCTGCTGCTATCGACCACCGGGCCGCTGATGCAGGCCTGGTATGCGCGGACCTTCACCAGCGTCATGCCCTACCGTCTGTATGCGCTGTCGAACCTGGCGTCGATGATTGCCCTGCTCAGCTATCCGGTGCTCGTCGAGCCTTACTTTCCGGTGCACGATCAGGCGATGGCCTGGTCGGCGGCTTACGTTCTCTTCATCGTCGCATGTCTGGCCAGCGCGCGTTTGTCGTGGCAAGGGGTGCCGGCCGAGCAGCGCGAGCGGACACCGGCACGCAGCGAAACGGTGCCGCGTCCGCCCTTGAGCGAGTGCCTGTTGTGGATCGGCCTGGCGATGACCGCTTCGCTGTTGCTGCTGGCGATGACCCGCCACCTGACGCAGGACGTCGCGCCGGTGCCCTTCCTGTGGGTGCTGCCGCTGAGCATCTACCTGCTGAGCTTCATCCTCTGTTTCGACGCGCCGCGCTACTACTACCGGCCGGGATTCCTGGTGGCCCTGCCGGTCGCCTTGTTCGCTGTCGACCGCGTACTCGACGGCGGCATGGACGTGCCGATGCTGGTCACGCTGATGTGCTTGTCGCTGTTCGTTTTCTGCATGGTTTGCCACGGCGAGCTGGTCAGACGGCGACCGGCCGTTCGCCACCTGACCTTGTTCTATCTGATGCTATCGATCGGCGGTGCGCTCGGCGGCAGCTTCGTCGGCCTGCTCGCGCCGGTTATTTTCAACGCCTATTTCGAGCTACCGATCGGCCTGTTCCTGTGCGCCGCGCTGGTGATCGTCGTTCTCTGGCGCGAGCTGCAGCCACGCTGGCGGGTGCTGTTACTGGCGGCGCTGCTCGCTTACGGCTACCGCCTCGGCGGCATCGCGGTCGCCTACGTCGAAGATTATCGGCTGGTGCAGCGCAACTTTTACGGCCAGGTACGGATCGCCGACGTCAGCGACGACGAACTCGGCGTCAAGCGCAAGATGTTCCACGGGCGCGTCAATCACGGCGAGCAATTCCTGTCGCCCGAGTACCGTCGGCAGCCGACTGCCTACTATTGCCACGAGTCGGGAATTGGCCAGGCGCTGCACAGCCTCGCCGGCGGCAAGCCGCTGCATATCGGCATTCTCGGCCTCGGCACCGGCACGCTCGCCGCCTACGGGCGCGCGGGTGACGAAATGCGGATGTACGAAATCAATGACCAGGTCGTCGACCTGGCGCGCAGCGAATTCAGCTACCTCGCCGACAGCGCCGCAACGATCGTTCCGGTTCTTGGCGACGGCCGCCTGATGCTCGAACGCGAGCCGCCGCAGAATTTTGACGTGCTGGCGATCGACGCATTTTCCGGCGATTCGATCCCGACGCACCTGCTGACTCTCGAGGCGATGCGGGCGTATCAGCGGCATATGAAGAGCGATGGCCTGCTGGCCCTGCACATCACCAACCGCTACCTCGACCTGCGTCCGGTCGTCGCCGCGGCCGCTGCCGAGTTGGGGATGAGCGCCCTGATCTTTGACTTCGATCCGCCCGATGGCGATCGCTTCTGCCGCCATTCGGTGTGGGTGCTGCTGGCGTCGCCCGAGCGCGCTGCACAGCTGCCGGAAGCGCTGCGCAGCGCCGAGAAACTGACGCCCCGGCCGGGCTTCACGCCCTGGACCGACAGCTTCTCGAACCTCCTGGGTATTCTGCAATGAGCGCCCGGCGTCAGCCGCGACCGAGGTGAACGGTAGCAAGCTGCCGGCTACGGAAAGGCCAGGCGCGAATCGCTAGCGGCATTGCAGGGGGATAGGCAAATGTCCTGTTGTCACCACTACTACCTGCCGGGCGAAGGCACCGAAAGCGTCTTCTCGGTCGACATTTCCGCCATCAGCTTCGGCCACGGTGTGCTCAAGGAAGCGGGAGAACACGCCAAAGCTCTGGGCATGAGCCGGGTCGCGCTGTTTACCGACAAGCGTATCCGGGCACTGCCCTGCCTGGTCGAGGTCGCCGACTCCTTGCGGGCAGCAGGACTCGACGCGGTGATCTACGACGAGGTCAAGGTCGAACCGACCGATCAATCGTTTCTTGCCGCCGCCAGATTCGCCACCGAAGGCAAGTTCGACGGCTATCTGTCGCTGGGGGGCGGATCGGTCATCGACACCTGTAAGGCCGCCAAGCTCTACGCCACCTACCCGGCCGAATTTCTCGACTACGTCAATGCCCCCATCGGCAAGGGGCGGCCGATACCCGGCCCGCTCAAGCCGCATATCGCCTGTCCCACAAGCTGCGGCACCGGGTCCGAGTGTACCGGCATCACGATTTTTGACTTGGTCGCGCAGCAGGTGAAAACCGGCATCGCGTCGAAGCACCTCAGGCCGTCATTGGCGCTGATCGATCCCGCGACCACCTACACCCTGCCCAAGAATGTCGTCGCCGCCAGCGGCTTCGACGTGTAAAGTGGTCCCCTGAGTCAAGACAAATATCAACCCAGTTTAAGTTGTGCATTTGACTTCGCTAGCAGCTGGACGGCGCTGCCCCGGTGTTGCCTTTGACTCTGCCTTTGACTCTGCCTTTGATGCTGTCGTTGATTTTGCCTTTGCGGGTGGGGCATCGCCTGTGGAGCGTAGCGGAACAGGCGATGCCCCACCCGCGCCGCCAAACTTGTCGAGGATCAACGCCCCGCCACCTATGCCGTTTCGATAGACGACGGCGGGTGCCGTGTTGCCCAGCGACTGGTGCGGACGCTCAGTGTTGTAGAAGGCGAAGTACTCGGTCAGGCCAAGCATCAATTCGCCCATCGTGGCATAGCCCTTCAGATACACGTGTTACGTCCGGCCCTAATCCAGACTCCGCGGCCCAAGCTTTTCGAGGTTGAAACGATGGCCGAGTCCCATGCTGCAACCGGAAGAGTGATCCCGGCGGCAACGTGGGATGAAGGCCCTACCGATGCGGCAGCAGCGGCAACCGCCAAGGCTCTTCGGGGTCGTACAGATTCATCTGCCGCTGGTGGTAGCGGCGTAGCTGTACGGCATAGCGGCTTTCGCAAGCGACGGCGAGTTGGTGAAGGAAGTGGCTGAGCGCGGCCACGCTTTCATCGGAGAGGCCGTCGGGGAATAGCGGCTCGGCAGAGCGGCGCTTCATCGCAATTCCTCGATCGCCAACTGCAACAGATCGTCGGGCAAATGATTCAGGCCACGCGGCACCGCCAGGCGCATCGCCGTGCGCAGAATTCGCCCGGCGTGCCGCGGCAAGCCCTTGCTCGCCTGGCGCACGATCTCCAGGCCCGAATCGCTGAGCAGCGTACTGGTACAACCGGCACTCTTCAAACTGTGCTGGATCAGCTGCGCGAAGCGCTCGCGTTCGAGCACCGGCTTGAGCTGCACGCGCACCTGAATTCGCCCCGCCAGCGCCGCATAAGGCGCCCGCTCCAGCGTTTGCGCCAGTGTTGGATGACCGATCAACCAGACCGCCATCACATCGCGCGTATCGAAGGCGAAGTTGAGGAAGGCCGGCAAATCCCGAAAGAACTCCGGCGGCAGATTCTGCGCCTCATCGATGATCCACACCGGCATCAGCTGACGGCTATCGACCAACTGCAGAATCCGCTCCTTCAGATCGCGCCACAGCTGCGCCCGCCGATACCCCGGCTCGACACCCAGCGCCCGTGCCAGACCGCGATAGATATCCAGCCGACCAAAGTCGGTCTCCGCCTGATAGATCACCTGATAACGATGCGGATTCAGGCCACGGGTCAATTGGCGCAAGGCCGCCGTCTTGCCCACCCCGGGTTCGCCGGTGATCAGGCCGACGCCCGGTGAGTGCAACAACCACGCAAAGCGCTCGGCCAACTGTCCCAGCGTACCGTCATCCCACAGCTCGGCCGCTTGCTTGCCCAGCGGCGGATGCCGCAAACCAAAGTGCTGAAGGTCCACCTCACTCTCCTTCGGGGTCGTAGTACTGCTGATAGATCTGCTCGATCAGATTCGGGCCGCTCGCCCCTTTCTGGGGCGGGCTAGCGTCCGCTGGGTCAGACTGGCGTCGTTGGCGCGTGGCATTGGCCAGCGCATCGAGTGGCGTCGCCGCACCGATCGATTCCCCTTGCTCGTCCTCGACGCCGATCACCGTCTCGGTATGCGGATCGACCACCAGAGACACCGTTTTGCCCGACAGTTCAAAGGGCACCTCGAAGCGTTGTCCCTGATACGATACCGTGCCATCCTTCCTGACCAGTCGCGTGACGCGATGCTGGAACAGGGCATCGAGGCTTGCCGCCAACGGCCCCAACGGACGAATCCTGGACAGGTCCTGCTGGTAACGCGCCAACGGCGTCATGCCGGCGAGACCGGCGTGCGGGCTGCGGTGATAGACCTGTTCAAGCCAGGCCCACAGGCGAGCATTGAGATCGTCCAGGCTGGCGATATGGCGCTCATCGAGTTCGCTGAGAAACTGATCGCGGCAGCGGCGGTGCCAGCGCTCCAACTTCCCTTTGCCCTCGGGCGCGTACGGCCGACAGTGAATCAGGTGGATGCCCAGCCGGGCGCAGATCCCTTGCAGCGTCTCGGCGCGGTAGGCGGCGCCGTTATCGACCACCAGCTTGAGCGGAATGCCGCGTTTGAGCACCGCCTGCTTGAGCACGCCTTCGATATCCAGGGCGGTTTCTCCGGGGCAGAAGGCGCTGTGCGTGAGTAGCCGGGAGGCGTCGTCGAAGAGCGATACGAGATAGCTCTTGGCGAGTTTGCCGTCGATCGGCACGCGTGGGCCGTGCATCACGTCGCCGTACCAGATCGCCCCCGCTGTCGCGGCGACGAAGCTGCGTTTCTCCTCGGGCAGGCTGGCCGAGCCGGTGATCCGTGACAGGCCGTGCTGCTGCAGCAGACGGTGAATGGTCGACCGGGCCAGGCGGCCACGGGCGACGGTGCCGGTGGCTTCGAGCAATTGTCGAATCTGGCACAGCGAGCGCCGCGGGTTGTCGCGCTTGGCGGCGAGAATGGCCGCCTGGGTGGCGGCCGGGAGCTTCGACTGCCCGCGGTCGGCGCGTGGCTTGGGCGTCAGGCCGTCAAGCTGGCGGAGGCGCCAGGCGTAGTACCACGCCTGAATCGTCTTCTCGCTCAGATAGCGCCGACGGCTGCCGGGGATGGCGTACTCGCGGCTGGCCAGCTCCCGGAGGAGCTGTTGCAGTTCGCCACGTTCCAGCCGCTCGCGGCTGATCAGGGGACCGAGAACGGACAGGCGAAACAGGGCTTTCGGATCAATCGGGTTCATAACCACTCCTGGTGATAAATCGGAGCGGTGATCAAACCAGAACGGCCGTTCTAATGACAGGAGCAAACTGTGTGGGGTCCCCGCCCGGGCGGGGACCTCACCGTCTGCCGCTCGTTCGGAATCAGTTCATCACGGGACGCTGATCTGCCGATCAAGCCAGGTCATGGCCTGTGCCAGGCCGATCGATTCGAATACCCGGCGCCAGAAAGCGCTGCCGTCGACCGTCCGCCCGAGGTCGGCAAAGCGAGCACGCAGGTGAAACTCGAACAGCAGGCGGCGCTCCTGGAGCCAGGCCCACCAGCGACCGGCGGTGCGCCGCTCGGGCGCCGCGCCGGGTGCGCCGGGGCGATCGGGCGCACCGCTCAGCCGCTGTGCCAGGACCGCTTGCTGCACTGACCAGTCATACCAGCGGCGCGGCGCGATGCACGCCGGCAGACGCGAACACGTCCGCCGACATCCAGAGCAACAGTAGCGGCAGATCGGCACCGGATTGAGTGAATCCTGCCCGGCTCGCCGGTCGGCCTTGCGCTCGTAGTGCCCGTGCTGCCAGAGAATCTTCAGGCCGCAATGCGGGCAGCACGGCGGTCGATACGCTTCGGGGGTTTGCTTGATGGCCTCAAGATGCTGCTCGATCGTCTCGATGCCGGCTACAATTCGCTGCATGGGCTGGGCGCTTTGCGGTGTGGTTTGTCTTGATAACTTCCCACGATAGCAGAGTTGTCCCGGCCCTTCTTTCGTTCACTTCGTCCCAACATCCTTCAGGCAGGCCGCCTTCTTTCGCTCTGACCGTTCTCGGGATGAAGCGCGCCGTCAGACCCGGGAGAGCGGCGGACGTAACAACACGTCCTCGTACTTGACGCTGCGCCAGAGGCGCTCGACGAAGATGTTGTCGAACACGCGCCCCCGCCCATCCATGCTGATGACGACGCCTTCCCGTTTCAGCACCCCGGTGAAGGCTTCACTGGTGAACTGCGCGCCTTGATCGCTGTTGAAGATTTCTGGCTTGCCGTGGCTACGCAGGGCCTCCTCCAGGCAATCGACACAGAACACCGATTCCATGCTGTTGCTGATCCGCCAGCTGAGCACCTTGCGGCTATACCAGTCGATCACGGCGACCAGGTAGGCGAAGCCGTGGGCCAGCCGGATATAGGTGATGTCCGTGCTCCACACCTGGTTGGGTCTGACCACAGGAACGCCCCGCAGCAGGTACGGATAGACCGGGTGCTCCGGGCGCGGGCGGCTGGTGTTCGGCCCCGGCGCCATGCCCGACAGCCCCATCAGTCGCATCAGGCGTTGCACGCGCTTGCGATTGACCGTGTGCCCCGCCTTCGCCAGAAAGATCACCATCCGGCGGGTGCCGTAAAACGGATGCCGCGTGTACTCCTCGTCAATCAGCCGACTGTGGAGGAGATCGTTGGCATCGACCACCGGCGGCCGGCGCTGCGCGTAGACCGTGGCTCGGCATAAGCCTGCCAGAGCGCATTGCTGCACCACGGCGACGGCCTCACCGGGGTCGATCCACGCATGCCGTATCACGGCAGGCTGATCCCAGACTTTTTTTTGAGCCAGTCCAGTTCCATCTTCAACTTGCCGATCTCGCTGTACAACAGCTCCGGCTCCCGGTGCGCCGCCGCCGGCTTGGGGCCGCGCTTGCCTTCGAACAGCGTCTTGGCATTCTCCTGGATGGCCTTCTTCCATTGCCCAACCTGCACAGGATGCACGCCGTATTCCCGCCCAATCTCGTTGATCGTCTTGACCCCGCGCACCGCCTCCAGACCAACCTTGGCCTTGAACTCCGGCGTATGTACCTTCCGCGTCGTTGCTTCACTCATCGCTTCTCGCTCCTATGATGGAGCACAGCTTAAACCATTGTCTGATTTCCAGGGACCACTATACCAATCCCTGGAGCGACATCGGTTGCCAAGCGGCTCTCAAATTTGCCGGCCAGTACCTGCAGCGCGCCGTCAATGACGCCAGCGATAGCGAAGCACGCGACCAGATGATGTATGCCGCCACTCTTGCCGGAATCGCCTTCGGCAACTCCGGCGTGCACGTACCGCATGGCATGGCCTACTCCGTGGCGGGGCTGGTTCGCGACTATCGCGCGGCGGGTTATCCGCAGGACGAGCCGATGGTGCCGTACGGCATGAGCGTCATCGTCAATGCGCCCTCGATGTTCCGGTTCACGGCGAGCGCCTGCCCGCAACGCCATAGCCACGGGGCGCACTGCCTCGGTGCAGAGGTAAAGGGCGCCACCGACGAAGATGCGGCCGAAATTCTCGCCGGCCAGTTGATCAAGATGATGAAGGCTACCGGCATTCCCAACGGCATCGGTGGGGTGGGTTATGGCGAAACCGACGTCGAGGCGCTGACCAAGGGTGCCTGGGCGCAACAACGCCTGCTGAGCAACTCGCCGCGCACAATCGTTCAGTTCAGGACGACCTGCGCAATCTGTATCGCGGCGGGATGAGTTACTGCTAGATCGGGGAGTCCGCGCACCACGCTTGTCGGGCTGGCGTTATAGCTGTAGATTGGCGCGAAGGTGGTTTTGATTTCCGACTTCTGGGGCGCGACCAGCGTCGCCGCTTCCACACACGGGGGAAACGAGGGTGAAACGGTTGCTAATCGCGGCGCTTCTGCTGGCCAGTGGCGTATCGCCGCCCGCGCTGGGATACGATCCCGATCGTCTCTCGATGTTGCAGTCCGTCGGCCACTGCCCGGACTGCGACCTGTCGGGCGTCAACCTCGCCGGAGTCAATCTGACCACACACGTCATCGGCGGGGACGACGTCGACCTTTCGAGGGCCAACCTGTCGGGGGCGAACCTGAGCCGTACGAATCTCGGCCAAGCCAACCTGTCGGGCGCGAACCTGAGGGAGGCCAATCTCAGCAAGGCCGAACTCGGCTTGGCCAACCTGGAGCAAGCGGACCTCTCGGCCGCCGACCTGACGGGCACGGTCCTGGCCGGCGCCAACCTGGCCCAGGCGAACCTGAGCGGCGCCAACCTGACTGGCGCGAATCTGCGAGGCGCGAACCTTACGGGCGCGCAGCTGGCAGGAGCAAACCTGACCGACGCCAACTTGATCAACGCGAACCTGAGCGGCCTGGACCTGTCAATTGCCCGGCTGTGCCGCACGATGCTGCCCGGCAACTACCGTGAGAACCGGGGCTGCTGAGGACCAGCGGGCCAGCGCTCCGGTCAGCGACAACGAACAACAAGCGTATTCGGCGGCAAGCCCCTGCGCGCGGTCGCTTGCCGTCCTGCCACTAAAACTCGAACTTGATCACCGAAGTAGTGCCGCTCTGCACCGACCGGCAACGGGACTCCGCGCGGGGTGACCGCCGGACTCTGGCACGGCGACGACGATCGGCCCCAGGGGACGCGCGCCGGCCACCGAAAGGGGCGATGATCCCAGCCCGGCGACTTCCCCGCAGCGACCCCACTCGGGTTTGACTCCCACCCGGGGATCCTGCCTGGACGTGCCGCGGGCGTGCTCGCGCCGGCGACTTGTGGGTTCCCGACGGCTGCTTTCTGCTCGAGCGCTGAATGCGTACAATCGGCCAGAAACGGACGGTGAGGAAGCTATCTCCATAGTGCACGTTCGATCGAAAATCTCTACCGGCCTACCGGTGCATCCAGAGAGACGAACAGCAGGGCCGAAAATGCCTGCCGGTGGTTAGTAAGCGAAATCTGCCGCTCATCCATACGCAGCGACGTGGCTATGGTGATATGCTTCCTGACGTTAACCTACAAATTGGGCCACAAGGGGGTCGTCAAAATCAATATGCAGACTATTCGTATAGATTTCGCCTTTCTCACTCTAGGTTGTGTGGGCGCCGCAGCGGCTGCTGAGTCTATAGAAGCGCAGCTTAAGAGAATGGCGGATGAAACAAGGAAAAACCTTCCAATGATGGTCAGCGAAGATGTACAGGCAACAAACATAGCGGCAGTCGGAAAGAGATTGATCAACCGCTATAATTTCACGAGAAGAAAATCCGTAATCTCCGACTTGAACAACCTAAGGACTGCGTACTATAAAAACAGCGCCAATGCGGCTTGTACAAAAAGCCAGATACATTGAGCGCGTTTAGCAACGGTGTGTCAATTGACTACCAGTACTACGACTCCGCAAACGAGTTCGTAATGCAATACACGCTTGACGCCGGTACATGCCGCAATAGGTAGCAGATCAACATGCTCCAACAAGGCGTTCAGCCCTGTTGGGCGTAATCACGGGAAATTAAAATGGCAGCAAAAATAATTAAACTTTTAGCCCCGAACGATCTTCCAATCGTTGGGATCCGCATGGAGGACGGCACTGTCTGCGAGTTCGTATATTCATACGACAACCTGAATTTAGTGTTTGACATGGTGCTTAAAAACAAGGGTAGCGCGAACATCCTGAATCGAGACGGGTGCAATGTCTTTGTTGACTCTGCCGGAAATGAATGGCCCGCTTCTGATATCGACGAGTATGACTCCATTTTGAGGAGCTGAACCTTTGTCTCAAATGCCATCTTTCCTCGTGCTCCGCCCAACCCGGCGTTCAAGCGGGACTGCGCAAAAAGCGCGCAGCCCCTTAGCTTCACGTTGAGCCGGTATAGATTGCGTTCTCGTGAACGTCGGCTACGCGCCTCAGCGACTGACCACAATGGGTCGTAAGTACGCATTGGCGATTTCGGCGAGCAGCCACTGGGCTGCGATATCGAAGAAGTTGGCTGGAGTCGGCCAGAAGCAGTCGGGCGGAATGCCACTCCCATTCCGGACACTCAATCAGAGCCTTCCTCCATGCCGCCATTACAAAGGCCAATTTTTGGCAGACTACGTTATGGCGCGAGAGAGCTTGTTTCCAAGGCCTATCGTAGGCTCTTGCGGTCGTTCGGGGCCTATTGAGAAAATAGGCAGCCCTGTGTTCACCAAAGCGCTCGAAGATGTCTGTCAGTTGGATGCGACGCATTACCATTGAACTTCTCCGAAGTCGTTATTGTCGGATCAGTGCTTTAGGCCATACGGTTTTTTTAACCCCTTCTACTTCTGAACGCTACTAAAAATTGGGGGATTACCATCCCCTTAACAAGAAAAAGGAAAGCACTAATTATGCAGATCCACAGACGACTAACAGTATGGACGGCCCTTGTCGTGCTTGCCTTGCCTGGCTTGGCCGCGACAGTACAGGCCGAAGTATCGAAAAAGACGGTTGACTCACTTGGCGCGCCCGACAGCGTCGAGACATCGATCGGGACGCTGAACTTCAAGGACGGCGCGCCCAGCGCCGACACTGCTCAAAAGGTATTCGATACGCTCGCCTTCACCCGCGCGCTGAACGTATACAACAACAGCTTTCGCGGCGCCTCCGCCCTGGGCTTTCACAAGGGCTTCCAGAGCATCGGCGCCAACTACAACGACGTTGTCATTACGCCTGAACTGCTCGACTCAACGTCCCTATTCCTGACCGGAAACGCCGACACCGTCTACTACCTCTCCGTCATCGACCTTTCGAAGGGGCCGATGGTGATCGAACAGCCTTCGGATGGCGTCGGGACCATCAACGACATGTGGTTCTCGTGGATCATCGACGTCGGTGGCCCCGGACCAGATCGCGGCCGGGGTGGCAAGTATCTAATCGTCGGTCCGGATTACGATGGACCGCTGCCCAAGGGTGGATACTTCGTCGCCCACTCCAAGACGAACCGGGTTCTCTACGCGTCGCGCGCCTATCTGGTTAATAACGATCCCAAGCCGGCGGTCGAGAACGTCAAGGCGAACATGAAGATCTACCCCTATGCCGCGGGCGGTTACGGCACCAGCATTGCCGAGGCGCTGACCGGCGCGGTCCGCCTCGGGGGAGACCCGAAGATCCCCGACACCAAGTTCATCGATGCGAGCAACCTGTCGTTCAATACCATCCCGCCCAGCGATTTCGGCTTTTACGAATGGATCAACGAAAACGTCCAGGCCGAGCCCGCCGCCAGCTATGATGTGGAGCTCTCCGGGCAACTCGCCGCCATCGGCATCGTCAAGGGTAAAAAGTTCGCGCCTGACGAACGAATGAAGAAGATCCTCACCGATGCCGCCGTTGTAGGCCAGGCAGCCGGACGGGTGCTGAACTGGCGCCCCTTCGAGGCTCACCCGGACTGGGCCTACTACCCGAACTCGATGTGGGGAAACATGCTCTGGGAAGGCGGCGCCTTCTTCGAGACCCCACCACCCGCGTTCAAGGACGGGGCATTCAAACCGCTGCCGCCGACCGGTGCCCGCACCCTCGATTCGCGCACGGCCTTCTACTACGGCTACACCCTCGACAGCCCCGGCATGATCATGAACATCCCCGGCGTGGGATCGCAGTATCTGATGGGTTTCCTGGATGCCAACGGCGATGTGTTCGATGGGTCGAAGGCTTACAAAGTGACGCTGCCAAAGGGAATCCCGGCCAAGGCGTTCTGGTCGTTCACGCTCTACGATAACCAGACACGGTCGATGTTGCAGACGCCCCAGAAATATCCGCGCGCCGGGTCGCAGAGCTACCCTTCACCGGCGGCGAAGGCGGCTGAAGACGGCACCACCACGATCTGGTTCAGTCCTGAACAGCCAGGCGGCGTGGATCGCGGCAACTGGATCCAGACGGATCCTAAGAAGGGCTGGTTTACGATCCTTCGGCTCTACAGCCCGCTTCCGTCGTTCTTCGACAAATCCTGGCGGCCGAGCGAGATCGAATTGGTCCGGTGAGAGACGGTTCAGCCAGCCAACATCCGCATTCAGCTGACTGGCTACAGCGGGCTTCGCCCGCCTCCGCCGGCAGGTGGTGTGGGACATTGAATGTCCGCTTCTTGAAAGCGCGACGGGCAGCAAAGGGTCGTAAAAAGACCGTCTTATTCCATTTGTCATGGTGGGGCACGCGGCCAACAACCGCCATTAAATTTTCTCCTCCATGGCGGTCAGACAGGGCCTACGCTCCTCCGAAGCGGCTATCGACCCCGACAACCTGTAGTTCCGACCTCGGGTAGAGTTGAGACGTGGCGCGGTAGCAGTAGGTTTCGAGTCGCCAATTCTGACTTGCGACCGGAAGCACCAAATGCCGCAGGGGTTGCCCATGCCAAGCTCATTGAGCGCCCGCTTGTCGGCAATGATGAGCTGCCCCCATCGGACGCCCAGCACGTGCTGGCAGTCCTTCTCAACCTGGCATCAGGCGCTGGCCGGCTGGAGCGCACGTCGCCCGACTTGCCACTGCCAGGCAATCGCCACCATCAACAGCAGCACCGGGATCGCCGCATAAAGGTTGAGCATCATCCAGCCGTAGCGATCCACCAGGCCGCCAGCGCTGAAAGTTACACCGGCGATCGCGAGAAACACCAGGCTGTCGTTGAAGGCCTGCACCTGCGCTTTCTGCTCCGGCGGGCAACACTCGACCAGGCGCGTCGTCGCGCCGACGTAGAGAAAATTCCAGCCGATGCCGAGCAGCAGCAGCGCCAACACGAAATGCGCCAGGGTTTCGCCGTTGACGGCAACGACGATACCGCCAAGCATGCTCAGCCCGCCCAGCAGCATGACCGGCAGGACGCCGAAGCGCTGGATCAGGCTACCGGTAAAGAAAGATGGCGCGAACATCGCCACCACATGCCACTGGATCACCGTTGCCGTTTCGGAAAAACCGAGCTGGTTGCACATCATCGCCAGGGGCGTCGCGGTCATCAGCAGGTTCATCAGCGCATAAGCCACCACGCCGCTGACCACGGCAAGTAGAAAATCCGGCCGCCGCAGCAAAGGTAGAAACGGCGGCGTCACCCTGGCGACGGATGACATCGGCTGTCTTAGGCGCAAGCCGGTAGCCAGCACGGCGGCCAGTAGCGCTACGCCGACCAGCGCCAGAAAACTCGCGGCGAAGGGCTGGACCAGCATGTCCCGCGTCCATCGCGCCAGATTCGGCCCAGCCAGCGCCGCCAGCACACCGCCGCTCAATGTTAGCGAAATCGCCTTGCTGCGCAGGTCGGCCGGAACCGCCTCGGCCGCCGCAAAGCGGTAGTACTGGCCGACCGCATTGAAGACGCCGACCAGCCCACCGGCCAACGCGAACAGGACAAAGCTCTCCAGCCAGATACCCACTGCCGCCAGCGCCAAGCCGAGAGCGCCAATCAGCGCCCCGCCGATAAACACCGGCCGCTGGCCATAGCGTGCGATCAGCCGAGCCATGGGGTAAAGCACCAGCATCGTGCCGAGGTACTGCATCGCCAGCGGCAGGGTTGCCAGCGCTGGCGTGGCGAGGCTGACGCCAATCACCACCGAGGAGGCCAACACCAGGCTGATGCTGGTCATCACCGCCGCCTGCGACAGGGCCAGCAACAAAATATTGCGACGCATCGCGCCGGACAAACGGGTTGCGGACATGGGCTTCTCCTGTGGGTCCTTATCGACGGCCCCGGGAAAGAAAACAGCGAGGCCACGTTTGCCATCCTGCCAAAAAGTGTTAACGTCTCAAATGACAACTTTCAAACGTTTTCTGCCATACACCATGACACGCACCCTACGCTTCATTCTCTTCCCCCGCTTCCAGCTGCTTGATGTCGCCGGGCCGGTTGCCGCCTTTGAAGCGGCCAACGAAATCGTCACCGACAGCTATTCCATAGAACTGGTCAGCCTCGACGGCGGACAGGTCGCCAGTTCATCCGGCCTGGCGCTGGCCAGCGCCCGTCTTACCGACCGCCCTCCGCTCAGCCAAAGCGGCGACACCTTGCTTGCTGTCGGCGGCCATGGCGTCAATGCCGCCAGCGAATCCGCCGAACTGCTCGTCCACCTCAAACACCAAGCGAGCAGAGCCGGCCGGCTGGCCAGCATCTGCTCTGGCGCCTTCCTTTACGCCGCCGCCGGCTTACTGCAAGGCAAGACGGTGACCACGCACTGGCAGCGCAGCAACGATTTCCGCCGCCGCTTTCCCGAAGTGCGGCTCGAAGCCGACAAGATTTACGTCAGAGATGGCGATTTCTGGTCCTCCGCCGGAATCACTGCCGGCATCGACCTCGCGCTGGCACTGATCGCCACCGACCTCGGCGAACAGCTTGCCCGCCAGGTAGCCCGCCAACTGGTGGTTTATTACCGCCGCCCCGGTGGCCAGTCGCAATACTCGGCCATGCTCGAACTCAGCAATTCCCAAGGCCGCTTTGCCGAACTGCTCGACTACGTTCGCCAGCACCTCTATCAGCCGCTGACCGTCGAAGACCTGGCCGCCCGCGCCTGCATGAGTTCCCGCCACTTCGCCCGCGCCTTCGCCGCCGAGACCGGCAGTACCCCGGCCAAGGCGGTCGAACGCCTGCGGATCGAAGCCGCCGCCAGCGCCCTGGAAAACGGCGTCGCCGTCCAAACGGTAGCCAAACAATGCGGCTTTAGCAGCCCGGAAATCCTCCGCCGCGCTTTCCTACGTTTGCGTGGAATGCCACCTTCGGCACTGCGCCGGAGCTAGTACGAGGGCATTTTCAAGGCCGCCGGCCAGGCCTGGCAAGTCAATCGAGATGGCCTTTCCTTCGGCCAAATTTGTTAACGGCAGCTGCAATTCCCGGGCGCCGACTGCCAGGGGTCGAAGCCCGGACCGGCGCACGCGGCCCTGCGACACGCTGTTCGCCGGGCACTCCAGAACTTCACGGCGCCGCCGCCTTCCCGAGCCACCTCATGCGAGCCGCCAATCACTGCCGATTCTTGATCGACGGCGGTTTCCCGGTTACCTTCGCGACTACTCTTCAAGGTGACCAGATGTCCGAACTGATCCAGCGCGCCAAGAACTTCGCCACCTCCGCCCATCAGCGTATTGGCCATCGCCGCAAGTACAGTGACCAGCCCTACCAGGTTCACCTGGAAGCCGTGGCGCGCCTGGTGGCGTCGGTGACTGATGACCCCGAAATGATCGCCGCCGCCTGGCTGCACGATGTCGTCGAGGATACGCCGGCGACGCTGGGCGACGTCGAGCGCGAGTTCGGTCCGGCGGTCGCCGCGCTGGTCCAGGATCTGACCGATGTCAGCCGACCAAGCGATGGCAACCGCGCGATCCGGAAGGAGAGCGATCGCCAGCACACGGCACACGCCTCGCCGCGCGCCAAGACCATCAAGCTGGCCGATCTGATGGACAACTGTCAGGACATCAGCCGTCATGATGTCCGCTTCGCCAGGGTCTATCTGAGCGAAATGAACGCCTTGCTGGCAGTGCTTGGTGAAGGCGACGCGCGGCTGCTGAAGAAGGCGCGGGCGCTGCACGGTGATTGTCTGGAAAAGCTCTTGACGCTGCGCGACCCCGATCCGGGCCTGGCCGCCGCGGGCCTGGTGTCGCTGCTGCCGCTGGTCGCCGGCTCGCAGCTCCTGCACCGCTTTCGCGAGGTGTTTACCGCGGGCGACATAGCCGAACCCCTGCTGTCTTTCGACAGCGATGCGCCCGAACGTACAACGGCCCGAATCATGAACTCGCGGCGATTGCGAATTGCCGGTATCCGCGTCGACGGCCTGGTGCAGGCCTACGTGCGCCTCTCCGACATCGACGCGACAGCCGCCGGCGATAAGGGTAGCGACACACCGAGTGGGCGGCAGCTGCAACACATCTCGGCGGACCAGGTGTTGGGACTGAACGCACCACTGATGGATGTAGTGGGAATTCTGACGCGTCACGATCACTGCTTCGTATCGGTATTCGACTCGGTCGTCGGCGTCATCGGTCGTGACGCGGTGAACAAGCCACCCGTGCGCATGTGGCTGTTCGGCGCCATCACGCTCTACGAGATGGGGCTCATTCCGCTGATCGAGAAAATCTTTCCTGACGGGACATGGCAAAGCGTTCTGCCACCTGCGCGGCTGGAAAAGGCACGCGAACTTCAACGTGAGCGAGAACGTCGCAATCAGCGCTGTGACTTGATCAATTGCCTGCAATTGTCCGACAAGGCGCAGATCACGCTCGAATACGCGCCGGCGCGGGACGCCCTCGGCCTGCCGTCGAAACGGGCAGGCAAGGAACTGATCAAAGACCTCGAATCACTGCGCAATCACCTCGCCCATTCGCAGGATATCGTCTCCCACGACTGGGTTCAGATCATCCGCATGGCCTACCGCATGGCTGAACTCAGCCCGCCATGAGCGACCCACACGGCTCTACGAGAGCGGCAGCGTAAGCCTCACCTCGAGGCCGCCGGCCGTCCGATTGCGCGCCAGCACCTGGCCACCGTGCGCAACGACCGCGCGCCGGGCGATGGCCAGTCCCAGCCCGTAGCCGGTCGTGCCGTCGTTGTTGTCGGCGCGATAGAAGGGTTCGAAGATAGCCTCCAGATCGGCTTCCGGGACTCCGGGGCCGCGATCCGAGACGACAATTTCAAACGCCGGCAAGCCCCCGCCGGCGACCAGGCGGCGTGCCTGTACCTCGACCGCCGTGCCAACTGCGGTGTATTTCACCGCGTTGCGGACGACGTTTTCGACGGCGCGATAGAGCAACTCGCCCTGCACCGACGCGGTCGCCTCGCCATCGCCGGTGAAATTCACGGCGCGGCCGCGTGCGGCGGCCTCGAAACCCGCGTCGTCGGCGATGCTGGCGACCATTTCCATCAAGTCGATGGGCAGCGGTGGCGCACCCGGCGTGCCGGCATCGAGCCGCGATAAGGTCAGTAGTTCGCCGACCAGCTCGTCGAGACGAAGCGACTCGCGTTCGACTCGCTCGAGCGTCGTCGCCAGTTTTTCCGGGTTCTGTCGCGCCAGCCCGATGGCGGCGTGCAGACGCGCCAGCGGCGATCGCAATTCGTGCGAGACGTCGTGCAGCAAGCGTTGCTGGCTATTGATCTGCGCCTGCAGCTGCTGCGCCATGCGATCGAAGTCGCGTCCCAAATCGGCCAGCTCGTCGCGCCGCCGGCCCATCGACGGCTGCAGCCGGGTCTCCAGATGACCCGCCGAAACGGCTCGCAAGGCGGCGCGCAGATTGCGGATCGGCTTGGCCATATACCACGCCATGGCGGCGCTGAAGGCCAGGCTGGCGAGCAGACCGGCGACGATCGGCGGTACCGGCGACGGGCGCTCGCCGTGCGCGGGGCGCCCTCGCCCAAAGGGTCGCTCGAAACGTGCCACCAGCGTGTAGGTCTGGCCATCCTGCGCAAGCACCCGGCGCGCGCCGGACATCGGTCCGCGACGGAAGTCGCCCGCAGCCAGCGCGGCGCCCAGCTCGCTCGGCAGCTCGCGGTCGAAGAGGTCGCGGCCGCGCTCGTCCAGCACGAATAATTGCGCGTTGCCCGGAGCGTCGGCCCATTCGCGCAGGACCTCGCGCATCATTTCCGGACCGCCGCGGCGCATGAAGACTTCCGCCGCGTCGAGCATCACGACGGCACGCGGGCCACCCGGCAAGGCCGGCACACTTTCGGCATCGGCTTCGGCCTGACGGTGCAGCCAGACGACCGTGCCAACGCCGGCACCGGCAAGCAGCAGCGACAGCCAGAAGGCAAAGAAGAACTTCCAGAACAGACGTCCCATGCTCAGGCTTTGACGAACTGGTAACCCTGACCGCGAACGGTCTGGATCCACGAACTGCCATCGGGCCGGCCGCCGAGTTTCTGGCGAATGCTGCTGACGTGGACGTCGATGCTCCGATCAAAGCGCGCCAGCGGACGCCCCAGCGCCAGCTCCGAAAGGTCGTTCTTGCTCACCACCCGGCCGGCCTGGCGGGCGAGCACTTCGAGAAGGCTGTACTCGGTACTCGTCAGCTCGAGTGGCAGCTGCCGCCATTGCGCGCTACGACGCTCCGGCCACATGCTCAGCGGACCGACTTGCAGCGGTTCCGCCGAATCGCTCGCGGCGGCGTGGCCAGCGACCCGGCGCAGGATCGCCCGCAAGCGCGCAACGAGTTCCCGCGGCGAGCACGGCTTTGGCACATAGTCGTCAGCACCGAGTTCCAGTCCGATGATGCGGTCGATGTCGTCACCGCGGGCGGTCAGCATCAACACCGGCAGGCGACTGCTGGCGCGGATCTGGCGCAGCGCCTCGACGCCGTTGAGCTTCGGCATCATGACGTCGAGAACGGCGATGGCGTAACGGCCGCTGAGCGCTTCGCGGACGCCGGCTTCGCCGTCGTGCACCGTATCGGCCACGAAGCCTTCCTGTTCGAGATACTCACGCAGCATCGAGGCGAGCTCGACATCGTCGTCGACCAGCAACACTCGGGTCATCGTCCCTCTCCTGTCACACAACACAGCATCGATGATAGGCGTCCCTTCCCCGCCAGCGTGCGTCTTTACGGCTCTTTACCCGCCTTGGCGGGCCTGCGCGCTTTGCCGGGATCCAGCGCGACAGCCGTTTTACACGGCTTTACAGGCGGTTAACCGCGCTTTACGGTCAGCTGGACGACAGTGCACCCATCAGTCGCGGCGAGCAATGCCCGGCTGCTTGTTCGCCAATACACAGGAGTCAATAATGAAAACCTTCAAGTACACTCTCGCCGCCTTTCTCGCCGCCAGCAGCATCGCCCTGGCTATTCCCTTGACCGTCGAAGCCGCTCCGATGGGCGACGGAATGGCCGGCTGCCGGGGTTCGCAAGGTATGCACGGGCCGCGTGAGGGCCTGCCACGGATGATGAAAAAGCTCAAGCTGACGCCCGAGCAGGAGGCCAAGATCAGCGATTTGCGCAAGCAGGACGCGGAGCTCATCGGCGCACAGTTGAAGGTCATGGACGACAGCCGCACGCAGCTGCACGAGCTGCAGAAGAGCGATACCTACGACGAAGCGAAGATCAAGGCGCTGACCGAGCAGGGCGCGCAGGCAATGGCCAGCATGGGGCAGCTGCGTGCACGTCAGCATTATCAGATGATGCAGATTCTCAGCCCCGAGCAGCGCCAGGAGTTCGACGCGCAGCGTGAGCGGATGATGAAACGCTGGGAAGAGAAGCGGCAGGGACGCCCGGCCAGCTGATGAGAGCAGCGCCGGCTGCGGGTGTACCGGCGGCATCAGCCACTCGACAGCCGCGGTCTCGCGGCTTCATTTTCCCGCTGGGGTCAGAACTCCAGCGGGTCAACTTCCAGATGCCAGCGCAGCCGTGACGGCGGCTTGATCGCTTCGAGCTGCGGCAGCCACTGCGTCAGAAAACGCTGCAGCGCACGCCTTGACGGCGACTCGACCAGCAACTGCCCGCGCTCGAGACTCGCTCGTCGCGACAGCCGCATCGGCACCGGATCGTAGAAATTCACCGCCTGCTCGCGCTCGACCAACGGGCAGGCGCGGGCGACGCTCAGAAAGCGCAGCGCATCGGCCATCTGCGGCGCCTCGGCGCGCAGCATCGCCTGGTAGGCGTAGGGCGGAAAGCCCGCCTGCTGCCGTTCCTCGAGCTGCAGCGCCGCAAAGGCCTGGAAGTCATGGCGCGCCAAGGCGGCGTACAGCGGATGCTCCGGGAACTGCGTCTGCAGCAGCATTTGGCCCGGCCGGTCGGCGCGGCCGGCGCGACCAGCGACCTGCATCAGTTGCGCAAACAGCCGCTCGGGCGCGCGCCAGTCGGCGGCGAACAGCGCCGCGTCCGGGGCGACGGCGCCAACCAGCGTGAGTCTGGGAAAGTCGTGGCCCTTGGCCAACATCTGGGTACCGACCAGAATATCGGCATCACCGCAGCGAATGCGCTCGACCAGTGCTTCCCATTGCTTGCGACTGCTCGCCGAGTCGCGATCGACGCGGACCACACGCGCCTGCGGGAAACGCTCGGCGAGCACCGCCTCCAGCCTCTGGGTGCCGCGGCCAAAAGGACTCAGGTCCTGGTTGCCGCAAGTGGGGCAGGCTTTCGGCAAGCGTGCCTCGAAGCCGCAGTGGTGACAACGCAAGCGGCGATCGCTCAAGTGCAGGACCAGATTCGCCGCGCAGCGATGGCACGACGACGACCAGCCGCAGGCCGCACAGGCGAGCACCGGCGCATAGCCGCGACGGTTGAGGAAGATCAGACTTTGCTCGGCGCGCTCCAGACGCTGCTCGATGGCCCGCAGCAAGGCGCCCGAGAGACCATCCTGGGTCTTGTCGACGCGCGTGTCGATACGCAGGACCTCCGGCAGGCGAGCACCTTCGACCGCTCGCTCGTGCAGCGTCAACAGTTGGTAACGCCCACGGCCGGCGTCGGCCGTGGCGTTGGCCCAGCTCTCGAGCGAAGGTGTCGCCGAGCCGAGGACAATCGGAATGGCGCTCTGGCGAGCGCGGAAGACGGCCAGGTCTCGCGCCGAGTAACGGATCCCGTCTTGCTGCTTGAACGAGACATCGTGCTCCTCATCGACGACGATCAGGCCGAGCTCGGGCAGGGGCGTGAAGATTGCCAGGCGCGTGCCGAGGACAATGCGTGCGGCACCCGTCAGTGCCGCCCGCCAGTTGCGAGTCCGCGCGGCGTCACCAAGTTCGCTGTGCAGGCTGACCATGCCGGCCGTTGGAAAACGCGCCGCGACGCGCGCCTCCAGTTGCGGCGTCAGGTTGATTTCCGGTACCAGCAACAGCGACTGGCGGCCGCCAGCGAGCGCCCGCTCGATCAGCCGCAAATAAACCTCGGTCTTGCCGCTGCCGGTGACGCCGTGCAGCAGGTAGGCGTTAAAGCCGGCGGCAAGCGTGTCGATTGCCGCCAGTGACGCCTGCTGCTCGGCAGTCAGCTCCGGCGCCGGCTGCGCGGCCGCCACGATGGCCGCCTGGCGGCGCTGCCGGGGCTTGGCGGCAGTGGTCGCCCGCAAGCCTGCGGGGAGGGTCGACAGCATGACCTGGCCAAGCGGCGCGTGATAGTAGGCCGCGCAGAACTCGGTCAGGCGAAACCAGTCGGCGGGTAGCGGCGGCAGGTCGCGCAGGACGCTGTCCAGTGGTCTGAGCTGCGCGAGAGCGACATTGCTCGCAGCCGGCAGCTCGACGAGAATGCCGATTTTCTGCTGCCTACCGAAGGGAACACGTACCCGATAGCCGATGTCGCTCGCCGACAGCGGCTGGCCATCGGGAACGCAATAATCAAAGAAAGTGCGGAGAGGGACATCGAGTGCGACGCGGGCAATCTGCGGCTGGGACATCGGGGCTGGCAACCGTTCGAACGCAGGTGGGAAAGTCGATGATTACTTAGCGGCGGAAGCTCGCGCCACTTCTGGCAATGCGGGATAAGATGCTCAGTTACTTGGGGTTTCAGACCCATACACAGGTTCTGTGGATAACTCTGTGGATGGAAGCCTTGGTAAGTGCCTCAAATGCCCTTGGTGCAAGGGCTTGCGAGCCATTGCCGTTAAATTGGGCGATTAGAACTCCTTTATAAATCAGCACTTTAAAATTACAGCGCTGATTTACAAGGGACTTTTCCGGGGCTCTAAATTACTTCGGGGCTTCTGTGCACAAGTCAAGCGGTAAACGCAGATTCATCGACCCTGCAGGCGCAGAGTCCGGCTGTGCTGATGTACCGCATCGACCAGCGCCGTGACGTTATCCGGCGGCGTAAACTGCGAAATACCATGACCGAGGTTGAAGACGTGACCGGTCTGTTCTGGTCCGTAGCTGTCAAGCACTTTCCTGGCCTCGGCGGCGATCGTTTCAGGCGAAGCGAAGAGCACGGCCGGGTCAACATTTCCCTGCAGCGCAACGCGCCCGCCGACGCGCCGACGTGCTTCGCCGATGTCGATCGTCCAGTCCAGGCCGACCGCATCGCAACCGCTGTCGGCGATCGCTTCCAGCCACAGCCCACCGCCCTTGGTGAACACGATCGACGGCACGCGTTCGCCGTCTTTCTCCTTGATCAGCCCGGCCAGAACACGCCGCATATAGTGCAGCGAAAACTCCTCGTACGCCGCTGCCGCGAGCGAGCCGCCCCAGGAATCGAAGATCATTACCGCCTGCGCTCCGGATTCGATCTGCGCATTCAGGTAGGCGATGACGGCGTCAGCCGTCACCGACAGGATATGATGCAGCAGGTCCGGCCGATCATAGAGCATGGTTTTGATGCGGCGGTAGTCGCTGCTCGAAGCGCCTTCGACCATGTAGCAGGCGAGCGTGTAGGGGCTCCCGGAAAAGCCGATCAGCGGCACCGAGTTGTTGAGCGCGCGTCGGATTTCGGCGACGGCGTCCATCACGTAGCGCAGATGATCCCAGGGGTCGGGTGCGCTGAGGTCGCGAATCGCCCACTCCTCGCGCAGCGGGCGCTCGAAGCGCGGCCCTTCGCCGTCGGTGAAGTAGAGCCCGAGACCCATCGCGTCGGGAACCGTAAGAATGTCCGAGAAGAGGATCGCCGCGTCGAGTTCGTAGCGGGCGAGCGGCTGCAGCGTCACCTCGCAGGCCAGGCCCGGGTTCTTGCACAACTGCATGAAGCTTCCCGCGCGCGCCCGCGTCTCGCGATACTCGGGCAGATAGCGCCCGGCCTGACGCATCAGCCAGACCGGCGTGTGTGCCGTCGGCTGCTTGAGCAGAGCGCGTAGAAAAGTGTCGTTGGATGGTCGGGTCACGTCAAACTCCACCGGACTGGCAAACACGCCTGCCTCCAGACTTGAACCGAGGTTCGGACTCAGGCATGGAAACGGGCAAGAAAACGGGCAAGAAAACGAGCCGGGAAACGAGCAGGGAAACGCTCGCCAGGCGCCCTGGTCGCGATTATCCCCTTTCCCAGCTACTTCCGCCAGAAAGCCGGCGTCATGACCACCAGCAGGGTGAAGATTTCGAGGCGCCCGAGGAGCATGGCGAAGGTGCACACCCAGGTCTGGAAGTCGCTCAGGCCGGCATAGTTGCTCGCCGGGCCAACCTGCCCCAGGCCGGGCCCGGTATTGTTGATGCTGGCCACCACCGCCGAAAACGCGGTAATGATCTCGAGCCCGGAGAAGGAAAGGACCAAGGTCATCACGACGATGCAGACCATGTACATGAAGCCGAAAGCGAGAACGGCAAAGAGGATGTTCGACGGCACGACGTCTCTGCCGACTTTCACCAAATGAACCGCGTTGGGGTGCATGGCGCGCGTCAGCTCGCGGTAGACCTGCTTGTAGAGGACGATCGCGCGAATCATCTTGACGCCGCCGCCGGTCGATCCGGCGCTGGTCGCAAAGCTGCACAGGAAGAGCATCCACAGCGGCGCGAAAAACGGCCACAAGGCATAGTCGGTGGTCGCGAAACCGGTCGTCGTGGCGATCGAGATGACATTGAAGGCCGCATAGCGCAGCGCTTCGGGGAAATCGGGATAGACGTCGTGGTAGACCAGGAAGACGGCGATGCCGACGACGCTGCCCAAGGTCACCAGCAGGAACCAGCCAGCCTCCGGATCGGCCAGGTAGGGCCGCAGCGATCGCCCCGACAGGACCACAAAATGGGTCGCGAAGTTCATCCCGGCGAAGAGCATGAAGACGATCGCGACCGCTTCGATGGTCGGCGAGTCGAAGTAGGCAAAGCTCGCATCGTGGCTGGAAAAACCACCAAGTCCCATGGTCGCAAACATGTGCATGATCGCGTCCAGCCAGCTCATGCCGGCCCATTGGTACGCCAGGACGCACAAGATCGAAATCAGCGAATAGACGGTCCACAGCCCTTTCGCCGTTTCGGCGATGCGCGGCGTCATTTTGGTGTCCTTCATCGGCCCCGGGGTTTCGGCTTTGAACATTTGCCGACCACCGATTCCCAACAAGGGCAGGATCGCCACGGCGAGGACGATCAGGCCCATGCCACCCAGCCAGACCAGCTGCGTGCGCCAGAAGTTGATCGACACCGGCAGGGTGTCAAGGCCCGTGACGACCGTTGCGCCGGTCGTCGTCAACCCGGAGACGGCTTCGAAGTAGCCGTCGGTAAAACTCAGACCCAGCTGCAGCACCAGGGGCAGGGCGGCGTAGACCGGCAAGACGGTCCACACCAGCGCGACCATCAGAAAACCATCACGAATGGTCAGGTCGCGAGTTTCTCTGCGGGTCACGTACCACAAACCCAGACCGGTACCGACGGTAAGCAGAATCGCTTCGTCAAAGGCGCCGAATGCGCCATCGTCAAGAAACCAGGAAACGCCCAGGGGAACCAGCATGGTCAGTCCGAACATCAGGATCACCAGCGACAGAGCCCGGACTACGGGGTAGTAAGTCTTCAAGCGGCGATCTCAGAAGAAGTGGAAACCGACCTCAAACAACTTCTCGACCTGCTTGACGACTTTCTTGTCGATGCAGAAGACGACCACGTGATCGCCGGTTTCTATGACTACATCCTTGTGGGCAATCAACACTCGACCAACCTGTTTCTTGGCTCCGAGGCGAAAGAAGTTCAGATCTTCGGTCTCGCCGAGATCACGAACGACGGCGGCGATGAACGCGCCGTGAATCACCGGTAGTTCGCCAATGCGTCGGCCGACGACGCGTGAATTCTTCTTGTCGCCGTGCGCGACGATCTCGAGCGCTTCGGCGGCGCCACGCCGCAAACTGTGCACCTGCGCCACGTCACCATGCCGAACGTAGGTCAACAGCGTGCCAATCGATACTTGCGCCGGTGAAATCGCGATGTCAATCGGCCCACCCTGGACCAGTTCGGCATAGGCCCGGCGGTTGATCAGCGCCACCACCCGCGCACAGCCCATGCGCTTGGCCAGCGAGGCTCCCATGATATTGTCTTCATCGTCGTTGCTCAGCGCGAGGAACAGTTCCATCTCGTCGATCGCTTCTTGCTGCAACAACTCCTCATCGGTCGCATCACCATTGAGCACCAGCGCCGACTTCAACGACGAAGCGACGAATTCGGCGCGTCGCCGGTCGATCTCGACGAGCTTGACCTCGCACTTTCCTTCCAGCGCTTGCGCAACGCGCAGGCCAATGTTGCCGCCGCCAGCGATCATCACCCGCCGTACCGGCTCCATCGAGCGACGCAGCTCGCGCATCACGGTACGAATGTGTTCTTCGGCCGCCAGCACGAAGACCTCGTCGCCATCGGCGACGATGGTCTCGCCGGTCGGCGCGATAGCGCCGCCGCTACGATAGATTGCGGCGATCCGTCCGTCGATTTCCGGCGGCAGATGATTGCGCATTTCCTTGATCGGGCTGCCCACCAGCAGGCCACCGGCGTACGCCCGCAGGCCGACCAGTACCAGCCGTCCGCCAGCAAAACTGAGGACCTGCAGCGCTTCCGGGAAGCCGACCAGGCGGGTGATGTACTCGGTAATGACCTGCTCCGGGCAAAGCGCATAGTCAACCGCGAAATTCTCGGGCGCCAACAGCTGTTCGCTCTCGAGAAAGTCCCGCGCTCGTAACCTGGCGATACGCGCCGGAACATTGAAGACGCTGTGTGCCACCTTGCAGGCCACCAGATTGGTCTCATCGCTCTGGGTCACGGCAATCAGCAGGTCGGCATCCTGCAAGCCAGCCTGCGCCAGAACCGATGGATGCGACCCGTTGCCGGCAACCGTCCGCAAATCGAGGCGGTCCTGCAGGAACGCCAGACGCTCGTGGTCACTATCGACAATGGTGATGTCGTTATTCTCGGAGACGAGACTTTCCGCAACACTCGCGCCAACCTGGCCGGCGCCGAGAATGACGATCCTCATTTTTCCTGATTCCCCTGACAAGCCGGCGGCGAGAGATCACTCGCGCTCGTCACCGCGCCGGCCGATGTTGAGGCCAAGCTGCCTCAACTTCCGATAAAGGTGCGTCCGTTCGAGGCCCGTCTTCTCGGCCAAGCGCGTCATGTTACCCCGTTCACCAGCCAGGTGATATTCAAAATACATCCGCTCGAAAGCTTCACGGGCCTCGCGCAGCGGTTGATCCAGGAAGAGCGCCGGCAGTGGCGCGGCGCCGCCGCCCGATTCGCTTTGCAGGACGCGCTCAACATCCTCGGCGGCAATCTCTTCGTCGAGCGCCGACAGCGCCAGATTCTTGACGGTGGCCAGCAATTCGCCCCAGTCACCCTGCCAGCGGTGCAGGCGCAGAGCATTGCGGGCGCCACTGGAAAAATGTCGCAAGGGCACTTCGCCACGCTCGGCGAGGTGGGCGAGCAGCAAGGCGGCGATCTCGGGTACGTCGTCACCATGCCCGGAGAGCTGCGGCAAGGCCACCCAGATTTCACCAAGGCGACTGACCAGCACGGCATCCCAGCCGGCTTCGACGAGAGCCGGCAGCGAGCGGCTGGAGGCAGCGACCATTTGCAGATTGTGACGTTCGAGGCGTTCGAGCGCATAGACCAGATTCATTTGCTGCAGTTTGCCGAGCTGCGCCAGGTCAGCGACAAAGACAATGCCCCCGCTGGCGTTGTGCAGCATCTCTTGCGTTAGCGGCGTAGTGGCGGCCGAGAGATCGAGCCAGGGCGTACGGTGCGTTTGCAGCGTGCGTGCGCAGATCTCGGCGATGCTACCCGAACCGCTCTTGAGCAACAGCACCGAGGTCTTCGCCGCCGCCTGCTCGAGACGTCTCTTGAGGTCTTTGAGCAGCGGCGAACGTGCGAAGGCGTCGAGTGTCAACGGCTTCTTGTCGAGCACCGTCTCGTGTTTCAGCGCCTTCTTGACGGTCGCCAAGAGTTTCTGCAGGGCAATCGGCTTCTCGAGAAAATCGGTCGCACCGATGCGCGTCGCTTCAACCGCCGAATCGATCGTTCCGTGGCCGGACATCATCACCACCGGCATCGTCAGGAGGCCGCCCGATGACCATTCCTTCAGCAGCGAGATGCCATCAGTATCGGGCATCCAGATATCCAGGAGGACCAGATCGGGCCTGATCTCGGCGCGAACCTTGCGTGCCGCGGCGGCGTTCTCGGCCAAACGCACCGAGTGACCTTCGTCTGCAAGAATCTCTGAGAGCAGCTCGCGGATGCCCATTTCGTCATCGACGATCAATATTTGCGCCATGTCAGGCCTCTGTGGGAAGTTGGCTCAAGCGATTTCCCCGAGTCGGTAAGGAAGCCAGCGGCAGGATAATGCTGACGACGCCGCCGACCGGTTGACGGTTGTTGATCTGGATGCGGCCCAAATGTTCATCAACGATCTTCTTGACGATCGCCAGGCCTAAGCCGGTGCCACGCGCCTTGGTCGTCACGTAGGGTTCGAGGACACGCGCCATGGTCTCGGGCGGAAAGCCCGGGCCCAGATCGGAGACCTGCAATTCGGCCATGTTCTCGCTGCGCCGCGTGCTGATGGTAATGCTTGGCGAGTCGACCGCTTCCTGCGCCTCCTCGGCGTTGCGCAACAGGTTGTGGATGATTTGCCGGAGCTGCGTCGCGTCGCCCCAGACCGGCGGCAGCTGCGCCGCCAGCGCCAGCTCAATGCTCGCCCGTGAGGTCTCGTAGAGACCGAGAACTTCGCTGATCAGCGCGTTCAGATCGACGGCAGCCAGCTCAGGTGCCGGCAGGCGCGCGTAATCGCTGAAATCGTTGACCATCCGCTTCATGGCCTCGACCTGGGTGATGATCGTTTGCGTCGAGCGACTGAGCATCGCCGCGTCGTTGCCGCTGAGCCGGTCGGCAAGTTTCATCTGCAGTCGCTCGGCCGAGAGCTGGATCGGGGTCAGCGGATTCTTGATCTCGTGCGCCAGTCGCCTGGCCACTTCACCCCAGGCGGCGCTGCGCTGAGCCGCTATCAGCCGGGTCACGTCGTCAAAAACGACGACGTAGCCACCGTGCGATTCGCTCGGCAACTGCGTGCCACGCAGCAGTAGGATTTTCGGCAGTCCGCCAACATGACCAAGCTCGATCTGTTCCTGCCATTCGCTGCTTTCCTCATTTTCGGCGAAGGCGCCACGAATCGCCTCACCAAGCACCTGCTGACGCGGCCAGTCTTCCGGGGCCTCACCGAGCAGGCCGCTGAAATCATCACTAAGGATCGTCAGCGCACCTTCGTTCACCGTCCGCAGCACGAAGCGTCGATCGAAAACCAATACCCCGGCCGACAGGTTGGCGAGAATCGATTCCAGGTAAGCGCGGGCTGCTTCAAGTTCGGCACGCTGCCGCTCGTTGTCGCGCCGCGCTTCGTCAAGCTGGCTGGTCATCTGCTTGAACGAGCGTGTCAGCACACCGAGTTCGTCACGGCTGTGCACTTCCTGGCGAGGCGTGTAATCGCCGGCGGTGACCGCCTGCGTGCCTTCGGCGAGGATCGACAGCGGTGCCGACAGGCGACGGGCGAGGACGAACGCCAGCGCGATGGCCGTGAACAGCGCCAGCAAGACGGTCAGCGTCAGCGTCATCGCGTAGATACGGGTCAGTCCTTCGCGACCCAGCGACAGCTCCTGATAGTCGGCATAGACCGACTGCACGCTGTCGGCATTGAGCGCCAGGGCGGCCGGGACCGGGTCGGTCAGCTGCAGGATGCGCGTCTCGACGCCGAGGCCGGGCGGCGTGACGGCAACCAGAACGCGCAGGTTCAAGTCCTTTTCGCCATGGCTTTCGAGTACCGCGTAGCGGCGCTCGCTGAGCGCCCTGCGCAACTGTTCGGCGCTCGGCTGCAAAGGCAGCAGCGTCGCCAGCTCGCCGGTCGCCGTCGCCAGTAGTTCGCCAGTGGTCGAAAACAAAGCGGCGGATTGCACGCCGCTTTGCTCACGCAGCCGATTGAGATCGAGTCGACGCTGCGTTTCCGAGCGCTCGCCAAGTTCCTGCCCCATCGTCTGTCCCTTGGCTGCGAGGTCCGCCAGCAACGAATCGAGCGCGCTGCGACCGAGATTCAAACCCGCTTCCAGCGCTTTCTCGACGCGAACGTCAAACCAGGTTTCGATACTCTTGGTGACGAACTGCACGGAAACCGCGTAGATCAGAACGCCCGGTACGACGGCCATCAGACCGAACATCAACATCAGCCGCAACTTGAGTCGGGAACCAAAGACCTTGGCCCGGTGTTCGCGCCAGAGAACGCGCAATTGCCAGGCGATCAGGGCCAGGAGCGACAGCGCGACGATCGCGTTCAGCCCCAGAAGCCAGGCGTAGTTACTGGCAAAAAGCGCGGTATTGGCGCTCGCCGAGGCCAACAGAAAGAGCAGGATGCCACCAAACGAGACGGCGGCGACGATCAGACCTTTCACTTGCCTTCGCCCGTACTGACCAGCCCGGGTGCGACCACCGGCGGCGGCACCGGCACGACCTGCGTACCGGTGCCGCCGGACTGGGCAGACTCACTTGGCGTAAAAGTCCAGCGCGCCCATTCCGAAACCAGGTTCCAGTCCCGGTTGGCCAAGGCGTTGACCTGAAAGGTCTTCGGCATTTGTGTCAGGTCAAGGCGCATGCGGACGGCCGCGAGGTAGGTGTGATCGCCCTGTACCGTGCCCTTGTCGATCACCAGCCAGTTGCGCAGGCGCGACAAGATGCGCAACGCATCCTCAAGCGAGGAAAAGCTCTGGTGCAGGGTTCCGGTCGACAGGCGATACTGCCGCGTCAAAGCGTGATAGGAAAGCTGCACCGACTGGCTACGACTGGCCAGCTGTTCGTCGAGCCAGTACCAGCGCGAACGCGTCAGTTCGAAATCGACGACGAAGTACAGCGCGACACCCTTGGAGACGGCGTCTTCGAGTCGCGCGTTGAGGTTGAGATTGAAGTCCGCCGACAAAACATAGCCATCTTCGCTGGCCGACAGGATCGGGTTACGAGCCGCAATGTCGCCAGCCTGCGCGCCAGGTGCGGCAAACAGCAGCAGCAAGGCAAAGAACAGCGAGCTAAGCAGCTTTCTGCAACAGGGCATAGAAGAATCCGTCGTGTTCGTCCTGCGGCAGCAGCCTTTCTTCGCTCAGCCGGCGGGCGTCGGGCTGGCGGCACAGGAAGGCGTCGATCTGCGCGCCGTTCTCTTCCGGAAACAGCGAACAGGTGGCGTAGAGGAAGCGGCCACCGGCCTTGAGCAGCGACCACAGCTGGTCGAGGATCTCGGCCTGCAGTCGAGCAAATTGTCTGATATCGCTTTCGCGTCGCAGGTACTTGATGTCCGGATGACGGCGAACGACACCCGATGCGGAGCACGGTACGTCGGCCAGGATGGCGTCAAAAAGATTGCCATCCCACCATTGCTCGCTGGCTCGACAATCACCCACTCTGACCGTCGCCGCCAAACCAAGCCGCCGCAGATTGTCCTCGATTCGCCGGGCACGAAGGGCATCGACATCGAGCGCCACGAGTTCGACGTCGGCAGTTTCCAGGAGATGCGCCGTTTTCCCGCCAGGCGCCGCGCAGGCGTCGAGGACACGCTGACCCGCGGTGGGCGCGAGAAGCTCGGCGGCGCGCTGAGCACCGGCGTCCTGAATGGAAACGCAACCGTCGGCAAAACCCGGCAAAGTGTCGACCGCGACCGCTTTATCGAGGATCAGCGCAGCGCTCCCCAGCGGCCGGGCAGACAAGCCAGCCGCCTGCAGTTGCGCCAGATAATCAGCGACCGCGAGACGACGTTGATTGACACGCAGGGTCATCGGCGGCTGCACGTTGCCGATCGCGGCGATTTCCCGCCAGCGCTCGGGATAGGCGCGGCGCAGACGTGCCAGCCACCAACTCGGGTGCTGTTGTGCGGCCACTTCGTCGGCGGCCATGGCAATGTGCAGAACGTCGCGCTCCCGCAGGTAATTGCGTAGCACGCCATTGACCAGCCCTTTGAAAGCACCTCCCGCCAGCTCTCCAGCCGCGGCAACCGCCTGATCGACGACCACGTGCGCCGATTCCGGGCGAGTTTGCAAGCGGTACAAGGCCGCCAGCAGCAGGCCCTCGGTGTCCGGGTGTGGCAAGGCCTTGCTCAGCAAACGTCCGAGAATGAACTCGCCGCAGCCGTACCACCGCAAGCTTCCGAAAGCCACGTCCTGAGCGGCGGCGCGAGCCGCAGCGGCGGTGCCGCCGAGAGCCGTTAGCGCCTGCGTCAGACTTTGTCCGGCATGAACCTGGGCAATCACCCGCGCGGCGAGCAACAGGCTGTAGGCCAGGGAATCGGGCGCGAGAAGAGACGGCGCTGCCGCTGCCGGGCGCGCCGGCGCACTCTGGTCCTGACTTGCAGATTTGCGCACACGCTGGAAGCGCGCAGGCGGAGAAGGCGGAGGGGACGATGAAGACAAGGCCGGGAATTCGCTGCTGGTAGGGGGTAAGTCGAGTTTAGCACGATGCCCGAACCATGGCGGGATGCTCACCGGAAGGCGATAATGCGGCCATGACCGCGCGCTCGCTGAAACCCTACGCTTGGCTCTCGATCGGCGCGGCGCTCGCCACCATCGCGCTGAAGAGTGCCGCCTGGCTGATGACCGGCTCGGTTGGCTTGCTCTCCGACGCGCTGGAATCGCTGGTCAACCTGGCCGGTGCGCTGATGGCCCTGGCAATGCTGTCGATTGCCGAAAAGCCGGCCGACGAAGGGCATGCGTTTGGCCACGGCAAGGCCGAGTATTTCTCGAGCGGCTTCGAGGGGCTGCTGATCCTGGTCGCCGCCGGCGCCATCGCGATGACGGCGGTGCAACGACTGCTTGACCCGCAGCCGCTCGAACAGCTCGGGATCGGCCTGGCGGTGTCCCTGGCCGCCGCCATCGTCAATCTTGTCGTCGGTCGGATCCTGCTGCTGGCCGGCAAACGGCAGCGCTCGATCGCTCTCGAGGCCGACGCCAGACATCTGCTGACCGACGTGTGGACGTCGGCCGGGGTCATCGTCGGTGTCGGCGCGGTGGCGATTACCGGCTGGTCCTGGCTCGATCCGGCAGTGGCCTTGCTGGTCGCCGCCAACATCGTGTGGGCCGCCTGGGGCCTGCTGCGACGGTCGGGCGGAGGTCTGATGGACGGCAGCGTGCCGCCCGGAGAGTATGCGCAGGTGCTCACGGTTCTTGAACGCTATCGTTTGCAGGGGATCGACTTCCACGCCTTGCGCACCCGCGAGGCCGGTGCGCGCAGCTTCATTTCGCTGCACGTTCTGGTACCAGGCGCGTGGACCGTCACGCGCGCGCATCAACTGGTCGAAGAACTCGATCGCGAGATCCGCCGGGAGCTGCCGCACGCCACGGTGTTCACTCATATCGAGCCGCTCGAGGATCCGGCATCGCAGGAAGACATTGGCCTTGACCGCTAAGCCAGGCAAGCGGCGGTTGGCTTTTCTGCGGCTGGCTGTGCTGCTGCTCATGACGCCGCCGGCGCTGGCCTGGAACGCCGCCGGCCACCGCCTCAGCGCAATGATTGCCTGGCAGAGACTGGACGGCGAGACGCGCTCGGCGGTCGCCGCCATCCTCCGGCAACACCCTGACTTCAGCCGCTGGCAAGCGCGCGGCAAAGGCGCCGACCCCGACCTCACAGCGTTTCTTGAAGCCTCGACCTGGCCAGACGACATCCGTAAGGACAAACGTTTCTATACCGCTGGCAGCGAACAACCGACGCCTACGCTAGCGGGCTTTCCGGATATGGAACGTCGCCTGGGCTGGCATTACGTCGACCGGCCGCTGCCAGCCGGACGACGCATGCCGGCGTCGGCGGGAGTCCTCGATCGGCAGCTGGCGGTGCTGGCGGACACTCTTTCCGACCCCAGGGCCAGCGCCGTTGAGCGTAGTTATGCCTTGCCCTGGCTAATTCATCTGGTCGGCGACGCGCATCAGCCACTGCACACGGCGAGTCGCTACGGGCCGGACGCGGCAGACCGCCAGGGCGACAGCGGCGGCAATGCTCTGAAAGTTTTCAATCCATGGCAGGAACGCTACCAAACGACCAATCTGCACCGCTATTGGGACGATCTTCCGGGCCCGCCGTGGCTTCGCGGCAGCAAGCTCGACAGCGCCGCCCGATCACTGACCATCCTCTACCCAGCGCCCGGAGCATCGACGTCGCCGCAGCAATGGATAGACGAGAGCTGGCAGCTTGCCGGCATCGCCGCTTATCCTCCGAGCGACGATGCGGTGCCAACAATCAGCGCTGCCTTCCATGCAAACGCGCTGGACATCGCACGCCGCCGTGTCACCTACGCCGGCTACCGGCTCGCCGATCAGCTGCAACTTCTGTTGAAAGGGGCCAGCCGGCGCGGCGACCGAAGGCGACACCAGGAAGCCGCGCAGCGCTGATGTTCCACGTGGAACATCAGCGCTGCTTCAGCTCAGCTTCGGGCCATCGCCCGCAACCGCGCGACACGCTCCTCGGTTGCCGGATGAGTGCTGAACAAGCCGGCGATGCCGCCGCCCGACAGCGGATTCATGATCATCATCTGGGCAGTCTCAGGGTGCGCATCGGCGGCGGCCATCGGAATACCGCGAGCGTAGGCGTCGATCTTGGTGAGCGCGTCGGCCAGCGCGCCGGGGTCACCGGAAATCTCCGCCCCACCTCGGTCAGCCTCGAACTCGCGCGCCCGTGAGATCGCCATCTGGATCAGCGAAGCCGCCAGCGGCGCCAACAGGGCAAGCAGAATACTGGCCAGCGGGTTACCCGGTCGACCTTCCGAATCGCGCCCGCCAAAAAACATCGCGAAGTTGGCCAGTGCGGAAATCGCGCCGGCCATCGTCGCCGAGATCGTCGAGATCAGGATGTCCCGGTGACGTACATGCGCCAGTTCGTGCGCCATCACTCCCCGGATTTCGCGTGCCGACAGAACTTGCAGGATGCCGGTGGTCGCGGCTACCGCGGCGTTTTCGGGATTGCGACCGGTGGCAAACGCATTCGGCTGCCCTTCGTCGATCAGGTACACCTTGGGCATCGGCAGGCCAGCACGTTGCGCGAGGTCCTTGACCATCCCGTAGAACTGCGGCGCTGAGCCCTCGTCGACTTCGCGCGCCTTGTACATCTTGAGAACCATCTTGTCCGAGAACCAGTAGGCGAAGACGTTCATCGCGCCGCCAAAGAGCAGTGCCAGCAGCATCCCGTTCTGGCCACCCACCAGCGCACCAATGGCGCCGAAAAGCGCCAGAATGGCGGCCATCAGGATAGAGGTTTTCAGCCAGTTCCCCAGCATTTCAGTAATCTCCGAAGTAACAGCAGGTCTTGCCGTGCTCACCTAGATGGTGGTGGCCCGAGACGATTTCAAGCCACAGCAACCGCGCAGCGGGTCCCTGGCAGAAGCCGCGTGCCAACCAGAAACTGTGCTGCCGACAAGCGTTTGCCGCCCGCTTTCTGCAGTTCGGTAACTCGCAGGGCGCCCTCGCCGCAGGCCACGATCACGCCGTTCCGGTCGGCAACGAGAATCTCTCCCGGCAATCCCTCCCCGGCGACGGCGTCGGCGCGCCACAGCTTGAGAATCTGGCCGTTGACCGAACACGAAGCACCCGGAAAGGGGTTGAAGGCGCGAACGCACGCCGCCAATTTCGCCGCCGGCAGACGCCAGTCGAGAATTGCCTCGGCCTTGCCGATCTTGGCCGCGTAGGTCGCACCGCCCGGCGGTTGTGGCTGGCCTGGCAGCGGCAGCCCGGCGAGCGCCTCGACGATCAGGCGCGCACCCAGTTGCGCAAGCTTGTCGTGCAGCGAAGCGGCGGTGTCGTCAGCGGCGATAGCCAGACTCTCCGAAAGCAACACCGGGCCGCTGTCGAGGCCGGCGTCCATCTGCATGATGCACACGCCGGTTGCCGCGTCGCCGGCGAGAATCGCGCGCTGCACGGGCGCTGCTCCGCGCCAGCGCGGCAGCAGTGAAGCGTGGATGTTGATACAGCCGAAAGTTGGCATGTCGAGCACGGCCGGCGGCAGAATCAAGCCATAAGCGGCGACCACGATCGCCTCGGCCCCGACAGCACGTATCAGCTCCTGTGCCGCAGCGTCCTTCAGCGTCGGCGGCTGCAGCACTTCGATCCCGGCCGCCAGCGCCAGTTGCTTGACCGGCGAGGGGCGAAACGCCAAGCCACGCCCCGCTGCTCGATCGGGCTGCGTCAGCACCATTGCCACTTGATGATCGGCGGCGATGATCGCCCGCAGCGCCAGCGCGGCGAACTCGGGCGTGCCCGCAAAAATCAGTTTCACGCGGTTATCCTGGCCTGCTTGGCGAGCTTGTTCTTGATCCGCAGCTGCTTGAGTTGCGACAGGTGCTCGACGAAGACATGTCCGTCCAGATGTTCGATCTCGTGCTGCAGGCATACCGCCAGCAAACCGACCGCGTCGACCGTCTGCTCCTTTCCCTGCAGGTCCAGGTAACGAACGAGCACGCGCTCGGCACGAGCGACCTTGTCGTAGATCCCGGGCACCGACAGACAGCCTTCTTCGCAGACCTGCAGGCCGTCGTGTTGCAGGAGCTCGGGATTTATCAAGGTCAGCAGTTGATCCCTGGTCTCGGAAGCATCAATGACGATCAACCGCTTGTGAACGTCCACCTGCGTTGCCGCCAGGCCGATGCCGGGCGCTTCATACATGGTCTCGGCCATATTGCGCGCTAGGCGACGGATACCGTCGTCGACCGTTTCGATGCGCACCGCGACCTTCTTCAGGCGCGGATCGGGAAAGCGAAGGATTGGTAACAAAGACATAAAAGGCTTGATCGAAGAAATTACTACGTGCAGAATCTAATGTAGTGTCTTGCGTATTCCGACGCCGTTAGCGCTTGGCGCCGACTTCGGCCACAGACGCGAAGAACCGAGAAATGGGAGCGGACCCCGCGCCGCGAGCTCCACCCCGCCATGTACGACTGCTCGTACGAGGATAACACGATGATCCGCATTATATTCGCGTTCGTTCTGGCCATCGCCAGCGCGCTTTGCGCAGCCGCCGGGCAGGAACTCCAGTTGGCCGATGACGCACCCGCTCGCTACACTGTTGTGCCCGGTGACACGCTCTGGGGAATATCGGGAACCTTCCTCAAGGAGCCGTGGCGCTGGCCGGAAATCTGGCGGATGAATCGGGAGCAGATCCGTAATCCACACCGCATCTACCCGGGTGACGTACTCATTCTCGATCGTGATCTCCAGGGTAATCCGGTGCTGCGCCTGCAGAGTGGTCGCCTGAGCCCGCAGATCCACGCCGAGCTGATCGACCAGTCGATCCCGGCGATCCCGCCGAACGTCATCCGCCCTTTCCTGTCGGCGCCGCTGATTGTCGAAGCGCACGCTCTTGACCGCTCGGCGCGTATCATCGCCACGCAGCTTGACCGCGTATTCATCGGCAATGGTGATCTGGCCTACGTCGCCGACGCCGATCCGGCCCCGCAGGACTGGCACATCTACCGCAACGGCAAGCCTTTGCGTGATCCTCAGAGCGACGAAATTCTCGGCTATGAGGCGTTTTATCTCGGCACTGCCCGACAAGTGGAACGTGGCAATCCGGCGACCTTCGAGATGACCACCGTCACCCAGGAAGTTGGCCTCGGCGACCGCCTGCTGCCGGCGATGCCGCCGCCCTTGATTGCCTACGTCCCGCACCGACCCGACTTCGCCGTCGATGGCCGCGTGATCTCTGTCTATGGCGGCGTCGATGCAGCCGGCCGCGGCTCGATCATCTCGATCAACCGCGGTGCCGCGGACGGCCTGGAGATCGGCCACGTCCTGGCGCTCGAACGTAATCGCGTGCTTCATCAACGCGACGAGCTCGACGCCAAGGCGGTGATCGATATCCCGGCGTCGCGCGTCGGCCTGCTCTTCGTCTTCCGCGTCTTCGACCGGATTTCCTACGGTCTGGTGGTGCAGTCCGAAGGCACTGTAGAGGTCAACGACTTCGTCCGCACGCCGTAGCCATGGCGGCCGAGGCGCTCGCCTCCTGGCTACGACTGACGCTGACCCCCGGGATTGGCGGCCAGACGCAGCGCAAGCTGCTGACCGCCTTCGGGCTTCCAGAGGCGATCTTCGCCACCGGCCGCAGCGCTATCGGCGCCGTCATTGGTGACCAGGCGGCGAGACTCCTACTCGACACCGACAATCGCGTGGCGGTTGACAAGGCCCTCGCCTGGGCGCAAGAGACCGACCACCACCTGCTGAATCTGGCAGACGCCGAATATCCGCAAGCACTGCTGCAGATCCCCGACCCGCCCGCGCTACTTTACGTCCGCGGCCGCCTCGACCTGCTCAACAGCTCCGCTTTGGCCATTGTCGGCAGTCGCAATCCGACGCCGCAGGGGGCCGGCAATGCCGAGCGCTTTTCCGCCGCCTTGGCCGATGCCGGACTGACGATCGCCAGCGGCCTGGCGCTGGGGATTGACGCGGCGGCCCATCGCGGCGCCCTGGCGGCATCGGGAAATACCATCGCTTTCGTTGGCACGGGAATTGACCGGCTCTACCCGGCGAGCAACCGGCAACTGGCACTTGAGATAGCGGCCAGAGGAACGCTTGTTTCCGAGTTTGCGATGGGTACGCCGCCGGCAGCAGGCAACTTTCCGCGTCGCAACCGCCTCATCTCGGGGTTTTCGCGCGGCACTCTGGTCGTCGAAGCGACGATCGACAGCGGCTCGCTGATTACCGCGCGTCTCGCCGCCGAGCAGGGACGCGAGGTCTTTGCCATCCCCGGATCGATCCATGCACCACAGTCACGCGGCTGCCACAAGCTGATCCGGCAAGGCGCGAAGCTGGTCGAAACGGTTCAGGACGTGCTCGACGAGCTCGCCTGGAGCCACCTCACCGCGCCGACCGCGGTCAGCGTTCCCGCCGCCAGCGTCGCCGAGCAGCCGACGGCGGCCGACAGCCTGCTGCTGGCCATGGGTTTCGACCCCTGCAGCCTCGACCAGCTGCTCGAGCGCAGCGGCTTGACGGCTGACGTCGTTTCGGTGATGCTCCTGCACTTGGAACTGGATGGTCAGGTTGCCGGTCTGGCAGGCGGCCGCTATCAACGGATTTCCCAAGCCTGAGAGCCCATTTTGATGATCGACATCCTCGTCTACCTGTTCGAGAACTATCAGGATTTCAGCGCCCGCCCGAAGACCAGGACGCTGAAACGCCGCTTGAGCGCCGTCGGTTTCGAGGACGAGAACATTACCGCCACGCTGCGCTGGCTCGATGGTCTGAGAGTCGCGCCGCCGGTCGAACTTGCCGGCGATCCGCGCTCGCGGCGAGTTTACCTTACTGAAGAACGATGCAAGCTCGGCGTCGACTGCCTCGGCTTTATCGCCTTTCTCGAAGCAGCCGACGTCCTGACGCCGGCCTTGCGCGAGTTGGTCGTCGAAGGCGCAATGCTCCTCGAAGACGAGCCGGTACCACTTGCCCAGTTCAAGATCATTGTCCTGATGATTCTCTGGAGTCGTGAACAGCCTCTGGAGCCCCTGATTGTCGCGGAACTACTCGACGACGGTGAGCGGCTGTTTCACTGAGTAGCGCTTCGCGACGCGGCACCGCAAACGGCTGTCGGACGAGCGGCACGACGCGCAGGCGAGCAATCACGCAAGGTGCTAGCACGGCTTTAACGGGCGGCCTTGCTTGCCAAGCGCAGTAGAGTACTCTTATCATGGCCCGCCGGAGACCCCCGAGCTCAGCCACCCCGCCAGCCATTTTCTGGCCACCTTCCCGGACTGATGAAGAGCCCATGAGCAAGAAACTGATCATCGCCGAGAAACCTTCCGTTGCCGCCGACGTAGCGCGCGCCATCGGCGGCTTCGTCAAACACGACGACTATTTCGAAAGTGACGACTACGTCGTTTCGTCGGCAATCGGACACCTGCTTGAACTGGCGTGCCCCGAAGAATATGAAGTCAAACGTGGCAAATGGTCCTTCGCCCATCTGCCGGTGATCCCGCCGCACTTTGCGCTGCAACCCATCGCGAAAACGGAAACGCGACTGAAGCTGTTGCTGCGCCTGATCAAACGCAAGGACGTCGTCGCTCTGATCAACGCCTGTGACGCCGGCCGTGAAGGCGAGCTGATATTCAACTACATCGCCCAGCACGCCAAGAACAACAAACCGGTCGAGCGTTTGTGGCTGCAGTCAATGACTCCGCAGGCGATCCGCGACGGCTTCACCAAGCTGCGCAGCGGCCCGGAAATGCGCGGTCTGGCCGACGCCGCGGTCTGCCGCTCCGAATCCGACTGGCTGGTCGGCATCAACGGCACGCGCGCAATGACCGCATTCAATTCCAAGACCGGCGGTTTCCACCTGACCACCGTCGGGCGCGTGCAGACGCCGACCCTGGCGCTGATGGTCGATCGCGAGGACCGCATTCGCAAGTTCAAGCCGCGCGCCTACTGGGAACTCGAAGGTGTCTTCAGCTGCGCTGCCGGCACCTACAGCGGCAAGTGGTTCGACGAGAAGTTCAAGGGTAAGGAAGACGACGAGCATGCGCGGGCCGATCGGCTGTGGGACGAAGAACGCGCGCAGACCTTGCAGCAAGCTTGTGCCGGCAAGAGCGGTATTGTTACCGAGGAGTCGAAAGCCTCCAGCCAGTTGTCGGCGCTACTCTTCGACCTCACCAGTCTGCAGCGCGAAGCCAATGGTCGTTTTGGCTTTTCGGCCAAGGCGACTCTCGGACTCGCGCAGGCTCTCTATGAAAAGCACAAAGTACTGACCTACCCGCGTACCGACGCGCGCGCGCTGCCGGAGGACTACCGCGAGACGGTCAACGCAACGCTGGCCATGCTAACCGGCGAGGGGCTTGCTAAAGGCCATGACGAAGCCGCCTTGGCACGCTACGCGCCCTTCGCTCAGCACATCCTGGCGCGTCAATGGGTGGTGCCGAACAAACGCATCTTCAATAACGCCAAGGTCTCCGATCACTTCGCGATCATCCCGACACTGCAGGCGCCCAAGCACCTTTCCGAGCCCGAGATGAAACTCTACGACATGGTCGTCAAGAGATTTCTCGCGGTCTTCTATCCGGCAGCCGAATACCTGATCACCACCCGCATTACCCGCGTCGAGAAGCAGCCGTTCAAGACCGAAGGTAAGGTGCTGGTCAATCCTGGTTGGCTGGCGGTCTATGGCCGTGAGGGACAGGCCGGTGAAGAAGGCAATCTGGTCGCCGTGGCGCCCAAGGAAGTGGTCAAGGCCGATGAAGTGCTGCTCAGCGCTCACCAGACCAGACCGCCAGCGCGTTACTCCGAAGCGACGCTGCTGTCGGCGATGGAAGGTGCCGGCAAAACCATGGACGACGAGGAACTGCGGGCGGCGATGGCTGGGCGTGGCCTCGGTACGCCAGCGACACGGGCGCAAATCATCGAGAACCTGCTCGCCGAACAGTATCTTCACCGCGAGGGGCGCGAGCTCTTACCGACGGCCAAGGCTTTTTCGCTGATGACTCTGCTCAATGGCCTCGGCATTCCCGAACTGACGGCACCCGAGCTGACCGGCGAATGGGAGTGGAAGCTGGCGCGCATGGAGAGCGGCGAGATGTCACGCAGCGACTTCATGCTAGAGATCGCGGCGATGACCGAGCGCATCGTCGCCCGCGCCAAGAGTTACGACAGCGACACCATCCCCGGCGATTTCGGCGAACTGCAGACGCCTTGCCCGAAGTGCGGTGGGCTGATCAAGGAGACCTACAAGAAATTCCAGTGCCAGGGCTGCGACTTCGCGTTGTGGAAGATTGTCGCCGGCCGGCAGTTCGAAGCCGCAGAAATCGAGGAGCTTCTGACGCAGCGCCGGATCGGCCCGCTGACCGGTTTCCGCAACAAGATGGGGCGTCCCTTCAACGCCATCATCCAGCTCAACGCCGAAAACGCTCCAGAGTTCGACTTCGGTCAAGGGAGCAACGACGGTGGCGAAGAAGTCGACTTCTCGCAGCATGAAAGCCTGGGGCCTTGCCCGAAATGTGCGGCCCGTGTCGTCGCGCATGGCATGTCCTATGTCTGCGAGAAGTCGCAAGGGCCGGCCAAGAGCTGTGACTTCCGCTCGGGAACCATCATCCTCCAGCAAGCCATTGAGCCGGAACAGATGCGGAAACTGCTGAGTACCGGCCGTACAGACCTGCTCAAGGATTTCGTTTCAGCGCGGACGCGCCGCAAGTTCTCCGCCTACCTCGTGCGCGGAGCGGATGGCAAGGTCGGTTTCGAGTTCGAGAAACGTGTGCCCAAGACGCCCGTCAAGAAGGCCAGCGCGCCGGAAAGCGAAGAGAATGCCGAAGGAACGACCGTCAAGTCGTCCAGCGGCAGTCGTCGCAAGGCCACCAGCTGAGGTCGCGGGTTGGCAGCGCCGCGCTGCTTTCCAGACTGCCGGAAGCCGCTGTTTCACGTGGAACAGGTTCCGGCGCGACTACGAGACGAAGACCCCTGGGGGCGGCGCATCCAGGATCGCTGCCCGCAAGACATCGATCGCCTGCGGCCGAGGAAAGCTCACCCGCCAGGCGATTACCACCCTGCGTAGCGGGCAAGGATCGCTGAAACGACGAACCACCAACAGGCAGTCGTCCCGCGGCCACGACGCCGCAGCGGACGCTGGCACCACCGAGATACCCGCACCGCTGGCCACCATGAAACGCACAGTTTCCAGTGAGCTTCCTTCAAGCGCGCCGTCAACACCGCCTGGTGCCGAAAGCTTCGGACACGCCTGCACGACCTGATCGCGAAAACAATTGCCATTGCCCAGCAGCAGCAAGTTTTCCGCGGCTACCTCCTCCGGAGCGATCAGATCCTTTTCGGTCATCGAATGCCCGTTCGGCAGCAGCACGCAGAACGGTTCTTCGTACACCACCCGCGAAACAATACCTGCTTCAGCGAAAGGCAGCGCCACGACGATTGCGTCGAGGTCGCCACGGCGTAACTGCGCCGCCAGATTGACCGTGAAGTTTTCGTGCAGGTAGAGCGGCATGCGCGGCGCGCGCGCGTGCAGCGCCGGGATCAGGCGCGGCAGAAGGTACGGCGCTATGGTGTAGATCACCCCCAGCCGCAAGGGCCCCAGCAAGGGGTCCTTGCCCTGTTCGACGAGTTCCTTGAGTTTGCCCGCCTCATCCAGAACACGCTCGGCCTGCCCGCAAATTTGCCCGCCGATCATCGTTAGGCGAACTTCCGCCGACGAGCGCTCGAAGAGAACGACGCCATAGCGCTGTTCGAATTTCTTCAGCGCCACCGACAGCGTCGGCTGGCTGACATGACACTTTTCCGCCGCCCGGCCGAAGTGCTTTTCACGAGCAAGCGCCACGATGTAGCGTAGTTCGGTCAAGGTCATGGCCATAGCCCCGCTGAAAAACTGAGCACCGTGGTCGGCGCTCTCGCGATGATCGGTACTCCAGTCATGACGACTCTTCCCAAAAAATCGTGGCGCGCGCCAGCGAAACGCGGTCTGGCTGTGGCTGTTTCCACCGCTGACGGCTAACCTTCCGCCTGCAGCGCCTGTTCCGGTGAATCCAACCACATCCACTGCCCTACGGCGAGTGAATCGGGTAACTCCAGGGCACCGATTGACAAACGATGCAGCGCCTCGACACGATTGCCGCTGGCGGCGATCATTCGCTTGACCAGATGGTATCTGCCCTGCGTCACCGTCAATCGCAGCCTGCGTTCATCCAGCTGCACGCAGGCCGTTGCCGCTATCGGCTGCGGATCGTCATGCAAGACCACGCCACCCAACAGCGCTGCCACCTGCTCCGCATTGATCGCGTGCCGCGTCTCCACCTGATAGACCTTTGGCACCCGCTTTCGCGGCGACGTGCACTTGTGGATGAAGGCGCCATCGTCGGTCAGCAGAAGCAGCCCGGTCGTATCCAGGTCCAGGCGGCCCACAGCTTGCACACCCCGCCCCAGTACAGCCGCCGGCAGCAGCGAATAGACGCTCGGATGCTGCAGCGGGCGCTGCGAGCACTCGTAACCATCGGGTTTGTTCAACGCCAGGTAGGCGAACTTCCGGTACGTCCACTCGACGCCGTCCACGGCAAAGCGCAAGCCCTGCGGATCGAAGCGTGCCACGGGGTCTTCGCAGATTTCTCCTGCAACACTGACCCGTGCCGCCCAGATCAGCGCGCGCGTTTCGGCGCGGCTACCAAAACCCTGTGACCGCAGCAAGCGTTCAAGTTCCATCATCTTCCCATCCATCGGTAGACCGGGTCAGCGGCGAGCTGCCGTGTGCCCCGGAGCTAGCCATTGTCTCACCGTCCAAGCCCAGTCCATACCTCTCGTCGCCCGGCTATTGTTCTCGCCTCTTGCGGCGACGAAAATAGGCAGCATCGTTCTCAACTTGAAGGAAACCGACACCATGCTGGTCAAGTTCACCTCCAACACCTCGGGGCAGATCATGATGTTCTCCCCGGTCGCCCGCGTATTGCTGGAGATCATCGGCAAGGACTGCAGCGCACGCGGCGTGATTACCTGCGAGCAATTGCCAAACGCCATCGAAAAACTACGCCTGGCCGCCGACGGCTCCGGCGCCGGTAGAGATACTACCGACGACCAACCGCAAGCCGCAGGCGACAGCGCCGACGATCAAGCCACACCAGAACCGCCGGTCGGTTTGGCGCAGCGCGCCTACCCCTTGATCGAACTGCTGCAGTGGACGCGCAAGGAAGAAGGATTCATCCTCTGGGAAGCAGCCAAGGACTTCTGAAAATTCGTGCCGGCGCCAAGCGCCACAAGCCCGCGCCAGCCGAGCGATGCGCCGCAGCGCCTTGCTCGGCCACCCTTTGTTGTCCAACAAACGGTAAGGGCTGGTGCCAAAAGCCGACGCTGCCCGCTTACACGCTAGCGCTCAGACCTTCCGATACACTTCCGCGCCAGCCTTGACGAACTCGATCGCCTTGGCCTCCATTCCCTTGGCCAGCGCCTGCGTTTCGCTGACTCCCTGCGCGGCCGCGAACTCGCGCACTTCCTGGGTGATCTTCATCGAACAGAAATGCGGCCCGCACATCGAGCAGAAGTGAGCCACCTTCGCCGATTCCTTGGGCAGCGTTTCGTCGTGAAACTCGCGCGCCTTGTCGGGGTCAAGGCCGAGGTTGAACTGGTCGTCCCAGCGGAACTCGAAGCGGGCCTTCGACAGCGCGTTGTCGCGGATCTGCGCACCCGGATGACCCTTGGCCAGGTCGGCCGCGTGCGCCGCCAGCTTGTAGGTGATGATTCCCACCTTGACATCGTCCTTATCAGGCAAACCGAGGTGTTCCTTCGGCGTCACATAGCACAGCATGGCGGTTCCGAACCAACCGATCATCGCCGCGCCGATGCCACTGGTGATGTGGTCGTAACCGGGAGCGATGTCGGTCGTCAAGGGGCCAAGCGTGTAGAACGGTGCTTCCTGGCACTGCTCCAGCTGCAGGTCCATGTTCTCCTTGATCAGCTGCATCGGCACGTGCCCGGGCCCCTCGATCATCACCTGTACGTCGTGCTTCCAGGCAATCTGGGTTAGTTCGCCAAGCGTCTTCAACTCACCGAGTTGCGCTTCGTCATTGGCGTCGTAGATCGACCCCGGGCGCAGGCCGTCACCGAGACTGAAAGCGACATCGTAGGCTTTCATGATCTCGCAAATATCTTCGAAGTGCGTGTAGAGGAAGCTCTCCTGGTGGTGCGCCAGACACCACTTGGCCATGATCGAGCCACCGCGCGAGACGATCCCGGTCAAGCGACTGGCGGTCAGCGGCACGTAGCGCAGCAGCACGCCAGCGTGAATCGTGAAGTAGTCGACCCCCTGCTCGGCCTGCTCGATCAATGTGTCGCGGAAGATCTCCCAGGTCAGGTCTTCGGCCTTGCCATTTACCTTCTCCAGAGCCTGGTAAACTGGCACCGTGCCGATCGGTACCGGGCTGTTGCGGATGATCCACTCTCGCGTTTCGTGGATGTTCTTGCCGGTAGACAAATCCATCACCGTATCGCCACCCCAACGGATCGACCAGGTCATCTTCTCGACTTCTTCCTGGATGCTCGAACCAAGCGCCGAATTGCCGATGTTGGCGTTGATCTTGGTCAGGAAGTTGCGACCGATGATCATCGGCTCGCTTTCCGGGTGATTGATGTTGCAGGGAATGATTGCCCGCCCACGCGCCACTTCGGAGCGTACGAATTCGGCGGTAATTTCGTCCGGAAGGCTGGCGCCAAAACTCTGGCCCGGGTGCTGACGACAAAGGATTTCGGCAAAACGCTCGCCCTGCGGCCCCGACGCCTTCAACTGCTCAACGTAGGCGCGACGATTGTTGTTCTCGCGGATCGCCACATACTCCATCTCCGGCGTGATCATCCCGCGCCGCGCGTAGTGCATCTGGCTGACGTTGGCGCCGCCTCTAGCGCGCAGTGGCCGGCGCTTCAGACCGGGAAAACGCAGCTCGTCGAGCGCTGCATCGGCCGCCCGGTTACGGCCGAAGTCCGACGTCAGGTCGGCAAGCGATTCGCTGTCAGCGCGCTCGGAAATCCAGCGGGCGCGCAGCGCCGGCAGGCCCTGACGAATATCAATGCTCGCCTGCGGATCGGAATACGGCCCGGAACAATCGTAGACGTAGATTGGCGGGTTCTTCTCACCACCGAAAGCGGTGTCGGTATCGGCCTGAGAAATCTCGCGCATAGGAACGCGCAGATCAGGGCGACTGCCGGTGACGTAGATTTTCCGCGAATTCGGCAAGGGCTTGATCGCCGCCTGGTCGACGTGCGCGTCAGCAGCAATAAATTTCTCGTTAGCGTTCATGGTGATTCCTTGCAAAGGGCTAGGGCAAAAGCGCTACGGCAACAAGCAGCGTGCAAGGGTCAGCAAGACGAGCGAGACGGTGGCACCCGACGCAGAAACTGCGCTCCGCTTCCCTACGACGGCATGACCCGTACAGGTTCGAAGGGACTCTCTCAGCCCCGCCGAAACCGACGAGGCACCCCCAACGCGAGCGCTCAAGTTACTGGAAGTGCTGATTTTTGGCAAGAATGATTAGCCGCAGGCAGCCCTGACGCATGACCTCCCCGAATCGACAGCACTTGCCGGTTACGCCCACTTTCGCCGCCGAGGCGGCCAGATGGGGGTTGGCTAGCGGCAAGGGAGCGCTTGCGGCGCGGGGGTTTGGTGTTCAGTCAGTGGGACAGGAGAGGTCGAGGGAGCTCCGTTACGATCGCCAGGCGAGCCTTTCCCGGCGCGGGGTGCGCCGCGCTTGGGAAGATGTGTTGGGCAGGCCTGGGCAAGGTTATTCGAGTTGCAGCAGGAACGGTTCGGCGAGAAGCAGACGCAGGCGTGCTGGGTCAAGCCAGGGCGCAGCACAGGAATTACGGATGAAGGCGATGGCGCCGCGCACACCGAGTTCTTGATACAGGTTGCGTAACTGCCGGGTGAAACGTGCCAGGGTATTGAACACATGCGCCAGGCGCATGAGGAGGTGATAGCCTTTCATGGCATTCCAGTCGAGGGCAAAGGCATGCTCGTAGTGGTAGCCCTGATGTTTTTCGACGAGGAAGCCCGCTTCGATGCCCCAACGGTGGCGGGCACCGAGGTTGCAGCGCTCATGGACATTGTCTTGTCTGAGCGGTTGGCTGGAGAGCCAGGCGTGGCGCGATGTTTCGGTGACGGTCCTGGCCTGTTCATCGATCTTTTCCCAGCTTTCCTCACAGACCACCAGGTTCAGCTTGAGACGCTGACGCCCGTTGGCCGCGAAGGCGTAGTCGATGTCGTTGACCCAGCTGAAGTGTTGTCGGCGCCTTCCCCAAGCGCGCTGCACGGCTTGTGGCTTCAGGGCGTGGAGTGCGCGGAACTCCTGCCAGACCGTGGACAAATCCTTGTCCTTAAGCACGATCATGAACTGCCAGTGGGCGCGCAAGCAGCGCTGCATCACCGGCCCGTTGGCGTAAAGGCCGTCGAGCAGGAGCAGGATCGGCAGGCGGGGGAACAGCGTCTTGAGCCGGTCGCTCAAGCGCACAAAGCCGCGCAGCTCGCAGTCCTGCTTTTGCGCTTCGGTATCGCCCAGCGCGTGTTCGAGGAACTCGCTGAGCAGTGGGACGACCAGGCCGTTGTGGAAAGCCAGGCTGGCCTCGAGGACGTAGACGAAGTACTGGGTGTGGCGGGTTTCCTCCTTGCCGACGGTGCGCTGGAGGAGTTCCTCCGCCCAGAGGGTGTCGCCGGCGACCTTCTGCGAGCCGTCGATGGCGATGGGGTAGCAGTGGTTGATCAGATAGCGGCGGAAGCTCTTGCCGCGGATCAGCCGCTTCACCAGATCGACGTGGGCCTGCTCAAGGTGGTCAAGGTCGATGTCGCGCAGCAGCCGAAACAGGGTGTCGGCGTGTGGCAGGGTCTCGATCTCCGGGAACAGCAGGTGGAGGTTGGCCATGAACTGGGGACGGGATATTTCGCGGTTGGTCTCGCGCCGAGAGGAGAACTGAAAGACGAACATCAGCAGACCGTAAAGCAGCAGCGCGGTCAGCTTGTGGCGGCGCTTCCTGGGGTCTCTCGGGTCGGGAATTTGTTCCAGTTGCTCGAGCAAGGCGGGTAGCTCTTTGCGCAGGAGACGCGTCTTTTTGCTCACGGCGTCCTCGCGGGCCTCCCTTTCCTCGCCGACGGTCGCGAAGGCTGAGCATCGGTTGGGCAGAGAAGTGGGGGAGTGGAGGACTTGTCCACTCGCGCGCCGTTTCGCGTTCAGTGCCTTTTCCTGCCGTTTCTTCTCTGAGCGCAGCTCCTTGAGGGCAGCGCGTGTCGGGCGACGGCAGGGTTTGCTCATGGCCGGGAGCTCCCAGGGGTGGCACACAGCCGGTCGCGACAATCGGCGCTCAGCGGTTTGAGCCACACCTGGCGGGGCGTGCTGCGATACGACTGGCCGGGGCGGGCCAGCCCGCGCCCGCTGGTTGCCCCGAGCAACTGCCAACCGGCCGCGCGGTAACAGGTGCCGGTATAGTGACGAGGATCGACGAAAGTCTCCAGCAACAGGGGCTCGAAGCCCCAGTGATCGAGCCAGTCCGCGCGTGCGCGGCGCGCGAGTTGTCCGAGCACATGACTGGCCAGATGCGGCACCCGGACGTGGGGAAAGATCAGGAAGCGGCTGTTGTTCACCACCCGCGCCAGGTTCTCGCGGCGGGCCTGGGCCGTCCAGCCGATCCAGCGGTCGCGCACGGCGACCGCGCGGGCAGCGCCGGCCAGCAGGACGCTGCCGAGCCGCCGGTCGCCCGCCGTGATGAAGTAGCGCAGGCGGTAGCCGAAGGCCCCCTGGAAACCCAGTGGGTGCCAGCGCGCCACCAGCGCATCCCACTGCGCCACCAACGCCGCGTCGCGAACGACTTCCAGGCAGACCGGTGCGAGTGCCGACAGGGCGCAGTGCACGGGAAGCTCCCCGGTGACCGTATCTACGGGTGCCGCGGGCGGCGCGCAACGGCGTGCTGACGACGGCCTTATCGCCGGCAGTGTCAGCAGCCCGGCCGCCTGCAAACGCTCCAGAAACTCCAGGCAGGCGCTGATCTTCGCCGTCCCTGTCAGAGTGGTCCACCCCAGGTGCTCGCAGACCGTCGCCGCCAACTCCTTGCGCGCCAATCCCGGCAGCCACGCCACCGTCCCGCACACCTCGGCGATCTCCGCGGCGCTGAATACGCGACCGCAGTGCACCCACTCCCCTTCGCTCGTTGCAACCACCACGATACCTCCGGCTGAAACGTGGACCAATGACCCTCCACCTATCCTGCCAGAAGTCCCCCCGGCTGTCTAGCTCCCTTGTGCGAAACCTTTTTTGCCTGCCCACCGCAACGCCTTGCCAGTACTGGGCTGGCGCAGTCATGCTTCAGCGCTGAGCCGCAGGCAGAAACTTAACCGTAGGCGCCACGAGCGATCAACAAGAAGTCGTTCGAGATCGGCCGAAGAGCGTGGAATTGACAGTTACAGCAGTTACGACGCCGCCGATTTATGCTTTTTCGGGATCGCGAACAGCGGCCGCGAAGATCCTTGATCGCACTGCCTGAGGCGCTGCAACATCTGCAGTCGCGTTGGCGTCCCCACGGGGATTCGAACCCCGGTACCTACCGTGAAAGGGTAGTGTCCTAGGCCTCTAGACGATGGGGACCCGGAACTGGCTTCTCTCGAACTGCTGGTGGAGGTACGCGGGATCGAACCGCGGACCTCTTGCATGCCATGCAAGCGCTCTCCCAGCTGAGCTATACCCCCTCGAAAGAAGCGCGGATTATAGGCTTCGCGGCTTTTCTTGTAAAGCGCAATCCATCACCGTCGGGTAGTCCACCCAGTCGCACTCGCCGGCGATGCCCTGCAGGCGGCTCAGGTTGCGCGCACGCAGGTGCTTGCTGAGCGGGCGCCGACCAATCCGGGCATCGGAAATATCGATCAGGCCGAATTCTTGGTCGGGCGTGTAGACCACGTTGCCCAAATGCAGCGAACGAAAATAAACGCCGCATTCGTGCAAGCTGATGACAAAGCGCGTGAATGCCATCTTCATTGCCCGTTCGCTCGCCGCGTCGATCCCACGGGCCCGCATTTCGCGCAGCGTCTGCCCGGCTAGCGGATGGTAGTGCACACCATCGCGGCCGATCGCGGGAATTCGCCAGACATCGATGACCGCCGGCGCCGGAATGCGAGGCCGACGCAAGGCTTCGGCATTGTCGGCAAAACGTTGCGCGTACGGATACCACGCGGCTGAAGAAAAAAAGCGCTTGCGCCGAAAAAGCTTGAGCATCGTCCCGTCGGCCAGTTGCAGCACTTTTTCGCCAAAACCATCGGCCTCGAGGATGCACGCCCCGGCACGCATCGCCAGATAGTCTTCCTGCTCGAGTCTCTTCAAGATGATCCCCTCGCTCGAAAGCGCTCAGTCTACCTTCTCCGGTACAGGCCGCTCTCGAATTACCGGCAAGAACACGCGTGTCGACACCCGTCAGCGGCCACCAAGGAGTGTCCGCCCGGCTGGCATAGCTCTTAAAATGACGCCTTTGCAACCAGCCCCCGCGAGCACCCAATGAACTTCATGCATTCCCTCCACGCCGCCTGGCGCGACCACAACAGCCTGCTATGTGTCGGCCTCGATCCGGACCCGAAGCGCTTCCCGGCACACCTGCGCGAACAGCCGGACGCCATTTTTGAATTCTGCAAAGCGATCGTCGATGCTACGGCCGACCTGGCCTGCTCGTTCAAACCACAAATCGCCTACTTCGCGGCGCAACGTGCCGAAGACCAACTCGAAGCCCTGATCGAACATATCCACCGGCAGCATCCGACGATCCCGGTAATCCTCGATGCCAAGCGTGGCGACATTGGCAGTACCGCCGAACAGTACGCGATCGAGGCCTTCGAACGCTTCAAGGCCGATGCGATCACCGTCAACCCGTACCTTGGCCGTGACTCGGTCGAGCCGTTTCTGGCCTACCGGGACAAGGGCGTCATCCTGCTCTGCCGGACTTCAAACGCCGGCGGCAGCGACCTGCAGTTCCTCGATGTCGGCGGCGAAAAACTCTACGAACACCTCGCACGCCTGGTCAGTGATCAATGGAATCAGAGCGGCCAATGCGCGCTGGTCGTCGGCGCAACGTTTCCGGCTGAAATCGCCCGCGTTCGCGCGCTGACCGGTGACATGCCGCTACTGGTCCCCGGCATCGGCGCGCAGGGCGGCGACATCGAAGCTACCGTCCGCGCTGGCTGCACGACCAGGGGCGAAGGCCTGCTGATCAATTCATCGCGAGCGATCCTCTACGCCGGCACCGGCGAAGATTACGCGCAGCAGGCACGACAGGTAGCGGCGGCCACACGCGACGCGATCAACGAGCACCGCCAGGCACGCTGACTTGACGGCGCCCGGTCGGTCTTGCCAAAAGGCCGCTTTGCGGCCCCTGGGCGCGGGTCGCGACTACAAGGTCTGACCGCCGCTCAAACGTCGATATTCCGCGCCGCCAAAGCGTTGGTCTCGATGAAGTGACGACGCGGTTCGACCAGTTCACCCATCAAGGTCGTGAAAATCTCGTCGGCGCCGATCGCGTCTTCGATCTGGACTCTAAGCAAGCGCCGTACGCTCGGGTCCATGGTCGTTTCCCAGAGCTGCTCCGGGTTCATTTCGCCGAGGCCTTTGTAGCGCTGCTTGCTGACACCGCGTTCGACTTCGTTGAGCAACCACTGCATGGTCTCGGCGAAAGTGCTTACCGTCTGCCGCTTCTCGCCGCGAACGACGACACCGCCCGGACCGAACAGATCGGCCAGGATCTCGGCAGTCTTGCGCAGCTGCGCGTAGTCACCGCTGACCAGCAAATCCTCGTCTATAACGCCAAGTTTCAAGTTGCCATGCAGCATTTTCTCGAGGCGCAGCTGCCAGCGCTCGTGAACATCGTCGTAACGGGCATGAATATCAATTTCGAGCTTGTCACCGACCGCCTTCATTAAAGCGTGGCCACTCGCCACAGCCGACGCTTCGTCGGCCAGGTCAATCTTCAGATTGGCGTCGATCAAGGCATGCAGAACTTCCGGATTGATCAGGTGCGACAAGCGATTGATTACCGCTTCGGCGAGCAGATACTCGCGTGCCAGCTCTTCCAGCGCCGCGCCAGAGATCTCCGGCGCACCGGCTTTGGGTATCAATACCGAAGCTTCCAACGCCAGGCTGAGAAGAAACTGCTTGAGCGCCTGATCGTCCTTGATATAGCGCTCGGTCTTGCCGTGCTTGATCTTGTAGAGCGGCGGTTGGGCGATGTAAACGTGACCACCTTCAATCAGCTCGGGCATCTGACGGTAAAAGAAAGTGAGCAGCAGCGTCCGGATGTGCGCACCGTCGACGTCCGCGTCGGTCATGATGATCAGGCGGTGATAGCGGAGTTTCTCGGGTTTGTATTCGTCCTGGCCAATGCCAGTGCCGAGGGCCGTGATCAAGGTGACGATTTCCTGCGAAGAGATCAACTTATCGAAACGCGCTTTTTCAACGTTAAGTATTTTACCCTTGAGCGGTAGAATCGCCTGAAATTTGCGGTCACGGCCCTGCTTTGCCGAACCGCCAGCGGAATCTCCCTCGACCAGATAAAGCTCGCACAGTGCCGGATCTTTCTCCTGGCAATCTGCCAGCTTGCCGGGCAGCCCAACGCCGTCCAGCAAGCCCTTGCGACGCGTCATTTCCCTGGCTTTGCGGGCCGCATCACGCGCCCGCGCCGCTTCGATGATCTTGCCGGTGATCACCTTTGCGTCGAGCGGTCGCTCCTGTAGAAACTCGCTCAGTTTCGCTGCCACTACTTCCTCAACGGCCGGGCGCGCCTCCGACGAGACCAGCTTCATTTTGGTCTGCGAAGCAAACTTCGGATCGGGCATCTTCACCGACAGCACACAAGCCAGACCTTCGCGCATGTCGTCGCCAGCAATATCGACTTTGGCCTTCTTGGCGATCTCGTTTTCTTCAATGTAGCGGTTGATCACCCGCGTCATCGCTGCCCGCAAGCCGGTCATGTGCGTTCCGCCGTCGGCTTGCGGGATGTTGTTGGTAAAACAAAGTACCTGTTCGACATAACTGTCGTTCCACTGCATCGCCACTTCAACGCTGATCGCACCGTTGACCGTCAGCGATTCACCTTCGGCATGGAATATATTCGGATGCAATACCGACTTCGTGCGATTGACGTACTCGACAAACCCCTTGACGCCGCCGAGGAAAGCAAAATCCTCCTGCTTGCCGCTACGTTGGTCGATCAGCCGAATTTTTACGCCGTTGTTCAGAAACGACAGCTCACGTAGGCGTTTGGCGATAATTTCATAGTGAAACTCGACGTGTCCGAAAATTTCCTCGTCGGCCATGAAGTGCAATTCCGTACCGCGTTTCTCGGTCTCGCCGACTACTCTGATCGGTGATACCTCGACTCCCCGTTGCACTTCGAGCAACCGATCGGGGACCAGTCCCCGATGAAACTCCATCAGATGTTTTTTGCCATCACGCCGAATCGTCAGGCGCAACCACTTTGACAGCGCGTTGACGCACGACACGCCGACGCCGTGCAAACCGCCAGAAACCTTGTACGAGTTCTGATTGAACTTGCCACCCGCGTGCAGCACGCACATCACGATTTCGGCCGCCGAGCGCTTCGGCTCGTTGCGATCATCGAACTTGATGCCGGTTGGAATACCGCGCCCATTGTCGGTTACCGAGATTGAATTGTCGGCATGGATGGTGATGACAATATCGTCACAATGACCGGCCAGCGCCTCATCGATCGCGTTGTCAACGACCTCGAACACCATGTGGTGTAAGCCCGTGCCATCGGAGGTGTCGCCGATATACATCCCCGGCCGCTTGCGAACCGCCTCCAGACCCTCCAGTTGCTGGATGCTCGATTCGTCGTAGGCGCCTTGTGAGTTCTCTTCAGTCATTGTCGATCCACTGCTTTCTCTTGGTTTAAGCGCTGCTGCTACCACTAGGTTCCATTTTCAGGCGCAGGTCAAATGCGCATTGGCATCACCACGTATCGGAAACGGTCGTTGCCGGGGATGGTCAATAAAGCGCTGGAGTTGGCATCGTTGAAACCCCACTCGATCGTTTCTTCGGACCTGTGATTCAGCACATCGAGCAGGTAGGCAACGTTGAAACCCACGTCCAGCGCTTCGCCCTGATAATCGACCTCGATCTCTTCCTGCGCTTCCTCCTGCTCGGCGTTGGCCGCCATGATCTTCAGGCTACCCTCGGCGAGCACCAGACGGACGCCACGAAACTTCTCGTTGGTCAGAATGGCCGCCCGTACCATCGACTGCAGTAGCGCGCTACGACTAACCGAAACGACGTTCTTGAGGCTCGCCGGAATGACTCTTTCGTAATCCGGGAAGCGACCATCGATCAGTTTCGAGACCAGATTGATCTCGCCAAAGCGGAAGCGCACCTGGCTGGGCAGCACTTCGATCGATAGCGGCTCGTCGTTGTCGCCGAGCAGGCGATTCAGCTCGATCACCGTCTTGCGCGGCAAGATCAGTTCCTGACGCGCAGCACCTTCGACGCGCAGCGCCTCGGGAGCGTCGGCGAGCGGCATGCTGGCGTAAGCCAGTCGGTGACCATCGGTGGCCACCGCCCGCAGCTCGTTTGCATCGACCAGCAGCAACAGCCCATTCAGGTAGTAGCGAACGTCCTGAGTGGCCATAGCGTACTGCGTTTGCCCCAGCAACTTGCGAAAATCTTTTTGAGCAACGGTAAACCGTCTGGCCTCGCCATCGACCATCGTCATGCTCGGGAAGTCCTCGGCGGGCAAGGTTTGCAGGCTGAAGCGACTCTTTCCCGCCTTGACTTGCAGGCGCCGGTCATCAAGCGTCAGGCTCACCTCAGCCGCTTCCGGCAAGGAACGCAGGATTTCCTGCAACTTGCGCGCGCCGACGGTGACCGCGCCGTTACCGTCACCGGTCGCACCGTTGGTCGAACTCGTAATCTGGATCTCGATATCGGTAGCCAGCAAGGTCAGGACATCCCCCGACTTTTCCAGCAAGACGTTGGAAAGAATTGGCAGCGTATGACGCTTCTCCACTATGCCCGAAACCGCCTGCAAAGGCGCCAGAAGGGTGTCGCGTTTGGTATTAATAAGAAGCATATATATAGATCCTATAAAGACTATAGTCCGAACAAATCTGTTGATATGTCAAATTTTTTTTTAAAAATCAGCACAGTAGAGCGTTTTTAAAGCCTGAAAAAAGTCCGTATGCTGCTGTGCATAGAATTGAACAACTTATCCACAGGCCCTTTTTTCGCAAGTTCTCCACTTTTTGTCAGCTGCTTTCGCACCGACTTATACAGCGCCTCTTCAGCCCTTGAGCACCTGCTGCAGGACGTGTACATCGTGATTGAGATCGTTGTCCTTGGTCCGTAGATCGTCGATGGTTCGAACCGCGTGCAGAACAGTGGTATGGTCGCGGCCACCAAAAGCACCGCCGATTGCCGGGTAGCTCAGCGTCGTCAGATTCTTGGCCAACCACATGGCGATCTGCCGTGGTCTGACGATCACCCGCGTTCGTTTCTTCGAAAACAGGTCCGAGACCTTGATCTTGAAGTAATCGGCGACGGTCTTCTGAATGTTGTCGACCGTCAGCTGCCTGTTGACTGCACCAATCACATCCTTCAGCGCCTCCTTGGCGAGATCCAGGGACAGTCGTTGCCCATGAAAAGCCGAGTAGGCGAGGACCTTCTTGAGCGCCCCCTCGAGTTCGCGAACGTTGGACCTGAGATGCTTGGCGATGTAGAAAGCGACCTCGTCGTCGAGGTCGACGCCGTCGACTTCGGCCTTCTTCTTGAGGATGGCGACCCGCATTTCGGTCTCCGGTGGCTCGATCTGAACCGTCAAGCCCCAGTCAAAACGGGTAATCAGGCGATCTTCCAGACCCGAGATGTTTTTCGGATAGGTGTCACAACTGATGACGATTTGCTTTTTGGTCTCGCTCAGGGCGTTGAAAACGTAGAAAAATTCTTCCTGCGTGCGGTTCTTGCCATTGAAGAACTGTACGTCATCAAGAAGCAGCACGTCGAGCGAGCGATAGTAGCGCTTGAAGACATCAAAGGACTTTTGCTGATAGGCACGAACGACGTCGGAATAGTAGTCCTCGGCATGCACGTAGCGCACGATCTTTTCGGGGTGGTTATCGAGAATATGATTGCCTATGGCATGTATCAGGTGGGTCTTCCCCAGACCAGCACCACCATAGATGAACAAGGGGTTGTAGGTGGTCTCACCGGGGTTGATGGCCACCTGTCGGGAAGCCGCCCGGGCCAGGTCGTTGGCCTTGCCGACGATCAGGTTGTCGAAGGTAAAAGTCTGAATCAAACGCGTTTTTTCGTACGCTGAACGACCCCGCTCGACCAGCGACACGTTGTTGATCGCTGCTGCCGTGGTCAGCGTTGCGCGTTTGTCGTCGCGGGCGCTCTCGTTGTTCGAGCCAGACGCCGTGCTGCTCGTCGCTTCGACGCGGGCGCCCAGGCTCAGTGCGATGCTGACCGGCACCGAAAAATGTTCGCTGGCCATTTCTTCGATGCGCGTCAGATAGCGCTCCTTGACCCACTTCAGGATGAAGCCGTTCGGCGCCAGCAGACGCAATCCGTGTGCATGGTCTTCGCCCCCTTCCAGACGAAGCGGGCGGATCCAGGTATTGAATTGCTGCGGCGGAAGTTCCTGCTCGAACTGGCCCAGACAGGAGGACCAGAAACTACTCATTGACGATCATTGCTCTGAGGTTCCGAAGTTGGGCGCTGAAAAAGCCCAAAAAGAGGGCCGAAGGCCCTGAAAAATCCATTTAGAATCATTAGGATGACGCACAATACCCGTTCGGCGCAGGCGACCGCGGGTGGCTCGTGGCGAGGATCTGTGATGACCTCTGCGGGTCACTGTTACAGTTCTGGCGGAAGCGTCAAGGCGTCAATTCTAACGCGTAGGCAGAAAGTTATCCACAGCATGGGGGAAAATATGGTGTTGACAAGCTTTGGCCACAGACTGTCTAATTACGCGTTTACTTCGCTTTGACTCCAAGGGTTTAACCATGAAACGCACCTATCAACCGTCGGTCGTTCGCCGCAAGCGTACACACGGCTTCCTCGTTCGTATGTCCACTCGTAGCGGTCGTGCGGTGATTCGCGCTCGTCGTGCCAAAGGCCGTCACCGTCTGGCGGTTTGAGCGCTGGATGTGGTCCTGCCGGTGATCGTCCGGCCAGGGCTGCGGCCTTCCCAAAGCACTACCGGCTGTTGAAAACGGATGAGTATTCATCCGTTTTTGGTTTCAGGAAGGTGCTGAAAAGCCGCCATTTCCTGCTACATTACTGCCCTCGTGTTTGCGCTGAAAAGCCCGCAGCGCGGCTTGGTCTGGTCGTCGCCAAGCGTTTCCTGCGTCGTTCCGTCGATCGCAACCTTGTCAAGCGACTGGCCAGAGAGCATTTTCGTCTGCTGCGTTCGCGTCTGCAGTCGTCTGACTTGGTGCTGCGTCTCGCGGTCAAGCCGACAGCACTCGATCGGCAAGCCCTGGCGCGGGAGATTCAGCGCTTGCTTGGCAGGATGATCGTAGCTGAACAATGAGCCGATGAAACAGATCTTGCTTGCCCTGATAGGCTTTTACCGCTACGCGCTCAGCCCGATGCTCGGGCGTCGTTGCCGCTTCTTCCCAAGCTGTTCCGAGTATGCGGCTGAAGCGCTCGAAAAGCACGGCGCCGGCAAGGGAACAAGACTGGCCTTGCAGCGGCTTCTTCGCTGTCATCCGTGGAACCCGGGTGGTTTTGACCCCGTACCCTGAACAACAATCAAACTGTATAGGCTTTCATGGATAACCGACGCCTGCTTCTGCTGCTTGTCTTCTCGTTCTCGCTGGTGATGCTCTGGGATGCCTGGCAGAAGTACAATCACCCCCCCGTCGTACCGCCAGTCGCCACCAGCGCCAGCGGCACGTCGGCGCCGCAGCCGTCGAGCAGCTTGCACGCCGCCGCTCCCGGAGCTACTCCTCTGCAGGCGCCGATCGGTACGACAGCCCAGACGGCCGAAACAGTCACCGTCAAGACCGACTTGTTTACCGCTGAGGTATCGGCACAGGGCGGCGATATCGTCCGCCTGGTATTCAACGACTACAAGGACACGGAGTCCAAGAGCAAGGACTTCGCCTTGTTCGACGCTCGCCACAGGTACGCTGCGCAGAGCGGTCTGATCGGTGATGGCTTGCCCAACCACAAGACCCTCTTTTCGCCGCTTGCCGGCAGCAGAGAACTCGCCGGTGATGCCAAGACCATTGAACTTCGCCTCGAAGCGCCGCCCGTCAATGGCGTCAAGGTCGCCAAAATCTACACCTTCACTCGTGGCAGCTACCTGATCAACCTTGTCCAGGAGATCGACAACGGTAGCGAGAAGGACGTCGCGGTACACGCCTACTACCAGCTGCAGCGGGACATCAAGGCCCCCGAAGGCGAGAGCCGGATGGTGTCGACCTTCACCGGCCCGGCCGTTTATACAGAGGCGGACAAGTATCAGAAGGTCCATTTTGCGGACATCGAAAGTGGCAAAGCCAAGTTCGCGACGCAGGCGGACAATGGCTGGGTAGCGATGGTTCAGCACTACTTCGTCTCGGCGTGGATCCCTCCGGAAGGTCTGGCACGGGAGTTCTACATGCGCAAACTCGACGGCAGCGTCGATCCCGCGGTCAGCGCTGGCGTCATCGTGCCAGTGCCGGTGACGGCGCCCGGCTCAAAAGTCGCGCTGTCCCTTCCACTCTATGCCGGGCCGCAGCTTCAGGGCATTCTTGATCACCTGGCGCTGCCTGCGGCCGATGGGGGTATCGGTGCGCAGGGATTGCCGCTGGTCGTCGACTACGGCTGGCTGACCATTGTTGCCGCACCGATCTTCTGGTGCCTGCAGGCGATCCACAAGCTGGTCGGCAACTGGGGCTGGGCGATCGTTCTGCTGACCGTCGGCATCAAGCTGCTGTTCTTCCCGCTATCTGCTGCGAGCTATAAGTCGATGGCCAAGATGCGCACCGTCACGCCGCGTCTGGTCGCTCTCAAGGAACGCTTCGGCGGCGACCGGCAGAAGCTCAACCAGGAAATGATGGAGCTTTACAAGCGCGAGAAAATCAACCCCTTGGGTGGCTGCCTGCCGATCGCCGTGCAGATTCCGGTGTTCATCGCGCTCTACTGGGCTTTGCTTGGCGCTGTCGAAATCCGCGATGCGCCGTGGATCCTGTGGATTAAAGATCTTTCGGCTGCCGATCCGTTCTATGTCCTGCCGGTTATTATGGTGGCGACGATGCTGATCCAGACTAGGCTCAATCCGACGCCGCCGGACCCAATCCAGGCCAAGGTGATGATGATGATGCCGTTCATCTTCGGCGCCATGTTTTTCTTCTTTCCGGCCGGTCTGGTGCTCTACTGGGTGGTCAACAACACCCTGTCGATAGCCCAGCAATGGCAGATCACACGGATGATAGAAGGTGGCAAAAAGGCTGCCAACGACGCCAAGGCTTGAGTCGACAGCAGCGGTCATGACCATTCGAGCTGCCACCGATCGTGAAGGTGATGACCATTTACCTCATTCCTGGCGCTTTTCCCGCGGCGACAAGGGAGATTTGTGAGTTGCGAACGCGACTTTCACGTTAGCGCTGCAACGACCATAGCCGCCATCGCCACCGCGCCAGGTCGCGGTGGCGTCGGCATTGTCCGCATCTCCGGAGACGCCCTCCTCGATGTCGCCGAGACGCTGAGCGGCAAGCGACCAAGGCCGCGCCTGGCAACACGCGCCGACTTCCGTGCTGCCGACGGCAGCGTCATCGACAGCGGCCTGTTGCTGTACTTTCCGGCGCCGCACTCCTTCACCGGCGAAGACGTCGTCGAGCTACACGGTCACGGCGGTCCGCTGGTCATGCAGCTGCTGCTGGCGCGCTGTCTGGAACTTGGCGCGCGAATCGCCGATCCCGGCGAGTTTACGCGTCGTGCCTACCTCAACGGCAAGCTGGACCTGGCGCAGGCTGAAGCAGTCATCGACCTGATCGACGCGGCGACCGCCACAGCGGCGCGTAGCGCCGTGCGTTCGCTGCAGGGTGACTTCTCGCGGGAAGTAAACGCTTTGCTCGAGCAACTGATCGAACTGCGCGCGCTGGTCGAAGCGACGCTCGATTTTCCCGACGAGGAGGTTGATTTTCTCGAGGCCGCCGACGCCTTCGGCCGTCTGGATCGCATGCAAGACCGTCTGGCTCGAGTCTTCGACCGCGCTCGGCAGGGTCGTTTGCTGCAGGGCGGCCTGCACGTTGTCCTCGCTGGCCAACCGAATGTTGGCAAGTCAAGCCTGCTTAACCGCCTCGCTGGCGACGACCTGGCGATCGTCACGCCGCTGCCGGGTACCACCCGCGATCTGGTGCGCAGCACTCTGCAAGTCGAAGGAATACCGCTGCATGTGATCGACACCGCCGGGCTTCGCGAAACCGACGACCCGATCGAGAAGATCGGAATCGAACGGACCTGGCGCGAAATTGATCGCGCCGATGTCGTCGTCTTGCTGGTCGACGCGCGCAGCGGCGTCGGTGAGGCCGACCGCGCGATACTCGCGCAACTTCCCGCGCACTTGGCGCGGTTGACCGTGTACAACAAGATTGACCTTACGGCGCGGCCGGCAGAACGCCATGATGATGAAGACGATGCTGTGGCGATTTCGCTTTCGGCAAAATCCGGCGAGGGGATCGAGCTCTTGCGGCAAGCGCTGCTGCGGATCGCCGGCTGGCAGCCAGCTGAAGACGTTTTCATTGCTCGCGAACGCCACTTGCGCGCCTTGGCTCAAACTCGCCAGCATCTTCAGGAAGCCCGCTTGCGCTTACCGCAACTCGAACTTTTCGCCGAGGAACTAAGGTTGGCGCAACTGGCTTTGGCGTCGATAACGGGAGAATTCAGCGCCGACGACTTGCTGGGCGAGATTTTTGGGCGTTTTTGTATTGGCAAATAGCCAGACCCGAAAGGAAAGCAGCCAATGAACTGGGACCCGGAGCAGTACCTGAAATTTGTCGATGCGCGGCGGCGGCCAGCGCTCGATCTGATCGCGCGGCTCGGCGGCAAGTCGCCGAGCCGCGTCGTCGACCTCGGTTGCGGCGCCGGGAATGTCACCCGTTTGCTCGCCGAACGCTGGCCGCAGGCAGAAATAAGCGCTGTCGACAGCGATGTCGCAATGCTGCGTAAGGCGTCGTCGACGCCTTCTTCGATCGCCTGGCAACACGCCGATATCGCCGCCTGGCAGGCCCTTGTGCCACCCGACCTGATTTTTTCGAATGCTACCCTGCACTGGCTTGGCGACCATCAGCATTTGCTGCCAGCCTTACTCGAAAAACTCGCAGACGGTGGCGCGCTGGCGGTTCAGATGCCGTCGAACTTTGGCGCCCCGTCGCATCAGATTCTCCGCAAACTGGCTGATGACTATCGCTGGCAGCAGACCCTCGGCGGCGTCGAGATGGGCAAGATCCTGTCAGCTGCTGACTACCACCGTTTGTTGACGCCGCATTGTCGTCATCTGGAAGTGTGGGAGACAACTTACTGGCAAGCGCTAAGCGGTGACGATGCGATCATCGAATGGATGAAGGGAACGACCCTGCGTCCCTATCTCGCACGGCTAGAGAAAGCCGCCGCCGATAAATTTTTGAACGCCTATCGGATACCGCTGGCCATCGCTTACCCGCGCGGCAGCGATGGACACACCCTGTTTTCGTTCAAGCGCGTGTTCTTCGTGGCGCAACGCTAGATGATGATCGACGGCGTCGACTATTCCTTGCTGTTGATCCTCGGCACGGCGGCGCTGTTCGCTGGCTTCATCGATGCCGTGGTCGGTGGCGGCGGACTGATCCAGATACCGGCCTTGTTCACCGCGTTGCCGAGTGAAGTTCCTGCGACACTCTTCGGAACCAACAAGTTCGCCAGCGTCTTTGGCACCAGCAATGCCGCCTGGCGCTACGCGCGCCGGGTGCGGATGCCCTGGCGAACGACCTTGCCGGCGGCGCTCGCCGCGTTTGCCTTCTCGTACGTCGGCGCGATGGCCGTTGCCTGGCTGCCACCCGAGTTGTTGCGGCCGTTGATTCTGCTGCTGCTCATCGGCGCGGCCGCCTATACCTTTAGCAATCGCGATTTCGGCGCCATTCATCGGCCGCAGCATACGGGTCGTCGCGAGTTCACCTATGCGCTGCTGGTCGGCGGCGTGATTGGTTTTTACGATGGCTTCTTCGGGCCCGGCACGGGGAGTTTTCTCATTTTTCTCTTCATCCGCTTTTTTGGGTTCGATTTTCTACATGCCTCGGCGGCGTCAAAAGTGGTCAACGTTGCGACCAATCTGGCAGCGCTCGGCTTCTTTCTTCCGCACGGCCACATCCTGCCGCTTGCTGCCGTGTCGATGGCCACGTGCAACGTCGCCGGTTCACTGATCGGCACGCATCTTGCGTTGCGGCACGGTAGCGGCTTTGTCCGCAAGGTGTTTCTCGGCGTCGTCAGCGCCTTTATCGTCAAGTTCGCATACGATACCTTCACCTGATCTGGTCGCGCTGCCCGCTCGTCGAAGGCAGCGAGCAAAACGCTATCAGCCGGTGCAAACGTGCCGTGCGTGGCCAGGTGGCTAGGTACGCGACTTGTCGTTGGCGTGTCGTACCGCCGAAAATGGCACTATAGGAACACCGTACTTGAGTGCCACGCGCTGGTACATTTCCCGCGCCGCTATGACCTTGGCGTTGCGTATGTCCTTGTTTTGAGCCATCTGCAGGTAAGCGAACGCACGTTTCGCCAGCGCCGGGTTCCAGCCCTGCAGATCGAGCAGGGTGCAGATGGCCTTGGTGGCATTGACCAGAAACTGCAAATTGGGTACGCGTTCGGCGGCTTCGATCAGAAGTTGCACGGAGCCCTGGAGGTCGCCGCTACGGGCTGCCATGACGCCGCGATTATTGAGCTCGACGATTTCCTTGCCGACTTGCGCGAGTAGTGCCTGGCCGCGTTCTTCCTTGCCGGTTTTCGCATAAATGCTCTCGATCTGCGCGATCATCGCCCGGTCTTCATGATTTTCAGCAGCGACCTGACGCACCACCTCTTGCGCACTGGCTTCGTTGCCAGTGGCCAGACAGGCGTGCGCCAGATCCAGAGCCAGCTTGCTGGACAACAGCGCGCCCTTGCCGTCGGCCTTCAAGGCATCATTGAGGATCAAGGCTTTTTCGACCGCCAGCTTGGCTCTGGTCGGGTCACCCTCCTTGTTCGCACACAAACCGTCCATGACCAGAGCAGCCAGTTCGCCGTGCTTGCTGCCGCGCCAGTCACGACGAAGTTCGTCGGTAATTTTCCGGGCGCCGGCGGTATGACCCAGGTCGAGCATGACGCGTGCGAGATTGGAGTAGTCGTCGATGTTGTTCAGCGAAGAACCGCGCCGTCGTTCGAGAACCTTGCTATAAGCGCGTTCGGCGGTCTTGAAATCCATGTTGCGCGACGCCAGTTCGCCGACCATCCTTTGTCGGGTAGCGTTGTTGGGCGAGATCAGCGCCGCCGAGGACAGCGCTTCCTGGGCTTCCGGGAGCTTGCCCATTTCTTCGCGGACGTCGGCGAGGAAGTCGTAGGCCGCCATGAATTCGGGGAAGTCGTCGATCAGTGCCTGTCCGACCGTTTCGGCTTCAGCCAGCTGTTGCTGGCTGCGCAGCGAAATTGCCAGGCCGATGCGCGCCCATGGAGCCATTCGCTCGGCGAGTACGCGCTCGTATACCGCTTGCGCTTCGGCGGGGCGCCCGAGAATGTTGAGGATTTCTCCCTTGAGGCGCAGGACGTCGAAAACAAAGCCGCTTTCCTGACCGAGCAGGCGGTCGCAGCTAAGCAGCGCATCCTGGAAAGCGCCGTTGTCAAGATGCTCGTAGAGTTCGGCCAGAAACTGTTTCTTGTACAGCGCGCGTACCAGCCTGCCGTGTAATTCGTCGGCGGTGAACGGCTTGATCAGATAGTCGTCGGGCGCCAGTTCAGCGATGGAAACGACGTTGTGGTAGGCACGTTCGCTGGTAATGAGCATGAACACGGAAGATAGCGCGACCAGACGTTGCTGGCGTAGCTCTTCGAGGAGCTGCTGGCCATCGCGTCCATCTTCGAGCTGGTAATCCGAGAGGATGATGTCGAAGTGATGCGCTTTGACCTGCCGAAGAACCTCGGCTGAAGTCCCGGCGTTATGGACGGCGGTTACCCCCAGCGCGGCGAGCATGATCCGCAGGGAACTGCGGGCATTGGGATAGCGATCGATCAGCAGAGCACGCTTGCGAGCCAAGTCCTTGCTCAACTTTTGCAGCAGCTCGGCGGTGTTGGCAGGCGTAATCATGGACGGCACATTACCCGACAGCGCTTTGCCGGGCAAGCGGACCGTCAGCAGCCGGGCCTGCGCAGCGGCTGCTGCCCGGCCGTTGCTGGCTCGGCGCCAGGGTTACTGCAGCTGACCGAACTGCGAATCAACGACAAATCAACGACGAATCAACTCCGAATCAAATGGTCGAACGCGCTCAGTGCCGCCTTGGTACCTTCGCCCATGGCGACGACGATCTGCTTGTACGGCACGGTGGTGACGTCGCCCGCTGCGAAAACGCTCGGCAGCGACGTGCCGCCGCGGGCGTCGACCTCGATTTCGCCGCGTGGCGAGAGTTCGATCGTCCCCTTGAGCCAGTCGCTGTTCGGCAACAGGCCAATCTGCACGAAGATACCTTCAAGGTCGATGCGCTGCGATTCGCCGCTCGCCCGGTTGGTGTACAGCAGACCGTCGACTTTTTCGCCATCGCCGCTGACCTCGGTGCTCAAGGCCTCGGTGATTACCGTGACGTTGGCCAGGCTGAAGAGTTTTTTCTGGAGGATTGCATCGGCGCGCAGGCTGGCCTCGAATTCGAGCAGCGTGACCTGGCCAACAATGCCCGCGAGGTCGATCGCCGCCTCGACGCCCGAGTTGCCGCCACCGATCACCGCCACCCGCTTGCCCTTGAACAGCGGGCCGTCGCAATGCGGGCAGTAGGCGACGCCGTGACCGCGATACTCCTTTTCGCCCGGCACATTCATTTCCCGCCAGCGTGCGCCAGTCGCGAGGATCAGCGTTTTGCTGCGCAGCGTCGCGCCGCTGGCCAGGCGAATCTCGTTCAGTCCGTCGCCGGCTGCCGGCAGCAGCGCTTCGGCGCGCTGCAGATCGATGATATCGACGTCGTATTCCCTGACGTGCTCCTCGAGAGCGGCTGCGAGTTTCGGTCCGTCGGTTGCCTTGACCGAGATGAAATTCTCGATCGCCAGCGTGTCGAGCACCTGCCCGCCGAAGCGTTCGCTGACGACGCCCGTACGAACGCCCTTGCGAGCGGCGTAGATCGCCGCCGCCGCGCCCGCTGGTCCGCCGCCGACGATCAGTACGTCAAAGGGTTCGCGCGTCGAGATCTTCTCGGCCTCGCGCTGCAGCGCGCTGCTGTCGATACGGCCAACGATTTCCTCTAGCGCCAGCCGCCCCTGGCCAAAATGCTCGCCGTTCAGCAAGACCGTCGGCACGCCCATGATCTGGCGCGCGGCGACCTCGTCCTGGAACAAGCCGCCGTCGACCATCTGGTGGCTGATACCGGGGTTTAGCACGGCCATCAGGTTGAGCGCCTGCACCACATCCGGGCAGTTGTGGCACGACAGCGAGATGAAGGTCTCAAAATGAAATCTGCCGGGGATCGCTCGAATCGAGTCGATTACGCTGGCGTCGGCCTTCGGCGGATGGCCGCCGACGTGCAGCAGCGCCAGTACCAGCGAGCTGAACTCGTGCCCCATCGGGACGCCGGCAAAACTGATTCGCGCTTCTTCACCGGGACAGCCGATCGAAAAAGACGGCTTACGCGGAGCCTGGCCGCCTTCGCTGACGCTGACCTTGTCGGATAGCGCGGCAATATCGTGCAGCAAAGCGAGCATTTCGCGCCCCTGATCGCTGCTGTCCGGCGATGCGATGAGTTCGATCGGGCGCTGCAGCTTGCCGAGGTAGGCGCCAAGTTGGCCCTTGATAGTTGCGTCGAGCATCTGAATTCTCCTTTTTCGAGTGGCATTGAAAAGGGGCCGCCAAGCAGCGCGCTTCGCGGCCCCTTTGCACTGAGACCCGGTTTCAGGCTGGCCGGGCGAGGCCCGGCAGCCGTAGTCAGCAGTCGTCCTAGATTTTGCCGACCAGGTCGAGCGACGGCGACAGCGTTGCGTCACCCGGCGTCCACTTGGCCGGGCAGACTTCACCCGGGTGGCTGGCGACGTACTGCGCCGCTTGCACCTTGCGCAGCAGCTCCTTGGCGTCACGGCCGATGCCGAGGTCGTGGATCTCGCAGACCTTGATCACGCCTTCGGGGTTGATCACGAAGGTGCCGCGCAGCGCCAGGCCGGCTTCCTCGATCATCACGTCGAAATTACGGGTGATGGTGCCGGTCGGATCGCCGATCATCGGATACTTGATCTTCTTGATCGTCTCGGAGGCGTCGTGCCATGCCTTGTGCGTGAAGTGCGTATCGGTCGATACCGAGTAGATCTCGACGCCAAGTTTCTGAAACGACGCGTACTCGTCGGCAAGGTCGCCCAACTCGGTCGGGCAGACGAAAGTGAAGTCGGCGGGGTAGAAGAAGACGACCGACCACTTACCCTTCAGATCGGCGGCGGAAACAGGAACATCCTTGCCGTTGTGAAAAGCGGTCGCATTGAATGGTTTGATTTCGGTATTGATCAAGGACATCTTGAGTTCTCCTTCGGGTTGGGTGAATGAATTGAATCCACGAAGAGATGGTAGTGGATGCGCCAGCATTGTTCCAATTGATTCTGGCAATTCGAAGCATAGTCCATGGCTATGCGTCCGCACGCACCATCATCAGCTCTGTCGAGTGCTCAAGGACCTGCGAACGCGTTTGCGCGGCCTCGCGGCGGCGCGTCGTGGCCGCGCTGGCTGCTCAGCGCCTTGGAGCTAAGCACAGTGCCGCTCGCCACAGAACTCGCCAAAAAGCCCGCAGTATCTTAAAAACCTGTTATGTTTCAGCGAACTGCCGTAGAATCGCGATCTTTTGCGCAGCCTGCTGCGCGAGAAAGACCGGATCGTCGATGCTCTTTCCAGACCGTTTCGAGGTGATTGTCGTCGGTGGTGGCCACGCTGGCACCGAGGCCGCGCTTGCCGCCGCGCGCACCGGCGTCAAGACGCTGCTGCTGACACATAACCTCGATACCCTCGGGGCGATGAGCTGTAATCCGTCGATCGGTGGCATCGGCAAGGGCCATCTGGTCAAGGAGGTCGACGCGCTCGGCGGGGCGATGGCCGAGGCTACCGACCAGGCGGGCATCCAGTTCCGTATTCTCAACTCGAGCAAGGGCCCGGCTGTACGCGCGACGCGAGCGCAGGCCGACCGGGTGCTGTATCGGCAGGCGATTCGCTGTCGGCTCGAAGAGCAGGCGAATCTGACGATCTTCGCGCAAGCGTGCGATGACCTGATCGTCGAAGGCGATCACGTCGCCGGTGTCGTCAGCCAGCTCGGCGTGCGCTTTGCGGCGCGGGCGGTGGTGTTGACCACCGGTACCTTCCTCAACGGGCTGATTCACGTCGGCCTGGCCAACTACACCGGCGGGCGCATGGGTGACCCACCGGCGGTGGCGCTGGCGGCGCGGCTGCGCGAGCTGAATTTGCCGGTTGGCCGGCTGAAGACCGGCACGCCGCCGCGGCTCGATGGCCGCAGCATCGACTTCTCGGTGATGGCCGAGCAGCATTCCGACCAGCCACTGCCGGTATTCTCCTTTCTCGGTGACGTGACGCAACATCCGCGGCAGCTGCCGTGCTGGATCACCAGCACCAACAGCCGAACCCACGACATCATCCGCGCCAATCTCGATCGTTCGCCGATGTACACCGGCGTCATTGAAGGCGTCGGGCCGCGCTACTGCCCGTCGATCGAGGACAAGATCCATCGCTTTGCGAATAAGGATAGTCACAACATCTTCCTTGAGCCGGAAGGCCTCAATACCCGCGAGATCTACCCCAACGGAATTTCGACCAGCCTGCCGTTCGACGTGCAGCTGGCGATCGCTCGTTCGATCCGTGGCCTCGAGAATTGCCACATCGTGCGTCCGGGTTACGCCATCGAGTACGATTATCTCGATCCACGCGGTCTGAACGCGTCGCTGGAAACGCGGGCCATCGGCGGCCTGTTCTTCGCCGGCCAGATCAATGGCACCACCGGCTACGAAGAAGCGGCGGCGCAGGGCTTGCTGGCTGGCGTCAATGCGGCCTTGCTGGCGCAGGACCGGGAGCCGTGGACGCCGCGCCGCGACGAGGCGTATCTGGGCGTTCTGGTCGACGATCTGATCACCCGTGGGGTGTCCGAGCCGTACCGGATGTTCACCAGCCGTGCCGAGTATCGCCTGTCGCTGCGTGAGGACAACGCCGACATGCGCTTGACCGAGCACGGTCGTCGTCTCGGCCTGGTGGATGACCGACGCTGGGCGGCTTTCGACAGAAAGCGCGAAGCGATCGCTAGCGAACAGGAGCGGCTGAAAGCGACCTGGGTGCATCCGGAGAGCGTCTCCGACGACGACGCGACGCGTGTTCTCGGCAAGCCGCTGGAGCGCGAATACAGCTTGCACGATTTGCTGCGCCGCCCGGAGGTCACGCATGCGGGTTTGCTGAGCTTGCGCGTTGGCGAAGCGTCGGTCGACGGTGGACTGCTTGATCCACAGGTCGTCGAACAGGTCGACATCCAGGCCAAGTACCAGGGCTACATCGAACGTCAGCGTGAAGAAGTCGCCAGGAGTCTGGTTAACGAGGAGCAGCGCTTGCCGGTGGATTTCGATTTTGCGGCAGTCGCCGGCCTGTCCAGCGAGGTCCGCCAGAAGCTGTCGCTGCACCGACCACAGACCCTCGGTCAGGCGTCGCGCATTCAGGGAATGACGCCGGCGGCGATCTCGATCCTCCTGGTCTATCTGAAGCGCGGCCAGTCGGCCGCTCGCGGCCCGCGCGCGCAGGGGCACGGCTGATGCTTCCGGAGCAGCAACTGGCACTGGGCTTGCGAGCGCTCGGCATCGACCTGGCCGCTGGCGCGCAGCAGAAGTTGCTCGACTACACGGCGCTCCTCGGCAAGTGGAACAGAACCTACCAACTGACCGCCTTACGCGATCCCGCTCTGACGGTCAGTCATCACCTGCTCGACTCGCTGGCGATCCTGCCATTCGTTCGCGGCGCCAGTTTGCTCGACGTCGGCAGTGGCGGTGGCATGCCGGGGATGCCACTGGCGATCGCTCGCCCGGACTTGCACGTCGTCCTGCTCGACAGTAGTTCGAAGAAGACGGCCTTTCTGCAACAGGCGGCCATTGAGCTGGGTCTGGCGAATATTGCCGTACACTGCGGTCGCGTCGAGGCTTACCAGCCGCCGAGCGGCTTTGCGGTGATCACCGCCCGCGCTTTTTCCGATCTCGGCGCGCTGGTGAAATTGTCGCGCCACCTGTTGGCAGCGGGTGGCAGCTGGCTGGCGATGAAAGGCGTCTATCCGTACGAGCAACTGGCAGATTTGTCTGCCGGGCTGGTCGTCGATGGCGTGCATCGACTGGCGGTGCCCGGCGTCGACGGCGAGCGACACCTGGTGGTCATCAGCACGGCGCCGCAGCCACTTGAGGGGGAGCCTTGATTTGACAAAAGTACTGGCGGTAACCAACCAGAAGGGCGGCGTCGGCAAGACCACGACGGCGGTCAACCTGTCGGCGTGTCTGGCCGAATGCGGCCAGCGGGTGCTGTTGATCGATCTCGACCCACAGGGCAACGCGACCACCGGTTGCGGTGTCGCCAAACGAGCCGCCGTGCCGACCGTCTACCAGACGCTGATCGGCCGCTCGACGATCAGTGACACGCGCCTGCCGACCGACTTTGGCTTCGACGTCCTGCCGGCGAACCGTGAACTGGCCGGCGCCGAGATCGATCTGATCGACCTCGGGCAGCGCGAGTACCGCTTGCGTGATGCGCTGACCAGCGTCCGCGACGACTATGACTTTATCCTCATGGACTGCCCGCCGGCGCTCAACATGTTGACCGTCAACGGGCTGGTCGCCGCCGACCGGGTGATGATCCCGATGCAGTGCGAGTACTACGCGCTCGAGGGGCTGACCGATCTGGTGGCGACGCTGAAGAAAATCCGTGCCAATCTCAATCCGCAGCTCGAGATCGAAGGCCTGTTGCGAACCATGTTCGACCCGCGATCGACCTTGACGCAACAGGTATCCGGCGAGCTCGAAGGGCATTTCGGCGAGAAGGTCTACCGCACCATCATCCCGCGCAATGTTCGCCTTGCCGAGGCGCCGTCTTACGGCAAGCCGGTGATCGCTTTCGACCGCAATTCCAAGGGGGCGCAAGCGTATATTCTTCTGGCGCAGGAGCTTCTCGAACGACGTGCCGGCAGCGTCACGGCCAAGGCCAAGGTCGCGGCAGTGGGGGTGGAGCGATGAAATTAAAGGGACTCGGCCGTGGCCTGGACGCTTTGCTGGCCGGCAACGACGCGCAGAGCAAGGAGCAGCAGCGGACGCTGCCGGTAGGGGATATCCAGCCGGGAAAGTATCAACCACGGACGCACATGGACACCGCGTCGCTCGAGGAGCTGGCGGCGTCGATCCGTATGCAGGGCTTGATGCAGCCGATCCTGGTTCGTCCGGTGAGCGATGAGCGCTACGAAATAATTGCGGGCGAACGCCGCTGGCGAGCCGCTCAGATGGCCGGTTTGACCGAGGTGTCGGCGCTGATCCGCGAGATTCCCGACGAGGCGGCGCTGGCCATGGCGCTGATCGAAAACATCCAGCGCGAGGACCTCAACCCGCTCGAAGAAGCGCTGGGCCTGCAGCGTTTGATCGACGAATTTGCCATGACCCACCAGCAGGCGGCCGATGCGGTCGGCCGTTCGCGGCCGGCGGCGTCGAATCTGCTGCGCCTGCTGCAATTGGCGCAACCGGTGCAGGATCTCCTGATGCGTGGCGAGGTCGATATGGGTCACGCCCGCGCCTTGCTGCCACTGGCCGGCGCGCTGCAGGTTCAGTTGGCGCAGCGCGTCGTCCAGAAGGGTCTTTCGGTTCGCGAGACCGAGCGCCTGGTTCAGTACGCGCTGCGTGCGCCAAAGGAAGTGGCGCCCAGCAAACCGGATCGCGACGTGTTACGTCTTCAGGACGAGCTGGCCGACTTGTTGGGCGCGCAGGTGGCGATCCGTGCCAACCGGCGCGGTGCCGGAAAAGTGCTGATCGAATTTGGCGACCTCGACCAACTCGAAGGAATTCTGCAGCGCTTGCGTCATTGATGCGGCGCACAATTGAAGCCTTTTCAGAACTCGTCGATCGGCTCCGCAAGGCATGTTTTAGCAAGGAAATTGAACTTTCTTGCACATGCGGTTTGATTCCTCTATAGGAGTCTGGTATCCTGCCAACGTTTTGGAGGGGCCGGCTTTGCATCCTCAGGTTCGCTGGTTGTTTCGTTGCCAGATCGGGGTGACAGTGGCGGCGGCGGTGCTGGCAGGTTTTGTTCTGGGGCTGCATGCGGCGATATCGGCCGCGCTCGGTGGCGCCATCGCCATTGTCAGCGCGGCGGCGTATGCATGGCGCGCTTTACGGTCATCGGGGACGACAGCAGCGGCTGCGAAGAGGGCTTTCGTTGGCCAGGTAGCCGGCGAAGGGTACAAGATTGCCGTAACCCTTGTGCTGTTTGCCCTGGTGTTCAAAAGTTACGCACAGCTTGCAGCCTTGCCGCTCTTCCTGGCCTATGTTGCAACGATTGTCGTTTATTGGATGGCGCTGCTCAGGCAGCACTAGTCAAACAGGGGAAAAACATGGCTTCAGGCGAGGCACTAACAAGCAGTGGCTACATCGTCCACCACCTGACCAATCTCAAGGTCGGGGCAGGCTTCTGGACGTTTCACCTGGACACCTTACTGGTTTCCGGGATCATCGGTCTGATTGCCTTCCTGGGCATGGCCAAGATCGCCAGCAAGGCGACGGCGGGCGTTCCTGGTAATCTGCAGAGCTTCGTCGAAATCGTCCTGACCTTTGTCGACCAGCAGGTCAAGGATACCTACCACGGCCGTAGTCCGCTGGTGACGCCGATGGCGATTACCATCTTCGTCTGGGTTTTCCTGATGAACGCCATGGACCTGATCCCGGTAGACTTCGTGCCCCTGATCCTCGGGTCGGTGGGGGTGCACTACTTCAAGGCGGTGCCGACGACCGATCCCAACCTGACCTTCGCCATGTCTCTGACCGTCTTCGTCATCATGCTGATCATGGGCGTCAAGGTGAAAGGCGCCAGCGGCTTCCTGCACGAAGTGTTCTGCGTGCCGTTTGGTGCGAAGCTGGCACCGCTGAATTTTCTTTTCCGGGTAATCGAAGATGTCGCCAAGCCGATTTCGCTCTCGCTGCGGCTATTCGGCAACATGTACGCTGGCGAGATGGTGTTCATCCTCATCGCCCTCCTCGGTATCTGGCAGTTGCCGCTGGCCTTGCCGTGGGCCCTGTTCCACATCCTGATCATCACCCTGCAGGCTTTCGTCTTCATGATGTTGACCATCGTCTATCTGTCGATGGCCAGCGAGTCGCACGGCTAGTGAGCGATCGCCGGAATTCTGTATTACCAGTTTGCTTCACGTTGTCCCTGTTCAACCCATTTAGCATGTTTTATTAGGAGAAACACCAAATGGAAGCCGCTCTGTCAATGTTGCTTGGTAACACCGCCATCGCCGTCGCCATCCTGATCGGGGCGGGTGCCCTCGGTACCGCAATCGGGTTTGGTATTCTCGGTGGTCGCTTCCTCGAAGGAGCCGCTCGCCAGCCGGAAATGATCCCCACGCTGCAGGTCAAGATGTTCATCGTTGCAGGTCTTCTCGACGCGGTGACCATGATCGGCGTCGGTATCGCGCTCTTCATGCTCTTTGCGAACCCCTTCATCGCCGTCGTCAAGGGTTGATCGCTTCTCCTTTCTGACTCACTCTTAAAAGGAGATTAGCGTGGATATCAATGCAACCCTGTTTGGCCAAGCAATCTGGTTCGGCGTCTTCATCTGGATCACCATGAAGTACGTCTGGCCGCCGCTACAAAAGGCCATTGCCGACCGTCAAGCACTGATCGCCGATGGTCTTGCAGCCGGTGAGCGCGCGAAACACGAGCTGGAGTTGGCCGGCAAACGTTCTGCCGATTCCCTGCGCGAGGCCAAAGGGAAGTCTGCCGAGATCATTGCTGCTGCCGAAAAGCGCGCGCTAATGGTCATCGAAGAGGCCAAGCAGGTGGCGAAAGTAGAAGCCGACAAGGTCGTCGCGTCGGCACAGGCGGAGATTGCTCAGCAAGTCGAGCACGCCAGAGCCGAACTGCGTGGCCGCGTCGCCGATCTCGCCGTGGCCGGTGCCGAGCGCATCCTCAAGCGTGAGGTCGATGCCAAGGGGCACGCCCAGATGTTGGCCGCACTGAAGCAGGAACTCTGAGACCATGGCCGAACTCGTTACCATCGCGCGTCCCTACGCTGAAGCGGTCTTCCGCCTGGCGTTGGAAAACAAGACGCTAGCGGGCTGGTCCGAGCGGCTGTCGCTGCTTTCTGAAATTGCCGGGGATGACCGGATGCGTTCATGCATCGGCAATCCCGAGCTGTCTGCCGCGCAGAAGAGCGAGCTCTTCAAGTCGTTGGCCGGCGAGGCGCTTGCAGGCAGTGAAGCCAATCTGATCGACGTCCTTGCGGCAAATGAGCGACTTTCCGCCCTACCCGAGATCGCTGACCTCTTCGAGGCGCTGAAGGCGACTCAGGAAGGCGTCAAGGAAGCCACCATCTACAGTGCCTTCCCGCTTGACGAAGAGCAGCACAAGGTTCTGATCGCGGACCTGGAGACACGCTTCAAGACCCGGCTAACAGCCGAAGTGGTCGTCGATCAGTCCCTGATCGGCGGCGTCAAGATTGTGGTTGGCGACCAGGTCCTCGATACTTCCGTACGCGGAAAACTTGAGTGCCTGCGGTTGGCGCTCAAGAACTAGGAGAATTTCCATGCAGTTGAATCCTTCAGAAATCAGCGAACTGATCAAGAGCAAGATCGAGAATCTTGACATCAGCGCCGATCTGCGCACCCAGGGCACCGTCGTTTCGGTGACCGACGGCATTTGCCGTATCTATGGGCTGACCGACGTCATGCAGGGAGAAATGCTCGAGTTTCCGGGCAATATCTTCGGCATGGCGCTGAACCTTGACCGCGACTCGGTTGGCGCGGTGGTTCTCGGTGAATACGATCAGATCAGTGAGGGCGACACGGTCAAGACTACCGGCCGCATCCTCGAAGTCCCGGTCGGTCCCGAACTACTCGGTCGGGTAGTGAACTCGCTTGGTCAGCCGATCGACGGCAAAGGCCCGATCAACAACAAGCTGACCGACAAGATCGAGAAAGTGGCGCCCGGCGTGATCTGGCGCAAATCGGTTTCGCAGCCGGTACAGACCGGACTGAAGTCGATCGATGCAATGGTCCCGGTCGGCCGTGGCCAGCGCGAGTTGATCATTGGTGACCGGCAGGTTGGCAAGACTGCGGTGGCGATTGATACGATCATCAACCAGAAGGGCCAGGACCTGATCTGCATCTACGTGGCGATCGGTCAGAAAGCCTCGACCGTTGCCAACGTTGTTCGCAAGCTCGAAGAGAATGGCGCGATGGAGTACACCACCGTCGTTGCCTCCACCGCCTCGGAAACGGCAGCCCTGCAATACATCGCGCCCTACTCCGGTTGCACCATGGGCGAGTACTTCCGTGATCGCGGCCAGGATGCCTTGATCATCTATGACGATTTGACCAAGCAGGCCTGGGCGTATCGCCAGGTGTCACTGCTGCTGCGCCGTCCGCCAGGGCGTGAGGCCTACCCCGGCGATGTGTTCTACCTGCACTCGCGCCTGCTCGAGCGCGCGGCGCGCGTTTCCGAAGCATGGGTCGAGAAGTTCACCAACGGCGAAGTCAAGGGCAAGACGGGCTCGCTGACTGCCCTGCCGATCATTGAGACGCAGGCTGGTGACGTCTCCGCCTTTGTTCCGACCAACGTTATCTCGATTACCGACGGCCAGATCTTCCTCGATACCGACCTCTTCAGCGCCGGTGTTCGTCCGGCCATGGATGCTGGTATCTCGGTCTCGCGCGTCGGTGGTGCGGCGCAGACCAAGGTCGTGAAGAAGCTCGGTAGCCACGTTCGTCTGGCGCTCGCCCAGTATCGTGAACTCGCTGCGTTTTCGCAGTTCGCGTCCGACCTGGACGAAGCGACTCGCAAACAGCTGGATCGTGGCCGTCTGGTAACCGAACTGATGAAGCAGCCGCAGTACGCGCCAATGTCGATCTCGCAAATGGCAATCACCCTGCACGCGGTGAACAAGGGCTATTTCGACGATGTAGATGTGGCGAAGGCGCTGGCTGTCGAGAAGCAGATGCAAGCTTTCATCGCGGAGAAATACGCCGACCTGATCAGCAAGATCGAAACAACCAAGGATCTCGACGCTGACGCTGAGCAGAAGCTCACCAAGGCGATTGAGGAGTTCAAGGCCACATTGGCCTGATCATCGATCGAGGAGGTTGCCATGCCTAGCGGCAAGGAAATCCGCAACAAGATCAAGAGCATCGAGAGCACGGCCAAGATCACCAAGGCCATGCAGATGGTCGCTGCATCAAAAATGCGCAAAGCGCAGGATAGAATGCGCGCGGCCCGCCCCTACGGCGAGAAGATTCGCCTGGTAGCCGGCAACCTCTCGCACGCCCTGACCGACTACCGCCATCCTTTTCTGACCGTACGTGAGCAGGTGAAGGCCATCGGCTTGATCGCGATTACCTCTGACAAGGGGCTGTGCGGTGGCCTGAACACCAACCTCCTGCGTCTCGCGCTGACGAAGATGAAAGAGTGGGACGCCGAGGGCAAGAAGCTGCGCGTCACGGCGATTGGCAGCAAGGGTCTGGGCTTCATGCAGCGCGCCGGCGCCGACGTCGTCTCGCACTTGACCGGGCTCGGCGATACGCCGCACCTGGAAAAACTTATCGGTCCGGTAAAGGTTCAGCTTGACGCCTACATCAACGGTGAGATCGACGTTCTGTACATCGCCTGCACGCAGTTCATCAACACCATGAAACAGGAACCGACCTTCTATCAGTTACTGCCGCTGTCCGGCGAACTGGTCGGAGGCGGCGAGAACCGCTGGGACTATATTTACGAGCCCGATGCCAAGACGGTGATTGACGACCTGCTCGTTCGCTACGTCGAGGCGATGATTTACCAGGCTGTTGCCGAGAATATGGCTTCGGAACAGAGCGCCCGCATGGTCGCCATGAAGTCGGCTTCGGATAACGCCAAGAACGTCATCGGAGAGCTCAAGCTGGTCTACAACAAGGCTCGTCAGGCCTCGATCACGCAAGAGATTTCGGAGATTTGCGCCGGCGCAGCGGCTGTCTGACGTCTGACCACGCGATAGTTAGTTTATTGATTAGGGATACAACCATGAATCAAGGAAACATTGTTCAGTGTATCGGCGCCGTGGTGGACGTCCAGTTCCCACGTGACGCCATGCCCCATATCTACAACGCCCTGCTGCTCGACAAGGCCGAAGAGTCGGACATGTGCGAAGCGGACCTGGTGTTCGAAGTTCAGCAACAACTCGGTGACGGCATTGTGCGCACGATTGCCATGGGCTCGTCCGATGGCCTCCGTCGCGGCATGAAGGTCAACGACACGGGTGCTGCCATCTCGGTACCCGTCGGTAATGCCACGATCGGCCGCATCATGAACGTCCTCGGTCGCCCAATCGATGAAGCCGGGCCGATCGCTACCGAAGAGCGGCGCGCGATTCACCAGCTGGCGCCCAAATTCGACGAGTTGTCGCCATCCGTCGATCTTCTCGAGACCGGCATCAAGGTCATCGATCTGGTCTGTCCTTTCGCCAAGGGTGGTAAGGTCGGCCTGTTCGGTGGCGCCGGCGTCGGCAAGACCGTCAACATGATGGAGTTGATCAACAACATCGCCAAGCAGCACGCGGGTCTTTCGGTCTTTGCCGGTGTCGGCGAGCGGACTCGTGAGGGCAACGACTTCTATCACGAGATGAAAGAGTCAAATGTTCTTGACAAGGTGGCGATGGTTTTCGGACAGATGAACGAGCCGCCCGGCAACCGACTGCGCGTCGCGCTGACCGGGCTGACGATGGCCGAGAAGTTCCGTGACGATGGCCGCGACATCCTGTTCTTTGTCGACAACATCTACCGTTACACGCTGGCCGGTACCGAGGTTTCGGCGCTGCTCGGCCGGATGCCGTCGGCGGTTGGCTATCAGCCAACACTGGCCGAAGAAATGGGCCGCCTGCAGGAACGCATCGCGTCGACCAAGGTCGGCTCGATTACTTCGATTCAGGCCGTCTACGTGCCAGCCGATGACCTCACCGACCCGTCGCCAGCGACTACCTTCCAGCACCTCGACTCGACCGTCGTGCTGTCGCGTGACATCGCATCGCTGGGCATCTACCCGGCCGTTGACCCGCTCGACTCGACCTCGCGTCAGCTCGACCCGCAGGTCGTTGGCGAGGAGCACTACGGTATTGCCCGCGCGGTGCAGATGACTCTCCAGAAGTACAAGGAGCTGCGCGACATCATCGCCATTCTCGGGATGGACGAGCTGTCGCCGGACGACAAGCTCGCCGTCTATCGGGCGCGCAAGATCCAGCGTTTCCTGTCGCAGCCGTTCAGCGTCGCCGAGGTCTTTACCGGCTCTCCGGGCAAATATGTTCCCCTCAAGGACACGCTCAAGGGCTTCAAAATGATCGTCGACGGCGAATGCGACAACATTCCGGAACAGGCGTTCTACATGGTCGGCGGTATCGAAGAAGTGTTCGAGAAAGCCAAGACTCTCTAGATCAGGCATCGGAGACCGTCATTTGCGCGCCGCTGTCAGGAGCGCAAATGACCCAGCAAAGGAAAGAGCATGGCAATCAGAGTACATGTCGACGTCGTCAGCGCCGAGGAATTGATCTTCTCCGGCCAGACTGACTTCGCCGTATTTCCCGGTGAGGCTGGTGAGCTCGGGATCTACCCGCGGCACACGCCGCTATTGACGCGCATCAAGCCAGGAACGATTCGCCTGAAAGTGCCTGACCGCGACGAATACGAGCTGGTCTACGTGTCTGGCGGGATGCTCGAAGTGCAGCCGCAGCTGATCACGGTGCTCGCTGACACGGCTGTTCGCGCCGCTGATCTCGACGAAGCCAAGGCGATCGAGGCCAAGCGCCGCGCCGAAGAAGTTCTTCGCGATCGTACGTCGGACATGGGTCTGGCCGCCGCCGAAGCCGAGTTGTCGCAAGCACTCGCGCAGTTGGCAGCAATCAAGAAGCTGCGCGGCCCACACTGAAAATAGGGGCCAACCGCCAGCAATAAAAAAAGCAGCTCCGGCTGCTTTTTTTTCGTCCAGAGCACCGATGACTGATCGGCAAACGTCGATCATCCAGATACGACCGCAACGGGACTGCGGCGCGAACGGTCATGACAGGTCGAGATACCCCAGATCATGAAAGTCATGACCGTTTCCCTCTTCCCCTGGCCCTTCTCCCGCAAGGGGAGACGGGAGTTTCGTGAGCCGCGTACGCGACTTTCAAATTAACGAATCCTCGCTCAGCCCTGCCGACGCGCGAAGCGCTCCAGTCTCTTCTCGAATCGCGCCAGGTCGTCGCGCAGTGCATCGACCTGCACGCAGAACGACTGCACCGCCGGCCGCGATGCAATGGCGGCCTCTTCCTCGGTCAGATACTCGGCCAAGCTAAATGCCAGATTCCTGGTGGCACCCGCCTGCCATTGTGCCAAGCCGTTTGCCAGCTGTAGCGCGCGGCGCGCCACCATATCGCCGAGCAGTCGCGAGAGATCGTGTTCGACGTCCCAGCGCAAATTACGAAAAACAAAAGCGAGGGTTTCGGCGAGGTCAGCCGAACCCGATATCGTCGCCGTTGAAAAAAGCGACGCCCGGTCGGTCAGGGCACGCACCGGAGCGTCATCGGGAAGGCGTATGCTGACGGCTACCGCTGCTGCGGTGTCGGCGGCGCCGAGCAAGCCGGCGTCGGAAATGGTGAACGACAAAACCGAGCGGCCGAAGAGCAAACGGGCGGTCTGACCGGAAAACTCCAGAAGGCGTTCGCGCGCCCAGTCCTCGCCCGTCAGCAGGTGATTGACCAGGCCCAGCGCCGCGTTGTTCACCACCGGCTTCAGGACCGCTGCTGAATCCCGGCGACTACCCAGCCCCGCGACCCATCGGCGGGCTTCGACAGGTTCCAGACCTCATCGAAGGGAACCGCCGCGGCGCCCGTCTCTTCACGGATCATGCCGCTCATCCGCACACTGGCGACGTGGCGCGTCGCTTCGCTGACCACCTCGAGGAGTTCGGCGTCGAGCGTGACGACGTCGGTCTGTTGCGCCGACTCGCCTCTCTCGCCAAGCTGCAGCTTGATTTCGGCAAAGACCTCGGGGCTGACGAATTCGCGGATGTCCTCCATGTTGCCGGCGTCGTTTGCCGCCTGTAGCCGAACGAAATTCAGCTTGGCGACGCGCAGGAAGCCTTCAGCGTCAAAATCAGCCGGGATGGTCGCCGCCGCCGGCATAGCCAGGTCGCTGACCGCAGCGCTGGCCAGTGCGGGCGTGCGTTCGTCGGCCGCGCGGCCGCTCCCGCCCTGCTGGAGATCGAAAGGCGGCGACGCTGCGCGGTTGGCGCTGGCCGCGCCCGCGTACTGCAAGGGTTCCGCGGCCGCTTGTGTCTTGCGACGAAACAGTAGCTTGAAGACGACCACAGCGGCCATCGCCAGCAACGCGATCATGACCAGGTTAGCCATTCCTTCGCCAAGACCAAAGTGCGAGAGCAGCGCAGCGATCCCCAGGCCGGCGGCAAGACCCGCCAGCGGCCCCATCCAGTTGCGTTTTGGCGCCGCCGCGCCGGCTGCGGCGGTGCTTGCGGGTGCCGCCGCAGGTGCCGCCGCAGGCGCCGCCGCAGGTGCTGCCTTCTGCGGTGCTGGCGTCGCCTGGCGCTGCATTCCCAGCGACCGGCCCCCTCCGAAACGCCTGGCCTCGGCATCGTCGACGACCAGCCCAAAGCTCAACACAGTAAGCGCCAACGCCAACAAGATCCTCTTCACTATTGGTTCTCCTAGAACTTGAAACCTCGATGTAGGGCGACAACGCCCAGTGCCAAATTGAAAAATTCGACACGCTCGAAACCTGCTTGTTCCATCAGTAGCTTCAGCCCCTGCTGATCCGGATGAACCCGGATCGATTCCGCCAGGTAGCGGTAACTGGCCTCATCCTGGGTGATGATCTGACCGATGCGCGGGATTACCTTGAACGAGTAGAAATCGTAGGCTGGCGCCAAAGGCTTCCACACTTGGGAAAACTCAAGCACCAGCAGCCGACCACCCGCCCGCAGCACGCGCTGCATTTCGGCGAGTGCCCGCTCCTTGTGGGTCATGTTGCGCAGCCCGAAGGCGACGGTTACGCAATCGAAGTACTCGTCGGGGAATGGCAAACTCTCGGCATCGCACTGCGCGACGTGGACCAGAGCGCCCTTGTCGCAAAGTCGATCGCGACCGCGTGTGAGCATCGCATTGTTGATGTCGGTCAGCCAGACCTGACCGTTGTCGCCGAGCTTTCTTGAAAAAGCCAGCGCCAGATCGCCGGTGCCGCCGGCCACGTCGAGGACTCGCGCCCCGGCGCGGACACCGCTCTTGGCGATGGCGAAAGCCTTCCACAAGCGGTGCAGGCCGCCTGACATCAGATCGTTCATCAGGTCGTAGCGTTGGGCGACCGAATCGAAAACATCGGCGACGCGCTGCGCCTTTTCGTCTTCACCAACTTCCTGGAAGCCAAAATGGGTCGTGTTTCTGTCGGTCATCGTGCTAGCTCACGCGGTCGTATTGGCGAGAATCAACGCTTGCCGCAGTCGCCGGGCGCTTTCGCCGGTGCTGGTGTAAACGCGCCCGGGTCGCGGCTGCCCCCGGCCGCCGAAAGACGGTCGAGGTAAGCCTGCCACAGCTCTGCACGGTGGCTGCCAAGATTGTAGAGCACGTCCCACGAGTACAAACCGCTGTCATGTCCGTCGGAAAAGACCGGCCGGATGGCGTAGTTACCGATGGCTTCAATGCGCTCGATGCCCACTTCCCGCTTGCCTACTTGCAGGACTTCCTGTCCCGGACCGTGGCCACGGGCTTCGGCCGACGGCGTGAATACGCGGAGAAACTCGTAGCTCAGCTCAAAGCGCTCACCATCCTCGAAGGTGATTTCCAGGACGCGTGATTTCTGGTGAAGCTTGATCTCGGTCGGGATTTTTGTCGTCTCGTCCAGGCCAGCCATGAGTTCCTCTGTGCGCAATGCGGCCGACCATGATAGCGCAAAAAACCTTGCTGCAGACCTGAACGGCGCCCGCCCGGCGCCGGTCGTCGCTTCCCGCGGCGCGCCGTGCCGGGCGAGCAGGCTCGTCAGGTGATTCTGAAGGTTACCCTTTCAAAGTCCGGGCCTTCGCTGAGAAGCTGCTGCAGGCGGACGCGCCAGACGCCATCGACGTAGACCTCCAGCAGTCGATCCGGATAGAACCAGCCCGCCGGGATGACCAGGCTCTGCTCCTCGCCGATTGCCGGGAAGGCCGGCAACATGAACGCCCGGCTATAGGAGTCGGCGTGCCCGGCGCTCTGTGAGAGCTGCCGGGCCGCAACCGCCTGCGGTTTACCCGCGAGTGCCGCGACGCCGGCGACCAGCCCGCCGCCTTGCTCCTGCATCAACCACACCACCTGTGCCAGCAGATGGGCGCTACCGTCGTGCGGGCAAATGGCCAGCAACTGCTCAGGCGCCAGCCGTCGACCCGCGGTCGACCGCAGCAGACGGAAGCCGTTGGCGCTCTGGTCCAGTACCTCCCAATCGTCGACGGCAAGGCCCAGGTGTGAGCGGCGAACTTCCAGACCCTGCGTCGGGTCCAGTCCGTGCCGGAAGGTGAACATGTTGTCGAACTCCTGGCGAGAATAGATGCGAGCGTTCTCGGGTTGGCTGAACTCGGTTCCGGAGATGTAGTAGTGCATGGCCGTGAATCCGCTACAGACCTTGGCAATCCCCGTCGCACGGTGGCGACGAAAGCGACGGGCAGCGCGCAGCAAGCACCACGGCCTGGCCAGGCGGTCAAGCAGCCGATGGCATTGGGCGCTGGTGCAGTCTTCGCCAAGACCGAGTTGCATTGGCTGTATTTTTTTCTGCAGTTGTCGCTTGGTCTCGTTGATTTGTGCCGCCAGACGAGCGATGTCCACACGACGAACGTTCTCCGTCTGCAGGCAGTCGTTGGCTGCACGCAGGCCGGAATCGTGCATGAGGTCGACGACCAGAGGCGGCAGTGGGTTGCCCGCCAGCGCTGGATGGATACTGACCAGCGGCGACCAGGCAGCGGCCCAGCGTCGCACCAGGCCGAGCTCGCGCACCGTCAGGCTATAGGGCCCGGCGAGTTCGATCAGCAGCAGGCTGACAAATGCCGCCGTACAGTGGGTCGTGCGCCCGAGTGGGTCGAGAGAATCGGGGACGGCGACCGTTGCTACACCCCATTCTTCGGCGCTGGCGTAGAAGCCATGCAGGTCCAGCCAGAGGCCCTCGGGCAGCTGCCGACGCGCACGATCATGTTCGACGATGGCCATTCCGGTGTAGTAGATGCAGCGATGCAGGATCAAAGCCAGTCGTTCGCCATCGTCGCCGTCTTGCAGCTGCGCGCAATGCGCGTATGCACGTGCCGCCTTGAGCCAGGTTGCCACTACCTGCTGAAAGGCCGCCTCTTCGATTTCGCCCAGCGGCAGCGCCTTGCTACTGTAGTGGCGGGCCAGATCTTCCTCGACAAAGCACAGTGAAATCCTGGTCTGTTCAAGTAGTTGCAGATAAACGTCGCTTGCGGGAGGCGCCTCCAGCAGGCTATCCAGGAAATGGTTTATTTCCCGATCGGCCTGTTGCGAGTTGGCCAGGGGAAGGCGAGAGAGGATCTGGAAACCCGTTTTCAAGTCCGAAATCTTCATCGTGACTCCCGGCATTTTGGCAAGAACTGCGCTCATGGTGTTTCTCCTGACGACCCGTGATGGACGCTCGACGGAGTGCGCAGGGCGGCGATGATCCGATCACCAAGTTGTCTTCCGTCGACGGCGCGGCGGCTTTGAACGTTGGCCCGCTGTGGCGTTGCCCACACCGGATTTGGAAAGTGCCGGTCGTCGCGCCAGCGTGGTATCAGGTGCCAATGCACATGCGGAGTGACATTGCCGAGACTCGCGAGATTGATCTTGTCCGGTTGATACAGGCAGCGCAAGGCGGTCTCGACGGCGAAAACAACCGTCATCAGATGCATTCTTTCCTTGTGGGGCAGGTCGGTCATCTCGCGCAGATGGCGGTTCAAGACAACGCGGCAGAAGCCCGGATAGTCGGCGTCGGCAACCATCACGACGCGACAACACGCACTTTCCCAGACCACCTCGCCACCGGGCGAGCCGCACAGCTCGCAATCGTCAATCGCATCCCTACTCACGGCCAGACTCCTTGTTGATCACCGGGCGCCGAAGCGCGCCTGTTGACCGAGACAATAAACCTGGGTGGCGCAAGACGTGAGGAAATAGGTCACAGAGCGCGTGACAAACTGCATTGACGCTTGGGTACCGTGCCGACCACTTCAGCTGCTTGCTCGCCACACGATCTTTACGAGCGCGCTGTGGTGGCCACGACCACGATGGCGAGTGGCGTCGATTGGCTAGCGCGCGGCGGCAATCGGCCGGCAATTTCTGCGGCGCAACTTGCCGGACCGGTAGTGAAGGGCAATGGCAAGGGCTCGTCGCGTCGGCTGGCCGCCTGAGCGAAAGCGGCCGTTGCCTTGCCGGGCGGCGGTTTCCGGCAATCGCCTAAAGACGTTCGACGCGGACTTTGGTGACTGTGCGGGCATCGGCTTCGATCACCGTGTAGCGATGACCCCGCTCCTCAACGCTATCGCCCACCGCCGGGATATGTCGCAGGCGGGCGATCAGGAAGCCGGCGAGTGTGTGCGCTTCGCCGACCGGCAGATTGAGCCTCAGCGAGTCGTTGAGCTCCGAGATTGGCGCTCGTCCGCCGATCAGATGGTTATCGTCACTTTCGGACTCGATAACTACGCGCGGCGGCTTCATGTTGTCGAAGTCGTAGCCCGAGTCGACGCTCCCGACGACTTCTTCGAAGATGTCTTCCATGGTCAGGATGCCAATCGCCGAGCCAAACTCGTCGACCACGATCGCCATGTGATCGGAGCGTGCGCGCAGCAGTGGCAGCACTTGATCGATGGACTGTTTGGGTGACAGATAGAGCGCCGGCCGAATGAAGTCGCTGGCCGCACGCTTTTCGATGTCCGGCATCAGCAGGTCCCAGGTGGTCAGCGTCAGCACGCCGGTCACATTGGTAATGTTGCCGCGAAAAACCGGCAGGCGATTGAAGCCATGCTCCCAGACCCGGCGTAGAGCTTCGTCAATTCCGCGCCTTTCGTTGAAACCGATGACCTCGGCCAGTGGCGACATGACTTCGCCCACCGTCGTGTCGGCAAAGCGGAAAATACGACGAATGCGCTGCTTGTTGGTAGCGCCGCCGCCGTCGGCGGGGGTCTCGGAGAGATCGATAAGCACCCGCAACTCGTCCTTGGTGATGAAGCCACTCTGACCGGACGATGCGCCGCCGAAGAGGCGTGCCGCAACGCGCGCGATGCGGCTGAAGACGAAAATCACCGGATAAAAGACGTACGAGAAGAAACGCAGCCCGTAGATGATCCTGGTGACGATCCAGTCGGACTTTTGCTGAAAAATACTCTTGGGTACGATCTCGCCGAAAATCAGCAGGAATGGCGTGAATACCAGCACTGAAACCAGGTCACCGATTTCACCCATGGCGTCGATGAACAACAGCGTGCCGAGGGTGGTGATCGTCACCGTCGCGATATTGGTACCGACCAGCGTTGTTCCGAGCATGATGTCCGGCGTACGAAACAGCTGCAGCACCAGTTTGGCGCCGGGGTCGCCAAGCCGCGCCTGGTGTCGCAGGTGAATCTTGTCGGCATTGACCATGGCCAACTCGGAACCCGAGAAAAAACCTTTGAGTATTAAGAAGAACAGAATGACCACCAGCTCCAACGCCAATTCCAACTCCATTGCTGCTCTCCTCGCCTAGTCTGTCGTTCTGACGATTTCGCTTGCCGGTTTTTCGCTTTCTGGCTGCCCATCGTGCGTCTCGTTGGGCAACTCGCCTTCCTGCTCCGACGACTCGCGCATCAGGTCGTCGTCGTATTCGTCGAGGGTCTCCTGTTCCTGGTCCGCCGGCGAGTCCTCCGACGACGACTCGGCAAGGCTTTCCATGTCCAGGGGGGTATCGGGCGCGCCGTCCTGCTCGTCGCGGGTACCGCCGAAGGACACCCGCACCTTGGTGATGCGCATGCCGCTCACTTCCTTGACCGTGATCTCGTAGTCGGCGAAGAACACTTTTTCGCCGACGCGCGGCAAGCGACCGAACAAGACCAGGGTTACGCCACCGATGGTGTTCATCAGCGGGTCGTCGATATCGAAATTGGTGAGCGTGCGGAAATCGGCCAGACGCATATAACCGGGGACGGTAAAACTGTTATTACCCTCCTGCTGGTAATACTCCTGCCCGCGCATCTTCCCCGAGATTTCACCGAAGATGAAGGTCATCACGTCCTTGATCGTGACAATGCCAAGCACCTCGCCGTATTCGCCAATGACCACTGCAGCGCGGGTGTTGAAGCGCTGAAAATACTCGAGCATCTCGTCCACCTTCTTGGTCGGCGGAACAAAGTGCGCGGGCTTCAGGAGCTCGGGAAGCTTGATTTCCGAAACCTTGTCATCGCCGCGGACCCGCCGCAGCAGATCCTCGGCCTGCAGAAAGCCGATGACGTTGTCCCAATGGCCGCGATAGACCGGTACCCGCGGGTGGCGATAAGTACGAAAGCGCTCGATCAGTTCTTCGATCGGCAGGTCGCCGTCAAGAAAACGAATGCGCGGTCCCGGCGTCATGATTCGTGCTACATCGGTCTCCGCCGCCTCGAGGACTTTGTCGATCAGCACCCTTTCCGAGGCCTCGATGACGCCGGTTTCTTCGCTGTCGGCCATCAGGGTGCGCAACTCGTCGGGTCTCAGGATGTTTTCGCGGTCGACGTGCTCGCCGACCACGAAGGTCGTGACACGATCGGCGACCAGGCGCACGACATTGCGCAATGGGGTGACGATGAAAATCCACTTGGGGAGAAAGCGGGCGGTGAGCAGGCTGGCGAACTTGACCGGCGAATTGACCGCGATGGTCTTTGGCGTCACCTCGCCAAACAGCAAAAGTAGCGGCACCATCACCACGATATTGATCCAGCCGGCATCGGCCTCGCCAAACATCATGACCAGGATCATTGTCATGTTGGCGGCCGCCGCGATGTTGACCAGCTCGTTGCCGCAGAGCAGCGAGACGATCAGTCGCCGTGGCTCGTCGAGCATCGCGTGGATGCTTTCGGAATGTGGGTTGCGCGAATTGCGCAGTTTTTGCAGATCGATGCGGCTGAGCGAAAAAAGCGCCGTTTCCGAGCCCGAGAAGAATGCCGACAGGCAGAACAGTCCGGCCTGAATCACCAGGCGAATGGTCAGATCCCAGTTGACGTCCGTGAGATCGATGAAGTCAAAGGCTTCCCGCAACCACTCCATGAAATGTCCCCGCCCCAGGAATTTTTGACCAATAGATTCAGGCGCTTGGCGCGCATGATCGCAATGCACCATCTGTCTCGTGGTCGGCGACATGCCGAGACAGTAACTGGCAAAAGCCCAAGGATAGGCGCTATGTGCCAATGAAACAAGCCTTTCCGGACCACAAAAAGCACCTCCCAGGCGGCTTGAGCAAGCCGACGTCGCCAGCCCGGCAGCATCCGGAATGGCCGTTTTACGGTCGCGCCGAAGCCTCGATGGTGCCCTGTTTAGCGGCATCCGCCGAGCGCGAAACGAGGCAGGCAGAAGCGTAGCATGTTGGGTACTGTGCGCATCGTACAGCCAATATACGCACGAAAAACACGTAGGTCTTGAGAAAACTACTGTATTGTTGCGCTTGAGCGTCTCTTGGTATTAGCCAATAAGCATTTAACACACAAAGATGCGACGCGTGTCCGCCGCGCTGGCTTGTGCCGTGTTTTGAGTCGCCGGGCGTGCCGCTCAGGCGGCCGTTCGAAGCAAGCGCCGAGCACGCGCCGGTCGGAGCGATGCCCGGGGATGTACCCGCCAGTTGCCACCAACAAAGGAGGATTTGCCCATGGTTGACAAGAGCAAAGCCGCCGCCGGGTCGCCAGACCCTGGCCGCGGTCCGATTGTCGTTCCGATCGATTTTTCGCTGTATTCCGAGGCCGCTTTGTTGCTGGCCAGTGATTTTGCCGATGGTTTGGCGGCAAAGCTGCTTGTTCTGCACGTGGTCCACGACCCGCAGAACATGCCCGGCTACTACGCGAAAATGGCCGGCAAGAAAACTCTCACACGGATGGCCGACGTCGCCGGTGAAATGCTCGACGAGTTCATGGCGGGGGTACGCAAGCGGCATCCCGAGCGGCAGCCCCTGCAGAAGGCCGAGCTGATGTTGGTCAAGGGAATACCCGTGACCCGCATCCTGCAGGTGGTCGAGAAAGAGAAGGCCAGTATGGTCGTGATGGGCAGCAAGGGCGCGACAGGACTACGCCATCTGCTGTTGGGTTCGGTCGCCGAACAGGTTCTTGGTCTGGCCAAGCTGCCGGTAACGATCGTCAAGGATCATTCAAAACATTGAGTCGCAACGACCGGAGGCCTGACTTATGCTCGACACGTATCTGAAAGAACTTCCCACCAATACCGGCGCGCTGGTCGCGCTCGGGATCGTGGGCGCGGTCCTTGGCGTCGTCGCCTGGCCGGCGCTTGCTGCCGCCGTAGACCCGACTACCTCGATGAATTGGGGCGGCATGACGATGGAGTTGCTCGGCGGCCTCGCCCTGTTCCTCTACGGCATGGTGCAGATGGAAGTGGCGCTGAAGGCCGTCGCCGGCGAGCGGATGAAAAGCATCCTCGCCAAGCTGACCGTCAACCGCTTTGCCGGCCTGGGAACCGGCGCCGTGGTGACTGCGGTGATCCAGTCATCGTCGGTGACGACGGTCCTGCTGGTCGGTTTCATTTCGGCCGGGCTGATGTCCTTGCCGCAGTCGGTCGGCGTCATCATCGGCGCCAAGATCGGTACGACGATCACCGGCCAGATCGTCGCCTTCAAGATCACCAAGGCCGCGCTGGCGATGATCGCCGGCGGCTTTGCCATGCTCTTTCTTTCCAAGAACGAGAAGATCAAGAGCTATGGCGGCATGTTGATGGGCCTTGGCCTGGTGTTCTTCGGCATGCACGTGATGGGCGAGGCGATGCATCCGCTGCGCAGCTACCAGCCCTTCCTCGACATGATGCAGACGATGACCAATCCGATCATCGCGGTCATTGTCTCGGCGCTTTTTACGGCGCTGATCCAGTCGTCGTCGGCGACCACCGCAATCGTCATCGTCATGGCGTCGCAGGGCTTCATCAGCCTTGATGCCGGCATTCCGCTGGTCATGGGCGCCAATATTGGTACCTGCGTGACGGCGTTGCTGGCCGCCATTGGCAAACCGCGCGAAGCGGTACGCTGTGCCGTCGTCCATACCGGCCTGGCGACCACCGGCGTCTTGATGTGGCTGCCTTTCATCAGCGTGATCAAGCATGCGGTTGTCTGGATGTCTCCTGCCTACCCGGACCTCAGCGGCATGGCGCAGCTCGCCGCCGAGACGCCGCGCCAGATCGCCAACGCGCACACTTTCTTCAACGTCGCCAATGGCTGTATTTTCATCTGGTTTACCACCTATATCGCGCGTTTCGTCGAATGGCTGGTTCCCGACAAGCCGCTCGAAGAGGAAGCGATGATCGTGCGTACCAAGTTCCTCCAGGAAGAGCTGCTGAGCACGCCGTCGCTGGCACTGGACAGTGTGCGCATGGAAGTGATGCACATGGGTGAGACGGTCAATACGATGTTGAAGGGGATCATGCCGGCGATCATCAAGGGCGACACCAGGGCGCTTGAGGAGATCCGTCGGATGGACGACACGGTCGACATCCTGCACGCGGGAATCCTCGACTATCTCGCCAAGATCAGCCGGCAGCCGCTACTTGAAGAGCAGACCAAGGAGTTGATGCAGTTGATGGAGGCGGTGAGTAACCTCGAGAATATCGGCGACATCGTCGAGACCAATCTGGTGGTTCTCGGCCACGATCGCGTCCGCGACAAGATCCAGGTAAGCGAAGCGACCCAGGCCGTGCTCAACGGCTTCCAGGTGGCGATCAGCAAGGCTGTCTCGGCGGCGGTGATGGCGGTTGCGCAGCGCAACGAGCGCTCGGCACAGATCGTTACCGGGATGAAGGACGAGATCAACCGTATCGCCGACTCCGCCGCCATGCATGAGGCGCGCCGGCTGGTTGCCGAGGAACCCAATCGTATCGCGGCCTATACGCTCGAAGTCGAGATCATCGAGAAGCAGAAGCGGATCTACTACTTCGCCAAGCGGATGGCCAAGACGGTCCTGCCGGCGGTCCTGCAAGACCGCAGCTAGCCGTCGTTCTGGCGGTGTTCCGGGCCACGGCCCGCCAGATCCTCGGTCTGGCGGGCCGTGGCCTTTTCGCTGCTTGCTGCGGCCGCGGTAGAATGGCGCGATGCTAGTTCTCGGAATCGAATCGTCTTGTGACGAAACGGGTATGGCGCTGTACAGCACCGCTGCCGGCGGTGGCTTGCTCGCGCACGCCCTGCACTCGCAGGTACGCATGCACCAGGAGTATGGCGGCGTCGTGCCGGAACTCGCCTCGCGCGACCATATCCGGCGCGTCGTACCGCTGTTGCGTCAGGTCCTCGCCGATAGCGGCCGTTCGCTGGCCGCGATCGACGCCGTTGCTTATACGCAGGGGCCGGGTCTGGCGGGTGCCTTGCTGGTCGGCGCCGCATTCGCCGAAGCGCTGGCGACCGCCCTCGAGGTACCCAGCGTACCGGTGCACCATCTTGAGGGTCACCTGCTGTCGCCGCTGCTGTCGCCGCGGCCGCCGCGCTTTCCCTTCGTCGCCTTGCTGGTTTCGGGCGGGCACAGCCAGCTGATGCGGGTGATCGGTGTCGGTCAGTATGAATTGATGGGTGAAACGCTTGACGACGCGGCCGGCGAAGCCTTCGACAAGACCGCCAAGCTGCTCGGTCTGGACTATCCTGGCGGTCCGGCGCTGGCCGCGCTGGCCGAGGCGGGGCGTCCCGACGTGGTCAAACTGCCGCGTCCGATGCTCAAGTCGGGTGATCTCAATTTCAGCTTCAGCGGCCTGAAGACCGCCGTCCTGACGCGCGTGCGCGAGTTGGCGCCGATCAGCGAGCAGCAGCGCGCCGACATTGCGCGTGCTTTCCAGGATGCGATCGTCGAAGTGTTGGTCAGCAAGTCCCTGCGGGCGGTGGCGATGAGCGGTCTGAAGCAGTTGGTGGTCGCCGGTGGCGTCGGCGCCAACGCTGAACTGCGGCGGCAGCTCGACGCGCACGCCGGTCGGGCGCGGATTGCCGTCTTTTACCCGGAATTCGAATTCTGTACCGACAACGGCGCGATGATCGCCCTCGCCGGCGCCTTGCGGCTGCAGGCCGGGCAGTCCGGCAAGCCGGCCGGTGCCTTCGCGGTTCGCCCGCGCTGGCCGCTGACCTGCTCTTAGCGGTGCTTCACCGGCGATTTGCGGGCCGACGCGGGCGCTGGCGCCGGCTTCTTTGACCCAAGCTTCGGCTCGCTGCCGGCCATCAGGCGCTGCAGGTTCTGCCAGTGCTTGCCGATCAGCGCCATCGAAATGACGGCGACGGTCAGCACCATGCCGTCCTTGCCCCACGCCAGCAGGGCGAAAACGGGTGCAGCGGTCGCCGCCACCAGCGCCGCCAGCGACGAGTAACGCATCGTCAAGGCAACGAACAACCAGGTCCCCAGCGTCGCCAGGCCCAGCCAGAGATTGATCGCCAGCAGTACGCCGGCCGCCGTAGCGACGCCCTTGCCACCCTTGAACTTGAGGAATACCGGATACAGGTGGCCAAAAAAGACCGCCAGCGCCACCAGCCCGACGCTGTAGTCGGGCAGGCCGTAGGCTGGCGCATAGCGTGCGGCAAGAAAGACCGCCAGCCAGCCCTTGGCGGCATCGCCGAGCAGGGTGAACAAGGCCGCGCCCTTGTGGCCACTGCGCAGGACATTGGTCGCACCGGGGTTTTTCGAACCGTAGCTGCGCGGGTCGGCCAGGCCGAACAGGCGGCTGGCGACCAGCGCGAACGAGACCGAGCCCAGCAAATAGGCAGCCAGGACGCCAAGAAGAGTGAGCAGGGAGGGCGGCATCGGCAGGGGTGGTCGGATCGTCGGTCTTGCTCTGGGTTAGAATGCGCGGACTGTTGTCGCGCGTCGGACGCTGCGACCAGCATGGAATTCTACACCGCTACACTGAACTGACGCCCCCGCATGGACATCATCTTCATAGACCAGCTGCGCGCTTCGACGCTGATTGGTATCTACCCTCGCGAAAAGGCGATGCCGCAGACCGTCGAAATCTCCTTGCAGATCGGCACCTCGACGGCCAGCGCCGGCGCCAGCGACGACATTCGCGACACCATCGATTACGCGACGGTCGCCGAACGCCTGCGCAGCGAGCTTGCCGCGCGACACTTCAATCTCCTCGAACGGCTCGCCGAATACGTCGCCACCTTGCTGCTCGAAGACTTTGGCGCGACTTGGGTGCGCGTCTCGATCGCCAAACTCGGCATGATGCGCGGCGTGCAGCGCGTCGGGGTGGTCATCGAACGCGGTGCCGCCGCCTGATTCATTCGGCGCCAGCCTTCAGAAGCGCAGATTCAGCCCGGCATAGATCGAGCGCCCGCTCCCCGGCACGGCGGTCCCGTACACCATCGGCCGCTGTCCGAGATAGGCGCCGCCCAGTGGCGACTCATAGAAACGGTCGAAGACGTTGTCGATGCCGAGATCGACGCGCAGCTGTTTCCATTCGTAGCTGCTGCGCACGTTGAGCAAGCCGTAGCCGCTGGTCGGCAGCTCGTTGCGAACTTGCGAAACCTCGGTCTTGGCGTCGACCAGGACGCCCTCGACGGTATTGCTCCAGTTCCCCGAGCGCTGGACCAGCGCCAGCCTGGCGTTCAAGGGCATGATGTTATACAGGTTGTCGCCGGTGTCGGTGTTCTTGCCGCGGACGTAGCTGACGACTGCGGTCATCTTGACGCTCCCGAGAGCGCCGCCCCGGATAAGCGGGAAGTGCCCGGACACGTCGGCACCGTACAAACGCGCCGTTTGATTGGCGAACTGCAGGTAGACGAAGTCATCGCTGCGGGTCAGGTTGCTGCCCTGGCACGGCGACATGCCGCTGCCGCCGGAGCAACGCTGCGCGTCGATGTAATCGTCGACGTGCGTGTAGAAAGGGGTCAGCGTCAGTCCCCATTGCTCGCGCGTGGCGTCGTGCCAGGCGGCGGTGACGCTGACCGTCCGGGCGACTTCGGGATCGAGCTGCAGGTTGCCGACGTAGCCGTTGCCGTCGCCAAACCAGTTCACCATGTTCATCGCCATGGCGTTGTTGGTCGACCAGGCGTAGCGCTCGTAGAGGTTCGGCGAACGCGTCTTGCGCGCCAGGCCGGCCTCGAAGGTCTGCTCGGCGCTCGGCGTGAAGCGCAACAGCGCCGCCAGATCGATGTTGTGGTCGGTCTTTTCGTGATCCTGCGCGTTGAAAGCGCCAGGGATCGACGCCGGGTTCGCCGGATTGCCGTAGTACGGAACGTTGTAGCCCTGCACATTGCCGGTGTCCATGGCCACCGTGCTGCTGCGCAGCCCGAGCTGCGACAGCCAGCGCTCGCTCCAGCGCGCCTGCCACTCGCCATAGACGTCGAAACGGTCACGCTGGCCGTCGTTGATGTTCCAGAAAGTCGAACCCTTCATGCCGGCCATCGGCATCGCCACCACCGGCGAGATCGGCTCCCACCAGTCGTCCAGGTGATATTTCAGCACCTCGGCACCGATCCTGAACAAATCGCGGTCCGAGGAAACGATCTCGGCCTTGAGCGTGGCACCGCTGGTCGTCCCTTCGGTTTCCATCGGCATCCCGGCCAGGTTCATCATCATGCCGGTGGTTTGCAGCTTGTCTTCGAGGAAGTTCATCTTGTGCCGCGTCTTGTCGTGATAGGCACGTGCTTCGAGAGAGCCCCAGGCGTACTGACCCAGATAGCGCAGATTGACCTGCTGGCTATCGTTGAGCGTCATGTCCATGCGTTGGTTCGGGAAACCCTGATAGGGGATGTGTTGATAGCCGAACTTGAGCTCGAGCAGATGCTCGGCCTGGCGCAGGGCGAAGCTCAGTGATTGATTCTCCGCTTTGTACGATGACGAGCCGACCTCGTCGCCGGCCAGCCAGACCGTCGTACCATCCGACAGCCCGGCGCGCTTGAAGCTGTCGCCAGCGCGGTAATTGTCGGCCTGCGCCGTCGAGCCGGAGTAGTTGATGCTGACCATTTCGTTGGCGATCATCGCCACCAGATTGGCTCCCTGGCCGTTGCCATTGCTGCGATAAAAGGCGCCGGCCTGGCCTTGCAGCAGCGTCCCTTCGCCGGCCTTGGCGAAGGCTGGCGGGGGCGCGCTGACCTGGATCGTTCCGGCCAGACTGTCGCCGCCGGCGCTGACCGGCGTGACACCGGCGAACACCGTGACGCTGCCAACGTGGGTCGGATCGATAGCCGACAGCGGTGGGTTCATGTGGTTGGCGCAGGACGAGATCAGGTCCATGCCATCAACCTGGATGCGGATGCGGTCGTCGGCCAGGCCGCGAATCACCGGCAGGCTCGAAACGCCGCCGGCACCGTACAGGCTGACTCCGGGCAGCGCCTCAAGAAGCCTGGCGGTGTCGCTGGTCGCCGCACGGTAGGGTGCCAGGCTGGCGGCGTCGAGCCGGCTGCTGTCGAGCGGCTCACTGGGCCAGATGCGCGACGCTTCGACGACGACTTCCGGCATCGTCGCCGGCTGCTCCTGGGCGACTACGGATTGCCACACGCCAGGCAGCGCCAGAGCGACTGCCGCGACGATCGGTTGTCTCGCGAACTTCATGTCCAACGCTCCCTGAATGTCTCTTGCCAGGCGGCATTCTAGGGAGTGATGGGGTGTCGCGGAATGTGGCAAATCGCCGCACAAGATAAGATTTTTGATGCAAATCAAGATCTTGTGTAAGGCCGGCGGGCGCCGCTGGCGGCCGGCGGTTTACTGTGAAAGTCGCGTACGAAACTCCCGTCTCCCCTTGCGGGAGAAGGGCTAGGGGAAGACGGGAATGGTCATGACTTTCATAATTTTGGGTGATATCACGTGTCATGACCGTTAGCAGCGGTCGCTGCAGCGTCTCGCGCTGTCGGCTGGCCGGCGCCGCCCAAGGACGCGGCAAGCCGCCGGCAGCGAAGCGCCGGTCAGGGCAGCGTCATGCCGACGGTGAGCATCATGCCGGCGGCACCATACACCACCACTTCGGAGCAGAAGCGCTTATAGCAGTAACCCACCGTCGGCAGGATGGCCGGCGCGTAACCCGAGTTGTTGAACGGGATCTTGTCCTGATACTCGCCCCGGTAGCCATGAATCACACCGGCCGTCAGCTTCAGGTAGAACGGCTGCACCTGCTCGACCGGCCGCCAGAGCAGGCCGCCGTAGGCATACCAGGTGGCCTGGCTGTAGGAGTTCTGGAAACTCGATGCGCCGACCAGTACCTGTCCTTTCAACCATTGCTTGTCCAAACGCCATTCGACGTCGACCAACTGCTGATTGTCGTTGTGTTCGGAGTCCGAATGAAAGTGCACTCCGGCGACGCTGGTCTGCAGATAGAAACGGTCGGTGCGCCACGGTTCGGGCGCGTCCCAGCCCGGCACCGAGGTCGACGCGGCAGCGCCCTGCGCGATCGCCGCGGGAACGGCCAGCGTCGCCAGCGCCAGCGCGCCGAGGACGCGGCCGACAAGGGGCATCACCAGGCGGCGCCGGCGCGCGCTGGTTTGACTGGCGGGAAGGGCGCGCACCGGAGTGATCGCGACGGCGCTGGAATCGTGGGCAGGAGGAGTCATTTCGCGAACGCCAGTACGAAAAAACGCGAAGATAGCACGCCGCGCGCGTTCTTGGGTGACGTCACTGTGGCCAAAAAACAACGGACCACACGCGCTCGGCGTGGCCGCTTAGCGTCGGGCCTGGCCGCTTGCCGCGTTGGCTGGCGAGAGCTTGACCGGAACGTGCTGTTCGACGAGCGGCCAGACGCCGCGTTCGAGCGCCCGGCTGCCGTCGAAAACCAGCCAGCTCTGGCTGCCGTAGTGCGGCAGCGGCCGCAGCAGTGCCCGCAAGGCGGCAGCGTCGCTTGCCGAGACGACCGCCAGCGGCGGCGCCCCTGGCTGCTCGGCAATGGTCCATACCTGCGCGCTGCCGCGCCGGCCGGGATCGGCTGCTCGTGGCGGCAACCGCGCCGCCGCCAGAGCGGCGTCGACGTCGGCATGCACGCCGATCAGCAAGACCGGCGTCGTTGCGCCGCGGAGATCGGCCAGCGAAAGCTGCCGCGGCGCAACTTCGAAAAGCCTGCCGGCCAGCGCTGTCGCCGCCTGGCGGACCTCGGGATTGGCCGACGCGTGCAGCAGCCGCGGTTGGCGAGCGACTATCCATTGGCGCAGGATCGGCGGCAATTGGCTGGCGTCGAGCAATCGCCACAGGCGCAGTTCGGGGTCGAGGAGAGCCGACTGCGGCAGGCTGCCGGTGTTCACCCTGAGCATCTGGCGCGACTTGTCGAGCGCCAGCGCGTGCTCTTCGCCGCGCTCGCCCTGGCGCAGCTCGATCGGCAGCCGCAGCGCGTAGGGCGGCGTGCCCTGCGCGACGGTGACGTCCAAAGCGTAGCCGCCGTCGACGGCCCTGGCGTCGGCGGCGGTGATCTGCAGCGCAGGCGCGTCGGCGCGCGTCAGCCACTGCTCGAAGAAAGTGCTCAGCGAGCGGCCCGAGGCCTGCTCGAAAGCGCCTTGCAGGTCGTGCCAGCTGGCGACGCGAAAGCGTTGCTCGCGCCAGAAGGTCTGCAAGCCCTTGTTGAAGTCCGCTGCGCCCAGCACGTCGCGCAGCATCACGAAAACCATCGCCGCCTTGCCGTAGCCGACTGCCGCCGCGGCGCTGTGCGTGCGGCTGCGAAACGACGTCAGCGTTTGCCGGCTGGCGGCCGGCAGCGCCGCGAAGTCACGCAGCCAGCCGAGGCGCATGGCGCGCGCGGCCGCCGCCGATTGGCGCTCCTGGTATGCGTAGTCGGCCATGAAGGTGGTCAGGCCCTCGGCCCAGTTGCCGCTCGCGTAGTCGACGTACACGCCGTTGCCCCACCAGTTATGGACGATTTCATGGCCCAGCGAGGTGGCGCGAATGAACGGCAGCTTGAGTACCTCGGCGCCCAGATAGGTCAGCATCGGCATGCCGAAACCGGTCGGCAGCGGGCTGGCGACGACCGAGAAGCCGCTGAACGGATAAGCGCCGATCGCCTGCGCGTAGCGTGCGAGATACGCCGCGCTGTCGTCCAGGTAGTTGTCGGCCAGGCCGGCGATCTCGTCGAGCTCGCGTGTGAAGTAGGTGCGCAGGCGCAGCGGCTCGGCGCCGCTCCTGGCCATCATCTTCTCGCGAACGACCCACGGGCCGGCCATCAGGTCGATGCCGTCGGCCGGCTGCGCGAAGGCGAAGCTGGCGCGGTAGCGGTCGCCTGGCGTTGTCGGGAGCTCCTCGTGCAGCAAACGGCCGGCGACCAGTGCGCGCTGATCGCCGGGCACGCTGACGCTGACACGGTAGCTGAAGAGTTTGCCGGGCTGTGGATACCAGGCGCCGCCAGCGGGCAGGAAGCTACCGTCGACAGAGGCCATCGGCGGCAGGCGACGCAGGACCTCGCGGTGGTCCAGACGCGCATCGAGCGCCGGGAGTGTGCCCTGGTATTCGACGCGCAGGGCCGCGTTGGGCGTCGGCAAACGCAGCCGCCAGCCGCGCAAATCGCCGTCGCTCCCGGCGGCGCTGACGGTCAGCGGCCGACCGTCGGCGGAGGCCGCGGTGATCGTCAGCGATTCGTGCAGAAAAAAGCGAAAACTCTGCTCACCAGGGTTGATGAGCGCGACAACGCCGAGCCGGCGGCTGGCGGGGTCGAGATCGACTTCGAGCGTCAGATCCGGCGTCGGATCCGACGTCGCCGCCGTGGCGCCGGCAGCCACAGCGACCGACACGGCAGGCACCGCCAACGCCAGCAGCACCAGCAGCTGCGCCAGCCAGCGTGGTGCCGAGCCGCGTGCGTTCATCGCTTCGCCGGGAACTTGACGAGCACTTCGATTTTTTGCCCGGCGCGTTCGATCTGCAGCGGCAACCAGCTTCCCGGCTGTTGCTGGCGGATCGCCAGCAACAGCGAAGACATGCCGGCCAGTGGCTGGCCGGCCACTTCGACGATCCGGTCGCCGCTCTGCAGACCGCTGCTCTCGGCCAGGCTGCCCTTGCCGACGCTGGCAATGACGATCCGCCCGTCCTGCTCATCGAGGCTGACGCCAAGGCGTGGTGGCTCGGCCGGCGGCTGTGGCATCGTCGGCACGGCGAAGACCGCGTCGGCGAGTCCGGGTTGCAGTTCGTCGCAATTGCCGCCGGCGGTCATCGGCAGGAGCACGCCGATCGATGGCACGCCGAGGTCGCGCAGCTGGTGTGGTACGCCGTGGCCGAAGCGCAGGTGGCCGTTACCGATGATGCCGACGACCAGCGGCCTGGTGCCGCTCGCCGCCGACGCCAGCGGCTTGGCCAGCGGGCTTGCCAGTGCCTCGGCCATCGCCCGGTCCCAGGCGAGCTGCGAATCGACGAAGTTGGCGAAAGCGGCGTCGTCAAAGGATTTCTTGCCGGCTTTGGCGCGCATTTTCGTGTGCTGGTCGTGGATCTCGCGCAGGAATTTGCGATACGCGGCGCTCGGCGGTAGCGCTTGGCCGACGCCTTCGCGCTCGGCCAGCGGGATCGCGTCCCAGCCGCCGGCGGCGATCTTGCGCGTCAGAGCCTGGTCGATATTCAGCGCCAGCATCGGAATCCGGTTCATCCGCGCAAAGTGGAAAAGCGGCAGGTACAAGTCGGCCGGCTGACTCCAGACCTTTTCCCACTCCGACTGCGCGAGGAAGTCCTTGACGCTCAACTCACCGGCGACCCAGCGGTCGAGCACCGCTTGCAGCCGCCGCGGAAACATCTCGAAGCCGATGACCATGGCCGGCCGCTGCGCGTGCAGGCCGGCGAGGACCTGCAATTGCCAGCGGTGGTGATCGGCGTCGTCATGCTGCTCGCCAAGCAGAACGACGTCGCGGCCGACGACGTCGGCGACGACCTCCTGGCTACTCGCCAGCCGCGGCTGCCGACCGGCCAACACCGTCCAGCTCGCCGGCGCCAGGCACGCGGGCGCCGGCGTTGGTGATTTTGCTGACGTGCTGGTCGCTGTCGCGGCAGCGACGCTATCGGCGACGAGCACGCCAAGGGCAGTGCTGATTGTCGCTGCGAGCAGCAGGGCGAAGATCGAGCGTGGTCGAGAGGGTTTGCTCAGTGGCATGGTCCTTGCCTCGAGATCGGGGGGCGAAGCGTTCGCCGCAGGCGAATGATAGGTCAGAAAGCGGCTCTTCCGGCAGCCGCTCGCCGCCGGCGCCGCGTCGGCCGCCTCGCCAAGCGTTGACCAGGTGGCGCGCCGAACGGCAGCAGAAGCGCCGTGAAACTGCTACATTTTGGCTATCGAAAACCGCCCGGGAATACGCCATGGCCCAGCCCTTGCCCACTTCTGCCCCCATCGGGACGACGCATACCGTGCGCGGTGCGTGTCCGCACGATTGCCCCGACACCTGCGCGCTTGAAGTCACCGTCAGCGATGGCCGCGTCGTCAAGGTCGCCGGCGCCGGCGATCATCCGCCGACCGCCGGCGCGCTATGCACCAAGGTCGCTTTCTACCCCGAGCGCATCCATCATGCCGACCGCCTGCTCTACCCGCAGCGCCGCGTCGGTGCCAAGGGCCCGGGAGCGCGTTTCGAGAGGATTTCCTGGGAACAGGCGCTGGCGATGATCGCCGAGCGCTGGCGCAGCATCATCGCCGACGCTGGTGCCGAAGCGATCGTCCCCTATAGCTACGCCGGCAACTCCGGCCTGCTCGGCTACGGTTCGATGGACCGCCGGTTCTTTCACCGCCTCGGCGCCGCACAGCTCGACCGGACGATCTGCGCCAGCGCCGGCACGATGGGCTATCGTGCGACGATCGGCGGCAGCGTCGGCTTTGACGTCGAGAACGTCGTCGATTCGCGGCTGATCATCATCTGGGGCAGCAACAGCGTCGTTTCCAACCTGCACTTCTGGCGTCTGGCGCAGGAAGCCCGGCGGCGTGGCGCGCGCCTGGTCGCCATCGACCCCTGCCGCACGGCAACCGCCGACAAGTGCCATCAGCACATCGCGCTGCTGCCGGGCACCGACAGCGCGCTGGCCTTCGGCCTGATGCACGTGCTGATCCGCGACGAGCTGCTCGACCACGACTACATTGCGCGCTACACGCTCGGTTTCGAGGCGCTCAGCGAACGCGCCTGGCAGTACCCGCCGGCGCGTGTCGCGGCGATCTGCGGCATCGGCGAAGGCGAGGTCGAGGAGCTCGCGCACGCCTACGGCAGCACCAGTCCGGCGGCGATTCGCACCAACTACGGCATCAACCGTACCGCCGGCGGCGGCATGGCGCTGCGCACGCTGTCGTGCCTGCCGGCGCTGACCGGCGCCTGGCGCCATCCCGCCGGCGGCATCCTGCTCTCGAGTTCGGGCAACTACCCGGTCGCTACCGCCGCACTCGAACGACCCGACCTGATGCCGACGCCGACGCCACGGACGATCAACATGAGCACCATCGGTCACGACCTGCTGCACGCACAGCCGCCGATCAAGTCCTTGCTGGTTTACAACAGCAACCCGGTGGCGATCGCGCCGCAGTCGGCCGAGGTCGTCCGCGGCTTTGCCCGCGACGACTTGTTCACCGTCGTCCATGACCTCTTCCAGACCGATACCGCCGACTACGCCGACATCCTGCTGCCGGCGACCAGCCACATGGAGCAGCTCGACATCCACAAGTCGTACGGACACCTGCACGTGCAGGTCAATCAGCCGGCGATCGCGCCGCTCGGCGAGGCCGTGCCGAATACCGAACTGTTTCGCCGACTGGCGCGACAAATGGGCTTCAACGACGCCTGCTTTGCCGACAGCGATGAAGACCTCTGCCGGCAGGCATTCGACTGGGACGACCCGCGCCTTGCCGGCGTCTCGTGGGAGACGCTCAAAGTGGCCGGGCACGCGCGTCTGAACCTGCCGCGCGGCGCGGCGCCGTTCGCCGAGGGCGGCTTCCCGACGCCGTCCGGAAAATGCGAATTCCATAGCGAGAGCATGGCCAGCGCCGGATTCGACGCGCTGCCCGATTTCATCGCTCCGCGTGAATGGCGGCAAAGCCCGCTGGCGGCCGAGTTTCCGCTGGCGTTGATCACGCCGCCGGCACGCAACTTCCTGAACAGCAGCTTTGCCAACTCGCCGCGTTTCCTGGCGCAGGAGAAGTCGCCGAGCGTCTATCTCCACCCGCGCGACGCCGCCGCACGCGCGATCGTCGACGGCGTCACGGTGCGCATCTTCAATCGCCGCGGCGAATTCCAGGCGCGCGCCGTGGTCAGCGACCGGCCGCGGCCCGGCGTCGCCATGGCGACGTCGATCTGGTGGCGCAAGCTCTCGCCCGACGGCCGCAACTGCAACGAAGTCACCAGCCAGGCGCTGACCGACATGGGTGGCGGCGCGACCTTCTACGACTGCCTGGTCGAGATCGCGCGCGCCGATTGAGCTTGCACCAAGGCCTCGGCCGCCCAAGGGTGGTCGCCGCAGTCAGTTTTCAGCCCTCGGTCCTCAGTCCGTTTTCGGTCCGGTGCTCAGGCAGTCCGGGATGCACCAGTGCCAGTGGATAGCCGCCGCACGAAAGGCGAAGATGGCGAGAACGCAGCTGATTCCGGCCAGCGAACGGTGCTGCGGAATGTAGGCCATGGCGACGACGAAAAGCGTGCTCCCGAAGAGTACCGGAACGGCGTAGATCTCGCGTGACATCAAGAGGTTCTGGCGCCCAGCCAGGACGTCGCGGATCAGGCCGCCGCCGATCGCGGTAATGATCGCCAGGAGAATTGGCGCCAGCGGCAAGCCGAACTGCAAAGCCAACACCTTGTCGGCCGCCTGGATCGCAAAGAGAGCGCCGGCAAGGCCGTCGATATACAGCAGCAAGGCGAACATTTCCTTGCGCGTGAATAGCGACTGCGCCAGGAAGGCGGCGACACTGGCCGCCAGCGCGACCCAGATGTAGTTCATGTCGGCCGCCCAGAAGACCGGAACATTCAGGATGACGTCGCGCAGCGTGCCGCCGCCGATCGCCGTCACGATGCCCAGCACGCAGACGCCGAAGAGGTCGATTCCCCGCGGCGCCACGGCGAGCACGGCGGTGATCGCGAAAGCCGCCGTGCCGGCCATGCTGATCGAGTAGTTCAGTGATTCCATGAGGGGTCCACATTGCGTAGCGCGCCTGGCCGACGGTGCGCCATGAAAGCGCGCAATTGGTGATGACCGTTCAACAAAAAGCGCTTCGATCCACCGCATTCGCTTCGGCGGCTGCTTGCTCAATCCTCAGCCGCGCCTGGCTGATCGGCGTTCGCTCCGATTGCCGATGATACGCGACCCATCGTATCGGCGTCTGCCGGCTTGAGTAGCGCGGGTCGACTCGGTGCGCGTAGTGCGGCATAGCGGCTGCTGTCGTGCTGGCCGGCGCATCGACGTGTGGCTGCAAGCTCGGCCGCCGCCAGCCCGCGGCTAGCGGCCAGCGTCCGGCGCCTGCCGCCTTTCTCCAGGACCGACGACGTGCAACAACGCGGGCCATGTGAAACAATCGCCCGCACATGCCAACCACGACCTCGATGACGACCGCCGCCAAGCGCACCGCCAGCACGCTACTCGACAGACGCCCGGAGGCGCGGACCTTCAGCGTCCAGGACCTGCTCGACGTGGTCGCCCGCGGTCGGGTTCGCATCCCGAGCTTCCAGCGCGCCCTCAAGTGGGACCGCATGAATGCCAAGCTGCTGCTGGACAGCCTTTATCGGGGTTACCCGGTAGGGACGCTGCTGCTCTGGGAAACAGCCGCGCCGGCGGGCGAAGGTCGTATCGGATCGCTCACCCTGCCCGCTCCCGAGATGGACAATGCGCTGTGGGTGGTCGATGGTCAGCAACGAATCGTCTCGCTCGCCCGGATATTGCTCGCTGCCGACCCGGAGGAGGATGCGTTTGCTCTTTACTTCGACCTCGACGCAGCCGACTTCGTTATTCCGCCGGTTATCGGCAAGCGTCTTGTCGACCCCTCGCGCTGGCTGCCAATGACCGTCGTGCTCGATTCGGAACAGCTGATGCAATGGCTGTTCGAGCACGCCGCCGAGCCCAGCAGTCGGCCAAGGCGTGACACGGCAATCCAGTTGGGGCGGCGCCTGCGCGAATATGAGATCCCCGCCTACATTGTTCGCAGTGACGACCAAACCACCCTGCGCGACATCTTCAAGCGGATCAATTCGGCCGGCAAGTCGCTCGACGATTCCGATGTATTCGACGCCCTCAATGGCTCGCGCTTTCCGAGTCAGCCATCGACGATCGCCGAGATTTCGTCCGACCTGGAGAAGCTCGAGTTCGGGCGAATCGAAGAAAGAATTCTTCACCGGCTGCTGCGCGTTCTGCTCGGCTTGCCCGTCGTCGAAAGCGCGCGCAGCGAACCGCCACGCCTGGCTGACACCGAAGCCGAGGAGGCTTACCGGAAGACGGCTGCCACCGCCAGCCAGATCGTCCTGTTCCTCAAGAACGATGCCGGTATCCCGCATTACGAGCTGCTGCCTTACAAGCAGGCGTTCGTCACCCTGGGCAGGTTCTTCCAACTCCATCCCCACCCGTCGCCTCGATCGCGAGAGTTGCTGGCACGCTGGATCTGGCGCGGCGCGCTCAACGGTGCTCATCAGGGCGACACGGTATCGACGCGCAAGGTCCTGGCCCGCATTCTCCCGGAGAGCGAGGAACGATCAGTGGATGGCATGCTGGAGATGGTCAAGGAAAGGCCATCGCTGCTGCCCGATGTCGCCGATCGCTTCAATTTTCGTTTCGCGGCCAGCAAGCTCTTGGCCCTTGCCCTGCTCAGCCTCGAACCACGCAACCTGTTGACAGGTGACCGGCTGGCGGCAGGGCAACTTATGCGTCTGCTACCGTCGGTTCACGACTCGTCACCGTTGCTGCAGATTTTTTCGCTGCGTCGCGGCGAAAATGAACCGTACCTGCAGTCGGCGGCCAACCGACTCTTCCATCCGCCGCACAAAGGGGGGGTACGGCGCTTGCTGACTAGCACCACCGATTCGCGCCTGCTGCTGTCGCACGGCATCAGCGAAGCAGCGCGACAGCTCCTCGACGACGGCGATAGCGTCGCTTTCCTGAAGCAGCGCGCCGAGTGGCTGCAGCCGCTGGTACGGGCTTTCTTCGACCGCCATGGCCGCTGGGACGAGCCCGATCGGCCGAGCATCGCGTCGCTGATAATCGACGACGAGGCGCTCTGAATGGAACATCATCTTGGCGTATGGCTCAACGGCACCCCGGTCGGTCAACTGAACCTGACGCACAACGAGCGTTGCGAGTTCAGGTTGCTCGAGTCGTACAAGAACGCTTATCCGCGGCCGATCCTCGGACAGCAGTTTCTCGACGATCCGGACCACGTGCATTCCTCGCGGCAGCGCACGCCGCCGTGGTTTTCCAACCTGCTGCCAGAAGGCGCCCTGCGTGATTTGATTGCCCGCCAGGCCGGGGTTGCGGTCTCTCGCGAGTTCTTCCTCCTCCATCACCTGGGAGAGGACTTGCCCGGCGCCGTGCGCATCGTCGCCGACGAGGCGAGCGCGGAACCCGCCGGAACAGCCCTGCCGGGAACCGACGAGCACTCGGGCGAGGGCGACTGGCATTTCTCGCTGGCGGGAGTGCAACTCAAGTTTTCGGCGCTTCGCGAAGGACGCGGAATGACCATCCCGGTCAGCGGAACCGGTGGCGACTGGATCGTCAAGTTGCCGGGCAGCCATTTTCCCAATGTATCCGAGAACGAGTATGCAACGATGCGCTGGGCAGAGGCCAGCGGTATCACGATTCCGGAAATCCGGTTGATTCCGCTGGCGGAGATTTCCGGCCTGCCAGCCGAAGCCAGTACAGTCGGCGCAGGGCAAACGGCTCTGGCTGTCCGCCGCTTCGACCGCCCATCAGCGGGCAAGCGCGTTCACATCGAGGACTTCGCGCAGATTCTTGACCTTTACCCCGAGCAGAAATACGACAAGCACAACTATGAAACGCTGGCCAACCTGGTCTACAAGCTCGCCGGAGAATCCGAGCTGGACCAATTCATCCGGCGGCTGCTTTTCGTCGTCGCTTCCGGTAACGGTGATGCTCACCTGAAGAACTGGAGCCTGATCTACCCTGACGGCGTCAACGCCAGACTTTCACCCGCTTACGACTTCGTTTCGACCATTCAGTACCAAGCCGACGACCAGCTGGCGCTTAACCTCGCGCGCTCAAAGCGCTGGCAGGACGTCACTCGCGAATCCTTTCTGCGTCTCGCGCGGAAGATTGGCGAAGACGAGAGGCGGATGGCAGATCGTATCGAGCAGGCCAGCGACGAAATCATCACCGCCTGGCACGCCTCACGCCGCGACCTGGGTTACAGCACGCAAGCACTCGACCGGATTGCGCATCACCTGGCACACGTGCCCAGGGCCTCCGCACTCGGATAGCATAGTGTTTATTGTCATACTCGATCAGCGGAAAATCGTTAAAATTCACGAGCTTATGACAACCACTTGTAAACCCTACTGAAATCAGGTCTACTCTCGTCTTTTGGACAACCGAAATGACTGTGACGACGGGAGTGAGCCTGATGTGCTGCTTGAGGGAAGTGGACGACCCGCGCAGACCCAGCAATGGAACGCTGCATGACTTTCAGGAGATTTTGGTGATTGCCATGGCAGGGGTACTCTCGGATTGTGACACCATCGAAGACATCGCCTATTGGGGGCGCCGGAAGGAAAAATGGCTGCGTGAATTCCTGGTGCTCAAGAACGGGGTTCCCTCCACGGAGACGTTTCTGCGGGTGTTCCGAGCGCTTGACCCGAAGCAATTTGAGGTCGCGTTTCGCCGCTGGGTGGCCGGGGTGGTCGGCGCCTTGCGAGGCAGCGTCGCGTTCGATGGCAAGACGGTGCGAGGTTCCGGCAGTGGTGGCGAAACCGCGATTCACATGGTCAGCGCCTTCGCTACGGAATTGGGTATTGTCCTCGGTCAGGAAAAGGTCGCCAGCAAGAGTAATGAGATCACCGCCATCCCGGAACTGCTCAAGGCACTGTATATCAATGGGTTGCTGGTCACCATCGACGCCATGGGCTGCCAGAAAACTATCGCCCGGCAGATCACGGATCAAGGCGGCGACTACCTGCTGGCGGTCAAAGGCAACCAGCCGACGTTGCTGGAAGCCATCGAGACCGAGTTCATCGACCAGTATCAATCCGAGGCCGTTGATCGCCACCGTCAGGCCCGCAAGTCCCATGGTCGAATCGTCGGACAGATCGCCTCGGTCTTGCCTGCGCAAGGACTCGTTGATCTGGCCGATTGGCCGAAGTGCCAGACGATCGGCCTGGTCGACTCCCTGCGCAAGGTTGGCAACAAGGAATCGAACTTCGAGCGACGCTACTACATCAGTTCTCGTGCCTTGACCGCCGAAGAGCTGGCGGCCGCGGTGCGAGGCCATTGGGGCGTAGAAAACCGCCTTCACTGGGTGCTCGACGTCAGCTTTCGTGAAGATGCCAGCACTGTACGCAAGGACAACGCCCCACAGAACCTCTCCCTCTTGAAGAAAATCGTTCTCAACCTGATTCGTCTGGATACGACCGACAAGACTAAAGCCAGCTTACGCTTGAAGCGCAAAGGAGCTGCTTGGGATGACGATGTCCGGATGACGATGCTGGGCCTCACACCGCTATGACAGCCGAGTGCGGAGGCCCTGCACACGTGCCCTTGTTTTCCACTGGCGCGTAATACCTGGCTCGGAAGCGCAATTCACCTTCGTGACAGATGCCGTGGCTTTCACCAGCTCACGTCAGTTGAGGGTGACGGGCTTGGCGTTGCGTGCGGTGGTATCGGTCAGTGGCATGGCGGGCACCATGATCTGAATTCGCTTACGCGCCTGAAAGTTACCCCAGCAGCACGGGCAGTTACCCCTGCTGGAATCCGGATGCAATGCGATCAAGTTTCCCGGCAATGGACAAAAAAGCAATAAAAAACCCGCACTTGGGCGGGTTCTATGGACTGCTGCGGACTACCTTGGAGTGCCGGTTGGTGCCCCCGGTCGGAATCGAACCAACACCTGATGATTACAAATCAACTGCACGACCTTCATGCTACGGGGGCGGGGACGGCGGCGCTGCAGGCGGCGATTATAGCCCAAGCGCGGCGCCGCGGTGGACTCGCGCGGCGAACCGGGGCGCCGTTCCGGGGGCATCCTCGAGACGGACGCGGGCTGTTGCTCGCCTCAGGCTGGGGCGTTTGCCGAGCCGGCGCCGAGAATGGTTTCGGCGAGCCTGACCCAGTAGCTGACGCCGATCGGCAGAATCTCGTCGTTGAAGTCGTAGTGCGGGTTGTGCAGCGTGCAGCCGCCGCTGCCGGGACCATTGCCCAGCCAGACGTAGCAGCCCGGTTTTTCGCCAAGCATGTACGCGAAATCCTCGGCGCCCATCGACGGCAGTTCCTGGTCGCGCAGCTTGTCGGCGCCGAGCAGCTGGCGGACGACGCCGCGACAGACTTCGGTTTCGGCGGCGCTGTTGACCGTCGGCGGATAGCGATGATCGAAACGCACCGAGATCTGGGCGCCGAAAGCGCTGCCGATGCCGCGGCACAGCCGCTCGACGGCGGCCTCGACCAGCGTCTGCGTTTCGCCGGTGAAGCAGCGGATGGTGCCGCGCAGGACGGCGTCGTCGGGGATGATGTTCCACGCTTCGCCGCCGTGCATCTGCGTGACGCTGACCACCGCCGACTCGCAGGGGTGCACGTTGCGGGCGACGACGGTCTGCAGCGCCAGCACCAGTTGGCTGCTGACGAGCAGCGTATCGACGCCCTGATGCGGCATCGCCGCATGGCAACCCTGGCCGTGTACAAAAATCTCGAAGGCGCAGGTCCCGGCCATCACCGGCCCCGGCATCACCGCCATTTCACCGACCGGGATGCCTGGCCAGTTGTGCAGGCCGAAGACGGCGTCGACCGGGAACTTTTCGAACAGGCCATCGGCAATCATCACCGCAGCGCCACCCTCGGACTCTTCGGCAGGCTGGAAGATGAAGTGCACGCTGCCGTCGATATCGAGCTCATCGCGGTGCTCGGCCATGTAGCGCGCAGCGCCGAGCAGGATCGCCGTGTGGCCGTCGTGACCACACGCGTGCATCAGGCCGGCGGTCGTCGAGCGGTGCGGGAAGTCGTTCTTTTCCGCCAGCGGCAGCGCATCCATGTCGGCGCGCAGCCCGATCGCCCGCGCACCCTTGCCCTTGCGCAGGGTCGCGACGACGCCCGTCCGGGCCAGGCCACGATGCACCTGCAGGCCGCAGTCGCTGAGTTCGCGGGCGACCAGATCGGCGGTTCGCCGTTCATTGAAGGCGAGCTCGGGGTGGGCGTGAATGTCGCGCCGGATGGCGGCAAGGTCGGCGAGAAAAGGGAGCTTCAAAGGAACCATGATGGGCTTGCTCTGAAAACTTGGGGTGTTCAGTGTATGCCAGAGTGACTTGCTCGTGGAGGCAGGCATCCGTTATTCTTGCCCGCATGCACCTCGTTATCATCAGCGGCCTCTCCGGCTCCGGGAAATCGATCGCCCTCAAAGTGCTTGAGGACGCCGATTACTATTGCGTCGACAACCTGCCGTCACCGTTGTTGCAGCAGCTTGTCGGGCAACTCGATCAGCAGGGTCACCACCAGGTCGGCGTGGTGATCGACAGTCGCAGTGGCGACAGCCTGACGACGCTGCCGCCGCAACTCGACGCGCTGCGCGACAGCGGCGTCGAACTGCAGATTCTGTTTCTCGACGCGCAGGATGACACGCTGATCAAGCGCTACTCCGAAACGCGCCGCCGACATCCGCTGGCCAGTGCTCGCCTGACGCTGACCGAAGCGATCAGCGAAGAGCGCGTTCACCTGGCTGGCCTGGCCGCACTCGGTCACCACATGGATACCACCGCGCTCAAGCCCGGCGCTTTGCGCGAATGGGTCCGGCAGTTTGTCGCCACCGATGCTTTTGCCGATTCCGGGCAGGGCGGCTTGACGCTGCTCTTTGAATCCTTCGGTTTCAAAAACGGCATCCCCCTCGACGCCGACCTGGTTTTCGACGTCCGTTGTCTCCCCAATCCCTACTATGAACTGAGCCTGCGCTTGCTGACCGGTCTCGACGCGCAGGTCATCGCCTTTCTCGAGGCCGAACCCGAAGTGCTGCGCATGCGCGCCGACATTGCCGGCTTCGTGCATGCGTGGTTGCCGGCGTACGTCCGCGACAGCCGCAATTACCTGACCGTCGGGATTGGTTGCACGGGTGGCCAGCATCGCTCGGTCTACCTTGCCGAGCGCCTGGGGCGCGAGTTTCGTAGTTGCGCACGCGTGCTGGTGCGGCACCGGGAGTTGCCGCCACCGGCGATGGTTGCCATCGGCAGCGCGTAATGCGCTGGCTCGGGCTGCTCAAGCCCGGCGATTGGCTGCTGGTGGCGCTGGGCGTGCTGCTCTGTGCGCTGGCCGTGCCGCTGGCCTGGCAGGCGGGTGTGGCAGAAAAAGCCCTGGTCCGTCGTGGCGGCGAGTTGTTCGCCGAACTCGACCTGTCGCGCAATCGCCGGCTCGAAGTTCCCGGTCCGCTTGGCGCGACGACGGTGGTGGTGGACAAAGGTCGCGTCCGCGTCGCATCCGATCCGGGTCCTCGCCAATACTGCGTCCGCCAGGGTTGGCTGGCACGTCCCGGCGAAATCGCCATCTGCGCTCCCAACCAGGTCAGCGTCGAGGTCCGCGGGAGCAGGAGCACCTACGACTCGCTGGCGTATTGAGGCGATCGCCGGAGTCAGGGTATAATCGCCGCTCAATCCGAGGGGCGCTGCAGGGCTGTCGATCGACAGTTTCAGGCTCGGATTCATCAAACGGCGCTCATCCAACCAACCCATGCCAGGCATGGGAAGATGGGTGGGCCCAGGCTGAAGTCCTTCAGCAGGCGCACACGGCTTCCCGTCCTGGCCAAAGTTCTGAAGGAGCCTACCGTGCTGGATACTAGCCACCAAACTCAAGATTACGTCGTTGCCGACCTTGCCCTCGCCGACTGGGGCCGCAAGGAAATTCGCATCGCCGAAACCGAAATGCCCGGGCTGCTGGCGATTCGCGACGAATTCGCCGCCAGCAAGCCACTGCAGGGAGCGCGCATCACCGGCTCACTGCACATGACCATCCAGACCGCCGTGTTGATCGAGACGCTGACCGCGCTCGGTGCCGACGTACGCTGGGCGTCGTGCAACATCTTCTCGACGCAGGACCACGCAGCCGCGGCGATCGCCGCGTCGGGAACGCCGGTTTTCGCCGTCAAGGGCGAGTCGCTGGCCGCGTACTGGGATTACACGCACCGCATTTTCGACTGGCCCGACGGCGGCTACAGCAACATGATCCTAGACGATGGCGGTGACGCGACGCTGCTCCTGCACCTTGGCGCCAAAGCCGAAAGCGATCCCTCGGTGCTCGCCAAGCCGACGTCGGAAGAGGAAACGCTGCTGTTCGCGGCGATCAAGGCCAAGCTGGCCAGCGATCCCGGCTGGTACTCGGTGCGGCTGGCGGCGGTCAAGGGCGTCACCGAAGAAACGACGACCGGCGTCCATCGCCTCTATCAGATGCACGCCAGAGGCGAGCTCAAGTTCCCGGCGATCAACGTCAACGACTCGGTCACCAAGTCCAAGTTCGACAACCTCTATGGCTGCCGCGAGTCGCTGGTCGACGGTATCAAGCGCGCCACCGACGTGATGATCGCCGGCAAGGTCGCCTTGATCGCCGGTTACGGCGACGTCGGCAAGGGGTCGGCGCAAGCGATGCGTGCGCTCTCGGCACAGGTCTGGGTCACCGAGGTCGATCCGATCTGCGCGCTGCAGGCGGCGATGGAAGGCTACCGCGTCGTGACCATGGAGTACGCGGCCGACAAAGCTGACATTTTCGTCACCTGCACCGGCAACTACCACGTCATCGACCATGACCACATGGCGAAGATGAAGGATCAGGCGATCGTCTGCAACATCGGGCACTTCGACAACGAAATCGACGTCGCCTCGGTCGAGGGCTACGCCTGGGAAGAGATCAAGCCGCAGGTCGATCACGTGATCTTCCCCGACGGCAAGCGGATCATCCTGCTGGCCAAGGGTCGCCTGGTCAACCTGGGTTGCGGCACCGGGCACCCGTCGTACGTGATGAGTTCGTCGTTCGCCAACCAGACCATCGCCCAGATCGAATTGTTCACGCGCACCGTCGATTACCCGATCGGCGTCTATACGCTGCCCAAACATCTCGACGAGAAGGTCGCCCGTCTGCAGCTCAAGAAGCTCAACTCGCAGCTCAGCGAACTCTCTGACGCGCAAGCGGCTTACATCGGCGTCCCGAAAGAGGGCCCGTACAAGCCCGAGCACTATCGCTACTGATGCCGTGACCGGGGGTCGTGATGCGGCTGATTGTTCTCTGGCTACTCAACGCCTGCGCGCTGCTCGCCGTCGCCTACCTGATGCCGGCCTCGATAGCGGTCGCGTCATTCAGCGCGGCAATGGTCGCGGCGCTGCTGTTGGGGCTGGTGAACGCCGTCTTGCGACCCGTGTTGCTGCTGCTGACCCTGCCGGTCACGCTGCTGACGCTGGGACTCTTTCTCTTCGTCCTGAATGGCCTGATGTTCTGGCTGGCGGGTTCGCTGCTCGAGGGTTTCGTCGTCAGCGGCTTCTGGCCAGGGGTCTTTGGCGCCATTCTGTACAGCGTTTTCTCGTCGCTACTTTCCTCACTGTTGGCCGAACGCAAAGGCCAGAAATAGTCCCCTCATGACCCACCACAATCCCAGCTTCAGCCTGGAGCTGTTTCCACCGCAGACGCCCGAGGGTGCGGCCAAGCTGCGCGCCGCGCGCGCGCGCATGGCGCTGCTCAAGCCCAAGTTCTTTTCGGTGACCTTTGGCGCTGGCGGTTCGACGCGTGACCGTACGCTCGAAACGGTGCTCGAAATCCAGCGCGAGGGCCACCAGGCGGCGCCACACCTGTCGTGCATCGGATCGACGCGCGAGAGCATTCGCAGCATCCTCGAACAGTATCGTGCGCACGACATCCGGCACCTCGTCGCCTTGCGTGGTGACCTGCCGTCGGGGATGGCCAGAGCCGGCACCTTCCGCTACGCCAACGAGCTGGTCGAGTTCATCCGTGCCGAGACCGGCGACTGGTTCAACATCGAGGTCGCCGCCTACCCCGAATACCACCCGCAAGCGAAGAGCACGCACGACGATCTGCTGGCGCTCAAACGCAAGCTCGACGCCGGCGCCAATTCGGCGATCACCCAGTATTTCTACAACTTCGACGCCTACGCACACTTCGTCGATCAGTGCCAGGCAATCGGCATCGACGTGCCGATCGTGCCGGGGATCATGCCGATCGGCAGCTACAGCAGCCTGGCGCGCTTCTCGGACAACTGCGGCGCCGAAATACCGCGCTGGATGCGCAAGAGGCTGGAAGGCTACGGCGACGACAGTGCGTCGATCCGCGCTTTCGGTCTCGACGTGGTGACCGCGCTATGCGAAAAGCTGCTGGCCGGCGGCGCGCCGGGCCTGCACTTCTACACTCTCAACCAGGACGCGTTGACCAGCACCATATGGCAGCGTCTCCGACTTTCATAGGCTCAATGACATGGCTGAACGCGAGCTACCGGTAATCGTGCGCTACGCCCTCGAACTTTTTGCGTCGCTGGGCGCCTTGCGCGTCAGGGCGATGTTCGGCGGCTGGGGAATTTACTGCGACGACGTCTTCTTTGCGATCGTCGCCAAAGACGTCCTCTACCTCAAAGCCGACGCCCAGAGCGCGGCAACCTTCGAAGCCGTTGGCGGCGAGCCGCTGCGCATCAGCTACAAGGATGGTCGCAACGAGACCATGAACTACTGGACGGTACCCGAGGAGGCGATGGAAAGCGCGCAGGAGATGCTGCCCTGGGCGCGCGCCGCGCTGGCCGCGGCGGCGCGCGCTCCGCAGAAAAAGAAGTAACTGATCCGGCCGGGCGGAAAGTGGTGAGCGGGTCCTTGTGCGGGGACTCCCCATTCACCCTCCGGCCGGGCTAGAATTGCGCCGTTTCCGGTCACGGCCGCTCGCGCCGCGGCAGCGGCGAGAGTCAGCGGCAATCACCCGACGAGGACGCATGAAGGACTACTACGCCGTGCTGGGCGTGGCCAGCGATATTTCCGGCGCCGAGCTGAAGCAGGCGTATCGCCGGAAAGCCGCGCAGCTGCACCCTGACCGCAACGCGGCGGTCGACGCCGCCGACCGCTTCCGCGACATTCAGGAAGCGTATGAAACGCTCGCCGACGTCAATAGACGACACGATTACGACGAGAATCGACGCCGCAACCTGCTCGACAAGCCGCTGGAAACAGCGCGCGAGATCTGGAAAACCTATCTGGAAGGAGTATTGCCTTGAGGCTGTCGCCGTTCTTTGAAGAGCTCGACTCCGCTTATGCGGCCGAGCTCGATGACCTGATGACCGACTCCGCCGGAAAAGATGTCCTGGCGAAACGACTGCGGCTGAAGCGCAGCCAGGTCCCCGAACTGCTGGTGATGATCGAGTGCAATCCGGAAATGGTTGCCGTCGCCTTCCACGGCGGCATGCAATTTGCCCGGCCGGAAGTAATGATCGACCTGCTCGCGCAGGATCCCGAAGATCTGCCGGAGTGGGCGACGGTACTCGAATCGGTGCACCTGGAACCGTGGGCCGCCGAGTTGGCCAAGGTGGTTCTCACGGACGCCAACGGCGAACGCTTCCTGGTCGTTACCGCTTGTCTGGAGTACCTGCACGGCCGTGCCGGCGCGTCGCCGGAAAGCGGCGAGCGGCGGCAGCGCGACGACCACGGCGATGAAGATTTCGACGCCGATGTTGACGGCGACGACGTCGATCTCGAAGAAGCCGGCGCCGACTGGCTCGCCGAGCAGGGTTTTGACCGCAAAGACCGTAATTCCGGAGATAACTGATGAGCCGTTCGGTCCTCGTGAAAGCAGAGAAACTGATCAGCCTTGGCGACATCGTTGGCGCCGAAGCCGCGTTGACCTCGCTGGTCGAGAGCGACGGCGACGGCGCTCTGGTCGTCGCCCTTGAAGATTTCGCGGCCAAAGACCTGCTGGCGATCCTCCGTGACTTCGATTCGTCGAAGGAGTCGGTGGTCGGCCTGCTGGTCTCGCCGACGCAGTTCGCCCGGGCGATCATCCTCGAGCGGCGCTACGGCGACGCCAGTCACGAGCGTCTGCAGGCGACGATCAACGCGGTCGTCTTCCGCGCCGATAGCGACCCCGGCGAGTTTATCGAGGCCATCGGTGCCGTCGACGGCGGTTGCGAAACGCTCGCCGATTACCTCAGCGAACGCGCCGAAATCGTCGAGCATTTCTTCCGGACCGGGACTTTTGGCTATTTCGACGACGGCGACGAAGCCGCCGCCGAGTTGAGCGACGACGAGCGGCTCGATGAGCTCGCCGACCCCGACGCCAATCGCCCCTTCCTCAGCCAAAGCGAGGTCAGCGATCAGGACTGGATGCAAATGACCTGGACGCTGCGCTATGAGCATCCGGAGATCTTCCGTGACGTCCTGATGATCTTGCGGGCACGCGCCCGGGCGGCGGAACCCGACGAGGAAGAAACGCCTGTTCGCGCCAACGAGCAGCGCCGACCGCCGGGTGAGCCCGAAGAAGAGTCGGCGCTGTAGATCGTCGATCACGGCCCAAATTGTTAGCGACCCGACTTTCGCGTCAAGACAGCCCAGCCCCCATGGCCGATGAACTTCGCCAGCTTGCCGTTTTCGACGATCGGCCATTTTTCGAGAGAGCGTTCGCTTGTGGCGTGCGCAGCGGCGTCCTTGACGACGAAATCATCGCCAACATCGTCACCGACGGCGCCAAGGGAATGGTGCAGATCGCCGAATACTTCGGCACCCAGTACCTGCGGCCGAATATCGACGAGGCGCGCGCCCGGATCGTCGCTCTGGTCAGCCTGTTCCTCGAAGAATACAGTGGCGGTGACGTCGAAAAAGCGACACGGTCGCTGCGTGACAACAGCTTTCTGTCGCATTCACGTGGTGGCTCGGAGCTCCTCAAGAAGCTCTGGGCGATGCCCGAGGACACTTCCTTCGGCATCCTCGTCAACCAGTCGCAGAAGTCCTTTCTGGCCGACTGGTCGCTGAAGAGCCACGCCGAGTACCGGCAGGCTCTTGAACAGCGGCAAGCGGATCAACTGACGGTTTCTGCCGCGCTGTGGTTTGCCGACGGCCTCGGGTTGCCGCCTGCCGAGATTTCGACCGTCGCCGTCGAGTCGATCATCCGTACCGCGATGCTGCTGCATTTGAGCGGCAGCGCCGCTGTTTCGCTACCCAATCCTGCCGACTTCGTCGCCATCGTTGAAACAATCCGCAAGAAGGGTGTCGCCGGCACCGGCCGCAAGCGCATCGCCAAGGTCTTCGAGGCGCTGCCGCCGGCCTACCACGAAGTCGCCACGCGCGAACTGAGAAAAGTCGAAAGCGAGGACCTGCCGAAGATTCTCGACCGCTCGCAGGCGCTGAACGCGCTCATCCCGGTGCTCGAGCCACTGTACTTCCTGCGCGATTTCGGCCCCGAGGACGCCAGTCTGTTCGACACCGCGGTGTCGGCCGACTGGCAGAAGATTACCGGCGGGAAGATCGACGACAACTCGTTGCTGACGATCTTCGTCTGCCTCGCCGCCGCGACGCCAGCAAAACCGGCGTTGAGCAAAGCGGCGGCGCGCGCCGTGATCCGCAAGGTGCGCGCCGACGGGCTGCAGCGTCAACCGGTACTTTCCTTCATCCAGGCCTTCGCACCCCACCATCTGCAAGCCGACCTGGCGGCGCTGTGGGACGAAGTATTCGCGGAAGCCGAGGACGCGCTGACGGACCCGGCCGATACCTCGCTTGACGCGGCGCTGGCCTTCCTCAAGGAAAATTGCATCGTCCGCTAGTGTCTAATTGCATTATTAACCGGTAGTAACTATCATGCTTCTCCATTGCTTCGTGGTGGAGGAGATGTGGTGGGACGTGTGGCGGTGGCGCTGTCTTGCACAGCGGAGGTGAAGGAGGAATTGGAGCGTATGTCACGGAGTCGCAGTGGCGAGGTTCGCTTGGCCGAGCGAGCGAGAATCGTGCTGGGTTGTTTGGAGGGTCTGCGAAACGACGAGGTTGCCCGCGCAGTTGGCGTACGTGCGAACACGGTGGGGCTGTGGCGTCGGCGCTTTGCCGAGCATGGTTTGTCGGGCTTGCGTGATGCTGCGCGGCCGGGCAAGCCGGCGAAGTACGGGCAGGATCTGCGTGACCGCATTCTGGCGCAACTCGAACGGACACCGCCGGAAGGTATGGCAAGTTGGGATGGTGGTTCGCTGGCGAAGGCGCTGGAAGTATCGGACGATGCCGTGTGGCGCGTGTTGCGTCGGGAGGGCATCCAGCTGCAGCGGCATCGCTCCTGGTGCGTGAGCACGGACCCAGAGTTCGCCGCCAAAGCAGCGGATGTCATCGGGTTGTACCTTAACCCACCTGAAAACGCGCTGGTCCTGAGCGTCGACGAGAAACCCTCGATCCAGGCTCTGGAGCGTCGGCGCGGCTATGTCCAAACCAGTAGCGGAAAGGTGGTTCAGGGACTGAAAAGCACCTACAAACGCCATGGCACGGTCAACCTGTTCGCCGCCCTCGAAGTGGCCACCGGCGTCATTCGAGGCAAGACTACCCTAACCAAGAAGCGCGCTGATTTCCAGGCCTTCATGGAGGAGACCATCGCTGATGAACCCGTCGACCGTGAGATCCACGTCATCTTGGACAACCTCAACACGCACAAGAAAAACGACGAGTGGCTCGCCGCTCACCCCAACGTCACCTTTCACTTCACGCCCACCAGCGCCAGTTGGCTAAACCAAGTGGAGATTTGGTTCGGCATCTTCCAGCGCAAGACCCTGAGAAACGCCAGCTTCTCGAGCCTGGATCAACTCGTTGCCGCCATTCACAGCTTCACCGCGGCTTACAACCAGAACGCCGCCCCATTCGCCTGGCGAAAGCGAGAGGTCAAGGGCGCGCAGCTGCGGAATACTATCGTTAATCTATGCAATTAAACACTAGAGTTGCCGCGAGGCGCTGCCGGAGCGCCGCGGTGGCGCCCGCTCAGCGTCGTCGAGACGTCAGCCACACCCCGGCCAGGACCAGCACGGCGCCGGCCATTTGGCCCGACGACAGTGGTTCGTCGAGCAGCCACCAGGCGAAGACGATGGTCAGCATCGGCCCCAGGGTACCGATCATCACCGAGCGACTGGCACCAATGCGGCGGATCGCTGCCGATTGCAGGAAAACCGGCAGCACCGTCGACAACAGCGCCATGGCGGCGCCGTAGGCGTAGATTGGCAGCGGCTGGCGCAGCGCCGACAGCGGTTGCGTGACCAGGAAGTGGAGCTGCGTGGCCAGCGTCGAGATGAGCATCGCCAGCGCCGTGAAGCGCGCCGAACCGAGGCGCTGGATCATCGCTCCGCTGCCTGCCAGATACAGCGCGTAAGACAGCGACGAGGCGAAAACAAAGGCCGAACCGAGCAATACCGCGCGGCTTTCCCCGGAAAATTCGAGGTCATGGAAGAAGACCAGGCCGATCCCGGCGTACGACAAGAACAGCGCCGCGATTTCGCGCCGCTGCAGCGTCTTGCCCATGAACAGCACGCCGATGAGCACCGTCAAGGTCGGATAGGTAAACAGGATCAGCCGTTCGAGGCCGGCACTGATATAACCCAGGCCGATGAAGTCGAGAATGCTCGCACCGTAGTAACCGAGCAGCCCGAGCGAGGAGAGCGTCAGCCAGTCGCCGCGCGACAGCGGCGGTGCCGAACGGCTGGCGTGCAGGCCGATGAGCACGAAGAAGGGCAACGCAAACCACATCCGCAGCGACAGCAGCGTCACCGCGTCGACCGGCACCGCCTGCGGCACGGCGTAGGCGAGCTTGACGAAAATCGCCTTGAACGAGAAGCCGAAAGCGGCCAGGATCGCCAGGGCGACGCCGATGCTTTCGGAAGACCAGTGGTTCCAGCGCATGCCGATAGAGTGTCGAGGAAAACGTTGCCGACGCCGCGGTCGCGGCACGCGGGGCGCTCACTGTACGTCAACACCGCCAGCGCGGGCAAACCCGCGCGTCGTCCGATGCGCCCTGCTGCTCCGACGAACGCTCGCCCATGGCGGCCTGGCCTGGCTTGACAAGCCTATCTCGGGCAGGTAGATTTGCCCTCCTGCCCGAGCTTGAGCGCCGGGTTCGCGCCGATTTGACGTAGACAGATTGCGGGCGCGTTAAAAATTCCGCTAAAGCGAGGCCCACACCAAGACCCGTCGAGCTTTGCGCCGACGGGTTTTTTTGTTTTGCAGCCGCGCACCAAACCAGTAGGGACCAGCATGCAGCCTGACCGTACCGCCGAACTGACAACCTGCCTCGAACGGAACATCCTCGTTCTCGACGGTGCCATGGGCACCATGATCCAGCGCCACGGCCTGCAGGAGGCCGACTACCGCGGCAGCCGCTTCGCCACGCACGCGCACGACCTGAAAGGCAACAACGACCTGTTGCTGCTGACCCGGCCCGAGCTAATCCGCGCGATCCACGCCGAGTATCTCGCGGCCGGCGCCGACATCGTCGAAACCAACACCTTCAACTCGACCAGCGTCTCGCAGGCCGATTACCACCTGCAAGAGATCGTCCACGAGTTGAATTTCGCCGGCGCGCAACTGGCGCGCTCGGTGTGTGACGAATTCACCGCACGCGACCCGGCCAAGCCGCGTTTTGTCGCCGGCGTGCTCGGACCGACCTCGCGGACGGCGTCGCTGTCGCCCGACGTCAACGACCCCGGCTATCGCAATACCAGTTTCGACGAACTCGTCGCCACCTACCTCGAAGCGGTGCGCGGGCTGTGCGAGGGTGGTGCCGACATCGTCCTGGTCGAGACCGTTTTCGATACGCTGAACGCCAAGGCGGCGTTGTTTGCCGTCGAGCAGTACTTCGAACAGATCGGGCGGCGCTGGCCGCTGATGATTTCCGGAACGATCACCGACGCTTCCGGCCGCACCTTGTCCGGGCAGACGGCCGAGGCTTTCTGGAACTCGCTGAACCATGTGCGGCCGCTGAGCTTCGGCCTCAACTGCGCACTCGGTGCGGTCGAGTTGCGGCAGTACGTCGAAGAGTTGTCGCGCCTTTGCGATTGCTTCATTTCGGCGCATCCCAACGCCGGCCTGCCGAACGCTTTCGGCGGCTACGACGAAACGCCCGCACAACTCGCTGCGGAAGTTTCCGACTGGGCCCGCCAGGGCTTTGTGAACATCGTCGGTGGTTGCTGCGGCACGTCGCCCGAACACATCGCGGCGATCGCCCGCGGCGTCGCCGGCGTCAAGCCGCGCGCCAGGCCAAAACTCGAAAGCAAACTGCGCCTGTCGGGTCTCGAACCGTTCAACGTCGGCCCGGACTCGCTGTTCGTCAACGTCGGCGAGCGGACCAACGTCACCGGTTCGAAGGCCTTTGCGCGGATGATTCTCGAAGGCCGCTTCGACGACGCGCTGGCGGTCGCCCGCCAGCAGGTCGAAAATGGCGCGCAGGTGATCGACATCAACATGGACGAGGCGATGCTCGACTCGCAGGCGGCGATGGATCGCTTCCTGAAGCTGATCGCCAGCGAACCCGACATCTCGCGCGTGCCGATCATGATCGACTCGTCGAAATGGCAAGTCATCGAAGCCGGCCTAAAGTGCATCCAGGGCAAGGGCATCGTCAACTCGATCTCGATGAAGGAAGGCGAGGAGGCGTTCCTGCAGCAGGCACGATTGGCGCGCCGCTATGGCGCCGCCGTGGTGGTGATGGCTTTCGACGAAAGCGGCCAGGCCGACACCTTCGCGCGCAAGACGCAAATCTGCGCGCGCGCCTACCAGCTGCTCACCGAGCAGGCGGCTTTCCCGGCCACGGACATCATCTTCGATCCGAATATTTTTGCCATCGCCACCGGCATCGAAGAGCACAACAACTACGCCGTCGATTTCATCGAGGCGTGCAAGTGGATCCGCGCCAATCTGCCGGGCGCGCAGATTTCCGGGGGCGTTTCCAACGTCTCCTTCTCGTTCCGCGGCAACGACGCCGTGCGCGAGGCGATCCACACCGTCTTCCTGTATCACGCGGTCAGGGCCGGGCTGTCAATGGGCATCGTCAACGCCGGCATGCTGGGCGTCTACGACGACCTTGACCCGGCGCTGCGCGACAAGGTCGAGGACGTCGTCCTCAACCGCAACCCGGAAGCTGGTGAAGCGCTGGTCGAGTTTGCGCTGACGGTCAAGGAGGGCAAGGCCAAAGATACCGGCCCCGATCTCAGCTGGCGCGAACTGCCGGTCGAACAGCGGCTGACGCACGCGCTGGTCAAGGGCAACAACGACTTCGTCGTCGCCGACACCGAAGAATGCCGGGCGGCGCTGGCAGCCGCCGGCAAGCCGCCGCTGGCGGTCATCGAAGGGCCGTTGATGAATGGCATGAACGTCGTCGGCGACCTCTTTGGCGCCGGCAAGATGTTTCTGCCGCAGGTCGTCAAGTCGGCACGCGTGATGAAGCAGGCGGTGGCGCACCTGATTCCCTACATCGAAGCCGAGAAACTGCGTACCGGCGTCAGCAGCAAGGGCAAGATCGTCGTCGCGACGGTCAAGGGCGACGTGCACGACATCGGCAAGAACATCGTCGGCGTCGTCCTCGGCTGCAACGGCTACGACGTCGTCGACCTTGGGGTGATGGTTTCCTGCGACAAGATCCTGCACGCGGCCCGCGAGCACGGCGCGCAGGTGGTCGGCCTGTCGGGACTGATCACGCCGTCGCTCGAAGAAATGAGCCACGTCGCGGCCGAGATGCAGCGTCTCGGTTTTGCCGACGGCGAACCACCGGTGCCGCTGCTGATCGGCGGCGCGACGACCAGCCGCGCACACACGGCGATCAAGATCGCCCCGAACTACAGCGGGCCAGTGGTCTACGTTCCCGACGCGTCGCGCGCCGTCGGCGTCGTCACGCGCCTGTTGTCGATCGACAACGCCGCCAGCTTTCGCAGCGAAGTCGCCGCCGACTACGAAAAACTGCGCATCCAGCACGCCGGCAAGAAAGGTATCAAGCTGGAGACGCTGGCCGCCGCGCGCGCCAACCGTTTCGTCTGCCAGGGCGACGCCGCCTACCGCCCGCTGGCGCCGAACAAACCCGGTCTGCACGTCCTGCGCGACATCGACCTGGCAACGCTCGCCGAATTCATCGACTGGGGACCCTTCTTCCAGACCTGGGACCTCGCCGGCAGCTTCCCGAAGATCCTCGACGATCCGCTGGTTGGCGAAACGGCGCGCGAAGTCCATGCCGACGCAAAGCAGATGCTGCAAACGATCATCGACGAAAAATGGTTGAGCGCCAACGCCGTCTTCGGGCTGTTCCCGGCCAACGCCGTCGGTGACGACATCGAGATCTACGCCGACGAAACGCGCGCCGAGAAGTTGCTGAGCTGGCACAATCTTCGCCAGCAGCAGGAGCGCCCAGCGGGCAAGCCGCACTATTGCCTGAGCGACTTTGTCGCCGAGCGCGGCACGGCGGACTGGCTAGGCGCGTTTGCCGTCAGTGCCGGTTTTGGCATCGAAGCCAAGCTCGCCGAATTCGCCGCCGCCAACGACGACTACCACGCGATCCTCCTCAAATCGCTCGCCGATCGCCTGGCTGAAGCCTGCGCCGAATGGTTGCACGCGCAGGTTCGCCGCGACTACTGGGGCTACGCCAGCGACGAGACGCTCGATTGCCAGGCGCTGATCCGCGAGGACTATCGCGGCACCCGGCCCGCCCCCGGCTACCCGGCGTGCCCCGACCACACCGCCAAGGGCGCGCTGTTCGCGCTGCTCGACGCGCCGGCAAACACCGGCATGGGCTTGACCGAATCCTACGCGATGACGCCGGCGGCGGCTGTTTCGGGCTTCTATCTGTCGCACCCGCAGGCGCGTTACTTCGCGGTCAGCAAGATCGCCCGCGATCAGCTCGAAGACTGGGCGGCGCGCGCCGGTTTCAGCGTCGCCGAAGCCGAATACTGGCTGGCGCCCCTGCTCTGAAGGAGAACGACGAGCGCTCGATGAGCGAGCGAGTGCTGCCCGACTTCGTCGCGCGTGACGTCGACCTGGCGAAGCGAACGACGCTGGCTTTGCCGGGCCGCGCCGCGCTGTACGCCGAAGTCAGCTCGCTGGAGCAGCTGGCAATGCTCGCCGGCGACTCGCTGCCGCGCCGCTTCGTCGTCGGTGCCGGCAGCAATTTGGTCCTCAGCGGTGATTTTGACGGCCTGCTGCTACACATGGCGATGCGCGGCCGCGAGCTGCTTGGCGACGACGCCGACGCCTGGTACGTACGCGCGGCGGCCGGCGAGAATTGGCACCAGCTGGTGTTGTGGACGCTGGCGCAGGGCTGGCCGGGACTCGAGAATCTGGCCTTGATCCCGGGCACCGTCGGCGCCGCGCCGATTCAGAATATCGGCGCCTACGGGCTGGAAGTCGCCGAGCGCCTGCACGCCGTCGAAGCGCTCGACATGTCGAGTGGCCGGACGCTACGCTTCGATCGCGCCGCCTGCCGTTTTGCCTACCGCGACAGCGTCTTCAAACAGGAAGGCTGGCACCTCGACGGCCGACAGGTGATCACCCGGGTCGTCTTCCGCCTGCCGAAGGCCTGGCAACCGCTGGCCTCGTACGCCGACGTCGCCGCCGAACTCGAGCGGCAGCCGAGCGAGCTGCCGCCCGCGCGCCCGCCAGCACCGCCGACGCCGCGGCGGATCGCCGACGCCGTGATGGCCGTGCGCCGCCGCAAGCTGCCCGACCCGGCGACGCTGCCCAACGCCGGCAGCTTCTTCCACAACCCGGTGGTCAGCGCCTCGGTCGCCCAGCGCCTGGCGATCGCGCATCCCGAAATGCCGCGCTACCCGCAGGCCGATGGCCGCGTCAAACTCGCTGCCGCCTGGTTGATCGAAGGCAGTGGCTGGAAAGGCCGCAACCTCGGCCGCGTCGGCATGTACGAGCAGCAGGCGCTGGTGCTGGTCAATCGCGGCGGCGCTTGCGGCGCCGAGGTGATCGCCCTGGCGCGAGCCGTCCAGGCCGATGTTCGCCAACATTTTGGCGTCGACCTGACTCCCGAGCCGATCTTCCTCTGAGCACGGCGCGGCGCCAGCGCGCGCCAATCGGGCAATCGTCAGCGGCGAGATGACGATATGGACCAAGCGGCCTTCTCGTCGGTCTCGTCCTTCTCGTGGATGGGCGATTCCGGACGGCGATTCAGGGCGGCAAGACGCTGCCACACAGCTCGATGAACTGCTCGCCGCGAAAGCGGGCGCCGAGCGTATGCTCGTCGTCCCAGGTCGTCGTGTAGCCGAGTTCGGTGCCCAGCGTGTCGTCCAGCGGCGTCACCGCGACGTAGATCAACACGACCTGCGGCCAGACGTCACTGGCCGCTGCCAGGCGGGCGGCGGCGTGGTCGTCGGGCAGTGACTCGCCATGCGGCTGGTAGTGCTCGAACAGCGCCTGCTCGATGATCGGTCGCCAGCCGGCGAAGCGTGTCGCAACTTGCCGGGCAATCTGCACGGCCTGCGTGTCGGGTTCGCGGCGTCCGCCAGCGATTGCCAGCGGCACGGCAGCGCTGGCGCCGATGGTGATTGAGCCGCGCCAAAGACCGCCGGCGCGGCGCAATTCGCCAAGCTGCGAATCACTGACCGGCGCTGAATTGAACAATCCGAACATCTCTCTCCCCCTGGTCAATGCGCCGGCGCGCGGCCTGTGACAGCGCCAACTTCAGGCGCTCGTCGAGCACCAGGCGGTTGGCCAGGCCGGTCAGCGCGTCGAGTTGCGCGCAAGCTTTCAGCTGCGCCTGGTAGTCTTTCTGCTTGCTGATGTCCTGCCGCGTCTCGACGGCGCCGCACACCCGGCCATTGGCGGCGTCGAGTACCACCAGATCGACCAGCACCGGCCGCGTGGCCGGAGAGAAAGCGGAGCACGGGCGCGTCGTCCCGAGCAGGCTATCGCGGTGAGCCGCTCGCAGGCGAGGTTCCACTGGACGAGCCGATGTTGGTCGTCGATGACGAACATCGGGATCGGCAGCGCGGCGACGAGCGGCTTCGCCCAGCTGCTGGCCAAGACGTCCTGGCGCTGGTCGACAATGGCCGGATTGCTCATGATGGTGTGCCCCCTCTGTCGAGTGTTCACGGTGCCGGGAAAACGCTTCTTCCCGGCTTCCGTGGCGCCGTCAAAAAGCCTCGTGTGGTCGCAAGAATCGCCACCGACCGAGTGGCAGATCGCTGAGCCTGACGGCCCCGATGCGGACCCGCTTGAGGCCGCTGACGCGCAGACCGACCAGCTCGCACATGCGCCGGATCTGTCGCTTTCTGCCCTCGCGGAGGACGAAGCGCAGCTGATCGTCGTTGAGCCACTCGACCTTGGCCGGCTTCAGCTGGCGGTCGTCGAGGCTGAGTCCATGATTGAGCAGCGCCAGGCCGCGGTCGTCAAGCTGGCCTTCGACGCGCACCAGGTATTCCTTCTCGACCTGCGAGTCGGCACCGATCAAGTGCCGTGCGACGCGGCCATCCTGGGTCAGCACCAGCAGCCCGGTCGAATCGATGTCGAGGCGGCCGGCGGGCGCCAGTCCTCGCAGGCACTCCGGACTAAAGGCCGGCGTGTCGGGCGTGCACAGCTGATTCGCCGCTTGAATCAGCGTCACCGCCGGCGTGCAACCCGGCTCGGGCTGGCCCGAAACATAACCGATTGGCTTGTGCAGCAGGATCGTCAAGCGGCTTTGCTGGTCGGCGAGCCCCTTCTTGTCGAGGGTAATCACGGCCTTTGGGTCGGCGCGGCTGCCGAGTTCGTCGACCCGCCGGCCATCGACGAAGACCCAGCCGCGGCTGATGTACTCGTCCGCGTTGCGGCGCGAACAGAGGCCGCGCTCGGCCATCAGTTTGGCGACCCGCACGCCAGACTGCGGCGTGGCGGTCGTCGTTGCCGCTGGCGAGCTCGCTGCTCTGGCTGGCGTGCGGCCAGTCGACGGCTCTTCTGGCGGCCGCGATAGTGGCTTGGCATCGGGTGGCGCGCGCCGCGTCGGGCCGTCGCCGCGTACGCGCGCCGCTGCCGACCGCGTCCCGGGCGGCAGCGTCACCGTCTTGCGTGGCCGATCGGCCATCGATCAGGCGATATCGAGCAACTCGATATCGAAAGTGATCTTGGCGTGCGGCGGGATGAGTTTGCCGGCGCCGCGCGCACCGTAGGCGAGATCCGGCGGAATGACCAGTCGGCGAACGCCACCGACGCACATCCCGGGGACTCCTTCTTCCCAGCCGGCGATGACGTGGCGGCCGTCAAGGGCAAAGCGGAAGGGTTCGTTGCGATCGACACTCGAATCGAACTTCGTGCCGTCGGCCAGCCAGCCCGTGTAATGCACGATGACGTGCTGACCGGAGACTGCAATGGGACCACTGCCGGCGATGACGTCTTCAATCTGCAGACCGCTGGGGGTGGTAACAATTGGCATGGTAGTTCCTCATCAACGCAAAAAAGCGCAGTTTAGCCCAGCATGCGTCGCCAAGGGGCATTTCCGTGCATGATGCCAATCGCCTGGAAGTCGTCGGGCGCCAGGGCGATCGGCAGATTGATTGCCGTGCTGGCCGCCGCCGCGCGGCCAACGTCGTTCGCGCTTTCCGTTAGACTGGCGGTTCAGACTATCCCGAAGGGCGCGACATGGACAGACCGATGCTTACTGCTCCGATGGTCAGCGACCGCGAGGCGCTCGATGACTTCGTCGATGCGCTGCGCGACATCGCGCCAGCGATCGAACGCGACGTCGCTCGCCTGCGCAGTGCCCCCGGCGAACGGCAGGTGATCGCCAGCCTGTTCCGCTCGCTGCACAATATCAAGGGTGACGCGGCGTTGTGCAAGGTCGATTTGGCCGTTGCCATCGTGCACCCCATCGAGACCGTCCTGGCGCGGGTTCGCAGCGGCGTTCTGCCATTCACCGAGCCACTTGCCGAAATCATCCTGTTGACCGTCGATCGCCTGGAGCTGGCGATGGCCAGGATCGTCGTTGACGAAGCGCTCGACGAACTGCAACTGTGGCCCTTGATCGACGGTCTGGAGAGGCTGGCGGGGGCCGCGCCAGCCGACGTCGATGAGTGTGCCGCCGAAGTATTCGAGGTCGTAACCGGCTTTCGTCCGGTCTTTGCCGCTTCGTTGGCGACGCATGGCGCGCTTGCGGGTGGGCACGCTGACTCGTCGTCGGCTGCCACCGAGGACCTGCGGTTTTTCCTCAAGCTGGCCAACCAGTTCGAACTCAGATCGCCCCTGTTCAAGGGCCGGACGACGCGTATCCTGCGCCTGGCGCTGGATACGAACCAGATCGTCGACGACCCGATCGACCCCTTACAACTTGAAGCGGCCGTCTATATGCACGACGTCGGCATGATGTTTCTTGCCGAGTCGGTGTGGCTGAAAGCCAGTGACATGAGTACCGCCGAGAAGGCGATCCTGCACGCCCATCCGGGCTACGCGGCTGGTTTGCTGGCGCGCATGCCGGGCTGGGCGGCAGCCGCCGAGATGGTTGCGCAACACCATGAAGCGGCCGGCGGAGCGGGCTATCCGGCGGCACTCGAGAGCGCCCAGATCTGTGCCGGTGGCAAGTTGCTGGCGATCTGTGACGCTTTCGAAGCGGTGATGTTGAAGCACATCAACCGTGGCCGAAATCGCTCGCTGCTGCGGGCGATCGCCGAAATCAATGCCTGCGACAAGCAGTTCGCCAGCGAATGGATCGCGCCCTTCAATCAGGTCATCCGGCGCAGCGTCGAAGCGCGATGAGCGACCGGGCAGCCGATCCAGCGGCCGATGAGCCTGCGGCCGATTTCGAGCGCCGCTTTGGCGGTGTCGCACGCCTCTACGGCGCGACCGGCCGGCAACGTTTCCAGCGTGCGCACGTCGCCGTGGTCGGCATCGGTGGCGTCGGCTCGTGGGCGGCCGAGGCGCTGGCGCGCTCGGCGATCGGCCGCATCACGCTGATCGATCTGGACATCGTCGCCGAGTCCAACGTCAATCGCCAGGTGCACGCCCTCGACGGCGAATTCGGCAAGGCCAAGGTCAGCGCCATGGCGCAGCGAATCCACGCCATCAACCCGGCTTGCGTGGTCACCGAAGTGGACGATTTCGTCACCCCCGAGAACGTCGACGCGATCCTCGGCGGCGACTTCGACCACGTGCTGGACGCCATCGACCAGGTCCGCAGCAAAGCGGCAATGATCGCCTGGTCGCGGCGTTGCGCGACGCCGCTGATCACCGCCGGCGGCGCTGGCGGTCAGATCGACGCGACACGAATCGAGATCGCCGACCTCGCCTTGAGCATCCAGGACCCCTTGCTGGCCAAGGTTCGCTCGCTGCTTCGGAAGGACTACGGCTTTACCCGCGAGGCGAAAAAGAAGTTCGGCGTCGCCGCCGTTTTTTCCAGCGAACCGCTGCGCTATCCCGACGCCGCCGGCAGCTGCGAGTCGCCGCGCACGCTCAGCGGACTGAACTGCGCCGGCTTTGGTTCGTCGATCTGTGTCACCGCGTGCTTTGGCCTGCTGGCCGCCGGCGAAGTTCTGCGGACCCTGGCCAGTAGCGACTCTCCGGCAGGCCGGCGAGGCTGATCGGCTGGCCGCCGACGGCCTGCCGATCAGCCGATCAAGACCCGGTTCTTGCCGGCCTGCTTGGCGGCAAACATCGCCTCGTCGGCACGTTTACTGACCGACGCCTGCGTGTCGGTGGGCCGGAAATCGGTCAGGCCGGCGCTGAAGGTAATCAGTTGCCGCTTGTTGTCGTGCAGGAATATCCGTCGTGTCAGTTCGCGCTGCAGGCGGACCATGGCCGTTTGCGCGTCTTCGAGCGGCGTGTCCGGCAACAGGACGATGAATTCTTCGCCACCGAAGCGGGCGATCGTATCCTGCGGGCGCATCGTCTCGCGGATCACCGTCGTCAGATGGACCAGCGCGGCGTCGCCCGCGTCATGGCCGAGCGAGTCATTGAGTTTCTTGAAGTTATCGATGTCGAGCAAGGCGACACAAAGCGTCGACTGGCGGCGCTGCGCGCGCGCCGTTTCCTTGGCGAAGGCCTCCTCGAGGCCGCGGCGGTTGAGCGCCCCGGTGAGCTGGTCGTGGCGGACCAGCGTGCTGGCCTTGTCGAGCTCGGCCTGCAGTTCGGCAATGCGTTTCTCGGCATCTTCGACGCTCTGCTTGGCGGAACGTAACTCGTCGCGCGAGCGCTGCGCGTTCAGCTGGATGATCTGCGTCTCGCGGATCACCTCGGCGAGCACGTCTTCAAGTTGCGAGATGTCCGCGGCATTACTGATCCGGTCGGCGCAGATTTCGATCTTGTCGTGATAGTCGGATGTCGAATCGGCAAACTCGGCGAGGTGATCGACGAAGCCGGCGAGCATCTGCTTGAGACTCTCGCGCGCTTCGTTGAGGCTGTGCTTGAGCTGACCCTGCTTGAAGATGACTTCCTTGAGCCGGTTTTCGGCGTCGCCAATCGAGCGGATGCTCAGCGGCCCGGCGACGATGTCGCGGACGATCTCGATCTGGCCGGCCAGCCAGCGGTCCTCGATGACCAGCTCGCCGACGTTTTCGATCAGCAATTGCAGCAATTTGAGGAGCCCTGCCCGCAGTTCGGCGCGGTCCTCGGCGAGCAGTTCGAGGCGGAAAGCGAAACGCTTGACGCTGGCCTGCAGACCTTCCATCGCCGCGCGCGACGTCGCCGTGCGGATCTTGTGCGCCAGCGCCTTGGCGTCGGCGATCAGCTCGGGCTCGTCATGAACCTGGCTCGGAATCAGGACCTCAAGCGTGTACGCGAAGATCTCGCGCAGCTCGTTGGCCAACTCGGCCGTGCGTTCGCCGGGCGGCAGCGCCGGCGCCGCGGCCGCCTGCTGGCCGGCAGCCGGCAAGCCGCTCATCGACGCCGCCGGTGGGTCCACCAGCGCCATCTCGCTTGCTTCCGGCGCGTTCATTGACCACGATTTGACCAGCCCCTGCAGTCGCCCGAAGAGCACTTCGCTATTGCCGCCGCCGCCGAGGACACGCTCCAGAGCCTCGCGCTTGCGGGCGACGGTGAAGCCGCTTTGCTTGCCCTCCCACTGGCGCAGGAAGTCGCCGAACAGTTGGCTCCACGGCAGATCGCTTTCCTTGCCCAGCTGCGCGAACAACTCGGCAACACCCCGTTTGAGTTCGCTCCAGCTGTTGCCCTTGAAGGCCTGCTCGAAGCGCCGCAGCAATCTTTGCTGCGGGCCACTTTCCTTGGGCAAGGCGTTGAGAAGCGCCCGTAGTTCTCGTTGCGGGAAGGCCGCCGGCTGATCGGCGGGGGTGCCGGCGATTTCGTGGTATAGCGCCCGGTAGTTGTCGGGCGACGGCGACATTCGTCTGCTGGCCAGCAGGCGCAGCGCCTCACGGGCGATTTCCGACGGATTCGAGAGGGTTGGCATGGCTTTGCACCGACAAGACAGACAGTTGCCGCATTCTAGCAGTGCCCAGTGTGCGTGGGCGCCTGCCGTCCAGGGTTGCCCCGGCGAGGAAGCGAGCGGCAAGGTTTTTTTGTTACACTCGCAGAGTCGGCTGGCGGTGCACCGTGCGCGGGCTGCGAATCGCCGCCGGCGCGGCCGGTGAAAAGGGCGGGGAGTACCCCTGCGGATACTCCCCAGGTCCGGGCCGGAGCCGGAACTCCGGGACCAGAAAATGGAAAACAGCGTGCGTAGGCTATAGGCCAGCGCTTACAAGCCGCTTACGCAAGTCGGGCAGGGAACGAAGATCGATGCGTATTCTCCTCGCTGAAGACGACCAAATCATCGCCGACGGCCTCTGTCGCTCGCTGCGCAAGGCGGGCTACGCGGTCGATTGCGCGGCTAACGGGATTGATGCCGATACCGCGCTGATGACCAATCTCTACGATCTGGTGATCCTCGACCTGGGCCTGCCCAGACTGCCCGGGCTCGACGTTTTGCGCCGCCTGCGCGCGCGCAAGACGTCGACGCCGGTGTTGATCCTGACCGCGCTCGACGGCATCGACGATCGCGTCAAGGGGCTTGACCTGGGCGCTGACGACTACATGGCCAAGCCCTTCGAGTTGCCAGAACTCGAGGCGCGGGTGCGGGCGCTGAGCCGCCGTTCGTCGGGTACGGCGCGACTGATCGAGTGCGGTTCACTGACCTTCGATCAGACCGATCGCTGTGCGCTGGTCAATGGCCAAATGCTCGACCTGTCGGCACGCGAGCTCGGCCTGCTCGAAATTCTTCTGTCGCGAAGCAAGCGGCTGGTCAGCAAGGACCAGCTGGTCGATCACCTCTGCGGTTGGGGCGAAGAAGTCAGCCACAACGCCATTGAGGTCTATATCCACCGCTTGCGCAAGAAACTCGAAGCGACCGGCGTCAATATCACCACCGTCCGTGGGCTCGGATACTATCTTGAGAAACCTGCGGAAGAAACAAGACCCTGACGCCCAGCGCTCGCTGTTTGGCGAGATTCTCGACTGGATGCTCGCGCCGCTGCTGTTCGTGTGGCCGATCAGCATCGCCTTCACCCACTATTTCGCCAACAGCGTCGCCGGCTTTCCCTACGATCAGTCGTTGCGCGAACACGTTTCGGCGATCGCGCGCCAGATCGATTTCGACCGTGGCTATCCGCAGTTCGCGCTGCCTGGGACGGCACAGCTCTACCTGCGATCCGACGAGATCGACAACGTCTATTTTCACCTCCTCGACGGCGACGGCGTACTCGTCGCCGGCGACCCGGAACTGCCGTCGCCAGTGGCCGGCAGCCTGCTGAATAGCGAGCACGGCGAGGTTCATTTCCGCGATGACGAGTTCAGCGGGCAAACGCTGCGCGTCGCCTACATGTACCTGTCGGCGCCGGGCGAGTCGAGCGAGCGCCGGGTGCTGATCGAAGTCGGCGAAACGACCGAGAAACGATCGCAGCTGGCCAACAAGATCATCGCCAGCGTCATCCTGCCGCAGTTCGTGATCATTCCGCTGGCCGTCGTGTTGGTGTGGTTCGGCCTGTCGCAGGGCTTGCGCCCACTGACGCGCTTGCGCAACCGTATCGAGGCGCGTCGCGAAGCCGACCTCTCGCCGATCTCGCTCGGCCGCGTCCCCGAAGAGTTGCGGCCCTTGACCGAAGCCTTCAATTCGATGCTGGCGCGCATGCAGCACAATGTCGACGCGCAGCGGCGCTTCATCGCCAACGCCGCGCATCAGATGCGCACGCCGCTTACCGGCTTGAAGACGCAGGCGCAGCTGGCGATGCGCGAAAGCGATCCGGCCGAGGTGCGGCATGCGCTCAGACAAATCCTGAGCGGCGTAGACCGTGCTGCGCATCTCGTTGATCAGTTGCTCGCGCTGGCGCGCGCCGAGGCCAGCGGGCTGTCACCGCAGACGCTGCAGCCGCTCGATCTCGATCAGCTGCTGCACGAAATTGTCGAGACCTGGGTGATGCAGGCGCTCGAAAAGCGCATCGACCTCGGTTATGAGCCGGCCGGTGCGGTGCCCATTCTCGGCAATACCTTCCTGTTGCGCGAGATGATCAACAATCTGCTCGACAACGCACTGCGCTACACGCCGGCTGGCGGGCGCGTCACCGCGCGCGTGGTCAAGCAAGGCGATTTCGCGCTGCTGGAAATCGAGGATAACGGTAGCGGCATCGCTGACGACGACTCGCAGAAGGTCTTTGACCGTTTCTACCGGGCCGAAGGCCGGGACGGCGAAGGCAGTGGCCTGGGGCTGGCTATCGTTCGCGAAATCGCCGAAGTCCATCAGGCCGCTGCCAGCTTGCGGCCGCTGACGATCAACGCCAGTGGCGAAGAGCAGCACGGCTGTATCGCGCGCATCGTCTTTCCGCTGCACCGCCCGCCGCCACGTCTGGCACTCCCCGAAGCGGTGCGCAGCGGTTATGCCTGAGCGGCGCCGCTTCAGACCAGCTGGCGCAGGTAGGCGGGCGCAAATTCGACGACGAAATCCCAGAAAGCGGCCAGCGCCGGAGTCATGTGCTTGCTCCGGTGGCGCACCATGTGCCAGCGGCGCATCACCGGCGTCCCTTCGACCTTGAGGATGCTCAGACGTCCGGCGCTCAGTTCGAGTCCGAGCGTGTGCTGGGAAATGAAGCTGATCCCGAGGCCGGCGACGACGGCCTGCTTGATCGCTTCGTTGCTGGCCATTTCCATGCCGATCCGCGGCTTGATCGAACGCTCCTGAAAGAACTCCGCCATCGCCGAACGCGTTCCCGATCCGCTTTCGCGAACGATCAGGGTTTCGCCGGTGAGGTCTTCGACGGCGATATTCTTCCGTCTGCTCAAGGGGTGGTCGGCGCTGGCGACGATCACCAGCGGGTGCGGCGCGAAGGCCCTGGCGGTGGCGTCGAGCGTCGCCGGCGGCCGGCCCATGATCGCCAGATCGACCTCGTTGCCGGCCAGCAGACGGCTGACCGTATCGCGGTTGTCGATCAGCAGTCGAATCCGGACATCGGCGTGCTTCTTGCAAAACTCCGCCAGCAGTCCGGGCGCGAAATACTCGGCGGTACTGGCGACGGCGACGGCGATTCGCCCGCCCTGCACGCCCTTCAAGGCGAGCAGTGCCTCGTCGGCATCTTTCAGCGACTGCAGGATCTGACGCGCATGTTCGAGCAGGACCTCGCCCGCCTCGGTGAGAAAGACGCGCTTGCCGATGCGCTCAAACAGCAAGGTGCCACAAACCTCTTCGAGTTGTTTGACCTGCAGCGAGATCGCCGCGTGCGTCAGATGCAATTGCTCGGCGGCACGCGCGAACGAAAGGTGGCTGGCGGCCACCGAAAATATCTGCAACTGACGGATCGTCGCATTTCTCATTCGTTATGGTTTCTTAATCAAAACAGACAATATGTTTAACTAGAGTTTTTCGATCAGGTCGCTAGAATCAGCTCTATTCTGCGACGAACGCCAATGCTCATCTTCTGGAGTACCGCCCATGCTATGCGGCCGCACCAACGTCAACAAATTCCTGGTCGAGGAGCAGCGCCGCAATCCGGCGCTGGCCGGCGACTTCTCGATGCTGATCAGCGACATTGTGCGCTCGTGCAAGGCGATTGCGCAGGGCGTATCACGCGGCTCGCTGGCCGACGTGCTGGGCGACGCCGGCCAGGAAAACGTCCAGGGCGAGGCGCAGAAGAAGCTCGACGTGCTGGCCAACGGGGCCTTCATACGGCATTGCGAGTGGGGCGGCCACCTGGCGGCGATGGCTTCGGAGGAAATGGAGGACATTTATCCGATCCCGGCCGAGAACCCGCACGGTCAATACCTGCTGGTCTTCGACCCGCTCGACGGTTCGTCGAACATCGACGTCAACCTTTCGGTCGGCAGCATCTTTTCGGTCCTGCGCTGCCCCGAGACGTGTCGTGACGACGCGCCGACGGCAGCCGATTTTCTGCAGCCCGGTGCCGCGCAGGTCGCCGCCGGCTACGCCTTGTACGGCCCGTCGACGATGCTGGTGTTGACCGTCGGCAACGGCACGCATGGTTTCACGCTCGATCGCAATATTGGCGAGTTCTTGCTGACGCACCCGAATCTGCTGATTGCGCCGGAAACGCGCGAGTTTGCGATCAACGCCTCCAACGAGCGCTTCTGGGAGCCGCCGATCAGGCGCTACGTCAGCGAGTGCCTGGCTGGCAAGAGCGGCGTCCGTGGCCAGGATTTCAACATGCGCTGGGTGGCATCGATGGTCGCCGAAGTGCACCGCATCCTGATGCGCGGTGGCGTTTTCATGTACCCGCGCGACAGCAAGGACCTGTCGAAGCCTGGCCGACTGCGGCTGCTGTACGAAGCCAACCCGATGGCGATGATCGTTGCCCAGGCCGGTGGTCTGGCGTCGACGGGTCGCGAGCGCATCCTGGACGTGCAGCCGACGGGTCTGCACGAACGCGTGCCGGTGGTTCTCGGCTCGCGTGATGAAGTCGAGCGCATCGAACGCTATCACCGCGAGCACGCGAGCGGTGAGGACCAGCCATTCAGCTCGCCGCTGTTTTCGACGCGAACGCTGTTTCGTGACGACTGACTGGGCAGCGCGCCGGCCGACGGCCAACGTCGGTCAGCGTCGTTGCCACCAACCCAGACGCCTCTGCCGCAGGCCGCACAGCGGCTATTCGTCAGTCGCGGACGCGACTCTCACAGTAAGGAGCTAATCTCATGTCGATCAAGAACCCGGTCATTGCCATTACCGGCTCGTCAGGCGCCGGCACGACGTCGGTCACGCGAGCGTTTCAGCACATCTTCCGGCGCGAGAAACTCAACGCGGCGATCATCGAAGGCGACAGCTTTCATCGGTATGATCGCCTGGAAATGCGTGCCAAGATGGCCGAGACCGGTCTCGCGGGCGACCACCATTTCAGCCATTTCGGCCCCGAGGCCAATTTGCTCGCCGAACTCGCCGGTCTGTTTCGCGAGTACGGCGAGAGCGGCCTCGGTCGCACGCGGCATTACGTTCACGACGATGTCGAAGCCGAGCTCTATGGCTCACCGCCGGGCACCTTCACCGAGTGGACCGATCTCCCCGAAAACACCGATCTGCTGTTCTACGAGGGTCTGCATGCCGCCGCCACGACCGACGGCGTCGACGTCGGCCGGCACGTCGACCTGTGTATCGGCGTCGTCCCGATCATCAATCTGGAATGGATCCAGAAGCTGCATCGCGACAAGGCGCAGCGGGGCTACTCGACCGAAGCGGTGGTCGATACCATCCTGCGGCGGATGCCCGACTACATTAATTACATCTGCCCGCAGTTCTCGCGGACGCACGTCAATTTCCAGCGCGTCCCGACCGTCGACACCTCGAACCCGTTCATCGCCCAGGACATCCCCCAGCCCGACGAGAGCCTGTTGGTGATTCGTTTCGCCAACCCGCACGGGATCGACTTCCCCTATCTGCTGAGCATGCTCGACAACTCGTTCATGTCGCGCCCGAACATCATCGTTTGCCCGGGCGGCAAGATGGGGCTGGCGATGCAGATCATCTTCACGCCGATGATCATGCAACTGATCGACAAGAAGCGCCGTGCGCGCTGAAGCCTGGCCCGCGGCGGCTGCGCCAGGCCTGCTCGCGTGCTCTGATTGAAGGAGATTCGCCGTGCCCACCGAAACCCGCAAGCTACGCCGCCGCTGCGCCAACGCGCTGCGCTTCCTGGCCATCGACGCCGTCCAGCAGGCCAACTCGGGTCACCCGGGGATGCCGATGGGAATGGCCGACATCGCCGAAGTCCTCTGGCGCTACCATCTCAAACACAATCCGGCCAACCCTAGCTGGGCCGACCGTGACCGCTTCGTGCTCTCCAACGGACACGGCTCGATGTTGCTCTACGGCCTCTTGCATCTCAGTGGCTACGATCTGCCGATCGACGAGCTCAAGCGCTTTCGGCAGCTGCATTCAAGAACCCCGGGACACCCCGAGGTCGCTCTGACGCCCGGCGTCGAAACCACCACCGGACCGCTCGGCCAGGGCCTCGCCGGCGCCGTCGGAATGGCCCTGGCCGAGCGTCTGCTGGCCGAGACCTTCAACCGCGACGGCCACCAGGTCGTCGACCATTTCACCTACGCCTTCATCGGCGACGGTTGTTTGATGGAAGGCGTTTCGCACGAGGCGTGCTCGCTGGCCGGCAGGTTGTCGCTGGCCAAGTTGATCGTCTTCTACGACGACAACGACATTTCGATCGACGGGCACGTGCAGCCGTGGTTTGCCGACGACACGCCGAAGCGATTCGAGGCCTACGGCTGGCGCGTCGTCGCCAACTGCGACGGTCACGACGCCGACGCCATCGAGGCCGCCATCCGTATCGCCAGGACGCAGACCGGGCGGCCGACGCTGATCTGCTGCAAGACCATGATCGGCTTCGGTTCGCCCAACAAGGGTGGTACGCACGAGGTGCACGGCGCCCCCCTCGGCGACAGCGAAATCGCCAATACGCGGCGCCAGCTCGACTGGCCGTTCGCGCCTTTCGAAATCCCTGCCGACGTTCGCGCCGGCTGGGACGCGCGCGCCACGGGGGCCGCCGCCGAGAAGCGCTGGGCGGCGAGGTTCGCTGCCTATCGCGTCGCCTACCCCGAACTGGCCGCCGACTTCGAGCGGCGGCTGCGCGGTGAGCTGCCCGCCGACTGGTCGCAGCGCGTCAACGCGCTGCTTGCGCAGCTGGCGACGCAGAGCGCTGCCGTGGCCACCCGCAAGGCTTCGCAGAACGTCATCGAAGCGCTCGCCCCGGCGCTACCCGAGCTACTCGGCGGCTCGGCCGACCTGACCGGCTCCAATCTCACCAACTGGAGCGGCACGCGGCCGGCCAACCGCGAAGCCGGCGGTAACTACGTCAATTACGGCGTCCGTGAGTTCGGCATGACGGCGATCGCCAACGGCATCGCGCTGCACGGCGGCTTCATTCCCTATACCGCGACTTTCCTGGTCTTCTCCGACTACGCGCGCAACGCCATCCGCCTCGCCGCGCTGATGAAGCTGCGGCAGTTACTGGTCTATACGCACGATTCGATCGGCCTCGGTGAAGACGGCCCGACGCACCAGCCGATCGAGCACGCGGCTTCCCTGCGCCTGATCCCCGGGCTGGATGTATGGCGTCCGGCCGACGCACTCGAGACCGCCGTCGCCTGGAGCGAAGCGCTCGAACGCCACGACGGCCCCTCGTGCTTCCTGCTGTCGCGGCAGAACCTGCCGGCGCTGGCGCGTAGCGCCGAGCAGATCGCGGCAATCAAGCGCGGCGGCTACGTCTTGCGCGAGCCGGCTGGCGGCAAAGCCAGCGCGCAACTCGTGCTGCTCGCGACCGGCTCCGAACTGAGCCTGGCGGTCGACGCGCAGGCCGCTCTCGCCAGCGAAGGCATCGCCGCCCGCGTCGTCTCGATGCCGTGCACGCGCCGCTTCGACTTACAGCCGCTCGCCTATCGACACGCCGTGCTGCCGCCGGGTGTACCGCTGGTCGCTGTCGAAGCCGCGCATCCCGACCTGTGGTGGAAGTACGTCGGCGGCACCGGCGCGGTCGTCGGCATCGACCGCTTTGGCGAATCGGCACCGGCGCCGGTGCTCTACGAGTTCTTCGCGATCAACGTCGCGGCCATTGTCGCCGCGGCGCGTCGGCTGCTCGGCTCGTCAGCGCCGCCGCCGGCGAAGAAGCGCCCACCGGCCGGCGCGGCCAAGGCCGCCGGCTGATCGCAACCGCCGCGCTGCCGCGGGTGTCGCAGCGGCGCTCGCCGAGGGCTAGCGGGCGCTGCGCGAGCCGCTCAGCGCGGTCAGCACGCCGAGCCCGATCAGCACCGCTGCGCTGAGATAGCGGCCGGCGCCGCGCGCGCCCTTGCGGTGTTTCAGTAGCGGCCAGAGCGCGCTCGCGGAGAGCACGTAAAGGCTGTCGGTAATCACCGCGATCAGTACGAACAGCGAGCCGAACAGCGCGCTCTGCGCCAGCGGCGAAGCCGCGGCGTCGATGAACTGCGGCAGAAACGCGGCAAAAAACAACGCCGTCTTGGGATTGAGCAGCGCAACGACAAAACCGTCGCGAAAGATCGGCAACAACTCGGCTTTGCCAAAAGCGCTCTCCGCCAGCGGCGATCGGCCGCCGCCCAGCGCCCGGATTCCCAGATACACGAGGTAAGCGGCGCCCGCGTATTTGACGATCGTGAACGCCAGCGAAGAGAGAGCCAGCAGCGCCGCCAGACCGATCGCGGCAGCGAGCGCGTTGGCCAGGTTGCCGATAGCCACGCCGGCGACCGACGCAAGACCGGCGAGCCGACCCTGCGCCAGTGTCCGCGCCAGAATATAGAGCACCCCCGGCCCCGGCGTCGCCGCCAGTACCAGACTGGCCACCAGAAAGGCGGCTAGCGAGGGGTCGCTGAACAGGGTTTGGTCCACTGCACCTCCGGAAATCACTACAGGCGTGTCGCTTGTCGACAATCAACCGGAATTATGGAGCAGCCATCCAGCTTCTGCGGCCAATCTCGACCTGGTTCGCGCCGGTCTACTCGACGACTGGCGGTGGCTGCTCGACGTCGGCGTGCAGCTCAATCGTCACTAGCTGCTGTACCCCAAGCCACGGCCGAAAGTCGGCTACCAGCGCTGCGGCTGGCATGGGCACCCGGTTTTCCCGGCGCGGCTCGCTCTCGACCGCGTTTCCCCCGCGCCAGGTCGTCATTGCGAACGGAGTGAAGCAATCCAGGGGTTTGCAGCGGCGGAGCCAGTGCGGTCATTGGAGCGGACTGCTGGACTGCCGCGTCGCTACGCTCCTCGCAGTGACGGTGCTCAACGGTGTGTCGGGAAGCATTGGCCAGGCGGCTTTTGCGAACGCGGTGAAAATCAGTCGACGCCACCGGGTCGTCGTAGCGAACGGAGTGAAGCAATCCAGTGGAGCAACTGTCCATCACCCGGGGGCAAAACGTGTTTTCTTGTGAGCCTCCCAACCGCGCGCGCGGGCCAGGCGCTCTCAAAAAAACAAGGACTTACATTTCTGTTTCTTAGGAGCAAACAACCGCGACCGTAATAAACAGGACAGCACGAGCCTTATCTCGTGAGGGCCATCCGATATTTTTATATACAAATATATTGGCAAGAGACAGTAGCCTCACTACGATACGTAACACTCGTTGCGTAAGTGGTTAATCGTCTCACTTCACGCCACGGTTTTTGCTGTTTGAATGTTTACGCAAGTTGATGGCGCCAGTGCGGGTCGGGCCAGAATCTGCAAACTGAGACGAAAGATTTTTCGCGCCTCGACTACAGTTGAACGCGCTGGATCGTGCCGGGGATAGATATGAGTGGGGAGCATGTATTGAACGACACCGACGCATTCGGAAAGCTCGAACACGAAGACGATGGAAGCGTGCGTCAGTGGCATTTGCTGATTGATCACATGATCGACGTGGCGGCCTGCTTTCATCGTCTGGCACACTGTCGTTCGATTCGGCGCGCCATGGAAAAGACTTCCGGACGCCAACTTACCGAGCAGGATATTGCACGCCTCAGCGTGCTGGCTTTTCTGCACGACATCGGCAAGGCGAATAGCGGATTCCAGGCCAAGCGCTGGAAGACGGGGATACCGGTGGCTTGGCCGGTGAGAATCGTTGCGGGGCACGGCCGCGAGGCATGCAAGCTCTTCGAAGTGCCGACGGCTGCGGCAGCGATAGAGCCGCTGATCGAGCAAATCTGCAGCTGGGGCGCGGCCTGTGATTCACTACTGAGTGCCAGCATCAGCCACCACGGGCGACCGATAAAGGACACTCTCTGCAGCAGCGTGACGATCTGGAAAACACAAGCCGGAGCATACGATCCTGCGGCAGTGTTGAAAACCATAGCCGACTGCGGCTTGACTCTTTATCCTCCGGCCTTCCAGCCTGGCGGTGAGTGCTTGCCGGAAAAACCAGAATTTGGCCATTTGTTCGCCGGTCTCGTCCAACTGGCTGACTGGCTGGGATCGGACACCCGCTTCTTTGAGTTTTCCGATCCCGGCGAGGCCAGGGCGGCAAGAGCTCCTGGACTCGCCGATCGGGCCATTGCCACCCTCGGCCTGGACGCCGAAGACTGGCGCGACCGACTCATCGCGACCGAGCCGGACTTTGCCAGCACCTTTGGCGGATTCCCACCACACCCCATCCAGGCCGCCATGGCCGCCGACAGCCTCGGGCCGCTGGTGATCCTTGAATCGGAAACCGGCAGCGGCAAGACCGAGGCCGCTCTCTGGCGCTATCTGCAGCTTTTTCGCGCCGGAGAAGTCGATAGCCTCTACTTTGCCTTGCCGACACGAGTCGCCGCTAGCCAACTCTACCAGCGGGTGCAGGACACGCTGAAGCGCCTGTGGCCGGAGAATCCGCCCATGGCCCTGCGCGCCTTGCCTGGCTACGTCGCTGCCGATGGCGAAGAAGCTCAGGCGCTGCCCAATTTCAAGGTTCTGTGGTCCGACAACCCGGACGATCAGGCGGCCCCGCAACGTTGGGCGGGCGAAAACGCCAAGCGTTTTCTCGCTGCCCCAATCGCCGTCGGCACCATCGACCAGGCACTACTCGGCGCCCTGCAAGTACCCCACGCCCACCTGCGCCACGCCACCCTCGCCCGCAGCCTCTTGGTGGTCGACGAAGTGCACGCTTCCGATGCCTACATGACTGTCCTGCTCCGACAGTTGCTGAAGGCGCACCTGAACTGCGGCGGCCATGCCGTGTTGCTCTCCGCGACGCTGGGCTCCAGCGCTCGCAGCCGTTACCTGGCGCTGACGCCGCAAGGCCGAAGCTCTTCGCCGCCCCCAGCGATGCCCTTCGACATCGCCTGCCAGGTGCCCTATCCGGCGATTTCCGACAGGAGCAGCCTGCGCGCGGTAGCGGGAACGGGCCAGTCCAAGCGTGTGCTCTGGAGCACGCGCGACATCATCGATTCCCCCGAGCAAATTGCTGACCTGGCGTTGGCGGCTGCCGTTCAGGGAGCCAAGGTGCTGATCGTTCGCAACACCGTACCCGCCGCGATCGCCACCCTCGCGGCGCTCGAAGCCAGGGTGCCCGAGCGGGCGTGGCTGTTTCAGGTGAAAGGGGTGGTCACGCTACATCACAGTCGCTTCAGCCGCCAGGACAGGCCGTTGCTCGACGCCGCCATCGAAGAACGCCTGGGCAAGAAGCGGTCAAGCGGCGCCTTGATCGTCGTCGGCACCCAGACGCTCGAACAGAGCCTCGATATCGACGCCGATTTCCTGATCACCGACCTGTGCCCGATGGACGTGCTATTGCAGCGCGTCGGTCGCCTGCATCGCCACGCCAACGAGCGTCCGGAGGCTTACCGGATCGCGCAGGTCTCGGTCCTGACGCCGCTTGGGGATGACCTGACGCCACTCTTGATCCGCGCGAAAAATGGACTCGGGCGCCATCGGAACGGCGGCGGCGTCTATGACGACCTGCGCATCGTCGAAGCGACGCGTCGCCTGCTCGCCGAGACGCCGGAAGCGCGCATACCCGACGACAACCGCTTCCTCGTGGAAGCGGCGACACATCCAGCGCGACTTGAAGCCTTGCAGACCGAACTCGGTGAGGCGTGGCAAAGCCTGGCCGCGAAGCTCGAAGGAGATGTCAGCGCGGAAAAAACGATCGGTCATCTGCATATGCTGGACGTGGAACAAGAATTTGGCGAACAGGAGTTCCCCACTGGCGTTCAAGTGGGTACCCGGCTCGGCGCGCAGGACAGAGTGGTGCACTTCGACCCGGAACAAACCGGCCCCTTTGGCGAACCGCTCAAGACCCTTCCCATCCGATACCACCTGCTGCCCAGGGACTTGTCACCCGATGCCGAACCCACCGCAGTCACGCACCCGGAAGAGGGCACCAGTTTTCGCTTGGGCGAAGCACTCTTTCGCTATAGCCGCCTGGGGCTGGAACGTCTCAAGGACCAATAACCCGTTGCCGGAGATTCGCCGTGACGCTGCTCTACAACCTGCTCGATGAACCCCTGATCCGAACCCGGCTGGTTGCTGACGGCAAGCCCCGGTCTTTCAGCCTGCCCGGCTTGTTCGTTGCGCTGGGGCACGACGCCGTAAGAGACTTCCCCGCTCTGCGCCCTCATCAACGCCATCCTTGGCATGCCTTTCTCGTGCAACTGGCGGCGATCGCCCTGCATCGTGCTGGACGAAGCGAGTTTTTCGATAGCGAGGCGACCTGGAAACAGGCTCTCCTGGATCTCACGCCCGAACACCCGGATGGTGCGGCCTGGTGCCTGATTGCGCCGCACGACCGACCGGCGTTCATGCAGGCGCCGGTGCCGGGCGGGCGAATCGATGGCTGGAGAACCGCCTTTCGCGCCGCTGACGAGCTGGACATGCTGGTGACCTCGAAGAATCACGATCTGAAGGCGGCTCGAATGCGTTGCGCCGAAGCGGACGATTGGATAATGGCCTTGATCAGTTTGCAAACTCAGGAAGGCTATGGCGGTCGAGACAACTGGGGAATTTCTCGGATGGCTGGTGGTTTTGGATGCCGTATTGCGCTGGGCGCCGTGGCCAAGGGGAATGCAGGGCGTCGCTGGCGACGGGATCTGTCGATAGTCAGGGATGCACGCGACTCGATTGTCGAAACACTCAGTTTGCGTGAAGCGGGTGGCCATGAACTGTTGTGGCTTCCTCCCTGGGATGGGACACGATCACTGGCATTTTCAAGCCTTGATCCCTTCTATATTGAGATCTGTAGACTCGTGAGGCTGGTCTTGTCTGGTACAGGCGAGCTATTAGCCAGAGCAAATTCGAGCAAGCAAAGCCGAATCGGTGAACACCTACCGAGGGGAGCAACAGGCGACGCCTGGACGCCGATCAATGCCGTGAGTGGAGAGGCGCTCAGAATTCGTGGAAACGGATTCCACTACCAATTGGCATCGGCACTTCTTTTTGGTGTGCCATATCGCAAGGAGGTGTACAAGCAGCCATTGGCAATGACATTGCACGAGTCCGATGGGGCCACAGGGGTTTCTGCCTTAATGCAGGCAATATCTCGCGGTGGGCCCATGGGAAACAAGAGCGTCACCGAGGGGTATCACGAGCGCCATGTTCCGCTATCTCGAACTGTTCGGAATCTTATTTTGCGCAGGCAGACTGATGTGTTGGCCAAGGTTGCAGGTGAACGGATCGCCGCTATTGCGGAGTTGCGTCGTGTGCTATGGATTGCAATCAGCACTCTCTTTAACCAAGGGGCGGATAAGGATTTTGCAGATGGGGTTAAGGACAAGGCAAGCCAACGGGCGCACCTGTTTGAGCAAGCCGAAGACGCCCGTTTTTTCATCGCCCTGAACGAAGAAATAGAGTCCGAACAACCCGATGACGAGCGCTTGCAATGGCTGTTGTCGATGAAGGACGCTGCCGAAGCCGTGCTGAGGCATGCATTTACCGCCGGGCCGCAATGCGGCGAGCAGCGTTACCGCGCTCAGGCCGCGGCTCTATCCCGATTCCACAGTGATTTGCGAAACTCCAAGACGCTACCAGACCTGGCCAACCACCTTCGCCAACGATCCATTGACAAGGAACTCCCATGAGCGCCCATGATGCCGACCCGGCGGACCAGCCACCGCCTGCTGAAAACCTATCAGTAAAGCGGGAAAGTCCGATTTTCAGGCTGGCGAGAATCATCACCCAAGCGGCCCGCTTCAAGGGCGATGTGCATGGTCTGGACAACGGCGAGCACGCCGCCTTGGCGCGCCTCGACCCGGACTCCGAGTTTCGCCCGCATCAAATTGCCGCGCTGTCGCGAGCCCTGGTCTATGCCGACCTCGCACCAGAAAACTGGCAAGTGGACACATGGCGGCGTTGGGCAATGATTGCCCATGGCATGGCATTGGCTGGCCACGATAGCAGTCGGCGCTTGGGCCAGCAACTCAGCGCGGCGGGTGTTTCCGAGTCGCGAGTGACCAAGTTGCTGACCGCTCGTGGCGATGCTTTCAGGCAACTCGTTCCGCGTTTGCTGCGACTGCTGGCCAGCAAGGAAGGGCAGGCACCCAACTGGTTTGATCTCGGTGGTCTGATCCTCAACCAGGGCCGCGATGAGCAAGCTGCCGAAACCATACGCCTGCGAATCGCCGGCAGTTTCTTCTCTGCTGAAGCCAAGAAACCAAAACACTGATTCACTCACTGGAGCCTGACGATGTCCATCCCGCGTTTCATACAGATTCACACTCTGCACACTTACCCGGCCGCATTGCTCAATCGTGACGATGCAGGGCTTGCCAAGCGATTGCCATTGGGTAACGCCGTCCGTACCCGGATCTCCTCGCAGTGCCTGAAGCGGCACTGGCGGGTCACGGAAGACCAATTTTCCCTAAAGCACCTTGGTGTGCCTATGGCAGCTCGTTCCAGGATCTTTGTCGATAAGATCCAAGAAATGCTAGTGGCGAGCGGAATAGCGCTGCCTGTTGCTGAAATGCTTTCGTCCTCACTGAAAAATGCTTTTAGCAAGGGTGTCGACAAACTGATAAAAGAAGCCAAGAAAAAACAAACCACAAGGAAGTCGAAGAAAGCGGGAAGTGATGATGAGCAAGATGAGATAAGTGACGAAGCCGATGGAACCGGAGAAAATGGCAAGGGGCAAGCCATTCTTCTCGGATTGTCTGAATACGAGTACTTGAAATCGTTGTGCCTCGACGTCGGCTCTTCGGCCACTGATGCAACAACCGCCAAACTGCTTCTTCTTGAGCGCCTGAAGTCAGAGAGATCCAATATCGAAAATATTCCTTTAGGCTGCGGCTTAGAGGCGGCCTTGTTTGGTCGTATGGTAACCTCAGACTTGCTGGCTAGTCGCGACGCTGCGGTCTACGTGGCCCACGCCTTCACGGTTCATCAGGCGCAGGTAGAAAGTGACTATTTCACGGTGGTGGACGATCTTCTGCAGATGGGGTCGGCTGGCATCTTCGACACCGAACTCGCCTCCGGCCTTTACTACGGCTATGTCGTGGTCGATGTGCCGCAGCTTGTCCAGAACCTGGAGGGCGAGGACTTCAAGGATTGCTTTGCATCCGGTACCCCAGCCGAGCGTCGCGTTCTGGCCGGGCGGGTCGTACAGCACCTGCTGCACTTGATCGCCACCGTCAGCCCGGGCGCCAAACGCGGTTCCACCGCGCCTTTCGACTGGGCCAAGTTCATGTTGATTGAAGCCGGCGATTGGCAACCTCGCAGCCTGGCCGGCGCCTTCCACGATGCCCTGCCGCTCGATGGCAAGGAGGGCACGATTCGCCAGCGGACGGTCAATCGGCTGACCAGGGAAATCGCCGCCATGGACGACGCTTATGGGGCGCCTCTGTCGCGGCGTTTTCTTGCCGTTGACCCGGAGGTCGAAGTCCCCGGCGCCGAGCGGCTGAACCTTGGCCGTCTGGCGGATTGGGCAAAGGAAATCATCGAAAAAGGGGCGTGCTGAAATGCCTCGCCATCTCTTGATGCGACTGGAGGCACCGCTGATGGCCTTTGGCGGCGAGACCATCGACAATTACGGCGTGATTCGCGACTTTCCCGCGCTGTCCATGGTCACGGGTCTGTTGGCAAACGCCCTGGGCTACCGGCGGGAAGAAAGCGAATTGCACGATCGTTTGCAGGCCCGTCTGTTGGTGGGCGCGCGGTTGGATGGTGACGTGCAGCGGCTAACCGATTTTCAGACCGCGCAACTAAGCAAGGATGACAAGGGCTGGACCACCTGGGGAATTGCCGAGGAACGTCGTGGAGGTGCAGATTCCTACAAGTCGCCCCATCTGCGTTACCGCGACTACCACGCCAGCCTGAATGTCCTCGTCGCCTTGCGCCTTGAGTCGGCTGCCGAAGCCCCGATGCTTGATGATCTGGCGCGGGTCCTCGATCATCCTGCCCGCCCGCTTTTCATTGGTCGCAAGAGCTGCCTGCCTAGTCGACGCCTCTTCGCCGGCTGGCACGAAGCCGACAGCATCCTCGTCGCCCTGCAGACGGCACAGTTACCCGAAAAGGCCCGGCACCTGCGCGTGCAGTGGCCGGACGGCGAGGGCACGCTGGCAGGAGATCGTTCTCTGGACCTGTGCGACGAGCGCAACTGGAGGAGTGGCGTGCACGGCGGTTGGCGGCCTGTGCGCGAAGGCCACTTCGTCTTGCCGGGATCGCCAACATGAGCTTTCAGCTATTGCGTTTGCAACCGGACCCCATGGCCTTGGCTCCGTGGGCGACTCGCCATCGACTGCTGTCGCCGGATGGCGATTACGGCTACGCCTTGCATGCCTTGCTCAGTGCCGCGTTTGGCGATCTGGCGCCGAAGCCCTTCCATTATCTGGGGGGACAACAAGGGCTGCTGGCTTATACCTCGGTTGACGTCGAGACGCTGCGCCTGAATGCCAGCCTCGCACCGCCGGGCGTGGCTCGGGCTCTTGGCCTGGATTATCTGGACGCCCGCTCGTTTCCGACCGCCTGGCGGGCAGGGCAGCGTCTGGGTTTCGAGGCGCGGCTGCGTCCGGTGGTGCGCAGCAAGGACGGGCGAGAGCGGGATGCCTATCTGCATGCCGTGGAGGGTACGGCCGACACCGGGAAGGCCGCTGAAAACGGCAGCATTGTCCGGCGCACCGCGATTTACGCCGACTGGCTGGCGCAGCAGTTTGCCGTCGATGGTGCGGCGCAGATTGCCGAAGTGCAGCTCGACTCCTTCCGGCTTACACGCGTTCTGCGCAAAGCGGGTAGTGACGACAACGGCAAGCGGAAGACGACCAACATCGCCGGGCCGGATGTTGTTTTCAAAGGCCAGTTGCAGGTGGGAGACGCGCCAGCCTTCAACCGTTTACTGGAGCGAGGAATTGGCCGGCACCGGGCTTTCGGCTTTGGCATGTTGCTGCTCAGGCCGGCCGCGTCATGCTGAAGGGACGACTCGGGCTGGAAACCGCCCGTGTCCCGCATGCCGACCGGCACGGGCTGATCTGGCTGGAGCGCGGCGAACTCTGCGTCATCGACGGTTGCCTGCATTTCATGGCCGGCAAGGACTCGCTGACTCCCTACATCCTGCAGGTGCCGCATCAGGCCGTATCGATGATTCTGCTCGGGCCGGGAAGTAGCGTCACCCACGACGCGCTACGCCTGCTCGCGCGCCATGGAACACTGATGGCCGCAGTCGGACAGGATGGGGTACGAACCTACACCGCGCCGCCATTGTTGCCTGACCGCTCGGATGTCGCCAGGCGTCAGGCTGAACTCTGGGGAAACCCGCGTCGGCGCATCAGCGTCGCCCGGCACATGTATGCCCTGCGTCTGGGCGAAGTCCTGCCGCACCGCGACCTGGATACCTTGCGAGGAATCGAAGGCGCCAGGGTCAAGGCGATCTATCGCCTGATGGCGGAAAAATACGGCATTCCCTGGGAAGGCCGGCGCTACGACCGGAGCAATCCCGGAGCGGCGGACATGCCGAATCAAGGCATCAATCATGCGGCCACCGCTGTGCAGGGAGCGGCGGCGATCGCCGTACAGGCACTGGCAGCGATTCCGCAACTCGGGTTCATCCATGAGGATTCGGGGCAGGCCTTCGTGCTCGACATTGCCGACCTCTTCAGGGAGACGGTGACCCTGCAAATCGCCTTTACGGCGGCGAAGAAAGCCATCAATGGTGACGACACCGCCATCGATCGCCTGGTCCGCCGCGAAGCGTCCACTGTGTTCCGCAAACAGGATGTCATCGCCAGCATGATCGACAAGGTCAAGTTGGTGCTACGGACGGAGGAAAACGATGGCGCTGGTAGTCATAGTGACGCGTGATGTCGCCTATCGATACCGAGGCTTCCTGGCGTCGGTCATGCTGGAGGTCACGCCAACCGTTTACATCTCGCCGCGTATGAGTCCAGCAGTCAGGGGACGCGTCTGGGCGACTTTGTCGGACTGGTATTCGGCAGAGCCGCAAGGCAGCGTAGTCGTCGTATGGCGTGATCTGAATGAAACCGGCGGCGTTGGCATCAAGACACTCGGGGAGCCGCCAAGGGAGTTGGTCGAGCTTGACGGCCTGTGGCTGGTCAGACGTATGGTATAAAGCGCTCTTTAACAAGATGAATTGGTATTGACGTTTTCTCTTTTGGATCATGGGGCTATCTACAAGAGTTTCCCCCGCGCCAGCGGGGATAGGCCCGTTGCCGCAGAAGGCCCGCCAGAGAATGACGAGTTTCCCCCGCGCCAGCGGGGATAGGCCCATGCTCATGCGCTTCATCTCATCGCTCTCGAAGTTTCCCCCGCGCCAGCGGGGATAGGCCCTCCATCGCGATGGTCAGGATTCGAAGAGACACGTTTCCCCCGCGCCAGCGGGGATAGGCCCCGAGCCGTCTGGCTGCAGTTCTGGCTGATTGAGTTTCCCCCGCGCCAGCGGGGATAGGCCCTCGACAGATAGCGGCAGGAACTTCGCCAGTCGGGTTTCCCCCGCGCCAGCGGGGATAGGCCCTTGGAACCGATGGCCGCCGCCGCCGCCTTCTGGTTTCCCCCGCGCCAGCGGGGATAGGCCCTCACGCGCCAGCAATGGACCCTGCCCGCATCCGTTTCCCCCGCGCCAGCGGGGATAGGCCCTTGGCATCGCGTTCGTTGAGGTTGTCGGCGAAGTTTCCCCCGCGCCAGCGGGGATAGGCCCTTGAGTTTGTGATGTCAGGCAGGACTGCGGGTGTTTCCCCCGCGCCAGCGGGGATAGGCCCGCTTCCCGTCCGCCGCTATAGTCCCATGCGGTGTTTCCCCCGCGCCAGCGGGGATAGGCCCCCGGTAAGCGCGGCAACAACAGCGCGCCGAGTGTTTCCCCCGCGCCAGCGGGGATAGGCCCGAAGCTCGGCCTTGACCCGCGCCAGGGAAATCGTTTCCCCCGCGCCAGCGGGGATAGGCCCCAATCGAACATGACTTTCCCTTTCACCAAGGAGTTTCCCCCGCGCCAGCGGGGATAGGCCCGGACTACGGTACATGGGTGGGACAACAATGGGGTTTCCCCCGCGCCAGCGGGGATAGGCCCACGTTTAGACTTTTCATGACATTACCTCCTGAGTTTCCCCCGCGCCAGCGGGGATAGGCCCTGCGCTGCGGCTACGACGCAGCGAATTACCTCGTTTCCCCCGCGCCAGCGGGGATAGGCCCTTCTACCGATCCGCGTAGACCTGTTCGCGTAAGTTTCCCCCGCGCCAGCGGGGATAGGCCCCTGCTGTGTGTAGTGCAGTACCGGACGACCAAGTTTCCCCCGCGCCAGCGGGGATAGGCCCCAGAGACTCCAGGATGGAAACCAGACCCTGAAGTTTCCCCCGCGCCAGCGGGGATAGGCCTCATGAAGGCGACGCAAAGCAAGGGTGGGTATGGTTTCCCCCGCGCCAGCGGGGATAGGCCCATCTAGGAACGCAGCGGTGCCAAGGTCCGCTTGTTTCCCCCGCGCCAGCGGGGATAGGCCCGCAATGTCAAGCGCTGCGTGTGCGTCGAGCAGGTTTCCCCCGCGCCAGCGGGGATAGGCCGTGAACTGAGCGTGATAGAACGCGATGCTGCGGGTTTCCCCCGCGCCAGCGGGGATAGGCCCTGCTTGTCGCGATGATTATCGAGGATATGGCCGTTTCCCCCGCGCCAGCGGGGATAGGCCCGGTTGCCGAAGTCCGTGACTTCCTCGGCGGTGGTTTCCCCCGCGCCAGCGGGGATAGGCCCTCCTTGCCCCTTGCAACAAAGAATGGCTATGAGTTTCCCCCGCGCCAGCGGGGATAGGCCCAGGTCTGGAGCAATGGTTTGCGGATCAACGAGGTTTCCCCCGCGCCAGCGGGGATAGGCCCAGGTCTGGAGCAATGGTTTGCGGATCAACGAGGTTTCCCCCGCGCCAGCGGGGATAGGCCCGACAGGCAGATCGAGCGCATCTCGATTGAGATGTTTCCCCCGCGCCAGCGGGGATAGGCCCGCGGCAGGGCAAAGGTCCGTCGCCGTCTCAGTGTTTCCCCCGCGCCAGCGGGGATAGGCCCTGCTCGTCATCGCCGACGACGGCGCCGACTGTGTTTCCCCCGCGCCAGCGGGGATAGGCCCCGCCAAAGATCTGATCGACGCAGCCAATGACCGTTTCCCCCGCGCCAGCGGGGATAGGCCCTGTTACGCGATGCGTCAGGCATTCCGGATCGAGTTTCCCCCGCGCCAGCGGGGATAGGCCCGATCTTGACGCCCTGCGCAATCGCTCCCGCACGTTTCCCCCGCGCCAGCGGGGATAGGCCCTACGCGGTAGATGGTGGGCTGGTCGACCGAGCGTTTCCCCCGCGCCAGCGGGGATAGGCCCTTGGCATCGCGTTCGTTGAGGTTGTCGGCGAAGTTTCCCCCGCGCCAGCGGGGATAGGCCCACAAGAAGCGAGCACGCAACAGACGCATACCAGTTTCCCCCGCGCCAGCGGGGATAGGCCCGTAGGCGCCGTACCCTATCGCGCTCACGCCGTGTTTCCCCCGCGCCAGCGGGGATAGGCCCGCTCAACTTCCCCGCGCGCCACCCTGGCTCTAGTTTCCCCCGCGCCAGCGGGGATAGGCCCGGGTAGTGCAGCGCGGTGCGAGGGTGCAGGACGTTTCCCCCGCGCCAGCGGGGATAGGCCCGGATCGCCGGCAGTAACCGCAATCGCGCACATGTTTCCCCCGCGCCAGCGGGGATAGGCCCGAGCGAAGCGCCTTCAGCACGCGGTAATAGGTGTTTCCCCCGCGCCAGCGGGGATAGGCCCCAGGGATAACCCGCAGCGCATTCTTGTAGGCCGTTTCCCCCGCGCCAGCGGGGATAGGCCCGTTATCAAGCAGGTTCGGCACACCCATTGCCCGTTTCCCCCGCGCCAGCGGGGATAGGCCTTTTTTGCACCCACTTCAAAGACCTCGGATAAGGTTTCCCCCGCGCCAGCGGGGATAGGCCCAGCGACGAGCACATGTTGTGGCTGCTCGCCTCGTTTCCCCCGCGCCAGCGGGGATAGGCCCCGAAGGAATGGCTGCCTATGCCGTTCCTGAATGTTTCCCCCGCGCCAGCGGGGATAGGCCCGGCTCGGACACGTGGAGCCACCCGGCTATTTTGTTTCCCCCGCGCCAGCGGGGATAGGCCGTCGAGCCCGTTGATCCTCGGCCAATGCGCTGGGTTTCCCCCGCGCCAGCGGGGATAGGCCCCTGTCGTTCAGGACAACGGCCATTACCGACGCGTTTCCCCCGCGCCAGCGGGGATAGGCCCTTGCCGCTATCACTTGGGGGAAGCATGAAGATGTTTCCCCCGCGCCAGCGGGGATAGGCCCCTCGTCCGGGGCTCGTTCGGCTACAACTTCTCGTTTCCCCCGCGCCAGCGGGGATAGGCCCAAGCGGTGTTTGTGCGCGAGTACTTGATCGACGTTTCCCCCGCGCCAGCGGGGATAGGCCGCCACAGTAGGGTCGAACGTGTCGACATCCGGCGTTTCCCCCGCGCCAGCGGGGATCGGCCCAGCTTGGTTGTGCTGCTCGCCAGCAGTGCGCCGTTTCCCCCGCGCCAGCGGGGATAGGCCCCTGGCCGCTGACCTTGCGGCGATCGGTGTCTAGTTTCCCCCGCGCCAGCGGGGATAGGCCTTGACGCTCTCAGGAATTGACCCACTTTTGCTCACGAAACCGGACCCGCCTAGTCGTCATGGCTGTGCGCACGAAAATGCCGCGCACACAGCCATTCCCGAGCGTACTCGCCTCTACACGGCGTCAAGGGTACGCTGCGCCGGGCTGCAAAAACCGCAGCCCGCCCTTGACCCCGCTCCGAGGCGAAAACCTGGGTGTTGGCGCGCGCCAACGGTGGGTCAATTTCCGTGAGCGAAAAAGGGTCAGTTTTCGTGAGCGTTGAGGGGATAGGCCCCTCGACCGCAAGCGCAAGCCCGCCTGGCCAGTCGAATAGTTTCCCCCGCGCCAGCGGGGATAGGCCCCACTGGCGGCGAACTGATCGACCTGCCACCACGTTTCCCCCGCGCCAGCGGGGATAGGCCCTCGCGACCGGCTCGACGGAGACATCCCGAAGCGTTTCCCCCGCGCCAGCGGGGATAGGCCCGTGTCCAGGTCGCGCTGCTTCTCGGGGTCCTTGTTTCCCCCGCGCCCGCGGGGATAGGCCCTACCGCACCCCCTTTCAAGTGCTCGGTTTAGTGTTTCCCCCGCGCCAGCGGGGATAGGCCCGTTATTCGCGAAGTACGCCAGCGGGCCATTGTGTTTCCCCCGCGCCAGCGGGGATAGGCCCAGCCTTCAGAACGTCGATTTCATCCTCGCTGAGTTTCCCCCGCGCCAGCGGGGATAGGCCCCATAGCGGCCACTGCGACAGGGCAGAAGTCGTGTTTCCCCCGCGCCAGCGGGGATAGGCCCGGCTGCCAGACGCGCGGCCAGTTGGTGGCGTAGTTTCCCCCGCGCCAAGCGGGGATAGGCCCAGGGCGGAAACGCCGAGGCGATCATCCGCGAAGTTTCCCCCGCGCCAGCGGGGAGCTCGAGGGCTGGATACTCCAGGCACCCGAGGACGAGCGGAGCGGCACGGAGCTCGAGGACGCGGAGGCCCGGGAAGAACCCGAAGAGCGGCATCAGATCGAGGGGGGCGCAGCACGAGTCGTTGCGGTCTTCCTCGGTCAGCGGATCGATCAGGCCGATCGAGAGGTGGCGCAAGGAGGGGCGTGGGCCGGCGGCGCGGAGCGCGGCGATGAACGGCTCGAGGCACTCCGCGCCGCCCATGTCGAAGCGGCCCGCTTTCCATGACACCTTCGCCGGAGGGCGGTGCGTTGCCGCTGGAAGCGCAAAGGCTGCTCGCTTGATTCAGGCGAATGCTCGCTGTAAAGTAAGAATGTAATGCAATCCTTACTGGAGAACGAAATGCTCGCTGTTGCCAAGATCACTGCCAAGGGCCAGACCACCATCCCGCAGGACGTGCGCGTCGCACTGCATGTTGCGCCCGGGGATCTGATCGCCTGGGAAGTCGGCGCCGATGGAACGGCAACCGTCCGCCGCGTGCAACCGCTGGACATCGAGTACCTGCGCGCCGTCGAAGGGACTCTCTCCGAATGGTCGGGCAGCGCCGACGAGGAAGCCTATCGTGAGCTTTGAGCGTTTCACGGTGCTGCGCGTGCCCTTCCCCTTCACCGAACGCAACGCCAGCAAGAACCGCCCGGCGCTGGTGCTGTCCGACGCCGCCAGCTTCAACGCGCCGGCTGGTCATTCGGTGATGGCGATGATTACCTCGCAGGGCAACGCCCCGTGGCCACTCGACTGCCCGCTTGCCGATCTGAACGCCGCCGGCTTGCCGGCTCCCTCGCTGGTGCGCTTCAAGCTCTTTACGCTGGACCATCGCCTGGTGCGCGGCGAACTGGGCCGGCTGGCGCCGGCCGACGCGGCAAATGTGCGCACGGCCGTAGCGAAATTGCTGGAAGGAACGTCATGACCCGTGACAGACCATGAAAGGGAGCGCCAAGTGAACACAGCATTCATTCGTCGGGTAGCGATCCGCAATTACAAGAGTATTGCAGCTTGCCAGCTTGACCTGGAGCCGCTCACCTTTCTGGTCGGTCCCAACGGCGCCGGCAAAAGCAATTTTCTCGACGCCCTGCGCTTCGTTGCCGACTCCCTGAGAACCTCCCTGGATCATGCCTTGCGTGATCGGGGCACAATCAAGGAGGTGCGACGCCGCTCGGGCGGGCACCCCAAGCACTTCGCCCTGCGCCTTGATTTTGCATTGCCGGACGGCGGCGCCGGCCATTACAGCTTTCGCGTCGGCGCCAAGCCATCGAGGGCGCCGAGCCGCGGCACATCGATCCGGACGGGTTTGAGCGGCTCGCGGCCCGGACTATCGATTGGGCGGCGGGCAATTTGCAGAGAGATGAGCGAAGAGGGAAGACCTGTTTGAGCACCAGTGACGCCGCGAAGGAGCGTTTTCATGAACCAGATATTGAACCGTGAAGAAGAGTGGCTGGCGCGCTTCTGCGAAGCTCATCACATTCGCCGTCTGTCGCTGTTCGGCTCACAACTGAAGGGCACTGCCCGTCCGGACAGCGACGTCGACCTGCTGGTGGAATTCGACCCGGATCATGTCCCCGGTCTATTGAGTATTGCCGCAATGGAACTGACCCTATCAGAGATGCTCGGGGGGCGGAGGGTCGATTTACGCACCGCACAGGATCTCTCCCGCTATTTTCGTGACGAGGTGGTGCGCACGGCAGAGGTGCAGTATGTCGCCGGATGACCGCTGGCGCTTACAGCACATGATCGAGGCCGCCGAAAGCGCGCAGAACTTCGTTGCCGGTCGCCAGCGAGCCGATCTGAACCGGGATCGGATGCTTGTCTTCGCCATCGTACGTGCCATTGAAATCGTCGGCGAAGCGGCCAGCAAGATTTCCGAGGAAACGCGAAGCACGCATGGAGCGATTCCCTGGAAGGCGATCATCGGCATGCGTAACCGTCTGGTCCACGCCTATTTCGATATCGACGCGAGCGTCGTCTGGGCGACGGTAACGGAGGAGATCCCCGCCTTGCTGCGTCAACTGCAAGCGCTGGCCGCAAGCGATTAGAACAAACGGGAATTTGACATGGTCCATCACCAACTTTGAACGCGTCGGCAAGGCGCTGGAGCTTCTCAAGACCGGCCTGATGCCATTCATTGAGCAGGCGCGCGGCGAAAAGCGCAAATCGGTCGGCACAGCCATCGAGAGCGGTGTGACCGGCAGCCTCAATCTCTGGCGCGAAGTGGTGATGCCGCACGAGGACGTGGCCAGCGGCCGCTATCAGCAGGCCGAGTTCGCTGCCGACCTGTGGCAGGTGCATCTGGGCGAAGGCACGCCCGAATACAGGAACCCGGTCGAGTTTTTCCGCCGCACCTACCTCTCCGCGAGCTTGACCGAGATGCTGCTTGGCGCGGTCCGCCGTCTGACGGTCGGTGGCGGTGATTCGGTGGTGCAGCTACAGACCAATTTCGGCGGCGGCAAGACGCACTCGATGCTGGCCTTGTATCACCTCTTCTCGGGCATTGCGCCGACCGAGCTGGCCGGCATCGTTAACCCACCGGCGCCGAATGAGAGTCTGTGCCAGGCCGGCGCAGCCTACCGCCAGCAGATCGGGCGGTGATTGCCCGCTGCGGCGGCCCCAGCGGGGTGATCGGCACAGTGACTACTGGACTGCCGCGTCGCTACGCTCCTCGCAGTGACGGTGCTCCGGCCATCAAGGGGAAGATGAGCACGATGCCCTTGCGCTGGCGCCGATAGGTGACGCGGCACTCGCTCGCTACGCGTGCGCCCCGATCGCGAAACCCAGCGCCGTTGAGCACTGCCGCGCCCGTTTGTTGCCGCTCAGTCCGGCTTGATGTTCTGGTTCATCCGGAACAGATTGCTCGGGTCGTACTTCTTCTTGATCTGCTGCAGCCGTTGGTAGGTCGCGCCGTAGGCGAAGGCGATGCGCTCGCTCTCTTCCTGCGTCAGGAAGTTGATGTACGCACCGGTGCTGGCGAAGGGTTGTGCCTTGACGAAGAATTCGCGCGCCCAGGCGATGCAGCGCTGGTCGTCGGCGGCCGATTCCCAGCGGCCGTGCACGTTCATCACGTAGTTGGCGTCGCGGCTCGAATAGGCCATCGCCTCGGGGGCGACGCGGGTCGTCTGGCCGCCGATCGTGCCGATGAAGATTTCGCACTGCGGCGACGGCAGCGTGCCGGCGTATTCGACGATGGTGTCGATCGCGCCGTCGCTGAGTTGCGTGAAGTTGTGCGACTTCCAGTAGTTGCGCGCACCCGGCGTCAGGAGTGGATCGAAAGCCTGCTGCCAGGCGGCGTACGGCTGCACGCCGACGTGCTCGCCGAGGACCGTGCCGAAGTCGCGCAGCGGCGCGATCAGCTTCTCGCCGTCGGCGGGGTCGCCGGCATGGCACAGGGCGAGAACGACGATCTCCGTGCCGTGGACTTCGGCGGGCAGGAATGGCAGCGGCGGCGCCTTGCGGGTGACCATCCAGACGTTGAGTTCGTCGGGCATCGTCTCGGTGAAGCGGGCGAAGCGCGTCAGTACCGTCTTCGCTTGCTCGAACGGGAAGGCGATCAGCCCACTCAGCACGTTCGGCCCGACGGGATGGAGGTGGAACTCGAAGCGGCTGACGACGCCGAAGTTTCCGCCGCCACCACGCAGCCCCCAGAAGAGGTCGGCGTTTTCGCTTTCGCTGGCGTGCACCTGGCTGCCGTCGGCGGTGACGACGTCCGCGGCGACCAGGTTGTCGATGCTCATGCCGTGCTTGCGACTGAGCCAGCCGAAGCCGCCGCCGAGCGTCAGGCCGGCGACGCCGGTGGTTGAATTGATTCCCAGGGGCGTCGCCAGGCCGTGCGCCTGTGCCGCCGCGTCGAAGTCGGCGAGCGTGCAGCCAGGCTCGACAGTCGCCCGCCGGGTGGTCGCGTTCACCTCGACTTTTTTCATCGGCGAGAGATCGATCATCAGGCCGTCGTCGCAGACGGCGTTGCCGGCGATATTGTGCCCGCCGCCCCGGATCGAAACCAGCAGCTGCTGCTGGCGAGCGAAGTTGACCGCCTGGACGATCTGTTCAGACGACGTACAGCGGGCGATCAGTGCGGGTTTGCGGTCGATCACGGCGTTCCAGATCTGGCGCGCTTCGTCGTAGCCGCGATCACCCGGAAGTAGCACTTCCCCGGTGAACAGTGCTGTGAACTCGTCGATCTGTTTTTGGGCTAAGTGGCTCATGCTGGTCTCCTTGGTTTGCGCCTGACCTGGTCATTGGGGAGGCGTCTTGCTGCCCGGCATCGGCAGCATCGTCTTCCTCTCTCGGCGTCGTTGACTGCAACAGGAAAGCCTGCAGTCTGGCTGATGGACAGCGATACCATGGCGGTGTTCAGCAGCGAGCAAGTTTGATGGGCGGCGCGTGTTGCACGCGGTAGGGAAAATACGAGGCTACGGAGCGCCATCCTCTGACTTCTTCACGGCTGGCGCATCGCCAACGCCAGGAGAAAGAATTCTCGATTGCCGCGTCGGCTTTGCCTCCTCGCAATGACGGCTGTGGGGTGGCTGTGTGCCGCGTGTCGACCGAGACGCCCGAGCTCAGCGGCGAAAACGTTCCTCGGCGATGACGTCGGCGACCTCGCCGGTGGGGCGCTCTTCCTGCCGCGCGCGCTCGAAAATCTCCATCAGATTGTCGTAGATGCCATCGATGTGACGCACCAGGGCCGCGCGGTCGAAGCCGATACGTTCGTGATAGATGTCGATGATGCCGCCGGCGTTGATCACGTAGTCGGGAACGTACAGGATGCCACGGTTCATCAGGTCGACGCCGTGCCGTGTTTCGGCGAGCTGGTTGTTCGACGCACCGGCGACGACCTGCGCCTTGAGCTGCGGAATCGTCTTGTCGTTGAGCACCGCTCCGAGCGCACACGGCGCGAAGACGTCGACGTCCTGCGCGTAGATCTCATCGGCGGCGACGACCGTGGCCGCGAGTTCGTCGCGGGCGCGAAGGAGTTGCTGGGGGTGAATGTCGGCCACCCACAAGCTGGCTCCGGCGGCGTGCAGCTGGCACGCCAGGTCGAAGCCGACGTTACCGATTCCCTGCACGGCGACGCGTAGGCCGGCCAGTGAATCGCGCCCGAGCTTGTCCTTGACCGCGGCACGGATGCCGACAAAAACGCCGTAGGCGGTCGCTGGCGAGGGGTCACCGCTGCGCATGCCGATGTCGCTCGGCTTGTCCTCGATGCCGGCGATGTGTGGCGTGATCTGGCGCATCAACTTCATGTCGGCGACGCAGGTGCCGGAATCCTCGGCGGCAATGTAGCGGCCGTTGAGCCGGTCGATGGCGCGGGCCAGCGCCTGCAGCAGCTGCCGCGTCTTGTCGGTACGCGGATTGCCGATCACCACCGCCTTGCCGCCGCCGAGCTTGAGCCTGGCCATCGCCGACTTGTAGGTCATGCCGCGCGACAGCCGCAAGACGTCGCGCACCGCGTCTTCTTCGCTGGCGTAGGCCCACATCCGGCAGCCGCCGAGCGCTGGTCCGAGATTGGAGTTGTGCACGGCGATGATCGCCCGCAAACCGCTCTTTTCGTCGCTGCAGAAAACCACCTGTTCGTGGTCGGCGAAATCACTCAGTGAAAATACGGCCATCTCGGTCTCCTTTTGGGTTGTCAGGGGTGTGCCGCGCCGCTCGCCATCGCTCGTGGCGATGGCGGCGGAACAGTCACGGTTTTGCGGCTTTGGCTGCTAGCGGACCGGGCGTGGCTCAGCCGGCGATCACGGCAATCGTCTTGCGGGGGCGCGGCTGCTTGCTGGCCGCTGGCGCTTCCTTGTTGCGGAAAGCGCTCAGCAACTGCGCTTCGCGCTGGCTGGCCGCGGCGTGGTAGCGCTCACGAACATGGCCGAAGCCGCGCACGTCTTCGGGCAGGCTGGCCAGCGCGACGGCGGTCTCGTGGTTGGCCGCCTCGAGACCGGCCATGATTTCGGCGACCGTCGCCTCGTAGCTGGCGATTAGCTGCCGGTCGAGCCGGCGCTCGGCGCTGCGTGCGAAGGGGTCGAGCAGGCCGCCGCGCAGACGCTTGCAGCGGCCCAAGAGACGCAGCGCTTTGAGCATCCACGGACCGTAGCTACGCTTTCGTAGATGGCCGTCGCCGTCCTTGCCGGCGAGCAGCGGCGGCGCCATGTGGAAGACCAGCCGGTAGTCACCCTCGAAGCTTTCTTCGACGCGCTTGAGGAAGTCGCCATCGGTATACAGCCGCGCCACTTCGTACTCGTCCTTGTAGGCGAGGAGCTTGTAGTAGCCGCGGGCGACGGCTTCGGTAAGTAGCGTGATGCCCGGCGCGACGGCATTTTCGGCGTCGCGAACGCGCGCCAGCAGGCGCGTGTAGCGCTCGGCGTAGCGCGCGTTCTGATAGGCGGTGAGTTGCTCGCTGCGGCGGGCGATCACCTCGTCGACGCTGGTGGACAAGCGGTGGTGCGCCGGCAGACCGTTTTGCGGCCGCGCCGCGTCGATCACCGCCGCCGGTTCGACGGCCGCGCGGCGGCCCCACTGGAATGCCGCCTTGTTGCCGGCGACGGCCGTGCCGTTGATCTCGATGGCGCGCATGATCGCCGCCTTGCCGAGCGGCACCAGCCCCTGCTGCCAGGCGTAACCGAGCATGAACAGGTTGGTGGCGATCGAATCGCCGAGCAAGGCGGTCGCCAGCCTTGAGGCTTCGAGGAACTCGACGCGATCCTCGCCAACGGCTTCGACGATCTGCTGTTCCATCGAGTCGCCGGGAAAAATCGGGTCCGGGTTGGCCAACACGTTGCCCGAGCGCGCCTGCGCGGCAAAGCCGCGGACGAACTCGCTGGTATTGGTCTGGTCGCGGTTGATGACCACGCGGGTAAAGCCCTGGCGCATCTTGGCCAGCGATTCGTCGCTGGCGGCGACGACCAGGTCGCAGCCGATCACGGCGTTGGCTTCACCGGCGGCGACGCGCGCCGCGTAGAGTTGATCCTGGCGATCGGCGATGCGCACGTGCGACCAGACGGCGCCGCCTTTCTGCGCCAGACCGGCCATGTCGAGCACCGACACGCCCTTGCCTTCGAGGTGCGCGGCCATTCCCAGGAGAGCGCCGATGGTGACCACGCCGGTGCCGCCGACGCCGGTAACGAGAATCCCCCACGGCGTCGTCGTAGCCGGCAGCGTCGGTGTCGGGAGGCGTTCGAAAGCGCCGTCGTCGGCGTGCGTCGCCTTGCCTTTGCGCAGCGTGCCGCCCTCGACGGTCACGAAGCTCGGGCAGAAACCCTTGACGCACGAATAATCCTTGTTGCACGACGATTGGTCGATCGCCCGCTTGCGGCCGAACTCGGTGTCCACCGCCACCACCGACATGCAGTTGGACTTGTCGCTGCAATCGCCACAGCCTTCGCAGACGCGGTCGTTGATGACGACGCGTTTGGCCGGATCGGGAAATGTGCCGCGTTTGCGACGGCGGCGTTTTTCGGCGGCACAGGTCTGGTCGTAGATCAGCGCCGAGACGCCTGGGACCTCGCGCAGCTCGCGCTGCACCTGGTCGAGTTCGTCGCGGTGGCGGATCGGCACGCCGGCCGGCAGGCCCGAGCGCTCGTAGGCGCGGCCGCTGCCGTCGTTGACCACGACGATCTTCTGCACGCCTTCGGCGGCGAGCTGGCGGGCGATGATCGGCACCGACAAATTGCCGTCGTGCGGCTGGCCGCCGGTCATCGCCACGGCGTCATTGTAGAGAATCTTGTAGGTCAGGTTGACGCGCGCCGCGACCGCCGCGCGAATCGCCAGGATTCCCGAGTGCATGTAGGTGCCGTCACCGAGGTTGGTGAACACGTGCCGGGTGCCGGTGAACGGCGACTGGCCGATCCACGGCGCGCCTTCGCCGCCCATCTGGCAAAAGGTCGAGGTCGATTCCGGCGACAGCCAGGTGGCCATGTAGTGACAGCCGATGCCGGCCAGCGCGCGCGAGCCCAGCGGCACCTTGGTCGAGGTATTGTGCGGGCAACCCGAGCAATAGTGCGGCACGCGCTGCAGCGTCAGGCGCGGTTTGGCGAGCGCCGCCTCCTTGGCTTCGAGGAAGGCCAGGCGCGCCGCGATGCGCTCGGAGGTGTAGAAGAGCGCGATGCGTGCGGCGATCACGCGGGCGATCATCGCCGGCGTCAGCTCGCCGGCCGACGGCAGCAGCCACTCGGCGTGCGGCAGCGCCCATTCGCCGGTTTCGTCGAACTTGCCGATGACACGTGGGCGCACCGATTCGCGCCAGTTGTAGAGTTCTTCCTTGATCTGGTATTCGAGAAACTGACGCTTCTCCTCGACCACCAGGATTTCGTCCAGCCCGTCGGCGAAAGCGCGCACGCCTTCGGCTTCGAGCGGCCAGACCATGCCAATCTTGTAGACCCGCAGGCCGATCTCGGCGGCTACGCGCTCGTCGATGCCGAGGTCGGCCAGCGCCTGCCGCACGTCGAGATAGCTCTTGCCGCTGCTGATGATCCCGAGCTTGGCTGCCGGACTGTCGATGACGATCTTGTTGAGCGCGTTGGCGCGGCAATAGGCGAGCGCGGCGTAGAGCTTGTGATGCAGCAGGCGCTCTTCCTGGACCAGCGGCGGGTCGGGCCAGCGCAGGTTGAGGCCGGCCGCCGGCAACTTGAAGTCGGTCGGCAGCACGGTGCGTACGGCGAAGGGGTCGACGTTGACCGAAGCCGACGTTTCGACGGTGTCGGTGAGCGCCTTGAACGCCACCCAGCAGCCCGAATAGCGCGACAGGGCAAAGCCGTGCAGGCCGTATTCGAGGTAATCCTGGATTCCCGCCGGTGCCAGCACCGGCATCATCAGCGCCTTGAAGACGTGCTCGGTCTGATGCGGCAGCGTCGACGACTTGGCCGCGTGGTCGTCGCCGGCGATCGCCAGCACGCCGCCGTGCCGCGAGGTGCCGGCGGCGTTGGCGTGGCGGAAGACGTCACCGCAGCGGTCGACACCCGGCCCCTTGCCGTACCAGATCGAAAAAACCCCGTCATAGCTGGCGTTGGCGTCCAGGTTGACCTGCTGCGTCCCCCACACCGCGGTCGCCGCCAGGTCTTCGTTGAGACCGGGCTGAAAGCGGATGTGCTGGGCTTCGAGGTATTTGGCGGCTTTCCAGTATTCCAGGTCGACGTTGCCGAGCGGCGAGCCACGGTAGCCGCTGACGAAACCGGCGGTGTTGAGTCCGGCCGCCTGGTCGCGCATGCGCTGCATCATCGGCAGGCGAACAAGTGCCTGAATGCCGGTCATGTAGGCGTGGCCGCTGGCCAGCGTGTACTTGTCAGCGAGGCTCGCGTCGCGCAGCGACCTTGCGCCGGAATTATCCTTGGGCTCGTCCATACTCGTCTCCTTGTAGGTTTTTGCGCATGCTACAAACACTATCTGCTATCGTAAATTCACAAATACACGGCTCAGGTATTCGAAAAACGGATGGCAAAAGACGTCTCGCTCAGACAGTTGCGCTACTTCGCCGCTGCCGCTGAAACCGGTCAGTTCTCGATGGCGGCGGCGAAGCTGTTCGTCTCGCAATCGGCGATCACCAACGCGATCCTGCTGTTGGAGGACCGCCTCGGCGTAAAGTTGTTCGAACGTCATCCTTACGGTGTTTCGCTGACCGCCGAAGGGCACCGTTTTCACCAGCACGCACAGCATATTCTCGATTCGCTTCAGGACGCCTTGCGCGAGCCACGATTTCGCGCCGGTCAACTCGCCGGCAGCATTCGCATCGCTGCCAGCTATACCGTTCTGGGCTATTTCCTGCCGCCCTTGCTGGCGCGTTTTCGGGCCAATTACCCGGGCGTCGAACTCGACCTGCGCGACATGGCCAGACGCGACATCGAAGCGGCGGTGGCCAGCGGTGAGCTTGAGCTGGGTGTGGCGATCGTTTCGAACGTCGAGGCTCCCGAGCGCTTCGGACACCATGTGCTGATCCGCTCGCGACGGCAGTTGTGGGCAGCGACTGGACACCCGGTGCTGCGCACGCCGTATCCATCGCTGGAAAACATTGCGACGCATCCCTACATCCTGCTGACGGTCGATGAAGGCGAGGAGTCCAACCGCCGCTACTGGGACGAGCGCGGCCTCGAGCCGGCGATCGCCTTTCGCACCAACGGCATGGAGGCCTTGCGCGGCCTGGTCGCGCACGGCTTCGGCGTGACCATTCTCTCCGACATGGTCTACCGGCCGTGGTCGCTGGAAGGAAAGAAGATCGAGGCGCGGCCGATTCTCGACGTCGTTCCCTACATGGAGGTCGGCCTGCTCTGGCAGCGCGACGCCAGCCTGGCCGCGCCCGCCGAGGCGCTGCGGCAGTTTTTGATCCAGGCCTGCGGCATCTGACACGTCGTCAGGCACTGGACGCGCGCCGGGTCAGTCACCGCGGCCGTCCAGAGATTACCGGCGGACAGGGAATTGCGCCCGAGCGCGTCTCGCTGCCGCCCTCTGCCAGCGCGACAATCCACGCTTCGCTGTCGGAAAAATTTACATTCGCCACGACGAGCAGGCGCGTCATGCAACGGCGCCAATGGCAAGAGAATGATTGTTAGAGACATTCTCATAAACTTCGCGAGATGGTACAGAAGGTGCTTCTCATTTACCGCAGCCGGCGAAGCCTGCGTCGCCAGGGAACTGGAAGCTCAGGCCTCGTCAGCAGCCGAGCCCGCAGACCTGGCGGAACCGTTTCTTCTTTGAGGGGAACATCATGAAGCACGTTTTCTCACGTCGCATGATCGTTGCGGTAGCAGGGCTGGCCGCAACGCTGCTCACCGGCGCCGCCCGCGCCGACCTCGTTCTGCTCGGTTCGGACTACTTCGCGACCGTCCAGCCGACCTTCTTCACTCCGCTGGGAGCGCTGAATCCGCTCGCCGGCTTGCCGGTCGGCCCGGGCAACACCGACACCATCGTGCAGCGCCAGGCTAACTGTGCGCTCGATCTGGGAAGCGCCGGATCGAACTGCAGCATACCGATCGAAATGGTCGCGCTGCAACTGGTCAGCACCGTCAACCCGATGGTCATGGTGCGCGAATCGCCGATTCAGAGCAGCACCGGCGGCATGTTGATCAGCAGCGACGGGTCGGGAACCGGCGGAACATTCGATTCCTTTTTCGACATCTTTATTGAGTTGAGCACTGACGGCGGCGCCACATTCGTCCCTCAGCCGTCCCCCTTGCACCTCGCGTCGGCCGGTGCGGTGTGGTCTACCCAGGCGGCGGGCCTGCTGGTTGCCGGCCCGGTCGGCGACCAGGACGCCAATCGGCACACCAACCGCAACACCGCCGCCTGCCCGGTATTCGATGACGGGCAGCTCTGCGTCGACTTCTTTCTTGTCGGAACCGTCACCGAGCAGCATCCCGGTGTCGGCGTGCACACCGCCGAGCACGCCATCCCGGAGCCCGGCAGCCTGGCGCTGCTTGGCCTGGCGCTGGTCGCCGCTGTCGCTGTGGGAACTGGCGCTGCACGTCGGCGCGCCCGCTCCGGATGGTCCGGATGCGGCGCCACCGCGTAGCCAGCCATCGCGGCGGCGACCGGGCGACAAGCGCTCACGAGCGCGTCGCCGCCGCGCTTCACCTTCAGCACGACATTGGCCAAAATTCTGCTATGCGATGAGGATACGGTGCCGGTTGCCCCGGCACGCAGTTGCCGAGTAGTTCGGTGGGCAAAGAGGGCTCGCGGTCATCGCCGCAAGGGGTCGCCGCGTTACTAAAGGATTCCTCCAGGTAAAAGGCCCACATGAAACGTTTCCTCTTCGCTGCTGCACTGATCGTCGTCACCTCGCCGGTGCTTGCCGCCGACCTTGGTGTCTCGGTCAGTATTGGCCAACCCGGCTTTTATGGTCGCCTCGACATTGGCGGCTATCCGCCGCCGCAACTGATCTACCGGCAGCCGGTCATCATCGAGCGGGTACCGGTCATGCGCCAGCCGATCTACCTGAACGTCCCCCCCGGCCACGCCAAGCACTGGAGCAAGAATTGCCACAAGTACCGTGCCTGTGGGGAGCGGGTCTACTTTGTTCAGAACAACTGGTACAACCGCGAATACGTTCCCCAGTATCAGGAACAGCGCCATCACCGTGAGGACTACCGCGAGGACTATCGCCGCGACGACCGTCATGACCAGGGTGATGGACGCCGCGATGATCATCATGGCAAGCAGAAGGAAGACAAGGGTCACGGCAACTACGGCAAGCATGGTGGAAATCGCCAGGACTAGCGACCGCGGGCACGCGTAAATTCGGCCCGAACGTCGAAACCCAGGCCGCAAGCTTGAAGCTTGTCGCACGAGGTCATGGAGTCAGGATTCTTCCTTCTCGACGGCGGGCGCAGGCGGCCTCCTGGCAATCACACCAGCGTGCACACCAGCCCTGGCGAGCGCGTCGTCGCCGCGCCGGGACGACGCCGGCAAGAAGCTCCTCGAGCCAGCCTGGCGCCTTGTTCAGGCCAGGACGTTGACCATCCACGGCACGCCAAAGCGGTCGGTGAGCATGCCGAAAGCGGGTGACCAGAAGGTTTTGCCAAGCGGCATGATCACTCGCCCGCCCTCGGCCAGGGCAGTGAAATACTGCTCTGCTTCGGCGACGTCGGTCGCCGGAATCGACAGCGAAAAGCCCTGAAAAGTGGGCGATCCCGAGCACCGCCCGTCCGACGCCATGAGCAGGGTCTCGCCAACGCGAAACTCCGCGTGCATCACTTTTTCTGCGTTTTGCGGGGAATCGCAGCCGGGCGGCGGCTCCGGGCTATCCTTGTAGCGCATCAGCATCTGGACTTCGGCGCCAAGCGCCTGCTTGTAGAACTCGACCGCTTCCTCGCAACGGCCCTCGAAAGTCAGGTAGGTCTGGATCATTATCGTGCCTCCGTGTGGTGGTTTGAAAAGGCGCTCCCGGCTGTGCACCTTCGACAATGCTGGCGCTCCGCTCGACTGATGTAAAGCGCCGCGCCAGCCGGCGGGTCGAAATGCCAGGTTCAGTGTCGGGAAAGCGGCGTTGTCGGGAATTTTTACACCGGTGACGTTCAGGGCAGGCGAGGCATGCCTATAAAAACGCCTTACGCCATGATTTATTACAGATCACTAGGGTATGGCACAGGTCTTGCTTAAGTCCACGCATGGCCGCACGAACTCGGTCCAAACACCCCCCCAACGAATTTCCTGCCAATGTCGGAGCCGACAACATGAAAAAGACTCTTGCCGTTCTTGCCACTACCCTCAGCCTGCTGCCCGTCGTCGCCAACGCCTTCCCGATTGCCAGCACCGGCGAGGGCCTCAGCGTCCTGGTCGGCGGCACCGACCCGATCATCGCAACCTACCAGGGCAACTCGGCTGCGTACAGCAACGACCTCTACCTGATGCTCGACGGGCTTGGCAAGCCCGGCGATGACGGCGACGTGAGCAACGACCTGTTCATTTTCAACAACCATGCGTCGCCGGTCGGCAGCACGGTCAATCTCGGTTCATTTGCGATCGGCACCGAGCTGATATTTCGTCTGCATGTCACCAACACCGGTGATCAATTTTTCACCGGCGCGGCCAGCCGCAACCCCGACAATCATGCGCACGCGCGCGTTCAGGAAAACTGGGCCCCCGACACAACGTTGGTGAGCTTTGAAGACCTGCTCGGCGGTGGCTACGAGTACAACGACCTGAGCTTCTCATTCACCAATACCGTGACGACGCCACCCAACCCAGGCGTGCCCGAACCGGCCTCGCTGGCGCTGCTCGGCATCGGCCTCGTGGGTCTGCGCGCGCTACGCCGCAAGGCTTGAGCCACGTCGCCTGGCGAAAAGGCAATTGCACCCACCCGGCGGCCGCGAGCCGCCGTTTTTATGATGCGGCGAGCGCCCGTGGGCATTGTTGGCGGGCACCGACGATAGACGGATTTCCTGACGACGCGCCGGCACGCGGGCGCTCGACTGCCCGACGACCGCTACACCGATCTGCTCAAAGCACCTTGCCGGGGTTCATCAAGCCCTGCGGATCGAGGGTTCGCTTGATCGCCCGCATCATCTCGATCTCGACCGGGCTCTTGTAGCGCAGCAGTTCGTCGCGCTTCAACTGGCCGATGCCATGCTCGGCGCTGATGCTGCCGCCGAGTTTGTGCACCAGCTCATAGACGATGCGGTTGACCGCCGGCTGGGCGGCAATGAACGCGCCGTTCTCGCCGGCGGCCGCTTTCGACTGGTTGTAGTGCAGATTGCCGTCGCCGATGTGCCCGAAGGTGACGATGCGGATATCGGGAAAGGCCTGCACGAGTTGCTGGTCGGCGCGCTCGATAAACTCGGGAATACGCGAAATCGGCAGCGAAATGTCGTGCTTGATGCTCAGCCCTTCGATCTTCTGTGCCTCACCGATGTTCTCGCGCAAGGCCCACAGGCGCTGCGCCTGCTCGCCGCTCTGCGCCAGCACGGCGTCGCTGATCGCGCCGCTGTCCAGCGCCTCGGCCAGGAAGACTTCGAGCGCTTGCCGCCGGGCATCGTCGCCGTCGCCACCAGAGACTTCGATCAGCAGGTGCCAGGGGCTGGCCGAGACGGCCGCTGGCGAAGCCGGGAGATGCTTGCGGACCAGGCCGAGGGCGACGTCCGAGACCAGTTCGCAGGCCGTCAGCAGCGCGCCAAAAGACGCCTGCAGGTCAGCCAGCAAGCGCACCGCCAGCGCTGGCGAGTCAATCGCCAGCCAGGCGGTCGCCGTCGCCCGCGGCAGGGGGAAGAGCTTGACAACGGCCGCGGTGATGATCCCCAGGGTGCCTTCGGCGCCGATGAACAGCTGTTTGAGGTCGTAGCCGGTGTTGTCCTTGCGCAGGCCGCGCAGACCATTCCAGACGTCGCCATTCGGCAGCACCACTTCCAGGCCGAGCGTCAACTCGCGCGTGTTGCCGTAGCGCAGAACCTGCACGCCACCGGCGTTGGTCGACAGGTTGCCGCCGATCTGGCAGCTGCCCTCGGCGGCGAGCGACAGCGGGAACAGGCGCCCGGCCTGCGCGGCTGCATCCTGCAAAGTCTGCAGGACGCAGCCGGCGTCGACGGTCATGGTGTTGTTCGCCGGATCGATGGCGCGCACGCTGTTGAGGCGCGAGACGCTGATCAGCACCGCTTGTCCGTCTGCCGCCGGCGTCGCCGCGCCGCACAGACTGGTGTTGCCGCCCTGCGGCACCATTGCCACGCCGGCCTCGGCGCAGGCCCGCACGACCGCCGACACCTCGGCGGTGTTGGCTGGACGGACGACGGCGATCGCCGCACCGCGATAGCGCCCGCGCCAATCCTCGAGGTGCGGTGCCATGGCCTCGCTGGCCGTCAGAAGCTGCTCGGCCCCGACGGCTTCGGCGAGCGTGCGGAGCAGCTTCGCGTGTTCACTATTCACTGGATTCACGGCTGGCCCTCGGACAAGAAAATGACTGCGCTGTAGTGGCTGGCGGCCATCGCCACGGGCTTGCATGGCCATTGACCGCAGGGCCGATTGTACGGCTCTGCGGACGCCTTGGCAGTAGTCGGCAGGCACGCCGTGCCAGCACCATCGCGCCGCAGCTTGACACGAGAAGCGTGTAACAGACAGACTCATGGCGGCTGATCGCCCGGGCGCCAACGCGACTTCGTAGAAGGTCCCTTTGATAAGCGTGGCAATTGGTGCGAAGATTCACGCCATTGCCATTTTCACCACCCACCAAGCATGTCCCCGAACCCTGCAGCGCTGCCGCAAAGACGGCCAGCGTCGGCCACAACGTGATCCGCCGAAGCCCATGGAAATCGCCCAACTGCCGCCCCAGCATCGCCCTTCTACGGCCACCCCGGCGATGCTGGTCGCTGACATCGGCGGTACGCGCGCGCGCTTCGCGCTGCTCGATGAGCACGGCTCGCCGCAGCTGCTGCGGATCCTTTCGGTGGCCGACTTCGCCGGGCCGGTCGAGGCCATCCAGGCCTACCTCGGCGAGGTCGGTTGTACCAGCTTGCGGGCCGCCGCGATCGCGCTGGCGGCGCCGGTTGATGCGCCAGTCGTCCGCCTGACCAACGCCAAATGGTGTTTTTCGCGCGCGGAAATGAAGTCGCGGCTGGCGATTTCGCGTTTGCTGTTGCTCAACGACTTCACGGCGCTGGCCTTGTCGCTGGCGCGGCTGCCGGCCAGCGACCTGCGGCAGGTCGGTGGCGGTAGCGGCGTCGCGCTGGCGGCCAGGGCGGTACTCGGCCCGGGCACCGGCCTCGGCGTCTCCGGAGTCATTTTCGACCGCGGACGCTGGTTGGCGCTGGCCGGCGAAGGTGGCCACTGCTCGCTGGCGCCGGCCGACGCGCGTGAGTCGGCGATCCTCGCGCTCGCCTGGCGCGAACTGCCGCACGTCTCGGCCGAGCGACTGCTGTCGGGTAGCGGCTTGCCGCTGCTGCATCGCCTGGTCGGCGAGGTCGACGGCCGCCGTTGCGAAGCCCTGACGCCTGCCGAGATCGTTGCCCAGGCGCTGGCCAATGACGTCCAGTGCCGCGCGGTAATCGACACCTTTTGCGCGATGCTCGGCGCGGTTGCTGGCAACCTGGCGCTGACCCTCGGCGCGCGCGGAGGCGTCTATATCGGCGGTGGTATTATCCCCCGCCTTGGCGAGCTGTTTGATCGCTCGGCCTTTCGCGCTCGCTTCGAAGCCAAGGGGCGCTTCGCCGCCTACTTGGCCGCAATTCCCACCTATGTAATGCTCTCGCCGACGCCGGCCCTGCTGGGCGCGGCCGATGCCCTGGCCGAGAGCGAAGACTGCCCATGAACCCCACTGGAGTAATTCCCTGATGTCTGATGCTGCTGCAGTCCAACCCGAGAACGAAGCATTGCGCTCACAGATCGACCACAAGCTGCTCTGCCAGGTGGCGACAGAGAAATCCGTAGCCGGCAAGGCAGAGTACTACCAGGCGCTGGCACACGTCGCACGCGAGCAACTGGCAAAACGTTGGGTCGAGACGCAACACGCCGACCGCCAGAACAAGGCCCGGCGTGTCTACTACCTGTCGATGGAATTCCTGATCGGCCGCTCGATGAACAACGCCTTGTCGGCACTCGATCTGCGCGATCAGGCCGCGGCTGTTTTCACGCCGCCGGGACCGTCGATTGACGAGGTGATGGAATGCGAACCCGACGCGGCGCTCGGTAACGGTGGCCTGGGACGGCTGGCGGCGTGTTTTCTCGATTCGATGGCGACGCTCGGACTTCCCTCGTGGGGCTACGGCGTGCGCTACGAGTACGGCATGTTTGCGCAGTCGATCGTCAACGGACAGCAGGTCGAGCAACCGGAAGCCTGGGTGCACGACCGTTCGCCCTGGGAATTCCCACGCGCCGGCAAGCACTACACGGTACGCTTTGGCGGGACCGCCGAGCACCACGGCGAATGGGCCGAATGGCACGCCGCCGATTCGGTCGAGGCGAAAGCGTTCGACCACGTGATCCCCGGCTACGGTACCGAGCGCGTCAGCACCTTGCGGCTGTGGAAAGCAGCAGCGCCATCGCAGATCGACCTCGGCGCCTTCAATACCGGCGATTACCAGCGCGCCGCCGAGTTCAAGAATCGCTTCGAGAACATCTCGTGGGTGCTCTACCCGAACGACAGCACCGCCGCCGGCCGCGAACTGCGTCTGCGTCAGGAGTACTTCTTCGTCTCGGCGTCGATGCAGGACATCCTGCAACGTCACCACGACGAGTACGGCAGTTTCGCCAATCTGGCCGACAAGGTCGCCATCCACCTCAACGACACGCACCCGGCGATCGGCGTCGCCGAGTTGATGCGCCTGCTGGTCGACGAACATCAAATGACCTGGAACGTCGCCTGGGATCAGTGCTGTCGCATCTTCTCCTATACCAATCACACGCTGATGCCGGAAGCACTGGAAACCTGGAAGTTGACGCTGATGCAGCGCGTGTTGCCGCGCCACATGCTGATCATTTACCGCATCAACCAGGAGTTTCTCGACGAGGTGGTTCGCCTCTACCCGGGCGACGTCGATCTGATGCGCCGCGTCTCGCTGATCGACGACGGCAATGGCCACGAGAAGGACAAGCGCGTGCGCATGGCGCACCTGAGCATCGTCGGCAGTCACCGCGTCAATGGCGTTTCGCAACTGCATTCGGACCTGATGGTGCAGACCATCTTTGCCGATTTTGCCCAGCTGTACCCCGAGCGCTTTCACAACAAGACCAACGGTGTGACGCCGCGGCGCTGGCTGGCGCAGGCCAATCCGGGGCTGTCGACGCTGCTCGATGAACGGCTCGGCAAGGATTGGCGCCTCAATCTCGACCGCCTCGAGGGTCTGCGCGCGATTGCCGACGATGCCGCTTTCGGCGCCTCATTCGCGGCCGCCAAGCGCACCAACAAGCTGCGTCTGGCCGACTACGTGACGCGCGAAACCGGCGTCATCCTGAACCCCGACAGCCTCTTCGATGTGCAGGTCAAGCGCATCCATGAATACAAGCGGCAGCTGCTCAACGTGCTGCACGTGATCACCCGCTACAACGCCCTGCTCGACGGTACGGCTGTTGATTGCGCGCCGCGCAGCGTGATCTTCGCCGGCAAGGCGGCGTCGTCGTATCACATGGCCAAACAGGTCATTCGCCTGATCAACGACGTCGCGGCGGTAGTGAACAACGATCCGCGAACGCGTGACATGCTGCAAGTCGTCTTCATACCCAATTATGGCGTGTCGGTCGCCGAGCTGATCATGCCGGCGGCCAACCTCTCCGAGCAGATTTCGACCGCCGGTACCGAAGCGTCGGGCACCGGCAACATGAAGCTCTCGCTCAATGGCGCGCTGACCATCGGCACCGAAGATGGCGCCAACATCGAGATCCGCGACCAGGTCGGTGCCGACAACATTTTCATCTTCGGCAACAACACCGCGCAGGTCGATGCGATCCGCAAAACGAGCTATCAACCGAACGAAATCTACCAGAACGATCCGGCGCTCAAGGAAGTGCTCGACAAGATCGACGGTGGCTTCTTCTCGCCCGGCGACCGCTCGCGCTACCACGACGTCTTCAACTGCCTGGTTCACTATGGCGACCATTACCTGCTGCTCGCCGACTACGCCGACTACGTGGTGGCCCAGCAGCGCGTCGACGCGCTCTATCTGACGCCCGCCGAGTGGCAGCGCAAGGCGATTCTCAACGTCGCCGGCATGGGACCGTTCTCGGCCGACCGGACGATTCGCGATTACGCCGAAGACACCTGGAAGCTGACCACGCTTGGCAATATTTGAGGAATGCCCAGATGATCGACAACGCCGAGATTATTTCTCTATGCCGGGCCGAGCACGGCAATCCTTATGCCGTTCTCGGCATGCACACCGATGCCGATGACCGCCTGTGGGTGCGCAGCCTGCAACCCGGCGCGCGCGCGGTTGCCGTACTCGACGCCAAGACCGGCAAACAGGTCGCCGAACTCGCTCAGCGCGACGTCGAGGGCGTCGAGGGTTTTTTCGAGGGTGTCATTCCGCGCCGCCGCAAGGATTTTTCGTACCGCCTGCGGATCACCTGGGCCGACGGCGTCCAGGAAACCGACGACCCGTATCGCTTCTGGGCGGTGCTCGGCGAAATGGACGCCTGGCTGCTCGCCGAGGGCTCGCACCTGCGGCCATTCGAGCGTCTCGGCGCGCACCTGACCGAGATCGACGGCGTCGCCGGTACCACTTTCGCGGTCTGGGCGCCTGATGCGCAGCGCGTCAGCGTCGTCGGCGACTTCAATACCTGGGACGGGCGCCGCCACCCGATGCGCCTGCGCCAGGACTGCGGCGTCTGGGAGATCTTCCTGCCGGGAGTGACCGCCGGCGCGCGCTACAAGTACGAAATACGCGCGCGCGACGGGCAGCTGCTGCCGCTCAAATCGGACCCCTATGGCTTCGAAGGTGAGTTGCGGCCGTCAACGGCGTCGGTGGTCTGTGTGCTGCCGCCGCCGGTAGACCCCATCCCGGTAGCCGCTGGTGATGCACTCGGTGCGCCGGTGTCGATCTACGAAGTGCATCTGGCTTCGTGGCGGCGCGCTGACGACGGTGGCTTCCCGGACTGGCAGCGGCTGAGCGAAACGCTGATCCCCTACGTCGTCGATCTTGGCTTTACGCACCTCGAACTGTTGCCGATTTCCGAGCATCCTTTCGACGGCTCGTGGGGCTACCAGCCGCTCGGCCTGTACGCGCCAACCGCCCGGCACGGCACCCCGGCCGGCTTCTGCCAGTTCGTCAGCGCCTGCCACGCCGCCGGTTTGCGGGTGATCGTCGACTGGGTGCCGGCGCACTTCCCGACCGACGAACACGGCCTGGGGCGCTTCGACGGCAATCCGCTCTACGAGCATCGTGACCCGCGCGAAGGCATGCACCAGGACTGGGGAACGCTGATCTACAACTTCGGTCGGCGCGAAGTCAGCAACTTCCTGATTGGCAACGCGCTGTTCTGGATCGAGCGCTACGGCGTCGATGGTCTGCGCGTCGACGCCGTGGCGTCGATGCTCTACCGCGACTACAGCCGCTCGGAGGGACAGTGGGTGCCGAACGTCCATGGTGGCCGCGAGAACATCGAGGCCGTCGCCTTCCTGCGCCGGATGAACGAGGTTCTCGGCCAGGAACACCCCGCGGCCGACACCTATGCCGAGGAATCGACTTCCTGGCCGATGGTCAGCCGGCCGCCGTCGATGGGCGGACTGGGCTTCCACTACAAGTGGAACATGGGCTGGATGCACGACGTTCTCTCGTACATGGCGCAGGATCCGATCTACCGTCGCTATCATCACAACAAGCTCAGCTTCGGGATGATGTACGCCTTTACCGAGAACTTCGTCCTGCCGCTGTCGCACGACGAAGTGGTGCATGGCAAGGGCTCGCTGATCAACAAGATGCCCGGTGATACCTGGCAGAAATTCGCCAACCTGCGTTCGCTCTACGGGTTCATGTGGGCGCACCCGGGCAAGAAGCTGCTGTTCATGGGCGGCGAGTTCGGCCAGTGGAGCGAGTGGAACCACGATACCTCGCTCGACTGGGCGCTGCTCGACTTCCCGACGCACGCTGGCGTCCGCAATCTGATCCGCGACCTCAACAGCCTCTACCGCAGCCGCCCGGCGCTGCACGAGGTCGATTTCGAGCCGGCTGGTTTCGAATGGATCGCCGCCGACGACGCCGACGCTTCGGTGATCGCCTTCATTCGCTGGACGCGCGACCGTTCGCGGGCCATCGTCTACGTCGGCAACTTCACGCCGGTCGTTCGTCAGGGCTACCGCATCGGTGTGCCGGTCGCCGGCAAGTTCTACGAGCGGATCAATACCGACTCCGAACACTATGGCGGCAGCAACGTCGGCAACGGCGCGAACGCGATTACCGCCGAGCAGCGGCCGGCACACGGCCGCGAATGGTCGCTGAACCTGACGCTGCCACCGCTCGCCGCAATTTTCCTGGAGTGGGTACCGTGAGCGGCGGCGCGACGCTCGCGGCCGGGCGGCCGTGGCCGCTCGGTGCGCACTGGGACGGGCACGGCGTCAACTTCGCGCTGTTCTCGGCGCACGCCGAGGCCGTCGAGCTGTGCGTTTTCGACGGCCAGCGGCAGCAAACGCTGGCTTTGCGCCACTGCAGCGATCAGGTCTGGCACGGCTATCTCGCCGGCGCCGCACCCGGCTTGCGCTACGCTTACCGCGTGCGCGGCCCGGCAGCGCCCGAGCAGGGCCAGCGTTTCGATTCCCGGCGGCTGTTGCTCGACCCTTACGCGCGCGCGGTCGTCGGCCGCTATCCTCCGGTCAGCCCGGACGACCCGACGCAGGCGCTGCTGGCGACCGTCGTCGACGAAGACTTCGACTGGGGCAGCGACGCGCCGCCAGCGACGCCGTGGGCCGATAGCGTGTTCCTCGAAGTTCATGTCAAGGGCGTCAGCCGGCAGCACCCCGACGTTCCCGAAGCCTTGCGTGGGACCTACGCCGGGCTCGCCTCAGCGGCGATGATCGAACACTTCCAGCGGCTCGGCGTCACCGCCGTCAGCCTGCTGCCGGTGCACCACTTCCTCGACGAGCAACGCTTGCTCGAGCAGGGGCGCGTCAACTACTGGGGCTACAACACGCTCGCCTTCTTCGCTCCCGAGCCGCGCTACGCCGCCGGCGTCGGTGGCCAGTCGGTGATCGACGAATTCAAAACGATGGTCCGGACGCTGCACGCCGCCGGCCTCGAGGTGATCCTCGACGTGGTCTTCAACCATACCGCCGAGACCGACGAATTCGGCCCAACGCTGACCTTTCGCGGCATCGACAACCAGAGTTATTACCTGCTTCCGAAAGGCAATCTCGCCGCCTACGAGAACTACAGCGGCTGTGGCAACACCTTCAACCTCACTCAGCCGCGCGTTCTGCAACTGGTCATGGATGCCCTGCGCTACTGGGTCGGCGTGATGCACGTCGACGGCTTCCGCTTCGACCTCGCCGCCGCGCTGGCGCGCAACAGCGCCTTCCTGCCGGCGCTCAGGCAGGACCCCGTACTGCAGCACGTCAAACTGATCGCCGAACCCTGGGACATGGGGCCGTACGGTTACCAGCTGGGGCGCTTCCTGCCGGGCTGGAGCGAATGGAACGACCGCTTCCGCGACGACGTACGCGCCTTCTGGCTGACCGGCGAAGTCGGCGTCGGCGCGCTGGCGCAACGCTTGGCGGGTTCCAGCGAAATATTCGCTGGTGGCGGACGTGCACCGCAGGCCGGCGTCAACTTCATCACCGCCCACGACGGCTTCACCTTGCGCGACCTGGTCAGCTACCAGAGCAAGCACAACGAACTCAACGGCGAGGACAATCGCGACGGGCATGGCCACAACCTCTCGTGGAACTGCGGCGAAGAAGGTGAAAGCAGCGACCCGGCGGTACTCTCCAGACGCCGCCGCTTGCAGCGCGCGCTATTGACGACGCTGTTGATCGCCCAGGGCGTGCCGATGCTGCAGGGCGGCGACGAACTCGGCCGGACGCAGGCCGGCAACAACAACGCCTATTGCCAGGACAACGCGATGACCTGGGTCGACTGGCAGGACGCCGACCGCGAGTTGATCGATTTCGTTGCCGGGCTGATCGCCTTGCGGCGACGTTTCCCGCAACTGCGGCGCAGCAGCTGGCTGAGCGGCGACGCTGACGCCGTCTGGTGGCACCCGGCCGGGCGACCGATGGGCGTCAACGATTGGCAGTCGGCGACGCTCGGCACCTTTGCCTTGCAACTCGCTGGCGAGGCGCCCGATGACGGCGCGCTGCTGTGTTTGATCAATCGTGACGAAATACCGGTCCCGTTCCTGCTGCCGCCGGGCGCCTGGCAACAGCTCTGCGACAGCAGCGCTGCCTCGCCCTTCGCCAGCGTGCAACGCGAGACCACCAGCCCGGTCGCCGCGCGTAGCGTCCAGCTACTGACCCGAGTACCCGCCGCGGGGAGGTGAGTTTCTGGTCGGACGGCTGCTCAGCGCCAGCCGCGCAGCAGTGCGATGCCGTGCGCGCCGTGGCTGCAGGCCAGGTCGAGCGTCTCGGGCTGCATGCCGCCGAGTGCGTAGACCGGCAAGGGCGAACGTTCGACCAGGCGCGCGAACTCGGTCCAGCCGATGCCGTCGGCGCCGGCGTGACTGGGCGTCGGCAGCAGCGGCCCGAGGACAACGAAATCCAGCCCGAGTTCGGCTGCCCGAGCCAGGTCGGCAGCGCTGTGGCACGAGGCGGCCACGCAGGTGAAATCCGGCCGCCGCTCGAGCTGCCAGAGCTGCGACGACGATAGATGCACGCCCTGCGCGGCAACCGCGCGGGCGAGTTGCTGATCGTCGTTGATCAGCACGCAGGCCTTCTCGTAAGGACGCGCCAGCGCCATCACAGCGGCGGCGAAGCGCTGCCGCTGCGCCGCCGCCAGCGTCTTGTCGCGAACCTGCAGCAGCCGCAGCCCCTGCGCCAGGGCGCGCTCGAGCCGCGCCAGTTCGGCCGCCACGCCGTTCTCTTCGGCGTTGCTCAGAGCATACAGTTCGGGCAGCGCGAGCGCCGCCAGGATCGGGCCATTGGCGGGCAGAATCGGCGCCACGCTGGCTGCCTCGCCGACGGTCAACCAGGCGAAGGCGCTGTGCTCGAGCGGGGCGATCTCGCCGTGCCACGAGTTGACGCGGAAAAAGCGCAGGCGGACGCTCGCATGCGGGTAGCTGAATTGGCAGCAGACCCACGGCCAGGCCTGCTCAACGGTGATCCCCAGCTCTTCGTGTAGCTCGCGCCGCAAGGCCTGCGGCACGCTCTCGCCGGGCTCGACCTTGCCGCCGGGAAACTCCCAGTAGCCGGCATAGACCTTCCCGGGCGGGCGTTGCGCGAGGAGAAACTCGGGCGCCGCCGGGTCGCCGCGCAAGAGAACGGCCGCCGCGACTTCGGTAATCTTGCGGCCGTCGCCGGTGGCGCCGGCTGTGGCCGCTTCGCCAGGCTCGTTCATCGGCGCGGCTGGCGCGCAAGGCGCTTGGCGCAGCGCCTCACGACGCGCGCGCCGAGCGTTTTCGTGGCGACGCTTTGGCCGCGCGCGCCGTCGCCGTTCGTGCTCCCTTCCGGGCGGCGGCGTCGGCCAGCTGCCGTCCGGCCCAGTCGCGAGCAAACTGCCAGGCGACACGGCCACTGCGCGAACCACGTTCGAGCGCCCAGTTGAGCGCGTCGCGCTCGGCGCGGACGATTTCGTCGTCGGCGCAGCCAAACGACCTCAGCCAGTGCGCGACGATGTTGAGATACGCGTCCTGGTCGAACGGGTAGAAGGAGATCCACAGACCGAAGCGCTCGGACAGCGAGATTTTCTCCTCGATCGCCTCGCCCGGATGAATCTCCTCGCCGACGCGCTTGCTCTCGAGGTTCTCGGCAAAATACTCGGGCATCAGGTGGCGGCGGTTCGAAGTGGCGTAGATCAGGACGTTCTCGGGTGCTGCCGCGATCGATCCGTCGAGGACGACCTTGAGCGCCTTGTAGCGCGCGTCGCCGGAGTCGAAGGAGAGGTCGTCGCAGAAGATGATGAAGCGCTCCGGGCGTCCGTCGACCAGTTCGACGATCTCCGGCAGGTCGGTCAGGTCGCCTTTTTCGACCTCGATCAGGCGCAAGCCACTGGCCGCGTAGGCGTTGAGCAGCGCCTTGACCAGCGACGACTTGCCTGACCCCCGCGTGCCCGTAAGCAGCACGTTGTTGGCCGGCTGGCCGGCGACGAACTGGCGGGTGTTGGCGTCGGCACGCGCTTTCTGCTGATCGACGTCGTGCAGGTCGGCGAGCGTGATTTCCGGCAAGCGGCGGAGCGGCTGCAGGTAGCCGGCGCCGTGGCTCTTGCGCCAGCGAAAAGCGCTGGCCGCCTGCCAGTCGGGAAGCGGTGAGGCTGGCGGCAGCAGCGGTTCGAGTCGATCGAGAAACTGCTCGGCGCGAACCAGAAAGCTGGCAAGTTGCCGGAAGAGGTCGGCCATCGGACGGTATACTCGGCGGGGTGACGAACCCAACACTCTAGCCAAAACATGCGCAAAAGCCAACCACGGCACTTCCCTGCCCTTGCCTCCACCTTGGCCAGCGTGCTGCTGGCCTTGCTGCTCACCGCCTGCGGCAGCAAGCGACAAGAGCCGCAGGGCGACTGCCCGGCTTGCCCGGCGTGCCAGCCCTGCGACCCGACGGCCGGAACAAAGGCGCCGACGCCGCGCTTCAAACCGCTGCAGCCGGCGCGCTGGAGCGATCTGCCGGGCTGGACCGACGACGATTTGCGCGCCGCCTGGCCGGCTTTCCTGCAATCGTGTCGGACGCTCGCCAAACGCCCGCAGTGGCCGCTCTGGCGGGCCTCCTGCGAGCAGGCGAACGCGCTGTCGGCGCCGTCGAGCGCGGCCATCCGTAGCCTCTTCGAGGCGCATTTCCAGCCGTGGCTGCTGACCAACCCAGACGGCAGCTCGGAGGGCATGGTCACCGGCTACTACGAGCCGCTGCTACGTGGCTCGCGGACGCGTGGCGAGCCCTATCTGCAGGCCGTCCTCGGCGTCCCCGCCGACCTGCTCAGCATCGACCTCGGCGAAGTCCAACCCGAGCTCAAGAATCAGCGCCTGCGCGGCCGCCTGCAGGGCAAGAAGGTCGTCCCCTATTATTCGCGGGCCGAGATCACGGCTCGTCCACAGGCCTACGCCGACCGCGTCCTGCTATGGGTCGACGACCCGATTGACCTGTTCTTTCTGCAGATCCAGGGTTCCGGACGCGTCAAGTTCGCCGACGGCAGCATGGCGCGCCTGGCATTTGCCGATCAGAACGGCCATCCCTATCAGTCGATCGGCAAGCTGCTCGTCGAGCGCGGCGAGTTGACGCTCGATCAGGCGTCGATGCAGGGCATCAAGCAATGGGCACGCGCCAACCCGACGCGCCTGACCGAGCTGCTGAACGCCAACCCGCGCTACGTCTTTTTCAGCGAAAAAGCGCTCAAGAACGGCGATGCCGAAGGCCCCAGTGGCGCCCTGGGAGTGCCGCTGACGCCCGAGCGGAGCATTGCCGTTGACCCCGCGCACGTGCCGCTCGGCGCGCCGGTCTTCCTGTCGACGACCCTGCCGGCGACGACGACACCGCTGCGCCGGCTGATGCTGGCGCAGGATACCGGCAGCGCGATTCGTGGCGTCGTTCGCGCCGACTTTTTCTGGGGTTTCGGCGCACCGGCCGGCGCGCAAGCCGGCCGCATGAAACAGCAAGGGCAGATGTGGGTACTGCTGCCGGCGGGTGCTGCACCACAATAGGCGGCGCGCGGTACAAGCATGGTGCATGCAGCCCCATCGTGGTGCCTGCGCGACCGATTGGCGCACTGTCGAGGTGCGCCAATCCCCGTTTTGGGTCCTGAATCCTTGTAGAACGCACCAATTGAGCATGGCTCGAAAATTGCTTGTAGGCTGCAATGCGATTTTCAGGAGGGGCCATGGAAGCTCTCAAGTCTGGTAGTGACGTTCTCTTCATTCTGCTCGGTGGCATCATGGTGTTGGCGATGCACGCGGGTTTTGCCTTCCTCGAACTGGGAACGGTGCGCAGGAAGAGCCAGGTCAATGCGCTGGTGAAGATCCTGACCGACTTCTCGGTGTCGACGATCGCCTACTTCTTCGTCGGCTACAGCGTCGCCTACGGCGTCAATTTCTTCGCCGGTGCCGAAACGCTGGCGGCCAAGAACGGTTTTGAGCTGACCAAGTTCTTCTTCCTGCTCACTTTCGCGGCGGCGATCCCGGCGATCGTTTCCGGCGGCATCGCCGAACGCGCCAGGTTCTACCCGCAACTGGCGGCGACCTTCCTGATCGTCGGCTTCATCTATCCGTTCTTCGAAGGCATCGCCTGGAATCAGGCTTTCGGCGTGCAGGCCTGGCTGAAGGCGACCTACGGCGCAGAATTCCATGATTTCGCCGGCTCGGTCGTCGTGCATGCGATGGGCGGCTGGATCGCGCTGCCCGCCGTGCTCTTGCTCGGCGCGCGCTACGGGCGCTACACCAAGGAAGGGCGAATTTCGGCGCACCCGCCGTCGTCGATCCCCTTCCTGGCGCTGGGCGCATGGATCCTGACCGTCGGCTGGTTCGGCTTCAACGTCATGAGCGCGCAGACCATCGACAAGATCTCCGGCCTGGTGGCCATGAACTCGCTGATGGCGATGGTCGGCGGCACGCTGGTCGCGCTGGTCGCCGGCAAGAACGACCCGGGTTTCGTGCACAACGGCCCGCTGGCCGGGCTGGTCGCGGTCTGCGCCGGTTCCGACCTGATGCACCCGATTGGTGCGCTGCTCGTCGGCGGTGTCGCCGGCGGACTCTTCGTCGGGATGTTTACGCTGACGCAGAACCGCTGGAAGATCGACGACGTCCTCGGCGTCTGGCCGCTGCACGGTCTGTGTGGCGCCTGGGGTGGCATCGCCGCCGGCATCTTCGGCAGCCGGGCGCTGGGCGGCCTCGGCGGCGTCGCCCTGATGCCGCAGCTGCTGATGACCGGACTGGCGATCGTTGTTGCGCTGCTCGGTAGTGGCATCGTCTATGGCCTTCTGAAAAGCGTCTTCGGCCTGCGCCTCGATCAGGAACAGGAATACAACGGCGCCGATCTCTCGATCCACAAGATCTCGGCGACCGCCGAACGCGAGAGCAACTGGTAGGAACGGCTGCCAGGCGCCGCGCCCCTGACTGGCCGGCCTGTGGCCATCGGCCGGCGAGCGTATAGTGCCGCTTCGGCAAGCGCCCCACGGCCTCGGCGATTCTCGGGTGGGGGCTGCCCTGGCGCGCTCGGCGCGCGCTGACCGGCGCGGTCGTGACACGTCGTCGCCGTTGCCAACGGACAGGGGGCAAAGATGAGAGTCATCGTTCTCGGTGCCGGCGTGATCGGTGCCGCCACCGCCTACTACCTGGCGCGCGACGGCCATCAGGTGACCCTGGTCGACCGCCACGAAGGCGTCGCACGTGAAGCGAGTTACGCCAACGGTGGGCAATTGAGCTACAGCTACGTGGCGCCGCTGGCCGACCCCGGCGTCTGGACAAAGCTCGCGCCCTGGCTGCTTTCGCCGACCTCACCAGTGCGTTTCCGCCCCCAACTCGACCCCCTGCAATGGCGCTGGTGCCTGCAATTCCTGGCCGCCTGTACGAGCGCACGCAGTGCCGAGACGACGCGCCATCTGTTGCGTCTGGGGCACGCCAGCCGCCGCCTGATGGACGACCTGCTGGCGCTCGAGCCAGCGCTCGACTTCGCCTACGTCAAGAGCGGCAAACTGGTCGTCTATCGCGACACGGCGTCGCTGGTCAGCGCAGGTCGTCAGGTCGATTACCAGAGCCGCTTGCTCGGCGATGGCGATCATCGCCAGCAGGTGCTCGATGCGGCCGCCTGCGTGGCCATCGAACCGGCCCTCGAGCACATCCGCCGCGAGATCGTCGGCGGCGTCCATACGCCGAGCGAGGATACTGCCGACTGCTATCGCTTCAGCATGGCGCTGGTCGACCGGATGCGCGCCGTTTCGTCCGAAAACGTGTGTCTTTTCGACACCGTTATCGAGCGGTTGCGTGTCAGCGGTCGCCAAATCGTCGGCGTTGACACCCGCAACGGGCGCCTGCAAGCCGACGCCTATGTCCTGGCCGGTGGCTGCGACAGCCCACGCCTGGTGCGGCCGCTGCGCATGTCGCTACCGATCTACCCGCTCAAGGGCTACAGCCTGACGGCGCCGATCGCCGACGCCAACGCCGCGCCGACGCTCAGCGTCACCGACTTCCAGCGCAAGATCGTCTACGCGCGCATCGACGGCCACCTGCGCGCAGCGGGAATCGCCGACATCGTCGGTTACGACCGTGCGATCAAGCGGCAACGCATGGCGACGCTGATCGCCGAGGCACGCGCCGTTTTCCCCGGTGCGGTTGATTATCGTCAGGTCGAAGCCTGGACCGGCCTGCGACCGGCAACGCCGAGCGGCCGGCCGATCCTGGGCCGCACTCCGTACGCCAATCTCTGGCTCAACGTCGGTCATGGTGCGCTCGGCTTCACCTTGTCGCTGGCCAGCGGCCGTGCGGTCGCCGATCTGATTGGCGGGCAGCCGCCCTTTGTTGCGCTCGATGGGCTTACTTTGCCCGGGCTAGCCCGCTGACGGTCTGAATCGCCATTCTTTCCGTTGATCCCATCGCAGCGGCCGGTGCTGGGTGAAAGCGGTGTGCAAGAGCGAGCAGCAAGGACGCCCGTCGAATAGATGCGACGCGATGCCTGGCGTGACCTCGACTGGCTGCTGTCGACGCGCCTATCGGACATCATTCGCCAGAACATCGGCATCACCAGGCTGCAGAAAAACGTCTTCTTCATGATGCTTCCCGAACCGAATACGGCGCTGCTCGTGCTCCTGGCCGGCGTGGCCGCCATGCGCCGTCGACGGCCCGCCGGCAAACGGCAGGGCTGAAGGTCCGGTCGGCCATCGGCAAAGCACGGGCGAGCGCCAAGCACCGCCAAAGCAGCCGCCATTGGCCGGCGCGAGACGACTCGTGCCGGTGCTCATCCCCGCTGCCAGACCAGCCCGATGGGTGCCTACAGGAGCCGAGCAAGGCGGCGTTGAGAGGGCTGTTCAAACGACACTTGCGGGCTTCCGGGGCCGGCTTTGCGATTGACGCCACTTGCTGGGCGCTCCTATACTCTCCCGGCTGCCGTTGAATTTCCTGTCCAACATGCGCGATAAATGCGCCGTGACGGCCGCGGAACAGCATCCGGATCTGACACCTGCCGGCGCGCCATGGCGCATCGTGTCACATGGCGACAAGCAGCGTTTATGCACGCCAATTCGGCTTGTCTCGGTCGTCAGATCACGCGACAAGCGTTGCCACCCCTGACGTCGGTAGCGGTGCTGCCAGGGCGCGGGGTTGCGTCCGACTGCCTTGGCAGTCGCAACAACACCGGAGGTCTTACTGCATGGCTTTTAAGCACGCCGCGAACCGTTTCTTCATGATCGTCTGCGCTTGCATGGCGTTTGTTCAGTCACCCGCACTGGCGCGCGAGATGGTCAGCGTCAAGGGCTCGATCGTGAACATGCGATCGGCGCCAAGCACCCGATCCGAAGTGCTGTGGGAACTCAAGCGCGGATACCCGCTGCAGGTACTCAAGCGCCAGGGCCGCTGGCTGCAGGTGCGTGACTTCGAAAACGACAGGGGATGGGTCGCCAAGGCACTCACCAACCGCACGCCTCACTATATCGTCAAGGCACGGGTGGCCAATCTGCGCAGCGGCCCGGGCACGCGTTACCACGTCGTTGGCAAGGCCGAACGCTACGATCTGCTGCGTACCCGTGGCGCCAAGACCGGCTGGGTGCGCGTCGAAAGCTCCAATGGTGTCACGGGCTGGGTGGCCAAACGCCTCCTTTGGGGTTGGTAAGACCCGGCCCTTCTGCCTTCGGCCATGGCGCCTTCCGGGCGCAGGTTTTCTGGACTGCCGCGTCGCTGCGCTCCTCGCAGTGACGGCGTGGTGCGGCCCTCTCGAAGCCTGTCTGATAAGTAATTGCCAAGAGCCGACAAGCCAGCAGTCACTCCTATTCCATTATCAACATGCCAGCGAGGCCAAACATCGTCATGCTGATCAGCGAGTCGAGGATTCGCCAGGAGATCGGTTTCGCGAACAGCGGCGCCAGAAAACGCGCCCCGTAGCCGAGCGCAAAGAACCAGACAAAGCTCGCGCCAACAGCTCCGGCGCCGAAAATCCAGTTTCCTTCTCCTCTTTGGCTGGCCATTGAGCCGAGCAGGATTACGGTATCCAGATAGACGTGCGGATTCAGAAAGGTAAAGCCGAGACACGTCACCAGGGCCAGGCCGAGCGGTAGGCTGCTGCCGGCGTCGAGCACGAGTTGTTCCGGTTTGAGGGCGCGCCGCGCCGATAGCAGTCCGTAGACGAGCAAGAACGCTGCACCGCCGTAGCGAGCTAGGCCGAGTAGGGCTGGCTGGGCTTGCATCGCCGCTCCCAGCCCGGCAACGCCGGCCATGATCAGCAGGGCGTCGGCGCTTGCGCAGATGAGCACCAGTGGCAGGATGTGTTCGCCGCGGACACCCTGGCGAAGCAAGTAGGAATTCTGCCCACCAATGGCGACGATCAGGACCGCACCGGAAAGAAAGCCTGCAACGAGGTCGGCTGGCATGATTGGTCAGTGAAGTTGGCAAGGCCGTCAGCTTATGGCGCGCCGCGACACAAAACCAGTTAAACTTCGTAACCATTAATTAGAATTTCTAACCGATGAAGATCGACAACGGCCAATTGGCTGCCTTTGCCGAAGCCATCCGCGGAGGTAGTTTCGAGGCGGCGGCGCGGCAGCTGAACGTGACGCCATCGGCGATCAGTCAGCGCATCAAGTTGCTCGAGGAGCGCATGGGGCAGGTTCTGATCCAGCGCGCCACGCCATGCCAGGCGACTTTGGCCGGACGTCCTCTGCTGCGCTACGCGGAAGAGCTCGCGATGCTGGAAGCTGAGGTTCTAGCGGCGCTGGGCGTGCTTGATGCCGGCGCCACATCGATCGTGCGCATCCCGATGGTGATCAACGCCGACTCCCTGGATAGCTGGTTCCCCGAGGTCTTCGATACTCTGGGCAGCAGCACGGCCATTACGCTGGACCTGCGGGTCGAGGATCAGGATCACTCGCTGGTATTGCTGCGCGAAGGCACGGTGATGGCTGGCGTGAGTGCCAATGCGAAGCCCGTTCAGGGTTGCCAGGTCGAAGCGCTCGGCGTGATGCGCTATCTGGCCCTGGCTTCGCCGTCGTATGTCGAGCGACACTTCGCCGCCGGGGTCAACGCCGAATCGCTGAACGCCGCGCCAATGTTGATGTTCAACAAGAAGGACGGTTTGCAGCAGGCTTTTCTGGCCCGGCTCACGGATAGCGTCGTCAAGCCACCGACGCACTACCTACCGACGACCCGATCCTTTGCTGAAGCTGTGTTGCGCGGCATGACCTGGGGGATGATCCCGGAACAGCTCGCCGCGACGCACCTGCAAGCGGGGCAACTCATCGAGCTCGCTTCGCCGCACTGCCTGGACGTTCCACTGTTCTGGCATCGCTGGCGGATTGCTTCGTCGGCGCTGGACTTTCTTGGCCGACTGGTACATCAGGCCGCCGAAAAAGCGCTGCGCCAATAGCAAAGCATCGCGGAATTTGCTCCCAGATAACTTGACGTGACGTTGGACGAGTTGCAGCCGGCCAATTATTGAGCAGTAGATAGACGTGAAGAGGGTATTGGCGTGAAAAGCGCATTCGCCTCCTCCGGGACGTTTGCGGTCACCTCCGAGAGCCTCCTGCCGCCCTCAGCGCGAGGCGTATTTCCCTACCCGATATACTCAAGCCTCCTTCCCGGCAACCGGCGGCGCTGTCGCGAAGCTGACGCCGAGTCGTAGCAGGCCGGCCTTGCCGCGCACGGTCAGGTCGCTGATGAAGCGAAACTGCTGACGCGCGTCTATCGGATAAGCTTTCAGGCGGTAATGTGTGCCCCAGGGTTTTTCATGGACGACGACCATGATCGGATCGTCGAAAAAGAGGTAGGGGCTGGTCAGTGCGACGTCCTGAAGGACGCTCTTGACAGCCGCGGCATCGTGCACGGGGTGCAGATAGAAGTCCGCCGCACACTGCAATTGCGGACGGCCGCAGTTGGCGTTGAAAATCGGATCGTTCCACAGCCGCAGGTGCGGGATGCTGACCAGGTTGTCGTCGGCGGTGAGCACCTGTACCGTGCGCATGCCGATATGCGTCACTTCGCCGTAGATACCGTTGATTTCGATCCAGTCGCCGTTGCGATAGGGCATTTCGCTGACCGCCACAATGCCGGCGATCAGGCTGCTGGCATAGTCTTTCATCGCGAAACCCAGCGCCAGGCCGACGGTGCCCAACAAGGCCACCATGTTCTGCAGCGACGGCTCGACGATCAGCGGCACTATCAGTACGAAGGTCACCACCAGGATGCCCAGCCGCAGCAGCGGCACGATCGCCAGCAGGTAGAGTCGGCGCTTGCCGTGCAACTGGTCGGCAAGCCATGGCAGAAGCTTTTGCGCGGCAACGATCAGCGTCGTCGCAAGGGCGACGATCAGCAACACTTCGAGCAGCGTACCGGCGCCGAGTGTTTTGAAGAGTTTTGGAGTATCCATGCTCAAGGCCTCAGAAGGCATCCTTCAGAAAGCCGCGGCGGCGCAAGAACTCGCGCACTACGGCGTCGGCCGGCGCGCTGACCTGGCAGCGCCCGTCCGCCAGCGCGACGACGCCCAGTGCCTGCAGCTGCAGCAGGGTGGAGGCGATGCGGTGCGCGGGTTGCGGTAGCAGCTCGGGCAGCAGCGCTGCCGGCAGGCCATTGTGTAAGAGTAGAGCGTGCAGGATGAAGGCCATGGCTTCGCCTTTTTCGGTGGGCAGAGCGGCTTCCTGCCGGATCGCCGACACCCACACGATGTCGGCGTCCGCTGCCGCTTTCGCGCCGGGCCGCGTCTCGCCGGCTTTCGCAGTGGCCTCCTGATCTTGTTCCTGGTCGGGCGCCGCCCGCAACGACCCCCGCCAGGTAGTCCAGGCGCTGCCGATATTGCCGCGGCTGTAAGCGGCGAGATGAGTGATTTCCGGGCTGGCCTCGGCCTTGCTCGCGTCGAGTTGCAGGCGCACCTCCTTGCCGGTCCTGGCGTTGCAGAAGCGCAGGCCGCCTTGCCCCGGGCACGACACCAGCTCGGCCAGATAGCGTGACAGACGCCGCGCATCGAAGGCCTGCAGGGTCAGCGCGTCGGGCTGCGCGAGTGGCCAGACTTCCTGCAGGTAGGCCCAGGCCCAACTGTCGCAAGCAATCACGCCGCGTCCCAAAGCGCCGTTCGCCGCCCGTTCCAGCAGGCGCCGAACGAGCCCAAGACCGTCGGCATGACGCAGGTAGCAATGTTCGAGCTTCGCCAGCACCCACAGGTTATCGCTCGCCGGCCAGGCTTGCAGCCAGTGCTCGTCACCGCCGAGAATCTGCTCGACGCTCGGCGCCTCGATTGCGCTGGCACCGTGGTCGGCGGCCCACTGCGCAAGGATTTCCGGATGGCCGCAATGCGGTTGCCCGATCACGAACCTGACCGGCGTGCCGGGATTGTCGGGACGCAGCCAATCAGCCAAGGCCGTGTCCAGCGCTGTCGCCGCGCTCCGCCAGTCGATCGGTCGCGCCAGATGCAGGTCCTGCAAGCGCGATTGCGAGAGCATCCGCAACTCGTCCTCGGACTTGACCGGTGCCTGTTCATCCCTGTCGTCGCTGCGGAAAAGCTGCTTCAGCGAAGCCCATTTCTCCAGTGCCGCGCTCGCCCCGGCCGGGCTGGGAACGTGATACTCGGCGAGTCTGACGAACTCCCACAGCGTCGGCTGCGATGCGCTATCCTGTTTCTGCGGCGGCAAGTCGTGTTCCCTGTTCATGCGCTGATGGTACGCGAATGGATTAGGCGCCGCGATACGAACGTCACCGGGCCGCTTGGTTTCGTTTGCTCGCCAGGCCCCGAGAAGCCCGCGTGCGCAGCGCCAAGCTCCAGAAGCCTTTCTCGCGAGGTACGACAAATGGCAAAGACTCTCGACGTCATCATCATCGGTGCCGGCTCCGCCGGCCTGGCGGCCTTGCGTGAAGTGCGCAAGCGTACCGAGAGTTTTCTGCTGATCAACGATGGTCACTACGGGACGACCTGCGCACGCGTCGGCTGCATGCCTTCCAAGGCGCTGATCGAAGCCGCCAGTGCCTTTCATCGCCGGCACAGCTTCGAGGCCTTCGGCATCCGTGGTGGCAGCGGCCTGAGCGTAGACGTGCCGGCAGTGCTCCGCCGCGTGCGCGCCCTGCGCGACGATTTCGTCGGCGGCACGCTGCAAGCCACCGACGAGCTCGGTGAGCGTAATCTGCCGGGCCGAGCGCGCCTGCTGGACCCGCAAACGGTTGAGGTCGATGGTCGTCGCTACCGTGCGCGGCGGATCGTCATCGCCACCGGCAGCCAACCCGTGCTCCCCGCTCCCTGGCGTGCTTTCGGTGAGCGCATCGTGACCACCGACAGCTTGTTCGAACTGGCCACGCTGCCGCGCCGCATGGCGGTAATCGGTCTCGGCGCGATCGGTGTCGAAATTGCCCAGGCGCTCTCCCGACTCGGCGTCGAAGTGACCGGCTTTGGCTCCAACCCACTCCTTGCCGGGATCAGCGACGAGGTCGTCGATCAGGAACTCCGGCAGCTGCTGCAGCGCGAATTTTCGCTGCACACCGGCGCCAGCGCCGAACTGACCGACGCGCCCGATGGCGTCGAAGTCCGCAGTGGCGCCCTGCGGGTCGTCGTCGACCAGGTCATCGCCGCCATCGGCAGGCGCCCGAACATTGAGGGTATAGGCCTCGAAACGCTCGGCGTCGAACTCGACGCGCGCGGCATGCCGCCGGTCAACCCGAATACCCAGCAGATCGCCGACCTGCCGGTCTTCCTCGCCGGCGACGCCAACGGCCGTGCCGCCTTGTTGCACGAGGCTGCCGACGAGGGCCACATCGCCGGCATCAACGCCATGGCGGCGGAGCGGCGCTGTTTCCGACGCCGCACGCCGCTGGCGATCGTCTTTGCCGACCCCAATGTCGCCGTCGTCGGCCAGCGCTTCGCCGAGCTCGATCAGGCCAGTACGGTGATCGGGCAAGCCAGCTTCAAGCGACAGGGCCGGGCGCGAACGGCCGAGCGCAACAAGGGCGTGATGCGCCTCTATGCCGACCAGCGTAGCGGCCGGCTGCTCGGCGGCGAGATGTGCGTGCCTGCGGGCGAGCACATGGCACATGTGTTGGCGCTGGCCGTCGACCGCGGGCTCAGCGTCCAGGAGCTGCTGCGTCTGCCCTTCTATCACCCGGTACTCGAAGAGGGAATGCGCAGCGCGCTGCGCGAGTTGTCCGCACAGCTTCCCAGCGGCAGCGACTCCGATCTCGCTTCCTGCGGTGCGTATCAGCTCGAAGCGCTGGACTGAGTTGTGGCTGGCGAGGCGGGGCGTGGCCGATCTGGGTGATCAGCTCTCGCTCACCCTTCACCTTGAGGCGTAACACCCAGAAAAGCGTTCTGCCCCTGGTGCAAGGACACGCGTTCAACGACGCCGGTGAGGCGCTCGAGTTCGCCGGCGGCAGCAGGCATGAAAGGGTGTGCTCAGGCTACCGGAAGCGCGACTCCGGTGCGTGGTTTGCGCCCGGTTCGCGCTGGCTGGTAGTTCGGGCAGAAGCTTCCGAAAGAACGGATTTCGACTCGATTAACCTGAGCCAGGGCGCACCCGATGGCGCCACAGGGGCTTTGATTACCTCTGCCCCGGGGGAAGGCGGCGCGCACCCCCTGCGCCATGGCCACCGCAGCAGCGATGGCGGACAGGCTGCCCTTGAAGGCGTTCGTCACGATTGGGGATCTCCTCGTGGTTGCTTAACCGGCAATCTCAAGGGGCACGCGTCAGGAATTGATTGACGGTTGTAAAAGCATGCTGCCAGTAAGTGTCGAATCGTCGGCACGGCCTTCGCGGCCGCCGCTTCCGAAAATAAAGCAGTCCATCGCCAGCACGCCGTGCGTAATGCCGCCTTCGATCACGGTCGCCGGCAAGGAGGAGGCAGCCGCGCCGGCGGCTACCAGTAGTGGCCAGAAATGTTCGGCGGACGGGTGCGCGCGTTCGGCATGCGGGGCCAACGCGAGGGTCTGGCGCAGCCGCGTGCTGTCGCCGGTGGTGACGGCGTCGCGCACCCAGGCGGCGAACTCGGCGGCATAAGCTTCTTCGTGGCCGTGGCCGCCGCGGACATCGTAGAGGTTGTGCGTCAGGCTGCCCGAACCGACGATCAACACGCCGTCGTCAGCAAGCGGCGCGAGCGCCTGACCGAAGGACCAGGCCGAATCGGCGTCCAGCCGTGACGGCAGTGAGACCTGGAAGACCGGCACGTCGACCTCGGGGTAGAGGTACAACATCGGCACCCAGGCGCCGTGGTCCAGGCCGCGGCGCTCGTCCGGCCGCGGCGACCAGCCGTTTTTTTGCAGTAGATCGAGTGTGCGACGGGCCAGCTGCGGGTGGCCGTGCACCGGGTAGTCGATCTCGTACAAGGCCGGGTCGAAGCCACCGAAGTCGTGGATCGTCCTGGGCCGTTCCACCATCCCGACCTGCGGCCTGGGCGTCATCCAGTGCGGCGACACGATCAGCACCGCGCGGGGCTTGGCCAGTTCGCGGCCCAGGGTCGTCAGTTGCGGCCCGGCCAGGCCGGGCTCGATGGCGAAGGTAGGTGCGCCGTGCGAGACGAACACACTGGGTAGGCGGTGCATGGCGTCGCTCCTGGTCGGGTCAATGTTCGGGCGGCGCAGTTTCAACGTGCGCCGCGTGTGGCCCACGCGGCATCGACCGACAGTCGACCGGCGCCGCTGATCAACAGTGATAGCGATGCGGCGAGCAGTGCCAGGGCGAATTCGTAACCGTTGTTGGCCATGAACAGGCCCTTGTCGATATGTACGCTAAAGATCGCCACCAGCATCGCGAACGCCAAGGCTATTGCGGCAGGACGGACCAGCAGCCCGACGATCAGCGCCAGACCGCCGAAGAACTCGGCACTGCCTGCCAGCAAGGCCATCAGGTATCCCGGCGTTAGGCCGAGTGAGGCCATGAACTGGCCTGTTCCCTCGAGGCCGTAGCCACCAAAGGCGCCGAATAGTTTCTGGGCGCCGTGGGCGACGAAGATGACGCCGACGGGAATGCGCAGGGCCAGCGCGCCCCAGCCGGCGTCGCTGCCGACGACGCGTTGCAGCATGGAAGTGGTGTTGGCTGTGCTCATGGTGTACTCCGGACGGGGGTTGTGAATCGATGGGTGCATTCTAGAAGTTGCGTCTGAATAGATAAACATGCTTGAGTTAGACAAACTGTTCCGGATATGGAGACAATGGATCGATTTGAGGCCATGCGGGTTTTCGTCGCCGTGATCGACGCCGGTAGCTTTGTTGGCGCGTCCGACGCACTGGCGATGTCCAAGGCGGCGGTATCGCGCCATGTGGCGGATCTGGAGTCGCGGCTGGGAGTGCGCTTGATACACCGCACGACCCGCAAGTTGTCGTTGACGGCCGAGGGCGAAGTCTTCCACGCGCGTTGCGCGGAACTGCTCGCCGGCGTCGAAGAGGCGGAAGCCGAGATCACCTCGGTTAGCGGCGAAGCCACGGGAATCCTGCGCATCAACGTGCCCTTCACCTTCGGCCGCTTGCATCTGGCGCCGCTGTGGGTCGAGTTCATGGCCCTGCACCCGAAAGTGACGCTGGACGTGACGCTGGCCGACCGTGTGGTGGACCTGGTCGAGGAAGGCTTCGACATGGCGGTGCGCATCGCCCGCCTGCCCAACTCGACGCTGATCAGCCGTCAGCTGACCACGACGCGCCTGGTGTTGTGTGCATCACCTACCTACTTGCGCAATCACGGTACGCCAGAACATCCGTCCGAACTGGCGCAGCACGAGGTGTTGGCTTACAGCCTGTTCTCGATGGGCGACGACTGGGCGTTCACGGGGCCACAAGGCAGCGTGTCGGTGAAGGTGTCACCGCGCCTGCGCACCAACAGTGGCGACACCTGCCGGGTGGCGGCGCTACGCCATCAGGGAATCGTACTGCAGCCTTCTTTCCTCGTCGGCCGGGATCTGATCGCGGGAAGCCTGGTCGAGCTATTGCCGGCCTACCGTTCGATCGAACTCGGCGTGTACGTGGTTTACCCCTCGCGCAAGTTCGTCGCGCCCAAGGTTCGCCTACTGATCGACTTTCTTGTCGACGCTTTCCGGATGCCGGCCTGGCCAGCGTAGGGACGGTCAAATTTTCCGGGTGTGAGGGCGCTGGTACGGGGCAGCTACATCCAGAGTGCTATCCGATCGCGCTGTTGCAGCGCGCAGCAAGAGCCACGTTAGAGCTGTCGTACTCCTCTGTCGACGGCAGGTTCGCCCGCGAGGCTTGCGGCGCAGGGGGCGTGGCCGAAGACGCGCTCAGCGCTGGCCGATCTTGGCGCCAGCAAACAAGTTGCTCAGGCCGCGCGGCTGCGAGCGCCAGTATTGCCGCGGCGCGTTGATTTCGGCGCCGAGTTCGGCTGCCGCGTGCCACGGCCAGCGCGGGTCGAACAGCATGGCGCGCGCCAGCGCGACGAGGTCGGCACGCCCTTCGGCGACGATCGCCTCGGCGTGCGCGGCTTCGGTGATCAGACCGACGCCGATCGTCGGCAGGCCGGTTTCTCGGCGTATCGTCTCGGCCAGCGCTACCTGATAACCCGGAGCAAGCGGGATCTGCTGCAGCGGCGAGACGCCGCCGCTGGAGACATGGATGAACGAGCAGCCGCGCTGCTGCAGGGCCTGCCCAAAGACCACGCTCTGTTCGAGATCCCAGCCGCAGCCGGGATCGACCCAGTCGGTCGCCGAAAGGCGAACGCCGACCGGCATCGCCGCCGGCACGGTGGCGCGCACGGCTTCGAAAACGGCCAGCGGGAAACGCATGCGATTCTCGAGCGAGCCGCCGTAGGCGTCGTCGCGGCGGTTGGCCAGCGGCGATAGAAACTGATGTAGGAGGTAGCCGTGCGCCGCGTGTAATTCGATGGCGTCGAGTCCCAGCCGGTGCGCGCGTTGCGCGGCGGCGACGAAGGCCTGCACCACGCCTTGCAAGGCGGCGTTATCGAGCGCCAGCGGCGCGGGCTCGCCAAGGGCGTGCGCGACGGCCGATGGCGCCACGGCTCGCCAGCCGCCGCTCTCGGGCAAGATCAACTGGCCGCCGTCCCAGGGCACGTGGCTCGACGCCTTGCGGCCGGCGTGCGCCAGCTGGATGGCAATGGGCATCGGCGAATGCCGGCGCAGCGCGTTCAGCACCTTTTTCAGCGCCGTTTCGTTGTCGGCGGACCACAGTCCGAGGTCGGCCGGCGTGATCCTCCCGGCGGGCTCGACGGCGGTCGCCTCAATGATCAGCAGGGCGGCTCCCGATAGCGCCAGATGGCCGAGGTGAATCAGATGCCAGTCGCTGGCATTGCCGTTGTCGGCCGAGTACTGGCACATCGGCGCGATGACGATGCGGTTCTGCAAGCGAAGATCGGCAATGGCAAAGGGCGAAAAGAGCGTGCTCATGAAGCGTTTCTCGGCGAGTGGATTGGCGTTTGACGATACGGCAGCCGTGTGTGTTCAGGGAAGCGCCCGCCATCGCGCACTTGTTCCCTGGGTGCCGTGCGGCCGTGGCTCACAGGTGCGCCGGCAAGATCAGTACGGCGCCCTGCTCGGCGTCTTGTGGGAAGAGCGTAGCGTAGCGGTAGTGCTCCTGGAGCTGCGGATCTGCCCAGCGCAGGTTGTATTCGGTGGCGTGATTGAAGCACAGCGTTGGTTGCTCGCCACCGTGCAGAATGACTCGCGCCAGCGTTTCGTCGTGCGGATGGCCGAAGCGCGAATTGTCGGTGCTGACGATGTAGTAGTTGGCGCGCACCGCCTTCAAGAGGTCGAGCACCAGGTTGCCGCGACTGCCGTGGTGGCTGAGCTTGAAGGCGTCGATCGCCAGCGGCGCGTGCTGATTGCGGTGTTTGGCGACGGCGCGCAGCGCGCTGGCGAGCACGTTCGGGAAGGCATCTGCGGCGAGCAGTACCGACGCGCCCCGGTGTTCGAGCAGGATGGCGATGCTCGACCCGTTCGGCAGCGCCTGGTCCTTGGTGGTGGTCAGCGCGGCCAGTGTTTCAAGGTCCGGGAAGGTGATGCCGCGCTGGAACTGTTCCTGCGTGTTCGACTCGCGCTGCTGCAGGCGAGCCAGCTCTTTGTCCCATACCGATGCCAGTCGAGCGAGTCGCGCTGGCGTTGGCGAAAGCAGCGTCAGCTTCGGGTAGCCGGGCGCCGACGGCAGTTCGACAAAGCCACCCTGGCCGGCGGTCGCCACCCGGCCGCCGCCGAAGGCGCCATTCCACGGCAGGCTGCGTTCGGGTGCGCCGAGAATGGTCGCCAGCGCCTCGCCCTCGGCGACGCCACGCGCCGCTGCCTGCAGATGTCGCCGGGCATTGAACCAGACATCGCCAAAACTGAGGCCAAGCGCGCTGTCGGCGAACAGCAGGCGCGCCGCGCCGATGTGGTCATGGTCGATATGGCTGATGATCGCCAGGTCGATATGGCGCCTGCCCTGGCTGTCCGTCGGCAGCGACGCGAGCCGCTTTTGCAGCAAGGGCCAGGTTTCATCGGGACCCATATCCATCAGCAGGCGCCAGCTGCCATCGGCTACCGGGCAAGTGAGCAGTAGAGCGTCGCCGTAAGCCGCCGGCAGGGCTTCGATGGTGATCGCCGGTTCAGTCGATACGTTCATTTGAGCCTCCATCCGCCGTCGCCGACGGCCAGTCAGGGTGCACCGAAAAAGTGCTGTTGATCGCCCGTTTCACAAAACGCCGGGCGGTGTCGTCTTCCCGTCAGACGGGAGGGACGACGGCTCGCGCGCGCATCGCCATCAAGACGCGGCCGAGGCCGGGCGCGGCGCCTAGCGTGGCACGACCGAAAGCAGTTTGGCAAGCGGCAGCAAAGCATGAACCGGCTGAACCGCGGTCTGCGCTTGCCGGTCGACTGTATGGCCAGAACGGCAGCGGCCATGGCTGGCGTTGGCTGGCGAGCGAGAAGAAATTCCCGCTGCTTGCCGCGACCGTCAAGGCGCGGCGTCGCGGCCGAACCGCAGGCCATCCGAAAAAACGGCACGAACGGTGTAAGCATGTGCGATTGCCTCCGACCAAAGGCCATTGAGAGGCAAAGCCTGACGGCCATGAAGGCGCGGCGATCGCCGCGATACGGAACGGTAACCGAGGAGATCCCGGATGAATCCACACGCGAAACCACTTGCCCTGGTCCTTGCTCTTGCCGGCGGCTTGACGCTGCCGATGGCGGCCACTCATGCCGCGAATCCCTGTAAACCGGCTGCCGCCAAGGCCGCCAACCCATGCGCGGCAAAGAATCCGTGTGCCGCCAGCAACGGCATCGACCCGCAGCTGGTCACGCGCCCGAAGAATTACCGGCGGTACGTCGGCGACGCCGCTGAATTGAGCAGCGAAGGCAAGCGCCTGTGGAGCGATAGCCGCCTGTCGACCAACGGCATGTCGTGCAATACCTGTCATCAGGCCAACAGCGCCTTTCAGAACAGCTTTGCGCAGCCCTATCCGCACCGCGTGCAAATGGCCCAGGATAACGCCAACATGAAGACCATTCACCTCGACGAAATGGTCCAGATCTGCATGGTCGCGCCGATGGCCGCGAAACCGCTGGCGTGGAACTCGAAACAACTGGCAGCGCTGACCGCCTATACCGCCGAGGTTCAGAAGACTTTCAAGCCCACCGGCGGCGGTGCTAACCCCTGCGCCGCAAAAAATCCCTGCGCCGTAAAGAACTAGCGGATGCTCCGCTAGCTTGTGCAGCACCCACCCACCCAAGGAGACACCCATGAATCAGAAATCCCTGAAGTTCGCTCTCGGCGCTGCTGCTCTCGCTCTTGCCGTTCCCTTTGCCTACGCCGCCAATCCCTGTGCTGGCAAGAATCCTTGCGCCGCCAAGAACCCCTGTGCGGCGACAAGCGCCGCGGCCAAGGCCGCCAATCCGTGCGCCGCCAAGGCGGCAAACCCCTGCGCGGCGAAAGCGGCCAATCCTTGCGCCGCGAAGAATCCCTGCGCGGCCAAGAACCCGTGCGCGGCCAAGAAATAAGGCGATTGCCAGAAAATGACGGACCAGACTGTGCTGGCTTTTCGTTCGCCTTCGAGGCCCAACAACAGGTGCATAGTTGAACCATGGCATTGCTGTTGTCGCACGGAAGAGGGGCGAGACGACGCGCAAGATGGTCTGTCGTTTGACGGAAATCGCAGGCGCTTGGGTTGAAAATGGCGCCGGCGACCCTGCCAGCGGGAAGGGTGCTGCTGGCCCTTCCCGTTTTTCTTGTCGTTCTGGCTGGCTGTGGTCAGCACGAGGCCCTTGTCCCGCCGCCGACCGTCGCGCGGCCGCTAGCCTTGGCGGCCGACCAGGAGGCGGCGACTGCGGTATTTCTCGAGCGCCATTGGGCGCGGCCGCTGGCCGCGCAGGGGCCGCTCCCAGAAAGCTTTAGTCCGCTCGAGGCGTCGCTGGCGGCGTCCGCTTGCGGCAGCTGCCATGCCGATCAGTACCGGGACTGGCAGACCGCGCTGCACGCGCACGCCATGGGCCCGGGTCTGCTCGGGCAGTTGCTCGAGATGGATGCGGCCGGCGGCGAGCAGCATCAGGATTGCATCCGCTGCCACGCGCCCTTGGCCGAGCAGGCCGACGACCTGGCCGCCGCACTCGCCGCCAGCGAAAGTCCATCGCCAGCGCGGCACAGCGAGGGGGTGGTCTGTGCGGCGTGTCACGTGCGCGCGCACGAACGTTCAGGGCCGCCGCGACGCGATCGCTCGGCACCCGACGCGGCCCAGAATGCGGCCCTTCCACACGCCGGCTTTACGGCCACGCCGGCCTTCGAGGATGCGCGCTTCTGCTCGGCGTGCCATCAATTTCAGCCGGACGAATACGCGGTAAACGGCAAGCTGCTGGAGAACACCTACGAGGAATGGCGGGCGTCACGCCATGCTCGCGAGGGACGGACGTGCCAGTCGTGCCACATGCCTGAACGTCGGCATCTGTGGCGAGGCATCCATGATCCGGAAATGGTCCGCAGCGGCGTCGAGTTCTCCGTTGAAGGCGGCGACGAGCTGGTCGGCGGCCTTATCCGGGCGGCTCTGGTGGTCCGCAACAGCGGCACCGGCCACTACTTCCCGACCTATGTGACGCCCAGGCTGATCGCCGAAATCGAGCAGCTGGATAGTGCTGGCCGGAGCTTGCCGGCAACGCGTGTCGAACAGCTCATTCAGCGGCAACTGCCGCTCGATCTCGGACGAGAGATCGCCGACACGCGCCTGCCACCCGATGGCGAGATGCGCCTCGCGTATCAGCGGCCACGGCAGCGCGGCGCGGTGGCGCTGGTTTTCCGCCTGCGCGTCGAACCCGACGAGTTCTACGCCCGCTTCTACCGCGCCTTGCTCGCCGATGAGCAGCTGCAGAAAGGCCGGCGACTGATCGTCGCCGCGCTCAAACAAGCAGAATCGTCGGCTTTCGTTGCTTTCGAAGAACGGCGAGAGCTGCCCGAGAAATGAAGCTGGCGACGCCGCGGCCGGAAGTCCGGGGCGCGCTTGGCGGGCACCGCGGCGGTCTGCGGCCCGACGCCGTCCGATGCATTTGTTTTTTACCGGGCCAGTCGCCTTCGCGACTGGCCCATCAAGGAGAAATTGCCATGAAAACGCCCGTTCGATTCGCTGCTTGCCTCTTGCTCGCCACGCCACTGCTCAACGGCGCAGTGCTCGCCGCCGAAACCGCCAAACCGGCGATCATCGAACTGACGCAGGTACCCTGTCAGTTCCTCGAGAGCGAAGAAGGGACCAACCACGGTTACCGCAGCAGCACTATCAAGGACTGCGAAGCGATCAACGCGAAAACGGCCGCCGCGCGGCTGGCCAAGGCCAAACCCCTGCAACTCAAGGCCGGCACCTACATTTTTCGCGTCACCAACCGCGACGTCCCTTACGAGCTGGGTTTCTGGCTACGCGGCGAGGGGATCAGCGGCCGGGTGACGCTGCCCAGCGTTTCTGGCGGCGGCTTGCTGACCGGCAAGACGCAGGATTACAAGATCGACCTGAAGCCGGGTGAGTACCTCTATTCGTGTCCGCTGAACACGACGCCCGACTACAAACTGGTCGTCAGCTGAGCTGAGCCGACTGCGCGGCTTCGTCACCAGCTCGCCAAGCGTCCGTCTTTCGCTCGCCAGGTCGGCACGTGCGTCAGTCCAGCCATCAGCAAGCGCTGCCGATTCTGGCGACGGCGACGATTGCCGTCGGCTTGATCGCCTATCTGGTGCTTGTCAACGGCCGCATGGCGGCGCTGTTCGTCGTCGGCTTGATGATCGGCGTGACGCTCTACCACAGCGGCTTCGGCTTTAGCGCGGCGTACCGGCGATTGCTTCTCCATGGCGAGCTGCGCGCGATCCGTGCGCAGCTGTCGATGGTGGCGGTTGCCACGCTGCTTTTTGCGCCGCTACTCGCCGCTGGCGAGTTCGCCGGGCGGCCGCTGTCCGGGGCCGCCGCACCGTTTGGTCTGGCGATGCTTTTCGGCGCTTTTCTTTTCGGAATCGGCATGCAGCTCGGCGGCGCTTGCGGCTCGGGAAGCCTGTACGCGCTCGGCGCCGGGTCGCCGCGCATGCTGATCGTCGTGACGGCCTTCTGCGCCGGTGGTTTCCGGGCCAGCCTCGATCTTGGCGCGTGGCAGTCGCTACCCGAGTGGCCGCCGCTGCTTCTCGGCGAGCGCTTTGGCTGGGGCGTCACGGCGTGCTTGCAGGCCTTCTTGCTCGGCGCTGCCGCCTGGCTTCTGCCGTGCGACGACGCTGCACGCGCCGGGACCTGGCACCTGTGGCGAGGGCCGTGGCCCTTGCTGGTCGGCGGGCTGCTCCTGGCCTTGTTCAATCTCGCCACGCTGCTGCTCGCCGGTCACCCGTGGACCATCACCTGGGCATTCACGCTGTGGGGAGCCAAGGCAGCGCGGGCGCTGGGCTGGAACCCCGTCGCCGATGCGTTCTGGAGCCAGCCGTTTCAGCTGGCGGCGCTGGACAACGGCGTCCTCAGCGACGTGACGTCGACCATGGACATCGGCCTGGTCCTCGGCGCGACCATCGCCGCCTTGCTCGCCCGGCGTTTTGCGCTGGTCTGGCGAATGTCGGCGCGGTCGTTTGCCGCGGCGCTGCTCGGCGGCCTGGTGATGGGCTACGGCGCGCGTCTGGCCTATGGCTGCAATATCGGCGCCTTCTTTTCCGGCGTCGCGTCGACCAGCCTGCACGGCTGGCTGTGGATCGTTGCGGCCTTGCTGGGATCGTCGATCGGCGTGCGCTTGCGCCCACTGTTCGGCCTGGCCAACGACTGAAGGGCTTCCTGAACCGTTCCATTTCGACTCGCCGGCAGGCGGCAAGCCGGCGAATTCCTGGGCACGCGACGTTTTCGGCGGGCGCTTCAGCGCGAGCCACCTGTCAAGCACGCTTTTCAGGGTGAACTTTCTCTGCCCTTAGCACTCTCAGGCTGCGAGTGCTAAAATGCTGGTGTGGATAGTAAACTAGTGAGGAGGACTCCCTTCAGATGACGCAAGCCTTGGCTTTACCAACGATCTCCGCCGTCGGCAGTATCGACGCGTACATTCAGGCAGCGCGACGCATTCCCATGCTCACCGAGGAGCAGGAGTTCGGTCTTGCAACGCGTTTCCGCGACGAGAACGATCTCGATGCCGCACGACAACTGGTCCTTTCGCACCTGCGTCTGGTGATCTCGATTTCTCGTGGCTATCTGGGCTACGGGCTACCGCACGCCGATTTGATCCAGGAAGGCAACATCGGGCTGATGAAGGCCGTCAAGCGCTTTGATCCCGAACGCGGCGTTCGCCTGGTTTCTTTTGCCATTCAATGGATCAAGGCCGAAATTCATGAGTACGTCCTGAAAAACTGGCGGATGGTGAAACTGGCAACGACCAAAGCGCAGCGCAAGCTGTTCTTCAACCTGCGCAGCATGAAAACCGACCGGCAGGCGATGGGGGCAGCGCAGGTTGCCGACGTGGCGCAGCGACTGAGTGTCAAGCCCGACGAAGTGATCGAGATGGATAAGCGACTGTCGGGTCACGACCTGGCGTTTGATGCACAGAGCGACGACGATGAAACCTTTGCGCCGGCCGCTTATCTGGCCGATAGTTCGCGCGAACCGGTGCAGGTACTAGAGGCGCGTGCCCGCGAGGAAGTGCACACCGAGGGTCTGCGCAGTGCCTTGGGCAGTCTTGACCCGCGCAGCCGTCGGATCGTCGAGGCGCGTTGGTTGACCGAGGAAAACCCATTGACCTTGCACGAGCTGGCGGCGGAATTCTCGGTGTCTGCCGAGCGCATTCGCCAGATTGAAGCCAAGGCGATGCAGAAGATGCGCTCCAGCCTGGCGCCGCTGCTGGCCAATAGCTGAGGGCGCGCTGGCCAGCGCCGAAGTCCCGAAGCCGCCGCTGTCAGAACTTGATCAGCTTGCCGAGCTCGCCGATAAAGGCTTTCGGGTCGGGGTCATCGGCGTAGCGGAAGACCACCAGGCCCCGCCTGTCGATCAGATTGATATAGCGACCGTCAGCACCGCCGAGAAGCTGCAGCACTTTGTCGTCGGTGGCCTTGGCCAGCAGCAGGTCGGGGTGTGCGGCCAGCAGCTCGGGCGCCGGCGTCGTTCCATCCGTGAGCAGCCACAGCCGGTCGAGACGCGCAATATTGCGTCCCTGTGCGGTGCGTGCCTGACGAGTCAGGTAAAGCGTGTGCTGACAGCGCGCGTCGCAGCTGCCGGGCGCGGCAAAAATCAGCAACCATTTGCCGCTGACTTCGGGATGCGCCAGCGCTGTGCCGTCAAGTTGCCGCAGAAATTCAAACGGCAGCGCCACTGGCGTGAGCGCCTGCCCCTCGCTGGCTTTGAGCTCTGGCGGTGAGACGTAGCGAAAGTACAAGGCCGCAAGAAGGGGCAGCACGCAGACGGCAACGATCGCCAGCAGCGTCAACCTGCCCTTGCGCTGCGCCGGATCTGTGGGCGAGGTGGCAGAGGCTGGCCGGCCAGAACTTGCTGCCAGCTTCTCTGCTGTGGGTTTTTCGGTAGTCATTTCTTTTGCCAGGCAAAAAGGCCGTAGGCTGCAGCCATGAGAGCGAAAACCAGCCACATCGCGGCGTAGCCGTAGTGCCTGGTTGCTGGATTGTCAGGATTACCCCAGTCGCGGATCAAGCCGTCATCGTCGCCGCCGGTTTGCAGGACGATCACCGGCAGCGCGTCGAGGCCGCTGCGTTGCCGATACTCGGCTTCCCGGACGTGCTGCCAGATCGGCCCCGCCGGCTCAGTTTCCTGCAGTTCAAATGTCTTCACCGCGAAGCTGTGGGTGATGCCGGTGACTTCGATCTCGCCCACTGGCGACGACACCGACGGAATATCGGAACGTAGTCGCGGCGCTGGAATCCAGCCACGATTGACCAATACAACAGCCTTGCTGCCGGTTAGCTGCAAAGGCGTGAGAACGTGATAGCCGGGGCGGCTGTGATAGATCTTGTTGTCGACAAAAATCGTCTTCTCGGGGAGCCAGTGACCGCGTGCGATCGCCGCCGTGTCAAGTAGTTCCTCGCGTTGGCGTTGCTCTGCCGACAAGGTGATCGGCGTGGCGATCAGGGCGGCTTGCTCGCGCTCGAAACGTTCGCCACGCGTTTCAGCGCGCCACAGCTGTAGACGCGCCATGCCCAGACAGATCACCAGCAACAGGATGATCAGCAGCCAGCGTCGGTAGCCGCGCTGGTTAGGAAATATCGACATCGGTAGGTCGCTGCATTCTGTCTGGCGTTCTATGCGCAGCGCGAGTCCGGTAGACTGTGACTTTCAGGAGGAAAATCCATGCACATCATCGTCGTAGTGATGCTGATCGCCATCATCGCCAGTCTCGGCAGTGCGCTGGTATTTATCTATCGCGACCAAGGTCAGGGAAAGACGCGCGCCGTCAAGGCGCTGTCCTGGCGTGTGGGTCTCTCGCTGGCGCTGTTCGTACTGCTCGTCGCGTCGCAGCGCTTTGGCTGGATTGACCGCCTGTGATCTTGTCGGTGCGGCGCCGTTCGCCAGGCGCCGCACGAGGAAGGTCTTACAACCAGTAGATGACGATGAACAGACCGAGCCAGACGACGTCCACGAAGTGCCAGTACCAGGCTACGCCTTCGAAGGCAAAGTGACGTTCGGCGGTGAAATGCCCTTTGATCGACCGGATCAGAATCACCGTCAGCATCGTCACGCCGAGCGTCACGTGAAAGCCGTGGAAACCGGTCAGCATGAAGAAGGTTGAACCGTACACACCGGTGGTCATCTTGAGGTTCAGGTGGCTGTAGGCTTCAAGGTATTCGTACGCCTGCAGGCTCAAGAACAGCACACCAAGCGCAATGGTCAGGATCAGGCCGACGATCAGTTGCTGCCGCTTGTGGGCGACCAATCCCCAGTGCGCCCAGGTCAGCGTCACACCCGAAGTCAGCAGCAGCAGGGTGTTGATCGCCGGGATTCCCCAGGCGTGCATCTGCGAGAAGGGATCACTGGCGGCCGGCCCGGCGCTCGGCCATACGTCCCGGAAGCCTTCCCAGAGCGCGGCCTGGTCGGGGCTGGCAAGGTCGGGGATGGCGAGGACGCGAATATAGAACAGAGCGCCGAAGAAGGCGACGAAGAACATGACTTCCGAAAAGATGAACCAGGCCATCGCCAGACGGAACGAGCGATCAACCTGCAGGTTGTAACGCATGCTTTCGGATTCGCCGATGACCCGCCCGAACCAGCCAAAAAGCATGATTGCCAGAACGGCAAAGCCGCCAAGCAGCACATAGCCGCCATGGTCAATCGAGTTCATCATCAACACGGCGCCGCTCGCCAGCAGTAACAGCGCCAGAGAGCCAACCAGCGGCCAGTATGAAGGCTGAGGAACGAAATAGCGGCTTGCGGATGCGGGATGACTCATCTTGACTTCCTCCTGAAGATCATATTGTCGTTATTGCCTGTTAGCTTGTGCATACGATCGCTCACTGGCGACTGAAATGGGTTGCCACGCTTACCAGTACCAGCACGAAAACCAGCATGAAAGCCAGCGCGATGAACAAAATCCGCAGCGGCGACAGCTTTGGCGCGTCGTCTCCGTACGGCTTGTGCCCGCGTACCCCCAGTAAGCCCCAGGCGACTGTACGAATGGTGCGAAAGCGTTCGCCTTTCGGCGCTTGTGGTCCTGGCAGCGGCATCGATCACTTCCCGCTTGCTGCTGCCGTGGCCGTCGGCGAAGACGTGGCAGCACCACTCGGGACCTCGAAAAAGGTGTACGAGAGGGTGACCGTGTTAACTTCTTCCGGCAAGCCCTGTTCGAGTAGGAAGACGACGGGCATCTCGCGTACTTCGTGCGGCGCAAAAGTCTGCTGCTTGAAACAAAAGCAATCGAGTTTCTTGACGTAGGCACCCGCATATTGCGGCCCATAGCTGGGGATCGCCTGGCCAACGACCGTCCGGTTCAGGGTATTCTCGATCCGGTACACCACGTGCACGATCTCGCCCGTCTTGGCGGTAAGGGTGGCCGTCTCGGGCCGGAAGCGCAAGCTGCCGTCGTGACTGTTGGCATCGAACTCAAGCGTTACCGGACGCGGCGGGATCGACGAAACAGCGACGCGTTGCGCGCGGTCGATATCATAGAGACCGGACCAGTCGCAAAAGGCCTTGTAGAAGCGCGGCTGCACCGACAGAAAAAGCAAGCTGCCGACGACAACGCTCAGCAAAGCCGCGACGACGCGCCGATTACTGCGCGCCGGTCGCCGCGGCCGTCCACTCGTCGCTGGCGGCGAGGTGAGGGTCGGATTCATGTATTGCCCAGCCACTGTCGGATGACATAGCTAAGAAAGACGGCGGCAGCAAACAGAGCCAGGCCGATCGCGATGCGCCGGTTGTTCTGTTCGCGTGACGGGTCGCGGGTCATCCGTGTGCCTCGGCCTGATTGAACGGAGGCGGATCTTCGAAGGTATGGTAGGGCGCCGGCGAAGGCACTGTCCACTCGAGTCCGTGCGCACCGTCCCACGGCCGGCTTGAAGCTTTTTCACCGCTCTTCAACGCCTGGAAGATGACCACCAGCACCAGCAACTGACTGAAGCCGAAGCCGAAAGCGCCGATGCCGGAAATTACGTTGAAGTCGGCAAACTGCTGCGCGTAGTCAGGGACGCGTCGCGGCATTCCCGCCAGGCCGAGGAAGTGCTGCGGGAAGAAGGCGACATTGAAGAAGATGATCGACAGCCAGAAGTGGAGCTTGCCAAGACCTTCGCTATACATACGCCCGGTCCACTTGGGCAGCCAGAAATAGAGGCCGGCGTAGGCGGAGAAAAGCGCTCCGGCAACCATCACGTAGTGGAAGTGCGCGACGACGTAGTACGTATCCTGCAACTGGATGTCGACCGCGGTCATCGCCAGCACCAGACCGGTCAGCCCGCCGATGGTAAAGAGAACGAGGAAGCCGAGCGCGAAGAGCATTGGCGTTTCGAAAGTCAACGAGCCACGCCACATGGTGGTGACCCAGTTGAAGACCTTCACGCCGGTCGGTACGGCGATCAGCATCGTCGCGTACATGAAGTAGAGTTGTCCGGTGAGTGGGATGCCCGTCACGTACATGTGGTGCGCCCAGACAAAGAACGAGATCAGGCCAATCGCGGCGATGGCATAGACCATCGAGACATAGCCAAACAGGGGCTTGCGCGAGAACGCCGGGATCACGTGCGATACCACACCAAACGCCGGCAGGGCGATGATATAGACCTCGGGATGTCCGAAGAACCAGAAGATGTGCTGAAACAGTACCGGGTCACCACCGCCCGCGGCGGCGAAGAAGCTGGTGCCGAAATGGCGGTCGGTCAGCAGCATCGTCACCGCACCGGCGAGGATCGGCATCGAGGCGATCAGCAGGAAGGCCGTCACCAGCCACGTCCAGCAAAACAGTGGCATTTTCATCAGGGTCATGCCAGGCGTGCGCATGTTGAGAATCGTCGTGACGATGTTGATCGAGCCCATGATTGACGACATGCCGAGGATGTGCACCGCGAAGATCGCCATGTCCATCCCCATGCCCATCTGAATCGACAACGGCGGGTACATCGTCCAACCGGTGCCGGCTGCGCCACCGGGGACGAAGATCGACGTGGTCAGTAGGATGGCGGCGGGCGGCAGCAACCAGAAACTCCAGTTGTTCATCCGCGCGAAGGCCATGTCCGACGCTCCGATCATCATCGGGATCATCCAGTTGGCGAAGCCGACGAAGGCCGGCATGATCGCTCCGAAAACCATAATCAGCGCGTGCAGCGTCAGCATCTGGTTGTAGAACTCGGGCGATACGTACTGCAGTCCGGGCGAAAACAACTCCGCGCGGAGAATCAGCGACATCGCGCCGCCGACCAGGAACATCACGAAGCTGAACCACAGGTACATCGTCCCGATATCTTTGTGGTTGGTCGTCGTCACCCAGCGCATCAAACCGGTCGGGTGCCCGTGGCTATGGTGATCGTGGTTGCCGGCGTAACCGGCGTGTGGTGTGGCTTGCATAGTCAGAATCTCCTGATGGCCTGTGGCGTGCTTACTTGCCGCGAAGCGCCTTGACTTCGGCGGGCTGAATGACTTCGCCGAGCTTGTTGCTCCAGGCGTTCCGCTCGTAGGCGACAACGGCCGCGATATCGGTGTCGCTCAACTGTTCGCCGAAGGCCGCCATCGCCGTTCCGGCCTTGCCCTTGAGGACGAGAGCGAGGTGTGCTTCCTTGGGACCGGTGGCGATTTTGGAGCCGTTCAGCGCCGGGAAGGCGGGTGGCATTCCCTCGCCGCTGGCCTGGTGGCAGGCGGCGCAGTTGGCGGCGTACACCGTTTCACCACGGGCGACCTGTTCATCGAGCGTCCATACCTTGTTCGGATCCTCGGCGCCTGCAGCCAGTTGCTGCTTCTGTTCGGCGACCCACGCCGCATACTTTTCCGCGGAGACGACTTCGACGACTATCGGCATGAAACCGTGGTCCTTGCCGCACAGCTCGGAACACTGGCCGCGATAGGTGCCTTCCTTCTCGGCACGGAACCAGGTGTCGCGCAAGAAGCCGGGAACCGCGTCGGTCTTGACGGCGAAGGCCGGCATCGACCAGTTGTGAATGACGTCGTTGGACGTCGTCAGAATGCGCACTTTCTTGCCGACTGGTACGACCAGCGGACGATCGACCTCGAGCAGATAGTGTTCACCCTTCGGTGCCTTGTTTTCGATCTGGTCGCGCGGCGTCGATAGCACGCTCAGGAACTTGACGCCGGCTGCATCGCCCGTGAGGTATTCGTAACCCCACTTCCACTGATAACCGGTGACCTTGACGGTCAGATCGGGTTGCGAGGTGTCACGCATGTCGACCAGCGCCGACGTCGCCGGGAAGGCAATCGCCACCAGGACCAGCGCTGGCACGATGGTCCACGCCAGTTCGACCGCCGTGTTGTCGTGGAAGGTAGCTGCTTTGTGGCCTCTGGACTTGCGATGAAAGTACAGCGAATACGCAACGACGGCAAAGACGCCGACGAAAATGACCACGATCACCCACAACAGGAGGCTGTGCAACTCGTAGACCCGCCGGGCGACGGCGGTTACCGGTTCCTGCAGGTTGAGCTCCCAAGCCGCGTTGGCGGTGCTGCTGAGCAGCGCGAGCAGTCCCGCGAACAGCGGTCGGGCTGCCCCGGATAGCACACCAGTGGTGTCGCGATTGTTATTTGAGCGTCGTGCCATATTCTCCCTCTCCCCCGCCAGGTCCCACGCCGCGCGGCACAGCATTGGCGCAAACACCTGACGTTGTCGAAAACGTGCCAAGAAGGGTCCGTCGGACCCCGTTCCAGTTTTTCACCAGCCCGGGAGGTTAACACACTCCAATTGACATGGATCAATGTGCGGGCGAAAAAATCTTCCCAGGACGCGCGGAAACGGAGCGTTCTGGCCGCGTCGTGGGTGACCTGGTCGTGATGACGCTGGCCTCGAAGGGGCGCGCGGAAAAGCGATCCTTGGTCGGCTCCTTGCCATCAGCCTCGGCGCCCGTGCTAAAATTTCTGGCCAGATACCTTGACTTGGGTCAACTCCAGCCAGGCAGCGCCTGCGTCTGGTTGTCCGGGAGGCCTTGATGAGCCTGGTTGTTGCGCAGACACCAACCGCCCGGACGTGGCTGGCCCGCCCGAACAGCTCGCTTTCGGTGACGGCAAGGAACTGGTTATTTGTCGTCACGGCTGCTGCTTCCGGCTCGATCGCTTTCACTTTCTCGTATTTTGGCGCTTGGCCGGTGCTGCCATTCACCGGCCTGGATCTCGCCCTGTTGTGGTACGCGCTGCGCTATGTAGAAAAAAAGGCCGCTGATTTCGAGAAGATTAGCATCGAGTCGGAACGGCTGACGATCGAGATCCGCCGCGGCGCGCGCCTTGAGCGCCATGAGTTTCCCCGCTACTGGGCGCGCCTGCAGTGCTCAAGGCCGGCGGGGCAATTTGGCCTGCGGCTGCTGATCTGCTCGCATGGCAAAGAGGTCGAAGTCGGTCGCTTGCTGACCGATGAACAAAAAGTGCTGCTCGGCAACGAGTTGAAAAGAAACCTGGGTGCGGCGTGGCCCGGAACGACTCTCTAGGGAGCGCAGTTCAAGATGCTTCATCGTTGCTGTTTGCGGATGGGTGCTTTTTCGCCGGGTATTTTGGCGCTTGCCTTTCCGTCTTCGTCTGCTGCCGATTCCAGTGCCGGCTTGCACGCCCCTGTTGCCGCGATCGGCCGCGTGCCGCTGGCGATGCACGCTTACTTCGTGCTGATCGTCGCGGTGTTGTTCGTCGTGGTGTTTGCCGTCATGATCTATTCCTTGGCCAAGCACCGGAAGAGCGCCGACGACCAGTCCGGCAGGTTTACCGGGCCGACCGGGACCGTGCAGTGGTTGTGGGCGATGGTGCCGTTTGCCATTCTGCTGTTCGTCGTCTACGCCCTGATCAGTCAGTACTGCAGCAGTTGAGCGATGACGCCCGCGCTTGCCAGCGAACGCTGATGGCCCTGCCGGGCGGCGTGCTGGTGTGACCGGCGCGAGAGACGCCTAGAGAGTCGAGACTTCGAGTGCCCGCCGAGGTCGGCGGTGTTGGTGGGCAGCATAGGACAGGAAAGCATATGGCAGTGATCAGTAGCAGTTCCCGACGTTCGCCTGGGCAGCGCCTAGAGGCTTTTTTCGCTTTGTGCAAACCGCGGGTCAACAGCCTCATCGTCTTCACAGCGATGATCGGGATGTTTCTGGCGGCGCCGGCCTTCCCGCCGTTTGGCCTCTTCGTCGCGGCATCCGTTGGAATTGCGCTGGTCGCCGGTGCCGCGGCAGCGATCAATTGCCTAATCGAGAAACAGATCGATGCGCTGATGGCGCGTACGCGTGCTCGCCCGACGGCGCGTGGCGAGGTCTCGGCGGCAGAAACGCTGACCCTGGCAACGCTGGTTGGTGGCCTCGGACTCGGGATTCTGCACGTCTTCGTCAATCCGCTGACGATGTGGTTGACGCTGGCCACCTTTCTCGGCTACGCGGTGATCTACACGGCGCTGCTGAAGCCGGCGACACCGATGAATATCGTCATCGGCGGCGCTTCCGGTGCGATGCCGCCGCTGCTCGGCTGGACGGCGATCACCGGCCAGGTTGGCCCGGAAGCGCTGGTCCTGTTCCTGATCATCTTCATCTGGACCCCGCCACATTTCTGGGCCCTGGCGTGTTACCGCTGCGCCGACTACGCCAAATCCGGCTTGCCGATGCTGCCCGTGACTCATGGCATCCGCCTGACCTGCCTGCACAGCCTGCTCTACGTGGTGATGCTCACCGCGGCGACTATCCTGCCGTATACGCTTGGCATGAGTGGTCCATGGTATCTGGCGGCAGCGCTAATTCTCGATGCGATTTTCCTGGTCTACAGCGTCACCCTGTGGCGTGACTACAGCGACAAGCTGGCGAGGCTGACCTTCCGCTATTCAATCATCTACCTGACGCTGCTGTTTGCGGCGCTGCTGGTCGACCACTTCCTGCGCTGATCGATCAGGCCGCGAGCGCGGCCAGCAGTTTCTCGTGGATGCCGCCAAAACCGCCGTTGCTCATCACCAGGAGCCGGTCGCCGGGGCGGCTGCTGGCGACAATCTGCTCGACCAGACGCTCGAGATCATTGGCGACAAGCGCCTTGTAGCCGAGCGGTGCGAGTGCTTCGGCGGCGTTCCAGTCGAGCCCGCCGGCGTAGCAGAAGACCAGGTCGGCGTCAGCCAGGCTGCCTGGCAGCAAGGCCTTCATGACGCCCAGCTTCATGGTGTTCGAGCGCGGTTCGATGATCGCCAGGATGCGTGCGGCTCCGACCTTGCGCCGCAAACCGGCGAGGGTCGTGGCAATCGCCGTCGGGTGGTGCGCGAAATCGTCGTAGACCTCGACACCGTTGGCGCTGCCGCGCAGCTCGAGGCGACGCTTGACGCTCGCGAAATCGGCCAGCGCCGCCAGCCCCTGCGCGAACGGCACGCCGGCGTGCCTGGCCGCGAGCAGCGCCGCCAGCGCGTTGTGGCGATTATGGTCGCCGGTCAGCTGCCAGTGGGTGCTGCCGAGCACTTGTTCGCCGTGCCGCAAATGCAGCGTGCCATCGACGTCGTCGCCGTCGACCCACCAGCCAGCGCGATCGTTGAAGCGCTCGACCGGTGTCCAGCAGCCGCGCGCCAGGACACGTTCCAGACTGTCTTCCGCGGCATTCGACACGAGCAGACCATTGCTCGGCAGGGTGCGCACCAGATGGTGAAATTGCGTCTCGATCGCCGCTAGATCGGCGAATATGTCCGCATGATCGAACTCCAGGTTGTTGAGCACGGTGGTTCGCGGATGGTAATGGACGAACTTCGACCGCTTGTCGCAGAAAGCGCTGTCGTATTCGTCGGCTTCGATCACGAAGAACGGCGAATTGACGTCGTTTCCGTATAGCCGTGCGGAGACCGCGAAATTCATGGGTACGCCACCAATCAGGAAACCGGGAGCAAGGCCGGCACACTCGAGCAGCCATGCCAGCATGGCGGCCGTCGTCGTCTTGCCGTGCGTGCCGGCGACGGCCAGCACCCAGCGTCCCTTGAGAACGTGCTCGGCCAGCCACTGCGGCCCCGAGAGGTAGGGCAGGCGACGGTCGAGGATTTCTTCGAGCAGTGGATTGCCGCGCGAAATGGCGTTGCCAACCAGATAGCAGTCGGGCTCAAAAGAAGTTTGCGCGGCGTCGTAACCTTCGACGAGTTCGATTTGTGCCGCTTCGAGCTGCGCGCTCATCGGCGGATAGACGGCGCTGTCGCAGCCTGTCACCCGGTGGCCGGCGGCGCGCGCCAGCTGCGCCACGCCGCCCATGAAGGTACCGCAGATGCCGAGGATATGAATGTGCATGTCAGCGATCCAAGTTAGAATCGGGAAGTGACGCGAGTAGGGCGCGATTGTACGCCTCACCGCGCCGTGCTTCCGCTTTGTCATTTGCCAACCGACGCCGCCATGAGCAGCCGACAGGATCGCCAGAACAACGCCCAGCAGCGCAGCCTCATTGCCAGCCTCGCGGCACGCCTGATGGCCGAAGATGGTATCAACGCGCCGGCTCTGGCCAAACGCAAGGCGGTGCGCCGCCTGGGCTTGCCGGACAGCGCGCCGATGCCCGAAGACCGTGAAGTCGAGGTCGAGCTGCGAACTTATCAGCGCCTCTTTCAGGACGACGAGCAGCGGGCGAGAAACCTGCACCTGCTGCGCGTTGCCGCGCGCTTGATGACCGTGGTGCAGCGCTTCAACCCCTACCTGAGCGGTTCGGTGCTCGACGGCACCGCCGGCCGTCACGCGGAGATCGACATCCAGCTCTTCACCGACAGTGCCAAGGACGTCGAGATCTTCCTGCTCAACGAGCGTATCGATTACCGTCACAGCCAACCGCGCAGCGACCGTGCCGAAGCCGTTCTGACCATTTTCAGCGATGACGCGGTGGTCAACCTGGTGGTCTACCCGCGTGCTGAAGAGCGCGTCAACTTCCGGACGCGTGCCGGCCGGGTACGCGAACACGCGCGCCTCGAGGTGGTTAACAAGTTGCTTGCACAATGAGCCGGCGACAAGGCTTGCTGCTTGGGCTGTTTGCCGCGATCTTCGCGATTCTGGCGGGGTTTTACGCGTTATCGCAGCGTTTTGACACGCGTCAGCAGGATTTGTCTGCTGACGACGCAGCCGTCGTCGAGCGTTTCTTCGCCACCAGTCTGGACGATGTACACGGGCAAGCGCAGGCGTTCTCGCAGTGGCAGGGCAAGACCCTGGTGGTCAACTTCTGGGCCACCTGGTGCCCGCCGTGCCGCGATGAAATGCCGGCGTTTTCGCGCTTGCAGAGACTTCATGGAGCGAAGGGCGTTCAATTTGTCGGTATCGCGCTGGATTCTGCCGAAAGTGTGCTGGATTTTTCGCAACTCCAGCGCGTCACCTATCCGCTGCTGATCGGCGGCGCACGCGGCATCGAACTGGCGCAACAATTCGGCAACGTGACGCTGGCTCTTCCCTATACGGTCGTCATCAGTCCAGCGAAAAAGGTCGATCTGGTCCGGCTGGGGCCTTTGTCGGAGGTCGAACTGGACCGCTTTCTGCACCAGGCGACGTCTCGCTGAAGACGTGTTGCTGGACAGAATGCCGCGATTTGCGGCAAAATCCGGCCCATGAAGAAGCAAAAGAACACTACCGCGGAAACTGACAAGGCGTCGCAGCTTCCCCGGCTACTGGTTCTGCACGGCCCCAATCTCAATCTCCTCGGTACCCGCGAACCCAGATACTACGGTTCGACCACCCTGGCCGAGATCAATATGGCTCTGGCTCACCGTGCCGAGGGTGCTGGAGTCAACCTCGAGTCCTTCCAGAGCAACCATGAGGGAGCACTGATCGAGCGCGTGCACGCCGCTGGCGAACAGGGCGTCCGCTACATGATCATCAATCCCGCAGCGTACACTCATACCAGCGTCGCGCTTCGCGATGCCGTCGCCGGGACCGCGATTCCGTTTATCGAAGTCCACCTCTCCAACGTGCATGCGCGTGAGTCTTTCCGCCAGCAATCATACTTTTCCGATCTGGCGATTGGCGTCATCTCCGGCCTTGGCAGCGAGGGTTACCTGTTGGCCCTCGAGTATCTGCTGAGCAAGGTTTCGGCAGAGTGAGGCCGGCGCGCCGCGGCGAATGCCGGCAGGCGCCGGTATCAGGGTGTGGCCGCAAGCAAGACTATTCATCCGGAGAGAATTCATGGATCTGCGCAAACTGAAGAAACTCATCGATCTCGTCGAGGGGTCGAGCATTACCGAACTCGAGATCAACGATGCCGAGGAAAAAGTTCGCATCGTCAAGAATGGCGGAGCGATTGCCCACCAGGCCTACGCGATGTCGCTGGCCACGCCGGTGCCGCTAATGTCGGCAGCGCCAGGCGCGGCCGCCGCGCCGCCCGATGAGCCCGAGTTTCCGGAGGGCGAGATGCTCAAGTCGCCGATGGTCGGCACCTTCTACCGGGCCTCGGGCCCCAGCGCCGAGCCTTTTGTCGAGATCGGCAGCGTCGTCAAGGCAGGCGACACGCTATGCATCATTGAAGCGATGAAGTTGCTCAACGAGATCGACGCCGACCGGGCTGGGACGGTCGTCGCGATCCTGGTCGAGAATGGTGAACCGGTAGAGTACGGCGAACCTCTGTTCATCATCGGCTAACGGTCATGAGCATTCGCGACACCCTCGATCATGCCCGTCATGACCGTTTCCCTCGCACTTGCAGTGCGCATTCCGGCTTGCACGCCGGCATCGTTCGCCGGGCAGGGAGCATGCGCCCTGAATTTCCCGCCTCACCCCGGCCCTTCTTCGGCAGCGGCGGAGAAGGGACATTCGTGGGTCGCACGCGCGACTTTCACAGCAAGGAGAGGTGTCAGTCATGTTCGGCAAAGTCCTGATCGCCAATCGCGGAGAAATTGCTCTTCGCATCCAGCGCGCGTGCCGCGAACTCGGTATCAAGACCGTCGTCGTCCATTCGGAGGCGGACCGCGACGCCAAGTACGTCAGGCTTGCCGACGAATCGGTGTGCATCGGCCCGCCCGCTTCGGCGCTGAGCTATCTCAATGTGCCGGCGATCATCTCGGCGGCCGAGGTGACCGACGCCGAAGCGATTCACCCGGGCTATGGCTTTCTCTCCGAGAACGCCGATTTTGCCGAGCGCGTTGAGTCTTCGGGTTTCGTCTTCATCGGCCCTCGCCCGGAAACGATTCGCCTGATGGGCGACAAGGTGTCCGCTAAAAACGCCATGCGCGCTGCCGGGGTTCCGTGTGTTCCCGGCTCCGAAGGCGCTTTGTCCGACGATCCCAAGGATATCCTGCGCATGGCCAGGGACGTTGGTTACCCGGTGATCATCAAGGCCGCCGGTGGTGGTGGCGGTCGTGGCATGCGTGTCGTCCATACGGAAGCGGCGCTGGCCAACGCGGTGACCATGACTCGCGCCGAGGCGCAGACTTTTTTCGGCAATCCCAACGTTTACCTCGAGAAGTACCTCGAAAACCCGCGGCACATCGAGATCCAGGTTCTTGCCGACAGCTTCCGGAATGCCGTCCACCTTGGTGAGCGCGATTGTTCGATGCAGCGCCGTCACCAGAAGATCATCGAGGAGGCGCCGGCCCCGGGTATCGCGGTGCGCCACATCACGCGTATCGGCGAGCGTTGCGCCGAAGCGTGCCGGCGGATCAACTATCGCGGTGCGGGCACCTTCGAGTTCCTCTACGAGAACGGCGAGTTCTATTTCATCGAGATGAATACGCGCATCCAGGTCGAGCATCCGGTTACCGAGTTGATCAGCGGCGTCGACCTGGTCAACGAGCAGATCCGCATCGCGCACGGTGAGCGGCTGCGCTTCAAGCAGCGCGACCTCGCATTCCGCGGCCACGCCATCGAATGCCGGATCAATGCCGAAGACCCGTTTACCTTTGTTCCTTCGCCGGGCAAGATCACCTTTTATCATCCGCCGGGCGGCCCCGGCATCCGCGTTGACTCGCATATCTATCAGGGTTACACGGTTCCGTCGCACTATGACTCGATGGTCGCCAAGGTGATTTCCTACGGTGACACTCGTGACCAGGCGATTCGTCGGATGCGTACGGCACTATCGGAAATGAGCATCGAGGGGATCAAGACCAATATCGCGCTCCATCAGGAACTGATGCACGACGCGCGGTTCATGGAAGGCGGCACGAGTATTCACTATCTCGAACAGCGCTTGGCCGCCAAGAACGAGGTCAAGAGGGACAGCTGACCGGCGCCGATCATCATGACCTGGCTATCCATCAGCATCGAGACCGACTGCCTGCACGCCGAAGCGCTGGCTGACGCACTGCTGGCAGAAGGCGCGCTGGCCGCCAGCATCGAGGACGCCGACGCCGGGACGCCGGACGAAACGCCGCAGTTCGGCGAACCCGGCGCGGCGACACGGCCGGGCTGGGAGCGCTCACGCGTCGTCGCGCTGCTCAAGCCGGAAACCGATGCGGCGCGACTGATCGACGTCTGCGCGGCGATCGCCGGACTAGTCGAGGTGCCGGCCTACGCCCAGGAAGACGTGGCCGAACAGGATTGGGTGCGCGTCACGCAGGCGCAGTTCGAACCGATTCGCGTCTCGGAGCGTTTGTGGATCGTTCCCTCGTGGCATCAGGCACCCGATCCCGAGGCGATTGTTTTGGTCCTCGACCCGGGAATGGCTTTCGGCACCGGCTCGCATCCAACGACGCGCCTGTGCCTGGAATGGCTCGAAGGCTGCGTTGCTCCGGCAAAATCGGTTCTCGACTACGGTTGTGGATCGGGAATTCTGGCGATCGCCGCGGCCCGGCTCGGCGCCTCCGAAGTGCTCGGAGTCGACATCGACGAGCAGGCGGTGACTGCTTCGATCAGCAACGCCGAGCGCAATGGCGTCGGCGTCCGTTTCCAGAGTTCGCAAGACGCGCTGACCGGCCAGTTCGATATCGTTGTCGCCAACATCCTGGCCAACCCGCTGAAGGTGCTGGCACCAGCGATCTGCGGCCACGTCCGGCCGGGCGGCAGGCTGGCGCTGTCGGGAATTCTGTGCGAACAGGCTGAGCAGCTGATCGCTGCCTATGCGCCTCATCTGCCGCTCCACATAGCCGACACGCGCGACGGCTGGGTGTGCCTGGCGGGCGTCAAGGAATGAGCCAATGAAGACCTGCTGTCCAGGCTGTCAGACCGTCTTTCGCGTCAGCTCCGAGCAACTCAAGGCACGCGCTGGCAAGGTCCGCTGCGGCCAATGCCGAAAGGTCTTCAACGCCATCGAGGGCCTGGTCGACGACGGCGAAGCGGTCGTCAGTGCGCCGCTCGCGGCGGCGCCCGACGGCGGCGAGCGGAACACGGCGACGCCGACGGTAGCCGTGCTGCTGCGCCAGCAGGAGGCCGACGACGGCTCGCTCGAACTGCCCGCCGCCAGCAGTGCTTCGGCCAGCCGCGATGGCGACGTTGCCGAGGCGCTTACCGGCAGCGAGCCGGCCGCTTCGCCGCCTGATTCACCGCCTGATTCACCGCCTGATTCACCGCCCGATTCGCCGCTCGATTCAACGCTCGAGCTACCGCCCGACTTGCCGGTCATTACCGCCACGCCCGCGGAGCCGGCGGCGATGCCGGAAAGCGCCGCGCTGGCGAGCATCGGCATGGTCGTTCCCGGCGAAACCAGGGAAGCCGCCGGCCATGACCGCTGGCTGGAAGGCGCGATCAGCAAGCCCGTATCGGCAACGGCCGGCAAGCGGCCGAGCGGCCCCTTCGTGATCGCCATCGTGCTCTTGCTGCTGCTGCTCATCGGCCAGCTGATCTTTCATTTCCGCGGCACCATGGTCCTTATCGCACCCAGCTTGCGACCCGCGCTGGCCGTTCTCAGCACCGCGCTTGGTACCACCATCCCGCTGCCACGGCACGCCGATCTGGTGAGTATCGAAGCTTCCGATCTGCAGAGCGAAGCCGGGCGCAACAAGCTGCTGGCACTACAGGCTACGCTACGCAACCGGGCCAGCTATGCGCAGGCCTTGCCGGCGATCGAACTGACCCTGACCGCGGCCGACGACAAGGCTGTCGTCCGCCGCGTATTCATGCCCGAGGAGTATCTGCCGCCGAGCGCGCTGGCCGAAGGCTCGTTCCCGGCCAATGGCGACCTCGACGTCCGCCTGACGCTCGACGCCAAGGAGGTCGACGCGGCGGGCTACCGGCTATACGTCTTTTACCCGTGAGCACGTGCCTCGGCGGCGAGCCGTGCGAGCGATCGGCTGCGGTGCCTCATTCATTCAACGCTGTCAATATTCCCTGAAAAATCCATGTCCACACTGATTTGCGGTTCAATCGCCTTCGACAACATCATGGTTTTCCATGATCGCTTCAAGAATCACATCCTGCCCGAGCAGATCCACATCCTGAACGTCGCTTTCCTGGTCCCCGAGATGCGCCGCGAGTTTGGCGGCTGCGCCGGCAATATTGCCTACAACCTGAAATTGCTCGGCGGCGAGCCATTGATCATGGCCACCGTCGGTGACGACGCCGATCCCTATCTGCTGCGGCTCGACGAGCTTGGTCTGTCGCGGGCGCATGTGCGCCGGATCGCTGGCAGCTTTACGGCGCAGGCTTTCATTACCACCGACCTCGACGACAACCAGATCACCGCCTTTCACCCCGGCGCAATGACCAGCTCGCACGACAATCGGGTGGTCGATGCGCCGGGTGCGACGCTGGCCATCGTCGCTCCCGACGGGCGTGACGGCATGCTCCAACACGCCCACGACCTGGCCGCCGCCGGCGTGCCCTTCATCTTTGACCCTGGCCAGGGTTTGCCGATGTTCTCGGGCGACGATCTGATGAGCTTCATGAAGCTGGCTGATTACGCCTGTTTCAACGACTACGAGGCGAAGCTGCTGTGTGACCGGACGGGGCGCACCCTCGAACAGCTCGCCGGCGAAGTGCAGGCCCTGATCGTCACGCTTGGCGGCGAAGGTTCGCGAATTCACGCGGGTGGCGGCTGGCACGACATTCCCTGCGTCAAGCCGACGGCGCTGATCGACCCCACGGGCTGTGGCGATGCCTACCGCTCGGGCCTGCTGTACGGCATCAGCGCTGGCTGGGATTGGCCCAAGACGGGTCGGCTGGCGGCGGTGATGGGAGCGCTCAAGATCGCCCATCGGGGTGGCCAGAACCATCGGCCGAGCCGCGAGGAAATTGCCGCTCTTTTTGCCGGAGCGTTCGGCAGCAGTCCCTGGTAGAGATCGGCGTGCTAGCCGCCAGCGCGCTCGGAACTGCGAGCGCTGCCCGCCAACTTGCACTCGTTGGCCAGCGGCCGTCCGCTTCTGGCGTCCATCAGGACGCCTTTCCACGGCAGGTCAATCCACAGCAAGCCATGCTGCCGGTCCTCGTAGCGCGGCAGGCCGGACGTCGAATCGTAGCGCAGCAGCGTGCGGCGATTGCCCTGCCAGCTGATTTCGATCAGATTGCTGTTGATCGTGTCGCGTTGAATCTGCACGTTTTGCCCGGACTCGCAGCGATAGACGCCGCTGGCCAGCTTGAACTGCAGCTGTTGGCCGTCGCCGCTGACCACCGCCTGGCGTGGCGAAGCTTCGGGTTCTGGTCGCGTCAGTATGCACGCGGCCAGCAGGCCGCAGAGAAAAATGATGATGATCGGACGATGCGGCGTCACGGGTCAGCCTCAATATATGGAAAGCACTTGAAGATAGCACGGCAAACGGCTGGAAATCCAGCTGTTTTGCGGCGCTGCCTGTCTTGGCAAGCGGCCTTGGTGACGCCGTCTTTCGGCGGGATGGATGGCCAACAGCGAGGTCTCCAGCTTGGTGTCGCCGACGATGAATGAACGCGAGGCGCTGCTGGCCACGGCGCTGCGGGCAGTCGAGACGGTCGACGGCGATCGGCGGCTGTGGACCGACGATGATCGCTCGTGGTCCAGCCAGGCGGCGGCCGAAGCCGTCGGTGAAGGCGCCAGCGCCGCGGTTTTCGTCGGCCGTCGCGCCGCTCTGGCGCTGGAACGTCTGCGCGGCCGCGACGCGGCCCTCGTTGGCGTCGTCGACGGCCTGCTCTGGCGGCCGTGGATCGGCGGGCTGGTGATGCTGCTGGCGCTTTTTGCCGGCGTCGCCATCGACCGTATCGGTTCGGCACAGGAGATCAACCTGCTGGCACCGCCGGTACTCGGCCTGCTGGCCTGGAACGTCGGCGTCTACCTCGTCATCCTGGTCGCTTTGCTGTCGCGCCGGCGACGAGCTGGCCGCGCAGCCGGGCCCTTGCGCCGCTTCCTTGGCGCCTGCGTGGGCGCCAGCGGTCGCTTGCCGCGGCATCGGCAAGGGCCGATGCCGGCGGCGATTCTGGCGCGCCTGATCGGCGACTGGAGCGCCGTCGCCGCACCCCTGCACGGCGCTCGGCTGGCGCGTATCCTGCATTTCTCGGCGGCGCTGTTTGCCGTCGGCCTCGTTGCCGGACTTTACCTGCGCGGCTTCGCCGTCGAATATCGCGCCACCTGGGAAAGTACTTTCCTTGGCGCCGACGCCGCGCACGCGCTGCTGACGGCAATGCTGGCGCCCGGCGTTTGGTTGACCGGTGGCGCCTTGCCCGACGTCGCTGCGCTGGCGGCGATTCGCTCGGGGGCGTGGCCAGCGACCGAGAACGCGGCGCCCTGGCTACACCTGCTGGCGGCGACCATCGTCGTCGTCGTCGTCGTGCCGCGAATCGTGCTTGGCGTGTTCAGTGCTTTTGTCGAACGGCGTCGATCCAGGCAGCTGCTCACGCGCTTCGACGAGCCCTATTATCAGCGCCTGTTGCACGGCTACCACGCCGGGCCGGTGCAGCTGACGGTGATTCCCTACAGTTATCATCCTTTGCCGATCGCGCTGGCCGGCTTGCAAACGCTGCTCGGCCGGGTCTTCGGGAGCAAGGCAGCGATTCGCTGCACGGCGCCGGTGAACTATGGCGACGAGGATGCGCTGCCGGCTGCCGCGCGGCCCGACGGTAACGGCCCGCTGATCGCGCTGTTCAGCCTGGCGGCGACGCCGGAACGCGAAACGCAGGGGGCTTTTGTCGCTGCCTTGCGCGCGGCGGCGAGCGCCGCGCCGCTGCTGGTGCTGGTCGACGAAGCCCCGTGGCACGCCCGCTTCGACGCCGACGCCAAACGTCTGGCGGCGCGCCGTTCGGCGTGGCGGGCCGAACTCGCCGCCGTCACAGAAGGTGCCGAACTCGCCAATCGTGGTCTTGTTCCGGTATTCGTCAATCTGGCAAAACTCGATCTGGCGTCGGCGCAAGACGAGATCGAACGCCGTCTGGAAGGCTCCTTGTGAACGATTTTCTGATTTCTCTGTCGCTGATTTCGCACACCAACGCGGGCAAGACGACGCTCGCGCGCACGCTGCTCGGGCGCGACATCGGTGAAATTCGTGACGCGCCGCACGTGACCGTCGACAACACCGTCCACTCGCTGATCAGCACGCCGGCCGGCGACGAACTGGTACTTTGGGACACGCCGGGATTTGGCGACAGCGCGCGGCTGGCCAAGCGCCTGCGCCAGCAAGGCAACCCGATCGGCTGGTTTATGGGGCAGGTATGGGATCGCTTTCGTGATCGCTCCTTGTGGTTCTCGCAGCAGGCAGTGGCGAACGTACGTGACCAGGCGGACGTCGTACTCTATCTGGTCAACGCCGCCGAAGAGCCAGGCGACGCCGGTTACCTCGAGCCCGAGTTGGCGATTCTGGAATGGATCGGCAAACCGGTGATCGTGCTCCTCAACCAGACCGGCCGCTGCCGACCCGGCGACGAAGAGGCCGCCGAGCACGAGCGCTGGCGGCAACTTCTCGGCGGCTACCAGGCGGTTCGTGCGGTGCTGCCACTGGACGCTTTCGCGCGCTGCTGGGTGCAGGAGATGATGCTTTTTCGCGAAGTCGGCAAAGTGCTGCCAAGCGAGCGCCAGCCGGCCTACACGCGCCTGATCGACGCCTGGCAGCAGCGCCGGGAGGAGCAGTTCGACGCGGCGATGGCGGTTCTCGCGGAAACCCTGGCAGCTGCCGCGCTGGATATCGAAATCTTGCCGGAAACGCGCGTCAAGGGAGCTTTACGCGACCTCGGGCGGGCCCTGGGTCTGCCGCACAAGGACGGCGACGACGACAAGGCGCGCGCTTTGCTGGCGCTCGGCGGACGACTCGACGCCGACCTCAGAGCGGCGCTCGATCGGCTGATCGCCATCCATCAACTCGAGGGTCACGCCAGCGAAGAACTGTTGCGGCGGATCGCGCGGACGGTGACCGTCGAGGCGCCGGTCAACGAGAAGAAGGCGGCGCTGATGGGCGGCGCGCTGTCGGGCGCGCTGACCGGTATCGGCGTCGACATTGCACACGCCGGCATGACACTCGGCACGGGCATGATTACCGGCGCCGTTCTCGGCGCGCTTGGCGGTGCCGGCGTCGCTCGCGGCGTCAACATCGTGCGCGGCCGACGCGGTACCACCCTGCGCTGGGACGATGCCTTCCTCGCCGAACTGGTGGTCAGCTCGTTGCTGCGCTACCTGGCGGTGGCGCATTACGGGCGCGGGCGCGGCGAGTGGCAGGAGACCGAGTATCCCGCGTTCTGGCCTCCGCTGGTCAGCGCCGCCGTCGCCGAGGCCAGCGACGCGCTGACCGGTAGCTGGTCGGCGCGCGCTGCCGGCCAGGCGCCGGGCATCGTCGCCGCGCGGGTGCAGCCGGTAATCGACGAAATCGCCCGAACGATTCTCGATCGCCTCTATCCGGGAGTCCTCGCCAGTGCCGCCGCGCCATCGGCAAGCGACGCTAACGGTCATGACATGTTGACAGACCTCAGATCATGAAAGTCATGACCGTTTCCCTCTCACTTACAGTGCGCATTCCGGCTTGCAAGCCGGAATCGTTCGCCGGGCAGGGAGCAGGCTCCCTGAATTCCCCGCCTCACCCCCGGCCCTTCTCCCGCAAGGGGAGACGGGAGTTTCGTGAGTCGCTTGCGCGACTTTCACATTAGAGCCTAGCCGTGGAGTGGTTCGCGCTGCTCGTCGCCGGCGTCTTCGAATGGGGTTGGCCGGTCGGACTCAAGCTTGGCTGGTCGGACAGCGGCACGCATTGGGGATGGTTGGCCTTCGCCGCCGGCTGCATCGCCGCCAGCGGCGCCTTGTTGCTGATTGCCCAGCGACGGATCGCCATCGGCACCGCCTACGCGGTGTGGACCGGCATCGGTGCGGTCGGCACCTTCCTGCTCGGCATTGTCCTGTTTGGCGAGGCGGCGACCGTCGAGCGCTTCGCTTTCGTCGGCCTGATCGTGGCCGGCATCGTCGGCCTCAAAGCGTCGTCGAAATAGGCGCCGACGATGGACTGGATCGCCATTTTCCTCGCCGGCGTCTGCGAGTGTGGGTGGCCGCTCGGCCTCAAGCTTGGCCACGGCGAGCGTGGCACGCACTGGGGATGGATCGCCTTCGCCGTTGTCTGCATCGTCGCCAGTGGCGCCTTGTTGCTCTACGCGCAGCTGAGCATTCCGATGGGCACCGCGTACGCGGCGTGGACCGGCATCGGCGCGGTCGGCACCTTTGCTCTCGGCATCCTGGTGTTCAAGGAACCGGCTCGACTGGCTCGTTTCGTCTCGGTCGGGCTGATCGTCGCCGGCATCCTGGGCCTCAAGCTCGTGGCCTAGTTCGGCGTCGGCAAGGGCTGACGTGGGCGATAATGCGCGCTCACCGCGAACGCGCTGGCCGCTCTCCCGGCGAGTTGCCTGGCGCCGCCAGCACCGGTCATGAGCATTCGGACCCCCGCTAAGCAAAGTCATGAACGTTTTCCCTCCACTTGCACGGTAATAGGCCGACCCATGCATCGCACCATCTTTACCACGCCGCTCGTCAACACCGTGTTGCGCGCCTTCTCGGTGAGCTTTCTGAAGCTTGGCGGTTGGCAAGTCGAAGGCTGCCTGCCGCCCGGCGCCAGCAAGAGCGTCTTGATCGCCGCGCCGCACACCAGCAACTGGGATCTGCCGTACACGCTGATGGTCGCTTTCACGCTGCGCCTGAACATTTACTGGATGGGTAAGGCACAGATCTTCAGGCCGCCGTTTCGTGGTCTGATGATGTGGCTGGGCGGCATCCCGGTGCAACGCGAGACGTCCAATAACCTGGTCGCTGCGTCGGCAGCGGCAATCCGGGCGGCCGACGGTCCGGTACAACTGATCGTGCCGCCGGAAGGAACGCGCAGCAAGTCGCGGCAATGGAAGACCGGTTTCTATTACATCGCGGTGAGTGCGCAGGTACCGATCGTGATGGCCTACATGGATTACGAAAAGAAGCGCAGCGGCCTCGGCGCGATTTTCGAACCAAGCGGCGACATCGACGTCGACATGGCGGCGATCAAGGCCTTCTATGCGCCGTTCAAGGGCCGCAACGCGAACCAGTTTCACGCCGACTGAGCGGTGCACGGCGGCAGAGCGCCGCCCTGGTTCAACGGCCCTGCAGTCTTTCCGTCAGTTGTTCGAGGTAACGTTGCAGCAGTGGCCGCGCCTGTTGCCGAAAGATCCGCAGCCGTCCGGTATGGATCAGCACCAGCAGGCCGACGATATGCGCGAACAGTGCGGCAAGCTCAGTTTCGACTTCGGCTGGATCGAGGCCGTACTCGGCCAGCGCGGCGGCCGTCGGTTGCAGCGCGACGCGCAGCTGCGCGTCGAGTTCGCGGCTCAGGCCTTGCGGTCGCACGCCGTGCAACAAGTAGAAACCAAGATCGAGATCGCGCGGATTTTCGCTGTAGAAAGCGAACAAGGCGCCGGCCTTGCTGTTCACCCGGGCGGCCGTGCTGCCGGCGTTTTCTGCGCCAGCGACCGCTGCGTTCAGGCGCGCCAGCGATTCGCCGAGCAAGGCGGCGTAGATTTCCTCCTTGCTCGAAAAATAACTGTAGATCGCCCCCGGCGTGTAGCCGGCGCGCTTGGCGATCTCGCGCAGGCTGGTGCCGTTCAGCCCCAGCTCGAAGAAAGCGCTGCGCGCCGCATCGACCACCAAGCCACGGCGGACCTCGGTCATCGCCGCGGCGCGGCGCGCGCGCGCATCGTCGTCGGGGCCGCCTTCGAGAGCTGTGGTGGTGTTCTTCGCTGACCTTTTGATTGACTCGCGCATGGCCGCATTATACGCTTGACGACAAATTGAACGATGTTAAATAATTTCTAATACCGAGAGGCAAGGCGTATGCAAGACACCCACCAGGCTTTACCATCGGCGACGCTGATGAGCGGCAGCGACTACCGGGAGTCCCTGCGCCGCTACCGGCCGCTGGTCTACGTCGATGGGCGGCGGATCGAGTCGGTGGTCGACGCGCCGGAGTTGCAGCCGGGGATCAATGCCCTGGCGGTGACCTACGACTTTGCTCTTGACGCCGACAAAGCGCCCCTGATGACCGCACATCAGTCAACGCGGGCCAGCGTCGTGAACCGCATGCTGCATATCGACGAGTCGGCGGGCGATCTGCTCAACAAGCTCGAGGCGGTTCGTCTGCTGTGCAAGGAAACCGGCTGCGCGCAGCGCTATCTGGCGCACGATGCGTTGAACGCCATCCATCAGGTCAGCGCGCGCATCGACGACGCGCGTGGCAGCAGCGAGCATCGTGCGCGCTTCGCCGCATACCTGACGCACGTGCAGGACCGCGACCTGTCGCTGGGAATCGCCATGACCGACGCCAAGGGCGACCGCAGCAAGCGCCCGCACCAGCAGGCGAACGCCGATTCCTACCTGCACATCGTCGAGCGCAACGGTCGCGGCATCGTCATCTCCGGCGCCAAGGCGATCGTTACCGGCGCGCCGTACATGCACGAGCTGCTGGTCATGCCGTGCCGCAACATGGGCCCGGAAGACGCCGATTTCGCCGTCTGCTGCGCGCTGCCGGTAGACGCCGAGGGCGTGACCATCGTCTCGCGAGCCGCCGGACGACCTGGCGAGAAGCCAGAGCACGGCCAACCGCTGTTCTCGCGCCGCTATGGGCAAGCGACCGCGGTCGTCCTCTTCGATCGCGTCTTCGTCCCCTGGGAGCGGGTCTTCTACGCCGGCGACTGGCAGCACTCGGGAGCGCTGACCTACAACTACGCGACGCATCACCGCCACAGCTGTATCGCCGCCCGCGCCGGCTTTGGCGACCTGCTGATCGGCGCTGGCGCGCTGATCTGCGAAGCCAACGGCTTCGACCCCGGCGCCGAGTCGAACCTGCGCGACTCGATGGTCGAGCTGATCACCATCGTCGAGGGTTTTTTCGCCTGCGGCGTCGCCGCCAGCGTCTATTCCCGGGCCGACGACGTTAGCGGCAGCTTCATGCCCGACCCGGTCTTTGCCAACGTTGGCAAACTCCTGCTGGCGACCAAGATCTACGACATGCACCGCTTGGCGCACGAAGTCTCGGGCGGCCTGATTGTCGCCCTGCCGGGGCCCGACGAAGACCATAATCCGGCCACCGCCGCCAGTCTGGCCGACGTCTTGCGCGCCAATCCGGACGTCCCTTACGAAAAACGCATTGAGGTCGCACGCTTCATGGAGGATCTCACTGCCTCGTACCAGGCCGGCTGGTATTCGGTGATCAGCCTGCACGGCGGCGGCTCGCCGGCGGCGATGAAGCAGGAGATCTGGCGCACTTACCCGGTTGGTGAGAAAGTGGCTCTGGTCGAGCGGCTACTCGATCGCGGTCTGGTCGACGACCCGGTGCGGCCGATTAGCCGCAACCGCCAACCGGGACGCTGCTGCGACAGCGGCTGCTCGCCGCCCGGGCAAGCGTTGATGGTGCCGCTGCCCGGCCGCGCGAGCCGCGCCAGCGACTGACCAAGCGCCGCCATTCCGCCGGCGCGCGCGACGCCGTGGCTCGGCGCTGCTCGAAACACCGGCGAAGCTTTTTCAATGGCGGTTGGCGGTCATTGCCCGCAAGACGGCTGCACGCCACCTGGCCCCGAAAGATTCGGGTGCTGCCCCGTTGAACGTACGATACCCGTGCTGCCGTCGAACATCACGTCGAAAAATTCCTGAGAATTCCAGCTGTTGCAGAACAGCCACGACCAGGCCAAGGTGTTGCTTCGCGAGTAAAACTCTGTCCATTGCGAGCCCGATGGGCCAAGCACGCGCAGCACCTCGTCCTTGTTCATTCCCGCCCGGACAAGAGCAAAATGCTCGGTGTTCAGCACCTCTTCGAGGCGTTGCAGCTTTCCGTCAGGTCCGACATACGCCATGAAAGTCTGCGTGCCCGCCGGGCCGCGCGGGTAAGCGAGCTGTTCGCTGCCATCGGCATTCTTCCAGACCATTGCCGGCGAGCCCATCGACGCCACGACCTCGGGCAGTGTCGACACGCCCGCTTTCAGATTGCCGCCGTCGTAGCCGGCGCACGCCGAAACAAACAGCGCGGTGAATACTGCCAGCGCGCGTAACCGAACTGAAAAGTGGCTGTCCATCTTGCCTCCATGTTTGCTCAAAGCGACCTTGATTGCCGACCTGCTGGTGGCCCCCGAACACGAAACCCACGGCGGCGGCGGCAAGTATCGCTGACGCTGGCTGGGCTAGTCAATTGGCCGACTTTTTGCCGGCCAGCGCCGGTACAAACGGCGATCGACGGCGATCTCGTCGGCAGGCGAACTTCGGCTGTGGAATAATGCCCAAGGACCGCCGCCCAGAATGGTCGGCCGCTTCGCGAATCTCCCGACACCTCAACGACGATAAGGAAAAAACATGACCAACACAGTGACACTCGGTGGCAACCCGTTTCAAGTCAAGGGCAATCTTCCACAAAAAGGCCAGGTGGCGCCCGCTTTCACGCTCGTCGGCAAGGATCTCGCCGACGTTTCGCTGAGCAGTTTTGCCGGTCAGCGCAAGGTCTTGAACATCTTTCCCAGCGTCGATACGCCGACCTGCGCGACCTCGGTGCGCAAATTCAACGAGCAGGCCAGCGCGCTGAGCAACACCGTGGTCTTGTGTATCTCGGCCGACCTGCCCTTTGCGCTGAGCCGCTTCTGTGGCGCCGAGGGTCTGGATTCGATGCTCACGCTGTCGACCATGCGCGGGCGCGAGTTTCTCGAAGACTATGGCGTCGCGCTGGAGAACGGCCCGCTGGCTGGCCTGGCAGCGCGCGCGGTGGTGGTGCTTGATGGCGACGACCAGGTGCTGTACAGCCAGCTGGTTGCCGAGATCAAGGACGAACCCGACTACGACGCCGCCCTGCGGGCTCTTGCCTGAGGCCAGGGTCTGAGGCAAATCCCGGCGAAGTCGAGCAGCGCTCGCGGCGCGGCCGGCTTCGTCGCTCGGCGGTCGGCTGCGCAGTCGCCGTCGCGCACCGCACCGCGCCGCACTGACTGGAAGCAGGCCAATGGTCGACACGAACAATAGCGAGTTGGTGAAGCAGCGGCAGGGAATCCAGTCGATCGAAGTCGGCGCGCGCTTGTTGCGCGCGCTGGCTGCCAGCAGGCGGTCGATGATGCTGCGCGACGTCGCCCGCAACGCCGGCATGCCGGCCGCCAAGGCTCGTCGTTATCTGGTCAGCTTCATGCGCATGGGGCTGGTCGAGCAGGACGCCAATACCGGCCGCTACGACCTCGGCGAGTTTTCGCTGGAGCTGGGATTGGCAAGCCTGGCGCGGCTCGATCCGGTACGGCTGGCCGGGCCGGTACTCGACGACCTCTGCGAGCACATCGGCGCGACGGTGGCGCTGGCGATGTGGGGCAACCGAGGTGCCACCTGTGTGCGCTGGGTCGAAGCCGGCGGACCGGTGACCGTCACCCTGCGCACCGGCGTCGTTCTGCCGCTGACCTCGTCGGCGACCGGTCTGGCGTTCGCCGCTTTCTATCGCTCGCCCTACCTCAAGAGAATGCTCGACGCCGAGGTACAGGTCAGCGCCGAGGCCAGCGGCTCGACGCCAGCGGCGGTGCTGTCGGCGCTCAACGAGCGCCTGGACGACATTCGCAGGCACGGTATTTCACGTGCTTCGGGTAGCGTTGCGGCCGGCATCAACGGCTTCAGCGCGCCGGTCTTTGGGCATACTGGCCGGATGCTTGCCGCGGTTACCTCTCTGGGGATCATCGGCAGCTTCGACCTGGATTGGGATAGCCCGATGGCGCGCGACACGCGCGAAGCCGCGGCGACGCTCTCACGGCGCCTCGGCCATGGCAGCAGCGACGGCGTTGCTGGCGAGCCGCCGCCGTCGCTAGGCGCTGGCTCGCCGTGACGATGCCTGCCGCTCGTCAATGCCGGCCGCTATGCGGCGCCTGCTGTATCGCGCCGTCGATCAGTACGCCGATGCCCGGCCACGCCAATGGCAAAGCCGCCGCCGAGCCCTGCGCGAACCTCAGCAGCGACCTGCGGTGTCGCTTGTGGGCTCAGGTCGAACGGCCGTCGTGCTGCGCCGGGCTAAAGCCGTCGGACGAGATGTGCGGCGACAACCGCCAGCAGGCACTGGCCTGGTTGTCGGCGCTCGAGCTGGCCAGCCGACCTTGAGTAGCAGGACGAGTTGTGCCAGGGGCAAGCCGCCTCGTTGGTCTGTTCACGCGCCTTCGGCGTTGCCCGCACCGTTACATGGTTGGACCAGGCGCGTGTTGACGCGCCTGAAAGACGACCGAAAGTCCGGCGCAATGTGGTATCTCCTTCTCCGGCAATCGCCTAAAATGCGACTTTTTCCTGAAAGTCGCGCGTGGACCTGCTGCTTCTGCTGAAAGCCCTGATTCTCGGCATCGTCGAAGGCGTCACCGAGTTCTTGCCCGTTTCGTCGACGGGTCACCTGATCCTTGCGGGTGCTCTGCTCGATTTCAACGACGAGCGCGGCAAGCTGTTCGAAATCGTCATCCAGTCGGGCGCCATTCTGGCGGTCTGTTGGGAGTTCCGGGCAAAGATCACACAGGTGCTGCTCGGCCTGCCGAGTGACCGTGGCGCGCAGCGCTTTGCGCTCAATGTGCTGGTCGCTTTTCTGCCGCTGGCGATCATCGGCCTGCTCTTCGGCAAGGCGATCAAGGCTTCGCTGTTCAACCCGCCGGTAGTCGCCACGGCGTTTATCGTCGGTGGCCTGATCATCCTCTGGGCCGAGCGCCGCGAGCATCGCGTCCGCGTCGAGTCGGTCGACGACCTGTCGCTGCTCGACGCCTTCAAGCTCGGCTGCGCGCAGGCGCTGGCGCTGATTCCGGGGACCTCGCGCTCGGGAGCAACGATCATCGGCGGCCTGTTGTTCGGCCTGTCGCGCCGTGCGGCGACCGAGTTTTCCTTTTTCCTGGCGATTCCGACGCTGATCGGTGCGACGATCTACCAGTTGTACAAGGAGCGCGCGTTGCTTTCCATCGACGACCTGGGGATGTGGGTCGTCGGTTTTGTCGCCGCCTTCCTCTCGGCGTTCTGGGCGGTGCGTGCGCTGCTGCGCTATATCAGCACGCACGACTTCTCGATCTTCGCCTGGTACCGCATCGCTTTCGGCATCGGCATCCTGCTGACCTGGCATTACGGACTGGTTTCCTGGAGCGACTGAGATGGCAGACCCCCGCATTATCTATTTGCATGGCTTTTGCTCGTCGCCGGCATCGTGGAAAGCGCGGCTGCTCGGCGAAGCGCTTAACAGCGCTGGCCTGGCCGATCGCTTTGCCTGCCCGGTGCTGCCGCCGGAGCCGCTGACGGCGATTGCCCGCGTCGAAGCGCTGCTGGCCAGCGACGACGCGACGACGACGCTGGTCGGTAGTTCGCTCGGCGGCTATTACGCGACCTGGCTGGCCGAGAAGCACGCGCTGCGAGCCGTGCTGATCAACCCGGCGGTGATGACGCCGAGCATGCTTGGCCGTCTGGTCGGCGCGCACAGCAACTTCCACAGCGGCGAGCCATTCGAGTTCACCGCCGCGCACTTCGAACAACTGCGAACGCTCGCCACGGGGCGCGTGACGCCCGCGCGCTACCTGCTGCTGGCCGAGACCGGCGACGAAGTCCTCGATTACCGTGACGCCGTCGCGCACTACGCCGGCAGCCGCCAGTTGATCATCGAGGGCGGTAATCACAGCTTCACCCGCTTCCCCGAGTTCCTGCCGCAAATCATTGAATTCTGTGGGTTATAATCGTACCGATGCATGTTCTATTTGAAGAAGACGGGGCCTTCCGTACAGCCACCATTCTGACCGACAACGACACCTCGCTGCAGGTCGAGACGGCCTCCGGGAAGCGCAGCAAGATCAAGTCGGCGAACGTCCTCTTGCGCTACAGCGAGCCGTCGCCGGCCGTTCTGCTCGATCAGGCCGAAGCGCTGGCCGGCGGCATCGAGCACGATTTCCTCTGGGAATGCCTGGCTGACGACGAGTTCTCTTTCGCCGATTTTGCCAGCGAGTACTTCGGTCACGTCGCCTCGCCGGTCGAAGCGTCGGCGTTGCTGCTGGCGCTGCACGCGGCGCCCATGTACTTTCATCGCAAAGGCAAGGGCCGCTTTCGCCGCGCCCCGGCCGATATCCTCCAGGCCGCTCTCGCCGGCCTCGAAAAGAAGCGCCAGCAAGCACTGACCATCGCCCGCATGATCGGCGAACTCAAGGCGTCTTCGCTGCCGGCAGAGTTTCGGCCGATCATCGCGCAACTGCTCTACAAGCCCGATCGCAACCGCAGCGAGACCAAGGCGCTCGAAGCGGCGTGTAGCGAAACGGGCCAGTCGGCGCCGCAGTTGCTGCAACAATGCGGCGCCTTCCGCTCGGCATACGATTATCACCTGCAGCGCTTTCTGGTCGACTACTTCCCGCATGGCACCGCTTTCGCGGCGACTGAAACACCGCGGCTGCCAACGGGCCTGCGACGTGCCGACGTGCGCGCTTTTTCAATCGACGACGCGGCGACGACCGAAATCGACGACGCCTTCTCGGTGCAGGCCTTGCCCGGTCTCGGCTGGCAAATCGGCATCCACATTGCGGCGCCGTCGCTGGGCATTGCGCCGGGGTCACCGCTGGACCAGATTGCGCGCCAGCGCCTGTCGACGGTCTACCTGCCGGGCAGCAAGATCACCATGATGCCGGACCGCGTGGTGGACTGCTTCACTCTGAGCAGTGGCCGCGACTGCGCCGCCATCTCGCTGTACCTGACGGTGACCCCCGACTTCGAGATCACGGCTCACGAATCACGTGTCGAAATCGTTCCGATCGTCGCCAACCTGCGCCATCACGACGTCGAACCCTTGTTCAACGAGCGAACGATTGCCGCCGGACTGCCCGAGTTCGCTTTTCGCGACGAGTTGATGACCCTTTGGCAGCTGGCCAATTCCTGCGAAGGGCGGCGCGGTAAACCCTCGGCGATGCAGAGTAATCACGACTACAACTTCAGGATCGACGGCGATCTCGCCAATCCCGAGGCGTGCCGTGTCGACATCAGCGCCCGTCGCCGGGGTAGCCCGCTCGACAAGCTGGTCGCCGAGCTGATGATCGTCGCCAACAGCACCTGGGGTGGTCTGCTGGCCAGCAAGGGGGTGACCGCGATCTACCGCATTCAGTCCGGTGGCAAGGTGCGGATGAGCACTTCGCCGCAGGCGCACGAAGGTCTTGGCGTCAAAGAATACGCGTGGGCGTCGTCGCCGCTACGCCGCTACGTGGACCTGATCAACCAGTGGCAGCTGGTCGCTTTTCTGGACGGTGATACGCCACCCTTTGCCGCGCGCTCGGAGACGCTGTTTGCCGCGCTGCGCGACTTCGAGTTGACCTATGCCGCCTACGCCGAATTCCAGCGCAGCATGGAACGTTACTGGTGCCTGCGTTACCTGCGTCAGCAGGGCGCCGAAACGATCAAGGCGACGATCATCGGTCGTGACAATCTGGCACGGCTGGACGGCCTGCCGCTGGTGCAGCGAGTGCCGTCGGCGCCCGAACTCAAGCCCGGTCAGGAGATCGTGTTGGGCATCGAGTCGATCGATTATCTGACGCTCGAACTCACTTGTCGTTATCTCGAAACGATCGTCCCGACAACGCTCGCTGAAGAGGCCGGCGATGGCTTGCTGGAGGCGATCGATTGAGGTGAACGCCAGCTTGCGTGATCGCTCCCAAGCCCCGCTCGCCGCGCGCAATCTGTGGCTGGCGTTGGCTGTCTCGCTACTGGCGCACGCTTTGCTCCTGTCCCTGCATTTCAGCTTCCCTGATGCCGCGCGCGCCGTCCAGGACCGGGCACTCGAGATCATCCTGGTCAATAGCCGCTCGGCCAGGAAGCCTGCCGAAGCGCAAGCGCTGGCACAAACGAATGTCGACGGCGGTGGCAACACCGAGCAGGAACATATCGCAACGACGCCCTTGCCGTCGGCGCCGATCGAGCACGGTGGCGACGACCTCGAACACTCGCAGCGGCGCGTCCAGGAACTCGAAGCGCGGCAGCAGCGACTGGCCACGCAGGCGCGCAGCCGGACGGTGGTCGCGCCAACGCCCGAAAAGCAAGCGCAGCCGGTGCCTGTGCCCAGTGTCAGCGGCGTCGATCTGGCGTCCAGCGCGCTGGCCATGGCACGCCTCGAAGGCGCGATCGGCAAGGAACTCGACGACTACAACAAGCGACCACGCAAGAAGTTCATTGGCACGCGCGCCGACGAATACCGCTTCGCGCGCTACGTCGAAGAGTGGCGGAGCAAGGTCGAACGCGTCGGCACGCTCAATTACCCCGAGGCGGCCAGGGGCAAGCTTTACGGAACGCTGGTCCTGACGGTGACGCTGAAGAGCGATGGATCGGTGCTCAGCGTTGAAATCAATCGCTCGTCAGGTCACCAGGTCCTCGACGACGCGGCGCGCCGGATCGTCGCCATGGCGGCGCCGTTCGCCGACTTTCCGCCGACGATTCGCAACGATACCGATCTCTTGGTGATTACCCGCAGCTGGCGGTTCACGCAGCGAGACAGTCTCGAAACCAAGGCCCGCTGAAATCATGAGTGACCACTACGCGGTCTTCGGCAATCCGGTTGCGCACAGCAAGTCGCCGGCCATCCATCAGGCTTTCGCTGCCCAGTGCCGGCAGCAGATCAGCTACCAGGCGATCCTCGCACCCAGCGATGGCTTTGCGGCCAGCGTCCGCCGCTTTGTCGCCGCCGGCGGCCGCGGGGCCAACGTCACCGTGCCGTTCAAGGAAGAGGCTTACCTTCTGGCAACGCGCCTGACAAGCCGGGCGGCCGCTGCCGGGGCGGTCAATACGCTGCTTTTCGAAGGCCATGAGGCACTCGGTGACAACACCGACGGCGCCGGCCTGCTGCGTGATCTGACACACAACCTGTCATTCTCGATCGCTGGCCAGCGCGTTTTACTGCTCGGCGCCGGCGGCGCCGCGCGCGGCGTCGTCGCGCCCTTGCTCGAGGCCGCGCCGGCGGCACTGTTCATCGCCAACCGCAGCGCCAAGCGGGCGGACGATCTCGTGCAGCGCTTTGCCGGCCTGGCGGCACTTTCTGAACTCGCTGGCGGCGGCTATCCGGCGCTGGCCGGTCATTCCTTCGATCTGGTGATCAACGCCACGTCGGCCAGCCTGAGCGGCGAACTGCCGCCTTTGCCGGCAGCTGTCGTCGCCTCCGGCGGCCTGGCCTACGACATGATGTACGGCTGCGGTGAGACGCCTTTTCTCGCCTTTGCCCGGCAACACGGCGCGGCACGCCTGGCCGATGGCCTCGGCATGCTGGTCGAACAGGCGGCCGAAGCGTTTCATCTCTGGCGCGGTGTCCGCCCCGACAGCGCGCCGGTGATCGCCATGCTGCGCAGCGCGGCACCGGGCCCAGCGGCGCGACGATGAGCCGCCTCGGCGCCTGGCTGAAGAGGCTGCTTCTCGGTCTGCTGGCGCTGCTGCTGCTCTATCAGTTCTGGCTGTTCGCCTGGGTGTTGTGGTGGAACTGGGTCAATCCCGAGCAAACGCGCTTCATGAGCATTCGTCTCGCCGAGCTGCGGGTCAAGGATCCGCAGGCGCAACTGCAGCACCGCTGGCTTGCTTACCCACTAATCTCGGGACAGCTCAAGCGCGCGGTCATCGCTGCCGAAGACGCCAAGTTCGTCGATCACGAGGGCTTCGACTGGGAAGGCATCCAGAAAGCGATCGAAAAGAACCAGCAAAGAGGACGAATTGTCGCCGGCGGTTCGACGATCTCGCAGCAACTCGCCAAGAATCTCTTTCTGACGCCGGCGAAAACACCGTGGCGCAAGGGTGAGGAGGCGATCATCACGTTGATGCTGGAAACCGTCTGGAGCAAGCAGCGGATCCTCGAGGTGTACCTGAACGTCATCGAATGGGGCAACGGCGTCTTCGGCGCCGAGGCTGCCGCGCGCCACTACTATGGCATTTCGGCGGCACAGCTGTCGGCCGAACAGGCGGCACGGCTGGCCGGCATGGTCCCCAGCCCACGCTTCTATGACCGCAACCGCAATGCCCCCGGGCTGGCCAGGAAGACGGCGATCATTGTGGCGCGGATGCGCTCCGCTGACCTTCCCTGAACCTGAAACGTGCGCCAGCCGCTGTCGTTGGCCGACAGATGGCGACCTTGCGGCGATCCTGGGATACTATCGGCATCTGGTCGATGCCGCGCCGGGTCCTTTCCGGAAATACCTTCAAGGAGTGATCAAACCATGAAGTTTCGCACGCTGTTCCTGCTGTTCATCCTCGGCGCCACAGCCGGTTTTTCAGCGCTCAACTGGGATGCCTTCGTTACCCCGACGACGCTATCGGTAGGGGTGACCGACGTCCAGGCGCCGATCGGCGTAATCATGCTCGGCGTGGTCAGCTTCCTGACGGCGTATTTCCTGGTCTTCGTGATCTACGTTCAGGCCTCGGCGCTGTTCGATTCGCGGCGTCATGCACAGGAGCTACAGGCCAACCGCGAACTCGCCGACAAGGCCGAGGCTTCGCGCTTCACCGAATTGCGCAGCTTTATCACCACCGAACTGCAGCAACTCGCCAGGCAGCGCGAGAACGCGGGTTCGTCGGCGACCGACAATTCGGCGACGCTGGCCAGGCTCGATCGCGTCGAGAAAGAGCTGCTGGGCGCTGTCGAGCAGTCCGCGAGCAACCTCGCCGCCACTCTTGGCACGATCGAGGATCGTCTCGAGCGGACCGAGCGCGCGCTGCTTCCCGCCGCGACGACTCGCTCCTGATCGCTTCAGCGCCGCCTTGGCGGGACAGCATCGACCAGCCAAGGGCGTTCTCGCGCTGCCGCCGACTGCGCTCCTGGCCGCCGTGGCGGCCCCAGCAAACCCCCGCTGGTCGACACCAGGCCACGGCTGAAGCCAGCGAAAAGCACCGCTACACCCGCCGGCGCAGGTCTCGCCGCGCCGATCAGCGCCAGAACTTGCCGCAGAAACCGAGAAAACGGTAGGGCGTGGCGGGGACTCGCGGCGACGCCCCCGCTGCTTCCAGGGTCACGCCGAGGCGAGTCACCCCCGACAAGAGCTTCTCGGAGGGTGCAGCCAGTTCCAGGCGGACGCTCTGACCGCGCGGTAGAGCGCCCAGCGCTATCGGCGTGCCACCATCGGCGGGCAATCCCCAGAGATACAGGACGCTGCCGTCGGGAAAGTCCTCCGGCTGCAGGAGCTTGATGTCGGCGACGCGGCCCTGCCGCAGGCTGCTGACCAGCATGCCGGCGTGGCCCGCTTGATCGGCAAGGACGCCGACGTAGCTGGCGGGCAGTTGCGGCGCGTTCAGCGCCGCCGGCGACGATGGCGACGGCGAGCTTGCCGGCGGCGCGATCATGACGCCCAGCACGAGGCCGCTGGCGAGTCCGGCGAATGCCCAGCCGACGCCCCGCGCCAGACCCGTGCCCGCTCTGCTGTCCGCTCGGCTGCCCACTTCCTCGCGGGCACGCGCGCCACCGAAAAACCTGCGCCAGTCGCTGCCGGGTGTCGGCGGCGCGGCTGCGAAACCCAGGCGCTGCTCGACGCGCGTCCACAGCGCATCGGACGGTGCCTGCGGCGGCAGCGCCAGCGCCAGGGGCGCATAGCGCGCCACCTGCTCGTCCACCCGCTCCTGCAAGGCAGAATCGTGCGCCATCAGACGCTCGAGTCGCGCACGCGCACGCCGGGTCAGCAAGCCCAGGGCGTAGGCCGTGGCCAGATGGCGCCGCAAGGCCGGGTTCTGGTAACGCATGCTCAGTGCTCCATGCAGGTCTGCAAGCGCAGCACACTGCGCCGGATCCAGGCCTTGATCGTGCCCAGCGGCTGCGCCAGCCGCTCGGCCAGCTGACGATGGCTATGGCCGCCATAGTAGGCGAGCAGCAGCACCTGCCGCCGGTCCTCGTCAAGTTCGCCGAGGCAGTGTTTGAGACGCTCGTCCTCGCAGCGCTGCAGCAGTGCCTCTTCGGGCGTCAGGCCGTCACTCGGGGCGTCTTCAACGACGCTGGCGCCCTGCGCATCGCGACGCTCGAGCGGCAAATGGGTCGGCCGGGCACGGGCGATGTCGAGAGCCTTGTTGCGCACCAGCGTAGTCAGCCAGGCCAGTGCCGGAGCACGCTCGGGACGGTAGCGCCCGGCGTGATGCCAGAGCGCCAGATACGCCTCCTGCAGGGCGTCCTCGGCCAGCGAGCGGTCGCCAAGCAGGCGCAGGGCGATCGGAAACAAGCGCGCCGAACTGGCCTCGTACGCCGCCCGCAGAGCCTCACGGTCACCCAGCGCGATGCGGCCGATCAAGCCCTCCAGGGTAAGTGCCTGGCTCACCGACGGGCGGTCTTCTTCAGGCTGACGCTGGCCGTGGCCACCGTTTCGCCGGCTACGCCTTCGAGAATCTGGTGCACGTCGGCGAAGTCGCGGACCGCCTTGAGATCGTGGAAATCGCCCCAGCGCAAGGCCGCCGGAATGTCGTTGTAGATCTCGCGCGCGGTGGCGAAGCAGGCCACCGGCACGCTGTCGCTGTCGCCAGGCAGCAACTTGAAGCCCTGCCTGCCGGGCAAGAGCAGCGGCACGCCCGGATCGACCCGTGGATCGCTGACGAAGCGGTTCGGGAAAATCCGCTGCAACTTGCCTGCCGCCGTCTGCGCGTAGCAGTAGACGTAGGCCGGCGCGCTGGTCAGCACCTTGAACGCGAGGCCACCGTCCGGGCCGTCCGCCGCGGCGGATTGCAGCTCGATCCCGATGCGCGGCGCTGCGGCGGCGGGCGCTGTCGGAGCGCTCCGCGTGGCAGCGCCGAAAGGCTGCGCCGGGAAGGGGCCGGCCAGGAAGCGCGTGAAGAACGCCAGATCGACGTTCGGCGCGCCCCCCATGCCGACTGCGCTGCGGTAGGCGGCAACGGCCTGACGCAAGGCCGGCGTCACCGTGCCGTCGGCCGGTCCGTCGTAAAAGCCGCGATTGCGCAACTGCGCCTGGAAGTACGGCGTCAGCTCACCGGCGCGCTCCATGCCAACGAACCAGTCTTCGATCTCGTTGGCGACTTCCGGATTGTCGACGTCGGCGCCGACGCAACTCCAGTAGGGAAGCTTGAGCAGTCGCCCGAAAAGTTCGACCGACGACAGCTCGACCATGTTGCGCAGCGCCTGCGCGGTGCCGTCGCTACGCTGAAAAGAAGTGCTGAAGTTGATTCCCACCTTGTTGAAGGTCGCTTGCGAGTCGAGCGCGTCGCCCTCCTTGGTGATCGTCGTCAGGTTCTTCGACACCACCCCGGGAACCAGCGCCAGGCGATCGGTATCGGCCATCGCCACATCGAGCCCGAGGACGTTGAACTGACGGCTGGCCGAGGCGCCCAGCCCGAGCAGGTTGGCGAGCGAAACGCCGGAATCGGCCTGACGCTTGACGACGCCTTCGTCGAGTTGCGTGACCGAGCCGCGCAAGCTGAAACGCGGCACGACGGCAAAGGCGCTGCGCTTCTGCGCATTGGCGAGAAAAGCGACGGTGTTGTTGGCGTCCTTGCCGAAAGCGATCACCTCGATGGCCCGGCTTCGACGCGTTTGGTCGGAAAGCGCCGACATCATCATGTCGCGGGTGCCGGCGTTCACTTTCTTCGTCGAGTCGTCGAGGTCCTCGAGAAGCACGCTGACGTCACGCACACCGTAGCCGATGTACAGCTTGTCCATGCAGCGCAATGCCTCCGAGAAGTTGGTGACATTGCGCTGCGGTACCGTATCCGGGGGCTTGACGGCGGTGCGCACATCCTGGCTTTTGGGCGGTAGCGGCGAGCATGCAGTGAGCACGGCAGCAAGCAGGCAGATCGATTTATGGGTCATGGTCGTGGAATGGCCTGGGTTTTTAGCGACAGTTGTTGCCTGCCTGGATGATGTCACCGGTGATGATGACCGTGGTTTCGCGGCGCGCCGAGGTGCCGATTTTCTTGTCGTCCTCGAAGACATTGCCGACGGCAATCGTGCAGCCGTTGTCGAGTCGTGTCAGAGCCGCCGCGCTGCCGGCCCTGGCGCCGGCGCCAGGGCCGTCGCGGTCACCATCACCACGATCGAGCCGGTTACGGGCGCGCTCCGAAGCCTGCGCCGCCTGGTCGCTTTTCGAACGCGCGATGCGCGCATTGATGTCATCGGACAGTTCCGGCGTCCCGGCCAGGCTTGGCAGGACCGGCAGCGCCAGTCCGGCAGCGAACAACAAGGCGAAAAATTTCGGCATGGCCTCTGACTCCCTTTTCTTTCCGGTTCATTGCTGTACGTTCGGGCGCTTACTGCGCACCTTCGACGCCGCCGACCAGCACGCGCTGGCTGCCACCGCTGCCCAGCCGGCTGCTCTGGTTGATCGCCCCGCTGACACGCACATCGGTGGCTATATTGCCGCCGCCCGCATTGCGCACGCTGCCGAGGTTGATGGTCTGCGAAGCGTTGGTCGTGCCGAGCGCGTCCTGCTGGATGCCGGCGTCGACGACGGCCCGGGTAGCAACCGTCGCCGCCGTATTCTCGACGCTGCCGATGGCCACCGTCTGCTCGCTGTTGATCGTGCTGCGCGCCGACTGATCGATCCTGCCGGTCACCACCGCATCGGTGCTCACCGTTCCCGAAGTACGCTCGGCGCTGCCCACGGAAATCGTCTGCCGGGCGCCGCCCTGGGTATCGGCCAGCGACTGCGAGATGGCGTTGGTGGTGCTTGCATTGGTGGTGACGCGACCGCTGCTGCCGACGACGCTGCCGATCAGCACACGCTGCTGGTTAGCGGCGGTGTTGCCGGTGCGCGAGCTGGCCGACTGCGAAATCGCGCCCGATACCTGCGCCTTGGTCGTCGCGCTCTGCGGCGAGCCGCCGCTGACGGTGCCGATGGCGATGCTCTGATCCGCCTGGCTGTTCTGCGTCTGGGTCACCGTGTTGCTGACGGCGCCGCGCGTCGAAATATTGCCGCCCGCGTCGACACCGCTGACGGCGCCGACGGAAAGGTTCTGCCTGCCTGCCGCGCTCCCCTGCCGGGTCTGCGTGACCGCGCCGCCAATCAGCCCGTCGGTGTTCACGTTGCTGGCCTGGGTGGCGGTGATGCTGCCCGCATCGATGGTCTGCGCATTCGCCAGATTGCCCGCGTTGCCACCACTTGACTGCTGGCTGACGCTAGCGCCGACGATCCGGCCGCTGCTCGCTGCCGAGCCGATCTGCGAGTTCTGCACCGCTCCAGCACGAATCTCCTGACTCAGACCGGCGCTGCTCGAGTCATTGACCTGGCTCTGAGTGACGTTGCCCGAGACGACGCCACTGGTCGTGAGCGACCCGACGCGCGAATCCGACAGGCTGCCGGCATCGATTTTTTGCGTCCGCTGCCCGAACGTGGCGCTCTGCGTCTGCACCACATTGGCCTTGACGGTGCCGGAAAGCGTCGCGTTGCCCGCTTGCACGTTCCCGGCCGTGGAGCCGACCCGGACTTCCTGCGCGTCGCTCGCCGTCGAGCGCCCGGAAACGCCGCTCTTGCTCTGCACCAGGCTGCCGGCCAGCGTTCCGTCGGCACTCACCGTTCCCGTCGTCGTGCCGCTGACGCCGCCCACCGAGACATCCTGCCGGCCGCCCGCACTGTCACTGGCCTGATCAACGCTGCCGACCAGCGAGCCACGAGTGGTCAGATCATTGGCGCCGACAGATGTCGGCGGCTGCCCGCCAAGCGTATCGGCCGGCGCCGCGGACTTCTCGGCCGCCACCAGGGTATTGGAAGTGCCGTCCTTGACCGGCGCGATCTGCGCCAGCAAGGGGCTCGACGCGAGACTCAAGACGGCAGCCAGAATCTTCAAGCGGACTGGTTTCATGGTCATCTTCCTATCGGTTGAGGGTTACCAGAGCACAAGACTTTGCGCCGCTTGTAGTGGTTTCGTATTCAATCGCGGTTTGGATGCAGTCAGCGTGAAAATATTCTCGTGCACGCATGCATGGCTGCTGCGCTCTCGATACCTCGTGGGCAAGTCGAATATTCGAGGCGGCTACTGCTGGCCGCGCGGCTGGAAAAGGCCGCGACCCTCGCCGGCCGGCCACGCCAGTCAAAAAAGGCTCATCCGCCGCGTAAAAGCAGCGCTCGAAGCGTGGGTCTTCTGCGCTGCAGATAGTAGCCGCAACGCGCCCTACGGCATACATCAGGCGCATGTATTCTGCGGCCCTGTGCGGAACTATCAGCTCACCCCTCGACGCTCACGAAACCTGACCCTTTTTCGCTCACTAGAACGGATCCAGGAGATGCGCAGGAGTCGGCCATCTGCGCGATGCCGGCTATGATCGAATGAGGTTTTGTGGCGGCGCGGCGGCGCGGCGACACGCTCCGTCCGCCGGGGATTTTTTGACGGCAAATGGATGCGCTTGACGCGTGCGGCAGGAAGGCCTCGGAGCTGGGTCAAGGGCAGGCTGCGGTTTTTTGCAGCCTGGCGAAGCCTCCCTTGACGCAGCGGAGGGGCGCGAGACTGAGGGGTGGCAGTAAGCGCGGCAGTATCGGGCTTACTGCCCTGGAGACGGGTGTTTGCGTGGATCGAATTCGCGCCGATCGCCGTTTCAGCTACTGATTATGGTGACCCTCCCGGCGGCGGTCAGGGCGCGAGCGGGCGAGCAGCTCAGCCGCCGGCGAGCGATCCAGTGCACACGCCGCCGCGCCTTCAGGATGCCGCGGACTCGTTCGTTGGGGCGATGCTCCTCGACGCCGAGCGTTTAGCCGCCGCTACCGAGGCCGCCGCCGTGATCGTCGGGGCGCTTCCTGGCTCGCTGCGCAGAGAAGGTCCGCTCAAGCGCAGGATGATGCAGCGGTGCTGCAGTCGGTCGAGCAGCGCATCGACGAGCGGCTTCCTCTGAAACAGCTCGTACCAGTCGGGCAGATCGAGATTCGTCGTGATCAGCGTTGACAGCCCCAGGCTATAGCGCTGATCCATCAGGCGGAAGAAGGCGTTGACCTGTTCCGGTTTCAGATTGAGGTAGCCCAGCTCATCGATGGCGATCAGTGGCATGCGGCACAACTGGTTGAGCAGCGCCACCGTCGAACGATCGGCAAGCGAGGCATACAAAGCGTCGAGCAAAGCCTGCGCGGTGTAGAAGCGCGCGCGATAACCGTTCAGACACGCCTCGCGAAGCAATCCCACCGCGATCCCGGACTTGCCGGTTCCCGGCGGACCGATCAACAACACGTTCTCGCCCCGGCGCAGGAATTCCAGTCCGGCCAGCGTCATCACCTGCGTCTTGTTCACGCTCGGCTGCCGCGCAAAAGGAAACGACTGCAAGGTCCACGGCCAAGGCAAATGCGCCTGACTGAGACGATAAGCCAGACTCTTCTCACGTCGGGCCGCGTCTTCCGCGCCGAGTAGACGGAAGAGCACCTCCGGAACCGGCGTCCCCTGGCGCTCGGCCAAATCGAGCTCCTCATCGAGCACCGCCGCCATCCCCGACCAGCGCATCTGCCCAAGCAAAGCCTTCAGACGCTCACGCATCATCACCTCCATCGTCGAGATTGAAGAACTCCCCCGCCACCTGCTGCAGGATCATGTGCTCCAGGCGACCCATGTCGAACAGACCGAACTGCAGCGCCTGGGCCACGGCCGCCAGCAAAGGCTCCTGCGGATAGGTCCGCTTGAAGTCCAGCAAGCGGCGCAGCGGTCGCACCCCCCGGCCATGCGCCTGCCGGACCAGCGCGGCGACATACGCATCGAGCAGCGGGTCGTGCCCCTGCAACAATGTCGCCTCGCGCGGCGGCGTGCGCGGCCGCGGCTGCGGGGTCGGGTGATGCCCGGGGAGCTTCTGCTTCGTATCGCGCACGCCAAGCAGGCGGGCATGCACGGCGAGCAGTTGCTCACCCCGGCAGACCCTGACCTCGGTGGCATACAGATAGACGCTCAGCGCCTTGCCCACCCAGCGTTCGGGTACCGAATAGCGATTCGTCTCAAGCGACACGAAACCCTGCAGATCGACCACCCGCTCGACGACCTGATAGACCGGCGGCAGCACCGCCGGCAGCGGCTGCAGGCAAGGCCTCTCGACGGCGTAGGCGGCGCTTGGCGCCACCCCCAGAGCGCGCTTCGGTTTGGCATTGGCGACGTTCTCGCACCAGGCCAGCACCTGCGCGTTCAGGTCGGCGAAATCGCGAAACGTCCGGCCGGCCAGGAAATTGCCTTCGATCCAGGAAAAAGGTCTTTCAATCCTCCCCTTGCGATCGGGTTTGTTCACCGCGTGCGCGCGGAAAGCGAAGCCCAGCGTACGTGCCAGGGCGACCATCTCGGGCGCAAACACGGCCTCGTCGCCGGCCCCGGCGACGACGATCACGCTGGTATTGTCGATGACGCAGGTCGGGCAGCTGCCGGCCATGAAACGGACGGCTTCGAGCAGGAACTGCTTGGCTTCGAAACGCGTGAAACGCGGAAAGTACTGAACGAAGAGCCGCCGCGAATACGCCAGGATCAGTGAGGCGCATTGCGCCGTCAGCGGCTTGCCGGCCAGGATCACGCGATGTGGCGAGGTATCGTGTTGCATCTCCTGACCAGGGGCGAAGTAATATTCGCCGGCGCGTTTCGGCGGCGTGCGCAGATCGGCATCGCGGATCCAGCGGGTCAGCGTGCTGTAGCCCGGACGAAGGTCCAGCTCCGCGGCCAGCATCTCCTGGATCCGCACCCCATTGCCGCGCGCGCGCTCGAAGGCCGAGACCAGCCAAAGCCGAACCGGCGCTGGGCACGCGACAGGCGCCGGGCACGCGGCTGGCCGAGCGCCCTCTGCGGTATCGGGCGGGGAAGCCGCCGGATACCGCAGGATACGGCGAACGGTGTTACGCGAGAGCTTCAAGAGCCGGCTGATCTCGCGCAGCGCCAGACCTTGCTGATGCAATGTCAGCACGGCTTGATGAATTTCGGGCGATTTCATCGGGGCATACCTTCCTCAGGTGGCACTGAAGAGACGCCAGCGCCAATTGCAAAGCGCCGACCGCGGTGGTGACGGCGGGCGGCAGCTCCGCTGGCGAGGGCGCCAGGGCGAACAACCGCCGAGCCAGACGGGCGCCCACCGCGTCGAGAATGCGGATGTCGGCCAGGACTTCGCCTTCCGGACCCTCGCGCAGGCTCTCGGCGCTCTTCTCGTCGGCTTTGGCGGTCAGCGAATTGAGCAACAGCTGTGGGGCCTCGACCATCCGCTCGCGCACCGTCCGGGAAGCGCCTTGATACTGCGCGAACCAGGTCGCCAGCTGGCGGGTCGTCAGCGGCGTCGTGTGCAAACTCTCCAGTAGCTGTTCGGCGTGGGCGCTGTTGGCGCGCGCCAACGGGCCGAGAATCCGCACCGCCGCCCAGGTCGAGACCTTTCCCTGGCGTACCGCCGTCAACACCGCATCCGAGAGGACCGTCACGAGTTGCAGGCGGCGACTGACCCAGCTCACGTCGCGGCCGCAGCGGCGGGCGATTTCATGCTGGCTCAGGGGGCCGCTGGCGATCAGTTCGCGCAGCAGCAGCGCTTCTTCGATCGGCGCAAACGCGCGGCTGCGGGTTCGTGCCAACACGCCCAGCAGGCCTTGCACCGGATCGCCGTCCCAGCATTCGACCTCGGCCGTATCCCGGCCGAGTTGCCGCAACGCGGCGACGCGTCGATAGCCGTCGAGCAGGATCGCCGAGTTGCCCTCGCCGGCGACCGCGATGCACGGGACGAGCTGGCCATTGACCGCGATCGATTGGGCCAGACGCGTGATCGCCGCCGTATCCAGCACGCGAAGATCGGCGTAGCGCAACTCCAGGCGGTGCAAATCCAGAGTCTGAGCCGTAGCGGCCGTGTGATCCATGCGCTTGACCTCCTATGGCATCCAGCCTAGCGAGGCGACCGCCGCAAGGCGATCGAGTCCTCTCTTTGCAAGCCGCGGCAGGGGCCTCAGGGCGAGGCGCAAGCGGCTGAAATAACGGTGATTTCAACCATCCACGCGTTCTTCTTTGCAAGCGACGCGTCCACTACCCGCGATAGGCGATAAGTGCCTGAGGAAAAGCCTGTTTCAGCCATTGACGCGTCCATCTTTGCAACGCCGGCCGGGGCGGGCGCGCGTTCCCGCTGCCGAGCCCGATTGCGTGCGACGTACTCCGGATGCTGCTCTCGATACGCCCGCCAGTAGTCGGGGTGACGCTCCGCCCAGGCCTTCTGCGCACGCTTCTGGTTATCGCGATAGTCGGGATCGTTCTGGCGCTTGGCCGCCTGCCAACGCCGTCGCCGTTCGCGCTGGCAGGCGGCGGCCGAACAGAAGCATTGGTCGGGGTTCTGCGGACGCGGCCGGAACGGCTGGTGACACGCCTCGCACTGTCGGAATTCCATGACGGTTTCTCCCCACACGACGTCGTGCGGGAAGAATGGGCCCGTGCCGGGCTTCCTGTCGCGGAGCCGGAGAGCTGGCGAGGCTTGATCGCAACCTGGCGGCGGGCGGACTCGGCGAACGCGACGAGCTTGGCGAAGGGGCTTGACCGCGCAATCAGAAGGTCGGGCAGCCGGAGCGACGCGCGCTGCCGCGTTGCCAACGGGCGATGCCTGCCGAACCAAGCTTGGGGAGTTACGAAGTTCGCTTTCCGGGAACCACTACGGGCCTCAACACGGGCTCAATGGGTCACGCTTGATGGGTCAGCTTTGGTGAGCAAAGGCGGGTCAGTTCCGGGGAGCGTCAAGGGCTCACCGCAAGTCCAGCCAGCCGCTTGCTCGTCACGCGGTTTGTCGTGATCCCATACCGCCCATCGTGCAAATACAGGCACGGCTTTCGGTGAGAGCCTGAAGATCGCTGCACGCAGAGCTTCAATTGCCGTGCGACCCATACCCAGTTCGTCAGCAAAGGAGTATGCCAGCTCGAAGCCGGCCAATGCAGCGGCGAGCGCTTCCATGTGCTGGGCGAGTTGGTTGAGAAAAATGGTCGTGCCCCTCATCGCGTCCGCTGGTTCGCGGAGATCCTCCGCTTGGGCAGCCTTGAGGCTGCCCAAGCGCTATTCGCCAATTCAGATATCTATTCTTGTGGATACAAACCGCGCCACTTCAGATAGGCAGTCCGGGCTCGACGGCGGCTCTCGTCGATAACTCGCTGACGAGCGGGCATTCCCGGCTGCCCTTCAAGGGAAAGCGTCCCGCTCGGCGAGAGTTGCCGGGCGCCACGGTCTACGCACGACACGCGGCACCCACCCACAGCGTCATTGCGAGTAGGCAAAGCCGACGTGGCAATCCAGAGGTTTTACTCTTCGCGTGGTCGATGCGGCGGAAGATAGCAAGACGATGGAACTGGATTGCCGCGTCGGCTGCGCCTCCTCGCAATGACGAGTGGCTGGCGTGTTGCCGCCTTCCCGACGAGACTTTCAGCAAGCCCGACAGCAGCGCGCAACCCCTGCGGTGGCTGGGATGTATATGTTCCATACTGCGTGCAACGCCACGCTCGACTGCCGCTGGCGCCAAACCGGCTGCTGACGAAGCCGTGCGCCGCCGGTGGTAATATCCGGCCATCTCCACTGCATAGATGTGACTTCCTTTCGGCCACTCTCCAACAATGACTTCCAGCCCGCGTCCGCTTTCGGTGTTCCTCTGCCACAGTTCGCAGGACAAGGCTTTCGTCAGGGACCTGTACGGGAAGCTGCAGCGCGACGGCGTGGCGCCCTGGCTCGACGAGGAAGATCTTCTCCCCGGCCAGCATTGGGACCGGGAAATCCGCCGTGCCGTGCGTGCCAGCGACCTGGTCCTGGTCTGCCTTTCGAAGGGCTCGGTAAGCAAGGCTGGCTATTTGCAGAAAGAGATCAAGTTTGTTCTCGACGTCGCGGCGGAGCAGCCCGACGGTAGCATCTTCCTTGTCCCCGCGCGCATCGAGGAGGGCGTTCAGATCAGCTACGTGGCCGAGGAACTGGGTCGCAAGCACTGGGTTGACCTCTTCCACGAAGCCGGTTACCAGCGGTTGCAGAACGCTTTGCAGGCGCGCGCCCGGGAATGCGGCGCCAGTTTCGGTAGCACGACACCAGCGACGCCGGCGAGCCCTGCCAGCGCCGGCTCGTCCCTGGCGATCGAACGGCCGGCATGGGCCAGCGGCGCTGGTAAGGACGCGTATGGCCAGTTTGCCGAGATCGAGGTCGCCAACATCGTCCAGCGCTTCCGCTGGATTATGCCTGGGCGTTTCCTGATGGGTTCGCCGGCCGGCGAGGCTGAGCGTTCGGAAAACGAGCTGCAGCACGAAGTCATGCTAAGTCGAGGATTCTGGCTGGCAGACACCGCCTGCACCCAGGCGCTCTGGCAAGTCGTGACCGGCAATAACCCAAGTCGCTTAAAGGACGATCCGAAGCTGCCGGTAGAGAACGTCAGTTGGAACGACGTGCAGGCCTTCCTCGCCGAGCTGAATCGCCACGTGCCGGGCCTGCAGGCGCGGCTGCCGAGCGAGGCCGAGTGGGAGTACGCGTGTCGGGCCGGGACGACGACGGCTTTCTCCTTCGGCGAAAACATCACGCCGGAACAGGTGAATTACGACGGCAACTACCCCTACGCCGATGGCCGCATGGGCTTGTACCGCGGGTGCTCCGTGCCGATCACTAGCATGCCGGCGAACGCCTGGGGTCTCCACGAAATGCACGGCAATGTCTTGGAATGGTGCGCCGACCCGTACGGCGATTACCCGACCGCAGCGCAGGTCGATCCAAGCGGCCCGCAGGCCGGCGACAACCGCGTCTTGCGCGGCGGTTCGTCGAGTGACGACGGCAGTTTCGTGCGTTGTGCCTACCGGAGCTGGGAGGGGCCTGACCTCTGTGACCGGATCTTCGGCTTCCGGTTCGCCCTCGGTCACCCGGGGCCGGCGGAGCCGGCCTGAGCGGAGCGGCTGGCCGTATAGCCGTCCGGGACGGACAACGGTCGGCGAGCCGCGCTCAAGGCTGAGGGCGACATTCCGCTGGTTTTTGACTCGTTGCCAAACCCGTCCGACCAGACGTTCCACGCACTCCCCGGCATCGGCCAGCTGGCCAGCGTCGGTTTGCTGCGGCGCAACAAGTCGGCTAGAATCGCCCCCCGGCCCGGCTCCGGCACGACGCATCAGGGGCCTTCGCGCTTTTCTTGCCGCACGCAGGCGGCGTCCGCGCTGTGCATTGGCCGCATTCAGCACTCACCACACTCACCATTCACCGCCCTGAGCGCGTCCACGAGCCGGCAAAGGCCGGGCCATGACTGGCACCAGCAAGGCAACAGGAAAACAATGAAAACCTTACATCAGGACTGGCTCGCCAACGTCCGCAACGATCTGCTCGCCGGCCTGGTGGTCGCGCTGGCGCTGATTCCGGAAGCGATAGCCTTCTCGATCATCGCCGGCGTAGACCCCCGGGTTGGGCTGTACGCGTCCTTCTGCATCGCCACCGTGATGGCCTTCGCTGGCGGTCGCCCGGGCATGATTTCTGCGGCCACGGGCGCCATGGCGCTGCTGATGGTGACGCTGGTCAAGGACTATGGCCTGCAATACCTGCTCGCCGCGACGATCCTCACCGGCGCGCTGCAGATCGTCGCCGGCTGGCTCAAACTCGGCGCGCTGATGCGTTTTGTTTCGCGCTCGGTGATCACCGGCTTCGTCAATGCGCTGGCGATCCTGATCTTCATGGCGCAGGTGCCGGAACTGGTCGGCGTCAGCTGGGTCGTCTATGCGCTGGTCGCTGGCGGCCTGGCGATCATCTACCTGTTTCCGTATATCAGCAAAGCGGTGCCATCGCCGCTGGTGGCGATTGTCGTGCTCACCGCGCTAGCGCTGGGCCTCGGCCTCGACATCCGCACGGTCGGCGACATGGGCGACTTGCCCGACAGCCTGCCGATATTCCTGCTGCCGGAGGTGCCGCTGAATTTTGAAACACTGCGCATCATCTTCCCGGTATCGGCGACGCTGGCGGTGGTCGGCCTGCTCGAATCGATGATGACCGCATCGATCGTCGACGAACTCACCGACACCGGCAGCGACAAGAATCGCGAATGCGTCGGCCAGGGCGTCGCCAATATTGCCTGTGGCTTCCTCGGCGGCATGGCCGGTTGCGCGATGATCGGCCAGTCGGTGATCAACGTGAAGTCGGGCGGGCGCGGCCGCCTTTCCACCCTGGCCGCGGGCGTCTTCCTGCTGCTGATGGTGGTTTTCGCCGGTGACTGGGTGGCGCGCATCCCGATGGCCGCCCTGGTCGCGGTGATGATCATGGTCTCGATCGGCACTTTCAACTGGGCGTCGGTGCGCAATCTGCGCGAGCACCCGAAAAGCTCCAGCGTGGTGATGCTGGCGACGGTGGTGATGGTCGTCGCCACGCATGATCTGGCCAAGGGGGTGCTGGTTGGCGTGCTCCTGTCCGGGTTCTTCTTCGCGCACAAGGTCGGCAAGATTCTGCACATCGGCTCGATGTCCGAGGACGAGGGACGCGTGCGCACCTACAAGGTGACCGGGCAGGTGTTCTTCGCCTCGTCCGAGCGCTTCGTGAACGCCTTCGACTTCCGGGAAGTGATCGAGAAGGTGCGCATCGACGTCAGCCGCGCCCACTTCTGGGACATCACGGCGATCAGCGCGCTCGACAAGGTGGTCGTCAAATTCCGCCGCGAAGCGACTGAAGTCGAAGTGATCGGTCTCAATGAAGCCAGCAGCACGATGGTCGACCGTTTCGCGGAGCACGACAAACCGGATGCCGTCGAACAACTGATGGGCCACTGAGAGGAGTGCCGAAATGAACAGCAACAGCCAAGACAAGGTGATGGCCTGCGTCGATCAATCGCACTTTTCCGAACATGTGGCCGACTACGCGGCCTGGGTCGCCCGCCGCCTGGCGGCGCCGCTGGAGTTCCTGCACGTCATCGACCACCATCCCGAGATCGGCTCGGGTGACGACCACAGCGGCGCAATCGGTGTCGATGCTCAGGAAAAGCTCCTCAGCCGACTCTCCAGCGAGGATGAACTACGTACCAAGGCGGCTCGCGAACAGGGCCGCATTTTCCTCGATCGCCTGCGCCAGCGCGCCATCGCCGCCGGTAGCCTCTCGGTCGACGTCCGCCAACGTCACGGCGAACTGGCGGAGACGCTGGCCGAACAGGAGGCTGGTGTCTGCCTGGTCATCCTCGGTCGCCGCGGCGAAGCGGCCGCACACGGCCAGCGCGATAGTGGCCGCACTATCGGCCGCAATGTCGAACACGTCGTGCGCGCACTGCACAAACCGATCCTCACCGTCACCGCCGACTTCAAGCAACCGCAACGCGTGATGATCGCCTTCGACGGCGGTATCGTCACCCGCCGCGGCGTCGAAATGATTGCCGCCAGTCCGCTTTTCCGTGGCCTGCCGGTACACCTGCTGATGTCCGGAAAGGAAAGCCAGGAGGCCTGCCGACAACTCGAATGGGCCACCACCACCCTGGCCGCGGCAGGTTTTGTCGCGCCAGCGTCCTTGATTCCAGGCGACGCGGAAAGTGTCATTGCCAGAACGGTTCGCGAGCAGTCGATTGATCTACTGATCATGGGCGCCTACTCGCATTCGCCGCTGCGCAGCCTGTTTTTTGGCAGCAAAACCTCTGATCTGCTCCGCTCGGCCACTATCCCGACCTTGTTGCTTCGCTGACGCTCAGGGGGTCCTCCCCAGCCGCTGGCGCATGCCTCTGGATTGCTTCACCGCGCACCCGATGACGACCCGTCGCCCGCACATGCCAACGTCACTGCAAGGAGCGTAGCGACGCGGCAGTCCAGTAGTTCGCGCAATATTGACCGTCGCCGGCCCGTTTGTGTTCGCGCGCGGGCTTTTCCAGGCCGCGTCTCTCGACACATCGCTGCTCGAGGTGCGCGCCACCGGCGAGCTAAGGCGCCCGGCTAGCCGGGCTTGCCGTCGAGCCGCGCCCGTGACAGCACCGGCCAATAGCGAATTGCATAGAGCGCAAAAGCCAGCGACCAGCAAGCTCCCGAGCCGATCAACGTGCTCAGATAGGCGTCGGGAACGATCATCGCGCCGAAGACGCGGATCAGCGCAGCGCACAGGACGAGGGCAAAAGCTGCGATCTCGTAGCGGTCGGCAAGCAACGGTCGGCCGGTATGTCCGCGCGCGGTGCGGGTCATCATGCCGATGGTCATGCCGCCGATCGCGCCGATGGTCAAGGCGTGCAGCGCCAGCGTTTCGGCGACCAGGCCGAGCGCGGCCAGAGCACGCAACACGAGGTAGATGACGATCCAGGCGTAGGCGGCATGCAGCACCCATACCAGCGGCGTTTTCAATGTCCGCCACGGCTGCCAGAGGGCGAGTCGGGTGGCGTGCGCCAGCGCGGCGACCAGGGCGATGACCGTGATCACCGCCGCGGGTGCGGGCAGAACATCGGCGGCCAGCAAGAGCAGAACGCTCCCCAGGGCGAGTTTTTCGACGAGCGGATGGCGGGTCGCTTGCGTCCCCGGGATGCCGTTGTTGGTGAACATCGGGATCACGCGCCCACCCATTACGGCGATGATGAACAGGACGACGTCTAGCCCGGCGAGCAAGCTGGCGCGTTCCGGCCAGGCCACGAGACCGAGCCACGAAAGATGCATGGCCAGCACCGCTGCACCGAGCAGGAGCAGCAATGGGACGAAGAAGTAGTTGCGCTGATTGCGGCTCTTCCATAGCGGGATGGCCAGCGCGATCGCCACCGCTATTGGGAAGGCGGCGTTTACGAGCGCTGCCGCGATCGCGTACGGCGTCAGCATCAGCAGCCGTCCGGCGACCCAGAGCAGCGCGAAAGCGAGCAGGGCGCCGCCGCTCGGCGTCGGTTGTCCGGTCCAGTTGCGGCCCGCCGTGAACAGGAAGCCGGCGATCACCGCCAGCGTGTACCCGAAGAGCATCTCGTGACCGTGCCAGGCGGGACGGTGGGCCAAGGCGGCCGGCAGATAGCCCGCGTATTGGGCGACCCAGAGCGGAATCGACAGCGCCGCGAAGACGCTGGCGAGCAGATAAAACGGTCGAAAACCCAGCGCCAGGAGCGCTGATTTCGCAACTGGCGCGCCATTCTGCGGTTGCTGTTCGTCGATGGTGAGCGGTTTGGACATGGCGATATTCATCCTGCTGAAATTGATTTTGGTTGGGGTGCAACGCCGGGGGATGGTCGTGCTGGCAAAGGGCTGGCGCGTGATCGCCGTTGACGGTCGCAGCTTGTCGAGAGTTCGCGCTGCGCCCGCGCGGCCTACTCGTCGCTCGCCGCCAGTTCTTTCTCGAGCTGGCGGTGGACCCGCTGCGGCGAACCGGTGTGCCTCGCCAGCATGTCGTAGGCGACCGGCACGACGAACAGGGTGAACAGCGTTGCCGAGAGAATACCGCAGAGCACCACCGTACCGATCACCGTTCGTGTCTCGGTGCCAGCGCCGGTAGAAAGCAGCAAGGGGATGGCGCCGGCGGCGGTGGTCACGCCGGTCATGATGATCGGCCGCAGGCGTATCTCGGCGGCCTCGACGAGAGCTTCGCGGAAAGGCCTGCCGGCGTCGCGCAGCTGGTTGGCGAATTCGACGATCAGAATGCCATTCTTGGCGGCCAGCCCGACCAGCATGATCAGGCCGATTTGGCTGTAGAGGTTGAGCGTCTGGCCGGAAAGATACAGACCGAGCAGCGCCCCGGCCATCGCCAGCGGCACGGTGAGCATGATCACGAAGGGATGGACCCAGCTCTCGAACTGCGCCGCCAGCACCAGGAAAACGACGGCGACGCCGAGAACGAAGGCGAAGACGATGGCGCCGCCGGTCGACTTGTAGTCCTCCGACTGCCCCTTGTAGTCGATGATTACCTCGCTCGGCAGATATTCCCGGGTCAATTTCTCAAGGCTGCGCAAGGCGTCGCCCAGCGCCACGCCTTCAGCGAGATTGGCCTCGAGGGTAATGGCGCGCACCCGGTTGTAACGGTTGAGCTGGATCGAATCGGCGAACTCTTCGAGCCGCACCAGGTTGGCGAGCGGGATCAGCGCCTGCGTGCGCGCCGAACGCACGTAGATGTTCTCCAGACTGGCGGGGGTGCGCTGCGTGCTGCGCTCGCCTTCGACGATCACGTCGTATTCCTCGCCGGCGTCGATGTAGGTGGTGACGCGGCGCGAGCCGAGCATCGTTTCGAGTGTGCGACCGATGCTGCCGATGCTGACGCCGAGTTCGGCTGCTCGGTCGTAGTCGATGACCACGCGCAATTGCGGCTTGGTTTCCTTGTAGTCCCAGTCGAGCCCGACCAGCCCGGGGTTGTTGGTGTTGATCTTCTCGACCAGCGTGTCGCGCCAGCTCGCCAGTTGTTCATAGGTGCCGCCGCCGATAACGAACTGCACCGGCTTCTGGATGCGCGACCCGAAACCCTGGCGCATCACCGGAAAGGCGCGCACGCCGGGTAAGTCCTTGAGGCGCAGGCGGACGTCTTCCATGATCTCCCACGCTGAGCGACGCTGCGACCAGTCGTTGAGCACGTTGGTGACAATGCCGGTATTGAAGATCTGGAAATTGCCGAAGGCGCGCGGAGCGCGCACCAGCATGCGCGCGATCTCGCCGTTTTCGACGAGCGGCATCAGGCGCTGTTCGATCTCGGTCATGTACGCGGCGATGTAGGGATACGAGCTTCCTTCAGGGCCGCTGACCATGACATAGAAGACGCCACGGTCTTCCCTCGGGGCATATTCGTCGGGAATGTTCTGGTAGAGCCAAAGCGAAGCGCCCAAGAGGCTGGCAAACAGCAGGCCAACCAGCCAGTTGTGCCTGAGCGCCCCCTGCAGAAGCGTGTGATAGCCGCCGCGCACCTTGCCGAACAGCCGATCGACGACACCCGATACGGGCGCGCCGCCGGTGTTCTGCGGCAGGATCTTCGAGGCCAGCATCGGCGACAGCGACAGCGCGACAAAGCTCGAGAAACACACCGCCGCGGCCATGGTCAGCGAGAACTCGGCAAACAGGCGGCCGATGTTGCCCTGCAGGAAGGCAATCGGGACGAACACGGCGACCAGCACGACGGTCGTGGCGATCACCGCGAAAGCCACCTGGCGGGTGCCGCGGTACGCCGCCACCAGCCGTGTTTCGCCGTATTCCTGCATCCGCCGGTGAATGTTCTCAATGACCACGATGGCGTCATCAACGACCAGGCCAATGGCCAGTACCAGCGCCAGCAGGGTCAGAATGTTGAGCGAGAAACCGAGCGCCAGGAGGACCATGAAGCTGGCCACCAGCGACACCGGCACAGTCACCGCCGGCACCAGCATCGCGCGCAGGCTGCCGAGGAACAGCAGGATGACGCCGATGACCATGGCGATGGCGATGAACAGCGTCTTGTAGACCTCGTGGATGGCGCCCTCGACGAAAACCGAGCTGTCATAGCTTTGCTTGATCGCCATACCCGGCGGCAGCGTGCCGTTGATGCGCGCCATTTCCGCCTTCGCCGCCTTGGCCACGGCCAGGGTATTGGCCGTCGACTGCTTGGTGATACCGATGCCGACCATCGGTACGCCGTTACCGCGGAAGAACAGGCGGTCTTCGCTGGTGCCACGAACGACGCGCGCGACATCGGCGAGTCGTACCAGATAACCATCGTCGCCGCGCGCCAGCACCAGTTGGCCGAAGTCCTGCGCGGTCAGGAAGCTGCGCTCGGTGCGGACGGTAAACTGACGGTTCTCGGAGTCGATGCTGCCTGCTGGCAGTTCGATGTTTTCGGCGCGTAGCGCGGCCTCGACGTCGGCGGCGGTGAGCTTGCGCGCCGCCAGTTCTCGCCGGTCGAGCCAGATGCGCATCGCGTATTCCTGGCCACCACCGACGCGCACCCGGGCGACGCCGTCGAGCACCGAAAAGCGATCGGTCAGGTAACGCCTGGCGTAGTCGGTCAGTTCCGGGATGCTCATGCCGTCGCCGGCCAGGTTGAGCCACATGATCACGTCTTCGTTGCTGTCCTGCTTCTGGATGTCCGGCGGCTCGGCCTCGTCGGGCAGCTCATCGACGATCGCCGAGACGCGGTCGCGGATGTCGTTGGCGGCGGCGTCGATGTCGCGACCGACGGCGAATTCCAGGGTGATGCGCGAACGCCCGTCCTCGCTGGTCGAGGCAATGAAGCGGATTCCCTCGATCCCCGAGATGCGCTCCTCGATCAGCTCGGTGATGCGGTTTTCGACGACGTTGGCGGCGGCGCCCGGGTAGCTGGTATCGACGGTGACGATCGGTGGGTCGATGTCGGGGTATTCACGCAGCGGCAGACGATCGAACGCGAGCATGCCGAAGGCGACCAGCAACAAGGACATCACCGAAGCAAAAACCGGCCGCGTGATCGAGACATCGGAGAGCATCATCGGCTACTGCCGCCGCCAGGCAATGAGCGCAGCAATTCGGGCAGGGTACGGCTGCCGTCGTCAATGGCGATGATGTTTACCTTCTGGCCCGCGCGCAATTGCATGTGCCCGTGGGTGATGACCCGCTCATCGGCCGCCAGACCCTCGACCACCTCGACCTGGCCGGGACGACGCCCGCCAATGCGGAGTTCGCGCTGCTCTACCCTGTTGCCGGCGGTCACCACAAGAACAAACTGCTTCTCGGCGATGGGCAACAGCGCCTCTTCCGGGATGAGCAGCGTCAGGCGCGACTCCTGCTGAAGTACGACGTGCATCAACAGGCCTGGCTTGAGCAGGTGTTCCGGGTTCGGCAGCATGGCGCGAACGCGGACCGAACGCGTTACCGGATCGATACGGCTGTTCACGGCCTTCACCGTCCCGGTGAAACGGCGCCCGGCAAAGGCGCGGCTGCTGGCCATCACCTTCAATCCCGGACGCAGCGCGCCGAGGTAAGTCGCGGCGACCGAAAACTCGAGCTTGATGACACTGTCGTCATCGAGCGTGGTGATCAGGTCGCCGGGCTCGACGAGTGCGCCGACGCTCACGTCGCGCAGGCCGACGATGCCGGCAAACGGTGCCTTGATCTGCCGGTCGGCCAGTCGCGACTCGATGGCCGCCAGGCGCGCGCCTGCGGTTTGCCAGTCGCGCTGGCGCTCGTCGAGCAGCGATTGTGCAGCCGTGCCTTTGGCGGCCAGTGACTTGAAGCGCTGATACTGCCGGTTCGCCTCGGTGAGCGTGGCGCGGGCCTCGTCGCGCTGAGCGTGTTCCTCGTGGCTGCTCAGCTCGGCGAGAAGTTGTCCCTTCTTGACGCGGTCGCCATCGTCAAAGTGAATGGCGCTGACGGTTTCCGTGACCGACGCCGTCAAGGCCACCGATTCGTTGGCGGCCACCGTGCCGAGCGCCTCGACGGTATCGGCAAAAGCGACCTGGCGGACGGGGGCGACGATCACCCCGGCCGGCGGCGCGTCGGCCGCGTCGGTTGCGCCGCAGAGCAGGGCGATGCCAGCCAGCAGCAAGCGCAGGTCTGTCGCTGTTCTCATGGGGCTCCTGTCGGTTGGTCAGGTGTTCACGCCGGGCACGGTTGACGTTCCCATAGTAGCAGCCACGTCGACCGACCGCGCCACCCGTGTGCGCTTCGCGGAGCAGACTGCCGCCGCCGAGCGGCGCAGCTGTTGACCTGGCGAGCAGCGCCATGCCGCCCAGTTTTCGTTGTCAGCGACGACGACCCCGCGGCGAACGCAGCGATCGGCGTTCAGCCGGCGCGGCGCCGATGCGATTTCGGCTGTCGTCACTGGGGTTGCAGCGGAAGTGCTCGGGCTTGAGAAAGGTCGCCGCGTCTTCGAACAGATCCAGCATCAACCGCGCCAGCGCCAGCCCGTAGTCGCCTGCGTCCAGAAGCGCTCGAGCGCCAATGCAGTCGTCGACGCGCCGTCGGTCATCGTGCTGCGCGCCGACGGAGGTGCTTTAATGTGAAAGTCGCGTACGCGGCTCACGAAACTCCCGTCTCCCCTTGCGGGAGAAGGGCCAGGGGTGAGGCGGGGAATTCAGGGAGCTTGCTCCCTGCTCGGCGAACGATTCCGGCGTGCAAGCCGGAATGCGCACTGCAAGTGAGAGGGAAACGGTCATGACTTTCACGATCTGGGGTATCTCGACCTGTCATGACCGTTAGCGCGAAAGTTGCGTCCGCGACTCAGCGTGCTCGTTTCTCGCCGTGGCGGGAGAAACAAGCACGCAGGCGGCGAGTCGTGGATGTCGTTAGCGAATGAAGCGGTGCAGCGGGATGACGATCAGGCTGCTGGGAAGGGCGCCGATGTAGGCCGAAAGCTCCGTGATGTCCTGCGCCGAGAGGCCTTCCGCCTGGCCGTTCATCAGCGCGTTCTTGCGGGCCCCCGACTTGTAATCGGTCAGTGCGCGCGCCAGATAGTCTGGATACTGGCCGGCGAGGCGCGGGATGTCTGCCGAGATCGGCGTATTGAAATCGGCGCCATGGCAGGCCGCACAGACCTCGGCTTTTTGTGCCGCTGCGCCGGCACCGGCGTGGGCCGACGCGCTGACGACTGCCAACAGAGCGATGAGTAAGCTCGCTTTCATGGTCGATCCCTTATTTCTGCATACTGGAATAAAAGGCCGCGACGTCGGCCATGTCCTGCTCCGACAGCCCCTGCGCGATGGCGCTCATCGTCGGATGGCTGCGGGCCCCCGACTTGTACTCTTGCAAGGCATTGACGAGGTACGCCGCTTGCTGTCCGCCGAGCTTCGGCACGCGATAGACGTGCGGAGAAGTGGTCCGGTAACCCGGAACGCCGTGACAGCCTTCGCACATCGACGTCTTGCCCTTGGCCGCCTCGGCGTTGCCGGTCGGCGTCTGTGCGAACGCGGCGGCAGCCAGCGCCAACGCCATTAAACCCAGAATCGTTTTCATCGTTCTCACTCTCAAAAAGGGCGGTCTGAAAGCTCGGCCCGCGAGGCATTCAAGGATTGAAAAACAAGGGCAGCAGTATATGGGCCTCCATCAAGTGGCGTCAATCTCGCATTTTTCCCACGGAAGCCTTTGAAAAGCCACCGCTATCCGCGCTTCGCTTGACGCTTTCGGCGATTTGTCAGGCCGCGGCGACGGGCGGACGGGTCATCGGGCGAGCGGGGGCGCGCGTTAGCCAAGGGTATCGACAACCCTGGGCTCAACATGAAACGCTTCCTGCTCTTCGCTGCCGCGCTACTGGCCATCACCGCACCAGCGCTTGCGGCCGACCTTGGCGTCTCGGTGACTGTTGGCCAACCCGGCTTCTATGGCCGTGTTGACATCGGCGGCTACCCGCCGCCACGACTTGTCTATCCGCAGCCGATCTTCGTCGAACGCGTTCCGCCAGGCCGGCCGCCGGTGTATCTGCAGGTAGCCCCCGGCCACGCCAGGCACTGGGCCAGGCACTGCCACTCGTACCGGGCTTGTGGAGAACGCGTCTATTTCGTTAACACCAGCTGGTATCAGCGCGACGCCGCCGCGCCGCCGCCGCGAGCGCCTCACTATCGTCGCTATGGCCACCGTGACGGGCAGCGGAATTATCGTGCGGACCCCAGGCACGACCGGCGCGGCTACAATGGCGACCGTGGTCACGATCGCTGAAGCCTCGATCTGAGCGGTCGCCCGGCACTTCGGGGCGCCGCCGCTGCCAAGCTAGGTCGCCAGCGATTGCCGACCGCCCGTCCGACCGTACCCGACCAGCGAGCCATGATCGAATCCATCCTGCTTACCGCGACGCGCATCTCGACCTTCCATCAGCGGCAGCCACTGACCAACGCCAGCGGCTTTTTCTTCAAACGCGATGAAAAGCTGTTTCTGGTCACCAGCCGGCACGTTCTCTTCGACGAGCCCAGTCGGCATTTTCCCGACCGCATCGAGATCGAGTTGCACGTCAATCCGGAAAACATCGCCGAATCGACCGGGTTTTCGATCCCTCTGTACGACCACAACCGTCGCCAGGTCTGGCGCCAGGGTCTTGATGCAGCAGGCGAGATCGACGTCGCGGTGATCGAAATCGACCGTGCGGCACTGCCCCTGACACTCGTCTACCGGGCCTTCACGCCGACCCATCTGCCGGGCCGGTTTGACCAGGTGGACGTCGGCAGTTCACTGCTGGTGGTCGGCTTCCCCATGGGATTCCACGACAACCTCCACCACATGCCGGTCGTCCGGCAGGCGATCATTGCGTCATCCTTCGGGCTTCGTTTTGAAGGTGAGGGGTATTTCCTCACCGATGCACGTACGCACCGGGGAACCAGCGGTGCGCCGGTGGTCATGCGCGTTGCCGCCGCGGACCCGGCGCGCGACGATCTGCCATGGCTACTGCTCGGGGTGCACTCGGCCAGGCTCGACGTCGGCGCCCGCGACCCCGATCAGGACGAGGCGCTGGGCCTGAACTGCGCCTGGTACGCCGACATCCTGCTGACGCTGACCGACCGCTGAGCGGGGTCGCTCTGCCGCTGCCCGGCTGGCGCAGGTCAGCGGCGCTCGCCGGCGGCTACTTTACCGGCACCGGCGTCTCGGCGAGTTTCTGCTCGATCCTGGCCAGCGGTACGGCGCCGGGAATCCGCTCGCCGTCGCCAAAGAAGATCGTCGGGGTGCCGCTGATCGCCAGCTTGCGCCCGAGTTCGACGCTCTTCTTCACCGCCGTGGTATCGCAATCGCCCTTGCCGGCCGGTGCCTTGCCGTCGACCATCCACTCGTTCCAGGCCTTGGCCTTGTCAGCGGCACACCAGATCTGATTCGATTTCTCGAGGGAATCCGGCGAGAGAATCGGATAGAGGAAGGTGTAGATCGTCACGTTATCCAGCTTGCTCATTTCCTTCGCCAGCTTCTTGCAATAGCCGCAGTTCGGATCCTCGAAGGTCGCGAAAACACGCTTGCCGTCGCCGCGCACCTGCTTGACGGCGAGAGCCAGCGGCAAGTCGGAGAATTTTATCGCTGTCAGCTTCTGCATCCGCTCGGACGTCACGTTTTTCATCGTTTTGCCGTCGATCAGCGAGCCGACCAGCAGCGCCGAGACCTTTTCGTCGGTGTACACGATCTGGCCGTCGGCGTAGACCTCGTAGAGCCCGAGATAGGGCGTCTTGGTGACGCTGGTGACCGGTGCTCCGAGCTTGCCTTCAAGCGCTTTCTTCACGCTGGCCTCGTCGGCGAGAGTCGGCTGGCTGAAGGCGAGGGCGAGAGCAATTGGCACGAGGGTCTTGTACATCTGGTTTCTCCGGGTTAGGAATTCTGGCGCTTCAAGAGGCGCCAATGGCGTAGCGGACGAGCAGGTTCTTTACGACTGGCAAAGCATTCGTGAGGTTCATTCCCAGCTTGCGGAAGGGCCGAAGGCCCGGGAAACTGTGTCGGAACAGTTCATGCAGCGCGTGCGTGGTGGTTTGCATCAGGAGCGTTTCTTCCCGGCGTTCGCGCTGGTAGCGCGCCAGCAGACGCTCGTTACCAATGTCCTGCCAATCGGCGGTCGCGGCGAGCAGACGAGCGAGCACCCTGGCGTCCTGGTAACCGAGGTTGATGCCATGACCGGAAAGCGGGTGGATGCCGTGCGCCGCGTCACCGATCAGCGCCAGGCGGTGGGCGATGACCCGCGGCACCTGCATCAGTCGCAAGGGAAACGCTGCCGCCGGGGTAAGCAAGCGGAAGGCGCCCAACTGGTGATCGCCGGCCGCGGCGACGCAGGCGCACAGCTCTTCGCCGGACATCGCCAGCAGCTTCCTGGCGTTTTCGTCAGGCGTGGACCAGACGATCGAGACGCGATTGCCGGCCATCGGTAGCCACGCCAGAACGCCGTCGTCGCGAAACCACTGCCGCGCAATACCCCGGTGCGGGTACTCACACTCGAGGTTGGCGACCAGGCCCATTTCGCCGTACGGTGTGTTGGTTGCAGACATGCCAAGCGTTTCGCGAACCCATGAGTCACGCCCGTCAGCGCCGACCAGCAAGCGCGCCGACACCGCTTTACCGTCGGTCAGGGTAAGGACCGCCGCCGACGCGCCGATCTCCAGGGCTTTTGGCGCCGCTGGACAAAGCACCGTCAACTGGCTTTGCCGCTTGACGTTTTCCCACAACTCGCAGGCCATCGACGATGACTCGACGATCCAGCCCAGTTCCGGAAGCCCCGCCTCATAGGCCGAGAAATCGAGTCGAGCAGCGCCGTCAGCGAAAATCTGCATGGCGTGAATCGGCGCGATACGCTCTGCCGGCATGTGTTTCCAGGCGCCTATCGCCTGCAGGAAGGCGGCGTTGGCCGGCGAGACCGCATAGACGCGGGCGTCCCAACCCAAGGGGCGATGCGGCGCCCGCTGTTCGACGAGTGCGACCCGCAGGCGAGCGTCGCGCAGCGCGCAAGCCAGCGAGAGGCCCGCCAGCCCTCCCCCTACAATAAGAACGTCAAAGTCTGTCGCTTGCATGCCGTGGGGCTCAAAGAGTGGTCTGCGTGCAACGCACGAGCCGGATTTACAAACACCGCCAGGAGTGCTAGAAGCTCACTCCCATGAACCCGTCTGCCAAGCTCGCTGCGCACGCCTACTTTCCGGCAATTGTTTGTGCCGAACATGATTCACCGATCGACGCGCTGGTCGGCTTGTGCGTGCCGCGTGACGAGGCGATGAATCTGGTCACCGCCTCCTGGACGGACGGCGCCGCGAACTGCCTCATGGCCATTGTTGCTGGTGGTCGGACGGTCGTCGTTTTGCGTACCCCGGAAAGGCGCTGGGCCGCCTGCAACGCGTTTTGCGCGGACCTCCACGCGACGCCGCAGGAAGCGTATCGGCGCTTGCTGCAACTGCTCAAGCGGCACCGGCAGGGCTATGTCGCTTGCCTGCCAGCCGGGAGCCAGGACCAGTGTTCAGATCGGCACAATGCCTGGTCTGAAAACCTGGCCGATGGCGGCGCGGTGCAAGCCGCTGGCTGATGTCGCACGCGTCACTGGCGCCGGCCACCGGCAGCAGTGGCGGCAATGAAACGCCGGCCCCGGTGCTGCGGGCCGGCGGTGAGTAGCGACCGGCAAAGCGCTTCGCTCAGCCTTTCAGACAAGTGCTCATGAAGGCCTTCCGCTCGTCGCCCTTGAGCTCCTTGCTAGCGGCCTCGGTGTTGCACGAGGTCATCTTGTCCTGCTGAGTCGCTTTCGCCGGCGCCGCCTTGAGGCAATTGCTCATGAACTGTTTGCGCTCGTTGCCCAGCAAGGCTTTTTCCTTGGCCGTGGCATTGCAGGACTTCATCTTTTCCTGCTGTGCCTTCTGAGCTTCCGAGGGTTCCTTTTTTGCGTCGGCAGCAAAGGCGCCACCAGTAGCGAAGACAAGAGCGGCAAGCGCGAGCATGGCTTTCATCGGGAATCCTCCTAGGGTTGAGAAAGTCCCGTGATTAAGCCATTGCTACAGCTCCTCGTCAAGCAGCGCCTGCTGCTGGCGGTCGATGAAGTCGCCCATGCTGTCGATGCCGCGCAATTGAAGGATACAGTTGCGCACGGCCGCTTCGAGTAGCACGGCAATGTTTCGGCCGGCAGCAACCGGGATGACAACCTTGCGGACAGGTAATCCCAGGATATCCTGAGACTGCGCGTCGAGCGGCAGACGCGGACCATCGGCGCCAGTCAGTGGCCGTTGCAGATGGACGATCAGCTTGAGCTTGATCTTCCTGCGTGAGGCGGTCTCTCCGAAGATCGTGCGGATGTTGAGCAAGCCCAGACCACGCACTTCCAGATAGTCGCGCAACATGCTCGGACAGCGCCCTTCGATAGTCGTAGGGGCGATCGACGAGAGCTCGACGACGTCATCGGCAACCAGGCCATGACCACGCGAAATCAGCTCCAGCGCCAGTTCGCTCTTGCCGACACCGGAATCGCCGGTGATCAGAACGCCCATCCCGAACACATCCATCAACACCCCGTGCATCGACGTTGAACCAGCCAGCCGGCGCGAAAGATAAATGCGCAGCAGGTCGATGACTGCCGAACAGGGCTTCGAGCTGACAAACACCGGCGTCTGTGTGGACTCGCAGGCATCGCGAATCTCGGGAAGAATTTCAAGACCGTCGGCAAGGATAAGTGCGGGCGGCCTGGCGCCGATCAGTTCGCGCAACTGCTGCCGCAAACGTTCACTGGTAACGCGTAGCGCCCAGGCTTGCTCGGCCCTGCCGATCACCTGCAGGCGTTCGGGGTGGATCAGGTTGAGGTGCCCGACCACATCGGCGCCGTAGTTGCTCTGTTCCTTGAGTTCGATATGACGATCGACACCGACGGCGACGACCCACGCAAGCTTAAGTTTGTCACGGTGGTCCTCATACAACTGGACGACACTAAACTGACGCGGGGCGTTCATTTTCCGTCGGCAAAAATCTGGCGAATACCGCTGGCGTCAATGGCAGAGGACAGCGCTTCGCGGCACGTGCGGTCGGAAAAGTGCTGGGCCAGTTCAGAGAGGATTTCCAGATGCTGCTCGGTGGCTACCTCGGGGACCAGGAGGATGAACAACAGTGACACCGGCTTGCCGTCCGGGGAGTCAAAGGCTACCGGAGTAGCCAGTCGCAGGAAGGCGCCGGTGGCGTCCTTCAGCCCCTTGATTCGGCCGTGCGGGATGGCGACACCTTGACCAAGGCCGGTCGAACCCAGTTTTTCGCGCGCAAACAAACTGTCAAAGACGGTGCTGCGGGCGATACCAAGATAATTTTCGAACAGGAGCCCCACGTGTTCAAAAACGCGTTTTTTGCTGCTCGCGTCAAGATCAAGAATGATGTTTTCGAGGGGGAGTAACTGGGTAATCTGGCTCATGCGACAAAAACCCGAAAAAGGCTGACATGGTTGAGTTCAAACAAGGAAGCGCACGGATCGCAGGCCAAGTGCAGCCCTCGATCCGTGCGCAGAGTGTACAACGATCACTCAACGACTATGTGATCGACAATTTTGCTCCCGCGATGGTGGTCCTGCAACTTCTGCTTGTACTTCTGTACCTGACGCTCGAGTTTGTCAACAAGAGCATCGACGGCCGCATAGAGGTCCTCGTCGGTGGTTTCCACGTAAACATCCTTGCCGGCGAGGTGGACGGTCACTTCAGCCTTCTGCTTCAGCTTTTCCACCGACAGGATCACGTTCACGTCGATCACGTTATCGAAATGACGAGTGATCCGCTCGAGCTTTCCGGTTACGTAATCGCGCAGTGCCGGGGTAATCTCGAGGTGGTGTCCACTGACTTGCAGGTTCATGATGTGGCTCCTTCTTTTAGATGGACTTGCGTAAGCTGACCGGCGGGATACTGAGCGCTTCACGGTATTTCGCAATCGTTCGCCGTGCAACGACAATGCCCTGCTGACCAAGAACTTCGGATATCTGGCTATCCGAAAGTGGCTTCTTCGGTTCTTCGGCGCCGATCATTTGCTTGATCAGCGCACGAATGGCCGTTGCCGAATAAGCCCCGCCAGCTTCGGTGCCGACGTGGCTGCCAAAAAAATACTTCAGTTCAAAGATCCCGCGTGGCGTCGCCATGTACTTTTGCGTCGTCACCCTCGAGATGGTCGACTCGTGCAGCCCCAGGACGTCGGCGACTTCACGCAAGACGAGAGGCCGCATCGCGACTTCACCATGATCGAAGAACTGACGCTGACGTTCAACGATAGCCTGCGCCACACGCAGGATCGTGTCAAACCGTTGTTGCACGTTCCTGATCAACCAGCGCGCTTCCTGCAGGTGGACCGCCAGCCCCGAGCCACGCTGTCGGGAAAGTATCTGGGCATAAAGACTGTTGATTCGCAGACGAGGGAAAGCGTCAGAATTGACGCTCACCGACCACTGTTCGCGCAGCTTGCGCACCAGCACATCGGGGGTGACGTAACGCGTATCGGAAGAGGCGTACTGCGCGCCAGGCCGCGGGTTGAGGCTACAGATCATCGCATGCGCCGCGCGCAGCGCGTCGTCGTCACAGCCGGTGTTTTTTTTCAGTTTGACGAAATCGTGGCTGGCCAGCAGTTCCAGGTAACTACCGACGATTTCCAGCGCCAGCGCACGCGTCCGATCAACCGGTAGGGCTTGCAGTTGCAGTCGCAGGCATTCCTGTGCGCTACGTGCGCCGACACCGATCGGGTCGAAATGCTGCAAGTGATTGAGCGCAATCTGCAGTTCTTCGAGCTCGATAGTCAGTTCTGCCGGCATCGTTTCCGCGAGATCGTCGAGAGACTGGGTCAGGTAGCCGTCATCGTCCAGCGCATCGACCAGGCAGCGCACGAGAGCGCGGTCACGATCCGGGATGCTCATCAAGCCAAGCTGCCATAGCAGGTGTTCGCGCAAGGACACCGTTGCTGCCTGGACGTCCTGATAGTCGCTATCCTCGTCGTCGAAGGAAGCCGACGAGTTGCTGAAGTGGTTGCCGTCTTCGCTCGGCCAGCCCTCCTCATCGGAAAACGACTGCTCGGTGTGTTCGCTGCGCTCGTCTGCCGCTGGTGGGCTACTGACCTCGTCAAGGCTGCCGCCCTTGGACGCTGCCTCGGGCTGCGCGTAGGTCTCTTCGCGTTCGAGCAGCGGGTTCTCCCGCAAGTACTTCTCCAGCTCGTGTTCAAGGTCGAGCGTCGACAGCTGCAGCAGTTTGATCGACAGCGCAAGCTGTGGGGTCAGGGCGAGATGCTGGGTGAGCTTGAGCTGGAGGGACGGATTCATTTACGGAACCGGGCAAGCCGCCTCATTGGAATGCGGAAATTGCCCATATGGTTCTCGAATTGCGGCTGTAGGGCCATTGGCTTCAGAGGCGGAAATTCTCACCCAGATAGACTTTCCGAACGTTTTCATTATAAATGATTTCGTCGGGCCGACCAGCGGCAAGCACGCTGCCCTCGTTGATGATGTAGGCGTGGTCGCAAATGCCGAGCGTTTCGCGAACGTTGTGGTCGGTGATCAGCACGCCGATGCCGCGCTCTTTGAGGAAACGGATGATCTTCTGGATGTCGAGGACGGCGATCGGGTCGACGCCAGCGAAGGGCTCGTCGAGCAGAATGAAGCGCGGTCCGGTAGCCAAGGCCCTGGCGATCTCGACTCGCCGACGTTCGCCGCCGGAAAGCGAAGTTGCGGGGCTGTGGCGAAGGTGGCTGATGTGCAACTCATCGAGCAGGTCTTCTGCACGCGCTTCAATTTCGTCAGCCGACAGCTGCTGCAGTTCGAGCACGGCCTTGATGTTTTCGCTGACCGTCAGCTTACGAAAAACAGAAGCTTCCTGCGGCAGATACGAGACGCCCAGGCGGGCGCGCTTGTGCATCGGCAGATGCGTGAGCTTGGTTTCATCAAGCGATACGTCACCGCCATCACAAGCGACCAGACCGACGACCATGTAAAAACACGTGGTCTTGCCGGCACCATTGGGGCCAAGCAGGCCAACGACCTCGCCGCTGACTACTTCGAAGGAAACGTCATGCACCACGGTACGCGACTTGTAGCTCTTCTTGAGGCTGCGGGTAGACAATTTGCTCTGCGTATCTGACATTTTTCAATCATCTTCAAGATTGCCGCGTAGGACACGTCGGATGGTATCACTGGAGAACCCCCTGCCCGCGAGAAAGCGCATCTGGCGAATTCGCTTGGTGGCATCGTCGGCGACGGTTCGTTGACGACCAAACTTCCGTTGCCAGACACGACGCGCCCGTGTCAGTTCGTCTTCGCCAGCGGCCAGCGCCGCTCTAACCAGGTCGTCGGCAACGCCCTTTGAGCGGAGTTCGTAAGCTAAACGCGCGTCGCCCACGCGCGCGCCGCGCAAATTCACGCGTGCTCCTGCATAACGCTCGTCGGACAGCAGACCACTGGCCGCAAGCGCATCGAGCAAGGCGTCAAGTGGCGCCGCGGATCCGGCGGCGTGGGGCGCCAGCCTGGCCGCCAGCTCGAGCCGCGCGTAGTCGCGGCGGGCCAACAGGCGCAAGGCCCGCTCGCGCAGCGGGTCGTTCATTGCCGGAAGCGCTAGGCAGCGGTCGCTTTCGGGGTCTGCGACGGAACGTTAACCGCGGCACGGATCTTGTCTTCGATCTCCTGGGCGATTTGTGGCTTGCTTTTGAGATACTCGCGTGCGTTGTCCTTGCCCTGGCCGATTTTCTCGCCGTTGTACGCGTACCACGAACCCGATTTGTCGATCAGCTTGTGCAACACCCCGAGTTCGATGATCTCGCCTTCGCGCGACGTTCCTTCGCCGTAGAGGATATCGAATATCGCTTCGCGGAACGGTGGTGCAACCTTGTTCTTGACGACCTTGACCCTGGTTTCATTACCGACCACCTCGTCACCCTTCTTGATCGAACCAATGCGGCGAATGTCGAGGCGGACCGAAGCGTAGAACTTGAGCGCATTGCCGCCGGTGGTCGTTTCGGGACTGCCGAACATGACGCCGATCTTCATGCGGATCTGGTTGATGAAGATAACCAGGGTATTGGTACGGTTGATGTTGGCGGTCAGCTTGCGCAGCGCCTGGCTCATCAGGCGGGCTTGCAGGCCGGGCAGCGAGTCGCCCATCTCGCCTTCGATCTCGGCCTTCGGTACCAGCGCTGCAACCGAATCGATGACCACCACGTCGACACTCGCCGAGCGCACCAGCATGTCGGTGATTTCCAGCGCCTGTTCGCCGGTATCGGGCTGCGAGATCAGCAGCTCGTCGAGGTTGACGCCAAGCTTCTGCGCATAGCCCGGGTCGAGCGCATGCTCGGCGTCGATGAAGGCGGCCGTGCCGCCGAGTTTCTGCATTTCGGCGATGACCTGCAGGGTCAAGGTCGTCTTGCCCGAGGACTCCGGACCGTAGACCTCGACCACTCGCCCGCGTGGCAGGCCGCCGATTCCCAGCGCGATATCCAGGCCCAGGGAGCCGGTGGAAACAACTGGAACGTCGGTCACCACGCTGCCTTCGCCCATTTTCATGATCGAGCCCTTGCCGAACTGCTTTTCGATCTGGGCCAACGCTGCAGCCAGCGCCTTCGTCTTGTTGTCGTCCATTGCCAGTCCTTATTCTTGATTGAGCGGAATTATCCCATGTTCGACGGCACTGAACACGCCAGCATCAGCACCACCAAGACCTGTGATTATATACAGTCTCAACGAAATAGACAGGCTTGGGATTCGGCTGCGGCTCAGCGCGTCCGCGCCAGGCTGCTTTCCAGGACGTCGGTCAGGAACAACAGCTCGCGGACCGTCGCCATCGCAAAGCCGCCGCGCTGTCCATTACGGTTGTCACGCAAGAGCCTGTTGAGATAGGCGAGGCAGCCGGGCGAGCCCCAGGCACGTGAAATCTCGGTCGCGATGTGCGGCAGCTGCCCGATCATCGGCAGCCGCGGCAGCAGTTCCTCAATCGCCGCAGCGCTCTCCTCGCTTGCCGAGACGGCTGGCGCGCCGGCCTCGCTGGCTAGCTCCCACGCCGCCGTCGCGACGTTGAAGTGGCGTCGAAGCTGCTCGCTCTTGTCTTCGAAGGCGTCACGCTGGCCGTTCTGACGGTAAATCTCAAGTAATTTCAACCACGGCGTTAGTGCTGCGCCGGGCTGGTTTTCGACAAACTCCTCGAGAGCTTGCTCGGCACCCTTGATGCGACCGAAGGCGAGCATGACTTCGGCCAGTTCGAGCACCACAGCGACCTCGCTCTGCTCGCCCTGCGGCGGTGCGTCTGGTGTCGCACGGAAGGTCGAGAATCTATCGGCGGCTTTTTCGCGGTCGGGAAGCTGAGTCGGATCATCGGCACTGCCAAATGGCAACAACTCCCATCCGCTGTCCTCGTTGGCGTCGATCAATGGCTCGGCGCAGACCGGAAGTTCCGCCTGGCGAGACGACATTTCAGCCTGCCGACGAATCAGTCCGATCAAGCCGGCGATCAGAGCGAACAGTGCGCCCAGCTCGATCCACCAGTCGCTTTCTTCGGCCGCCGGCGCCGCCGGCCCGATCCGGCGCTCTTCCGGCAACTCGACGAGCCGCTTCTCGAGCGGGTCTGGGTGCTCGCCACCCGATGCGCGCGGCTCGTCAACGAGCGAAACAATGGCGGCGTCGTTGACGCCAACGGCTCGGCTTTGCGGCGCCAACAGCAAGAGGGCCGGCAGCAGCAAGACAACAAGCCAGCGAGAAGGGATGTTGGCGATTGGCGAGGGCATGACCGGACTAAAAGTCGGATATAAGGCAGTTATTCTAGTCGATGGCGATGCCGATTGCGCCAGATTGCGCGCCTGAATTCCCGAATTTGACGACAGCGAAAACGCCCCAGGAGCCGCTCCCGGCGGCTATCAGCAGAGATCGTGGCCAGCGCGCCGCAGCACGCCTTGCAGCGCATGCGCGACCGATTGCGCACGCACCGCCTCGCGGTCACCCGGAAAGCGTCGGCTAGCGGTGGCCAGATAGCCGTCCGGGCCGGCCCAGGCGAAGCAGACGGTCCCCACCGGCCGCTCCGGCGAGCCGCCGCCTGGGCCAGCAACGCCGGTGATCGCCAAGGCCCAGGTGGCACGACTGCGGCGCAGCGCGCCAAGCGCCATGGCGCCAGCAGTGGCTTCGGATACCGCCCCCTGCGCCGCCAGCGTGTCGCCGCCGACCCCGAGAATTTCGATTTTTGCTTCGTTCGAATAGGTGATGAAGCCGCGGTCGAACCAGCTGGAACTGCCGGCCACCGCGGTAAGACACTGCCCGACCCAACCGCCGGTGCACGATTCGGCGGTCACCAGACGCTCGCCACTACGCAGCAGCAGCGCGCCGACTTCGGCGGCAAGGGCTTCGAGCGAACGTTGATCGCAGGCGCTCATGGCAGTACGAAGCGCAGGATCGCCAGGACCAGCAGCGTGTAGCCGGCGGCGACCAGGTCGTCGGTCATCACCCCGAAACCGTTTTTCACCTGCTCGTCGAAGTAGCGCGCCGGCTGCGGCTTGCTGATGTCGAAAAAGCGGAACAGACAGAAGGCGGCGGTCTGCCATAGCCAGTGCGTGGGACAGAACAGCAGCACCAGCCAGAACGGAACGATCTCGTCCCAGACGATGCTGCCGTGATCGACGACGCCCAGATCGACGCCCGTCTTATGCACCGCGACAATGCCGCCAATGAAGCTGACAACGAGAAAACCGAGCAATTCGAAGTCGCTCATCGACGAGCGCAGCGGCCCGAACGTGGCCCACGCAAAGAGCGTGCCGAAGGTCCCCGGCGCCCACGGCGACAAACCGCTGCCAAAGCCGCAGGCGACCAGATGCGCGGGATGGGCGAGAAGGAATCGCAGCGAAGGAGTGCTAGCCAAAGTGATCGAAGCCTTTGCCGTCCATCGGCAGTCGCTGGCCGTCGCCGTCGAGTAGCGTCAGGCGATCAAGCGCCGCGTCGACGACCCGGCCGAAGCGCCAAAGCGGCAGATCGAGCTCGGCGGCGAGCGCGGCGAGCTCGCTTCGTTTCGCCGGCGGCGCCGAAAAGACCAGCTCGTAGTCGTCGCCGCCGGCCAGCTGGCATTGCCGGGCGAGCAGCGGGTCGGCGCCGGCCGGCAGGCATGGCAGCTGCGCGACAAACACCTCGGCGGCGACAGCCGAGCGTTCGAGGATGTGTTCAAGGTCGGCGAGCAGGCCATCCGAGACGTCGATCGCGGCGTGCGCCAGGCGACGCCGGCGCAGCTCGAGCCCCAATTCCAGACGTGGCCGCGGGCAGTGCAGGGCGGCCAGACAGCGCTGGCCAAGCACCTCGGGGAGGCTGGTCTTGCCCTGCAGTTGCGCCAGACCCAGCGCCGCCAGACCGGGTTGTCCCGACACCCAGAGATCGTCACCCGGTACGGCACGGTCGCGACGGAGAGCGCTGCCTGCGGGTAGTTCACCGAGCACCGTGAAACAGAGATTGAGCGGCCCGCGTGTGAGATCGCCGCCGACCAGATCGACGCCGTAGCGAGTCGCGCAGCGAAAGAGCCCGCTCGAGAACGATTCCAGCCACGCCGCGCGGGCTTCCGGCAAGCTGCCGGCCAGCAAGGCCCAGCGCGGCGTGGCACCCATCGCCGCCAGGTCGGAGAGGTTGACCGCCAGCGCCTTCCAGCCGAGCTGACAGGGATCGGTGCCGGCCAGAAAGTGAGTGCCTTCGACCAGCATATCGGTACTGATCGCCAGTTCGGTTGCCGCCGTCGGGGCGAGCAGCGCGCAATCGTCACCCGGGCCGAGGACGGCTTGTGGCGTCGGCCTGCAGAAATAGCGCCGGATCAGGTCAAACTCGCTGCTCACCACCGCTGCCGTCTCGCTGGCCTGCAGCAATTCGCCGCCCGCCGCCGCTCAGCGTGCTTTGGCGCGAGCGGCACGCTTGGCCTCGACCTCGGCCGGCCGCAGGCTGGCGGCAAGTTTGTCGAGAACGCCGTTGACGTACTTGTGGCCGTCGGTGCCGCCGTAACCCTTGGCCAGCTCGATCGACTCGTTGATGATCACCCGGTACGGCGTCTGCGGATAATTGCGCAACTCGAAAGCGCCGGCCAGCAGGACGCTGGCCTCGATCGGCGACAGCTCGCCGAAGGGGCGGTCGAGATACGCTTGCAGCTGCCCCTGCAATTCCTCGCGTTGGGCCAGAACGCCGCGCAGCAACTTGACGAAGAACTCACTGTCGGCCTTGTCGAAGTCGTCGATGTCGCCGAGATGGGCTTCGATCGCCGCTTCGTCGTTACCGCTCAAGCGCCACTGGTAGAGCCCTTGCAGGGCGAATTCGCGGGCCCGGCGACGCGGTGAGCGGCCAGCGCCCGGCTTGCCGCCGGCGGCCGGTGTCCGAGAGTTTTCGGCCATCACGATTGCTCCCCGAGCGCCTGCAGCAGATTGGCCATTTCGACTGCCACGCGCGCGCAATCGGTGCCCTTCTGATGCATGCGAACCAGCGCCTGGTCGTCGTCCTCGCAGGTCAGAATACCGTTGGCAACGGGTACGCCGGTCGCCAGCTGGACGTCCATCAGCGCCCGACACGAGTCGTTGGCGACGACCTCGAAGTGATAGGTTTCGCCGCGGATGACCGCGCCGAGCGCGATCAGCGCGTCAAAACGGCCGCTGCGCGCCATCGTCTGCAAGGTCAGGGGGATTTCCAGAGCGCCAGGGACGGTGGCCAGGCTGACGCTGCTGTCGTCCACGCCGAGCCGTTTGAGCTCGTTGGTACAGGCGCTGAGCAGTCCTTCTCCGATATTCTCGCTGAAACGGCTCATCACCACGCCGATCAGCAGCCCCGCACCGCGCAGCGATGCCTCGTACTCGCAGGCGTTTCCGGAGCGCGCCGCGGGAGCGGTGCGGACAGAGGGTTCACTCGCTTTCTGGGTAGTCATCAAAGCCTTTCAATATCGGTCAAGTTGGCTACGTAGCCCGTCACTTCGAGATCGAAGCCGGTCATGCTCGGCATCCGACGCGGACTCGACAGCAGTTTCATCTTGCCGACGCCGAGATCGCGCAGGATTTGCGCGCCAATACCGTAGATGCGCGGATCCCAGCGCGCCGCCGGACGCTTGGCGGCGACCGGCTCACGCAGCATCGCCAGAATGTCCTGGCCACTTTCGGGACGGTGCAACAAGACGATCACGCCGGCTTCGGCGGCCGCCAGTGCGGCCTGCGCCACGTCCAGCGAAAACGTATGCCGACCACCGCCTGGATCGAGGAAATCGACTACCGACAAGGGCTCGTGCACGCGCACCAGCGTCTCGCGCTCGGGGTGGATGTTGCCCTTGGTCAGGACCAGATGCACTTCGTTGGACGTACAGTCGGTATAAGCGTGCAGCGTGAACTCGCCGTGTGCCGACTGTACGGTTTTCGACAAGGTGCGCTCGACCAAGGTCTCGTGCTGGCTGCGGTAATGAATGAGGTCGGCGATGGTGCCGATCTTCAGGCCATGCTGCTGCGCAAAAGCGACCAGATCGGGCAGGCGAGCCATGCTGCCATCGTCATTGAGGATCTCGCAGATCACCGCCGCCGGTTCAAGGCCGGCCAGCAGCGCCAGATCGCAGCCCGCTTCGGTATGCCCGGCACGCACCAGCACGCCGCCGGCGCGCGCCATGATCGGAAAAACGTGACCAGGCTGCACGATGTCCTCGGGTCGTGCGTTTCGGGCTACCGCCGCCTTGATCGTTAGCGCGCGGTCCTGCGCCGAAATGCCCGTCGTAACGCCCTCGGCCGCTTCGATGGAGACCGTGAACGCCGTGCTGTACGGACTCTTGTTGTCGCGCGCCATCTGCGTCAGACCGAGTTGCCGACAGCGCGCCTCGGTCAGTGTCAGGCAGATCAGGCCGCGGCCAAAACGGGCCATGAAATTGATCGCCTCGGCGTTGACGTGCTCGGCGGCGAGGATCAGATCGCCCTCGTTCTCGCGGTCTTCCTCGTCGACCAGGACAACCATCCGTCCGGCACGCATTTCGACGATGACTTCCTCGATCGGTGCGACATCGGCTGATGTGCGTTGTGGTGCCATACAATACGTCCTCCGCGCGAGTGGGCTCGCGCCAGTTGCCGGCGGCGCCTGCGAAACGCGGCGACCGAACGTCGCTCGGGTCAGCAAGCATCGCTCCCGAGCCCGGCATTCTCGCAGTTTCCGGGCCCGACCGCTACGCAACAGCAAGGAAAGCGAACGGCGCGCAAGGTCAATCATGCCTGGCGATCGCCGATCGCCTGCCGGCATGAATTCGCCGCCGAGGCGACGCGGCAGGCCTGGGCCAGCGCGGCATGCGCACCGTTCTTTGGCCGTCGCCACGGTCGATCGTCGGTGAATCGATCTTCCAAGCGGACAATTATTCGTTTTATCATGCTCGACACCGATGAAATAGCGCTGTCGGCCGATAATTTGCACAGTCATCGGGTGAGCGCCGGCACGTTCCGACGCTGGCACACGCCAACTACGAGGGAGCAGTTCAATGTCAATAATTGAGAGCGTGCTGTTGATTGCCGCCGGCGCGTTGGTGGCGTTTCTCCTGCAACGTTTCTTCAAGGCGCGCGCGGCTGCAGAGCGAGCGGGTCGGGAAGTGAGCGAGCAGGCGGCCCACGAAGCCGCGCGTCTGGCCGCCGAGACAAGTGCCCGCGTCGAGGCCGAACGCCAGGCCGCCGAGGAAGCCGCTCGCGCCGAGGTCGAGCGCCAGACCGCCGAAAAAGCCGCTCGCGTCGAAGCCGAGCGCCAGGCTACCGAAAAAGCCGCTCGCGTCGAAGCCGAGCGCCTGGCCGCCGAGGAAGCCGCCCGCTCCGAGGTCGAGCGCCAGGCTGCTGAAAAAGCCGCTCGCGTCGAAGTCGAGCGCCAGGCTGCCGAGGAAGCCGCTCGCGCCGAAGCTGAGCGCCAGGCTGCCGAGGAAGCCGCCCGCGCTGAGGTCGAGCGCCAGGCCGCCGAGGAAGCTGCTCGCGCTGAGGCCGAGCGCCAGGCCGCCGAGGAAGCCGCTCGTGCTGAGGCCGAGCGCCAGGCTGCCGAGGAAGCTGCTCGTGCCGAGGTCGAGCGCCAGGCCGCCGAGGAAGCTGCTCGCGCCGAAGCTGAGCGCCAAGCTGCCGAGGAAGCCGCCCGCGCTGAGGTCGAGCGCCAGGCCGCCGAGGAAGCTGCTCGCGCTGAGGCCGAGCGCCAGGCCGCCGAGGAAGCCGCTCGTGCTGAGGCCGAGCGCCAGGCTGCCGAGGAAGCTGCTCGTGCCGAGGTCGAGCGCCAGGCTGCCGAGGAAGCCGCTCGCGCTGAGGCCGAGCGCCAGGCTGCCGAAGAAGCTGCTCGTGCCGAGGTCGAGCGCCAGACCGCCGAAAAAGCCGCTCGCGTCGAAGCCGAGCGCCAGGCTGCCGAGGAAACCGCTCGTCTCGAAGGCGAGCGCAAAGCCGTCGAGGAAGCCCTTCGTCTGGAGGAGGATGAGCGCCTGGCGGTCGAGCAGGCGATCGCTCGCGAGACCGAGCGCCAGGCCGCTGAGAAAGCCGCGCTGCTGGAGGCTGAACGCGCCGTCGCCGCGCCGCCACCTGCTGCGGCGAAAGCCAAGGCTCCGGAACAAACGGTGGTGATGATTGCTGACGATTCGAAGGTCGTGCGCGTCAAGACCGGCAGACTGCTGACGGCCAATCAGTATCAGGTTCTGATGGCCGAAGACGGGCTCGACGCGGCGCAAAAAATCGCCACTGCGCTACCCGACGTTCTGGTCACCGACGTCGATATGCCCGGAATGACCGGTTTGCAGCTGGTCCGGCAACTGCGCAGCAATCCACAAACGGCGAATCTCCCGATCATCATGGTGACCTCGGACAGCGATCAATTGCGCGGCGAGGCGGACGCCGCCGGCGTCGACGTACTGCTCGGCAAACCCTACCCCGAGGAGCAGCTGATTGCGCACATCCAGCGGCTGGTGGTTGGTCGCGGCGGCGCTTGAGCGCGTGATGCCTGACCGCGCCAGCCGGGGCCACGACGGCGCCAGCTTGGCACGCGCCGCACGGCCAGCGGCACCAGGACCGCGATGAGCCCGCCGCGCGAGGCGCTCGCCGGGTCAGCCGCCGACGGCGATTCGCCCGCCAGCGAACTCGGTGCGTTCAGTGAATTCGTGGTCGTCTGCTTGTGCGCCGAATGGTGCGGTGTTTGTCGCGAATACCGGGACGGCTTCAAGGAAGTCGCCAGGCAGTTCCCGGCGCTGCTATTTCACTGGCTGGATATCGAGGACCACGCCGACCACCTGGGTGACCTCGACGTCGAAAACTTTCCGACGCTGCTCATCAAGCGTCGCCAATGGACGCTCTACTTTGGCACCATGCTGCCGACCCCGAGTCACCTGCGGCGCACGCTGGAAAGCTTCCTGGAACAAAGCGCAGAACAGAGTCAGGAGTACGCCTTTTCCGGCGCCGAGCGACGCCGCTGGCAGGGCGATCTCGACCTGCGGCGTTTGACAGCGGACGAGCTGAGCAGAATCTGCAGCCGCGCATCGGTAGGCGGCGCGCAGGCGTCGGCCGGCTGACTAAGCGGCGACCAGCACGCCCTGCACGTCATGCAGCGTGCCGGCGCGGATCAGGTCTCTGGCCAGCTGCTGCGCCAGGACCTCGTTGCTGAGCTGCAGATAGCGTGCGTTGACGCTTTGGCAGAAGCTCAGACGCGCCAGGAAGTCCGGCAGATCGGCGCGCGGCAGCTGCCGCCTCTCCAGCAAGGCAAAGGCGACAATGACCTTGAGCGCGTGCCGCGCGAGCAGTTCGATATCCTGCTCGAAGGCCGACAGCCGCCGGTAGGCACGCTCGAAAGCTTCTTCGACGTCGAAGAAGGGAGCGCCATGGCCGGGAATGACCACCTCGACCGGCAGACGAGCGAGCGCGTCGAGCGTTTCGCGCGCGGCTTTCAGACCGCCGCCATCGTCGGGATGACCCAGCAGTTCCGAGAAGATGACGCCGAAGCCATTACGCCACAAGGCGTCACCCGAGATCAGCAGGCGCCGCTCGGGGTTGTGGAAAGCGAGCGCATCCATGTCGTGCCCGGGAACGGCGATCGCCCGCCAGTTGAGGCCACCGAGTTCGCTCTCGTCGCCGGCGGCGATCGTCGCGTCGTGGCGAAAACGCGCCGCGCTCTGGCCGAGCGGTGACAGCAGGAGCGCTTCCTGGTCCCATTCGGCGATGGTCGCGTCGATTCCCTGTGGAACGATCACCTGGCAGCCAAAAGCAGCGGCCACCGCGGCGTTGCCGCCGATGTGGTCGGAATGCGAATGGGTGTTCAGCAGGCGCGTCAGGCGGCGACCTGCCAGCGCATGTTCAAGCAGGGCCACCGTCTGGCTGGCGTGCGTCACGTAGCCGCTGTCGATCAGCGCCGCCTGCTCGCCCTCGAGAAAGACGATGTTGTTCGACGACAGCCAGCCGCGTTCAAGAACCAGCAGATTATCGGGGAGCATCAGTCCTTGCCCGGCGAATCGCCGTTCACTCCGGCATCGACGATGCGCAGCGGCGCGACCTCCTCGGCGACGATCCCCTGCGAGTCCTCGGGCAGCGGCTCGGGCGGGCGGCCGCAACCCAGGCAGTAGCCCGAATCGGGGTCGAACATGCAGACGCCGACGCACAGATAATCGTCTTCAGTGCCGCTCATGCTCAGCGCTCGCAGTCGCCACGAAACTCGCCACCCGAGGCACAGCCGTGTGGGTCGTGGTCGACGCGCCGACGTTCGACGGCCAACAGGATCTGCAGGCGTTGCGGATCGGCGGCGCGGCTCCAGACGGCGATTTCTTCGATCGTCCGGAAGCAACCAAGACAGAGGCCGCTATCGTCATCGATCCGGCAGACGTTGATGCACGGCGAGGAAAGGGCTTGGCTCACGACACGTTCCTTCCAATTGAGGCTACGGCACTCATCCGGCGTCGCGCCGGGCAAGCAGCGCACGGGCGGCTTTCGACGCCGATTCGCGACCCAGGTGACGCGTGATGAACTGGCCAGCGGCGAGCAGTTTGCCAAGGTCCACGCCGCTTTCGATGGCCAGTCCGTCGAGCAGGTAAACGACGTCTTCGGTGGCCACGTTGCCGCTCGCGCCGGCCGCGTACGGACAACCACCGAGGCCGGCGATCGAGCTGTCGAACACCGCCATGCCCATTTCGAGCGACGCGTAGATGTTGGCAATCGCCATCCCGTAGGTGTCGTGGTAATGCCCGGCCAGGCGCTTGATCGGCACCACCGCGGCACACGCCTCGATCATCCGCCGCACCGCTGCTGGCGTCCCGGCACCGATGGTATCGCCCAGCGAGACCTCGTAGCAACCCATGTCGAGCAGCTGCCTGGCGACCCACGCCGTTCGCTGCGGGTCGATGACGCCCTCGTAAGGACAAGCGACGACGCAGGACACGTAGCCACGCACTGGGATTTCGAGCGCGCTGGCCGCGTCGACCACCGCGGCGAAGCGCTTCAGGCTCTCGGCGACGCTGCAGTTGATGTTTTTCTGCGAGAACGTTTCCGACGCCGCGCCGAAGATCGCCACCTCTTGCGCGCCGGCTTCGATCGCCGCATCGAAACCCTTGAGGTTGGGCGTCAGCACCGGGTACGACACCTGCGGTCGGCGCCGCGGGCTGGCCAGCAGCGCCCGTAGCACTTCGCTGTTGTCGCCCATCTGCGGCACCCAGCGCGGCGACACGAAGGACGTTGCCTCGACGACCGACAGCCCGGCGTCGGCCAGACGTTCGATCAGCTCGACCTTGATCGCCGTCGGAACGATCTGCGGCTCGTTCTGCAGGCCGTCGCGCGGTCCAACCTCGACCAACTTCACCCGTTTTGGCAGCGCCATTTCATTTCTCCGCGGCGAAGTCGACGAGTTCGGCGCCGTCGGCGACCTGCTCGCCGGCCGCGTAGCAGAAGGCCTTGACGGTACCGTTCTTCGGCGCGGTGATCGTATGTTCCATTTTCATCGCTTCGAGGATCAGCAAGGGCGCGCCCTTCTCGACCTGCTGGCCGACCACCGCCAGCAAGGCGACGACTTTGCCGGGCATCGGCGCCGTCAGGCCGCCGCCGTGCGTGCCGCCGGCTTCGACCAGGTGCAGCGGGTCGTCGCGCACGATCACGTAGTTGCTGCCATTGAGAAAGACGTGTCGCTTGTGCTCGTTCTTCTCGGTGACGGCGATGACGCTGGCTACCAGGCGGCGATCGTCGAGCTCGACCGCCAGCTGGCCGGCAAAGCGGCCGCTGTCGAGGAAACGGCCACGCGCCATCACCGACTCGTTGCCCAGCGTTAAACGCCAGCCATCGGCCTCGTAGGCGACGACGACCTCGTGCAGGCGGTCGCCGCTACGATAGTTGATCGTCCGCCGTGCCTGGATATTCAGCCGCCAGCCGTCGTGCGAACTCCAGGGCGACCAGGGGTCTCCCGAGCGGCTGCCCTTGACGACCGCGGCCGCCTGATCGCGCAGCAAACCAGCGACCGCGGCGACGAAGAAGACGTTCTTGGGCGGCTCTCCGTGCGCCGGAAAGAGGAAGTCGCGGCTGCGCTCGATCAGGCTGGTGTCGAGATCGGCGTTGGCGAAGGCCGGGCAGACCACCAGGCGCGCCAGGAAGTCGATGTTGGTGTTGACGCCGACGACGCGGTAGTCGGCCAGCGCCTGCCACATCCGCGCCAGCGCCGCATCGCGGTCGACGTCCCAGACGATCAGTTTGGCAATCATCGGGTCGTAGAACGGCGTAATCTCGTCACCCTCTTCGACACCCGTATCGACGCGAACGTTGAGGCTCTCCAGTGGCGGCGCGAGGTGCACCAGATGGCCGGTCGACGGCAGGAAATCGTTCTCGGGATTCTCGGCATAAATGCGCGCTTCCAGCGCATGGCCGCGAATATCGAGCTGATCCTGGCGCAAGGGCAGTGCTTCGCCACTGGCGACGCGCAACTGCCATTCGACCAGATCCTGCCCGGTGACCATCTCGGTTACCGGATGCTCGACCTGCAGACGGGTGTTCATCTCCATGAAATAGAAGCGGCCGTCGTGCGCGAAAGTGTCGCTGGTGATGAACTCGACGGTGCCGGCGCCGACGTAGCCGACCGCTCGCGCGGCGTCGACCGCCGCCTCGCCCATCGCCGCCCGGCGGACCGCCGTCATTCCCGGTGCCGGCGCTTCCTCGAGAACCTTCTGGTGGCGACGCTGTACCGAGCAGTCGCGTTCGAAGAGATAGACGCAATTACCGTGCGTATCGGCGAAGATCTGAAATTCGATATGCCGCGAACGGCTCAGATACTTCTCGATCAGCACCTTGTCCGAGGCGAAGGACGCGCTGGCTTCGCGCTGGCACGAAGCCAGCGCAGCGGCAAAATCGTCGCTGCGCTCGACCAGTCGCATGCCCTTGCCACCGCCGCCGGCCGCCGCCTTGATCAGCACCGGATAGCCGATGGCGTCGGCCTCCTGCTGCAGCAGCGCGGGCTCCTGGTCGTCACCGTGGTAGCCCGGCGTCACCGGCACGCCGGCAGCGCTCATGATCGCCTTGGCCGCCGACTTCGAACCCATGGCGCGGATCGCCGCCGCCGGCGGTCCGATGAAGACGATTCCGGCGGCCGCACACGCCTCGGCAAAGTGCTCGTTCTCGGACAGGAAGCCGTAGCCCGGATGAACGGCCTGCGCGCCGGTTCGCCTGGCGGCGTCGAGGATCGTCGCGCCGACCAGATACGATTGGCGAGCGGCCGCCGGCCCGATGCACACCGCCTCATCGGCCAGGCGCACGTGGCGGGCGTTGGCGTCGGCTTCCGAATAAACGGCGACGGTACGCACACCCATCCGCCGCGCGCTCTTGATCACCCGACAGGCGATCTCACCGCGATTGGCAATCAGAATCTTGCTGAACATCGAAGCACCTTTCACCCCCTCCGCCAGCGCCTGCGCGCGGCGAAGGCATGGTCACTGGTCAACAGCGGCAAGCCGCAAGGAGAGGCATCCTGAATTTCGGGCGCCGTGGCGCCGTGGCCCGGCCGCTCACTCGGCGATCCAGTTCGGCGATCTTTTTTCGAGGAAAGCCGACAGACCTTCCTGTCCTTCCGGGCTGGCGCGGACGCGCGTGATGCGCTGCGCGGTTTCGGTGATTGTCGGCTCGTCGATCGGCTGCCCGGCGACGATGCGGATCAGCGCCTTGCACTCGGCTTGTGCACACGGGCCATTGATCAGCAGCGCGTCGAGGATTTCGCCGATGGCCTCGTCGAGTTGCTCGTCACCGGGAACGATTTCGTGCAGCAGCCCGATCCGGTACGCCTCGGCGGCCGAAAAACGCTCGGCCGTGAGCATGTAGCGGCGGCAGTAGCGCTCGCCGATCGCCGCCAGCACGTAGGGGCTGATCACCGCCGGGATGATCCCCAACTTCACTTCGCTGAGTGAAAAGAGCGCATCGTAGCTGCCGACGGCAATGTCGCAGGCGGCGATCAGGCCAACTCCGCCACCGTAAGCCGGACCCTGCACGCGCGCGATTGTCGGCTTCGAGAGTTCGTTGAGCGTCGCCAGCAGATCGGCGAGCTGGTTGGCGTCGCGCAGGTTCTCCTCGGCAGAATAGCCAGCGGCGCGACGCATCCAGTGCAGATCGGCGCCGGCACAGAAGCTCTTGCCGGTCGACGACAAGACCACCGCACGAACTTCCGGGTCGGCGTCGAGTTCGCGCAGAGCGGCGGTCATCTCGGCGATCAATTCGTCGTCGAAAGCGTTGTGACGGTGTGCCTTGTTCAGCGTCAGCATGCCGACGCCGCCGTCGACCTCGGTAATAATGAATTGGTAGTCGCTCATCAATAGCCTTTACATCCGGAAAATGCCGAATTTCGTTGCTTCGGCTTCGGCGTTCATCGCCGCCGACAAGCCGAGACCGAGAAGCCGGCGCGTGTCGGCAGGGTCGATCACGCCATCATCCCACAGTCGCGCACTGGCGTAGTAGGGGTGACCCTGCGCCTCGTACTGCTCGCGGATCGGCGCCCTGAAAGCCTCTTCATCGGCGGCACTCCAGGTCTTGCCGGCGGCTTCGAGTCCGTCGCGTCTGACGGTCGCCAGAACCGCCGCCGCCTGCTCGCCGCCCATCACCGAAATGCGCGCGTTCGGCCACATCCACAGGAAGCGCGGCGAGTAGGCGCGGCCGCACATGCCATAGTTGCCGGCGCCAAAAGAGCCGCCGATGACGATCGTGAACTTCGGCACTCGGGCGCAGGCGACGGCGGTAACCATTTTGGCACCGTCGCGGGCAATGCCGCCGTTTTCGTACTTGCGACCGACCATGAAACCCGTGATGTTCTGCAGAAAAAGCAGCGGGATGCCGCGTTGCGCGCACAGTTCGATGAAATGGGCGGCCTTCAGCGAAGACTCGGAAAACAGGATGCCGTTGTTGGCGACGATGCCGATCGGGTAACCCCAGACGCGCGCGAAGCCGCAGACGATGGTCGTCCCGTAGCGCGCCTTGAACTCGTCGAAATCGGATCCGTCGACGATCCGGGCGATGATCTCACGGACGTCGAAGGGCTTCTTGGTGTCGGTTGGAATCACCCCGTACAGTTCTTCCGCCGGGTATAGCGGCGGCCGCGGCTCGCTCAGCGCCAGCGGCGGCCGCTTGCGCCAGTTGAGGTTGCCGACGATGCGGCGGGCGATTGCCAGCGCGTGCGCATCGTTCTCGGCGTAGTGATCGGCGACGCCCGAGATGCGCGTATGGACGTCGGCGCCACCCAGATCCTCGGCGCTGACGACCTCGCCGGTCGCCGCCTTGACCAACGGTGGTCCGCCCAGGAAGATCGTTCCCTGGTCCTTGACGATGATCGACTCGTCGGACATCGCCGGCACGTAGGCGCCGCCGGCGGTGCACGAGCCCATGACCGCGGCGATCTGCGGGATGCCGGCTGCCGACAGCTTGGCCTGGTTGTAGAAAATGCGGCCGAAGTGCTCCTTGTCGGGAAAGACGTCTTCCTGCATCGGCAGGAAAGCGCCACCCGAGTCGACCAGATAGATGCACGGCAGGCGGTTCTCGCCGGCAATCTCCTGCGCGCGCAGGTGCTTCTTGACGGTCAGTGGGTAATAGGTGCCGCCCTTTACCGTCGCGTCGTTGGCGACGATCATGCATTCGACGCCATTGACCCGCCCGATGCCGGTGATCAGCGACGCCGCCGGCACCTCGAAGGGGTGCCCCCCCTTGCCGCCGTACATCCCGTAAGCGGCGAGCTGCGACAGCTCGACGAAGGGCGAACCCGGGTCGACCAGTGCATTGACGCGCTCGCGCGGCAGCAGCTTGCCGCGTGCCAGGTGCTTCTGACGCGCCGCCTCGGGACCGCCGAGGGCGATCCGCGCGACCGTCGCGCGCAGGTCGGAGACGACGAAGCGCATCGCGTCGTGGTTGGCCTTGAAGTCGGCACTACGCGCGTTGAGCTGAGTTTGCAGGACGGGCATCAGAAACCTCCACGGGCTAGCCAGCGTTCAAGTTGCGGCAGCCGGTCAACACCAAAAAATGGCTCACCGTCGACAACGATGTACGGCGAGCCGAAAACTCCCCTGGCCAGTGCGGCGTCTACCTCGCCTTTCAGCCGTGCCTTCAACGCCGGAGCGGCGAGCGCCTCGGCCAGCGTATCGCGGTCGGCGCCATGCCCGGCAGCCACTTCCATCACGACGTCTCGGTCGGAGACGTCGCGCCCCTCGACATAAAGCGCGCGGAATACCGAGTGCGCGAAGGCGCGCGCCGTTTCGGCGTCCTGATCGTACAGCCAGTAGTATGTGCGCGCGGCGTGTTGCGTGGCGAGCGGAAACTTCTCGGGATGCTCGTAGGGGACGTCTAGGAAACGCGCCGACCGCGAAAAGTCGTGCTCCGAGTACTCGCCTTTCAGCGGCACCAGCGTCAGCGGCGCGGCGCCGGTGTGCTTGAACACCACGCCGAGAAGAATCGGCCTCCACCTGACCGTGCGCCCGTGGCGCGCCGCCAGTTCGTCGATTTTCTCGGACGCCAGGTAGCCATAGGGCGACGAAAAATCAAAGTAGAAATCGAGGGGGTCCGGCATGGTTTGGTTCTCCCAATGGCTGGAGCGCCTGACCATTCAGTCCGGGCGTCCGGGGCAGCGACATCGCTGCGGAGCGATGGCAGCCAGGCAATTAACGCCTTTGTCACCTTGCTCCCGGGTTGCTCGAGCAGGTCGGTGTCCGACAAAGGGAAATCGTTCCCCGATTAGCATTCGAGCCAGTCGACAGAAAATCGATGATTGCTGCGGCATGATCACAATGGTTCATTGGTTTTGCCGGAGATCAAGGATCAACGGCGCCTTGACCACGAGCGGTGTTCTCTTGCAGCCAGCGCACAACGTCTTCGGCATTTTGATCGGGAGGGAAAACCGGGTAGAACACCTGCGTGATGCGCGCGTCCTCGACAATCAGCGTCAGCCGTTTGAACAAGTGCATTCCCGCCACGTCGAAGGTCGGCAGTCCGAGCTTCGTCTCGAGCTGCAAGGCGCTGTCGCTGAGCAGTTCGAACGGCAAATGCAGGCGATCGCGCGCTTCGCGTTGATACGCGGTGGTCTGCGAACTGAGTCCGAAGACTCCGGCTGCCAACGCTGCAAGTTCGGCAAAGTGGTCGCGAAAAGCGCAGGACTGCGGCGTACAGCCGCGTGCCCCGGGCGTCGCGTCCCAACCCTCCGGCACGTCGACGCCCGGCTGACCGGTCCTTGGATAGACGTAAATCACCCGGCGGCCGCTCAACTCGGCGAGCTTTACCGAAGACCCGTCGGTACTTGGCAGTGCCAGATCGGGCAAGGACAGGCCGCGCAGGTGTGCCGCCGCGCCGTCGTCGATCGGCACCGGCAGGTTTGCCGGCAGCGGGAAGAACTCTTTAGCCATGCAGGGCTCCTGTTGGCGAATTCCGCGGGTTCATCCGGGTCACCCGCCGGCCGCGGCCGGCACGGCGACCTTCGGCCACAACACCATCTGCGTGCAACGAAACAAGGCCAGGCGGCGGCCGTCTTCGCTGCTGACTTCGGCGTCCCAGACCTGCGTCGTGCGACCACAGTGCGCGGCCGTAGCTTCGCACAGCAGCAGCCCTTCGGTCAGTGTCCCGAAAAAGTTGGTCTTCAACTCGATTGTCGTGAAGCCATCGGCACCTGCCGGCAGGTGCGCGAAGGTCGCGTAGCCGGCGGCGGTATCGGCCAGCGCAACGACCGTTGCCGCGTGCAGGAAGCCGTTTGGCGCCAGCATCTCGGGGCGGATGAGCAGACTGGCGTGCAATTTTCCGGGTTCGATCGCCAGTACGTCCATTCCCAGCCAGCCGGGCAGATGCCCTGGTGAGCGGGCGTTTAGCGAGGTGGTATCTACGCCCGGCCGAAGCGTGTGGCGGCCCATGTCAGGCGTCGGCGACGGCGCGACCGATGACCAGCCGCTGGATATCGTTGGCGCCCTCGTAAATCTGGCAGACGCGGACGTCGCGGTAGATCCGCTCGACCGGGAAATCGCTGACGTAGCCGTAGCCGCCGAGGATCTGGATGGCGTCGGAACAGACCTTTTCGGCCATCTCCGAGGCGAACATCTTGGCCATCGAAGCTTCCTTCAGGCAGGGCTTGCCGGCGTCCTTGAAGGTCGCGGCGCGCCACACCAGCAACCGCGCTGCGTCGATCTGCGTGGCCATGTCGGCGAGGCGAAAGCTGACCGCCTGGTGCTCGATGATCGGCTTGCCGAAGGTCTCGCGGTCCTTGGCGTACTGGACCGCGGCCTCGAAAGCGGCGCGCGCCATGCCGACCGACTGCGCGGCGATGCCGATGCGACCGGCTTCGAGATTGGACAGCGCAATCCGGTAACCATCACCTTCCTTGCCGAGCAGACAGGAAGCCGGAACACGGCAGTTCTCGAACAGGATCTGCGCGGTATCGGAAGCGCGCTGGCCCATCTTCTCCTCGATGCGCGCGACGATGTAGCCGGGTGTATCGGTCGGCACCAAAAAACACGAAATGCCCTTCTTGCCGGCACTCTTGTCGGTGACCGCGAAAACGATCGCCACCTGGCCGTACTTGCCGGTGGTGATGAACTGCTTGACGCCGTTGAGGACGAAATCGTCGCCATCGCGGTCGGCGCGGGTGGTGATCGCCGCGGCGTCGGAGCCGGTATGCGGTTCGGTGAGGCAGAAGCAGCCGAGTTTCTCGCCGCGCGCCAGCGGTTTCAGCCAGGTTTCCTTCTGCTCGTCGGTGCCGTATTTCATGGTGATGCCGCAGGCCAGCGAGTTCTGGACGCTGACGATGGTCGACGTCGCGCCGTCGCCGGCAGCGATTTCTTCGATCACCAGCACCAGCGACATGTAGTCCATGCCGGCCCCCCCCCACTGTTCAGGAACGACCATGCCGAGCGCGCCGAGCTCGCCGAGCTCGCGCAGCGCTTCCGCTGGAAAGCTGTGATTGCGGTCCCATTCGCCGGCGAAGGGCGCCAGGCGCTCCCGCGCGAATTCGCGCAGCGAGTCGCGGATCATTTCCTGCTCCTGGGTCAAGATCATGCTGCCTTCTCCTTGTTATGGGCACCGGCGACGAGTCGTGCGCCGGCGCGGTTGGTGATGATAACGCCAATGATGACTAGCGCGCCGCCGCTCAGGACGGCGATCCCGAGCCGCTCGCCGAGCAGTAGCGCGCCGAGAATGACGGCGCTGACCGGAACCAGATTGATGAACGCTCCCGAACGCGTCGCGCCGATGCGCTGGACTGCTTCGGCGTACCAGGTGAAAGCCAGCGCAGTGCCGAACAGTCCGAGAAAAGCGATCGCGCTCCAGCCGCGCCAGGTGGTTGCCGCCATCGCGAACAGCGAGCCCTGCAGCTGCGCGGCGATGGTCAGCATCAGCCAACCGGTGACGCTGGCGCCGAAAGTCATCGCCAGCGGCGACAGCGAGCGCGTCGCGCGCCGCCCGAGGAAGGTGTAGATCGCCCACAGGGCGGCGCAGCCGACGATCAGCCATTCGCCCAGGCCAACCTCGCCGGCGAACAGTCGGTAGGGGTCGCCGTTGGTGACTACCAGCAGGCAGCCGAAGGCCGCCAGACCGATACCCGCGGCCTTCGCTGGCGACATCGGCGCGTCGAACAGCAGCCAGTCGCTGGCGGCGATCAAGGCCGGCGTCAGGGCGACGACCAGCGCGCCGCGGCCGGCCTGGATCATCGTCATGCCGTAGAGAAAGCAGACGTTGTAAAGAAAGATGCCGCTGGCGCCGAGCGCGCTGAGCAGCAGCCAGTCATTGAACGACCAGCGCGGCCAGCCTTCACGAATCACCAGCAAGCTGCCGAGAACCAGCGCGGCGAGCAGAAAGCGCCAGCTGGCGACGGCCAGCGGCGACGCTTCGCTGACCGCCACGCGACCGGCAATCCAGGTCGCTCCCCAGAGCAGGGCGGTAGCGACCAGCTTGAGGTAGGTTGCCAGGGACGCAGCGACGGGCTCCGACCGCGTCGGCGACAAGGCGGCCACTCAGGTCTCGAGCGCTTCGAGCGCTGCCACGTAGCTTGGCAGCAGGTCTTCGGCACGGTGCACGGTGAACCCGAGATCGCGCATCAGGCCATCGGCCAATCCGTAGATCCAGCCGTGCACGGTCAGCTGCTGCTGCCGCTGCCAGGCGTCCTGGATGACGAAGGTCTGGCAGACGTTGGCCACCTGCTCGAGGACGTTGAGCTCGCACAGGCGATCGTGCTGCCGTTCCGGCGGCAGGCTATCGACCCGCGCCAGGTGCTTGTCGTGCACGTCGCGAACGTGCCGCAGCCAGATGTCGACCAGGCCGACGCGGTCGCGATTGAGCGCCGCCTTGACGCCACCACAACCGTAATGGCCGACGACCATGACGTGTCGGACCTTGAGCGCATCGACGGCGAACTGGATCACCGACAGGCAGTTGAGATCGGTATGCACGACGACGTTGGCGACGTTGCGATGGACGAAGATCTCGCCGGGCAGCAGGCCGACGATCTCGTTGGCCGGTACCCGCGAATCCGAGCAGCCGATCCACAGGTATTCGGGTGTTTGCAGCCGCGACAGCCGGCGGAAGTACTCCGGGTCACCCTCCTGCATGCGACCCGACCAGGCGCGGTTGAAATCGAAGAGGTGGAACAGGTTCTCGTTGGCGACCTCTTCTGCGGACCAGTTCTCGAGGTCGAGAGCGAGAAACATGGTCCCTTCGAGCGGCGTCTGGTAGTAGGCCGGCGCTTCCTTGAAGCCCAGTTCACGGTACAGCTTCACCGCCACGCGCATCGCTGGCAGAGTGTCCAGGAGCAGCTTGCGATAACCGATTTCCTTGGCCGCCTTGATCGCCGCCAGCGCCAGATCGCGGCCGACTTCGAAGCCGCGATGCCGCGGTTCGACGTACAGCCGCTTCATCTCGCAGAGCCCGGCGGAGAAGGGGCGAATGCCGACGCAGCCCGCCGGCTGGCCATTACGTTCCGCGTAGAACAGGCGACCCGCCGGCGCCGCATAGGCGCCCGGCAGCGACGCCATTTCCTCTTCAAAACCCTGGAAAGACAGGTCAACGCCGAGCCACGCGGCGTAGTTGCGGAAGAACTGGCGAACGTGCTCGACGGCTTTCGTGTCGTCAGCGCCAAGAGAGTGAAGGGTGGTGGTCATGATGGTCCAGAAAATGGTGTGAAGCGACTGCGGGCGTGTGCCGGGCGCACCGTGCACGCCGGCCTTGGCGGCCATTGCCTCGGAACAGCGATTGCCGTTGGCGGTGTCGACGCGCCGCCAGGCGCCAGGCCGTTCATGGCGTTTTACAGCGTGTCGGCAAACAGTTCGCGGCCAATCAGCATGCGGCGGATTTCGGAGGTGCCGGCACCGATCTCGTAGAGCTTGGCGTCGCGCCACAGGCGACCGGCCGGATACTCGTTGATGTAGCCGTTGCCGCCAAGTGTCTGGATTGCCTCGCCGGCCATCCAGGTGGCCTTCTCGGCCGCGTAGAGAATCGCTCCGGCGGCGTCCTTGCGCGTCGTCTCACCGCGGTCGCAGGCCTGACCGACGGCATAAACGTAGGCGCGACAGACGTTGAAGGTGGTGTACATGTCGGCGATCTTGCCCTGCATCAACTGGAACTCGCCGATCGACTGGCCGAACTGCTGGCGATCGTGCAGGTAGGGCAGTGTCAGATCCATCGCCGCCGCCATGATTCCCAAGGGGCCGCCGGCGAGTACCGCGCGCTCATAATCGAGGCCGCTCATCAGCACGCGTACGCCGCCGTTGATTTGGCCAAGGACGTTTTCGGCCGGCACTTCGCAGTCGTCGAAGAACAGTGGGTAGGTGTTGGAGCCGCGCATTCCCAGCTTGTCGAGCTTGCTACCGCAGGAGAACCCTGGCATTCCTTTTTCGACGATCAGCGCGCTGATTCCTTTGGCGCCGGCGGCGACGTCGGTCTTGGCATAGACCACCAGGACGTCGGCGTCACCACCGTTGGTAATCCACATCTTGCTGCCGTTGAGGACGAAGCTGTCGCCCCTGGGCTCGGCGCGCAGCCGCATGCTGACGACGTCCGAACCGGCGTTGGCTTCCGACATCGCCAGTGCGCCGACGTGCTCGCCGGAGATCAGTTTGGGCAGGTATTTCTGGCGCTGGGCTGCGTTGCCGTTGCGGCGAATCTGATTGACGCAGAGGTTCGAGTGCGCGCCGTAGGAAAGCGCGACGCTCGCCGAAGCGCGCGAGATTTCCTCCATGGCGACGATGTGCGCGAGATAGCCAAGGCCGGTGCCACCGTACTCCTCCTCGACGGTCATCCCGAGCAGGCCCAGGTCGCCGAACTTTTTCCACAGGTCGGCGGGAAAGACGTTTTCGCGATCAATGGCTTCAGCGCGCGGCGCAATCTCGCGCGCGGCAAAGCTGCGAACGGTGTCGCGCAGCATGTCGATGATCGCGCCGTGGGCAAAACTGAGGCTCGGATGTTCCATGTCTCTCGCTCCTTGAGTGGTTGTTTCAGCGCTGATGTTCCGGCTTGCCGGGCATCGCCATGATCGTCTGCAGCACCGCTTCGAGGTCCTCATGCGGCTGCAAAAGTGCCGCCTTGCGCTGTTCGGGCCATTGAGAAACTCGGTCAACTGGCTGTTCTTGTCGTGCGCCGTGTCGTTCATGCCGACCAGGCAAGCGATCTCGGCCAGGCTGAAACCGAGCGGTTTGCCACGCCGTGCCAGCTCCAGGCGGGTGCGATCGCGCCGTAATCTGGACTGCGCGCGCCAGATCGGAATTGCTGAAGCTTGTGCTTTGCTTTTCCACTGCGGGGCTGTCCGGAGTCGGATGACGTGTATCCGTGTAGAATGCTTCGCTGCAGAGGGCATCTGAAGCCGGCCCACTGTGCCGGCAAGTTTATAGACTTCAGACGTTTTTACAATCCATAGACGAATGCTGCCAGACTATCCTTTTGCGACGCCGCCAGCCGCTGGAGAAACCTTCGAGGTCGCTCCCGGCATTCACTGGTTGCGCATGCCGCTCCCCTTCGCGCTGAATCACATCAACCTCTGGCTGCTCGAGGATGACGATGGCTGGACGATCGTCGACACCGGCTTCGCGCTGGACACCGTCAAGGACTGTTGGCGACAAATCCTCGACCGCTTGTCGACGACGCCATGCGGCGGCCACATCTCGCGGATCATCGTGACCCATTTCCACCCCGATCACCTGGGTCTCGCTGCCTGGCTACAAGACGAGACCGGTGCGCCGGTATACATGACGCTGGGTGAGTACCTGACGGCCCATGCGGTGTGGCACGAGGTCGGCGGTCACGGCAATCAGCCGATGCTCCGCCAGTTCCGCGCGCACGGACTCGATGCCGACCGCCGGGCAGCACTCGAACGCCGCAGTGGTGGCTACAACCGCGGCGTACCGACGCTACCGACCGCCTACCAGCGCCTGTTTGACGGCGACGAGTTGCGCATTGGCGCGCATCGTTGGCGCGTTCGCGTCGGCTTCGGACACTCGCCCGAGCACGCCGCGCTGTACAGTCCCGACCTCGGGGTACTGATCGCGGGCGACATGTTGCTGCCCAAGATCTCGACCAACATCAGCGTTTTTGCAGTCACGCCGATGGCCGATTCGCTGGCCGACTTCCTGGACTCGATCGACCGTTACCGCGAACTGCCTCCGGAAACACTGGTACTGCCCTCGCACGGACTGCCTTTCCACGGAATCGAGAACCGCGTGGACGCGCTGCACGCACACCACGAAGAACGCTTGCTGCTGCTCGAGGAGGCGTGCGCCACCCCGCACAGCGCCGCCGAGTTGCTGATTACCCTGTTCCCCAGGGATCTCGACACGCACCAGACGATGTTCGCCATGGGCGAAGCCATCGCCCATCTGAATCGACTCGAACACGCCGGCCGCCTGCAACGTATCGAGGACGACCGGGGCCTGATCCGTTTTGTCAGCAAGCAGGGCGCCGCCCGACCACCCGGAAAAGACCAAGGAGGCTGACGATGGCGCCACCACCGGTGGCTGACCCAGGGCGCTCGCTGCCCGCCGCTGCAGAGCTTGTCGGCAGCTATCTCGAGGTCGCACGGCGCGCCTCGCAGCTGCTGCGCAAGTACATGAAGAAGACGGCCAGGAAGGGCCTCTGGTTTCCCAACGAAGAGCTCGAAGTTGCCAAGGCGTTCATGGACCTGTCGGCGCACGCGCTGGCCAGCCCGTACCGGCTGGCACAAGCGCAGATGGCCATGATGCGCGACCACTGCCTGCTCTTGCAGCAATCGACGCTGCGCACCATGGGCTTGCCCTTCCACGCTGTCGCGCCACCCGCCAGGGGCGACCAGCGCTTCGCCGACGCCGCGTGGGAAGACAGCTTCCTGTTCGACTTCATCAAACAGTCCTACCTGATCACCGCCCGCCACGTACACCAGGCGGTGGCCAGAGTCGAGGGACTCGACGACGCGACGCAGGACAAGGTCGATCAGCTCACCCGGCAATACATCGACGCACTGGCGCCGAGCAACTTCGCCCTGAGCAACCCGGAAGTACTGCGCGAAACCGTAAACAGCAAGGGCAAGAACCTGCGCCGGGGCCTGAAGCACTTGCTCAAGGACCTGCAAAGCGGCGACGGACCGCTACGCGCACCGCTGGCCGGCCGCGACGCCGGCCGCGTCGGCAAGGAACTGGCGACGACGCCGGGCAAGGTGGTCTTCGAGAACGAACTGCTGCAGTTGATCCAGTACCAAGCGGCGGGCAGCCACCAGTGCCGGAAGCCATTGCTGATCATTCCGCCGTGGATCAACAAGTACTACATCCTCGACCTGCACCAGGACGATTCCTTCATTGGCTGGGCCGTTGGCCAGGGCTTCACGACTTTCGCCATCAGCTGGGTCAACCCCAGCCCGGAACTGGCGCAAAAGAGCTTCGAAGACTATTTGCTTGAAGGCTCGCTGGCGGCCGTCGATGCCGTTGAACTGGCGACGGGCGAGAAGGCGATCGACCTCGTCGGCTACGGTCTTGGCGGCACCTTGCTGATGGTCACCCTCGCCTACATGGCCGCTCGAGGCGACCGCCGTGCGGCGTCGGCGACCTTCCTGGCGACCCTGCTCGATTTCGCCGAGCCCGGCGAACTCGGCGCACTGGCCAGCCAGCAACGGCAGGCCAGCGCCAGCAGCAAGGACGCCGAGAACCCACAAGACGCGGCTACCGTCACCATGCTGCAGGCCAACGATCTGATCTGGTCGTTCGTCGTCAACCGCTACCTGCTCGGAAAGGACCGCTTCCCGGCCGACCTTTGGCACTGGAACGCCGATTCGACGCGTTTGCCGACGGCCTTGCACCGCTACTGCCTGGAGAACTTCTACCAGGAGAACCGCCTGCAGCAGGCGGGCGGCATCACCGTGGCCGGCGTTGCCATCGACGTCGCCAAAGTCAAACTGCCGTGCTATTTCCTGGCGACCATCGAAGACCACGTGTCGCCGTGGCAAAGCTGCTACCGCAGTGCGCGCCTGCCACGCGGGCCGCTGCGCTTCGTTCTTGGCGGCTCGGGTCATGTCGGAGGCATCGTCAATCCGCCAGCCGTCGGCCGCCACGGCTACTGGACCAACGAGCTCCTGCCGGAGCACGCGGACGACTTCCTGCGCGACGCCGTCCGGCACCCGGGATCATGGTGGAACGATTGGCAGCAGTGGCTCATGGCGCAGCCAGACGGCAATTCTCTGGTCACCGCGCGCCACCCTGGCGAGCGCGCGCTCAAGGTCATCGAGGATGCCCCTGGCCGCTACCTCACGGATCAGCTCGAGCCGCCAGCCGCGTGCTGATCAGACTGCCGGCGAGTTCGTCGGCAAGCCGGCCAACACCCTTTGCCCGAGCAAGCGCGGTCAGTAGTCCAGCTCTCGGTCGGCGCTGGCTTGACGTAGAATGGTGCGATCATGAGTTCGACCCTGGTTCCCGACTACGCTGGCGGCAGCATCGTCAATCTGATGCAGAGTATTGCCACCGCCTGCGGCAGCCGCCGCACGCACTACCCGCAGCTCGCGCTGTTGTCGGCGGCGCAGCTGGCCAAAGCACGGCACGTGCTGCTGATGGTCGTCGACGGGATGGGTCTGCGCACGCTCGCCAGACACCCCGCCAGCCGCCACCTGCAGAGCCACTTGCTCGGCAGCATGACCTCGGTGTTCCCGTCGACCACCGCCAGCGCGATCCCCACCTTCATGACCGGACTGGCGCCGGCGCAACACGGCCTGACCGGCTGGCACATGCACCTGCAGGAAATCGACCAGACCCTGGCGATCCTGCCGCTGACGCCGCGCGCGGGGTTGCCGAAGCGGCTCCCCGAGCAACTGCCGCCGCAGCTTTTCGATCATCCGTCACTGTTTCAAGAACTTGACCGCGAGTCCTGGGTGGTCGCCCCGCACAGCATCGCCGGCAGCGCCTTCAACACCTGGCATGCCCGCGGCGCGCAGAGCTTGGCCTACCGCACGCTGCCCGAGATGTTCGCCGGCGTCGGCGACTTGCTGCAGGAAAGCGCGACGCCGCGCTACGTCTATGCCTACTATCCAGACCTCGACAGCCGTTCGCACCGCTACGGTACCGACAGTCGGCAAGCGCAGCAGACGCTGGCCGAGTTTGACGCCCATTTTGGCGCCCTGCTGCGCTTGCTGCAGGGCAGCGACAGCTGGCTGCTGGTCACTGCCGACCACGGTTTCATCGATTCGCCCGGCCGGCGAGTGATCGATCTCGATGAGCATCCGCAACTCGCTGCGCTCCTGCTGCGGCCGCTATGCGGCGAGCGCCGCGTCGCCTACTGTTATGTCGCGGCGGCCAATCGGCCGGCCTTCGAAAGCTACGTCCGCCGCCACTTCGGTCGCGCCTGCCATCTCTACAACAGCGACGCACTGATCGCCGCCGGCTGGTTCGGCGCGCCGCCGTATCACCCGAAGCTGTCGGCGCGCGTCGGTGACTACACCTTGCTGATGAAGGACAACTGGACGATCAAGGACTGGTTGCCGGAAGAAAAACGCTACACCATGCTCGGCGTCCACGGCGGCACCAGCAGCAACGAGATGCGCGTACCACTGATCGCGGTGCGCGTTTAGCAAGGCTTGTTACCCGATACCACAGCCATTTTGACAAGGAGGCCAGCATGGCCCAGGACAACGCCAGGAGCGCGCACACCGATCGTTTGATTGCCGACGCCGTTCGCCAGCGCCAGACTCGCGAGAGCGGCTATCGCGAGCAGGCCTTGAAAATCTACCCGTGGATCTGTGGTCGCTGCACTCGCGAGTTCACGCACCTCAACCTGCGCGAGCTGACCGTTCATCACCGCGACCACAACCACGACAACAATCCTGGCGATGGCAGCAACTGGGAGTTGCTCTGCCTCTATTGCCACGACAACGAACACTCCCGGCAACTTGACGCCGAAGCCGCCCGGCAGGCCGGAATCTCTCAGGGGGGCCCAGCCACGGTGGCGGACAGAGCCAAGAACACAACACAACAAACAATGCCACGGCAGGTTGCCCACAACGCCGCACACAAAAAGACACAACACACCAAGCGCTGAGCGAGCGCCCGCCCGCGCGTGGCCGCCCGCGTACCGCAGCCCACAGTCCCGCGAAGTCGTTCGTATGCACATACCGCCAAGACAAGCAAAAACAACACAGAAAAAACACAAACCCCCTCGACACCACAACACCAAATGACCCAAAAATCAGCTTTCGCCTCCTGCCGCTCTCGCTCGGCCTTTACGGTGTGAACTGTTCTTTTCCCGATAGAGGACATGACACACAAAAACAGCCAGAAGAGCGAAACCTTGCGTCCAGAACGCGCCTGATTTTCAGAAAGTTAGCAAGATAATCCAGAAAACCCAAATCATGAAGACAGACGAAAGAACAAAAAGAGCAACTTTATACAACAATCAACAAAACAATTGCCAGCTGAAGAAAACATCGCACCCCACGAGCAGAAGAACGACCAACAATCAGACAACCCTCAAAGGGGGCGCGTCACGACATCACAAGAACTACAGCGCGATACGTCCGGGTCGGCATAGAAGGCCCCACGAGCTACGCAGGAAACTCGTTCCTGAACGGCGCAACAGGCCAAGAGGAAGCATGCTCAACTCGAAGAAAATGTTGCCGTTCGCAGCCTTGTCGCGGCGCCTTTGGGAGCACAGCATTTACGTCGCGGCGCTGAGCCGCGTCCTGGCTCGCAAGCTGACCCGCGTCAATCCCGATGAGGCCGTCGGCGTTGATTCCCGGAATCGGGTCTTCTCTTCGCGGCGGTTTTTTTCCGAGTGCTGCCCACCGCGCCTGCCGGTTGTGCTGCAGTGGCTGCGCCGGCTGGGCCCAAAAAAAGATAAATATGACAAAAACAAACAAAACCCACGACCGCAAAAAGCAAAAAACCACAAATATGACGGCCCACCCGCGAATCCCGGGGATAAAACCAACCCCGGCTCCACCCCTGATTGGTTCTTGTCTCCACTTTCCCCTCCCCGCCACCACGCTCCCCCACTTTTCCCTGCTCCCGACCTACCTGCACGGCCTCGAAGCAGAAAATAGAGAATATAAAGAGCCGTGTGTGGCCACCCACGTCGCACCGTGGGTCCTCGCCTCCAACCTGTACCCGCCAATACGACCCAACACCAAAAGACACCAGTAATTTTTAACCTTGACCAAAACTCATTGGACGCCACCGCGCGCCCGCCCCCAAACCATCGTCCACATACACCCCCGAGCGCCACAACCTTGTAAAATAGCAAAACCCCCCCCCAACTTGGTTAACTTACCAGCCACACCTGCTTCCCCCCCCCCCCCCCCATCCAGATGACCAAGCCTGCACACCCACCGGACCTTACTCAGCCGTTCCCCTTTCGCATCTCACTCCGTATAAACCCACTGCGAGAACAGAGGAACATCCACGACAACATGAAAAGGGCACTTGAGCCTCGACCGCTAGCCGCTTTGCCGACGCGCCAAAGGCGTGCGCGACGCTACAGTCGGCGGATCTTGTCGAGCAGCGTACTGGTCGATGTCTGGTGGATGAACGGTATCGACAGTACCCGCCCGCCCCAGCCGGCGACTTCGCCGTTGCCGACAATCTTGTCGACCGGCCAGTCGCCACCCTTGACGAGAACATCGGGGCGGCAATCGAGAATGCGTTGCAGCGGCGTATCTTCGTCGAACCAGGTGACCAGCGTCACCGCCTCCAGCGCGGCGATGATCGCCAGCCGGTCAGCCAGCGCATTCACCGGGCGATCGTCACCTTTGCCGAGGCGTTTGACCGAGGCATCCGAGTTCAGCGCGACGACCAGCGCCGCACCACAGGCACGGGCCTGCGCGAGCAGCGTCACATGGCCGCGGTGCAGGATGTCGAAGCAGCCATTGCTGAACACCAAGGGCCGCGGCACCGCGACAAGCCGGTAGGCGAACTCGCCCGGTGCGATGATCTTGCTTTCAAAAGCGGGCAGGCGGGTGCTTGCCCGGGCGGTCGAGTCGGCCATTAATCAGTCACTCCAATACGCTCTCGGCGTCTTTGCCGTCGCGGCACAGCTCCGATCACTCGGCGATACGCGCCAGTCTCTCACCAGCCAGCCCGACCGACAAGGCCTGCGCTGCACCGTGGCAACAGCGCTGGCCGCAAGCACTCTGGCGCCGTCCGCCCGTGTACCCTCCGCTCGATGGCGTGAGCAGTGCGTGCCCGATCACCGGCTGCGATCATCGTCGCCCGTGACCTATCGCACGCAGGGCAATGAGCCGACTCGGTATAATCGCCGCTCAAACGATCCCCCGGCCTGACAAGCAGGCTGGCGGCACCGGGAAGATTCCCGCTACAGGAGACAAGATGGATACCAAGAGTGAGGTGGTAGCGGTTCTGGACGAGGTCTTGAGCCTCAAGGGACGAGCCAGCGAGTTTACCCTGAGCACGCCGTTGCTCGGGGCGATTCCGGAACTCGATTCGATGGCCGTGGTTGCGCTGATCACCACCCTCGAAGAACGTTTCGGGTTTACCGTCGATGACGACGAAATCGACGGTTCGGTATTCGCCACGCTGGCCTCGCTGACGGACTTCGTACAAGGTAAGCTGGCCGCGTAGGCACTGCCGCTCACCATGCCCCTTGAAGCATTCTTCCTGCCGGCTGCGGCAGGCCAGCGCTTTGCCCTGCTGCATACGCCAGAGGCCTCGGCAACGCCGCGCGGGGCGGTCGTTTACGTAGCCCCGTTTGCCGAGGAACTCAACAAGTCGCGGCGCATGGCGGCCTTGCAGGCGCGCGCGATGGCTGCCGCCGGCTACCTCGTGTTGCAGATCGACTTGCTGGGCTGTGGCGACAGTTCGGGCGATTTTGCCGACGCCACCTGGGAGGCCTGGTTGGCCGACGTCAAGCTCGCCAGTGACTGCCTGCAGCAGCGAACGACCGCAGCGCTCTGGCTGTGGGGCCAGCGCGCCGGCTGCCTGTTGGCCAACGAGGCCGCGCAGCGCCTGGAGCGCCCGGTCAACCTGCTGTTCTGGCAGCCGGTCGTTTCGGGCAAGCAGTTCCTGCAGCAGTTCCTGCGCCTGAAGGTCGCTGCCGAGATGCTTGGCAGCGACGGCAAGGGCGTCATGGAACGTCTTCGCAGCCAACTGCAACGGGGTGAAGCGGTCGAGGTCGCCGGTTATCTGCTGTCGCCGGCGCTGGCTGCTGGACTCGCCCAAGCCGAGTTGCTGCTGCCGCACCGCTCCGGCCGTGTCGAATGGATCGAGATCTCCGGCCGGCCCGACGCCAGCCTGTCACCGGCTGCCGTGGCGCGCCTAACGCAATGGCAGGCGGCCGGCCAGCAAGCCCGTGGAAGGTCGGTGAGCGGTCCGGCGTTCTGGCAGACTGCCGAGATCAGCGAGTGTCCGGCGCTGCTCGAGGCCAGCATCCAGGCGATGGCCGAGGAACCGCCGCGATGAACGTCGTCGAAGAAGCCCTGCTATTCCCCTGTGCGGGCGAGCTTCTGCCGGCGATCCTTGCCTGGCCGCAAGCTTTGCACGCGGCGCAGCACGGCGCGGACGACAAGCGCGCAGCGCGGTCGTGTGGAACGGCAGACGCCGCGAGCGGCAAAGAGCACGCCGGCAACAGCGAGCCGCGCGGCCGTTGCGGCGTGCTGATCGTCGTCGGTGGCCCGCAATATCGGGTCGGCAGTCACCGACAATTCGTGTTGCTGGCGCGCCGCCTGGCCAGCAAGGCCTACCCGGTGATGCGCTTCGACCACCGCGGCATGGGCGACGCCAGCGGCGAAATGCGCAGCTTCGAGGCCATTTCGACCGACATCGGCGCCGCCGTCGACGCCTTCCAGCGCGCGTGTCCGACGCTGCAGCGGATCGTTATCTGGGGCCTCTGCGACGCGGCCTCCGCGGCCTTGTTGTACGTCAACGGCCGCGACGATCCGCGCATCGCCGGCCTGGTCTTGCTCAATCCCTGGGTGCGGTCGCCGGCGAGTTTGGCACAGACGCATATCAAACACTATTATGGCCAGCGCCTGCTGCAGGGAGAATTCTGGCGCAAGCTGCTCAGTGGCCGGATGCACGTGCTGCAATCGATCGCCGGTCTGCTCAGCAGTGCGCTCGCCGCGCGTCGCGCCAGCGCAGGTGCCGCGAACGGAAAAAGTCTCGGCTTCCAGGATCGCATGGCTGAAGGCTGGCGACACTTTCCCGGCAAGCTGCTGCTGATCCTCAGCGGCCAGGACTACACGCGAACGCTGGCCTTGGCTAGCCCCAGCCTAGAACAGCGTAATGGTGCTAATGCATGACTATCGATAGAACAATACAGCCGGCAAGCACGGCTCCCCTCATTGAGCGAGCCATCCAAATGGATATCCGATCGACCAAACCGCCTGTGGACCGGCGTGCTGAAAAACCGGACCTAGCGCAGTCTGGTTCGAAAGCGAACTACTCGTGCTTGACTTTATCCTCACGGGCTGAATAACTAGTATTCTTCTTAAGCCAAGTTATAGGCTAAGTACGCTCATAAATTACGTAAGCGCTATCCGAAACGTAAGGCCCGGCCGTGGCCCAGCAACCGTGACCGCGCCGGAATGAACGTACTATGTCCTGAATAGCATGCAGCCAGTGAAGGCCCAGATGGCGACACAATGACCGGCGGTCAGCTGCCGGTAGAGACGACGCGTGTGAGACATGAACCGCTTGACCGCATGGGGGGACTACAAGCGAGACACCATAAAATGCAGGACGAGCGAGTCCGGCGAGCGCTATTCGTTCCATTTGGCGACCTTCCTGCGGCGAGGCACGCTCACCCATACCGTTTTCCACGGCTCGCTGCTCGACCATCAGACCGAGAAGCTCTACACCGCGCAGGCGCGTACCGCCGGCAACCCGTCGGATGGGCGGCGCGACGGCTTCAGCTTCAGCTTCGGTGACTGGCAACTGCAAGGCGACGGCGCGCAGCACCTGGCGAAAATGGCCGGCAAGGATTTCTCACTCGATCTGCGCATGGACGACGCGCTGCCCCCTGTTTTGCATCAGGCGCCAGCAACTCCGGTCGCCGGGCTGCTCGATTTCGGCGCCGCCGGCATGAGCTACTACACCTCGCGGCCGCGAATGGCCGCGCAGGGCACGTTGACGATTGCCGGCAAGCCGCAGGCCGTACGCGGCGAAGTCTGGTTCGATCATCAATGGGGCGACTTCGAAGCGGCGGATTTGCGCTGGAACTGGTTCGCGCTGCAGCTGACCGACGGTGTCGACATCATGCTGTTCGAGCTCTTCGACCGGCAAGGCGGATCGGTGCTGCGTATGGGGACGTACGCCAGGGGCGGTACGGTGACCGCCCTCGGTGGCGCCGACTTCGCCGTGAAACCTCGCGGCAGCTGGCAGAGCGCTGCATCGAAGGTAAGCTACCCGATCAACTGGACGATCAGCGTACCGGCGAAGGGCTTGCAGCTGCAAGTCGATCCGGTCATCCGGGCGAGCGAGTTTGACGCGCGCACGACGACGCTGAACGTCTATTGGGAAGGCGCGACAAAGGTGACTGGCTCACACAGCGGCGTCGGTTTCATGGAACTGAGCGGCTACGTGCCGGCGAAGGCGCCGCGAGCGAACGTTGAGAAGAGTGAAGGCGAAAGGCCGCAGAAGGCGGACCCCGGCCGGCACAAGAAATAGTGGCACGGGCCCTGGCGGGCGTCCGGCAGGCGAGAAACTTTGGACGCGGCGCGCGCGCCGTTTTGCCTGCTGACTTGCAGGCGCTAACGGTCATGACATGTCGAGATACCCCAGATCATGAAAGTAATGACCGTTTCCCTCTTCCCCAAGCCCTTCTCCCGCAAGGGGAGACGGGAGTTTCGTGAGTCGCGTACGCGACTTTCACATTAAGATGACGGCCTTCGCGCCCGGGCGGCGCCGCCCGGATCCGCAATGAATCTCCTGAAAACACTTGCCACGGTCAGCAGCATGACTCTGCTGTCGCGTATCCTCGGCTTTGTCCGCGACTTCGTGATTGCCCGGACCTTTGGCGCCGGGGCTTTGACCGACGCTTTCTTCGTGGCCTTCAAGCTGCCCAACCTGTTGCGCCGACTGTTTGCCGAAGGTGCGTTCTCGCAAGCCTTTGTGCCGGTCCTTGGCGAATACAAGAACAAACGCGGCAGCGACGAAACCCGGCAGCTGGTCGACCGGGTGCTCAGCCTGCTGTTGCTCGTCGTCCTGGCGGTGACCGCCGCCGGCATGGCCGGCGCGTCCTTGCTGGTCTACGTTTCGGCGCCGGGTTTCGCCAGCGACCCGGAGAAGTTTGCGCTGACCGTGCAGCTGACACGCATCACCTTCCCGTACATTCTCTTCATGTCACTGGTGGCGCTCGCCGGCGGCGTGCTCAATACCTGGAGCCGTTTTGCCGTACCGGCCTTCACGCCGGTGCTGCTCAACGTCTCCTTTATTCTCATGGCGCTTTTCGCAGCGCCACATTTCGACCCGCCGATTCTGGCATTGGCCTGGGCAGTCTTCCTCGGTGGCGCCCTGCAGCTGGCCTTTCAGCTGCCGGCGCTGCAGCGCATCGGCATGCTGCCACGATTCTCGTTGAACCTCCACGACGAGGGCGTCCGGCGGATCTTCCGCTTGATGGCACCGGCCGTTCTCGGCGTTTCGGTGGCGCAGGTGAGCCTACTGCTGAACACGGTCTTCGCGTCGTTCCTGGCTACCGGCAGCGTCTCCTGGCTGTACTACGCCGACCGCCTGATGGAGTTTCCGGCCGGCTTGCTCGGCGCCGCACTGGGCACCGTCCTCCTCCCTTCGCTGGCCAAATACCATGCCGCCGAACGACACGACGATTACTCGCAGCTCCTCGACTGGGGCTTGCGGCTGACTTTCCTGCTCGCCGCGCCAGCGGCGCTGGCGCTGGCCATTCTCGCCGTGCCACTGATCGTGACGCTGTTCCACCACGGCGCGTTCACGGCCACCGACGTCTTCATGACACGCAACGCGCTGCTCGCCTACAGCGTCGGCCTGCTCGGCCTGATCCTGGTCAAAGTACTGGCGCCGGGTTTCTACGCTCGCCAGAACATTCGCACGCCGGTCAAGATCGCGTTGCTCTCGCTGGTCGTCACGCAAGCGCTGAACCTGGTGCTGATCGGTTGGCTGCAGCACGCCGGACTGGCGTTGTCCATCGGCCTGGCGGCGACGCTGAACGCCAGCCTGCTTTACATCGGCCTGCGGCGGCACGCCATTTACACTCCGCAGCCAGGCTGGCCGCTGTTCTACGGCCGGCTGGCCCTGGCCCTGGCGGCGATGGGCGCAGCGCTCTGGCTGACGGCCGGCGAAGCGAGCGTCTGGCTGGACTGGCGGCTGAGCGAGCGGCTGCTGCGCCTGGCACTGGTTGTCACTTTCGGTGTAGCCGTTTACTTCGCTACACTATGGGTCGCGGGCTTTCGCCTGCGCGACTTCAGACGCAGTGCGGCCGAGTAATCAATCAGGAGAGGAGCAACGATGGAATTGACCAGCAGCAGTTTCAATGACGGCCAGCAGATCCCCGGTGACTTTGCCTTCGGCATCGTCGATCCCGCACACCATGTTGGCCTGGGCCAAAACCGCAACCCGCAGCTGGCGTGGCGCGACGCGCCGGCGGGCACGCAATCCTTTGCCTTGATCTGCCACGATCCGGACGTCCCGAGCCAGGGTGACGACGTCAATCAAGAAGACCGCACGGTGCCGGCATCGCTGCCGCGGGTTGATTTCTTCCACTGGGTGCTGTTTGATCTGCCGGCGACGCTGAGCGAAGTCGGCGACGGCGAATTTTCCAGCGATGTGACGGCACGCGGCAAACCGGGACCGCACGCCCCGCACGACGCACGGCAGGGGATCAATGACTACACCGCCTGGTTTGACGGCGACAACGACATGCGCGGCGACTACTACGGTTACGATGGTCCGTGCCCGCCGTGGAACGACGAAATCGTCCACCACTACGTGTTCACCGTTTTCGCGCTCGACGTCGCGCGGCTGGACGTCGACGGCAAGCTGGGTGGCCAGCAGGTCCGTGCGGCAATGCAGGGACACGTCCTGGCGCAGGCGAGCCTGAGCGGAACCTACACGCTCAATCCGTCGCTGATCGCCGCTGCCGAGTAAAGCTTCTCGGCCGGGGGCTACTGACGAAAAAAAGGCCGCTGCTGCGGCCTTTTTTTCGAACAGCGCGGCGACCATCCGCCGCCTGGCGACTAGTGCACGCTGACCTCGACGCGACGCGCCTCGGCCGGATCTGCGGAGCCGAGAGTCAGCGCCGGCTTCTGCATCGCGAGGCGTGCCTCGGCGATACCGACGTTCTTCAGCGCCTCAGCGACGGCCATCGCCCGCTGCTTCGAGACCTCGGCGTTGGCTTCGGCGCTGCCGCTATCGTCGTGGAAGCCGGCAATGATCAGCTTCGTACTCGGGTTGGCCTTGGCGTGGGCGACGATCAGTTCCAGCGCCGTCGCCGCGTCGGCGGGCAGTACCGCCGAACCCGATGCGAAGTAGATCTTGGCGGTTGGAACCATCGCCACCACGGCGGCCGGAGTGGCTGCCACCACGGCGGCCGGAGCGGCTGCCACCACAGTGGCCGGAGCGGCTGCCACCACGGTGGTCGGAGCGGCTGCCACCACGGCGGCCGGAGTGGCTGCCACCACGGCGGCCGGAGCGGCTGCCACCACGGTGGCCGGAGCGGCTGCCACCACGGTGGCCGGAGCGGCTGCCACCACGGTGGCCGGAGCGGCTGCCACCACGGTGGCCGGAGCGGCTGCCACCACGGCTGCCGGAGCCTGCGCAGCGGCCGCTGGCTTGGCGCCGCCTGCGGGAACCATCAAGGGTACGATCATCAGGGCGACAATGTTGATGATCTTGATCAGCGGGTTGACCGCCGGACCCGCGGTATCCTTGTACGGGTCGCCAACGGTATCGCCGGTCACCGATGCCTTGTGGGCTTCGGAACCTTTGCCACCAAAGTTGCCGTCCTCGATGTGCTTCTTGGCGTTATCCCAGGCGCCACCACCGGTGGTCATCGAGATGGCGATAAAGAGACCGGTGATGATTGTTCCCATCAGCAGACCACCAAGCGCCTGCGGACCAAGCAGCAGGCCGACGACAACCGGTACCAGCACCGGCAGCAGCGAGGGGATGATCATCTCGCGGATCGCGGCAACGGTCAGCATGCCGACAGCGCGGGAGTAATCCGGCTTCGCGGTACCTTCCATGATGCCCTTGATTTCCTTGAACTGCCGGCGCACCTCAACGACCACGGCACCGGCCGCACGACCCACCGCCTCCATCGCCATGGCCGCGAAGACGTAGGGGATCAGGCCGCCGAGGAAGAGCCCGATGATCACCATGTGATTGGAGAGATCAAAGCTCAGGGTGGTACCGAAGTTGGCTTCAAGCGCGTGCGTGTAGTCGGCGAAAAGGACCAGCGCTGCCAGAGCGGCAGAACCGATGGCGTAGCCTTTGGTCACCGCCTTGGTGGTGTTGCCCACCGCGTCGAGCGGATCGGTGACATCACGCACCGATGCCGGCAAACCCGCCATTTCGGCGATACCGCCAGCGTTGTCGGTAATCGGTCCATAGGCGTCGAGGGCAACGATGATCCCGGACATCGACAGCATCGCGGTTGCGGCGATGGCGATGCCGTACAGACCAGCCAGCGCATGCGTGACGTAGATCGCCGCGCAAACGGAGAGCACCGGCAGCGCGCAGGATTTCATCGACACGGCCAGGCCGGCGATAATGTTGGTACCGTGGCCGGTGGTCGAGGCCTCGGCAACGCCTCTGACCGGAGAATACTCGGTCGCCGTGTAATACTCGGTGATCCACACCAGCAGGCCGGTCAGCAGCAGACCGATGCTAGCCGCCCCGAAAATGCTCCCCGAGGTGATCAGCGAGCCATCAGCGAGCGTCACACCGTCGCCGAGCAGCATCTTGGTCACCGGATAGAAGGCGACCAGCGCCAGCCCGCCAGCCACAGCCAGGCCGCGGTAGAGCGCGTTCATGATCTTGCCGCCATCGTTGGCTTTGACGAAGAAACAGCCAACGATCGAGGCAATGATCGAAACGCCACCGAGGACCAGCGGGTAGATGATCAGGTTGTCGCTGGCGCCAGGGACGCCCTTGAGCATCATCGCGCCAAGCACCATCGTCGCCACTACGGTCACCCCGTAGGTCTCGAAGAGGTCGGCTGCCATGCCCGCACAGTCGCCGACGTTATCGCCAACGTTATCGGCGATGACTGCCGGGTTACGTGGATCGTCTTCCGGAATGCCGGCCTCGACCTTCCCGACCAGGTCGGCGCCGACGTCCGCACCCTTGGTGAATATGCCGCCACCCAGACGCGCGAAGATCGATATTAGCGAGCCGCCGAAGGCCAGGCCAACCAGCGGGGCAACCGCATGGTGCAGATCGCCGCCTGGCTCCCTGAGGATGGCGTAGTAGCCAGCGACACCAAGCAGGCCCAGACCGACGACCAGCATGCCGGTAATGGCACCCCCCTTGAAGGCGACATCAAGCGCCGCAGCAATGCCGTTGCGCGCCGCTTCGGCGGTGCGCACATTGGCCCGCACTGAAACGTTCATGCCGATGAAGCCGGTGGCCCCCGAGAGGACGGCGCCGATCAGGAAGCCGAAAGCCATCAAGTGACCAAGCGCCATCCAGATGACGACGAAGAGCACGGCACCGACAATGCCGATGGTGGTGTATTGCTTGTTGAGATACGCAGAAGCGCCTTCCTGAATGGCTTTGGCAATCTCCTGCATTTTCTCGTTGCCGGCGGGCAAGCCGAGAATCCATTTGGTCATTGCAGCGCCGTAACCCACTGCAATGAGCGCGCATAGCAGCGCGAACACCAGATAACCCATATACATGCTCCCTCTCTAAAGTTTTTTTTGAGACCCCTGGGAGACATCCCGCGGGCCGGATTTACCCCTGTAAGCTACTTTATACGAAACAGCCCAGCTTGTAAGCACCTCGTCCGCACGGCTCGCGGCGCCATGGGAAGCCTGGCGGCGGCGAGGGGGTCGAGAACCTTCCTGGCGACTCGCGGGCGCGACGGACCGCGATCGCGGCTTGGTTACGGCTCCCTGTCTTTATGCCGTGGCGACAAGTACCGGCCCGTTTTGCCGCGCTATCCCGGCGGCGAGCGTGCTGCGGTCGTTGGCAATACACTTCGAGGCACGCCACGAGCCGCGGCGTTGAAGGACGCTGCCGCATCAACAGCAGCGGCCATGTCAGCGACCGTCATTGACGACGGCTAACGCAACGCCGCGAAGGCTGCGGCCTTGATCTCTTCGACACTCCCGACACCGGCAATGCGGCGACATTGCGGCGCCTTGGCGTCGCCGGTGGCGGCCCACGCGCGATAGTATTCGAGTAGGGGCTTGGTCTGCGAATGATAGATCTGCAAGCGCTTCTTGACCGTTTCTTCCTGGTCGTCACCACGCTGGATCAGGTCCTCGCCGGTGACATCGTCCTTGCCGGCAACGGCGGGCGCGTTGAAGCGGATGTGATAGGTGCGACCCGAAGCCAGATGAACACGCCGCCCACTCATCCGTTCAATGATCTCGTCATCGGCAACGTCGATTTCGAGCACGTAGTCGAGCGCCACAGCAGCGGTTTTCATCGCCTCGGCTTGCGGCAGTGTCCTCGGGAATCCGTCAAAGAGATAACCAGCGGCGCAGTCACCCTCGTGCAAGCGACCATTGACCAGGCCAATGATGATCTCGTCGGAAACCAGGCCGCCGGCATCCATGATTTTCTTGGCTTCGACACCGAGCGGCGTACCGGCCTTCACCGCGGCGCGCAGCATGTCGCCGGTCGAGATCTGCGGTATACCGAACTGCTCACAAATGAACTGCGCTTGCGTGCCTTTACCGGCCCCTGGCGCACCTAGCAGGATGAGTTTCATGAGTCGCTTTCGTTGATAGTGAAATCCAGCAAATTGTCCAGAAGTTCAGACACTTGCACGTCATCTACAGTACCCCGGCAGCACGTTGTCGTGATCAACACGCCGCACGGTACCTGCAAACGCACGCACGGTCAAACGTTTTGCCGTGAAAGTCGCGTTCGCGACTCACATATTTCCCGTCTACAGCGCGTGGCAGGCGCGAAATTCAGGGCCCAGGCACGCTGCCTGTCGACAGCTGGCGGCGTGCCCGCCGAAATGCGCACGGCATTTGAGCGAGGCGGTCATGACTTTCATGGTCGGCGCTGTCTGTTCGCCGTCATGACGCTTTGAAGTACTCCTGCAGCCGGCGTGCATCCGCCGGCGTGTCCACCCCCGCGGCTGGCAGGTGGTCGGTAATTGCCACACTGATCCGGAACCCATGCCACAGAGCGCGCAACTGTTCGAGCGCCTCGATGCCTTCCAGCGGTGACGGCGCCAAGCCGGAATAGAGGCGCAGAAAATGCGCACGATAGGCGTACAGGCCGACGTGCCGATACGCCAGCATGTCGGCCGGTAAGGTCTCGCCGCCGCCTTCGCGGGCAAAGTGGTCGCGTGCGTAGGGAATCGGCGCGCGCGAAAAATACAGCGCGTCGCCGCTGGCGGTACGCACCAGCTTGACGATGTTCGGGTTGAAGAAATCGGCCGCATCGGCCAGTCGATGCGCCACCGTGGCGATTTCGGCACCGCTGTCGGCCAGCTGTGCGGCCGTTTGGGAAATCAGTGCGGGATCGATCAAGGGCTCGTCACCCTGCACGTTGACCACTACCGTGTCGTCGCCCCAACCGGCGACCTCGACGACCTCGGCCAGACGATCGGTGCCGCTGACGTGATCGGCGCGGGTCGACAGGGCGCGCAGACCGTGCCGTTCGACGGCCGCCAGGACTGCCGGGTGGTCGGTGGCCACCAGCACCTCGTCGGCGCCGGACAGCAGCGCCTGTTCGGCGACGCGCACGACCATCGGTTTGCCGCCGAGGTCGAGGAGTGGCTTGCCCGGCAAGCGTGTGGACGCGTAGCGCGCCGGAATGACAACCTTGAATGGCATCACGGCGGCGGCGGCTCAGAGCTGTTCGGTAGGCAGCTGGCGCGCTTCGTCGTGCAGCATGATCGGGATACCGTCGCGGACCGGGAAAGCCAGTCGGCAGGGTTTGCAGACCAGTTCCGACTCGGCCTTGCGATATTCGAGATTGGCCTTGCAGATCGGGCAGACAAGAATATCAAGCAGGCGTGCGTCCATGCAGTTTCTCCATAATGGTCTCGAAAAGATCAGTGCCACCCGGCGGCGTGCTGATCTCGGCCTCGACCGGCAGAACCCAAGCCTCGGCGATGGTCATGGCGGCGCATTTTACCGCATCTTTCTCGGTCATCAGCAGCACGCCCTGCTCGGCGAAGGCCAGGTCGGTGGCACGATATGCGTGGTGATCGGGAAAAGGATGCGCTTCGAAGTCGAGCCCCAAAGCTTCGAGCTGCCTGAAAAAGCGGCCCGGGTCGCCGATCCCGGCGATGGCATGCAGTGGTCGGCCGCGCAGGTAAGCCGCATCGCAACTGCGTGGCTCGCCGCGACTGGCGACAAAGCGCTGGCCGATCAGGCGCATGTCGAACTGTGGCAGGTCATCGGCGACGCGCAACAGTGGCCGCTCCGGACGACCATTCCAGATCACCGCGGTCGCCTTCGCCAGGCGTGGCAATGACTCCCGCAAGGGTCCTGCCGGCAGCAAGCAGCCGTTGCCGGTGCCGCGTCCGTCGAAGACCACCAGCTCGGCCGAGCGCTGCAAACGATAGTGCTGCAGACCGTCGTCGGAGACGATCACATCGCATTCGGGGTGTGCGGCGAGCAAGGCTTGCCCGGCCGCGACACGGTCACGGCCGACGAAGACCGGCACGCCGCTACGCCTGGCGAGCAACAGCGGCTCGTCGCCGACCACCGCCCAGACAGAGCTGGCGAGCACCGACTGCACGCTCTCGCTGCTACCGCCGTAGCCGCGACTGATGATTCCTGGTCGCCAGCCCTGCGCACGGAGGGCGCGCACCAGCCACAGCACCAGTGGCGTCTTACCGCTGCCGCCGACGGTCAGGTTGCCGACGACGATTACCGGCACGGGCAAGCGCTGCGAGGGCAGGACGCCACGGCGATAAAGCCAGCGGCGCAGGCCGACCAGCGCGCCGAACAACAGCGAGAGGGGTAACAAGGGCCACAGGACGGCTGCCAGCCGCCGTTCGTACCAGCGCTGTGGCAGGCGCCGTGCGACGCCGCCAAGGGCCATCAACGCGGTGCTTGCGTGGCGAAAGAAATGCGCGGATAGCCCGCGGCCTGCGCCGCCTGCATGATGTCAATGACGCTCTGGTGCGTTGCCTTGGCGTCGGCGTTGATCACGATCACCGGTTCCTTGGCGTCACCGGCCGCGCGTCGCAGCGCTTCGCTGATGGCCGTGACGCTGACCGCATCGAGCGGCGACTTGTTGACCAACACCTGTCCGCTGGCCGTTACCGTCACATCGATCTCATTGGGCTGTTCGGTCTGCTTGCTGGCGTCGGCGGTCGGCAGGTTGATCTCCAGGCCAGAGAACTTGGCATAGGTGGTGGTCAGCATCAGAAAGATGATGATCACCAGCAACACGTCGATGAACGGAATCAGGTTGATCTCGGGAACGTCAGTGGCACGCGCGCGGCGAAAGTTCATCGTTCCTTCCTCAGGACCTGCGTTCGCCGTGCAGAACCTCGACCAGACGTACCGCCTGATGCTGCATCTCGATGACGAAGCCCGACACCAGCGCACGGAAATGCCGCCAGAAGATCATGCTCGGGATAGCAATCACCAGGCCAAAGCCGGTGTTGTACAAGGCCACGGAGATGCCGTGCGCGAGCTGCATCGGGTTGCTGCCGCTCGGTGCCTGCGAGCCGAAAATCTCGATCATCCCGACGATGGTTCCGAACAGGCCCATCAGCGGGCTGATCGAGGCGATGGTGCCCAGCGTCGTCAGGTAGCGCTCGAGATCGTGCGAGACGACGCTGCCCGTTTCTTCAATCGCCTCCTTCATGATCTCGCGCGAGCTGCTCTCGTTGCGCAAGCCCGCCGCCAACACCCGGCCCAGTGGCGAATGGGCCTCGAGATCGGTAATCATCGTCGCACTGGCGCCGTTCTGCCTGAACTCGGCGACCACCCGTTGCAGCAAGCCGGGCGGCACGACTTTGGCGGTGCGCAGCGCCACCAGCCGCTCGATGATCAGCGCGACAGCCAGCACCGACGCCAGCAGCAAGGGCCAGATCGGCCAACCAGCAGCCTGAAGGATGGAAAGCACGGTGTACCCCGGGATATTTTGAAGGGGGGAACTTTAGCCTGCAGCGGCGTTTGCGGCAAGCGTTGGCGATTCGTCCGGCGTGCGGCCGGTGCCCCGAGTATCCACAGAAGCTGTGGATAAAGCGGCTGCCAGGCTGTAGACAAAACTCCCAAGCTACCGGCAGACAAGAGATGTTTCTGCTTGCCCGCCGGAGGTGCAGCACGACGTGGTAAGCAAAGCAGCCATCGCCGGTCAAGCGTCGCCGCCACCGCCGCGAGAGTGCAGCACGCCTGGCGCCGATCGCTTGGCGCGCCGCGCGCCGGGGAAGCTGACGGGCGACGCCGATGTAGAATCCGCGGATGTCCAAAACTGCCCCCGCCAGCACCGGCTTCCCGACGGTCCCGTCGGCGAGCCCGGTAATCCCGGTTTCGCTCCTCAATCGCCTGGCGCGCGAACGACTCGAAGCGGCCTTTCCCCTGTGCTGGGTTGCCGGCGAGGTCTCCAACCTCAGTCACGCGCCATCAGGGCACGTCTACTTTTCGCTCAAGGACGCCGCTGCACAGGTGCGCTGTGTGATGTTCCGCAGCCGCGCACAACTGCTCGGTTGGCGGCTTGAAAACGGCCAGCAGATCGAAGCGCGCGTGCTGGTCACGCTGTACGAAGCACGCGGAGACTTCCAGCTCAACGTTGAAGCGGCGCGCCGCGGCGGTGTTGGCAAGCTCTACGAACAGTTCCTTCGCCTGAAGGAAAAACTCGAACGCGAAGGACTCTTTGCCAGCGACAGCAAGCGTGTCTTGCCGGCGTTTCCGCGTCGCGTCGGCGTCGTCACCTCGACGCAGGCGGCGGCGCTGCGCGACGTGCTGAGTACGCTTGCTCGCCGCGCGCCGCAGGTCAGCGTCGTGCTCTATCCAACGCCGGTGCAGGGCGAAGGCGCCGCCGCGCAGATCGCCGCCGCCATTCGCTGCGCCGGCGAGCGTCGCGAAGCCGACGGCTGCGAGCTGCTGATCGTCTGTCGCGGTGGCGGCAGCCTCGAAGACCTCTGGGCATTCAACGACGAGGCCGTGGCGCGCGCGATCCGGGCCTGCCCACTGCCGGTGATCTGTGGCGTGGGCCACGAAACCGACTTCAGCATCGCCGACTTCGCCGCCGATCAGCGGGCGCCGACACCGACCGCCGCCGCTGAACTCGCCGCTCCCGAGCAGGCCGCCTGGTTCGCCCGCCTGACTGCCAGCGAGGCGACGCTGCGCCGCCAGATCGAACAACTCGTCAATCTGCGCGGCCAGCAGCTCGACTGGCTGGTGCGCCGACTGCAACATCCGGCGCAGACCCTCGCCACGCAGCGCGAAAGCCTGCGCAATCTGCAACGGCGGCTCGGCGCCGGTCTGCGCTTGGTCAGCGCACAGGCGCGCAGCGAACTGGCCAGCCGCAGCCGCCGTTTGCTGCTGCACCGCCCTGATCCGGCGCGCCACGCCAGTCGGCTCGCTGCGCTGGCGCCCCGCCTGCGCAGCGCCTGGCACGAAAACCGGCAAGCAAAGTCAGCCGACGTGGCGCGCTTGCGCGATGGCCTCGCGCATCTCAACCCGCAGGCCGTGCTGGCGCGTGGCTACAGCGTCGTCGCCGACGAGAACGGGAAAATCATCCGTGACAGCCTGACTCTGGAACCAAGCCAGCGGATCGCTGTCTTGTTCCACCGGGGTCGCGCCGACGCCGCCGTGCTGGCGGTTTTTGACGACGATGCGGCAGCTCTGGCGGCGAGCAGCATTGCCAGCAAGACGAGCGCCGAATAGAATCCGGGGCTTCGGCGCCCGCAGGAAGACTGCCTGCCTGCAGGTTTTTTTCGGCAGTTGCTCAGCACGCTCGATCTTCAGCCAATGGTCATGACGCTTCGATGACGAAGGTCCTGACCGTTTCCCTCATCCCCGGCCCTTCTCCCGTAGTGGGGAGACGGGCGATTCGTGAGTCGCGGATGCGACTTTCACGGTACGACAGCCATCAAGGAGAACAACAATGGAACATCAACTGCCGCAACTCCCCTTTGCCATCGACGCCCTGGCACCGCACATGTCACAGGAAACCCTCGAATACCATCACGGCAAACACCATCAGGCCTACGTCACCAACCTGAACAATCTGATCAAGGGTAGCGAGTACGAAAACCTCGACCTGGAAGCGATTGTCAAGAAGGCGCCGGCCGGCGGCATTTACAACAATTCGGCGCAGGTATGGAACCACAGCTTCTTCTGGAACTGCCTGAAGGCCAACGGTGGCGGCGCACCAAGCGGCGCACTGGCGGCGGCAATCGACGCCAAGTGGGGTTCCTTCGCCGAATTCGCCAAGGCTTTCCAGGCTTCCGCGGTCGGTAACTTCGGTTCGGGATGGACCTGGCTGGTCAAGAAAGCCGATGGCTCGGTGGACATCGTCAATATGGGTGCCGCTGGCACACCCCTGACCACCGGCGACAAAGCGCTGCTGTGCATCGACGTCTGGGAACACGCCTATTACGTCGACTACCGCAACATGCGTCCCAAGTTCGTCGAGACCTTCCTCGGCCAACTCGCCAACTGGAGCTTCGCCGAGCAGAATTTCGCCGCCTAGAAGCTACTTGTTCGTCGCATTCATCGCAGTCGTCGCGCGGCGCGGCACGATCAGGTGCAACAAACGGCGGGGAGCAGCTTGCTCCCCGTTTTCGTGTTCTCCTGCTGGCCTGCCGAACAAGTCAAGCGGGCGCTCGCGCTGCCACTGCTGCGCCGTCACCAAGGCCACGCGACTACGCCGCCGCTGCCGACCGCAGACGCCCCGGCCCAAGCAGCTCAGCCGAGATCCCGAAAGCCGCGAGATGGGGTGGAATCGCCGCACCGCGAACCAGTGCGGCGCAGCTTTCCGCCATCGCTGGCGCGGTCTGAATGCCGTAACCGCCTTGCGCAGCGAGCCAGAAGAACCCTGGTGCCAGCGAGTCGAAGCCGCCAACCAGACCGCCATCGGCGACGAACGACCGCAAACCGGCCCAGGTGTGGGTGGGACGACGAATCGCCAGCGTCGTCATCTGCGCGATGTTGAAGATGCCCGTGGCGATGTCCAGCTCTTCGGCCTGGACGTCTTGCGGCTCGACCGGGTCGGCGTTGGCTGGCGAGCCGAGCAACATGCCGGCGTCCGGCTTGAAGTACCAGTCCTCGGCGACGCCAATGGTCAACGGCCAGCGCCTGCTGTCGAGGTCTGCCGGCGGCGCGAAAATAAAAACCGATCGCCGCCTTGGCTGCAAGCCGATGCGCGCGACACCCGCCAGGGTCGCGATCTGGTCCGCCCACGCGCCAGCGGCATTGACCACCACTGGTGCGACGTACTGCTGCCCGCCAGCGTCGAGCGACCAGTAATCGGCACAGCGTTGCAAAGCGGTGACCTCGGCCGCGCAGACCAGCACGCCGCCGTGTCGACGCAGAGCACGCAAGTAGCCTTGATGCAGCGCCTGTACGTCGATGTCCGAGGCCGCTCGATCAAGGATCGCGCCGAGCACCTTTTCCGGCCGCAGTACCGGCACCATCGCGCACGCCTGTTGCGCAGACAGCCGCTGTAAATCCTTGCCAGTGCTCGCCAGATCTTGCCAATGGTCGCGCAATAGCTGGTCTTTCCCCGGTGCCGCGACGATCAGGGCGCCGCGCGGCGAAAGCAGTGGGTGATCGGCGAATCCTTCCGGCGGAGCAGCAAAGAAAGCGCGGCTGGCCATGGTCAGGGCGCGCACCTGGCGGTTTCCATAGCTCTCGGCAAACAGCGCCGCCGAGCGACCGGTCGAGTGATATCCCGGCTGCTGCTCACGTTCCAGCACGATCACCCGCCCGTGTTGCGACAACCAATAAGCGATCGAAGCACCGGCGATGCCGCCACCGATGATCACAAAGTCGGCACGATTGCTCGCTCCTGAAGTAGGCATCCACTTTCCCGCGTATCCGAACGCGCTATTGTCGCTGCTCACCACAGGCGTGCGCAATGCGGCCTGCCGGCTGCCCAGGGTGGATTTGTCCTCTCAGGCAACGCACGGGCAATCAAGCAGTTAGTTCTTCCCCCTGGACATCTGCGCCGGAAGTCCGTATAAATGGCGCATGGAAAGCGTTCTTGGTGCATTGCGTGTTCGCTTGGTGGGCAAGAGCGAAGAGGCTCGCTATCGGGAGTTGATGGCAGAGCATCACTACCTGGGCGACCTGGCGAAGATCGGGCACACGCTTTGGTACGTGGCCACCTACGGCGAAAAGTGGACGGCCCTGCTGAGTTTCTCTGCGGCGGCCTGGAAATGCGGCGTTCGTGACCGCTGGATCGGCTGGGACTATCGGCATCAGTACGATCGCTTGGGCCTGGTCGCCAACAACAGTCGCTTTCTGATCCTTCCCGATTGGCATTACCCCAATCTCGGCTCCAAGGTGCTCTCGCTGTGCGAGCGACGGGTCGCCGAGGATTGGCAGGCGCATTTCGGGAAGCCGCTGTTACTGCTGGAGACCTTTGTGGACCCCTCGCGCTTCCAGGGGACCGTCTATCGCGCCGCGAACTGGACGCCTCTGGGGCTGACGCAAGGCTTTCGCCGCACCCGAGAAGGCTACAGCGCCCACCCGACGTCGCCCAAAGTTGTCTTTGTTCGCCCCTTGCAGGCGGACGCTCGCGGCCAACTTTCCCGCTCGATACTCAACCCCCGCTATCGCACAGGAGCGCCCAGGATGATGCTCACCGCCGAACAGATGCGCACGCTTCCCGATTTCTTTGCCGGCATCGCCGACCCGCGGCGCGCGCAAGGAAGGCGTCACCCCCTTCCTGCCGTTCTGGCCATCGCCACGGCGGCGGTCTTGTGCGGAATGCGGGGCTACAAAGCCATCGCCGGGTGGGCCAAAGACCTCACACCGAAAGCACGCGAGCGTTTCCGCTGTCGTCGCGAGAAGGGCGTTTACCGCGTACCCAGCGAGTTCATCATTCGTGACGTCCTGATCCGTGTCGATCCCATGGCGCTCGATCAAGCGTGTCAGCAGTGGAACAAGGCCTATGCTCAAGACGACCCCAGTCTGGCGGTCGACGGCAAGACCATGCGCAATGCCCATGACGAGCACGGTCAGCAAGCACACATCATGAGCGTGGTCGGGCATCAGACCGGCGTGTGTCACACCCAAAAAAAGTCGGCACCTTGCCCGTAAATGGCGGGGACGAGCTCAAGCAGACCAATGAAATCGGGATGTTCATACCCCTGCTCGATGCGATCGATATTCAGGGCAAGGACATCACCGCCGACGCGCTACTGACACAGCGCAAGCTGGCGACCTACCTGGTGGAGCGCAAGGCGCACTATCACTTCACGGTCAAAGGCAATCAGCCAACACTGCAAGCCGATATCGCGCTCCTCTTCCAGGATCGGAAGGGGGCAGACTTCGTGGCGGTTTCGCCACCTGACCATGGTCGGATCGAGACTCGGCGTATTTGGTGCAGCAATGCCCTCAACGCCTATCTCGACTTCCCGTATGTCGGCCAGGTGTTCTTGATCGAGCGCGAAGTGCTGCACAAGAAGAGCGGCAAGCGGACGCACGAAATCGCTCTCGGGATCACCAGTCGCCCTCCAGAACAGGCCAGCCCACAGCAAATCCTCGCCATCAATCGCGGCCATTGGTCGATAGAGAACCGCTGTCACTACGTCATCGACTGGAACTACGACGAGGACCGTAGCCGTATTCGGACTGGTTACGGACCCGAGAACATGTCACGCCTGCGCCGCTTTGCCGTCGGAATCCTGCACCACTTCTCCGACGGCAAAACCAGCATTTCCGAAAAAATGCGCCACCTCAACCGCAACATCCGATTGGTCTTCGACTACCTGCGCATGACCAAAAATTCTACAGGCCACGTATCACCTTGATCCCGGCACGAGAACAAATTTACCGTGGCCGGCTGCCGACGCCATCGCGGGTTGGTCAAACAGCGCCGCCCCTCCCGGGTCTTCCCCAGGAGTCAGGTGGCCTCCCCGCTGCGGAAAATGGCTGGCAAGTAAGACGAGGAATTGGCCAGGGCGACACCGCGACCTGAGCCATGACGCCGCAGGTCGCGAGCGTCAGGGCTCGCGGATCTGAGTATTTTCCAATTCAGGTATGAGCCTGAAGGAGGGAAGATCTCGGAGAGGTTGAGAGGCGGGTTGAAGGTTGAAAGGGGTAGTGTAACGGGGTTGAGTTTGCAGCGGCGGATGGGGTTGTAGGGTTGGTGTTGTGGGGTTCTGGAAAGCTTTTTTTAAACGGGTTTCAAAAGCGCCCGCAGGGCTTCCGGCGGGCGGATTGCGTAGCAATTGGCCTGTCTGGCAAGCGAAGCGCGGCAGGGGGTTGGAGGCGGCGTCAAGCGCGCCGCTTCGGTTTGTCAAAGCTGTCGAAGAGATCGCCCTTGGCGCGTTGCATCGCTTGCGTGGCGGCCAGGTCAGGTTGCGAGCGAGCTTGTGTCTGCAAGGCCTGCAGCGTCACCCCCGGGTTCAGCTGAACCAAGTCTTTTTCGCACAACTGGGCCAGACACTCCAGGGGCGTTTTTACGTCCTCGTGCTTGTAGCGCTTGACGATCTTGCCCTTCGGGCTGACGACGTCCGTAGCGAACATGCAGGGGCGGTGCAGGTTGAGCCACGGATTGAAGGTCTCCTGATAGAAGGCATTGATCGGCTGGGCGAAGTGCTGCGGGATATGCGCGTAGCCCATGTGCTTGCGCACCACGCTGGCATTTTTGCTTTCGGCCAGGGCGTTGTCGTTGCTATGACGCGAGCGTGATTTGGTCTGCTCGATGCGCAACTTTTCGAGCAGCGCCGCCACCTGACGGTTGATGAACTCCGAGCCATTGTCGGAGTGAAAGCCGCGTACGACAAACGGGAACTGAGCCAGGATCAAAGCCAGCACTGGCAACAGAAAAGCCTCGCTGATGGCCTGCACGCAGGCCTCGACCTGCCACTGGCTGACCGCATCCACGCAGGTGATGTGATAGACGCCCTTGACGCCGTCCCGGTCGCCTTGATGGACGGTGTCGATACGCACAAAGCCGGCACGCCCGTCCGGCGCAGGGGCCTTGCGTACGCCGATGGCGTTGCACACCGAGCGGGTCTGCGTGAAATGGATGCGCTGCGCCTGATAGCCGGCGCTCTTGCGCAGGTTGTACAAGTGCGAGGCGGGGAGCGTAGCCAGACGCTCATAGCGCGCGTCACCGTACTCCCGGTAGGCCCGCCGCAGGAGGTGCACGATGGCCGGCCCGCAGACGCCTTCGTGGGCTTTGTCCATTTCGACCAGCAGGGCGATATCGGCGGCAGTGTACTTGCGTGCAAAAGGCCGGGCCGGTGCCCGGTAGCGCTTGACCAGCGGAACGGCCGCCAAGCGGTTGCCCTGCCAACGAGCCACCAAGCGCGTAATCTGCGCCCGACTGTAGCCGCTCGTGTGCTCCAGGTAACGCCGCAACACGCCACGTTCGCGCTTGCTACGGCCAGGGTAGTCGAAGCGCTTGAGCACTCGACTGATGTGCTCGTAGCGCTCGCTATCGTTGCCCGCCGTCGAGAATTCGATGGCGGCGCTGGCGCTGAGAAATTGTTCGACCTGCTCGATCGTGCGCAGCTGTGTTTCGTTCATGTTGATCACCATCTTCAGAATGATCAACCCGTTTCTTCCTGCGCCAACATCTTCTTTCAGGCTCATGCCTCGGTGGAAACACGCGAACCGTTCAGGCTCACACCACAGTGGACAAGGCTATCTGTTGGACGCTTGGCAAGGTTTCCGTAAAATGGCGACCTATAAAAATAAGGAATATGCCGTGGCCAACGCAGCGAAAAAACCATCCTCGACCTTGTTCACCCTGAAGATCGAACTCGTCGATACGACGCCGTGCATCTGGCGCCGGATCGCGATCAGTGGGCACGCCAGCTTTGCGACGCTGCACCACGTCATTCAGGCGGCGATGGGCTGGCACGACGCGCACCTGCACGAATTTCGCGTCGGCGACCAGAGAATCGGCGTCCCGAACCTGGACTACGATGACCCCGGGCACCCCACTGCCGTCGAAACGAGAGTCCGACTCAACCGTCTGTTGGTCGCCGATACGACCTTCGCCTACCTCTATGACTTTGGCGATGGCTGGGAACATCGCATCCATGTCGAGCAAGTCCGCAACCGTGACGATCGCTACGGCGACGAGCGCGTCGCCGGGGTCGAGGGCGGCGAACGCGCGTGCCCGCCGGAGAACGCCGGCGGCGTTGGCCAGTACCAGGAGTTCCTCGAGTGCTGGGAGAGCGATCCCTACGGCGAGCCGACCGAAAAAGTGCGCACCTGGGCCGGGCTGGACTTCGATCCCACGCGTTTCGATCGGCCAGCGGCAAACGCGGCGATCGAACGTATGCTGTGGAACGGCTGGATCAAGTGAGCCGCTGACCCGTCGCGCAGCTGCCCGCTCGGGGCCAGCACGGTGGCGACGCGTCCCGACGCACGACGAAAGCGCAACGACGCCAGCGCCAGTCGTCGGACGATTCCTCGTATTCCTCGTTCAGCCCCTATCTTGTGGCGCGCGGCGTTCGGGGCGACACAATGAGCCAGCTCCGGCGGTTACCGTGAAAGTCGCCTTGGCGACCGACAAAGCTCCGTTCGGTAAACAGTCGCCGGTGATCGTGCAAGCCATGAGGGTTTCCTCACATGCTGCGCGCCTTCCGACTGGCGCGGCGGAATTGTTCGATGGGCAGGGCGCATGCGCCCGCAATTTCCCGGCGCGGTCGTCGCGAGCTTCTCGCGTCGCCACTGCCCCGCTCGGTGGCAGGCCAAGAAAAAGCCCGCACGCGGCGGGCTCTTGCGGGTCTGGGCGCTGGCGATCAGCGGTCGCCGTAGGTCCGGCGGCCGGTGTTGGCAGCACCATGAGCGCCCGCGTCGCGGTACGGCGTGCGCGGCAAACCTTCGCGTCGGGGAGCCGACGACGGCTTGTGCGAGCGATTTTCACCACCTTTCCAGGCGGGCTTGCCGGTCGGTCGCGGCTTCGCCGGGGCCGGTCGGCGCGTCGGCTCGTGCCCGACAACGACGGCGACCGGGATCAACTGCTTGGTGAAACGCTCGATCTTCTTGACGTTGAAGTGTTCGGCGTGATGAACCAGCGATATCGCCAGTCCATTGCGGCCGGCGCGGCCGGTACGACCGATACGATGCACGTAGTCTTCGGCGAACTTCGGGAGGTCGTAGTTGAAAACGTGGGTGATCGTCGGCACGTCAATGCCGCGTGCGGCGACGTCGGTGGCGACCAGGATGCGGACCTGACCACGACGCATGGCGGTGAGCGTGCGGTTGCGGGCGCCCTGATGCATGTCGCCGTGCAGCGCTGCGGCGTTCAAGCCAGCGAGGTTGAGGCGGTCGCTGACGGTATCGGCGTCACGCTTGGTGGCGGTGAATACCAGCGCCTGATCGATCGACGAGTCACGCAGCAGGTGGTCGAGAAGGCGGTTTTTGTGCGACAGGTCGTCGACAAAATGCATTCGCTGTTCGATGTTGTCGTGCCGCGTCGACGCCTCGTCGACACGAATCTGCAGGGCGTTGCGAGTCATCCGCTTGGCCATTTCGCCGACGGTGCCGTCGAGCGTCGCCGAGAAAAGCATCGTCTGGCGACTGCCCGGGGTTGCCGCGACGATCCGTTCGATGTCTTCGATGAAACCCATGTCGAGCATCCGGTCGGCTTCGTCGAGGACCAGCACCTGCAGCTGCGAGAAATCGATTTTGCCCGAGCTCATGTGGTCGATCAGGCGACCCGGCGTGGCGACCAGGATTTCCGGGTTGCGGCCGAGCAGTTCCATCTGCTTCGGGTAGGGCATGCCACCGAGGATGGCGACGGCGTGCACGTTGGGCAGCTGCCGGCCATATTTGTCGGTGGCGGCGGTGACCTGCAGAGCGAGTTCGCGGGTCGGCGTCAGGACCAGCATTCTGGGCTGTGCCGGCTGGAAGCGCTGCCGATCGTTAGAGCGGCCGCGGGCCGGACGCCGTTCCGGGCTTGCCGGGCGAGCCGGGTCGGCGGCGCGCTCCTGTGAGGCGAAGCGATGTAGCGCAGGCAGCATGAAGGCGGCCGTCTTGCCCGAGCCGGTCTGCGACGAAACCATCAAATCGCGGCCTTCGAGGGCTGCCGGAATGGCTTCTTTCTGGACGGACGTCGGGGCGCTGTAACCTGAATCGGTAAGTGCTTTAAGGATGGCTGGATGAAGGCCGATTTCTGCAAAAGTCATGGTTCTCTCTTCGTTTGGGTGCGCTACGCCCTACCGTCACGGTATGGCGCGTTGGCAAGAAAAAAATGCAACGCCAACCAACGAAAAGCTGAGAAAGACTCTGATCGATTCGCAGGAGTCAGCAGCAATCGGCACAAAAGCTTTGTGCCGGGGCGGTGCTGATTGAATCGACACCAGGGGGCAGGGGGGCTTGAGAATTAAGGCCAGGTTCGCGATGCTCGTCGCACTTCGCGATGAGTCCGCCAAGTGCAGCCGTGCATAATAGCACTATTTTGTGTCGCGATGATCTTTTCTTCGCTGAAAGTCTAATCCGCGACTCCTCTCCTGCCCCTCTGCCGGACGCTCCGGCGATGGCCGCTGGCCATCACGCTTGGCATGTGTTGCCGAGTCGACCGCGCCCAGTTGCAGCAGCCGCGGTGAAAAGACCTCGCTTACGAGCACCGACTGGGCGCCAAAACCGAAATGCGAGCGCCGCGCGCAGAGTGTGTCGGGAGGCCGTTTGGTCAGTTGCAGCGCGTCGATTGCTGGTGCAAAAAGAGCATGGCGACGATCCAGCGCCTTGAAGTGCATCGCGCCGCGGCTGAATCCGGGGTGCGCAAAAAGCAGCGCGCCGAGCGAGCGATTGCCCAGGCGCGCCAGCCAGACCAGGAGCGGCCCGCGTGGCCGCCGGGGCAGAACGGTGTGCGCGAAGACGACGATCTGGTCGTCACCGAGCAAGGCCACTTCGCGGATCCAGGCGCGCGTTCCGGGCACCATCCCCAGGGCCAGCGCTTCGTCGGCTGTCGGCATGCCGAGGCTCTGGCGCAGCACGCGCACCGTAAAGCGTCCGCGCGCCTGAATGCGGGCGGTCAGCGAACTCCGGTCACGCAGCCAGTGCCTGAAGGGCGCGTTCGCGGGCGTGCGCAGCAAGCTGCTGCGCCATCGCCGGTGGCCGCTCATTGCGGGAACGGTCCTGAGCCTATCCAGGCCTACTGCGGACGCGGCGACTTGTCGATGCCGCCAATTCGGCTGCCAGGCTGGATTCCCTTGCTGGCGAACCAGTCGAGATTCATTTCCAGGGCGTAGCGCGCGGCGTTCGCCGCACAGTGCGAGTTCTCCGTTTGCGCCTGCATGTTCTCGATGTTCAGAATGCGCCCTTCCTCGTCGAGAAACGCCACCGACAGCGGCAGATAGGTATTGCGCATCCACATGCAGTGGCGCGCCGGCTGGGCAAAGACAAAAAGCATGCCGTGGTTGGCCGGCATGCTGCGGCGATTCATCAATCCCTGCTGCCGATTGGCGTCATTGGCTGCCACCTCGGCTTCGATGCGGTGAAAACCGGCGGTCAGCTCGATCGCCGCCAGTTGCGCGCCCGCCAGCGGCGACGCCAGCAAGGCGACCAGGGTAAGCAGGAAAAAAAGAGGCCTTGGCATCAACAACTCCGGCATGGACTATGGATTGGGGACGGCGATCGAGTACGGCAAACGGTCTGGCAGCAACACGTCAGAGTGCGCCGTCCGCTATTTCTTCCGCGTGCTCTTTTTCCCGGCGGCGCCGGGGGTCTTCTTGCCGGATGCCGCCTTGCTGTCACTGGCGGCCTTGCCGGACTTCGCCTTCGCTACCGGCACCGTAACTTGCTTCGCCGTCGGCTTTGGCCTGGCTCCGGCGTCACCGAAGCTTACCGGGGCGTCGGCATTCTCGGCCGCTTTCGGTACCTTCTGTGCCGTCGCCACGGATAGTGACAAACCTGCGGCGAGCAGTCCGCACAGCAGTGGTTTTATGTTCCAGTTCATGGCAGCGTTCCCGACCCGTCCGTTTCAGCAATTCTCGCGTTCTGCAGGCGGCGGCTGGCTGGCGTCAGCCGCGATGCCCGCCAGGTCAGTGGCTGGTGCCTTCGGAGCGCGATATTTTATTCCACACGTTGTACTTGCCGACCGGTTTGCTGGCCGGGATGCGCTTCACTTCTTTCAGCGTCCGGGTGTCGATGACCACCAGCGCGCCATCCATCTCCCACAGACTGGCCAGCGCATAACGTCCGTCGCGGGTGAACTCGACATGCGCCAGCGTCTGTCCGGGCTCGGCCTCGATTCTACCGACGACTTCGAGCGTCTGCTTGTCGATGATCTGCAGCTTGTTCCTGTGCTCCTTGCTCATCATCGAGTCGGTGAAGGCGTAGCGGCTGTTTTCGTGGCTGCGCAGGAAGAAACCCGGGCCGAGGGTCTTGATTTCCTTGATCGTCTCATAGGTTTCCAGGTCGATAACGGTAACCACGCCTTCGTTCAGGTTTGGCGAGGCCATCACCGTCCGCTGGCGACCGCTCGGGTCTTGCCATTGCCAGGTAATTCCCGAGCCAAGATGGGGCATACCCGGTAGGTCGAGGTCGGCGATCTTCTTGCGACCGTCGAGAAAGATCACTTGTCCCTTGCTCGCCGAGCGTGATGCCCCGAGGATCTCGTGGTAGCTCTGGGTAAAGAAGAAATCGTCGAGGTAGTCCTTGAGCAGCGTTCGCCGTGGGTAGAACATGCCCGGCGTGAAGTGTCCTTCCTTGTACTGGTAGTCGTGTACCAGGCCTTCGGCGACGGGCTCGGCCTGCGGGTCATAACTGATCTCCCAGACTTCGGGAACGTCCTTGAGAGCGGCGACGAAACTCTTGCGCGGCGCCGCGTCATAGACTGCCGAGACCCGCGAAGTCTTGTCGCCGGCGGCATTGAGCGTCGGGATGACCTTCACCAGCGAGAGGTCGCTGGCGTCGAGCAGCACCAGGCTGTGCGGCAGGTAGTTGGCGACCATCAGCCATTTGCCGTCGCCCGAAACCGCCGCGTTGCGCGTGTTCAGGCCGGCGCGGATCTCGGCGACGACGACCAGATTGTAGATGTCGAACTTGGTGATCCAGCCGTCGCGCGAAGCGAAATAAACAAAACGCCCGTCCGGCGAGAATTTCGGTCCGCCGTGCAGCGCGTAGCGGCTGGGAAAACGGTATAGCCGCTCGAGCTTGTCGCCGTCGAGCACCGAAACGTGATGATCGCCGGTCTCGACGACGATGAACAGATTCAGCGGGTCGGCACCCTGCAGCCCGGGGCCGGGCTGTGCCGGCAGCTTCGCGGCGTCGGCGTTGAGCAGCTGCGAATTGCGGATCTGTGCTTCGCCCCAAACTGGCGCCGGGGTCACCGTGCTGTAGATCAGTTCAGCGAGTTGCGCCACTTCTGCAGCGCTCAGCTGGTCGCCGAAAGCCGGCATCTGTGTCGCCACCCGCCCTTCGCTGATGACCTTCAAAGCCTCCGGCTTGCGCAGCCGTTCGAGGTTTTCCGGCAGCAGCGCCGGGCCGACGCCGCCAAAGCGGTCTTCGCCGTGACACGCGGCGCAGTGTTCCTTGTAGAGCGCGTCGACGCGGCTTGCGCCGCTGGCTTCGGCGGCGCTGGCCAGCGCCGAGCCGCCGCCAAGAGAGAGCAGCAGGCAGCCGGCCGAAATCCCCAGCCGCCAGTTCATGACGCTCTCCGCAGGCGAATGTAGGGACTGACGGTGAGGCGTTCGCGGCCGGGCTCGACGCCGATTTCGTCGTCGTCGAGATAACAGCCGGGATCTTCGGCCCAGGCGTCGCCGGTCAACTGCTGGGCACGTACGCGCGTGTTGCCATTGCAGATATCGAAGTGCTGACAGTCGCCGCAGCGTCCGGAAACGTGCCGCGGGAATTGTTTCAGGCCGGCCATCAGCGGATCGGAAAGATCCATCCAGATTTCCGAAAACGGCCGCTGGCGAATGTTGCCGAGGCTGTAATGCCACCACATGGTGTCGGGATGGACGTTGCCGAGATTATCGATGTTGGCGACGTTGACGCCCGACGAGTTACCACCCCACTGTGCCAGGCGGGCACGGATATTGGCCGCCTTGTCGGGAAACTTCTTCTGCACCCAGTGCAGGAAGTAGACGCCATCGGCGTCGTTGTTGCCCGTCGTGAACTCCTTGTGCCGGCCCCGTTGCTGGTATTCCAAGCAGGTATCGAACAGCAGATCCATCGCCCAGCGTGTCAGCTTGTGCTGCGCGTCGTCCTTGCGGTTCTTGTTGCCGCGACCGGCATAGTTGAGGTGCGAGAAGTAAAAGCGGTCGATGCCTTCGTCTTCGACGAGTTCGAGCAGACGTGGCAGATCGTGGGCGTTGTCCTGGGTCATCGTGAAGCGCACGCCGATTTTCAGTCCGAGGTCCCGGCACAGGCGAATGCCTTTCAGCGACGCCTCGAAAGCCCCTTGCATACGCCGGAACTTGTCGTGCGTTTCGCCCATGCCGTCGAGAGAGACCCCGACGTAGTCGAAATCACAGTCAGCGATGCGATCGATGTTCGAGGCGTCGATCAGCGTACCGTTCGACGACAGTCCGACGTAGAAGCCCATTCCTTTGGCGCGCCGGGCGATGTCGAAGATATCGGGCCGCAGCAGTGGTTCGCCGCCGGAGAGAATCAGCACCGGCACACGAAAGCGCTTGAGGTCGTCCATCACCGCAAAGATCTCGTCGGTGCTCAGCTCGCCGGGGAAGTCCTTGTCGGCAGAAATCGAATAGCAGTGCTTGCACGTCAGGTTGCAACGGCGGATGAGATTCCAGATCACCACCGGTGCCGGTGGGTTCTGCTTGGGGCCCGGCTGCCTGGGCGCGGAAAGTTCCTGCATGTACTGGGAAATCCGAAACATCGTGCACTCCCCGAAGGAAATCGGCCATTAGAGAACACGCCTGGCGAGCTGGCCTTGACGTGGATCAAGCCGCACATGATACAGTGCCGGGCGACTCGCCTGGCGCCGCTGACCACGCACGGGGCCGGGCGGGCGCTCATCAACTGTTGTCGGCAGGCGATTGGCCCGTTGGCGTCGATGGCGCCTTCGTCGCCCGCTACGGCCCGTCCTTTCATGAAGGTTTTTCGAAGTTCACTGGCGCATGATGGTCACCAAGAACGGTGCGTCCTGGCAACGAGCCAATGGCCCCTGAGTTTCTTCCCGGCAACCGGCTGACGCTACTGAATAGCGGCGTCGAGTACTTCCCGGAACTGATCAAGGCGATCGACGGGGCGCAGCGTGACGTCCATCTCGAAAGCTATATTTTCGAGGATGATGCCACCGGCCGCGCCGTCGCCGACGCCCTGAGCAAGGCCGCGCGACGTGGCGTTACGGTGCGCGTCCTGGTCGACGGTTTCGGCGCGCGCGAGTTCGCCGACCGCCTGCAACCGGCGCTGGTCGCGGCGGGTGTGCAGGCCATCATCTACCGGCCCGACATTGCCAGCTTCCAGTTGCGTCGCCATCGCCTGCGGCGGCTGCATCGCAAGCTCGCGGCGATCGACGGTGAGATCGCTTTCATCGGCGGCATCAACATCATCGACGATCTCAACACCCCGCATCAGCTGCCGCCGCGCTACGACTACGCCGTGCGCGTCGAAGGCCCGCTACTGGCACCCGTTCAGCAGGCCTTGCACCGTCTGTGGGAAATCGTCCTGTGGGCCAAGCTCAACCGGCGCTACCGCGTACCGCACGGCTCGCCGACCGCAAGCGCGGCGCGCGGTGAACAAAGCGCGGCATTTCTGGTGCGCGACAACATCCGCCACCGCCGCGACATCGAGGACGCCTACCTCGAGGCGATTGACGCCGCACAGGAAGATATCGTTCTCGCCAGCGCCTACTTTCTGCCCGGGCGGCGCTTCCGCAAGGCCTTGCACGGCGCTGCGCGACGCGGCGTACGGGTGATCATCCTGCTGCAGGGGCGCGTCGAGTATCGCTTGCTGCACTACGCCACGCAGGCGCTCTACGGCCGCCTGCTTGGTGCCGGGATCCGTGTCTTCGAATATCGGCGCAGCTTCCTGCACGCCAAGGTGGCGGTCGTCGACCGCCAGTGGGCGACCGTCGGTTCGTCGAATATCGACCCGTTCAGCCTCTTGCTGGCGAGAGAGGCGAACATCGTCGTCAAGGATGCGCTGTTTGCCGAAACGCTGCGGCGGAGTCTTGATCAAGCGATGCGCGATGGCGCCCGCGAGTTGCCGATCGATAGCTGGAAGCGCTTGCCGTGGCATTCGCGCGTCTTGCGCTGGGCCAGTTACAACCTGGTGCGCGTGCTGGTCGGCATCGCCGGTTACGGCGGCAAGCGTTAGGGCGATTGCCGTCATTTCCCGGCAATTGCCTCACCGGGAAAGACGCCGCGCCGCGCCGGTACGCGCTCGATCGACCAGGCAGCGATCGCCCAGGACCAGAAATCGGTCAGCGAACCGGCGCTGATTTCCTGCGGTACCGGGTGGCCGAGAAAGTTTAGTGCCGCCGCCAGTAGCGCGCTGCCCGCGGCCGGGTCGACGGCGGCCGCCCGCGTCTGTTTGGAAAGCTTCTCGCCCGCGGCATTGATCACTACCGGCAGGTGCGCGTAAGTCGGCGTCGGCAAGCGCAGCCGCTGCTGCAGCCAGATCTGACGCGCCGTCGAGTCGAGCAGGTCGACGCCGCGGACGACTGCGGTGACCCCTTGCGCCGCGTCGTCGGCGACCACTGCCAGCTGGTAGGCATACTGCCCGTCGGCGCGCAGCAGGATGATGTCGCCGACGGCGCACTCGAGGTTCTGCGCGTGCCGCCCCTGCACCCGGTCGTCGAAGGCGAGGCACTGGTCCGGCAGGCGCAAGCGCCAGGCGCGCGCCGCGCGTCCACCGGCGAGACCGCCGCGACACGTTCCGGGATAGACCTGGCCGCCGTCTACTGATCGGCGGGGCGAAAGCTCGGCAATCTCGCGCCGCGAGCACGCGCAGGGGTAGACGTCGCCGTCGAGTTGCAGGCGGACCAGCGCCGCGTGATAGAAATCGAGGCGCCGGCTCTGCAGCACCAGCTCGCCATCCCAGGCAAAGCCGAAGCCGTCGAGCGTCCGCAGGATGTCGTCCACGGCGCCGCGCTGCGTCCGCTGCTGGTCGACGTCTTCAATGCGCAGCAGCCACTCGCCGTCGTGTGCGCGGGCGTCGAGATAGCTGCCCAGCGCTGCGACCAGCGAGCCAAAGTGCAGAGGGCCGCTCGGCGACGGCGCAAAACGGCCACGGTAGGCTCGGCGCTTACTGCCGTCATCGGGCCTGGCGGGGCTGAGCTGCGTCGCGACGCTGGCAGCGTTAGTGCTCATCGCGCTTTTCGGCGACCGATTGGCCGCGACCTGATGCGTCGCTCATCCGCTCGACCACCGTCCGCCGCGCCCGCGCTCGCCATTTCCAGCGCCGCCGCGTAAAATTCGACGGTCATTACAAGGACTCCAGTCATGAGCGATCGTTTGATCTCCCCCACCAATCAAGCGGCCATTCTCGCCGAGGCTCTGCCGTACATCAAACGTTTCCACGGCCGGACCATCGTCGTCAAGTACGGCGGCAATGCGATGATCGACGAGAACCTCAAGCAATGCTTCGCGCGCGACGTGGTGCTCCTCAAGCTGGTCGGAATGAACGTCGTGGTGGTGCACGGCGGCGGCCCACAGATCGAGAGTCTGCTCGCACGGGTAGGCAAGAAAGGTCACTTCATCCAGGGGATGCGCGTCACCGACGCCGAAACGATGGAAATCGTCGAGATGGTCCTCGGCGGCCAGGTCAATAAGGACGTCGTCAATCTGATCAACCAGGCCGGCGGCAAGGCGGTCGGTCTGACCGGCAAGGACGGCAGTTTCATTCGCGCCAAGAAGCTGCTGCTGGAGAACCAGGATCATCTCGGCGACCTGATCGACGTCGGCCAGGTTGGCGATATCACGCAGATCGATCCGTCGCTGATCGGACATCTCGAGGCGGGTGGCTTTATTCCGGTCGTCGCGCCGATCGGTGTCGGCAAGGGCGGCGAGACGTACAACATCAACGCCGATGTCGTCGCCGGCAAGATTGCCGAAATCCTCAAGGCCGAGAAACTGGTGCTGTTGACCAACACGCCGGGCGTTCTTGACCAGAGCGGCCAGTTGATCACCGGCATGACGCCGAACGAGATTGTCGATATGGTCGCCGACGGTACGCTGTCTGGCGGCATGTTGCCGAAGATCAGTTCGGCACTCGACGCCGCGCGCAATGGCGTCAAGAGCGTGCACATCGTCGATGGTCGCGTCGAGCACGCGCTGTTGCTGGAAATTCTCACCGATCACGGCGTCGGCACCATGATCAAGTCGCACTGAGATCGGGAGACCCGGCTGAGCAGCAGCGCACCGGTCTGGCTGTTCGACCTCGACAACACGCTGCACAACGCCTCGGCGCACATCTTCCCGCACATCAACGGCTCGATGGTGAGCTACATCCGTGCCTTGCTGGAGGTTGACGAGGAGCACGCCACGCGTATCCGCCAGGACTACTGGCAACGTTACGGCGCGACGCTGCTCGGGCTGATGCGCCATCACGGCACTGATCCACAGCATTTCCTGTGGCATACGCATCAGTTCCCCGACCTCAAGCGGATGCTGGTTTTCGAGCGCGGCCTGCCGGCCATGCTCAGGCGACTGCCAGGACGCAAGATCGTCTTCTCGAATGCGCCGGCGCACTACACCGAGGCGGTACTTGAACTGACCGGGATCAGGACCTGCTTCGACGCGGTCTATGCCGTCGAACGCCTCCGCTTCCAAGCCAAGCCGGCGGTCAGCGGTTTCCGCCGCGTGCTGCACAGTGAATGCCTGGACCCTCGGCGCTGCATCATGGTTGAAGACGTGCCGGCCAATCTGCGCACCGCCAAACGGCTCGGGATGAAGACCGTATGGCTCAGCGCCGCGACGCGCCAGCCGGCGTGGGTCGACGTCAGATTGGTTTCGATTCTCGATTTGCCGCGCCACCTGCCGCGCTTGTGGCGGCGACGTTCGCTGCCTTGAGGCGAGCGTGGCGATTGCTGTAAGGTCGTGGCCGCGGCCTTGGCTGCGGTCTTGTGGTCAGTGGCGTGGCCGTCGCGCTACCGTGAGCTGCCGTCGTCCTGTACACTGCGCGCGCAGCAACCTGGGCCGCTCGACATGAGAGATTCCGCTTCACTGGAACAGCAGCTTCTCGAATACAAAGCTATTCTCGATCATTCGGGAATCGCCGTGGTGTGCGCTCGTAACCGCCGCGTCTACCGCTGCAACCCGTACGCCGAGGAGCTTTTTGGCTGGCCGACGGGAGCGCTCGTCGGCCAGCCCGACACCGTCTTCTACCCTGATAGCCAGGCGTGTGACGCGCTGCGCCGACAAGCACGAGCGACGCTGAGCGTTGGCGAGATGCTGGATCTGGAAACACAGCTGGCGCGACGCGACGGCAGTACTTTTGTCGCCCATCTCGTCGCGCGGGCGATCGACCCGTCGGCACCCCGTGATGGGTCGGTGTGGATTGTTCGCGACATCACGCGAGAAGTCGCCGCGCGCGAGGCCAGCGCGCGGCTGCTGCGCGAGCAGCAACTCATTTTCCAGAACGCCGAAGCCGGTATCGTTATCCTGCGCGGACGCGTCATCCAGCGCTGTAATCGCCGTTTCGCCGAAATCATGGGCTACGCGCCAGAAGAGCTGATCGGTCAATCGACGCGCGTCTACTACCCGAGCGACGAAGCGTGGCTTGAAACCGGCCGCCGCGCCTACGCGGCAATTGCCGAAACCGGCATTTTTCATGGCGATGTAAAGTTCTATCGGCGCGACGGCAAGGTGATCTGGAGCCACATTGTCGGCAGCATGATCAACCCGGCGAAGCCCGACGAAGGCCACATCTGGCTGTACGAAGACATTACCGAGACACGCCAGGCGAGTCGGGCAATGGATGCTCTGCTGCGCGAGCAGACACTGATCTTCGACCGCGCGCCGATCGGCATCGCCTTTCTGCGCGAGCGCATCATTCAGCGCTGCAATCCGCGTTTCGAAAGGCTTTTCGGTTATCAGCCGGGGCAACTGCTTGGCCAGTCCTCGCGGGTCTGTTTTGCCACTGAAAGCGCGTGGCTCGAAGCCGGCGAGCGAGCGAACTCGGCCATTGCCGCGTCGGGGAGCTTCCTTGGCGACATCGAGTACCGCAAAGCCGACGGCACGAGCATCTGCTGCCAGGTTACCGGCAGCCTGCTCAACCCGGACAACGCGGACGAAGGCTACGTCTGGCTGTTCGAGGACATCACCGCGCGCCGGGCTGCCGAGCGGGCGCTGCGGCAAAGTCATCTCGAACTCGAACGACGCGTCGTCGAACGTACCCGCGAACTCTCGAAACAGCTGCACTTCATGCACCAACTGGTCGAGGCGATCCCGGGACCGGTTTTCTACAAGAACCGTGAAGGGCGCTATCTTGGCTGTAATCAGGCCTTCGTCGAGATGATCGGCAAGTCGCGCGAGACGGTGGTTGGCGCGACGGTCTACGACTTGGCGCCGCGCGAGCTCGCCGACCGTTACCTGGCGGCCGACGAAGAAGTGTTTCGGCATGGCCGTTCACAGGTGTACGAAACCAGGGTGCTGCGCGCCGACGGCGAGTCCCGCGACGTCGTCTTTCACAAGGCCACGTATGGGGTTCCTGGAGAAAGCGATAGCGGTCTGGTGGGTATCATGCTCGATATCACCGATCGCAAGCGGATGGAGGAGCGCCTGCAGCAAGCGGCGACGGTTTTCGACAGCAGCGCCGAGGGAATCACGATTACCTCGCCGGACGGCAGCATCATCGCTGTCAACCGCGCGTTCAGCGAGATCACGGGTTACAGCGAAGACGAAGTCGTCGGACGCAACTCGCGACTCCTGCAGTCTGGAATTCAGGGTCAAGATTTCTACCGCGAGATGTGGCGAACGCTTGCCCGCTGTGGGCGCTGGCGTGGCGAGCTCTGGAACCGGCGCAAGGACGGGCAGTCCTTTCTGGAGTCGCTGGCGATCAGCGCCGTCAAGGGTGACGATGGCCAGCTCACGCACTACGTTGGCGTCTTCTCCGACATTACCGAGTTGCGCAAGGCCCACGATCAGCTCGATCACCAGGCCCACCATGACCCGCTGACGCTGCTGCCCAACCGCCTGCTGTTGGGCGACCGCTTGCGCAAGGCGCTGCAACGCGCGCACCGCGACAAGAAGGGGCTGGCGGTCCTGTTCATCGACCTCGACCGCTTCAAGAATATCAACGATACCCTCGGTCATCACATTGGCGACCTCGTTCTCTGCGAAGTCGCGCAACGCGTCAGCCGACTGATGCGCAAAGCCGACACCGTCGGTCGGCTGGGCGGCGATGAGTTTCTGATCATCATCGAAGACGTGGTCGATCCCAGCGCCGTCTCGAACGTCGCCGACAAGATTCTCAACTCGCTGCAGAATTCACCGGTAACCGTCGAGCGAGAGTTTTTCATTGGCGCCAGCATCGGCATCAGCCTTTTTCCTGAGGATGGCGACGACGCCGAAACCTTGATGAAGAATGCCGACGTCGCCATGTACCGGGCCAAGGAGCGCGGCCGTAACGCTTATGAGTTTTTCACCAAGGAACTGACGCAGTCGTTGCTGGCGCGTCTGCAAATGGAGACCGACCTGCGACGGGCGATCGAGCGTGACGAGCTGCGCGTCTTCCTGCAACCACAGTTTTCGCTGAGCACCGGCAAAGTGGTCGGTGCCGAGGCGCTGGTGCGCTGGCAGCACACCGAGCAGGGACTGGTGATGCCTGGGGAATTCATCAAGCTGGCCGAGGAATCGGGACTGATCGTGCCGATTGGCGAATGGGTTCAGCGTACGGCCTGCTGTCAGTGGGCGGCGTGGGTCAACGCCGGCCTGCGGCCGGGGGTCCTGTCGGTCAACGTTTCCGGCGTCGAATTTGCGCGCGGCCGCATCCAGGAAACGGCCCGCAAGACGCTCGACGTGTCGCGACTGCCAGCGCAGTTTCTTGAGCTGGAGATCACCGAAAGCGCGATCATGAGTCATGCCGAGAGCAGCGTCCAGGTTCTCGACAATTTGCGGGCGATGGGGCTCAGCCTGGTGATCGACGACTTTGGCACTGGCTATTCGTCGCTCGCCTACCTGAAACGGCTGCCGCTGAACAAGTTGAAACTTGACCAGAGCTTCGTCCGTGGCTTGCCGGCGGACGTCGAAGACCAGGCGATCAGCCGAGCGGTCATTGCGCTGGCCCACAGCCTGCAGCTGACGGTCATCGCCGAAGGCGTCGAGACCGAGGCGCAGCGGCAATTCCTGGCTGACGAAGATTGCGACGAGATGCAGGGTTACCTGTGCGGCAGGCCGATGCCCCTCGACGACTACCAAAAACGTTTCCTCGAGGGCTGAGCAAAAATGGCTGAAACAAGGTCACGGTTGCCGTTTGTTGATGCGCTGAAGGCGGCAGCCTTGCAGTTGATTATCCTGCACCACCTGGCTTTTTACGGACCAATGTCCGACCACGCCTACGCCTTGACGCCTGCTCTGTTCTCCTGGCTGAGTCAGGATGCACGCAGCGCCGTGCAATTGTTTCTGGTGATTGCCGGATTCCTCGCCGCCCAGAGCCTTGCTCCCGCCGGCACGCTGCGCGCGCCGCAGCCGCTGTTGTTGTTGAAGAAGCGTTACCTGAAGCTGGTCATGCCCTACCTGGCCGCGGTCCTGATCGGTATCGTTTGTGCGGCTATCGCTCGCTCGCTGATGGTCCATGAGTCGATTCCCGGCCCGCCGACCTTGCCGCAATTCATTGCGCACGCGCTGCTGTTGCAGGGCGTTCTCGGTTACGAGGGACTGTCGGCGGGAGCCTGGTACGTGGCTATCGACTTTCAGCTGTTTGCGCTCTTGCTCGGCACGCTGTGGCTGGCACGGGGAAGCGTCGGCGGTGGCGCCCGGATCGCCGTCGTCGGCGTCGTGCTGGTGGCGACGCTGGCGCTGGCGTCCTTGTACCACTTCAATCGTCATTCGGAGTGGGACGTCTGGGCCTTGTACTTCTTCGGCGCCTACGCGCTGGGCGCGCTGACTTACTGGTCGACCAACCCGCAGCGCGCGGCCGGCTGGCTGCTGCTGATCTTCGCCGCGGTGGCCGCAGCGCTGCTGTTTGACTACCGCTCACGCATCGCTGTAGCGCTGTTTGCGGCCTTGGCGCTCGGCTTGGCGCGCCGCAACGGTTTTCTGGAGAGCTGGCCGAGGTCGCGCGTGATCGCCTATCTTGCGCAGATCTCTTATTCGGTCTTCCTGATCCACTTCCCGATCTGCCTGCTTGTCAACGGTCTCTTCGCCCGCTTCGCGTCTACCGATCCGTGGGTCAATATGGCCGGCGTAATCACCGCCTGGCTGGCTAGCCTGGCGGCCGGCGGCCTGCTCTACCGGCTCGTTGAAAGCCCGTCACAGCGGCTATTCCAGCGCCCGCGAGCGGCTGCCGGGCCTCACCCGGACGCCTTGAGCCACGCGGCTGCCGACAACGCGAAGTAGCTCAGAATGCCGTCGGCACCGGCGCGTTTGAAGGCCAGCAGGCTCTCGAGAACGCACGCTTTTTCGTCCAGCCAGCCATTCCGGGCTGCTGCTTTGAGCATCGCGTATTCGCCACTGACCTGATAGACATAGGTCGGCACCTTGAACTCGTCCTTGACGCGGCGGACGATGTCGAGGTAAGGCATCCCCGGCTTGACCATCACCATGTCGGCACCTTCGGCTAGGTCAAGTGCGACCTCGCGCAGCGCTTCGTTGCTGTTGGCCGGGTCCATCTGATAAGTGTGCTTGTTGCCTTTGCCAAGGTTGCCAGCCGAACCTACGGCGTCGCGGAAGGGGCCGTAAAAACTTGAAGCGTATTTGGCAGAGTACGCCAGGATGCGCGTATGCACCTGCTTTGCTGCGTCAAGTTCACGGCGAATGCGGCCGACCCGACCGTCCATCATGTCCGAAGGTGCGACGACATCGGCGCCCGCTTGAGCATGCACCAGCGCTTGCCGCGCGAGGACTTCGAGTGTTTCATCGTTCAGCACATAAGCCGCGCGGTCCTGGGCGTCGATCAGACCGTCTTGCCCATGGCTGGTGTAGGGATCGAGCGCGATGTCGGTAATCACGCCGAGCTCGGGAAACTCTTTCTTCAGTGCGCTGACCACGCGTGGTACCAGGCCATCGGGGTTGTAGGCCTCTTCGGCGCCCGGCGTCTTGCCGGCAGCGTCAATGACCGGAAAAAGGGCCAGAGCGGGGATGCCCAGCGTCAGAGCGTGCTCGGCGGTTTTCAGCAAGAGGTCCAGGCTTTGCCGCTCGATGCCGGGCATCGAGGCGATCGGTTCGAGGCGCTTGCTGCCGTCGAGGACGAACACCGGGTAAATCAAGTCATCGGCGGTCAGGCGCGATTCGCGCATCAGGCGGCGCGAGAATTCGTCGCGGCGCATGCGACGCATGCGCGTATCGGGGAAGCTTGCGGTGCAGTTCATGGTGTTCGCTTCGCATCAGGTAGAGACAGTTGGTAAAAATAACGATCGCTGCGGGAACTATCGGCAATCGCCTGGCCCCTAAGCTACGGATGGCCTGGCCATCCCCCGCTTCACCTCCCTGAGCGGGTGCCTTATTCCTGTAAGGCATATTGCCCCCGGCCCCCCCTTTGCCGGGGGCTTTTTTTTGGCGGTCAGTTGCCAGTGCTGCCAGAGCGGCGCGCGCTCCAGCCGATGGCGCTGCGCTTCTTCGGGCCGGCGGTCTTCGCGCTCGCTGTAGTGGTGTTCGGCGACCGCTCTTCCTTGCTGGCCAGGCCCAGCCATGCGCCGAGGACTGCTTCGGCCTCCTGAACTCCCGACTTCTTCAGACTCGAAAACAGCTGCAGGGTGCAGTTGCTGCCGATTTCCGTGAGCGCCGTTTGCACCTCGCGAACCGTCAGCGCCTGTTGCTGGCGGTTAAGTTTGTCGGCCTTGGTCAGCAGGACGTGGATCGGCTTGCCGGTCGCGGCGAACCAGCCGAGCATCTGCAGGTCGAGTTCGGTGAGGGGATGGCGACTGTCCATGATCAGGACCAGACCGCAGAGCGCTTCGCGATAGCGCAGGTACGGCGCCAGCAAACCTTCCCATTGGCTGCGGATTTCCTCTGGCGCCTTGGCGAAACCATAGCCTGGCAGGTCGACGAAGTACTTGCCTTCGTCGAGCAGGAAATAGTTCAAATGCTGGGTGCGTCCCGGGGTCTTGGAGACGAAGGCCAGCCTGGTGTGATTGGCTAGCGTGTTGATCGCCGAAGACTTGCCGGCGTTCGAGCGCCCGGCGAACGCGACTTCGCACCGTGAATCGGTCGGCAGATCGCGCAAGTCGGCGACGGTCGTGCTGAAAACGGCTTTTTGAAAGAGCGGCATCGAGGAACCCGAGAGAGGATGGGACAGGCACGTGCAGATGGCAAACTGATATAGAATATCAGGTTTGTTGCCTGCTATCTCCGGCCAAAGATAAGTCATCGTTGTCAATGGGAGTTTGGACATGATTCGTACAATGGCACTTGCGGTTCTCCTGGCCGCCAGTTTTCCCGCCCTCGCATCAGAACCGGCGAAAGCCACGGTTGACCCAGCCAAAGGCAAGGAGATTGCCGAGGGCGTTTGTGTTGGCTGCCACGGTGCCGACGGAAACAGCCCGGCAGCGCCCAATCCGATCCTTGCCGGACAATTTTCCGAGTACCTCTACAAGCAGCTCAGCAATTTCCAGTCCGTGGATGGGAAACCGCCGCTGCGTAGCAACCCGATCATGGGCGGCATGGTTGCGGCGCTGTCCGACGAGGACATGAAGAGCCTGTCGGTGTATTTCTCGCAGCAAAAAATGAAACCGTCGGTGGCCAAGGATGAGAAGCTGTTGGCTGAAGGCCAGGCGTTGTGGCGCAAGGGCGACTTCGACAAGGGTATTCCGGCGTGTGCCGGTTGCCACGGCCCGAACGGTGCCGGCCTGCCGGTGCAGTATCCACGGCTGGCTGGCCAGTACGCAGAGTACACGGTGAGTCAGTTGATGGCCTTCCGAAGCCACGAGCGGGCCAACGATTCGGAAAAAATGATGCGCGTTATCGCGGGCAAGCTGTCGGACCCTCAGATACATGCGGTCGCGGAATACGTTGCCGGTCTGCGCTAGAGGCTGCCCGGGTAAGGGAATCCGGCGGCGGGGTTCGCTGCTGGTGCTCGGCAGACCGGCCACCAGACAGCTTGGCAAGGCGCGGCAGACGTTCTAGTATGGTGAAGGTCACTTGATGACCGGAAAGGATGCTCCATGACGACACTCAGGCAAATCCTCGACAGCAAGAGCGGGCCGCTGGTAACTGTTTCGCCGGACGACGCAGTTTTCAAAGCCCTGGAAGTGATGGCCGAGCACAACGTCGGCGCGGTCTTGGTGATTGACGATGGACAGTTGCTCGGCATATTCTCGGAGCGAGATTATGCACGCAAGATGATTCTCTTCGGCAAGTCGTCGAAAGAGACTCGGGTGCGCGACATCATGAGTGACAAGGTGCTATGCGTGACGCTCGACCGGACCGTCGACGAGTGCATGGCGATCATGACTGAACGGCACTTCCGCCATTTACCGGTTCTCGGCGAGGATCGCCAAGTAGTTGGCGTCGTTTCCATCGGCGACGTGGTCAAGGAAACGATCAGCGCGCAGCAGTTCATCATCGAGCAGTTGGGAAAGTACATCAGCGGCTCGGCGATTTCTGAGCCCATTCTCCCGGACTAGTTGCGCCGCCTGCTGTGGTCAGGCTGTAATCTGAATTGACGCGGCCCTGTTTGATGCGGCCTGGCGGTCGTGGCGGCGGCATTGGGCTGCCGCCGCGGCGCATCCGACGCGTTGACATCCTCGCGGTTGGCGGTGGTTTACGCTTGCTGCCGCGGGCAATTCCAGCTCGTTCAACGGCAAGCTCGCCTCGACGCCAGCGACGCCAAGTGCGACTCTCGGTGTCGGCAATGCTCATCGCTTGATACTGTCTGCGGCACAGCCCTTTTGCGTTGCCTCGGCTTGCCGGGCGACAGCGACGGCCTTTGCCGTGGCGTCGCCAAATCATATCCGCTACCGCGCTCTCGTGGACCGTCGGCGTCACGTTTCCCTGCCCACCGAGCCGCGGCTAGTCGTTGTCCCTCGAATCGATCCATGACTTATCCCACCATCCTCAGCGCTTCCATTTTCCTGCTCATCGTGTTCGGTGTCGAGCGCCTGTGCCGGCTGTGGGGAGTGCCCTCGGTAATCGTGCTGGTAGCCAGCGGTCTCCTGGCGCGGCCGATGTTGGACTCGATCGGCGTGACGCTTGGTTGGGCCGGCACGCTGGTACCCATTGTCGGCACCCTCGGCCTGGTGCTGATCGTGCTGGAAGGTGCCCTGGACATCGAACTGCGGCGCCAGCGCTTGCGGCTGATCGGCGCGACCCTCTTTCTGTCGACCGCCGGTTACGTCGTCTGCGTTCTCGCCTTCGCCGCCGTCGGCCGCCTGGTGCTCGGTCTCAGCGCCGTGCAGGCTGTCCTGTTGGCGACTTCGGTGGCAGTGATCAGCAGCGCCGTAGCGATTCCCGGCAGCAGCTTCCTGCCGCCCAAAGCGCGCGAGTTCATCATTTACGAGAGTTCAATGTCGGACATCATCGGCGTCCTCGTATTCTTTTCGCTGCTGCATTCGGACGGCAGCGTCAAGGGCGCGGTCCTGGCGCTGTTGGGCGGCGGTGTCCTGTCACTGCTGCTGTCGATGCTTTGCGCCCTGGCGCTGATGGTGCTGCTGCTGCGCGTGTCTGGGCCGATCCGCTTCGTGCCGCTGCTGGCGGGTCTGTTTGCGCTTTACGCGACTGGTGAGCTGCTGCACCTCTCACCCCTGATCATGGTCTTGTTCCTTGGCCTGCTGCTGAACAAGCCATCGTTGCTTTGTCGCTTCCGGCCGTTCCGATCGTGGATCAGCAGCGATTACGAATCGACCCTGTCCGAATTCAGGACCCTGGTGGTCGAGTTGACCTTTGTGGTCCGCGGTTTTTTCTTCGTGCTTCTGGGTTACTGGACCGACCTGTCCGACCTCGCTTCGCCAGCGGCGTGGATAGCCGCGGCGCTGGTGTTGACGGTCATCTTTGCCAGTCGCTGGGCGATGCTCCGTTTGCTGTTGGGCGCGGCGGCGGCTGCGCCCTTGACGTGGATCGCACCGCGTGGCCTGATCACCGTGCTGCTGTTTCTGCACGTCCGGGAAGCCTTTTCGCTGCCGAGCTACCTCAATGGATCGATCATGCTGGTCGTACTGGCGTCGTCGGCGCTGATTCTGATTGCCAGTTTTCAGGTTGGTCGCAGGTTGTCGGCGCATGCTCCAGGCCAGGTGCGGTCCTTGCCGTGCCCCACCGGAACGCCAGGCGAGCCGGCTACCGATGCGGCGCCTGATGAGTCGCACGAGCGACCTTGAGCGGGTCTGCGACGCGCGACGGCGGGCATCACGAAACGCCGCGCGGGCAAGCTGTCCGTCGTCAGGCTGGCAGTCGCCGGCAATCAGTGGCCTTGCGTTTTTCTCTGTGCTCGGTTCTAATTGGCGCTCCGCTTTCGTGACTTCGAGCCGATAACGATGCCGCTCTCCGACGACCTTGGTGCCTTTCAGCCTGCAGCAGTTGCGCTGCTGGTGGCCGTCGATCGCCGCTCGGTAGGGGTAGTAGGCGTTGTCGTACGCGTACTACCAGAGGTACCGTCGAGGGCCGGAAGAAGATAAGTCGAAGCACAACAAGCGACAGCAGATTCCAGAAACCCCCGCCGGTGCAAGCCGGCGGGGGTTTTGCTTTTGTGGACCACCGCCTGGCGATCGCAGCAATTTTTTTGAAGGAGAATCCCTTGTCCAAGCAAGCACCCGAAACACTCACTGGCGCACAGATTGTCGTACGCCTCCTCGAACGACAGGGCGTTCGCATTCTCGCCGGCATCCCGGGCGGCGCGATTCTGCCGATCTATGACGCTTTGTCGCAGTCGGCGTTGATTCATCACGTCCTGGCCCGCCACGAGCAGGGCGGCGGCTTCATCGCCCAGGGCATGGCTCGCGCCAGCGGTGTGCCGGCGGTATGTCTGGCTTCTTCGGGTCCGGGAGCGACCAATCTGCTGACGGCGATTGCCGATGCCAAGCTCGACTCGATCCCGCTGGTGGCCATCACCGGGCAGGTGCCGCGCGCGATGATTGGTACCGACGCCTTCCAGGAAGTCGATACCTACGGCCTGAGTATCCCGATCACCAAGCATAACTTTCTGGTTGGTAGCGCCGACGATCTGCTGGAAGTGATCCCGCGCGCCTTTCAGATCGCCGCCTCGGGTCGCCCCGGGCCGGTCCTGATCGACATCCCGAAGGACGTCCAGAATCAGCTGGTCGAAGTCGGCGAGTGGCCAGAACCGGGCGTCGCCGCGGCGCTTCCTGCGCCAGCCGCGGCAGCGATCGCCATCGCGGCGGCAATGATCAACGACGCCGCGCGACCGATTCTTTACCTCGGCGGCGGGGTCGTGCACTCGGGTGCCAGCGATGGCGCCGTGGCCCTGGCCGAAAAAGCCGCGCTGCCGACGGTGATGACCTTGATGGCGCTTGGCGCGATGTCCGTCGACCATCCCTTGTCCTTGGGCATGCTCGGCATGCATGGCGCGCGCTACACCAACCTGGCGCTCGACGAGTGCGATTTGCTGATCGCCGTTGGCGCACGCTTCGACGACCGCGCGACGGGTAAGGTGGCAGGCTTTTGTCCGCAAGCGAAGATTGTCCATATCGACATCGACCCCTCGGAGCTGGACAAAATCAAGACCGCGCACGTCGGTATCGCCGGCGACGTGCAGGCGGTCCTGGAGTTGCTTGCGCCGCGTGTCGAGACGCAGCAGCGCCTGCCCTGGCTGGCGCGCGTGGCCAGCCTGAAGGCGGCGCATCCGCTGCGCCTGCCGGGGATCGACGACCCGCGCACGCCCTACGGCTTGATCCGCGCCGTCGCCGATTGCCTAGACGATCAAGCGACGATCACTACCGACGTCGGTCAGCACCAGATGTGGGTGGCGCAAGCGTACCCGCTGCGTCGGCCGCGGCAATGGCTGACTTCCGGCGGCCTTGGCACGATGGGCTTTGGGATGCCGGCGGCGATCGGTGCAGCGCTCGCCGAGCCGCAGCGGACGGTGGTCTGCTTCAGCGGTGACGGCAGCATTCTGATGAACATCCAGGAACTGGTCACCGCCGCCGAAGAGGGCGTCAACGTCAAGATCGTGCTGATGAACAATTCGTCTCTCGGCCTGGTTTTCCAGCAACAGACGATGTTCTACGGCGAACGTATCTACGCCTCGAAGTTCAAGGGCATGCCCGACTTCGTCAGGCTTGCCGAGGGCTTCGGGGTAGCCGCCATCGATCTCGACCAGGAGAGCGATCCGCGCGCGGCGCTGGCCAAGGCACTGTCGAGCCGCGGCCCGATGCTGATCCACGCCAGCATCGCCATCGACGAACAGGTGTTGCCGATGGTGCCGCCGGGTGCCGCCAACAAGGACATGATCGGAGGTTGAACGAATGAACTCGATTTCACGAATGGAAAACCAGGCGGTCGCTCGCACGGTGCTCGAACTGGACGTCAACAATCACGCCGGCGTCATGTCGCACGTTGTCGGCCTGTTTTCTCGCCGGGCCTACAACGTCGAAGGCATTCTGGTGATGCCGGTGGGTAGCGGCGTGACCAGTCGCATCTGGCTGCTGGTCAATGAGGAGCAACGCCTCGAGCAGATGGTCAAGCAGGTGGAAAAGCTCGAGGACGTCCTGGCGGTACGCCGGCACGGCGCCGAGCACGAGGTTTTTGTCCGCCTCGAAGAGTTCTTCCGCTAGCGCTTGAGCGGCCGGCGCGACGGCTGATCCGCGCGGCGTCTCGCGAGAGCACGCCGCGCCGGAGTGGAGGCTTGCTTGTTGCCGCCTCAGCGACCACGTTGCTGCGGATTGAAACGGACAATCGCCCGCCCGTCGGCGAGCGCTTTCGGCTGCGCTTTCCAGGCGTGGCCGTAAACCACTTCAATCGTCGCCGGCAAACGACCGTCGCACGCCAGTCGGGCATACGCCGCGCGCGCCGCCGCCCACTGCGCCCGCCCGCTCAGCCCCCGGCGGCGTGCCTGCATGGCGCACGCCGAGCCGCTCTGGCGCAGATCGGCGAGCAGCTCATCGAGTCCGGGATAGGTCATGGTCAGCACCTCGGCGTCCATCACCGGATCGGCAAAGCCACACTCAAGCAACATATCTCCGTAGTCGTGCATGTCGGTGAAGCGTTGGGTGTGGATCTGGCCATCGCTGAAACTGGCGCGCAGCTCCTTCAGGGTGTCTGGTCCGAAGGCCGAGAACATCAGCAAGCCGCCGACCTCGAGGAGCCGGTAGGCCTCGCGAAATGCCGCCAGCGGGTCGTCCAGCCAGTGCAGCATCAGGTTTGACCAGAGCAGGCCGATTGATTGCGGCTTGAACGGCAGCGAAGCCGCGTCGGTCACCACCAGCGGTGCGCGATGGCCGCGCACGAAGGGCAGCAACCAGCGCAGTCGTGAGCGCTGTGCTCGGCTCATCTGCAGCATCGGCGCGCTGAGATCGGCGCCGATCAGCAGCGCGTCGGGGTAGCGCTGGTGCAGCGCCGTCAGGCTGGCGCCGGTGCCGCAACCGAGGTCGAGAACGCATTTCGGCTCGATGCGTACGTAGTCGAGTCGTTCCAGCATGCGGCTGCCGATTTCGCGCTGCAGGACCGCCACCTCGTCGTAGGTGCGCGCGGCGCGGGCAAAATTCCGGCGCACCTGACGCTGATCGACGAAGGGTGCCGACGTCTTCATGAACGACGGCTGGCGCGCGCCATCGGCAGCGGCAAAGCCTGGCCTGAAGCTGGGCGACCGCCGTCGCCGCGCTGGCTGTGGCACGGCCAGCGCACCGCTTGCGGTCCTGGAGGCCGCATCGACTAGATTGGCTGCAGTCCGAGCCGCTCGAACAGCGCTTCGTCGCGGTCTGCTTCCGGATTGCCGGTAGTCAGCAGCTTGTCACCGTAGAAGATCGAATTGGCGCCGGCCAGAAAACACAGTGCCTGCAGTTCATCGGACATCTCCTGCCGGCCGGCCGACAGGCGGACAAAACTGGTCGGCATGGTGATCCGTGCGGCGGCCAGCGTGCGTACGAACTCGAAGCTGTCGACCCGCTCGACGTTGGCCATCGGTGTACCGGGAATCGGCACCAGATTGTTGATCGGCACCGATTCGGGCGGCGGATTGAGGTTTGCCAACTGGACGATCAGCGCCGCACGGTTCTTGCGCGACTCACCCATGCCGATGATACCGCCGGAGCAGACCTTGATCCCCGCTTGGCGCACCTGCCCCAGGGTGTCGATCCGATCGGCATGCTTGTGGGTGGTGATCACCTGCCCGTAGAACGACGAATCGGTATCGAGATTGTGGTTGTAGTAGTCGAGGCCGGCTTCCTTGAGTTCGTTGGCCTGGCCGTCCTTGAGCATGCCCAGCGTGACGCAGGTCTGCAGACCCATCTCCTTGACCGTGCGAATCATCTCGGTGACCTTGGCCAGGTCCTTGTCTTTCGGACCTCGCCAGGCGGCGCCCATGCAGAAGCGCGAGGCGCCCTTGTCCTTGGCCGCCTGCGCCGCGGCGATTACTTCGTCGAGAGGCAGCAAGGCTTCACGCTCGGTGCCGGTGCTGTAGCGCGCCGCTTGCGAGCAGTAGCCGCAGTCCTCGGAACATCCGCCGGTCTTGACCGACAGCAGCGTCGAGCGTTGAATCTCGTTGGCGTTGAAGTTTTCGCGGTGCACCTGCTGGGCGCGGTAGAGGAGATCCATCAGAGGCAGCTGGTAAAGTGCCTCAACTTCGGCGACACTCCAGCGTGCTGCTGTAACGGTTGATGGCGAACGCTCCGGGGTGAGTGTGGCAGCTTGAGGAATTGCATTCATGGGCGAGACCTATGGGTTGGGGTAAGGTGAGGCCCGTCGTCATCGATTTGTCGCGAGCCCGTCAGGGATGCCAATCTTAACTCAAACTGCCAGACTGGTCCGCAGCTCGTGCGCGCGACTGCTGACGCAGGACTGCCTGCTGTGCGCGGCGGTCAGCGGTAGCCGCGTTATTTGCCCAGCCTGCGAAGCCGAATTGCCGCGCCTTCCGGAAGCACGTTGTCGTCGCTGTGCGCTGCCGACGGCAAACGGCGAAAGCTGTGGTCGCTGCCTGGCCAAGCCACCGCATTACGACCTGACGCTGGCTGCCTTTCGTTACGATTTCCCGCTCGACAAGCTGATCCAGTCTTTCAAGTACGGACATCGCCTCGTTCTCGGCGACTACTTTGGCCAACAGCTGGCCGCGCTGGCTGCCGCCAGCCAGGCCGATCTGATCGTGCCGCTGCCGCTCCACCCTTCGCGCCTGCGCGGACGAGGCTTCAACCAGGCGCTGGAGCTGGCACGTCCGGTCAGCAAGGCCTGGCGAACGCCGATCGACGCGCGCAGCTGCCGGCGAATTCGCCACACCGCCGCGCAGGCCGATCTGCCCTGGCGCGAGCGCGCGAAGAACGTCCGTGGCGCCTTCCACTGCGAGGCAGACTTCACTGGCCAGCGCTTGCTGCTGGTCGACGATGTGATGACTACCGGCGCTTCGCTGAACGAACTGGCGCTGACCGTCAAGCGCTGCGGCGCCGCGCAAGTCACCTTGCTGGTGCTGGCGCGCGCCTTGCCGTTCAGCTGACGCGTTCGCGGGCAGCCGTCGCGGTCGCGCGCTCAGCCCTCGCTGGTCCGCCGGCGAAACGCGCACAGAGCTTCGGCAGCCGCTGTACGCGGATCGGTCAAAGATGCTCGAACTCGGCGATGTCAGCCTCGGGGCTGTTCGCCGATGCCGCAAAGGCAATGATGCCGCTACCGCGCAGAGCAAACTCCTCACCGCGCAGAAATAGCTCCTGCTCGCCGTTCACGGTCACGAATGTGCCATTGGTACTGAGATCACTGAGGACGAAACACTCGCCACGCCGCTCGATGCGCGCGTGCTGGCGAGACGCACGACGGTCGCGAATGGTGATCTCGCAGGCGGCATCCCGCCCCATCACCACGCGCGGTCGGATCTTGTCCAGCAGCTTCACCTGCCCGCCATAGCGCACACACAAGCGTAAGCTGCGTTCCTTGTTCGGCGTTGGCGCGGACGCCGGCTTTGCCACCGGGGGCGGCGCCAACGCCGGCGTCTCGATGATCGCCTTGCCGGCCACCTTCGACTCGATCCAGAGTACTTCGAACAGCTCGTGCTCGCCCGCCAGATCTGCTCGCTTGGCCGCGGCCGGTTCGACGCCGCGGGTCGACAAGCGCAGCTGCGGCGACAGCAGCGCTCGGGTCGCACCGCTGGTTAGCGACTGCCCGGCGGTGGCCAGTCCGGCCAGAGTTTCGGCGACCAGCAGTCCGCTACCGCTGAGTTCGGCGCCGTCCTCGAACAGTGGTCCGTGCTGGAAGCCAATCCGGATCGCCAGCTGGATACCGGAAACGGGCGGCAAGTCGACGACCCGTTGGTGCATGGCGATCGCCGCCTGACACGCCTCGTCGGCGTGTTCGAAGGCGGCGATGATTTCATCACGACTGGTCCGCAGGACGCGGCCGCGAAAAGCGTCGATCGCACGGGTCATCCGTTTGCGATAGCGTTCGACGGCGTGTGAGGCCTCGGCGCCACCACGTTTTTCGAACAATCGCGAGCTGCCATCGACCGCCGCAGCGAGTACCGACAGCATTCTTTCCTTACCGCTCATCCGGCGAGCCTCGCCGCTGAGCTGCCGCTGGCCCGGGGCAAACGCCGTGCCGGTATTCGAGCAGGCGCTCGATCGTGGTCAATGGCCGTGCCGTTCATCAGGGCAGCACCGCCAGCGGCAAGCCGGCGAACGACGGCCAGTTTCCATACTGCGCGGGTGGGTCGAACACCGCATCGCCACCCGCCATCGTCGCCAGATCCTTGCCCGGGCGCAGGCCCTTGAAGTCGAACAAGGCAGAGTCGGCGAGGTGCGACGGCACGATTTTCTGCAGCGCAGAAAAAACCACCTCAGTGCGCCCGGGAAAGCGCTGGTCCCAGTCGGCCATCATTTCGCGGATCTTCTGACGCTGCAGGTTGTCCTGCGAGCCACACAGATTGCAAGGAATGATCGGGTAGGCCATGCCGCGCGCGAAACGCGCGATAGTCTTCTCGCTGCAATACGCCAGCGGTCGGATGACCACATGCGCGCCGTCGTCAGTAACCAGTTTGGGTGGCATGGCCTTGAGCTGACCGGCAAAGAAGAGATTGAGAAACAGCGTATGGACGATGTCGTCGCGATGGTGGCCAAGAGCGATCTTGTTGGCGCCAAGCTCCTTGGCGGTACGATAGATGACGCCGCGGCGCAGGCGAGAACACAGCGAGCAGGTCGTCTTGCCTTCCGGGATCTTGCTCTTGACGACCGAGTAGGTGTCCTGCTCGACGATCCGGAAATCGACGCCGATCGTCGCCAGATAAGCGGGCAGCACGTCTGCCGGGAAACCAGGCTGCTTCTGGTCGAGGTTCATGGCGATCAAGCGGAAATCGACCGGCGCTCGTTCGCGCAGTGCCAGCAGCACCGACAACAGGGTGTAGGAGTCCTTGCCTCCCGAAATACAGACCAGAACAGTGTCCCCATCCTCAATCATGTTGTAGTCGGCAATCGCCTTGCCAGCCTTGCTCTCCAGGCGTTTGCGCAGGCGCTGCAGGGTGTTTGATTGTTCCACCGGGACCCTCTCGTACAGTTTGAGCGATTACAGATGCGCGGTGCGGCCGCCATCAACATTGATGACCTGGCCGCTAACGTAGGCCGCGTCCTCGATCAGGTAGCGCACCGCCTGGGCGATGTCCTGCGGACAACCGGCGCGTTGCAACAGGGTGTGGGCGACGATCTCCTGGCGCGCTGCGCTGTCGAAATCGCCGCTGTCCGGCCACAGGATTGGCCCCGGCGCAACCGCGTTGACGCGTACCTGCGGCGCCAGTTCGATAGCCAGCGCGCGGGTCAGACCAAGCAGCCCGGCTTTCGCCGCGCAATACAGTGGATAGCCGGCGAGCGGACGTTCGGCATGAATGTCGGTGATGTTAACCACCGCGCCGCGCGCCGCCCGCAGGTGTGGCGCGGCGGCCTGGGTCAGAAACAGGGGGGCTTTCAGGTTGCTGCCGATCAAGTCGTCCCAGGTCGCCAGGTCGATTTCGCCGAACGGCGTCGGGAAGAAGCTTGACGCGTTATTCACCAGCGCATCCAGGCTACCGAAGCAGGACACCGTGTCGGCGACCAGCTGCGGCAAGGCGCCGACATCCAGCAGGTCGGCCTGCAGGCACGCCGCTGACGATTCCCGGATCGAATTCAGCTCGTCGACCAGCGCTTCGGCCGCCGTCGCCGCCTGCCGATAGTGCAGCATGACGTTGGCACCGGTCGCGTGCAACTCGCGGGCGATTGCGCTGCCCAGTCGTTTGGCAGCGCCGGTCACCAATATCGTCTTCCTGTTCATCGCCAGTTCCAGGCCAGATTCAACAAGAACTTGATTTTATCGGATTTTTGCATCCAGATCGGGAAAAACAACCCATCCCGCCGCCGCCGCGTTAAACTGCGAACGGTTGACATTCGGAAATCCGTGATGAGTACGATTGACAAGCCACTGGACGCTGATGATCTGCTGATTCTGGCCGAGCGCGTCGCCGAGCTACCGAGCAGTGATGCCGAATGGGTTGAGCGCCTGCTGCAGGAGCTGCTGCGCGCGCGCGCAGCCGAGGCCGAATTGCTCGTTCAGCAAGCCGGTAAGCGCGACGAGGGAGCCAGCGGTGAAGGCGAGTTTGACGGGCGGATGGCGCAGCTTGCTCTGGACACCGCCGAATGGCTGCGAACCCTGTGGGACGTCGGCTACATGGGTGCCGGCAGCTTTCGCTCGCAACCGCGTTCGGCGTTTCCCAGAATCGACCTGGAAGACGTCAGGAGGTCATCGCTGTTCGCTCGCATCCGCCAGGGCAAACACGCCTTGCCGTTTCCGCCGCCAACGCGTCACGGCCTGCCCTGGCACGAGCTCCTCGAAAATACGACAAGCAGTTATCAGGTCAGCGCCGAGATCATTCGCGACGAAGCCGGGCTAGCGCTGGGCGCGATCATCGAAGGCTGCAGCGACTGGCAGATCATTGAGGAAGTCGCCGATCTGCAGGAGTGCGTTGTTCAGCATCAGGGCAAAGGGCCGCGCTTTCGCTTGCGGCCACTTGACGACCTTTCTGCCGAGCTGCGTCGCGAGTTGCCGAGTCTGACCCGCAAGATTCACCTGCAGCGACGCGCTGGTTTCGCTTCCTACAGCCTTGAATGGCCGCAAGACGATGGCCGTCCGCAATTCGTCGCCTTGCGCGCGGCGACCCCGGAGCGCGCCCGCTCCGAGGCCGAACACTGGCTGGCGACGGCGCGCCCTGACCTGTACGGTCAGGTCTGCTTCGAGATCGGCGAGGACTAGAACGTCCAGCGCCCGGCCTGCTGAGCTAGAGCTGATCAAGCGCGCGCAATTGCCCGCGCCAGGCCGCGACGCACTCGCCTGCAGCACGGCGCTGTCCGGCCGGATCGCCGGGGAAATTGCCGCGGCTGGCGGCTGGATCGGCTTCGATCGTTTCATGAACCTGGCGCTTTACGAACCGGGACAGGGCTACTACGCAGGTGGCGCCCACAAGTTTGGCTCGGCTGGCGATTTCGTCACAGCACCGGAACTCGGCCCGATCTTTGCGCAGACGCTCGCCGCGCAGGTCGCGCAGATCATGGCCTTGAGCGCGCCGCAATTGCTCGAAGTTGGCGCTGGCAGCGGCCAACTGGCGGTCGACCTGCTGTTGGAACTCGAGCGACGCGACGCGCTGCCCGAGCGTTACAGCATCCTCGAACTGTCCGGCGCGCTGCAGGCGCGGCAACGCCAGGCGATTGCCAGCAGAGTCCCGCATCTGCTCGGCCGCGTCAGCTGGCTGGAAAGTTTGCCCGAACATTTTGACGGGCTGCTGCTGGCCAATGAAGTCCTCGATGCGATGCCGGTGCAGCTGCTGGTCTGGGACGGCTCGGGAATCGCCGAGCGCGGCGTATCAAGGGATTCTGGGCAGTTCACCTGGGTCGACCGCCCGGCCAGCGGCTACTTGCTCGAACGCGCGCAAGCGTTGGCCGCCGAGTGCGCGCTGCCGGCAGGCTACCTGAGTGAGATCTCGCTGACGGCCGCCGCCTGGGTCGCTGCGTGCGCCGCGATTGTCGGCCGCGGCGCCTTGCTGCTGATCGACTACGGTTTTCCGCAGCGCGAGTATTACCACTGGCAGCGCGCTACCGGGACGCTGATGTGCCACTATCGTCAGCACGCGCATCCCGAGCCTTTCTACCTGCCGGGTCTGCAGGACATCACCGCGCACGTCGATTTTACTGCTGTCGTCGACAGCGGCTGCACGGCCGGCCTGGAACTGCTCGGCTACAGCACGCAGGCGAGCTTCCTGTTCAACTGCGGGCTGACCGAAGTGCTGGCACGAACGCCGGCTGATGAGCCATTGCGCTACCTGCCACTGGCCAGTGCGGTAAACAAACTCGTCTCACCGGCGGAGATGGGCGAACTGTTCAAGGTGGTCGCGCTCGGCAAGGGGATCAGCGAACCGCTGCTGGGTTTTCTCAGCGGCGACCGCAGCAAAACGCTCTGAGGAAGTGTGGTGACTGGCCTCGTCTCGTCCGTACCTTGGCGCGCTTTCCACTCAAGGTCGCCTCAGCCAAAGGTTGGGGTTGTGCCCGTCCGGCCGTAGGCCGCATCACAGGGGGCTGACAACGGGAACGCTTCTCTGCCCCGGGCGCTGTTCAATGCGTCAATTGCTCCAGTTGTCAGGGTGGATTTGTCCTCTCAGGCAACGCACGGGCAATCAAGCAGTTAGTTCTTCCCCCTGGACATCTGCGCCGGAAGTCCGTATAAATGGCGCATGGAAAGCGTTCTTGGTGCATTGCGTGTTCGCTTGGTGGGCAAGAGCGAAGAGGCTCGCTATCGGGAGTTGATGGCAGAGCATCACTACTTGGGCGACCTGGCGAAGATCGGGCACACGCTTTGGTACGTGGCCACCTACGGCGAAAAGTGGACGGCCCTGCTGAGTTTCTCTGCGGCGGCCTGGAAATGCGGCGTTCGTGACCGCTGGATCGGCTGGGACTATCGGCATCAGTACGATCGCTTGGGCCTGGTCGCCAACAACAGTCGCTTTCTGATCCTTCCCGATTGGCATTACCCCAATCTCGGCTCCAAGGTGCTCTCGCTGTGCGAGCGACGGGTCGCCGAGGATTGGCAGGCGCATTTCGGGAAGCCGCTGTTACTGCTGGAGACCTTTGTGGACCCCTCGCGCTTCCAGGGGACCGTCTATCGCGCCGCGAACTGGACGCCTCTGGGGCTGACGCAAGGCTTTCGCCGCACCCGAGAAGGCTACAGCGCCCACCCGACGTCGCCCAAAGTTGTCTTTGTTCGCCCCTTGCAGGCGGACGCTCGCGGCCAACTTTCCCGCTCGATACTCAACCCCCGCTATCGCACAGGAGCGCCCAGGATGATGCTCACCGCCGAACAGATGCGCACGCTTCCCGATTTCTTTGCCGGCATCGCCTACCCGCGGCGCGCGCAAGGAAGGCGTCACCCCCTTCCTGCCGTTCTGGCCATCGCCACGGCGGCGGTCTTGTGCGGAATGCGGGGCTACAAAGCCATCGCCGGGTGGGCCAAAGACCTCACACCGAAAGCACGCGAGCGTTTCCGCTGTCGTCGCGAGAAGGGCGTTTACCGCGTACCCAGCGAGTTCATCATTCGTGACGTCCTGATCCGTGTCGATCCCATGGCGCTCGATCAAGCGTGTCAGCAGTGGAACAAGGCCTATGCTCAAGACGACCCCAGTCTGGCGGTCGACGGCAAGACCATGCGCAATGCCCATGACGAGCACGGTCAGCAAGCACACATCATGAGCGTGGTCGGGCATCAGACCGGCGTGTGTCACACCCAAAAAAGTCGGCACCTTGCCCGTAAATGGCGGGGACGAGCTCAAGCAGACCAATGAAATCGGGATGTTCATACCCCTGCTCGATGCGATCGATATTCAGGGCAAGGACATCACCGCCGACGCGCTACTGACACAGCGCAAGCTGGCGACCTACCTGGTGGAGCGCAAGGCGCACTATCACTTCACGGTCAAAGGCAATCAGCCAACACTGCAAGCCGATATCGCGCTCCTCTTCCAGGATCGGAAGGGGGCAGACTTCGTGGCGGTTTCGCCACCTGACCATGGTCGGATCGAGACTCGGCGTATTTGGTGCAGCAATGCCCTCAACGCCTATCTCGACTTCCCGTATGTCGGCCAGGTGTTCTTGATCGAGCGCGAAGTGCTGCACAAGAAGAGCGGCAAGCGGACGCACGAAATCGCTCTCGGGATCACCAGTCGCCCTCCAGAACAGGCCAGCCCACAGCAAATCCTCGCCATCAATCGCGGCCATTGGTCGATAGAGAACCGCTGTCACTACGTCATCGACTGGAACTACGACGAGGACCGTAGCCGTATTCGGACTGGTTACGGACCCGAGAACATGTCACGCCTGCGCCGCTTTGCCGTCGGAATCCTGCACCACTTCTCCGACGGCAAAACCAGCATTTCCGAAAAAATGCGCCACCTCAACCGCAACATCCGATTGGTCTTCGACTACCTGCGCATGACCAAAAATTCTACAGGCCACGTATCACCTTGATCCCGGCACGAGAACAAATTTACCGTGCTCCAGTTGTTGCACAGAGTTGACATTGTTCGAACGGTACGATTCGCCTGCTATCCGTTGGGTCTGGAGATGCTTTTCGACGTTTTCGGGTGTCAGGATCACGCCAAAGTCGGCTGTGCTGCTGCCAAGAACGCGCTGAAGCATTTCATGTCCCAAGACGCTCTTGAAATGCCCTGCTTCCCAGTACCAGTGGACCTCGGTGCTTCTGTCACCGCGTTCGGGTACCTGCTCGCGCGCAAATTCGTGGTAGCCGCTGAAGTCCCACAGGGTTGCGTCACCCCGCCCTTCGCTCGCGACCAGATCGGCGAGCTTTCGCTTCCAGTCCTCGAAGAGTTCCGAAAAATTGGTCATCCTTAGTATTTCCAACAGATGGGCGTGATAGGGATAGATCAATACGATAACTCGAATCTGCCTGCGATGCGCCATGCTCAGGATGTTTGCCACATTTTCGAATTCTGGCGATGTTCTTGAGTTGCCGGTGAACAGGTTCCGGTGGCGGCGCTGGTACGAGTGGATATTTTCTGTGTCTCGTTGCCGGAATAAATTGAAGTATCCCTCCTGTCGGGCCATCGCCAAGTAGTTGTGACCCGGGTTAAAGCCGGCCGGGGTTAAATGCTCGACGCCGGTCTTGCCTTGTACACGGAGCGTATCCAAGCTGTGCAGAACACTGTCCAATGAAGCCAGGGTCGATACGCCATCGTGCAGCATCGATACCCAGCGCCACTTATTTGGCTGCCCGTCGGCCGTCACCAACAGGCGATCTGACTTGCCTGGGTCGCCCTCACGCGCGTCCGAGGCGACCAAAAAGTCCATGAAGTCAACGCCAAGTACGATCATTCGCGGCTCGGTGGCAGCCAGCACATGGTTAAAGAGTCGCTTCGCGGTAAGGGTACCGCTACCCGGTAGGGCCAAGTTGTATACCGGACGCAGTTGTTGTGGCCAAGCTGGATCGTCCGGGTCGAATCCCATCTCGGCTCGCGAGTTACCGAGAATGAGAGTAACTGGCTCGGCACGGAGAGCTTGGTAGGGTTTGATCAGAGCCCCTTGGTTTGCAGCGTGGGGCTTCCACTCCGCGCCCACGTTCGTCTGATAAAGACCATAGGGGTCAACCCAGAAGTTGAACGCAATGGCGGTTAATAAAGTCACCAGCAAGGCGACAGACCATAGTCGAATGTATTTTTCCATCAGAATTGGTAGTAGAGAAATTCAGAAGCCTGGGATAGAGACAGAACGCCGGCAGCTGCTATCAATGCAACTACGCAGGCCCAGACGCCACTCGGCTTCCATTCCAGAGCCCGGGCGTTTTCGCCGGGACAAAAATCAAGACCAGGCCGGTAGCGATACATGATCTGTTGAGTATTTGGCAGAAACAAGGCGATAGACAAAAGAGCCAGGTCCCAGGCCCAAGTAAGAAGAAACTGCTTGCCGCCTCCCAGCGTGAACTCAATTCCCAAGTTACTTAGTCTTTCGGCTGCACCACCCAGCATGGGCACAAATGCGGCAGGCAAACTGATTCCCTGCATTCCGAACATCCCCTTCAGCATATTCAGAGCGCCCGGCAGTGTCGTCGCACGGAAGAAGACCCAAGCGACCACCACGGCGAAAAACGTGATGCCCCAGCCGGCCAAGCGTTCGGCGCGTCCAGGTGCTGCTCCGGAACTGAATACGTGCTCGCGCGCCAAGCGCCAAGCGTGGTTAATCACCAGATACAGTCCGTGCAAGCCTCCCCAAAGGACGAAATTCCACGAAGCTCCATGCCATAGACCACCTAGAAGCATCGTTGTCATAAGGTTTACCTGTCGCCGAAAGCGACCCTTGCGGTCGCCACCCAAAGGAATGTATAGATAATCACGAAGAAATCTTGATAGAGTCATGTGCCAACAGCGCCAGAAATCACTGATGCTGGTCGCCTTGTAAGGCGAGTTGAAGTTGAGCGGCAGTACGATGCCGAACAGCCGCGAAAGCCCAATGGCCATGTCGGAGTAGCCGGAGAAGTCGAAGTATAGTTGCGCGGTGTACGCCAATGCGCCGCCCCAGGCTGCCAGGAAATCCATGCTTTGGGTGGCATTTGCTTGGGCAAACGCATCGTTGGCATACGGCGAGATACCGTCGGCAAGAACAGCTTTCTTGAATAGGCCAATGCTGAAGATGGTCAGTCCTACGGCGAAATTTTCCCAGGATGGTCGGTATGTTTCACGACGCGCAAACTGTGGCATCATCTCCTTGTGGTGCAGCACGGGGCCGGCGATCAGATGTGGGAAATAGGTAACAAATAGCAGGTAGTGAATGAAATTGTATTCCCGGGCCTTGCCCGACCAGGTATCAACAAGAAAGGCAATTTGTGTGAAGGTGAAGAACGAAATGCCCAGTGGCAGCAGAATATTTTGCAGTGACCAATCAGTCGAAAACAATGCATTAGCCGTAGTCAGAAAAAAGTTTGCGTATTTATAATAACCGAGAAGTGTCAGGTCGGCCGTCACGCCTATCGCCAAGATCACGTTCTTGCGCTGGACGTTCCCAAGGTCGCATTCTCGTGCAAGCGCAAAACCAATGCCGTAGTTGAAAATAATGGATAGCAACAATAGCCCGACGTATGCGGCATTCCAATACCCATAGAAAAATAGCGAGGCTGCAGCAAGCCACAAAGCTGCCAATTTTGAGCTGCGGGTTCCGAGCCGGAAGAAGACCAGAGCCGTTATCGGGAGGTAAAGCAGCAAGAACGAGTATGAGTTGAACAGCATTACGGTACATCCACGGTTATTATTGTCCAGTGCCGGCGAACAAGCCAGCGATCTATTTATAGCTCCGACTGCGATGCCTGCGGTGTCGAATCCGTCACAGATCCTTCTACAAACCAGCGGGTGACCGGGATTCCATGCGTAGGAGCCGCGAGATCTCGGAGATCAGCCGACTGGCCGATCAGTCCGATCCGCTTGGTGCGCCCAGCATCGTCGCGACGGCCGCCATTTGCGCCGCGCGTGCCTGCGCGCCGATCTCACGAGTCCGACACTTTTCGCGTGCCAAACGCATAAATAACACCGCAATGCTCGAAAAAACAAGACATTAGTATTTTGCCTGAAACCATCGTGTAGTGACACGTTATTTCTTTTATGGTATTGCCTGTAACCGATCTGGCCGCTACAGTAGCGACATGTTTGTGAAGATCACCACGTCGGGGCCGCGGCGCTACGTGAAGCTCGTCGAGGCCTACCGCGACACCGGTGGCGTCTCCCGCCAACGGGTCATCGCCACCCTCGGGCGGATCGAAGCCGTGCGCGCCGGCGAAGCCGACTCGCTGGTCAACGGCCTGCTGCGCGCGGCAGGCAAGCCGTCCCTTGAAGAGGGTACCGGTGACGTGTCCTTCGCGCCGGCGCTATCGGTCGGCGACACCTGGTTGCTCACCGCCCTGTGGCAGGAACTGGGCTTCACCGATGCCTTCCGCCGGGTATTGCGCAACCGCCGCCAGTTCGACGCCGAGCGCCTGTTGCGGGTGATGGTCTTCAACCGTCTGTGCGATGGTGAATCGAAGCTGGGCATCCTGCGCTGGCTGGAAGGCACCCGCGTTCCCGAAGTCGCCAGCGAATCGGTCACCCATCAGCATTTGTTGCGCACCATGGATACGCTCGCGGACTGCGCCGAGACGATGGACCGCACTCTGGCGGGTCTCCTGCGCCCCTTGATCGATCAGGAGTTGTCGATCGTCTTCTACGATTTGACGACGATCCGCACGGAAGGCGGCACGGAACTCTCGGGCGAGGTTCGACGCTTTGGCCTGTCGAAGGATGGCGGGATCGTGCGGCAAGTGATGCTGGGGGTGGTGCAAACCGCCGAAGGATTACCCATTCATCACGAGGTCTTCGCCGGGAACAGCGGCGAGACGACGACGCTGGTGCCGACGATCGAGAAGGTCCTGGCGCGCTACCCGATCAAGCGGGTGGTGCTGGTTGCCGATCGGGGCTTGCTCAGCCTGGATAATCTGGAAGCCATCCAGCCGATTCGGGTGGCCGGTCAGCCACTGGAATTCATTCTGGCCGTCCCGGCCCGCCGCTACGCGGATTTCGATACCCTGCTGGCCGAATTCCATCAGCAGCGCTGCCTGTCGGCGACCGAAGAGGTCGTCGGGGAAGTAGAGTGGCAAGGCTTTCGTCTGATCGTGGCGCATCGCCCAGACATCGCCAGCGAACAGGGTCAGGCGCGGGATGCACGCATCGCGGCGCTGGAGGCCGATTTGGCAAGGTGGGAGGGCAAGCTCGATGGCCAGGATTCCGGCCAGACCCACCGTGGCCGGAAGTTGTCGGATGCCGGCACGACGGCCCGCTTCTACCGTGCTGTCGCGGAGGCCCATCTGGCGAACGTCGTCAAGGTCAATCTGGCGGCGGAGGTATTCACCTACGAGATCGACCAGCGGGCCCTGAGCCGCGCGCGGATGATGGACGGCAAGCTGATCCTGGTCTCGAACATGCCGGATCACACGCCTGTCGAGATCGTGGCGCGCTACAAGTCGCTGGCCGACATCGAGCGGGGTTTCCGTGTCCTGAAGTCGGAGATCGAGATCGCGCCGGTGTTCCATCGCCTGCCGAACCGGATTCGCGCGCATGCCTTGATCTGTTTCCTGGCACTGGTGCTCTATCGGGTGCTACGCATGCGCCTGAAGGCCAGGGAAAGCCAGCTCTCGCCCGAGCGTGCGCTGGAAATCGCCCGTCGCATCCAGTTTCACCAGATCACCTTGCATCAACGTCAGTCAGCGTCAGGCCTGTCGGCCATGACGCCACAACAGAAGGAACTGTTCGAGACCGTCGCCCTGCCAGAGCCGTCCGCCAAGCGTTTGTAGTGCCAATTTCACTTACGTGAATTGCGCATATTCAATGGCTTGCGGGCTTGTCTGTCGAACTCGCGGTAAGTATTCGGCCAACCCGTAGTGAGCCAGCGCCGTTGGCGAAGCCGGTTAGCGGCAGAGGACTGATCGGAAGGATCGGTGAAGGGGATAGAGCCAGATATCCTTGATCGGGAGGATGGGCTTGCGGGTGGGGCACTTCTTGCCTCGGCCGGCGGTTTGGCCGACCTTGATCCAGTTGGCGGCCTGGTAGCAGGTGCCGCGATGGCGGGGGGTCTCGACGAAGGTTTCGAGCAGCACGGGGCGGTAACCGTAGCGCGCCAGCCAGTCCTTGGGCAGTTGCCGCTGCATGAGCGAGAGGATCTTGGAGGCCAGGCCCTTGCACTGGATCCAGGGCAGGATCAGAAAGCGGGCATTGTTCACCACCAGTTGCAGGTTCCTTTGTCGCTGCTCATCGTGCCAACCGATGAATTGCTCGCGCGCGGCGAGTTTCCAGGCGCTGGCGGCGAAGCTGAGCAAGGCGACGAGTGTCTCGCCGGCGAAGACGAAGTATCGGCTCTGACTGCCGGCCATGGGCGTGTGGCCGAGATAGTGGTAACGAGCGATGTACTCGTTCCACAGACGCGAGTTCGCCGAACCGACGACCTGTCGCACCGAGAGAGGCGGCAGTTCATGCACCGGCTGAGTGAGCAAGGGTTGTGGATCGGTGGCGTGCGTGGGCCGATACTCGGGTTGGCGAGGAGCGGTCCGTCGTGCAGCCGGCAGGGTGAGCAGGCCGTCGGCTTGCATGCGCAGCATGGCCACCCGGCAGGTCATATCCTTCAGCTCACCATTGGGCTTGCGCCAGTCGAAGAGCTCGCACACCTGACGCGAGAGTTGTGCGCGGCTGGCGCCGGGAGGGGCCTCGATCAGGCCGCGGATCGTCTGCAGTTCGTCGGCGGTAAAGTGGCGCCCGCAATAAGGCTTCACGAGCTATCGATGGAAGGTGTCTGATTGACCGGGATGGCACGCATCTGGGCCAGACGATCGGTCGCCATCGCCCAGGGCAGAAAGGCGCTCAAGTCCGCTGGCGGCTGGTTGCCGTTGGCGGCGCAGGCTTCCAGATAAGCCGTCAGCCAGATGCGCGGGTTGATTTTCCACAAGCGCAGCGTCAGCAGCAGGCTGAACATCGTCGCGGCGAGAGCGCCGGACCAGAGACTGCCCGACCCATAGAAGTTCTTGCGTGCGACCACCGGCGTGCGCTGTGCGCGCTCGGCGGCATTATTGTCCATCGCCACCTCGGGGCGGTCGACAAAGACGGTCAGGCCGGACCAATGTTTGCGCATGCTTCGCAGCACCTTGCTCGCCGGCATTTTGAGCGCCGGGTTCGCCAGTTCGCTTTCCCGTTGACTGGCCATTTGCGTGATCGCCTGCCGCAAGGCGCGGTCGCGTTCGGCCCACTGTACTGGGTCGCTACGGACTTCCAGGCGCCGTCCATTCAAGTGGTAGAGCTGAGCGATCTGCTCGACCCAGGCCAGTGCCCAGTCCGCGAGCTCCGGATGGGCGTTGGCCAGTTCCAGGAAATCACGCCGCTGATGTGCCCAGCAGAAAGCCAGAATGAAGTGGTCAAGAACTCGCGCGAGCTTCTTGTAGGCCGAATAGCGATCACAGATGATGACTCCTCCGGCGCTACCGGAGAGCTCCCGGATCGGCACCGCCGCCGAGCGGCTCGGGTCGAGCACGAAGTGGATGACCGATGGGCCGTGGAACACCCAGAAATACCAGCGATGTCCGACCTTCCCTTCGGTCTCGGCAAAGACCCGCCAGCGGGTCTCGTCTGCGTGCCACTGTTTCTCGCTGCGTAGTTGGCCAAGCAGTGCTTCTTCAAGCGGCTCGAACAGCGGTGCCAAGGCACGCAGTCCGCCGGCCACCGTTCCTGCCGAGAGCGTCAGTCCGTGGTCGGACAAGTCTCGCAGAAGCCGATGCGTCGGCTGGCCGTACAAGAACTTCGACAGCAGCAGGTGCACCCAGATCGACACGCCGTACTTTCCACGCGGGATCAATCGTGCCGGCGGTGGCGCGGTCAGAATACCCCGCGCGCCCGAACACTGACAGGTCCGCCGGTAGCGCCGCCGGCAGATCTTCCGGCGGTAGGCCTTGACCTCGATCTCGAGGACTTCACTGTCTTCCGTGCCGGGAAAGTCGACGTAGCCCAGACCACAGTCCGGGCAATGCGGGCAGTCGATGTCGATGACCTCGATCTGCGTCGGCAAGTGACTTTCCGGGTTCCGCCCGTGACCCGCTGCTCCCGGTTGATGACCTCGACCCCGCGACGACTTCTGGTCTGCTGCCGGGTTCTTCTCGGCTCCCGAAGAGCGTTCTGACTTGCGACCAAACAGGCGTTTTTGCAGATCGCGGATCCGGCCCTGGGCCTGCTCGAGCTCGCTACGCAAGGCCGCCTCACGCGCCGCCGCTTGCTCCGCCGCACGCGCCATTTCCACCCGATGAGCGGCCTCCGATTCCGCCAAACGGACCAGCGCTTGCCGATGTTGGCTGCGCCAGAAGTTGGCCTCCCAACGGAGCTTGATTTCCTGCTCCTTGGTCAACGTCACCAACACCTCGGCAAACGGCGCCACTTGGCGGTGACTTGCCGCCGATCCTCCGCAGATAATGTCCGTAGCCGTGCCCATGCGCCGCATGGTGCCGGATTTCCGCTGCTGTGTCCAGTTCAGATCTCCGGGCTGCCCGCCAATCGCTGACGGAAGCTCGCCCACCAAAAAAACCGGGGCTACGGGTTCACCGAATACTTACAACTCGCGTGGCCAGTGCGGTAAACCAACTCGTCTCACCGGCGGAGATGGGCGAACTGTTCAAGGTGGTCGCGCTCGGCAAGGGGATCAGCGAACCGCTGCTGGGTTTTCTCAGCGGCGACCGCAGCGCAGCGCTCTGACCCGCTCGCGCCAGACGGTGCGTCTTCTTCGCTGATCTGATCGCTCGGCAAGTCGGAAAGTCACAGCCCAAGCCAGCGCGCGATGATGTTGCGCTGCATCTCGCTGGTCCCCGAGTATAGCGTCGAGCCAATCGCGTCACGCAGCGCGCGTTCGACCTCGTACTCCTCCATGAAGCCGTAGCCGCCATGCACCTGCACCGTGTCGAGCGCCGTCTTGACCAGCGTCTCGCTGACGAACAGCTTGGTGACCGCGGCGTCGAGCGAGATGCTGCGCGACACCGTCAGTCGCGAAGCGGTGCGGTAGACCAGCAAGCGCGCCGCCTCGAGCTGAACCTTCATGTCGGCGATCTTGTGCGCGACAGCCTGGAACTTGCCGATCATCTGGCCAAATTGCGAACGTGAACGCGCGTAGGCAATCGATGTTTCGAGCAGGCGCTCGATGGTGCCGACGTGCGCCGCAACGAGCAGCGAGCGTTCCCAGTCCATCGCCGTGCCAAAGACGCTGGCGCCGCCGCCGACGGTGCCGAGAACGGTATCGTCGGCGAGCCACACATCCTCGAAGACCAACTCACCAACCGGCGAGGTGCGCAGGCCCATCTTGGCGAGCTTCTGGCCGGCCGAGAATCCCGCCACACCACGTTCGATCAGGAACGCCGTGACACCGCCGTGAAAGCCCTTGGCGGGGTCGGTGACCGCGAATACCACGGCCACGTCGGCCACCGGTCCGTTGGAGATGAAGGTCTTGCTGCCGTTGAGCCGCCAGCCCGCACCGACGCGCTCGGCGCGCAACCGCATGGCGAAGCTGTCCGAACCCGAATCGGCTTCGGTGATGGCGTGCGCACCGACCAGCGTGCCGTCGCACAGGCCGCCCAGATAGCGAGCCTTCTGCGCCTCGCTGCCGTGCTGCCAGACAGGCACCACACAAGCCAGGACATGCGCGCAGATCGAGAACACCAGACCGCCGTCACGGCAGCCGTAGCCAAGCGCCTCGAGGGCGATCGCACAGTTCAGCGGATCGGCCCCAACGCCGCCATATTCCTCTGGCGCGGGCAATCCGAGCAGACCGACGGCGGCACACTGGCGCCACAGTTCGCGCGAAAAAACCTGCCCCCGGTCGCGCTCGACGACCTGATCGTTGAGCTCACCGCGGGCGAACTTGACAATGCTGTCACGCAGCAGCTTCTGCTCGCTGCTTAAATTGAAATCCATCAGCGTAGCTCCTTCAGGCGCTGGTAGTCGATCTTGTCGGTCGACGTCTTGGGTAGGCTGTCGAGCCAGCTGAACTTGTCCGGGATCATGTACAGCGGCAGGTTCTCCGCGCAGAAGCGCTTGATCTCGATCAGCGACGGCCGCTTGGCGTCGTCGCTGCTCAGGAAGGCGGTGATGCTCAGGCCGGCCTGTTCGTCGGCGAAGGCTAGCACCGCTGCTTCCTTGACCTTGGCGTGGCGGTACAGCCCGGCTTCGATTTCGCCCAGCTCGACGCGGTAGCCGCGGCGCTTGACCATCCGGTCGCGGCGGCCGCGGTAGGTGTAACAAGCGTCGTCGGTGGCGCTGACAATGTCGCCGGTGCGATACCAGGCGCTGCCGTCGGCATCGCTGAAAAAGCCCTTGGCGGTTTGCTCGGGAAGTGCCCAGTAACCGCGCATCACGCCCGCTCCGGCAATACACAGTTCGCCTTCGCCCCCAGCGGCCACCGCCGCACCGCTTTCGTCGACCACGCGGGCGCGCAGATGCGAGCAAACCTGGCCGATCGGGTACGGCGTATTCCGTTCAGGTGGCACCGGCAAGGGGATCTCGTGCCAGGTGCAGACGTTGGTCTCGGTCGGACCATAGAGATTGAAGTAGCGCGGCGTCGGCCAGAGTTCGCAGAGCGCGCGCAAATGCTTGACGGCGAAAACTTCGCCGGCGAACAGCACTTGTCGCAAGGCCCCGTAGTCGTGTTTGGCGAGGCCGCCGAACTGCGCCAGCAAGGCGAGAATCGACGGCGCCGAGTACCAGATCGAGATTCGCTCGTCGGCGATCAGCTGCGCCAACCGCGGCGCGTCCTTGCCGATGTCCTCGTCGATCAGCACCAGCGTCGCGCCGTGCTTCAGGCAGACGTGGATGTCGAGGATCGAGAGGTCGAAGTGAAACGGCGCATGCGACGAAAATCGGTCAGCGCTTGTCGGCGCGAACGTCTCCGAGCACCAGTCGACGAAGCTTACCGCGTTCTCGTGCGAGAGCATCACGCCCTTGGGCTGGCCGGTCGATCCAGAGGTATAGAGGATGTATGCCAGATCGCCGGCGTCGCTTGCGGCGCTATCGACGACCGGCGCGCTGGCGCGCTGGTCGGCCTCGGCTAGCGCCGCAAGCAAGCCGGCGCCACCCGCCAGCGATGCGTCAACGGTGAGCAGCGTCGGCGCCGCGCCGAGGTCGGCGAGTGCGGCGCCGAGCTTGTCCGCCAGTGCCGCTTCGACCACCGCTACCTTGACCGAACAGTTGTGCAGAATGTAGGCACCGCGCGCTGCCGGCGCGCCGGCGTCGATCGGCACATAGGTGGCGCCGACCTTGAGCGCCGCCAGCAGCGTCGCCACCGAGTCGATCGACTTGCGCAGAAAGAGGCCAACGCAGTCGCCACGGCCAACGCCGAGTTCGGCCAAACGGTCGCGCAGGCGGTCGGACAGGGCGTCCAGCTGGCCATAGCTGATCGAACCCTGACCGGGTTCGACGACGGCCACCGCCTGTGGGCTGCGCCGCGCGCTGGCCATGAAAAGCTCATGCAGGCAGACGTGGGTGCCCATTACGCGGCGGACGGGTTCTTGGCGCGAATCAGCCGGACGATGCTGACCAGGTTGTCAAGATTCTCCTTGTCGACCTCGTGCGGCTCGAAATTCACGCCGTATTGCTCCTCGACAAACATTACCAGCTTGAGCGTTGCGATCGAATCGAGAATGCCGCCGCTGATCAGCGGTGTCGTTTCGGTCAGTTCATCGGCGTCTTCGCCGGGGAGGAATTCCTCCATGATGAAGTTCTTGATTTTCTGCATGAGTTGGTCGGGCATGGGTAGGCTCCTGAAAGGGTGGGGGTGGGCGTAAAACTTGCTGGCGTGGCTTACCTGGCAGCAGGGACGCTGCCGAAGAGGGCGTCTGGGTTCTTCTGCAAGGCACGGTACAGCGCTTCGGCAACCAGTTGATGGCCAAGGGTGTTGGGGTGGTCGTCCCACTCGGCAAGTCGCACCGCTTCGAGGTCGTGGCCCTGGAAGACGTCGGCGAGGTTGATCACGGCGAAACCAGCGTCGCTGGCGATGCTTACGGTTTCGGGCGTTTCTTCCTGCCAGCTGCCGCCGCGGGCTTGCGGCAGGAAGACCCACAGCGGCTTAATTCCGCGTTCGACGGCACGGTCGACAATCAGCCCATAGACGGTCCGCAAAATCTCGGCGCCGTATGGCTTCAAGAGCTTGAGTGCCTCGGTCTTGTCCATTCCAGCCGTCGCCCCCGAGCGCTCGACGATCGCCGCCAGGGTCGGGTAGGGAATCGGCAAACGCTTCTCAAGCACCTCGGCCAGATAATCCGCCGCGCGGCTGATTTCGCGGCCGGCGGCAACGTAGATCACGCCATTGGGCTGAAGAGTCAGCGCCTTCTCGAAGGAGACCAGGTCTTGTGGTGGCTGATAGCCGGGGACGCCCAAATTGAGCAGTTCGACGTGCTTGAATGCCGTGCTCAGCGGTTCGCGGTTCAGGCGATCCTCGAGCAAGGCCTCGAAGGTGGCGCCGTCGTCGACGCCCCAGCCCATGACCGTCGACGGACCCAGCACGGCAGCACGCAGGGTGTCGGCCGGTCGTTCCTGCGTGTAGTCCTGGTCGCGCATCCCCCAGCGGTTGATGGTGACCGTGCCGTACTTGGTCGTCGAGACGAAGGAAGGAATCAGGTCGGTCTGCGCGAAGCCGCCGACGAAGCGCTTCAGGCCGGCGTTCTCGACGTCGAGCCAGGTGGCCGGTTTTTTCGAGTAGACCTCCCACAGTTGCGAGTTGAAACGGTCGACCGAGAGCAGACCTTCGTAGTAGCCGCGCTCGAGCTTGGCGTTGTCGAGGCGACTCAAGTGAGCCGTGCGCAGCGAATGCACCAGGTTTCCGAAGTCGTTGCCGACGCTGGTGTGCACGCTTTCGATCGAAATCAGAACCAGTCCCAGCGCCCAGGCGACGGTGACCGCGCGATCACGGGCCCAGGGGCGCTTCTCGCTGGCCGGCGCGGCAGTCGCGCTGCCCGGCAGGCTGACGCTGCCGAGGGTAATGACCAGCAGACTGAGCACCGGAAAGAGCAGGACCTCGGCGGTGTACGGCCCGGCCAGGGCTGACCACAGAGCGAGCCAGTCGGTGATCGATTCGCTGGTCCAGAACGACCATAGAATGCAGATGAACCAGAACGTTCCATAGGTCTTGGCGATAGTCAGCGCGGTGCTTCGCCAGGTCTTCTTGGTCTTGCCCAGAGAGCGGCTGCGGCCGTGTTTGATTTCGTAAAGCGAATTGGCTACCACCAGGACGCCGAGTACGGCCCAGAAGAGCATGTCATGCCACGCCAGCAGCCAGCTACCACGCAGCCAGAACCACTGGTACGAATGCAGCAGCCAGGTGAGCAGGAAAACGTATAGCGTGGCAATGATGATCGCCTTGTTGGTGCCCAGGCGCTTCAAGGCAAACACCGCTGGAAAGTAGAAGATCTTCTGCATGAAGTCTTTCCAGTAGATGTTGATGCGCCGCCAGAAGTCGGTGAAGCTCGACGCCAGAAGGTAGCGATTGTGCGTTTCGGGCAGGTTGAAACCGAACAGATGGACCATCCCGACGACGAGGTGAAAAAGCCCTGAAACGCGCAAGTAGAGCATGAAGTTCGCCACCACGTACTGCAGGAACTCGGCCGGTCCGGTGACTTCCGACGGCGCCAGCGTGCCGAAGTAGTAGAAGTAGCGGTACAGGATGAGGTGCACGATGCCGCGGACGATCCAGTCGACGCCCTTCTGATAGGTGAGATAGGCGTCGTTGCTGTAGTGGCTGCGCCGGTAGGTCTTGAAGTCGATGACCGGCAGCAAGGGGAAGCACGCGTTCGGCAGCATAAAGAAATAGCTCAGCGATTGCGCCAGGGTGACTGGCGCCTTGTCGTGGCGCAGATCGTAAAAGTAGGCGATCAAGCGGAACATGAACATCGCTCCGAGGATCGGCCAGATGGCCTCGGACCACGGCGTCGGCAGTAGGCTGGCGCGCTGCGTGACCAACACCGTTGCCAGCCCCAGCAGGATCACGCCGCGCATGCGAAACGACACCGGCAGATGACACGCGCCGATCAGCACCAGGCCGATGCCGATCAGCCAGACGCCGTTGATCAGACCCAGGGTCAGAGGAATGGAGACCAGGCTGAGTGCGCAAAAGAACGGCAGGCGCGCCGGCAGTGGCAGAAAGGCGTGCACTGCAAAGCCGGCAAAGGCCAGCATGGCGAGCATCCTGAAGGCCGGGCTCTCGATTTGAAACTGTCGGAGCAGCAGCAGGATCAGACCCAGCTGCAGCGCCAGCGTCGCGAAATCGCGGAAGCGGATGTGGCCGCGTTGTTCGTTCGCCGGGGTTGCGCGCGCGCCAAGCTGAGCTGCGGCAAGTTTATTGTCCATAGGAGTGGCGATGGCCTTGCTATCAATCAATGGTAAAAATCCTTCAGGCAACGCAGAGCAGTTAGCGCGGGCTCTCAGAGCTGTTGTTGCGCCTGGTGCCGACGTGCAAGAGGCGATCGTTTGCTGAGCACATGCACGCATCGGCGGCCTAGCGAAGGGCAAGTATCCGATCATCGTCCGATGATGGCAAGCGCCGACTCATGCCTTCCGTGGCAAAGTTGGCAGTTCGCTATCTTCCGGCGCTGCGCTTGCGCGCCAAGGTACTGCCCCCTCGCCGATGCCCGGCAAGGCCATCTCCGATACGCCAGCTACCGTCTTCAGCTGACCCGCGGGAGCGCTAGCAAGCGGGATCGGCAGGCGAACTCAGCAGCCGGCTGACGGCGGCCACCCGCGCCACGCGCGCCTGCGCGCCGATCTGCACCGCATCGGCACAGCGGCGCGCGATGGCTGCCACATCGACGTCGCTCGCCGCCGCCAGCGCCTGCCGAAAGAGCGCCGCCGCCGGATAGGCGACGTCATGCCAGCCGAGACGACCGTTGAAGTCGCAGGCGCAGGCTTCAAGCAACTGTTCGAAGCGGCCGGGGCGGCGCAGCGCGTCGCAGCTCTCGAGAACGGCGACGATCGCCGCTGCGCTCAATTGCCGGCCGCGATGGATTTCGCCGTGATGACGCGCCACCAGGATGGCCATTTCCCGGCAATCGGCTGGAACCTTGAGCCGCTTACAGACCTCATCCACCAGTTCAACGCTGCGCGCTTCGTGACCGGGATGACGCGGCAGCTCGCTGGCCGGCGTCGTTCCCTTGCCGAGATCGTGCAGCAGAGCCGCAAAACGGACCGGTAACGCGCAGCCGCGCGCGGCCGACTCGTCGACGACCATCATCACATGCACGCCGGTATCGACCTCCGGGTGGCATTCCGCGCGTTGCGGAACGCCGTACAGACGGTCGACTTCGGGCAGCAATCGGGCCAGCGCGCCGCATTCCCGGAGAATCGCCAACATCCGCGACGGCCTCTCTTCCAGCAGGCCCTTGGCCAGCTCTTGCCAGACGCGTTCGGCAACCAGATGATCGACTTCGCCGTCGGCGACCATGCGGCGCATCAGCGCCAGCGTTTCCGGCGCCACCGTAAAGCGGGCAAAGCGCGCGGCAAAGCGCGCCAGGCGCAGGACACGCACCGGATCCTCGACGAAAGCCGGGCCAACGTGGCGCAGGACTCCGGCCGCCAGGTCGTCGACACCATGGTAGGGATCGATCAGCGTGCCGTCGGCAGCGCGCGCCATAGCGTTGATCGTCAGGTCGCGACGCGCCAGGTCCTCGCGCAGGGTGACCGCCGGTGCGGCGTTGAACGCGAACCCCTTGTAGCCGGGGGCCGTCTTGCGCTCGGTGCGCGCCAGCGCGTACTCCTCGTGCGACTGCGGGTGCAGAAATACCGGGAAGTCCTTGCCGACCGGCTTGAAACCGCGCGCCAGCATAGCCGCCGGCGAAGCGCCGACGACGACGTAGTCGCGATCCTGAACCGGCATGCCGAGCAATTCGTCGCGGATGGCTCCGCCGACGGTGAAGATCTGCATCAGCGCGCCGGCTGCCGCCGGCCGGGTGGCCGCGCTAGTGCTTGAGCGGCTGCTTGCTCAGCGGCCGGCACGGAGACGATAACGATCCAGGCGCAGCTGCCCGATCTCGGTCGGCGACAGGTAGCCGGGGGCGACCGCTTCGAGCGGCGTCGGCTGCCAGTTCGGATAGTCGTGCGAGCCATCGCTGACGCTGTCGACTTCCATCGAGCGCAGGTTGTCGGGCGACATCGGCGGGTTCGGCAACAGCCACAGCAGGCCAGCCTGCAGGTAAGCCCAGCCGCCGTCGCCGAGGTCGATGATCCGCGGCGACTTGCCAAGAAGTTGGCCGGTGTACTCGACCAGTTCGCGCAGGGTATATACCTTGGGGCCGCAGAGATCGTAGGTCTGCCCGAAAGTGCTGCCAAGAGTCAGGCAGTCGACGAAAACCCGCGCCACGTCGCCGACAAAGACCGGCTGAAAGCGCGCGGCGCCACCGCCAAGCGGCAGGATCGGGAACAGCTTGAGCAGCTTGGCAAAGGTGTTGAAGAAGGCATCGTCGGGTCCAAAGATCACCGACGGGCGAAATATCGTGATCTCCAGCTGACCCATGGCGGCGCGAACGATCGCTTCGCCTTCGCCTTTCGAACACAGGTATTCGGATGGTCCATTGAGGGCCGCGTTGAGCGCACTCATGTGCACCAGGCGACGGACGCCGCTGGCCTTCATGGCGTCGATGATCGTCCGCGGCAGATCGACGTGCGCGGCGGCGAAACCCTTGCCGTATGGCAAGCGCGAATCGTTGTCGTGGAGAACGCCAACCAGGTTGATGACAGCGTCCTGGCCCTGCATCAATTCGCCAAGAACCTGCGGATCATGAGCGTTGGCTTCGACCATCCTGACCGTCGGCAGCATGATCAGTTTCTTGGTGTTGTCACGATGGCGGGTCGGTATGGTCACCGCGACGCCACGTTGCGAGAGGCTGCTGGCAATCCAGCCGCCGACAAAACCGCTGCCGCCGATCAACAGCACGTTCTTGAGTTCCATAGCGTCCTACCGGTGAAATGAGTGTCTGGAAAGCGACATTTTAAGGCAAATCCTCGCCCTTGGCCTCGCCGCCGGTGCGCGGCGCGATGACTCCGAGTCGGCTCTTGAGCGTTTGTGCCCGGCCATCAAACAGCGCCGAGTAATACACCGAATTGCTCATCACCTTCTTGACGTAGTCGCGAGTTTCGCTGAAGGGGATCGTTTCAGTGTAGATGGCGCCTTCCAGAGGCGCGTCGGCGCGCCACTTGCGCGCTCGACCGGGGCCAGCGTTATACGCCGCGGAGGCCAATACCGGGTGATTGTCGAGGCTCTCGAGGACCAGGCGCATGTAACTGGTACCGAGTAGCAAATTGACTTCGGTGTCGTTGACCCGGCTCTGCTGGTAATCCTTGAGGCCAATCTTGCCGGCTACCCATTTGGCGGTGGCCGGCATCAGTTGCATCAGCCCGGAAGCGCCGACAGGCGATCGGGCGCCAGCAACAAAGCGGCTCTCCTGGCGCATCAGGCCGTAGACCCAGGCGTCGTCAAGCGCCTGTTGGCGCGCTGCCGAGCGCACCTGATCAGCAAACGGCGCCAGGTAGCGCAAGGAGTAGTCGTGCTCGGAACGGGTGCGGTCGGCGGCGGCAATCGCGCGGTCGAAGATGTCGGCGCGCACGGCGATTTCGGACGCCGTCAGCAGGTCGCGGTCGCTCATTGTCCGCAAGGCGAAGTTCCATTCCCTGACGCCTTCCGAACGCAGTGAGAGGCGAAAGAAGGCCAGCGCGCGGCGCACGCCGGGGTTGGCCTGGACCTGAGCCAACTGCTCCTGGCTTGGCGGCGCGGCCTTCGGCGGCGTCGTGATTGCCCGCCCCAGCTCATCGCTCGCCAGGTTGCCGTAAAAGTCCGGCTGCCCGGCGATCGTCGCGAACAGCGCGTCGGCGTCGCCCAGTCTGCCGCCAGCACGATACGCGCGCCCCAGCCAATAGACCCAGGCCGACTGTGCGGCGAGTTCCGGGGGCATCTTTTCAATGGTCGAGCGGACAGCTCCCCAGTCCTGGGTACGCAGGGCGGCACGCACCTTCCACTCGGCGGCGTCGTCGGAGAGCGGCGCGTCGCCGGCCTGCTGGTACCAGGCCATCGCCTCCGGCAGGTGTTGCTGCGCGGCCTGGCGGCCGATTTGCGTCCACGCCCAGCCTTTTTCAGCGGCCAGCAGCGAAGCAGAAATCCGCTGCAGTTGTTCGGCGGCCATGCGCGGGTCGTTGCGCGCAATGCGCTGAATTGCCAGCACCGCCAGTTCGCGCTGCAGGCGATTGCCGGAGAAGTCACCCGGCAGTCTGATCAGCCAGGGCATTGGCTTGTCGGTGATCGTTTGCGCCAGTTTCTTGTCTGGCGTTTGACTGGGTGGCAGGTAGTTCATGGTGTACAGGGCGGCGGCTATCTTGTTGGCCTCGAACTGCCTGCGGATGCGCGCCCAGACGGCGTCGGCGAGGACGCGCTTGCCGACGATCAACGCTTCGAGCACCGGGTAGCACGGCTCAGGCGGTTCGAGCAGCGTCAGCCACAGTGGCAAGGCGTCGTCGAGCGCGCGCGGATCAGCCCGCGCCAGTCGGCTCTGCAGGGCGTAGCAGCTGAGGCTCTGGTCGGGTTGTGCCAGACGTGGATAGTCGACATCAAACGCCGCCCACTGCTGCTGCTTGGCGAGCTGTCGGAGCCAGTCGATACGCAACTTCTCGGCGACGTAGGTGCCCTGCTGACGCTCGAGGAAGGCGCCAACGTTTGCTGGGTCGGCGTCCTTCAGGTCGAGCAGCAGCTGCCAGTAGTCGACATAAGCGGCGAGTTCGTAGTCTTGCAGCGTTGGCGCCAGGCGCTCCAGCTTGGCCTTGTCGCCAGCGCGGGCGGCGTCGCGCGCGGCGAGAAACTGCTCGTCGGCGGTCACGGCAGCGGCGCCGAACGGCACCAGAAGGTAGCTGACGAGGACAATAAAGACGCTGTCGCGGAACTTCATGATAAGCTGGACTTTCTGAAAAAACTTGTTTTGAGCATATCACATGGCCACCCGGACGACCCCGGGAATCACTGCTGAAGGCCTGGTTGGCAGCCACCTGGCCGACCGGCGCGCGCTGCGCAAAACACTACTCGCGCGCCGCCTGGCCTTGCCGGAGAGCGAATGGCAGCACCTCTCGGGAGCCATCCGTGCGCATTTGCACGACGGCTTTCGGCAACTTTCGCGAATGCGCGTGGCTTTCTGCTGGCCGGTGAAGCAGGAACCGGACCTCCGGCCATTGCTCGAACAGTGGGCCAGCGAAGGGCGGCAGGGCTTCACGGCGCTGCTGCCAGTGGTCATCGACGAGAACCGCCCGTTGGCTTTTCGCGCCTGGTCGCCGGGCACCGCGATGCGTGCCGATCGCTATGGGATTCCGACGCCGGTCGGTGGCGACTTCCTGCTGCCACAAGCGCTGCTGCTACCGGTGAACGGCTTCGACGCCGCCGGCTACCGCATCGGTTACGGCGGCGGTTATTTCGACCGCACGCTGCCCGGGCTGTCGCCGCGACCGCTGGTCGTCGGCGTCGGTTTCGAACTGGCACGTTTGCCGTCGATCGCGCCACAGGCGCACGATCAGCCGCTCGACGCGATGGTCACCGAAGCGGGTATTTTTCGACCCTTGCGCTAGAGAGGGTGGCGGCCACGAACGAAGGCCGCCAGCTCGTCAGGCGGCATCGGCCGCGCCAGCCAGAAGCCCTGTATTTCATCGCAGCCGGCACGGCGCAGCTCCTCGGCGATGTCAGCGTCCTCGACGCCCTCGGCAATCGTCCGCAGCTTGAGACCGTGCGCCATCTGGATGATCGCGCCCACTATCGCGGCGTCGCCCTGATCGCTGAGCAGGTCGCGGACGAAGGGGCGGGCGATCTTCAGCTTATCGACGGCAAAGCGCTTCAGGTAGGCGAGGCTGGAGTAGCCGGTACCGAAATCGTCGACCGATAGCTTGACGCCGAGCGCTTTCAGGCGGCGGGCGGTATCGAGCGTCACCTCGGCGTCCTGGATCATGATCGACTCGGTCAGCTCGAGTTCCAGCCATTCCGAATCGAGGTCGGCGAGGACCAGCGAATTGATCACCGTTTCGACCAGATCGCTACGGCGGAACTGCACGCCGGAAAGATTCACCGCCACCGGAAATGGCGGCAAGCCGGCATCCTGCCAGGCGCGCGCCTGCCGGCAGGCCTCGGCCATGACCCACTTGCCGAGCGGCACGATGAGGCCTGTTTCTTCGGCAATCGGGATGAACTTGGCCGGCGGGACCAAGCCCTGGTCGTCGGTTTGCCAGCGCACCAGCGCTTCGACGCCGGTGATCTGTAGCGAATTCAGGTCGGCCTGCGGCTGGTAGTGGAGTACGAACTCGCCGCGGTCCAGCGCTTGTCGCAGGCGCGTTTCCAGATGCATGTGCTCGACGGCCTGGACGTTCATCTGTTCGGTGAAGAAGCGGTGCGCGTTGCGACCTGCGTGCTTGGCGTGATACATCGCCGTGTCGGCTTTTTGCGTCAGGACGTCGAAGTCTTCGCCGTCGTCGGGGAAAAGAGCGATGCCGATCGAAAATGACGACGACAAAGCATGCTTGTCGATCAGGAAAGGTTCGGCCATGCGCTGTTGAATCTTGTCGGCCAGCCGCGAAACGGCCTCGCCGTCGCGTGCGTCGCGGAGAACGACGACGAACTCGTCGCCGCCCTGACGGCTAATCGTATCGGACTCGCGAACACAGCGTCGCAGCCGCTCGACGACCGCCTTGAGCAGCTTGTCGCCGACCGGGTGTCCGAGCGAATCGTTGATCGTCTTGAAGCGGTCGAGGTCGAGGAACATCAAGGCCACGCGGCCCTGCGATCGCCTGGCCAGGGTCATCGCCTGCTCGGCGCGGTCGCGCAGCAGCAGGCGGTTCGGCAAGCCGGTCAGCGCGTCGTGGTGGGCCAGGAACTCGGCACGCTGCTGCGCGGCCTTGCGCTCGGTAATGTCGGTAAACGTCGCCACGGCGGCGTTCGGCGGCGTCGCATTGCCGGTGCTCAACGGCGAGGCATTGATCAGCAGCCAGCGCACGCTGCCGTCGGCCGAGCGCAAGCCCATCACCACTTCGCGCAGCTCGCGCGCTTCGCGGATGGTGACCACCCAGGGCAGGTCCTCGGGCGGGAAGGGCGTGTCGTCTTCGCGCAGTCGCTCGGCGCCGGCTTGGCCCGCCGCGTCATCCGGCAAGTCTGTTGGCGAGGCCGCAAAGATCTCTTCGGCCGCCGGGTTGGCGAACAGCAGTTCGCCTCCTTCCGACCACAGCATCAAGCCCTCGGCCATTGCGGCCACGACGCCACGGAAGCGACTTTCGCTTTCGTGCAGGCGGTCGATCATCTGCCGCAGTTCGGTAATGTCTTCCTTGATCGCCACATAGTTGGTGGTTCGGCCGTGCGCATCCTGCACCGGGGCGATCAGGGCGCGCTCCAGGTACAGCGAACCGTCACGGCGACGGTTCTCGAACTCGCCGTGCCAGCTGCCACCGGCCTTGATTGTCGCCCACAGCGTGGCATAGGTGCTCAGCGACGTTCGTCCCGACTTGAGGAGGCTCGGCTTCTGGCCAATTACCTCGTCTTTGGCGTAGCCGGTGGTGTCGACGAACTTGGCGTTGACGTACTCGATACGGCCTTCGGTGTCGGTGATGACGATCGTCGCCGGGTTTTGCTCGACCACCAGCGACAATTTGCGTGCCCAGGCTTCGGCCGTGTGGCGCTCGGTGATCTCGTGAAAGATACTCAGCACCGTTTCGCCGCCGCTGTGCGCCGCGGCTTCGGCGACGACGATGCCGTCGAAGAAGCGCGGTCCTTGCCGGGTCGGAAAGCCGAACTCGAGGTGCCGCGAGCGGCCGCTTTGATGGACCGCAGCGAGGGCGGCTTCCCATTGATCGATCAAGGCCGGGTCCAGGCCCGGGTAAGCCTCGAAGACCTGCCGTACGGTCTTGCCGAGAACGCTGCCGGTCGGCAATCCCAACGATTGCTGAAAGGCGCGGTTGGTGAACAGGTGGTGGTATTCGGCATCGTGGCGACTGATGATCGCCGGCAGGTTGTCGACCAGCGTTTCGTACGATTGCTGCCGCTTGCTGAGATCGCTGGTGCGCTGGCGAACAAGATCTTCGGCCATCGCCCGGCGGCTCAGCAGGGCGTGCAGATAGATCAACAGCAGCGCGCTGATCAGCGCTCCGGCCAGCGGTAGATAGCGGACGGTCGGCGACTCGTTGTCGGCGAGCCACGCCTGCGTCGCTTCGACCTGTATCGACCACAGCCGCCGGCCGACCTCCAGATCGGTACGGTACACCTCGACAGAAGTCTGTTCGGGAAGGTCCGCGCCAGCCGAACCGGGAGGCCAGCGGCGAATCACCTGGTGATCCTCGGGCTGGGTGTAGTCAAGCAGCGAGACTTTCAAGCCGGTCTCGGAGTGATCGGCATTCGCCGCGTCGAAAAGCTGCGCCAGGTTCAACACGGCCATCGTGATGCCACGAATCGCCGCGCGCCGCTGATCGCGGGTTGGCGGGATGTCGCCGCCGCGATAGACCGCTGCGACGACGACGACGATATCGGTCTGCCGCTGGTCGATCAGCAGCGGGCCGACATCACTGCTCACCTGTAGGCCGGTATCGATCGCCTGCTCGATCAGCGGCCCGCGATTGGCCGCGGCATGCAGATTGACGCCGATGGCCGACTGGTTGGGCTCCAGCGGTACCGCGTAGAGGACCGGGAAATAGCGCTGGCGCTGCCCCACCGGCGCGACCTGCGGGGAGCCATCGGCGTCGAGTTCGCTGATCGCGAAAGTCTCGCCCCATATTCGCCGGGAACGCTCTTCGAAGGCGGCGCGATCGGCGGCCTCGACCAGCGGTAACCAGCCAAAGCCGCGCATGCCCTGGTCGCCGACCATCGGCCCGGCGAATTTCCGAAAAGTGTCCCAGTCGACGGTCTCGACGCTGCTGAACAGGCGTTGCAGCGTCGTCAGGTTGTCGAGTTGATCGACAATACGCTGGCGGATGAGGTCGCTGCGGACGCCCGCTTCCTGCCGAAAGCGTTGCTCAAGCCGTTCCCGGGCCGCATCCGCCAGCGATTTGCTGACCCAGCCGGTAATCGACAGGGACACCAGCGCGACGCCCAACAGGATCGCCCAGCGACCGGACCACAGCCTATGCAAAAAGGGAAACGGCGCCATTTGTTCGAGCTCGCCCGTGTCGGCATTCAAAGTCTTGCATGCTAGGCGCGCTACCGACCGAAAGCAACGTGCTCGCCGCTCATGAACTTCACTGCGGCAATTGTGCGCACGCCGACAGCATCCGCGCCAGTGCCGCTTCAAGCGTTGCGCGCGGGCAGCCGAAATTGAGCCTGAGCCAACCGGGCAGACCGAAATCAAGGCCGTTGGAAAGACCAACGCCAGCGGCCTCGAAAAAGGCGGTCGGGTCGGCGACGCCCAGAGAACGCGCATCGATCCACGCCAGGTAGGTCGCTTCGACGTGGCTCATGCGCAGGCCAGGCATGCCGCCGATCGCCGCCGTGAGGCGATCGCGATGGCCTCGCAGAACCTTGATCAGCGCCTGCTGCCAGTCGTCGCAGTCACGATAGGCGGCTTCCGTGGCCACCAGACCGAGGACATTCACGTGTGGCACGATGCCGCGCATGGCGGCGCTGAAGCGCCGCCGCAGCGCCACCTCGGGAATGATCGCAAAGGCGCAACCGAGCGCCGGAATGTTCCAGGTTTTCGAGGGCGCCATCAGGGTGATGCTGCGCTGCGCGAGGTCGGCGTCGATCATCGCCAGCGGGATGTGCCGGCGGTGCTCGTCGAGCACCAGGCCGCAGTGGATTTCGTCCGAGCAGACGAGCAGCTGCTGGCGTTTGCAGAAGGCGGCGATGGCTGCCAGCTCGGCCTCGTCCCAGGCGCGGCCGACCGGGTTGTGCGGGTGACAAAGCAGCAGTAGGCGGCTGCTCGGGGTCGCCGCCGCCGCCAGCGCCGCCAGGTCCCAGCCCCAGCGACCGCCAGACAGCCGCAGCGGCGCCGTCGCCAGCTGCCGGCCGGAGTAGCGCGGGGCCGACAGAAAAGGGGGATAGATCGGCGTCGCGGTCAGCACATCGCCATCGACTGCTCGACAGGCAATATTGAGACCGCTGACCATCCCCGGCAACCACACCAGCCAGTCGGCCTCGACGCGCCAGCCGTAAGTGCGGCGCAGGTGGCCGAGGACCGCCTCGTAGAGCGATGGCGACGGCTCGGCGTAGCCGAAACAGCCCTGCGCGACGCGCTTCTCGAGCGCGCTGATGATCGCTGGCGGCGCGACAAAATCCATGTCGGCGACCCACAGCGGCAGCACGTCGCGGCCAGCGTACTTGTTCCACTTGAGCGAATCACCGCCGCGACGCTCGATCACCTGCTCGAAGTCAAAGCCGTCCATCGCCGCGCTCCCCTTACACCTCGAGATGCGCGTACAGCGGTGTAGACAGGTAGCGCTCGCCGAACGAAGGGATGACGACGACCGTCAGCTTGCCGGCGTTCTGCGGCCGACGCGCAACTTCCATCGCCGCCCAGACCGCCGCCCCGGACGAAATTCCTACCAACAGGCCCTCTTCGGTCGCCAGCCGGCGGGCGATGGCGAAGGCATCGTCGGCGGTGACTCGCAACACCTCGTCGTAGATGCCGGTGTTCAGCACCTGCGGGACGAAGCCGGCGCCAATCCCCTGAATCGGATGTGGCCCTTTGGCGCCGCCTGACAGCACCGGTGACGCGTCGGGTTCGACGGCGATCACCTGCACGCCGGGCTTCTTGTCCTTGAGGACTTCGCCGACGCCGGTAATGGTGCCGCCGGTGCCGACCCCCGCGACAAAGATGTCGACCTGACCATGCGTGTCGCGCCAGATCTCTTCGGCGGTCGTTGCCCGGTGAATCGCCGGATTGGCCGGGTTCTCGAACTGCTGCGGGATGAAATAGCGTGCGTCGGCGGCGGCCATTTCTTCGGCGCGGCGGATCGCTCCGGCCATGCCGTCGGGCCCCGGCGTGAGCACCAGTTCGGCGCCGTAAGCCTTGAGCAGCAGGCGGCGTTCACGGCTCATCGTTTCCGGCATGACGAAGCAACACTTGATGCCGCGCGCCGCGCAAACCATCGCCAGACCGATGCCGGTGTTCCCCGAGGTCGGTTCGAGAACGATCGTTTCCGGGCCGATCTGGCCGGCGCCCTGCGCCGCGTCGATCATCGCCAGAGCGATGCGATCCTTGACGCTATGCGCCGGATTGCAGAACTCCAGCTTGGCGACGATGGTCCCGTCGATGTCTGCTGCGATCCGGTGCAATCTGACGAGTGGGGTATTACCGATCAGCTCGGTGACGCTGTTGGCGATGTTCATGGTCATCTTGAAGGTCTCCTCTAAAGCCGTCTGGGCAGGCTGGTTTAGTCACGAAAAGTGGCGTTCCGAGTGCTCGCTGCGTCGCCAGCCAGAGCGCGCTGGCGCAGGGCACATCAAGCGAGGAACAGTTTGTAGGCCTGATTGTGGCTCTCGTTCCAATGCGCGTAACCGAGCTTCTTCAGGAATTCCTCAAAGGCTCCCATGTCACTCGGCGGTACCTGCATGCCGACCAGCACGCGACCGTAGTCGGCACCGTGGTTGCGGTAATGAAAGAGGCTGATGTTCCAGCCGGCGCTCATGCTGTTGAGGAAGTTCATCAGCGCACCGGGGCGCTCGGGAAACTCGAAGCGATAGAGGATTTCGTGGTCGACCCGCGGCGAGTGGCCGCCAACCAGGTGGCGGATATGACCCTTGGCCATTTCGTCATCGGTCAGATCGAGCGCCGCGTAATGGTGCTTGTGCAGCTGCTCGAGCAGCTTCATCGACTCGGCGCGCGACGCGACCTGAATGCCGACGAAGACGTGCGCCTCTTGCGGGTCGTTGTAGCGATAGTTGAACTCGGTGATGTTGCGCGAACCGATCAGCGCGACGAACTTCTTGTAGGCGCCGGGACGCTCGGGCAAGGTGACGGCAAAGACGGCTTCACGCTGTTCGCCAAGCTCGGCGCGCTCGGCGACAAAGCGCAGGCGGTCGAAGTTGAGGTTGGCGCCGGAGGCGATGACCACCAGAGTCTTGTCTTTCAGCTTGTGCGCTCTGGCGTACTCCTTGGCACCGGCCAGCGCCAGCGCACCAGCGGGTTCGAGCACCGCCCGGGTGTCCTCGAAAACGTCCTTGATGGCCGCGCAAATGGCGTCGTTACTGACCAGGACCATCTCATCGACGTACATCTGACAGAGCCGGAACGTTTCCTCGCCCACGAATTTGACCGCCGCACCATCGGCGAACAGACCGACGTGATCGAGCCGGACGCGCTGGCCAGCTTTCAGCGAACGGGCCATGGCGTCGGCGTCGTTGGCTTCGACACCGATGATTCGGGTTTCCGGCCGGAGCCGCTTGATGTAGGCGGCAACGCCGGAAATCAGTCCGCCGCCACCGACGCAGCAGAATACGGCATGAATCGGCTGCGCGTGCTGGCGGAGGATTTCCATGCCGATGGTCCCTTGCCCGGCGATGACGTCGGGGTCATCGAAGGGGTGCACGAAGCTCAGCTTTTCGGCTTTCTCGAGCTCCAGTGCATGCGCGTAGGCGTCGTCGAAGGAATCGCCGGCGAGCACCACCTCGCCACCGCGTGCGCGCACCGCCTGGATCTTGATCTGCGGCGTCGTCGTCGGCATGACGATCACGGCGCGGCAGCCGACCTTGGCCGCCGCCAGCGCGACACCTTGGGCGTGGTTGCCGGCCGACGCGCAAATCACCCCGCGTTTGAGCTTTTCGGCCGGCAGATGAATGATCTTGTTGTACGCGCCGCGCAACTTGAAGGAAAAAACCGGCTGCAGGTCCTCGCGCTTCAGAAGGATACGGTTGCCGGTGCGCGCCGACAGGCTTGGCGCGAAGTCCAGAGGCGTTTCGATCGCAACGTCGTAGACCTGCGCATTGAGGATTTTTTCGAGGTAGTCCGTTGGCATGGCGGCAGCGGGAGCGTTCCCTTGCGGAAACCGGCGATTCTAGCAGCAGAAGCGCGTGATCGTCTCAGCGAGCTCTGATGCGGCCTTTCCGGAACAGCGTCACCGCTGCCGCGACCATGCCCTGCACACTGCCGGCGGCGTCGAACTGTTGCCGGAGAAAGCTGGCGTGGTTGCCTTCGGAAGAGATCGCCTGCTGCAACTCGTCGAGCGCGGCCTGGCTACCGAGGACTCGCGCGTGTGGCGCCACGCGGCGCAAGGTAGCGACAATGTCGTCACGCAGCGGCAAACTCTGGTGGTTTCTTGGATGGACCAGGACGCCGTCGAGTCCGAAGCGGCACGCTTGAAAGCGGTTGTAGTTATAGACCAGATAATCGTCCTCGATTGGCGCGGCTTCGTCGCCTTGCAGGAGCATCCGGCACAGGGCCTGCAAGTAGGCGGCCAGGGCTGCGGCGCGTTCGACGGTCAGTGGCGTATCACAGACGCGCAGCTCGATGGTGCCGTACTCGGGCTGCGGGCGAATATCCCAATAGAAATCCTTCATGTTCTTGACGACGCCCGTCTTCTCCATCTTGGCGAAATAGTCGTGCTCGAATTCGTGCCAGTCGAAGATCAAGGGCGCGCGGCCGCTGAGCGGAAAAGCGAAAACCGAGTTCAGGCGCGCCGAGTCGAAGCGCGTGTCGACGCCCTGAAAGAATGGCGACGAGGCCGACAAGGCGATGAAGTGCGGCAGGTAGCGATTCAGGGCATGTAGCAGGTAAAGGCTCTGGTCGGCACTGGCGCAGCCGATGTGTACATGCTGACCAAAGACGGTGAATTGTTTGGCCAGATAGCCGTACAAGCTCGATAGCTGCAGGAAGCGAGGCTTTGCCGAGATGCGCCGCTCGGACCAGCGCTGAAACGGGTGCGTGCCGCCACCGCAGACGGCGACGTTGAGGCGGTCGCTGGCGACCACCAGTTGGTCACGGATGCGGCGAAGTTGCTCCAGGAGCTGCTCGTGGTGGCGATGCACGTCGGTTGCGACCTCGATCATGCTTTCGGTGATCTCGAGCTTCACCTCGCCGGGAAATTTCTTCGCCTGCAGCAGGTGGAGGATGTCGCTGGCCGAGCCCGAAAGGTCGAAATCGGTCCAGTTGACCAGCTGCAGTTCGAGTTCGACGCCCATGGTCAGAGCTTCGCCGGCCTTGAAGGCGGTGAGCGCCATCGTCAGGGAGCGTCCAGGTGACGCGTTTCGCCGGCCCAGATCAAGGCGCGCTGGCTGACCAGCGGGCCGAATACCTCGAGCAGCAGGGCGATGGCGACCAGGCCGGTGACCTGGTCGAGCGCGTAGAGATGAAGATGACGTGTCGGTTCGAGCAGCACGATGACCAGTACCGACATCGGCGTCATCGCCAGTCCGGTCAGCGCGCCTTTGCGCCAGGTGGTGCCGCTGAGCCGCGCGAAGAGCGTCACCGCCGCGGTCTTGACGGTCAGGCGTACGAGAACGATGGCCAGCACCATGCCGATGGCCGTCGGCGCAGGTCGCCAGTCGAGCGAGGCGGCGACGAAAACGAACAGCAGAACCGTCAGCAGGTCGCCGAGCGTGCCGAAGTTGCTCTGCGCCTTCGACAGAATCACCCGCCGGTGCCGGGCGACCAGCCCGAAAGCCAGCGCCGCCAGCATTGGCGAGAAGGCCAGGGCGTGCGTCAGAGCGGTGAGCAGCAAGGTAGCGACGGCGAAGGCGGCCGTTGCGTGCCGCTCGACGTCGCCGATCTGGCGCAGCAGGGCCGGCACGGCAACGCCGAAAAGCCCGCCGATGGCCACCGAAACGACGAACTCGCCGAGGCTGTTCCATATCGCTCCGAAGGCGCTGTCGATGCTCGCCAGCAGCCAATAGCCGACGACTGCCTTGAAGGTGAGGACCGACAGGACGCAGTTGACTGCGGTCAGGTGCAAGGCGCGCTCGGTCACCTGACCGGAACTGCCGACTTCGTTGGCCACTCGCAGCACGGCCGCCGGCGAAGTCGACATGGCCAGCGCCGACAGCAACAGCGCCGGCACCGGCGCGATGGAGAACGCGCGCGCCAGCGCAAACACAGCCAGAAAGGTACTCAGCGCTTCGAGTACGCCGCTTGCTCCCAGCCATGGATTGACGCGCAGCCAGCGCAAATTGATTCGGTAGCCGAGCTCGAAGAGGATCAAGGCGAAAGCAAAGTGCGCCAGCAGCGTCACCGGCCCGCCCGACGGGTCGGCGAGAAAGCCGCCCTGGTTGGCCGCCATAAGAAAGCCGGCGATGCCGTAACTGCTGATTCGCGGCAGCGACAGCAAGCGATAAGCGAGCTCGCCGACGGTCCAGGCGACGGCAATCGCCAGCGGCCAGGCGACGGCGATCAACAGCGTCTGCAGAGTCTCGGGTATCACGTCTTCTTAATGTAAAAGTCGCGTACGCGACTCTCGAAACTCCCTTCTCCCCTTGCGGGAGAAGGGCCAGGGGTGAGGCGGGGAATTCAGGGAGCCTGCTCCCTGCCCGGCGAACGATTCCCGCGTGCAAGCCGGAATGCGCACTGCAAGTGAGAGGGGAGCGGTCATTACTTTCATGATCTGGGGTATCTCGACATGTCATGACCGTTAGCCACGCGCCGGCACGCGGCAACGGGCGAGTCCTTGGCCGCAGCGCGCCATCGTGATGACGCCATCGGGCGACTTTCTTGCCGCTGCCGGCTGCCTGCGCGTGCCGCGGTCGGCGGCCGGCCGATGGCTCTGGCAGTGCCTCCAGGCAGCGTCCGCCGCTTGCCAAGCGCCCTGTTCAATGCGCGGTCGGTGTTCCTGAGCATTGAATTTTCCGAAGTTTGTTGCCACAGAATACCCGAGGAGCTCAGGGCAAACCAGTGGAATCTCGGTGCCACCGCCGCCGTGCCCGTCTCGTGGCGCGAGCGGATTGCCATCAGTCGGCGCGGCTTCGGCAAGCGGCGCTGTGATGCTGCATTGCAGTAAGCTAAACTCCGCCCTTTGCCGGCAGTCGAGGAAATCGATGAACGCACGTCTGCGCGAAATCCCCTATAACTACACCTCGTTTTCCGACCGCGAGATCGTTATTCGCTTGCTCGGAGCCGAGCAGTGGGCGCTGCTCGAGCAGCTGCGAGCCGAACGCGTCACCGGCCGCTCGGCGCGGATGCTCTACGAGGTGCTCGGCGATATCTGGGTCGTCCAGCGCAACCCGTATCTCGAGGACGATCTGCTGGCCAAGCGCGACCGACGGCTGGCGCTCGTCGAGGCGCTTCGTCACCGCCTGCGGGAAATCGAGAAGCGTCGCCAGGGCAACGACCGCGTCTCGCCGCTGATCGTCGCGGCGACGGCGGCGGTCGATGCCTTCGAGCGTCACTTCGACGACACCGCCAGGCTGCGCGCCCGGGTCAGGAGGGCGCTGCTCAGGCACACCCGCCGGGATAACATCGCCTTCGACGGCCTGGCGCGCGTTTCGCACGTCACCGACGCCACCGACTGGCGCGTCGAGTACCCCTTTGTCGTTCTGCACCCGGACAATGAAGACGAGATTGGCCCGCTGGTGCGCGCCTGTATCAAGCTCGGGTTGACGATCATTCCGCGCGGCGGCGGCACTGGTTACACCGGCGGCGCGATTCCGATGACGCCGCTGTCGGCGGTGATCAATACCGAAAAACTGCTCGCTATCGGCGAGGTCGAGGAACGGCTGCTACCAGGCTGCGATCGCCCGTACGCGACGATTCGTACCGGCGCCGGCGTCGTCACTGCCCGCGTCGCCGAAGCCGCGACGGCGGCTGGCCGGGTTTTCGCCGTTGACCCGACTTCGGCCGATGCCTCGTGTATCGGCGGCAACATCGCGATGAATGCTGGCGGCAAGAAAGCGGTGTTGTGGGGGACGGCGGTCGACAATCTGGCATGGTGGCGCCTGGTCGATCCGAGCGGGCACCTGCTGGAAGTGACGCGGATTGGGCATAACTTCGGCAAGATCCACGAGCAGGAGCTGGTGTCCTTCGAGATCAGACGCTTCCGCAAGGACGGCAAAACGCTCTACGGGCAGCCCGAAATTCTCGCCATACCCGGTCGAGTATTTCGCAAGGCGGGTCTCGGCAAGGACGTCACCGACAAGTTCCTCGCCGGTCTTCCCGGCGTTCAGAAAGAAGGGACCGACGGTCTGATCGTGGCCGCACGCTGGCTTCTGCACCGCATGCCGCAACACGCGCGCACCGTTTGCCTGGAGTTTTTCGGGCAGGTCCGCGAGGCGGTGCCGGCGATCGTCGAGATCACCGATCATTTTCAGCCAGGTGGCGGCGGTCAAAGCGCCGGCGTCCTGCTCGCCGGCCTCGAACACCTTGATGAGCGCTACCTGCGAGCGGTCGGCTACGCGACCAAGGCCAAGCGTCGGGCCGAGAATGCCGGCCGGCCGAAAATGGTCCTGATCGGCGATCTTGTGGGTGACGACGAGGACGCCGTGATGAGCGCCGCGTCAGAAGTGGTCCGCCTGTGCAATCTGCGTGGCGCCGAAGGCTTCATCGCCGTGGACGCCGAAACCCGCAAGCGATTCTGGCTCGATCGCGCTCGCACCGCGGCCATTTCACGCCACACCAACGCCTTCAAGCTCAATGAAGATGTGGTGATTCCGCTGCCACGGATGGGTGAGTACTGCGACGGTATCGAGCGCATCAACGTCGAGCTGTCGATCGCCAACAAGCTGGCGCTGTGCGACGCGCTGGCCGCATTTCTGCGCGGCGAGCTGCCGCTACACCGCGGTGACAGCGACCTCGACAAGGAGCTGCTGATCGGCGACCGGCGAGCGACGGCTCTCGAAACGGTCGCCAGCGTCCGCCGCCGCTGGCAGTGGCTGCTCGACAGTCTCGACCGGCCGCTGCCGGAAGCCGAAGCACGCTTTGCCGAATTCGGCGTGCACGCCGGCGAGCTGAAAAACCGGGCGCCCAGCCCGACGCTCTTCCATCGCCTGCAGGATTACTCGCTGCGCGTTTCGTGGAAGAGCGAACTGAAACCACAGCTCGCCGATATTTTCGACGGCGTCGTTTATCGGCCGCTGCGCGAACGGATCGTCGCCATCCACCAGGAAACGCTGCGTAGCCGTCTTTTCGTAGCGCTGCACATGCACGCCGGCGACGGCAACGTGCATACCAATATTCCGGTCAACTCCGACCACTACGAAATGCTGCAAGCCGCCTACGCCGTAGTCGAGCGGATCATGGCGCTGGCGCGGGCGCTCGACGGCGTCGTTTCTGGCGAGCACGGCATCGGTATCACCAAGCTGGAATTCCTCAGCGACGACGAGATGCGTCCGTTCCGTGACTACAAGGCGAGGGTTGACCCCGAGGGGCACTTCAACAAGGGCAAGTTGCTGCCTGGCGCCGACCTGAGCAGGGCTTATACGCCGTCGTTTTCGCTGCTCGGCACCGAGTCGCTGATCATGGAGCAATCGGAGATCGGCCACATCTCGACGATGGTCAAGGACTGTCTGCGTTGCGGCAAATGCAAGCCGGTGTGTTCGACGCACGTGCCGCGCGCCAACCTGCTGTACTCGCCGCGCAACAAGATCCTCGCTACCTCCCTGCTGATCGAAGCCTTCCTCTACGAGGAACAGACCCGGCGCGGCGTTTCGCTGAAGCATTTCGAGGAGTTCAACGACGTCGCCGATCACTGCACGATCTGCCACAAGTGCGCGACGCCGTGCCCGGTCGACATCGACTTCGGCGATGTCTCGATCCGCATGCGCAATCTGCTGCGCGAACAGGGCAAGAAGAAATTCGTCCCGGCCAAGGCCGCGGCGATGGCCTTTCTGACGATCAAGGACCCGGCGACGATCAAGCTGGTGCGCAAGCTGATGATCGACTGGGGCTATCGCGCGCAGCGCCTGGCGTACCGTGCCGCGAAGTCGCTGGGGCTGACCCAGGGGCAGACGCGGCAACCGCCGGCAACGCTGGGCGCGCCGGCACTGAGATCGCAGATCATCCACTTCATCAACAAGCCGATGCCCGGCGGCTTGCCCAAGCGCACGGCGCGCGCCCTGCTTGACATCGAGGACGACCGCATCGTGCCGGTGATCCGCGACCCGCACAAGGTTGCCGCGCCCGATTACGACGGCGATGCCGTGTTCTACTTTCCCGGCTGCGGCTCCGAGCGGCTGTTCTCACAAGTGGCCCTGGCGACACAGGCCATCCTCTACGAAATCGGCGCACAGACGGTGCTGCCGCCGGGCTACCTGTGCTGCGGCTACCCGCAGACAGCCGCCGGCGAAGCCGACCAGGGGCTGGCGATCACCACCGACAACCGGGTGCTCTTCCACCGCGTCGCCAATACGCTGAACTATCTGGATATCAAGACGGTGATCGTTTCGTGTGGCACGTGCATGGACCAGCTCGAGAAATACCACTTCGAGCAGATCTTTCCCGGCTGCCGTTTGCTCGATATTCACGAATATCTGCTGGAGAAGGGCGTCACGCTCGACGGTGTCAGCGGCACGCGCTACATGTACCACGACCCCTGTCACGTGCCGATGCGAACGATGGCCGGGATCAAGGTGGTCAACGCCTTGATGGCGCAGCCGGTCGAGCTCTCCGAGCGCTGCTGCGGCGAGTCCGGGACGCTGGCGGTGACGCGTCCCGACGTGTCGACGCAGGTGCGCTTCCGCAAGCAGGAGGAAATCGAAAAGGGCGTTGGCAAGTTGCGGGCCGACGGTTTCGCCGGCGAGGTCAAGTTGCTCACCTCGTGCCCGTCGTGCCTGCAAGGTCTGTCGCGCTACAACGACGACAGCGGCACCGACGCCGACTACATCGTCGTCGAGATGGTCAAACGGCTGCTCGGCGACGACTGGATGGCGCGTTACGTCAGTCGCGCCAACAATGGTGGCATCGAGCGGGTGCTGCTCTAGTCGCTGGCACGACGCGGCGCAGCCGCCGCGCCGCGTCGTGCCCGGTGCAGCAAGGCGCCAGCTGCAGCGCTTTTGACGAGCATTCGGGTTAGAATGCCGGCCACACCGCGGCTGCCCGAATCGGCAACACTACCGGATCTGCAGCGGCTTTTTTCTGTCCCTGCTCGTCTCGGATTTGCCCGTGCGTGGCCAGTCTCGGCAGATCCGGAAGGCTGGTGATCAACATCGTAAAGCTGCCTGGATCGTCGTCGGTTGTCGCACGTTCGCGGGGATTTCTCTCGGAGAACCGGTTCGCGCCGGCGCTGTTCGTTCTCGGCGTCCTGATCACCGGTTTCGGCTTGCTGATGCTGATCCCGCTGGCGATCTCGTGGCTGACCGCCGACGGCGCGCACGGCGCCTACGATGAGGCCGTACTGATCACCGTCGCCTGCGGTTCGCTGCTGTCGCTGTCGGTGGGCCGCCAGCAGCGCGAGATGCGGGTCCGCGAGAGTTTCTTGCTGGTCGCGCTGATCTGGTCGTTGTTGCCGGCTTTCGGGGCGCTGCCTCTTTACCTGCACATTGACGGTCTGTCGTGGACCGACGCTTATTTCGAAGCCGTCTCGGGCCTCACGGCAACCGGCGCAACGGTCTTGTCGGGGCTTGACGCGCTGCCGCTGTCGATCAACTTCTGGCGCACTTTCATGCACTGGATCGGCGGCCTCGGCGTCGTCGTTCTTGCCGTTGCCGTTTTGCCCTTGCTCGGTTTCGGCGGGCGCGGCATGCTTCGGGCCGAAACGCCGGGTCCGATGAAGGACTCGAAGATCACGCCACGGATCACCGAAACCGCCAAGGGCCTGTGGGTGGTCTATGTGATTCTCACCGTCGCCTGTGGCGCCACCCTTTACCAGATGGGGATGGGCGGCTGGGACGCGATGATGCACGCCTTCTCGATCATGGGTCTCGGCGGTTTCTCGAGCAAGGACGCCAGCCTTGGCCACTTCGACAGCCTGGACATCGAACTGGTGGTCATGGTCTTCGCCTTGCTCGCCGGTATCAGTTTCAGCACGCACTTCCTCGCTTTTTCGCAACGCTCGCTGCGCGCCTATCGCGTCGACATCGAGGCGCACTATTTCCTCGGCACGCTCGCCCTGAGCATCCTGGCGCTGTCGCTCTACCTATGGCCGACCGGGATTTACCCCGATTTCCCGACGACGCTGCGCTATGTCGCGTTCCACTCGGTTTCCCTGGCCACCTCGCTCGGCTTCGCGACGACTGACTACGTACTGTGGTCTTTGTTCGGGCAGCTGTGGATCCTTTTCCTCGGCAGTTTCGTCGCCTGCTCGGGGTCGGCCGGCGGCGGTATCAAAATGATGCGCGCGATAGTCCTCTACAAGCAGGTGTCTCGCGAACTGATGCGCGCCATGCACCCGCGCGGATTGCAGCCCGTACGCTTCGGCGAGACGGTGATTCCCGACCCGGTGCTGCACGCCATTCTCGGCTTCATGTTCATCTACGTGGTCAGCATCGTCTTGCTGACGCTGCTGATGGTCGCCACGCATCTCGATATCATCACCGCTTTCTCGGCGGTCGTCGCCTGCCTGAACAACACCGGCCCCGGCCTCAATCTGGTCGGTCCGTCGACGACCTACGCCGTCCTGACCGACTTCCAGACCTGGGTATGCACCTGGGCGATGCTGCTCGGGCGTCTGGAGATCTTCACCTTGCTGGTGCTTCTGATGCCGGCTTTCTGGCGGCGCTAGCCGTTCGCGCGACGTTCTGCAAGGGGCCGGCGCCGAGGCCCGTCCGCGCCTCGCCAGAGGCGACCACGCGATCTCGAGATGGTTCGCGGACCCATCCAACTTTCTGATCTGATGTCAGCTTCCAGTAAGAATCGACATCAATAATCGCCCCGGTGGTTCCCTTGGGCACTTCGGGAGCCGCCAAGTTGATCAAAATAAAATTGGAGGAGGTAATCATGGAAGACAGCGCAAAGGCCTATTGGTCGGCGACCCTCGGGTTGTTGGGCAAGATCCTGGTCGTGTGGTTTCTGGTCTCGTTCGGTGCCGGCATCCTGTTCGCGCCGGCACTGAATAGCATTCATCTGGGTGGCTATCCCCTGGGCTTCTGGTTTGCCCAACAGGGGGCGATGTACATATTCATCGCGCTGATCTTCTACTATCGGAAGAAGATGGGCGAAATCGACCGTCAATTCGACGTTCACGAAGAATAAGGGGCCAATAATGGATCTGCAAACAACGATTTACCTGGTCGTCGGCGCGACTTTCGCGCTGTACATCGGCATTGCCATCTGGGCTCGTGCCGGTAGCACCAGCGAGTTCTACGCGGCCGGCGGCCAGGTCGGGCCGGTGATGAACGGCATGGCGATCGGCGCGGACTGGATGTCGGCCGCGTCGTTCATTTCGATGGCTGGCCTGATCTCCAATATGGGTTACGGCGGCGGTCTGTTCCTGATGGGCTGGACCGGTGGCTACGTGCTTCTGGCGATGCTGCTCGCTCCGTATCTGCGCAAGTTCGGCAAGTTCACCGTGCCGCAGTTCATTGGCGACCGCTTCTACTCGAAGTCCGCCAGCACGGTCGCCGTTGCCTGCCTGCTGGTCGCCTCGCTGACCTACATCATCGGCCAGATGACCGGTGTCGGTGTGGCCTTCTCGCGCTTCCTCGGCGTCACCAGCGAAACCGGCATCTACGTCGGCATGGGCATCGTCTTTTTGTATGCCGTGTTCGGTGGCATGAAGGGCATCACCTACACGCAGGTTGCACAGTACTGCGTGCTGATCTCGGCCTACATCATTCCGGCGATCTTCATCTCGATCCAGCTCACCGGCAACCCGATCCCGCAACTCGGTCTGGGTTCCAACATTGTTGGCCAGGATGTCTCGCTGCTGCACAAGCTGGACCTGGTGGTCACCGATCTCGGATTTGCCAACTACACCACGTCAGACGCTGGTGGCATGTTGAACATGTTCGTGTACACGATGTCGCTGATGATCGGTACTGCCGGCCTGCCGCACGTCATCATGCGCTTCTTCACGGTGCCGACGGTCGCTGCTGCGCGTAGTTCCGCCGGTTGGGCGCTGATCTTCATTGGCCTGCTCTACACCACGGCGCCTGCCGTTGCCGCGATGGCCAAGACCAACCTGCTGCGCACGATCACCCCGGGCGTAGTGATGGGCAATGCCGATCCTTACGCGGCTGACTCGCAATTGGTGTACGCCGATCGTCCGGACTGGATGAAGCGCTGGGAAAAGACCGGTCTGCTGAAATTCGAAGACAAGAACGGCGACGGTCGCATCCAGTACTACAACGACAAGTCGAAGAGCGACGCATTCAAGGCCAAGGCCGAAGCCGCCGGCTGGAAGGGTAACGAGCTGACGGTCAACGCCGACATCATCGTTCTCGCCAACCCGGAAATCGCTCTGCTGCCGGACTGGGTGATCGCGCTGGTGGCTGCCGGTGGTCTGGCTGCTGCTCTGTCGACCGCTGCTGGCTTGTTGATGGCCATCTCCGCTGCGGTTTCGCATGACCTGATCAAGAACGTCTTCGTTCCGGACATCAGCGAGAAAAACGAGCTGCTGGCGGGCAAGATTTCGATGGCCGTGGCGATCGTCATCGCTGGCTATCTGGGTCTTAATCCGCCGGGCTTCGCGGCTGGTACGGTAGCCCTGGCCTTCGGGATCGCGGCGAGTTCGCTGTTCCCGGCGATCATGATGGGTATCTTCTCGAAGAAGATGAACAAGGAAGGTGCCATATGCGGCATGCTCGCCGGCCTGTTCATCACACTGTTCTACGTCTTCGCAGCCAAGGGTATCTTCTTCATCAAGGGTACCGAGTACCTCGACCTGATCGGTGGTCCGAACAGCTTCTTCGGCATCACGCCGGAAGCCTTCGGCGCGATTGGTGCCCTGGTGAACTTCGGCGTCGCCTTCCTGGTCGATAAGATGACCCCGGAACCGCCGGCGCACATCCAGGCGATGGTCGAAGCCGTGCGTATTCCACGCGGCTCGAAGGCGGTCAGTGGTTCGCACTAAGCGTAACTAGCTTATGATCCCGCTGCCGTCGGCTGTGGCCGGCGGTAGCGGGCAAGAAGAACCCCGCTGGTACGTTTGGCGGGGTTTTTCTTTGCTGCTTTGCGAAGTGAAGTGTATTGCCGTCCGCGCAAGCGCGCGGAACAACAGGAGTAGTGGATGACTATCAGCGTCGCGATTACATGGATACTGTTTCTCGGCCTCTTCCCGATTGCTTTCTTCTGGCTGCGGCGGGCATGGCGCATCCTCGTCCAGCGGGATTTCTCCGAGGTGGCACTGAAAAGCGGTCAGCCACCCGCCGACCCCGCAAAATATGCGCCCTACGCGGCGGCCATCAACCTGGTTGCCGGTGGCATCGTGGTGGCAGTGATCCTGATGATCGTCATCGGTGGCGTCGCATACGACATCTGGAGCGCGATTGCCGGTTCGACGATCTGGATGAAGTTCTTTGCCGACTTCATTCTTCGCCAGCATGCGCACCCGATGTGGGGAAAGAAGAAGCAGGTGGCGCCCAAAGACCGCACTTGATTTTCTCCAGGTTACTGTCCTGGCGATGACGGTCGCGTCATAGCGGCCGAAGCGCGGAGAAGAGTTTCCCGGCTCCGGCTCCGGCCCAGCGCACGCGCTTGCTTGACGCGCCGTGCCTTTCGCCGGCCAGCGCGGACCGCGGAGGAGCTGCTGGCGCTTAGCCGCCGTCGCTGCTGTCAGGATTGGCGGGCGGGCGGGGCTCGATGTGAACGTCGAGTTCTTCGGCCTTGGCAGCCGGGATGATCTCCAGCAGCGTCACGACCTTTTTCACGTCGCTGGTCGTTCGTGCCACCTGGATCGCCGCATCGGCTTCGCGCTGGGTGACCAGCCCGAGCAGATAGACGACGCCATTTCGGTCACCACCTTGACATGAACGGCGTTGAACTTGCCGGAATCGACGAAGCGCGCCTTGACCTTGGTGGTGATATAGGAATCGTTGCTGCGGGTGCTCAGTGAAGTGGCCGGGGCAACGGCGAGCTCATTGTAGACGCCGCGGACCTGCGGTATGGCGGCGACCAGGCGTTCGACTTCGGCCTTGGTCGCTTCGGAAGCTACCTCGCCGGTAACCAGCACCTTGCGGTTGTAGCTCGTAAAATTGGTATGCGATTCCTTGCCCGCTTCTCGCTGACTTCGCCGGAGGCCTTCCATTCGATGGTTTCGTCTTCGGTTTGCGTGCCAAGAGATCGGCGATCGACTTGCCGACAACGTTACCTGCGTTGCGCCGGCCGCGACGAGAGTAATGCAGCCCTGTAGCATCGGGATCAGCGTGGCCCCAAGAAGCAGGGTGTGGCCAGGGCCTTGTTCATTCTTCGACTCCCATGAGCAGGCAATCAATACCATCGCAAAGGCAGTGGATGATCAGCAAGTGTGTTTCCTGAATGCGTGCCGTGCGCTCGGCCGGCACCGAGATATGGATATCTGTGTCGTACAGAAGCTCGCCGATGGCGCCACCGCCCTTGCCGGTCAAGGCGATGACGCGGAGGTCGTTGGCGTGCGCCGCGTTCACCGCCTCGATGACGTTGGGCGAGTTCCCGATGTCGAGATGGCGACCAGATACTTAGCAGGGCTGGCCGCAATGGAGTGCGGTCCTTGTGTTGGCCAAATACCATCTTGAAAACCATAGGTCGTTGGCGATCGCCGAGGATGATTCGAAGCGAAGCGGGTGGTCAGCGCGATCGCCGCGAGTTCGGGTGTTAGTGTCGGCCTCGAAGAGCGCCGAACAGTTCGGGGCCAAGTGGTGCGCGTCGGCGGCCGAACCACCATTGCCGCAGGCGGAGGATTTTTGCCGTTGCCTCAGAGGCACCGCATCACCGCGATCGCCTGCGCGACCGGCCCGGCCAGTGCGTCGATGGCGTCAAGATGGTTGCGCGCTGTCCTTGAAATTGTGGCTGATGCAGAGGGATCGTATGGGCTGAGTTCGTTCCGGTGAACGACGCAGGCGCAGATTCTAAACACCAGCGGCTCACGAGGACCTGGTTCGTCGCGCCGCCGAAACCGCCGTGATAGGCGGCAGAAACGCCATCGCGGATCCATCGATCGCACGCAATCGGACAGTGCGTCGAGACGATGCAGTCGATCTAGCGGCAGTCGGGCTCTCGGCCCCCATGCGACGAACAGGGAAGTGGTGTGCGGCAAGGGCGATGCGTGCCTGCTTGGCGGCTGTGATACGGCCGCAGCGCCGCCATGGCTGGCGCTGCGCCAGCAAGCGCACGTAGACCAAAGACCAGGACGAGGGCCGGTTTCGCGACAGATTCAGACTCCACTTAGCCACAGCGGCAGAGGTAATGCCGCGCGACGATGGTCAGCGCATGCCGCTTCAGGGTAGGCGCGCGGCGAGTTCATCGCGATCGATTCAGGGCTGCCGGAGGTCCCGCAGGTACGGTCGTGCTATCGTGTCACCCAACATGCGGCCCCCATCATGACGGAAGAATTGCCCGCATTATATGCGTTCCCACCCCGCTCCGGTCATCTGGGCGAACATCAGCCAGGGGCCAGCGAAAGTCCTGCGGCGGTGCCGTGGGTGGCCGCCGAGGATACCCGTCACAGCCGCGCCGCTGTGCTCCGGCACTACGGCTGCATGCTCCGCCTGCTGGCGGAGCAACAGACAACGAGGAAGGCGCTGGCAGAAGGTCCATCGGGCGGTTGCGCTCGGTGACTCGGTTCGCCTCTGGGTCGCATTGCCGGACGCCCGCGGCTGTCCGATCAAGGCGCCCCGATGGTGGCCAGAGTTGCCGCGAAGGCTATCGTGTGATCCCGCTACCGTACCTGGCAGCGATCGCGCACTTTCCGACGCGGGTATCAGCGAAAGCCCTTTCCTGTTCTACGGTTCTCTTGCCCGCCAAGGACGGCAGCGTGCAGAGGCTCTGGAGTGAGTGACGCATTTGCATAACGCGCCTGGAGTTCTACGAGGCGCCGCACTCGAATTGTCGACACCGTCGCCGCTCGGGCGGTCCTTCTTCAGCCGACAAGGACGCTGGTTCTGGCAGCGTGAGTTGACCAAGTGTCGAGAGCCGTCAATGTCCTGCGCGCTGGGCCGCCCGCTAACGACTGGCGCTGGAAGACGCCAATCCGGCAAACCGTGGCGAGTTTCGTTGCTGCGCCTGCTCCGGGGAGCAACCGGCCGCAACGACTCGAGGGCGAGCGGGGCTTCTTGAGGTTGCTGACGCACGGATGCCTGTCGGTACAGTCAGGAGAGCAGGCTGGGCACGCAATCACCGGCGACGGAAGCACGCTCTCTATCAACGGGCTTGCCTGGCAGCGGTTATTTTTGGCTCGGCGCATCGGCGGCGGGCGGCTCTGACTGGCGGTGGCATCTGCCCGGCGGCGGACCGCGCGGCCGGCGGCCGCGGAAATCTCTAGAATTACAACGATCGAGTTCTTTGCTGAGCCAACAAATGCCAGATTACCCTACCGCCCTGAGACTGGCACTCCATCTGCGTGATGGTGAGGCGTTGGCAAGCTGCTGGCAGCATACGCGCGCGGCAGTTTGCGCGGGCCATCGTGAGGCCCAATCTCCGTCCGCCGGTGACAACGGTTGTTGCCGCCGCACCTACCGCGCGCGCATTCTGGGCGGCGTGCACGAGGGTACGATATTCGAGACGCTGATGCATTGTACTGACCGACGGAACGACGGTCGATGGAGATTCGGAGGGCTGTCAGATAGCGATTCGTTACGCGCGGTTGAGATCTATCGGCCGGGGCGACGACCAACTCGGACGCTGGTGTCAAGCGATCTGGGCCTGCGCGGCGGTTCTCGAGGAGATGGAAAGGTACCAGCATGCCAAGGTCGTGCCCATGGACGCAGGTGAACCCCGAACGGCGATCGACGTCTTCGACGCGAAAAAAGGTTGTCATTGAACGCATCCTGCGACCCTTTGCTGGCTGCGTACTCGGGTCTCAGGTCGTTTTCGAAACATATCACGACCAGCGACGCCCGCCGGACATTTGTTGCTGATTTGACGGGCCAAGGGTGGCGGGCGACCGATTCACCGCGATCACTGCTTTACAATCGCAACGCCATTTTTGACGGTGGGCCCCCCCCCCATCAGCACGCAGTATTACTGCCTACCGGTCCTCAAGAGCGAAGGTCCATCGCCAGGCACTCTGCGCGCGGCGACTTCCGGGAGCCGAAATTTTTTTTGGCACCGATTCTGCACCGCACGCACAACGACCAAGGTAAGTCAGAACCTGCGGTTGTGCGGCCCCCTGAACTATAACCGCCAACGCCGCAATTCGAACTCTACCAGAGGCTTTTGCGTCAGCCAAGAACCTGAATCGACTGGAGGCTTCGCCAGTTTTCAATGAGGCCGATTTTACGAGTTGCGCGCAACGCCGGGACAGGTGACGCGGTAGGGAGGAGTGGCGAACGCCCAGAGCTTTGCTTACGGCGACGGCCGAGTCGCTGGTTCCGATAGTGCCGGACGAGCTCTACGATGGCCGGGCTGCTCGTGTGATGACCTTTGATTATTCTGTTTGCTGCTTCTCGGGATTTGATCGATGAGATTGCCTTTGTCGTGGAAAACGTCTGCGCGTCTTGATCTGCTGCCGTTGCCTGCGTCGCCCTGCTCGGATCAGACGAGCGCCCTTCGAGTCGACTCGAGCGTCAGCATTCGCTGGACGTGATTCGCGTCTGCAGAATTTTTTCTGGGGAACGAACGGCACGTACGCCGTGGGCGCGGCGCGAATGCCCGAGTGCATGCGTCGCCACGACAGCGGTTCGGCAAGTGCCGAAACCCGCTTTGAGGTCTACTCGCCTGGTAACGATGCATGGATTTCAGCAGCGGGGGGAAAAACGGATTTCGTCGTCGAGACCGCGAACGTGTCAAGGCTTTGCGCGGACCCTGACGAAGAGCCGGCCCGAGGGGGAGGGGCTTTGCCGGGAAGCTCCAGATGCGTAGCGGCAACTTGATCTTTGTCGCCGCGCCGAAGAGTGCGACGGCGGCGGACGCGGTCAAGGCCGGCGGAGAATTGACACGGCTGTCTGGCCTTCGCCGGGCGGCCTGTTCGCCCCCCTGTCGACGATGCCTCAAGAAGATAGATTGGCGCCCGAGTGGCCCGCGCTGCAACTTCTGAGTGCCGCGGACGGATTTGCGCCCGCCAGCGGACAGCGCCTGTTCTTCGTGCACGCCGCACGCTAGCGGTTATGGCCTACGAAGCAAGTAGCTGGGCGCGCGGCGAGGCGGGTGGCGACGCGCCGACAACTGAGCCGATTCTTTAACGCACTGTCTGGCTGAGCTTTTCCGTTGGGAGTAAGGCGGCGTGATTGCGCGCCACGGCCGCGCGATGGCCGTGCCCGGCCCAACAGCAGTGTGGCGCTCGAGACGCGATGACCATTTCGACGAAGGCGGCGTCGTCGTCGTCTCGTCCGTTCCGTCGGCTGATGCCGTGTGGCGGTGGCTTCGAGGGGAAAAGCTCTGTTCTGGGAGCGCGCGCCGACCCTGCATACGCGCCCTGCGCTGCTTCGTTTTAGGAACGAGACCGTACGAACAGTTGCTGCCAGCGTTTAAGGGCATGACCGCCACAGGCCGTGCCGACGAGGTCGCGAAGCCACTGGCTGCGCTGTTGGTCGCTGCCCCGCACAGTGGCGACATCGACCAGCGCCTGGCTGGTGAGTGGCGGCCGGATATTACCAAGGTCCAGCCGAGGGTTTTTCCAGCCTTGCCCTTGCTCGCGCTTGCCGGCGTGACACCGGCTAGCGGAAAACGCCCCAGCGATTACGACGACTGTTGGCAATTCCGGCCGGGCGCGCCGGCGCAGCGTATAATAGCGCGGGGAAGTCGGCCAGGCAGCCGCTGGGCAACGGGTTGGTTTGAAAACCTTCGCGCACGGAGAGGAAATCCGCAGGCTCCGCAGAGCAGGATGCGGTTAACGAACGGGGCCGCACAGTGAGGTGACGGAAAGTGCAACAGAAAGCAGACCGCCTAGTCATCGCGAAAGCGGGCAGTACGGGTGAAACGGCGAGGTAAGAGCTCAACGCGGACGTGGTAACACGGACGGCACGGAAACCCATCGGAGCCACAGCCAAATAGGGAAAGCATGGGCGTGGCTCGC
>NZ_CAJQTX010000006.1 GCF_907163085.1 Candidatus Accumulibacter sp. ACC003
GATTGCCGACACGCTGGCACGGACAGTGATCGCGCCGCAGCAACTGCCGGTGGGGGTTCTCACGGCGCTGATCGGCGTCCCCGTCTTCCTGTTCCTGCTGAGCCGTGCCGCACCTGCCCGAGGCTGAGATGGCTCGGCAGATGCCGCTGTTGAGCACGCATGCGCTGAGCGTTGGCATTGCTGGCCGCCGCTTCTGCGACGAGCTGACGCTGGCTGTGCAGGCCGGTGAATCATTGGCCATCCTTGGCCGCAATGGCGCCGGCAAATCAACCTTGCTGTCGGTGCTCGCCGGCTTGCGGGAACCGATCGCCGGCGAGGTGCGCGTCGATGGTGCGTCGTACGCGACGCTGGGCGCCCGCCGCAGTGCGCGTATTCGCGGCTGGTTGCCGCAAAGCCACAGCGAGGCTTTCTCGTCGACGGTCCTGGAGACCGCACTGGTCGGGCGCCACCCGCATCTCGGCCGCTGGGACTGGGAGTCGGCGAAAGACGCGACGGTCGCCCGCCAGGCACTGGCCAGGGTCGGCCTGGCCGAATTGGCGCAGCGCGACGTGCAGACGCTTTCCGGTGGCGAGCGGCAAAGGCTGGCGATCGCTACCCTGCTTACCCAGGAGCCGCGGCTTTATCTGCTCGACGAGCCCTTGGCGCACCTCGATCTGAATCACCAGATTGCGACTCTCGAATTGTTGGCTACACTCAGCCGCGACGAGCAGACGGCGAGTGTGATGGTCCTGCACGAACCGGGCCTGGCGGCGCGTTTCTGCAGCCACGTGCTGCTGCTCTTCGACGATGGCACGACGCTACACGGACCCTGCGACGAGGTGATCAGCAGCGAGTCGCTATCGAGGCTCTACGGCTATCCGCTGCGCCAGGTCGGCGATGGCCGACAGCGCTGGTTCATGCCCGGGTAGGAACGGCGGCTGCCGGCCAGCGGGCCAGCCTTGGTTTCCGTGGCCACCTCGTGACGGGCAACGCTCGCCGGCATCGCCTCAAGCGGGCGGCGTCACCGGTCCGCTGCGTGCTGCCTGGCTGGCCTGCTTGCGCCGGTACATGTCGGCATCGGAACGTTGCACCAGCGACTCGACGTCCTGCCCGTCGTCGGGGTACATCGCCAGGCCGACCGAAGCCCCGGCTTCGGCGATCTGCGCCGCCGGATCGATCGACAGCAGTGGCGCGCCCAGCAGTTGCTCGATCTTGTTGCGGGCCTTTTCGGCATCGAGCCGGTTGTCGACCGCGTCGAGCATGACGACAAACTCATCGCCGGCGTAACGCGCCACCAGATCCCTGCTGCGCAGCCCGGTCAGCATGCGCTGCGCGATCTCCTGCAGGACCTTGTCGCCGACGTCGTGGCCGAAACTGTCATTGATGTTCTTGAAGTCGTTGAGGTCGATGAAAAGGATCGCGAAAGGGCGCGGCTCGAGGTTCTCGGCTTGCTGTAACAGGCGCTCGTCGACCCGCCGCATGAACGCCTCGCGGTTGGCCAGCCCGGTCAGGCGGTCGCTGAGCAATTTGCTCTGCATGCTCCGGAAGCTCTTGGCAAGATCGCCGATTTCATCGCTGCGGGTGACGTCGAAGGACGCGTTCAGGTCACCATTGCCGATCTGGCGGGCGGCCACTGCCAGCTGCTTGAGGTCGCGGGCGACGACCGAAAGGACCATGAAGCCAATGACCATGGTCATCAGCGACGCCAGCAGCGCCAGTGCCACCGTGCGTTTGAAGTTTTCGGTGACGCTGAACAGGAAATCGCTGCGTGGGACGGCGACGACAATCAGCCAGTCCAGCCCGGCGGCATCCTGAATGCGGGCGTAGGCGGCTTCCACCGGCTGATCGTCTACGGCTTCGAAGACGACGGTTCGCGGCTGCGCGATCTCGTCGATCCTGTTGGTCTCGTCGATCGCGTTGAATTGGCTCTGCAGCTTGCGTATTGCCCGGTAACTGGCGACCACCAGCTGATCGTCGCTGTCCTCTGCGTTGAGCCGTACGTTGCCACCGGCGGCGTCTTTGTGCAGGTGGTGGCCCCGCGAGGTACCGATCAGGTTGCCATCGGGCTCGACGACGTAGGCGATGCCCTTGGCGCTCAGACGCAGGGCTCGCAGGAAGTTATTGACCCCTTGCAGCGACAGGTCGGTGGCGACGACGCCCTGGAATTCGCCGCGCGCGTCGTTGACGCGTCGCGCGCGCGTGGCGACCAGTTCCTCGGTCTTGAAGTCGATGTATACCGACGTCCAGGTGTTCGACGAAGCGGCATTCTTACCGGAGGTGAACCACGGCCGCTGGCGCGGCTCGAAGATCCGCGTTTCACGTACCGGATCGTGCAGTTTGCCGTCTATTCCGGAAAAGCGGTAGATCGTGCGCGGCCCCTCGCCGCTGCGGCGCAGGCGCAACTCGGCGTCGCTCGCGGAATGCCGCCAGAGCCCGAAAAAGTGTCCGTTACGGTCGCCGTAATACGCGTAGTTGTTGGGGTCGCGATGCACCGACGTCGCCAGCCAGAAGCGCGTGCGCAGATTGGCGAGGTCGTCCTCGATGCTGGCCGGCGCGGCAACGCCGCTGGGGAAGGCTGTTTCGAGCACTGCACTGGCGCCGAATACATGACGCTCGGCGGCCTGCGCAATGCGGTATACCATCTCCGACAGCAGCTGCTTCGACAGGGTGTCGACGGCGACGCGTCCGGCCGAATACGACAAGCCGCCAATCGCTGCAGCGAGCAACAGAACCAGGACCACGTACGGCATGGTCAGCATCTGCCGCAGAGAAAGGAACTGCAGAAACTTCATCGGCGGTCGCCCCGGGTGCTGCGGTGGGAAAGGTGCCAGGAGAGCCGCTGTGCCGCGCCGACACGCGGTCGCGACCGGCCCTGACGGTCGGCAGGCGAGCCTGGAAATGTCGTTGCACAGGCACCTGATGCAGCACATGCTATCGTCAGCAGGGCGCTGGCGGCGTGATTGATGTCACGCTGGCTGCTGAGTGGCGGTGCTTCGCCCGCCGTCATCCGGCTGGTCGCGGCTCGGTGGTCGCCAGCGCGGCAGCCGAAGCGGACTTGACACTTGGCACGTAGTCGAAATCGGCGACCATGATGTGGTTGTAGAACCAGCCGTTGATCAGGTACTTGACCTCGTCGGCAATCTCGTCGAGGGTCATCCGCTTGGCGTTCTCCAGCAAAGTGAACAGCATCCGGCGGAACTCCGTGTGCAGTTCTCGATGCGCCTCGAGGCCCGGGTAGTTGCAAGCGGCCATCATCTGCTCTTCTTCGCGCAAATGCACCTTGACGTACTCGGTCAGCATGGCCAGGGATTTCATCACCCGGATCTGGTCGCCATCGCTGGTGAAGGTCGCGGCCAGGTCGAACAATTGTCGATGCTGGGCATCAATGTTTGGCAAGCCGACCAGGATCTTCGACGACCATTCCGCCAACTCAAGTTTCATGCTGTGCTCCATCTGCTCGCTCACCGTGAAAGTCGCCTAAGCGACTCACGAATCTCGCTTCTCCGCGATTCGCGACAGGCGTTGGGAAGGGGATTGGGAAGGGGATTGGGAAGGGGATTGGGAAGGGGATTGGGAAGGGGATTGGGAAGGGGATTGGGAAGACGGGGGAAACGGACATGGCTTTCATGATAACGCGTGTCTCGAGAGCTTGTGACCGCTTGGCTGGCCGACGATCTCACGACGTGGTCGGTTTGCTGGCGCTGTCGATCTGATCCGAGAGGCTCAGCCAACGCTCTTCCAGCGTCGCCAGTTCCTCACCGATTGCGGTCATCCGTTGTCCGAGGTCGGCCAGAGCCGGCGCGGACTGCGGCGTAGATAAGCGCGCGGCCAGGGAGTGCTGCTCTTGCTGCAGAGTGAGCAGCGCCTGTTCGACCTTCCCCTGGTCGCGGGTCAGTACTTTGAGGTCGCCGGGTGTTGTTTTGCTCGCCGCGGTAGTCGGTTGCCGCTTGACCGGTTCGCGGCTGCTGCGGGTGGACGCCTTGAGACTTTCGCGATTGCGTTTGGCCTCGTCGAGCAGGTAGCGCTGATAGTCGTCGAGATCGCCGCTGAAATCCTCGACGCCACCACGGCTGACCAGCCAGAACTCGTCACACACCGAGCGCAGCAGCGCGCGGTCATGGCTGACCAGCATGACCGTTCCTTCGAATTCGTTGAGCGCCATCGACAGCGCTTCACGCGTCGCCAGGTCAAGGTGGTTGGTCGGTTCGTCGAGCAACAGCAGGTTTGGCCGCTGCCAGACGATCATGCACAGCACCAGCCTGGCCTTCTCGCCACCGCTCATGGTGCCGACGCTCTGTTTGACCATGTCGCCGCTGAACTTGAAGGTGCCGAGGAAGCTGCGCAGGTCCTGCTCGCGGCCGCTCTGGCCGCTCGGCAGGCCTTCCCTGGCCATTCGCAGCATATGTTCCAGAGGCGTTTCGTGCGGCCGCAGGACGTCGAGTTCCTGTTGTGCGAAGTAGCCAACATGCAGGCCTTTGCCTTCGCTGACGACGCCGCTGGTGCACGCCAGGACGCGGGCGATGGTCTTGACCAGCGTCGACTTGCCCTGGCCGTTGGCGCCCAGGATGCCGATTCTCTGGCCGGCGAGCACTGATCGCGTGACCTCGCGGACGATCACCGTCGGCGGCGTGCCGGCGGCGGCGTCGGCCGGCGCGGGGTAGCCGAAACACGCTTTGTCGATGACCAGCATGGGGTTCGGCAGGTTGGCCGGCTCTTCGAATTCGAAGGTGAAGTCGGCGCTGGCGAGAACCGGCGCCAGTCGTTCGATGCGTTCGAGCGCCTTGACCCGGCTCTGCGCCTGCTTGGCCTTGGTCGCTTTGGCCTTGAAGCGCGCGATGAAGCTCTGCAGATGGGCGATCTTGTCCTGCTGCTTGACGTAGGCGTTCTGCTGCAACTCGAGCTGCTGCGCGCGGGTTTCCTCAAAGACGCTGTAGTTGCCGCCGTAACGCGTCAATTGTTCGTTTTCGATGTGCAGGGTGACGGTGCTGATCGCGTCGAGAAACTCGCGGTCGTGGCTGATCACCAGCATCGTCCCTTCGTAGCGCGTCAGCCAGCTCTCGAGCCACACCAGCGCATCGAGATCGAGGTGGTTGGTCGGCTCGTCGAGCAGCATCAGGTCCGACGGGCACATCAGCGCGCGTGCCAGCTGCAGACGCATCCGCCAGCCGCCCGAGAAGCTGTCGACCGGATTGTTCACTTCGCTGGTCTTGAAGCCCAGGCCGAGGATCAGTGCCTGTGCGCGCGCCTGCGCATCGTGGGCGCCAGCGTCGTGCAGGTGCATGTAGGCGTGCGCCAGGCGGTCGCCGTCGCCATCGGCTTCGGCCAGCCGCACCTCCTCCTGCGCGGCCAGCAGAGCGTTGTCGCCAGCGATCACGAAGTCGGTCGCGCTGTCAGTGGTTTCCGGCATTTCCTGCGAGACCTGCGCCAGACGCCACTGCGCAGGACGGAAGAATTCGCCGGCGTCTTCGTGCAGGCTGCCGTCGAGCAGTCCGAACAACGTCGATTTGCCGGCGCCATTGCGACCGACCAGGCCAACGCGTTCGCCGGTATTGACGGTTACCGAAGCCTTGTCCAGCAGCACCCTGACGCCGCGGCGCAGGGTGACGCTCTTGAGGGTGATCATGGGGGTGTGCTACTCCAGTCGATTTTCCAGCAGGCAGAACGGAATTCTTGGGGTGATCGGAATCGGCGGCGTTGGTGATTAGCGAAAGATCACGGTCTTGTTGGCGTGCAACAGCACGCGGTCCTCGAGGTGATAACGCAGCCCGCGCGCCAGCACGGCCTTCTCGATGTCTCTGCCGTAGCGCACCATGTCGTCGACCGAGTCGGAATGATCGATGCGGATCACGTCCTGCTCGATGATCGGGCCCTGGTCGAGTTCTCGCGTGACGTAGTGGCAGGTGGCGCCGATCAGCTTGACGCCACGCTGGTAAGCCTGGTGATACGGTCTGGCGCCAACGAAGCTCGGCAGAAACGAGTGGTGGATGTTGATGATCTGCCCCGGGTAGCGCTCGCACAGGTCGGCCGGCAGAATCTGCATGTAGCGGGCGAGAACCATGGTGTCGCCCTTGACTTCGTCGTAGATCCGGCGAATCTCGGCGTAAGCGCCTTCCTTGTTGTCCGGGGCTATCGGGACGTGGTGGAAAGCGATGCCGTGCCACTCGACGAAGGCCTTGAAGTGCTCATGATTCGAGATCACGCAGGGAATTTCGATGTCGAGTTCCTTCGACTGCCAGCGCGCCAGCAGGTCGTACAGGCAGTGTTCCTGTTTGCTGACCATCAGCACCACGCGTCGCCTGACTGCCGAGTCGCTGATCTTCCAGTCCATCGACAACTCGGCGGCCAGCGGCGCGAAGCGCTGGCGGAATTCGGCCAGGTGGAAAGGCAGTGAATCGGCCTTCACCTCCATGCGCATGAAGTAACGGCTGCCATGCTCGGCGTTGCCTTCGTCGGCGTGATAGCTGGATTCGAGGATCCAGCCGTTGTGCTGGGCGATAAAGCTGGCGACGCGGGCGATGATCCCGACCTGGTCGGGACACGATCCCGACAGCGTATAGAAGCGACGTGTAAGCATGTGGTACCGCCCCTCAGGCCGCTGCGCAGGCGGCAAAGGCCTTGTCGATCTCGGCGCGTAGATCGGCGTAGGAGCGCGTTACCGGATACTGCGGGAATTCCTCGATCACCTTCGCCGGCGGGCAAAACAGGATGCCGGCGTGTGCTTCGCCGAGCATCGCCGTATCGTTGTACGAATCACCCGCCGCGACGACCGTAAACCGGAGTTCCTTGAAACGACGGACCGCCTGACGTTTCTGGTCGGGCATCCGCAAGCGGTAGCGCACGACCGTGCCATTGGCGTCGGCTTCGAGGCTGTGGCAGAACAGTGTCGGCCAACCAAGCTGGCGCATCAGCGGCTGGGCGAACTCGTAGAAGGTGTCGGAGAGGATGATCAGCTGATAATCTTCGCGCAGACCATCGACGAACTCGCGGGCCCCGGCGAGTGGTCCCATTTCGGCGATGACCTTCTGGATGTCGGGCAGGCCAAGCTTGTTCTCGGCCAGGATGGCCAGCCGGTAGCTCATCAATTTGTCATAGTCTGGCTCGTCGCGCGTGGTGCGGCGAAGCTCCGGAATGCCCGTGCGGGCAGCGAATTCGATCCAGATTTCGGGGACGAGTACGCCTTCAAGGTCAAGGCAGACGATTTGCACGGCAGGCTCCCGGTTGGTGAGGTTTTTGCGAAAAGACGCGATTCTACCAAATCCACCCCGGCAAAACCGCGGCCAGGCGCCGGCCGATGGTGGTCAAGGCTTGGCCATGGCGGCCACTTCGCGGCTCGCCGTTCGCTCCAGGGGCCACTGACGAGCGCGGCGCAAAGCGCGACGGCCTGGCGGACTCGTGGCGGGTCGCAGAACGATGATCCACCGAGTCGATCGGTGTTTGTGCTAGCCTCGCCACTGGCCTACCCGGCTGGCCGCTGCGTCAGCGTTTCCGCCGACTGCCGCGGGCAGTGATCACGACCCTTTTTTCGCCGATTTGGCAGGAGGAAAGAATGCGTTTTGGCAGTTACCTGCTTGTCGCGCTGTGCACCAGTCTGCTGGCCTGGGCCGATGAGCCTCCGGCGGCTGCGGAAGCGCCAAAAACGCTCGAGCAGGCCGTTCTGCAACGCGAACGCGCCGACGCGATGCGTGCCGCCGCAGAGCTGCGCTACGCGGCCGAACAGAACGAGTGCTATGGCAAGTTTCTCGTCAACTCTTGTCTGGTGGACGCCAAGAAGCGCTATACCGCGTCGACCGTCGAGGCGCGCCAGATCGACCAGCCGGCGATTGACTTCGAGCGCGCGGCGCGGCGGCAGGACCTCGAAGCCAAGGAAGCGCAACGCGCTGCCGATGCGCTGGTCCGCCAGGCCGATGAGCAGGAAAGTACGCAGCAGTTCCGTGCCGAGCAGGCGGCGAAGCTCGCCGAGCGCGACGCCAGGCTTGCCGACAAAGCCCGGAAAGCTGAAGAAGGGCGTGCGAAAACGGCCGCCGACCAGGCCAAGAGGCAAGCCAAACTCGATAAACGGGCCAGGCAGGACGCCGAGCGCGAGGCCAAGAAGGCCGCCGCGGCAGCGGCCAAGCCAGCGCCGGCCAACTGAGCCGACGCCGGGCGGCTGGTCAAGCGCGCGGATGCGGTGGCACCGGCGTACTGGCCGGCGCGCTGGCGGCGTCAGGCGAGGCCTTGGCTGCCCAGGTACTCTTCGTAGGTGCCCAGGTAGTTGACGATGCTGCCGTCGAGGCGGATTTCCAGGATGCGCGTGGCCAGCGACGAGACGAACTCGCGGTCGTGCGAGACGAACAGCAGCGTTCCCTTGAACTTCTCCAGCGACGTATTGAGCGACTCAATCGACTCCATGTCGAGGTGGTTGGTCGGCTCGTCCATCACCAGCACGTTCGGCTTCATCAGCATCAGCTTGCCGAAGATCATCCGCCCCTGCTCGCCACCGGAGATCACTTTGACGGCCTTGCGCACTTCGTTGCCCGAGAACAGCAGGCGTCCGAGCGTGCCACGGATCAAGGTTTCGAGGTCGTCACCGTCGTCGAGGCTGGCGCGTGCGTAGCCGGCGATCCACTCGGTCAGACTGACGTCGCTGTCAAAGTCGCTGGCGTGGTCCTGCGCGTAGTAACCGAGTTGTGCTTTCTCGGCCCACTTGATGCTGCCGCGCTGGGCTTCTAATTCGCCGATCAGCAGCTTCAGCAAGGTTGTCTTGCCGACGCCGTTTTCGCCAATGATCGCCAGCCGGTCGCCACCGTTGATGCTCAGATTCAGATTGTCGACGATCTTTTGCCCGCTGCCCGGATAAGCGAACGTCAGATTTTCGATCTCGACCGCCTGGCGGTGCAGCTTCTCGCGCTCGTCGTACTCGAAACGGATCCACGGATACTGGCGTGACGAAGGCTTGACGTCTTCCGGTTTGAGCTTTTCGATCAGCTTGACGCGGGAAGTCGCCTGTTTGGCCTTCGAGGCGTTGGCCGAAAAGCGCCGCACAAAATTCTGCAGATCAGCGATCCGTTCCTTGGCCTTGGCGTTGGCGTTCTGCTGCCGCTCGCGCGCCTGCGCTGACGCTTCCATGAAATCGTCGTAATTACCCGGATAGACGGTGATCTTGCCGAAATCGAGATCGGCCATGTGCGTGCACACCTGATTGAGGAAGTGCCGGTCGTGGGAAATGATGATCATCGTGCTATTACGCTCGTTGATGACGTTTTCCAGCCAGCGGATGGTGCCGATGTCGAGGTTGTTGGTCGGTTCGTCGAGCAGCAGAATGTCGGGGTTGGAGAACAGCGCCTGAATCAACAGCACGCGCAGCTTCCAGCCGGGTGCTACGTCGCTCATCGGGCCGAAGTGTTGTTCCACCGGAATACCGACGCCGAGCAGCAGTTCGCCGGCGCGCGCCTCGGCGGTATAACCGTCGTACTCGGCGAAGCGGCCTTCGAGTTCGGCCGCGTTCAGGTAGTCGTCTTCGGTCGCTTCCGGATTGGCGTAGATGGCGTCCTTCTCGACCATGCAGGCCCACATTTCCTGGTGGCCCATCATCACCACGTCGATCACCCGCTGCACTTCAAAAGCGAATTGATCCTGGCGAAGATAGGCCATCCGTTCGTGGGCGTCTTTCGAGACGTTGCCGGCGGTCGCTTCGAGTTCGCCGTCGAGAATCTTCATGAAAGTCGACTTGCCCGAGCCGTTGGCGCCGATCAGGCCGTAGCGATAGCCCTCGCCGAACTTGACGGAGACGTTTTCAAAGAGGGGCTTGACCCCGAACTGCATGGTGATGTTGTTGGCAACGAGCACTCAGAAACCTCGGTAAAATCATTGGGTTGCAAAAGCGCGATATTGTACCTCAGCGACCGCCGCCGTGCCTGCCCGGCGTGCCCGGTCGCGGACTCGGATTGGCTGCCCGGCTGCCGGCATTGCGCCGGCGGGCAGAACGAAGCGTGCCGCGAGCAAGCGGCTCCGGGGCGCCTCGGCGTCAGCGATTGTCGAGTGCCAGCTTGATACCGAAAGCGACCAGAGCGACACCCGCCAGGCGGGTCGCCAGTTTGCGCGCCGACGGCAGTGCCGACAGCTTGTGCGCCAGCGCGTTGCCGAGTAGGACCAGCCCGGTCTGGTAGAGAAGGGCAAGCACGGTGACGTGCAGCATCATCGCCAGCAGCGTCAGCGACGACGCGTCGGCACGCAAGAAAAGCGGAAAGAAGGCGACGAAGAAGAGCATCACCTTGGGGTTGGTGAGGCTGACCGCGAATGCCTGCCGGCCGTATACCCCGGCGCTTTTCCTGGCTTCCGGGGTGGCCTGGGGCTTGCCGACGCGCTGGCGCAGCAATTGCACGCCGATCCAGCCCAGATAGGCGGCGCCAAACCACTGCAAGCCGGAAAAGATCGCCGGGTGGGCATGCATCACCGCCGCCAGGCCGGCGACGGCGGCGACCATGTAGACCAGATCACCGAGCAGTGTGCCGACGACTGCGCCCATTCCCGCGGCGACGCCATCGCGGGCGCTGGCATTGAGGATGGCCAGCGTGCCGGGGCCCGGGATCATCTGGAAGACGATAATCGCGGCGACAAAACTGCTGTAGTTCTGGATTTCGAACACTCGATTTTCTCCTGTCGATGACCGGCTGCCGCCTTGGCAGCGGTACGGTCAAGGCTCGCGCTGCGCCGCCGCGGGTGCCGACGTTCAGAGGCGTTGCTCGGCTTCTGGCACAGTTGCCAGCAGGGCATCGAGTTCGGCCCAGAAGGGCTCGCAGAGACCGTGGCGATAAGCGGCACGTCTGAAGCTGGGATGCTCGCTGCGATAGACCGCCATCAGGCGCTGTTGATCGTCCAGTAAGCAGGTCCTGACGTTTGCCAGGCGGTCGGCGGCCTTGACCAGTAGCGCCAGCTCGGCCGGGCCGGCGGCGACGGTCGCCAGCCTGGCGTAGGTCTTCGCCTTGCGCTCGGCGCGGTTCTCGCCGGGCGAGTCGGTGAGCAGGCTGACGCACTCGGCGACCAGTGGCCCAAAGCGCTCGTCGATGTCGCTGGCGGTGACGTCGGTGTCCTCGATGATGTCGTGGAGATAACCAATGATCTGCGCCTCGCTTCCGTAGGGTGCGAGCAGCCGCACCACCGCTTCGAGGTGAACCGAGTACGGTCGGTCGCCATACCTCTGGCCATCGTGCGCAGCGAAGGCAAACTTGCGCGCCTCATCGAGCATTCTTGTCTCCTTGCAGGTTTTCGCTCGGGGTGGCACGGCTTGTCTGGTTTCGGCAAGCGCCCAGGTCCGAACTGGCGATACGGGGGACCGGCGACAATCCTTAAGCGCAATTCGTCGCTGCGAGCGGATTTTGCCGCGTTCTTCTTACGCGAAACTGACCAGGCGCGGATCGCTGAAGTGCTCGACGAGGATTCGCCGCACGCGATCCTGCCACAGCGTGGCGAACAGCGCTCGCTGCTCTGGATCGTCGTTTCCAGCGAGCAGCTGCTGCAGCAGCGGTCCGACGCGGGCGTCGGCCGGGACATGGCCGAGCTGCAGCGAAGCGCTGACGTTCTGGCCGTTGTCCAGGCGTGTGCGGCGGATCTCGCCAGGCAGCTCGACGCTGAAACGCAGCAATTCGCGACGCGAGAAACGACCGGCCAGCCCCTTGAACCCCCCCGCAGCGGCGCCGGTCAGCAGCCCGACGACGGCGGCGACGACGCCGCTGACAGCGGCCTCCAGAGGGTCGCGGAAATCGACCTGGATGCCGCCGCGCAGGGGCAGCTGGTCGGGGTATGGCGCTTGCAGAACGCGGCTGCTGAGCAGATAGGCGCCGGCCACCGTCGGACACGAATGGCCGGCGAGCTTGACGGCGTCGGCGTAGCCATACTCGATCACGCCGCCGTCGGCAGCGCCGAGAAATTCGGCCAGGGGATCGCGCATGATGATCGTCGGCACCTCGGCGAAGAAGCTCGGAAAGCTCACCGGCTCAAGCCTTTTTCTCGACCAGCTCGATCTTGTAGCCATCGGGATCCTCGACAAAGGCGATCACCGACGTGCCGTGTTTCATCGGCCCCGCTTCGCGAACCACTTTGCCGCCGCGCGCCTTGATCTGCTCGCAGGCGGCGTAGGCGTCGGCGACGGCGATCGCCACATGGCCGAAGGCGTCGCCGAGTTCGTACGAAGGCGTATCCCAGTTGTGGGTCAATTCAAGGACGGTTTCTTGCGATTCCGGGCCAAAGCCGACAAAGGCCAGCGTGAAGCGCCCGCCCGGGTAATCCTGGCGCCGCAACAGGTGCATGCCAATGACCTCGGTGTAGAAAGCCAGCGATCGATCGAGGTCGCCAACGCGTAACATGGTGTGCAGGATTCTCATGCCTTCTCCTGAGCAGTGTGGGCAGCAGCGAGCGACTGTCATTTGACGCGCGCCGACGGGAATTGAGGGGAGACCCCGCGACGATACACCAGAAGCAAGGGCGACGGTTCGTCGCCGGCTGGCGTGCCGCTGCGCCGTGAGAGCAAGGCAGCCTTGCACCAATACCGCTATCGGAATACCGTAGCTTGTTGCGGTCAATCGATCAGGATCTGCCTGGCTGGTGCCGCGACCGGATTTCGCGCCGACGTTTGGGCGGACCACAATGGACCTTGTCGACAAGGTTCACAAAGGAAGGCAGGAACCATGAACAAGATCATCATTTCAGTATCCGCGATGCTTCTCGTCGTGAACGGGCTTTCAGGCTGCGCCAACATGACCGAAACGCAGCGCGATAGCGGCACCGGAGCGGCCATCGGGGCGGTCGCCGGCGCGGTCATTGGCCGGGCTTCGGCAGGCGGCAACAAGGGTCGGAGCACGGCCACCGGTGCCGCAGTTGGCGCGGCGATTGGTGCCGCTGGCGGCTATCTGTGGTCGCAGCGCATGCAGGAACAGAAGGCGTCGATGGAGCAGGCCACGCAAGGCACCGGCGTGGCAGTGTCGCAGACGGCCGACAACCAGCTCAAGCTGGACATCCCCAGCGACATTTCCTTCGACGTTGGCCGCTACAACATCAATGCCAACATGACGCCGGTGCTCGACCGGCTTGCGGCCAGCCTTAACCAGCACCCGGTGACCACCGTCACGGTTATCGGCCACACCGACAGCAGCGGCAGTGACGCAATCAACGACCCGCTGTCGGTCAATCGTGCGGCGGCGACGCGCGACTACCTGGTGGCCCGCGGCGTCGCGGCGTCGCGCATCGCCATCGATGGCCGTGGCTCGCGTCAGCCGGCGGCTGACAACGCCACGGCCGCCGGGCGTGCGATCAACCGCCGCGTCGAAATATTCATCGCCGAGCCGGCACGGTGAGTATCGGTCGCCGCTGACGAGATCGTGTTTGCCGCCCGCTCCCTTGACAATCGTAATTCAACGTCTATAACAAGGGATCGGTGCAGAAAACCGATCACCCGCGCGCCTGCTACGAAGGCGAAAGGAGAAACGCATGAGTTTCGCATCGAGTCATTCGGTCGCACCCATGTCGGGCCTGCATAATCTGTCCGAGTTTTCCCTCAAGCAGCTCATTTCCTGGGGCGACCACCTCAAGGTCCATCAGCCGCAGATCGACGCGCAGCACGAGGCGATTTTCAATCTCGCGCTGGAGATCGCGCACATCTGGCAGGATCGCGGCAATCTCGATGAGCTGAAAGCGCTCGCCGAGAAGCTCGACAAGGTCCTGCACGCGCACTTCCGCTACGAGGAACAGCTGCTGGCCGACATCGGCTATCCAGAGCTCGCTGCGCACAAGGCTGAACACCAGGTGATGCTCGACGAATTGCAGGCCATCCTCGACCGCCTCCACAAATCGCAATCCGGCACTATCGCCGGCGAACCGGGCCTGGCGTTCCAGAACTACGTGCTGGGCCTGACGGTCGGCCACATCTTCAACAGCGACATGGATTATTGCCTCTACGCTCGCCAGGCAGCGAGCGACAAAGGGCAGGTCTGGCCGAGCAGGTAGGCTCAGGGCTGGCCGCGCGGGCGGCAGCAGAACGGCTGCTTGCGCTGGCCATCGAGCCCGGCCGCAAAAGTACCGTTACTTCTCGCGTCTACGCGGCGTCAGCGTTCCGCGGCTACCAGCGTGGGCAATCGACGGCGAGTCGTCGTAGTTCCTGGCGTGCGGCGCGGTGATCGGGGTATAGCTGCGCGACGATCGCCCAGAAGCGCGGGCCGTGGTTCATTTCGCGCAAGTGCGCCAGTTCGTGCGCGACGACGTAGTCGACCACCGCCGGCGGGAAATGGATCAGCCGCCAGTTCAGGCGAATTCCGCTACGCAGGCTGCAGCTTCCCCAGCGCGTGCGGGCCGCCGACAGCGACAGCCGCGGCAGCTCGACGCCGAGTCGCTGCGCGTAGAGCGCCAGGCGTTCGCCGAACAGCACGCGGGCCCTTTCGCGCAGCGCTTTCTCGAGCAGCCGCGGCGCGTCGGTCGGCGCGCGCAGGCACAGGGTAAGCGCCGGCTGCTCGGCCAGTCGCGTCCACACGTAGCGGTTGGCGCCCGCTGCCAGGTGGATCGTGAGCGCCTGGCCAAGTAGCGGCAGCGCCAGGCCATCGGTGATTTGCAGTGTTTCCGGAGGTTGGCGCCCCGACCATTCGTCGAGCTTGCGGCCGATCCATTGGCCGTGCTTCAGGAGCAGCGTTTCGACTTCGCGCAACGAGGCGCGCGGCGGCGCGCCGACGCGCAGGCCACGATGATCGATCGACAGGCCGATGGTTTGACGCTTGCCGCGGCGCAGGACGTAGGGCACGGTGCGCTCGCCGATGGCAATGCTGCGCGACGTTTCGCCAGTCGCCGGTGGTCGCTCGCCGAAGCCGAGTTGCTCAAACAGTCGCGGCATCGGCAGGCGCCGGGTAGCGGTGCGGCGACAGGCGCCGCATTTCGCCCTCGATCCATTCGGCGGCCAGCGCGTTGATCTTTGCGGCTGACTTGTCGGCCGGGTCGATCGGCGGTCCGATACTGACGGTGATCAGTCCGGGCGAGATCTGGAAAGCGTTTCTTCCCCAGATTTCGCCGGCGTTGTGCGCCACCGGCACGACGCGGCTGCCGGCACGCACCGCCAGGTGCGCGGCGCCGGGCTTGTAACGACACGTCGCGCCGGGCGCGACGCGCGTTCCCTCGGGGAAGATCACCACCCAATAGCCGGCTGCCAGGCGCTCACGCCCCTGCTCGAAGATCTGCTTGAGGGCGTCCTTGGCAGCCGCTCGATCGATCGAGATCATCTTCAACGCGGCCAGGCCCCAGCCGAAGAAAGGTATCCGCAGCAGTTCCTTCTTGAGCACGAAGACCAGCGGCGGAAAGACCTCCTGCAGGCCGACCGTTTCCCACGCCGACTGGTGTTTGGCGAGAACGATCGACGGCTCCGCGGGGATGTTCTCACGCCCGATGACGCGATAGCGGATGCCGAGAACGCTGTGGCACAGCGCCATGAAACCGGCCCGCCAGACGGCGATGACCTGATAGCGTACGCGTATCGGCAAGAGCACGGCCAGCGAAACGAGAACGCCGAATGGGATTGTCCACACGCTGACCAGCAGCAGGAACAGCGTCGAACGGACGGCGACCATCACGACTGCAGGAGGTGTTCGGCGGCGGTCGCGAGATCGGGGAAAACCAGCGTGCCTTCGGGCAGACCGCCGGCCTCGACGGTCTGCGCACCCTGGCCGGTCAGGACCAGCAGCGGTTTTGCGCCGACCGCTGCGGCGGCCAGCAGGTCGCGCAGGGTATCGCCGATTGCCGGCACGCCCGCCAGGTCGACGTTGAAGCAGTTGGCGATACGTTCGAACATGCCGGTCTTGGGTTTGCGGCAAGTGCAGTGCGCATCGACCGCATGCGGGCAGTAGAAGATCGCGTCGATGCGGCCGCCGACGGTTTGTACGGCACGGTGCATCTTGGCGTGGATGGCGTTCAGCGTATCCATGTCGAACAGGCCGCGTCCGACGCCGGACTGGTTGGTGCACAACACCACCCGGTAGCCGGCCTGGTTGAGGCGGGCGATTGCCTCGAGGCTGCCGGGTATCGGTCGCCACTCGGCAGGCGACTTGATGAACTGCTTCGAGTCGTAGTTGATGACGCCGTCGCGGTCGAGAATGACGAGTTTCATACGGCCAGCTTCGAAATGTCGGCAACCGCGTTGAGCTCTTCGGAGAGCGCTTTCAGCAGGCCCAGTCGATTGGCCCGCAGTAGCGGCTCGGGGACGTTGACCATCACTTCTTCGAAGAAACGGTCGACTTCGCTGCGTACCGCCGCCAGCGTTTTCAGCGCGTCGGCGTAATTGTCGTTGGCGACGTGCGACTTGACCAGCGGTGCGATCAGCAGCACACGTTCGAACAGCGCCGTCTCGGCGTCTTCTTCGAGTAGCGCGATGTCGGGATCGGGGAGGTCGGCCTCGGCTTTTTTCAGGATGTTGCCGATACGCTTGTTGGCGGCGGCGAGCGCCAGCGCCTCGGGCAGCTTCTGGAACTCGGCGACCGCCGCCAGCCTGGCCGGAACGCGATCAATGCGCGTCGGCTGTTGGGCGAGAACGGCCTCGACGACGTCGACCGAGTGGCCGGCGTCCCTGAGCATGCCGCGCAGGCGGTCGAGCATGAATACCAGCAAGGGCTGCTCGAGCGGCTCGATCTGAAGTCCCTGGGTATCGAAGGCGTTGCGGGCGTCGCCGATCAGCTCGGCCAAGTCGAGCGGCAAGGGGGTTTCCATCAGGATACGCAGGACGCCAAGCGCCGCGCGACGCAGGCCGAAGGGATCCTTGTCGCCGGTCGGCAACTGGCCGATGCCGAAGAAACCGACCAGCGCGTCGAGCTTGTCGGCCAGCGCAGCGGCGCAGGCGATGTCGCCCTCGGGCAGCGCATCGCCGGCAAAGCGTGGGCGGTAGTGCTGCTCGACGGCGTCGGCAAGCGCCGGCACGACGCCCTCGTGCAGCAGGTAGTAGCGGCCCATGGTGCCCTGCAACTCGGGGAACTCGCCGACCATGTCGGTCAGGAGGTCGACCTTGGCGAGCAGTCCCGCGCGCTCGGCGATGTTCACGTCGGCGCCGAGTTTCTCGGCAATGGCGCGCGCGCTGCGGCCCAGACGCTGCGCCCGGTCGCCCAGCGAGCCGAGCTTATTGTGATAGACCACCGCGCCGAGGCGCATCGCCCGGGTGGTGAAGCCGTTCTTGCGGTCCTGGTTGTAGAAGAAGCGGGCATCGGCTAGGCGCGGGCGAACGACGCGCTCGTTGCCCTGGATGATGGCGCCGGGATCGTCGACCTGCATGTTGGAAACGATCAGGAACTTGTTCAGCAGCTTGCCGCTGGCGTCGAGCAGCGGGAAGTACTTCTGGTTCTGCTGCATCGTCAGGATCAGGCATTCCTGCGGCACTTCCAGGTATTCGGCCTCGAATTCGCCGGCATAGACCGCCGGCCATTCGACCAGCGCGGTGACCTCGTCGAGCAGGCCGTCGGCGCGATTGATGCGCGCGCCGAGTTGGCCGGCAGCGGCGTCGAGCTGCGCAGCGATCGCCGCACGCCTGGCCGCGAACGAGGCGATGACCTTGCCCCTGGCGAGCTGCTCGGCATAGTCGGCGGCGTTGCCGACGACGATTTCGCCGGTCGACAGGAAGCGGTGACCGAGCGTGACGCGAGCGCTGCGCAGCCCCAGCACTTCGCCGGCAACGACGCGCTCGCCGTGCAACAGGATCAGGCCATGCACCGGGCGGACGAATTGATGTTCCGAGTCGCCCCAGCGCATCACTTTCGGGATCGGCAGCTTCTTCAGCGCCTGCGCGACGATCTCGGCAAGATGGGCGTCGATTTCCTCGCCTTCTTTCGGGCGTCGGGCGACGAAGTATTCGCCTTTGCCGTCAGCGGTCTGGTGCAGTTGCTCGAAGCTGACTCCTGCCGAGCGCATGAAGCCCTGCAGCGCCTTGGTCGGCTGGCCGGCGGCGTCGAGCGCGCCAGCGACGGCCGGTCCCTTGCGTTCGAGCAGCCGGTCGGGTTGCCTGGCGGCGATGCCGGTAATCGTCAGCGCCAATCGGCGCGGCGTCGCGAATGCCGTGCAAACGCTGTCGTCGGCGGTGAACAACTGCGCCTTGAGGGCATTGAAAACGCCTTCGGCGAAAGCCTCGGAGAGCAGTTTGAGTGATTTGGGCGGCAGTTCTTCGGTGCGCAGCTCGATCAGGACGGTGTCGTTCATCTCATTGCCCCTCGGCGCCAGCGGTGGTCTTGCACATCGGGAAACCGAGCGCCTGCCGGGAATCGTGATAAGCCTGCGCGACTTCGCGCGCCAGCGCGCGGACGCGGCCAATGTAGGCCGCGCGTTCGGTCACCGAGATGGCGCCGCGGGCGTCGAGCAGATTGAACGTATGCGAGCACTTCATGACCATCTCGTAACCGGGTAGCGGCAGGCCGGCGGCGATCAGTCGCAGCGCTTCGGACTCGTACTCGCCGAAGTGGCGGAACAGCATGTCGACGTTGGCCAGTTCGAAGTTGTACTTCGACTGCTCGACTTCGTTTTGATGAAAGACGTCGCCGTAGGTCACCCGGTAGCCCGGTCCTTCGGCCCACACCAGGTCGAAGACGTTTTCGACGCCCTGCAGGTACATCGCCAGGCGTTCGATACCGTAGGTGATTTCGCCGAGCACCGGCCGGCATGGCAGCGAGCCAACTTCCTGGAAATACGTGAACTGGGTTACTTCCATGCCGTCCAGCCAGACTTCCCAGCCGAGTCCCCAGGCGCCCAGCGTCGGGCTTTCCCAGTCGTCCTCGACGAAGCGCACATCGTGCTGCGCGGTATCGATGCCGAGCGCGCGCAAGGATTCGAGATAGAGGTCCTGGATATTGGCCGGCGACGGCTTCATGACCACCTGGTACTGGTAGTAATGCTGCATGCGGTTCGGATTCTCGCCGTAGCGACCGTCCTTGGGGCGGCGCGACGGTTGTACATAAGCCGCGTTCCACGGTTCCGGGCCGATCGCTCTGAGAAAGGTCGCGGTGTGAAAGGTGCCGGCACCGACTTCGATGTCGTAAGGCTGCAATAGCGCGCAGCCCTGTTGGTCCCAGAACTCCTGGAGACGCAGAATGACTTGTTGAAACGTTGGCATGGGAGAGTTTCGGAGCGAAGCGAAAGCGCGATTTTACTTGTTTTCTGGCCGGACAAGAACCGCGTTCAAGCCGCTTCGCGGCCTTGGCGGTGGCGTCGCCAGCTGCGCCGGGCGCCTCAGCGCCGCTGGCGTTTGCCGATCGACAGCAGGACCAGCAGCAAGGCCATCGCAATCACCGGCCAGTTGCCCCAGCGAACGTACGGTGTCGCCCCGGCGTAGCCCTGCACCTCGTCGACCAGCGCGCCGCGGGTGAATGGCGGCAACCGTGAGCGTACGCGGCCGTCGACGTCGATGATCGCCGTCATGCCGGTGTTGGTCGCGCGCAGCATCATCCGGCCGCTTTCAAGCGCGCGCATCTGGGCAATCTGCAGGTGTTGCGCGGGCGCCAGCGAGTCGCCGAACCAGGCGACGTTGGAGATATTGACGAGCAGCGTCGCGGCCGGCAGTGCGTCGATAATCTCCTCGCCGAAGGCGTCCTCGTAGCAGATGTTTACTGCCACTTTCTGGCCGACCAGATCGAGCGGCGCCTGCCCGGGCGAGCCGGCCGTGAAATCCGACATCGGGATGTTGGCCATGGCCATGAACCAGGCGAAGCCGGGTGGTACGAACTCGCCGAAAGGAACCAGGTGGCGCTTGCTGTAACGCTGCGATTCCGCGACGCCGAGAGTCACTGCGGAGTTGAAGTAGCGGCGGCCTTCGGCGACGGCGATTCCCAGCAACAGCTCGCCTTCCTGGCGCCGCGCAAGTTTCCGCAACTCGTCGAGATACGCCGCGGGAACCTGGTCGAGAAACGCCGGCAGCGCGGTTTCCGGGAGGACCGTCAGCCGTGCCGGGTTTTCCTGCGCCAGGCGGTAGTAGGTGCGCAGCGAATCGACAAAGCGCTCGGGGCGCCATTTAATCTCCTGCGGCACATTGCCCTGCAGCAGCGCGACGCGCAGGGTTTCGCCCTCTTTCTGCGTCCAGCGCCGTTCCTGGAGCGCGGCGCCGCCAGCTATCGTCAGCACGATTAGCAGCAGTGGCAGCGTCAGCCAGCGGCTTTGCCGGCCGGCCGAGCCGGGTGCCGGCGGCGAGCGCCAGCGCCGCGCGATCTCGAACAGCAGCGCGCCGACCAGCGCCGACGCCAGCGAAACGCCATAGACGCCGAGCAGCGGCGCGTAGCCGGCGAGCGGGCTGGGCGGGACTTGCGAGTAGCCGGCGGCGAGCCACGGAAAACCCGTAAAGACCCACGAGCGCGCCCACTCGGCGAGCACCCACAGGGCGGCGAAGAGCAGCACCCGCGGCAGCCGGCCGATGCTCGCCAGGCGTACGAACAGCGCGCCGACGAGCGCCGGGAAAATGCTCAGCACGACGCAGAACAGTAGCGTCGCCAGGCCGGCCAGCGGCGCCGGCATGCCACCAAAGACGCTGAGGCTGACGTAGACCCACGAGACGCCAGCGAGAAACAGGCCGAAAGCGAAAGCCGCGCCGATCAGCGCACCGCAGCGCGCGCGCCGCGCGCCGTCGGCCTCGGCGCAGAGCAGCGCGTAGAGGCCGCCGAGCGTCAGCCAATTGACCGGAAAGCAGGCGAAAGGGGCAAAGGCGAAGACGCCCGCGGCGCCGAGCAGCAGCGCGCCGAAGACGCGCCAGTGCAGGGCTTTCCTAGGCATCAGTGATATCTGGCGAGCCGGGGACGAGCAGGGTATAGATCCGCCGACCGTCGGCGCGCAAGACCTGGAACGGAGTGTCTTCGATGCAGATCGTTTCGTTGAACAGCGGCACGCGACCGAGTTCGCGCAAGATCAGGCCGCCGACCGTGGCGCACTTCTCGTCGCTGAAGTGTGTTGCGAAGGCGCTGTTGAATTCGCCTATAGCCGTTTGCGCCTTGACCCGGTAAAGACCGCTGTGGTCAAGCTCGATGTTGCCGTCGGTCTCGTCAAAGTCGTATTCATCCTCGATCTCGCCGACGATCTGTTCGAGCACGTCCTCGATGGTGATCAGCCCGGCGATGCCGGCGTATTCGTCGATAACCATCGCCATGTGATTGCGCGACACGCGCAGCTCGCGCAGCAGGCCGTCGAGGCGTTTGAATTCCGGGATGAACACCGCCGGCCGTACCCAGTCGCGGAGCGTGAAATCATCGTCGCGCTGTACGCGTAGCAGATCCTTGGCCAGCAGGATGCCGACGACGTTGTCGCGACTGCCGTCGATGATCGGAAAGCGCGAGTGTGCCGTGAGATTCACTTGCGCGATGACCGCCGCGAATGAGTCCTTGACGTCTACGACTTCCATCAGCGGGCGCGGCACCATCACCTCGCGCGCGGTGACTTCCGAAGCGGCGAGCGCGCCCTCGGTGATGCGCAAGGCGTCGGCGTCGAGCAGTTTGCGCTGGTGCGCCGACTGCAAGAGCTTCATCAGCTGCTCACGGTCTTCGGGTTCGCGAACGAGCAGCGCCGAAAGGCGTTCAAAAAAGCCCGGGTTGGCGCTGGGGTTGGGGATGGTCTTGTTGCTGGTGTGCGTGGCCATGATCAGTTTCGAGGATTGAGGCGTCAGCGGCGACGAGGCCAGCGCCGTCGCTCAGCGCCGCTGACGTTTCAGTCCTCGCCGCGGTACGGGTCAGGGTATCCCAGGGCCGCCAGGACGCGACGTTCCAGGCCCTCCATCTCGGTCGCTTCCTGCTCGCCGGTCTCGTGGTCGTAAGCCTGCAGATGCAGGACGCCATGGACGATCAGATGCGCGCAATGCGCCGTCAGCGACTTGTCCTGCTCGGCAGCCTCGCGCACCAGCACCGGCGTGCACAGTACCAGGTCACCGCAAAGCAGCGGTTCAAGCGCGTAGGGGAAGGACAGGACGTTGGTGGCGTCTTCCTGGCCGCGATACTCGCGGTTCAGTCGTCGCCCTTCGCGCTTGCCGACGAAGCGCACGGTGATTCGCCCGCCGCGTTCGCCGTTGACTGCCGCCGCCGCGCGCACCCAGGCGCGGACTTGCCGCTTGCGCGGCAGCTCGTGGCGTTTGCCGGCGTATTGCACGTCGACGTCGAGGTGTTCGGTTTCTTTGGGCATGTGGTTTGCTGCCTTTTTATCGAGGACGAGCGTCGTAAAAGCGCGGAACGCTCATCACTTTCATGATCAGAGGGCTTCTGTTGATGGTCATCAGCGTTTGGCTTCGAGTGCTTCCAGCGCCGCGGTATGCGCCTCGTACGCCGAGACGATGCGCGCCACCAGCGGATGGCGGACGACGTCTTCCTTGAGGAACTCGGTGAAGGCGATGCCGCGAACGTCCTTGAGGATCACGCGCGCCTCGATCAGGCCGCTCTTCTGGCCGCGTTGCAGGTCGATCTGCGTGACGTCGCCGGTGACCACCGCCTTGGCGCCGATGCCGATGCGCGTCAGGAACATCTTCATTTGTTCGGGCGTCGTGTTCTGCGCCTCGTCGAGGATGATGAACGCATGGTTCAGGGTACGGCCGCGCATGTACGCCAGCGGCGCGATCTCGATCGCGCCGCGTTCAAACAGCTTGCCGACGCGCTCGAAGCCCATCAGGTCGTAGAGCGCGTCGTACAGCGGCCGCAGATACGGATCGACCTTCTGCGCCAGGTCGCCAGGCAGAAAGCCCAGGCGTTCGCCGGCCTCGACCGCCGGCCGCGTCAGGACGATGCGTTTCACCAGTTCGCGCTCGAAGGCGTCGACCGCCGAAGCGACCGCCAGATACGTCTTGCCGGTACCCGCCGGGCCCGTGCCGAAGGTGATGTCGTGTTCCTGGATATGCTTGAGGTATTCGATCTGGCGCGGCGTGCGGCCGTGCAGTTCGCTCTTGCGCGTCATCAGGGCCGGCGAGACGCCGGGGCCGGAAGAGACGTGGCGTAGCGGCCGGTTGACAATCTCGATCAGCCCGAGCTGGATCTCGTCGACCGACAGCGCGTTCTTGGCCTGCGCGTAGAACTGCTGCAGCGCTTCCGACGCGCGCGTCGTCTGGGCGATTTCACCGCGTAGGGTGAAGCGCTCGCCGCGGCGGGCGATCGAGACGTCGAGTGCGGTTTCGATCTGGCGCAGATTCTCGTCGAGGGCGCCGCACAGATTGGCCAGATGCCGGTTATTGACCGGCGACAGCAACAACTCGATGGCGCGGCTCTTGGCCGCTGGCGCGGCGGCGCTCATGCGGCGTCGCCGACGAGTTCGCCGCGCAGCGAATGCGGCATTGCCGAGCTGATGCGGACCTCGACGAAGCGATTGAGCCAGGCCGCCGGGTCGCCCGCGGTGACGGCAAAATTGACCACCCGGTTGTTATCGGTGCGGCCGGCCAGTTCCTTGTCGTCCTTGCGCGAAACGCCTTCGACGAGCACCCGCTGGACGCTGCCGACCATCGCCGCCGAAACCGCTTGCGCCAGCTCGTCGATGCGCTTCTGCAGACGCTGCAGGCGTTCGAGCTTGACCGCTGGCGGCGTCTCGTCGGCGAGTTCGGCGGCCGGGGTGCCGGGCCGTGCGCTGTAGATGAACGAAAACGACGCGTCGAAGGCGAGGTCGTCGATCAGCTTCATGGTCTTCTCGAAATCGTCGGCGGTTTCGCCGGGAAAGCCGACGATGAAATCCGACGACAGCGACAGATCGGGACGCGCCACCCGCAGCTTGCGCACCAGACTCTTGTATTCGAGCGCCGTATAGCCGCGCTTCATCGCCGCCAGCACGCGGTCGGAACCCGACTGCACCGGTAGATGCAGGTGCGAAACCAGTTTCGGAACGCTGGCATAGACGTCGATCAGGCGCTGTGTCACCTCGCGCGGATGCGAAGTCGTGTAGCGGATCCGTTCGATTCCCGGAATCTCGGCGATGTACTCGATCAACAACGCCAGATCGGCGCTTTCCTCGCCGGGCTGCGCCTGCCCCTTGCCGCTCATCGCGCCGCGGTAGGCATTGACGTTCTGGCCGAGCAGCGTGACCTCGGCGACGCCCTGCGCGGCCAGACCAGCGACCTCGGTCAACACGTCGTCGAAGGGTCGCGAGACTTCCTCGCCACGCGTATAGGGGACGATGCAGAACGAACAGAACTTGCTGCAGCCTTCCATGATCGAGACGAAAGCGGCCGCGCCATCGACGCTCGCCGGCGGCAGCTTGTCGAATTTCTCGATCTCGGGGAAGGAAATGTCGACCTGCGACTTGCCCAGGCGACGCCGGTCGGCGATCAGCTGCGGCAGGCGATGCAGCGTTTGCGGCCCGAAGACGACGTCCACATAAGGCGCGCGGGCGACGATCGCTGCGCCCTCCTGGCTCGCCACGCAACCGCCGACGCCGATGATCAGGTCGGGATTGGCGCGCTTCAGCAGGCGCACGCGACCGAGGTCGTGAAAGACGCGCTCCTGGGCCTTCTCGCGCACCGAGCAGGTGTTGAAGAGGATGATGTCGGCGTCGTCGGGGGTGTCGGTCTTGACGATTTCTTCCGATGCAGCGAGTACGTCGGCCATCTTGTCCGAGTCGTACTCGTTCATCTGGCACCCGAAGGTGCGGATGAACAGTTTTTTGGCCATGTTTTACTTGTTGGTTTAGCGTGCGCGCGGCGCCGAGGCTTCGCTCGACGTCAGCATCCAGACGCGATTGATCGCGCCCGACGCGTTGGGGAGATAAACGACTTCCACGGGGTTCTGGATTTGCATCGGCACCACGATCAGGTTTTGCCGGCTGCGGATTTGCGCCGTTGGCGCCAGTGGCCAGCGCTGCTCGTCGATGACGACAAAGCCGTCGCCTGCGGGCGGCAGCATGACACCCTGCTTCGCTTCTGCCGGCAGCAGGCGGGCCATTGCCGCCGGCTCGTTCAAGAGCCACGGGTCAGGCGCTGGCGCCATTGCCGACTGGGCAATGCTGCTGAGAATCGTGTACAGGAGAGCGGCCGGGATGTCCATCGGCGCATTATAGACACGCCAACGCGCCGCTGTCAGCTCAACTTGCGGCCAGCGGCCGCGTCGTCAAGCCGGCGGGCAGCCCGGCGCACCGGACAAATATCAGTGTGGCGTATGTCGGGAAGCGCGCCGTCGCTGCCTGGCTGGCCAGTCGCGGCGACGGTCTGTTGCCTACGGTGGCGCAAGCGGACGTTGTGGAGAAGCGTACAAGCGTCGTAGAATGGCGGCCTTTGCGGGCGTCGTATAATGGTAATACCCTAGCTTCCCAAGCTAGAGCCGAGGGTTCGATTCCCTTCGCCCGCTCCACCTTCCGCTTGTTCCGCTGATGTCATTGAAGCTCGCGTTGCCGTTCGCGAGATGCCGGGCAAGGCGGCGGCAAGGTGGTTCACAGGCTGGGGAACCCCGGTCTCTATCGCCTCCCCAGCGGCACCTACACTATTCGCATGGCACTTCCCGCACGTCTGCGGCCGGTTGTCGGCCAGTGTGGTGTTGCACGCTACGAGGCCACTGAGCGCAAGCGTTCGGCGTTGGTTTTGGCGTAGCTGACGCCCTGTCCTGTCAAGAATCCAGTAACAAGTCGGTGCGGGCTTCATGGCGAGCAAGCGCCAGCGATTTCCTCGCGATCTGCCTGGCCCGCGGGTCAATCAGAGGATGGAGCTGGATTGCCGCGTCGGCTTTGCCTCCTCGCAATGACGGTGTGGGCGCGCGCCGCGTGTCGGCCGTGGCGCCCGGCAACGCCCGCCGAGTGGGACGCTTGGACGCTTTCCCTTGAAGGGTGGCCGCAAGCTTTGGCGGAGGCCAGTTTCAGCGACCACAAGCTTTCGGTATGGCCTTGCTTTCAGGATTGCTGAAGGTCTCCTCAAGAATGCAGCACGACACCAGCGCCAAATTTCATCGCGATGCGCCTGGCGCGCACGTCATGGCGAGGAGGTGCAGCCGACGTGGCAATCCAGTGATCTTTCTCCTGGCGTTGGCGATGTAGCCGTCACGGGTTGGGAATCGTCGCCCGCCGGCCTTGGCCTTCACGGCCAGTTCGCCATAGCGCCGTCCCGCGGCGATGTCGAATGGCAGCAGCCGATCCCTGAATAGTCCCTTCGGACCGTCAAGGGCTGCTGTCAACGCGTACGTGCGCTTGCCGGCTGTGAGCGCCGCGATGCCAAACAGGAACTCTGCCAGCGCCACGCTGGACAGCTACAGCCTTTCAGCGACTTGATGATTCAGCCAGGCTGGCATGGCCGGATGCGGCTCTGGCGGCATCGGATCGGAACCGACCTGGGTATCGAGAACGATCGTTCAAAGCGCAGCGGCCGGCATCCTGTCGCCCTGCTGGTCGAAGACCGCGAAATTCTCGTTCGTGAGGGCGATCTCGCGGCCCAATGTCGTTCGTGCGGCATCACGTTCCTGCGTTGCGCGATCAGTTCACGTTGGCTAGTATCCACTGGGCTGGCCTTATGATTCTGTTCTTGAGAAAGCCGGCGTGCCGGCAACGGCCACCGGTGTCCGCCGCTGTCGCCCAGCACAGCGAAAAAACCAGCCCGGCAAGCCGTGCCCTGCAAGTGGCTCCTGTCGCCGCTATACCACGGTCGTTTTTATCAAACTGGCGAGAGCCAAAAGGAGAGTGCGATGCAGTCAACAGTGAGAAGGGCGTCGCTGCTTGCGGCCGCCGTGATGGGCCTGGCTGGCTGCGCAAGCCTGCAGTCAGGTCCAAAGGAAATGACGTTTTTTGTGACCAGCGTTGGCTCCGGCAAAGGTGGCGATCTGGGTGGCCTCGAGGGCGCCGACCAGCACTGTCAAGCGCTGGCACGGGCGGCGGGTGCCGGTGATCGTACCTGGCACGCCTACCTGAGCACCCAGGCAGCAAAGCTGGCCGACAGCAACTTTGTTAATGCGCGCGACCGGATCGGCGCAGGCCCCTGGCAGAACGCCAGGGGCGAAGTGATCGCGTGGAGCGTCGACGACCTGCATTCGGCCAACAGCGAGTTGAGCAAGCAGACGGCGCTCGACGAAAAGGGTGAGCCGGTCAATAGCCGCACCGAGAAACCCAACAAGCACGACATCCTGACCGGTTCGCGACCCGACGGAACGGCTTTTCCGGGCGCCTCGTTTGCCGACATGACTTGCGGCAACTGGACGAAGAGCACGCCCGATGGTGCCGCGATGACCGGCCATTTTGATCGCGCCGGTCCGCTCGACGCGGCCTGGGCTGTCTCGTGGAATTCGGCGCACCCAACGCTTGGCTGCAGCCAGGAAAAAGTGCGTCCGACGGGTGGCGACGGACTGTTCTATTGCTTTGCTGAGAAATAAGCCCTTGGCTTGCTCGCCCGGGAGCTGAACAACTCATCGCCGACGCGGCAATTGTCGGGTGCTGAAGCTCTATCGACTGTGGCTTGCGGTGCGAGGCCCAGCAGAGAGCCAATCCTCTGCTGCCGCTGTTTGACGCCGCTTCGCCTCGTCTGTGTGCTGGAATTCTGAGCTGTTACCCGCCGCTGACCAGCGTTCTCTGTCGCCGCTTACCCACCCCCTTTTGCCGATCCGGCCTGGCGCGCTGAATTCGGCGAAATCGATCCCAAACGCGCGCGCTTCCCGACAAGACCTTGCGGCGCGCTTCCCGCCCGATGCACTCCTCGCTCAGCGGCGCAGGACCTTCGTGCCGCAGCGTCCTGTTGCCTCTTGCGCACCGGCTTCGCTGGCACGACTGCACGCCGACGAACTGCACGCGCGAGTTCCTTTGCTCGATGGGCAAGGCTTTCCGCCCTTCCGGCAAGGCTTTTCGCCCTTCGCGCCAGGCTTTTGTACGCGGGCATCAGCGACACGACCGCAGCGGCGAAGCTTTTTGCTCGACCGCCGCAGCGGCGAAGTGTCCCGGCAAGGCTTTGAACGTCGCGCGCGAGAAAAAAAGCCTCGCCCGCAAGCCTTTTTGCTCGACGCGCACAGCAGCGCGGCTTGCGCGGTGAAGCTTTGATCCTTGCGCGTGCAGCTCAAGACCTCGCGCGCAAGGTCGAGAAGCTCGCGTTTGATGTTCTCCATCATCGGCATCGAGCCTCGAAGCTTTGCGCGCCAGGTTTCGCGGTTTGCACACCAGGGCTTTCATGCTGGCGGCCAAGGATCGCAAGCTTGCCGTCGAAGGTCGGAGCCTTGCGCCCGCAGCTCGGAAGCTTGTGTGCCGAGCGCCGAGGCTTGCGCAGCGCTCAGGAAGTGGTGACCGGGCACTGCTTCGCCTTGCGGCTGCTGCGACCAGCCATCGCTGCCGTCAAGGCCGCGAGCCCGGCGCTCCTGCCGAAGTCCCTGGCCAGCGAATAAGCCGCGAGCGCGGCGAAAAGGCGGGCCACTGACCAGCGATGGCCGGCGGCGACGGCCGCACTTTTGCGCATCACGCCGGACGAGCATCCTGAAAGCGCGTTCTTGCGTGCGCCGTTCGGCCGAAGTGGCCGCCTGACAGTCGGTGGCGATTGCGTGCCGAGATCGGCTTCGTTGTACCATCACGGAATTGCAGCTTTCGGCCAGAAGCAGCCGCAAAGCCAGTGTGCCTCAAGCTGCCGTTCATTCCCATCGCTTCAAGCCAAGCTATTTTTTCAAGACGCATCGAAAGAAAAGGCGATTTGATTAGCAATGAACGTCAGCCAGGCCCCTTGGTGAGGTTAATCGCTAATCAAGGCCATGCCGTTCGCGAAAACACCTGCGTGCGAATCCGCCTGGACTATTGCAACAATATTCGGAGCCGATTCGTCCAATAACTTTCAGGTTCTGGAAGCACAGAAAGGAGAGCGCGATGAGCAACGTACAGGTGGCACCTGAGACGAAGGGCGTCACGGTGACGTTACTTGCCACGGTTGATCTTGGTCCTGAAATAGAAGGCATGGCAGGCCGCCAACTTCGAATGCGAAAGGTAACCATCGAGGCTGGAGGCGTGTTCGGGCCGATTCACGACCATAAAGACAGACCAGGCACCGTTTTCATACTGCAAGGAACCATCACTGACCATCGAAATGGCGTCGCTACGGACTATGGTCCGGGAGTGGGCTGGCCCGAGGATAGGAACACCACACACTGGCTTGAGAATAGAGGAACGATTCCGGCAGTGGAGATCTCGGTCGATATAGTCAGGCAAGAGTAAGCCCAAGCCCGACATCTAACACTGTCCGGACTACGAGGTGGCTCAACAGATCGGCCTTCGGTCCAGGGCCTCCGCACTCCGCTGTCATAGCGGTGTGAGGCCCAGCATCGTCATCCGGACATCGTCATCCCAAGCAGCTCCTTTGCGCTTCAAGCGTAAGCTGGCTTTAGTCTTGTCGGTCGTATCCAGACGAATCAGGTTGAGAACGATTTTCTTCAAGAGGGAGAGGTTCTGTGGGGCGTTGTCCTTGCGTACAGTGCTGGCATCTTCACGAAAGCTGACGTCGAGCACCCAGTGAAGGCGGTTTTCTACGCCCCAATGGCCTCGCACCGCGGCCGCCAGCTCTTCGGCGGTCAAGGCACGAGAACTGATGTAGTAGCGTCGCTCGAAGTTCGATTCCTTGTCGCCAACCTTGCGCAGGGAGTCGACCAGGCCGATCGTCTGGCACTTCGGCCAATCGGCCAGATCAACGAGTCCTTGCGCAGGCAAGACCGAGGCGATCTGTCCGACGATTCGACCATGGGACTTGCGGGCCTGACGGTGGCGATCAACGGCCTCGGATTGATACTGGTCGATGAACTCGGTCTCGATGGCTTCCAGCAACGTCGGCTGGTTGCCTTTGACCGCCAGCAGGTAGTCACCGCCTTGATCCGTGATCTGCCGAGCAATAGTTTTCTGGCAGCCCATGGCGTCGATGGTGACCAGCAACCCATTGATATACAGTGCCTTGAGGAGTTCCGGGATGGCGGTGATCTCATTACTCTTGCTGGCGACCTTTTCCTGGCCGAGGACAATACCCAATTCCGTAGCGAAGGCGCTGACCATGTGAATCGCGGTTTCGCCACCACTGCCGGAACCTCGCACCGTCTTGCCATCGAACGCGACGCTGCCTCGCAAGGCGCCGACCACCCCGGCCACCCAGCGGCGAAACGCGACCTCAAATTGCTTCGGGTCAAGCGCTCGGAACACCCGCAGAAACGTCTCCGTGGAGGGAACCCCGTTCTTGAGCACCAGGAATTCACGCAGCCATTTTTCTTTCCGGCGCCCCCAGTAGGCGATGTCTTCGATGGTGTCACAATCCGAGAGTACCCCTGCCATGGCAATCACCAAAATCTCCTGGAAGTCATGCAGCGTCCCGTTGCTGGGTCTGCGCGGGTCGTCCACTTCCCTCAAGCAGCACATCAGGCTCACTCCCGTCGTCACAGTCATTTCGTTCGTCCAAAAGACGAGAGTAGACCTGATTTCAACAGGGTTTACAAGTGGTTGTCATAAGCCCATGAATGTTAACGATTTTCCGCTGATCGAGTATGACAACAAGCACTATGCTATCCGAGTGCGGAGGCCCTGGCCTTCGGTCCGCTTCGCCTCCTCCGCGCGCCGATCAGCCGCAACGTTCGAATGTCCGTTTGGAATCGTTAGCGGACGAGATATGGAGCTGTGTCGTTTCGTGTGGAACGGCGCTGGTTTTGGCGGTTTGAAGGGGCGGCGATGTCAAGGGTGGACGCTGTTCGGGCGCAGGCGCACCCTGACAGCGTCAGCGAAAATACGCTCATGGTCCGGCGCCAGTTCCGCGACGCGGCTATGGCATTGCCCGCGCCGATGTTGTCGTTGGCTTACCTCAAGATAATAATTGGCAGACCACAATCTTCTGAGAGAGAGTCGAATTCGAAAGCGTAGAGTCTGCGTTTTAATCGTTGCCATAAGCACCCTGGCGGCTCGCCCAGGCGACCCCATTCTCGGGGTGGCTCATCGGCAAATTGTTCTTGCTTGATGGGAATCCGCAACCAGTACGAATTTTTGGTGTCAGAGTCGGTGTTGCGTGAGTTTGGCGATGGTAACCCGGAAGCAAAAAAATGGCTGGCTATGGTGAATGATGTGTCCCGGCCATTAATCACCGGGCAGGCACTTAATATTGCGGAGTAGTTGGTGGGGCATGCAATTGTCGGCGCACTGCAAACCGGGAGATACAAAGAAACAATGCTGAGCACTTGGAACGACAGGTGGCGATCAGCCGACACTGACGTTGCGCAAAACCCTTACTGTCGAGCACCGGTTTTCCTCGATACACCAGCCAATCGTTCCGCTACCGACAGGTTCTGGATCGATATTTGTCTGGCCGCCGCCTGCAAGGCCTGGACAAGTTGGCGGCTTTATATGCAGTTATGCCAGGTTACGAGGATTGTTACTCCCTCGGCCGCGCGACCCGCAACATCAGCTCGAGACTCTACAAAGGTCTGCCATGTCCAAGACGATTCACGATTCCTCTACCCCTGCCGCTGACGCGACGGCGTCTGTCGCCGAAGTCCAGCGCGAGGAAGCGCTGCTCAAGACTGGTGCTTTGCAGAGCGCGATTTTCAACAGTGCCAACTTCTCAAGCATCGCGACTGATGCTCAAGGTGTCATCCAGATTTTTAACGTTGGCGCGGAACGTATGCTGGGCTACACGGCGGCGGACGTGGTGAACAAGATCACGCCCGCTGACATTTCCGATCCGCTGGAATTGATATCGCGCGCCGAGGCCCTGAGCGTCGAACTCGATAGCTCGATAACGCCGGGCTTCGAGGCATTGCTGTTCAAAGCCTCGCGCGGCATCGAAGATATCTACGAACTAACCTATATTCGCAAGGCAACGGTGTCCGGCTGCCTCATAGGTATGCCAACAACAATGGCCGCAACTGGGCCTCGTAGAGCGCCTGCGAGGCGGGTTTGTGAAAACAGTGCTTAAAAAACCGCAGGACTTGGCGGCTCACCTTGGAGGTGTAGCGGAATACCGGGGCAGTCCAGTCGGGGCGATCGGTCCCGTCGGTCGCCGAGGTCTGGCGCCGGTCCTGCTTGCGCAAAGCCTTCTCGTCCACGATTCCGTGCTGCCCCATTCTGTAGTGCACCAGCAGGGCCACCAAGAGGCTGGTGACAACGGCCAGGCGGACCTGATTCTCGATGGCCGCCACACTGGCGCCCCATGCCTTGGCGAGGCTGAAGTCGTTCTTCCATGTGTCGAAACATTTCTCCTCCTCCCAGCGGCGGGAGTAGAGGAAGGCGATGACGCCGGGCGCGAGGTCGAACTCGTTGGTCAGAAACTCCACGAGATGTCCTCGTCGGCTGCGGAAGGTGATCAGGCGCCAGTGTTGGCGGGAACTGAGCAAGGTGATGCGCAGATCGTTGAGCACCCCGTCGTTGGCCGGGACATCCTCGATCTTTAAGGGCTCGGTGGACTCGACGCACAGGCTGCTTTTCATGCGCGTGATCATGGTCACGCCCAAGCTCTTTTTCCGGTCATCCCAAAACGTCGCGTCGATGAAAGCGCGGTCGACCAGCCACAGCGCGCCCTTGTCACGGGTCATGGCCTGCGCGGATTGGTCATAGTCGCGCAACAGAGTGATTTCGTGGCGACTGCGGGTGTCGACGTGCACGTCGGTGGGGCAACCCAGGCGCACGTCGTAGAAGCTCAACAGCGCGTGCCCCTTGGGATTGTCCGTCCCGCCCTGGCGGGGCGTACACCGCCCGTAGTGGGCGCTTTCGCTCTGATAGGTCCCATCCATTGCATACACCGGCCGTCCTTGCAGGGCTGGGAATTGCGCCAGGCGATCCGGCAGCGCGGCCCGGGCCTCGGTGAGCAACGGCGGCATCGCCGCCTCCAAGACCGTGCGGCGGCGGCGCGAGGACAGCGCGTCCGACCAGGTGGAACGTGCCAGCGGGACGCGCTGCGCCGTCCCCGGCTCGCAATGCAGCAGCGACTGCACCTGCTCGCGCAGGGTGCGCATGCCCTGCAGGTGGCGCAGCACCCCCAGGCCGATAAAATCCGCCATGCTCAACACTCGCGATACCGCGTCGGTACCGCGCACCTGCGCCAAGGCACGAGCCATCGGCGCCAACAATTCACCCAAGACGGTTTGGTTCATGAGGCTATCCATGACCGCAGTTAATCGTTCGGTATCCACAAGACACTCCAATAAGCTGTTGTTTATACAGCCAAAATTGCGAGCATTTTGCCAAACCTTTGTCAAGTGTTTTTCGCATTATTTTAAAAATATTTTTGCCGCCTCAATATCCGCGCCATAGAGCACGTCGATTTCGAACCTGCCGCTTTTCTATTAAATACTCAAATTATCCGCGTATAACACGACTGCGACGCCGCCTTGTGGTGGATTACCTGCTTCGGCCAAAATTCAAGCCGGACACCGTTGCACTGTTTTCACAAACCCGCCTCGCAGGCGCTCTACGAGGCCCAGTTGCGGCCATTGTTGTTGGCATACCTATGAGGCAGCCGGACACCGTTGCTTCAGGTGCAAGCTGGTTTTGTTCTTGTCGGTCGTGTCCAGAGGAATCAGCTTGCGCACGATTTTCTTCAAGAGCGAGAGATGCTGCGGGGCCTTGTCGTGCCGTGCTGGCATTCGCGTAGCCGCGACCCACTAGGGTGAATTCATCGGGCCAGTTTTGGTCCGGCCGTGCTCGCGAAAACCCCGCCGAAGCGGGGTTTTCGTGACGTTGGTACCGCTTAGTGATTTCGTCGACGCGCTGCGGCGAGACCGACCAAGGCCAAGCCCAGCAGGGCGAGGCTGGCGGGTTCCGGAGCGGCCGCCTGGCGCATCGTCGGACCGAAGCCTGGCGTATCTAACGAGACGGCAGGAAATGCAAGGCCGGAATCGAATCCTGATTGAAAGCCGCCGCCAAACGTGATTTCCGCGATGGTCGTGTAGGGCGCACCAATTTGCGCGATCAGTCCCGATGGCAGGAACAGTGTACCGATCATGTAGTCGTCTGGCGCCAAGGTCAGTGCCGTGATGTTTTCAAACAGCCACCGGCCGTCCTTGCTTGCCGATGCGACGGCTGTGCTCTTATCGGTGATCTCTACGCTGGCGAGTTGCGTCTCGGTCGCCGCCCTCCATAAACGGGTGAGCGCTGTGCCGCCCAAGCCGTCGGGGCTGCTGTCCCACACGCCAAGGCCATCGATCGTGATCTGTTTGATCACCTTGAACGACCAGCCAAACGTTATGCCCTTGGCTCCACATGAAATGGCAGTGCAGGAAAACGTCGTGCCTCCGGTATCGAGATCGAGATCGAGCAGCAAGCTAGCGTTGGCGTTCTGAGGCGCGAGGCTCGTCACCAAGAGCATAGACGCCAGAAGTCCGATGATTCGGTTCATAAGTTTCCCCAAAAAATAGTTATTTGGCCTGCGCTGTGCTATTCGACCCAGCTTCAACGCCTCGCGCCAAGCGCCTGCGGTGCCCTGGCATCGCCAGAGTGCCGATGAAGTCAGTTAAGCAACAATCGATCCGAAATGCAAATCCATGATTTATTGCGCGCGATGGCCGCACCGTCGGTGGCCAGTGTAGCAAAATCCGATGGTGCAAAGGTGCCTTGCCGTGACGAGCCCTGCCGATGATCGGCCCGGCGCCGGCGACGTTCCGAGCTTGATCACGTCCGGTATCTGTCGAGATCGTTGTCGTCTGAGTTCATGCTGGCCCGTCAGCTACGGCGATGCTTAGCCCTCATTGATCGCGCTACGCCCGCTATTGCTCGCCACCGGGCTTCCACCGCTCCTCTCCAGAACAGCGAGCAGCCGCGAGGTGTCCTGCGTTCCCCAGCCGGCGGCGATCAGCGCGTCGAGTTGCTGCATCACCGCGCTGGCGACCGGCAAGGGCACCGCCTGACGCGTCGCTTCGGCCATCAGCATGGCGAAGTCCTTGTGGTGCAGGCGCGCCTCGACGCCGGCGGCGAAGTCGCGCGCCGCCATCTTGCCGCCAAAGAACTCGAGCACGCGTGAGCCGGCCGAACCGCCGAGAGTCGCAGTACGCACGCGCGCAAAATCGATTCCCGCCGCCTCTGCGAAACGCGCTGCTTCGGCGCAGGCTTCGATGGCTGCAACCATCACCAGCTGGTTGCACGCTTTCGCGACCTGCCCGGCGCCGGCGTCACCGACGCGGACGATGGTCTTGCCGAGGCAGCGAAAGATCGGATCGAGCCGCTCTGCCAGCGCCGCCTTGCCGCCCCACATGATGGCCAGCGTCGCGGCTTGCGCGCCGGCGGTGCCACCGGAAACCGGGGCATCGACAAAATGGCGAGCACGCGCTTCGTAAGCTGCGGCGATGGCCCTGGCGACGGACGGCGCAATGGTCGAGAAATCGACGTGAATGGCGTCCGCCGCCAGGCCTTCGAGAAGCGGCGCCGTCAGGCCGACGACGTCGGCGCTGCCAGTGACGTTGGTGCACACCATCTCGCAGCACGCGGCCAGTTCCTGCAGGCTTGCCGCGCGGCGCGCGCCGAGCGCCAGTAGCGCGTCGGCGGCGTCGGGGCGGCGGCTCCAGACCGTCAATTGATGGCCGGCCGCCAGCAGGCGTTCGGCCATCGGCCGGCCCATGCCGCCGACGCCGATCAAGCCCAGCTTCATTGCGGCGTGGACAGTTTTTCGAGGAGCTTGAGCGCGGCGACCGAGTCGTCCTCACCCATGCCGCTGCCGACGATGGCGTTGAACAGTTGTGCGGTGGCAGCCGCGGCGGGCAGCATCAGGCCGAGGCGGTGCGCTTCCTCCATGACGATGCGCAGGTCCTTCTGGTGCATCCAGGCTTTGAAGCCCGGTTTGAAGTTGCGGTCGAGCATCCGCTGGCCGTGGTTTTCGAGGATGCGCGAGTAGGCGAAGCCACCGAGTAGCGCTTCGCGCACCTTGGCCACGTCGACGCCGTTCCTGGCCGCGAAGTTGAAGGCCTCGGCAACGGCCACGACGCCGACACCGGTGAGGATCTGGTTGCACGCCTTGGCAACCTGGCCGGCGCCGATGTCGCCGATCAAGGTCACCGACTTGCCCATCTTCTCGAACAGCGGCTTGACCTTCTCGAATACCTCCGGCTTGGCGCCGACCATGATCGTCAAGGCGGCGTTGATCGCGCCGACCTCGCCACCGGAAACCGGCGCATCGACGAATTCGATGCCTTTTTCGGCCAGGCTGGCGCCGATTTCGCGCGCCGCGTTGGGGTTGATGGTGCTCATGTCGACGACGATCAATCCCGCTCTGGCGCCTTCGGCAAGGCCGGCTTCGCCCAGCGCCAAGGCCTTAACGTCGGGCGCGTCGGCGACAATCGTGAACACGATTTCGGCGTGTTCGGCGACCTCGGCGGGCGAATCATGCATTCTCGCTTCGACGTCGCAGAAAGGCTCGAGCGAGGCGGCGCGGCGTGCCCAGAGGTGCAGCGTGTGGCCGGCCTTGGCCAGGTGTAGCGCCATGGGGCGGCCCATCAGGCCGAGTCCGATAAATCCGATTTGCATGCGTGTCTCCTGTGCCGACTTGCCGGGGTTTGGCGTTAACCGGCGAAGGTCGATGGGTTGAGCAGATTGGGCGGGCGCTTGCCGCTGAGCGCCGCGACCAGGTTGTCGGCGGCGAGCGATGCCATGCCGAGGCGCGTGGCGTAGGTCGACGATCCGATGTGTGGCGTCAGCACGGCATTATCGAGGGTCAGGAAGCGTCCGTCGAGCGCCGGTTCGTTCTCGAAGACGTCGAGGCCGGCGCCGGCAATGCGCCGCTGCTGCAGCGCGTCGATCAGGGCGTCGTCGTCGACGATGCCGCCGCGCGCGACGTTGATCAGGTGCGCGCTCGGCTTCATCGCCGCCAGTTCGCTGGCGCCAATGAGGTGATGCGTGGCCGGCGAGTAGGGCAGCAGCAGGACCAGGAAATCGGCTTCGCGCAGCAGCTCATCCCGGCTGACCCAGGTGGCATTGCAGGCTTGTTCGGCGTCGTCGGCAAGGCGATGGCGATTGTGGTAGACGACTCGCATGTCGAAGCCAAGCGCGCGTCGGGCGACGGCCTGGCCAATGCGGCCCATGCCGAGGATGCCCAGCGTCGCGTGGTGAACGTCGTTGCCGAACCAGTTGTCGTGGAACTGCCAGCCTTGCCATTGGCCGGCGCGGAGCCATTTGTCGGCGCCGACGACGCGCCGTGCCGACGCCAGGAGCAGCGCCCAGACGGTATCCGCGGTGGTGTCGTCGAGAACGCCAGGCGTATTGGTGGCCATCACACCGGCGCCGGTAAGCGCCTCGAGGTCGAAGTTGTTGTAGCCGACGGCGACGTTGCAGACCGCCTTGAGAGCCGGCGCTCTGGCCAGCACCGCCGCGTCGATACGGTCGGAGAGCAGCGTAATGGCGGCGACCTTGTCGGCCAGGCGGGCGGCGAGTTGCTCGGCGGGCAGCGCAGCGTCTTGATCGTTGTAGTCGACGTCGAAATGCGTCGACAGGCGTTCGACCAGTGCCGGGAAAATGGCGCGACAGACGAGTATTTTGGTTTTCATCGGCAGGGTTCCGTTTCAGTCATCGTGCTTGCGCCGCTCTTCGCTGTCTTCGCACACGGCCATCGCGACCCCGACCGGCATCGCCAGAATGCTCTTGAAATGGCACGCTTATTTCGCTCCGGGAATCATGCCCAGGCGACGCGACATCAGCTTGGCCAACTCGTGGACGGTTCTTGCCGCGAGGCTGACGCGGTCTGCGCTGGACGGTGTGCTGCTGCTCTTCATCATGCTCAGCGCGACTGCCGCAACAGCCTGGTGTCCGCTGGCGTCAAAGACCGGCGCGCCATAGCAGCACATGCCGGCACGTGTTTCCTCGTCGTCTACCGCAAAGTCCTGCTGCCGTGCCACTGCCAGGTTGGCCAGCAAGGACTCGACGGAAGTCAGCGTTTTCGGCGTCAGGCGCTCCAGTTTCCGGCCCTGGTACAGCTGGCGTATACGCTCGTCGCTCATCGTGCTCAGCAGCGCTTTGCCGGTCGCCGTCGAGTGTGCGGGCAGCCGCATGCCGATGCGGTAGGTCAGGGCAAACGCTTGACTGCCATTTCGACACGCCACATAGACAACGTTGCTGCCGTCCATGACGGCCAGCACGGCGGATTCCTCGGGCATGATGTGCAGGGAATCCCAGGCACGCCCGAATTCCTGGGTGAGGTCGGTGCGCGCCAGGTACGCGTGCGCCAGGTCGACCAGGTGCGTACCGAGGTGGTAGCTACCGTTGTCGAAACGCTGCAGCAGTCCGCAGAGCGTCAGGCTGGTGCACAGACTGAGCGTTGAACTCTTCGGCAGTCCGAGACGCGCGGCGATCTCGCCGAGGCTAAGCGCGTCGCGCGAGGCGGCGATCTCGTCAAGCACGCGCGCCGCTTTGAGCACCGATGGAACTACCGCCTTGGGCAAATCACGGTTCGCCGTGTGCACTGTCCAGTTGACCTCGCTGTCGTAGATCTCGTCGCCATGAATACGATTGACACTTCGATTGGCACGAACCTACTATGGATAAAATTCAAAATCAAGCACGGGGTTCACATATATGAATGAAATTCGACAGCTGTCGCACTTCATCAATGGCCATCACGTTCCGGGATCAGGTTCGCGCTGGGGCGACGTCTTCAACCCGGCAACCGGGCAACTGACGGCGCGGGTGCCGCTGGCGAGCGCCGACGAGACCGCTCGGGCGATCACCGCCGCCGCCACGGCGCTGCCCGGATGGGCAGATACGCCGCCACTGCGGCGTGCGCGCGTGCTGTTCAAGTTTCGCGAGCTGCTTGAGCGGCACCTCGACGAGCTGGCGGCGATCCTCACCGCCGAGCACGGCAAGGTGCTCGCTGATGCCAGGGGCGAGATCATCCGCGGCATGGAAGTCGTCGAGTTCGCCTGTGGCATCCCGCATCTGTTGAAGGGCGCTTACTCCGAGCAGATCGGCAGCGGCGTCGACAGCTGGTCGATCCGTCAGCCAATCGGCGTCTGCGCCGGCATCACGCCGTTCAATTTCCCGGTGATGGTGCCGATGTGGATGTTTCCGATCGCCCTGGCTTGCGGCAATACCTTCGTCCTCAAGCCGTCCGAGCGTGACCCGTCGGCCAGCGTGTTCATCGCCGAGCTGCTGGCGCAGGCCGATCTGCCAAATGGTGTATTCAACGTCATCCACGGCGACAAGGAGGCGGTCGACGGCTTGCTGACCGACGCGCGCGTGGCCGCGCTCAGCTTTGTCGGTTCGACGCCGATCGCCGAGTACATTTATGCCACGGGAAGCGCGCACGGCAAGCGCGTGCAGGCGCTCGGCGGCGCCAAGAATCACCTGCTGGTGATGCCGGACGCCGATCTCGCGCAAGCCGTCGATGCGCTGATCGGCGCCGCCTACGGTTCTGCCGGCGAACGCTGCATGGCGATCTCGGTGGCAGTCGCCGTCGGCGACGTTGGTGACCGGCTGGTGGCGGCGTTGGCGCAACGCGTGCGCTCGCTAAGAATCGGCGCCGGCATCGACCCGGCGATGGAAATGGGGCCGCTGGTTACGCGGCAGCATCTCGACAAGGTGCGCGCTTACGTCGATCTGGGCGTCGAGGAGGGTGCCGAGCTGGTGGTCGATGGCCGCGAACTGCAGGTGGCCGGTCACCGTGACGGGTATTTCCTCGGCGGCTGCCTGTTCGACCGTGTTTCTTCGGCGATGCGCATCTACCGCGAGGAAATCTTTGGCCCGGTGCTGTGCGTCGTCCGCGTTGCCGATTTCGAGGCCGCCATCGATCTCGTCAATGCGCACGAATACGGCAATGGCGTGGCGGTGTTTACCCGCAGCGGTCATATCGCCAGGGAGTTCGTGCGGCGCGTTCAGGTTGGCATGGTCGGCGTCAACGTGCCAATTCCCGTGCCGATGGCTTTCCATAGTTTCGGCGGCTGGAAGCGCTCGCTGTTCGGCGATCATGCGGTCCATGGTCCCGATGGCGTGCACTTCTACACCCGTCTCAAGACGGCGACTGCGCGCTGGCCACAGGACACAGCGAGTGCGGCCAGTTTCGTGATGCCGACGCACTGAGCGCCGGTGAGCGCGAATATCGACTCGCCGCCTTGGCCGTAGCTGGTCCGGCTGGCGCCGCTTTGGCCAGCGGGCCATTGCCTGTGATAGGCTGTACTTGTTGGTGGTGCCGCTTTGCTGCCGTAGCTCATTGCCGTTGTCCGATAACCAACCGAGGAGAGATTTGCTGATGAAACCAGGTCGTTTTTCGCTAGCCGTGATCGCCGCCGCGCTCCTGGCCGTTCCTGCTTACAGCGGCGCGCAGCAGGCCAGCAGCGCCGAGGCGCCGGTGGCTGCCAAGGCGCCGGCGGCGGTTGCCGAGGCCGCCGCCGACGCAGTCAAAGCTCCTGCCGCCACGGTCGACGCGGCCAAGGCACCGGCGGCTACGGCGGCGGCTGGCAAGGCGCCGGCTGCCGCTGCCGAGGCGGCTACAGATCCGGCCGTCGCCGCCGAGGCGAGCCCGGCGCCGGTCATTGAGCCAGAGGCCGCCGCGGCGCTCAAGCGCAGCAGCGATTTCCTGCAAACGCTGAAGACTTTCAGTGTGCGCATCGATTCGAGCACCGACGAAGTTCTCGAGGACGGTCAGAAGATCCAGATGGGTTCGGTCGCCGATGTTTCGGTGCTCAAGCCCAATCGTCTGCGCGTGGACGTCGTTGCTGACGACCGCCAGCGCCAGTTTTACTACGACGGCAAGACGCTGACTCTCTACGCCAAGCCGCTGAACTATTACGCGTCGGTCAAGGCTCCGGCAACGATCAAGGAAATGCTCGACTTCGCCGAAACGAAATACGGTCTGGAGTGGCCGCTGGCCGACCTGCTGGCGCCAGAGTCCTTGATGGCCAACATCAAGTCGGGGATGGATCTCGGCAAGAGTCGCGTCGCTGGCGTGGTCTGCGACCACTATGCCTTCCGCCAGGACGATATCGATTGGCAGATCTGGATCCAGGAAGGCAAGATTCCGCTGCCGAGAAAAATCGTCATTACCACCCGGGGGGTCGAGGGCGCGCCACAACATGCGTCGGTGCTGAGCTGGAATCTGTCGCCGCGACTGCGTGAAAGCGCCTTCCGTTTTGCGGCCCCCAAGAGCGCCCAAAAGATCGTCTTTCGCGAGCTGGACGAGCAGCCCGGCAACAAGAATTGAGGTGAGATGATGAGCCAAGAGCAAACCCAGAAACATTCCTCCGGCCGTTGGCCGCGTGCTGTCCTGATGTCGCTGCTGGCCGTCGGCGCGCATGATTTCTTCGCCGCGTCAGAGGCGCATGCGGGGCGCGCGGTGCACGCCTCGGGGAATACCCGGACGAGCGTCAACCGGAACGCCAACGTCAACCGGAATACGAACGTCAATCGCAACACCAACGTGAACGTCAACCGTAACGTCAATGTGAATGTGAATCACCGCGGCGGCTACCACCCGGTGGGAACCGCCGTCGCCGTCGGCGCGGCCGTGGCGGTGACGGCCGCCGTCGTCGGCTCGATAGTCTACTCGCTGCCGCCGAGTTGCTCACCTTACGCCTATGCCGGCGTGACCTACCAGCGATGCGGTGGCACCTACTATCAGCCGCAGTATTCCGGGAGTTCGGTCACCTACGTGGTCGTCAACCAGCCCTACTGACGGTCCGGCCGGCGACGCGGTCGGGCTATCACTGCCCGGCCGCGTCGCCGCTTGCAGCGCATGCTTGGGCTATTACCAGCTCGCCGCGTTGCGTCCGGAGACCGCCAGGCAACTCGACGACCCGAGCTGGCAAACAGAAATATAAGTGGCTTTCTGGCCGCAGCCGGCGACGCCGATGGTGTATTCGGCGCGCTCGATGCCGTTCCAGAGAACGGGTTGCAGGATATTGCTCGAAAGCACTGTTCCGGTCGCGCTCGGACACGACATCTCGAATTGGCCGCGGCGGACGGCGACCTGCAGCGCCGTGTCCTGCTCGCTGCCGAGCAGCTGCTGATTGCTGGCGCAGCCGGCCACGAGAAGCGCCACCGCGGTCACGTAAAGCATCGTTTTCTTCGACATCATGAGCCTCTTTATCAAGTGGTGCTGGTCAAAACGGGAAATAAGGCGATAGCTGCCGCAGTATCACTGCTTGTCGCCGCGGTCGTCAATCGGAGCGCGTTGCCAGAATTCGCCGATCGGCAAGCGCAATCTTCGTCAGCGGCGCTGTTATCGATACGGAATGATGGAGGATACGTTCTCCCGGGCGCCGTCAAGCAACAGCAGGATCGGCAGGTGTGGAAACAGCCCCTTAAGCCCATCCCGTTATACACAACTCACATGACATGACGGAGCTCGCGCATATGCTCTACGCCGGAGACGAAATCACGCAAGCGCTGGATGCCGAGCCAGAGGGATTTGACGCCGGGTTCGCCGTCGCCCTTGCGGGCGAGGAATCCGCCGAGCTGCGCGATCAAACGGATGACCTCGCGAATGCTCGGCACCTTCTTCGGTGGTTTCTTCTTGTTGAGGATAAAGGCGCCGGCCCATTCCGTTTCGGAGAAGAGCAGATCGGCAGGCCACTGCGGGTGGATGCGTCCCAGGCGGATCAGGCGGGCAAGGCGCCAGGAAACAACCAGATAGACCGCCAGAGCCAGTTCCAGCTTGCTCTGGCTGCCCAGTTGCAAGGCCTCGACCCGGCAGCCGTTCTTGAGCACATGGAACAAGGTTTCGATCTCCCAGCGGCAGCGATACCAGTCGATCAATTCGACGGCCGCCTCAAGATCGGCAACTTTACGATTGGTCAGCAAGCGCCATTCGACCGGCTTGCAGCCGGCGGGCGCCCCGATTTCCGTGGCGATCAGGCAGGTCACTCTGATGTGGCGGCCGTCCGTGTCACGAGCCGGGAGGTCGACCGCATGGCTTCGCAACTGCTGGCGCACGATCCGTTTTGGCTGCCCGTGCCGCGATGCCAGAGTGAATTCGATCTCGCCGAGGGGCGCTTCGGCAAGAGTTGCCGCCCACAGTTTGCCGCCTTGCGGCAAACAGCGGTTGTGTTTGGCGCGAATCAGCCAGTCGGCCGGCGTTCCCAACGCCTGGGCGCGCTGCATCAGGCCGACGATGTCCGCTTCGCGGTCGGCCACATAGACCAATCGCGTTTGTGGCATCCCCGCCGCGGTTTCGGCGACCCGCTCGTAGCCTTCAATCCAGCGCGTGCTCTCGCTGATGCCCGGCCGGCTTCCGTCGGCCGCTTTCGCTTCTCTCGCCCACATCCAGGCGTCGATCACCCCGAGCGGTTCACGTTCCGGGGTCACCGCATAGGTCGGGTGCAGATACATGCCGCGCTGGGCTTCGTACGAGAGCGGCCCGAGTCCTTCGATCTCCTGACCGTTGAAGTCCAGTTCGGTGGTGTCCTGAAGGCACAACACCACCGGGTGTTGTGCCATGCGCCTTTGGCTGCAATCCATGTGCGGTTGCAGGATCGATTGCCAGTTCAACCCGCGCTTGCCAGCGTGGGCCTGATCGAAGAAACGGTACGCCGCCACAGTCTCCGCCCAATCCCCACAGGCGCCTGGTATGCTCGCCGTCGGCTGCTCTGCAAAGCGTGTCGCCAGTTTGATTAGCCTCCGTCTCAGACGTCCGTCCCCCAGTTCAGCCCCGCCAAATTCGTCTCCCGCCCAGTTTGCCATCGCCCGATCCTTATGAAAATGGGAAAGGGAAAGCAAGGGGTATACCAGACAAAATCAGTCAACTATTTGTCAGGGCACATCGGGCGGCCACGTTATGCTGAGTGAGTTGTGTATAACGAGATACCTTAAGCCGTGCGCTAAAGCGTGTATAGGCACGTCGTTCGCCGCGCCCTGGGCGAATTCGAGAAGTCGCTGAGCAAGGCGATCACCAGGCCATTGCGCCGGGCAAGACTGGCGTCCAGAAAATAGACGAAGTACTGGCGAGGGCGTGCTTCATTCTGGCCGCGGGTCCGTTCCTGGCGATTTTCATCCCAGAGCGTGTCGCGGGCGCGTTTTTGCGAGCCAGGGGATAAGCGTGCTGGATGAGATGGCGGCAAAAGACCATGAATGGCCACAAAACGAAGACCCCGCCGAAGCGGGGTCTTCGTCAATTGTGTCGGTGATCAGGCATTCTTGCGGCGCTCGAATCGGAGTCCTGCAAGGCCGAGGCCGAGCAAGGCCAGCGAACCCGGTTCCGGCACGCTTGTGTCGCTGACAATGAAGTAGGTCATACGTTCGTCAGCCGGTGAGCATGAGGCATCGCCGGGACATATGACGCCGTTAGGATAAAAGCCGGTCGCGCCCGTCTGGTAAGTGGCACCGTTGTTGCCCTCTGGACCAAGCTCCAGCACGTTGTACTCGGTCACCCAAGCGAAGGGGCCCATAACGTCGGACAGGAAGTCAATGATGGTGTGCCCATAACCGCTTCCGTCAACAATACCGGGCTTGAAGATCAGAACGTCGCCCTTCTTGTCGCCGTCTGGGCCGGTGCAGGCCAAGCCGTCGTCGGTCACGCCGTGATCGCAAACGCCGATCGCGCCAGCGGTCAAGCGCAGCGGTGCGATGCCGCCCTTGCCAATCACCTCGTAAGAGATCACCTCCAGGCCAGCATAAGCCGCGTCCACCGTCGACGCGATATGGGTCAAGCTGACGTCATAGGGCCCGAAGAAACCGAGAAATGACCCCGATATGTTGCCGTGTTCGTCGAGGGTGATGCTACATCCCCCGACAACATCACAGCCAACAAAACCATCGTCGGGACCACCCGCGAAAGGGAACGCCTGTGCTGCGCCTGGCGCCAGAGCAAACAAACCGGCTGCAAGAGCGACTGCTGAAGCAAGATTTCCTGTACGTAGTTTCAAGGTCACACCCCTCAAATGAAAATATGACCCACCCGGAAGAATCGATATGGCACGCTTTGCTTGCCATGGCGCAACATTGAGCAAATTTTGTGCCATGTTTTTAAAATATCCACAAGATCAATTGCTTGCGGTTAGTTTGTTAGCTAAAAGCGTAAGTATTCGGTGAACCCGTAGCCCCCGCTTTTTTGGTCGGCGTGGTTCAGTCAGCGATTGGCGGGTAGACCGGAAATCTGGACTGGACACAGCAGCGGAAATCCGGCACCATGCGGCGCATGGACACGGGTGCGGACATCATTGGCGGAGGATCGGCGGCAAGTCACCGCCAAGTGGCGCCGTTCGCCGAGGTGTTGGTGACGTTGACCAAGGAGCAGGAAATCAAGCTCCGCTGGGAGGCCAGCTTCTGGCGGAGCCAACATCGACAAGCGCTGGTTCGGTTGGCGCAATCGGAGGCCGCTCATCGGGTGGAAATGGCGCAAGCGGCGGCGCGCGAGGCGGCCTTGCGCAGCGAACTGGAGCAGGCCAAGGGCAAGATCCGCGATCTGCAAAAACGCCTGTTTGGTCGCAAGTCAGAACGCTCTTCGGGAGCCGAGAAGAACCCGGCGGCGGACCAAAAATCGTCGCGAGCTCGAGGTCAGCAACCGGGAGCAGCGGGTCACGGGCGGAACCCGGAAAGTCACTTGCCGACGCAGATCGAGGTCATCGACATCGACTGCCCGCATTGCCCGGACTGTGGTCTGGGCTACGTCGACTTTCCCGGCACGGAAGACAGTGAAGTCCTCGAGATCGAGGTCAAGGCCTACCGCCGGAAGATCTGCCGGCGGCGCTACCGGCGGACCTGTCAGTGTTCGGGCGCGCGGGGTATTCTGACCGCGCCACCGCCGGCACGATTGATCCCGCGTGGAAAGTACGGCGTGTCGATCTGGGTGCACCTGCTGCTGTCGAAGTTCTTGTACGGCCAGCCGACGCATCGGCTTCTGCGAGACTTGTCCGACCACGGACTGACGCTCTCGGCAGGAACGGTGGCCGGCGGACTGCGTGCCTTGGCACCGCTGTTCGAGCCGCTTGAAGAAGCACTGCTTGGCCAACTACGCAGCGAGAAACAGTGGCACGCAGACGAGACCCGCTGGCGGGTCTTTGCCGAGACCGAAGGGAAGGTCGGACATCGCTGGTATTTCTGGGTGTTCCACGGCCCATCGGTCATCCACTTCGTGCTCGACCCGAGCCGCTCGGCGGCGGTGCCGATCCGGGAGCTCTCCGGTAGCGCCGGAGGAGTCATCATCTGTGATCGCTATTCGGCCTACAAGAAGCTCGCGCGAGTCCTTGACCACTTCATTCTGGCTTTCTGCTGGGCACATCAGCGGCGTGATTTCCTGGAACTGGCCAACGCCCATCCGGAGCTCGCGGACTGGGCACTGGCCTGGGTCGAGCAGATCGCTCAGCTCTACCACTTGAATGGACGGCGCCTGGAAGTCCGTAGCGACCCAGTACAGTGGGCCGAACGCGACCGCGCCTTGCGGCAGGCGATCACGCAAATGGCCAGTCAACGGGAAAGCGAACTGGCGAACCCGGCGCTCAAAATGCCGGCGAGCAAGGTGCTGCGAAGCATGCGCAAACATTGGTCCGGCCTGACCGTCTTTGTCGACCGCCCCGAGGTGGCGATGGACAATAATGCCGCCGAGCGCGCACAGCGCACGCCGGTGGTCGCACGCAAGAACTTCTATGGGTCGGGCAGTCTCTGGTCCGGCGCACTCGCCGCGACGATGTTCAGCTTGCTGCTGACGCTGCGCTTGTGGGGAATCAACCCGCGCACCTGGCTGACGGCGTATCTGGAGGCCTGCGCCGCCAACGGCAACCTGCCGCCGACGGACTTGAGTGCCTTTCTGCCCTGGGCGATGGCGACCGATCGACTGGCTCAGATGCGTGGCATCCCGGTCGATCAGAGCCGTCCCATCGATAGCTCGTGAAGCCTTATTGCGGGCGTCACTTTACCGACGACGAACTGCAGGCCCTCTGCCGCCTGATCGAAGCCCATCCTGGCAGCAGCCGCGCGCAACTGTCGCGCCAGGTGTGTGAGCTCTTCGACTGGCGTAAGCCCAATGGCGAGCTGAAGGATATGACCTGCCGGGTGGCCATGCTGCGTATGCAGGCCGACGGCCTGCTCACCCTGCCGGCGGCACGACGGGCCGCTCCTCGCCAACCCGAGTATCTGCCTACTCACGCCACCGATCCACAACCGTTGCTCACCCAGCCGGTGCATGAACTGCCGCCGCTGCGTCTGCATCAGGTCGTCGGTTCGGCGAACTCGCGTCTGTGGAACGAGTACATCGCCCGCTACCACTATCTCGGCCACACGCCCATGGCGGGCAGTCAGAGCCGCTACTTCGTCTTCGCCGGCGAGACCCTGGTCGCCTTGCTCAGCTTCGGCGCCAGCGCCTGGAAACTCGCCGCGCGCGAGCAATTCATCGGTTGGCACGATGAGCAGCGACAAAGGAACCTGCAACTGGTGGTGAACAATGCCCGCTTTCTGATCCTGCCCTGGATCCAGTGCAAGGGCCTGGCCTCCAAGATCCTCTCGCTTATGCAGCGGCAATTGCCCAAGGACTGGCTGGCGCGCTACGGCTACCGCCCCGTACTACTCGAAACCTTCGTCGAGACGCCCCGCCATCGCGGCACCTGCTACCAGGCCGCCAACTGGATCAAGGTCGGCCAAACCGCCGGCCGAGGCAAGAAGTGCCCCACCCGCAAGTCGATCCTCCCGATCAAGGATATCTGGCTCTATCCCCTTCACCGATCCTTCCGATCAGTCCTCTGCCGCTAACCCGCCTCGGCAATGGCGCTGGCGCGCTACGGGTTGGCCGAATACTTACCTAAAAGCAAGCAATTGATAGGGATGTGTAAAAATTTACGACAAGATTCGCGCCTGGTACTTGTGTTACGGCCGTGTGGCAAAAAATGGTGTGCGCGGCGGCGTGAATTTCGGTGGAATTAGTATTGAGTATTGGGAGGTTTGAAATTCGTGCCTCTAAAGTGGCCGCGAGAGCGGCGATTGGCGGTTCAGTGCGGTCTGTCGTGGGTGAAGGTTTCCGACCGGCAGGAGCGGCCTTGGAGTCTGGCTTTCTCCGCGCTCGCTGCGCTCGCGGCTGTTCTCGGCGCCCGCCAGAAGCGCGCTGGCGTGCCCTTTGCCATGAGCGTGCTGTTTTCGTCGCCGCTTTCCTCAGCCTGACGGTGATGTTCTGGCCGGACATGATTCCCTGTTCGCTGACCGTCGCCGACGTGGCTTCGCCGGAAGCGTCGCTCTGGTTTCTCTTTTACGGCGCCATCATCGTGCTGCCGGTGATCGCCGTCTGCACCATCGGCGTGTACCGGGTTTTCCGTGGCAAGATCGGCAAGCCCAATGACATCGTCGTACGCACTTGTGGCAGATGATCGGCGGGCTGCGGGCTGCCGCCGCGTCGTAGTTCCGCGCCCTGGCGGCGGTCGCGGCCCGGAAAGTCGCTGTATACTCGCCGCCTTGGCGGCTTGGTGACCACGTTGCCAAGCCATACGATAGCGGCATTGAGGGACGATCGACGATGCTTGGCTTCGAACTGGATTTCTGGGACTACGCAACCTTCGCCACGGCGCTCCTGGCGGGCGTCGCGGTGTTGACGATCTTCGTCTGGATTGCCGGATTGCCGGGGCGGATCGCCCTGGCCCGCAAGCATCCGGAAGCCGAAGCGGTGAAGCTGATGGGCTGGGCCGGACTGCTGCCGACGATCTACCCCTGGGTACAGGCGTTCATCTGGGCTTTCAAGCCGACCGATGTCATCGATATTCGCCGCTTCCCGCGTGCCGAGGCACGCGCGATCGAAGAGGAGCTTGCCCGCCTCGACGGGAAGGCCGAGGCCACGCCGGCCAAGACGACGGCCGAGCCACCGCCCGCCAGTGGCGCGCCGAGCTGACGAGGAAAGATTCCCATGCTGTTCGGTTTTGTGCTCCTGTTCGGCTACGCTTTCATCGTGTGGCTGGTGTTCTTCAAGTTCAAGTGGATGAAGTTCAACATCGCCTGGGGCGTGGTGTCCGTCTCCGTTGGCCTGCATCTGCTGATCATCTTCATGCTTGGCCTGCGCTTCGTTGCCCCGTATGCGACCGAGGCGAAGGTCATCCAGCACACCATTCAGCTGGTTCCGCGACTACCCGAACCGACGCTGGTGACCGAGGTACTGGTTGCTCCTAACGAATAAGGATAGATCGTGCGAAGCCACGATCTGATCCGTTTGTTGGACGAGCCCGGGCCGGAGCGCTGGGCGCGCCCTCTGCAAATATCTTTTTTGGATTTACCCCGCAGGCATGAATGCCGAAGGGCGGGGAGCGGGCCGTCGCCGCGCGCTGCGGCACCGTCAGCGAAGATCGCGCAAATCCGGCCGTTTTGGCGTCCCGGCCACTGAACTCCGGGCGACCCCGTCACTCAGCTTGGGGAAACTGAAGTCCCAAAGGCGGCCGGACAGCGCTGTGAAGGCGGCTTACACGATCAGGCAGCGATCGCGACGAGCGGTGGAGCAGCGACGAAGGCGGGCGATGTTGATCGAATACGCGTCCGGACAATTGACATCACGGAGCCACAGCACGGGCAAAGCATCGCTGGCCGCTCCTTGCGCGGCGGCGTGAAGCGGCTGGGATCGAACTTCAGCAAGCGGTGCAGCAAACTGATCAGGCGCTTGCAGTTGGCGTGCAGGAAGCCGAAATTGCGGGCGCGGCGAAAGCCCTTGGGTAGCACGTGCTGGAGGATCAGCCAGAGGAAATCGGCGCCGGCTAGCGAGCGCTTTTCCGACTTGCCGGTTTGTGCGTTGCGGTAGCGGAAGCTCACCCGCCCATCCTTACAAGCGAGGATGTCCTGTTCACGGATGACGCCGCGGTAGAGGTAACGACCGAGGTAGATCAGGGCCTTCTCGCCGCTGCCCACCGATTTGCAGTGCGCTACCCATTCCCGCGGATAGGACGCCGGCAGGCAAATGCCGGCCGCCTCGATCGCCGCCAGCATTTTGGCCCGGAAGACCTTGGCCATCGCCTTCTCGTTGAACAGGTAGGTGCCGTTCTTGCCGCGCCGCTTGCGTCGCCAGCGCTGCTTCGCGGCATCGATCGCTGCCGCGGGGACGACGAGATGGACATGCGGGTGGAAGTCGAGCCGACGCGAGTGCGTGTGCAGGACCGCGATGGCGCCGGGCGTGCCCTGCAACTGCCGGTCGTTCTGACTGAAGCGGTGCACCGTTTCCCAGGCACAGCGCATCAAGCCATCGAAGACGACGTCGGCGTGCGCCGCAGCGAGCCCGCGCAATTCGGCCGGCAGCGTGAAGGTCAGCAGAAAGTAGTCGGCCGGGACGAGGCGCTCTATCTGACGTTCCAGCCATTGCTGGCTCTCGTGGTGCTGGCAGTGCGGGCAAAGGCGATGGCCGCAGGAATGCGGAACGAGTTTTTGCTGATCGCAGCCTTCGCACTGGAGCTGCATCATCGGGCTGGCCGGGCCGCGGCAATCGCGCATCGCCGAGAGTGCCCGAAGCTGATCGAAGCTCAGGCGGTGGCGAAATTGCGTCATGAAGTCCGCTTCGAATTCGGCAATGACAGAGCCGAGGCGGATCATCGCGGCGTCCCCTTGCTCAGACAAAAGCGGTCCATCAGCGCGTTGATGCGGTCGATGGCGTGATGCCGGGTTTGATCCGTCAGATGGGTGTAGCGAACCGTCGTGAGAATCGAGTGATGGCCGAGAATGCTCTGCACCTCGGTGAGCTCGACGCCCGCCTCGATCAGGTGCGTGGCATAGGCGTGACGCAAACTGTGCGGCGAAATGTTTTTTTTAGCCCGCAGGATTCGACCACCGCCCGCAGTGCCTTCTGAACGCCGCTGCGATTGAGCGGTGTCCTGGCGCTGCTCGCACCTGGCAAGCCGCCGCGGCGATTGGGAAACAGCAGAACGGGATTACGGTGGCGCTGCCAGAAACAACGCAGGAGTCGGTAGGTGGCCGTCGGCAGCGGCACCAGGCGATCCTTGTTGCCCTTGGCATCGCGGATATGCACCCGCCCGCGCGCGCCGTCGATGTCGGCGACCGTCAGCCGTAAGCCTTCGCCCAGGCGCAGGCCGAGACTGTAGAGGGTGAAGAAGAAAACGCGGTAACTGAGCACCTGCGTGGCCAGAAAAATCCGCTCGGTCTCCTCGACCGTGACGATGTCCGGCAGGCGCAGCGAGCGCGGCGGCTTGATCAGACCGGGCGCCACCCAGGGTTTCTTCAGCACGTGCTCGTAGTAAAACTTGAGCCCGTACAGATCGAGCTTGAGCGAACTCCAGGAGTGCGTCTCACGCAGGTCGGCGAAGTAATCCAACAGGTCGGCCTCGCTCAGATCGTCGATCTGATGAGCGAAGTAATCTCCCACCCGGCGGACGGCGCGCGAATACGCGTCGATCGTCTTCGGCTGCAAGCCCTTGAGCTTCAGGTGCTTCTGGTGCAGCTCGTAGTTCGTGTCAAAAATCGTCGTTGCGACAGCGGACATCTCTTCCATCTTGCGGTAACCTCGCATTCGTCATGAACGTCCCTCGGATGAGGGGCGAGGTCACATCTTGAGTCAACGCGACGACAGCACCGGGGTTTCCTCCGCGTAGCGGCTTCGTCCAACGTGCCGGTCAAGAAGGGCCAGCCGCTGTTCCAGTTTGATCGTCGCGCCTATCAATACAAGGTCGATCAGCTCGAAGCGTCGTTGGCCAAGGCCAAGCAGAATGTGCTGGTGATGAAGAGCGACATCGACATCAACGCGGCGAAGGTCGTCAAGCTGCGCAGCGAGCTGAAGTACGCAAAGTACCAGGAAAAGCTTTCAGTCAAGCTCGCCAAGCAGGGCGCTGGCCCCGAGGAAGACGCCCAGAAATGGAGCGCGCAGGCGGCCGCCCATGCTGCCGGGGTCCAGGAGGCGCTGGCCGAGGAGCAGCGTGCGCGGCTGCAATACAACTCGCAGATCAATAACGTCAACACGACGGTCGCCGAAGTACAGGCCGAGCTCGAGCAGGCGCGCTTCTACCTCGACAACACGCTGATGGTCGCGCCCGAGGACGGCTACATCATCAATCTGCAGGTGCGTCCGGGGATGGTCGCCGGCATCGTCCGTTTCGGCGCCATTGCCGCGTTCATCTGCGACGCCGATCGTTACCTGCTGGCTAATTTCTTCCAGGAAAATCTCAAGTACGTGAAGCCCGGCCAGTTGGTCGAGGCGGCGATCGATCTCTATCCCGGGCAGATATTTCGTGGTACGGTCCAGGCGATCTGGAAGGGCAACGGTGTCGGGCAGATGCTGCCCAGCGGGACGCTGCCGACATTCTCCTACGTGCCGACCGAAGTCCCGCAGGGACAGTTCGCGGTTGCTATCCACCTCGACGACGAGGACCAGGCGAAATTCCCGATCGGCACCCAGGGTCGGGCGACAATCTACACCCATCCCGACAGCGGCTTCGTCGTTTTGCGGCGGATCGGTATCCGCGCCTACAGCTGGTTCAACTGGCTGTACCCCTTCGCCGGCTGATGCGCGCGCCGATCGTCATGGTGCTCAGCGCGCTGGCCGCGCTGGCTGGCTGCGCACTGAAGACCCCCTTCACGCAGTCCGAGGTGGTCGAGCAGGCGCTGCCGGCGTCGACCCATATTCCCGCCGCCTGGCAGGCCGACGCCAGGGCCGGGAGCGTCGTCGACGGTTGGCTGAAGGCCTTCCAGGATCCGCTGCTCGAGGCCATCGTCGCCGAGGCCATTGCCAATAACCTCGACCTGCGCCAGGCGGCAGAGCGCGTGCGCATCGCTCAGCAGCAGCTGCTGCTCGTCGGCGCGCAGCTGGCGCCGCAGATTGACGGGCAACTCGGCGCCAAGAGCCTGCGCGACAAAGACCAGGGTAATAGCTTCAACAGCACGCTGGCCTACGTCGGCGTCGCCTGGGAGATTGATCTCTGGGGCCGCCTGCGCGCGCAGCGCGCTGTTGCCGAAGCGGCCTTCGAGGCCAGCGCGCTTGATTACGCGAACGCGCGCCAATCGCTGGCGGGGCTGGTGGCAAAGACCTGGTACTTGGCCATCGAGACGCGCCAGTTGGTCCAACTCAGCGAGCAGGCGGTGCGCGTTTTCGAGGACCTGCTGCGGCTGGTGGATATCAGGTTTTCCGCCGGCAAGGATTCCGAGCTGAACGTGGTCGACGTCCGTGCCCAGCTCGAGACGGCGCAGAGCGATCTCGAAGGTGCTCGCCAGGCTGCTGGCGACGCACGCCGCGCCCTGGAAATCCTGCTCGGCCGTTATCCCGGCGCCGAGTTGGCGGTGGCGTCGTCGTTTCCACGGCTGCCGTCGGTCGTCGGCGCAGGCGCGCCCGCTGCCTTGCTCGAACGACGCCCGGACATCGTCGCCGCCGAGCGCGCGGTGCTCGCCGCCTTCCGCCAGCAGGAAGCGGCGGAGTTGGCGCTGCTGCCGGATTTCTCCCTGTCACTGGCCGGCGGTCGCCTTGGTGACAACCTGCTCTCGCTGCTTCGCCTCAATCCGTGGTTGGCCGCGGCCGGCATCGGCGTGTCGATTCCGATCTACGAAGGTGGCGCCTTACGCGCACAGATCGAGATCGCCAATGCGCAGCAGGCGCAGGCGGTCGCCCACTACGGTGCGCTGATGCTGGACGCTTTTCGTGAAGCCGAAGCCGCCCTGGCCAACGAGCAGTTCCTGGCCAGGCGCATACCTTTTCAGGATCGTGCGGTGGTGGACCGTACTGCCGCCGTACGCATCGCCACTGTCCAGTATCGGGCGGGTATGCGGGACCTGCTCTGGGTGGCGCAGTTACAGTCGGCAGAGATCCAGAGCCAGGCGATCGCCATCAAACTGCGTGCCACCCGGGGCGCCAACCGCATCCGGCTGTATCTGGCACTTGGCCGTAGCTTCGACGCTACGCCGGCGGTGGCTGCGGCGCTTCCCCCTGCACGTCCATCACGCGACGACCAGGAACAGGCGACGACCACGGCGCAGTAGCACGCAGCAGCGGTGCATGGACATGCACGGCAATGCTCGCACGCTTCACCGTTGGTGGCCGGCGAAGCCACTGCGACGGCTGTCAAGCGAGACGCGACAAGCGATCGCCGGCCCTCCGGATGAGATGCTGGCTGTGCCATCAGCGAATCTGTGTACCGGCAAGGTACTCGAAGTAGGCAACTGCCATGGCTGCTGCTGCTGCGCCGCCGCTGCGCTGGACTGCGCAGTGACGACGTGGGGGCGGCTAGCCGCGTAGCCGTCATGGCGAGCGCAGCGAAGCCATATGTCGCCGACGCAGTTCCTCCGGCGGATCTTCCACGCACCATCAATGTAAGTCGTTGATGTAATTGAAGTAAGCCATAAATCGCCCGAACGCGTAGGCATGTAACAATGTATTTACGGCTTTACAAACATGTCGTTATATTGTTAAGTGTCGGCATGTACATCGCCCACATCCCCAACCGCAAGTCTAGGCCAGCCATTCTGCTTCGCGAATCGTATCGCGAGGGGGGCAAGGTCTGCACACGGACTATCGCCAATCTGACGAATTGGTCTGCGGAGCAGATCACCGCGATGGAACGTCTGGTGAAAGGCGAGTTCGACGATTGGTCCGGGGAGATGACCAGTGGTGAGATTTTCGGTGTTCTGTTTGCGCTCAAGCATCTGGCTGACCAGGTGGGCATCACGCGGGTGCTGGGCACGGCCCCGGAAAGCAAGCTCAACTTGTTCCTGATTCTGGCACGCATCGCGCATGGTGGGTCGCGGTTGTCGGCGGTGCGCTGGGCGCAGCAGCACGCGGTGGCCAGCGTGCTGGGGGTGGACGACTTTGATGAGGATGATCTCTACGCGGCGCTGGACTGGCTGGCGAGCCAGCAGGAGCGCATTGAGCGCGAGCTGTACCAGGCCTATGTCAAACAACAGGGCCAGCCACCGGTATTGGTGCTCTACGACGTCACCTCGAGCTACTTTGAAGGGGAATGCAACGAGTTGGGGCGGTACGGTTACAACCGCGACGGCAAGCGGGGCAAGCAGCAAATCGTCATCGGTTTATTGACCGCGGAGGACGGGGAGCCCCTGGCTGTGCGAGTCTTCGAAGGCAACACGGCGGACCCGACGACGGTGGCCAGTCAGATCACGATTCTCAAAGAGCAATTCGGCCTGGCCGAGGTGGTGCTGGTCGGCGACCGGGGAATGATCAAAGCCAAGGGGAAAGCGGCGCTGTCGGCGCAGGGCTTTCGTTATATCACCGCCTTGACTGACGCCCAGGTGCGTACCTTTCTCAAGCAGGGCGTGTTGCAGACGGATCTCTTCGACGCACATCTGTGCGAGGTGGAGCACGGCGACAAGCGCCTGATCGTGCGCCGCAACGATACCGTGCGGGTACGCGAGGAGCGGCGGCGGGACGACAAGCTGACCCAGTTGCAGGCAAAGATCACCGCACGTAACGCCTTCGTCAAGGACTCCACCCGCGCCAGCGCCGCGACAGGCCTGGCCGCCCTGCAGAACTGGGCCAAGCGCCACAAGCTCAGCGGGTTTGTCACGCTGACGCTGGAGGAACGCGTCATTGTCTGGTCTATCGACGAGGAGGCCAAAGCGCAGGACGCTCTGCTCGACGGCTGCTACCTCCTGGAAACGAACGTGCCGGTGGACATGATGGATGCCAAGACGGTCGATGCGCGCTATCGGGACCTGCAAAAAGTCGAGCGCAACTTCCGCACCGTGAAGACCGCCTTCCTGGAAATCCGTCCGATCTTCCTGCGCAAGGCCGAGCGCACCAAAGCGCATGTGTTCGTGGCGATGCTGGCGTTGAAGATCACCCGACAGTTTGAAGCGGGGCTGCGTCAGGCCTTCGGCACGACCGAAAGCAGTAGTACCGCCATTACCTCGGACGACGCCCTACTGGCGCTCGGACGACTGACCTACCTCTACAGCACCGACCGCAACGGTCAGCGTCACACTCACCTGCCGCGCCCGGACGAGCAACAGGCACAGATCCTCGGTGCCATTGGCCTTGCCTTCCCCCTCAAGCCAAAAGCCCAGAAGCGCGCTGCGTAGGCAGAAGCCGATCTCGCTTCATCCACCGTTATTTAAAAAAATACAAAGACATACAGCAGAACTTCGGCTACCAGCGCGAGGAAGATCCGTCCGGGCTGCCACGCATCACGACGGGTTTCCCTACCTGCTGGGAATCGGCTTGTCGGGGCAGGGCATCGTCGTCGGCTTCGCTGGCGCCGCGCCTGCCGCGTCAGCCGATCAGCGGCGGCGCTGGAAGTAGATGTCGTACTTCTGTTTGGCGACTGCCTGGTAGTAGATGCCGATGAGTCGATCGTTGGCCGGATCGTAGGTGAGATCGTAGGTCGAGCCGCCGTAGCCGCCGGCGGTCAACTCGAAGAAGGCGCGTAGCTTGCCGTCCGCGCGTGATGCTTCGGCCCGGGCGAAAGGCAACTGGCCGGGATTGAAATACAGCGCGTCGATCTGGCCGCCCGCGGCGACGTCGCTGATGGTGATCGTATAGCCGCCGTCGGGACGCACCCAAGCGCCTTTCAACACCTTGAAGTCGACGCTCGTCGCAGCGGTTGGCGATAGCGTGTTGCCGGCGGCGGCTGCAGGTGGCGCGGCGATCGCGGTAGCGACCGAAGCCACCGCCAGCGACACGCCGAGCGTCAGCATGATGATCGATTTATTCATTTCGTCTGCTTTCATGGGTGATCAGTGCCGCGTTCGACGGCGTGACAGGTTCAGAGGTCCAGTGTTCAGGCTGCAGCAGCAAGGAATCGCTAACGGCGGCCGCCAAAACGGCCGCCGAAGCCGCCACCGAAGCGGCCACCAAAGCCACCGCCAAAGCGATCGCCACCACCGCCGAAGCGGTTGTCGCCACCAAAGCCGCCAGCGCTGGCATGGCTCTCGGCATTGTTGCGCGCGTTTTGCTCGCGATCGGCCCACGCGGTGTCGCCGCCAGCGGCTTGCCAGCCGTCGGCGCCGTGTTGTTGCCAGCCGCTGTCGCTGCTGCGGTAGGCACTGCCGTCGGCGCCGGCGTAGTGATTGCCGAACAGACCGCTCGAGGTATAGCTCTTGGTCTGGCCGGTCCTGGCGTCGTAGGCGGTGGTCGTGTGCTGCGCGCCGACGCCGTCCGGGCCGGCTGTCGCACCGGCGGTTTTCGAGATTGAGCTGCCGCCGGGGCCGCTTGCCGAGGCACTCGACGCGTACGAGCGCTGGCCGCTTTCGGTATTGTACGAAGTGCCGCGGGCGACGTTGCCGGTGGCGCCGCCGGCGGTATTGAAGGTCCGGTCGTAGCCGCGCTGCGCCTGACCGGTGTCGGCGTTGTAGCTGCGACCAGCGGCGTACGAGCCGCTGGTTCCGGTGCGCATGTTGGTGTAAGAGCCGCTGGCCCGGCTGCCGGCCTTGCCGTCGGCGTTGGCGTACCAGCTGCGCGAGCCGGCGTAGACGGTGTTGCCCCAACGCCCGTAGACGCTGGCGCTGGTCGAGCCGCAGCACGGATAGCCCCAGTAGCCGGGGTGATACCAGGCGCCGCCCCAGTAGTCGGTGGCCCAGGCGGCGGTCGCCAGGCCGAGGCCGAAGCCGTAGGCATAACCAACGTAGGGGTTGTAGATCGGCGCCGCGGCGAGTCCCCAGGTGTAGGGTGGCGCGTACCACATGGAGCCGATCCACGGCGTGTAGTAGTAGCCGGTGCCATAGACGACGACGCCGTCGGTGGTCACGACGTTGCCCAGGTAGCCGGGCGTATAGCCGACGTAGACGACCTCCTTGCTGGCGCCGTAGACGTGCACGTAGGTCACGTAGTGCAGCGGCGAACTGACCGGAATGTCGTAGATCACGGCTGGCACGCTGGTCGCCACGAACCACGGGCCGGTGAGGCCGCTGGCGGTGAACCAGACGCCCGCCTCGACGGCGTAATAGTTGTTCGGCGCCACCGCGATGATCGGCACCTCGGCGTTGCTGACGTAGCGCAAGGGGGTGCCGTCGATCGGCCGGAACTGCGGTGCGCCATCGAATACCGGGGTGAACTTCGGACCCTTGGCGAGCGGCATGGCGGCGGTTTGGGGAATCGAGTTGGCGATCAGCGCTTCCTGCGCCTGCGGCGTGCCGGCCACCGACGGCAGGACGGCGCCGGCCGGTGCGTTCCCGGGAATGCGGCTGAAGTCGGCGGGTAGCGCGTTGGCCGGCGTGTAGGTCCACGCACCGGTCAGCGCAGAAGCGCGGTACCAGCGTCCCGAGAGCAGCGTGTAGTAGTCGTTGTTGGCGGTATTCACCAGCACGTCGGCGGTAGTGTTCTCGGCCCACAGCAGGCCGGTGCCGGTGATCGGCACAAAATTCGGCTGGCCCTTGAAGACGATCAGTTCGGCCGGCACCTGGCTGGCGTAGATGGTCGGCACGCCGTTCTGCAGCGACGGCTTGGGATTGGCGTGCGGACCGCCGTCGAGCAGGTCCACCAGGCCTTTTTTGGCCAGTTGCCCGGCCAACTCGTTCAATCCCGAAGGCTCGCCAGCGGCTCTGCTCCACGGGCCCTCGAGCGCGGTCGCTGTCAGCCAGCCGTCGAAGACGTGCAGGTACCAGGCGCTCTGCCCGCGCTCGCGGACGAGCAGCGCCTGGGTATTGAGGACACGTTCGAAGCGGCTGTCGGCGACCGGCCTGATCGCCGGCTGGCCATCGATCGGCACGAGGATCGCCGGCGTCGTGCTGATGATCACGCGCGGCGGATCGTTGTTGACCTGGACGCTCTTCGCTTTTACCGTCCCCGAGGCGGCGAGTTCGCCTTCGAGCAGCGCCAGCGACATTGTCGCCATCGCCGCCGGCAACGGCGTGCGCAACTGACGCAGGTAATCGAGCCCGTGATCGGGCAGCGTCGGGAAACTGGCGCGGCCGAGGCGGAGGTCCTCGAGAGCGACTCGTTGCGTCAGGCGATCAACGCCAGTACGCGCGGTCCCCCAGACGACGCCGAAAATCTCGTCCTTCGCGTCGGCCTTCCTGATCGCGACTGCCACCCGGAAAGCGAGCTGGTTGCCGTGCCAGCTATCGACCTGCGGCAGGTAGACCAGCGCTGTCGCGCCGACCAGCTCGACCTGGCGTGGCCAGGCGTCGCTGGCCGGCTGCGGCGCGGCCGGCGGCTCGGCTGCGGCGCCCGCGCCCGGTGCGGCCGGGGTCGTCGGGTCGACCACCGCCAAGGGCGGGTCGAGCAAGGCGTTGACCGTGAGCGGCATCGTCGTGTCTGCGGCCCCGTCGCCGGGAATTGGCGCCGCCTGCTGGCTGGCGCAGCCGATCGGGCCGGCGATGATGGCGCCAAGCAGGCAGGCGAGCAATCGGGGTTTGGCTACGTTCATCGTTTGGTCCTCCGCGAGGGCAATAAATGGGCTGTGGCGAGCGCGACGGCGCAGTATGGAGGGCCGTCCTGGGTCGGTCAATATCGGGTCTGCACGGCAGCGCTGAAGCATGACTGCGCCAGCCCAGTACTGGCAAGGCGTTGCGGTGGGCAGGCAAAAAAGGTTTCGCACAAGGGAGCTAGACAGCCGGGGGGACTTCTGGCAGGATAGGTGGAGGGTCATTGGTCCACGTTTCAGCCGGAGGTATCGTGGTGGTTGCAACGAGCGAAGGGGAGTGGGTGCACTGCGGTCGCGTATTCAGCGCCGCGGAGATCGCCGAGGTGTGCGGGACGGTGGCGTGGCTGCCGGGATTGGCGCGCAAGGAGTTGGCGGCGACGGTCTGCGAGCACCTGGGGTGGACCACTCTGACAGGGACGGCGAAGATCAGCGCCTGCCTGGAGTTTCTGGAGCGTTTGCAGGCGGCCGGGCTGCTGACACTGCCGGCGATAAGGCCGTCGTCAGCACGCCGTTGCGCGCCGCCCGCGGCACCCGTAGATACGGTCACCGGGGAGCTTCCCGTGCACTGCGCCCTGTCGGCACTCGCACCGGTCTGCCTGGAAGTCGTTCGCGACGCGGCGTTGGTGGCGCAGTGGGATGCGCTGGTGGCGCGCTGGCACCCACTGGGTTTCCAGGGGGCCTTCGGCTACCGCCTGCGCTACTTCATCACGGCGGGCGACCGGCGGCTCGGCAGCGTCCTGCTGGCCGGCGCTGCCCGCGCGGTCGCCGTGCGCGACCGCTGGATCGGCTGGACGGCCCAGGCCCGCCGCGAGAACCTGGCGCGGGTGGTGAACAACAGCCGCTTCCTGATCTTTCCCCACGTCCGGGTGCCGCATCTGGCCAGTCATGTGCTCGGACAACTCGCGCGCCGCGCACGCGCGGACTGGCTCGATCACTGGGGCTTCGAGCCCCTGTTGCTGGAGACTTTCGTCGATCCTCGTCACTATACCGGCACCTGTTACCGCGCGGCCGGTTGGCAGTTGCTCGGGGCAACCAGCGGGCGCGGGCTGGCCCGCCCCGGCCAGTCGTATCGCAGCACGCCCCGCCAGGTGTGGCTCAAACCGCTGAGCGCCGATTGTCGCGACCGGCTGTGTGCCGCCCCTGGGAGCTCCCGGCCATGAGCAAACCCTGCCGTCGCCCGACACGCGCTGCCCTCAAGGAGCTGCGCTCAGAGAAGAAACGGCAGGAAAAGGCACTGAACGCGAAACGGCGCGCGAGTGGACAAGTCCTCCACTCCCCCACTTCTCTGCCCAACCGATGCTCAGCCTTCGCGACCGTCGGCGAGGAAAGGGAGGCCCGCGAGGACGCCGTGAGCAAAAAGACGCGTCTCCTGCGCAAAGAGCTACCCGCCTTGCTCGAGCAACTGGAACAAATTCCCGACCCGAGAGACCCCAGGAAGCGCCGCCACAAGCTGACCGCGCTGCTGCTTTACGGTCTGCTGATGTTCGTCTTTCAGTTCTCCTCTCGGCGCGAGACCAACCGCGAAATATCCCGTCCCCAGTTCATGGCCAACCTCCACCTGCTGTTCCCGGAGATCGAGACCCTGCCACACGCCGACACCCTGTTTCGGCTGCTGCGCGACATCGACCTTGACCACCTTGAGCAGGCCCACGTCGATCTGGTGAAGCGGCTGATCCGCGGCAAGAGCTTCCGCCGCTATCTGATCAACCACTGCTACCCCATCGCCATCGACGGCTCGCAGAAGGTCGCCGGCGACACCCTCTGGGCGGAGGAACTCCTCCAGCGCACCGTCGGCAAGGAGGAAACCCGCCACACCCAGTACTTCGTCTACGTCCTCGAGGCCAGCCTGGCTTTCCACAACGGCCTGGTCGTCCCACTGCTCAGCGAGTTCCTCGAACACGCGCTGGGCGATACCGAAGCGCAAAAGCAGGACTGCGAGCTGCGCGGCTTTGTGCGCTTGAGCGACCGGCTCAAGACGCTGTTCCCCCGCCTGCCGATCCTGCTCCTGCTCGACGGCCTTTACGCCAACGGGCCGGTGATGCAGCGCTGCTTGCGCGCCCACTGGCAGTTCATGATCGTGCTTAAGGACAAGGATTTGTCCACGGTCTGGCAGGAGTTCCGCGCACTCCACGCCCTGAAGCCACAAGCCGTGCAGCGCGCTTGGGGAAGGCGCCGACAACACTTCAGCTGGGTCAACGACATCGACTACGCCTTCGCGGCCAACGGGCGTCAGCGTCTCAAGCTGAACCTGGTGGTCTGTGAGGAAAGCTGGGAAAAGATCGATGAACAGGCCAGGACCGTCACCGAAACATCGCGCCACGCCTGGCTCTCCAGCCAACCGCTCAGACAAGACAATGTCCATGAGCGCTGCAACCTCGGTGCCCGCCACCGTTGGGGCATCGAAGCGGGCTTCCTCGTCGAAAAACATCAGGGCTACCACTACGAGCATGCCTTTGCCCTCGACTGGAATGCCATGAAAGGCTATCACCTCCTCATGCGCCTGGCGCATGTGTTCAATACCCTGGCACGTTTCACCCGGCAGTTACGCAACCTCTATCAAGAACTCGGTGTGCGCGGCGCCATCGCCTTCATCCGTAATTCCTGTGCTGCGCCCTGGCTTGACCCAGCACGCCTGCGTCTGCTTCTCGCCGAACCGTTCCTGCTGCAACTCGAATAACCTTGCCCAGGCCTGCCCAACACATCTTCCCAAGCGCGGCGCACCCCGCGCCGGGAAAGGCTCGCCTGGCGATCGTAACGGAGCTCCCTCGACCTCTCCTGTCCCACTGACTGAACACCAAACCCCCGCGCCGCAAGCGCTCCCTTGCCGCTAGCCAACCCCCATCTGGCCGCCTCGGCGGCGAAAGTGGGCGTAACCGGCAAGTGCTGTCGATTCGGGGAGGTCATGCGTCAGGGCTGTCTGCACGGTCTCTGAGCTGTCACGATCGATTTTATCCGTTAGCATAGCGGCCTCGCCCGATTTCGGGTTTTTGTAGCCCGCGTGCCGTGTCAATGCAATGCGCGGCCGAAGCCCGTGACCTGGCCGACGCCGGGTTCTTGCCCAATTCTGAATTTCCCCCACCCATCTGCCGCCTTGCCCGACTGCCCGTCGAGTCGCCGCCGCCGTATGATATTTGAGTGAAAATGGCCACCAACTACAACCTGGCGCTTGCCGTATATCGCCATAGCTTGACGACACCCGACGCCGTAGCGGTGGTCTCCAGGGGGCAATCCCTGACCTATGGCGAGATCGCCGCGCGCGCCGCGTCTCTGGCCGACGGCCTGCGGCGCAGTCGTGCCTGGCAGTGCCGCGAGCGCTCGCCGCTGCGCGTGGGAATCCTGGCGTCACGCGGCATCGACGCTTGCGTGGCCTTGCTGGCGGCGTGCTGGGCGGGCGCCGCGTATGTGCCGATTGGCCTGAAGCTTCCCGAAGAGCGAACGCTGACGCTGCTCTCGCTGTGTGATCTCTCGGCGATCATCGCCGACGAAGACGGCGCCAGGCTGTTGACCGAACGTCTGCTCGACGCGTGCCCGCCGATCGTCATTCACGCTTCGCGGACGCCGCTCAGCGCTCGCGACGACGCGGTCGAAGTGCTCAGCATGGCATCGCTGCCGCCGGTGACGGTGGTGGAGCCGACGTTGATGGCGGCGCACGAGACGGCGTACATCATCTTCACCTCGGGAACGACCGGCGTCCCGAAGGGCGTAGTGATTTCGAGCGGCGCTGCCCGCCACTATGCGGCGATGATCGCCGAGCGCCTCGGCTTGCGGAGCAGCGACCGTGCCCTCGAGACCTGCGAACTGGGCTTCGACTTCTCGGTGCACAACATGTTTTCGACCTGGGAAGTCGGCGCCGCGCTGCACATCCTGCCGGCGACGACGGTGATGAACGCCGTCAAGTTTGCTCGCACTTCGGAATTGACCGTCTGGAATTCGGTGCCGTCGCTGGCCGGCATGCTGCGCCAGGTCAATGCCCTCAAGGCGGGAAGTCTGGCCGGGCTTCGGATCACCGTCTTCGGCGGCGAACAGTTGCCCGAGGCCACGGTCACCGCCTGGCAGAGCGCCGCGCCGAACAGCGTCATCGTCAATCTTTACGGGCCTACCGAGGCAACAGTCTTCTGTCTGGCGCAGACCATTGGTCAGCCGCTGCCAGTGACGCCCGGGCGCGGCGTCCTGGCGATCGGCACGCCGCTGCCGGGGAGCGCGGCGAAGGTTGTGGATGAGGATGGCGTCGAGCTGGCCGACGGGACGGCGGGCGAACTGGCGATTGCCGGCGTGCAGCTGGCCGATGGCTATCTCGGCGCGGCCGACCTGACGGCGTCGCGCTTTCCCGTCATCGACGGCCAGCGCTGGTACCTCAGCGGCGATGTCGCGACGCGCGATGCCGCCGGCAATTTTCACTGCTTCGGCCGCATCGACAATCAGGTCAAGGTTCTCGGCTACCGCGTCGAACTCGAGGAAATCGACGCGCATCTGCGCCTCGTCAGCCACGTCGATGTGGTCGGCTCGGTGGCCTGGCCGCTGGTCGACGGGATGGCGCGTGGCATCGTCTGTTTCGTCGGCGTGCCGACGATCGACGCCGATCGCCTGATCAGCGATCTCAAGGCCAGGCTGCCCGCGTACATGGTGCCGAACCGACTTATCGCGCTGGCGGAGATGCCCTTGAACCACAGCGGCAAGGTCGACCGGCGAGCGCTGCATCGCTTGCTTGACACGGACGCCGCTTGAACCCGCCGGCAGCAACGGCCAGCGCGGCCGCCCCGGGCGCGGGCGCGCGGCCAAGCGCGGCGGGAGGCAGCTCGTGGCGCCGCTTCCTGGCCATCGACGAGCGCGCGGCCTGCATCGCCGGCGCGCAAACGCTGCGCGGCCGGCTGCTGATCTACGCGGTGGCGATTGTCGCCGTCGCCAGCAACTTTCCGTGGTGGGAATCGGCGCTGATGGTCAGCGCCGCGATGGCCGCGGCGTATGCGCCGAAGTTCCGTAATGCGATTCTGTTCACGGCGACCTGGGTAGCGGCGTTTCTCGAAATGGGGCTCGCCGAGAACCACATCCAGCGCGACATCGCGAGGGTCATCGAGCAGGAGCACGTCGCCAGCGTCTCGCCGATGATCCTGGCCACCGCTTTTCTGCTGTTGCTGATGATGGCTGCCTGGGCCGCCCTGGCCGTCGTCCGCCGCCAGCCGAAGTCGCTCCTGGCGCGGCGACCGCTGCTGACGCTCCTGCTCCTGGAGGTGCTGTTGTGCGGTCTGAGTACCTTCGCGATCATGGACGGCCTGCCGCGTGTGATTCTCTGGTCGATGCTGATCGTGCTGACGCCCTACGTCTGGTTTCTGCCCTATGCCATCGTCGATCAGCGCGCCCGCGACGCCAGCCCGCCCTTGCTGCAACTGGCTGTGCTGCGGCCGTTCTGGAGTCCGACCTATCTGCCCTTCGGCAAGGGCGCGGCCTTCCTGCGCAAGAAATTGGCGAAGACGCCCAGCGAACTGGCGGTCACGCAGCTCAAGGCGGTCAAGCTGCTGCTGTGGTCGAATGTGCTGCTGGCGATCAAGACGGCGCTGGCCTGGCTGTTCGACGAGCAGATCAAGATCCCGAGCGTCGAAGGCGCGCTCGATGCCTTCCTGGCGGGGCAGGCGTACCCGCTGCTCGCCAGCTGGTCGGCGCTGGTCTGGTCGACGGCCAACTACGGCCTGAAGATCGCCCTGTGGACCGGCCTGTTCATCGGCATCGCCCGGCTGGCGGGTTACCGGCTGCCGCGCGGCTGCTGGCGACCGCTCGAATCGCGAACGTTGATGGATTACTTCAATCGCTTTCATTTCTATTTCAAGGAACTGCTGGTCGATTTTTTCTTTGTGCCGACGTTCTTCGCGGTCTTCCGCAGTCACCCGCGGCTGCGGATGTTCTTCGCCACCTTCATGGCCGCTGGCGTCGGCAACGCGCTCTGGCATTTCTTCAGGGAAATTCATCTCGTCGCGACGATGGGGCTGGCCACTGCGCTCGAGACCTTCAGCAGCTACATTTTCTACAGTGTCATTCTGGCGACCGGAATCGGTCTATCACAGGTCCGCGCGAACATGGGCATCCGCCCGTCGGCGACCTTGTTCGGAAGGTTGTACTCCTTCCTTCTCGTCTGGTCGTTCGTCGTCTGCCTGCATCTTTTCGGCGACGAGTCGCGCAATCACACGCTGGGCGAGCGACTCTCGTTCCTGGCGAGTCTTTTTGGAGTGGGTTAATGGACGCAAACGCAAAGCAGAAGTTACGTGAATTTCTCAAGGAAAGCCTGGCCAAGCTCGCTGACAAGGGCGAGCTTGCCGATAGCGAATCGATTTTTGTCAGCGGCCGGCTGGATTCGTTTTCGATGATGAATCTCGTGATGTACCTGGAAGAAGCATTCGCTCTGGATTTCTCCGATTTCGAGTTCGATGTCGACCTGGTTGATTCGGTCAATGAAATCGAGGTCCTCGTTGACGCGAAGATGTCGGCCTGAGATGCCTTAGAGCAGCGGGCTGAGCACCTGCACGGCATTTTCGAGCAGGCGACGCCAGTTTGGCCGGGCGCGCCAGGCTGCCAGCTGTACGGCCTGTGATCGGCTTTCGTACTGCCGCTGCATGGCGCGTGCGGCAGCCGCGAAGGCACGGTCGTAGGTGATCATCGAGACTTCGAAGTTCAGTTCGAAGCTGCGCAGGTCGAGGTTGACGGTTCCGAAGATCGTGATTTCTTCATCGACGACCATGCTCTTGGTGTGCAGCAGGCCGTCGCCGAAACGCAGAATGGTGATGCCGACGGCGAGCAGGTCTTCGATGTAGGAGTTGCCGGCGTAACGGACCAGCCGCGAGTCGATTTTCTCGGGGACGATCAGGATCACCCGCACGCCACGGATGGCGGCCGAGCGCAGCGCGGTCAGCAGCGTCTCGCTGGGAACGAAATACGGTGTCGTCAGGACAATCTCGTGGCGGGCGGCGTAGATCGCTGCCAGCAGTAGCTGCTCGATGTGGCGCAGCGCCGACTGCGGCCCCGACGGATAGATCTGGACCTGGCTGTCGCCGGCAGCGGCCAGGTCGGGTGGTGGCGGCGGTGCGAAGTCGTCGCCGGTCTGCAGCGTGGTGATCGATAGTGACACCGCTTCGAGCACCCACGCCGCCGGACCTTCGATGCGGACCATGGCGTCTACCCATTCGCCGACGCCGGCGTCCTGCTTGAAGAAGCGCGGGTCGGCAATATTCATGCTTCCGGTATAGCCGATGCGGCGGTCGATGACGGCGATCTTGCGATGGTCGCGGAGATCCAGGCGGACGAACAGGGCGCGTAGTGGATTGACCGGCAGGATCTCGACAATCGTCACGCCGGCGGCGCGCAGATGGCCGATCGACTCGCTCTTGAAAAACGGCCGGCTACCCAGCGAATCCATCAGCGTGCAGCAGGCGACGCCGCGCTGGGCCGCGCGCACCAGGGCCGCGACCAGGTCGTCGACAAAGCCGCCGGCGTTCCAGATATAGAACTCGAGGTGGACCGAGCTGCGGGCCGCGTCGATGTCGGCAATCAGTGCGCGCATGCTCGAAGTGCTGTCGGCCAGTAGTTGCAACCGGTGGCCACCCATCAGTGGCAGTCCGGCCGAGCCGGTGGCCAGCCGGCTGACGCTCTCCGCCGCCGTGCTTAGCGCGCCGGGGTCGGCCAACGTCGACGCCGGAATGTCCTTCGCCCACAGCAGCATCTGCGGCTGCATGGCGATCGCCCGATCCATCCAGGTCTTGCCGAGGCGGCGTTCGCCGATCATGAGGTACATCAGGACGCCAACGGCGGGCAGGGTGATGATCAGCAGCAGCCACGCCAATGCCGTACCGTGCGCCGTTCGACGAGAAAAGATGCGCAGCGAAACCGCCACCACCGCGAGCAAATGAAGAAGCGTGAGAAGGTCGAAGAACATGCGGCGAAGTATGAGACGTCCGCCGCGAGCGGGTCAAGGCGCGCGGTCGCGCTTTGCTCTTGCGGCCGCTGCACTCGTCCATTGGCTGGCGGCCGACGAAGCGGGCGTCAATGGCCGGGATCGGCGAGCTTCTGGCGGAACGGCGGTCGCTGAACGTGGTCAAGCCGCTGATCGTGTGTCGACCGGCGAGTGCTTGTGATAGCCTCGCGCTTGCTTCCCTCCGGCAGGCCTTTGGCCTGGCCGGCGTGTCGTCGAAGCGCGTTTCTTTTCTCGATTCTGGACGTCTGCATGCTACCCACTGACGCTGTTCATCAGCCACTTGACCACGCCTGTGGCGATCGCCAACACGCTCAAGGCAATTTCGCGCCAGCCCGGGTTGACGCGCTGAGTCGCGGCCGGGGAGGACTCGTGAAGGACGTCAGCGATTGGCTGAGATGGCTTCTGCTGTGGACGATGGTGGCCGCGGCAGCGGGTTCGTCGACCGCGGCGCTGGCCGACCAGGGGGCGTTGGCGGGCGAAACGCATCCCGATGCCGAAATCGTTACCGCGCCAATTATCGTCGACGGCCGAGTGCTGCTGCGCGTGCGCGGCGTAAGCAGCTTTCCAGCCGCCGACCGGGCGGCCGCGATTGCCGATCGCATCGCGCGCCTGGCGAGCGATCCGGCACTCAACGCCAGTGAGATCCACGTCGTCGAGGCGGGCGACCATTCGGCGATCATGCTCGGCGAGCGCCCGATCATGGTGCTGTTTGACGCCGACGCGCGCATCGAGCAGGTCGAGCGCGATGAACTCGTCGAGGCGACCGCCAAGCGGATTGGCGTGGCGATTACGGACTATCGCCGTGAGCGCAGCCGTGAGGTGGTGCTGCGGCATGCCGTCGAGGCCGCCGCCGCGGTGCTCGCGCTGACGGCGGTGGTGGCGCTGCTGATCTGGTTGACGCGCCGGCTCAACGGCTTGCTCGAGAAGCACTTCCGTAATCGCATCAGCAGTCTGGGAATCCAGTCGTTCCAGATCGTCCGTGCCGAGCGTATCTGGTACGTGCTCGGCGCCATCGTGTCGGCACTGCGCTTGCTGGCCATCGTCGTCGCCAGCGTCGGCTGCCTCGATTTCGTCCTCAATGGCTTTCCCTGGACGCGTAGTTTCGCCAGAGAACTGACCGGCGTCGTCGTTCGCCCCCTGGTCACCATGGGCGAAGCCTTTCTCGCCTACTTCCCCGACCTGGTGTTTCTGGTCATCCTGGGGTTGCTGGTTCGCTTCATCCTGCGCCTGATCCGGGTGTTCTTCAACGCCGTCGCGCACGGTTCGGTGACCCTGGAGAACTTCGAGGTCGAGTGGGCCTGGCCGACGTACAAGCTGGTGCGCGTGACGGTGTTGATCTTTGCGGTGATCATCGCCTATCCGTACATCCCGGGGTCGGACTCGGCGGCGTTCAAGGGCGTCTCGCTGCTCGTCGGCGTGGTCGTTTCGCTCGGCTCCTCGTCAGTCATCGCCAACCTGATCGCCGGCCTGATGATCACCTACCGGCGCGCCTTCAAGGTCGGCGACCGGGTGATGATCGGCGACGTCGTCGGCGACGTGGTCGACGTCAGGCTGCAGGTGACGCATCTGCGCACGCTGAAGAACGAGGAAGTGACCATCGCCAACTCGCTGATCCTCAACGGCTACGTGGTGAACTACAGTTCGCTGGCCGAGGAACATGGCTTGATCCTGCACGGCACGGTCGGCATCGGCTACGAAACGCCATGGCGACAGGTCGAGGCGATGCTGCTGATGGCGGCGCGACGAACGCCGGGCCTGCTCGCCGAGCCGCCAGCCTTCGTACTCTACAAGGGCTTGGGCGATTTCTGCATTACCTACGAGATCAATGCCTATTGTCGTGACGCGAGGACGATACCGAGCGTCAATGCCGAGCTGCAGCGCAACATTCTCGACATTTTCAACGAGTACGGCGTCCAGATCATGACGCCAAACTACGTCACCGACACGCCGCAGCCGAAGCTGGTCGAGAAAGACCAGTGGTACGTGGCACCCGCGGAGCAGGAACGCGCCGACGCTGCGGCTGTCAAGTAGCTGTTCTTCGAGCTTGCGTCTGGCTGCCCGACGCACCGACGCCCGACGGCGATGATGAAAAAAGGAAATGCTGCCATGACACGTTTTAATCACCCTTGCAGGCGCGTGGCGCTTGCTGGCTTGTTGGTCGGCCTGCTGGCGTCCGGCGGCGTCGCTGCGCAGGACACGGTTGTTCCGGACCCGGCTCTGTCACCAGACGCCGTTGCTCCCGACGCGGCGCTCGCGCCCGAGCAAATCAACCCGCCGCCAGTGCTGTCGCCGTACGCGGTACGGCCAGACGCGGCGCTGTCGCCGGAGCAGGACCAGGGTCGGCGTGTTCGCTCGTCGGACGCGGTGGCTCCCGACGCCGCTCTCTCTCCCGAACAGATCACCGCTCCGCCGGCGCTCTCGCCCGACTGATAGCCGCGGCTGCCGGTGATTCGGCGATCGTTTTGCTTCGGCGCCGCGCAATCTGCTGCGCAGTGACGGAGACCTGCAGTACAATTCGACCGCATTGAACGGCCAAGCGGCGGCTGGTGTGGAAGCTGCATCGCTATTGCTGTGCCAGCTTCGCCGCCGTCGCATTTACCAGTGACAGAGCGTCAATCGCTCTGCGGCCGGGCCGCTGGTCCGGACTTTTACCCACGCGGCGACCGTTGACGTGTCGCCAGGCACTATCGATCAAGGAGTGTTTCATGTACCAGAAAATTTCGTCCTACCTTTCGACTCTGCTCCTGGCCTTGGCACTGGCCGCTTGCGCCGCGCCGGGGCAGCAGCCCGGTGCAATGGATATTCGGACCGGCGTCATCGAACAGATCACCGCTGTTGAGCTGGCGACCAATCAGCATCGCGGCGTCGGCGCCGTCGTCGGCGGCCTTGCCGGTATCGGCATCGGCAGCCTGATCGGTGCCGGTACCGGCCGCGACGTGGCGATGGTCGCGGGAGCCATCGGCGGCGCGCTGGCTGGTAACGAAGTCCAGAAGAAGTACGACAAGCCGGTGCCGGGCCAGCAGATCATCGTTCGTACCGCCAGCGGCGTCCTGGTTTCTATCACGCAACCGCTTGATGCGAACCTGCGTCCGGGCCAGCGCGTCTATATCGAAGGTAACGGCGAGGGCTCACGCGTCGTTCCGCGTTAAACATCAAGCGGTCTTCACCTCGGTTATCGGGTGCTCCAGGCGCCCGATAACCTGCTTCCAGAGAGTTGCAGATGTCAAATACATTGCCGGGCGGCGAGCACGGTCGCCAGCGGCCCGACTCGTCGGCATCGCCGCTCAAGGCGCTGGCCTCCACCGCGCTGCTCGTTCTCGTTCTGGGCGCTTGCGCGCCCGACGCCTGGCGACCCGACGCACCGTTTGAAACGTATCTCAACAACGTCCAGAAGCAATGTTCTTACCAGCGTATCGGGCGCGTGGAAATCAACTCGGACTTCTTGCAGGACCCGTATTTCCTGGACATCACCTCGCGCTTCTTCAACCTCGAGAGCAGCCAGGCGAATTACCTCGGCAGCCTCGAAGGCGCTTACGGGGCGAAACCCGATTCGCCTGGCGTACGCTGCATGCTCGGTCTGTTGCCGCCGCGTGCTCTGCCACCGCCAGCCGTTCCGCCGCCACCAGGAATGGCCAGCCCACGCTAGGATTTGCCGCGGCACCATGAGCCGCGGTCCTACCGACAGCCGTTGGCTTGCCGACCCCACTTGAAACCGGCGCTGCGCCAGCCAGAATGACCCGACGATCGTCCCCCAAGAGCAAGCTCCCGGCCGCCCAGGCGGGTGTTGCAGTTGCCCCGCCAGAGGCCGCCGCCACCGGCAAGCCGTCGCCAAGGCGAAATCGCCTGCTGCTCATCGGCTTGGCACTGGCGCTGCTGATCGGCGGCCTGGTCGTCTGGGCCTGGTCGTCGCGAGCGCCAGTATTGTCACTGCCGGCATCGTCGGCGGCGGCGCTTGCAGCGACCGCCGCCAGCCCCGCCATCGCCGCGTCGGCGAGCTACGTGGGTGCCAATGCCTGCAAGAGTTGTCACGAAAGCGAATTCAAGGCGTGGTCGGGTTCGCATCACCAGTTGGCGATGCAGGAGGCAAGCGCGTCTACGGTGCTCGGCGACTTCACCGACGCGCGCTTCGACTACCACGGTGTCGAATCGTCGTTCTTCAAGCGCGACGACAAGTTTATCGTCCGTACCGACGGCCCCGACGGCAAGCTGGTCGACTATCCGATCAGCTACACCTTCGGCGTCTATCCGCTGCAGCAGTATTTGATCGCTTTTCCTGGCGGCCGCTATCAGGTATTGCCAATCGCCTGGGATTCGCGGCCGCAAGGCGAGGGCGGGCAGCGCTGGTTCCATCTCTATCCTGATCAGAACGTCGATCACCAGGACCCTCTTCACTGGACCGGGATCTATCAGAACTGGGCTTTGCAGTGTGCGGAATGTCACTCGACGAATCTGCGCAAGGGTTACGACGCCAACAGCAACAGCTACCAGACGACCTACGAGGAAATCAACGTCGCCTGCGAATCGTGCCATGGCCCAGCTGCCGCGCACGTGGCCTGGGCCGGCAGCACCAAGCCACCCTACACCGCCGCCGATAACAAGGGCCTGGTATCGCTGAACAGCCGCTGGCACGAGGCATGGAAGTTCCCCAACGACGGCGCCAGGTTTGCCGTTCGCGACCGGCCCGCTGACCCAGCCGCGATGAACAGTTGCGCCGCTTGCCACTCGCGTCGCTCGACGCTGCACGAGGGCGGCCAGGCCGGTGCGCCGCTGGAAGATACGCATCGCCTGGCAATGCTCACCGCACCGAACTACCACGCCGATGGGCAGCAGCGCGAGGAGGTCTATGTCTGGGGCTCCTTCCTGCAGAGCAAGATGCATCAGAACGGCGTGACGTGCATGGACTGCCACGAGCCGCACTCGCAGAAGCTACGTGCCGAAGGCAACGCGCTCTGCACGCGGTGCCATGCCGCCAGCGAATTTGACGCGCCCAGCCATCATCGACACCGGGCCGGCGGCGAGGGCGCGCAGTGCGTGACTTGCCACATGCCGACGCAGAACTACATGGTCATCCACGCCCGGCCCGACCACAGCCTGCGCATTCCGCGCCCCGACCTGTCGCTGTCGCTGGGCAGCCCGAATTCCTGTACCCAGTGCCACAGCGACAAGAAGCCCGAGTGGGCTGCCGGCGCCATGGACAAGTGGTACGGCAAGGCGTGGCGCGAGCGACCGCACTACGGTACCACCCTGCACGCCGGTGAGACGCAAGGCGTACGCGCTCTGCCCGGCCTGCTCGAACTGGCCAGCAGCCCAAGCACGCCGGCGATCGTCCGGGCGACCGCGGCGACGCTGGCGCAGCCCTACGCCAGTCCGGGCACCTTGCCGGCCGCGCGCGTGCTATTGCACGACGCCGACCCGTCGGTGCGCATCGCGGCGCTGGGAATGATCGCGCCGCTTGACCCCTTGAACCGTGTGCTGAGCGCCTCGCCGCTGCTCGCCGACCCGGTGCGCGGGGTACGGATCGAGGCCGCAAGAGTCCTCGCCGACGTGCCCGACGATCAGCTCCCGGCGGATCGGCGCGCTGCCCGCGCTGCGGCTTTGCAGGAGTACGAGGCGGCACTCGAGCAAGAGGTCGACTGGCCGTCGACCAACGTCAACCTCGGCAATCTGCGCTTGCGCCAGGGGCGCGTCGACGAGGCCGTTGCCGCTTACCAGCGGGCGATCACGCTCGACCCGCAGTTGGTCGGCGCTTATGTCAATCTGGCCGACGCCTGGCGCCAGCAGGGGCGCGAGTCCGACGCGGAAAAGGTCTTGCGGCAGGGCCTCGCGGTAGTGCCGGGCGCCGCCGATCTGCACCACGCTTTTGCTCTGCTGTTGACTCGCCAACACGAGAGCGCCGCGGCGCTGAAGGAATTCGCAGAAGCCGCCAGCCTGGCGCCGGACAACGCGCGTTACGCCTACGTCGAGGCGATTGCCGTCAACTCCGCCGGCAAGCCGGCTGACGCCCTGGCGCTGCTTCGCAAGGCCAGGCAACGCCACCCGAACGATCTCGATATTCTCGGCGCGCTGATCTCGATCAGTCGAGAGACCGGCGACCGGCAGGCCGCCCTGCGTTACGCGAGAAAAGCCGCCGAGCTGTTGCCGAACGACCAGAACGTCAAACAGCTGGTGGCCGAACTGGCAGGCCGCTAGACGGCGAGCCGGGCGGCAGCGGCTTTGCCGGCCGGCGCTGCCGACAAGCTGACTATTTTGGGAACATCAGCTGCACCTGCAAGCGCAACTGCCAGTTGGCGGCGTTATCGGGATGCGCGACGTTGTAGTAGGCGCTGAGCTGGGTGTTGACCGGCAATTTTCCGAAGTGGAAGATCTTGCCGACGCCGCCACCCAGCGGTACCGTCCAGCGCTGGCTGCTGTCGGCTTTCCAGTCGGCGGTGACGATTGGCGCCGAGGTGAGATAGAAGCCGCCTTCGAAGTTGTAGTTGAGGAAGGGCTGCAGCAGGAAGTTGTTGTAGCTGGCGTCGCTTCCCGAACCGACCGACCAGATGTTGTTCGCCAGAAAGCCGTATACCCAGGGGTCGCCCTTCTCGAGCTTGAGTATCACCAAGGAAGGGCCGAGTCCCCAGCGGTCGTTACCGATGGCGTTGTTGCTGTTGGTCGGCATCTGGACAATCGCGCCGGCGCCCCAGATCGCACCCGTCGGCACGGCCGGCGACAGGAAGGCGGTGAGCTGGATGTCGCCGATGCCGTTGATCCGGTCGCCGCCCGGCACGAAGGCCGGTTGCGAGACCACCGGCACGATCGTGCGGGTGATGACATTCCATTCGCTGTTGACCTCGATCGGGATCACCGGCTGGATGTTGAGGACGTTCTGCGTACCGTCGCGCGGACCGACGTTGAAGTTGGTGTTGTTCTGGAACGGTACGCTGATCAGGTTGCCGACCGGGTTCTGGGCGAGCTTGGCCAGTTCCTCGGCGCTCATTTCGGCGTTTGCCGGCGACGCGATTCCTGCCAGCAGCGACAGCGCTCCGAGTAGCTGGGTGGCGTTGGGAATATTCCTGCGTTTCATTGCTCAAGTCCTCGAATGGCTTCTGATTTCGTTCATCTGGTCCGTATCGGAAGCCCTCGATACCGCGCGCGGGCAGCGGGCCGCGCCAGCAAGGCGGCCCCTGGGAGTGCTTCGGACGGGCAATTTTACCCCCGTCAAGGCGTCCCGAGGAACAGGTAAAAGTTCGAATAGCCGCCGGTCGAGCCGGCGTTCGAGTAGCCGTAACCCAGGTACACCGGCCCAAAGGGCGTTTCGCCACCGAGGTAGATCGCGGCGCCAGGAATCCAGCCCTTGAGGGTGGTTTCGGTGAACGGCCGGCGGACCTTGGCCGTTTCGAGCGCCGCTCCCAGACGCAGGTCGCCGCGCAGGCCAAGCGGCAGGCGGCCGATGATCCGCTCGGCACGAATGCTGCCGTAGCTGATGTCGTCGCCCTTCAACTGTCCGACGGCAAAGGCCGTCATGTTGAGCATGCCACCCAGCTGTCCGAGGTCGTAGCTGGGCAATTGCCCGACCGGCGAGCCTTGATACGACAGGCGGCTGGCGAGAACCCAGTCGCCAATCGGCACGTAGCCGCTGGCGCCGGCGTCGAGCTTGCTGAAGCCTTCGGCCGGCGAGTCGAAGTACTTGACGCTGCTCGACCAGCCCTGGGTCGGGAAATAGATGCGGTCGGTCTGATCGAAATCGAGCGCGGCAAACCAGCCACCAAAGGTCTTCGACTGCTGCGGCAGGATCGGTGAGCCGGTCTCAAGGTCGCTCTTCCGCCAGCTTTCCTCCCAGCCGAGACGTGCCTGGCCGAGCAGCCCGACGTTTGCTCCCCCTCCCAGTCGCAGCGTGGTCTGGCCGACGGAGTACTGGGCGAGCTGCTGGTCGTTCTCGTAAATGCCGGTCAAGCGGTTCAGATAGTTGAGGTTGGCCTCGACGAAGTAGCGCTGGCGCGCGTCGATCGGCTGATAGAAGTCGACGCCGACACCGCTTCGCGAGCCGAATTCGCCATAGGCCAGGAGTTCGCCGCCGAGGCTGTTGAGCCAGGTCTTCTGGTACGCGGCGCGAATACTGTAGGTCGAATCGGTCCGGAAATTGCTGTCCAGGTTGATGCCAAAGCGCAGGTAGTCGGGACCCCAGCCCTTCTCGACCGGCAAGACGCGGAGAATCTCGCGGTTGCGCAGCGTGTTGTCGAGCGCGTAATCGATTTGCTGGTAGTAGCCATCGCCATAGGCGCGCATCAGATCGGCGTCGAGTTTCGCCGGGTCGACGGTGTCGCCCGGCTTGATCTGCAGGTAGCGCTCGACGACCGCCGGGTTGATCAGCTTCAATCCGGCGATCTGCACTTCGTCAACCCGCGGCGCGGCGCGCAGCGGCGGCTGTATCTGTGCCGTCCAGGCGCTGTAAGCGCTTTCGCTGACCGACAGGGCGCGCAGGCGATCAGCGACCGCTTCGGTTGCGGCAACGCCGCGATCGGCGGTTTCCGAACTGCGCTTGAAGTCGCCGGCGGTGATCCCTTCGAGATCGGGCTTGATGTAGATGTCGGTTGGCTTGAGCGTCGCCAGCGAGCGGGTGACGTTCTGTTCGGTCAGGATGTTGACCATCTGTGCCGAAACGCTGAGCAGGCCGCTGATGTCGTCGGCCTTGAGCAGCGGCGAGCCGACGTTGACGGCGATGATCACGTCCGCCTGACAGCGCTCGCGCGCTTCGCCGATCGGCACGTTGTCGACCAGGCCGCCGTCGACCAGTTTCTTGCCGTCGAAGTCGACCGGCGCCATCAGGCCGGGAACCGACATGCTGGCGCGCATCGCTTGCGACAGACTGCCCTGGCGAAAGACGACTTTCTCACCGCCGACGATGTCGGTGGCGACGATCGACAGTGGCAGCGGCAGCGCCGCTATGTCACGCTCACCGAGATAATCACGAACCAGGGTGTTGAAGAAAAGCTTGATCTTCTGCCCCATGACGATTCCCGGCTGACCCTTGACGCCTTGCCGGCCGACGCCCGTCTCCGAGCCCGGCAGGAAACGCTTGTCCAGGACCTTCTTGCGAAAGTTCTGCTCGGTCAACGGTGGGTCGTCGCGGAAGAGGTCGTCCCAGTCGGCTTCTGCGAGCTTGCTGCGCATCGTTGCCGGCGGCAGGCCGCTGGCGTATACGCCAGCTACCAGCGCTCCCATGCTGGTACCGGCAACGCAGTCGACGGGTACGCGCAGTTTTTCGAGTACTTCGAGGACGCCGATATGCGCCGCGCCGCGCGCGCCGCCACCGCCAAGCACCAGGCCAACCCGCGGCCGGACGGGATCGCCCGCCGCGGCCGGCGAGGCGGTAGCTGCGCCGGCAGAAACCAGTACTCCGACGATCAGCAGAACGCGCCAGGGTGCGCGGCTGGCTGCCCAATCCCTTCGAACTGCACTCACTTCCTTCTCCTTGCCGGCTCGACGCCAGCGAAATCATTTCCTCGCCGGCAAGCCGGTCGTCAGGCGACAAAGCGGTCCGCGCGGCGTCCGCCTGGCGGTTCAGTTGCTAACCTACGTCTCCCCGGTTGGCTTGCAAGAGTAGTCCTCGGTCGGTCAGCTGATAGGTCGGCAAGAGCGGCTTGAACGTGACTCGGCCAGCGAGGATCAGGCCTTTGCCGGTGCCCTTCGGCTGTCCGCCCGTAGCCGCACCTGCGGCCCTCAGCGTCGCCAGCATGCTGACCATGAGGATTGCCACGGGTTGCTGGTGGATTGCATTTCTGCACGTACTCCGCAGGGGGTGTTGCCGGGGCGATCAGGCGCGAGCCATCGGCCAGGGCGTCGTGAGCAAGGCGACGATTGTACACGGCCGGCCGCCCGATTGAGCGGCTCGAGCGCCGCTGCCCGTGCCGGCGATCACCATGAAGCGTTTGCGCGCAACCGTGCCATCGCGGCACTGCGGCAGGTCGCCAGCATGCTCTGCCGGCGCGCTTGCTATTCCTGCGTGCTGACCGGGAGCGAGGTGAGAATGGTCAGGGCGGCGTGCGCGTGTTCTGCGGCGTCACGCCCGAGGCTGGTCAGATAGCCTCCATCGGTTTGTGTGACCAGTCCCTTGGCGTGCAGTCGCAGCGTCGCGGCGATGATTTCTGGATCGGCGATCTTGTGAATTTTGATGCCCAGTTGCGTAGTTGCCAGATCGAAGCGGACCAGGGTGTTGAGTTCATTGACCAGATCGGGCGTATAGGGCATGGCAAGTCCTCGTGGGTGAAAGCGCTGTTGAGCGGCAGGTCTGCATTCTAACGCGAGCGGCAGCCGCCACCGTCAGGAACTGCACGAGAGCATCGAGCAGCCGGCCTTGTGGCGCGCCCAATCGGGTCGCCTGGCGCTGAAAGCCGCGCGTCCGGGCTGCTCGTCATAGGGTCGGCGCAAGATCTCGAGCAAGTCATGAAGCATCCCGGTGTCGCCTTGTTCGGCGCGGTCGATGGCCTGTTGCGCCAGGTAGTTGCGCAGCACGAAGCGCGGGTTGCGCTGGTTCATGGCTAGCCTGCGTTGCTCGGCGGTTTGCCCGTCGAGGCGCAGGCGCGCGGCGTAGCGCGCCAGCCAGCGCTCGAGGTCGGCCGAAAATTGCTGCCGCAGTTCGTCACGGTAGAAAGCCTGCTGCAAGACTCGCGGCTGCGGATCGTTGATGTCCAGCTGCGCGAGTTGGCGGAAGAAGATGCTCATGTCGATCTCGGCCAGTCGCATCAGTTTGCAGAGCTCGTCGAGCAAGTCGCCATCGTCGGGCGTCCAGCCGAGAAGGCCGAGCTTGCCGGCAAATGCCGTGCAGAATTCCTCGGAGTAGACCACGTCGTAACGCGCGATAGCTGCCGCCAGGTCGTCCGCGCTGGTCCCCAGCGTGGCCAGCGCCGCTGCCAGCCGTTCGAGATTCCAGCGGGCGATCTCCGGCTGCCGGGCAAAGCAGTAGCGTTGGCTCGCCGCGTCGGTGGTGTTGGGCGTCCAGCCGGGGTCGAAGTTGTCTACCCAGCCGTAGGGACCGTAGTCGAGGGTCAGTCCGAGAATCGACATGTTGTCGGTATTCATTACGCCGTGCACGAAGCCGACGCGCAGCCAGTGCGCCATCAGGCGGGCGGTGCGCTCGCAGACCTCGGTGAACCACGTCGCCAGACGCTGCTCGGGCTGGCGCGCCAGGCCGGCCAACTCGGGGAAGTCGCGGGCGATGGTGAAGTCGACCAGGCGCTGCAGAAGTTGGCGTTCGCCACGCGCGGCGAGCAGCTCGAAGTGCCCGAAGCGGATGAACGAAGGCGCCACCCGGCAGACCACGGCGCCCGGTTCGGCGACTGAATGGCCGTCGTAGAACATGTCACGGACGACGGTTTCGCCGCTGCCGACGAGACTCAGCGCGCGCGTCGTTGGCACTCCCAGGTGATGCATCGCCTCGCTGCACAGAAACTCGCGCAGCGACGAACGCAAGACCGCGCGCCCGTCGGCGCGGCGCGCGTAGGGCGTTGGGCCGGCGCCCTTGAGCTGCAGCTCGAAGCGTTGGCCGCTACGGTTGATCGCTTCGCCGAGCAGAATCGCGCGACCGTCGCCGAGTTGGCCGGCCCACTGGCCGAACTGATGGCCGCCGTAGCAGGTGGCGTAGGCGACCATTCCGGGCAACAGCGTATTGCCGGCCAGCGCAGCGAGCATGGCCGGCGTGGCCATCGCCTCGTCGTCAAGATCGAGGGCGGCGGCCACCTCGCGCGAATGCGCGAGCAGCACCGGTGCAGCGACCGGCGTCGGTGTCACCGGCGACCAACACGCGCCAAAGACCTGCCGTGGCGTGTTGTGCCGGTCGGGGTCCCCCGGCAGCTCGCGGACGAAGCGGTTATCGAAATTCAGCATCGGCTGTCGACGGCCCGCAGGTGTTGGCGAAGTGCGCGGCGAGCGATCAAGCGTTGCTGACCAGTTCGATGATCTGGCCACGATCGAGCGAGCTGGCTTTGGCCTGCATTTCCGGCAGATAGCGGCTGTGCAGTCCCCTGGCCTCGCCGAGCATGCTGTCGAAGGCTTCGCGTAACCTCTGCGTCGACAGGCTGCGGCCGCCGGCGTAGTAGTGCCTGGCGACGTGACCGAGGGCATAGGTGCTGGCGAAGCTCATCCCCGAGCTGAGCGCCTGCTTGCCCAGCCCGCGCAGCAAGCCGCCGCCGAGCTTGCCGAGCAGGCCACCAAGGAGCTTGCGCCCGGCCTGTTCGAGGTATTGCGAAGTCAGCCCGACGCCGACGGTGGCCAGAAAGTCCTTGATGTGCCCACGATCGAGTTCGAATCCGTAGGACTTGCCGAGGCGATAGACGAGCTTCATCTGCAGCGGGATGATGGCCATCGTCGATAGCGATTCCGGCAGCAGTTCCAGGGCACCGTTGACGATCGCGGCGTTGAGGATGGCCTGGTCGATCGCGGCGGCGCTCATCGTCGACGCCAGCGTGCCAACGCTCGTTGCCGGCGCCGTCGGCGGCTTCGCCGTGCGGCGGTCGCCGTCCGTCGCCGCCACTTCGCCGCTTTCTACCGGCAGCGCGGCGATCGCTTCGGCTTGCCGGCTATACTCCGCCGCCTGCTGCGCGTCGAGCATCAGGGCTTCGCGCAGGTCGCCGAGGAAGAGCTTTTCGGCAGGCGATTGAAGGCCATCGGCATCGCACACGCAGACCGCCATTTCAAACGCCAGCTGGCGCGCCTCGGGTGTCGTCAGCGCCGCCGTCGCAGTCGCCAGCGAGACGCGCTTGAGCAACACGTCCTGATAGAGCTTGGCGATATTGATCGAGCCCTCGCCAGCCAGCGCGTCGGCGATGCGCTTGATCTCGGCACGCTCGGAGTCGTCCTTGCTGCCGTCGGCGAAGGCCGCCATCAGGCTGATGGTCAGGATGGCTTGCTGTTCGTGCTCGTTCATGGGGCGTGGTCTCCGGTGAAAATGCGCTTGACCACCGCGAGTATCGGCAGCTTCCGCGTCGCAATCAAGGCATTCCAGCGGTCGTGTGCCGACGAGGCCTTGCCGATACGGGGAAATCTGGTCGCCACGGCGAATTGCGCGGATCGCTGGCGAGCGCGAAGCGAGTATGAAACGCCTGTGGAAAGTTGGCGTGCTCAAGGTCGCCGCAGCGCTGCGGCAATTTGCTGCGCCGGCGTATTTCAGCGCCACACAAAAAACTTGCTGCAAATCAAATTTCCCCGGAAAGGGCGGGCGTCCGGCTGGTATGGCTTGCCGGGGTGTCGGGCACGGCGCCGACGAGCCGCTGCCGGCGCAGCGTTCAGCGCGATTCCTTGATCATTCGGGAAAACCTGGGCTGCACCGGGCGGGCGTTGTGCGGGTACAGCCGCGCGAAGATCTTCAGTTGCTCGAGCGAGATTTGCTGCGGTTTCTTGAGCACCAGCCACAGCACGTCTTCGGTGCACGGCGGTGTCGTCAGCGAACCCATGTAGGTGTAGTAGCTGCGCTCCTCGGGCAACAGTTGCGCGAGGTCGATGGCCTGTCCAGGCGGCGCCACATAGTCGTTCTTCTCGAGCGGCAGGTTGTTCCACACGGCCTGAATGATCGGGTTCTCTGCGCCCTGCTCGAGCAGCACGGCGACTACCGCCAGCTGGCCGTCCTCGGCCTTGTGTACCAGATGGATGACCATGTCGAAGGATTGGCCGTTGATCCGTTCCTCGGACGGGCGGTGGAAATGGAACTGGATCAGATCGTAGGTCTTGCCGAGCAGGCTGAGGTTGCTGCCGCCGACCTCGACCTGCACGGTGTGACCGTTGTCGATGACGCGAAACTCGGACCGCCGATAGGTGAATTGAATCGCTTCGAGGTCGACGCCAAAGCCATCGCGAATGTCGATCGGCGATTGTCGTTCGCCGCTGGCGCAGGTCGCAAACTCGGCTCGCAGCCTGCCCCAGTTCTCCGGGCGGCCTTCGCCTTCGTAAGACCAGTGGATGTTGGCGTGCGCGTAGGCGGCGGCCAGCTCGTCGGGCTCGCTGCTCGGCGCCGACGATCGGGCGGCGGCGCGGCGCGTTCGCGCGGCGAGCAGCGTCGGTGGCGACGCCGCGTGCGCGTTGGCGAGCGGCTCGTTGACGCTCGCCGGTGTCGCCTCGGCGGCACTCTTTTCGGCGGCCAGCGTTCGCAGGTTGGCGCGCTTGACGTCCTTTCGGACCAGCGCTTCATTGGCCTTGCGCAGCTCGCCAGCGGCCTCGCTGACCTTTTCGGCGGTCTGCCGCGCCGCCAGCGCGGCGTCGTTGCCCGCTTTCGGGCGGCAGGCTTCACGCAGCAGCTTGTCGTCGAGCATGCCGCTGCGCACCGGCATCTCGATCGGGACCTTGACCTCCTCCTCGCGGAGCAACTCGCCTTCGTCCTTGAAGTAGCTGCGCTTGAGTGTGCTGTAGTTGCGCGACGCGCAGTCGTAGTGGTTGACGGCCTCGACGATCCGGTAAGACGACGATGTCCTGGGATCGACGATCGGCTTGTCGAGGACGATTCGTCCGTGCGCCTCGGTCTTGCCGCGGTCTACCTTCCGGATGCTGGCTTTGTCGATTTCGACGCGCCGGCCCGGTTCGGCAGAGATCAGCTGCCAGGCAGCGGCAGCCGTTGCCGGCAGGATCGCCATGAGACATAGGGCAAGGCGCCTGAGGTCTGGATGCATGCGGGGGCTCCAGTGGTTGATGGGGAAGTCGCTGCTGCGACTCGCGAAGCTTCCTTCTGCGCCTGGCGGGAGAAGGGTCGGGGTGAGACGGCGAGCGCGCCGGCGCGCTCGCCGTCGAACGATTGCGGCGTGCCAGTCGGCATGCGCACGGCAATTCGAGCGCGCGGCCATGACCGTCCGGACGTGGCATCACTCTCTTTGACGGGAAATTAGCGGGAAACTTTAGGCGAGATTGCGCCAGGTTTCGCACCGCCTTGCCTGCCGGAACTGCCGACCGAGCCGTCTTGCATCGGGCCAACACTGTCGGCGCCTGGAGTTGGCAGTGGCGCGGCGAAGATCGTCGTGGCGAAAAAAAACCCTGGCGGGCTTGTCGCACCGCCAGGGTTTTTGCTTGCGTCGAAGCGAGCAGACTACTCAGTGGCTGGCACCGGAAGCGCCAAAGCCGGTCTGGGCACGCACATACTGGTCTTCGAACGCCTCACGTTCCCTGGTCGCACGGGCACTGCTGTCCGTTACCGAGAAGACGTAGGCGCAGAGGAAGGCGATGGGCATCGCGAACAGCGCCGGCTGCGTGTAGGGGAACAACGGCGCTGCATTGTGCAGGACGTCGACCCATACCGACTTCGAGAAGACCACGAAGAGGACTGCGGAAGTGACGCCGCTGTAACCGCCCCACAGCGCACCGCGGGTGGTCAGGCCTTTCCAGTACATCGAGAGAATCAGCACCGGGAAGTTGGCCGCGGCAGCAACGCCGAAGGCCAGGCCGACCATGAACGCGATGTTCATCTTCTCGAACGCGATACCGAGGATGATCGCCACGATGCCGAGGAAGATGGTCGCCATCCGCGAAACCTTGATCTCCTCTTTGTCGGTGCATTCACCCTTGCGGATCACGCGTGCGTAGATGTCGTGCGCGATCGCCGAAGCACCGGCCAGCGCCAGACCCGAGACGACTGCCAGGATGGTGGCGAAAGCGACCGCCGCCAGGAAGCCGAGCAGCATGTTGCCGCCGACGGCATGCGCCAGGTGCATGGCGACCATGTTGCCGCCACCGATCAGCGCGCCCTTGATGTCACCGCCCTCGAAGTATTCGGGGTTCTGACCGACCAGCAGGATCGCCACCAGGCCGAGCAGGAAGATGACGTTGAAGAAGAAACCGACAAAGCCGGAAGCATAGAGCACCGACTTGCGGGCTTCCTTGGCGTTGCCGACGGTAAAGAAGCGCATCAGGATGTGCGGCAGACCAGCGGTACCGAACATCAGGCCGAGGCCCAGCGAAAGCGCCGTCACCGGATCCGAGAGCAGGCTGCCCGGCGCCATCAACGAGGCACCCAGCTTATGGACTGCCGTCGCTTTTTCGAGCAGCGTGGTCAGCGAAAAGCCGAACTGCGAAAAGCCGAGAATCAGCGTCAGCGTGCCGCCGAAGAGCAGCAGGCAGGCCTTGATGATCTGCACCCAGGTCGTCGCCACCATACCGCCGACGGTCACATAGACCATCATCAGGATGCCGACGGCGAAGATCGCGACGTTGTACTCGAGGCCGAAGAGCAGTTTGATCAACTGCCCGGCGCCGACCATCTGCGCGATCAGGTAGAAGACCACGACCACCAGCGACGACAGCGCCGCCATCGTCCGTACGGACGGGTCGAGGCGATACGAGGTGATGTCGGAGAAGGTGAAGCGGCCCAGGTTGCGCAGCCGCTCGGCCATCAGGAAGAGGATGATCGGCCAGCCGGCGAAGAACGCCATCATGTAGATGTAGGCGTCGTAGCCGCGGCTGAAGGTCATCGCCGTGAGACCGAGCAGGGTGGCCGCCGACATGTAGTCGCCGGCAATCGCCAGGCCGTTCTGGAAGCCGGTGATGCCGCCGCCGGCGGTATAGAAGTCGGCCGTCGACTTGGTGCGGCCAGCCGCCCAGTAGGTGATGCCCATGGTCATCGTCACGAAGATCATGAACATGATGATCGCGTGCCAGTTGGTCGGCTGAATCTGAATGTCGCCTTGCAGGGCCGGCCCTGCGGCAGCGGCCATGCCCGAGAACGCCAGCAGGGCGAGCGCCGTTGTGAGTCGCTTGATCATTTGGTCTCCTTCTGTGCTTCTTTGATGATTTCGGCGGTCAGATCGTCAAACTCGCCGTTGGCGCGGCGGACGTACAACAGTGTCAGCAGCCAGAAGAAGACGAACATCACCATCTCCGCCGTATAGCCGATGGCCCACATCGACCCCTCGGCGATCGGTTGCCCGAGCATCTTGGGGTTGAAAGCGATCAGCATGAAAAAGCCGTAGAAAATGATCAGCACGATCGCTGCCAGGGTTCGCGCGAAGCTCCCTCGCTTCTGAACCAGTTCATCGAACTTCGGATTACGCCGAAGTCGCTCGTAAATTACGCTACTCATAATTGTCTATCCTCCTGTTTTGTCTTGCAAAAAAAAGTTCTGGGACCAATTTTAAAACTGTTGACAAGACCACCCCTCGGGGCGCCGAATACTAACCCAGATCGCAGGGGTGTTCAATCCCATGACTTTTTTGCGTGTTTTTTCCTGCGCGGCCGCTCATTTTCGCCGCCGCCGGCCGCGTGCGTGGCCCTAGGCGCCGAAATTGCGCAGCCGGTCGAGGTCGACGATGGTCAGCGTGCCGTAGTCGGCGCGCAGAAGTCCGGCGTGTTCGAGTTTTTGCAGCGCCTGGTTGACGCGCTGGCGCGAGATGCCGGCGAGCAAGCCGATTTCTTCCTGCGAGATGCGCAGTTGCAGGCTGCTGCCGGGGGAGAGCAGGGGGTTGAACATCGACGCCAGGCAGCGCGCCAGGCGGGCGTCGGTATCGAGCAGGCGTTCGTGCTCGATGATGCCGATGAACTGGCTGAGGCGCTCGTTGAGCTGGATCAGCAGGAAACGGTTGAACAGGATGCTGTGGTCGAGCAGGTGCTGGAAGCGGCTGCGTTTCATGTAGGCGATCCGCGACTCGCGCAGGGCGATGACGTCGTAGCGGCGCGGCTCGTCCTTCATCAGCGAGCCTTCGCCGAACCAGCTGCCGCTGGCCAGGCCCAGGAAGCTGGTGGTCTTGCCGGTACTCCAGTTGCTGGCCATCTTGACCAGCCCGTCGACGACCCCCAGCCAGTGCTCGACCGCCTCGCCCTTCATGCACACGTAGCCGCCCGCCGGGACGGTGCGCACGACGATGTCGCTGGTCACGCTGGCGCGTTCGTCGGCCGACAGTTGCCGTGCCCAGCAAGACGCTTGCAGCATCTCTTCGACTTCGTGCATCGCTGCGCCAGCTCCCCGGAAAATAAGCGAAATTGTCGCATGGATGACAATTGTCATCGCTGGCGATGCTTAGACTTCGGCGCAAGTCCGTTCGGCAGTGAGTAGCCGCCAGCGCTGGTGCCGCGGTGAATGCTTGCGGCGTCGCACCGATCAGCAAAAACGGACTAGAATCGCGAAGCAAAATAAAAGATAGGAGCGTGCCGTCAGCCCATAGCGGCGGTCAATGCACCGGAGGAGACAAGATGCCGGAAACGACGTCGTCGCCAGCGTTGGATACCTTTCCGCGCTTGCTGGTCAATCATGCTCGCGTGCGTGGCGACAAGCCGGCGATGCGCGAGAAAGACCTTGGCATCTGGCAGTGCTGGACCTGGCAGGACGTTGCCGACGAGGTTTGCGCGATGGCCTGCGGTCTCGTCGAAATGGGCTTCAGGCGCGGCGAGAACGTCGCCATCGTCGGCGACAATCGGCCTCGCATGTACATGATGATGACCGCCGTGCAGTGTCTCGGTGGCGTTCCCTTGCCGCTCTATCAGGACGCGGTGGCCAACGAGATGCTGTTCGTCCTGGTCGATGCCGAAGTCCGTTTCCTGTTCGTCGAAGATCAGGAGCAGGTCGACAAGGTGCTCGAACTGCAGGAGCAGTTGCCGCAACTCAAGCACCTCTTCTATGGCGATCCACGCGGCATGCGCCACTACACGCAGCCCTTTATTCATGACGTTCGCGAGTTGCTCGAAATGGGGCGGGTGCACCATCGCCAGCACCCCGATCTGCTGGCGGCCGAGATCGCCAGGGGCGCTTCTTTGGACGTCAGCGTCATGCTGTACACCTCGGGCACGACCGGCAGGCCGAAGGGGGTGTGTCTGACGCACCACGCCTTCATCAGTGCCGCCCGTGGCGGGGCCGAGTTCGACCGGCTGAGCGCGGACGAAGACATCCTCTCCTATCTGCCGATGGCCTGGGTCGGCGACCATCTTTTTTCGTTTGCGCAGGCGCTGCTCACCGGTTTCACGATCAACTGCCCGGAGTCGGCCGAGACGGTGATGAACGACTTGCGCGAAATCGGCCCGACGTACTACTTTGCACCGCCACGCGTCTTCGAGAACCTGCTGACGCAGGTGATGATCCGCATGCAGGACGCCAGCGCCATCAAGCAGAAAATGTTTCATTACTTCATGGGCGTCGCGCGGCGCAGTGGTGCGGAAATCCTCGACGGCAGGCCGGTGTCCACCGCCGATCGTTTGCTCTATGCGCTGGGCAGGTTCTTTGTTTTCGCTCCGCTGAAGAATGTACTGGGTATGAGCCGCGTGCGCGTCGCCTATACCGCCGGCGCGGCAATCGGTCCGGACCTGTTCCGTTTCTATCGCTCGATCGGTATCAACCTCAAGCAACTCTACGGTCAGACCGAAACCTGTGCCTACGTCTGCCTGCAGCCCGACGGCCAAATCAAGTTCGACAGCGTCGGCAAGCCGGCGCCGGGCGTCGAGGTGAAGATCGCCGACAACGGCGAGATCCTGGTGCGCGGCCCGATGCTGCTCAAGGAGTATTACAAGCGGCCCGATGCGACCGCCGAAGCGCTCAACGCCGACGGCTATTTCATGACCGGCGACGCCGGTATCTTCGACGGCGACGGCCATCTCAAGATCATCGATCGTGCCAAGGACGTCGGCAAGCTGACCAACGGTGCGATGTTCGCGCCCAACTACATCGAGAACAAGCTCAAGTTCTTCCCTTACATCAAGGAGGCGGTGGTCTTCGGCGACCGCCGCGAGATGGTCTGCGCGTTCATCAATATCGACATCGGCGCGGTCGGCAACTGGGCCGAACGGCGTGGCCTCGCGTATTCGGGTTATACCGATCTGGGGGCCAAGCCGGAGGTTTATGGATTGATCCAGGAGTCGATCGAGCAGATCAATTCCGAACTGGTGGGGGAAGGCGCGCTGGCCGATTCGCAAATCCATCGCTTCCTGATCCTGCACAAGGAACTCGATCCCGACGACGACGAGTTGACGCGAACGCGCAAGGTGCGGCGTGGTTTCGTCGCCGAGAAGTACGGCGTACTGATCGACGCGCTGTACGGCGGCAAGGACAGCCAGTTCATCGAGACGGCGGTGAAGTTCGAGGACGGACGGCAAGGCAAGGTCGCCGCTGATCTGGTGATCCGGGACCTGAAGACCTTCGCCGTTGCCGGGAGGGCCACAGCATGAGTCGGCAGATCGGCGAGGTGATTCTCGACCTGCAAAAGGTTTCCCTGGCGTTTGGCGGCGTCAAGGCACTGACCGACATTTCCTTCGACGTCCGCGAGCACGAGATCCGGGCAATCATTGGCCCGAACGGCGCCGGCAAGAGCTCGATGCTCAACGTTATCAACGGCGTCTATCGGCCGCAGGAAGGAGAGATCATCCTGCGTGGGCAGCACTTCAGCAAGATGAATCCCTACAAAGCGGCCAAGGCCGGCATCTCGCGCACCTTTCAGAACATCGCCCTGTTCAAGGGGATGAACGTCATCGACAACCTGATGACCGGCCGCAACCTGAAGATCCGCAGCAACCTGCTGCAGCAGGCATTCTGGTGGGGACCGGCACGCCGCGAAGAGCTCGCGCATCGCGCCAAGGTCGAGGAAGTCATCGATTTTCTCGAAATCCAGCACATTCGCAAGACGCCGGTTGGCCGTCTGCCCTACGGCTTGCAGAAGCGCGTCGACCTCGGTCGCGCGCTGGCCATGGAGCCAAGCATCCTGCTGCTCGACGAGCCGATGGCCGGGATGAACGTCGAAGAGAAGCAGGATATGTGTCGCTTCATCCTCGACGTCAATGATCAGTTCGGTACGACCATCGTTCTGATCGAGCACGACATGGCGGTGGTCATGGATATCTCCGACCGTGTCGTCGTTCTCGACTACGGCAAAAAGATTGGCGACGGCGACCCCGACGCGGTTCGTGCCAATCCCGAAGTCATCAGCGCGTATCTTGGCGCCAGCCACTGAGGAGTGCAGTGATGGGTTTCTTCCTGGAAACGTTGATCAGTGGCCTGATGGCCGGCATGCTGTACTCACTGGTGGCGCTCGGTTTTGTGCTGATCTTCAAGGCCTCCGGGGTGTTCAACTTTGCGCAGGGGGCGATGGTCCTGTTCGCGGCGCTGGCGATGGCGCGTTTCGCCGAGTGGCTCCCGGCCTGGCTCGGTGTCGAGGCTTCGTACCTGGCGACCGCCGCGGCCTTCGTGGTCGCTGGCGCGCTGATGTTCGTCGTCGCCTGGTTGGTCGAGCGCCTGGTCTTGCGTCACCTGGTGAATCAGGACGGTGCGACGCTGCTGATGGCGACGCTGGGAATCTCCTACGTCCTGGAAGGTGTTGGCTCGAGTCTCTTCGGAAACGACATCTACAAGATCGACGTCGGGATGCCCAAGGACCCGGTGTTCATCCTCGATTCGATCTTCGAAGGCGGCTTGCTGATCAACAAGGAGGACTTCATCGCGGCGCTGATCGCCACCGTGCTGGTCGGGCTGTTGACGCTTTTTTTCCAGAAGACGACCACCGGGCGGGCGTTGCGGGCAGTTGCCGACGACCATCAGGCGGCGCAATCGATCGGTATCCCGCTCAATCGCATCTGGGTGATCGTCTGGTGTGTGGCCGGCGTCGTGGCCCTGGTCGCCGGCGTCATCTGGGGCTCGAAGCTCGGCGTGCAGTTTTCGCTGACGACGGTGGCCATGCGCGCGCTGCCGGTGGTCATCCTCGGTGGCCTGACGTCGGTTCCCGGTGCGATCGTCGGCGGGCTGATCATCGGCGTCGGCGAAAAGGTCTCGGAGGTCTATCTTGGACCGCTGGTCGGCGGCGGTATCGAGATCTGGTTTGCCTACCAGCTGGCTCTGGTGGTCTTGCTGTTCAGGCCGCAGGGTCTGTTCGGCGAGAAGATCATCGACCGCGTTTAACCGGGGAGAAGGCAAGTGCTCTATAGAGAAAACGGTCAGTTCAAGACGTCCTACGCGGCCGATCAGCAGATTTTCCCGATTGCGCAGGACCGCTGGGCGATCATCGGGCTGCTGCTGTTTGCTTTCGTCGCCGTTCCCCTGCTGGTCGACGAGTACATGTTCCGGGCCATTCTCATTCCCTTCCTGATCCTTTCGCTGGCTGCCCTGGGAGTCAATATCCTGGTCGGCTACTGCGGCCAGATCACGCTCGGTGCCGGGGCTTTCATGGCCGTCGGCGCGTACGCCGCGTACAACTTCAACGTTCGTATCGAGGGCATGCCGCTGCTCGTGTCGCTGCTGCTCGGTGGCCTGACTGCCGCCGTCGTCGGGATTTTTTTCGGCATCCCGAGCTTGCGCGTGCGTGGTCTTTACCTGGCCGTCGCGACGCTCGCCGCGCAGTTTTTCACCGACTGGGTTTTTCTGCGGATTACCTGGTTTACGGACGACTCGCTGTCGGGCTCGGTTTCGGTCTCGAACTTGCAGGTGATGGGTTGGCAGATCAACAACCCGTTGAGCAAGTACCTGTTCTGCCTGAGTTTTTGGCCAAGCTGGGTCGGCGTTTTTTGGGCCGTCAAGATTAGTGTTTTGCGTACGGGCCATACTGCCCGGCCGCCCCGCTGTGGGGATTTCCGCCATTTATTCTCGTTTCGGGGAGCCGGGCGGCTTTTTCGGGCGAATTCGCGTTTTTTTTCCAGTTGTGGTTCATGGCGTCATTCATCGGCGGGGCATAGGTTTCGATTTTTCATGGGCAAGTTTTCTTCGGGGGCAGATTTCAATAGGTTCGGTCCTTGCAGGATTCCGGGCGGAAATCGTCTATGCACCGGAAGCTGGCGGCAGAAATTGGCGGTCGGAACTTTCTCGGAAACACGGCCGGCGTGTCAACACGCAGAAAAAAAAATGATCGTCTTGGGCGGGGGCTCCGATGTTATTTTTCTGATTCAAAAGGGGAACGCCCCCACGGGGGCATCGCTCGTCTGGGGGTCACACGGCAAGTAAAACCAAAGGAAAAAGGACAGGGGGCTTCTGGCGGTTTTCCGCATTCGGAGGCCGTGGCGGTGGGCGTGTCCGCGGCACCCGGTCAAGGGAGTTTTTCGGGCAGGTTCGCAGCCAAGCCAGGTTCCATTTTTCAAATAGGAGGAGGGGGGGGACCAAATTAAGACTTAAGCCAAGCCTTCGCATTATAAAACAGGCGGCGTCAGGGCGGGCAGTCGTCGTCGTCGCGGGCCCAACCGCGGTCGGGGCGGTCCCGCAGGGCGTTCAGGCCAAGGGAAGCCCAGTTATTCGGTTTAGTGGTGCCCGTAAACCGGGGGCCGGCATCGCGCCCAGAATGCCCAAATCCTGGGGAAAACGGGTTATATCGGAATTTACCTCCAAAAATTGTGAAAAAAAAACAAACCGACAGAGGGCGGGAGATTCAAAGGGGAGTGGGGAAGGGGAAACGTTTTCGCGGATGTGCGCGAGGGTTACCGCGGGGCCGGGGACCCGGGTAAATCGTCGGAATGCTTTGAAGAAGCGCCTGAAGGGCATGCACGGCGGCGCGACGGTGTTCCAGCCGCTGTCGACGGGCGGCACCTTCGCGCTGACCGAGAAAGCGCCGAAGGACAAGATCCCGCTGATTACGGCGGGTTACGGCCGTAGCGAATCGCAAAATGGCGCCGTCTTTGCCTGGAACTTTCCCCTGCTCGGGACCTACTGGGTCGGTTCCGAAGTCGCCATCCAGTACATCGCCAAGAAGATGGGCGGTGTGGCCAATCTGAAGGGCAAGAAGATCGCGCTGGTCTATCACGACAGTCCGTACGGCAAGGAGGCGATCCCGGTGCTCGAGGAGCTGAGCAAGAAATACGGCTACAGCGTGCAACTCCTGCCGGTGGCCGCGCCGGGCGTCGAGCAAAAAGCGACCTGGCTGCAGATCCGCCAGGCCAGGCCAGACTTCGTTCTGCTTTCCGGTTGGGGGGTGATGAACCTGACCGCCTTGCGTGAAGCGCAGGCGACCGGCTATCCGCGCGACAAGATGCTGGGCAACTGGTGGTCGGGTGCCGAACCCGACGTCAGGGACGTTGGTGAAGGTGCCAAAGGGTATAGCGCGATGACCCTGCAGCATGGCGCCGAGCCCGATTCGAAGGTCGTCAAGGACATTCTCGCGACCTTGCACGCCAAGGGACTGGGCACCGGGCCGAAAGAGGAAGTGGGTGACGTGCTCTACATGCGTGGCCTGATTTCGGCGATGCTCGCCGTCGAAGGCGTCCGCAAGGCGCAAGAGCGTTACGGCAAGGGCAAGGTGATGACCGGCGAGCAGGTGCGCTGGGGGCTGGAGCATCTCGATCTCGACCAGAAAGCGCTCGATGCGATGGGCTTTGCCGGCGTGATGCGGCCGGTGCAGACCTCGTGCCTTGACCACATGGGATCGTCGTGGGTGCGCATTCACACCTGGAACGGCAAGAAGTGGGAGTTTTTGTCACCCGACTGGTACCAGGCCGATGCCAATACGCTGCGCCCGATGGTGATGCTGGCCTCCGGCAAGTATGCGGAGGAGAAGAAGCAGGCGCCGCGCACTCCCGAGGAGTGTAACAAGTAAGGCGATTGCCGGAAAAGGACGTACCAGATTGCGCCGGATTTTCGGTCGTCTTCAAGGCGCGACAACAGGCGCATAGTCGAACTATGCAACTGTTTGTCGCAACACAGAAGACGGGTGAAAAGACAAGCAAGGTGGTATGTTCTTTGACAGAAATCGCCTAAGTCCCGCCGGGCTCGTCACGGCGAGCCCTGAATCCTGTGTTCGCCCTGCCGCATGCGGCAGGGCGAAGCCGAACGCCAAGCGACGAGACGCCATGAGCACCGCCAACATTCTTCTCCGAGTCAACAGCATCGAGGTCATCTACAACCACGTGATCCTGGTTCTCAAAGGCGTTTCGTTCAGCGTTCCCGAGGGCGGCGTGGTGGCCCTGCTGGGGGGCAACGGTGCCGGCAAAACGACGACCCTGCGCGCCGTCAGCAACTTGCTGCACGGCGAGCGCGGTGAAGTGACCAAAGGCACCATCGAGTTGCGCGACGAGCGCATCGAAGCGCTGACGCCGGCCGATCTGGTCAAGCGCGGCGTCATTCAGGTGATGGAGGGGCGGCATTGCTTTGGCCATCTGAGTATCGAAGAAAACCTGCTGACCGGCGCCTACACCCGCCGCGATGGCAAGGGAGCGATCAATAGTACGCTGGAGAAGGTGTATTCGTACTTTCCACGCCTGAAGACGCGTCGTGGCAGCCAGGCGGCGTACACCTCGGGCGGCGAGCAACAGATGTGCGCTGTCGGTCGGGCGCTGATGGCCAACCCGCGCATGGTGTTGCTCGACGAGCCGTCGATGGGGCTGGCGCCACAGATCGTCGACGAGGTGTTCTCCATCGTCAAAGACCTGAACCAGAAGGAGGGAGTGACTTTCCTGCTCGCCGAGCAGAACACCAACATGGCGCTGCGCTACGCCGATTTTGGCTACATCCTCGAAAACGGCCGTGTCGTGATGGAGGGGGCAGCCAGCGATCTGGCGGCCAACGAAGACGTCAAGGAGTTCTACCTGGGTCTTTCGTCGGTCGGGCGCAAGAGTTTCCGCGACGTCAAGCACTATCGGCGGCGCAAGCGCTGGCTTTCCTGAGTCGTCGCCCGGACACGCGGTCTTGCAGCTGATCAGCCATTTTTCCGTGTGCCCCGACGCCGTGTCCGGCTGGTCTGGCGCAAACTTTCCCGGGGTGTAAGTGACAAGTCCATGAGCTACTACGATTCGCTGGAAACGCGCCTGCCACGAGAGCGCGAAGCCTGGTTGATGGCGCGTCTGCCGCAGCAGGTCGCGCACGCCAAAAGGAAGTCGCCCTATTTTCGCCGGCTGTTCGCCGAGCAGGCGCCGGAGTCGGTGACTTCGCGTGCCGCGCTGGCGAGTCTGCCACTGACGCGCAAGAGCGATCTGACCGAGCTGCAGCGGGCACAACCACCGTTCGGCGGGCTGACGGCGACGCCCTTGGCCGAGCTGGCACGCGTCTTCGCGTCGCCGGGCCCGATCTACGATCCGCAGGGCCGTGGCCAGGACTGCTGGCGTTTTGCCCGGGTCCTGTACGCCGCCGGCTTCAGAGCGGGCGAGCTGGTGCACAACACCTTCTCGTACCACTTCACGCCGGCCGGCTTCATGCTCGAAGGCGCGGCGCAGAAACTGGGCTGCCCGGTCTTTCCCGCGGGCGTCGGACAGACCGACCTGCAGGTGCAGGCGATCGCCGATCTGCGGCCGGTGGCCTACGTCGGCACGCCGTCGTTCCTGCGCATCATCATCGACCGAGCCGATGAGCTGGGCGCCGACGTCGGCTCGCTGCAGAAGGCCGTCGTCTCGGGAGAGCCCTTGCCGCCAGCGCTGCGAAAGCTGTTCAGTGACCGCGGCGTGGTCGTTCGTCAAGCCTATGCGACGGCCGACGTCGGCGTGATCGCCTACGAAACGACGAGCGACGAGGGGCTGCTTGTCGAGGAAGACGTTCTCCTCGAAATCGTTCGCCCGGGCACCGGCGACCCGGTTGCCGAGGGCGAGGTCGGCGAGGTGGTGGTCACCAGCTTCAATGCCGACTACCCGCTGATTCGCTTTGCCACCGGCGACCTTTCGGCGCTCTTGCCCGGCGGCAGCTCCTGCGGCCGGACCAACGTTCGTATCAAGGGTTGGTTGGGACGTGCCGATCAGACGACCAAGGTCAAGGGGATGTTCGTTCGCCCATCGCAGGTTGCTGCCATCGTCGCCCGGCACGCACCAATCGGCGTCGCGCGGCTGGTCGTCGACAACCCCGGCGGTGACGATCGGATGACTCTGCATTGTGCCGTCGCGGTGCCGTCCGGCGAGCTCATGGCCGCCGTTGTGGACAGCATTCGGGACCTTACCAAGCTGCGTGGCGAGGTCGTCTTCCATGCTCCCGGCGCTTTGCCAAATGACGGCAAGGTGATCGAAGACCTGCGCGAGTACTCGTGAGGCGCGCTCTCGTGGCGGTCGCCGCCGGCTTGCTGGTGGCTGCAGTAGGGGCGGCAGAAGTGGCGCCAGCGGCGACGTCGGGCGCCGCGCCTGGCCCGCAGGTCGGCGACTGTGTGATCTTTCGCGAAGGCGCTGCGGGCTTGCTGCTCAAGACGCCGACCTACTGGCTGCAGGGGAGCATCGCCGCGATTGCCCGCGAGCAGCGCCAGCTCGGGCTTTGCCCGCGCATCGGCAAGCCGGCGGCGGCCTATACGCCAGCCGATTACGCGCTACTGGCCGCCGCGATGCCCTGCGTAGCAGAGCTTGCCGGTGGCGTTCCGCTTACTGTCGAGGTGCTGCGCGTGCGCTTGCGGGTTGCTGACTGGGAGACGCCGTGGTCGCCGCAGCACGGCACGACGGGATGGCTGTACCGCGGGCAGTTTCTCGACCAGCCGCTGGAAAAAGGTGCGCTGATCGACGTCGATGCGGCCTGGTTCGAGCGCTGCGAGTCGGGCCGATGAGCGGCGCACCTTTGCGTGGCGTGCGCGTACTCGACCTGACGCGCCTGCTTCCCGGCCCGGTGGCGACGCTGCATCTCGCCGATCTGGGTGCCGACGTCGTCAAGATCGAGGATCATGGCGCTGGTGACTACGCGCGCCTGCTCGGTGCTGGCCCGGACGGCGTCAGCGCCTTCTATCGCAGCGTCAATCGCAACAAACGCGGTTTGCGCCTCGACCTTAAACGTCCGCAAGGGCGCGAGGTTTTCTTGCGTCTGGCGGCGGCCGCCGACGTCGTCGTCGAAAGCTTTCGGCCGGGGGTCAGCGATCGGCTGCGCATCGGCTATCAGGATCTGCAGGCGCTCAATCCGCGGCTCGTCTATTGTGCGATCACCGGCTACGGTCAGAGTGGGCCACTGGCGATGGCTGCCGGGCACGACCTCAACTACATCGGCCTGGCCGGCGTCCTCGATCAGATCGGCGTCGATGGTGGCCCGCCGGCGATTCCCAATCTGCAGATCGGTGACTTGCTGGGTGGCGCGATGAGCGCCGTGATGGGCATCCTGGCGGCCTTGTTCGACGCCCAGCGCAGCGGCCAGGGTCGGTTGGTCGACGTGGCGATGAGCGAGGCCGTGCTGGCGCACAACCTGTTCCCGATGTTTGCCTGGCAGAGCACTGGCGCGGTGCCGGCGCGCGGCGCCGATGCGCTGACCGGTGGCGACCCGGGCTACCGCGTCTATGGCACGGCCGACCGGCGCTACATGGCCGTGGCGCCGCTCGAGAAGAAGTTCTGGGACGTTTTTTGCGACGCTCTCGCACGTCCCGACTGGAAAGCCTCGCACGCGGCGCGTGGGGCTGCTGCCAGAGCACTGGCTGACGAAATCGCGAGCGTTTTCAGCGCCCACGAGCAGGCTTATTGGGTCGATTTCTTCGCCGCGATCGATTGCTGTGTAACGCCGGTGCTCGACGTCGCCGAGGCCCTCCAACATCCACATTTTCGCGCCCGCGGCATGGTTTTGCGCGCCGACGGGCTGACCCAGTACGCGCCACCGGTGAAACTTTCCGGTTGGGTTTTCGCTGTCGAGCGCGCCGCCCCTGAACGCGGCGAGCACAGCGACGAGATCTTGCTTGAGGCCGGATGGTCTGCCGCCGAGATCAGCGGCCTGCGCGCGGCGGCGATTATCTGAGGCGCGGCGGCCGCCATCTGGATCTTTGTTGGCGCTGTTGCCGGTTGCCAGCTTACCGACCGGTGCGAGCCGATCGGCTAGCGTGGCTTCAGGTTTTCGGCTCGTCCGGCGACTGCTTTTCGCGGACTGCGGCGGCGGCTTTCTGCATTTGCTCCTGCATTTGCTGCATCATCGTCCAGGGAAACAGCGCCGCCTGCTTGAGTCCGTCAGCGCTGCCTGCGGCGCCTTGGGCGTCGTCGGCAACGGTCGCGCCGGGTGCCAGATTGCTGCCCATGTGGCTCATCGCCCGGACGGCGTTGAGCGTCACGGCCTGCATTTCCAGGCCCTGGATGGTCATCTGCAGCATCGACAGGTTCATTTTCAGCCAGCTCTCGACGGCCTTGAGATCCTTCACCTTCTTCTCGATCTCATCAGCGTCGAAGGTCGGCGTGACCATTCCTTGCAGAGAGGAGAAGCCCATGCTTCCCCACATTTTCTTGGCAAAGCTCATGGGATCGGTCATCGAGTCGTGATCGGACATTGTTGGTACTCCAGTCGTATTGGGATCGGCCATCTTAGCAAAGTTTGCGCAGCGGTCGGTGGTGTTTCATTGCGCCGAGTGTCGCCGTCGGCGGCGCTTCACAAACGATAGCAGTAGAGCCGCGTCTGGCGCGCGTCGTCAACTTCGAGCACACGCTCGGCGGTGATTTCGGGTACGGCAAAGCTGTTGCTGATGAAGACGCTCCCAGGGCGCATCTCGCGCTGCAGTTTTTCCCATAGATCGGCCATCGGTGCTGGTGACAGGAAGGCGTAGACGACGTCCTGGTCGGCGACGTCGGTTCGCCAGATGTCGCCCCAGCGCCAGTCGCAATTGGCCAGGCCGGCAGTTCGCAGGCGACCGACCAGCCAGGTCGCCGGTGCGTTCTCGACGCCGGCGAAGCGGCCGTCCGGGCGCTGCCTGGCGAGCGGGCCAAGGACGCTGCCGATGCCGGCGCCGAGATCGATAAAGCGCATCCCGGGCAGGTCGGCGGTGAACTCGGCGAGCGCCGCGGCGGTCGGCCGGTTGGATAGGTACAAGGGGATCTGACCGTCAAGCGCCCCGCGATAAACAAGCAGCAGCATGATCAGTGACAGCAGATACCAGCCGGGGTCGATGGCCAGTTGCGATGCCGCCCAGGCGAGCGGCGCAAAGAGCGCGTGGATCAGCCACCACCACCAGCGCTGGCGGGTCAATGCGGCCAAGGACAGGGCGACGCCGCCGATGGCGAAAGCGGTCTGCGGCCAGGGCAGCTGTTCAGTGCGGATGCCGTAGTAGGGCCAGGCCAGCGAAACAACGGCAAGTACCGCGGCCAGTTGCAGCGCCAATTGACGCAGCTGTGAGCCGAACAGCCGCGGCGTCGTGTCGGTAGGCTCGGGTGGCGGCAAAGACAAGGCGCTGTTCCCGTTCCTGCGCCGGCTCAGCGCGCGACCTGGCCGTTCGCCGCGGCTGGCGGCGCGTCGTCGGCTGGCAGAATCTTGCCCGGGTTGAGGAGCTGCCGGGGGTCCAGCGCCGCCTTGAGCGCGCGCATTACGTCGACCGCGCCGTCGCCGTGCTCGCGGACCATGAAGCGCGTCTTGCCGATACCAACGCCGTGTTCGCCGGTGCAGCTGCCAGACATCGCCAGCGCGCGTTCGACCAGGCGCTCGTTGATCCATTTGGCTTCGCGCAGGTCCTCCGCGCTGGCCGGGTCGACCAGGACCACCAGATGGAAGTTGCCGTCGCCGACATGGCCGAACAAGGCGATCGGCAGCGCAACCTGGGCGATGTCTTCGGTGGTGCGGCGGATGCATTCGGCGAGGCGAGAAATCGGTACGCAGACGTCGGTGGGGAAAGCGCGGCAGCCCGGTCGCAGTTGCAGGCAGGCGAAATAGGCGTTGTGCCGCGCCTGCCACAGGCGCGAACGATCTTCGCCACGAGTCGCCCAGGCAAAATCCTCGCCGCCCAGACTGGTGGCGATTTCCTGGACGATCTGCGCCTGTTCTCTGACCGCCGCTGGACTGCCGTGGAACTCGAAGAACAGCGTTGGCAGTTCCTTCAGAGCGGTGCCGCTATGGCGATTGACCGCCGATAGGGTCAGCGCGTCGAGCAGTTCGCTGCGGGCTACGGGTACGCCCAGCTGGATGGTCTGAATAACGGTATTGACCGCCGACTCGACGTCAGGAAAGGCGCACACCGCCGCCGCGGTGGCTTCGGGAAGCGGCTGCAGCTTGACCGTCAATTCGGTGATGATCCCGAGCGTTCCTTCCGATCCGATCAGCAGGCGGGTCAGGTCGTAGCCGGCAGAAGACTTGCGCGCCCGGCCGCCGGTCTTGATGATCCGACCATCGGCGAGAACGACCGTCATGCCCAGCACATTGTCGCGCATGGTGCCATAGCGGACGGCGTTGGTCCCCGATGCGCGGGTCGCCGCCATGCCGCCGAGCGAGGCGTCGGCACCCGGGTCGATCGGGAAGAACAGGCCGCTCCCCTTGAGTGCCGCATTCAGTTGCAGGCGCGTGACGCCGGCCTCGACGCTGGCGTCGAGATCGTCGCCATGGGTGGCGAGAATCCGGTTCATTCCGGCCAGGCTGATGGTGATGCCGCCGTGGATCGCCAGAACGTGTCCCTCGACCGAACTGCCGACGCCGTAGGGAATCATCGGCACGCGATAGCGATGGCAAAGGCCAGCGACCTCGGCGACTTCGTCGGTGGTCTCGGCAAAGAAGACACCATCGGGCAGCGCTGGCGGGTGCGCGGACTCGTCTCGCCCGTGTTGCACGCGGATCGACTCACCCTGCGAGAAACGCATGCCAAAACGACTTTTCAGGCTGGCGACGAGCTCGTCGGCGAGGGGCTGGTGGTCAGGGTAGGGGGTGTTCATGGCGGCCTCCGGCGGATGCTTCCCGTGTGGCTGGCGGGCAAGGCGCGATTCTACGCCGAGAGTGCCCGAAGCCAGCGAAAGAAGCGTAAGGCGGCATGCATTCTGCAATATACTACTGCCCTGCTCGAAAAATCATTTGACAGCATTCTGATTGGGCGTCAGAATTGTCGGCTCTGAGCTGGAGGGATACCCAAGTGGCCAACGGGATCAGACTGTAAATCTGACGGCTCTGCCTTCGAAGGTTCGAATCCTTCTCCCTCCACCAAATTATGCCGCTGTTGGCAAGCTTGATTGATCGTGTTTCGGGTAATGGTTTTGCGGGTGTAGCTCAATGGTAGAGCTGAAGCCTTCCAAGCTTATGACGAGGGTTCGATTCCCTTCACCCGCTCCACGCTGCGGCCGCGGAATTGCTTCAAGTATCTTGCGCGACGCCCATGTAGCTCAGCGGTAGAGCACTCCCTTGGTAAGGGAGAGGTCGACAGTTCAATTCTGTCCATGGGCACCACTGCTTGCTGCTGTAGATTCATTAACTTCTAACGTCTTGAGGTACCGGTAATGGCCAAGGGAAAATTTGAACGTAACAAGCCGCACGTTAACGTCGGCACGATTGGGCACGTTGACCACGGCAAGACGACGCTGACGGCGGCGATCACGACCATTCTGTCGAAGAAATATGGCGGTACCGCCAAGGCTTACGACCAGATCGACGCAGCGCCGGAAGAGAAGGCGCGCGGCATCACGATCAACACCGCGCACGTCGAGTACGAGACCGCCAAGCGGCACTACGCGCACGTCGATTGCCCGGGTCACGCCGACTACGTCAAGAACATGATCACCGGTGCTGCGCAGATGGATGGCGCGATCCTGGTCGTGTCGGCGGCCGACGGCCCGATGCCGCAGACCCGCGAACACATTCTGCTGGCGCGTCAGGTCGGTGTGCCGTACATCATTGTCTATCTGAACAAGTGCGACATGGTCGACGATGCCGAGCTGCTCGAGCTGGTCGACATGGAAGTGCGCGAGCTGCTGTCGAAGTACGACTTTCCGGGCGACGACGTACCGATCATCCCGGGTTCGGCGTTGAAGGCGCTCGAAGGCGATACCGGTGAGCAGGGCGAAGGGTCGGTGATGGCGCTGGCGGATGCTCTCGATAACTACATCCCGACTCCCGAGCGGGCCATCGACAAGCCCTTCCTGTTGCCGATCGAAGACGTTTTCTCGATCTCCGGTCGTGGTACGGTGGTCACCGGTCGTGTCGAGCGCGGCATCGTCAAGGTTGGTGAGGAAGTCGAGATCGTCGGCATTCGGCCGACTCTGAAGACCATCTGTACCGGCGTCGAGATGTTCCGCAAACTGCTCGACCAAGGTCAGGCAGGCGATAACGTCGGTGTTCTGCTGCGTGGCGTCAAGCGCGAAGACGTCGAGCGCGGACAGGTGCTGGCGAAGCCGGGTTCGATCAAGCCGCACACCCACTTCTCGGGTGAAGTGTACGTGCTGTCGAAGGAGGAGGGTGGTCGTCACACGCCGTTCTTCAACAACTATCGTCCGCAGTTCTATTTCCGCACGACCGATGTGACCGGCGCGATCTCCATGCCGGAAGGTGTCGAGATGGTGATGCCTGGTGACAACATCCAGATGACGGTCAAGCTGATTGCACCGATCGCCATGGAAGAAGGTCTGCGTTTCGCCATTCGCGAAGGCGGTCGTACCGTCGGCGCTGGTGTCGTCGCCAAGATCATCGAGTAACAACAGGTCAGTTCAAGACACGGGGCGGGCTGTTCGCGGTACGCTCTGGTCTCTGCTGCAGGGGCATAGCTCAACTGGCAGAGCGTCGGTCTCCAAAACCGAAGGTTGGGGGTTCGATTCCCTCTGCCCCTGCCACAATATGCAAGAAGTAAGCAAAGCGGACCACATGGCCGATAAGTTAAAGTTTGCGTTGGCGGTATTGCTACTCGTCGCCGGCATCGCTGGCTTCTACCTGCTCGCCGAGCAGGCAATGATCTTGCGCGTCCTCGCGGTCCTCGTCGGTGCGGGGCTTGCGTCCGCTGTCGCCTGGCAAACCGAGCCGGGCCGTAACTTCTTCGTTTTCGCCAAAGAGGCGAGCAACGAGGGAAAAAAGGTCGTCTGGCCTTCGCGTAAGGAAACCGTCCAGACCACCGGCCTGGTGTTCGCCTTTGTGGTAGTGATGGCGCTCTTTCTCTGGTTGACCGACAAGGGTCTGGAGTGGGTTTTGTACGACCTGGTTCTTGGCTGGAGACAATTATGAGCATGCGCTGGTATGTCGTACATGCCTATTCGGGGTTCGAAAAGAGCGTCCATCGCGCCCTGCTCGAGCGCATCCAGCGACAGGGCATGGAGCACGCCTTCGGCAAGATTATGGTGCCCGTCGAGGAAGTGGTCGAGCTCAAGATGGGTCAGAAAAGCATTTCTGAGCGGAAGTTCTTTCCGGGCTATGTGCTGGTCGAAATGGAAATGAACGACGAGTCGTGGCACCTCGTCAAGAGCACGCCAAAAGTTACCGGTTTCGTCGGCGGCACTGCCAACAAGCCGACACCGATCTCCGAAAAAGAGGTCGAAAAAATCATGCAGCAAATCCAGGAAGGCGTCGAAAAGCCGCGTCCGAAGGTCTTGTTCGAGCCGGGCGAGGTTGTTCGCGTCAAGGAAGGGCCTTTTACCGATTTTCATGGTGCCGTCGAACAGGTGAACTACGAGAAGAATCGTCTGCGGGTATCGGTGACCATTTTTGGTCGCCCGACGCCTGTCGAGTTGGAGTTTGCTCAAGTCGAGAAGGCCTGACGCTGCAAGCAAGTTGCGGTGCGCGATTTTTATGACGCACTGCAGTAGTGCGGCTCGCGGGCCGCGTTTGTCATTTGGGGAGCGCTGTCACGAGCGCGCTTGAACCCGTCTAAAGGAGTCCTACCGTGGCAAAGAAAATCACTGGCTACATCAAGCTACAGGTGCCTGCGGGCAAGGCGAACCCGTCGCCACCGATTGGCCCGGCACTGGGTCAGCGTGGCCTGAATATCATGGAGTTCTGCAAGGCTTTCAACGCCCAGACGCAGGGCATGGAGCCGGGTCTGCCGATTCCCGTGGTGATCACCGCGTTCGCGGACAAGAGCTTTACCTTCATCATGAAGACGCCGCCGGCGACCGTTCTGATCAAGAAAGCGATTGCTCTGGCGAAGGGTAGCGCCAAGCCGCTGACCAACAAGGTCGGCAACTTGACGCGTGCGCAGTGCGAGGCGATCGCCACGCAGAAAATGCCTGACCTGACGGCTGCCGACATGGACGCCGCAGTTCGCACCATCGCCGGCAGCGCCCGGACGATGGGCGTCACGGTGGAGGGAGTCTGAAATGGCAAGTCTTAGCAAGCGTCAAAAAGCTTTTGCGGGCAAGGTTGACCGCGGTACCAGCGTTGCCGTCGCCGACGCGCTGAAACTGGTCAAGGAATTGGCGACGGCCAAATTCGACGAATCCGTCGATGTCGCCGTTTCGCTCGGCGTCGACCCGCGCAAATCGGATCAGATCGTGCGCGGCTCGGTGGTCCTGCCGGCGGGTACCGGCAAAACCATCCGTGTCGCCGTTTTTGCCCAGGGTGAGAAGGCAGCGGCGGCTATCGAGGCCGGCGCCGATATCGTCGGTTTTGAGGATCTCGCTGCCGAGATCAAAGCGGGCGTGATGAATTTCGATCGCGTCATTGCCACCCCGGATGCGATGCGGGTAGTTGGCCAGTTGGGTCAGATCCTCGGGCCGCGCGGCCTGATGCCGAACCCCAAGGTGGGTACGGTAACGATGGACGTGGCCACCGCCGTGAAGAACGCCAAGGCCGGTCAGGTCCAATACCGTACCGACAAGGGCGGCATCATCCACAGCACCATCGGCCGCGCGTCTTTTGACGTCGATAAGCTGACGATCAACCTCAAGGCGCTGGTCGAGGCGCTAATGAAGGCCAAGCCGGCCACCGCGAAGGGCCAGTACCTGCAAAAGATCGCGGTATCCAGCACGATGGGCCCAGGCGTTCGCGTGGACGCGTCCACGCTGTGAAAAATGTTCCGGAGAACGTTTTTGACGTGCTCCGGCAAGGAACTTTGTTGGGCTGTCGGCGGTGCCTTGCAGCGCCGCTGACGGATCGTCAAAGACCGCAGGTGCCGACGGTCATCATGGCCAGAGGCTTAAGCGCGCAAGCAGCCTGCATAGACGGTGTGCCCCGAGAAGGATTTCGCGGTGAACGGCGTAAGCCGGTTGCCGCCAGCCCTGATCCAAGGTCGCCGTGGGTGCGGCGCGTCCAGCCGGATGCGTCGTCTGTTGACTTGAAGGGAGGAAGGGCCTGTGGGTCTTAATCTTGATGAAAAGAAAGCTGTTGTGGCCGAAGTGTCGGCCAGAATAGCTGCCGCCCAGACGGTGGTCGTGGCCGAGTACAGCGGTATGCCGGTTGCTCACCTGACCCGTCTGCGGGCGCAGGCGCGCGCTGCCGGTGTCTATTTGCGCGTGCTGAAAAACACTCTGGTGCGGCGGGCGGTCGAAGGCAGTGCCTTTGCTTGTCTGGCCGAGCAGATGACGGGACCGCTGATCTACAGCATCTCCGAGGATCCGGTGGCAGCGGCGAAAGTGCTCAATGACTTTGCCAAGACCAACGACAAGCTGATCCTGAAAGCCGGCAGCTACGCCGGTGAGCTGCTCGACAAGGCCGGCGTGCAGAAGCTCGCTTCGGTGCCAAGTCGCGAAGAGCTGCTCGGGCAGTTGCTGGGGATGATGCAGGCGCCGGTGACCGGTTTTGCCTGTGCGCTGGCGGCGCTGGCCAAACAGCGAGAAGAAGTGGTCGCCTGATCGCCCGTTGGTTTTTTCGAGTATTCGGATTTAGAGATTTAGGAGTTTATTGATTATGGCTATTAGTAAAGAAGAGATCCTGGAAGCCGTTGGCGCGATGACGGTCATGGACCTGAATGATCTGGTCAAGGCGTTCGAAGAGAAGTTCGGCGTTTCCGCCGCTTCGATGGCCGTCGCTGCGCCAGGCGCCGCCGCGGCAGTGGTCGAGGAGCAGACCGAATTCACCGTGATGCTCATGGCTAGCGGTGAGAAGAAGGTCGAAACGATCAAGGTCGTCCGCGCCGCTACCGGCCTTGGCCTGAAGGAAGCGAAGGACCTCGTCGATGGCGCACCGAAGGCGGTCAAGGAAGGCGTTTCCAAGGCCGATGCTGACGCACTCAGAAAGCTACTTGAGGACGCTGGAGCCAAGGTCGAGGTCAAGTAATTCCGGCCGTGCGCTTCGGGCTGACAGCCTTTCGGCTGTCAGCCCGTTTGTGCTTTTCCGGAAACATGTTTACGTCGCCGCGTTTCGCCAACGCGGGCGGCTGCAGCGCGCAAACGCAAGAATGAGTAGAGCGGCCACGGCGATCCAGCATTTGTCGTCTTCTGTGGTGTTGCGTGCTAATCGTATTGCGTTTGTCCGTTGCCCACCAGCCGGTCTCTCGACCGTCGCTGGTGTGCACTAGAGGATTTGCATTCTGAGTTCGGAGCAACCATGAACTACTCCTACACCGAGAAAAAGCGTATCCGCAAGAGCTTCGCCAAGCGCGCCAGCGTGCTTGAAGTGCCGTTCTTGCTGGCAACCCAGCTGGAGTCCTTCTCTGCTTTCCTGCAGCGAACGGTTCCCGTAGCGCAGCGCAAGAATCAGGGATTGCAGGCTGCGTTTTCGTCCATCTTCCCGATCGTCAGTCACAGCGGCAACGCGCGCCTGGAGTTCGTCAGCTTTGCCCTCTCCGAACCGGCCTTCGACGTCAAGGAATGTCACCAGCGTGGCCTGACCTTCGCGTCGGCCTTGCGGGCGAAGGTTCGCCTGGTGATTCTCGATCGCGAAACGCCCGACACGATCAAGGAAGTCAAGGAGCAGGAAGTCTACATGGGCGAAATCCCGCTGATGACGACCACCGGCTCCTTCGTCATAAACGGCACCGAGCGCGTCATCGTCTCGCAGTTGCACCGCTCGCCGGGGGTCTTCTTCGAGCACGATCGCGGCAAGACGCATAGCTCGGGCAAGCTGCTCTTTTCGGCGCGAGTGATTCCCTACCGTGGCTCCTGGCTGGATTTTGAATTCGACCCCAAGGACTTGCTGTTCTTCCGCGTCGACCGTCGCCGCAAGATGCCGGTAACGACGCTGCTGAAAGCCATTGGCCTGACGCCGCAACAGATTCTGCGCGAGTTCTTCGAGTTTGACACTTTCCTGCTCGGCAAGAACGTGATCGAATTCGCACTGGTACCCGAGCGCCTGCGTGGTGAAGTGGCGCGTTTCGACTTCAACGACGCGTCCGGCACGCTGATCATCGCCAAAGACAAGCGGATTACCGCCAAGCACATTCGTGAACTCGATGCGGCCGGACTGAAACAGGTTGCCGTCCCGGATGACTTCCTGATCGGCCGGGTAGTCGCCGAAGACATCATCGACCCGAGCAGCGGCGAGATCCTGGCCAACGCCAATGACGAGATTACCGAAACGCTGGTGGCCAAGCTGGTCGAAGCCGGGATCGAGTCCTTGCATACCCTGTACATCAACGACCTCGACCGCGGCGGCTTCATCTCGCAGACTTTGCGTACCGACGACACCGCTACCCGGCAGGCGGCGCGCATTGCCATCTATCGGATGATGCGGCCAGGCGAGCCGCCGACCGAAGATGCGGTCGAAATCCTGTTCCACGGCCTGTTCTACTCCGACGACCGCTATGACCTTTCTGCCGTCGGTCGCATGAAGTTCAATCGCCGCGTCGGCCGCCAGGACGTCGTCGAACACAAGATCATGGTCAAGCATGTGCCGTCCAAGCGTGAGGCGATCGTCAAGCTGCTCAGCGAAGCCCTGACCAACTCGGTGGCCCCGGCTGAACAGATCCTCGGCGAGCTGGGCCATGGTCCGCGCGCGGTCGCCGAAAACCTGACCGAAGCGACCGCCGTGGCGCTCTTCGACCAGCTAAAAGCGGCCGGTGTGACCGGTGAGGCGCGCGAACAGCTGACGCTGTCGCCCCGAGATATCGTCGAAGTGATCAAGCTGCTGGTCGAGTTGCGCAACGGCCGCGGCGAAGTCGACGACATCGACCATCTCGGTAATCGCCGCGTTCGCTCGGTCGGCGAATTGGCCGAAAACCAGTTCCGTGCCGGCCTGGTACGCGTCGAACGCGCGGTCAAGGAGCGCTTGTCGCAGGCCGAGTCCGACAATCTGATGCCGCACGATCTGATCAACGCCAAGCCGATCAGCGCTGCCGTCCGCGAGTTTTTCGGATCCAGCCAGCTGTCGCAATTCATGGACCAGACCAACCCGCTGTCCGAGATCACGCACAAGCGGCGCGTTTCGGCGCTCGGCCCGGGTGGCCTGACCCGCGAGCGTGCCGGTTTCGAAGTGCGCGACGTGCATCCGACCCACTACGGCCGGGTGTGCCCGATCGAAACGCCGGAAGGACCGAACATCGGCCTGATCAACTCGCTGGCGCTGTACGCGCGCACCAACGAGTATGGTTTCCTGGAAACGCCTTACCGCAAGGTGGTCGACGGTCGGGTGACCAACCAGATCGAGTACCTGTCGGCGATCGAAGAGGGCGCCTATATCATCGCCCAGGCCAACTCCGATCTCGGCGACGCCGGCGTCCTGACCGACGACCTGGTGACCTGCCGCGAAAAGGGCGAGACGATTCTTGCCGAGCCGGCGCGCGTCCAGTACATGGACGTTGCGCCAAGCCAGATCGTTTCGGTGGCGGCGTCGCTGATTCCCTTCCTCGAGCACGACGACGCCAACCGCGCATTGATGGGCGCCAACATGCAACGCCAGGCGGTTCCCTGCCTGCGTCCGGAGAAGCCGCTGGTCGGCACCGGCATCGAACGAACGGTGGCGGTCGACTCGGGTACGGCAGTGCAGGCCTTGCGCGGCGGCGTCGTCGACTACGTCGATGCGGCACGCGTCGTGGTCCGCGTCAATGATGACGAGACGGGTCCGGGTGAAGTCGGTGTCGACATCTACAACATGGTCAAGTACATCCGCTCCAACCAGAACACCAACATCAACCAGCGGCCGCTGGTCCGCGTCGGCGATGTCATTGCCAAGGCCGACGTCGTCGCCGACGGTGCGTCGACCGACAAGGGCGAGCTGGCGCTCGGCCAGAACATGCTGGTCGCCTTCATGCCCTGGAACGGCTACAACTTCGAGGACTCGATCCTGATCTCCGAGCGCGTCGTCGCCGAAGATCGCTTCACGTCGATCCACATCGAAGAGCTGACTGTTGTCGCTCGTGATACCAAGCTCGGCCCCGAGGAAATCACGCGCGACATCGCCTCGCTCGGTGAGTCGCAACTGTCGCGGCTCGACGAATCGGGAATCGTCTATATCGGCGCCGAGGTTGAAGCCGGTGACGTACTGGTCGGCAAGGTGACGCCAAAGGGCGAAACGCAATTGACCCCCGAAGAGAAACTCCTGCGGGCGATCTTTGGTGAGAAAGCGTCCGATGTGAAGGACACCTCGCTGCGCGTTCAGTCAGGCATCGCCGGCACGGTTATCGACGTGCAGGTGTTTACCCGCGAGGGTATCGAGCGTGACAAGCGCGCGCAGTCGATCATCGATGACCACCTGCGCAGCTACAAGCTCGACCTCGCCGACCAACTGCGGATCGTCGAGCGTGATGCCTTCGCGCGGGTCGAGCGGATGATCATCGGCAAGCCGGCCAACGGCGGACCCAAGCGCCTGGCCAAGGGTACGCTGGTCGCTCAGGACTATCTCGATGGTATCGATCCGCACCATTGGTTCGATATCCGGATGGCCGACGATGAGGTTGCCCATCAGCTCGAGTCTCTGCGTGACGGTCTGGAGCAGACCCGCAAGGGCTTCGACGTCGCTTTTGAGGAAAAACGCAAGAAGCTCACCCAGGGCGACGAGTTGCCGCCCGGCGTGCAGAAAATGGTCAAGGTCTACGTGGCCGTCAGACGCCGCCTGCAGGCCGGTGACAAGATGGCCGGACGGCACGGTAACAAGGGTGTCGTGTCGCGTATCGTGCCGGTCGAGGATATGCCGTACATGGCCGATGGTCGGCCCGTCGATATCGTCCTCAACCCGCTCGGCGTACCGTCACGGATGAACGTTGGCCAGATTCTCGAGGTCCACCTCGGACTGGCCGCCAAGGGCCTGGGCCAGCGGATCGAGGAAATGCGGCGTCGGCAGGCCACTGCGCAGGAAGTGCGTGGCTTCCTCGAGCAGATCTACAACAGCACCGGCAAGTCCGAAGATCTCGATCAGCTCAGCGACGGCGAGATCATTGAAATGGCCGGCAACCTCGAAGCGGGCGTACCGTTTGCGACGCCAGTCTTCGACGGCGCCAAGGAATCGGAAATCAAGGCCATGCTGGCGCTGGCAGAGATGCCTGAATCGGGTCAGATGACGCTCTACGACGGTCGCACCGGCGAAAAGTTCGAGCGGCAGGTGACGGTGGGCTATATGCACGTGTTGAAGCTGCACCACCTGGTCGACGACAAGATGCACGCGCGTTCGACTGGCCCGTACTCGCTGGTCACCCAACAACCGTTGGGCGGCAAGGCGCAGTTCGGTGGTCAGCGCTTCGGCGAAATGGAAGTGTGGGCACTTGAGGCTTACGGCGCCTCCTACGTGCTGCAGGAAATGCTGACCGTCAAGTCAGACGACGTTAATGGCCGCACCAAGGTGTACGAGAACATCGTCAAGGGTGACCACAAGATCGAGGCCGGCATGCCCGAGTCCTTCAACGTCCTGGTCAAGGAAATCCGGTCGCTGGCGATCGATATCGACCTCGAGCGTTTCTGATTGTTTGCCAAGGCCTGGAACGGTGAGGCGCGTGGATTTTCCCGCCTCGCCATTCCTGCCCCCGGACACCTCACTCCTTACTGGAGCAAAAGATGAAAGCACTGCTTGATTTGTTTAGGCAGGTGACGCAGGAAGAGCAGTTCGACGCGATCACCATTGGTCTGGCCTCGCCGGAGAAGATTCGCTCCTGGTCTTATGGCGAAGTCAAGAAACCGGAGACGATCAACTATCGGACCTTCAAACCCGAACGCGATGGCCTGTTCTGCGCCAAGATCTTTGGCCCGATCAAGGACTACGAGTGCCTTTGCGGAAAGTACAAGCGGCTGAAGCATCGTGGTGTGATCTGTGAAAAGTGTGGCGTCGAAGTTACGCTCGCCAAGGTTCGCCGTGAGCGAATGGCGCACATCGATCTGGCCAGTCCGGTGGCGCATATCTGGTTCCTCAAGAGCCTGCCGAGTCGTCTCGGCATGGTCCTTGACATGACCCTGCGCGACATCGAGCGGGTGCTCTATTTCGAGGCGTTCGTGGTCTTCGATCCGGGCATGACGCCGCTGGCTCGCGCGCAGTTGCTGACCGAAGACGACTACCTGGCGAAGGTCGAAGAGTACGGTGACGACTTCTATGCAGCGATGGGCGCCGAGGGCATCCGTGAACTCCTGCGCTCGATCGACCTGCCGCGTGAAGTCGAAACGCTACGTTCGGAACTCGAGACGACGACCTCGGAAACCAAGAGCAAGAAGTTCTCCAAGCGACTGAAAATCCTCGAAGGCTTCCAGAAGTCGGGGATCAAGCCGGAGTGGATGGTGCTCGAAGTCCTGCCGGTACTGCCGCCCGATCTGCGCCCGCTGGTGCCGCTCGACGGTGGCCGTTTTGCGACTTCCGACCTCAACGACCTCTATCGTCGGGTGATCAACCGCAACAATCGCCTGAAGCGCTTGCTCGAGCTGAAAGCGCCGGAAATCATCGTTCGCAACGAAAAGCGGATGCTCCAGGAGGCGGTGGACTCGCTGCTCGACAACGGCCGCCGCGGCAAGGCAATGACCGGCGCCAACAAGCGTCCGCTGAAGTCGCTGGCCGACATGATCAAGGGCAAGGGCGGTCGTTTCCGCCAGAACCTGCTCGGCAAGCGTGTGGACTATTCGGGTCGCTCGGTCATCGTCGTCGGTCCGCAATTGAAGCTGCATCAATGCGGCTTGCCGAAGCTGATGGCGCTCGAGCTGTTCAAGCCTTTCATCTTCAACCGCCTCGAGGGCATGGGCCTGGCGACGACCATCAAGCAGGCCAAGAAGATGGTCGAGACGCAGGAGGCAGTCGTCTGGGATATCCTGGAAGAGGTCATCCGCGAGCACCCGATCATGCTCAACCGGGCACCGACGCTGCACCGTCTGGGAATTCAGGCCTTCGAGCCAACGCTGATCGAGGGCAAGGCGATCCAGCTCCACCCGCTGGTCTGCGCGGCCTTCAATGCCGACTTCGACGGCGACCAGATGGCCGTTCACGTGCCGCTGTCGCTCGAGGCGCAAATGGAAGCGCGGACGCTGATGCTGGCCTCCAACAACGTCCTGTCGCCGGCCAACGGCGAGCCAATCATCGTTCCTTCGCAGGATATCGTTCTCGGCCTCTACTACGCCACCCGCGAGGCGATCAACGTCAAAGGCGAGGGCATGATGTTCCCTGACCTCGCCGAGGTGACGCGCGCCATGCAGGCCGGCGAGCTCGACGTGCACGCCCGGATAGCGGTGCGCATTACCGAATACGACGGCGACGCCGAGAGCGGCTGGCAGCAGAAGATCACGCGTTACCAGACGACCGCTGGTCGCGCTCTGCTCTCCGAGATTCTGCCCAAGGGCCTGCCTTTCAGCCTGATCGACAAGCCGCTGAAGAAAAAGGAAATCTCAAAGCTGATCAACGCGGCCTTCCGCCGCTGTGGTCTGAAAGAGACCGTCGTCTTTGCCGACAAGCTGATGCAGAATGGTTATCGCCTGGCGACTCGTGCCGGTATTTCGATCTGCTCGGACGACATGCTGGTGCCCGCTCAGAAGCGCGAGATCATTGCCGCTGCCGAAGAAGAAGTCAAAGAAATCGAAAACCAGTATACCAACGGCCTGGTCACCAATGGTGAGCGCTACAACAAGGTGGTCGATATCTGGGGGCGTACCGGCGATCAGGTCGCCAAGGTGATGATGGATCAGCTTGGCCACGAGGAAGTCCCCAATCGCCATGGCAAACTGGAGCGGCAGGAGTCATTCAACTCGATCTTCATGATGGCCGATTCGGGGGCGCGTGGTTCGGCAGCGCAGATTCGCCAGTTGGCGGGCATGCGGGGTTTGATGGCCAAGCCTGACGGCTCGATCATCGAAACACCGATCACCACCAACTTCCGTGAGGGTCTCAACGTTCTCCAGTACTTCATCTCGACGCACGGCGCGCGCAAGGGCCTGGCCGATACCGCCCTGAAGACCGCCAACTCGGGTTATCTGACGCGCCGGCTGGTCGACGTGACGCAGGACCTGGTGGTCATCGAGAACGACTGCGGAACGAGCAACGGCGTCACCCGGAAAGCCTTGATCGAAGGCGGCGAAGTCATCGAGGCGATCCGCGAGCGGATTCTCGGTCGGGTGACGGCTGCCGACGTCGTCGACCCGGACTCCGAAGAGACGGTGATCGAGCAGGGGACGCTGATCTGCGAGGACCACTGCGATCTGATCGACCGCCTGGGAATCGACGAAGTCAAGGTCCGCACACCACTGACCTGCGACACGCGCTACGGCCTGTGCGCCCAGTGCTATGGTCGCGACCTCGGGCGTGGTTCGCCGGTCAACGTTGGTGAAGCGGTTGGCGTCATGGCCGCGCAATCGATCGGCGAGCCCGGCACACAGCTGACGATGCGCACCTTCCACGTTGGTGGCGCGGCCTCGCGTGCGGCGGTTGCCAGCCAGGTCGAGACACACAGTGCCGGCGTCGTGCGTTTCACCTCGACGATGCGCTACGTGACCAGTGCCAAGGGCGAGAAGATCGTCATTACGCGCTCCGGTGAAATCCTGATCGTCGACGATAGCGGTCGCGAGCGCGAAAAGCACAAGGTACCCTACGGCGCCACCCTGAAGGCCGTTGACGGCGAACAGGTAAAAGCCGGCGCCAGGCTGGCCGCCTGGGATCCCCATACGCGGCCGATGATCGCCGAGTACTCGGGGCTGGTGAAGTTCGAGAACGTTGAGGAGGGGGTCACCGTCGCCAAACAGATCGACGACGTGACCGGCCTGTCGACGCTGGTGGCGATTGATCCCAAGCGCGGTGGCAAGATTCCGAGCAAGGGCCTACGGCCGCAGGTCCGGCTATTCGACCCCGACGGCGAAGAAGTCAGGATGCACGGCAGCGATCACCCGGTGACCATTACCTTCCAGGTCGGCGCGATTATCAACGTTTACGACGGCCAACAGATTTCCGTGGGTGATGTGTTGGCTCGCCTGCCGCAGGAGTCGGCCAAGACGCGGGACATTACCGGTGGTCTGCCACGCGTAGCGGAACTCTTCGAAGCTCGGACTCCGAAGGACGCGGGCATGCTTGCCGAGTTCACCGGGACGATGTCCTTCGGCAAGGATACCAAGGGCAAGCAGCGGCTGGTGATTACCGACTTCGAAGGTGTCGCCCATGAATATCTGATCCTGAAAGACAAGCACGTCCTGGTGCATGACGGTCAGGTGGTCAACAAGGGCGAGTCGATCGTCGATGGCGCTCCCGACCCGCACGACATCTTGCGCTTGCTGGGCGTCGAGGCGCTGGCGGTGTATATCACCGACGAGGTTCAGGATGTGTACCGGCTGCAGGGCGTCAAGATCAACGACAAGCACATCGAAGTGATCGTTCGTCAGATGCTGCGGCGGGTCAATGTAACCGATCCGGGCGATACCAAATTCATCAAGGGCGAGCAGGTCGAACGTGCTCATCTGCTCGATGAAAACGACATCATGACTGCCGAGGGTAAGCTGCCGGCGATTTACGAGCATGTCCTGCTGGGCATCACCAAAGCGTCGTTGTCAACGGATTCGTTCATTTCCGCGGCTTCGTTCCAGGAAACGACGCGGGTGCTCACCGAGGCGGCGATCATGGGCAAGCGTGACGAACTACGCGGCCTCAAGGAGAACGTCATTGTCGGTCGCCTCATTCCGGCAGGCACCGGCCTGGCTTACCACAACACACGCAAGAAGAATGCCGCTGGTGAAGATCTGGCTGCGGGCAGCGGACTGGTCGGCGACGATCTACCCAGCAGCGAAGAGAGCGCTCAAGACGAGCCGATTGCTTGACTTGGCGCGTGATAGGCCATAGAATCGCCGGTCTTTGTCGCCGACGCCCTTGCTGCGTCGGCTTGTCACTGAAATCGCCGAGGCGGCCTTTAGGGTCCGCCTTGGTTTTTTGCAGACGCCGTGTGGACCTCACGATGGTCGCTGCACTGAACATAAGGTGGAAAGATGCCAACCATTAACCAGCTGGTGCGCAAGCCTAGAGAGGCTATTCGCACCAAGAGCAAAGTCCCCGCGCTGGGAAATTGCCCTCAGAAACGGGGGGTCTGCACGCGCGTGTACACCACCACGCCGAAGAAGCCGAACTCTGCATTGCGCAAGGTCTGCAAGGTCCGTCTGACGAATGGCTTCGAAGTCATTTCGTATATCGGCGGTGAAGGGCACAACTTGCAGGAGCACTCGGTGGTGCTGATTCGTGGCGGCCGTGTCAAGGACTTGCCGGGTGTGCGTTACCACACCGTGCGCGGCTCCTTGGATACCCAGGGCGTCAAGAAGCGCAAGCAGAGTCGTTCCAAGTACGGTACCAAGCGCCAAAAAGCGGCTTGATTTCCGTCCGAGTAAGGGCCGCTCCAGATGGGCGGCCGGGAGAAGCGGGCGTGCCGCCTGGTTCTTCAACTGAATTGTGACCATGAGAGGTTGTTATGCCCCGTCGCCGTGAAGTACCAAAACGCGACATTCTGCCGGATCCCAAGTTCGGCAATGTCGATGTCTCGAAATTTGTCAATACGATCATGATGAGCGGCAAGAAGTCGGTCGCCGAGCGCATCGTCTATGGTGCGTTCGAGCAGATTGTAACCAAGACCAGCAAGGACCCGCTCGAGGTGTTCAGCCTGGCTCTCGGGAACATCAGGCCGCTGGTCGAAGTCAAGAGTCGCCGCGTCGGTGGCGCAAACTATCAGGTTCCGGTCGAGGTTCGTCCGAGCCGCCGGATGGCTTTGGCCATGCGCTGGCTGCGGGAAGCTGCTCGCAAGCGTTCGGAGAAGTCGATGGGGCAGCGCCTGGCTGCTGAAATGCTCGAGGCGTCGGAGAGTCGCGGCGGTGCGGTCAAGAAGCGTGACGAAGTGCACCGCATGGCCGAAGCCAACAAGGCCTTCGCCCACTTCCGCTTCTAGGTCGCAGTCCAAAGCGTCGCCGTTTTCCGGTCGACGACCGCTCTTTATTCGTGAAGGTTGATTACTGTGGCACGTAAAACCCCTATCGAGCGCTACCGTAACATCGGTATCAGCGCTCACATTGACGCCGGCAAGACGACGGTGACCGAGCGCATCCTGTTCTACACGGGTGTTAACCACAAAATCGGTGAGGTGCACGACGGCGCCGCGACCATGGACTGGATGGCGCAGGAGCAAGAGCGCGGGATCACCATTACGTCAGCGGCGACGACCTGCTTCTGGAAGGGCATGCAGTTCGATCGCCCGGAGCACCGAATCAACATCATCGACACGCCGGGTCACGTCGACTTCACGATTGAGGTCGAGCGCTCAATGCGCGTTCTCGACGGCGCTTGCATGATCTATTGCGCGGTCGGCGGCGTGCAGCCGCAGTCCGAGACCGTCTGGCGTCAGGCCACCAAGTACAAGGTGCCGCGTCTGGCCTTCGTCAACAAGATGGACCGGCAGGGTGCTGATTTCTTCAAGGTCGTCGAGCAGATGAAGCTGCGCCTGTCTGCCAATCCCGTGCCGGTGGTCATCCCGATCGGCAAGGAAGAGTACTTCGAGGGCGTCGTCGACCTGATCAAGATGAAGGCGATCATCTGGGACGAGGCTTCGCTGGGAATGAAGTTCGACTACAGCGAAATTCCCGCCGAGCTGCAGGCCAGCGCTGACGAATGGCACAGCAAGATGGTCGAGGCTGCCGCCGAGTCTTGCGAAGAGCTGATGGACAAGTACCTAGAGCAGGGCGACCTGGACGAGGCCGACATCATCAAGGGCTTGCGTGCGCGTACCCTGGCCTGCGAGATTCAGCCGGCGTTGTGCGGCACGGCGTTCAAGAACAAGGGTGTGCAGCGCATGCTCGACGCGGTGATCGATCTGCTGCCATCGCCGGTCGATATTCCACCGGTGGTCGGCGAGAAGGAAAATGGCGAGCCCGATAGCCGTGCGCCAACGGACAGCGAAAAGTTTTCCGCGCTGGCCTTCAAGCTGATGACCGATCCCTACGTTGGCCAGCTGACCTTCATTCGGGTGTACTCCGGCGTTCTGAAAACCGGCGACACCATCTATAACCCGATCAAGCACCGTCGCGAGCGCATTGGCCGCGTGCTGCAGATGCACGCCAACAACCGCGAGGAAATCAAGGAAGTGTTTGCCGGCGACATTGCGGCTTGTGTCGGTCTCAAGGAGGTCACCACCGGCGAAACGCTCTGCGATCCGACGGCGGTCATTACCCTGGTGCGGATGGTCTTTCCGGAGCCGGTCATCCACGTCGCCGTCGAGCCGAAAACCAAGCCCGATCAGGAAAAAATGGGTATCGCTCTTGGCCGTCTGGCGCAGGAGGATCCATCTTTCCGCGTACGGACCGACGAAGAGTCTGGGCAAACGATCATTTCCGGCATGGGCGAGCTGCATCTGGAGATTATTGTCGACCGCTTGCGCCGCGAGTTCGGTGTGGAAGCCAACGTCGGTGCGCCGCAGGTGGCTTACCGCGAATGCATCAAGAAGTCGGTCGAGCAGGAAGGCAAGTTCGTCAAGCAGTCGGGTGGTCGCGGTCAATACGGGCACGTGTGGCTGAAGATCGAGCCCAACGAGACCGGCAAGGGTTACGAGTTCGTCGATGCCATCAAAGGCGGCTCGGTGCCGCGGGAATACATTCCGGCGGTCGACAAGGGGCTGCAGGACGCCATTACCAGCGGCGTGTTGGCCGGATTCCCGGTGGTCGACATCAAGTTCACCCTGTTCGAGGGCTCATACCACGACGTCGACTCGAACGAGAACGCGTTCCGAATGGCCGCCGCTTTTGCCTTCAAGGAAGGTATGCGCCGCGCTCAGCCGACGCTGCTCGAGCCGATGATGGCGGTCGAAGTCGAAACGCCCGAGGACTATATGGGCAACGTCATGGGCGACCTCTCGAGTCGTCGCGGCATGGTTCAGGGAATGGAAGACGCGCCGGGCAACATCAAGCTGATCCGGGCCGAGGTGCCGCTGGCGGAGATGTTTGGCTATTCGACGACCTTGCGCTCGCTGTCACAGGGTCGCGCTACCTACTCGATGGAATTCAAGCACTACGCCGAAGCGCCGAAGAACGTCGCCGAAGCGATCATCAACAAGAAATAGCTCTGTAACTGACTCTGTTATTGAAGGATACGGGAAATGGCCAAGGGAAAATTTGAACGTAACAAGCCGCACGTTAACGTCGGCACGATTGGGCACGTCGACCACGGCAAGACGACGCTGACGGCGGCGATCACGACCATTCTGTCGAAGAAATATGGCGGTACCGCCAAGGCTTACGACCAGATCGACGCAGCGCCGGAAGAGAAGGCGCGCGGCATCACGATCAACACCGCGCACGTCGAGTACGAGACCGCCAAGCGGCACTACGCGCACGTCGATTGTCCGGGTCACGCCGACTACGTCAAGAACATGATCACCGGTGCTGCACAGATGGACGGCGCGATCCTGGTCGTGTCGGCGGCCGACGGCCCGATGCCGCAGACCCGCGAACACATTCTGCTGGCGCGTCAGGTCGGTGTGCCGTACATCATTGTCTATCTGAACAAGTGCGACATGGTCGACGATGCCGAGCTGCTCGAGCTGGTCGACATGGAAGTGCGCGAGCTGCTGTCGAAGTACGACTTTCCGGGCGACGACGTACCGATCATCCCGGGTTCGGCGCTGAAAGCGCTCGAAGGCGACACCGGTGAGCTGGGCGAAGAATCGGTAATGGCGCTGGCGGACGCTCTTGACAGCTACATTCCGACACCCGAGCGGGCCATCGACAAGCCCTTCCTGTTGCCGATCGAAGACGTTTTCTCGATCTCCGGTCGTGGCACGGTGGTCACCGGTCGTGTCGAGCGCGGCATCGTCAAGGTTGGTGAGGAAGTCGAGATCGTCGGCATCCGGCCGACTCTGAAGACCATCTGTACCGGCGTCGAGATGTTCCGCAAACTGCTCGACCAGGGTCAGGCAGGCGATAACGTCGGTGTTCTGCTGCGTGGCGTCAAGCGCGAAGACGTCGAGCGCGGACAGGTGCTGGCGAAGCCGGGTTCGATCAAGCCGCACACCCACTTCTCGGGTGAAGTGTACGTGCTGTCGAAGGAGGAGGGTGGTCGTCACACGCCGTTCTTCAACAACTATCGTCCGCAGTTTTATTTCCGCACGACCGATGTGACCGGCGCGATCTCCATGCCTGAAGGTGTCGAGATGGTGATGCCTGGTGACAACATCCAGATGACGGTCAAGCTGATTGCACCGATCGCCATGGAAGAAGGTCTGCGTTTCGCCATTCGCGAAGGCGGTCGTACCGTCGGCGCTGGTGTCGTCGCCAAGATCATCGAGTAGTTAAAACTCCCGGGTGGCGCATTGTCGTCACCCATCGCTCTTTGGAATATGACATGCAAAGCCAGAAAATTCGCATCCGCCTGAAAGCTTTCGACTATCGTCTGATCGATCAGTCCGCCCAGGAGATCGTTGAAACCGCCAAGCGTACCGGCGCCGTGGTGCGTGGACCGGTGCCGCTGCCGACGCGTATCCAGCGCTTCGACGTCCTGCGTTCGCCGCACGTCGACAAGACCTCGCGCGATCAGTTCGAGATGCGCACGCACCTGCGCCTGATGGACATCATTGACCCAACCGACAAGACGGTCGATGCGCTGATGAAACTGGACTTGCCTGCCGGCGTAGACGTCGAAATTAAGTTGCAGTAAAACCATCATTACGGCTATAATTGCCGGCTTTGGTCGGGCAGGTGTGTGTTGACGCTGCCCGTTTTTGTTTAGAAATGCTCGCCGGCCAATCGTAGCCGGTCAGAGGAGAAAAAACATGAGTCTAGGCCTTGTAGGGCGAAAGGTCGGCATGACACGCATTTTTACCGACGCAGGTGCAAGCGTCCCGGTAACTGTGCTCGATGTGTCGAATAACCGTGTCGCTCAAATCAAGACGGAGCAAAACGATGGCTACTCCGTCGTGCAGCTGGCTTTTGGCAAGCGGCGTCCGTCCCGCGTGAACAAGCCGCTGGCCGGTCATCTGGCCAAGGCGGGCGTTGAAGCCGGCTACGTCCTGAAAGAGTTCCCGGTTTCTGCCGACGAGCTGGCTACCCTCAAGGCCGGTGATCAGATCAGTGTGACTATTTTTTCTGTTGGCCAAAAGGTCGACGTCACCGGTCAGAGCATCGGCAAGGGCTTTTCCGGCGCCGTCAAGCGGCACCACTTCTCGTCGCAATGTGCCTCGCACGGTAACTCGGTGTCGCACCAGGCTCTTGGATCGACGGGTATGGCGCAGGATCCGGGGCGCGTATTTCCGGGTAAGAAGATGGCTGGGCACCTCGGTGCTGCCAAGCGTACTCAACAGAATCTCGAGGTCATCCGCGTCGACGTCGAGCGTCAGTTGCTTTTGCTCAAGGGTGCAGTTCCCGGCTCCAAGGGGTCGGACGTGATTGTGCGTCCTGCAGTCAAGGCGGGGGCATAAATGGAACTCAAGCTTATCAACGAGCAGGGTCAGGAGACGAGCCGTTTGCAGGCCGCCGACCTCCTCTTCGACCGTGCCTACAACGAAACTCTGGTACACCAGGTGCTCGTCGCTTATCAGGCGAATGCGCGCAGCGGTAATCGTGCCCAGAAGGATCGCTCGGAAGTCCGTCATACGACCGCCAAGCCCTGGCGCCAAAAAGGCACCGGGCGGGCGCGTGCGGGCATGTCGTCGTCGCCGATCTGGCGTGGCGGCGGTCGGGTATTTCCGAACTCTCCGGACGAAAACTTCAGCCAGAAGCTGAACCGCAAGATGTACCGTGCCGGCATGGCGTCGATTCTCTCGCAGCTGGTTCGCGAGGATCGCCTGGCGGTGGTTGATGATTTTTCGATAGCCGCACCGAAGACCAAGCTTTTCCTGGCCAAGATCAAGAACATGGGCTTCGAGTCGGTGCTGGTGATCACCGACGGACTCGAGGAAAACGTCTTTCTGGCTTCGCGCAACCTGCCGAATGTGCTGGTTGTGGAAGTTCGACAGGCCGATCCCGTGTCGCTGGTGAGCTTCCCGAAGGTGCTAATTACCAAGGGCGCGCTGGCCAAACTTGAAGAGGTCCTGGGATGAATCAAGAGCGTTTGCTGCAAGTGTTACTCGCCCCGCAGATCTCCGAAAAGGCCACTTTTGTCGCCGATAAGTACGAGCAGGTGATCTTCCGGGTTGTCTCGGACGCCACCAAGCCCGAGGTTAAGGGCGCTGTCGAGCTATTGTTCAAGGTCACGGTGAAGTCGGTTCAGATCGCCAACGTCAAGGGTAAGCACAAGAAATTTGGCCGCTCCATGGGTCGGCGAAAGGGCTGGAAGAAAGCCTACGTCTGCCTTAACGCCGGCCAGGAAATTAACTTCGTTGATGGGGGGGGCGTCTGATGGCACTCGTCAAAGTCAAGCCTACGTCACCTGGCCGTCGCGCCGTTGTCAAGGTCGTCAATGCAACGCTGCACAAAGGGGCGCCGGTCGCTGCTCTGCTCGAGCCCCAGTCAAAGAATGCCGGACGCAACAATAACGGCCACATTACGACTCGGCACCAGGGCGGCGGTCACAAGCAACACTATCGCCTGATTGACTTCAAGCGCAACAAGGACGGAATTCCGGCCAACGTCGAGCGCCTTGAGTACGACCCGAACCGAACGGCGAATATAGCCTTGCTGTGCTACGCCGACGGCGAGCGCCGCTACATTGTCGCGCCCAAGGGTATCGTCGTTGGCCAGCAGGTAACGAGTGGCTCCGAGGCGCCGATCAAGGTCGGCAATACCTTGCCCATCCGCAATATCCCCGTCGGGACGACGATCCATTGCGTCGAGATGGTACCCGGCAAGGGCGCACAATTGGCGCGCTCCGCAGGTACTTCGGTACAGCTGCTGGCTCGCGAAGGTGTGCACGCGCAGCTGCGACTGCGTTCCGGTGAGATCCGGCGGGTGCATGTCGAGTGCCGGGCGACGATTGGCGAAGTTGGCAACGAAGAGCATAGCCTGCGTTCGATCGGCAAGGCCGGCGCCAATCGTTGGCGCGGCATTCGCCCGACCGTCCGTGGCGTGGCCATGAACCCGGTCGACCACCCGCACGGTGGTGGCGAAGGCAAGACGGCCGCGGGTATGCACCCGGTGAGTCCGTGGGGCACCAAGACCAAAGGCTATCGTACGCGTCGCAACAAGCGCACGACTTCGATGATCGTGCAGCGCCGCAGCAACAAACGCTAAGGGATAGAGAACCATGGGACGTTCCGTTAAAAAGGGCCCGTTTGCCGATGCCCACCTGATTAAGAAGGTGGACGCGGTGCGCGCCACGGGCGACAAGCGCCCGATCAAGACCTGGTCGCGCCGCTCAACTGTTTTGCCGGACTTTGTTGGTCTGACGATTGCCGTCCATAACGGCAAGCAACACGTTCCGGTGTATGTCACCGAGAACATGGTTGGCCACAAGCTCGGCGAGTTTTCGCTGACCCGCACCTTCAAGGGCCATACCGCCGGTAAAAAGGCGAAGAGGTAAAGGAATGAATATGGAAACTCGTGCTGTTTTGCGCGGCGTGCGCCTGTCGAGCCAGAAAGGTCGGCTGGTGGCTGACCAGATCCGCGGCCTGCCGGTGGACAAGGCGCTCAGCATTCTGACGTTCAGCCCCAAGAAAGGCGCCGCGATAATCAAGAAAGTGCTCGAGTCGGCGATCGCTAACGCCGAGCACAACGATGGTGCCGATATCGACGAGCTGAAAGTGACGTCCATCTGCGTCGATAAGGGTACGGTGCTCAAACGCTTTACGGCGAGAGCGAAGGGGCGCGGCAACCGGATCGTCAAGCCTACGTGTCACGTTTTTCTGACCGTCGGCAACTGAGGAACAAGAATGGGACAAAAGATTCATCCTACTGGGTTTCGGCTGGCGGTCACGCGTGATTGGTCTTCGCGTTGGTATGCCAACAAGAAGAACTTCGCCGGCATGCTCAACGAAGACCTCGCGGTTCGCGAGTACCTGAAGAAGAAGCTGAAGCACGCTTCCGTCGGCCGCGTTCTCATCGAACGCCCCGCCAAGAACGCGCGCGTCACGATTTTTTCGGCTCGCCCTGGCGTGGTTATTGGCAAAAAAGGCGAAGAGATCGATCAACTGCGAGCCGCTCTACAAAAGATCATGGGCGTACCGGTGCATGTCAGTATCGAAGAAATCCGCAAGCCGGAAATTGACGCGCAGCTGATTGCCGACTCGATCACCCAACAACTCGAAAAGCGGATCATGTTCCGGCGGGCGATGAAGCGAGCCATGCAGAATGCCATGCGCCTTGGTGCGCAGGGTATCAAGATCATGAGCTCGGGTCGCCTAAACGGTGCCGAGATCGCCCGTCGCGAGTGGTATCGCGAGGGCCGTGTGCCCTTGCACACCTTGCGTGCCGACATCGACTACGCGACCTCCAAGGCTTTGACGACCTATGGTCTGATCGGCGTCAAGGTTTGGGTTTTCAAGGGCGAAATTGTCAATCGCCATGATCAGGCGGTCGTTTCTCCGGAAGCGGCAGCTGACGAGCAACAGCGCAAGACGCGCCGCGTTACCCGCACTGCGGAAGCGACCGACCGGCCTCGCGCCGCGAAGGAGGACGCGAGCAAGGTCGACGGGGCAGCTCCGGCTGTGAAACGTGTAAGAAAGGCAGGAACGACAGATGCTGCAGCCAGCTAGAAGAAAGTACCGCAAGGAACAGAAAGGCCGGAATACCGGTCTGGCGACCCGCGGTGCGCGAGTGAGTTTCGGTGAGTATGGACTCAAGGCGATAGGTCGCGGGCGTTTGACTGCCCGCCAGATCGAAGCCGCACGGCGGGCCATGACGCGGCATATCAAGCGCGGTGGCCGGATATGGATCCGGATTTTCCCGGACAAGCCTATCTCCAAGAAGCCAGCCGAGGTGCGCATGGGAAGCGGTAAGGGTAACCCGGAATACTATGTTGCGGAGATCAAGCCCGGCAAGGTTCTCTACGAGATGGATGGTGTCAACGAAGGCCTGGCGCGCGAAGCTTTTGCGCTGGCTGCCGCCAAGCTGCCAATTCCGACGGTTTTCGTTACGCGTATGGTGGGTTGATCATGAAAGTCAGTGAACTCAGAGCAAAGACCGTCGACGAGCTGAACAAGGAATTGGTGGACCTGCTGAAGGCGCAGTTTGGTCTGCGGATGCAGCTCGCGACGCAACAGTTGACCAACAATAGTCAGATCGGCAAAGTGCGCCGTCAGATCGCACGCGTGCGCACGCTTCTTCGTGAAAAGGCAGTTCAACAATGAGCGAGACCACAAGCAGCAAGCGTACCCTGGTCGGGCGCGTCGTCAGTGACCGGATGGAAAAGACCGTGACGGTCGTGGTCGAGCGGCGTGTCAAGCACGCAATCTACGACAAGATCATGGTGCGCTCGAGCAAGTATCACGCGCACGACGACAGCAACGAAGCAAAAACGGGCGATCTGGTGGAAATCCAGGAGTCACGGCCGCTGTCGAAGACCAAGGCCTGGGTCGTCACCAGGCTGCTCGAACGCGCTGTCGCCATCTAAAGCTTGCTTTATTTTGGCGAGCGGCTATAATGCCGCGTTTCCCCGCGCCCAACAGACTCTCCACGTTGAGCGTTTCAACCCCTACGGGTTCCAAGACTGACCGCTGTTGCGGGCCAAGTTGGAGTGACAGATGATTCAAGTACAGACGGTTCTCGACGTTGCCGACAATACTGGCGCGCGCTCGGTGATGTGTATCAAAGTCCTGGGCGGATCAAAGCGACGCTACGCTGGTGTCGGTGACATTATCAAGGTCACCATCAAGGATTCAGCGCCGCGTGGGCGCGTCAAGAAGGGTGATGTTTACAGCGCGGTCGTGGTGCGCACGGCCAAGGGCGTTCGTCGCATGGACGGATCGCTGGTCAAGTTCGACCACAATGCCGCGGTGCTGCTGAATAACAAGATGGAGCCGATTGGCACGCGCATCTTTGGGCCGGTGACGCGCGAGCTGCGTGGCGACCGCTTCATGAAGATCGTGTCGCTGGCGCCGGAAGTGCTGTAAGGACGACCATGGAAAAGATTCGTAAAGGTGACGACGTCGTCGTTATCGCCGGAAAAGACAAGGGTAAGCGCGGTGTCGTAGCGTCGCGTAGCGATGCTGAGCACGTCATCGTCGACGGTGTGAATCGCGTCAAGAAGCACGTCAAGCCGAATCCGGTGAAAGGTATCGTCAGCGGCATCATCGAAAAAGAAATGCCGCTGCACGTTTCGAACGTCGCGCTCTACAATCCGGCGACAAAAAAAGGCGATCGAGTCGGCTTCAAGACGCTTGAAGACGGCGTCAAGGTCCGCTTTTTCAAGTCGAACGGCGAAGTGTTGGGAGGCTAAGGGATAGTCATGGCGCGCTTACTGGAATACTACAAGACCACCGTGGTGGCGGATTTGACCGAGAAATTTGGTTACAAGTCGAGGATGGAGGTGCCGCGTATCACCAAGGTGACTCTGAATATGGGCGTCGGTGAGGCTGTCGCGGACAAGAAAGTTCTGGAAAATGCGATCGCGGATATGACCAAGATCGCCGGCCAGAAGCCGGTCACAACCAAGGCTCGCAAGTCAATCGCTGGCTTCAAGATTCGCACTGGCTATCCGATTGGCTGCATGGTGACCTTGCGCGGTCCGCGCATGTTTGAGTTCATCGATCGTCTGGTGACCGTTGCGCTGCCTCGCGTTCGTGACTTCCGCGGGATTTCGGGGAAGGGCTTCGACGGCCGTGGGAACTACAACATGGGCCTCAAGGAACAGATCATCTTTCCCGAGGTCGAGTACGACAAGATCGACGCGCTGCGCGGCATGAATGTCAGTGTCACGACCACTGCCAAGACCGATGACGAGGCCCGTGCCTTGCTTGGCGCGTTCAAATTTCCCTTCAGGAACTGATACGAAATGGCAAAACTCGCTGTGATCAACCGCGGTGAAAAGCGGCGCAAGTTAGTTGCAAAGTATGCCAAGAAACGGGCCGATCTGGTGGCGACGGTGAATGACCAAAGCCTATCGATCGAGGATCGTTTTGAGGCCCGCCTAAAGATTCAGGCGCTTCCCGCCAACTCGAGTCCGGTCAGGCTGCGCAACCGCTGCTCGTTGACCGGGCGTCCGCGTGGTGTTTTTCGCAAGTTCGGTCTGGGTCGTAGCAAGCTGCGCGAATTCGTAATGCAAGGCGAAGTCCCCGGAATGATCAAGGCTAGCTGGTAGGCAGGAGAGAACGAAATGAGTATGAGCGATCCGATCAGCGACATGCTGACACGCATCCGAAATGCCCAGATGGCAAGGAAGGCCTCGGTCGCCATGCCGTCTTCAAAAGTGAAGATTGCTATCGCCCAGGTGCTTAAGGACGAAGGCTATGTGGACCATTTCGGTGTTTCGCCGAACAACGGCAAACCGATTCTCGATATTGGCCTGAAGTACTACGCAGGTCGGCCGGTCATCGAGCGGATAGACCGTGTGTCCAGGCCAGGTCTTAGAATCTATCGGGGCGCCGACAACATTCCAATCGTCATGAACGGCCTTGGTGTGGCGATTGTCTCGACGCCCAAGGGAGTGATGACTGACCGCAAGGCACGCGCCAGCCATGTTGGCGGCGAAGTGCTGTGCGTCGTCGCGTAAGGGGTAGCCATGTCGCGCGTTGCAAAAAAACCAATCGTTTTGCCGCAGGGTGTTGCGGTAGATGTCACGGCCGAATTGATTTCCGTCAAGGGGCCGCTCGGGGCGCTGCAGTTTGCTGTTAATCCGGCTGTCGCAATCGAAGTGGAGGGCGGTTCCGTGTTCTGCAAGGCGGTGCCGGGTGTCGCTCAAGCGGGTGCCCTGTCGGGAACCCTGCGGGCTGTAGTGGCGAATATGGTAACCGGGGTGAGCACGGGTTTTGAGCGCAAGCTCAATCTCATCGGCGTCGGATATCGCGCCCAGGCTCAGGGTGACACGCTCAACCTGACCCTCGGGTTTTCGCATCCGATTGCCTACAAGTTGCCGAAGGGCATTACGGCGACGACTGCCACGCAGACCGAAATCGTTATCAAGGGGGTCGACCGCCAGCTGGTCGGCCAGGTGGCTGCCGAAGTTCGCGCCTACCGTCCACCAGAGCCGTACAAGGGCAAGGGTGTGCGCTATGTCGACGAAGTCGTCGTCATCAAGGAAACGAAGAAGAAAAAGTAAGGGTGCTTAGATGATTGACAAGAAACAGGCGCGTTTGCGCAGGGCTCGCAAAACCCGGGCCAAAATTGCCGAACTGAAGTCGGTGCGTCTGTTGGCGCATCGTAGCAATTGCCACATCTACGCACAGGTTATTTCAGCCTGCGGCTCGACGGTTCTAGCTGCCGCGTCGACCCTGGAGCCGGAGGTGCGCAAGAGCCTGGTCAAGGGCGGCGGCGATATTGCGGCGGCAAAAACGATCGGTCAGCTGGTCGCCGAGCGCGCCATCAAGGCCGGTATCGAGCAAGTCGCATTCGATCGTTCCGGCTTTCAGTATCACGGACGGATCAAGGCGCTGGCGGAGGCCGCTCGTGAAGCCGGCCTCAAGTTCTGACCGGTCCGCAAAGAATTGGAGTAATCAATAATGGCTAAACCGCAAAGCAGAAAACCTCAGCAGGCTGAGAAGCCCGATGACGGCATGCGCGAGAAGATGATTTCGATCAACCGCGTAACCAAGGTGGTCAAGGGTGGTCGGATTCTCGGCTTCGCCGCGCTGACCGTCGTCGGCGACGGCGATGGGCGTGTCGGCATGGGTAAGGGTAAGTCGCGGGAAGTTCCGGTGGCGGTCCAGAAGGCCATGGAAGAGGCGCGGCGCAACCTGATCAAGGTCAGCCTCAAGGACGGAACCTTGCAGCATACGGTGTTCGGCCACCATGGCGCTTCGCGGGTCATGATGCAGCCAGCGCCCGAGGGAACCGGCATCATTGCTGGCGGCGCCATGCGAGCGGTGTTCGACGTCATCGGGATGACCAACGTCGTCGCCAAGGCGCACGGTTCTACCAATCCGTACAACATTGTCCGGGCGACGATCAACGGGCTGCGTTCGATGACCACGCCTGCCGAAATCGCTGCCAAGCGGGGCAAGACCGTGGCCGAGATTCAGGGGTAAGAAATGACCGACAAGAAAGTTAAAGTGACGCTGGTCAGAAGCCTGATCGGTACCAAGGAGTCGCACCGCGCGACGGTGCGGGGCCTGGGTCTTCGTCGCATGCATAGCAGTTCGATCCTTGAAGACACCCCGGCCGTTCGCGGGATGATCAACAAGGTCTCCTATCTCCTGAAGTGCGAGGGCTAAGATGGATCTCAATACTATCCAAAGCGCCGACGGTTCGCGTCCAGACAAAAAGCGCGTCGGCCGCGGTGTCGGGTCCGGTTTTGGCAAGACTTGCGGACGTGGCCACAAAGGCCAGAAGTCGCGTGCCGGTGGCTTCCATAAAGTCGGCTTCGAAGGTGGCCAGATGCCACTGCAACGCCGCTTGCCGAAGCGCGGTTTCAAGTCGATGACCGGCGCCCGCAACGTCGAGGTGCGCTTGTCTGAAATCGAACGTCTGCCGGTCGATGAGATCGATTTGGCGACGCTTCGCCAGGCCAATCTGGTGCCGCAGCAGGTTCTTTCGGCCAAGGTTGTGCTTTCGGGTGCGATCACGCGCAAGGTCGTCCTAAAGGGCGTTGGCGCGACCGCAGGTGCCAGGGCGGCGATCGAAGCCGTCGGCGGCAGCGTCACTCAATAACGAGTTGGTAGAGGTGATCTTTCTTGGCAACTAGTCCCAGCACGGTCAGCAAAGGCGGGAAGTTCGGCGACCTCAAGCGTCGACTGTGGTTCCTCCTTGGTGCCCTGGTCGTGTACCGGATTGGCTCGCACATTCCGGTCCCGGGGATCGACTCGCAGGTTCTCGCCGAACTGTTCGGGCGCCAGCAGGGTGGTATTCTGGGCATGTTCAACATGTTCTCGGGGGGCGCGCTGTCACGGTTCACGATTTTTGCGCTGGGGATCATGCCGTACATTTCGGCGTCGATCATCATGCAATTGATGACGCACGCCAGCCCTCAGCTCGAGGCGCTGAAGAAAGAGGGCGAAGCCGGACGACGCAAGATCACCCAGTACACCCGCTACGGCACGGTCGGCCTGGCCTTGTTCCAGGGAATCGGCATTGCCATCGCGGTCGAGCAGCAGCCGGGTTTGGTTCTCGATCCGGGGATGATGTTCCGTTTTGTCACGGTAATCACGCTGGTTACCGGCACGATGTTCCTGATGTGGCTTGGCGAGCAGGTTACCGAGCGCGGTCTGGGCAATGGTATTTCGATCATCATCTTTGCCGGTATTGCTGCTGGCTTGCCGAGGGCCGTTGGTGGCCTGCTGGAGCTGGTGCGCACTGGTGCGATGCATCCGCTGGCCGCCATTGTGATCAGCGTGCTGGTGGTCCTGGTCACGGCCTTCGTCGTCTTTGTCGAACGCGGGCAGCGCAAGATACTGGTCAACTATGCCAAGCGGCAGGTTGGCAACAAGGTTTACGGTGGTCAGAGTTCGCACCTGCCACTCAAGTTGAACATGGCCGGAGTTATTCCGCCGATCTTTGCGTCGTCGATCATTCTCTTCCCGGCGACTATTGCCGGCTGGTTCGGCGCCGGCGAGTCGGGACGTTGGCTCAAGGATCTGGCTGGAGCACTCTCGCCAGGGCAACCTATTTACGTGATGCTTTACGCAACGGCAATTATATTTTTCTGTTTCTTCTACACGGCACTGGTGTTCAACTCTCGCGAAACAGCTGATAACTTGAAGAAAAGCGGCGCCTTCGTCCCTGGCATCCGCCCGGGTGACCAGACGGCGCGCTATATCGACAAGATCTTGATGCGGCTGACGCTGGTTGGCGCTTGCTATATCACCATCGTCTGTTTGCTGCCGGAGTTCATGATCCTGAAATGGAACGTGCCATTCTATTTTGGTGGTACTTCGCTGCTGATCATTGTCGTGGTGACCATGGACTTCATGACCCAGGTGCAGGCGTATACCATGTCGCACCAGTACGAAAGCCTGCTGAAGAAGGCTAACTTCAAAGGCTCCGGGTTACCGGCGAAATAGGATGGCAAAGGAAGATCTAATTGAAATGCAGGGGGAGGTCGTTGAAAACCTCCCGAACGCGACCTTCAGGGTAAAGCTTGAGAATGGCCATGTCGTTCTCGGCTTCATTTCCGGAAAGATGCGCATGCACTATATTCGCATCCTGCCCGGGGACAAGGTGACCGTGCAACTGACACCCTACGACCTGAGTCGTGCGCGAATCGTCTTCCGCGCCAAGTGAAGAATCTCTACGCAACAATTCGGTGGCGGGCTGGCTGCGCCTGCTACCGGAGAATCAGGAGTTAAAGATGAAAGTGCTGGCCTCTGTGAAGCGCATCTGCCGTAAGTGCAAGATCATACGGCGTCACGGTGTCGTGCGGGTTATTTGCGCCGATCCACGTCACAAACAGCGTCAGGGTTGATCGCTGCGATCCACTCTTGTGGATTGTCAGTCGGTTGAAGGTATAACTGTAAGTTTCGAATAGTTGGGGTGAATCAATGGCCCGCATCGCAGGCGTTAACCTACCAAACCACCAGCATGCCGAAATCGCGCTCACCGCGATCTACGGTATTGGCCGCCCACGCGCACAGAAAATTTGTGATGCGGCTGGCGTTTTACGTTCAACAAAAATGAAAGACATGACCGAAGCCGAGCTGGAGCGTTTACGCGACCAGATCGGTAGGTTCTCTGTCGAAGGCGACTTGCGCCGCGAAGTGACGATGAGCATCAAGCGTTTGATGGACCTCGGTTGCTACCGTGGTCTTCGTCACCGCAAGGGCCTTCCCTCGCGTGGTCAGCGTACCAAGACCAATGCGCGCACCCGCAAGGGGCCGCGCAAGCCGATCGCCGGCAAGAAATGATTAGGGATTAGGATCTGACTATGGCCAAGAGCGCTACAAAAGTTCGCAAGAAAGTCAAGGTAAGAAAGAACGTGGCCGAGGGCGTCGCCCACATCCACGCTTCCTTCAACAACACGATCATCACCATCACCGACCGCCAGGGCAACGCGTTGTCGTGGGCTACTTCGGGTGGCGCAGGCTTCAAGGGCTCGCGCAAGAGCACGCCGTTTGCGGCGCAGGTTGCGGCAGAAGCGGCTGGCAAGGTCGCTGTCGAGTGCGGCGTCAAGAACCTCGAAGTCCGGATCAAGGGCCCCGGCCCCGGTCGGGAGTCGTCAGTACGCGCCCTCAACGCTTTGGGTATGAAGATAACGGCGATCACCGACGTCACACCGATCCCGCACAATGGCTGCCGTCCGCCCAAGAAGCGTCGGATTTAAGGAGAAGAAATAGTGGCTCGCAACCTAGATCCGAAGTGCCGTCAGTGCCGCCGTGAAGGCGAAAAGCTGTTCCTGAAGGGCGAGAAGTGCTTTACAGACAAGTGCGCAATCGAGCGCCGCTCGTATGCGCCGGGGCAGCATGGCCAGAAGTCCGGCCAGCGCTTGTCGGACTATGGCGTTCATTTGCGTGAGAAGCAGAAGATTCGCCGTATTTATGGCGTTCTTGAAGGCCAGTTCCGCAAGGTTTACAAAGAGGCTGATCGCCGCAAGGGGGTTACCGGCGAGGTGCTTCTGCAGCTGCTTGAAGCGCGTCTGGACTCCGTTGCCTATCGCATGGGCTTCGCCGCGTCGCGGTCCGAGTCGCGGCAGGTGGTCAGGCACAATGGCGTGCTGGTGAACGGGCGCCGCGTCAATATTCCTTCGTATCAGGTCCGTCCTGGTGACGTCGTTGAAGTGTGCGAGAAGGCGAAAGCGCAGCTTCGCATCAAGGCGGCACTCGTTGCTGCCGAAGCCCGCGGTTTTCCGGAGTGGGTCGAAGTGGACACCAAGGCTGCGAAGGGCACTTACAAGGCGCACCCGGAGCGCAGCGAACTGCCGCCGACGATCAACGAGAGTCTCGTCATCGAACTCTACTCGAAGTAGTAGTCGCGAGGCTTGACGGCATCAGGCAAAGGACAGTACATGCAAAGCAGTGGACTATTTAAACCGCGCATCATCGATGTGCTGAGCTTGTCGTCGGTGCATGCGCGGGTGATCATGGAGCCGTTTGAACGCGGCTACGGACACACTCTCGGCAACGCGCTGCGGCGGATTCTGTTGTCGTCGATGCCGGGCTACGCACTGACCGAGGTCAGCATCGATGGTGTGCTCCATGAGTACTCGACAATCGACGGCGTGCAGGAGGATGTCGTCGACATTCTGCTTAACCTGAAAGGTGTGGTCTTCAAGCTGCACAATCGGGAGGAGGTCGTCCTGCGCCTGGCCAAGGAAGGCAAGGGCGTCGTTCGGGCGGGCGATATCGAGGTCTCTCATGACGTCGAGATCATCAATCCCGAGCACGTGATTGCTCACCTGTCGGCCGGTGGCAAGCTGGCGATGGAGATGAAGGTCGAGAAGTCGCTGGGCTACGTCGCGGGCAATCTTCGCGACCTGGGCGAGGGTGGCAAGAGCATTGGCAAACTGGTCCTCGACGCGTCGTTCAGCCCGGTTCGCCGGGTCAGCTACACCGTTGAGAGCGCGCGTGTCGAACAGCGCACCGACCTCGACAAGCTGATCATGGAAATCGAGACCAACGGCGCGATCGAGCCTGAGGAGGCGATCCGCACCGCGGCGCGCATTCTGATGGAGCAGCTTTCGGTTTTTGCCGATCTCGCCGGGACGGCAATGCCCGTCGAGTACCAGAAGACGGTGCAGGTCGATCCGTTGCTGCTGCGTCCGGTAGACGATCTCGAGCTGACGGTTCGCTCCGCCAACTGCCTGAAGGCCGAGAACATCTACTACATCGGGGATCTGATTCAGCGTACCGAGAACGAACTGCTCAAGACGCCGAACCTCGGACGCAAGTCGCTTAATGAAATCAAGGAAGTGTTGGCCGCGCGCGGCTTGACTCTGGGCATGAAGCTTGAGAACTGGCCGCCGGCCGGGCTCGAGAAATAAGCTGCCTGAAAAGAACAGGAAGGAATAGATATGCGTCACCGTTTGGGTCTCCGCAAACTGAATCGTACCAGCGCCCATCGTCTGGCGATGTTGCGCAACATGACCGTTTCACTGCTGCGCGAAGAAGTCATCAAGACGACGCTGCCGAAGGCCAAGGAGCTGCGCCGAGTGATCGAGCCGATCATCACGCTTGGCAAAAAGCCCAATCTCGCCAATCGGCGACTGGCCTTCGATCGTCTGCGTGACCGCGACATGGTGGTCAAGGTTTTTGACGAGCTTGGGCCGCGTTACGCGACGCGAAATGGCGGCTATCTGCGGATTCTGAAGTGTGGTTTTCGCGTCGGCGACAATGCGCCGATGGCCTTGGTCGAGTTGATGGATAGACCCGATACGCCCGCCGGCGTGGTCAGCGAAGCGTAAGCACAGCTCGCCGAATGCAGGGAACCTGCGCCCCGGTGTGGGCGTCAGGAAGAAAGCCAGGCTCAGCCTGGCTTTTTTTCGCGTGCGAGTCGCGTTGCCGACTTTCACGGTAAGCGCCGCTGCTTGTTCCGATCGACCAGCTTGCTCGACTCCGCATGGCGTCGGCAAGGCCAGGTGTTGACGATCCGGGGCGTACTCCGAGTACGTCCGCCCCGGATTTCAGAGCATCCGCCAGTCGGGAAACCCCGAATGCCACCACGATTCGTCCGCTTGCTGTTGCGCTGCGGCAGGCGCTCGATCGCTGGTCGCTGCTGCCGATTGCCGGCAAGTTGCCTGGAGTCCGGCAAACAGCAGCCTTAGACGCGGCACGTCGGCATATCGACGTTGGCATCCCGGCTCTTTCTCCTTGCTGCCCATCAGTCGATCGAGCGTGCCCCAGGCGTTCAGCCGGCGGCGGGTGAGAGCGCGAAGTGTAGTCATGACAAAACCCCCGGAACGAGATTCATGAAGACCGTAGCTGGCGGTCATGATCGGCAGCGCCAAGACGCTGACGAGCTAGAGTTGCACAGCTTTCGGTCACGACCTGCGCACTACGTCACGATTTGGCGGCAATTGCCGACGCCGGCTACGGCGGATTTGTCGGCTGCGGTCGCGTCGCGTGCCGGGCGGCTGGCCGGCGAAGGCGCGATGGCTGCTGATCGCCAGCAAAGCCGCTGACGCCGCGAGTCTTCGAAATTCTCGCGACGAGGCGGGTATCATGGCAGCGTCGGCGCCGGCTTCGTTCGGCAATTGATGCTTGACCAAGCAGCGGAGGGCAAAATGCCAGCCAGAAACGTTGAGTGCGGCATGATTCGCGTGACAGTCGCGTTGGCGACTCAGCAACCGCCCTTTCTGGCGCGAGACGAGTCGCTGTTGAGCAAAATCGTCATGCGTTTCAACATCCATGGCGGCGCGACGCGCCGCGGGCAATGACGCTCGGTCCATCGCGCTCGGCGTGTCGTTGTCTGCGAGCTGGCTGGCGGCCGGGGTGCCGTTAATGGTGCGCGTGCCGAATCTTGTCGAACTCGACGTTCCGCAAGCAGCAGCGGTTCGTGGCGAGTTGCTGCGTGGTCTGCTGGCGTGCCCGGCGGTGATCGCGCCCAAGTATCTCTACGACGCTCTCGGGTCGCGTCTGTTCGCGGCGATCACCGAGCTGCCCGAGTACTATCCGACGCGCACCGAGGCGGCAATCCTGGCGGCTCATCGCGACGCCATCGCCGCCGAGTTGCCGCGCGGACTGACGCTGGTCGACGTCGGCGCGGGCAACTGTGAAAAGGCGGCGCGCTTGTTGAGGCCGCTGCGGGTGAGCACCTACGTCGCCGTCGATATCTCGCTGGAATTCCTGCGCGAGGCGCTTGAACGTCTGCAGCAACACCATCCCGACGTCACCATGCTGGGCATCGGCAGCGACTTTTCGAGTCGTCTGCGGCTACCTGCGGTGCTTGGTGAGGGATCGCGCCTGCTGTTCTATCCGGGTTCGAGCATTGGTAACTTTATGCCGGCGCAGGCCTTGGACTTCCTGCGTCAATTACATGCCGCGGCGCAAGGCGGTGCGCTGTTGATCGGCGTCGACCTGCTCAAGCCGGTCGAGGTGCTCGAACGCGCCTACGACGATCCGCTGCAAGTCACCGCCGCCTTCAACCGCAATCTGCTGCGGCACGTCAACGATCTCGTCGGCTGCGATTTCGCCCTCGCCGACTGGCGGCACCGGGCGTTCTTCAACGCCGCGCAGTCGCGCATCGAAATGCATCTGGAAGCGCGGCGCGGCGTGACCGTTCGCTGGCCTGGCGGCGAACGCGCCTTTGCCGCGGCCGAGCGGATTCATACCGAGAACTCGTACAAATGGCGCGCCGACGATTTCGCCACGCTGTTGGTCGATGCCGGTTTTACGGTGATCCGGCGCTGGACCGACGAGCGCGGCTGGTTCGCCGTATTCCTGGCCGGGGCCTGAGCGGGGTGGCCGGCGGCTCGTCACACTTCGACCGCGCAGCTGCGGAAGCCGCTGACGATGTCGTTGCGTTCGGCCGTGAAGAAGTTACGGTAGCGCGGGTGTGCCAGTTCGGCTGCCGTCGCCCAGCTGCCGCCGCGCGGGACGTAGCGGCTGTCGAACCAGGGTGCCGAATAGTCGCGGTAGGGATGTGCGACAAAGCCCGGGTAGGGCCGGAAGCGGCTGGCAGTCCATTCCCAGACCTCGCCCCAGTGGAAATTCTGCGCACTGCGTGCGCTGAGTGCAGCGCATTCCCACTCGCCTTCGCTGGGCAGCCGGCGTTGTGCCCAATGGCACCAGGCCTGGGCCTCGAAGCGGCTGAGGTGGGCCGCCGGTGCAGCCATCGGCAGTGGCTGCCATTGTCCGAAGCAGCGCCGTTGCCATTGACCGTCGACGCAGCGCAGATAGCGCGGTGCGGCCAGTGCGCTGGCCTCGCGCCACTGCCAGCCGGCAGGCGACCAGTAGCGCGCGTTGTGATAACCGCCGGCGACAACGAAGGGCAGGTAGCGTTGCCAGCTCACCGGCTCGGCGTCGATCGCGAAGGCCGGCAGGCGCACACGATGTCGCGCGAGTTCGTTGTCGAAGGCGAAACCCGGCCGCTGGTAACCGAGCAGCCACTCGCCAGCCGGCACGCGCAGGCTAGCTGTCGGCGGGCGCGGCAGCCCTTGTCGCGACGCCGCCAGCAGCGCTTCGGGCAGCGGCAGCTCGAGCGCCTGCGCCATGTACGTCGCTGCTTCGGCGTGCATCTGCTCGTGCAACAGCACCAGGCGGAAAAAGTAGAGGTCGGCCGGCGTGGTGGCGCTCCGCGCGAGCAGATCGAGTGTTTCGGCGAGCGCCGCGGCCAGATATTCGCGGCTAGCTTCGAGGTCGGGCAAGCGCAGGCGCCAGCGCGCCGCGTGCGCGACGATGCTGGAGTCGTAAAGCGCGTCGGCGCCAGCCAGGCGCCCGGCCGGCCGCGCGTGCTCGGGGTCGCAGGAAATTCCCCGCGAGCGCTGCAGGTTGCGCGCGATCCAGTAATCCTGAAACCAGCCAATATGGCCTATTTCCCACAAGGGTGGATTCAGTTGCGGCGAAAAAGGAACGCGCAGCGCCGCTCCGAGAGCCTGCTCGTAGGCGGTCAGCAAGGCCAGCGTGCGTTGGCGCGCGCCCGTCAGTGCCGCATCCAGGACCTGCACGTCGCCCTCGCGAGCGGCGTCGGCCGCTGCCCATCGACTGTCTGCACTCATCGATTCGTCATCCCGGGCCTCCTCGCTGAAAGTGTGCAGCACCCGTGAGCAGGTCGCCGCCGCTTCCGCAGCTGGTCATTGTGAGCCCGGCGCTCGCCGCTGCCAACAACGGCAACTGGCGGACGGCGCGTCGCTGGCAACGATTCCTTGCGCCAGAGGCCTCGACGCGCGTCGTCAGCCAATGGCCGGAGGCGTTCGCTGCCGACGACCAGGCGATGTTGGCCCTGCACGCCCGCCGCTCTGCACCATCGGTCGCCGCCTGGCGAGCCGCGCATCGCGTGGGTGGGCTGGCGCTGATCCTGACCGGCACCGACCTCTACCACGACATTCACCACGACGCCGCGGCGCAAGCGGCGCTGCACCTGGCCGACGCACTGGTGGTCCTGCAGGAACTTGGGCCGTTGGCCTTGCCTGCCGACCTGCGGGCCAGGGCGCGAATCATCTTCCAGTCGACCAGCCGCCGCCGCAGCGTGCCGAAAACAGGCCGCTACCTGTGCGCGCTGATGGTCGGTCACCTGCGCGACGAAAAGTCACCCGAGACGCTCTTTGCCGCCGCTCGCGCGCTTGCCGCGCACGACGATATCCGCCTCGAGCACATTGGCGACGCCCTCGATCCGCGGCTCGCGGCCGCCGCTGTGGCGACGATGGCCGCCTGTGCCAACTACCGCTGGCTGGGTGGGCAGCCGCACGCGGCGACGCGTCGCCGCATCCAGCACGCGCACCTGCTGGTTCACGCCAGCCGCCTAGAAGGCGGCGCGCACGTGCTGATGGAAGCGGTGTGCAGCGGCACGCCGGTGATCGCCTCGGCGATCGACGGCAATATCGGCATGCTCGGCAAGGACTACGCGGGCTACTTCGCCTGCGGCGACGCGCCGGGACTGGCAGCCTTGCTCGTCCGCTGCCGCGCCAGCCAGGGCCAGACCGACGGCGTTCTGGCGGAGCTTGCCGCGCAGTGCCAGCGGCGCGCCGAGCGTTTCGCGCCGGCCAGCGAACAAGCCGCCGTGCGGCAACTGCTCGCCGACCTGCTCGGCAGCGCAGCGATCGGCGGACGCTAGATGCGCGGCAGCGAACAACCGGTGCTTCGCGATATCGTCCTGGTCGGCGGCGGCCACAGCCACGTCGTCGTCCTCGGGCGCTTCGCCATGCGCCCGGAGCCCGGCGTTCGCCTGACGCTGATCTGCAGCGATACGCACACCCCGTATTCGGGAATGCTGCCCGGCTATATCGCCGGCCACTACAGCTACGATGAGGTGCATATCGACCTCCGCCGACTGGCCGAGTTTGCCGGTGCGCGCTACTACCAGGACGAGGTTGTCGGTCTCGAGCGGACGCAGCGCAAGGTGCTCTGTGCGCGGCGGCCACCGGTCGCCTACGACCGTGTCTCGATCAACGTCGGCTCGATGCCGGCGGTCGATCGCGTCGCCGGCGCCGCCGAACACGCGCTTCCCGTCAAGCCGATCCGCCGCTTCAACGATCGCTGGCTGGCTTTGCTCGAGCGCGTTCGCCGACACGCCGGCGAGACGACCATTGCGCTGGTCGGCGCCGGCGCCGGTGGTGTCGAACTGACGTTGGCCATGCAGTATCGCCTGCGCAACGAGCTACGCGCCCTGGGACGTAATCCCGACGAGCTGCACTTCCACCTTTTTTCCGCCGAACGCGACATCCTGCCCACCCACAACGCGCGCGTGCGGCAGAGCTTCGAGCGCGTGCTGGCCGCGCGTGGCGTCGTCGTTCATCGCGCCGCCGAGGTCAGCGAGGTCAGCCACGGTCAATTACGCACCCGATCGGGCGAGACGCTGTCCGCCGACGAGATCGTCTGGGTGACGCAGGCCGGCGCTGCTGCCTGGCTGCGCACTACCGGCCTGGCGCTCGACGACAGCGGCTTCGTGCAGGTCCGCGCCAGCCTGCAGAGCGTCGATGATGCGCAGGTCTTTGCCGCTGGCGACTGCGCGGCGATGGTCGACGCGCCGCTCGAGAAAGCGGGTGTCTTCGCCGTTCGCCAGGGCCGGCCGCTGGCCGACAACCTGCGTCGCTCGCTGCTCGGGCAGCCGCTGCGCTCGTACCGGCCGCAGGCGCGCTGGCTGGCGCTGATCAGTACCGGCGACCGTTACGCCATTGCCTCGCGCGGCTTTCTCCATTTCAAGGGCGGCTGGGTGTGGCGCTGGAAGGACTGGGTCGACCGACGCTTCATGGCGCGTTTCAATGATCTGCCGTCAATGCTCGCCAGGCCGTCAGGCGTAGTGGCCAAGCTGCCACTCGATCAGGCCGAAGCGGCGCAGGCGATCTCGGCGGTCGCCATGCGCTGCGGTGGCTGCGGCGCCAAGGTCGGCGCCAGTGTGTTGTCGCGGGCGCTGGCGGCGGTGCACCCGATAGAGCACGAAGACGTGCTGATCGGCCTGCACGCGCCCGACGACGCGGCTATCGTGCGCGTGCCATCGGGCAAGGCCATCGTCCAGACCGTCGATTTCTTTCGCGCGTTCATCGACGATCCCTGGTTGTTCGGCCGCATCGCCGCCAACCACGCGCTCGGCGACATCTTTGCCATGGGCGCCGAGGCGCAGACGGCGACGGCCATCGCCACGCTGCCGCCCGGACTCGAAAGAAAGGTCGAGGAAACGCTGTTGCAGATGATGTCCGGCGCCGTCGAAGTGCTCAATGAGGCCGGCTGTGCGCTGGTCGGTGGCCACAGCGGCGAGGGCGTCGAACTGGCGCTCGGCTTCGCCATCAACGGTCTGATCGACGAAAAGCTGGCAGGCGTGATGTGCAAGGGCGGCATGCGCCCCGGCGACAACCTGATCCTCAGCAAGCCGATCGGCACCGGCACGCTGTTCGCCGCGCACGCCCGGCTGCAGGCCAGGGGGCGCTGGATCGACGATGCGCTGGCGTCGATGGACCTGTCCAGCCGCCGCGCCGCCAATTGCCTGCGCGAGCACGGTGCGACGGCGTGCACCGACCTCACCGGTTTCGGCCTGCTTGGCCATCTGCTCGAGATGACGCGCGCGTCCGGCGTCGATGCCGAGCTCGACCTGGCCGCCCTGCCGGTTCTCGATGGCGCCGTCGACACCAGCGCCGCGGGTATCCTCAGTTCGCTGCAGCCGGCGAACGTGCGCCTGCGCCGCGCCCTGCGCAACCAGGAGGAAGGCCGCGCGCACGCCAACTACCTGCTGCTCTTCGACCCGCAAACCGCCGGCGGCCTGCTGGCCAGCGTGCCGGCCGAGCGAGCCAGCGACTGCGTAGAGGCGCTGCGGTCGCTGGGTTACGAAAAGGCGGCGTGCATCGGGCGGGTTCTGCCTCCTGGCGATGACCTCGCGCCAATCGAGTTGAAGGTATAGCGGCGAAGATGGGTGGGACTTCGCCGAACTCGGCATCGCGTGCAGTGTCGGTGGTCTGGCGATTGCCGATGCGTAACACGGGGCTATAGCCGCCTGCCTACCGGACGACTATCAATAGCGCAGCCCTGCGTGAAATTCAGGGATGGTGGAAGCCTGTCTGTCCGGGGTCCACACGATGGCCGAGATCGGCTGCCATTTCGCGGCAAATCTGCGAAGCGTCGCAGTGGAATGCCGCAACGTGAGCACTACCCCTTTTCCTTTCCTTCTAGCCAGCAATTAGTGGGGTGGTACGCCCAGGAAACGCACGGAGAAGCTTGCCGTCCATGGTCACGACCCTGGTATCGAGCTTCTTTGCCAGCGCAACAAATTCGCAGTCGTATGCGGAGCAATCACTGGTCTTCACGAGTTCAAGGACATCGGTCGAGACAACCTCGAACTCCAGACCATCAAGCAGGTCTTCGGCGGCCTGCTGTATGCTCATGGCCTGCTCAAAGGTGAGCGCTTTTCGCCTCATGTAGCCGGCCAGGATGTTTCTGAATTCGCTCCGCCACAAGATCGGCGCCGCCCATTCATGGTCGCGCTCGAATAATGCTTCGGCGGCGGCAGTGAACTCGCTCGGCAGGTAGAGATAAGCAATGATGTTGGTGTCAGCCACAATCATGGGCGGCCCTGGCGCTTTTCCACGTCGATATCTGGCGCTCGGAACTTGTCGTGCAGCAATGCGCCTCGTAGCGCACGCGCTTGCGCCAGTCTCTCGTCGGGTGTCTGCCTGGCAGGCAGTAGCACGGCCTCCAGGCAGACAATCGCCTCGCTGTTCAGACTGCGGCGGTGCGTTTCTGCGGAATGCTTCAAACGCTCATACACCGTGTCCGGGATGTTCTTCAGGGTAAGGGTCGTCGGCATGCGTCTCTCCAACCGAAATGGAACCATCATGGTTCTTCTCGGCAACTCAGTCAACGGCGCGCTCGGCCAACTCGCGGAGACGAGGGTACGGAGAGCGCCGGCGAACGCCTGAGCAGCGAGCGTTCGTCCAATGAATCACGCTTGGCCGAGCCCTTGAATAGGCGTCTGCGCGCCGATGGAAGCCCTTTCGGCAGCGATCCGCCGGCTCACGAAGCATCCGATCTCAGCGCCATCTGCATGTCGCGTTGACGGGCGCGGTCCCGGCGCAGCATCACCAGGCCGGCGATCAGGACACCGAGGGTCACCAGCGCGACCATGATCGTCGCCAGCGCGTTGATGTCCGGACTGACGCCCAGCCGCACTTTCGAGAAGATCACCATCGGCAGCGTGCTCGCGCCCGGGCCCGAGACGAAACTGGCGATCACCAGGTCGTCGAGCGAAATGGTGAACGCCAGCAGCCAGCCGGAAATCAGCGCCGGCGAGATGATCGGCAGCGTCACCCGCATGAAGACGCTGGCCGGTCGCGCGCCGAGGTCCATCGCCGCTTCTTCGAGCGAGACGTCGAGCGACGCCAGGCGCGATTGCACGATCACTGTCACGTACGACAGCGTCAGCGTGATGTGCGCGATGGTGATGGTGCTGACGCCGCGGCCAGCGGGCCAGCCGAAGGCCTGTTCGGTGGCGACGAACAGTAGCAGTAGCGACAGGCCGGTAATCACTTCGGGCATCACCAGCGGCGCGGTGCTCATTCCGGACAACAGCGTGCGGCCGCGAAAGCGACCGAAGCGCGCCAGCGCCAGGCCGGCCAGCGTGCCGAGGATCGTTGCGCCGGTGGCATTGACCGCCGCGATGCGCAGCGACAGCCAGGCGGCTTCGAGAATCTGCTCGTTGTCGAACAGCCGGCTGTACCACTCGGTCGAGAAGCCGCTCCAGACGGTCACCAGTCGCGACTCGTTGAACGAGTAGACGACCAACGAGACGATCGGGATGTACAGGAAGGCGAAACCGAAGAGCAGGAACGACAGTCTCGCCAGCGAGGTCTTCGAGTTCACGCCCGCTCTCCGGCCTGCCGTCCCTGCACGCGCTGGAAGTACACGATCGGTGCGACGAGGAGCAGCAACAGGGCGATGGCGACGGCACTGGCGACCGGCCAGTCGCGGTTGTTGAAGAATTCGGTCCACAGGATCTTGCCGATCATCAGCGAGTCCGCTGGCCCGAGTAGCGCCGGGATCACGTACTCGCCGACCGCCGGGATGAAGACCAGCATGCAGCCGGCAACGATGCCCGGCAGCGACAAGGGCAGGGTGATGCCGATGAAGGCGCGCAGCGGTCGGCAACCGAGGTCGGCGGCGGCTTCGAGCAGCGTCAGGTCCATCTTCTCCAGATTTGCATACAGCGGCATGACCATGAACGGCAGGTAGGCGTAGACGATTCCCAGGTAGGTCGCGAAATCGGTCTGCAGCATGACGATGGGGCGGTCGATGACGCCCAGCCAGAGCAGCAGGTTGTTGAGCAGGCCATTGTTCTTGAGGATGCCGATCCAGGCGTAGACGCGCAGCAGGAACGACGTCCAGAAGGGCAGGATGACCAGCATCAGCAGGATGCCGCGCCAGCGCGTGTCGCTGCGGGCGATGGCATACGCCAGCGGATAGCCGATCAACAGCGCGGCCAGCGTCGAGATGGCGGCCACCTGCACCGAGTTGGCGAAGGCGCGCAGGTACAGGCTGTCTTCGACGAGGTACAGGTAGTTGCCGGGATTGACGTTCAGCCGGATGTCGGCGAGCCGGTCGCCGGCCCATTGCAGCAGCGGCTGGTACGGCGGCATGGCGATCTGCGCTTCCGAAAACGAGATCTTCAGGACGATCGCGAAGGGCACCAGGAAGAACAGCAGCAGCCACAGGTAGGGCACCGCGATCACCGCCGTGCGACCGCTCAGCCCGCGGCGCGCGAGTTGCGTTCGTGCCCAGCGGCACGGTGGCAGCCCCACGAGTGCGCCGAGCTGCGTCCGGACGGCGCCGGCCAGGCGCTCGCCTGGCGTCGCGTCGGCCTTCATGCGCTGATCACCAGCGGGCTGGTGTTGCGCCAATGCACGTACACTTCCTGTTCCCAGGTGATTCCCTGGTCGTCGAAGCGGCTGACGTTGGGACGCGTCACGCGCACCGTCTTGCCCGACCGGAGACGGATCAGGAAGACCGACAGGTCGCCCAGATAGGCGATCTCCTTGACCACGCCCTGCGTCCAGTTGGCGGCCGTTTGCGGCGGTGCCAGCGATACCTGCATCTTCTCCGGGCGGATCGCCACCCAAACCTGGCCTTGCGGCGGCGGGTCGTCGCCGCGGGCGACGAGTACCGGTCGCTCGAGTTCGTGGCAGGTGATCGTCGTTTGCCCGGGTTGATCGGCGCTCGGCCGACCTGCAAAGAGGTTGACCGAACCGATGAACTCGGCGACGAAGCGGTTGCCGGGAAACTCGTAGATCTCCCTGGGCGTGCCGACCTGCACGATCCGGCCGTGCTCCATGACGCCGATCCGCGACGACAGGGTCATTGCCTCTTCCTGGTCGTGGGTGACGACGACGAAGCTGATTCCCAGTTGCTCCTGCAGATTTACGAGTTCGAACTGGGTGTGCTCGCGCAGCTTCTTGTCGAGCGCCGCCAGCGGTTCGTCGAGCAGCAGTAGTTTCAGATTTCCTGATCCCGGCCGGGAATGTAGATAGAATTCCGGAATTGCACGTGGCACTTTATTTTGACGGCCATGATTTTCTTATGGCATAAACCAAGCTTCGCTAGGAGTGCAAGGAGGAGCAGACGTTGAGGCAATCGTGGCTTCCAGGGTTTCCGGATGGTGCGCAGAAAGTGGGAGAAGGGTTGGCGATTCTGGAGAAGGATGGCCAAGCGATCTACTTTGTTGGGGGAGACAATTACTTCTCGCACCCCGTAGGAGACGACGCTGGCCGCAGGTTCGCTCTGACCAGCCTGATGGAGAACGGGCACGTCAAGGCGGTCGAACTGGAAAGGCCACCGCTGTGCATCCCGCACCGCACGCTGATGAACTGGGTGGGACAAAGCCGCAAAGCCGGGCCATCGTCTTTCTTTCGACCGGCGGCGGCGAGCCGGCCGCGGATCATGACGCCGGACAAGAGTGCCGAATGCGCGCGGCTGTTGAGCGAGGGAAAGCGTCCTGCCGAAGTGGCACGGCAGGTGGGCGTCCAGGAGTCGACGCTGCGCAAGGCGATCCGGCGCCAGGGCGTGCCGCAGTTGGCCGCCTTGCCGCAAGAGGCAGGGGAGTTGGAAGCGGCGAGCACCAAGAGTGAGCGCAGCCGGGCGGATGCGGAAGCCGCCGCGGGGATGGGCACCGCCTGCACGCGCGCCGACGAGCGGATCCAAACGGCGCTGGGATTGGCGACCGGTGCGACGACGCGCTTCGAAGCGAGCCACGATGTGGCGATGGGGGGGCTGTTGGCCGGCTTGCCGGCCTTGTGCGCGAACGGGCTACTGACCGGCCTGGATCGCCATCTCAAGCTGCCCCGGGGATTCTACAGCGCCTTGCACATCCTTCTCGTCCTCGGCTTCATGGCCCTGGGGCGAATCAAGCGGCCGGAACATCTGCGACAAACCTCGCCCGGAGAACTCGGCAAAGTCATCGGCCTGGACCGGGTACCGGAAGTCCGCACCCTGCGGGAAAAGGTCCATCTGCTGGCCAAGACGGGTGACCCGGCAGCCTGGATGCGGGATCTCGCGAAGCTCTGGATGGAAAGCGAGCCAGAAGAAGCGGGTTACCTGTATGTCGATGGTCATGTTCGGGTGTATCACGGCGAGCAGGCCAGGCTGTCGAAGCGCTACGTCTCGCGCGAACGCCTGTGCCTGCGGGGCACCACCGACTACTGGGTTAACGATGCCCTGGGTCGCCCGTTCTTTGTGGTTTCGCAGCCGCTCAATGACGGACTCGCCGAGACCCTGCTCAAGGACATCGTCCCCCAACTGCTGGAGATTGTCCCGGGACAGCCGACGCCGGCCGAACTGGACGCCGACCCGACCCTGCACCGGTTTGTCATGGTCTTCGATCGGGAAGGGGCCACCCAGAGTCTCCTCGGCAGACTCTGGAAACAGCGCATCGGCGCACTGACCTACCGCAAGAACGTCAAGGACCTCTGGTCCGAAGAGGTGTTTCAGGAACAGGAAGTCCATCTGCCGGCAGGCGGCAGCACCGGGATGAAACTCGCCATGCGCGAAACCCGACTCGGCACAGGCGATGGCAGCCTGGCCGTGAGCGAAGTTCGTCGGCTGACCCAGACGGGACATCAAACAGCCGTGATCACGACCGCCCGGCAACTCGGAAACACCACCATCGCTGGGCGGATGTTCGCCCGTTGGTGCCAGGAAAACTACTTCGCGTACATGATGGAACATTATGATATTGATGGGCTTATCGAGTACGGAGACGACTCTCTTCCCGGCACTCACCAGGTCGTTAACCCCCGCTGGCGGGAACTCGACAAGGCCGTCAGGCAAACCCGCCAGAGCGAAAGAAAACTGCAGGCCGCAATCGCCAGGACGGCCTTGAACGACGGCGGCGAAATCCAGAAAAACGCCGAGTCTGTCGAAGCACTGCAGGCCGTTCAGGAGGAGCTCAAGCGACTTTGCGCGGCGCGCAAGGCAAGCCCCCGAAAGGTGACGATCGACAGTCTGCCCGAGGCCGAGCGACCGACCCAACTGCCGCCGCTGAACAAGATGCTCTGCGATACCGTGAAAATGGTCGCCTACCGGGCCGAGACCGCCATGGTGGCGCTATTGCGCCGCCACTTGAAGAAGGAGGACGACGCACGTGCGCTCATTCGCGAATTGTTCGTTTCTTCCGCTGACATCGAACCGAACGCGCTAGCCAACACCCTGACCATCAAAATTCACCGGATGGCCAGCCCAGCTCATGATCGCGCTATCGCCGCGCTCCTCGAGGAACTCACCCTGCAAGATTTTCCGCATCCGGAAACCGGGGCAAGAATGACCTTCACTCTTGTCTGAAGTGCCAACCCGGTTTCCTCCGAGATCAGGAAATCTGAGTTTGGGTTGCTTGATCAGCGCGCGCGCCAGCGCGACGCGCTGACGCTGGCCGCCCGACAACTGCTCGGGCCGGCGTTTGCCGAAGCCCTCGAGGCGCACCAGTGCGAGCATCTGGGCCACGCGTTCGGCGATCTCCGAGCGTGGGCGGTGCTCCATCTTGAGGCCGAAGCCGATGTTCTGTTCGACGCTCATGTGCGGGAACAGTGCATACGACTGAAACATCATGTTCACCGGGCGTTCGTAGGGCGGGATACCGCTCATGTCGAGGCCATCGATGAAAATTTTGCCGCGGCTCGGTTGCTCGAAGCCGGCGAGCATGCGCAGCAGCGTGGTCTTGCCGCAGCCCGAGCCGCCGAGCAGGCAGAACAGCTCGCTCCTGAAAATGTTCAGCGAGACGTCGTCTACCGCGACGAAGTCACCGAAGCGCTTCGTGACACCTTCGATGCGGATATACGGTTGCGCCGTCGGGTCGTTCCACGCCGGCCGACCGCCGGCCGCCGCTGCTGCAGACGACGCCATGTCAATTCCAGCGTGAACTAATGACCGGTCTGGAAGCGAGTCCAGGTACGCGTCAGCTGGCGATTGTAGTCGTCGCCGACCGCCAGTTCGGGCGACAGCTTGGCCTTCACCTCGGCGCTGGGAAAGACGCTTGGGTCGTTCTTCACCTCGGCCTTGATGAACGGCTCCGAGGCCAGGTTGCCGTTCGGGTAATGAACCGCGTTGGCGTTGGCCGCCGCCACTTCGGGCTGCATCAGATAGTCGATGAACAGATGCGCGTTCCGGGGATGCTTGGCGTCGGCCGGAATGACCATCATGTCGAACCAGATGATGCTGCCTTCTTTGGGCAGCGAGTAAGCGATCTGCACGCCCTTGCCGGCCTCCCGGGCGCGATCGCGCGCTTGCAGGACGTCGCCGCTATAGCCGACGGCGATACACAGGTCGCCGTTGGCCAGGTCCTCGATGTACTGCGAGGAATTGACCTTGCGCACGTACGGACGAATCTTCAGCAGTTGCTCTTCGACAAGCTTCAGATCGCCGGCGTCCTGGCTGTTGGGGTCCTTGCCGAGATAGATCAGGACAATGCTGCGAATATCGGACGCGGCGTCGAGGATCGAGATCCCGCAATCCTTGAATTTGGCCGCGTATTTTGGATCGAGCACCAGCGCCCAGCTATCGACTGGCGCGCCGGGCATGATCTCCTTGATCTTGCCAACGTTGTAGCCGATGCCGTCGGTTCCCCACATATACGGGACGGCATAGTCGTTGTCGGCGTCGTGTAGCGCGACGCGCTGCATGATTGCCGGATCCATGTTGCCGAGGTTCTTCAGCAGCGACTTGTCCAGTTTCTGGAAAACGCCGGCCTTGATCTGACGTTCCATGAACTGAGCCGATGGCAGCACCAGGTCGTAACCCGTATTGCCCGCCAGCAGCTTGGTCTCGACGACCTCGTTGGAATCGAAGACGTCATAATTGACCTTGATACCGTACTTGGCCTCGAAGTTCTTGACCGTCTCCGGATCGATGTAATCCGACCAGTTATAGACATTGAGCACTTTGTCGGCATCGCTGCTGACGCCGGCTTTGGCCGCCGCCGCCGCTGGCGGAGTAGCGACTTCGGCTTCCTTGCCGCAGGCCGAAAGCAGCAGCGCACCGGCCAGGCACGCGAGCCGGCGGGTGAGGGCCGGGGATGGATGTGTTGAGTGAGACATGACGCAGCCTTTCGATGCGGGGTGACGATAGCGATAGCGGAAGCGTAACCCAGCGCCCACGGCGCGCCAAGAGCTGGATTGCTTGCGGTCAGGCTGGCCGCCGTGCGCGGCCGAGAGTCTTTGCACTTTTCCCCAAGCCGAGAGGTCGTGTGCTGGCGGGGTGCTGAGCGGAAAGCGCTTTGACTATCCGGGCCCTCTGCAGGCGCCTGCCTAACAGCGAGCGCGGGTTCAGCCGAAGCGAGTCGTAAGTCGCAGCCGCGATTTTCACGCCGCGCCGCGCTGGCCGCGGCACTTGAGCACCCTAATGGGTCGCCAGACTGAAGTACTGGGTGATTCCCTCAAGGACGTTGTTCGCCGCCACCGACGCCAGGATCAATCCCATCACGCGGCTGACGATGCTCGCGCCGGCGTCGCCGATGACGCGCTGAATCGGCTCGGCCAGGCGCAGCAGCACGTAGGTGACGATCAATACGCTGACCATGATCGCCGTCGTTTGCGCCTGCTCGGCAATCGAATTTCTCGTGTTGTCGGTCAGCAGGACAATTGCCATCATCGCTCCGGGCGAGGCGATCGACGGGATGGCCAGCGGGAAGACCGACGGATCGCTGCTGCCGCTGACCATTTTCTTTTCTTCGTCGGGCTTGCTTTCGCCGAAAATCATCGTCAGTGCGAAGAGGAACAGGATGATCCCTCCGGAGATCTGAAAGGCGCTCAGCGGCACACTGATGGCGTTCAACAGCAGTTCGCCGGCGACGACGAAGAACACCAGCACGCCCAGTGCGACGAGGATCGCGCGGCCGGCGATCTGCTTTCGCCTGGCCGCTGCCATTCCCTGCGTGACCGAGATGAAGACCGGTACGCTGCCGATGGGATCGATCACCGCCCAAAGGACGGCGAAGCTTTGCATGAATGTCGCGTAGTCGAGCATGAGGTTTACTCCGCTGGGTGTCTTGGCACCGACCTCGGTTTCGCCTGGTCGGCGCCTTGCTTTGACCCGAGGTCAGGGCCAGTTCTTGCTCGGGTGATGCGAGGAAGAAGCGCTGCCGTGCCGGCCGCCTCATCGCCGCTTATTGCGCGGTGCTGCTTGCCTACTGGACGTCGCCAAGCTCGGCTTGTCGCCGATAGTACGCGCGCAGTCCTTGTTCCGCAAAGCCGCAGCAGGCGCCGAGGTGGCGTGGCGATGACCGCCGTCGACCCGCTGGCGAGCACGGCGCTGGCCGACCACCAACGCCTGCTGATGCGCACTCACCATGGCGTCGCCCACCGCAGCTGCAAAAATCGCTCAGAGGCGGCTCAGCAATTCCGTCTTCTTGGCCGAGAATTCCTCGTCACTGACGATGCCCTTGGCTCTGAGGTCGGCCAGTCTTTCGATTACCGCGAAGATGTCCTGGTCGCGAGCCGGCGGTGGCGTCGTGTCCTGCGGCACGCTCTGATAGCGAGGCGCCTCGGGCGCTGTCGATGGTGTCGCGGCTGTCGCGGGTAGCGACGGCGAAGGGGCTTTGGCTGCCTGCCCGGTCGACGAAAGCACCGGCAGGCTGGCGACGTCGATCAAGCCATGCTGGCTCGAGAAGCTCAGCGTGCCGCCGATCGATTGCTGCTGCGAGAAGCCGCCGATCTGGTGGTCGAGCGTGTCATAGACGGTGACCGTGCCGCCGACGTCGATCGCCAGGCGTCGCGCTTGCGCGAAGTGGGCATAGCGAACGCCGTTCTGCGCACCGGTGCTGTTCGGATGGCGCAGGTCGCCGGGCCACCAGTCGCCCGAGGTACCCGGCGCCGGCGGCACGAACAGGCTGACCGGCCCGACCGACGCCGATCCGTGTTGCTGAGCACCGCCGAAACTGGCCTGCTCCTGGCCGGTGTTCCAGGCGCCCTGGCCGCCCTGGCTTTGCGACTGGAAGCTACCACTGCGGATCAGATCGGGCTGCTGGGCGACGAGTGTCGCGAGTTCGTTGCACAGCGCGTCGATGCGCCCCTTGAGATGGTTGTCGAACAGGTTCGAGACCATGATCATGCCGCCACGCATCCATTGCCCCGAGCCGGAGAATTCGGGATGCGAGAATTGCGCCATGCTGCCGTTGCCGTTGATCACCGACTCGAGCATGCTCAGCACGGCGTTGGCACTGAAGCCATGGCGCTGAGCGATATCGTCGATGGCCTGCTGGCCGCTGGGGGAAAGTTGTCGCATGCTGATGAGCCTCGATGTTGAAACGGACGCTTCTGAAGGTTCCTGGCGGCGGCCAGTCGAGCGCCGGGCGCCGGGCCGGCGAAGGTGCCGGAACGGGAGTCTACGCCTATCGTTGTGAGCCAGGCAATCGGCCGCTGGCACCTTGTCGGTGCGGCGCGATCGCGCCGCTCTGGCTGGTCAGCCTGGCCACGTCGCGTGCAGGTATGCAGACCGCCGCGTGTACGGCAAGATGACGCCCGCCACGGCGATCGCGTAAATCGCTTCCGACGTGCCGTCGTCGGCGGCGCCTGTTCGCCATTCTGCGCCGCTGCCATAGCCGTCACAATCCATCCCAGGAGGAGTGCCACGATGAGCGATATCGTTTTCTACACCAACCCGCAGTCACGTGGGCGTGTTGCCCACTGGATGCTTGAAGAGGTCGGCGCGCCTTATAAAACGGTCTGGCTGGAGTTCGGGCCGGCGATGAAGAGCGCCGACTATCTGGCGGTGAATCCGATGGGCAAGGTCCCAGCGCTCAGGCACGGTGGCGCGCTGCTCACCGAAACGGCCGCCATCTGCGCCTACCTTGCCGACCGTTTTCCAGAGCGGGGCTTGCTGCCGGCAGCCAACGATCCCGCCCGTGCGGCCTACTTCCGCTGGCTGTTCTTTGCCGCCGGCCCGCTTGAGCTGGCCGTGACTGCCAGGGCGCTTGACTGGCAAGTTCCTGATGGCAAGAGCGGCTTTGTCGGCTTCGGCAGTTACGGCCAAACGCTAGACGTCCTCGAACACGCGCTGCAGCCAGGACCCTACGTCTGCGGCGAGCAATTTACTGCCGCCGACGTGTACCTCGGCTCGCAGCTTGGCTGGGGCTTGCAGTTCGGTACCATCGAAAAACGGCCCTGCTTTGCCGCCTACGTCGAACGGCTGCACGAGCGGCCGGCAGCGCGACGCGCCGATTGGCTCAACGAAGAGCATCTGCAAAATGCTGGCGCCTGATGCGCCGCTCGCACACGACGCGGCACGGCCTCGCCGTCGGCGTCGCGCGCAGCCGAATGAGTGCGGCACGGCCACCTGCTGGAATCGATCGAGCGAGGACCCACGATGCCCAGCCCACGCGTAATGGCCCTGACGGTGCTGGCGATGATCGCCTTTGCCGGCAATTCACTGCTTTGCCGGGCCGCTCTCCAGCATACCAGCATCGACGCCGCCAGCTTCACGACGATCCGTCTGATTGCCGGCGCGCTGATGCTGGTGCTGGTGGTGCGCCTGCGTGCCGGCAGCCGGGTCGGCGGCGGCAACTGGCTGTCGGCGCTGGCGCTGTTCGCCTACGCCGCGGGTTTCTCCTTCGCCTATCGGAGCCTGCCGGCCGGCGCCGGTGCGCTGCTGCTCTTTGGCGCGGTGCAGGCGACGATGATCGGTCACGGTCTGCTGCGCGGCGAACGTCTGCTGCGCTGGCAAGTCGTCGGCCTGCTGCTGGCGCTCGCCGGCCTCCTCGGTCTCCTGCTGCCGGGGCTCTCGGCGCCGCCGCTGAGTGGCGCCTTGTTGATGCTTGGTGCCGGTGTCGCCTGGGGCGTCTATTCCCTGCGCGGCAAGTCGGGCGGCGACCCGACGCGGGTCACGGCCGGCAACTTCCTGCGCGCGGTGCCGATCGCCGTCGCCTTGAGCGCATTCAGCGCCTTGACGCTGAACGCCGCGTCGCTGGACAGCGCCGGTGTCTGCTACGCGCTCGCGTCCGGCGCGCTCGCCTCGGGGGTCGGCTACGCGATTTGGTACACGGCCTTGCCGGCTTTGCCCGCGACCAACGCCGCGACGGTGCAACTCAGCGTCCCGGTGATTGCCGCGCTGGGCGGAATCGCTTTTCTTGGCGAACCGCTGACGCTGCGCCTGACCTTGTCGTCGGTCGCCATTCTCGGCGGCATAGCGCTGGTGATTCTCGAGAAGCGGCCGGCCGTCAGCCGCCGCTAAGGTCATGCTCCTGCAGGAGGTGGTCGGCGGGAGCGTCGACTTGGGGTACCGCTTCGGGTGTCGATTCACCCCTGAGCGTGCGCGCCACCGGGACGATCGGCGCTTTCGTCTTTCGCCGGTACGTCGACGTGCGATAGCGCCTGTTGCCTCGGGCCCGACCGGTCGCGTATCACTTCCCGGCGCAGGGTCTAGCCGCGATCAGATGGTGCAAATGGAGCGGCAAGAGCTCGGCGTGACGCGGAGCCACTGGCACTTGGCGGTGCTCAGTTCTGGCGCTGCTCGCGCCAAGCATGTCGCGCCAAGCACATTGCCGGCCTCGCATCCGTGTCGAAGAATTTTACAGTCCACCATCGGTTTGATCGGCAAACAACTGCAGCGCCTTGAATTAATAACAGCAAGTAGCAATGGTCTATTTCTTGCTTCGGCTCTCAACCGGGATCGGACGAGATAGGTTTGCACGGACAGCGTCGTTGTTGATCGCCTTTTTTTGGAAAACGTAACCTCGTAGACATTTCGGCGCAGTGACGTGTGATCGTTGCTGCGCCCCAGGTGATCGGCAGTTTCCCGATAGCCCCTGGAGTTCGTCAATACCACCAAACGGAGGGATAGCCATGATGTCATTTGCGCCCAAGCGCGCCCCGATACGGCGTCGAACCAAACTCGCAGTCGCCTTCGTTTCCGTGTTACCGCTTCTGACTGCGGGCGCGGCCGAGGCATCGGTCATCGTGTCGAGCGGTTTTGAAGGTGGGTCGCAGCTCATCAATTGCGCGTTGGGCCAGTGCTTCCGTCCGCCCGATACGATGGGCGCCGTGGGAACCACGCAGTTTCTTGAAACCAGCAACGGCAGCATCCGGATCTATGACAAGAACACCGGTGCCGTGCAATCGAGCGTGAATATGGCGGCATTCTGGGCGGCCGCCGGACAGCCTGGCGGCGCCGGGGGTGACCAGCGCGTGTTGTTCGACCATTACACCAATCGCTGGATCGTCAGTGGCTTCGGCCCAACGGGCAACACGGTCAATATCGCGGTATCCAGCAATGCGAACGCGTTGGGGCCGTGGCAATCCACCCGGATCACGGGTGTGGTCGGCACCACGCTGGACTACCCGACCCTGTCCCTGGATAACAAGGGTGTCTACATCGGCACCAACAACTTCAACTCCAGCGACACCTTCACCGGCACCAGCGTGTTCGTGATCCCGAAAACCGGCCTGTTCGGCGGTGCGCCGACCTTGACCGACATGACGACCCTCACCACGCCGGCGGCCGGTCCGAACAACGGCTTCGCGATCCAGGCGGCGCTCAACTGGCAGGGCAATCCGACCAATACCGCAGCAGTCATGGCTGACAGCAAGGTTTCCGACGCTCAGGTTTTCTATCGGCTGAGCGGCGTGAACGGTGCCGCTGCCACGCAGTCCGCGTCGGCGACCATCACCGGCTCCCACTACGCTTACTACGGCGACGGAGGACGTCAGCCCGACGGCAGCCAGGTGGTCGACCTGTTGAGTCCGCGGATCAGCGCCAATGTGGCGCAACTCAACGGCAAGTTGTACTCGGCGATCACCGTTGAAAATCCGAATGACTTAGGTCATTCGGGCGTTCGCTGGTCGGTGGTCGACGCCCTCAGCGGATCGCTGATCGGGCAGGGCTTCATCGGTGGCGGCGGGTACGACTACTATGAAGGCTCCATCGCGGTTAACGAATTCGGCGAAGCGGTGATCGGCTACAACCGGTCAGGCTTCCAGACGGACGACAGCAACGGCGACGGCCTGGCCGACGGCAACATCAGCTTCCTCGCACGAGCCTTCCTGGTCGACGGCATTGGCGGGCTCGACCAGCAGGGTTCCGACATGCTGCTGCGCGTCAGTGGAATCAGCGACTACCACTGCGGTACTCGCACCAACCCGGCTGACTGCCGGGAGCGATGGGGCGATTACAGCGCGGTCACCTTCGATCCGACGAACCACCACGATTTCTTTGCGATCGGTGAATATGCGAGTGAATGGGCGGTCATCCCGAACTTCACGACCACCGAGCGAGCGATCTGGAACACCTACATCGCCAAGATCGCTTTTACCCAGTCTACCGCCGTTCCCGAACCCGAGACCTACCTTCTGGTGCTCCTTGGCCTGGCGCTGGCGACGGTTTCGACGCGGCGCGGCCAGCCGACGACGGGTGTTTCCACATAGGATATTGCTGACATCTCCTGCCAACGACGAAAAAAGAGGCGCGGCGTGAAACTCGCTTTCTGTCTTTCATGCTTCTTGCCGTGAGGACACCTGAGTTCTACTCTTTCATTCGCCATGTGCTGGCGGTCGCGATTATCGGAGGATCGCTGGTCGCAACCGCTAGTGAGGCAGCAGAAGTCCCAGGCCCCGTGGTCGGCGCCTGGGGTGGCGATCGCCTAAACCTCATCCTCGACGTGCAGGGCGGTAAACTCGACTATGACTGCGGCTCAGGTTCGATCAACGAGCCGCTGCGGATTGATTCGCAGGGCCAGTTCACCGCTCGTGGTGCCCACACAGCGCATCATGCCGGACCCGAAATGGCCGCTGGGACCGCAACGACGCGTGCCGCCACCTATGATGGTCGCGTGTTTGGAACCGTACTCGAGCTTCGCGTGCGGATCGACGACGAGGCCATCGTACGTAGCTACCGGCTTGAAAAGAACCAAAAGGTCAAACTGATCCGGTGCCGTTAACTCCGTAACGTGACGGGTAGATTGCGCGATACGGAGCCCAATAAAAAGGGGGCAGGCGCATCCATCAATGAATCGCCCCTTCGGTTCTTGCCTGGTCGCCAGTTACTTTGCCAGCGAGTGTCGCTGTGCTGGCCGCAATAGTGCCTCAGGTTGCGGTAGCCGAGAAAGAGAGTGTTTGACTTGAATTTGGCACTCCCGCATATGCCGAGGGCGTCTGAACGGCGGCATTGTAGTCCTGCCGCAACCGGCCGCTTGCGGCCGATTGTACGCATGGCATCGACAACCGGCGTCTGAGCCCGCTTACTCCGCCAGGTCTGCTGCGTGTCGAAACTTGTCAAGGGACGCAGCCCTTCCCTCAGCGAGCGGCCGCTCCATCTGCATCGCTGTCACGGCTTGGCCTGATTTTTGACAGGCCCAGACGCCGCGATTTTGGTGGTCGCCTGCAGTGCCTGTTTGGCAGCCTCGCGCATCTTTGAATCCTCGTCCAGAGTCATTTTCTTCAAGAACTGGATGCTGCTATCGCGGTTTTGAGAAAATCGATAGAAAAGCGCCCAAGAGGCGATCGCTTCGTCGAGCTTCCCCTGTTTTGCCTGGCTCTGGCCCAGATTGGCCCAAGACATTGCTCGCCCCGGCTCGAAAACCAGCGACAGAAGAAGCAACGGTTCTGCCGCAAGGGGATCGTTATTGCGGAAATGCGCATAGCCCAAATTCGCGGCGATTTCCGCATTGGTGGAATTGAGTTGGTAGGCGGCTTCAAAAGCCTGGATGGCCTCGGCGAGTTGTCCATTGCGGAGATATTCGACGCCTCGTTTGTTTTCCGCGCGTGCGCGCCCTTGCGCGCCAGCCGGCGAGGACTTTGCCAGGTTGAGCTGTTCAATACGACGCTTTGTCGCAAGAATGGCCGTCTCCTTGCCGGCGCCGCCGTCGACCCTGGCGTCGGCGATCATCTGTCGAACATATGTCTCGCCGACAGCGATATCTGGGTGTCGAGCAACTGACGGTGATATCCGAGGCGGGGTAGCGGCAGAGGGCGGTGTAGCAGCGGCGGGCGATTTAGGGGGCGGGGCAGCGGCGGCAGTGGGCGGCGATGGCGGTGACGGAGCAACAGTGGGCAATGCTGCTGGCACTGGCCGCGCGGCAGCGGCGGGCGATTTAGGGGGTGGGGCAGCGGCAGCCGCGGGCGGTGGTGGCACGGGCAGTGCGGCAGCCGCGTCCGGCGCAGGCTTTGCAGTCTCCTTTTCCGATCCGGAAATCCGCAGGTCAGCACAGCTATCATAGTGCTCATAATGCTCCGGATTCGTAGCGTCCATATGGGTAGCAATCCACACCCATTGCAACACGCAGTGTGACGGGTCACAAGGGAGTTCTCGGGGGATCGTGACCGTCATATGGCCAGCGATATCTTCCCCCTTCTTTCCTGGCTCGGGGTGGGCCGAGCCAGCGCAGTTCACCATTTCCCCAATCTGAACCTTCTTGCCAGGCGTCAAGGGGTCGAACAAATAGGCGTAGCAATATCCCGCGTGATTTTCTCCGTCAGGGAACAGGAGCTTGAGTTGTAGCGGGCCGGGTGTGACCTCGGTGAATTTCTTGTTGAACTTGAGTCCGAGACAAGGTTCTCTTCGGAGTTCTTCCTTTACACCAGCAATAGGCCAGGATTTTTGCTGGCCCGGCATTTGTTCCATGGCACGTGACTTGGGGTAGGTCATGTACCCGTGCGCATGCGCTGCAGTCGCCAGCAGGCTTTGGAAAATTCCCAACATCACGAGTAGGCCAAACCGAATCGCTATTCGGCTACGGAGCGGACCAGCAGACCGTCTTGATTGCTTCATTTGTTGCGCCCTCTCTGGACTATTGTTCGATTACTCCGGGGTGCCACCAGGCTCAGGATGCCGAACGCGGCCTTGGCAGAGGAAGTGCTTCAGAAGCGGGTGAAGTCAGCGGCGCCGACGCAGGCTTTGCGGCGTCCTTTTCGGCTCCGGTGATTCGCAGGTCGGCACAGTTATCATAGTGCTCAAAATGCTCCGGATGCGTGGCGCCATTTTGGCTGGCAATCCAAACCCATTGCAGCACGCAGTGTGACGGGTCACAAGGGAGTTTCCGTGGGATCGTCACCGGCATATGGCCAATGATGTCGTGCCCTTTCTTTCCCGAGGCAGGGTGATCTGAGCGAGCGCAATCATTCATTTCGCCAATCTGAACCTTCTGGCCAGGATTAAAGGGGTCAAGCAAATAGACGTAGCAATGTCCGACGTGATTTGCTCCGTCAGGGAATAGGAGTTTGAGCTGTAAGGGGCCGGGTGTGACCTCGGTGAATTTCTTGTTGAACTTCAGTCCGAGACAAGATTCTCGCCTGAGTTTTGCCTTGATACCCGCGATCGGCCATGCTTTTTCCTGGTCCCGCATTTGTTCCATGGCACGTGACTTGGGGTAGGTCATGTAACCGTGGCCATAAGCCGCAGTCGAGATCAGGATTTGGGAAATTCCAACGATCAAGAGCAGGCCAAAGCGAAACGGGTTTGGCCTGTGAAGCGGATCTGCAGACAGTGTTGATGGCTTCATTTGTTGCGCCCTCTCTGGACTATGCTTCGATGACTCCGAATTGCCACCAGGCTCAGGACGCCAAACGGGATGTTCAAGTCAAGCCGTTTACTGTGCTTGTTGACGCGATTTACTAACGCGTGCTTTAAAAAACCGGCGCCGATCAGCGATAAGATAATTTGGGTGCCGACGCTGCCGATGCCGACGTTTGCCGACAGCGCCTTGCCTGTCGCAGGCGCCATCCCGACGCGAGAGCCGATGATGAGGGCCAGGGCGAGGCCGCAAACGAGTTTTGGATCGAGCGAAGTGGGCATCGTGTGCCGTCAGCACGCCGGCACGGGCAGGAGGACCACAGGCTTGTCGAGTTCGACCGCAGCGCCCGTCAATACGGGCAAACCAGTCGCGGGGTCGAGGCGCAGAACGGTGATGCGGCCCGACCCCTGGTCGGCGGCGAGTATGTAGTGGCCGCTTGGGTCGATGACGAAGTGCCGGGGGTCCTTGCCGCCGACCGGCGCGTGGCCGACGCGGGTCAAGCGGCCCGTGCCGTCGTCCACGCGGAAGGCGGCAAGGCTGTCGTCGCCGCGGTTCGACCCGTAGACGAATCGACCGTCGGGCGACACGGCGACCTCGGCCGTCCAGCTTTTCCCGGCGAAGCCCTCGGGGAGGGTGCTCAGCGTTTGGAGCCGCGAGAGGCTTCCCTTCTCGGCGTCGTAGGCGAACACGGCGACTGTCGAGCGGAGCTCGTTGATTGCGTACAGGTACTTCCCGGTTGGGTGGAAGCTCAGGTGGCGCGGGCCGGCACCCGCGTCGAGCGGTGCCGCACCGTGGGGCTCGAGGGTGCCCTTGGCGGCGTCGAAGCGGTAGATGAAAATCCGGTCGGCACCGAGGTCGGGGGCGAAGGCGAATCGCTCCGCAGCGTCGAGGTAGATGCCGTGGGCGTACGGCTTGTCCTGCCGGCCTTTGTTCGGACCCGAGCCCTCGTGGACCCGTACGGCCGTTGCGCGCCGCAGCCGACCGTCGGCGTCGATAGGCAGGACGGCCACGCTTCCTCCACCGTAGTTGGCGACCAGGACCTTGCGTCCGTCGTGGTCGACGAGCAGGTGGCAGGGACCGCTGCCCTCCGACGGTTGCTGGTTCAGGAGCGTGAGGTCACCAGTCTTCGGATCGATCGCGAACGCGCTCACGACGCCCGTCTTCGCACCCTTGAAAGTCGACACCTCGCCGACCGCGTAGAGGAAACGCCCGCTCGGGTGGCGCGCCAGAAACGACGGGTTCTTCGTCTCGGCAACGAGGACCGGGCGCGTCAGCGTGCCGGTAGCGGCGTCGAAGGTGAGTCGGTAGATGCCCCGACTGGTGCCGTCGGTGTAGGTCCCGACGTAGACGGCGAGAGGCCCGGGCGTCGCCGGACACGCGGCCACCCCGGACACCGCCAGCGCTCCGAGAGCGAGCAGCAGTGCAGGAAGGGCGGGGGCTGTCGTCATGTTCTTGATGCTGCGCCGTCGGAGGCGCTCCGTCAACACTGGCCTGGCGGCGCGAATTTGCAGCTGTTTTCGCGCCGGCGCGGTAATGCTTGCCAACCTGGAGTTGCCAATTGGCTTCCTGCTCTTGCCCCCGGCGCGGTATGAAAAACCTATAAGTCAGTCCGTTACCTCTGCGGATCGGCCTCGTCAGTGGGCCGTGCTCGATAGTTCCAGCGGATGTTCGGCGGCGTCGACAAGGGCAGCAAAGAAGCGCCAAACGGCGAAGTGAGATGGATCATTGCCATTTTTTCCAAGCAAAGAAGATCGCGTTTCACAACGGCCGCGACAGAACTGCGCCATTTTGCGCATCTAGATGCCAGGCGAGATCAGGATCCGAGCCGCCAGTGCCGCGGTTTCGATGGGCAAAAGCATCCGGTTTGCCGATCTATAGAACTGCCGAGCGCTTCCGCCAGGCGCTCCAGTCCACATGCGCTCCGGTCGAAGAAAGTTAGCGACTTGGCAGGTGTCCTGTACTATTCCTGCTCTGGACTCTTGATCCAGAACATGAAAAGGCCGACAAGCCCGTTGAAAGCGCACATGAACGCCTCTGTGACGACCATCGCGGGCATTGTCCGCAGATCAACCCTGCTGGTCTTCCTCTGCGCCGTCGTCATCGGCTCCGGGACGTTTTTCCTGGTCTACAACGCGGCGACAATGCGCCACGTCGAGGATGAGGCACGCACCCTGCTCGGCATCGCCCTGGCGGCGCGGGCCTACACCGTCGAACAGATCACCCCCTTGCTCGAGAAAAACCCGGACGGCGAATTTCACCGTGAACAGGTGCCCTCGTTCGCCGCGCAGGCGATTTTCAAACGATTCGTCGGTAATACCGGCGATTACAGCTACCGCGAAGTGGCGCTCAACCCGACAAACCCGGTCGACCGGGCCAACACTTTCGAGAGCGAACTGATCACCGGCTTTCGCAAGGACCCGGCCCTGAAGGAAGTCACGGGGATCAGAGATCACGAGGGCGACCCGCTCTTCTACATCGCGCGGCCCATCGTGATCCGCGACCCGGCCTGCCTCGTCTGCCATTCCACGCCCGATAAGGCGCCAAGGGCAATGGTCCAGATCTACGGCGACACCAATGGCTTTGGCTGGACCGAGGGCGAGACCATCGGCGTCCAGTTGCTGACCGTGCCGATCGAGCAGGAGCGCCGGTCGATCTACGAACTCGTCGCCGTGTTCCTCGCCATGCTGGTGGTGCTCTTCCTCTTCGTCTCGGTGATGGTCACCGTGCCGCTCCAACGCCACGTCATCCGGCCGCTGCAACAGCTTTCCGACGTCGCCGAACGATCGAGCCTGCGCGAGGAAGACGAGCCGCTGCCGCAGACCGGCGCGCGGGAAATCCAGCGCCTGTCGCAGGCGATCTCGCGACTGCGCACCAGCCTCAGCCTCGCCATGAGAAACCCAAGCGACCCGAAATGAGGCGCTCGGCGCCGCTTCTCATTCTCGTCGCAGGGCTCGGCCTCGCGCTCTACTGGGTGGTCGGGGCCTTCGGTCTCTTCCAGTCCCTGCCCCTGGTCAAACAGATCGTGGCCGATGCCGGCCTGGTCGTCGCCGCTGTGGCGCTGGTGATGCTGGTCGCCAATTTCATTCTCGACGTGCTTCTCACTGCCACCTTTCAGGTCGCCCCCAACGATCTCGTGCGCGCGGTCGTCATCGCCCTACTGGCCGTCATCGCCACGACCCTGCTGCTCGCCTTCTTCGGCGTGGACGTCCTGTCGATTCTGACCACCTCGGCAATTCTCGGCGCGATTGCCGCCGTGGCCATGCGCTCCTCGTTCGGCGGCGTGATGGCGGGCATTTCCCTGTCGTCGCTGCCGCGTTTTGGCATTGGCGCCACCATTGAATTCAACGGCGAACGGATGACCATCGAGAAACGGACGATGTCCAGCATCATCGGACGTCGCTCCGACAACGTGCGGCTGCTGGTGCCGAATTCTGTCCTCGTGGGCGCCATGATCGTCATGTTTCCCGAAGACGGGCCGACGCGTTTCGACGTCTTCCTTCACCTTCCTCCCGATGTCCCCCCGCAACGGATCACCGACCTTCTGGCCGACGCCTTCGTCGATATCGAACATCTCGATACCACGTGTCCGGTCGAGGTCGCCCCGATCGAGACGCGCCCCGATCTCGGCTCGATCAAATACCGCATCCGACTCTTCGCGCGCGATCAGGAAGACGCCGACCGCCTGAGCGGCGAAGTTCTGCGCCGGGCCTGGTATGTCCTGAACCGGGCCGCGATCGGTCAGCCGAAGAACAAATTCTACGAAACTCCCCCCTGGCAGGGACCGACCCTGGCCGCGGCCCTTGCTGCCGCCTGCCCCGATTTCACCCCCGAGCGTCGGGAGGCCGTGCTGCGTCAGGGCCGGACCTATCGCTTCGCGCCGCTGGAAATGCTGCGCTTTCCCGATATCGACGCCGGCTGGGCCGTACTGATCCTCGAAGGCCGTGCCAGTACCCGGAGCGGCCACTACCTGAACATCGTCGGCCATGGCCGGGAGGCCGACGAACACCTGCCGGCGATGCCGGTAGAGCAGCTGTCGACCAGTGCGGCGGTGCGCACGATCGCCGGCCTGCTGGCCGCCGAGGTCGGTCCCATCGCGGAAAGACTGGTGCGCGAAACGATCAACACCACGCGCACTCGTGCCGATCTGCTGGCCGCTCTGGCGTCCTTCATCCCCGTTGCCGAGCGGCGCGCGGCGTTCATCGAGGCTGGCCATGATCTTGCGGGTGGCGTCGGCACGCGCGGACCCGGAACGATCCAGATGCTCTGCCGCGATGCCCTCGGACGGCAGATCCCCGAACCCGAACTGCGCGCTGTCAGCGAACTGATTGCCGTCACCTTCCCCTCCGAAATCCACCCTCAAGAGCTGATCGGCTAGGGTCAAGACAGGCTTCGTCGCGCCGGAACCGCGACGCCATCGCCGCCGTCGGCCGTTGTTTCTGCTCGGGGCAATAGGCCTAATAAGCATAAGAACAAAACTTCTTATTCTTTTGAGGTCTTTCGGCGCTGCGCTATCTTGGCGCCCGCAGCTTGCCGCCCACCTCTTCGAACAACCCGCGAATGGCCATCCCCGAGTCCCTCCATGCACTGATCGTCGGCCTGACGCTGATCTGCCTGTTCGCCTGCTTCGTCCGGGAATGGCTCAAGCCCGACGTGGCCGTGATGAGCGCGGTGGCCTTGCTGATGGCCGTCGGGCTGCTGGCTCCAAAACAGGTGTTGAGCGTGTTCAGCAACAGCGCGCCGATCACCATCGCGTGTCTGTTCATCATCAGCGGCGCGCTGAGCAAGACCGGCTGCGTCGATCGTCTGGGCGATTGGCTGGGGGCGATGGCTGGCCATAGCGAGCGCCGTCTGCTGTTGGCGATGCTCGCGGTCGGCTTGTTGGTGTCGCCGTTCATCAACAACACGCCGGTGGTGATGGTGATGATTCCAGCGGTGATCGCGATGGCTGGTCGTTATGGCGTGGCGCCGTCGCGGCTCCTGATCCCGCTTTCCTACGCGACGATTCTCGGCGGCATGATCACCATGGTCGGCACGTCGACCAATATCCTGGTTGACGGCGTGGCGCGCAATCACGGCATGGAGCCGTTCCGGATGTTCGAAATCAGCTTGCCGGCCATCGCCATCGCGCTGATCGCCAGCGCCGTCATCTTCTGGCTGGCACCTCGCCTGCTGCCGGTACGCGAGACCTTGACGCAGCAGTTCACCGGTAGCGGTGATCGTTTGTTCATGACCGAGCTGTTCGTGCCCGAAGGCTCGCACCTGGCCGGCCATACGCTCAAGGAGGCGCGCCTGGCAAACGGTACGATCCAGGTATTGAAACTGTTTCGCGGCGACCAGGAAACTTCGGCGCCAATCGCCGAGACGACGCTGATGGCCGGCGACCGCCTGGTCGTGCACAGCCGCAGCAGTGCGATGGTCGACCTGCGCGGCAGCACCGATCTGATGGGTGTGCAGCGGCCGGCTGCCGATTCCCACGACCTGGAAACGCTGCGCCGTCGCGGCGTCGTGCTGGTCGAGGCGATCGTCGGTCAGACCTCGCGTTATGTCTTGCGCCCGATTCGCGATCTCGACCTCGCCGCGCGTTACGGCATCCACCTGGTTGCGGTACATCGCAAGAATGCGTCGATTGCCGACATTGGCGACGATTTTCAGCTGCAGTTCGGCGATGTCTTGCTGGTCGAAGGAACGCCGGCGCAGATCAAGCGCTTTTGCGAAAACGGCGACCTGTTCGCCATCACCGACGGCCACTCGCCGGTGAACAACCACGGCAAGGCGCCGATCGCCCTGGCGACCATCGTCAGCGTGATGATTCTGGCGGCCTTCAATGTGATGCCGATCGAAGGACTGGCGATCATCGGCGCGGTGCTGGTCGTCGCGACGGGTTGTCTGCGCGCCGACGAAGCCTACAAATCGATCGAGTGGCCGATTCTGCTGCTCATCTTCGGCATGCTGGCGTTGAGCATCGCGATGCACGATTCCGGGCTCGACCGCTTGCTGGCCAGCGCGCTGGTCGCTGTCGGTGGAGGCTTGTCGCCGTGGCTAATGCTGTCACTGGTCATCCTGATCACGTCGATCGCCACCGAGTTCATCAGCAACAACGCCGTGGCGGTGCTGTTCACACCGATCGTCATCGGGGTCGCCGAACACCTCGGCGTCGATCCGCGCCCCTTCGTCGTCGCGGTGATGTTTGCCGCCAGCGCGAGCTTCGCGACGCCGATCGGCTACCAGACCAACACGCTGGTATACACCGCCGGCAATTACCGCTTTACCGACTTCGCGCGCCTCGGCATTCCGCTCAATCTGGTGGTGTGGGTCAGCGCCAGCGTGCTGATCCCGCTTTTCTGGCCGCTGCTGCCGGCTTGAGCGGAGCGGCACAGCAGGCCGCGGCCGTGACTTGTCAAGACAGCTCCGAGCTGTAGTGGTCAAGCGATTTCGGCAGCCTGCGGCCGGCGAGACTCGTTCTTCGCTTCGTGGAATCGGCAAAGACAAGCGCCGCACAAACGCCGCTGGCGCCGCTTCGCAAAAGCCCGTCGCAATGCCGGCTTCTGGCCATCGCCCGTCAAGCTCGATTGCCCGGCGACGGCCGCTTTGTAGTAGGGTAGCCAAACTGTTTTTTCGGCTAGAACTGGCCCTTGCAGCCCCGAAAAATCGAGTGGCCCGAACGGCAGCAAAGTCATCAGAAAGCGGCCGCTCGGCGCTGCGGTAAGGTCGGCCCGCTCATCGGCTTGAATGGTCATCCAGGCCTTGCTGCATAGGCGACCGCACCTCGCCGCATTGCTGCCGTTCGAACGGTGGACAGGCCTAGCCATTTCTGGTATTTCTTGAGGCATAGCGATGCCGATCAAAGTCGCTATTCGTTATCAGTTGGTAGCCAAGCCTCCAGATGTATTCTACCGTTGTCCTGTTTCCCGAGAGGTCCTACTGTGAAGTCTCCTGCGCCGCGCCAATCAGCACGCTCATCCGCCCCAGAAACTGGGTTTTGGATACCGTTTTCAGGTCCAGACTGCTATGAGTACCTGGCACCCACGCAAGTCACGCGCCCTCGTCAGATCAATCAGCCGATCGGGAAACGGACGGCGAATCGGATTGCGCGGAAGTTGGGACTGAAAAAGAAGAACGTTCTTACCGAGGAGCAGTATCTCCTGTTCATCTCTGGCGGAGGTGTAGACGGTAACGCGGATGACGCGAAGTTGGCGGATCAGAGCGTCCGAATTTTCACCAACACGACTGGGCGCCCGCTGGTGTATCTTGACCAATGCGGCGACCCGGTGGAATCGGTTCTCGCCAGTTACGGGCTCTTTGTGAACGAGCAGGGATGGCTAATGAGCCTGGCCAATCGCGACGCCCCAACGAGAATAGCGAACGTTTTGTTGGCGCCTGGCGGCTACATCAATACGTGGTTTATGGCCAATTGTGCGACGTCTTCCCTGGTCCAACTCTACCGGTCGGCGTACACGGTGGAGGCCATCTATGGCAACAAGGCGCAAGAGCGGTCGGGCGTCCCGCAACTTGTGACCAACACCAAAGGGGGCGTGCGCACGCAGGTGGGGATGTCAATGGCACCTGCTCTCTGGCTGACCAACTTTGCCCTGCTCTACACGCTGAAGCCAGAGATCGCGGCGTCGATGCCCGCCTACTGGGCTCCGATTCCCGCGACCGTGGCCGACGCAATTCTGAAGAGCGCCACTGGTCAGGTTCCGTACAGTTTGGTTGCGTCCGCCTTTCAATAATCCCATCAAGGCGAGCGTCTAGCTGCTGAATCGTTTCCCCTGGCGGTCGGCGACGTGCCAGCCGCTCGCGTCCCCGGAGAGTTTGACGTGGGGTATCTCGCATGGAGCGGGATCATTAACCTCTCCATGCTGGACGAACAGTGTGCAGTGTTCTGGAAAGCGTCCGAGCACCTCGTCATTGAGTCGTTTGGGTCCGTGCGTGCCTTGCCTGGCGCGGCTGCTGCGCGCCGTTCATTCGCCGCGCGGGCGACAACCGTCACATGATGCGGAACTGCATCAGCACGCGCGCGTCGTTCCAGATGTCGTCGGGGCTGATCGAGTTGCGGTTGAACTTGAACGAGATGTCGGCCTTGCGAAAGGCCTCGTAGACGAGTTCCGAGCAGATGTACTTGCGGTCGCGGTTCTTGCGGCCTCGGCGGAAAAGAATCCGCATCGCGATGCGGAGAATCTCCCAGTTGTCGTAGGGCCTGGTGAGTTCATCCATGCCGAAGCTGATCGCCGTCTTGAGCTTTTCGGTATCGGGTTCGGGCGTGACGCGGCCGATCACGATGCGTCCTTTGTACGGCTTGTTGCGGCCGTGGTAATCGCGAACATATTTGGACAAGGGAACGAGGCGAACGCCAATGGCGGTTTCGCTCTCGAGAACGAAGATGCGCTGCAGATTATCGTCGCGATAAATCATGCCGACGTGGCTCCAGACCGACCGGGTGACCCACTGGATGGTCCTCGAGAAGAAGTAGCTTCCCGAGCAAAAGACGATGTCGCCGGTCCGCAGTTGCTGGCGAGCGTGCTCGTAGGCGAGGATGGGTATTCGGGCGACAGCTTTGACGCCAAGGCGATCGGCCATGTGCGGCTCCGTTCAAGAGGCAGGTGGTGCTCAGTCGCCTTGGCGACTCGCGAATCGCCCTTCTTCCCCCTGCGGGATAAGGGCCGGCGAAGACGGCGGCATCGACTGAGCTTGCTCGCCGCCGCTGGAACGATTCCGGCGCGCCAGCCGGAACGTCCACTGCAGCTTACGGGAGAGCAGGCAGGGCCTCGGTGGTCTGCGTCGTCTCGAGTGCTCAGGGTCGTCGGCTGGCTCGAACGGATGCCATTATCGCCCAGCGCGCGGGGAAAGCCGATCGGCGGCTAGGATCGCGGCTGCAGTCGTGCCACAATGCTCCGATCGAGCGCAGACTCGAGCCCAAATCGTCAATTCGACAAGGAGGAATGAGACATGAAGCTGATTAAAAAATCACAGCGCTGGATGCTGGCGGCAGGCGTCGCCGCGGTGTTGCTGTCGGTACCCGCGATGGCCAAGGAGTTGACCGGTACGCTGAAAAAGATCAAGGATACCGGCGTCATCACACTGGGGCATCGGGAGTCGTCGATTCCGTTCTCGTATTACGACGACAAGCAACAGGTGATCGGCTACTCGCAGGCGATGATGCTGATCGTCGTCGAAGCGGTCAAGGCTGACCTGAAATTGGCCAAGCTCGACATCAAACTGCTGCCGGTGACGCCGTCGAACCGCATTACGCTGCTGCAAAACGGTTCACTGGACATCGAATGCGGTTCGACGACCAACAACACCGAGCGCCAGAAGCAGGTCAGTTTTTCGACGACGATCTTCATCATCGAGACGCGTCTGCTGACCAAGAAGACGTCGGGGATCAAGGATTTTCCTGACCTGGCCGGGAAGAACGTCGTGACGACCGCGGGAACGACGTCGGAACGTCTGTTGCGCAAGATGAACGAAGACAAGCAGATGGGCATGAACGTCATCAGCGCCAAGGATCACGGCGAGGCATTCCTGACGCTGGAAACGGGTCGCGCGGTGGCTTTCATGATGGACGACGCCCTGCTTTTCGGAGAAATGGCCAAAGCCAGGCGCGCCAGTGATTGGACCGTGGTCGGCACGCCGCAATCGTTCGAGGCCTACGGCTGCATGCTGCCGAAGGGCGATCCGGCGTTCAAGAGCGTCGTTGATGACGCTCTGGCCAAGGCGATGAAGTCTGGCGAAGCCGAGAAGATCTACGCCAAATGGTTCCTGCAGCCGATTCCGCCAAAGGGCCTGAACCTCGAATTCCCGCTCTCCGACGCCATGAAGGCGCTCTACAAGGCGCCCAACGACAAAGCGTACGACTGAGCGTACGGCGCCCGGGGCGTGCTGGCCCGCGGGCGCCAACGCTGCCGAGAGGCCGCGGCGTTGATCGCGCCGCCGCCAGCGGCGGCTGATTTCTCGGCCGCGTTGTTCCTGGCGTAGACGCCTGGAGTCCTGCGGCACGGTGCCCAAAGCACGCCTGCCGTGCGCCAAGGAGAAGCATCGATGGCTTACAACTGGAACTGGGACGTTTTTCTGCAGCCGACGGCGACCGGCGACGACACCTACCTCGGCTGGATGTTCTATGGTTTCAAGATGACCATCGCCCTGTCGCTGTCGTCGTGGTTGATCGCGCTGGCGGTGGGGGCGGTGGTCGGGGTCTTGCGGACGGTACCGAACCGCGGCTTGTCGGGCTTGGCCACCGCCTACGTCGAGGTCTTTCGCAATATCCCGCTGCTGGTGCAACTCTTCCTCTGGTATTTCGTGATGCCCGAGTTGCTGCCGCTGGCCTGGGGTGACGCGCTCAAGCAGACCAACCCGATCCTGCAGCAGTTTTTCGCGGCGATGCTCTGCCTGGCCTTGTTTACCAGCGCGCGGGTCGCCGAACAGGTCCGCTCGGGGATCAACTCGCTGCCGCCCGGACAGAAGAACGCCGGCCTGGCGATGGGTTTTACCTTGCCGCAAACCTACCGTTTCGTGCTGCTGCCGATGGCGGTGCGCTTGATCGTGCCGCCGCTGACTTCCGAGTTCCTCAATATCTTCAAGAACTCGGCGGTGTGTTCGACGATCGGCCTGCTCGAACTGGCGGCGCAGGGGCGGCAACTGGTGGACTACACGGCGCAGCCCTACGAGTCGTTCATCGCCGTCACGCTCGCCTATCTGCTGATCAACGTCGTCGTCATGTTCGGCATGCGCTGGCTTGAAGAGCGCGTACGCGTCCCCGGCTACATCGGAGGCAAATGACATGCATGAGTTTGACTGGTCTTCGATCCCCGGCGCCTGGCCCTTTCTCTGGGATGGCATGGTCATTTCCCTGCAGATCACGATCACCGCTATCCTTGTAGGGATCGTCTGGGGGACGCTGCTGGCGCTGATGCGCTTGTCGTCGATCAAGCCGCTGGCGTGGTTTGCCGCGGCTTACGTGAACCTCTTCCGGGCGGTGCCGCTGGTGATGGTCTTGCTGTGGTTCTTCCTGATCGTGCCGACGCTGCTGGAAAGCCTGCTCGGCCTGCCGCGCGGTTCCGACGTTCGCCTGGCGTCGGCGATCACCGGTTTCGCCTTGTTCGAGGCGGCGTACTACTCGGAGATCATCCGCGCCGGCATCCAGTCGGTGTCGAAAGGGCAGATGGCCGCAGCCAGTGCGCTCGGGATGACTTACGGTCAGTCGATGCGCCTGGTGGTCCTGCCGCAGGCTTTCCGGAACATGATTCCCTTGCTCCTAACGCAGGGGATCATCCTCTTTCAGGACACCTCGCTGGTTTATGTCTCGGCGCTCGCCGACTTCTTTGGCGCGGCCTACAAGGTCGGCGATCGCGACGGTCGCCTGGTCGAATTGCTGCTCTTTGCCGGCGCCGTATATTTCGTGATCTGCTTTAGCGCGTCGCGAATCGTCCGCCATTACCAGAACAAGATGAAAGTGGCTTGAGGAGTTTTCCGATGATCTCGATGAACAAGGTCAGCAAGCATTACGGTTCGTTCCAGGTGCTCAGCGATTGCTCGACGCAGGTCGAGAAGGGCGAAGTGATCGTTGTCTGCGGTCCCTCGGGCTCGGGCAAGTCGACCTTGATCAAGTGCGTCAATGGTCTGGAGCCCTTTCAGAGTGGTGAAATCATCGTCAATGGCGTTTCCGTCGGTGATCCGAAAACAGACCTCGCCAAGCTGCGGTCGACGGTCGGCATGGTTTTCCAGAACTTCGAACTGTTTCCGCACATGCGCATCGTCGAAAACCTGTGCATTGCCCAGGTCAAGGTGCTCGGACGCAGTCCGGACGAAGCTCGCGCCAAGGCCAGCAGCCTGCTCGAGCGCGTCGGCCTGAGCGAGCAGGCCGGCAAATACCCGGGGCAGCTTTCCGGCGGCCAGCAGCAGCGCGTGGCGATTGCCCGAGCACTCGCCATGGACCCGATCTGCATGCTCTTCGACGAGCCCACCTCGGCGCTCGACCCGGAGATGGTCAACGAGGTCCTCGACGTGATGACCGAACTGGCGCAGGAGGGGATGACGATGATGTGCGTCACGCACGAAATGGGCTTTGCCAAACGTGTCGCGACACGCGTGATCTTCATGGATCAGGGGCGGATCGTCGAAGACGATAGCAAGGATGCCTTCTTCGAGGCCGCCCGCTCGGAGCGCGCGCAACAGTTCCTGGCCAAGATCCTGCACCACTGAGCGACTGTCTTGCGAATGGCTATTTCTTGGGCTTTTCCGTCGCCGACATGAGATCACCTCCAGGAATCAGCTTGCGCTCGGTCGACGATGACATTCGTTTGCGGGGCCGGGTGCCCGCAGCCGGCAATCCCTTGCGCTTTCCAGTGCTGCCGACGCCCTCCCGGATGCCGCTGTCAGGAGTATCGCTTGGCCGCCGGCGCCGCTCACGAAGGCACCGCGAATGACCCGTTTTGCCTAAGCAATGGCGCTCTCCGGGAGGGTGAAGACGAGATAGCCGGCGCGATCAGCGCACCGGGCCGCTTGCCTTGCAAAAAGTCTGGCGGCTTGACGAGCGCGCGGCCCTTCGCCCACAAGCTCCACCGAGCTCCAGTCATGTTGTATAAAATGCCGGCAGGTCAAAACCAGTCGCAACAGCGGTCAGGCAATCACAAGCGGCAAGGCTGCTCTTGGCAAACCCGTTTGCCTGCCCAAACAAACGTGCTTACCGCCGGCCTCATGGTTCACATGACATGCCGAGCAGTTATGTGTTTCCGGAAGAATCTTTCGTGCATTCGAAATAGCGATGACATCCGCCCATGCTCGGGGGTGTCTGAACTTCAGTTAGATGGAATTGGCCATGGCACTTGACCCCGTCATCCTGTCGCGAATTCAGTTCGCGTTTGTCATCAGCTTCCACATCATCTTCCCGGCCTTCACCATCGGGCTGGCGGCGTGGTTGGCGACCATCGAAGGCGCGCGGCTGTTTACCGGCAACACCCTGTACCGGCGCGTCTTCGACTTCTGGCTGAGAGTCTTCGCGGTGTCCTTCGGCATGGGCGTGGTCACCGGCATCGTCATGGCTTTCCAGTTCGGCACCAACTGGAGCGTGCTGGCGGCGAAGACCGGCGCGATCCAGGGGCCGCTGCTCGGCTACGAAGGCTTCACCGCCTTCCTGCTCGAAGCCACCTTTTTCGGCGTGATGCTGCTCGGCCGCGAGCGTGTCTCGCCGCGCTTCTACTTCTTCGCCTGCTGCATGGTCTCGCTGGGCACCATGTTCTCGTCGTTCTGGATCCTGGCCAACAACAGCTGGATGCAGGTGCCGCTGGGCCACGCCATCGTCGACGGCAAGATCATCCCGGCCGACTGGATGCAGATCGTTCTCGGCCCGGTACAGATGGTGCGCTGGCCGCACATGCTGTTCGCTGCCTTCCTGACCACCGGCATGTGCGTGGCGGCCACCGGCGCCTGGTACACGCTGCGCCAGGTGCATCGCGACGAAGGCCGGGTGATGCTGCATTGGGGTCTGGCGTTGGTGGCGCTGATCATTCCGGTGCAACTGTATTTCGGGCACCTGACGGGTCTCTATGTTCTGAAGCACCAACCGGCCAAGTTTGCCGCCATCGAAGCGCGCTGGAAGAACGAGCAGCCGGCCAGCGAGGTGCTGCTCGGCTGGCCCGACGAGGCCGAGGAGCGCAACCTGTTCGCCATCACCGTGCCCAGGCTCGGCAGCATGATCGCCTCGGGCAACTGGACTGCGGCCGAGGTCGGGCTGGAATCCTTCGTCAAGGAAGATCGTCCGCCCGTCGTCATCCCGTTCTTCGCCTTTCGCATCATGGTCGGCATGGGCCTGGTGATGCTCGCCGTGTCGTGGTTCGGCAACTTTCTGCGCTGGCGCGGCACGCTCGAAACGAAGCGCTGGTTCCTGTGGGGCACCTTCCTGTCGTTCCCGAGCGGCTTCGTCGCCGTTCTCACCGGCTGGTTCACCGCCGAAGTCGGCCGCCAGCCCTGGGTGGTCTATGGCCTGCTGCGCACCAGGGACGCGGTCACGCCGTCGCTGACCACCGGTGACGTGGCGTTCTCGCTGGCCGGTTATGTGCTGGTCTATGCGGTGGTGTACAGCTTCGGGCTGCACTACATCTACTGCTTGCTGCGTGACGGCCCCGGCGCGGACGCGAAAGCAGGCGCTGGCCTCACCGGCGCCACCGGCAGCCGGCCGCTGGCCTTTGCCGGTAATCCCGACACCGCCACCGGGCGCAGCGCGAGACAACAGCCATGAGCGGCCTTCAGCCCAGCAACCTGGCGCTGTTCTGGGCCGGCGTGATCGCCCTGGCGATCATGGTCTACGTGATCCTCGACGGCTTCGATCTCGGCGTCGGCATTCTCTTTGGTACGACCGCCGACGAGGCCAAGCGGGTATCGATGATGAACACCATCGCGCCGTTCTGGGACGGCAACGAGACCTGGCTGGTGATCGTCGGTGCCGGCCTTTTCGCCACCTTCCCGACGGTCTATGCGGTCTTCCTGAGCGCCTTCTACATCCCGGTGCTGCTGCTGCTGTTCGGCCTGATCTTCCGCGGCGTCGCCTTCGAGTTCCGTTACCGTAGCCAGCGCATGCGCTGGCTGTGGGACCGGGGTTTCTTCATCGGCTCGGTCCTTGTCGCCTTCGTGCAGGGCGCCGCCGTCGGCGCGATGATGCGCGGTATCCGCGTCGTCGACGGTCAATACGTCGGCGGCTCGTTCGACTGGCTGCACCCGTTCGCGGTGCTCACCGGCGTCGGCCTGGTTTTTGGCTATGCGCTGCTCGGTGCTGCTTGGCTGGTCCTCAAGAGCGACGGCGCGCTGCGCGACTGGGCGTATGCGCGCATCGGCTGGCTGGTGGCCATCGTCTTCGTGATCATCGCCGCGGCCTTCGCCACCGTGCTGCGTGTCGATGCCGGCGCAGTCGCACAGGGCCACCTCGCCGATCGCGCCTGGGGCTGGGTTTTTCCGCTGCTCGGCGTGGCCGCATTGATGGCCGCGGTATGGGGCGCGCGGGCGCGGCGCGACGCCTTGCCGTTTGCCTGCACCGCGCTGTTCTTCGTCGCCGCGTTCCTCACCCTGGGGGTGATGTTCTGGCCGTACATGGTGCCCTATGCCCTGACCGTGGCCAACGCCGCCGCACCGGACGTTTCGCTGCGCTTCCTGTTCTATGGTGGCGTCGTGGTGCTGCCGGTGGTCGCCATCTATACCATCGGCGTGTACTGGGTGTTTCGCGGCAAGGTGCACGGTGGCTACGGTTGATCGGGAAAAAAGGCCATGATGCCGACTGATGCACCGCCAGGAGAGACAGCAATGGCCGCTGAAAAACAACGCCTTGCCGACGACAAGGCCGGCCGCAGCGACTGGCGTCACTGGGGCCCCTACGTTTCCGAGCGGCAATGGGGGACCGTCCGCGAAGACTACAGTCCGGACGGCGACGCCTGGAGCTACCTGCCGCACGAGCACGCACGCAGCCGTGCCTATCGCTGGGGCGAGGATGGCATAGCCGGCTTCAGCGACGACCGACAATATCTCTGCTTCTCGCTGGCGCTGTGGAACGGCCGCGACCCGCTGCTCAAGGAACGACTGTTCGGCCTGACCAACAGCGAGGGCAATCACGGCGAGGACGTCAAGGAGCTCTACTACTACCTCGACGCGACGCCGACGCATTCCTACCTGAAGATGCTGTACAAGTATCCGCAGGCGGAATTCCCGTACGCCCGACTGCTGCAGGAGAACCAGCGGCGCGGCGCGGAGCAGGCCGAGTTCGAGTTGCTCGACACCGGCTTGTTCGACGACGACGCGTACTTCGACGTCTTCGTCGAGTACGCGAAGGCCGCCGCCGACGACATCCTGATACAGGTGAGCGTGCACAATCGCGGCGCCGAGACGGCGCCGCTGTCGCTGCTGCCGCAACTGTGCTGTCGCAATATCTGGTCATGGCGCGCGCCGGCCGAGAAGCCCGAGAAGCCGACGCTTTCGGCGGCTGCCGGCGGCGTCAATATCGACCACGCGCAGCTGGGCCGATACCGCCTGGACTGCGACAGTGATGGCCTTGGCGTGCCGACGCTGCTTTTTTGTGAAAACGAAACCAATGCCAGGCGCCACTTCGAGCAGCCCGCGGCGACGGGGTTTTTCAAGGACGCCTTCCACGAGTACGTCGTCGAGGGCAAGGCGTCGGCGGTCAATCCTGCGCAAACCGGCAGCAAGGCCGGTGCGCTTTACTCACTGAGCGTGCCAGCGGGTGGCAGCGTGCGTGTGCGGCTGCGCCTGGCGCGTACCGCAACAGGCGGCAAATCCGCGCCGCCTTTTGCCGACTTCGACGCGATATTCGCTCGCCGCCACAGCGAAGCAGACCAGTTCTACGGCGACTTGCAGCGCGAGATCGCCGACGCCGACGAGCGCCTGGTACAGCGCCAGGCCTTCGCCGGAATGATCTGGAGCAAGCAGTTCTTTCACTACGACGTCCACAAGTGGCTCGACGGCGACACCGGCGAGCCGCTGCCGCCGGCGGCGCGAAAAAGCGGCCGCAATCGCGACTGGCAGAACTTCGCCGCCGCCGAGGTCTTGTCGATGCCGGACAAGTGGGAGTACCCGTGGTTCGCCGCCTGGGATCTTGCCTTCCACTGCCTGCCGCTGGCGGTGATCGACGCCGAGTTCGCCAAGTCGCAGCTGATTCTGTTGACCCGCGAGTGGTACATGCATCCCAACGGTCAGCTACCCGCGTACGAGTGGGAGTTCAGCGACGTCAATCCGCCGGTGCACGCCTGGGCGGCATTTCGCGTCTTCCAGATCGATCGCCGGCAGCGCCGCGACGCGGACGATGGTGACCCGTCCTATGCCGGCGACCTGGTGTTTCTCGAACGCGTCTTTCAGAAGCTGCTGCTCAACTTCACCTGGTGGGTCAACCGCAAGGACGAGCAGGGACGCAATATTTTCCAGGGCGGCTTCCTCGGACTCGACAACATTGGTTGCTTCGACCGCAGCAAGCCCTTGCCGACCGGCGGTTTCATCAACCAGGCCGACGGGACCAGCTGGATGGCGATGTTCTGCCTCAATATGTTGCGCATTGCCGTCGAGCTGGCGGTCCATAACGATGTTTATGAAGACCTGGCGAGCAAGTTCTTCGAGCACTTCCTGGCGATCGCCGGCGCCATCAACGGCGTCGGAGACGATTCGCCTGGTCTCTGGGACGAGACCGACCAGTTTTACTACGACCACCTGCGCCTTCCCGACGGGCGCAATATTCCCTTGCGCGTGCATTCCATCGTCGGCCTGATTCCGCTCTTTGCCGTGCAGCCGGCAGACCTCGAACTGGTCGCGCAATTGCCCGAATTCACCGCGCGCATGGCCTGGTACCTGGAGCATCGTCCGCAGCTTGCGGCGCTGATCTCGAACTGGCATGTCCCCGGCTGCGCCAATCGCGTTCTGCTTTCGCTGCTGCGCGGCCACCGCACCAAGGCCTTGCTGCGGCGGCTGCTCGACGAGAGCGGCTTCCTGTCTCCGTACGGCGTGCGCGCGCTGTCGAAGCGTCACCAGCGCGAACCCTTCCGCGTCGACGTCGGCGGCACGAGCTACGAGGTCGACTACTGGCCAGGCGAATCGCACAGCGGCTTGTTCGGAGGCAACTCGAACTGGCGCGGGCCGGTCTGGATGCCGATCAACTATCTGATCATCGAGTCGCTGGAGCAATTTCACCACTACTACGGCGACGATTTCACGGTCGAGTGTCCAACCGGCTCCGGGAAGTTTCTGACGCTCAAGGCGGTGGCGGATGAGTTGAGTCGTCGCCTGACCGGCCTGTTCCTCAAGGGCGAAGACGGTCAGCGGCCGGTGCTCAAATCGCATCCCAAGCTGGCGACCGACCCGCATTTTCGCGACTACATCCTGTTTCACGAGTATTTTCACGGCGACGATGGCCGCGGCCTGGGTGCCGCGCATCAGACCGGCTGGACCGGCCTGGTGGCGAAACTTCTGCAACCCGGAAGCGGGCCGGCAGAGCCACTGCCGGCCGCCAAACCAACAGCAAAGCCGGCGCTGCCGAGCGAGGACAAGCCATGAGCAAGGACTACGACATCATCATCATCGGCAGTGGCGCGGGCGGCGGCACGCTGGCACTCAAGCTCGCGCCATCGGGCAAACGCATCCTCATCCTGGAACGCGGCGACTATCTGCCGCGCGAAAAACAGAACTGGGATGTGAACGAGGTCTTCGTTCGGAATCGTTACGTTTCCAGCGACACCTGGCATGACCGCGACGACCGGCCGTTCCAGCCGGGAGTCCATTATTTCGTCGGTGGCGCGACCAAGATGTATGGCGCGGCGCTGTTCCGCTTGCGCGCCCACGATTTCACTGCGCACCGCACGGCCGACGGCATGTCTGCCGGTTGGCCGATCGGCTACCGGGAGTTTGAGCCGTATTACACGCAGGCCGAGCAGCTGTATCAGGTGCACGGCCAACGTGGCGACGATCCGACCGATCCGCCGGCCAGCGCGCCTTACCCGTTCCCGCCGGTCAGCCACGAGCCGCGCATCGCGGAAATCGCCGATGGCTTGCGCCGCGCGGGTTATCACCCGTCGTATGCGCCGAGCGCGATCATGCTCGACGAGGCCGACCGGCCGAACAGCCGCTGTATTCGTTGTGATTCCTGCGATGGCTACCCCTGCCTGGTGCACGCCAAGGCCGACGCCGAGGTCATCGCCGTTCGTCCGGCGCTGAAGTATCCGAACGTAACGTTACTGACCAACGCACACGTTCACCGACTGGAGACCAGCGCCAGCGGCCGCGAGGTCAGCAAGGTGATCGTCGACCGCGACGGCCGGCGCGAGGAATTCACCGCCGTGGTCGTCGTCGTTTCCTGCGGCGCGGCCAACTCGGCGCGCTTGCTGTTGATGTCGGCAGACAGCAAACATCCGCGCGGCCTGGCCAACGGCTCGGACATGGTCGGCCGTCACTACATGTTTCACAACGCCATTGCCCTGGTCGCGCTTTCCCGGCGCGAGAACCCCACCGAGTTCCAGAAAACGCTGGCCGTCAACGATTTCTATCTCGGCGCCACCGACTACGAGTTTCCGCTCGGCAACATCCAGATGCTCGGCAAGTCCAAGGGGCCGATGTTCAGGGAAGACGCACCGAGTTTTGCACCGGGTTTCACGCTCGATCAGATGGCCAAACACGCGGTGGACTTCTGGCTGACCAGCGAAGACCTGGGCCTGCCGCAGAATCGCGTGACGCTGACTGCACAGGGCGAGATCAAGCTGCATTACGAGTTCAGCAACCTCGAGCCACTCGAGCGTCTGCGCCACAAGCTGCAGTCCATGCTCGAGCACATGGACATGCACCCGCACCTGATCCCGAACAATCTCTACCTCGGGAAGCACATCCCGATCGCCGGCGTTGCCCATCAGGCGGGTACCTGCCGCTTCGGCGCCGACCCCGCCGCCTCGGTGCTCGACGTGAACTGCAAGGCGCACGAAGTCGATAACCTCTACGTCGTGGACAGCAGCTTCTTTCCGAGCATCGGCGCCGTCAACCCGTCGCTGACGGTGATCGCCAACGCCTTGCGCGTCGGCGAGCATCTCCTCGAAAGCTGGCGCTGAGGGCCGACGGCGATGGCACAACGCCGCGAAATCGTCGCCGTCTATCTGGCCGGCGTCGTGCAGGGCGTCGCGCTGGTGACCTTCCCGGCGGCCAGCGCGGTGTTCACCGGCGCCGGCGCCGGTGCCTACGGGCTGTCGAGTACCGAGTACGGCGGCATGTTCGTGCCGCAGGCGATCACCGCCATTGGCGCTTCGCTGCTCGGCGCCGGCCTGGCGCGCCGACTCGGCGCCAAGCGCATCTACCTGCTGGGCCTGGTCGCCAACTTGCTGGCGATGTCGCTGCTGATCGTCAGCAGCCTGGTCATGCACCAGCACGCCCTGGCCTACGGCCTGCTCTTGGCCGCGACGGCGTCTCTGGGTGTCGGCTTCGGGTTTACGGTGCCAACGCTGAACACCTTTGCCGCGGCCTTTTTCCCGCAAGGGGTCGACCGCGCCGTGCTCGGGCTGAACGCGCTGCTTGGCCTGGGGACCGCGCTGGCGCCCCTGTTTGTCGCGCTATTCGTCGGCCTGGGAATCTGGTGGGGCCTGCCGGTACTGGTCGTGGCCTTGATCGTCGGGCTGTTGCTTTTCAGTCGGCGTTTGCCCTTGAGCGAGGGCGCAGCGGCGCTCGCCGAAGGCGGGCACCAGGCGCGCAGCAGCTTACCGGCGCGCTTCTGGCTGTTTGCTGCCTTCGCGCTCGTGTACGGCATCTGCGAAACGATCAACGCCAACTGGGCGACGGTGTATATGACCCGCGAGCTTGGCGCCAGCGCGACCATGGCGTCGCTCGCGCTGACGCTCTTCTGGGGCTCGGTAACGCTCGGGCGGATGATTATCGCGGCCATCGAGAAGTACCTGTCGCCGCAGCGAACGTGCCAACTCCTGCCCTGGCTGGTCGCTGGCGCACTGGCCGCTACCGCCTTGCTGCCGAAGGGCGAGCCGCTGTTTGGCATGGCGATTTTCGCGCTGGCCGGCCTCGGCTGTTCGGCGCTGTTGCCGCTGGCGATCAGCTTCGGTCAGCAGCAACTGCCGAGCATCGGCAGTTCGGTGGCCGGCGGGCTGATCGCTTTCTACCAGATCGGCTACGGGATCGCGGCATTCGGCGTCGGACCGCTGCAAAGCCGCGCCGGCCTCGACCTGAACGTCATCTATGGCGCGACGACGGTGGTTGCGCTGAGCATGGCGGTGCTGGCTATTTTTGTCGTCCGGGGCCCGCAACGCTCGCCGAGCGGGCCGTGCAACGGCGGCCGCGCTAGCCACGGAATTCAGGATTTCGACACTTCGTTCAAACCATGACCATCCTCAGAAAAGGAAGACGAGCATGAACCTCAAAGGAAAAGTCGCCATAGTTACCGGCGGTAACAGCGGCATCGGCATGGCCATCGTCCTCGAACTGGCGCGCCAGGGCGCCAACATCGTCATCGATTACGTCGTCCATCCAGAGACTGCCGAAGCGCTGGAACAGCAGGTCCGCGCCCTCGGTGACCAGGCCATCGGCGTACACGCCGACGTCAGTCAGGTCGCCGAACTGGAAACGCTGATTGCCGCCACCGTCGAGGCCTTCGGTCGGGTGGATATCATGGTCAATAATGCCGGAATCGAGACGCGCACTTCCATACTCGAAACGACCGAAGAGCAGTATGAAAAGGTGCTTTCGATCAATCTGAAGAGCGCCTTCTTCGGCACACAACTCGCCGCGCGGCAGATGATCAAACAGGGCGGCGGCGGCAGCATCATCAACATCACGTCCGTGCACGAAGACTGGCCGATGCCCAATAACACGCCCTACTGCGTTTCCAAGGGCGGCATGCGCATGCTCACGCGCACCGCGGCGGTCGAACTCGCGCCGCACAACATTCGGGTCGTCGGTGTTGGCCCCGGCGCCATCGCCACGCCGATCAATACCGCCACGATGAACGACCCGGCACTGCTCAAGAAACTCGACGATGCAATTCCCATGGGGCGTATGGCGCAACCCGCCGAGATCGGCACCGTCGTAGCCTTCCTCGCCAGCGAAGGAGCCAGCTATATCACGGCGACGACCATTTTCGCCGATGGCGGCATCATGCAGGGAAGCCCGGGGCTGTAAAGGCCAGCACGAGCGGGCCGGATGTAGCGGTGGCTGCCGGGAGGAGGCGTATTCTCGTTCTCGGCGGTCGATCTGGCTCGGCAAACTTCACATGGAAGAGGAATCCGATCGATTCCTCACCATAGGCCAGGTCCACTATCGCTCGATTTATCGGACGGCAGACAGCGTTTATACTTGCGGCTTTCGGCAATAGCTCTCGCAGTTATCGACACACTGATGATGAAACTCTTCAACTTCCTTGAACGTCGGCGCGTCACAAATTTTGATCGGCAGATCCTGGGCGAGCGGGCACCATTTGTGCAGCAAGCCAAACCCCATTTGTTTTGTGTCGGAAAACTGCCAGTCTTTGCTGTTTTCCATGGCGTACACTTTTTTCATCATATCGAACAAGAGCGACCCTGGTGACAAGACCATCTTGTCGGCTGCATGGCGCCGACAAGTAGCCTCTGCAGGTCGAGTTGCTGATCGAATGTCCGTTTGGTGCATTCCGGCGCACGCTCCTCGTAGAATTTGCTCAGGTCCGCCGACGCATCGTAGTGGTCCTTTCCCTTGATCTTGATTTCTCTCATGACCTCGCTATGGTTTTGTCGGGCGCTATTGCACACGTCTTTGCAAATACTGCATCCAGGGTTGAGGCAGATTGCTTCAGCCTTGCTTGAAAACGCGGCGGTCATGGCAACAAGAATGATGAGAGCGGCCACCATGGGTAAGGAAACAAACGCATACGCGGCGACGATCGAGCGAACGATACGGTTTGCGTGGCGAGCCATCATTTCCCCCATCTGTTTGCTGGTTCCTTGGGTAGCGGCGTTGCTTGTGCGCGCCACGCAGGGAAAGACATCGTTATACGGGAGAAATATAGGAAATCCAATGGGCTTTCGGGAAAGATGGCCGACGCCGGGTAAAGCCGTCAATCGGCGATTTTTGGCCAGCATGCGTTGCGATTTGCAGAAAATCTCGCCGAATGGCACCCCAAACACGAGCCTCGCCGCCCACCTGCCAGGCGATGCGCTGCGCGAACTCGATTGCAGCTGCGGGCTGGGCTGACGAAGTCCACTGAGGATCGTTGCGTGCCTGTTCCGGCGCGGCGGCCGCCTCGCACAGCGTCGGCCCACGTGCTTGGGCGATGCGTACTGGCAGCATGGCCCACAGATACCGGGCCACGACCCGATTGCGGGCTGCTGGGCGCGGCGTAGCGCCGACGAGTGGCGGCAGATACGGTCTCGATTTGTCGGCAGCGCTTTGACAGTTGACGCCGTCCGCGATCGTGACAGCATCCGCGATACGCGCTGCCAGCGGTGGCGCGGCCGACTGGCCGCGCAAAGGGGCCGATCCGACGCGTTGCTCAGCTCGGCGTCGGCCAGTTTCGTAGACGGCGGCCGCCAGCCACGCTGCCAAGGGCAATATGGCCCGCTGGCGACAGCGACCACCCCGGTCGTTGCCGGCGCTCGGCGCAGAGCGTGAGCGGATCGATCGATGCGGGAGATACAATGGTCCATGCTGACGATCGATCATTCCATGCCGGCGATAGAACGATCCATGAAAAACATGGAACGATCCATCCCGGCGATAGAACGATCCATGAAAAACATGGAACGATCCATCCCGGCGATAGAACGATCCATGAAAAACATGGAGCGATCCATCCCGGCGATAGAATGATCCATGAAAAACATGGAACGATCCATGCTAGCGATAGACGCTTCCATGTCGACGATGGAACGTTCCATCTCCCGGTTGGACCTGGGAACCCCGGGCCAGGCACCGAAATCGCTGTCGACCAAACGCACGGGGTGGCCATTTTCAACGAGCGGATCGACCGCGCGGACGTGCTCTTCCGCGTGTTAACGGCGGCGCCTATACTGCCAGCGGCAAAAAGCGAACGGACGCGTGCCCGGTACCGGGTTCATCGACTGCTTGCTGCAATACGTCCTGCCGGCTGCTTTGAAGCGTATCCGGCACTACGGCTTGCTCTCGCCCGCGCGCTGCCCACATTGCGGGATTGGCCAGTTTCGTGTCGTCGCCACCCCCTTGCCGCAACGTGATCTCGAGAATCCGCGTGCGCCGCCGTGATGATCGCCGTCGATTTCTGTCTTCCGCAGCAATCGGACGGTGGCGCCGTCCGGAGAGTGCTTCGTCTGAATGGCAGCCCATTGGTGCAAGGACTGGCGCGCTTACCGGCTGCGCCCCGGCTTGTCGGCCTTCCGCCAGCTTTGCTACCCGTCGATGAGCAGCTTGCCGCCGGCTTCATGTCAATCAATTGACTTCCGGCCGACCTACCTTACAATCCGCACATTGATGGCCATCGTGGCGGTTCAGTCCGACAAGGTTTATCTGCCGCGAGCCGCCAGCGCTTGAGTCGGGATTTTTGGGTGGTAGATAAACGCTAATCGTAGGCTTTTTAAATCTATGCGCATCGAAGGCACTCTCGCAAAATGGAACGATGAACGCGGCTTCGGTTTTATCTCACCGACCAAAGGCGGAGCCCCTGAAGTTTTTGTTCACGTCTCAGCCTTTCCACGAGATGGTCAGCGCCCGTCCGTCGGTGAGTTACTCACGTTTGAGATAGAGGCCGACAAGGACGGCAAGACGAGAGCGACGAATCTGTTGTTTCCAAATCGTGCAGTTCGTCTCACTCCCAGGCAGTGCGAGCCGAGCGGTCGGAGCGAGAAACCGAGTTCTCTTGGGCGCATCGTTTCATTTGCCGTTGTCGTCGCCTTGGCTTTCTACGGTTACGGAAAATACGCTCACCGGCTGGCCGCGCAAGAGAATGTTTCGGCGCCACAGGACGCCGTCGCTAGCCACTCCAATGAAAATACAGTGTCGTCGGCTTTTCAATGTGATGGCAGAACTCATTGCTCACAAATGACTTCCTGTGCCGAAGCCACGTTCTTCTTGAAGAACTGCCCCGGCGTGAAAATGGACGGCAATCATGATGGTGTTCCGTGTGAGCAGCAGTGGTGCAATCAGTGAGCATCGGTGTCTCAAAGTCATTGACACGTTCCGGGTCCCCTGAATTCAAAGTTTGGCGCCGAGATCTCATTAGTCATGTTCGTCGCATTTTCTTTTCCTTGCTCCGGCGGCGCCGTCTCGCCAGCGCCGAATTTTCACGCTTTCGCATTGCTGCGATGGCTTTGAGGCTTACTCATACAGATCTTGCCAACACATGCTTTCTCCTCCCGTCACTCAAGCTCTGTCCCAGCTCACGTCAACGGTCTACACATTCGTGGGCCTTATGTTGCTCTCAGCTTTTGTCGCGCTTTTGGCCGCCCGCAGCTTTGGCGGCCGATCAGCGGCGGCACGCCAGACAATCTTTTCGCTGGTCTCGTTTATTGGCCTTTGTTGCACCGCTGCCTACATTGTCAATCGCAATGGGTAGCTGCCTGCTTTTGGCGACGCCGGCTAGCGGCACGCGAGGCCAGGCCCATCTCGCTGCTTCTGTGCTGTAATTGAAACCCTGACGACAATCAGCGATACGGTCACGCCGGGTTGGCGCCGTCGTCCGCCACGGCGCCGCTTGCACCCGCGTGGCGCCGCCATTCCAGGGAGCCGTCCAGATGCCCGAGATCACCTCGTCCCGCGAAGTACTATCAACCCTCGACGCGTCTCTGCGCGCGCGCCTGGCAGAGCGCTATCGCCGTGTGCGCGCGCACAGCCTGGCGCTCGCCGCACCGCTGTCGGCCGAGGACCAGTGCATCCAGTCGATGGCCGACGCCAGCCCGACCAAGTGGCACCTGGCGCACAGTAGCTGGTTCTTCGAAGCCGTCGTTCTGCAGCCGCATGTCGCCTCGTATGCGGCTTTCGACGAGCGTTTCGCGCGGCTCTTCAATTCGTATTACGAGGCGCTGGGCCCGCGTCACCCGCGGCCGCAGCGCGGTCTGCTGACGCGGCCGTCGCTCGGCGAAGTGCAGGCTTTTCGCGAGCACGTTGATGCCGCCGTGCTGGCGCTGATCGCCGGCGCCGACGCGCTCACCTGGGACGTCGCCGCGCCCTTGCTCGAGCTCGGTCTGAACCACGAGCAGCAGCACCAGGAGCTGATCGTCACCGACATTGTGCACGCGCTGTCGTGCAATCCGCTGCTGCCGGCTTATCGGCCCCTGGCGACGCCGCTGCCGCGGTCGACCCGCACGCCGCTGGCGCTGCACTGGCTGGCCATGACGGGCGGCGTAAGGAACGTCGGGCACGACGGCGAGGGTTTCGCCTTCGACAACGAGCGGCCTCGTCACGCGGTGCTCTTGCCGGCGTTCCTGATCGCCGATCGCCTGGTCGCTGGCGGTGACTACGCGCAGTTCATCGCCGACAGCGGCTACCAGCGCCCCGAACTGTGGTTGTCCGACGGCTGGGCGGCGGTGCAGGCGAACGGCTGGCGGGCGCCGGCGTACTGGTTGGCGCCCGGTGATGCGCGCGCGCCGGCGGCGCACTGGCAGGTGTTCGGCGTGCACGGCGTGCAGCCGCTGGACGCCGCGGCGCCGGTCGCGCACATCAGTTTCTACGAAGCGGCGGCCTACGCCGAGTGGGCCGGCGCGCGCCTGCCGACCGAGTTCGAATGGGAGGCCGCCTGCGGTGTCCCGGCGATCAGCGAGATGTACGGCGAGGTCTGGCAATGGACGCGTTCATCGTACGACCCTTACCCGGGCTTCCGGCCGCTGTGCGGCGCCGTCAGCGAGTACAACGGCAAGTTCATGGTCGGGCAGCAGGTGCTGCGCGGGAGCAGCAGCGCGACACCCGCCGGCCATGGCCGGGCGACCTACCGCAACTTCTTCCCGCCGGCCGCGCGCTGGCAGTTTGCCGGGCTGCGCCTGGCCAAAGATGCGCCACGCTGACCCGCGTCCGGGATAGAGTACGCACCTGCGCGATTGCCAAGCGGCAGCGGGCGCCCGCTGGCCGCTGCCTGGCACGACACCTGGAGTAGAAAATGAGCGACCGCACACCGCCTGGAGCAGAGCGCTTTCCTGCCGACCTGAAGACCCGGATTGACGCCGCCATTAGCCGGCGTGGTGCGGCTTACGTCGCGCGCACGCATCACCTCGACGCGCACGGACGGCCGCTTTTCAGCAATCGCCTGGCGCTGGAAACGAGCCCCTACCTGCTGCAGCACGCGCACAATCCGGTCAACTGGTTTCCCTGGGGCGACGAGGCCTTCGCCGAAGCGCGGCGCCTCGGGCGGCCGGTGTTCCTGTCGATCGGCTATTCGACGTGTCACTGGTGCCACGTGATGGAGGAAGAGTCCTTCGAGGATCAGGAGATTGCCACCTTCCTCAATAGGCACTACGTGGCGATCAAGGTCGACCGCGAGGAGCGCCCCGACCTTGACGCGGTCTATATGAGCGCCGTCCAACAACTGACGGGTGGCGGTGGCTGGCCGATGAGTGTCTGGCTGACCGCCGCGCGCGAACCTTTCTACGGTGGCACGTATTTCCCGCCGCGCGATGGCATCCGCGGTTCCCGGCGCGGTTTTCTGTCGCTGCTCGGCGCCTTGTCCGAGACCTTTCATCGTGACCCCGAGCAGATTGGCAAGGCCAGCGAGGCGCTGCTGCAGGCCATTCGCCAGGACATCGAGGGCGGCCAGGGCGAGGCGGCCGCGCCGCTTGATCTGCCGGCACGTACCTTGATCGACGCCGCCGTCGACCACTACAAGCGCTCGTTCGACCACGTGCACGGCGGTTTGCAGCGGGCACCGAAGTTTCCGTCGCACGTTCCGGTGCGCCTGCTTTTGCGGCATTACCAGCGCAGCGGCGACACCGAGGTGCTGCAGATGGCGTGTTTGACGCTGGAGAAAATGGCCGCCGGTGGTCTCTACGATCAGCTCGCCGGCGGCTTCCATCGCTACTCGACCGACGGGCAATGGCTGCTGCCGCATTTCGAGAAGATGCTCTACGACAACGCCTTGCTGGTCGTCGCCTACAGTGAGGCCTTTCAGGTCAGCGGCCGCGCCGATTTTGCCCGCGTCGCGCGCGAAACCTGCGACTACGTCCTGCGCGAGATGTGCGACGCCGGCGGCGCTTTCTACTCGGCCACCGACGCCGATTCGGAAGGCGACGAAGGGCGCTTCTTTGTGTGGACCGAAGACGAGCTTCGCCGCGAGCTGGCTGGTGTCGACGATGGCGAGACGACGCGACTGTTCCTCGAGCACTACGACGTGCGCGCCGGCGGCAACTGGGAGGGGCGGACGATCCTCAACGTACCGCGACCCGACGAAGGCGTGTGGGCGCGTCTGGCTGGCGCGCGCGCCAGGCTCTACGCGGTGCGCGCCCGGCGCGTACCGCCGCTACGCGACGACAAGATTCTCACCGCCTGGAACGGCCTGATGATTTCGGCACTGGCGGTCGCCGGAGCGATTCTCGACGAGCCGCGCTACGTCGCTGCCGCCGCGCGCGCGGCCGACTTCGTCCTCTCGCACTTGCGCGCGGCCGACGGCGAGCTGCAGCGCAGCTTCAAGGACGGGCAGGCGCGGCAGGCGGCGTTTCTCGACGATCACGCCTTCCTGACAGCCGGCCTGATCGATCTCTACGAGGCGAGTTTCGACGGCCGCTGGCTCGACGAAGCGCTGGCTCTTGGCGAGGCCAGCGAGCGTTTGTTTGCCGACCCGAGCGGCGCCTGGTTCATGGCCGGGCAGCAGCACGAGACGCTGATCGCTCGTGAGAAACCGGCTTATGACGGTGCCGAACCGTCGGGGACGTCGGTGGCGCTGATGAACGCGCTTCGCCTGGGCCTTTATACCGACGACCCGCGCTGGCGGCAAATCGCCGAGCGCGGCTTTGCCGCGCACGCCCGGGTGCTCGGCGAGCGGCCGCTGGCGATGAGCGAGGCGCTGCTGGCGCTCGATTTCCTCGCTGGCACGCCGTGCGAAGTGGTCATCGTCTGGCCCGACGGCTCGGCGGCGGCAGCGCTGCTGGCGGCGCTGCGCCGCAGCTATCTGCCGTCGCGGGCGCTCGCCGCGGGTTCGCAGTCGGCGCTCGCGGAGCTCGCCAGGAAACTGCCGTTTGTCCGCGACAAGGTGGTGCTGGCCGGGCGACCGACGGCCTACGTTTGCCGTCACGGTGCTTGCCAGTTGCCGGTCAGCGACGCAGTCGCGCTGGCCGCGCAGCTGCGCGCCGCCGCTTCCTGACGACGACGCCCGACGCGCCGCGGCGCTCCACCACGATGCGGGTGCTTGCGCCCGCGCCGCCCTTTAATACTGCGATGTTGCCCATGTTCGACAACCTGCGAAAATATGCCGCCGCCTACGCGGTGGCAATCGGCGGCCTGCTGCTGACCTGCCTGTCGTCGTGGAACGTGCGCGAGGAGCTGCAGAGCAGCCACCTCAAGGAATTCCAGTGGGCGGCCAGTGACCGCGTCGAGTCGCTGCGCGCTGTTGTCGGGCAGGGGCTGGACGCGCTGCTCGAGATTCGCGGCCTGTTCTACGCCGCGCAGGGAATCGACGATACCGAATTCAACGTCTTTACCGACTCGATCCTGCAGCGTCGGCCGTACATCGAGAGCCTGCTCTGGGCGCCGCTGCAAGCGCCATCGGAGCTGGCCGCCGGCAGCCCACCGCTGGCGCGGGGGGCTGCGCAGGGGTCAGCGCATTTGCCAGTGCATTTGCCAGCGCATTTGCCAGTCCTCCTGGCCGCGTCGCGCGGCGGCTTCGGGCCAGCGCAAGGCGTCGACCTGAACGCCAGCAGCGAATTGGCGATGCTCTTCGCGCGCGCCACCGAGAGCGGCAAGATTGCCGTCAGCGGGCGCCTGGCGCTGGCGCGGCCGGGTCAGGAAAACTTGTCGGTAATCTATGCCGTGTTGCCGGTCTACGCGCCGGCCAGGGCGCGCGCCGGCGCCGCCCGCCCGACGCCGGCCAGTTCTGGCAAGCCGCTCGGTTTCGTGGTCGGCGTCTACAACGTCGAGGAACTGGTGCATGTCGCGATCAGCCTGCTTGAGCCGCGCGGTGTCGAGGTCCTGGTGCGTGACGATTCGGCCGCTGGCGAAGCCGAGTTCGTGCACTTTTACGCCAGTCGGCTGGAGCCCGGCAGCGTCGCCACCGCGGCCGGACTGCTCCCCGAGCACGACCAGGATCAGCCACGGATGGTGGCGACGATTGACGTCGGCGACCGAAGCTGGTCGGTCACCTGTGTGGCGACGCATACCTTTCGCAGCGCCGAGGCATTCAACGAGGCGCATTGGTTGGTAATGGCCGGTGGCTTCGTGTTTACGGCGCTGCTCGTTTTCTACCTGGTGCACAGCCGCCGCGAACTGGATTATCGAATCCGCCTGGCGCAGACCATCCGCGAGCGCGAAGAATTGTTTCGGCAGCTGGCCGAAACGGTCGACGTCGTTTTCTGGGCGACCAACGCCGACGCTACGCGGCTGGAGTATATCGGCCCGGCATTCCGCCGGATGGCCAGTGCACAGGCGCCGCTCGACAGCAGCTCGCCGTCGCTGCTGCTCGAGGTCTTCGCGCCCGACGACCGGCATACCCTGAGCGCCGCGATCGCTCAGCTGCAGAGCGACGGTGGCCGTTTCACGGTGGTGCTGCCGGTGGTCGCTGGTCCGCGCGCCGACAACGATAGCCGGTGGTTGCGCGTCTGCGGCTTTCCGGTGCGCGAAGCGGGTGGCGAGCTGAGCCGCATCGTCGGTTTTTGCGAGGACATTACCGAGCACAAGGTGGCCGAGGACGCGCTGCGCGACTCGGAAGCGAAATTGCGGACGCTGTTCAAGAACTCCCCGGACCTTATTTTTACGGTCGATCGTCAGGCCAAAATCCTGTTTACCAACCGCGCCTTGTCGTACCCGCTGGGCGGTGCCGGCGAGACGCGATCGGAGCTGATTCTGCCGCCCGACGTTCGCCAGGCTTACCTTGAAAAACTGTGGCGGGTATTCGCCAGCGGCCAGATCGAGCATTGCCAGTACGCCGCCAGCGACGCCACCTGGTGGGAAGTCCGGATGGTGCCGATCAGTTCGGCGAATGCGGCAAACGTGGTGATCGCGGCGATGGTGGTGATCACCGACATCACCGAGAACCGGCAGCTGCAACGGCAGGCGATTCGCAGCGCGCGGCTGGCGTCGCTCGGCGTGCTGTCGGCGGGCATTGCGCACGAAATCAGCAACCCGAATCATGCCATCATGGCCAATGCCGCCTTGCTGGGCCGCATCTGGCACGACGCCCTGCCGATCCTCAAGGAGTATGAGGACGAGCAGGGCGATTTCCTGCTGGCCGGCTTGAACGCGGCGCAAGCGCGCGAAACGATTGCCCGCGGCATGCGCGACATCGGCGAGAATGCCAAGCGTATCCAGACGATCATCGCCAATCTGAAGCATCTGGGCAAACAGGATGGTGGCCATATGGATGAACTGGCCGACGTCGGGAGGATCCTCAGCGCCGTCGTGGCGCTGCTCGACGCCCGTATTCGCAAGCACACCGACGTCCTGACGCTGGAGCTGCCGGAGGCCCTGCCGGCGGTGCGCGGGAACGTCCAGCAGCTCGAGCAGGTATTCATCAACGTGATCATCAACGCCCTCGAGTCTCTGCCCGACCGGAGCCGCTCGGTCAAGGTTTCCGTCCGCCTCGACAGCGCCAACAGCCGCATCGTCGTGCGCGTCAAGGATCGCGGCCAGGGGATCAGCGAGGATGTCCTGGCGCAGATCGGCGAGCCCTTCTTCACCACCAAGGCAGACAGCGGTGGCACCGGGCTGGGCCTGTCGATCTCGTCGTCGATCGTCGAAAAACACGGCGGCGTCCTGCGCTTCGCGTCGAACAAGAAATTCGGCACGACGGTCAGCATCGACCTGCCGATCAGCACGGAGGAGTGGAATGAAAGAGCAATCCCTGGTCGCCCTGCGGTGCTGCTGGTTGATGACGACGAGTCGGTCCTGCATGCCACCGCGGCGCTGCTGCAGAGCGCCGGGGTGGCCAACGTCCAGATGTTCAACGACAGTCGCGAGCTGCTGCCGGCGCTCGAGCGGCAGCCGGCCAGCGTGCTGTTGCTCGATCTCTTCATGCCGCATCGCACCGGCGAGGAGTTGTTGCCGGAGATCGTGCAGCTCTATCCGGAGCTGCCGGTGATCGTCATGACCGCCGCGCAGGACGTCGAGACCGCGGTGCTGAGCATGAAAGAAGGCGCCTTCGACTACCTCGTCAAGCCGGTCGAGGAAAGCCGCCTGCTGGCGAGCGTCCGGCACGCGCTCGAGGTGCAATCGTTGCGCCGGCAGATGGGCGTTCTCAAACACTATCTTCTTCGGTTGTCCTGCAACACGGCGAGGCCTTTGCCGGCATGATCACCAACAGCCGCAAGATGCGGGCTCTCTTTCAGTACCTCGAGGCGGTGGCCGTTTCGGCCGAGCCGGTGCTGATCTCGGGCGAGACCGGTGCCGGCAAGGAGATGTTCGCGCATGCCCTGCACAAGCTCAGCGGTCTGAGTGGGCAATTCGTCCAGGTCAATGTTGCCGGCCTCGACGACACGCTGTTTTCGGACACCCTGTTCGGCCATCGCAAGGGGGCTTTTACCGGTGCCGACCAGAATCGCCCCGGCTTGATCGCGCAGGCGGGCGGCGGCACGCTGTTCCTCGACGAGATCGGCGACCTGTCGATGGCCTCGCAGGTCAAGCTGCTGCGTTTGCTGCAGGAACACATGTACTTCCCGCTGGGATCCGACGTGGCGCGGCCGAGCGACGCCCGCGTCGTCTGTGCGACCAACTGCAAACTGGCGCAGATGATGCGTCAGAACCAGTTTCGTTCCGACCTGTTCTTTCGTTTGTCGGTGCATCAGGTCGAGGTGCCGCCACTGCGCGAGCACAAGGAGGACATCCCGCTACTGCTGCAGCACTTTCTCGACGAGGCCGCTGCGGCGATTAACAAGTCTGCCCCCGAGCCGTCGAACGAACTGTTGACGCTGCTCGCCAACTACCATTTTCCGGGCAACGTCCGCGAGCTGCGGGCGATGGTCTTCAACGCCATGGCGCTGCATCGCGGCGGTTCGGTGCTGGCCATGGACAGCTTCCGGCAGGCCATTCAGAAGCAGCAGAAAGCCAATGCCGACTACCCGCTCGCCGAGCCGACCGACGGGCTGCCGGTCGTCATCCCGGCGCGCTTCCCGACGCTTGACGAGGTCGAGGAGGCGATGGTCAAGGAGGCACTGCGGCGGGCCAAGGGCAATCAGGGCGTTGCCGCGACGCTGCTCGGACTCTCGCGTCCGGCGCTCAACAGACGCCTGGCGCGGCGAGTGACGCAAGAATCCTCCTGAACCGGCGACGCCGTCGTCGTGGCCACGGCTGTGCTTCGCCGCGCCCGCCGCCGAGGCCCTTGTTTGCCGTCCGCCCCTGGCAGCTGAGCACGGCCCCGGGGAGCTCTGCCCCCGGTGTCGCGTTTCGTTAATGACAGGCACGGCAATCGAGCACTTTCGATCGCCTTTGCAGGCGCTTTGCAGGGCATTTGTGATGACGGTGAGGTAGTCGGCGATGCTGTTTTGTTGCACCCCGTGGTGCGTGCGGCGCAGCGGGCGTGAGCGCCGCCGAGGTGCGCCATTTCGCGTTTTTCCGGACGCTGCACGGCGCTGGCACGAACAATGCTTAAGTCAAGCAGGTCGGCGCCCGTCGGCTCGCTCTTGATCGGTAAAGACCAATCATGCTGGCCGCTAGCATCGCTGTACCCTCATGCACGCGCTGGATCGTGCCCCAAGCGATCATTGATCTCGATGAAGTCATTAACGGCTGCCACGCCATCGTCGTCAAGCTCTGCTGAGCATCGTTCGTCTGGGAGCCCGGGGACCGTCGCCGCCAGCTCGTCTGCCGGCGCTTACAGCCGCGCATCGCCTGGTTTGCGGAGCTCGCTCGCCGGGTTTCTCGTGCTGCCCCTGGTCGTCGTGTCGCACCTGCAGACTTCTTCGCCATGTTTCCAGATGGTGTACTTTAACTCCCGGGAGCTCGTCAGATGGATATCGGACGCGAACTCGCTCTTTCCCTGACGCCTGGGGCGGCCGGTCGACTGCTCAAGCATCCGCTGTTGAGCGAGGCCGGCGCCATTCGCGAGCGCGTCATCATCGATACCTGTTTCGACACGGCGGATCTGCGCCTGCAGCGTGCGCAGCTTGTGGTGCGCCAGCGCCACGATGGCGCCAGCGGACAGGGCTGGGTGAGCATCAGCAGCGGAGAATTGAGCGCAAACGAGGATTCGCCAGGCGCCCGCTGGCAAGTCGCCGGCGAGCCCGGCGACTTCGACTTTTCGGACGTCAGCGATAGCGCCTTGCGCGAGTGGCTGGAAGCATTGCGTGACGACTTGCAAGCGGCGTTCACCTGCCGCTTCACCCGTAGCGCGTGCTTGCTGGAGCCACGCCCCGGGGTGCGTATCGAACTGGCGCTCGACCGTGGCCGGATCCTTGGCGGCGGCCGGCAGCAGGCGATTTGCGAGCTGCGGCTCGAAGTTCTTGCGGGGTCTGCAGGCGATCTGTTCGCCGCCGCCAGCGTCTTGCAGCGCGACTTCTCCTTGCACCCGCTAGCGCTTGGCAAACAGCAACGCGGCTACCGCTTGCTGGCCGAGGAGGTGCCGCCAGCGGTCAAGGCGATTGCCGTCCGTACCGACGCCGAGATGAGCGCCAGCAGCGCATTTCGCCGCATTGCGCTGGCGTGTCTGGGTCAGTTGCAGGGCAATGAGCAGGGTGTTCGCGAGAGCGACGACCCCGAGTTCATCCATCAGGCGCGCATCGCGATACACCGTCTGCGGGCGGCGCTGCGCATCTGGCGGCCGCTGCTGCCGGTGGCGTTCGTGAACCGTTTCGATGCGCAGTGGCAGGCGCTCGACGAGCAGCTCGGAGAGGCGCGTAACTGGGATGTATTCCGGGTCGAGACCTTGCCGAGGATCGCCCTGGCGCTGCCGGCTGGCGGCGAAAACGGCCGTCTGTCGAACTACGCCCAACGGCGCTGCGCACTCAATCGCGAGGCGGCGCGGAGCGCGCTGCAGTCCGACGACTACTCGCGCTTGCTGCTCGAGTTCACGGCCGGCGTGCTGGCGCTTGGCGAAACCGACGAGCGGCGGCTGGACGCTTTCGCGCTCACTTGCCTGGACAAGGCGGCGAAGCAGGTCAGCCAGCTGGCTGGCGAGGCGCTGCTTGGCGCCGCCGCGGCGCGCCATCGATTGCGGATTGCCTACAAGCGGCTGCGCTACGCGCTGGAGTTCTTTGCCGCACTCTTCCCGGGTGAATTGCTACGCAACTACCACCTCTCGGTCAGTGGTCTGCAGGACGTCCTCGGGCGGCTGAACGACCTGGCGGTTGCCGCTCAACTCAGCGAAGAGGTACTCCCCGGCGAGCCGGGTAGCGCCATCCGGAGTTGGCTGAAGGCGCAGGGCGAAGCCTTGCTGCCGGAGCTTCGCGGTTGGCTGAATGACTTTCGCCGCTACCCGGCGCCGTGGCGGAGTCAACAATGAAGAGTGCCTGGCTGCCAGGCAGCGAGTTGCTGGGCGGTGCTTGTGGCGTGCGTTGCGGCGCGCTGGCGCCAGGGTGTAACGCTTCGTGTTTTTGGCGAATGCCGCTGATGCTGGCTCATGGCCCTGTATTCAATGACTTATTTATATAAGTGGCCGGCTTATTCTGGCGGCGGCGCTTCGTTGTGTTACACCCCTGCAGAGGTCTCGGCCGACCCGGAATCTTGCGGCCATGTGACTGATCTGGAGCAAGAACTGCCGAAACATCGATCGATGGCACGATATCTGCTTTACCCCCTTGGGCGAAACCGTTTGCCACGCTTGATCGGGCCCGGCCAGAGGCCTTGCCAGTCGTTCTGCAGCTGACCACCGGCAAGGGAAAAGTCAGGATAGCCGTTTCGCTTGAGCGGCCCGAAGCTCCACCGGCAGGAACGGCGTCGAGGCAATCAGGCGGCAAGCGATTCTTCGTTTGCCGGCAATGCCGATGTCGGTGACGTCATCAACGAGAATGGCGCGAAGAAGGCGGCTGTGGCGGCACTATTAATTACATGAGCATTCCACCGCCTACAAGGAGAGTCAGATGGACAAAAGCAAGCTGCGTTTATTCCACACCACCAAGGAAGTGGAAATGCACTTTGATTCATTTCTGGACACCCTTTCCCAAGGCGGCATGGCGTTTTGCGCCGCTGTCGGGACGTACGTGGACTCGGGGGGAAATGGCGACCTGGCGGCCAAGCTGCATCAACTCAATGAACTGGAGCACAAAGGCGACGACTTGCGTCGCCAGGTCGAACACGAACTCTATACCCTGGCGCTGATCCCCGATTTTCGTGGCGACGTATTGAGTTTGCTGGAAGACCTCGACTGCCTGCTCAATGTCATGGAAGAGACGATGGTGTCGTTCGACATCGAACGGCCCGCTTTTCCCCAGGAATTGCACGCCGACCTCAGGCTACTGGCGCAAAACGTGTCGTCGGCCGTCGAGAGCGCCGTGCTCGCCTCGCGCGCCTTCTTGCGCGACATTCAGTCGGTCCGCGATCACCTGCACAAGGTGATGTTCTACGAGAAGGAGGCCGACCGTCAGTCGGACAAGCTCAAGCGTGCCGTCTTCGCTTCTTCGCTGCCGCTGGTCGAGAAGTTGCACCTGCGCCGCTTCATTGACGCGATCGACCATATCGCGGACGAATCCGAGGACGTCGCCGACTGGCTGGCGATCTACACCATCAAGCGTTTGGACTAAGGCCAGGGAGAAACCCGAACTATGGATCCTACGATATTCCTCTACCTGTCCAGCGGCTTGTTCCTGGGGTGGTCGCTGGGGGCCAACGACGCCGCCAACGTCTTCGGTACGGCCGTCGCCTCGCGAATGGTCAAATTCCGGACGGCGGCGATCATTCTGACGCTGGGCGTGATTCTCGGGGCGATAGTCAGTGGCGCCGGCGCGGCTCACACCCTCTCCAAGCTCGGCTCGATCAACGCGCTCGGCGGCGCTTTCATGGTCGCCTTTTCGGCCGCCGCCGTGGTTGCCTGGATGACCATCGTCGGTCTGCCGGTGTCTACTACGCAGGCCGTCGTCGGAGCGATCATGGGCTGGAACCTGTTCACCGGTTCGGTCACCGACTACAGCGTCTTCAAGACCATTTGTGCCACCTGGATCGCGAGTCCGCTGCTCACCGGCTTCTTCAGTTACTTCATCTACAAGGGGGTGATGAAGCTGCTTGAGAAATCGAAGATTCACATCATTCGCCTGGATGCCTTGACCCGCGTCGGTCTGGTCATTGCCGGCGCCCTGGGCTCCTACTCTCTGGGCGCCAACAACATCGCCAACGTCATGGGAGTGTTCATCGGAGCCAATCCGTTCAAGGACTTCCATGCCGGCGTGTTCGAGTTCTCCGGTCTGCAGCAGTTGTTCCTGCTCGGTGGCCTGGCGATTGCCGTCGGTGTCTTCAGCTATGCCAAAAGAGTGATGTTGACCGTCGGAACGTCGATCGCTCCGCTGACACCGGTCGGTGCCTTCGTGGTGATCATCGCCACCTCGCTGGTGCTGTTCCTCTTCGCCTCGGAAGGCCTGGAGTACGCGCTGGCTTCGATAGGCCTACCGACGATCCCTCTGGTACCTGTATCGAGCTCGCAGGCGGTAGTCGGCGGGGTGATCGGCATCGGCTTGATCAAGAACGCTCGGAACATCAAGTGGAGCGTCGTCGGGCGCATTGTCGTGGCCTGGGTTCAGACGCCTCTGGTGGCGGCGCTGGTGTGCTATGTCTTCCTGTTCTTTCTGCAAAACGTCTTCGGGCAGACGGTGTACAACCCTTCCGAATACCGTCTCTCGGAACAGGTGCTGGCGCACCGTGGCGATGTCGGCGACGCCAAGGCGCTTTCCGCGGTAATTGGCGAGAGCTTTCCCACCTCGGGCAAGCTCAAGAGCGCCATCGACAAGGCGCTGCCGGACCTTGATTCGAAGTCCGTGCTGAAGCTCGTCGACGACTCTCTGGTGGAGAAAATCACGGTCGATCCAGCCCAATTCAAGGCTCTGGAAAAACTGAATGTGATCCAAGCCGAGCGCCTGGCGGCCTTGCGTACGCTGAGTGGCAGGACCTTCACTTACCGTTGGGAACTGATTCAGGCGCTTGCCGACGCCTCGCCCGACTGGAAACTGAAGGCCAAGACTGCCCTCAACAAGCCGTACAACAAGGAGATCCAGAAAGACCTCGATCTGGTGATGGACGCCTACGTCGCCAAGATGAAATGAAGCAAGTCGTCGCCACGCGAAGCGGCAATGGGCGTCGGCTGGCGTCGGCTCGGATGCCCGGGCGGGGTGAGCGGCTGGCCGTAACAAGGCAGGCGTGGGGCTCGCCCCGCGCCGCTGCTCCTGCCAGCGGCTGTCGGCTTTGGCGGACCGCCAAGGGCGTGTCCGCCAGCCGCCTGCCGGCGTGCCTGGCGGCAATCGCTCGGCGGCTAGCGTTTGGCGAAAGTGGCGTTGCATGCTGAGCGAAGCCGAGCGGGGTCAGCAGGCGCTGCCGCGGCCAGCAGTCGCGCTTGCCAATTGCCATTTGAGCTACGCAGGCGAGCTGTCCCTTGACGACCGGGGTATTGCCAGAACGACTGAGCCGTCCACTGCGGTCGTTTGGCAGTGGCCTGGTGGCGCCGAGGAGAGTGAGCGCGGTGACCTTGCCGGGGTTGCTCGGGAGGCACCTGCAGCGATCTCTCGGCAGCGCGAGCTCGCGCTGGCGTTGCTGCGGCGCTCGCGGCACGACGGCTTGCCGTTCGCTTTTGTAGCGTGCGATGGTGGCTACGGGCATCTGCTCCTCCAGGAACTCGACGGCGCGGGGGCAACCTTCGTCGCCGAGATGCATGCCGATCACGCCATCTATCTCGACGACCCGCTGCCGCAAGTGGCCGAGGAAGCGGCTGGCCGCTCGACGCTGGTTCGAGCGTCGCTCAGGTTGCGTAGCCGACCCACAGCCACGTCGGCGATCGCCTGGATGTCGGCTTGCCCGTCAGGGCAATGGTGCCGACTGTCGATCAGCGATGGCGGCAAACGCAAGCGGCGGGCCGACTACCTGACACAGCGGGTATGGGTCTGGGATGGCAAGTCGGCGTCGGCTGACTACTGGCAGCTGCTGCTGCGCCGAGATATGGACGGCCAGACGCTCAGTTTCTGCATGACCAACGCCCAGCCTGGCGCGTCCTTGCGTGAGCTGGCGGAAATGCTGGCCAGGGCCCTGGCGTCGCGCGGCGCACCCGCGCGGCGGCCACGAGCACGTTCCGTATGGCAATGGTGATGCCTGCCAGCGATGATCCAGGCGAAGTGTTTCCCCGACATGATTGAGCGACTGACCGACGCCAGCTGGCCGCGCGCCAGGACGAGCGGCGATCGATGAGAATGCGCAAACAGATCTTCAAGAGCGATGCACTAGAACGGGCAGTACAATTGCGCGTCGCGCGACGGGTCGGAGAATTCGGCGGCGTCGCGGACGATGCGCAGAAGTCGTAGAGTGGGATCTCCGGGGGTAGCCGCCCGGCTTGGTCAACACGTTGCAGGCGCAGCGATTGTCGCTAATTGTCGAAAGCCGGCCCTTGTCCAGGGTAAGCCGCTGCGCTCAAGTTTCTTCTTTCGGAAGTAAGGCCTCCGGCTACATTGGCCGGGCGCTGACGACCGACAGTGTGTACGAGCACCCGACGCCGCTGAGGCAATTGCCTTAGACTGCGTCTTCCTGGCCGTGCCGCGGATCATTGATCTGCAGCACGGCCATTTTTTACTTGCCGGACGGGAGGTCTGTGGCCGTGGATCTGACATTGAATATCAAGAACGACAAGCTGATCGGCGATTTCTGGGGCGGTCTGGCGTCGATGCTCGTCGCGCTGCCCTCGGCAATCGCCTTCGGCGTCACCATCTACGCCGCGATTGGTCCCGAGTACGCGGGCCTCGGTGCACTCGCCGGGATTCTCGGGACAACCGCGCTGGGCCTGGTTGCACCGACTCTCGGTGGCACCAATCGGCTGATCACCGCGCCGTGTGCGCCAGCGGCGGCAGTGTGCTCGGCCTTTGCCATCGAACTCGTGCAGCACGGAGTGCCGGCGGCATTCATTGTCCTGATGTTGACCGCCCTCGGCCTGGTCTGCGGGATCGTGCAGCTGCTCCTGGGCTTCCTGGGCGTCGGCGGCCTGATCAAGTACATCCCCTTCCCGGTCGTCAGCGGTTACCTCAGCGGCGTTGGGCTGATCATCATCGGCAGTCAGATCCCGAAATTCATGGGCGTGATGGACGGCCTGTCGTGGTGGCGGGTGTTGGCCGCGCCCGATCTGTGGCAATGGCAGAGTGCGCTGATCGGCATCGTGACGATCGTCGTGATGCTCGGCGCGCAGCGCGTCACGCGGCTGGTACCGGCGGCGATTCTCGCTTTGCTGGGCGGCGTGATCACCTATTTCGCGATCGCCTATACCGTCGATGACTCCTTGCTGGTGATGGAGGGTAACCGGCTGATCATTGGCCCGCTTGGTGGCACGGCTTCGAGCCTGCTGCAGGCGATCACCGGTCGCTGGCAGGAAATCGGCGAGCTCAAGCTCAGCCAGATCGGCGCCTTGCTCGGAACGGCGCTGACGCTGGGCGTGCTGCTGTCGATCGACACGCTGAAGACCTGTGTCGTTCTCGATACCTTGACGCGCAGCCGGCACGATTCGAACCGCGAATTGATCGCGCAAGGTTCCGGAAACATCGCTTCAGCGTGCGTCGGTGGCATGCCGGGAGCCGGACAGATGGGCGCGACGCTGGTCAACCTGACCAGCGGCGGCCAGACGCGTGTTTCCGGGGTCATCGAAGGCGTGTTGTCGCTGATCACCTTTCTCGCGCTGGGAACGTTCATCGCCTGGATTCCGGTCGCTTCTCTGGCGGGGATCCTGATCATCGTCGGCATTCGGATGATCGACCGGCATAGTCTGCATCTGCTGGAGTCGCCATGGACGCGCTTCGACTTCTTCGTCGTCGCCACGGTGGTGGCCGTGGCACTCACCTACAGCCTGATCGCCGCGTCGGGAGTCGGCATTGTCCTGGCCATGTTCCTGTTCATCCGCGAACAACTGGGCAGTACCGTGATCCGGCGCAAGCTCGACGGCAGCAACCGTTTTTCAAACCGGGTACGCTTGCAGCAGGACATGGAAGTACTCGAAAAAGAGGGGGGACAGACGGCGATCCTGGAATTGCAGGGTAGCTTGTTCTTCGGCACCAAAGATCAGTTGTATCAAGCACTCGAACGGGAAATCAGCACGCGCAAGTACCTCGTTCTCGACATGCGCCGCGTCCAGTCGGTCGACGTCACGGCGGTACATCTGCTCGAGCAGATCAGGGACTCCTTGATCGAACGCAAGGCTTTTCTGATCTTCAGCGACGTCTCGCACACGCTGCCCAATGGTCGGAATATCGGCGAACTCTTCGAGCAGATGGGACTGACCAAGATGACCGAGCACGTCAAGGTCTTTGGCCAGCTTGACGACGCGCTGGAGTGGATTGAAGACCTGATCCTCGACACGGATCCCGAGAACGAGGTCGAGGTGCCGCCGCTGGAGCTTACCGATATCGAGATCTTCAGCGACCACAAGGACGAGACCCTGGTTGACCTCGAAGCGTGTTTCACGCGACGTTCGGTCGTCAAGAACTGCAAGGTGTACTCCTTCGGTGACCCCGGTAACGAGTTGTTCCTGATTCGCAAGGGTGCGGTGCGCATCACGCTGCCGGCTCCTGGCGAGCTCCCGGGCCATCACGCGTTGACCTACGGCCGCGGCGACTTTTTCGGGGGGATGGCGTTTCTGTCGGAGATGTCGCGCTTCAATGACGCCATCGCGCTTGAAGACACCGAGCTCTTTGTCCTGCAGCGCGACCAGTTCGCGAAACTCAGGGAGGAGCACAAGCGCTTGGCGTGCGAGCTGGTCGAGGCCGTTGCCAAGGTGCTGGCGCTGCGCTTGCGCTACTCGGACAAGGAACTGATGGCCATGCAGGACTAGTTTTCAAAGAGACCCCGTCCGGCTTTGGCCGAGCGGGCCGCCGCCGCTAGTGGTTGCCTGGACGGTCTGCGGCGACGACGAAGGCAGGCGCTTGCGCGGCGCCATCGTCCGTCATTTGCAGCGCTTGAGGCGGTCGGCGTGCAAGCCCTCATCCGCTTGCCGGTGGCACGTCTGGTCGTCGGTCAAGGTGCTGATATAAGGTCGCCGTCGGTCGCCAGCAGATCGTCAGCGCGGGCCCCGCTTCGGCTATGACAGCTCCGCAAAAGTGTTCGAAAAGAAGCCGCCTGAGGGCGCCTGCCTGGCGCTTCCAAATTGCTGCCAGATGGTCGTCACGCGGCGCCGTCTGTTGCCCCGAGGCCCCTGCGCTCCGCTAGCCAGGCAGCTGACACAGAAGCGCTTTTCGGCTGTTTGCGGCTGTCGAAGATGCGCGCTGCGCGGCCCCCCGCCGTCCGCTTTCCTGCGGAAAACCACAATGGTCCGTCGCCAGGCGATCGGTCAGAATCTCGGTCGAACTGGAGGTCGCAGGCCATCAGCGCCAGCTGTCGCGGTACGGCGTTTTTTTTGGCGCTTGCTGCCTTGCCAGCGCGAACGACCGTATCAAGGGGGAAAAAGCTCGCCGTTGCTTGCGCTCTTGGGTGCGAAATTGTTATTTTTCACGGCACAAGGCAGCCGCCTTGTAGTACCAATAAGACGATATATTCATATGTGGTATTTATTCTGGATAGGAGATTCCATGAAGCACATGAACAAGATCAGCGTTGCCCTGACCGCTCTGGCTCTGGCCTTTGCCGCCACATCCGCCTCGGCAAAATGTGAGAAGGGCGAAGTTATCGCCAAGCTCAGTCACGTGACCGGTGGCTCCACGCATCCCAAGGTGGTCGGTTCCAATCGCCTGGCAGAACGGGTCAACAAGGAGATGAAGGGCAAGTTGTGCATCGAGGTTTATCCGAACAGCACGCTGTACGGCGATAGCAAGGAGCTGGAGGCGCTGCTGGTCGGCGATGTGCAGTTGCTGGCGCCCTCGCTGTCCAAGTTCGGTTCCTACACCCCTAAACTGGGCGTCTTCGATCTGCCCTTCATCTTTGTTGATATTGACCAGGCGATCCGCTTCACCCACTCGCCCGAGGGCAAGAAGCTGCTCAAATCGATGGAAGGCGTCGGTTTTGTCGGCCTCGGTTACTGGATGTCGGGCATGAAGTACTTCTCGGCCAACAAGCCCTTGATCCTGCCCACCGATGCGAAGGGGATGAAGTTCCGCGTGCAGACCTCCGACGTGGCCAAGGCGATGATTGCCGCGATGGGTGCGTCACCGCAGCCGATGGCCTTTGCCGAAGTCTATGGCGCGCTGCAGACTGGCGTTGTCGATGGTCAGGAGAACACCTGGTCGAACATCTATACCCAAAAGTTCTTCGAGGTCCAGAACAGCACGACGGAGACCAACCATCAGTTGCTGGCCTATATGTTGCTCACCTCGGCCGACTGGCTCAACAGCCTGAAACCCGCCGTCCGTGATCAGTTCCTGAAGATCGTTGACGAGGTGTCCGACGAAACCAACGAAAACGTCAAGAAGGAAGAAGCCCACAATCGCGAAAATATTCTCAAGGCTGGCGGGAAAATCAACAAGCTGACACCCGAGCAACGCAAGAAGTGGGTCGACGCCATGACGCCGGTGTGGAAGCAATTCGAGAAAGAGATTGGCCCTGATACCATCAAGGCTGCGGCTGGCTCATAAGTCGCCAGATTAAAAAGGGCCAGCTGCTGGCCCTTTTTATCGACCCGGCGAAGCGATCATCATCGATTGATTGAGCCGGGTCGCCGATTTTTCTATTGGCAGTGCGCGGCACAACAGGCGCGCCTGGTGTCGATTGATGTTTTTTTTGAATAGGACTGGGGGTGTTTGCCAGGGCCTCCGCACTCGGATAGCATAGTGCTTGTTGTCATACTCGATCAGCGGAAAATCGTTAACATTCATGGGCTTATGACAACCACTTGTAAACCCTGTTGAAATCAGGTCTACTCTCGTCTTTTGGACGAACGAAATGACTGTGACGACGGGAGTGAGCCTGATGTGCTGCTTGAGGGAAGTGGACGACCCGCGCAGACCCAGCAACGGGACGCTGCATGACTTCCAGGAGATTTTGGTGATTGCCATGGCAGGGGTACTCTCGGATTGTGACACCATCGAAGACATCGCCTACTGGGGGCGCCGGAAAGAAAAATGGCTGCGTGAATTCCTGGTGCTCAAGAACGGGGTTCCCTCCACGGAGACGTTTCTGCGGGTGTTCCGAGCGCTTGACCCGAAGCAATTTGAGGTCGCGTTTCGCCGCTGGGTGGCCGGGGTGGTCGGCGCCTTGCGAGGCAGCGTCGCGTTCGATGGCAAGACGGTGCGAGGTTCCGGCAGTGGTGGCGAAACCGCGATTCACATGGTCAGCGCCTTCGCTACGGAATTGGGTATTGTCCTCGGCCAGGAAAAGGTCGCCAGCAAGAGTAATGAGATCACCGCCATCCCGGAACTCCTCAAGGCACTGTATATCAATGGGTTGCTGGTCACCATCGACGCCATGGGCTGCCAGAAAACTATTGCTCGGCAGATCACGGATCAAGGCGGTGACTACCTGCTGGCGGTCAAAGGCAACCAGCCGACGTTGCTGGAAGCCATCGAGACCGAGTTCATCGACCAGTATCAATCCGAGGCCGTTGATCGCCACCGTCAGGCCCGCAAGTCCCATGGTCGAATCGTCGGACAGATCGCCTCGGTCTTGCCTGCGCAAGGACTCGTTGATCTGGCCGATTGGCCGAAGTGCCAGACGATCGGCCTGGTCGACTCCCTGCGCAAGGTTGGCGACAAGGAATCGAACTTCGAGCGACGCTACTACATCAGTTCTCGTGCCTTGACCGCCGAAGAGCTGGCGGCCGCGGTGCGAGGCCATTGGGGCGTAGAAAACCGCCTTCACTGGGTGCTCGACGTCAGCTTTCGTGAAGATGCCAGCACTGTACGCAAGGACAACGCCCCACAGAACCTCTCCCTCTTGAAGAAAATCGTTCTCAACCTGATTCGTCTGGATACGACCGACAAGACTAAAGCCAGCTTACGCTTGAAGCGCAAAGGAGCTGCTTGGGATGACGATGTCCGGATGACGATGCTGGGCCTCACACCGCTATGACAGCCGAGTGCGGAGGCCCTGGGGTGTTTGCCATGGGAGCTTACTGGTTTCACGGCGTCATAATAATTTTCTTGGCTGTCCTCTGGGCGCTGGAAAAGAAATTTCCGAAGGCGATGTCCAGCGCCGAGGAGGGGCTTCTCGTCGCAGTAATTACCTCGATCATGCTCGTGTCTTTTTTTCAGGTGATCGCCCGCTACGGCTTCAATACCGGCTGGTCGGCGGCACTCGAATTCAATACCACAGCCTTTTCCTGGCTGATCATTCTGGGCATGGGTTATGGCCTGCGGACCAGCCTGCACCTGGGTGTTGACATCATCATCAAAGCGGTGCCACCGCCAATGACCAAGGCGCTATCACTGTTCGGCGCTGCGTGTTGCGCGCTCTACGGCCTGGTCCTGCTCGATTCAACGTGGGTTGCCCTGCTCGGAGTCGATACCAAGGGGGGGGCCATCGAATATTGGCTGAAAATGTACAAGATCGGCATTGGCTCGGAGGAGTTGCACTACCCGGAATTTGTTCAAAATACCTTTGGTATTCAGGAGCGTATTCACCGCTGGCTGCTCCTGCTTATTTTGCCACTTGGTCTGGCGCTGATGTCCTTTCGCTCCTTGCAGGCTTTTGTCGATATAGCGACCGGCCGCCGTAAGCTTCTCATCAGTGGCCATGAAGCGGAAGACATGGTCGAAGAGAACAAGCACATCTTGAAAGATTAAACGACTAAGGAACCAAAGATGGACTCTCTTTTTCTTTTTGCAATGGTTCTTGGGCTGCTGTTTATCGGTGTTCCGGTCGGCGTCTCGCTGGGCTTGTCGTCGATTCTTTTTGTCACCTTCTTCTCGCACGACTCGCTCTCTTCGGTGGCCATTCAGCTCTTCGGGGCAGGGCAGAACTATACTCTGCTGGCTATTCCGTTCTTCATCCTGGCCTCGGCTTTCATGTCAACGGGTGGCGTGGCGAAGCGACTGATCAACTTCGCGATCGCCGCCGTCGGGCATTTCCAGGGTGGTCTGGCGATGGCGTCGGTGCTGGCGTGCATGATGTTTGCGGCCTTGTCGGGTTCATCGCCAGCGACGGTCGTGGCGATCGGCACCATCGCCATCGCCGGCATGCGGCAGGTGGGTTATTCGAAGGAGTTCGCCGCCGGCATCATCTGTAACGCGGGTACGCTCGGTATCCTGATTCCTCCGTCGATCGTGATGGTGGTTTACGCCGCAGCAACCGACGTTTCCGTTGGCCGGATGTTCCTGGCCGGCGTCATCCCGGGTCTGGTCGCCGGTATGATGCTGATGCTGGCGATCTACGTGGTGGCCCGGGTCAAGGGCTTGCCGAAAGAAGAGTGGCGGGGTTTCGGCGCCATTTTGGACGGCGCCAAGGAAGCTGGCTGGGGTCTGTTTCTGGTGGTGATCATCATGGGGGGTATTTACGGCGGCGTGTTTACGCCGACCGAAGCCGCCGTTGTCGCCGCCGTTTACTCGATTCTGGTCGCGCTCTTTGTTTACCGCGACATGGGTCCTCTGAAGGAAACGCCCTGGGTAGCGTCTACGGATAGCCAGGCCGCTCGCGTCGGTTTCAACGCCGGTGTCTACGCCGTATCGTTCTTCATGGTCTGGATGATCCTGTCTTTCTTCGCCACCGACGGCATGGAGGCAACCGGCACGATCCGCGCTTATTGGGGCTTGGGGATGTCCTCGGCGATCTTCGTCGGCTATCTGCTCAAGGTTGGTGGTGCGCATGGATCGGTCATGAAGTGCTTCATGGGTGGCATGGCTGTTTGGCGTCGAAACCTGGTCTTGCTGGCCAAGAGCTTTTTCCCGGCGCTGGTTGGCGCCGAGTCACGGGCGACCATCCTGCACGCGACGCGCACGACGGTGATGTTGATGTTCATCATCGCCAACGCCATGCTGTTTGCGCATACCCTGTCGGCCGAACAAATTCCACAGGACATCACCGCGTGGATGTTGCAAGCCGGCTTCACCTGGTTCACCTTCCTGATTGCGGTGAACATCCTGTTGCTGATCGGTGGCCAGTTCATGGAGCCATCGGGTTTGCTGGTGATCGTTGCGCCGGTGGTCTTTCCGATCGCCATGGAACTCGGCGTCGACCCAATCCATCTGGGCATCATCATGGTGGTTAACATGGAGATCGGCATGATTACGCCGCCGATCGGGCTGAATCTGTTCGTCACCTCGGGAATTACCAATATGAGCCTGGCGACGGTGGTCAAGGCGGCGATGCCGTTTGTCGGTGTCTTGATGATCTTCCTGGTCATGGTTACCTATATGCCCTGGCTTTCTACGGCTTTGCCGTACGCCCTCATGGGACCAGAACTGGTAATCAAGTAGGTATTCAGGCGGTTTCGCACCGCCTGCATCGAGTTGTCTGCCGCCGCCGACCACCACCAAGGTCGGCGGCGGTTTTTTTTTCGGCAAGCTGCCTGGGCTGGCTGCTGTTTCCCGGCCGTGCTGGGCAGCGATCGCTGATCGCCTGCCACCTCGTTTCGCATGGCTGTCGTGGCGAGCGCTACAATCGGCGCATGACTCCTTTCTATTGGCAACAAGCTTCCGCAGAACTGGCGCTTGGCGATGCCGTGCTGGCGACGCTGGTCGAGCGCTTTGCCGGCAGCGCCCTGGTCTCGCGCGGCGAGCCCTTCGTAACGCTGCTACGTTCGATCGTCGGGCAGCAGATCTCGGTGAAGGCCGCCGACGCGGTCTGGGCGCGCTTTATGGAGGCGCTGCCGGTGCTCACGCCAGCCGCCGTGCTGGCGCGTGACGCGGCGACTTTGCGTGCCTGCGGCTTGTCGCTGCGCAAGGTCGAATACGTTCAGGATCTGGCCCGGCGCTTCGACCAGGGGCAGATCGACGTCGATCACTGGGCGGCGATGAGCGACCAGGAAATTGTCGACGAGTTGACCGCCGTGCGCGGGGTCGGGTAAGTATTCGGTGAACCCGTAGCCCCCGCTTTTTTGGTCGGCGTGGTTCAGTCAGCGATTGGCGGGTAGACCGGAAATCTGGACTGGACACAGCAGCGGAAATCCGGCACCATGCGGCGCATGGACACGGGTGCGGACATCATTGGCGGAGGATCGGCGGCAAGTCACCGCCAAGTGGCGCCGTTCGCCGAGGTGTTGGTGACGTTGACCAAGGAGCAGGAAATCAAGCTCCGCTGGGAGGCCAGCTTCTGGCGGAGCCAACATCGACAAGCGCTGGTTCGGTTGGCGCAATCGGAGGCCGCTCATCGGGTGGAAATGGCGCAAGCGGCGGCGCGCGAGGCGGCCTTGCGCAGCGAACTGGAGCAGGCCAAGGGCAAGATCCGCGATCTGCAAAAACGCCTGTTTGGTCGCAAGTCAGAACGCTCTTCGGGAGCCGAGAAGAACCCGGCGGCGGACCAAAAATCGTCGCGAGCTCGAGGTCAGCAACCGGGAGCAGCGGGTCACGGGCGGAACCCGGAAAGTCACTTGCCGACGCAGATCGAGGTCATCGACATCGACTGCCCGCATTGCCCGGACTGTGGTCTGGGCTACGTCGACTTTCCCGGCACGGAAGACAGTGAAGTCCTCGAGATCGAGGTCAAGGCCTACCGCCGGAAGATCTGCCGGCGGCGCTACCGGCGGACCTGTCAGTGTTCGGGCGCGCGGGGTATTCTGACCGCGCCACCGCCGGCACGATTGATCCCGCGTGGAAAGTACGGCGTGTCGATCTGGGTGCACCTGCTGCTGTCGAAGTTCTTGTACGGCCAGCCGACGCATCGGCTTCTGCGAGACTTGTCCGACCACGGACTGACGCTCTCGGCAGGAACGGTGGCCGGCGGACTGCGTGCCTTGGCACCGCTGTTCGAGCCGCTTGAAGAAGCACTGCTTGGCCAACTACGCAGCGAGAAACAGTGGCACGCAGACGAGACCCGCTGGCGGGTCTTTGCCGAGACCGAAGGGAAGGTCGGACATCGCTGGTATTTCTGGGTGTTCCACGGCCCATCGGTCATCCACTTCGTGCTCGACCCGAGCCGCTCGGCGGCGGTGCCGATCCGGGAGCTCTCCGGTAGCGCCGGAGGAGTCATCATCTGTGATCGCTATTCGGCCTACAAGAAGCTCGCGCGAGTTCTTGACCACTTCATTCTGGCTTTCTGCTGGGCACATCAGCGGCGTGATTTCCTGGAACTGGCCAACGCCCATCCGGAGCTCGCGGACTGGGCACTGGCCTGGGTCGAGCAGATCGCTCAGCTCTACCACTTGAATGGACGGCGCCTGGAAGTCCGTAGCGACCCAGTACAGTGGGCCGAACGCGACCGCGCCTTGCGGCAGGCGATCACGCAAATGGCCAGTCAACGGGAAAGCGAACTGGCGAACCCGGCGCTCAAAATGCCGGCGAGCAAGGTGCTGCGAAGCATGCGCAAACATTGGTCCGGCCTGACCGTCTTTGTCGACCGCCCCGAGGTGGCGATGGACAATAATGCCGCCGAGCGCGCACAGCGCACGCCGGTGGTCGCACGCAAGAACTTCTATGGGTCGGGCAGTCTCTGGTCCGGCGCACTCGCCGCGACGATGTTCAGCTTGCTGCTGACGCTGCGCTTGTGGGGAATCAACCCGCGCACCTGGCTGACGGCGTATCTGGAGGCCTGCGCCGCCAACGGCAACCTGCCGCCGACGGACTTGAGTGCCTTTCTGCCCTGGGCGATGGCGACCGATCGACTGGCTCAGATGCGTGGCATCCCGGTCGATCAGAGCCGTCCCATCGATAGCTCGTGAAGCCTTATTGCGGGCGTCACTTTACCGACGACGAACTGCAGGCCCTCTGCCGCCTGATCGAAGCCCATCCTGGCAGCAGCCGCGCGCAACTGTCGCGCCAGGTGTGTGAGCTCTTCGACTGGCGTAAGCCCAATGGCGAGCTGAAGGATATGACCTGCCGGGTGGCCATGCTGCGTATGCAGGCCGACGGCCTGCTCACCCTGCCGGCGGCACGACGGGCCGCTCCTCGCCAACCCGAGTATCTGCCTACTCACGCCACCGATCCACAACCGTTGCTCACCCAGCCGGTGCATGAACTGCCGCCGCTGCGTCTGCATCAGGTCGTCGGTTCGGCGAACTCGCGTCTGTGGAACGAGTACATCGCCCGCTACCACTATCTCGGCCACACGCCCATGGCGGGCAGTCAGAGCCGCTACTTCGTCTTCGCCGGCGAGACCCTGGTCGCCTTGCTCAGCTTCGGCGCCAGCGCCTGGAAACTCGCCGCGCGCGAGCAATTCATCGGTTGGCACGATGAGCAGCGACAAAGGAACCTGCAACTGGTGGTGAACAATGCCCGCTTTCTGATCCTGCCCTGGATCCAGTGCAAGGGCCTGGCCTCCAAGATCCTCTCGCTTATGCAGCGGCAATTGCCCAAGGACTGGCTGGCGCGCTACGGCTACCGCCCCGTACTACTCGAAACCTTCGTCGAGACGCCCCGCCATCGCGGCACCTGCTACCAGGCCGCCAACTGGATCAAGGTCGGCCAAACCGCCGGCCGAGGCAAGAAGTGCCCCACCCGCAAGTCGATCCTCCCGATCAAGGATATCTGGCTCTATCCCCTTCACCGATCCTTCCGATCAGTCCTCTGCCGCTAACCCGCCTCGGCAATGGCGCTGGCGCGCTACGGGTTGGCCGAATACTTACGGGGTCGGCGTGTGGACCGCCGAGATGTTTCTGATTTTCAACCAGTTGCGCCCCGATGTTTTTCCGCTCGACGACATTGGTCTGCAGAAGGCCGTGGCCCGGCACTACTGTCAGGGAGAGCGTCCGCTACGTGCGCTGCTGGCGGCGCACGGTGAACGCTGGCGTCCGTGGCGTTCGGTGGCGACCTGGTATCTGTGGCGCAGCCTTGACCCGCTTCCCGTCGAATACTGAGAGCCACTGCAGGTCGCGGTCGGCACAGCCGGTGCCCGTTCTTTCGGGTTAGAATGGCGGGTTTCCAAAAATCAGCGTGCTTTCAAACAGGCTTGGGCGAGATGAAAACCAGTTTCCTCGATTTCGAACAACCGATCGCCGATCTGGAAGGCAAGATTGAAGCCTTGCGTTTTGCGCAAGACGACTCTGCGGTCGATATTTCCGAAGAGATTGGCCGTCTTGAGCAGAAAGGCCAGAGCTTGACCAGGGAGACCTACGCGCGGCTGACGGCGTGGCAGGTTTCACAGGTCGCGCGCCATCCGCAACGGCCCTATACGCTCGACTACCTGTCATTGATCTTTCGCGACTTCGAAGAACTGCACGGCGACCGCGGTTTTGCCGACGATCATGCCATCGTCGGCGGCCTGGCTCGCTTCAACGGTCAGGCAGTGATGGTGATCGGCCACCAGAAGGGGCGTGACACCAAGGACAAGATTTTCCGGAACTTCGGCATGCCTCGCCCCGAGGGTTATCGCAAGGCCTTGCGCCTGATGCGCCTGGCCGAGAAGTTCGCGATCCCGGTGTTGACCTTCATCGACACGCCCGGGGCCTATCCCGGTATCGACGCCGAGGAGCGCGGTCAATCAGAAGCGATTGGTCGCAATCTCTACGTGATGGCCGAATTGAAGGTGCCGATCATCGTCACCGTCATCGGCGAGGGCGGTTCGGGTGGCGCGCTGGCGATCGGCGTCGGCGACGTCGTGCAAATGCTGCAATACTCAACTTATTCGGTGATTTCCCCCGAGGGTTGCGCGACTATCCTCTGGAAAAGCGCCGAAAAGGCCAGCGAAGCCGCCGAGATCATGGGCATTACCGCGCCGCGCCTGCTGTCGCTGGGTTTGATCGACAAGCTCGTCAACGAGCCGACCGGCGGCGCCCATCGCGATTATCCGGCGATGGCCAAAAGCCTCGAACAGGCGCTGCAGGAATCCTTGCACAAGCTTGCCCAGATGCCGACCCGCGAGCTCCTCAAGAGGCGCCTTGAGCGCTTGATGGCCTATGGCCGGGTCAAAGAACCGGCACGGCGCTGACTTCAATGAGGCGCGGTCGGCCGAGCTGATTCCGCAGACGCTGGCGGCTTTTCTCGAGGCGCGGCTGTTGCCCGGCGCGCGTTTGTGCGTCGGCCTTTCTGGTGGTCTGGACTCGGTCGTGCTGCTGCACGCGCTCGCTGGACTGCGGCGAGCGGGCCACGCGGGTTACACATTCGATCTCGCGGCGGTGCACGTGCACCATGGTCTGAGCGCCAACGCCGACGCCTGGGCGGTTTTTTGTGCCGACTTTTGCGAGCGCCTCGGCGTGCCGTTGACGGTGCTTCGCGTCGAGGTGCCGCGTGCTGGCGGTGAGGGCCTGGAGGCCGCGGCACGGCACTTGCGACACGCGGTGTTTGCCGGCTGCGCAGCGGACTGGCTGGCATTGGCGCATCACCGCGACGATCAGGCCGAAACCGTCCTGTTCAGGCTGCTCCGTGGCGCCGGCGTCGCCGGGGCAGCGGGGATGCCCGCCGAACGCTCGCAGCTTGCCGGCCCGCGTCTGATCCGTCCGCTGCTCGAGGTCGCGCGTTGGCAGATTGCGCGCTACGCCGAAGCGCATTCGCTGGCGTGGATTGAAGATGAAAGCAACGCCGATTGCCGTTACCGTCGCAACCACTTGCGACGCCACGTGCTGCCGCGAATCGCCGAGCACTTTCCCGACGCCACGCAGGCGTTGGCGCGCGCGGCGCGCCATTTTTCCGAGGCGGCGGAATTGCTCGAAGATCTGGCGCGAGCCGACAGGGCAGCCGTTGCCGGCGCGTCGGGACGCCTCGAACTGACGTGTTTCAATGCACTGAGCCCACCGCGAGCGCGCAATCTGTTGCGCTTCGAGCTGCGCGCTGCCGGTTTCCGCGCCCCCGACGCGCGCTGGCTCGACGAGGCGCTGCGGCAGTTGGCGACTGTCGGTGCCCATTCGCTGATGTGCGTCGCGACACCGGATGGCGAGCTGCATGCTTACCGCGGCGAATTACACCTTGTCGTGCGGCGTCTGCCGGTGCCACAACTTGCCGTGCCCTGGCATGACGAGGCGGTCCTGCCGTGGGGCGCTGATCGGCTGCTGATGCTGCGCCGCAGCGGGGCCGGCATCAGCAGCCGCCTGCTCGCCGGCGCCGGCGTCTGTCTCAGGGCCAGGCAGGGCGGTGAGCGTTTGCAGCCCGATCCGCGTCGTCCGGGACGAAGTTTGCGGAACTTGCTGCAGGAGGCTGCGGTGCCGCCGTGGGAACGAGCTCGCCTGCCCTTGCTGTGGTGCGGTGAGCGCTTGGCGTGGGTTGGCGGCCTTGGCGTCGACGTCGCCTTCGCGTGTCCGCCGGGTGAGGAAGGGCTATTGCCGGTGTGGCAGAAGAGCGATGCTCGGTCGGCTGTCGGTCCTCCTCCGACCGCCACTTGAGTAGGCGGCGGTCGGAGGCGTCGCGACGCTCGACCTTGGTCAGCGTTTTCCGGCCAGCAGTTGCGCCAGTTCGACGGCCGTCCTGACGCCCATTTTTTCGAAGACATTGGCGCGATGCACTTCCACCGTGCGCATGCTGATCTGCAGTTCGTCGGCGATCACCTTGTTCAGCGTGCCGGCCAGCACCCGTTCCATGACCTGCCGCTCGCGCGTCGTCAGCCGGGTGCTCAGGGCATGTACGGTGTCGGCGTCTGACGCCGCCAGGCGCCGGTTTTCGTCGAGCTGCAGTGCTTCGATGACCCGATTGACGAGCTCGTTGTCGTTACAAGGTTTTTCGACGAAATCGAAAGCCCCTTGCTTCAAGGCAGAGACGGCCATCGGCACGTCGCCGTGACCGGTCAGAAAGATCACCGGCAGTTTGCAGCCGCGCCCGCGCAGGATGTCAAAAAGCTCGGGGCCGCTCATCCCGTCCATGCGAATATCGAGGACGATGCAGCCGCTCAGCGAGAGGTTCCAGGTGGCCAGGAAGTCTTCCGCCGAGGGGTAGCTCAGGCAGACGACACCGCGTGACTCGAGCAGCCAGCCGAGCGAGTCGCGGATGGCGTCGTCGTCGTCGACCAGATAGACGTGCGCGCTCATGGCAGGGCAATCGGCAGCGTGATGATAAAGACCGAACCGCCTTGCGGGTTGGCCTCGACCCACAGCCGGCCGTGGTGGAATTCGATGATCGAGCGGCAGATGTTCAGTCCCATGCCCATGCCTTCGGCCTTGGTCGAAAACAGAGGCGTGAACAGCTTCTCTTCAACCTCGGGCGGGATTCCCGGGCCACGATCGATCACCCGGATCTCCATCTGATTGTTGTCGAGCTGGCTGAGCTTGATCGTCAAGCGCCGGTACTCGGATGGGGTGTGGCGCATCGCCTCGATACCGTTGCGCATCAGGTTCAGCAGCACCTGTTCGAGCATCACCGGATCGGCCAGCAGTTCGGGGCGCATGCCCTGGATCTCGCGAACGATACGGACGCCGCGGGCTTTGGCCGCGCCCTCGATGAAGCCGACACTGTCGTCAATGACCTCGGCGAGATCGCACGAGACGCGCTTGGGTTCGCTCTTGCGCACGAAGTCGTGTACGCGGCGGATGATGTGTCCGGCACGCTGCGCCTGGATCGCCAGCTTGCCGAGTGCGTCTTTCAACTGCTCGGTGCTGAAGTTACCCGACTCGAGCTTGTTGAGGCAGCCGGTGTTGTAGCTGGTGATTGCCGCCAGCGGCTGGTTGAGCTCGTGCGCCAGTGTTGACGCCATCTCGCCCATGGTCACCAGGCGCGCGGTGACCTGCAGTTTTTCCTGCTGCTGCTGGGCGAGTTCCTCGGCGTGCTTGCGCGCCGTAACGTCGATGATCGATGCCATCCAGCCGGTTTGCCGACCATCGGCATCAATCAGTGGCGCCTCATAGACGAGTGCGTCGAAACGGCTGCCGTCCTTGCGCATCAGGCGAATCTCGAAGCCTTCTTGCGGCGCTTTGCCCTCCAGTACGTCGTCGTGCAGTTGCAGTGTTCTCTCCATTTCTTCCGGCGCCCAGTAGGGCATCGGTGGTTCGCGGCCAATCAGTTCTTCGGCGCTGAAGCCGACCATCTGCAGGAAAGCGGGGTTGACGTAGCTGACCCGACCGTCGAGGTCGCGGGCGCGCATCCCGACCATCAGCGAGTCCTCCATGGCCTTGCGGAACGCGTACTCCGAGCGCAGAGCCTGCTCGGCGTCGAGGCGTCTCTGGATCAGTCCACGTACCGCCCACAGACTCCAGAAGACCGCCGCCGCAAGAACAATGATCAGGGCGGTAATCAGGGTCTGCGCCAGATTGTCCGCCGCTCGGTAAGCGGTGACCTGCAGCACCATGCCATAGCCTGGCGGATCGAGAATGACCGGGTAGCTCAGGGCGGTCGCCGCGGCATCAATCTTCGACTTTCTGGCCAGCAGAGCGCCGCTGCTGTCGGCGATCTGGACCTGATATTTTTCGGCGAACCACCAGGGAACCTGGTTCTTGAGCAGACCATCAATCGAATAGACGCCGAGCAGCGTGCCCCGATAGTGTCCGTCGTCGAATATCGGAACGTAGATGTCCAACTGCATTCCCTCTGCCGTCGGATACGCGTCACTGTAGACCGCCTTGCCGAGGCGGGCCATTTCGATCGAGCGGCGGACGGATTTTTCGCCCGAAGCGTCTAGCAGGTGTTGCGGCAGGCTTCGCGTCGGCATGCCGTGCACCGCGGCGTGCGACTCGTCCAGCCACAGAATCTGTTGTAGTTCTGGACTGTTCGCCAGGATGTAGCGCGTGCGCAGGGCGAAAAGAGCCGGCCGATCTATGGCCCGGCCGAGGTCAATGGCGAGTTGCCGCAGTTGCTCCGAGTTTCCCTCGAGATGAAAGCGCACGCTCTGCTCCAGCCACAACACATCGGCAATCAAGGTTGAGCGTTGTTCATCAATCTCGTTCTGCCGCAGCAGCCAGAGCAGTGTGATCAGCAGGATCAGTAGCAGACCGACAGCGACCTTGAGGACCGATAGGTACCACTGTGACCAATTCAGAGAAGGGGGTCGGCGATGGCCATTATGGCCAGGGATGGGGGCATTTTTCATGGCGTCCTATCTTACACAAGGCTTACTGAAATATGACCGAAGTCTGTCCGCATAATTGTCGTAAATTGTGTATGGAGTCAGTGGTTTACATGTTTCGTTTAAGGTGCCCAGAATTGTCCAGAATTACGTGTTTCCCACAATATTCGCCGAGGTCGGCATCTGTATGATCTGCCTCCGCAAGTCCCTAATAGTTGTCTTGCAAAACCAGTTGCCATTTGGAGGAGATGCCATGAACGTTTCAAATTTGTTGTTCGGACTGCTTGCTTGCGCGCTCTCCGCAGCGCCCTTGACGGCCCTGGCGGAAGCGCCGATCGTCATCAAGTTCAGCCACGTCGTGGCCAACGACACGCCCAAGGGCCTGGCTGCCGAGTTCTTCGCCAAGCGCGCTGGTGAGCTGACCAAGGGCAAGGTCAAGGTCGAGGTGTACGGTAACTCGACGCTGTACAAAGACAAGGAGGAGTTGGAAGCGCTGCAGCTCGGTGCCGTCCAGATGCTCGCGCCGTCGCTGGCCAAGTTTGGCCCGCTTGGCGTCAAGGAGTTCGAAGTCTTCGACCTGCCGTACATCTTCGACAACTATGCCGATCTGCACAAGGTAACGCAGGGTGCGATCGGAGCCGGTCTGCTGAAGAAACTGGAGCCCAAGGGCGTGACGGGTCTGGCCTTCTGGGATAACGGCTTCAAGTCGTTCTCGGCGAACACCCCGATTCTGGTGCCCGAGGACCTCAAGGGCAAGAAGATGCGCATTCAGTCGTCCAAGGTTCTCGAAGCACAGATACGGGCGCTCAAGGCGATTCCGCAGGTAATGGCCTTCTCCGAGGTCTACCAGGCGTTGCAGACCGGCGTTGTCGACGGTACCGAGAACCCGATTTCCAACCTGTTCACCCAGAAGTTTTTTGAAGTGCAGAAGCACCTGGCGCTGACCGAGCACGGCTATCTGGGTTACGCCGTGATCGTCAACAAGAAGTTCTGGGACGGCTTGCCGGCCGACGTTCGTGGCCAGCTTGAAACGGCGATGAAGGAGACGACGGTGCACGCCAACAAGATCGCCAAAGAGCAGAACGACAAGGATCTGGAAGGTGTGAAGAAAAGCGGCAAGACGGCGATCCATGTGCTGACCCCGGAACAGCGCACGGCTTTCAAGAAGGCACTGATCCCCGTGCATGAAGAAATGGCGTCGCGCATCGGCAAGGATCTGCTGCAGTCGGTGTACAAGGAGACCGGCTTCGATCCGAGCAAGCTCTGAGCGCGGCAGGAACTTGGTGAACAGCCCGTTGGGACGCCTGGCCCAACGGGTTTTTTTTCAGGCAGTCGGGGGACTTCCGAATGAAAATACTTGATCACCTGGAGGAATGGCTGATTACCTTCCTCATGGGGGCTGCGACGACGATCATCTTTGCTTCGGTCGCGCATCGTTACGCGGCTGGCTATCCGATCCCGATCGTGCAGGATTGGCTGCTGTCACTGAACTTCGGTTGGGCGCAGGAACTATGCATCATCATGTTCGTCTGGATGGCGAAGTTCGGCGCGGCGTACGGCGTGCGAACCGGTATTCACGTCGGCGTTGACGTGATGATCAACAGCTTGAGCGACCGCAATCGTAGCAAGTTCGTCGTTATCGGCATGCTCGCTGGCGCCTTGTTTACCGGCGTCGTCGGTACCTTGGGCGGGCTATTCGTTTGGGATAACGGCGCCCATTACGCAATCTTCCAGTTTCTCGGCATGGACACCAGCGACATGTTCTCGGGGCCAACGACACCCGACCTCGAGTGGCCGACCTGGGTGGTCTATAGCGCCATTCCACTCGGTTCCTCGTTGATGTGTTTCCGCTTTCTGCAGGTCACGGTGGGTTTCCTCAAGACCGGCGAGTTGCCGCACCACGATCACGGTCACGTTGATGGACTCGACGAGGAAGGTGTTCCGGATATAGCCGAGCCCTACAGGATGGAGGACAACCTGCATCCCCATGACCGGACGTACGACAAGCGTCATCCGGAAGATCGCTCGGGCAACGGAGATAAGCAGCCATGAACGCAATGATCATATTCACGATGTTGCTGTGCCTGATGCTGACGGGTATGCCGATCTCGATCTCACTCGGCCTGACGGTGCTCAGCTTCCTCTTTCTGTTTACTCAGGTGCCGCTGGAAGCGGTAGCCCTCAAACTGTTCACCGGCATCGAAAAGTTCGAGATCATGGCCATTCCGTTCTTTATTCTGGCGGGCAACTTTCTGACTCACGGCGGTGTCGCGAGACGGATGATCAGGTTTGCAACCAGTATGGTCGGGCACTGGTACGGTGGCCTCGGCTTGGCCGGGGTGCTCGCCTGTGCGCTGTTTGCCGCCGTCTCTGGATCGTCACCGGCGACGGTCGTCGCGATTGGCTCGATCCTGATGCCGGCGATGCTCAAGGCCGGCTTCCCGAATCGCTTCGGCGCTGGCGTCATCACCACCTCGGGAGCTCTCGGTATCCTGATTCCGCCGTCGATCGTGATGGTCATGTACTCGGTGGCGACCAACACCTCGGTCGGCGCACTGTTCATGGCCGGCGTCATTCCCGGAATTGGCCTGGCGATGGTGCTCGGTGGCGTGACCTGGTATCGCGCCAGGTCGAACAACTACCCGCGCATGGCCAAGTCGTCGGGAGCCGAGCGTTTCAAGGCTTTTCGTGAATCGGCCTGGGGCCTGCTGTTGATCGTGATCGTCATGGGCGGTATCTACAGCGGCATATTTACGCCGACCGAGGCCGCGGCGATGAGCGCCGTCTATGCGTTCATCGTTGCCGTCTTCGTCTACAAGGACCTGTCGCTCAGCGACGTGCCGCGGGTGCTGCTCAACTCGGCAAACATGTCGGCGATGCTGCTGTACATCATCACCAACGCCGTGCTGTTCTCGTTCATCATGACCAACGAGAACATCCCGCAAGCATTGGCTGACTGGATGCTGGGGCACGGGCTGGGCTTGATCGCCTTCCTGCTGGCGGTTAACGTGATCCTGCTGCTCGCCGGTAACTTCATGGAGCCGTCGTCGATCGTTCTGATCTTCGCGCCAATCCTTTTCCCGGTAGCGATGAAGCTGGGGATCGATCCGGTACACTTCGGCATTCTGATGGTGGTGAACATGGAAGTGGGTATGTGCCATCCGCCGGTCGGCCTCAACCTCTATGTCGCCTCCGGGATTACCAAGATGGGGATTACCGAGCTGACCGTGGCCGTCTGGCCCTGGTTGCTGTCGATGCTCGCCTACCTGGTGCTCATCACCTACGTGCCGATCATTTCGACCTGGCTGCCGACCAGGATGGGCATGATGTAGCCGCCACGGCAAGGTTCGCGCGGTCGGGCGCGCGTACGGGGAAGCCCGTGCGCGCGCCTTTTTTCGTCGCCCGGCAGTAGCCGATTTGCGCCCCAGTGTTGGTATAATGTTAGGTTGTGTTTCTAGCGATATGATTTCTCGTTGTTTTTCTTGACCACCTGCCGTTTGGAGAATAACTCATGGCCATTGAACGTACGCTTTCCATCATCAAACCCGATGCCGTTGCCAAGAACGTGATCGGCAAGATCTACTCCCGTTTCGAGAGCAACGGCCTGAAGGTGATTGCCGCCAAGCTGGCGTGGTTGTCACCGCAGGAAGCTGGCGCCTTCTACGCCGTGCACAAGGAACGCCCCTTTTTCAATGACCTGGTGTCCTTCATGATTTCCGGGCCGGTGATGGTGCAGGTGCTCGAAGGCGAGAGCGCGATCGCCAAGAACCGTGAGCTGATGGGCGCTACCGATCCGAAGAAGGCCGAAGCAGGAACGATTCGTGCCGACTTCGCCGAGTCGATCGACGCCAATGCCGTCCATGGTTCCGACGGCGAGGAGACGGCGAATAATGAAATCGCTTTCTTCTTCCCGGCGATGAGCGTCTACTCCGGTCGCTAGGTCGAAGAACCGCTTTTGATGGCGATCAACCTGCTCGACCTCGACGCCGCCAGCCTGACAGCTTTTCTTGCCGGGCACGGTCAGAAGCCTTTCCGTGCCCGGCAGCTGCTGCGCTGGATGCATCGCTTCGGGCAGAGTGATTTCGACGCGATGACCGATCTGGCCAGGAGTCTGCGCGAGAAGCTTCATGAGATCGCGCTGGTGCGGCCACCGACGGTCGTCGCCGACCGCCTCTCCGACGACGGGACGCGCAAGTTCCTGTTCGACGTCGGCGGCGGCAACGCCGTCGAGTCGGTGTTCATTCCGGAGGACGATCGGGGAACGCTGTGCATCTCGACGCAGGCCGGTTGCGCGCTCGATTGCTCATTTTGTTCGACCGGCAAGCAGGGCTTCAACCGCAACCTGACGGTCGCCGAAATCATTGGCCAGTTGTGGCAGGCCGGGCATGCGCTCGGCGCTTACCAGTGCGGTACAACGCAAACGCCCGAGCGGCTGATCAGCAACGTCGTCCTGATGGGGATGGGCGAACCCTTGGCCAACCTCGACAACACGGTCATGGCGCTGCGCCTGATGCTTGACGACAACGCTTATGGCCTTTCCCGCCGTCGGGTCACCGTTTCCACCTCGGGCCTGGTGCCGGCGATGGACCGTCTGCGCGATGAGTGTCCCGTCGCCCTGGCGGTTTCGCTGCACGCGCCCAACGACGGCTTGCGCGACGAACTGGTGCCGATCAATCGGAAATACCCGCTGTCGCAGCTGCTGGCGGCGTGCCGCCGCTATCTCGACAAGGCGCCACGCGATTTCGTCACTTTCGAATACGTCATGCTCGACGGGGTCAATGACTCCGACGCGCAGGCGCACGAGTTGCTGGCGCTGACCCGCGATGTGCCGTGCAAGTTCAACCTGATCCCCTTCAACCCGTTTCCGGGCTCGCCTTATCGCCGCTCGCCACAGTTGCGTATTCGGCGTTTTGCCGAGATTCTACTGGCCGCCGGGGTGGTCACGACGACGCGCAAGACGCGTGGCGACGACATCGACGCGGCGTGTGGGCAGCTCGCCGGGCAGGTTCTCGACCGGACTCAGCGTACTTCGCGCCGAAGCTTCGCCATCCACCTGCAAGCCGGCGAGGCCGGCCGATGAACAAGGCCGCCTGCGCGCTTGTCGCCTTGCTGAGTGTCAGCGCCTGCTCGTCCGGACTCTTCTCTTCAGGCCGTCAGACGACCAAGCCCGCCGAGGAAGAAACCGACTCGCGGCGGCCGACACCGCCCCGCGACAACCGCACGCGCGCCAAGTTGCATACCGATCTCGGCTCGCTGTACCTGCAGAACAAGAATTACTCGGTGGCGCTGGAAGAACTGACGATGGCCATCGTCGTCGACCCGGACTATGCAAAAGCGTACGGGACGCGTGGTCTGGTGCTGTTCTACATCGGCGAAACGCAACTCGCCGACGGCGATTTTCAGCGTGCCTCGAGTCTGGACGCCAACGACCCCGAGCTGCAGAACAACTACGGCTGGTTCCTTTGCCAGATTGGCAGAGAGAAGGAGGCGCTGCCGATGTTGCAGCGGGCCATGAAGAACCGCTTGTACGAGACGCCCGAGCGCGCCTATCTGAATGCCGGTGCCTGCTACATCAAGCTCGGTGATCTTGAAACCGCCGAGGGCTTGATCGAGCACAGCCTGCGGATCGTCCCAAATAACCCGCAGGCGCTGCTGCAGCTCGCCGACATCAACTACCGGCGCGGTGATCTGGATGGCGCCAGTCGGCAGCTCGCAGACCTGACCCGCAAGGCCAAGCCAAATGCCGAGGCGCTGTGGCTGATGGTGCGTGTCAAACGAAAGCTCGGCGATCGTCTCGCCGAAGCCCGCTATGCCGCCCAGTTGAAGCGAAACTTCCCGCTCTCGCCTGAGGCTCAGGAACTGCTGAAAGGCAACTTCGAATGAGTGAACAATCCCTTTTCTCAACGCCTGCCGAGCAGCCCCGCGAGCCGACGGCGGCCGCGCCGACGTTGCCGCAGGTCGCCACCGTCGGTCAGCAACTGCGCGCGGCCCGTGAAGCGCGAAACCTCAGCGTCGCCGATGCCGCGCAGTCCTTGAAGCTTGGGCCCAAGCAGGTCGTCGCCCTGGAGAGTGAGGACTGGTCGTCATTACCCGGCAATACGATGATTCGCGGTTTCGTCCGCAATTACGCACGCCTGCTCAATCTGGACGCCGATGCCCTGATGCGCGGGCTAGACGCGGAGCAAATGCAGCGAACCCTGCACCTGCACGTCTCGGCCGGCACCAGTGCCAGCTTGCCGCAGACCGGCAACCGCGCCGAGCGCCGCGACTATTTGGCGATCATTGGTGGCCTACTGCTGCTGGCCTTGGCGGTGCTGGCGTATATGTACATTGCGCCGGGCTTCTGGGAGGAACAGCTGGCGGCGCTGACTGGCAGTAGCAGCCAGCAAGCTAGCGGCGAAGCAGCTGCGCCAACCGTGGCCGACGCGACGGCGCCGACAGCCGCCGCGGTCGACTCGCCGCCGGCGACGGCGACTGCCAGCGCGTTGGCAGTCGCCGCGGCGAACCCGGCGGGGTCCGCGTCGCAGACTCCGTCGGCGCGCACCGAAGTCGCGGCGGCGGCTGCCAGTCCGGCCAAGCCGGCAGCCAAGCCTGAAGTCAAGCTGGAAGCAGCCGCCGCCAACGGACTCAAGCTTCGCTTCGCGCAGCCGTCCTGGATCGAGGTGATCGACGCTCGTGGGCAGGTTGTCGCAACGGGTTTCAAACCGGCAGACAGTCAACTGGAAATCACCGGGGAGCCGCCGTTCTCGCTGGTTCTTGGCAATGCGCGATACGTTACTGCCGAGTACCAGGGCAAGACCATCGACCTCGAGCCGCATACCAGCAAGGGCGTGGCGCGGCTCACCGTCAAATGAGGATCTCGCTACCGGTGGACAGCAAATCGTGACGCCCTCGCTGCCCGGCGCGCGCCGTCGGCCGACGCGCGCCGTCAAAATTGGCCAGGTCACCGTCGGTGGTGAGGCGCCGGTGGTCGTCCAGTCGATGACCAATACCGATACCGTCGACGCCGTCCGGACGGCGATCCAGTGCGCCGAACTGGCGGGCGCCGGCTCGGAGCTGGTGCGGATCACGGTCAACACGCCAGCGGCGGCGGCGGCGGTGCCGGCGATTCGCAAGCAGCTCGACCGCATGGGCGTCGATGTACCGCTGATCGGCGATTTCCACTATAACGGCCACCGGCTGCTCGCTGAGCATCCGGAATGCGCCGCCGTGCTGGCCAAGTACCGGATCAATCCGGGCAACGTCGGCCACGGCAGAAAGCGTGACGAGCAGTTCTCGCAGATGATCGAAACGGCGTGTCGCCACGACAAGCCGGTACGCATCGGCGTGAACTGGGGCAGCCTCGATCAGGAGCTGCTGGCGCGCATCATGGATCAAAACGCCCGCCGCGCCGAGCCCAGAGACGCGATCGAGGTGATGCGCGAAGCGATGGTCGCTTCGGCGCTCGAGTCGGCGGCGCGCGCCGAGGAAATCGGCCTGCCCGGCGACCGGATCATCCTGTCGTGCAAGGTGTCGGGAGTCCAGGATCTGATCGCCATCTATCGCGAGCTGTCGCGTCGCTGCGATTATCCCTTGCACCTCGGCCTGACCGAAGCCGGCATGGGCTCCAAGGGCATCGTCGCGTCGACCGCGGCGATGGCCGTCGTCTTGCAGGAGGGTATCGGTGATACCATCCGCGTCTCCCTGACCCCCGAACCGGGCGGCAAGCGGACGCAAGAGGTTGTCGTCGCGCAGGAGATGTTGCAGACCATGGGTCTGCGAGCCTTTACGCCGATGGTCGTCGCGTGTCCGGGTTGCGGCCGGACGACCAGTAGCTTCTTTCAGGAATTGGCGCAGTCGATCCAGGCACACGTCCGCGAACGGATGCCGCAATGGCGCGGCGAGTACGACGGCGTCGAGAACATGACTCTGGCGGTGATGGGTTGCGTGGTCAATGGGCCTGGCGAGAGCAAGCATGCCAATATTGGCATCAGCCTGCCCGGAACCGGCGAAACGCCGGCCGCGCCGGTGTTCGAGGATGGCGCCAAAACCGTCACCCTGCGCGGTGATCATATTGCCGAGGAATTCACCGCCATCGTCGATGCTTACGTGGCGCGTCACTATCAGCGAAAGTATACGGCTTGATGAGTACTCCGAAGATCCAGTCCGTTCGCGGGATGAACGACGTCCTGCCCGATCAGGCCGAATTCTGGGACCTCTTCGAGGAGACCATCCGCTCGTGGCTGAAGAGCTACGGTTACCGGCCGCTGCGTCTGCCGATCGTCGAGCCGACGCCGCTGTTCAAGCGCGCCATCGGCGAAGTGACCGACATCGTCGAGAAGGAGATGTACTCGTTTGTCGATAGCCTCAACGGCGAGCCGCTGACCTTGCGTCCCGAGGGCACTGCCGGTTGCGTGCGCGCGGTGATCCAGCACAGTCTGATTGCCCAGCAGGCGCAGCGGCTGTACTACATGGGGCCGATGTTTCGCCACGAGCGACCACAGAAAGGGCGCTACCGCCAGTTTCACCAGGTCGGCGTCGAAGCGCTGGGCTTCGACGGTCCGGACATCGACGCCGAGCAGATCCTGATGGGTGCCCGGCTGTGGGGCGACCTCGGGCTGGGCGGCATCAGCCTGCAGCTCAACACCCTCGGACAGTCGGCCGAGCGCGCCGGCCATCGCGCCGAATTGATCGCTTATTTCGAGCGCCACAGCGAACGCCTCGATGACGACGCCAGGCGGCGGCTGCACAGCAATCCGCTGCGCATCCTCGACAGCAAGAACCCGGAACTGCAGGAGGTGATCCTTGGCGCACCGCAGCTGATCGATCACCTGGGCGCCGAGTCGCTGGCGCATTTCGATGGTGTTCAGCAGGTGCTGCGCGACGCCGGCCAGCCGTTCACGATCAATCCGCGCCTGGTGCGTGGCCTCGACTACTATAACCTGACCGTTTTCGAGTGGGTGACCGACCGCCTTGGCGCGCAGGGAACGGTCTGTGCCGGCGGTCGTTACGACGGTCTGGTCGAGCAGTTGGGCGGCAAACCGGCACCCGCCTGCGGTTTCGCGATGGGAGTCGAGCGGCTAATCGCGCTGATTGCCGAGGCCGGCGGCGAGACCACCGCGCCGGCGGTCGATGTGTACCTCGTTCATCAGGGCGCGGACGCTTCGCGTCTGGCGGCGCGCGTCGCCGAAGGCCTGCGCGACCAGGGCATCGATGTCTTGTTTCATTGTGGTGGAGGTAGCTTCAAGTCGCAGATGAAGAAAGCCGACGCTTCCGGAGCGGCCTTTGCCGTAATCATCGGCGACGATGAGGCGACGGCTGGCGAGGTGACCCTCAAGCACTTGCGAGCGGTCGGCGAACAGCCGAACCAGCAGAAGCGCGTCAGCGTCGATCGCGTCGCCGATGAAATCATGAATTCCATAGTGGATTGGGAAGAATCGTAATGGCTACCTATGACCTCGAAGAACAGGAGCAGATCGCCGAGATCAAGGCCTGGTGGAAGCAGCACGGCAATCTGATCACCGGCATCGTGACCGCTGCGGCGCTCAGCGTTCTCGCCTGGCAAGGCTGGAACTACTACCAGCGCGGTCAGACGGCCAAGGCGGCGATGGTGTACGGCAGCCTGCAGAAGGCGGTTGTCGATAACAATTCGCAGGGCGTCAAGGCGGCGACTGGCGAACTGCTCGAGAAATTCGCGGGCACCACGTACGCGCCGCTGGCCGCCCTGACGGCCGCCCGCTTGATGGTTGACGCCGGCGATCCTAAAACCGCCAGCTTGCAGCTGCGCTGGGTGGTCGACAACGGGCGCGATGAGCTGCGCGACCTGGCGCGTTTGCGTCTGGCGGCCTTGTTGCTCGACGAACAGGCCTACGACGAAGCGCTAAAGCAACTCGATGGCAACGTCGGTGCCGGCTTTGCCGTTCGCTTTCTTGACAGCCGTGGCGACGTCTTCAGTATTCAGGGCAAGAAGGCCGACGCGCGTAGTGCTTACCAGGCGGCGCTGAGCAAGCTCGAGCAGGGCACCTTGCAGGCGTCGCAAACCGATGCCGCTTACCGCGAGCTGCTGCAGCTGAAGCTCGACGCGCTTGGCGAGAGCCGCTGATGAAGCGCGCTCTGCTCGTAGCACTGCTGCCGGCCTTGCTGGCCGGCTGTTCGTCGCTCGATTCGCTGAATCCGTTCTCCAGCAGTGGCCCGAAGATGGCTGAGCTGCAGCCGATTCAGAGCACCGCGCAGGCGCGTCTGGTCTGGCAGCAGAGCGTCGGCAAGGGTGACCCGTACACCTTCGTTCCCGCCGTCGTTGGTTCGTCGGTCTACGCGGCGGACCGCGACGGCAGCATCGCTCGCTTCGACGAGGGTCGTCGGGTGTGGAGCGTGCAGACCGAGAAGCCGCTCTCGGGCGGCGTCGGCGCCGATGAACGGATGCTCGTCGTCGGCTCGCGCAAGGGCGATCTGCTGGCCTTCGCCACCGCCGACGGCAAACTGCTGTGGGAGGCCAAGGCCAGCAGCGAGGTGCTGGCGCCACCGGCGGTGGCCGGCGGAATGGTCGTTGTGCGCAGTGGCGATCATCGTCTGGCTGCTTATGACGCGGCCGACGGTAGCCGCAAGTGGATCTACCAGCGGCCGATGCCGGCGCTGTCGGTGCGCGTGACCGCCGCGCCGGTGGTGGTCGACAAGTACGTCTTTAGCGGCTTTCCGGGCGGCAAGCTGATTGCCGTTAACCTCGATAATGGAGCGCCGATGTGGGAAGGAACCGTAGCCTTGCCGAAAGGCGCCACCGAGCTCGACCGCATTGCCGACGTCAGCAGCGTGCCGGTAATCGACGGGCGAATGATCTGCGCGGTCGCCTTCCAGGGCCGCGTGGCGTGTTTCGACCTCGGCAACGGCAATCTGATGTGGGCGCGTGACATTTCCAGCGCGGCGGGCTTGTCGATCGACAGCCGTTACGTCTATGTCTCCGACGATCACGGTGCCGTGCATGCCCTCGACAAAGCCAGCGGGGCGAGCATCTGGAAGCAGGACAAGCTGTTCATGCGACGTCTTACCGCGCCGCTGGCCAGCGGTGTGCTGGTTGCCGTCGCCGACGCCGAAGGCGTGGTGCACCTGCTGAGTCGCGACGACGGCTCGTTCGCGGCTCGTCTGAGCACCGACGGCAGCGCGGTGGTCGCGCCGCTGCAGCGCCTCGGTAACAATCTGCTGGTGCAGACTCGCAGCGGTGGCTTGTTCGCCATCGACGCGCAATGAGCCGGCCTGACGGCAGTTCCGCGGCGACCCCCGGGCATGGTGGTTCACGATGAAGCCGAGCATCGTTCTGGTCGGCCGTCCGAATGTCGGCAAGTCGACGCTGTTCAACCGGCTGACCAGGAGCCGCGACGCGCTGGTCGCCGATATTCCGGGTCTCACGCGTGATCGTCACTTCGGTCACGGCCGGCTCGGCAGCAAGCCCTATCTGGTGATCGACACCGGCGGCTTCGAGCCGCTTGCCAAGGACGGCATCATGCACCAGATGGCGCGCCAGGCCGAACAGGCGATCGACGAAGCCGACGTCGTCGTGCTGGTCGTCGATGGTCGCGCCGGGATCAGCGCGCTGGACAAGGAAATTGCCAATCGCCTGCGCCAGTCCGGGCGCCCGGTCCTCGTCGCCGTCAATAAGGCGGAAGGAATGAGTCACGGGGTGGTCGCCGCCGATTTCCACGAACTCGGGCTGGGTCAGCCGCTGCCGATATCGGCGGCGCACGGCGAAGGCGTGCGCGCGCTGATCGATCTGGCGCTCGAGGGTTTTCCCGAGCCGGCGGCCGACGAGCCTGCAGGCGACACCGTCAAGGTGGCCATCGTCGGGCGGCCGAACGTCGGCAAGAGTACGATGATCAACGCGCTGCTCGGCGAAGAGCGGATGATCGCTTTCGACCAGCCGGGAACGACCCGCGACGCTATCGAGGTCGATTTCGAGCGTGCCGGCAAGCAGTACACGCTGATCGACACCGCTGGCCTGCGGCGCCGCGGCAAGGTTTTCGAGACCATCGAGAAGTTCTCGGTGATCAAGACGCTGCAAGCGATCGAGAACGCCAACGTAGTGCTTCTGGTAGTCGACGCGCGCCAAGACATCTCCGACCAGGACGCGCATATCGCCGCCTTTATCCTCGAATCGGGGCGCGCGCTGGTGGTCGCCGTGAACAAGTGGGACAGTCTCGACTCCTACGTCCGCGAGCAGATCAAGGTGGCCCTCGAAGGTCAGCTGGCGTTCATCGACTTTGCCCGCTTCCACTACGTCTCGGCGCTCCGCGGGCAGGGCCTCGAGGCGCTGTTCCGCTCGGTCGATGCGGCCTACAAAGCGGCCACTGCCGATCTGCCGACGCCACAATTGACGCGCACCCTGATCGATGCCGTCGCCAGGCAGGCGCCGCCGCGCAATGGCCTGTTTCGGCCGAAGCTGCGCTACGCGCACCAGGGCGGCCGCAATCCGCCGCTGATCGTGATTCACGGTAACGCCCTCGACAAAATCCCGGAATCGTATCGCCGTTACCTCGAGCGTCTCTTCCGCGACGTCTTCAAGCTGCAGGGAACGCCGTTGCGGATTCAGTTCAACGTTTCCACCAACCCGTTTGCCGACAAGGTGGCGCCGCAGGTCAAGCGGCGCGAGCACCGGGCCTTCGGCAAGCCCGCAGCGGCAGCGCCAGCGAGACCCGGATCGGCAAAGCCTGCCGGCAAACCGCGAAGGCCGTCTGGCGCTCGCTGATCGGCGTCGTGGGATCGCCGCGAACAGTCGGTCAGGCCGGCCAGGCGCGCCGCGGCGCAGAGTTGCCGGGAAGCACCTCCATCAGCACCTTCAGGGTGACGGCAGCCGTGTGATTTTGTCGCTGAATCTGTACAATGCCGGCGCTCAGGTTGCGCTGACCCTCGTTTCAACGGATGATGAGGCCTGTTTGCTGTCTGCTTGCCGAGTTCGACGAGCGTGAATTGGCCCGGGAATGAAACCAATCTGGAAGATGGAAGGTGATCAAGGTTCTATTTGTTTGTATGGGCAATATCTGCCGCTCACCGACGGCAGAGGGCGTCGTTCGCCAGATGCTTTGCCAGAAAGGTCTGGCCGACAAGGTCGAAGTCGATTCGGCGGGGACGCATGGCTATCACGTCGGCGAGGCGCCCGATCAGCGCACCCAGCGTGCCGCCGCCAGTCGGCGCTATGACCTGAGCGACATGCGCGCGCGCAAGGTGGCGGCGCAGGATCTCGACTATTTCGACATGATTCTGGCCATGGACCACAGCAACCTCTCGGTCCTGCAACGCATCTGCCCGCCCGAAAAGCACGACCGTCTGGCGCTGTTCATGAGTTATTCCAAGAACTTTGACGACGACGAAGTTCCGGATCCCTACTATGGTCTGGGGCATGGCTTCGACCTGGTTCTCGACATGGTCGAAGATGCGGCCAATGGGCTGATCGAAAGTATCGAGCGACGCTTGCTCGATGAAGCCGCTGTCACGGCCGATGCCGCTCGCCAGGGGCAGCACACCAGCTGAGGAGCGGCGCCGGCATCGCCCGAGCGGCTGTTGCCCCAGTGGTAGAAAGCGTCCGGCGCCAGCGGCAGGTCGCGCAGATCTCGCCCGATTCGTCCCGTGCCGAGCTTGAACAAGCGCCCGGAAGCGCTAGTCGACGCTGTTCTGGATGCTCTCCAGGCCGTCGTTGAGTTCCTGCGTTTCGGCGGTCCTGATCTGCATTTCCTCGCTCGACGTCTCGAGTTCGTCGAGCACCGTCTGCAGGCGCTACTGGTCGAGGGCGGCACCCAGGCGTTCGGCGAACACGACGGCCAGCGAGCCTCTTCGCCGCTTGCATAGCCAGCGATCCAGACCCGAATATCGTCGCCGGGCGGCTTGCCGGCAAGGATGTTGGCGAGCACCTTGTCGAGCCGGGCAAAGGCCTCTCTGTCGCGAAAGAACGCCGTTACCGAAATCAGGATGTCCTTGCACAGTTTCTCAAGTTCCATCGGCGTCGCATCGACCACCTGCAGGTAATCGTGCAGCGTACCGAGGTGCTTGGGCTTGGCCGCCATCCGGCGTTCGATCCGACGCCACAGGGTCAAGCTCACCGGGTCTCAGAACGGCAGCAGAAGCCCCGGGCGGGCGCTGTTGAAGACGCGCCGAAAATCGTCCTGGATACGTTCGAGCGCGGCGTCGTTGTCGGCCTCGAAGCGCAGCACGACGACTGGCGTGGTATTCGATGGCCGCGCCAGACCGAAGCCGTCGGCATACTCGACGCGCAGGCCGTCGATGGTGATGATTTCGCGGGCGCCCTCGAAGTGGGCGTCACGGCGCAACTCGTCGATCAGCGCCAGCGGCTCGCCTTCGGCCATGGCAATGTTCAGCTCGGGCGTCGAACTGCTGTCGGGCAGCGCTTCCAGGAGCGCGTTGGCGTCGACCGCCCGCGAGACGATTTCGAGCAGCCGGGCGCCGGCGTAGAGGCCGTCGTCGAAGCCGAACCAGCGTTCCTTGAAGAATACGTGGCCGCTCATCTCGCCGGCCAGCGGCGCGCCGGTCTCCTTGAGCTTGGCCTTGACCAGCGCGTGCCCGGTCTTCCACATCAGCGGCTGGCCACCATGCTGGCGAATCCAGGGCGCCAGCAGACGCGTGCATTTGACGTCGTAGATGATCTGCTGGCCGGGATTGCGGCTGAGGACGTCGGCGGCAAAAAGCATCAGCTGGCGGTCCGGGTAGATGATCTGGCCGTCTTTGGTGACGACGCCGAGGCGGTCGCCATCGCCGTCGAAAGCCAGCCCGATTTCAGCGTCGCTGTAGCGCAGCGCGACCATCACGTCTTGCAGATTCTCGGGTTTGGAGGGGTCGGGATGATGGTTCGGGAAATTGCCGTCGACCTCGCAGAAGAGCTCGACGAGCTCGCAGCCGAGGGCGCGGAAGAGCTCGGGAGCGATGCCGCCGGCGACGCCGTTGCCGCAGTCGATGACCAGTTTCAGCGGCCGCGCCAGGCGGACGTCGGCGACGATGCGCGCCAGGTACGCCGGTCCGACGTCGGCGCTGCTGGCCTGGCCGGTGCCGTGGCGCAGGTCGCCGGCGTCGACGCGCCGGCGAATTCCCTGAATCGTCTCGCCGGCGAGCGTCTCGCCGCCGACGACCATTTTCAGGCCATTGTAGTCGGGCGGGTTGTGGCTGCCGGTGACCGCCACGCAACTGTCGCAGCCGAGGTGGTGGGCGGCGAAGTAGACCACCGGCGTCGGCACGCAGCCGACGTCGATGGTGTCGATGCCGGCCAGGCGGATTCCCTCCATCAACGCCGCCGCCAGCTCGGGCCCCGACAGGCGCCCGTCGCGACCGACGGCAATCGCCCGCTGGCCGCGTTCGGCGGCCAGCGAGCCGAGGCCGTGGCCGATGCGGCGGACGATCTCGGCGGTCAGCGTCTGGCCGACGATGCCGCGAATATCGTAGGCCTTGAAAATTTCGCTGGGGAGGGGGAGCTTGTTCTCGGACATTTCAAACCTCGTTCTGAAAATAATGAAGAATGCGCTGTGGCAGCCAGTCGAGCCGACCCGGCAGGGGCCCGCTGACGAAGCCGACGTGGCCGCCCGCGTCGGGGAAGTCGAGCTGCACAGCGCTGGCCACCTGGCTGGCTGTCGGCAGCGCCGACGCCGGCAGAAAAGGGTCGTTCAGCGCGTTGAGCACTAGCGTCGGCAGCCGGATGCCGCGCAGCCAGGGCTTGCTCGAAGCGCGTCGCCAGTAGTCGGCGGCGCTGCTGAAGCCGTGCAGGGGCGCGGTCACGACGTCGTCGAAGTCGTAAAGTGTGCGCGCCGAACGCATCGTTCCTTCGTCGAACACGCCGGGGTGGCGGCGCAGTTTTTCCGCGGCCTTGCGCTTGAGGGTGTACAGGAAGTGCCGCGTATAGACGCGGTTGAAACCCCGCGCGAGCTGCTCGCCAGAGGCGCGGAGATCGACCGGCGCACTGATCGCTGCCGCGGCGCGCAGGCAGGTGGCGGCCGCCGCTTCGCGTTCACCCAGCCATTTGAGCAGCGCGTTGCCGCCCAGAGAAACGCCGACCGCGTAGGTCGGCCGCGCCGGCCAGCGCTGCTGCAGACGCCGCAGGATCCAGTCGATCTCGGCGCTGTCGCCGGAATGGTAAGCGCGTGGCAGGCGATTGATTTCACCCGAACAGCCGCGGAAATGGACTACCACACCGGTCCAGCCGAGGGCCTGGCAGGCGGCCATCAGGCTGCGCGCGTAATGGCTGTGCGAACTGCCTTCAAGCCCGTGAAAGAGAACCAGCAGCGGCGTCGAGCCGGTGCCGCTGGCCGCTGCCGGCGGATCAGCCCAGTCGAGATCGATGAAGTCACCGTCGGGTGTCGGCCAGCGTTCGCGGCGGTAGGGCAGGGGAGCGGGTTTGATCAGCAGCGGGTAGATGGTCTGGGCGTGCCCACCGGCTAGCCAGTTCGGCGCACGGTAGCCGGTCAATGCAGCGTCCGTGAGGAATTCTCATCGCGTTCGCCGGCGGCCCGTTTGTCGGCCAGAGCGCGGTCGGCGGCGGTCGATGAATGGTGCGCGAGCAAGCGCCAGCCATTGCTGCCACGCTGAAAGACGTTGGTCGCCAGCATCGGTCCGTGGGCTTTTTCCTCGTCGCCGATGTACAGCGTTTCGACGACGTTGTGCACCGCCAGCAGCATGCTGTTCCAGCGCACGACGCGCGACAGGCGAACCTTGAGGCGCGGGTTGTTGGCGAAAATGCTGCGCCAGCTGTCACGGATCGCCGCCGGACCGTTCAGGCGCTGGCCGGTCGGGTGAATGCAGACGATCTCTTCGTCGTCGGCCCAGACGCTCATCAGGGCCAGCAGATCGGCGCGCGCAATGGCGTCGTAGAAAGCCGCTTCGACTTCCTGCGGGCTGGCGAAGACGGTGCTCATGCGCGGCTTTCGGAGAGGCAGGCGTCAAGCACGCGCTGCGGTTCGAGCTTGTTCAGGCAGTCGAGATGCTGCAGCGGACATTCGCGCTTGAAACAGGGGCTGCAGGAGAGCTGCAGGCTGATCACCTGCGCCCGCGGCGACAGCGGTGGCGTGAAGCCTGGCGACGACGAGCCATAGACGGCGATCAGCGGTCTGCCGAGCGCCGCGGCGACGTGCATCAGGCCCGAATCATTGCAGACCACGAACGACGCGGCGGCCAGTACGTCGATCGCCTGCGCCAGCGAGGTCTCGCCACAGAGGTTGCGCGGCGCCGTCGCCGGGCGTGCCTGGCTGACGATCTGCTCGGCGATCGGCCGGTCTTTCGCCGAGCCGAGCAGCCACACCGCGTAAGCGCGCTCGGCCAGCGCGTCGGCCAGCGTCACGAAGTGTCGCGCCGGCCAGCGCTTGGCCGGGCCGTACTCGGCGCCGGGGCAGAAAATCGCCAGTTTTTCAGGCCGATCGCCGCCGATCGCCGCCAGCGTCGCCGCCGCTTGCTCGCTGCTCGAAGTCAGACGCGGCAGTGGCAGCGGTCGCGGCAGCGGCTCGCCGGGCGCTTCAGCGAGCTGCGCGAAGCGCTCGGCCATTTGCGGCACCAGCAGCTTGTCGAGTACATGGCGTTGGTTGATCAGTCCGTAGCGCTTCTCGCCGATGAAGCCGATGCGTTCGGGAATGTCGGCAAAGAAGGGGATCAGCGCCGACTTGAGCGAATTGGGCAGCACGTAGGCGCGCTGGTAGCCGCGCTGCGCGAGCTCACGGGCGAGCCGGTGACGCGCTTTCAGCGACAGCTCGCCGTGCGTGAACGGGCTGTCGACAACTTGCGCGATCTCCGGCATCCGTTCGAGAACCGGCGCCACCCAGCGTGGTGCCAGGGCGTCGAGCTGCAGGTCGGGTGTGCGTTGATGCAGGCGCATGAACAGCGGCTGCGCGAGAACGGTGTCGCCGATCCACGACGGGGCGACAATCAGAGCTTTCATCGGCGGCGATCGAGCTGGCTGGCCCGGGCTGGCCGGGGCGGCTAGCCGCCGGCCCTCAGTGGTGCCCTTTCGGCAGTCCGCCCTTGAGGACGTAGTGGGCGCTGCAGTACGGACAGACCGCCTCGCCGGTATGCGCGATTTCGAGAAAGACGCGCGGATGTCTTGACCACAGCGGTGCGCCGTCGGTCGGGCAGTGCAGCGGCAGGTCCTTGGCGGTAATCTCGATGGGCTTCTGCGGAGTGGTCTGAGACATGGTGGCAACCTTGCAAGCGGGCGAACGGAGGGCTGGAGTGTCGGTGGCGGCTGAATTTGCTGTTGGCAAGCCGCTCAGACGTAGGTCAGCCAGTCGGCGTGCGCCGGCATGCGGCCGTTGACGCAGTCGAAGAACAGGCTCTGCAGTTGGGTGGTGATCGGGCCGCGGTGGCCGGCACCGATCTGCCGGTTGTCGAGTTCGCGAATCGGCGTCACCTCGGCGGCGGTGCCGGTGAAGAAGGCTTCGTCGGCGCAATAGACTTCGTCGCGCGTGATCCGCTTCTCGATCACCTGCAGGCCCAGTTCGTCGGCGAGTTGCAGGACCGATGCGCGGGTAATTCCCTCCAGGCACGACGTCAGGTCCGGCGTGTACAGCTTGCCGTGCTTGACGATGAAGATGTTTTCGCCAGCGCCCTCGGCGACGTAGCCGTCGACGTCGAGCAGCAGCGCTTCGTCGTAGCCGTCGTGTGCCACTTCCTGGTGCGCGAGGATCGAGTTGGTATAGGTGCCGACCGACTTCGAGCGGCACATGTTGATGTTCACGTGATGGCGGGTGAACGACGAGGTCTTGACGCGGATCCCTTTCTCCATGCCTTCGGCGCCGAGGTAGGCGCCCCATGGCCAGGCGGCGATGGCGACGTGCGTGCTGACGCCAGTGGCGGCGATGCCCATCGCTTCCGAACCGTAGAAGACGATCGGCCGGATGTAGCACGATTCGAGTTCGTTGGCGCGGACCACTTCCTTCTGCGCCTCGAGCAGCGTTTCCTTGTCATACGGCATCTTCATCTGGAAGATGTACGCCGAGTTGAACAGCCGGTCGGTGTGGTCCTCGAGACGGAAGATGGCGGTGCCCTGTTCGGCTTTGTAGGCGCGGACCCCCTCGAAAACACCCATCCCATAGTGCAGGGTATGCGTCAGCACGTGGGTGGTTGCCTGGCGCCACGGCACCAGTTGACCATCGTGCCAGATGAAACCGTCGCGATCTGCCATCGACATTTTCTTCGCTCCCTTTGCCGGAAATACTGAAGCGGAAATTCTAGCCGATTTCGCCCGCCGGTTGGCGGTAAAATGCCACGTTTGCCCTATCTGCAAGGCTCCTCGAATGGTCTGGAAACCGAATGTCACTGTCGCCGCCGTCGTCGAACGCGACGGCCGCTTCCTGCTCGTCGAAGAGGAAACCGAGTACGGGATTTGCTACAACCAGCCGGCGGGTCACCTCGAATGCCGCGAATCGTTGATCGACGCGGTGATCCGCGAGACCCGCGAAGAAACGGCCTACGCGTTCAATCCACAATACCTGGTCGGCGTCTACAACTGCCGCAACGAGGCCCGCGACGTGACCTACCTGCGTTTTTCCTTCGGCGGCGAGATCGGCGCCCACGATGCCGCTGCGCCGCTCGACACCGGTATCGTCGCCGCCCACTGGTTGACGGTCGACGAGATTCGCGCGCGCCAGGCGCAGCATCGCAGCCCGCTGGTGATGCGCTGCATCGACGACTGGCAGGCCGGCAGGCGCTACCCGCTGGAACTGCTGACGCATTGCCCGTGAGGTGCTGGCTGGCGCTGCTGCTGCTCGGCATCGCGCCGCTGACGCGCGCCGAGACGATCAGCGTTTGTTACAACTACGGCTGTCTGGCGCAGGCCGCGGTCAACTATGACGATCGCCAGCTCGCACAAGTGCGGGCCTTCCTGGCCGACGCACGGGATGCCGCCGACGAGCGCCAGCGGCTGTCGCTGGTAATCGGCTGGTTGCTCGGCTGGGCTGGCGAGCAGACGCCGATTGCCGCCGATCGTGGTGGCAATTTCGCTGACCAGGGCGTCGATGGGCGGATGGACTGCATCGATCACTCGACGACCAGCAGCCGCCTGCTGCGCTTGCTGGCCAGCCATGGCTGGCTGCGTTTTCACCGCGTCCTCGAGCCCGAGTACCGCGTGCGCTATCTGGTGCAGGTGCACTATTCGGCGCAGATCGAGGAAATCGGCGGCGCCGAGCCGCCGTCGGCAGAGGCCGCCGCGCGGCCGCGCTACGTCGTTGATAGCTGGTTTCGCGCCAACGGCGAGCCGGCGGTGGTGATGCCGCTGCCGAACTGGCTGGCCGGCCGCGAAGACGAAGCAGTCGACCAGGAAGGCGTGGCAGCAGCGGTGGCAGCGGCGGCAGACAATAACCAGAGCGCGGTGGCCGCGGTGGCCAGCCACGGCCCGAATCCAGACGGTGATCGCTAGCAAGGGCAAGCAGATGAACGAGGCAAAGAAAGTGGTCGTCGGCTTGTCCGGCGGCGTCGATTCGGCGGTGGCGGCGTGGCTGCTCAAGGAGCAGGGCTGGCACGTCGTCGGCCTGTTCATGAAGAACTGGCAGGACGACGACAGCGACGAGTATTGCTCGTCACGACAGGACCTGCTCGATGTCATCAGCGTCGCCGACGTGATCGGCATCGATGTCGAGGTGGTCAACTTCGCCGCCGAATACAAGGAGCGCGTTTTCGCCCACTTCCTGAAGGAATACCAGGCCGGGCGAACGCCAAACCCGGACGTGCTGTGCAACTCGGAGATCAAGTTCAGTGCCTTCCTCGAGCATGCGCTGAGCATCGGTGCCGATTTTATCGCCACCGGTCACTACGCCGGCGTGCGTGAATTCGCCGGCGCCTTCCAGTTACTCAAGGCCGAGGATGGCAGCAAGGACCAGAGTTATTTTCTGCATCGTCTCAATCAGCAGCAGCTGTCGAAAACGCTCTTTCCGCTGGCCGGGCTGTACAAGCGCGAGGTCCGCAAGATCGCCGAAGCCGCCGGTCTGCACGTCGCGCTGAAGAAGGATTCGACCGGTATCTGCTTCATCGGCGAACGACCTTTCAAGGAATTCCTGATGCGCTATCTGCCGCGGCAGAAGGGCGAGATTCGCGGCCTTGATGACGAGCGCCTGCTCGGTGAGCACGACGGCGTCGCCTACCACACCATCGGCCAGCGCAAGGGTCTGCACATCGGTGGCGTGAAAGGTGGCAAGAGCGGCGACAGCGGCGACCACGAGGCCTGGTTCGTCGCCCGCAAGGACCTCGCCAGCAACGTTCTATACGTCGTTCAGGGGCACGCGCACCCGGCGCTGCTGGCCGAAGAGCTGAGCGCCGCCGACCTGGCGTGGGTCGCCGGCGAGCCGCCGCATACGCACTGGGTGTACACCGCCAAGACGCGCTATCGGCAGGCCGACGCCGCCTGCGAGATCGAACGTGTAGACGCCGGCTCGTGTCTGCTGCACTTCGCCGAGCCGCAGTGGGCGGTGACGCCCGGCCAGTCGGTGGTGGTCTACGAAAGCCGCGTCTGCCTCGGTGGCGGCGTCATCGTTTGAACTCCGTCGCCGCCTCTGAGCGCGCGGCGAGCCGCGTCGGCCAATGAACACGCCAACGAGTACGCCCGCGTATCGGAAGAATATTGCGCTGCTGGCCGCCGCGCAGGCGCTGCTCCTGACCAACGGCGTAACGCTGGTGGCGATCAATGGCCTGCTCGGGCTGCAACTCGCCGCCGACAAGCGCCTGGCGACCTTGCCGATCACCACTTACGTCATCGGCGCGGCGCTGGCGGCCCTGCCGGCGGCGCTGTTCATGAAGCACTACGGCCGGCGGGCGGGTTTCATGCTCGGTGCGGCTTTCGGCGTCGGCGGCGCGCTGCTGTCGGCGGTCGCCGTATCGCTGAGCAGTTTCTGGTTGCTGTGCCTGGGGACGATTCTCGCCGGCATCTACAATGCCTTCGGCCAGCAGTACCGCTTCGCCGCCGTTGACGCGGCGCCGCTCGACTTCAGGAGCAAGGCGATTTCGCTGACCCTGGCTGGCGGCATCGTCGGCGGCGTGCTGGGTCCGCAGGTCGGCACGCTGACTCGCGGGCTGCTGCAGCCGACGTATCTGGCGAGCTACGCGGCGTTGGCCGGATTTGCCGCGCTGGCGATGCTGCTCGCCAGCCGTCTCGAGATTCCGTTGCTGCCGGTCAGCGAACAGCACGCTGCCGGCCGGCCGCTGCGCGTGCTGGCGCGGCAGCCCGAAGTGTTCGTCGCGGTCCTTGCCGCCGCCTGCGGCTACGCGACGATGAACCTGCTGATGACTGCGACGCCGCTGGCCATGGACATCTGCGGCCTGTCTTTCGCCGACACCGCGTTGATCCTGCAATGGCACGTGATCGGCATGTTCGCGCCGTCGTTCTTCACCGGCGACCTGATCAAGCGCTGCGGCGTGTTGCCCGTTCTGCTGGCCGGTGCGGCGCTGCTCTTCGCGTGCATCGCCATCGCCCTGGCGGGAGTTAGCCTGATGCATTTCTGGTGGGCGCTATTGCTGCTCGGGATCGGCTGGAACTTTCTTTTCGTCGGCGGCACGACGCTGCTCACCGACGCCTGCCGTGCCGAGGAAAAAGCCAAGGTGCAGGGCAGCAACGACTTCATCGTCCTCGGCGTGCAGGGGGTGACGTCCCTGGCCGCCGGCGTGTTGGTCAGCGACGGCGGTTGGACGACGCTGAACGCGCTGGCGCTGCCGATCGTCGCGCTGACGACGCTGGTCAGCCTGCTCTGGGCGCTGGCGCGGCGGCGCGGCAGGAGCCGCGCCAGTCACTGAGGGATTGGCGCCGAGCTGGTGGGTGCTGATCGCGATCGCCTGGCGACGCGGCGGCCGCCGCCTGGCTGGCGATCTTTCAGCGCTTCAGGCGGGCAAAGGCGCTGGCCATCGCGCTGCTCGCTGCCGGCTGGCTGTTCTGGCGTTGCCGGGCCCTGGCCGACAGTGGCGCCGCCGCCATTTTGCTGGCGCTCGGCAGCTCGTCGGCGAGACGCATGCTGAGCGCGATGCGTTGCCGCGGCAGGTCGACTTCGAGGACCTTGACCTTGACCACGTCGCCGGCCTTGACCACCGTGCGCGGATCCTTGACGAAGCTGTTGGCGATCGCCGAGATGTGCACCAGCCCGTCCTGATGGACGCCGATGTCGACGAAGGCGCCGAAGTTGGCGACGTTGGTGACCACGCCTTCGAGGATCATTCCCGGCTGCAGGTCCTTGAGCGCTTCGACGCCGTCGCGGAAGGCCGCGGTCTTGAATTCGGGGCGCGGGTCGCGGCCGGGTTTTTCGAGTTCCTTGAGGATGTCGCGGACGGTCGGCAGGCCAAACTTCTCGTCGGTGTATTTCTCGGCGACCAGTGCCTTGAGCAGGCGCGTGTCGCCGATGCACTCGCCGATGCTTTTCTTGATGTCGGCGAGGATGCGCTCGACCAGCGGGTAGGCCTCGGGGTGCACCGCCGAGGCGTCGAGCGGGTTGTCGCTGTCGTTGATGCGCAGGAAGCCGGCGGCCAGCTCGAAGGTCTTCTCGCCGAGGCGGGGAACCGCCTTGAGCGCTTGCCGGCTGGCGAAGGCGCCGTGCTGGTCGCGGTAGGCGACGATGTTCGTCGCCAGCGTCGGGCTGAGCCCCGAAACGCGCGTCAGCAGCGGCACCGAGGCGGTGTTGACGTCGACGCCGACGGCATTGACGCAGTCCTCGACGACGGCGTTCAGCGCCCTCGCCAGACGCGTCTGGCTGACGTCGTGCTGGTACTGGCCAACGCCGATCGACTTCGGATCGATCTTCACCAGTTCGGCCAGCGGATCCTGCAGCCGGCGGGCGATCGACACCGCACCGCGCAGGCTGACATCGACGTCCGGGAACTCGCGCGAGGCGTACTCGGAAGCCGAATAGACCGAAGCGCCGGCCTCGGAAACGACGATCTTGCGCAGGCCAAGCGCCGGCTGCCGCTCGATCAGCTCGGCCGCCAGGCGGTCGGTTTCGCGCGACGCCGTGCCGTTGCCGATGCTGATCAGGCCGACCTGATGCTTGCCCGCCAGCAGCGCCAACTGCTGCAGCGCGCCGTCCCAATCGCGGCGCGGCTCGTGCGGAAAAATCGTCGCCGTCGCCAGCAGTTTGCCGGTAGCGTCGACGACGGCGACCTTGACGCCGGTGCGCAGACCGGGGTCGAGGCCCATCGTGGCGTGCTTGCCGGCCGGTGCGGCGAGCAGCAGGTCGTGCAGGTTGGCGCCGAAAACACGGATCGCTTCGGCTTCGGCGCGCTCGCGCAGGGCGCTCATCAGCTCGAGTTCGAGGTGCAGCGAAACCTTGATCCGCCACGTCCAGCGGACCGTGTCGGCGAGCCATTTGTCGGCCGGCCGGCGACGATCGACGATCCCGTAGCGCAGCGCGATGCGCGTCTCGCAGTGGTTGGGCGCGCTGGCCTTCTCTTCGACTTCGTTGTCGAGGACCAGCGCCAGTTGCAGCAGGCCCTCGTTGCGGCCGCGGAACAGCGCCAGCGCCCGATGCGACGGGATCAAAAGGATCGCTTCGGCGTAGGCAAAGTAATCCTGGAACTTGGCTGCTTCGCTCTCCTTGCCAGCGACGACGGTCGAGCGGACGTAGCCGTGCGCCTCGAGATACGCGCGCAGTTCGCCGAGCAGGCCGGCGTCTTCGGCGAAGCGCTCCATGAGGATCTGGCGGGCGCCGTCGAGGACGCTCTTGACGTCGGCAAAGCCGGCTTCGGCGTTGACATAGGGCGCGGCCTCGACTTCGGGGGTCAGCGTCGGGTCGGCCAACAAGGCTTCGGCGAGTGGTGTCAGGCCGGCCTCGCGGGCGATCTGCGCCTTGCTACGGCGCTTCGGCTTGTACGGCAGGTAGAGGTCTTCGAGACGCTGCTTGGTTTCTGCAGCGGCAATCTCGGCGGCCAGCGCCGGCGTCAGCTGGCCCTGTTCGTCGATCGACGCGACGATCGCCGCGCGTCGCTCTTCGAGCTCGCGCAGGTAGACCAGGCGTTCGTCGAGCAGGCGCAACTGGATGTCGTCGAGGCCGCCGGTCACCTCCTTGCGGTAGCGAGCAATGAACGGCACCGTCGCCCCCTCGTCGAGCAGCGCCGCGGTGGCGACGACCTGCTGGGGCTGGCAGCCAATTTCTTCGGCAATCTTGCGGGCGATAGCTTGTTCGGTCGGTGACGGCATGGCGGTTGGATGCGACTCGATGGCCGGCTGAAAAAAGCGCGAACTATGCCCAATCAGGCAGCAAAACTCAAGGTCGGCGGCTGTTCATGAGCCCTGTCATGCGTCGCCCGCTGTCGCCACGGCGGCGAAGTGCGCCACCGCTCAAGGGCGGAACGGCGATGGCACGTCGTCCAGTCGCGGCTGCTTTTGGCGCAGCAACACGATGTCGATCTGCATACGGGCAGCGGCCCGGCGGCAATCACGAATGTGCCCCTTACCCGTCGCCAAGGCTTTGGCAGCCTTCGGGCAAATGCATTGTCGCCCGATGAAATGAAGCGCGTGGGCAGCAGTCAGACGCGGATCGTGCTGCCGAAGCTGCGGCGTGACAAGCTCGCCGAACTGAAGGAAAATCAGCATGCCTTCTAGCCACCCGATCTGCGCAGCGTGCGGGCCGGCGAAGCAAATCCCTGGAGGGAACGAGCTTCTGCGGCTTTGCCTTGCGGCCGTGCGTGATGAAATCACCAGAGGCAATCGCGCTCTGGCCCCGCTCTGGTTAATTTGTGCGGTCGGATTAATCTGTGGTAACTGTTCAGGAGAGGTCAAATTCGTGGCTGCTGAGTACATGGAAGTGGAGCTTAATAATAATGAGAAAACGGCTATTCTGAAATATGCTTCATTCTTTGTAATGGATGAAGTGACCAAAAGCGACCTTTCAAACAGGCGAAAGAAATGGATAAGATTCAAGCCGCACGCGTTGTCGGAAGTCATTGGCGAGTTGTCGTATCACTTTAATCGCTGCAAAAGGGGCGAGCTGTTTTATTTTCTTGATGAGCTGATTTGTAACCTGGAGAATTGCCAAACAATTTTCAAATGAGGCTTCAATATTGGGCGAGCATCGTCGCCGGCGTCATTCCGCCGAACGGTCTATGGTGCCCGTCTTCGCCCGTTGGCGAGCGAGCGTCAATCCGATCGGCGACCTTGAAAAACCAACATCCGAGGAGCACAGCATGGCCAAACAAGTTTTTGACGGAGACGACCTGAACGCTGGAGCGATGGCGGAATTGGCCGCGCTACCCGATGGTCAGCCGTTCGCGCTGATCAACCTGCTGCTCTATAAAGAGTGGGCCGAGTATCCGCCGGGAACGGTCAGCGAGAAGCTGACCGGCAAACAGGCGTACGAGCGCTACACGGAACTTGTCGTTCCGCTGGTGAACGAGGTCGGCGGCGTGCCGATGTGGCGCGGCTCTCTGGCGGTCAACCTGATCGGGCCCGACGACGAGCGCTGGGACGAGGTGCTGATTATGCAGTATCCGAGCCGCGGCGCTTTCCAGCGCATGCTTGCCAATCCCGACTATCAGGCGACGGTCTTGCACCGGACGGCCGCCGTCAGCGATTCGCGCTTGTACGGTGCGACGTCGCCCGAAGCCATTGGGCCGATGAAGTGGAAGCTTTTCAATCTGACGCGCAAGCTGCGTGGCGACTGAGCGGCAGCGCCAGCGAGCGAACGCCAGGCGCCGGCGCGCCGCACGACACGCCGCCAACGCCGGCGCCAGCCGCGTAGTTGGCAGCGCTCCGTCGTCAGAAAATCCGCTTGATTGCCCGAGCAACTGCCCTGTAGTATCGGCGGCCGTGGCCGGGAGCCTTCCGTCACAACACTCGTGAGCGAGCCTCGTGGCCGCTTTCCTGAACCCGCATCGGGCCCCGCAAAGATCAGGGCCGGCACCCGCTGCACTCGAATCCAGGAGGTGAATATGTCCTGTCCGAAGCGCTTCGAAGCCGCTCGCGCCGCCACGCACGGCCAAGCTACCATGCCCTTCCGTGCGCTCGTCACTCTCGCCGCGGCGACCCTGGCGACGACGCCGGCTTTCGCCGGCGGCATGATCGCCTACGAACTCGGAACGGCCGACGTCGGCCTCGCTTCGGCCGGCTACAACGTCCGTGCGCAGGATGCCTCGACGGTGTTTACCAATCCGGCCGGCATGACCCGGCTGCAAGGCACGCAGGCGGTGGCCTCGGGGCAGCTGCTGTGGAACAGCACCAGGTATTCGATCGACTCGGGAAGCTCGCTCGATCTCGGCAGAAACGAAGGCGGCTATGCGGTCGGGTCGAACGGCTGGTTTCCCGGCGGCGGCGCATTCATCAGCCACAGCGTCTCGCCCGATCTGAAGGTCGGCTTCGCGCTGGCGGGCAATTTCGGCGCGCCGCTGAAGTACGACAACGACTGGGCGGGTCGCTATTACATCCAGAGTACGACGCTGCTTGGCTTGTCGCTGGTGCCGAGCGTCGCCTACAAGGTCAATGACAAGCTCTCGCTTGGCGCCGGCCTGAACGCCATGTACGGGATCTACCAGGATCAGGTGGCGATCAACAATCCCAACCCGGCTTTTGGCGACGGTCGGCTCAAGTACGACGATAACACCTGGGGCTGGGGCGCCAACCTTGGCTTGCTGTACGAAATTGACGAGGGAACGCGAATCGGGCTGACGTGGAATTCGCAGGTCAATCTCGACTTCAAGGCGACGCCGAAGTTTTCAGGCCTGTCGCCACTGGTCGCCAGCGGGCTGAACAAGGCCGGTTTGCTGGACTCGCAACTGAAGATCGGCATCACGGTGCCGCAGCAGGCGATGCTCAGCGTGTTCACGCAGCTTGACCCGCAATGGGCGGCGCTCGGCAGTGTCGGTTGGCAGCAGTGGTCGAGGTTCGGGCGGATCAATATCGGCATCGACAATACGTCGAACCCGGTCAGCCTGACGACGGCGATACCCTTCAAGGACACCTGGCACGTCGCCGCCGGCGGGCAGTATCGCTTGAGCGATCCGTGGCTGCTCAACTTCGGTGTCGCCTACGACTCGGGTTTCCAGCCCGACAGCTCGACGGTGTCGCCGCTGATGCCGCTGAACACCGCCTGGCGTTTCGGCGTCGGTGGCCAGCAGCAGCTGAGCAAGACCTCGGAGTGGGGTGTGGCCGCCGAATACATCTACGGCGGGACGCTGAAGACCGACCTGCAGACCTCGGCGCCGGTCGCTGTCGGTGGTCGCGGCAACCTGATCGGCTCGTACGACAACATCGGAACGATCGTCATGAGCGTTTACGGCAACTGGAAGTTCTAGCGCAAGTTCGCGGCAGAAAGTGGCACTACGGCACGTCGATGGCGTCGTGCCGCCGCCGGCCGCGCGGGCCAGGGATTTGTTTGCCGCCACGAAAGGAATGCGAAAAATGCCCAGAAAACTGCAATACCTGGCCGCCGCCGTACTCGGTGGCGGGCTCCTCAGCGTCTCGGTGGCGCCGGTGCTGGCGCAGCAGAAGAACCCCGAACGCAATGTCTATTACGGCGAAACGCACGTACACACCAGCTGGTCCTTCGATGCCTTCGCTTTCGGCGACACCGTCACCGGCCCGGAGGAGTTCTACCAGTACTCGCTCGGTAAGCCGACGCCGCACCCGGGTGGCTACCGGGTGACGATCACCAAGCCGCTCGACTGGGCCGCCGATACCGAGCATGCCGAGTATATGGGAATGATTCAGGAGGCGGTCGACCCCGGCTCGGCCTTGCGCCAGAACTCGCCGGTCGTCGCCGAAGTACTCAAGGCCGGCGTGCACGCCGATCCGATGCTGGCCTTCAAGGTGCTGTCGGCGACGATCGCCAAGGGCGACCGGATCAAGCAGCTGTCGACTCCCGAGGTCGTCGCGCCGGTCTGGAAACGGATCGTCGACATCGCCGACAAGTACTATCAGCCCGGCAAGTTCACGACCTTCGCCGCCTACGAGTGGACGGCGACGCCGAACTCCAAGAACCTGCATCGCAATATTTTCTTCCGCGATTCGAAGAAGGTGCCGCAGGTGCCGTTTACGGCCGTGGACTCGACCGACCCGACGGCGCTGTGGAAGTGGATGGACGAGCAGCGTGCGGTCGGCAACGAGTTGCTCGCCATTTCGCACAACGCCAACCTCAGCGACGGCTTGATGTTCCCGACCGAGGTCGATCACGCGGGTCGGCCGATCGACCAGGCGTGGGCCGAGGCGCGACTGCGCAACGAACCGCTGACCGAGATCAAGCAGGTCAAGGGCCAGTCGGAAACGACGCCGGGACTTTCGCCGAACGACGAGTTCGCCAACTACGAGGTCTTCGTCTGGCATCTTCTCGGCAGGAAGGGCCCGCTGCCACGCGAGTACGGCAGCTACGTTCGACAAGCGTACAAGGACGGTCTCGCGCTCGAGCAGGCGCGCGGCTTCAACCCCTTCAAGTTCGGCCTGGTCAGCGGCTCCGACTCGCATGTCAGCGTCGTTCCCTACCGCCAGAAGAACTTTTTTGGCGTGCACGGCACGGTCGACGACACGCCGCAAAAGCGCATCGACGGTGCCACCGTGCTCGGGCTCAACAGTCTCTGGGTGACGCCGGCGGGGCTCAGCGCGGTGTGGGCCGAGGAAAATACGCGTGAGGCTATCTTCGACGCGCTGCAGCGCAAGGAGACCTATGCAACCAGTGGCGTGCGCGTGCCGCTGCGATTCTTCGGCGGCTGGGCGCTCGATAAGGCGTTGTTCAAGAACCGGGATTGGCTCAAGTCGGCCTACGCCAGCGGCGTGCCGATGGGCGGCGACCTGCCGGCAAAGCGCGCCAAGGCGCCGACCTTCGCCGTCTGGGCGAGCAAGGACCCGGACAGCGCCAACCTCGACCGCGTGCAGATCATCAAGGGCTGGAGCCGCAATGGCCAGTCCTTCGAGAAGGTCTACGACGTCGCCTGGGCCGGCGCGCGCAAGCCCGATCCGAGAACCGGCAAGGTGCCGGCAATCGCTTCGACGGTGGATCTCGGCAAGGGCACGTACAGCAACACGATTGGCGCCGTCGAACTGAAGGCGGTGTGGGTGGACCCGGATTTCGACCCGAGTCTGGACGCTTTCTACTACACCCGCGTGCTGGAGATTCCGACGCCGCGCTGGAGCACCATGCAGGCCGTCAAGCTTGGCCGCGTGCCGCCGAGTGGGGCGGGCTTTTCGGCGGTCATCCAGGAGCGTGCCTGGAGCTCGCCGATCTGGTACACGCCCAGCGCCGAAGCGCGCCAGGGCGCCAGGCCCGGCCTGACCATCGCTGACCTGAAGAAGCAGGGATCGCAGGCCTTGTCCGACGCGCAGCTCAAGGACTTGCTGGTCGGCAAGACGGTCAGGGTGCGTAACACGGTTACCGGCGAGCACTTCGAGATCCTCCATGGCGCGACGGGCCACCGCCTGGTGACGGCGGTGAACGGCCAGCAGGCGGCCTTGACCGGCGCCGGCGAGTTGCTGCACGGCGGCGACCTGGACTACGAGATTCGTGACGGGCGTCTGCGCACCGAGATCAACGGCAGCGACTTCGACGTCGCCGTCTACAAGCTCGGCGACAAATACCTGGCGGCGCGCAGCAACGAATTCGGTTACGCCAATTACGAGGTCGAAGCGCTGCCGCAATGAGTATTGCTGCGGTATCGCCCGCTGATGCGCAGCGGTCACGCGTCGGCCGCTGGCTGCGCGAGCCACTCCTGCATTTTTTGCTCGCCGGTGGCGTGCTGTTCGCCGTCTATGGCGCGCTCAACCCGCAGATCAGTGCGCCGTCGCCGGCCAATCAGATCCGGCTGACGCGCGACGATCTGCGCCAGATGGCGGTGCTGTGGGCCGGCAAGTGGCAGCGGCCGCCGACGCCGACGGAAATGAACAGCCTCATCGAAAACAGGATTCGCGAGGAAATCCTCTACCGCGAGTCGCTGGCGCTGGGCCTCGATCAGGGCGACACCATCGTCAGGCGCCGGTTGGCGCAAAAGATGGAATTTCTCGCCGAGGACAGCGCCGCGATCCGCGACCCCTCGGCCGCTGAACTGCAGGCGTGGTTCGAGCAGAATCGTGAGCGCTTCGCCCTGCCGGGGCGGATCTCGTTCCGTCACTTGTACTTCTCGCCCGACCAGCGCGGCCAGGGGGCGCGCGCGGCTGCCGGCGCGGCGCTGGCAAAGCTCGTCGACCAGCCGGCCGATTCGCCGCTGGCCGAGCGCCTCGGCGATCGTTTCATGTTCGAAGATCATTACGCCGAGCGCAGCCCCGAACAGGTCGCCGGGGTTTTCGGAGCGGCCTTCGCGCAGTCGCTGTCGGCGCTCAAGGCGGGGGCCTGGCAAGGGCCGGTCGAATCGGGCCTGGGCTGGCATCTGCTGTTCATCGATTCGCTGACGCCGGGACGGCTGCCGATTCTCGAGGAGATCGAGGCCGACGTGCGCGCCGAATGGATCAACGCGCAACGCGCCGACGCCAAGCGCCAGAGCTTCGCCGCGATGCGCGCGCGCTACGAAGTCGTGCTGCCGCCGCCGGATGCCGCGGTGGCGCCGGCCGCGGCAACGGCGCCGACCAGCAACGCCCGATGAGCCGCCACGCGCGCGCGTTGGCGCGCTGGCGCTGGGCGCTGCGCGGCGCGCTGCTCGTCATCTGGCTGCCGTTGGCGGGCGCCTGGGCGCACGAAACCCGTCCGGCGTATCTTGAAATCAACCAGACCGCGCCGGGCCGCTACGACGTCTTGTGGCGCACGCCGGTGCTCTCGGGGATGCCTCTACCGGTCGCCGTGCAGTTCGCCGCCGGCACGCGCAATGTCACCGAACCGACGCGGCGCGAACTTGCCGATTCGCTACTCGAGCGCTGGCTGATCGAATTGCCCGGCGGGCTCGCCGGCACGCGCATCGATCTCGTCGGCCTGCCAGCGACGATCACCGACGTGCTGGTGCGCGTGCAGTTGCGCGACGGGGCCTACTCGACGACGCTCGTTCATCCCTCGCAGCCGTGGCTGGAGGTTGCCGCCGAACGTGGCTGGCTGGCGGTCAGTGGCGCGTTTTTGCGGCATGGCGTCGATCATATTCTGCTCGGCTACGACCATCTGCTGTTTGTTTTTGCGCTGATCCTGATCGTCGGTCAGACGCGGATGTTGTTGTGGACGATCACCGCCTTCACGCTCGCACATTCGATCACCCTGGCCCTGGCGACGCTGGGCGTGGTGCGCGTCGCCGGTCCGCCGGTCGAAGCGAGCATCGCGCTGTCGATCGTGCTGCTGGCGTGCGAGATCGTCCGCCGGCAGCGCGGCCAGGCGAGCCTGAGCGCGCGCTGGCCATGGCTGGTCGCCTTCGCTTTCGGGCTCTTGCACGGCCTCGGGTTCGCCAGCGCGCTGGCCAGCATCGGCTTGCCACGCGGCGATATTCCCGTGGCGCTGGCGGCTTTCAACGTCGGCGTCGAAGTCGGTCAGCTGGCGTTCATCGCCGTTGTTCTGGGGGCTTTCGCCCTGGCCAGGCGGACTCGGCTGGCGGCTGCCGGCGAGCGCTACGCGCGGCCGGTGGCCGCCTACGCGATCGGAATTCTGGCGTCGTTCTGGTTCTTCGAGAGGCTGGCGGGATTCTGAATGCGCTATCCCGGGCTGGCCGGCGCTGCGTGACGTGCGGCGCGGCGTCCTTGGTTATCGACGTCTCGGTCAAGCGATTGCTGCACTCCGCAAGGCCGGCATAATGCTTTCAACGTCAGCGCCGCGAACTTGCCGCGGCCCCGAACTGACGGCGGCGTAGGGTGCAAGCTCGTCGCTGCTGAGGCGTCCGACGAGCGGGCCGAGGTCAGAGAAACGCACGTTCTGGTCGATCAGGTAGACGATATAGGTGTGTCGCAGGGCTGCCGGTGAGACCGCTGCGGCGGCCTCCAGGCCGGCATCCAACGCCGCGCAAGTGACCTGTGAAGTGATCTCGGATGCCGACAGTTGCTGGCCCGACGAATTGCAGAGCAGTAGGCTGTCGGGGTCGTCGCCGGCATGTTTTTCGAGTGCCAGCGCCAGCCAGCCGGGAATCGCCAGCGTCCTTGCCCAGGCGCCACGCACGCTCAGGCGCAAGCGCGCCCGGTCGACATCCTTGACAGCCAGCTCCCTGAGTTCATCTACCGTCAGCCCGAGAAGCAGAATCGCGCACAGCAGACGCGCCTCGCCATCGGCGGCAGCGAGCAGTGCCGCCACCTCGTCCGGAGTCAGTTCGCGGGCGACGCTCGCCGCAGCGGCCAGTTGCGGAAGGTCACGGTAAGCGGCGTCGTAGCTCACTCCGGGCAGCGCTCGCGGCGCTTCGACGTTCAGGGCCGGCGTCAGCATCGGCTGCGAGACGACGATCGTGGTCGCCCCGGGCGCTGGCGGTGCTGGCGAACGATTGAACAGTTCGACGAACCACATGGCCAGCAATCCGAGCAAAAAGGACGCCGCCAGGTTGATCAGGGCATCGCGCAGATAGTCGGGGCGCCACGCTTTCTCGGGCACCGTAGCGGCCTCGATCAGCGTCAGTGCTGGCCGCCGTGACTGTTCGGTCGCTTCGAGCTTGGCCAGGCGTTCGCTGGCGTTGCGTCGCGCGCCTTCGAGGCGAACCAGATCGTCTTCCATCGCCTTGGCTTCCTGGAAGTTCCCTGCAGCGATTTGTGCTGCCCGCCGTTGCTCGTCGATCTGGCCGCGCAAGCGCTCGACCGTAGCACGAGCGCCGGCCGCGTCTTCTTCGGCGGCCGCCAATACCGCCTGCTGGCTGGCTGAGCGGCTGCTCAGCAACTGTTGCTCGAGTTCGCTCAGGCGGGCGCGTAGCGCTCGCGCCGTCGGGTCCATGGCCATGAACTGAGGCGTATAGCTACGTTCCATATCACGCAGTTGCTCGCGGGTCAGCGAAACGCGGTTTTCTATCGAGGCCAGCGTCGGGTTGTCCTTGGCAAGAACCGGACTGCGGCCGGAACCTGCCGATTCGCGCAGCGTGCGCAGCCGAGCATCGGCTTTTGCGGAATCCTCGTTGGCCTTGTTGAGCGACTCGGAGAGTCCCTTGATCCGCGCCAGCACGTGATTTTCACTACGCTCCGACGAGACGACGCCGCTCTTTTCGCGGAAGGCGGCCAATTGCGCGCGTTTTTCGGCCATGCTGCCGGCGAGTCGCTCGACTTCGTCGCGTAGATTGACGGCGGCTTCTGCGGAGGCATTGCCGTGCGTCGTCAATGATTGGTCGTGATACGTTTCGATCAACGTATTGAGGCTCTTCGCCAGCCATTGCGGCGAAGCGCCGATGGCCTGCAATTCGACGATATCGGTCCCCGGGATCGACGTCGCGGTGACCGCGTTCTGTAGCGCAAGGCTGGCGTCGCCGCCAGCGAAGGCGTCGCTGTGACCCTCGCTGCGCAAGCGGCGAGCGACCTCGTCGAAAAGCGGGCGGCTGGTCAGGACCTGTGCTTGCGTGAGCACGTCGATCGGCTGTGCGGGTCGCAGTTCCGCACTCGAACCAGTGCTGCTCGTGACCGTCTGGGCCGCCACCGCGCCGGCTGAAATTTGCACGCGTGCAGTCGCCCGGTATTCGGGCGAACGGAGCAGGTTCCAGGCGAGTCCGGGCAGCAAGCTCAGCGCGAAGACGATCAGGAATACGCGCAGTCGCCGCCGATTGACGCGCTGGGCCGTCGCGGCCGGATCGCCGTAGGGTGGCGAATCGCTGCTGAACTGGTCGCCGAGGGGTGGGATCGAGAACTTGGAGAATTTGGAGAATTTGGAGAACATGAAAGTGCGCCTTTCCAACACGTTCGATCGGTCTCGCCAGGTGCGAAGCCGATTGCCCGCAGCCGTCGACCGGGGTGCCGACACGCGCATTCTAATCGCCTGTATCGCGCGGCGCTGCTTTCCTTCGGCGCCGTGCTGCAGGCCTTCGTCAGGCGCGAGTCGAGCGAGCTGACGTGTTTCGCCTTCGCCAGGCGGCGCGGGGGAAACACCGGAGCGTATGGCCAATGCGGTGGACGGATCGATCGATCAAAAAGATGGAGCGATCGACCCCACGATGGAAGCTTCCACCGCCAGGGTCGAGCTTTCGCAGAAGCCGCCTGGCCAGCGCTCCGCCGCGTCACACCGTTGAGCCGCGTGCTCAGAGCACCGTCACTGCGAGGAGCGTAGCGACGCGGCAGTCCAGTCGTTCCCGCCGGCGCCGCCGTCTTGCTGCGCGCCTTACTGCGCTCGCCTGGCGAGCGCTTGTTTGCCAGCCGCGGCCAGTGGCGCGATCTGGACGGCGACGATACACAGCAGAATCAGCGTGCAACCGGCGATGCCCTGGGTGTTCAGGCGATCGCCCATCAGCAGGAAGCCGAACAGCGCGGCGAAGACCGTCTCGGCCGAGAGAATGATCGCCGCGTCGGCGGCTTGCGCGTAACGTTGCGCGACCACCTGCGCGGTGTAGGCGATGCCTACCGACACCAGGCCGGCATAGGCAATCGGTAGCGCCGCCTGGCGAATCCCGGCGAGCGTGATGGTTTCGGTGAACGCCGCCGACAGCAGGCTGAGCAGCGCGCAGACCAGGAACTGTCCGCAGGCGATGAGGAGCGGCGCGCGCAGGCGTTCGGCGATGCGTCCGACAAAAATGACGTGCAAGGCCCAGAAGACGCTGCTGGCGATTACCCACAGGTCGCCGACGACCAGCTCCAGGCCCTGCGCGCCGGAGAGCAGCCAGGTGCCGGCAAGGCAGCCGAGCGACGTCGGCCACACCGACCAGTGCGCGCGGCTGCCGAGCAGCAGCCACGCCAACAGCGGCACCAGCGGCACGTAGAGCGCGGTCAGAAAGCCGGCGTTGGTGACCGTCGTGCTGACGATGCCGATCTGCTGGAAAGCGGCGCCGAGCAGCAGCAGAACGCCGAGGCCGCCGATTCCGACGAAGTCGGCAGGCGTCGGTTGCGCCCTCTGAACGGCCAGCAGGCGCCACTCGCGCCACGCCAGCGGCGCGACGACGGCGCTACCGAGGACGAAGCGGATGCCGGTGAAACTCAGCGGTCCGACGCCGGCCATGCCTTCGGCCTGGGCGACAAAAGCCGAACCCCAGACCAGGGCGACGGCGAGCAGCAGCAGGTTGGCCTGAGCGCGACTCAAGGGGGCGGCTCCGTCGAAAAGGCCGCCAGTTTAATGTAAAAGTCGCGCCGGCGACTCACGAGTCGCCCTTCTCCGCCGCTGCGCCGGCCTTATAGTCCCAGTGTTGTCGCGCTGAGTGCTTCGCCGCCTTCGCCGACGATCTCGTCGAAGCGCTGGCGCAGCGGCGCGCACTCGCCGCTATCGTCAATGATCAGCCGCGATCGTGCCTGATCGTGGTCGAAACGGACCAGCGCGTGCCGGCCATCGGCGATCAGCAGCGAGTCGGCGAGCGTCGCCAAATGCGCCGGCGCATGGATGATCGTCAGCGTTGGCGCATGGCTGCTCAGCAGCTTCATCAACTGCGGACTGTACTGCCGAACAAAATCGGTCTTCTGGACGACGATCGTCAAGCGCCTGCTCAAGCGCTTGTCGTCCGGCCGCAAAGTCAGCAGGCGGCGCAGCGCCGCGATGCGCTCGGGTCGTTCGAGCTTGAGTGTCGTCAGGTCTTCGTCGAAGATCTGCAGGGTGCCTGGTGCGAGGTCGAGGATTTCCTGTACGGCGCTGTCGTATTCGCTCCAGGTGGTGATCAGCCGACTGCTCATCAGCAAACTCCGCTTTATGTGAAAGTCGCCCAGGCGACCGACGAATTTCCCTTCGCCCGACGGCATGCGCGCGGCGCACGGCACGTGACAACGGTGAATTCAGCGTGCATCATCGGCGCGGGCGAATCGTTACGAGCGTTGGCTGCCGGCAAAGATAGCAGGCTTGCCCAGCAGCAGGCAAGCCGTCGGCAGCGCTCCAGAACCGGCGCTACCAATTCACCGCGCTGGCACCGACGTGCGCCGAAAAATCATCCACGGCAGACCGGCGTTGCCGGCCGGCGGTTGCCGGCATGGCGTCGGCGTAGGAGAAATGAGCGAAATCTCGGATACTCGCAGTATCGACGGAGATGCCGCCAGTGGCTTGCCGCGAGAGGACGCATGAAGACCAGTAAATCGACACGCAGCAGTCCGGGCACGTCTTTGCCGGCGCCAGACGGCGCCGCGGAGTCAAGCGTCACCGACACGTCTTTTCCGGTCGTCGGCGTCGGCGCATCGGCCGGCGGGCTGGCCGCGTTTGAGGCTTTCTTTTCCGGCATGCCGACCGACAGCGATCCGGGAATGGCCTTTGTCCTGGTGCAGCACCTGGCGCCGGACCACAAGAGCCTTCTCGCCGACCTGATCCAGCGCTACACGCGCATGCAGGTCTTTGAGGTCGAGGACGGCATGCCGGTGCGCGTCAACTGCGCCTACACCATCCCGCCAAGTCGCCACATGGCTTTTCTGAATGGTCGCCTGCAACTGCTGGAGCAGCCGGAGCCGCGTGGTCAGCGCCTGCCGATCGACTTCTTCTTTCGCTCGCTCGCCGACAGTCAGCACGAGCGCGCCATTGCTATCGTCCTCTCGGGTACCGGTAGCGATGGCACCCTGGGTATCCGCGCCGTCAAGGGCGCGGGCGGCATGGTCATGGCCCAGACGCCCGAGTCCACCGAGTTCGACGGCATGCCGCGCAGCGCCATCGCCACCGGCCTGGTCGATTGGCAGCTGACACCGGCGGCAATGCCCGCACAGCTGATCGCCTACGTGACGCACGCCTTTGGCAAGCTGTCGCGCTACGCCAGCAATCCGCACCCCAAGGTCGACGGTGCGCTGATGAAGATCTTCATCCTCTTGCGAGCGCAGACCGGCCACGATTTTTCGCACTACAAGCCGAGCAGCATCCACCGCCGCATCCAGCGCCGGATGCACGTGCACCAGATCGAGGCGCTCGACGGCTACGTCCGCTTTCTCCAACAAACCCCGGGCGAGGTCGAGGAGCTGTTTCAGGACCTGCTGATTGGCGTTACCAATTTCTTCCGCGACCCGGACGCTTTCCAGTTCCTTGACGAGCAGATCATCGGCAAGCTCTTTGCCAGCCGACCGGCGGACAGCGTGCTGCGCGTCTGGGTGGTGGGATGTTCGACCGGCGAGGAAGCGTATTCGCTGGCGATCCTGCTGCAAGAACACATGGCGGCGCTCAAACAGTGCTACGCGGTGCAGATCTTCGCCACCGACATCGATCGCCGGGCGATCGCCAACGCGCGTGCCGGCGTCTATCCGGCCGGCATCGCGGCCGACGTCTCGCCGCAGCGCCTGGCGCGCTTTTTCACCAAAGAGCCGGGCGGCGCGTATCGGATTCACAAGAGTATTCGCGACCTGCTGATTTTTTCCGAGCAGGACGTCGCCAAAGACCCGCCGTTTTCCCGACTCGACCTCATTACCTGCCGCAACCTCTTGATCTATCTCGACGCCGAGCTGCAAAGGAAACTGCTGCCGATGTTCCACTACGCGCTACGGCCGGGCGGCGTGCTGTTCCTCGGCAGCTCCGAAAGCGTCGGCGACGCGACCAGTCTGTTCACCGTTGTCGACCGCAAGGCGAAGCTGTTCCAGCGCCGGGACGACGTCAGCGGCGTGCAACATGCGTCCTTGAGCGGCTTGCTGCCGCCGAGTGGGCTACCGCGCGTCGGCGCAAAGAACGTATTCCCCGAGAAACGGCCTTTGCGCGAGCTGACCGAACAGGCGCTGCTGCAGCAGCTGGCGCTGGCCGCCGCGCTGGTCAACGCGCAGGGCGATGTCTTCTATCTGCACGGTCGCAGTGGCGCCTACCTGGAGCCGGCGCCGGGCGAGGCGGGTATCAACAACATCGTCAAGATGGCACGCGAGGGCTTGCGACTCGAACTCGCGACGGCGCTGCACCGGGCGAGTTGCCGCCACGAGAGCGTCCGCGTCGATGGCCTGCGCGTCAAGAGCAGCGGTCACGTGGCGCGCGTCAACCTGCGCATCCAGCCGCTGGCGAACGACGGCGCGGCGCCATCGGCGTTGCCGATGTACCTGGTCATTCTCGAAGAGGCGCCCGGCGCTGATCCTGAAGCGCCGGCACTCGCCTCACTCGCCAACGGTGAACTCGCCGCCGCCAGGGGTGGCGCGGTTGACGGCGACGCGCGGCTGGCGGCGGTCACCGAAGAACTGCGTGCACGCGACGAATACCTGCAGAGTGCGCACGAGGAACTCGAGACGGCGAACGAGGAACTCAAATCGTCGATCGAGGAAATGCAGTCGGTTAACGAAGAGCTGCAATCGACCAACGAGGAGTTGGAGACGTCCAAGGAGGAGTTGCAGTCGGTCAACGAAGAACTGGCGACGGTCAACACCGAGTTGCAGACCAAGGTCGCCGATTTGTCGCAGGCCAACAACGACATGAACAACCTGCTGGCCGGCACCGGCATCGCGACGGTCTTCGTGGACCATCAGTTGCGCATCCTGCGCTTTACCCCGACGGCGGCGCAGATCATCAACCTGATCCAGAGTGACGTCGGGCGGCCGGTGGGACACATCGTCACCGACCTGATCAGCGGCGACGATCACCTGGTCGCCGACCTGCACGCGGTGCTCGACACGCTGGAGCCGAAAGAGGCGCAAGTGCAGACCAGGGCTGGCCAGTGGTACCTGTTGCGCATCCGGCCTTATCGCACGCTGGACAACGTCATCGAGGGTGCGGTGATCACTTTTGTCGACATCACCGAGATCAAGCGCATCGAGGATGTGCTCGAGCAGGCCAGCACGGAACTCCGTCTGGCGGTCGTCGTGCGCGATGCCTTCGATGCCATCACCATGCAGGATCTGACCGGCCGAATCCGCGCCTGGAACCCGGCGGCGGTGCGGATGTACGGCTGGAGTGAAGCCGAAGCGTTGCTGCTGAACGTCCGCGAGCGCATTCCGGCGGCTTTGCGCGACGATGAACTGGCGCGCTTCGATCAACTGCATCGGCCCGAAACGCTGCCGCCGCAGCTGACGCAGCGCATCACCCGCGACGGCGCGGTGCTTGACGTCTGGGTCAGCGCCAGCGCCTTGCTGAACGACGCCGGGCAGGTCTATGCGATTGCCACCACCGAACGCGCCAGCGAGCCAGCGATACTGGCCGCCGCCGCCGAGGTCAGCAGGTGACTCGCCAGGAAAAAACCCCCGACGTCGCCGCGCTGCTGGCGGCGAAAAAACAGCTGAGTGCGCAGCAGGCGCTGCGCCGACGCGCGGAAAAGACGCTCCACGACGATGCCGATACGCCGCCGGAGAAGCTCGAGACGATGTCGCCGAAGGCGATCCAGAAAATGCTCCACGAACTGCAGGTGCACCAGATCGAACTGGAAATGCAGAACGAGGAGCTGCGCCGGGTGCAGCTTGACGTCGATGCCGCGCGGGCGCGCTATTTCGAGATCTATGACCTGGCGCCGGTCGGCTACTGCACCGTCAGTGCCCTCGGCATGATCGTCGAGGCCAACCTCACGGCGGCGAACTTGCTGGGCGTCGCCCGCCGCGCGCTGGTCAGGCAGAGGATCAGTCGCTTCATTGCCAAAGGCGACCAGGACGTTTTCTACCGGCTCCGCCAGAGGCTTCGGGCGTCCGGCCAGCCGCAGACCTGCGAGCTGCACATGCGGCACGCCGACGACACGCCTTTCTGGGGGCAGCTGGAAGCGACCGTGGCGCACGAGGCCGACGGCGCCAGCGTCCTGCGCGTCGTGATCAGTGATATCAGCGAGAGCAAGACGGCCGCACGCGAGATCGAGAGTCTGGCCTACTTCGATTCTCTGACCAATCTGCCCAACCGCGTCCTCTTGCTCGATCATCTGAAACAGGTGATGAGCACCAGTCAGCGCAATGGCACTTTCGCCGCGCTGCTGTACATCGACCTCGATCGCTTCAAGAGGCTCAACGATACGCTCGGCCATGACCATGGCGACCTGCTGCTGCAGAGCGTCGCGCAACGCCTCACCGCCAATGTTCGTGAGTGCGACACGGTGGCCCGGTTCGGTGGCGACGAATTCGTGGTGCTGCTGGTCAGTCTCAGCAAGAACCAGAAAGAGGCGGCGATACAGACCGAAGTCATCGGCGAAAAGCTCCTCGCTGCGCTCAGTCGCCCGTATCAATTGGCAGAAATTGATCACCACAGTACGGCGAGTATCGGCGCGACCTTGTTCCGGGGGCAGGAAATTTCGACCGAGGCCTTGCTGAAACAGGCCGACGTGGCGATGTACAAGACCAAGGAAAGCGGCCGCAATCGATTCTCTTTCTTCGACCAGGCCTTGCAGCGTGTCGCCGTCGGCAACGCCAGCCAGGAGGACTGTCTGCGGCACGCGCTGCGCGAAAATGAGTTCGTCCTTCACTATCAGCCACAGGTCGCCGGCGATGGTCGCGTCATCGGCAGCGAAGCGCTGCTGCGCTGGCGGAGCCCCGAGCGCGGCATCGTTCTTCCCGCCGAGTTCATTCCGCTGGCTGAACGAAGCGGCCTGATTCTGCCCTTGGGTTACTGGGTTCTCGAAACGGCGTGCAGTCAGCTGGCGCTGTGGGCCAGGCGCAGCGACCTGGCGCAGCTGACGATCGCCGTGAACGTCAGCGCCCGGCAGTTCCACGAATCGCGCTTTGCCGACAAGGTCCTGGCGATACTCGCGCAGACCGGTGCCAATCCGGCGCTGCTGAAGTTGGAACTGACCGAAAGCCTGCTGGTGGACAACGTCGACGAGTTCATCGACAAGGTTTCCCGGATGAAGGCCTGGGGAATTCGGTTTTCTCTCGACGATTTCGGTACCGGCTATTCGTCGCTGTCTTACCTCAAGCGCCTGCCTCTGGATCAGTTGAAGATCGACCATTCCTTCGTTCGCGATGTACTCAGCGATAGCAGCGATGCGGCCATCGCCAGGACCATTGTCACGCTGGCGCACAGCGTTGGTCTCGGCGTCATCGCCGAGGGCGTGGACAGCGAAGGGCAACGGGCCTTTCTGGCGAGCGTCGGTTGTGACGCCTATCAGGGTTATTTGTTCAGCCGGCCGCTGGCCATCGACGAGTTCGAGGAGTTCGCCCGCGAGGACTTCGCCCGGCGCCGCTGAGCGGCGTCGGCAAAGCTTGCCCGTGCCCTAGCCGGCGACGCGGCCAGCCCGCGGGCTTGGCGATCTCGCTTGGCCCATCGGCCGGTGAGCCGAGCGGGCATTCGGGATAGAATCGCCGATTATTTCTGCGAAAGCATCGCATGCCCATCGGAATCATTGCCTCGCTGGACCACGAGGGACGCGGCGTCACGACCCTCGAGGGCAAGACGGTGTTCGTCACCGGCGCCTTGCCGGGCGAACGCGTCGAATACGCCGTCTACCGTCGCCAACCCACCTACGAGCAGGCGCGCAGCCTGCGTGTCCTGGACGAATCGGCGGCGCGCGTGCGGCCGCGTTGCCCGCACTTCGGCGTCTGCGGCGGTTGCAGCATGCAGCATCTTGACGCCGACGCACAGGTGGCCGCCAAGCAGCGGCTGCTCGAGGACAATCTGCGGCATATCGGCGAACTCACGGCCGCGCAACTCTACGCGCCGATTCATGGGCCGGCGTGGGCTTACCGCGGCCGCGCCCGCCTGTCGGTTCGCCATGTACCCAAGAAGGGCGGCGTGCTGGTCGGCTTCCACGAGCGCAACAGCCGCTACGTCGCCGACATGCGCCAGTGCGAAATCCTGCCCGCGCATCTTTCGGCGCTGCTGCTGCCGCTACGCGAGCTGATCGCTGCGCTGTCGATCCGCGACCGTCTGCCGCAGATCGAGGTGGCCGTCGGCGAGCGGATAACGGCGCTGGTCTTGCGTGTTCTCGAAGCACCGAGCGCCGACGACGAGACGCTGCTGCGCGATTTTGCCGACCGCCACGGCGTGGTCTTCTACCTGCAGCCGCAAGGGCCGGCCAGCGCTTACCGCTTCCATCCGCTAGCTGCGCCGCCGCTTTCGTATCTGCTCCCCGACTTCGGCGTCGAGCATTTTTTCTTGCCGACCGAGTTCACGCAGGTCAATCATTCGATCAATCGGGTGCTGGTACGGCGCGCGATGCGGCTGCTCGATCCGCAACCCGGCGAGCGCGTCGGCGACATGTTTTGCGGGCTCGGCAACTTCGCGCTGGCGATGGCTCGCTGTGGCGCACAGGTTCTCGGCGTCGAGGGCAGCGCCGAGCTGGTCGGCCGGGCCGCCGAGAACGCCGCGGCGAATGGCCTGGACGCTCTCGTCGAGTATCGGGTCGCCAACCTCTTCGCAGCGACCGCAGAAAGCGTCGCCGCTTTCGGCAAGCTCGACAAGATGCTGATCGATCCGCCGCGCGACGGCGCGCTCGAACTCGTCAAGGCGCTCGCCGCCGATGCTCGCGATCGCCCGCGGCGCATCGTTTACGTCTCGTGCAGCCCGTCGACTCTGGCGCGTGATGCGGCCATCCTGGTTGGCCAGAAGGGTTATCGCCTGGCTGGCGCCGGCGTCGTCAACATGTTTCCGCACACCTCGCACGTCGAGTCGATCGCGCTGTTCGAGCGCGTCGCCGCGCCTTGACCCGAACCGCTGGCGCGCCTGACGCCGTCAGACGCGCCAGCGGCGAGGGCTAATGCACGGCCGTCCAGCTGGCATCGGGATTGTAGCTACGCATCTTGAGCGCCGCCGTCGCGGTATTCTTGCCCAGGTCTTTCTGGTAGACCGTACCGTCGTGGTTGACGATGAAGGTCATGATTCCCGAGGCGTCGTAGCGGGCAGGATAGGCGAGAACCGCAAAGCCGCCGATCATCTTGTCGTCGACCAGATAGCTGTAGGCGCCGCCGGGCGCGTTCTTGCCCTCGGCGGTCAGCATCCGGTAGCGATAGCCGTGATAAGGCCTCGGCTCGACGTCCGTGGCTTTGCTGCCGGAGTAGCCCTCGCGCGCCGCATCGGCGACCAGCGGTCCCAGCGGGCTGGGCGGCTGACCTTCCTCGACGGGCCAGTACAGCCCATCCCGGTGGCCCTTGCTCGACAAGAAACGACGCGCGTAGTCGTTGTAGCCGTTGCCGTCCATATCGTCAGCGGCGTACTCACGTTGCGCATCGACGATCGCCAGCAGCGTCTGGATGGTGTCAAGCTCATTGCGGCCGATGCGCCGGTTGGTAATCTCCTCGCGGCCGGCTTCGGCATCGAATACCCAGCCGTCGCTGCGGTGCACCAGAGGTGCCGGGAAAGACCAGTCGCTGTCGCCGACCAGCAGCTCGGCCTGGCCATTCGGGGTCTCGCTGATGCTGTGCTTCTGATCGTAGGCGGCGAGGAATTTCTTCCAGTCCTCGCGGTCGGCGACGCCGTCGCCGCTGAACAGCCAGCGCCGCGAGTTCGGGCCGACGACCGCCAGTAGCGCTTCCGGATCTTCGGTGCGGACGGCTTCGGCGAGCGCCGTGGCGGCGTCGGCAGGGCTTGCAAAAGTACTGTGAACGACCTTCTGCGCAGGCGCTGTCGCTGGCGCGGCGAGCGTTGGGGCGGCTGTCGCGAACATCAGGGCGACCGCCAGCGTCTTCATCGTGTGCTTGAGTTTCATCGTCTTGTTCTCCGCTGAAATGGGGGGGCAGGGCGCTCTAGCGACCACGGCCGCCACCGCCACGACCACCGCCACCGCCACCACGATGACCGCCGCCACCACCGCCGCGGTTGCTCATCTGGGCGCGGCTGGCGTTGCCGCGCTGGCTGGCTTCGCGCGTCGAGCGGCCATTGCCGGCACCGGAGAAAGCACCGCCGCCTGCTCGACTGCTGGCATTGTTGCGCGCCGTGTCCATACGGTTGCCGGCATTCGCTCTGGCGCCACCGCTGTCGATGCGCTGGCCGGCATTCGCCCTGGCGCCGCCGTCCATGCGCTGGCCGGCGTTCGCCCGTCCTGCACCGGCGGCGACGGCCTTGTCGCGGGTCGCCGCGCTGGCGCCGCGATTGGCGTTGCGGGCGCGATCGTTCAGCTCGCCGCGGTCCATTCCCTTGAGGTCCGAGCGGCCGCTGTCGGCGCGGCCGCGGAAATTCTCGCGCGCCTGCGCTGCCGAGGCGTTGCCGCCGCGATTGTACTGGCGCGCGACGTTCTGGTCGCGATAGGCGACGCCGCGCCGGTGGTTCACGTTGTGGTTCCAGTTGTTGTTGCTGATCCGCGTGCGGTTGAACGAGTTGTAACGATTGACGTTGACGTTGACGCTGCTGCGCCCCCAACCCCAGTTGCACGCTCCCCAGATCGCCGCGCCGACGAGAACGCCGGTGGCGAAGACCAGGCCGGGCGGATAGACGTAGGCTGGCGGATACATGTAGTAGGGCGGCGTCGGATACCACCAGCTGCCGTAGACCACGCTCGGGTTGTAGGTCGGAACGTAGACCACCTCGGGCTTCGGCGACTCGACGACGTAAATCGTCTGACTGCCCTGCGTCTCGGTTTTCACCACCTGCTGGTCGCTCGACTTGAGGTTGCCGGTGGCGTCGGCGCGGGCGCGCAAGGCCTGCACGGTGTCCATCACCGCCTGCTGCTGGGCGAGGAAGGCATCACCGAGTTTCTGCGTCCAGCTGAGGTTGTCGTTCATCTGCTTGAGCACTTCCGGCACCGAAGTCAGCGACTTGACCGCCGGGTCCCATTGCTGCCTGCTCATCGCGTCCTCAAACGCCGTGCCGTTGAGCCTGGCGTTGGCTTTCGACCAGCGCGCCGCTTCAACGACTTCCAGCGGATACGTCGAGGCCATCAGGATCTGCGCCAGCAGCGCGTCGGGATAGAGCGCAATCGGCGCCAGCAGCCGGTCGAGGTCCTCCTGCGAGAAGGTCTGCGGCGCCGGAGCTGCCGACGCCGCTTGCGGCGCCGCCGTCGCCGGGGATTGCTGCGCCATCGTCGGTGACACCGCGAGCAGCAGTGCCGAAAGCAGCGCACACGACCGGGAATATTTTGAGTTCATCGAGAATCCTCGGATACAAAACAATGATTTACGAGAGAATCGACAAGGGCCAGTGGCGATCTCACGCGGCCAGCGTTCGAGCGACCAGGGGCGATTACTTCGCCAGCATATCCGCTGCACGGCTAGCTTGCCAGGTTTACCTTGCTGGCGATCGTCAAGCGGCCCTTCGCCAAGGCTCCACTATTCTCGCGGCGGCGCGCCGGACTTCGTTTGCGCAAGCGGCCGCCATCGCCGCGATCCAGGCAGCGGCCTGCCGGCCAAGACTTACTGGTGCATGCGCATCAGCGTGCTCTTGCCGAAGAGGCTCTCGACGAGGTCCACGGCCAATTCTGCCGTCATGTTGCGCAGGTCCAGAGCGGGGTTGAGTTCGACGATGTCGAGCGAACCCAGCCGGCCGGTATCGGCGATCATTTCCATGCACAGTTGTGCCTCGCGGTAGGTCGGGCCGCCGCGTACCGTGGTCGCCACGCCCGGCGCGATTTCCGGATCGAGGAAATCGACGTCGAGGCTGACGTGCAAGTGCGTTTCCGAATCGACGCCGGCGAGCGCCTGCTCCATCGTTTGGCGCATGCCGACCTCGTCAACGTAGCGCATGTCGAAAACTTCGATGCCGAGTTCGGCGAGGAAGCGCTTTTCGCCTTCGTCGACGCTACGAATGCCGATCTGGCGGAATTCGTGCGGCGACATCGCCGGTACGTGACCGCCGATTTCTATCAGCGGCGTTGGGCCGTGCCCGCACAGGCAAGCTCCCGGCATGCCATGGATGTTGCCGCTGGGGGTCATCGTCGCGGTGTTGAAGTCGGCGTGTGCGTCGAACCACAACACCCGCAGGGTCCGCCCGCTGTCGCGGCAATGGCGCGCGACGGCGCTGATCGAACCGATCGCCAGGCAGTGGTCGCCGCCGAGCATGATCGGCAGGCGCCCGTCCTGCAGTTCGCCATGCACCGCCTGGTGCACGCTGCGGTTCCAGGCGACGACTTCACGCATGTTGCGAAAACCATCGACCGCCGGCAAGTCAGGGTTGGCCGGGCCGCTGAGGTTGCCGCAATCCCTGACCTCGACACCAAACTGGGCGATCGCCCTGGCGATGCCGGCGACGCGCAGCGCCTCCGGCCCCATGCGGGCGCCCGGCGTTCCGGCACCGACGTCGGTGGGAACGCCGATCAGGCTGACGGCAAGAGTGCTCGGCACAGGCTGCAATCTCCTCGTTGATGAATCAGGCGGCCGCCGCGAGTGCGGCCAGCAGCTGTCCCTGGGCACCGCGATGTTCGGCGAGGAAGCCGAAGAGGTTTTTCGGGTTGGCCAGGTTCGGAATCAGCGAGATAGTTTCCGTCATTTTGAGTTCGGCCGCCACATCGCGCATGTAGCGCAGCGCCGAGTAGTCTTCGAGCGCGAAGCCGACGGAATCGTAGATCGTCACCTGCTCGGCGCTGTGGCGACCGCGCACGCTGCCGGCGAGGACGCGCCAGATTTCGGTGACCGGGAAGTCAGCAGGCATCTGCTGCATGTCGCCTTCGATACGCGACTGCGGCTCGAACTCGCAGAATACCGGTCCCATGCGCAGCACGTCGGCGTGCAACTCGGTCTTGCCCGGGCAATCGCCGCCGACGCCGTTGATGTGCATGCCGGCTTCGATCATGTCCGGCGTCAGGATCGTCGCGTTGCTCTTGTCGGCGGTGACCGTGGTGACGATGTCGCAGCCCTTGACGGCGCTGCGGGCGTCACTGAAGCGCTTGCCGTGCAGGCCGATGCCGGCGAGGTTGGCGAGCAGCTTGTCGGTGGCGCCGGCGTCGATGTCGAAGAGATGGAAGGTCTCGATGCCGAGCAGGCGATGGAAGGCCAGCGCCTGAAACTCGCTCTGCGCACCATTGCCGATCAAGGCCATGCTCCTGCTGTCCGGACGCGCCAGGGCACGCGCCGCGACGGCCGACATTGCCGCCGTGCGTATCGCCGTGGTGATCGTCAGTTCGCTGACCAGCAGCGGCACACCGCTGGCGACGTCGGCGAGCACGCCGAAGGCCATCACCGTCGGCAGCTGCTGGCGGTAGTTCGCCGGGTGGCCGTTGACGTACTTGAAGGCATAGGTCGTGGCGTCGGCCACCGGCATTAGTTCGATGACGCCGACGGCGGAGTGATTGGCGACGCGGGCGCACTTGTCGAAATCGTTCCAGCGCCGGAAATCCTCTTCGATATAGGCCGCGACACCGGCGATGCATGCGCCGAGTCCCTTCTTGTTGATGACCTCGGCGACGCGTTCGGCGCTGAGAAATTGCGTGCTGACGCGTCTGCCAGCGTCGTGCTTGAGTGGGCTGTTCTGCGACATGCTGGTCTCCTCTTTTATGTATTGCGATGAGGCCATAGTGAAGCAAGTCGGTGTCAAACAGAATCGTCAATCCTGTATCAATTTTGTCAGAATATTGGCAAAGTGAACGATCAAACTGACGAATTGACCAATATGGATGCGCTTGACCAGCAACTGATCAGCCTCTTGCGCGGCGACGCTCGTCTCACCGTCGCTGCCCTGGCGCACCGCCTCAAGGTCGCACGCGGCACCGTCACCAACCGCATCACGCGTCTCGAAGACGACGGCGTGATCGTCGGCTACACGGTTCGCTTGCGGCCCGACGCGCGACCGAACGAGATTCACGCGTGGATGAGCATTGCCGTCGAAGGCAACGAAACGCGGGCGGTGATCGCCAGCCTCCTCGGCGAACCCGGCGTCGCCGAGATCCACGATACCAACGGTCGCTGGGACCTGCTCGCCGGCCTGCGCGCCGCCAATTTGTCGGAGCTGTCGTCGGTGCTCGAGCGCGTCCGTTTGATCAAGGGGATTCAGAGTACCGAGACGAGCATTCACCTGCAGACGTATCGCGGCTGATGGCCTGGTGGATCACCTGCGTTCTGCCGCGCGGGCCCGCTTCGCTGCGTGCTGGCGCGGTCGCCGTGGCGACTACTTGAGGTTGCCCGACAGGAATTGCTGCAGACGTTCGCTGCTTGGCTTGGTCAACACTTCGCGCGGGTCGCCTTCTTCCTCGACGCGACCCTGATGGACGAAAATGACGTGGTTCGCGACTTCGCGCGCAAAGGCCATTTCGTGCGTGACGACGAGCATGGTGCGGCCCTCGTCGGCGATCGAGCGCATCACCTTGAGGACTTCGCCAACCAGCTCCGGGTCGAGTGCCGATGTGGGTTCGTCAAACAACAGCGCCTCGGGTTCCATCGCCAGAGCGCGCGCGATCGCCACGCGCTGTTGTTGGCCACCCGACATGTGTGCCGGATAGGTGTCGCGGAATTGCCAGACGCCGACGCGTTCGAGATAGCGTTCGGCCCGTTCCATCGCCTCTTTTTTGGGCAGGCCAAGGACGTGTATCGGCGCTTCGATGACGTTTTGCAGGACCGTCATGTGGCTCCAGAGATTGAAGTGCTGGAAGACCATCGACAGCCGCGTGCGAATTTTCTGCAGCTGCTTCGGGTCGGCCACCTGCAGCGCATCCTGGTTGCTGCCCGGAAGCAGCTTGACCTCTTCACCGCCGACGATGATCCGTCCCGAGGTCGGCAACTCAAGGAAGTTGATGCAGCGCAGCCAAGTGCTCTTGCCGGAACCCGAAGAGTCGATGATGCTGATCACGTCGCCCGAATTGGCGGTCAGCGACACGCCTTTGAGTACTTCGTTGTCGCCGTACTGCTTGTGCAGGTTTTCGACGCGGAGGAGTTCCTTGCTCGCCTTGTGGGCCATGGCAGTCTTTCTGATCAGTCTTCTTGGGCGCTGGCGCTGCCGTTGCGACGCGGCTGCAGATGCGCCAGCCAGCGGTATTCGGCGAGTCGGAACAGCCCGACCAGGATGAAGGTCACCGCCAGGTAGAGCAGTCCGGCAAAAATGAACGCTTCGAAAGGCGCGTAATGGCGCGAATAGACGTTGCGGGCCGCGCCGGTCAGGTCGACCAGTGTCACCGCGCTGGCAATCGCCGAGCCTTGCAGCATCAGAATCACTTCGTTGCTCAGCGGTGGCAGCGCCCGCCGCAGGGCCGACGGCAGAATGATTCTGCGCAGCGCCGTGGCGCGCGTCATGCCCATTGCCGTGGCGGCCTCGACTTCGCCGTGCGGCGTGTTGCGGATCGCGCCGGCAAACATTTCGAGCTGGTAGGCGCAGGTGTTCAGGGTGAACGCCAACAGGGCGCAGAAATAGGCGTCGCGGAACAGTAGCCAGAAGGCGTTGCCGGTTTCCCACATGCCCTGTATCCATTCGCTCTGACCGATGCCGTAGTAGATCAGCAGCAACTGGACGAGCATCGGCGTGCCGCGGAAGAAGTAGGTGTAGGCGCGCACCGGCGCGCTCACCCAGGAGTTCTTCGACACGCGCGCGATCGCCAGCGGCACGGCGACGACAAAACCGACGACGAGGGCGATCGCCGTCAGATGCAGCGTCATCCACAGGCCGCGCCAGAATTCGGGCAGGCTGCCGGTAACGACGGTCAGATCAAACCATTCCATGCGTCGCTCCTCTAGACGTTCGCTTCCCGGACGCCGACGTTGTAGCGGCGTTCGAGCTTTTGCATCAGGGCATTCGAGACGCTGGTCATCGCCAGGTAGAGAGCGCAGACGGCGAGATAGAAAATGAACGGCTGATGCGTCGTGCGGCCCGCCTGGTCGGCCAGCCAGGTCATGTCCGAGAGGCCGATCATCGAGACGATGGCGGTGCTCTTCAGCAGCACCAGCCAGTTGTTACCGATACCCGGCAGTGCGTAGCGCAGCATCTGCGGGAAAAGGATGCGCCAGAAAGCCTGCCAGCTGCTCATCCCGTAGGCGCGGCCGGCTTCCATCTGGCCCGCCGGTACGGCTTGAAACGCGCCACGAAAGGTTTCGGTGAAGTACGCGCCAAAAATCAAGCCGATGGTCAACACGCCGGCGACAAAGGCATTCAGCTCGATCATTTCCCATTCGAAATAGTCGCTGACCTGATTGATCAGGACCTGCCCGCCATAAAAGACCAAGAGCATCATCACCAGGTCGGGGACGCCGCGCGCGACGGTGGTATAGAAGGCTGTCCACCAGCGCAGCGGTGCGATCTTCGACAGCTTGCAGGCGGCGCCGATCAGGCCCGTGCTGATGGCCAGCAGCAGCGACAGGATGGCCACCTTGAGGGTGATCCAGGCGCCGGCCAGCAAGCTCGGTGAGTATTCGATCAGGGCATCCATGGGCGGCTACTTTCTCGGGTTGCGCGCGCGGCCGGGTCAGCAAACGCCAGCCGCGTCGGCGGCCGGCGTAGCGAGGCGAGGAGTTACAGGAATTACTGGCCGTAGATGTCCATCGGGAAGTACTTCTTGCGGATTTCGTCGTAGGTGCCATTGGCCCGGATCGCGGCGAGCGCCTTGTTGAGTTGCTCCTTGAGGTCCTTGTCCTTCTTGCGGATGGCGATACCGATGCCTTCGCCGATGACCGCACGCTCCTCGGCGTTCTTGCCGAAGTACTGGTCGCCGGCGACGCTGTAGCCGGCGCCTTCGGGCTTGGTCAGGAAACCGCCGTAGGCTTCTCAGTAGTCGGCAAAGGTGCCATCGACGCGGCCCGACTTGAGGTCCAGGTAGGCTTCATCCTGTTTGCCGTAGCGAACAACTTCGACACCCTTGCCATCCCAGTACTTGGTCGCGAAGTGGTCGGAAACCGTGCCGCGCTGAACAGCGATCTTCTTGCCCTTGAGAGTGGCGAGGTCAGGCCGCAGCGGCGAGCCGTCCTTGGCGATCAGGACCACCGGTGACGCGTAGTACTTGTTGGTGAAGTCGACCTTGGCTTTTCTTTCTGCGGTGATCGACATCGAGGCGACGATGGCGTCGAACTTGCGTGCCATCAAGGCCGGGATCATGCCGTCCCACTCCTGCTTCACCCAGCTGCATTTGGCTTTCATCTCGGCGCACAGGGCATTGCCGATATCAATATCGAAGCCCTTCAAGGCGCCGTCGCCGGAGACTTCATTGAACGGCGGGTAGGCACCTTCGGATGCCATGCGGATGTCCTTCCAGTCCTTGGCCGAAACAGCGAAAGACGAGAGCGCCAGGAGCGCCGACAGCAGTAGAGCTTTTTTCATTCTTTTACTCCTCCAGAGTTGAGACACGCAAATGGTGGCCAGAAAGCCAGTCTTGATGAACGGATTTCTTCGCGCATAGTACAACGCTTCAGAGACGCTGCAACGAAGATCAAGACCCGGCCAGGAAATGCGAAACGCTTGTCAGCCAGGAGCTTCGTGCCGAGAGGTCGCGACCAATCTTGCCAAACGCACCTGCTCGACGGCACCCGTGCGCGCGACGACAGCTGACGCGGTCGATCGCCGACGCCGCGGGCCGGTGCCGCTGCGCCTTGTCACCGCCTTGCCATCGTCTCGTCGCCGCCTCGCTAACGCTCACCGCCAACGAGTTCAATCCGCCGCCGCAGGCTCGCCGCCAGCTCATCCTGGCTGGCGCTGGCGGCGCGTTTTTCCTGGACTCCCAGCCAGGCCAGCAGCGGCCGCCGCCAGCCTTGTGCCGAGGCGGTGTCGACCGCCGTCTGGATGTCGGCGGCGTTCAGTTGCCCCCTTTCGAGGCGTACGCCGGCGGCAATCAGGCGCGGCAGGGGCTCTTCGATAGTGCTCAGGGCGTCGCCGCCGCGCAGGCTGCGATACTGGGGCGGCAGCAGCGCCGGATCGGTCGGCCGATTGGCGAGGAAGGCGGCGTAGGCGTCTTCGGCGGGGCCGGCGTCCTGCGCCAGTGCGGCGTAGCCGGGGCAGCCGTCGAACTCGACGCTGGCGACGCGGACAGCGCAGCGGACGAGTTCGGCGCGGGCGACCAGGTCGAAGCGGCCGGTGCGCGCGAGTTCGGCGCGAGCGCGGCTGAATTCGGCGTCGGCAACGCGGCGCTTGCCGTTCAGGTACGCCGCCGTGAACGCCTCCAGCGAGGCGTGCGCGCCGGTCTGCCAGGCGGGCGGCAGTGGTCCGCCAGCGCAGCTGGCGAGGAGCAAGGCGGCGATCGATGGCGCGCCGACGGCAAGCAGCGAGCGGCGGGTCATGGCAGCTTGATCTCGGTGTCGCGGGCGAACGGCCATTTGCGGTCAAGCGCGTCGATCAGCCGGCCGCTTTTGCGCAGGCTGGCGTCGACCTCGCTGCGCAGCGCGTCCAGGTCGGCTGTCGCGGTGCGCGTGCTGGCGGCAATGGCCTGCGCATCGAGCAGTAGCGCGTCGACCTTCTTCAGGTTCTCGCGGGCGTCGCGCAGCAGGCCGTGCAGTTGCCTGATCGCGGCCTTCGATTCGTCCATCACGCCACCCTTGCCGAAGACGCGGACGTCGGTCTTGTCCAGCAGGGTGTTGGCGTGGTCGAGCGTGCTGATCAGCTTCCTGGCGTTTTCGTCACTGCCGAGCACGCCGGCGATGGCGCCGTACGGACCCTGCATCCGCTGGGTGACCGACTGCACGTCGCGCAGTGCGCCGTTTAGCGGCGAGTCCTCCGCCGAGAGCCGTTCGAGGTTTTCGAGCACGGCGCGCATGCTCGCCATGAGCTGCGGGATCTGCTCGCCGAGGTCGCCGCGCAACACTACCCGTTCGGCGCCGTCGGGCAGCGGCGGGTCGGCGAGATTGGTCGAGAAGGCACGGATCTTGATGTCGCCGACCAGGCTACGTTCCATGGTGAACACGCTCGAGCTGCGCAGCCAGTGCGCATCCTGTTGGCTGACATCGACGACGATGCGGACATTGCCGTCCGCTGCCAGCTCGGCACGGCGCACGCGGCCGATCGGAAAGCCCGAGAAGGTCAGGTCCATACCGGTCTTGACGCCCTCCGAGTTGTCGGCGATCAGTACCAGGCGCTGGGTTTCCTCGAAGACGCCACGCGCGCTCATCACGTAGACGATGAAGGCGCCGATCAGCGCGATGGTCAGGGCGACCAGCGCGGCGGCCTTGAATTCGGCGTAGCGGACAGTTGTCGGCACAGGTGTCGTCTCGGGTATCAGCTGGCGGTTTCCCAGGGCAGGGGGCTTGGCGTCAAAGGCTCGTTGGTAGAATTAATGTGAAAGTCGCGCAAGCGACTCACAAAGCTCCCTTCTCCCCTCGCGGTGGAAGGGTTGGGGAAGAGGGGGAACGGCCATGACTTTCATGATCTGGGGTATCTCGACAGGTCATGACCGTTAGTAGAATTCTGCCGTCAGCGCCAGCATTTCGATCGCTATGAGCACCATGAACAGGCGTGGCGGGCGTTGCCTAAGCACCGCGTCGCGACCGCCGCCGCCGCGCGCGCTAGCGGCGCTGGCGAGCGCGGGAATGGTCGCCACGGCGACGGCAAAGAACAGCGTTTTCAGCGCCAGCGACAGCGTGACGACGGGGTCGAAGACCTGCCCGACGGTACGCGTGAAGGCGGCCACGCCCCAGGGCGTCACGCCATAGACGCCGACGTAGGCCAGCAGCATGGCGAGGGTGCCGCCGAAGGCGATCAGCGCGACGACGGTCAGGGTGTCGGCGAGCACGCGCGGCAGGATCAAAAGCCGGGCGGCTTCGAGCCGCGCGGCCAGCGTATCGACCGGCAAGCCGAGGGCGCCTGGTAGGGCGTTGTCCTCGCTCGCTGCGCCAGTGTCGGTGCGCAGTGCGACGTACAGTGCGGCGGACAGTGGCAGCAGTTCGACGACGAGCACGCGCACGACCATGCCAAGGGCAAACTGCGAAAGGCCGTAACTCTGCGCGGTGACGACGACGATATGCACGAGAACCAGGCTGAACAGCGCCGCAAGAAGAATGAACAAGGGTATCGTCTGGGCAGCCGTCCGGCAGATCCGGTTGGCCACCGCGCGCCGGATGGCTGGCGAATAAGTGGACGGGGAGAGCGCCGCCGCGAAGAGCAGCGCGCCGGCATGGATCAATTTCCCCCAGCCCGAAATCAGACCATAGGGGCTGGGCCTGGACGGGGCGGTATGGTGCGTCAGGTTCATGAGACGATGATAGCAGCTTGCCGACCGCGTCGCGGCGGCCGCGCGCCCGCGAGCAGTGGCGGGCGAAGGCTGTGTTGGCGCGACAAAGGCGGCACGCACCCACACCGTCGCTCGCGCTGCGTGGCCTCGTATGTTTGATGCAGCGTGCCACGCTGCACGAGTGCGCCAGAACCTGATGGCCGCCGCTGGGACTCCTTGCCGGGCTGCTTCGCGATTGACACCTCTCGACGGTGGCTCATATACTCGCTGCGGTTCGCTTGGCGGTCCGGTTGGTTTCTGCGGGCGTCGGCCTTGCCCGCGCCATGTGTGCTGTGCCCACGGCGCGACCAGGCCAGGCCGCCGAGCATCGATGATCGCCCGCTTGAACTGTCGCCGTCTGACCTCGCCGAGCGTTCCCTGTAGCCGCGCCATAGGCGGTGAACGTCGTACGCTTACCGCTTCACCACACAAGAAATCAATAGTGAATGTTCGGACGATCCAAACCCGTTGTCTTTGATCGCTATGCCTCACGCCAGCCGCGCCGCTTGCTTCCGAACTGGCTGTGGGTGCTGCTCTGCGGTGTAGCGATCGGCGCTGGCGCGCTGTTCTACGTGCTGGAGAATCTCATGCCGCCGCGCTTGTCGGCCGACGCGACCATTCGCCTGCGCGAGGCTTTCGATTCGGCAACGCAGGAGCGTTCGCGTCTCGCCACTGAACTGGCGCAGACCAGGAAGGAGCTCGAAGAGACGCTGGCCAGGAACGAGCGCGTCTCTGAGGAACTCAAGGTCAGCCAGCGCAACCTTGGCGTCCAGCACGACGATGTCGAGGCCTTGCTGGCGGCTCTGCCGGCTGACCCGCGTGGCGGCGTTGTCGAGATTCGCGCCGTGCGTTTCGCGGTCGACGGCGATGCGCTTGGCTATGACATGGTCTTCGCCAGCGACCGCGCGCAAAGCGCCCCTTTGGCCGGCGTAATGGAATTGCACGTCGCCGGCAAGACCGCCGGCGGCACCGAGACGACGGTGTCGCTCGATCCCGTCGCGGTCAAGGTCGGCCAGTACGCGATCGTCCACGGCAGCGTGCCGATGCCCGGCGGCTTCGCCCCGCGCCAGGTGACCATCCGCGTTCTCGATCGTCTCGGCGGCAAGCTGTACGGCATGCGCGTGATCAACGTGAAGTAGTTTCTCGGGCTGGGGGAAGCCGGCGGCGTGCTCAGGCGGCGAAGCGGCTGGCGCTTGGTGATAGCCAGGATTTCAGCGGTGTCGCGCCTGGCGCGTCGGCCTGTTGCGCGAGGAACAGTTCTGCTGCCGAGAGCGCGTCGCTCAGCGCGTTGTGCGCCCGGTAGCGCGGCAAACCGTATTTTTCACGCAGCGCATGCAGACGCAAGCTGCCGCGTCTGGGGATCTGCTGCCGACGCTGCTGCTTGCGGATGGCGATCTGCAGCGTGTCGACCGCCGGGATGACGATGCGGCCGCCATAGAGTCGCTCGCAGGCGCGACCGACAAAGTCAAGCTCGGTCTCGACCCGGTGGGCAATCAGCACGCGCCCGGCGAGTGCCTGGAGCAGTTCGGCCAAGGCCTGTTCAAGGCGGCAGCCACGATCGGCTTCGTCGTCGGTAATGTGGTGAATCACCGCCGACGTCGGGCTGATCGCGGCGCGCAAGCGAACGACACGATGTTGCGCAGTCGCCAGGTCAATTCTCTTGCCGTTCACGGCAACCCAGCCGAAGCTGACGATTTCATCGTGCTCCGGGTCGCCGCCGGTGGTTTCGAGATCGAGCGCCAGATAGGCGACTTCGCCGCTGGCGGACTCTTTTGCCGGAAAAGGCGTCGCCAGGTAGTCGCGCAAGGGACCGGCTGGCGCTTTGGCCAGTAGCCGGCGGCGGCGAAAATCAGCTCCCAGAAAGCGCTCGAAAATCATTGGCTGCGATGTGCGGCGTAACGTTGCGCCAACACGTCCTGCATCCTGCCGACGACCTTGAACGCTTGCTTCAGGTAGTTCTTCTCGAGCGCGGTGAGCGAGCGTGGCGAGATGAAGTTGTCGGGCGTGCTGCCGCCGCGGATTTGCTCGACCTGATGGCGAAGACGCAGACTGCCAAAGTATTCGAAGGCTTCCTCGAGTTCCTGGGCGCTGGCGGCGGCAAGCCCCGGCGAACCGCCGGCCGCGCGCAAGCGCGCCAGCGTGCCGATCTCGGCGTGGCCGCCGGCCAGCGCGTGGATGCGCGCGAGATCGGTGATCGGGATCAGGCCGCCGCGCTTGATATCGAAAGCGTCGGCGTGATCACCGTCGGCGATTAGCGTGAAGTTGCGAAAGAAACCCAGGGGCGGCTTGTTTTTCAGGGTATTGGCGACCATGCGGGCAAGAAATGCGTCGTGGCGGGAACAGTAGGCGTTGATCGCGGCATGCAAGGGTGTCAACAGCGCCGCCTCGCCGAAGACCGTGCGCATGTCGAGGAAATTCGCCGCGAGCATCGCCGCCATCGTGTCCGCCTGCCGTATCCAGCCGCGAAATGCCTGGATCCAGCCGCTTTGCGGCTTTCGCCAGGCCGCGTTACTGGCCATCACCTTGCCCGGGCAATAGCGGTAGCCGCAGGCATTGAGGCCATCATTGACGTGCTGCGCAAGGGCTGCGAAATACGCGCCATGCTGTTGCTCGACGAAGCGGTCATCGAGGATCAAGGCGTTGTCCTGATCGGAATGCACGCTCTGCTCGTGGCGGCCCTGCGAGCCGCAGGCGACCCAGGCGAAAGGGACCGGCGCTGGCCCGAGCTGCCATTGTGTGATTTCGATCAGGCGGATGGTGATCGCGTCGTTCACCGACGAAACCGCCTGTCCGAGCTGGCTCGGTGTGGCGCCGTTGGCTTGCATTCGCACCTGCAGTTCAGGCAGTTCGGCGCTGGCGCGGACCAGATCGCCCAGCGCCTCGGACTTGCGCACCAGTCCGGCGAGGTAGACCGTATTGGCACTTTGCCAGCGCATCAGGTCGGTGCTCGACAGCAGTCCGCGCAGACCGGCGGCGTCGACCACCGGCAAGTGATGGATGCCCTTGTGCGTCATCAGCATCAGTGCTTCGAAGGCGGCGCTTTCCGGGCCGATGCTGGCGACATCGCTGCTCATGATGCGGGCGATCGGCGTCGCGGAGTCGACCCCGGCGGCCAGGCAGCGGGCGCGCAGGTCGCGATCGGTCACGATGCCGCAGAGTTTCCCGGCATCGACCAGCAGCAGCGCCGAAACGCGCTCTGCGGTCATGATCTCGGCGGCTTGCCGAATCGACAGCGACGGCGCGCCGCACACCGGCTGGCGTTCGACAAAGGCGCCGACTGCTAGCGTCAGCAGGCTCGAGCGCACCTGCGAAGCGGGCTCCAGCGCGCCGCGGCCGAGCCGCAGACGCTCGGCGGCGCTGCGCACAAAATACTCGTCGAGCGTTGCGTGTTCGCGGCGCAAGGCGCGCAGCGTGGCGCAGGGCAGCAGGTAGACGAGAGTGTCCTCGATCGCCGTGCCGATGCTCGATTCACCCTCGGCAAGGCAATCGACGGCGCACAGATCGCCCTCGCAGAGCGTGTCGAGCAGCGCACCGGCGCTGCTCCGGCGTTCGACCGCGCCCTTGCGGACGAGGTAGAGACAGGGCTGCGTTTCATCGGCCGGCGGGAAACGACTGCCACGCCGCAGGTAGCGTACCGAGAGCATTTTTGGTAGCGCGTTAAGCAAATTGGCGTCGAGTGTGGAAAAAGGGGGGTATTCGGCGAGGAAATCCCGAACCTCGACAAGTTCCACGTCCATCAAGGCTCCCCGTTCAACGCGTTCAACGCGAGGTCAAGCAACACGCTTCGCCTCCCGCACGCGAGCCCGCACGCCGCGGCCGCGTCAGCTTGCGCGATGGCTTACTGTGAAAGTTGCGCGTACGCGACTCACGAAACTCCCGTCTCCCCTTGCGAGAGAAGGGCCAGGGGAAGAGGGAAACGGTCATGACTTTCATGGTCTGGGGTGTCTCGACCTGTCATGACCGTTAGCCGCCACCAGCTTCGCTGGCGTATTCCTCGAAAAAAATGTTGTTCTTGCCCGAGTTCTTGACCTTGTACATCAGGCCGTCGGCGTAGCGCAGCGCATCGTCGGGATTGGCCCTGGCATGGTGGAACACGGCGACGCCGATGCTGAAGCCAACGGGCCAGCTGTTCGTACCCGCAAGCTTGACAAGACTTTCGTGCAACTCGGTAAAGAACGTTCGGGCGCCGGCCAGGTCGGTTTCTGGAAGCAGCACGGCGAACTCGTCACCGCCGAGGCGGCTGCCAAGGTCGGAGGCGCGCAGTCGTTTGCTTAGCGCGCTCGCGACTGCTTTCAGAACCTCATCGCCGACAGCGTGGCCGAAGCTATCATTGACGCCCTTGAAGCCATCCAGGTCCAGATAGCCGAGAGCCAACGGCCGGCCATGCCGTTTGGCCAGCATGAAGATCGCGTCGCATCTTTGTCGGAAGGTGCGAGCGTTCAAAAGGCCGGTGAGGCCATCCTCCTGGGCAAGCAATTCCTGAAAATCGAGGGCGCCGCGGAGGCGATCGAGAAGGTAAGCGATGATGACAAAATAGCCAAGCCGGACGCTGGCATTCCAGAACGGTATGGCGGGATGGCTGAACGGGTGCTCCGAGGCAAAATCGACCGCCAGCCAGGTGATGGCGGAAACGATGCAGACAAGAAAGCCGAAGCGCCTACCGACGTACCATGTGCCGACGCCAACGGGAATCGTGTAGAAGATCGAAATGGACAGTTCATAGCTGGTCGCGAGGTCGCAGGCGCCGACTATCGCGACGAGCAGGAATGAAAATGCCCGTAGCTGCCACGGTGACAGCAGCGCTAGCAATCGAGTTAGTGCTTTCGGCATGGCAACAGCCCTGATCGAAGGCCTGATAGTGCGACACGTGTCCGCGGTCGTCCGCAGATTTGCGGACGCCGCGACTTACCGTCGTCCAATGTACAGCGAAACGGCGTGGACGTCGTCTCTGGCGGGCTTTCTGCAGCCCTTTGTTCCGCTGACTTCAGCGACCGGCCAAATTCAGCAAGCCCCCCGGTCAGCCCGCATCACCAAGCCCCAGCCGCAACTTCGGTGCGGCGAAATCGATGAATGCGCGCACGTTCGGCGACAGCAGCCGCGCTTGCGGGTAGACGATGTGCGCCGGTGTGCGCTGGGTGTGCTGGTCGGCGAGAACCTCGAGCAGCGTACCGGCGCGCAGTTCGTCGCGGACGTGGTAGTCAAAGAACTGCCCCCAGCCCAGCCCCTGCACACAGGCCTGCACGGCGGCGTCGATCTGGTTGGTCGTCAGCACGCTGTGCACGGCTAGCCGTAGCGCCTTGTGGTCGTCGCGGATCTCCCACTCGCCGGGCGACACCAGCCCGGTGAAACTGACGCAAGGCGCGCCGGCCAGATCAGCAGGGGTCTGCGGCGCACCGCGGCGCGCGAGCAAGGCCGCGCTGCCGACGATCAGGCGGCGCGTGTGGCCGATCGGCACGGCGACCATTGACGAATCGGGTAGCGGCGCCAGCCGCACCGCGAGATCGATGCCTTCTTCGAGCAGATCGGTCAGTCGGTCGAGCAACAGCAGTTCGATATGCATCTGCGGCTGTGCGGCCAGGAAGTCGATGACCACCGGCGTCACGAAGCGGCGGCCGAAGGGCACCGAAGCGGTGATTCGCAGCTTGCCGCGCGGCTCGACGCGGCGTGCGCTCAGACTCGCCTGCGCGTCGTCGACCGCCGCCAGAATGGCGCGGCAACGTGCGCAGTATTCGCGGCCTTCGTCGGTCAGCGCCATGCGTCGCGTCGTGCGGTTCAACAGCCTGACGCCGACTTCGCGTTCGAGCGCTGCCAGCGTGCGGACCATCGACGGCTGCGAGACCGCGAGCGCTTCCGCAGCCGCGGTCAGGCTGCCGGAATCGACAATCTTCACAAACGCCTGCATCGCTGAGAGCATGTCCATAGGGTCAAATATTACTGCGCAATCTGCAGCAATCAAATCGCTTTTGCGCCATTTATCTGTGCTTTCCAAGCGATCAAGATAGCCATCGTCGCTACTGCAGCGACACCCGAACCCCAAGCAATCACGAAAGGAAATTCATCATGGCACGCGTTCAAGTCATCGATCCAAAGACCGCCAGCGGCGAAACCCGCGAATTGCTCGATGCCGTCCAGGCGCAGCTCGGCGTCACGCCCAACTTCATCCGCGTCCTGGCCAACTCGCCGAAGGCGCTGCAAGGCTTCCTCGGGCTGTACGGAGCGCTCGGCGAGGCGAGCATCGACAAGGCGACGCAGGAACGCATCGCGCTGGCGATTGCCGAGGGCAACGCTTGCCAGTATTGTGTCTCGGCGCATACCGCCATTGGGCGCCACGCTGGCCTCTCAAACGACGAGATGCTGCTCAATCGGCAGGGCAGCTCGGACGACGCCAGGGCCGCCGCGACTGTTGCCTTCGCGCAGGCGCTGAACGCCAACCTGGGCGAGGTCAGCAGCGCCGAATTCGCCGCCGCACGGAGCAGTGGGCTGAGTGACGCCGAGATCGTCGAGGTCATCGCGGTCGTGGCGATCAACATTTTCACCAATATTCTCGGCAAGGCGACGCGCGTCGAGATCGACTTTCCGAAGGTCGAGTTGTGGCGTGATTCGCGGCGCGAATCGCGCAGCGCCGCCGCCTAGAAAATCGTCGGCCGCTTCGCTTGCTGGCGCGCCGGCCCTCGCGCTGCTGCCAATGTCACCGGAGACGATCATGGCTCGTGCCTTTAGCGAAATCGCTTTCACCGCCGGCGTACGCGCCTTCCAGACGCGCATGGGAAGTCGGCAAAACTACGCCGCGCTCGACCATACCGACGAGCGCGGCGACACGCTCGGCGCGTCCGAGGCCAGGTTCATCGCCGCGCGCGATGGTTTTTACCAGGCCAGCGTTGGCGAGAACGGCTGGCCCTATGTGCAATTTCGCGGCGGGCCGGCTGGTTTCCTGCGCGTGCTCGATCAGCGGACGATCGCCTACGCCGATTTTCGCGGCAACGTGCAATACATCAGCGCCGGCAACATCGCAGCCGATGGTCGCGTGGCGCTGATCCTGATCAACTATGCGAAGCGAAGCCGCCTGAAAATATGGGGTCGCGCGACGCTGGTGGACGAGGCCGACGATCCGGCGCTGATCGCACGTCTGGAGGACGGCAACTATCGCGCGCGCGTCGAACGCGCGGTGCTGATCAGCGTCGAGGCTTTCGACTGGAACTGCCCGCAGCACATCACGCCGCGCTTTAGCGAAGCCGAGATCGGCCAACGCCTGCAAGCACAGCACGCCGAGATCGCGCAACTGCAGCAACAACTTGCACAACGCGAGCGCGATCAGCCTGTGCCGGCTAAGCACGGCGAAACGCTGCCGCTGGCCTTGGGAAATGGCCCACTGGCATTGGTCGTCAGCGGCATTCGGCAGCTGACGCCGCGGGTGCGCGCCTACGAGCTGCGCGCGCCCGACGGCGTTGATTTGCCGAAGGTTGGCGCTGGCGCGCATCTCGACGTGCCGCTGCGCCTGCCGGGTCGTGGCCAGGAAACACGTCGCTATTCGATCAGCTCCAACCCGGCGCGCCGCGACGCCTTTGAAATTGCCGTGCTGCGCGAGGACGCGGGCAGCGGCGGCTCGCTGGCCATCCATGCCAGCTGGCAGCTTGGCCTGCAGCTCTTCTGCCAGCTGCCCGGCAACGACTTCGCGGTGCACGACGAGCAGCGGCCTGCGGTATTGATTGCTGGCGGTATCGGCATCACGCCGATCAAGGCGATGGCCCTGCAACTACAGGCCCGGAAGAACCCGTTCGCGCTGCACTACGCCGGCCGCTCGGCGAGCGAAATGGCCTACCGCGATCGCCTCGAGCGGCAGTTCGGCGCGCAGCTCAGAACCTACGCCGGCGATCGCGGCCAACGCCTGGACGTGCCGGGCGTGTTCGCCGCGGCGCCCACCGACGCGCTGTTCTACGTCTGTGGCCCGGCGCGACTGCTTGACACTGCGCGCGACGCCGCAGCGACGCACGGCATCGCCGCCGATCGACTGCGCTTCGAGCGTTTCCACGTGCCCGCGCGGCCCGACGATCGGCCGGTACAGGTAGTGCTGCGCGGCAGCGGCCGCACCCTCGCGGTCGCTGCCGGACAGAGCATCCTCGACGCCGTGCAGGCGGCGGGGATCGCCGCGGCAGCGGGCTGTCGTAGCGGCAACTGCGGGAGCTGCGCGGTCAAGGTGCTGGCAGGCACTCCCGATCACCGCGACAGTGCGCTCAGCGATCGTCAGCGCGACAGCGCCGGCCTGATGTGCATTTGCGTCTCGCGGGCAAAGTCGGAAACCTTGACGCTTGACCTCTAGGCGCATGCGCCGAAAATACGCAAGCAGCGGCCAGTCCATCGATCAGCTTGAACTGTTTGATAAACGCCTCAACTCAGGAGAAAAGCCATGCTTCGCCTCTACCAATTCGCCCTCTCGGGTAACTGTCACAAAGTGCGTTTGATGTTGTCGCTGCTCGGCGTCGAACACGAGCTGCTTGACCTGGTTGGCGCGCAGCGCGAGCACAAGGCCGCAGAATTTCTCGCTCTCAATCCGTTTGGCCAGGTGCCGGTGCTCGTCGACGGTGACAAGGTCATCCGCGACAGCCAGGCGATCCTCGTTTATCTGGCCCGCCGGGCCGGCGAAACGACCTGGCTGCCGGGCGATGCGGCGGCTCTGGCCGCGGTCGTCGCCTGGCTGTCGACCGCGGCCAACGAAGTCGCGCACGGTCCGAACCTGCTCCGCCTGCACTTCAAGTTCGCCCGCCAGATCGACGTTGCGGCCGCCCAAGCCGTCACCGAAACTCTGCTGCAGGTCATGCAGGCTCGCCTCGCCGAGCACTCGTGGTTGGCCAGCGCGGCGCCGACGGTCGCCGATATCGCGGTCTATCCCTACCTTGCCCTCGCTCCCGAGGCGCACGTCGATCTGGCCGCTTATCCGGCGGTGAGCGACTGGCTGGCGCGCGTGCGTGCGCTGCCCGGCTACGTTGGCATGCCCGGCATGCTCAGCGGTTGAGTCCACGAGTGGCAGCCGTTCAGCGGCGATAGCTGATGCGATAGATCGCACCCGCGTGGTCGTCGGCGACCAGCAGCGAGCTATCGGGTAATACCAGCACGTCGGCGGGGCGCCCCCAGACGCTTTCGCCACCTTGCTCATCGAGCCAGCCGCTGGCGAAAGTTTCATAGGCGACCGCCCTGCTGCCTTGCACTCGCACCAGCGTTAGCCGGTAGCCGATCTTCCGCGAACGGTTCCACGAGCCGTGCTCGGCGATGAAGATCTGGTTGCGGTACTCGGGCGGGAATATCGTTCCGGTGTAGAAGCGCATTCCCAGCACCGCGCTGGGCATGCGTGTCGGCTTGCTCGGCGGTGTCGGTGATCGAATCCCACACGTTTCTGAAAGTCTCGGACTTGATCATTGGGCGCCTCTTGTCAGTTCGGTGAGTCGTATACGCAAGCCCGCTACGCGCGACCGAAAGACCCCTTGATCAACGAGACGGTCAAATACTGCGGCTTGTCAGGGAGGGCAACAGCCCCTGCTTCCCTAGCAGGGCGGCGATCATCCGCTCTTCGCAACTCTGCGCTCGCTGCCGTTCCTCGACCATGCGTTCCTGCTGATGTTCGGCCAGGTCGACTGCTGGAGATCCGCGAGCTGATCGTGCATCCGAACTACATTGTCTTCTTCCGGCTTCTGGACGAGGCGCGCACGGTGCAGGTTCTGCGTCTAAAGCACGGCGCGCATCAAGTGCCTTGACCTGCGCCATGGGCGCGCAGCGAAAGGTGGGTGAATGGCGAGAGGATCGTCGGCAAGCAAGTTACCCGCAAGCATGGGAACAAGAGTTTCGCTCAGTGTAAGTGTGGCGCGCTGATCCCCAGATCGGGTACCATAGTACCCATTATGCGGAATAAAGACTCGGTGTCGATTTCAGATGTGCTTTTCTCTGGAGGCCAGCAGCGGGTGCTTGGGCTGTTGTTTGGCCAACCGGATCGGTCTTTCTACGCCAACGAAATTGCAAAACTTGCCTTGACCGGGCGCGGCGCGCTGCAGCGTGAACTGGAACGAATGACAGCCTCCGGTCTGATCACCATGACACCCATCGGCCGACAGAAACACTACCAGGCCAACCGAAATTCCCCGATCTTCACGGAACTCCGAGGGATTGTCGTCAAGACCTTCGGGCTGGCCAGTGTCTTACGTGCCGCCTTGTCCGAGTTTGCCGATCTTGTTCGTTGCGCCTTCATCTATGGTTCCGTGGCCAAGGGCACGGATACTGCGGCGAGCGACATCGACGTCATGGTCATCGCCGGGGGCTTGAGCTACAGTCATCTCTTCGAGGCTCTGGCAAAGGCCGAGGAGGTGCTGGGTCGCAAGGTGAACCCAAGCATCTACGCCGCAGAAGATTTCTCAAAGAAGCTACGTGGCGACAACCACTTCCTTACCCGCATAGTCCAGCAACCAAAGATCATGCTCATCGGCGACGACAATGACATCCCGACGGGAAACTCTGCAGAACCTGGCGAAGATCGGCAAGCTCAAGGCTGAGCCCCCGGATCAGGCCGAGTTCGACGGACTGCTCCGATCAGCCAGGAATCGGCTGCCGGACGCGCAGAACCCTGGACTGAACCCAGAAAGCCGCTTCAGCCTGGCCTACGACGCAGCACACAGCCTCGCTTTGGCGGCCCTGCGCTGGCATGGGTATCGATCGGAGAGCCGCTATATCGTTATCCAGATTCTGGGCAGCACCGTGTCCTTGCCGGTAGCCAAGTGGCGTTTCCTGGACAACTGCCACCAGAAGCGTAACCGTGCTCTCTACGATGGCGAGTATGAGGAAGACGAGCCCTTGATCCGGGAACTGATTGCGGTTGCCAAGGAACTTCAGGCTGCGGTGGAGGCGCTGGGCCCAGTCGACGCCTGATTGTTACTGTCATGTCCCTCGTTAGCAAGGTTTGCTTGCTGCTCTCGGAATCGATTTCCTTTCTCCTGGCAGCGGTATCGCCGCGTTCCCGCCGAAGCTTTGCTGGCCGAGATCGTCGCCTGGCTGGCGCGCGTCCTTGCGCTGCCCGGCCACGTCGCTATGCCCGGCATGCTCGGCGGCTCAAGCCCACGAGTGGCGGCCAGCCGTGCCGTGACGATTGGCGCTCGACAAGTCTGGCCAGGGAGAACCGCCATGAACAGCGATCGCAACAGCAAGGAATCGCAGCATCCGCTTGGCGGCAGCCGTTCAGCGGCGATAGCTGATGCGATAGATCGCGCCGGCGTGGTCGTCGGCGACCAGCAGCGAGCCGTCGGGCAATACCAGCACGTCGGCGGGGCGCCCCCAAACGCTTTCGCCACCTTGCTCATCGAGCCAGCCGCTGGCGAAAGTTTCATAGGCGATCGCCTGGCTGCCTTGCACGCGCACCAGCGTGAGTCGGTAGCCGATCTTCTGCGAACGGTTCCACGAGCCGTGCTCGGCGATGAAGATCTGGTTGCGGTACTCGGGCGGGAACATCGTTCCGGTATAGAAGCGCATGCCCAGCGCCGCGGCGTGCGGCGCCAGCTTCTGCGTGGGTGCGAGGAATTCGTCGCAGCGACGGCCGGTGCCGAATTCGGGATCGGGCAGGTCGCCGCCGTGGCAGTACGGATAGCCGAAATGGGCGCCGCGCCCGCCGGGCGTGCCGGCGCGCGCGACGCGGTTGAGTTCGTCGGGCGGCAGGTCGTCGCCGAGAAGATCGCGGCCGTTGTCGGTGAACCACAAGTCGCCGGTCTGTGGCTGCCAGTCGAAGCCGACGCTGTTGCGAACGCCGCGGGCGACGATTTCCCGGTCGCTGCCGTCGTCATTCATGCGCAGAATATTGGCGTAGCGCTGCGCATCGGGTTCGCAGATGTTGCACGGCGCGCCGACCGGAACGTAGAGTTTGCCATCGGGGCCGAAGGCGATGAACTTCCAGCCATGATGCGTCTCGCTCGGCAAGCGGTCGGTCACCAGAACGGGCGTCGGCGGGTCGTCCAGGCGGCGCTCGATGTCGTCGTAACGCAGGATTCGGTTCACCGCCGAGACGTACAGACTGCCGTCCTTGTAGGCGACGCCGACCGGCCGCTGCAGGCCGCTGGCGACGACGCCTACGCGGCGTACGGCGTAGCTGGCGTCGAAGCGCAGCGCATGCACTTTGCCGGCGTGCATCGAACCGACGAAAAGCGTGCCGCCACGGTCATCGTGGCGGCCAAGCGCCATCTGCCGGGCGTTGTCGACACGCGCCCAGGTTTCGATGGCGAAACCCGGCGGCAACTTGATGCGCTGCAGCGGCAAGTCAGCTGCCGCCAGTGTTGTCGACAGCAGCGCCAGCGCCAGTCCAAAGCCAGTTGCGATTCTGCGCATGTCGGTTCCTCGCCTCGTCAGTAGTGTGCCGGCAGGCCGCGTTCTCCGGGGCCGCGCCGGCCCGGCGCCGGCGGCCAGTGTGCCAGTTCTTCGCGCTCTTGCGAATGCCGCCTTCGGCCAGGGCAGCCGGGGCATGCGCCAGCACTCGATATCGGCGATACTTGCGGCTTGACAATGGCGGAGAAGACGATGAAACGAAACACGGTGGTGCATCTTTTCGGCGGCACAGCGCTGGCCGCTGCGGTGCTTTTTGGCGGCGCTGCCCCGGCCTTGGCCGACGACAAGCCGGCGCCGTCGGCGGCGCCCGCGCAGATGATGATCACGGACGAACGCGCGCTGACGCTGCTGCAGGGCATGAGCGACACCCTGGCGAAAGCGCGAACGCTCGCCTTCAAGGTGCGCAGCCTGGTGCCGCTGCAAGCGCCGACCGGCCAGTACATCAGCCTTTTCGCCTCGTCGCGGGTGCTGCTGCAACGCCCTGACCGGCTATTCGTCGAGTCGCGCGGCGACCTGCTGCCGAACGACCTGTACTACAACGGCAAGACGGTGACGGTGATCGGGCCGGCGAGGAATTTCTACGCGCAGCAGGAAGTTGCCGGTAGCAGTCTCGACGCCATCCTCGACAAGGAACTGCCAGCCGCAGACAGCCTGGCGCCCTTCGTCGATCTCCTGGTTTCCGACCCCTACGCGCGCCTCACCAAGGATCTGTCGAGTGCCCTGCTGGTCGGGCAAACGACGATCGGCGGCGTTGCCACCGATCACCTGGCCTTCACCTCGCCGGGTGTCGACTGGGAGGTCTGGATCGGCGCGCAGGACAAGCTGCCGCGCCTGGCCGTCGCCTCGTATCGCGGCGCCGAGCGCCAGCCCAGCTTCAGCGTCGAGTTCTCGGACTGGCGGCTCAACGCAGCGCTGCCGGCGCGGGCCTTCGACGTCGCCATCCCGAAAGACGCGGTGAAGCTCGACTTCAAGCTGCAAGGCCTGGCACAGTCCAAACAAGCCGAGAAAGGAGCAATGCAATGACCCACCTCAAGACCCTGATTCTCGGCGTCGCGGCGACCGCCAGCGTGCTCGTTCCGCTGGCCGACGCGAACGCCTGGGTGGCCGCCGGCAGAGGCTGGGGCGGACGCGGCTTCGTTGCCGCGGGTCATCCGTACCACGGTGGCGGCTATTACCATGGCGGCGGCTACTACCACGGCGGCTGCTACGGCTGCGGTGCCGCTGCGGGCGCCGTCGCTGGCCTGGCCGTCGGCGCGATGGCCGGGGCCGCGATCGCCAGCGCGTCGCAACCCGCGGTCGTCGTCCAGCAGCCGGTCTACGTCGCTTCACCGCCGGTTTATGCCGTCCAGGGCAATTTGCCGATCGGCAGCCAGTACGCGGTGTTGCCGCCGGGTGCGCGCAGCATGACGGTAAACGGCGCGACCTATTACCAGAGCGGGCCAACCTGGTACAAGCCCTACTTCGGCTCGAGCGGCGTCTATTACGAAGTGGTGCCGACGCCCTGATCGCACGCGTACCCCGGCCAGCGGGCGTGTTGACGCCTGACTGGCGCGGCGCTGGTCGGGGCGTAGTGAATCTTCCCGGCGTTGAAGCACGGGCGGCTTCGCGGCCAGCGACGAGGCGTTGCGGCGTGACAGCTGCACCGGCTACCATGTGCCTGCTGCAGCTTCACCACTTCGCCTTCTCCTCGCTCATACCATGACCACTCTAATCCTCGGCATCGTGATCTTTCTCGGCGTCCATTCGGTGCGCATTTTCGCCGACGCCTGGCGCAGCGCGGTGCGTGCGCGCATCGGCGCGAACGCCTGGAAGGGCGGCTACTCGCTACTGTCCTTGTTCGGCTTCGTGCTGTTGGTCTGGGGATATGGCCAGGCGCGGCTCGATCCCGTGCTGCTGTGGACGCCGCTGCTGTGGACGCGCCACCTTGCCGCGCTATTGATGCTGCCGTCGTTCATCCTGCTGGTCGCCGCCTATGTGCCGCAGAACGGCATCAAGGCGCGCGTGCACCATCCCATGGTGCTGGCCGTGAAGGTCTGGGCGCTGGCGCACCTGCTCGCCAACCACACGCTGGCCGACCTGCTTCTGTTTGGCAGCCTGCTGCTCTGGGCGGTGCTCGATTTCCGCTCGTCGCGGCAGCGCGACCGTGCGGCGAACACCGTCTATCCGGCGGGCACGCTGAGCGGCACTGTCGCCACGGTGGCGGTGGGCGCCGTCGCCTGGGCCGTGTTCGCCTTCTGGGCGCACGGCTGGCTGTTTGGCGTGCGGCCCTTCGGCTGACGCGCCGGCGCTGGCCGGCGAATTTCAGCCACTGCTGCCCTCGACATGCGCCCCTCTTGCCATCTGCAACTGGTCAATCCACCCTTCGGCGATCCCGGGCTGCACGTCGACTTCTTGTTCGAAAAGCGCGCGCTGCTCTTCGATCTCGGCGACATCCGCGCGCTGCCGGCACGCCAGCTGCTGCGCGTCAGCCATGTGTTTGTGTCGCACACGCACATGGACCATTTCATCGGTTTCGACTGGCTGCTGCGCGTCTCGCTCGGGCGGGCGAACGCGATCGAGCTGTTCGGGCCGCCCGGTATCCTGGCGCAGGTGGAAGCCAAGCTTGCGGCCTACACCTGGAATCTGGTGCACAACTACGCGGGAAACTTCACCCTGGTGGTCGGCGAATGGCACCCCGACGGCCGCCTCGAACGAGCGCGCTTCGCGTGCCGCAAGTGCTTCCAGCGCGAGCCGCTGCCCGCCACTCACTCCCCGGACGGACTGCTCGTCGCCGAGAAGAGCTTCCAGGTGCGGGCGACTTTCCTCGATCACGAAGTGCCCGTGCTGGGCTTTGCGCTCGACGAGCCGCGGCACGTCAAGGTCTGGAAGAACTGCCTGGAAGAGATGGGGCTGCAAGTTGGCCCGTGGTTGCAAGCGCTCAAGCAGGCCGTCCTTGCTGGCGCGGCTGACGATACGCCGGTGCGTGCGTTGTGGAAGAGCGAGGGCCGCACGGTCGAGCGAACTCTCGCGCTCGCCGACCTCGAAGCGGCGCTGACGATCGTCCCCGGCAGCCGCATCGCCTACGTCACCGACGTCGTTTATCACGCAGAAAACGTCGAGCGCATCGTGACGCTGGCGCGCGACGCCGACGTGCTGTTCATCGAAGCCGTCTTCCTCGACGAGGACGCCGCGCAGGCGGCGCGCAAGTTTCACCTGACGGCAAAGCAGGCCGGAAGCATTGCCCGCGCGGCGGCGGCACGGCAGGTGATCCCGTTTCATTTTTCACCACGCTACGAGAAGCGGGAAGCCGAGTTGCGCGCGGAGTTGGCACAGTCGGTACAGTCGTTCGGCGCTGGCTAGCCGCGCGGCTCGTCAATCGCGGCTGAGCGTCTGGCGCGCTGGCCTTCGCCATCGACAAGCGCTAGCCGCCGGCAGTGCCACGCGACGCTCAGCTATCGTCCGACGCTGGCTCTTTCTGTCGCTGGCGCTGGCGCGCGGCACGTTCCAGCCGCTCCTGCGCCATCTGTTCCTCGAGTTGCTGGCGGCCCTGCTTGACGACGGCGATCATCCGGGCGCGGTCCTGGTGGTGGGGATGCAGAAGTTCGAAGAGCTCCAGGTTGTGGGTGCGGAAACGTGTCGTCGTCAGCTGTGCGTCCGCGGCCGAATGGCCGAGCACCTCGAGCACTTCGCGCGCACTGCACAGACTTGCTTCGAATAACTCGCGCTGGACGCGCATCACCTGGTGGTCACGCAACTGGTTCCAGTGGGTGACGTCGCGCGCCCGCGCGACGATTTCCAGATTCGGGAAATGTTCGCGCACCAGGTCGACGATCTTCAGCGATTGTTCGACATCGTCGACCGCCAGCACCAGCACCCGCGCACTCGCCGCACCGGCCGTACGCAGCAGGTCGAGCCGCGACGCGTCACCATAAAAAACGCGGTAACCGAAGCTGCGCGCGGCCTCGACCATTTCCGCGTCGTGGTCGAGAATCGTGCACGCGACGCCCTCGGCGAGCATCACGCGGGTGACGATCTGCCCGTAACGCCCGAAGCCGGCGATCAGGATCGGCGCGTCCTGGGCTTCCGAGATTTCTTCAAGAGCAACCTGCCGCCGGCTCGCGTAACGCGGCAGCAGCCATTTGTCGACGGCCACCAGCAACAAGGGCGAGACCAGCATCGAGACCGCCACCGCACCGATCAGCAGCGACGCCGTTTCCGGTGCAAAGACACGCGCGCCAGCCGCCGCCTGAAAGACCACGAAGGCGAATTCCCCACCCTGCGCGAGCAATAGCGTAAACACCGGCCGGTCCTGGAACGGCACCCCCATCTTCCACGCGAGCGTATAGATGACCGCCAGCTTGAGGACCAGGAAACCGACGACGATGGCGGTCATCAGCAGCGGCGAGGCGATCAACACGCCGAAGTCGATGCTCATCCCGACAGCGATGAAAAACAGCCCCAGCAGCAGGCCCTTGAAGGGTTCGATGTCGGTTTCCAGCGCCCGTCGGTATTCACTCTCGGCCAGCAGAACCCCGGCCAGAAAGGCGCCGAGCGCCATCGACAGCCCGACCTGATGCATCAGTCCGGCGATACCGACGACCAGTAGCAGCGACGCCGCCGTGAAGATCTCCGGCGTCCGCGAGCACGCGATCCAACGCAAGAGCGGGCGCACCAGCAAGCGTCCGCCCAGCACGATGGCGGCGATGACGCCGACAATCCTGGCGGCCTCGACTCCGTGGTTGACGGGTGCGCTGCCGACATCGCCAACGACGCCGGTCGCCAGCAAGGGCAGCAGCGCCAGGATCGGGATCGCCGCGACGTCCTGGAACAGCAGAATGGCAAAAGCCGAGCGGCCGCTGGAAGTCGGCATCAGATTGCGCTCGCCCATCACCTGCAGGGCAATCGCCGTGCTCGACAGCGCCAGCCCCAGAGCGGCGACGAGGGCAATACGCCAGGGCACGCCGGCGAGGATCGCCAGCGTCGCCAGCACCGCCGCGCAGCCGACAAGCTGCGCACCGCCCCAGCCAAAGATCGGCCGCCGCATACTCCACAGCCGCTTCGGATCGAGTTCCAGGCCGACCAGGAAAAGCATCAGCACGACGCCAAACTCGGCGAAATGCAGGATGTCCTCGACGTTCGCGACCAGCCCCAGGCCCCACGGCCCGATGACGATTCCCGCCGCCAGGTAGCCGATGATCGCGCCGAGCCCCAGCGCCTTGCTCAGCGGTACGGCGATGACTGCCGCACTCAGGTAGATGAAGCTGTTGACCAGCCAGGTCGGTGCGTCGTCCATGGTCGATTCTCGGGGTGTGATCGAAAGCATCCGCGAGCCTCTTGCAGGGCTCGCGCTGCTGCGTGGTTCCAGTTGCTGCCGACAAAATTTGCCGACGCCGCTGGCCAATGGCTGAGAAAAGCGTTTCTCGAGACCGCTATCGCGATGTTGGCATGAAAGCCACCAGCCAACGCGAAGCGATCATACAAGACCTTGGGCTGCCAATCCGCTAGCGAGCCAGCAAGCGCAGCGTGTTGCCGCTCGACGACAGGCTACTGCTGGCGATCCGCCCGCGCAGCGCTCTCTGCGCTGCCGACAACTCGCGGCCGACGGCGGTGGCCAGCGCCGGGTAGCTTCCGTCAACGTCGGCAGCGTCCGCCGCGCCACGCCTGAACTCGTCCTGCGTAGCGCGCTGATCTGGGTAAGCATCGGATCAGAAATTTGCCGCTGGCGTGGTGTTGGAGGCTGGGGGCGCAAGCCAATTTCCCACGCCGAAAGGGTTTCGCGCTGGTTTCAAGCCTGCCGAGACGCTCGTCGCGAATGCCGCAACACGACACCAGGCGGCGCGTCATTGCGAGGAGGCAAAGCCGACGTGGCAATCCAGTTCCATCGTCTCACTACTCTTGCCCCGCATCGACAAGGCGTAGGCCAAACGTCTGGATTGCCGCGTCGGCTGCGCCTCCTCGCAATGACGATGGGAGGGGGCAGACGCTGCGGCTTGTTGTCGCTCCAGAACATGTAGTGGTCAAACAATTCCGGACGCCGCAACGTCACCGGTGAAACGCTGTCGCCACGTCACGAGCGCTGTGCAGGACACGCGCAATTCGAACACCGTCCTCATCTTTCCGGTAGAAAATAAGGTAACGCCCGTGCGGCAGTACTCGCACGCCATCGCCCAGCTCGGGGCGCGGCGCACCGATACCCGGCTGAACGGTGAGCCTGCCGCAATCCGCTTCAAGTTCATCGACGAACGATTTCGCACGAGCCGGATTGTCCTGGGCAATGAAAGCGGTGATTTCGATCAGGTCGAGCTGGCTCTCAGGCGAGAACTCCAGACGCATCACTCGCCCTCACCGGCGGCAATTTCGTCGATCCGCCGCCGCAAGTTCTCGAACACCTGCCCGGCAGGAATCCCCGGTCTACCGTCCATGCCTCTCTGCACTTCGGCCCGTAGCGCCTCAAGCTTGAGGGCTCGCAGCTTTTCCTGGTCTTCGAGCATCCGCAGGCCTTCGCGGACGACCTCGCTGGCGTTGTTGTACCGCCCCGACGAGAGTTGCGACTTCACGAACTCTTCAAAGTGGGAGCCGAGCGCGACACTGGTTGGCATATCAGACCTCCAACGAATAGTTGGACGAAGCCGCTACGCGGAGGAAACCCCGGTGCTGTCGTCGCGTTGACTCAAGATGTGACCTCGCCCCTCATCCGAGGGATGTTCATGACGAATGCGAGGTTACCGCAAGATGGAAGAGATGTCCCCTGTCGCAACGACGATTTTTGACACGAACTACGAGCTGCACCAGAAGCACCTGAAGCTCAAGGGCTTGCAGCCGAAGACGATCGACGCGTATTCGCGCGCGGTCCGCCGGGTGGGAGATTACTTCGCTCATCAGATCGACGATCTGAGCGAGGCCGACCTGTTGGATTACTTCGCCGACCTGCGTGAGACGCACTCCTGGAGTTCGCTCAAGCTCGATCTGTACGGGCTCAAGTTCTACTACGAGCACGTGCTGAAGAAACCCTGGGTGGCGCCCGGTCTGATCAAGCCGCCGCGCTCGCTGCGCCTGCCGGACATCGTCACGGTCGAGGAGACCGAGCGTATTTTCCTGGCCACGCAGGTGCTCAGTTACCGGGTCTTCTTCTTCACCCTCTACAGTCTCGGCCTGCGCCTGGGCGAAGGCTTACGGCTGACGGTCGCCGACATCGACGGCGCGCGCGGGCGGGTGCATATCCGGGATGCCAAGGGCAACAAGGATCGCCTGGTGCCGCTGCCGACGGCCACCTACCGACTCCTGCGTTGTTTCTGGCAGCGCCACCGTAATCCCGTTCTGCTGTTTCCCAATCGCCGCGGCGGCTCGGCGGGCGCACGCACGGCCAGGACGCCGCTCGACCGCGGCGGCGTTCAGAAAGCACTGAAAGCGGTGGTCGAATCCTGCGGGCTAAAAAAAACATTTCGCCGCACAGCTTGCGTCACGCCTATGCCACGCACCTGATCGAGGCGGGCGTCGAGCTCACCGAGGTGCAGAGTATTCTCGGCCATCACTCGATTCTCACGACGGTTCGCTACACCCATCTGACGGATCAAAGCCGGCATCACGCCATCGACCGCATCAACGCGCTGATGGACCGCTTTTGTCTGAGCAAGGGGACGCCGCGATGATCCGCCTCGGCTCTGTCATTGCCGAATTCGAAGCGGACTTCATGACGCAATTTCGCCACCGCCTGAGCTTCGATCAGCTTCGGGCACTCTCGGCGATGCGCGATTGCCGCGGCCCGGCCAGCCCGATGATGCAGCTCCAGTGCGAAGGCTGCGATCAGCAAAAACTCGTTCCGCATTCCTGCGGCCATCGCCTTTGCCCGCACTGCCAGCACCACGAGAGCCAGCAATGGCTGGAACGTCAGATAGAGCGCCTCGTCCCGGCCGACTACTTTCTGCTGACCTTCACGCTGCCGGCCGAATTGCGCGGGCTCGCTGCGGCGCACGCCGACGTCGTCTTCGATGGCTTGATGCGCTGTGCCTGGGAAACGGTGCACCGCTTCAGTCAGAACGACCGGCAGTTGCAGGGCACGCCCGGCGCCATCGCGGTCCTGCACACGCACTCGCGTCGGCTCGACTTCCACCCGCATGTCCATCTCGTCGTCCCCGCGGCAGCGATCGATGCCGCGAAGCAGCGCTGGCGACGCAAGCGGCGCGGCAAGAACGGCACCTACCTGTTCAACGAGAAGGCGATGGCCAAGGTCTTCCGGGCCAAAATGCTGGCGGCGATCGAGGCGGCCGGCATTTGCCTGCCGGCGTCCTATCCGCGGGAATGGGTAGCGCACTGCAAATCGGTGGGCAGCGGCGAGAAGGCCCTGATCTACCTCGGTCGTTACCTCTACCGCGGCGTCATCCGTGAACAGGACATCCTCGCTTGTAAGGATGGGCGGGTGAGCTTCCGCTACCGCAACGCACAAACCGGCAAGTCGGAAAAGCGCTCGCTAGCCGGCGCCGATTTCCTCTGGCTGATCCTCCAGCACGTGCTACCCAAGGGCTTTCGCCGCGCCCGCAATTTCGGCTTCCTGCACGCCAACTGCAAGCGCCTGATCAGTTTGCTGCACCGCTTGCTGAAGTTCGATCCCAGCCGCTTCACGCCGCCGCGCAAGGAGCGGCCAGCGATGCTTTGCCCGTGCTGTGGCTCCGTGATGTCAATTGTCCGGACGCGTATTCGATCAACATCGCCCGCCTTCGTCGCTGCTCCACCGCTCGTCGCGATCGCTGCCTGATCGTGTAAGCCGCCTTCACAGCGCTGTCCGGCCGCCTTTGGGACTTCAGTTTCCCCAAGCTGAGTGACGGGGTCGCCCGGAGTTCAGTGGCCGGGACGCCAAAACGGCCGGATTTGCGCGATCTTCGCTGACGGTGCCGCAGCGCGCGGCGACGGCCCGCTCCCCGCCCTTCGGCATTCATGCCTGCGGGGTAAATCCAAAAAAGATATTTGCAGAGGGCGCGCCCAGCGCTCCGGCCCGGGCTCGTCCAACAAACGGATCAGATCGTGGCTTCGCACGATCTATCCTTATTCGTTGGGCACATTGTTGGGCACATTTTGAGATGTTAGGGGCGCGACCATGGCGAGACTGACCGTGAAGCAATTGCAGGCCCTTTCCGCTATTGACGCAGGTAAGAGGTTGAGCGACGAGCACGCCCTCTACGGTGTCGTGAGAACGCGTGGTGATGCAGCCTCGGTCCAGGGCCTCCGCACTCGGCTGTCATAGCGGTGTGAGGCCCAGCATCGTCATCCGGACATCGTCATCCCAAGCAGCTCCTTTGCGCTTCAAGCGTAAGCTGGCTTTAGTCTTGTCGGTCGTATCCAGACGAATCAGGTTGAGAACGATTTTCTTCAAGAGGGAGAGGTTCTGTGGGGCGTTGTCCTTGCGTACAGTGCTGGCATCTTCACGAAAGCTGACGTCGAGCACCCAGTGAAGGCGGTTTTCTACGCCCCAATGGCCTCGCACCGCGGCCGCCAGCTCTTCGGCGGTCAAGGCACGAGAACTGATGTAGTAGCGTCGCTCGAAGTTCGATTCCTTGTTGCCAACCTTGCGCAGGGAGTCGACCAGGCCGATCGTCTGGCACTTCGGCCAATCGGCCAGATCAACGAGTCCTTGCGCAGGCAAGACCGAGGCGATCTGTCCGACGATTCGACCATGGGACTTGCGGGCCTGACGGTGGCGATCAACGGCCTCGGATTGATACTGGTCGATGAACTCGGTCTCGATGGCTTCCAGCAACGTCGGCTGGTTGCCTTTGACCGCCAGCAGGTAGTCGCCGCCTTGATCCGTGATCTGCCGGGCGATAGTTTTCTGGCAGCCCATGGCGTCGATGGTGACCAGCAACCCATTGATATACAGTGCCTTGAGCAGTTCCGGGATGGCGGTGATCTCATTACTCTTGCTGGCGACCTTTTCCTGACCGAGGACAATACCCAATTCCGTAGCGAAGGCGCTGACCATGTGAATCGCGGTTTCGCCACCACTGCCGGAACCTCGCACCGTCTTGCCATCGAACGCGACGCTGCCTCGCAAGGCGCCGACCACCCCGGCCACCCAGCGGCGAAACGCGACCTCAAATTGCTTCGGGTCAAGCGCTCGGAACACCCGCAGAAACGTCTCCGTGGAGGGAACCCCGTTCTTGAGCACCAGGAATTCACGCAGCCATTTTTCCTTCCGGCGCCCCCAATAGGCGATGTCTTCGATGGTGTCACAATCCGAGAGTACCCCTGCCATGGCAATCACCAAAATCTCCTGAAAGTCATGCAGCGTTCCATTGCTGGGTCTGCGCGGGTCGTCCACTTCCCTCAAGCAGCACATCAGGCTCACTCCCGTCGTCACAGTCATTTCGGTTGTCCAAAAGACGAGAGTAGACCTGATTTCAGTAGGGTTTACAAGTGGTTGTCATAAGCTCGTGAATTTTAACGATTTTCCGCTGATCGAGTATGACAATAAACACTATGCTATCCGAGTGCGGAGGCCCTGAGCCTCGGTCATGTTTCGCTGGAGATACAGATTCGGCGGTCAGGTTAAAGACTACACCTGCGGGACTTGGCCAAAAGACTCGCTCGCCCAGATCCGTCAGGTGCGAGCGGATGCCGCTGCCTACGTCAGTAAGGGTTTGGATCCAACTGAACAGGCGCGCACGCGGAAGCTCTCTGCTCGGGCGGTGCAAGCGGAGGAGCTAGCCAAGCTCAACTGCCGGATTGCTGAGGCCGAATCTTTCAAGTCACGCCTAAGCGTTCGGGCTCTTTTTGATCGCTGGGAAAGGCTTGAGTTGTCGGCGCGGAAGGATGCCGGCAAAGAAGCAAGAAGATCGTTCGAGAAAGACGTGTTCCCCAGCCTGGGTGATGTTGCGGCGGAGGATGTCACGAGGCCGATGGTCGCTCAGGTACTTGACAACGTTGTGGAAAGAGGCGCCCGCATTCTTGCTCGCAACCTCCTCGGCGACATTCGCCAGATGTACGGCTTCGCCATCGTTCGTGGCCTCGTAACTACTGATCCGAGCAGCCACATGAAACGCGATGACTTTGGCAAGAAAGTCGAGCGTAGCCGAGTATTGAGTGAGGACGAGGTTCGTTTGCTCAAGAGCAAGCTGTCGGCGGCCAGAATGGCAAAGACATCGGAACTGGCCGTCTGGATCATCCTCGCGACCTGTTGTCGCGTTGGCGAGCTGTCGATGGCCCGTTGGGATCAGATTGATCTTGAAAAAGGCGTCTGGCGCATCCCCCCAGAAGATGCCAAGAATGGCAAGGAGCACACGGTGTTCTTGTCCGATTTCGCGGTCGATCGGTTCAAGGAGCTTCGCGACATCACGGCTACTTCCTTCAACGCGGAAGGCGTGAAAATTAGATGTCCTTGGGTCTTGCCTTCGCACGATAAGAGCAATCACCTGTGCCTCAAGTCTTTGGCCAAGCAGATCGGCGATCGCCAGCGGGGTGACAGACCAGCACTGAGCAACCGCAGTAGTAACGTGTCATCTCTAATTCTTCCACGGGGGAAATGGACGCCGCACGACCTACGGCGAACTGGAGCCACGTTGATGGGTATGCTCGGTATCCGTCCAGACGTAATTGAAAAGTGCCTTAATCACGTTCAGCAAAACAGACTGGTTCGGATCTATCAGCGCCAAGACCTGACATTAGAGCAGAAGAATGCCTGGAGGAGCCTCGGAGAGCTGCTTGACCTGCTCGGGCGAGATAACTTAGACGATGTCACATCGCTGCCTCGGGTACCGTCATAAAAGCGCCGGAGTGTGACGCCACTTATCTGAGCTCGCCAGCAACGCCACACGTCAGACTGGTCCGGCAGATCTGGCGCCGTGCTCGCTGACGCGAACGCTGAACCGCTCGGTTCCCTGAGGTGTTGATCGCCAGTTACCTTGTCTGCGAGGACTCGTCCGGGGTGCCTGCCGTCTCCAAATCGCGATGCTCCACAGCCGGAAGCTCTTTCTCTTCAGCAACCACCCCACCCGTCTCCTTCCGCCGTGCCGCCAGCACCGCACGCGTAGCGAGCTGCCGGATCTGTCCGGCCAGACGAAGAATCCGCCGCTTCCATTCATAGACTCCGAGCGCGTATTGGCTGTCGGTGATGACGCATGACAGCCAGAGCGCATCCAGGTGGGCCATCATCCCGTCGAACTCGCGGATGATCGCCAGGTACCTGATCGAGCGCGGCGAGGTGATCTGCACATCGATGGTCTTGGCACTGGTGTAGCCGATCGCAGTTTCGATGCCATTGCCCTCGGCAACTTCCTTCAGCCGCAGCGACTCCTTGCGAATCTCGTCCAGAGTCTGGTCGATCTGACTATCGACCAAGGCGTCGACCTCCTGCGCCTGCTCTTCGCTCCCGATGAATCTCAAGACCACGCTCAACGAGAACAGCGCGTTGGCGCACATCTCGTAGCCACGGTCGAAGGTCTGCTTCGCGTGCAGTGAATTGAGCACGGCCTTCTGCGTCAGGAAAGGCCGGCTGTTGTCCTGCCGGACCGATGGAATATGCGTCGAATCGTTCCGCTGTCGCTGTGCCATTTGCCGTCTCCCGGAGTGTCGATCAAGCCCAGCGTATCGCTTGCACTGCGAGCGCGACCTTCGAAAAGCGCCCAGAAGCGACGCATTTCAAACTCCTGCGACGACCGTAGCGGCAGAGAATTCAGCCATCTCTCGTTCCGTCTATGACGATCGAAGTGAAGGTAGCTGGCCTTCTTCATAAACAGCATTCTCTCCAACCCCCGGCGGGGTAGCCCCGTCAGGATACGGCGGCGTCCCTGCCTTCCTTGTCAGGAGGCCCTATGCCCTCGTTGAACAGAGTCACCCTCATCGGCCATCTCGGCGCCGACCCCGAGGTTCGCTACACCCAGAACCGAGAAGCGATTGCCACCATCCGGATCGCGACGACGGAGATCAGCAAGGACAAGTCGTCCGGTGAACGCAAGGAAACCACCGAATGGCACCGCGTGATCTTCTTCAACCGTACCGCCGAAGTCGTCGGCGAGTACCTCAGAAAGGGCTCCCCGATCTACGTCGAAGGCCGCATCCAGACCCGCAAGTGGCAGGACAGCGCAGGTCAGGATCGCTACGTCGTCGAGATCCTCGCCAGCGAGATGCAGATGCTCGGTGCTCGTCCATCGGCGAAAGACGCCAAAGCATCGGGTTCCGTCCCGCTTCGTGCCGACACGGTCTCGTCTAATCAGGCAAGCAGTTCAGCCGGTGACGAAGTGCCGGCCATGGAGCCGTTCTGAGCAGGTCGTCACGTCTTTTCCCCACCGGACGGTCATTCTCCCGGGCCGGGAGCCGACCGTCCTTCACCTCAGGAGGTTCGCTCATGGAACGTGTCATTCTCGTCATCACCATGCTGGCAGGGCTTCAGTTGCTGCTGTCGTTTCTCCGTTACTCAGCACAAGGCCTCAAGAGCTTGTTGAACCGTAGACCCGAAGCGACGGCAGCGTCCGAACCGGTGAAGGTCACGAGCACCCTTTGGCAGCAATACGACCGACCGGCTTACCAGCGCCGGACCGGGATCGACATCGATCCCGCCAAGAGCGGTGAGGCTTCGTTTGAAGTGATCGCCTGAACGCTCATCCCCCTGCGGGGCATCGCCTCCGCATCAGGGGAGGGATGCCCTTTATTTCTTAATGGAGGCATCTCATGGCACTCGTTCTTCTTTCTTGCTGCATCACCGGCTGGATCATCAGCCGTCCGATCATTCGCGCGCTGGGGCTCTGAAGATGGCTTTCGACCCCGCACACGATCAAGTCCTGCAATCCAACCCGCTTCTCGTTCGGCTTTTTTCGGCGCTGTCGATGGCGCGTGCTTGCGATCTCCACCAGAGACTCCAGGCAGGGCGCACCGACCCGGAAACCCGCCGGCTGCTCCGACGGGCTCTGATCCTCTCGAAGCAAGAACAAGCAGCGAACTGAACCACGCCCCGGCTTGCCGGGGCTTTCCCGAGTGCGTTTCCAAAGCGCCCTCCGGAAAGCAGCCTTTGATCGAGCGATTCTTCGCCCGAGCAAGTCGCGGTAGCTGGCCGCACGAAACAAACAGCATTTTCATCCACCCAGCCGGGGAGGCCATCTCCGGAAGGGGCAGGTGACTCCGGCTTTTTTTCTTCTGGAGGCACCATGGACGTCAAACATCCTGGCCTGCTGCGCATGCCGGCCAAGCAATACCACGCGGATCAATCGATCGGCCATTCGGGAATCATCAAACTGCTCAAGAGCCCCGCGCATCTGCGCGAAGCCCTCGATCATCCGTCGCCACCCACGCCGGCGATGGCGTTTGGTACCGCGGTTCACACCCACGTCCTCGAACCGGATCGTTTTTCCGAAGAGTTCGCAGTGGTCGAGAAGTTTGATCGCCGCACCAAGGAAGGCAAGGAAGCCGCCGCCCGCTTCGAGCAAGAGAATCAGGGCAAAACCCTGATCACTTCCGACGACCTGGCGACATTGACCCGAGTGCGCGCCGCCGTTCACGCGCACGAGGGGGCGGCCCGCCTGTTCAAGCAAGGAGAAGCCGAGCTGTCGGCGTTCTGGACAGACCCGCTCACCGGGATCCCCTGTCGCTGTCGTCCGGACTGGTTCAACGGGACGGCCGTGGTCGATCTCAAGAGCTGTGTCGATGCCAGCAGTCGGGGCTTTTCTCGCGCCATCGCCAACCTCGGCTACGACATTCAAGCGGCGTTCTACGTCGATGGAATGAAAGCCGTGACCGGCACGGAGCTGCCCTTTCTCTTTGTCGCCGTCGAGAAGGAGGCACCCCATGCCGTGGCGCTTTACCGGGCTGACCCCGAAATCATCGAGGTCGGTCGCAAGAAGTACCGGGCAGCACTGCAGCTTCTGAAGTGGTGCCAGGATTCTGGCAGCTGGCCGGCTTACCAGCCCGGGGGTGAGATCGAATTGATCTCGCTACCGCGTTGGGCTGCCAACGCCGACGCCTTCGAGTTCGACGCCGCCTGATCGGCGGCTATTTTTAGTTTATCAACCCCGGCGGGGAGACCAGTCCCCGCTCCGGGAGGCATGGTGTCTCCGCCATTTGTATTTGGAGGAAACCATGTCTCAAACCTTGCGTAACATCCAGAGCGCCCGCCAGGGGAATACGACCAGCGTGGTGTCTTTTCCAGCGATGCTCGAACAGCTCAAGGGCGAAATCGCCCGCGCGCTGCCCAAGCATCTCAGTGCGGAGCGCATGGCGCGGATCGCACTGACTGCGTTTCGCATGAATCCGAAGCTGTCTGAAGTGGAGCCACGCAGTGTCGTCGCGGCGGTCATCCAGTCTTGTCAGCTCGGTCTGCAAATCGGCCTGATGGGCGAAGCGCATCTCGTCGCCTTCGGTAGCCAGTGCCAGTTGATTCCCGGCTATCAGGGGCTCGTGAAACTCGCGCGCAACAGCGGCAGCGTGCAGGACATCTATGCGCACGAAGTGCGGATCAACGACAAGTTCGACATCGTCCTGGGCCTCAACCGTTCCTTGATGCACGAGCCGTTGAAGAAGAACGGCTTTCCGGCGTCCGACGACGAGCGCGGAGCGATCGCCGGTTTCTACGCAGTCGCGGTGTTCACGGATGGCTCACGCACCTTCCACGCCTTGTCGAAGGAGCAGGTCGAGTGGGTACGTGACCACTCCCGCGGGTACCAGATGGCGAAGAAGAACCGAAAAGAGAGTCCCTGGGACACGCATTTCGTCCCGATGGGCCTCAAGACGGCCATTCGCCGCCTGTGCAATCTGCTACCGAAATCGCCGGAGCTGGCCATGGCACTGGCCATGGACGAACTCAACGAACGCGGTAAGACCCAGAACATCGGGATGGCCGAGGCGATCGACGGCTCCTGGGCTCCGATCATCGACGACGAATCAAGTGAATCGAAGAGTAACGAGGCGGGGGCGGGCGACCAGAAGTCCGGTCGTGAAGGCGCCAACCCGCCGCTCCATGTGCTCCTCACCAGCATCAGCCAGGCCGCATCCGTTGATGACCTCGACGAACGCTACGCCAAGGCTGAAGACGCCGCCGACGACGGCGATCTTGAGCAGTTGCTTCGCGCCTATCGCAGCCGTAAGGCAGTGTTGACCGACACGGCTTCACCGGCCAGTGCGATTGTCGGCGTAGCGAAATGAGCGCCCCGCGAGAAAGCGATCGCGGTGTCTCTATCCAGGGCCGATGGCCCGAGCCCACGACGAAAGGCGTCGGTCCGTGCACAGCGAGCAGAGGCACCTGACGAAGGTTACCCGTGGGCTGACGATGACCTCGTCAGGCTCCACAGGCGCCTGCTGCACAAGTCGCTGCGCGCTCTGTTCGATTCGAGGGTCTGCGCCACCACACGGGTGGAGATCCTCGACTGGCTGTCCCCGAGGGAGTGCTCGAACGCCTTCTCGTACTACGCGTGCTGCGCGTTCTCTGGCCTCGATCCCGAAGTGATTTGGGGTCGAGTGCTGGAGCGTTATCGGCGACGCGATTCCCTATAAACCTCCGGCGGCAACGCCGGGCTTTCCCAAGAGGGTTGACGCAGCCCTTTGCGGAAAGCGGATTCTGGACCCATCCGTCGGATGGGACCTGAAAAGCGGTAGCTGGCCGCTACAAACAAACAGCATTTCTACCACCCCACGCGGGGGCGCGAGCCTCCAGCGGGGCATGGCGTCTTTCGCACGATTCACGGAGGCGTCATGACTCAAGTACCCCGGAGCACCGGCTATCGGTACTTCATCAACCTGGACGAGCGCGGCAGCTTCTCCGCCGACGTCCGTAACCCGCGTAAAAAAACCATTTTCGAGATCCACGGATTCCAGATCTTCGAGGACGGTTGGATGCTGTACCGCCGCGACCTCGATGGACTGAAGCAGTACCTCGTCGATCTGGGACTCATGAACCGCGAGGACGACCTCGCAATGGGTCAATAGCGCACGCGAGAGGTGTCAAGAGGCTGCAAGTTTGCAGCGAAGCCGTGGCGCCTGGCGAGAGTCGGCGCGCCATGACCCATGTTGTTGATTCCACCCTTCCGGTGACACACCCCGGAAGGGGTACGTGTCTCCGGCTTTTCAAGGAGACCCACGTGAAACTCACTCAACTCGCCCAGACCACTCTGTGGCTGCCGGGCTTTGCTCCTCAAGATTCGCAAGCAGTGCTCGCTGCAGGCCAGACGGCGGAGATCATCGCCTTTCCGCTCGTCGAACCGACGTGCTCTCCGGCTCCGGCAACGGGGCCAGCTCGCAGTCTCTGGGACCCACTCGACCCTGCGCTGCATGCGAGTCTTCGTGGTGACGTCGCCAAGTTCGAAGCGAACCTGGCGGCCATCGCGCTCCTCTCCAGCCTGGCCGCAGAGAACCGCGCTGCCCACGACGACGAGCGCGCCGTCCTCAACCGGTTCACCGGATGGGGCGGCATTCCCAAGGCGTTCAATCCCGATCAGGACGATCGGGCGTGGAAGGCGAGAGCCCAATCCCTGCCCGATGTGTTGGGCGAAGATTACGAAAGCGCCAAGGCGAGTGTCGTCAACGCCCACTTCACGGAAGTCTTCGTGATCGAGGCGATGTGGCGCGCCGTTCGCCGGTTGGGTTTTCGCGGCGGCCGTGTGCTGGAACCCTCTGCCGGCGTCGGCTACTTCATCGGGGCGATGCCAAGAGATTTGGCCGCAACCTCGGACGTGACGGCTGTCGAGATCGATCGCGTGTCGTCGCGCATCCTGTCGGGCCTGTATGGTCCTCATGGTGTGAGGACCCTCGCGGTCGGTTTCGAAAAAGCGCGCTTGCCGAAGGACTGGTACGACCTCGTGATCTCGAACGTTCCCTTCGGGAACTACCCGGTGCCCGAGGACCGCAATGTGCCGTATGCCAACTTCCTCATCCACGACTACTTCTTTGCTCGCGCTCTGGAGGTGACTCGCCCCGGTGGACTGGTGGCATTCATCACCTCCGCCGGGACGCTCGACAAGGGCGATGACCGGGCACGGCGCCATATCCGTGACCGGGCCCGATTCCTCGGCGCGATTCGTTTACCGTCCGGCACGTTCTCGCAGATTGCCAACACCGATGTCACGACCGATATTGTCTTCCTCCAGAAACTGGCGGAGGGTGAGCAGGCCGCCGGCGACTGGATCGGCGTCAGCGAAGCCCCGCGGTCGATATGTGACACGGATCGACGCCTGTTCGTCTCGAGTTGGTATGTCCACCATCCGGACCTGCTGATCGGTCGCATGGGGCTCAAGTCGAATGGCTTCGGTCCGGCCAATGCGGCGATCTTTGACGGCGATGTTGGCAGCGCATTGACAGAGCGCGTTGCCCGCTTGCCCGAGGACGTGTATCTCCCTCGTGCCGTCGAGAACCTGTTGTCGATGCCGCGGGAGAGCCTTGTCGCTGCACCGGAGTTCGTCAAGCCCGGCGCGTACTGCCTGACCCCGGATGGCCGCCTGGCCATCTCGGAAGGCGATGCGTTGCGGGTCATCGACGCGACGCTATCAACCGCCCGGCGGATTCGCGGCTTGATGGCGATTCGCGATATGGCACGCCGGCTCTTGCACCTACAGCCCGTCACGGCGGACGATGGTCGACTCGGCGAACACCGGGCCGCCCTGAACACCGCCTACGATACCTTCGTGGCGCAACACGGCATTCTCCACGCGACGGTCAACAAGCGGGCGTTCAAGGGGGATCCGGATCTGCCGCTGCTGCTCTCCCTCGAGGACTTCGATCGGGAAAGCAGCACGGCCGAGAAGGCGGACATCTTCTCCCGCAGAACGGTGGGCGCGGTCCGCAAGGTGGAGCGCTGTTCGTCGGCCGACGAAGCGCTGCTGGTCTCCCTGCACGAACGCGGACGCGTCAATCCGACGCTGATGGCATCCTTGCTGGGGCAGGCGGTTGAGCAGTTTCTCCCGGATCTGGCGGGTCGTGGCCTGATCTTTCTCGATCCGCAATCCGGCGACTGGGAAACCGCCGATGCCTATCTCTCCGGCAACGTGCGCGACAAGCTGGCGATGGCGGAAACGGCCGGGGAAGCCTATCTCCCCAACGTCGAAGCCCTGCAGGCGGTCATCCCGACGGACCTGGGGCCGGGTGAAATCGATGCCCGGATTGGCTCGACCTGGATCCCCTCGCGTGACTACGGCGCATTCCTCGATCATCTCCTGGAATGCGAGGGTTGCACGGTGGAGTTCAATGCCGAGGCCGGTGCGTGGAACATCGACGTGCCATGGCCAGGCGAACGCTCGGTCGCCTCGACGCAAACCTACGGCACCGGGCGCATGACGGCGGGTGAGCTTTTCCTGATCAGCCTGAACCAGATGGTTCCGACAATTCGGGACCGGGATCCGGTCACCGAGCGGTCTGTCGTGAACCCGAAGGAAACCCTCGTCGCCAGGGAAAAGCAGCAGGCACTCAAGGAGCAGTTCCGATCCTGGGTGTTCGCCGATCCCGAACGGTGCGAGCGGCTGGTCAGGCGCTACAACGACCAGTTCAACGCGGTTCGATTGCGGACGTTCGACGGTTCAGGGCTCTCTTTACCGGGGTTCTCCGAGGTGTACGCGCTTCATCGGCACCAGAAGGACGCCATCTGGCGAATCGTCTCCAGCGGGGTGAATACCCTGCTGGCGCACGTCGTCGGTGCCGGCAAGACCCTGACCATGGTCTGCGCCGGCATGGAGTTGCGGCGCCTCGGCCGAGCCAGCAAGCCGTGCTACGTGGTGCCCAACCACATGCTGGAGCAGTTCGCGACGGAGTTTTTGCGCGCCTATCCGGGGGCCAACCTCCTGATGGCCAGCAAGGACGACCTGGCCGGTGACCAACGCCGGACGTTACTGTCCCGGATTGCTACCGGCGACTGGGATGCCGTGCTGATTACCCATGCCTCTTTCGAGAGGATCAAGATGAGCGACGCCTCCATGGCATCGTTCATCAAAGCGCGTGTCCACGAAATCGAGCGCGCCATCCGGGCCTCGACATCGGAGCAGCGGGGGAATCGGATCGTCAAGGAGTTGGAGCGGGCCAAGAAGGTCTGGCTCGCCAGGCTGGAGAAGCTGTCGGCTCGTTCGAAAAAGGATGACCTGCTCACGTTCGAGGAACTGGGCATCGACTACCTGTTTGTCGACGAGGCGCACTACTTCAAGAACCTGTACCGCTTCACCAAAATGACGCGGGTTGCGGGTTTGCCGAACAGCCACTCAGAGCGCGCCTTCGATCTGTTCGTGAAGACGCGCCATGTGATGGGCGAGCAGGGTGGCCGTTCGGGGGTGGTATTCGCGACCGGGACACCGGTTTCGAACTCGATGGCCGAGATGTGGACCATGCAACGCTACTTGCAGCCGGCGACGCTGGACACCCATCAGCTATCGCACTTCGACACCTGGGCGGGCAACTTCGGGGAATCGGTCACGGCGCTGGAGTTGTCGCCGGATGGGAGTGGCTATCGCATGAACACGCGTTTCGCACGCTTCGTCAATTTACCGGAGCTGATGACAGCCCTGACGCATGACCTCCCCGAATCGACAGCACTTGCCGGTTACGCCCACTTTCGCCGCCGAGGCGGCCAGATGGGGGTTGGCTAGCGGCAAGGGAGCGCTTGCGGCGCGGGGGTTTGGTGTTCAGTCAGTGGGACAGGAGAGGTCGAGGGAGCTCCGTTACGATCGCCAGGCGAGCCTTTCCCGGCGCGGGGTGCGCCGCGCTTGGGAAGATGTGTTGGGCAGGCCTGGGCAAGGTTATTCGAGTTGCAGCAGGAACGGTTCGGCGAGAAGCAGACGCAGGCGTGCTGGGTCAAGCCAGGGCGCAGCACAGGAATTACGGATGAAGGCGATGGCGCCGCGCACACCGAGTTCTTGATACAGGTTGCGTAACTGCCGGGTGAAACGTGCCAGGGTATTGAACACATGCGCCAGGCGCATGAGGAGGTGATAGCCTTTCATGGCATTCCAGTCGAGGGCAAAGGCATGCTCGTAGTGGTAGCCCTGATGTTTTTCGACGAGGAAGCCCGCTTCGATGCCCCAACGGTGGCGGGCACCGAGGTTGCAGCGCTCATGGACATTGTCTTGTCTGAGCGGTTGGCTGGAGAGCCAGGCGTGGCGCGATGTTTCGGTGACGGTCCTGGCCTGTTCATCGATCTTTTCCCAGCTTTCCTCACAGACCACCAGGTTCAGCTTGAGACGCTGACGCCCGTTGGCCGCGAAGGCGTAGTCGATGTCGTTGACCCAGCTGAAGTGTTGTCGGCGCCTTCCCCAAGCGCGCTGCACGGCTTGTGGCTTCAGGGCGTGGAGTGCGCGGAACTCCTGCCAGACCGTGGACAAATCCTTGTCCTTAAGCACGATCATGAACTGCCAGTGGGCGCGCAAGCAGCGCTGCATCACCGGCCCGTTGGCGTAAAGGCCGTCGAGCAGGAGCAGGATCGGCAGGCGGGGGAACAGCGTCTTGAGCCGGTCGCTCAAGCGCACAAAGCCGCGCAGCTCGCAGTCCTGCTTTTGCGCTTCGGTATCGCCCAGCGCGTGTTCGAGGAACTCGCTGAGCAGTGGGACGACCAGGCCGTTGTGGAAAGCCAGGCTGGCCTCGAGGACGTAGACGAAGTACTGGGTGTGGCGGGTTTCCTCCTTGCCGACGGTGCGCTGGAGGAGTTCCTCCGCCCAGAGGGTGTCGCCGGCGACCTTCTGCGAGCCGTCGATGGCGATGGGGTAGCAGTGGTTGATCAGATAGCGGCGGAAGCTCTTGCCGCGGATCAGCCGCTTCACCAGATCGACGTGGGCCTGCTCAAGGTGGTCAAGGTCGATGTCGCGCAGCAGCCGAAACAGGGTGTCGGCGTGTGGCAGGGTCTCGATCTCCGGGAACAGCAGGTGGAGGTTGGCCATGAACTGGGGACGGGATATTTCGCGGTTGGTCTCGCGCCGAGAGGAGAACTGAAAGACGAACATCAGCAGACCGTAAAGCAGCAGCGCGGTCAGCTTGTGGCGGCGCTTCCTGGGGTCTCTCGGGTCGGGAATTTGTTCCAGTTGCTCGAGCAAGGCGGGTAGCTCTTTGCGCAGGAGACGCGTCTTTTTGCTCACGGCGTCCTCGCGGGCCTCCCTTTCCTCGCCGACGGTCGCGAAGGCTGAGCATCGGTTGGGCAGAGAAGTGGGGGAGTGGAGGACTTGTCCACTCGCGCGCCGTTTCGCGTTCAGTGCCTTTTCCTGCCGTTTCTTCTCTGAGCGCAGCTCCTTGAGGGCAGCGCGTGTCGGGCGACGGCAGGGTTTGCTCATGGCCGGGAGCTCCCAGGGGCGGCACACAGCCGGTCGCGACAATCGGCGCTCAGCGGTTTGAGCCACACCTGGCGGGGCGTGCTGCGATACGACTGGCCGGGGCGGGCCAGCCCGCGCCCGCTGGTTGCCCCGAGCAACTGCCAACCGGCCGCGCGGTAACAGGTGCCGGTATAGTGACGAGGATCGACGAAAGTCTCCAGCAACAGGGGCTCGAAGCCCCAGTGATCGAGCCAGTCCGCGCGTGCGCGGCGCGCGAGTTGTCCGAGCACATGACTGGCCAGATGCGGCACCCGGACGTGGGGAAAGATCAGGAAGCGGCTGTTGTTCACCACCCGCGCCAGGTTCTCGCGGCGGGCCTGGGCCGTCCAGCCGATCCAGCGGTCGCGCACGGCGACCGCGCGGGCAGCGCCGGCCAGCAGGACGCTGCCGAGCCGCCGGTCGCCCGCCGTGATGAAGTAGCGCAGGCGGTAGCCGAAGGCCCCCTGGAAACCCAGTGGGTGCCAGCGCGCCACCAGCGCATCCCACTGCGCCACCAACGCCGCGTCGCGAACGACTTCCAGGCAGACCGGTGCGAGTGCCGACAGGGCGCAGTGCACGGGAAGCTCCCCGGTGACCGTATCTACGGGTGCCGCGGGCGGCGCGCAACGGCGTGCTGACGACGGCCTTATCGCCGGCAGTGTCAGCAGCCCGGCCGCCTGCAAACGCTCCAGAAACTCCAGGCAGGCGCTGATCTTCGCCGTCCCTGTCAGAGTGGTCCACCCCAGGTGCTCGCAGACCGTCGCCGCCAACTCCTTGCGCGCCAATCCCGGAAGCCACGCCACCGTCCCGCACACCTCGGCGATCTCCGCGGCGCTGAATACGCGACCGCAGTGCACCCACTCCCCTTCGCTCGTTGCAACCACCACGATACCTCCGGCTGAAACGTGGACCAATGACCCTCCACCTATCCTGCCAGAAGTCCCCCCGGCTGTCTAGCTCCCTTGTGCGAAACCTTTTTTGCCTGCCCACCGCAACGCCTTGCCAGTACTGGGCTGGCGCAGTCATGCTTCAGCGCTGAGCTGATGACCCTGTTCCGGGAAGTGGCCGATATCCGCACCGCCGAAATGCTGCAGCTGCCGGTACCCAGGCACCACCTGGAAACCATCGCAGCCAAGCCCAGCGCGGAACTGAAGGCCTTCGTGACCACGCTGGTCGCGCGGGCGAAAGCGATCCGCAACGGCCAGGTCATGCCCAGCGAAGACAACATGCTGGCGGTGACCAACGATGGCCGCAAGGCTGCGTTGGACATGCGACTGGTCGATCCTGCCAGCCGGGAAGATCCGGACAGCAAGCTCAATCAGTGTGCGGACAGGGTCTATGGGATATGGCGGGAAACCGCAGCGTTCCGCGGTACACAGGTGCTCTTCTGCGATCTCGGCACGCCGACGGACGATGGACGGTTCAGTGTCTATCCCGTCATTCGGGCCAAGCTCGTCGAGCGGGGGGGGCCGTCAGAGGAGGTGGCCTTCATCCACGACTATGACAGCGATGCCGCCAAGGCAGAACTGTTCCAGTCGGCGAGGAAAGGGCGGGTTCGTATCCTCCTGGGCAGCACCCTGAAGATGGGGGTGGGCACCAACGTCCAGACCCGACTGGCGGCCTTGCACCATCTGGACGCCCCTTGGCGACCGGCCGATGTGGAACAGCGGGAGGGACGCATCATTCGACAGGGTAACCTGAACGAAGAAGTGCGGATCGTTCGCTATGTCACCGAGGCCTCGTTCGACGCCTACCTCTGGCAGACCCTCGAAACCAAGGCACGTTTTATCGCCCAGGTGATGCGCGGGGACACCGGCATGCGCAGTGCGGAGGACGTCGAACTGGCGGCGCTGTCTTATGCCGAGGTGAAAGCCCTGGCATCGGGCAACCCGCTGGTGATGGAAAAGGCAGGCATCGATGCCGAAGTGGCGAAGCTTGGTTTTCTGAAATCCCAATGGGACAACCAGCGATGGTCGAACCAGCAGGAGTCGGCGACCTTGCCCGGCAGAATCGCGAAGATCCGGGAACGGATTGGATCGATCGAAGCTGACCTCGCCGATCGGAGCGATGTACGGGGTAAGCCCTTCAGCATGGTGATCGACGGCCAGCACTATACCAATCGATCAGCGGCGGGAGAGGCACTCCAACGGCACTACCTCGAAGCCAGAACCCGAAAGATCGGCTGGAAGGCTGTGCGAGAAGAGCGGTCGGTGGGGCAGTTTGCCGGTTTCGATCTCGATCTCTCGATCCCTGCAGCATCGGACGATAGTCCTTGTTTCGTCCTGAAAGGCCGACGCGCCTATGCGGCTCATCATTCCGAGACCCCGCAAGGGATGCTCAGGGTGATCGAGAACGCGGCTAACAGCCTGGAAGAACGATTGTCTGAAGCGAACGACAATTTGTCCCGACGGATCTTCCACGCACCATCAATGTAAGTCGTTGATGTAATTGAAGTAAGCCATAAATCGCCCGAACGCGTAGGCATGTAACAATGTATTTACGGCTTTACAAACATGTCGTTATATTGTTAAGTGTCGGCATGTACATCGCCCACATCCCCAACCGCAAGTCTAGGCCAGCCATTCTGCTTCGCGAATCGTATCGCGAGGGGGGCAAGGTCTGCACACGGACTATCGCCAATCTGACGAATTGGTCTGCGGAGCAGATCACCGCGATGGAACGTCTGGTGAAAGGCGAGTTCGACGATTGGTCCGGGGAGATGACCAGTGGTGAGATTTTCGGTGTTCTGTTTGCGCTCAAGCATCTGGCTGACCAGGTGGGCATCACGCGGGTGCTGGGCACGGCCCCGGAAAGCAAGCTCAACTTGTTCCTGATTCTGGCACGCATCGCGCATGGTGGGTCGCGGTTGTCGGCGGTGCGCTGGGCGCAGCAGCACGCGGTGGCCAGCGTGCTGGGGGTGGACGACTTTGATGAGGATGATCTCTACGCGGCGCTGGACTGGCTGGCGAGCCAGCAGGAGCGCATTGAGCGCGAGCTGTACCAGGCCTATGTCAAACAACAGGGCCAGCCACCGGTATTGGTGCTCTACGACGTCACCTCGAGCTACTTTGAAGGGGAATGCAACGAGTTGGGGCGGTACGGTTACAACCGCGACGGCAAGCGGGGCAAGCAGCAAATCGTCATCGGTTTATTGACCGCGGAGGACGGGGAGCCCCTGGCTGTGCGAGTCTTCGAAGGCAACACGGCGGACCCGACGACGGTGGCCAGTCAGATCACGATTCTCAAAGAGCAATTCGGCCTGGCCGAGGTGGTGCTGGTCGGCGACCGGGGAATGATCAAAGCCAAGGGGAAAGCGGCGCTGTCGGCGCAGGGCTTTCGTTATATCACCGCCTTGACTGACGCCCAGGTGCGTACCTTTCTCAAGCAGGGCGTGTTGCAGACGGATCTCTTCGACGCACATCTGTGCGAGGTGGAGCACGGCGACAAGCGCCTGATCGTGCGCCGCAACGATACCGTGCGGGTACGCGAGGAGCGGCGGCGGGACGACAAGCTGACCCAGTTGCAGGCAAAGATCACCGCACGTAACGCCTTCGTCAAGGACTCCACCCGCGCCAGCGCCGCGACAGGCCTGGCCGCCCTGCAGAACTGGGCCAAGCGCCACAAGCTCAGCGGGTTTGTCACGCTGACGCTGGAGGAACGCGTCATTGTCTGGTCGTAAGTATTCGGCCAACCCGTAGCGCGCCAGCGCCATTGCCGAGGCGGGTTAGCGGCAGAGGACTGATCGGAAGGCTCTGTGAAGGGGGTAGAGCCAGATGTCCTTGATCGGGAGGATCGACTTGCTGGTGGGGCATTTCTTGCCTCGCCCGGCGGTTTGACCGACCTTGATCCAGTTGGCGGCCTGGTAGCAGGTGCCGCGATGGCGGGGCGTCTCGACGAAGGTTTCGAGCAGCACGGGGCGGTAGCCGTAGCGCGCCAGCCAGTCCTTGGGCAGTTGCCGCTGCATAAGCGAGAGGATCTTGGAGGCCAGGCCCTTGCACTGGATCCAGGGCAGGATCAGAAAGCGGGCATTGTTCACCACCAGTTGCAGGTTCCTTTGTCGCTGCTCATCGTGCCAACCGATGAATTGCTCGCGCGCGGCGAGTTTCCAGGCGCTGGCGCCGAAGCTGAGCAAGGCGACCAGGGTCTCGCCGGCGAAGACGAAGTAGCGGCTCTGACTGCCCGCCATGGGCGTGTGGCCGAGATAGTGGTAGCGGGCGATGTACTCGTTCCACAGACGCGAGTTCGCCGAACCGACGACCTGATGCAGACGCAGCGGCGGCAGTTCATGCACCGGCTGGGTGAGCAACGGTTGTGGATCGGTGGCGTGAGTAGGCAGATACTCGGGTTGGCGAGGAGCGGCCCGTCGTGCCGCCGGCAGGGTGAGCAGGCCGTCGGCCTGCATACGCAGCATGGCCACCCGGCAGGTCATATCCTTCAGCTCGCCATTGGGCTTACGCCAGTCGAAGAGCTCACACACCTGGCGCGACAGTTGCGCGCGGCTGCTGCCAGGATGGGCTTCGATCAGGCGGCAGAGGGCCTGCAGTTCGTCGTCGGTAAAGTGACGCCCGCAATAAGGCTTCACGAGCTATCGATGGGACGGCTCTGATCGACCGGGATGCCACGCATCTGAGCCAGTCGATCGGTCGCCATCGCCCAGGGCAGAAAGGCACTCAAGTCCGTCGGCGGCAGGTTGCCGTTGGCGGCGCAGGCCTCCAGATACGCCGTCAGCCAGGTGCGCGGGTTGATTCCCCACAAGCGCAGCGTCAGCAGCAAGCTGAACATCGTCGCGGCGAGTGCGCCGGACCAGAGACTGCCCGACCCATAGAAGTTCTTGCGTGCGACCACCGGCGTGCGCTGTGCGCGCTCGGCGGCATTATTGTCCATCGCCACCTCGGGGCGGTCGACAAAGACGGTCAGGCCGGACCAATGTTTGCGCATGCTTCGCAGCACCTTGCTCGCCGGCATTTTGAGCGCCGGGTTCGCCAGTTCGCTTTCCCGTTGACTGGCCATTTGCGTGATCGCCTGCCGCAAGGCGCGGTCGCGTTCGGCCCACTGTACTGGGTCGCTACGGACTTCCAGGCGCCGTCCATTCAAGTGGTAGAGCTGAGCGATCTGCTCGACCCAGGCCAGTGCCCAGTCCGCGAGCTCCGGATGGGCGTTGGCCAGTTCCAGGAAATCACGCCGCTGATGTGCCCAGCAGAAAGCCAGAATGAAGTGGTCAAGGACTCGCGCGAGCTTCTTGTAGGCCGAATAGCGATCACAGATGATGACTCCTCCGGCGCTACCGGAGAGCTCCCGGATCGGCACCGCCGCCGAGCGGCTCGGGTCGAGCACGAAGTGGATGACCGATGGGCCGTGGAACACCCAGAAATACCAGCGATGTCCGACCTTCCCTTCGGTCTCGGCAAAGACCCGCCAGCGGGTCTCGTCTGCGTGCCACTGTTTCTCGCTGCGTAGTTGGCCAAGCAGTGCTTCTTCAAGCGGCTCGAACAGCGGTGCCAAGGCACGCAGTCCGCCGGCCACCGTTCCTGCCGAGAGCGTCAGTCCGTGGTCGGACAAGTCTCGCAGAAGCCGATGCGTCGGCTGGCCGTACAAGAACTTCGACAGCAGCAGGTGCACCCAGATCGACACGCCGTACTTTCCACGCGGGATCAATCGTGCCGGCGGTGGCGCGGTCAGAATACCCCGCGCGCCCGAACACTGACAGGTCCGCCGGTAGCGCCGCCGGCAGATCTTCCGGCGGTAGGCCTTGACCTCGATCTCGAGGACTTCACTGTCTTCCGTGCCGGGAAAGTCGACGTAGCCCAGACCACAGTCCGGGCAATGCGGGCAGTCGATGTCGATGACCTCGATCTGCGTCGGCAAGTGACTTTCCGGGTTCCGCCCGTGACCCGCTGCTCCCGGTTGCTGACCTCGAGCTCGCGACGATTTTTGGTCCGCCGCCGGGTTCTTCTCGGCTCCCGAAGAGCGTTCTGACTTGCGACCAAACAGGCGTTTTTGCAGATCGCGGATCTTGCCCTTGGCCTGCTCCAGTTCGCTGCGCAAGGCCGCCTCGCGCGCCGCCGCTTGCGCCATTTCCACCCGATGAGCGGCCTCCGATTGCGCCAACCGAACCAGCGCTTGTCGATGTTGGCTCCGCCAGAAGCTGGCCTCCCAGCGGAGCTTGATTTCCTGCTCCTTGGTCAACGTCACCAACACCTCGGCGAACGGCGCCACTTGGCGGTGACTTGCCGCCGATCCTCCGCCAATGATGTCCGCACCCGTGTCCATGCGCCGCATGGTGCCGGATTTCCGCTGCTGTGTCCAGTCCAGATTTCCGGTCTACCCGCCAATCGCTGACTGAACCACGCCGACCAAAAAAGCGGGGGCTACGGGTTCACCGAATACTTACGCCACTTGCCCTGCACCCTCTGTGTTGGTATAACGAAAGTTATAACATCGACCGTGTGGAGCCTTCCATGACCACCCTCAAGCTTACCCAGATCGGCAACTCGCTTGGCCTCATCCTGCCCAGGGAAGTGCTGGCGCGACTCAAGCTGCAGAAGGGCGATACGGTATTCGTGACCGAGGCGGCGAATGGCGTGATGCTGACGCCCTACGACCCTGATCTGGACCAGCAACTCGAGATCGGGCGCGAGTTCATGCACGAGTACCGCGACACCTTCCACCAGCTCGCCAAGTGAGCTGGTGCTGGCTCGACCGGTGCGCGCTCGAATTGTTGCACGACGAGAGCTTGGCCGAGCATGGCGGCGCCAGTGGGCTGCGTGACGAGGGTCTGCTCGAATCCGCGCTCGCGCGGCCACTGAATCTTGCGCTCTATGGCCAGCCGGATGTGGCCGACCTGGCTGCCGCCTACGGCTTTGGTCTGGCGCGTAACCACCCTTTTGTCGACGGCAACAAGCGCGTCGCTTTTCTGGCGGTGGGCCTGTTTCTCGCGCTCAACGGCCGGCGCCTGGTGGCGAGCCACGCCGATGCCACGCTGACCGTGCTCGCCGTCGCATCGGGCCAGATTGATGAAGCGACGTTCGCGCGCTGGGTGCGCGAGCACAGCGCGCCGCGCCACTCTTGAGCTCGTCCTGCCGGGCGAGCGAGCGGCGCGGCTCACAGGGGATCGGCATCATCATTAACCGGCTACTCGCCAACGCCATTCTGCTCTCTCTGGTCCGACACAAGTAGGTGGCCGAGTGCGCGCCTGAATTTGATGGCGCAGGTTGGGTCGGGCTCCTTAGTTGACCGCGCGGCCTAGCGATGGGTAGATGAGCACTGTCTGGAGAGGCCTGAGGGAGGCCTCATTTGGTGGCTTTCAGCGATGAGCAGACGGTCGCGACTTTTTTTGAAAGCCGACGACGTTAGCCTGGAGCGCTCAGCCGTAAGCGGTCATTCGGCTGCGCCTGTGGCTTTCTTCGCCTGACCGACCGCTATGCGCCGGCAATCAGCCGGTGGGCGCAGAATGGCGTCGGTCGGCAGCCGGCCACAAGCCGCCGGTCAGTCATTCAGGGGGAACGACAGCAATGCAGCGAAAGCAGGCGGTGACGTATCATGACGTGGAGATGTGGCCGAGGCAAAATCAGCTCGCAAGAGGCGGTTTGTTGGCGGGAATTTCTCTCCTCTCTGCAGTCGCTGAAGAATCTACTATCTGACACTAAGAATTTCGCTGCCTTGAGGTTGTTCGTGCCGAGAACTAATGATTGACCTGCCGCCGCTCGATAGCGATACTCCGCGCAAGCGGTTGGCATCCCTATCCTTGGAAAACGGAAGGAACGATATGAAGACAAGAAGCTTCCTCATGGCGGCGCTGGTGAGCGCACTGGCACTGACCAGCGCCCACGCCCAGCAAATCATCGGCACGCCCGGTTCGCCCAGCGCCACGCAAGTCATCAACGGAAACCAACTGCCGCCTCCGCCGTTGAAGTTCGGCGGCGTCATCAAGGAAACCGCCCCGGATTCCAAACCGTATTGGCCGCCCCGGGTAGTGCCACCGAAAGGCGCACCCAACGTGCTGCTAATCATGACCGATGACCAGGGCTATGGCGTTTCAGGCACCTTCGGTGGCGTCGTCCCGACACCGGCCATGGATCGTATCGCGAAGGCCGGCTTGCGCTACACGCAGTTCCACTCTACCGCGCTGTGCTCGCCGACGCGGGCGGCGCTGATCACCGGTCGTAACCATCACTCGGTCGGCTTCGGCGTGATCGGTGAAATGTCTACCGGCTTTCCGGGCTACGATTCCGTCATCACTCCCGACAAGGCAACCATCGGCACCATCTTGCGCGACAACGGCTACGCCACCTCGTGGTTTGGAAAGAACCACAACACGCCCACCTATCAGTACAGCGTGGCCGGCCCTTACGACCAGTGGCCGTCCGGGATGGGCTTTGAATATTTCTACGGCTTTATGGGCGGCGAAACTGACCAGTGGACGCCCTATCTTTTCCGCGATCACACGCAGATCTTTCCGTTCGTCGGCAAGAAAGATTACAACCTCATCACCGACATGGCGGACGAGGCCATCAAGTACATGGGCGACCTGAACGCGGCCGCACCCGAGAAGCCGTTCTTTGTCTACTACGTGCCCGGCGGTACGCACTCGCCGCATCAACCCAAACTAGAATGGCGGGAGAAGTTCAAAGGCAAGTTCGACATGGGCTGGGAAAAGCTGCGTGAGCAAATCATCGCCAACCAGAAACGGCTCGGCATTATTCCGGCAAACACCCAACTCACCCCGTGGCCGGATGGTCAGGCCGAGTACGCCGGCGCGAAGCTGCCGAAGTGGGACTCGCTGACCGAGATCCAGAAGAAACTGTATGCCCGCGAAGCGGAGAACTTCGCCGGTTATGTCGCCTATACGGACCACGAGATCGGCCGTGTCATTCAAGCCGTCGAAGACATGGGCAAGCTGGACAACACGATCATCATCTACATCAGCGGCGACAATGGCACCAGCGCTGAAGGCACTCTGGAGGGCACCTTCAACCAGATGACCGCCTATAACGGCATTCTGAGTCTGCCCGAGGCCGAGCAGCTGTTGCACTATGAGGACTGGGGTCAGGCCAAGACTTACCCGCACATGTCCATTGACGAGACCTTCGATGTGGGGCTGGATACGCGATCGGGAGTGGACGACAGCTACGAGTTGCCCTTCAAGTTCACCGGCACGATTGAGAAGCTGACCTTCAAGCTCGGCCCATCGCAGATGACGGCGGAGGCGCAGAAGGCGGCGGCCGAAGCGCTCAAGAAAGCCATGGATTAACCCTTCGACTTGAAAACACGCGGGCAGCCTCCCACGAGGCGGCCCGCAGCTTTACCTGCGAACCGATTCGAATGTTCGCGACCACCGCTTTACCCCCAGGTGGCGACGGTCGACGTCGAACTCCACAGGCACCGACTTCGCTTAGATCGTCTTGAAAGGCGCCAACGCCGAACGGCTCTCGCCAGCCTGCTGCGGACGTGGCGCTGAAAAGTCGCAATGACCGTTGATGGCTGGGTTGCCACCTGCCCACCAACGCAATCGGACAGGCTCCTCACGACCCGACACCGCCCGTCAGGCTATTGAGAAGCAGACGTCGAACGTTCTGCTTCACCGGCGCGGCGGGTGAATCGCCTCACCGCAGGCGCATGCAGGTCGCATCGCGATTGTCCAATGCGATATGGTCGGTGACAAGAAACCAAGCTCTTTCTGGTGTGAGCTGCCCTCAGATTTCGCCTGCCAAGGATGACATAGACTTGAGTCACCCTTAGGAGGCGGGAAATGGACATCCCGAACCAGCGCGTCAGGTCGACCGCAAGATTGGGCCGTACGTCATGCCACGATGGTGAGCGTCAGACCTTTCTTCCCCGCGGCAACGTTGGTTGCCAAATGCATCCTGATGCCTTGACAACACGCACCGCTGTGGTTCCTGCGCGACACTCACAAGCCGGCGATGAATTTCAGCGCCGTGACGCTCGGCAGAAAGCAGTAGGCAACCGCCTGCGTAGTCACGAAGTTCGAGAAGCCGTTGATCCGTAGCGGCGGCCCCTGCGGCTGAGGCATCTCGAATATGCTTCCGGCGGCGTCGTTGTGCCCGATCACGACATCTTTGGAATTGGGATTGAGCCGGACGGAGCCAACGAATGCAGCGTCGTCCACCCATTGTTTCAGGATGAACTCGTACTGGTTCTCGATGTTGGAGTTGACGAAGTATCCCAGTAACCCGCGTTCGATTCCGTCATCCGGCTGGCCAGGAATATAAGTAGGTCCATAGGGCAGCCCGCGCCGTATGAGGCGGTGGCTATTATTGCTCCCACCGGGCCGTCCTTGGCCCGTTACAGGCTGACCGCGGGGATTGACCCGGCGTATATGCGACCCGACAGGACAACGCAGCCCCCTGGGATCACCCGACCCATCCTGATTGACGTACTCGAAGTCGTTCAGTCTTTCAGGTGAGATACCCCCTTCGGGTGAGTCCGTATCTGGCGACAGTGCGAGGGGCACGCCATTGCGCCAGCGGCCCATGATCTTCGCTGCGAGGAGTTCCGGATTGATCGTGTCCTTGTTGCTCTGCAGGAAGCTTTCGAACCCGACTACGTCCTGCCGCATCATCTTGAAAACCCCAAAACTGCCGTTCCTCCCGAGCTGCGGTGGTTCTGGGAGGTAATAATTCTCAGCCTCTTCGAGGAGCACGAACAACCATGGCTCGCACGGCTCTTGGTGGTCGGGTTGAGTGGGTTCCGGTCCGCCGCGAATGGTCGGCGTACTGATAGCATCCACATAGCCGAAGTGAACTTTTGGCACGGGTACCGGTTTGCCGTCCTGAATTTCGAGGAGGGCCATGCCATCGCCGTGCCAGAGCTGCTCGAACGCACCTCCCTGCTCGAACAGAGCGGTAAGCCGCAGGGCGTAGCTTCGCAGCGCTTCAAAGCTCAAGGCGTGCAGCGTCACCATGACGTGGTCGCTTCCGGTTCCGAACCCGCCGATCCAGTGCTCCGGCGCATTGAGTCCCTTGTCGCCAACCCGCTCGGCGCGCTGCGCCGCCCCCTCAACGAACGCCGTGAAGGACTTGAACGAAAGGGCAGGAACGCGATCGCTTACTTCGAGTGCCACTAACCCAGGCCACGTGATGCCCACATTGAGGCAATAGTCCGGTCTGCGGCACGGGCTTGCCGACGGGTCATCGCCCGGCCCCGGCGCGAACCCGACCTGCCACTCTTCGGCAGTCGTGACCTGCGGGGCATCCTTTTCCTCGCCACTTACCAGCCGCCCGAGTAAGGCGCGCGCTGCCGCGGGCGTCTTCACCTTCAGCAGGTAGTATCGCACCATTGGCATGCGATACCCGCGCAGTATCAAGCCTTGAATGTCTTCGAGATCGAGCTTGCTCGTGCTCATGGCATTCACCGATGCTCCGCCATGGCCAATGTCTTGATGTCGCCAACGCTCAAGTTCGGATAGGCGCTGTAGAAGGCTAGCGGCTCGATATTGTGCGCCTTAACCCATTCGAGCAACGCTTCTGCATTCTTCGCGACCGGCGTCGGCGGAGGGTCAACAACGTGAGCGAAAATGGTGTCGAAGATTGGGCCGAGATGCTTGGTGAAATCCATGACGTAGTCCCGCAACTCGCCGTCATACTCGCTCACAAAGGCGAGTGTCGTTTCGCCCAGAACGACGAATCGCGCGAAGTGCAATGTGCCGATGATATCTGCCGCGTCGAACAGCTTGGGAATCAGCGGAGGCAGCGTTAGCGCCAGGGTTTGCATGTCGGAGGCCGACTTGACTGGAAAAATCAGGAAGAAAGGTGATTGAACGTTACCGTCTACGGTGCCCATGATCTCTCCATGCCAGGCCGAAGGGTTGGTTTTCGCACAGCGCGGCTGCAGCGGGCCGTCGCAATCGCACTAGCCGGGAAGGAGCGCGTTCACGTCTTGCACGGTCAACCCGGGATAGGCCTTATAGAACCCGATCGGTTGCAGGTCGCGTGCTGCCACCCACTCGGCCAACGCATCGGCATTCTTTGCGCTTGGCGTGGGTGGCGGGTCGATGACAAACTTGAACAAAAGGTCGAAGATCGGCCCGAGCTTCTCCGCAAAATCCTGGATGTACTTGTCGAAGGGACCGTCGTAGACGGTGAAGAAGCCCAGCTTGCTGTCCTCGAGCGGAACGAAGTGGGCGAAATGCAACGTTCCAACCGTATCCGACCCATTGACCAGCGTGGAGCCTGCCACGCGAAATACCACCTGTTCCAACGCGAGCTCGGCCACCTTCCCCTTGAGCGGCATGATGACCAGGAATGGAAGCTGCTCGCTCGCACCGGTAACACCCGCCGCCGCCGCTTGGGACTTGATTTCTCGCACTGTGGCGGTCGGATTGGACGTATACACAGCGACAGGGTCCAGCGCATGCGCACGTGTCCATTGGATGAATGCGTCGGCATTGTCGGCCACGGGCGCGGGCGGCGGGCTCTCCAGGCAGCCGAGTATGGCGTCAAATACCGGCCCAGCTTGCTTGGCGAGATGTCCAAGGAACTCCGCGACTTCCCCGTCGATGTCGGCGAGAAACAGCAGGGTCTTGTCGCTCAACACGACGAACCGGGAGTAATGCACGGTGCCGGCGGCCTCTGTCGCCTCGAGCAGTGCAGGCATCAATGGGGGCAACTTGTCTGCCAGCGACTTCGCGTCCGATGGCGATTTTATCGGGAATGCGATCGTGACGTGATTTTGCACGCCAGACCGGCCGGCAACAGCCAACTTACTCATGCGAGCATCCTTCCTTGTCAGAGTGTTCGGCGTGGGCAGGGTGCATTCTCAACGTGCCAGAGTCCGCACAACGACTGTTCAATGATCGCCCATGGATTCAATAATAGAGGCAGGTGCCAGCCGTTGTCGACGAAAGCCTTCTCGTCGTTGCGATGTTCTTTGCGGCATTCGGGGCCGTGATCAAGTCCGTCGGAGATCGTGGACCGTGCGGCCCAATGACTTTGGGGCCCTTTAAGCAATTTGTTGTTCAATTAGGAGGACCCCTATGGGTCCCTATGGTCAACCCCTTCACCGCGCTGGTACTGCTCCACCACCACTTCTCAGCGAGAAAGAGCGCTTTGGAGGCAGAACTCAAATGGCCGGTCGTGGCCGAGACTTGCCTGATGTTGTACTGACCTGACTGGCCGTTCCCGCTGCATTGCCGCCATTGACGCCAAGAGCCTGAACGGCAGCAACGGGTCGATTCCTGCCAGTGGCCTGAAGAATCTGAACGACTGCTCTCAGTCAGATCCGGCCTTTGGCGCTCGGCCTCAGCAGTAACTGGTCTGGCTGGCCGCTTGTGGTTTGGGAGCGGCCACTGAGTTGTCGTGGTTTGGTGACGGCAATCGACCCATACCCGCCTGATGCATTTATCATCCTCAATGGCGGCTTACTGATCATACAGCTGCCGGTCACGACCATCTGGGTCCTCGGCCGGAGCGGCCGTTGGCGGCACATGGCGTGGACAGCCGCTATAGCGCCTTGACCGGACGTACGGGAAGAACTTGCGCCGAACGGCTGCCCCGATCTTTTCGCTACGCCCAGATCCGACCCGTATGGAAAACTTTGCAAGGGTCGTTAAGAGACAACCGAGCCGTGAAGGATTTCGAGCGGCAACGGCTGCCTCCCGCGAGCAAGCGATTCACCCACCCACTACAAGGCGATTGTAAGTACCTTGTCGTCGCCGGTGAAGCGTTTGCCGCCGACTGATTTACGCGACTGAAAGAAGCTGCCGCCGAGAAAATAGACGGTGAGCGCGCTCATATCCCAGTTGTCACCGGAAATGCCGCCGCCGAAGGTCGTGCTGACGATGAGCCTGCGAATCTGATCCTTGCGCACGGCGCGTTGCAGAACGATCTGGGCGAACTCATTGGAGCCCGGACCCCAGCGCGCGTTGAGGTTGATGTTGCGGTAGGTCTGCTGCGTGCCGTCGGCCAAAACAACGACCAGGTCGACATTGTCATTGCCACCGCGCAAATCATCCGGCCCCGTGGCGAACTGAAGAACCACCTCGTACACCAGCTCGTCATTGGGGTACTTGGTGCTGCGCACCGCTGGTGGCCGGCGAACCTGGTAGTTCTTGTCCACGAAGTAGGTGCGGTACTGCACGTCCGGCTGATCCTTGGGGCAAAAAACCTGGCGCGAGCGGTCGGCAATGTACGTGCGCACAACGCCGGCCCGGTTCGGGTCATAGACGTAGATTTCGAAATCTTCAAGGTAGGGGCCCAGATCACACTTGTAGCGCCCCAGTTTGTAGCCGATGGCGATCACCTGATGACCCAGGTCGCCGACGCTCTTCAAGCAGAGGACGCAGGGCTTTCCTTGGTCGATGAACTGCCGCATTTCGCCGATGCGACCCGCCGAAATTCCCCAGTTGAAAAATTCCGTATTGCGCGCGCCGAAGGGGTTTAAGTAGACCTCGGCCCATTTGTCGAGATTGCTGGTCAGCGATTCCACCTGTCGATCATAGAGATACCGCCGCAAGGCGGTATTGGAGGCTGGGCGGAAGGGCTGGTCGGGAACCGGAATGTTCAAGAAGTAGTAATCAAGCGCGGCATAGCTCATGCCACCGCACAGCGCGTCGGTCTGGATGTTGAGTGCCGGAAAGACGTCGTTCTTGAAACCGTCATTCTGGAACCTGAACCCGTGCACGTCGGGTGCAAACATCTTGCCGCGTACCGCGATTTCTTCAAAAGTTTCCCATTGCCCCGCTTTCGGCCGATTGGCGATCAAGGGCAGGGTGCCGCCGTTCTCCGCGCACAAATACTTGCCGTTGGCCAAGGCACGATACGCGTATCGACCAGGCGCGACGGGAATCTTCTCGAAGGTTTCCCACTGCCCCACCCGGTCACGGTTGGCGATCAGGGGGTCGGCGCCACCGGTTTCGGCGCAGACATACTTGCCATTGACCATCGCCCGTAGAGCGACCCGGTTGTTGCCGAGGTCGATCAAGTCGAAGGTCTCCCACTCGGCCACCGCGTCGCGGTTGGCGATAAGCGATTTCGCGCCGGCATTTTCGGCACAAACGAACTTGCCGTTGGCCATCGATTTCAGTGCAATTAACATGATGTCTCCGTAACTGTCTCGGCAAAGTGGCGCGGCAGGGCGACCACGGCTCTCTTTCTCAACACGACACGGCCGGCACCCTGACGGCGCCCGCCACTCGCGAGAGGGCTCCAACCCCCACGCGCCCTAAGGTTCCCATCCCTGGCACAGTCAAGGGCTTTCGGGATTGCGGTTCGCTCAACAGGGGCTTGTATCGCAATCCAAAGTCGAAAGCTCCGCCGTCACGACCGAAAGAAGCTCTCCAACAACCAACTCAGGGACTTCAGGAAACATTAAATCACTACCGCCACCCCGGCAAAACCGGGGAGTCTTCCTCTCTTGGCGAGAGCACTTCATCGTGCCTTTGAGGCTATGCCCAGAGCATCTTCACGGTAGTTGGCTCGCCGCAATTCCAGCTTGATCTGCGTCAAGCAAAGGGGAAAAACCGGAAAAAAAGAGGTCTACAGGTCTCGCAGTCACGGCACGTCCTGCAGGACAGGCAGCGAGCTGGTATTCGCACGTTGCACGCCCCTTCAGGAGCCTCAGATCGTCAAGGGTTTGCAGAAGAAGGGCGCGATGACGTGAACGATGCACCGGCTTTGAACAACGCCAATATGGGCGTATCCGGTACCGAGGTGGCGAAAGAGGCGGCGGACCTGGTGCTGATGGACGACAACTTTTCGACCATCGTGCGGGCCATCGAGGAGGGGCGCACCGTCTTCTTCAACATCAAGAAATTCATCGCCTATATGCTGACCAGCAACGTCCCCGAAATTCGGTCTTCCAAAGGCGGCGTAAAAATTCAGGCACTTTGCGAGCAACAAATGAAGACTGTCCTCGCAAATAGAGCCGACGGCATCGACAGCGACACTTCGTCCATGGCCAGTGCCATGGCCAGCTCCGGCGATTTCGGTAGCAAATTGCACAGGCGGCGAATCGCCGTCTTGAGGCCCATCGGAACGAAATGCGTGTCCCAGGGACTCTCCTTTCGGTTCTTCTTCGCCATCTGGTAGCCGCGGGAGTGGTCACGTACCCATTCGACCTGCTCCTTCGACAAAGCGTGGAAGGTGCGTGAGCCATCGTTGAACACCGCCACGGCGTAGAAACCGGCGATCGCCCCACGCTCGTCGTCGGACGCCGGGAAGCCATTCTTCTTCAACGGCTCGTGTTGTGTGGCTAGCCTTTATATGCTCGAGAGTTGCTCCCTCCAGGGCCAGACGGTGCCTGTTCCTTGACGCTCCCCGGAACTGACCCGCTCTTGCTCACCAAAGCTGACCCATCAAGCGTGACCCAGTGTGCCCTGGTTGAGGTCCGCAGCGATTCCCGGGAGCCGAACTTCGTAGCCCCCCCACGCTCGGTCGGTAGGCCACGCCGGTTGGCCATGCGTCAGCGGGCGGAAGCCCGGTTGCCCGCTCTGCTGATCGCGCGCTGAAGCCCCCCTTCGCCAAGCTCGCCGCGTCCGCCCAGTTCGCCCGCCGCCAGGTTGCGCTCAAGCCTCGCCGGATCTCCGGCAGCGCGACAGGAAGCACGGCACAGGCCCATTCTTCCCGCACGACGTCGTGTGGGGAGAAACCGTCATGGAATTCCGACAGTGCGAGGCGTGTCGTCAGCCGTTCCGGCCGCGTCCGCGGAATCCCGACCAATGCTTTTGTTCCGCCGCCGCGTGCCAGCGCGAACGGCGACGGCGTTGGCAGGCGGCCAAGCGCCAGAGCGATCCCGACTATCGCGAGAACCAGAAGCGTGCGCAGAAGGCCTGGGCGGAGCGTCACCCCGACTACTGGCGCACGTATCGAGATCAGCATCCGGAGTACGTCGCACGCAATCGGGCCCGGCAGCGGGAACGTGCGCCCGCCCCGACCGGCGTTGCAAAGATGGACGCGTGGATGGTCGAAATCACCGTTATTTCAGCCGGTTGCGCCTCGCCATGAGGCCCCTGCCGCGGCTTGCAAAGAGAGGACTCGATCGCCTTGCGGTGGCCGCCTCGCTAAGCTGGATGCCATAGGAGGTCAAGCGCATGGATCACACGGCCGCTACGGCTCAGACTCTGGATTTGCACCGCCTGGAGTTGCGCTACGCCGATCTTCGCGTGCTGGATACGGCGGCGATCACGCGTCTGGCCCAGTCGATCGCGGTCAATGGCCAGCTCGTCCCGTGCATCGCGGTCGCCGGCGAGGGAAACTCGGCGATCCTGCTCGACGGCTATCGACGCGTCGCCGCGTTACGGCAACTCGGCCGGGATACGGCCGAGGTCGAATGCTGGGACGGCGATCCGGTGCAAGGCCTGCTGGGCGTGTTGGCACGAACCCGCAGCCGCGCGTTTGCGCCGATCGAAGAAGCGCTGCTGCTGCGCGAACTGATCGCCAGCGGCCCCCTGAGCCAGCATGAAATCGCCCGCCGCTGCGGCCGCGACGTGAGCTGGGTCAGTCGCCGCCTGCAACTGGTGACGGTCCTCTCGGACGCGGTGTTGACGGCGATACGCCAGGGAAAGGTCTCGACCTGGGCGGCGGTGCGGATTCTCGGCCCGTTGGCGCGCGCCAACAACACCCATGCCGAACAGCTACTGGAGAGTTTGCACACGACGCCGCTGACGACCCGGCAGCTGGCGACCTGGTTCGCGCACTATCAAGGCGCTTCGCGGACGGTGCGCGAGCGGATGGTCGAGGCGCCGCAACTGTTGCTCAATTCGCTGACCGCCAAGGCCGACGAGAAGAGCGCCGAGCGCCTGCACCAGGGTCCAGAAGGCGAGGTGCTGGCCGACATCCGCATTCTCGACGCGGTGGGCGCCCGCTTGACTCGGCGTCTGTTCGCCCTGGCGCCCTCGCCAGCGGAGCTGCCGCCCGCCATCACCGCCGCGGTCGGCGCTTTGCAATTGGCGCTGGCGTCTCTCCAGTGCCATCTGAGGAAGGTATGCCCCGATGAAATCGCCCGAAATTCATCAAGCCGTGCAGACACTGCATCAGCAAGGTCTGGCGCTGCGCGAGATCAGCCGGCTCTTGAAGCTCTCGCGTAACACCGTTCGCCGTATCTTGCGCTCGCCCGTGGCGGCTCCGCCCGATACCGCAGAGGGTGCGCGGCCAGCCGCGTGCCCGGCGCCTGTCGCGTGCCCGGCGCCGGTTCGGCTGTGGCTGGTCTCGGCCTTCGAGCGCGCGCGCGGCAATGGGGTGCGGATCCAGGAGATGCTGGCGGCGGAGCTGGACCTGCGTCCGGGCTACAGCACGCTGACCCGCTGGATCCGCGAAGCCGATCTGCGCACGCCGCCGAAACGCGCCGGCGAATATTACTTCGCCAGGAGATGCAGCACGACACCTCGCCGCATCGCGTGATCCTGGCCGGCAAGCCGCTGACGGCGCAATGCGCGTCACTGATCCTGGCGTACTCGCGGCGGCTCTTCGTTCAGTACTTTCCGCGTTTCACGCGTTTCGAAGCCAAGCAGTTCCTGCTCGAAGCCGTCCGTTTCATGGCCGGCAGCTGCCCGACCTGCGTCATCGACAATACCAGCGTGATCGTCGTCGCCGGGGCCGGCGACGAGGCCGTGTTCGCGCCCGAGATGGTCGCCCTGGCACGTACGCTGGGCTTCGCTTTCCGCGCGCACGCGGTGAACAAACCCGATCGCAAGGAGTGTGCTGCATATTGCACCTCATGCGGTATGTGCGGGGAAACTTCCCTCGCGGGTGGTTGATTTGCCTGTGGTTTTGCCTTGATGTTGATGCTTGATCGGCGTGTCAGAATCAGGCAGTTCGAAGAGGTAGCCGCCCCTGTCGTCATACTTGTGCGCTTTGAGCAGGCCGGCGCGGCGCCAGTATTTGAGGGTGTCCGAACAGATGTCGAGACGCTGTGCCATTTCATGCAGGGTCAGCAAGCCACGTGTCTGCAGGCGATCATGACGACTGGGGAGCGCATAGGCCATTCGGATGTGACGAACCATCAGGCGATGCAAGGGTTTGCCCTCGCCCGAGAGCAAGCCCTGGCCGTTGAGCAAGGCGGCGATTTCGCCGTCGGTATGATCTTCCAGGAGTCGGTCAATCTCGGCCACCACCTTGGCCGGTGTCTGGCGCAGCAGCCAGGCCGGCTTGGGCGGGGGAAGGTGTAGCGTGTGCGTCGCACCGCCGTGAAAGCGCACTTGCGCCCGGACCCCGCTCTCCTTGAGCAAGGTGACATCGGCAATCAGCAGGCGAGCCATGCGTTTGCGCTCCCGGTCAGCCGTATGGGGATCGTTCCACAGTCGCGGGAAGTCTTTCGCCAGCGCCAGGATGGCGGCGCGCTGCTGGTCGTCGAGCCCGGTCTCGCTCTCGCGCTGTTTGTCGTAGTGCTCCTGGGCCGCCGTCTGGTTGCGCAGCGCCTGGTTCCATTCCGCTTCCAGCGAGTCGGCGACCAGGCGGTTGTCGGGATCGCAGCGCATATACCGGCGGCGTGCCAGATCGGACTCGTAGCGTGCCCGTTCAACGGCTTGACGGCGCAAGCGGTCGCTTTCCTCGGAGCGACTCTCCAGTTCCTTCTGCACGGCCAGCGCCACCTCCAGGGTGACCGGGGTCACCGCCTCCACCAGCAAGCGGCCGATGGCCGCGTCGAGTTCGCCGCCCACGATCTGCTGACAGATAGGTTCGGCATGCGCGACACCGTGGTGCTGACAGAGATAATCCGGCACGCGCCGTGCGCCTTGCAGGTGATAGCGCACGGTCATGCGATCACCACACTTGGCGCAGATCAGCAATCCCTGTAGCAGCGCCGGCCCTTCACGCGGCGGGCCCCGATCACGCCCCGCGGCCGGCCCCTGGGTATTGTCACGCAGGATCTGGAGGTTCTGCTCGTACTCGTCCCAGGTGATGTACCCGGGGTGGGCGTCACGAATCAGCGCGATCCATTCTTCCGTCGGCAGCCGTTGATGCTGGCAAGAACCGTCGGGCCGTTTGCGTACGCGCGTGCGTCCAAAGCAAAAGGCGCCGGTATAACGCGGATGATGCAGAAGCCATAGCGCGCGCGAGTGTTCGAGATCAGTCCACAACAGCTCGCCGGTTTGGGGGCCGCGGTAAATCCGGTGCGGGAAGCTCAGCCCTTCGGCACGAAAGGCCTTGACCGTCGCCGTCGCCGAGCCGGTGCGCCGAAACGTCCGGAAGAACTGGCGCAGGCTTTCCTGAACACGGACATCGGGATCCAGACGGACGCGCCCGGCCGGATCGTAGTCAAAGCCAATCGGCAAGCGCATCTCCAGTTCGCCACGGCGTGCCTTGTTGAGGATGCCGCCGCGTAACCGGGCCCGCAAGACGTGCAGCTCGGCTTCGCTCATCGTTCCCTTCAGACCGAGCAGCAAGCGATCATTGAAGTGCGCCGGGTCGTACACCCCGTCCTCGTCCAGGATCAGCGTGTCGGCCAGCGCACAGATTTCCAGGAGGCGGTGCCAGTCGGTCGAATTGCGCGCCAGACGCGACACTTCCAGGCCCATGACGATTCCCGCCCGCCCCAGACCGACCTCGCTGACCAGATGCTGGAAACCTTCGCGATCCACTGCACTCGCGCCCGATTGCCCGAGATCAGAATCGATGACGATGACTTGATCGAGACGCCACCCCAGCGCCACGGCCCGCTCGCGCAAAGCATACTGGCGCTTGGTACTCTCGGTATTCTCGAGGACCTGGCGCAGTGTCGACTGGCGCACGTAGAGATAGGCATTTCTCTTGAGGTGTCGTGCCTGCACTTTCGCGTGTGTCTCACCCATCATGGCTGGCTCTCCCTTGCCATCGCCAGCGTCATGTTGGCGACGAGATGAATCAGGTTCTGCTCGATCCCCGCCGGTAAGCGCGACTCACTTGGCGAGGCGGCGGGGATCGGACGCGGGGCGGTCTCGTCCGCGCCGCGCATCCAGGCCGCCATCCCTTTGAACATCAGCAGCGCGCGCCCGTGCACACCGCGCCCGCACAACTCGACCACGTCTTGCCGCAAGGACTCGTAACGCTCGGCCAGCGTGTGGCCACCGATCACCGTAGCGGCTTTCATGGGTGTTTTTTTTTGCTCCGGGCCAGAGCCCGTTCCACGGTCCGCCGATGGACGGCCAGCCCGAAGTGCTGCGCGATCCTCTCGACCAGAACCTGGGCCTCCAGGCCTTCTTCCTGGGTGCGTGCCGTTTCGATGAAGGCCATCACCTCGGCGGTGATCTTGTGCGGTCCGTGCGGTCCCCGTTTAGCCGGCAGCAGCCCCGCCAGACCGGCCCGTTCGAAATCTGCCTGGACCTTGTAGAAAGTCGGCCGGGAGACCCCGAAGCGCGTCGCGATGTCGGCAATGCTCTGACCCTCGGTGCGTACCCGACGCAGCATCTCGTAACGCACCTGCACCAAATCCCGCGCATCGAAGAAATCGCTGCCGATGAAGGCGGCATCCTGCACGTCCTGCGCATGCGGATTCACGGTGCCGCTCTCTGCCAGCGCAAGGAGCTTGAGGTCGGGTTTGAAGGAGTGGGCCATGTGTAATTTAAATTATGTCAAACATTGCACGACGTCAAGGGATATTTGTGAGAATCTGACGATAACCCAAGGATTATTATCCACTATATGCCCGCCAATACGCCTTCTAGAGGCCGGACCACGAGCCTGGCCTCGTCAAACAAGGCATAATTGTCTTTACATCGACGGCATTATTTACTTGACACTTTCCGCGACCGCGGACGCGCCCTGAGGGCACCCTTGGCCTCGTTCTGGCGGGCAATCAGCGCCACGAGGTGCAAGAGGTGGTCGACGCGGAAGTGCGAGCGTCCGGCCGACACCCTCTCGAACGGATCTGGCGCAACCGCGTTGGTCCAGGCGGCCGTCAGGCGGCGTACCCGGCCACTGTCATCGTGAAAGTAGACGCGCTCCTCGCCCCAGGCATTGCGCCGCTCGATCAGAACGAACTCGCGTCCGAAGAGGGGGTGGAAGGGATGGGTGACCTGAAAGACTTCTTGCCCATCGACTGCATCACGTGCAGTCGGCTGCTCATTTGAAGGGGAGGATTGAAAGACCTTTTTCCTGGATCGAAGGCAATTTCCTGGCCGGCCGGACGTTCCGCGATTTCGCCGACCTGAACGCGCAGGTGCTGGCCTGGTGCGAGAACGTCGCCAATGCCAAACCGAAGCGCGCTCTGGGGGTGGCGCCAAGCGCCGCCTACGCCGTCGAGAGGCCTTGCCTGCAGCCGCTGCCGGCGGTGCTGCCGCCGGTCTATCAAGTCGTCGAGCGGGTGGTCGATCTGCAGGGCTTCGTGTCGCTTGAGACGAATCGCTATTCGGTGCCCGAGCGCTGGGTGGGCAAGGCGCTGAGCGTCTATCTGTATGCCACCGAGGTCAGGGTCTGCCGGGGTGAGCAACTGCTCGCCGTGCATGCCCGCCTGCTTGGCGTGCGCGATACGAAGCAGAAGCTCCCCGGGCATCACCCGACCCCGCAGCCGCGGCCGCGCACGCCGCCTCGCGAGGCGACATTGTTGCAGGGGCACGACCCGCTGCTCGATGCGTATGTCGCCGCGCTGGTCCGGCAGGCGCATGGCCGGGGGGTGCGACCGCTGCGCCGCTTGCTGGACTTCAAGCGGACCTATCCGAAGGAGCCTTTGCTGGCAGCCGTGGCACAGGCGCTGCAGTTCGGTCTGTTCGACATGGGTCGCCTGGAGCACATGATCCTGCAGCAGGTGGCGGGGGATTTCTTCAATCTCGACGATGGAGGTGATGATGCGTGAGCGTCTGAAGGCTTTGCTTGGGCAGATGCGCTGGTCGGGGATGGCGGCGGTGCTCGATGCGGAACTCGATTTGGCCGAGCGCCAGGGGACGCCGGTTCCGGAGGTGCTCTTCCGTCTGCTCGGCGCGGAAGACGCGGCCCGACGTGAGAAGAGTCTGGCTTATCGCCTGAGCCAGGCGCATTTGCCTTGGCCGTGGACCTTGCAGTCGTTTCCGTTTGCGCGGCAGCCGAGCGTGAACAAGGCGCAGGTGATGACGCTGGCCGGACTGGAATTCCTGCGCCGGGGCGAGAACGTGTTGTTGATCGGTCCGCCGGGGACCGGCAAGTCCGGGATCGCGCTGGGATTGCTCCGTGAAGCGTGTCTGAACGGTTATCGCGCACGCTTCTTCAACGCGCAGGCTTTGCTCGACGCCTTGTATGCCTCGCTTGCCGATCGCTCGACGGTGGGCCTGCTCAACCAGTTGTGCCGCATGCCGCTGATCGCCATCGATGAACTGGGCTACCTCAACCTGAAGCCGGAACAGGTCAACGCCTTCTTCCGCCTGATGGATCAGCGCTATAGCCTGGGGCTGTCAACGCTGATCACGACGAATCTCGATCTGCCCGACTGGTACGAGCTGTTTCAGAGGAAGCCGCTCGTCGATGCGCTGCTCGACCGACTTCAGCATCGTTGCATCATTCTGCGCTTGAGCGGACCGTCTTTGCGCAGTGAGCCAGAAAGCGCTGCGACGATCGCGACCGAGGCCTCGACAGCGGCGGCTAAACGCTCGGCGTCGAGGAACATCGCCACGGACGAGTCCTCTGCGTCCTGAAGGCGCGACGGCGCGTGCATTTGCGCGCTCGCCGGCCGCCGACCTGCTCGCCCGCTCGCGCCCAGAGCGCGCGCCGGGAGGGTCACGATGGTCAGTGGCTGAAGCGGCGATCGGGGCGAATTCGACACACACACGAGTACCGGTCTCCATGGCAGTAAGCCCGATACTGCCGCGCTTACTGCCACCCCTCAGTCTCGTGCCCCTCCGCTGCGTCAAGGGAGGCTTCGCCAGGCTGCAAAAAGCCGCAGCCTGCCCTTGACCCAGCTCCGAGGCTTTCCTGCCGCACGCGCCAAGCGCATCCATCACCCCAAAAACGATCTGCATCGGACGGAGCGTGTCGCCGAGCCGCTGCCAAACTTCGTTCGATCACCGCCGACATCGCGCAGATCGCAGACTCCCGCGCATCTCCTGGATCCGTTCCAGTGAGCGAAAAAGGGTCAGGTTTCGTGAGCGCCGAGGGCCTGTTCCGTTTGAACTCCTCCTCGATTCGCCACCGAGAGTGATACAGAGCCGCGAACTCGGCGCCGGAAGGCGTTCATGTCTGGGCACGACGTGACGAGGACGCGCACCTTGTGGCCGAACATCTGGCGAATGAGGCGAACCTCGCACGGTGTGGAGGCAATTTCGTAGTCGCGGGCGTCCTGTTTGCAGGGGGCTGGCAGCGTAACAAGTTGCTCGGCCAGGCCCGACCGGCGAAATGCTTGGATAGCGCTGAAATTGAGGCTGTCCGCCCGCCTGAAAACTGTCGTCCGCTTGTCTTTGTTTTGCCTACCGGCAGCACCCAAGTCATCACTGGCGTTAGCCGCGACAGGGGAGAGATGACAGCTTTCGGATGTCGAGCGGTTGTTCAACCAACGATCATCACCTTGGGGCTTTCGGCCTTGTGTGACGCTCAATATAGGGCCAGAATATCGGGGGCGGCGCACCTTATTACTCTTGGCGGACAAGAGGGTTTGATCGTAGCATCTACTAGGATAGGAGTGGTTACCTACCATGTCAGAAGATAGAGTGCTTGATGCCTTAAGCAAAATACCGTCGTTGTTCCTCTGGATGCCCGTGTATCGGGATGTCATTCGCTCGGTTGTAAATGGATTCGAATATCCTGGAAAGGCGGGGTTCAGCAAGATCCACATCGAACTCATAAAACAGCTCCTCCTAGTCCCAGAGCGAGAGAAGATCTTTCATCCGCGTGGCATCGCACTGCGAGATGTGGAGTTCTATGGCGATAAAAGCAACTTCGATTTCAGCAGCTTGCGATTTCGCTTTCCCCTCTCCCTTAAGAGCTGTGACCTCAAGGGAAAGCTTGTTTTGAGATCAACCAGAGGCGGGTCTTTGGACCTAACGGGATCGACGCTCGTGGGTCTCGATCTGGCGGAAGCCCGCTTCAGTGGCTCCGTGATCTTGGACGAAACCTTCCTCATGCGCCCTCAGGTTGATGGCGAGAAACCGGAAGCCGCTGTGCACGCTGATGGTCTGGTAACAAAGCAAAAATTTTCATTCAAGAGATGTGTGGCGATCGGCGGCATAGACCTTACGCGTGCCACGATTGGCGGAAACGTGAATGGTGAGGGGGCGTGCTTGATCAACCCCCACTACGCAGAATATATTTTTCCCTCTTACCGCGAGTGCAAGTGCGCCCGCGGAACCTTCAGCGGTCTTGCCATGCGCGAGTGGTGCGATCACGACGTAAGCTGTATAGGTCGCTTGCCATACCCGTTACATTCTGACGGTGACGGAGCCAGTGTCAAGGCTTTACGGCTCAAGCAATTGCCGCCTTATGATCCAAATATCAAGACGTTCAATGTACTACGGCTGCACAATGCTCACGTGCATGGCTCCGTGCTCCTGCAAGCGGAGAAGGAAAAGCCAAGGCGCTTCTTGGCTTTCGGAGAGGTGTCGCTTAACTCTGCGCGCGTCGACGGCGGCATATTTTGTCGTGGCGCCTTGTTTTTCCAGCATGACGGTGTTGCACTATCCTTGGATGGACTCGTGACCCGTTTGAGCATTTATCTCGAGGAGCGTGCGGAAACCGGCCTGCCGCTTTGGGTAAACGGCACGATCAGTATGCAGGGCGTGGAAGTAGGACACCGGTTCGTCTACAACGCGGGGCGTCATTTCAAGGCATGCACAAATGCCAAAGCTAAGAATGCCAATCCCTTGCACGATCGCCAGAAGTATGCATTTTTCGCGGCGAGAGCGCACATTTCTGGCGATTTGTTTTTTAATTGGCAGTTCGACAATCAGCGGACCGATGGATTAGTATTGCTCGACAATGCTCAGATCGGTGGTCAACTGTCGTTGGCGATTGCGCCAAACCGATCCGCTGAAAGCCCGCCTGAACTCAGTTTGGCTTTTGTGCAGGTGGCAAGTACGCTGAAATTATCTATTAGACCAAGCGGCAGTACTCAGGCCGTTAGCCAGTGGTATCGCGTGGACCTTCGAAGTGCCAGAATTGGCAGTATTGACCTGTCAGCATGTAGTCATGGAGAAATCAGGTGGGATCTGGATGGGATGTTGTATCGGAACGTGGAAAACGTGGAGAAAGTTTCGTTGGCATTCAATGGTTCCCAGGATAAATCTGAAACATCTTGGGAGCGTGTTTGGACCGATGACATCTTGGGCGGCTCGCGCGTTCGCGACGAGAAGTGGTCAGTCGCGCTTCAGCCGTTCGAAATATTTGCCACTGTACTTCGGGAGTCGGGCCGAGAAGACACCGCCCGGAGAGTTGGTGTTGCCAAAGAGGATATAATCACCAAGAATATTTGGATTAACCTCCAACTGGAGTGGCCGACAAGAAGCGTTTACGGCGCTTGGCGCGAATCCATTAATTTTTTTTCGCACTATGGATATAATCCAGCACGTGCCTTTATATCGTTTGTAATTCTCGTTGTCGTGGGGTCGCTATTCTTTTCGTTGGGGGTCGGCCTCCCCTTTGCTGATGGGTTTAGTGGATGCCTGGGTACGACATGGGAAAAATCGCTAAATAAACAAGAAGATACGAAAGAAATACATGGCGTGTTCCCAACGAAAGTGTTCGTGTATACTGGCGTTCAACACGGAGAGATTGACCCCAAGAAATATCTCGGTAAACAAATTCCGAGCAACTACCCTGGTTACTGCCCTTTGATCTATTCCCTGGAGTTGGCGACCCCTCTCGCCAACCTTGGACAGGGAAGCCACTGGGAAGTTGAAGGGGGACATTTGATCGATGTCTATCGGTGGGCGCACGTTCTTTTGGGGTGGTTCTTATGCTTGTTGATTGTTCTGTCACCTACGGAGTTACTTCGCAAGGATTGATGTTTGGACGCAACGGTGTCCGGCTTCCTCACAGGTATGCCAACAACAATGGCCGCAACTGGGCCTCATAAAGCGCCTGCGAGGCCGGTTTGTGAAAACAGTGCTTGAAGAATCGCAAGACCTGGCGGCTAACCTTGGAGGTGTAGCGGAATACCGGGGTGCTCCAGTCGGGGCGATCGGTTCCGTCGGTCGCCGAGGTCTGGCGCCAATGCTCCCAACCTCACGCGCCGTTGTCATAATTCGATCAGCCGACAAAGAAATGGGTTGCGCGCCGGACCGGGGCCCGGCAGGAGTATAGTGGTCCCTGGAAATCAGACAGTGGTTTAAGCTGTGCTCCATCATAGGAGCGAGAAGCGATGAGTGAAGCAACGACGCGGAAGGTACATACGCCGGAGTTCAAGGCCAAGGTTGGTCTGGAGGCGGTACGCGGGGTCAAGACGATCAACGAGATTGGGCGGGAATACGGTGTGCATCCTGTGCAGGTTGGGCAATGGAAGAAGGCCATCCAGGAGAATGCCAAGACGCTGTTCGAAGGCAAGCGCGGCCCCAAGCCGGCGGCGGCGCACCGGGAGCCGGAGCTGTTGTACAGCGAGATCGGCAAGTTGAAGATGGAACTGGACTGGCTGAAAAAAAAGTCTGGAATCAGCCTGCCGTGATACGGCATGCGTGGATCGACCCCGGCGAGGCCGTCGCCGTGGTGCAGCAATGCGCTCTGGCAGGCTTATGCCGAGCCACGGTCTACGCGCAGCGTCGGCCGCCGGTGGTCGATGCCAACGATCTCCTCCACAGTCGGCTGATTGACGAGGAGTACACGCGGCATCCGTTTTACGGCACCCGCCGGATGGTGATCTTTCTGGCGAAGGCGGGGCACACGGTCAATCGCAAGCGCGTGCAACGCCTGATGCGACTGATGGGGCTGTCGGGCATGGCGCCGGGGCCGAACACCAGCCGTCCGCGCCCAGAGCACCCGGTCTATCCGTACCTGCTGCGTGGCGTTCCTGTGGTCAGACCCAACCAGGTGTGGAGCACGGACATCACCTATATCCGGCTGGCCCACGGCTTCGCTTATCTGGTCGCCGTGATCGACTGGTATAGCCGCAAGGTGCTCAGCTGGCGGATCAGTAACAGCATGGAATCGGTGTTCTGTGTCGATTGCCTGGAGGAGGCCCTGCGTAGCCACGGCAAGCCAGAAATCTTCAACAGCGATCAAGGCGCGCAGTTCACCAGTGAAGCCTTCACCGCGGTGCTGAAACGGGAAGGCGTCGTCATCAGCATGGATGGGCGGGGGCGCGTGTTCGACAACATCTTCGTCGAGCGCCTCTGGCGCAGCGTCAAGTACGAGGACGTGTATCTGAAGGGCTATGCCACGATGGGCGAATTGATGCTTGGCCTGACCGAGTATTTCGCCTTCTACAACGCAGAGCGTCCGCACCAGTCGCTGAGCAACACGGCACCCGCAGTCGTCTATCGAAACGGCATAGGTGGCGGGGCGTTGATCCTCGACAAGTTTGGCCGCGCGGGTGGGGCATCGCCTGTTCCGCTACGCTCCACAGGCGATGCCCCACCCGCAAAAGCAAAATCAACGACAGCATCAAAGGCAGAGTCAAAGGCAGAGTCAAAGGCAGAGTCAAAGGCAGAGTCAAAGGCAGAGTCAAAGGCAGAGTCAAAGGCAGAGTCAAAGGCAACACCGGGGCAGCGCCGTCCAGCTGCTAGCGAAGTCAAATGCACAACTTAAACTGGGTTGATATTTGTCTTGACTCAGGGGACCACTTTAGGTGTAGGCATCGTGCCCGGCGCGGAGCAGTTCCAGAAAATTGATCCGGCTCTTGCTGTCGGTGCTCGCGAACCAGGCGAAGCGTTCGTTGCCGACATGCGTACAGTACCCATTCTTGCCCTGATGGCGCGCACCCGTATCGTCCACATGAACGTACCGGCTGCATTGCAGTCCCGCTTGCAGCAGAGCGTCTTTCTCGCGATGGAAGTCCGTATGGCCGTCGGTGATCAAGGCGCTGAGCTGCCCGGCCGAGATGTCGATCTGCCACTCGCGCAACTGTTCGAGCAATAACGGCTGCGTCACATGGGCATGGTGGTACTGGTACAGGATGAAAGTGCGCAGCTGCGGACCGAAGTGCACACCCCCGATCTCGGCAGGCAACTGCCCGATCAGGCTCACTCCCTCAGGGGTGACCCAGCGCTCCAGCCGATACCGGGTATTGTGCACGCCGATCCGGATGTCCTGCACCACGAAATCCTGGTAGCCCTTGAAGCGACTGTTCGGCGGAACACCCTCCGCCGGTTGCCGCTTGACCGACTCGTGGATCTCAAGCTCTGCCGTCTTGTGGCGCTTGCCGCGGGACCTGGGCTTGCGTCCTTTCTTCTGCCCGGTTCGCTCGCCTTCCAGCGCAGAGGGCTTGATCACCGGTTTCGGCTTCTCGCCCTTCAGCCGCGCAACCTCATCGCGCAGCGCCTGAATCTGTTCCTGCTGCCCATGACAGAGTTCCAGCAGGAGCACCACCGCCGGCGTCATCTCGTCGGCAGGGATATCAGGGATACCAGGAAGTTTCCGAGGGGGCTCCGTGCTCATGCCTGCAGATTGAACCACGCTTCGCGCGCTGTGTTCAGCACCAGCTGCAAGCAAAAATCACAGATTCAGCGAACGGTCATGCCCGGGGTTTTTGAGGAGTTACCCTCGACCATCCGCTCGCGCACCGTCCGCGAAGCACCTTGATACTGCGCGAACCAGGTCGCCAACTGGCGGGTCGTCAGCGGCGTCGTGTGCAGGCTGGCCAGTAGTTGTTCGGCGTGGGCGCTGTTGGCGCGCGCCAACGGAGCGAGAATCCGGACCGCCGCCCAGGTGGAGACCTTTCCCTGGCGTACGGCCGTCAACAAGCCGTCCGAAATGGCCGTAATGAGTTGCAGGCGGCGACTGACCCAGCTCACGTCGCGGCCGCATCGGCGGGCGATGTCATGCTGGCTCAGTGAGCGTGTGCCGCAGGGACACAGGAAGGAAGTTCGCTATGAACTGACGAACTGTGTTGAAGCTGCACGGAAGATGAGGGTAGGTCCCTCGGGGTCGGCTTTCAGGAGCGGGCCTCAAACCACCCCAAGCTGCTGCGATCAAGAGCCGTGGTGGTGAGCGTTGGGGCAAGAGTCCAAGGAATACCTTGGGCAGGTATGGATCAGAGAGACGAACGAAAGTGAACCTTCGATGAGGCGTCGTAATCCAGAGCTTTGTCGTCAAAACCAGAAGCCACTCGTACTTCTGGGACAAGCTTGCCGGGCACCTGATTACTGGGCAAGCGGCGGCCGGCGTAGAGGAGGCGTGAAGCTGATCCTGGCTTCTGTGCGGAACTGCGGGAACCAGTCGCCCCGATGTTAAGGGAGAAGCACAAGTGGCAGAAACCACGAGGCGAGAGTACCGATGCGGAGCACTGGGACGGACCGACCTGTATGAGCGTTGAAGGCTGTGTAATGCGGCTGGAGCAAAGGGGTCGGGTCAAGCGGTTGTGTTTGACGTCCAACTGACAACAGGAGGAGACGCCGAATTCAACGAGGCGATCTGTCGTGAGATAGGTATGCGTGCTTGATGGGAGCGGTGTGAATCGAGAGGTTCACGCACCGTTCTGTGAGCGGCCGGAGGTGCAATTCCTCCGGCCGACTCTCCCAATCGAGAGCAATTCGCGCAGCAGCAGCGCTTCTTCGATCGGCACGAACGCGCGGCTGCGGGTGCGCGCCAGGACGCCCAGCAGGCCTTGTACCGGATCGCCGTCCCAGCATTCGACCTCGGCCGTATCCTGGCCGAGTTGCCGCAACGCGGCGACGCGTCGATACCCGTCGAGTAGAATGGCCGCGTTGCCCTCGCCGGCCACCGCAATGCAGGGGACGAGTTGGCCATTGCCCGCGATCGACCGGGCCAGACGGGTGATCGCCGCCGTATCCGGCACGCGAAGCTCGGCGTAGCGCAACTCCAGTCGGTGCAAATCCAGAGTCTGAGCAGTAGCGGTCGTCTGATCCATGCGGTTGACCTCCTGTTGCATCCAGCCTATCGAACGTACCGCTGCAAGGCGATCGAGTCCTCTCTTTGCAAGCCGCGGTAGGGGCCTCAGGGCGAGGCACAAGCAGCTGAAAGGACGGTGATTTCGACCATCCACGGGTTCTTCTTTGCAAGTGACGCGTCCACCACCGGGGACAAGCGATAAGTGCCTGAGGAAAGGGGTATTTCAGCCTTTGCTGCGTCCATCTTTGCAATTGCGGCCTAGTCATGCGCACGCGCCTGCTACCGGGCACGACTGCGCGCGACGTATTCCGGATGCTGGTCTCGATAGGCCCGCCAATAGTCGGGGTGACGCTCGGCCCAGGCTTTCTGCGCGCGCTTCTGGTTATCGCGATAGTCGGGATCGTTCTGGCGCTTGGCCGCCTGCCCCGCGTCCTCGGCCGACTGATCCTTCGCGTACTTCTCGTACCACCACGCGAGCCCCATCGTGATCTGGGCAAGGCCTGCGTCCAGCGTCTTTGGGCAGGTCGGGCAGTCGGAAGGTTGCACCATCACCTTGCCCACGATACGGCGGTACCGGTCGCGCTTTTGCCAGTGGACATCGACCTCTTTGCCGAACACGAGCGCCGACATGTTTTGCTTGGACCGCTGCCCGTATGGCTGGGCCTTTTCGGGGGAATCGACTCCCCCGATCCTGATCTTGTGCTGCTGATGGTCAGCGTCGAGAACGGTGACGGTATCGCCATCGGCCACGCCCACCACCGTGCCAACCAACGTTTCCGCCCGGGCAGGGATGCTTGCCAGCAACAGAAACGCAAATACCAAATGTCCGGCCTGCATTGTTCTCTCTTCTCCTTCCTCACCGTCGCCTCTGCAGCAACCGGGTCATTGAGCTTTCATTCATGACACGCGCTGCGCGAGGCACTTTTCCCGTCGTGGCTTGCTCGCCGGACAGCAAGAGCTCGAACACTCAGTGCTCAAGCGCCAGGTCCACCAAGGCGCGCTCCTCGTTCTCCGTGGGTTTCCATTTGTACTCAGCGCGATACTGCTTCTCCGCCAGATACGGCCCAAAGTCGACGACCCGTTCGGCGGTGCCTGTCATCCCGAAGCCGAACATCTCCCCGGCCAGCATCAGCTTGCGCGATTGAAGGTCCGCGTCGACCCGCCCTTCCGGATCCAGCGGAAGCACCATGTAGTCGATGCGGACCACCTCCACGGGCTTGCGATCGGCGAGTTCCACATAGACCATCGCACAGCGAACACGTTGGCCTGCATACTCAGGCATGGCTTCATTGAAGTCTCGATCGAAGAGGCGATCGAAGCGGCGCAGGGGCACGCGGATGATCCGATCACCGTCAACAAACATGACCCGAATGCCGATGCTCATACCGAATTCCCCCGAACTTTTGAGCGCTCAACTTTGCCGCCGCCTGCCCAAAGGGCAGTGACCCTTGGACCTCCGACGCCCGTTGGGAAGAAAACGCCGCTCGTCGGCGCTGCATTAGCCCAACAGCTCGGCGGACCTCCATGATCGGAGAGCCGACGATCACCCGTTGACTGCCAGTAGCGTCACGGCAAATGAACGTGGCACTTCCCGTCTGGTCGCCCATCGTCGATCCGATGATGAGCCGCCAGAGTGAAATCTCGCGACAAGCGCCACTCGAACATTGACGGTCTTTACGTCGTTTGTCATCACGACAGCTTCGGGCGCGCGGGCCGGGTTAGTGAGCTGCGGTTCGAGAAGGCAGCAACACCGATCGTCGCCGACCAAAACGTCCGTGCGCGCCGCGATCGCAGGGCGGCTATCGCCTTCGCTCCGGCCGAGCACCGCTTGCTTCACCGCATGGCTTGCCCGAGGACACGCTCGCTGCTTCCAGAGGTTCAGTCCGGCGATCAATCAAGCTGGCCTTGGCGTTGTGCCACCTGTTGTTGCCAGAAGCCGCAGCGCCCTGTTCACGCCGCCGCTTCAGCGCTCGGCACTTTCTGGTTCACGACGACGGCCGTTCCCTGGTAGGTGACTCTCGACACGCGCCATTGCGATCCGGCCTGGTCATAGTGGGCATGGCTCTTGCGGAGTCCCACAATGGCATTGGCCCCCATGGCAATTCCCTGGCGCGCCAGATCCAGCAACGCTTGTTTCTCCGCCAGGCGGTACTCCCAGTCGGATGCTGCCTCAGTTTCGGACAGTGCCTCCACGTAGCCGATCGTTCTGACGGTCCGTTCGCCGGGAACGGCGTTCGTGGTGACCAGCAAGATCTCATTTCTGATGCGCTTGAGCTGCTGCTCCAGTTGATCGAGCTGGCGTTTCGTGACAGCCTTCGATCGCCGATTCCAGCGGAACACGGCGATGGCGAATAGCAGCAGCGCCAATAGCGGCAAAGTGCTGAAGATGGCGCTGGATTGTGATGCAGCGGCGATAGTCATGGGGGCCTCCATTCAGTTGATCACCGCTCCAGATTCTCATGGGTCCGCAAAACTGCAAGCACCTTCCGGCATAACGCTCGTTACCCTCCCGAGCCTGCACGCATTCCCGATTCGCCTGCTGCCGAAAAGCGTCACCGCAGGGCACATTTCCAAATCCTGACGCTTGCGGCGCCGATACAGTGGCGGCATGTCTATCCGCCTTTTCGATCTCCTGGGGCGCTGGTTTCCGCTGCTGCTTTGGGTCATTGCCGCCCATTTGGCGTTTGGCCGCGCCTATCTGCTCGCCTTAAACCTCACCGAAAGCCTTCCCGGCACGCTCTTTCTGGTCGAGAAAAACGTGATGCCAGCGCGCGGGGACCTGGTGGCCTTCCGGTGGGAGGCCAACTGGCCCTATCCGCGCGGGTGCCTGTTCCTCAAACGTTTGATCGGCTTGCCCGGCTCCGTCGTCACCGCGACAGGCCGAGCCTTCTTTGTCGACGGCGAGTCGGTCGGTCGTGCGAAGGAGCGCGCCAGGACCGGCGAGCCGCTCGATATCGGCCCTGTTGGGACCATTCCCGACGGGCGTTACTACGTTGCCGGCTCGCATCCTGACAGCCTCGATTCACGCTATCGCCTGACCGGCTGGGTGAGTCGGCAGCAGATCGTCGGGAAAGCGCATCGGGTCTTCTGACGTGCGACGAACGGGGTCTTGGGGAATCCTCGTCGACTGCGCTGAACGCGAGGTTGCCAAGCGCTCTAAGCGCCTGTGGATCGCCGTCCTCCATCAAGCGATCGAAGATGCCAACGGCCGCACGCGATCGGCCGAGAAATCGGCAAGCACGATCGGAGACGTGCAGCGGGACGCCCTGATCTGGATTTTTCATGACCAATCCACGGCCGGCAATTCCTTCCACACGATCTGCGACATCCTCGATCTCGACCCCGATCAGGCGCGCCAGCGTCTTCGCCGTGTGCCCGCGATTCGGCGCGGCTTGCACCGAACCCGGCTGGATGTGGGCCAAGGGGAGGGCTGACCGATGTTCGGCTTGATCAGGAAAGCGATTCGGCAGGATAACCAGGGCCAAAAACCGGCCGCAAGCCTTCCCGTAAACCCGCCGTCGGAGCAGGCCATGGACGACGAGATTCCACGCTACCCACCGTTCATGAAGGGCCTGCCGGCAACCCACCCCGACAAACTCATCGAGACGCAGCGGGAGCTGATCGGCCAAATCCGCGAAGCCGGCCTCGCGTCTTCGGAGATCTTCGAGCAGTTCTATCGGCAGTCGCTGCGTCGCTTTGCTTCCTATGCCCACCTCCTGCCGGCCAGCCAGACGCATCATCATCGCGGGGCCGGTGGGCTGCTGCGTCACGCGGCCGAAGTCGCCCTGTGGTCGCTCCAGTCCGGCGATCGCGTGCTTCTCCCCGGAGAGCAGGCGCCGCGACGCCGCCGCGAACTTCAACCGCGGTGGCATCTGGCGGTATTCCTCGCCGCCCTTTGCCACGACGTCGGCAAGCCGGTCACCGACCTGGCCGTCACCAGCCGGGATGGCGCGCAGGTCTGGAACCCTTTGTCGAAGACCTCTACACCTGGGCCTGCCGGCATCAGGTCGATCGCTACTTCCTGCACTGGCGCGAGAATCGTGGCAAGAAGCACCAGGCCATTTCCGCCTTGATTGCCGAGCGCATCATCAGTCCGCAGGGTCTGGCCTGGATCGCCGCGGCTGACACCGAGCTGGTGCTGTGGATGATGGAAACGATCAACGGCTCACCCAGCGCCGAGAATCCGATTCACGATCTCGTCATTCGCGCGGATCAGGCCAGCGTCGAGCGCGACCTGCGCAGTCTTGGCGTCGCGTTCACCGGCTACGAGATCGGCCTGCCGGTCGAACGCTTTCTGGTGGACATCATGCGTCGGCTGGTCCGGGAGGGAACCTGGGGAGTCAATCAACCGGGCGCACGGCTCTGGCACATCGACGGGCATCTCTACCTGGTCTGGCCGGCCGCCGGCGAGGAAATCGCTGCCCTCATCCATCAGGAGAAAATCCCCGGGTTGCCGAGAACGCCGAACAGCCTTCTCGATATGCTTGTGGAACGTCAGTTGGCGAGTGTCCGCGAGGATCGCGTCGACGGCCATCGCTACTGGGTGATCGCCCCGGCGGTGCTGGCCGAGAAGATCCCGAACATCCGACTGACGGCGATCAGGCTTCGTGAGGTGGCACTGCTCGTCGAGCCCGCGCCACCCTCCGTGCCGGGCAGGCTTCTCGACCAGGACGAAACCGTAACCGAGCCGGCCGACCTACCGGCGCTGAAGTTGTCACCCTCCGTGACGCCACGCGCTTCACCTGAACAGGGTGGGTTGCCAGAGAGGCCTGCCCAGCCCGAGTCCACGCCCAACCCGCCAGCGGCACCCACCGATCAGCTTGATGGTGCTGTTGGTGAAGCGCTGCAGGCGCTTGCCCGGGACATTCAGGCGGGCAAGAAAGCTGCCGAGACCCTGATCCACATCGACCCCTCCGGCGTGTTGTGTCTGAAGTGGCCCGATGCGCTCACTGGCTGCGGTCTGGACAGCAAGGCGATCCTCGACGAGCTGTCGCACCGCAACTGGCTGGCGCTTGATCCTTTGGCACCGTTTCGCAAGGTAACCGAGATCGCGGTCGAGCACGGCCAGCCGTGGAAAGTGATTCGCCTCCAGCCAGCGGTCAAGCAGCTCATGGCTATCGGAAACCTACAGCCCAAACCCGCAACCGGAGCGCCTCCAGCTACCCAACCCGTTCAGGAAGTCCAGGCCGAGCCAGGGTAAGACCGAGAAGCCCGGTGAAGACGAGCGGCTGAAGTTGATTCAGGGCATCGTCGCCACCTTGCGCGACGGCGTAAAAACTGGCGTCCTGACATCAGAGCGGGAGGGGAACTTCACCTGGATTCCCTCCCGCCAGGCCGAACCCCTGTTGGTCGAGCGACTCCAGCTGGCCAGGATGCAGATCCTGCGCCTGGGGAGCGTCGTCCCGGACGTGTTTCTGTGTCAAACGCGGAATCGGGCGCATTGCTACCGAATTCCGGTCCCGCCCGCTGGCGACTGGCAGCCAGAAGCTGGAGCGCGTAGCCGCGGCAACCATCATCGCCCCATGCCGAGGCGAAATGCGCCCCGGAAAGCCACATTTCGAAATCCACAGCCGCCGGACGGCAGACCAGAATCGATTCCCATGTCGATTCAGCGCTCCACTGCCGTTCTTCGCCCTGCTACTCGCCGCTTCGATGCCCATCGCGCACGCGGAGGATCTCGGCGTCGTCGGGCCGACCTACGACATTGCCGAGCCAGATCTGCTGGACGTCATCGAATCACGTCTCAAACACCTGGAGAAGACCGGCGAACTCGCCCGGAAACAGAACGAACACCGCGATCGCGTCGTCGCGGCCGTCGAGAAACCCAGACCCGTCGACGGCCTCAAGGCCACCGTGACCCGTCGCCGCTTCTACATCGACCCGACGTGGATCCTCGACCACGACATCCGCGATGCCGACGGCGCGATCCTTTTCGCGCGCGGACTAAGGGTGAATCCTCTCGATCACGTTTCCCTTCGCGAACGACTCCTCTTCTTTGACGGGCGGGATCGCCGCCAAGTCGCCTTTGCGCAAGAGGCGCTGGCGAGCCCCGAGGGGGGCGCCAAACCCATCCTGATCGCCGGCGAACCGCTGGCGCTGATGCGCGTGTGGAAACGCCGCGTCTTCTACGACCAGGGCGGCAGCTTGAGCCGCCGCCTGAGCATTCGTCAGGTGCCGGCGGTGGTCAGTCAGGAAGGCAAGAGGCTAAGGGTCGATGAAGTGCGTCCGTAAGTGCCTCCTGTTGTTCGTCTTGGCGGTGGCGATCGGGCGCCCGGGGCCAGCCTTGGCATCGCCGACCTGCACCGGCCGCTTCGCCAATCCGATCACCGATATCTGTTGGCGCTGCATGCTGCCGATCCGCTTCGGCGGCCTCGATCTGCTGTCGATGGGGCAGGAAGACACGCCGAATCCCGGCGGCTCACCGCTTTGTGCGTGCCCCTCCCAATTGCGCGTGGGTTTCAAGGTGAGCTTTTGGGAGCCAGTCAGGCGAGTCGATGTGGTGCGTCGCCCGTTCTGCCTGACCAGTCTCGGCGGACTCGAGCTTGATCCCGGGTTCGATGCGCCCCGTGGTTCGCGTTTCAGCCAGGACAGCACGTCGACCTCGTCTTTCTATCAGGTCCATTGGTACGTCGACCCGGTCATCTTCTGGCTGGAAGCGATCTTCGACAACGCCTGCCTGGAGCCGGGCGGTTTCGATGTCGCCTATCTCACCGAACTGGACCCGATGTGGCACGACGACGAGCTGACCTTCATCCTCAACCCCGAGGTCGCCCTGTTCGGCAACCTGGCGGCCCGCGCCGCCTGTGCCGCCGATTGCGCGGCGGCCACTGCCGGCTTCCCGCTCAACTCCCTTTTCTGGTGTGCCGGCTGCCAGGGCAGCCTCTATCCGCTCAATGGCAACGTGCAGGCCCATATCGGCGGTGTCCAGGCATCGAGTCTGGAAATGACTCGCCTGATCGCCAAGATGCATCGGGAAGGGCTGATGTGGGCGGCCTCGGGCGAGGACGGACTCTGCGGCTACTACCCGCAGCCGATCATGGACAAGACCGATTACAAATATCACATGCTCTATCCGATTCCCCAGACCGCACAGATTGCCGGGAAATGCTGCCAGCCGCTCGGGCGATCGACGATTCTGTGGGGCGCCGGGCGCGAGTTTCCCTTCGAGGGCGAGGAATTTGCGTACATGGTCTTCCGCAAACGCAACTGCTGCCAGGGCGCGTTCTGAGGCCATGAGCAGGCGATCGTGGATCTCGCCGTGGGTGCTTTGCCTCGGCGTCGGCGCCTGGGGTGGGCTGATGACGTTCGCGCTGGCTCAAGGCGTAGGACCCGCGGACAGCGAGCTACGGGCAGCCCGAGAGCGAATGGGTTCTGCGCTGAACGCCATCGAGGTGCGGAAGGCCACTGGCCGTCTGACGGTTCCCGATCCGACCAAGCTGCCCCAGCCGGCGACCACAGGCCCCGACATTGCCCGGATGGCTGAGACCTACCGCCAGGCCCCACCAAGCTCGGCACCGGGCAAGGATGTCCCGGAGTTGATGGTGTTTGTTTCCTTTTCGTTGCCGAAGGAAACGCTGCAGCGAATCGTCAGCCAGGCAGAGAAATCCGGCGCCGTCTTGGTCCTGCGCGGACTTCACGGGAATTCGCTCACGCGGATGGGTGAGGAGATCGCGCGACTGGTCGGCGACCGTAAGGTCACGGCGATCATTCATCCACCGGCCTTCAAGCAGTTCAAGGTGCACCAGGTGCCGGCACTGGTGCTGGCGCGATCCGGCCAGGCGTCAAAGATCGGCGAAGACGGCTGCGCCCCGGTGTCGAGCTTCATCCGCGTCGACGGTGATGTCACACAGGACTATGCGCTCGATCTCATCGAGCGACAGGCGCCGGCGTGGGCCGATGTGGCGCGCCGCTATGCCTCACGACTCTCGGGATCACGGCGATGAGCAAGCGGTACTGGCTGCTCATCGCGCTGCTCCTGGCAAGTCGTGCCTGGGCGCAGGGAGATGCTGCGAGCAGCGCGTTTGCCAAGGGCAAAGCGCTGGGCGCCGGCACGATCGACAGCGCCTTCCAGGGAATCGGCAACGGCACCGGCGCCGCGACCGTGCCGGGGTTCGGACAGCCCACTCCCCAATCACAAGTGTTCCAGGCGGGGCAGGGCCAATTGTCGGGGCCGGGGGCGGCCAAGATCATCGACTGCGCTAGCCAGGCCCCTGAAGTGGATTCCTACCGGCGGCAGGAGTGTGACGCCGTCAATTTTGTGGCGCGCAACCCGGCGGTGCGACCGGCGTTCTCGATCGATCGCGCCAACGATCCGCTGATCAGTCGTGCCCGAGCGCTGGTCCGCAATCCCACGATGAGCGGCACCGGCATCACCGCCGGGAATCCTGCCGAACAGTGCCGGGTGGTGACCGAGACCCAGCCCGCGTCGTTCAGCAAGGAAACCTGCAATGACTACCGGCCGGTGAGCAGCGCTTTCTGTTCGACCGCGCGGCAGATCAGCGTCGATCAGCATCACCGCTACCAGTGCGTTGAACAGATGCAATCGGTGAGCAATGCCTCCTGCGTCATTGGCCAACAGATCGCGGTCGATACCCGCTACCGCTACCAGTGCAATCAGACCGTGCAGGGCTACGAGTCGCTGAGTTGTCGGCGAGGGGTCTCCGTCACTGTCGGATTTGGCCAATGCACGCCCGGTGTCTGGCTCGGGCGCACGGCCTTCGTCGATTGCGGCCACTGCGTCGATCCGTACATGGCGATGAACATCTATTGCGGCAGCGATGGCCGATCGTACGAGGTGGAACCCTACCGTTCCGGCGACGGTGCCAATCGCTTCGACTATCGCCCGCTGGGTTATTCCTGGGATGGCAGCTACGGTCGTTTTCCGGTGGCGGTCGCGCCGGGTCAATCGATCAGCGATCACTACGTCAGCGATCTGGGTTATGGCTGCCATCTCTACGTCTATTTCAGCGTCAGCTGCAGCGCGACCACCTGCACACCCTCAGTGCGCAACGTCAGTGCCGGCTGCAACTCTGCCGGCGGCAGCGGCACCGGGGCTGCGCTGCAGCTGCCGATGTCCACGACGGTCAGCAGTTGGCGGTCGAGCGAGTGCGCCAGCTTGCAGCAGCGAGCACAGTGATGAAGGCATTGCTTGCGATGCTGTTCGCCATGACTCTCGCTGGCCGGGCGATCGCCGGCGACTGTCAGCTGGCGAGTTCGACCTGTGTCGATAGCAGCGCGAGCAAGACGATCTCCGGCATCGTGGTGACGCTCGCACAAGTCGGCGGTTGCTGGGAGTATCAGGACACCTACACGTGCATCAAGCCCGAGGCGATCGACTACTGCGCCGCGCTGACCACGGCAGGCTGCGGGCAGATCGGTTCGACCTGCAGCGACACGGCGTTCAACGGGACGTGCAACACCTACAGCAAGACTTTCCAGTGCGGCACCGATCAGGGGGAGCCGAGCAACACGCTGCGCTTGAGCAATAGCTACACGCTGCTCACCGACGCTGCCGACGCCAGTGCCTGCAGCAGCTATGCGCAGAATGCGCGCTGCCGGCTGGCGGCGCATACCTGTGTCGATTCGACGCCGTGCAAGCTGGATGCCAGTGGGGCCACAGTTTGCCTTGCTGGCGTCAAGCCGCCGGAAGGCGGGCTGAATTCCACGGCGATCTGTTGGCGCTATCAGGATGACTATTCGTGCATTGCCGACAACCCGCTCGATTACTGCGCGGCGATCAAGGCCACCGCGGGTTGTTCCCTGGCGGCTTCAACGTGCGACAGCACGGCCTTTGACGGGTCGTGCAATCAATACACGCGCCAGTATCGGTGCACCAACGTGGCGGCGGCGACGAACCCGCCGACGGTCGTGCAACTCGACACCTCGTACACCATCACCTCGAACACACTCGACACCAGCGGCTGCACCTCGCTGTCGGAAAGCAGCAACTGCGTCCACGCCGCGCACACCTGCACGGACAACGAATAAGGATAGATCGTGCGAAGCCACGATCTGATCCGTTTGTTGGACGAGCCCGGGCCGGAGCGCTGGGCGCGCCCTCTGCAAATATCTTTTTTGGATTTACCCCGCAGGCATGAATGCCGAAGGGCGGGGAGCGGGCCGTCGCCGCGCGCTGCGGCACCGTCAGCGAAGATCGCGCAAATCCGGCCGTTTTGGCGTCCCGGCCACTGAACTCCGGGCGACCCCGTCACTCAGCTTGGGGAAACTGAAGTCCCAAAGGCGGCCGGACAGCGCTGTGAAGGCGGCTTACACGATCAGGCAGCGATCGCGACGAGCGGTGGAGCAGCGACGAAGGCGGGCGATGTTGATCGAATACGCGTCCGGACAATTGACATCACGGAGCCACAGCACGGGCAAAGCATCGCTGGCCGCTCCTTGCGCGGCGGCGTGAAGCGGCTGGGATCGAACTTCAGCAAGCGGTGCAGCAAACTGATCAGGCGCTTGCAGTTGGCGTGCAGGAAGCCGAAATTGCGGGCGCGGCGAAAGCCCTTGGGTAGCACGTGCTGGAGGATCAGCCAGAGGAAATCGGCGCCGGCTAGCGAGCGCTTTTCCGACTTGCCGGTTTGTGCGTTGCGGTAGCGGAAGCTCACCCGCCCATCCTTACAAGCGAGGATGTCCTGTTCACGGATGACGCCGCGGTAGAGGTAACGACCGAGGTAGATCAGGGCCTTCTCGCCGCTGCCCACCGATTTGCAGTGCAACGAATAAGGATAGATCGTGCGAAGCCACGATCTGATCCGTTTGTTGGACGAGCCCGGGCCGGAGCGCTGGGCGCGCCCTCTGCAAATATCTTTTTTGGATTTACCCCGCAGGCATGAATGCCGAAGGGCGGGGAGCGGGCCGTCGCCGCGCGCTGCGGCACCGTCAGCGAAGATCGCGCAAATCCGGCCGTTTTGGCGTCCCGGCCACTGAACTCCGGGCGACCCCGTCACTCAGCTTGGGGAAACTGAAGTCCCAAAGGCGGCCGGACAGCGCTGTGAAGGCGGCTTACACGATCAGGCAGCGATCGCGACGAGCGGTGGAGCAGCGACGAAGGCGGGCGATGTTGATCGAATACGCGTCCGGACAATTGACATCACGGAGCCACAGCACGGGCAAAGCATCGCTGGCCGCTCCTTGCGCGGCGGCGTGAAGCGGCTGGGATCGAACTTCAGCAAGCGGTGCAGCAAACTGATCAGGCGCTTGCAGTTGGCGTGCAGGAAGCCGAAATTGCGGGCGCGGCGAAAGCCCTTGGGTAGCACGTGCTGGAGGATCAGCCAGAGGAAATCGGCGCCGGCTAGCGAGCGCTTTTCCGACTTGCCGGTTTGTGCGTTGCGGTAGCGGAAGCTCACCCGCCCATCCTTACAAGCGAGGATGTCCTGTTCACGGATGACGCCGCGGTAGAGGTAACGACCGAGGTAGATCAGGGCCTTCTCGCCGCTGCCCACCGATTTGCAGTGCGCTACCCATTCCCGCGGATAGGACGCCGGCAGGCAAATGCCGGCCGCCTCGATCGCCGCCAGCATTTTGGCCCGGAAGACCTTGGCCATCGCCTTCTCGTTGAACAGGTAGGTGCCGTTCTTGCCGCGCCGCTTGCGTCGCCAGCGCTGCTTCGCGGCATCGATCGCTGCCGCGGGGACGACGAGATGGACATGCGGGTGGAAGTCGAGCCGACGCGAGTGCGTGTGCAGGACCGCGATGGCGCCGGGCGTGCCCTGCAACTGCCGGTCGTTCTGACTGAAGCGGTGCACCGTTTCCCAGGCACAGCGCATCAAGCCATCGAAGACGACGTCGGCGTGCGCCGCAGCGAGCCCGCGCAATTCGGCCGGCAGCGTGAAGGTCAGCAGAAAGTAGTCGGCCGGGACGAGGCGCTCTATCTGACGTTCCAGCCATTGCTGGCTCTCGTGGTGCTGGCAGTGCGGGCAAAGGCGATGGCCGCAGGAATGCGGAACGAGTTTTTGCTGATCGCAGCCTTCGCACTGGAGCTGCATCATCGGGCTGGCCGGGCCGCGGCAATCGCGCATCGCCGAGAGTGCCCGAAGCTGATCGAAGCTCAGGCGGTGGCGAAATTGCGTCATGAAGTCCGCTTCGAATTCGGCAATGACAGAGCCGAGGCGGATCATCGCGGCGTCCCCTTGCTCAGACAAAAGCGGTCCATCAGCGCGTTGATGCGGTCGATGGCGTGATGCCGGGTTTGATCCGTCAGATGGGTGTAGCGAACCGTCGTGAGAATCGAGTGATGGCCGAGAATGCTCTGCACCTCGGTGAGCTCGACGCCCGCCTCGATCAGGTGCGTGGCATAGGCGTGACGCAAACTGTGCGGCGAAATGTTTTTTTTAGCCCGCAGGATTCGACCACCGCCCGCAGTGCCTTCTGAACGCCGCTGCGATTGAGCGGTGTCCTGGCGCTGCTCGCACCTGGCAAGCCGCCGCGGCGATTGGGAAACAGCAGAACGGGATTACGGTGGCGCTGCCAGAAACAACGCAGGAGTCGGTAGGTGGCCGTCGGCAGCGGCACCAGGCGATCCTTGTTGCCCTTGGCATCGCGGATATGCACCCGCCCGCGCGCGCCGTCGATGTCGGCGACCGTCAGCCGTAAGCCTTCGCCCAGGCGCAGGCCGAGACTGTAGAGGGTGAAGAAGAAAACGCGGTAACTGAGCACCTGCGTGGCCAGAAAAATCCGCTCGGTCTCCTCGACCGTGACGATGTCCGGCAGGCGCAGCGAGCGCGGCGGCTTGATCAGACCGGGCGCCACCCAGGGTTTCTTCAGCACGTGCTCGTAGTAAAACTTGAGCCCGTACAGATCGAGCTTGAGCGAACTCCAGGAGTGCGTCTCACGCAGGTCGGCGAAGTAATCCAACAGGTCGGCCTCGCTCAGATCGTCGATCTGATGAGCGAAGTAATCTCCCACCCGGCGGACCGCGCGCGAATACGCGTCGATCGTCTTCGGCTGCAAGCCCTTGAGCTTCAGGTGCTTCTGGTGCAGCTCGTAGTTCGTGTCAAAAATCGTCGTTGCGACAGGGGACATCTCTTCCATCTTGCGGTAACCTCGCATTCGTCATGAACATCCCTCGGATGAGGGGCGAGGTCACATCTTGAGTCAACGCGACGACAGCACCGGGGTTTCCTCCGCGTAGCGGCTTCGTCCAACACGCCGTGCAAGACGATCAACGGCCTGCAGGTCTGCCTGGACAGCGTCTCGCCGCTGCCGGAACGGGCCCAAAGTGCGGGCGACTCCTGCTGGGCGTGGTCGGAGGACTACACCTGCGCCGCGACAGCGCTGAGCGATGACTGTCAGGAACTGATCGACCGGGGATGCACCCAGGTGGGCAGCGATTGTGTTGATCGTCTGCCGTCGGGCGCTTGCGACCTGAACGAGCGCACCTACTCGTGCCAGACCTCACCGGCGGTCCAGACGCAGCGCACGGTGTGCGATCAGGCGGCGTTCTGCCAGGGCGGTAACTGCTTCGACACGAGTCATCCGGCCGATGAGGATTTCGGCAAGATCATGGCCACGCTGGAGGCGGCGCGCGAAGCGGGGGTCTATGGCGGCGATCAGCGGCTGTTCACGGGCGTCACGGAGCAGTGTCGCAAGAAGCTGTTTGGTCTGGTGAACTGCTGCAAGAAGGGCGGCGGTGGCGCGGCGAAAAGCAACAACGCGCTGATGTCGGCGGCGATCCAGGGGGCGTATGCGGGAGGGCAGCTGGCGGTGAACGCAGGCAGCAAGTACGTCTTCGATTTCATGTACCCGCAGTACGCGGGCTATCTCGAAGCGGGCGCGAAAGCGATGATTTCGTCCGAGGTGCTGTTTACGCCGACGAATTTCCAGCCGTCGTTCAGTTTCTATGGGCTGACCTTGTCCACCGGGACAATGACCAGTGGCCTGCTCGGCGGGCCGATTTTTTCTATCGGGTCGCTGGGCAGCTTCAACTTCTATTTCGATCCTTACTCGTTAGCCGTGGCGGTGGCCCTCGAGTTGCTCTCGGACCTGCTCTCGTGTGATCAGGCCGAGCAACTGCTGGCGATGCACCGTGATGCCAATCTCTGTGTCGCGGTGGGGTCCTTCTGCTCGGTCCGGGTGCCGATCATCAGGACGTGCATCGAGCAGACCCAGTCGTATTGCTGCTTCAATTCTCGCCTGGCCCGGTTGATCAATGAACAGGGCAGGGGACAGATCGGCAAGAGCTGGGGAAGCGGCAGGCATCCGGATTGTTCCGGATTCACACCTGCGGAGTTCGAACGGCTCGATTTCTCGCGCATCGACCTGAGCGAGTTCATCGCGGAAGTCACGGCCAGCGTGCGCGTACCTACTGCGTCGTCGATCGGGCAGAACGTCCGGGGCACCGTCGAGCAGCGCGTCAATAGCTACTATAACCGGTGATGACTGAGCACGCTTTTCTGTCCGGGCGAGGGCAGCGCGATGCGTTTGGACAGGTGGATGGCGTGCATTCTCTCGGGGAGATGATTCGATGAAAGCACCTCTGACGGATCTTCCACGCACCATCAATGTAAGTCGTTGATGTAATTGAAGTAAGCCATAAATCGCCCGAACGCGTAGGCATGTAACAATGTATTTACGGCTTTACAAACATGTCGTTATATTGTTAAGTGTCGGCATGTACATCGCCCACATCCCCAACCGCAAGTCTAGGCCAGCCATTCTGCTTCGCGAATCGTATCGCGAGGGGGGCAAGGTCTGCACACGGACTATCGCCAATCTGACGAATTGGTCTGCGGAGCAGATCACCGCGATGGAACGTCTGGTGAAAGGCGAGTTCGACGATTGGTCCGGGGAGATGACCAGTGGTGAGATTTTCGGTGTTCTGTTTGCGCTCAAGCATCTGGCTGACCAGGTGGGCATCACGCGGGTGCTGGGCACGGCCCCGGAAAGCAAGCTCAACTTGTTCCTGATTCTGGCACGCATCGCGCATGGTGGGTCGCGGTTGTCGGCGGTGCGCTGGGCGCAGCAGCACGCGGTGGCCAGCGTGCTGGGGGTGGACGACTTTGATGAGAATGATCTCTACGCGGCGCTGGACTGGCTGGCGAGCCAGCAGGAGCGCATTGAGCGCGAGCTGTACCAGGCCTATGTCAAACAACAGGGCCAGCCACCGGTATTGGTGCTCTACGACGTCACCTCGAGCTACTTTGAAGGGGAATGCAACGAATTGGGGCGGTACGGTTACAACCGCGACGGCAAGCGGGGCAAGCAGCAAATCGTCATCGGTTTATTGACCGCGGAGGACGGGGAGCCCCTGGCTGTGCGAGTCTTCGAAGGCAACACAGCGGACCCGACGACGGTGGCCAGTCAGATCACGATTCTCAAAGAACAATTCGGCCTGGCCGAGGTGGTGCTGGTCGGCGACCGGGGGATGATCAAAGCCAAGGGGAAAGCGGCGCTGTCGGCGCAGGGCTTTCGTTATATTGACGCCCAGGTGCGTACCTTTCTCAAGCAGGGCGTGTTGCAGACGGATCTCTTCGACGCGCATCTGTGCGAGGTGGAGCACGGCGACAAGCGCCTGATCGTGCGCCGCAACGATACCGTGCGGGTACGCGAGGAGCGGCGGCGGGACGACAAGCTGACCCAGTTGCAGGCAAAGATCACCGCACGTAACGCCTTCGTCAAGGACTCCACCCGCGCCAGCGCCGCGACAGGCCTGGCCGCCCTGCAGAACTGGGCCAAGCGCCACAAGCTCAGCGGGTTTGTCACGCTGACGCTGGAGGAACGCGTCATTGTCTGGTCTATCGACGAGGAGGCCAAAGCGCAGGACGCTCTGCTCGACGGCTGCTACCTCCTGGAAACGAACGTGCCGGTGGACATGATGGATGCCAAGACGGTCGATGCGCGCTATCGGGACCTGCAAAAAGTCGAGCGCAACTTCCGCACCGTGAAGACCGCCTTCCTGGAAATCCGTCCGATCTTCCTGCGCAAGGCCGAGCGCACCAAAGCGCATGTGTTCGTGGCGATGCTGGCGTTGAAGATCACCCGACAGTTTGAAGCGGGGCTGCGTCAGGCCTTCGGCACGACCGAAAGCAGTAGTACCGCCATTACCTCGGACGACGCCCTACTGGCGCTCGGACGACTGACCTACCTCTACAGCACCGACCGCAACGGTCAGCGTCACACTCACCTGCCGCGCCCGGACGAGCAACAGGCACAGATCCTCGGTGCCATTGGCCTTGCCTTCCCCCTCAAGCCAAAAGCCCAGAAGCGCGCTGCGTAGGCAGAAGCCGATCTCGCTTCATCCACCGTTATTTAAAAAAATACAAAGACATACAGCAGAACTTCGGCTACCAGCGCGAGGAAGATCCGTCTGAAAAAGCTTGCGATGGCGCTGTCCGTGCTGGCTCTGCTCGGCACCACAGACGTTGTTGCTGCCGATCTGAAGCAGGTTCTGATCGCGGCGATCGATGCGCCCGATGGTCGATCCGACGAGGAGCTGAGTGGGCGGATGGCGGAGTTCTTCAAGGGGCAGACGCGGTCGTTTTCGCCGGTGCGGGTTAAGGTCAGAACACTGAGGAAGTTTGCCGAGGCCGGTTGTGCTCGCCTGGAGGCCACGCTGATCCAGGACGAAGTGCCGACCAAGGATGGCAAGCGGATTCCATTTGCCGTTCGCTACGAGCTCAATCTGTGTCGTGACGGACAGCCGCCAAGTGAAGGGATCGACCTTGACGCGGCGTCACGCGTGCTTTCGGGTGAGTCGCCGGCGGCAATGATGCGAGAATCGGGCCCTCAATAACCACCAACAGGGAGTACCTTGATGAACAAGTCCGAGCTGATTGAAGCGCTGGCGAGCAAAGCTGATCTGTCCAAAGTGGCCGCGGGCCGTGCCGTCGATGTCCTGCTTGAAGAAATCGTGGCAGCGGTCGCCAACGGCGATTCGGTGACACTGGTGGGCTTTGGCTCTTTCAAAGCGGCACCGCGCGCGGCTCGCGAAGGCAAGAACCCGAAAACCGGCGAGAAGCTCAACATCGCCGCCACGACGGTGCCCAAGTTTTCTGCGGGTGCCGTCTTCAAGCAAGCAGTGGCTGGCAAAGGCGAAGGCAACAACAGCTAGACGGTTCTGGTGGTGGCGCTGCCTGCACAACCTCGGTGGCGATGATCAAATTCTGTCGACGTCTTTGCCCAGGGAGTGAATGCCAGGCCAATTCAAACACCGGCCTGTCGTCGGTTTGTGGATCGGTTAGAGGCCGCTTGGTGCCGTCAGGAGAATGACACTCGCTGCGAGCAATCGGCACCGGCGCTCCTGCTTGATCGCCGCATCCCTCGTAGAGCAATTGCCCTCCACCATTCACCGCCAGCGTCCCGCGCCGTGCGAAATGCGCACGAAAAGTTCGCATTTCGGCACCGTGATTCTCTCGTCGCCGTACTAAAGTCGACTCATGAAATCGATTCCTGGCGCGGGTTAATCGGGTCTGTCCGACGGAACGTGAGGTGATGCTATGAATCAACGGTTGATACGTCTTCCCCAGGTCAAGGCCATGGTAGGGCTTGGCCGATCGTCGATTTACGACAAGATCAAGCGGGGCGAATTTCCAAAACAGATCAAGCTCGGGCGCTCGTCGGGATGGGTCGAGGCTGAGGTGCAGACGTGGATCAGCGAGCAGATCCGGGCGAGTCGGTTCGGTCAGGTGGGCCCTTCGCCGAACTCGTGAACGCCGCTCTAGAAGCAGCCATCTTCAATAATTCTCACTAATCTCATACGGCGCTGAGGGTGGGTAACTGTTTCGTGGCGTAGCGAACTTTCGGTAGTTCGTGGCCGTCCGCGCGTTGACGGGATCAAAGCCGGGCTCGCGCAATTCAGGCGCAATGCGCATATCCGTGTTGACTGCGCGGACGTGTCCCCCACGATCCTGGAACCCGTGTGCTGCCCCTTTCGGTCGAGCGGTCCGAACCGCTGAGTGCACAAGAGCTTGTCGGCGCACGCCGTCGCCTCAAACGGGCCTGCCAATGCCACCACTTCACGGCTTTACGTATGCCGTACCAGACGGGACTCGCTGGATCTATTGGCGACCGGGTTTGGTGGCTCTTGCTCTTGGGTGTGGCTGACGAATAGGGGATTCGTCCCGGGGGGGGGCCAAGCCTTGCTTCCGCGCGACACCCGTCATTACTCGTCACTTTGGGGCTGGGTGGAACAGATTCACTGCCGAGTGCTTATTCATGCGGACGATTAGGTCAAGGTCCAAGCCTACTCATCTGTTGGGCACTTTGTTGGGCACATTTTCATGCAACCGCTTGCCAGAAACACTTAAGCCACCTTGGAGGTGGCTTAAGTGTTTGAATCTATTGGTGCGCCCGGAGCGATTCGAACGCCCGACCCCTTGGTTCGTAGCCAAGTACTCTATCCAACTGAGCTACGGGCGCCTTGCCTTGCTGAAGCGGCGAATTATACAGAGGCGATCGGCCGCGCTCAAGCACTATCTGGCCAATTTCTACCTCGGCTGCCGTTTCCCCTGCTGCACTGCGCGCTGGCTTTGCGACAGGTCGGAATGCGGCTTACTGATCCAGCGCTCGCCCGACGATCTCGCGCACGTCGGACGACAGGCCGTCGAGCGAACGCAGCTTTTCGAGGGCGAGTCTGGCGTGTTGCTGGCGGGCTTCGTCGAACTTGCGCCAGCGATCGAAGCGCCGCGTTAGACGCGCGGCGACCTGCGGGTTGAGGCGGTCGAGGCGAGCGATCTGCTCGGCGAGGAAGTGGTAGCCACTGCCGTCGGCGGCATGAAAACGGACGTGGTTGTTGCCGAAGGTGTTGAGCAGCGCGTAGACCTTGTTGGGGTTGCGCAGATCGAAGGCCGGGTGCTCGAGCAGGCCCTTGACCACCGCCAGCGTGTCGGGCAGACGGCTCGCCGCCTGGACCGACAGCCACTTGTCGACCACCAGCGCTTCGTCGTGCCAGCGCTCGTAGAAGCTGGCGAGCGCGCGAACGCGTTCGGGGCAGTCGTCCTGCGCCAGCGTCGCCAGCGCGGCGAACTGGTCGGTCATGTTGTCGCTGGCGGCGAACTGCGCCATCGCCAGGCGGCGCGTCTCGTCGCTGTCGAGTTCGCCGAGGTAGCCGAGGCAGACGTTGCGCAGCGCTCGCCGGCCGGCGTCGGCCGGTGTCGGCTGGTAGGGGCCGCTGGCGGCCAGCGACTGGTAGGTGTGCAGTAGCGGCGCGCGCAGTTGTTCGGCGAGAAAACGGCGCAGGCCGTTGCGCGCGGCGTGCAGCGCGTCGGGGTAGACCCGCGTCATGTGCTCGGCCAGCGTCGCTTCGCCAGGTAAGGTCAGCGCTTCGGCGGCGAAGGCGGGGTCGTCGTCGGCGTGCTCGAGTAGCCGCGCGACGGCGTCGATGATGCCTTGTGGCCAGAGCGCCTGGCGGCCGAGCGCCAGTTCGTCGGCGGTCGCCAGGAGCAGCCGGCTGGCCAGACGCTGGCCGGCCTCCCAGCGGTTGAAGGGGTCGCTGTCGTGCGCCAGCAGCTGCGTCAGTTCTTCGTCGCTGTACGCGAAGTCGAGAATCACCGGCGCCGAGAAGTTGCGCAACAGCGAGGCGACGGGAGCGTCTGAGAGGTCTTCGAAGACGAACTGCTGCTCGCGCTCGGTCAGGGAGACGACGCGCGTCGTGCAGCCACTGCCGGCGGCGCTGCCCTCGCCGGCGATCAGCAGCGGTAGGTCTTCGCCGTGCGCGCCGTTGAGGCCGATCGCCACCGGCATGTGGAACAGCGGCGAGTCGTCGCTGCTTGCTGTCGGCGCGGCGGATGGCAGCGACTGCGCCAGCGTCAGCGTGTAACGGCGGTGCTCGGCGTCGTAACTGCCGCTGGCGTGCAGGTGCGGCGTGCCGGCGTATGCGTACCAGCGCTTGAACTGTGTCAGGTCGACTCCGGAAGCGTCGGCCATCGCCGCGACGAAGTCGTCGCAGGTCACCGCCTGGCCGTCGTGACGTTCGAAGTAGAGGTCCATGCCGCGCCGGAACGCTTCCTGGCCGATCAGCGTCTGGATCATGCGCACGACTTCGGCGCCCTTTTCATAGACCGTGCTGGTGTAGAAGTTGTTGATCTCGATATACGAATCGGGGCGCACCGGGTGCGCCATCGGGCCGGCGTCCTCGGGGAACTGGGCGGCGCGCAGGGTGCGCACGTCGCGGATGCGGACGACCGCGCGGCTGTGCATGTCGGCGCCGAATTCCTGGTCGCGGAAGACCGTCAGGCCCTCTTTTAGCGACAGCTGGAACCAGTCGCGACAGGTGACGCGGTTGCCGGTCCAGTTGTGGAAGTATTCGTGGGCGACGACGCGGTCGATGTTCTGGTAGTCGCTGTCGGTGGCGGTGTCGGCGCGGGCGAGGACGTACTTGGTGTTGAAGACGTTCAACCCCTTGTTTTCCATGGCGCCCATATTGAAGTCGCCGACGGCGACGATCATGTAGTGATCGAGATCGCATTCGAGTCCGAAGACTTCTTCGTCCCAGCGCATCGCGCGCTTGAGCGCGTCCATGGCGTGCGCGCACTGGTCGAGCTTGCCGGCTTCGACGAACACCGCCAGTTCGACTGTGCGGCCGCTGCAGGTGGTGAATTGGTCGCGCAGCACGTCGAGGCGGGCGGCGACCACGGCAAACAGGTAGCAGGGCTTGGCGAAGGGATCGTCCCAGCGCGCCCAGTGGCGGCCGTCGCCCTCGTCGCCGCTGCCGGCGGGGTTGCCGTTGCCGAGCAGCACCGGCAGGCTGGCCTTGTCGGCGTGCAGCGTGACGCGGTAGCGCGACATGATGTCCGGGCGATCGGGGAACCAGGTGATGCGCCGGAAACCCTGCGCTTCGCATTGCGTGAAATAGCCGTCTTTCGAGCGAAAGAGCCCCGACAGGCTGCTGTTGTGGTCGGCGTCGATGCGCACCTGCGTGCGCAGTGTCAGCGCGTCTGGCGCGTTGGCGATGCGCAGCAGCGACTCACTGCATCTGTAGTCGTCCTTGCTCAGTGGCTTTCCGTCGATCGCCACGGCGATCGTTTCGAGCCCCTGACCGTCGAGTTGCAGGTCGGCGCCGGGCGCTACTGCCGGATTGCGGCGTAGGCGCAGCTGGCTGTCGACCAGCACTTCGCCGGCGTTGAAATGCACGTCGAGTTCGACGTCGTCGACCAAAAATGGCGGCGGCGTGTAGTCGTGGCGATGGATTCTCTGTGGCGTTTCGGTTGTCATCGGTGGGTCCATGTGGTTCTGCCGCTGCGCGCTTGCGCCCGCCTTCGCCATTCACCGCCTTCGGTGTTCAGCGCTTGCTCAGCAAGCCGGCGCGTTGCAGTTGCTCGGCAATGCCGTCAGCGAGTTTCCGGTAGCCGTCGGCGTTGGGGTGTATGGGGTCGGCTTTCAGCGCCGGGTCGGACAGCGTCTCGGCGAGCACGCCGGCGACCAGCGGCAGCTTTTCTTCTTTGGCCAGCTCGGCGTAGATCGGCGAATCGGGCAGGCGGCCGGTGGCCGCGCCGAGCAGCGAGAACTTCGGTACGGCGACCAGGACGACCTGCGCTCCCGACGCTCGGATCGACGCGACGATGGCGCGCAGGTCTTCCTTGACCGCCGCTTCGGGGCGTCGTCGCAGGAAGTCGTTGCCACCCATTTCGACGATCACCAGCGCCGGCCGGGCCTCGGCGATCGCCGCGTCGATGCGGCCGCGCGCTGTCGCGGCGGTCTCGCCGGGAATGCCGGCGTTATGCACCTGCCAGCCGCTGCGCGCCGCCAGGTGACGGGGATAGTCGTCGCCGACAGCGGCACCGGTGCCGAAGGTGATGCTGTCGCCAAAGGCCAGGACGCGGCTGCCCGCCGGTAGCGGCGCCAGCGGTATCGACTGGCTGCAGCCGAGCAGCGCCAGCACGGCGAAGCTCAGCAGCAGGCGCCGCCAGGTGGCCAGCACGCCGTCGCGCAGCGCTTGCTGGCAGCGGCTCACGGCAAGTCGTCGCGATGCAACAGGAAGACGTACTGATCGCCGGCGCAGGTATCCAGCCAGGTGAACGGCGTCTCCGGGAAAGCCGCCTCGAGGAGTTCGCGGTTGTGGCCGATCTCGACGACCAGCAGCCCGCCGGGTCTGAGCTGCGTGCGCGCGGCGGCGAGGATGGCGCGCGTCAGATCGAGTCCGTCTTCGCCGCTGGCCAGCGCCAGTGCGGGTTCGCAGCGATACTCGGCGGGCAGGCTGGCCATCGACTCGGCCTTGACGTAGGGCGGATTGCTGACGATCAGGTCGTAGCGCCGGCTCCTGACGCCGGCAAAAAGATCGCCTTCGACCAGGCGAATGCGCTCGCCGAGTTCGTAATCGGCGACGTTGCGGCTGGCGACGGCGAGCGCGTCGGGCGAGATATCGACGGCGTCCACGCTGGCCTGCGGGAAAGCGTGGGCGGCGAAGATCGCCAGGCAGCCCGAGCCGGTGCACAGGTCGAGAACGGTGGCCACCCGCTCCGGGTCTTCGATCCACGGTGCGAGTTGTTCTTGCAGCAGTTCGGCGATGAACGAGCGCGGCACGATGACGCGCTGATCGACGTAGAAGTGATAGCCGGCGAGCCAGGCCTCGTTGCTCAGGTAGGCGACCGGCAGGCGCTCGCTGATTCGTCGCTCGACGGCCTGCAGGACGAGCCGGCGTTCATCGCTGGTCAGGCGCGCGTCGAGAAAAGGTTCGAGGCGATCGAGCGGCAGGTGCAGGCTGTGCAGCAGCAGGTACGCGGCTTCGTCCCAGGCGTTGTCGGCGCCGTGCCCGAAGAAAAGGCCGGCCTCGTTGTAGCGGCTGACGGCAAAGCGCAGCACGTCGCGCAGCGTCAGCAGTTCGCTTTGTGCCTGCTCAAACATGGCGCGGCAGCAGCTGTTCGAGAATGCCGCGGTAGATGGCGGCGAGTCGGGGCAGGGCGGCGATTTCAACACATTCATTGACCTTGTGGATGCTGGCGTTGACCGGACCGATCTCGATCACCTGCGGGCAGATTTCGGCGATGAAGCGTCCGTCCGAGGTGCCGCCGCTGGTTGACAGCTCGGCTTCGACGCCGGTTTCGACGCGGATCGCGTGCAGCGCCGCGTCGATCAGCGCGCCACGGCCGGTGAGGAAAGGTTTGGCGCCGAGCGTCCAGGCGATGTCATACGACAGCCCGTGCCGGTCGAGCAGCGCGCAGGTTCGCGCCTGCAGGTCGGCGGGGCTGCTGGCGGTCGCGAAACGGAAGTTGAAGTCGATGTCGACGCGGCCGGGGATGACGTTGTTGGCGCCGGTGCCGGCGTGCATGTTCGAGACCTGCCAGGTGGTCGGCGGGAAGAATTCGTTGCCCTGGTCCCAGATCGTCTGCGCCAGTTCGGCAATCGCCGGCGCCACCAGATGGATCGGGTTCTTCGCCAGCTGTGGGTAGGCGATGTGGCCCTGCACGCCCTTGACGGTCAGCTTCGCCGACAGCGAACCGCGGCGGCCATTCTTGATCGTGTCGCCGAGCGTGTTTACCGCCGTCGGTTCGCCGACGATGCAGTAATCGATCAACTCGCCGCGCTGGCGTAGCGCCTCGGTGACGACGACCGTGCCGTCGATGGCGTCGCCTTCCTCGTCGGAAGTGAGCAGCAAGGCCAGCGTACCGCCGTGTTCGGGTGCGCTCGCGAGGAAGTCCTCGGCGGCGACGACAAAAGCCGCCAGCGAGCCCTTCATGTCGGCGGCGCCGCGGCCGTAGAGCAGGCCATCGCGCCGTTGCGGCGTGAACGGGTCGCTGTGCCATTCGCTCGCTGGGCCGCTGGGAACGACGTCGGTGTGGCCGGCCAGGCACAGCAGCGGGCTGCCGTGGCCGTGCCGCGCCCAGAGGTTGCTGACGCCGCCGCGGTCGAGAAATTCGCAGTCGAAGCCGATCGCTCGCAGGCGCGCGGCGATCAGCGGCAGGCAACCGGCGTCTTGCGGAGTCACCGAGCGGCAGGCAATGAGCTGCTCGGCGAGCTCGACGGTCGCCTCGGAAGTCGTTGCCGGCTGGCTACTTGTTGGCGCGTTCGTCGTATTCGTCCTCGGCGTCGTCGTTCATGCTGATCGTGAACTCCTTGAACGAGGCGCTGCTGGGGTCGGTCATCGACAGTTCGTACGACTTGTCGCTACGCTTGTCATCGCCCCGTGGCGGATCGACGTGGTCGCTGTTATTGATCAGCCACGACAGGTTGGTCGGTGAGTCGGCGTTGCGCAGCGCTTCTTCGAGGGTAATCAAGCCGCCGCGGTAGAGGCGGAAAAGATCCTGCTCGAAGGTCTGCGAACCGGGCGCCAGGCTTTGTTCCATCGCTTCCTTGAGCGCCGGGATGTCGCCGCGCTCGACCAGCTCCTGCACGTGATAGCTGTTCAGCAGGACTTCGACCGCTGGCGCCAGCTTGCCGCCTTCCTTCATCTTGACCAGTCGCTGCGAAACGATCGCCTTCAGGCTCACCGCCAGGTCCATGTACAGTGCGCTGCGGCTTTCCAGCGGAAAGAAGTTGATGATCCGGTTGAGCGCGTGATAGCTGTTGTTGGCGTGCAGGGTGCCGAGGCACAGGTGGCCGGTCTGCGCGTAGGCAATCGCCGCCTGCATCGTTTCCTTGTCACGGATTTCGCCGATCAGGATGCAGTCGGGTGCCTGCCGCATGGCGCTCTTCAGGGCGTTGTTCCAGCCGAGCGTGTCCATGCCGATTTCGCGCTGGTTTACGATCGACTTCTTGTGCTTGAACAGGTACTCGATCGGATCCTCGATGGTCAGGATGTGGCCCGCCGTGTGGATATTGCGATGATCGAGCATCGAGGCGATGGTCGTTGACTTCCCGGAGCCCGTCGAGCCGACGATCAGGATCAGGCCTCGCCTTTCCATGACCAGGTCGGCGAGCGTCGCCGGCAGCATCAGGGTTTCGAGCGCCGGGATATTGCCGAGGATGTAGCGCACGACAACCGCGATCGATCCGCGCTGCCGGAAGATGTTGATCCGGAAGTTGCCGAGCTTGGGGACGCCGACCGAGAGGTTCATCTCCTTGGTCGCTTCGAAGGTCTGCGCCTGCTCGGGAGTCATCAGCTCGTGGGCGATCTTGTCGGTCATCGCCGGTTCCATGATCTGCTGATTGACCGGTACGGTGACGCCCTGGATCTTGATGTGGATCGGCACGCCGGCGGAAATGAAGAGGTCCGAGGCTTGCCGGTCGGCCATCACCTGAAACAGCTTGTCGAGGATCATCGGTTTTTCCACCGCGTCAAGAGCCGATCAGCAAGCGATCACTCGCCGCGCAGCAGATCGTTGATGCTGGTCTTGGCGCGCGTCTGCGCGTCGACCTTCTTGACGATGACTGCGCAATAGAGGCTGTGGCTGCCGTCTTTGGCCGGCAGGCTGCCGGAGACGACGACCGACCCAGGGGGAACGCTGCCATAGCTGACCTTGCCGGTTTCGCGGTCGAGAACTCGGGTCGATTGCCCGAGAAAAACGCCCATCGAGACCACCGAGCCCTCGCCGACGATAAATCCCTCGACGACTTCCGAGCGGGCGCCGATGAAGCAGTTGTCTTCGATGATCGTCGGGCTGCCCTGAACGGGTTCGAGAACGCCGCCGATACCGACGCCGCCCGAGAGGTGCACGTTCTTGCCGATCTGCGCGCACGAGCCGACTGTCGCCCAGGTGTCGACCATCGTTCCGTCGTCGACGTAGGCGCCGATGTTGATGTACGACGGCATCAGCACGACGTTCTTGCCGATGAAGGAACCACGCCGGGCGCTGGCCGGTGGCACGACGCGGAAGCCGCCGCTGGCGAACTTCTCGGCGTCGTAATCGGCAAATTTGCTCGGCACCTTGTCGAAATAGCGCAGCGGACCGGCTTCGACGAGCGCGTTGTCGCTCAGGCGGAAAGAGAGCAGGACGGCCTTCTTGATCCACTGGTGCGTGACCCACGCCCCATCGATCTTCTCGGCGACGCGCAGGCTGCCGTCGTCGAGTCGCTTGAGGACGTCGGCGACGGTCAGGCCGATGGTGTCATCGGCATTGCCGGGCTGCAGCGAAGCGCGGTTTTCCCAGGCCTCGTCGATCACTTGCTCGATTGCCTTCATGGCGGGTTTCCTAGAGTCTTGAAACGAATGAATGGATGCGTTCGGCGGCTTCGATGCAGTCGGCGAGCGGCGCGACCAGCGCGATGCGGACGAAGCCGGCGCCCGGGTTGATTCCCTGCGCGCTGCGCGCCAGGGCGCTGCCCGGCAGAAGGACGACATTATAGTCAGCGAGTAGCGCGCGGGCGAATTCGCCGTCGTCGATGGGCGTCCTCGCCCACAGATAGAAACCGGCGTCGGGAATTGCCGTGGCGAGCACTTCGCGCAGCCGCGGCGTCACCGCGGCGAACTTCTGCACGTACCGGCGGCGATTGTCGACGACGTGCGCCTCGTCGTTCCAGGCGGCGGCGCTCGCCGCCTGCACCGCCGGATTCATCGCGCTGCCGTGATACGTGCGGTAGAGCAGGAAGGACTTGAGCGTCGCCGCGTCGCCAGCGACGAAGCCCGAGCGCATGCCGGGAACGTTCGAGCGCTTGGACAGGCTGGAGAACATCACCAGGCGCTCGAAACCACGCCCGAGCAGGCTGGCCGCCTGCAGGCAGCCAAGCGGCGGTTCGCCCTCGTCGAAGAAGATTTCCGAGTAGCACTCGTCCGAGGCGATGACGAAGCCATAACGATCGGCGAGGGCAAAGAGCTGTCGCCAGTCGTCGAGAGACAGGACCTTGCCGGTCGGATTGCCCGGCGAGCAGACGTAGAACAACTGCACGCGCTGCCACTCGGACTCGCTCAAGGCCTTGAAGTCGAAAGCGTAGTCGTTGTCGGGCAGGGTGTTCAGAAAGCGCGGCTCGGCACCCGCCAGGTAGGCGGCGCCCTCGTAGATCTGGTAGAAGGGGTTGGGGCAAACGACCAGCGGCGGGCCGCCGCGCGTTGGGTCGATCACCGTCTGGGCGAATGCGAACAAGGCCTCGCGCGAGCCGTTGACCGGCATTACCTGCGTCTCCGGATCGATCTCCGGCAGGCCGTAGCGACGCTTCAGCCAGGCTGCCAGGCTGCGTCGCAGTTCGGCGCTGCCGAGGGTGCTAGGATAGCTGGCCAGGCCGGCGAGATTGGCCGTCAGCGCGTCCTTGATGAACGCTGGCGTCGCGTGCTGCGGCTCGCCGATCGACAGTCTGATCTCGCGCAGCTGCGGGTTCGGCGTGACGCCGGCGAAGAGTTGCCGTAGTTTCTCGAAGGGATAGGGCTGCAGCTTGCTGAGGTGGGGATTCACGGGCGTGTTTTTTCGTCGCGGGAGGGCAGGTTGTGCAGGCGATTATAAGGGGCATCGACTGAGCGTGAAAGGAATCAAGCGGCCGATCGCAAGCCTTGCGGCGGCGCCCGAGCAGCGCCTGGCGGTGTTGGCATTGCTCGCCGGCGCGCTGATCTGGGGCGTCATCTGGTACCCGTACCGGCTGCTGCGCGACGGTGGCATCGATGGCATCGCCGCGTCGACGCTCACTTACGGTCTCGCCTTCGCTCTCGGGCGGTTGTTCTTTCGCCGGCAAGTGGGCCGCTGGCCGCTATCGTGGCCGCTGCTCTGGCTGGCGCTGTCGGCTGCCGGCTGCAACCTTGGCTACGTGCTGGCGACGCTCAATGGCGAAGTGGTGCGCGTCCTGCTGCTGTTCTACCTGGCGCCCTTATGGACTGTCCTGCTGTCGCGTCTGCTGCTCGACGAGCGGCTGACCCGCGCCGGTGTCGGCGTCATCGCGCTGTCGCTGCTCGGCGCGGCGATCATGCTTTGGCACGTGCCGACGGGTCTGCCACTACCGCAGGGACTTGCCGATTGGCTCGGCCTGCTCGCCGGCTTTTCGTTTGCCCTGTTCAATGTCCTCTCGCGGCGTGCCGCCGATCTGCCGATCACGATCAAGGCGATGGCCGCTTTTGCCGGCGTCACGCTGACTGGCGTGGTCCTCCTGCTGGCCGGCGTCGGCAGCCTGCGGCTACCCGGTGAGCCGTCGTTGTGGCTGTTGCTGGCGCTGCTCGGCGGTGTCCTGGTGGTCGCCAACGTGGTCGTCCAGTTCGGTCTGGCGCGGGTCGCCGCCAACCGGGCGATCGTCATCATGCTCACCGAAATCGGCTTTGCCGCGCTCGCCGCTTGGCTGCTGGCCGACGAGGCGCTGGCGCCGCGCGACTGGCTGGGTGGCGCATTGATCGTCGCCGCCAGTTTGTTCTCGGCGAGCATGGAAGGCGCTGCTGACGAGCGGCGGCGCGCGGCCACTTGAGCGCTGCGCCGCCGCTGTCGTCGTCCGCGTGTCGCCGCGGAATGCAGCGCGGTTGTCGTGTCGCCGGCATGGCAGCAAACTCGACTTCTCCGGGACTATCTGGCCGCTACCCGCGTTCTCTTGTACATTGCCGCAGCGATCGGAGCTGTCTAGGGGCTTTTGTCGGCTCCATGGCTGTCTGTATTCATATCGGTTGAATAAGTGAAACATATATAAAACCAGCGCCTTGTATTATGCTTTCAGCTTATTTGATAATTTTCCAGAGGCGCCGCCGATAGATCATGGCCGGCAGTCGATTTCGCCATGCCGGCGGTCCCTGCAGTGGCAAGATCGCTTCAAATGCGATAGGCTGGCAGCCATTGGTTCGCAGACATCGAGTCTCACCAGGCCTTTGAAAGGGGCGATATTAATGAATTCCGGAGAATTGTTCGCAGAAGGCGTGACCCTGATGTTTATGGGTATGGGCGCCGTTTTCTTCTTTCTCTCGATCCTCGTGATGGTGACCTCGTTAATGTCGTCGCTGATCCAGAAATATCTGCCCGAAAAGCCTGCGGCGCCGAACAAGCGGGTAGCGTCCGGGGAACCGAACGATCAAATACTTCTTGCCGTTATAGCTGCGGCGATCCACAAGCATCGCTCCAGGTAGATTCCAAATTGTAGCTACAGACGAAAAGGCTGACCAGATATGATTAAAGCTAGAAAACCGGTGGGGATTACCGAAGTCGTATTAAGAGACGCTCACCAATCGCTGTTTGCAACGCGCCTCCGTCTGGAGGACATGCTGCCGATCGCGGCAAAGATCGATCAGGTTGGCTACTGGTCGGTAGAAACCTGGGGCGGGGCGACCTTTGATGCCTGCATCCGCTATCTTGGTGAGGACCCGTGGCAGCGCCTGCGCGAACTCAAGAAAGCGATTCCCAATACGCCGCACCAGATGTTGTTGCGCAGTCAGAATCTGCTGGGCTATCGCCACTACGCCGACGACCTGACCGAGCGCTTCGTCGAGCGTGCGGCGAGCAATGGCATGGATGTCTTCCGGATCTTCGATGCCATGAATGACCCGCGCAATATGGAGTGCTCGGTCAAGGCCGTTCGCAAGGTCGGCAAGCATGCCCAGGGCACCTTGTCCTACACCACCAGTCCGGCGCATAACACCGAGACCTGGATGACCCTCGCCAAGCAGCTCGAGGGCATGGGCGCACATTCTATCTGCATCAAGGATATGGCGGGGCTGCTGAATCCTTACGATGCCTACGACCTGGTAAGCAGGCTCAAGGCAGAGACCTCGCTGCCGGTGCATATGCATTGTCACGCGACGACCGGTTTGTCGGTGCCGACGCTGGTAAAGGCCATCGAAGCCGATATTGACAATGTCGATACGGCGATTTCGTCGATGAGTATGACCTATGGTCATTCGCCGACGGAAACGATCAACGCCATTTTCGAAGGGCGTCCCGGTGATCCCGGTCTGAACCTCGATCTGTTGGCCGAAATTGCCGACTACTTCCGCGAAGTCAGAAAGAAATACGCCAAATTCGAAGGCGAGCTCAAGGGCGTTGACGCTCGTATCCTCGTCGCACAGGTGCCCGGTGGCATGCTCACCAACATGGAAAGCCAGCTCAAGGACCAGCGCGCCAGCGACCGGATGGCCGAGGTGCTGAAGGAGATCCCGCGTGTCCGCCAGGATCTCGGCAATATCGCGCTGGTCACGCCGACCTCGCAGATTGTCGGCAGCCAGGCGGTCCTGAACGTTCTGACTGGCGAGCGCTACAAGAACATCACCAAGGAAACCGCCGGCGTTCTCAAGGGCGAATACGGCTCGACCGCGTCGCCGGTAAACAAGGAGTTGCAGGCCCGGGTGCTGGCTGGCGCGGCGCCGATCACCTGCCGTCCGGCGGATCTGCTCAAGCCCGAAATCGAGACGCTGACCAACGAACTGCGCAAGCTGGCGAAGTCTGAAAACTTCAAACTGGAAAGTGGCGAGCGGGAAATCGACGACGTGCTGACCTATGCGCTGTTGTAAGTATTCGGTGAACCCGTAGCCCCCGCTTTTTTGGTCGGCGTGGTTCAGTCAGCGATTGGCGGGTAGACCGGAAATCTGGACTGGACACAGCAGCGGAAATCCGGCACCATGCGGCGCATGGACACGGGTGCGGACATCATTGGCGGAGGATCGGCGGCAAGTCACCGCCAAGTGGCGCCGTTCGCCGAGGTGTTGGTGACGTTGACCAAGGAGCAGGAAATCAAGCTCCGCTGGGAGGCCAGCTTCTGGCGGAGCCAACATCGACAAGCGCTGGTTCGGTTGGCGCAATCGGAGGCCGCTCATCGGGTGGAAATGGCGCAAGCGGCGGCGCGCGAGGCGGCCTTGCGCAGCGAACTGGAGCAGGCCAAGGGCAAGATCCGCGATCTGCAAAAACGCCTGTTTGGTCGCAAGTCAGAACGCTCTTCGGGAGCCGAGAAGAACCCGGCGGCGGACCAAAAATCGTCGCGAGCTCGAGGTCAGCAACCGGGAGCAGCGGGTCACGGGCGGAACCCGGAAAGTCACTTGCCGACGCAGATCGAGGTCATCGACATCGACTGCCCGCATTGCCCGGACTGTGGTCTGGGCTACGTCGACTTTCCCGGCACGGAAGACAGTGAAGTCCTCGAGATCGAGGTCAAGGCCTACCGCCGGAAGATCTGCCGGCGGCGCTACCGGCGGACCTGTCAGTGTTCGGGCGCGCGGGGTATTCTGACCGCGCCACCGCCGGCACGATTGATCCCGCGTGGAAAGTACGGCGTGTCGATCTGGGTGCACCTGCTGCTGTCGAAGTTCTTGTACGGCCAGCCGACGCATCGGCTTCTGCGAGACTTGTCCGACCACGGACTGACGCTCTCGGCAGGAACGGTGGCCGGCGGACTGCGTGCCTTGGCACCGCTGTTCGAGCCGCTTGAAGAAGCACTGCTTGGCCAACTACGCAGCGAGAAACAGTGGCACGCAGACGAGACCCGCTGGCGGGTCTTTGCCGAGACCGAAGGGAAGGTCGGACATCGCTGGTATTTCTGGGTGTTCCACGGCCCATCGGTCATCCACTTCGTGCTCGACCCGAGCCGCTCGGCGGCGGTGCCGATCCGGGAGCTCTCCGGTAGCGCCGGAGGAGTCATCATCTGTGATCGCTATTCGGCCTACAAGAAGCTCGCGCGAGTTCTTGACCACTTCATTCTGGCTTTCTGCTGGGCACATCAGCGGCGTGATTTCCTGGAACTGGCCAACGCCCATCCGGAGCTCGCGGACTGGGCACTGGCCTGGGTCGAGCAGATCGCTCAGCTCTACCACTTGAATGGACGGCGCCTGGAAGTCCGTAGCGACCCAGTACAGTGGGCCGAACGCGACCGCGCCTTGCGGCAGGCGATCACGCAAATGGCCAGTCAACGGGAAAGCGAACTGGCGAACCCGGCGCTCAAAATGCCGGCGAGCAAGGTGCTGCGAAGCATGCGCAAACATTGGTCCGGCCTGACCGTCTTTGTCGACCGCCCCGAGGTGGCGATGGACAATAATGCCGCCGAGCGCGCACAGCGCACGCCGGTGGTCGCACGCAAGAACTTCTATGGGTCGGGCAGTCTCTGGTCCGGCGCACTCGCCGCGACGATGTTCAGCTTGCTGCTGACGCTGCGCTTGTGGGGAATCAACCCGCGCACCTGGCTGACGGCGTATCTGGAGGCCTGCGCCGCCAACGGCAACCTGCCGCCGACGGACTTGAGTGCCTTTCTGCCCTGGGCGATGGCGACCGATCGACTGGCTCAGATGCGTGGCATCCCGGTCGATCAGAGCCGTCCCATCGATAGCTCGTGAAGCCTTATTGCGGGCGTCACTTTACCGACGACGAACTGCAGGCCCTCTGCCGCCTGATCGAAGCCCATCCTGGCAGCAGCCGCGCGCAACTGTCGCGCCAGGTGTGTGAGCTCTTCGACTGGCGTAAGCCCAATGGCGAGCTGAAGGATATGACCTGCCGGGTGGCCATGCTGCGTATGCAGGCCGACGGCCTGCTCACCCTGCCGGCGGCACGACGGGCCGCTCCTCGCCAACCCGAGTATCTGCCTACTCACGCCACCGATCCACAACCGTTGCTCACCCAGCCGGTGCATGAACTGCCGCCGCTGCGTCTGCATCAGGTCGTCGGTTCGGCGAACTCGCGTCTGTGGAACGAGTACATCGCCCGCTACCACTATCTCGGCCACACGCCCATGGCGGGCAGTCAGAGCCGCTACTTCGTCTTCGCCGGCGAGACCCTGGTCGCCTTGCTCAGCTTCGGCGCCAGCGCCTGGAAACTCGCCGCGCGCGAGCAATTCATCGGTTGGCACGATGAGCAGCGACAAAGGAACCTGCAACTGGTGGTGAACAATGCCCGCTTTCTGATCCTGCCCTGGATCCAGTGCAAGGGCCTGGCCTCCAAGATCCTCTCGCTTATGCAGCGGCAACTGCCCAAGGACTGGCTGGCGCGCTACGGCTACCGCCCCGTGCTGCTCGAAACCTTCGTCGAGACGCCCCGCCATCGCGGCACCTGCTACCAGGCCGCCAACTGGATCAAGGTCGGTCAAACCGCCGGGCGAGGCAAGAAATGCCCCACCAGCAAGTCGATCCTCCCGATCAAGGACATCTGGCTCTACCCCCTTCACAGAGCCTTCCGATCAGTCCTCTGCCGCTAACCCGCCTCGGCAATGGCGCTGGCGCGCTACGGGTTGGCCGAATACTTACGCGCTGTTTCCCCAGATCGGCCTGAAGTTCCTGAAAAATCGCGGCAATGCCAGTGCTTTTGAGCCGGCGCCCAGCGCCGACGTCGCGCCAGCCAAGCCTGCGCTCGCGGCGGCACCGACGGGCGGCGCCAGCGTCTATACGGTCAGCCTCAACGGGCAATCGTACGTCGTGCAGGTCGCTGACGGCGGTGACATTACACAGCTGGCACCGATTGCCGCGGCGACTGGCACAGCCGCTGCACCAGTCGCGGCAGCCGCAGGAAGCGGCGGCGAAGCAATGAAATCTCCGCTGGCAGGCAATATTGTCAGGGTAGAAGTCGCTGCTGGCGACCGGGTTAACGAAGGCGACATACTGATCATTCTTGAAGCGATGAAGATGGAGACCGAGATCAGAGCCGCGAAGTCGGGGCTTGTCGGCAGTGTGGCGGTCAAATCCGGCGATGCTGTAGCCGTCGGCGACGCGCTGCTGACCATAGGATAAAAGACCATGGATGGCCTGCTTATCTTGCTCAAGGACTCCGGTGTCTATCAGTTGGAGGCCGGGCAGTTCGTCATGATGCTGGTCGGCCTGCTGCTCGTCTATCTGGCAATCAAGAAGAACTTTGAACCATTATTGCTGCTGCCGATTGGTTTTGGCGCCATTCTGGTGAACGTCCCTGGCGCTGGCTTTCTCGCGGCGCCGGTGTTCGATGCCGCTGGCCACATGGCCAACCCCGGCGGCATTCTCCACTACATCTATGAAGCGGGAATCGCCACGGGGGTATTCCCGCTGGTGATTTTCATGGGTGTTGGCGCGATGACCGATTTCGGGCCCGTACTGGCCAATCCGAAAACGCTGCTCCTCGGCGCTGCCGCGCAGTTTGGTATTTTCACGACCGTGATTGGTGCCGTCGCGCTATCGGCCATCAACGTCATGGACTTCAGCTTGGCGGACGCCGCGGCGATCGGCATTATCGGCGGCGCCGATGGGCCAACGGCGATTTTTGTCGCCAGTCGGCTGGCCCCCGATCTGCTGGGAGCGATTGCCGTCGCGGCCTATTCGTATATGGCGCTGGTGCCCTTGATTCAGCCGCCAATCATGCGTCTGCTGACCACCGTTGAAGAACGGCGGATCGAGATGACGCAGCTCAGAACCGTATCGAAGACGGAAAAGATATTTTTTCCTTTGGCGCTGCTGCTGCTCGTCGCACTGTTTCTGCCGACCGCTGCGCCACTGCTGGGGATGTTCTGCTTTGGCAACCTGATGCGCGAGAGTGGCGTCGTTGATCGTTTGAGCGACACGGCGCAGAACGCGCTGATCAACATCACCACCATCTTCCTTGGTTTGGGCGTCGGCTCGAAATTGAGCTCGGAAGCTTTTCTGAATCAGCGAACGCTGGGGATTCTCGTTCTCGGGATTTTTGCCTTTGCCATTGGTACGGCGTCGGGCGTCCTGATGGCGAAACTGATGAACAAGTTTACCCGCAGCCAGATCAATCCCCTGATCGGTGCGGCCGGCGTATCGGCCGTGCCGATGGCCGCCAGGGTGGCCAACAAGGTTGGCCTGGAAGCCAATCCGCAGAACTTCCTGCTGATGCACGCGATGGGTCCCAATGTCGCCGGCGTGATCGGCTCGGCGGTCGCTGCCGGGGTGATGATCAGTTATGTCACAGGGCTTGGTTTGTAGGGCGCGACAAGGGCAGCGGGTCGACGCTTCTGCATCGGCCGTGAAGGAGGGCGGCGCTGGATTGCCGCGTCGGCTTTGCCTCCTCGCAATGACGGTATGGGTGCGTGCCGCGTGTCGGCTGTGGCACCCGGCAAGGCTCGCCGAGTGGGGCGTTTACCCTTGAAGGGTGGCCGCCAGCGCTTTGGCAGAGGCCCATTTCAGCGACCACAATGTTTTGCTCTGGCCTTGCTTTCAGGCTTGCGGAAGGTTTCGTCAAGAATGCAGCACTACGCTAGCTCGCTGCGCAGCACTTCTTGAACTTCCGGCCGCTGCCGCAGGGGCAGGGGTCGTTGCGGCCAACTTTGGCGGCTTCGCGGCGGATGGTCTTGACGCGGCGTTTGGCGATCCAGAAACGGTAGATGTCGGCGATCACCTGTGGCAGCTTTTCCTCACTTTCGAGCTGCAGGCGCCGCAATTCCTCACCCGAGAACCATTCTTCGCCGGCTGCTCCGGCGGCGGCCTCGGCGTCGCCGGTGAGCATGAACAGCGTGAATAGCTGTTCGTCGAGGTAAGCGACCTCGTCGTTGTCTTCCTTGCCGTCTTCGGCACCGAGCGCCGCGAACCAGTCTTCGTTGCCGTTATCGATGCCGTGCAGATAGCCCTGGCACCATGAAACGTAGTCGCTGGCGCCCGTCTCGTCGCCCTCTTTGGCATGCAGCAGCAGTTCCAGCGGTTCGCCGCTCGCCAGTTCGCTCTGCAGTTCGGCGGCCAACAGGCGCAGCAGATCGGCGGCTTCCCGGCCGGCTTCACCGAGGCCATCTGGCGTAGCGCCCAGCACTTCCGCCAGCCACTGTTCTTCGGGAATGGGCTGCGGACCCGACAGCGCGGCACAGAGGTAGGCCTGCGCCTGGTCGAGTGGCATCGCCTGTTCGAGAGCGGCGTCGCCGAGCAGTTGCTCGAGGCGCGTCAGCCGCGGCTTGGCGGGTGTTGTTGGCGGGCTGTTTGGTGGGTTCATGATCGTGGCCAGTCGCTGGTATTCGATTGCCGCGGGAAGTCGCTCAGCAGCACCCTCGGCAGCGGCGTCCAGCCGAACTGGCGGTGTTCGGCGACGACCGTTGTGAAAATTCCACCACGGACGTAGAAGCGCGCCGTCAGCTGCATGTAGCGCGGTTCGGTGACGCGTACCAGATCGTCGAGAATGCGGTTGGTGACATCCTCGTGAAAGCAGCCGACGTTGCGGAACGACCAGATGTAGAGCTTCAGGCTCTTCAGCTCGACGCACGTCGTGTCGGGGATGTAGTCGAGGATCAGCGTTGCGAAATCGGGCTGCCCGGTCTTCGGGCACAGGCAGGTGAACTCGGGAATTTCCATGTGGATGTGGAAATCCCGCTGCGTGGCGGGGTTTGGAAAGGTAGCCAGGGCGGTGGCCAGGGCGGTGTCCAGGTTGTCGGCTGCTGGGGCGCTCATGCTTGTTCCGAGTGGTGTTGCAGGTGGCGGGGGGTGGCTGGCCGTGCCCGGCGCTGGCAAGCTGGCCGGCAAATCGGTCAGGCAGGGTGCTATTATAGGCGGCCGTTTTTATGCCCCGCCGGAATATTCGCTGATTGCCAGCCTGGCGGACGGGGGCACTCGCTCGAGACAGGGCTTTTTCCGATCTCTTCCAGCGCCGCCGTGAAGGCAGCGCCTCAGTGCTAGTTCATGCGCCTGACCAAACTGAAACTCGCCGGCTTCAAATCCTTTGTCGATCCAACGAGCATCGCGCTGCCTGGTCAGCTGGTGGGCGTCGTCGGCCCCAACGGTTGCGGCAAGTCGAACGTGATGGATTCGGTGCGCTGGGTGCTCGGCGAATCGCGCGCGTCGGAGTTGCGTGGCGAGTCGATGCAGGACGTGATTTTCAACGGCTCGGGGTCGCGTAAACCGGTTTCGCGGGCGGCTGTCGAACTGGTCTTCGACAACACCCTCGGTCGCCTCGCCGGGCAGTGGTCACAGTACGCCGAGCTGTCGGTCAAGCGGCTGCTGACGCGTGCTGGCCAGTCCGAGTACTACATCAACAACCAGCACGTTCGCCGCAAGGACGTGACCGACCTGTTTCTTGGCACCGGCCTGGGTCCGCGCGCTTACGCGATCATCGGCCAGGGCACCATCTCGCGGATCATCGAAGCCAAGCCGGACGAGCTGCGCGTCTTCCTCGAGGAAGCAGCTGGCGTCACGCGCTACAAGGAAAGGCGCAAGGAAACCGGCCATCGCCTGGCCGATACGCGTGACAACCTGACGCGTGTCGAAGACATTCGCCTCGAACTCGCGTCGCAGATGGAGCGCCTCGAGGGCCAGGCCGCCGTTGCCCGCCAGTATCGCCAGTACAACGACGACCTGCTGCGCAAGCAGCAACTGCTGTGGCTGCTGCGGCGCAACGACGCGCAGGCCGAGCGGCAACGCCTGGCGCGCGACGTCGAACAGGCGACGACCGACCTGGAAGCCGGCAACGCGGCGCTGCGCGATACCGAGGCGCGCCTCGAAGAAGCGCGTGAAACGCATTTTGCGAGCAGCGACGGCGTCCATCGCGCGCAAAGCGAACTTTTTGCGGCGAACGCCGAGGTGGCGCGGCTGGAGGCCGAAATTCGCCATCGCCGCGAAGCGCAGCGCGAATACGAGACGCGCCTGGCGCAGCTCACCGACGAACGCCAGAGCTGGCAGACGCAGGCCGGCAAACTGGCCGCCGACGAGCTGAGCTGGCAGGAGCTGCTGACGGCCGCCGACGGACGCGTCGAAGAGGGGCAGCTGCGCCTTGAAGCGTCGCACGAGCGCTTGCCGCTGGCCGAGGAGCGACACGCCGCGGCGCTCGAAGCGGTCAATGCTCAGCGGGCGGCGATTGCCCAGGCCGAACAGCGCTTGCACGTCGAGCAGGCGAACCGCGGCCACGCGCAGCGTTCGCTGCAGATCATCGCCAGCCGGCGCGAGCGCCTGGTCGGCGAGCGTGCAGCGCTGCCGGCGCCCGACGAAGGTGAGTTTGCCGACCAGCAGGAGCGGCTCGCCGAGTTGCACGAGCGGATCGAGGTGGCGCAGGAGCAGCAGCACGAGCAACAAGGCGATTTGCCGCGTCTCGAAGAGCAGCGCCGGCAGCTGCTTGGCGAAGTGCAGCGGGCGCAGAAGGAGCGCGCCGAGGCCAACGCCAGGCGAATCGCGCTGCAGCAGTTGCAGCAGCGCCTGCAGAGCAACGGCAAGCTCGACGACTGGCTGCGCCGCCATCAGCTGCCGCCCGGCGACGCGCTGTGGCGGTCGCTGCAGGTCGACGCCGGCTGGGAAGACGCCGTCGAAGCGCTCCTGCGCGAGCGCCTTGGCGCGCTGCGTGCCGAGGCTGCCGACCCGGCGTGGAGCGCCGACCGGCCAGGCAGCAAGCTGACCTTGTTGCTGCCCGCCGCCGCCGGCGCGTCGCTGGCGAGCGCCGCGGTGATCGCCGACGATCGCCTGCTGGCGCGCGTTCGTTGCGGCGATCCGGCGTCGTCGGCGATTCTCGCCGACTGGTTGGGCGAGGTGCTGGTCGCCGCCGATCTGGCGGGCGCGCTGGCGCGTCGCGGCGAGCTCTCGGGCGGCGCGTGCTGCGTGACGCCCGGCGGTGATCTCGTCGGCCGCCAGAGCGTGACCCTGTTCGCGCCCGATAGTGGCGAGCACGGCCTGCTTGAACGGCAGCGCGAGATCGACGAGCTGGTCGGCGTGATCAGCGAGCGCGACGAGTTGGTCGAACAGGCGCAGGCCAGGCTGGCCGAGCTCGAGCAGCAACTGCTCGACGCGCAGCAGCGCTTGCACGATTGTCGCCAGCAGCTCGGCGCTCTGCAGGAGCGCGCACACGCCATGCAGGTCGAGTCATTGAAACTCGCGCAGGCGCGCGAGCGCTTTCGTGAGCGGCAGGCGCAGATCGACGACAACCTGGCCGAAATGGCCGCCGAGGAAGAGACCGAGAGCGAACGCCTGTTGATCGCCGACGAGGCGATCACGCTGCTGGCCGAAGACCTCGCGCAGCTGCAGACGGTGATCGCCGGCGCCCGCGCGCTCCTCGAGCAGACCGAGCGGGCACTGCGCGACGAGCGCGAGCAAGTCGTCGTTGGCGAGCGCGAACTGCGCGAGGCCGAGTTCTCGCAGCGCGAGTGCCGCAACAAGCTGCAGGAATTGGCCAGCGGCCGCGCGCTGGCGCAGCAGCAACTCGAACGGATTGCCGGGGAGCTGCTGCGCTGTCAGGAGAACGCCACGGCGATGCACGCCGATGACCTCGAGCCGCGCTTGCAGGAGGCCCTTGATCATCGCGTTGGCCGCGAACACGCCATCGCTGCGGCGCGCGATGCGCTGGAAGTTGCGGCGAATTCTTTGCGCACGCTCGACGAGCAGCGCCTGCGCGTCGAGCATGGCCTCGAGCCGCTGCGCAACCGGATCGGCGAGCTGAAGCTCAAGGAGCAGGCGGCCAGCCTGAACGTCGAACAGGCAGCCGAGCAGTTGGCTGCGGCCAAGGCCGACGAGCAGTCGCTGGCCGGCGAAGTCGCTGGCGTGCGCGTCGGCACTTTGCAAAGCGCGATCGCTGCGCTGCAGCGTTCGCTTGACGCCCTCGGGGCGGTGAACCTGGCGGCGCTCGACGAGCTCGAAGCGGCGCGCGAGCGCAAGAGCTACCTCGACGCGCAGTCGGCCGACCTGACGCAGGCGATGGAAACGCTGGAAAATGCGATTCGCCGCATCGACCGCGAAACCCGGGAGTTGTTGCAGAATACGTACGATGCGGTGAACCGCAGTTTCGGCGAGTTGTTCCCGGCGCTCTTCGGCGGCGGTGAGGCGCGCTTGATCATGACCGGCGACGAAATCCTCGACGCCGGTCTGCAGGTGATGGCGCAGCCGCCGGGCAAGAAGAACTCGACGATTCATCTGCTGTCGGGCGGCGAGAAGGCGCTGACGGCGATTGCCCTGGTGTTTTCGATGTTTCAGCTCAACCCGGCGCCGTTCTGCCTGCTTGACGAAGTCGATGCACCACTGGACGATACCAATACCGAGCGTTTCTGTTCGATGGTCCGGCGGATGTCGACCAACACACAGTTTCTGTTTATCAGTCACAACAAGATTACGATGGAGATGGCGCAACAGCTCGTCGGTGTCACCATGCAGGAATCCGGCGTCTCGCGTATCGTTGAAGTCGATATGGAAGAAGCTCTGCGCATGCGCGAGCAACTCGTTTAGGAATAGATATGACCGATTTGCAAATGGGTTTGATTGGCCTCGGCGGCGCCGCCGTAATGGGTGTTCTGGTGTACAACAAGTGGCAGGAACGCAAGCATCGGCAGCTGGCCGAGGAGCTCTTGAGCGCGCGTCAGACCGACGTCCTGCTCGACGAACCGCGCACCGGCGACGGCGCCGCTGACTTTGCCGGCGGGTCTGGCGAGGAACGGCTGGAACCGCTACTGCGGCAGGATCCCGACGCCGACGTCAACGAGCAGGCAGCGGCTGGCCACTCATCGTCGGCTGGCCAGGGCGTCGCGGCGGCGTCAGCCGCGTCGGCGAAGTCGGCCGAGGACGGGCAGCCAGACCACTCTCCGCATGCGGCGGCGGCAAGCCCGTCGGGCCGCGCGGCGGCCGCCGACTTGCCCGATTCCCGCGAGAGCCCGCCGCCCTTGTGCGTGCTGTCGCCGCTGATCGATTACATTGCCGGCATTCAGTGCGTCGAACCGGCCGTCGCCTATCGCATCCACAATGCCCAGCGCTCGGCGCTGGCGCGTCTGACGAAAGCAGTGAACTGGATTGGTCACAACGAGGATTCCGGGGCCTGGGAACCGATCGTCGAAGACAGCGATCGCGAGTACCGGCATATCCGTGTCGGCCTGCAACTGGTTGATCGCCGCGGCCCGGTGCGCGACGCCGATCTGTCGATTTTCAAGGTCGCCATGCAGGATCTGGCAACCGCCCTGATGGGCGTTGCCGAACTGCCATCGCGCGTACCGGCCTTGCAGGCGGCAGCCCGGCTCGACGAATTCTGCGCCGGCGTCGACATCCAGATCGGCGTCAACGTGATCAGCCAGGGGCAGGTCTTTGCCGGTACCAAGCTGCGCGCGCTCGCCGAATCGACCGGCATGATCATCGACGCGGCCGGGCGCTTTGCCCGTTGTGATGACGCCGGCCATGTGCTTTACGTGCTGGTCAACCAGGAAGCAAACGAATTTTCCGCCGAGTCGATGAAGACCTTGAGCACGCACGGCGTCACTTTCCTGCTCGACGTGCCGCGCGTCGGCGCTGGCGAGCGGGTGTTGACGCAGATGATCGAGCAGGCGCGGCGTCTTGCCGAGGCGTTGGGCGGTGCGCTGGTCGACGATAACCGGCGGCCCTTGTCGGAGGCGGCGATCGAGCCGATTCGCCGCCAGGTCGCGCAGTTCCAGGCGGTGATGACGGCGCATCAAGTACCGGCCGGCAGCGCGCTGGCGCAGCGCCTGTTCTCCTGACGCCGGAGTCTGGCGAATGGATGTCGGCGATCGCCTGCGTACGTTGCGCGCGGCGATCGAGCAGCACAATCATCAGTATTACGACCTCGATGCGCCGCTGCTCAGCGATGCCGAATACGATCGCCTGTTCGGCGAGCTGTTGGCGCTCGAAGCCGAACACCCGGATTTGCTGAGCGCCGATTCGCCGACGCAGCGCGTCGGTGGCGCGCCGCAGCCCGAGTTTTCGCCGGTGGCGCACGCGATGCCGATGTTGTCGCTGAACAATGCCTTTGCCGACGAAGAAGTCGCCGCTTTCGATCGCCGCGTCCGCGAAGGATTGGCCGCCGAAGGCGATATCGCGTACTCGGCTGAACCCAAGTTTGACGGTCTGGCGATCAGCCTGGCGTACGAAGACGGCATTCTGCGCCGCGGCGCGACGCGCGGTGACGGCAGTACCGGCGAGGACGTGACGGCCAATCTGCGAACGCTGCGCAGCATTCCCCTGCGCCTGCTCGGCAGTGGCTGGCCGCCGCGTCTCGAAGTGCGCGGCGAGGTGCTGATGTGGCGCAGCGACTTCGCACGCTTGAACGAGCGCCAGCGCGAAAAAGGCGACAAGGAGTTCGTCAACCCGCGCAACGCCGCGGCCGGTGCGCTGCGCCAGCTCGACCCGCGGATCACGGCGACGCGGCCGCTGCGTTTTTTTGCCTACGGACTGGGCGCCGTCGAAGGCGGGCACTTGCCGGCGACGCACTCGGCGCTGCTCGAGCAGCTTGCCGGCTGGGGTTTCCCGGTTGCCAGCGAACGGCGCCGGGTCAGCGGCCTGGCCGGCCTGCTCGCTTACTACCAGGAGATCGGCAGCCGGCGTGCGGCGCTGCCCTACGATATCGACGGCGTGGTTTACAAGCTCGACGATCTCGCCGCGCAGGCACGCCTCGGTTTCGTTGCACGGGCGCCGCGTTTTGCCGTCGCCCACAAATTTCCGGCCGAGGAGGCGCTCACCGAGCTGCTCGATATTTCGATCCAGGTCGGCCGTACCGGCGCGCTGACGCCGGTCGCCCGGCTCAAGCCGGTCTTCGTCGGCGGCGTCACGGTGACCAACGCGACGCTGCATAACGAGGACGAGATCAGGCGCAAAGACGTGCGCATCGGTGACACCGTCGTCGTTCGCCGCGCCGGCGACGTGATTCCCGAAGTCGCTCGCGTGCTGCTCGAAAAGCGGCCGGCCGATGCGCGCGAGTTCGTCATGCCGCAGACGTGTCCGGTCTGCGCTTCCAGCGTCGTTCGCAGCCACGACGAAAAGAGCGGCACGGGCGGCACGGTGGTGGCGCGCTGCAGCGGTGGCCTGTTCTGCCCGGCGCAGCGTAAGCAGGCGCTGTGGCACTTTGCCTCGCGGCGGGCGATGGACATCGAAGGGCTGGGCGACAAGATCGTCGAGCAACTGGTGGACCTGGACATCGTGCGCACGCCAGCCGACCTCTACCGGCTGGGATTGCTGGCGCTGGCCAATCTCGAGCGGATGGCCGACAAGTCGGCGAACAATCTGCTGGCAGCGATCGAGAACAGCAAGCGGCCGCCGCTGGCACGCTTTATTTACGCACTGGGAATCCGCAACGTCGGCGAGACGACGGCCAGGGAGCTGGCGCGCCATTTCGGCAGCCTGGAGCGTCTGCTTGCCGCCGATGACGCGCAATTGACGCAGGTGCCCGACGTCGGCCCGACCGTCGCGCAGTGCATTCGGCAGTTCTTCAGCGAGCCGCACAACCTCGAAGTGATCGCGCAATTGTGCGCTCCGGGCGGCGTCGTGCCGCAGCAAGCCGAAGGTGTAGCGCCCGTCGACAGCGCGCTCGCCGGCAAGATCTTCGTGCTCACCGGCACGCTGCCATCGCTGACGCGCGATGCCGCCGGGCAGATGATCATGGCGGCGGGCGGCAAACTCAGCGCTTCGGTGTCGAAGAAGACCGATTTTGTCGTCGCCGGCAGCGAAGCCGGCAGCAAACTCGAGAAAGCGCAGCAACTCGGTGTGCCGGTCATCGACCAGGGCCAGTTGCTGGCCTTGCTGAACGTCAGCAGCGCCGAGGAGCCGGGCGCATGATCGACACGCGGCAGGCGACGAGCATCCTGGCGGCAGCCGAGCTGATCCACTCGGCCGAGAGCGTCGCCACGGCGATAGCGCACGTCGCGCGGACGATCGATGAGCGGCTGCGCGACAGCAAGCCGCTGCTGCTTTGCGTGATGAACGGTGGCGTCCCTTTTGCTGGTCAGCTGCTGATGCAGCTGAACTTCCCGCTCGACTTCGACTACCTGCAGGTCAGCCGTTACGGCCAGGCGATCGCCGGCAGCACGCTGTCGTGGCGCGTCGCACCGGCGATGCCGCTGGCCGGACGAACGGTGCTGGTGGTCGACGACATTCTCGACGAAGGGCTGACGCTGGCGGCGATTCGTGAGCGGCTGCTGCAATTGGGCGCCAGCGACTGCTTGACGGCGGTTCTCGCCGACAAGCAGCACGGCCGGGAGAAGCCGATCGCTGCCGATTTCGTCGCCCTGAGTGTCCCCGATCGCTTTGTTTTCGGTTGCGGGATGGACGTTCGCGGCGCCTGGCGCAATCTGCCGGCGATCTACGCCATACGGGAGGATTGACGTGCTGGCAATCATTGGTGGCAGCGGCCTGGCCAGCCTCGGCACGCTCGAGGTGTCGCATCGCCAACTGCTGCAGACGCCCTGGGGCGAGCCGTCGGCGGCGCTGACTTTCGGCCGTATCGGCAAGCGGCCGCTGGTCTTTCTGGCTCGCCATGGCGACCAGCACAGCATTCCGCCGCACCAGGTGAATTATCGGGCCAACATCTGGGCCTTGTCGCATAGCGCGCCGCTGGCGATCGTCGCCGTCGCCGCGGTCGGCAGCATTCGTCCCGACCTCAAGCCCGGCGATCTGCTCATCCCCGACCAGATCATCGACTACACCTGGGGTCGGCCATCGACTTTTCACGAATGGCCAGACAGCGCGGTCACGCACATCGACTTCACCGAGCCCTATGATCGCGCCTTGCGCCAGCGGCTGCTCGCCGCGGCGAAGGCCAGCGGCACGACGGTCGGCGACGGTGGCGTTTACGCGGCGACGCAGGGGCCGCGTCTCGAAACCGCCGCCGAAATCAACCGCTTCGAGCGCGACGGCGCCGACGTCGTCGGCATGACCGGCATGCCCGAGGCGGCGTTGGCGCGCGAGTTGGCGCTTCCTTATGCGGCGATCAACGTCGTCGCCAATTACGCGGCCGGGCGCGCCGCCAGCCGCCAGGGCATCAGCATCGAGGCGATTCACGAGGTATTGGCGGCGTCCATGCAGCAGGTCCAGGCGATTATCGAAAGGATGTTGAGCAGCGATGATTAGAGATGTCCTCAGAATGGGCGACCAACGCCTTTGGCAGCAAGCCAGGCCGGTCGAGCGTTTCGCCACCGCCGAGCTGCACGCGCTGATTGCCGACATGTACGAAACGATGCGCCACCTCGACGGCGCCGGTCTGGCGGCGCCGCAGATCGGCGTCGACCTGCGGCTGGTGATCTTCGGCGTCGACGCCAACCCGCGCTATCCCGATGCCGAGCAAGTGCCGGCGACGGTCTTGATCAACCCGCTGCTGACGCCGCTTTCGGCGGCCATCGACGAAGGCTGGGAAGGCTGTCTTTCGGTGCCCGGTCTGCGCGGCTGGGTGCCGCGTTGGCGCCACCTCCGCTACACCGGCTTCGACGCCTTCGGGCAGCCGATCGAGCGCAGCGTCGAAGGCTTCCACGCGCGCGTCGTCCAGCACGAATGCGACCATCTCGATGGCGTCCTCTATCCGATGCGGATCAAGGACTTCAGCCGCTTCGGTTTCGTCGAGGAAATGTTTCCCGAGGGCGGCGCCGGTGTCGCCGAGTAGCCGGCGCGACAGCGCTGCTCTGGCCGGCCGCGCTGCCGCGCGCGGCTGCTGCTGCGGTAGCGCCGCGGTGGCCATCGACGACGACCGGAGCGGCTGTCGGTGAGCAGCGCCAGCACGACGCCACCGTACCGCATCCTGTTCGTCTGCATGGGCAATATCTGCCGCTCACCGATGGCCGAAGGAGTGACCCGCAAGATGGCCCAGCGCGAGGGGCTGGCAAGCTTGCTCGAGACCGACTCGGCGGGGACGCACGGCCACTATCACGCCGGCGAGCCGCCCGATCCCCGCGCGCAGCGAGTCGCCGCCAAGCATGGCTACGACCTTTCGAAAATTCGTGCGCGGCGCGTCATCGAAGCCGATTTTGATTGCTTCGACCGAATCCTGGCGCTCGACGAGGCCAATCTGGCGATCCTGCAACGCCTGTGCCCCGAGGAAAGCCGCAGCAAGCTCGGCCTGTTGCTCGACTACGCACCGGAGCTCGGTATTTCCGAGGTTCCCGACCCGTATTACGGCGCCGAGTCGGGCTTCGAACGCGTCCTTGACCTCTGCGAACGCGCCGCCCGAGGACTGCTGGCGGCGTGCGAGCACGGAGGGCTTGAGCGTTAGACGGGTGAAGACGATCAAAAAGGGCCTTCTGGTCGTGATCGTCACCGTGCACGAGCTGCCGACGCTGCACAAGCATCCAGGCGCGGCGGAACTGGCAAAGTGCATGGTCTGATTGATGCAGAAGTTGCGCCAAACAACGGTGGTCAGTCGGCCGGGCGGGATGGCAGAACGACGCGCAAGTAGTCGTCGGTCAAGTCAAAGCGCGCTTCCTTGCCAGCATGGTCGCGCGTCAAAGGTACGATCTTGCGACGCACGCCCATGCCGCGGGCATCGACGTAACCATAGTCGCGCATGATCTCGACAATGATCGGGTTGCGTGGCGAGCGCTGGCCCGCCAACATTTTCTCGATGGTCATCGAATTTTGTAGCGCGCCAGGGCTGGTCACTTCCAGACGGTCGGCGTAGTTGATCACCTCGACCTCCATGGAACGTGTCCAGTCCCGGTGGACAAGCGCATTCAGAAGCGCCTCGCGTACTGCATCGGAGGCATAGCGGTAGCTTGATTCCCGGCGTAGTCCCTCGTTGATCTCACTACTCTCTTCGGAGATGAACGGGCGCATGCGGTCAAGCAGGCGTTCGAGCAGTCCATCTTCGACGATGTTGCGCCCAGCCCCCGGACGGCCTTCCCACAATGCAAGCAAAGGGCCGTCAAGCGTCGTGTCATCCTGTGCTTGGTACTCCTTGGTATTGCCAGCAAAAGACATCCACCGGACACCCGCGTGACGTAGGCCGCGGCGAGGGCTGCGGCCAAACAGCACCAGGCCGGCAATGGTGCATGCTGCGGGGCCGTCGGGGCGAGGCACCATGAACCCCAGGCCGGTTAAGCGCTGTTCCCAATCTTCGGCCGATTGCGGTGCCACGTGGTCGCCTGCGATGTTGACCAGGTAATCAGTGAGGCGCGCTTGATCCAGGTCGTCCTGGTTGGTGCCCGATACGGGCAAACCCTCGGCGTGCAGCAGGCCACCACTCTCAAACAGTCGCGCTTGCTGCTCCCTTGTCGCCAGGCGCGAGGTGCTGCCGACGCGGATATAGATTTCCTCGCGATTGTTGCTGCGAACCACGTAGGGTTTGGCGCTACCTTGGGTCAGCGAAATGACCGCCACGCGCTGGCCATCGTCGAGGAGGATTTCCTCGTAAAACGGCAATGTCAGCGGATGGACGTAGCGGCCAAACACGGTATCCATCACCCAGGTTTCCAGATTGGCACGCTGGATGCCGCTGATCGTGCCATCATCTTCGACGCCCAGTAGGAGCTTCCCGCCCTGAAAATTGAGCAGCGCAACAATCTCTTTAGCCAGTTGCTCCGGGCGCAGGTCGTCGCGCTTGAACTCCACGCCAGAGTTCTCGCGGTTGGCGACGATCTCCAGCAGTTCAGATTTCAACATCGGCCATCACCTCTAGAATTCGTATTTTTCTTTGCGCTGGATGAACGCATCGCGCCCGCCTTCCAGGATATTGGCCACCTGGTCGCGAATGATCGGTACATCGATCGATCCCTGAGCAGCAAGACTCAGCGACCCATGACCGTCGACCGCCGTGAATACGCCAATCCATTCAGCGTCGCCAAATACCGGGATGTTGGCATTGTGCGTCGCGAAGAGAAATTGACGGCTGGACTTCGCCGCGCGCAATTCGTGGACGATGCGATCAGCAATAAACGCATTGTCCAGATTGTCTTCGGGCTGATCCATGATCAGCGGATCGACGTTCTGCAGCAACAGCATGTGCAAGATCGCTGTACATTGCTGGCCGGTCGATAGTTTGTCCAATGGCCGGAAAATAGCCTCATCCTGGCCGTGTGAAACGTTCAGGGAAATGTCTATCCGGTGATCGAGTTCCAGCGCTTCCAGTTCCATTAGGCGAGACGCTGGCAGTTTCGTCAAAGCGTCCGCCACCACTGGCGTCAAGCCCCTGCAAGCACGTTGAAGCTCGCCTGGGCCATTGCGGATGTGTTGCGCCAACGCCGCTGGACTGATGTCATCCTGATCATCGATCCACGACAGGCGCCTCTCGCCTACGCCCTCAAGTTTGCTTTCCAGCAGGAAGGTCTTCAGCGGTGTTCGATCGGCGTCTGCCACAACTTCTACCTTCAGCTTTCCCGCCAAGCGGCGATTCAATGTCTCGGCGGCACTCTGCAAGCGTCTGATGCGTTGGTCGCGAAGGTCGGACAGCCCCGCAAGCAGATTACGACGTTCCTGTTGCTGGGACGCAAGCAGTGTGTCGTAATTGGTGACACGAGTTTCTAGCGGCTTGATGCGCTCGATGTCCTGCAGCAGCCTCTGATAGGCCGTTCCCACCTCCTGACCGCTTTTCCCGGCTGTCGCCGGAAGGCCGCGCAGGGCTTTTTCCAGTTCGGCCTCGCCTTGTGCAATTGACTGCTGCCACAAAGCAAGTTGAGCCGCTAATTGCTGCTCACCGTTTGCCAGGTCAGTGTGTAGTTCGGCAAGGTGACGTTCAAAACTCAGCCGTAGCTTGTCCAGAATTGTCCGTGCCGGGCTGAGAACGGCAGCATGTGGCAAGTCCTCCAGGGCCTTGTCGCTGATGAAAGTCAGGTCGGGCAAATTGTCCTGAAGACTCGCCAGGCCATCCCGCAAATGGCCAATTTCTTCATGGGTGCGCTCGACAATCTGTCGTTCGCGGGCAAACAGCGACGTCTTGGCAAGTCTTTCCTGAATCCCCAGCGCCTGAAAACCTTGAAGCTGCTCGACCAGCCTGGGCAAGCGTGCAATCTGGGTTTTCAGGTCGTCGACTTCGTCCACTGTCTTGACCAGCTTCCGCTGATTTTCCTGCAAACGCTTCTTGAGGGTGGCGTTGTGCGGCGCGTAGTCGCCATCGTTGGGCAGGAAGCGATCCAGCAACTGAATGCGGCTCTGCTCTTCCTGCGCCAGCTCGTAGATTTCGTTCTGCCCGTAAATGTCGATTCCCGGCAACAGATCGCGCGGCTGCAGGGTCGAGACGTTGCCGTTCTCGTCACGCACGATGGGAATTTCGCCATAGCGCCGGGAGACGCGATAGCACTTGCCGTGCTGCGACGAAGACGCGATCTCGACCTCGATCCGTCCCGACGCCTTGCCCAGGTTTTCCTTGATGATCTCAAGATGAAGCTTGTGCGCCTGCTTGCCTTTTGGCGGAATATCCAGCACGTAACGCAGGCATTCCAGCAAGGTCGATTTGCCGGTGCCGCGTCCGCCAATTATCGTGTTCAGGTGCCTGGAGAAGGAAATTTCCACACCATCAAGGTAGCCGCCCGCGACGGTCATCGATACGATCTCACCCGCTGTCACTTCGGGTTTCCGCGAGTTCAGGCGGATGCGTGATTCCGGGTCAAGGAAAGCCACCTTGAAGGCATCGAAGGTCGGCTTCGTCATCTTGATCCAGCAAGTCGAGCTGGCATCATCCAGGTCAGTAGGGTTGGCAACATCCCTGGCGTTGATGACCGCAATGGGGCGTTCGCGCTGCCAATTTGGATCTTTGTTCTGAACGATGCTTCTGTATGCGGGTGGCAAATCATCGATCGAACCTGGAATTTGCACCGCTTTGACCAAATCGCTGTCTTGCCAGGTATGAACCAATTTCTGGACCAAAATGCCGCTCGCTTGCGTTGCGTGCGCCGCATACCAGAAGCCACCAAGCTCTTTGGTCACTTTGGCCAGCTCTAGACAGCCAAGCCTGGAAGGCCAAACCCTTTCCTCTGGGTCGGTAAGATCAAGCTTGCCAAGATAACGGTTCAACTGATCCTTGGTCGTGTCTTCCCGGAACAGGCAGACCATATGCATTTTTTCCGTCGAGGCAATCTCGAAGCCGGGAAATACGATGATGCCGTGAGGTGCCAAGACATTACGCAGCGCATCGACGCTATCAACACTGCCGTGGTCAGCCAGGCCAACAACTTTGATGTCGAGTGCCTGGCACTTTTCCAGCAAGGCCTGGTTGTAGTCGGCCTCGCTCATGCCATGGTCGCTGCCCCGGTAGGCACTGTTGTAGCCAACGGGGTTGACCTGCAAGGCGCAACGCCAGAAACGGGCATAGGTGTATTGATCGTTCATTTCTTTTCCCCGCCAAGCCGCCGTGGTATGTCTCAGCCCACCCTTCGTCTTGTCCCCTCTGTCATGCGGAATTACGAAACTGCTCGCCCATCCCGCCGCCTTGATCGCACGCATCGCGCGTCGGTTTCACGAGTTGTACATTTGGCAATTGTCATGCACATACGCCAGAGCTTTGGCTCGCGAGACGTCGCGGCGTGCGTTGATGAAGGTGCCATCTTGCCACAGCGATGCGCGCAAGGTGCGGCTGCGCGGCCAATGTGAAGGCGGCGCAGCGCTTGAGTCGCTTGACGACGCCGTCCATGTAGAGGTCGAGTCGGACTTCGAACGCGTCCTTGACCTCTGCGAACGCGCCGCCCGAGGATTGTTGGCGGCGTGCGAGCACGGCGGGCTTGCACGCTAGAAGTAGTGTTGCCTTCTTGACGAGACCTTCAGCAAGCCGCGAAGTAAGGCCAGAGCCAAGCCTTGTGGTCGCTGCAACGGGCCTGCACCGGCATTGCGAGGAGGCAAAGCCGACGCGGCAATCCAGCGTCACCATCGGACTTCTTCACCGCCGTCGCTACGGCGTGCAACATTCCACCACCCGGACGGAGCTCTGCGACGGCCATCGTCTGATGGCCTGGGCCAGGCAGAATTGACCGACAGGAAGGTCGCGGGCAGCGCCGAGCGCTGGCCAGGCGTTCGCTCAGCAGTGCTGGTCGTCGGCCATTCGCGAGAAGCCGAAACCGCCGCCGCGGCCCGGCGCGATGCAGATCGTGACGCCCAGCGAGCGCGCGGCGCGGGCGATGTCGGGCGGGTATGCGGCGAAGGGGATGGCGCGTTCGACGACCGGTGGTTTGCCGCGACTTCGGCTAGATCGCTTGCCAATCGCGCTGGACGCGCTTGGCACAATCGTTTTCACGCAGCTCGCCAGCGCTGTCGAGTGTTTGCATGCGGGCCTATCCATCTCGTCCAGCCCGTTCTCGATCGAGGCGGCAAGGTTCTCCGATTGCATGCCTGTGGACCTGGCAAGCGCCATCGCTACCACGCTGGCCAAGTGATACTTGGTCTGGAAGTTTCCCCGAGGTGTACGCACGTAGAGCACTGTGCCGAGAGTGGACTAATAGGCATCAAAATTGCATACTTCCGTCATTTAACCCTCATTCTTTCGTCAGTTCCCCTTGCCTCCCAGATCAGCCGCTCCAGTCGGCAACTTCGGCTTCCTGTCGGAGCACGATCCATTGCTTCTGCGGCTCTGCGTCGCGGCCGAGCGGAACTACCACGACGATCCGAACACGACCGTCATCAAGCTCAGGCAGTTCGGCGAGGCCGTGGTCAAGCATCTGGCGGCGGTGTTCAATATTGCGGCGTCTGCAGAGCAGTCGCAGGCCGAACTGCTCAAGGCCTTGCAGATTCGGCGACTCATCGACCGCAACGTCGCCGATTTGCTGCACTTCCTGCGCAAGGAGGGCAATCTCGCCGCGCACCAGTTCGAAACGACGCCGGCACAGGCCAAATCGGCACTGAAGATCGCTCGTGAACTGGCGCTGTGGTTTCACCGCAGCTTCGCCAAGGTCGAACAAAGATCATTCAAGGCAGGTGCATTTCAGGAGCCTGTCGCTGTCGACCTTCAGGCCAGACTGGCGGAGATGTCATCGGCCCTGACTCTGAAAGTGGCCGAAGCGCGCGCGGCCTACGACGTGGCGGAAGCGGAGCGACAACGGCGTGTCGATGCCGAGTCGAGGGCGCACGCGAATGCCCAAGAAAAGGCGCTGTGGGAGCAACTGGCCCAGGAAGAGGAGCAGGAACGTCTTGGCCTCACCAGGGACTTCGAAGCCAAGCTGGCGGCGATTCAGGCGCAGGCAACGCAGCGCAGCTCTGCCGAATCGTCAACAATCGCGGCGGCGATCGCCGGTGCGTCGCAGGCGATCGCGCTTGATGAGGCGGAAACGCGGGCGATTATCGACGCCCAGCTCATTGCCGCCGGCTGGCTGGCAGACAGCGAAACCCTGAGATTCGCCAAGGGGACGAGGGCGGACGCCGGTAAACACCAGGCCATCGCCGAGTGGCCGACAGCCGAGGGCCCTGCGGATTACGTACTCTTCAACGGCCTGACCCCGCTGGCTATCGTCGAAGCGAAGAAGTACGGATCCGATGTCTCCGGCGTCATCACTCAGGCGGAGCGCTACAGCGAGCACTATCAGATCCAGGCCGACGAGACCTTGCCGCAAGCACCCGGTGTGGCGTATCCCTTCCCCGGCTGGTTCCACGGCCAGGACCAGGACGGCACGCAACACTACTACCGGATTCCCTTCGTTTATGCGACGAACGGCCGCCCGTTTCTTCAGCAGCTGCAGACCAAGAGCGGCATCTGGTTCCGCGATGTTCGGCAGGCAAGCCATCATGCCCGGGCCTTGCTCGGCTGGCATTCCCCCGACGCTCTAAAAAAGCTGCTTGAAGCCGATACTGCTCGATCGGAACAGAAACTTCAGGCGGAACCGTTCTCGTACTTGTCGTTGCGCGACTACCAGGTGCGCGCCGTGCAGACCATCGAAGCGAGCATCGCCGATGGCCAGCGTGAATGCCTGGTCGCTATGGCCACGGGCACAGGCAAGACACGGACCGTCATCGGGCTGATCTACCGGTTGCTGAAGTCCAAACGCTTCAGCCGCATCCTATTCCTCGTTGACCGCAGCTCGCTCGGCGAACAGGCACAGAACGCGTTCAAGGACATGCGCCTGGAGCAGAATCAGGTGTTCACCGAGATCTACGACGTCAAGGAACTTGGCGACATCACGCCCGATACCGCCACCAAGGTCCACGTCGCCACCGTACAGGGCATGGTGAGGCGGATTTTCGGTGACGGTGGCGACACCCTGATTGACCGCTACGACTTCATCGTCGTCGACGAGGCGCATCGCGGTTACGTCCTCGACCGCGAAATGGGCGAGGGCGAACTCGAAATCCGCTCGGAAGCCGACTACATCTCGTCGTACCGGCGGGTGCTGGATCACTTCGACGCCGTGAAGGTCGCGCTGACCGCAACGCCGGCCCAGCACACAGTCGACATCTTCGGTCGTCCGGTCTACACCTACAGCTACCGCGAAGCGGTGATCGACGGCTGGCTGGTCGACCACGAACCGCCAGTCCGTCTCATCACCCAGCTTGCCAAACAAGGCATCCACTTCGACAAGGGCGAACGGGTGCAGGTCGTCAAGACAGCGACCGGCACGGTGGACACCGCCACCCTGCCCGACGAACTCGATTTCGAAATCGACGCCTTCAACCGTCTGGTCATCACTCCCGCCTTCAACCGCGTCGTCTGCGACGAACTGGCCAAGCAGATCGACCCCACTGGCGAACAGAAAACCTTGATCTTCTGCGCCAACGATCATCACGCCGATCTGGTCGTGAAGCTGCTGAAGGAAGCGCTGGAGAAGGTCTGGGGAGCGCTCGACGACAAAACCGTGATGAAGATCACCGGCCGTACCGACAAACCGAACAAGGCCATCCTGCGTTACAAGAACGAACGCCTTCCGTGCATCGCGGTGACCGTCGATCTGCTCACCACCGGCATCGATGTGCCGAAGATCGCTAACCTCGCTTTCCTGCGCCGCGTCCGTAGCCGCATCCTCTACGAGCAGATGCTTGGCCGGGCGACGCGGCTGTGCCCGGAGATCGACAAGGAGGTGTTTCGCATCTTCGACGCGGTCGACCTCTATACGGCGCTCGACCCGGTGAACACGATGAAACCGGTTGTTCAGTCGATCAGCATTCCGCTGGCGCAACTGTTCGATGAAATCACGGACGAGAAATCTCATCAAACGCCCGGTAGCAGCGAAAACCGCAGCCATGCCGACGACGTCAAGGACCAGATCGTCGTCCGCATCCGCGGCCTGCTTCGCCGGGCGCTCAAGCACCTCAAGGACCGACCCGAGCTCAAGGATGCGCTCGACCTGCTCGAACCGATCGCCGGCGTCTCGCTGAAGGACTGGCCGGAAGCGCTGAAGAAGGCCGACACCGCCGAGATCACTGCCCTGATCAAGGCGACGCCGCAACTCATCAAGCTGCTGCAAGGACTGCAGCTTGGCGGCAGCGGCAGTTTTGGTCAGGTCATTTCGACGCACGACGACGAACTGGTCAGCGTCGAATCCGGTTACGGCAAGGCCAGGAGGCCGGAAGACTATCTCGATGCCTTCCGCCAGTTCATTGCCGACAACAGCAACAGGATTGCGGCGCTCAAGATTGCGGTCACCCGCCCGACGGAGCTGACGCGCGAACATCTCAAGCAGCTCAAGCTGGCGCTGGCCGAAAACGAGTTCAACGAGGCTGCCGTCCGCACCGCCTGGCGTGAGGCAAAGAACGAGGACATTGCCGCCAGCATCATCGGCTATGTGCGCCAGATGGCCCTGGGGTCGCCGCTGATCCCCTTCGAGGCGCGCGTCGATCGGGCACTGATGAAGTTTCTCGCCAGCCGCAACTGGCCGCTACCGCATAAAGAAGTGGCTGGAACGGATCGCCAAGTCGGTGAAGCACGACCTCGTCCTCGACGCCGAAACCTTCGAGCAGCCCGCGTTCAGCAACGAGGGCGGGTTCAAGCGCCTGCAGCACATCTTCGACGGCCAGGCCCAGACGGTACTCGACGAGTTCGAAAACGCGGTCTGGGACGATGCCGCCTGACCACCCCGCTCCACTGGAGACTGCCATGCCCCTACAGAACCGCATCAACCCCGAAGGCGAAATCTGTTATTCCCCGGCACGCGGCACGCTGATGGGAAATCGCGGCTGCCTGCACAACGACGCTCGCCAGCTCGTCTCGCGTTCGAAGCGCGATGCCTGGGTCACCTGCCTGCTCACCTTCAAGAACCGCAAGCGCGCGGTGATGAGTCCCGGCAACTACACCGAACTCTTCTTCCTCGACGAGGCGACCGCCCTGGCTGCCGGACACCGCCCCTGCGCCACCTGTCGGCGCGATCGCTACGATGCCTTCTTCGCCGCCTGGGGCGTGGGCAATCGCAACGGCGCCAAGGTCCTGGCCGCAGAAGTCGACAAGCAGATGAAGCTGGATCGCGCCGCCAGCCAGCGTCTCGAGACCGCGTCGCTCGCGGATCTGCCCGATGGCGTGATCGTCAAGCACCAAGGCACCGGCACCTGCTATCTGCTGCGTAGCGCCAAGCTTCATCCCTGGTCGTTCGCCGGCTATGGCCGAGCCCAGGCGATGAGCACGGTCAGTGGGCCGTTCGTCATCCTGACCCCGGTTAGCACCGTCAAAGCCCTGCAGCACGGCTACCGGGCGCAAATTCACGGCAGCGCCACCTGATCGTTCCCGAACAAATTGAGGCCCCACGCTTGAACACCCAGAATATCGTCCAGAAGCTCTGGAGCCTGTGCGACATCCTCCGCGATGACGGCATCACCTATCACCAGTACGTCACCGAACTGACGCTCCTGCTCTTCCTCAAAATGGCGCAGGAGACCGCCACCGAGCACCGCCTCCCCGCAGGCAGGCGCTGGGCCGATGTCAAGAGCAGGAACGGCGTCGACAAGGCCAGAAAGAATGATTGAGTCGGTTGTTCTTCGCAAAGCCTGCCGCGGCGAACTCGTCTCCCAAGACGCAACCGACGAACCCGCAAGCGCCCTGCTTGAACGCATCCGTGCCGAACGTTCCGCCACCGGCCCATCCAGACGAACACGAACAAGGAAGCTCACAAGCTCCACCTAGCCGCGACAGCTTTCCACGGCTCTTGCCACTGAACACCAACAATAATCATCATCTGGGAGTCGTTACAAGTGAGCCTTCTGCCCCAGTACTGGCACATCGTCCTCATCTCCACCGTCCTCGGCCTGATCGCCCTCGGCTTTATCGTCAATTTCACCCTGCCGGGTCTCAAGATCGGGCGTCAGCAGAAAGCAGCCATCGCGACACTCCGAGGGCTGAAGCCGGAGATTGGCACACAGCTCACCGACCTTGATCGTATCGCCCAGGAAGCGATGGGTAGCGAGCGACTGCTGCACTGCTGGAACGAGTACACCGAAACCCTGCACCCGCAAACCCAAACCAACAAAGTCGGTCAGGAGGATGTCGTGCGCTGGCGGGCGACGGCGATGGCGGAATCCTTCTTCACCGAGCATGCGCTCGTCGATACGCCGCTCAAGACCGAGTTCTACAAGCACCTGCCGGGCATACTGACCGGCATCGGCATCATCGGTACCTTCTCCGGACTGATCCTCGGACTGATCGACTTCGAAGTGTCGACAGATGCCGACCAGGTCCGCCGGAGTCTGGCCGGCCTGATCCAGAATGTCGGCCACGCCTTCATCGTCTCGGCGAGCGCGATCGCCCTGGCGATGCTCTTCATCTGGATCGAAAAGTCGGTGGTGACGCGGCGCTATCGTGAGGTGGAAGCGCTGTGCAGCCTCATCGACAGCCTGTTCGATGCCGGCGCCGGTGAAGAGTATCTGGCGCGTCTGGTGCAGGCCTCCGAGACCTCGGCGACGCAGGCGGCGCAGATCAAGGATTCGCTGGTTACCGATCTCAAGGAGGTACTTTCCGAGCTCACACGCCAGCAGATCGAGGCGGCGGCCCACAACAATCAGCACCTGTCCGAGACGCTGGTGCAGACCTTTTCGGACAGCCTGAAGGAGCCGATCGAGCGCATTTCACAAGCCGTCGAGCGTGTCTCGGGCAATCAGGGGGATGCCGTGAGCCAACTACTGACCGACGTGCTGTCGAGCTTCAGCAGTCAGATGCACCAGATGTTTGGTGGCCAGATGAAGGGGATGAACGAGGCCTTGCAGCAGACCGCCCTGACCATCCAGGGCGCCGCCGGAAAGTTCGACGAGTTGGCGGCAAACCTGCAGAACGCGGGACGCGGCGCCGCCGACGCGATGGCCGAGCGACTGGAACAGGTGATCCAAACGGCCGAGGCGCGACAGGAGGCGATGAACGCCAGGATGAGCGAGTTTGCCGAGGAGATTCGCTCAGCCGTCACCTCCTCGCAGTCGGAAACCTCCGAGCGTATGCAGAGCCTGCTCGCTGAAATGGGCGAAAAGGTCACCGCGGTGGTTCAGCAGCTCGACACCCAGTCGCGCAACGCCGCCGAAGGTCAGCAGGCACAACAGATCCGATTGGGCGAGGAGCTGGCGGGCATGATCAGTTCGCTGCAGGAGCAGGGCAAGCAGGCCGCCGAGACGCACGCCACACAACAGGCCGAGTTCGCCATGCACACGGAAGCGACAGTGACACAGATGGCCGCCCAGGTTGGCGAGCTGAGCGGCGCCGTCCGCGCCGCCAGCCAGGAGATGCGCGGCGCGATTGCGCAGTTGGCGGACACGACGCGGGACAGCCTAGAGCGCATGAACAAGGGGGCGGACACCCTGCAGGTGGCGTCTGTTACCTTCTCGCGTACGGTCGACGGGCTGTCGGACGTGTCCGACCGGATCACCGGGAGCACCAACAAACTGAACTTGGCGGCCAACGCGCTCAACGGTGCGACGCAGGCTTCGATGCAGGTGATCAATGACTACCGCGTGACGCGCGATACCTTCGCCACGATCGTCGAGAATCTGAAGTCCACGATCGAGAATGCGAGCAAGGAAGCTTCGCTGACGTCCGAACTGGTCAACCGCCTGAGCTCCGCTGCAAGCACGCTCAGCGCCGCACAGAAAGACGCCGAGGAATACCTCCACGGCGTCACCGAAGTTCTCGCCAAGGCTCACTAAAGTGGTCCCCATAGTCAAGACAAATATCAACCCAGTTTAAGTTGTGCATTTGACTTCGCTAGCAGCTGGACGGCGCTGCCCCGGTGTTGCCTTTGACTCTGCCTTTGACTCTGCCTTTGACTCTGCCTTTGACTCTGCCTTTGACTCTGCCTTTGACTCTGCCTTTGACTCTGCCTTTGACTCTGCCTTTGACTCTGCTTTTGATGCTGTCGTTGACTTTGCTTTTGCGGGTGGGGCATCGCCTGTGGAGCGTAGCGGAACAGGCGATGCCCCACCCGCGCGGCCAAACTTGTCGAGGATCAACGCCCCGCCACCTATGCCGTTTCGATAGACGACTGCGGGTGCCGTGTTGCTCAGCGACTGGTGCGGACGCTCTGCGTTGTAGAAGGCGAAATACTCGGTCAGGCCAAGCATCAATTCGCCCATCGTGGCATAGCCCTTCAGATACACGTCCTCGTACTTGACGCTGCGCCAGAGGCGCTTGACGAAGATGTTGTCGAACACGCGCCCCCGCCCATCCATGCTGATGACGACGCCTTCCCGTTTCAGCACCGCGGTGAAGGCTTCACTGGTGAACTGCGCGCCTTGATCGCTGTTGAAGATTTCTGGCTTGCCGTGGCTACGCAGGGCCTCCTCCAGACAATCGACACAGAACACCGATTCCATGCTGTTGCTGATCCGCCAGCTGAGCACCTTGCGGCTATACCAGTCGATCACGGCGACCAGGTAGGCGAAGCCGTGGGCCAGCCGGATGTAGGTGATGTCCGTGCTCCACACCTGGTTGGGTCTGACCACAGGAACGCCACGCAGCAGGTACGGATAGACCGGGTGCTCTGGGCGCGGACGGCTGGTGTTCGGCCCCGGCGCCATGCCCGACAGCCCCATCAGTCGCATCAGGCGTTGCACGCGCTTGCGATTGACCGTGTGCCCCACGTTCTCAAGAAAGATCACCATCCGGCGGGTGCCGTAAAACGGATGCCGCGTGTACTCCTCGTCAATCAGCCGACTGTGGAGGAGATCGTTGGCATCGACCACCGGCGGCCGGCGCTGCGCGTAGACCGTGGCTCGGCATAAGCCTGCCAGAGCGCATTGCTGCACCACGGCGACGGCCTCACCGGGGTCGATCCACGCATGCCGTATCACGGCAGGCTGATCCCAGACTTTTTTTTGAGCCAGTCCAGTTCCATCTTCAACTTGCCGATCTCGCTGTACAACAGCTCCGGCTCCCGGTGCGCCGCCGCCGGCTTGGGGCCGCGCTTGCCTTCGAACAGCGTCTTGGCATTCTCCTGGATGGCCTTCTTCCATTGCCCAACCTGCACAGGATGCACGCCGTATTCCCGCCCAATCTCGTTGATCGTCTTGACCCCGCGTACCGCCTCCAGACCAACCTTGGCCTTGAACTCCGGCGTATGTACCTTCCGCGTCGTTGCTTCACTCATCGCTTCTCGCTCCTATGATGGAGCACAGCTTAAACCACTGTCTGATTTCCAGGGACCACTATACACAAGGCGTTCGCCGAGAGCGTCGAGAGAACGCTGCGCCAGGGCAACGCCGATTTCCACAAGGAGCTTGCCGAGGCGGTTAACCTGCTCAAGGGCGCCATTCAGGATCTCGGCGACACGCTCGATGCGGCCACAACCCGGAGGTAATGCACCATGCTCGGGATGAAGATGGCCCAACGCCGCAGGGCGCGGGAAGACGGCGAAAGGCCTTTCTGGATTTCCTTCTCCGACTTGATGTCGGCGCTGATGGTGCTGTTCCTCGTGGCGATGACCGTGGCTCTTCTGGCAGTCACCAACGAGATCTCGGAAGCCGAGAGAGAGAAGACGGAACGTGACCGCGAAATCGAGGAACTTCTTGCCCAGATCCGCGAGGCCACCAGGGATTTTCCCGGCGTAACGGTGCGTGGACGTACGGTCGATTTTGGCGATCGGGCGCACTTCGATACCAACAGCCACAAGCTGACAAAGGATCAGGCGCACCTCCTGCGTGCGGTGATCCCGAAGCTGCTCGATGTCGCACGCGACCCTCTGGGGCAGAAGTGGATCAAACGAGCGATCGTGGAAGGCTTCGCCGACCAGCGCGGAACCTATCTGCATAACCTGAATTTGAGTCTGCAGCGGTCTGAACGCGTCCTGTGCGTCCTGCTGGCAGCTCCCGACGTGGGTGAAGCAGCGCTCTCGCAAGAGGATCGCCTGCTGATCCGGGAACTGTTTCTGGTCGGCGGTTCGTCGTTCAATTCTCTCAAAGAGAGCCTGGACGAGAGCCGACGAATTGAACTCAAACTCGAATTCCTGGACATTGACGAACGTCGCCCTGTCGCACGCGATTTGCCGCTGGCCCACGACCCTCGCTGCCCGATCGATCCATGAGCCGCCAACTGGATCAACTGCGGCAGCAACTTCAGAACTCCTTCGGCGAAAGCTTTCGTTCACCGGAATGGGGCGCACCGGTCTTGATGACGCAGGCGCTCAAGGCCGTCAAAGCGCAGTTCGACTCGTCGAGCGTTAGTACCGATCCGCGCTCGATCGCGAAGACCCTTCTCGCATTCCGCAATACACGCTCGCTGACCAACTTCATCGATCTCAAATACGCCTGCTTCGGCGTCTCGCAGCGCGTCGGCCGCGACGGGTGGAGCCTGATCGAAGATGAAGCGCTTTTTGAACTCCTGCTCGGATTCATCAAGGACTTGAATGAGTTTCCGCGGCGCTTGAGGAAGTGCTACCAGGGCCTGATGCATAGCTACTTCAACTATGCGATTCTCGATGACGAAGCGGCAGCGGGCGTTGGCAATTGGCTCCTCCTCAGAAAATTCCTTGTCGACCATCTGAGTGTCGCACTCTCGGTCGAACCGCAGGCAAGTTGGCTGCGCACCTTGGGCGAGCATCGGAATCTGCTGGCCGACAATCCTTGTGACCGATACGCGCCACAACTGATGAACGGGGACGCCAGCGAACTGGTTGCCGCCAGCGAGAGCATCGGACTGGCCACCAGTTCCTGGGTCTGGCAGGAGGCGATCACTTCGCATACCCAGCAGGTCTGCAAGCTAAAATCGGACAAGAAATTTCGCGAGTATCTGGACGTGCTGCTCGATCTCCTTGATGGGAAAGGCGGTGTTCAACTCAGTAGAAGTATCGCCGTCGACTGCATCGCGCTGATCCTGATTCGCTACGTCAAGGGAAAGGATCTGCCGGAGCACCCACACTTGCGCGATCTCGCTGTTGAGCAGATCGGCAATCCCTGGCTCAAACGTACAGCTTGGGACGCCCACGTTAAGAACGACGAGGCGAGGACGATGGTCGACGGATGGCTCAAGCGCCGCCTGATCACCGATTTCTTTGCCCTGCTGTCGGAGGACGGTGCCGCGGACCAGCGCCGCCTCAACTACTGGCTGCGATTCGAGCCCGTGATTGAGGATATGTGGTTTGCCCTCGGTCCCCATGCAGGGAGCACGAACACCTCCAATTTCAGGGACATGCGCAAGCGTATGGAGGGACGCCTCCATTATCTCGACGGCCAGGGCTCGCCTTACAACAACGCCTTCATCATGAAGATAGGTACCTTCATGGTGGTGGAGTTCGGTATCACCGGCAACGCGACGTTTATCTACAACGCCCAGGATCTCAATCTCGATTCCATGCGGCGGCACGTTGCTATCCATACGCTCAAGGCACGCAACCGTGTCGCGAGATTGATTCACATGGCGAACTGGGAAGGCAGCTTCGACGCCTGGCTCCTGCCGCGCATCGGATGGAGCCCTCAGATAGGGGCGGCGGGAAGTTCGCGTAGTGTTGACGCATACCTACAGATTTCCTGATCCCGGCCGGGAATGTAGGTAGAATTCCGGAATTGCACGTGGCACTTTATTTTGACGGCCATGATTTTCTTATGGCATAAACCAAGCTTCGCTAGGAGTGCAAGGAGGAGCAGACGTTGAGGCAATCGTGGCTTCCAGGGTTTCCGGATGGTGCGCAGAAAGTGGGAGAAGGGTTGGCGATTCTGGAGAAGGATGGCCAAGCGATCTACTTTGTTGGGGGAGACAATTACTTCTCGCACCCCGTAGGAGACGACGCTGGCCGCAGGTTCGCTCTGACCAGCCTGATGGAGAACGGGCACGTCAAGGCGGTCGAACTGGAAAGGCCACCGCTGTGCATCCCGCACCGCACGCTGATGAACTGGGTGGGACAAAGCCGCAAAGCCGGGCCATCGTCTTTCTTTCGACCGGCGGCGGCGAGCCGGCCGCGGATCATGACGCCGGACAAGAGTGCCGAATGCGCGCGGCTGTTGAGCGAGGGAAAGCGTCCTGCCGAAGTGGCACGGCAGGTGGGCGTCCAGGAGTCGACGCTGCGCAAGGCGATCCGGCGCCAGGGCGTGCCGCAGTTGGCCGCCTTGCCGCAAGAGGCAGGGGAGTTGGAAGCGGCGAGCACCAAGAGTGAGCGCAGCCGGGCGGATGCGGAAGCCGCCGCGGGGATGGGCACCGCCTGCACGCGCGCCGACGAGCGGATCCAAACGGCGCTGGGATTGGCGACCGGTGCGACGACGCGCTTCGAAGCGAGCCACGATGTGGCGATGGGGGGGCTGTTGGCCGGCTTGCCGGCCTTGTGCGCGAACGGGCTACTGACCGGCCTGGATCGCCATCTCAAGCTGCCCCGGGGATTCTACAGCGCCTTGCACATCCTTCTCGTCCTCGGCTTCATGGCCCTGGGGCGAATCAAGCGGCCGGAACATCTGCGACAAACCTCGCCCGGAGAACTCGGCAAAGTCATCGGCCTGGACCGGGTACCGGAAGTCCGCACCCTGCGGGAAAAGGTCCATCTGCTGGCCAAGACGGGTGACCCGGCAGCCTGGATGCGGGATCTCGCGAAGCTCTGGATGGAAAGCGAGCCAGAAGAAGCGGGTTACCTGTATGTCGATGGTCATGTTCGGGTGTATCACGGCGAGCAGGCCAGGCTGTCGAAGCGCTACGTCTCGCGCGAACGCCTGTGCCTGCGGGGCACCACCGACTACTGGGTTAACGATGCCCTGGGTCGCCCGTTCTTTGTGGTTTCGCAGCCGCTCAATGACGGACTCGCCGAGACCCTGCTCAAGGACATCGTCCCCCAACTGCTGGAGATTGTCCCGGGACAGCCGACGCCGGCCGAACTGGACGCCGACCCGACCCTGCACCGGTTTGTCATGGTCTTCGATCGGGAAGGGGCCACCCAGAGTCTCCTCGGCAGACTCTGGAAACAGCGCATCGGCGCACTGACCTACCGCAAGAACGTCAAGGACCTCTGGTCCGAAGAGGTGTTTCAGGAACAGGAAGTCCATCTGCCGGCAGGCGGCAGCACCGGGATGAAACTCGCCATGCGCGAAACCCGACTCGGCACAGGCGATGGCAGCCTGGCCGTGAGCGAAGTTCGTCGGCTGACCCAGACGGGACATCAAACAGCCGTGATCACGACCGCCCGGCAACTCGGAAACACCACCATCGCTGGGCGGATGTTCGCCCGTTGGTGCCAGGAAAACTACTTCGCGTACATGATGGAACATTATGATATTGATGGGCTTATCGAGTACGGAGACGAATCTCTTCCCGGCACTCACCAGGTCGTTAACCCCCGCTGGCGGGAACTCGACAAGGCCGTCAGGCAAACCCGCCAGAGCGAAAGAAAACTGCAGGCCGCAATCGCCAGGACGGCCTTGAACGACGGCGGCGAAATCCAGAAAAACGCCGAGTCTGTCGAAGCACTGCAGGCCGTTCAGGAGGAGCTCAAGCGACTTTGCGCGGCGCGCAAGGCAAGCCCCCGAAAGGTGACGATCGACAGTCTGCCCGAGGCCGAGCGACCGACCCAACTGCCGCCGCTGAACAAGATGCTCTGCGATACCGTGAAAATGGTCGCCTACCGGGCCGAGACCGCCATGGTGGCGCTATTGCGCCGCCACTTGAAGAAGGAGGACGACGCACGTGCGCTCATTCGCGAATTGTTCGTTTCTTCCGCTGACATCGAACCGAACGCGCTAGCCAACACCCTGACCATCAAAATTCACCGGATGGCCAGCCCAGCTCATGATCGCGCTATCGCCGCGCTCCTCGAGGAACTCACCCTGCAAGATTTTCCGCATCCGGAAACCGGGGCAAGAATGACCTTCACTCTTGTCTGAAGTGCCAACCCGGTTTCCTCCGAGATCAGGAAATCTGACCTACGACCCGCTGCGGCAGCGACCGTGCCCGAGCCTCGGCACGCTCCCGCAACGCCGAGGCCACCGCCAACCATGGTGGCGGTGAATGAGGTGATCTATGCGCATCACCTTAAGTTCGACGATCGACGATCCAAGAATGGAGCGTTCTGGATTCTCCACGATGACTCCAACCCGACGGTTAACGCAAAGCTGCAGAGATTGGGCTTCAGGTACAAGGCCCCACGGGGTTGGTGGAAGGAGTAGAGGATGTTCGGAAAGTTGTTCAGGCGTGGCGCGGACAAGAGCACACGGCCACAACCAAAGACCACGCGCACCCTGCGTCAAGAGGGGATCGCCTACACGGTCGACCAGCTGCCGGTGGAAGAGTGGCTCGCCGCTCCCTTCGACCATCCCTTAGTTTCTGAACTCGGCGCCCTCCTCGGCCAAATTTCCTCCGAAGGCTACGGTGCGACGCACGAGAATTCGTTCGTGCTGGGCTGGGAAGACCTCTACAGGCTTCGTGCGCTGGAGGACTACGCAGGTGCCTTGCCGCTGCTCGACCTCCCACCGCTCTCCATGCTTCGCCCAATACTGAACAGCAAGGGCAGCCTGCAGGACCGTGATTTCTCAATCGTATTGTCGGGATGGGCTGATGCGCAAACGACATCATTGCGCGTTTCCCCCAAGCTTGTCGGCGCCGTAGCAATCCACGAAGGCAGCGAGCAGTTGCTGCCGGAGCCCGTCTGGCAATTGTTGGGACAGATCGCCGACTTTCATCGGCGGCCCGACAATGAGCGGACTCCCGATGGCAATCGCATGCATTGGGGGCGAATACGCAAGGGCGCCCTGGCTTCTGGTGGTGTCCTGTCGAATTTCCTGCAGAAGACCATCGTCCTGACCCCCGAGCGGCTGCAACTTTCATTGCGCAAAGCCGGTGAGGGGGAAGGCAAGACGGTGGAGGTCACGCCCGGATTCGAGGACGCGCCAGCACGCTGGATCGAGATCTTCGATCGCTTGCCGAGCGTGCAGGACCGCTACGAAATACCGGACGGCGAGGAACTGACACACGTCGTCGTCACCCCGGAGGTCAAGACTGTCCTGCGTGAAATCAAGCGCATGCCCGGCCGGCGCGTCTCGGGAAGTAGAGCCGAGGCGTTCGTCCGGAATCCGTTCGCACTGTTGGGACCGGACGCTGAAACGGTGGTCAGCGCCGAGGCCTTCGAGGCTGAACGCGAGAAGGCAGGGCTGAGCTTTGAGCGCTTTACGCCCTTCGTCGAGCGCGACGAACAGGGTACTTTGTCGCGAGTCGGTCTGCGTGTCGAGGAAGCCGACGGGGAGTCGATCTCGACGACTGAACTCGAACTCGCCAGCCCGACAGTTCTGGCAGCATTCATCAAGAAACTTGGCGAACGCATCGCCCAGGAAGCACAGTGCTGCTTCTGGGAGGGGTACGAACTCGAGATTCTTGGAGAGACGCCGCAGCACCATGCAACCTTGAAGCAAGTACTCGCCGAGTGGACTGCCCCGAGCAAAGTTTCTCTGGCCGAGATCTTCGACCTGTCGCATTACTCCGAGCGCATCGAGGGGATCGGCCAGGAAAAGCAGTACTGCTCGCCATTTATCGCGCGCAAGCAGGACGACGCAGGCTGGGTGCCGGAAAACATTTTGTTTGGTTTCGATTTTCTACCGGAGGGTGCCTCACAAGCGATTAACGTTCCGATGAACGACGAGCGTGTCGCCGAACTGACGTCTCTGGTCGAAGATGCGAAGCAAACCGACCGAAGTGAAGTGATGCTGCCCGGCTGTCCAGCACCGATTCCGGTCGCAGAAGCTCAGCGCATGGTCGCGACATTCGCGGCCGCCGCGGAAGACGCCAGGTCCGGGACGCTCACGGAGGCTATCGGCAAGAAGCGACAACCGATCGAACGTAAGCAACTCATCGTCAAAGCCAATATCGATACTGTCGACTATGCGGAGCAGCGTGCCGATTTGCTGGCGCTGGCGCATGGAGTCAAGCCACAGCTTCCAACGGCGCTACGGCCAGATGTCTCGTTGAAGGAGCATCAACAGTACGGCGTCGCCTGGATGCAGCACTTGTGGCGGTTATCGCCGTCGAGTTGTCGTGGCGCACTCCTCGCCGACGACATGGGTCTGGGCAAGACAATTCAGTTGCTGACCTTCATTGCCGCATGCCTCGAAAGCGATTCAGGAATGGATCCAGTACTGGTTGTTGCGCCGGTTGCCCTGCTGGAGAATTGGCAGGAAGAAATCGAAAAATTCTTTTTGCCCGGCACCCTGCCAGTTCTGACGCTGTACGGGGCAGTCCTTTCGAGCAAACAGATCCCGAAAGTTCTGCTCGACGCGGAACTGGCATCCGAGGGAATCACCAGGCTATTGAAGAAGGGCTGGGTCGGTGATGCCAAGATCGTGCTGACGACTTACGAAACACTGCGCGGCCTGGAGTTTTCGCTGGCTGCACAGCGCTGGTCGATCATGATTTGCGATGAAGCGCAGAAGATCAAGAATCCAAACGCGATGGTGACAAGAGCGGCCAAGAAGCAGAACGTCCGCTTTCGGATCGCCTGCACGGGCACACCGGTCGAGAACACTCTGACTGACATTTGGTGCCTCTTCGACTTCATTCAGGCTGGGTTGCTGGGCGCGCTGAGCGAGTTCGGGCGCCGATATCGGAAGCCAATCGAGGCGGAAACCGATGAAGAAAAGGAACGGGTCGAAGAGTTGCGCGGGATCATCAAGCCGCAGTTGCTGCGGCGTGAAAAGAAGGACGTTGCCAAGGATCTGCCGGCAAAAACTACCGACCAGGCATGCCGTCGTCTGCCGATGTCTCAGCATCAACGAACACTCTACGCCAGGGGAATAGCCAAGTACCGCAAGGAGGCGGCGACCAATCCGGCAGCGCAACTGGGCGTGATTCATTTCCTGCGACGCGTTTGCTCGGACCCATTGGTTGAGGAGCCCTACCAGGCAGATCGCTCGTCAATTGAGGAAATCCTTCAGGCTTCCCCAAAAATGGCCTGGTTGATGCAGGCCTTGCACCAAATCAGGCAACGCCAGGAAAAGGTGATCGTCTTTTGCGAATTTCGCGACTTGCAGCGAACACTGCAACGGTGCATCGCTGGCAGACTTGATGTCCATCCCGACATCATCAACGGCGATACGTCGGCCTCATCCAGTCACGCCGAAAGTCGTCAGAAGCGCCTCAAGGTATTCCAGTCCAAACCGGGATTCGGGGTCATTGTGTTGTCCCCGCTGGCAGTGGGTTTTGGCGTCAACATCCAGGCTGCCAACCATGTAATTCACTTCACGCGCACCTGGAACCCCGCGAAGGAGGATCAGGCTACCGATCGCGCCTACCGAATTGGGCAGGAGCGCGAGGTCTAAAGTGGTCCCCATAGTCAAGACAAATATCAACCCAGTTTAAGTTGTGCATTTGACTTCGCTAGCAGCTGGACGGCGCTGCCCCGGTGTTGCCTTTGACTCTGCCTTTGACTCTGCCTTTGACTCTGCCTTTGACTCTGCCTTTGACTCTGCCTTTGACTCTGCTTTTGATGCTGTCGTTGACTTTGCTTTTGCGGGTGGGGCATCGCCTGTGGAGCGTAGCGGAACAGGCGATGCCCCACCCGCGCGGCCAAACTTGTCGAGGATCAACGCCCCGCCACCTATGCCGTTTCGATAGACGACTGCGGGTGCCGTGTTGCTCAGCGACTGGTGCGGACGCTCTGCGTTGTAGAAGGCGAAATACTCGGTCAGGCCAAGCATCAATTCGCCCATCGTGGCATAGCCCTTCAGATACACGTCCTCGTACTTGACGCTGCGCCAGAGGCGCTCGACGAAGATGTTGTCGAACACGCGCCCCCGCCCATCCATGCTGATGACGACGCCTTCCCGTTTCAGCACCGCGGTGAAGGCTTCACTGGTGAACTGCGCGCCTTGATCGCTGTTGAAGATTTCTGGCTTGCCGTGGCTACGCAGGGCCTCCTCCAGACAATCGACACAGAACACCGATTCCATGCTGTTGCTGATCCGCCAGCTGAGCACCTTGCGGCTATACCAGTCGATCACGGCGACCAGGTAGGCGAAGCCGTGGGCCAGCCGGATGTAGGTGATGTCCGTGCTCCACACCTGGTTGGGTCTGACCACAGGAACGCCACGCAGCAGGTACGGATAGACCGGGTGCTCTGGGCGCGGACGGCTGGTGTTCGGCCCCGGCGCCATGCCCGACAGCCCCATCAGTCGCATCAGGCGTTGCACGCGCTTGCGATTGACCGTGTGCCCCACGTTCTCAAGAAAGATCACCATCCGGCGGGTGCCGTAAAACGGATGCCGCGTGTACTCCTCGTCAATCAGCCGACTGTGGAGGAGATCGTTGGCATCGACCACCGGCGGCCGGCGCTGCGCGTAGACCGTGGCTCGGCATAAGCCTGCCAGAGCGCATTGCTGCACCACGGCGACGGCCTCACCGGGGTCGATCCACGCATGCCGTATCACGGCAGGCTGATCCCAGACTTTTTTTTGAGCCAGTCCAGTTCCATCTTCAACTTGCCGATCTCGCTGTACAACAGCTCCGGCTCCCGGTGCGCCGCCGCCGGCTTGGGGCCGCGCTTGCCTTCGAACAGCGTCTTGGCATTCTCCTGGATGGCCTTCTTCCATTGCCCAACCTGCACAGGATGCACGCCGTATTCCCGCCCAATCTCGTTGATCGTCTTGACCCCGCGTACCGCCTCCAGACCAACCTTGGCCTTGAACTCCGGCGTATGTACCTTCCGCGTCGTTGCTTCACTCATCGCTTCTCGCTCCTATGATGGAGCACAGCTTAAACCACTGTCTGATTTCCAGGGACCACTATAGTCTTCGTCTATTACCCTGTGGTTGTTGCCGATGACTTCGTAAGCTTCGACGAGAAACTGGACAAGCTGCTCGACTGGAAGCGCGCGCTTTCTGCCGACATGCTCAATGGCTCGGGGGAAATCAGCGTTGCCGATCTTCTCGAGATTGCAGAGTAGGTGGGATTCGAGACTGGTCACCGTTGCTCAGAAATGCCGCCCCTCGGGAGTGTGGCGTACCTCCTGAACGTCGCCAAGACGAGGTGGCGAACCGGAAACTACTCGCCAATACCGCCGCTCTGATCGCACGCATGGCGCCTCGGGTTCTCCAGTCGTAAGTTCGATAATTGTCATGGACATACGCAGACGCTTTGGCTCGTCCGACATCCCTGCGTACAGTGATGAAGCTGACATCTTGGCACAGCGACGCGCGCAAGGTGCGGCGGCGCTGCCAGGGTGAAGGTCTCAATTAGCAGGGCCCGTCGTCGGCCATTCGCGAGAAGCCGAAACCGCCGCCGCGGCCCGGCGCGATGCAGATCGTGACGCCCAGCGAGCGCGCGGCGCGGGCGATGTCGGGCGGGAATGCGGCGAAGGGGATGGCGCGTTCGACGACCGATTTGATGAAAGCGATTTCTTCCTGCTGGTCGCCCGCGTTGAGGACCTTGAACGACTTCAGGCTGCCGTCGGGATTGATCCGGAACTGCACCGACGCCAGGTGCACGCCCTTGCTGCGCGGGTCGTTGCGGACGAAGGCGGCGCTGCGGTTGAGTCGCTTGACGACGCCGTCTACGTAGAAGTCGAGGCTGAAGGGTTCGGGCGGCGGCGTGTTTGGCACGCGTTCGAGCAGCGCCGTGCCCGCCTGGTCTTGCCGCGTCTGCTGCCGGCCCTGCTCACGGGCCATGGCCATTGATTGTTGCGCCAGGCTGGGCCTGGCGGCGCTTTTGGCCTCGGCGTCGAGGTCGTCGAGAAAATTCTTCATGGTGGGGTTCTCGGCCTTGAACCAGTGCGCGCTGTCGGGGACGGCTGCTGCCGGCGAATCCGGCACGGCAAGCACTCGCGGCTGCGCTTGCGGCTGCGGCTGCGGTTTGGCGGCCGGTCGCGCTGGCGCCCTGGCGGGCACCGGCAAGCGCTGCGGGCTGGCGCGGCGCGGCGTGGAAGACGAAGCGGGCGACGGCGGCGACGGCTTCGCTTTGGTGGCTGGCGTCGATCGAGCCGATGGCTGGGGCGGGCGTTGTTCCGCCGGCGGCGCGGCGGCTGGCGGGCTTGGCGTCAGCGTGGCGTCGAAGCGTGCCAAGGCGCTGCGTGCCGGCGGCCGTTCTTTTTCGGGAACGAACAGCGCCACGGCATGCACGATTAGCGACGCGGCGATCGCCCAGGCGAGCGAACGCGTCGTCCGCCAGCCGGGTTCGGCGTAAATAACGATCGGGAGTTTCCCTGGCGAGCCGCCAGAGGGTATCGGATGGGGCATTTTCGCCGAGGTCGTTTGCGGGCAAGCCAATCGCACCTGGCCAAGCCATGTGCTCCGGGGCGCCGCCGCCTGCTGCGCTGCCGCGATTTGCGGCGCAGTGTATGCGGCCTTGGCCGGCGTCGTCAATTGGCGAGCTCGCTGGCGACGATTTCTGGCGACCGCCGTGGAATCTCTGCCGGCAAGGCCTGACGCCGCTTTTTGCACGCATCGACCGAGAACTCCTGGCGCTGGCTCGGCGCTGCGGGGGACCTTGCCTTAGGGTGCGAACGCGCTCCGTTTTGGTGCGCCGCCATCGGGAGCCGCGCCCCGGGAACGTGCGTAGTGACGATTAGCGAGCTTGCGGTCGTCGTTTTCAGGCGCTTTACAGTCCTGGCACGGCAATTGCTTAGTACCCCTCGGCGGAGAGATTTTTCCCGGTCATCAACCTTCGAGGAGCAAACAAATGCTACGTCGCAATTTTGTGAAAACCGTTTCAGCCGTCGCCGTTACGGCGGCTTTGGGGCTTGCTTCGTTCAACGCGCTGGCCGCCGAGACGATCAAGGTCGGTATCCTGCATTCGCTGTCCGGCACCATGGCGATTTCCGAGACGGCGCTCAAGGAAACCGTCCTGATGGCCATCGCCGAGATCAACAGCAAGGGCGGCGTGCTCGGCAAACAACTCGAGCCGGTGGTCGTCGACCCGGCGTCGAACTGGCCGCTGTTCGCCGAGAAGGCGCGGCAGTTGCTGAGCCAGGACAAGGTCGCGGTGACCTTCGGCTGCTGGACGTCGGTGTCGCGCAAGTCGGTGCTGCCGGTGTACAAGGAACTCAACGGTCTGCTCTTCTACCCGGTGCAGTACGAAGGCGAGGAACTCGAGTACAACGTCTTCTACACCGGCGCGGCGCCAAACCAGCAGGCGATTCCGGCCGTCGAGTACCTGATGAGCAAGGACGGCGGTTCGGCCAAGCGCTTCGTGCTGCTCGGTACCGACTACGTCTATCCGCGTACCACCAACAAAATCCTGCGTGCCTTCCTGAAGTCCAAGGGCGTTGCCGACGCCGACATCATGGAGGAGTACACGCCATTCGGTCATAGCGACTACCAGACGATCATCGCCAAGATCAAGAAATTCTCGAGTGAAGGCAAGCGCACGGCGGTGATCTCGACGATCAACGGCGACTCGAACGTGCCGTTCTACAAGGAACTCGGCAACGCCGGCATCAAGGCTACCGACGTGCCGGTGGTCGCTTTCTCGGTTGGTGAAGAAGAGCTGCGCGGCGTTGATACCAAGCCGCTGGTCGGCCACCTGGCGGCGTGGAACTACTTCATGACGCTGAAGAATCCGGCCAACGACGGCTTCACCAGGGCCTACCGCGCGTGGGCGGTCAAGGAGAAGCTGCCGAACGCCGACAAGGCGGTAACCAACGACCCGATGGAAGCCACCTACATCGGCGTCTATATGTGGAAGCAGGCCGTCGAGAAAGCCAAGTCGACCGACGTCGACAAGGTCATCGCGGCAATGGCCGGCCAGACCTTCAAGGCTCCGGATGGCTTCACGGTCAAGATGGACGAGAAGAACCACCATCTGCACAAGCCGGTGTTCATTGGCGAGATTCGCGCCGACGGCCAGTTCGACGTCGTCTGGAAGACGCCGGGTCCGATCAAGGCAGCGCCGTGGAGTCCGTACATTCCGGGTAACGACAAGAAGAAGGGCGAGCCGGAAGGCAAGTAAGCGTCGTTCGCTGGTTGACTGGTTGAGGCAACGAGCGGCGCGTATTGACGCCGTCCGTTGCCGATCGTGGAGAAAGCATGCGCACCATTGGAGCAATCGTTTTTGGCTGGCTGTTGAGCATTTCGGGCGCGCACGCGGCGATTGACCCGGCGCTGCTGACGCCGCTGGCGTCCGCCGGTAACGACGCCAAGATCACCGCCATCACGGCGCTGGTCGACGCGGCGCAACGCGAGGCGCTGCCGGTGCTCAAGGCAATGGCCAAGGGCTCGCTGGCGCTGGCCGGCGAACGCGTGGTGATCGTCGATGGCGAACACGTCATCGACGCGGCGACCAATACCGAGATCATGCCAGCACCCGAGTTGACCGAGTCGATCGGCATCAACAACCGTTTGCGTCGCGAACTGGCGTCGACGCTGGCGTCGCTGCGCCTTTTTTCGAACGATCGCGAAGTACGCTGGGACGCAGCGCAGGAACTGGCGTCGGGAACCGACGCCGAATTGCTGCCCTTGCTTGAAAAGGCGCTGGCCTCCGAGACCGATCCAGAGATCAAGGCGCGCCTGCAGATGGCGCACGCGCAGGGTAGCCTCGCTTCGAGCGACGCGGCCGTTCGTCTCAACGCCGTGCGTGTTCTCGGTGACAGCGGCGACCCCAACATTTGTCAGCTGCTGCAAGCCTTGACCGAAAAGAACGGCGATAGCTGGGTTGAGCCCGATAGCGCCGTGCGCGCGGCCGCCGGTACGTCGATCCGGGCGATCGAGAAACGCCTGGCTTTCGCCGAGAACGTCGGGCGCGCCTTCACCGGCGTTTCGCTGGCGTCGATCCTGCTGCTGGCAGCGCTCGGCCTGGCGATCACCTATGGCGTGATGGGCGTGATCAACATGGCGCACGGCGAGTTACTGATGGTCGGTGCCTACTCGGCGTGGGCGATGCAGGGCGTCTTTCAGGCCTACCTCCCCAATTTGCTCGACTGGTATCTGCTGGCGGCGATCCCGGTCGGTTTTCTTGCCGCGGCGCTGGTTGGCGTGCTGATGGAGCGCGTCGTCATCCGCCACCTCTACGGGCGGCCGCTGGAAACGCTGCTCGCCACCTGGGGAATTTCGCTGTTCCTGATCCAACTGGCACGCACCGTCTTTGGCGCGCAAAACGTCGAAGTCGCCAATCCGGTGTGGATGGCTGGCGGCATCGAAGTGCTGCCGAACCTGCTGCTGCCGTGGAACCGGATCATCATCATCGGCTTCTCGGTCGCCGTGCTGGCCGCCATGTGGGCGATCCTCAATCTCTCGCGGATGGGCATGTTCGTCCGCGCGGTGACGCAGAATCGGCCGATGGCCGGCTGCGTCGGTGTGCCGACCGGCCGCATCGATACCATGGCTTTCGGCCTCGGCGCCGGAATTGCCGGCCTCGGTGGCGTCGCCTTGTCGCAGATCGCCAACGTCGGCCCGGACATGGGGCAGGGCTATATCGTCGATTCGTTCATGGTCGTCGTCCTCGGCGGCGTCGGGCAGCTTGCCGGCGCGGTCTGGGCGGCGCTCGGGCTCGGCGTGCTGACCAAGTTCCTCGAAGGCTGGACGGGCGCCGTGGTCGCCAAGATCGCCGTCCTGGTGATCATCATCATCTTCATTCAGAAGCGTCCGCAGGGCTTGTTCGCCCTCAAGGGCCGCTTCGTCGAATCGTAGCATCCTGACATTGTGACCGGAGCGTCCATGAGTTCTTCGCCTGCCCGCACGCCCTTCATCGTCCGTCTCGGGCGCAGCTTCGACGCGCGCAGCTGGCTGCTGGTCGGGCTGTTCGCCGTCTTCGCGCTGATTGTCGTGCCGGTCCTGCACCTGCTGCTGCCGCCCGAGAGTCCGCTGCATCTGTCGACCTACTTCATCACCCTGACCGGCAAGATCCTCTGCTATGCGATCGTCGCCGTGGCGATGGACCTGATCTGGGGTTACGGAGGCATCCTCTCGCTTGGCCACGGTCTCTTCTTCGCGCTCGGCGGCTACACCTTCGGCATGTATCTGATGCGCGAGATCGGGCGCGACGGCAGCTACCAGAGCGATTTGCCCGATTTCATGGTCTTCCTCGACTGGCAGGAGGTGCCGTGGTTCTGGACCGGCAGCGAGCACTTCGTGTGGGCCGTCCTGCTGGTGCTGATCGTGCCGGCCCTGATCGCTTTCGTCTTCGGCTTTTTCGCTTTCCGCTCACGGATCAAGGGCGTCTATTTCTCGATCATCACGCAGGCGCTGACCTACGCGGCGATGCTGCTCTTCTTCCGCAACGAAACGGGTTTCGGCGGCAACAACGGCTTCACCGACTTCAAGCGCATCCTCGGCTATTCGATCACCGCGCCGGAAACGCGGGTGGTGCTCTTCGGCCTGTCGGCGCTGGCCTTGATCGGCACGCTGCTGCTGGCGCGTTTCCTGGTGACGTCGAAGTTCGGCCGCATCCTGACGGCGATCCGCGACTCTGAATCACGCGTCATGTTCATCGGCTACAACCCGCTGTGGTACAAGCTTTTCGTGTGGACGCTGTCGGCGATGTTGTGCGCCATCGCCGGGGCGCTTTACGTGCCGCAGGTGGGGATCATCAACCCCTCCGAAATGGCCGTAGCCAACTCGATCGAGATCGCCATCTGGGTCGCCGTCGGCGGCCGCGGCACGCTGATCGGCGCGGTCATTGGCGCCTTCATCGTCAACCTCGCCAAGAGCTGGTTCACGGTCAGCTTCCCCGAGTACTGGCTGTTCTTCCTCGGCGCGCTGTTCATCGTCTCGACGCTGTGGTTGCCGCAAGGCGTCGTCGGCCTCTTCCTGCGCTTGCGCAGCAGGAGCAGGCAGGCGACCCGGCCGGCGACCAGTCCGGCGCCGCGAGCGCCACAGCCGACACCCGTCGAGCCACGGCCGGCGCCGCCGCCGGCAGCGAAAGGAGCGCGCGCATGAATACCGGCGATCTGGTGGTCAGCGACAACCCCGACTGGGACAGCGGTAGCGCCGAACTGGGCCACATGCTCAAGCCAGGCCAGCTCGACCTGTCGCACAAGGTTGTCCTATATCTCGAAGACATCACCGTCAGCTTCGACGGCTTCCGGGCGCTGAACAAGTTGTCGCTGGCGATCGACGCCGGCGAGCTGCGCTGCATCATCGGGCCGAACGGCGCCGGCAAGACGACGATGATGGACGTCATCACCGGCAAGACGCGGCCCGACGAGGGAACCGCGTTCTTCGGCCAGACGCTCGACCTGACGCGTCTCTCCGAACCCGAGATTGCGCACGCCGGCATCGGCCGCAAGTTCCAGAAGCCGACGATTTTCGAGAACCACACCGTTTTCGAGAACCTCGAGCTGGCGATGAAAACGGACAAGCGCGTCTGGCGCAGCCTGATGGCGATGCTCGACTCGGCGGCCAGCGACCGCATCGCCGAGACGCTGCAGACGATCCGCCTCGGCGCGCACGCCAAGCGGCTGGCCGGGCTGCTGTCGCACGGCCAGAAACAATGGCTGGAGATCGGCATGCTGTTGATGCAGGAGCCGCGGCTACTGCTGCTCGACGAGCCGGTCGCCGGCATGACCGACGAAGAAACCGAGCGCACCGGCGAACTCTTCCTGTCGCTCGCCGGCCAGCATTCGCTGGTCGTTGTCGAGCACGACATGGCCTTCGTCAAGCAGCTCGGCGGTAAGGTCACCGTCCTGCACGAAGGCAGCGTTCTTGCCGAGGGCGCGCTCGACGAAGTACAAGCCGACGCGCGCGTCATTGAAGTCTACCTGGGGCGCTGAAGCGATGTTGAACGTCAAGAATCTCAACCAGTTCTACGGCGGCAGCCATATCCTGCGCGACCTCAGTTTTACTGCCGAAGCCGGCAAGGTAACGACCATTCTCGGCCGCAACGGCGTCGGCAAATCGACGCTGCTCAAGTCGCTGATGGGCATGGTGCCAACCAGGGGCGGCAGCATCGAGTTCGCCGGTCGCGACCTGGTGCGCAGCGCGTCGCACCAGCGCGTCCGCGCCGGCATCGGCTACGTGCCGCAGGGACGCGAGATCTTTCCGCGCCTGACGGTGCACGAGAACCTGCTGATGGGGCTCGCCAGTCGTCCGGGCGGCACGCCGATTCCCGAGCGCATCTTCGAGATGTTCCCAGTGCTGCGGCAGATGCTGCGGCGGCGCGGCGGCGACCTTTCCGGTGGCCAGCAACAACAGCTGGCGATTGGCCGGGCGCTGGCGATGGGCCCGAAACTGCTGATCCTCGACGAGCCGACCGAAGGTATCCAGCCATCGATCATCAAGGACATCGAGCGCGCCATCCGGGCGCTCGCGCAAAGTGGCGAAATGGCCATTCTGCTCGTCGAACAGTACTATGATTTCGCGCGTTCTCTCGCCGACCAGTACCTGGTGATGGAGCGTGGCGAAATCATCATGCGCGGACGAGGCGAAGACATGGAGAAAGACGGCGTTCTGGCAGCGCTGGCTGTTTGAGCACGGCGCAGCAGCGGGCGCTCGAGGAAGCGGCTCGCCCCGGCTGGCAGGCACGGCTGACGCTCGGCTTCGAGCGCCGTGGCGAGAAGAGCGCGCTGGTGCGCTGCGAGCACTACGGCCCACTGCGCGTCCAGAAAGCGCTGTACCCGGAAGGCCCGGAGGTTTGCCATGCGATCGTGCTGCACCCGCCGGGCGGCATCGCCGGTGGCGACAGCCTGGAGATCACGGTCAGCGCCGCGCCGGCAGCGCATGCGCTCTTGACGACGCCGGGCGCCGGCAAGTGGTATCGTTCGGGCGGTCGGCAGGCGCGGCAGTCGCTGCGCCTGCGGGTCGGCGAGGGCGGCATGGTCGAGTATCTGCCGCAGGAGACGATTGTCTTCGACGGCGCCGAGGCACAGATGCAGACGCAGGTCGAGCTTGCTGCCGGCGCCGTTTTCTGCGGCTGGGAAATTCTCTGCCTCGGACGAACGGCCGCCGGCGAACGCTTCAGTCGCGGCCAGCTCGAGCTGGCGACGCGGATCGAACGCGACGGACGGCCGCTGTGGCTGGAACGTGGTCGGCTGCGCGGTGGCTCATCGTGGTTGGACGCCGCCGCGGGTCTCGCCGGTCGGCCGGTCAGCGCGACCTTGCTGCTCGCCGGCCGGGCGGTCGAGCGCGACTGGCTCGATGCCTGCCGGGCGCTGCCGGTAGCCGATGGCGTGCTGGCGGGAGTGACCGCGCTGCCCGAGGTGCTGGTCGCCCGCTGTCTGGCGCCGGGTAGCGAGGCGGCGCGAGCGTGGTTGACTGAAGTGTGGAAGCAGTTGCGCCCGCTGGCGCTCGGCAGGCTCGCCGTGCCGCCACGGATCTGGAATACCTGAATGGATTGGAAAGCCGTATGGAACTGACGCCGAGAGAAAAAGACAAGCTGCTGCTGTTCACCGCCGCGCTGCTCGCCGAACGACGCCAGGCGCGCGGGCTGAAGCTCAACTACCCGGAGTCGGTGGCGCTGATCAGCATGGCCATCGTCGAAGGCGCGCGCGACGGGCGAACGGTCGCCGAGCTGATGAGTTTCGGCACGACGATCCTGCGCCGCGACGACGTAATGGAAGGCGTTCCCGAGATGATCCACGACATCCAGGTCGAAGCGACCTTCCCGGACGGTACCAAGCTGGTCACCGTTCACCACCCGATCGTCTGAGGAGGCGCCATGATCCCAGGAGAAATGCACGTTCAGCTCGGCGAGATTGAACTCAACGCCGGCCGTGCGACGGTGCAACTGAGCGTCGCCAATACCGGCGACCGGCCGATTCAGGTCGGTTCGCATTATCACTTTGCCGAAACCAATAGCGCGCTGGCTTTCGACCGCGCGGCGGCGCGCGGTTTTCGGCTCGATATCGCCGCCGGTACGGCGGTGCGTTTCGAACCCGGGCAGACGCGTAGCGTGCAGCTGGTGGCGCTGGCCGGCGAGCGCCGCATCTATGGTTTCAACGGCCTGGTGATGGGAGGCCTGGAATGAGCGTCAAGATCTCCCGGCAGGCCTACGCCGAGATGTTCGGGCCGACGCTCGGCGACTGCGTGCGTCTAGCCGACACCGAGTTGTGGATCGAAGTCGAGGACGATTTCACGGTCTACGGCGACGAGGTCAAGTTTGGCGGCGGCAAGGTCATTCGTGACGGCATGGGGCAGGGCCAGCAAGTCGCCGCCAAAGTCGCCGATACGGTGATCACCAACGCGCTGATTGTCGACCACTGGGGAATCGTCAAGGCCGACATCGGCATCAAGGACGGCCGTATCTGCGCCATCGGCAAGGCCGGCAATCCGGACATCCAGCCGTCCGTGACGATCGCCATCGGCGGCAGCACCGAAATCATCGCCGGCGAAGGGATGATCGTCACCGCCGGCGGCATCGACTCGCACATCCATTTCATCTGCCCGCAGCAGATCGACGAAGCGCTGATGTCGGGGATCACGACCATGCTCGGCGGCGGTACCGGCCCGGCGACCGGCACCTTCGCGACGACCTGTACGCCGGGGCCGTGGCATATTCAGCGCATGCTCGAAGCCGCCGACGCGTTTCCGATGAATCTCGGTTTCTACGGCAAGGGCAACGTCTCGCTGCCCGAACCGCTGCGCGAACAGGTGCGCGCCGGCGCCATCGGTCTCAAGCTGCACGAGGACTGGGGGACGACGCCGGCGGCGATCGACAACTGCCTGGCGGTCGCCGACGAGATGGACGTGCAGGTGGCGATTCACACCGACACGCTCAACGAATCGGGTTTCGTCGAAACGACGCTGGCCGCCTTCAAGGGGCGGACGATCCATACCTTCCACACCGAAGGCGCCGGTGGCGGCCACGCACCCGACATCCTGCGGGCGATTTCCGAGAGCAACGTCCTGCCGTCGTCGACCAACCCGACGCGGCCGTACACGGTGAATACCGTCGACGAGCATCTCGACATGCTGATGGTTTGTCACCACCTCGACCCGGCGATCGCCGAAGACGTCGCTTTCGCCGAGAGCCGCATCCGCCGCGAGACGATCGCCGCCGAAGACATCCTGCACGACCTTGGCGCGCTGTCGATGATGTCGTCGGACTCGCAGGCGATGGGTCGCGTCGGCGAAGTGATCATCCGCACCTGGCAGACGGCGCACAAGATGAAGGTGCAGCGCGGCCACTTAGCGGCACCGGCGGCTGGCGGCGACGGCTCGCCAGCGAGCGACAACGACAATTTCCGCGTCAAGCGCTACCTCGCCAAGTACACCATCAACCCGGCGATCACGCACGGCATCGGCCATCTGGTCGGTTCGATCGCCGTAGGCAAGCTCGCTGACCTGGTGCTCTGGAAGCCGGCTTTCTTCGGCGTCAAGCCGTCGCTGATCGTCAAGGGCGGAATGATTGCCGCGGCCGCGATGGGCGACGCCAACGCGTCGATTCCGACGCCGCAACCGGTGCACTATCGGCCGATGTTCGGCGCTTTCGGCAAGGCGCTGCGGACCTCCGTGACCTTCGTTTCGCAGGCCGCGCTGGACAATCCCGCGCTGGCGGCGCTGCAACTGAGCAAGCCACTGTTCGCCGTTCGCGACACCCGCCAGGTGAAGAAGTCGGACATGGTGCACAACGCAGCGACGCCGAAGATCGACGTCGATCCTGAAACCTACGCCGTACGCGCCGATGGCGAGCTGTTGGTCTGCGAGCCGGCAAGCGTTCTGCCGATGGCGCAACGCTATTTCCTTTTCTGAGCCAAGCATGCTTTTTGCCGAATCCTTCGCCGATGCCGAAACCCCCGCCAGCGATCGCCTGGTGTTGCCCTACGAAGTGCGCCGCAAGAGCCGGCAGCGAGTGACGCTGCTCAGCGGCGAGGAGCTGGGCTACGTCCTGCCGTCGGGTACCGTGCTCAAACACGGCGACCGCCTGCTCACCGGCAACGGTCTGGTCGTCGTGGTCGAGGCGGCCTCGGAAGTGTTGCTCGAAGTGCGCACAGACGACAGCTTGCTGCTCGGTCGCGCCGCGTACCACCTCGGCAATCGGCACGTACCCGTACAGCTCGACCAGCGCTTTCTACGCTTTCAGCCGGACCACGTGCTGGCCGAAATGCTGCGCGGCCTCGGCTGCCCGGTCAGCGAGGTCGAAGCACCCTTCGACCCCGAGGGTGGCGCCTACGGTGCACCAGCGCATGGCCATGCTCCGACGCACGACTACCGGCCGCTGCCAGGCGCCGACGTCAACGAAGCGCACCATCCCGGGCACGGCCCGCATCGCTCGCCGGCAAAAATCCACGAGTTCAAGTGAGTCCGGCACTGCCTCGTCTGCTGCAGCTCGCCAGTCCGGCGCTGCCGGTCGGCGCCTACACCTATTCGCAGGGCCTCGAGTGGGTCGTCGAAAGTGGTCTGGTGCACGACCAGCCGAGCGCTCTGGAGTGGATCGCCGCTGTGCTCGAAGACGGTATCGGCTGCTTCGAGGCGCCGCTCACCGCGCAGTTGCAGCGCGCCTGGGCGAATCGGGAGCATGGCGAAATCGAACGTCTCAACGCCGACTTCGTGGCCAGTCGCGAGTCGTCCGAGCTGCGCGCCGAGACGCTGCAGATGGGTTATTCGCTGCGCCGGCTGCTGCACGAGCTGGACGACTTCACCGTGCCGCCGGCTTACGACGCGCTGGCAGAAGTGTCCTTTCCGGTCGGCTGGGCGCTCGCCGCCGCCGTCTGGAAAATCCCGCTGGCCGATTCGCTGACGGCGTATCTGTGGTCGTGGTGCGAAAACCAGGCGATGGCGGCGCTCAAGGCGGTGCCGCTCGGGCAGAGCGCCGGACAGCGCATCCTGCTGGCTCTCGGCAGTCGCCTGCCGCGTGTCGTCGAGCAGGCGCTGGTCCTTCCCGAAGAACGCTGGAGTAACTTCGCTCCCGGCCTGGCGCTGGCGTGCAGCTGCCACGAAACGCAATACACGAGACTCTTCCGCTCATGAAAGAAAGTGACCCCAAGATGACCCCACGTCCTGCGCTGCGTATCGGTATCGGCGGCCCGGTCGGTTCCGGCAAGACCGCGCTCACCCTGGCGCTGTGTCTGGCGCTGCGCGACAAGTACAGCCTCGGCGTGGTGACCAACGACATCTATACCGCCGAAGACGCGAAATTTCTCGTCCAGCACGCGGCCTTGCCACAGGCGCGTATTCTCGGCGTCGAAACCGGCGGCTGCCCGCATACCGCGATTCGCGAGGACGCGTCGATCAACCTCGAAGCGGTGGCTCGCCTGACGACGGCTTTTCCCGACATCGAGATCGTCTTCGTCGAGTCCGGCGGCGACAATCTGGCGGCGACCTTCAGCCCCGAACTCTCCGACCTGACGATCTACGTGATCGACGTCGCCGCTGGCGAAAAGATCCCGCGCAAAGGCGGCCCGGGGATCACCAAATCCGACCTGCTGGTGATCAACAAGACCGATCTGGCGCCAATGGTTGGCGCCTCGCTGCAAGTCATGGATAGCGACAGCCGGCGCATGCGCGGCGAGCGGCCGTTTGTTTTCAGCAACATGAAAACCGGCGACGGGCTGGCCGAGATCATTGCCTTCATCGAGTCGCAGGGCTTGCTGCGCTAGTCCGGCGCGGCGTCTGGATTGCCACGGCGGCTACGCCGCCTGGCAACGACGCGTGCGTGGGTGTAGTGCTGCTGCGTTCTTGTCGCGATTTTCCGCAGAGCGCGACTGAAAGCCGCGTCAAACCCCTGCGCTAGCTATCCCTCCCGCGCACCCCCCGTCATTGCGAGGAGGCGCAGCCGACGCGGCAATCCAGTGCCATCCTCTCACTGCTTTTGAGCCGTATCGACAACGCCAAGCGCCAAATTATCGCCATCGGATCTGGGCGCACCACGAAGCCGCCTTGCAGACCCGCTTCCGCAAGCTGCGGCCGACCCGCCGCGATGCCCGGGTCAGCGCGCTGCCGTTCCAAGAAAACTCTCCACCATCAAAACGCAGGGGCCTGCTTGGCCCCTGTTTCGTTCACCTCTCAGCGTCGCCGCCAAAATTCCTGCGGGCAACCGCCAACAGAACCGTTCTTGGCCTCCCGGCGCGCTTCGGCGGCGATCGACGCCATCGCGAAGGGCGCGGGTTCGCCACTCGTCTCGCCCTCGACCAGGGCTTGACGCAAAGCGCTCACTCTCTGTTCGTGCTCTTCGAGTAGCCGCATTGCGGCGCGCACCACCTCGCTCTTGGACTCGAAGCGTCCGGCATCGATCTGCTGAGCGATAAAGCCTTCGCAGTGTTCACCCAGGGTGACGCTGGTGTTTCTCGGCATGACGACTCCTTTGTTGGCTGATCATGTGTAATTGGATACCAATACACAAGCGTTCGATCAAGCACAACAGCTGCCAGTCATCGCGCCATTCCGGCAGTCGTGCCGATCCCGACGGCAGTTGCAGCAATCTTCCCGGCCACGTGCTTTGCCGCAACGCCTGGCAATCAGCGACCAGGAACCCCTGTGGCGCAAGGCCCGCGCGCGAGTCCCGGTGCGCTGCCATACATCGAGGCCGTGCTTGCCGTCAAATCACCCGAACAAGTTCGCTATAAGCGGACAACACAGCGTTGGCAGTAACCAGGGTGGCCGGCATGGACAATGCCTGGGCGATCAACAAGCGGTCGAATGGATCGTCATGAATGGGCGGGAGCTGCGCGACCTGGCTCGCTTGGCTGGCGGACACGGGGAGTTCGGCGAAGCCTGTTTCGCGAGCTGCAGCGGCAATGTCATCGGGACGGTAGTTGAAGTCGAAGCGTCTCAGTGCGGTCTTGATGGCGATCTCCCAGATGCTGGCCGCGCTGAAATAGACGTCGTTCTCACGCCTGCTCAGGGCTTCGCACAGGTCGCTCGGCAGGCGTTCAACATGATGCAGTGAGCAGATGAGTACGTGCGTATCGAGGAGGATGCGCATTCAGCGTTAAGCCTTGCGCGACCTGGCCGATTTTTCGGGGAAAATTGGCCCCTTGTAAAAGAGGTCGATCAGTTCGTCGGGCAATGGATCGTCGAAGCTTTCCGGCACCTCGAGCTTGCCGGTCAGGATTCCGAGTACCCGCGGTTCCATCGTTGCCGTTGCCAACGGCACCAGGCGGCAAATCGGCTTGCCAGCTTTGGCAATGATGATTTCCTCGCCAGCGGCAGCCTGCTCAACCAAACGAGAAAGTTGGGTCTTTGCGGCATGAATATTGACCATTTGCATGCTCACTTCCTTCAGCCAAGAAACAAGAAACGCACTTAGTCTAGTCGAACTAACGGCGTTTTGGCGACTGTTGTGTGTTCTGGTGGCAGTTCCGTGAGAAGGCGCTTGCGCAGGGCTTGCTTACCGAGCCGGCGACGGATGAAGCCGACGACTGGCCCCGGGCAGTCGGGTAGACTGCGGATAAGCGCCTCGCCACGCGCTAAAAATCCGGCGAGCGTGTGGTGGTTTCCCCTATGGTGTTGGTGGCAGCGTTGCCTGACCGTAGAAGCTTGGCCGTGAGTGGTCTGCGCCGGATGGCACCCACCGTATTCACAACGGCCGTTTCAGTTCGGGGATACCAGGTGCTGGCTCGGAGTAGTGAGCGGCGAAGACTGGGTCTATGTCGTTTCGTGTGGAACGGGCGCTGGTTTTGTCGGTTTGAGGAGGCGGTGATGTCAAGGGTTCGGCTGCGCCCGGACTGCGTCCGCCCTTGACATCACCGCCCCCTCGCTGACGCTTCCTCCGGGCCGAGGAAGGCAGTCTGCTGCCCTCGGCATGGAGGACAATGGCGGCGGGCTTTCCTCTCGCGGTCGCTTCCTCATGATTGAAACGCTGTTCACCCAGGCTCTGGGCCTCGTTGCTCCTTGGCAGGTAGAAGAAGTCATCTTCAAGCCAGAGTCGGGACGGATCGATTTCCAGGTCCGGTTTGGCGCCGCCATTCATGCTTGCCCGGCTTGCGGTGCGGCGGCGCAGCCGCTCCACGACCGCCTGGCGCGCTCGTGGCGCCATCTGGATTTTTTCCAGTTCGAAGCGCACCTGCATGCCGAGGTGCCGCGAGTGGCCTGTGCCGGTTGCGGCAAGGTGACGCAGATCGCCGTACCGTGGGCGCGTGAAGGCAGTCGCTTCACCCTGCTGTTCGAGGCTTTGACGCTGATGCTGGCGCCGACCATGCCGGTCCTGGCGGCCGGCCGACTGCTGCGCGTGCGCAGTCGCAGACTGTGGCGCGTGATCAATCATCATGTCAGCCAAGCGCGTGTGCCGAATTCGCCACAATCGCCGTCCTGCAGCCGCTGACCATCGTGACCGTTGCTCCTGCCCGGCTGCGGGCCCCGAATCCCGGATTGGCGCGTTGGCCTTCCTCCACCGCTTTGGCGCGCTGCTCAATCCGCCTGAGCGCTTCCACCGGCTCGTCATCGAGAGTGTCTTCGAGGCGGACGCCTGGGGAGTGGCGACGTTTCACGAAAGCCGTGCCTCCGACCAGAAGTTGCTCGACGAAGCCCACGCCAAGGTCCGCCGCCGTCTGCTGAGCGGGTTGCCCCGACGCGGTGTGCTCGAGCCGGAAGAGGCCGAGGCGATGGTGAACTCGGAGCCCGGTGGCGGCTTCTCGCTCGACGCCAGCGTGCGCATCGAAGGCTCTGACCGGCAAGGCCTGTGATGTCTGCTGTGGTATTGCGCCCGCCCGCCCTTCGCGCTCGAGCGCTAACGTGAAATCGACGCCGAACACCTGATCTCTTAGAGCATAAAGCCGGGTTCCGGCGGCAGCGTCGCCCCATGCTCACGCCGCTCGAACTGATCGAGCGTCTGGCGGCGCTGATTCCGCCGCCGCGTCGACATCGGCATCCTTACTTCGGGGTGCTGGCGGCCAACGCGCCGCTGCGGGGGCAGGTCACTGCGCTCGCCGGCGTGCCAGACAGTACGCCGGCGGCAGCCGCGACCGAGTCAATCGTTGTGACCGCTGCGCCAAGCATGACGCCAAGCCGGTCGTCCGAGGGGACATTGATCGGCCACTGGTGACCGGCGTCGTCTACAACGGCAGCCACCGCCGGCCGCCCTTCAGTGGGGCTGGTATGGGCCAACGCCTGACGCCGAAACACCTTGCAAACGTCGCTCAAGTAATCGCCTTTCAGTGCCGTTAGCCTCTCATAGAAGTGGCGTTATTGGACGCTGAAGGAGATTGCCATGATAATTGCCAGTGCCGAACTACGACTGGGCGCCAGCCACAGCAAAACACAGCAACATGAAATTCATGAATCATCACGCGCCTGGGTCGGCAATCGGCCCGATTCAGAAGGCAGCCAGCGCGGACGCGCGCCGGGCACCGGCCCCGTACAGATCTCTGAAGCCGGAAGAATGGCGCAGTCCAGCGAAGCCACAGCCGTCCGGGAGGGCATCGATGCGGCTGCGAACGACCCGAAGATGAGCCTCATCCGCGCCATGATCGCCATGCTGACCGGCCATGAAGTCAAAGTCTTTGACGCCAGCGAACTGCAAGGGACAGGCTCGGTGCCTACCGTAGCGGATCCCGGCCAATCGTCGCAATCGACTGAAGCCGCGCCACCTCAGCAACAGCCATCCGGCTATGGCATCGAATATGACCGCCACGAGTCTTACAGCGAAAGCGAGCAGACCAGCTTTGCAGCGACGGGGGTGGTGCGCACGGCGGATGGTAAAGAAATCAGTTTCAGCCTTTCACTGTCGATGGCCCGCAGCTACCACGAGGAATCCGATGTCAGCATCCGCCTGGGCGACGCACGCCAGCAGAAGGACCCGTTGGTTATCAACTTCGACGGCAACGCAGCGCAACTGACTAGCCAACGCTTCAAGTTCGACCTCAACTCGGATGGCAAAACCGAAGACATCAACTTCGTCGCCGGTGGCAGTGGTTTTCTTGCTCTTGACCGAAATGGCGACGGCAAGATCAACAATGGATCAGAGCTGTTCGGGGCAAAAACAGGGGACGGTTTTGCCGAGCTATCCAAACTCGACGCCGATCAGAACGGCTGGATCGACGAAAACGATGCCGCCTACGCGCAGTTACGCGTGTGGACCAAGGACAGCACCGGCAACGACCAGCTGTCGACGCTCAAACAGGCCAATGTCGGGGCAATAAGCCTGGCCAGCGTTGAAACATCATTTGACCTGAAGGACAACAACAACGCTCTGCAAGGCCAGATCAGATCCAGTGGAATCTATTTGCAAGAGGACGGCAGGGTCCGGACCGTGCAGCAGATCGACTTGACCGTATAGAAATCAAGGCGGCGCCAGTTTCAGATCGACACCGCAGCTCCTGCCTTTTTGCAGCGGCTTGACTCAGCTTGGCCGGTGCCTTGTTGGCGCCGCGCAAACGAGCGATCACCGTGGCAATCAATGTCTTGTAAAAAAACACTCCAGCACCGCATCCGAGCTGAGGTCGAGTGCGGCACTTGATGGCAATCTCCCAGATGCTGGCCGCGCTGAAATAGTCGTCGTTCTCACGCTTGCTTAGGGCTTTGCACAGATCGCTCGGCAGGCGTTCAACCTGATGCAGTGACCAGATCAGCACATGCGTATCGCGGAGGATGCGCATTCAGCGTTCACCCTTGCGCGATCTGGCTGATTCTTCGGGGAAAATTGGCCCCTTGTAGAAGAGGTCGATCAGTTCGTCGGGCAATGGACCAGCGAAGCTATCCCGCACATTGAGCTTGCCGGTCAGGATTCCGAGTACCCGCGGTTCCATCGTTGCCGTTGCCAACGGCACCAGGCGGCAAATCGGCTTGCCAGCTTTGGCAATGATGATTTCCTCGCCAGCGGCAGCCTGCTCAACCAAACGAGAAAGTTGGGTCTTTGCGGCATGAATATTGCCCGTTTGCATGCTCGCTTCCTTCAGCCAAGAAACAAGAAACGTACTTAGTCTAGTCGAACGGCGTTTTGGCGACTGTGGTGTATTCCGGTGGGTGCTTCCGTGAGAAGGCGCTTGAGCAAGGCTTGATTGCGGCGCAGCCGGCGTCCGCGCGGGCGGCTCCGCCAGCAAGCCGCATGGCCTCCGAAGGTCACCGCGCAAGCATCCTTGATCACGTTTCCCCGGCGTCAGGCCGTCATTGCGAACGGAGTGAAGCAATCCAGGGCTTTGCAGCGGCGGCGTCAGCGCGGTCGTCGGAGGGGGCTACTGGACTGCCGCGTCGCTACGCTCCTCGCAGTGACGGTGCTCAACGGTATGTGGGGGAGCGTTGGCCAGGCGGTTTTGCGAAAGCTCGACGTTGGCGATGGAAGCTTCCATCGTCGACATGGAAGCGTCTATCGCTGGCATGAATCGTTTCATGTTTTTCATGGAATGATCGATCGTCGGCATGGAGCCTTGTACCTCCGGCATCGATCGATTCGCCCACCGCACTGGCCGTACGCTCCGCTGTTTCCCCCGCCCGCCAGCGGCGGGGATAGGCTCACAGAATGAAGCTACGAAAAACAAGGCCGCAGCCGACGAGAAGCTCGCCGGAAACTGGGGGCGGCTGGCTCGACAATGCGCAAGATCACCGTGCTGACCCCGAATGTGTAACGGCTTCGCTGAGGCACGGGTCCAGCCATTTTGCTCCTTAGCAGCTGACGCGCTTTCGGCGGACAGCAATCAGTCCGGCCAAGCCAAGGCCGAAGATGGCGATGCTGCCTGGCTCCGGCACGGCGAGGGCGTTGAGATTCGCTACCGTGAGGCTCTCCCAGTTCTGGTCATTCAAACGGAAGCGCCCCCCTTGCCCACCGTTGCAGCATCCTTCCGCCCAGAATGCCTGCAGGACGTAGCTGCCTTGTGCCAGCGGTCCGCTGTTGGCGATCAGCAGTTCCGAAGTATTAGTCCAGTCGCCGCCCCACCACAAGTCACTTGTCTTTTGGTTCTTCAGGATGCCGTCCAGATAGACTTCGCCGCCATAGCCGGCGTCGGGTGCGAGTTGGAAGGACACGGTGTCGCCAGCGTGCGCGGCAGAGACGGTAAACCCTACCGTCAGTCTGTCGTAGCCGTTGTTGCTGCCGACAGATCCGTTGAAATCACTCAGCGACTGCGACGCAATGGGCGTGGACTGCGCCGCCCAGCCGGCCAGGTAAGTGGGCAAGGGAAAGCTATAGTTGTCTATGGACCGAACGTCATAGGTGATGCTGGCCGCTCGCGCATTTGCTGCACCAAGGGTGAGCGAAGCGAGAACGAGGGTGACGACAGCGATGCGTTTCATAAGGTGTCCAGATCCAAAGAAGAGTTTCGATGCGCTCAGAATAGCGGGGACGAACGGCAGTCGCCGTGAAGCAGTTCACGAAGAAGCCAAAGCAATTTTCCCGCGCTATCCCGGACTGGTAGTCGCGGCACGACGCAACAACGCACTTGTGCCGACGCCAGATTTGGGCGGAACGGCGCAGCAGCTAACAGGCGGCAGGTGCGCGATCTGACTCGCCTGACTGGCGGACACCGGGAGTTCGGCGAAGCTTGTTTCGCGAGTTGCTGCGGCTATGTCATCGGGACGGAAGTTGAAGTCGAAGCGCCTTGGCGCGGTCTTGATGGCGATCTCGAAGATGCTGGCCGCGCTGAAACAGACGTCGTTCTCAGGCCTGCTCAGGGCTTCGCACAGGTCGCTCGGCAGGTGTTCAACTTGATACAGTGACCAGATCACAGCACATGCGTATCGAGGAGGGCGTACTTTCAGCGTTCACCTTTGCGCGACCTAGCCGATTCTTCGGGAAAAATTGGCCCCTCGTAGAAGAGGTCGATCAGTTCGTCGGGCAATGGATCGTCGAAGCTCCCCGGCACATCAAGCTTGCCGGTCAGGATTCCGAGTACCCGCGGTTCCATCGTTGCCGTTGCCAACGGCACCAGGCGGCAAATCGGCTTGCCAGCTTTGGCAATGATGATTTCCTCGCCGGCGGCAGCCTCCTCGACCAAACGAGAAAGCTGGGCCTTGGCGGCATGAATGTTGACCGTTCGCATGCGTATGTCCTCCAGGCAAGAAACCAACTTAGTCTGGTTGAAGCAATGGCGTTGTGGCGACTGTCGTGTATTCCGGTGGGCGGTTACGTGGGCTGCGGGTGACCCGCCGCGACGTCCGGGTCAGCGGCCCGCCGCTCTAACGAAACTCCACACTATCAAGAGTCAGCGGGCGTGCGTGACCCCTGTTACGTTCACATCTCACCGCTCAGGTCGCTGCCAAATTTCTGCGGATCTACGCAACCGCCAATACTCTTCGGCCATGCGCATGCGGCGACATGCTAAGCTGCCGCGATCAAGGGGACATGGCTGTCACAGGCACGGTAACCCCGTAAGAACCAGTCGAACTCAAGGTCCGTGGATAACTTAAAGCCGCTTTTCAGGATGGCAGCGCTTGCTGGGGTCGGTGTGGCTGTGCGCCTGCACATCAGACGCGGTGACGACGTCAACGCCGTTGACGAGCGGGGGCGTACGCCACTCATGCTGGCAGCCTCGCGGGGCCACCTAGCCATTTGCCAGTTACTTCTCGATGCCGGTGCTGATCCGAGGGCCGTCGATGCAGAGATGAGCGATGCGCTTACGATGGCCAGAAACGCTGGTTTTCAGAAGGTCATTTCACTTCTCCAAGGGCATATTGTTGCCATGCAGCCGTTGAGTGGCGACCCACAAAAAAACGTTGCCATCACGTCGCTTCCAACCTTGACCGTTAACACGGATTCCGAGGATTTCGATCTCTCTGAATGGGTCGAGGAGACGGACACTCCACCCTCACCGCCTGACCACGAATATCTATTACGTGCCGCCGCGGTCCAGCACCAGATCGCGAGACATATTCCTAAGGATGTGGACGAAGACTGGTCAGAAATTGATCTTGACCTACCAAGCGCTCAAGAAACGCGCAGGCGCAGGAACGATCTTGATGACGATGCTTGTGCCGCGGTCAGGAAGTTGTTTCTTCTAGGGTTGCAAGAGGGGGGTATATCCGCAGACTGGGTCGTTGACGCCACCCTAAAGGAGAATGACGAGCCCGATGATGAACTTGTGAGGCACATATTTCTTGTATTGGGTGACCTTGGTGCTGTCGTTTCTGAAGGAGAGTGGGGGTGGTCTATCGACGATATCCCAATCCGCCCTGCAGAAGAACTGGAGGATATGTCGAACAAGGCCCTCTTGACACTAAACAATTTCCTTCGCAATGACAGTGACCCGGAGCGCTTATATGTGCGCGAGATGTATCAAATTGCTCGGCTCACACCTGAAGGCGAGGTCGAGACCGCCAAGCGAATCGAGGACGGACAAAAGCAAATAATTCAGGCCATCTCGGCGTGTCCGACGACAATCGCCGAAGTCCTAAATTGCGCCGACAAGATAGCTCGTGAGGAAGTGCGCATCGAGGAATTGATAGATGGGCTGATCTGTCACGATGGCGAGAGCGCCTTGGAGGAAGCGGGGGAGGGCGACGAAGACGACAACAGCGACGTGGCTGAAGGCGCAGGGGCAGCGGTCGCCCTGCTCAAGCTCAAGATCGAAGGACTCGAGCGCCTTGAGCTGATTCGTACCCGCCACAGCAAGGCGCAGGTGCTGTTGGCCAAAAAGGGCTTTCAGGACAAGGCCTATCTCCGGCTACAGGAACAGATCTCAGACGAGATGATGTGCATTCGTTTCACCTCGAAGACCATCAAAGGCCTGTGCGATACAGTGCGCGCCATGGTTGACGAAGTGCGCACCTGTGAGCGGCGGATCCAGAGAATCTGCGTTGACACGGTGCGCATGCCGCGCACGCACTTCATCAAGGTTTTCCCTGGCAACGAACTCAACCTCGACTGGGTGGAAAACCAAATCGCCACGGCAGGCAAGACCTACGCTGCGAGCCTTACGCGCAATGCCCCGAACATCACCGAGGAGCAACGGAAGCTGCTTGCCCTGCAGGACCGTATCGGCATCCCGCTGAAGGAACTGAAAGACATCAACAAGCAGATGTCTACCGGCGAAGCCAAGGCACGCCGCGCTAAACGAGAAATGACCGAGGCCAATCTGCGCCTAGTGATCTCGATCGCCAAAAAGTACGCCAACCGTGGCCTGCAGTTCCTAGATCTCATCCAGGAAGGGAATATCGGCCTGATGAAGGCTGTCGACAAGTTTGAATACCGCCGCGGCTACAGATTCTCGACCTACGCTACTTGGTGGATTCGGCAGGCCATCACCCGTTCGATTGCTGATCAGGCGCGGACGATCCGCATCCCGGTACACATGATCGAAACGATCAACAAGATGAACCATATCTCCCGGCAAATCCTCCAGGAGACCGGTCTCGAAGCGGATCCGGCGACGCTGGCCAAGAAGATGGAGATGCCGGAAGAGAAGATCCGCAAGATCCTGAAGATCAGCAAGGAGCCGATTTCGATGGAAACGCCGATCGGCGACGACGACTTGTGCCTTGGAGATGCCGTCGAGGATAAGTCCGGCGCAGGCCCTTTCTCGCTCGATATCTACCGCAGCCTCCAGTATGTCGTGCGGGATGTTCTGGGCAGCTTGCCGCCACGTGAAGCCAAGGTGCTACGGCTGCGCTTCGGCATCGAGATGTATACCGACCATACATTGGACGAAATTGGTAAGCAATTCGATGTTACTCGAGAGCGCATTCGCCAAATCGAGGCTAAGGGCCTGCGAAGACTTCGTCATCCGTCACGTGCCGAAAGGCTGCGTCACTTCCTGGACTGACTGATGAAAACCCCATATCGAACGCGACACGCGCCCCCCAAGGCTAGTTGCATGATCGAAGCCTTGCGCGGACTCGGCTACTCCACGGCAACTGCGCTAGCCGATGTTATCGATAACAGTATTGCCGCGCGCGCGGACAGGGTAGATGTCCAGTTAAAGTGGAACGGGACGTCAAGCGTAATCACCGTGTTGGACAACGGTGAAGGCATGAACGCGCGCGATTTGGATCTCGCCATGCGTTTGGGTGAAAAAAACCCTTCCGACGAGCGGGCTGCCAATGATCTTGGTCGCTTTGGACTGGGGTTGAAGACAGCCTCGTTTTCTCAATGCCGTCGCCTGACGGTTGCCAGTCGGCAGGGGAGCGTTACCGACTGCCTGCAATGGGACCTTGATGTTTTGGCAGCCAGTGCTGACGGCGGGTGGCACCTGATTGAGGGCCCGGCAGACGGCTCTGAGGAGTTAATTTCACCACTGCTCTCACGCGATCAAGGAACCTTGGTACTTTGGGAAAAGCTCGACCGGATCGTCACGGCCGGCTTCTGCGAACAGAATTTCCTTGATCTCATTGACGGTGTGGAACGGCACCTTGGGATGGTTTTTCACCGCTATCTTTCCGGACCGGGAATGTGCTTGCGCCTACATATCAACGGGTGCCCTATCGTGGCTTGGGATCCCTTTTTAGCAGCACACGCGGCGACATGGTCGTCACCCGTCGAACGTGTTTCTGGCGGATGTGGGGTTGTGGAAATGCAAGCTTACGTGCTTCCTCACAAGGATCGCCTAAATACCCGCGAGAGCGACTTGACAGCCGGTCTTGACGGGTGGACTGCACAGCAGGGATTCTATGTTTATCGTAATCAACGTCTTTTGGTCGCGGGAAGCTGGCTCGGTCTGGGGCGTGCGCGTCCGTGGACTAAAGAGGAGGCGTATCGGCTTGCCCGAATTCGACTGGATATCCCGAATACATCGGATGCTGAATGGAAATTGGACATCCGCAAATCTAGGGCAAGGCCGCCAGTATATCTCCGGGAAAGACTCACGAGGCTTGCCGAAGACGCTCGCGAGCGAGCCCGTAGGGTTTTTGCACACAGAGGACAGGTTAATCGAGTGGCAAGCCACCAACCACTCTTGCAGGCTTGGCGTGCCGAGCATTTCAGGGGAGGTATGCGATACCGAATCGATCCAGATCATCCAGCGATCAGTGCAGTACTTGACGATGCGGGGACCATGGAAGGTGATATTCGGGCCATGCTTCGTGTAATCGAGGAAACGATTCCGGTGCAGCGAATCTGGCTCGATACAAGTGAAGCACGTGAAACCCCACGTACCGGTTTTGCCGACGAGCCAGTCGAAGGAGTTGCCGTTGTCCTCCGTGTCCTGTTCAGGAACATGATCAAGCGCAAAGGCCTCTCGTCGAAGATGGCTCGCGAGCGACTGGCATGTACGGAGCCATTCAATAACTACCCCGGACTGGTGGCAGCCCTGCCAGATGATATCGACACACTGGAATGACCTGAGATGGCAGCAACTGCAGAGGAAAACCGCCGGAGAGTTGTCAAGTTCGTTCAAGAACTTCTGCTTGCAGAGGACGACAGATCCGCAGTGACACCGACTCTCATCGCCGAGAAAATTGACTTGGTAGTAGTAATGCAACCGAAGTGGGGAGAGGGCCTCGACCGTGGGCTGGTGATCGAAGAACTGATCAGGCGCTTTAGCATCTGGATCGGTCAAGACGCCACCTTGAAAAACAACGAGGGCCACCAACCGTGGCTAAACGCAACGAGAAAGCGCGAATGGCGCTACTGGCAGCGCTATCGAGAATTTCTTGAGCGGGAGATCTCTTGGAAAGCGGTCGAGGGCCTAGATGCGGCAACCGATGCTATCCTCGGAATGCTTGAGGATCCTGCCCGCAACGGTTCTTGGGACAGACGAGGATTGGTGGTGGGGCACGTGCAATCAGGCAAGACTGGTAACTACACGGGGCTGATCTGCAAAGCTGCAGACGCGGGCTACAAGATCATCGTCGTGCTTGCTGGGCTTCACAACAACCTGCGTTCGCAGACTCAGATGAGACTCGATGAGGGATTTCTCGGATACGAGACTAAGCCAGTTGCAGAGGACATCAGAGTCATCGGTGTCGGGGAGATCGACGGTGACCCGGCCATCAGGCCGAACTTCGTGACAAATCGTTCAGAGAGCGGTGATTTCAGCACTGCCGCGGCAATGAACCTCGGTATCACGCCGGAGCAGAGGCCATTGCTGTTTGTTGTCAAGAAGAACAAGACGGTCTTGGAGCACCTCTACCGCTGGATACGCAATCACGTAGCTAACCTACAGGATCCGAAGACGGGACGAAAAATCGTCACACATCTCCCCTTACTACTTATCGATGACGAGGCAGACCATGCTTCGGTCGACACCGGCGAGCAAATCTTCGACTCCGATGGCAAGCCTGATGACGAGCATCAACCCACAGCGATAAACAGCTGTGTTCGTAAAATCTTGCACTCGTTTGCAAGGGTTGGTTATGTAGGCTATACGGCCACACCGTTTGCCAATATATTTATTCACGAACGGGGCGAAACAATCGAAGAAGGTCCAGACCTTTTCCCAGCCGCCTTTATTGTCAACCTCGCTGCTCCATCGAACTACGTGGGTCCCGCCAAGGTGTTTGGACTTGCCTCCTCGGAGGGGCGGATCGGTGGGTTGCCACTCCTGCGCGACATTGTGGATCATGTGTCGCCCGAGGGTGGAGGGTGGATGCCGCAGAAACACAGAAACGGCCACCACCCCCTCCATCAAGGGCATGACACCCTTCCCCCGTCTCTTGCGGAGGCAGTCGACTCGTTCCTTCTTGCGTGCGCCGCACGTCGTGTCCGTGGGCAAGGTGACGCCCACTCCTCGATGCTTGTGCATGTGACTCGGTTTAATTCGGTGCAAAGCGCAGTCTATCGGCAAGTCGCGGAACATGTGCGCTACCTAAGCCAGAGACTCCGCAGAAAGATCGACGACGGCCCCATTCTCTTGCGTCTCAAGGGGTTGTGGGACGACGATTTCTGCCATACGGCGCAGGCTGTCCCCGACTCACCCGGTTTGCCGAACTGGGATGAAGTGGAAGCAGAGCTGGCTGATGCCGCCGCTGATATCTCGGTGCGAATGATCAATGGTATGGCCAAAGATGCGCTCGATTATGTTGAAAATTCTGGGAAGGGCCTCAAGGTGATTGCCATCGGCGGCGACAAGCTCGCTCGTGGTTTGACGCTTGAGGGGCTATGCGTGAGCTATTTCCTGCGTGCGTCAAAGATGTACGACACGCTGATGCAGATGGGCCGATGGTTTGGGTATCGCCCAGGCTACTTGGATCTTTGCCGTCTCTACACAACTCCAGAACTCTCCAACTGGTTCTGTCACATCGCCGACGCGGCTGAGGAACTGAGGGAAGAGTTCGACCTCATGGCCGCAAGCGGCGCAACACCCAGAGAATATGGCCTCAAGGTGCAGTCGCATTCCGTTCTGATGGTGACGTCGCGTCTCAAGATGCGTACCGCGAAAAACCTCATGCTCTCATTCAGTGGGCAGCTTCTAGAAACAGTATCCCTCCGCAGGAGTCGCCACGACATCTCAAATAACCTTGAGGCAGCGCAAAGACTACTCAGGGCCCTTGGCAAACCAGACGAGATGGATCCAATAAGGATGATGGACGGAAAAGTCGACAAGTGGACGGGGTTCCTCTGGTCGGATGCAAGCGCATCGGCGATCTCGGACTTCTTCGCCGGCTACTCAACGCACCCGGCCGCTCTGAAGGTAAATAGCGCGATGCTGGCGGAATTTATCGAATCAATGGCACGTATGGGCGAGCTAACCCGCTGGACTGTAGCGCTCGCGCGCAGTGGTTTGGGAGATGAGATCGAGCTGGTTCCCGGCGTGTGTCTCAGCATGAGCAAGCGCAGGGGCGAGAAGAAGTTCGACGATCGCTACGCGATAGGCCGGCTGCTGGACCCACGTGACGAAGCGGTAGACCTTGACGAAGCCCAGTGGAACGCGGCCCTTGCGGCGACACGGGCAGCACGAAAGACCGATCCGGCGAGGTCCTCGGACACGATGACCCCTGAGATTCCTAACGGTCCAGCAATTCGGAAGATTCGTGGCTTTGGGGCCAGTGGTATACCAGCGCGGCCGGACCGGGGCTTGCTTATCCTCTATGCGCTGGACCCGGCCAAAGCAGAGATTGATTTCCCGGAGGACACGCCACCCGTGATCGCTTTTGGCGTGAGTTTCCCAGGCAGCAATTCGGGGCTCAAGGTCGAATACAAGGTCAACAACGTGCTGTGGGAGCAGGAATATGGTCCTGCAGACTGAACGGGACGAACTTCTTGCCGCCTGGAGTGCCCTCTCCGGCGATGCCGGGAGCAATGGATGGCGCACCATCAGAGTTGCCTGCGGAGCGCCCTGCCCACTCTTCGCTGGACGTCGATTTCCGGGAAACGAGGAGGCGCTTCTGGTGGGGTTTGAGTCGGCGCGTGTTCCGCGCTCCGAGGAGCTTCCGCAGGGGAAGGGTTTCCTCGTCACACGAACAGATTTCGGCGGCTGCATCCCGGGTCTCACTTGGATCGCACTGATACGGCAAAGTCAGGGCCGACTGGATTTTTTTGCTTCGATGGCAGTCGACGTCGTTGCGATCTTGGCGGCAATGAAAGACCAGAATCGCGAGACGGTGGTCGATGCGTTCGTAGCCAGAATACGAGCGTGGCAGGAATTCATGCTCAGGGGTGATGACGGCCTGCTTCGCGCGGAGGCGGAATTGGGACTGTTTGGCGAGATAGAAATGCTGCTGGCGATATCTAGTGCTGGGCTCTGGCCGTCGTCGGCCGTCGATGCATGGCAAGGACCATTAGGCGGTATCCGGGATTTTTCTCTTGGTGCCGGTGCTATCGAGGTCAAGAGCACTTTGTCGCACGCTGGTTTTCCTGCGAAGGTAGGTTCCTTGGATCAACTTGACGATTCCGTGGTGCAACCGATCTTTCTTGCGGGTGTCAGGCTCACCCTGTCCTCTGCTGGGCGGACTCTTCCCGAACTGGTCATGCGTCTACGCGCCACTCTTGGCGCCGACGGCGCGGTTTTGGCAGCGATTGACAGCAGACTAATTCATGCTGGGTTCGTTCACCAGGTGGCCTCAAGCTATACACGACGTTTCTCCGTCGTCGGAATCAAGTTGTTATTGGTGGCCGGTAGTTTCCCGAGACTTACACAAGGCAACGTTCCGCCGGAAATCAGGGCGGCGCGCTACGACCTTGATCTCGATCTCGTCCACGGATGGGACACGACTATCGAGGGCGCACTCGAACGGCTTGGAGTGATTTAAAATGGAACTAGAAGAATTTCTTCGCCAGACGCAAGCCGAAGTGCTGGCCGAGATAGGAGAGAGGCTTGGCGCGGCAGGCGAGGCTTATCCCTATCCGGAGTCGGTTTTCGCCGAGATTGTAATGCAGCATATGTTCGAGATAGGGATGACGTTTGAACCAGTAGTGTGTCACTACGCTGCTAGGGTAGACAATGCCAATTTGCGGTTGAGTGGATTTGCTATATCCGATGATGCCGAACAGCTTGATCTTTTTGTTAGTCTTTATGACCAAGTTGGCAGTCTGACGCCGGTGGCAGACACAGACACCAAGAGAGCCGCACAACAATGTCTGCATTTTCTAGCTAAATGCGCTGATGGCAGGCTGGCCAATACAATGGACGAATCCAACGATGCATACCTTCTCGCCGTAACCGTCCATGGTTGTTACGCTAAGCTGGACCAGATAAGGATCTACGTTTTAACCGATAGACAGGCTAGGGCCAAGAATTTCAAAGCACGGGAGATAGCTGGAAAAACAGTGAAGCTCGAGGTCATGGACATCGAGCGTCTTCACAGACACTGGTCAGCGGGAAAGCCACGCGACGAACTGGTTGTGAATTTCGAGGAAATGGAATACGGGCCTCTGCCTTGCGTGTATGTTCCTGGCGAGATGGCTGACTACGACTATGCCTTGACCGCTATTCCAGCAGAAGCGCTGCGCTTGGTCTATGAGAAATATGGCGCACGACTACTCGAAGCCAATGTTCGGTCGTTTCTCAGCGCCGCCGGCAAGGTTAACAGGGGGATCCGTGACACCCTGCGGGATAACCCAGAGCGCTTCATGGCGTACAACAACGGCATCGTTGTTGTAGCCGATGAAATTGTTCTTGGCAAAACCGCTGATGGCGGCCCCGGCATTCTCTGGCTAAAAGGTATGCAAATCGTCAACGGCGGCCAGACAACCGCTTCTATATATTTTTCCAAGAAACGAACTCCGGAGATAGATTTACGATACGTGAGGGTGCCGGCCAAAATTATAGTCCTGCGGGCATGCAATACCGAGAGCGAGGAAACACTTGTCTGCGATATTTCTCGGTACGCAAATACGCAAAACTCGGTGCGGCAGTCCGACCTGTCAGCAAACAAGCCCTTCCACGTCGAGGTCGACAAACTCGCATCAACGACGTACTGCCCCGATGGCGTTGGGCGCTGGTTCTACGAACGTGCTACAGGTAGCTACAACACCATGCTTGCCCGTGAGGGGACGACGCCGGCACGTCTAAGGCGTCTCAAGGAAGTGGTGATACCCCCGTCAAGGAAGATCATCAAGACGGATCTGGCGAAGTACATCAGCGCATGGGATCAGAAACCCGATCGAGTCAGTCTTGGCGCACAGAAGAACTTCGAGCGCTTCATGGAGGAGTACAGGGAGCAGGAAGGACAAGCGCCGGCTCCACTGCCCGACGTTGCCGCCTACAAGACTATGATCGCCAAGGCTATTCTTTTCAAGAAGACCCACGCCTTGGTGCGGCCCATGTTTCCGGCTTTTCAGGGAAACGTTGTTGTATATCTGATTTCTCTCTTTGCGGAGCGCCTTGGCAACAGGATGGATTTTGACAAAATATGGATTCTTCAAGACATCTCCCCCAGTCTTCGACGGCATCTCAGGACTTGGGCGACAGAAGTTCATAGCGTGTTGCAGAACTCCGCGGACGGGCGAATGATTTCAGAGTGGGCCAAGAAGCCGGAGTGTTGGGTGGCTGTGCGATCCGCTTTATATTCAGGCGTACCCGACGACATCCCAGAGTTGGTTCGGTATCGATGATCGATGCGCAAGAGGAGATTAGATCGGTGCGCGTAGGCAATCACCGCCTTGAGTGCGGTGGCAGTATTCTTTCATCGTGATACACGTCATTGATCTTTTCGCAGGCCCTGGGGGGCTTGGCGAGGGCTTCGGCTCACTTCGTGACAGCACCGATGAAGCAGTGTTCGATATTCGTTCGTCGTTCGAAAAGGAGCCGGTGGCCTATCGCACCCTCTCTCTGCGGGCCTTCTACAGGGCTTTTGGCCATCCGAGTGATGTGCCCGGCGAGTACTACCAATACCTGCGCAACAGAATTTCCCGGGAAGATCTGTTGGGAAATCCTCGTTTTCGTGATCAGGCCAGCAGGGCGCTTGAAGAGGCGCATTGCGTTGAACTCGGCATCACGCCAGCCGAGGAGGTCGACCAGAAGATAGCGCACGCCCTCCGGGGCAATATGCCGTGGGTACTGATTGGCGGCCCGCCCTGCCAGGTCTACTCGGTGGTTGGGCGGGCTCGCTGGCGTCGAGACAATGTCGAGAAATTTGAAGGCGACCATCGGCATTTTCTCTACAAGGAGTATCTTCGGATCATCCAGAAGTTTCAGCCTGCCGTCTTCGTGATGGAGAATGTCCGGGGAGTACTGTCGTCGACACATGGCGGCACCCCGATCTTCAACAGAATCCTGGACGACCTCTCAAACCCTTCTCCGGGGCTCCACTACGAAATTCGTTCGTTCAATTGCGCCGGTGATGCGCGGACCGCGAACCCCATGAACTTTGTGGTTCAGTCCGAGAACCATGGCCTGCCACAAGCCCGTCACCGGGTGATGCTCCTTGGTGTTCGTGAAGATATCCGGGCCCGGCAGCATCAGGTGCTCGCAAGAACAGGTTCGGTGTCGGTTAACCAAGCAATTCATGATTTGCCTCGTGTCCGGAGTCTCCTCTCACGCGGCAAGGATTCCGCCGAAAGCTGGCAAACCATCTTTGACGAGCTGTTGGCAGTGCTGTCCAGAACGGCGCCAGGAACCCTGAGCTTCGTGAACCAGGAGCTCGAACTGTCCATGGCGGGCCGAGCGATACCGGCAAGCGCCGGGGGGCGCTATATGCGTGGCCTCGAAGCCAGAGCTGACCGGCTGCCTCCAAGCTTGAGAGAGTGGTTACGTGACGAACGCCTGGAGGGGTATATCCAGCATGAGGCCCGCGCCCACATGCGGGCCGATCTGCACCGTTATCTTTATAGTGCTTGTTTCGCCAAGCGGCACCGCCGCTCGCCAAAGGTTGATGAGTTTCCTCGAGAGTTGCTGCCCCAACACGCGAATGTGCATTCCGAGAAGGTGCCATTTCGTGACCGCTTCCGGGTACAGCTCGAAAATGGGCCATCGACCACCGTGGTATCCCACATTTCAAAGGATGGTCACTACTACATTCACTACGATCCTGCCCAGTGCCGCAGTCTTACCGTTCGAGAGGCTGCGCGTTTGCAGACGTTTCCTGACAACTATTTTTTCGAGGGTAACCGTACGGAGCAATATTGGCAGGTTGGCAATGCCGTTCCGCCGTTTCTCGCCAGGCAGGTTGCAGGCATCGTAGCCGAGCTTCTTCAGGGCGGCGAACAGACCGCTGAACGAGCGGGCGAAGGAAGTCCGACCGTCGCCGTGGAGCCTCTCGCCAAGTTGCCAGCATGATGGATGTGGTGGATCCGGCGACACGTTCCCGCATGATGTCGGGTATCAGGGGCAAGAACACGCGCCCGGAAATGCTGGTACGGAAATTCCTGCACGGGCACGGCTTTCGTTACCGGCTGCACTCAAAGAGCCTGCCAGGAAGTCCGGACATCGTGATGCGGAAGTGGAAGGTTGCCGTTTTGGTGCACGGCTGCTTCTGGCATCGTCATGAAGGCTGCAGATTTAGCACCACACCAGGCAGCAACGTTGGACACTGGCAGAGCAGGTTTGAGGAAAACACCGTGCGTGATCGACGGAACGTCTGCGAGCTTGTAGCCAGAGGGTGGAGAGTTATCATTCTGTGGGAATGCGGTTTGAGAGAGGTTAAGGCGGGCAAGCTAAACCTCCTGTGGCTGCTCGACAGCATCAGGACTGCAAACTGTGCCGGCCGCCTATTGGAATGGCCCCAAGCAGAAGGTAAACTTGGACCCGAGCACCATTCCACCATTTCGACGGTCGGTTTGTTGACCTGAAGGAGGAGTAGCCATGGCGACGCAGACAAATGAAGGCCAGGACAGAATCGAGACGATGGCGTTCGAATTCAGTGTAAATCTGAAGAGATGGCTGTCGCACAAGCAGATGAAGAAGGTGGTTTCCCGGAACAAGCACGAGGACGAGCCAAACATCTGTCACAGTCATGATTTCTGCGATGCAAACATGGCACTGCACGATGTGTTCATGAAGCATGGGATGGATGTGACGGCTGAAGGGGGTGTCACTCGTCATGGTCAGGAATGGCATGATGTCTGGCAACTGGCCAAGCGGAAGCGCTTCTGGTTCCGGCCAAAGTAGGGTGAGCGGACTCCTCTGAAGTCGAACTGGAAGGCCTTCGTTCGCGAAACGGCTGCCGCCGACAACAGCGCCCGCTTCCCCCAAACTACTACCCAGCAACTCCCCGCAGCCGCGCTTCCTCCTCGCGCCTTGCCTTCCCGCCAACCCTACAGCCAGTTCTCCATGGCCTTCGCGTCAACGCACTCTTCATCCGTCGTCACCACCGGTACTGCCTTCGCACGCTTGATCACTTCGCGCACCACGTCGGGTGACAGGAGATTGGCGATACGCGCGTGTGGCAGCGGGAAAACGATTGCTTTGCAGCCGAGCTGCTCGGCGATGTCGCCTTCGCGGTAGTTCTCCTGGTAGGAAACGCCGGCCGCGGTCAGTGTTTGCACGGCATCGTGCAGGATGTCGGCCAAGGCCTGCGCCACTGCGCCGGTGATCGCCAGTTCGCTGCCGATGCCGACGACCATGAAGCCAAGCTGCTGGTTCATAAGTTCGCTGGCTATCGACGCGACGGCAATCTGATGGTGGTCGGGGCAAGCGGAAGCAGTTGACCCCACACGTGACGCCGTTTTAAGGTGGCGACGAACCCGAATGCTCCGTGTTGAAAGATCGCCAGCTACCCACGACGACAGTCAGAATAACCGAGGGAATAATGACCATGCTTTCGTCCCTGCTCGTTCGCCCGCTGCTGTTGCTGTCGCCGGCTCTGGCATGGGCCTCCGCAGGGGGTGGCGAGCGCCTTGACCTGACCGCGCACTGGGTCGGTTTTGCCGCCCTGGCCTTGTTTGGCCTCGCCTACGCACTGGTGATGGCGGAGGAGGTCACGCATCTACGCAAGTCGAAACCCGTGATCCTGGCCGCTGGCATCATCTGGGCCCTGATCGGCAGCGTTTATACCGCCCACGGCATGAACCATGCGACAGAAATGGCGGTGCGGCATAATCTTCTCGAATACGCCGAGCTGATGCTGTTCCTGCTGGTCGCAATGACCTACATCAATGCCATGAGCGAGCGCAATGTCTTCGAGGCCCTGCGCTCGTGGCTGATCAAGAAGGGCTACGGACTGCGGAAACTGTTCTGGATAACGGGCGTGCTGGCGTTTTTCATCTCTCCGGTCGCCGATAACCTGACCACCGCGCTGCTGATGTGCGCGGTGGTCATGGCGGTCGGCGGCGAAAATGCCAGGTTCGTCCTGCTCGCCTGCATCAATATCGTCGTGGCGGCAAACGCCGGTGGCGCCTTTAGTCCCTTTGGCGACATCACGACGCTGATGGTCTGGCAGAAAGAGATCCAGACGCCGCAGGGTGTGGTGGGCTTCGGCTCCTTCTTTGCCCTGTTCATTCCCGCGCTGGTCAACTGGCTGCTACCGGCGGCCATTATGTCGACCAGGGTTCCGAACGTACAACCCCTCGGTGGCGGTGCGGCAGTGGTGATGAAACGCGGTGCCAAACGCATCATTGCCCTGTTCCTGCTGACTATCGCGACAGCCATCGGCTACCACAACTTCATAAATCTGCCACCGGTCATCGGCATGCTGACCGGCCTGGCCTATCTGCAGTTCTTCGGCTATTACCTGAAGAAAACCGTGCACTTTGAGTACGGCATGAGCAGGCGTCGGTTCCGGACCGAGATCAGGAACGACGACAGCATGGGCAGCCTGCCGGCATTCAACGTCTTCGACAAGATTGCCCGGGCCGAGTGGGATACCTTGCTTTTTTTCTACGGCGTGGTGTTATGCGTCGGCGGCCTCGGTTTCATCGGCTACCTGGCGATGGCCTCCGAGCTGATGTATGGCGACTGGGGTGCGACCAGGGCCAATATCGCGATCGGCATCCTGTCGGCGATCGTCGACAACATCCCGGTGATGTTCGCCGTGCTGACCATGCTGCCGGAGATGTCGATGGGGCACTGGCTGCTGGTCACGCTTACCGCGGGGGTGGGCGGTTCCCTGATGTCAATCGGTTCGGCCGCAGGGGTGGCTTTGATGGGGCAGGCGCGCGGCAAGTACACCTTCTTCGGCCACCTCAAATGGGCGCCGGTCATCGCGCTCGGCTACGCTGCCAGCATCGCCACGCACCTGTGGATCAATAATGCGATGTTCTAGGGGGCATCGACCTTGCCCGCTGCGGACGCAATGGCAGCATGCGCTGCGCAAGCCGCGACGATTACCAGTAGCGCTTGTCGTTGCCCAGCCGCTTTGCCGCGAACACTCTTGGCGTCGAATTTCTACAGCCAGTTGTTCTCAGCCTTCTCGGCAATGCCTGCCGCATCCGTCGTCACCACCGGCACGGCCTTCGCGCGCTTGATCACTTCGCGGACCACGTCGCGCGAGAGGAGTTTGGCGATCCGCGCGTGCGGCAGCGGCAGAATGATCGCCTGGCAGCCGAGTTGTTCGGCGACGTCGCCGATCTGCTCGACGATGTCGCCTTCGCGGTAGATCTTCTGGCAGGACACGCCTGCCGCGGTCAGCGCTTGCGCGGCATCGTGCAGGATGTGCGCGCCGCATTCGGCCTGGAAGCGGGCGATCTCGACGTGCGTACGAAAACGCAGCACTTCCGGCGCGGTGACCGCTTCCGAGACGAATAGCAGCGCGACCTGCACCGGCTGGCCGCTGCGCTGCAGACGCATGGCGTAGCGAATTCCCCAGCGCGAGCGTTCGGTCGGGTCGACCGGGATGAGCAGCCGCTTGGCGCGTGCGCCTTGCGCAAGCGGTTGATAGGCAAGGGGCTGGCTCATGATGCCTCCTTTCGCGTTCAATCCGCTCGGAATCGGCGAGCTGTTCATCGAGTCAGGGCAGGTAGTAGAGAGCCAGCCAGGCCAGCAGCATCACGACGGTCCACAAGGCCATGCTGCCGGTGGGCCAGGTTCTGGCCAATGCGCCCTGCGGGCCGTGGTGGTGGTGCAGGGACTTGCCGGCGCGCTGGGCCACCGACGCGGCAGTACGTTCCAGGCCGCCGATGACAGCTTTAAACAGCGGCGTCAGCAGAGTGGCGAGGCGGGGCGCAAACATTCGGTAAAACCAGTCAAGGTCCAGCGAGATGGTCAGCGTGCGCTTCAAGAAGCTGAGCATGACGAAGAATGCCAGGCCCGAGAAAAGCAGGAGTTGCAGCTGCGTCAGCACGTGGGCGCCGCTGTATGGCGCGTAGTTGACCGCGAAGGGCAGCAGGGCATAGAGCGGCGCCGGGAACAGGCCCAGGCCGATGCACAGTGCGGAAAAGAAGATCATCGGTATCTGCATGCTTGCCGGCGGATCGGCCGGGCGTAGTCCGCTATCCTTCTGGAAGAAAACGAACCACGGGAATTTGATGCCGGCGTGCAGGAACACGCCCGCCGAGGCCGCCGCCAGTCCGAGCCAGACGTACTGCAGATGCTCGTCGCCAGCCGCCTGCGAGATCATTGATTTGCTGACGAAGCCCGAAGTCCAGGGAAACGACGAGATGGCGAGCGCGCCGATGATGCCGCACACGGCGGTGACCGGCATGCTCTGAAAGAGGCCGCCAAGATCGGTGCACTTGCGCCGGCCGGTGCGGTACAGGACGGAGCCGGCAGACATCAGCAGGAGCGCCTTGTAGATGATGTGGGCGAAGGCATGCGCGGCGGCGCCGTTAAGCGCCATTTCGGTGCCGATACCGATTCCGACGACCATGAAACCGACCTGGTTTACGATCGAGTAGGCGAGGATGCGCCGCATGTCGTTCTCGAGCAACGCATAGACGATGCCGTAGAAGATCATGAACATGCCGATCCAGATCAGGATTTCGGTTCCGGGGAAGCCGCGCAAGAGGACATAGACCGCCGTCTTGGTGGTGAACGCGGACAGGAAGACGGTGCCGCTCCACGACGCCTCGGGGTAGGCATCGGGTAGCCAGGCGGATAGCGGCGGTGCGCCGGCGTTGATCAGGAATCCTGCCAGGATCAGCCAGCTGGCCAGGGAATCGGGCGTTATTGGTGTAAAGGCGACCGAGCCGGTAGTGGCGACGTGACCGGCGATGCCGGCCATCAGGGCGACGCCGCCGAGCAGGTGGATAGACAGATAGCGCATGCTCGCCAAATAGGCGGCGCGGCTGCCCGCACTCCAGATCACCAGGGTCGAAGCGATGGCCATAAGTTCCCAAAAGATGAACACCGTGATGAGGTCACCGGCGAAGGCGACGCCGATCGCCGAGCCCGCGTAAAACAGCGCCGCCGGCACTTCCACGCGGCTCTCCTGGCGCAGCGCGAAGAGGGCGCCAGTCGCAGCCATTAGCGCGAAGATGGTGGCAAACAGGCGCGTCAGTTTGTCGCCGGCGAGCGGGCTCAGCGTGTAGTCGAGGAAGTGGAGTTGCCATGCGCTGCCGTCCGGCACCTGCCAGATCGCCCATAGTGCCGCCAGCGGCAGGGCCAGCGAGGCGGCTTGCCGGGCACCCCGCTGCGGCAGCCAGGGCAGCACCAGGGCACCGAGAACGAGAATCAGCGCTGGGTGGACGATCATTGCTGGTCACCGTAGTAGGTGTCGGGCCGCTTGATCAGCAGGCCCAGCCCCTTGGCGAAAAAAATCATCGCCGCGCAGGTGAGGAAGCCGTACCACGCGTGGAAGCCGAACCAGCCGTCGAAGCCGAAATGCGGGTGTAGATGCACCACCCGTTCGGCGATGACCGTCGCGACCAGGATGGCGATGAACAGGCGCCACAGCAAGGTGATCGTCTGCGGGCGCACCAACCAGTGCTTCTCGGCGTTCGCCATCAGTTTCAGCCTCCGAGCATCTGACGTGCCAGCGCCAGCGGCACATCGGGAAAGAAGAACAGCGCCAGCGTGCCGGCAGCGGTCACCGCCAGGGCCGCGACCATCGGCAGTGGCGCCTCACCGTGGGCGTCGCCGTGCTCGTGTCCGTCGGCTAGCGGCACGCCAAAGAAAGCGCGATAGACGATGGGCATGAAATAGCCGGCGGTGAGCAGCGTGCTGGCCAGCAGGACAATCACGATGGCCCACTGCCCAGCCGCCATGGCGCCGGACAGGAGATACCACTTGGAAACGAAGCCGGCCGCCGGTGGCAGGCCGATCATCGACAGCGCGCCGATGGTGAACGCGGCCATGGTCCACGGCATGCGCCGGCCGATACCGTCGAGCTCGCTGACCCTGGTCTTGTGGGCCGCCGTATAGATGGCTCCGGCGGCGAAAAACAGGGTGATCTTGCCGAGTGCGTGCGCGGCGATGTGCAATGCCGCAGCCGCCAGCGAGTACGGGGTGAGCAGCGCCGCGGCCAGCACGACATAGGACAGCTGGCTGACCGTCGAATAGGCCAGGCGCCGCTTCAGGTTGTCGGCGCGCAAGGCGACGATCGAGGCGGCGATGATGGTGAAGCCGGCTACCGCCAGCAGCCAGTCGGTGCTCGTTTCGGTGGCCAGTGTATCGACGCCGAAGACGTAGATGATCACCTTCAGGACGCTGAAAACGCCGGCTTTGACCACCTGCCACGGCGTGCAGCAGTGCCGAGACCGGCGTTGGCGCGACCATGGCTGCCGGCAGCCAGCGGTGGAAAGGCATCAGTGCCGCTTTGCCGATGCCGAACACGTACAACGCCAGCAGCCCGGCGAGCGCAACGCCCGACAGCTGATCGTGCAGGATGCCGCCCGGCGTGAAATCGGTGGTGCCGGCGACATGCCAGGTAAACACCAGCGCCGGCAGCAGGAAGACTATCGAGGTGCCGATCAGCAGCCCCAGATAAACGCGCCCGCCGGCTTTCGCCTGGTCGTCGCCGTGGTGGGTGACCAGCGGGTAGGTAATCAGCGTCAGCAGTTCGTAGAAAACGAACAGCGTGAACACGTTGGCGGCAAAGGCAATGCCGATTGCCGCCGCGATCGCCAGTGCGAAACAGACGTAGAAGCGGGTCTGGCGCGCTTCGCCGTTGGCGCGCATGTAGCCGATCGAGTACAGCGAGTTCACGACCCACAGCGCCGACGCGACGAGCGCGAAAATCATCCCCAGCGGCTCGAGCAAGAAGGCGATTTCGAGGCCCGGCAGGAGCTCGAACAAGCGCACCCCGGGCCGCCCGTCGCCCATTACCGTCGGCAGCAGCGCGAGCACGCAGAGCAGCAGCAAGGCGGCGCTGGCCAGCGTCGCCGTTTCGCGCAGGTTTGGCCAGCGCTTGCAGAGAGCGATCAGCGCGCTGCCGACGATCGGCACCGCGACCGCGACGAGGATCAGGGTCTCGGCGGCGATCATCGCGAGACCCCGAGCAGTTGCGCCGCGGCGGTAGCTGCCGAGCCGACCGTTACCGAGGTGTCGACGCCGAACCAGATTGTCGCGGCGACCAGGATCCAGGCCGGCAGAGCCAGTGCCAGAGGCGCCTCACGGACGCCCGCGAGGTCGGCGCGTGGGGCGTGGAAGTAGGCCACCTCGACGAAGCGCCAGACGTAGGCGACGGCCAGCAGCGACGACAGCACGATCAGGAAGACCAGCCACCACTGGCCCTTCTCGAGCGCCGCCAGGATCAGATACCACTTGCTGACGAAACCCGCCGTGCCCGGTACGCCGATCAGGCTCAGGCCGCACAGCACGATGCCGAAACTGGTCACGGGCATCACCCTTCCGACGCCGTGCACGCGCGCCAGGGTAACGCCACCCATGCCGGCGATCACCGCCCCGAGCAGCAGGAACAGGCCGCCCTTGGTGACCGCGTGGTTGACCAGGTGCACGATGGTCGCGGTCAGCCCGGTCACCGAGTCGAACGAGATACCGAGGACGACGTAGCTGATTTGCGCGACGCTGGAGTAGGCGAACAGCCGTTTCAGGTTGTCCTGGAAGATGGCCACCGTCGACGCGACAAACATCCCGGCGAGCGCCAGCACCAGCATCAGATCCTCCATCGGCAGGCGCTGGAAGATGGCCGTTTCCCCGAACACCGAGAAGTAGAAGCGCAGCAGCGCGTACACCGATACCTTGGTGGCGGTCGCGGCGAGGAATGCCGATACCGCCGACGGCGCGTAGGCGTAGGCGTTGGGCAGCCACTGGTGCAGGGGGAACAAGGCCAGCTTCAGCGAGATGCCGACGGTGAGAAAGGCCAGCGCCGCCAGCACCGGCCGGTGACTGGTCATCGCCTGCAGGCGGATGCTCAGGTCGGCCAGGTTGAGCGTGCCGGTCTTGATGTACAGCAGGCCAATGCCGATGACGATGAAGGTGGCGCCGATGGTGCCCATGATCAGGTACTGGAACGCCGCTACCAGCGAACGGCGGTCCTTGCCGAGCGCGATCAGGGCGTACGAAGAAAGCGACGAGATCTCGAGGAAGACGAAGAGGTTGAAGGCATCGCCGGTAATCGTGATGCCGAGCAAACCGCTCAGGCACAGTGCGAACAGGGCGTAGAACAGGTAGTGCTTGTCCTGGCGAATCTCGCGCTCGATGCTGGCGCGGCTGTAGGGCAGGACTACCGAGGCGATGCCGGCGACCAGCATCAGCATCAGCGACGACAGCGCGTCGACCCGGTACTCGATTCCCCAGGGTGGCGGCCAGCTGCCGATGGCGTAGGAAATCAGCCCCGACTCGCCGACCTGCAGCCACAACAGGATGCTGATCGCGAAGGCCGTCCAGGTCGCCGCCAGCACCAGCACGAAAGCCGCCAGACGGTCGCGCAGGAGCACCGCCAGCGGCGCGCTGACGAGCGGCACGACGATCTGCAGGGCGGGCAGGTGCTCGGCGAAATTCATGGCTTGGCCTCGCGCTTGTCGTCGGCCGGATCGAGATCAAGACGCAGAATCTCGTCCTCTTCGATGCTGTCGTACTCCTCGCGGATGCGTACCACCAGCGCCAGACCGAGGGCCAGCGTCGCCACGCCGACGACGATCGCGGTCAGGATCAGCACCTGCGGCAAGGGGTTGGAGTACACCGTGAAGCTGGCGTCGACGATCGGCGCGGTCGCCCCGACGATCTTGCCCGGCGTCAGGTAGAGCAGGTACACCGAGGTCTGCAGAATCGCCAGCCCGACCAGTTTCTTGATCAGGTTACCGCGGGCGATGACGATGAACAGTCCGCTCATCGCCAGGAAGAGCATCACCCAGTAGTCGTAATGGCTGAAGAAGTTCATTCCTGGTCCTGGCCGCGCTGGGCGAACAGGTAGAAGATCTTCACCAGGACGCCACAGACGGTGATCGCCACGCCGAGCTCGATCCAGAAGATGCCGCGGTGCTGGCCGGCAACCGGGTCGGCGTCGAGGACGAAATAGTCGAGGAAGTTGCCGCCAAAATGCAGGCCGGCGAAACCGACAGCCAGGTAGAGCAGCACGCCGGCGGCGATCATCGACTCGACCAGCGCGTCGGGAAGCACCCGCCGCGCCGTGCTCAAGCCGTAGATCATGGCGTAGAAGACCATTGCCGCGGCGACGATGGCGCCGGCCTGAAAGCCGCCACCGGGTCCGTAATCACCGTGAAACTGAACGTACAGGGCGAACAGCAGGATGAACGGAATGAGCAGCTTGCCGATCACTCGCAGGACCATGTCGTTCTTCACTGCTTGCCCCTCCGGACATAGCGGCGGCGGCCGAGCAGAGCGATCACGCCGATCCCGGCGGTGAACACCACGACCGTTTCGCCGAGCGTGTCGAAGCCACGGTAGCTGGCGAGGATGGTGGTGACGACGTTCGGAACGCCGGTAACCCGCGGGCCGTCGGCGAGATAGCGCGGCGCGACATGGGTGTGGATCGGCGCCGTGGCATCCGAAAATGGCGGCAGGTCCCAGGTGCCATAGACCAGCACCAGGCCGGTGCCGATGGTCACCGCCAGCGGCAGCCAGGGCTTGTGGGCCGGCTTTTCCTCCTCGCTCTTGCACAGGTGCAAGGCGCCGAGCAGCAGCACGGTGGAGAAGCCGGCGCCGATCGCGGCCTCGGTCATCGCCACGTCTACGGCATCCAGGGCGACCATCACCGTCGCCGTGAGGAAGCTGTACAGGCCGAACAGGACGACCACCGCGAACAGGTTGCGCGTGCGCGTCAAGGCCACCACGGCAATCATCATCTGGGTGAGCAGGACGTTGACGATCAGGGTTTCGATGGCGCGGCCTCCTTCGCCGGTGATTCCCTGCCGTGGTCGCTGGCGGGGCTGGTGGAGGCGGGCAGGGCGCCGTCGGCATCGGCCAGCAGCGGTGCCAGGCCGCCCCGCATTGCCGCCTTGGCCAGCGCATGGCCGGCGACCGGACCGGTGAAGAACAACAGCAGGCCGATCATCACCAGCTTGGCCGCGACCAGGCTCAGCCCCGCCTGCAGGATCAGCCCGAGCAAAATCAGTCCGGCGCCGAGCGTGTCGACGACGCTGGCGGCGTGCATGCGGGTGTAGAAGTCGGGCATGCGCAGCACGCCGAGCGCGCCAATGACGCAGAACACGCTGCCGGCGAGCAGGCAGATCCAGCTCGGGATGTCGATCAGCGCGCTGCTCATCGCGTCGCCTCGCGGTGACGGCGGCGGTCAGCAAGCTGGCCGTCGTGGAAGAACTTGAGCACGGCGACGGTACCGACCAGGTTGAGCAGGCCGTATACCAGGGCCAGGTCGAGGAACTCCGGCCGACCGCCGAGAAAGCCGATCAGCGCCAGCAGCAATACCGTACAGGTACCGATGGTGTTGGTCGCCAGCAGGCGGTCGAAGACCGTTGGACCCAGCACTGCCCGAGCCAGCGCCAGGCTGACGGTGATCAGTAGCGCCAGGGTGGCGGCGGCGAACATCAGGCCGACTCCTCGAAGACGAAGCCCTCGAGGGCGGCGACGCGACGGTCCATCTCGCTACCGGCCAGTGCCGCGGCGCCGCTCGCCGTCAGCGCGTGTACGAGCATTTCACCCATGCCGACCTCGACGGTGATCGTACCCGGGGTCAGCGTGATCGAGTTGGCATGAATGACCAGGCCCAGCTCGGTGGTCTGCAAGGGCTTGAAGCGGACCAGCGTCGGCGTGATCGGCAGGCGAGGATCGACGATGCGCCGGCTGACGTCCCACGCCGACACGACGATTTCCCGGCTCAGCCACGGCCAGTAGGAGAACAGGGCGCGCCAGCCGAGCCGGGCCGGCCGCCCCTGATGATCGAAGCGGTCCATGCGGGCCGCGATGAGCAACACGGACAGGGCGCCAGCGGCGCCAGCGGCGAGGAGAAAGGGCGTGTAGATTCCCGAGAACAGCAGCCAGAAAACATACAGCGTCAGCAAGGCACTCAGCGAGTAGAACATCGGAACCCTCCATCAGCGCGGTCAAGTAGCGCGCCGTTGCGAGACGACGCTGCCAGTCCATGGTAGGAAGCGAAGTGGCGTTTGAAAATTCGGGATCGCGCGTACGGGCGCCCGCTCGTCGGCGGATCCGGCGCCGGCCTTGACGGCGGCGCTGGTCAGCCGGCGGCTAGGTGTTTCACGTACGCAGGCCTCCCGATTACGCAAGCGTCGGCGTTGGTGCACAATGCGTGTTCATTGAAGCGAAGCGAGCTGAAAGACACGATGACTGCCGCAAGCCGACTGCGATGGAGCGATGCGCTGCTGTTGATCGTCGGCTATGTCGCGCTCGACTGGATGAGCTTCTTCCATCCCCTGCACGGTTCCTACATCACCCCCTGGAATCCGGCCCCGGCACTGGCCCTGGTGTTCATGCTGCGGCATGGCTGGAAGGCCGCGCTGCCGCTCGCTCTGGCCGTGCTGCTGGCGGAAATCTGGGTGCGCAGTCTGCCGGCCGCTCTGCCCGCGTCGGTGGCCATTGCCGCCCTGTTAACGCTCGGCTACGGCGCCATCGGCGGCATCCTCAGACGGCGGGTCGGTGGCCTGGGGATTTTTTTCGACCGTTCGGGAATGCTGCAGTGGTCGGGCATCGTTGTCGCCGGCACTCTCCTGACCAGCCTGAGCTTCGTGCTCGCGCTGGTCGGGCTCGATCTGGTACCGGCGGCTGCTTGGCGCGAGGCGGTCAGCCACTACTGGATCGGCGACGGCGTTGGCATCCTGGTGTCGATGCCGCTACTGTGGATGCTCTTCGACGAGCGCGATCGCGTGCGCCTGCTGGCCGCCGTCAAACGGCCCGATACGCTCGGTTACGTGCTGGCGGCGACGGCGGCGCTGTGGGTTGTCGTCGGCCTCGGCGTCGAAGCGGACATCAAGCACTTCTACCTACTGTTTCTGCCGATCATCTGGGCGGCGGCGCGCGAAGGCCTGGCTGGCGCGGTGCTCAGTGCGGCGGTGATTCAGGTCGGGATCATCGTCGTCGTCCACTTGCAGGGTTTTTCGGCGGTGACCGTACTCGAAATCCAGGTGGTCACCGTGGTGCTGGTGCTGGCCGGTTTTTTCATCGGCGTGGTGGTCGACGAGCAGCAACGCATCAGCGCCGAACTGCGCCACACGCTGCGCCTCGCCGCCGCTGGCGAAATGGCCGGTGCGCTGGCGCACGAACTAAACCAGCCGATCACCGCGCTGTCAGCCTACGGCTCGGCTTGCGAGGAGTTGCTGGCGCGCGGCGAAACGGGTGAGCGCCTGAAGACGACGATCCGCCTGATGGTCGCCGAATCGTATCGCGCCGCCGAGGTCGTCCGCCGATTGCGCGACTTCTTCCGCGCCGGCACCACCCGGCTCGAGCCGGTTCCGCTGCCACAGCTGCTGGCTGCTGCGAGCAGCGCCTTTGCCAGCCGCGCCGCCAGCGTCGGCGTGCAACTGACGCTGGCGGCGATCCCGGACGGCGTGCTGATGGCCGATCGGCCACAACTGGAAGTCGTCCTCCGCAACCTGCTGGCGAACGCTTTCGACGCCGTTGCGGAGCAAGCCGAAGGCAAACGTAGGGTCACTCTCAGCGCTGTGCTGGAGGGCGACGACCGGGTCTGCATCAGCGTCGAAGACAGCGGCCCCGGCCTCAGCAGCAGCGCGATTGCGCGGCTCTTCGAACCGTTCAATTCGAGCAAGTCCAGCGGCCTCGGCCTGGGACTGGCGATCAGTCACGCCATCGCCGAGGCACACGGTGGCAAGCTCTGGGCCGAGGTCGGTGAGCGCGGCGTTTTCAGGCTCGTGCTGCCTTTCGAAGGAGCACCGGCCAGTGCCTGATCTGAACGTCTTCATCGTCGACGACGACGCCTCGGTACGCGATTCGCTGGGCCTGCTGCTCGGCCTGCGCGGCTACCGCACGGCGATCTTTTCCGACGCCGAGACTTTCCTGCAGGCGCTGTCGCCGCACTGGCGCGGCTGCGTGCTGCTCGATATCCGGATGCCGGGAATGGATGGTCTTGCCCTGCAGCGGCGCCTGCTTGAACTCGGCTGCAGCCTGCCGGTGATCGTCATCACCGGCCACGGCGACGTCGAGTCGGCGCGCAGCGCCTTCAAGGCGCAGGCCGCCGATTTCCTCGAGAAGCCGCTCGACCAGGCCAGGCTGATGGCGGCGATCGACGACGCGCTGGCGAAGCACGGCGTCAGCAGCCACGAGAGCGACCAGCGCCAGCACTTTGCCGAGTTGCTGGCGACACTGACGCCGCGCGAACACGAAGTCATGGAACTGATCGTCGCCGGCGGCCACAACCGCGACATCGCCGACCAACTGGGAATCAGTCCGCGTACCGTCGAAGTACATAAGGCACGCGTGATGCAGAAGCTGAACGTCGACGGCGTCGCGCAACTCGTCAGGTATAGCCTGGGCAAGCGCTGATACGAGGCGGCCAGTTCCTGGAAACGCCGGTGCCGGTGGACAGGAGCGATGCGAAGACGGTCGAAGCGCGCTGGCCGGGCCGCCCCGGGTGCCGATTGCGATCGGCGCCAATCGCCGGCAAGGGCGCTCGGGCGCTCGGGCGGTCAGTCGGTGAGCGGCGTGAGCGGCGCGAGCGGCGCGCCTGGTGTAGTGTTGCCTTCTTGCCGAGACCTTCATCAAGCCTGAAGGCGAGGCCAGAGCGAAGCGTTGTGGTCGCCGAAATTGGCATCTGCGCAAGCGCCTGCGGCCACCCTGCAAGGACAAGCGCCGCGCTCGGCGAGCGTTGCCGAGCGCCACGGCCGAGACGCGGCACGCACCGACACGCACGCCGTCATTGCGAGGAGACCAAGCCGACGCGGCAATCCAGCGCCACCCTCTGACTTATTCACGGCCGCCGCATCGCCGACGTCAGGAGCAAGCTTCCTGGATTGCCACGTCGGCTGCGCCTCCTCGCAATGACGCGGCGCGGGCCAGGCGTCGCGCCAGGACGTCGCCCGAAAGCAGCCACCGCCTAGACCAGCTACGGACGCGCGACAAAGGCGGCACCCACGCCCCACCGTCATTGCGAGGAGGCAAAGCCGACGCGGCAATCCAGTGCCACCCTCCGACTTCGTCACGGCCGCCGCATCGCCGACGCCAGGAGCAAGCTTCCTGGATTGCCACGTCGGCTGCGCCGCCACGCGATGACGCGGCGCGGGCCAGGCGTCGCGCCAGGACGTCGCCCGAAAGCAGCCACCGCCTAGACCTTGACGCTCTCAGGAATTGACCCACTTTTGCTCACGAAACCGGACCCGCCTAGTCGTCATGGCTGTGCGCACGAAAATGCCGCGCACACAGCCATTCCCGAGCGTACTCGCCTCTACACGGCGTCAAGGGTACGCTGCGCCGGGCTGCAAAAACCGCAGCCCGCCCTTGACCCCGCTCCGAGGCGAAAACCTGGGTGTTGGCGCGCGCCAACGGTGGGTCAATTTCCGTGAGCGAAAAAGGGTCAGTTTTCGTGAGCGTTGAGGCCTAGACCAGCTACGGACGCGCGACAAAGGCGACACCCACGCCCCACCGTCATTGCGAGGAGGCAAAGCCGACGCGGCAATCCAGCGCCACCCTCTGACTTATTGGCCGCCGCATCGCCAACGCCAGGAGCAAGCTTCCTGGATTGCCACGTCGGCTGCGCCTCCTCGCAATGACGCGGCGCGGGCCAGGCGTCGCGCCAGGAAAGCGCCCGCGCTCCGAGGCGTGGCCTCGTCTGTTCCCTGGCACGTTCAACACTACGCTAGCGCATGGCAAAAACCTCCTGATGGAAGCGGAGCTTGCCGCGCCAGAGCTTGCGCAGGCCATCGTGCAATCCCCTGGCGAGTCCCTGCGGGCCGCAGAACCAGACCTCGGCCGGGCGCCAGCGATCGTGGCCGGCGGCAAGTTCTTCGGCGCCAAGGCTCTGACCCTGTCGCGAACCATGGACGTGCAGGTGGATCGACGGCAGTGACGAGCACAGCGTTTGCAGCCGGGCGACGAAGGGGTCGGCGTCGCGGTCGCGCGTGCAGTAGTGCAGATCGGCGTCGGCCACCTCGTCGGGTCGGCTATGCAGCGCTTCGAGCCAGGCCAGGAAGGGCGTCACGCCGATGCCGCCGGCGATCCAGATTTGTTGCGCGCCGCGCCGCTGGCGGGGCAAACCGAAACGTCCGTACGGCCCCTCGACAGATACCGGCTGGCCGACCGTGAGGCGTCTGCCGAGGCCGCCGGTATAGTCGCCGAGGGCCTTGATCTCGAATGAAATTTCGCCGTCGCCGTGGTCGGCACTGGCGATCGTGAAGGGATGCTGTCCTTCGCTTGGGTCGAAGCTGATGAAAGCGAACTGGCCAGGTCGATGGCCACGCCAGCGCTGATTCAGCCGGCAACGTACGGAGAGGACTTCCGGCGCCGAGTGGCTGACCGAGACAAGCTCGCCGCGCACCTGCCGCGAGCGACCGATGCGCCCGCTCAGCGACAGCACGCTGCCGTAGACGCCGCCGGCAATCAGGACCGCCAGCAGTAGCCCGACCGGCTGCGTCCAGTACGCCGCCGGCGCCAGCAGCAGGGCATGAAAGGCGAGCATCAGGTAAAGCAGCGGCATCGCCCGATGCAGGAAACGCCATATCCGGTACGGGAAACGCTGCCACAGAGTGATCGCCAGCATCGCCAGAAGCGCGTAGATCGCCCATTCACCGAGGTTTCCGGCGAGATCGCGCAGGACTTCGAGGAAGCCACCGTAGTTCTCCTTTGGCACGCGTCCGGCACGGCCGATGAGTGCCTTCAGGACGTCGCTCGACATCTCGATCAGCCAGTGCAGCGCGGCGAAAGCGCAGGCCAGGATGCCCGCCCACTTGTGCGTGCGATAGACCCGGTCCAGGCCACCCAGCGGCGCCTCCAGCCAGGTCGGGCGGCTGGCCAGCAGCATCGCTACCGATAGCAAGGAGATCGACAACAAGCCGCTCAGGTAGAGCGCCTCCTGGCGCAGCACCCACAGCGGCGCGCCAGCGGACGGCGTGCCGACGACCAGGGCATCCCAGCCCCAGGCCAGTGATACGAAGGCGATGATCAAGGTGAGAAAGCTTTTCATGGTGAGTCCATCAGGTCAGGTGAAGTCGTCAAGCGGCCCGCCGCGCTGTTCATTGCTCGCCACGCCGCGGACGGCGGTGATTGCGGGCGGACGACCGCCGCCTAGTCGTCGTAGTAGCCGCGCTCCGCCGCCGCGTGGCAGGCGACGCAGTTGGCCTTGCTGCGAACGTCCTTGTGCTGCCACTCGCGGGCAGAAACTTCGCGGTGCTCGCGCAGCCAGCGGCTGAGTTCGGTGATCCGCAGCGGTGCATTGGTCGTCGAGGTTCCGCGCAGCAGCTTGTCGCCGTAGCGCCGGCCACCGGTATCGCCGGCGTTGGCGACCAGATAGTCGGTGATGTGCGCGGCGGTCGCGGCGTCGACGCTGGCGTCGTCGCCGAAGTGGTTCTTGAGATCGCCCATCATCCGCTGCCACGAACCGGCGGGCAGCATCGAGGGCGGGAAAGCGAGGTGGCAGCTGCCGCATTCTTCCTTGACGACGGGGTCCGTGACCGGCGCGAAGTAGTGGCTGCCGCCGGCCTGGGCACGCTGGAAGAGCAGGGCCGAAAAGGCAATGGCAACGACGCCGAGGGCAATCGAGCGATAGGGCAGACGCATGGTTTCCTCCTTGACGAGAGACGGTGGTGTGGCTATTGGCTGAGCATGAAGCTGAGCCAGTCGCCTTTTTCCTGTGGCGTACATTCGCGGCCAAGGACTTCATTGCAATTGCGCTTGAACCATTTATCGACCTTGGCCGGGTCGGTGTAGCGGCCGGGGTTCACCGACACGGCGAGCGGATCGATTGCTTTACCGGTAGGCGTGCGGCCGGCCGTGCGCGGGTCAGTGGAGTGGCAGCTGGTGCACGCTGGCGTAGCGGCCTTGCCGCCAGCGAACGATTTGCGGTGAAAGGCTTCACCGCGCGTTGCCGAGAATCCGGCGAAGGCCGGGTCGGCTTTCTTCGCGGTGGTGGCGTAGCCGGTAAGCAGGTCGTCGCGTGCCGCGGCGACGACGGTGACGCTGGCCAGCGCCAGAGCGACGGCCAGCAGCAGCCTGCTTTTTGGTGCATTCATGATGGCTTCCTCGCTGTTCGGGTTCGACATGGCGCCACTTTGCCTGGCGGTCGCTGAACGCTTGCTGAAGCGCTCGTTCATCGTGCGTTCAGCCAATCCGGCGTAAAAGGGAGGGGGCGGGCAGCACGCGATCAAGCTGGCGCTGCGGCGCGCAAAGCCCTTACTGTGAAAGTCGCGTAGGCGACTCTCGAAACTCCCGTCTCCCCTTGCGGGAGAAGGGCCAGGGGAAGAGGGGAGCGGTCATGACTTTCATGATCTGGGGTATCTCGACATGTCATGACCGTTATCGTGAAAAACCAGCTCCGTTACACTCTGGAGATGCTTCGTTTGAATAAAGCCTTGTTCGCCGTCGCCGCTTTGTTGCTGGTGTCGGTCAGTATCAGCGTCGCCGGTGACGGCCATGGTGAGGACCACGATCGCGCGCGGCAGGCGCTCGAAGCCGGCGAGGTGCTGCCGTTGCGGACGATCATCGAGCGCGTCGAGCGCGATTACCCCGGCCAGATCGTCGAGGTCGAACTCGAGCGCGATGACGGCCGCTGGCAGTACGAGTTCAAGCTGCTGCAACGGGGTGGTTCGCTGCTCAAGCTCAAGGTCGACGCGCGCGACGGCAGCGTTCTCGGCGTCAAGGGGCGCTCGGACGGCGGGCACGCCGAGCGCAGTCGACGCGGCCGGGCAGACGACTGATGCGCATCCTGATCGTCGAGGACGAACCCCTCCTGCAAACGCAACTCGCCGCTGCGCTGCGCGCTGCCGGCTACGCGGTCGATAGCGCGGGCAACGGCGTCGACGCCCTTCATCTGGGCGACAGCGGCTCGTACGACGCGGTGATTCTCGACCTCGGCCTGCCGCAGCTCGACGGCATCAGCGTCCTGCGCCAATGGCGTGCCGCCGGCCGCGGCATGCCGGTGCTGATCCTGACCGCGCGTGACGGCTGGCACGAAAAGGTCGCCGGCATCGACGCCGGCGCCGACGACTATCTGAGCAAACCCTTCCACATGGAAGAACTGCTTGCCCGCCTGCGCGCGCTGATCCGCCGCGCCGGCGGTCACGCCAGCGCCGAGCTCGTTTGCGGGCCGCTGACACTCGACACGCGCAACAGTCGTGCGACGGTGAACGGCCAGGCCCTGACGCTGACCAGCCACGAGTACCGCGTGCTCGCCTACCTGATGCATCATCGCGAGCAGGTGATATCGCGTGGCGATCTGGTCGAGCACATCTACGCGCAGGACTTCGATCGCGATTCGAACACCGTCGAGGTGTTTATCGCCCGCCTGCGCAAGAAACTGCCAGCGGGGCTGATCGAAACCGTTCGCGGCCTCGGTTATCGCCTGACGGCGCCTGGCTAAGCGTTCTCGTGCAATTCCTGGCCATCACCGCGCGCGCTTCACTACGTCTCCGGCTGCTCGCCGGCACGCTGTTCTGGATCGCCGCGTCGATCGCCGTTGCCGCCTGGGGATTGGGCGGCCTGTTCGGCGAGCACGTCGCGAAACAGTTCTACGGCGAGCTGAAAACGCACCTGGATCAGCTGACCGCGCACCTGGCGGTCGGCGCGCAGGGACAGCCGACGCTGAGCTCGGCGCTCAGCGACCCGCGTCTGCGCCTGCCATATGGCGGGCTCTACTGGCAGGTCGACGAGATCGCCCAGCCCGACCAGGTCGCCGCGCCGGCCGCCGGTAGCCTGCGCTCGCGTTCGCTGTGGGACAGCGTGCTGCTCGTTCCACAGGACGCGCCCGCCGACGGAGAAATTCACCAGCACCGGCTGGCCGGTCCGGCCGATAGCTCGCTTGGCGTCGTCGAGCGCGTGGTGCGCATCGACCCGCGACCCGACGGCCCGGAACGGGCTTTCCGGTTGATCGTCGCCGCCGACGAGCGGCTGCTGCGTGAACCGGTGGCCGCCTTCAATAGCGCGCTATGGCTGGCTCTCGGCGTCCTCGGCGGCGGCCTGGTCATGGCCGCGCTGGTGCAGGTGCTGATCGGATTGGCGCCGCTACGCAAGCTGCGCGCCGCGCTCGCGCGCGTGCGCAACGGCGACGCGCAAAGCCTCGTTGGCGACTTTCCCGCGGAAGTCATGCCGCTGGTCGACGAGTTCAACGCCGTCCTGGCGGAAAACGCCGAGGTCGTCGGGCGCGCCCGGACGCAGGCCGGCAACCTCGCGCACGCGCTGAAAACGCCGCTCAGTATTCTCGCCAACGCCGCCACCGGCAGGGACGACGAACTCGCCAGACTGGTCGTCGGCCAGGTCGATACCGCCAAGCGCCAGGTCGACTATCACCTGCTACGCGCGCGTGCGGCCGCCGCGGTGCGTGCGCCCGGTGCCCGCACGCCGCTGCCGGCCGTTCTCGAAGGCCTGCTGCGGACCATGCGCCGCCTGCACGCCGAGCGGCCGCTTGAGCTCGTGCTGCAGCCGATGAGCGAAGCACTGTCTTTTCGCGGTGAACAGCATGACCTGCAGGAAATGCTCGGCAACGTGATCGACAACGCCTGCAAGTGGGCTAGTCGCCGCGTCGAGGTCAGCGCCTGCGTCGACCGCGGCAGCCTGCTGATTGGCGTTGACGACGACGGCCCGGGGATCGCCGCCGCCGACCGCGAGGCGGTTCTCTGCCGCGGCGTTCGCGCCGACCAGCAGGTGCCGGGCAGCGGCCTCGGACTGGCGATCGTCGACGATCTCGCGCCGCTCTACGGCGGCGAACTCGCTCTCGCCGATTCGCCGCTCGGTGGCTTGCGGGTGCTGCTCAGGCTGCCGCTTGCGGATGCCGCGGCGCAGGTCCATTAGGACCATTGCTGCGGGTCGGCCGCTGACTCTTGACCGAGCGCGGGGTTTGTCGAGGCCCACTACCTTTCCGCCGCATCGACAACAGCCAAACCGCTGGATTGCCGCGTCGGCTACGCCTCCTCGCAGTGACGCGTGCGCTGGTCTAGTGCTGTTGCGTTCCTGTCGCGACTTCCCAGGAAGCGCTCGATGATCTCTTGCGTCGCGGCGGACATTCTGCCGCCGAGTGTCGGATCGCCATAATCAAGGTAGTGCAGCGCTGCGGCGTCGTCGCCGGCGAGCGGTGTCCCCGACACAGAGGTGTGGAAGACGTGGTGGCAGTTGGTATGCGATTCGTGGCTGAAGAGGAATTGCAGCGAGTCGGCGAGCAGGCAGGTTTCTTCGGCGAGTTCGCGGGCCGCGGCCTGCGCGCGCGATTCCTGCGGATTGATGCCGCCGCCGGGCAGCAGGATCAGTCCGCCACGGTTCTCGACCAGCAGGATTTTGCCGTCGATCTCGACGATCACGGTCGCTCTTTGTCGCTTCATGTGGGTACTCCGTACGGTCAGAGGGGGTGTTCCAGACAAGGGTCCGAGGCGGCTGGCGTGCCAGCGGTGGCGCCTTGCTCGGGCCATGGCCAGTGCCAGTGCGCTAGGCGGCCGCCAGTCCAGCGCATTCGACGGCGACCAGCGCCTTGGCCTGATTGAAGTCGCTGCTGCGGCCGCAGGCGTAGAGGCAGCAGGCGAGTTGATTGGCGATCGGGCTCGGCAGCGACGCTTCGCCGACGAGCACGCGGCGCAGCCAGGCGACCGTGCTGCTGGCGTCACAGGTCTCGGGTAGCTGCGGCAGCGCGCGCAGGCTGTCGCGCTCGGCTTCGAAGAGGACGTCGCTGACGCCGTCGTGCAGGTGTTCGATCAGCGGTCGGCGTTTTGGATTGGCGAAGGGCTCGCCTTCGGTGCCGCGCAGTAGCAGCGCGTGCGCGCCGCTGATGGTCAGGATCGCGCGCATGCTGTTGATGTAGTCGGGGTGCGTCGCGGCGGCCAGCAGCAGCGCTTCGCCGTGGAAGGGGTCGAGCATCTTGACCAGGCTGTGGGCACAGTTGCGCAGGCCGAGACGGCTGCGCAAGGCGAGTTGCCGGTCGAGGCCGGGGGAAAGCAAGGGTAGCGGCAGGTAGGCCAGACCGTACTCATCGATCGCCAGTTGCGCCTGCGCCAGGCTGCGACACGCCTGGACGCCGAACTCGGCGAAAATCTGCTCGCTGGTGACGCGTCCGTAGTCGTCACCGAGGCCGTGCACCAGCACCGGCACGCCGAAGCGCTGCAGCAGCAGCGCCAGCAGCGGCGTCAGATTGGCGCCGCGCCGCGCGCCGTTGTAGCTCGGGATGACGATCGGACGCAGCGCTCCCGGCGGGCGACCGAGGCGCGGCAGGCGTTCGTTGGCGGCGGCCAGGAAGCCGGCCATTTCGTCGACCGTTTCGGTCTTCATGCGCAGGGCAATGGCGATGGCGCCCTGTTCGAGGTCCGGCACGTCGCCGTCTAGCATCGCGCCGTAGAGCTGCTGTGCCTGGCTACGCGACAGGTCGCGGGCGCCTGCCGCGCCACGTCCGATGTCCCTGATCAACGCCGCAAGATCAATGCAATCCATGCCCCCTCCAATAGTGTTCTCAGGCTAGCTCTGCGCTGGCGACGTGCGCCGCTCGATCGGCGACGATTTGCCGCAGTTCCGGTATGCACGATCCGCAAAAGGTACCGCATTTCCGCTTTTCCTGCAGTATCGCCAGCGTCGCGCCAGCCTCGAGGTCGGCCCTGATCTGCGCTTCGCTGACGTCGGCACAGTTGCAGAGCACGCGGCTGCGCTGCGGCAGTTTGCCCGGTCGCCGGCCGATCGGGGCGACTGCCCAACGGATCAGCGCCGGGTCGAGGCCGCCGTCGGCGCCTCCACCCTCGCCCGCGTCGGCCATGACGTCCTTGAGCCACGACTGCGCCTGGGTTTCGCCGGCCAGGCGGACGCCGATCAGTTGGCCATCGGCGGTGAGCGCTCGCTTGCTGATCTGGCGGCGGTGATCGGCATAGACGATCGCCGCGTGCTCGACGCCGAGGCCGAACAGGGCGTCGATTTCCAGCAGCCGGCTCTCCGGCAGGGCTTCGCCATGCGCCGCCTGGAAGACCACCAGCGGTGCGCCGCGACCGTAGAGGCCGACGCTGGCGAAGGCGAAGTCGCCGAGCAGCGTGCGCGCTTTTTTGAGGAGGGGAAGGGCTGCCAGTTCGCCAGTGCCGGCCTTGCGCAGAACGACCAGTTGCCACGGCAGGGCGGCCTTGCTGACGGCGACGGCGGCGTGCTTGAGTTCGGGTTGCTGCGAGAAGGGGTCGCACGCCGAGAGCGTCAGCGCGTTGACGCCGGCGCTGTTCATGAACTGGCTGCCCCAGTGCATGGGCAACCAGGCGCGGCCGCGCACCAGGCCGGCGTCGGCCGCGACGCGCACATGAATGTCGCCGCGCGGATTGGTGACGCGCACCAGATCGCCGGCGGCGAGGCTGCGCTGGCGCAGGTCGGCGGGGTGCATCGACAGCAGCGGCTGGTCGTCGAGATTGAACAGCCGGGCGACGGTGCCGGTACGGCTCATGCCGTGCCATTGATCGCGCAGGCGGCCAGAGAGCAGGGCGATCGGATACGCGGCGTCGGTGGCTTCGGCAGTTGGCCGATGCTCGACCTTGACGAAGCGGGCGCGGCCGCTGGGTGTCGGGAAGATCCCATCGGTATAGAGACGCCGGTGGCCCTTGCTGGCGCCCTCGGGAAATGGCCATTGTTGCGGGCCGACGGCGTCGAGCAGGGCATAGCTGAGGCCGCTAATGTCGAGGTCGCGGCCGCGGGTGCTCTCGCGATGTTCTTTGAAGATCGCTTCGGGATCACGGTAGGGAAACAGTTGCCCGGTCAGTGGCTGCCCGAGGCGGGCGCCGAGCCGGCGCGCGAAGTCGACGACAATTTCCCAGTCGGGCCGCGCTTCACCGGGTGCGGCAACGGCCGGCGTGAGGTGCGTGATGCAGCGCTCGGAGTTGGTGACCGTACCTTCCTTTTCTCCCCAGGTCGTCGCCGGCAGCAGCAGGTCGGCGTAGGCGGCGGTGTCGGTGTTGGCATAGGCTTCCTGGAGGACGACGAACTCGGCGGCGTCGAGCGCGGCGCGCACGGCGCTCTGGTCGGGTAGCGATTGCGCGGGGTTGGTGCAGGCGATCCAGACCGCCTTGATCTCGCCGCGCTTGAGTGCGGCAAAGAGTTCGACTGCTGCCTTGCCGGGCTGCGCGGGCACCGACGGCACGCCCCACAGGCGCGCGACTTCGGCGCGGTGTTCGGCGTTGGCGAGGTCGCGGTGCGCCGAAAGCAGGTTGGCCAGGCCACCGACTTCGCGGCCGCCCATGGCGTTCGGCTGGCCGGTCAGCGAGAAGGGGCCGGCACCCGGGCGACCGATTTGCCCGGTTGCCAGGTGCAGGTGGATCAGTGCGGCGTTGTTGTGCGTGCCGTGCGACGACTGGTTGAGGCCCTGGCAATAGAGTGACAGCGCCGCGGCGGCATTGCCGAACCAGCGCGCGGCCTGGATGATCTCGGCTTCGGCGAGCTCGCAGATGCCGGCGACGACCGCCGGCGGGTACGCGGCGACGCTCTCTTCGAGCGCGGCAAAGCCCTCGGTATGGGCGGAAATATAGTCGCGATCGACGAGTTCTTCGGCGAGCATGACGTGCAACAGGCCCATGTACAGCGCGATGTCGGTGCCGGGCTTCAGTGGCAGGTGCAGGTCGGCGATGGCGGCGGTTTCGCTGCGCCGTGGGTCGACGACGATGATCCGCAGGTCGGGATTGGCGGCGCGCGCATCCTCGATGCGGCGGAAGACGATCGGGTGCGCGATCGCCGGGTTGGCGCCGGCGATCAGCAGGCAATCGCTGTCGTCGATATCCTCGTAGCAGCACGGCGGTGCGTCGGCGCCGAGCGTCTGCTTGTAGCCGGCCACCGCCGACGACATGCACAGCCGTGAGTTGGTGTCGACGTTGTTGGTGCCGATCAGCCCCTTGGCGAGTTTGTTGAAGACGTAGTAGTCCTCGGTCAGCAACTGTCCGGAAATGTAGAAGGCGACACTGTCCGGACCGTGCGCGGCGATGGTCTCGGCAAAGCGCTCGGCGGCGTGTTCGAGTGCTTGGTCCCAGCCGACGCGCTGGCGCGGCAGCGCGCGCTGCGGCCGCAGTTGCGGGTGCAGCAGGCGATAGTCGGCGCGCGCGGTGAGGTGCAGCGACGCCCCCTTGGTGCACAGACGACCGGCGTTGGCGGGGTGCTCGGGGTCACCACGGACGCCGACGATTCGCTCGTCGTCGGTTTCGATCAGTAGGCCGCAGCCGACGCCGCAGTAACAACAGGTAGATTTGACGTGCTTGTTCATCGTTTTTGGCTCCTGCTGGTGCAAAGCAACAGCCGTGCCAGGAACGCGAATCCTTGATTTGGCTGGCGCCGCGGCGTTGCCGACGCCGATCTCGCCTGGCCGGGCGCCTGTTCCTGGTGCGCTGCGACGCCGGGCCGCCTCAAGGCGGGGCGGCGGACACGCGCAGCAGCGTCAGTGCAGACCCGTCTTGTAGAAATAGACCAGCGTCAGCACGCTACCCAGGACGACGATGAAGCGACGCAAGCTGCGCGCCGAAATACGGCGGGCGAAAAGGCCGCCGCCATAGCCGCCGAGCGTGCCGGTAACGACCATGACCAGGGTGTGCGGCCAGGAGACCGCGCCGGCGATGACGAAGGTGAGCACGGCAACCGAGTAGATCACCGCCGACAGCCAGTTCTTCAGGGCGTTGATTTCGTGTACGTCGTCGAAACCCTGGATGGCCAGCGCCGAGAGCATCAGGATGCCCATGCCGGCGCCAAAGAAGCCGCCGTAAATCGACACCAGCAATTGAAAAACAAAGCCGGCCGGCCCGATATGCCGGTCGCCGCTGCTGCGATCGCCGCTTCTGCCGTCGTTGCCGCCGGCGGGCGCTTGCAGGCGGGCGACCAGGCGCGAGATCTGCGGGCTGAAGGCGAACAGCACCGTCGCGACGAGCAGCAGCCAGGGGATCAGCTTCGAGAAAGCGGCGTTCGAAGTGGCAAGCAGCAGCAGGCCACCGGCGGCACCGCCGATGAAGGCGACCAGGGTCAGCAGCGGCAGCGACTTCCTGAAGCGCATCAATTCGTTGCGAAATGCCCAGGCGGCGGCCAGGCTGCCCGGCCACAGCGCCACCGAGTTGCTGGCGTTGGCCATCACCGGCGGTACGCCGACCGCGAGCAGCGCCGGAAACGACAGGAAAGTGCCACCGCCGGCGAGTGAGTTCATCGCGCCGGCCGCGAAAGCGGCGACGCCGATCAACGAGTAGGTGGCAAGCAGGCTGACGTCCATGGCGGCGGTGACCTTGCGGCGACGCTTCGAGCGGGTGGGAAATGACGGCAATGCGCTTTGGCAGAGCGCTGCTCAAGGTGGCCTGGAGTGTAGCACCGCGGCCAGGAAAGCGAGTTCACGCGACTGGACGGGGTGCCAAAAAAAGGGGCCATCGTCCACCGATGGCCCTCCTTGTTCACCGCCGATGACGTGCGCTCAGCCGATTCTGAAAATCCGCGAGTCCGAAGCCGAGTTCAGCGTGACGCTGATCGCTTGCTGGTGCGTCATCGGGCCCGCAAACTGCCGCCGACCGGGGGCGAGGCGAGGAACGGCATTGCTGGTGAGCGCGGCGTCGTTTCCGCGCTACTGCACCAGCGGCGTAGCCGCAGCGTCGAGGTCGACACCTTCGACGGTCGCCGCGCCGGCCAGCAGACGCACGTATTGGCGCAGCGCGGTGATGAAGGACTGTTGACGCAAGGAATTGGCGACTGCGCCGCGGACTGCCTCGAACGACTGCGCCACGCCCGCCTGGCGCTCCTGTACCTCGACGACGTGCAGCCCGAAACGGCTATGCACGAGCAAGGGCAGCACCCCGACGCCGACCTGCGCGAACAGCTCGCGGGCGAACTCTGGTGCGCAATCGCCTGTTTCAAGCCAGCCCAACTCGCCGCCCTCGGCGCCGCTGGGACAATTGGACCACTGGCGTGCGGCATTGGCAAAACCCTCGTTCGCTCGGCCGTCGTGGCAACGCACATCGAGCAGGGTGGCTTCCGCTCGCTGGCGCAAGGCCGCCACGTCCACCCCCGGCGTTACGGCAAACAGGATGTGCCGCGCGCGCACACGTTCGCCGCTACGGTAGGCGGCTTCGTGTGCGGCATGGTGGCGACGGCAGGCTTCCTCCGAAGGCTCGGGTGAGGCCAGCTCACGTTCGAGCAGCGCCTCGATGGCATCTGATGCGGCCTCGCTGATCACCCCGTCGCCCGACGGCGCGTCACTGGCGGCGAGCAGGCCGGCCGTCTGCGCCGCCTGACGCAGCAATTCGGTGCACGCGCGTTGGCGCAATTCCTCGGCGGCTGGCGTTTCGCCAGCGCTGTTAAGGGCGATTCCGTTGATGCGGGCCACTCGCTCATCGACCGTCGTATGGGTACTCATGCCAGACCTTTCGTGAGTGTTTCAGAAACCGGCGCCGGGCTGGCGCGGCTCGTTGTAGCCGGCAGGGAGGTTGAGCTGTCGGCTGCGTACCACCTGATGCGGACGAAAGACGTAGGCCAGCGTGGCAAAGCCGCTCCAGACGTGCACCAGACGGCTGAACGGGAAGAGCAGAAAAATCGTCATGCCGAGAACCAGATGCACCTTGTACGGCCAGGCGATTCCGGCCAGGCCAGCGGCGTCGCCGACGCGGAAAGTGAATACGCCCTGCGCCCAGTCGCCAAGAAGCAACATCACGCTGCCATCGGCATGGGCAAACGAGAACGGCAGGGTGATCAGGCCAAGCGTCAGCTGTACCCAGAGGATGATCAGGATGGCCAGGTCGGTGCGGTGGCTGGTCAAGCGGATGCGGTCGTCGGACATGCGGCGATGGATCAGCAGGCTCAGGCCGATGAAGCAGAAGAAGCCGGCCACGCCGCCCGCGGACATGGCGAGCACTTGCTTGTGGGCCGCACTGATGAACGGCTCGTAGACCCAGTGCGGCGTCAGCAGGCCGACCGCGTGACCAAAGAATAGAAACAGGATGCCGACGTGGAACAGGTTACTGCCCCAGCGCAGCGTGCCGGTACGCAGCATTTGCGACGAGTCGCTCTTCCACGTGTACTGATCGCGGTCGAAGCGAGCGAGGCTGCCCATCAGGAAAACCGACAGGCAAATGTACGGGTAATAGGAAAAGAAGAAGGTGTGCAGATAGGACTGAAAGGCGTTCATGCGACCGCTCCTGTTGGGGGGTTCTTCCGGACAATGTGTATCGGTTTTGGCTGGTCGGGCCGGGTCTGCCCCTGGGCAGAGCAACCGTCGAAAACCACCGGCTCTTCCCAGCTCTCGTCGAGCGGCTGCTCCGCTGCCACTTCGACGGCCTGCGCGGTGCTGCCCGCCAGTTCGAGCAGCGCGCCAAGAACGCTGGCGTAGCGACTCTGACGCTTGTGCAGGGCGCCGAAGAGGGCGTTGAGAATGTGTGCCATCTCCTCGAGAAAGGCGCGCGCCTCGCGCGCTGGCTGTGTCGACGCGAACTCGAGAACGGCCGGCAGGTAGTCGGGCAGTTCGCTGGGCGCCAAATAGAGACCGGCTTTCTCGTAAGTCTGTGCGAGATCGACCATCGCCGGGCCGCGGTCACGCGAATCGCCATGCACGTGCTCGAAGAGGTGCAGCGAGGTGGCGCGGCCACGGTCGAAAAGCTCGACGTAGTCGGCTTCGACCTGCAGTGGATGGCTGCGGCCGAGCCAGTCGATCAGGGTCTCGATTTCGGCCTGACGAGTAGCGGAAAGCGCCGCTTCACGGCGCAGGATGGCGCACATCTCCGGCAGGTGCTGGCGCATCCCGGCATCGGGATAGCTGAGCAAGGCGGCCAGCACGCGCAGGCTGCCAGAGGCTAACACGGGTCTTGACATGCTCAGACCTCCAGCTTGATGGGGATGGTGCGCTTCTTCTCGCTGCCGAAGAGGCTGGTCTCGCCTGTGCCTTCCGAGCAGCCGTTGCCGAATGAGAAGCCGCATCCGCCACGCACGTTGAAGGTGTTCTCGGCGTATTCGCGATGGGTGCTGGGGATCACGAAACGATCCTCGTAGTTGGCGATGGCCATCACGTGGTACATCTCCTCGACCTCGGCCTGGCTCATGCCGACCTGTTTCAGAACCGCGGTGTTTACCCGCTGGTCAACGTGCTTCTCGCGCTGGTAGGCACGCATCGCCAGCATCCGTTCGAGCGCGCGTACCACCGGCGCGGTATCGCCCGCGGTGAGCAGGTTGGCCAGGTACTTGACCGGGATGCGCAATTGCTTGACATCTGGTATTTCGCCGTTGCTGCCGATATCGCCGACGTGCGCTGCGGCGCTGATTGGCGACAGCGGTGGCACATACCAGACCATCGGCAGCGTGCGGTACTCGGGGTGCAGCGGCAGCGCCACTTTCCACTGCACGGCCATCTTGTAGACCGGGCTGTTGCGTGCGGCCTCCATCCACTTGTCGGGAATGCCGTCGATCGCCGCCTGTGCGATGACCGCCGGATCGTTGGGGTCAAGAAAGATCTTGAGTTGCGCGTGGTAGAGGTCGCGATCGTGCTCGACGCTGGCGGCTTCCTCGATGCGATCGGCGTCGTAGAGCAGGACACCCAGATAGCGAATGCGGCCGACGCAGGTCTCGGAACAGACCGTCGGCTGGCCGGATTCGATGCGTGGGTAGCAGAAGATGCACTTTTCGGCTTTGCCGCTTTTCCAGTTGTAGTAGATCTTCTTGTACGGGCAACCGCTGACGCACATCCGCCAGCCGCGGCATTTGTCCTGGTCGATCAGCACGATGCCGTCTTCCTCGCGCTTGTAGATCGACCCCGAGGGGCAGCTCGCCACGCACGCCGGGTTCAGGCAATGCTCGCACAGGCGCGGCAGGTACATCATGAAGGTGTTCTCGAACTGGCCGTAGATGTCCTTCTGGATGTCGTCGAAGTTGCGGTCCTTCGAGCGCTTGCTGAACTCGCCGCCGAGGATCTCTTCCCAGTTCGGGCCCCAGACGATCTTGTCCATCTGCTTGCCGGTAATCAGACTGCGCGGCCGCGCGGTCGGCGTGGCCTTCATCTGCGGTGCATTCTGCAGATGACCGTAGTCGAAGGTGAAGGGCTCGTAGTAGTCGTCGATCTCCGGCAGGTTGGGGTTGGCGAAGATGCGCATCAGCATCTTCCACTTGGCGCCCTGGCGCGGCTGGATCGACCCGTCGGCGCGGCGAACCCAGCCGCCGTTCCACTTGTCCTGGTTCTCCCATTCCTTGGGATAACCGATGCCGGGTTTGGTCTCGACGTTGTTGAACCAGGCGTATTCGACACCGGGCCGGCTGGTCCACACGTTCTTGCAGGTGACTGAACAGGTATGGCAACCGATGCACTTGTCGAGATTGAGCACCATGCCGATTTGTGCGCGTACTTTCATGACACTTCTCCATGGGCTTGCACGGGGCGGACCAACTCGTCGCCGACCGGCGTGTCCAGCCAGTCGATCTTGACCATCTTGCGTACCACCACGAACTCGTCGCGGTTGGTGCCGATGGTGCCGTAGTAGTTAAAGCCGTAGCTGAACTGCGCGTAGCCGCCGATCATGTGCGTCGGTTTGAGGACGATCCGCGTCACCGAGTTGTGGATGCCGCCGCGCGCACCGGTGATCTCCGATCCCGGCGTGTTCACGATCTTCTCCTGCGCGTGGTACATCATCACCATTCCCGGATTGACGCGCTGGCTGACCACGGCCCGCGCGGCGATCGCGCCGTTGAGGTTGAAGAGCTCGATCCAGTCGTTGTCCACGATGCCGGCGCGTTTGGCGTCGTCTTCACTGAGCCAGACGCACGGTCCGCCACGACTGAGGGTGAGCATCAGCAGGTTGTCGGTGTAGGTCGAGTGAATCCCCCACTTCTGGTGCGGCGTAATGAAGTTCAGCAGGATTTCGGGGTTGCCGTTGCTCTTCACGCCATGGATGCCGGCGGTGGTCTTCAGATCGACCGGCGGGCGGTAGCTGACGCAGCCTTCGCCAAACGCCAGCATCCACGGGTGATCGAGGTAGAACTGCTGGCGGCCGGTGAGCGTGCGCCACGGAATCAGCTCGTGCACATTGGTGTAGCCGGCATTGTAGGAAACCGTCTCGCTCTCGATGCCGCTCCAGGTCGGCGACGAGATGATCTTGCGTGGCTGCGCCTGGATATCGCGGAAACGGATCTTCTCGTCCTCGCGGTGCAACGCCAGGTGCCGGTGATCGCGGCCGGTCTGCTTGCCGAGCGCTTCCCAGGCCTTGACCGCGACGTGGCCGTTGGTTTCCGGCGCCAGCATCATCACCACCTCGCAGGCATCGATGTCGGTCTCGATCTTCGCCATGCCGAGCGTCGCGCCCTCAGCGCCCACCAGGCCGTTGAGTTCGCCGAGCTGCCTGACTTCGGTTTCGGTATTCCAGGAAATCCCCTTGCCACCGTTGCCGACCTTGTTCATCAACGGGCCGAGAGCGGTGAAACGCTTATAGACGTTGGGATAGTCGCGTTCGACGACGGCCATCTGCGGTGCGGTCTTGCCTGGAATCAGGTCGACCTCGCCGCGTTTCCAGTCCTTGACGTCGAGCGCCTGCGCGAGTTCGCCCGGCGTGTCGTGCATCAACGGCGTCAGCACCAGATCCTTTTCGACGCCGAGATGGCCGATGCACACTTCGCTGAATTTCATCGCGAAGCCCTTGTAGATATCCCAGTCGCTGCGCGCTTGCCAGGCCGGGTCTACGGCGGTCGACAGCGGGTGGATGAAGGGGTGCATGTCGCTGGTGTTGAGGTCGTTCTTCTCGTACCAGGTCGCGGTCGGCAGGACGATGTCGGAGTACAGGCAGGTGGTACTCATGCGGAAGTCAAGCGTGACCAGCAGGTCGAGCTTGCCCTCCGGCGCCTTGTCGTGCCACACCACTTCGCGCGGCTTGGCGTCGTCGTTACCGAGGTCCTTGCCCTGCACGCCGTGACTGGTGCCGAGCAGATGCTTGAGGAAGTACTCGTGCCCCTTGCCGCTTGAGCCGAGCAGGTTGGAGCGCCAGACGAACATGTTGCGCGGCCAGTTGGCCGGGTGGTCCGGGTCTTCGCAACTGAGCTGTAGCGAGCCGTCCTTGAGGCCCTTGGCCACATAATCCCTGGCGTCCATGCCGGCCACCTGAGCATCGCTGACGACCTGCATGGGGTTGGTTTTCAGTTGCGGGGCAGAAGGCAGCCAGCCCATGCGTTCGGCACGCACGTTGTAGTCGATCATGCTGCCGCCGTACGCTTTCTTGTCGGCCAGCGGCGACAGGATCTCGTCGATGCCGAGGCGCTCGTAGCGCCACTGGTCGGTATGCGCGTAGAAGAAGCTGGTGCTGTTCTGCTGGCGCGGCGGGCGGATCCAGTCGAGCGCGAAGGCCAGCGCCGTCCAGCCGGTCTGCGGCCGGAGCTTTTCCTGGCCGACGTAATGCGCCCAGCCACCACCGCTCTTGCCAATGCAACCGCACATCATCAGGATGTTGATGACGCCACGGTAGTTCATGTCGCAGTGAAACCAGTGGTTCATCGCCGCGCCGATGATCACCATCGACCGGCCTTCCGTCTTGTCGGCGTTGTCGGCGAACTGGCGGGCGACGGTGATCACCTGCTCGCGCGGCGTGCCGGTGATGCGCTCCTGCCAGGCCGGCGTATAGGGCGTGTCGTCGTCGTAGTCGGCGGCAGCGAGTTCGCCCGGCAGGCCGCGCGCGACGCCGTAGTTGGCGGCCTGCAGGTCGAACACCGTGGCGACCAGCGCGTCGCCTTTCGAGCCCAGTGAAATACGCTGCACCGGAACCGTGCGCACCAGCACATCGCCGTTCTCTCCCGGCCGCAGATTGTTCGGAAAATGCTCGCTGGCGATGCCGCCGAAGTACGGGAAACCGACCTTCGCGCTATCCTCGCCCGGCTGCTCGCCCTCGAGCAGCGACAGCTTCAGCTTGACCTCGCTCCCTTCCTGCGCTTCCTTCGCTTCGAGGTTCCACTGCCCCTGGTCGGCACGACCATCGGCTCCCCAGCGGAAACCGATGGCGCCGTTGGGAAGCACTACCCGGCCGCTTTCGTCGAAGGCAACGGTCTTCCAGTCGGGGTTGTTGGCCTGCCCGAGCTGATCATCGAAATCGGACGCGCGCAGGTAGCGGTCGGGCACCCGAATCTTCTCGCCACCGGGTAGGACGTGTTCCTTCAACATCACCAGCATCGGCAGGTCGGTATAGCGACGGGCATAGTTGTCGAAGTAGGTGCTGCGCTTGTCGAAGTAGAACTCTTTCAGGATGACGTGCCCCATCGCCATGGCGACGGCGGCGTCGGTCCCCTGCTTGGGATGCAGCCAGATGTCGGAGAGCTTGGCGACTTCGGAGTAATCGGGGGTGACGGCAACGGTCTTGGTCCCTTTGTAGCGAACCTCGGTGAAGAAGTGCGCGTCCGGCGTCCGCGTCTGCGGCACGTTCGAACCCCAGGCAATGATGAAACTCGAGTTGTACCAGTCGGCCGATTCCGGGACATCGGTCTGCTCGCCCCAGACCTGCGGGCTGGACGGTGGCAGGTCGCAATACCAGTCGTAGAAACTCATGCAGACACCGCCGATCAGGCTCAGGTAGCGGCTGCCGGCTGCATAGCTGACCATCGACATCGCCGGGATCGGCGAGAAACCGATGACCCGATCGGGTCCGTACTTCTTGATCGTGTAGACGTTGGCCGCGGCGACGATCTCGTTGACTTCGTCCCAATTCGAACGCACGAAACCGCCGAGTCCGCGCACGCTCTGGTACTCGCGCCGCTTGGCGTCGGATTCGACGATCGCTGTCCAGGCCTCGACCGGGCTCTTGCTCGCCCTTGCGTCACGCCAGCTCTTCAGCAGCTGGCCGCGAACCATCGGGTACTTCACCCGGTTGGCGCTGTACAGGTACCAGCTGTAGCTGGCGCCACGGGCGCAGCCGCGTGGCTCATGGTTGGGCATGTCCCAGCGGGTGCGGGGATAGTCGGTCTGCTGCGTTTCCCAGGTGACGATACCGCCCTTGACGTAGATCTTCCACGAGCAAGACCCGGTGCAGTTCACACCGTGCGTCGAGCGCACGATCTTGTCGTGCGCCCAGCGGTTGCGATAGGCGTCCTCCCAGGTCCGGTCTTCACCGGTGACGACGCCGTGGCCGTCGGAAAAGGGTTCCCGCGGTTGGGAGAAATAGCTCAGTCGATCGAGAAAGTGGCTCATACGGTTTTCCCAGGAGAGTGGCGTTGGAATACGGGCAATAGGCTGATCATGGATTTTTCACGTAGGCGTTGGCACGCAGGTAGAACCACCAGTTGAGGAACAGGCACAGGCCGTAGAACACCGCAAAACCGTACATCGCCATTTGCGGTGTACCGGCCTTGATCTGCTGACCGATGACCACCGGCGCAATAAAGGCGCCGTAGGCGGCGACGGCCGAGGTCCAGCCCAGCACCGGGCCGGCCTGCTGGCGGTCGAAGATGATGCCGATGCTGCGGAAAGTCGAACCGTTGCCGATGCCGCTGGCCGCGAAGAGCACGATGAACAGCAGCATGAACGGCAGGAAGTACTGCTCGGGAGTCGCCGACTCATAGGCCTGCATCATCACGTAGCCGACCGCCACCGAGGCCACGACCATCGCCGCCGAGACCCACTGCGTGACGATCGAGCCGCCGACCTTGTCGGAGACCCAGCCGCCGACCGGGCGGATCAGCGCGCCGACGAAGGGGCCGATCCAGGCGAAGGCGAGCACCGCCGGTGCGTTCGGGTTACTCGCCGTATGCTGCATGACGCCAGCGGCATCGCGCACGTGACTGATGCCGAAAATCACTTTCATCGACAGCGGCAGCGCCATCGAGAAGCCGATGAACGAGCCGAAAGTGACGATATAGAGAGTGGTCATCGCCCAGGTGTGCTTGTTGCGGAAGATCTCGAACTGCTTGGTAACGCCCTCTTTCATCGGGCCGAAGGCCGCCATTTTCATCACCAGCAGCGCCATGATGATGTCCAGCGGAATGGCCACCCACATATTGAGCAGACCCAGCCCGGTCGGCGCCGGCAGGTACAGGTAGAGCATGAAGATCGACGGCACGAAAGCCAGCGTGTACAGGTAGGTGATCTTGGCGAAAGCGACGACGGGATTGCCGGTGGCCGGCGAGATGGTCTTCAGGTTGTTCATGCCGAACCAGCACAACGCGGCCAAGGGCACCAGCGACAGCACCCAGGCAAAGCCGGCGTTCTGGATCCAGGTCTGCGTTCCGGCGGGGATCTTGCCGAAGATCCAGCCGCTATCCTTGATCAGGGTCATCGGCTCACCGCCAAAGCCACCGAAGATGCCGAGGGTCATGACCAGCGGAATGACCACCTGCATGGTCGTCACGCCGAAATTGCCGAGGCCCGCATTCAGGCCCAGGCCGGTGCCCTGCAGGCGCTTCGGGAAGAAGGTGGCTGATATTGGACATCGAGCTGGCGAAGTTGCCGCCGCCGACGCCCGACCATAGCGCCATCAGCTGGAAGGACCACAGCGGCCAGTCGGTGTGCTGCAGCACGATGCCGGTACCGATCGCTGGCGCGAGCAGCATCGCCGTCGTCAGAAGATGGTGTTGCGCCCGCCGGCCAGGCGGATAAGGAAGGAAGCGGGTATGCGCATCGTCGCACCGGCGATGCCGGCGATGGCGGTCAGCGTGAACAGCTCGGCCTGGGTGAACGGAAGCCCAGGTTGAGCATCTGCACGGTGATGATTCCCCACATGCCCCAGACCGCGAAGCCGCACAGCAGTGCCGGGATCGAGATCCACAGGTTGCGATAGGCGACGCGTTTACCGGTGGATTCCCAGAAGGATTCGTCCTCGGGTCGCCAGTCGGCGATATCGGCCGAGTTGTCGCACTGTGCGTTCGCTGGTTGCGGCTTGTTCATCGTGATTCCTCTGTGCAGGGGTCTTGGGTTCGGTGCTCACCCGCGGCTCTGCACCGCGGGTTTCTCGTTCCGGTGAGCGCGGAGGGCTGGGTGTGCTGGGTGACGTGGCGGCTTGCTGCAGGGTTTCAGTTAAGCCCCATCGGTTCGGGCGCGGCGAGCCGGCCGCTCTTGGCGGCGCTCAGTGGGCGCACTTCTGCGAAGTACATCCACATCAGGGACACCCAGACGATACCGAACATCAGCATGAACGCCGACGAGCGCAGACCGGTCAGGGTCTACCAGCGCGCCGAAGAGGATCGGCAGGGATAAGCCGCCCATACCGCCGGCGAGGCCGACAATACCCGACACCACGCCGATGTTGTGCGGGTAGTCGTCGGCGATGTACTTGAACACCGATGCCTTGCCGATGGCAAAGGAGATGCCCATGGTGAACATGATGATCGTGAACACCGTCGGATTGAGCCCAATGTGGAAGGTCTTCGGCCCGGACACCGTGTGAATGGTGAAGTCACTCTGCGGATAGGAAAGGAAGAAGAGGCAGACAAGTCCGACCCAGAGCACCCACCAGGTGACCGAATGGGCGCCGTACTTGTCAGAAAACCAGCCGCCGATCGCACGCAGCAATCCGCCCGGGATACTGAAACCAGCGGCCAGCAGGGCCGCGACCTGAATATCGAAACCGTACTCGCTGATGTAGTACTTGGTCATCCACAATGCCAGGGCGACGTAGCCGCCAAAGACGATCGAGTAATACTGGCTGTAGCGCCAAACGGCTGGATCCTTCAGTGCTTTCAACTGCTCCAGGACAGTAACCTGTGATGCCCCTGTGCTATGGTCGCGCTCGGTTAAAGTAATACCCATAACAGCACGCCGTCCACCAGCATGAGCACGGCATAGACTTTCGGAACCATCGGGGGT
>NZ_CAJQTX010000007.1 GCF_907163085.1 Candidatus Accumulibacter sp. ACC003
AGAGCACTGCTTGTAGCCCAGCGACTGCTTGAGCACGGTCACTATGCCCAACGAGTTGAGGACCATGTCGCGCGAGTGCTCGGCGTTGGCGGTGATGCCGCGGACGCAGTTTCACGCGCAGGCTGTTGACCGCGTGTTCCATCGTGAAATCGACGTAAACAGCGCGAAGGTGATTACCGGTTCCATGACGTTGAGTGCAACTGGCCAGCCGAAGCGGCCAACGTGACGGTCAGGTCGAGGCCGATGACCAGGAAGCTGGTCTGGTTCACGACCTCCGGAATCACCGGATTGACCTTGCCCGGCATGATCGACGAACCGGGCTGCATCTGCGGCAGGTTGATCTCGTTGAAGCCGCAGCGCGGACCCGAGGCGAGCAGGCGGATGTCGTTGCAGATCTTGGTCAGTTTCGCCGCCGTACGCTTGAGGACACCCGACAGCTGTACGTAGGCGCCGGTGTCGGAGGTGGCCTCGACCAGGTCGCCGGCGAGGATCAGCTTGATGCCGGTGAGGTCCGACAGGCAGCGCGTGACCATTTCCGGGTAGCCGCGCGCGGCGGTCACCGAGGTACCGATCGCCGTCGCTCCGAGATTGACCTCGTGCAGCAACTGGCGCACGTCGGCGATGCGATGCACCTCCTCGCCCATGGTCGTTCCCCAGCCATGGAATTCCTGCCCGAGCGACATCGGAACGGCATCCTGAAGATGTGTGCGGCCCATTTTCAGGACACCCTCGAATTCCTTGCCCTTGGCGTGAAAAGCGTCTTCCAGGCGGCGCAAGGCGTCCATGTAGCTGCTCAGCCGCAGGATCAGCGCCAGTCTGAACGCGGTCGGGTAGACGTCGTTGGTCGATTGCCCGCAGTTGACGTGGTCATTGGGGTTGACGAACTCGTACTCGCCTTTCTGGTGGCCAAGGCTTTCGAGCGCCAGGTTGGCGATCACCTCGTTGGCGTTCATGTTGGTCGACGTGCCGGCGCCGCCCTGGATGAAGTCGGTGACGAACTGGTCGTCCATCTCGCCGGCGATCAAGCGGTCACAGGCGCCGATGATCGCGTCGGCAATCCTGGCATCGATGACGCCAAGGTTGCGGTTGGTCAGCGCTGCCGCTTTCTTGACGTAGCCGAAGGCCTTGACGAAGAACGGCTCGGCCGACATCGGGATGCCGGTAATGTGGAAGTTGTGCAGGCCACGCAGCGTCTGCACGCCGTAGTACGCGGTATCCGGCAGTTCCTTCTCGCCCAGGAAGTCCTTTTCGATTCGTGCCATTGCTGTTCCTTTCGCTTGCGTGAGGGCGACTGCCGCACGAGCCTGACAGCCGTGTTTCGGGAAAAGTGATGGTGTGCTGCAGCAGGCGGCCTGCTTCAAGAACTCTGGTGCACCCACGCGCGCCGTATCTGCCCGCGACTTCGTTGGCGGCCGCAAAGATCCCATAAGCGGCAACACCGCCGTCGGATCTTGCCGGAGTCGTGATTTCTGCCTGCAGCCGCTGCGCCGATTCTAGCCGATGGTGCCGACAGTGACTGAAGTTTAAACGCGCGCCCGGCGGCGATGCTCGACCAACTGCCGCGCAGCCTGGTGATCAGCGGAACGGGTTTGCCAGCAGCCGGTGAGCACCGTGCAACCCACAATCATCGCGTCGTTGCTCGCCGGTCGGCACGCTTCGGCGCGCGAGTTGTCGTCAGGGCTAGCGAGTCAGCGCCATGAACAGCTCCGGCAGCCGCTCCGGCAGGCGCTCGATGTTGTCGATCACCGTATAGCGCCGACCGAAAATGTCGCCGACGTAGTCGTCGGCCTGGCGGTCGAGGTTGATGCAATAGGTGAAGATGCCTTGCTGGTCGAGTTCCTCGACGGCTTTGCGGGCGTCCTCGATCAACAAGCGTTCGTCATGGACATCGACGTCGGCGGGCTGGCCGTCGGTGAGCAGCAGCAGCAGCTTCTTGTCGGCCTTCTGCGCCGCCAGGTAGTGTGCGGCGTGGCGCATGGCCGCTCCCATGCGCGTTGAATAGCCGGCCTGCATCGCCGCCAGGCGGCTTTTGACGGCGTCGCCCCAGCGCTCGCTGTAGCCCTTGAGGTGCAGGTAGCGAACATCATGGCGGCTGTCGGAGTGGAAGCCGGCGATGGCGAAGGGATCGCCGAGTTGTTCGATCGACCAGGCGAGCAGCGACACCGCTTCCTGGCTCAATTCGAGGATGCTTTGCTCGCCACCGCCGGTGCCAACCTTGACCTTGTCGGCCAGCGACTGCGAGAGGTCGAGCAGGACCAGAACCGCCAGGTTGCGACCGTTGGTACGGTGACTCATGTTGATCCGCGGGTCGGGGTTGGCGCCGCCCTTGAAGTCGATCAGCGAGCGAATGGCGACGTCGAGGTCGAGTTCGCTGCCGTCTTCCCGATAGCGAATGCGTACCTTGTCCTGCGGTTTCAGGATGTCGAGCAGGCGCTTGAGACGGCGGGCCAGCGCGGCGTGTTTTTCGAGCAGGCGGTCGATATCGCCGGCGTCGCCGGCCGGGTGCAGCGATTCGTAGAGGCTGACCCAGTCCGGCCGATAGCTCTGGCTCTGGTAATCCCACTCGCGGTAGTGGCGCGGCAGCAGGCGGTCGACGTCGGTAGCAGCTGTCGTTGGGCGCGGCTCGTCGAACATCTCCTCGTCGTCGCTGAGTTCGTGGAATCGCCACAGGTGGCGGTTGTCGTCGCGATAGCCGACGTCGGTATCGGCGAAATGGACGCTGGCCAACTGGTCGCTCTGACGGCGGGTACGGGCGATGTAGGCGAGCGCCAGGTCGGCGATTTCTTCGCTGCTCGAATCACCCTGCGCCATCGTCTCGTGGAAGTGGCCAACGAACTTCAACAATTCGGCGTCGTGGTAGCCGTGTTCGGAATCGAGCAGCGCGCGCGAGAACATGCTCAGGCGATGACGCAGGCACGAAGTGCTTGCCGGGTCGCAGGCGTCGGCGCGCGGTGCCGGGTGCAGCGCCAGGAAGGTCCGGCGCAGGCCGGGATAGACGCGCATCAGCAGCGTCTCGATGCGGCTGTCTTCGAAGACCTCAATCGCCAGGCGCTGCATCGGGCTACAGTTGTCGGCAAACATCGGCGTGCTCCAGCGCCGGTGGCCGGCGATATGCGCCAGCGTCGCGCGGTAGCGGTCGATGCCGGAAACGCCGTGCGCATCGTCGAGGACGTCCGGCAGGCGAATACCGTCGGCATCGTAGTAGGGCGCTGGCCGGGCGGCCTGATCGGCGTCGCTCGGATAGGGCACGAGCAGCGCGCTGTCGCCCCATAGGCCGCGCAGATAGAGATCGAGCAAGCGCTGGTGGTCGACCAGCAGCGTGCCGTGGCGCTCGCGCTGCAGCACGGCGCGGCTGTCCGCCGATTTGAGGCTGAAGTAATCGCGCTGCCGTTCGGGATGATTGGCGTAGTTGCGGATGCCGTAGTCGACCCACTTGCGCAGCCCGCCGATCGACAGTTTGTCGAGCAGCGTCGGCGCCTGCGCGAAGAAGTCGGGCAAGCCGGGGCTGGCGAAGGTCTGATGAATGCCGTGGATCGAACCCGTCGTGCGCTCGGTAAACTCCTGCGTCAGGTCCAGGTAGCGCTGCATTTGCCGCGCTGCAGGCAGTCGGCGAGCGACTGCGGCCAGCGTCTGCAGGAAGGGTGTGATCGCCCTGGCGTTCGGCGATTTGCCGAGCGCCTGCATGCTGGCGTTGATTGCCGGCAGGGCGTCTTCGCCCAGTGTCCTGGCGATCGCCGGCCATTCTTCGAGGAAGAGCAGTGGCGGCTCGACGCCGCGGCCCATGCCGCCGAGGAAGCGCGCCGTATCGAGATAGGCGTCAAGGCCGCTGGCGGAAAGTACGACGAGCGCCTCGCGCAGGCATTCTTCGAAGACCTCGGCGACCTGCGGAAAGCCGCAGGCGAGTTGCTCGCGGTAGCCGTGCAGGCGCTCTTCCCAGGAGGGGGCGGCGGGATTGTCGGGAGCGGCCATGGCCTGAATCTGTACTCGGCGACCGCGCTCAGGCGAAGACCGCGTCGATCGCATGATCCAGCGTGTCGCGGATATCGCGGTCGTCGGTGATCGGTCGCACCAGCGCCATGCGGCAGGCGTCGGCGGGCGCGACGCCGCCCTTGATCAGCGTCGCCGCATAGACCAGCAGACGCGTCGAGATGCCCTCGTCGAGGCCATGCCCCTTGAGCCGCCGGGCAGCGGCGCCGATGCTCACCAGTTGGCCGGCGGTGGCTTCATCAATGCCGCTTTCGCTGGCCAGAATGGCGACCTCCAGCGCCGCATCGGGATAGTCGAACTCGAAAGCCGTGAAGCGCTGCTTGGTCGATTGCTTGAGGTCCTTCATCAGGCTCTGGTAGCCGGGGTTGTACGAGATCACCAGCTGGAAATCGGCGTGCGCGCGGATCACTTCGCCCTTCTTGTCGAGCGGCAGCGTGCGCCGGTGGTCGGTCAGCGGGTGGATGACGACCGTCGTGTCCTGACGCGCCTCGACGATTTCGTCGAGGTAACAGATCGCGCCGATGCGCGCGGCGGTGGTCAGCGGGCCGTCGAGCCAGCGCGTGCCGTTGGCTTCGAGCAGGTAGCGCCCGACCAGGTCGGAGGCGGTCATGTCTTCGTTACAGGCGACGGTGATCAACGGCCGCGCCAGCTTCCAGGCCATGTATTCGATGAAGCGCGACTTGCCGCAACCGGTCGGCCCCTTGACCATCACCGGCAGACGCGCCGCGTACGCCGCCTCGTAGAGCGCGACTTCCTTGCCCTGCGGCTGATAGAAAGGTTCTTCGCGAACCTTGAACTGCTCCTTGTCGGTCATTGCCTGTCCCTGTTCTGCGCTACGTCGATCTGCGGCGGGGTCAGTGACCCGGGGCGCCGGCCGCCATGCGACCCTTGCCCCGCTGTCCCGACCGCCCGGGCTGCTAGCGATGCGCGCCGAGTTTATCGCGCCAGCCGGGATAGAGCGTATCGGCGTCGCCCGGGAACGACTCGAAAGCGCGCGCGAATTCGCGGTGCTCCCTGGCCCACTCGATCGGGTCGGCGCCGGCTTGCCAGCATTCGTAGGCCTGGCGCAGCGAAATGGCTCCGGCGGCCGGGCTGTCGATGTGGCCGTACGAGCCGCCTCCCGAGGTGTTGATGACGTTGCCGTGGCCGAGGTTGGCGAAGAAGCCCGGCAGGCGCAGCGCGTTCATGCCGCCCGAGATGATCGGCGTCGTCGGCTTCATGCCGTACCATTTCTGCAAGTAGGCCGGCCCTTGATACTCGTCGCGCTCGATGATGTAGGCGATGGCCCGGTCGTCGGCGGTGCCTTCCATCTTGCCGTAGCCCATGGTGCCGACGTGAATTCCCGAGGCGCCCTGCAGGCGCGCCATCTTGGCCAGCACGTAGGCGTCGTAACCGCGCTTCGAACTCGGCGAGGTGACCGCGCCGTGACCGGCACGATGGTAGTGCAGGTACTGGTTGGGGTACTGCCGGCGCGCGGTGGTGACCATGCCCGGGCCGCCGACGTAGCCGTCGACCAGAAATGCGACCTTGTCGGCGTCGGCTCCGAAGGCTTCGAGGATGTAGTCGGCACGCGCGCACATCTCGTAGTGATCGTCGGCGGTAATGTTGGCCGAGAACAGCTTGGCCTGGCCGGTTTCGTCCTGCGCGCGCTTCATCGCGTCGACCACCAGCGGCATCACCTTCTTCATCGGCGCGAACACCTGGTTGCCCTGCGGCTCGTCGTTCTTGATGAAGTCGCCGCCGAGCCAGAACTGGTAGGCGGCCTTGGCAAAAGGCTCTGGACGCAGGCCGAGCTTGGGCTTGATGATCGTGCCGGCAATGTAGCCGCCGTCCTTGACCGGCCGGCCGAGAATCCGCCACATGTCGGAGATGTCCTTGGCCGGGCCGTCGAACAGCTGCAGCGCGCGTTCGGGCATGTAGAAGTCATAGATCTTGGCGTGCTCGATGTCGCCCATGCCCTGGTTGTTGCCGATCACCAGCGTCAGGAACGAGACGATCATCATCCGTCCATCGGTGACGTTGCGGTCAAAGAGGTCGAGCGGATAGGCGATGCGCATTTCCTCGCTGGCCTCGTCGATCAGATACACCAGCGCGTCGACGCCGCGCGTGAAGTCGTCGGTGGTGCACACCTCGACGTTGGTGCCGGTCGACGACTCGGCAGCGAAGTGCGCTGCCGCCTGCAGATAGTCGTAGCCGGCCTTGGGCTTCATCTTGTAAGCCACCAGGATGTGTTTGCCAGCGCTGATCAGCTCGTCTTCCTTGAGGCTGAGGTCGGCGTAACGATTCGATTGGTCCATGATTCTGTCTCCGTGTCGATAAGAGTGATGAGGGCGTTGCGTGTTCGTTCAGTGTGCCGCCAGGACGCTTGTCGGCGAGCGCTGTGCCTCACTGGCTGCTGTTCGATGCCAGCGGCGCAGCTGCGCGAGATCGACGTAGCCGTCGTCGTTGAGCGGCTGGCCGCCAAGGCAGCGCGCCGGTACGCCGGGCTCACCGAGGTCGCTGACGACGCTCAGCGCGCCGCTGCAGTCTGTGTCTGCGCTATAGGCGTTGATGGTAATCAACGTCGGCACGCCGGCCGCGTGCGCCGCGAGAAATCCTGGCCGCGAATCCTCGACCGCCAGACAAGCCACCGGCGGTAGTCGCAGCCGCTGCAGTACCCAGTGATAGATAGCCGGCGCCGGCTTCTTGTCGGTGACGACGTCGCCAGCGCCGATGACTTCGAACAGCGTACGCGAGTCGTCGCCGAAGCTGCTCAGCAGCAGGCTGTCGAGGTTCGAACGCGTCGTCGTCGTGGCGATTGCCAGACGCACGCCAGCGCCACGCAAGTCGCCGAGCAAGCGCGCCACGCCGGGCCGCAGGCCGATCGTGCCAGCGCCCAGCAGCTGCCGGTAGATTTCATTCTTGCGTTGGTGCAGGTCGGCCAGCCAGGCGTCGCCGCCCCGCCGGCGCAGCAGTTCGGTTGCGTGCCTGGTGGCAAAGTGACGAAGCCGTTCCTTGCCGCCGGTCACCGCCAGCAGTTCGCCGTAGGCGCTGACCGACCAGTGCCAGTCCACACCGCACTGCGCAAAAGCCTGATTGAACGCCCGGCGGTGGCCGTCGCGCTCGGTATCGGCCAGCGTCCCGTCAACGTCGAAAATGACGGCCTGCAGCGCTGCTCCGGCGGCTGCGGCCAGCGGCAGGGCGCTGGCGATAGGGTCTGTGGTCATGGTGCGCACGCGGCAAGTCCAGGTGCAGCCAGTGTAGGCGGCGCAATAGATAATTAAAAGTTAAACTTTATTCTGATTATGATTAAGTTTTATTACTTAATAAATGCCCCTGCGGGCGCTTGTTGCATCGGCCGACGGCTTTGGTAGCCACTTTTACTGGTTGACCAGCGGAGGTGGCAATGCCTGCTGTTTTGGCGGATAATTTGCCCATGCGCTCCAACCCTCTCCTCCGGATCAGCCAATCATCGTGCCCATTGCTCCTACCGCCCTGACCAACGTCATTCGCGTCCTCGCCATGGACGCGGTTCAACAAGCCAACTCGGGTCACCCCGGTATGCCAATGGGGATGGCCGAAATTGCCGAAGTTCTTTGGCGCCGCCATCTGCGCCACAACCCGGGCAATCCCGCATGGCCCGACCGCGATCGTTTCGTTCTCTCCAACGGTCACGGTTCGATGCTGTTGTACACGCTGCTGCATCTCAGCGGCTATGACGTCTCAATCGACGATCTGAAAAACTTCCGGCAGTTTCGTTCGCGGACTCCTGGTCATCCCGAAGTAGGCCATACAGCCGGTGTCGAAACGACCACCGGACCGCTGGGACAGGGGCTTGCCAACGCCGTTGGCATGGCGATCGCCGAGCAGGTGCTGGCCGCCGACTTCAATCGGCCAGGGCACCAGATCGTGAACCATTCGACCTACGTCTTCCTCGGCGACGGCTGCCTGATGGAAGGCATCTCGCATGAAGCCTGCTCGTTGGCGGGGACGCTCGGACTGGGCAAGCTGATCGCTCTTTATGACGACAACGGCATTTCCATCGACGGCCGTGTCGAGGGCTGGTTCACCGACGATACGCCGCAGCGTTTTGCGGCCTACGGCTGGCAGGTGATCGCCGATGTCGACGGCCACGATAGTGAAGCCATCGACCAGGCGCTGCTGGCCGCACGCGCCGAAACTGCGCGGCCGACGCTGATCTGCTGCAAGACGCGGATCGGCGAGGGTTCGCCAAACAAGGTCGGCACGCACGACGTCCATGGTGCGCCACTGGGGGCGGCCGAGATCGCCGCCGCACGCGTTCATCTGGACTGGCCGCACGCGCCTTTCGAAATTCCCGACGAGGTCTACGCGAAATGGGATGGCCACATGCGTGGCACCGTTTTCGAGAACAACTGGACGTCGCGTTTCGCCACCTATCAGGCGGCTTTTCCAGAGTTGGCGGGCGAGTTTTCGCGTCGCGTGCGCAAGGAGCTGCCTGCCGACTGGAGCGCCGACGTCGCGCAGATGCTTGCCGAGGTCGCCGACCGGGCCGAAAACATCGCCACCCGCAAGGCTTCGCAGAACGCGATCAGCGCGCTGGCGCCGCGTTTGCCCGAACTGATCGGCGGCTCGGCCGACCTGGCGGGTTCCAACCTGACGCTGTGGAAAGGTTCCCGGGGCGTCAGCAAGGGCGAGGGCGGTAACTACCTGTACTACGGCGTGCGTGAGTTCGCGATGACGGCAATCGCCAATGGCCTCGCGCTGCACGGCGGCCTGATTCCTTATACCGCCACCTTCCTGGTTTTTTCGGACTACGCACGCAACGCGATTCGCATGGCAGCGCTGATGCGGTTGCGCCAGATCATGGTCTATACGCACGATTCGATCGGTCTCGGCGAAGACGGCCCGACGCATCAGCCGATCGAGCACCTGGCCAGCCTGCGCCTGATTCCGAACGTCGACGTCTGGCGTCCGGCGGATGCCAGCGAAACGGCGGTAGCGTGGGTCGCCGCCATCGAACGCAACGATGGCCCGACGATTCTGGCGCTGTCGCGCCAGAACCTGCCGACGGTGACGACCGGTGTGCTGCCTGCCAGCATGCGGCGTGGCGCCTATGTTCTGGTTGACTGCAGCGCGCCACAGGCGGTGTTGCTGGCGACCGGCTCGGAGGTCACGCTGGTCGTTGACGCCGCCCAGGCGCTGGCCGCTGAGGGAATCGCCGTGCGCGTCGTGTCGATGCCCTGCGGCGAAGTCTTCGACCGTCAGGACGCGGCCTACCATGCACAAGTTTTGCCACGCGGCATACCGCGCGTGGCCGTCGAAGCCGGCGTCAGCGGCTTGTGGCGGAAGTATGTCGGCCTCGAAGGCGCTGTAATTGGTATCGATCGTTTTGGCGAGTCGGCACCCGCAGGCCAGTTGTTCGACTTTTTCGGTTTCACGGTGAGCAATGTCGTCGCGACCGTGAAATCAGTGTTGTAATTTCTCAAGGAGACCGTTTCATGACAATCAAAGTAGGGATCAATGGCTTTGGCCGTATCGGACGGATGGTTTTTCGTGCAGCCGTACAGAACTTCCCGAATGACATCGAGATCGTCGGTATCAACGACCTGCTCGAACCCGACTATCTGGCGTACATGCTCAAGTACGACTCGGTCCATGGCCGCTTCAAGGGCACCGTCGCCGTCGAAGGCACCTCGCTGGTCGTCAATGGCAAGAAGGTCCGCCTGACCGCGGTCAAGGATCCGGCCGAGCTGAAGTGGGACGAAATTGGCGCCGATATCGTCGTTGACGCGACCGGCCTCTTCCTGACCACCGAGTCGTGCCAGAAGCACATCACCGCCGGTGCCAAGAAGGTCATCCAGAGCGCACCAAGCAAGGACGATACGCCGATGTTCGTGTTTGGCGTCAATGACAGTACCTATGCTGGCCAGACGATCATTTCGAACGCTTCCTGCACCACCAACTGCCTGGCCCCCGTGGCCAAGGTGCTGAATGACAACTGGGGTATCAAGCGTGGCCTGATGACCACAGTGCACGCCGCCACCGCTACCCAGAAAACCGTCGATGGCCCGTCCAACAAGGACTGGCGTGGTGGTCGCGGCATCCTCGAGAACATCATTCCGTCCTCGACCGGTGCAGCCAAGGCTGTCGGCAAAGTCATCCCCGAGCTCAACAAGAAGCTCACCGGCATGGCTTTCCGCGTGCCGACCTCGGACGTCTCGGTCGTTGACCTGACTGTCGAGCTGAACAAGGACGCCACCTACGAAGCGATCTGTGCGGCGATGAAGGCGGCCTCCGAAGGCCCGATGAAGGGCGTTCTCGGTTACACCACCGATAAAGTGGTGGCTACCGACTTCCGTGGCGAGAGCTGCACGTCGGTGTTTGACGCCGACGCCGGCATGGCGCTTGACAGCACCTTCGTCAAGGTTGTCTCGTGGTACGACAACGAGTGGGGCTACTCCTGCAAAGTGCTGGAAATGATTAAAGTCATGGCTCGCTAAGCAGCTACCGAGAGGTGCCTTCGGGCACCTCTCATTCTCGTATTTCCCCCCCTTACGCCCATTTCACTCCTGGCAGAATCTTTCTGCTTGGTCCCTCCTGCTTGCCAGCTTCTTGCCGCCCTTGTCCGGCGGATTAACGCTGTCCGCAGCAGTCGATCTTGCGCTCCTGCCGTCGGAGCACTGGCGCCGGTGCTCCACCCCGTGCTGCCGGTCGAGTGTGCACTTCTTCCCTGCATTTCTTCCCGTTCGTGCCAGGAAAGCCTTGACCACGGTCACCGCTTTCGCCAAAGTGCGCGTCGGACGCGTATCCCCGATCACCCAGAGTTTGTTGGTCCCGCTGTGGCGTGCGTCCGAGCGCCACTGCCGTCATCCTCGCTCGCCTGCAGGATGCGAAACCGCGGTTGAACGCGGCGACGCCCGAAGCTGTCCGAGACAACGGCGGGCACGCGGCCTGACGTGCCTGGTTCGCATTCAGCATTCAGTGTCGGGAAAGCGCACTTGCTACCACACCCCAAAGAAAAAAAAGATAGGAACCCCCCATGCCCCGAGATACCAAAATCGTCGCCACCCTCGGTCCGGCGTCTTCTGACGCCGATGTGCTCGAACGCATGATCCACGCCGGCGTCGATGTCGTTCGTCTCAACTTCTCGCATGGCAAACCGCAGGATCACATCGACCGCGCTCAACTGGTCCGCGAGGCGGCGGCTCGCGTCGGACGCCCGGTCGGCATTCTCGCCGACTTGCAGGGTCCGAAGATCCGTATCGGAAAATTTGCCGACCGCAAGATCTGGCTGGAAAAAGGCCAGCCCTTCATTCTTGACGCCAAATGCGAAATGGGTCATGCCGAACGCGTTGGCCTTGACTACAAGGACCTGCCCCGCGACGTGTCGGCAGGCAGCGTTCTTCTGCTCGATGACGGGCGAATTGTTCTCGACGTGCAGCGGGTGCTCGGTTCGGAGATCTTCACGGTCGTTCGTCACGGTGGCGAGCTGTCTGACAACAAGGGCATCAATCGGCAGGGAGGCGGTCTGTCGGCGCACGCGCTGACCGCCAAGGACATGGACGATATCCGTACCGCGGCGAGCATCGACGTCGATTTCGTTGCCGTCTCGTTCCCCAAGAGCGCGGCCGACATGTATATGGCCAAGCAACTGATGCACGCCGCCGGCGGGCACGCGCTGACCATTGCCAAGATCGAGCGCGTCGAAGCCGTGGCGGCGCTCGACGAGATCGTCTGCGCGTCCGATGGCATCATGGTCGCCCGTGGCGATCTCGCCGTCGAAGTCGGCGACGCCGCCGTGCCGGCGTTGCAGAAGCGGATGATTCGCCTGGCCCGCGAGAAGAACAAGCTGGCGATCACGGCGACGCAAATGATGGAGTCGATGATTCTCTCGCCGACGCCAACGCGTGCCGAGGTCTCCGACGTCGCCAACGCGGTTCTCGACGGCACCGACGCGGTGATGCTTTCGGCCGAAACCGCAGCCGGCAAGTTCCCGGTCGAAACGGTCGAAGCGATGGCCCGGATCTGTCTCGAGGCGGAGAAGTCTGCCGAAGTGACGCTCGAGCGCGAATTCCTCAACCAGGTCTTTACCCGCATCGATCAGACGATTTCTCTGGCGGCGATCTGGACCGCGCACCACCTCAAGGTCAAAGCGATCGCAGCGCTCACCGAGTCGGGATCGACGGCGCTGTGGATGAGCCGCTTGAACTGTGGCGTACCGGTTTATGCCTTGACCCCGCGCCGCGAAGCACTGACCAAGATGAGTCTTTACCGGGCGGTATTTCCGATGTTCATGGACCAGCAGCCGAATAGCCGCGATCAACTGCTGCGCGACGCCGAACAGCTGCTGATGAGCCAGGGCATCGTCGTCAAGGGCGACTTCATCGTGTTGACCGCCGGCGAACCCTTGGGCAACAGCGGTGGCACCAATACGCTGAAGATCGTTCGTGTCGGCGAGTAGGCGGCGCGCGCGAGCCGCCGGCAGCAGCGCGCTGCGCGTTCGCTGGCCGGCCAGCGCTTGAGCGGCACCGGCGGCTTGCCTGGCGGCGAGTCGCCAAGAGCCGTTCGCTGCGCCGTCGATTTGTGGCGGCTGCGGGCGCCGAATAAGGTCGTCACGCCGCTCCCCATCGAGCATTTGCGCTGCCGAAGGCACGCTGGCGCCGACGGGGGACACTGAGCCGGCAACGATCTGTCCTATAATCGCCGAGCTCGACTTCCTTTCGATCACCTCTTTGCCGGACCGGATGAACACGTGACCGACGCTCTCTTCGAATCGACCATCACCAGCCTGCCGCTGCTCGGCCGCGGCAAGGTGCGTGACATCTACGCCGTTGACGCCGACAAACTACTGATCGTCACCAGCGATCGCCTGTCGGCTTTCGACGTAATCCTGCCGGACCCGATTCCCGGCAAGGGCCGGATACTCACTCGGCTGGCCAGCTTCTGGTTCGACAAGCTCGCCGAAATAATCCCCAATCAGCTGACCGGGATCGACCCGGAAAGCGTTGTTGCGGCCAGTGAGCGCGCGCAGGTGCGCGGCCGCGCGCTGGTCGTCAAGCGCTTGCGTCCGCTACCCATCGAAGCCGTCGTGCGCGGCTACCTGATCGGCTCGGGATGGCTTGATTACCAGGCCAGTGGCTGCGTTTGCGGGATCCAGTTACCGGCCGGGCTACTGCTCGCCAGCCGCTTGCCGCAAGCGCTATTCACGCCAGCGACCAAAGCGGCGATTGGCGATCACGACGAAAACGTTTCTTTCGAGCGTGCGCAAGCCGAGTGCGCGGCCGCGCTCGCCGACCTGCTGGCCAGCGTCGGCAAGAGCGGCGCCGAGATTGCCGCGCAGGCGCGCGACGCGGCCATCGCGCTGTACACTACGGCCGCCGAATTTGCCGCAACGCGCGGGATCATCATTGCTGACACCAAGTTCGAGTTCGGTCTCGATAGCGCCGGTACGCTGCATCTGATCGACGAAGTGCTGACGCCGGACTCGTCGCGCTTCTGGCCTGCTGACGGCTACCGTGCCGGCAGCAATCCACCGTCTTTCGACAAGCAGTATGTGCGCGACTATCTGGCGGCTCTGGACTGGAACAAACAGGCGCCGGGGCCGCGCCTGCCAGCGGCGCTGATTGCCGGCACGCGGGCCAGGTATGCCGAGGCCGGCGAGCGCCTGATCGGCGAGAAGTTTGGTGAATGATCGCCGTCCGGGGGTGACGCACGAGCGCGCGTCGACGCCCTTGAGCAAGGAGAATGCATGCCTCTAGAAGCTACGCCAGGCGAGCGCTGCGAGAAGATCTCGCCGCCAAAAGTGCGCAGCGTCTTCCTCGGGCAGCCCTTTTACTGGCTGTCCGCCGGCTGGCGCGATTTACGCACCAGCCCGATTGCCAGCATCGCCTTCGGCCTGCTGTTCGCCGCCGTCGGCGACGTGATCACCGTTTTCGCCTGGCGCAGCGGCCATCTTTTCATCGCCGCCACTTCCGGATTCTTCCTGGTCGCGCCACTGCTCGCCGGCGGCCTCTACGAGATCAGCCGGCGACGCGAGAGCGGCCGGTCGACGGCTTTCTTCGAATCGCTGGCGGCCGGTCGGCGGAACCGCGCCGAGCTGGCCAAGCTGGGATTGCTGCTGGCACTAATCGGCCTGAGCTGGGAGCGCGTTTCGACGCTGCTCTTCGTGCTGCTGGCGCCGCACCTGGCGCCCGATCTGCTGGTCCTGATCGCCGCCGTGCCGACCAACCCCGAGTATCGCCCACTGTTGTTCATCTGGTTGGTCAGCGGCGGCACGCTGGCGCTGCTCGTTTTTGCGATTACCGTCGTTTCGGTGCCGATGTTGCTTGATCGCCAGATCGATTGCGTCACCGCCATGCGCACCAGTCTGCGCGCCGTAAAAGCCAATTTGCGGGTGATGACCCTGTGGGCGTTCATCGTCCTGACGCTGACCGTCCTCAGCTTCGCCACGCTGTTTTTCGGATTGATCATCTTCATGCCGCTGATCGGCCACGCCTCGTGGCACGCTTATCGTGACCTTGTAGAATAAGTGACGCAGCGCCGAGCTGGGCTCGGCGACTGCTTTTCGCGAACCACGGAACCTCTGATGACTGCCACCCCCCCGAACGACAACCCACTGCTCGACTTTTCTGGTCTGCCCCGCTTCGACGTCATTGTGCCGTCCGACGTGCAGCCGGCAATCAGCAAGCTGCTCGGCGAGGGCCGCGCGCTGATCGAGCGCCTGACCATGGACGACGTCGCCGCGACCTGGACCGATTTCGCCGCGCCGCTGACCGACGGTCTCGAGCCGCTGTCGCGCGCCTGGGGAATCGTCGGTCACCTGCACGCGGTCAATGACGTTCCCGATTGGCGCGACGCCTATAACCGGATGCTACCCGAGGTCTCGCGTTTTTACGCCGAAGTCGGTCAGAACCTGCGGCTGTTCGCCAAGTACAAGGCGATCGCCGAGAGCAGCGAATACGCCGGCTTGTCGGCCGCGCAGCGGCGGATTGTCGACCACGAGGTACGCGACTTCCGGCTCGCCGGCGCCGAGTTGCCCGAAGATCAGAAGCCGCGCTTCCAGGCCGTCGCCGAGGAGCTGTCGCAGCTTGCGGCCAGGTTTTCGGAGAACCTGCTCGACGCGACCAACGCATTCGCCGAGACAGTGAGCGACGAAGGCGAACTGGCCGGCCTGCCCGACGACGCCCGCCAGGCCGCCCGCGAGGCGGCCGAGAAGGCTGGCGAGGGCGGCTGGCGGTTCACCCTGCACATGCCGTCCTACCTGCCGGTGCTGCAGTACGCCGATAGCCGTCGCCTGCGGGCGTCGATGTATCGGGCCTACGCCACGCGCGCCGCGGAATTTGGCGCCGCCGAACTCGACAACACGGCGCTGATTCGCCAGATTCTGCTGCTCCGCCGGGAAGAAGCGCAGATGCTCGGCTACGCCAACTTCGCCGAGGTTTCGCTGGTGCCAAAAATGGCCGAATCGATACCGCAGGTGCTCGGCTTCCTGCACGACCTGGCGGTCAAGGCGCGGCCCTTTGCCGAACAGGATGTCGCCGACCTGCGAGCTTTCGCGCGTCGCGAACTGCAACTCGAGACGATGGAGGCGTGGGACGTCGGCTACGTTTCAGAAAAGTTGCTGCAGCAGCGCTACGCGTTCTCCGAGCACGAGGTGAAGCAGTATTTCACCGAGGACAAAGTCCTGGCCGGCTTGTTCACGGTCATCGAAAGGCTGTTCGGCGTTCGCCTCAAGTGCGACACGGCGCCGCTCTGGCATCCGGACGTCCGTTTCTTTCGCATCGAGACGCCGGCTGGCGAACTGCTTGGCCAGTTCTACCTTGACCTCTACGCCCGCGAAACGAAGCGCGGTGGCGCCTGGATGGACGAAGCCGTCTCGCGCCGTCGGCGCGCGCCGACGGCAGGCGGCGACGCAATCCAGAAGCCGGTCGCCTACCTCAACTGCAATTTCTCACGGCCGGTTGGCGAGAAGGATGGCCAGCCCCGGCCGGCGACTTTCACCCACGACGAGGTGATCACGCTTTTCCACGAAACCGGTCATGGCCTGCATCACTTGCTGACACGGGTCGATGAACTGGCTGTCTCGGGAATCCACGGCGTCGAATGGGATGCCGTCGAACTGCCGTCGCAGTTCATGGAGAACTACTGCTGGGAGTGGAGCGTGCTGCAGGCGATGAGCGCCCACGTCGATAGCGGCGAGCCGCTGCCGCGCGCCCTGTTCGACAAGATGCTGGCGGCGAAGAATTTCCTCAGCGGCATGCAGACGCTGCGGCAGGTCGAGTTCTCGCTGTTCGACCTACTGCTGCACAGCGACTTCGACCCGGCCGGCGAGCGCAGCGTGCTCGACCTGCTCGGCGACGTGCGCCGCGACGTGGCGGTCCTGGTGTCGCCCGAGTGGCATCGCTTTCCGAACAGCTTTGCGCACATCTTCGCTGGCGGTTACGGCGCTGGCTACTACAGCTACAAGTGGGCCGAGGTTCTTTCGGCCGACTGCTACGGTGCTTTCGAAGAGGCCGGCAATCCCTTTGACCCGAGCACCGGCGAGCGTTTCCTGAGCAGCATCCTGTCGGTTGGCGGCAGTCGCGCAGCGATCGACAACTTCCGTGCCTTCCGCGGTCGCGAACCGCAGGTGGACGCGCTGCTCAGGCACAGTGGCATGATTCCCGCCTGAAAGGAGATCGCCCATGCGCACTGCTCTGCGCATCGCCCGCGTCGTCAACATCGCTGCCGCGCTACTGGCGACGAACGTCGTCAGCGCCCAGACGACGTACCGCTGGTCAGACCCGAAGACCGGCGTTCCCGTAATCTCCGATCGGCCGCCGCCGCCAGGAACGGCGCGCGTGGTGATCAACGAGGGCCCCAGTATCGCCGACTCGCAGCGGCTTCCCTACGCCACCCGCCGGGCCAGCGAGAAGTTCCCGGTGGTCTTGTATACCAGTGCCGGCTGTGGCGCCTGTCAGCAGGCGCGCGAGCTGCTCAATCGTCGTGGCGTGCCCTTCTCGGAAAGTGTGATCACCAGCCAGGACGAGCTCAGCGAACTTGGCCGGCAACTCGGCGGTAACGCCGTCCTGCCGAGTGTCAGCGTCGGCCACCAGAATGCCACGGGTTTTGTCGCCGGCAGCTGGAACGAACTGCTCGACTTTGCCGGCTATCCGTCGAGCGCCCCGTACGGTTTCAAGCCCTCCGGTTCTGCAGCCGAAGAGCGTTAGCCAGCGGGCCGAGCGCCGTGGCGTGAGCGGCATCGTCGCCCTGGCGCTTGCGCAGCCGGCTGGAGAATTGCTCGTGTCGGCGCTATAGTCTGAATCTCGGCCACTGGCCATCGAGGTTCCGGTGATCAACAGCGTTGCCCCTTTGCATGCTTTCGCTTTCTCGCCGCCGCCGCCAGCACGCGACGCGGCGCCCGGTCGCTCGGTCGACGGCGAGAACGACAGCCAGGTGCCAGCGCTCCGGCAGAGCGAGACGGCGGCCGACCCGGCGGCCACGGGAGGCGGCTCGGAGAGCGAGTTTTCCGTTGCCGATTTGCGCCAGATCGCTGCCTTGCAGGCGACCGATCGCCAGGTACGCACGCACGAGCTGGCGCACATGGCGGCCGGCTCCGGCCTCACGGGTGGCGCGTCTTTCACCTATCAGGTCGGTCCTGACCGTCAGCGCTACGCCGTCGGCGGCGAAGTCAGTATTGACATTTCCCCGGCCGACGACCCCAAGGCAACGATCGCCAAGGCGCTGCAGATTCGCGCTGCTGCTCTGGCCCCCGCCGATCCATCGCCCCAGGACCAGAAAGTCGCCGCGCTGGCCGCTCAGATGGCAAGCGTGGCGCGCCTGGAACTCGCCACCCGCGAGCGCGCCGCGAGTAGCGCTGAAGGCAGCGCCGACAGCCGCCAGGCGATCGCTCGGCGTCCTGGCGTAGCGGCCGCTGCCGCCTACCAGTCCGTTGCCGACGGCGAACGCGCCACGGGATTCCGCGCACTCGCCTGACACGCCCGCTCGGGCAAGGCCGATGGCGACACGCCAGGGCTGGCTCCTTGTGCCGACCAGAGCGCGCCGCTGTTTTCTCGTTGACGGTGTGCATTAATTCCTATCCGTTGCGTCGCCTCTGCGGCGACACTGCTGCTGACGGTCGCAGGCGCGGCCGCGACACGGAGATCGCCCGCCCGCCATGGCGAGTAGCTGCACTGGCGGCAGCGAGAGCGACGCAGGGTGAAAACGCATGTTCCTAAGGATATTGTGGCGGCTACTGTCGGCGGCTTTTCTTGCCGCGCCGGCGTACGCCGACAGCGACCGCCAGGCGCCACGAGTGCTGGCCGCGCTGGAGCAAGGGCGAGCGGCGGAATTGGGCATCGGGATCAGCAAGAATCCGCTACTGGCCATGGCGCTCTATTGCGATGCCGGGATGTTGGCCAGTGGCGACGGATTCTTCCACCTCGGACGACTGCTGGCCAGCGCACCGCCGGCTGCGCGCCAGCAAGGTCTGGCCAACACCTATCTGGCGCTGGCGGCGCGTCTCGGCCGGCAAGACGCGCTCAAGTACTACGATGCACGCGTCGACAGCGCGCTCCTCGACGCACCCTGCGGCGCTTTTTCAGCAGCCACCAAGACCGCGGCTTTTGACCTCGATGCGTATCTGGCGCATCAATCAGCAGACAAGCAGAAACTCGCCGTGCTGATCCGCGGTCTGGCCAACGAATACGGCGTCGATGCGCGTCTGGCGCTGGCCATCGCCCTCGCCGAGTCGAACCTCGACGCCAACGCCGTGTCGCCGAACAAGGCGCAGGGCGTGATGCAACTGGACCCGGAAACGCAGCGGCGTTTCGGCGTCACCAGGCCCTTCGATGCCGAGCAGAACGTCAGGGCCGCGCTGGCCTACCTGGCGTCGCTGGACAAGCGCTTTCTCGGCGACCGGGGTCTGATTATCGCTGCCTACCATGCCGCGGACAAAGAAAGCGCCGAGCTTTGTGGTGACGCGTCGTCGTGCTTCGAAACACGGCAATACGTCCGCCACGTCCTGCTCTTCGCCGGCTTGGCGGCGGCGGCGCCAGCCGATCGCCGCCGCCAGACGCCTGCTCTGGTGCCGCTGGCGATACCGCTGCCAGACCTTGCCAGCGAGCAGGCGCCCTTTGTGGCGGTGAGTGGTACGGCACCCGCCAGACGGCGCCCGGCCAAGAGCGTGCCGGGCCGTCGCCTTGCCGATTGACGGCGGCCAGCACCGCCAGACATACTCGCGGAGCGGCGTCCGTGCAGCCACCTCGCTGGCACGGTAAATTTGTTCTCGTGCCGGGATCAAGGTGATACGTGGCCTGTAGAATTTTTGGTCATGCGCAGGTAGTCGAAGACCAATCGGATGTTGCGGTTGAGGTGGCGCATTTTTTCGGAAATGCTGGTTTTGCCGTCGGAGAAGTGGTGCAGGATTCCGACGGCAAAGCGGCGCAGGCGTGACATGTTCTCGGGTCCGTAACCAGTCCGAATACGGCTACGGTCCTCGTCGTAGTTCCAGTCGATGACGTAGTGACAGCGGTTCTCTATCGACCAATGGCCGCGATTGATGGCGAGGATTTGCTGTGGGCTGGCCTGTTCTGGAGGGCGACTGGTGATCCCGAGAGCGATTTCGTGCGTCCGCTTGCCGCTCTTCTTGTGCAGCACTTCGCGCTCGATCAAGAACACCTGGCCGACATGCGGGAAGTCGAGATAGGCGTTGAGGGCATTGCTGCACCAAATACGCCGAGTCTCGATCCGACCATGGTCAGGTGGCGAAACCGCCATGAAGTCTGCCCCCTTCCGATCCTGGAAGAGGAGCGCGATATCGGCTTGCAGTGTTGGCTGATTGCCTTTGACCGTGAAGTGATAGTGCGCCTTGCGCTCCACCAGGTAGGTCGCCAGCTTGCGCTGTGTCAGTAGCGCGTCGGCGGTGATGTCCTTGCCCTGAATATCGATCGCATCGAGCAGGGGTATGAACATCCCGATTTCATTGGTCTGCTTGAGCTCGTCCCCGCCATTTACGGGCAAGGTGCCGACTTTTTTTGGGTGTGGCACACGCCGGTCTGATGCCCGACCACACTCATGATGTGCGTTTGCTGACCGTGCTCGTCATGGGCATTGCGCATGGTCTTGCCGTCGACCGCCAGACTGGGGTCGTCTTGAGCATAGGCCTTGTTCCACTGCTGACACGCTTGGTCGAGTGCCGTGGGATCGACGCGGATCAGGACGTCACGAATGATGAACTCGCTGGGTACGCGGTAAACGCCCTTCTCGCGACGACAGCGGAAACGCTCGCGTGCTTTCGGTGTGAGGTCTTTGGCCCACCCGGCGATGGCTTTGTAGCCCTGCATTCCGCACAACGCCGCCGCCGTGGCGATGGCCAGCACGGCCGGCAGGGGATGGCGTCTTCCTTGCGCGCGCCGCGGGTCGGCGATGCCGGTAAAGAAATCGGGAAGCGTGCGCATCTGTTCGGCGGTGAGCATCATCCTGGGCGCTCCTGTGCGATAGCGGGGGTTGAGTATCGAGCGGGAAAGTTGGCCGCGAGCGTCCGCCTGCAAGGGGCGAACAAAGACAACTTTGGGCGACGTCGGGTGGGCGCTGTAGCCTTCTCGGGTGCGGCGAAAGCCTTGCGTCAGCCCCAGAGGCGTCCAGTTCGCGGCGCGATAGACGGTCCCCTGGAAGCGCGAGGGGTCCACAAAGGTCTCCAGCAGTAACAGCGGCTTCCCGAAATGCGCCTGCCAATCCTCGGCGACCCGTCGCTCGCACAGCGAGAGCACCTTGGAGCCGAGATTGGGGTAATGCCAATCGGGAAGGATCAGAAAGCGACTGTTGTTGGCGACCAGGCCCAAGCGATCGTACTGATGCCGATAGTCCCAGCCGATCCAGCGGTCACGAACGCCGCATTTCCAGGCCGCCGCAGAGAAACTCAGCAGGGCCGTCCACTTTTCGCCGTAGGTGGCCACGTACCAAAGCGTGTGCCCGATCTTCGCCAGGTCGCCCAGGTAGTGATGCTCTGCCATCAACTCCCGATAGCGAGCCTCTTCGCTCTTGCCCACCAAGCGAACACGCAATGCACCAAGAACGCTTTCCATGCGCCATTTATACGGACTTCCGGCGCAGATGTCCAGGGGGAAGAACTAACTGCTTGATTGCCCGTGCGTTGCCTGAGAGGACAAATCCACCCTGCCTCGCTGGCGCAGGCGGTTGACATTCAGGCGCAAACGGTCATGACATGTTGAGATACCCCAGATCATGAAAGTCATGACCGTTCCCCTCCACTTGCAGTGCGCATTCCGGCTTGCGCGCCGGAATCGTTCGCCGGGCAGGGAGCAGGCTCCCTGAATTCCCCGCCTCACCCCCTGGCCCTTCTCCCGCGAGGGGAGAAGGGAGCTTCGTGAGTCGCTTGCGCGACTTTCACATTAATGTTCACCGCGCGGTGATCCTTTCATGAGGACTCGGGGACGCGCGCTTCCTATCATCGTTCGTGCGGGCTCGAGGTTTCGGGCTCGATTTCCCATCTGACTCTTTCCTCGAGGAGAACCGCGATGCACGAACGTCTTGCCATTCCTTTCCGCCTGGTTGCCGGTGTTGCCGCGCTGGCCTTCTGTGCCACCGCCGGCGCGGCACAGATCCAGGTCAGCATCACCAACCTCGCGCCTAGCCACAGTATCAGCTTCACGCCATTGCAACTGGGCTTCGGCAACGGCAGTTTCGATCCCTTCAACAGCGGTGATCCTGCCAGCGCCGCGCTGACCCCCCTCGCCGAACTCGGCAATGGCAGCGCATGGCAGGCGGCGTTTGCCGCCGCCGATGCCAATTCGACACGTGCCGCGATCGTCGCGCCGGTCGTCGGTGTCTTGCTGCCTGGTGCCAGTACCAGTAGCATCTTCACGGTCGACTCGGCAATCAACCGCTACTTCACTTTCGCGGCGATGGTGCTGCCGAGCAACGACTCGTTCATCGGTAACGAGTCGCCGATGCAATACCAATTGTTCGACGTCGCCGGCAAGCTGGCGATCACGTCGATCGTCCAGACGGCGAACGACATCTGGGACGCCGGCTCCGAAGCCTTCGATATAGCGAGTGCTGCGTTCGTCGGCGACGCGGGGCTGCACGCCGACGAGGGAGGGGTAATCAGCAAGAACTTCACGCAACTCGCCGGCTTCGACACGCTGACCACCGGTGCCAACTATGTCTTCGCCAGCCAGCTCGACAGCGCTACGCCGATTTATCGCATCAGCTTTCAGGCGGTGCCCGAGCCCGAAAGCCTGGCGCTGATGCTGCCCGGCCTGCTTGCCGTTGGCTGGGTCGGCCGCCGGCGCAACAAGCGAAGCGCCACGTCGACTGTCGTGCCGGTGTGAACGGCAGCGCCGGCTTTGTTCGCTTCGTGACATGCTGTCGGCGCCGGCGCCGACAGCGCGCCGCGTTGGTCGTCGCATGAACGAGCAACTGTTGCTTGTCGAGGACGACGATGCGATCGCCGGCGCCTTGCGCCTGCACCTTGAAGAAGCCGGCTACCGGCTGCATCGCGAGTCCGACGGACTGCGCGCGATGGCGGCCATCGACCGCCAGCGTTGGGATATGGTGCTGCTCGACCTGATGCTCCCCGGCGCCGACGGCTGGGACGTCTGCCGCCATCTGCGCGCGCGCCACGCCGACGTGCCGGTGATCATGCTCAGCGCGCGTTCGGCCGAGGCGCACCGCGTCCTCGGCCTCGAACTTGGCGCCGACGACTACCTCGCCAAGCCGTTTTCGATGCTTGAACTGGTCGCCCGCGTGCGCGCCCTGCTGCGCCGCATCGAGCAGTTGCGCGCCTCGCCGGCGGTGGCGTCGGAGTTGCGCTTTGGCCCCTTCCGCCTCGATACCGTGCGCCGCGAACTGCTGCGCGCCGACAGCGCCGTGCCGCTGACGCTGCGCGAATTCGACCTGTTGCACTTCCTGGCGCGTCACCCGGGCCGCGCCTTCAGCCGCGGCGAACTGTTGGCCCGCGTCTGGGGCGCCGGTTTCGACGGCTACGAGCACACTGTCAACTCGCATATCAACCGCCTGCGCACCAAGATCGAGGACGACCCGCGCGAGCCGCGCCGCATCGTTACCGTCTGGGGTGTTGGCTATCGTTTTGAAGAGACTTCGCCATGAGTACGGTGAGCCGTGACGTGGCGTGCTCGGCGCGGCGTGCGCCGCGCCCGGGGCGTTTGCGGCGTTCGTTTTCCTCGCGGCTGACGATGACCATGGCCTTGCTGTTGCTCGCCTACGGGGCGCTGGTCGGCGTCCTCGGCTGGCACGTCGCCGCCGAGGACGAGCAGGAGTCGCTGCAGCGCCTGTCGCACGGGCTCGCCCGGCACATCGTCGAACACTGGCCCGAGATCACCGTCCGCGAGCACGACCGCGACCAGGCCGACCGCGCCGCGCGCGACGAGCTGCTGTCGATGCTGATGGTCGTCAACCCCGGCATTCAGGTTTACGTGCTCGACGCCGACGGCCGCGTGCAGGCCTACATCGGCGACCCCGGCATGGTGCAGCAGGAGCAGGTCGACCTGCGGCCGCTGCGTGCCTTCCTCGGCGGCGCCGTCTTGCCGCTGCGCGGCAGCGACCCGATGGGCTCGGGCATTCCGCGCATCTTCAGCGCCGCGATGTTCCCGCCGCGGGCCGGCGACAGCCGCCCGCCGGGCTACCTCTACATCGTCCTCGACGGGCCGGCGCGCGAAGCCGTCGCCGGGCAACTGAGCCAGCGTCGCGTCTGGCAGAGCACCGCGCTGGTCGCCGGCCTGGGGCTGCTGGTGACGCTGGCGGTCGGCGCCTTCACGCTGCGCCGGCTGACGCAGCCGCTGCACCGTCTCGCGCGTCGCCTGCGCGACTACAGCTTGCATACCCTGCACGCCGCCGAAGCCGACCGCCGCTCGTTGCCGAGCGCTGGCGATGAAGTGCAGGCGATTGGCGCCGCTTTCGACGAAATGACCGAACGTATCGAGTCGCAGGCCGCGCGCGAGCAGCAACAGGCGAGCGCGCATCGCGAGACCATGGCCAGCGTCGCGCACGATCTGCGCACGCCGCTGACGGCGCTGCACGGCCACCTTGAAGCGCTTGCCGGCAAGGCGTTCGCCGAGCCCGGGCAGCGCCAGCGCGTGCTCGCCGCGGCGCTGGCGCAGAGCGACAAGGTGCGTCGCCTGTCGCAGCAGCTCTTCGAATTGGCGGCGCTGCAATCGACCGACCAGTTGCTGCACTGCGAGCGTTTTCGCCTCGACGAGCTGGTCGCCGACGCGGTGCAGAAATTCGAAGTCAACGGCGACCCGCCGCCGGTGACCCTGCACGGCGAGCCGCCCGGGAGACTTGAGCTCGATGGCGACCTGCAGCTCATCGAGCGCGCGTTGACCAACCTGATCGATAACGCCTTGCGCCATGCCCCTGGCGCCGCGCCGGTGCGTGTCAGCGTCAGCCAGGACGGGCGACAGGCGCGGATCACCGTCGAGGACGCCGGCGGCGGCCTGCCCGAAGAAGTGCGGCATCGCCTCGAACACGGCCAGTCGCTGCGCGACCCACCGCTCAGGCGCAGCAGCGGCGGCATCGGCGGCCTCGGGCTGGCAATTGCCCAACGCGTCGCCGCACTGCACGGCGGCAGCCTGCGACCCTTGCCGTCGCCGAACGGCGGCACGCGTCTTTGCCTGGCGCTGCCGCTGGCACAGGCGATGTAGGGGGCTGGCTGGCCCGTGCTGGTCGCTGCTTCGGGGTGATCAAACTCATCAGCTTGGCCGACCCTGCCGGCGTCACATACAATCGGGCACCCCCCAAACCCGCAACGAGGAGCCCGCGATGCCCACCACCACCCTCAAGATCACCGGCATGAAATCCGACGACTGCCTGCGCCTCGTCATGAACGCCATTCAGGACCTGCCTTGTATCGGCTCGGTCGACGTCTCGCTGGCAAGCGGCGAGGCGACGATCGAGCACACGACGATGGTCAGCGAGAGCGACATTCGCGAGATCATCGAGGACGCGGGCTATCCGACGGAATAGCGAAGGCGGGAAAGCGGCTCGTTGACAATCGCGACCTGGCTCCTCAGGCGGTCGCGACGAGGAGCGCAGCGACGCGACAGTCCAGCAGCTTGCCGCGCCTGCCGGCGATTTATCCGGCCGCTGACCGTTTTCGCCTCGTTGTCGACCGCCTCTCAGCTGCGCCGGATCGTTCCAACACACTGGCTTGGTTTGCCTGCCGGCCGGACACCAGTCTTCGAGTCGCGCTTCCAATTCGCCCTCTGGCATCAGCCGAAGCAGAGCTTTGATGCGCTGCGGATCGTCATGCAGCTGCTGCCGGTCTTCGCGCCGTTGCTGCTCGGCCCCTCCGTCGTTCCTTCGCCGTGTTGCCAGCCCTGCGCTGTCGTACCTTCCCACCAGCGCTCGTCGTTGTAGGCTCCAGCAGCGATACCCACCTGGCGCGGCAGCAGGTAGTCGCCGTGTGCGCCGCGACACCGTTTGCAGCGCGGGTCGCCGAGTTCACCAAGCCCGCTGCCTGGGATCGCTCTGCCTTGGCCGTCGAGTTCGTCAATCAGTCTCTGGAAGATGTCCTGCAGCTGGTCGCTGGCGTCGGCGCGCACGGCGTCTAGAAGCCGCGACAGCGCGTGTGGTTCGCCGACGCAGCCACGATCCAGCCAACCGCTCACGCCGCGCACCGTGAGGTCGCTCGTCGCGCCGCGTTGGTCGGTCGAATCGTAAATGTCGCGATGTTGGTCGTGAACGGCGAGGCTTAGCCCGGTGTCACGGCGGCTCGCGTCCATCAGGGGTCGTAGCAGTGCGCTTCCTTGCTGGCGTTTATTCATGGCTGGTGACGAGAGAGGGGCAAGGTCTGGCGCTCGCTTGTTCTTGTCGGCGGCGGGCCAAGCGAGCCGGCGCATTGCTGCCCATTGCGGTGCGCTGTGCGAGAATGAACGCCGAAGTGAACGTCAACGCGCATTCGCACGACCAACGATCTGCAACCCGGAGGCCATCGACGCAATGCCTGCCGACTCGCCACCGCCCGCTGCCGCGACCTACGACTCGGGCTACAAGCTGCTCTTTTCGCACGCCCAGGTCGTCGAGGACCTGTTGCGCGGTTTCGTTGCCGAGGACTGGGTCGCCGAGCTTGATTTCGCAACGCTCGAAAAGGTCGCCTCCAGCTACGTCAGCGACGATCTGCGCGAGCGCGAGGACGACATCGTCTGGCGCCTGCGCCACCGCGGCGATTGGCTCTACGTGTACCTGCTGCTCGAATTCCAGAGCAGCGTCGATCCATGGATGGCCTTGCGGGTCATGGTCTATACCGGCTTGCTGTATCAGGATTTGATCAAGAGTGGCGAGATCGGCAGCCAGCAAAAGCTGCCGGCGGTTTTTCCGCTGGTTCTTTACAACGGGCGCCGTCGCTGGACCGCGGCCCGCGAAGTCAGCGAACTGATTGAGCCCTTGCCGGCCAGCTTGCGGCCCTATCATCCGGCGCAGCGCTATTTTCTGCTCGAGGAGGCGGCGCTCGGTGACGCCGAACTGAGCGACACGGCGAACACGGTCGCCGGTATCATTCGTCTCGAAGGCAGCCGTGCGCCGGCGGACGTGCGGCGAGCGGTGTCACTGCTGCAGAAGCGTTTGCAGGGACCGGAATATGCGAGCCTGCGCCGCGCCTTCGTCGTCTGGATCAACCGCGTCGTGCTGCGCCGGCTGATGCCCGGGCAGGAAATGCCCGAAGTCAACGAACTACAGGAGATCGACACCATGCTGGCAGAAACCGTCGACGAATGGACCAAACAGTGGAAAGAGGATGGCCTGCGCGAGGGGCGGCAGCAGGGCTTGCAAGAGGGGCGGCAAGAGGGGCGGCAAGAGGGGCGGCAAGAGGGGCGGCAAGAGGGCCTGCAGCAGGGCGAGGCGGCCTTGCTGCAGAAGCAGCTTGCGCGCCGTTTTGGCACGCTGCCGGCATGGGTGGCGGAACGGCTGGCGGGCGCCAGCTCGGCGCAAGTCGAGAGTTGGGGTCTGCAGTTGCTCGACGCGGCGACGCTCGACGACGTTTTCGCAGGCGACTCCCAAGCGGCAGCGGTCGACTGATCACGTCCGTCGCGCTCAGACCTGACGATAGCCGCCGGCAGGAACGAAGCACCCCCGTGCGTCGCTGCGAACGCACGTGCCGCCGTTGCCGGACGCGGTCGGCAGAGGTTTTTGGCGATTGTCGGAAAAGGAGCTGCCAGATGGCGCCCGATTATCGGTCGCGTTCAAGGCGCGACAACGGGCGAATGCGCGAAGCATGTTTGCCTGCCGCCAAATCTCGTATTCAATGCGCATGAAAACGACTGCAGGCCCAATTCGTCACAGCCTGCCAGGTTTGATTTGATGAAGCGGGGAACGTCTGTTTCTTCATGCCACGAGCAACACTCGAGCAGTGATTCTTGTTGTTCGTGCATCCTTGGCGCAGACTCTTCGTCTTCCGCAGTAAGGTGAGCTCAAAAGCGAAAGTCGTCATGCAAATCGATACCTCCCAAGCGTCCCATGAACAGAATCGCACGCTCCGTTGGCTTGCTGGTGTTACTGTAGCCGCTCTTTTTTGCTTGGCTGCCTACACCCATCTGACAGAGTTCGCCGATGGCGTTTTGCGCCTGCTGGGTTTGCGCCGAGAAACCGCATTTGGTGAGGCACTCCATTTTTTCTTCTATGACACGCCGAAGGTGCTGTTGCTACTGACGGGAATCGTGTTCGTGATGGGCGTCATTCAAACGTTCTTTGCGCCGGAACGTACGCGAGCACTGCTTTCGGGGAAAAGGGTAGGCGTTGGTAACCTTCTGGCCGCTACGCTGGGTATCGTGACGCCCTTCTGTTCGTGCTCGGCCGTCCCTTTGTTCATCGGTTTTCTGTCTGCCGGCATCCCTTTGGGTGTGACCTTCTCGTTCCTGATTTCGGCGCCCATGGTCAACGAAGTGGCTCTGGCGCTCTTGTTTGCCATGTTCGGTTGGAAGGTTGCCTCCCTGTATCTCGGCCTCGGACTCCTGGTCGCCATCGTCTCTGGTCTGGTCATCGGTCAAATGAAGATGGAGCGTCATCTGGAGGATTGGGTACAGGCCATGCAAGCGGGAACAGACCGGGGGCCGGGGGGCTGCGAGCGGGAATCCCTGACCTGGGTAGCACGCTGTGAGGCGGGCCTTGCGCACATCCGGGAAATCGTCGGCAAGGTATGGCCTTACATCGTTGCCGGGATAGCCCTCGGCGCTGGCATTCATGGCTACGTGCCGGAGGACTTCATGGCCTCCTTCATGGGTAAGGACGTGTGGTGGGCCGTTCCGGCCGCCGTTTTGCTCGGCGTGCCCATGTACACCAACGCGGCGGGCATCATCCCCATTGTTGAGGCTCTGATCGGCAAGGGCGCTGCGCTCGGTACCGTATTGGCTTTCATGATGAGCGTCATCGCCTTGTCGGCCCCCGAGATCATTATTCTGCGTAAAGCATTGAAGCCGCGCCTAATCGCGACATTTGTCGGCGTTGTGGCTTGCGGAATCCTGTTGGTGGGTTACGTATTCAATGCCGTTCTATAGGGAGAGCATCATGAAAGAAGTCAAGGTTCTGGGTCCCGGCTGTGCGCGATGCAAAGCCGTCAGCGAGATGGTGAAACAGGTGGCCGAACAGACGGGAGTTGCCATCAACCTGGAGAAGGTTGAGGACATGGCAAGGATCGTCGGCTATGGCGTTATGAGTACGCCTGGACTGGTCATTGATGGCCAACTGGTGCACTCGGGCGGTCTGCCTGATCCAAAGAAAGTGGCGGCCTGGCTGCAGAAGAGCGGATAAGCGGCCAACTGTCACTGCTGTGATTTGATTGTCATGCTTGACGCGGACGGCAATGAGCCATATTGGCAACGCCAGGCAGTCAATTCAGGGCGGCTTTGGAATAGCTTGCGGCCACCGGCTTACCGTCAACGCCACTGGCCGCAGGCGGTCGTGAGCTGAAATTCGAGCGGCCACGAAACACGCCGCGAAACCGCCGGCAACCCTACGATGCGGCCAACGACCGTTCTCGCCCGCGACGATAGCCGTCGCCGGCAAGCGGCACGCCCACCAGCGCCACACGGCTTTACAGCGCTCGTCGCGGGCGCGTAGTATCGCCCGGCTGCAGGCGGCTGCTGGGCCAGCCATTTTGGCAACTTGTTGAAGAGGCAGCGAACGATGTCTGACCATAGCTGGGCGTGCCCGGTCTGTCACAGCAAAAACCTTACGGACGCCGAAGTTTGCGGCGAGTGCGGTGCGCTGGTACCGCTTCGGTCTGGATCGGATTCCCGACTGTCGGCGACCGCGACGACGGACAAAGCGCCTGATGGCTACGCGGCAAAGCGTAATCAGGGTCTCGATTCGCGGTTGGCGGGCGATTCGCCCGTAGCCGTCGGTGCCAAGGCGGCCTCGGTGTCTGCCGCCGGTGGCGAGCCGCCGGTCGCAGAATTGTCGCCGGCCGGGCTCGGCACCGAGCAAGCGAGCGAAGGCTTCTTCGCGTCCCGCGACAGCACTTTGGCGAGAGCCAGGATCTGCGCGCTGGCCGGGTTGCTGGTGGCACTTGTCGTGGCGGTCCTGAAACACGGCGGCTTGTCGTCTGACGCGCTTATTACCGTGGCCATCCTGCTCCTCTTCGCGCTACCCATAGCGCGCTATTTCCGCGAGCAACTGCGATTTGGCGAGGCGCTGGTGATTCTCGGCGACGAAGCCATCACGGCGCCTATTCTTGTCGGCAAGGAAAAGGCGCTGCGCTGGACAGAGATCGAGACGATCACCGTCGACGCCAAGTACGGCAGCCGCCTGCTGACATTTCACCTCAAGGCGGTCGACGGCTTGCGCGACGAGCGGCGGTCGTGGACGGGGGGCAATCCGGCGCGGCCGACATTGGGATTGCTGGCCTTCGCGGCTGCTGATCAGGAACAACTCCTCGACGCCGTCAGGCGCCACCACCGCCTGGCGCTGAGCGCGCTCGCTGGCGAGAGCGCAACGACGACCAGCGAGCCACAGGAAGTTAACGAACTCCGCGAGAGCCGACAGTGTCAGGAGCGAATCAAGGCGCTGCAGCCACACACCTGGGCGACCTGGGTGCTGATCGGCGTCAACGTCGTGATCTGGCTGGCGACGCTACTCTTTGGCGCCGAGTTCTGGCGAACGCCCGCGGCAAACCTCGTCGCCTGGGGCGGCGTCGCGGCCTTCGAGGTGCAGCAGGGCGAATGGTGGCGGCTGCTGACCGGCACCTTCCTGCACGGCGGCTTGGTGCACCTGGCGATCAACATGCTCGGGCTGTACGCCGTCGGCCAGATCATCGAGCGGATTTACGGCGCCCGCCTTTTGGTCATTATCTATGTGGGTTGCGGGCTGCTCGGCAGCGCCTTGAATCTCTCTTTTGCCGCCCAGTACGCGGTATCCGTCGGCGCCTCGAGCGCTGTTTTCGGCGTCGTTGGCGCGCTGCTGGTGACGGTCTTCCGGCATCGCGACAAATTGCTCAAGTCCTTTGGCAAACCGACGCTGCTCGGGGTCGGATTTTTTGTTTTCTATGCGCTCTCGATGGGCTTTGCGAACGGTGGCGTAGGCAACGCGGCGCACGTCGGCGGCCTGCTCGGAGGCTGCCTGGCGGCCTTCATTCTGCCGACGCGTTTCGATCCCGATCACTACCGGACGAGCGTTGCCACACGGACGCTTGCCACGCTGGCACTGTTTGCCCTGGCGACTGCCAGCCTGGTGGCCATGGCGCCATTGGCAACGGTTGCCAGCGCGCCGCTTCCGGAGCGGGTGCAGTAAACGACCCGCCATAGCCGCCGCCGCGGCTTCGATCATTCCTTACCACTGGCTGGAGCTGCAATGGATCCCTTGACGCATGCACTGCTCGGCGCCAGCGCCGCACAGGTCGCCCTCGGCCCGCGCCTCGGCCGGCAGGCGTGGCTGCTTGGCGCCGTCGGCGGTGTTCTGCCCGACGCCGACATCCTGATCAGGAGTTCGGCGGACCCCTTGCTGGCGATTCAGTATCACCGCCACTTCACGCACGCGCTGGCCTTCATCCCGGTCGGTGGCCTGGTCGCCGCGTCGCCGTGGTTGGCGCAGCAGCGCTATCGCCCGAACTGGCGAGCGATCGTCGCGGCGACCACCATCGGCTACGCAACGCACGCGCTGCTTGACGCCTGCACCAATTACGGTACGCACCTGCTGTGGCCGTTTTCGCCCTTGCGCGTGGCCTGGAACTGGATTACCACCATCGGTCCGCTGCTGACGCTGATCCTGCTGATTGGGCTGGTCTTCGCGGTGCGCCGGCGCGCGCGCTGGCCAGCGGCGCTGGCGCTGTTCCTGAGTTTGGCGTACATCGGCGGCGCCGCCTGGCAGCGCGAGCGCGCGCTGGCGGTACAAGAGCGAATCGCGGCCGCGCGTGGCCATCCGCTGGATCGTGCCGAGATGTTCCCGACGGTCGGCAATCAGCTGCTCTGGCGATCGGTCTACCAATCGGGCGAGACCTTGTATACCGACCGCTTGCGAGTCGTCGGTGCCGACGCGACGCGCTGGCAGGAGGGCAGCAAGGTCGATCTGCTGCTGGCCAGTGATCTGCCGCCGTCGGCGCTTGCCGACGAACGCGTGCGTCGCGACTTCGCTCGCTTCAGCTACTTCTCGGCCGGTTGGGTGGCGCGCGCCAGCGCTGACCCGAGCGTCATCGGCGACGCCCGCTACTCGCTTACCGTGAAAGAACACCCTCCTGAAGGCGAGCGAATCTCTGGCACTTGATGCCATTGAGAGCAACAGGCGGGAAGAGTAGCTCAGGCGGCAGCGGGGATAAAACCGTGCTTCTTGAGCATCTTCAACCAGCGAGGGGCGTTGCGTGCAACAGATAGGGCTTCGAAGTCGGTTGCCGAGTCCCGGTAGTGCGTCTGTCGGCTGATCAACAGGAAGACCGTTTTGAGAATCTTGTGGGCGATGGCGACGATGGCGCGCTTATGCCCTCGTCGCAAGCGAAGCGCCTCGAACTTGGACTTGAAAGCACATCGCGTCCGACTGGCCGCGTGGGCGAACTGGCAAAGCAGGCGTCGGACCCAGGGGTTGCCTTTTCGTATTCGTCCGGTCTTGCGCTTGCCGGCGGACTCGTTGTTGCCAGGACAAATGCCCACCCATGAGGCCAGTCGATCAACCGAGCCGAAGGCGCTCATGTCATTACCGATCTCGACCAGCAGCAAGGCGGCACCGACGGTGTTACGTCCGCCGCTCTCCAGGAACTGACGGCGTGAGATATCCCGTGGACGGCGAGGGCGAAAGAAGGCGGCCTGCCTGAAGGATGTTGGGACGAAGTGAACGAAAGAAGGGCCGGGACAACTCTGCTATCGTGGGAAGTTATCAAGACAAACCACACAGCAAAGCGCCCAGCCCATGCAGCGAATTGTAGCCGGCATCGAGACGATCGAGCAGCATCTTGAGGCCATCAAGCAAACCCCCGAAGCGTATCGACCGCCGTGCTGCCCGCATTGCGGCCTGAAGATTCTCTGGCAGCACGGGCACTACGAGCGCAAGGCCGACCGGCGAGCCGGGCAGGATTCACTCAATCCGGTGCCGATCTGCCGCTACTGTTGCTCTGGATGTCGGCGGACGTGTTCGCGTCTGCCGGCGTGCATCGCGCCGCGCCGCTGGTATGACTGGTCAGTGCAGCAAGCGGTCCTGGCACAGCGGCTGAGCGGTGCGCCCGATCGCCCCGGCGCACCCGGCGCGGCGCCCGAGCGGCGCACCGCCGGTCGCTGGTGGGCCTGGCTCCAGGAGCGCCGCCTGCTGTTCGAGTTTCACCTGCGTGCTCGCTTTGCCGACCTCGGGCGGACGGTCGACGGCAGCGCTTTCTGGCGCCGGGTGTTCGAATCGATCGGCCTGGCACAGGCCATGACCTGGCTTGATCGGGAGATCAGCGTCCCGTGATGAACTGATTCCGAACGAGCGGCAGACGGTGAGGTCCCCGCCCGGGCGGGGACCCCACACAGTTTGCTCCTGTCATTAGAACGGCCGTTCTGGTTTGATCACCGCTCCGATTTATCACCAGGAGTGGTTATGAACCCGATTGATCCGAAAGCCCTGTTTCGCCTGTCCGTTCTCGGTCCCCTGATCAGCCGCGAGCGGCTGGAACGTGGCGAACTGCAACAGCTCCTCCGGGAGCTGGCCAGCCGCGAGTACGCCATCCCCGGCAGCCGTCGGCGCTATCTGAGCGAGAAGACGATTCAGGCGTGGTACTACGCCTGGCGCCTCCGCCAGCTTGACGGCCTGACGCCCAAGCCGCGCGCCGACCGCGGGCAATCGAAGCTCCCGGCCGCCACCCAGGCGGCCATTCTCGCCGCCAAGCGCGACAACCCGCGGCGCTCGCTGTGCCAGATTCGACAATTGCTCGAAGCCACCGGCACCGTCGCCCGTGGCCGCCTGGCCCGGTCGACCATTCACCGTCTGCTGCAGCAGCACGGCCTGTCACGAATCAGCGGCTCGGCCAGCCTGCCCGAGGAGAAACGCAGCTTCGTCGCCGCGACAGCGGGGGCGATCTGGTATGGCGACGTGATGCACGGCCCACGCGTGCCGATCGACGGCAAACTCGCCAAGAGCTATCTCGTGTCGCTCTTCGACGACGCCTCCCGGCTACTCACGCACAGCGCCTTCTGCCCCGGAGAAACCGCCCTGGATATCGAAGGCGTGCTCAAGCAGGCGGTGCTCAAACGCGGCATTCCGCTCAAGCTGGTGGTCGATAACGGCGCCGCCTACCGCGCCGAGACGCTGCAAGGGATCTGCGCCCGGCTGGGCATCCACCTGATTCACTGTCGGCCGTACGCGCCCGAGGGCAAAGGGAAGTTGGAGCGCTGGCACCGCCGCTGCCGCGATCAGTTTCTCAGCGAACTCGATGAGCGCCATATCGCCAGCCTGGACGATCTCAATGCCCGCCTCTGGGCGTGGCTTGAACAGGTCTATCACCGCAGCCCGCACGCCGGTCTCGCCGGCATGACGCCGTTGGCGCGTTACCAGCAGGACCTGTCCAGGATTCGTCCGTTGGGGCCGTTGGCGGCAAGCCTCGATGCCCTGTTCCAGCATCGCGTCACGCGACTGGTCAGGAAGGATGGCACGGTATCGTATCAGGGACAACGCTTCGAGGTGCCCTTTGAACTGTCGGGCAAAACGGTGTCTCTGGTGGTCGATCCGCATACCGAGACGGTGATCGGCGTCGAGGACGAGCAAGGGGAACCGATCGGTGCGGCGACGCCACTCGATGCGCTGGCCAATGCCACGCGCCAACGACGCCAGTCTGACCCAGCGGACGCTAGTCCTGCCCTTGCCCCACATCTTCAGCTAGCACGAGTTTTTCGTGTTGAGACAAAAGCCTTCGCACAGAGTCTGAAGCTGGGCATAGCCATGCCACATGATTTGATGTCCCGGGGGCGGATCGGTGGCACGGCCGAGGTAGCCACCCAGGCGAGCGACGAGAAGCACGGCATCACCCAGCTGTCTGGGCTGAGGCAGTCTTTTTTTTTGCATAGGCCTCGAGCACCTCGATTTCGAGGTCCGAGAATAGAACGTCAGCGGGAAGCCCGGGACATTCTCTGCCGAGCAGGGTCATCAACATGATCCGCCAGGCAATCACCAGATGGATGGCGATGGCGCGTTGCAATCGCTCGGCGCTTCGATGCGCCAAGGCTTCGACGCGGCAACCGCTCTTCAGGACGCGATGCCAGTCTTCAATGCGCCAGCGCAGGCAGTACCAGCGCAGACACTCCTGTGCCTGCTCGACGGTCGTGATTTCGCGCGTCGTCAGCAGAAACCACTCAAGCGCCTTGGCATCCTCTGGCGGAGCGGTTTCCCGCACGTGCACGACCCACAGCGTGATCGGCGCCTTCCCCTTGTGTGCGAGTGGTGGCGGTAGATCGACGCGCCGATAGCGCAAGGCGACCGCCGCACAGCGCTGCTTTCGCGGCGCACGGGCCTTCTGCTTGCTTTTCTTCGCTCGGGCACTTTGCCGAGGCACCGTGATATTCAAGCGGCCCTGCACCGGGCTTTGTCTGGCCGACTCGAAGAGACGCAGGGCCTCGCCGGTACAGCGGTCATGCTGGGCTCGGATCAAGAGATCGACGCGGGCGCGTTGGCGCTGCTCATCGAAGAGTTCAAAGAAATCGGCCTCGCGATCCATGACACAGATCTGGCGTGTCGTGGGGAGCTCTTTGGCCAGTTGGCTGCACGTGCGCAAGCCCTCAATCCAGGCGAAGGTCTTCTTCTCTTCAATCGGCACCGGCGTCGCCCCCGGCGGCTCGTTCTTCGCCGTGGCGATCGGCGCCGAGCACTGCGCCGCCAGAACGCCGAGCGGCAGGCCCTCGGTGCTCACGATCAGCGTCGAATGCAGGTGCAGCCCCCGACTCTGGGCACCCGTCTGATTGCTCCCGATCACCCCCAAGCCCTCGCATTGCGCGAGTCCGGAATAATTGAGGTCGCTGCCATCCTGGATGCACAGGACCGTCGCCTGCGCTTTCATCCGCTGCAGGGTCCGTTGGCGGTGCGGTGCCAGGATCGCTTCAAGGGTGACGGCCGAGTCAGCGGCCTGGTCGATCAGCCGGTAGTGCCCCTTGACCGCGGCGCGGTCGCCTTGTGCCGCGCCGGAGAACGCGCGTCCGGGCATCGCCGCCAGCGTGCAGGCACTATCGACCAGGCGTTGGCTGAGCCGCTCATCCCCCAGTGCGGCCCCGGCAAACTCCTGCGCCGCCCACGCGTTGCCCTCCAGGCCCTCGGCGATCGTCAGCGCCGGTAGGCCGATCGGTTCGGGAAGCCCCAGTCGGCTGCGCCAGTCCGACGCCAAGGGATAGGCGTAGATCGCTTTGACCGTCTTGTTCTTCTGATGCGCGCGGTCTTGGCGGCCTCGACCTCGGGTTTGCCCGATGGCCTCCCAGTTCGCCGCCCGGTAACAGGTTCCGGCAAAATGCGCGCTGTCGACGAAGCTTTCGACCAGCCAGGGCTGATACCCGTACTGCGTTTGGAAATCCCCGCCCAGGCGACGAAGAACCATGCCCAGCACACGCGAGGCCAGGTTGTGACAAGCGACTGACGGCCGAATCAGAAAGCGGCTCATGCCCACGACCCGGTGCAACTGTTGCCGGCGCGTCGTCGCGTCCCAGCCCATCCAGCGGTCCCGATCCGCCAGTTGCAGGGCGGCGGCGCCGAATCCCAGACCGCCCAGCCAACCATGCGCCGAGCCGATCAGGTAACGCATCTGTGCGCCCACCAGCGGCCCGGCCCCCTGTGGGTGTTCGCTCAGCATCAGTTCATTCCACAGCCGCATCTGATCGACCGTTTCAACCTGGAGTAGTGACAGTTCCTGAACCGCCTCCGCTTGCGCCGGTACACCGCTCGGCGCCTCGACCGGCTGTCCCAGGCGCCGTGGTCGGCGGCCTTCGACCGACACCCGCGGCCGTGCGCTGGGAAGGACAAAGTGACCGCCACGTTCCAACTCCCGCAGCGCCTTTATACAGCCACTGGTTTGTGCTTTCCCGCGCGCGTCGACAAAACCGAAGTGCCCGCACACCGCGCCAACAAACGCCGAACGCGTAGAATGACCAGAGCTACCCAGAAGGTTGCAGATCGTTTCGATCGAATCCGTTTGGGCTAGCGTTCGTTTAATCTGATGTTGTTTTTCCATCCCGTCAGGATGGCCGACCCGCCTTGAAAAGTCCAGCACTTATTGTGGGGCAAGGGCAGCGCTAGCCCGCCCCAGAAAGGGGCGAGCGGCCCGAATCTGATCGAGCAGATCTATCAGCAGTACTACGACCCCGAAGGAGAGTGAGGTGGACCTTCAGCACTTTGGTTTGCGGCATCCGCCGCTGGGCAAGCAAGCGGCCGAGCTGTGGGATGACGGTACGCTGGGACAGTTGGCCGAGCGCTTTGCGTGGTTGTTGCACTCACCGGGCGTCGGCCTGATCACCGGCGAACCCGGGGTGGGCAAGACGGCGGCCTTGCGCCAATTGACCCGTGGCCTGAATCCGCATCGTTATCAGGTGATCTATCAGGCGGAGACCGACTTTGGTCGGCTGGATATCTATCGCGGTCTGGCACGGGCGCTGGGTGTCGAGCCGGGGTATCGGCGGGCGCAGCTGTGGCGCGATCTGAAGGAGCGGATTCTGCAGTTGGTCGATAGCCGTCAGCTGATGCCGGTGTGGATCATCGATGAGGCGCAGAATCTGCCGCCGGAGTTCTTTCGGGATTTGCCGGCCTTCCTCAACTTCGCCTTCGATACGCGCGATGTGATGGCGGTCTGGTTGATCGGTCATCCAACACTGGCGCAAACGCTGGAGCGGGCGCCTTATGCGGCGCTGGCGGGGCGGATTCAGGTGCGCGTGCAGCTCAAGCCGGTGCTCGAACGCGAGCGCTTCGCGCTGCTGATCCAGCACAGCCTGAAGAGTGCCGGTTGTACCAGTACGCTGCTCAGCGATTCAGGCCTGGAGATCTTGCGCCAAGCGAGCAAGGGCTTGCCGCGGCATGCCGGGCGAATTCTGCGCACGGCGATGCGCCTGGCGGTGCCGCGTGGTTTGAATCATTTGCCGGACGATCTGTTGCAGTTGGCGATCGAGGAATTGCGATGAAGCGCCGCTCTGCCGAGCCGCTATTCCCCGACGGCCTCTCCGATGAAAGCGTTGCCGCGCTCAGTCAGTTCCTTCACCAGCTCGCCGTCGCTTGTGAAAGCCGTTATGCCGTACAGCTACGCCGCTACCACCAGCGGCAGATGAATCTGTACGATCCCGAAGAGTCTTGGCGGTTGCCGCTGCTGCCGCCTCGGTAGGGCCTTCATCCCACGTTGCCGCCGGGATCACTCTTCCGGTTGCAGCATGGGACTCGGCCATCGTTTCAACCTCGAAAAGCTTGGGCCGAGGAGTCTGGATTAGGGCCGGACGTAACAGACGGCGTCGATGCCGGGGATGGTCTGCATCAATGCCAGCGTGCTTCGGTAGGGTGTCAGTTGATCGAGCAGATACTGGTCGAAACGATCGATACGGCGTTCGAGCTCCTCGACGTGCGCGATCAATTCATGCAGCACGAAGCGGTGGTCGGCGGTGAGTTCGCCGTCGAGCGCGTCGAGCAGTTCCGTACGGTCGGCCTTGAGACGGTTGCCGGCGAGCATCAACACCTCGGCGGGAGAGTGCTCGGCGATCAGCGCCTTGACCATCGCCCGCCCGGCGACGCCGTGGATGTCGCTCACCACCACCGACAAACGAATGCCGCCGTCGGAGAGGATCTTGTGCACGCGGTTCTTCTCGCTCGAAAGGATGCCGACCAGCTGCTGGCGTTGTCGCCCGACGTGGCGCAAAGCCCGAAACTGTGCCGGCGGCACAAAGGACGCGCGTAGCATGCCGGCTCGCGCCAGCATCGCCAGCCACTGCGCATCCGCCCAGTCCGTCTTGCGGCCAGGTACGGTCTTCACGTGCCGCGCATTGACGACCGTCGCGACGATGCCGACCTGTTCCAGCGCCGCATGCGGACTCTTCCAGTAGATGCCGGTGCTCTCCATGACGACCATCTCGGCGCCGTGAGCGGCCACCCATTGCGCCATCGCCTGGCGGTCACGCTTGAAACCACCAAACTCGGCCAACTCGACACTCGTCTGGCCGGCCTCATCTTCCGTGATCGCACAGGCCGTGATCTTCGCCTGATGAACGTCCAGCCCGACGACACGCTTGTACAGTTTCGCCAGTTCCATCCGTTACTCCTTTCCCGTAAAGTCACGAACGGGTGGGAACGGCGCTTGACCGAAACAACCTGCAGGGTTGCCCCTGCGGCCTTTTTACCGTGCGCTCTCTACGAGGCAATCCGGGGTACGAGTCGGTTCAGCGGGTCACGTTAGGCATCGGGGTCCAACCACCATCTCATTGCTCGACCTCTGCCGTTTCCACCCACTCGTATTTTCTTTCATCATCCGGGGTGGCGCGAGCCGCCTCACGCAATGACCGTTAGTACCGATCACTTCGAGCCGATCTGGGGTGTTCGTTTTCATCCCGGTGCCGCGGTGCCTACCGAGTGGGTCGATCACACCGCCCGCAACCGGGTTCCGATCAGCGAGCTGTGGCGCGAGATCAGCGGTACGGCGGCGGGTTACCGGCGCGTTCCCGAACGCTGACGACGGCGGCTCCGATAGGGGCCTTCGTGTCGGGGGCTTTGGTGTCGGCTGCTAGCGGCCGACCGAGCAGCGCTGCGGGCAGGCAGGGCAGCGCCAGGCGTGTCAGCGTTCCATGCGCATCGAGTGTTCGGGCTGACGAATAGCCAGGCGGGAACGACGCGCCTGCTGATCATCCGGGGCACGCCAAGCGCTGGTGTTGTGCCTCTCTGGCAAGCACGTGCCGTCTGTCGGTGATCGCCGGCAAACGGCCCGTCTGTGCTGGCTGACGATTCCCAGAAGGGCCAGGCTCAAGCCGATCAGCGCCAGACTTGTCGGTTCGGGCACTTCGATTCTGAGACTATTCCAGGCATTCCAAGCAGGACCCATGCCAGTCGGGTTGATGGGGAACGGCTGGCTGAACATCCCGGATTCGTCAAAGCGGACGGCAACCACCTGCGTGATGTCGAACAGCGGGTCGCTCCAGTAGAACGAGAACGGGTTCTGCAAGCCCAAGTTCGGGCTGATCCAGAAGGTGTCCCACACGTTGGCGGGTCCAAACCGGAACCACCCCCGGGAACGGCCATTGCCATCAATCAGTTCGAGTGACAAGTCCCAGACGCCGGGCGGTGGATAGACGGAGAAATGGATCATGCTGCTGCCGGTCTGCATGTTAACCGGCGTGCCGAACCGGTAGTCCCACCAGGCAATGGCAAGGGCATTGCTCGTTGGCAGGTCCCATGACATCGCTAGCGTGTTGTCAATCGTCGTCTGGCCGTCACTTATCTGCACATCCGGCGCTAGCGTCGCTCCGACAACGGCCAGGGGAACGTTTTGGGGAACGTAGAATTCCAGAGCCGCCTGCGTCAGGTTGTCGCCGTTCGCCGAAGGGACGATGTTGCCGGCGCTGATGGCCTGCTGCCAGGAGGTGCTGGCGGGGATGTCAACGACCACTGTGGCGACAGCCGTTGCTGACGATAGCATGGCCACGGCAGCGATGAGAAAGTCAAGGCCTCTCTTGGTGTACGTCAGGGTGGATTTGTCCTCTCAGGCAACGCACGGGCAATCAAGCAGTTAGTTCTTCCCCCTGGACATCTGCGCCGGAAGTCCGTATAAATGGCGCATGGAAAGCGTTCTTGGTGCATTGCGTGTTCGCTTGGTGGGCAAGAGCGAAGAGGCTCGCTATCGGGAGTTGATGGCAGAGCATCACTACCTGGGCGACCTGGCGAAGATCGGGCACACGCTTTGGTACGTGGCCACCTACGGCGAAAAGTGGACGGCCCTGCTGAGTTTCTCTGCGGCGGCCTGGAAATGCGGCGTTCGTGACCGCTGGATCGGCTGGGACTATCGGCATCAGTACGATCGCTTGGGCCTGGTCGCCAACAACAGTCGCTTTCTGATCCTTCCCGATTGGCATTACCCCAATCTCGGCTCCAAGGTGCTCTCGCTGTGCGAGCGACGGGTCGCCGAGGATTGGCAGGCGCATTTCGGGAAGCCGCTGTTACTGCTGGAGACCTTTGTGGACCCCTCGCGCTTCCAGGGGACCGTCTATCGCGCCGCGAACTGGACGCCTCTGGGGCTGACGCAAGGCTTTCGCCGCACCCGAGAAGGCTACAGCGCCCACCCGACGTCGCCCAAAGTTGTCTTTGTTCGCCCCTTGCAGGCGGACGCTCGCGGCCAACTTTCCCGCTCGATACTCAACCCCCGCTATCGCACAGGAGCGCCCAGGATGATGCTCACCGCCGAACAGATGCGCACGCTTCCCGATTTCTTTGCCGGCATCGCCGACCCGCGGCGCGCGCAAGGAAGGCGTCACCCCCTTCCTGCCGTTCTGGCCATCGCCACGGCGGCGGTCTTGTGCGGAATGCGGGGCTACAAAGCCATCGCCGGGTGGGCCAAAGACCTCACACCGAAAGCACGCGAGCGTTTCCGCTGTCGTCGCGAGAAGGGCGTTTACCGCGTACCCAGCGAGTTCATCATTCGTGACGTCCTGATCCGTGTCGATCCCATGGCGCTCGATCAAGCGTGTCAGCAGTGGAACAAGGCCTATGCTCAAGACGACCCCAGTCTGGCGGTCGACGGCAAGACCATGCGCAATGCCCATGACGAGCACGGTCAGCAAGCACACATCATGAGCGTGGTCGGGCATCAGACCGGCGTGTGTCACACCCAAAAAAAGTCGGCACCTTGCCCGTAAATGGCGGGGACGAGCTCAAGCAGACCAATGAAATCGGGATGTTCATACCCCTGCTCGATGCGATCGATATTCAGGGCAAGGACATCACCGCCGACGCGCTACTGACACAGCGCAAGCTGGCGACCTACCTGGTGGAGCGCAAGGCGCACTATCACTTCACGGTCAAAGGCAATCAGCCAACACTGCAAGCCGATATCGCGCTCCTCTTCCAGGATCGGAAGGGGGCAGACTTCGTGGCGGTTTCGCCACCTGACCATGGTCGGATCGAGACTCGGCGTATTTGGTGCAGCAATGCCCTCAACGCCTATCTCGACTTCCCGCATGTCGGCCAGGTGTTCTTGATCGAGCGCGAAGTGCTGCACAAGAAGAGCGGCAAGCGGACGCACGAAATCGCTCTCGGGATCACCAGTCGCCCTCCAGAACAGGCCAGCCCACAGCAAATCCTCGCCATCAATCGCGGCCATTGGTCGATAGAGAACCGCTGTCACTACGTCATCGACTGGAACTACGACGAGGACCGTAGCCGTATTCGGACTGGTTACGGACCCGAGAACATGTCACGCCTGCGCCGCTTTGCCGTCGGAATCCTGCACCACTTCTCCGACGGCAAAACCAGCATTTCCGAAAAAATGCGCCACCTCAACCGCAACATCCGATTGGTCTTCGACTACCTGCGCATGACCAAAAATTCTACAGGCCACGTATCACCTTGATCCCGGCACGAGAACAAATTTACCGTGTGGTGTACGTCTGCTGATGAGTCATTGGTTCGCCTCCATTGAGTTGGTCACTAACGCATTTGACGGATTGGCTTGCCAAGCGATGAGAAATGAGGCAGTCAGGTTTACCAATCAAGACATTCCGCCAATCCAACGTTGCCCGCGCGCTCGCAGGCGGGTCAGCGGGTTGGCGCCGTTTCGTGGCGCCGTGCTCGAAATGCTGACCGTGGTTTCATAAAGCAGGAATTGCGCCCGCTAAGTGAAATGGTTGACGAAACAATGGCGTGGCGATTTTTGGGCGAAGCTGACCGCCGTCGCGTTCGGGCAAGTGTAAAAAATTCCGACAGTTTTTCACGGAAAATTCAAGTTATATCAGCATTTATGGAGGGGTTTCACGCGGGCGTTGCGAGCGTGTCGGCAACACTCGGGCGGTGTCGTTGCGGCTCAGCCGCCGTACTCCTCAAGCGGCCCGCTCAGCGCCAGCTCGCCCTGCCGTGGCGACGTCAAATCTTCCGCCGTCCGCCGGCGCGCCAGCGCGCTGACGCGTACGCCGAGCAGTCGCAGCTTGCGGTCGAGTGGGATCCGGCGCAGGCATTCGCCGGCGGCGCGGCGGATGGCTTGCGGATCGGCGGTGGCGGCGGCCAGCGTCAGGTCGCGGGTGACGGTTTGAAAGTCGGCAAAGCGCAGCTTGATGCCGACCGTTCGGCCGAGCAGGTCTTTGCGTCGCAGGTCTTCGGCGACGCGCGTGCACAGCGCCGTAAAAATTTCGCCGAGTGTCGCCCGGTCGTGGCGCGGATGCAGGTCACGGTCGAAGGTCGTCTCGCGGCTGATCGATTTCGGTTCCGACGAGGTGATCAGCGGTCGCTCGTCGATGCCATGCGCCGCCGCGTGCAGCCAGCTGCTGTAGCCGTCGGCGAAGTGCTGGCGCAGGGTGCTCGCTTCGGCGTGCGCCAGTTCGCCGATCGTGTGGATGGCCAGCGTCGCCAGGCGGTCGCTCGCCTTGGGGCCGATACCGTTGATCTTGCGCACCGGCAGCGGCCAGATCCGCTGCGCGACGTCGGCCGGCTCGATGATCGTCAGGCCGTCGGGTTTGTCGAGGTCGGAGGCGATTTTGGCGAGCAGCTTGTTGGCCGCGACGCCGATCGAGCACGACAGGCCGGTGGCGGCGCGGACGGCGTCCTTGATCTGTTGGGCGAGCGGCCGGGTGGCGCCGGCGAGGGTGCTCAGGTCGACGTAGATCTCATCGATGCCACGGTCTTCGATCTCTGGCGCGAGCTGCGCGACGGCGGCCTTGAAAACGCGCGAGTAGTGGCGATAGGCGGCGAAGTCGACCGGCAGCAGAATCGCCTCCGGCGCCAGTCTGGCGGCTTTCATGATCCCCATCGCGGAAAATACGCCGAGTGCGCGCGCTTCGTAGGTCGCCGTGGTGATCACCCCGCGCCCGGCGTAATCGCGCAGGCGAGTAAAGCGACGGTGGCCGTCGGCGAGCTGCAGTGCTTGTTGGTCGCGGCTGCCGCCAATGACCACAGGCTGGCCGCGCAGTTCCGGGTAGCGCAGCAGTTCGACAGACGCGTAGAAGGCGTCCATGTCGAGATGGGCGATACGCCGCGCTGGCATCCCGGGCGGCAGCGCTGAAACGCCGTCGGCCGGGGTCAATAGCGGAGGAACTTCTGCCGCGTCAGCTGCCAGGCGTCTTCGTCGGCGCGGCTCAAGGCGTCGAGGTCGGCCGGCGTCGCCGCCGGGTCGTCGACCCATTCGCGCAGTAGCGGCGAGCCGTTGATCAGGTCGATCGCCAGTCGCTCGTGTTCGTACTCGTAGGCGAAGTCGCGCCACAGCGGGTAGTCGGGTTGCAGTTGCCGCAGCGCTTTGAAGGCCAGACTCTGCAGTCGCCACGGTCGAAAGCCGGCGTGCTGGTAGGAGCCATCGTCGACGTGAATCTGGACGCCGTGGCAGAGCTTGGCGGCGTGCTTGTGGAAGGTTGGCTCGAAGCAGCATGCACGCAAGCGGCAGCCGCGCAGCCAGTCGGGGGCGAGCGCGTACATCGTCGCGATCAGCCGGCCGGCGTCGATGTCGGGTGCGCCGAAGAGCTCCAGCGGCCGAGTCGTACCGCGCCCCTCGGAAAGCGTGCTGCCTTCGAGCATTACCGTGCCGGCGTAGCAGCGCGCCATCGAGACGTTCGGCGCGTTCGGGCTGGGATTGACCCAGCTCCGCTCGCCAAGCGGCCAACCGTAACCGGGCGCCGCTTCAGGATCCCAGCCGTGCATGTCGATCACCGTGCACTCGACGTCGAGGGCGAGCGTGCTGACGAACCAGCACGCCAGTTCGCCCATGCTCAGGCCGTGCCGCATCGGCAGCACGCCGGCGCCGACAAAGCTTTCCCAGCCTGGGCGCAGGAGCAATCCCTCGAGCGGGCGTCCGACCGGGTTTGGGCGGTCGAGTATCCAGACCGCCTTGCCGTGCGCGGCGGCGGCTTCGAGCAGGTAGCGCAGCGTGGTGATGAAGGTATAGATGCGGCAGCCGAGATCCTGCAGGTCGATCAGCAGCACGTCGAAGCTGTCCATCATCGCTGGCGTCGGCCGACGGACGGCGCCGTACAGGCTGAAGACCGGGATGTGGTGCGTCGGGTCGACGAAGTCGGCTGACTCGACCATGTTGTCCTGCTTGTCGCCGCGCAAGCCGTGCTGCGGTCCGAAGGCCGCCGTCAAGTGCAGATCGGGCAGCGCGGCCAGCGCGTCGACGGCGTGCGTCAGGTCAGCGGTCAGCGAAGCGGGGTGGGCGACCAGTGCCAGACGGCGGCCATGCAGCGGCCTGCGCAGCTGCGGGTCCTTGAGCAGGCGGTCGAGTCCGAAGTCGATCGGGGGCATCGGTGTTTCCTTCAGGCGGCGTCTTACGGCGCCGCCAGTGCAATGGCGAAACCATCGCGATGGTGAAAATCGGGGTGCGCCGCCGGATGGCGCAGAGCCCAATAGCTATGGCTGCCGTCAACCGTGTCGCTGGCTTCGACCACCGCCGCCAGAGCAAGCTGCAGCCTGCTTCCGGCTGGCGTCGCCGGCAGCATCGCCGGCGCCATGCTCGCCTCGAATTCGAGGCGGCCGGCAAACAGCCGGGCGGTGATCTGTGGCGGCGTCAGCAGCGCCACCGTTTCGTCGCGTTGCCGATAGCCGGCGAACGCGTAGGCTGCCCACTGACCCGACGGCGAGAAGTTGAATTCGCGGTAGGCCGCGTCGCCGGTGACGCCGACGAAGGCCTCGAAACACGTGTGTTGCCAAAGCTCGTCGGCGCAGCCCGGCGTCGCCGGCGCCGGGATCGACAAGCGCGCCATGTCGCCGCGCAGACACCAGGCCAGATCGAGACCTCCGTCGGCGCGGCGTTCGGCGTGAACTTCGAGCCTGCGGATCACCGCTGCCGGAGTGGCGGGATGCGGGCAAAGGGTCAGGGTGAATTCGGTCGGGAACATCGGTCGCTTGTCGAGGAAGCAGGTCAGTAGTGGATTCTAGCCGTTTCAGCGGTGTTTCTTCCGGGCTTCGCCGCTTTCTTGCTCAGTCCGGAGCGCCCCGGAGTGGAACGTCTACCGGGCGTTTCCAGGCATGCAAGAAGGCGCTTGATCCGCGGTCCTCGACGGCTACAATCAAGAGTGACTTCCGGGGCCTCCGTGCTTGATGGCAACGCCACCTGCCGGCCGTGATTGGTGGACCGTGATGCCGGATGCGGGGCATTGGAGTTGCGCCACGCTCGGGGACCACTTGATCCGGGCTCATCACCTGAAAGGAGTTACCGTGAAAGAACACCCTCCTGAAGGCGAGCGAATCTCTGGCACTTGATGCCATTGAGAGCAACAGGCGGGAAGAGTAGCTCAGGCGGCAGCGGGGATAAAACCGTGCTTCTTGAGCATCTTCAACCAGCGAGGGGCGTTGCGTGCAACAGATAGGGCTTCGAAGTCGGTTGCCGAGTCCCGGTAGTGCGTCTGTCGGCTGATCAACAGGAAGACCGTTTTGAGAATCTTGTGGGCGATGGCGACGATGGCGCGCTTATGCCCTCGTCGCAAGCGAAGCGCCTCGAACTTGGACTTGAAAGCACATCGCGTCCGACTGGCCGCGTGCGCGAACTGGCAAAGCAGGCGTCGGACCCAGGGGTTACCTTTTCGTATCCGTCCGGTCTTTCGCTTGCCGGCGGACTCGTTGTTGCCAGGACAAATGCCCACCCATGAGGCCAGTCGATCAACCGAGCCGAAGGCGCTCATGTCATTACCGATCTCGACCAGCAGCAAGGCGGCACCGACGGCGTCGATGCCGGGGATGGTCTGCATCAATGCCAGCGTGCTTCGGTAGGGTGTCAGTTGATCGAGCAGATACTGGTCGAAACGATCGATACGGCGTTCGAGCTCCTCGACGTGCGCGATCAATTCATGCAGCACGAAGCGGTGGTCGGCGGTGAGTTCGCCGTCGAGCGCGTCGAGCAGTTCCGTACGGTCGGCCTTGAGACGGTTGCCGGCGAGCATCAACACCTCGGCGGGAGAGTGCTCGGCGATCAGCGCCTTGACCATCGCCCGCCCGGCGACGCCGTGGATGTCGCTCACCACCACCGACAAACGAATGCCGCCGTCGGAGAGGATCTTGTGCACGCGGTTCTTCTCGCTCGAAAGGATGCCGACCAGCTGCTGGCGTTGTCGCCCGACGTGGCGCAAAGCCCGAAACTGTGCCGGCGGCACAAAGGACGCGCGTAGCATGCCGGCTCGCGCCAGCATCGCCAGCCACTGCGCATCCGCCCAGTCCGTCTTGCGGCCAGGTACGGTCTTCACGTGCCGCGCATTGACGACCGTCGCGACGATGCCGACCTGTTCCAGCGCCGCATGCGGACTCTTCCAGTAGATGCCGGTGCTCTCCATGACGACCATCTCGGCGCCGTGAGCGGCCACCCATTGCGCCATCGCCTGGCGGTCACGCTTGAAACCACCAAACTCGGCCAACTCGACACTCGTCTGGCCGGCCTCATCTTCCGTGATCGCACAGGCCGTGATCTTCGCCTGATGAACGTCCAGCCCGACGACACGCTTGTACAGTTTCGCCAGTTCCATCCGTTACTCCTTTCCCGTAAAGTCACGAACGGGTGGGAACGGCGCTTGACCGAAACAACCTGCAGGGTTGCCCCTGCGGCCTTTTTACCGTGCGCTCTCTACGAGGCAATCCGGGGTACGAGTCGGTTCAGCGGGTCACGTTAGGCATCGGGGTCCAACCACCATCTCATTGCTCGACCTCTGCCGTTTCCACCCACTCGTATTTTCTTTCATCATCCGGGGTGGCGCGAGCCGCCTCACGCAATGACCGTTAGTCATGAGAACAGTCCTCGCCGCCATTCTCCTGGTTTGCGCTTCAAGCCAGGTTCTCGGGCAGCAATCGAGCGCCTTGCGACTGAGCGATCTCCACGCCGGAGGTGCGACGCAGCTATCGAAGGATGAGCTGCACGCACTTCTTCCGGGGGCAAAGGTGGAAAGCCGAACCGTGCAGGGTTCCACCCGGCTTTGGGAGAACGTTGCCGACGGTAGTCTGCTCGCGTCCTCGGACAATCGTGGCGATCCGAGCACCACACGAAATGCCACTGCCCGTGGAACTTGGCAACTGGCTGACAATGGCACGTATTGCGTCCTTCTGGAATGGAAGAGGAAAACAGAGCAATGGTGTCGATTCATTTTCAAGTCCGGGGACAAATACTTCGCCGTGAAGTCAACGTCCGATCAATCCAGCGTGGCCCATGAACTCGTGTTTTCTCGCTGACACGGTCAGCTATTGCGGTGGCTTTTCTGGCGGGGCGCGTGGCCCTCGTCGGGTGACGATGGAGGTGCATGGCGGATCGCCGCGAACGGTCTTTATCAGCAGCCCACCAATCCGTGCGACTCGCAAAGCACGCGCTTGACCCAGGCGAGGACGATCCACAGCCAGAAAGTCACGAAGAACGCCAGCCAGGGCAGGTGTCGGTCGACAATCAGCTTCGGCGCCAGCCAACGCGTCACGCGGATCACCGGCCGGGTGACGGTGGTGAACAGCAGATAGATCGGATTGCTCGCCCGCCTGGCACCGGCCAGCAGCGCGACCGCCCCCTGACCGAGCAGCGCGAAAAGCGCAACTTCGATCAGCGCGCGCAAAATGCTGACGATGAACACGTCGGGATGGCTCATGGTATCTTGACGCTACTTTTTTCTACGGAAGCGGCGGGCTTGCTGATGGATTTCGAGTATTGGCGACATTATGCCCGTGCCTCGCTTTGGCAATTCCTCGAGCGCGAGGAAAAGGCTTTCGCCGAGTATCTGATTGCTGTTCGCCGCCAGCCCGATGATCTGCGGTCGGCACGGCATCTGGCGTGTATCGCTGCCGGCCAGCAGCGCCATGCGCTCGCCGAGAAGTGGTTCAGCGAATGTCTGCGGCTGGCCCCGGACGACGCCGACACGCACTACAACCACGGCTTCGTTCTCGAGCAGGCGGGTCGCTCGCTGGCGGCGATCGACGCCTTTTCGGAAGCGCTTCGGCGCAAGCCGGCGCTCGATTGCGCGTGGTACGGCATGGGTCTGGCGCACGCCCGTCTGGGCCAGCATGCGGCCGCCGCCGAGGCCTTCGCCCGTGCTGTCGAACTGCAACCGCTGCACGGCGAGGCCTGCTATCTGTGGGGCATGGCTTGTCACCGTGCGCAGCGTCATCCGGACTTCGAGCGTGTCGTCGAGCGGCTGGCCGGCTTCGATCCGCGGCTGGCGGCCAGGCTGGTGCGCGAGGCTGGCCGCCAGGATGATCTCGGGCCGCTGCTCCCCGAGATGCCCTTTTGAACGAGTGGCCGGCGGTCCGCTGACCTGGCTGCCTCGACGATGCGGCGAAGCGGCATCCCGGCTCTGATTTTCCCGAGGCCCTGCGGTCGCCAGACGGCGCCGCCGCTGCGGCTTGCGAGCACCGCGCCTGTCATATCTTTTTTGCATCATCTTTGCCTGGCGAGCGACCTGTGGTCGGGAAGCGGCGAGGCGCATGGAATTCCGGGGGTTTCATGCCGGCAGCCTTGCCGTAGGGAGCGATCTGCGGCATGATTTGGCTTCCTGCCGACGACGGCTATCCTTCGACTGACCTTTTAAAGAGCCGATGACCCAGCCGCGCCAGACCCCGCCACTACTGCTCAATCCCGCCTTGCGGGAAGCGATCGCGATCTAGGGCGCGCATGGGTTCGCTGCTGCGCCTGATCCGGGAACTCCTGCAAGATGCGGCGCGGGACCTGGCGCCGACGCTGATCGTCGTCGCCATTTTCCAGGGATTTTTCATCCAGCGCATGCCCGATAACCCGGGCGCGCTGATCGGCGGCTTTGCCGCCGTTCTGATTGGCCTGGCATTGTTCGTCAAAGGGCTGGACGCGGCGATCTTTCCGGCCGGCGAGACGATGGCTTTCGATTTTGCTCGTCGTGGCTCGTTTCTGTGGCTGATGGCTTTCGCTTTCTGCATCAGCTTCGCCTCGGTGGCCGCCGAACCGGCGCTGATGGCCGTCGCCTACAAAGCCGAGGTGGTTTCGGGCGGTAGTATGGGCGCAATGACCTTGCGCATGGTCGCCGCCCTGGCTGTCGGCCTGGCGATAATGGTCGGCGTCTGGCGTATCGTCCTCGGGCATCCGATCGCGCTATACCTGATTCCCGGCTACCTGATCGTCGTCGGCCTGACAGCCTTGTCGCCGCCCGAACTCGTTGGCCTGGCTTTCGATTCGGGTGGCGTCGTCGCTTCGACGGTGACGGCGCCGCTGCTGACAGCGATGGGCGTTGGCCTGGCAGCGACCATCCGTGGCCGCAATCCGATGCTCGACGGCTTCGGTCTGATCGCTTTCGGCGCGCTGGCGCCGATGATCGTCATCCAGCTCTATGGCATCGTGTTCTTTGTCCCGGCCGACCATGGTACCGCTGTGCTGCTGATGCCCACCGACGACGAGCATCAGTTGACGGCCTGGGCGCTGCTCGGCAACTTCCTGGGGATGGTCAAGAATCTGTTGCCGATCATCGCCGTCGTCCTGTTTTCGAGTTTCGTGATCCTGCGGCGGCCGCTCGCCGACCCCAAGGGCCTGGCGGTCGGCATGCTCTTCGTGGCGGTCGGCCTGTACCTGTTTGACGAAGGACTGCAGGTCGGACTGTTCCCGCTCGGCGACGAAATGACCAGCGGCCTGATGCAGGACGGCGCGGCGATGTGGGTGCTCTACCTTTATGGCTTCCTGATCGGTTTCGCCACCACCATGGCCGAACCGGCGCTGATTGCCCTGTCGATCAAGGCCGACGAAGTGAGCCTGGGTCAGCTCAAGGGCTTCTGGCTGCGGACCCTGGTTTCGATCGGCGTCGGCGTTGGCCTGGTCATCGGCTGTGCGCGCATCGTCGACGGCACGCCTATCGCCTACTGGCTGATCCCGGGTTACCTGCTGGTGATCGCCATGACCAGGCTGGCGCCGCGCTTCATCATCCCGATCGCTTTCGACTGCGGTGGCGTGACGACCTCGACGGTGACCGTGCCGCTGGTGACGGCACTCGGCGTTGGCCTCGCCGAACGGACGCCGGGCCGCGATCCGATGATCGACGGTTTTGGCCTGATTGCCTTCGCCTCATTGCTACCAATGATTATCGTCATGTCCTACGGCATCATCGCTACCTTGCTGCTGACGCCAAGGAAACAGGCCAAGGAGAGAACACCATGAAATTTTCTGCTGTTGTGCTGATCGTCCCGGACGAGGACGAGAATCGTGCGGTCGAGGTGCTCAAGCTAGCCGGCGCGGCCGGTATCACCATCCTCAAGGGCAAGGGCTTGCGACACAACGAGCGCAAGACCTTTCTCGGCCTTGGCCTCGAGCGCAAGGAGTCGCTGCTGCTCTGCGTGACCGAACAACAAATGGCGATGCGCATCCTCAAGGCGGTCAAGCTACAGATGAAGCTCGAACTTCCCGGCGGCGGACTGGCGTTTTCGATCGCGCTGGGCAGCGTCGTTGGCATTGGCCTGGAGCAAATGAAGCTCTTCCGCCGTGAAGTCGAGGAGGGCATGTGAGCCGGTTCGAGCCGTCACCCGGCTGCCGTGTCGATTACCGAGTATGATCATTGGATGAAGGAGCTGTAGTCATGTTGGTTGCCGGAATCATGAAGAAGGACGTCATCACCATCAGCCCGCTGGCGACCGTGCGCGAAGCCTTGATGATGATGAAGGCGCGCGGCGTCAAATCGCTGGTTGTCGAAAAGCGCCATTCTGGCGATGCGCACGGCCTTATCGCCTATCGCGACGTCGCCAGGGCGGTCATCGCCGACGATGGCGACATCGACCTGCTCAATGTCTATGACATCGCGCAGAAGCCGGCGCTGCAGGTCTCGCAGCATCTCGAGGTCCGTTATCTGGCGCGCTTGATGATCCAGTATGCGGTGAAGAGCGTGCTGGTGATCGACAACAACGATCTGCAGGGCTTCGTTTCAGATACCGATGTGGTGGCCAGTCTGATCGACCGGGCAACGCAGGAAAAATAGAACGGCCCGGCCATGGAAAAGAACATTCGACGCTATTCAGCCTACATTCCCCGCTGGTGCCAGGCTTTCGGCGAGCACGCCCCCGACCCTGGTGGTGAAGGTCGTGCGGTCGAGTGGTTGGTCGGCGCCGACGCCGTCGGCGTCGTCGTCCTGCCCGACATTCGGCGCCTGCTGACGCACGAACTGCTCGGTGCCAACAAACCCGAGCTCGAGTTTCGCACGCGATCGGTGCGTCTCAACCAGCGAACCTTCGACCAGAAGAACATTCTCGGGCATCCCGGTTACGCGGCCTTGCGCGAACTGCTCCTCGGCGACAGCGACGCGCACATGTATCTGACTTATCACCTGATTCACCCGCCAGGGACGCGGATCATCACGATTTCGCGCAAGGCACCGCTGCCGCTGCTGTACAAGGAGATGACGCCGCTGCGGGTGAGCGTCTGCGACTGAGCCGAGCGTCGGTTTTGTTGGCGTCGGTCGGGCGCGCGGGCAGCGCTCGGTGGCGCGCTTCGGCCAGCTGCAGGCGCGTCTCGAGGGCCAGGAAGCGATGATTGCCGGTGCTATAATTGCCGCTCATTTCATTGCCTTTTCCCGATGCTTATCACCCGCCGTCTAGAATTCGATGCAGGCCACCGTATCCCCGACCACAAGAGTCAGTGTCGCCATCTGCACGGCCATCGCTACGCGATCGAGATCACGCTCGGCGGCGAGATTATCCAGCAGGCGGGTGACCCGGCCAACGGCATGGTGATGGACTTCTCCGAGATCAAGGATCTCGCCCGGCAGCATCTGGTCGACGCCTGGGATCACGCCTTCCTGGCCTGGGCCGGTGACCAGCCGATCGTCGACTTTCTGCAGTCGCTGCCGGAACACAAGACGGTATTGCTCGACTGCGTACCGACCGCCGAAAATCTCGCCCAACGGGCGTTTGCGATTCTCGACGCCGTCTATCGCGATACCTACGGTAATCATCTGCGCCTTGAGCGCCTGCGTCTCTACGAAACGCCCAATTGCTGGGCCGAAGCGATTCGCGCCTAAACTGAGAGTCTTTGCTCGCGCTGGGCAAGCTCGCCGATTCTTGTACGATGGGCACGTGCGGACGAATCGCAAGGCCTTGACGATGACAGCTGAACAGTTTGTAGGCATCCACGAGCATACACGGTGGTGCGTAGCGGCGCCGACGACCGGCGGCCGTCACCGCGATCATCGTCCACCAGCCGGTCTTGAAGCGAGCGGCGCATGAGCGTTCGCATTCTCGATTGTGGCGACACGGCGCTGACCGTCGAGTTTGGCGACGGCGTCGACCGGCGCCTGCTGGCGGCGGTAGCCGCGCTTGATCAAGCGCTGGCGGGGTTGGTCGCCCGCGGCGAGCTGTGCGGCGTCGTCGAAACGGTGCCGACGTTTCGTTCGCTGACGGTCATTTACGATCCCTTGCGCACCACCCGTGGCGAAATCGAACCGACGATCCGGGCCGCCATCGGGCCGCCCGCTGCGGCGTCGGTAGCACACGGCCGTCGCTGGCAATTGCCGGTCTGCTACGGCGATCAGAGCGCCGCTTGCGGGCCCGATCTTGATGACCTGGCGGCGGCCTGCGGCCTGACGCCGGCCGAGGTGGTCGGGCTGCACTCGAAGGCGACCTACGACGTGTATATGCTCGGTTTCCTGCCTGGTTTCCCGTTCATGGGTGACCTGCCGGCCGTACTCTCCAGGCCCCGTCGCAGCGAACCGCGCTTGCGCGTGCCGGCCGGCAGCGTGGCGACGGCCGGCACGCTGACGGCGATCTACCCGTCCGCGAGCCCGGGCGGCTGGCACCTGATCGGCGCCTGCCCGGTGCCGCTGTTTTCTGCCACCTGGCCGCAGGCGGCGCTGTTGTTGCCCGGTGACCGGGTAAGCTTCCGCGCCGTCGAGCACGCCGAGTACCGGGCGCTGCTCGGCGAACTGGCGGCGGCGCGCACTTCGCCGCGGCCGCCGGAGTGGCTGTTGCTCGACGGCGCTGCCGAGCGATGAGCGCCGTCCTTGAAATCGTCAGCCCGGGGGCGATGGCGTCGATCCAGGACCTCGGTCGTAATGGTCTGCGCAAGGTCGGCGTGCCACGCGCCGGGGCGCTGGCAGCGGGCTGGCTGCGTCTGGCCAACGCCCTGCTCGGCAACGAAGAAGATGCGCCGGCGATCGAGTTCTTCGCTGGTGGCCTGCTGGTGCGCGCGCTGGAAGCACCGTTACGGCTCGCGCTGGCCGGTCATTTTTCCGCCGAACTGCGCACCGCCGACGAGTATCGGCGCGTCGATTCCTGGCGCAGCGTCACTCTCGCGCCTGGCGATACCTTGCGTTGCACAGCGCTGGCCGATGGTCGGCTGGGCTACCTGGCGCTGGCCGGGATCCGCGTTGCGCAGCAGCTCGGAAGCGCTTCGACCGACGCCCGCGCCGCTCTCGGCGGCCTTGACGGGCGCTTGCTCGCGCCGGGAGCGCGCCTCACCGCGGCCGCGTGCAGCGGCGACGAGATGATGCTGAAGGCGTCGCCAGCCGCCGACGCGTCGCCGATTCGCGTTGTTCTCGGTCCGCAGGATGACTATTTTGACGAGGCGTCGATTGCGCGCTTGCTGAGCGAGGCTTACCAGGTTTCGAGCGCTGCCGACCGCATGGGTGTTCGCCTCGAGGGCCGGCCGCTCCGGCATCGGCCGGAGAAAGGCGTTGAAATCACCTCGGACGCGACCGTACCGGGCTCGATTCAGGTACCCGGCCAGGGGCAGCCGATCGTCCTGCTCGCCGACGGCCAGACCGCCGGCGGCTATCCGAAGATCGCCACCGTGATCTCGGCCGATCTGCCGCGCCTGGCGGTGATGGCGCCGGGGCAGACGCTGCACTTTGCCGCGGTTTCGGTCGCCGCCGCCGAGTTGGCGGCGCGTGCACACGAGGCGGCGCTGCGCGCGCTGATCGCCGGCATCGGGCCGCTCGCCGAGCCCGGAGCGATCGATCTGAAAGCCATCTACGACGCCAATCTGGTCAGCGGTGTGGTCGATGCGCAAGTCCGTTGATGGCGCCCGATCGCTGACCGCCATGAGGAGTGAGCAATGAGCAGCGCAACGATCAATCTCAACGCCGACCTCGGCGAAAGCTTTGGCGCCTGGCAAATGGGCAACGATGCCGAACTGCTGCGGATCGTCGGCACCGCCAACATCGCTTGCGGCTTCCACGCCGGCGATCCGCTGGTCATGCGTCGTACCGTGCGGCGGGCGCTGGCGGCCGGCGTCAGCCTTGGCGCGCACCCGTCTTTTCCCGACCTGCAGGGTTTCGGGCGGCGCGCGATGCAACTCCCGGCAGCCGAGCTGGAAGCGATGCTGATCTACCAGATCGGCGCCTTGAGCGGCATCGCCAAGGCCGAAGGAGGGCGGCTGACGCACGTCAAGCCGCACGGCGCGCTGAACAACATGGCCTGTGAGGATACGGCGCTGGCGACCAGCGTGGTGTCGGCAATTCGCAGTCATGATCCATCGCTGATCCTCCTGGCGCCGGCCTTGTCGAAGCTGGCGTTCGCCGGCGAGGCGCTCGGTTTGCGCGTTGCTGCCGAGATCTTTGCCGACCGAACCTACGGCGAAAGCGGCAACCTGGTGCCGCGCAGCCAGGTCGGAGCGCTTCTGCATAGCGCCGACGAGTGTGTCGCGCACGTTTTGCGGATGCTCGATGCGGGAGGCATCGTGACCGTTGCTGGGCAGCTGATTCGCACCGAATTCCACAGTATCTGCGTGCACGGCGACGGCCCGCAGGCGGTCGCCGCAGCGAGCGCGATTCGCGCCTCGCTGCTCGCCGCCGGCATTCGCCTGCTGCCGCTTCCGGAAGTGCTCTAGCGGTCGGCCGAAGCTGCCATTTGCCCGGCGATGGTTTAGAATATCGGCATCGCCGCAGCGAGCGGCGAGCGGCGCGAGGCGCGGCAGAACCGGCGATCACGACGGGCTGCCGGCCGCACCGTCCAACAAGTCAGGGGCGAGGAGTTGTCTCCGCGCACCGGAAAGACGCCGATGCCTCACCGAATTCTCAGAGTCCCCGAGCGCGGCATGCTCGACGCCTACGAGCAGGTGCTCGCGTCGCGCGGTTTCGCCGCCGACAGCGCACAGCGCGCGGCCGCTGAGCGCTTGCAGCGCCTGTACTACGACTTGCTGTCGTTCAAGGTCGGGCGCGGCAGCACGCTGCGGCGCTTCTTCTCACCGCCCGCGGTGCCGCGCGGCGTCTATTTCTGGGGTGGCGTCGGGCGTGGCAAGAGCTTCCTGATGGACTGTTTCTTCGACGCCGTGCCGTATCGGCGCAAGCGGCGGGTGCACTTCCACGCCTTCATGCATGGCGTCCATCGCCAGCTGAACCAGCTCAAGGGCGAGAGCGATCCGCTGCTGCGCGTTGCCGAGAGCATCGCCAGCGAGGTTCGCTTGCTGTGTTTCGACGAGTTCCACGTCTCCGATATCGCCGATGCGATGATCCTTGGCCGGCTGCTCGAAGCGCTGTTCGAGAAAGGCGTGGTGTTCGTGATGACTTCCAACTACCCGCCCGACCGGCTCTATCCAAACGGCTTGCAGCGCGAGAATTTTCTGCCGACGATCGCCTCGATCAAGTCGCGCATGGACGTGCTGGAGATCGATTCCGGCGTCGACTACCGGCTGCGGACGCTCGAGCAGGTCGAGATTTTCCACTTTCCCGCGGATGCCGCGGCCGAACTGAAGATGGCCGATTACTTCAGCGCGATGGCCGGTGGCGAGGGCGCGGCTGGCGGCAGCGTCGAGATTCTCGGACGGCAGATCCCGACCAGGCGTCGCGGTAACGGGGTCATCTGGTTCGACTTCAAGTCGCTCTGCGGCGGGCCTCGTTCGCAGAACGACTATCTCGAACTGGCTCGTGGCTACCATACGGTGCTGATGTCGGCGATTCCCCGGATGTCGGTCAGCATGGCCTCGGAGGCCAGGCGTTTCACCTGGTTGGTCGATATTTTCTACGATCACAAGGTCAAGCTGATTGCTACTGCCGACTGCGGCCCCGATCAGCTCTACACCGAAGGCACCCAGGCCAGCGAGTTCTTCCGCACCGCCAGTCGTCTCACCGAGATGCGCTCGCGCGAGTATCTGGGGCTGCCGCATCTGTCGTGAGTGCGCCGTAGGGGCGCCCTGCGACTAGAAGAAGTCGAGATTCACGCACAGCCGGTTGCACCCCGATTCGCGCGCTGCGGCAAGCAGCGAGCGGACGCTGTCGATCAGCGCCGCGCTATCGGCGCCGGTGAATTCGCTGACGCCGCCGCTGATCGTCAGCGGCCCCAGCGGGTCGCTGACGTGCGTCGTTTCGACCACCTCGCGCAGGCGTTCGAGACCGGTAAGCGCGTCATTGACGCGGACGTTGGGCAGAATCAGCAGGAATTGGTCGCCGTCGAAACGACCGATCATGTCGAATTCGCGCAGGCTCGTGCCGAGCAGCCGGGCCAGGTCGACCAGCGCGCTTTCGCCGGCCTGCGCACCGCGCGCCAGGCAGAACTCCTGGAAGTCGTCGATGGCAACCAGCGCCAGCGCGAAGGGCGTCCCGTAGCGACGAGCGCGCCGTCCCTCGTCGTCGAGCAGCAGCGCGATATAGCGCTCGCTGAAAACGCCGGTCAGCGGATCGTGCGTCGGTAGTTCGCGGGTCTCGTTGGCCAGCCAGTTGTGCCGGCTCAGGTCGGCCAGCGTCAGCAACACGCGCCGCAGGCTGCCGTCGGCAGCGAACACCGGGAAAGCGCTGGCGGAACACCAGATCGGTGGTGCTCCCTCGCCGCGACGAATGCCGATCGGCCGCTGCAGGAGGGTTTGCCGAGTCTGCCGTACCTGCGCTTCCAGGCGATCATCGGCGGCCAGTGGCTGGCCGTTTTCTTCTTCCCAGATGGCCGTCGCGTTGCCCAGCAGGACTTCGGCCCGAGCGTTGCGCTGCAGTAAAGAATCGTCAGCCGCGAAGACCAGCAAGCCGATGCCCAGGCTATCGAGCAGCAGCGCATAACGTCCAATCTCGTCGTCATCGGCACGAAAATCGACGAGCGGCAGGTGGTCCGGGCTATCGGTCATCGACGGGCTGGGCACTCACGGGGCGACGTTTGCATCCTACCCCAAAATTGCGCCAGTCGCCCGCCGGCCCGCGTGCCGGAATCGGCCGCTGCCGGTGGCGCCGTCCGGCAGCGAGCCCGGTCGTCAGGCGGCCGCCAGTGCCTGCTCGAGATCGGCGATCAGGTCGTCGATGTGCTCGATGCCGATCGACAGGCGGATCATTTCTTCGGAAACGCCGGCTTTGGCGAGTTCCGCCGGGGCCAACTGGCGGTGCGTGGTCGACGCCGGGTGGCAGGCCAGCGACTTGCTGTCGCCGATATTGACCAGTCGGGTGAACAGCTGCAGCGCGTCCTGGAAGCGGCCGCCGGCTTCGGCGCCGCTGCAGTCGGTGCCTTTGACACCGAAGGTGAGAATGCCGGATGCCTTGCCCTGCATATATTTCTGCACCAGCGCGTGATCGCGATGATCGGGCAGGCCGGCGTAGTTGACCCAGGCGACCTTGGCGTGTTGCTGCAGGTAGGCGGCGATCGTTTCGGTGTTGGCGCAGATCCGGTCCATGCGCAGCGGCAGCGTCTCGAGGCCCTGCAGGATCAGGAAAGCGTTGAATGGCGAGATCGCAGCACCCATGTTGCGCAGCGGCACGACGCGCGCGCGGCCGATGAACGCGGCGGCGCCGAGCGCTTCGGTATACACCACGCCGTGGTACGAGACGTCGGGTTCGTTGAGGCGCTTGAAACGCTCCTTGTGCTCGGCCCACGGGAAGCGGCCGCTATCGACGATGATGCCGCCGATCGAATTGCCGTGGCCGCCGATGTACTTGGTCAGCGAGTGTACGACGATGTCGGCGCCATGCTCGAACGGGCGGCAGAGGTAGGGCGAGGGAACGGTGTTGTCGACGATCAGCGGGATGCCGTGGCGATGCGCGATCTCGGCGAGTTGCTCGAAGTCGGTGACGTTGCCAAGCGGGTTGCCGATCGATTCGCAATAGAGCGCCTTGGTCTTGCCGTCGATCAACTTCTCGAAGCTGGCCGGATCGGCGTAGTCGGCGAAGCGCACTTCGAGACCGTATTGCGGCAGCGTGTGGGCAAAGAGGTTGTAGGTGCCACCGTAGAGCGTAGACGCCGAAACAATGTTGTCGCCAGCTTCTGAAATGGTCTGGATGGCGTAGGTGATCGCCGCCTGTCCGGAGGCGACGGCCAGCCCGCCGATGCCGCCCTCGAGCGCGGCAACGCGCTTCTCGAGAACGTCCTGCGTCGGATTCATGATCCGCGTGTAGATGTTGCCGGCGACCTTGAGGTCGAACAGATCGGCGCCGTGCTGGGTGCTGTCGAACGAATACGAGGTCGTCTGGTAGATCGGTACGGCGACCGCCTTGGTCGTCGCTTCGGGGCTGTAGCCGGCGTGTATGGCGAGCGTTTCGAGCTTCATGCAGTGTCTCCCTGAGTGGTTTGCGCAGTGCTTATGCTGGCCAGCATCTTAGCACTACAGAATGCCGCTGGCGGAGCCCAGCAATCGCCTCGTCGAGCGCCGTCTAGTGTCGGAAAATTTTACAGTCGCATCCTGGCCGGAATGGGAAGCGGCAATAAAGCAGATGCTTGCGTCGACGGTATGAATATTGCTTAAACCCCGCCAGTCACCCGTTTCGCGTCGGAACAAAAATAGCGAACGGGATGGCCGTTGGCCATCAGGCGCGTCGGGCGCTCCTGCCGATGCCAGTCAACAGCAAAGGAGGAGGATGGAGGAGGGCTGGGCGCCGCACCGGAACGTGCCTGTTGTTCCGGTCGCTGGCACCGGGCTTGCCGGTGCTGCATTCAGGGCACCGGCAAGTCGCTTTTCCTGCCGGCCCTTCGGCGCTCGGGAGGCAAGACTCGGTGCTTTCCCATCCCGCCACTTCTGCTTTCATGGCCACTGGATCAAGGTCGATAGCCGCTGGCGGCCGCCGTCACCGTGCCGCACGCCACTGCGTCGGACTGGCGTGTGCCCAGTTCCTGAACGCCCGCGAAAAGGCGTTCGGATCGTCATAGCCCAGAACGGTGGCGATCGCCGACACGGCCAGCTCGGTATTCTGCAGGAGCTGCTTTGCCAGCTCGAAGCGGGTCTGCTTGATGAGCTGCTGCAGGTTCGTTCCATCGTCCTCCAGGCGCCGCCGAAGAGTCCGCTCGTGCACCGCGAATGTGCTGGCGACCGCCTCGCCCGATACCATGCCGCTCAGCACCATTTGCGGCAGAGCACGTTCCACCTGCGCGGCGAAGCTCGCCGGACCCCTGGCTTCGGCGGCGCGAATCGCCTCGGTCAAGCGGTCGTGGATCGTCGCGTCGGCGCCTTCGATGGTTCTGTCGAGCCACGACGACGCGAAGACCAGCCCCGATATTTTGGCGTCGAAGCTGACCGGTGCGTGGAATGTCTGGTGATACGGTGCGCTGTCACCCGCCTGACTGCGTGAAAACTGGACGCGCAACGGCTTCCAGGTCGGCCCGCACAAAGTGGCCAGGATGCGGTAGCCAATGCTGATCGCGGCGTCCTGAATCTGCGCGAGCCCGGGCAGACCGTGGTGGAATACCGAATAGCCGAGAATCACGCACGAGGGGTCGGCAGCAAGCAGCAGCGGCGCCGCGCCGCGGTCGTGGACGTGGAAGAACCGCAGCAGGCCACGAAGTGCCTCGCCAACGGTCGGCGAATGACGCAGCAGACCACCGAGCGGCCCCAGTTCCGGTAGCTCGAAGCGTTCGCCGACGAGCAGTCCGAAGTGATCGCAGCCGCTGAGCGCCGCGCAGCCAGCCAGGAGGCCTCCGAGAGCTTCGATGCCGATACGATTGTCAGGATCGTCGAACAGCGTTGGATCGACGCCGGCCCACGCAAACGCATCGTTCGGACTGACACCCAACTCGGCGAGGACGGCCGGGATCGCCAGTGTCGGGCCGACACGAATCTCGCCTGGCCCGCTGGTCGACAGCGAAGCGGACGGCGGCGCCTCTGACCCGGGGTGGTTCTTCATTGGCGAGTTCTTCCGATAAGTACACTTTGGTGCACCGCTCTGGTGCGCCGCGGCCGGTGTTGGCGCGGCGCACCAGTATGGGCAAAAAATGTCCGGAACTGCAAGCCGCCATGGCGTGCAAAGTTGGTATATTCCATACCGTATAGCTACTCGGGAGAAAATCATGTCCAGGATTCGTCGCTTGACCAAGGCACTATGCCTCTTATTCGCAACTCTGCCGGTCGCCGTTCCGGCGTCGGCGCAGCAGGTCACCGGAACGCTGGGATCGCCCAGCGCCACGACCACCATTAGCGGCACACAACTTCCAGCGCCACAGCCGAAATTCGGCGGTGTGATCAAGGACGACGCGCTTCAATCCAAGCAGTGGTGGGCACCACGCATCGTGCCGCCCAAGAGTGCGCCCAACATCCTGCTGATCCTCACCGACGACGCCGGCTTTGCCGTTCCGAGCACCTTCGGCGGCGTTATCCCGACGCCGACAATGGACAGTATCGCGGCGAATGGTCTGCGCTACAGCCGCATGTTCTCCACCGCGCTGTGCTCGCCGACGCGTGCCGCCCTGATCACCGGGCGTAACCATCACTCGGTGGGCTTCGGCGTGATCGCCGAGCAGGCCACCGGATTCCCCGGTTACAACAGCGTCATCGGGGCGGACAATGCGACGATCGGCCGCATCCTGCGCGACAACGGCTACGCGACGTCGTGGTTCGGCAAGGACCACAACACGCCGACTTACGAAGCCAGCCAGGCCGGGCCATTCAACCAGTGGCCGACCGGCATGGGTTTCGACTACTTCTACGGCTTCGTCGGCGGCGACGCCAACCAGTGGGGTCCGAACCTGTTCCGCAACACCACGCAGATCTATCCGTGGATCGGTCACGAGGGCACTCTGAAGATGGATCGATCCGATCCGAAAGCGAAGGTCTGGCCGGTCACCGGAAAGGAGAGCTCCTGGAACCTGATCACCGCGATGGCTGATGACGCCATTGCCTGGATGGACCGGATCCACCAGACTGATCCCGGCCAGCCAATCTTCATCAAGTACGCACCTGGGGCCAATCACGCGCCGCACCACCCGACCAAGGAATGGGTCGACAAGATCCACGCCATGCACCTCTTCGACGATGGCTACGAGAAGTTGCGCGAGCGTATCTTCGAGAATCAGCAGAAGCTCGGCGTGATTCCCAAGGGTTTGAAGCTCACACCCTGGCCCAGCGACGTCCTGACGCCTTGGGACAAGCTGAGCGACGAGGCGAAGAAGCTCTACATCCGCCAGGTTGAGGTCTTCGCCGCCTATGTTGCCTACAGCGACCACGAGATCGGTCGCGTGATCCAGCACTTCGAGGATCTCGGCAAGCTCGACAACACGCTGATCATCTACCAGAACGGCGACAACGGCACCAGCGCCGAAGGCGGGCCGGAAGGCACGTTCAGCGAGGTCGCTTTCTTCAACGGGGTGAAACCGCCCGTAGAAGTGCAGATGAAGTTCTACGAGGCGTGGGGCACCGAACTGGCCTACAACCATATGTCGGCCGGTTGGTCCTGGGCCTTCGACACGCCCTTCGACTGGTTCAAGCAGAATGCGTCACGGTTCGGCGGCACCAACCAGAACATGGTGGTGTCGTGGCCGGCGCGCATCAAGGACAAGGGCGGTCTGCGTGATCAGTTCATGCATGTGATCGACCATGTGCCCACGATCCTGGAGGTCACCGGCATCAAGGCACCCGAAGTCGTGGACGGCATCAAGCAAAAGCCGATCGAGGGCACGAGCTACGCGTACACCTTCGACAAGGCAAATGCCAAGGCGCCTTCCAGGCATACCGTCCAGTACTTCGAGATGATGGGCCAGTGGGCGATCTACAAAGACGGATGGTTGCTCAGCACCAAGGTTGACCGTGCGCCGTGGGATGCTTTCTCCGCAGCCAACCCGGACCCGCTGAACAATCAGGTCTTCCAGCTCTACGACCTGAGCACCAGCTGGAACCAGTCCGAAGACATCGCCGCGCAGCACCCGGACAAGGTCAAGGAAATGCGAGCCCTGTTCCTGGAGGAAGCGAAGAAGTATCAGGTCTTGCCACTGGATGCGTCGGTCGGCGCCCGTGTTGCAGCCGCACGTCCGAGCCTCACCGCCGGCCGCAACGAGTACGTCTACACGCAACCCATGACCGGTCTGCCGCAGGGCGATGCGCCCTACCTGCTCGATACCTCCTACACGATCACGGCGGACATCACAGTTCCCAAAGGCGGTGCCGAGGGAATGATCGTGACTTCCGGCGGGCGCTTTGCCGGCTTCGGCATGTACCTGCTCAAGGGCAAGCCGGTGTTCTTGTGGAACCTGCTCGATCTGGAGCGCGTCAAGTGGGAGGGTCCGACAGCGCTCACGCCCGGTCAGCACACCATTGAGTTCGAATCCAAGTATGACGGGCTCGGTGTGGGCACGATGGCGTACAACAACTTCTCGGGAATCGGCCGACCCGCGGATACCACCTTCAAGGTAGATGGCAAGGTGGTCGCGACCAAGAGGATGGAAAAGACGATTCCCATCATTCTGCAATGGGACGAGAGCTTCGACATCGGCTCCGACACCATCACCGGCGTGAGCGACGCGGACTACAAGCCGCCGTTCCCGCTGACCGCCAAGCTCAACAAGCTGACGATCAAGGTGGACCGTCCGCAGTTGTCTCCCGAGGACATCAAGAAGTTCGAGGAAGCCCTGAAGAAAGTGGAATCCGCCCGCGAGTGAGCCGTCGCGATTGCCGGCGCCGTGCGGCGTCGGCGGTTGCCGCTACCAGCATTCGCGCTGACCGGCAAGCCGCCATGACGCGGCTGCCGGCCGGACCTCGGTAGACCCGCGTAGCAGAGGGAACGGCCGACTCGTTTCGCTGGTGCAAAACACGAGTGCCATTCCGCCAGGGGGGCACTCGGCAGTTCTTGATGCCCCGACGGCCACCGTAGGGACAAGGAGCGCCATGCAACGCCAAGCGCTGCCCCGCGTTTATCCAATCTCTATTCAGCAATGGAGTCACCCATGAACCAACGCAGGTACCAAGCGCAGCGACTTGCCCTGATATTCGCAGCCGGCCTGGCGATAGTCGCACCGCAGGTGACGCTGGCGCAGGCGCTCACCGGTGCGCCGGCCGATCCGCAACTGAAGTTCTCGACGCCGATGCCGCCGGGCGTCGCCTCTCCCGACAAGGTGGAAACCCGCTTGGGCACCTTGAATTTCTTCGACGGCTTCCCCGACCAGGCGTCGGCCGAGAAGCTGTTCGACAACCTGGACTTCCAGCGCGCCGTACAGGCTTACCTGCTGGCGCTGCCGGCGGTCAACCAGGCGGCCAACCGCGCTGCCATCGTGTCGATGGGCCCGGTGAACAAGACCGTGCCGATCTGGGAGCAGTTGGTCGATCCGCGGACGGTCGAACTCACCGCCAACGACAACACGCCCTACACCTGGTTCTGGCTCGACCTGAAGGGTGGCCCGCTGGTCGTCGAGGTGCCGCCCAAGGTGCTGGGTCTGGTCGACGACATGTGGTACCGCTGGGTGGTGGACCTGGGAATCACCGGCGCCGACAAGGGCGCTGGTGGCAAGTATCTGTTCGTGCCGCCCGGCTACCAGGGCAAGCTGCCTGCTGGCTACCAGTTGGTGCGCCCGCGCACCTACAGCATCTGGCTGGCGTGGCGCAGCTTCCTGGTCGACGGTGATCCGAAGCCGGGCGTCGACCTGGTCAAGAAGCACACCCGGATCTATCCGCTGGCCGAGGCGGCCAAGCCCAAACCCGTGAACTTTGTCGACATGTCTGGCAAACCGTTCAACATGGTCAGCACGGCGGGCTTCGGCTACTGGCAACTGCTCAACCAGGTGGTGCAGGAAGAACCCAGCGAATCGCTCGATCCCGTGACCCTGGGCTTCTTTCAGTCGATCGGCATCGAGAAGGGCAAACCCTTCGCGCCCGACGAGCGCATGCACAAGATTCTCACCGAAGCCGCCGCGATGGGTGACGCGACGGCGCGTGCCAACGCCTTCCACAGTCGCGGCCGCGACGCCTACTACTACGCCGACAGCCATTGGCAGCTGCCCTTCATCGGTGGCTACCGCTTCCAGACCGAGCCGGGCGTTCTCAACCTCGACGGCGCCAACTTCTTCTTCTTCATGGCCACTGGCGTCACCCCGGCGATGGAAATGAAGATGGTCGGCAAGGGCTCGCAATACGCCTGGACCGGACGCGACAAGGACGGCAAGGCTCTGGATGGCGGCCAGAACTACACGCTGCGCCTGCCGCCGAACATTCCGGTGAAGGACTTCTGGTCGGTGATCCTGTACAGCAACCAGACGCGCTCGATGATCCAGACCGATCAGCGTTTCCCGAGTGTCAGCAGCCAGAAGAAAGACCTGCAGGTCAATGCGGATGGTTCGGTAGACGTGTTCTTCGGGCCGACGGCGCCGGCCGGCAAGGAGAGCAACTGGGTTCAGACCGTGCCGGGCAGGAGCTGGAACACCATCCTGCGGCTCTACGGCCCGCTCGAGCCGTGGTTCGCCAAGACCTGGCGGCCCGGCGAGATCGAGCGGCAGCCATGAGCTGATCGCGCCGTCCGCCACCCGCCCAGCGTCGGCCGTTAGTCGCGCTGGCCCCGGCTGGTGGGCGCAGGCGCCTTGGCGGCGGCGTCGTTTTTCGATGGCTCTGCGCCAGTGCGTACGCGGCGGCTTCTGCCGCGCAGCAGGAAGCGGCCGGGGTCGACGGCGCTCACCAGTTCGTCGACCAGCGGTAACGGTTCGCCGGCGATCTGGCACGCCAGAAGTTCGCCGGCGAGCGCCGACCAGACGATGCCGCGGGCGCCAAAGCCGTTGATCACGTACAGACCCGGCACTCGTGGCATTTCGGCAAGCGGCCGCGCTGGCGCGTCGGCGTCGATCGCCGACGCGTCGCCGACGGCGCCGATCATCGGCAGGCGGTCGGGCGACAGCGGCCGGAAGCCGACGCGTCCGTCGAGCTTGCTGGCAGCAAGCGCGCTGCCGTAGCCCGGCAGGATGAAATCGAGCTTGGCCAGGTTTTCGGCGTGGTCGGTGTCGCGCAGCGCAGTTTCGTCGTCATCGATGCGGAAGGTGGCGCCGACGCAGCGCACGCCGTCGATCGCCGGCGTCACGTAGCCGAGGCGGCAGACGACGATCGCGGGCGCCGAAGCCGCCGCGGCGCCGAGATGCGAAACCTGGCCACGGGCAGCACGCAGGGGCAGGTGCGCGGTGACGGCAAAGCGTCTGGCGCCGCTGGCGTTGGCGACGACCAGGACCGGCGCCTCGGCAATCAGCGCGCCAGCGGCGTCGCAGGCGCGCCACAGATCGCCCGGGCGGTCGATTTGCGCGACCTCGGTGGCGTAGTGCGTGCGGATCGCGGTGGCGTGCTGCGCCAGGTTGGCGCGGCACAGCGACGCCGGGTCGACCCAGCCGCCGCCGGGGAACCACCAACCGCCGCTGGCGACCGGCCAGCCAGCCAGCCGGCTGGCTGGCTCGCGGTCCACGAAGCGCAGCGCGTCGGCCGCCGGTTGCTGGCGCTCGACGACCAGCTGCTGCGTCGCGGCGTGGCGGTCATCACGCGCCAGATGGAGGACGCCGGTCGGCGCCCAGCGCAGTGCTTGGCCGCTGGCGGTCAGCGCCGCGAAATGCCGGCAGGCGTGTTCGAAGCCGGCGCGCGTCAGTCGCGCCAGGCGGTTGTCGTCGAGCGACGGCAGCGGCCGCAGGACGCCGGCCAGATTGCCGGAAGCGCCGCGGCCGGGGGAGTCGGCGGCGTCGATCAGATCGATCGTCCAGCCGCGCGCCGCCAGGCGTTCGGCAGCGCTGCTGCCGGCCAGGCCAGCGCCGATGACGATCGCGTGGCGGTTCATCGACCGGCAGGCGCGCGGCGGCCGGCCTACTCGGGCCGCATCTGCGGGAAAAGGATGACGTCGCGGATGTTCGCCGAGTCGGTCAGCAGCATCACCAGGCGGTCGATACCGATGCCGCAGCCGGCGGTCGGCGGCAGGCCGTACTCGAGCGCGCGGACGTAATCGGCGTCGTAGTACATCGCCTCCTCGTCGCCGGCGTCCTTGGCCTTGGCCTGTTCGAGAAAGCGCGCCGCCTGGTCTTCCGGATCGTTCAGCTCGGAGAAGCCGTTGGCGATTTCGCGCCCGGCAATGAACAGCTCGAAGCGTTCGGCGATCTCCGGGTTGCTGTCGCTGCGCCGGGCCAGCGGGCTGACCTCGGCCGGGTAGTCGATGATGAAAGTCGGGTCCCACAGTCCGGCCTCGGCGGTCTCTTCGAAGAGCAGCAGTTGCAGCGTGCCGAGCCCCGCCGTGGCGCCAGTTTCGACCTTCATCGCGCTCAACTTGTCGCGCAGCCAGGCGGCGTCGCCGAGTTGCTCGACGCTGAACTCGGGATGGTCCCTACGGATCGCTTCGATGATCGTCAGCCGGGCAAAGGGCTTCGCGAAGTCGAGCGTGCGCCCCTGGTATTCGAAAACCTCGCTGCCCAGCGCCTGGCGCGCGCTGTGGCGCAGCAGTCCTTCGGTGAAGTTCATCAGGCGACGGTATTCGGAGTACGCCTCGTAGAACTCCATCATCGTGAATTCGGGGTTGTGGCGTGGGCTGATGCCTTCGTTGCGGAAGTTGCGGTTGATCTCGAAGACTTTTTCGAGGCCGCCGACGACCAGTCGCTTGAGGTACAGTTCGGGCGCGATACGCAGGAACAGCTCCATGTCGAGCGCGTTGTGGTGGGTCTTGAAAGGCTTTGCCGACGCGCCGCCGGGGATCGGGTGCATCATCGGCGTTTCGACTTCAAGGAAACCGTCGTCGACCATGTAGCCGCGGATCGACTGGACGATGCGGCTGCGCACGGCGAAAGTGAGGCGCGACTGCTCGTTGGTGATCAGGTCAACGTAGCGCATGCGGTACTTCTGTTCCTGGTCGGTCAGTCCGTGGAACTTTTCCGGCAAGGGCCGCAGCGACTTGGCGAGCAGCCGCACTTGCGAACACTCGACGGTCAGTTCGCCGGTGCGCGTGCGGAACAGCGTGCCGACGGCACCGACCATGTCGCCCATGTCCCAGCGCTTGAACGCCGCGTAGGCTTCCTCGCCGATCTGGTCGCGGCTGATGTAGGCCTGGATCCTTCCCGAAAGGTCTTGCAGGGTGATGAACGACGCCTTGCCCATCACCCGCTTGAGCATGATCCGGCCGGCCACGCGCACCTCGACCGGCAGTGCGGCGAGCTCTTCGCGGCTTTTCGGCTCGTACAGCTCGTTGAGTTGGCCGGCGGTGTTTTCGCGTGCAAAGTCGTTCGGGTAGGCGCTGCCGGTCTGCCGCCATTCGGCGAGCTTGCCACGACGTTCGGCGATGATGCGGTTCTCGTCGTGCTGTGGCGACGCGTCCTGGGGAGTATCGGTGTGGGGCATGATGATTGCTATCTGGTGATCAGGTTTTTGGCGGGTCTGCCGGGCTCGGCGTGTCGTTGGCCGCGCGCTCGAGCAGGAAGGTGGCGATTGCTTTGGCGGCCGCCTTGTCGGCTGGCAGTCCGTACCAGCGCGAAAACGCGGTACGCGCGTCGCCGGGGTCGTCGCTCGCGGGTGGCAGGTAGAAGAGGCCGCAGGCGAGATTGGTTTGCGGGTCGAAGAGAACATAGAGGCGTTCGTCTAGGCAAGCCCGGGAACTGCACGCCGACGTCAGGATGTAGCGCCTGGCGTCGATGACGACAATCTCGGCCAACTTGCCGGCCGCCAGCCGCTTGCTCCACGCCGGCAGCTCGACTCCCTTGGTGGCGCTGCGGTAGGCCTTGGCGAATTCGGGCTGCGACTTGAGTAGCGCCTCGGGTTGCCGGCCGACGTAGTGGTCCAGCGATGCGGCGAAGGCCGGCGCGCTCAGCGCGCTCGCCAGGGCGATACAGCAAAGCAGCTTTTTCACGACTTATACCCCTTGCTTCAAGCTGGCTTCGATGAACTGGTCGAGGTCGCCGTCGAGCACGCCCTGCGTATTGCCGACTTCGACGTTGGTGCGCAAGTCCTTGATCCGTGACTGGTCGAGGACGTAGGAGCGGATCTGGTGGCCCCAGCCGATGTCGGACTTGGCGTCTTCGAGTTTCTGTTGCTCGGCCTGGCGGTTGCGCATTTCGGCTTCGTAGATGCGCGACTTCAACATCGCCATCGCTTCGGCGCGGTTGCGGTGCTGCGAGCGGTCGTTCTGGCACTGGACGACGATGTTGGTCGGCAGGTGTGTGATGCGTACCGCCGAGTCGGTCTTGTTGATGTGCTGGCCACCGGCGCCGGACGCCCGGTAGGTGTCGATGCGCAGATCAGACGGGTTGATGTCGACCTCGAACGAGTCGTCGATTTCGGGGTAAGCGGTTACCGAACAGAAGCTGGTGTGGCGGCGGGCGTTCGAGTCGAAAGGTGACTTGCGGACCAGGCGATGAATTCCGGTTTCCGAGCGAAGCATGCCGTACGCGTAATCGCCGGCGAGCTTGATACTCGCCGTCTTGATGCCGGCGACTTCACCCTCGGACTCCTCGAGCACTTCGACCGCGTAGCCCTTGCGCTCGCCGTAACGCACGTACATGCGCAGCAGCATTGCCGCCCAGTCCTGTGCTTCGGTGCCGCCGGCGCCGGCCTGGATGTCGACAAAGCAGTTCAACGGGTCGGCGGGGTTGTTGAACATGCGGCGGAACTCAAGCGCCGAGACCTCTTTTTCCATCGCGTCGATATCGGCGGTGATGGCAGTCAGCGTCTCGTCGTCGTCTTCGTCGCGGGCCATGGCGAACAGCTCGCCGCCGTCGCGCAGGCCGTCGCCAACGCGGTCCAGCGTCAGCACGACGTTTTCCAGCGATCTCTTCTCGCGGCCAAGCGCTTGCGCCCGCTCGGCGTCGTCCCAGACCTTCGGATCTTCGAGTTCGAGCGAAACGGCCTTTAACTGATCAGATTTCTGATCGTAGTCAAAGATACCTCCGCAGTTCGGTGGCGCGTTGGCCGAGGTCGTCGAGGCGGTTTTCGATGATGTTGAGTTGTTCGGCTTCCATGGTTTTGTCTATCTTGAGGATCGAGCCGGCCATTATATACGCTCGTCGCTGCCGGTCGCCTGACTATGCGATTGCGTACGATCGACACGGCTGCGTGGCAACTTGCGCCAGGCTTCATAGGCTTGCCGGCAACAGCGCGTTAACACTAAGCAAAACAATGGACTGACCGCGTCGCTGCGGGTACACTGCCGCGTTGGAAGGGGACCAAATATGCAAATCAGCATCGAGAGCAAGCCCACCGCGGCAGCCGTGTACGATACCAGGAAGAAGCGCTTGGTCGAGACAATCGACCGACTCTACGTGCGCGACGCCCGCGCGTCGCTGCAGAAAATGCTTTCCAAGATCCATCCGGCGGATTTGGCCTCGGTTCTCGATGATTTACCCCCGTCGCATGTCGTCGACATCTTCACGGCGATTGCCGACAGCGAGTCGGCGGCCGAGGTTTTCAGCCAGTTGCCGCGCGACTTGCGGCGGCAGGTGTTGACCGAGTCGAAGGTTGAAAAGCTGGCCGGCGTGTTGGCGCACGTGCCGCCGGACGACCTCGCCGACCTCATCGGCGAACTGCCGGACGATCAGCGCGAGCAACTGATGGCCTTGCTCGGACGCGACAGCAAGGACGAGGTCGAGAGCCTGTTGCAGTACGCACCGGACAGTGCCGGTGGCATCATGACTAGCGATATTTTCTCGCTGCCGCACACGCTGACGGTAGAAGAAGCCATCGAGAATATCCGCAGCCACGACGACGTCGAGATGGTCTTCTACCTGTACCTGACCGAAGAGGGCGGACGGTTGGCAGGCGTCGTGTCGCTGCGGCAACTGCTGCTGAGCAGTCCCGAGACGTCGCTGAACAAGATCATGAACCGGCGCGTCATGAAGGTGACCACCGATGATGACCAGACGACCGTGGCGATGCTGGTCGACAAATATCGTCTGTTGGCCATTCCGGTGGTCGACGACGAGAACGTGCTGGTCGGCATGATCACTGTCGACGACGTCATCGACGTCATCGAAGAAGAAACGACCCGCGACATCCTCAAGATGGCGGGTACCGACGAGTCGGAGACGCTCACCCAGTCGGCGTTCAAGATTGCCAAGATTCGCCTGCCCTGGCTGCTGGCCGCGTTCGTCGGCGGTCTCGCGGCGACCGCTGTGATCGGGCGCTACGAAGCGATACTCGCCGAGGTTCTGGTGCTCGGAGCCTTCCTGCCGGTGGTCATGGGAATGGCCGGCAACGTCGGCGTACAGTCGGCGACGGTCGCCGTGCGCGGCCTGGCGACCGGCGCGATCGACGTCCGCGACACCGTGCCGCTGGTGCTCAAGGAGTTGCGTGTGGGCTTGTTGCTGGGCAGCTTCTACGGGGTCATCCTGGCACTCTACGGTTACCTGATGCACGATAGCCTGGCGCTCGGCGAGGTCGTCGGCCTGACGATCCTGGTCAATATGACCGGTGCGGCCTTGCTGGCAGTTCTCCTGCCGATGATCTTTGAACGGCTGAAGGTCGACCCGGCCGTCGCCACCGGCCCCTTCGTGACCACCGCTATCGACATCTTTGGCGTCCTCAACTACTTCGTGATCGCCAGCTGGATCTACGAGCTGTGAGCGAGCGCGTGCGTCAGGCTCGGCCGCGGGCCGCCGCCGCCGGCTGGTTCTCGAGATGCTCGATCATCAACTGCGGCGTCTGGACGCCGTTGTAGTCGTTGATCGCCAGCCGGTAGGCGGCGCGGATGGTGTTGCCGGGCGCCTGGGTAAAGTTGAACTGGATCGCGTCCAGACTTAGCGCGCCCTTGCGCAAGCGCAGTTTGAGGTGCTTGCCCTTGAGGATGCGCTGGCTCTCGACGGCGAACTCGTCTTCGAACAAAGGTGCCGGAAAGCCCTGCCCCCAGACTTCGGCTTCGAGCAGGCGGGCGGTGGCGATCGAGTAATAACCCGATTCGAGGCTGCCGTCGGTTTCCAGCGTTCGCGTCCGGTCGGCGGTGGCCAGCAGTTCGTCTACGACCTGCGCGAACAGTTCGCGGAAACGCGGCAGCTCGCATTCCATGATCGTCACCCCGGCGGCCATCGCGTGCCCACCGAAGCGCAGCAACAGCCCGGGCGCACGCTTGCCGACCAGATCGAGCGCGTCGCGCAGGTGCAGACCCGGCACCGAGCGGCCCGAACCCTTGATTTCGCCGCCATCACCGCCGTCGGCATCGCTGCGGGCGAAGGCGAACACCGGCCGGTGCAGCCGTTCCTTGATGCGTGCGGCGACGATGCCGACGACGCCCTGGTGCCAGTCGGCGTCGAACAGCGAGACGCCGCTTGCCGCGTCTGGGGTAGCGGCGTCGCTGGTCGCCGCGGCGGCCGCCTTGTCGAGCAGCAGCAGCGCCTGCTCCTGCATGCCGGCCTCGATTTCGCGGCGCTGGCGATTGAGCGCGTCGAGCTCCTGGGCGATGTTCATCGCCCGTCCGGCGTCGTCGGTAATCAGGCACTCGATTCCCAGCGACATGTCGGCGAGGCGGCCGGCGGCGTTGAGGCGCGGGCCGATCATGAAGCCGAGGTCGACGCTCGACGCTTGCGCCGGGTCGCGTCCGGCGGCGCGGAAGAGTGCGCGCAGGCCGGGCGTCAGCCGGCCCTGACGGATTCTTTGCAGGCCCTGGCTGACCAGCACGCGGTTGTTGTGGTCGAGTTTGACGACGTCGGCGACGGTGCCCAGTGCGACCAGGTCGAGCAGCTCTGCGAGCTTCGGTTCGGCGCGGCCGGTCGCTGCCGAAAACCACTCGCGCCGGCGTAACTCGGCGCGCAGCGCGAGCATCACGTAGAACATCACGCCGACGCCGGCGAGGTGCTTGCTCGGAAAGTCGCAGGCGGCCTGATTGGGGTTGACGATGCACGCCGCGGCGGGCAACTCGTCGCCCGGCAGGTGGTGGTCGGTGATCAGCGTGGCGATGCCGAGTTCGTTGGCGCGGGCGACGCCGTCGACGCTGGCGATCCCGTTGTCGACCGTGACAAGCAGCTGCGGGCTGCTCTGTGCGGCCAGGTCGACGATGTCCGGCGACAGGCCGTAGCCGTAGGTGAAGCGGTTCGGTACCAGATAATCGACGCGCGCGCCGAAGGCGCGCAGCGCGCGCATGCCAACCGCGCAGGCGGTTGCGCCGTCGCAGTCGTAATCGGCGACGATGAGAATCTTCGCCTGCTCGGCGATGGCGTCGGCGAGCAGCACCGCGGCGTCGCCGGCGTTGGTCAGGCGGGTGGGCGGCAGCAGCGACTTGAAGTCGTAGTCGAGTTCGCTGCGCAGGACGATGCCGCGTGCGGCGTAGATGCGCGCCAGCAGCGGGTGCAGGCCCTGTTGTTCGAGTTGCCACTGGACGCGCTGGGCGACCGGGCGGCTGCAGATGCGCGTCATGGTTCTCCCCGGGCCAGCGCCTGCGCCGTCGCCGCCAGCGAGCGTGGCCGTCGCCACAGTTGCCACTGCTCGGCGCGGCCGCTGTCCCAGGCGAGCGTCGCGTAGGCGGTCGGCGCGTGCAGCTGCAAGCGCTTGATCTTGCCGCCGGCGAGGGCTTTTTGCAGCGGCGCAAACCAGTGTTCTTCGAGCCTCAGCAGGGCGGCGCGGTAGGCGTCGGCGTCTTCGTACTGCACCGTTCCCTGCAGCGCGTCGAGAAGCAGCAGTTGCTGGCCGCCGGCCGGCGCGCCGGCCCGCAGCGCCAGCCATTCGGCAGCGCTGGCCGGCGGCGCTTGCACCGGCACGGCAAAGGCGCGGCCGAGGCCGCGCGCCAGCGGCTGCTCGCTCCAGACGCTGCTGAAGTCGCTGGCGCGCGCCGCCGGCAGGACGCCGGCACCCCACAGCCACAGGCTGTTGATCGTCGGCCGGCCGCTTTCTTCGCGTTGTTCGTTGGCCGCTTGCCCGTGCAGCACCATCTGCACCTCGTTGAGCAACTGGCGCAGCGCGCGAGCCTGCGGCGTTTCCGGCAATTGCCTGCCGACGCGGCGGCCGGTGACGAGCGACAGCGGCAGGACGTCGAAGTGGCTGAGGTCGCCGACGTCGAAATCAGCGGCAAGTTGCAGATACCAGCGATCGGCAGTGGCGACGTGGAAGGTGCCGACGTCGGCGAACTGGCGGTTGAGCTCGCCGGCGATCGCCTGCGCCTCGTCGAGCGCGATGGCCAGGCTGCCGCCGTCGGCGAGAATCAAGCGCTCCTGGTGAAGGCGCAGATGCACCGGGTCGGCGCACAACCAGCGGGCGTCGGCCGGCGCCTGCGCGGCGCTTTCGCCGAGCAGGCGGAAAGGCGCGTAAGCGGCGCCTTCGCTCAGGCCGAAGGCGTCGCAGAGCGTCGCTTCGAGCGACTGCGGCGGCCGTCGGCTTAGCCGGCTGCGCGCGATCAGCGTGCTCAGACCGGCGCAGGGCAGGTCATTCAGCGTATAGGGGTCGTCGGGTTCCGGCCAGATCAGTTCGGGGACGACAAGGGTGAGCTGCATGGCGGTTTGGCGAGTGGCTGGTTGAGTGAAGGTCGAATGGCGGATGCCTGAAGCGAGGGGCCGGCGCGCGTACTGGCGGCGGCAAGGCAGCGCTTGCCGGAAAAGTGTAGCATAGCGCCTTTGCCGGCCTTGACCATTGCGGCGCTTCGCACACCCCCTGAGATGATCTCCCGCCGCTGATGGCCCTTCCTTACGAGTTGCTGATTGGCCTGCGCTATACGCGCGCCAAGAAGCACAATCACTTCATCTCATTCATCTCGCTGATTTCGATGCTCGGCATTGCCCTCGGCGTTGCGGCGCTGATCGTCGTGCTGTCGGTGATGAACGGCTTCCAGACCGAACTGCGGTCGCGGATTCTGGCCGTCGTCTCGCACGTCCAGATCACCGGCGGCAACGGCGAGATGGCCGGCTGGGAAGTCGTCGCCGAGCAGGCTGCCGGCCACGAGCACGTGCTCGCCGCCGCACCCTTCGTGCAGGCGCAGGCGATGCTGTCGTACGGGCAGCTGGTCCGCGGCGCGCTGGTCCGCGGCATCCTGCCCGATCAGGAAGACCGCGTTGCCGATTTTCGTCCGCACATGAAGAGCGGCACGCTCGACGACCTGCGCCCGGACAGCTTCAACATCATCCTTGGCAGCGAACTGGCGCGCGCGCTCGACGTTTTGGTCGGCGAGCGGGTGACACTGATCGCGCCGCAAGGCGTCGTCACTCCGGCCGGGGTGATTCCGCGCTTGAAGACGTTCAATGTTGTTGGCATCTTCGAGGTCGGCATGTACGAATACGACAGCGGCCTGGCACTGATTCATCTGGCCGACGCGCAGCGCCTGTACCGCATGGACGACCGGGTTTCCGGCGTGCGCCTGAAACTCGACGACCTGTTCGTCGCACCGCGCGTGGCGCGATCGCTGGCCAGCACGCTGCGCACCGACGCCTACATCAGCGACTGGACGCGCAGCCATGCCAATTTCTTCCGCGCCGTGCAGATCGAGAAAAACATGATGTTCATTATCCTGTCGCTGATTGTCGCCGTCGCGGCGTTCAACATTGTCTCGACGCTGGTCATGGCGGTTACCGACAAGCAGGCCGACATCGCCATCCTGCGCACGCTTGGCGCCAGCCCGCTGAGCATCATGCTGGTCTTCATCGTCCAGGGCGCACTGATCGGTTTCATCGGCCTCGGCCTCGGTGTCGCGGGCGGCGTCGCGCTGGCGCTCAACGTCGACGTCGTGGTGCCGTTCATCGAGCGAGTGCTCGGCACGCAGTTCCTCGCCAAGGAGGTCTATTACATCTCCAACCTGCCTTCGGAACTGCAGTGGAGCGACGTGACGACGATCGTCGGCGTTGCCTTTGTGCTGGCGCTGGTGGCGACGATTTATCCGAGCTGGCGCGCGGCGCGCGTCAATCCGGCGGCGGCCTTGCGTTATGAGTAAGCCCGTACTGGCCTGCCAGGGCCTGAGCAAGATCTATCGCCAGGGCGACAGCGACGTGCCGGTGCTGCTCGGCGTCGACCTCGAAGTTCAGGTCGGCGAGCGCCTGGCGATCGTCGGCGCGTCGGGTTCGGGCAAGAGCACCTTGCTGCACCTGCTCGGCGGCCTCGACGCGCCGAGCAGTGGCCAGGTGCAATTGATGGGCAACGATCTGAAGACCATCAGCGACGCGCAACGCGGCCGTCTGCGCAATCGCCACCTCGGTTTCGTCTATCAATTCCATCATCTGCTGGCCGAGTTCACAGCGCTGGAGAACGTCGCCATGCCGCTGATCATCCGGCGCCTGCCGAAAGCCGAAGCGCAAGCACGCGCGGCGGCTGTGCTGCGCGAAGTCGGCCTCGGCCATCGCCTGCGGCACACGCCGTCGGAGCTGTCGGGTGGCGAGCGTCAGCGGGCGGCGATCGCCCGCGCGCTGGTCACCGAGCCGGCGTGCGTGCTGGCCGACGAACCAACCGGCAACCTCGATCGGCAGACCGCCGCCGGCGTCTTCGAGCTGATGCTCGAGCTCAACCGCTCGCGGCAGACGAGTTTCGTCGTCGTCACACACGACCCGGCGATCGCTGCCCGTGCCGAACGCATTCTGACGCTGACCGACGGACGCCTGCAGTCGTCCAGCGGCTGAGATTCTCTCACCGGCGCGCCTCAAGTTGCGAAGACGGGCGCCGTCTACGGAAGTGCGGCACCATCTGGAGAGAGTCATCATGCGACGCCTGTTTGTCCCGGCCATTGCGCTGCTGAACCGTCTTGGCTACACCACGAAGTTCGCGATCATGGGCGTCCTGGCGCTGCTGGCGATCAGCGTCCTGGCGGTGAACCTCTACCAGAGTCTGAGCCGCGTGATCTACCGCTCGCAGCAGGAGCTGGTGGGAATCGAAGCAATCAAGCCGATCGCCGGCCTGATCCATGAGCTGCAGGTCCATCGCGGACTGTCGTCGGGCGTGCTCAACGGCGACCAGCGTATGGAATACCGGCGTGCCGCCAGAGAGAAGCGAGTCACGGTAGCTTTCGCCGCCGTCGTCGCGACGCTGCCGCCGCCGCTGGCGGCGAGCGAGTCGTGGCCGAAGATCGTCGAACGCTGGGCGGCGATAGCGAAGGATGGCCTTGCTCTCGTCGTCAGCGAAAACTTCGCCAGCCATACGCTTCTGATCGGCGCGCTGCAGAACCTGCAGGAGACGATCGCCGATCAGTACGCCTTGACCAACGACCCGGACATCGACTCGACGTATCTGATCGCCACGCTCGTCGCCGAGCTGCCGTCGGCGCTCGATAGCATGGGGCAGTTGCGGGCCCTGGGGACTGGCGCGTTGAGCCGCAAAGCAGCCCTGACGCTGCCCCAACAAGTCGAGCTGACGGCGCTGCTGGCGAGACTGAACGTCGCGGTCGCCAGTCTGCGCCGCAGCCTCGAGAAAACCTCGCGCTACACGCCCGACCTGCAGGCGGCGCTTGCTGCGGCGGCCACGGATATGGGCGCCGCGGCCGAGAAGTTCACCACGCTGGTCAGCGAGGATATCGTCTCGGGACGCTACGATACGCTGCCGGCGGTGTACTTCGCGATGACCACGGCGACCATCGAGAAGGGCTACAAGGAAATGTTCGAGAGTCTCTTTCCGGCGCTCGAAGGGCTGTTGCAGCGGCGCCTGGAGCCGGCGTAGCGTGAACTGCAGATCGACTCGGCGCTGGTCGTTCTGATCCTGGTGATCTACGTTTATGTGTCGATCGGCTTTTACTACGCGACGATCGGCAGCATCAATCGCCTGGCCGGCAATGCGCGGACGATCGCCACCGGCGATCTGAGCGTGCTCGTCGATCTCGGCACCCGCGACGAGCTGAAGCTGGTCGGTGATAGCCTGAACGAAATGACCGGCGCGTTTCGCGCGCTGCTCGAGAACGTCCAGCGCAGCGCCGGCGAGGTGCTCGGCGCGACCAGGAAGCTGGCTGCGTCGGCGGTGGATATTACCCGCAGCAGCGACCAGCAAAGCGACGCCGCGTCGACCATGGCCGCGGCCGTCGAAGAAATGACGGCGGCTATCGAAAACCTCTCGGCCAACGCCCGGGACGCCAACCGGATTGCCAATCGCGCCGGCGAGCTGTCGGCCGGCGGCAGCAGCGCCGTCGCCGACGTGGTGCAGGAGATCGAGCGGATTGCCGAGGTGGTGAACCAGTCGGCGTCGATCATCGGCGAGCTGGGCGGGCGCTCCGAACAAATCTCGGCGATCGTAAACGTCATCAAGGAAATCGCCGATCAAACCAACTTCAGATTTCCTGATCTCGGAGGAAACCGGGTTGGCACTTCAGACAAGAGTGAAGGTCATTCTTGCCCCGGTTTCCGGATGCGGAAAATCTTGCAGGGTGAGTTCCTCGAGGAGCGCGGCGATAGCGCGATCATGAGCTGGGCTGGCCATCCGGTGAATTTTGATGGTCAGGGTGTTGGCTAGCGCGTTCGGTTCGATGTCAGCGGAAGAAACGAACAATTCGCGAATGAGCGCACGTGCGTCGTCCTCCTTCTTCAAGTGGCGGCGCAATAGCGCCACCATGGCGGTCTCGGCCCGGTAGGCGACCATTTTCACGGTATCGCAGAGCATCTTGTTCAGCGGCGGCAGTTGGGTCGGTCGCTCGGCCTCGGGCAGACTGTCGATCGTCACCTTTCGGGGGCTTGCCTTGCGCGCCGCGCAAAGTCGCTTGAGCTCCTCCTGAACGGCCTGCAGTGCTTCGACAGACTCGGCGTTTTTCTGGATTTCGCCGCCGTCGTTCAAGGCCGTCCTGGCGATTGCGGCCTGCAGTTTTCTTTCGCTCTGGCGGGTTTGCCTGACGGCCTTGTCGAGTTCCCGCCAGCGGGGGTTAACGACCTGGTGAGTGCCGGGAAGAGATTCGTCTCCGTACTCGATAAGCCCATCAATATCATAATGTTCCATCATGTACGCGAAGTAGTTTTGTAAGTATTCGGTGAACCCGTAGCCCCGGTTTTTTTGGTGGGCGAGCTTCCGTCAGCGATTGGCGGGCAGCCCGGAGATCTGAACTGGACACAGCAGCGGAAATCCGGCACCATGCGGCGCATGGGCACGGCTACGGACATTATCTGCGGAGGATCGGCGGCAAGTCACCGCCAAGTGGCGCCGTTCGCCGAGGTGTTGGTGACGTTGACCAAGGAGCAGGAAATCAAGCTCCGTTGGGAGGCCAACTTCTGGCGCAGCCAACATCGGCAAGCGCTGGTCCGTTTGGCGGAATCGGAGGCCGCTCATCGGGTGGAAATGGCGCGTGCGGCGGAGCAAGCGGCGGCGCGTGAGGCGGCCTTGCGTAGCGAGCTCGAGCAGGCCCAGGGCCGGATCCGCGATCTGCAAAAACGCCTGTTTGGTCGCAAGTCAGAACGCTCTTCGGGAGCCGAGAAGAACCCGGCAGCAGACCAGAAGTCGTCGCGGGGTCGAGGTCATCAACCGGGAGCAACGGGTCACGGGCGGAATCCGGAAAGCCACTTGCCGACGCAGATCGAGGTCATCGACATCGACTGCCCGCATTGCCCGGACTGTGGTCTGAGCTACGTCGACTTTCCCGGCACAGAAGACAGTGAAGTTCTCGAGATCGAGGTCAAAGCCTACCGCCGGAAGATCTGCCGGCGGCGCTACCGGCGGACCTGTCAGTGCCCGGGCGCCCGCGGCATTCTGACCGCGCCACCGCCGGCACGATTGATCCCGCGTGGAAAGTACGGCGTGTCGATTTGGGTGCACTTGCTGCTGTCGAAGTTCTTGTACGGTCAGCCGACGCATCGGCTTCTACGAGACTGGTCCGACCACCAACTGAGGCTTTCGGCAGGAACGGTGGCCGGCGGACTTCGTGCCTTGGCGCCGCTGTTCGAGCCGCTTGAAGAAGCACTGCTTGGCCGACTGCGTCGCGAGAAACAGTGGCACGCGGACGAGACTCGCTGGCGGGTTTTTGCCGAGACCGAAGGGAAGGTCGGACATCGCTGGTATTTCTGGGTGTTCCACGGCCCATCGGTCATCCACTTCGTGCTCGACCCGAGCCGCTCGGCGGCGGTGCCGATCCGGGAGCTCTCCGGTAGCGCCGGAGGCGTCATCATCTGTGATCGCTACGCGGGCTACAAGAAACTCGCGCGAGTCCTTGACCACTTCATTCTGGCTTTCTGCTGGGCACATCAGCGGCGTGATTTCCTGGAACTGGCCAACGCCCATCCGGAGCTCGCGGACTGGGCACTGGCCTGGGTCGAGCAGATCGCTCAGCTCTACCACTTGAATGGACGGCGCCTGGAAGTCCGTAACGACCCGGCACAGTGGGCCGAACGCGACCGCCTCTTGCGGCAGGCGATCGTGCAGATGGCCAGTCAGCGCGAACGCGAACTGGCAAACCCGGCGCTCAAAATGCCGGCGAGCAAGGTGCTGCGAAGCATGCACAAGCATTGGTCCGGCTTGACCGTGTTTGTCGACCGCCCCGAGGTGGCGATGGACAATAATGCCGCCGAACGCGCCCAGCGTACGCCGGTGGTCGCACGCAAGAACTTCTATGGGTCGGGTAGTCACTGGTCCGGCGCTCTCGCCGCGACGATGTTCAGCCTGCTGCTGACGCTGCGCTTGTGGAAAATCAACCCGCGCATCTGGCTGACGGCTTATCTGGAAGCCTGCGCCGCCAACGGCAACCAGCCACCAGCGGACTTGAGCGCCTTTCTGCCCTGGGCGATGGCGACCGATCGTCTGGCCCAGATGCGTGCCATCCCGGTCAATCAGACACCTTCCATCGATAGCTCGTGAAGCCTTATTGCGGGCGCCACTTTACCGCCGACGAACTGCAGACGATCCGCGGCCTGATCGAGGCCCCTCCCGGCGCCAGCCGCGCACAACTCTCGCGTCAGGTGTGCGAGCTCTTCGACTGGCGCAAGCCCAATGGTGAGCTGAAGGATATGACCTGCCGGGTGGCCATGCTGCGCATGCAAGCCGACGGCCTGCTCACCCTGCCGGCTGCACGACGGACCGCTCCTCGCCAACCCGAGTATCGGCCCACGCACGCCACCGATCCACAACCCTTGCTCACTCAGCCGGTGCATGAACTGCCGCCTCTCTCGGTGCGACAGGTCGTCGGTTCGGCGAACTCGCGTCTGTGGAACGAGTACATCGCTCGTTACCACTATCTCGGCCACACGCCCATGGCCGGCAGTCAGAGCCGCTACTTCGTCTTCGCCGGCGAGACACTCGTCGCCTTGCTCAGCTTCGCCGCCAGCGCCTGGAAACTCGCCGCGCGCGAGCAATTCATCGGTTGGCACGATGAGCAGCGACAAAGGAACCTGCAACTGGTGGTGAACAATGCCCGCTTTCTGATCCTGCCCTGGATCCAGTGCAAGGGCCTGGCCTCCAAGATCCTCTCGCTCATGCAGCGGCAACTGCCCAAGGACTGGCTGGCGCGCTACGGTTACCGCCCCGTGCTGCTCGAAACCTTCGTCGAGACCCCCCGCCATCGCGGCACCTGCTACCAGGCCGCCAACTGGATCAAGGTCGGCCAAACCGCCGGCCGAGGCAAGAAGTGCCCCACCAGCAAGCCCATCCTCCCGATCAAGGATATCTGGCTCTATCCCCTTCACAGAGCCTTCCGATCAATCCTCTGCCGCTAACCGGCCTCGCCAACGGCGCTGGCTCACTACGGGTTGGCCGAATACTTACGTAGTTTTCCTGGCACCAACGGGCGAACATCCGCCCAGCGATGGTGGTGTTTCCGAGTTGCCGGGCGGTCGTGATCACGGCTGTTTGATGTCCCGTCTGGGTCAGCCGACGAACTTCGCTCACGGCCAGGCTGCCATCGCCTGTGCCGAGTCGGGTTTCGCGCATGGCGAGTTTCATCCCGGTGCTGCCGCCTGCCGGCAGATGGACTTCCTGTTCCTGAAACACCTCTTCGGACCAGAGGTCCTTGACGTTCTTGCGGTAGGTCAGTGCGCCGATGCGCTGTTTCCAGAGTCTGCCGAGGAGACTCTGGGTGGCCCCTTCCCGATCGAAGACCATGACAAACCGGTGCAGGGTCGGGTCGGCGTCCAGTTCGGCCGGCGTCGGCTGTCCCGGGACAATCTCCAGCAGTTGGGGGACGATGTCCTTGAGCAGGGTCTCGGCGAGTCCGTCATTGAGCGGCTGCGAAACCACAAAGAACGGGCGACCCAGGGCATCGTTAACCCAGTAGTCGGTGGTGCCCCGCAGGCACAGGCGTTCGCGCGAGACGTAGCGCTTCGACAGCCTGGCCTGCTCGCCGTGATACACCCGAACATGACCATCGACATACAGGTAACCCGCTTCTTCTGGCTCGCTTTCCATCCAGAGCTTCGCGAGATCCCGCATCCAGGCTGCCGGGTCACCCGTCTTGGCCAGCAGATGGACCTTTTCCCGCAGGGTGCGGACTTCCGGTACCCGGTCCAGGCCGATGACTTTGCCGAGTTCTCCGGGCGAGGTTTGTCGCAGATGTTCCGGCCGCTTGATTCGCCCCAGGGCCATGAAGCCGAGGACGAGAAGGATGTGCAAGGCGCTGTAGAATCCCCGGGGCAGCTTGAGATGGCGATCCAGGCCGGTCAGTAGCCCGTTCGCGCACAAGGCCGGCAAGCCGGCCAACAGCCCCCCCATCGCCACATCGTGGCTCGCTTCGAAGCGCGTCGTCGCACCGGTCGCCAATCCCAGCGCCGTTTGGATCCGCTCGTCGGCGCGCGTGCAGGCGGTGCCCATCCCCGCGGCGGCTTCCGCATCCGCCCGGCTGCGCTCACTCTTGGTGCTCGCCGCTTCCAACTCCCCTGCCTCTTGCGGCAAGGCGGCCAACTGCGGCACGCCCTGGCGCCGGATCGCCTTGCGCAGCGTCGACTCTTGGACGCCCACCTGCCGTGCCACTTCGGCAGGACGCTTTCCCTCGCTCAACAGCCGCGCGCATTCGGCACTCTTGTCCGGCGTCATGATCCGCGGCCGGCTCGCCGCCGCCGGTCGAAAGAAAGACGATGGCCCGGCTTTGCGGCTTTGTCCCACCCAGTTCATCAGCGTGCGGTGCGGGATGCACAGCGGTGGCCTTTCCAGTTCGACCGCCTTGACGTGCCCGTTCTCCATCAGGCTGGTCAGAGCGAACCTGCGGCCAGCGTCGTCTCCTACGGGGTGCGAGAAGTAATTGTCTCCCCCAACAAAGTAGATCGCTTGGCCATCCTTCTCCAGAATCGCCAACCCTTCTCCCACTTTCTGCGCACCATCCGGAAACCCTGGAAGCCACGATTGCCTCAACGTCTGCTCCTCCTTGCACTCCTAGCGAAGCTTGGTTTATGCCATAAGAAAATCATGGCCGTCAAAATAAAGTGCCACGTGCAATTCCGGAATTCTACCTACATTCCCGGCCGGGATCAGGAAATCTGAACTTGCTGGCCTTGAACGCGGCCATCGAGGCGGCGCGTGCCGGCCAGTCGGGGCGTGGCTTCGCGGTGGTCGCCGACGAAGTGCGCAAGCTGGCCGAGCGCACGACGCGGTCGACGCAGGAAATATCGAGCATGATCGCGGCCATTCAGAGCGGTTCGCGCGACGCCGTGGCGAGCATGAAGGTCGGTGTCAGTCGCGTCGCGGCGGGTGTCGCGCTGGCCACGCAAGCCGGCGAATCGCTGGCCGAGATCGGCGACAACGCGCGCCAGGTGGTAGGCAGCGTCGCGCACATCTCGAATGCCCTGAGCGAACAGAGCGTCGCCAGCAGCGAGATCGCACGCAACGTCGAACGTGTGGCGCGGATGGCCGACGAGAACTGTACGGCGGTCGCCGGCACGGCCGAAACGGCGGCGCAACTCGAAGGCCTTTCGGAAAGCCTGGACGCCGAGGTGCGCCGCTTCAAGCTCGGCTGAAGCGGCTGCCGGCCTTGCCCGTCAGTTCTTCTCCGGCAGCGCCGACGAGTGGTGACTGCTGATCAACCATTGCGTCCCGTTCCACTTGTAGGTGTAGGTAAAGCGCGCTTTGACCTGCACGCCGGTGCTGCGGTAAGTGAAGGTGTACAGGCCGCTATCAAGCGCGCTGTTGCAGCCAATCTCGATGCGTCGCCAATCGATCTTGCCGGCCGGCTTGTTGGCCAGGAAGTGATTGAAGTAATCGGCTTTCTCGGCGGCACTGACTCGCGGCTTGTTCGACACGGTCGGAAGAAGCACCGAGTCCTCGGCATAGTTGGCGACCACCTGCTGCGTGTCGCCGCTTTGCAGCGAGCGATTCCAGCGCTCGAACAGCGCGGCAATTTCCGGCTCGCTGGTCGCTTTGCAGGCGGTCGTGCCAGTGCTGGCCGTGGTTGATGCGGGCGGGCTTGCGGCGCAACCGGCGAGCGCGATGGCGAGGGCCATGGATAGACGCGGGGGGAGGGCAGGATGACTTTTCATTGAGGGTCCTTTGCTGGTCTTGCCGGACGGTGGAGGAAACCACATGGCAGCTGATCGGCGCCAGTTGCGCAGCCCGGAGAAGCGCCGGCCGACTGCTCGCTGCTGCGCACTCTACAAGACCGCCGCGACGAGGTCCATCGCCGTTGCGCAAGCGGGCGCGGCCAGGGCTATGACGCGGGCGTCGGAACGGCTGCCCAGCGAGGTCTTGCTTGGCGCGTCATAAGTGCCCGCAGTGCCGGCGACAGCGGCATGCGCCTTCGGCCTTGCCGCTGAATCGAGACCGCGCCAGGTCGAACTCTTCGGCTCCACCAGCAGCGTCACGGTGAAGGTCGCGCCCTTGCCCGCTTCGCTGGTGGCCTCGATCGTGCCAGCATGCCGCTGGACGATACCCCAGCTCAACGACAGCCCCAGTCCGGTGCCCTTGCCGACCGGCTTGGTCGTGTAGAAGGGATTGAAGACCGACGCAAGCGCCGGTGCTTCTATGCCGACTCCCGTGTCGCTGATCTGGATATGCACCGCGCTATCGCCGACGCATTCGGTGGTGATCGTGATTTCGCCGCTCCCTTCGATGGCTGGCCCGGCGTTGACCAGTAGAGTCATGAACACCTGGTTGATCTGCGACGGCAGGCAGCGAATCTGCGGCAAGGAGCCGTAGTTCTTGCTTACCGTGCAGTGGTACTTGGGCTCATTCCAGACGATGTTGAGTGTCGAATCGAGGCACTCATGGATATCGCTCCACTGCCAATCGGGCTTGTCGATGCGCGAGAAGTTCTTGAGATCGACGACGATCTTGCGTACCCGCTCGAGACCGCCGCTGGTTTCACGAAGCAGGTCGGCGACGTCCTTCTTCAGGTAGTCGTAGTCGAGCTCGCGGCGGAGTCGTCGCGCCTCGTCGAATGCGTTGTCGCTAGCCGCCAGCGTCGCAGCGTTCTCGTAGGCCGCGATGATCGAGAAGAGGTTTTGCAGATAGCCGCCCAGCGAGCCGAGATTCGAGCCGACAAAGGCGATCGGGTTGTTGATCTCGTGCGCCACTCCGGCCGCCAGTTGGCCGATGGCCGCCATCTTGTTCGACTGTAGCAGCTGCAGATGCGCCTCTTCCAGCGCATGCACGCCTTCCAGCACTTGGTGGACGAGTTGCAGGTTGGCTCTTTTCAGCAAGTCGCGCGCCGCTTTGGCCTCGATCTGGGTGCGGACGCGGGCCAGTACAATGGCCGGACTGATCGGCTTGGTGATGTAGTCGGCGGCGCCAAGTTCGAGCCCGCGCTGCTCGTCTTCTCGTGAATCCATAGCGGTGACAAAGATCACCGGGACGTCGCGGAAGGCCGGCGATTCGCGCAGCTTGGCGAGAACGGTATAGCCATCCATGTCCGGCATCATCACGTCGAGCATATCAGGTGGGGGACAACTCCGGTCTTGATCGCCGCCAGTGCCTCGCTTCCCGAGCGCGCGGAGCGGACGCGAAAATGGCGTTGCAGGACTGCCGTCAGGACCATGAGATTGGTCGGTTCGTCGTCGACGACAAGTATCGTTGCCGCAGCATGGTCGGAGGTCTCGCGACCGGCATTCGGCGTTTCGTCCATTTCCCCATCTTCCAGGTTCGGCAGCACGTGCCAGATTTCAGGTCCTGCCGGCCTTGTGTCCGCCCAGCTGGTGCGAATTTCCAGAGAAGCGTTCTTTGGCGTTGTTCGCTGAGGCTTTCTCCGGAAATCGAAGGAGCTTGCGCAGGCGGGCAGGGTGGCATCGCCGGTGCGCCTGTTTATCGCACGTTCTTTCAGCAACAAGCGTGTGCTTTTCGGCTTTTCGTATGTGGCCGGCGCCAGCTGGGGTGTCGCCGGGGGCAAACTGCGCCAGGGCCGCTTCATCTCAATCGGCACGGCGAGGTCGCCTTGCGCAGGCCCGAGCGTCCATCCGCTAGGCTTCAGGTAGCCAGCGGACGACGATTGCCAGCAGCGCCTCGGGGTCGACTGGGATGGTGATGAACTCGTTGATGCCCGCCTTCAGGCCGCGCTGGTGATCGTCATCGACGGCCATCTCCGTAAAAGCCAGGATCGGCGTACTGCGGTAGTCGGCCAGCACGCGCAGCGCTCGCGTCGCGTCGACTCCGCCCATCACCGGCATCTGCATGCTCAGCAAGACCAGGTCGTAATGCCGGCCGGCTGCCAATGCTACGGCCTCGGCACCGTTGTCGGCGACGTCGACGGCGATGCCGGCGGCGGCAAGAATCGCCTGCGTCGCGGCGTGTTTGACGAGCCTGTCCTCAGCCAGGAGGATGCGGATCTCGTGGCTGGTAGTCGCCAGGAGCGTGCTCTTCGCACGGCTCGCGGCCTCGGCCGCATCGCGCGCGCGCAGCAGTTCCTCTTCATGCTCATCGATTCGGTCGAGTAGGCGGTTGAAACCGCTGACCATGACGCTGAGCTCGTCGTCGCCAACAGCTGCGAGGCGGCTGCGACGCTCGCCACCATGGCGTGTGCTGTCGATGAAGGCGATGAACGCCGAGATTGGCCTGATGACATGGCGCGACAGGGCGAGGAAGAGGATGCCCATGCCGATGGCCATGGCCAGCACGCCGACGGCCATCGTCCAGCCGATGAGTTGTTGTTGTTCGGCGTCGATCAGTTTTTCGGGAAAACCAACGACGACGATGGCGACCCGGTTTCCGGTCGCATCCGGGACCATGGCCATGGCGGCGAGATTGCCGTCGCCCAGGGCGTCGGCGGTCAGTTTCCCGGACTCGAGTGCTGTCGCGAGGGCCGCCTGCGCGTGTTCTGCCTCGGGCATTTGAGCATCGCTCTGGAAAATTACGCGGCCTTTGGCGTCGGCAACTCGCGCGAAGGCGAGGCCATCGTTGCCCGCCACGGCCTGCGCGCACTGCTCCTCGAAGCCTTGCAGACCGTGCAGGTCGATTCCCAGCGAAAGGATGTGTTCGAGTTGCCACGCCAGACCGCGAGCGATGGCGGTCGCCCGCGATAATTGCACTTCGGTCAAGCGCGTCGCGAAGATGTGGCTGGAGGCCGATACAGTGGCGGCCATGGCCAGGACGACGATGGCCGAGGCGATCAGCAGGATCTTGCCGCGTAGGCCGAGTTGCACTACGGCTTGGCCCACTCGTAGCCGGTCACCACCTCGGACGAAAGGAGCACTGTGGACGTGACGCTAATGCCGAGCTGTTTGGCGCGCGCCAGATTGATCGCCGGATGGCCCCTGACCGTCGGTTTGATGGGCAGCGACGCCGGCGACTGGCCGTCGAGGAGAATGGCGCGCGCCAGGCGGCCAGCGGCCAGCCCCTGTTCGCGCTCGGAGATGGTCATCGACGCGAGAACGCCAAAATGGACGCGGTCGATCCAGAAACTGGTATCCGGCAGGGTGCCGTTCTCGCTCGCCCATTTCTGTACGTCCTGATAGCGAACGTTCTTGCCGTCGGTCCCGGCGAGATTGAAAATGCCCAGTTGTACGACGGCGTCGGCGACGGTCGAGTAGCTGGCGAGCTTCTCCTTGAACTGCTCGAAGGTCTTCACCTGATCGACGGCGACCAGTTCCACCCCGGGCAGGCGGTCCATTGACGCTCGCATGCGGGCGATGACCGGCGGCCATTGCGGCCCGGTGTCCGAGATTACCGCCAGGCGCCTGATTTTCGGCGAGAGCACCTGCAGCAGCTTCACCGATTCGACGAAGTGCTCCTGTTCGAGGACGCCCGTGACGTTGCTGGCGCCTTCCATGCCGTGCTTGCGCGGCTCCTTGTTTACGCCGCTGAAGACGAAAGGCAGTTTCTGGTTCAGGTAGTGGCGAGTGACGAACTCCTGGGCGTCGTCATCGGACGTGTAGACCAGGTCCGGCTTCCAGTTGTCGATCAGTGCCCTGGCCTCGCGGCCCTTCTGCTCTTTGGCGTCGCGGCTGCCGTTGCGCTTGACGTCCATCTGGAACACCTGGTACTCGGCGCGAACGTCGCTGCCCAGCCCTTCCTTGAAACCGGCGAATTGGCCATCGGTCCATCGCCACGGCGAGTCGAAGCTCATCACGTGCAGGATTCGAAAGGGCTCGCGTTGGGCAGCGGGCAGGGTTTCGCCCTGCGCGTGAACCGTCAGGGCTTGAGCAAGCCCAAGCCCAAGCAGAGCCAGCAGGCCCGTCGTAAACACGCTGCGCAATATGGATTTCACGGAGTTCTCCGCTTGCTGATGCGGTTCGCTTGTCACGTCGCCCGCGCTGGGCACGCCCAATCGTCCTTCCTTGCCTTGCGCAACAGTCAAGCCGAGAATCATTGAAAGTCGACAGCGCAGTCTAGGTGCCGACGTCGCCCACGGACAATCACTTCACTTCACGGATTGTCGATTGCCATCCAGAAATCAGCGAAGGCGCGGCGCCCGCCGACGAGGTGAGGGTGGATGGCTATTTCGCCGCAGGTAAAGAGCTGGAGGCCGCTCGGCAATGCTCTGTCGCACGCCACCTCGATCGCTTTCGTGTCAATCGCGTTCCCCGCCAGGGCTTAGGAAAGCAGCGCGCGCCGGTGCTTTTCCGGTTTAATGCCGCATGCGCGTCAACATTCTTGCCTTCGCTATGGGTGTCGGTTTTCTGCAGACCCGGGAGAGTCTGCCGAACTGGCCGCTGCTGGTCCTGCTGATCGGCGCGCTGTGCGTATTGTTGTGGGTTGGCCGGTCAGCTCCGCAGCTGCCGCAGCGCGCGCGGTCGGCGTTAACTTGCGCGCTGTTGGGCGTCGCCTGGGCGGCGCTGCTCGCCGGCCAGCGCTTGCACGACGGCTTGCCGGAAGAATGGGAAGGCCGCGATGTGCAGCTGGTCGGGGTGGTCGCCGGCTTGCCGCATCGCTTCGAGAGTGGCGAGCGCTTCGCCTTCGTCGTCGAGTCAGCGGTGTCGGCCGACGGGGCGGCCGCCCTGGTGCCGCGGCGGATCATGCTCGCGTGGTACCAGGGTCGTCAGTACGACGAGTGGCGTGAAGCGCTGGCGCTGCGCCCGGCCGAGCGCTGGCGGCTTACGGTGCGTCTGAAAAGGCCGCATGGCAACGCCAACCCGCATGGTTTCGACTACGAGGCGTGGCTGCTCGAGCGCGATCTGCGGGCCACCGGCTACGTGCGCCCGGGCGCCGGCGCGCAGCGCCTGGACGATTTCGTCTGGCGGCCGGCCTACGCCATCGAGCGCCTGCGCGAAGCGATTCGCGCTTCCTTTTTCGCGGTTCTGCCCGAGGCGCCAAATGTCGGCATCCTGGCGGCGCTGGCGATCGGCGACCAGCAGGCCATTTCGGCCGCGCAGTGGCGTTTGTTCCGGCAGACCGGGGTCACACACCTGATGTCTATTTCAGGTTTGCACGTGACCATGGTCGCGGCGCTCCTGGCGGCCCTGGTCGGCTGGCTGTGGCGGCGCAGCGAGCGGCTGATGCTCTGGCTGCCGGCGCCGAAAGCGGCGATCGCCGCCGGCTGGCTGGCGGCGGTCGTCTATTCGCTGCTCGCCGGTTTTGCGGTGCCGACGCAACGGACGCTGTACATGCTCAGCGTCGTCGCGCTGGCACTGTGGTCGGGGCGCAACCTGGGCGCCAGCCGCAGCCTCTTGCTGGCGCTGCTGGTGGTCCTGCTGTTGGACCCCTGGGCGGTCCTGGCCCCGGGCTTCTGGCTATCCTTCGCGGCCGTCGGCCTACTCTTCTTCGTCGGTACGGCGCGGCTCGGTTTGCGCCGCGGCTGGCGCGCGGCGCTCGCCCGCTGGGGGGCGACGCAGTGGGCGGTGAGCGTCGGCACGCTGCCGCTGCTGCTGCTCCTGTTCCAGCAGTTCTCGCTGGTCGCACCGCTGGCCAATGCCGTGGCGATTCCTGTTGTCAGCTTCCTGATCACGCCGCTGGCGCTGCTCTTCGCGATCGTCCCCTGGCCGCCACTGCTGTACGTCGACCACTGGCTGCTGTTCGGCCTGATGGGCTTTCTCGAATGGCTGGCGCGCTGGCCGCTGTGGCAACAACCGGCACCGCCGCTGGCGGCGACGCTGCTGGCGCTGCTCGGCGTCGTCTGGTTGCTGTTGCCGCGTGGTTTTCCGGCGCGGTGGTTCGGACTGTGCCTGCTGTTGCCGGCGCTATTTTGGCCAGCGGCACGGCCGGCAGCGGGCGACGCCTGGGTCGAAGTGCTCGACGTTGGCCAGGGACTGGCGGTCGTCGTGCGCACCGCCGAACACACGCTGCTCTACGATACCGGCCCGCTGTACAGCGCCGAGTCCGACGCCGGACAGCGCATCGTCGTGCCGTATCTGCGCGCGACCGGCGTCGAGCGGCTCGACGCGCTGATCATTACGCATCGCGACAAGGATCATTCGGGTGGACTGGTCGCCGTCCAGGAAGCGCTGCCGATTGCCCGCACGCTGAGCTCGCTGCCCGAACTGCCGGGTGAGCGCTGTGTGGCGGGTCAGACCTGGGAGTGGGACGGCGTGCGCTTTACGATCCTGCACCCGGCCGCCGACGACTACCAGCGCAAGGCCGTCAAGACCAACAATATGAGCTGCGTGCTGCGCGTCGCGAACGCTTTTGGCAGCGTCTTGCTGACTTCCGACATCGAGGCCCGCGACGAACACGCGCTGATGGCGCGCGGGCCGTCGCTGCTGCACAGCGACGTGCTGTTGGTGCCGCACCATGGCAGCGGCACGTCGTCGACCGCCGACTTCATTGCCGCGGTTGGCGCCCGCGAAGTGATCATTCCGGTGGGCTACCGAAACCGCTACCAGCATCCACGGTCCGACGTCGTCGACCGTTACGCCGGCAGCCGGCTGTGGCGCAGCGATGCCGACGGTGCCGTTCTCGTCAAGTTGGCCGACGGCATCACTGTCTCGTCGTATCGAGCTGAATATCGCCGCTACTGGCAGGGAAAGTGACGGTGTAGGTGCGTGCCGCCTGTGTCGCGTGTCCGCACACCGGGAGCTGGCGCTGTTTGGCGCTGTCGTCAGCCCCAGAAAGCCGTTTGCGCGGGGTGTCTCGTTTGCCACTGCTGGCGATATTGCTGGGCATTGGCCTCGATCCATGCCAGCGCGCGGCCGTCACGCTCGTCGGAAGGAAAAGGTTCCAGATACGCTTCGAGCACGGCGAGTTGCTGTTGGAGAAAGTCTGTTTCGGAGAAACGCGGCTTCGCGACGTGCACGACAAGACGACGAAAGAACCGAATTGCGGAGTGATCTGGCAGGTTCATACGTTGCGCTCCTTGATGGCAGTGTCTGCGGCGGTGCTCATGCGGATCGTCTGGCAATCGCCACCCTGCTGCGGTTCTTGCGGTGGCCTTGACGCTGAACTGCACGAAGTCGCCGACGATGACAGTGACAAGCAACTTTAACTAATTGAGCTAACGTGCTGTAAGCTCAAGCTATTGTTTTCCACGTCAGGGGGGGGTTGTCAATACCGATGAGGCCCTGGCGAGTTTTTTTCGTGAGCACCGATGTAAAACGGCCACACTCCTCGAGCGGTCGCTGATCGCCATGGAGCGCCAATCGAAGTTCGCGGCGGGTGGCCAGCGCTCGCTGCCGGCGCTGTGCGTTTCCTTCCGGGGCTTGCCTGCGAGCCGGCTCGGCGCCGCCTCGGCGCTCGGCGCTCGGGCTTGTGCTAGAGTTGCACGCTTTCCGTAGCGCCGAATGGCTGAAGAAAATGCACTTTGCAGGGAGAAATGGCCGATGAGCGTCCGCGCCGAGGTCTCACGCTGGCTGATCGGCGAAGCGCCGGGATGCGTCGAACGCGACGTACGTTGTGCGTCGGCGTCGGGTTTGCACCGCATGGCCTATACGCAATGGGGCGAGCCCGACAATCCGAAAGTTCTGGTCTGCGTACACGGCTTGACGCGCAACGGTCGCGACTTCGACGACCTGGCCCGGTCGATGGCTGCCGACTATCGCGTGATCTGCCCGGATGTCGTCGGGCGTGGGCGCAGCGACTGGCTGCGCGATCCGTCGAGCTACGTCTTTCCGCAGTACGTGGCCGATCTGCTGGTGCTGCTGGCGCGCCTCGACGTCGACTCGGTGCACTGGCTGGGCACCTCGATGGGCGGCTTGATAGGCATGTGGATCGCCAGTCAGGACGACTCGCCGATTGCTCGCCTGGTGCTCAACGACGTTGGCCCGCTGATTCCCGTAGACTCCTTGCGGCTGATTGGCGAGTACGTCGGTCGGGCACCGAAGTTCGAAACCTATGACGACGCCGAGAAGTACGTCCGCCTGGTCAGCGAGCCTTTTGGCCGCTTGACCGACGCGCAGTGGCGACACCTCACCGAAGTCAGCCTGCAGCACGCCGCCGACGGACGTCTCGAGATGCGTTACGACCCGGCTATCGGCGACCCGTTCCGGCACGAGCTGAGTTTGGGCGACGTCAATCTATGGCCGATCTACGACCGCATCCGCTGCCCGACACTGGTCGTTCGCGGCGCCGAGTCGACGGTGCTGACGTGCGCCACGCTGCACGAGATGGCCTTGCGCGGGCCACGCCCGCAGACCGTGGAAATCCCGGGCGCCGGGCACGCACCGATGTTTCTCGACGCCACCCAGATCGACGTCGTACGCGAGTTCCTGCTGCTCGTCTGACGCAGCAAGGCCTTCGTCGATTCGACGAAGGCCCTGGGGTGGGGTAGGACCGGCTAGCCGCCGATCAGCCCGCAGACGACGCGGGCGCCACCGCCGCCGAGCGCCGCCGGCTGATCAGAGTGATTGTCGCCGCCAGCGTGCAGCATCAGCGAACGATTCGCGACCTCCGACAGTTTCTTCATCCTTGGCGCCAGCACCGGGTTGCTGGCGCTGCCGTCGGCGGCAACGTACAGCGCCGGCAGGTCGCCGAGATGGCCGTCACCCCACGGCTCGCCGTGGTGCTTCGTTGCCTGTGGATCAAAATGCCCACCGGCGGCCAGTGCGGCAATCGCCGTGCCGTCTTTTTCTGCCGGCTCGCACGACGGATTCTGGTGCACATGAAATCCGTGCAGACCCGGCGGCAAGCCCTTGAGATTGGGGTAGAAAGCCAGACCGTACGGCGTTTCGACGATGCGCACCGTGCCGACGGTCGCGCCGACACCCTGGCCGTTAACCAGATTCAGGGTGACCGTAGTCTCGGTTTCGGCAGCACACGCCAGGGCGGGGAAGACCACACAGGCCACAACAGCAATTGAACGTTTCATGAATCACTCCTTGTCCGGAAGATGGATGGCTCGGCGTCACGGGGTGGACGCCGGCGTGTTGCGCCGACCGGGATGCGTCGTCGAGTTATCATAACGACAAGCTCAAGGGCAGGGCAAGGTCGCGTGCCGGCGGCGCTCTTCTTGGCGCCGGTCGTGGTCGTCGGGCAGCTTCTGGAAATGGTCGTTCGGCCGCGCGCCGCCGACGTGTCGCGGTGGCAGTTGGCGCTGGTCTGCGGGGCCGTTTGGCTGCTCAGCCTGGTCGTCGTGCTGGTGCTGTTCACCGATTTGCAGCTGTTCCGGATTTACGAATACCACTTCAAAGCCTTCGTCTGGAACCTGCTGACGACTCCAGGTGGTCTGCCGGCGCTCGGCGTGACCGAGGAGACGACCTACACCGTCGCCGCGCTGGTGATCCTGGCGGCAATCGTGCTGGCGGCGATGCTGTGGTTCATTCACCGCGGTGCTGCCCGAAGGCGCTCTGGGCCGCCGTCGCTTTGTACAGCCAGGTGGCCAGCAGGCCGCGTTTGCCCGATGAGTCGGACTCGGCCATGCGCACCCGGCAACCGCCATATGGGAGCCCGATTTCATCGAGCGTTAAGAGAGCAGCCGAGGCTCGCCGCAAAAATGAAAATCACGATCGTTTTCTCGGGGCACATCGGTAAATCGGCGGCCCGGGAATCAGCCGCGCGAAAAGACAGCGATTGACGATCGATAAGGGATCCGGAGATACTCACCCTTCTGCGAGAAGTCCCTTTGCCATTCCACCTCCTGGTGGCTCTGCCACCGTCGCCCAGTGCCTGCCATCCTGCCCCTTCCTGTCAATCCGTGGTATGTCTGCCTGAGCAAGCCGCGGCGCGAGGCGGTCGCGGTGCGCAAGCTTGAGGAACAGGGCTATGAGGTTTTCCTGCCGATGCTCACGCGCTGGGAAAAGGCCAGGGGTGGCTGGAAGAAGCAGCAAGAGGTGATGTTTCCCCGTTACTGTTTCGTCCGCTGCGGTCGCCCAGAGCAGAGTATCGCGCCGATTCGCAGTACCCCCGGCGTCACCGGACTGGTGAGTTTCGGTACGGTTCCCGCCACGCTGGACGATGCGACGCTGGCAGCGATTCGTTCGCTGACTGAGCGACAGGCTCGGGCAATGGACGAGGAAAAATTCCCTTTTCAGGCCGGCGACAGCGTCGACATCGCGGCTGGCCCGCTCAAGGGCATGTCCGGAATCGTTTCCACCGTCGCGACGGAACGGGTGACCGTCATGCTCACGCTGCTCGGTCGTGAAAAGCCTGTGGCCGTACCGGCCGCGCACCTGCAGCTGGCGTGATGCAGCGAGCGTAATGCGACGCTGATCGCCCGATCAAGCGGGCTCCAACAATCAGCCACCACGGCGCGATCAATGGCGTCCGTGCGCTGGTCGTCGGCCACGTCCGCATCGATCCTGTCGCTCACTTGGGTCGTCGTCATGGCGAACGCAGTGAAGCAATCCAGTGGGTTGTGGCGACCGGGCGGTGGGGTGGTCGGAGTGGACTACTGGTAGACTGCCGCATTGTTTTGCTGCTTGCAGTGACGTTTCGTTTTGTGTCTGCGCTTGCAGACGATTTAAGGATCAGCCATGAAAACCATCGACATCATCGCCGGCGCACGGCCCAACTTCATGAAGATCGCGCCGATCATCAGTGCGCTTAAGGCAGCTGCGGCCCAGGGGGGCTTGCTGCGCTATCGCCTGATCCACACCGGCCAGCATTACGATAAAGCGATGTCCGGCGGTTTTTTCGAGCAGCTCGGGATTCCTGAACCCGATATCAATCTGGAAGTAGGTTCGGGCACGCAGGCCGAGCAGACCGCGGCGATCATGGTGCGTTACGAGAAAGCCCTGATCGCGCAGCGCAGTGATCTGTGTCTGGTAGTTGGCGACGTCACGTCGACGATGGCGTGTTCGATCGTCGCCCGTAAGTTGGGCGTGCCGGTGGCGCATGTCGAAGGCGGCATCCGCTCCGGCGACTGGAGCATGCCGGAAGAGATCAACCGGGTGGTGACCGATTCGATCAGCAACTGGTTTTTTACGACCAGCGCGACGGCCAACGAGCACCTGCGCCGCGCCGGGATTGCCGATGAGCGGATTTTTTTCGTCGGCAACACGATGATCGACACGCTGCTCAAACAGCTGCCGCGTTTGCAGCCGCCGGCTTTCTGGGAGGCTCTGGGCTTGCAGCCGGGAGAGTATTTCGTCGTGACCCTGCACCGCCCGGCGAACGTCGATGGCGAGCAGCAATTGTTGCGCTTGTTGCAGGCGATTGCCGACGGTACGGGGGGGCTGCCGGTGGTCTTTCCGGTGCATCCGCGTACGGCGAAGAACATGCGCGAGCTGGCAGGCCAGATCCCGGGGTTGCACTATGTCGATCCGCAGGCCTACCTGGAATTCAACTATCTGGTGAAACACGCCAAAGGCGTTATCACCGATTCCGGCGGGATCACCGAGGAAACCACGGTGATGGGCGTGCCGTGCCTGACGCTGCGTGACAACACCGAGCGGCCAGAGACGGTGAGTGTGGGGACCAATGAATTGATCGGTACCGACCCGGCCAGGCTGGGGCCTGCGCTGGCGCGTCTGATGGCGGGGCAATGGAAGAAGGGCGCCGTGCCGGAAAAGTGGGATGGGCGAGCGGCCGAGCGGATCGTCGCCGAGTTGCAGCGTTTGTTGGCGTAAGGATCATGGCCTGTCGAGATGCCCAAGCTCATGAAAGTCATGAGCACCCCTCTCTTACTTGCCGTGCGCATGCCGGCTTGCACGCCGGAATCGTTCGCTGGGCAGGGAGCGGGCTCGCCGAGCACTGACTTCTTGCAGAGCCTGGCCGGTAGACCTTCCGCCAGGCGGTCGACCGCGGAAACAATGCTTTGCTCGCCGTTTTGATCCGGCGGCGTGGCCAGGATGCGCCTACCGTTCTCTTGCTGCCGCTTGTTGCCGAGGGTTGCGGGTTCTAGCCGTCGCTTCGGGCAGCGACGCAGACGTCTCGGCCGTGCCATGGCGGCGGTCGCCGGCATCGGGCTGGCCGTCGGCACCCTTGCCGGCACTTTTTCGCTTGCGCACGCGCAGGACCCCAAGCCGCGCTGGTACTCCAACGCACCCGGTGGTTTGGATTTCCGGGTTTTCGGCTACGGATTCAAGCGCGGTGGACGCTGGCGGGTAGGCAGTGTTCCGAACTGCAGCAGAGCTGGCTGTTCGGCGGCTCCCTAGGGGTTTCCAGTTGATTTCCACAAACCAATCAAGCTCCACGGCAGTAGCGGCGTGGTGGCGTGTACCGGCAACAATTCCGACCTGATCGGCATCGCCTGGCAGTATCGTTGGGGTGCCGGCCAAAGGCGGAGAAGCTGGCCGCTGCCGTACGGCAAAGTCGACTGGATTGCGTGGCCAGCGCGATCGTCGGCGCGGCACCTGCGCGGTGGCTGATCCCGACAGCACGCATGGTGTGGAATTGTGCACGGTGTCCGGCACGCCCTACTGATAAGCTGGTGGCAGATCAAGGCTCAGCAGATGTTGCGGCGCAGTAGATTGTTTTAATGCTGCTTCAAGTTGTTCTACTGCAGGCCGTTAGCCAAGATAGCGGCTGTAAATTCGCGTCGCGTCACAGTTTGCACGCAAGCTGAATGAGGCTACGGAAGCGCAGCGTTTGATCCCACTGGAGCACTTCCCGATGGCCTGAGAGAAAAAAACTAGAAGAAAACCCCCAACTTTTGGTCGGGGATTGCTTATAATGATGCTGCGCTGCAACACGACTGGACTCATGAGGTTTCGGTCGGTAGGTCACAGCGCTCGGCATCGCCAAACTCTCAGGAGCAACATCATGAAAGCACCAAAAATTCTACCGTGGGTCGCCCACAAAACCGGCATCAGCGAAGAATTGGCTCTCAAGCTATGGCGTCGTGCGGCCGGGGAAGCGGAAGGAATGACTGGCTGCCGTGACAGTTCGGACTACTACCGCTTGTCGGTAGAGCGTTTCATTGATCTCGCAGAAAGCGAAGGCGCTTGCTCGCTGGTACGTGACGCGCCGAGCGTGAGCTGTGTTTTCTGGCTATGGCGTCACCAGAGCCGGGTCTCGAGCTTGCACCTTATCGCCGCGCAGAACGTCGCCAAGCTATGGCAGTCGGGGGTGAACCGGATGTTGCGTATCGAAACGCGCGCCGTCTGATCATTGAAGAATCTCGGGCAGCTTTCACCTGCCCCGCGGGGTTGGACCTTTTGCAGGCTTCCAGCCCCGCTTGGCGTGCACAACTCCCCGTAGGGGTCTGACTTCGCGGCCGTTTGCTGCCGCCAACTTGCTTTTGCCGGGGCGGTCGCTTGACGGCCGGACTGCCCGGCGGCGCGCCAGCGAAGGAATTTCGCCAGTCACTTAACCCCATTTGCCTGGCGTCGGCGTTTACACGGTCACCACTTCTACTCGTTCAAGGAGACCGTCATGAGAAAACTCGCCGCCCTGTTAACCGCCCTGCCGCTGGCCGGCTGCATGAGCCTCGCCGACGCCGGCGCACTGGTAGACGCCAGTGTCATCGATCGCCGTAGCGGCCAGCAACTGGAAGTCTACCGCCACCATGGTCAGCTTTACGTCGCCGGCACTCCCGGCACGCGTTACGCCGTGCTGCTGCACAACAAGAGCGCTGGCCGGGTGTTGACCGTGCTTTCGGTAGACGGCGTCAACGCCCTGAATGGCCAGACCGCCAGCCCGGCACAGTCGGGCTACGTCCTGGCAGCGTGGCAATCGGCCGAGATTGCCGGTTGGCGCAAGAGCATGGACGAGGTCGCTGCCTTTTACTTTACCAGCGTCGCCGACAGCTACGCCGGCCGCAGCGACCGTCCGCAGAACGTCGGCGTCATCGGCGTCGCCGTCTATCACGAAGCCGTGCCGACTCCGGAGCCGGCGGTGACGATGGCGCCGCGACAGCGCGGCGCGGCCAACGAGGCCGCTGCTCCTGTTGCGCCGGGCGAACGCGGCGCTGCCGGGCAGGCCGCGCCAAAGGCGGCCGCCAAGGCCGCCGCGCCGACTGCCGACGAGGCGCAGAGCGAGCTCGCCGACAGCCGCCTGGGCACCGGTCACGGCGAACGCCTCAGCGCGCCGACCCGCTACACGGCGTTTCGTCGCGCCAGCGACGCGCCGTCCGAGGTGCTGACGATCCGTTACGACAGTCGCGCCAATCTGCTTGCGCAGGGGATCATTCCGCGCCCGGCACCGCGCTGGACCCCCGACCCCCGGCCGGACGCGTTCCCGGCTGCCTTTACCCCCGATCCACGCAGCTGAGCGGGCAATTGGCCGCGCCTGCCCGAGGCCGGCAAGCGCCGGCGAGCCAGCGGCGCGGGCGGTGCGTATAATTCGCGCTTCAGCTCACTTCTGGACGCTTACTGGCCATGCAGGAAAAGTATCAGCCCGCGGACGTTGAACTCGCCGCTCAGCAACTCTGGAACGATAGCGGCGCGGCGCGCGCCGTCGAGGACGCTAGCCGGCCGAAGTACTACTGCCTGTCGATGTTCCCCTATCCCTCAGGCAAGCTGCACATGGGACACGTGCGTAACTACACCATCGGCGACGTCCTGGCGCGCTTTCACGGCATGCTCGGCTACAACGTCATGCAGCCGATGGGCTGGGACGCTTTCGGAATGCCCGCCGAGAATGCGGCGATTCAGAACAACGTTCCACCGGCGCAGTGGACCTACGCCAATATCGACTACATGCGGACCCAGCTCAAGCGGCTCGGCTTCGCCATCGACTGGCAGCGCGAAATCGCCACCTGCACGCCGGAGTATTACCGCTGGGAGCAATGGCTGTTCACCCGCTTGTACGAAAAGGGGCTGATCTACCAGCGGCTGGGAAGCGTCAATTGGGATCCGGTCGACCAGACGGTGCTCGCCAACGAGCAGGTGATCGACGGTCGCGGCTGGCGTTCGGGAGCGCTGATCGAGAAGCGCGAGATCCCGATGTACTACATGCAGATCACCGCCTACGCCGAGGAACTGCTCGCTGACCTCGAGCAGCTCGACGGCTGGCCCGAGCAGGTGCGGCTGATGCAGAAGAACTGGATCGGCAAGAGCACCGGTGTTCGTTTCGCCTTCCCCTACCAGCTTGACGGCGAAGCCGGCCAGCTGTGGGTGTTCACCACCCGCGCCGACACGATCATGGGCGTCACCTTCTGTGCCGTCGCCGCCGAGCATCCGCTGGCCAGCTACGCCGCCGCGCGTGACCCGCAAATCGCCGCCTTCGTCGACGAATGCAAGCAGGGCGGCGTCGCCGAGGCCGACCTGGCGACGATGGACAAGAAGGGCATGCCAACCGGCATCTTCGTCAGCCATCCGCTGAGCGGCGAGCAGGTCGAGGTGTGGATCGGCAATTACGTGCTGATGAGCTACGGCGACGGCGCGGTGATGGCCGTTCCCGCGCACGACGAACGCGATTTCGCCTTTGCCCTGAAATACGGCTTGCCGATCAAGCCGGTGATCGCTGTGCCCGGTGAGGCTTTTTCGCTCGACGGCTGGCAGGAGTGGTACGCCGACAAGCAACGCGGCGCTTGCGTCAATTCAGGCCGCTACGATGGCCTCGCTTGCGGCGCGGCGATCGACGCCATCGCCGCTGACCTGGCCGCCGCGGGCCTCGGCGAGAAGAAGGTCCAGTTCCGCCTGCGTGACTGGGGCATTTCGCGGCAGCGCTACTGGGGCTGTCCGATCCCGATCATTCATTGCCCGAGCTGCGGGCAGGTGCCAGTCCCCGACGCCGACCTGCCGGTGGTCCTGCCGGAGAACGTCACGATTACCGGCGCCGGTTCGCCGCTGAGCCGGATGCCCGAGTTCTACGAGTGCAGTTGCCCGAAATGCGGCCAGCCGGCGCGGCGCGAAACCGACACCATGGACACCTTCGTCGAGTCCTCGTGGTACTTCCTGCGCTATTGCTGCTCCGACAACCACCAGGCGATGGTCGATGAGCGCGTCGCCTACTGGTGCGCGGGCGGTATCGACCAGTACATCGGCGGTATCGAGCACGCCATCCTGCACCTGTTGTACTCGCGTTTCTGGACCAAGCTGATGCGCGACCTCGGTCTGTTCGGCGAGCAGCCGCTCGGCGAACCTTTCGCGCATCTGCTGACGCAGGGCATGGTCGTCGCGCCGACCTTCTACCGGGAGGACAGCCACGGCAAGAAGCAGTGGCTCAATCCGGCCGACGTCGACGCCGTCCACGACGAGCGTGGGCGGGCGGTCGGCGCCAGCCTGCGCGCCGACGGTCTGGCGGTGCACGTCGGCGGCATCGAGAAGATGTCGAAGTCGAAGAACAACGGCGTCGATCCGCAGTCGCTGATCGACCAGTTCGGCGCCGACACGGCGCGCCTGTTCATCATGTTTGCCAGCCCGCCGGAGCAGTCGCTGGAGTGGTCCGACGCTGGCGTCGAGGGTGGCTTCCGCTTCCTCAAGCGCCTCTGGCGAATCGTTTTCGAGCACGTCTCGGCGGGCCCGGTCGCGGCGTCTACCGCAGGCGAGCTGCCGCCAGAACTGCAAGCGCTGCGCCGCCAACTGCATCAGACGATTGGCAAGGTCGCCGACGATTATGGCCGGCGCAAGCAGTTCAATACCGCCATCGCGGCAGTGATGGAACTGCTCAATTCGTATTCCCGGGTCGCCGGCGACGACGCCGCCGTTCGCGCGCTCAGGCAGGAAACGCTGGAAGCCGTCGTGCTGATGCTCAACCCGATCGTGCCGCACGTTTGTGAAGCGCTTTACGCGGCGCTCAGACCCGCTCAGACGATCAGCCAGCAGTCCTTCCCGAAGGTCGATGCGGCGGCGCTGGTGCAGGACGAAATCGAGCTGATGCTGCAGATCAACGGCAAGCTGCGCGGCAGTCTGCGGGTGCCGGCGGGTGCCGACCGGGCGAGCATCGAAGTCGCTGCGCTGGCCTGCGAAGCAGCTCGCAAGCACCTCGCCGGTGCCGTGCCGAGAAAGCTGGTGGTCGTTCCCGGCCGCCTGGTCAATATCGTCGCCTGACCTTCAAGGACTACTCCGATGCGCGTCGCGCTGCCGCCCGCCCAGCCTTCCCTGCCTGCCCTTGCTCTAGCCATGTTGCTGGTGCTGCTGGCCGGCTGTGGCTTCCAGTTGCGGGGCTCGTACTCGTTGCCCTACGAGAGCATCTACCTGGCGATGCCGGACTATTCGGTGGTAGGCGCCGACCTCAAGCGCGCCATTCGTTCGTCGGGAACGACGCGTCTGGCGCTCACCGCCAGCGACGCCCAGGTGACTCTGCTGCCCGGTGCCGAGTATCGCGACCGGATCATTCTCTCGGTCTCGGGTACCGGCCGGGTCAGCGAGTTGCGCCTGCGTTATCTCTATACCTACCGGGTGATCGACGGCAAGGGACTTGATCTGGCGCCGCCGGGGACCATCGAGCTGATCCGCGATCTGACCTACGACGACTCCAACGTGCTCGCCAAGCAGCAGGAGGAAACGCTGCTCTGGCGAGATATGGAGAATGACCTGGTGCACCAGTTGATGCGCCGGCTGGCTGCCGGTAAGCCGGTGCCGCCGCCAGCCGCCGCCGCCGGCTAAGCGCGCCAACCATGCAGCTCAAGGGCGAGCAGCTCGCGGCGCATCTCGAGCGCGAGCTCAAGCCGGTCTATCTGGTCCATGGCGACGAGCCGCTGCTGGTCATCGAAGCCGCCGACGCAATTCGTGCCGCGGCACGCCGGCGCGGCTTCGACGAGCGCGAAGTGCTGGCGGCGATCGCCGGTTTCAACTGGCACGAACTCTACCATGCGGCTGGCAGCATGTCCTTGTTTGGTGGCCGCAAGCTGATCGACCTGCGTTTGCCGACCGGCAAACCCGGGCGTGATGGTGGCGCCGCGCTGCAGGCCTACTGCGCGCGCCCGTCGCCCGATTCGCTGCTGCTGGTGACGATGATCGGCGCCGACTGGCGCGAGGAGAAGGCCGCCTGGGTCGCTTCGCTGGCGACGGCCGGGGTGGCCGTCAAGTTGCTTGCGCCGGATCTTGCCGCCTTGCCGGCGTGGATCGCTGGCCGCCTTGGCCGCCAGCAGCAAAGCGCCGACGCCGCCAGCCTGCGTTTCATCGCCGAGCGCGTCGAGGGCAATTTGCTGGCTGCTCATCAGGAGATTCTCAAGCTGGGCGTGCTGTACCCGCCGGGCGCGCTGCGCCTCGAGCAGATCCGCGAGGCGGTGCTCAACGTCGCGCGCTACGATCTCGATGGCCTGCGCGAAGCGCTGCTGGCCGGCGACGTGGCGCGCCTGACGCGCACCATCGACGGTCTGCAGCAGGAGGGCGAGGCGCCACCACTGGTGCTCTGGGCGATGACCGAGGAAGTGCGCGCGCTGGCGCAGGTCAACGCCGGTCTGGAGCGGCGCCAGCCGCTCGATATGCTGCTCAAGGAGGCGCGTGTCTGGGGTCCTCGGCAGGCGCAACTGCGACGCGCTTTGCAGCGCGTCGATGGCCGGCGGGCAAGGGCGGCGCTGGCGCAGGCGGCGCGCATCGACCGGATGATCAAGGGACTTGCGGCTGGCGACGTGTGGAACGAGTTTCGGCGGTTGGGTTTGAATATCGCCGTCGCCTGAGGCGCGTGCAGCGCCTGCCGCCGTCGCCTCAGGCGCTCTTGCTGTCGTTGAGTCCGACGAGTTCGGCTGTCGGCTGGTCGGGCGCGAGATGCTCCCAGAGGCAATCCTCGGCTTCGCCGCGGACGTGCTTGAGGCCATGCGAGGTTTTGGTCTGGACCAGGCACTCGCCTTCGCAGCAGTCGGCGACCACCACCACCTGCAACTCGCTATCGACCTTGCGCTCGCCGTCCCAGTAACTGCAGGTTGCGCAGACTCTCAATTCCGCTGGCAGAATCAGTTTTCGTTCCATGGTTGACCTGGGCGCCTGAGGTGACAAAGAGGAATAGCCTTGTGAGTCCATTTCTTTTCCTAGGTTCCGTTGACCCGTGCATTCGGTCGATCGCTATAATCAGCACAGCCCGCGTTCGACGCACTGCAGCATAGCGCTTATTGTCGCGCGAATTACCCCGTCTACACCAGTGTTTTCGGGCCGGATCGAGCGTCGACGATGCCTGCCCGGTGCGCGCAGTAGCTGTGCCAGCGGCGCAGGGGGCGGGCGCAGGGGAAATGGAATCCAGGATATCGTCATGACCATCGAGCAGTACATGCAGACCGTCGGCCAGCAGGCGCGCGCCGCGTCGCGGGCCATTGCCCGCGCCGACAGCAGCGCCAAAAATCACGCGCTGCGGGCGATTGCCGCAGCGATCCGACGCCACAGCGAGGCGCTGCTGGCGGCCAATCGCGACGACCTCGCGGCGGCGCTCGCTGCCGGCCTCGAGCCGGCCCTACTCGATCGCCTGACGCTCTCCGCGAAGGGCGTTGCGGCGATGGCCGAGGGCGTCGACCAGGTCGCCGCGCTGGCCGATCCGGTCGGCGAAATCAGCGACCTGAAGTTTCGCCCAAGCGGTATTCAGGTCGGCCGCATGCGCGTACCGCTGGGGGTCATCGGCATCATCTACGAGGCGCGCCCGAACGTCACCGCCGACGCCGCCGCGCTGTGCCTGAAGTCGGGCAACGCGGCGATCCTGCGGGGTGGCTCCGAGGCGATCCGCAGCAACCGGGCGATTGCCGCGCTGGTCCAGGAGGGGCTGGCCAGCGCTGGTTTGCCGCCGACCACCGTGCAGGTCATCGAGACCACCGACCGCGCCGCCGTCGGGCAGCTGATCACGATGCGCGAATACGTCGACGTGATCGTCCCGCGTGGCGGCAAGGGGCTGATCGCGCGCCTACTGGCCGAGTCGCGCGTGCCGATGATCCAGCATCTCGACGGCAACTGCCACGTCTTCATCGACGCCGCCGCCGACCCGGAGAAAGCGCTGCAGATCGTCGAGAACGCCAAGACGCAGCGCTACGGCACCTGCAACACCGCCGAATCGTTGTTGCTGGCGCGTTCAGTCGCCGCGCAGCTGTTGCCACCGATCGCCGCGATGCTCGGCCAGCAGGGCGTCGAGATTCGTGGCTGCCCGGAAACCATGGATCTCGTCGCGGCGGCGCGAGCGGCGAGCGAAGAAGACTATGCGACCGAGTTCCTGGCGCCGATCATTTCGGTGAAGATCGTCGCCGACGTCGACGAAGCGATCGCGCACATCAATCACTATGGTTCGCACCACACCGACGCCATCGTCAGCGAGAATTACACGTCGGCGATGCGTTTCCTGCGCGAAGTCGATTCGGCGTCGGTGATGGTCAACGCCTCGACGCGCTTCGCCGATGGCTTCGAGTACGGTCTCGGCGCCGAAATCGGTATCTCGACCGACAAGATTCACGCGCGCGGCCCGGTCGGCCTCGAAGGTCTGACCAGCCTGAAGTGGATCGTCCTCGGCAACGGCGAGGTGCGCGCCTAGCCGGCTGGTCCCGGATGGTCGGTGTCGCCAGCCTGCTGTCGCTTGACGCGCGCTGCTTCCCGCCCTACGGGGGAGAAGTGCGATTTGTCAGTCGCCCGCGCGACTTTCACTGAAAGGAGAGCAGATGAAGCACTTACTGATGGCGGTCCTTACCGCCGTGTCGTGCCAGCTGGCGAACGCTGTTGAAGTCGCTGGCGTCAAGTTCGACGAGCAGACCCGAGTGGGCAGCGCCGAGCTGGTGGTCAACGGCGCCGGCTTGCGCAAGAAAGCGTTCTTCAAGGTCTACGCGATGGCCCTCTACCTGCCCAGAAAGCAGGGCGACGCCGAAGCCGTGCTGGCCACCAGGGGGGCCAAGCGGATCGCCATCAGCTTGCTGCGCGACCTCACCGCCAAGCAGTTCGTCGACGCCTTCGAGGAAGGCATGGCCAATAACCATTCCGAAGCCGAAATGGCCGCGCTCAAGGATCGTCTGAAGCAACTCTCCGAGACCATGCTGGCGATCGGCGAAGCCAGGAGCGGCACGACGATCGTCATCGACTGGCTGCCCGACAGCGGTACTCGTCTGACGGTGAACGGCCAGGTGACCGGCAAGGACATCGCCGGCGAGGACTTCTACCAGGCGCTGCTCAAGATCTGGCTGGGCAACAAGCCGGCGCAGGATGACCTGAAGCAGGCGCTGCTCGGCAAGGCGTCTTGAACGCGCTCCGGCAGCTGACAACCCCGAGCGCTGCGGCCGACTACCAGGCGGTGGTTGCGGCGCCGGGATTTTCGCTCGGCGTGCGTTGTGACGATGACGAGATCGAGCGCATCGTCTTTCTGCCGGCGGTCGCCGCGGTCGCCCCGAGCAACGCCCTGGCTGGCGAAAGCGTGCGCCAGCTGATGGCTTACCTGGCCGACGCCGAATTTGTCTTCGGTCTGCCGCTGCGTCCCTCGGGAACGCCTTTTCAGCGCCGCGTCTGGCAGCAGATCGCGGCCATTCCGACGCACCAGACGTGCGCCTACGGCGACATTGCCAAGGCGCTGCACAACGCGCCGCGGGCGGTCGGCCAAGCCTGCGGTGCCAACCCGTTTCCGGTCGTCGTTCCCTGCCATCGCGTCCTCGCCAGCGGTGGAGGGCTGGGCGGTTTCGCTCGCCAGAACGGTGGTTTCCTGCTCGACGTCAAGCGCTGGCTACTGGCGCATGAAGGCTGCTGAGACGCTCTCGAACGAGGCGAGCGAGCTCATCGATCGCGGCGATCTGGCCGCCATCGACGTCTTTTGCGACACGCTGTGGCTGGAAGACGGGCTGGCCAAGGCGTCTCTGACCAGTTACCGCAGCGACTTGATGCAGCTCGCTGCCTGGCTCGCCGCGCAGCAGCTGGGCTCGCTGTGCGCGATCGACCAGGCGACGCTGATGCGCTTTGTCGCGGCGCTGTCGCAAACGTTGCGCGCCTCGTCACAGGCGCGCTACCTGTCGACGCTGCGCCGTTTCTATCGCTACCTGCTGGCGCGCGGCCAGCGCAGCGACGATCCGACGCTCAAGATCGCCATGCCGGTGAAACCGTCGCGCCTGCCGAAAGTGCTCTCCGAAGTGCAGGTCGATCGCTTGCTGGCGGCGCCCCCGGCGGCGACGACGCTCGGCCAGCGCGACCGGGCGATGCTCGAAACGCTCTACGCGACCGGCCTGCGGGTTTCCGAACTGGTCGGACTGAAGGTCTTCGAGGTCAATCTCGACATGGCCGTGCTGCGTGTTTTCGGTAAGGGAGCCAAGGAGCGCATCGTGCCGCTGGGCGAAGTCGCCGGCGACTGCTTGCGGCGCTACCTGGTTGAGGGCCGGCCGGCGCTGCTCGGCGGGCGCCAGAGCGACGACCTGTTCCCGACCGCGCGCGGCTCGGCGATGACCAGGCAGGCGTTTTGGCAACTGCTCAAACGCTACGCCGTGCACGCCGGCATGGACCCCGCGCGCCTGTCACCGCACGTGCTGCGCCACGCCTTTGCGACGCATCTGCTGAACCACGGTGCCGACCTGCGCGTGGTGCAGTTGCTGCTGGGCCATTCGGACATCTCGACGACACAAATTTACACGCACGTCGCCCGCGAACGGCTCAAGACGCTGCACGCGCAGCACCATCCGCGCGGCTGATCGGCGGCCAGGCGCGCGCTGCTTTTTTTAGCGATTGTGGTAGTGCAGGATGGCGGCAGGAATTGGCGCGTCGGTCGCTGCTTGCTGGTTGCCAGCGCGAGCGATTTCAAGCAGCGTCAGGCTGCCGAAGTCGAGCGTCAGTCGGCTCCACTCGGCAAGCGGCAGCTGCAGCCAGTGACCGAGGGCGCAACGGATCACGCCGGCGTGCGTGACCAGCGCCACGCGTTCGCCGCGCAGGCTTGCCAGGCAATCGACGACGCGCGCTTGCAGCGCCGCCACCGACTCGCCGTCGGGCGGTACGAAGTGCAGCACGTCGGCCGCCCAGGCATCGAGCAAGCGGCGGTCGATCTGCTCCCAGCGCTGCCCCTCCCATTGACCGAAGTTGATTTCCATCAATCGGCTATCGAGCAGCGGCGGCCGCTGCAAGGCGTCGGCGAGGCCGCGCGCACGCCGCAAAGGGCTGGCGATTAGCGGCGTCTCGGCCGGCAGCAGCGGCCGCAGGCGCTCGGCCAGAGGCTGCGGATCCTCGGCCTCGACGTCGAGTTGGCCGTAGCAGATGCCGGCGTCGAGCAGCGGCCGCGGATGGCGGATCAGGAAAAGCTGCACAGCAGACCCAGGTAGAAAGCGACTTCCGCGAGCTGCTGCACGGCGCCCAGGCAATCGCCGGTGTAGCCGCCGATCTGGCGGCGGAACAGGCGCGCCAGCCACAGCGTCGCCAGCGCCGCCAACAGGCAGCCGATTGCCGCCTGCGCGGGCGGCAGCAGGAGCAGCGGCAGCACGGCGGTGGACCCGGCGAAGGCCAGTTCGCGGTAGCCGATACGGGTGGCCAGCGGCTTCGCCTTGCCTTCGTCGCGGACGTAATCGAGCGTCCGCAACAGCGTCGTCGACGCGAAGCGCGACAGCGCATGGCCGGCGAGCAAGGCCGCCGGAATGAGCCGTGGATCGAGCTCGAACAGCGCGTAGAAACGCGTCAGCACGAGCATCAACAGCGCGACAGCACCGAAACTGCCGATGCGCGAGTCCTTCATGATCGTCAGAATCTGCGCCTTCTCCCAGCCGCCACCGAAACCGTCGACCATGTCGCTCCAGCCGTCTTCGTGAAAGGCGCCGGTGAGGTAGATCGAGCTGGCCATCGCCGCCAGCACCGCCAGTGACGTCGGCCAGAAGCGCTCGCAGACCATGAACACCAGCGCGGCAATCGCGCCGACCAGCACGCCGACCGCCGGAAAGTAGCGCGCCGCCCGGTCCAGCGCCTCGCTGCTGTGACCGACCCACGCCGGTACCGGCAAGCGCGTGAAAAAGCGTAGCGCGCCGAAGAAGTACTCGAGTTCGTGTCTGATCATTGCCTGCCTTCTGTGAGATTTGTTGGACTGTGAAACCGTGTCGCTGCCGCTAGCGGCCGATGGTTGGCGGCAACGCGGCTGCCATGATGCCATTCCGCGCTGGCGCGAGGGCGCAGGTGAGCGATAATCATCCCCCCGTCGGGGCCGCGTTGGTCGCCTTCGGCCTGCTCGCCACCCTCGCCGCTCGACGACACCGAGCCGGGGCCTCGGGCCCGGCGCAAACGAACTATTATTCAATGGAGCCGTGCTTGAATATTATTGCTCGCTTGCTGCTACTCATTTTGCTCAATGGGTGTTCGACAGGTCGGTATTACAAAGCCGCAGAACAAGGCCCGCCCCCACAAATCGGGCAGAAGGATATTTCCCTGGTGCTTGCCCGTGCTGTGGTCAAAGCATGCGAAACGCCGCATGCAAACCTGGATCCGTCCAATATAAATACCGTTTTCGTGCATCCGGGGATGCTGTGGTTCGACTCCGATTGCGGCAAAAGCATCACCGTCGACAGCGCCAGGATATTAATAAAGAATGGCTACGCAAATAATTTTTACGAGCTGTGCGACCGCAATCCGGAAAAAATTGGCGAGCTGATGCAGAAAGACCCGGGCACACGCTTCATTGGTCTGCACTACAGCTTGGGCGGTCAACCAGCACTCGTAGCCGCTACCTTGGCGAGCGTCGCGCAGACCAGGCGCGAGGGCGCAAAAGATTTTGTTTACTATCCTGTTCTCGTCGATCCTTTCGATATCGAGCAATTCAATACGCTGCTCGACCTGGATGTGGCTCATCTCGGCCAGGTGTTTATCGTTCTGTCCGCCGAGTACTCGCTCCTGAGGCCGAATGTCAGCGGGCTTCGGGAAGAGATCCTCGGCAGCCCGAAAGTTCATCTGATTTATGCCGAAGATTTCGGCGAGACCTGGGGCCACTTCGACGAATTGGCAAGTGTCGTTGAAGAAGACGCCGTTTCGAGATTTCGTGACATCTTTTTTCTTATTGCCGAGGCCGTTGTAAATGGCTACTCGGCGATCGAATTCGAGGGGCGTCTGGCGCTGCTCAAGATAAGGTATGCCGGCGAAGACTCGCGAAGAGTCAATGTTGACTGGCTACGATTGGCCGAGAAACTTCCCTGCGCGCAAGGTGCCGCGCCGATTGTCGCCGGCCAATCGCGAACGCCATGACTTGCTTGTTGCTGGTCAATGCTCGTCTCGGCACGGGTCGCCGCGGCTGACGGCCTACAGGCTCAAGCCCGACAACACGCCGAGAAAGTCGTCGGCGTTCATGAAGCCGACGACGCGTACGCCGGCGATCTCCTGGCCCTTGCCGTCGAAGAAAAGGATTCCCGGCGGGCCGTAGAGCTTGAAGCGCTGCAGCAGCGCCTTGTCGTCATCCGAGTTGGCGGTGACGTCGGCCTGCAGCAGCGTCCAGCCCGCCAGCTTGGCGCGAACGCGTGCGTCGGAGAAGGTGAAACGTTCCATCTCCTTGCACGACACGCACCAGTCGGCGTAGAAATCGAGCAGCACCGGCTGGCCGGCGCTCTTGATCCGGCCTTCGAGTTCGGCCAGCGTGCGGACGCGGGTGAAGGGCAAGTGCCTGGCTTCGGCGCTGGCCGCGCTGCTGCGCAGGACCGACAGCGGTTGCAGCGGGTCGCGCGAGCCAGCCAGCGCGCCGAGCAACATCGCCGCACCGCCAATCAGCATGAAGATACCGATGCCCTTCCAGAAGCGTTGCCAGCCGCGGGCGTGTGCCGGCAAAGGGTCGAGCGCGTGCAGGTAGATCGCCGGTACGATCAGCAGCAAGGCCCAGGCGATCATCTGCGCGACCTCGGGGATGACCGGCGACAGCAGCCACACGGCGGTCGCCAGCAGGAGCACGCCGAAGGCCTTCTTGATCGCTTCCATCCACGGCCCCGAGCGCGGCAGCAGCGTGCCGGCCGAGACGCCGACGGCGAGCAGCGGCGCGCCCATGCCGATGCCCATCGCGAACAGTGCCGCGCCACCAAGGAGCGCGTCGCCGCTCTGGCCGATATACAGCAGCGCGCCGGCCAGCGGTGCGGCGACGCAGGGGCCGACGATGATCGCCGACAGCGCGCCCATCGCCGCGACGCCGGGCAGCGAGCCGCCGCGCAGGTGGCGTGCCTCGTCCGACACCTTGCTTTGCAGGAAAGTCGGCAGTTGCAGCTCGTAGAAGCCGAACATCGACAGCGACAGGAGCACGAAAACCAGCGCAAAGCCACCCAGAACCCAGGCATTCTGCAGCGCCGCCGAGAGCAGCGTGCCGGTCATCCCGGCGGCGACGCCGGCCGCCGCGTAGGTGATCGCCATGCCCACGACGTAGGCCAGCGAGAGCGAGAAGCCACGCGCGTGCGAAACGGCAGCGCCGTTGCGGCCCGAGCCGACGATGATGCTCGAGAGAATCGGGATCATCGGGAAGCAGCACGGCGTCAGCGCCAGCAGCAAGCCAAAACCGAAGAAACTGGCGACCAGCAGCCAGAAGCTGGCGTTCTTGAACAGTTGCGCGATTCGCCCCGATTCGTCGGCGCTGAAGCCCGGGCTCGGCGGCGCGGTGAGCGGCGTGCTGGTCGCGTCGGGTAGTTCGACGCCGAGTTTTTGCGTTTGCGGTGGATAGCAGATGCCGGCGTCGGCGCAGCCCTGCGACGTGACTTTCAGCGTCAGCGGCAGTGGCCCCGAGCTGTTGCGTTCGACCGGGATGCGGATCAGCGCTTGCCGGTAGTACACCTCGACCTTGCCAAAGGTCGGGTCCTCCTTTACTTTTCCCGGTGGCAAGACCGGCGTGCCGAGTTGGACGCTCGCCGGTTCGGCGGCGAAACGGAAGTTGTTGCGGTACAGGTAGTAGCCCTTGGCGATCTCGACGCGGACTTCGATGGTCTGTCCGTCGAGCGCGCGCGCACTGGCCTTGAAGGCCACCGCCGGATCGAGGAACTCTTCGGCGTGCGCCGGCCAGGCGATCGCCATCAGCAACAACAGGCGAAACAGCCAGCGCGTCATGAGTTCGTGTCCTGCCTCTCGTCTGGCGCGTGCGTCGCGTCGGCTACCCAGGCCAGGTAGTCGGGCAGCCCGTCGACCACCGGCAGGGCGATGATTTCCGGCAGCTCGTAAGGGTGCTGGCGGCGAATCGCCGCGGCCAGAGCGGCGTAGCGCTCGCTGCTGGTTTTGATCAACAGCGGCACCTCTTCGGCGGTCTCGATGGCCTCGTGCCAGCGGTAGACCGAGCGGCACGGGGAGAGGATATTGACGCACGCCGCCAGCCGCGTTTCGACGAGTTCCCGAGCCAGCGCTTCGGCAGACGATCGATCCGGGAGAGTGGTGAGGACGAGCAGAATGGTCACAGCGCGCATTCTACTCCTTCAGCGCCAGCCGACGCCGCCGCCGGTGGGTGTCGTGGCGGTGGCTGCGGCAGCGGCGCTCAGTGCCGCCAGGAGCGAGTGATGATTTCGCGGATGACGTGCAGGCGACGGTGAAAGAAGTGGTCGGCACCGGGGACGACGATCACTGGCAGCTCCAGCGGCTTGGCCCATTCGATGACGTTGGCCAGCGGTACGGTGCTGTCTTCGGAGCCGTGGATGACGATGGTGTCGGCCGGCACGGCCTTGGTGTGGTAGCGGCGCGCGCCTTCGACGAAACCCGACGCGGTGCCGACCAGCACCAGTCGTTGCGCCGGATGGCCGGCGTCGTGCAGCGCTTCGGCGACGCGCGTCTGGACGTAGGCGCCGAAGGAAAATCCGGCCAGGGCGACCGGTAGATTGCCGAAGCGGCACTTGGCTTCGGCGAGCACGGCGAGCAGGTCTTCGGTCTCGCCGCGGCCGTCGTCGTGCGTTCCCTCGGTGTCGCCGATGCCGCGGAAATTCGGCCGCAGCGCGACGTAGTCGAGATGGTTGAAGGTGCGCGCCAGCGTCTGTACGACCTTGTTGGTATTGCCGCCGCCGAACAAGGGGTGCGGGTGGCCGATTAGGGCAATACCGCGTGGCGCGCCGGGATTTTCGATGAGCACGTCGATCTTGCCGACCGGTCCGTCGATCAGCAGCTGCTCTGCCTGAACTTTCATCGTTTGGCCTTTCCTGGCGGGTAAGTCGCGTTGACGATTTCGCCAGCGGCAATTGCCGGCGCGGCGTGCTGGATCTTGAGGGCTGCGCGGTGTGCGGGGGAATTCACGTTCAGATGCGTAGCCGGTCGACGACGCGTCCGTGCACCAGGTGTTCCTGGATGATTTCCTCGATGTCTTCGCAGTCGACGTAGGTGTACCAGACTTCCTCCGGATAGACGACCAGCACTGGCCCGCTGTCACAACGGTCCATGCAGCCGGCCTTGTTGATCCGTACCTTACCGACGCCCTTGAGCTTCAATTCGCCGATCCGCTCCTTGGCGTAGGTCTGCGCCGTCGTCGCGCCAAGGTTGTTGCAGCAGGTCTCACCTGGTGCGCGCTGGTTGCAGCAGAAGAAAACGTGATGCTTGAAATAGCTCATACGAAGGGGCTCCTTCTCGGGTTTGCTGGCTACGGCGGACGATTTTAACGCCGATTCGGCCAGCCGGAGATGGCGCGGCAGGGCGGCGCGCCGCTGCTTTGCCGGCAAGACCTCGGGGCGGTGCTCGCCGATCGGGTAGAATGCTCGCTTTTGACACCGCTGTTGTCGGTTCTGCGGCGCCCTTTCCGGCGATTCACCAAGCGCCAGCACCGACCATTTCATGCGCATCCGTGACGACCCTTACGCCATTCTTGGCGTTGCCAGCGACGCCTCGCCGGCCGAAGTCAAGAAAGCCTACCGCCGGCTGGCGATGCGCTGGCATCCCGATCGCAACGCGTCGGCGACTGCCGAAGCCGAGTTCAAGCGTATCCACGCCGCTTACGAGCTGTTTCTCGATCCGCAGCGCCTGGCCGAATGGCGGCAGGCGCACGCCGCCAGTGCGCCGACCGACGGCCGCCCGGCGGCAAGTTCCGGCAAGGCGAGCGCTGAGCGTCCCGGCGGACGTGCTGGCGACGACCTGACGCAGAGCCTGACGCTGACGCTCGAAGAGGCGGCGCTGGGATGCCGCAAGACGGTCGATCTCGGGCAGCGTGTCGGCTGCGCCAGCTGTGCTCGCAGTGGCCGGGTGCAGCACCGCAATTCGATTCCCTGCCAAGGCTGCAGCGGCTGCGGTCGGGTCGGCCGCGGCGGCGCTGGCGGAACGAGCATTTGTCCCGGTTGCGGCGGCCGCGGCTATTTGCGCGAGAGCGCTTGTCCGGCCTGCGCCGGCAGTGGCTGGCTTGAGCGCTCACGCACCCTGGCCGTCACTGTACCGCCCGGCCTGCTCGATGGCGAGCGCCTGCGCCTGGCCGGTCAGGCGCCGCTGCCGCCAGGCGACGAAGAGCGAGCGGCGGGTGATCTGTACCTCGAAATCAGCTTCGCCAAGCATCCCTTGTTCGTCCTGCATGGGCGCGATGTGCATTGCCAGGTGCCGGTGAGCATCTACCGCCTGCTGTGCGGTGGCGGCATCGAAGTGCCGAGCTTGCGCGGCACGAGCACGCTCGAACTCTCGCCCTACCCGCAACATCCGCTCGAGTATCGGCTGCCTGGGCAGGGCTTTCCCGGTCAAGGTCGGCGTGCCGCCGGCGACCTGGTGTTGCAGCTGCAGCGCGTCTACCCGACCGGGGTCGGGGCCAGCGATGTCGAGTTGTTCGAGCAACTGGAAGGACGCCTGGCGGCTGATCTCGAGCAGCGGGCGCCGCCGCTGGCGGCGTGGCAAAAGCAGCTGCGCGCGCGCCGCCAGCCGGGCTGACCTGCGAAAGCTGGCCGATGATCGGCGCGCACGGCGCAGCGCCGGCTTGCCGTCTAGAGGCGGCGACCGAGGGCGGTTAGATAGGGCAGGGCGATGAACGGCCAGAGACTGGCGACCCAGCGCGTCAAGCCATTGAAGTTGAGGAAGTGCCCTTGCTGCCAGGTCGCCAGCGCCGCTGCCGAGTAGGGGTTCGGTGGCGTCAGATTGACCAGCGCGGTGCCGGCCATCAGCGCCACGCCAGCCAGGGCGATGCGCAGCGCAGCCGGCAGCAGCAGGAGCAGCGACAGCAGCACGCCACCGATCAGCAGGCCGAGCCGCGCTCCCGGCGTCAACCAGGCCAGCGCGTCCTGCGGCGCCACCAGGACGGCGGCGGCGAGCGTTCTGATGGCCAGCGCCAGGACGAAAAGAAAGATCAGCAGCAGGTGCGGATACGTCCGGTCGGTCATCAGCGAGCGCGCAAAGAGGCCGATGACGATGGTGTTGCAGGCAATCACTCCGGTTTCGATCATGAAGAAGGCCGGCGCGGCGTAGGGCAAGGGCGGCGTCAGACCGAGGATCTGGCGCAGGTCGCCGACGCCGAACAGCAGCGTTTCCGGCGACAGTTGCGTCAGCAGCCACATGCCGATCAGGACCAGCCCGAGTTCGGCTTGGGCGATCGGCGCCAGCCAGTTTTGCTGGAGCTGCGCGAGGCGGCGAAAGATGGCCTTGCCAATCCAGACCGCGATCACCGCGCCGATCGCGCTGCCGGCGGCATTGCACGCCAGATCGAGATTCGACGGCACGCGCGCCGGCAGCCAGTTCTGCAGGCATTCCATGCTGAGGCTCAGCACGCTGCCGAGCGCCAGCGCGGCCAACGCCGCCGACCAGCGGCCGGGCAAGCTGTGCAGTGCCAGCGTCAGCAGGAAGCCCAGCGGCACGTAGGCGATGACGTTGACCGAGAGGTCGAAAGCCGTCCAGTAGCGTGGCCAGGCGGCACCGAGAAACTCCAGCGGCGAGATGCCGAGGTCGCGCCAGTTGATGAAAGGGTAGAGGCTGGCGTAGCCGATCAGCACGACGTACGCCAGCGCCAGATAGAGCGGCAGCCGCGTCGCTTGCGCGCGCGCCGGTGGCGCGGAGTTGTCGTCCGGTTCGGCTTCCGCGTCCGGCTCGGCGTCCGGCATCGGCGGGGTGGGCGGGGGGGCATGTTCCATCGGGGTGTCGCCGGGCTTTGCGAAGCGGCCATTTTAGCGCCGGCAAGTGTTGCAGCGGCCGCCGCCGGGCGCTCGTCGGTGCCGTCGAGCGCGCCGTGGATGTTCGCCATATCGATATCCGGCGCCGCTGTTGCCCCAATTTGTGCGACACTCTGAGCTTTTTGACTCGCTCGGGCCGGCTACATGGCCGCTTGCGAGACCAGCAGGAGTACGCCTTGGCAAAACCAAATTACCAGTTCGAGAAGCGCCAGAGAGAACTCGAGAAAAAACGCAAGCAAGAAGAAAAACGACAGCTCGCGCTGGCCGCCAAGGCGGCGGCCGATAGCGACGCGGCGCCCGCCTCGACCGAGCCAGCGGCGCCCAGCGACGCCGCCGGCTCGGGGAACAACGCCGGCAACTGAGCGACCGGCCGGACCCGACGAGTTCGGGCGGACTGGTGTCAGTGGTGGTGCCTATGGTCGTGCCTGATCTTCTGTTCGTTTGCGCGCCAGGTTTTCTGGTTGCCGCCGCTGGCTTGCTCGCCGGCTTGGTCTTTCTCGCCGGCCTGTGTCTGCCGCGTGTACAGCGCGCCGGTGCGGTGACGCTGATTCTGCCGCTGACCGGCGAAGCCGCAGGTCTCGCTGCCTTGCTGCGGGCGCTCGCCGCGCAAAGCCTGGCGCCGCGGCGCCTGCTGATCTGCCTGGAGGGCACCGACGATCCGGCGTACGCCGCCGCGGCTCGGCTGGCTGCCGAGACGCGCCTGCCGGTCGAGCTGGTGATTGCCGGCCAGGCGACGCACTGCGCGCAGAAGTGCCGCAACCAGATCGCCGGCCTGCAGCGCGTCGACGCGGACGATGAGGTCGTGGTCCTGCTCGACGCCGACATCGTGCCGCCGCGCTGGTGGTTGTCGGCGCTGGCTTCGCCGATACTCGACGGTAGCGCCGACGTGGTCAGTGGCTATCGCTGGCCGATCATAGAACAGCACCAGCTAGCCGCGCACCTGGTGGCGGCGATCGATCGCGGCATCGCCCTGCTGCCGCGCCTGGCGGCTTTTCAGGTCACCTGGGGTGGCTCGCTGGCCTTGTCGCCGGCAGCCATCGAAAAGCTGGCAACCGAGCGAATCCTGGCCAACACGCTGTCCGACGACTGTACGATCGGCAAGCAGGCGGCAGCGCTGGGCTTGCGCGTTCTGACCCGACGCGCGCTGTTGGTGCCGACGCCGGCGACCGGTGAACTGGCCGCGTTGTGGCGTTTCGGGCGCCGACAATACCAGATCATCCGTGTCTATCGCCCCGGCCTGTGGTGGCTGGCGCTCCTGGCAGTGAGCGCGCGCCTGGCGACCTGGGGAGTCCTGCTGGCCAACCTGGAACACGGCTGGGCACGCCTGGCGATCGCTGTCCTGCTCGCGGCAGCGCTGCTGGCCGTACTGCAGCAGGCGCTGGTCGGGCGTCGCCTGGGTTTTTCCGAGCCCTTCGCCGTCAGCCTGACGCAGGGCGCACTGTGCCTCTTCAAGCCCTTGGTCGACGTTTTTTCACTGGAGTCTGGTGGTGGCCGCCGGTGACGCGCGCTCGATTCGCTGGGGCCACCTCACTTACCGCGTTTCCGGACCGGCGCAGATCGCCGTGACGACGCGCACGCCATGGCGCTGATTCTGTCGCTGGCCGGCGGCCTGGCTGGTCGCTCGCGCTTCCTGACGCGCCTCGCCGGGCGCCTGGTGGCGCGCCAGTTGCGTCGGCTCAAGGGCAAGCCGGTCGAGCGGCAATTGCTGGTCTACGAGTTGCCGGCAACGCAACTGGCCCTGGCCAACGACCTGCGTGTAGTCGATACCATCCTCAGTGATCGCGCCGGTACTTTTCCGAAGGCGGCGGCGCTCGAGCGCCTGCTCAGACCCCTGGTCGGTAGCGGTGTTTTTGGCCAGCCCGGCGGCGACGCAGTCAAACAGGCGCGGCGGATCTATGTGCGGGCACTGACGCGGATCCCCGTGCAGCGCGTCGCGGCGGTGGCCGGCGAATTGACGCGCGCCTACCTCGCCGACTGGCAGCGCGCGGGCCACCCGGTGGCGATCCCCAGCGAAATGTCACGCCTGACGATCGACATCGTCAGCGTCGCCAGCCTCGGCGCCCGCTTCACCGTCGCCGAGGGGCAGCGCTTCGTCGAGTTGTTCTTCGAGTATCACCGGCGCGTAAACCCGGTCCTGCTGCTGCTCGCTAGCCAGGATGCGGCCGCGCAGGACGCGCTGGTCGAGCGGATGGGGCTGGTGGCGATCGGCGCCGAGATGCGCGAGCTGATCCGCCAACGCTTCGTCGCACCGCTGCTCGGCGCTGCCGCCGACGCGCCGCAGGCGCCGTTTGCGGCGGCCTTGCTGGAAGCCGCCGACGCGGGCGCGCTGCCTGGTCTGTCGTCGGCAGCCAATGCGGCGCGGGCGCGCAGCCGGGAAACGGCGATGCTCGACGAAATCGCGGTGATGCTGCTCGCCGGCCACGAGACGACGGCGTCGGTCCTCAGCTGGTTGTTGTGGGAGTTGGCTGACGCGCCGACCGAGCAGGATGAGGTGGCGGCGCTGATCGCCACGCCGCCCACCGCCAGCGGCGACGACGGCGTGGCGCCCGAGCAGACCGTGACCCGGCGTCTCGGCGCACTGATCCAGGAGGCGCTACGCCTCTACCCGCCGATCGCTTTCCTGCTGCGTGAAGCGACCGAAGCGGTGAGCTTTCGCCAACGACCGATTTGCGCGGGCGGCTTCGTCGTCGTCTCGCCATGGACGATACAGCGCCACCGGGCGCTATGGCCGCAGCCCGATCACTTCGATCCGCAGCGCTGGCTGGCCGCCGAGCCGCCGGCAGCGATGGCCGACCGTCTGGCGATGATCCCCTTTGGCTACGGCCCACGAGTGTGCCCCGGCAAGCGCTTCGCCGAGGCCGAGATGCACGCCATTCTCGGCGAGTTGCTCGGCGCCTGCCGCTTTGCGCGTGGCCGCGGTCGCACGCCGCAGCCGCTGGGCAGCCTCACGTCGCGACCCGATTACGACTTTCGCCTGCGCATCACGCCGCGGCGTGCGCCGGTGGCACTGCCGTCGTCGGCGAGCGCGGCGTGTCCACCGCTGCCCCCGTGTCCGATCACCGGCAGGCCGGCGCGCCGCCGCGTGCACGGCGTGTCGACCCCGGCGCTGCTGGCGATGTGGCGCGCCGCCGGCGCCGGCGACCTCGCCCACCTCTTTCCCGATGCGCCGCAGGTGGTGCTCTACGAGTCGGATACCGGGCTGTACTTTTTCTCGCCACGGCGTGCTGGCGACGCCGATTTCTACCAGCGCTTCTATGCGACGCACGCCGCGCACGCGACGCTCAGCGCAGGTTCCGAAGAGCGTCGCGAGTTCGTCGATGCCGCCCGCCACATTGCCGCCGGTTCGCTGGTGCTCGACGTCGGTTGTGGCAGTGGCGCCTTCCGCGAACACCTGCCGCAGAGCACCTATTGCGGGCTCGACCCCTTTGCCGTAGCCGGAACGTTTGCCGATGTGATCAAGCAGAGCCTGTCCGAGCACGTCGACGAAGCGCGCGGCCGCTATGACGTGGTGACCGCCTTTCAGGTCATCGAACACCTCGCCGACCCGCTCGCCTTCGCCAGGCAGTTGCTTGCCCTGCTGCGTCCGGGCGGGACGCTGATCGTCTGCGCGCCGCTGCATCCGTCACCCCTGACCGCGATTCCAAATTTCCTGATCAACGCGCCACCACACCACCTCAGCTGGTGGACCGTCGGCGCTTTTCAGGCGCTGGCGCGGGCTATCGACGTCGAGGCGGTGGACATCGTCGAGGTGCCGGCGTCGGCGCATGGCGCCGAGGTCACCGTCAACTGGATGAGTCGCTTCTCGTGGCTGCGTGCCGGTCGCGGCGCCGACGAACGCTATTTTGCCCATCGCTGGGCTTGGCACCTCAACCTGGCGATCAGCTATCTGCTCGCTCGCCTGGCGACGCGTTGGCTGCCGCCACCCCGCGGTGGCCAGCCGTGCAGCGTCATGCTGGTCGCGCGTTCGCGTCTCGACGGTTCGCTCGACGCGGCGCAGCGGGCGGCCTTTACGCCACCGGGTCAGCAGCCCTGAGTCGCTGAACGAGCGGCGATTCGGCTGTCCGGATCCTTGCGAACCCGTGCTATTTGCGCACTTGCTTCATGATTCGTCGCACCAGGAGATTGTTTAAATGAAAGTCACCGTTATCGGCACCGGTTACGTCGGTCTCGTTTCAGGAACGTGTCTGGCCGACGTTGGCAACGACGTCCTTTGTCTCGATGTGGACGTCGAGAAGATTCGTATTCTGCAGGCCGGCGGCATCCCGATTTTCGAGCCTGGCCTCGAGGCGATGGTCAGGATAAACGTCGAAGCCGGCCGGCTGCGCTTCACCACCGACGTCGAAGACGCCGTCGCGCATGGCCTGCTGCAGTTCATCGCCGTCGGCACGCCGCCCGATGAAGATGGTTCGGCCGACCTGCAGTACGTCCTGGCGGCGGCGCGCAAGGTCGGCCAGTTCATGAGCGAATACAAGGTGGTGGTCGACAAATCGACGGTGCCGGTGGGCACCGCCGACAAGGTGCGCGCGGCGATCGCCGAAGAACTTGCGGCGCGCGCGTCGGCGCTCGACTTTAGCGTCGTCTCCAACCCCGAGTTCCTCAAGGAGGGAGCGGCGTTGGAGGACTTCATGAAGCCCGACCGGATCGTCGTCGGTGCCGAAGACGCGCGGGCGATCGACGTGATGCGCGAACTCTACGCACCCTTCCAGCGCAACCACGATCGCTTGCTGGTGATGGACGTGCGCAGCGCCGAGCTGACCAAATACGCAGCCAACGCGATGTTGGCGACGCGTATCAGCTTCATGAACGAACTGGCAAACCTCAGCGAACGTCTGGGCGCCGATATCGAACTGGTGCGCCGAGGGATTGGCTCCGATCCGCGGATTGGCTTCGACTTTCTCTATCCCGGTGCCGGTTACGGCGGCTCGTGCTTTCCGAAAGACGTGCAGGCGCTGATTCGTACGGCGCGCGCGGCGGGCCAGGAGCTGAAGGTGCTGCAGGCCGTCGAAGACGCCAATCACGCCCAGAAAAGCGTCCTCACGCAGAAGATCGTCAAACGCCTCGGTGCCGACCTGTCGGGCAAGACCATTGCCCTGTGGGGCCTGGCGTTCAAGCCGAACACCGACGACATGCGCGAAGCCGCGAGCCGGGTGCTGATCACCGACCTGCTGGCGCGCGGCGCGCGCGTGCGTGCTTACGACCCGGTGGCCAGCCACGAGGCACAGCGCATCTTTGCCGGTGAAACGCGAATCGCCTTCGTCAAAACACCGATGACGGCGCTGCAGGGCGCCGACGTGCTGGCCATCGTCACCGAGTGGAAGGAGTTTCGCGCGCCCGATTTCGCGGCGATCAAGGCGGCGCTCAAGACGCCGGCGATCTTCGATGGCCGCAATCTCTACGACCCGGCCGTGCCTCGCCGGGCCGGGCTCGAGTACTTTGCGATCGGCCGCTTGTAGAGCGCGTCCGAACGGTGCAGGTCGCGTCCGCGAGTAATGGCGGCTGCCTGCTTCGACACGAACATGGGTGCTGGAAATGGATTTATTGCTGACTGTCGTATTTGTCGCCGTGCTGACCTTTGTTGGCCTATCGATCATCGGTGCCGTGCGCTGGGCGGCGGCGACGCGCGGGCTGCGCGCCGGCCTGCAGGCCGCCAGGCAAACGGTCAAGCCGGACCGTTTTGAGGCGCGCGAGCTGCAGCGGCTGCCAGAACCCGTGCAACGCTACTTTCGCCTGGCGCTGACGGCCGGGCAGCCGATCGTTCGCGGGCTGCGCGTCGAGCATGCCGGGCGCCTCAACATCGGCAAGAGTAGCGACAACTGGAAGCCATTTACCTCGGGCCAGCAGGTGTGCACGCGCCGGCCGGGCTTTCTCTGGGACGCACGGGTACGCGTCGCCCCGGGCGTTACGGTGCATGTCCATGATGCCTACGTGGCGGGTGAGGGAACGCTTCATCCGGCGCTGCTCGGCTTGTTGCCGCTGGGCAAGCAGCACGGCAAGGGCGCCATCGCCGAGGCCGAGCTGCTGCGCTACCTGGCCGAAGCCGTCTGCTACCCGACGGCGCTGCTGCCCAGTCAGGGCGTCAGCTGGCAGGCCGTCGACGCGCACTCGGCGACCGCGACGCTGCGCGATGGCGAACTCAGCGTGTCTTTGTTGTTCTGCTTCAACGACGCTGGACTGGTCGAGTCGGTGCGCGCCGACGCGCGTCCCTGTCTGCTTGCCGGCCGCTTTGTCTCGCTGCCGTGGGAAGGGCTGTGGTCGGACCATGAACAGCAGCACGGGATGTGCGTGCCGATGCGTGGCGAGGTTCGCTGGTTGCTGCCAGGGGGGCCAAAACCGTACTGGCAAGGACGCATCGGACGACTCGACTACGAGTTTTCGTAGGCTCTGGCCGCGCGCCGACGAGCCGCGTCAGATGGTGCCGGCTTCGCGCAGGGCGGCGATCGCTGCGGCCGAGTAGCCGAGTCGCTGCAGCGTCTCGTCGGTATGTTCGCCGAGCTTGGGTCCCAGCCATTCGGTACTGCCCGGCGTTTCCGACAGTTTCGGAACGATGCCCGGGATCTTGAACGCCTTGCCGTCGGGCAGGGTCGCCGTTTCGATCATCTGCCTGGCCAAATACTGCGGGTCGGCGACCATGTCGGCCGCCGAGAAAACGCGCGACGCCGGGACGTCGGCGGCGGCCAGGGTGCGCAGCACTTCGTTTTCCGGACGCGCGCCAACCCAGCTGTCGATGACCGCGTAGAGCTCGTCACGACGCCCGTCGCGGCCGGCGTTGTCGGCCAGTTGCGGGTCATCGGCGAGATCGGTGCGGCCGATGGTGAGCATCAATCGCTTGAAGATCGCGTCGCCATTGGCGCCGATCGTGACGTGCCTGCCATCCAGCGTCGAGTGCGTGTTCGACGGGGTGATTCCGGGCATGATGTTGCCCGTGCGTTCGCGAACGAAACCGAAAACGTCGAATTCGGGGAGTAGCGACTCCATCATCGCGAAAACCGCTTCGTACAGCGCGACGTCGACCACCTGCCCCTGGCCGCCGTTGTGCTCCTTGTGACGCAAGGCCATCAGTGTGCCGATGACACCCCACAGCGCGGCGATCGAGTCACCGATCGAAATGCCGGTCTTGACCGGCGGTCGGTCGGCGAAGCCGGTCACGTAACGCAGGCCACCCATCGATTCGCCGATCGCGCCAAAGCCGGGTTGTTGCGCCAGCGGCCCGCTCTGGCCAAAGCCCGACAGGCGCAGCATCACCAGGCCGGGGTTGATCGCCGACAGCTCCGGCCAGCCCAGGCCGAGTTTTTCGAGGACGCCGGGGCGAAAGTTCTCGACCACGATGTCGGCTTCGGCAACCAGGCGGTGCACGATCTCGCGACCGGCCGGGTGCTTCAGATTGATCGTCAGCGATTTCTTGTTGCGCGACTGCACGTACCACCACAGCGACGTGCCCTGGTAGAGCTTGCGCCACTTGCGCAAGGGGTCGCCGCCATCGGGCGATTCGATCTTGATCACCTCGGCGCCGAATTCGGCCATGATGCGCGCCGCGAAGGGGCCGGCAATCAGGCTGCCGAGTTCGATGACCGTCAGGCCGGCCAGGGGTTTTGTCGATGTCGTCATGGGCGTGAGCCGGAAGGGTTGGCGCCGGTGCAGAGCGTTCGGCCGGGCAACGACAAAGCCCCCTTGCGGGGGCCTTGTCAGTGTTGCAGGTCGAGCAGCAGCGCTTACATGCGCTCGATCATCGCGTCGCCGAATGCCGAGCACGAGACTTCGGTGGCGCCTTCCATCAGCCGCGCGAAGTCGTAGGTCACGACCTTGTCGCCGATCGCCGCTTCCATCGACTTGATGATCAGGTCGGCGGCTTCGAGCCAGCCGAGATGGCGAAGCATCATTTCGGCGGAGAGGATCAACGAACCCGGGTTCACCTTGTCGAGGCCGGCGTACTTCGGTGCCGTGCCATGCGTCGCTTCGAAGCACGCGTAGAGGTCGGAGATGTTGGCGCCCGGCGCGATGCCGATACCGCCGACCTGTGCGGCCAGGGCATCGGAAATGTAATCGCCGTTGAGGTTGGTCGTGCAGATCACGTCGTATTCGGCCGGGCGCAGCAGGATCTGCTGCAGGAAGGCGTCGGCGATCGAGTCCTTGATGATGATCCCGTCGGGGAGCTTGAGCCACGGGCCACCGTCGAGCTCGACGCCACCGAATTCGTTCTTGGCCAGGTCGTACGCCCAGTCACGGAACGAGCCTTCGGTGTACTTCATGATGTTGCCCTTGTGCACGATGGTCACCGACTTGCGCTTGTTGGCGATCGCGTACTTGATGGCGGCACGCACCAGCCGCTCGGTGCCCTCCCTGGAAATCGGCTTGATGCCGATACCCGAGGTTTCCGGGAAGCGGATTTTCTTGACGCCCATTTCGTCCTGCAGAAACTTGATGAGCTTCTTGGCGGCGTCGGATCCCGACAGAAATTCGATACCGGCGTAGATGTCCTCGGTGTTTTCGCGGAAGATCACCATCTCGGTCTTCGTCGGATCCTTGAGCGGCGAGGGAACGCCACGGAAGTAGTGGATCGGGCGAACGCACTGGTAGAGATCGAGTTCCTGGCGCAGGGCGACGTTCAGCGAACGAATGCCGCCACCGACCGGCGTGGTCATCGGGCCCTTGATCGAAACCGAGTATTCCTTGAGCGCGTCGAGCGTCTCGGCCGACAACCACACGTCGGAACCGTACATCTGGGTTGACTTCTCGCCAGCGTAAACTTCCATCCAGGCGATTTTCTTCTGGCCGCCATAGGCCTTGGCAACCGCCGCGTCGACGACCTTGATCATCACCGGCGTGATGTCGATGCCAATGCCGTCGCCTTCGATGAACGGGATGATCGGGTTGTTCGGGATGGCTTCCCCGGGAATGATTTTCTGGCCGCCTTGTGGAACTTTGATCAAACTTGCGCTCATGCCAACTCCATATAGTGTGGTTTGGTGTAGCCGATGGGTCGGTCGGCACCGGCGCCGGGCAGCGCCTGCGGTGCTTCGGGACCTGCGCATCGGACGATGCTGGATACGTGGGCACGAAGGATTTGTCTGTAGCAAATTCTCCTGCGGCACCGCCCGCGATTATGCGGTAAAAGCAGGCGCTTGGCCAGCGCGAGCGCGGGTGTCGGGGCTCGGCCACGTCCGCGAGGGCGGCGTCGGCGCTTGCCTGGCGGCGTTTTTGCGAGGTCGCTTGCGCATGGTGCGGCGCAGCAGTGGCGATGCTACAATCGCTTCAGTCAGACCTGATGAGCAGCCCAATGGACATCTCCACTGTTGAAAACGTACTCGCTCGACGTATCGCCGAAGCGATGATCGACGGCTTCAGTCGGCACTATCAACTGATCCGGCGCTACGGCCGGGAAGCCCAGGCGCTCTTCGAAGCCGCCGACTGGAAGGGCGTGCACGTCGCCGTCCGCGAGCGTATCCGCTCCTACGATGAGCGCGTTACCGAGACCGCCGAGTTGCTGGCTGCCGATTTCGGCGCCGCGTCGATCGACGATGCGACGTGGCAGCAGCTCAAGCTGCTGTACATCGGCCAGCTGATCAACCACAAACAGCCGGAACTCGCCGAGACCTTCTTCAACTCGGTGTGCTCGAAGATCCTGGCGCGGACGTATTTCAACAACGACTACATTTTTGCCCGCCCGGCGGTGTCGACCGAGTACCTGCAGGCGTCTCCACCGACCTACCGCAGCTACTATCCGGCGCAAGGCGGCCTGCGTGCGACGATCAAACAGGTGATCCTTGACTTCGACTGGCAGCGCCCCTTCGAGGACCTCGACCGCGACGTTGACTTCATCATGCGCACCTGCCGAGAGCGTCTCGGCGAGTGGCCGGCGGCCGAGGCCAACGCGCAGATCCGCGTTCTGCACTCGGCTTTCTATCGCAACAAGGGCGCCTACGTCTTCGGCAAGGCGATCAACGGCCATCGCGAGTACCCGTTCGCCGTGCCGGTCCTGCATACGCCGGAAGGTAAGCTGGTGCTCGACACCATCCTGCTCGACAGCTGGCTGATCAGCGTCTTGTTCTCCTTGTCGCGCGCTTATTTCATGGTCGATATGGAGGTGCCGTCGGGATACGTGCATTTCCTGAGCAGCATCATGCCAGGCAAGCCGCCGTCGGAGCTGTACACCATGCTCGGCCTTGGTAAGCAGGGAAAGATCCTGTTTTTCCGCGACCTCAAGCAGCATCTTCGCCACTCGCAAGACCAGTTCGTCATCGCCCCGGGTATTGCCGGTCTGGTGATGCTGGTGTTCACGCTGCCGTCGTATCCCTACGTTTTCAAGCTGATCAAGGACGTCTTCGGTGCGTCGAAGGAAATGGATCGCGCCACGGTCAAGCGCAAATACCTGCTGGTCAAGCAGGTGGACCGCGTTGGCCGGATGGCCGACACGCTCGAGTTCTCGCATGTGGCCCTACCGAAGGCGCGTTTTTCGGACGAACTGCTCGAAGCCTTCCGCACGCTGGCGCCGTCGCTGATCGAGGAGGACGGCGACGACCTGGTGATCAAGCACCTGTACATCGAACGGCGTTTGACGCCGCTGAACATCTACCTGGATTCGGCGACCCCCGAGCAGATCGACCACGCCGTGCATGAGTACGGCAGCGCCATCCGCGAACTGGCGTGCGCCAACATCTTCCCGGGCGACATGCTGTGGAAGAACTTCGGCGTCACGCGTTACGACCGCGTCGTGTTCTACGACTACGACGAAATCGAATACATGACCGACACCAACTTCCGGGTCATTCCGGAAGCGCCGTACCCGGAAATGGAAATGTCCAGCGAGCCCTGGTACTCGGTCGGTCGGCACGACGTCTTCCCGGAGGAGTTCGCCAGCTTCCTGCTCGGCTCGCCGAAAGTGCGCTCGGCCTTCCTCAAGTACCACCGGGACTTGCTGAACGTGAAGTTCTGGCAGGGAGCGCAGGAAAAAATCCGCGCCGGCCATGTCGAGGATTTCTTTCCGTACCCCGAAGAGCTGCGGTTCTGCAAGGTCTTCGCCAGCAACTGAGGCCGGCCTTCGTCGCCGCGCCGCTGCGCTACGCGTCGCCAGCGCCAGCGCCTGGCCCGGTCAGGTGCCTGAGCAAGACCACCTTTGACCTTCAGCTATAATCGCGCTTTACCTTCTGTCAGGAACGCGATCATGGGCAACCGACTTTCGAAAATCGTCACGCGTACCGGCGACGCCGGCACGACCGGCCTCGGCGACGGCACGCGCGTCGGCAAGGACAGCTTGCGCATCGAGACCATTGGTCAGGTAGACGAGCTCAACTCAACGCTCGGCCTGCTGCTGACCGAAGAGCTGCCCGACGATATCAGGCAGGCGCTGACCGGCGTTCAGCACGACCTCTTCGATCTTGGCGGCGAATTGTGCATTCCCGGGATGAACATGATCTCCGAGCCGCAGGTGCAGCGTCTCGAAGGCCTCGTCGAGCGCTTCAACGAAGACCTGTCGCCGCTCAAGGATTTCATTCTGCCGGGTGGCACGCGCGCTGCCGCGGTCGCCCATCTGGTGCGCACCGTCTGCCGCCGCGCCGAGCGCCAGGTCGTACACCTGGCGGCCACCGAGCAGGTTTCCGACTTTTCCCGCAAGTACCTGAATCGCTTGTCCGATCTGATGTTTGTCCTGGGCCGCGCGCTGAACAAGGCGGGCGGCCGCGGCGACGTGCTGTGGGTACAGGGCCAGAATCGCGGCGCCGATTGAGCGCCGGCAACCACTTACTTTGAGGGGAGTTGGACATGGCGATCGGCATTACCGTCATAACTACGGCCAACCGCGCTCGCCGCTTCTTGCAGACTGACGAGGCGGCACTCGAGCGGACCATCGACAGCCTCCGACGGAGCAGCCAGATGTTCGTCGGCAAGCCACTGATCATTGGCTCGGAAGCGCAGACCGAAGTCTTCGCGCGGGCGTCGATCGCCTGCGTCGAATTTGCAGCGGCCAAAGATCTCAGCGCCTACGTGGCGAGTCCGCTCAACCTGGAACTGACCGCGCTGACGCCCGAGCAGCTCACGGAGCCATTTAGCGGCAGCTTCGAAGGCGAACACTTCAAGGTTCGGATCGATTTCTTCTTCAACGGCGGCCACGTGCTGCACACGCTCGCCGAAGGCGTTCGCAAGGCAGCGCTCGCCGAGCGTCTGATGAATCTGACCAGCTTTTTTGAACGACCGGTGATGAACTACCGACTCGCGAACGGCGGCATTGGGCTGATGAATCCGGCAGCCATTTCGCGTTTTCTGATCACCCCGGGTACTGCCGATCTGCCACGCGATGCCTGGCTGGCCGAGCCGGCGTAAGGCGATGGCGTAGCACAGCCGAGAGACGACTATGGCCGGTGCCGGTTATGGTCTCGCGCTGCCCCGTTGGGCAAGCGGTTTTCCTCCGGAGGCCGCAGACGACGCGACCCGCTGGAAAGTGTGCCAACGTTTCAGGCCGAATCGCGCGGCCGGTTCGTCTTGCAGCCAAGGCAGGGGTCGAAAACGTGCGGGTCCAGGTCTTCCCCTATGCCTTGGGCAATAGTCAAGACGCCGTTTCTGTGCGCTCTTCCTACAAGCTACAGCGTCGGCCTCGGCCATCGTTTCAACCGAGAATGGTTTGGGCCGAGGAATCTTGATCAGGGCCCAGCGTAACTGATCAACACATAGACAGAGGCCGAGTGACATCCGAGGTTTAATCCGTCTACCGCGGGTGGCGAATATCTAGCACCAGCGCAGTAATCTGACACCTGGAGTCGGACAGTTCAGTCGCTTGCTTTGCCAGCCTCTCCTGCAGGGCTTCCCAGTTGTCACTGTTCGTCCGAGCTACTTGCTTTTTGCGGTCATCGCCTGACCAGAAGTCGCAGTCGAAATAGCCGGCCAGGTAGATGCCCTGCCGCCAACCATGGGCTTGAAGGTAGCGCTCCTTGAGCTGGGTGCGCATGGCAGTCATCAAGTCGCGGTTCCAGGAACCCTTGGACTCGACGATCACCACGATCGGTGCCCCATTCTTCGTGCGTGCTTCCACCTTTAGGTCCGTACGTTCGCCGATACGGCTTTCTTGGACGTTGCGTACCTGCACTTCACGATCGATGACCGCGCCGGGGAGATCGCGGCGCAAATGCTGCAGCACAAAGTCCGAGAGGCGGTCCTCGCTCTTCGGTCTGCCCGAACGCCCATCTTTCGCCACGTTCCAGAGAAAAGGCGCCAGCGGCGTATCGCCCTGCAACAGCTGCTGAAGCCGTTCCAGCGAGGCGATCACAGCCACGCTCAGTTCGGCCGCGTCGCGAACAAAGCGCTTGTCCGTCTCTTGAACAAAGGTGATCAAGCTTTGCGGAGAAAGCGGATGCCATTCCTTTTCGCGCCGCGCGGCGCGCGCCGCGTGCAGAAGCTCGCGCCAACGGGGCTGACCGGGAAATCGCTCTGCCAGGCGCTCGATTTCCTCAACCGCTTGAGCGGTACCCAAGGCCGCCAGTCGATGAATGCAGGACTCGCGCAGGTCGGCGAGGTCATCGCGAGGGGTTGGCGTGTAAGGCTGTCTTGAACGATGTGGCGGATCACCTTCCGCCGGAAAATGCTCCTCCAGCCATCCATATAATTCGCTCAAGTCCGCCTCCTGAAGCTCCACCAGCCAGGAGGCGTCCCACCGCCATCGAGGAGCCAGACGAGTCAAGAGTGCGTCGCCGTAGACGGCGTCGGATTGCGAGCGGGCCCAGAGAACCGGCCACGACTCGCTCGGTACGTGCTCCATCAGCAACTCGGCAATCTCGAACGACGACTGCCGTTGCGTTTCATCCTGACTATCCGCGGCTCGGCCGAAGTCAGCGAGGGCAAGCGTCACGCCTTCGGGTTGCTTCTGATCGAGCAGCACCTTCAGAAAGGCCCGGCGCTGCGCTGGAGCGTGAAGCGACTGCAAGTGCCGACAAACAAGTTCGGCGGTTTCTGTAGACCAGATCGCTTGCAGATCATCCAGCCCGCTCAAGCAAGTGCGTCCAGTGGCGATTTCGTGGTCGAGTTTGCGGTCGATTTCGGCCAGTGCGACGTCGGGACTCTTGTCGCGAGCGATCTTCAGGAGCATCCCGCGGCTATTTTCGCCGTGATCAAGTGGAAAGAATACCAGTGCGGGAATCCAGATCGACCATCGTTCTGCCGCGGTTTTCTGCAAGACATGAGGACGCTGATGCGCCAGCAGAGCGAGGGCAAGCCAGAGGCCAACGTGCAATTCAGACACGGTTTCAACCGGCAGCGACAACTCCACCACCTCAGACTGCGATATCTCCATCGCCCAGGCGGCAGCGCAGTCGACGATTTGTCGTCTTTCCTCGGAACTGGCGCGCAGCCAACCGGGAGCCTTTGTAATCTGGCACCAAAAGTGCGGGTACTCGACGGCATCATCCGCCAAGCAAAGGTCAGGCCAAAGGCGCATCCAGGTCCCCGTTTCGCCTGAAACGAAGTCGGCCAAGTCGCTTCGCACCCTGGCGGCAGGCGGGGGATTCAGCACCTCGGACCAGGATTTTACAAAGCTAAGCCGGCGCTGGTAGATGTCACGGGCGCTCGTTTCGGCATCGCTACCGAAGTAAATCGGCGCCATGAAGGCAGAGACCACATCCGCCAACGGCGAAAGCGAATTGGGTGCATCGCGGCAAGCAACATCGACCGGACGGTCGCTCCAGTGACCATCGGCGCTTGGCGAGAAGAGAACCCGAACACACTGAGCCAGTCGCGCCTTTAACATGTCGTTGTGCGCATGCTCGTATTGATCCAGCAGCCACGGCAGATCTTCATCGAACAGCAGTCGGTCCGCAACGTAAGCCAGATCGATTACCTCACTCTCCGGCTGGTCAACCAAGGGCAGAACGGCGAGAAGCAGACGCCTTCTCTTTTCACTGTCGGCCGAGAAAGGATGCGCATCGTCCGTGCGCTCTCCCAGCCGTTTGAAGATCCGCTCATGACGCTTCCTGCATTGCCACACGACGCGGGAAAAAACGTGCATCACGCGGGGATCATCCAACAGCTCCCAAGCGCGCGCGGCAATGGCGTTGGCCAGGCGATTGCCGTCAAGGTCGACATGGGAAGGCACTGTCCCCCGTAGCCACTCCAGCGCCACAACGACATCGACGGCGTTGAAGCGATCGAGCAATTGGTCAGCCGCGTAGCGGTAGTCGCCCAGGCATTGCCAACTGCCAGCAAAGTTACTTGTCGCAAACAGTTCGCGCGTGCTCACGTGATCAGGCCACAGGCGAGTCAACAGGATGGACTGCAGGTCTTCCGTGGCGGTTGGGCCGACGACCAGTGGCCGCAAGCGTGCCAGTTGCTCGGCATCAGCGTGCCCCGCCACCAGGCGGGCAGCGGCATGGCGAATGCGTGGCCTCTCGTCGGCCGCCAACGCCAGTTCTGCTGCCAGTTCGGTGAGTTGCGTCACTTTGCAAGCCAATGCGATCTGCAGCGCAGCAGCACGAACGTCTTCGCGCAAGCTGCGATCGGCAATCCACGGACGCAACTGTTCGGCAAGACCGGGGTATGCGAGTTTCGAGAAGTTCCTTCGACTTTCCCAGCGCCAAACAGTTGGGTCCTCCGCCTGAACGGCCGCCAGGACTCCGCCTACCAGCTTTTCCTTTCTCACCCCGTCACGCCGCGCCAGATCGCTCCTCAATAGGAGAGCCGGCTCGGTATTCGCCAAGGCATCAAAAACGGGCAACGACAAGCTCGCCAACCAGGCCGCCAGTTCCGACAGTCTTGGCGGAATGCGGCCGTCTTCCGCCCAGCGGAGCAAAGAGAGCAACCGCTCTGCGTCTTGAACGCGTTCTGAGAGGTAGGCTGCGGCCAGATACTCTGCCCAGCTCTGGTGTCCGAAACCGAGTTTCTGACTTCCCTTCGCCGTGAATAGAGTGCTGTTCAGCACCTCGGTCAGGACCTTGTGGTCGATGCAGAAAGTGAAGCGGTCAGCGCGCTCGCCATCGCCGTAAACCTCCCGCGGTGAGAGGTCGTCCGCGGCGATCTGCAGCTCATTTCCCAGCCACAGCGACTGCCGGCTTCCCAGCAACAGCATGGCCGCAATGCGGCCCGCTACTGCCAGGCGCTGAACAGCGCTCAGCCCTCCTTGAATACCGGCCTGAAGGCGATTCGGAGAACGCTCGTCAGCCAGCAGGGTACATCCGCGAGCAAATATGTCGGCTTTCGCATCCGGCAGACTGCCGTCAATGGTGTAAATGCTCAAGAGCATGCGCAAGGTGTTCGGCAAAGCTGCGAAAGCCTCGATGTCGCGCCGATGCACCTGCGTCAGGAAGTGTGCCGGATCGACGAGACAATCTCGCGCCGCCTGTTCGACATCTTTTCGGCGCAGCGGGACCAGTTCGCAAACGGGTGCGCTGTCGCTCTTCTTCCATGGCGCTTCTGGTTGGCTCTCGATCTCCTGTCGTTCAGGCTCAGAGTTCTCCGCGCCCGTCGCCCAGAGACGCGCCAGCTTGTCCTCGACACCCCGCGGCCATTCCGTGGTTCGGCAACTCAGGCGCAGAAGCAACCTTTCCGTCGGCAGGTGCTCGAGTTCCCGCATCAGGATACTGACCACATTGGGCATGGGCAGCGTCAGACGGCACTCGTCAAGACTGTCCAGGAGCAGGAACAGCCTGCCAGATCCTCGACACCAATCCCGCACCTCTTGGGCTTGGAAGACGATGGAAACGAGATCCGCGGCGGCGCAGGTCTCGAGCTTGACGTGATGAACGCGCTCGCCGGCCGCGCGCAGCTGCCGAGCTTCATCGTCGAGGGCAGTCGATTTGCCACATCCGGGTTCGCCCAGGAGGACCAGAATCGGTTCCTCACGGAGAGCATCCAGTCGTCGAAGCAGAGGATTGTAGTGACGACCGAAAGTGTCCTCGGGGTCGGGCGGGAAGCCGTCAGTCTCGAGCGTCAAAGCCTCGTTGACCGGCAGCCAGTATCGCGGCCAGTCATGGTGAATTTCTTTTGTCACGAAAGGATGCTCTACCCCGACAAGAGAACGCCGCCGCACTTCGCGTGCGACGGCGTCATTGTACGACCGGAAGTGGCTCCGCTATTTCTTCTTCATTACAACGCGCTGGGTCAGTCAGCAAAACGCGCGGGGTCCACAAGCGCGCGGCAACGCGCGGAGAGCACGGAGGACAGAGCACGGCTTTTCGCGTAGGTCGACGCCGCACGAATCGAGGGGCACGATCACTGGCCAAAGTGGCTGCTGGACTGCCGCGTCGCTGCGCTCCTCGCAGTGACGGGGTGGGGTGGTCGGCGGAGTCTTGTGGTCATTTGGCGGTGCTGAAGCTGCGCACGGTATCGGCGGCCGTGGCGACGTGCCGCCAGCCAGCTTCGACCTGTTGCCTGAACGTTTTGCCTTCGTTTGCCGGCGACGGCTTACTCGGTTCGCCGATCGCGCGAGCGATGGAGCCGGACTCTGCTGCACCCTTGAAGCAATGGATCGCCGGCCATATCGATTGCTTCACTCGCATTCGGTAGTACACTCCGCAGCTCGAAACATTGGCGCGCCGGACTTTGCTCTGGCGTTCTTGCATTTGGCCGGGTTGGGCAGGGTGGCGGGTTGTTGCCACTGCCGGCCAGGAAGCCTGCTGCGAAGCGTGGGCTGGTGGCCACCGCGAGCAGCGCCACTGACCGCCTGCCGTTGCCGAGCGCCTTGCTGGAGAAATCAGCGCACTATGAGTTACACCGCAGAATCGATCGCTGTCCTCAAGGGGCTGGAGCCGGTGCGCCATCGTCCCGGGATGTACACGCGTACCGACTGTCCCTTGCACATCATTCAGGAAGCGATCGACAACGCCGCCGACGAGGCGCTCGGCGGCCATTGCAAACGCATCGAGGTGACGCTGCACAGCGACCAGTCGGTCAGCGTCGAGGACGACGGTCGCGGTATTCCGGTCGAGGTTCATCCGCTCGAAGGCGTACCGACGGTCGAAGTGGTGTTCACCCAGCTGCACGCCGGTGGCAAGTTCAGCAAGGACGACCACGACTCGGCGTATCGTTTCTCGGGCGGTCTGCACGGCGTCGGCGTTTCGGTGACCAACGCGCTGTCGACGCGGCTCGAGGTCGAGGTCGTCCGCGGTGGCGCGCGCCACCGGCTGGCTTTTGCCAGCGGCGCTCTGCTCGAACCGCTGCAGCGCGTCGGCGACGCGCCGAAGAAGGCCTCGGGGACGCGCGTGCGCGCCTGGCCCGACCCGGTCTTCTTCGATTCGCCGCTGATCCCGGCGCCGCCGCTCGAGCGCCTGCTGCGCAGCAAGGCGTTGCTGCTACCCGGCCTGCAGGTTTCACTGCACGTCGAGGGCGGCGCGACGACCGAATGGTGTTTCGCCAGCGGCATGCTGCAGTATCTGAGCGAGCAGATCGACGGCGAGCTCGTCGCACCGGTATTCAGCAGCGAGAAGTACGCGCGCAAAGGCGACGAGAACTTCCCGGTCGGCTCGGGCGCGTCCTGGGCGATCTGCTGGACGGCCGACGGCGGCCTGGCGCGCGAATCGTACGTTAACCTGATTCCGACACCCGCCGGCGGTACGCACGAGGCCGGTCTGCGGCAGGCGGTGCTCGAATCGGTCAAGAGTTTCGCCGATCATCACGCGCTGCTGCCGAAGGGCGTCAAGCTCGCCGCCGAGGACGTCTTCTCGCGCGCCAGCTTCGTTCTTGCGGTGCGCATGCTCGATCCGTCGTTTCAGGGGCAGACCAAGGAGCGCCTGAATTCGCGCGACGCGGTCGCACTGGTCGCGCGCATGCTGCGCGATCCCCTGGAGTTGTGGCTCAACGAGCATCCCGATGCCGCCAAGAAAATCACCGACCTGGCGATCCGTGCCGCGCAAGCGCGCGCCCGCGCCGGCCAGAAGGTCGAGAAGCGCAAGCAGTCGGGCGTCGCGATCCTGCCGGGAAAGCTTTCCGATTGCCAGAGCGAGGACAGCCGTCGCAACGAGATCTTTCTGGTCGAAGGCGACTCTGCCGGCGGCTCGGCGAAAGCCGGCCGCGACAAGGAATTGCAGGCGATCCTGCCGCTGCGCGGCAAGGTCTTGAATACCTGGGAGGTCGATGCCGGCAGTCTGTTCGCCAACCGCGAGGTGCACGATATCGCCGTCGCGCTCGGTATCGATCCGCATCCGGCGAGCGCGGCCGACTCGGTGCTGGCCAACCTGCGCTATGGCAAGGTGGTGATCATGACCGACGCCGACGTCGACGGTTCGCACATCCGCGTCCTGTTGTGCACGCTGTTCTACCGCCATTTTCCGAAGCTGATTGCCGCTGGTCATTTGTACTTCGCGCAGCCGCCGCTCTATCGCCTGGACGTCCCTGGTCATGGCAAGAACCGGCCGCCGCGCAAGATCTATGCGCTCGACAGCGCCGAGCGCGAAGCGTCGCTCGATCGCCTGCGGCTCGAGGGGATCAAGCCCGAAGCGGTCGGCATCTCGCGCTTCAAGGGCCTCGGCGAAATGAATTCGGAGCAACTCTGGGAAACGACGATGTCGCCCGATACGCGCCGCCTGATGCGCATCCGCATGCCGGGCGCCGAAGCGGCCAGGCCGGTGATGCAGATGTTGATGGGCAAGAGCGAGTCGGCGGGCCGGCGGGCGTGGATGGAAGATAACGGCGCGCTGATCGGCGCCGAAGTGTGAGGGCCAGCTGAACGTGATCAAGGACGACTCGACGCCAGACCTGTTTAGCGAACTGCCGCCGCTGGCACCGCCACCGGCGCCACCCGTGCCACCCGCGCCACCGGACTCGCCAGCGCTGGCCGCCGACGACGAAGACGACAGCATCCTGCTGCATGACTCGGCGGCGCGCGATTACCTCGAATACGCGATCGCCGTCGTCAAGGGCCGCGCGCTGCCCGACGTCAAGGACGGCCTCAAGCCGGTGCAGCGGCGGGTGCTCTTCGCGATGCGTGAACTCGGGCTGTCGGCGACCGCCAAGCCGGTCAAGTCGGCACGCGTCGTCGGCGACGTGATCGGCAAATACCACCCGCACGGCGATACCTCGGCGTACGACGCGATGGTCCGTGTCGCGCAGCCGTTCATGTTGCGTTACCCGCTGGTCGATGGCCAGGGCAATTTCGGCTCGCGCGACGGCGACAACGCCGCCGCCATGCGCTACACCGAAGCGCGCCTGACGGCGATCGCCGAGCTGTTGCTCGGCGAACTCGGCGAAGGGACGGTCGATTTCCAGCCGAATTACGACGGCTCTTTCGACGAACCGGCGTTTCTACCGGCGCGCCTGCCTTTCCTGTTGCTCAACGGCGCCTCGGGAATTGCCGTCGGGATGGCCACCGAAATCCCGGCGCACAACCTGCGCGAAGTCGCCGCCGCGGCGATCCACAAGATCGAGCATCCGCAAGCCGGCCTCGACGAGATGCTCGAATACGTTCCCGGTCCCGATTACCCGGGCGGCGGGCAGATCATTTCGTCGCCGGGCGATATTGCCGCCGCCTACCGCAGCGGCCGTGGCAGCCTGCGCGTACGCGCCCGCTACGAGATCGAGGAAATGGCGCGTGGCGCCTGGCAAGTGGTGTTCACCGAGTTGCCGCCGGGCGTTTCTTCGGCCAAGGTGCTCTCCGAAATAGGCGTCCTGCTCAACCCGCAGCCGCGACCGGGCAAGAAAGTGATCGAGCAGTCAACGGCGCAACTGAAGGCGCTGATGGCGTCGCAGCTTGACCGCGCGCGCGACGAATCGGGCAAGGACGCCGACGTCCGCCTGGTTTTCGAGCCAAGCACCTCGCGCATCGATCGTAGCGAGTTCGTCTCGCTGCTGCTGGCGCATACCAGCCTCGAGACCTCGGCGCCGATCAACCTGGTCGCTGTCGGCATTGACGGCCGGCCGTGCCAGAAGTCGCTGCTCGACCTGATCGGCGAGTGGTGTACTTTCCGGATCCGGACGGTGCACCGCCGCACGGCGTTTCGCCTGCAGAAAGCCGACGACCGTATCCACATTCTCGAAGGCCGGCACATCGTCTACCTGAACATCGACGAAGTGATCCGCATCATCCGCCAGTCCGACGAGCCGAAAGCGGCGCTGATTGCCCGCTTCGCGCTGTCCGATCGGCAGGCCGAGGACATCCTGGAAATCCGCCTGCGGCAGTTGGCGCGGCTGGAGGGGATTCGCATCGAGCAGGAGCTGGCCAAGCTGCGCAGCGAGCGCGAGGGCTTGCTCAAGCTGCTCGGCAGCGACGCGCTGCTGCGCCGGCAGGTGATCCGCGAAATCAAGGCCGACGCCGAGAAGCACGGCGACGCGCGGCGGACGATCATTGAGACTGCGACGATGGCGTCACGCGCTGAAGCCGCTGCCGTCGCCGATGAGCCGGTGACGGTGATTATTTCCGAGAAGGGCTGGGCGCGCGTTCGCCAGGGGCATGGCCTCGACGTTTCCGGCGTCGTTTTCAAGGACGGTGACCGCGCCGGTTCGGCGCAGGAGTGCCGCTCGGTCGACTCGCTGGTGATCGTGTCGACTGCCGGACGCGCGTTCACCGTCGCCGTCGCCAGCCTGCCCGACGGTCGCGGCATGGGCGCGCCGCTGTCGTCCTTCGCCGAACTCGGCGTCGGCAAGATCGCGCACGTGCTGACCGCTCGCCCGGACGAGCCCTTGCTGGTCGCCAAGACCTCTGGTTACGGCTTCGTTTGCACTTTCGGCGACCTGCTGTCGCGGCAGAAGGCTGGCAAGGCCTTCGTCAGCGTCGAGGACGGCGCCAGCATCCTGCCGCTGCTGCGGCTGGCCGGGCGCGACCATCTCGCGGCGCTGTCGGAAGACGGCCGCCTGCTGGTCTTCCCGCTCGAGCAGATGAAACGCCTGAGCAGCGGCAAGGGTGTGCAGATCATCGGCCTGCGCGACGGCGAGTCGCTGCGTGCGGTAATCGCCACGCAGGGCGCCCAAGTGACGATCAAGGGAACGCTGCGCGGCCGCACCAAGACGCTGCTCTCCGAGGACCGCCATTTTGGCCTGCGCGCACGCCGGGGTTCGCCGGTCGGGCAGATCAGCCATGTGACGCTGGTCGCCCATCCCGAGTAAGCACGCGCCGGCGCGTGTTGCCGGCACGTTGCGCATGTCAAGGAGCGAGGAATTGACGACTTTCCAAAAACAGAATCTGCTCAAGCGCCTGGCGATCGCTGGCGTGCTGGCTTTTTTCGGTGCGGCGGCGGCCGCCGAGCAGGTTGGTTGTGTGACCACCGAATGGAAGCTGATTGGTTCGAACCACAAGGTTTGCGTCGACAGCTTTGCCGACCCGAAGGTGTCGGGGGTGACGTGTCACGTCAGCCAGGCGCGAACCGGCGGCGTCAGTGGCTCCTTCGGTCTGGCGCAGGACCCCTCGCAGTTCTCGCTGGCGTGTCGGCAGACCGGCCCGATCGTCCTGCCGGCGAAGCTGCCGAAAGAGGCGACGGTCTTTGCCGAAGATACCTCGATCCTGTTCAAGGAGACGCGCGTCATCAGGATGTGGGACGCCGCCAACAATACCCTGGTCTACCTGGCGATCAGCCGCAAGCTGATCGACGGCGCGCCAGCGAACAGCATTTCGACGGTGCCGGTGATGCCCTGGGGCGGCCGTTGAAAATGCGCGCGCCGACGGTGATCGGGATTTTGTCGACAGCGGGCTGGCGATGGCGGTGAACGCGGCGGCGCCGGCGGCGCGCGACATCGCGGGTCTTGGGCAGGTGTTCACGCCGAGCGCGATCGTCGACTTGATGCTCACGCTGGTGCGCAATCGCGGGCGGGTGCTCGAGCCGGCGTGCGGCGACGGTGTCTTCCTGCAGCATTTCCCGTTCGCGGTGGGAATCGAGATCGACCCCGGGCATGCGCCGGTGGGCGCGCGCGTGATGGATTTCTTTGCGCTGCCCGAGCATGAAGTGTTCGCCACGATCATCGGCAATCCGCCCTACGTGCGCTATCAGGACATCGCCGCGACGGCGCGTGCCAACATCCGCGGCAGCGTTCTCGACGGGCGCGCCAATCTCTATCTGTTTTTTATCGAGAAGTGCCTGCGTCATCTGGCGCCCGGCGGCGAGCTGGTGTTCATCACGCCGCGCGATTTCCTGAAGGCGACTTCGGCGGTGCCGCTGAACCGGCTGCTCTACGCCGCCGGGACGATTACCGACCTGGTCGATCTCGGCGACTCGCGGCTGTTCGACGACGCCGCGCCGAATTGCGCGATCTGGCGTTTCGAACGCGACAATTTCTCCCGCCTGACGCGCTACGCTGCGCAGGGCGTCGCCGACGGCATCGCCGGGTTGACGCGACTGCAGTGGGCCGAGCGCCATTTCGTCGAGAGTGCCGGCCACCTGCTGTTTACGCGCGGCGACTACGGCCTGCACCTGGACGACATCGCTTTCGTCAAGGTCGGCGCGGTGTCCGGCGCCGACGACCTCTACGCCAACGACGATTACGGCAACCGCAGCTTCGTCTGTTCGGCGACGGTGGCCACTGGCGACACCCGGCGGATGCTCTGGTGCGAGCCGGGCGAGCCGCCGCCAGCGGCGCTGCGGCCACACAAGGAACGCCTGATCGCGCGCCGCATACGAGCCTTCGACGAGTCCAACTGGTGGCGCTGGGGGCGGGGCTATTATCAGTCGCCAGAGCCGCGGGTGTATGTGAACAACAAGACCCGCCGCCAGCAGCCGTTTTTTGTGCACCCCTGCCGGAACTACGACGGCAGCGTGCTGGCGATCTTTGCACGCGATCCGACGGTCGATGTGCAGGCGCTGGCGCTGGCCTTGAACGGCGTCGACTGGGCCGACCTCGGTTTTGTTTGCGATGGTCGCTTCCTGTTTACCCAGCGCAGCCTCGAGCAGACGCCGCTGCCGGAATCCTTCCGTTCTTTCGTGCCCGCGGCCGGTGTAAGATCGTCGGCCGAGCTACCCGCACTGCTGTCGCCGCAGCCGCAGCCGCAACCGCCTTCGCCACCGCGCAGCCCGCTGGCAACGGGGAGGAGATAAGCCCATGGTTCCGCACCTAAGCACTGCCCTCAAGGGGCCGCTGCTGGAGATCGAGAGCCGTTTCCTCGAGGCCTTGCCGGAGATCCTGCGTTTGACCGGCCTCGAGGTTCGCCTGGGTTCGCTGTCGCCGGACGTCGTCAAGCCGACGACCGTCGACCTGCCGGACGGGTCGACGCTGCTGCTCGAGCCGCTGTTGCGCCGGCAAAACCGGCTCGGTCTTGACGACTTCGACCCCTGTGCGATCCTGCTCAACAACGATCTGTCGAGCGGCATTCCGGCGATCCTGCGCGATCTCGACGAGCAGTTCGTCCGGCCGCCCTTGCACGCCGCTTGGGCGGTGCGCCGCAAGTCGAACCACTTCGCCGCCTACGACGAGGTCGCCGGCGATTTTGCCCGCCTGATCGGCATCGACCCGTGGCGGATCAATCCCTACTTCGCGGTTTGCGAGGCGGTCAATTTTCACGAGCGGCAGGGTGAGGAGTGCCTGGCGGCCAACGTCGATGCGGTGCTCGGGCTGATTCGCGAGAAGTACCAAGAGTACGCTATTTACAAGACGCCGTACGTCGTCGTCAAGGCCGATGCCGGCACCTACGGAATGGCCGTGATGACCGTCAAGGACACGTCGCAGGTGGTCGCGCTCAATCGCAAACAGCGCAACAAGATGTCGGTGATCAAGGAAGGCCTGGCGGTCTCGCAGGTGATCATCCAGGAAGGCGTGCATACTTTCGAGCAGGTCGGCAGCGGTGATCAGGCCGGCGTCGCCGAACCGGTGGTGTATATGATCGATCGCTTTGTCGTCGGTGGCTTCTACCGCGTGCATGGCAGCCGCGGCCGCGACGAAAGCCTGAACGTACCGGGAATGCATTTCGAGCCGCTGGCTTTCGAGACCAGCTGTTCGCTGCCCGACCAGTGCCAGAATCCAGACGCCGCGCCAAACCGCTTCTACGCCTACGGCGTCGTTGCCCGCCTGGCGCAACTCGCCGCGGCGCTCGAACTCGAGCGCACGGCGCCCCTTGAGGAGCAGCTCGCATGCGCATAGCCTTCGTCGTCGACCCCTTGCCCTTGCTCAAGGCCTACAAGGACACCAGTATCGCCATGATGCGCGCCGCGCAGGCCGCCGGGCACGCCATCTGGGTGGTCCAGCAGCCGGCGATCCACTGGTCGGCGGTGCACGGCGTGTGCGCCGAAGCGGTGCACCTGGAAATGCTCGCCGACGATGACGACTGGTTCGTCGAGGTCGATCGCCACGTCGTCGCGCTGCGCGATTTCGGCGCCGTGCTGATGCGCAAGGATCCGCCTTTCGATGCCGAATACGTCACCACCACCTGGCTGCTCGAGCGCGCCGAGGCCGAGGGCGCGCGCGTCTTCAACTCGCCGCGGGCCTTGCGCGATCATTCCGAGAAGCTGTCGGTCGCCGAGTTTGCGTCGTTTGCCGTGGCCAGCGTCGTCGCCCGCGACCCGGCGCTGATCCACGCCTTCGTCGAGCGCGAGCGCGACACCATCCTGAAGCCGCTCGACGGCATGGGCGGTAGCGAGATCTTCCGCGTTCGCCACGATGACCCGAACCGTAACGTGATCGTCGAGACGCTGACGCACCACGGCGCCAGAACGATCATGGCGCAGCGCTACATTCCCGAGATCAGCGACGGCGACAAGCGCATCCTGATCGTCGGCGGCGAAGTCGTTCCCTATTGCCTGGCACGCATTCCCAAGGCCGGCGAGACGCGCGGCAATCTGGCCGTTGGCGGCCGCGGCGTGGCGCGCGCGCTGAGCGACCGTGACCGCGAGATCGCCGGCACGCTGGCGCCGGTGCTCGCCGCGCGCGGCCTGTTGCTGGTCGGCCTCGACGTGATTGGCGACTGGCTGACCGAGATCAACGTCACCAGTCCGACGTGCTTCGTCGAAATCGCCGAGCAGACCGGCTTCGACGCCGCCGAACTGTTCGTCGCCGCGCTGGAGCGGGCGTGCGCATCCGGCGCCTAGTTTTCCTGTTCGTTCTGCTGGCGAGCCTGGCGGCCTGCGGCAAGGCGCCCTTGCATTACCAGCAGGCTTTCGTTTTTGGTACCCGTGTCGAGCTACTGATCGCCGGACTTCCGGAGGACGCGGCGCGTCCCGCCGCCGCCGCCGTGTTGCGCGAGTTCGACCGCCTGCACCGCAGCTACCACGCCTGGAAGCCTTCCGAGCTGAGCGCGCTGAACGAGGCCATCGCCGCCGGCCGGACGCAAACGGTGTCGCCCGAACTGGCCGCACTGATCGGCGAAGGGCAGCGTCTGTCGCTCGCCAGCGAGGGGCTGTTCGACCCCGGAATCGGTCGCCTGATCGCTCTCTGGGGTTTTCAGTCCGACGATCTGCCGGCGGCGCTGCCCGACGCCGACGCGCTGGCGGCCTGGCGGGCGGCCAGGCCGGGGATTGCCGACCTGCACCTCGATGGTCTCGAAGTCAGCAGTGAAAAGCGCGCGCTGGCGCTCGACTTCGGCGGTTACCTCAAGGGCGTAGCGCTCGACCGCGCGGCAGCGATTCTCAAGGAGCAGGGCGTGCATAACGCGCTGATCAACATCGGCGGCAACGTCCTGGCGCTGGGCAGCAAGAACGGTCAGCGCTGGCGGGTCGGTATCCAGCATCCGCGGCAACCGGGTCCGCTGGCGACTCTCGAACTCGACGATGGCGAGGCGATTGGCACCTCGGGCGATTACCAGCGCTACTTCGAGGTCGCCGGCCAGCGCTATAGCCATCTGCTCGACCCACACAGCGCGCAGCCGGCGACGGCTAGCCAGGCACTGACCGTGCTGATCACGCCGCGCGTCGCCGCCGGCACGCTGTCTGACGTCGCCAGCAAGCCGCTGTTCATCGCGGGCAGCGATTGGCCGCGTCTGGCGCGGGCGCTGCAGGTCGAGCACGTGCTGCGCATTGACGCCGCCGGGCGCCTGCAGGTCAGCCGCGCGATGCACGCTCGGCTGGACTACAGCGGCGGCCAGCCGAAGTCGCTCGAAGTCATGCCATGAGACCTTTACGGATCCTGCCGAGTGACCGGGAATCGCTTAGAATGGCGGCCTGTCTGGCTGGCTGGGGGTGGCGGTAATGATTGGAATCCTTCTGATATCGCATGGTTGCTTTGGCGAAAGCCTGGTCCAGAACGCGTGTAATGTCCTCAACAAACGGCCGCCGCTGATCGCCCAGCTGGGCGTGTCGTGGCAGGATGACCCGCTCGACCTGCTGCCGCTGGCTCGCCGGCGCTTGCAAGAAGTCGACGGCGGCAGCGGCGTTCTGGTGATGACCGATATCTTTGGCGCGACGCCGGCCAATCTGTCGCTCAAGCTGCTCGAACCCGGTCGCGTCGAAGGCGTTTCCGGACTCAGCCTGCCGATGCTGCTGCGGGCTCTGACGTATCGTGAGAAAGGGATGGAAATTATTTTGCAGAAGGCCGTCAGCGGCGCCCACGACGGCGTCATGAAGCTGACGACATCGTAGCTGGCCAAGAACAGGAGCACCGAATGGTCCGTGTCGAAACGGCAATTCTCAATAAACTGGGGCTGCACGCGCGTGCGTCGGCGAAGCTGACGCAACTCGCCGCCAGCTTCGTCAGCGAGGTGTGGATGGAGAAGGGCGCCCGCCGGATCAACGCCAAGAGCATCATGGGGGTGATGATGCTGGCGGCTGGCAAGGGTTCGACGGTGCTCGTCGAGACCTCGGGCAGCGACGAGCAAGAGGCCAGCGCCGCGCTCCTGGCCTTGGTCGCCGACAGGTTTGGCGAGGCGGAGTGAATCGCTTATGAGTTTTACGCTACATGGTCTGCCGGTTTCCGGCGGCATTGCCATTGGTCAGGCGCACTTGATGTCGCACGCGACCCTCGAGGTGTCGCACCTGCATATCGCCCCTCGTCAGGTCGAAAGGGAGGTCGCTCGCTTCGACGCGGCGCTGGCCGAAGTGCGCGACGAGTTTGCCAGCCTGAAGGACCGCATGCAGCACGCACCCGGCGAATTCGGCGCTTTCATCGACCTGCATACGATGATTCTGGCCGATCCGGAACTCGCCGAGACGCCCAAGCAACTGATCCGCGAGCGCCGCTGCAATGCCGAATGGGCGCTGGTGCAGCAGATGGAGGTGCTGGTCGGGCAGTTCGAGAGCTTTGAAGACCAGTATCTGCGCGAGCGCAGCTATGACGTGCGGCAGGTCGTCGAACGGGTGATCAAGGAACTTGTCGGCCAACCGGGACGGATGGCGCTGCGCACCGGCAAGGGCGTCAAGGAGGAGGACCTGATCGTCGTCGCTCACGACCTCTCGCCGGCCGACGTCATCGCCTACAAGGACCATCACTTCGCGGCCTTCGTGACCGACGTCGGCGGCTCGACGTCGCACACCGCGATCCTGGCGCGCAGCCTGCGCATCCCGGCAGTGCTCGGTTTGCACAATGCTCGGCAATTGATTCGCGACAAGGAAGTCCTGATCGTCGATGGCACGCGCGGCGTGCTGATCGTCAACCCCGACGCGCGCGTCCTCGACGAGTATCGGCTGCGGAAAAGCCAGATCGAACTCGAGCGCTCGAAGCTGCGGCGGCTCAAGACGGCGAAATCGTCGACGCTGGACGGCGTAGACATCGCCCTGCACGCCAACATCGAACTGCCGGGCGACGTCGCCAATGCGCTCGACGGCGGCGCCGAAGGCATCGGTCTGTTTCGCACCGAGTTCCTGTTTCTCGATCGCGGCGACATGCCGACCGAGGACGAACAGTTCGAGGCCTACCGGACGGTGGTCAAGGGCATGGGCGGCCGGCCGGTGACGATCCGTACCTTCGATCTCGGCTACGACAAGGACCTGCATCCGGAGAAAGTCGTCGGCGATCGCATGCAAAGCAATCCGGCGCTGGGCCTGCGCGCCATCCGCCTGTCGCTGGCCGAGGTGAACATGTTCCAGACGCAGCTGCGGGCGATCCTGCGTGCGTCCCGGCACGGCAAGATCAAGTTGCTGATTCCGATGCTCTCGCAGGCGCACGAGATCGACCAGTCCCTGGCGGCGATCGAGCGCGCCAAATCGAGCCTGCGCGGCGAGAACGTCGCTTTTGACGAGGCCATCGAGGTCGGGGCGATGATCGAGATTCCGGCGGCCGCGCTGGCCGTTGGCCTGTTCCTGCGCCGCCTGCATTTCCTGTCGATCGGCACCAATGACCTGATCCAGTACACGCTGGCCATCGATCGCAGCGACGAACAGGTTGCGCATCTCTACGATCCGCTGCATCCGGCGGTGTTGATGCTGCTGGCGCACACCATCGCCAGCGCCGAAAAGGTGCACATCCCGGTTTCGATCTGCGGCGAACTGGCCGGTGACGCGTCGCTGACGCGCCTGCTGCTGGGCATGGGACTGCGTCAGTTTTCGATGCACCCAGGGCAGATCCTGTCGGTTAAGCAGCGCGTCATGCAGAGCAATTGTTCCGAGCTGGCGCCGCTCGTTCGCCGCCTGCTGCGCCACGAGGAGCCCGGGAAAATTCGCGAGCAACTGGAAAAACTTAACGGCTGAATTGACTTTTCCCCAGGCTGCAGGTAAGTTTCGCCGCCTTGGCGCCGATTTGACCGAGCAGCTTGCGGGCGCCCTATAAATACCGCTAAAGCGTGGCAAGCCCGGTCTGCGCTGATAGCTGACCGGGTTTTTTTCTGCCCTTGTTACCGATACGATTACGATGTCACCCGAGAATTCTGTCGGACTCGTTGTGCCGCGGCGCATGCAGTTCGATACGCCACTGATACTGAAGAGCGGTGCTCAGCTACCGGGTTTCGAACTGGTCTTCGAAACCTACGGCACGCTCAACGAAGCACGTTCCAACGCCGTGCTGGTCTGCCACGCACTGGCCGGCAGCCACCACGTGGCCGGCCGCTATGCCGACGACCCCGAGAACATCGGTTGGTGGGACAACCTGGTCGGCCCGGGCAAGCCGCTCGATACGCGCAAATTTTTTGTCGTCGGCGTCAATAACCTGGGCGGTTGCTACGGATCAACGGGCCCCCTGTCGATCAGGCCGGAGACCGGCAAGCGCTATGGCGCCGATTTCCCGCTGGTGACGGTCGCCGACTGGGTGGCGGCGCAAGCCCGCTTGGCCGACCGCCTGGGTGTCGACACCTGGGCCGCGGTCGTTGGCGGTAGCCTCGGCGGCATGCAGGCGCTGGAGTGGTCGCTGCAGTTCCCCGATCGCATCCGGCACGCCATAGTCATCGCCTCGGCTCCCAAACTGTCGGCGCAGAACATCGCTTTCAACGAGGTCGCGCGGCAGGCGATCATTTCCGATCCGGACTTCCACGGCGGCTACTACGCCGAACACGGCGTCGTGCCGACCAGAGGCTTGCGGCTGGCACGAATGGTCGGCCATATCACCTATCTGTCGGATAGTCAGATGGCCGATAAATTCGGTCGGCAACTGCGCCATGGCGAGCACAAGTTCAGCTACGACGTCGATTTCGAGATCGAGTCGTATCTGCGCTACCAGGGCAACAAGTTCGCCGCTTTTTTCGACGCCAATACCTACCTGATGATGACCAAGGCGCTCGACTATTTCGACCCCGCCTACGACTATGGAGGCCATCTGGCGAGTGCTCTGGCGCGCGCCAAAGCCCGGTTCTTCGTCGCCAGTTTCTCGACCGACTGGCGTTTCGCGCCGGCACGCTCGCGGGAGATCGTCTTTGCGCTGCTGCAAAACCGCCTGCGCGTGGTTTATGCGGAGATCGATTGCGACGCCGGCCACGACTCCTTCCTGCTTGACGATCAGCACTACCATGCCCTGCTGCGCGCCTACCTGGGGAATATCGCCGTATGACCGAGCACGAAAGGAGAGCCAGGGCCGAGCAGCGCGAGCGCTTCGATTTTGCGGTGATCGCCAACTGGTTATCGCCCGGCGAACGCGTTCTTGACCTCGGTTGCGGTGACGGCAGGCTGTTGCGCTACCTCAACGAAACGCGCGACGTCACCGGTTACGGCGTCGAAATCGACCATGGCAGCGTTCTCGGCTGCATCCGCAATGGCGTCGATGTGATTCAGATGGACATCGAGTGCGGGTTGCTCGGTTTCGAGGATCGCTCCTTCGATCACGTGGTCATCTCGCAGGCGCTGCAGACCATGCGAGCCACCGAGCGCATCCTGACCGAGATGCTGCGCGTGGCCGACGAAGCGGTCGTCAGCTTCCCCAATTTTGCCTATCGAGCCAACCGCGTGGCGATTGCCGCCGGCCACATGCCGGTCTCTGAAGACCTGCCCTACGACTGGTTTGATACGCCGAACGTGCGCTTCTTCACGATCGTCGATTTCGAGGGCCTGTGTGCCCGTCTGGAGATCGAAATCCGTGAGCGCCTGGCGTTCGACGAGGCCGGGCAAGAGGTCGCCGACGATCCCAACCTGAACGGTAGTCTCGCCTTTTATCGGCTCGGGCGAAAGTCTTGATGCCCGATTGGCTGCGCCTGCTGCTGACCCGGCGCATGCTGATCTGCGTGTTCACCGGTTTCAGTTCGGGTCTGCCGCTGTACCTGCTGCTGAACCTGTTGCCGGCCTGGCTGCGCAGTGACGGTGTCGACCTCAAGGTCATCGGCTTCTTCGCGCTGATCCAGTTTCCATACACGTGGAAGTTCCTGTGGGCGCCAGCGCTCGACCGCTATCGCCTGCCGCTGGGCCGCCGGCGTGGCTGGATGCTGCTCTCGCAAGTCGGCCTGCTGTTGTCGATCGGCCTGCTCGGAGGCTTCTCGCCGGCGACCAATCTGACGCCGGTGATCTGGCTGTCGGTCGCTCTGGCGTTCCTGTCGGCGACGCAGGACGTGGCGCTCGATGCGTTTCGCCGCGAGATCCTCAGTGACCAGGAACTCGGGCTCGGCAACTCGGTGCATGTCAACGCCTACCGGATTGCCGGGCTGGTTCCCGGCTCGCTGTCGCTGATCCTCGCCGACCTGATTCCCTGGTCGCAGGTATTCTGGATTACCGCTGCTTTCATGTTGCCGGGTATGGCGATGGTCCTGCTGGTCGACGAGCCGCCGGCGCTGGCTGCGCCGAAGACGCTGCGGGCCGCGGTCGTCGAGCCCTTCAACGAGTTCGTCGGCCGCCAGGGCTGGCAGGGTGCGGCGCTGGTGCTGGGCTTCATCTTCCTCTACAAGCTCGGCGACTCACTGGCGACCAGCCTGTCGACGCCCTTCTATCTCGACCTCGGCTACAGCATGACCGACATCGGGGTGATCGCCAAACACGCCGGCCTGTGGCCGGCCGTATTCGGTGGCCTGCTTGGTGGGCTATGGATGGTGCGCCTGGGGATCAACCGCGCGCTGTGGCTGTTTGGCGCCGTGCAGATGGCGACCATCCTCGGCTTCGCCTGGTTGGCGTCGCGTGGCGTACAGCCGCTGATCGACATCGGCGATCGCTTGGCGCTGGCCGGGGTGATCGGCGCCGAGTACCTCGGCGTCGGGCTGGGAACCGCGGCGTTTATCGCCTTCATTGCCCGGGCCACCAACCCGGCGTTTACGGCCACGCAGTTTGCCTTGTTTACCAGTCTTGCCGCGGTTCCCCGGACCTTCATCAACGCCACCGCCGGGGCGCTGGTCGAGTCACTGGGCTGGGTCAACTTCTTCTTTCTGTGCTTCGTGCTCGCCGCGCCGGGCATGCTGCTGCTGTTCAGGGTTGCCCCTTGGAACGAGACGCCGACGTCACCGAGGCGCTGATTGCCGCCGCCCGGCAGTTGTCGGCAAGGCTGGCGACGCTGCGTTTCGCGCCGCCCGTTACGCATGTCTACGATCCGCTGACCTATGCCCGGGCCGCGCACGAAATGTACTTGCGCCGCTACGCTGCCGGTCGTCGGCGGGTGCTATTTCTCGGCATGAACCCGGGGCCTTTCGGGATGGTGCAGTGCGGTGTGCCGTTCGGAGAAATCGCCGCTGTACGTGACTGGCTGGCGATCGATTGCCCAGTCGAGACGCCGACAGTGGAGAATCCGTGGCGGCCGATCGAGGGCTTTGCCTGTCGCCGTTCAGAAGTCAGCGGGCGGCGGCTGTGGGGATTGTTCCGCGAGCGCTTCGGCACCGCCGAACTTTTTTTTGCCGAACACTTTGTCGCCAACTATTGCCCTCTGGCATTTTTCGAGCGGGCGCGCAATCTGACGCCGGACAAATTGCCGGCTGCCGAGGCGGCAGCGCTGCAGGCGGCGTGCGACGCGCATCTGCAGACCATGGTCGCGGCACTGCAGCCCGAATGGCTGATCGGCGTCGGCGCTTTCGCCGAGGCACGGGCGCGCCAGGCGCTGACCGGAACGAGCGTCAGAATCGGGCGGGTGCTGCATCCGAGTCCAGCCAGTCCGGCCGCCAATCGTGGCTGGGCGGCAGCGGCCAGCAGCCAGTTGGCAGCGCTTGGTGTCTGGGAATGAAGAAGTGAAGAAAGGATGCACCGCGGCGCGTTGCAGTTCGGCTGGCGCTGTGACCAAGGCCCGGCGGCCGTGAGCTTGTCGCCGGCCTGGCCGCTCTACGGGCGCGGCGTGAGCACGCCGAGCTTAGATATCTCGCTACGCAGCATGCGCCAGGTGCGCCAGGCAAAGAAGCCGCGTTTGCTCCAACGCCAGACACGGCGTGGTTGCACGACGATCAGTAGCGCGACGCCAACAGCGACTATCTCCGGGTGTTGCTTGACGTAATCACGGCCTTGGCGGACGGTCGCCAGCGCCCGGTCGGCGGTCTGCAAGGCATTGCCGACGGGTTGCAGTTCGTCGGCAAGACGCTGGCGCTGATTGCTGATACGTTCGATCAGTCGGCCGCGCTCGACGGCCAGATCAAGCAGCTCTTGATTCATCGCCAGCGCTACGCTGCAGTTGTCGCCGATCCTCGTCAAGCTCGGCAAGGCTGCTGGCGAAGAGGTGCTTGGGTTGCTGCATGGCACGTTTCAGAGCGCCGTAAGCGAGCGCGCTACAGACCGTGAAGACGGCAATCGAACAAACCAGGACGACGACCCTGCTCTCCCAGAACACGACCACCAGCAAGGCGACCAGCAGGACCGTGCCGATCGCCAGGCAGAAAGCCAGCAGTTGCGACCACAGCAGCAGGCGGACAGCGCGCAGCTTTTCTTCCTTGAGCTCGTTGCCCAGGAGTTCCAGCCGTGTTCGTCCGCTGCCGAGCAGCGTCGCGGCAGCGTCTGCGGCGCCGCCGAACAGGCCGCCGCGGCGTTGGCTGGCAGGCGTCTCGCTCATGCCGCTGGGAGTGGTCGAAAAAGCGTCGACAAAGCGCTCGCGAACGTGCCGCGAGCCACCTAGCGGCGGCTGATCAGCGCGCCGAGCAGCAGACCGACGAAGGCGGCAGCGCCGACCGCTCGCCACGGATTTTCGTGGACGAAATCGTCGGTGGCGCGCGCTGCGGCTTTGGTCCTGTCGACCACCGCCACTTCCGCATCAGCCAGGCGGAGCTTGGCGTCACGCAGCCGTTCGCCGATGCGTTCGCGCAGGTCGCCCATTTTTTCACCGGCAACGCCGGCGGTGGCACGCAGGATTTCCTCTGCGTCGGAAACGACGACTCGCATGTCAGAAACCAGTTTCTGCTTGCTAGAGGCGGACAGTTCGTTATTGACGTCGGGCATGATGGACCTCGCAGTGGAAAGCAATGATAGGGAAGGCGGGTGTAAGCGACTGCCGCAGCAGCGATGAGGCAACACCAGCCAAGCGCTCAATAGTTTGTTCAGGGTATAGAAGTTGCCGGCGTAGATCAATGTCGGCGTGCAGGGCATAGCGTCGTCCTTGCCGGCGCGGCACGGCGCTAGTGTCTAATTGCATTATTAACCGGTAGTAACTATCATGCTTCTCCATTGCTTCGTGGTGGAGGAGATGTGGTGGGACGTGTGGCGGTGGCGCTGTCTTGCACAGCGGAGGTGAAGGAGGAATTGGAGCGTATGTCACGGAGTCGCAGTGGCGAGGTTCGCTTGGCCGAGCGAGCGAGAATCGTGCTGGGTTGTTTGGAGGGTCTGCGAAACGACGAGGTTGCCCGCGCAGTTGGCGTACGTGCGAACACGGTGGGGCTGTGGCGTCGGCGCTTTGCCGAGCATGGTTTGTCGGGCTTGCGTGATGCTGCGCGGCCGGGCAAGCCGGCGAAGTACGGGCAGGATCTGCGTGACCGCATTCTGGCGCAACTCGAACGGACACCGCCGGAAGGTATGGCAAGTTGGGATGGTGGTTCGCTGGCGAAGGCGCTGGAAGTATCGGACGATGCCGTGTGGCGCGTGTTGCGTCGGGAGGGCATCCAGCTGCAGCGGCATCGCTCCTGGTGCGTGAGCACGGACCCAGAGTTCGCCGCCAAAGCAGCGGATGTCATCGGGTTGTACCTTAACCCACCTGAAAACGCGCTGGTCCTGAGCGTCGACGAGAAACCCTCGATCCAGGCTCTGGAGCGTCGGCGCGGCTATGTCCAAACCAGTAGCGGAAAGGTGGTTCAGGGACTGAAAAGCACCTACAAACGCCATGGCACGGTCAACCTGTTCGCCGCCCTCGAAGTGGCCACCGGCGTCATTCCAGATTTCCTGATCTCGGAGGAAACCGGGTTGGCACTTCAGACAAGAGTGAAGGTCATTCTTGCCCCGGTTTCCGGATGCGGAAAATCTTGCAGGGTGAGTTCCTCGAGGAGCGCGGCGATAGCGCGATCATGAGCTGGGCTGGCCATCCGGTGAATTTTGATGGTCAGGGTGTTGGCTAGCGCGTTCGGTTCGATGTCAGCGGAAGAAACGAACAATTCGCGAATGAGCGCACGTGCGTCGTCCTCCTTCTTCAAGTGGCGGCGCAATAGCGCCACCATGGCGGTCTCGGCCCGGTAGGCGACCATTTTCACGGTATCGCAGAGCATCTTGTTCAGCGGCGGCAGTTGGGTCGGTCGCTCGGCCTCGGGCAGACTGTCGATCGTCACCTTTCGGGGGCTTGCCTTGCGCGCCGCGCAAAGTCGCTTGAGCTCCTCCTGAACGGCCTGCAGTGCTTCGACAGACTCGGCGTTTTTCTGGATTTCGCCGCCGTCGTTCAAGGCCGTCCTGGCGATTGCGGCCTGCAGTTTTCTTTCGCTCTGGCGGGTTTGCCTGACGGCCTTGTCGAGTTCCCGCCAGCGGGGGTTAACGACCTGGTGAGTGCCGGGAAGAGAGTCGTCTCCGTACTCGATAAGTCCATCAATATCATAATGTTCCATCATGTACGCGAAGTAGTTTTCCTGGCACCAACGGGCGAACATCCGCCCAGCGATGGTGGTGTTTCCGAGTTGCCGGGCGGTCGTGATCACGGCTGTTTGATGTCCCGTCTGGGTCAGCCGACGAACTTCGCTCACGGCCAGGCTGCCATCGCCTGTGCCGAGTCGGGTTTCGCGCATGGCGAGTTTCATCCCGGTGCTGCCGCCTGCCGGCAGATGGACTTCCTGTTCCTGAAACACCTCTTCGGACCAGAGGTCCTTGACGTTCTTGCGGTAGGTCAGTGCGCCGATGCGCTGTTTCCAGAGTCTGCCGAGGAGACTCTGGGTGGCCCCTTCCCGATCGAAGACCATGACAAACCGGTGCAGGGTCGGGTCGGCGTCCAGTTCGGCCGGCGTCGGCTGTCCCGGGACAATCTCCAGCAGTTGGGGGACGATGTCCTTGAGCAGGGTCTCGGCGAGTCCGTCATTGAGCGGCTGCGAAACCACAAAGAACGGGCGACCCAGGGCATCGTTAACCCAGTAGTCGGTGGTGCCCCGCAGGCACAGGCGTTCGCGCGAGACGTAGCGCTTCGACAGCCTGGCCTGCTCGCCGTGATACACCCGAACATGACCATCGACATACAGGTAACCCGCTTCTTCTGGCTCGCTTTCCATCCAGAGCTTCGCGAGATCCCGCATCCAGGCTGCCGGGTCACCCGTCTTGGCCAGCAGATGGACCTTTTCCCGCAGGGTGCGGACTTCCGGTACCCGGTCCAGGCCGATGACTTTGCCGAGTTCTCCGGGCGAGGTTTGTCGCAGATGTTCCGGCCGCTTGATTCGCCCCAGGGCCATGAAGCCGAGGACGAGAAGGATGTGCAAGGCGCTGTAGAATCCCCGGGGCAGCTTGAGATGGCGATCCAGGCCGGTCAGTAGCCCGTTCGCGCACAAGGCCGGCAAGCCGGCCAACAGCCCCCCCATCGCCACATCGTGGCTCGCTTCGAAGCGCGTCGTCGCACCGGTCGCCAATCCCAGCGCCGTTTGGATCCGCTCGTCGGCGCGCGTGCAGGCGGTGCCCATCCCCGCGGCGGCTTCCGCATCCGCCCGGCTGCGCTCACTCTTGGTGCTCGCCGCTTCCAACTCCCCTGCCTCTTGCGGCAAGGCGGCCAACTGCGGCACGCCCTGGCGCCGGATCGCCTTGCGCAGCGTCGACTCCTGGACGCCCACCTGCCGTGCCACTTCGGCAGGACGCTTTCCCTCGCTCAACAGCCGCGCGCATTCGGCACTCTTGTCCGGCGTCATGATCCGCGGCCGGCTCGCCGCCGCCGGTCGAAAGAAAGACGATGGCCCGGCTTTGCGGCTTTGTCCCACCCAGTTCATCAGCGTGCGGTGCGGGATGCACAGCGGTGGCCTTTCCAGTTCGACCGCCTTGACGTGCCCGTTCTCCATCAGGCTGGTCAGAGCGAACCTGCGGCCAGCGTCGTCTCCTACGGGGTGCGAGAAGTAATTGTCTCCCCCAACAAAGTAGATCGCTTGGCCATCCTTCTCCAGAATCGCCAACCCTTCTCCCACTTTCTGCGCACCATCCGGAAACCCTGGAAGCCACGATTGCCTCAACGTCTGCTCCTCCTTGCACTCCTAGCGAAGCTTGGTTTATGCCATAAGAAAATCATGGCCGTCAAAATAAAGTGCCACGTGCAATTCCGGAATTCTACCTACATTCCCGGCCGGGATCAGGAAATCTGCATTCGAGGCAAGACTACCCTAACCAAGAAGCGCGCTGATTTCCAGGCCTTCATGGAGGAGACCATCGCTGATGAACCCGTCGACCGTGAGATCCACGTCATCTTGGACAACCTCAACACGCACAAGAAAAACGACGAGTGGCTCGCCGCTCACCCCAACGTCACCTTTCACTTCACGCCCACCAGCGCCAGTTGGCTAAACCAAGTGGAGATTTGGTTCGGCATCTTCCAGCGCAAGACCCTGAGAAACGCCAGCTTCTCGAGCCTGGATCAACTCGTTGCCGCCATTCACAGCTTCACCGCGGCTTACAACCAGAACGCCGCCCCATTCGCCTGGCGAAAGCGAGAGGTCAAGGGCGCGCAGCTGCGGAATACTATCGTTAATCTATGCAATTAAACACTAGCGCGCGTTTCAGGTGCTGCCCGGGTCATGGTCGTAGTCGATGGTCAGCGGCGCGTGGTCGCTGAAGCGCTGTTCCTTGAAGACCGCTGCGCGCTTCGCCCTGGCCGCGATGGCAGGCGTTGCCAGCTGATAGTCGAGCCGCCAGCCGACGTTTTTCGCCCAGGCCTGGCCGCGATTGGACCACCAGGTATACGAATCGTCGCTAGCCGTCGGGTGCAATTGGCGGAAGGCGTCGCACCAGCCGGCTTCGTCGAGCAGTCGGCTGATCCAGGCGCGTTCTTCGGGCAGAAAGCCGGAGTTCTGGCGGTTGCTCCGCCAGTTTTTTAGGTCGAGTTCCCGATGAGCGATGTTCCAGTCGCCGCCGACGACGACGTCGCGGCCGCTCGTCACGAGTTCAAGGAGTAGTGGGTAAATGAGCGCCATGAAGCGGTATTTCGCCTCCTGCCGTTGCTCCGAACTGGATCCTGAAGGTTGGTAGAGCGAGACCACCGACAAGTTGCCGAAATCAGCACGCAGATAACGCCCTTCGACGTCAAACTCGGCGCTGCCGAGCTGGTCGATGACCCGGTCGGGCTCGCTCCGGCACCACAGTCCGACACCGCTATAGCCCTTCTTTGCCGCGCAATGGTAATAGGCGCGGAAACCAGGCGGCGCGTTCATTTCTTCGCTGAGGTCGGCGTGCTGAGCTTTCAGTTCCTGCAAACAAACGATCTCGGCACGCTGCTCGATGAGCCAGGGCAGGACGCCCTTGCGCCAGGCCGAGCGAATGCCGTTGAGGTTCAAGTTAATGATGCGTAACATAGGGCACCGGGCCGGTAGCGGCCCTGATCCAGAAAAGGCGTTATGGACTTTCGTCAGGAATTTATCGAGTTTGCCGTCGAGCAGGACGTCCTGAGTTTTGGTGAGTTCACGACCAAGGCCGGTCGCCGGTCGCCCTACTTCTTCAATGCCGGCCTGTTCAACGATGGCGCCGCGCTCGGCCGCCTGGCGGAATTCTACGCCAAGGCGATTGCCGCCAGTGGCCTCGCCGTTGATGCTTTGTTTGGGCCGGCCTACAAGGGCATCCCGCTGGTGGCGGTGATTGCCGTGGCGCTGGCGCGGGCCGGGACCAACCTGCCTTTCTCGTTCAATCGCAAGGAGGCCAAGGACCACGGCGAAGGCGGTAGCATCGTCGGCGCGCCATTGGCCGGTCGGGTGCTGATCGTTGACGATGTGATTTCAGCGGGGACGTCGGTTCGCGAGTCGGTCGAGCTGATTGCGGCCGCCGGCGCGACGCCCTGCGGCGTGGTGATCGCCCTTGATCGCATGGAGCGCGGTCGCGGCCAACTTTCGGCGGTGCAGGAAGTGCAGCGCGACTACGGCATCCCGGTGATTGCCGTCGCCAGTCTCGACGATTTGCTGGCCTTCCTCCAGAACCGCCCCGATTTCAGGGCCAACGAGGCGGCGGTGGCGAACTATCGGCAGGATTATGGCATTGCTCGCAGCAGCGGTTAGGCTGGGGCTGCTGCTGGTCGCACTGGGCGTCGCTTCGAGTGTCGCGGCACCGCGCATTTTTTGCTGCCACGACGAATCGGGCAAGCAGGTTTGCGGCGATATCTTGCCAGCAGCGTGCTATGGGCGCGCCTATCGCGAACTCGGGCAGTCCGGGCGGACGTCGAGGGTGGTCGAAGCGCCGCTGACCGCTGCCGAGCGTGCCGCCAAAGAGGCTGAAGACAAGCGCTTTCAGGAAGAGCAGCGCGTGCTCAACGAGCAGCGGCGAAAAGATCAGGCGCTGCTCAATACCTACGGTAGCGAGAAAGATATCGAACTGATGCGCAGTCGCGCCGAGCGTAACCTCGAGGCGTCGATCGCGGCGGCCGAGGAGCGCATTGCCGAGATCCGCAAACACCGCAAGAAGTTCGAGAACGAGGCCGAGTTCTACAAGAATCGGCGTTTGCCGGCGGAAGTGGCCAAGGGCTTGCGCGATGCCGACTACGAAATCAGGGCGCAGGAGTCGGTGATCGACGCGAAGCGCAAGGACATGGACGCGACGCGCCTCAAGTATGACGAGGACCTGCGCCGCTTCATCGATATTTCCAGGCGTGCCGCCGCCGCGCGACGCTGAAACGCTGGCCATCGCCACGGCCAGCGTGGTCGTGCCGGTTCAGGTAATTTTCTTGCGCAGCAGTTCGCTGACCTGCTGCGGGTTGGCCTTGCCGCGGGTCATCTTCATCGCCTGGCCGACCAACGCGTTGAAGGCCTTTTCCTTGCCGGCGCGGAACTCGGCGACCATCGTCGGGTTCGCCGCGAGCAAGGCGTCGATGGTCGATTCCAGCGCGTCACTGTCGGAAATCTGCTGCCAGCCGTGTTTGTTGATGACCTCGTCGGCCGAATTGCCATCGCCGTTCCACAGGGCGTCGAAGACTTTCCTGGCGATATTGGTCGAGATCGTGCCGTCGGCAATGCGCAGGACGATGCCGCCGAGTTGTTCCGCCGACACCGGCGACTCGTCGATCTCCCGGTCTTCCTTGTTGAGCCGGGCGGTCAGGTCGACCATCACCCAGTTGGCGCAGGCCTTGGCGTTTGCCGCGCCAGCGACGGCCACCGCCGCCTCGTAGTAGGCAGCCATCTCAAGCGAGCTCGTCAGCAGCTTGGCGTCGTAGTCCGACAGCGCGTATTCGGCAAGCAGGCGCTCGCGTTTGGCTGTTGGCAACTCGGGCATCTGTGCGGCGACGCGCTCGACCCACTGGCGATCGATCAGCAGTGGCAGCAGGTCGGGGTCGGGGAAGTAGCGGTAGTCGTGGGCGTCTTCCTTCGAGCGCATGGCGCGCGTTTCGCCGCTATCGACGTCGAACAGCACCGTCGCCTGCTCGATCGTACCGCCTTCTTCGAGGGTCGCGATCTGCCACTGCACTTCGTAGTCGATCGCTTGCTGCATGAAGCGGAACGAGTTCAGGTTCTTGATTTCACGTCGGGTCCCGAGCTGTGTCTGGCCGACGCGGCGCACCGAGACGTTGGCGTCACAGCGGAACGAGCCCTCCTGCATATTGCCGTCGCAGATGCCGATCCAGCGCACCAGCGCGTGCAGTGCCCGCGCATAAGCCACCGCCTCGGCCGCCGAACGCATGTCCGGTTCGGTGACGATCTCCAGCAGTGGTGTTCCGGCGCGGTTGAGGTCGATTCCCGAGCGGCCATGGAAATGCTGGCCCTGGCCTTCGTGCAGCGACTTGCCGGCGTCCTCCTCGAGGTGGGCACGCGCCAGGGTCACCACTTTTTCGCTCTCGCCGAGCTGAATCGTCAGCTTGCCGCCGACGACCACCGGCAATTCGTACTGGCTGATCTGGTAGCCCTTGGGGAGGTCGGGGTAGAAATAGTTCTTGCGTGCGAAAACCGATCGCGGTGCGATCTCTGCGCCGACCGCCAGGCCAAACCTGATTGCGCATTCGACGGCGCCCTTGTTGAGTACCGGCAGCACGCCGGGTAGCGCCAGATCGACGGCGTTCGCCTGGACGTTTGGTGCCGCACCGAAGGCCGTCGAGCTGCCCGAAAAAATCTTCGCTTGCGTCGACAGCTGTGCGTGCGTTTCGATGCCGATCACCACTTCCCATGCTTTCATCACTGCGTACTCTCTCTTCAACAACGGCGAGCGCCGGCAGCGCGCCGACGCCGGGACGACCGTCGGGTCATCAGGCGAAGCCACCCGGGCGTTGCAGATGCCAGGAACTGATCTGCTGGTAGCGGTGGGCGACGTTCAACAGGCGGCTCTCGGTGAAATAGTTGCCGATCAGCTGCAGGCCGGCCGGTAGGCCGCCGGCAAATCCGCAGGGCAACGAAATCGCCGGCAGGCCGGCCAGGTTGACGGCGATGGTGTAGATGTCCGACAGGTACATCTGCACCGGGTCGGCGGCTTTCTCGCCGAGCTTGAAGGCGGTGCTCGGGCTGGTTGGCCCGAGGATTACGTCGCACTGCTCGAAGGCCTTGGCGAAGTCATCGGCGATCAGCCGGCGAATGCGTTGCGCCTGCAGATAGTAAGCGTCGTAGTAGCCGTGCGACAGGACGTAGGTGCCGATCAGAATGCGGCGCTTGACTTCGGCGCCGAAGCCCTGCGCGCGGCTCTTGCTGTAGAGCTCGTTGAGGTCCCGGTATTGCGGCGCCCGATAGCCATAGCGAACGCCGTCGAAACGGGCCAGGTTCGAGCTCGCTTCGGCCGGTGCGATGACATAGTAGGCGGCGACCGAAAGATGCGTGCTGGGCAGGCTGACGGCGACCGTTTCAGCACCCAGCCGGCGGTACTCGGTAATCGCCGCTTCGACCAGCTGCATCACTTCCGGACTGCACCCGTCGCCAAAAAACTCTTCCGGCAGGCCGATTTTGAAGCCCGCCAGCGGCTTTTCGCCAGCGCCCGTCTGGAGCTCGCGGCTGTAGTCCTCGGCAGGACGGTCAAGGCTGGTCGAGTCGCGCTCGTCGAAGCCGGCCATGGCGTTGAGCAGCAGCGCGCAGTCGGCCGCCGAACGCGCCAGCGGACCGGCCTGGTCGAGTGACGAGGCGAAGGCGATCATGCCGTAGCGTGAGACCACGCCATAGCTCGGCTTCATGCCGGTGAGATTGCAGAGCGCAGCCGGCTGGCGGATCGAGCCGCCGGTGTCGGTGCCGGTGGCTGCCGGCGCCAGGCGCGCGGCGACGGCGGCCGCGGAACCGCCCGACGAGCCGCCGGGAACGCAACTGTCGTTCCAGGGATTCTTGACCGGCCCGTAGAACGACGTTTCGTTCGACGAGCCCATGGCGAACTCGTCCATGTTGGTCTTGCCGAGCAAGACCGCGCCGGCGGTTTCGAAGCGGGCAATGACCGCCGCGTCGTAGGGGCTGACGAAGTTGCTGAGCATCTTCGAGCCGCAGGTAGTCAACCAGCCGCGGCTGCAGAAAATATCCTTGTGGGCGATCGGGATGCCGGTCAGCGGGCCGCCATCGCCCCTGGCCAGTTGCGCGTCGGCAGCGCGCGCCCTGGCCAGACTGCTGGCCGGGTCGACCGTAATGTAGGCGTTGAGCTGCGGGTTGTGCTGCGCGATACGTTCGAGGTAGAGCTGCGTCAGTTCGACGCTGGAAATTTCTTTTGCCGCCAGCGCTTGCTGGAGGGCCTGCAGGCTGCGCTCGATCATTCGATGACCTTCGGCACGAGGTAGAGGCCGGCCTCGGTTTCCGGGGCGATGGCCTGGAAAGCGGCGCGTTGCTCGATCGTCGCCGACTCGCTGACGCGGTCTGCACGCAGGCGCTGCGCGAGGTCCTGAGCATGCGCCATCGGTGCTACGCCTTGCGTATCAACCGCCTGCATCTCTTCGATCAGGGCGAAAATACCATTCAGGTGGCCGAGCGTGCTCGCCGCCTCATGGTCGCTGATTTCGATACGGGCGAGGTGGGCGACCCGGTGAACCTGTTCTAGGGTGAGCGACATGGTTGGGAAATCACTAAGGTGTTAAACGAGGTAGCCATATAAGGTATCATAAAAGTTTTTCCAACCGCAGCCCCCGCGGGCCATCACGGATTTCGCAAGCATGTTCAGTTTCCTGCGCAGTTATTTTTCGAACGATCTCGCCATCGACTTGGGTACGGCCAATACCTTGATCTATGTGCGCTCGAAGGGAATCGTTCTCGACGAGCCCTCGGTGGTCGCTATCCGGACCGAGGGTGGGCCGAGTTCCAAGAAGACCATCCAGGCCGTCGGCAAGGCGGCCAAGGAGATGCTTGGCAAGGCGCCGGGGGCGATTACCGTCATTCGGCCGATGAAGGACGGCGTGATCGCCGACTTCACCGTGACCGAGCAGATGCTCAAGCAGTTCATCAAGAAGGTGCACGATTCGCGACTGCTGTCACCGTCGCCACGGATCATCATCTGCGTGCCGTCGGGTTCGACGCAGGTCGAGCGCCGCGCCATTCGCGAGTCGGCGATCGGTGCCGGCGCGAGTCAGGTGTTCCTGATCGAGGAGCCGATGGCAGCAGCGATCGGCGCCGGCCTGCCGGTGTCCGAGCCGACCGGTTCGATGGTCGTCGACATCGGTGGCGGAACGACCGAAGTCGGCGTCATTTCGCTGGGCGGCATGGTCTATGCGGGTTCGGTGCGCGTCGGTGGCGACAAGCTCGACGAGGCGATCATGAATTACATCAGCCGCAACTACGGCATGTTGATCGGCGAGAACACCGCAGAAAACATCAAGAAGAAAATTGGCTCGGCGTTTCCCGGCGCCGAGGTGCGCGAGATGGAGGTCTCGGGGATCAACAAGGCCGAAGGAATTCCGCGCAAGTTTACCATTTCTTCGAATGAGATCCTCGAGGCGCTTACCGAGCCGCTGAACAGCGTCGTTTCGGCGGTCAAGTCGGCGCTCGAGAAGACCCCGCCGGAACTCGGTGCCGACATCGCCGACAAAGGCATGGTGCTCACCGGTGGCGGTGCCTTGCTGCGCGACCTCGATCGCTTGCTGATGGAGGAGACCGGTTTGCCGGTGATCGTTGCCGAGGAGCCGCTGACCTGCGTCGCCCGAGGCTGTGGTCTGGCGCTCGAGAAGATGGATAATCTCGGCAGCATTTTCGCTTCCGATTGACGGCGCGCGGCGTAGGCGCCGCGCGTCGCCAACTTTGACGCTCGATTGATGGATCATCAGCCGCCACCGTTCTTCAAGCGCGGGCCGGCACCCCTAGCGCTACTGTCGTTCTATGTGGCGCTGGCGGTTGCCCTGCTGGTCGTCGATGCACGCTTCCGTGCGCTTGAGGTAGTGCGCCAGGGGCTGTCGATGTTCACTCACCCCGTACAGCACCTCGCCCACTTGCCGGCGCAGTTCTTCGACAATGCCGGCAGCTATTTCGCCAGCCTGGTGCGCCTGCAGGACGAGAATGCGCAACTGAAACGCGCCCGCCTCGAGAACGTCGCGACGCTTTTGCGCAGCCAGCAGGTGGAGGTCGAGAACGAGCGTCTGCGCAAGCTGCTTGGCGTCAAGGAACGGCGGCAGGTCAGCGGCCAGGTTGCGCAGATTCTCTATTCGGCGCGCGATCCGTACGCCCGGCGTATCGTCATCGACAAGGGCCAGCAGGACAAGGTCGTCGCCGGGCAGCCGGTCATCGATGACGCGGGAATCGTCGGTCAGGTGACGCGGGTGTTTCCCTTCGTCGCCGAAGTCACGCTGATTACCGACAAGGAGCAGGCGGTACCGGTACAGGTGGTGCGGACGGGTCTGCGCTCGGTCGTTTTCGGCCTCGGCAGCGGCCAGCTCGAACTGCGCTTTGTTCCGGCCAATGCCGATGTCCAGAATGGCGACGTGCTGGTGACTTCAGGGCTGGACGGGATCTTTCCGGCGGGCTTTCCGGTCGCCAAGGTGGTGCACATCGAAAGCGATACCGCCTACTCGTTCGCCCGCATTTTCTGCGTCCCGCTGGCCGCCGTCGAACACTTCAGCGAGGTGATGGTGCTCGACCCGCTGCCGGCGCTGGTCTTGCCGGAAGCGCTGGCAAGCGAGGTGGCGAGCAAGGGCGCCAAGTCTTCGGGTCGCTCCGGGCAGGCGAAGAAAAAGCGCCTCAAAAAGGACTAGCGCATGCAGACCAGCTACTCGTCGTCACGCATTCTGTTACCGGTGCGGCCGTGGTTTATCGGCTTCACCTTGTTGACCGCGCTGCTGCTGAACTTCCTGCCGACTTCGGTGTGGCCCGCCGTGCCCGATTGGCTGGCGCTGCTGATCGTCTTCTGGAGCGTTCGCGAGCCGCGCCTGGTCGGCATGGGGCTGGCCTTCGTTTTTGGGCTGGTGATGGACGTCGCCGATGCCAGTTTGCTCGGCCAGCACGCGCTCGCCTACGTCCTGGCGGCGTATGGTGGGGCGGCGCTGTCACGACGGATCCTGTGGTTTCCGCTGGGTCAGCAAGCTTTGCAGGTCTTTCCGCTACTGCTCCTGGTGCAGTTGGTGCAACTCGCCGTGTGGGCCGTGGTCGGTGCCGATTTCCCCGGCATGGCGTATCTGCTCGGACCGCTCTTTGCCACTTTGTTGTGGCCTTCGCTTACTTTCCTCCTCCTGCTACCGCAGCACCAGGCGGTCGATCGTGATGACAACCGGCCGCTCTGAATCGCTTGACGAGCGCGCGGCGCTGGCGCTGCGGCGCCTTCTGCTCGTCCTGTCGCGGCGCGGCGGCGGGGCACTGTCGCTGGGGGATTGCTCTTGGCTGCTAATCAGTCGCCGCTGAACGCTTCGGATAGCGAGCTCCGTCGCTTTCATTTCCGTGTCGTCCTGGCCGGCGTCGGGGTGGTGTTGGCGCTGGCCTTGCTGGGCACCCGATTTTTCTATCTGCAGGTCGTTCAGCACGACTATTACACGACGCGCGCCGAGGACAATCGCATTTCGGTGGTGCCGATCGTTCCCAATCGCGGCGTCATCGTCGACCGGGACGGCACCGTGCTGGCGCGCAATTACTCGGCGTTCACGCTGGAAATCACGCCGTCGAAGGTGGACGACCTGGAGGCGACGATCGACGGGCTCGGCCAGTTGATCGAAGTCCTGCCCAAGGACCGCCGGCGTTTTCGCAAGTTGCTCGACGAAAGCAAGAACTTCGAAAGCATCCCGATTCGCACCCGCTTGAGCGAGGAAGAAGTGGCGAAATTTGCCGCCAATCGCTATCTTTTCCCGGGCGTCGAAGTCAAGGCGCGACTGTTTCGTCAGTATCCGCTGGGTCCGATCGCTTCGCACGCCATTGGCTACATCAATCGCATCAACAAGCGCGATCTGGAAATGATCGAGGAAAGCGAGCAGGCGGCGAACTACAAGGGCACCGACCACATCGGCAAGACCGGCATCGAGCAGAAGTACGAATTCGCTTTGCACGGCGAAACCGGCTACGAGCAGGTCGAGATCGATGCCGGTGGGCGAGCCATTCGCAGTCTGTCGCACACCCCACCGGTCCAGGGCAGCAGGCTGACGCTGACGCTGGACATCAAGTTGCAGGAAATGGCCGAGAAAGCTTTTGGCGATCGTCGTGGGGCGCTGGTGGCGATCGAGCCGGCGACCGGCGGCATCCTCGCAATGGTCTCCAATCCGTCTTTCGATCCGAACTTGTTCATTGACGGCATTCGCAGTGATGACTGGGATCTGCTCAACAATTCGCCTGACCGGCCGATGCTCAACCGGGCGCTCAACGGGACCTATCCCCCGGGTTCGACGTTCAAGCCGTTCATGGCCCTGGCGGCGCTGGAAACCGGCAAGCGGACGCCCGGCCAGACCATTTCTGACCCCGGATTTTTCAATTTTGCCGGCCACCAGTTTCGTGACGACAAGAAAGGTGGTCACGGCACGGTCGACATGTACAAGTCGATCGTCCAGTCCTGCGATACCTACTACTACATGCTGGCCAACGACATGGGCATAGACGCCATCGCGCGCTTCATGGGCCAGCTCGGTTTTGGCCAGAAGACCGGCGTCGACCTCGAGGGTGAATCGGAAGGCGTGCTGCCGTCGCCGGAGTGGAAGAAGCGTCGTTTCAGGCGGCCCGAGCAGCAGAAATGGTTCGCCGGCGAGACGATCTCGATCGGCATCGGCCAGGGTTACAATTCGTACACGCCGATCCAGCTGGCGCAGGCAACGGCGACCGTGGCCAATAACGGCGTGATGTTCCGACCGCACCTGGTCAAGTACATCACCGATAGCCGGACCGGCGAGCAGACGATGATCGAGCGCGAGCCCTTGCGCCGTTTGCCGTGGAAACCGCAGCATGTCGAAACCATCAAGAACGCGATGATTGGCGTCAATACCCAGGGCACCGGCGCGCGCGCGTTCGCCGGTGCGGGCTATACTTCCGGCGGCAAGACCGGGACGGCGCAGGTGTTCAGCCTCAAGGGCGGCGATTACAAGTCGTCCAGGCTCAAGGAGCATCTCCGTGACCATGCCTTGTTTATCGCTTTCGCGCCGGCAGAGCAGCCGAAGATTGCCGTCGCGGTGGTCGTCGAAAACGGCGGCTTCGGGGCCCAGTCGGCTGCCCCGATCGCCCGCATGGTTTTCGATTACTACCTGCTTGGCAAGTTGCCGCAAGGCGCCGCCAAGGAAGACGATGTCGAGGAGGACTAGCTGATGTTGCAGCAGTTCCTGGCGCGCCTGTGGTCGCGTCTGGTCGCGCATGTCGACGTGCCGCTGTTGCTGATCACCCTGACGATCATGGCGATCGGTTTGACAACGGTCTTCAGCGCCACCTACGACGACGACAACCGGCTGCTGGCACAAACGCTGAACATGGCCGTCGGGCTCATCGCGATGTGGGCAGTGGCGCAGTTGCCACCACAAAAACTGATGCGTTTCGGCGTCCCGCTCTACGTCCTTGGCCTGCTGTTGTTGATTCTGGTTTTCTTCTTCGGGATCAAGGTCAATGGCGCCAGGCGCTGGTTGTCGCTGGGGTTTACGCGGGTGCAACCGGCAGAACTGCTCAAGATTGCCGTGCCGTTGATGCTCGCCTGCTACTTTCACAAGCACGAAGCGCTGCTCAAGTTTCGTCATTACGTCATCGCCTGTCTGCTGCTGCTACTGCCGTTCGCGCTGATCGCCAAGCAGCCGGACCTTGGAACGGCGATTCTCGTTGGCGCCGCCGGCTTTTACGTGATCTTCTTTGCCGGTTTGTCGTGGTGGGTGATCGGCGGCCTGTTGGCCGTCGCCGCCGGCGCCACTCCTTTTGCGTGGACGATGCTGCATGACTACCAGCGGAAGCGCATCCTGACCTTGATCGACCCGACTACCGATCCACTCGGCTCGGGTTATCACATTATCCAGTCGACCATCGCCATTGGCTCGGGGGGGAGCTTTGGCAAGGGCTGGCTGGCCGGCACGCAGACGCACCTGGAGTTCATTCCCGAGCGCCACACCGACTTCATCCTGGCCGTCTTTTCGGAGGAGCGCGGCTTGCTGGGCAACGGCATTCTGTTGCTGCTCTACCTGTTGCTGGTTGGTCGCGGGCTGATGATCGCCGCCAAGGCGTCGACGGTTTTTGCGCGAGTGATGGCCGGGTCGGTGTCGCTGAGCCTATTCACCTATGTTTTTGTCAACATGGGGATGGTCAGCGGGGTGCTGCCCGTGGTCGGTGTACCACTGCCGTTCATGAGTTATGGCGGCACCGCGCTGGTGACGCTGTCGGTTGGTATCGGCATTCTGATGAGCATCCACTCGCACCGCATGCTGGTCAGGACATGACGCGCACGAACTCGGGATTTGGCGTGCGCGTGGGCCGCTCTGTGCTCTGCTTGTCGGCCCTGGCGGTGCTGCTTGCCGGTTGTGGCGGCCAGCCGTCACGATCAACGACTGGCGAGCAGGCATCTGGCAAGATGGCGCGCAAGTCGGGGGTAGTACAGAAGCGCGGCGGCGGCTATTACAAGGACGATGGCCCGGGCGATCAGATTCCCGACAATCTCGATGAGATTCCCGACGCGCAGCCGCAGTTGGAGCCCTTGCATCGCTTCGCCAACCGGCCGTACGTCGTCCTCGGCAAATCTTATCAGCCGAATACCGACCTGGCACCGTACCGGCAGCAGGGCGTTGCCAGTTGGTACGGGAAGAAGTTTCACGGACAGAAGACGTCGATCGGCGAGCGCTACGACATGTTCTCGATGACCGCTGCGCACCCGACGCTGGCGATCCCCTCGTATGCGCGAGTGACCAATCTCCGCAACGGCAAATCGGTGGTCGTACGGGTCATCGATCGTGGCCCCTTCCACGCTGACCGGATCATCGATCTGTCGTACGTCGCCGCCTATCGGCTGGGCTACGTGGACGACGGCAGTGCGCAGGTGCAGGTCGAGTCGATTTTGCCGGACGAGGTGACGGCGATGAGCTACGCGCAGGTGATGCCGGCGGCACGTCCGGGGAATGCGCTGCCGGCTGGCGGCCGTGACCAGATCGAAGTGCTGGCGGCAAACCTGGGCCTGGAATTGGCGTCAGTGGGGTCAGTGCCGTCAGTGGCGTCGTCAGCGCTGCCGGAATCCTCGCCGCCGCCGACACCGCCAACGGCTCTCTCGCCGGCCGTGGTATCGACCGCTACGGCAGCAGCTGCGTCGCCGCCGGCGCACGGTGTCTTCCTGCAGCTGGGCGCCTTTGCCAGCGCCGACAACGCCGAGAGTTTGCGTTTGCACCTGACGCGTGAACTCGATTGGCTCAGCGAGGGGGTTGTGATCAATGCCGGCGGTGGCATGCATCGCGTGCACATGGGCCCCTATCGCAACCGTGCCGATGCCGAAGCAATCGCCGAGAAGATTCGGCTGGCGCTGGGTTACAAGCCGACTTTCGTCAGCCGCTGATCAGTGGTCGTCAGACGTCGGCGCCAGCGCTCGGAATACGCCATGGACGACCTTCTTGCCTTTTTCCAGCTGCACCTCCTGGCCGACGATTTCCACGGGAACGATCGTGCCGTCGAGCTTGACGACGGTGCTGCGGAGCGCTTCGCTGGTGTCGGTCTTGATCAGCGTCAGCAACTGGCCAATGTCCAGGCGGTCGTCGGCGCTGTGAAGCTCGCTTTGTAGTACGCCGAGAAGCTGCTGCAGCTGTCGTCCGAACAGCCGTTCGGCCTGCGGATTGGCGTCGAGAACGAGCCCGGTGCGAGCATCGGCAATCAGGATCGCGTCGCGGCCGCCGGCGAACAGTGCCTGCCGCAGGCTGTTGGCATCGCGCAGTTCTTCCTCGAGCTGGTGCAACTGGTTTTGCAGCAGCGCCAGGCTGACCAGGTTGGCGACCGAATTCGCGAACAGTCGTTGCACCGAAGACCAGGCCGAGTGCGGCCCGACGCGTTCGATGCAGAGCACCCCCTGCAGTTCGCCATTGACGTGGATCGGCGAGTTGATGACCGCGCTGATGCCGTTCATCAGCAGGTAGTCCTCGGTGAAGGCCCGCGTCGTTGGGTGCTGCATGGCATCGTCGGCGACGATCGCCTCGCCGCGCTCGAGCGCCCGGAAGTATTCCGGGTAGCGGGCGGCGTCGAGGGTCGTTCCGAGGCTGTGCCGATTGCGCGATAACTCGTAGAGATCGATGCATTCGAGACTCGCGCGCTGCGCCGTGAAGCCCCACAGACTGACCCGTTCGATGTCGAGCGAGCGCCCCGTTGCGGCGGTCAGATGGCGCAGGGTGTCATCCAGGCTATGGCTGGAAAACCCCAATCTTGACAGCTGCGCAAAGGCAGCTTGCAGGTCGAGTGAGCTTGGACGTGGTCGAAAGGGTGGCAACATGGGGGTCCAGTAAAGCCCACATGCGCGTGGGCCGGCAGGCCGGGGAACAGCGCCCATGCTACGTGTCGCTCGGTGGTAGCCGCTGTGCATTTTGTCACGGAGAGTGGCAATTCCAGGCCTGGCCTGGTGCCAAATCCGTGCAGGCCAGAGCGGGCAGGCTTGTTATAATCCGGCTTTTGCCAAGAAACCCGTCATGCTCAAGCTTCGATCCCTCATTCTTGTATTGCTCTGTCTTCCGTTTCTCGCGACGGCTCAATCCTTGCCGACGCCGCCCTCGCTGGCTGCCAAGTCCTGGCTCCTTCTGGACATGACCGCCGGCCAGGAGCTGGCCGCGCAGGCGCCCGATGAGCGTCTTGAACCGGCGTCGCTGACCAAGTTGATGACCGCCTATCTGACTTTTTCGGCACTCAAACAGGGCACCATCAAACTCGACCAGGAAGTGCTGATCTCGCGCAAGGCCTGGAAGACCGGCGGTTCCAGGATGTTCATCCAGGTCAACAGCGAGGTCAAGGTCGACGATCTGATCAAGGGGATGATCGTCCAGTCGGGTAACGACGCCTGCGTGGCGCTGTCCGAAGCGATCGCCGGCGACGAGGAAAACTTCGCGCAAATGATGAACCGTGAGGCGCAGCGTTTGGGCATGAAGGGTTCGCATTTCCGCAATTCGAACGGTCTGCCCGACGCCGACCACTACACGACGGCGCGCGACCTGGCGACCCTCGCCAGTGCCTTGATTCGCGACTTCCCGGAGGAGTACGCGAAGTATTACTCGATGAAGGAATTCCGCTACAACGACATCACGCAGCCGAACCGCAATCGGCTGCTGTGGATCGATCCGACCGTCGATGGCCTGAAGACCGGCTACACTGACGCGGCAGGCTATTGCCTGGTGTCGTCGGCGAAGCGCGGTCCGCGCCGTTTGCTGTCGGTGGTGCTCGGCGCCAAGTCGCCCAATACGCGGATCCAGGAATCCCTGAAGCTGCTTAACTATGGCTTTCAGTTCTACGATGGCGTGCAGCTCTATGCCAAGAACGACCCGGTATCGAGCCTGAAGGTCTGGAAGGGTCAAGAGAGCACGGTCAAGATCGGTTTCCCCGAGGACCTGGTGGTCGTCGTTGCCAAGGGCTTCGGGCCGAAAATCAAGACCGAACTGGTCTCTGAGCAGCCTCTGCTGGCGCCGGTGGCGCTGGGGCAGAAGCTGGCCACGCTGAAGGTCAGCGTGGACGGCAAACCCTACGCTGACTATCCGGTAGTGGCGCTCGAAGCCGTGCCGGCGGCGGGGATCCTGGGCCGGGCCATGGACACCGTCCGGATGTGGTTCAACTAGGCGGCGCATTCGCCATTCGCCATTCGTCCGATTGTCCGATTGTCCGGCGGCGTCGCCACGTGAGGAATTGCCAATGACCGCCTACCTGAACGGCCAGTTCCTGCCGCTCGACGAGGCCAGGATCTCGCCGCTGGATCGAGGATTCCTTTTCGCCGACGGCGCCTACGAAGTCGTTCCGGTGTATCAGCGCCGGCCTTTTCTCGTCGAAGCGCACCTGCAACGTCTGCAGCGCACGCTCGATGGCATCGGGTTGCCCAACCCGCACACTTTCGCCGTCTGGCGCGAACTGCTGCAGCGCGTGCTCGCCGATAGCGCGTTCGACGATCAGGCGCTATACCTGCAAGTGACCCGCGGTGCCGATAGCAAGCGCGAGCACGCCTTTCCGAGCGCCGTCGCGCCGACGGTATTCATCTGCTCGCACGCGCTGGTGTCACCGTCGGCGGCGCAGCGCGAGCTCGGCGTCGCAGCGCTGAGTGTGGCCGACAGCCGTTGGCTGCATTGCGACCTGAAGACCGTTGCGCTGTTGGCCAATGTTCTGCTACGGCAGCAGGCGGTTGCTGTCGGCTGCGCCGAAGCGATCATGCTTCGTGACGGGTTGCTGACCGAGGGAGCGTCTTCCAATGTCTTCCTGGTCAGCGACGGAGTACTGCTGACGCCGCCGGCGGACCAACGCATACTGGCCGGCATCAGCCGCCAGCTGGTGCTCGAACTGGCGGACCGGAACGGCGTGCCGTGCGAGATTCGCGACGTTTCGGAGGCCGAAATGCGCAGCGCCGACGAGCTATGGCTGACTTCGTCGACCCGCGAAGTGCTGCCGGTCAGCACGCTCGACGGCCAAGCGGTCGGTAGCGGCGTTCCCGGTCCGCTGGGACGGCAGATGGCCGCCTGGTACCGCGCCTATCGCGAGCAGGCGACGAGGCGCGTCGATGTCTGAAGAGCAAGACACGCTGTTCGAGTTCCCGTGCGAATTCCCGCTCAAGATCATGGGTCAGGCCAACGCCTCGCTGGCGCAGGCGGTCGTCGAGGTAGTGCTGCGGCACGCTGCGGACTTCGACGCGGCAACCATGGAAATGCGTGCTTCGAGCGGTGGCAAGTACGTCAGCCTGACCTGCACCATCAACGCCACCAGTAAAGCGCAACTCAATGCGCTGTACCGGGAACTGAGCGGCCATCCGCTGGTCAAGATCGTTCTGTGACGGACGAACGGCGGCCTGCCGGCGTCGGCCTCGATGGTCAGGCGCTGTCCTTGGTGCCAGCGACGCTCCTGCCGCCGCTGGTCCGTCAGCTGGGGCGCACCGACTACCAGCAGACCTGGCGCGAAATGATCGACTTTACGGCCGCACGCGGCGATCAGACCCGCGACGAATTGTGGTGCTGCGAGCATTGGCCGGTGCTGACCCTGGGTCAGGCCGGCAAGCCGGAGCACTTGTTGGCCGACCTCGGCATCCCGCTGGTGAAAAGCGATCGGGGCGGCCAGATTACCTACCACGGTCCCGGCCAGGTCGTGATCTACGTGCTCCTCGACCTCGCTCGCCGGCGCTTGAAAGTTCGCGAACTGGTGTCGGCCATCGAGCAGGCGGTGATCGACCTGCTGGCCGGCCACGGCGTCGGCGCCGAGCGTCACGGCGGTGCGCCGGGGGTCTACGTTGGGCCGGCCAAGGTCGCCGCACTTGGCCTGCGCGTCCGCAAGAGTTGCAGTTATCACGGCGTCAGCCTCAACGTCGATATGGATCTGTCGCCTTTTGCGGCGATTAATCCTTGCGGCTACCCGGGGCTGCCGGTCACCCAGACCAGCGACCTCGGCGTCGCGCTGACGCCGGCGGAAGCGGCGACGGCATTGGCCAGCCATCTCGCAGCACAACTGGAGCGCAAGCAATGAGCAGTCAGAACGAAGATCGCGAAGATCATGCCGTGAGCAAGCCAGGCGCCAAAGTTGCCGGCGTCAAGGAGCGCGGCGAGCTGAAGACCGCGCGCATTCCGATCAAGATCGTCCCGCAAGCGCCACAGCGCAAGCCCGACTGGATTCGGGTCAAGGCCGGCAACTCGGCTGGCCGCTTTGGCGAAATCAAGAAGCTGCTGCGCGAACAGAATTTGCATACCGTTTGCGAAGAAGCGGCTTGTCCCAATATCGGCGAGTGTTTCGGTCGCGGCACCGCCACGTTCATGATCCTCGGCGACATCTGTACGCGCCGTTGCCCGTTCTGCGACGTCGGTCATGGCAAGCCGCTGCCGCCCGACGTCAACGAGCCCGCCAATCTCGCCGCTAGCGTGGCCCAGCTCAAGCTGCGCTACGTGGTGATTACCAGTGTCGATCGCGACGACCTGCGTGATGGTGGCGCGCAGCACTTCGTCGACGTCATCGGCGCGGTGCGGCAAAGCTCACCGACGACGACCATTGAGACACTGGTTCCCGATTTTCGCGGGCGTATGGAGATTGCCCTGGAAGTGCTTGGCAAGTCCTTGCCGGACGTCCTCAACCACAACATGGAAACGGTGCCGCGTCTGTACCGGCAGGCGCGTCCGGGTGCCGACTACGCGCATTCGCTGGCGTTCATGAAAGGCTTCAAGGCGCGCTATCCGCAGATCCCGACCAAATCCGGGCTGATGGTCGGCCTTGGCGAAAGCGACGACGAGATCCTCGAAGTGCTGCGCGACTTGCGCGCCAATGGCGTCGAAATGCTGACCATCGGCCAGTATCTCGCGCCCTCCGGCCACCACCTGCCGGTGGCTCGCTACGTCCATCCGGAGGTTTTCAAAATGTACGAGGAAGAGGCCCTGGCGATGGGCTTTAGCGGCGCCGCCTGCGGACCGATGGTGCGCTCCAGCTACTGGGCCGATGTCCAGGCTGAAAGCGCCGGCGTTGGCTGATGAACGCGTCCGGTGGCGGCTTGTCGGTTGCTCCGCGGCCGCGCCGCCGGCAGGCGAGCGAGCTCTGCCGGCGATCAGTTGTAACGGACGAAGCGCGCCGGATATTGCGCCGTGGCCCAGGCCATGAACAGATACTTGACCGTCTTGCCGATCGCCACGGCGACCAGGATGCCCGGCGACGAGACGTTGGCCAGGGCGCAGAAGAGCAGGGCGGGCGTCTGCGGCATTGGCGATCCGGCAATGATCAGGATCGCCAGCAGGCCCCAGCTTTGCAGCCATTCGCTGGCCAAGCGCCAGACTTCCGTGGTTTGCAGTTCGGGGTAGCGCGCGAGGACCAGGTCGCTGCCCAGATACTGAAAGATCTCGACCAGCGCGGCCGCCCCGAAGCCGCTGGCGACGCCACAGAGCACGGCCAGGTTTGCCCAGCGCCGAGGCGCCAGCAAGACCGCCGGAATCAGCACGGCGACGAAGGGAAAACTGAAGGTGATGGTGGTCACAAAGGCGATCAGCGCCACCACCAGCGCATAGTAGCGATGGCCGACGCTGCGCATCAACAGGCGCCGCAACCAGTCTGGGAGCAGGTGTGTCTTCATCGTACAGGCCCTCCTGGTCGCTGCCCGTGCTGCCTTGGCCATGCGTTGGAGCAAGCGCTGCTATCGCTACGGCGCCACTTCGATCGTCGCACGGCTTGTGCCGGCGTCCGCGGGCAGGCTATCCTTAGGCGCTCGCGCCGCTGCGGGTAGGCAAATCTCACCGAGGATATCCTGCGCATGTGTTGTACCGTACAAATAGTCGCCATTGTATGCGCGCCGCTCGGCGTTAAACACGGCGGGACGCCTGGCGGCGGCAATCTGTTTGGCCAGGCGAACACCCTGGCCCGCAAAGTCTGCGCCGGACAAGCCGCCGGGCTTTGCGGCGTGCTCGATCAGCAAGAGTTCGGTCGTGAACGCTAGCTCACCAAGACGGCACACGCCAGCGCCTGGCTGTCGATCAAGCCGCCGACGCGGGCGACTGGCGGCGACTTTGCCGGCGCTGGCTGGCAGCTGCTGGCTTGCGGCGTCATTGGCAAGTCAGCGGCGGCGCCTGTGCCGGCCGACACGGCTTGTTTCTGGCGGTGCGGCGAACAGGCTTTGGTCAATTGGCCGGCTATTGCGGCTTGCCGATCAGCGTATCGCGCAAGGCGTTTGGCGCTGCTGGCCACCGTGAGGAGTTCTGCGTCTTGAAGCTGCTACTGGCCTTGTTGGCCTCAGCGCTGTCCGGACTGGCGCTGGGTGAATCGGCTTCGACGCTCTACAAGGCGAGCGATTGGCCGGATACGCCGACGGTCGTTGCCGGTCGCGCGAGCTTTTACGGAAAGCGATTCACCGGCCGGAAGACGGCCTCCGGCAAGCATTTCCATCACGAAGACGTTTCGGCGGCAAGCAACCGCTTTCCCCTCGGCACAATGGTCGCCGTTCGTCGCCCCTCTTCTGCCTTGTGCATCGTCGTCCGGATCAACGACCGGATGGGGCGCGGCGGGCGCGTGATTGACCTGTCACGGGCCGCGGCCGAGAAGCTGGGAATGATTGAGGTGGGCGTCACCGACGTCGAAATCGTCCGCCTGCCGAAACCACTGATCGGTCACGAACGTGCTTGCACGCTGGCCTTCGCGCCGCCGGTTCGGCTCCCTGCTGCCGAGGGGCTGGTGGCCGACAGTGACGGCGACGCGTTCTCTGCCGACAGCCTTGCGGGTGGCGTTGGCGTCCGCTGACGCCGGCAGCTGATTCAGCGTGGACGTGCGCACTGTTCGAGCTTGCCAAGCCGCCGTTGACCTGGCCTGGCAAACTCGGGAATACTGCTCCGCGGGGTGTCCGCCCGGCGATCCGGGCCAGGGAGGGAGGTGAGCATGGTGACGAACGAGGCGGCGACCGACGAGCCCAACGACAGTGGCCCGGAGCAGAACAGTGAAGCGCCCCGCGGCAAAAAATCGGTCACCCTGTCGGGCGTGCTGGCCGGCGACACGGCGATTTGTTCGGTCGGGCGTACCGGCAACGACCTGCATTATCGCGGCTACGATGTCATTGCCCTCGCCGAGCATGCAACCTTCGAGGAAGTGGCGTACCTGCTGCTCTACGGGCGCTTGCCCAGTTTGACGCAACTCAACCAGTACCGGAAGAAACTCAAGACGCTGCGCGGCTTGCCGGTGCGGCTCAGGCCGGTGCTGGAAAACCTGCCGGCGTCGGCGCACCCGATGGACGTCCTGCGCACGGGTTGCTCGGCCCTGGGAACGATCTTGCCGGAAGCGCAGGATCATAATCCCGGCGCTGCCCGCGAGATCGCCGACCGGCTGATTGCCAGCTTCGGGTCGATGTTGCTCTACTGGTACCACTGGTCGCACAACGGCCGGCGCATCGAAACCGAGACCGACGATCCGTCGATCGCCGCGCACTTCCTCCACCTGTTGTCCGGCAAGGCGCCGTCGGCGCTACACGCCAGCAGCCTCGACCGCTCGCTGGTGCTCTACGCCGAGCACGAGTTCAACGCCTCGACCTTTACGGCGCGGACGATTACCGGGACCGGTGCCGACCTCTACGCGGCGCTCAGCGGCGCCATCGGCGCGTTGAGCGGCCGACGACACGGTGGCGCCAACGAGGTCGCTTTCGAGATTCAGAGCCGCTACAACGACCCGCAGCAGGCCGAGCAGGACATCTGTCGGCGGCTGGCCGGACGCGAGATCATTATCGGTTTCGGCCACCCGCTTTACACCATCGCCGACCCGCGCAGCAAGGTGATCCGCGCCGTCGCCCAGCAACTGTGCAGTGACGGCGACAATCGCGTCCTGTTCGACATCGCCAGTCGCATCGAGGAGGTGATGTGGGAACAGAAAAAGATGTTTCCCAATGTCGACTGGTTCTCGGCCGTCGTCTATCACATGCTGGCGGTGCCGACGCCGATGTTTACGCCTTTGTTCGTCATCGCCCGCACCAGCGGTTGGGCTGCGCACGTCATCGAGCAACGTATCGACGGAAAGCTGATCCGTCCGTCGGCCAACTACGTCGGTCCCGAGGTGCAGGACTTCATTCCGCTGGCGCAACGTCGCTAACGGTCATGACATGTTGAGATACCCCAGATCATAAAGTTATGACCGTTTCCCTCTCACTTGCAGTGCGCATTCCGGCTTGCACGCCGGAATCGTTCGCCGGGCAGGGAGCAGGCTCCCTGAATTCCCCGCCTCACCCCTGGCCCTTCTCCCGCAGGGGGAGACGGGAGTTTCGTGAGTCGCTTGCGCGACTTTCACATTAAGGCTTACCGGATGCCGACTGGCGAAAGCGAGCTGGCCAGCGGCCGTTGGCCTGGCGCGCTCGACTCGGCGGCCCGGTAGGCCAGAAACGCAGGAGCAGTAAGGATGTCATCGCCAATTCCAGACGCCCGCCCCGAGCCCGATCAGGTCCTGGTCGATATCGCCGACTACGTTCTGGATTTCCGGATCGAGTCGAGCGCGGCCTTCAATACCGCGCGCTATTGCCTGATCGACGCGCTCGGCTGCGCTCTCGAAGCGCTGCGCTACCCCGCCTGCGTCAAACTGCTCGGGCCGCTGGTCCCGGGCACCGTCGTGCCACACGGTGCCCGCGTTCCCGGCACCGACTTTGCGCTCGACCCGGTGCAGGCAGCGTTCAACATCGGCACGCTGATCCGCTGGCTCGACTTCAACGACACCTGGCTGGCTGCCGAATGGGGTCATCCTTCGGACAATCTCGGCGGTATTCTGGCCACCGCCGATTTCTTGTCGAGAACGCGCGTCGCCGCCGGTCAGCCGCCGCTGCAAATGCGGCTGGTGCTCGAAGCAATGATCAAGGCCTACGAGATTCAGGGCGTGCTGGCACTCGAGAACAGCTTCAATCGCGTCGGCCTGGATCACGTCGTGCTCGTCAAGGTGGCCAGCGCGGCGGTGTGCACCTGGCTGCTGGGCGGCGACCGGCAGCAGATCATCAACGCCGTGTCGCAGGCTTTTGTCGACGGCCAGCCGCTGCGCACCTACCGGCACGCGCCGAATACCGGCTCGCGGAAATCCTGGGCGGCCGGCGACGCGACGGCCCGCGGCGTGCTCTTGGCGCTGTTCTCGGTCCGGGGCGAAATGGGCTATCCGACCGCGCTGACCGCGACGACCTGGGGTTTCTACGACGCCCTGTTCAAGGGACAGGCCTTTCGCCGGTCGCGACCGTACGGCAGCTACGTGATCGAGAACGTACTCTTCAAGATCAGTTTCCCGGCCGAGTTTCACGCCCAGACGGCGATCGAGTGTGCCGTCGAACTGCATCCGCAGATGCTCGGACGCCTGGACAGCATCGCCAAGGTCGTCATTCGCACGCATGAGTCGGCGCTGCGGATCATCGACAAGCAGGGGCCACTGCACAATCCCGCCGATCGCGACCACTGTCTGCAGTACATGGTCGCCTTCGCGCTGATCGAAGGGCAGCTGAGCGCCGCCGCCTACGAGGACGAAGCCGCGGCGGACCCACGCATCGACGTGCTGCGCGCCAGGATCGAGGTCGTCGAAGAAGCCGCTTTTTCCGCCGACTACCTGGACCCGGCCAAGCGCTCGATCGCCAACGCCGTGCAGGTCTTCTTCGCCGACGGAACGTGCAGTGAAGAACTCCTGGTCGAATACCCGCTGGGCCACCGCCGTCGCCGCGCCGAAGGGATTCCGGTACTGCTCGAAAAATTCCGCAAACATCTCGCGCGCCACTTTTCGCCGGCGCGGCAAGCGGCGATCATCGACTCGTCACTCGACGTGCGCGGTCTCGGCTCGTTGGCGGTGAACACTTACCTTGACCACTATCTGCCCTGATTCCCGCCGGCACCGTTGCCGATGGGCACCGGCAGGGACTGAAGGCGCTGCCGGCGGCAAGCCTGTGCACCAACCCGGGGAGGGAATGACATGAGAGGAAACTTCGGCGCCAGTGCGCTGATCGTCGTCGGTGTGCTGGCGCTGGCGATCAACTTGGGGATCATCGACGTCGATCTGGCGCAGCTGCTGCGTACCTGGTGGCCGCTGCTGCTGATCGTTCTCGGCGTCGGCGTCTTTCTTGCTCCGGGGACCGAGCAGCGCAAGAAACCCGATTAGCGGCGGCCACCACGCCGCCGGCGCTTGCCGGAAAAGGACGTGCCGGATTGCGCTCTTGCGCTTCGCGTCAGGGTCGCACCCGTGAGCGATCGTCGTGTAATTCGCGGCGTAATCATGAGCACACGCGAACGGTAGTGCTCGCGGATTCCAGTTCGCGAGGTCCCTCGCATCGGGCAGCGCGCCCACGCTCCCTGGCGCTGCTCCTGACGGCGATTCCAGCGGCCTGGCCGGAGGTGCTTGCGAAGCGTCCTGCGTCAGGCGCTGGCAGGGTTTTGCCAGGGTCTGTGGTCGCCGTCCGGGTATAATCGCGAGCGGTGAAAAAGACTCCCGAACCTCGTTCCAGAACGGCTGCCTTCCTGGCGGCGATGCGCCGCTTGCGCGGTCGCGGCGATGGCGCGACCGGGCCGGCGCTGGACGTTCTGCCGTGCATTCCGGTGGCCGCTGAAGACGTCCGTACCCTGGCTGGTCCGGAAGACTTCCGCGAGACGCTGTTGCAGTTGATTGCCGGCGCTCGCCAGCGAATTCTGCTGAGCGCGCTTTATCTGCAGGATGACGACGCGGGCCGGCAGGTACTGGCGGCCTTGTATGCGGCCAGGAGTGCCCGGCCGGAGTTGCAGATCGCCGTATTCGTCGATTGGCACCGCGCACAGCGGGGGCTGATTGGCCAGGCGGCGAGCGCCGGCAACGCCGCCTTATATACCGAAATGGCGGTACGTCTCGGCGCCGGCGTGCCGGTTTACGGAGTGCCGGTGCACCGGCGGGAATTGCTGGGTGTGATGCATCTCAAGGGCTTCGTGGTCGATGGCGTGGTGCTCTATAGCGGCGCCAGCATCAACGACGTTTATCTGTATCGACAGCAGCGCTATCGCCTCGATCGCTACCATTTGCTTGCCAGCCGTCCGCTCGCCGACAGCCTGGCCGCCTTGCTGACCGACGTCGTGCAACCCGACCCGGCCGTTGGTCGCCTCGATACGGTCGCCAGACCCAAGACGGCTGCGCTTCGCCCGGCGATCGTCAAGTTCCGCCGGATCCTGGCGGCGAGCAGCTATCCGATGGCTGCGGCTGCGGCTGCGATCGGCGATCGGCAGGTCGGGATCACGCCGCTACTGGGCCTGGGTGGCCGAGAAAACGCGCTCAATGCCGTCATTCTGCAGTTGATCGCGCGTGCGACGCGACGCCTGGTGCTGTTTACACCGTATTTCAACCTGCCTGGCGCCGTTCGCCGGGCGATCGACGCCAAGATCAGGCAGCAGCAATGCCGGCTGACCATCGTCGTCGGCGACAAGACGGCCAACGATTACTACATCCCGGCCGATCGGCCTTTCTCGACGATTGGCGCGCTGCCCTACCTCTACGAGGCCAACCTGCGCCGTTTCTGCAAGACGCATCAGAGCGCCGTCGACCTGGGTTTGCTCGATCTGCACGTCTGGCGCCATGAGCAGCACAGCTTTCACTTGAAGGGGCTGCTGGTCGACGACGATTACGTGCTGCTCACCGGCAGCAACGTCAATCCACGCGCCTGGCGCCTGGACCTCGAGAACGGCCTGCTGATCCATGATCCACAGGGCTGCCTGCTTGAGCAGAACCGAGTCGAGCTTGAGCGCATTCTGGCGAACACCCGGCGCCTCGATCACCATCAGGCGCTCGACGCTGTTGCCACCTACCCCTTGCCCGTCCAGCGGCTGCTCAAACGTCTGGCGCATAGCCGCGCCGACCACCTGGTCAATCAGCTGCTCTGATCACCCTGGATTGATACCGCTATCGCCGGCCAAAGGCCGGCGCCTAGCTTCCGCCGACCCTGGCCGAGTTCAGGCCAGGCCTTGCGCGCGCCTGGCCGATGCCGCTAGAAGCTGTCGGGTGAACGCGACGTGCAGCACTCAGGGCTGGACCTGGTCGATCAACACGCGCAGGCCCTGGCTGCCAGGCTTGACGCCGCGCAGCGTCCCGTACAGGTCACCGCTTGAAGTTTGCGCCTTGCCGGCCTTGGCGACGCGCGCCTCGATGCTGACGGTATTGAAATCGGAGATCTTCTTGCCGCCAGCCAGCGCCATCGAGTCGTCGAAGCGGAAGCGCAGCGGCAGGTCGCCAACCCTTGCCCGCGTTGCCGCCAGCGGCATGCGCGGCCCTTCTTCGGCGCGCGCAAAGACGAACAGCACGTCATCCGGACTGGCGCGCTCGGCGAGCTGGCCACTCAGCGTGACTTCGCCGCTGACCGCGCCACCGACGGCGCCAGCGCTGGCGGTACTGGTGCTTGCTTTGCCACCGCCGCTTGCCGCGGCGATCTGGCGCGCGCGGTCGACCGCGGCTTCGAGCGCCATGGCTTCTTCCGAGCCGGGTTCGACTAGCGTCAACAAGCGTTGCCAGTACGCGGCCGCGGCGGCGAAGTCCTCTCGGTCGGCTGCGGCGGCGCCAGCCAGCAAGAGCGCTTGCGGTTCATTCGGATCGATTTTGAGCGCCTGTTCGATCAACGCCGTTGGTTTGCCCTTCAGGCCAGCGCCTGTCGAGCGGCTGAGGACGTCGGCGTAGTCGGCGAGCAATGCCGGATCGTGATCGACCAGCGCACCGGCGCGAGCGTAGGCCTCGGCCGCCTGGGGAAAGCGCTCAAGCACCCTGTATGAACGCGCCAGCATCAGCCAGCCCTGGCTGTCGTCGGGGTTCTGCCGCAGTTTTTCGACCAGCCCGGCGACCATTCCCTCGATCTGTTGCGGCGTGATCCGCGCCTGTCGTTGCAGCGGGTCCAGCGCTTGTTGATTGCCGAGCAGGGCGTAGCCGGCAGCAGCGGCGAGCGGGATGATCAGCAGCAGGGCGAAGGCTGTCTTGCCGCCGGCGCTGGCGCTGGTCGGTACGCTGGCGGGTACTTGCAGCTCATCGAGTAGACGACGCTGCAACTCCTGGTGGGCCTGCGCAAAGTCGTCTTCGGCGAGCGAGCCGTCGCGGCGCTCGCGTTCGAGCTCGCCGAGCTGGTCGCGAAAAATGGCCAGGTTTGCTTCGCGGCGGTCGGCCGCAGCCGACGGTCGTGGCGCCCGCAGCAGCGGCGGCAAGAGAATGGCCAGGACGGCGACGACAAGCAGCGCCGCAGCGATGAGAAAAGCGGTCATGAGCGTCCCTGGCTGGATTCGTGGTCGTGCAGCAGCACATCGGCCTGGCGCTGCTCGTCGGCGGTCAAGGGCGTGTCCTTGATCGCCAGATCGCGGCGGCGCAGGTAGAGAACCAGCCCACCAAGTCCCAGCACGAACAGCAGCCCGGGACCAAACCACAGCAGCAAAGTGCTTCCCTTCAAGGGTGGCCGATAGCGGACGAAGTCACCATAGCGGCTGACCATGAATTCCATGATTTCGTTGTCGCTCTTGCCGTCATGGATCAGCGTCCGGATCTCGCGGCGCAAGTCGTTGGCCAGTTCCGCGTGCGAGCCGGCGAGCGACTCGTTCTGGCAGACCAGGCAGCGTAACTCGGAGGAAATGGCGATCAGGCGTTTCTCGGTCAGTTCGTCGTCGGCGAGCGGCTTGGCTTTACCGGCGTGCGTCGCCTGCCCGGCGATGGCCGCCATGGCGAGCAGCAGGAGCATCAGTGCGCGCCTCATTTCGACAGCTCGGCGAGCAAGGGCAGAATCTTGCTGGAGTAAATCTCGGGAGTGATCGGACCGGTGTGCTTCATGCGGATGATTCCCGCCTTGTCGATGACGTAGGTTTCGGGAACACCGTAGACGCCGTAGTCGATGCCGACGCGACCGTCGATATCGAGCACCGACAGCGTATAGGGGTCGCCGTGCTTGCTGAGCCAGGCGCCCGCGCGTTCGACGACCATGCCTTTTTCGCTGCCGGCGGCGACCTTGTCCATGTCGATGGCGCCGTCACCGCGCACTTCCTTGTAGTTGAGGCCGACCAGCGGCACGGTCTGGCTTTTCGCCAGTTCGACCAGCACCGGATGCTCCTGTCGGCACGAGACGCACCACGACGCCCAGACGTTGAGCAGCCAGACCTTGCCCAGCAGCTCCTTGGGCGAGAATTCCTGATCGGGCGCGTGCAGCCGCGCCAGCGAGAAGTTCGGCGCCGGCTTGCCGATCAGCGGCGAAGGAACATCGCGGGGGTTGAGGTTGAGCCCGACGGCGAGCAGGACGACCAGCACGATAAAGCCGATCAGCGGCCAGAGAAATCTGTTCATCGCCAATTCCTCAGGCTTTTTGCGGCAGCGATGCGCCGGCCAGAGGCGCGCTGGCGGCGCTGGCGCGCGCCTTGATCCGGTAACGGCGGTCGCTCATGGCGATCAAGCCACCGATCGCCATCAGTAAGCAGCCGCCCCAGATCCAGTCGACGAAGGGCTTGTAGTAGACGCGAACGGCCCACGCGGCTTCGGGTCTGGCCTTGTCGATCGGCTCGCCAAGCGAGACATAGACGTCGCGCAGGAAACCGGTATCGATCGCCGCTTCGGTCATCGGCATCGACGAGGCGACGTAGAAGCGTTTCTCGGGAAATATCTTCCGGACCTGGACGCCGTTCTTGATCAGGTCGATTTCGCCGACCAGCGCCCGGTAGTTCGGCCCCTGCTGCTGGCGAACGCCGTTGAAGCGGAAGGTGTAGCCGCCGACGTTGACCGTGTCGGCGATTTCCATCTTGACGTCTTTCTCTTCCTGGTAAGCGCCGACCATGCTTACTCCGATGATGAATACGGCAATGCCGATGTGCGCCAGATGCATGCCGAAGAAGCTCCGCGGTTGCCTGGCCGCGGCGCGCATGAACGGCTGGCCGGCGCGCGTCGCTTGCACGCGCTTGAAGATGTTGAGCAAGGCGCTGAGAACGATCCATGTCGCCAGCAGCAGGCACAGCGCGACCAGCGGCTGCCACTCGCCGAGCAGCAGGGGTGTGCCGATGCCGACCAGCGCTGCCGCCAGAAACGCCCAGCGCAGCGTGCGCGCTATTTCGCCGACGCTGGCGTGCTTCCAGCGGGCAAAGGGGGCGACGCCGATCAGGAATGCCGCCGGCAACATCAGGGGCACGAAGACGGCGTCGAAGTAGGGCGGCCCGACCGACAGCTTGCCGGCGCCCAGCGCGTCGATCAGCAAGGGGTAGAGCGTGCCGAGCAAGACCGACGCGCAGGCGACGACCAGCAGCACGTTGTTGGTCAGCAGCAGCGACTCGCGCGAGAACAGGCCGAAGCGACCGCCGAGGCCGACCTTCGGTGCCCGCCAGGCAAACAATGCCAGCGAACTGCCGATGACCGTGACCAGGAAGGCCAGGATGAAGATGCCGCGGCGCGGGTCGGTGGCAAAGGCGTGGACCGAAGTGAGGACGCCCGAGCGGACCAGGAAGGTGCCGAGCAGCGACAGCGAAAACGCCGAGATCGCCAGCAGCACCGTCCAGTTCTTGAAGCTGCCGCGCTTTTCGGTCGTCGCCAGCGAGTGCAGCAGCGCCGTGCCGACCAGCCACGGCATGAACGACGCGTTTTCGACCGGGTCCCAGAACCACCAGCCGCCCCAGCCGAGTTCGTAGTACGCCCACCACGAGCCGAGCGCGATACCGAGTGTCAGGAAGACCCAGGCCGCGGTGGTCCACGGTCGCGACCAGCGTGCCCAGGCGGCGTCGAGCTGACCCGAGAGCAAGGCGGCGATGGCGAAGGCGAAGGCCACCGAAAAGCCGACGTAACCCATGTACAGCATCGGTGGGTGAAAGATCAGGCCAGGGTCCTGCAGCAGCGGGTTCAGGTCGCGCCCCTCTTCGGCACCCGGCAGCAGGCGGTCGAAGGGGTTCGAGGTGAATAGAATGAAGAGCAGGAAGCCGGCGGTCAGCAGTCCGAGAACGCCAAGCACGCGGGCGACCATGTGGTCGGGCAGTTGCCGGGACAGTAGCGCCACCGCCAGTGCCCACAGCATCAGCATCATCACCCACAACAGCAGCGAGCCTTCGTGGCCGCCCCACAGCGCGGCGACTCGGTACTGCAGCGGCAACAGGGTGTTCGAATGCTGGACGACGTAGATCACCGAGAAGTCGTTCTGCACGAAAGCGGTCATCAGGCAGGCGAAAGCGACCGCCACCAGTAGCGCCTGCGCGATCGTCGCCGGGCGGGCCAGGGCAATCCATTGCGGCTGGTTGCGGTGGGCGCCGAGCAGCGACAGTGTGCTCTGCGTGAGCGCGACGCAGAGCGCCAAGATGAGCGCGAAATTGCCGAGTTCAGGGATCATGAGCGTATCGTCCGTAGGTCCGCGTTATTGCGTGACGGTCTTGCTGGCGGCTTCTGCCGCGGCCTTGTTGGCCGCCGCCCGCTGGTGCGCGTCGCCGACGGCCTTGGCAGCTTCCGGCGGCATGTAGTTTTCGTCGTGTTTGGCGAGCACCTCGGAGGCGGCGAAGATGCCGCCTTCGCCGAGTTTGCCTTGCGCGACGACGCCTTTGCCTTCGCGGAAGAGGTCCGGCAGGATGCCGCGGTAGGCGACGGTCATCTCCTGGTCGGTGTCGGTGACGACGAAACGCATCGTCACGCCGTCGGCCTGCCGCTGCAAGGAGCCTTCCTTGACCATGCCGCCGATGCGGAAACTCTTGCCGCTGGGTGCTTCACCGGCGGCGACCTGCGTCGGCGAAAAGAAGAACACCAGATTGCTCTGAAAGGCATTGAGCACCAGCATCGCGGCGACGCCAAGAATGACCAGACCGCCGACGATCAGCGCCAGGCGTTTGTGACGAGGTTTCAATCGTTTCTCCTGCGGCCAGCGGCGCTGCGCGATCGGCTGGCTTCGCCGCTCTCGGCACGGTACTGGCGTCGCAAACGTTCAACAAGTGTCCTGCGACCACGCAACACCAGGGTCGGTTCCGCTACCATCAGCAGCGCCATCACCAGCAGCGAGCCCCAGACGTAGAGGCCGTGGTTGCCCATCGCCAGAAAATCGCCAAAGCTGTTCCAATGCACGTTCTTACTCCTGGTTGGTGAGCAGCGCGCGCACCCAATCGGTGTGTCGCTCGCGTTCGAGCATGATCGTTCGCACGCGCATCAGGGCGACGGCAATGCTGTACATCCAGCACGCCAGCGCGCACAGCAGCATCCCCCAGAGCATCATCGCGGCCATGCTCGGCGCCTTGGTCAGACTGACCGAAGCACCCTGGTGCAGGGTGTTCCACCACTTCACCGAAAAATAGATGATCGGGATGTTCACGACGCCGACCAGCGCCAGGATCGCGCCGGCCTTGTCGGCGCGGCGCGGGTCGTCGATCGCCGCCTGCAGGGCGATGAAGCCGATATACAGGAAAAGCAGGATCAGCTCGGACGTCAGGCGCGCATCCCAGACCCACCAGGCTCCCCACATCGGCTTGCCCCACAGGGCGCCGGTCCACAGCGAGAGGAAAGCGAACAGCGCGCCGGTCGGCGCCAGTGCCGAGGCCATCATTCCCGACAGGCGGATGTTGAACGCCAGCCCGAGGCCGGCCCAGAAGGCCATCACCAGATAGATGAACATCGACAGCCAAGACGCCGGCACGTGCAGGAAGATGATCCGGTAGCCCTCGCCCTGCTGCGCGTCGGTCGGCGCCAGCAGAAAGCCGATGCTCAGTCCGGCGACGCCGAACAACGCGGCGAGCGCCCAGAACCACGGGATCAGCTTGCCGGCAAGCGGGTAGAAGCTTTGCGGACTGGCGTACTTGAACCAGTTGATCAAGCCGTTGCTCATCGCCGCGCCAAGGGCGTCGGTGCGCGCCGCTGGGTCGCGGCAGTGCTGATCGGATACGCTCGAGAAAGAATGGTGCTACTGGGATACATGAGGCTTTCCACAATGAATCAGGCGGTGACGCTGTGCACGGTAACTCGCGATTCTACCGCAAGTGCTGGCGCGAGCATTTTCGATGCGCCGTCTGGCGGCTTGCGAATCGCCTTCATTCCAGCGCCACTCGCAAAGCCGCCGCGGTCGGCCACGGCGCGAAGAACACGCCGCCAAGCGCCAGCGCGCCAAGCAGCGACAAGTGGGCTTGCGGCCCGAGGCCGCTGACGCTGGCGTCGACCGCGCCAGCGCCGAAAATCAGCACCGGGATGTACAGCGGTAGCACCAGCAGCGACAACAGCACGCCGCCGCCGCGCACCCCCAGCGTCAGCGCCGCGCCGATGGCGCCGATTCCGGACAGCGCCGGCGTGCCAATCAGTAGCGACAGCGTCAGTACCGCCAGCGCGTCGCTCGGCAGATCGAACTGAATGCCGAGCACCGGCGCCAGCACGACCAGCGGCAGTCCGGCGACCAGCCAGTGCGCGATGACCTTGCCGAGAACGATCAAGCCCAGCGGCTGTGGCGCCAGCGCCAATTGTTCGAGCGTGCCGTCGCGGTGATCGTCGGCGAACAGCCGTGGCAGGGACAGCATCGTCGCCAGCAGCGCGGCGACCCACAGCACGCCCGGCGCCAGCCGCCGCAGTTGATCGGGTTCTGGCCCGACGCCGAGCGGGAACAGGCTGACGACGATGATGAAGAAGAACATCGCCGCGACGATGTCCGCCTGCCGCCGCATGGCCAATCGCAGGTCGCGGCCGATCACCGCCCGGAGAGCTCGCAGCATCGCTTCAGCTAGCCCCAGCCGGACGTTGCATGAGCGCCGTCAAGCGACAGTTCACGTACCGTTCCGGCGGTTACCGGCACCGCCTGGTGAGTGGTCAGGACGGCCAGTCCCCCGCGCTGCAGATGCGCGCCAATCAGTCCGGCGACAAGTTCGACGGCGGCCGCGTCGAGTGCCACGTAGGGCTCGTCGAGGACCCACAGCGCGCGTCTTTCGTTGACCAGACGGGCCAGCGCGGCGCGCCGCTTCTGCCCCTGCGAAAGGTAGCGGCAGGGCAGGTCCTCGCGGCCCAGCAGCCCGACCAGTTCGAGCGCGTCCAGCGCCGCATCGTGGTCGAGCGACTCCTGCGCCAGTTGCGCCGCCAACAGCAGGTTTTCGAGCGGCGTCAATTCTTCCTTGATCGCGTTGAGGTGTCCGAGGTAGCACAGTTCGCTACGAAACTCCTCGCCGAGCTTGCCGATCGCCCTACCGCGCCAGCGAATATCGCCGCTGGCCGCTGGCGTCAGCGCGCAGAGCATGCGCAGCAGGCTGGTTTTGCCCGAACCATTGCTGCCCTGCAGGTAGAGCATTTCGCCAGCGGCCAGCCGAAAGCTGAGGTCGGCGAACAGCCGGCGTTCGCCGCGTACGCATTCCAGATTTGAAGCTTCAAGCATGCACGAGGGGATCCGGGGAAAAGACTGCGGCAGACCGAGGCAGGCAACGGCCGCGGCCAGAAGCCGCCGAGGCGGTATTGTGAACGCGGCAGTTTAGCCGCGGATTGACCGAAATCAAAATCGATTCAATGGCTTTTGCTATGGTGGCGAGAAATCTTCGCGGAGGGTGATCGTGGAACAGGGTGTTCTGCAGCTGACTCTGAGCTGGGACCGGCGGCAAATTGTCGCCGCCGGCGTCGTTTCGACCCGGCCAGCGGCGGCGCGTGCGCTGCGCGGCCTGCCGGTCGCGCGCGTTCTCGAAGTGGTCCCCCGCGTGTTCAGCATTTGCCGTTGCGCGCAGGAAGCGGCGGCGCGTCTGGCGTGCTACGCCGCGCGCGGTCAGCGACCGGCGCCTGCGCTCAGCGCGGTACTGGCACGGGCGGTCGCCTGCGAAGCAATCGGCGAGCACCTGTGGCGCTTGTTGCTCGACTGCCCACAACTGTGCGCCCAGCCGGTTCGCCAAAGCGAGTTCCTGAGCTGGCGCAAAGGCCTGCTGGCGGTCGTCGATGAGGCGACTGCGGCGGCTTTCGGAGCGCGTCTGGCGGCCTGGCTGGATGACGAGAAGCTGCCGCTAGCCGACGCTCGAACGACGCACGCCGCGGTGCCCTTGCTGCCCTGCCTGACGGCTGCCGAATGGCGCGCGCACTTGGTCGCGGCGGCCGTTGTCGGCTTGCCCACCTTCGCTGGGCAGGTGGCCGAGACCGGCGCGCTGGCGCGGCACGCCGAAGATCGCGCGGTGGCGGCGCTGCTCAACGGCGGGCAACGCTTGCAGGCGCGTCTGGCCGCGCGCTACGCCGATTTGCGTTGGCTGGCGCAGGGACTCGTCGAGCCGGCGCGCCTGGCGACCTGGCTCGACGCGGCAGAACTGGCCGAAGGCGGTGGGCTGGCGCGCGTCGAAACGGCTCGTGGCACCTTGCTGCACGCCATCGAGCTCGCCGGCGAGCGCGTCGCACGCTACGTCATCGTCGCGCCGACCGAGTGGAACTTCCACCCGCAGGGCGCTTTTGTCCACGAGATCCGCGGCCGCGCGGCGCGGACGCGTGCCGAAGCCGAGCAGGCGGCTCGTCGCGTCGCCTTGTCGCTCGATCCCTGCGTGCCCTGCGAGGTGCTCGTCAAGGAACTCGAGGATGCATGAGATGTCGCTGGCCATGGGCATTCTGCAGATTGTCGAGGACGCGGCGCGGGCGCAGAGCTTTCGCCGTGTCAGGTCGGTCTTCGTCGAAATCGGCGAACTTTCGGCCGTCGAACCCGCGGCGATACGTTTCTGTTTCGACGCTGTAATCGCCGGCACGCTGGCCGAAGGTGCTGTTCTGAACGTAGTCGAGGTAGCCGGCGAAGGTTTATGTTTTAATTGCCATCAGACGGTGCCGCTTGCGGCTCGTTACGACCCCTGCCCAGCCTGCGGTGGGTACCCGGTGCAGGCGACCGGTGGTACCGAGATGCGGGTCAAGGAGCTGGAGGTTGAATAATAAGGAGACAGGAGATGTGTACGACATGCGGTTGCGGTGCCGGGGAGACTCGCATCGGCGAAAAGCGTCTGGCGGACGACTCGGACGGCGCGCACCACCAGCAGGGCCATGCGCCGCCACAGCCGGCGCTTGAGCCGGGCCGCGCCGGGCACGCCGGGGTGAGCTACCGTGCCGTTGCCGGCGCTGACGGCGGTCATCAGCATGGCGACGGCCACTGGCACGGGCATGGCCACCGGCACGCCGATGGCCATGAACATTCGCACCAGGAGGCGCACGCGCCGTCGCCGGCGCACGGCGACACCGCTGCCGAAGCGCCAGCGATGACCCCCTCGCGGATGCTGCAGATCGAACGCGACATCCTGGCCAAGAACGATGGCTATGCCGCGCAGAATCGCCGTCGTTTCGAGGAGCAGGGGATCTTTGCCCTCAACCTGGTGTCCAGCCCCGGCTCGGGGAAAACCAGCCTGCTGTGTCGCAGCATCGAGCGGCTCAAGGAAAAGCTGTCGATGGCGGTGATCGAGGGCGACCAGCAAACCAGTCACGACGCCGAACGAATCCGCGCCACCGGCGTTGCGGCGGTCCAGATCAACACCGGCAAGGGTTGCCATCTGGACGCGCACATGGTCGGGCACGCGCTGCACGAGCTGGCGCCGGCCGACGATTCGCTGCTGCTGATCGAGAACGTCGGCAATCTCGTCTGTCCTGCGGCCTTTGATCTCGGCGAGGCGCACAAGGTGGTGATCCTGTCGGTCACCGAGGGCGAAGACAAGCCGCTCAAGTATTCTGGAATGTTCCACGCCGCTTCGCTGATGCTGCTCAACAAGATCGACCTGCTGCCTTACGTGTCTTTCGACAGCGATCTGGCGATCGCCTACGCTCGACGCGTCAATCCGGGCTTGCAGGTGATCCAGCTCTCGGCGACCACCGGCGCGGGCTTCGACGAGTGGTTGGACTGGCTGAGCGCGGGTTGCGCCGCCAGCCAGGAGAAGAAAACGGCGACGATCGCGGCCCTACGGCGGCGGATCGTCGAACTTGAAGAACGGCTCGCTGGCGATGGACGGAGGCCCTGAAATGAGTGGGAACACGGTTTGCCAGAACATCCGCGTCAGCGGCGTTGTTCAGGGTGTTGGTTTTCGCCCCTTCGTCTGGCGGCTGGCCAAGGAACTGGGTCTTGCCGGCTGGGTTCGCAACGACTCTCGCGGCGTCGAAATCGAGGTTTGCGGTGCCGCGGCGCAGGTGCAAAGTCTTATCGACCGGCTCGGCAACGATGCGCCGCCGCTGGCCAAGGTCAATACCGTGGTTACTCGCGACGCGGCACCGGCAGGACATACTGGCCACGATTTCGTGATCGTCGACAGTCGCAGCGGCCGCGCGGCGACGATGATCGCGCACGATACGGCCGTCTGCCGCGACTGCCTGGCAGAAGTTTTCGAGCCCAGCAGCCGGCGCTGGCGCTACGCCTTTGCCAACTGCACCAACTGCGGGCCGCGCTATACGATTAGCCGTGGTTTGCCGTACGACCGGGTGCGCACCAGCCTCAAGCCCTTCGTGATGTGTCCGAAGTGTCAGCACGAGTACCGGCAGCCCGAGAACCGGCGCTTTCACGCCGAGGCCAACTGCTGTCCGAAGTGTGGGCCGCAGCTGTTCCTGCTCGACGGCGAAGGACATCCCTTGCCCGACGATCCGATCGCCGGCGCGCTGGCCTTGTTGCAGCAGGGGAAGATTGTCGCCATCAAGGGCCTGGGCGGTTTCCACCTGGTATGCGACGCGCGCAATGCGGTCGCCGTCGCGCTGCTGCGCGAACGCAAGCAACGCGACGAAAAGCCCTTTGTAGTGATGCTCGCCAACGCGCCATCGGCGGCCACTTTCGTTCAGATGGGGATTGGCGAACCGGGTCTGCTGACGCTGGCCACGCGGCCGGCGATCCTCATCCGCAAGCGCGCCAATTGCGACGCCGCCTTGCCCGGTGTGGCCCCCGGGCTGGCCTGGCTGGGAGTCATGCTGCCGTACACGCCGCTGCAGTTCCTGCTCTTTCACGAAGCAGCCAAGCGTCCGCCGGGTATGGGATGGATCGAGCGAGCACAGGATCTGGCGCTGGTCATGACCAGCGCCAACCCCGGTGGCGAACCCCTGGTGATCGGCAACAGCGAAGCCTTGCTGCGGCTCTACGGTATTGCCGACGCCTTCCTGATGCACGATCGCGAGATCGTCAATCGCTGTGACGACAGCGTCGCGCGCATCACCAGCGGTGGCCTGCAGTTCATTCGGCGGGCGCGTGGCTACACGCCGCGGGCGATCAAGTTGCCGCTTGCCGGGCCCTCGGTGCTGGCCGTCGGTGGCTGGTTCAAGAACACCATTTGCGTCACGCGCGGCGACGAGGCCTTCGTGTCGCCGCATATCGGCGATCTCGACAACGCGGCTGTCTGCGAGTTTCTCGAAGAGAACGTCGTGCAAATGGTGAAGATGCTGGGCGTCGACCCGGCTATTGTCGCGCACGACCTGCATCCCGATTTTCACTCGACGCATTTTGCGGCCGAGTGCGCGCAGCGCTGGAACGTGCCCTTGCTCGGCGTCCAGCACCACCACGCGCACGCCGCCGCGATACTCGCCGAACACGCTATCCAGGGTCGGACGCTGGCCCTGGCGCTCGATGGTGTCGGCATCGGCAGCGACGGCGCGGCCTGGGGTGGCGAGCTGTTGCGGGTCGATGGCGAGCGTTTCCAGCGCCTCGGCTCTTTAATGCCGCTGGCGCTGCCGGGTGGCGACCGCGCGGCCGCTGAACCCTGGCGAATGGCCGCGTCGGCACTGCATCGACTGGGCCGCGGCAGCGAGATCGCCGAGCGCTTTGCGGCGCAGCACGCAGCTCCGGCCGTCGCGCAGATGCTCAGCGGCGGTGTCAATTGCCCGCCGACTTCGAGCATGGGCCGCCTCTTCGACGCCGCTGCCGGCCTGCTCGGGATCACCCAGGTGATGGCTTATGAGGGCCAGGCGGCGATGCTGCTGGAGGGGCTGGCGCAGCGCTACGGCGACGTCTTGCCGCTCGACATGGGCTGGGAGATCGCCGGCGATCGCCTCGATCTGCTGCCCTTGCTGGCGGTTCTGGCCGACGAAAAGAATGCCGAGCGTGGCGCCGCTGTTTTTCACGCGACGCTGATCGCGGCGCTGGGTGACTGGCTGCGCGTCCTGGTTCCCGGCGAACAGGTGGTGGTCGGTAGCGGTGGTTGCTTCCTCAACCAGGTCCTGGTGCGCGGTCTGCGTGCGCGCCTCAGCGCGCAAGGCATGCGCATCATCGAAGCGCGGCAGCTGCCACCGAACGACGGCGGCCTGAGCCTCGGTCAGGCGTGGGTGGCCTTGCAGCACCTGGCGCGGCATTAGGCGGACGGCTAGCATGTGTCTTGCGCTGCCGTGCCGAATCGTCGAGCTGCTGCCTGCCGAGCAGGCGCGGATCGACGTCGCCGGCGTCGGCAAGGAAATTTCGCTGGCGCTGGTCGAAGACGTCGCCGTCGGTGACTACGTCATCGTGCACGTCGGCTACGCGCTGACCCGGCTCGATCCGGAAGAGGCCGAAAAGACGCTGGCGCTGTTTGCCGAACTCGGCCAGGCGGCTCTGGAGACATCGCCTAACGGTCATGACATGTTGAGATACCCCAGATCATGAAAGTCATGACCGTTTCCCTCTTCCCCTGGCCCTTCTCCCGCAAGGGGAGACGGGAGATTCGTGAGTCGCGTACGCGACTTTCACATTAACGTTGTTTGACGCGGCATGGCAGCACAGCTTGGGGGGCGGGGAATGCTTTCATCGAGAACTACGGGCTGCCGTCGATGAGGTTCATCGACGAGTTCCGGGACGGCAAACTGGCGACTGGCCTGGCCGCCGCGATCCGGCAGGCGGCGCGTGACGATCGCGACTACCATTTCATGGAGTTCTGCGGCGGTCATACGCACGCCATCGCCCGCTATGGCGTGACCGACCTGCTGCCGCCCAGCGTGCGTCTGATTCATGGTCCCGGCTGCCCGGTCTGCGTGCTGCCGGTCGGCCGCATCGACATGGCGATTCGCCTGGCGCGCGAAGCCGGCGTCAGCCTGTGCAGTTACGGCGACCCGCTGCGCGTACCGGCGTCGGGTGGGCTGTCGCTGCTCAAGGCGAAAGCCGCTCTGAACGGCAAGTCCGGCGGCGGCGAGATTCGCATGCTCTATTCGGGCGCTGACGCGCTGGCGCTGGCGCAGCAACACCCCGAGCGGCAGGTCGTCTTTTTCGCCATCGGCTTTGAGACGACGACGCCGCCGACGGCGGTGTTGATCAAGCAGGCGCAGGCGCTCGGCCTGCGCAATTTCTCGGTGCTCTGCTGCCACGTGCTGACGCCGTCGGCGATCGCCAGCATCCTCGAGTCGCCCGAAGTCCGACGTTGGGGAACGCTGCCGCTCGACGGTTTCATCGGCCCGGCGCACGTGTCGACGATCATCGGTACGCGGCCCTACGAGTTCTTCGCCGACGAGTACCGCAAGCCGGTGGTCATCGCCGGCTTCGAACCACTCGACGTGATGCAGGCGATCCTGATGCTGATCAAGCAGGTCAACGCCGGCCGGGCGTTGGTCGAAAACCAGTTTTCGCGCGCCGTAACGCGTGCCGGCAACCGCAAGGCGCAGCAGCTGGTGTCTGAAGTCTTCGAGTTGCGGCGCTCGTTTGCCTGGCGGGGACTCGGCGAACTGCCGTATAGCGCACTGCGCATCCGCCGTGAATTCGCCGAGTTTGACGCCGAGCGGCGCTTCGGCGTCGACTATCAGGCGGTCGAAGATCATCCGGCGTGCGAGTGCGGCGCCGTCCTGCGCGGCGTCAAGCGGCCGCAGGAGTGCCGCATCTTCGGCAGCGTGTGCACCCCGGAAAACCCGATTGGTTCGTGCATGGTGTCGTCCGAGGGCGCTTGCGCGGCGCATTACTCGTTCGGCCGCTTTGCCGATCTGGCGGTGGCGTCGTGAGTGGCGTGCGCCAGGGCTACGTGCGGCCGCTGGACTTCAAGAATGGCGTCGTCGACATGACGCACGGCGGCGGCGGCCGGGCGATGGCGCAGCTGATCGACGAACTGTTCGCGCGGCGGCTGGGCAATTCCTACCTGCGCCAGGGTAACGACGGCGCCGTCATGCCGATGCCGCCGGGCCGGCTGGTGATGTCTACCGACGGGCACGTCGTTTCGCCGCTGTTCTTTCCCGGTGGCGACATCGGCTGCCTGTCGGTCAACGGCACCATCAACGACGTCGCCGTGCTCGGCGCGACGCCGCTCTATCTGGCCGCCGGCTTCATTCTCGAGGAGGGATTTCCGCTCGCCGATCTGGCGCGGATCGTCGATTCGATGGCCAGCGCGGCGAGCGCTGCCGGCGTGCCGGTGGTCACCGGCGATACCAAGGTCGTCCAGAAGGGGGCCGGCGACGGCGTGTACATCACGACTACCGGCGTCGGCGTCGTCGCCGATGGCGACGACTTTTCCGGCGACCGCGCGCGCGTCGGCGACCAGATCATCGTTTCCGGCAGTATCGGCGAGCACGGCATGGCGATCATGGCGCAACGCGAAAGTATCGGCTTCGCGGCGCAGATCGTTTCCGATACCGCGGCGCTGCACGGCCTGATCGCCGCGATGCGCGCCAGCGGCGCGGCGATCCGCGCGCTGCGCGACCCGACGCGCGGCGGCGTCGCGACGACGCTCAACGAAATCGCCCGCCAGTCGGGCGTCGGCATGATGCTCCAGGAAAGCGCCATCCCGGTGCAGCCCGAGGTCGCCGCCGCGTGCGAATTCCTCGGCCTGGACCCGCTCTATGTGGCCAACGAGGGCAAGTTGCTGGCGATCGTCGCCGCCGCTGACGCCGATGCGCTACTGGCGGCGATGCGCGCGCATCCCCTGGGTGTGCACGCCGCGGTGATCGGCAGCGTCCATGCCGACGCCCACCATTTCGTCCAGATGACCACCAGTTTCGGTGGCCGGCGGATCGTCGACTGGCTGACCGGCGAGCAGTTGCCGCGGATCTGCTAAGCCGGGACGATCGTGCGCATCCTTCTCCTGTGTCACGCCTTCAACAGTCTCAGCCAGCGCGTCCATAGCGAGCTCGGCGCCCGCGGCCACCAGCTGGCCGTCGAGTTCGATATCGCCGATTCGGTCGCCGAAGAAGCCGTCGCGCTGTTCCGGCCCGAGCTGATTGTCGCGCCCTACCTGCGGCGGGCGATCCCGGCGTCGATCTGGCAAACGCACACCTGCCTGATCGTCCATCCCGGAATCGTCGGCGACCGTGGTCCGTCGGCGCTCGACTGGGCGATCCAGGACGGCGAGCCGGAGTGGGGAGTCACCGTCCTGCAGGCGACCGGCGAACTCGACGGCGGTCCGGTGTGGGCCAGCGAACGCTTTGCCATGCGCGTCGCCAGCAAGGCTAGCGTCTATCGCCACGAAGTCAGCGAAGCGGCGACCAGCGCCGTGCTGCGCGCCGTCGAGCGCTTCGCCAGCGGCACCTTCACGCCGCTGCCGGTCGATGCCGCCGACACCAGCGTGCGTGGCCGCCAGCGACCCTTGATGAAGCAGGCGCAGCGCGCCATCGACTGGCAGTGCGACAGCAGCGAGGCCATTCTCGCCAGCCTCAACGCCGCCGATGGTTTCCCGGGCGTCGCCGATCAACTGTTTGGCGAGCCCTGCCGGCTGTTCGACGGCTGCCGTGAAGACACGCTGGCTGGCGGCCCGCCTGGCGCCGTGATCGCCTGGCGCGAAACGGCGATCCTGCGGGCGACGGTCGATGGCGCGCTATGGATCGGCCATGTCCGGCAATCAGAGCCGGCGACGTCGTTCAAGCTGCCGGCGGCGCAGGTCTTTGCCGCGCAACTGGCGAATGTTCCGGAGGCGCCGCTGGCCAGCGACCTGCAGCCTTTCGCGCCGCGTGGCGCAACCTGGCAGGACATCCGTTACGAACAGGCCGGCGGCGTCGGTTTCCTGCATTTCGACTTCTACAACGGCGCCATGAGCACGCGCCAGTGTCAGCGTCTGCTCGCCGCCTGGCGCTGGGCGACGCAGCAGCCGGTCGCCGTCATCGTCCTGATGGGTGGCCGCGACTACTGGTCGAACGGCATCCACCTGCACAGCATCGAGGCTGCCGAATCACCGGCCGACGAGTCGTGGGCCAACATCAACGCCATCGACGACCTCGCCGCAGCGATCATCGGCGGCGATCGCCAGTTGACCGTCGCCGCGCTGCAGGGCAATTGTGGCGCCGGTGGCTGCTTCCTGGCGCGCGCGGCCGACCTGGTCTGGGCGCGCGCTGGCGTTCTCCTCAATCCGCACTACCGCAACATGGGCAACCTCTTCGGTTCGGAGTACTGGACCTATCTGCTGCCGCCGCGCGTCGGCGTCGAAGGCGCGCAGGCGATGATGCGCAACCGCTTGCCGATGAGCGCCGCCGCCGGCGTCGCGGCGGGCTTCGTCGACGCCTGCCTGGCGGCCGACCCCGCCGCTTTCCGCGTCGACGTCGCGCGTCGCGCCGGCGAACTGGCGGCGGCGCCCGAACTCGCCGAGCGCTTGCAGAACAAGCGCGCGCGCCGCCAGGCCGACGAGGCGGCGAAACCGCTGGCCAGCTATCGCGCCGAAGAACTCGCCGAGCTGCAGCGCAACTTCTACGGCTTCGACCCGAGCTATCACGTTGCCCGCTACCATTTCGTGCACAAGACGCCGCAGTCGTGGACGCCGCGCCATCTGGCGATTCATCGCGAGCTCGGCTGGAGCGTTCCGGAATGAGCGCCAGGGCGCGGCCCAAGCTGCCGACGGTGCTCGTCGTCGACGACGAGCTGCGCTCGCAGGAAGCGCTGCGGCGGACGCTCGAGGACGACTTCGAGGTGTTCACCGCGGCCAGCGCCGAAGAGGCGCAGCGGATCATGGAGACCGAGTGGGTGCAGATCATCGTCTGCGACCAGCGCATGCCGCAGACCACCGGCGTCGAGTTTCTCAAGGCGGTGCGCAGCCAGTGGCCCGACACCTTGCGGATCATCCTCTCGGGTTATACCGACGCCGAAGAAATCATCGCCGGCGTCAACGAAGCCGGCATCTACCAGTACCTGATGAAGCCCTGGCAGCCCGAGCAGTTGTTGCTGACCTTGCAGACCGCCGCCAAGCTCTATCGCCTGCAACAGGAGAATCAGCGGCTGTCGCTCGACCTGCGCACCGCCGAACCCGAGCTCGCCCGCCGCGTCGCGATGAAATACGAACGCGTCAAGCGCGAGTTCGGTCTCGACGGCCTGATTCGCACTCCCGACAGCCCGCTCAACGCGGTCTGCGAACTGATCGAGAAGATCGCGCCTTTCGATCTGTCGGTGCTGATCAGCGGCGAATCGGGTACCGGCAAGGAGATGCTGGCGCGCGCCATCCACTTCTGCAGCCGCCGCGCCGAAAAACCCTTCGTCGTCGAAAACTGCGGCGCGCTGCCCGACCAGTTGCTCGAAGCCGAGCTCTTCGGCTACAAGCGCGGCGCCTTCACCGGCGCTTACGAAGATCGCAGCGGTCGCTTCCAGCAGGCCGACGGCGGCACGCTGTTTCTCGACGAAATTGGCGACACCAGCCCGGCTTTCCAGGTCAAGCTGCTGCGCGTCCTGCAGGAAGGCGAGTTCCGGCCGCTCGGCGCAACGCGGCCGCAATCGACCGACGTCCGCGTCGTCGCCGCCACCCATCACGACCTCGAGGCCGACGTCCGTGCCGGCAGCTTCCGCGAGGATCTCTACTACCGCCTGGCGACCGTGCCGCTACACGTGCCGGCCTTGCGCGAGCGGGCGATGGACATTCCGCTGCTCGCCGGTCGTCTGCTCGACGCCAGCCAGCGCGTTCTCGGCAAGAACGTCGACGGCTTCACCACCGAGGCGCTGGCGTGCCTGGCGGCGTATGCGTGGCCGGGCAACGTCCGCGAGTTGCAGAACGAGATCCTGCGCATGCTGGCGATCGCCGAATCGCCGCGCCTCGGCGCCGACCTGCTGGCGCCGCGCATCCTGCGCACGCCGGCGCTCGACCAGCGCGAAGACGAGCTGCTCGAGCTGATCGCCGTCGATGGCGGCCTCAAGGAACGCCTCGAAGGACTCGAAGTGCGGGTCCTCAAGGAGACGCTGATCCGCCACCGCTGGAACAAGTCGCGGGCGGCCAGCGAATTGGGCCTGTCGCGCGTCGGCCTGCGCCACAAACTGCTGCGTTACGGACTCGAGCGCGGATGAAACTGCTCTGGCTACAGGCCGCCGGTTGCGGCGGCTGCACGCAGTCGCTGCTCGGCGCCGAGAACCGCGCCGGCGTTCTCGCGCAGCTCGCCGACGCCGGCGTCGAACTGCTCTTCCACCCGGCGCTGTCGGAAGCCAGCGGCGAGGAGTCGCTGGCGCTGCTGCGCGCCGCCGCCGACGGCAGCCTGCCTTTCGACATCCTCTGCGTCGAAGGCGCGCTGCTGCGCGGGCCGAACGGCAGCGGCCGCTTCCAGCTGCTCGCCGGCAGTGGCCGGCCGCTGATCGACTGGCTGCGCGAGCTCGCGGCGCGGGCGCGCTACGTGTTGGCGATCGGCAGTTGCAGCGCTTTCGGCGGCATCATCTCGGCCGGCGAAAATCTCACCGACGCCTGCGGCCTGCAGTTCGACGGCGACCAGGAAGGCGGCGTGCTCGGCGGCGACTTCCGGGCGCTGGCCGGCTTGCCGGTGATCAACGTCGCCGGTTGCCCGGCGCATCCCGGCTGGATCGTCGACACGCTGCTGTCGCTGGGACTTGGCGCGCTCGGCGCCAGCGATCTCGACGCCTGGCAGCGGCCGCACTTCTACAGCGAACAACTGGTCCATCACGGCTGCCCACGCAACGAGTACTACGAGTTCAAGGCCAGCGCGCAGAAGCTTTCCGACCTCGGCTGCCTGATGGAAAACATGGGCTGCAAGGGTACCCAGGCCAACGCCGACTGCAACCTGCGGCCGTGGAACGGCGTCGGCTCGTGCCTGCGCGGCGGTTTTGCGTGCATTTCGTGTACCGAACCGGGTTTTGAGGAGCCCGGCCATCCGTTCATGGAGACGCCGAAGGTCGCCGGCATCCCGACCGGCTTGCCGACCGACATGCCGAAGGCGTGGTTCGTCGCGCTCGCCGCCTTGTCGAAGTCGGCGACGCCCCGGCGCGTGCGCGAGAACTCGCGCGCCGACCATCCGCTGATCCGGCCCGGCATCCGCAAGAGCGGTCCCAAATGACTCGCCGGCTGAGCATCGGCCCGTTCAATCGCGTCGAAGGCGACCTCGAAGTGACGCTGAGCATCGCCGACGGTCGCGTCGAGTCGGCGCAGGTTTGCTCGTCGCTCTATCGCGGCTTCGAGCAACTGCTGCTCGGCAAGCATCCGCTCGACGCGCTGGTGATCGTGCCGCGCATCTGCGGCATCTGCTCGGTCTCGCAGTCGGCCGCGGCGGCCGCCGCGCTGGCCGACGCCAGCGGCGTGGCGATGCCGGCCAACGGCCGCCTCGCCAGCCAGCTGATCCTCGCTTGCGAAAACCTTGCCGACCACCTGACGCACTTCTACCTGTTCTTCATGCCCGACTTTGCGCGCGCCGCGTATCGCGGCCGCGCCTGGCACGCGCACGCCGAGCGGCGCTTCAAGGCCGAGACCGGCGAAGCGCTGCGCGAGGTCCTGCCGGCGCGCGCCGACTGGCTGCGGCTGATGGGCTACCTGGCCGGCAAGTGGCCGCATAGCCTGGCGCTGCAACCCGGCGGCACGACGCGCGCGGTGAGCGCTACCGAGCGCGTCCGCCTGCTGACCGTCCTGCGCGAGTTTCGCGCCTTCCTCAGCGCCACGCTGTTTGGCGATACGCTCGAGAACGTCACCGCCATCAGCAGCGTCGAGCAGCTCGCCGCCTGGGCGCGCGGGCGGCCAGGCGACTTCCCGCGTTTCCTCGAAATCGCCGACGATCTCGGCCTCGAGCGCATCGGTCGCGCCAGCGACTGCTTCCTCAGCTATGGTGCCTACGGCCAGCCGGCTGGCAGCGATCAGGGGCAGGGCGGCGCTGGCAGTCTGCCGCTCTTCGCCCGCGGCGTCTGGCACGACGGCGCGCTGCGGCGTCTTGAAGAACCACTGATCAGCGAAGACGTGACGCACGCCTGGCTACTCGGCGAGCAGCCGCTGCACCCGCGGCAAGGCGAAACACGGCCGCTGCTCGGCGAGTTTGCCGAGCGCCCCGACGCCTATACCTGGTGCAAGGCGCCGCGCTACGCTGGCGACGTCGTCGAGACCGGCGCGCTGGCGCGGCAGATGGTCGCCGGCCAGCCGTTATTGCGCGCGCTGGTCGCCGCCAGCGGCGGCAGCGTCCTGGCGCGCGTCGTCGCCCGCGTCTTCGAACTGGCGCTGGTCGTCCCGGCGATGGAGCGCTGGGCACACGCGCTGACTCCCGACGAAGCCTTCTGCAGCCAATGGCAACTCCCCGACCACGCCGACGCCGTCGGCCTCGTCGAAGCCGCGCGCGGCGCGCTCGGCCACTGGCTGCGCATCGAGCGCGGCAAGATCAGCCGCTACCAGATCATCGCCCCGACCACCTGGAACTTCTCACCCCGCGACGCCGTCGGCGTTCCCGGCGCACTCGAACAGGCGCTGGTCGGCCTGCCGGTAGAAGAGGGCGAAAGCGCGCCGCTCGTGGTGCAACACGTCGTGCGCTCGTTTGATCCGTGCATGGTGTGCACCGTGCATTGAAAAACAGAATGTATAAACCAAGATGTTGGACGAGCCCCGTGCTACCAACTGGTAAGTATTCGGCCAACCCGTAGCGCGCCAGCGCCATTGCCGAGGCGGGTTAGCGGCAGAGGACTGATCGGAAGGATCGGTGAAGGGGATAGAGCCAGATATCCTTGATCGGGAGGATCGACTTGCGGGTGGGGCACTTCTTGCCTCGGCCGGCGGTTTGGCCGACCTTGATCCAGTTGGCGGCCTGGTAGCAGGTGCCGCGATGGCGGGGCGTCTCGACGAAGGTTTCGAGTAGTACGGGGCGGTAGCCGTAGCGCGCCAGCCAGTCCTTGGGCAATTGCCGCTGCATAAGCGAGAGGATCTTGGAGGCCAGGCCCTTGCACTGGATCCAGGGCAGGATCAGAAAGCGGGCATTGTTCACCACCAGTTGCAGGTTCCTTTGTCGCTGCTCATCGTGCCAACCGATGAATTGCTCGCGCGCGGCGAGTTTCCAGGCGCTGGCGCCGAAGCTGAGCAAGGCGACCAGGGTCTCGCCGGCGAAGACGAAGTAGCGGCTCTGACTGCCCGCCATGGGCGTGTGGCCGAGATAGTGGTAGCGGGCGATGTACTCGTTCCACAGACGCGAGTTCGCCGAACCGACGACCTGATGCAGACGCAGCGGCGGCAGTTCATGCACCGGCTGGGTGAGCAACGGTTGTGGATCGGTGGCGTGAGTAGGCAGATACTCGGGTTGGCGAGGAGCGGCCCGTCGTGCCGCCGGCAGGGTGAGCAGGCCGTCGGCCTGCATACGCAGCATGGCCACCCGGCAGGTCATATCCTTCAGCTCGCCATTGGGCTTACGCCAGTCGAAGAGCTCACACACCTGGCGCGACAGTTGCGCGCGGCTGCTGCCAGGATGGGCTTCGATCAGGCGGCAGAGGGCCTGCAGTTCGTCGTCGGTAAAGTGACGCCCGCAATAAGGCTTCACGAGCTATCGATGGGACGGCTCTGATCGACCGGGATGCCACGCATCTGAGCCAGTCGATCGGTCGCCATCGCCCAGGGCAGAAAGGCACTCAAGTCCGTCGGCGGCAGGTTGCCGTTGGCGGCGCAGGCCTCCAGATACGCCGTCAGCCAGGTGCGCGGGTTGATTCCCCACAAGCGCAGCGTCAGCAGCAAGCTGAACATCGTCGCGGCGAGTGCGCCGGACCAGAGACTGCCCGACCCATAGAAGTTCTTGCGTGCGACCACCGGCGTGCGCTGTGCGCGCTCGGCGGCATTATTGTCCATCGCCACCTCGGGGCGGTCGACAAAGACGGTCAGGCCGGACCAATGTTTGCGCATGCTTCGCAGCACCTTGCTCGCCGGCATTTTGAGCGCCGGGTTCGCCAGTTCGCTTTCCCGTTGACTGGCCATTTGCGTGATCGCCTGCCGCAAGGCGCGGTCGCGTTCGGCCCACTGTACTGGGTCGCTACGGACTTCCAGGCGCCGTCCATTCAAGTGGTAGAGCTGAGCGATCTGCTCGACCCAGGCCAGTGCCCAGTCCGCGAGCTCCGGATGGGCGTTGGCCAGTTCCAGGAAATCACGCCGCTGATGTGCCCAGCAGAAAGCCAGAATGAAGTGGTCAAGGACTCGCGCGAGCTTCTTGTAGGCCGAATAGCGATCACAGATGATGACTCCTCCGGCGCTACCGGAGAGCTCCCGGATCGGCACCGCCGCCGAGCGGCTCGGGTCGAGCACGAAGTGGATGACCGATGGGCCGTGGAACACCCAGAAATACCAGCGATGTCCGACCTTCCCTTCGGTCTCGGCAAAGACCCGCCAGCGGGTCTCGTCTGCGTGCCACTGTTTCTCGCTGCGTAGTTGGCCAAGCAGTGCTTCTTCAAGCGGCTCGAACAGCGGTGCCAAGGCACGCAGTCCGCCGGCCACCGTTCCTGCCGAGAGCGTCAGTCCGTGGTCGGACAAGTCTCGCAGAAGCCGATGCGTCGGCTGGCCGTACAAGAACTTCGACAGCAGCAGGTGCACCCAGATCGACACGCCGTACTTTCCACGCGGGATCAATCGTGCCGGCGGTGGCGCGGTCAGAATACCCCGCGCGCCCGAACACTGACAGGTCCGCCGGTAGCGCCGCCGGCAGATCTTCCGGCGGTAGGCCTTGACCTCGATCTCGAGGACTTCACTGTCTTCCGTGCCGGGAAAGTCGACGTAGCCCAGACCACAGTCCGGGCAATGCGGGCAGTCGATGTCGATGACCTCGATCTGCGTCGGCAAGTGACTTTCCGGGTTCCGCCCGTGACCCGCTGCTCCCGGTTGCTGACCTCGAGCTCGCGACGATTTTTGGTCCGCCGCCGGGTTCTTCTCGGCTCCCGAAGAGCGTTCTGACTTGCGACCAAACAGGCGTTTTTGCAGATCGCGGATCTTGCCCTTGGCCTGCTCCAGTTCGCTGCGCAAGGCCGCCTCGCGCGCCGCCGCTTGCGCCATTTCCACCCGATGAGCGGCCTCCGATTGCGCCAACCGAACCAGCGCTTGTCGATGTTGGCTCCGCCAGAAGCTGGCCTCCCAGCGGAGCTTGATTTCCTGCTCCTTGGTCAACGTCACCAACACCTCGGCGAACGGCGCCACTTGGCGGTGACTTGCCGCCGATCCTCCGCCAATGATGTCCGCACCCGTGTCCATGCGCCGCATGGTGCCGGATTTCCGCTGCTGTGTCCAGTCCAGATTTCCGGTCTACCCGCCAATCGCTGACTGAACCACGCCGACCAAAAAAGCGGGGGCTACGGGTTCACCGAATACTTACACCAACTGCGCGGCGTAGCTGTTTCGAGAAGGTGAAGAGTTGTGTGGGTGCGGCAGCGGTAGCGGCGCCATCGAGAGAGACCGCGGAGGTCAGCTTCCGGCCATAACGAATAAGGATAGATCGTGCGAAGCCACGATCTGATCCGTTTGTTGGACGAGCCCGGGCCGGAGCGCTGGGCGCGCCCTCTGCAAATATCTTTTTTGGATTTACCCCGCAGGCATGAATGCCGAAGGGCGGGGAGCGGGCCGTCGCCGCGCGCTGCGGCACCGTCAGCGAAGATCGCGCAAATCCGGCCGTTTTGGCGTCCCGGCCACTGAACTCCGGGCGACCCCGTCACTCAGCTTGGGGAAACTGAAGTCCCAAAGGCGGCCGGACAGCGCTGTGAAGGCGGCTTACACGATCAGGCAGCGATCGCGACGAGCGGTGGAGCAGCGACGAAGGCGGGCGATGTTGATCGAATACGCGTCCGGACAATTGACATCACGGAGCCACAGCACGGGCAAAGCATCGCTGGCCGCTCCTTGCGCGGCGGCGTGAAGCGGCTGGGATCGAACTTCAGCAAGCGGTGCAGCAAACTGATCAGGCGCTTGCAGTTGGCGTGCAGGAAGCCGAAATTGCGGGCGCGGCGAAAGCCCTTGGGTAGCACGTGCTGGAGGATCAGCCAGAGGAAATCGGCGCCGGCTAGCGAGCGCTTTTCCGACTTGCCGGTTTGTGCGTTGCGGTAGCGGAAGCTCACCCGCCCATCCTTACAAGCGAGGATGTCCTGTTCACGGATGACGCCGCGGTAGAGGTAACGACCGAGGTAGATCAGGGCCTTCTCGCCGCTGCCCACCGATTTGCAGTGCGCTACCCATTCCCGCGGATAGGACGCCGGCAGGCAAATGCCGGCCGCCTCGATCGCCGCCAGCATTTTGGCCCGGAAGACCTTGGCCATCGCCTTCTCGTTGAACAGGTAGGTGCCGTTCTTGCCGCGCCGCTTGCGTCGCCAGCGCTGCTTCGCGGCATCGATCGCTGCCGCGGGGACGACGAGATGGACATGCGGGTGGAAGTCGAGCCGACGCGAGTGCGTGTGCAGGACCGCGATGGCGCCGGGCGTGCCCTGCAACTGCCGGTCGTTCTGACTGAAGCGGTGCACCGTTTCCCAGGCACAGCGCATCAAGCCATCGAAGACGACGTCGGCGTGCGCCGCAGCGAGCCCGCGCAATTCGGCCGGCAGCGTGAAGGTCAGCAGAAAGTAGTCGGCCGGGACGAGGCGCTCTATCTGACGTTCCAGCCATTGCTGGCTCTCGTGGTGCTGGCAGTGCGGGCAAAGGCGATGGCCGCAGGAATGCGGAACGAGTTTTTGCTGATCGCAGCCTTCGCACTGGAGCTGCATCATCGGGCTGGCCGGGCCGCGGCAATCGCGCATCGCCGAGAGTGCCCGAAGCTGATCGAAGCTCAGGCGGTGGCGAAATTGCGTCATGAAGTCCGCTTCGAATTCGGCAATGACAGAGCCGAGGCGGATCATCGCGGCGTCCCCTTGCTCAGACAAAAGCGGTCCATCAGCGCGTTGATGCGGTCGATGGCGTGATGCCGGGTTTGATCCGTCAGATGGGTGTAGCGAACCGTCGTGAGAATCGAGTGATGGCCGAGAATGCTCTGCACCTCGGTGAGCTCGACGCCCGCCTCGATCAGGTGCGTGGCATAGGCGTGACGCAAACTGTGCGGCGAAATGTTTTTTTTAGCCCGCAGGATTCGACCACCGCCCGCAGTGCCTTCTGAACGCCGCTGCGATTGAGCGGTGTCCTGGCGCTGCTCGCACCTGGCAAGCCGCCGCGGCGATTGGGAAACAGCAGAACGGGATTACGGTGGCGCTGCCAGAAACAACGCAGGAGTCGGTAGGTGGCCGTCGGCAGCGGCACCAGGCGATCCTTGTTGCCCTTGGCATCGCGGATATGCACCCGCCCGCGCGCGCCGTCGATGTCGGCGACCGTCAGCCGTAAGCCTTCGCCCAGGCGCAGGCCGAGACTGTAGAGGGTGAAGAAGAAAACGCGGTAACTGAGCACCTGCGTGGCCAGAAAAATCCGCTCGGTCTCCTCGACCGTGACGATGTCCGGCAGGCGCAGCGAGCGCGGCGGCTTGATCAGACCGGGCGCCACCCAGGGTTTCTTCAGCACGTGCTCGTAGTAAAACTTGAGCCCGTACAGATCGAGCTTGAGCGAACTCCAGGAGTGCATCTCACGCAGGTCGGCGAAGTAATCCAACAGGTCGGCCTCGCTCAGATCGTCGATCTGATGAGCGAAGTAATCTCCCACCCGGCGGACGGCGCGCGAATACGCGTCGATCGTCTTCGGCTGCAAGCCCTTGAGCTTCAGGTGCTTCTGGTGCAGCTCGTAGTTCGTGTCAAAAATCGTCGTTGCGACAGCGGACATCTCTTCCATCTTGCGGTAACCTCGCATTCGTCATGAACGTCCCTCGGATGAGGGGCGAGGTCACATCTTGAGTCAACGCGACGACAGCACCGGGGTTTCCTCCGCGTAGCGGCTTCGTCCAACCAGCCATTTGAGGTGCCGTTGAAATTCCTAGCTCTGGACTTCGCCGGATGACGGGTTTGCGGCGAGTAAATTGAAGTACGCTCCGCCTCGACTCGGCCAGAAGCAGCCAGTGAGGGAGCCACTCCCATAGCGGACATCCCATCGAAACCTTCAACCGGTCTAGCGATGATGAGCCGAGCATATAACCTCTGTGGGCGTGATATGCTTCATGGCGTTAAACATGTCTGCTGAGATGGTTATCATCAGGACGTTAACTTATAGGTGGGGCCGAAGGGCTCCTGTGCCTGAGGAGAGCAAGCCCGTGAGTGACGACAAGGATCCGGACTTCCTGGAAAAAGGAGTCGTGACCAATGCTGAAACAGTGGGGAAGGTCCTCATGACGGGGACAGGGCTTGCCGGCATGATCTTGCTGGTAAAGCTGACAGGCGCGGAGAACTTCAAGCTGTTTGATGCCGAGTACCCCATTGTTCATGCTTGGTTTCCCTTCCTACTCTTCACGTTCGCTCACTGGTACGCGGCGGCATTGTTGCTGATGGCGATTACCAAACTGAAAGAGAAGGGCACTGCTGACCTCTGTCATACGGCGTGGCAAGAGGTCTCTGCGAGTGGAAACCTGTTTGTCCGCGGTGCCGTGGCGGCGATGAAGCCACACCCCAAGTATCCGAATCTGTACATCCGCGATCCCGGCGATCCCGCGGTTGTCTTCACCTTGGTTGCCGTTCTGGGCATGATGTTGGCAATCATCCCCTTTGATTTGGCGTTCGTGTTGCTTGGCTGCAAGACATTCGACTGGTCCCAGGTTTGGGCTGCGGTTCTGTTGACCCTCGGGGCTGTCGTCTTCGCCGCCGTCAACTGGTTGATTGGCGGCAACTGGCTCGTGCAGTTCGCTCAGCTGTCGAAAGATCACGTGCTCGCGACAACAACGAATCCGGCCGAACCATCCGCTGCAGCAGACCGCGGGGGCATGTAGGCTTTCTGGAGTTCACAGCCCACCGAGCCCCCGCGGCTGCTGAGCGTGGACGTTGGGCGTCCGCTCTCGATGACCTCGACTGTCTGCATCGGGTCGTCAGCACTCGGTGATCAATGGCCGCTTACGGGAAGCGAAACTTCACTGACCGCTTTCCGGCGACGAATTAGACGAGAGGACGGTCGCGTAGCGACCCTCAGCGGTCCTACGCGGTACCCGAGGTTCTACGGCCGGTGATTGAGTGAACCGGCCGTTCGTGACGAATGGTCACGGACAAGTCGTCGGCCTTTGCGGACGTACGCCATTCACTCCTACTCCGTCTGCTTTGATTACGTTACCTGCCGCTCTTGGCGGTGCTTAAATCCGGGCGCCTGATTATCTGAACCGATGTCATTTCGACTGTTCGTTCGATGGTGTAGCGACCGCGAGCCCGATTTCCTGCCCATACGAAAGCTCAAGCGTGTGCCCGTCCGGGTCTCTAAGGAACGCCCAGAAGCCGACCGGAGGGCCGCTGTCGGTCGGCCCATCTACCGATATCCCGTCTACAGTGGCTCGCGCGCAGCGCTCAATTACCTCTTGCCTGCTGCGACATCCAACACCGAGGTGGGCAAGGGGGCTGAGCCTTGCCGTCACTTCGTTCGACTGAATGAGAACGACGACAAATGGCCGCGTTCCGTCCGTGATCCAGGCCACGTCGGCGCCAGATGCGCTGTCTTGCCTGCGGTGAACCTCGTACAGATCTGCGTAGGCCGCATAGAAGGCAAGACTGCGCTGCATATCCGTTACCGTGAGCGCTACGTGGGTTAGGCCGACGTCGGTCATCTGCTTGCTCTCCTCTTCGTTGGGCCAGCCTAAACAGGCCAGCTGGCGCCGTCACACGATGCCTCTGTGACAGCGATTGGTTTCAAAGGGCCTGCCATTCTAAAGGTACGTTGTACAATTCTGTACGTCGTATATTTTGTGGAGCTCATGCGTCAGCCGTGCCACTCGAACCCATCCCCGACACCCCGCGTCGCGAGCGAAAGCGCCAGCAGACAGCGGACCGCCTGGTCCAGACGGCCTTCGCGCTTTTTGCCGAGCATGGCTACGCCGCAGTCACCATGGAGCAGATCGCCGCGGCGGCCGATGTCGCCAAAGGGACGCTGTACAACTACTTCCCGGTCAAGGAGGCGCTGGTGCGGCACCGGATGCACGCCGATCTGGCTGCCCATCTGCCCGTCCTGCTGAAAGCCGTTCCGGACGGGGCCGGGTGCGCCGAGCGCCTTCGTGCCTTCCTGCATGCATCTGCGGACTACCTCCAGGGCGCGCGCGAGTACCTCCCCGCCTATCTTCAATACCGGCTTGGCCAACCGATCGCGGACATGCAGGGCGCCACCCGTAGCGGCTTGGACCAGGTTTTCGTTGACCTGATCGATGCCGGGCAAGCGGGTGGAGAAATCGCGTCCCACCTCAAGGCCGAGGAATTGGCCTCCCACCTGCAGTTCCTTCACCTCGGCGCGCTGCTCCACTGGCTGGCGCAACCGGAGACTGATCTGCGTGTGGCGTTCGACTGGATGCTTGACATGTTCTTCCACGGCTGTGCCGCAGGAACGGCCTCGTGATTCCGCCCCTCATCGATCTGGCCGACGCTGCGGACGCGCATAGCGCCGTCGTCGGGGGAAAGGCACTCACGCTTGGCCGCATGAAGCGGCTCGGCCTCCCAGTCCCGCCCGGATTGGTGGTAACCGCCCCGGCGCTCGCATCAGGAATCACGCCGGCGCTCGCTGAAAACCTGCAAGCGGAAATCACTCGTCGCGGGTGGGCCGAGAAGGCTTTGGCCGTCCGTTCGTCCGCTCCCCAAGAGGATTCCGCCACCGCATCTTTCGCTGGCATCTTCCACAGCGAGCTCGATGTCCGCGGCTTCGCCGCCATCCAGTCGGCGGTTGCACGCGTATACGGCTCGCGCGATACCCCACAGGCCGTGGCCTACCGGTCGCGAAAGGGAATTGCCGACGACGGCATGGCGGTTCTGGTCATGCCGCTCTTGGATGCCCATGCTGCCGGGGTCGCTTTCACCTGCGATCCGGTCAGCGGTCGCGACGACCGGATCGTGATGCAGGCCGTGCACGGTCTGGCCGACCGGCTGGTCGGCGGCACCGAAAATGGCGCCGAAATCGTGCTCGCCGAGGAACGGCAAAGCGAGACCCTGAGCGTGCTCAACCAACGGGCGGCGGAGGGGCAGTCAATGCCGTTGACCGAGGCCCAGGCGCTCGCGCTCGGCCATCTGCTCCGCGACGCCGCGCAAGCCCTCGACTACGCCGATCCCGCGTTCGATTTCGAGTGGGTGTTTGATGGACAAGAATTCTGGCTCGTCCAGGCTCGTCCGGTAACCGCACGTCCCTGGCACACCTACCCCGCGCTGGCAGGGCAGGAGGCGCTCTGGTCGAACGGCAACACGCGAGATGTCGTCCCGCATGTGATGGGGGCGATGGATTGGATTGGCTGGCGCCGCATGGTCGACATGATGCTGGAACAGGGTTACCGCCTGGCTGGCTACCCGCTGCTGTCTGGCGCACGGCGGTCGGCGCTCATGCACGGCCGGCTATATCTGAACGCCTCGTTCATCCAGTGGGAAGCCTTCGACGCCTTGGGATTCGCGCCGTCGGCGCTCAACGAACTCATGGGCGGCCACCACCCGGAGATCGCTGTGCCTGCCCCGTCCTTGGGCGACCGGATGCGCCGCCTGGGGCGCCTGCTCCGCTTCATCGCACGCTCGCCAGCTTGCCGGCAACGTGGGCGCCAGCAGGCCGAAGCCGCCTTCGAGGATGCGGCGCAATTCCGGGGTGAAACTCCAGCCTCATGGTCAGACGATCAACTCGCCGCTCGGTTGCGCGAGGTGACCGAGAAGGCGCGCACGCGAGAAGGCCTCATGTTCCTCCAGGGTTCAAGCGGGGGAAACCTCTACCTCCTGCTGGAACTCGTCGGCAAAGCGTTTCCGACAGAGCGACACGCGCTGGTTGCCGCGATCATGGCAGGCGGTCCGCCCAGCATCACGGCCCGCCAGGCGTACGAGCTACGGTCGCTGGCAGCGATCGCGGCAGAAGAACCGAAGACGCACGCGTTTCTGGCAGGCCCCCCGCCACGCGACCTCGCCGACCTGCCAAAGGACAGCCGATTCCGGACGGCGCTAAATGATTTCCTGCGGAAGTACGGCCATCGCGGCATCTACGAGAGCTACCTGGCAAGTCCCCGTTTCGCGGAGAACACCGACTACCTGTTGGACCTGATCTCCGCGGAAATTAATGGATCGTCCGACCGTCGCCGCGATGCCGAAGCGCAGCGGCAGGCGATCAGCGAGGAGGCCTGGGCGAAGTTGCGCGGGCGATTGTCGCCACTGCAACGCTGGCGAGCCCGCATGCTGGTCAAGCTCGCCCAAACGGAATCGAACGAGCGCGAATTGGCGCGCAGCGCGATGACCGTCTACGGCGCAGAGATGAGGCGTCTGTTGCTCGAAATCGCCAGGCGAATTTGCGCGCGCGGCTTGCTGAAGCGCCCAGAGGACATCTTCGACTTGACTCCCCATGAAGCGCTTGCCGCATTGCTCGGCCAGTCGACAGGCCATTGCCTCACGGCGCGCGTCTCGTGGCGCCGGAGCCAGCGCCAAGCGTACGAGAAGGGCGAAGCGCCCGAAGTCGTACTCGGAAACCGGGCGCTACCGGCTGCCGAGCCGCATCGGCAATCCGCCAGGACCTGGAATGGCATTGCCGTTGGTGCCGGCGTTGCCGAAGGTGCCGCGCGGCGTATCGATTCGCCCGAGCAGGGAGACCGACTCCTGACCGGCGAGATCCTCATTGCACCGTCTACGGATCCGGCCTGGACACCGCTGTTTCTTCGCGCAGGCGGCCTGGTGATGGAAACCGGTGGCTACCTCTCCCACGGAGCGATCGTGGCACGGGAGTTCGGAATTCCAGCCGTCGTGAACCTGCCCGGTATACGCGCCCGGGTGCGCGACGGTGACCGAATCAGAGTCGACGGGCAACGTGGCGAGGTCACGTTCGTCGATTGATTCAAACAGTCGATTGGCCACCATCCTGGGCGGCCCGGCTTGGCTCATCTTCGCTCAGCCTTGGCGCCGCTCGGGGTCGCCTGGGGCAGCTCTTTGAACATGCGGCGATAGGTCGCAGGGGTTACCCCGGTCAGACAAGGAAACGGAAACCACGCAAGCGAGGATGCGCCGCGGTTGGTGCGCGCTCTTTGCGGCACCGTGGGAAGAACTTGGAAGGTACCGGCGCTATCTCGCCGGCAACTCCGAACTGGCTACCCACCAAGTAGTGAAGGGCGCGGAGTTCGCGCACGTCATGGTCGTGATGGATGACAGCCAAGCGGGAGGCTTCCAGATTTCGTACGATAAACTCTTCGGTGGAAAAGAGCTGAGCGACACGGACATGTCAAACGTGGATGCCGGCAAGGAAACCACCATCGATCGTAGTCTGCGCCTGCTGTACGTCACCTGCAGCCGAGCTTGCGAGTCTCTGGCGCTGGTTCTATGGTCGGCACAGCCAGCCGCGGCACTCGCACACATCAAGGACGAAAGTGGCTGGTTTACCCCCGAAGAGATCGTGTCCATTCCGTAACGTCGACGAGAGGCAAAGGGGTATTGGCGAATGTCATCAGCTCAATGGCCGCAACCGAAATCATTGCGGACGCTGGGAGCTGAGACCCCCACCGTCAGGTCAGGCCGAGGTCCTTCCGTAGGTCGTCCGGCAGGTTTCCGATTGGACCAGTCATCTGAATGACGGCTCCCTGCGACAGCCCAACGGCAGGTGATGGCCGGGAGGGTGAGGTCGCAAATGGCCGCTTCGGAGAATTCCAGTTCGCTGAACCTGGGTTTAGCTGAATGGCCGCTATCGGGCGATCGCTACTTCCGCTTTGGGTCGACAGCGGCTAGTCCCAAGCACCCACCGAAGCGGTAAGCAAAGTGATGCCGTAGCGCTTGCGGCCAAGGGTTTCCCAATTGGTCGTCGTGATGTTCTTGAACCGGCAGACTGAACGCCGCACGTGCCGTAGCCATGGCGGGCGCCTTGGTCAAGCAGGTACCCGGTGCGCTCCGCCCGCGATCTTCCTGGACGTCCGATCGACGCAAGCGCGGATGATAACAGCCAGGAGCTGTCCCTCGATCAAGAGTCCCGGATCCCGGATCCCGGATCAGCGCCGGCAGCTCGTCCCACTTTACGATCGACTCGTCCATGCCGATGGGCGTGGCCTGCTCACGGCCGAGGTGATCGAAGGAAATCAGCCCGCGCCGCAGGGTCGTCGACGGGACGGCGGAGATGGCAAGCGCGGCGGTCTGTCGCTTTTCGAGGGCGATGAAGTAGCGACGAATGCGGCGGCCGGTGTCGTTGTTCTCGACCATCGACAGTTCTTTGCCCGTGTCGATGGTCAGGTGCTAGTCTCGGCTGCGTCGATCGGCGCCTCGTCCGGTTTGATTCCCCCGTTTTTGGGAATCAAAAACAGAGTCTTCACCTTCCGCAAAGCCATACTCTGCGATGCGTTGCTTGATCCAGGTGGCGACGTGGCGGCCGTCGCCGAGAGCGGCGTGCAGATCGCGGGCGTTACCGAGTGGGGTGTCTTGTCCTGCGAGCGTGCCGACGAATTCCGGCAGCAGATCGGTGGTGGTCATGGCAATGATCCTCTGAAAACGGTTTGTCTTTCCGCTTTCCCGTCGCCAAACGGGTGGGCGATCGTGCGGCTTAGCAGACCGGTAGTTGGCACCGGCGAGCCCAAAGGCTCCCCGCACGAGCGCACAAGACTTGGACGCCATGCATCAGACGAAAAAATACCGCTCAGGGCGGCTCGTCCGCCAAATTGCCGGGCTGCTAAACCCGTGCCGCTGATCTGCAGCTACGCGGGGAGCCCCCCAGGCCCGTTGCTGGCGGTTCGTCGGTAAATGTCAAGATAGTTGTCGCCTGAGTTCATGCTGCCAATGGCATACTCTTGCTGGTAGAGGTAGCAGCGGCCACGACGCCATCCCGTTCCGGGTTGAGCGTCACCGCAGCGATGGGCGACCAGTTCCGAGTCTGTCGACTCCAGCGCGCAGGGTTCTTCGCACGCGCGGCTTGGTAGAGCAAATGACGGGCTGCCAAGAGGGCCTCATCGTTGCCGGCATGACGTTGCTCTGGGGTGACGTAGCGAATGCCGCTATGGCGGTGCTCGGTGTTGTACCAGCGTACGAAGTCGCTGCCCCAGAGGCGTGCCTGGTCGATGCTCTCGAACCCCCGTGCCGGGAATTCCGGCCGGTACTTCGCGGTGCGGAAGAGCGCCTCGGCATAGGCGTTGTCGTCGGACACGCGCGGTCGCGAGTAGGACGGTTTGATCCCCAGCCAATGCAGCATCGCCAGGACCGTGGTGGCCTTCAGGGTTGAGCCATTGTCACCGTGCAAAACCGGTTTGGACGCCAGGGAGTGAATACCTTCGGCCAGGGCCGTGCGTTTGACCAAATGGGCGGCGTGGTCAGAATCGTCCTTAACCTCGACTGTGAAGCCGACGATCTTGCGGCTATACAAGTCCAGGATCAGGTAGAGGTAGAACCACTGGCCGATGACCTGGGTGGGCAGATAAGTCATATCCCAGCACCAGACCTGACGCGGTTCGGTCGCGATCTGTGTCGTGGGAGGTTTGGGATTGGCGTTCGGCGCCTGCGCGCGACCGCGGTGGTGCACTTGATCGTGTTCCCGCAAAACCCGGTAGAAGCTCGATTCGCTGGCGATATAGCGCCCTTCGTCGGCCAAGGCGGGGACGATCCGGGCAGGTGACAATGCCGCGAAGCGGGGCTCATTGGCGACGCTGACAATCTCGGCACGCTCGGTATCAGTCAATGCGTGCGCCGGGACGGGGCGCTCGGCCAGTGGCCGACCATCACCGTCTTGCAGGCCGGCGCCCGCCTTCCAGCGCTGGCAAGTGCGCGCATCAATGCCGACGATCTCGCACGCCTTGGCAAGCCGGGCGCCGGCCTGACGTGCGCTGTCGATGTGGGCCACGATGGTTCGGCGATCTTCCAGACGGATCATTCGTCCGCGCCCCCCAGGAAGATCGCCGAGAGCTTTTTTGAGAGCACCAGGAGCGCGGCGGTTTCTGCCAGCGCCTTGTCCTTGCGCAGTAGTTCCCGTTCCAGTTCCTTGATGCGCTTCCTGTCGATCTGTGTCTCGGCGCGGCTGGCGCGTGCCTCGCCCGGGTCGGCGAGCGCTTCCCTCGCGCCTTGCCGCCAGCGTTCGAGTTCGCTGCGATACAGCCCGTGCTCCCGGCACCAGGCGTTCTGTCCCGCCTCATCCAGCGCCGCCGTGACAACCACCGCCTCCAGCCGGGCGGCCGCTGACCAGGCCCGCTCGCGAGCGGGCCTGGTCAGCGCCTCTCCCCGCCAACGCTCCAACGTTGTCACCGAGATCCCGACCTCTTGCGACAGGGTCTCTATCGCCACACTCTCCGGCGGCAGCAACCTCGCCACCACTCGATCCTTCATCGCTTGTCCGTATCGTGCCATTTCTTCACCTCGCTATCGCCCCCAAGTTTCAGATTCTATCGAGGCGACAACTACTCTGACACAGGGGGTCGTCAAGGGGGTAGGATGCTCGGCATGAGCACGATCACTTTCGACACCCACAAGTTCGTCAAGCGACTGATCGAAGCGGGCATGCCTGAAGCACAGGCGGAGATCCTCGCGGAAGAGCAGGCGCGCCTGATCGACGAGAGAATAGCCACCAAGGTGGACCTCCCCGAGGTCAAGGCCGAGTTGCTCCTTGTCAAGTGGATTGTCACCACCGTGCTGGCGCTGGCCCTGGCCAACTTCGCCAAACAGTTCTTCTGAGCCAAACACGGGCGCGATCATGCCTGATCGCAGCATTGGCAAGCCCTAAAAGAGAAATCCGACTCACGCAGGACAGGTCTGTCGAGAGTCTCTCGCATCGTGTCCAGAACCCATGCGATACCGCCGTCGGCTTTGTTCCCGGCAACGTCGGCAGACCAGATTGAAGCTGGATTTTAGCCGTAGCCGGTCGGCTTTCCGGCATCGTCGTAGTGGACTTCGTGTATTGCCTGCCAGGCTTCTGCGCCTGGGTCGACGAACTTAATCACTTGCTAATTCCATGTGGCCACTATCGTTCCTTTCATCCCCTTCGCCTGGGCAAATAGCCGTCACGAAGTTTCAAATGCCGCAAACCCCGTATGCCTATCAGCGCCCGGCGGATATTTCACGGGCCGATTTTAGCGACTCGTAGATGTCCGGTTGTAGTTCAGGTTGGCACCGTGAAGCGCTAGCGCCGCGGCGCTGTTGTCGACGGCGACGATCGCTGCTGCTTTCCGATTATCATTCCAGGCGTTTCTCCGGAATGTTTTTCGCAAAGATTCTTGACGACGCTGTGGCGCCTGCTCTTTAATAAAATCGCGTGCAAAATGTCTTTGCACGCACGACCATTGAGGAGACTGCCGTGCCCACCAATCGCATCGACGCCACCTTTACTTCCGAGCAGCGCGAAAAGGCCAGAGCGGCCTTGGCCAGTCTCGCCGAATCCTTGCCCTTCCTGATTAACCTGGGCGCCGACGAGCGGACGACGATGCTCAAGTTCGGCGAGAAGAACCGCTCCTTCGTGGTCAAGGCGCTGGCGATTGCCGAAGCGCAGCCGGAAATGCTCCCGCACAGCTTCCATCTCGACGAATTCCGTACCGACGTGGCGCTCGTCGAGAGCCTTTATCCGCTTCGCCACGCCATCGAAACACTGTCGCGCCAGGTCGACGATACCTATTTCGCCGCCGGTAGCGAGGCCTACGCCGCCGCCCTGCTGGTCTATCAATACGCCAAGATGCACAACGTCGCTTCCGGCGCTCTCGAGGAAACGCTCGACGACCTCGGCCAGCGTTTTGCCCGCAAGGGCCACGCGCGCGCGCCGACCGCCTGAGCACGCCGAGCCGGCCGCCAGGCGTCTGTTCCGGGCCGCCGGCGCCGGCACTGGCGCGGGTCGGCGGACGGCGCCAGCGATGCGCTCCGCTGACCGTCGAGCGTCGCCCGCTCGGACTGTGGTCATCGACGATCATGGCGCGAGTTCAGCCCTCGAAGCGCCGATCCTGAAATATCGGCGCCGAATCAAAAAGTATCGGCGCTGGATCGTCGCGATCGAAGCCTGGGTGAAAAAGAATCACCCGTCAGCAAGAATCATCCTCGCTTCCATCGTCGCCATCGGCCGATCGATAGCGACCATGGAACGATCGTTGATCCGCATCGATCACTATCGATAGCGCGCCTTGATCGTTCGCTTCCGGCGATGGAACGATGATTGCGGAAGGACGAAAGCTGGATCAAAAAGTATCGGCGCCGGATCAAAAAGTATCGGCGCTGGATCGTCGCGATCGAAGCCTGGGTGAAAAAGAATCACGCGTCAGCAAAAATCATCGCCGCTTCGATCGTCGCCATCGGCCGATCGATGGCGACGATGGAACGATCCTTGATCGGCATCGATCGCTATCGATAGCGCGCATTGATCGTTCGCTTCCGGCGATGGAACGATGATTGCGGAAGGACGAAAGCTGGTTCAAAAACTATCGGTGCTGGATTAAAAAGTATCGGCGCTGGATCAAAAACTATCGGCGCTGGATCGGAAAGTGTGCAGCATGGATCAAAAAGATCGACGCGCGATCGACATCCCTGCAGCGCCCGATCAATTCGCTGCAGGCTTCGCTGGCGGCGCTCGGCGCTGCGATCGAAAACACGCCGCCATCGCCGTCACGCGTCGAAGCCTTGGTCGCCTCGATCAAACGCTGGTCGCCGACGATCGACGGCTCGATCGACGCCATCCAGCGTTCGACCCGCGCTGTTCAAAGGCCTGGCGCCCGGGCCGGCGAAGCGAAGCGCCACCTGCCTTTCTCTGTCACCGACGGCCGCCAGGCTCTGCCAGCTAGCCAGATTTTCCGGCGACTCGGCTTCGCCAACGCTTGCCCGCAAGCGGCGCCATGGCCTCTCGCCTGGTCTGCGCAGCCTGCACGCGCGCCGCCCCTCGCGCAATGGCCACGCGCGACTCGTCAACCAGCCTATATTCGCCTCGGGTAGGGTCGTTGGCGTTCCTGTCCTCAAGCTGGCGGACGCCGGATGAAACTGGCGATTGTCGCCGCAACGCTGAAGCCCGTAAGCGCCCGGCCATCGTCACCCGTCGATCTGCGCCCACTATCGCTACCCCCTTAGCTCCGAGGATGCCATGAAAAAACACTCACCTTACGCCTGTGCTCTGCTCGCGCTGGGGATCCCGGCGACGGCGCTGGCGACCGACAAAGAGATCGAGGTGTTCGCTGCCAGCCAGTACACCTACTGCGATGCCAAGATGCTCTCGGGCATGTGGAAGGAATCGGTCTGGGAGTCGAAGTCGATGATCGGTCGCAAGATCGGCTGGGGTGATCAGCAGACGCTCAACAGCGCGCTCCGCAAGGCGCGCGGCGAGGCGCGCACGCATCCCAAGCGCAGTTGCGATTTCTGGGAAGCGGGCTTGAACTACCAGGACGCCGAGGTCTTGGCCGGCGTCTGGAAGCTCTCGATCGACGAATCCAAGGCCTTCGTGCAGGAGAAGATCCTGGCTGGCGATGAATTGCTCGTTCGCCAGATTCTCGCCGAGAACGGCCGCAAGCCAGGCCGCTGATGGGCGTTCCCTGGCGCGTCGGCGTCGAAATTGAGCTGATCGCGCCGTGCGCTTGCCGAGCGGCTGGCCAGCGACGCCGGCGGCCGCGTGCGGCCCTTCTTTCATCCGCAGTCCGAGCTCTCGCTGGTTCCGGGCACGCCGGTCTTCGAGAACCTGACGATCGGCTTCGAGGTTCTCGGCGCCGCTGGCGAGCCGATCGCCCGCTGCGTGGACGATCTGACCTTGCAGGACGATCTCGATCGCCAATGCTTGCCGCAGCCGGGCTGCTTCCGCATCGTCGGCGACGACTTGCGCTTGCTGCACCTCGTCGCCCGTACCGGCAGAGCCGACGCCGGCCCGCTCGAAGCGCTGGCGCCGGTGTGCCAGCTCTTCGGGACGCAGCCCGAGCTGTTTCCCGGGGGAATGGTCCGCGCCTGCGACGAGAGTCGGGCGCCGATCGCCATCGCCACACCGCTGCCCGGCGAGCGCGAGCGACCCTGCGAAATCGTCACGCCACCGCTGGGAGCCGATCGCGCCGAGCGCCTGGAGGCGCTGCTGGCGCCCGCGCGCGAGCTCGGCTTCCGGATCGCTCGCGAGTCTGCCACGCATGTCCACTTCGACGCCGCGCCGCTGCGCTCGGCGCGAACTATCGCGCGCCTGGTCCGCTTTTTCGAGCGCTGGGGGCCGGAACTGCGGCGGCGGGTCGGCACCAACCCGGCGTGCAGGCGGCTCGGCGGCTGGCCCGACGAGCTCCGCCAAACGGTATCCGAGCCCGGCTTCGAGGACCTTGACTGGCCAGCCGCCCAGGAACGGCTACAGGCGCTTGGCCTGTCCAAGTACTGCGATTTCAACCTCAAGAATCTCGTTCACGATATTCCCGGCAAGCCCACTTTCGAGGTTCGTATTCTTCCCGGGCTGGCCGACGCCGCGCCGATCCTGAAGAACATCGAACTCTTCGAGACGCTGTTGCGGCGGCTGATCGAAGGCGAACCGACCGACGAATGGGCGAAAGAACTTCTCGGAATGACCTGAGTTGGCGGCGCGGAAACGGCTTGCAGACGGGTCGCTCGCCAATGATCAATGTGGCCCACGCGGCGCGGCAGACGTTTTGCCGGCGGCTGCCGGCGCTGGCGCCTGGCCAGGCGGCAGAACTTCCACGACCTGCCGCGGCTGGACCTTGAAAACCGCCCGGCCGGGCTGGCTCGGAGTCGACATCGAGTCGCTGTCCCGGTACTCGGTGGTTTGCAGAATGATCGTGTCGGAGTCGACTTTGAATTTCGCGAAGTCGACTTCCCGCCATCCCTTCCCACCAACGGGCGCATAGCCGACGAGTCTGTACTTGTCGACTTCGCCAGAGGCGTGTTTTCGGCCTTCGTGTTCTGGCGTATCTCTACCGAAGTCGGGTTCGAACACCGCCATGTAGAGGGTGTAGTCGTTGCTGCCGGCAAAGCCTTCGAGAGTGAAGAAGACCAGCACCCATTTGGCCGCGTTCTGCACCTGGTGCGTCGTCCGGGCGTCCGTGTACTCCTGGGTTTGCGTGTCGCTGAGCAAGGAAACCAGATCCTGCATGGCCGCATCGACGGTGCGTGCACCCGACGCCCACGTCGCCGGTGCAGCGAGGAGAAGGCAAAGCGAAACAAGGAGGGCGGCGAGTTTACGCATCATGGCTTTCTGGAAATTGGCGAATAGCGTTCATCGGCCCCGTCGTGGAAAATCTCGACGGAGGCGCCAAGGTCTGGCGGCGGTGGCGAGGCATGTGGGCGTCCTCCGCGCCACGCACGGGAGCGTTGGCGATTGTAGCCCGGGAGCGCCCAAAAACAATCGCCGAGCGTGCAGCCGCACGGCGTATCGACACGCCGCGCGACCAGCACGAACCTGGCCGTGGGCAGTACCGGTTGTTCCGATGGGCTGGCCTGTTTCAGCGCGCTCACCGATGCCGGGTGTATTCATCAGCCTTCCGTCGTCGCGCGGCGTGCTCTGTCAGCGCCTTTACATTTCCACTCCATGACTTTACATTTATCTTTCCGCCGCTTTACAAAAATTCTCCATGGACATCGTCGACAAATTGATCCTCAAGATCATCGCTTCGGGTGAACCACATGTGGCCAGTGCCGCCGCTGGGCGGCTTGGCTTGTCGCGACAGACCATCGCGGCACGCCTTCGCCGGCTGGCGGATGCGCAACTCATCGAGGGCAGCGGTCGCGGGCGGGGGCGCTGCTACGCTTTAGTGCCGATCCTGTCGGTGAGCAAGGCGCGGCCGCGCGAGGGGATAGACGAATTTCGAGTGTGGCAAGAAGATGTCGCGCCCTTGTTGGCGGACTTGCCCGAGAACGTGGTCGACATCTGTCGCTATGGCGTCACGGAAATGGTGAACAACGCCGTCGATCACTCGGAAGGGTCTGAAGTAATTGTGCGCCTGCAAAGAACGGCGCTGACGACGACGATTCGCGTGTCTGACGACGGCGAAGGGATTTTCCATCGCTTACAGCGGCTGTTGGGCTTTTATGATCCTCGGGAGGCTATCCTGGAACTGGCCAAGGGGAAGTTGACGACCGACCCGGAGAGGCACAGCGGAGAAGGGGTGTTCTTTACCTCACGCGTGTTTGATCGTTTTTCCATCTTGTCGCGAAACCTGTTCTTTTCTCACGACTCGGATCGCGACGACTGGCTGATTGACGTCGATGACGACTCACCAGGAACCTTTGTGACCATGGAATTGGCAAACGACAGCAAGCGCACGACAAAGGAGATCTTTGATCAGTTTGCCGAGCCTGACGAGTACAGCTTCGCGAAGACCGTCGTTCCGGTTCGCCTGGCACAGCACGAGGGCGAAAAGCTCGTCTCACGGTCGCAGGCGCGGCGCCTGGCGCAGCGTTTCGACAAGTTCAAGACCGTAGTCCTCGACTTCACTGCCGTGGAGGCCATCGGGCAGGCGTTCGCTGACGAGATCTTCCGGGTATTTGCCTCGTCACACCCCGGCCTGGTGCTGATCCCCATCAACATGACCGAGCATGTGCGGGAAATGATTTCACGCGCCACCAGCAAATCATAGCGGCGTGACCTGCCAGGCCTTGAGACCCCGCCGGGGTGCGCTCTGGACAGCGTGAAACGGCAGCCGCTGTGTGGCTCAAGGCAGCTAGCCACACGGCGTCGAGGCACGGCACGACAGCCGCGCACACGTCATTGCGAGGAGGCGTAGCCGACGCGGCAGTCCAGCGGTTTGGCTGTTGTCGAGGCGGCGGAGAGGTCGTGAGCCTCGCAAGCGCGGGCGCGGGCAGGGCGTTGGCCGGTCGTCGGCGCGGGTATCTTTCTGGGCCTCGCAAGCGCGGGCGCGGGCAGGGCTCTTGCAAAGAAACGATGCCTTGCGTTCTTGTTTCCTCGGAGGCTGGCACTGGATTGCCGCGTCGGCTGCGCCTCCTCGCAATGACGGTGGGTGTGGGAGGGGTCGCTCGCGCAGGGGTTTCAGGCGGCGGGCGGTTCTTTCGGCTTCTGCAGCGCCGCCAGCGCCTCCTTCACCCGGCACGCCGCGTGCAGCACGTCAAGGCCGGCGATGTCTAGCTGCAGGTCGGCGTGTCGGTAGCTTTTCCCGAAATAGTGGATGTCTTTCTCGATGTCCCGCAGGTGCCAGCGCTGGTCGGCGGCGCTCAGCTCTTTATCGATGGGTTTGGACTCGAGGTCGAAAAAGACGATCCGCGCCATGATGTTTTCGGCGCGGTCGTTGAGGCCTTGAGGATCCCGCCGGGGTGCGTTGGCGATACCGTGAAACGGCAGCCGCTGTGTGGCTCAAGGCAGCTAGCCACACGGCGTCGAGGCACGGCACGACAGCCGCGAACACGTCATTGCGAGGAGGCGTAGCCGACGCGGCAATCCAGCGGTTTGTCGTGGTCGAGGCGGCGGAGAGGCCGTGAGCCTCGCAAGCGCGGGCGGGGCCGGGCGCTCGCGAAGAAACGATGACTTGCGTTTTCGTTTCCTGGCAGGCCGGCACTGGATTGCCGCGTCGGCTGCGCCTCCTCGCAATGACGGTGGGGGTGGGAGGGGTCGCTCGCGCAGGCGTTGCACGCGGCAGGTGGTTTTTTGGCTCGTCCAGTGTCGCCTGCGCCTCCTTCAACCGGCACGCCGCGTGCAGCGTGCTCAAGGCATGCAGCATTTCTTGAATTTCTTGCCGCTGCCGCAAGGGCAGGGGTCGTTGCGTCCGACTTTGGCTTCGCTGGCATCGTGCTGGACGCTCGGCGCGGCAGCCGCCGGGGGATCTTCATGGCCGAGTTGCTGTTGCAGCTCGCGGTAGAACGCCGCGAAGTCGCCGCGCGTTTGCTCGGGCCGCGTCGAGATGATGTGCCAGCGGCCGCTGTCGGGGCGGGCCTTGTTCAACAGCTGGAAGGCCTCGTCCTGCCGTCCGCCATCAACCAGAACCTCGGCCAGGATGAGGATCGCGTCGAGCGCTAGCGGGTTTTGCGCATGCGCTTGTTGCAGCGCCGCCAGCGCCGCGCGCGGCCTGCTGATATGGCGCAGGACCTTGCCAAGGCGAAACCATGATCGCCAGTCGAGCGGATCACGCTGGACTTTTTCCTGCAGGCGGGCGTAGGCCTTCGGGATCGTTTCGCGCCGGCCGTCGGGCGACTCGATCTTGTCGACGATCAAGCACGTGCTGGTCGTCCTGGCCGCACCCGTGCTGGCCACCTCGAGCAGCATCGTTTGGGCAACGATCGCCATTTTTGCTTCCGGCCCGAACTCGAGTTCGCTGGCTTCGCCGCAGGCCACGCACGCCAGTTCGTCGGCCAGCATCAGCGGCTCGCTGGCCTCGCCGACGACAACGCCCTTGACGTCATAGAGACCGCTGCGACCGCAGGCCGGGCAGCGCAGCGTCAGCTCCAGGCTGTTGGGCGCTGCCGGCAAGAGGCCGAAGGCACTGTCGAAGCGCGCGCGCGACTGCTGCTGCTTTGCGCGTCGCTGCATGATCTGCACGCGTAAGTCGCTCAGTTCGGGGCTGGTCGCGTCGAGCAGGCGAGCGAGGCAGTAATACGCCTTGTTGATCGCGGGCTGCTGCAGCGTCAGCTCGGCGCGCAGCAGTTCGAGCAGGCGCGGGTCGGGTGCGGTCGAGGTCAGCGCGCCGATACGAGCGATATCGTCGTGCAGCAGCTGCTCGCTATGGCGCAGCGTGAAATCGGCGACCGCCTGGCCGCCGATCGCTACCAGAACCGATCCCCCATAAATCCGCTGGCAGTGGTCGAGCGTTTCCCATTGCTCGATCAAGGCATCGCGCGCGGCTTCGCCGATGGCCTTCAAGGAGTCACTGGCGGCCTCACACAGCATGTCGCCGTTGCTGTCGTCGAGGCGCGCCAACAGCGGCGCCGTGAATTCGTCCCAGGCGAGCTCGCCCATGGTCTTGGCCAGGGTGACGCTGGCCCAGGAATCGCCGCTGCTCGTCAGCTGCAAGGACAGCGCCGCGGCGACTTGCTGGCGTGGCAAGCGGCGCAAGTGCGCCAGCAGTTGTTGGCGGTGGATGTTGGTAGACACTTCTAGCGCCAGCAGATCGACGCTGTCGGCGATCGTCATCGTCGCCGTGTCCAGCGTCTTGCGCTCGAAAGCGCAGGCGACCGCCGCCAGCAGCAGAGCGGTCAGCGGCTCGGGCAGCTGCTGCTTCTGGTAAGCGTCGCTTTCCTGGATCATCGTCCATGCTGCCGCCGACTCCGGCGAGCGGCCGTGGCAGTCGTCCAGCAGACGAAGTGCCTGCGGCAGTGCGGGGGTCGCACGCAGCACTTCGTCCATGGCGGCGAGCGGCGCGTCGTCTTCGAACAAGGGCGCCAGGTCGCTGAAGAACGCGGCGTTGTCATAAGCGCTGCGCTGCGCAAAGTAGACGTCGGTGAAGGCGTCGTGACCGAAAAGAGCCGTCGCGGCGGCGTTGATTTCGCCGTCGAGACGGTTTTCCCTTGCCGTGCACAAGGCGTCGAACAGACGTGGCAAGGCCGGCGTCTGCTGCAGCCTGAGCGCCACGGCGAAAGCCGCCGGACGTGCCACCGCGGCGAGCTGGTGGTCCTTGCGCCAGGCCAGCGGCAGCAGCTTCTCGGCGAGCGGCAGCGCGGCCGTCGGCGGCAGTTGATCGAGGTTTTCAAGAATGCCGAGCGCGTATTCGCTGACGCATCGCTCGGGACTCTGCAGGATTCGCGCGAAGCTTTGCGCCGCCAGCTCCGGAGCGCAGCGCGCCAGGACTCGCGCGGCGGCGTTGGCCAGCGACGACGGCCAGCCGCCGTAAAGCTCGGCGATCGTCGCGGTGAAGTGGGCGAAGCTTTGCTCGGGAAGATAACGGAGCAGGAGACCGATGGTCTCCAGGTCGTCGCCAGCGAGCCACTGCGCCAGTGCTGTATCGTCAAACCACGCGGCGACGATGCGCTCGCGCAGTGGCGAGTGGCGTGGCAGATCGGCGTAGTAGCGGAGCGCCCATTCGACCATGATGACGTCGTCGCGCAGGGCTGGCGCGCGCACCAGGCAGGGATGTTCCAAAGGCTGTTTCTCCTCGATTGAGTAGGCGGGATCGCAGGCGGCGAACGCCGCGTCGCCTGCGTGTGGCTATCTATGCTGGGCTGGCGTGCCCGTGGCAGGGAAAATCGCTGCTGCGCAGGAAAGTCTCGAATTCGTCGGCCGGCAGCGGCCGGCTGAACAGGAAGCCCTGCATGTCGTCGCACGCCAGGCCGCTGAGCAGCTGCCGCTGGGTTTCGCTTTCGACGCCCTCGGCAAGGACCCGCAAGCCGAAGCTGCGGGCGATGCACGAAATGGCGTGAATGATCGCCGTCGAGCTGTCGTTGTGCGGGTTGAGGTCGCGAACGAAGGACTGGTCGATCTTGATGCTGTTGATCGGAAAGCGCCGTAGATAATTGAGCGACGAGTAGCGCGTGCCGAAGTCGTCGATCGACACGCGCAGCCCGCCGTTGCGCAGTTGCGTGACGATGTTGATGTTCTTCTCGGCGTCCTTCATCAGCAGGTTCTCGGTGATCTCGACGTCGAGTGCGTCGGCCGGCACGGCGTGCGCCTCGAGACGCTGCAGCAGGCGTTCGGGCAGGTCGCTACGGTCGAACTCCTTGGGCGACACGTTGATCGCCAGTTGCAGGCTGGTGAAGCCCTTGCGGCGCCATTCGGCCAGCTGTTGCAGCGCGTGTTCGAGGACCCAGTCGCCGAGCTCGACGATCAATCCGCTTTCTTCGGCGAGAGGGATGAAGGCGTCGGGCAGTAGCAGCCCGTGCCGTGGGTGGTGCCAGCGCAGCAGCGCTTCCATGCCGACCGTCCGCCGCTGCCGGTGGCTGACCTGCGGCTGATAGTACAGCTCGAACTGATCGCCGCTGGCCAGCGCCTGCCGCAGATCGCTCTCGAGCGTCACGCGCAGGCTGTGCTCGCTGTTCATTTCGGGCGAGAACTGCAAATAACCGTTCTTGCCACGCCCCTTGATCTGGTACATCGCGATGTCGGCGTTGCGCAGGAGAATTTCCGGCGTATCACCGTCTTCCGGGAACAGCGAGATGCCGACGCTGATGGTCGTATGGAAATCCACGCCGGCGATCTTGAACGGCCGTTTGAGCTCGCCGAGGATCTTGCCGGCAATGATCGCCGCGTCGTCGCCGCTGCTCAGGTCGGGTAACAGGACGGTGAATTCGTCGCCGCCCTGGCGAGCCAGCGTGTCGCCGGCACGCAGGCAGGCACGGGCACGCTGGGCGAAACACTTGAGCAGCTCGTCACCCTCGTGATGGCCGTAGGTGTCATTGACCAGCTTGAAGCGATCGAGGTCGATGAACATCACGCCGAGCCGCTGGCCGTTGCGCGTCGCCTGCGTCAGCGCGATGCCTAGCCGGTCCTTGAAGAGGACGCGGTTGGGCAGCCCGGTGAGGAGGTCGTGAAAGGCCTGGAAGGCGATTATCTCTTCGGCCTTCTTGCGGTCGGTGATGTCGCGGGCGACGCCCGAGGTGCCCATGAAGTGTGGCGTCGAGGGCTCTTCGGTGGCCGCGTAGATGCCTTGTGAGGTGAGGATGGTGACGATCGTCTGGTTCTCGAAATGGCGGACGCCCTGGGTCCTGGTCTGCAGCCGGATTTCGACGTTGGTGCTCGCCCGATCGCCGATCCGCCGTTCGTTGAAGGCAAAGCGGGCACGTTCCAGGTCATCGGGATGGACGATCAACGAGTAGTGCTTGCCGTGCAGTTCATCGCGCGCGTAGCCGAGCAGCGCTTCGACGCGGCTGTTGATGAAGATGAAATGGCCAGTGCAGTCGAGTGTGTAGATGATGTCCGGCGACCGCTCCACGAGAAAGCGGTGCAGACGTTCCGATTGTTCGAGGCGGACGGTCATCAGCGTGTGTTCGCGTTCGAGCTGGCGGCGACGCTGGACGCGGTCTACGGTGTCGATGAGCTGCTGCGGATCGCCATTCTTGCGGACGAACTCGAAAGCGCCATGGCGCAGCGCGCGGATCGCCGAGTCGATCGATTCGTCGGCGCTGAAGACGATCACCGCCGTCGGGATGTGCTTGTGCACCATCCATTCCATGACCTCAAGGCCGTGCAGGTCGGGGAGAGTGAGGTCGAGGATCAGAATGTCGACGTCGCGCTGTTCGAGACGGCGGAGCGCTTCGATGCCGCTGCCGCAGTCGTCGATATGGCGTCCGTCGGCGGCCAGCAGTTGCCGGTAGGCCGATCTGATCCTTTCCTCATCGTCGACGATCAGAACCTTGCTGGCCTGCTGCGCTGGTCGGGCCGGTGGTGAAAAATCGACGTTCGGTATGGCCTTCATCCTGACTCCTGACAAGTGTCCGGCGATGCGATTGTTTTCAGTGGTGTTTGCTGTCGTGGTCGCGGCGCTGTTCGGCGCGCTCGGGGGTCGGCAAGAGCAGCGCGATCATTGTCCCGTGACCCGCCTTGCTGCGGCAACTGAGCGGGATTTGCAGGCGCTGCGCGAGCGTGCCGACGATCGCCAGGCCCATGCCGCGCGCCGCGCGCTCGGCACCGAGTTGCCGCTGCGCGGGCTGGTGCAGCGCTGCCATCGCCGCTTCGCTCATGCCCGGGCCGTTGTCCTCGATTTTCAGTTCGGCGAAGCGCTGACCCTGGTGCAGGATGTCGGCGGTCAGCGACAGCTTGCAGCGCTCGCCGCGCGACAAGGCCTCGGAGGCGTTCTTCCACAGATTGAGGACGATTTGCTTGAGACTGTCGCGATCGCAGGCGACGCGAATCGGCTGCCCCGGCAAGCTCGTCTCGACGGCAATCCCTCGCGAATCAAAGAGCGTCTGGCGGTAAAGCAGCAGCAGTTCGCGAAGCAGTTCGCTGACGTCGACCAGCGCTTCGCCGACGCCGCTTGCCGGCACCTCGCTGAGCCGCCGCACGATCTTGGCGACGCGCTCGATTTCTTCGCCCAGGATGCTCAGTTCGTGGTGCACGCCCGCGTCGTGAGGCAGTTTGGCGTCGAGAATTTTCAGGTAGCCCTTGATGATCGTCAGCGGGTTGCCGGCCTCGTGGACGGCGCGCCGGCTGTGGTGTGTGAAGTGCGCCAGAGTGGCGGCTTCGTTCTCCTGGCGAACGTTCTGCGCGTCGCCCCAACTTTCCAGCGAGACGCCGGCAAGCCGTCCGAAGTTGCTCAGGCCGGGCCGGCGGCGAGCGAGGCGCTGGTGCTGGCCGGCGCTCAGCCCGACGACGATGACGCCGATGCTGCGGCTGCGGCCAGGCATCGGAATACACAGCAGACCGCTGCTCGCCAGCGCGCGGGCAAACTGGATGTCGATCAGCGACGGCGCGGCTGCCGGCGCCGGCTCGTAAGACGAAGTGATGCTGCCGCCGAGTGCGGCGGCGGCAGCGAGGCTGCGCGGCGCTTCGGGGACGATGCTGACTTGCGCGAAAAGCGCTGGCTGGCCGGCAATTCCTTGTCCCGTCAGGCGGCCATCGGGCGCGCAGAGCAGAAAGGCGACGTGGTTCAGGTCAAACAGGATGCGTGCCGACTCGCGCAGCGAGAGCAGCAATTCGGCGTCGGTCTCGAGCGTGCACAGGTCTTGCTGCAAGGGCTGAAGCAGCGCTTTGTCGCCGATCATCGTCGCCATCTGGCTGTGCGCGTCGCCGTCGCTGGCGCCGCTGCTGTGCTGGCCAACAAGGCCGAGCACGCGTGGTAGGCCGCTCGAGCTGCCGTCGCCGGCACTTGCTGGCGGCGCGATGCCGAGCGCTTCGGCAAAGACCTGCATGCGCTGCGCGGCGGCATCGCGCAAGCTGCTCAGCGATTGGCCATGGCGCTCGCCGAACATCTGTACGGCAACTCGTTCGAGTTCCTCGATCGCCGCCGGCGCCGGCGAAGATGAAGCCAGCGCGTGCGCCAGCCAGACCGCTTGCGGCAGCGGCGCCGCGCTGACGATCTGCTCGGCCGGCACGTGGTGGAACAGGATGCCGTCGGCGAACGACGAATCGAGCTGCCACTGATCGGCCAGCCAGGTGCCGATCTGGCCGTGGTGCACACCGAACTGCGCGCTTTCCCGGTCCGATAGTTCGCTTTCACCAGGGCAGGCGGCCAGCAGTTGCAGATAGGGTTCGCCAAGTGCCGAGAGCAGGATCAGCTCGCCGACGTCGTGCAGCAGGCCGGCCAGGTAGGCTTCGTCGGGACGCGGCTGGCCGGCGCTGCTGGCGACACTGCGCGACAATTCGGCGACCAGCAGGGAGTGCGTCCAGAACGCCGCCAGATCGACCGAGCGGCTGCTCGTTCGTTCGTCGAACAGGCTCTGTACCGACAGGCAGGTGGCAATCGAACGAACCAGCCGGGTGCCGAGGGCGATCAGGCAGCTTTCGATATTGCGAAACGCCGTGCCGCGGCGAATGGCCGGCGAGTTGGCGGCGGTCAGCACGCGCGTGCACAAGCCCGCATCCTGCTCGACGAGCGCCGCCAGTCTGGCCATCGTCGTGCTGTCGTCGTCGACCATCTGCAGGAGCCGTAGCAGTACTTGCGGCGGCGACGGCGCGCGTCCCGACTCGATGGCGTGCCGGATCGGCTCCGGCAGGCTAAGCATGACCGTCGAGGAGGCTGCTGACTACCTTGCTGGCGCTGATGGATGAAACGAATCGAGCGTGCATGGCGGCCGGCGTTGCTAGACGAAAGGGGGGTGGCTGGCCCGGACGGCTGCCGGTCCGGCGGCTTCGATGCCGTCCCTGACCTCGCGCGAGACAACCTCGAAGAGTGCGCGGACGACAAAATTCATGCCGCCGATGATTTCGTCCACTGACAGCATCGATGGAACGCGGGTGCCGCGATGCTCGATGGCGCCGCCGATCTGTTCGACGCGCACGCCGAGACGCGACAGGTTTGCCGCCAGTCGCGGCTCGGTCAGGACGAACAGCGTGCTGATGCGGTAGTGGCGCGCGAGAGCGATCAGGCACAGGTAGACGGCCAGCGCCAGATAAGGCTGGCGTGGCCTTTTGGGAGTTCCGAAGTCCTCTTCCGAGATCGAAATTGGCTGGTTCTGTTCGCCTTGCCGACGGCGATAACTGCCGACCACTGCCAGGCGCGAAATTTCGGCGATGCGGCCGCGGTCGAGTGCCAGCGGATCGACGATCGAGCGGTCGATCGTCGCGGCGCAGGAAATCTCGACGGGTAGCAGCGACTCCGTGGGATTTGCCGGATCGACCAGCACCAGGCGAGCACAGCCGACGAACAGTCCGGTCGACACCGATTGCACCAGGCAGTGCACCGAGCGTTCGTCGTAGGCGTCGGCCTCGAGACCTTCCGGTCGCAGCGACTCGTAGGCCAGTTCGCGGCAGTACACTTCGTGCCGAATGCGGTAGTTCTCGGCACGTAGCTCGTCGGACAGCGCCGGGACGACCTTGAAGAAGCGCCGATAGCCCTGGCTCATCGTCAGTTCGGTCAGATTCGAAAGAAACATTCGCCGCCCTTGTGCTGATTGCGTGCTGTCCGGCGCGCTGCCGAAATAAGCTGTGCATGGTACTACGAAGTGCCGCCGGCATTGCCGGCGACAGTGGCCTTAATCGAGCTTCTTGAGATAGTCCTTGGTGAAGACCTTGTCCGGTAGGTCGCGTAGGCGCATGTTGCCGTATTCCATCACCGACTGTTCGCCGCCGCGCAGCGCGTCTTCCATGACCAGTCGGGTGGGCCGCTTGCGGCCTTCCATGTTCCTGAAGTCTTCGTACTTGCAGGTCTTCAGCAGGCGATTGGAGAGCGAATAGAACTCGGCCCGGTGCGGCCAGGAGTCCTTCTCGCGAACCCAGTAGATGACCCGTTGATACGTCACGCCGCGGTCGGCTGCCGTCAATTCGAGGACCTGGTAGTCGTCGCCGGCGATTTTTTCGCTGCGCAGCAGCTTCGGGTTGTAGTCGGCGGCGAAGTTGGCGCGCGCCAGATCGCCGTTGGCGACCTGGCCGGTCAGCCTTTGCGATAACGCGAGGCGAATCGGCTGTGACACGTCGGGCATGAATACCCACAGGTCGCGGCCTCTCATCAAGAGGATCTGGCCACGCTCGGAGGCTGGCTCGACGACCATCACGACGCTGTTGGTGTTGCCCTTGGAGAGCACGCGATACTTGCGCACTTCGCTGCCCGGGTCGCCGCCGGTCGTGGTGATCGTTACGTCGACCTGAAAGCCGTCAGCGGGAAAGCGAACCAGGTCGGCCTTCTCGACGATCAGCCGTGCTTGCGCCTCGGCGCCCGCCGTATCGGCCTGAATGGTGTCGGCCGCGCTCGCTGGCGCGGCCGCGGCAAAGAAGAGCGCAGCGAGAAGAGTCAAGCGAGCCTTGACACCACCATGGCGGATCGTCATGCTTTCCAAAATTTTTACCCCCCGTGTGCTGATCGTTTAGGCGGTTGGCAGGAAGTGCCACCGAATGAGCGTTGTCCGCATCGAACACGTTTGCAAGGATTATCTGCTCGGCGACCAGAAAGTCCAAGCTCTCAAAGACATTACCCTGGCCTTTGACCGGGGTGTCTTCCTGGCGATTGCCGGTCCGTCGGGCAGTGGCAAGACCACCCTGCTGAACCTGATCGGCTGTATCGATACGCCGACCAGCGGCAAGATTTTCATCAACGATCGCGACGTCAGCGGTCGGACGCCCGATCAACTTGCCGATCTGCGCGCCCGCACGATCGGTTTCATTTTCCAGACCTTCAATCTCTTGCCGGTCTTGTCCGCCGCCGAAAACGTCGAGTATCCGCTGCTGCAACGCAAGGAAATGAGCGCTGCCGATCGGAAAAGGCGCGTGGACTACTTCCTCGACATCGTCGGCCTGGCGAAATACGCCAGTCATCGTCCCAACCAATTGAGCGGCGGGCAGCGGCAGCGGGTAGCGATTGCCCGGGCGCTGGTGATCAAACCGGCCATCGTCCTGGCCGACGAACCGACGGCCAACCTTGATCACAAGACCGGCGAGGAAATTCTTCTGCTGATGAAGAAGATCAACCGCGCGCTGAAAACGACCTTCATCTTTTCGACGCACGACAAGCGGGTGATCGCCAAGGCCGACCGACTGGTGCGCGTCGAGGACGGCGAGATCGCCTTGCTCGGCGTCCGCTCGCAGTCCCGATGGTCGGTCGCGCGGCATCGACCGCCCGAAGCCAGCGGCAGCGAATCACCGACCAGCGCGCCCAGCGAGGCGTCTGCTGCAGCCGGGGAAAACAGTAATGCCGATCATGAGAAGACCGATGACTAGACCATCCTGCACGTATCTCGCGCTCGTCCTGGCGGCGCTGCCATGGTCGGCGCTGGCCGACTCTGCCGAAAGCCCGGCTGTCCCGGGTCTTGCACACGCCGCGCCGACGTTGCTGGCCGCCAAGGCCGATGCCGACCTGCCGCTGAGCCGGGAGTCCTTGTTTGCCGATGAGCCGCCGGCCAGCGCGCCGGCCGCGCCAGCGAGCCGGGAGTCGCTGTTTGCCGATGAGCCGCCGGCCAGTGCGCCGGCCGCGCCAGCGAGTCGGGAATCGCTGTTCGCCGATGAGCCGCCGGCCAGTGCGCCGGCCGCGCCAGCGAGTCGGGAATCGCTGTTTGCCGATGAGCCGCCGGCCAGCGCGCCGGCCGCGCCAGCGAGCCGGGAGTCGCTGTTTGCCGATGAGCCGCCGGCCAGTGCGCCGGCCGCGCCAGCGAGTCGGGAATCGCTGTTTGCCGATGAGCCGCCGGCCAGCGCGCCGGCCGCGCCAGCGAGTCGCGACTCGCTGTTCGGTGACGTCGATTCGCCGCAGCGGCAGGTCGCCGCGCTGGCGCCGACGGAACGCCCGGCGCGGATCAGCGGCTTTGTCGAGAACATCATGGCCTATACCACGCCCAAGCCATCGCATTGGTCGCAGGCGATGATGCGCGCCGACCTCAGCGGGCATGGTGATCTCGGCGGCGGGATCAAATGGAAACTCGGTGCGCGCGTCGACTTCGACGCCGTTTATCCGATGAGCGACTTCTACCCGCAGGCGGTGAACGACAACCAGACGCTGAATTTCATGCTGCGCGAGAACTACCTCGACATCGGCGCCGGCGACTGGGATTTCCGCCTGGGCCGGCAGCACATCATCTGGGGCGAAATGGTCGGCCTGCTGTTTGGCGACGTCGTTTCGGCGAAGGACATGCGGCATTTCGTTCTGCCGGAATTCGACATCCTGCGGATCCCGCAGTGGGCTGCCAGGGCCGAATATTTCAAGGGTGATTTCCACGCCGAAGCGATCTGGATTCCGGTTGCCAGCTACGACAACATCGGCAAGCCGGGCGGGCAGTTCTTCGCCTATACGCTGCCGCCCCCGCCTGGTTTCACGACGACCTTTCTCAACGAGGAGCTGCCTTCGCGTAGCCTGGCCAACACCAACTATGGCCTGCGCATGTCGGTCCTGCAGAACGGTTGGGACGTGGCGGCCTTTGCCTACAGCAGCATGAGCGTCGCACCAACCTTCTATCGGCAGATCATCGGAGGGGCGCAGCCGACGGTGGTCTACCAGGCACAACACGACCGCATCAAGCAGTTCGGTACTACCCTGGCCAAGGACCTCGGTTCGGTGGTCCTCAAGGGCGAGGCGGTCTATACGCGCGGCCTGCAATATCAGGTCACAAACTTCACCGACCCGAACGGCGTCGTCCCGCAGAACACGCTGACCTGGGTGCTCGGTCTGGACTTCACGCAGTTCGCCGATACGCGCATCAACACCCAGATCTTCCAGAGCCATTTCTACGACCATGACCCGGATATCATTCCGGCGGCCAACGAGTACGGCTACAGCCTGCTGGTGAGCCACAAGCTGAGCGGCAAGATCGAGCTGCAGGCGTTGTGGATCGCCAGCATCAACGATAGCAGCGACTGGATGTTGCGCCCGCGGGTGAACTGGAACTTCGAGAAGAACTGGGCGCTGGCGGTCGGCGTTGATGTCTTCAACGGGCCGCCGCTGGGATTCTTTGGTCGCTACGACAATAGCGACCGCGTCTATTCGGAGCTCCGCTACAGCTTCTGAAGCGCGCTGCCAGCCCACACTCCGGCCGCCATCAGTAGCGCCGCGCCGCGCACCTGGCCGCCGTGCAAGCGCTGGTGCACCCTGGGCTTATTGGGCGACGACGACGACGCCGCCACGGCGCCGGTCGCCAGCGCCATACGGATGGTCATGGCCGTAAGCGACGCAATTGACGCCACCGAAGAAGAGGCTCGGCTGCTCAAATCGCGTGCAATCCGGCCAGGCTTTTTCCAGGGCCGCGATGACCTTGGCGTCGAGGCCGCTGCTCTCGAACCACAGCTTGCCGCCTTCGACGTGCAGACGGGAGGCGTTCACCGCCTCGTCGAGCGGCCGGTGATAGGCCAGGAGATTGAGCAGCGCCTGCAGGATGGCGCTGCGAATGCGGTTCGAACCGCCGCTGCCGAGCGCGAAGCACGGGCGGTCACCGGCGACGACGATGGTCGGCGACATCATGGTGCTCAGCCGCGTTCCGGGCGGCAGTTGATGAAAGCCCGCCGGGTTGATGTCGTCCTCGCCGAGGAAGTTGTTGACCTGGATTCCCAGCCCCGGCAGTGCCTGGCCGCAACCTTCGCCGTTGCTGGTGGTCATCGCCACCGCCATGCGGTCGGCGTCGATCACCGAGATGTGCGTCGTGGCGCCGAGACGATTCTCGCTGAGCAGCGCGCGCGCGCGTTCGATCCAGGCCGGGATGCCGTCGCCGGCGACCAGTTCGCGAATCGAATCGGGGTCGGCGTGCAGTCGCTGGTCGTAGCCCGACTGGCGGATATCCGATACCGTTGCCAGCAGCGCCGCCATCGCCAGCTGGTGTTCGCCGGACAGGAACTGCTCTTCGCCGATACCGAGGTGCTCGGCGATTCGCAGGCCGGCGCCGATCAGGCCACCGCCGGCCGACGGCGGCGGGTTGGTCAGCACGGTGTACGGGCCGATACCGACGCGCAGCGGTTCGCGGACTACCGGCGCGTACGCGGCGACGTCCTGCGCGGTGATCAGGCCGCCGTGTGCCGGACCAAAGTGCTCGACCAGCGACGCCCAATAACGCGCGACCTGGGTCGCCGGATCGCCTTCGCCCAGCGCCTGCAGGAAGTCGCCAAGATCGGGGTTGGCCAGGCGGTCGCCGGCCTGCGGCTGCACGCCCTTGGGGAAGAACAGCCGCTCGACGGCCGGCGAACGGCGGGCGATCGGCGCCACCAGGGCGATGATCGTCGCGATCTGTTCGCTGACCACGAAGCCGTCGCGCGCCAGGGCCACCGCCGGCGCGACGAGTTTGTGCAGCGCAACTCGACCACCGCGACGGTGCAGTTCGAGCAGGCCGAGCAGCTCGCCGGGAACTGCCGCGGCGCCTTTGCCGACGTGGAAGACCTGTGTGGTCTGACCGAAATCGACGGTTACCGGCGCGAAGTCAAGCGCGGCGCGGCTGGCGACGCCGAGACCCGGCGTCGCCGCAAAAAAATCGAGGACCTGGTAGCCGTCGTCGGCATTGCCCCAGACGCAGGCGCCACCGCCACCGAGCGAGGTCAGCGGCAGTTCGGTGACAGTCGCCGCCAGCTTGGCGGCGACCATCGCGTCGACGGCGTTACCGCCTTGCCGCAAAACCTGTGCTCCGGCTTCGGCCGTATGCGGTTCGGACGCCGCGATGACGCCTCGAATGCGCGATTTGGGTAGCTGGGAAGTCATTTCCGGATCATCGATAGAACAGCAAAACAAGGATACGCGCCGACGCGCGCGGCAATTCGCGGAGCATACGCCAAGCGCTGGCGAACGGGAAGCTGCAGGCGGAAGCCGCAGACAGTTTGCGCGCTCGCCGTGGCGGCTCTTCAGCCGCTATCCGGAAGGCGTCCCGAAACTCCCGGCGTGGCGCCGAGCCGGCCGAAGGCGACGATGGCGCCGGCGATTTGCTGCAGGCCGACGATGCGCTCGGCGGCGTCAAGCTTGATCGCTTCCTTGGGCATGCCGAAGACCACACAGCTGGCTTCGTCCTGGGCGATCGTGCGCGCGCCGGCGTCGCGCATTTCGCGAAGTCCGCACGCGCCATCGTCGCCCATGCCGGTCATGATGATGCCCAGCGCATTGCCGCCGGCAAACCGGGCCACCGAGCGGAAGAGCACATCGACCGACGGTTTGTGGCGGCTGACCAGCGGGCCGTCGGCGACTTCGACCTGATAGTGCGTGCCGCTGCGTTTGAGCAGCAGGTGCTTGCCGCCGGGCGCGATCAAGGCCAGGCCGGGGCGAACGCGATCGCCATCGCTGGCCTCGCGGACGTCGATCTGGCACAGCTCGTCGAGGCGCTGAGCGAGCATCGCGGTAAAGCGCTCGGGCATGTGCTGGACGATCACCAGGCCGTGACAGGTGCTCGGCAGCTGCGTGAGAACGACTTCCAGCGCCTGCGTGCCGCCCGCTGACGTGCCGATGGCAACGATCTGTTCGCTGCGCTGCACCACCGCGCCGGGGCGAGCGGCGGCGAGCATCACGTCGGCCGAGTACTTGGCGCGCAGGCGCTCGGCTGTCGGCGCTGCCGGCGACGCCTGGCGGCGCGGCGGTGCAGCGGCGGCGTGCAGCGTGCGCGCCAGCTCGGCGGCAGAGCGTTCGAGCGCTGCAGGCGGGCCGTCGCCAGGCCTGCCGACGACGCTGACGGCGCCGGCGGCGAGCGCCGCCAGGGTCGCTGGCGAGCGCAGATTCGCCGGCGACGAACAGATCACGATCGGCGTTTGGCGTTCGGCCAGCACGCGGCGCACGAAGGCCAGGCCGTCCATGCGCGGCGTCTCGATGTCGAGCAACAGCACGTCCGGCCAGCACTTGCGCATCTGAGCGATGGTCAGCAAGGCGTCGCAGGTAATCGCCGTGACGTCGATCGCCGGGTCGCTGGCCAGCGCCTGCGTCACAAACTGTCGATAGCGCGTCGAATCATCGGCGACCATCAGCTTGATGCGGCGTTCACTCATCGGCGTGTCGTTTGGCAAGCTTGCGCGTAGCCGGGCCTGGCAACGGGGGAATGTGGAAGTGTAGCCTGCCGGGAGCTTCCTGCGCAGTGCCGATTGCTTGCCTGGCCAGCGCGATGCTGGCTCGGTGGACTGTGCGTCCGGTGGTCTGGGTCGCCTACGGCCGCGGCGCGGCAAGACCCTCGACGCGAGCGATGGCGCGTTGCGTTACAACGTCATCGGGGCGTGCGCGCAGTGCGGCGTGCAGGGCCGCAAGCGCCTGTGGGTAGCGGCGCAGGCGAAACAGCAGCATCCCCAGGTCGTACCACGCGCCGGCCAGCGTCGAACCGTGGCCGCTGGCGGCGCGCAGGCATTGCGCCGATGCGCGCAGGTTCTGCTGGTCGCCGCCTGGCGTTGGCATGGCGTGCTGTTGATCGAGGCCGGCAGCGCTGAAAGCCTGCATCGCTTGCGGGCGGCGCCTGGTCTGGTAATAGAGCAGACCGAGAAACTGCAGCGAGACGATGTCGTCGGGGATCGCCTGCAAGATGCTGCGGGCGATCCACTCGGCCTGTTCCAGGTTGCCGCTCTGATAGAAAGTGCCGAGCAGGTCGAACAGCGCGTCGATCATTGCTGCGCCTCCTTGCCAATAGTGGCCGGTGCTCCAGACAGCGCTGGCGCGCTGTCTGGAGTTGCTGCCAGGGGCAGCGGCCGATCAGCCAATATCGACCGGCACGAAGATCTTCGCGTCGTCGCGTTCGATCAGCAGGGCGATCGTTTTCCCTGACTTGTCGAGCAGCGCACGCAACTGCGCGACGTCGCCAATCGGCTGGCCGTTGAGCGCGACGACGATGTCGCCGGGCCGGATGCCGGCCCTGGCGGCGGGACCGCTGACGCTTTCGACGAGCAGGCCACCGGGGGCGCCGCTTGGCCCGCGTTCCTGCGGCGTCAGCGGGCGCAAGGCCAGGCCCAGGCGCGGATTGTTGCTGGCGCCGGCGTCGTTGGCCGCCAGCGTGGCGTTCGGGATTTCACCAAGCGCCAGCGCGACGTCGTGGTTGGCACCTTTGCGCCAGATCTGCAGCGTGATGCGCGTGCCCGGTTTGAGCGCCGCGATCAGCGGCGGCAGTTCGGACGAGCGGCTGATTTCGGTGTCGTTCAGCTTGCGGATGATGTCGCCCGCTTCGAGGCCGGCGGTGGCTGCCGGGCTGCCTTTCTCGACCGAGCTGACCAGTGCGCCGGCGGTGCTTTTCAGCCCGAAGGATTCGGCCAGTGACTGCGAAACCTCCTGAATGGTCACGCCCATCCGGCCGTGGCTGACCTTGCCGCTGCTCAGCAGTTGTTCCTGGATGTTGATCGCGACGTCGATCGGGATGGCAAACGAAACGCCCTGGTAGCCGCCGCTACGGCTGTAGATCTGCGAGTTGATGCCGATCACTTCGCCGTTCAGATTGATCAAGGGGCCGCCCGAGTTGCCGGGATTGACGGCGACGTCGGTCTGGATGAACGGCACGTAGCTGTCGCTGGCCAGCGAGCGCCCTTTCGCCGAGACGATGCCGGCGGTGACGCTGTTCTCGAAGCCGAACGGTGCACCGATGGCGAGCACCCATTCGCCGACCTTGGCGCTGCCCGGATTGCCGAGGCGGACGACCGGCAGCTTGCTGGCGTCGATGCGCAGGACCGCGATATCGGTCAGCTTGTCGATGCCGACCACCTTGGCTTTGAATTCGCGTTTGTCGGTCAGCTTGACGGTGACTTCTTCGGCACCGTCGACGACGTGCGCGTTGGTCAGGATGACGCCGTCGGCGCGGACGATGAAGCCCGAGCCCATGCCGTGCGCAGGTGCGTCGTCGTCGGGCATGGGAATGCCGAAGTGGCGGAACAGCTCGGGCATCTGCTGGCGCTGCTGATCACGCTCGCGTCCCGAGAGAGCTGTTTTAGACGGCCCGGTGGCGCTGATATTGACCACCGCCGGACCGCTCTGCGTGACGATCGTCGTGAAGTCCGGCAGCCCGACGCTGTTCCTGGCCGGCGCTGCCGCCGCCGGTGCCTCGACCGCCGCAGCCGCTGCGCCGCCGCTGACCGCGTCGGCGGTATTGATGAATCGCCCGCCGAGCGTCGCGTAGCCGGTAGCGACCGCGGCGATCAGCGCCAGGCCGAGCAGACTACGTTTGAATGGGATTGCTTGCATGAGGGTCTCCTGATTCGTTGCCGACTGGAAGCGTGTGGCTTCCCGTGCAGCGTACGATAGACGGCCACCACTTAAAGCTCACTTAAGGCGCTGCCGCTGGCCCGAATTGAAGTCGCGCGCGCAGGCCACCGAGCTTGGCGTCGTCGAGCAGCACCTGCGCACGATGGCGCTCGGCGATGATCTTGACGATCGCCAGTCCGAGGCCGCTGCCCGGCTGATCGGTCTGGGCGCGGCGATAGAAACGGTCGAAGACGCGTTGGCGCTCGTCGGCGGGAATTCCCGGGCCCGAGTCGCAGACCTCGACGAAGGCGCCGCCAGCGTTTTCGCCGACCGCGACGTCGACTTTGCCACCCGGCGGGGTGTAGCGAATGGCGTTGCCGACGAGGTTGCCGAGCAGGATGCGCAGCGCGTCGGCGTCGCCGCTGACGACGCCGGCGCGCGCACCCTCGTCCGCGCTGGCCGCCGCGCCGAGGTCGATCGAGCGCGCTTCGGCCAGCGGCAGCTGCTCGGCGATGACGCTGGCCACCAGCTCGGCCAGTTTCACCGGCCTCCTTACCAGGTCACCGCCGCCGGGTTCCTGGCGGGCCAGCGTCAGCAGTTGCTGGACGCAATGCGTCGTGCGCTGCAAGCCGCCTTTCAGTTCGGCGAAGGCTTCCGTACGCGCCGTCGTGTCGGCGGCGCGCTCGGCCAGTTGCACCTGCAGATGCAGGGCGGCGAGCGGCGTGCGCAGTTCGTGGGCGGCGTCGGCGATGAACTCGCGCTGTGCTTGCAGCGCCCGCTTGAGGCGCTCGAGCAGATCGTTGAGCGCCAGCACCAGCGGCACCACTTCGGCGGGTACCCGATCTTCGGGCAAGGGGTCGAGCGCCACCGCAGTGCGTGTCGTCACCGCGCGGGCGACGGCGTCGAGCGGGCGCAGGCCGCGGCCGACGACGACCCAGATCAGCACCCCGAGTACGGGCAGCATCAGCAGGAAAGGGGCGACGGTGCGCAAGGCGGCGGCCAGCGCCAGTTCGTTGCGCGAGTGCATCGGCTGCGCTACCTGGATCGTCTGGCCGCCCTGTTGCATGCCGAAGACGCGCCACTTGCCGCCGGCGCCGTCGACCGTCGCGAAGCCCAGCGGTGTTCTGTCGGGCAGTCCCTGGCGCGGGTGCGAAAGGTATAGCCGCGTGCCGTCCGGGCGCCAGACCTGGATCGAGAAGTCCTGAACGTCTTCGTCGAAGGCAAAGTCGTGCTGGCGACCACTCGGGAAGACCTGATCGCGAAAAGAAAGCGCCAGCTGCCGCAGCTGGTAGTCGAACATCGCGTTGGCCTCGTCGCGTGCCGTCCGGTACGTCGCCAGCGCGCCGAGCAGGGTGGTCAGCGTGATCACCGACAGCAGGGCCAGCAATAATTGGCGGCGGATCGACGTCATTGGCCTGGGCCCGGTGGCACCAGGTAACCGACACCACGGATGTTCTTGATCCGCTCGGCGCCGAGTTTTCGTCGCAGGGCGTGGATATAGACTTCGACGGCGTTGCTTTCGATTTCCTCGCCCCAGCCATACAGGCGCTCCTCGAGTTTGGCCCGCGACAGCGGCGCCCCGGCTTGTTCGAGCAGCGCCTGCAGCAGCGCGAACTCGCGCGCCGAGAGCGCTACCGGCTGGCCGTTCAGCGTCAGCTCGTGCGTCGCCGGATTCATTCGCAGGTCACCGTGTTCGATCACCGGGCTGGCGCGGCCGGCATGACGGCGCAGCAGTGCGCGCATGCGCGCGGCCAGTTCGTCGAGGTCGAAGGGCTTCACCAGGTAGTCGTCGGCGCCGCTATCGAGGCCCTTGATGCGGTCGGCGATGGCATCGCGGGCAGTGATCACCAGCACCGGAATGCTGTTCGCCGAAGCGCGCAGTCTGGCGAGAATGTCGAGCCCCGACTTGCCGGGCAGGCCGAGGTCAAGCAGGACGAGCTCATAGGGCGCGGCTGCCAGCGCCCCTTCGGCGGCGCGTCCATCACGCACCCAGTCGACCGTATAGCCATCCTGGCGCAGGCCCTGCTGAACGCTCTTGCCGATCATCGGGTCGTCTTCGACCAGTAACACACGCATCGTATTTCGCTGACCGCCATGAACGGCTGCACGGCTGAATGACCGGAAGGAGCAGGCAGCCGCCTGCCAAGACCAGGAAGCGACGTAGGTTAAGGGCGCCAACAAGCGGCTGTCAATGGCCCGTAAGCGGGCTCAGCTTTGCAGTATGAACCCGCGAAGCGCCGCCGATTGGCGGCAAGGGTGCCGATGCGCTCAGTGCGGCTCTCAAGATGGCCTTTCGATCACCGCAGCCGACAGCTCAAGGGTGAGCTGCCGCAGGAGTGAAGCGCGCTCTCTGAGACTCACAGCTGACTACCGGAGTCATGATGGTGAGCCTTTGCGAGCCACCCTTAACGTTCAGAGTTATGAGTTTGAGGCTCTCAGCTATGAAGTTGAGGCTCCGAGCTTCGGACTTGAGGCTCCGGGCTTCGCACTCGAGGCTCAGAGCTTCGAACTTGAGGCTTCGAGCTTCGAACTTGAGGTTCTGAGCTTCGAACTCGAGGCTCCGAGCTATGGACTTGAGTCGCTTGGCGTCGTCAAGCCGTCCAGCAGTCATGACTTGTCGAAAGATCGCCTATCTTGCCGAGATTTGCATCTGGCTCGACGACAGCGCACAGGCGCCAACGCTCCTTGCGCTGCTGCCGCTTGCATAGTCAGGGCTGACTATTGCGGCCTGGCGCGTCGACGGCGCAGACTGCTTGCTGCAGGCGCGGTTTCCCGGCCGCTGCGCGTTGCCGTTGAACTCCAGGCCGGTGGTGCGTGGTCGGGCCAGACGTTCGCCCTTGGGTCGGCAGCGGACAGCCGCCGCTGCTGGCACTGCGAGCGTGTCCAGGCCTTGGCGGGAGTGTCCACAATGGCCATCGAACTGAAAGTCGCCGACGGCGGCAGGGTGCAGGTTTCGCCCGAGATCCTGCAGGCATTCAAGGCCGGCTTCGCTGGCTGCATGCTGGGCCCGGACGATGCAGCGTACGAGCAGACGCGCAAGGTCTGGAACGTGATGATCGATCGTCGTCCGGGCCTGATTGTCCGCTGCACGGGCACAGCGGACGTCGTGCGCGCGGTGCGCTTCGCGCGCCAGCACCAGCTTCTGATCTCGGTACGCGGTGGTGGTCACAACATTGCCGGGCTGGCGGTTTGCGAAGGCGGCCTGATGATCGACCTGTCGCCGATGACCGGCGTGTGGGTCGATCCGGCTGCGCGGACGGCGCGGGCGCTGGCGGGCTGCACGCTCGCCGACGTCGACCGCGAGACGCAGGTGCACGGCCTGGCGGCGGTTCTCGGCTTCGTCTCGGCCACCGGCATCGCCGGTCTGACGGTCGGCGGCGGTTTCGGCTACCTGACGCGCCAGCACGGCTGGACTTGCGACACGCTGCTCTCGATGCAGGTGGTGACCGCTGACGGCGACGTCGTGCGCGCCGCCGCCGACGAGAATGCCGAGCTCTTCTGGGCGCTGCGCGGCGGCAGCGGGAATTTCGCCATCGTCACCTCATTCGAGTACCGGCTCTTCCCGGTCGGTCCGGAAATTCTCGGCGGCGCCATCGCCTGGCGTGCCGAGGACGCCGGCGAAGTGCTCGACTTCTATCGTCGCTTCACTGCCGAGACGCCGCGCGAGACGACCTGCGTCGCCGCGCTGCGCATCGCGCCGCCCGCTCCCTGGCTGCCCAGGGAGATGCACGGCCAGCCGATCGTCGCCATCTTCGTTTGTCACAGCGGCAGCATTGCTGACGGCGAGAAGGTCGTCGCGCCGCTACGCGCCTTTGGCAAGCCGGTGGCGGACATTATCAGCCGCCGTCCCTACACCCAGATGCAGAGCCTGCTCGACGCGACGCAACCGAAAGGCCGGCGTTACTACTGGAAGTCGCACTACCTGCCGGCGGTCGATGCGCAACTGCCGGCGGTGCTGATCGAACACGCGCAGCGAATCTCTTCGCCGCACTCGGCGATCCTGCTTTTTCAGCTCGATGGAGCGCTGGCCGAGTTGCCCGCCGAGCACTCGCCGGCCGGCAATCGCGATGCCGCCTTCGTCCTCAACATCGCGGGCGCGTGGGAGAACGCCACCGATGACGCCGCCAACATGCGCTGGGCGCGCGATTGTTTCGACGCCACGCAGGCGTTCTCGACCGGTGGCACTTACGTCAACTTCCTCACCGAGGAAGAGGGCGCCGAGCGTATCGAGGCCGCTTACCTTGACGCTCTCAGGAATTGACCCACTTTTGCTCACAAAACCGGACCCGCCTAGTCGTCATGGCTGTGCGCGCGAAAATGCCGCGCACACAGCCATTCCCGAGCGTACTCGCCTCTACACGGCGTCAAGGGTACGCTGCGCCGGGCTGCAAAAACCGCAGCCCGCCCTTGACCCCGCTCCGAGGCGAAAACCTGGGTGTTGGCGCGCGCCAACGGTGGGTCAATTTCCGTGAGCGAAAAAGGGTCAGTTTTTGTGAGCGTTGAGGGCTTACGGCAAGGCCAATCTCGAGCGCCTGGCGGCGCTGAAGAAACAGCTCGACCCCGATAATCTCTTTCGCCACACCAAGAATATCGCTGACTGAGGCGGTGGGCACCACCGTCCGTGCCTCAGTGCACCGAGCGATAGCGAGTGCACGACGCGCGCCCGCGACCGGGCTAGTGAGGACGGTGGCAAGCAAACGACCACGGGTTGCGTGCGCAGGCTCGTGGTCGTCTTGATGCTCCCCCGCGCAGATGACACGGGAGTGCTCATCGTCCCGGCCAGCGGCCGGGACAGCGGTGCTACTTGTGGTCGTGCGTGCTGTTCACCACCTGCGCCATCTCGCGTTCGACTTCTTCGTCGAGATGCACCTCCTCGTTACTGAAGGCGCCAGCGTCGGGGTCGTTATAAATGTCCAGGTTGAGCTGGCCTTCGCTTTTCGCGACGATTACCGATACCACCGCGTCACCCGAGACATTGACGGCGGTCCGGATCATGTCCAGCAAGCGGTCAACACCGAGAATCAGGCCAATGCCTTCGATCGGCAAGCCGACCTGCGCGAAAACCATCGACAGCATGATCAGCCCGACCCCGGGTACCCCCGCCGTGCCGATCGACGCCAGGACCGACATCAGGATCACCGTCAGATAGCCACTCATGCCGAGATCGACGTTGTAGACGTTGGCGATGAAAACCGTCGCCACACCCTGCATGATCGCCGTGCCGTCCATATTGATCGTGGCGCCGAAGGGAACGGTAAATGACGCGACCGAGTTCTTGACACCCAGGCGTTCAGTGACGGTTCGCAGCGTCACCGGGATGGTGGCATTGGAACTCGAGGTGCTGAAAGCAAAAACCTGCACATTGCGCATTTTCTTCAAGAAGATTTTCGAGCCGAGCCCGGAGAATATCTTGAGTACCAGTTGCAGGGTGACGAACAGATGGAAGAGCAGGACGAAAATCAGCACGGCGACATAGCCGATCAGTTGCCCCAGCAAATCGAGTCCGAGGCTGGAGATCGCCTTGGCGAGCAGGCAGAAGACCGCGTAAGGTGCCAGCGCCATGATGATGCCGACCATTTTCATCATCACTTCATTGAGCAACTCGACGAATTCGACGACGTTCTTGGCCTTCTTGCCGACCATCAACAAACCAATGCCACAGAGAATGGCAAAGAAGATGATCGACAGCATTTCGCCCTGCGCCATGGCATCGATCGGGTTGGAAGGGATGATATTAATCAGCACCTCGGACAAGGGTGGCGAATCCTTGCCCTTGAATTCGGTTGTCGTGCTGGCGTTCATTCCATGGCCGATTCCCAGGCCGGCTGCAAGCAGAATGCCGGTGGCGATGGCCACCGCGGTGGTGAGCATGTACAGAACGAATGCCTTGGTGCCGATACGCCCCAGCAGTCTGATATCGCCAATACCGCAGACACCGCAAATCAGTGAAAACAGCACCAGTGGAACAACCATCATCTTCAAGGCGTTGACAAACATCTTGCCGACAACGAGAAACAAGCCATTGACCACGTACTCGTTGATGAACGAGCCCGCGGGACTCAGGCCTCCGAGGTTGATCACCAGGCCAACGACAATACCCAGCACCATTCCCAGCAATACCTTGACCGTTAAGTTCATGTCTACCTCCTGTCGTCGGCGGAGCGCCTGCACGAGTTCAGCGTGCGAAACACTGAGCTTGATCCGCGCTTTCGACTCCTTTCGCAGCTGGGCGGCGCTGCCCCGCTTGATGCCAGACTCTTCTTATGGGTCTTGAGTTGGCGACCATAACACGTAACGTTCACACCGGCCGGGCTTTAAATACCCTCAGAGGATATGCTTTTGCTCTTGGCAGGCGCTGGCGCGGCAAGCCGTCACCCCTTCATTGGGTCAACAAAAGCAGCCGCACGAGTTTGAGGAATTGCGCAATGGCGGCGATGATCCGCCAGTTAATCAGCGGCCTGCGCATCGCCAGCGGCGTCATCAACCGATATTCGACCGGTCGATCGGCACTGCGTTCGAGTGCCAGTAGAGATTTCTCGGCGGTCGCCAAGCGCGGCGCCGGATTTTTGGCGCTCGTCTTGAGAAGGAATCTTCTCCATCCAGCTGGCGATGCCTGGCCACTCAGGCAATTGGTCCAATCCGCGCAGACGCCGTCATTGCGAGGAGGCGTAGCCGACGCGGCAATCCAGTGCCATCGTCTCACTACCCCTGCCGCATGCGAACCCGGGAGCAGCCTTGGCAAAGGCTGACGACAGACGCGGGTGCTTCGCGCTGCGGATAGCGTGCGGCGCGATCCCCTTCGGCGCTGCGGTGATCGTGGTGTGAGTCGGGTGTTTGGCTGGCCGTCTCTGCTCGATGATTGCTGCCCATCAGTCTTCTCAGCCCGAAAAGTGACGCGTATGATGGCGGCAATTCTGTACATCTTCCAACCCGGAGGGCGCCATGCCATTTTTGGTCAGCGACGTGATCTCTCGCTCGCCGGCGCGCGCGACGCTCTCCGATCTGGCCGAGCAGGTCAAAGCCGGCGCCGAGCGCCTCGACGACTACCACCAGCTGGAGCGCGAGCACATCCATCTGCGGCTGATCGACGATGCCGGCAAAGGGCTCGACGACGTGGCTGCTGGCCGGGTGACGGATGCGCGGACGTCCTTGCAGTCGATCAAGCGCCGTCGCGCGGCGTCGTCTGCCGACTGAGCGGCCGAGGCCGAGGTGCCGGTCAGCGTCAGGACGACCGCCAACTTCGCGAGTAATCTCGAAGCGATCGCGAGCTTCGCGAGTACATCCTGCCGGACTAGCTGCTGTTCTACGCGCGCTTCGCTGCGAGCATTTACCTGCTGTCGATCCACCACCATCGACAGCTCTCATTTGATTTCGAATCGCTATGGCAACGCTGACCGCCGCACGGTCTCGTCGACGTGGCAACAAATTTTCAGGATAGGCCAACAAGCCAGTGCACGATTACCAGGAACTCAAACAGCTTGAGGACGATCTTTGGGAGGCCGCCGACCAGCTGCGCGCCAACTCCCGGCTGACCGCCAGTGAATACGCCATGCCCGTGCTCGGGCTGATCTTTCTGCGGCACGCGACGACGCGCTTCAACGCGCTGCTGCCCGCCGTCGAGAAGGCTATTCCCGCGCGCGCCAGCGGCGCGCTACGCGAAGAGCGTCTCAAACTGGGTTTTCAAGGCAAGGCGGCGATCTACCTGCCCGAGGTGGCGCGCTACGACTACCTCGCCGCGTTGCCGGCCGACACCAACGTCGGCGTGGCGCTGCGCGACGCGATGCTCGCCATCGAGGAGTCGGTCACCGACCAGAACGGCAACAAGCTGCTGGCCGGCGCACTGCCGAAGGATTACCTGGTCCTGGAACCCGAGCTGTTGGCCGAACTGCTCAAGATCTTCAATAGCCCCTTGCTGGCCACCGCCAGGGGCGACGTTTTCGGTCGCATCTACGAGTACTTCCTGAACCAGTTCGCGCAGAGTGGCGCGCAGGAGGGCGGCGAGTTCTTCACGCCGCCGAGTCTGGTGCGCATGATCGTCAACGTCATCGAACCCGACCACGGCGTCGTCCTCGACCCGGCCTGCGGCTCGGCGGGAATGTTCGTGCAGACCGGCCACTTCATCGAAGACGCACGTCACCGGAGCATGCAGGAGGTGGATATCACCTTTTACGGCCAGGAGAAAGCCGACCTCAACAGCAAGCTCGCGCGCATGAACCTCGCCGTGCATGGGCTGGAGGGCAACATCCGCATCGGCAACACCTTCTACGAGGATCATCACCAGTTGCTCGGCCGCTGCGACTTCGTCATGGCCAATCCGCCGTTCAACGTGGACGGCGTGCAGGTCGCCAGAATCAAGAGCCAGGTCGGCGAGCAGCAGAGCGGCCGCCTGCCTTTCGGCCTGCCGGGAACCACTACCAAGAGCCGGAAGAAAGAAGCCGGCGAGACGATCTCCAACGCCAACAGCCTCTGGATTCAGTATTTCTACAGCTACCTCAACGATCGCGGCCGCGCCGGCTTCGTGATGGCCGCGAGCGCCTCCGACGCCGGCAACAAGGACAAGGAGATCCGCCAGAAACTCGTCGAATCGGGCCACGTCGATGTGATGATCTCGATCGGCACCAAGTTCTTCTACACGCGCAGCCTGCCGTGCACCCTGTGGTTCTTCGACCGCGGCAAGCCGGCCGACCTGCTCGACAGCGTGTTGATGATCGACGCACGCAACGTTTACACCGTGGTCTCGGCTCGGTCGCATATCTTCACCGACGAGCAACTGGCGAACCTGAGCGCGATTACCTGGCTGTACCGTGGCGAGAACGAAAAATTCGTCGACTTGCTGGGGCACTACCAGGCGGAAGTCGGCGACTGGCTGGCGGCGCTGCCTGCGCGCCTGGCTGCGGACACCGGCGCGGTGGGCGCGCTGGCCGACGTGCTGACCGATCTCGGCAAGAAGACAGACGATGCCGCCGTGGTAGCGGTGCTGCGGGACAAGCTCGGCGACGAGCATGGCTTGACCGACGAGTTGCTGGCGGGCTTCCGCGAAGAATTGGCCAGGCTGCAGGCACAGGCCGACGCCTGGCAAGGCGCTTTGCAGGCGGCGATCGACGCGGCCGGGGCGCTGTTGCCCGAAATCCGGAGCTGTGGTCCGGGCAGCAGTTTCGCCGCGCACAAGGTGCTGCAAGCGAGCATCGAAGCCGTTAATCCGCCAGTAAAAGCAGCGCTGGCGGCGCTGGAAGCGCGCCACAAGGCCTGGCTCAAGCTGCTGGAGACCGCCGAGAAACAGCTGCGCGCGCGCCAGTGGCCGGGCTTCGTCGGCGAAACGGCGCGCGAAGCCCGGAAAGCGCTGCTTCCTCGTGATGTCAAGAAACGCGAGAAGCCTACGGTGCGCGACCTGGCCGTGGAAGCCTGCAAGCGCGCCAGCTATTTCATCGCGCAGGGGCATTGGCTGCTCTGCCGCTTCCCGAACGCCTGGTACGACGACGTGCCGGGCTTGTGCAAGGCAGTGACACAGGCGGAGATTGCGGCGAATGATTGGTCGCTGACGCCGGGGCGGTATGTCGGTTCGGCCGCGGCCATCCTGGACGACGACGATGGCGAGGGCTTTCGTGCTCGGATGATGGAGGTCCATGGCGAACTCGCGGAGTTGAATGAAAGGGCCAACTTGCTCGCCGGCGAAATTCAGACGGCCTTCGCGGAAATGCAGATATGACCTGGCGCGAAGCCCTCCTTGGGGATGTCATCCGGCTGAAGCGGGGCCATGATCTACCAGCCAGCCGCCGGATTTCGGGGGATATTCCGATCGTTTCGTCATCAGGTGTCACGGGCTTTCACGCGGAAGCCAAGGTCGACGGTCCGGGTGTGGTGACGGGTCGATATGGAACGCTTGGCGAAGTACATTACATCGATGGACCGTACTGGCCACTCAATACTGCGCTCTACGTTGAAGATTTCAGAGGAAACCATCCGAGGTACGTTGCCTATTTACTGAAGACATTGGACTTGGGTACGCAAAACACAGCCGGTGCCGTGCCGGGAGTCAATAGAAATGCCCTCCATCAATTGCTGATTAAGGTGCCGGACGTTGGCACTCAAGTCGCAATGGCTGATCGACTTGGGCGGTACGACGAACTGATCGAAACCAACCGCAGCCGCATTGCTCTGCTGGAAGAGTCGGCACGGCGGATATACCGCGAGTGGTTTGTCGATCTTCGGTTTCCGGGGCATGAGACGGCCCTACAGAAAGATGGACTGCCTGAAGGTTGGTGCCGAGAGCGTCTGGATCAAGCGCTGTTCTTGCAACGCGGATTCGATCTGCCGAATGGCGCTCGCGTAGCAGGAGATATTCCCATCTATGCGTCCACAGGTGTTGGCGGATTTCACAACGAAGCGAGAGTGAAAGGTCCTGGCGTCGTAACGGGGAGGAGCGGCACGCTGGGCGTCGTCCGCTATGTACCTGAGGACTATTGGCCCTTGAATACGGTACTGTGGGTAAAGGAGTTTCGCAGGGTGCGCCCGATCGTCGCTTTCTTTATGCTCTCTGAGCTGAATCTTGCTCAATTCAACTCCGGCGCGTCGGTGCCCACACTTGATCGCAAGGTCGTTCATGCAGAGTGGGTGACTATTCCGCCTGTTGAGGTAATGACGCTGTTCGAGCAGTACGCCGCGCCGGTTTTCAAGCAACTCACTACGTTGCAGAACGCCAACACGCAAGCAGCACACGCTCGCGACGAATTGCTCCCCAAACTGATGTCCGGCGCCATCCGGGTCTGACACCCCAGACAGAAAGCCCCCCCATGCCCCGCGCCGACTACTCCGAAGACAACAACGTTCAGGAACCCGCCGCCAGGCTGTTCGCGGAGAACCTCGGCTGGCGATCGGTCTATGCTTTCAACGCCGAGACCTTTGGCGCCGACTCGCTGCTCGGCCGCAGGGGCGCCAGCGAAGTCGTTCTGTTGCGGGAACTCGACAAGGCGCTGGCCAGGCTGAATCCGAAGCTGGCGGCGACGCGCCAGGGGCGTCAGCAGCTCGCCGTCGCCCGCGATCGCCTGCTCGACGCCGATCCGAGCAAGACCTTGCTGCAGCACAACGAGGCGAAGTGGCGGTTGATCCGCGACGGCATCACGCTGCAGTCGCCTGGTGGCAACGCCGCCGAAGACGTGCATGTGCGGGTGATCGACTTCGCCGCGCCCGCGGCCAACGACTTCCTGGTCGTGCGCGAGCTGTGGGTGCACAGCGGGCCGTTCCGGCGGCGCTGCGATCTGGTCGGTTTCGTCAATGGCCTGCCGCTGCTGTTCATCGAACTCAAGCGTCACGACAAGGGCCTCAAGGCGGCGTTCGACGACAACTACCGCGACTACCGCGACACCATCCCGCTGCTCTTCCATTACAACGCGCTGGTGATCGTGTCGAACGGCCTCGACGCGCGCTTCGGCTCGATCAGCAGTAGCTGGGAGCACTTCTGTCGCTGGAAACGGCTCAACGAAGACGACCCCGACACGGCGCCGAGGCACGACGAGGCGCCGCTGACACCGATCCTGCCGATCCTGCTGCGCGGCACCTGCAGCCAGGGCGCGCTGCTCGACATCGTCGAGAACTTCACGCTCTTCGACAGCAGCGAGGAGCGCACGGTGAAGGTCGTCGCGCGCAACCACCAGTACATCGGCGTCAACAAGGCCATCGCCCGGCTGCAGGCTGGCGCTAGCGACGTGCTGGCGGGCAAGCTCGGTGTTTTCTGGCACACGCAGGGCAGCGGCAAGAGCTATTCGATGGTCTTCTTCTGCCAGAAGGTGCACCGCAAGGTTTCGGCCGGTTACACCTTCGTGCTGCTCACCGACCGCAAGGAACTCGACGAGCAGCTCTACCGCACCTTCGTCGGCTGCGGCGTGTCGACCAACAAGAGTGACAAGGCGAGCGGCGCCGAAGGACTCGAACGTCTACTGCGCGACGAGAACCGCCGCTACGTGTTCAGCCTGATCCACAAGTTCCGCAAGCCGGTGACGACCCCTTGGAACCAGCGCAGCGACATCATCGTCGTCTCCGACGAGGCGCATCGCACGCAGTACGGGCGCCTGGCGCTGAACATGCGTATGGCGCTGGCCGGCGCCCGCTTCATCGGCTTCACCGGCACGCCCCTGATCGATGGCCCGGAGCGCAGCGTCACCGAGCAGGTGTTCGGCCGCTATGTGTCGGTCTACGATTTCCAGCGGGCGGTGGCGGATGGCGCGACCTTGCCGCTGTACTACGAGAACCGCGGCGAGAAGCTGCACCTCGTCGACGCCAGTCTGAACAAACGCATCGAGGAGCGCATCGACGCCGCGCGTGCAGACGGCGAGCTGGACGAAAAGCAGGAGGCGAAGCTCTACCGCGAACTGGCGCGCGAGTATCCCGTGTTCACCTCGGAGACGCACCTGAACGACGTGGCGACGGACTTCGTCGAGCATTACCACCAGCGCTGGCGCCTGCTGGAGCCACCGACGCTAGCTGGGCATGCCCCCCGGTACGGCGGCAACGCCAAGGCGCTGCTGGTGTGTATCGACAAGATCACCTGCGTCCGGATGACTGAACGCATCAAGCTCCGGTGGCAGGAGAAGTTGCAGGCGCTGCGCAGCAAACTGCAGGTAGAGGAGGCGCTCTTTGCCAGGGCCGGCAAGCCGGAGACAGCCTACGTCGAGCGCTTGCGTCAGCAGCTGACGTGGATGGCCGAAACGCAGATTCACGCCGTGTTCAGTGGTGAGCAGAACGAGGTCAAAGACTTCGCTGCCGAGGGTATCGACGTTCGTCCGTATCGCGAGGTGATCGCCAAAGGCATCGGCGGCAGGGATGTCGACGAGTGCTTCAAGGATGGCCGCCACCCGTTCCGTGTGGCCGTGGTCTGCGCCATGTGGCTGACCGGCTTCGATGTCAAATCGCTGGCCACCCTGTATCTGGACAAACCGATGAAGGGGCACACGCTGATGCAGGCCATTGCGCGCGTCAACCGCGTGACGCCACACAAGAAGAACGGCCTGATCATCGACTACAACGGCATGCTCAAGAGCTTGCGCAAGGCCCTGGCGACTTTCGCGCAAGCTGACCAGGGTGCCGCTGCCGATCCGCTGCTGGATGAAGAGCAGGCCTTGGCCGAATACGAAACAGCCATCGCCAAGGTAGAGGCGTATCTCGCGAGCGTCGGTTTTGACCTGAGCTTATTGATCGGAGCCGAAAAGGGCGAGGAAAGCTGGCAGGCCTTGCTGGATGCACAGAACGCCGTTTGCCGTTCAGCCGAGAACAAGAAGACCTTCCAGGTCCTGGCCGAGGACGCGGCCGACCGCTTCCGCGGCTTGTTTCCGAACCCGGGCCTGTTCAAGTACGAGCCCCAAGAGAGAGCCATTTCGGCAATCTACAATCTCCTGCAGAAACAGAAATCAGGCGCCGACATCACTGCGATCATGCAGGAGATTCGCGGCTTGATCGACAGCGCGCTGGAGCTTGCCCCGCGGGACGGGTTCAAGCAGCCGCCGAACAAGCAGTACGACCTGTCGGGTATCGACTTTGAACGCCTGCGCGCGGAGTTCGCCAGGTCGCCCTACAAGAACACCACCGTCCTGACGCTGCAGGAGAGGATTCAGGCGCGGCTTGAGCAGATGCTTGCTCAGAACCCGAGCCGTGTTGACCTCTACAGACGCTATCGGGAGATCATCGACGCATTCAACCGCGACAAGGATGCCGCCCAAATCGAGCGGGTCTTCGCAGACTTGCTGAGGGTCCATGATTTGCTCGACGTCGAGGAGCGACGCTATGTGCGAGAAGGCTTTGAGAGCGAGCGCGAGCTGACCGTGTATGACCTGCTGAGCAAGGACAAGGCGAGCATCAAGAAAAGCGATGTCGAGAAGATCAAGCAGCTCGCGAGGCAGTTGATGGCCACGGTCGAGCAGCGCCGCCACGAGATGGGCGACTTGCGCGACCGCGCTTCAGCGCAGGCACAGATGAAGGCGGCGATCATTGACCGGCTGCTCGCAGACATGCCGGACGACTTTTCAAACGAGGACATCGAGCGGCGGGCCGAGGTGATCTTCCAGTACGTGCAGCAACAGATGCACTCGGCGAGGGTGCATTGACGTCGACTAGAGTGCTGAATGTTTTCAGGAGTTAATCTATGGCTGTAAATGATGATGCTTCACCAAACAAACCGGGAAAGCGGAACGTGAATAAGGCCCTTGGAAATACGCTGACTGCAATTTCAGTTGTCGGCTACAAATCACTGACAGACAAGCAGCGAATGGAGATACGCCCACTGACACTGCTGGCTGGCGCCAATAGCGGTGGCAAGTCCAGCGTCATGCAGCCCGTATTGCTCCTCAAGCAGACTATAGATGCTCCCTACGATTCTGGTAGTCTCCTTTTGGGTGGGCCAAATGTGCGCCTGACTTCCGCAAGCCAGTTATTGTCAAAAACATCGAGTTCGCGTTCGGGTACCGTTGACGAATTTTCCATCGACTTCGAGATCGGCAAGAAGAAAATTGGGCTGTGCTTTCGGCAGGTTCCGCGCAGGGGGCTGGAGATATTCAGTAATACCATTTCGGATGGAGAATCAGATATCGTTCTGACTTTGGAAAATGAATTTCCAGGGGATATCCAGAAAATTCTTTCTGACTATGGATTGCCGGAAGAAATATTTAAGAATGCGGAACCGAAGGTGGTTCGTGACCGATGTTTTCTCGCAGTCGCACTGGTGACGTCGCACGGTGAGTTTAAACTGCCACCTTTGCACGGTGGAGAACGGCTTGCGTCATTGATCGCAAAGCTGATACATGTTCCTGGCTTGCGTGGAAACCCGGAGCGCAACTACAAGACGACCGCGGTTGGCGATTCGTTCCCGGGGACGTTCGAAAACTATGTGGCCAGCGTGATCCAGGATTGGCAGACCAGCAGAGACGGTCGGCTGTCACATTTGAACAAGCAACTGGAAAACCTCGGGCTGACATGGAAGGTCATGGCCGAGCAAAAGGATGAGACGCAAGTTGAATTGAAAGTCGGGCGCTTGCCACACGGACAGCGAGGAGGCGCGCACGATCTGGTCAGTATTGCCGATGTCGGCTTCGGCGTTTCTCAAGCCTTGCCTGTTCTGGTTGCCTTGCTCGCGGCTGAGCCGGGGCAGTTGGTTTATGTGGAGCAACCCGAAATCCACCTGCATCCGAGCGCGCAACGCTCCCTGGCCACCGTTCTGGCAGAGGCCGCCAGGCGAGGGGTAATTGTCATAGTGGAAACCCACAGTGCGCTGCTGCTGCGCGGTATTCAAACCCTGGTTGCGAAAGATGAATTACCGCAGGACCTGGTGAAATTACACTGGTTTCAACGTGATAAATTCGGGAAGACCTCAATTGTGAGTTCAGACCTCGATGAATCTGGCGCCTTCGGGGATTGGCCCGAGGATTTCGACGAGGTGGAGCTGGATGCCGATAACGAGTATCTCTCCGCCGCCGAAGAAAAATTATTCCGGAACGCCAGGCTATGAAAAAAAATCGCACAAGCCGCCTGGTGATTGATGCGTCTGTGGCGCGCGCTTCGGGTGGTGTCGAGGCCGTTCATCCCACAGCAACGGCCGTGCGTGATTTCCTGCAACAGGTGCTGATAATATGCCACCGAGCGGTAATGACTCCGGCGATACGGCTCGAATGGGAAAAGCACGAATCTGCTTTTGCAAGAAGATGGCGAAGATCCATGGTTTCCCGGAAAAAGCTGGTCGCGCTTGACCTGCCCGAGATGCCCGGCTTGAGGGTGGCGATTGATGATGGGCCAGCATCGAACAAAGACAAGTCCGCAATGATCAAGGATATGCTTTTGGTGGAGGCGGCAATTGCCACAGATGAGCGAATCATTGCTCTGGACGATAGAGTCAAGGCGCTATTCAGCGAGGAGTCAAAAAGGATAGCCGAACTGAGAGGTCTTGTCTGGATTAATCCGGTCACAAATCCGGCAGGGGTAAAGGCTTTGCTGAAAGCGGACGAGAGCGAACGGCAATGGACCCTGGCGGCGATGAGCAAAGCGGTGTGACTTCGATACGGCATGTCTGAGAGGACAGGTCAACGCGCCAGCAACATCAGCAAAACCAGGTTGAGCAGCAGCGAAACGCCGGCGATGATCCGCCAGGTGACCAGCGGGTTGCGCATCGCCAGGGGCGTCACCGGTGGCCGGTTGAGCGGCCGGCTGGCGCCGCGTTCGAGCGCCAGCAGGAATTCCTCGGCGGTTTCGAAGCGCTGCGCCGGATCCTTGGCGACTGCCTTGAGCAGCGCGTTCTCCAGCCAGCCGGGGATGTCGGGTCGGTAGCGCGTCGGCGCCACCGGCTCGCCAAATTTGGGATGCTGGAAGGGCTCGATCTCGCCGTAGGGGTACTTGCGCGTCAGCAGGTGGTACAGGGTGACGCCAGCGGCATAGAGGTCGTGCGCCTGGCCGGCCTGTTCGCCGGCGAGCAATTCCGGCGCCATGTAGCTGGGAGTGCCCGGGCTGCCGACGCTGCGGTCGTCTTCCGAGAGGCTGAGCGCGACACCGAGGTCGAGGATGCGCAGGCGGCCGTCGCGGCCGACGTGGATGTTGTCGGGTTTGATATCGCGGTGCGCGACGTCGAGGCGGTGCAGCGCCGAGAGTCCTTTCATCAGCCGGACGCCGTGCTGGACGGCGTCGGCGACGGTGAAGTGCAGGCCGGCGTCGAGCATCCGCTGCAGCGTCGCGCCCTCGTGCCAGGTCTGCAGATAATACAGGTAGCTGCGTCCTTCGGCAGGCAGCAGTTGCGCGAAGAATGGCGATGAGATGCGTCGTCCGCGCCATTCCTCCATGATCAGCGCTCGGATCTCGTCAGCGTCGTCGGCCAACTCCGGGCGCAGCGTCTTGAGCACCAGCTGCTGGCCAGACGCCTGGTCGGTGACCCGGTAGAGCAGCGTCGCGCGCGAGTCGTGCAGCACTTCGTCGATCAGCAGCCCGTCGATCTCCTGGCCAGGTTTGAAGAGCGGCGGCAGCGGCAGGCGCGCCGTACCCTCGAGCGAGTCGCGCAGGTTCTCGGCGGGCAGCTCTTCGATGCGTGCGACGACGGCGCTGGCGTTGTCCTGGCCGCCGGCGGCCAGCGCCAGGCTGGTCAGCGACGCCGCCGCCTGCTGCGCATCGGGATGCGCGAGCAGCGTGGCGCGGATTCGCGCGTCGCCGAGGACACCCCAGACGCCGTCGGAACAGAGCAGAAAACAGTCGCCCTCTTTCAGTTCGCCGTCGGCGAAATCGATCCGGAAATGACGGTCGAGGCCGACCGCGCGCGACAGCACGTTCTTCAGCTCCGGGTGTTCCCAGAGGTGGTCGACGGTCAGTTGCGTGCAGCTGCCATCGCGCAACAGGTAGAGCCGCGAATCGCCGACGTGGCCGCTGACGTAGCGGCGGCCACGCAGGACCAGCATGGTCAGCGTCGTCGCCATGCCGGTGAGCTCGGGTTGGCGGCTGGCCTGGGCCATCACCCAGCGGTTGAGCGGCACGACGACCTTTTCCAGCGCGTGCGGAACGCTCCAGGTGTCGGGTGTCGCGAAGTAATCGGAGAGCAGGCCGCGGACGGTATATTCGGCGGCTTCGCGGCCGCCCTGATGGCCGCCGACGCCGTCGGCAAGCGCTGCGATCAGGCCCTTGTTTTCGAGCTCGGCGCCGTGTGGCGTGACCATGCCGCAGAAATCCTCGTTGCGCTGGCGCGGACCGGTCAGCGACGAATGGCCAATGTCAACTCTTAGCGGCATGCAGATGCGGCTCCGGAAATGATAAAGGGGCGGCAGGTACGCAATGTACCCTGCCGCCCCGGGCTGTTGAAAGGAGTCGTCGGATTCGTCCGTCCGCTGAGCCGATCAGATCTTGGCCGCCGTCAGGTGCGCGGCACCCCAGGTGGTGCGCCAGCGGTTCTTGACGGCGCTCAGCCCGGCGAGAGCCAGCAGCGCCAGCGCGGCGAAGATCAGGAAGCCGGCCTGGTAGCTGCCGGTGAGCTGCTTGGCGTAGCCGAGCGATGACGCCAGGTAGAAGCCGCCGACGCCGCCGGCCATGCCGACCAGGCCGGTCATCACGCCGATCTCCTTGCGGAAGCGCTGTGGCACCAGCTGGAAGACGGCGCCGTTGCCCATGCCCAACGCCAGCATCGCACCGACGAAGGCGAGCAGCGCCATCCACGCCTCGGGCAGGCCGACGCTGACGATGGCCAGGAAGATCGCCGCGAAGACGTACATCACCGACAGGCTCTTGATGCCGCCGATGCGGTCGGCGACGTTGCCGCCGATCGGCCGCACCATCGAACCGGCGAAGACGCACGCGGCGGTGAAGAAGCCGGCGGTCTTGGCGTCGAGGCCGTACTGGATGTTGAAGTAGATGGTCAGCGACGACGCCAGGCCGACGAAACCGCCGAAGGTCACCGAGTAGAAGAACATGAACCACCACGCGTCGCTGTCCTTGAGCACTTTCAGGTACTCGGCAAGCGACTTCGGTGGCGGGCATTCGGGCGAGTCCTTGGCGGCGATCATGTAGTACACGAAGACCAGAAACAGCGGCACCAGCGCCAGGCCGAAGACGTTGGTCCAGCCGTAGGCGATCGCCAGACTCGGTGCGATCAGCGCCGCCAGCGCGGTGCCCGAGTTGCCGGCGCCGGCGATTCCCAGCGCCGTACCCTGATGCTCGGGCGGATACCAGCGCGAGGCGAGCGGCAGCGCGACGGCGAACGAGGCGCCGGCGACACCGAGGAAGACGCCGAGAATCAGCGTCTGCTCGTAGCTATGCACGCCCAGCTTCCAGGCGAAGAACAGCGACACCATGACGACAATCTGGCCGATGGCACCGGTCATTTTCGGCTTCAGGTGGTCGACCAGCAGGCCCATGACGATTCGTAGCAGGGCGCCGGCCAGCACCGGCGTGGCGACCATCATTCCCTTCTGGGCGTGCGTCAGGCCGAGATCGCTGGCGATCTGCACGCCGAGCGGGCCGAGCATCACCCAGACCATGAAGGCCAGGTCGAAGTAGAGGAATGAGGCGATCAGTGTCGGCCGGTGGCCGGCCTTCCAGAACGAGTTGTCCATTGTCGTAGTCCGTTGGTTGCGGGTAGATGGAGCGAAAAAAACTCAGATTTCGAGGAAAACGGTGCCACTTTCGACGCGGATCGGGTAGCGGCGCGAGCAGCCCTGGTCGGGGGCGACGGCTTCACCGGAATCCAGTTGCAGTTTCCAGCCGTGCAGTGGGCAGGTCACCTGTTGGCCATGCACGATTCCCTGCGACAGCGGTCCGCCCTTGTGCGGGCAGCGGTCGCGCAGCGCGAACACCTCGTCGGTCGACGTGCGGAAGACCGCAATATCGCCGCTCGTTGCGCGGACGACGCGACTACCCAGTCGCGGGATCTGGTCAATCGTACAGATCGATTTCCATTCAGCCATTTCCGTTCTCCAGTTCTCTATACCGAAAGCAGTTCGTATTCGTTCTTCTCGACGCCGGCGATACGCTCGGCCCAGGGGTCTTTGGCGTCTTTCAGCTCGGCCAGCAGACGAGCGTGCAGCGCCTTGCGGTTTTCCGCGTCGTCGACAACGCGATTCTTGGCGTGTTCGAGGCCGACGCGTTCGAGGTAGTGGCAGGTGCGTTCGAGGTAGAAGCCTTCCTCGCGGTAGAGCTGCAGGAAGGCGCCGGCGTACTCCATCACTTCTGCGTCGTTGCTGACCTTGACGAAGAACTGCGCGACCTCGGTCTTGATGCCGCCGTTGCCGCCGACGTACAGTTCGTAGCCCGAATCGACGCCGATCACGCCGACGTCCTTGATGCCGGCTTCGGCGCAGTTGCGCGGGCAACCCGAAACGGCCAGCTTGACCTTGTGCGGCGCGTACATGTCGAAGAGCATCTTTTCGAGCTTGACGCCCATGTCCATCGCCAGTTGCGTGCCGAAACGGCAGTGTTCGGCGCCGACGCAGGTCTTGACCGTGCGGATCGACTTGCCGTAGGCATGGCCCGAGGGCATGTCGAGGTCTTTCCAGACGCCGATCAGGTCTTCCTTCTTGATCCCCAGGAGGTCGATGCGCTGGCCGCCGGTGACCTTGATCGTCGGTACCTGGTACTTTTCGGCGACGTCTGCGATGCGCCGCAGCTCGGCAGAAGTGGTCAGCCCGCCCCACATCCGCGGCACCACCGAGTAGGTGCCGTCCTTCTGGATGTTGGCGTGCGCGCGCTCATTGATCAGCCGCGAGCGCGGATCGTCCCTGGCCTCTTTCGGCCAGGTCGAGATCAGGTAGTAGTTGAGCGCCGGGCGGCATTTTTCGCAGCCATCGGGAGTCGTCCATTCGAGGAAGCGCATCGTTTCGCCGATGCTCAGCAGGCGCTGCTGACGGATCGCGTCGCGCACTTCCTGGTGCGAGAAGTCGGTGCAGCCGCAGACCGCTTTGCGGTTCGACGCCGCCGGCGTGTAGGCGCCGCCGATGGTCGCCGAGAGCAGCTGTTCGCAAAGTCCGGCACACGAGCCACACGACGACGCCGCCTTGGTGTGCTTCTTGATGTCGTCGAGCGTGAACAGGCCGTTTTCCTTGATCGCCTTGACGATCGTCCCCTTGCTGACGCCGTTGCAGCCGCAGACTTCGGCGCTGTCGGCCATCGCCGCGGCCTTGCTGTGGCCCTGGTGGCCGACGTCGCCGACGTGCGCCTGACCGAACAGCAGGTGGTCGCGAATCTCGTGGATGTCCTGGCCGTCGCGCAGAAGCTGGTAGTACCACGGACCGTCGGCGGTGTCGCCGTAAAGCACGCCGCCGACCAGTTTGTTGTCCTGGATCACCAGCTTCTTGTACACGCCACCGGCGGCGTCGTTGAGGATGATCTCCTCGGTATCCTTGCCGCCGAAGAAGTCGCCGGCCGAAAACAGGTCGATGCCGGTGACCTTGAGTTTGGTCGAGGTTACCGAACCGGTATAGCGGCCGATGCCGTAGTTGCCGAGGTGGTTGGCGGCGACCTTGGCCTGCTCGAACAGCGGCGCGACGAGGCCGTAGGCGATGCCGCGGTGCGCGACGCACTCGCCGACCGAGTACACCTTCGGATCGTAGGTCTGCATGGTGTCGTTGACGACGATGCCGCGGTTGCAGTGGATGCCGGCCGCCTCGGCCAGGGCGACATTCGGACGGATGCCGATGGCCATCACCACCAGGTCGGCCGGCAGCTGCACGCCGTCCTTGAGGCGGACGGCGGCGACGCGGCCGCTTTCACCGGCGACCAGCATTTCGGTCTGCTTGCCGAGCAGGAACTTGAGGCCGCGCTCTTCCAGCGATTTCTGCAGCATCCGCCCGGCGGTCTCGTCGAGCTGCCGCTCGAGCAGCCAGTCGGCGAGATGCACGACGGTCACGTCCATGCCGCGCAGCTTCAGGCCGTTGGCCGCTTCGAGGCCGAGCAGACCGCCACCGATCACCACCGCGTGCCCGTAACGGCGAGCGGCGTCGATCATCGCGTCGGTATCGGCGATGTCGCGGTACGAGATCACGCCCGGCAGCTCGTTGCCGGGGATCGGCAGCATGAACGGGGTCGAGCCGGTCGCCAGCAGCAGCCGGTCGTACGCTTCCTCGGTGCCGTCTTCGGCGATCACCCGCCGCTTGACGCGGTCGATGCGGCTGACCTTCTTGCCGAGGTGCAGGGTGATGCCGTGCTCGGCGTACCACTGGTGATCGTTGAGGATGATGTCCTGGATCGTCATCTCGCCGGCGAGCACCGGCGAAAGCAGGATGCGGTTGTAATTGGGGTGCGGCTCGGCGCCGAACACCGCGATATCGTAGTAATCGGGGGCGATTTTCAGCAGCTCCTCGAGCGTCCGCACGCCCGCCATGCCGTTGCCGACCATCACCAGTTTCTTCTTGCTCATTTTCGCGACTCCAGTCGATGCGTCTTGATGGATGCGTCAAAGCAATTGCCGTGCCAATGAGCGTGCTCATTGATTTGCCGGGAATTTTCGAGTGCTGCGGGTGACGCGCAATGATGCGGCGCACAATTTCGGGGCGCAAGCGAGCGAGCTGGTGCGGAATTTGGTGCGGCGCGGGCACCGTTTCAGAGCGTTGGCAGCCTCCGCAATTCCTCCCGGATTTCTCCCTCGCGCTTACCAGATCGCTCTCCAGAATAGCGTCCATCGATGGCCACCAGCGCTATCGCCAAGCACAGGAGAATGCGATGGAAGCACCCTTGCCAGGGTCTCGGCGACTCGGGGACTTGATCCTGAACGCCAACGGCTACACCTTCGACACCCGCACCGGCAGGAGTTACAGCGTCAATCCGCCCGGCATGATCGCCTTGCTGATTATGCAGGACGGGAAATCGCGGCGCGCGATGATCGATGCGCTGGTCGCTGCTTGCCAGCAGCCGCGTGCCGTCGTCGAGGCCGGCGTCGACGATTTTATCCAGCAGCTTACGAGGTGCGTGTCGTGATCCGGCACGCCGATCAGCCGCATTGGACGGCTTGGAATGTCGCGCTCACGGGTATCAACGCCAAGCCCGACAACCCCGGTCCGGGCTGTGCCGTGGCGCGTTGCCTGCGGCAGGCGGCGGGCTTTCGCGGCCGCATCATCGGCCTCGCCTACGAGACGCTTGACGCCGGTCTTTATCAGCGGGAAACCTGCGACAGCGGTCACTTGCTACCGTATCCAGCGACCGGCGCGGCGGCGCTACTCGAGCGACTCGACGAGATCCTGCCGCACGACCCGGTCGATGCTCTGCTGCCGTGTCTCGACGCCGAACTGCCCAACTTCATTGCCGTCGAAGGCGAGCTCAAGCGGCGTGGCATTCGCCTCCTGTTGCCGCAGCGTGCGCAATTGCGCCGCCGCGACAAGGATCGCCTGCCAGCGCTGTGCGCAGCGGCCGGCGTCGCCACGCCGGCCGTGCAGAGCCTGGTCGACGAGCGATTCTTCGACGACTGCGACGCCGACGGCTGGGATTACCCGCTGCTGGTCAAAGGCGTTTTTTACGACGCGTACGTCGTCTATTCGGCGTCCGAAGCTCGCCAGCGTTACCGGCAGATAGTCGCCACCTGGGGCTACCCGGTGCTGGTCCAGAAGTTCGTCCATGGTGAGGAAGTCAACCTGACGGCGCTTGGCGACGGCAGCGGCGCGATGATCGGCGAGGTGATGATGAAGAAACAGGCGCTCACCGACAAGGGCAAGGCCTGGGCCGGTGTCACCATCGATGACCCGGATCTGCAGGCGGCCGGCCGGCGTTTGTTCGACGCCCTCAAGTGGCGCGGGCCGCTCGAAATCGAGATGCTTCGCGACCAGGCCGGCCGCCTGCAGCTGATCGAAATCAATCCGCGCTTTCCGGCCTGGATCTATCTTGCGCACGGCGTTGGCCGCAATCTGCCGGCCGCGCTGCTGGCCTTGATGGACGGCGTCAAACCGTCGCAGCTGAAGCTGGCGCCGCCGTGCCCGGGCACCAGCTTCATCCGTCACGCGCAGGAAACGATCGTCGCCCTCGATGAAATCGCCAGCCTGGCGATGAGTGGCAGCACGGCGCGTCCGCACGCGCTCGCCAGCCGCGCCGCCTGAAACCCGCAAGGAGAAAAGAATGAGCAAGATGACCTGGCAAGCCCCGCGTATAGAACCCCTGACACTGCCCGCGTTGAACAGGTTTGGCCGGCGCCGGCTGGCTGCCGACGCGCAGTCGGCAATCGACGGCGTGGCGGTCGAAACGCTGGTCGAGCGCTACGGCTCGCCACTCTACGTCACCTCCGAGTCACGTCTGCGCGCCAACGTCCGGCGTATCACGCAGGCTTTTGCCAGTCGTTACCCGAAGGTGATTCATGGCTGGTCTTACAAGACCAATTACAACGGTGCGGTCTGTTCGATCCTCCACCAGGAAGGCTCGTGGGCCGAAGTGGTGTCGCGCTTCGAGTATGAAAAGGCGCGCGCGCTTGGCGTGCCGGGCGAGCACATCATCTTCAACGGCCCGAACAAGCCGCGTTCGATTCTCGAACGGGCGATCGCCGAAGGCGCCTTGATCCACGTCGATCACGCCGACGAGCTGGCATTGATCGAAACCATCGCCGAAGAACGCCGCGAGTGCGTTCCGGTGACGCTGCGCCTGAATTTCAAGACCGGTTACAGCGAGCCCTGGAGTCGCTTCGGCTTCAATCTCGAATCTGGCGCGGCGCGCGCGGCAATCAAGCGGGTAAAGGTCAGCCGACACTTGCGCCTCAACGGCCTGCACAGCCACATCGGCACCTTCATCCTCGATCCGCGCGCCTACGCCGCCGCAGTGAGCACGCTCTGCATGTTGGCCCGCGAGATCGAGGCCGACGGCACGCGCCTGAGCTACATCGATATTGGCGGCGGCCTGCCGTCCAATAACGCCCTGCAGGGCATCTATCTGCCGCCCGAACAGTCCACGCCGGACCTCGAGGAATATGCCGACGCGATCTGCAGCGCCTTTCTGGACGGAACGGCGTACCGACTCGACCAGGGCGAAGAACGTCCGGCGCTGCTTTTTGAGAGCGGCCGGGCGGTGATCGACGACGCGCAGAGCCTGATCACCTCGGTGGTCGGCCGCAAGGAAACCGCCGACGGTCGCCCGGCCGCGATCCTCGACGCCGGTCTGAACACCCTGTTTACGGCATTGTGGTACGACCAGCCGGTGCGCCTTGCTTCGCCGGCGCGCGGCGAGCTGCGCGACACCGTGCTCTACGGCCCGCTGTGCATGAACATCGATGTGCTGCGGCACTCGGTGCAACTGCCACCACTGGCCGTCGGCGATCGTCTGGTGTTCGCGCCGGTTGGCGCCTACAACACCACCCAGTCGATGCAGTTCATCGAATACCGTCCGGCCGTGGTGCTGATCCACGGTGACCGCGAGCTGAGCCTGATCCGGGCGGCGGAGGATCTCGAAGTGGTCTGCGCGCAGGAACGGCTACCGGCGCATCTGGCGCCGAAAACGGCGGCAGCTGTCGTCGCCCTGCGCGCCGCTGGAGGCTGAGATGAAGGTCCTGATCGACGGCCTGAACAGCCTGCTCGACGCCTATGGCGCGCTGTTCCTGGCGCGCCAGCGCGTCGTCGGTGCGCTGCTCCTGGCGGCGACGCTGAGCGATCCGGAAACGGGTCTCTGCGGTCTGCTGGCGGGCGTCAGCGCACTGCTGACGCGCGCCTTGCTGCGTTTGCCGGGCATGGCTGGCGAGGCCGAGATCCTCAACGCCATTTACGCCGGTCTGGCCCTAGGCGCCTTCTACGGCGGTCCGCCGCGGACTCTTGCGCTGGCCGCATTTGGCGGCCTGTTGGCCGTGCCGCTGGCGACCGCGCTGCGCCAGATGCTCGCCGGCCCGTTCGGCGCGCGTGGCTTGCCGCTGCTCGGTGCGCCATTTCTGGTCACCGCCTGGACCTTGCTCGCGGTGGCCAAGACCATCGGCCTGCCGTTGCGCTCGCTGTGGCCGGTCTGGCCGGTCTTTCCGGACTGGCTGCCGGCGGCCAGCGCAACGGCGCTGGCGCACGTCGGCGCGCTGTTTTTTGTGGCGAATCCGCTGGCCGGCGTGCTGGTCCTCGCCGCCGTACTCCTGACCTCGCCGCTCCTGGCCCTGCTGGCCATCGCCGGCGGCTTGTTGGCGAGTGGCGTGCTGTCGGTGGCCAGCAGCTCGCCGACCTCGAGCCTGGCCATGCTGGGAGTCTTCAACGGTGCACTGGTGGCGATCTTTGTCGGTGGCACGCTGGCCGTGCCAGGCAGACGTACCCTGCTGCTTGCGGCCGGCGCCGTGCTGGTCGCCAGCGCGCTCTCGGCCGGGATGTTCGCGCTGTCGATAGTGCTCGGCGTGCCGCCCCTGTCGGCGCCGTTCGTGCTCACCGTGTGGCTGGCCAGCGCGGCCTTGCGAGCCGAGAGCAGCTTCTTCTGGGCACGCTTCTGGCTGTCGGTACCGGCGTCTCCCGAAGACAGTATGGTCAACGCACGCCTGGCCAGGGCGCGCGGGCTGGCCGCCGGCAGCGTTGCTCTGCTACCCCCGTACGCCGGCCGCATGGCGGTGTCGCAGGCGGTCGACGGTCCGCATACGCATCGCGGCGAATGGCGCTATGCGCTCGATTTCGTCCGTCTCGTTGACGGCCAGAGCTATCGCCGCGACGGCGCCAGGCTGAACGATTTCCATGCTTTCGACGAGCCGGTGTTGTCGCCGGCCGACGGCTACGTGACGGCGTGTCGCGGCGATATTGCCGACAACCGGCCGGGTGAAATGAATTCGCTCGAGAACTGGGGGAACCACGTCCTGATCGACATCGGCGCTGGCCTTTATGTGTTGCTGGCGCATCTCCGTCGCGGCAGTATCAAGGTCGAGCCGGGACAGCGCGTCGCGCCGGGTGCGCTGCTCGGTCACTGCGGCAATTCGGGCCGCTCGGCACAGCCGCACCTGCATTTGCACGTCCAGCGCGGACCCCGCCTGGGTTCGCCGACGCTGCCATTTCATCTCGCACACTGCCTGATCGACGGCCGCGAATACGCGCTCGACGGCCATCCGCAGGAGGGTCAGTCGGTCGAGGCGGTGCTCAATGACCCGTCGATGGCGGCGGCCTGTGCCCCCAGGGCAGGCCGCGAATGGTTGTTCGAGGAGCGGGCGAACGAGTGGCGGCTGGCTGCCGAAGTCGGTTTGCTGGGTGAAACCAGCCTGCTCTCTTCCGGCGGTGGCCGCGTCCAGGCCAACAGCGCGCGCAGCCTGCTGGCTCTCCATCAGCGGCGGGGTTCGCCGGACCGCCTGCTCGATGCCTTTGTCCTGGCTTTCGGGATGACGCCCTTTGCCGCGCAAGCTTTGCAGTGGGGCGACGCGCCCGACGCGTCGCTGTTGCCACTGCCGCTGGCGCTGCGGCTGGCGCGGCGCTTGCGTCATCCTTTTGGCGGCAATCTCGAAAGCGCTTGCGAGCGCAGCTGGGACCCTACTCGCCGCCTCTGGTGTCAGCGCTCGCGTCACCGCTTGACGACTGCTCTTGGCGAGGTCGACGGCGAGAGTATCGGCTGGCTCTCCGAAGCGTGTGGTCCGGTGGCGTTCTCGCTGGTGGTCGACGGCCAGACGATCGTCGACGCGGCGCTTGTCGGCTACGGCAATCGTGGCGATCATGGCGTTCCGGCCTGGTCGGCCGCCTACCCGCAAACATCGATGTCATGATCCGCCTAACCATTCAACGCAAGGTCTTTCTCGCCAGCTTCGCTCTGGCGACGAGTATGGCCGTGCTCCTCACCCTGGTCATGCGCTGGAATCTCGGCGACGGTTTCGAGCGCTACACGAGTGCCGCCGAGTTGGCCGGCCTCGACGGCATGGTCAGCAACATCGAGGCCGAATACGCCAGGCACGGCAACTGGGACTTCGTTCGCGCGGCACCCGAGCAGAGCTGGCGGCGCCTGTCGCGCCCGAGTTCGGGGAACGCTGCGGAGCCTGCGGGTGGCTTTTCGCCCGGCTTGCCGCCGCCGTTCGGGCCAGGGCCAGGCGCCGCCCGTCCGCCCTGGGGTGAGCGGCCGCTACCGCCCGACGTTGATCGGCGGCCAGCGGGCGAAGCCAACGCCGCTGCGACGCCGCCGCAAGGCTCGCCCGGCAGTCCGCCGCCGGGCGACATCCTGCGCCTTGGCCAGCGTCTTGCGCTGCTTGACGCCGACGGCCAGTGGCTGGCGGGTAAGGCCCGGGCGAGCGGCGTCGGTGCCGCAACGCCGATTGTCCACCAGGGCAAGGTCGTCGGTCAGCTGACCCTGCAGGCCGTACCGTCGTCGGGACGCGCACTCGACGCGGCTTTCCTGGCCAGCCAGACCGAGAACATGCTCTTCGCCGGACTGGCGGCGCTGGGCTTCTCGCTGCTCGCCGCGTGGCTGCTGGCACGGCATCTACTGGCGCCGATTGGTGATCTGGAACGAGCGGCGCGGCAGATCGCCGACGGCTCGCTGGATACGCGCATTGACGTCCGCAGTGAAGACGAGCTCGGCCAGTTGGCCACCAATTTCAATGCCATGGCCGTGCGCCTGGGCCGTGTCGAGGAATCACGCCGGGCCTGGATCGCCGAGAGCTCGCACGAACTGCGGACGCCGCTGGCCGTCCTGCGCGCCGAGATCGAGGCGATGCAGGACGGCGTGCGCCGGCCCGACGCGGCGACGCTGGCGCGGCTACACAAGCAGGTGCTGCAGCTCGCGAAGCTGGTCGACGACCTCCGGCTGACACTCGATCGCGAAGCCGGTGGGGGCGAAATGGAGCAGCGTCTGCTGATGCCGGTGGCGATACTCGAAGAGACCGTCGCCGCATTTCGCGAACGCTACCTCGATGCCAACATCCGGCTTGACACCGCGCGCCTGGTCGATCTCGGCTGGTGGGTGCGCGGTGACGCCGGACGCCTGACGCAGGTATTTGCCAATCTGCTCGAGAACAGCCTGCGCTACACCGACGCCGGTGGACAGCTGGCGATTGCCGCGCAAGCCAGCAAGCAACAGCTGCTGCTGGACTTTGACGACAGCGCGCCAGGGCCACCGGCGGCCGCGCTGCCGCGACTGTTCGAGCGCTTCTTTCGCGCCGAGGAGTCGCGCAGCCGGGCCTTCGGCGGTTCCGGCCTCGGCCTGGCGATTTGCAAGGCGCTGGTCGAGGCGCACGGTGGCCGCATCAGCGCGACGCCAGCAAAGCTTGGCGGCCTGCACATCCGCGTCGAATTACCCCTGGAGAAAGCATGAGCAAAGAGATCCTGATCGTCGAGGACGAACTCGACCTCGCCCAGATCCTCGCCGAATACCTGCAGCGCGACGGTTTCGCAACGACCACCATGGCCGACGGCCTGGCGGCCATGGCGGTCCTCCGGCGAACGCCGCCCGACCTGCTTTTGCTCGACCTGATGCTGCCCGGGATGGACGGCATTTCGATCCTGCGCGAGTTGCGCAAAACATCGAACTTGCCGGTGATCATGGTCACTGCCCGCGTCGACGAAATCGACCGCCTGCTCGGCCTCGAACTCGGCGCCGACGACTACGTCTGCAAACCCTACTCGCCACGCGAAGTAGTGGCCCGCGTCAAGACCGTACTGCGTCGCATACAGCCGGCGGCGGGCCTTACCGTCAGCCCGAAAATCGGCGGCGCAGCGCTGGAAATCGACGCTGACGCCTTGCAGGCGCGGGTCGCCGGCAAGAGCCTTGAACTGACGCCCAAGGAATTCCGGCTGCTGCGGGCGCTGGCCGGCAAACCGGGACGCGTCTTCTCGCGTGCGCAACTACTCGACGCGCTCTACGACGATCATCTCGAGGTTTCAGAACGTGCCATCGACAGCCACCTGAAGAACCTTCGCAAGAAACTTGTCCAGGCTTTCCCGGGTGAGGAGCCGATCCGTTCGATCTACGGAGTCGGTTTTGCCTTCGAATCGTAAGCACGGCGCTGGGCCGGAGCACGCCACCGACCGCCGATGAAGCCCCGGGGAATCAGCAAAACCCTCGTCGCGATCTTTGCCGGCCTGGCGATCATCGCCAGGAACAGCCGCGTTGCGCGTCCGCTGCCGCCGATTGCTTGACAAGCGGCGGTGACACTTCCATTCTTGGCAGCGCTGCTGTCGGCCATTGGCCAGCGAAATCCCGGCGACGCTGCTCAAACCCCCGCTACGAGGAGACGATATGAAACTGCCTTCGCTGCTGCGTCATTCCGCGGCTGCCCTGTTTGCCGCCGGTCTTGCGCTCTCGGCGTCTGCCGAGACCAGGTGGGACATGCCGACGCCGTATCCGGTGAGCAACTTCCATACCGAGAATATCCAGCAGTTTGCCAGCGCCGTCGATGCCGCCACCGGCGGCAAACTGAAGATCACGGTGCATGCCAACGGCGCCCTGTACAAGGCCAACGAAATCAAGCGCGCGGTGCAGGGTGGGCAGGCGCAGATCGGCGAGATCATCATTTCCGGGGCGGCCAACGAAGACCCGCTGTTCGCCCTCGACACCATCCCCTTCCTGGCCAGCAGTTATCCGGAAGCGCGCGCGCTGTGGCAGGCGTCGCGCGCCAGGATCGAGGAGAAATTCGCCAAGCAGGGGCTGAAGGTGCTGTTCTCGGTGCCGTGGCCGCCGCAGGGAATCTACTCGAAAGTCGCGCTGAATTCGTCGGCTGACCTGAAGGGTGTGAAGATCCGCTCATACAGCCCGACGGTGGCGCGGATGATCGAATTGATGGGCGCCCAGCCGGTGACCGTGCAGGCCGCCGAACTGACGCAGGCGCTGACTACCGGTGTCGTTTCGGCGAACATCACCTCGGCGTCTACGGGTTACGACTCGAAGAGCTGGGAACAGTTGAGCTATTACTTCGACGTCCAGGCGTGGTTACCGAAGAACATCGTGATCGTCAACCAGAAGCAGTTCGACAGCCTCGACAAAGCCAGCCGCGACGCGCTGCTGAAGGCCGGCGCCGCCGCCGAGTTGCGCGGCTGGAAGACGTCCGAGGAAAAGACGCGCTGGTACGTCGAACAACTGAAGAAGAACAACATGAAGGTCCTGCCGGCTTCGGCAGACCTGCAACACGACCTGCTCGGGATTGGCCAGCGGATGACCAGGGAATGGCTCGAGCAGGCGGGTCCCGAAGGGCAGCAGGTCTACGACGCGTACCGCAAGGCGGTCAAGAAGTAGGGCAGGCGCGGGACGGCAGGGCAGCCGTCGCGCTGGCCTGAGTTCAGCGGCCGCCGATGCGCACCCTGCTCAACCTGATCTATCGCTGTAGTGGCGCCGCTGCGGCACTGTGCATGGTCGGCGTGCTGCTGATGGTGATCACCGGTGTCGTCACTCGCGAACTCGGTATCTACGTTCGTGGCACCGACGACTACGCCGGCTATTGCATGGCGGCCGCCGGTTTTTTGGCGCTCGCCTATACCTTCAAGCACGGCGAACACATCCGCGTGACCTTGCTCATCGAGCATCTCTCGGGTACGCCGAAGAAAGTTCTGGAGTGGTCGGCGCTGGCTTTCGGAACGCTGATCAGCGGCGCCCTGGCGTGGTACAGCGTACGCCTGGTACTCAACTCCCGGCAGTTCAATGACATTTCGCAGGGCGTCGACGCGACGCCCTTGTGGATCCCGCAACTGGCGATGGCCATCGGCACCGTGGTGCTGTTGCTGGCCTTCATCGACGACCTGTTGCTGTTCAGTCTCGGCCGGCCGCCGGCGCGCCTGCAAAAGTCGGGCGACGAAGCGGTGCGTAGCGAGTGAGCGGGCTGGCTATATGGACCTGCTGATCGCTGCCGCGCTGGTCGTCGTGCTGCTGGCCTTTCTGGCCGGCGGCGTCTGGATCGGGCTGGCGCTGGCTGGCGTCGGCTACGTCGGCATGCTGCTGTTCACGCCGCGCTCGCCGGGCGACGCGATGGCGGTGACCATCTGGGGATCGAGTTCGGGCTGGACGCTGACCGCGTTGCCGCTGTTTCTGTGGATGGGCGAGATCCTTTTTCGCAGCCGTCTCTCGGAAGACATGTTCAAAGGCCTGTCACCGTGGCTAGAGCGCCTTCCGGGTCGCCTGCTGCACGCCAACATCATCGGTTGCACGATCTTCGCCGCGGTTTCGGGTTCGTCGGCGGCGACCTGCGCGACGGTCGGCAAGATCACCCTGCCCGAACTGCGCAAGCGCGGCTATCCGGAGCACATGGCGATCGGCACTCTGGCCGGTGCCGGGACGCTCGGGCTGCTGATTCCACCGTCGATCATCATGATCGTTTACGGCGTCGCGGCGGAGGTGTCGATCGCCAGGCTGTTCATCGGCGGTGTCCTGCCGGCGCTGTTGCTGGCCGCCCTGTTCATGGGCTGGGTCATCCTTTGGGCGCTGCGCCATCCCGAACAGGTGCCGCCGATCAGCGTCCGCACGACGCTGCCGCAGAAGCTGGCCGCGTCGATCAGCCTGCTGCCGGTGCTACTGCTGATCGTCACCGTTCTTGGTTCGATCTATGCCGGCATCGCCACGGCAACCGAGGCCGCCGGCCTTGGTGTCGTCGGCAGTATGCTGATCGCGCTGCTGCAGCGCTCGCTGCACTGGTCAAGCTTCCGCGACAGTCTGATGGGAGCCACCCGGCTGTATTGCATGATCGCGCTGATCCTCTCGGGTTCGTCGTTCCTGACTCTGGCCATGGGCTACATCGGCCTGCCGCGGCAACTGGCCGCATGGGTCGCTTCGCTGGGCCTCGAACCGGGCTCGCTGCTGCTGGTTCTGGGCGTCTTGTTCATCGTTCTGGGCTGTTTTCTCGACGGCATTTCAATGGTCGTCCTGACCATGGCCGTTCTCCTGCCGACGGTGACTGCCGCCGGTATCGACCTGATCTGGTTCGGCGTGTACATCGTGCTGGTCGTCGAGATGGCCCAGATCACGCCGCCAGTCGGCTTCAATCTGTTTGTGCTGCAGGGCATGACCGGTCGCCAGATGACCGAAATCGCGCGCTATGCGACGCCGTATTTCGTGCTGATGTGCGTCGCGGTAACGATCACTTACTGGTTTCCCGGAATTGTCACCTGGTTGCCGGCGAAGATGATCCATTGACCCTCGTTGCCGGCGCCTGCGCACGGCGCCGAGGCGGGCGAGCGACGGTGAGACTCACTCGGGCAGGCGGTAGATTGTCGGTCGTACCGGCAACAGCCGGTCACAAATGCCATGCAGCGATTCCGAGTGGCCGACGATGAAGTAGCCGCCGGGGCGCAGCCGCGGCAGCAGGTTGGCGACTACCCGGCGCTTCGTTTCGCTATCGAAATAGATCATCACGTTGCGCAGGAAGATGACTTCGAAAGAGCCGATTCCGGCGTCGATGGCTTGCGTCAGATTGACCTGCGCGAAGCGGACGCGCTGGCGGATCGGCGGCGCGATCACGAAGTTTCCCTGGCCGGCCGCTGCTCCCTGCAGGCAGTACTTGCGCATCCAGGCGGCCGGGATGCCTTCGTTGCGGTGCAGCGGGTAGAGGGCGGTCCGCGCCCTGGCCAGGACCTGCGTGCTGATGTCCGAAGCAAAAACTTCCCACGGCGTCTGCGGCAGGCTCTCGGCAAGCAGCATGGCCATGCTGAACGCCTCTTCGCCGCTCGAGCTGGCGGCGCTCCAGATACGAAAGTTGTCGCCTTGCCGGCGGCCTGCCAGGACCTCGTCACGGAGAAAGTCAAAGTGCCGCGATTCGCGGAAGAAGTAGGTTTCGTTGGTGGTCAGCAGATCGACCATTGTCTGCACCTCGTCGGGGTGCTGGCCGCTGGTCAGCAGGCGGTAGTACTGGCTGAAGCTGTCCAGCTGTCGCTCCCTGAGGCGGCGTTGCAGGCGGCCGACGAGCAGGAGCTTCTTGCTGTCGGCCAGACTGATGCCGGCGAGCGTCTTGATCAGCTTCTGAAAGAGCGTGAATTCCTGGTCGGTGATCGTCGCCGGCTCCATCAGCGCGAGGCAGCGCCGCAGCCGGCGTCAGCCACCTGGCCCGCCAGCAATCGGGCGGCGAGATAGTTATCAATATATATCAGCATGTTATAGAATGCCTTTCGAGATCTTGCGAAATCGGACTAAAGAAACGACGCGAAGTGTGCGTTATTTCTCTTGTTGGGCGCAACGAAACACGTATTCTGCGTTCGTCCAAGAGCGGCATCGCCGTGATCAAAAAACGCGATAAGGGGTGTTTACGATACGCCGGCTGGCCGCTACTGGGTAGCGCTACGGCCACGCCGCTGTTGATCCAGCGCAGCAGCAGCACGGCTCTGCGGGTGGTCGGTGGCGATGAGCATTGAACGAAATGAAGGAAATGAAGGAAATGGCTGGCCGGGATCGTCACTTTTGTCGGCACGGACAATTCAACTATACTGTGGCGCGCTTCACGATACCCGTCAGCGCAATGTCTTGTGGATCTGCCGCAACCCGTTTCCAGGCCGGCGACTAAAAAAGGAGAGGATCATGCTTACACGCCTGCACGATGTTGTCGGCGCCGCGTTTCGTTGGCTTGCGTTGGGCGCACTGGCGGCACTGCTGGTGGCTTGTGCTTCAGCGCATCCGCCAGCACCAGCTGACGCCGCTTCGCCCGACTATCGCTACATCATTGGCCCGGGCGACAGTGTGAATATCATTGTCTGGCGCAATCCCGAGCTGTCGATGACCGTTCCGGTTCGCCCGGACGGTTTGATCGCCGGTCCGCTGATTGAGGACATGCAGGCGATGGGCAAGACGCCAACGATGTTGGCACGCGACATGGAAAAAGCGCTGGGGACGTTTATTCGCGACCCGGTGGTGACGGTGATCGTGACCGGCTTCGTCGGCAGTCAGAGCGAGCAGATTCGCGTCGTCGGCGAGGCGTCGAAGCCGCAGGCGCTCCCTTACCGGCAGCAGATGACCCTGCTTGACGTGATGATTGCCGTTGGCGGTCTGACTGATTTTGCCGACGGCAATGGCGCGACGCTGTTGCGCCAATCGGACGGCAACAAGCAGTACAGCGTTCGCTTGAACGATCTGATCCGGCGCGGTGACATATCGGCCAACGTGGACGTCAAGCCCGGAGACGTGCTGATCATTCCGCAAAGCTGGTTCTAAGCGGCCCGCTGCCTGCTTGCCAAGACGATTCCTCTGCTGTTCGTTGCGTCACCGACGTGACGAACAGCAGTCCTGCAACCGATACCGATAGAGTCTGAATTCGATGGATGAACTGCTTCGACAAGCGGCAACGATCATGCGCGGAATGTGGAAGCGCCGTTGGCTGGGGATCGCCGTCGCCTGGGTCGTCGGCGTGGCCAGCGTTGCGGCGGTCCTGGCCATTCCCGACAAATACGAGGCCTCAGCGCGTATTTTCGTCGATACACAGACGGTTCTCCGGCCACTGATGTCCGGTCTGGTCATGCAGCCGAATATTGATCAGCAGGTGATGATGTTGAGCCGCACGCTGATTACCCGGCCGAACGTCGAAAAGCTGATCCGGATGGCCGATCTCGACCTCAAGATCGAGTCCAAGGCCGACAAAGACGCACTCACCGAGGAGCTGATGAAGTCGCTGAAAATCGCCAACACCACGCGTGACAATATCTACACGATCAACTTCCGCGACACCCAGCCCGAAAACGCCAAACGGGTGGTCCAGTCGCTGGTGTCGATCTTCGTCGAGTCCAATCTCGGCGACGCGCGCCGGGACACGGAGTCGGCTCGGAAATTCATCGACGAACAGATCACCACTTACGAGCAGAAGCTAGAGGACGCGGAGGCGCGGCTCAAGGACTTCAAGCTACGCAATCTGGGAACGCAGAATTCGGAAGGTAAAGATCATTTTGCCCGGATGACCGAAGCTGGCGCTGTGCTCGAGCAGAGCAAGCTGGCCTTGCGCGAGGCCGAGCAATCGCGCGATGCGCTCAGGCGACAGCTCCTCGGCGAGGAGCCGCAGTTGCTGCCGAATGGATTCCAGGAGTCTATTTCGGGGGTGTCGGTTCCCGAAATAGACGGGCGGCTGGACGCCATGCAGCGGAATCTGGACAACATGCTGTCGCGCTTTACCGAAAAACATCCGGACGTCGTCAGCACGCGTCGCCTGATCAAGGATCTCGAAGACCAGAAACGCAAGGAGCTCGCGGCACGGCGTGCGGCGGCGCTTGCTAATCCGACCACGTCGGTGAGCACCAACCCGGTACATCAGCAGCTGAGCATCTCGGCTTCCGAAACCGAGGCGAAGGTTGCGGCCTTGACGACGCGCGTCGCTGAATACCAGGCGCGCTACGACCGGATGCAACAGGAAGTCAAGCTGATGCCGCAGATCGAGGCCGAGTTTGCCCAACTCAACCGCGATTACGAGATCAACAAGAAGAATTACGAACAACTGGTTCAGCGTCGTGAGTCGGCCAGCATGGGCAGCGAGATCAACAGCTCTGCCGGTGTCGATTTTCGCCTGATCGATCCGCCACGCGTGTCGCCGAAGCCGGTCGCTCCGAATCGCGCCCTGTTTCTCCCACTGACCCTCCTCCTGGCGCTCGCTGCCGGAGTCGCAGCCACCATTGCGGCCAGTCAGCTGCGACCGATGTTTTTCGATTCGCGCTCTTTGCGGGAAGCCTGTGGCTTGCCACTGTTGGGGACGGTATCGATGATCACCGATGAAGTGAGAAAGCGTCGTGAAAGAAGCGATCTGCTGCGCTTTGCCGCCGCCTGTATCTCGCTGGTCGGCGCCTACGGCGCTGGACTCGCGGCCTTGTTCCTTCTTTCCGCCCGTACTGGCTGAGGAAAAGCGATGAGTCTCATTGAACAAGCGGCAACGCGTCTGGCACAGCTGCGCAGGGCGGGTGTGGAAATCCCGGGATCGGCTGCCAGCGAGGTCACGCCGGTGCCTGCCGAAGCGGCTACCGAGTCTCGCCCACCAGCGGCGTCGGCGGCAGACCTCAGGCGCCAAAGGGCCGTCCTGTCGAGTAGCCAGGTGTCTCAGTCAGCGGCGGCGGCATCGCGTCGGATTGATCTCGACCTCAATGCGCTTGCCGCCAGCGGCCTGATCAGTCCGGATGCGCCACGCTCGCAACTTGCCGATCAGTATCGGGTCATCAAACGGCCCTTGATTGCCAATGCCATGGGCAAGGGCGCGACAGCGGTCAAACGCGGCAACCTGATCATGGTTACCAGCGCGCTTTCCGGTGAGGGCAAGACTTTTACAGCGATAAACCTGGCGATGAGCATCGCCATGGAGCTGGACAATACGGTGATGCTGGTCGATGCCGATGTGCCGAAGCCATCGGTGCTCAAGATGCTCGGTTTGCCGCAATCGCGTGGCTTGCTCGACGTGCTCACCGACGACAGCGTCGATCTCGCGCAGGTGCTGCTGAAAACCAACGTCGAAACACTCAGTATTCTGCCGAGTGGTACGCAGCACGCGCGGGCGACCGAACTCCTGGCCAGCGATGCCATGGTTGCTCTGCTCGAGGAAATGGCCAACCGATATCCAGACCGAATCATCATTTTTGACTCACCGCCGCTGTTGATGACCACCGAGTCGCGTGTCCTGGCGACGCACATGGGGCAGGTAATCGTCGTCGTCAAGGCCGAAAGTACCGTTCGCAGTGACGTCAAACACGCCCTGGCGGCCATTGAGTCATGCCCCTTGAAGCTGATGTTGCTCAACCAGGCGAAATCAAGTGCCCAGGATGGTTACGGCTATGGCTATGGCTATGGTTACGGCTACGGTTACGGCGATGGTTCTTCCGATGGCGCTTGAGGCGATTCGCGCGGCCGCCGGCGGCCGGCAAGCCCTGGCGCCTTCGACGCCCGATCAAGCGGCCGGGAATGGCGGCAGGAAGCGGCACCCGGGTGCGCTGCGGTCGTTGTCGCTGCTTGGCCTGGCTGTACTTTGCGTGACTACCCCGGCACGCGCCGAGAAGTGGCAGATCACGCCGACCGTGGCCGTCAAGGAAACTCTGACCAACAACGTCTTTCTCGCCCCCAGCAATCCGACCAGCGATTCCGTTACCGGTATCACGCCGGCGATCGCGATCGACGGCACCGGCGCGCGCGCCAAGCTGCGCCTCAATTACGCGATCACCGAGCAGCTCTATGCGCGGGAAACGTCGTCGAACAACCACCAGAATTCGCTTAATGCAGTGGGTATGGTAGAAGCGATTGAAGATTTCCTGTTCGTCGACGCGACGGGGCGCATCTCGCAGCAATACCTTTCCGCCTTCGGCGCCGTTTCGCCGAGCGACGCCAACGTCAGCAACAACCGCACCGAGACGTCGAACTACTCGCTGTCGCCATACCTCAAGGGGAGAATCGACACCTGGGCCGAGTATCTCCTGCGCTATCGTGCGACGACCACCAGTTCGCAGTCGAGCCTGGCGTCCGGCGTGAATACGTCGGAATGGACCGGTGGGCTCAAGGGCACCACCCGCTTGAGTCAGGTGACCTGGGCGCTCGATGCCATGGACACGCACAGCGAGTATTCGAATAATTTGAATAATCGGACGTACAACGCATCGCGCTACATGGCGACCGTTTCGTACCGCTTCAATCCGCAGATTCAGGTGTCGCTGATCGGCGGGCAGGAGTCGAACGACTACGTCAGCGTCTCGCAGCAATCGAACTTTACGCGCGGGGGCGGCTTTGACTGGACTCCGGACAAACGTACGGCACTGCACGCGTTCGCCCAGAACCGCTTCTTCGGTACCGGCTACGACGTCAATTTCAGCCATCGGCGGCCGCTTTCGCAGGTCACTTTCCGGGCCAAGAGGGACGTCTCGCTGCAGCCGAGTGGCGCGACGAACACCAGCCAGGGCACCAACTACGATGCTTTTTACTCGATCGTCTCGGCGGCCAACCCGGGAATGGCGCCCGACGCGATTGCCGCGCAGGTTGCCGACATACTCCTGCAGAGCGGCGTTCCGGCCGACGGGACGGTAGTGAACGGCTATCTGACCGATCGCCCCAACCTGCAGAATCTGATGCAGCTGACGGGCGCCTTGATCGGTGTCCGTAACACCGTCACCTTCACCGCGACGCGCAGTGAGCAACAGAACCTGAGCGTGGTCAACGGCTTGACCGATAACTACGCGCTACCCAACCGCGTCCTGCAACGTGGCTATGGGATCATCTGGTCGCACAAGCTGTCGGGGCTGTCGTCGCTAGCGCTTTCCTTCAATCAGCAGCGCAGCAGCAACTTCACCGCCAACTCGCTGGAAACCGAGACCACTGGCGGTTATCTGCTGCTATCCACCCGCCTCGGGCCGAATACCAGCGCCAACATCGGCGCCCGCCGGGTCGTTTCCAGTGGCGTCAGCAGCTACACCGAGAGCGCGCTGACCGGCGCCATCTCCCACCGTTTTTGATCGGTCGTCATGTACGAGTCTTTCTATGGTTTGACCAGCAAGCCGTTTCAACTCAATCCCGACCCCTCGTTTTATTTTGCTTCCAAACAGCACCGGCGGGCGATGGCCTACCTCGAATACGGCCTGAATCAGAACGAGGGTTTCATCGTCGTTACCGGCGAGATCGGGGCAGGCAAGACGACCATCGTCCGTGGTCTGCTCAATGAGCTGGATTCCGACAAGGTCGTCGCCGCACAACTGGTCAGCACGCAACTCGACGCCGAGGATACCCTGCGGATGGTCGCCGCGGCGTTTGGCGTCGGCACCAAGAATGTCGGCAAGTCGGAGATGCTGCTGGCGCTGGAGGCTTTCCTGGTCGAGGTCACCAGCCAGGGGAAACGTTGCCTGCTGATCGTAGACGAGGCGCAGAACCTGACGCCGCGGGCGGTTGAAGAACTGCGGATGCTGTCGAACTTCCAGTTTGGCACACAGGCCTTGCTGCAGAGTTTCCTGATCGGCCAACCCGAGTTCAGGAACGTCATGCAGAGCCCGCAGATGCAGCAGTTGCGGCAGCGGGTGATCGCCGCGTGTCACATTGGTCCAATGGATCAGGACGAGACGCAGGCGTATATCGAGCATCGCCTCAAGTGCGCCGGATCGCAAGGGTCGCCACACTTTGACGCGGGCGCTTTCGAGGCCGTTTTCGAGGCCAGCGGCGGTATTCCGCGACGGATCAATGCGCATTGCGATCGCTTGTTGTTGTCCGGCTTTCTGGGTGGCAAAAGCCAATTCACGCGTGCCGACGTCGAAGAAGTTGCCCGGGAACTCAAAGAGGAAACGCAGTCTGCACCGGCATTAACGGCGAGCAAGGTCGGTGGCGGCGGCGCGCTGAATCCGCAGTTGACCGAGAGCGGCATTCTGGACGTCGACCTGTCGCGACTCGAACTCGACAACAGCACCGCCGAGCGGGCGTCACGCGCCATCACCGAGCTGAAGGATGGCCATGTCGAACAGCGACTGATCCGCATCGAGCGCAGCATTGCCCGTCTGGAACGGAGCAATGCTGCCGTTCTCTCGCTGATTCAGCAGCTGGTCGATGCGGTCCGCGTGAAAGATCAAGGAAAATCACTTTGACCGATCCGCGGTGGCCCCGTGAGCTCGGCCCGGTGCTCTGTGGCGTCGGTGCCCAGCCAGGTTTCATGAAGATGGCAGCGATTCTGCGCGCTGGCAGCGCTCGCCACGCGGCCGTGCCGACGGTGCGGGTGCACGCCAGCCAGCAGGCTATGAACGATCGCTTGTTCGCCGACCTGCACCTGCCCTATCCCGAGATCTCGGGTGGCCGCCTGGCGCCGCGAATCGCCGCCGAAGTGGCGGCGAGCGCATGGCGCCGGCCAGCGACAGCGAGGTGAGAGAAATGTCAGGCCAGCCGATCATCAACGCCATGACCATCGACGTCGAAGACTATTTTCAGGTCTCCGCGCTGGCGCCGTACATTCCGCGTGCGCAGTGGGATTCGCGCGAGTGTCGCATCGAGGCCAATGTCGAGCGCATTCTTCTGATGCTCGACGAACATCAGACCGTAGCGACTTTCTTCACCCTCGGCTGGATTGCCGAACGCTACCCGCAGCTGGTCCGGCGGATCGTCGCCGCGGGTCACGAGCTAGCCAGCCATGGCTACGGTCATCAGCGCGTCAGTGAGCTCGATGAAGCCGAGTTCTCGGCCGATATCGGCTCGGCCAAGCGGCTGCTCGAAGACCTCTCCGGTCAGGAAGTCAAAGGCTATCGGGCGCCGAGCTTTTCCATTGGCGAAGGCAATCTCTGGGCTTTCGACTGTCTCGAGCGCGCCGGTTATCGCTACAGTTCGAGCATCTACCCGATTCGCCACGATCACTACGGGATGCCCGACGCGCCGCGCTTCGCGCACCAGGTGCGCGCCGGCTTGCTCGAGCTGCCGGTGACCACCGCGCGTTTCTTCGACCGCAACTGGCCGGCCAGTGGTGGTGGTTACTTCCGCTTGCTGCCGTATCCGCTGTCGCGGTGGCTGCTGCAACAAGTCAACGAAGGTGATCGTCAGGCGGCAATTTTCTACTTCCATCCCTGGGAGATCGACGCCGGGCAGCCGCGCGTTCCCGGGATCAGTGCCAAGACGCGTTTTCGTCACTACCTTAACCTGAAGCACACAGAAAGCCGGCTCAGACGCTTGCTCGCCGACTTCCGCTGGGGGCGAATGGACGAGGTGTTCCTCGACGCTCCCGCGCAGACGAAAGCGGTGAATTGATGAATACGACTACGACCATCGAAGAAGTGGCCAGGCTGGTCGCGGCGAGTGCGCCACTGAGTATGCATAGCCTGAATCCGGACGATCGCGTCGCGGTTGCCAAATGGGACGCTTTTGTCGACGCGTGTCCGGAGGCGACCTTCTTCCACAAGGCGGGCTGGCAGCGAATCGTCGCCGAGGTCTTTTCTCATCGCACGCATTTTCTCTACGTTGAGCGTTCAGGCGTCATCGAGGGCGTGCTGCCGCTGGCGCAGGTCAAGAGCGTGCTCTTCGGCAATACCCTGGTGTCGCTGCCGTTTGCCGTTTATGGCGGCGTTGCGGCGAGTAGCACCGCAGCCGCCGAGGCGCTGGAACTGGAAGCGCAAGCGATTGCCCAGCGTCTGGGCGTCGATCACCTGGAACTGCGCAACCTTCGCCAGCGTCATCCGCAGTGGCCGCTGCAGGATCTTTATGTGCGCTTTCGCAAGGAGATCCTGCCCGAGGTCGAAGCCAACATGCTGGCCATCCCGCGCAAGCAGCGGGCGATGGTGCGCAAGGGAATCAAGAATGGCCTGCGCAGCGAAATCGACGACGATCCGGGTCGTTTCTTCGCGCTGTACGCCGACAACGTTCATCGTCACGGGACGCCGGCCTTGCCAAAGCGTTATTTTGCGGCGCTGCAACGCGTTTTCGGCGCCGATTGTGAGGCGCTTACCGTCGTTGATGGCGCCGGGCGTCCGCTGAGTGCCGTGCTGAGCTTTTATTTTCGTGACGAGGTGCTGCCGTACTACGCCGGTGACGAGCCGTCGGCGCGTAATCTGGCGGCCAACGACTTCAAATACTGGGAGTTGCTGCGTCGCTCGTGTGAGCGTGGCGTCAAGGTTTTCGATTACGGCCGCAGCAAGCAGGGTACCGGCTCGTACTCATTCAAGAAGAATTGGGGCTTCGAGCCGCAGCCGCTGTTCTACGAGTATTGTCTTTATCGTCGTGATTCCATTCCGCAGAACAACCCGTCGAACGCCAAGTACCGCCTGTTGATCGAGACCTGGCGGCGGTTGCCGATCGGTCTGGCCAACTGGCTGGGGCCGTTCATCGTGCGCAACCTGGGTTAGTCGCTGCCGCGCCGTGCCACCTGCGGCGGGTGGTCGTTCGCGAACTGATGATTCCTGAATCGTATCCGCATGCTGAAAGCCACTTCATGAAGCCGTCCGAAGCAAGTCTGACCTCCTTTAGCGCTCACCCGGGCTGGCGAGTCGCTCTGCCGGCGATTGTCCTGACCGAGCTGATCGTGGTGCTGCTTTTTCGCGACACGGCGCTGGCGATGGCCAGCATCTGGCAGCGCTCCGACACCTATGCGCATGGCTTCATCGTGCCGCCGATCACGCTCTGGTTGATCTGGCGAATACGTTCCAGTCTGGCGGTTCTGCCGCCTCGACACAGCTATAGCGCCGTTTTCCTGTTTGCCGGCGTCGGCTTTGCCTGGCTTCTTGGCGAGTTGGCGGCGGTCAACGTGGTCGCCCAGTTTGCCCTGGTGGCGATGCTGATTCTGGCTGTGCCGGCAGTTCTTGGCTGGCAGCTCGCACGGCGGATCACTTTCCCGCTGCTGTTCCTGTTCTTTGCCGTGCCTTTCGGCGATTTCGCGCTGCCGACGCTGATGGACTGGACGGCGCACTTCACCGTGCTCGGCCTGCGCCTGAGCGGCATACCGGTGCACAGCGAGGGACTGCGCTTCGTTATTCCCACCGGCAGCTGGTCGGTCGTCGAGGCGTGTAGCGGTGTTCGCTATCTCATCGCTTCGGTCACCGTCGGAACGCTTTTCGCGTATCTCAGCTATCGTTCGCTGACGCGGCGGCTGGTCTTCGTCGCCGTTTCGTTTCTCGTGCCGATCGTCGCCAACTGGGTGCGTGCCTACATGATCGTGATGCTCGGGCACCTGTCGGGCAACACGCTTGCCGTTGGCGTTGACCATCTGATCTACGGCTGGGTGTTCTTTGGCGTGGTGATCGTGACCATGTTCTGGGTCGGCGCGCGCTGGCGCGAGGACGAACTCGAGCCGCTGGCGCCCGTTGTCGCGCCGGGAACGGCGACGGCGGCGGTGACTGCGCCGTCGCTGATCGCTGCCGCATTCACCGTGCTGGTCGGCGGCGGCTGGAGCGCTGCCCTTTGGCAAATCGAGCACCAGCTGGCGCCACCGATCGCTCAGTTTGCCGCGCTCGAGCCGATTGCCGGCTGGTCTGCCATCGCCGCAGCCGATGACGAGTGGCAACCGAAGTACGAGAACTACGCGGCAAAAACGCAAGCGATCTTCGCCAAGGACGGCAGTGCGGTGGGGCTATTTGTGGCCTATTACCGCAACCAGGATCAGCACAGCAAGATGGTCAGCTCAAGCAACGTTCTGGTTACCAGCCAGGATCACACTTGGGCCCGAGTGGGTGGCGGAACGCGCGAAATTGCGTTCAACCAGCAGCCATTGAAGGTTCGCACGACGCGTTTTCGCGCCAGCGGCAACCGCGAGATGTTGGTCTGGCAGTGGTATTGGGTGGACGGTCGCTGGACCGCCAGCGACGCGCTGGCCAAGGCTTACACGGCCTGGGCACGGCTCAGCGGCAAGGGCGACGATTCGGCGGTGCTGGTCGTCTACGCGCAGAGCGATCGGCTGGCTGACGGCGAGGCGGCGCTGGCCGCCTTCTCGGCGGCTGCCGGACCGGCGATCGAGACCGCGCTGCGGCAGACCATGGGCGCCCGATGACCGACGCCGGTGACTCGCGTCTGCTGGTCGCGCACGTGCTCTTCCGCTTCGACGTCGGCGGGCTGGAAAACGGCGTCGTCAATCTGATCAATCGCATGCCGCACGACGTCTATCGGCACGTGGTGATTTCCTTGACCGAGATTACCGATTTCCGAAAACGGATCGTCCGCGACGACGTCGGCTTCATTGCCCTGAACAAGAAACCGGGGCACACGCTGTGGCTTTACCCGCGCTTGTTCAAGCTGTTCCGCGAGTTACGACCGGCGATCGTGCACAGCCGCAACCTGGCCGCGCTGGAAGTGCTCGTCCCGGCCTGGGCGGCGGGTGTTCCGGTACGGATCCACGGCGAACACGGCCGCGACGTCGGCGACCTCGACGGCTTGAGCAAGAAGTACCAATGGCTGCGCCGCGTTTATCGCCCTTTCGTGACGCATTACATCGCGCTGTCACGCGATCTCGCCGACTATCTGACTGGCCGGGTCGGCATCTCGTCGACCCGCGTGGCGCAAATTTACAACGGTGTCGATACGCGGCTATTCCATCCGGCGAGTCCGCGCCAGCCGATTGCCGCTTGCCCGTTTGCCGACCCGTCGTGTTGGCTGGTCGGTACGGTCGGGCGGATGCAGGTGGTCAAGGATCAGACGACGCTGGCGGCGGCTTTTATCCGCGCCCTGGCGGCGTTCCCCGAGCTCGCTTCGCGGCTGCGGCTGGTGATGATCGGCGATGGACCTTTGCGGGCGAAGGCGCAGGCGATGCTGGATCAGGCTGGGGTGGCAAAGTGGGCGTGGTTACCCGGGGCGCGCGACGACGTCCCCGAAATACTGCGCGGCCTCGACTGTTTCGTGTTGCCCTCGTTGGCCGAAGGCGTCTCCAATACCATCCTCGAAGCGATGGCCAGCGGCCTGCCGGTGATTGCCACCGACGTTGGCGGCAATCGCGAATTGGTCGATAGTCACCGCACGGGCGAACTGCTGCCGGCGGCCGATGTCGCGACGATGGCGCAGAAAATCGCTGCTTATGCGGTCGACCCGGAGCGCAGCCGAGCCGCCGGTGCGGCCGGGCGGGCGCGGGTCGAGCAGCAGTTCAGTATTGAAGCGATGAGCCACAACTACCTGCGGCTCTACGGCGAGTTGGTGGCGTCGCGAACCGGCAAGGCCGGTGCCAAGGCACTGATTTATCCGTAGGCGAACGCAGAAGGGAAGCACATGTGTGGAATTACCGGAATTTTCGATACGCGTGGCAGGCGTGACATAGACCGCGCGGTGCTCACGCGCATGAACGAGTCGCAACGTCATCGTGGCCCCGACGAGGGCGGCCTGCACGTCGAAGCCGGCGTCGGACTGGGCCATCGGCGGCTGTCGATCATCGACCTGTCGACCGGCCAGCAGCCGCTGTACAACGAGGACCAGAGCGTCTGCGTGGTGTTCAACGGCGAGATCTACAACTATCAGGAATTGATCCCGGAGTTGCAGGCGCTTGGCCATGTCTTCCATACGCGTAGCGATACCGAGGTCATCGTGCACGCCTGGGAGGCGTGGGGCGAAGATTGCGTTCGACGCTTTCGCGGCATGTTCGCCTTTGCCCTGTGGGATCGCAATCGCGAGACACTTTTTCTGGCGCGTGACCGGCTGGCGGTCAAGCCCCTGTACTACGCGCTGCTGCCCGACGGCTTCCTGCTCTTTGGTTCCGAGCTCAAGTCGCTGCTGGCGCACGGCGGACTGGCGCGCGATATCGACCCGCTGGCGGTCGAAGAGTACTTCGCCCTCGGTTACGTTGCCGAGCCGAGAACGATCTTTCGGCAAGCGCTGAAACTGCCGCCGGCGCACACCCTGAGCTGGCGCCGTGGGCAGCCGCCGGCGGCAGCGAAAGCGTACTGGGACGTGCGCTTCAGCCTCGATCAACCCTTGGCCCTTGACGAGGCCTGCGCACAGCTCAACGAAAAACTTCGTGAGTCGATTCGCCTGCGCATGATCGCCGACGTGCCACTCGGTGCTTTCCTTTCGGGCGGCGTCGATTCAAGCGCCGTCGTCGCCTTGATGGCCGGGCTCTCGGGCGAGCCGGTCAACACCTGTTCGATCGCTTTCGATGACCCGGCTTTCAATGAGGCCGCCTTCGCACAAAAGGTCGCCGACCGTTATCACACCAACCACCATTGTGATCTGGTCGCCAGCGACGATTTCGATCTGATCGACGAGTTGGCGAGGCTTTACGACGAGCCCTACGCCGATAGTTCGGCGATCCCGACCTACCGGGTGTGCCAGCTGGCGCGTCGGCACGTGACCGTCGCGCTGTCGGGCGACGGCGGTGACGAGACCTTCGGCGGCTACCGGCGCTACCGCATGCACCTGATGGAAGAGCGCTTGCGCGGCGCGCTGCCGCAGAAGCTGCGCCGGCCGCTGTTTGGCCTGCTCGGCCGTGTCTATCCGAAAGCCGACTGGGCGCCGCGTGTCCTCCGTGCCAAGACGACCTTCGAAGGGATGGCCAGGAATTCCGTCGAAGCCTACTTTCATTCGGTGTCGATCCTGCGGGGCCCGATGCGGGACAAGTTGTTCAGCGACCGCTTCCGGAGTGAACTCGCCGGTTACAGCGCCGAGGAGGTGTTCCGTACGCATGCCCAGCGCGCCGATACCGACGACCCGCTGGCGCTGATCCAGTACCTCGACCTCAAGACCTATCTGGTCGGCGACATCAATACCAAGGTTGACCGCGCCAGCATGGCGCACTCGCTCGAAGTTCGTGAGCCGCTGATGGATCACGAACTGGTCGAGTGGATGGCGACCTTGCCGTCGTCGCTGAAGGTGAGCGGCCAGGAAGGCAAGTATCTGTTGAAAAAAGCGCTCGCGCCCAGCCTCCCCGAAGACATTCTCTATCGGCCAAAAATGGGCTTCGCCGTGCCGCTGGCGCGCTGGTTTCGCGGGCCGCTGCGCGACCGCGTCCGGCAAGCTGTGCTCGGCCCCCGCCTGGCCGCGACCGGCTGGTTCAATCAGGATTATCTCCGGCACCTGGTCGATGCGCATCAGTCGGGAGCGAGCGACTACAGTTCGCCGCTGTGGACGGTGCTGATGTTCGAGGCTTTCCTGCGCAACGTGCTCGACGCACCGACCGAGCAGGCGGTGCTGCTCGGTGCCACGCCGGGGCCGCGATGAGCCTGCGCGTTCTGCATGTTTTCGATCATTCCTTGCCCTTGCACAGCGGCTACAGCTTTCGCTCGCTGGCCATCCTGCGCGAGCAACGTGCGCTCGGTTGGCAGACCTTCCATCTGACGACGCCCAAACAGGGAGTCGGGACGGCACTCCGCCAGGAGGTCGACGGCTGGTTGTTCGAGCGCACGCCGAACGGCGAAGGTCGTGGCCTGCTGGCGCAGATGCGCTTGACGGCCGCGCGCCTGCAGGAGGTCGTCACGGCGACGCAGCCGGATCTGCTGCACGCCCACTCGCCGGTTCTCAACGCCTTGCCGAGTCTGTGGGTCGGCCGTCGTCGGAAATTGCCGGTGGTGTACGAAATGCGGGCCTCGTGGGAGGATGCCGCGGTCGATCATGGGACGACGGTGGCCGGCAGTCTGCGCTACCGGGCGTCGCGCGGCCTCGAAACGCTGGCCCTGCGTGGTGCCGACCAGGTGACGACGATCTGTGAAGGACTGCGCAACGATATTGCTGGCCGCGGCATTCCGCCGGAACGGATCACGGTGATCCCGAATGCGGTGGACGTCGCCTTGTTCAGGTTCGGCGTCGAAGCTAATGCCGGCTTGCGCCGCTCACTCGGACTCGATGGCGCGACCGTCCTCGGCTTTGCCGGCTCTTTCTACGGCTACGAAGGGCTTGATCTGTTGATCGAGGCGCTTCGCCGGATGTTGCCCGAGCAGCCGCAGTTGCGCCTGCTGTTGGTCGGTGGCGGACCGCAGGAGGCCCGCTTGAGGGCGCAGGCGCTAGCTGCCGGTCTGCAAGATCATGTCATTTTCACCGGCCGGGTGCCGCACGCCGATGTACAGCGCTATTACGAACTGATCGACGTGCTGGCGTATCCGCGCCTGCCGATCCGCTTGACCGAACTGGTCACCCCGCTGAAGCCTCTGGAGGCGATGGCGCAGGGACGGATGTTCGTCGCTTCCGACGTCGGCGGTCACCGCGAGCTGGTTCGGCACGGCGAGACCGGCTTCCTCTTTCCCGCCGGCGACCCGGGGGCGCTGGCGACAGCGCTCGACGACGTCCTGGCCAGGCGTTCGCAGTGGCCACAGATTGCCGCGCAGGCGCGCCGCTTCGTCGAGGTCGAGCGTACCTGGACGAGCAGTGTGGCGCGCTATCGGGACGTCTATCGGCGGGCGCTGGCCGGCTTTGCCGGTAACCGTAATCCATCCATTTGACCCTGAGGCGCCATTGTGTGTGGTATCCACGGTATCTATCGTTTTGACGGGGTCAGTGTCGAGCCCCGGATCCTGTCTGCCATGGGCGATCGCACCAGGCACCGCGGTCCGGACGACGAAGGCAGCCATGTCGATGGCCCCTGCGGGATCGCCATGCGTCGGCTGTCGATCATCGACCTCGCCGGTGGCCACCAGCCGCTGTCGAACGCCGACCAGAGCCTGTGGTTGGTGTGCAACGGCGAGATCTACAACTTCCGCGAATTGCGTAGCGAACTGCAGGGCAAGGGCTATCACTTCAAGACCGGCTCCGACAGCGAGGTGATGCTGCACCTCTACGACGCCGAGGGCGATGATTTCGTCAAGCGCTTGAACGGGATGTTCGACTTTGCCCTGTGGGACGCGCGCCGTCATCGCCTGCTGATCGGTCGCGACCGGCTCGGCGTCAAGCCGCTGTACGTCTTGCAGGACTGGCAGCGGCTGGCTTTCGCCAGTGAGGCCAAAGCCTTGCTGGCGCTGCCCGGGGTCAGCGCCGAACTCGATCGACAGGTGGTTGCCGACTATCTACACCTGGGCTACGTGGCGGCGCCGGGGTGCATCTTCAAGGGCATCCGCAAGCTGCCGCCGGCGACCCTGCTGGCGGTCGAAAACGGGCAGGTGCGCGAGTGGCGCTACTGGCGCTTGCCGGCGCAGATCACGCCCGACGTTTCGGAGCGCGAGTGGACCGAACGCGTGCGTGCGCAGCTCGAGGAGTCGGTACGCATGCAGATGGTCAGCGACGTGCCGATCGGCGCCTTTCTCTCCGGCGGCGTCGATTCGAGTGCCGTCGTCGGCTTGATGGCGCGGCACTCGCAGCAGCCGATACGCACCTACGCCATCGGCTTTTCCGGCGGCGAAGCCGAGGCGCTGTACAACGAGCTACCGTACGCGCGCCGCGTCGCCGAGCTGTTTGGCACCGAGCATCGCGAAATTCTCGTCCGCCCAGACGTCGTCGCGCTGTTGCCGAAGCTGCTCTGGCATATGGACGAGCCCTTGTCGGACACCGCCTTCATTACCACCTATCTGGTTTCGGAATTCGCTCGCCAGGACGTCAAGGTGATCCTTTCGGGGGTCGGCGGTGACGAGCTTTTCGGTGGTTACCGGCGCTACCTCGGCGGCCACTACGCGCAGCGCTATCGCCGCTGGCCGGGGTGGTTGCGGAATTCCGCCAGCTTCGTCGCACGGCATTTGCCCGCCGACCGCCATTCCGGCTTGCTCAATCGCCTGCGGCTGGCGAAGGGTTTCCTGGCCAGCGCCGAAATGAGCGACGACGATCGTTATCGGAGCTACCTGCAGGTGCTCGATCGTCAGGGCGTCGCGGCTTTGCTGCTCGAGCCGCCGGCGAGCGGATCGGACTCGCTGGAGCGGGCCTTTGCCGCCGCTGGCAACGACGACGAATTGAACCGGATGTTCGCCGTCGACGCCGAAACGCAGCTGCCCGACGACCTGCTGTTGCTCACCGACAAGATGAGCATGGCGGTCTCGCTCGAATGCCGGGTGCCGCTGCTCGATCATCAACTGGTTGAACTGGCGGCGGCCATGCCGGCGTCGATCAAGGTCCGTGACGGTCGCCTCAAGCACCTGCTGAAGGCGTCGCTGAGCGACCTCCTGCCCGACGACATCCTGAACCGCAAGAAGCGCGGTTTCGGCACGCCGATGGGCGCCTGGCTCAAGCGCGAGCTGGCACCGCTGCTGCAGCGACTGCTGTCTGCCGAGGTCGTGCAGGCGCGCGGCCTGTACCGGCACGCGGTGGTCGATCGGCTGATGGCCGATCACCAGGCCAACCGGATCGACGGCACCGACATCCTGCTGGCGATGATGAACCTCGAGATCTGGAGCCGCATTTTTCTTGATTGCCGCGACCCGGCCGATGTGGCCGAAGAACTGCAGGGCTACGTGCGATGAACATTCTTTACGTCTGCCACCGTTTTCCGTTCCCACCCAAGCGTGGCGGCAAGATTCGGCCTTTCAACATGATTCGCCATCTCTCGGCCAGCGGCCATCGGGTGACGGTCTGCTCGCTCGCCCGCTCACCGGAAGAGGCCGCCGAGGGGCAGGGGATTGCCGCGCATTGCGCCAGCTTCGAAGTGGCGCAGGTCAGCGACCGGGTGCAGACCCTGCGCATGATTACGCGTCTGCCGCTGACGACGCCTTCGTCGATGGGTTACTTCTACTCGCCATCGTTGCGCCAGCGCGTACGTCGCTTGCTGGGCGCCGAGAAATGGGACCTGATTTTCGTGCATTGCTCGTCGGTTGCGCAGTACGTGGAGGACGTTCGCGACGTGCCGAAGATTCTTGATTTCGGCGACATGGACTCGCAAAAATGGCTCGAGTACGCCAACTACAAGCCTTTTCCGCTGTCGCTCGGCTATCGCCTCGAAGGGACCAAGATGCTCGCCGCCGAGAAACGCCTGGCGCGACTTTTCGACCTATGTACGGCGACCACGCGCGCCGAGTGGGAGACCCTCGAAGGCTATCGCACAGGCGTGCCGACCGACTGGTTCCCGAACGGCGTCGACGCCGACTTCTTCTGCCCGGTCGACGAGCCCTATGACCCGGAGACGCTCAGCTTCATCGGGCGCATGGACTATTACCCGAATCAGGAATGTATGGCGCGCTTCTGCGAGCAGATCTGGCCCCTGCTGAAAGAGCGCCGACCGTCGCTCAAGCTGCTGATCGTCGGTGCCGATCCTTCACCCGAGATGCGCAAGCTTGGCGAGCTGCCGGGCGTGACGGTCACCGGCTCGGTGCCCGATGTGCGGCCGTTCATTCGCCAGTCGGCACTGATGGTGGCGCCGCTGAACATCGCCCGCGGCACGCAGAACAAGATCCTCGAGGCGATGGCGATGGGCGTGCCGGTGGTCACCAGCCGCGTCGCCGCCGGTGGTGTCGATGCCGAATCCGTGACGCACTTCCTTGTCGCCGATACACCACAGGAATATTCTGAGGCCATCCTGCGGATCCTGGATGATCCAGCGGAACGGCGGCGATTGGCGCTCGCCGGGCGACAGCGGATGCTCAGCAACCACGCCTGGCCACACTCGATGGCGCGGCTGGATGGGATCATCGATCGCTGCATCACGAACTTTAGGGAAAGCAAAGGATAACTCGCATGAAGATCAGCATTTTCGGTTTGGGCTATGTTGGGGCGGTGTCGCTGGCGTGTCTGACGCGCGACGGCCACGAGGTGATCGGCGTCGATATCGACGCCACCAAGCTTGATCTGATCATGGCCGGCAAGACGCCGGTGGTCGAGGAGGGGATGGTTGATCTGATGGCCGCGGCGGCCAGCAGCGGTCGCGTCTCGGTGACCACCGACGCGCAGCGCGCGGTCCTCGACAGCGAGATTTCGCTGGTCTGCGTCGGTACGCCGTCGGCGGCCAACGGTAGCCAGGACCAGGGAGCGATCCTGCGCCTGGCCGAAGAAATGGGCCGGGCGATTGCCGCCAAGAGCGCGCCGCACATCGTCGTCCTGCGCTCGACGCTGGTGCCGGGTACGGTCGAAGACGTGCTGCGGCCGATCATCGAAGAAAAGTCGGGCAAGAAGGACGGCGAGGGCTTCTTCCTCTGTTTTCAGCCCGAATTTTTGCGTGAAGGTTCGTCGATCCGCGATTACGACAAGCCGCCGTTCACCGTCGTCGGCGCCAATCATGCCTATCCGGTCGAGCGCTTGCGGCAGTTGTTCGGGGGTCTGCCGTGCCGCTTCATCGAGACCTCGGTGCGTTCGGCCGAGATGATGAAGTATTGCTGCAACAACTTTCACGCGCTCAAGATCACCTTCGCCAACGAAACCGCGCGGCTGTGCGAGGCGCTCGGCGTCGACGCTTTCGAGGTCATGGATCTGATCTGTCAGGACCACCAGCTCAATATCTCGCCGGCTTATCTCAAGCCCGGCTTCGCTTTCGGCGGTTCGTGCCTGCCGAAGGACTTGCGGGCGACCACCTATCTGGCCAAGATGCACGACGTCGAGATCCCGATGCTGGCTGGCATCATGCAGTCGAACCGCAATCATCTCGACCTGGCGCTGCGCAAGCTGCTGGCGCTCGGCAAGCGCAAGATCGGTTTCGTCGGCCTGTCGTTCAAGACTGGCACCGACGATCTGCGCGAAAGTCCGCTGGTGACGCTCGCCGAACAGTTGATCGGCAAGGGAATGCAACTGACGATCTACGATCCCGAGGTCCATCTGGCCAGCCTGCTGGGCGCCAACCGCAGCTTCATCGAGCGCCATCTGCCGCACATCGGCGAGATGATGCGGGCCGATATCGAGGGCGTCATCGCCGAGTCCGAGGTGCTGGTGATCGGCCTCTCGGGAAGCGAGGTCGCCGAGACGCTGGCCAGGCTGTGCCGTCCCGAGCAAGTGCTGCTTGACCTCGTCAATCTGCCGAAGGGCGCCGCGATTTCGGCCAGGGTCGAAGGCCTGTGCTGGTAGAGGGCGGCAGCGTGTCCGACACGGTTCGTTTTTGGCGGCGCGGTATCTGGCTCAGCTTGCTGGCGATGCTGCTGGCGATGCTGTCGCTGGCGCCGTATTTCACCAGTTCGACCGAACTGGTGCGCCTGCGACACGCGCTGCTGCTGAGCGAAACCGGTGATCGCGGCGATGCTGGCTTCGCGTGGACGCCGGCGAACATTCCGGCCGACTTCATGCTCGAACGTGCGGCGCCGTACCCGGAGTTTACCGACGTCGTCGATCGCCTCGGGCTGGCGGCGATGCCTACGGACTGGCAGCGGGCGGTCGCCATCAGCCGCCATCTGCTCGGCTCAAGCCCGGTATTGTCGGGCGGTGCGATCCAGTCGGACCTGCGCGACACCTACCAGCGGATCGTCAAGCAGGGCCAGGGCTACTGCGGCGATTTCGTCCGTGCCTTCACCGGCCTGGCCATCGCCGCCGGCATTCCCGTACGTGCCTGGGCTTTTTCCTTTGACGGTTTCGGTGGGCATGGCCACATTTGGCCGGAGATCTATAACCGGCAGCTCGGTCGCTGGCAACTGCTGGACGTCTTCAACAACGCCTATCTGGTCGGCGCCGATGGAGTGGCGCTGTCGGCGATCGAAGTTCGCCGGACGATGCTCGAGAATCCGGCTTCGTTGCGTATGCTGCCCTTATATCCCGGTGCGCGACCCGGCTTCGCGATCGAAGAGAAAGGCTGGGACTATTACCGCCGGGGCCTTGGCCAATGGTCGATGCTGTGGGGCAACAACGTCTTCTCCTACGACCAGGCGTCGCTGGTGCGTGCCTTCGGGAGTGTCTCGCGCTCACTCGAACAGTTCGGCGGCATCGTGCAGGGGGTTTACCCTGGCGTCAAAATTCTCGCCGACGAAAGCAATCAGGACCAGGTGGCGGCGATCCAGCGTCTGCGCTGGCATCTTTTCGTTGTCGCCGGGATCATTCTAGCTGCCTTGCTCGGCCTGCTCGTTGCTCTCGCCGGCTGGTGGCAAGCGCGGGCGAACTTGTCGCCTGCGCGGAGGCGCTGACGATGGCCAGTGAAGTGAGCGAAGGCAGTGGAGGCATTGGCGCCAGGGGAGTCGATGAACTCTCTGCGTACCAGGTCGCCGGTCGCCAGGCGTGGCCAGCCGTGTGCATCGTTGGGCCCTTGCCACCGCCATCCGGCGGCATGGCCAATCAATGCGAGCAGCTGCTGCGGCTGTTGGGCGATGAAGGCCTTGCCGTCGAGCTGGTGCGCACCAACCCGCCCTATCGACCGGCATGGGTTGGGCGCGTGCCGCTGTTGCGTGCGCTTTGTCGCCTGCTGCCTTACCTTTGCCATCTTTGGCAGGCGGCAGGACGGGCGCAGGTGCTGCACGTTCTCGCCAACTCCGGCTGGGCCTGGCACCTGTTTGCGGCACCGGCAATAGTGATCGCCCGCCTGCGTCAGACGCCGGTGATCGTCAATTACCGGGGTGGTAATGCCGACGGTTTTTTTGCGAGCGCCCCGAGGTATGTTCTTGGTATGCTCGGCGGAGTGTCGATGCGGGTCACGCCGTCGGGTTTTTTGCGCCGGGTTTTCTCGGTGCACGGGCTGAGTGCGGAAGTTATTCCCAATATCATCGACCTGTCGCGTTTTGCGCCGGCGCCAGCGCGCTCATTTTTTGACGCGCCGCATCTGGTGGTCACCCGCAATCTGGAGCCGATCTACGACATTCCGACTGCGATTCGTGCCTTCGCTGCGATTCGTTCTGATTTTCCGGCTGCGCGACTGACCGTTGCCGGCAGTGGTCCCGAGCTGGCGCGACTGCAGGCGCTGGTCGCCGAGCTAAGCCTGCAGGACGGCGTTTGCTTTTCCGGGCGGATTGAGAACGCGGCGATACCGGCGCTTTACGCAGCAGCCGATTGCCTGCTCAATCCGACGACGGTCGACAATATGCCGATCTCAATCCTCGAGGCTTTCGCCAGCGGCGTACCGGTGGTCAGTACCTGCGCCGGCGGCATTCCGGACCTCGTCGAGCACGGAGTCACTGGTCTACTTGTGCCCGTGGGCGACCATCAGGCGATGGCTCGGGAAGTGCTCCGCGTCCTGCAGGATGCGGCGCTGGCCGCTGGCCTACGGCAGGCAGGGTTGGCCGAGGCGCAGCGCTACGCCTGGCCACAGGTACGCGAAAAGTGGCTTAAGGCTTATTGCCGCGTTGGCGCAGCGAGGGGAGTATCGTGAGTTTCTATACGGCTATGTGTTCGCAGCTCCTGTTTCCGCTGCACGAACGGCTCAAGGGCCATGACTCGGTTGCTTGGCGTGCGCGCCTGGAGGAAAGTCAGTGGTGGTCCGCCGCGCAACTCGCCGACTACCGGGTCGAGCGCTTGCGCGACTTCCTGGTCGATATCGGCCAGCACGTTCCCTATTATCGAGATCTGTTCAGCCGTCTTGGCTTCGTTGCGGAGTCTGTCAATTCCCTGGACGCGCTGCTCGCGCTGCCGCTGCTCGACAAGCCCGATATCCGGGCCAACGTCGAACGCCTCAAGGCCGACGGTCATGGTCCGCTGATGCGCTACAACACCGGCGGATCGTCGGGCGAGCCGCTGATTTTCTACATGGGCAAAGCGCGCAAGAGCCACGACGTGGCAGCCAAGTGGCGCGCCACCCGCTGGTGGGACGTCGACATCGGTGACCGCGAACTGGTGGTCTGGGGCAGCCCGGTCGAGCTCGGCGCGCAGGACCGTATCCGCCGCCTGCGCGACGGGCTGCTGCGCAGCCATTTGCTGCCCGCCTTCGAAATGTCTTTGGCCAACCTCGACCGTTTCGTGGACACCATTCGTGCGACGCGTCCGGCGATACTTTTCGGTTACCCCTCGAGTCTTTCGCTGATTGCGCTGCACGCGCGCCAGAAGAATATCGAGATGAGCCGCTTGGGAATCAAGGTCGCTTTCGTCACCTCCGAAAAGCTCTATGACGAACAGCGGGCGGTGATCAGCGAGGTCTTCGGCTGCCCGGTGGCCAACGGCTACGGAGCCCGCGACGCCGGCTTCATTGCGCACGAGTGCCCGTCGGGCAGTCTGCACATCAGCGCCGAGGACCTGGTCGTCGAAACGCTACGTCCGGACGGCACGCCGACCAGCGTTGGTGAAGCCGGCGAGATCGTCGTCACGCACCTGGCGACGGCCGAATTCCCGTTTGTCCGCTACCGCACCGGCGACGTCGGCGTTCTCGCCAGCAAGAGCTGTGCTTGCGGTCGCGGTTTGCCGGTGCTCGAAGAAATCAGCGGCCGCTCTACCGACTTCGTCGTCGCCCATGACGGTACGGTGATGCACGGCCTGGCGCTGATCTACACGGTGCGCGATCTGCCAGGGGTGGAGCGCTTCAAGATCGAGCAGCTATCGATCGACCAGACCGTCGTGCAACTGGTAACCGGGCCAGCCTTCGATCGCCAGGCCGAGGAACGCATCGTCAGGGATTTCAAGGCCAGGCTGGGGCAGGCGGTCGATATTCGCGTTATTCAGGTCGCCGACATCGCCAACGAGTCCTCGGGCAAGTTCCGCTACGTCGTCAGTCACGTCAAGCCCTATGTGGGGGGTCGGACAGAGACACATGCGTGATTTGTTGATACTCGGAATCGTTCTCGGTTCCCTGCCGTTTGCGCTGCGCCATACCTGGATGGCGGTAATCTTGTGGACCTGGGTCAGCATCATGAACCCCCACAAGCTGGCATTCGGTTTTATACACGATGCCCCAATAGCCGCGGTAGCGGCAGGTGCAGCGCTTCTATCGCTTGTAATCACCCGCGACAAGCTGCGCATGCCATGGAGCCCTCCCGTTGTTGTTCTGTTGTTGTGGGTGTTTTGGATGTGTTTGACTACGGCTTTTGCAATTGATCCGGCAGGTTCTTCCACCCAGCTTAACAAGGTTCTGAAAATCCAGCTAATGACCGCCGTTGCCTTGATGGCCTTGCACGAGCGCAAACATATCCAGGTATTCCTCTGGGTCAACGTTTTGTCGATCGCTTACTTTGGCGTCAAGGGCGGAATATTCACTATCTTGCATGGCGGCGAGTCAAAAGTCTGGGGGCCGCCTGGTGGTTTCATTGAGGAAAACAATTCACTGGCTGTTGCCACCATCATCATTATTCCTCTGTTTTACTACTTGCGGACGCTCTCCACTCGTGTTTGGCAACGTTTTGCTTTGCTGGTCATGATGCTGCTCTGTGCATTCTCCGCGTTGGGGTCGCAATCCAGAGGGGCTCTGGTGGCGGTTTCGGCGATGAGTTTGGTACTGTGGTACCGCTCCCAGCGAAAAGTGGTCGTTGGTATAGGCCTCATCGTTGTCGCCGCTTCCTTGCTTGCTTTCATGCCGTCATCGTGGGAGCATCGCATGGGGACGATACAGACCTACGAAGAGGATCAGTCCGCAATGGGACGCATACATGCATGGCAGACCGCGATTAACATCGCCAATCACCGACCATTTGGCGGCGGCTTTGATATCTATAATTGGACGATTCACGCGATGTATTCGCCGCCGGAAGCCTTGCTGCCTCGCGCCGCGCACAGTATTTACTTTTCGGTGCTCGGGGAGCACGGGTACGTTGGCCTGTTTCTATACCTGCTGATGTGGTGGCTAGTATTTCGTTTGGCCGGAAAAATGCGCAAAGAGACCAAGAACATCGCCGAGCTCGCGTGGGTCTATGAACTGGTCGGGATGTGTCAGGTTTCCTTGGTAGGATTTGCGGTCGGAGGCGCTTTCTTGAGCCTTGCCTATTTTGACTTGCCGTTCAATATCCTGGTGATTGTCGTCGTCACCAGGCGTTGGCTGAATGAGGGTGGCTGGAAACGCGAAACGGCTGTTGTGCCAGGCTCTGGCGATGGTTTCAGTTCATCTGCGGTAACGGATGCGACAACTCTTAGGGCGCCCTAATGATAGCCAAGACTTTAGTGAGGGTCGTGTCACCCGGCGGGCAGCACGGTAGGCTGTCGATTCTAATTTTTCATCGGGTTCTTGCGCGACAGGATCCGGTTCTCACGTGGGATCTCGATGCGCTTGGCTTCGAACGGACCGTTAGTTGGCTGAAGGAGTGGTTTAACGTGTTGCCGCTTGACCAGGCTATTTCTCGTCTAAATGACAATTCGTTGCCGCCGCGCGCCGCGGCGATTACCTTCGATGACGGTTATGCTGACAATTTTACGGTGGCTATGCCGATTCTCAGGGCCAGCAGTCTGACAGCGACTTTTTTTATCGCGACGGGTTATCTGAATGGCGGGCGGATGTGGAACGACACGATTGTCGAGGCAGTACGCCACTGCAAAAAGGCAAAGCTGGATCTTTCGAAAGAGGACCTTGGGGTGTATGAATTGGGTTCTGTAGGCGCCATCCGGCAAGCCATACATGGCATTCTCGGAGACGTAAAGTATCGAGACCGCCTTGAGCGTCAAAAAGCAGCTGATTATGTGGCAGAAGTGACTGGCGCCAAGTTGCCGTCAGACTTGATGCTGACCACGGAGCAAGTGAGGGAGATGCGTCGGGCGGGCATGTCGATCGGCGCGCATACTGTCTCACACCCAATTCTTGCAAGGCTGGATCCGGCGGAAGCAAAGGCAGAGGTCGCCGAGAGCAAGCAATTTCTCGAATCCTTGCTGCAGGAGCGTGTCGCCATTTTTGCCTACCCGAATGGGAAACCGAATGTGGACTATCGGGCTGCAGACGCCGAAATGATTCGCAGCTTGGGCTTTGACGCCGCGCTGACGACTGCCTGGGGCGTGGCAGATGCGGCAAGCGACCTGATGCAACTGCCGCGGTTCACTCCGTGGGATCGAACGCGATTGCGTTTTGGGGCAAGACTTGTCCAGAACTTGCTGAAAAATCCAGCATTGCGATCTGCGCAGCTTGCCGATTAGGGACTCGCGGATTTGGTTGCCAGGTTTCCTCACGGCAGAATTCGTTCATTGCCCCTGCGCGTGCTCCCGCCGAAGCCGGTCGTTTTTTTTCCAGCTTGACTTTTAACGCAAGAAGCAGTTGACGCGACGCAGCGCGTAAGGGGATGCAACAGTTCATGTCATGGCTGGAATTCGTGGCGGCGGTCTAGGCGCATCAGCCCCCTTGTCAGGGTTCTCGGTGCTTGTCGCGCCCCAGCAGCTTCAGCAGCGCGCTAGCGCTGCGGCGATCGAAGTACCACAGCAGCAGCAATTGGCACAGAGCGCCGACCAAGCAGCTGCCGATCAGCCCTGGCACGGTCAGAGCGGTTGGTCCGAGCGCACGTGCCGTCAGTGTCACTACTGCAACCATCGTAGCGCTGCACAGCAACGGTGGCGCCAAGGCCTTCAAGACCGCTTGTAGTCCGAAACCGAGTACGCCTCGTGCGCGCCGCATGTTCACCGCCAGCAGCAGCGGCAGGCCGACCAGCCAGGCGGCGGCCAAGCCCTCTGCACCCTGCAGCGAACCGATCGCAAACAAGGGCGGCAGCAGGACGGCGCCGGTGAGAGTGTTTCGCAGATCCAGCCCGGCGTGTCCCAGCCCTTGCAGAGCGGTGGCCAGCAAGGTACTGACCAGCCGCAAGGGCAAAGCGACACAGACGATCTGCAGAGGCAGCACTGCGCCGTTCCAGGCGGGGCCGATGAGCACCGGGATCACCCAGGGCGCCACGGCCGCCAACCCCCACAGTAGCGGCACCACGACGTGGCCGATCATGCGTAAGGAGCCGAGCAGGTGCGACAGCACGTCACCTTTATTCCGGTTAACGTCGGCTATAGCGGGGAAGGCTACGGTATTGAGCACCCCCATTAGCTTGCCCATCGGCATCATCGCCAGATGCATGGCGATAGAGTACACGCCGAGCTCAGACTTTGCCAGCACGCGCCCGGCGATGAGCACGTCGGATTGCCCCAGCACGTAGCTGGCCATGCGTGAGACGGTGATCTTAAGTCCATAACTCAGTAGCCGCCTGGCGACACTGATCTTGAAGCTCGGTGCGATCCAGATTCGTGCCATGGCAAACACCATAGTGGCTCGCATGGCAGCGCCCGCTACGGGTCCGATGATCAACGACCAGACGCCGGCCCCACTCGCTGCCAGCGAGACCGTGACCAGCGTTGCCATCATGCTGGTGCAGAACTCGACCACGGAGATGCGTGCGAATGCCATATCGCGCCGCAGGTAGGCGTCTGGCAGCGTCGCAAGCGAGCTCAGGACGAGCGTCAACATCGCGACCTGGATCATCGGAACGGCCTCGGGCGCTCGGTAGAAACTACCCAACAGGGGCGCCGCCAGGGCGACGACTCCCGCACAAAGCGAAGAGAAGAGTAGCGACGCACCGAAGACACTGCGCACCTCGTCGCGGCTCAACGTAGCCGCCTGGACGATCGCCGCACCAAAGCCGAATTCGGCGATCAGCGACGCCAGCATCAGCACTGCGGAACAGATCGCTGCCAGCCCATAGTCGGTCGGCGCCAACAAGCGCATGACGTAAATGGTACCCACCCATGACACGATCTGGGCGGCGATACGAGCGGCCCCCAGCAGGCGGATACCCCTGGCGAACTTGGCTTGAATGGTCATCGACGATCGCTTCGGGGCGACAGTGGACGCGAACACAAAAGCGCTGCAGGGAAGTGTGCGCAAGTGCAGACAGGTGGGAGAGTGGCCAGGAACTGTCGGCGTTGGCCAGTGGCGGACCGTCGTTCTTGCCGGGGAATGGTACACACCATCTCATGGAAGACGGCTTTCTGGCCCGGACCCGGGCGCGTGTCATTGGTTCTCACTTGGCTGAATTGGCTGTCGAAACATCGTCCGCTGGCGGATGCTCCGCGAGCGGCGCTGCCGCCTCGGTTGAACGACCGCCAAGTAAGCGATACTGTTCGCGGAGCACCTTGGCGTTTGGACTGTACTTGAGGCCGGCGTTGACGATACGCTTCGCTTCAGCTCTCTTCCCGCTTTGCATCAGGAACTCAGCCCAGCTGCTATACGCTGGCCAGTAATCGGGCTTCAGTGCTCTGGCTTGAGCAAACGATTTGCTGGCGTCGTTAGGTCTGGAACGAAGCAGGTACACCTCGCCGTTGCGAGTGAGCATTTCTGGAAGCAGAACAAAGTTTTTCGCTACACGTCTGATGCTGTACTCAAAATCACTCGTGCTGGCGCCCAGGAGATACTGTGCTTGTTCTCGGGAAGTGCTGCTGCGCCTGGCGCGCTGCAACTCTATGAGCCCCCAACAATAATGGTGAATATGCTTGAAGGATTCTTGACCTAAGCGTGCCTCCCACAATTTCGCTTCTGGGGCGCTATTCCCTGGGAAACTTTTGGAATAGGCGCAATAACGCGGGAGCAGAGCGGTCTCCGCATCGGTAATCGTGGACAGGTCGAGGGCTGCACCGATGTTTGGTATTGCAATTAGCGTTGACGCAATCACCAGACGCGTCAGGGTGACGAAGTTGACGCCGCTTCTTGTTACCATGTGCTTGCACATATCGATGATTTCCCTAGTTCTTGTTGGTCGGTGATCGCAGGCACTCTTGAAGGCAATCCCGGCGTAGGTCGTTTCGTGTGGAACGGGCCCCGGCGAGCCGGATGCGCATTCCGATCCCTTCCGCCGCGGCTCGCCCCTTCTTGAGCACGCTCTCAACGCCCGAAAGACCACTGTTTCGGGTTGCCGGCCATCTCGGCAGGAAGAGGCGAGCGGCGTCAGCACCCATTCGTCTGAAGTTCCTGCAACAGGGTAGCGTCCGCACGCAGTCATCCTTCCGCCGACGGGATGTCGTGGTGTCTTCCGGGAGGTGCGGTCGAGGTGGGGGCATGGGTCTGACGCTTTCGGGGTTTCTCATCCGATTCCGCGCACTTCCTGTTCTGCTTGTCACGCTGGGCATGATTGGCTGAAGGCTGGTAGTGGTCAGGAGAGTGAATGTGGTGCAGCAGGCGTAAGTTGGTGGAGGAGGTTGGCAAGTTCAGCAGTGCGCGACTGGCGCGAGCTCTTGGCCGCCAACTCTCGCGCCACCCCACTTCTGTCGCCATCGCGTAGACGCCCAAGGAGTTTGAGCAGACTCGTGGCAATATCTTCCGTGCTGGCCATATCAGAAATGTCGTTCACGCCCGCTTGCCGTAGCTTGGTCGCGGTGATCCCGTGCAGACCTACGAGGGCAAAGATAGGCTTGCCGGCACGAAAGTATTCGTAGATCTTGGCGGGTATCTGATGGTCGCAGGTGCTCCCCTGAAACAGCAGCAAGGCATCGGCGCGGAGCATCTCTTGCAGTGCGTCTCGATAGCCAATGATGGGCTCGAGGTGAACGATGTCGTCGATGTCCAGTTCTTTGAGCATCGGCCGATAGCGATCGTCGGTGCCGGTTGCTCGAAGGATTATTCGCAATCCCTTGCTATCGATATGGCCAGCGTCCTTCAGCTTACGCACGGCAGCAAAGAAGGGGCGCGGATCTCGCTCAATCGGGTAGAGCAAGCCGCTGTGGACGAGGGTGAGTTGGCCGAACGATCCCAGGGGGGCCGCGTCAATACCCATTTCAGCATCGCTGAAGTTGCCTTCATCGAAGCCGTTCTCGATGACCTCCCAGCGCGCTTGCGGGTATTCTGGATAGCGGTCGGCATATATTTGCCGTGTACGCTCTGTCGTAAAGACAGCTCGTGTGCAATGTCGAACGATTCCTTGCTCCAGCTTGCGGTGGACTTTCCAGGTCAATGGGTCGCTCGGATAGCCGGGTTCGGTCATCGAATCGCGGAAGTCGGCGACCCACGGCAGGCCGCTTTTTTTTGCCAGGCTAAGTCCAATACGGTGTGCTGTCGCAATCGGAAAGGTGGACATTATGGCCGCTGGTTGGTAGCGCTTGATCATGCGCATGCCCGTCCACACGGCTCCTGGCCACCAGCTTATCCAGCGGTCCGGTTGAGCCATCCAGCGGAAGTATTTGCCGGCGATGGCCAGATGGCGAGAGGTGTTCAGCCCGAAAGCGCGTTCAACGACTACATCATCGGGAATTTCGCGCATTTGGTCAGGGCTGGTGGCTTCGTAGGCGGCCGGTGAAATCGTCAGGACCAGTGGATCCCAGCCATATTCCCGAAGGTAGGTACAGAACTTCAAGGTGCGTTGAATGCCGCTACTGCCCTTGCAAGGTGGGAAGTGGTAGGCAATTATCAAGATGCGCTTGTTCTTGGGGGTGTTGGTCATCGTTCCAGTGGCGTGCTTCAGGGCGCGCTAAAAATTCCGCACCCGTGGGGTCGCGGCGATCAAATTCATGGACTTCCTGGAGCTTGATTCTGCCTTCCAGCGCTTCGGCCCGGTGGGGCTCTGCGCCCATTCTGAACCTAAGCCATCTTGGTGTTTGGCCGAATCACGGACCGTGCCGAATTGCCCGAAAGGTGCTCTGGAAGATGGATTCTCGCTGGACTCCTGCTCCGCGTCAGCACCTCTTGAGCGCGAACAATGCCATCTCGGAGTTTGGCAAATGTCTTGGGCGCGATGAGGCCAGGGAGTTCCGCAATTCTAAAGAAGAAACGCTGTGGCGACTGTGAAATAATTCGCCGTACGCGAGAAAAGTAAGGTCATCACACGGCCGTTGACCTCGTCAATGCGGCGGGCTTTTGATTCTGCAGCGAGCCGTCATTCATGCCGCTCGACAGCGATGCGCTAGCCGGTGCCGGTGAACCGACGCCGGCTAGCGCGAGCGGTGCAGCCAGGCAGAGGTAGTTATCCCGGCTTCGATTCACGCGCTTTTTCTGCCCTGCAACCATTGTTCGAGCGTCATCAGGATCCACACCATCTCGCCGTAATAACCGGGGTGCGTCGGGAGGTGCTCGGTGAGCAGCGTGTGGATGAAGTCGGCCTGGACGATACCTCGTTTCGCCAGGCTATGCAGCGAATCCTCGGCGAGTTTCATGAGCGCCGGATTTCGTGTCGCCCAGACGCCGAACGGCAGTCCGAAGCCTTTTTTCGACTTGCTGATGATCTTGTCAGGCAGGTAACCGCGCAGCGCTTCCTTGAAGAACCAGCGTAGTTTGAAGCGGCGCAGCTTCCAATTGGCGGGCAAGTTCATCGAAAAGTCGGTCAAGCGGTCGGAAAGCAGGGGGTAGCCGACCGCGAGGCCAGCCATTTCGGTGGCGCCGCGTACTTTCGGAAGGTCGCTATCGGCGAGCGTATAGCGCCAATCGTAGGCCAGCATACGATTGATCAGGCTGCGTGCCTTGCACTCGCTCCATGTCGTCTGCATGTGCTTTGACGGTTCATGCAGGTCGACCTGCGCCAGGAAGTCGGCGGTGAGTACCTTTGCTGGATCCAGTTGCATGATCAGGTTGAAGCTCTGCAGTCGGTCTGGCATCGGTATCCGCGAGTGACGGACGTAACCGGTCGCCTGCTTGAGGCCGGGGATCCGTCGCAGAAGGCTGCCATCTTCGCACAGTGGTTCGATGCGGCGTCGCAGGCTTTCCGGTACGGCTTGGTAGAACTCGAACAGGCGCTGCATCGCGTAGCGCGAATTGCCGCCGAACAGCTCGTCGCCACCATCGCCAGCGAGAATCTTGCTGCAGCCGTCGGCTTGCGCCATCCTGGCGCAGTAGTAGGCGGGTAGCGCTGACGAGTTGCCGAAGGGTTGATCGTGATATTGGGCGACGGCCGGGATGCTGGCTACCAGGTCAGCTGGCGTCACGTAGTACTCGTGGTGCTGGCATCCGAAATGCTTCGCCGCCAGGCGAGCATACTCCATTTCGTCATAGCCCTCGGCGGCGAAGCCGATCGAGTACACCGGCGCGGCCTGGCCGGTGACCTCGCCAAGCATGCCGGCCACCGTCGAGCTGTCGGTGCCGCCCGACAGGAAAGCGCCGACGGGTTGTTGGCCGGCGACCTCGTCGATCACGCTGTCGCGAATCAGCTTGCGGAAGACGTCGCGAGTCGCCGCAAACGGTTGGCGGTGGTTTTCGTCGAAGCGCAGAGGCCAGTGGCGTATCTCGTGCGCGCCTTGCCGGTCGACCAGCAGGGCGTGCGCCGCCGGCAGTCGGCGCACGTGCTTGAAGATCGTTCGTGGCGCCGGGATCATGTGGAAGTAAAGGTAGTTGAAGATCGCCTGCTGATCGAGCTCGTCGCCGCCGCCCTGAACGCGGTCGGCACGGTCGGCGAAGGCCAGCGTTTTGTCATCGACGCGATAGCACAGGGTCTGGATCGCGAAGCGGTCGACAACCAGAAAGACGCACTCGCGTAGCGTATCGACTATGGCTACGGCGTAGGATCCGCGGATCCGTGAAGCCACCTCGACGCCGCTCGCGTGCCAGCCCTTGAGGAGCTCAGCAGCCATGCCGGACGGTGGTGCCGCGCTGGCGTTCCCGAAAGCGGGAGAGCCGATCACTGCACACACGGCATCGCCGTCGTGCGCCACATCGTCGCCGCGAAGGGCTAGTGACTTGATCAGAATCCGGGCAGCGCCAGGTTCGAACAGGCTAGCCAGGTCAATCTGGCCAGAAAATTTGTCTATCATGAGATGTCAGCCAGCAGCGGTTGGTTGGATGGCGGCTTCGTCGGGGCGGCGGGTGGCCGGCGACTATCCTGTCTGGCGGCGGCGCCGATCTCGGCAAAAGCATGGCCGGCGACGACAGCGGTGGTTCGACGGGTCAAACGCGAGATCCTGCCGACGCTTCGTCGATCGCGGACGAGCCGCTACGCTACAGCAAAGACTCGTGCGGTGCCAGACCTGAGCTTGCGTCACGGGCGATTATCAAGGTCACTGGGCAGGTGGGCCGTGCGCCGCCAGCAGGACTGGCGATCGCCGCGTGCCGGCAACTGCCAAGGAGCCGCCGAGCTTGACAAGCGAATGCTTGGGCCGAGAAGATGCGTCCGACCTGTCGGCGATCGTATCCGGGGCGGCAGGGGCGCGCCGGCTGCCAGGTGCCACGCCGCCGACGCTTCCGTCAATGAAGTCTTCTGGAATGGTGACCTGAAGTGAGCGCCTTTCGTCTTGCTTTCCGATTCGCGCAGGTCGCCTTGCGCTTTCTGTCCTTCAGCGTAGTGCTGCTGGTCAGCAGCATGCGCGTTGACGCGGCGGCTGGCACAGATTCGCTCGACCTCGCGGCTCGCAGTCCCCTCTACGAGGGCGACGGGGGCGCATCGTGTTCGCATTTTCTGGCGGATGTCCTGCCCTGGGAGCGTCGCGGCGGTGATTGGCGCGACGCCCGCGGCAAACTTCACGGCGAGCAGCCGTTTGCCGAGGCGGCGCCTGGTACCAGTTCTACCAGCTGGGATGTGACGGGATTGGTTCGCCAGTGGGCCGAGAAAGGGGTTAGCAGAGGCGCCTTCTTCCTGCGCCCGGTCTCGGGTTCGGGTTATGTGAAGTTCAGCAGCCGTGAAGGGAAGAGCCAAAGCGATTGGCCAGTCCTCATTCTTGAAATGGATAACGGTCGTCGGCAAGTCCTCAAGCCAACGGCCGATACCCAATTGGACTGCTCGACCCGCCGCTCGTTGGGAACGCTCGACGCGCTGCAGGTGTCGGGGTCGGTGGTCTCGCTGGTGCAGTTTCAGCTTCCTGCCGACCTTTCGGCGCGTCGTCTTCAGAGTGCCCAGCTGGTCTTGTCTAGCCTGCTTGCGCCGCGCGGCAAGGACCTGCGCATCGGCATCTTTGAAGTCGCCGTGCCAGCCTTTCCAGCGTCACCCGAGCGCCGCGGTCTGGCTGCTGACTATCCGGCCGACGAGGGAATCGCGACCAATTCAGACGTCGTCTTTGCCGCGGGATTCGAGGAGTGGCTGCGCTGGGTTTGGCCTTGGGAAAAGAATCCGGTGGGTGAGTTCGACGTGGTCAGTGCCGATTGGGACCGCCGGTTCGAGCCACTTGTCGGTAAGGCACTGCGCGTCAAGATCAAAAAGGGGGCCCACTACGGCGCCAACCTGCGCGTCTTGCTCAAGGACCACGGCGGAGAGGTTGACGAGCTGTTCTTTCGCTATTACCTGCGCCTTGGCGACGATTGGGATCCGACCGTCGACGGCGGCAAATTACCCGGCCTGGCGGGTACCTACGGCAAGGCTGGCTGGGGAGGCAGGCGTTCGGACGGAACCAACGGCTGGGCCTTGCGCGGCGGTTTCTTTCGCGCTTTCCCGGCGGATCATCCGCTGCACGGGCTGACCCAACTGAGTACCTACGCTTACCATGCTGACATGGAGAGCGCCTATGGCGACCCCTGGAGCTGGCCGGGCGCTCTGTTGCAGCGTAATCGCTGGTACTCGATAGAGCAGCAGGTGCGCTTGAACACCCCGGGTTTGGCCGACGGCGTGTTGCGTGTCTGGCTCGACGGGCGTCTGTTGATGGAGCGCCAGAATCTCAGATTGCGTACCATCGACGCGCTGCACATCGAGACGGTCTGGCTGGACGTCTACCATGGCGGCACCGCTCAATCGCCGTACGACCAGCATCTCTACATCGATAACGTCGTCGTTGCACGCCGCTATATCGGTCCAATGGCGGGCAGGCCCGGCGGCAACGCCGGCAAGTGAGATTGTCAGCTGCCGTAGCGCAAGGGCCGGGCTGTGGACACGTCGGCGTGCCCTTGGTGCCGATGGCGCCAGGCGAGCACGATCAGCGCGATTACGGTGAGTAGAGCAGCAGCCCGACGATCACCGCGTTCATCGCCGGCAGTAAGGATGGCCAGACCAAGGAGCCGTTCATCCCGGGTTCCGCGATTCAATCTGAATAGATAGCGGGAATGCCCCGCCAAGCCTTGATCTTGGGTAGAGTGATGTTACTGAGACAGTCACCTATTTGGAGAGCAAAGGAGGCGGGGCGATGGGAACTCTGGCACAAACGGTGCTTCCGTTCAAGGTTGAAGCGACGGACGAACTGCTGACGGCGAATGCCGGGCTGGTGCTGTTCGGCGAATTTGTGCGCGGCTTGGGATTGAATCGGTGGCTGGGTACGGAGATGCCCAAGCCCGGCAGTCGGCGCGGCTATCAAGCCAGTGCCTATGTCACCCCGCTGGTGCTCATGCTGACCGGTGGTGGTCGTTCGTTGGAAGACCTGCGGACGCTGAAGAACGACGCCGCCCTGGGCCATCTCCTCAAGCAGGATGCGCTGCCCAGCACCGACGCCGTAGGCGACTGGCTGCGCCGCACCGGTGCCGGCGACGGACTTGCCGGGCTGGATCGCATCAACCGACGCGTCGTGGCGACGCGGCTTCGGCAGAGTGGTCTCATCGCCCATACGCTGGATGGTGACGCTTCGCAGATCGTCGCCGAAAAGGAAGCGGCGCAGCACACGTACAAGGGAGAGCAAGGCTACATGCCGATGATCGGGCATCTGGCTGAAGCCGGTATCGTGATCTTCGACGAGTTTCGGGAAGGCAATATCGCCCCGGCGACAGAGAACTTCGAATTCATTCAGGCGTGCGAAGCACGCCTGCCCAAAGGGCATCGCATTGCCCATGTCCGCCTGGACTCGGCCGGCTATCAGGCCGACATCGTCAACTACTGCGAAGACACCGGCAAGACCTTCGCCATCGGTGGACGGCTGGATGGGGCGACCCAACAGGCCATTGCCGGAATCCCCGAAGCCGCCTGGAAAACCTACGCGGACTGTGCCGTGGCCGAAACGCTGCACAGCATGAACGAGACCAGGAAAGCGTTCCGCTTGATCGTCGTCAAATATCGACGGCAGGCCGAGCTGTTCGACGACGCACCGAAATACCACGTCATTGTCAGCAATCGGGTCGAATCGACCGCAGACACCTTGATCTGGTATCGCCAGCGCGGCGAAACTTCCGAGAACGGGATCAAGGAACTGAAGATCGGCTTCGGCATGGAGCGCATGCCCTGCGGACAGTTTGCCGCCAACGCCGCCTTTTTCCGCATCGGCGTCATCGCCCACAACCTGTTCGTCCTGTTCAAGCAGGCCGCCCTGGACACCGCCTGGCAACGCCACAAAGTCGCTACCGTTCGCTGGCGTCTGTTTCATCTGCCGGGCAAGGTCGTGCGCCATGCCGGGGCATGGGTGTTGAAGGTCGCCGGCGACACCGTCGACTTATTCCACAGCATTCGCACCCGTAGCTTCGCGCAGGCCATGGCAAGTCCTCCATAGCAAGCGCCCGTTCTCTCTCGACACGCCGGAAAAAACTCCCCCGCGCCGCGATGCGCGAGGATCGGTTCGCCCAGAATTCGCGTCAGCAATGCCATTGGGATCCTTTCGTCCCGCTTTTGACTGCTCAGCGACCTTCAGCACGCTCTGGCGCAGGCTAACTCGCGCCTTGAGGTGCTCCAGCGTAGGGCAGAGCCCCGGCATCAGGTCGGCAAGAATTCCAATCGCGGAATTTGGGGTTCATTCACGCTAGCTGTTGCGCCGGGGGGGTGTGCTAGAATCCAGCGCTCGCGGCCGTGGTAGCCGGTTCCCGCCCGGCGTCGGATTGGCGCGCGTCACACACCTGCAAGCCAGAGCCGGGCTCTGGCTTTTCCATTGGTCCTTTCCGGTGGCTTTCTAAATTTTCACGCTGGGGTTTCGCTATGCCGGTGGTCACACTGCCTGACGGTTCGACAAGGGAGTTCGCAAAAGCGGTTACGGTTGCCGAAGTCGCGCAAAGCATCGGCGCGGGTCTGGCGCGTGCGGCGCTGGCCGGCAAGGTCGACGGCCGGCTGGTCGATACGTCCTTCTCGATCAGCGGCGACGTACAGTTGGGGATCGTCACCGAGAAGGATGCGGACGGCCTCGAAGTGATCCGGCACTCGACCGCACACCTGCTGGCGTACGCGGTCAAGGAACTCTTTCCAACGGCGCAGGTGACGATTGGCCCGGTGATCGACAACGGCTTTTACTACGATTTCGCGTATCAGCGTCCGTTCACCAACGACGATCTGGCAGCGATCGAAAAGCGCATGGGCGAATTGGCGCGGCGCGATATTGCCGTGCACCGCGAGGTTTGGCAGCGCGATGCCGCAGTCGCTTTCTTCGAGTCGATCGGCGAGCACTACAAGGCCGAACTGATCGGCGCGATCCCGCAGAATCAGGAGGTCTCGCTCTATCGCCAGGGCGACTTCGTCGATCTCTGCCGTGGCCCGCACGTCCCGTCGACGGCTAAGTTGAAGGTCTTCAAGCTGATGAAGCTGGCCGGCGCCTACTGGCGCGGCGACCATCGCAACGAGCAGTTGCAGCGCATCTACGGTACTGCCTGGGCGCGCAAGGAAGATCAGGAAGCCTACCTGCACATGCTCGCGGAGGCCGAGAAGCGCGATCACCGCAAGCTCGGTCGGCAACTGGATCTCTTCCATCTGCAGGAAGAGTCGCCGGGGATGGTCTTCTGGCACCCGAAGGGATGGGTCATCTGGCAGGAAGTCGAGCAGTACATGCGGCGCCTGCTCGACCGTAACGGCTATAGCGAGGTGAAGACGCCGATGATCATGGATCGCTCCTTGTGGGAGCGTTCGGGTCACTGGGAGAACTACGCCGAGCACATGTTTACGACAGCGTCGGAAAACCGCGATTACGCGATCAAGCCGATGAACTGCCCCGGGCACATCCAGATCTTCAATCAGGGCTTGCGCAGCTATCGCGATCTGCCTTTGCGGCTTGCCGAGTTTGGCTCTTGCCATCGCAACGAACCGTCCGGAGCGCTGCACGGCATCATGCGCGTCCGTGCTTTTGTCCAGGATGACGCTCACATCTTTTGTACGGAAGCGCAGGTTTTGTCGGAGACCACGGCTTTCATCGATCTCTTACAGGAGGTCTATGCCGATTTCGGCTTTGACGACATTCTCGTCAAGCTGTCGACGCGGCCCGACAAGCGTATTGGTTCGGACGAGGTCTGGGACCGGGCCGAAGTCGCTCTCGCCGAGGGCCTTGCTGCCAAAGGTCTGAGCTACGATCTGCAGCCTGGAGAGGGCGCATTCTACGGACCGAAGATCGAGTTCTCGCTGCGTGACTGCCTGGGCCGGGTCTGGCAATGCGGTACCCTGCAGCTTGATTTTGCCTTGCCGGAGCGCCTTGACGCGCACTATGCCGGCGAGGACAACGAGCGGCACATTCCGGTGATGTTGCACCGGGCGATCCTCGGCTCGCTGGAGCGTTTCATCGGTATCCTCATCGAGCATTATGCTGGCGCCATGCCGCTGTGGCTGTCGCCGACGCAGGCCGTAGTGCTCAATATTTCCGAGAAGCAAGGCGCGTACGCCGCCCAAGTGGCGGCAAGCCTGCGCCATGCCGGACTGCGAGTCGAAGCAGATTTGCGCAACGAAAAAATTACCTATAAAATACGAGAACATAGCTTGAACAAGCTGCCCTATCAGATCGTCGTTGGCGACAAGGAAGTGGCAGCAAACCTGGTGGCCGTGCGCACACGCGGTGGTGGGGATCTCGGACAAATGTCGATCGAGGCTCTAACCGGGCGACTTCTTGACGAAGTTGCCGCGCGACGTGGCACGGTCTAACTTTTGTCAAGACAAGGAGCTGAACCATCGCACTGCAAAAGGCGCAACGCGTTAACGGAGAAATCAACGCACTGGAAGTCCGTCTCGTCGGGGAAGAGGGCGAGGCGTTGGGGGTCATGAGTGCCAGGGAGGCGTTGTCGCTGGCCGAGGAGGCGGGGCTCGATCTGGTCGAGATCGCCCCAATGGCGCGCCCGCCAGTTTGCCGAATCGTCGATTTCGGCAAGTTCAAGTACCAGGAGCAGAAGCGTCAGCACGAGCAGCGGCAGAAGCAGAAGCAGGTACAGGTCAAGGAAGTCAAGTTGCGTCCGGGTACCGACGAGAACGACTACCAGATCAAACTGCGCAACATGACGCGTTTCCTCGAAGAAGACGACAAGGTCAAAGTTACTTTGCGATTTCGTGGGCGCGAAATGGCGCACCAGGATATCGGCATGCGTCAGATCGAGCGCATCAGAGCTGACCTGATGGAAGTCGCGGTGGTCGAGCAGATGCCCAAGATGGAAGGCCGTCAAATGATCATGGTGCTGACCCCGAACAAGAAGAAGCTGCAGTAGTAGAGTAGAAGGCGCAGTGATCGTGGGTTCAAACATTCAACTCGTATTTGAATGAGCAAGTCCTTGCAGTAAAAACAAGTGGTGTCGGGTTCGAAGTGCTCCCGTTGGGAGACACCTGCCAGCATGTTTATAAATGGAGCATAAAAATGCCCAAAATGAAGACCAAAAGCGGCGCGAAAAAGCGCTTCACGGTCAGCGCCAGCGGACGTATCAAGCGCGCGAATGCGTTCAAGCGGCACATTCTCACCAAGAAAGACACCAAGACGAAACGCCAGTTGCGCGGGACGACCGAAGTGCATGCTGCTGACAAGGCCATGGTTCGTTCCATGCTGCCTTACGCTTGAGGAGATAAAAGATGCCCAGAGTCAAACGTGGTGTAACGGCGCACGCGCGTCACAAGAAAATTCTCGCCCTCGCCAAGGGTTATCGCGGCCGCCGCAAGAACGTCTATCGCGTCGCCAAGCAGGCGGTGATGAAGGCCGGTCAATACGCTTACCGTGACCGCCGTCAGCGCAAGCGCCAATTCCGCAGTCTGTGGATTGCCCGTATCAACGCGGCGGCCAGGGAACTCGGCATGAAGTACAGCACCTTCATGAATGGCCTCAAGAAAGCGCAGATCGAAGTCGATCGCAAAGTCCTGGCTGATCTGGCGGTTTTCGATAAGCCGGCCTTCGCTGCTCTGGCTGGACAGGCCAAGGCTCAACTCGACGCCTGAAGCAGATGAGCGTCAAGAAAGGAGGCGTCAGCCTCCTTTTTTTCGGTGAACCATGCACAACTTCGATCACATAGTCCAAGCGGCGTCGGTCGCCTTTGCGGCGACTGACGACCCCGACGTCCTCGAGCAGATCAAGGCCAGTTACCTCGGCAAGAGCGGTCAGGTCACGGAATTACTCAAGGGCCTGGGTAAACTGCCGGCCGACGAGCGCAAGGCCGCCGGGGCGGCGATCAATCGGGTCAAAGGCGCCGTCGAATCGGTGCTCAACGCGCGTCGTGAGGCGATTCGCCGGATGGCGTTGGACGCCAGGCTGGCCGAGGAGGCGTTGGATGTCACCCTGCCGGGTCGTGGCCAGTCAGCTGGCGGCCTGCATCCGGTGACGCGGACGCTGGAACGTATCGAGGCCTTGTTCCGCTCGATTGGTTTCGACGTCGCCGATGGTCCCGAAATCGAGGCTGACTTCCAGAACTTCACGGCGCTGAACACGCCCGAAGATCATCCCGCACGTTCGATGCACGATACCTTCTATCTGCAGGACGAGGCCGGCGGGGTCGCGCCAGGCGTGCTGCTGCGCACCCATACCAGCCCGATCCAGGTCCGTTACATGCAGGCGCACCTGGCGCGGCATGCCGGCGCGGAAAACATGCCCGAGATTCGCGTGATCGCGCCGGGGCGCGTCTATCGCGTCGATTCCGACGCCACGCACTCGCCGATGTTCCATCAGGTCGAGGGCTTGTGGGTTGGTCAGAGCGTCAGCTTTGCCGACCTGAAAGGTGTCATTGCCGACTTCCTGCGTCGGTTTTTCGAGAGCGACGACTTGCAGGTGCGCTTCCGTCCGTCGTTTTTTCCCTTCACCGAACCATCGGCCGAGATCGACATGGCTTTCATGAGCGGCGCGCTGCAGGGCCGCTGGCTGGAGATCGCCGGTTGTGGCATGGTTCATCCGAACGTCTTGCGGCACGTCGGCATCGATCCCGAGAAGTATCTCGGTTTTGCTTTTGGCATGGGGCCGGATCGCTTGACGATGCTGCGCTATGGCATCAATGACCTGCGCCTGTTCTACGACGGCGACCTGCGTTTCCTGCGACAGTTCGCCTGAGCGCGCCTGACGATGCGTCTGACAATGATTCCACCTGATATGTTGTACTCATGAAATTCTCTGAATCCTGGCTCCGCACTTTCGTTGATCCCGCTTGCGCGGGCGATGAGTTCTCGCACTTGTTGACCATGGCTGGTCTCGAGGTAGAGGAAGAGGCGACCGTTGCCCCCCCCTTCAACAAGGTCGTCGTCGCGCAGGTGCTGGAGGTCGGCGTGCATCCGGACGCCGATCGCCTCAAGGTCTGCCGGGTCGACGTCGGTTCGGGCGAGCCTCTGCAGATCGTCTGCGGTGCGCCGAATGCCGCGCCCGGCATCAAGGTTCCGTGTGCCTTGCCCGGCGCCGAACTGCCCGGCGGCCTGCAAATCAAGATCGCCAAGGTGCGCGGCATCGAGTCTTCGGGGATGTTGTGCTCGGCCAAGGAACTCGGCACGGCGGACGATGCAGCGGGCTTGCTGGTGTTGGCCGCCGACGCGCCGGTGGGCGTCGATATCCGTCGCCATCTTGACCTCGACGATCGCCTGCTGACCCTCAAGCTGACGCCAAATCGGGCCGACTGCCTGTCGCTGGAAGGCGTTGCTCGCGAGGTCGCCGCGCTGACCGGAACGCCGGCGCGTCTTGTCCAGGTCGCGACCGTGGCAGCGACGATCGACAGTCAGCGCGAAGTCGTTCTGGATGCTCCAGAAGCGTGTCCGCGCTACTGCGGGCGGGTGATTGTCGGCGTCGACGCCCGCGCGGCGACGCCAACGTGGATGAGTCGCCGCCTCGAACGTAGCGGTATCCGTCCGATTTCAGCGCTGGTAGACATCACCAACTACGTGATGCTCGAAGTTGGCCAGCCCCTGCACGCTTTCGACAATAGCCGGTTGCAGGGCGCCATTCATGCGCGCATGGCGCAGGCCGGCGAAAAGATCACCCTGCTCAACGAGCAGACCCTGGAGTTGCAGCCGGATGTACTGCTGATCAGCGATGAGCGCGGCCCGGTGGCAATGGCCGGGATCATGGGCGGTGAAGAAAGCGGCATCAGCCTGGCGACCACCGAGGTGTTCCTCGAGTCCGCCTTCTTTGCGCCGAAGGCGATTGCCGGGCGCGCGCGTCGCTACAGCTTTGTCTCTGACGCCTCGCATCGCTTCGAGCGTGGCGTCGACTTTGGCGGTAGCCGCCGCGCTCTCGAACGCGCTTCGCGCCTGATGCTCGACATCTGTGGCGGCCAGGCCGGGCCGGTGAGCGAAGGTCTGGCCGAATTGCCCGCGCGATGCTCGGTTCGTCTGCGTCCAGCGCGGGTCGCCAAAGTTCTTGGCCTGACGTTCAGCAGTGAGCGTATCGGCGACTTGCTGGCGCGCCTCGACCTGTCGTTTGTCAAGGATCAGGACGATTTCATCGTCACCCCGCCAAGCTATCGTTTTGACCTCGAAATCGAGGAAGATCTGATCGAAGAGGTGGCGCGGCTGCATGGCTACGAGAACATTCCGTCGCCGACGCCGGTGGGCCTGTTGTCGATGCTGCCGCAGACCGAGCAATCGCGGTCGCGGGCGCGCATTCGGCAGCTTCTCGCCGACACCGGCTATCAGGAGGTGGTGAACTTCGCTTTCGTCGAAGAGGCGTGGGAACGCGATTTTGCCGACAACGGCGCGCTGATTCGTCTGGCCAATCCGATTGCCAGTCAGTTGAGCGTGATGCGTTCGACGCTGATTGGTGGTCTGCTCGCCAACGTCGCCACCAACCTCAAACGTCGGCAGAGTCGGGCGCGCTTTTTCGAGACCGGGCGTTGCTTCGGCCGCGACCCGCAAGGCGCTCCGGTTGCCGGCTTTCGGCAACCCTGGAAGCTGGCCGCCCTGGCTTACGGGACGGCTTTGCCCGAGCAGTGGGGAGTTGCGGCGCGCAAGGTCGATTTCTTTGACCTCAAGGGCGACCTGGAACAACTCCTCGCGCCGCGCCAGGCAAGCTTCGAGAAGACTCATCATCCGGCCCTGCATCCCGGGCGAAGTGCGCGCGTTCTGGTCGATGGCCAGGCGATTGGCTTCCTTGGCGAGTTGCATCCACAGTGGCAGCAGAAATATGATTTGCCGCTGGCGCCGGTGCTTTTCGAACTCGAACTTGATGCCGTTGTCCTGGCGACGCTGCCACGCTACGGTGAAGTCTCCAGGCAACCACCTGTCATTCGGGATATGGCCATTGTCGTCGATCAGGCGCTTGAGTTGCAGCAGCTGATCGCTGCGATGACCGTCAATCGCCCGAAAATAGTTCGAGAAATCAGTCTGTTCGACGTCTATGTCGGGCGCGGTGTCGACGCCGGCAAGAAAAGCCTTGCCTTCCGCATAATGATGCAAGATACTCAAAAAACATTGCAGGAAGCCGAAGTCGATGCCGCCATGCAACAGTTGCTGGCTTATCTGCAAGAGGCGTTCGCGGCGCAGCTTCGCGTCTGAGAGGGGGGGGAATGACGCTTACCAAAGCAGAGCTCGCGGACTTGCTGTTCGAGAAAGTTGGCCTCAACAAGCGCGAGGCCAAGGATATGGTCGAGGCTTTTTTCGAGGAAATCCGGAATGCGCTGGAGCGTGGCGACGGCGTCAAGTTGTCGGGATTCGGCAATTTTCAGCTGCGCGACAAGCCGCAGCGGCCCGGCCGAAATCCCAAGACCGGCGAAGAAATTCCGATCACGGCAAGACGAGTGGTTACTTTTCATGCCAGCCAGAAACTGAAGGCCGAAGTGGAGCACGCTTATGATGGAAGCCAGTCCTAGAGACAACGGCGATGAGCCATTGCCGGCAATTCCGGCCAAGCGCTACTTCACGATTGGCGAGGTCAGCGAGCTGTGTGGCGTGAAGCCGCACGTCCTGCGCTATTGGGAGCAGGAGTTTGCGCAGCTCAAGCCGGTCAAGCGCCGAGGCAATCGCCGTTATTATCAGCATCACGAAGTTCTTCTGGTACGTCGGATCCGTGAGCTTCTTTATAGTCAGGGTTTTACGATCAGTGGCGCGCGCAATCGTCTTGGCGACGCCGAGCCTGAGCCCGCGCTTACTCCCCGCGCGTCGGCGCTGACTGACGAAGTGCTGCGCGTCGAGCTGTTGAGCATCGCAGAAATGCTGCGCGTTTGAGCGTTGGCCGCGGGATTTCGGTTATAATTCGCGGGTTGTCGGGGCGTGGCGCAGCCTGGTAGCGCACTTGCATGGGGTGCAAGGGGTCCCGAGTTCGAATCCCGGCGCCCCGACCAACAAAAACAAGTAGTTAAGAAGAACCGAAGAACCGGCCATGGGCCGGTTTTTTGTTTTCAGGAGCGGCGGCGCGAGGCCTTGGCTGAGCGCAAAAGCCCGCCTTGTTCCCTTTCGCCCGGGCCACCTGCAGACAGCCGTTGATGTCGGGATTCGACGTTTTCAGGGCGATCGGTCGCTGCCCGTCAGGGTGCGCCGCTTGGCCCATGTCGCCAGATCCCCCAGGCTGGCTCGGCCAGCTGCTGGCCGCGTGGCCGCCAGCGGCTGGCGGCGGTTCGCGTTCGCACATTGCTTATAATCCCGCTATCGTGTGGCGCCGAATAAGCGTTTGCCTCGGTGTTCGGCGCCGGCCCACGCCAAGGAGATATCTGTCAAATGCCATATCCAGGTGCTGGTCTTTTCGCCCGTCTTGCGTGTCGCGACAACAGTTACTTGCTTCGACTGTGCGCGTGCGGTTGCGCTTTGAAGACGATCGATAGCCCGGCAGCATCCGGTATCTTATTTTCCGGCAATCGCCCAAGAACAGCCGGTCGTGCCTCGGATAGCACTCGCCAGACCGGCCCAGGAACCTCCCCCCGATGAACGATGAATTGCTTTGTTGGACGAACGACGCCGACTCGCCGAGCACGCTTTCAAGCGCGCTACCGCCGTGGAAGTTGCTGGTTGTCGACGACGATCCGGAGGTGCACAGCGTTACGCGGCTGGTCTTGCACGACCGCCAGGTTCTTGGCCGGCCACTGCACTTGTTGCACGCCTACAGCGGTACGCAAGCGCGTACGCTGCTGGCGGCGAACCCCGACATCGCCGTTGCGCTCCTTGACGTGGTCATGGAGACGGCGCAGGCCGGACTCGAACTCGTCGGCTACATACGTGACCACCTGCGACTGGTCGAATGCCGGCTGATCCTGCGCACCGGTGAGCCGGGCTACGCGCCCGAGTTGATGGTCATTGAGAAATATGACATCAACGACTATCGCAGCAAAGGCGAACTCACGCACACCCGTCTGATCACCGTGGTCAGCACGGCGCTGCGCTCGTACCAGCAACTACATGCCATTGCCGAGCAGCGGCGCGGCCTGGAGTTGATCGTGCACGCGGCCGCCGAGTTGATCGAGGAACACCACATCGTCAGTCTGGCCAATAGCGTTCTCAAGCAACTGGCGGCCCTGCTGAAGTTGCCGGTCGATGGCCTGGTCTGCAGCCGGTGGGAGGCGCCCGGCCGTGCCGCCGCCGAGTGGCAGGTGGTTGGTGCCGCCGGCCGCCATGCCGGCTGTGCTGCGCTGGCGTTGAGCGGCGTCCCGGAGAGGCGCGTCGCGAAGGCTGTGCTGGCCGCTGTGACACGCCGACAGCACGTCTTTGGCGATTGCGCAGTCTTGTACCTGCGCGCGTCGGTCGACCACGAGGTGGCGATTTTTCTGGAATCCGGAGCGGCGCTGGCGGCGCTCGATCGTGCGCTGCTCGACGTCTTCCTGGGCAGCATCGCGGCCTGCTTTCGGAACGTTCATCTGCTTGAGCGTCTGGTACGCGCGCAGACGGAAATCGAAGAGCAGCGTTCCTTTCTGCGAACGGTCATCGACGCCGATCCGCATTTCATTTTTGTCATTGACCGGCAGGGTCGGATCAGCTTGGCCAACCGCAGTCTTGCGGCGAGTCTTCATCGGACCGTCGAGGAGATGGTCGGGCACTGCGCCGCCGACTTTCTTGCCGATGCTGAAGCGGTGCGTACGCTGGCTGGCGACGACCAGGCGATCCTTGACGGGCAGCAGGAGTGGCTAGAGCGTGAACTGCGACTGGTTGATCCGAGCGGCGAGAGCCGCTGGTTCCACGTCATCAAGGCGCCGATCACCATCGCCACGGGGCAGATCGAGCAACTGGTCGGAGTCAGCATCGAGATTACCGAGCGCAAGCGTGCCGAATTGGCGCTGTTCGAAGCCAAGGAGCGGGCGCAGGTCACCCTGCATTCGATCGGTGACGCGGTTATCACGACTGATGCGCGGGCGCGCGTCGATTATCTGAACCCGGTCGCCGAGGCGCTGACTGGCTGGAACGAGGCTGACGCCAAGGGCCAGCGTGTCGAAGACGTCTTTCGGATCGTCAACCAGCAGACTCGCGAAACCGTCCCGGATCCCGTGCAGCGCTGCCTCCGGGAGCGGCGCGTGGTGAGCATGCCGAATCGCTCCGTACTGCTCGGGCGCAACGGCAGCGAATACGAAGTCGACGATTCGGCGGCGCCGATAGGTGGGCGAGATGGCCAGACCCTGGGCGCCGTGCTGGTCTTCCACGACGTCACCCAGACGCGCCAGCTGACGCGCCAGTTGGCGCATGACGCCACCCACGATGCGCTGACCGGCCTGATCAATCGACCCGAGTTCGAGCGGCGACTGGAACGAGCGGTCGGCAGCGCCCAGCAGCACGGTGCGCGGCACATTCTGTGCTACCTCGACCTGGATCAGTTCAAGGTCGTGAACGACAGTGCCGGGCATGCCGCCGGCGATGAACTGCTCAAGCAAATCATCACCATTCTGGCCGGCATGGTCCGCGATCGCGATACCCTGGCGCGAATCGGCGGCGACGAATTTGCCCTGCTGCAGGAGAATTGTCCGCTGGAGCGCGCGCAGCTCATCGCGCAGGAGATGGTACGGAATATTCGACAGCACCGTTTCATTTGGGAAGGCAAGAGCTATCAGATCGGCGTCAGTATTCGCCTGGTCGCAATCACCGCGGAAACCTGCAACACCGCGCAGCTCCTGGCCCGCGCCGACGCCGCCTGCTACATGGCCAAGGAACTGGGTCGCAACCGGGTTCACGTCTATTAGCACGACGATCCCGAGACGCTTCGGCGCCACAGCGAAACCCTCGGCGCGGTCGGCAAACGCTTCCGAGCGGTTCGTTACGAGGCTCTGCTGCGAGTCGTGGACGAGGGCAATCGGCCGCAAACAGGTTAACTGTGGTGCTGCCGGCGGCTTTCATTCCGGCAGCCGAGCGCTACGATCTGATGGCCGCCATTGATCGTTGGGTGATCCGCAACGCTTTTCTGGAGTACGAAAATGGCATCGGTCGGGCCGACGCCATGCTGGCGATCAACCTCTCGGCCAATTCGCTGAGCGACGAAGGTTTCGTCGACTTGATCGAAGGGCAGTTTACCGACCACCGCTTTCCAGCACAGCGGGCGTGTTTCGCGATCAACGAGATGAGTCATGCGCTGGGAATCGAGACGGTCGCCGAATGCGTCGCCAGCCAGGCGGTCGTCGACCGTTTGTGCGAAGTGGGCGTCGATTATGCGCAGGGCTACTTCTTTGGCAGGGCGGCGCCCTGGAGCGACACTTATTGAGTGCCCGCTCCGCCCACCGCAGACCGATCGGCTGCGCGGCAAGTCGGTAGGCAGGCGGCATGCGCTTCCCGGATTGCCGGCGCACGATCGCCGGCCCGGCTGCCAGCGAGGCCCCGTGCGGTCGCCGTCGTCAGGGCTCGGTCGCTGCCGGCTGGCTGACCGGTAGCCAAACCCTGAAGCGGCTACCCTGGCCGGGGTGCGAGTCGATCTCGATGCGGCCGTGGTGTTTCTCGACGATGTTGTACGATACCGACATGCCGAGTCCCGTCCCCTTGCCGACGGGTTTGGTGGTGAAAAATGGCTCGAAGATCCGCCGTTTGACGTCTTCGCTCATGCCGCAACCATTGTCGCGGACTTCAACCCAGACCCACTCGTCCTGATGGCCGGTGCTCAGGGTGACGCTGCCCATGCCACGGCTTTCATCGACCGCCTGCGCGGCGTTGACAATCAAGTTCATGAACACCTGGTTGAGCTGCGCCGCCAGACACTCGACGGCGGGTAGCTGGCCGTAGTTCTTGTCGACGGTGGCTTTGTACTTGACCTCGCTCCAGACCACGTTGAGTGTCGAGTCCAGCCCGGCATTGAGGTCAGCGTACTGCCACTCCGATTCATCGACGTGCGAAAAGTCCTTCAGATCCTCGACGATCTTCTTGATGCGCAGCAGACCATCCTCGCTTTCCCGGATCAGCTCGGGCAGATCTTCCTGCAGGAAGTCGATATCGAGCGTCTGTTTCAATCCGGCGATACGCGCCAGCAACTCGCTATCGGCGATCTGCGCCTCGGCCGCCTGGTAAGTGGTGATCAAGTGCAGCATCTGTTCGCAGTACTTCTTCAGGCTCTGCAGATTGGAGTTGACGAAGCCGACCGGGTTGTTGATTTCGTGCGCAACACCCGCCGCCAACTGGCCGATCGAGGCCATTTTTTCGGACTGCAAAAGCTGATTCTGGGCCGCTTCAAGTTTGCCGATGAGGACGCCTTGCGCGGCTTTTTCCGTGTTCAACGCGGCAATCGCCTCGTGCAGGCGGCACTGCGCAATCGCCGTTTCTGTGTAGTCAAAGATCGTGCCGCAGACCAGCGATATCTCGCCGCCGGCAACGCGCAGTGGCAGGAAGGTGACGTTCTGGCGCATCGCATCGAGCCCGCGGGTGATCGGCCGGTCGTGGGGAAAGCGGAACAGGTAGGGCCGCAGTTCCCACAGCGTGAAGGCGCTGTTGCCGAGGACGAAGACGCTTTCCAGCTTCTTCTCCAGCCAGGCCCGCGGCAACTCCGGAAACATCGCGAACAGGTTTTGGCCGAGCATCGCGGTGCTCGACTTGCCACTGTGCACGGCCATGAAGCGGTTCCAGAGCGCTACCGTGCCGGCACGGTCGACGGCGAATACGCCGACGTCGATGCGCTCGACCAGCGATTCGAGCAGCGCCGAAGAGGTGGCGGCGGCGGCGGGCAGCGTCACTCAGAGTTCCTCGATGAAGCGGTCGAGCGCGCGCTGCAGAGCGGCGACGGCGTCTTCCGCCATGAGGATGATCAGATGGCAGCGGAAGACCCGTCGTTCGAGCCCAAAGCGCACTTCGACCAGCAGTGCGCAGCGGGCAGCGATCGCTTCGGCCTGAAGCAGTTGGTGGGTGGATACCTGGTCAGCGAGCAGCGACGGCGCCGAAAAGCCGATCTCGGCACGCAGCAGTTCGGCAATGCCGCCCAGGCAGGCGCCGACCAGTACGTTGCTGATGTCGAGCAGCAATTCCCGGCTGGCGGGCGCGTCCAGGGCGTCTCCGTAACTCATCAGTTCGGCGAGGTCGTGCGCCGAATGCTCCGAAAAAATGACAATTGCCTCGCCGCGCAATTCGCCGAGAAAAGCCTGGCGGACCGCCGAGGCGATGCCGTCACCGGCCAGCGCTACCAGCGCGGCGGGGATCTCGGCCGCGTCCACGGCTCTGATCTGTGGCACCGAGAGTTCGACAAACTCACCGAGCACCTGGGCGATCGACGCGCCGGCCTGCCCCATGCCGATGTTCGCGACCTCCTGCAAGGCCTCGCGTTGATCGTCGCTGATGAAGTCCATAGTCATAACACGAGTCCGTATTCCTTGAGCACCGCCCTGACTTCGACGGGGTCGACCGGTTTCTTTAGGAAAGCGATCGCGCCCATGGCGCGAACGCGCGCTTGTGCAGCCGCCTGAATGTCCGCCGAAACGACGATCACCAGGCAGTTGAGGTCTTCGTGCCGGAGCGTTTCGAGGACCTGATAGCCGTCCATTTCCGGCATTGTCAGGTCAAGAAAGATGACATCTACGCCGCCCTGACGGTAATGCGACAGGGCTTCGACGCCATTCGCGGCTTGCGTGATGGTGATATCCCAAGCCGGCGGCAGTGCGCGAATCAACATCTTGCGGGCCATTGCTGAATCGTCGACGACGAGAACCGAAAGCGACATTGCCATCTCCCTTGCGTTATTCCAATTCTTCCACGGCACGGTGCTTGATCGGTATCCAGACCCTGAATCGGCTGCCGCTTCCAGGCATCGATTCGAGCTCGATGCGACCGTGGTGTTTGTGCACGATGCTATAAGATACCGACATTCCTAGTCCAGTGCCCTGGCCGACGGGCTTGGTGGTGTAGAACGGCTCGAAGATCCGCCGTTGTACGTCCTCGCTCATGCCGCGCCCGTTGTCCTTGACTTCAACCCAGGCCCAGTCGTCCTGATGACCCGACGATAGCGTGATCGTTCCCATGCCGCGGCTTTCGTCGAGTGCGTGAACGGCATTGATGATCAGGTTCATGAACACCTGATTGAGCTGCGCCGCCAGACATTCGACGGGCGGTAGCTGGCCGTAGTTTTTTTCTACGCGTGCCTTGTATTTGACCTCGTTCCAGACCACGTTGAGCGTCGACTCGAGTCCGGCGTTGAGATCAGCCGCCTGCCATGCCGATTCGCTGACGTGTGAGAAGCCCTTCAGGTCACGCACGATATTCTTGACCCGAAGCAGGCCGTCCTCGCTTTCCCGGATCAGCGCCGGCAGGTCTTCGAGCAGGAACTCGAGGTCGAGCGCCTGCTTCAGCTCGGCGATGGTGGCCAGTGTCGAGCGATCGTCGATCAGCGCTTCGGCCGCCCCGTACGCCTCGAGTAGCTGCAGCATCTGCTGGCTGTAGGTCTTCAGCGTCTGGAGATTCGAGCTGACAAAGCCCACCGGGTTGTTGATCTCATGCGCCACGCCGGCCGCCAGTTGGCCGATCGACGCCATCTTCTCCGACTGCAGTACTTGGTTCTGTGCCTCTTCGAGACGCTGGTTGAGCAGCTTCAGCTCGTGGAAATTTCGCTCCAGATCTCTTTCGGCACGGCGGCGCTCGGTCACGTCGACGCCGAAGGAAAGAATCAATTTTGCCTCGCCGTCTTCATGCATCACCTGCGAGTGCCAGCTGATCAGACGCTCAGAGCCGTCGCGGACAAGGATTGGGTGCTCCTTGAACGGTACGACTTCGCCGCTCTCGATGGCCTGCTCGATGATCGCCTCGATCTCATGTCGATCGACGGGCGGGATGAACAGCTCGCTCCAGCTCTTGCCGATTACCTCGTCGCGAGCAAAGCCGCTCAGTTTCTCGGCGTAGTCGTTGAACAGCACGATCTCTCCGGAGCGCCCAAGACCGAGGATCAAGGTCGGGGCGGAACGAATGATGCTTTCTGACCAGGTCGTTTCGCGCCGCAGTGCGGCGGTCGCCTGCTGACGTTCGGTAATGTCGCGTAGCAGCCCAATGGCGTACCGCTTGCCCTTCAGTGTCGTCGACGACAGCGATAGCTCGACCGCTATTTCGGCGCCTGTTCGCGTCAGCGCGATGACTTCGCTGCTGCGGCCGAGCATAGTTCCCGCCGCGCCTTGCTGGAAACGGTGGTAGCCGAGCAGGTGCGCGGCGCGGAAACGCTCGGGCAACAAGAAGTCGGCGAGCCCTTGGCCGAGAGCTTCGGCTGGCGTCCAGCCGAACAAGCGTTCGGCCGCCGGGTTCCAGTACGACACCAGGCCCAGGTCGTCGACCATCACCACCGCGTCTTGAGCCGAATCGGTGATCGTGCGAATCGTGTGCTCGCGCTCCTGCAGGTCGCTGCACGATTGCTGCAATGCCCCGGTTCGCTCGCTGATCAGCGCCTCGAGTTGTTCGTTGCTGCGGCGCAGCGTCTGTTCGGCGGCGAGCAGGTCGGAGACGTCGACCGCCGATCCGACGATTCCCAGAAAAGCGCCGGTGGCGGCATAGCGCGGCAGGACGTGCACCCGTAGCTGCCGGTATTCACCGTCCGTCCGGCGAAAACGAAGGACGCGTTCGCCGCCGGTCCGTTGCTCCTTCGCCTCGTCGATCAGGGTCAGCGCGGGCGCCCGGTCGTCCGGGTGAATGACCAGTGTCCATGCCGCTCGCGTGTGTTCGTCGGCGGTCGTCCCGGTAAAGGTATTCCAGGCGCGGTTGTAGTAGCACTGGTCATCGGCGTCGCTGCTCATCCAGATCATCACCGGCGCGCTGTCGGCCAGCGAGCGGAAGCGCTGTTCGCTCTCGCGCTGGCCGGCATCGGCGAGATCGCGCGCCCGCACAGCGTCTTCGAGCGCGGCAATCTTTTCGCCCATGGCCAGCGCATGCGTGTCGCTCATCGTCTGTAGCGAGCGGAAGAAGTCGACCTGCTCGCGCAGTTGCCGTGGCGTGACCTGTAGTTCGGCAAGCTGGCTGGCGAGCGTGGCGTGCAGCTCCGCGGTCTCGGCGTCGCTCAGGCGCAGCGTTTCGCTGGCCGCCTTGCGCGCCATCGCCGCGCCGATCGTGCCGGCCAGTGTGCGCTCGGCACGGGCTGCCAGTTCGAGATAGCGCGCGCCGGAAAGGCTGCGTTTGCCATCGGTAAACGCACCCTGTTGCACACGTTCGATCGCCAGCGCGGCCTCGTGCGCGGGCAGGTAGCGCGAAAAGAGACTTTCGATCTGGCCGCGTACCGTCGCGCAAGCGATGCGCAATTCGCCGCCGTGGTCGTCTGCGCGTCGCCGCTGCTTGCCGAATGCTCTGGCGTAGACGTGCGCCGTCGCCGATTCTTCATTGCTCTGATCACCGAGCAGCGAGCCGACGACGTAGCCGCTGACGTTGAACAGCAGTGACCAGAAAGCGGTGTTGGCGTACGGCGACCCCAGTTCCAGGCTGAATAGCGCTTCGGGCCGCAGGAATTCGATCGCCCAGGGTCCGGCGCCTAGCCAGTCCGCGTTGCCGACGCCACTGCGGACGACGGCCGGCAAGAGCAGCGTATACGCCCAGGTCGCCCAGCCCAGCGCCAGCCCCCACCAGGCGCCAAGCTTGTTGCCGCGCGTCCAGTAGAGGCCGCCGATGCCGGCCGGAACGAACTGCAGCACCGCGGCAAACGAGATCAGACCCATCTGGATTAACAAGTAGCTGTTGGCCAGGCCTTCCTGAAAGCGGTACGCCGCCGCCAGCATCAGAAAGACCACCGCCCAGCGGATCGGTCGCAAACCGCTGCGCAGGTGCTCGCCGACGCCGCCGCGGTCGATCAGTGGCAGGACGACGTGGTTGGAGAACATGATCGCCATCGTCGTGCAGGCGACCATGATCATTCCCAGCGCCGCCGAAAAACCGCCGAGAAAGGCAAGCAGCGTCAGGACCGGGCCGCCGTGGTCGAACGGTAAGCGAATCACCAGCCAGTCTGCCGCCGCGCTGGGGTAGTCGAGGAGGAGTCCGCCGACCGCGATGGGCAATACGAAAAATGACATCAGCAGCAGGTAGAGCGGGAACAGCCACATCGCGGTCATCAGATGACGCTCATCGTGACCGCCGACGATCATCACGTGGAACATCCGTGGCAGGAAGACGATCGCCGACATCGAGAGGACCAGGTAGGTCATCCAGGTGACGTAGGTGTTGCCGCTCAGCGGCGCATCTACGAAGCGCTGCCGCAGCACGGGGTCGGCTTCGAGGCGCGCCAGGATGTCGGCAAAGCCGTCGAAAAGACCCCAGGTGACAAAGACGCCGACGGCGACAAAGGCCAGCAGTTTGACCAGCGATTCGACGGCCAGCACCGCCAGCAGTCCGTGCTGGCGTTCACGCGTATCGACCCGGCGCAACCCGAAGACGCCGGTGAGCACGGCGACCAGGACGACGATCAGTTCGTCGGAAAATTGCCAAAGCCCCGCCGGCGCATGATCCTGCTGCAGGCCGCTGACGACGGCGAACGATTCCACCAGGGCGCGTAGTTGCAGGCCGATGTAGGGCACCATGCCAAGCAGCAGGATGACGGTAATGAACGCCCCCATGCTCACCGAATGACCATAACGCTGCGTGATCAGGTCGACGACGCTGGCGAAATGGTAGCGCTGGCGCAGGCGAATCATGCGTCGTACGACCTGCCACGAGCCGAGCATCACCAGCGTCGGGCCGAGATAGATCGTGGCGTAGAGCATGCCGTTGTTGGTCGCGCTGCCGACGCTGCCGAAATACGTCCATGAGGTGCAATAGACGGTCAGTGAGAGAGCGTATATCCACCCCCGGTCAGCTCCCTGGCGAGCCTGCGCGGCGCGCCGTTCGGCCCACGCGCCGACCGCCAGGAGAAGGGCGATGTAGGCCAGGATAGCGACCAGCAGCCAGAATGGCGAGAAGCTGTGCTCGAGCATCAGTCGTCCACCGGATCGTCGTCGCTGCCGTCTGCTCGCCGACTGCGGCGCAGGCTGCGCGAGACGGCATGGCTGAGCACGATCAGGGCGCTCCAGGTGGCGAAGACGTAGAGGTACATGGCGACCGTGCCCCGCGCGCCGGCAATCTGGATCAGCGGCCAGCCGACGAGGAAGGCGCTTACCCAGGCCAGCGCCAGTTGTAGCAGGGGATCGGCGAGCCGATGCCGCTTGCGGCGGACAGTCGTTGGCTGCTCCTTGGTCAATCCGGCAGCCTGACGGTGACCGTGGTGCCGATCTCCGGCACGCTGTCGAACTCAATCTCGCCACCGTGGGCGCGCACGATGTCACGCGTCACGGTCAGTCCCAGACCGGTTCCCTTGCCGACCGGCCGCGTCGTGTAGAAAGGATCGAAAACGCGCGGCAGCGAGTCGCGCTCGATGCCAACACCGTTGTCACTGACGACGATAAGCACCTGTTGGCCGTCGAAACGGCTTTCGACCCGCAGCTCGCCGCTCGCTCCCTTGCCTTCGATGGCCTGGACGGCGTTGGTGAGTATCGCCAGAAATGCTTGCGCAAGATGGCCCGGCAAACACAGGAGCGGCTTCAGGGGGCGCAGCTCGCAGACCAGCCTGGCGCCAGGCAGCAGCTTCTTTTCGGCCATCTTGCACGCCGAGCCCAGCAGTTGGTTGACGTCGACGACGTCCTCCTCGGGCTTGTCGATATTGGAAAAACCCTTGAGGTCGCTGACGATTCGCGCCACGCGATCGACGCCGCCAACGCTGTCGCGCAGCAAGTCTGAAAAATCTTCGAGGATGAAGTCGAGGTCGGCGGCGGCGACCAGTGTTTCGCCGCCCGGCAGCGTCTTGACCGCAGCCACCAGGTCATGGAATTTGCCGAGGTAGCTGTCGGCCGTGCGCAGATTGCTGCGCACGAAAGAGATCGGGTTGTTGATCTCGTGCGCCACGCCGGCTGCCAGTTCGCCAACCGAGGCGAGGCGTTCCGCCTGGTACGATTGCCGCTGCCGCTCGTCGAGTAGTTTCACCTGCGCGGCGACGCGGTCGTCCATTTCTGCGCATAGTTCCTGGTATTTCGCCTCCGCCAGCTCGCCACTGTGCCGTGGCAGCGTTTCGGCAGGCACGGGCGTGTCGGCACTGTCGGCGGCGGCTGCAAGCCCGTGTGGCGCCCGGCGCAATAGTTGCGCGATCAGCTTGCTCGCTGCCTGGCACGCCGCCGCTGCGGCCTGCGGCGCTTGCAGGTAGCCGATGAGCTCGGTTTCGAGTCGCAGCTCGACTCGCGCGTCGGCCGGCAGGTCACGGGCACCGCCGATTACGGTGCCGGCCAGGTCCTGGAGCGCGACCGGAGAATCGAGCAGCACGCTCAGCGAAGCACACAGCTTCGCCAAGTCCGCTGGCGATAGCCAGGCAGCCAGGGATAGTCCGTGATTAGAAAAGGAAGCCGGTGTCTCGTCCACAGCAAGCCCATGGCTAGGTGTTAGGAAGCGCGCCTCAAGGAGCAGGCATTTTTCACGGCGAGTCGCGCCTTTCGGCAACGCCCGCCGCCTGCGCTGCCTCGGCGACCGTGTCTGCGAACGATACGCTCTTAGCAGCCGACCTGTGCGCCTTTTCGCGCCGCCAGGGGGCAAGCCTTGCGGGCGTCTCAGTCGCGCTTCAGCGAATCGGGTTCGAGCAAGACCGAGCCGTCCGGCCCCCAACGGACGCGCGTGATGCCGGGCTCCAGCGCTTCGAGACGCTTGCGCTCGAAATCCTCGGCGCTGCAACTGCCTTGCTGCAGTCGCGCTTCGTCGGCCAGTTTCTCCGTTTCGTACTGCAGTTCCTGAAACGCCAGCGCCTGCGCGATGGTCGTCACCAGTTCGTAATCGTTCCACGGTTTGGCAATGAAGCGAACGATGCCGGCCTCATTGATCGCCGCGATCAGGCCGTTCAGATCGGCGTAGCCGGAAAGAATCAGCCGCGCTGCATTCGGTTGCAGTTCACGAAACTCCTTGAGAAAGGCGACGCCGTTCATACCTGGCATGCGGTAATCGGAAAGGACCAGGTGGTACGGCGTACCGAAGGCGCTTTCCAGAGCCTGCAAGGGGTCAGCAAAGGTATCGACGGTGAGCTGAAAGACCTTGCCGGCCGCCGAGCAGGGCGTCGTCGCCAGTAGTCGGCGCAAGGATTTTAGAATGTTCTCTTCGTCGTCGACGATCAGAATGCGGGTCATTTCCGGGTTCCTCGCCTGACGTGGCTAGGTTTCGGTTCGGACATGCAGCACGAGAGGCAAGTCCTCGCGCCGCGCGTAGGCTTGAATCTCGCGAACCAGGTTGGCGTCCAGCAGGTAGTCGGTGGCCAGCAGCAGGGTGCCGTCACGCGCCATCAGATCGCGCGCCAGGACCATCCCGACCTTGAGCTTGTCGACCGGAACTCGCAAGGTCTGGCCGGCTTCTTCGCGCGGCGCGCCAAGGATCTCCAGGAGAGCGTCGATGACCGTCGGGCAGTAGCGTTTTCCGCGCGATTTCACCAGCAGGCTCTTGGCGTCGTCGGCGTTGAAGCGTTTCTCCGACAGGGTGCCGATCTGCAATCCGTCGTAGTCGTTGGCGACCGCCAGGATGCGCGCGCCGATCGGGATTCCCAGGCCAACGATTCCGTCGGGAAAACCCTGGCCGTCGAAGCGTTCGTGATGGGCACGGATCAGGTCGGCGACGCTCTTCAGATCGGCCAGCGGCAGCAGGGCATTGGCACCGGCCAGGCTGTGCTTGCGGTAACGTCCCAATTCTTCGGGGTTCAATTTCGGTACCGGCTTGGCAAGCATCGCATCGGAGAAGCCAATCTTGCCGATATCGTGGAGCAGGCCGGCGACGAAGATATCCTGCTGCGCCTTGGCGTCGAGTTCAAGGCGGATAGCCAGTTTGCGCGACATGTCGGCGACGCGGCGGGCGTGGCCGCCGGCGGACCCTTCGCGCAGCTCCATCAACGACGAAAAGACCTTGATCGAAACCAGAAAACCTTGCTTGAGCGTTTCATTGGCGACATTGAGGAAGCCAACGACTTGCTCCAGCTCGGCGGTGCGTTCGCTGACCCGCGCCTCGAGACCGGTATTGAGTGATTTGAGCTCTTCGTTCTGGGTCTGCGTCAAGGCCAGAAGCCGGCTGTTCTCATTCTGCAGCTGCCGGCGTTCCAGGGCTTCGCGGACGATTAGAAGAATATCGTTGTCGTCCCAGGGTTTGGAAATATAGCGGTAGATCTCGCCCTTGTTGATCGCATTGACGGTAGACGCGATGTCCGCGTAACCGGTGAGCAGGATGCGGATGGCGCGAGGCCAGCCGGCACGGACCTGTTCAAGAAACTGCGCACCGTCCATCTCCGGCATGCGCATGTCGGAAATGACCAGGTCGACGTCTTCCTTGCCGAGTAGTTCGAGTCCGGCAGCGCCGCTCTCGGCGGTCAGGATGCGATAGCCGCTGGGGCGGAACAGCCGTCGCAAGGCGCTGAGGATCGACGGCTCGTCGTCGACCAGGAGCAGTGTCTGTGGGCTTGCCGGCGAAGTTTGTTCGATCATTTTCTCGCGCCATTCATATCAGGTTTGCCGTGGGCCGGTACGCGACGGGCAAGGGGCTACGCTTGCTGAGCGTGTTCTCGACGTGCATGCTACGACCATCTCGCCGGCGCCGGCGGGATCCCGACGACAGCGCAAGTCCGCACGCTTGGCCTGCCGCCTGCTCGGCGAAGGAGTGACCACGGTGCGCGGCAAGCGCCAGTGTCCGCAGACGGTAATGGCCTTCCCGACATCGCACTGTACCTCATTCGTTGATGCGCTTGAATGGGTCTGCGCAGGCGACGTGCTTCGATGAGTCGGAGCAGCCGGCCGCGCGCCGGCTTGCAGTACCGTCGCCGTCGCTGCTATTCAGCCGGGCGGCGCTTAACGATGCGGCTCAGGGCATTCCTGCCGGCCGCCACAGTCTTGCCGATCGAGCCGGTTGGCGACAGCCCGAGGCCGATCGCTGTGCTGACGGTCTTGATCGTCCGACCGACGACCTCAACGGTCAGCAAAGCGAATCCGATGATCGTGGCGGGATTGTAGGCGACGATTCCCCAGCGCTCGCGGCGATCGCTCATCCACAATCGTTTGTACTTGTCGTCGCCGATCAGGAAATCCACTTCAGCGACGTGATCAAGGTCGATGACGTGCTGCAGGACGTGTGCGGTGAGCACCGTTCCGGGCGAGTACGAGGCAAAATCGCCGTGGTACGCCACCTTGTAGATGCTCGCTTTCTGCTTGTCTACGATCCACAGCTGGGCCGCTATGGTACGCCCGCTTAGCCGGGCGATACCGAGACGGAGCATGCCCGCTGTGGCGAGTTGACGGATCAGCGATGGCACGAATTCGGGATAGGGTTCGGGGACTTTCCAGCTCGCCGAATAGACTTCCTGAAACGCCGCGATGCATTGTTCGCTGTCATCGATGGTCGTTACCACCTCAAGCGTTCCTCCTTCAGCCGCAAAGCGCTTGCATCGTCGCTTGAGCGAACTGCGCAGGTTGGCACTGCGCTTTTTCAGGTAGTCTTCCCAGCTGCCTTCAACCCTCAGAAACCAGTTGCCGAAACAGAAAAACTGGAACGGGATCCAGTCGTTCGCTCTGAGGGCACTGAGCAGCCCCTTGTACGTTGCCGATTCCGGGTCCATGGGTGAGAAACGGATCACATGGACACTCCCGTGGTCGTGCACTGCGGCGGCGAGCAGCTTCTGCAGATCGAGTGGGTCGCCCTCTCGACTCAGCAGTGGCGCATAGAGCGCGGTGTAGTAGTTGCTTAGTGACTCGATACTCTTGACCACTCCCCTGGTCGTCAATCGTACGGGCAGGATCACCCGGGGATTTTTCTTTTCGGCGGTCAAGTAATAGCGCACACCCGCATCGGACGGGAATACCTGTTTTTCCAGGAGTTTGAACCAGCCGGTCGACGCCTGGAAGTTGTCTTCGGCCGCGAACTCGCCAAGGTCATATTCCTGCAAGCCTTCGATGTCCTTGCACTGTACAACATTGCTGCTTATCGACTCACCCGCTGATGCCCTGTTCCTGATGTCTTGAAGGTTCTGCCGCCAGGCCCGCAGCACCGAGAACGCCGCCGCATTCAGGGGGCCCCGGAAGATCTGGACGTTCTGAACGGTGCAGGCGAAGGAGGCCCACTCCTTTTGATCGCTGGTGGCATTGGTGTAGAACTCGATGGCCTGCCTGGAATTGAGTGCGGACTGCTCTTCGATGACGCGGTACAGCAGCAGCCGACCGGGGGCAAAGCGTGCCAGCGATTCGTCGTAGGTTGTTTTCAGGAAGATCAGCATGCGGTCGTTGGAAATCACCAGGCGCGACGATGCCAGCTGGTCACCAATATGAAATTCGTAGACTGCGGCCTGGTTGGTCAACGCAAAGCGCCGCAGGATGTCGAGATAAAATGCACCTTGCTCGTTGTCGCGCGAAACGGCGGTGCCCGCCTGACCTTTCCAGCCGGCGCTCTCCATGGCGCCAAAACGGCCTACTCCGGTGTCCATTTCTGCCGCGTCGATCAGTCTTGTCACGCGATCAGCGCCGAACTCGGCTTCCGTTCGCCGGAAATAGCGAGCAATGTTCGCAGCGAGTTTCTTTGGGCGCTTTTCCCAGTAAGCCGGGAACCCGTTAGCCAGCTCGATCCCGATCGTTCGCGCCTGTGCCTCGATGATTAGCGGCAAGGTCACGCTGGAGAGGTCTGGCGCATAGCGCGGGTCCACCGCGTACAGTTCGATCGTCCACGTGAGTCTTGGCAGCGCGGGCAGCAGGCTTGCAAGCAGGCAAGCGTCTTCCAGCAGGACGACCATCGCCTGTCTTTGCGAAGGACGAAAGCTCGAATACCGCCAAAGTCCACATGATTGAAGGATCAGGCCACCCGAAAGGCGATCGCCTGTTCGGTGAACGCACAGCAACTGGCTGCCGTCGCCGAAATGATCCAACAGCGCTCCGAGAAAACGACTGTCAGCAAATGGGTGGGAGTCGTATAAGCGGGCATTCAGTTGGTCCCACTCGTCCGCAAACTTCGCGAACGTAGTCTTGGCGTTGTGGATCTCCCACCCCATCACTGAACTCCCTTGGCAACGTGACGCAGGGTTTTTTCGAAGGCGGCCGTCATCCAATCCATTTGACTTTCGGTCAGCGCCTGATGGCATGGCAAATGGAGGAGGTGCAGGCGATAGTCCAGAGAGATCGCGCAGGTCGAGCTGGCCATCTCGTCCCAGCGCCAGATCGGCACGCCGAGATGCTTCAGCCAATGGAAGTGAGGGTTTGGATGGTCGATATGCAAGGGGAACATATAGGGCGTACAGTCTGCCGGCAACATCGGGAATAGCGCGTGGCAGTTGGGGACGGCGGCAACGGTTCGCAGCCAGCGTTGGTAATTCTCGCGTCGGCGCCGGATATTGTCGTCGATCGACGAATGGTCAACGACAAACCGAGAACTGCGCAGTGAACTCGTGGTGGCTGCTGCCACCGAAAAAAGGGAAGACGGGCCATCGCGGTCGATCAACGGGTCCTTACCCAGGTCCAGCTTCCTGGCGCTCAGGAACTCAAGCCGCTCGTCGATCGAAGGGCTGCTGCCGGACGGGAGTTTTCTGCCTCGACTTCGTTCCACAGCGTTCTTGAGGCCTCTCAACTCTTCGATCAACGGTGCTGGTGTCGTTGCCACCGGGTCGAGGCGCTGCGCGTCAGCGGCGTAGAGCAATCCGCCATCGGCGCACGCGAAAAACTTGTAAGGGCTGGCTGTTACGAAATGGCCATGAATGCCGGTGCCCGAGGCGCGGAAGCGCTCCGTAAGAAGTACATGCGAACAGTCTTCGATCAAGGCGATGTCGTGATCGATGCACCACGCTTTCAAATGCGAGAAGTCCTGCGCGATGCCAAAGTAGTGCGTGGCGAGCAGCGCCTTGACCGGTTTCTGAATTGACGCCAGAAGGCTTTCCAGTGCCGCCTGGTCTGGTGACAGGTCGGCCTGAAGGGGGTAGAGATGGATGTCCGCAGCCAGCGCCAGCGCCGGGTCGAGCATCGTGACGCAATGATAGGCTGGCGCCAGCAGCACGCCGTGGCGACCGATCCCGGCCAGTCTGAACGCTTCGCGCAGCGCATAGCGGCCGCGCGTGAAATGACGGAAATGGTTCGCCGAGGAGTAGCGGGCGGGCGGCGTGGACCAGCGCGCGGGCGATGGCCAGGCGGGCGTCTCAGGCAAGGGCGAAACCAGCGGACTCGGAAAACAGCAAGACCCGGGATCGAAGCGCAGGAATTTCAAAGCAGACCTTGCCCGGCGCCGGCCAGGCCGCTCGAGCACGGTAGCTGCAGCCAGCCAAGACAACAGCATGCGCGGTTCAAACCAGCACCTCGAGACAAGCCGGATGCCCGAGAAACGCCTGCGGGCTGGCGCTAAAGCCGTAGGCGCCCGATTGGAAGATCACCACCAGGTCGCCGGCTTCGGCGCTGGCGAGTTCCATGCGGTCGGCCAGCAGGTCGAGTGGCGTACACAGCGGACCGACGACCGATACCGTTTCACGCTCGCTAGACGCCATCCGGTTGCCGATCGCCACCGGGTAGTTCTTGCGGATCACCTGGCCGAAATTGCCCGACGCCGAAAGATGGTGGTGCAGACCGCCGTCGGTGACCAGGAAGGTGTGACCGCGCGAGAGCTTGCGGTCGACGACGCGGGTGACGTAGATGCCTGCTTCGCCGACCAGATAGCGCCCCAATTCGACGACCAGCTCGGCGGCTGGCAATTCACGCGCCGCCTGGTCGGCGATCGCCGCCAGATTGGCGCCGATCGGCGCCAGATCGAGAGCCTGTTCGCCGGGGAAGTAGGGGATCCCGAAACCACCGCCGAGGTTGAGAAAACGAACTGGCGACGGCGCTGATTGCGCCAGGCGGCAGGCGAGTTCGAAACTCTTGCTCTGCGCCTCGACGATTGCTTCGGCTTTGAGGTTCTGCGAGCCGGCAAAGAGGTGAAAGCCTTCGAAGGCCAGCCCCGAACGGCCAATCTCGGCGAGCAGTTCGGGCACCTGTTCGGCGTCCACGCCGAACTGCTTGGCGCCGCCGCCCATCTTCATTCCCGAACTCTTGAGCTCGAAATCGGGGTTCACGCGCACCGCGACACGCGCCGTGCTACCCATCTGCTCGCTGATCGTGGCCAGTTCGGTGACTTCGCGAAACGACTCGATATTGATCAGGATGCCGGCGGCGACAGCCTGCCGCAACTCGGCTCTTTGTTTGCCGGGGCCGGCGAAGCTGACCTCGCGCGCGTCGGCGCCGGCGTCGAGCGCGACCTTCAATTCGCCGCCCGAGGCGACGTCGATGCCATCGACCAGGCCGGCCATATGACAGACCAGCGCCGGCATTGGGTTGGCCTTCATCGCGTAGTGCAGTTTGAGCGAAGCCGGCAGCGCGGCGCGCAATTCGCCGACGCGGCGGTTCAGCAGTTGCCGGTCGTAGGCATAGAAAGGCGTTTGCCCGAGGCGTGCGGCGAGTCGGCAGAGCGGCGTGCCGCCGACCAGCAGTTCGCCGTTGCTGACCGCAAACTGGCTCATTGCGGCGTGTCTGGGCGTGCTTCTGGCGGCTTGGCTCATGTGCGGCTTCCTTGGCGGTTGCTGGTACTCGCGTTCGGCGAGGAACTGGCGAGAAAGTCGCTGGCCAGCGCCTTGCGGTCGATCTTGCCGTTGGGGTTGCGTGGCAAGGGGCCTGGTCGCACGCTCACCGCCGCCGGCACCATGTACGCCGGCATCCGCCGGCGGCATTCGGCAAGCAGTGCCGCGGTGTCGAGCTCGCCGTCTACGACTGGTGTGGCAATCACCTGGATGGCGTGGCCGAGCGTCGGGTGGTCGACGCCGAAGGCGACGCATTCGCCGACCAGTTGCGTCGCGTAGAGCACTTCCTCGACTTCGGTCGGGCTGACCCGGTAACCGGAGGTCTTCATCATTTCGTCGCGGCGGCCGATGAAGTAGAGGAATCCTTCGTCGTCGCTGCGCACCGTGTCGCCCGAGAAGACGGCGATTTCCGGCAGCACCAGGCCGCTGGCGCGGCCCGGTGTGCTGGCCGGCAAGGGTCGGTAGCGCTCGGCGGTCTTTTCGTGATCGTTCCAGTAGCCCATACCGACCAGCGCGCCGCGATGGACGAGTTCGCCGGGTTCGTTGGCAGCGCACGCCGAGCCGTCGTCGCGCAAGACGAGAATCTCGGCGTTCGGGATGGCCTTGCCGATCGAGTCCGGACGCCGATCCACCTCGTCGGGCGGCAGGTAGGTCGAACGGAAGGCCTCGGTCAGGCCGTACATCAGAAACGGCTTGCTGCGCGGCAGGCGGCTGCGCAGGCTGGCCAGCGTCTGGCGCGGCAGGCGACCGCCGGTATTGGCAAAGTAGCGCAGATGCTCGCCGATTGCCGCTGGCCAGTCGAGTTCGGCCAGCTGAATGTAGAGCGGCGGCACGGCTGTCAGCCCGGTCACGCGTTCATTCGCCAGCGCCTTGAGGACGTCGCGCGGCAGCAGGTAGTTGAGCAGCACGACGCGCGCGCCGGCGTGGAAAGCGGTTGTCAGCTGGCTGAAGCCGGCGTCGAAAGACAGCGGCAGGGCGGCCAGCAAGGTATCGTCGGCGGTGTTTTCGAGGTAGCTGGCGACGCTCTTGGCGCCGGCGACCATGTTGCGGTGCGAGAGCACGACGCCCTTCGGCTTGCCGGTGCTGCCCGAGGTGTACAGGATCGCCGCCATGTCGGTGTCGATCACGCGGTGGCCGTTGCGCTGTCCAGCCGCTTGCAGCAGCTCGTCCCAGCGCAGCCAGGCCAGCGGCCCGGCGCGCTCCGCTAGCGCTTCGGCGTTGCTGACGATGACGTGCCGCAGGTCGTGGCACGACGGCAGGATCGGTTCGAGCAGCGCCAGTCGCTCGCTCGAGGTGAGCAGCGCGCGGACATTGCAGTCGCGCATGATGTAGGCCACCTGCTCGGCTTTGAGCAGCGGGTTGAGCGGTACGAAGACGCAGCCGGCGGCGGTGGCGCCGAAACTGGCGACGACCGTTTCGAGGCGTTTTTCGAGGTAGATGGCGATCCGTTCGCCGCGTTGCAGGCCAAGGCTGACGACGCCGCTGACAAAGCCCGTAATCGCTTGTTGCAGGGCGCCGTAGCTCATCGACTGTTGGCCGTAGCTGAGGGCGATGGCGTCGGGTTGGCGTGCGGCGGTGTGGCTGATCAGTTCGGCGAGCAGGTGCGAGTCGGTCATGTCTTGGGCGCAGAAAGGCGATCGGATAGCCGGCGATTTTACCGACTTGCGCTCGTTTGGCTGTGAAATTATTCCCCGCGGCTCGACCAGCGCCGCCACGACCGCGCCCCGCCTGCCCCTTCGGAAGGCCTCCAGGGCGACTCCGGGCGGCGCGACGATGGCCCGGAAAGAGCGCGTTTCCTGGCTCGCCGATGCCGGTAGATCGCTGGCGACGCTGGCCGGCGGCTCAGTACATCTGCTGCTGGCGATCGGCGGCACGCGCCGCCTCGACCGCCAGCAGCGCGTGTTTGCGTTCGCTGCCCCAGCGGTAGCTGCCGATGTCGCCATTTTCGCGGATCACGCGATGGCAGGGAATAAGCACCGCCAGGCGATTGCGTGCCAGCGCCGAGCCGACAGCGCGCTGCGCGCGCGGATGGTCGATCAGCGTCGCCAGCGTCGCGTACGAGACGACGTCGCCGGGCGCGATATTAAGCAGCGCCTGCCATACCTTGACTTGAAAATTGGTTCCGCGCAGGAGCAGGTGCAGTGCTTGCTGCCCGTGCACGGCCGCAAAGACGCGCCCGACGATGGCCGCCAGCGCCGCGTCGTCACGGATCAGCGTGGCGTGTCGCCATTCGGCGTGGAGTTGCGCGATGGCCTCGGCGTCGGCGTCCTGGTCGGCGGCGGTGAACTGCAGATGGCACAGACCGCGTGGCGTGTTGCCGACGATCACCCGGCCGAACGGCGTTGCCGCGAAACCGTAGGTGAGATGCAGTCCGGCGCCCAGCGAGCGGACTTCGCCCGGTGCCACGGCGTCGCAGGCGACCATCAGGTCGTGTAGCCGACCTGGTCCCGAGAGACCGGCCGCGTGCGCCGCGCCGAGCACGTCGTGCTGCGCGCGCAAGAGCGAGCGGGCGTGCTCGCTGGTCAGGTATTGCAGAAAACGTTTGGGCGAAATTCCGGCCCAGACGCCGAAGGTCCGCTGCAGATGAAATGGGCTGCTGCCGACGTGTTCGGCGATCTCCTGCAGGCTTGGCTGCGAGGCGCGCTGCTGTCTGACGAAACGGATCGCGCGGGCGACCGTTGCATACGCCCGGCAGCGTTCGTCGACGGCGCCGAATTTGCCAACCTCGCCCGCCCCGCCGGGCTGGCCGGATTCATCTGGGCGATTCATGCCGCTTGCCGGCGCGGACCGAGAATGCCGGCGGTGATCGCGATACCGGTGAGGATCAAGGCGCCGCCAAGCAGTGTGTACCAGCCGACCGCTTCGTCGAGGAAAATGGCTCCCCACAAGACGCCAAAGACCGGGATCAGGAAGGTCACCGAAAGCGCCCGCGTCGGGCCGACGTCGTCGATCAGCCGGAAGTACAGCAGGTAGGCGGCGCCGGTACAGATAACGCCGAGCAGCGATACGGCTGCCCAGTCGCCGGCGTCGGGCGCCGCGCGGATCGGCGCCAGAAGAATCAGCGGCAGAACGACCAGCGTCGCCATCCACATGCTGCCGTGGGCATTGGCGAACGGTGTCGCCAGGCCCGGGCGGGCCTTGGTATAGAGGCTGGCGACGCTGTACGAGAGCGGCGCCAGCAGGCCAGCGGCAATCGCCGGCCACTCGCCTGCACCGTTGAACGCCAGCTTGTGGCCGACCAGCACGCCGACGCCGCTCAGGCCGCAGGCCAGACCCAGGGCGACAGCACCGGTCAGCGGCGTGCGCATCCAGAGCGCGCCGATGGCCGCACCGAAGAGTGGCGAGGTGGCGTTGAGAATCGCCAGCAGCGACGCCGGCAGCGATTGCGCGGCGTACGCGAAGAGGATGAACGGTAGCGCCGAGTTGAGGACGCCGATGGTCAGGAAGTACTTCCACAGGCGCCCCAGTTGCAAGGGCTGTTTGACGAATCGGCTGGCGATCCAGAGAAACAGCGCGGCGATGCCGACACGAAACATGATCAGCGCCACCGGGCCGAAAGCGGGGACACTGACGCGCATGAACAGGAACGAGGCGCCCCAGATCGCGGCGAGGCAGAACAGGCGGGTGATGCTGGCGGCGTCCATGGGCGCTTTCATCGAAAAGGGGAACGCCCCGATTGTCGTTCCGGGCGCACTTCCTGGCCACCCGATTCTTGCGCTTTGCCGAGCGCCGCGGCCGCCACGCGGTGCCGGCCAGGCGCATCGCCAGGAAAGCGCTTGCGCTCGGTGGCCTCGTATGTTCCATGCGGCGTGCAACGCTACACTAGCGGCCGCCTTTGCTGCCACCCTTGTCCCAGCCATAGCGAACCGTTCGCTGCCAGCGCGTTTCGGCCTGGCGCAGGCGATTGCCGCCGGCCGTTGGCAGCTGTGGTACGGGCGCTTGCGGCGCCGGCAGCGGCGGCGTTTTGCGGCGGCGTGCGGGTTTGTTGGTCATCGGGGTCGGCGCCGATCGCGGCGTGGTCGCTATGGTAAACTCTGCGGCCATTCTAACGCTCAAGAGAAGGCCATGTCCGGCAACACCATTGGCACGCTGTTCACGGTTACTTCTTTCGGTGAGTCGCACGGTCCGGCGATCGGTTGCGTGGTCGATGGCTGCCCACCCGGACTGGCGATCAGCGTCGCCGACATCCAGGCCGAGCTCGACCGCCGCCGGCCGGGAACTTCGCGGCATGTCACGCAACGGCGTGAGCCCGACGCGGTCGAGATTCTCTCGGGCGTCTTCGAGGGCCGGACGACCGGCACGCCGATTGGCCTGCTGATCCGCAATCAGGACCAGCGCAGCCGCGATTACGGCAACCTCGCCGATGCCTTTCGTCCCGGGCACGCCGATTACGCCTACACGCAGAAATATGGCTTTCGCGACCATCGCGGTGGTGGCCGTTCGTCAGCGCGCGAGACGGCGGTGCGCGTCGCCGCCGGGGCGATCGCCCGCAAGTGGCTGGCCGAGCGTTATGGGGTGACGATTTGCGGCTGGATGAGCCAGCTTGGGCCGATCGAAATCCCGTTTCTGGCCGCCGCCGAGATCGCCAACAATCCGTTCTTTGCGCCGAACGCGGCGATCGTCCCGCAGCTCGAGGAATTCATGGATCAGCTGCGCAAGTCGGGCGATTCGGTCGGAGCGAAGATCAGCGTCGCCGCCAGCGGCGTGCCGGCGGGTTGGGGTGAGCCGGTCTATGACCGCCTCGACGCCGAGATCGCCTACGCGATGATGAGCATCAACGCCGTCAAGGGCGTTGAGATCGGCGCCGGTTTTGCCAGCGTCGCGCAGCGCGGCAGCGAACATGGCGACGAGATGACGCCGCAGGGCTTCCTCAGCAACCATGCCGGTGGCGTCCTCGGCGGCATCTCCACCGGCCAGGATGTGCGGGTCAATCTGGCGATCAAGCCGACCTCGAGCATCCGCTTGCCGCGCCGCTCGGTGCGTCTCGACGGCACGGCAACGACGGTCGAAACGCACGGTCGCCACGACCCCTGCGTCGGCATCCGGGCAACGCCGATTGCCGAGGCGATGCTGGCGCTGGTGTTGATCGATCACGCCTTGCGTTACCGTGCGCAGTGCGCCGACGTACGCTGTGCGACGCCACGCATTGCCGGCGCAGCGGCGTGACGGGCGGCGGTGGCAATGCTTATAATCGCCTGCTCTGGTCGCGCATCGGGCCGACCGGGATCCGCTAGAGGCCATCAGATCATGCAAGTTGAGCACCACGACCTTCACCACGAGTTCCCCGAGTATCTGGATTCGATAGACGCCCTGAAAGCTTCTAACGAGCAGTTCGGGCAGTTGTTCGACGAATATCAGAAGCTGACGCGCGAGGTCGAGCGCCTCGAGGAAGAGGACCTGCCGGTGCACGATTTCACCATCGAAGAGATGAAAAAGCGCCGCCTGCTGCTCAAGGACCAGATGTACCGGATGCTGGTTGCGGACAAGAACGGCGATTGAGCCGCGTGCGCCGCTGCCGTGCCGGCATGCGGCGCGCGATCCGCTAGAATCGCCGGATGCTTGCTCTGCCGTATTGGCGCCTGTCCGGCTATTACTTCTTCTACTTCGCCTTCATCGGCGCTTTTTCACCGTATTTCGGGCTATATCTACAGTCGCTGAGCTTTTCGGCGTGGGACATCGGCCTGCTGATGTCGCAAATGCAGCTGATGCGCATGTTCGCGCCGTATCTGTGGGGCGCGCTGGCCGATCGCCTGGGGCAGCGGATGGCGATCGTTCGCCTGGCGGCCTTGCTCAGCGTCCTTGGTTTCGCGACTTTTTTTGCCGTGCGCGGCTTCGAGGCGATGTTGCTGGCGATGGCGCTGCTGGCTTTCTTCTGGAGCGCCGCGCTACCGCTGGTCGAAACGGTGACCTTCGATCATCTGCGCGAGCAGCCGGCGCGTTACAGTCGGATCAGGCTATGGGGTTCGATCGGCTTCATCGTTGCCGTCATGGGCACCGGTGCGCTGCTCGATCAGCTGCCGCTGAGCGGCTTGCTGTGGATCATCCTGGCGACTCTGGCCGGGATTCTCGGCTATGCGCTGGTGGTCCCCGAGGCGCCGCTGCAGGCGCTCAGCGACGCCCACCCGCCGGTCGGCGAGATCGTTCGCCAGCGGCGCGTCAAGGCGCTGTTCGCCGCTTGTTTTGCGATGTCGGCGGCGCACGGCGCGCTCTACGTCTTTTACTCGATCCATCTGGCCGAGCATCACTACAGCAAGTTTCTGGTCGGTTGCCTGTGGTCACTGGGCGTGCTGGCCGAGATCCTGGTGTTCTTTTTCATGGTCGGCTTGCTGCGCCGCTACGGACTGCGCAGCATCCTGCTGATCAGTTTCGCGGCGGCGATTGGGCGCTTCCTGATGATCGGCTGGGGCGTCGAGTGGCTGGCGCTGATCGTCGCCGCGCAGCTCTTGCACGGCCTGACCTTCGGCGCCTATCATGCGGCGTCGATTGCCGCCGTCAATCGCTGGTTTCCCGGCCGTTGCCAGGCGCGCGGCCAGGCGCTGTACTCGAGTCTGTCGTTTGGCGCCGGCGGTCTGGTGGGTAGCTTGCTGAGCGGTTGGACCTGGGACGCCTGGGGGGCCGCGCCGACCTACACGCTGAGTTCGGCGTTCGCCGTCGTCGGCCTGATCTGCGTCGCCGTTGGCATCAGGAAGACCGATCTCGATGCCGTCGCCGAGATGCCACGGCGTTCTTGAGGGTGCCATGAGATTTTGTTTCTTTCAGCGCGGCGTTTTGGCGCTTCTGGCCGCCGTACTGGTCACCGCTTGTGCGGCAACGCGGACCACCGGCGGCGGCACGGTCGGTGTTGACCGCGACCAAACCATGCTGCTGTCGTCGACCGAGGTCGATCGCTCGGCCGCCAAGGCCTACCAGCAGACGATGCGCGAGGCGCAGAGCAAGAAGCTGCTCAATCGTGATCCGGCGCAGCTGGCGCGGGTACGCGGCGTCGCCCGGCGCCTCATTCCGGTCACCGCGGCGTTCCGCAGCGACGCTCCCGGCTGGCAATGGGAAGTCAATGTCGTCAGCTCGAAAGAGCTCAACGCCTGGTGCATGCCTGGCGGCAAGGTCGCCGTTTATACCGGCTTGCTCGAGCAACTGGAGATCACCGACGACGAGTTGGCGGCGGTGATGGGTCACGAGATCGCGCACGCCTTGCGTGAGCACGGTCGCGAAAAAGCCGGTCAGGCGGCGGGCCTGAACGTCGCCGCCGCGCTCGGTGGGGCGCTGATTGGCGCCTATTTTGGAATCGACTCGGGCCTTGGGCAAGGGGTGATTGGCAGCGTTGGCGATCTGGCGTTCATGCGTCCCAACTCGCGCGAGATGGAGCAGGAGGCTGACCGTATCGGCATTGAACTCGCCGCCAGAGCGGGTTACGACCCACAAGCGACAATCTCGCTGTGGGAGAAGATGTCTCGTGTCGGCGGCGGCCAGCCGCCGCAGTGGTTGTCTACGCACCCATCGCACCAGTCGCGGATCGCCGATTTGCGGGTTTATGCGCAGCGCGTCCAACCGCTCTACGTCGCCGCCCGTCGGTCGCCCTGAGCGCTGACGGCGATCGCTGCGCGGCCGCACCAACGCGCGCGCGGTGCGCGCGGCGGCGCTGACAGCGGCCGCCGCGGTGTGACATAATCCGGCCCTCTCCTGGCCCAAATGGTCAAATTTTGTCGGATGGTAAAGCTATGCCGCAAACCTTGTATGAAAAGCTTTGGCAGGACCACCTGGTACATCAGGAAGCCGATGGTACGGCGCTGATCTATATCGATCGCCACCTGATACACGAGGTGACCAGCCCACAGGCCTTCGAGGGCCTCAAGCTGGCTGGCCGCAAACCCTGGCGGGTTTCTTCGATCGTCGCCACCGCCGATCACAACACACCCACCGATCACTGGGGTCGCGGTATCGAGGATCCGGTGTCGCGGCTGCAGGTCGAGACGCTGGACGCCAATATTCGGGAAGTCGGTGCGCTGGCCTATTTTCCGTTCAAGGATCCGCGACAGGGGATAGTGCACGTCGTCGGTCCCGAGAACGGCGCGACGCTGCCCGGCATGACCGTCGTCTGCGGTGACTCGCACACCAGCACGCACGGCGCTTTTGCGTGCATGGCGCAGGGTATCGGCACTTCCGAGGTGGAACACGTGCTGGCAACGCAGTGCCTGCTGCAGAGCAAGTCGAAGACCATGCTGTTGCGCGTCGACGGCGTTCTCGGCAAGGGCGTTACGGCCAAGGACGTGGCGCTGGCGGTGATTGCCCGGATCGGCACCGCCGGCGGCACCGGTTATGCCATCGAGTTTGCCGGCAGCGCGATCAGCGGCCTGTCGATGGAAGGCCGCATGACGCTATGCAACATGGCCATAGAGGGCGGCGCTCGCCTGGGAATGGTCGCCGTCGATCAGGTGACGATCGACTATCTGCACGGTCGCCCGTACGCTCCGACGGGCGCGCAATGGGAGCAGGCCGTCGCCCACTGGCGCGGCTTGCGCAGCGACGACGACGCCGAGTTCGATTGCCTGATTGACTTGCCTGCCGGCGAGATCAAACCACAGGTGACCTGGGGTACCTCACCCGAGATGGTCGTGGCGATCGATTCGACGGTGCCCGACCCGGCGCAGGAGAGCGATCCAGTGAAGCGCGAGGGCATGGAACGGGCGCTGATCTATATGGACCTGCGCGCCGGCACGCCGATCCGCGAGATCGCTGTCGACAAGGTTTTCATCGGCTCGTGCACCAACTCGCGCATCGAGGACCTGCGGGCTGCCGCTGCTGTCGTTCGCGGCAACAAGGTGGCGAGCAAGGTCCGCCTGGCGCTGGTCGTTCCGGGTTCGGGGCTGGTCAAGCGACAGGCTGAAGCCGAAGGCCTCGACGAGGTCTTCCGCGCCGCCGGTTTCGAGTGGCGCGAGCCGGGCTGTTCGATGTGCCTGGCGATGAACTCCGACCGCCTCGAAGCCGGCGAACGCTGCGCGTCGACGTCGAATCGCAACTTCGAGGGGCGACAGGGCGCCGGTGGGCGAACGCATCTGGTCAGTCCGGAAATGGCCGCTGCAGCGGCGATTGCCGGGCATTTCTGCGACGTGCGCGAATTGCTGTAGGGCATTGAAGGAGAATCGATGAACAGGTTGACGATGATTTTTGTGGTGCTTGTTGTGAGCACTTCGCTGGCCGCCTGCAATACCATGCAGGGCGTCGGCAAGGATGTCGCCAAGGGTGGGCAGGCGATCGAAAAAGCGGCCAGGTAAGGCCCCGCACAAGGAAGAGTATGGACAAGTTCGTTCGTCTTGAAGGCCTGGTGGCACCGCTGGACCGGGCCAACGTCGATACCGATGCAATCATCCCCAAGCAGTTTTTGAAGTCGATCAAGCGCTCGGGATTCGGTCCGAACCTGTTCGACGGCTGGCGCTATCTGGACGTCGGTGAGCCCGGGGAGGATTCTTCGCTGCGGCCACGCAACACCGACTTCGTGCTCAACAAAGCGCGCTACGAAGGCGCGCAGATTCTCCTCACGCGCCAGAATTTTGGTTGCGGCAGTTCGCGCGAGCACGCGCCGTGGGCCTTGCTCGACTTCGGCTTTCGGGCGGTGATCGCCGAGAGTTTTGCCGACATTTTTTTCAACAACTGTTTGAAGAACGGCATTCTGCCGATTGTCCTGTCGGCCAGCGAGGTGGCGACCTTGTTTGCGCAGGTCGAGGAAACGCCGGGTTATCGGCTGCTGGTTGACCTGGCGCGGCAGCGCGTGGTCCGTCCCGACGGCAAGCTGTTGCCGTTTTCGATCGACGCCTTCCGCAAGGAATGTCTGCTCAACGGCTGGGACGATATCGGTCTGACCTTGCGTCACTCCGAACGGATCAGGGACTTCGAAGAGCAGCGGCGTCGCCAGCAGCCGTGGTTGTTCGCTTAAGGAACTGCTGATGAAGATTTGTGTTCTCCCGGGCGACGGAATTGGTCCGGAAATCACCGCCGAAGCGCTGCGCGTACTGCAGGCGCTGGCACTGCCTTGCGAGCTCAACGAGGCGCTGCTTGGCGGCTGTGCGGTCGATGCCACCGGCGATCCCTATCCGCCGGAAACGCAGCGTCTGGCTCAGGAAGCCGACGCGGTGTTGCTCGGTGCCGTCGGTGGTCCGCAGTGGGATGGCTTGCCGCGCGCGCAGCGTCCCGAGCAGGGGCTGCTGGCGATCCGCAAGCAGCTCGGTCTGTTTGCCAATCTGCGCCCGGCGATTCTCTATTCCGAGCTGGCCAACGCGTCCACGCTGAAGAGCGAGGTGGTCGCCGGGCTGGACATTCTGATCGTCCGCGAACTCACCGGCGACATCTATTTCGGGCAGCCACGCGGGATCGAATTGCGCGACGTCGATGGTCGCCAGGAGCGCTTTGCTTTCAACACCATGCACTACTGCGAAAGCGAGATCCGACGCATCCTGCGGGTGGCCTTCGAGGCCGCGCGCCGACGCAGTGGCAGGCTGTGTTCGGTCGACAAGATGAACGTCCTGGAAACGACGCAGTTGTGGCGTGAGGTGGCCATCGAGACGGCCGCCGACTACCCCGATGTCGAGCTCAGCCACATGCTGGTCGACAACGCGGCGATGCAGCTGGTGCGCAATCCCAAGCAGTTCGACGTGATCGTCACCGGCAACATGTTCGGCGACATTCTGTCAGACCAGGCGGCGATGCTCACCGGCTCGATCGGCATGCTGCCGTCGGCGTCTCTCGACGCCGACGGCAAGGGTTTGTACGAGCCATGCCACGGCTCGGCACCGGATATCGCCGGCCAGGGCGTCGCCAATCCACTGGCGACGATTCTCTCGGTGGCGATGATGTTGCGCTACACCTTTGCGCAGCAGGACGCCGCCTTGCGCATCGAGCGCGCCGTCAAGAGCGTTTTGGCCAAAGGCTACCGGACCGCCGATATCTACGAGCCGGGTATGCAGCAGCTGGGAACGAGGGCCATGGGCGACGCCGTGCTGGCGGCGCTGCAGGTCGACTAAGGGTTTTTTTTGCAACAGAACTGTGGGCAGAGGTAGACGGATGAACAGGGTAGGTCTGGTTGGTTGGCGCGGCATGGTCGGCTCGGTGCTGATGCAGCGGATGGTCGAGGAAGGTGATTTCGAGCACATCGAGCCGCTCTATTTCTCGACGTCTGCCGTTGGCGGCAAGGCGCCGGTCTATGCTGGCAAGGAAGCCGGCACGCTGCACGACGCGACGTCGATCGAGGCCCTGCGGGCGATGGACATCGTCATCAGTTGTCAGGGCGGCGATTACACCAAGGAAGTCTTCCCCAAGCTGCGCGCCAGCGGTTGGCAAGGGCACTGGATCGACGCCGCTTCGACGCTGCGCATGGCCGACGATACGGTGATCATTCTCGACCCGGTGAACCTCGATGTGATCGAAGCGGCAAAGGCGAAGGGCGGCAAGAACTGGATCGGCGGTAACTGCACGGTGTCGCTGATGCTGATGGGCATCGGCGGACTGTTCCGTCATGATCTCGTCGAGTGGGTCAGCGCCATGACCTACCAGGCGGCTTCCGGGGCCGGTGCCCAGAACATGCGCGAGCTGCTGCTGCAGATGGGGGCGCTGCATGACGCGGTGAAAGGCGAGTTGGCCGACGCGAATTCGGCGATTCTCGAAATTGACCGCAAGGTCGCCGAGACCATGCGCTCGTCGGCCTTTCCGACCAGGAACTTCCGCAATACGGCACTCGCCGGCAGCGTCATCCCTTGGATCGACGCGCCGGTCGACGGCGGTCAGTCAAAAGAAGAGTGGAAGGGTGGTGCCGAGTGCAACAAGATCCTCGGGCGCTCGCCTTTCCGCACGCCGGGCAGCATCCCGGTCGACGGCCTGTGCGTGCGGGTCGGTGCGATGCGCTGCCATGCGCAGGGTTTGACCATCAAGCTCAAGCGCGATCTGCCGTTAGATGAGCTGGAGTCGATCATTGCACAGGCCAATCCGTGGGTGAAGGTCGTCGCCAACGAGCGCGAAATCAGCGAGCGGGAACTGACCCCGGCGGCCGTCACCGGCAGTTTGACGGTTCCCGTCGGGCGCCTGCACAAGTTGGCGATGGGCCCGGAGTATCTCGGAGCGTTCACCGTCGGTGATCAGTTGTTGTGGGGGGCCGCCGAGCCGCTTCGCCGCATGCTTCGCATCCTGATTCGCAACTGATTGAAATTGAATGGGAAAAGTGGCGCGGTTGAGCCGCTTTTTCGGTTGCTGGTGAGCATCGATTGAAGAAGCACGTTTAGCTTGCATGGCTAACTTCATGATGTTATTTTAATAATTCAGATTTCGACGCTCAGGTGGCGCCGTGGCCAAGACAATACGTAAAACAGCAAATCATTTCAGCTTGCGGACTTCGGCATTGGCGGTGGCGTCAACGCTGTTCTTCGCGGCGGCGCCCTGGGCGACGGCCGAGGCCGCTGGCCTGGGCAAGATCAAGGTCTTCTCGGCACTCGGTCAGCCTTTGCGTGCCGAGGTTGAAGTCTTTGCTTCTCGCGAAGAGCTGGCGGGAATGACCGCGAAACTCGCGGCGCCGGCCGAGTTCAAGCAGGCGGGTGTCGACTACGCGTCGACTTTGCTGGGAATCAGTTTCGTCGTCAGCAAGAGCCAGAATGGCCAGGCGATCATCAAGTTGACGTCCGAGCGGCCGATCAGCGATCCGTTTGTCGACTTGTTGCTGGAGCTTAACTGGCCATCAGGTCGTTTGATCCGCGATTACACCTTCCTGCTCGACCCCCCCGAGTTCGCTGCACGGGCAGCCGCAGCGCCAGCCCCCGCGCTCGTCGCCAGGCCGGTTGCTTCGGCACGATCCGTCAGCGAAGCGCGCGCTCTCGCCGCCAGGCCCGCGGCCAGGGCCGAGTCGCCGCGGCCGACGCCAGCGCCAGCGCCAGCAGCCGTTGCTACCACGAGTACGCGTTACGAAGTCCGGCGTGGCGATACGCTGAGCAAGATTGCCCGTGAGACCAGGCCCGCCGGGGTGTCGCTCGATCAAATGCTGGTCGGCTTGTTCCGCGCCAACGAAGACGCCTTTGACCGCGGCAACATGAACCGGCTGCGTGCCGGCAAGATTCTGACGATTCCCGAGCAGGGCACGCTGGAATCGCTTGGCAGCGACGAAGCGGCAAGGATCGTCGTCGCGCAGTCGTCGGACTGGGGCGCCTACCGCCGCAAACTCGCGGCCGCTGCGGCCGACGCTGGCGCCGTCGAAGAGCCCGCCAGGCAACAAGCCGCCGGCAAGATCACGACCCGCGTCGAAGACCATGCAACGCCTGCTGCGGAAGCCAGGGACCAACTGAAGGTATCGAAAGGCGAGGCCGCCGGCAAGGCGGCGACGACGTCGGCGCGCAGCGACGAGGATCTGATCGCCAAGGAAAAGGCGCTTCGCGACGCCAACGAACGTCTGGCAAGTCTCGAGAAGAACGTCGCCGAGTTGCAGCGACTGGTCGAGCTGAAGAGTCAGAGTCTGGCCGATCTGGAGAAGCAATCGGTCGCCAAGGCGCCGCCGGCGGCACACGCTGGCGACATGCCGGCCGCTGCCAGCGCGCCGCCTGCGGCGAACCCAGCGGACAAGCCGCCAGCGCCACCGTTGGTCGACGCCAAGCCGGCCGAAGTCGCTCAGCCCGAGCAAAAATCCGACGAAGCGAAGGCCGAGGTCAGAACAGAAGAGGCCAAGCCCGCCGAGGCGCCCAGGCCGGTTGCCAAGCCGAAGGAGCCAGTGCTTGTGGCGCCGGAAGCTGAGGAGCCAGGCTTCCTGGAGGAGTTGTTGAGCAGCACGACCGCCCTGGCCGGTGGTGGCGCCATCGTCGCGCTGCTTGCCGCCTACGCGCTGGCCAGGCGTCGTCGCCAGGGCGAAGAGCGCTCGCTGGAGAGCAGCAGCACGCTGGTACCTCAGAGCGACAGTCTGGTCGCCAACTCGGTTTTTCGCAGTACCGGCGGACAGACCGTCGATACCTCGCATTCGATGGCTCAGTCCGATTTCAGCCAGGCTGGTCCGGGCAGTATCGATACCGATGAAGTCGACCCGGTTGCCGAAGCCGACGTCTATATGGCCTACGGCCGCGATGCGCAGGCTGAAGAAATCCTCCTCGAGGCGAGGCAGAAGGACCCCGGGCGCTACGCCATTCATCTGAAGCTGCTCGAAATCTATCTTGGCCGCAAGGATGCCAAGCCATTTGATGCGCTGGCGACCGATCTTTTCAACGCCACGGGTGGCGTTGGCGCCGACTGGGAAAAAGCGGCCGCGATGGGTCTCCAGCTCGATGCGCGAAACCCGCTATACGGTGCCGGGCAGGAAGCCGAGCCGGCGCTGCCGGCCGACGAGCCGCCAGCGCTGGCCGCCGAGGAGGCAACGTTCTTCGTCGAGCGCAAGGCTCCGCCGGCTCCGCTGGGCGACGCGACCGAGCTGTGGGTCGACACCGTGACCAAGCCGGGCGAACTGTCACGGCTTGCGCAAGTGGCGGCGGTCGCTGGCGCAGCCAAAGCGGAGGCGGCTAGCGATGCCGCAACAGACGGTAGTGCCGACGTCGGCGTCACGGCAAGCCACGACCCAAGCGATCTCGCGGACCTCGATTTTGACCTTGGCGCTGGCGAAAACAGGCAGGCGCCGCCGCCGGTCGCCAATGAATCTTTTCTCGAAACGACGCTCTCCTTCCCCAACACTTCGGCGGGCGACGCGCTGGACTTTGATTTTGCGACTTCCTTGCCGCAGGCCGAGACACCATCGTCTGCCGATAGCGACCCGGACGCCGCCGTCGATATCGACGCTGCTGACGACAGCGCCCCGATTGCTGTGGACGACGCCAGTGTGGCCGAGGAGACGATGCTCATCGGCTCTTCGCTGCACGCCAGCCCATCGCCTAGCGAGGCCAGCTTCGACTTCGATCTGGGGAGCGACGAGCCCGGCGATCCGAGTGCCGAGACGCAAGCGATTTCGCTCAGCGATCCGGACGAGCTGCTCGACATCGGCTCGGCGACCTTTGACTCGCTGGAGTTTGATGTCACGCTGACCGAATCGACGGTCCTTGGCCAGGGAATGCAGAATCCGTTGTTCGACCTGTCGTCGCTTAGCCTTGATCTGGACGAGGCGGCGGCAAGCGATGGCGCCGTGCCGGCGGACAGCGATTCGCTATCGGCCGACTTCGAGATCGACGAAGAAGATACGATGGTCAACCCCGATTTTTCGCTGCACGCGGAGCCGACCGACAGTACGCTCAGTGCCGCTTTTGCAACGGATATGGACCTGACGCCGGAATCCGAGATCACTTCCAGTGAAGAAGTGGCGACCAAGATCGACCTGGCCACGGCCTATCAGGAGATGGGTGACCTGGAAGGCGCCCGTGAGCTCCTGCAGGAGGTCCTGAAGGATGGCGACACGGCGCAACGCGAAACGGCTCTGGCGATCCTCGGCAAGTTGCGCGAGTAGCTCATCGGCAGGCCGTACTGGCCGTAGCACGCCGGCGTTACGGCGTAACCCATCTCCTGAGCCGCGCGCCGCAAGCCGCGAATTCGCCGTGCATCCAACAACCTACCTTGTCGTCTGGCTCTTGCTACTGGTCGCCAGCCAGTCGCTGGCTGGCCAGGCGCTCCTCGTGGCCTTGCTGTTGCTGCCGCTGTTGGGCCGATCGTCGCTGCGGCGTCTGCGGCGGCTCGCCTGGCGTACGCGCTGGCTTTTCCTGTCGCTGGTGGTGATCCTGTCGTGGGGAAGCGTCGGTGAGCCCGCCTGGAACGGCGCCCTGGCGCCGACCCGCGAGGGGCTGTTGGTCGCCGCGACGCATCTCGGCAGGCTGCTGCTGGCCCTGTCGGCAGTGGCGGTTCTTTTCGAGTCGATGCCGCTGGCCACCTTGCTGACCGCCACGCATCGCTTGCTTGAACCGCTGCGCGCCTGCGGCGTCGAGCCCGAGCGTGGCGTCGTCCGATTGATGCTGGTTCTCCGCTACCTCGAGACGATGCCGCGCCCGCGTGACTGGCGGCGTCTGCTTGATCTGCCGGCGAATGATGGCAACGAGGTGCTGGAGCTCGTCGATCAGCGCTTTTCATGGCTGGACGCGATGACCATGCTGATCGTCGCCGGCGGCGTCGCGGCTTTTCTCTCGCGGCAGGTCTGAGGACTATGCGCATTGCCCTGGGTGTCGAATACGACGGCAGTGCTTTTCACGGCTGGCAGACGCAAGCCGCCGGCGGCACCGTTCAGGATGTGCTGCAGCAAGCCTTGCAGCAGTTTGCCGGGACGCCGCTGGGCGTCGTCTGCGCCGGCCGTACCGACGCCGGCGTGCATGCCCTGGGACAAGTGGTGCACTTCGACACCGATCTGGAGCGGCCGATGTTCGCCTGGGTTCGCGGCGTCAATAGTTTCCTGCCGGCGGCGGTCGCGCTGCGCTGGGCGCAAACGGTCGGCGACGACTTCCATGCGCGCTTTTCCGCGTACGCCCGGCGCTACCGCTATCTGCTGATCAATCGGCCGCAGCGCAGTGGCGTCTGGAACGGCCGCGCCGGCTGGTATCATTACCCGCTGGACGTCGTCGCGATGCAGCAAGCCGCGCGCTTGTTACTCGGCGAGAACGATTTCTCGGCTTTTCGGGCTGCCCAGTGCCAGGCTACATCACCGGTAAAGACCATGCACAAAGCCGATGTTCAACGTTCCGGCGAGCTGATCAGCTTCGAATTCGAGGCCTCGGCATTCCTTCACCACATGGTCCGCAATCTGGTTGGCAGTTTGCTGCACGTCGGCAAGGGGACGCGTCGGCCCGAGTGGATAGCCGAACTGCTGGCAGCCGGCGATCGCCGCCTGGCGGCGCCGACTTTCGCCGCCGCCGGGCTCTATCTCGTCGCCGTCAGCTACCCGCCACAGCATGTCTTGCCGCCTGCCGACGAGCCGCTCTTCATACCCCTTGGCGTTTAGCGATGAGCAGCCGCCCGTTACAGCCGCTGCGGCCGCGCATCAAGATTTGCGGACTGACGCGGGTCGAGGACCTGGAGCAGGCGGTACACGTCGGCGCCGACGCCCTTGGATTGGTGTTCTACCCGCCGAGTCCGCGCTTCGTCGATCTCCAGACGGCGGCCCGCCTGGCGCGCGCGGTGCCGCCGTTTGTCACCCTGGTCGGGCTGTTCGTCAATGCCGACCCGGCGCTCGTGCGGGCGACGCTGGCGGCGGTACCGCTGCATCTGCTGCAGTGGCATGGCGACGAAGACGAAGCGTATTGCCGGCAATTCGATCGGCCCTACATCAAGGCGGCGCGCGTCAGGCCAGGGATGGATTTGCTACAATACGCGGCTGGCTTTCCGTCGGCGCAAGCGATTCTCCTCGACGCCTTCGTCGACGGTTACGGGGGCGGCGGCAAGGTCTTCGACTGGTCGCTGGTGCCGAGCTCGCTGGGCAAGCCACTGATCCTCTCGGGCGGGCTTGATGCCGACAACGTCGGCGCAGCCGTGCGGCGTCTGCGACCAGACGCGGTCGACGTCTCGTCGGGCGTCGAAGCGAGCAAGGGAATCAAGGATGCCGCAAAGATTCGGGCCTTTGTCGCCGCGGTGCACGCGGCAGCAGCGGTGGGCGGCGAACGAGGAAGGTGATGAAGACATTGCGCACGCGCAGAAAACCCGGTGGCTGGACGCGGACTTGCTGGCGACGCCACGTGGCCAGACATACCTGAGGCGGCGAGCGTGCCTGTTCGACGTTGAGCAAAGCTTTTATCGCCAGCCGCCGCAAGGAGATTTTTGATGGCCGTACATGATTACGATTTACCCGACGCCGCGGGCCATTTCGGCCGCTACGGTGGCGTCTTTGTCGCCGAAACGCTGATCGCCGCGCTTGATGAACTGAAGGAGGCCTACGCCGTCGCGCAGCGCGATCCGCAGTTCATCGCCGAATTCAACTACGAGCTGAAGCACTACGTCGGCCGGCCCAGCCCGATCTACCACGCCAGGCGCTGGTCGGAGGTCCTGGGCGGCGCCCAGATTTACCTGAAACGCGAAGACCTCAACCACACCGGCGCGCACAAGATCAACAACTGCATCGGGCAGGCGCTGCTCGCCCGCCGGATGGGCAAACCGCGGGTCATCGCCGAGACCGGTGCCGGCCAGCATGGCGTGGCGACGGCCACCGTCGCTGCACGCTATGGCATGGAATGCGTGGTGTACATGGGTTCCGAAGACATTCGGCGGCAGCTCGCCAATGTCTACCGGATGAAGCTGCTCGGCGCCCGCGTGGTGCCCGTCGACAGCGGTTCGCGAACTCTCAAGGACGCGCTCAACGAAGCGATGCGCGACTGGGTGACGCACGTTTCCGACACCTTCTACATCATCGGCACGGTCGCCGGCCCGCATCCCTACCCGATGATGGTTCGCGATTTTCAGTCGATCATCGGCCGTGAATCGATCGACCAGATGCAGGAACACTGCGCTCGCCAGCCCGATGCGGTGATCGCCTGCGTCGGCGGCGGCTCGAACGCGATGGGTATTTTCTATCCGTACATTCCGCTGGCCGGCGTGCGCCTGATCGGCGTCGAGGCGGCTGGCGAGGGCATCGCCACGGGCCGCCATGCGGCCTCGCTGACTGCCGGTCGCCCCGGCGTTCTGCATGGCAACCGGACGTATCTGTTGCAGGATGAGAACGGCCAGATCATCGAGACGCATTCGATCTCGGCCGGCCTCGACTATCCGGGCGTCGGCCCCGAGCACTCCTGGCTTAAGGACAGCGGCCGCGCCGAATACGTCAGCATCGACGACGCCGAGGCGCTGCAGGCTTTCCACGATCTGTGCCGTCTCGAGGGCATCATTCCGGCGCTTGAATCGAGCCATGCGCTGGCCTATGCCGCTGCCTTGGCGCCGACCCTGGCCAAGGATCAGATCCTGCTGGTCAACCTCTCCGGTCGCGGTGACAAGGATATGCACACCGTCGCCGAAAAATCCGGGATCACATTCTGACCATGGCCAAAATTGAAGCCGTATTCGAGCGCCTGCAGGCGCAGGGGCGCAAGGCGCTGATCCCGTTCATCACCGCCGGTGATCCCGATCCGGCGTTGACCGTTCCTCTGCTGCATACGCTGGTGCAGGCCGGTGCCGACATCATCGAGCTGGGCGTCCCTTTCTCCGATCCGATGGCCGACGGACCGACCATCCAGCGCGCCTCCGAGCGGGCTCTGGCGAAAGGCGTCAGCCTGCGTCAGGTGCTCGAAATGGTCGCCAATTTCCGCGCAGACGACAACGAGACGCCAATCGTTCTGATGGGCTACGCCAACCCGATCGAAGCGATGGGTATCGACACCTTCGCCGCGGCGTCTTTCGACGCCGGCGTGGACGGCGTGCTGGTGGTCGACTATCCGCCCGAGGAAGCGCTCGAGTTTGCCCAGACCTTGCATCGGCACGCACTCGATCCGATCTTCCTGCTCGCACCGACGTCCAGCGACGCGCGCATCGCGCAGGTCGGCGGGCTGGCCAGCGGTTACGTTTATTACGTCTCGCTGAAGGGCGTCACCGGTTCGGCGGCGCTCGACGTCGCTGCCGTCGCCGCTCGCATTCCGGAAATCAAGGCCCGCTGTGGCGTCCCGGTGGGCGTCGGTTTCGGCATCCGTGACGCGGCGACCGCTGGCGCGGTGGCGCAGATCGCCGACGCGGTGGTCGTTGGCAGCCGGATCATAGAAGAGATCGAACAAGCGTCGGCTGACGACGCTTGCGAGAAAGTCCGCGTCCTGGTCGCTGAACTTCGCCAGGGAATAGACGCGGCAAGCATGGCCTCGCGAGGAAAATCATGAGCTGGTTAAGCAAGCTGCTACCGCCGAAAATCAAGAGGAACGCCGACCGTGTCGCGCGCAAGTCGGCGCTTCCCGAAGGTCTGTGGAGCAAGTGTCCGGCGTGTGAGGCGGTGCTTTATGCCACCGACCTGGCCAGCAACTGCCACGTCTGTCCCAAGTGCGCACGGCACATGCGCATCGACGCGCGCGCACGCATCGATCTGCTGCTCGACGCCGATGGGCGCAGCGAGATCGCCGGCGACATCCTGCCGGTCGATTCGCTGGCCTTCAAGGACAGCCGTCGTTATCCCGAGCGCCTGAAGGAGGCCACCGAGTCCACCGGCGAGAGCGAGGCGCTGGTCGTCGTCAAGGGTGCGATCAGGAACTTGCCGGTGGTCCTGGCCGTTTTCGAGTTCGACTTTATGGGCGGTTCGATGGGCTCGGTACTCGGCGAGCGCTTCGTGCGCGGCGTCCAGGCGGCTGTCGAGCAGCGCGCGGCGTTCATCTGCGTTGCCGCCTCGGGCGGCGCACGCATGCAGGAAGGACTGTTCTCGCTGATGCAGATGGCCAAGGTGACGGCGGCCTTGACGCTGCTGTCGCAAGCCAAGCTGCCGTTCATCTCGATTCTCACCGATCCGACGATGGGCGGCGTCTCGGCGTCCTTCGCCTTCATCGGCGACGTGGTGATCGCCGAACCCGGAGCGCTGATCGGTTTTGCCGGTCCGCGCGTGATTGAGCAGACCGTCCGCGAAACGCTTCCCGAGGGTTTCCAGCGCGCCGAATTCCTGCTTGAAAAAGGCGCCGTCGATATCATCGTCGATCGCCGCCAGATGAAGGAGCGGGTCGCCAGCTTGCTGAGCCTGTTGCAGAAGCGGCCCGCCACGTCGTGAGCACGGCGAGGAGCGCGCGGTGAGCACTGTGCCGCGTGTCGCGCTGCCGCTTACCGATACGGCCAGCGAGCTGGCCAGCTGGCTGGCGAAAATCGAGGGCCTTCACCCGCGCGGGCAGGCGGGAATCGAACTCGGTCTGGAGCGTGTCCTGCGTGTCAAGGAGGCGCTCGGCCAGCAGCTGTGGTGCCCGTTGATCACCGTCGGCGGCACCAATGGCAAGGGCTCGACCTGCGCCTATCTGGAAGCGATTTACAGTTTCGCCGGTTACCGCGTCGGCTGCTACAGCTCGCCACATCTGCTGGCCTACAACGAGCGCGTGCGCGTCGATCGCTTGCCGGTCGACGACCAGCCGCTGTGCCAGGCCTTCGCCCGCGTCGAGGCGGCGCGCCGGGCGGCCGGAGACGTGCCGCTGACCTATTTCGAGTTCGGTACGCTGGCCGCGCTGGAAGTCTTTCGCGCCCGCCAGGTCGAAGTGTTGATTCTCGAGGTCGGCCTCGGTGGCCGGCTCGACGCGGTCAATGTCTACGACGCCGATTGCGCGGTGGTCACCAGCATCGCCCTCGATCACACCGAGTGGCTGGGGCCGACGCGCGCGTCAATTGGCTTCGAGAAGGCCGGCATCTTTCGCGCTGGCCGGCCGGCTTTGTGTGCCGATCCCGAGCCGCCGTCGTCGCTGCGCGAACACGCCCTGGCGATTGGCGCCGACCTGCAGCTGCTGGGCCGCGATTTCGGCTACTTCGGCGACGCCTTGCAGTGGACTTTCTGGGGGCGTGGCAAACTGCGTCGTGGCGGCCTGGCCAATCCTGCGCTGCGCGGCAGCTGCCAGTTGCGCAACGCTTGCGCCGCGCTGGCCGCCGTCGAGTCGCTGAAGCCGCAGCTGCCGGTGTCGATGCAGGCGCAGCGCCGCGGCCTGATCGAGCTCGAACTGCCGGGGCGTTTCCAGGTCTTGCCCGGGCGACCGACGATCATCCTCGACGTCGCCCACAACCCGCAGGCGGTCGGCGAGCTGGCCGACAACCTGGCTGGCATGGGCTTCTTCAGCCGGACCATCGCCGTCGTCGGGATGCTCGCCGACAAGGACCTTGCCGGTTCGCTGGCGCCGCTCGCCGGCAAGATTGATCTGTGGCTGCTGGCTGATCTCGAGGGACCGCGCGCGGCGTCGGCGGCTGCCCTGGCGGCGGTGGTCAGCGGCGCTGGCCTGGGCGGTAGCGTCGAGTGTCTGGCGACACCTGCACAAGCCTTCGCTCGTTCCGCCAAGCTGGCCAGCGAAAATGATAGAATCGCCGTCTTTGGATCGTTCTACACGGTCGCCGCCGTCATGCGCAGCATCAAGGACGGTCGCTGACCGCCGCGACGCGAGTGGATTCGACACTACCGATGACTGACACCTCCGACCCCCAACTGCATCTCAAGAAGAAGGCCCGCCGTCGCCTGGTCGGCGCCGTGGCCATCGCCGGACTGGCCGCCGTGATCCTGCCGATGGTCATGGACGAGGAACCGAAGCAGGCGGTGCACGACGTGCAGATCGCGATTCCCGGCCAGGAGCAGTTGCCCTTCGACCCCAGGGAGCTGGCCGCCCGCTCGGCCGCTCCAACTGGCGCGGCGGCTGTCGTCGTCGGCGAGGAAAACGACGGTGTCGCACCGGGCGGCGCCGCGCCCAAGGACGTCGCCACGGGGGCGATAGCCAAGGCCGGCCAAAGCGCCGCGGCAGTTGAAAAGGCCGCTGATCGGTCGGTCGACCGCGCCGCCGAAGAGAAAACCGTCGCCAAGGCGCTGGCTGAACAAAAAGCTGCCGAACAAAAAGCCGCCGAAAAGAAGGACGCAGAGCGAAGGGCCGCCGAAAGGAAGGACGCAGAGCGAAGGGCCACCGAAAAGAAGGACGCCGACAGAAGGGCCGACGAGAAAAGGGCCGCCGACAAGAAAGCGGCTGAGCAGAAGGCCGACAAGACCCCGCCCAGGAAGCCTGAACCGCCGGGCGAGCCGCCAAGCGCCGGCGACGCCCGATCGAACGGCCAGCAGGTGATTCTGGTCGGCGCCTTTGCCGACCCCGAGAACGTCAAGAAGCTGTTGAGCAAGATCGGCAAGGCCGGCGTTCCGACCTATACCGAAGCGCTCAATTCACCCGACGGCCCGAGGACGCGCGTGCGCGCCGGCCCGTTCCCGAACCGTGAGGCCGCCGAGAAGGCGCTCGAAACGCTCAAGCGCATTGGTGTTGGCGGAGTTGTCGCCAGCAAGCCATGACGGTCTTTGACTACGTCGTCTTGTTTGTCGTCGCGGTTTCTCTGGTGCTGGGCATGTGGCGTGGTGTGGTCGGCGAGATCATCGCCCTGGTCGCCTGGATTCTGGCCTTCTTCGCCGCGCGCTGGTGGGGTGATCTGGTGGCGCAGGGATTTACGTCGATTGCCGACCCGGTCTTGCGCATCGTTGCCGGCTGGGTGGCGGTATTCGTCGCCGTCCTGGTGGTCATGGCGCTCCTTCGCCTGGCCGTGCGCGGCCTGCTCAAGGCGCTGGGGATGACTTTGACCGACCGCTTGCTGGGGATCATCTTCGGCGTTGCCCGCGGTCTGGTAATCGTCCTGGCCCTGGTTGCCGTTGGCGGCATGACCTCGCTGCCCAAGGAAAAATGGTGGAGCGAGGCGTATTTCTCGGCCCCGCTGGAGACCGCGGTGCTGGCCAGCAGGCCGTGGTTGCCGTCTGAAGTGACCAAACGAATCAGTTTCGGGTAGGGAAAAAAACTATGTGCGGGATTCTTGGGGTTGTCGCGACGACGCCGGTCAATCAGCTGTTGTATGACGGCTTGATGGTTTTGCAGCATCGCGGCCAGGACGCCGCCGGCATCGCCACCGCCGAAGACGACGAGTTTCACCTACACAAGGCGCCGGGGCTGGTGCGCGACGTCTTTCGCACGCGCAATATGCGTGCTTTGCCGGGGAATATGGGCATCGCCCACTGCCGCTACCCGACCGCTGGTTCAGCCTTCGACTCATCGCTGTCGCAGCCTTTCTATGTCAATTCGCCATTTGGCATCGTTCTCGGGCACAACGGCAACCTGACCAACACCGGCCAGCTCAAGGACGAGATGTTCCGCCAGGACCTACGGCACATTAATACCCACTCCGATTCGGAAGTGCTGCTCAATGCGCTGGCGCACGAGCTGCAGGCGACCGCCAAGGGTTTCCGCCTCGACCTCGACACGATCTTTGGCGCGGTTGCCGCCGTTCATCGGCGCTGCCGCGGCGCCTATGCGGTGGTGGCGATGATCGCCGGTTATGGCATGCTCGCCTTTCGCGATCCATTCGGCATTCGGCCGCTGATCGTCGGGACCAATGAAACACCCGAGGGTACCGAGTACCTGTTCGCCTCCGAGTCGGTGGCGCTCGATACCCTGGGTTTCAAGGTGCTGCGCGACGTCGCGCCTGGCGAGGCGATCTTCATCGACCTCGATCACCGTATGCACCAACGGCAATGCGCCAGGAGTTCGGTGCTGGCGCCGTGCATTTTCGAATTTGTCTATCTGGCGCGGCCGGATTCGGTGATCGATGGCGTATCGGTCTACGAAGCGCGCCTGCGCATGGGCGAGCACCTGGCCGACAAGCTGGTCAAGCACATTCCCGTTGACGAGATCGACGTCGTTATCCCGATCCCCGATTCGAGTCGCCCCTCGGCGATGCAGTTGGCGCAGCGCATCGGTGTTCCGTATCGCGAAGGTTTCGTCAAGAACCGCTACATCGGGCGGACCTTCATCATGCCGGGTCAGGCGACGCGGCGGCGCTCGGTTCGCCAGAAACTGAACACCGTCGCGCAGGAGTTCAAGGGCAAGCGCGTGCTGCTGGTCGACGATTCGATCGTCCGCGGCACGACGAGTCGAGAGATCGTTGAAATGGCGCGCGCTGCCGGTGCGCTGAAGGTCTACTTTGCGTCTGCATCGCCGCCGGTACGCTACCCCAATGTTTACGGAATCGACATGCCGTCGCGCAGTGAGTTGATCGCCACTGGTCGTACCGGCGAGGACATCGCCCGCGAAATTGGCGCCGACGCGCTGGTCTATCAGGACCTCGACGCGCTGAAAGCGTCGATCCGCGAGCTGAGGCCGTCGCTGTGCTGTTTTGATACCTCGTGTTTCGATGGCATCTATGTCACCGGTGACGTCAGCCCCGAGTATCTGCAGGCGCTCGAACTGGCACGCGACGGCAGCGCTGCCGGCGCGCATGAAGGTCGCTGGATGTCGCGGCAGTTGCAGCTGAACCTGATGTCGGTTGGCTGAAGCCGATGGCGTCGAATCCGGAGTTGATGATGGAGTCTAGCGTGCCGCCAATCGGCGATTATTCCCTCGAGACGCTGGCCGTTCGTGCTGGCCAGCAACGCAGTCAGTTCAACGAGCACAGCGAGGCGCTGTACCTGACGTCGAGCTTCGTCTTCGACAGCGCGGCGCAGGCGGCAGCGCGCTTTTCCGGTGCCGAAGAAGGCAACGTCTACTCGCGCTTCACCAATCCGACGGTGTCGGCGTTCGAAACTCGGCTGGCGGCACTCGAGGGCGCCGAGGCGTGCGTTGCCACCGCTTCCGGGATGTCGGCGATTCTCTCGCTGGTGATGTCGCTGTGCAGTAGCGGTGAGCACATCGTTTCCTCGTCGGGCCTTTTTGGCGCGACGCAACAGTTGCTTGGCACGATCATGCCGCGTTTCGGGATTCAGACCAGCTTCGTCGAGCAGACCGACGTCGCCGCCTGGCGAGCGGCGATCCGGCCGGAAACCAGGCTGTTTTTTCTGGAAACGCCGTCGAATCCCTTGACCTCGGTCGCCGATATCGCCGCGTTGGTCGAGGTCGCGCACCAGCGCGGCGTTCTGGTGGTCGTCGACAACTGCTTCTGCACGCCGATTCTGCAGCGGCCGCTCGACCTCGGCGCCGATCTGGTGCTGCATTCGGCGACCAAGTACCTCGACGGGCAGGGGCGGGTTCTCGGCGGCGCCGTCGCCGGACCGAAGCGACTGACCGACGAGGTCTTCAGGTTCCTGCGCACCGCCGGGCCGACGCTGTCGGCGTTCAACGCCTGGGTCCTGCTGAAGGGCCTGGAGACGCTGCAGATCCGCATGCAGGCGCAGTCGGCGAAAGCGCTGCAGCTGGCACAGTGGCTGGAGCGGCAGCCGCGCGTGACGCGCGTCTACTACCCTGGCCTACGCTCGCATCCGCAGTTCGAGCTCGCCAGTCGGCAGCAGAAGAGCGGTGGCGCGATCGTCTCGTTTACCGTCAAGGGCGCTCGCGAAGAAGCGTGGAAGGTCGTCGACAGCTGCCGTCTGCTGTCGATAACCGCCAACCTCGGCGATACCAAGACGACGTTGACGCATCCGGCATCGACGACGCACGGCCGTATCACTCCCGAGCAACGCGCGCTGGCCGGCGTCAGCGAGGATCTACTACGGATTGCCGTCGGTCTTGAAGGCGTTGTCGACCTGCAGAACGACCTCGAAACAGGCTTGTCGGCGATTTAGTAGTGGCTTGGTTGCTTAATGGCGGCCGACGGTGGGTTCGCGGCGCTTTGGCCGGGCCAGGTCGTGGCGGTCGCCGGCGGCGTTCCTGATCGCCTCCTTGGCCTGATTGGGCATCATCAGATAGGTCATCAGGCTCGAACCGATGCACACCAGCCAGAAGAGCAGAAAACCAGTCGAGTAGGTGGCCGTCACCGACCATTCGACGAGCTGCCCGAAGAGGTACAACTGCGCCGGGTCGATCATTGTGAAGAAGATCGTTTCGGCGATGCCGGCGGCGATGAACGCCGGCCACATTACCCATATCACGTATTTCATGTTCTCTCCATGTTCTTGGTGGCGGCGCCAAGCCGCGCTGCAAACCGGCGCCATCGGCAGGAATTGCCGGTGCTATCCGATCGACGCCGCCGCCGGTGTTGAGCGAAGTTCGGGCGGGCCTGGCGCTTGCTTGTCGCTGCGCCGACGATCAGTCACGGACCGAGGCGACACCTGGGAAGCTGCGAATGTGGCACAGACCGCGCGGCCGTTCAAGTGGCAAATCACAGTGGCGGGCAGTCGGGCTCTTTCCGGTGCCTGCCGGGGACGCCACGGCGGTCTGTGGTGCGCGCTGGCGACGATCAGCACCTTGCTTGGCGGCCATGGCCAGCGACCACCATAGCGATGCTTTGGCGATGCCGTGCTCGCTAGCCGGCGATCGGCGTTTGTTTCTCGCCCTTGGTCGCCGCCGTGCTCCTGGCTTCGTCTTCGCGCTTGCCCGCTGCGGCGCTTCTGGCGGCCTCGTCGCGCTTCTCCTGCTCGGCGCTACGCTTCGCCAGGTAATCGGCGAACTGCAGATCGTGCGTCAGGATGTGACTGACCAACCAGTTGCGGAGAAATCGGTGCGTGTCCATGGTGATCGACGACGAGTCGGCGGCGAGCTCCTCGCCCAGGCGGAAAATTGCCAGATAGAGCTCCTCGTGCAGAGCGCAGTGCGCGGACAGCGTTGGATAGTCGTTCTCCAGCATTGTTTCTTCCTCGTGGCGAAAATGCTCCTCGGAGTATTGCACCAGATCGTTGAGGATGCTCTGCAGCTCGCGCGTATCGGCGCCGCTGCGGTGGCGATCGTGGAAGCCGTTGATCAGGCCGAACAAAAAAAGGTGCTCGCGGTCGATGTGTTCGACGCCGACACGATATTGGTCTCGCCAGCTGAGAAAAGCCATTGTTGAGTCCCCAGTAATTTTCCGGTGCCGCCAGGCGCTGTCGGCGTCTGCCGGAGTCATTCGAGCAGTACATGATGGTGCCACACGATGGCGGGATTTGGCGAACACTCTGCATGTGGCATCAACCGAGACGGCACCGGCTGCAAAGCCCATAACGGCTTCGCTCACGGCTGGCGCGCGCGGCGGCCGAGGGCTGCCGGCGCCCCTTCCACACCAAACAAGCTGGCGCCGATGAGCGTCGCTGGCGATCTGGGCGGCCAGTGCGGTGAGCTTGTCGACGACGGCCTTGGCGGCGAAACCCTGAGGAGCCGCATGCCAAGTCAAGCCGGAGTATGCTCCAAGGCGATTCGATTCTTGAGCCGGCGAAACGCCTCTTCAACGCGCCAGCGACTGTGGTACGGATCGGCAAACGAGGCGGCCGGAAAAAGCGCCGTATCCAGCAGCGACGTCATCACCACATGGACCCGAGCATTTGGCGTCAGCACGCGCCGGAACTCGCTCAAGGCGGGCGGCACTGCGTGCGCCGACAGTTGCTTCAGATTGTCGCTGGAGAGGATCGCGTCCACGCTGGCGCCGGCGAGCGGCGCCATGGCGGTCAGGCGGCCGACCAAATCGGGCGCGACCGAGGCGTCGATGTCGCAGCGAATCTCGCCAGCCGCAGCGCAGGACCACAATCGACATGCAGGATGGTTTTTCGCTGTGCTGTCATCGCCGACGAAACCACGGGCTCATTCTTTTTCGTCGTGGCGAGGATAGTGGTCGCCATGGTCGCTGCTTAAGGCGCCGAGCGGATTGCCGCTGCTCGCCGAAACAGGTTAAATTACGCCTCTTGGCAAGCGCGCGGCATCGCTCAGGGAGGCCCCATGAAAATTGATCTCGAACACTTTGGTTTGGCGGATGTGCCGGTCGATCCGGACACCGTATTTACTTTCGCCGAGGGCCTCGCCGGTTTTGCCGACTGTCGCCGCTTCAAGATCTTTCACGAGGAAGGCAAGGCGACGGTGTTCTGGCTGCAGTCGCTCGACGACCCGGCCTTGATGTTCCCGATCGTCGAGCCCGAGGTGCTCGATCTCGAATACCAGATCGAGCTTTCCGACGCCGACTGCGAGCTGCTCGGGCTCGAACGTCCAGAGGACGCGACGGTGGTGGTGATCGTTTACCGCGACCCCGCCGCGGGCGGCAAGATTGCCGCCAATACGCGCTCGCCGATCATCCTCAATCCAGCCAATCGGCGGGCGTTCCAGAAGGTCTTGCAGGAAGTGCATCCGACGCTGCTCTATCGCGCGCGCTGATGTCCGGCAGCGACAGGCGGCGCCACGGCGGTCGACAAGGTCAAGTGGGTTGCCGGTAGCGTCAGCGCCGAGGGCGTCGACAGTGCGCAGGCGGCGCAGCTTGTACCGTTGGCAATGCCGGTGTTTGTCGGTGAGCGGCTGCGCACCACTGCCGCCGGCTCGCGGCGGTTGATGTTGGCCGACGATAGGCTGATCACCGCCGGGCCGCACAGTCCGTGGCTGATCAACGATTTCCAGTTCGATACGACGACGCACGAGGGTAATCTGCTGACCACGTTGGCCAAGCGAACGCTCAGCGTGGTGACCGGGTGCGACGCCATTTTCGCAAGTACTTCGACGGCGATCCTCAAGAAAGCGTAATTTGTGTCGTAAACCGCTGTAGTGGCGAGCCGGCCGACGATACCTGAAGGGAGCAAGAAGATGGGCGGAGTTGCTTGGAAGATTCGTGCCGTAATGTTGCTTCAGCTTGCCGCTTCTGCTCTGGCCGCGTGGCTGGTGAGCAGCGTTTTCGGCGGCAGCGTCAATGCCTGGCTTGCTGCCCTCGGCGTGCTGGCCGTTTTGGCCGTGCTCCTTGCGGTGCTCGTCGAGAACAATCTGGTCGGTCGTCTGAACGCATTGCGGGTAGTGATTGCCGGCATGTACGGCGATGGCGACCTGACCAGGCGGGCAGCGGTGCAGGGGAGCGACGAGATTGCCGCCGTGGCCAGCGATTTCAACCGCCTGATCGGCAGCTTTGCAACGATCGTCGGCAAGGTGCTGTTCAACTCGGTCGAGGTGGTAAGTGCGTCCAAGCAACTGATGGGCGACGCCAACCGCGTCGCCGCCGGGTCGAATCAGCAACGCGACGCGGCCCTGGCGACGACTACCGCGATGGGCGAGTTGACCGAGAACATGAATCAGGTCAATCAGAGTGCCAGCGAAACGGCGACCATTTCCGAGACCTCGAACCAGTTGTCTACCGAAGGGATGCGCATCGTGCACAGCGCGTCGGCAGAAATGGAACAAATTGCCGCTTCGGTGACCCAGTCGGCGAAAGTGGTGTGTGCGCTTGGCGAACGTTCGAAGGCGATCAGCGGCATCGTCCAGACGATTCGCGAGATCGCCGACCAGACCAACCTGCTGGCGCTCAACGCGGCGATCGAGGCGGCGCGCGCAGGCGATCAGGGGCGTGGCTTCGCGGTCGTTGCCGACGAGGTGCGCAAGCTCGCCGAGCGCACCTCACAGGCAACTGGCGAGATCAGCCAGATGATTGCCGCGATTCAGGGTGAGACGCAGAGCGCGATTTCGAGTATTGAGGCGGGTAGCGGCCAGGCTCGCAATGGTGCCGAACTTGCCCGGCAGGCAGCCGAGTCGCTGGAGCGCATCAACAGCGGCGCGCGCGCGACGATGGAGAAAGTCGACGCCATCGCCGTCGCCGTCAGCCAACAGAGCCGCACCGGCCAGAGTATCGCCGAGCATGTCCGCCGGATCAGGGATATGGCCGACGCCAATAACGCCGTGGCCGCCGAGACGCTGGTCGCGGTCGATCATGTCGAATGCCTGGCCGAGAATCTCCGGGAGATCAGCAACGTCTTCAAACTCGGCGCGGTCGGCGATCAGGCGCTGGCGACGCATGCCCGGATGCCCGAGATCGTCAAGCAGACGGCGCTTGGCGTCGGGCAGCTTTTCGAGCGAGCGATCGACACCGGCAAGATCAGAATCGAAGACCTTTTCGACGACCGCTACCAGCCGATCGCCAATACCCGGCCGCAGAAATTCAAGACGCGTTTCGACGATTTCACCGATCAGAACGTAACGCCGCTGCAAGAGAGCGTACTCGAGCAGTGCAAATGGGCGGTCTACGCGATTTGTATCGATCGCAACAGTTACGTGCCGACGCACAACCGCAAGTTCTCACAGCCGCTGACCGGCGACGAGAAGCTTGATTTCGTGAACAATCGGAGCAAGCGTGTTTTTGACGACCCGGTAGGAAAGCGCTGCGGCACGCACGATCAGCCTTTCCTCTTGCAGACCTACCGGCGCGACACCGGCGAGGTGATGCACGACATTTCGGCGCCGATCGTCGTCAAGGGCCGGCGCTGGGGTGGTTTCCGTATTGGTTACAAGACCGAGGTGTGATGTCTGTAGTCCGGAGTCGTGTCGGCGACCGAGGCCACGGTGATGGCTTGCCTGGTCGCTGTTGCTCGATGAGTCGTCGCCGTTTGCGGCCGATGGTCGATCATGACGGCGCAGCGCTGATTGGCTTAAGATGTTTGCGGCAAGGCGTGTCCTGGTCCGTGCGCGAGGGAAGAGAGTAATGTCAGAACTGTTGAAGAGCATCGACGCCCGCACCAAGCTGGCGGGGACCAACAAGCTGGAGATTCTGCTGTTCTCGCTCGGTACCGATTCGCGTACCGGCCGGCAGGAGACCTTTGGTATCAATGTTTTCAAGGTCCGCGAGGTCATGCGCACGCCCTTGATTACGGCAGCGCCGGAAATGCCCGCTTCGGTTCAGGGAATGGTCAGTCTGCGCGGCGTGCTGGTGCCGGTCGTCGATCTGGCGCGCTATGCCGGCGTCGATAGCCAGGCGCCGCGTTCGATCATGATCGTCACCGAGTACGCTGGCCACACGCAGGGATTCCTGGTTGAGGGGGTCGATACCATTCTCCGCCTCGACTGGAGTCAGATGCGCGTGCCGCCAGCGATGCTTCTGGCTGAAATGGGTGGCCTGGTGACCGCGGTGACGGAGTTGAGCGACGGTCGTCTGGTGATGCTGATGGACGTCGAAAAAATCCTGTCGGAAACGACCCACTACGACGACGAGATCGTCTTCCGCAACATCAAGCCGCTTGGCAAACCCGAGTTGACGGTCTACTTCGCCGACGACTCGGCGGTCGCCCGCAAGCAGATCGAGCGCACGCTCGAGGCCATGGACGTCAAATTCGTGGCGGCGATCAATGGTCTGGAAGCGTGGGACGAACTCACCAAGACGGCCGCCTACGCGGTGTCGGCCGGGCGGCCGGTCAGCGAGCTGATCAGCCTGGTGCTGACCGACATCGAGATGCCCGAAATGGATGGCTACATCCTGACCAAGAAGATCAAGTCCGACGCGCGCTTTGCCGGTGTGCCGGTGATCATGCATTCGTCGCTGTCGGGGATGTCCAACCAGCAGCTTGGCAAGTCCGTTGGCGTTGACGAGTATGTGCCCAAGTTCGAGCCGCAGCGATTGTCGGAAACGCTGGCGAGACGGCTGTTGGGCGATCTTCCCACGGTACAGTTGACCTGATCTCGCGATCTCTGGAGCGATACGATGGATTTGGCAGAACGGAAGAACCTGCTCGAGGGCGTTGACGCGAGAACCCGGCTAGCCGGTTCCAACAAGATGGAGATCCTGTTGTTCTCGCTGGGTACGCGGGAGACCTTCGGGATCAACGTCTTCAAGGTCCGCGAGGTCGGCCGCACACCGCATATCACCAAGACGCCGAATATGCCGCGCGGCGTAGAAGGCCTGATTTCCTTGCGCGGCAACGTCATCCCGGTGCTGTCGCTGATCTCCTTTCTTGAGCACAAGGATCAGCCGCTTGAGTACGGCAAGACGATGATGGTCGCCGAGTACTCGAAGCGAACGCTCGGCTTTCTGGTGCACGAAGTCGATCGGATCATCCGCGTCGATTGGGAGAGGGTGAAGGCACCGGAAAGCGTCCTGGCGAGCAATCAGGGTTTGATTACCGCCGTCACCGAACTCGACGACGGCAAGCTGGTGTCGATTCTCGACGTCGAGCAGATCCTGGCCAACGCCTTTGGCGAGGCGATCATTGTCGATATCCAGCCGGCCAACGTCGGTGAGGACGTCAGCGTGTTCTTTGTTGACGATTCGGTCGTCGCTCGCCGGAAGATCGCCGAGGTGCTCGACAAGCTGGGCGTCAAGCACAAGCACGCGACCAATGGCGCCGAGGCCTGGAGCCGGCTGCAGGGAATCGCCGCGCACGCCAGCCAGATCGGCAGCGGCGTGCGCGACGAGATCCGGATGATTCTGGTTGACGCCGAAATGCCGGAAATGGACGGCTACGTCCTCACCAAGCACATCAAGGGCGACGCCCGCTTTAGCGGCGTGCCGGTGGTCATGCACTCGTCGCTGTCGTCGCAGGCCAATCACGCGATGGGCAAGGCAGTCGGTGTTGACGCGTACGTCGCCAAGTTCGACGCCGAAGTCCTTGCCGATACGCTGCGCCCCCTGCTCGAGCGCTAAAAGAAGAACCAGGAGTAATAGATGGCTGATCCAAAGATGCGAATTCTGGTGGTGGACGACTTTTCGACGATGCGCCGTATCGTCAGAAATCTCCTCAAGGAACTGGGCTTTGCCAACGTTGATGAGGCCGAGGACGGCGCCATCGCGCTGCAGAAACTGAAGGCGGGCGGCGTCGAATTCGTCGTCACCGACTGGAATATGCCGAATATGGACGGCCTGCAGCTGCTGAAGGCGATTCGCGCCACGCCGGCGCTCAAGCACCTGCCGGTGATGATGATTACCGCTGAAGCGAAGAAGGAAAACATCATCGCCGCGGCGCAGGCCGGTGCCAGTGGCTACATCGTCAAGCCGTTTACGGCGGCAACGCTGGCCGAGAAGCTGCAGAAGATTTTTGACAAGATGGGTGGCTGAGATGAGCGATGCCAACACCTCTGGGGACTCGAAGGAACTCGAGGACTTGTTCGAAAGCATCGTCGCGGACGTTGCTAAGAGCGCCGCGCCGCCGCCGGAGCAGGGCCAAGCATCGCTGCTACAGCGACTGCGCGAGGGCGATGGCGAGGACGACGACAGCGACGAGTTGCAAAGCTTGTTCGAAGCGGTGGTTGCCGCGCAGCGTACGGATGACGCAGCGCCTGCCGAGCCGCCCGCCGCCGCCAGCGTCAGCAGCAACGACAAGGTGTTTCAGCGCGTCGGCCAGATGGCCAGGCAGTTGCACGACACGCTCGGCGAGTTGGGCTATCACGCGCTGCTCGAAAGCACGGTGGCCGCCATCCCGGACACCCGCGACCGATTGACCTATATCGCCAATCTCACCGAGCAGGCGGCGTGCCGGGTTCTCAACGCGACCGATGTTGCGACGCCGCTGCAGGACGAACTCGAGGTCGGGGCGGCCGTGCTGTCGCTGAAATGGGATGCGCTGTACGCCAACAAGATGGGCGTCGACGACTTCAAGCGTCTGGCCGACGAGACGCGCAGCTTTCTCAAGCAGGGAATTCCCGAAAAGACCGAAGCGACCAAGGCGCAGCTGCTCGAGATCATGATGGCGCAGGATTTCCAGGATCTGACCGGGCAGGTGATCAAGAAGACGATTGCCGTCGCCCAGGAGCTGGAGTCGCAACTGATGGGCGTGCTGATTGAAACGATGCCGGGCGAGCGGCGTACCGAATCGGTGTTGAGTCTGCTCAACGGGCCGGTGGTCAACGCCGCCGGGCGCAACGATGTCGTGGCGTCGCAGCAGCAGGTCGACGACCTGCTCGACAGCCTGGGATTCTAGGAGAATCAAGATGAGTGCTTTTGCCGGGATGGAAGACCTGTTGCAGGATTTCCTGCAGGAAGCCGGTGATCTGCTGTCGGATGTCGACAACAAGCTCGTCGATCTCGAGCGGAGTCCCGACGACGCCCGTTTGCTGAATGACATCTTTCGCGGCTTTCACACGATCAAGGGTGGCGCCGGCTTTCTCAACGCCGCCGAACTGGTGACGCTCTGTCACCTGACCGAGAGTTTGTTCGACAAGTTGCGGAACGCCGAAAAAACGCTGACGCCGACCTTGATGGACACCATCATGGCGGCCACGCAGGCGGTTCGCGACATGTTCGGCGAGATCGCCCAGGGGCGGCAGCCGGACCCGGCGCCGCTCGAAGTGACGGGCACGCTGCGCGCCGCACTGGTCGATGAAGTGGCCAACAGTCCCGACCTTGCTGCGCCGGTAACGCCGGTAACGCCGGTAGCGGCGGCGCCAGAGAAGCGCGCTTCGGCGGCGACAGGTCCGGACTGGCAGGTCTTGCATCAGGCACTGGTCGGCCAGAACGCAGCGCCGGCAGCCGCACGGCCACCCGCCGCCACGGCGGCCGCGGCGGCAGCGGCGACGGCCGTCGACGTGGCGGCGCTGCAGCCGCATTTCCCGCCGGAAGGACGTCGTTCTACCGACAAGCCGGGCCTGGCCGCGCGCACCGGCAGTTCGGGTCGTCGCGCCGAAGAAAAAAGCGCCGCTCGCGAGACGACGATCCGGGTCGATACGGCGCGCCTGGATCAGGTGCTCAATCTGTCCGGCGAAATCGGTTTGACGAAGAACCGGCTGACCAGTTTGCGGGCGGATATCCTCGCCGGCAGAACCGACACCGAGACGCTACAGGCGCTCGACCAGGCGGTCAGCCAGCTCGACCTGCTGGTCTCCGACTTGCAGAATTCGGTGATGAAGACGCGCATGCAGCCGATCGGTCGCCTGTTCCAGAAATACCCACGGATTGCCCGCGATCTGGCTCGACAACTCGGCAAGGACGTCGAGCTGGCGCTGATTGGCGAAGAGACAGAAGTCGACAAGACGATGATCGAAGATCTGGCGGATCCGCTGATTCACCTGATTCGCAATGCCGTCGACCACGGTGTCGAGTCACCCGAGCAGCGGCGAGCGGCCGGCAAGGACGCCAAGAGCGTGGTTCGGCTCGAGGCGCGTCAGGAGGGTGATCACATCGTCTTGATCATCGCCGACGATGGTCGCGGTATCAGCCCTGAACGGATCAGGGCGAAAGCCGTCGAGAAAAACATCATCAGCGAAGAAGAGGCCAATACGCTTGACGATCGGCAGAGTCTGAATTTGATCTTCCTGCCCGGTTTCTCGACCATGGCGCAGGCCTCGGCCGTATCGGGCCGCGGCGTCGGCATGGACGTTGTCAAGACCAATATCCAGAAGCTCAACGGTTCGATCGAGATCCGCTCCGAACTTGGCAAGGGCTCGGTGTTCATCATTTCGCTGCCCTTGACGCTGGCCATCCTGCCGGTGCTGCTGGTGGTCCTCGGCGAGCAGCCGTTTGCGCTACCGCTGTCGATGGTCAGGGAAATCCTGCCGATCGACTCGGAGAACATGCAGGAGGTTGGCGGCAAGGAAACGCTGGTCGTCCGTGGCGAGATCCTGCCGGTGATCGCCCTGTCGCGGCTGCTCGGCTGGCCGCAGCTGCGAAAACCCGAGTTTGGCGTCCTGATGCAGACCGCCGAGCGGAGCTTCATTCTCGCTGTCGACAACTTCGCCGGTCGTGACGACGCGGTGATCAAGGCGCTTGACGATTTTCGGCCGCGCGGCGTCGCCGGCGTGACGACGCTGTCCAACGGTCAGATCGTTCTGATCCTGGACATGAAGGAATTGCTCACCGATTTGACCGCGCCTGCCGAACGCGAACTGCGCCATCTGCCCGTCCGGGCGCTGGAATCTCTTGCCTGAACGCTGCGGCAGTCAGCATCTTCCACAAGGGGCTTCGGCCCCTTTTTTGCATTTGTGTCGTTGCGACAACTGTTGCGCACGCGCCACTATTCGAGAATTGGCCTAAATAAGATCGCCTACATCTTTATTTATTAGAGTTTTTTCCTATAATAGCCACGATCCCACTGGAAACTCGAAATGGCAGAGGAAAGCGACCTCGAAAAAACCGAAGCGGCGTCATCGAGACGTCTCGAACAGGCGCGTGAGGAGGGACAGGTCCCTCGCTCACGGGAGGTCGGTACCTTTCTGATTCTGATCGTTGCGGCGGCCGGTTTCTGGCTGGTCGGTCCGTGGCTGGTGGAGCGCGTTGCCGGGCTTTTCCGCCGGGCGTTGATCGTCGACCAGGGGCTGGCGCGCGAACCGGCGCTGATGCTGGTTCGCCTGGCCGATATCTCGATCGACGCGATGCTCTCACTCACGCCGCTGTTCGCGGCCCTGATCGCCGCCGCGTTGCTCTCGCCTTTTTTTGTTGGCAGCTGGAATTTCTCGCCGAAGGCCCTGCAGCCCGACCTGGGTCGGATGAATCCACTCAAGGGCCTGGCGCGCCTGATTTCCTGGAACGGACTGGTCGAATTGCTCAAGGCGGTGGTCAAGTCTTCGCTGATCGCCGGCGTTGCCGCCTGGGTTCTGTGGAACGAGAGAGGCGACCTGCTGGCGATGTTCGCGCAATCACTCGACGCCGGTCTGGCCGCCGCCGGCCACTTGCTCAGTTTCAGTTTTCTGGTGATTGTTTCGGCGATGCTGCTGATTGTCGCGGTCGACGTCCCGTTCCAGATCTGGCAGCACCACGACAAGCTCAAGATGAGCCGTCAGGAAGTCAAGCAGGAAGGCAGGGAGCTGGAAGGTAATCCGGAGGTCAAAAATCGCATCCGTCAGTTGCAGCGGGCTGCCGCGCGCAAGCGGATGATGGCGGCCGTGCCGGCTGCCGACGTGATCGTGACCAACCCCAGCCACTACGCGGTGGCCCTGGCCTACAAGAGCGGCATGGGCGCACCGAAACTGCTGGCCAAGGGAATGGGCGAGATGGCGCTCAGGATCCGCGAGGTCGCGGCCGCCAACGACGTGCCGACGGTCGAGGCGCCGCCGCTGGCGCGGGCGCTCTACCGCCACGCCGAACTCGACCAGGAAATACCGGCGGCGCTCTACGCGGCCGTCGCCGAGATTCTCGCCTACGTCTATCAGCTGCACAGCTGGCGCACGACGGGCGGCAAGCATCCGCAGCCGCCGCGCGACATCGCCGTTCCGGTCGAACTCGTTCCGGAGGCGCAGCATGGCTAACGCCGCCGTCGTCGCGGTGCACGATCTCTTCGCTCGCTTCGGCCATCGGCAGCTGGCCGGTCCGCTGGTGATCCTGGCGATTCTGGCAATGATGGTGTTGCCCTTGCCGCCATTTGTGCTCGATCTCTTTTTCACCTTCAACATCGCCATTTCGGTAATCGTCATGCTGGTCGCGATGAGTGTGCTGAAACCATTGGATTTCTCGGTGTTCCCGACCGTCCTGCTGGTGACCACCTTGCTGCGGCTGTCGCTGAACGTTGCGTCTACCCGCGTCGTTCTGCTCGATGGGCATACCGGTCCCGGCGCGGCAGGGCAGGTCATAGAAGCCTTCGGATATTTTCTGGTCGGCGGCAATTATGCGGTCGGTCTGGTGGTGTTCACGATTCTGGTGATCATCAATTTCGTGGTCATCACCAAGGGTGCCGGACGCGTCGCCGAAGTCGCCGCGCGGTTTACGCTCGACGCCATGCCGGGCAAGCAGATGGCCATCGACGCCGATCTCAACGCCGGCCTGATCGGCGAGGACGAAGCGCGGAGGCGACGCGTAACTATCGCCGACGAGGCGGACTTCTTCGGTTCGATGGATGGTGCGTCCAAGTTTGTTCGTGGCGACGCCGTTGCCGGCATTCTGATCATGCTGATCAACGTCGTCGGTGGGCTCTTCGTCGGCGTTCTCCAGCACGATCTGGATATCGCCACCGCCGCCAAAACCTACACCCTGCTGACCATTGGTGATGGCCTGGTGGCGCAGATCCCGGCGCTGATCATCTCGATTGCCGCGGGCATGGTCGTCACCCGCGTCGGCGATGGCCAGGACGTCTCGCAGCAGTTCGCTGCGCAGCTGTTCAAGAATCCGCGCTTGCTGTTCCTGACCGCGGCGATCATCGGCTTGCTGGGCCTGATTCCCGGCATGCCGAATTTCGTTTTCCTGCTGCTCGCCGGCGTTCTCGCGACGCTCGCCTGGCAGCTGGAGAAAAGCGAGCGCGTCGAGGCGCCGCTGCCGGTCGCCGTCGCACCGGTCGCCGCGCGTGACACGCAGGAAGCCAGTTGGGCCGACGTCACGGCGCTCGATGTCCTCGGCCTGGAGGTCGGCTATCGCTTGATTCCGCTGGTCGACAAGGCGCAGGACGGCGAGTTGCTGCGGCGCATCCGCGGCATTCGCAAGAAGTTCGCGCAGGAAGTGGGTTTCCTGGTGTCGCCGGTACACATTCGCGACAATCTGGAACTCAAACCGAATGCCTACAAGATTCTCCTGAAAGGCGTCGAGATCGGCGTTGGCGAAGCTTTTCCGGGCAAGCTGCTGGCGATCAACCCCGGCCGGGTTGCCGGCGAGGTGCCGGGAACGGTCACCAAGGACCCCGCCTACGGTCTGCCGGCGGTGTGGATCGACCTCGGCTTGCGCGAGCAGGCGCAGGCTTACGGCTACACCGTCGTCGACGCCAGCACGGTGACGGCGACGCATCTCAATCAGCTGATTCTTACCCATGCCGCCGAGCTTCTCGGGCGACAGGAGACGCAGGCGCTGCTCGATCACCTGGCCAAGGAAATGCCCAAGCTGGTCGAGGACGTGGTACCCAAGGTGCTGCCGTTGGGTGTTTTCCAGAAAGTGCTGCGCAATTTGCTGGAAGAGGGCGTCCATCTTCGCGATATGCGCACGATCATCGAAACGCTGGCCGACGTCGCGCCGCGCTCGCAGGATCCCGAAGTGCTGACCGCGCAGCTGCGGATGGCGCTGGGTCGTTCGATTGTCCAGGAGCTGTTTCCGGGCGCTGCCGAAATACAGGTGATGTCGCTCGACCCGCAACTGGAACGTATTCTCTTGCAGGCTGTAGCCGGCGGCGGCGATGGCACCAGTATCGAGCCCGGTCTGGCCGATACGCTGGTCCGTGAAACGGCGGCTGCAGCGCAGCGCCAGGAAGACGTTGGCTTGCCGACCGTGCTGCTGGTACCCGGCAAGCTGCGCACGTTATTGTCGCGTTTCTTGCGCCGCAGTATCTCGCAGCTGAAGGTCCTGGCGCACGGCGAGGTGCCTGAAAACAGGATCATCAAAGTTACCTCTATCATTGGAGGCAGGGTATGAACGTCAGGAAATTCATCGCCGCGACCGCGCGAGACGCCTTGCGCAAGGTCAAGGAGACTCTCGGACCGGACGCGATCATTCTGTCCAATCGCAGCATTCCGGGAGGCGTCGAGATCATGGCGGTTGCCGCCCGCGACATGGAAATGATCGTGCCGAGCGCCGAGCGCCCGGCGCCGCGCCGGGAATCACCGCCGGCCACGTCACTCGATACCTCGGCCAGGCGAGCGCCGGCGCCGGCGCGGGCAGTCGCCAAAGGATCGGCGCCGGCCGCGGCGCCAGCGCCGCGCCCGGCATCGCCAGCGCCGCATCGATCCTCGCCACCGTTGGCGGCACGACCGCTGCCGAAGATCGAGCTGCCGCGGCCGCAGCCGAGCAGCGGTCCGCCAGCGCAGGCCGAGGTGGTTTCCGCCGCCGTGATGGACGAGATTCGTAGCCTGCGGCGAATCGTCGAGCAACAACTGGCCGGTTTTGCCTGGGGTGAGTCGGCACGTGCCGAACCGGTCAAGACCGAAATCCTGCGGCAGATGCTCGACGCCGGCTTTTCGCCGCGCTTTGCCCGCGATTTGCTCGCCGACCTGCCGCACGATCTCGACGCCGCCCAGGCGCTGGCGTGGGTCAAGGGTGGCGCCGACCGCGGCATGTTGACCACCAATAGCGAGGCCGACATCGTCGATCGTGGTGGTATCTATGCGCTGGTCGGTCCGACCGGAGTCGGCAAGACGACGACCACCGCCAAGCTCGCTGCGCGCTGCGTATTGCGCCACGGCGCCCGCAAACTCGCCCTGGTGACCACCGATGGTTACCGGATCGGCGCGCACGAGCAGTTGCGCATCTACGGCCGCATCCTGGGCGTCTCCGTGCACCTGGCCAAGGACGCCGACGACCTGCGGGCGACGCTGCAGGACTTGCGGCACACGCACATGGTACTGATCGACACGATGGGCATGAGTCAGCGCGATCGTCTGGTCAGCGAGCAGGTGGCGATGTTTGCCGACAATGACGTCAAGTCGCTGTTGCTGCTTTCGGCGACCGGCCGCGGCGATACCCTGGACGACGTCGTCAAGGCCTACAGCGGCCTGCAGCATTTGGCCGGTTGCATTCTCACCAAGGTCGACGAAGCTGCCAGCCTGGCGGCTTCGCTCGACGTCGTCATCCGCCATCGTTTGCGGCTCTACTACGTTTCGAACGGGCAGCGGGTGCCCGAGGATTTGCACCTGCCGAATCGCGCTTATCTCCTGCACCGCGCCTTCAAGGATCTGCCCGAGACTTCGCCGCATCGTCTGGACGGCGTCGAGCCGGGTCTGATGATGGCCAGCGCGGCGGTCAGCGCGGCAACCGCCGGAGTTCAGCATGGCTGATTTTCGGGGCGATCAGGCGGCCGGGCTACGCCGCCTCTTTGGCCGTCCGCAACTGCGGGTGGTGACTTTCGTCGCCGGTGGCGTCGGTGTCGGCAAGAGCGTCGTCGTGGCCAATGTGGCTGCTGCGCTGGCGCGGCAGGGCCGCGACGTACTGGTGGTCGACGAGAATACCGGCGACAACGTCGCGGCGTACTTCGGTGCGCCGGCGCACTACGATCTGCAGCAGGTGATCGATCGCAAGAAATCGCTGGCCGAGGTCATCGTGGCGGTGGCGCCGGCCGTGCGGGTCCTGCCCGCGGCCGGGGTGGTCAACCAGCTGGCCAATCTGAGCGTCGCCGAGCAGCGGATTCTGCTCGATAGCCTCGGCGAAATCGGTCGGCCGGCCGACGTCGTTCTGGTCGATGCCTCGCTTGATCATCCGCTCGGCTTTTCGCCGCTCGGTCTGGCCGCGCAGGAAGCGGTGATTGTCGTCGCGCCGAACGGCGCTTCGATTACCGAGGCCTACGCCTTGATCAAGAAAGTCAGCCTGGCGTACTCGCGCAAGGATTTCCGTATTCTGGTCAACAAGGCACGAACCGCTGGCGAGGCGCAGGCCGTTTACGACAATATTGCCGACGTGACGCATACGCGCCGGCTCGCTCGTCTCGATTTCGCCGGCTACGTCCCTCTTGACGAGCATCTGCGGCAGGCATCGCGGCTCTGTCAAGCGGTCCTCGGGCTGTTTCCGGAGTCGCCGGCAGCCGGCGCGTATCAGCGGCTGGCCAGCGACCTGCTCGCCTGGCCAATAGCCGATACGCATGGCGGTGGGCTCGAATATTTTGTCCAACAACTGCTACACTTGAGCCAACGTATCGATCCAACAGCTATCTACGCCTGATAGCTCCCCCCAGAAAAGAATGTACAACGCGGCTGGTCAGATCAACAAGGAGCAGCTCGTCCGGCGCTTTGCACCGATGGTAAAGCGCATTGCGTGCCATTTGATGGCTCGCCTGCCTGCCAGTGTGCAGCTCGACGATCTGGTGCAGAACGGGATGCTTGGCCTGCTTGATGCCATTGGCCGCTTCGAGGCCGGCGTCGGCGCTCAGTTCGAAATCTATGCGGCGCAGCGCGTGCGTGGCGCCATGCTCGACGGCCTGCGCGAGAACGATTGGTTGCCGCGTAGCTTGCGCCGGGACTGCCGGCGCATCGAAGTGGCGATCGCTCGGCTCGAACAGGAAAATGGCCGCGCACCGACCGAAAGCGAGCTTGCCGATTCTCTGGAAATGCCGCTGACCGACTATCAGAAGATGCTGCAGGACGCGCGCGGGCATCAGCTTGTCTATCTCGAAGATCTGGTCGCCGAGGATGGCGACGATTTCCTGGCGCGGCATCGCGTCGAAGGAGACTCTGACCCGGCGAAACTGTTCGATGGCGAGCGCGCCCGTCTGGCGTTGGCGCAGGCCATCGCCGTTCTACCGGAGCGTGAAAAGTTGATGATGGCCTTGTATTACGAGCAGGATCTGAACCTTCGCGAGATCGGCGAGGTAATGGGCGTTAGCGAATCGCGCGTCTGCCAGTTGCACAGCCAGGCCGTCGCCAGACTGCGCGCGCGCTTGTTCGCAGGCGCTGGCAAGGCGCCGAGGAAGGCACGGGGCGATGGATAGGATTAGTATTCTCGGCTTGTCGATTGGTTTTCTGGCGATCGTCGGCGGCCAGATTCTCGAAGGCGGCCACCTCGGGTCGCTGTCGCAGCCGACGGCGTTTCTGATCGTCGTCGGCGGCACGCTCGGCGCGGTCATGTTGCAGAGTCCGTACGCCACTTTTGTGCGCGGCATCCGGATGGCGAAGTGGATCTGGCGCCCACCGGTGTTCAACCCGCAGCAATTGATCCAGCAGGTTTCCGGCTGGAGCCAGGTGTCGCGGCGCGAGGGCCTGCTGGCGCTCGATGCGGTGGTCAACGAGCTCAGCGATGAGTTTTCGCGCAAGGGTCTGCAGCTGCTGGTCGATGGTGCCGAGCCCGAGCGGCTGCGCGAGGTGCTTGAAGTCGAGATCAATACCTTCGACCAGGAAATGAAGCTCTCGGCAAGAATCTGGGAGGCGGCCGGTGGTTATTCGCCGACCATTGGCATTCTTGGCGCGGTGATGGGCCTGATCCAGGTGATGGAGAATCTTTCCGACCCGTCGAAACTTGGCGCCGGCATCGCGGTCGCCTTCGTGGCGACGATCTATGGTGTCGGACTCGCCAATCTGGTCTATCTACCGATGGCCAACAAATTGAAGGCACACATCAATCGCCTCGTCGTGCAGCGCGAAATGATCGTCGATGGGCTGGTGGGCATCGCCAATGGTGACAACCCGCGGATTATCGAAAGCCGCCTGCAGGGCTATATTTTCTGATCCATGACCCGCCGAAAGCGCGAAAACCGGCACGAGGAGCACGACAACCACGAACGCTGGCTGGTGTCGTACGCCGATTTCATTACGCTGCTGTTTGCCTTTTTCGTGGTGATGTACGCGCTGTCGTCGGTCAACGAGGGCAAGTATCGGATTCTCAGTGATTCGATGGTCAGCGCCTTTCGCAACGTCCCGGTCAATAGCGTCGGCCAGATCCCGTTGGTGGTGCCGACGCCGGTACCCGTCCAGAAGGCCAGCCTGGCCGACAAGACGCAGGAACCGGTGCGCCAGAAACAGCGCGAAAAAATGCGCAATATCGCCCGCGACATCCTGGAGGTGATGGCGCCGCTGGTCGAGCAGGGAAAGGTTCGGGTCCTCGAAACGAGTCGTGGCGTGACCATCGAGATCAACGACAGCATCCTCTTCTCGCCCGGGCAGGCGCTGCTCCAACCGCAGCTGGCCAGAGCCATGCAATCGGTCGCCGAGGTGCTGGTGGCCACTGATTTTCCAATTACCATCGAGGGTCATACCGACGACGTGCCGATCAGCAATGCGCAGTTCCCGTCGAACTGGGAGCTCTCGGCGGTACGGGCGACGACCGTCTTGCGTCTGTTCGCCGCTGCCGGAATCGCCCCGACACGGCTGACGGCGATTGGCTACGCCGATACGCGCCCGGTTGAGCCGAATGCGCTCGCTGACGGGCGGGCGCGCAATCGGCGGGTATCGATTCTGATCGACTCGAACATTCCCGAAACGGGGACCGAAGTCAATTTGCAGGCGCCACCGGTCGAGCCACGCGCCGAGCAGGAGCCGCCGCAGGCGGCACCGGCGACTCCGGTAGCGGACCGATAGTCCGGGCCGGGCAGCGCTACGCGTCTAAGCGCTGTCGCTGATGCGACGACCGCTGGCCGGGGTACTTTGGCCGTCCGGGCCATACAAGCCGGCCGCGGTGTTGCTGTTCAGGAGGATTTCGAGGGCCTGCGCGTTGTTCTGCATGCGTACCTGGATTAGTTCGCCATTCGCTCGATTGAGTTCACGCGCCTGCCTGGCGACCGTCAGCAACGACGACCAGACAGTTCCAGCGCGCTCTTCCTGCGGCTGCGCCTCAAGCCAGGCGACGACGCCAGCGCGATCGTTGGCCAGGCCGCCGGCGGCCAGTAGCTGCTTGCGGCGAGCGGCAAGGCTGGCAAGTTCGGCGGCGATCGCATTCTTCTGCGCGACCAGGTCGATCAGATCATCGACTTCGCCCTTGACGAGCATCTGCTGCTCACGCTCGAGCAGCGTCACGAAGCCCTGTACCGCCGCGACTTCGGCCTCCAGGGTCTGCAGGAAGGCGCTACTGGCGCTGGCCATCGGCTATTCGGCCGCGCCTCAGGTCTTCGCTTGCGCAGCGATGAGTTCGCTGGCCGAGGTGATCAGGCGCTCGGCAACGGCGTCGACGTTGATCGAGAAGCGACCGTCGGCGATCGCCTGCTTGATTTCAGACACCCGCGTGGCATCAAACGACGTTGCCTCGCCCGACACCTGCAGCTGTTCGGCCAATGCACTCAGATGAACTTCGCTGGCGCCAACGGCCGCTGGCCCGCTGGCGCCGGTACGACTGCGCGCCTCGTTACTGCCGCCTAGCGCGCTGGCAGTGCTCGTTGAGCTGTCGATTTTCACGATGCTATCCCTTGAACGGTGGTTCTTACATCAACTATCGGCGAAAAACGGCCGAACTTTAACATTTTTGTGGCGGACGCTGGCGTTACGTCAATACGCGACCTCGACGATGCCGCCCGGACGCGCGACGCCGCTGACGACCTGTCCTGACGAGGTTCTGACCTGCGCTATCTGGCCGTCGGTGGCGTTGTTCAGTGCTTTTCCTTCATTGCTGACCGTAAAACCGGCACCGCTGGACAGCAACTTGACGCTTTGTCCCTGCTGCACGACCCAGGGTGCGGTCAGCAGGTCGCTGCGTAGCGGCTGGCCGGCGGCGACGCCGTTTCTGACCGTCATGCCGATCGCCTGCGCCGTCTCGGTCACGACGTTGGCCGGCAGTGTGCCGAGGTCGCCGTTTTGCGTGAATACGTCGGCGGCGCTGACGATCTGCCCAGGCCGTAGCTGCCTTGCGGTCACCAGGTAGTTGCCCGCAACTTTTATCTGAACCGGCACATAAACGGTCCAGGCGCTTGGCGCCAGGCAGCGTACGCCGATGGTCGTTCGTCCCCACAGTCGACTGCCCTGCGGCAGAAACGGCTCGAAGGCGTTGCACGGCGCCGCCTGGGCCTGTTGATCGAGGCGGCCGACGGTATAGCTCGCCTTGCCCGGCAAGCCCTGCGTTTGAACGCGCAGGTACTGATCGAGCGCGGCCGACAGCGAAGCCTGGGCGAGCACGCCCGCACTAAAGGTGGCCAGGAGAACGAGCAGCAGACACAGCAACTGGCGGCGCGGCTTGGGAGCCTGAGGAATACGCATGCCGCCATTCTGCCTGACTTTGTGGCGTGGGCGAAGCGGCAGAGCGAAGCCACGAGCGAGCCGTCGGGCCAGGTGGCCGGCAATATTTGCCGCCGAGCCGGCAAAAGCGGGTCGCCGGCGTGGCCGCGGCGCGCTCGCATCGACTCTCGACACGCCTGCCTGGGCGGTGGCACGGCTATTGCTTAATGGTTTTCACCAGCGTCCACTTTGTCGTGAGGTCCGCGTGCTCAACAAGATACAAGATGCGCTTTTTTACCAGCAGCAGGCACTGACTTTGCGCGCCAATCGGCAGCAGGTGCTGGCGGGTAACATCGCCAACGCCGATACGCCGCACTACCAGGCGCGCGACTTCGATTTTGCCAGCGCGCTGCAGAGCGCCGTCAGCGGCCGCGGCGAAGCGAGCCTGCGGCTGGCGACGACGTCGCCGGCTCACCTGCCGGGTGCGGCCGACGCGTCGTCTGCGCCGCTGCTGTATCGCCAGCCGACGCAGGCCAGTGCCGACGGCAACACCGTCGATATGGACGTCGAGCGCGCCCAGTTTGCCGAAAATTCCTTCTACTACCAGGCCGGCCTGACGTTCTTGACGGGCCGCATCAGAACGCTTCAGACAGCTATCCAGGGACAATAATTATGAGCCTCTTCAACGCCTTGCACGTCGCCGGCAGTGCCGTGACCGCGCAGGCGATGCGCCTCAACGTGGTCGCCAGCAACCTCGCCAACGCCGATAGCGTGGTCGGTTCGGATGGCCAACCGTACCGCGCCAAACAGGTCGTTTTCGCCGCCACGCCGATGGGCAGTGCAGCGGCACAAGGGGTGCGCGTCGCGCAGGTCGTCGAGGACGCCAGTCCGGGGCGCATGCTCTACGATCCACGCAACCCGGCGGCCGACGAACGGGGCTACGTGACGATGCCCAACGTCAGCGTTGTTGACGAAATGACCAACATGATCTCGGCGTCGCGCGCCTACCAGACCAATGTCGAGGTGATGAATACCGCCAAACAACTGCTGCTCAAGACCCTGACACTTGGCCAGTAAGAACGAAAACTCGAGGAGAATTTGATGACCACCGTGCAAGCAAGCAGTGCCAGCAGCGCAAACAACGACATCCTGGCGTCGGTGAACGCGCAGTCCAGGTCTGGCAGCAACGAGCTGGTGTCGACCAGCGAGGCGGTGCAGAACCGCTTTCTCAAGCTGCTGGTGACGCAGCTGAAGAACCAGGACCCGCTCAACCCGCTCGACAACGCCGCGGTAACCACCCAGATCTCGCAAATCAATACCGTCACCGGCATCGAAAGACTCAATACGACGTTGGAGAGCTTGTTGGCGACCTATAACGATGGCCAGGCGGTGCAGGCGGCGGCCCTGATCGGCAAGAACGTCCTGGTTGGCGGCTCGGGGCTGCTGCTGGCCGATGGTGCCGCGAGTGGCGGCGTCAGTCTTGCCGAGCCGGTCGACGACGTGCTGCTGAGCATTCTCGGCGCCGGCGGCAACGTCCTGCAAAGTCAGCGTCTTGGTGCCCGCGACGCTGGCAGCTTCGCTTTCACCTGGGATGGCAAGACCGCCGCCGGCGCCGACGCCACGCCGGGTAGCTACGGCTTCGCGGTTGAAGCGGTGCGCGGTGGCGAAAAAGTGGCTGCTGAGGCGCTTCAAATTGGCACGGTTTCTGCTTTGGTTAGAAACAAGGGTAGCTTCCAACTCGACCTCGGTGGACTGGGACGGGTGGAGTTGAGCAAGGTCCAGCAGATTCTTTAGGAGGTGTAAGGATGGGTTTCCAACAGGGTTTGAGTGGCCTGGACGCGGCGTCTGCAGCGCTTGATGTGATCGGCAACAACGTCGCCAATTCGACGACCGTCGGCTTCAAGAGCGGCAACGCGAACTTCGCCGACCTGTACGCGGCGTCGCTGGGTTTTGTCGGCGCTTCGCAAATCGGCATCGGCGTCAGCGTTGCAGCGATTCAGCAGCAATTTACGCAGGGGAATCTGACGACTACCAATAACCCCCTTGATCTGGCGATTAATGGCGGCGGTTTTTTCCGCATGAGCGACAACGGCGCCACCAGCTACACGCGCAATGGTCAGTTCCACATCGACAAGCAGGGTTACATCGTCAATGATCAAGCGCTGCGCCTAAGCGGCTATCCGGTCACCGCCAGTGGCCAGATATCGGCTGCCAACCCGGTCGAGCTGCAGATCAACGCCAGCCAGATTCAGCCGCGGGCGAGCAGTGATCCGCTGGCCGGAAACCTCACGGCGGTCGTCAACCTCGATTCGCGCGAAACGGTGCCGGCCGTTTTGCCGTTCAATTCGACCAATCCCGAGACGTACAATTTTTCGACGGCCTTGACGGTCTTCGACACGCTGGGTGTCGTGCACAATCTGAGCACCTTCTACGTTCTCAACACGCCGACGGCACCAGACGGTGGCGAATGGACGCTGCATGCGACGCTCGACGGCGCCGATCCGGTACCCGCCGCGCCGGTCGGCAACCTGGTTTTCGATACGTCGGGCACCTTGAGCGCCGGCACCTTGCAGACGCTTCCTTCGTGGAATCTGAGCACTGGCGCCACTTCGCCGTGGTCGCCGGGAACCATGGACTTCAGCGGCACCACCCAGTACGGCAGTGAGTCGAGCGTCAATAGCCAGACGCAGGGGGGCTTCGCCTCGGGAAGTCTAGTGACTGTCGGCGTGGCCAACGACGGGATCGTGCAGGGGCGTTACAGCAACCGGCCAGACGCGCGACATGGGGCAGGTCGTGCTGGCCACCTTTCCTGACCCGAATGGCCTGCTGAATCTCGGTAACAACCAGTGGCGCTCGACGGCGGCGTCGGGTTCCGAGTTGGTCGGCGTGCCGGCTTCGGGCAGCCGCGGCGTCATCCAGTCGTCGGCCGTCGAGGATTCGAACGTCGACCTGACCAACGAATTGGTCGCCATGATTACCGCGCAGCGCAATTACCAGGCCAACGCCCAAACGATCAAGACGCAGGATCAGCTCATGCAAACGCTGGTCAACCTGCGCTAGTGGCTGAATCGATCAGAAAGACGCTGGCACGACAATGGATCGGCTAATCTACACCGCGATGAGTGGCGCCAAGCAGGTTTTCCTGCAGCAGGCTGGCGTCGCCCAGAATCTGGCCAACGCCACGACCAACGGTTACCGCGCCATGGAGCACCGCTTCCGCGCTGTACAGGTGCTCGGCGACGGCGCGCCGACGCGCGCTTTTGCCGTTGATGCCTCGGTCGCCAACGTCTTCGACCAGGGCCCGGTGAGCCTCACCGGCCGGCCGCTCGACGTTGCCGTCGAGGGCGCCGGCTGGATCGCCGTGCAGGGCAGCGACGGACGCGAGGCCTATACCCGCGCCGGCAATCTCAAGACCGACGCCAATGGTTTGCTGCAGACCAGCGCCGGCTTCAACGTCCTTGGCGAGGGCGGGCCGATCTCGCTGCCGCCGGACAACAACATCGCGATTGCTGCTGACGGGACGGTCTCGAGCATTCCGCGTTTTGGCGCCGGGGCGATCAACAACGCCAATGTGGTTGGTCGGATCAAACTCGTCAATCCGCCGGAAGCTGAAATGGTCCGCGGCGACGACGGCTTGTTCCGGACGGCCAACGGTTTCCCGGCGCTCGCCGATGAGAACGTCAAGCTGACGCCGGAGGCGCTCGAGGGAAGCAACGCCAACTCGGTAGACGCCATGGTGCGCATGATCAGTCTGGCGCGTCAGTTCGAAATGCAGATCAAGATGCTGCAGACCGCCGACGCCGATGCGCGTGCGGCAACGCAGCTGCTAACGATGAACGCTTGATAGGATGAATGCCGCATGATGCGCTCGCTGTGGACTGCCAGTACCGGCCTCAACGCCCAACAGGTACAGATCGACATCATCGCCAACAATCTGGCGAACGTCAGCACCAATGGTTTCAAGCAGGCGCGCGGTATTTTCGCCGATCTGCTCTACCAGACGCTGCGCCAACCCGGCGCGCAATCGTCGCAGACCACGCAGATCCCCGACGGTCTGCAGATCGGCCTGGGGGTGACGCCGGTGTCGACCGGCCGGATCTTCACCCAGGGGTCTCTGCAGCAGACCGGCAACAGTCTGGACATGGCCATCGACGGCGCCGGTTTCTTTCAGGTGCTGCTGCCCGACGGGACTACCGCCTACACGCGCGATGGATCATTCCAGAAGGACAACCAGGGGCAACTGGTGACAACCAGCGGTTATCCCGTACAGCCGGCGATCACCATTCCTGAGAACGCCCTGAGCGTCACCGTTGGCAGCGACGGGGTGGTCAGCATCACCCAGCCGGGCACCACCGCAACGGTGCAGATCGGCACCCTCCAGGTCGCCACCTTCATCAACAACGGCGGCTTGCTGGCCGTCGGCAACAATCTCTTCCTGGAGAGCGCCTCGAGCGGAACGCCGACGCCCAACACGCCGGGGACCAATGGTTCCGGACTGGTGATCCAGAACTACGTCGAAGCGTCAAACGTCAATGTCGCGCAGGAGCTGGTCAACATGATCCAGACGCAACGCGCCTACGAACTCAATTCGAAGGTCGTCTCGACCTCGGATCAGATGCTGGCGCGTCTGACCCAGTTGTAAGGGGCCCGAGATGAAAGATTTCGTGCCGTTCTTCAAGTCACTGCTGGCGATTTCCGTACTGCTCGTGGTCAGCGCGTGCACAACCGTGCCGCCGACCAACATTCATCAGCCGATGACCGCACGGCCGCAGGCGCGAACCGACGCGCTCGCCGCCAACCTCGCGGCCACCGGCAGCATCTACCAGGCCGGCGCTTCGCGGACGCTGTTCGAAGACCGGCGTGCGCGCTATGTCGGCGATACGATCACCGTCTCGATTACCGAAAACACGACCGCCGCGACCAAGTCCAATACCAACGTCAGCAAGACCGGCAGCATCAGCGCATCGGCCGGGCCGTTCGTCGGTTCGCCCGCCAACTGGTTCCGGCCGGCCGAGCTGAGCGCCAGCAGTAGCAACGTCGCCGCCGGCAAGGGCGATGCTGCGGCCAACAACGTCTTTACCGGCTTCATTACAGTGACCGTGATCGAGGTCCTGCCGAACGGCAATTTGCTGGTCTCCGGCGAGAAGCAGGTAGCGATTGGCCACGGACAGGAATACATCCGCCTTTCGGGTATCGTCAATCCGTATTTCGTCAATGCGGCGAACACCATCCCGTCGTCGCAGATCGCCGATGCGCGAATCGAGTACAAGGAAAGCGGCACGATCAGCGAGGCGCAGATAATGGGCTGGCTGGCACGATTCTTCCTGTCGGCGCTGCCATTCTAACGGTCATGAAATTCGCCAGTCGCCGACGCGACTTGCCCAGCAAGGAGAACATCAGGTGATCCCGATCAGCGACAGTCGCGCGCGCCGGCTGCTGTACTACACGGCAATTCTTGCCGGCCTGGCGCTGTTCAGCGCGCCGGCCGCCGCCGAGCGCATCAAGGACCTGGCTTCGGTACAGGGCGTTCGCAACAACCAGCTGGTCGGTTACGGGATCGTCGTTGGCCTCGACGGTACCGGCGATCAGACCACGCAGACGCCCTTTACGACGCAGGCGATCATCAACATGCTGGCGCAACTCGGCACCACCCTGGCCACCACGCAGTCGTTGCAGCTGAAGAATGTCGCGGCGGTGATGGTGACCGCCAATCTGCCGTCCTTTGCCGGCATCGGGCAGCAGATCGACGTCACCGTCTCGTCGATGGGCAACGCCAAGAGCCTGCGCGGCGGTACCCTGGTGATGACGCCGTTGAAGGGCGCCGACGGCCAGATCTATGCGCAGGCGCAGGGCAACCTGCTGGTCGGTGGCGCTGGCGCGTCGGGCGGTGGCAGCCGGGTTACCGTAAACCACCTGCTGGCCGGCCGCGTCGCCGGCGGTGCGACGGTCGAGCGCGAAGTGCCGACGGCTTTGGGTCAGGGTCCGTTCATCCATTACGAGATGAGCTCGACCGACTTTGGCACCACCCAGCGGGTCGTCGAGGTGATCAATCGCGAGATCGGGCCGGGTACGGCGCAGGCACTCGACGGACGGCGGATCCAGGTGATCGCGCCGACCGATCCGAACAGCCGGGTTGCCTTCCTGGGGAGGCTCGAGGGTCTCGAAGTCCGCCCGACCAAAGGCATGGCCAAAGTAATCATCAATCCGCGCACCGGCTCGGTGGTGATGAATCAGACGGTGACCATCGAATCGTGTGCGATCGCGCACGGTAGTCTCTCGGTGGTGATCAACACCGAGCAGAAAGTCAGTCAGCCCAACGCGCTGGCCGCTGGCCAGACGGTGACCACCAGCCAGAGCGAGATCGATATCAAACAGGGTGGCGGTTCCTTGATGCAGGTGAAAGCCGGCGTGAGCCTTTCCGAGGTGGTCAAGGCGATCAACGCGCTCGGTGCCGGACCACAGGACCTGCTGTCGATCCTGCAGTCGATGAAAGCCGCGGGTGCCCTGCGTGCCGATCTCGAGATCATTTGAGTTGGCGTGTAACGGCATGGAAAATGCCAAAGGTCGCCCATGAAATCCATTGACCTCGCCAGCAATCGTCTGGTTCTTGATCCGGCGGCGGCGGCTGATCTGCGTGCTCGCCTCGGCCAGGACGCGCCGGGCGGCGTGCGGCAGGCGGCGCAACAATTCGAAGGCATGCTGCTGCACCTGATGCTGAAAAGCATGCGCGACGCAAGCGCCAGCGGTGGCCTGCTTGACAGCGAACAGAGTCGCTTCTTTACGGCCATCGGCGATCAGCAAATGGCTGCGCAACTGGCGTCGCAAATGCCCCTCGGCTTTGCCGGGCTGATCGAGCAGCAGTTGGCGCGACAGTCCGCCGGCGGCCAGGCTGAGGCCGCGCCTTCGCCGCTCGAGGCGCTGCAGCAGTCGCTGCGCTCGTCGTACGCGGCCACTGCCGCGGCAGCGATAGCCGGCGCACCGGTCCGGGGCGCGGCTGGCGCCAGGTCGGCAACGCCGGTGGCCGCGGCTGACGGCGCGCCGGCGGCCAGCACGCGTGAATTTGTCGATCGTGTCTGGCCGCACGCGCTCGAGGCCGGGGCGGCGACCGGCATTCCTCCTCACTTTCTGGTTGCCCAGGCGGCGCTCGAGAGTGGTTGGGGCAAACACGAGATCCGCGCCGCCGACGGTACGCAGAGTTTCAACGTCTTTGGCATTAAGGCCGGGCGTAGCTGGTCAGGACCGACGGTCGAGGTGCAAACCAGCGAGTTCGTCGATGGCGTGGCGCAGTCCGAGCGAGCGAAGTTTCGCGTCTATTCGTCGTACGCCGAAGCTTTTCATGACTATGCGCAACTGCTACGCAGCAAGCCGCGTTTTGCCGACGTGATCGGTCAGCAGGACGGCGCCCAGTTTGCGCGTTCATTGCAGCAGGCGGGCTACGCGACCGACCCGATGTACGCCGATAAAATTGCCCGTATCATCGGTGGAGCAAGCTTGCGGCAGGCGCTGGAGGGGTAGTGCTTCAACGGATTTACGGCGCGGCCACTAAATTTCCCGGCTAAGCTGCCGTTTACAGAGTTATCGAAGAGGAAACTCAGGCCATGGGCACAGGAATCATCGGCACCGGCGTCAGCGGCTTACTGGCCGCCCAGCTTGGACTGCAGACTACCGAGCACAATATCGCCAACGTCAATACCGTCGGCTTTTCGCGGCAGCGCAGCGTGCAGGCGACCAATCCATCGCTGTCGACCGGCGCCGGCTTTATCGGCCAGGGCACGCACGTGGCGACGATCGAACGGATGTACAACCAGTTTCTGACCAACCAGGTTGATCGTTCTCAGAGCAGCGCCAGCGAACTCGACAGCTATTACGCGCAAATCAGTCAGATCAACAATATGCTGGCCGACCCGAGTGCCGGCCTGTCGCCGGCCTTGCAGAGCTTCTTCAACAGTGTTCAGGACGTCGCGGCCAATCCGTCGGAGCTCGCGAGTCGGCAGGCCATGCTCTCCGCCGGACAGGGGGTCAGTGCGCGCTATCAGTCGTTCGGCGATCAGCTCGCGCAGATGTACGGCGGCGTCAATTCGCAAATCACCGCCACCGTCAGCGGCATCAATTCATACGCCGAACAAATCGCCCTGCTGAACCAGCAAATCGTCGTCGCCGAGGGCTCCACTGGTCAGCCGGCCAACGATTTGCTCGACAGCCGCGACCAGCTCGTTGCCGACCTCAACAAGCTGGTCAAAGCGCGAACGACGAGCAATAGCGACGGTAGCTATAACGTCTTCATCGGCAGCGGCCAACAACTGGTCGTCGGCTCACAGGTGCTGGCGATCGCCACGACGCCCTCGTCGGCCGATCGCTCCCGCCTGGCGGTCGGTTTGAAGACCGCGGTGGGTGTCCAGGAAATGCCCGACAATTTGCTGCGTGGCGGCACTCTCGGCGGCCTGCTGCAGTTCCGTAGCGAATCGCTCGACCAGACCAGCAACGACCTGGGCCGCAACGCCGCGTCGCTGGCCTTGACTTTCAATGCGCAAAGCGCGCTCGGCCAGGATCTTCTCGGACAATCGCAAGTCTCGTCGTCGGTAGCGGGTTTTACACCAGACTTCTTCGTGATTCCCTCGCCGGTGGTGATTGCCAACACCGGCAACCCGGCTGGCAGCCCGACCGTCAGCGCTGCTTTCGTGATCCCGACGCCGTTCAAGGGCAACTACTACACCGATCTCGGAAGCAGCGATTACCGACTCACCGCGGACGCCAGCAGCGTGACGCTGACGCGCCTGTCCGACAACAAGCAGTGGTCGGCGCTTGGCGACGACGTGGCGCTGATCAATGGCCAACTGGCCAACGATCCGCAGGGGTTCACGCTCGCCGCCGGACCCTTGCTGGCGGGTTCGAGCTATCTCATCGAGCCGACGCGGGCGGCGGCCAGCAACATCAAGCTGAACTCGGCGGTGGTCGCCGACGCGAGTCTGATTGCCGCTGCCGGTCCGGTCCGCACCGCGGCGGCGAGCACCAATACCGGCGCCGCCAAGGTTTCAGCGGGCAGCGCCGGACCTGGCTATGCGGCGGCTGTTGCCGGTATGCCGATCAACGTCCTCTATCAGGACGGCGAACTGCGCAACTTTCCGGTCGGTGCGCAGGTATCGGTCGACGGCGGCGTGCCGGTGCTGATCGCGGCGCCCAGCGATGGCGTGGCGTACACCAGCGGCGCGACGATCACCCTGGTCGGCTCGCTGGCAAGCACGCCGCCGAGTGGTTTCAGTTTCGTGCTCAGCGGACCGCCCAATAACGGCGACAGTTTTGCGATTGCCGCCAATTCGGCGGCTTCTGCCGATGGCCGCAACGCGCTGGCGCTTGCGCAGTTGCAGACGCAGGCGACGATGTCGGGTAACTCGGCTTCGTTCCAGCAGGCGTACGCGCAGTTGGTCAGCCAGACGGGCAGCAAGACGCGCCAGACCGAGGTCGCCGCCGCGGCGCAGAATTCCCTGCTGGCACAGGCAGAAGCCAGTCGCCAGTCGCTTTCCGGCGTCAATCTCGACGAGGAGGCCGCCAATTTGATCCGATACCAGCAGGCCTACCAGGCCTCGGCCAAAGCGCTACAAATTGGCACCAGTCTGTTCGACACCATTCTTGCGTTGGGGCAGTAGCCAGGAGAGTCAGATGCGTATCAGTACCAGTCAAATCTACGATTCCGCGATGCAGGGTATGGAGCGCAACCAGAGTGCGCTGCTGAAAGTGCAGAATCAGCTGGCTAGCGGACGTCGGCTGCTGACTCCGGCGGACGATCCGGTAGCCGCCGCGCGGGCGCTGTCGGTGAGCCAGGCCAAGGACGTTGGCGCCCAATACGCGAGCAATCAGAACGACGCCAGTGATCGGCTGGCGCTGGTCGATAGCCAATTGAGCGCCTTGGGCGAGGCGCTGCAGGGCGTCCGTAGCCGGGTGGTCCAGGCCGGCAATACGGTTCTCGCCGATAGCGACCGGCAGGCGATCGCCGTCGAACTCGAGGCGCGTCTCGAAGAAGTCATGGGGATCGCCAATAGCCGCAATGCGACCGGCGACTATCTCTTTTCCGGCTACCAGGGGGCGACCAGGCCGTTTGCGCGCAGCGCTGCGAGCGCGCCCGAGAGCGCTTCGTCGGTGAGTTATTACGGCGACGATGGCCAGCGTTTGCTGCAGGTCGGGTCATCGCGACAAATGGCCAGCAACGTTGCCGGCAGCGACCTGTTCATGAACATCCGGCAGGGTAACGGCAGTTTCTCGACGGCGGCCGGTGCCGATGGCGGGGTTGCCAATCAGGGGAGCGGCGTCATCGATGCGGGTTCGCTATTGGATCCGCAGCAGTGGCAAAGCGCTTTGAACGCCGATTTTCCCTGGCAGGGTTCGAGCAATCACGCGCTGCAGATCGTTTTTTCGTCGCCGGGCGGTGTCAGCAGTTACCAGTTGTTCGATGCGTCGACTCCGGCACCGCCCAGCGCGCCCTTGCCGGCCAAGGCGGTCGGCGACGTGCTGCCGTTTTCTTCCGGGCAGGTTGTGCCGCTGGTCAGTACCGCGCCGGCGGTCGATTTCGGCGCGCAGGTGGTGATCAGCGGCCAGCCTGCCGCCGGCGACACCTTTACCATCAAGCCGAGTGCCAACAAGAGCGTCTTTCAAACCATCGACGAACTGATCGGCCTGTTGCGTTCGCCGCTGCCTTCAAGCACCGCCAGAAGCGAATTTTCCGGACAGTTGTCGGCGCACCTCGGCAACCTCGACCAGGCGCTGCTTAATGTCGGGCGCGTGCAGGCGACCGTCGGAGCGCACCTGCAGGAACTGGAAGGCCTGAGCAGCAGTTCGGCTGCGCTCGATATCCAGTACCAGCAGACCTTGTCGGAGCTTCAGGATCTGGATTACGCACAAGCCATTTCGGATTTCACCAGACAGCAGGTCACACTTGAAGCGGCGCAGAAGTCGTTTGTCACGATCAGTGGCTTGAGCCTCTTCAATTACCTCTGATTGGCGAGAATTGTGATGTCTGTGGTGCGCTGTCTGTGATGATTTCCCGACGCTGTGTCGGTGCTTGCTCGCTGGCCGTCCTCCTGGCGGCGTGCGGCACCGTGACGCTCGAACAGACGCCGGACGGCGACGCCGGCGCTCCTGTTAACTACCGCTACAGTCAGTCGCCGAATCCGACGCTCAGCGTTGAGCCCGGCAAGGCCATCGCGCTGGTTGGCGCAGTCGGCTACACGGCCGAGCACTACACCGGTCCGGCCGCCAATCTGGGTCTGGCCGCTGCGGCGGCGGTCGTGGCCTACGTCATTTACGATCCCTTGGCGCCCAATTGGAGCATTGAGGAAAGGCTTGTCGGCAGCGACACCTACGTCGTGTCAATGCGCGCCAAGAGTTTTCGCACCGGCGGCGACGGCGAGTCGGGCTTGATTCTCAGGCGGCGCGCGCTGCAGTTGCAGCAGCAACGCGGCTTTCTCGCCTACCGCATCCTCGACTACTCGGAAGGTATCGAGTCGAGCACGCCTTTTACGCATCGTTTTGCCGAAGGCGTTTTTCAGCTGGTCCGTCGCGACCCGGCAAGAACGCCTTAGGGCGCGGCTACCGAGAAGTTTCCGAGGACCGACTCCAGGCCGTATTCGAACAGCTGCTGCAGAGGTCCACTCAGATACGACAGGGCCAGCATCAAGGCGATAAAACCGAGGGTGATGGTCAGCGGGAAGCCGATCACGATCAAGTTGAGTTGCGGCGCGGCGCGGCTCAGGATGGCCAGAGCCAGGTTGGTGACCAACAGCGCGACGACGATCGGCAGCGCCAGCAGCAAACCCGAGGAGAAGATCACTGCCGCCCAGTTGCTCAAGTTCCACCAGCTGGCGGCGGCCAGCGATGCGTTGCCGACCGGCAGTGCGCTGAAGCTGTGCGTCAAGGTGGCGATCAGCAGCAGGTGACCGTTGAGGGCCATGAACGTCAGTAGCGCCAGCAGCCCGATGAACTCGGCGATCACCGGCGTCTGACCGGCGCTTTGCGGGTCGTACGAGGTGGCGAAGCCGAGACCCATCTGCAGTCCGATCATGGTGCCCGCCAGGTCAACCGCGCTGAATACCAGGCGTATCGTGAAACCCATGGCAAAGCCGATGATGAGTTCTTGCGCCAGGATCAACAGGCCGGCCGCCGACGCCGGGTTGACGGCCGGCATCGCTGGCAGGATTGGCGCAATCGCCAGGGTGATCGCCAGACCAAGGATCAGCCGGATGCGCATCGGCAAGGCCGGATTGCTGAACGGCGGCGCACTGGCCAGCACCGCAAGGATGCGCGTCAAAGGGAAGAAGAAGGCGACGATCCAGGCGTCGATCTGTGCCGATGTCAGGCTGATCATCGCGCGTCGCCTAGCCGACCAGCAGCGGGATGCTTTCGAACAGTCGTCGAACGTAGTTGACCATCGTGTCGAGCATCCATGGGCCGGCCAGAAGAAGAGTCAGGAAGACGCCGACCAGCTTGGGAATGAACGACAGCGTCTGCTCGTTGATCTGCGTCGCGGCCTGAAAGATGCTGACGATCAGGCCGATCAGAAGCGCTGTCAGGAGCAGCGGCGCGGACAGCAGCAAGGTCATCTCGACCGCTTGACGCCCGATGTCCATGACCAGTTCGGGTGTCATGTGCCGAAGCTGGCGACCAGTGAGCCGACAATCAGCTGCCAGCCATCGACCAGAACGAATAGCATCAGCTTGAAGGGCAAGGCAATCATCACCGGCGACATCATCATCATGCCCATCGACATCAGGACGCTGGCGACGACCATGTCGACGATCAGGAAGGGGATGAAGATGATGAAGCCGATCTGAAAACCCGTTTTCAATTCGCTGGTCACGAACGCCGGGATCAGCAAGCGCATCGGAATGTCGTCGGCAGACTGGAAGCGCGGCGCGTTGGTCATCCGCGCAAACAGCGCGATATCCGATTCGCGCGTCTGTTTGAGCATGAACTGGCGTAGCGGCACGGCGCCGCGCTCGATCGCCTGCACGTAGGTGATCCGGTTCTCGGACAAGGGCAGGTAGGCCTCGTTGTAGATGCTGTCGAGCACCGGCGACATGATGAAGAAGGTGAGGAACAGCGACAGGCCGACCAGCACCTGATTCGGTGGCGAGGTCTGCGTGCCGAGGGCGTGTCGCAGCAGCGAGAGGACGATGATGATGCGCGTAAAGCTGGTCATCATCAGCAGCGCCGCCGGGAGAAAAGTCAGCGCCGTCAGCGTCAGCAGCGTCTGGATCGACAGCGTGTAGGTCTGGCTACCGCCAGCGCCCGGGCTGCTGGTCAGCGCCGGCAGGCCGCCAGCCTGTGCCCAGGCCGCGAGTGGCGTCAGCAAGGTCAGCAGAATGCAGCAGCCAGTGAGTCTAGTGGCCTTCACGTTTGCGCTCGGCGATCTGTTTGAGCCACTCGGCAAAGGGGCGCTGGCCGTCGCCAGGCGGTGGCAGCTCGCCCTTCGGCAGCGTGTGCAGGGTGCGAATCTGGCCTGGCACCAGGCCGACGACGATCCAGGTATCGTCGACCTCGACGAGAATGATGCGCTCCCTGCTGCCGATCATCAGGCCACCGACGACGCGCAGTGGGCCACTGCTGCCAAAGCCGCGACCGCCATTCAGTTTGCGCAGCAGGAAAGCGGCCAGAAACACTATGCCGATCACCAGCGCCAGCGCGAGAAGCGTTTGCAGCATCGCGGCCAGCGATACGCCGGGCGCTTCGGCAAGCGCCGCCTGCGCCGCCGCGCTGCCCGAAAACAGCGCACACAGCAGCGCGCACGGCAGAGTGCGGGCGACAGCGGCGTGGCGGCGATTGAGCGATGTGAAGTGTCGAAGCAAGTGGTGGGCCGGCTGGGGGCTGCTCGCTATCTTAAGGAAATCGACACCGGGAGCAAACGGCGTGTCTGATCGGGTCGCCTGCAGGCGCTGGCACGGCGGCTCAATGGCCGATCTTTCGAGCGCGCTCGGAGGGGGTGACGATATCGGTCAGGCGAATCCCGAATTTGTCGTTGACCACCACGACCTCGCCCTGGGCGATCAGCGTGCCATTGACAAAAACGCTCATCGGTTCGCCGGCCATGGCGTCAAGCTCAACGACCGAGCCGTGCGCAAGTTGCAGAAGATTTTTGATGGTGATCTTGGTACGACCGAGTTCGACGGCGATCTGGACCGGAATATCCAGGATCATGTCGAGTTCATTGATCAGCGAGGCTTTGTTCGCCGGTTCGTTGAAGCTCGGGAAAATATCGGCGGCTGACGCGCCGGCACCGGGACTTGCTTCGGCCGTCGCCTGCTCGGCCATCGCCGCGGCCCAGTCGTCGTCGGCGCTACTATCGTCGGCGCTGCCGTCGTCGGCGGCGGGACTTGCGAAATCGTCCGTCTCGTCCTTATCCATTGCTTTCTCCGGCATGGGCTTCCTCGTCGGCAGCCACGAAGCGGTCGATCTTGAGTGCGTACTGCCCATCCTGCTGCCCGTAGCGGCATTCCATCACCGGTACATCGTCGACCAGGGCGATAATTTTTTGGGGGATATCGAGAGGAATGATATCACCGACTTTCATGTTCAAAATCTGGCGCAGAGTGACGCTGGTGGTCGCCAGCTTGGCGGTGATTTCGACCTCGGCGTTCTTCAGTTGTTTGCGCAGCATGATGATCCAGCGGCGGTCAGTTGATAGTTGATCGCTCTGCATGGCGCTGTACAGCAGATCACGGATCGGTTCGATCATCGAGTACGGGAAGCAGATGTGCATGTCGGCAGTCGAGCCTCCGAATTCCAGCGAGAAAGTCGTTGAGACGACGATTTCAGACGGCGTCGCGATGTTCGCGAACTGCGAATTCATTTCCGAGCGCAGGTACTCGAAAGTCATGTCATAGACCGGCTTCCAGGAACGCGAGTACTCGGTAAACACGACGCCCAGCAGGCCCTGGATGATCCGTTGTTCGGTGGCCGTGAAGTCGCGGCCTTCGACGCGCGTGTGAAAGCGGCCATCGCCACCAAACATGTTGTCGACGACCAGAAAAACCAGGCTCGGGTCGAAGACGAACAAGGCCGTGCCGCGCAGCGGTTTGGCGGCGACCAGATTGAGGTTGGTCGGGACCACCAGATTGCGGGTGAACTCGCTGTATTTCTGGACTCGTATCGAGCCTACCGAGATCTCGGTACTGCGGTGCATGTAGTTGAAGAGACCGATCCGCAGGTAACGGGCAAAGCGTTCATTGACCAGCTCCAGCGTCGGCATCCGGCCGCGGACGATTCGCTCTTGCGTGCCAAGGTTGTAAGGACGCGCGCCATCGGTCGCGTCGTCAAGCGCTTCCGGCTCGTCGGCCTCGCCGCTGACGCCCTTGAGCAGGGCGTCGACTTCATCCTGGGAAAGGAAATCGGCGCTCATCGTTGCTCTCGTCGCTCACTGGATGATGAAAGAGGTGAACAGCACTTCGCGGATCGGCGCGTCGCGTTGTTTCCCCTTGCCGGCGGGATCAAGGACAGCGTTGATCTGCTCCTTGATTTCCTCGGCGAGTTTTCGTTTACCCTCGATAGTGATCAGCTCCGAAGCTTTCTTGCTCGACAGGAGCAGCGTCAGGTCGTTGCGCAACTTGGGCATGTACTGCTTGAGCTGTTCGTCGGTCTGATGATCGTCGACTTCGACCGAAAGGATCAATTGCAGGAATTGGTCGCCATTCTCCGGGACGAGATTGACGGTGAATGCGTCGAGAGCGACGTAGATCGGTGGCGCGTCCCGGTCGACTTTCTTCCGCTTGACTGGCCTGGCCTTTTCGACGGAGTCTTGACTCTGGTACTCGTCGTGCTCGGCAGCGGGTTTCAAGAGCAGGAACGCGCCTACCGCCGCGACGCCGAGCAGCAGCACCACCAAGGTGATGATGACGATGATCAGCAGTTTCTTGCTACTCTTCGCTGGCGCGGCGGTGGCGCTGTCAGCTCCCGGCTTTGCTTCAGTGGCCATTCAGCACCTGTCTCCTGGTTTCTTCACTTATCGGGGCTTCTCGAATCCGGCCGCTACGTGCCGCCGGCTGTCCGCGCGAAAGCCGCTGGGCGGCTAAGCGAAAATATCGATCATCGCCCTGCCGCGGTGGCTGGCAACGCTCTGCGCCAGCACGCCGCTGGCGGAATCAGTGGCAAGTATAGCCGCATCGGCGTCAAGTCGGGGTGAGCGAGCGGGCTGCTGTCGACCATCGCCGGCTTGTCGGAACGATTCACTGCCGACGCTCACCTGCCCGAGCTCGATGCCGGCATTGGCGAACATTTCGCGCAGTCGTGGCACGGCCGCTTCGAGGGCGCCGCGGACATCGGCGTTGGTCGAGACGAAATGTGCGTTGGCGCCCTCCTTGTCGAGCCGCAGGCTGATCTCTACGGACCCCAGCTGCGGTGGATTGAGCGTCAGCTGCGCAAGCTGCTTGTCGTTGCTCGCGAACCACAACAGCTTGTGACCAAGATCAGTCGCCCAGGACGCGTCGCGCAGTGGTGTCTGGACGCTTTGGGCGATCTCCGGCGCCATCGTTGCGGCACTCGGGGTGGGTGGCATTGGCGCCAGAGTGACGAGGTTGTTTGCTGGCGGCGCTTGTTCCACGACTTTCGCCTCGGCTCGCCCGAAAGCCAGCGCCGCGACGTCGGAGACGGCAATTTTTGCCGCCTTGCCGTCGCTGTCGTATGGCGGCAAGGCCGACGACCAGCGGTCGTCGCTGGCCTGGCCGGCGAGTTCCAGGGCAGTGGTCGCCGCGCTGATGCTGGCCGAGGCGACGAGTGGATCGCTGCGGCCGCTTACCGCCAGGCTGGGGGTGTCGCTGCCGGTGAGTGGCACGCGCTCCGGCTGCCGCGGCGGATTTGGCAGGTTGCGCTGCGCGAGTTCGAGTACCGACAGGAACTGTGAGTCGTTGAGCGCTGGGCTGGCCTCGTCGACCGTACTCTTGCCGTCGTCAGCGTTGTCGGCTGGCGATGCGCTGACCTTGACTGGCAGGCCGAGCAGCACGCTGGCGAAGTCCGGGCTGTTAGCTTTGCCGTCGGCGGTCGCCGGGTCGGCTGCGGGGCGTTCCGGGGGGGCGTCCGGGACGGGTAGTTTGGCGAAGCTTGAAACGATCGTAATGCTCATGGTCGATGCTCTCCAGCAGGGGCTATCGCTATTCAAGCAATTGGCGTGCCAGAACCCTGTCAGGGTGCCTCAGTCGTGATCGTCGTCCTTGCGGCGAGCGGCAAACTCATCTTGCGCCTTTTGCTCCTGGCGCACTTCGCGCCTCGCTTCGTCGGCGCGGTGACGTTCGCGAAGCGCATCGAAGGCCTGTAGTCGGGCTCGCTGCTGTTGCCAGTTGGCCTGGCCCGCGGCGGTCTGCGTCTGCTGCTGGCTGACCTCGGCGGTCTGCTGCTGGATGGCCTCGTCGAGGCGGTTCAGGAACTCGTAGTAGTTGTGCCAAGCGGCTTGTCGAAGGCCGTCTTGCGCGGCTTTCTGGAAGCGCTCGGTGTATTCGTCGCGGTACTGCTGGAGCATGCTGAGTTTGTTCGTGGCGTCGCGTTCGCTGGCGATCAGGCGTGCCAGGTGCTGGGTGGCCTCGTCGCTGCGACTCTGCATCAGCTCGAGAACGGTTTGCAGTGAGAATGGTCTGGGCATGGGCGGCTCTGGCGATCAATTCACGCCGACTTTCAGGCGCCGGCCGCAAACAAGGCGTGCAGTTGCGCCAGGCTGCTGTCAAAGTCCGCACGTTGCGCCAGGCTTTGCTGCAACAACATTTCGAAGCGCGGGTAGATGGCGATGGCCTGGTCGAGTTGCAGGTCGGAGCCGGCGACGTAGGCACCGACGCTGATCAGGTCGCGCGAGCGCTGATAGCGCGAAAAGAGATTCTTGAAGCGCCGAATCTGCTCCAGGTGCGCCGGGCTGACCAGGTTGACCATCGCCCGCGAGATCGATTGTTCGATATCGATCGCCGGATAGTGGCCGGCGTCGGCCAGCGTCCGCGAGAGCACGATGTGGCCGTCGAGGATGGCGCGTGCCGAATCGGCGATCGGGTCCTGCTGGTCGTCGCCTTCGGCGAGGACGGTGTAGAAGGCGGTGATCGAGCCGCCGCCGTCGGCGCCGTTGCCAGCACGTTCGACGAGTTGCGGCAGGCGGGCGAAAACCGATGGCGGGTAGCCACGTGTCACCGGTGGTTCGCCGATGGCCAGCGCAATCTCGCGCTGGGCCATCGCGTAGCGCGTCAGCGAGTCCATGATCAGCAGGACGTGCCGGCCCTGATCGCGAAAGTACTCGGCGATAGACGTTGCGTAGGCAGCGCCCTGCAGGCGCATCAAGGGGCTGACGTCAGCCGGCGCGGCGACGACCACCGACCGGCGCAGGCCTTGTTCGCCAAGAATCTGTTCGATGAACTCCTTGACCTCACGACCGCGTTCGCCGATCAGGCCGACGACAATGACGTCGGCCTCGGTATAGCGGGCCATCATGCCGAGCAGCACGCTCTTGCCGACACCCGATCCGGCGAACAGGCCCATCCGTTGGCCACGGCCTACACAGAGTAGCGAATTGATGGCGCGTACGCCGACGTCGAGCGGCTGCTCGATCGCTGCCCTCGACATCGGGTTGACCGGGCGGCTCTGGAGTGGGCGAAGCGATCTGGCGTTCAGCGGGCCAAGTTTGTCGAGTGGCCGGCCGGCGCCGTCGAGGACGCGGCCGAGGAGCGATTCACCGACCGGCACCAGCTTCGCGCGGTCGATCGAGCGCCGCCGTGCGGGCGGTGGCTGATCGATTCGCGGTGGCTGCTTAGGAGCCTCCAGGGCCACCACGCGGGCGCCTGGCGGCAGGCCGTAGACGTCCTCGGAGGGCATCAGAAACAGCCGTTCGCCGTTGAAACCGACGACTTCGGCTTCGATCGGCGAGCCGCCAATGGGCATGATCCGGCACGAACTGCCGAGCGGTAGCCTGAGCCCGGAGGCCTCCATGACCAGGCCGTTGATACGCGTCAGGTGGCCGCTCGGCAGTAGCGAATTGACCTGGCTGGTGGCCTGTCCGCAGTCATCGAGAAAGCGCCGCCAGGTGGCCAGGTGCGAGTTCTCCGAGCGATCACTCACCGGGTTCTCCGCTGCTTTTCGACGGCGTCTCGGCGGCCCGGGCCTCCAGCCACTCCTGACTGATGCCGATGCTTTCGATGACCCGGCGCCAGCGCGTCTCCAGGCTTGCATCGACTTCGCTGGCGCCCAGTTCGACGCGACAGCCGCCAGGCGTCAGCGTCGCGTCGTCGACGATTCGCCAGTTGACGTGCGCGAGGTGTTCGCCAAGCTGCGTACGGACCAGGCTGGCATCGTCGGGGTGAACAAACAGCAACGGCTGCCCGTGCTGGTGGTGAAGCGTGCTGACCGCCTCGCGGACTACCGGCAAGAGCAGCTCGGGCTTGACTCGCAGGCTTTGCCGCAAGACCTGGCTGGCGACTTCGATGGCCAGGGTCAGCAATTGCTCGGCGACGCCCTGGTCGACGTCGGCCAGCGCCTCGGCCAGGTTGTCGAGCAGCACCGACATTGCTGTCGCCGTCGTCTGCGCGGCGCCGATTCCCTCCGCGTAGCCGGCCGCGTAGCCGGCCTCGTGCGCCTCGTGATGCATGCGCTCGATTTCTTCGGCCGTTGGCAGGGGTACCGGCGTTTCCTGCAGTTCGCCGTCGGTCGCAGCGCCATCGTCTGCCGGCTGCTCGTCGGCTGCTGGCGCTGGCGGCGCTGGCAACGGCGCAGCCGGCGGCGGCTCGGCGGCGGCTTGCTGTTCCTCGTCGAAAGCGGCGACTTCCCACCGTTGGTAGGCGGTCAGCTGCTCCTTGGGAATCCAGTTGCTCATGACCGATGCGTGCTCAGACCATTTCCTCGCCACCGGCGCCGCCGAGTACGATCTGGCCTTCGTCGGCGAGGCGGCGGACGATCTTGAGGATTTCCTTCTGCTCGGCTTCGACTTCGGAAAGGCGCACCGGGCCACGCGAATCGAGGTCTTCGCGGAGCATTTCGGACGCCCGCTGCGACATGTTCTTGAAGATCTTTTCGCGCAGCGATTCGGTGGCGCCCTTCATCGCCAGGATCAGCGACTCGGACTGAATTTCGCGCAGCAGGAGCTGGATTGCACGGTCGTCGAGTTCGAGGAGGTTCTCGAAGACGAACATCTCGTCGAGGATCTTCTGCGCCAGGTCGGGATCGTATTCACGGATCGAGTCGACCACCGAGGTCTCGTTGGCAGTGCCCATGAAGTTGAGGATTTCGGCGACCGTCCGGACGCCACCCATCGCCGATTGCTTGACGCTGGCCGACCCCGAGAGCAGGCGCAGCATGACGTCGTTCAACTCCCTCAAGGCTTCGGGTTGAATCCCTTCGAGCGTCGCAATCCGCAACACCACGTCGTTGCGCAGTCGCTCGGAAAACTGGTTCAGGATCTCGCTGGTGTGGTCATGGGCGAGGTGAACGAGAATCGTGGCGATGATCTGCGGGTGCTCGTTCTTGATCAGGTCGGCTACCGTCGGAGCGTCCATCCACTTGAGCCCCTCGATGCCATTGGTGTCGCCGGGCTGCAGGATACGCGAGATCAGGTTCGATGCCTTGTCGTCACCCAGGGCTTTGGTGAGCACCGAGCGCACGTAGGCATCGGTATCGACGTGCACCGCGGCAGATTCCTCGGCGGTGGCCTGGAACTCCGAGAGCACCTGGTCGACGCGTGTGCGCGGTACCGATCGCAGCGCCGCCATGGCGTGACCGAGCTTCTGCACTTCCTTGGGACCGAGGTGCTTGAGGACTTCGGCGGCGTAGTCTTCACCGAGAGCGATCAGCAGAATGGCGCTTTTCTCGACGCCGTCATCCGTTGGCATTGGTCCCCATCCAGTCCCTGATAATGTTGGCTACGGCCTTCGGATCTGCCTGCGCCAGCGCGCGCGCGTCGGCGAGTTTCTTCTCGAGCAGCATGGCGGGCGTCGGCAGGTGCTGCTCCCCTTCGCCTTCGCCGCCGCCTTCTTCACCGGCCAGGAGGTCGATGCTGCCGCCAAGGGTCTTGTCGGCCGCTTCCTTCGGTTGCAGGACCGTTTTCAGTAGCGGCCGGACGACGCCCAGCAACAGATAGGCGATGATCGCCGCGATGGCGGCATACTTGAACAGGTCCTTGGCCAGGGTGAGCATTTCGGGGTCGCGCCATGGCGGCAGTTCGTCGGCTTTTTCGATCGCGGTGAAGGGCGCATTGGCTACCGAAATGGTGTCGCCGCGATCCTTGCTGAAACCCATGGCTTCCTTGACGAGATCGCTGATCTGCTTCAGTTCCGCGTCGGCTAGCGGCTTGCTGACGGCTTTGCCGTCCTTGCCGATTTCCTGGCGTTGATTGACCACCACCGCCGCCGACAGGCGCTTGATCATCCCGACCGCGTGCTTGATGTGACGGATCGTCTTGTCGACCTCGTAGTTGACCGTCGAGTTCTTGCTGGTGCTGAGTGGCTGGCCGACGCTGGCGATCGGCGCCTGCACGCCGGCGGCATCGATTTGCCCGGGCAAGGGCTGCGTCGGCGTTGCGGCTGCGCCGGCACCAGCGACCGCCGGCCGGGTCAGTGGGGCGCTGGCCGGCGTCGGCGGCTGATTGCTGAGCGCCCCGGGGACGCCCTGTGCACTCGGGTTGGTGCTCGCCGTTTCGCTGGTTTGCTGGCTGCGAATGCTGATCTCTGGTGGCGTCGTGTTCGGCCGATGCGTTTCGGCGGTCTGTTCGCTTTGCGAAAAGTCGATGTCGGCGGCAATCTGGACGCGCGCGTTGTCGGCACCAACAATCGGCGCCAGGATGTCTTCAACGCGCTTGATGATGCTCGCCTCGACTTCCTGAATGTACTTCACCTGCGTTGGATCGAGGCCGGCTTCGAGCAGCTTGCTCTTCATCTGGGACAGCAGTGCGCCGCTCTGATCGAGCAGGGTGACGCTGCTCGGCGCCAGCTGCGGCACGCTGGCCGCGATCAGATTCTGGATGCCGGCGATCTGGGCAGGATCCAGAGAGCGTCCGGGATAGAGGCGGAGCAGAACCGACGCCGATGGTTTCAGCTCTTCGCGCAGGAAGACGCTCGGTTTCGGAATGGCCAGGTGCACGCGTGCCGACTGGATGGCAGCGATCGATTGGATCGTTCGCGACAGTTCGCCCTCCAGGCCGCGTTGATAGTTGACCTGCTCGGCGAACTGACTGATACCGAACTTCTGCGCCTCCATCAATTCGAAGCCGACGGCGCCGCCTCGTGGCAGCCCCTGCGAGGCGAGGCGCAGGCGCACATCATGGACGCGGCTGTCGGGAACCAGGATGGCGCTGCCTGAGTCGTTGAAGCGATAGGGAACGTTCATCTGCTCGAGAGCGGCGATGATGGCGCCGCCGTCGCGTTCGCCGATGTTGGAGAAGAGGATCTTGTATTCGCCTTGTTTAAGCATGCTGCCAGCGACGACGAGCAGGGCGACGACGGCGGCGATCGAAACCATCAGCACCACTTTTTGTCGGTCGGTCAAACGCGCCAGCGCCTCGCGAACGCGATCGAGCGGATTGCCCGCGCCTACTGCATCTGTGGTTTCGGTTCCGGCTGCCGCCATGCGCGCGATACGGTGTAAGCCCGCGATAAAGCGGGCGAAAGGCAAAAAAAGATGACAATTACTCTGCTATTGTAGCCGTTTACCGCCAGGGACTTTCCATCCGATGAGCCAAGTCGCCCCATCGCCGGGCCAGGAAGTGAAGGCGCAGGAGCTGCAGCGCGCTTTCGACGCTTTCAATCAGGTTTCGCTGGCTTTGACGCAGTCGTATCAGGGACTGCAGGCGCGTGTCGAATCGCTGACCGCCGAACTGGCCGTCGCCAACGGCGAGTTGCGTCGCCAGTACGAAGAGAAAGAGGCGCTTTCCGAACGCCTTTCGCTGTTGCTCAAGGCCTTACCGGCCGGCGTCGTTGTCCTCGACAGCGGTGCTTGCGTCAGCGACGCCAACCCGGCGGCGACCCGGATGTTTGGCCCGGCGATGCTCGGCCAAGCCTGGCCTGCGCTGGCGCAGGCCAGCTTGGTGGCCACCGAGGCGCCGGACGAGTGGCAACTCGATTCGCGGCGCCTGACGATCGTCGAAAGCCCGCTCGATTCGACCGGCGGGCGCATTCTGCTGATCCACGATGTCACGGCCGCGCACGGCCTCAAGGCCGATCTGGAGCGTAATCAGCGTCTCGTAGCGATGGGCGAAATGGCAGCGTCGCTGGCCCACCAGTTACGTACGCCGCTGGCAACGGCCTTGCTCTACAGCGCCAATCTCGGTCAAGCGGAGCTTGCCGACGCGGCGCGCATCCGCTTCGCCGGCAAGGCCACCGCCCAGCTCAAGCGCCTCGAGCGACTGATTCAGGAGGTGTTGCTGTTCGCCCGCGGCGAAAGCATCGGCCGCGATACCACTGCCGTCAGGCAATTGCTGAGCGATGCCGCGCAGACCGTCGAGCCCTTGTTCGTCGACAAGTGCGTCGCTTTCCGCCTGCTCTGCGACGCCGATCAGGCGGTGGTTATCGGCAGCCGCAAGGCACTGGTCGGTGCTCTGGTCAATCTGCTCGAAAATGCCCTGCAGGCGTGCACGGTCGCCGGCGAAGTGACACTCGCGGCGACACTGGTCGGCGGCTTGCTGCGCATCGGCGTGCGTGATACCGGCGCCGGGATGGCGCCCGATATCCAGGCTCGCGTCTTCGAACCGTTCTTCACTACCCGCGGCCAGGGCACCGGGCTCGGTCTGGCGATTGCGCTGGGTGTAGCGCGCGCCCATGGTGGTAGCATGCAGCTCAGTTCGGTACCCGGCGAAGGGTCCGAGTTCGTGATCATGCTGCCGGCACAAGTGGCGGCGGGCGACTAGAGGAAATGTGAAGCGGATGGCGTCAGGATTGCCGATATTGATCGTCGAAGACGACGCCGCTTTGCGCGAAGCGGTCTGCGATACCCTTGAACTGGCTGAGCAGTCGGTGATCGCCGCTGCCGGCGGCGAGGAGGCTCTGGAGATTCTCGGCCGGCGCCCGGTGTCGCTGGTGGTCAGCGACGTACGCATGGTGCCGATCGATGGCATCGCCTTGCTCAAGGAAATTCGTCGCCGCTTTACGCACCTGCCGGTGGTCCTGATGACCGCCTTCGCCGACGTCGATCGCGCCGTCGAAGCGATGCGCGCGGGAGCTTGCGATTTCCTGCTCAAACCCTTCGAGCCGAAGGCCTTGCTCGATCACGTCACGCGCTATCGGCTGCCGGAAGTGCACGATGATCATCGGATCATCGCCTGCGACCCGGTCAGCAGCAATCTTTTCGCGCTCGCCAAGCGCGTTGCGCAGAGTGACAGTACCGTCCTGCTGACCGGCGAGAGCGGCGTCGGCAAAGAGGTTGTGGCGCGCTTCATTCATCGCAACTCAACGCGGCGGAAGGGGCCGTTTGTCGCCATCAACTGTGCGGCCATCCCGGACAGTCTGCTCGAAGCGACGCTTTTCGGTTATGAGAAGGGCGCTTTCAGCGGCGCTCAACAGGCGCAGGCGGGCAAGTTCGAGCTGGCGCAGCACGGCACCTTGCTGCTCGACGAAGTGACCGAAATGCCGCTTCTCCTGCAGGCCAAGCTGCTGCGTGTGCTGCAGGAGCGGGAGGTCGAGCGGGTCGGCGGCAAGCAGCCGGTGGTCCTCGACATCCGGGTCGTTGCCACCTCCAATCGCGATATGGCCGACGCCGTCGCAAGAGGACTTTTTCGCGAGGATCTGTTCTATCGCTTGAACGTTTTCCCGCTGCTGATTCCGGCTCTGCGGCAGCGACCAGAGGACATTGTGCCGCTGGCGCGCCACTTCCTCGCCGAACATGGCGGGCGCGCCGGCCGTCCCGCCCTGCGTCTTTCGGCAACCGTCGAGGCGGCGCTGCGGCAGTATCCCTGGCCCGGTAATGTCCGTGAGATGGAAAATGTCATGCAGCGGGCGGTGATTCTGGCTACCGGCGACGCTGTCGATCTCGATGCCCTACATCTGGCAGCAAGGGGGCCGGTCGACCCGACGGCTGTGCCGCGACCGGCGAGCGCTGTGTTGTCCAGGGTTGCGGCGCGGCCACCAGCGGCTCCCCGAAAAGGCGACAATATGCGCGAAGTCGAGCGTGACCATATCCTGGAAACGCTGGCCGCTGCGGGTGGTTCCCGAACCCTGGCCGGGCAGCGTCTGGGGATGTCGGAGCGAACCTTGCGACACAAGTTGCGGCAATACCGCCTGGAAGGGTTTCTGAAGAGTTGACCGCTTGTTCGGGTTTAAAGGGCGGCTGGCTCATTTTTTGCTTTGCCAAATTGAGCCGATTGTGGAGAAAAGAATGGACACCAAGGGAATTGAGCAGGCGCTGAGTGCGTTGCGAGCTAGCTCGGTAGCCGCTGGCGGTCGTGTTGCCGAGGCGCAGAGCCCGCCTGCAGGGGCGACGGACTTTGCGCAGGTGTTGCAGAATTCGATTGCCCAGGTCAGCCAGACGCAGCAGCAGGCGGAAGCGATGGCGGCAAATTTTGCCGGCGGCAATGGCACCGAGAACCTGCACGAGGTGATGATCGCCTTGCAGACGGCCAACCTGTCGTTTCAGGAAATGATCCAGGTGCGCAACAAGCTCGTCTCGGCCTACCAGGACGTCATGAATATGCAGGTCTAGCGCGCCGATTGGCGCTGCTGGAACGATGCCATATCTTTGCGCTAGCAATCGGTGCGCCAGGCGCCGAACGGCCGGCGTCAGGGGGCCGAGGCCGGGGGCGATTGCCGGCGGCGGTGGCAATGCTGACCGGCCATGCGCAGCCGGCGGCGTCCTCGTGAGGCTTTCAAGCGCCCTGAGGCGTCGCCGTAATCGTTTGCTCCTTGAAGCGTTTACTTCTTGAGTTCCGGGCTGGCTGCGCCCATAATGCGGCGCATAGTCGTAATTCCGGCAAACCGGAAGCGTTCTGGACGCGGGTTCGATTCCCGCCACCTCCACCACTATGGGGGTGCACTGGTTTCGACAGGGTGACAGATGGCGAGCAGGCGACTCGAGAGGCGACGGACGTAATCCGCGCAAAACCACAAACGCCAACGATGAGCGTTTCGCAATGGCCGCTTAAGGCCTGCTGAGGATGTAGCCGTCCAATAAACAGAATGGCTATCGGTGGGGACTTCGGTCCCCACCGTCATTTCCGCTGGTCTTCGGCGGCTCTTCAATTTGTTGGTTGGGAGCAGCGCCGATCGTCGGCGCGTGACAAGCGAATGGTCGATTGGGCCGTGGATTGTCCAGAGGAGCGGTTTTTCGCGCCGCTATTGGTGTCCCTGGCCGCGGCGCCGGCACAAGAAGCCATCGGCGCGCCGATGGCGCGGTTGTGAGCGTTCGGAAAAGCCCGCGGAATGCGCTTGGCAGGCTGTCGAACCGCGCGGTGGTGCAGCGGCAGTTCAGTTCGCCTTGGCGTCTTCGGCCTTGCGGTACTCGCTGTAGTCCGTGAGTTGCGTTTCAAGCTCATTGAAGCTTGACGACGGTTTCTGCCCGAGCCGTGACAGCCGACGCATCAGTCGCTGCTGGGCAAAGGTCTCTGACGAGTCAGGTTTGCCCAACAGATATTCCGAGCCGCGTCGGGTCATCACGACCATCGAATTGGACTCGAAGCTGTAACCCGTGACCGGCGACGTTCTGATGTGCGAGGACGATGGGAAGCGTGGATTCTTGCCGTAGACCCGCCCCTCAATGCATACCAGGGTCTCGCCTTCACGGGTAATCAGCTCCAGGGTTTTCCAATTATTGAGAATATTCATAGTACTCCCCCACTCTGTCCACGACGCGTGCTGCCACGGCACGCCCGCATTCTACGCGAGAAAGCGATTCTGCGTAGTCTTTTGGACGTGCATCGGGCGCTCTGGCAGAAGCGGCCGAGAGGCGTGATCGTGTGGCTAATCATCATTTATTTCAAGTAGATGCATATTGATAGAAAATTTGTTGAAGCGGTTGCCTGCGAGCCGTGATTCCTTGTGCGGCGGTCGATTTGCTGGCTTGGCTTGCCCCGCAGCGCCGACCGAGTCCGCTGGCGCGAAGTGGGTTGCCGTGCAGATCGATGAAAATCCCCGCCACGATCCGTTTTACGAAATTGTCGTGCCAAGAAGCGGCGGCGCGAGTTGCTTCCGGCTGGCGCCGTCAATTCACCAGCAAAAAGCCTGCCAGTTTCTTTATGCAGATAATTAAAGCATTAAACCATCTATGTGAGCGGGTCGTTGCTGAGTTGAAGGAAGGTCGGTGTAAGATTTTTCGACACTTCTACCGCCCGGCGAGCTGCCGCAGCCGACAACGCGCCTTTGCCAGCGTCGTTGGCGCCGCGCCGCTCGTCGCGGCGCCGCGGCTGGCTCTACAGCAGACGGTCGCGTTCGTCGGCGCGTAGTGCTTCGATACGCGATAGCTGTTGGGCGAGTACGGCGAGCGTCGCTTCGGACGCGTCGCGCCCCTTGGCCAGCCGGCCGCGAACGCGCGCCCGCAGTACCGCTGGCGTGGCCTGCGGCGCGACGATGAAGAAAGGCGCTCGCAGCTGCGTCGCGAGCGCCCGGAAATCGTCGCGCCGGGAGCTTTCGAGGAAGCTCGCGTCGACGATCACCGACCAGCCGGCGGTGAGCATTTCCTGCGCCAGCTCGTGCAGGCGGCGGTACGTTCGCTCGCTGGCGTCGCGCGCGTAGATTCCACGGTCAAGCGCTGAGCCGCTGCTAGCCGCACTCGCCAGGTCGAACAAGCGCTTGCGTTCGACGTCGGAGCGCAGGCGGAGCGTTGCTGCCGCGGCGTCACGTAACAGCAGCCGCCGCGAAGCTCGGCTCTTCCCACAACCAGCGACGCCATGGGTGATGATCAGCCGCGGCGTCGGCGGTTTCGCCAGACCTTCGGCGAGTGCCAGATAATGGCGCGCGCGGCTCAGATCGCCGGTGGTCTGCGCCGCCAGGATGGCCGCCACTTTGGCGCGGACCAAAGCGCGATAGACGGCGTAGAAGCGGAGCACATGCAGCGCGTCGTAGTCGCCGTTGCACGCCAGCCACTCGTCGAGCAGCCAGCCGGCGAGGCCTGGCTGACCCTGGTCGATCAGGTCGATGTAGGTGAAGGCAATTTCACTGGCGACGTCGATCCAGCGCAGGTCTTCGCTGAATTCGATGCAGTCGAACAGCCGCACGCGCTCGTCGATCAATACCAGGTTGCCGAGATGCAGGTCGCCGTGGCACTCGCGAACGCGGCCGGCGGTTTTACGGGCGGTGAAGCGTGGCGCCAGGCGGTCGAATTCGTTGCGGGTCCAGGCAGCCAGTTGCGCCAGTCGCAGCGGCTCATCGTCGCTGCCGAGCAGCGACGCCAACTCGGTGAAGTTCGCCAGCGCCGGCGCCAGGACCTGCGCCGGCTCACCGAAGCGCGTCGTTGCCGGCGCCGTTGCGGCCTGCTGGTGAAAATCGGCGACTGCGGTGGCGAGCGCCGACACCTGCCGCACCTTGAGCTGACCGCGCTTGCAGAGATGGTCGAGTCGGCCGCGCTCGGCGAAGCGGCGCATCCGGACGGCGAACTCGATGGTTGCGCCCGCGCCGTCGATATGCGGGTCCGCCGGCGATCCGGTAATGCGCACCACCGCCAGGTAGAGGTCCGGCGAAAAGCGGCGATTCAAGCGCAGCTCGGCTTCGCAGCAGCTTTGCCGCTGGGCCAGCGTGCGGTAATCGAGGAAAGGCAGGAGCAGTGCCTTCTTGATCTTGTAGGCGAAGGAACCAGCCAGTAGCAACCACGAGGCGTGCGTTTCGACGAGGTCGACGCGCGTCGCCGGGTCGGGATAGCGAGCCGGGTCGAGCAGTGCTTCGATCAGTGCTGGCCGTATCGATGACATCGCTCAGTTCCTCGGGGTGCGCCGCACGAAAGCCTTGTGCGGCTCTTCGAGTGCCCACATCAGCAGCGCGCAAGCGGCTGCCAGCAGCCAGGGTGAGCGGTCGATCGGTGGCGTACCGACTAGCCGGTTGCCGGCTGGCGTGCCCAGGATCAACAGAATCACCGCCAGCTCGGAGGTGATGCCGAGCTGCAGCAAGCGATTGCCAGTGAAGCCACCGGCCATCGCCGCCGCGGCTTCGAGGACGCCGAGGAACAGGTCGGCGCGGGCGACCGGCGCCCACGACAGCCGCCGCTCGCCGAGCGCCAGCGCCGGCAGCATATCGGTACCCATGCCGACGGCCAGGATCTGGATGATGGTCAGCGGCAGCGGGATGCGCAACAGGACGAAAGCGAGGTAGGGCACGATCTCGAGGATACTCGAGCTGAGGATGTAGGTGAGGAACTTGCGGATATTATCGAACACCGCGCGACCTTCCTCAATCGCCGCGACGATACTCGCGAAGTTGTCGTCGAGCAGGATCAGGTCGGCCGCTGCCTTGGTGACGTCGGTGCCGTTGACGCCCATGGCAATGCCGACATGCGTGGCCTCGCCGACGCTGCGGCCATCGGCCGAGGTGTTGAGATTGGTCAGCGACTCTTCGACAGCGAGGGCATGGATACGCACGGGACGAGATTCATGACGCCGGAGCGGCTGCGGCAGCAGCGCTGCAGCTGGCCGCCGATCATCGCCGGCTGGCAGCGTCGCGACCGACGTCTGGGCGTCGCCAGTGAGCGTTGGCTCAGCCGCCGTCGGGCGGGCGTGGCCGGCGCCAGACGGCCGTCAGCGCGGCGAGTTTGGCGCGCGGCGAGAGACGTTCGTCGGAGAGCGCTTCGAGAAAATTCGAAAGCACTTTCGACTTGGCGATGGCGAAACCGGTCAGCAGCGTCGACGGCACGGCGACCAGCGCAAAAAGCGCCAGTCGCTCGGCCAAGGGAGCGTGCGTGGCGTCGAGCAGGTTCATTCCGAGGACGCCGGTGGTGACCGTCGCGATCAAGCCGGCGGTGGTCACCACGGTCAGGCGGACGACCGTATTGGACTGCCGACGCAGGCTGTCGCTGTCGAGGTACTGGCTCATGTCCTGGATTTCCTCGCGCAATTCGGTGTACAGGCGCTCGCTGCCGAGGTGTTCTCTGGTCAGTTTGAACATCGCGCGGGCCTGGGCCTGGTCGGAAATCTCGTAGAACCAGTAGCGATGCGTGAAGCGCAGGAAGACTTCGAGGATTTGTCGAATCGCGCGCTTGAATTCCTTGACCGATTCGGCGTCGCCGATGCGCAGGTGATTGAGCGCCGTCACCAGGCGGTCGGAGAGCATCAGCAAGGCCGCCTTGTGAAAGTGCGGGATCAAGGCGAGCAGGAAGAACTGGTGGCGAAACTGTCCGAGCAGGCCGTCCTCGAGGCCGCTGAAGTAGGCGTCGCGGGCGCTGCCGACCATGACCACCGCGTGTCCGCAGGAGAGCAGGCGGCTGCCCGGCTGTTCGGCCTGCGGGTGCCAGTAGCGGTCGTAGCAATAGCGTGCCTCGAAATCGTCAAGCGGCAGGTCGGACGCGGGCGGCGCGCCAATCTTCCCCGGCCCGGTGATCAGCACCAGGCGGGCGAAGTCGTCACGGCTGAGCGTGCGCGGGTCGTCCATCGCCAGGTAGGCGAGGAGCGGCATGCGGTGATACTCGATCTGTCGATAGCGGACCAGCCCTTCCTCGTCCGAGTGGTGCAGCACCAGGGGGCGCAGCAGGAACTCCCAGTGCGACGCGATGCACGGGGCGCGGAAGCGCGAGACGGAGCTGAGGTACTTGCTGCGTTTCTCGTAGTCTGAAGCGGCCAGCACGCGGCCGTCGGGCGCGATCCATTCGCTGCGCTTCAGGCAGTGGCTGCCGCTGCCATCGTCGTCCCAAGACGGTGGATAGGCGCGTCCGAAACGGTACAGCGTGTCGTGCACCTGCCGCAGTTCGAGGTCGTCGGCGAAGATTTCGACGACCAGAATGAGCACCTCGATGTCGTAGAAGAAGTAGAGGTCGAGGTGCGCGATGTCGAAATCGATAGCCTCGTCGCGGTCCTTGAAGAGCATGCGCACTTTGGCCACGTCATGGCGGCGGAAGATGCGGATCGGCGATTCGCCGTCGCGCGAACTGCTCCCCTTCTGGCCACCGCCTTCACCGTAGAGGAAGCGCTGGACGTAAGGCAGGAACGTGACAAACTCGCTGTAGTGGCGCTCGTGAAACTGTTCGGGGTCGCCGCTGAACTCGTCGGCAAGTTCGCGCCACGGGTTGTCGGCGTCGCTCCGGTCGAGCAACTGACTATGGCTCTGGAAAGGTCCGCCGTCGGCCAGCGGCATCAGTTGCAGGGGCCACATCAGGATCTGCCGGAAATGGCGGACCCGTTGGCCTGCGTCGTTTGTCGCCACGTCCATCGGCGTCTCCGGAAGAGTAATCGCCGGAGTCGGCCGGCAGGCCATGCTAGGGCCTTGCCGTCAGGACGTCAATGGCATCGTCGCCAGTCGTTCGCACCGGCCGGGCAGGGCGCTTGCCGGTCGTCGGCAAGCCACCGCGCCGGCTGCTGATTAGCCGTCGATCTCGGCCAACAGCATGCTCAGCATGCGTTCGGCCTGACGCAGATAGCTGCTGCCAAACAGCTGCAGGTGATTGAGCACGTGGTAGAGCTGATAGAGCGTCTGGCGCTGCGCGAAACCATCAGCGAGCGGCCAGGCCTCGTAATAGGCGGCGTAGAAGCGTTTCGGGAAGCCGCCGAAGAGTTCGCTCATCGCCAGATCGGCTTCGCGGTCGCCAAAGTGCACGGCCGGATCGAACAGTGCCAGCGTTCCCGAGTCGTCGATCGCCGCGTTGCCGGACCACAGGTCGCCGTGCAGCAGACTCGCTGGCGGCTGATAGCCAGCGAACAACAGCTGCAGCTTTGCCGCCAGGCGTTCGCCCTTGGCGACCAGACTGCTGTGCTGGCCATGACGTCCGGCCAACAGCAGTTGTGGCAATAGCCTCTGGCGAGCGAAGAACGAAGGCCAGTTGTCATCCCAGGCGTTGCTCTGTGGCGTACTGCCGATGAAGTTGTCACGCTGCCAGCCGTAGCGCGTTCCCTGGATGCGGTGCAGTTCGGCAAGGGCCCGGCCGGCGAGCGCCGCGTCGCCTGCTTCGGCAAGCGCGTGCAGACGCAGATATTCCAGGACCAGGTAGGCGTGTCGGCCGCTGACGCCGTGGCCGACGACGCGTGGCACGCGCAGCGCCGGGCAACTGGTCAGCGCGTTCAGGCCGTCGGCCTCGGCGGTGAACATGTCGGCCAGCGCGGCGTCATGCAGTTTGACGAAGCAGCGCCGCTTGCCGCTCGCCACCAGCAACGTTCGCGAGATCGAGCCGCCGCCGATTTCGCTGACGGTGTCGATCGTCGCCGCCGAGCGGCGGTCACCGTCGCCGTTGCCGGCAAGCAGCTCGCGCAAGGCCTCGGCAAGCGCTGGCTCGAGATGCACGCGCGGACTCATGAACATCCTTTCAAGGCTCGTCGCATGCCGGGACGGTCTCCGGTAAAGGCGGCGACAGCGCTTGCCGGGCGGCTGTCGCGAGCCGGCGAAGCGCTACCGTCGGCCGCCAAGGATGTCGCCGTCGCGGCCAGAATGGCGCGCCGCCGACGCCACCCTGGCTGCCAGGGAAGCCACCAGGGACGCCGTAAAAAAATAGGCGCCGGTCGTTGCTGCGGCTGAGCGCAGGCTTTTCCGTCGGCGCCATGGCGGCCGTCAGCGGCGTTAGCCAGCGTCGGCGCTGGCCGCCCTGCTGCGCCGCAGGTGGTCGAAGAACTTGCGGTCGTTGCCGAGCAGATGCTTGGTGACGACATCGTGCGCCAGGAACTTGAAGACGTCGCCAACGCCTTGCGTGCCAGCGTGGTAAGCGGCGGCCATTTGCAGCGATTGCTCGATCAGCTGGCGATGCATGGCAATGTGTGCGCTAGCGTCCGGATAAGCGGCGGCGACGAAGATCGCCTCTTCATCCTGGAAGTGCTTGCGCAGATCGGCCAGCAGTCGGTCGACTATCGCGTCAACCTGCTCGGGCTCGTGCCCGGAAAGAATCGCCGACAGCAGTTCATTGGCATCCGCGAAGAGCAGCTGATGACCGTGATCGATGGCTTCGTCGCCGCATTCGTACGCCGGCCGCCAGACCAGTTGGACGAAATTGCCGAGCACGTAGTCATTGGTGTCGGCGGCGCCATCAGGCTGATTCGCTGCAGCCGCCAGCTGGACCCGATTGCGGCCGCCGGCCTTGGCTCGATAGAGTGCTTCGTCGGCGCGCTGCAACCACTCGTCCCAGGATTCGCCAGCGCCGCATTCGGCGACACCGATGCTGATGGTCAGCTGCTCGATGACCGGGAAACGGGCGTTGGCAATCAGCTCGCGCAAGCGTTCGGCAAGCATCGCGGCCGTTGTCCGATTGGTGTCGGGGCACAGGACGACGAATTCTTCGCCACCCCAGCGCGCTAGCGCGTCGGTACCGCGCAGGCCGCTTTGCAGCAGCTGGGTCAACAACTGCAGCACCTGATCGCCCGTGCCGTGACCGTGCTGGTCGTTGACCGCCTTGAAGAAATCAATGTCGAGGATCAGCAGGCTCAGCGGGTGCTGATATCTTTCGAAACGTGCCATTTCGCCAAGCAGGTACTCGGCGAGTCGGCGCCGGTTCCAGGCGCCGGTGAGCTTGTCGGTGCCGGCGGCTTCTTCCAGCTCGACGACCTCCCGTTGCAATTTTTGATTGGCGTGCTGCAGGCTGTCCAGCCGCTGCTGTAGCGCCGTGCCTATTTGAGGGGCCGAGCTTTCGCAGATCATCGCGGCAATCGACTGCAGTTTCTGGTCGGCTCCGAGGATCGCAAACTTGAGGCACAGGTAGAGCCCTGGCTGCCCGTTGAGCGCCAGCTCGATCTCCTCGGAGGCTGTCGCGGCACCGTCGCGGATGCGCTGTTCGCAACGTTCGAGCGCCTCCCGCAGATCGACCGGCACGAGCTCGCTCTCCGACTTGCCGGGGAGGTCGCCGCCGCCCTGGCAGAGGAGTCGCTCCATACCCGGGTTGGCCAGCCGGTAGTGTCCGTCAAGCCCTTTGACGCCAAAGCAGACGTCACGGCGGAACTGCATGAGCAGCGGCAGCAGCCCTGCCACTTGAATGACGCCTTCCCTGGCGAGAGTGTGCATCAAGTCGTTGTCATTCATACCTGACGGATCCTCAAGCGGGGGCGGGCTGTGGTGCGAAAATTGCTGCAAGGCCAAGTTCATTGGCCGAAAGCGGGCGAGAGTATACGGCTTTCGAGACCGGTGAACAAGCTGTTGTGACTACGATTTGCCTTGTCGAAGCCGCGCTGTGACCCGAATTCGGGCGCGGCTGGCAACCAGGGGGCAAAAAGTGTCGGGACGGCCAGGGGTACGGCAGTCGCCGGCGTGTCGGCTTAGGTGCTGAACGCCTCGGCCGCCGGGCGTGCTGCCAGGACGACGCGATTGCGCCCCTGCGCCTTGGCGGCGTAGAGCGCGCGGTCGGCGCGGCTGATGAAGTCCGCAGCCGACTCGCTGGCGACATGATCAGCGACACCGATCGAGACCGAGATATTGCCGATCATCGATCCGTTCCTGGCGCTGCTCCTGATCCGGCTGGCGGCGACCAGCGCGCGCAGCGCTTCGGCCAGGCCGAGCGCGCCACCGCGCGGTGTCTGCGGCAGGATGACGGCAAATTCTTCGCCGCCGTAGCGCGCGGCGGTGTCCTTGCCCTTGACGTTGGCCTTGAGGATCTCGCCGACAGCCGCCAGCACCGTGTCGCCGAACACGTGCCCGTGCGCGTCATTGATCCGTTTGAAGGCGTCCAGATCGATCATCAACAGGCACGGCCCGTGGGCGGTCGCGGGCTGCTGCAGGCAAGCGCTCATGGCCAGATCGAAGCCCTTGCGATTGACCAGTCCGGTCAGCGCGTCGATCAGGGCTTCCTGGCGGGCACGGGCAACTTCCTCCTTGAGCTGTTGCGCTTCGCGGCTGCTCTCTTCCAGCCTGTCTTGTAGTGTGCCGATCGCTTTCTGCATGGCACGCGTGCCGCGCAGGATGTCCTCGACACCGGCCGCGAGGTCGCCGGCCGACTGGCCCAGCGCGCCGCTCCAGCTCTCGAGCGAGTTGCCAAAGCGCGACGCCTGATCGCTGGCGTCGGTGGCCGACGCCGACACCTGGTCGACCAGATCACTGACGCTGTTGCCGATGCGCAGCGCGGTCTTCGCGTCCAGTTCGGCGACGTGCTGGTGATAGAGCGCGCAGGTCGCCTCCTCGTTCAGCTTGCCACACTCCTTGAGCCGAGCGTCGATCGCCGTCTGCAGGTCCGGGTTGAGGCGCGCCACGTACTCGTACCAGATTGCATAGCTGAGGGGATGCAGGGCAGTCTCTTGCTGGGTCATCCGTTTGATGGCCTGGCGCAAGTAGTCGGCGCTCTGCGCGTTGTTGTGAAGGTACCTCATGGTGGTCCTCGCGTGATTCGTGTTCTTTGCAGGTTGGCGAGTGTATTTTATTCTCCGCGCGCTATCTGCGCAGTGACCGCAGGCGCCCGACGACTTGCCGGCCATCGCCATCCGCGAGCATAGCGGTGCGCGCCTGCGTCGTCCAGCGCCGGTCAGAGCGATCGGTGCCTCGAAATGATCGATACCGTCCGGCATTGGCAGCTTGACCACCGCCGACTGCAGTCGGTCTCGCAAGGCTCGCAATCGAACTGGCTCAGCGTCTCGTGTTGCCGCCGCCGCATTAGCTGATCGTCTTCTCGGGACTCCGATGAAGCATGGCTTGCAGCGCCGCGAGGGCACTCGTCAGCGTGCTTTCCACCTCAATACACCGGGTCTTTGCGCCCTCGACGGTGGCGTTGCGGCCGAGCATTTCGAGCTCCTTGCAAAGTGCTGCCAGTTTCTCGGCACCGACGTTGGCGCTACTCGATTTCAGGGCGTGCGCGGCCCTGCGCAAGGCTGCGGCATCGCCGGCTTCGGCCGCAGCTTGCAGTTGCGCGAAGCGCGCCGGCGCATCTGCCAGGTAAGCCGCTATTATTTTCTCGACCAGCAAGGCGCCGTTGGCGCCGGGCAGCTGGCGTATTGCTTCGAGCGCGCGTGGATTGATCGGCTCGGCGCTGGCCGCGGTTGTCGCTGCTGGCGCCGGCCCCGCGCCGGTCTGGGAGGAAGCGGAGCGAGCGCTGGGCGCGGTCGACTCGGTCGCGGCATCCACTGGCGCGGGCGCCGGTCGCGGTAGCCAGCGCTGCAGCACGGCGATCAGTCGCTCGCGCGTGAACGGTTTGCTCAGGTAGTCGTCCATGCCTGCCGCCAGGCAGCGCTCACGGTCACCCGTGACGGCGTTGGCGGTCAGCGCAATGATCGGCAAGTGGCCGAGCAGCAGGCTGTCGCGCTGTCGAGCGCGGATTTGCGCGGTCGCCTCGAAGCCGTCCATTTCGGGCATCTGGCAATCCATCAGGACGAGATCGAAAGGCTCGTGCAAGAGGCGATCGAGAGCGATCTGGCCGTTGTCGGCGACGCTATAGGCCACTCCGAGCGATTCGAGCATGGCCGCGGCCACCGCCTGATTGACCGGGTTGTCCTCGGCGACCAGCACCCGCCCGCCGAGTTTGGCCGGCACGACCTCGGCGCCCGCGCACGGCGTCGCCGTCAGCGGGGAACTCGCTGAGGAAGTTGGCGAGGCAGCGACCGGCGTCAGCAGCAGTGGCGCCAGGACGGTGGCGATCGCGTCGTACAGGTCGGACTGGCGCACCGGCTTGTCGAGCGAGCAGTTGATCGCCGCGTTGCGCCGATCCGGATGATCGCTGCCGACACTGGCCGACGAGAGCATGATCAGTGGCAGCTTGGCCCAGCGTGCGTCGCGCCTGATGGTGCGCGCCAGTTCGAAGCCGTCCATGCCGGGCATGTGCAGATCGAGGAGCGCCAGGTCAAACGCGGGCGGCGCGCTCTGCTGCAGTGCCTGCAGCGCCTGCTGACCGTCAGCGGCACCGGTGTAGTGCATCGACCAGGCTTCGAGCTGGTGGGTGAGAATTTCGCGGTTGGTGGCGTTGTCGTCGACGACCAGCACGCGCCGGCCCTTGAAGCGCTCAGCCGGGGGAAGAAGCGGGCGCGTAGCGGCGTCCTGCTTTTGCAGCGGCAGCTCGAACCAGATCAAGGTGCCGCGTCCGGCCTCGCTGTGCAGGCCGATCTGCCCGTCCATCAGCTCGACCAGGCGTTTGGCGATCGCCAGCCCGAGGCCGCTGCCGCCGTAGCGCCGGGTCGTCGAATTGTCGGCCTGGACGAAGGCGCTGAATAGTCGGGTTTGCGCTTCCTCGCTGATGCCAATGCCACTATCCTGGACTTCGAAGCGATAACGCGCCTGCTGCGGCGTCTGGTCGAGCAGCATGGCGCGGAGGGCGACCTCGCCGCGCTTGGTAAACTTGACGGCGTTGCTCACCAGGTTGGTCAGGATCTGGCGTATGCGCATCGGGTCGCCGCTGACCGCCACCGGCAAATCGTGGGGGATGCAGCAGACCATTTCAAGGCCCTTGGCCTGGGCGGGCTGAGCGAACATGCCGCCGAGATCCTCGATCAGTTGCCTGAGATCGTAAGCGATGTGCTCGATTTCGATCTTGCCGGCTTCGATCTTGGAGAAATCAAGTACGTCGTTGATGATGCTCAGGAGATGCTCGCCGGACTGATAGACGGCGTCGGCGAAGCGCCGCTGCTTGGCGTTCAGCGCGGAGTGACGCAGCAGTTCGGTCATGCCGAGGATGCCGTTCATCGGCGTCCGGATCTCGTGGCTGATCGTCGCCACGAACTCGCTCTTGGCGCGGCTGGCAGATTCGGCAACCTCTTTGGCCCGGCGCAGATTGGCGGCCTGCACCTCGAGGTGGCGGTCGCGATCGTCGACTTGCTTGAGCATGGCGTTGAAGCCCCGGGCCAGTTCGCCGATCTCGTCGCCCGTTTCGATCGCTGCGCGAGTCGTGTAGTCGCCGTCTTCCGCCACCCTGGTCATCACGCTGACGAGGCGCGAGATGGGCGCCACGATGCTGCGGTAAGTCCAGAAAAAAAGACTCAGCAGGGCGAGCACCATGAACAAGGCGGCTGCCGTTGCCAAGCCGATCAGGCGGTGCAGTTCGCTTACGGCGGCTTCGCTGACGCTGACACGCCAGCTCTCGATAGCCGCGTTCAGTTGATTGGCCTCGTCGATCAGTTTGCCAAAAACGACCATCGCTTCGTCGTTGTCGGTGCTCGGCGCACGAATCCTGCTGAACGCTTCGGCTTTGCGGCTGTATTCCTGCCACATGGGCTGGATGGCGGTCTCGACTTGTGCGCGTAGATCGGCATCGTGGGTTGCCGCGACCAGCTTGGGGAAGGTCCGCTGGTAGTCGAGCAGGCTCTTTCTGGCGAGCTCAATGGAAGGTATGGTGCCCTGCGTGAGCAACACCTCGTCGAGTGCGCGCAGAGTCAGTTGCAGGTTGATGGAAGCCTCGGCGGCGGCGATGGTCATCGCCGTGCTGCGCAGCATCAGGCGGTAGCTATAGGCGCCGGTCGCCGCCAGCACGATGACGATGGCGAGCGCAAGAACGCCGGCGGCGATCAGCCGGCTTCGGATGCTCGGGTTGCCAGTGGTCATCGCCAGGGCACGCGGCTCGCTATTCGACCGGCAGACCCTTGGCAAGCCATCCGGCAAAGCCGTCGCGCAGCCAATGCACGTTGCGGTAACCCGCCCTGACAGACAGCACGGTCGCCTTGTAAGACTTCCAGCCCGCCGGGCCATCGCTGTAAATGACGATGCTCACGTCCTTGTCGGCCGGTAGCCTGGCGATGGCGAACGAGTCCTGCGCCGCGGCAAAGTCCGGCGTGTAATCGCTTTTTTCCTTGTAAGCAATCAGCGTGGCGCCAGGCACGTGGCCCTTGCCGTAGTTGAGCGGGCTGCGCATATCGAAAAAGGTCGCGGCTTTCCCGTCGAGCATCGCCTTGGCTTCTTCAATGGTAACGATCCTGGCGCCTTCGACTCTGGTCGGCGTGGCGGGTCTGATCTCGTCGGCAAGCAGTGGCGCGGCGGCCAGGCTGATGAGGGTGGCCAGGCCGAGAATCGTCCGGGTGAACATGAGCAGATCTCCTGGGGAACGTGAAGATGGTTCAAAAAACGGGCATCGACGCAAAGCAAGAGCCATGAATCCTAGCGGCACGCCGAGGCAGGAACTTTAGCCCGATGAGCGCTTCTCAAGCGCTCATCACCTGGCCGGTATCAGGATCCGCTGGCCATCGGCAACGACCGATCAGGCGACTGCGCCTGGCGGCGTCCGGGCAAACGTGGCGTCTCGTGCGGCGAAAACGGGCGGCAATTCCGTGATGACTCGCGGACGGCATCCGTTGCTCGTTCAGACGTAGACGGCCTTGCCATTGACGAGCAGGCAGACTCGATCCCGGCCGGCATTCTTGGCGGCGTAGAGTGCCTTGTCCGCCGCCTTGAGCATGTCGCTCTCATTGGCCATGCCGGCTTCCCGGTTGGCCACGCCGATGCTGACCGAGGTCTGGATATCGACGCCATCGATACTGATCTTGAGGGCTCCGACCATTCTGCGCAGACGCTCGGCCGCCAGCAGCGAAGCCCTGGGGTCCGCGTCGTGACACACCAACAGGAATTCTTCCCCACCAATGCGGCTGACGCTGTCGTCCTTGCGGGCGGCCGTCTGGATCGCGCTGGCGACCCTTTGCAATACCTGGTCGCCAACGGCATGGCCGTAGCGGTCGTTGATGGACTTGAAAAAATCGACGTCGATCATCAGTGCCGCCACAGGTTTGCCGGTGCGCTGGGACGCGCTCCAGAAACTGTTGAGCGCCTCCATGCCGGCGCGTCGATTGGGTAGCTGCGTCAGCAGATCGGTCATCGCGGCGTGCTCGAGGCGCCGGTTGCTGATCGCCAATTCCGCCGCGAATTTGTTGAGCTGCGCCCGGTCGTGCTCCCAGGCTCCGAGCAGCGTCACGTAGTGTAAGGCCGCCCGCATTCGGGCGCTGAGGGCGCGGGCATTCAGGGGTTTGGGCACGTAATCGTCGACGCCCGCCTCGAAGGCCTCGATGATCGTTTCTTCCGTCTCCTCGCCCGTCAGCATGATGACGTACATCGACTGGCCCCAGTCGGTGGCCCGCAGCGCGCGGCAAAATTCCAGGCCGTCCATGACCGGCATCAGCCAGTCGGTGATGACGATCTGCGGCATGACTTCGAGGGCCACCGTCAGCGCGTCCTGGCCATTCTCGGCGGTGTACACCGTGCAGCCGAGAAGGTGGCACAGTAAACCTTCGGTCATGATGCGGGTCGTCGGTTCGTCCTCCACCAGCAGGACCACTCTGCGCGTCAGCGCTTGCGCTGTCTCCTGCTCTGGGCGGGGTATCGGGGCGTTGGCCATGGCGTCGAACGACGGCGGCAGGCTGGCGGGAACCTTGAGCAATTCGGCCCACTCGTGCCACTGCCGAACGACGCGGTCGAAGACTTCGCCCAGTGCCATCGAATCCAGACCAATCTGGCCGCCCAGGCGCATCAGTTCGGAGATGTTGCGGTGGCGCTCGCCAAGCGGTGACAGACCAAGATCGGCCATGCGTCGCGCCTGGAAGAACAGCTGCGCCAGTTGGTAAGGCCGGGAGCCTTCTAAAAAGTCAGAGGTCTCCGGATGTTCATGGTAATGAAGCGGTTCCGCCAGGGCCTTGGGGATGCCGCAGTCGGCCAGGATAGCGGCCGTGAATTCGCGGTGATCGACCCCCAGCCGCTCGTGCTCGCGCTCCAGGAGCGCCGCACCCTGGTCGTGCCCGGTCAGTATCGCCGCGTAGTCGTCGGGGTAGACCGTGGCCAGCGCCAGGCAGCCAATCTGCGCCAGCAGTCCGCAGGAGAATAATTCGTCAGGTGAAGCCGTGCGCACCGTTCTGCCCAGTTCCTGGCTGGCCACTGCCATGAACAGCGAATGCGACCAGAAACCGGCATAGTCGAAGGCGCTGCAGGGGCCGATCAGATACTGGTCGACCAATGAGAAGCCCATCGCCAGTTGTTGCACGGTGGCCATTCCCAGGCGCATCACCGCTTCCCGGATCGAGACCACTGGCCGGTTGGCCAGCGCGGCTGGATTGGCCAGGTGCAACAGGCGGCTGCTCAGCGCAGGATCGCTCTGCACCACTCTGGCCACCTCGTCGAGCGTCGCATCGTCGCGGCGACAGATTTCCATGATCGCCATTGCCACGCCTTTTGGGCTGGGGAGTTGGCCACTGATCCGCAGTTGTTCGATCTGGTTCATGTTTGCCTGCTGCCGGTAGAGGCTTGTTCTTGTTGACGACTCGCGCGCAGTTTATCGGCTTTACCCCTCTTGATAGAATTTTTTCAGCCAGTAACGGCGAGCCGCGAGCCAAGCCAGGGCCTCCACGACCTGGTCGGGCCGGCAATGGGCAGCATCAAGGCCAGCCTGCCGGTTGCTGCGCAGCACGGACGGCTACTCCTTGACCGCTTCTACGGCCCGCCGTAGCAGGTAGCCGAGCAGAATCGACGCGACGATCAAGCCGAGCAGCGAGGCCAGCCAGAAGCCGGCGGCGCCCATCGGTCGAGGGGCATGGAGGGCTAGCCACCAGCCGCCGAACAGACCGATACCCCAGAAGCAGACGACGTGCACCAGCATCGGCAGTAGCGTGATCTTGTAGCCGCGCAGGGCGTGCGCGGCGATCGTCTGGACGGCGTCGAAGACCTGGTACAGGGCGACGTAGCCGACCAGCGCCAGCGCCACGCTCTGTACCGCCGGGTCGTCGGTGTAGGCCGCAATCAGCGGCGCAGCGACCAGCCACAGCAGCAGACCAAGGAGCGCCGACAGGACGCCGGCCAGCAGCAGCCCGGCGCTGATCGACAGCTCGGCGCGCCGCCAGGCGCGTGCGCCAGCGGCGTGGCCGACCTGGACCAGCGTGGCAATGGCCAGCGCCAGCGGCAACATGTAACAGATCGCCGCCAGGTTGGCGACGATGCGGTGGCCGGCGACGACCGTCGCACCGAGTTGCGCAATGAACAAGGCCATCAGGGTGAACGATGAAATCTCGACAAAGTGCGAAAATCCCATCGGCACGCCGAGGCGCAACAGGGCCGCCAGTGGCCGCCGCCGCGGTAGCTGCCAGTTGGCGAGCAGGCGGTACGGCCGCAAGGCCCTGGCGAACAGCAGGTAGCCCGCTGCACAGAGCATCGAGAGCCAGCCGACGGCGGCATTCGACACGCCGCAACCACGCACGCCGAGCGCTTCGCCGCCCCACTGCCCGGTGACCAGCGACCACGCCAGAACGCCGTGCAGCAGCGTAGTGCCGACGCTGATCACGAGCAGTGGTCGCGTTCTGCCCAGGGCATTGCAGAAGGCGTGGAAGGTCCGGTAGAAGAGCACGGCCGGCATGCCCATGGCGAGCATCGCCAGATAGTCGCGGGCCTTCTCTTCGACCGCCGGGTCGATTCTTGACAGCGCGAACAGCGGCTGCGGGTGCAGCAGGAGGTACACGCCGGGCGCCGCCAGCAGCAGCGCCAGCCACAAGGCCTGCTGCAGCGCGCCGGCGACCTCGTCGGCGCGGCCGGCGCCGTGCAGCTGGGCGACCGTCGGGGCGATCGCCTGGACGATTCCGGCCAGGGCAAAGAGCACCGAAATGTAGATGCCGCCGCCAACCGCCACCGCTGCCAGATCGTCGGTCCCGTAGTGGCCAAGGAGAGCAGTATCGATGACCATCACGCCCATCGAAGCCAGTTGGGCGATCAGGATCGGCGTCGCGTGCGCGACAATCAAGCGGGATTGCTGGGCGAACATCGCTGGGGAAGGGCGGTCGGGGTGAGATCGGGCCGCCAAGGCTAGCCGATTTTACTGGCCCGTGCGCCAGCTGTTGAGCGCTCCGTTGCCGCCGCGCCAGCGCCGGCCAGTGCCGTCACAGCACGCGCCGCCGGGTCGGCGAGCACGCTTGAGAGCTCGCGGACGAGCCTGGCGATTTACGTCGGCGGATAGTTTGGTTATAATCCATCGGTTTTCCGGTCGCCCCACGGGGCAAACTTTTTCGGGGATGGGCGTTTCGCCCATTTTTTATTTGCAGCCATGGATATGCACGAAGTTCTTGAAAAGACGGTGACTGGCCTCGGCTACGAGTTGGTCGATGTCGAGCGGAGTCCGCGTGGCCGCGTGCTGCGCGTCTTCATCGACAAGTCGGAAAAGCCCGGAGGTATCGATGCTGAAGACTGCGCGCAGGTCAGCAATCAGCTGTCGCGCGTGTTGCTGGTCGAAAACGTCGACTACGACTGCCTGGAGGTGTCGTCGCCAGGGCTTGACCGGCTGTTGCGCAAGGAGTCTGATTTCGAGCGTTTCGCGGGCTCGGAGATCACGCTCAAGCTGCGCTTGGCGGTGAATGGTCGACGGAACTTCAGCGGCGTCCTGCACGGTGTGTGCGAAGGCAAGCTGCGCTTGCAGATCGATTCGGGTGAGTTGGAGTTCGACCTGGCCAATGTTGACAAGGCACGCCTGGTTCCGGATTTCGGTCGCGCAAAATCGAGTGACAGGCTGGTTTAGGAGGTAATGAGCAAATGAGCCGCGAAATCTTGCTGCTGGTAGATGTTCTGGCACGTGAAAAGAACGTGACCAAAGACATCGTCTTCGGCGCGCTGGAGTTGGCGCTGGCGTCGGCTACCAAGAAGCGCGTCCACGACGACGCCAACGTGCGTGTGGTCGTCGATCGCGAAACCGGTGATTTCGAGACGTTCCGCCGCTGGGAAGTCGTCGCCGACGATGACTTCCTCGACGAAGAGCAGACCATCCCGCTGTCGGAAGCGCAGGAACAGGACCCCGAGGTCGAGGTCGGCGACTTTCTTGAAGAGGCGCTGGAGCCCGTCGACTTCGGTCGTATCGGCGCGCAGGCCGCCAAACAGGTGATTCTGCAGAAAATCCGCGACGCCGAGCGCGAGCAGATTCTCAATGACTTTCTGGACCGCAAGGAACACCTGGTTACCGGCACGATCAAGCGCATGGAGCGCGGCAACGCGATCATCGAAACCGGCAAGATCGAGGCCATGTTGCCCCGCGATCAGATGATTCCACGCGAGAATCTGCGCGTTGGCGATCGCGTCAAGGCGTATCTGCTGCGTATCGACCGAGCCGCCCGCGGCCCGCAACTGATTCTGTCGCGGACCGCACCGGAGTTCATCGTCAAGCTGTTTGCTCTCGAAGTGCCGGAAGTCGACGATGGCCTGCTGGAAATCAAGGCGGCGGCGCGCGACCCCGGCATGCGTGCCAAGATCGCCGTCAAGTCCAACGACCAGCGCATCGATCCGATTGGTACCTGCGTCGGCATGCGCGGCATGCGGGTCACCGCGGTGACCAACGAGCTGGCTGGCGAGCGTGTCGATATCGTGCTCTGGTCGGCCGACCCGGCGCAGTTCGTCGTTGGCGCGCTGGCGCCGGCTGAAGTCAGTTCGATCATCGTCGACGAAGACAAGCACTGCATGGACGTCGTCGTCGACGAGCAGAACCTGGCGATCGCCATTGGTCGTGGCGGCCAGAACGTTCGTCTGGCGTCGGAAATGACCGGCTGGACGATCAACCTGATGACCGAGGAAGAGTCCAAGACCTTGGTCGAGGCCGAGGCTGCGGCGATCCGGGTGTTGTTGATGGAGAAGCTCGACGTCGACGAGGAGGTGGCCAACATCTTGATCGAGGAGGGTTTCTCGACACTTGAGGAAGTCGCCTACGTGCCGGTCCACGAGATGCTTGAAATCGAGTCCTTCGACGAAGCGACGGTCCAGGAGCTGCGTGAGCGGGCGCGCAACGTTCTGCTCACCGAGGCGATCGTCACCGAGGAGAAGATCGAGGACGTCTCCGAAGATCTGCTGAGCCTCGAAGGAATGGACAAGGCGCTGGCTGGAAAACTGGCCGGCAGTGGTGTCAAGACGCGTGACGATCTTGCCGATCTGGCGGTCGACGAATTGACCGAGATGACCGGCATTGATGCACTGCGGGCCAAACAACTGATCACCACGGCGCGCGCGCACTGGTTCGAGTAAGCCGGAAAAAGGAATTCATATGGCGCAAACAAGCGTTGCCCAATTTGCCACCCAGTTAAAAATGCCCACCGGCGCCCTGCTCGAGCAGTTGCACAAGGCGGGCGTCGTCAAAGGCGTGGCTGACGATCTGCTGTCCGAGCAGGACAAGTCGAAGCTGCTCGAGTATCTGCGTCGTTCGCATGGTGGCGCCGACGCCAAGACCAAGATCACGCTGATGCGAAAGGAAACCAGCGAAATCCGCTCACGGGATTCGCATGGCAAGTCGCGGACGGTGCAGGTCGAGGTGCGCAAAAAACGCGTGCTCGTCAAACGCGATCCCGTTGAAGCGCGGCCGGCAGTGGCAAAGGCCGAGCCCTTGCTCGAGGAGCAGCTGCAGCCGGTCGACGAGCAGCGGCTCGAGGCGGGCGCCGAAGCGCCTCCGACGGCTATCGTCGAAGCCGCGACTGAGCCAGTCGCGGCGCTGGTCGTCGAGCCGGTGTTCGAGCCGGTGTTCGAGCCGGTGTTCGAGCCCGTAGTTGAAGCGGCCATCGAGCCGGTGCTTGACACTCCTGCCGAGCCGTTCGTCGAGAAGCTTGTCGAGGCGGCTCTCGAGGAGCCGCCGAAAGTGGTCGCCGAAGCCAAGGAGTCCAAAGATTCCAAAGATTCCAAAGATTCCAAAGATTCCAAAGATTCCAAAGATTCCAAAGATTCCAAAGAGGCCAAAAGTTCCAAGGAGTCCAATGAACACAAGGAACCCAAGGAGTCCAAAGCTGAGCCGGTGCTCGAAGCCAAGCCGGGGGTCAAGAAGGTGGTGACGCGCGCTTCGATTATCGGCGAGGAGCAGCAGAAGCTGCGCGCCGAGGAAGAGCGGCGTAATGCCGAGTTGCGCGCGCTGCAGGAAGCCGAGTACAAGAACAAGCAGCAGCGCGTGATCGACCTCGCTCGGCTGAAGCAGGATGCCGAAGAGAAAGCCGTTGCCGCCAAGGCGGCGGGGGTTGCCAAGCAGCTGGCCGCGCAGACCGCCAGCGAGCGGCCTGCGGAAGACAAGACTTTGCACAAGCCGGTTGGTAAACCGGCTGCGTCGGACAAGAAAACTCCCGACAAGAAAGTCGCCGACAAGAAGGGCCAGTGGAAGAACGAGGGCGCCAACAAGCGTGCCGGGCTGCGGACGCGTGGCGCCACCGGCGGCGCCGGTTGGCGCGACAACAAGCACGGCAAGCGCTCGGGTCGGGGCAGCAGCGGCGACGAAGAGCATTCATTTCAGGCGCCCATCGATCCGGTGATTCACGACGTGCATGTGCCCGAGACGATTTCGGTTGCCGACCTGGCGCACAAGATGGCCGTCAAGGCCACCGAAGTGATCAAGGCGCTGATGAAGATGGGGTCGATGGTGACCATCAACCAGGTGCTGGATCAGGAAACGGCGATGATCATCGTCGAGGAAATGGGCCACAAGGCGTTTGCTGCCAAGCTTGATGATCCTGATGCCTTCCTTGCCGACGACAGCGTTGCCGACCACAAGGATGTGGTGTTCGAGCCGCGTGCCCCGATCGTCACCGTGATGGGCCACGTCGACCACGGCAAGACATCGTTGCTCGACTACATCCGCCGTACCCGCGTTGCCAGTGGTGAGGCTGGCGGGATCACCCAGCACATCGGTGCTTATCACGTTGAAACCGAGCGCGGCATGGTGACTTTCCTCGATACACCAGGGCACGAGGCATTTACGGCGATGCGGGCACGCGGTGCCAAGGCCACCGACCTGGTCATCCTGGTTGTCGCTGCCGACGACGGCGTCATGCCGCAGACGCGCGAGGCGATTCACCATGCGAAAGCCGCCGGCGTGCCGCTGGTGGTGGCCGTGAACAAGATCGACAAGCCTGGCGCCGATGCCGATCGGGTGAAGCAGGAACTGGTTGCCGAACAGGTGGTGCCGGAAGAATACGGTGGTGATTCACCGTTCATCTCGGTTTCCGCGAAGACCGGGGCAGGGATCGACGAGTTGCTCGAAAACGTCCTGTTGCAGGCCGACGTGCTGGACCTGAAGGCGCCCAGGGATGCTCTGGCCAAGGGCCTGATCATCGAGGCGCGCCTGGACAAGGGACGCGGCCCGGTAGCGACGATGCTGGTGTTGTCGGGAACGCTTCGCCAGGGCGACGTGGTGCTCGCCGGCGAGGTCTTCGGTCGGGTGCGTGCGATGATCGACGAAAATGGCAAGATGATCAAAGAGGCGGGTCCGTCGATTCCGGTCGAAATTCTCGGTCTGTCGGACGTCCCGGCGGCCGGCCAGGAGGCGGTGGTATTGGCCGACGAGCGCAAGGCGCGCGAGATCGCGCTGTTCCGTCAGGGCAAATACCGCGACGTCAAGCTGGCGACCAAACAGGCGGCCAATCTCGAGACGATCCTTGACCAGATGACCGAAACGGAAGCCCGGGTGCTGCCGCTGATCATCAAGGCCGACGTTCAGGGCTCGCAGGAAGCCCTGGTGCAGTCGCTGCAGAAACTGTCGACCAGCGAAGTCAAGGTCAACGTCATTCACGCCGCGGTCGGCGCGATCAGTGAGTCCGACGTGCACCTGGCGCACGCCTCGAAGGCCGTGATTATCGGCTTCAATACGCGCGCCGATGCTGGCGCGCGCAAGGCCGCCGAGAACGCTGGTGTCGATATCCGCTACTACAACATCATTTACGACGCGGTCGACGAAGTGAAGGCGGCGCTGTCGGGAATGCTGGCCCCCGAGAAACGCGAAGACATCACCGGTCTGGTCGAGATTCGGCAGGTCTTCCAGGCGACGCGGATCGGCACCATTGCCGGTTGCTACGTGCTCGAAGGCGTCATCAAGCGTCACTCACGGGTACGTTTGCTGCGCAATCACATTGTCGTCTGGGACGGCGAGCTGGACGGACTGAAGCGTTTCAAGGACGACGCCAAGGAGGTTCGCAGTGGCTTCGAATGTGGCCTGTCGTTGAGGAACTTCAATGCCTACGAGCAGGGCGACCAACTCGAAGCCTACGACGTCACCGAAGTGGCCCGGAAGCTGCTGTAAATGCCGGCGCACAAAGGCTTCTCGCGCCGCGACCGGATCTGCGAGCAGATCCGTCGCGAGCTCGCCGAAGTGATCCGCAGCGAACTGCGCGATCCGCGCGTCGGCATGATCAGTCTGACCGACGTGCTGATCAGCGCTGATTATGCGCACGCCAAGATCTTCTTCAGCAGCCTGGCCGGCAGCGAGAACCTGGAGTCGGTCCAGCTCGGCCTGCAAAGGGCGTCGGGATTTCTGCGTGGCGAGCTCGGCAAACGGATCAGCATCCACACCACGCCGCAGCTGCATTTCATCTTCGACGAGTCGCTCGAGCGGGGCGCGCAGATGTCGAAGCTGATCATTGAAGCAGTGGCGATCTCGGCTCAGAACGATCCGCCCGACGCAACAGATTCACCCGACTCACCCGACCTACCCACGCCGCCAGACGCCACTTGACGATCAAGAAGACCTGGCGGCGAGTCGATGGCGTCTTGCTCCTCGACAAGCCGACCGGGATGACGTCGAACGCCGCCTTGCAAGCCGCGCGTCGCCTTTTCTCAGCCGCCAAGGGCGGTCATACGGGTACCCTCGATCCGCTGGCCAGCGGCCTCTTGCCGCTATGCTTCGGCGAGGCGACCAAGTTCGCCGTCGATCTGCTGGCTGCCGACAAGACCTACGAAGCGGAATTGCAATTTGGCGCCCGCACCGATACCGGTGATGCCGACGGCGTCGTCGTCGAGCGCGCCCCGGTCGACTTCGGGCTGGCCGAGCTGGCCGCGGCGCTGGCTGGCTTCCGCGGCCCGATTCGCCAGATTCCGCCGATGTACTCGGCCTTGAAGAGAGACGGTAAACCGCTCTACGAGTTGGCGCGGCAAGGGATAGAAGTCGAGCGCGAGGCGCGCGAGGTGAGCATCCACGAGCTCTCCCTGGTCGATTTTTCGGGCGATCGCTGCCGCTTGCGCGTGGCCTGCAGCAAGGGTACGTATATCCGCAGCCTGGCCGAGGACCTGGCGCGTTCGCTGGCCTCATTGGCGCACCTGACGGCGCTTCGTCGCCTGGCTGTCGGAGCGCTGGTGGTTAGCGATGCGGTGACCCTGGAGCAGCTGGCGGCGCTCGCCGACGAAGATCGCCAGCGCTGGGTGCTGGCCCCCGACAGCTTGTTGCAGAGTTTGCCGCCGGTCTATCTGGAAGCCGCCGACGCGCTGTGCTTCGTCCACGGTAATCCGGTGCCGAGCAGCGGGCTACCGGGGAAATGCCGGGTCTACGGCGAGCACCACCACCTGCTGGGACTCGGAGAACGTGACGAGCACGGCAGCCTGCGCCCTCGCCGTATCGTCGCTTCGACTGCCGCCGCTGCGCAGCCGTGATCGGCTGGGCTGGCTGACTTGCGGCGCCTGCCGCGTACGTCAGTCCGGCACGACGCCAACAGCTCGAAAGAAAAAACCCCGCAGAGCGGGGTCTACTGCCTGTTCAAGCGGCCGATTCAGCTCTTGCGCTGGCGGCGACCAAAGCCAATTCCGGCCAGCGCAAGGCCGAGCAGCGCCAGAGTGGTCGGTTCGGGTACGCCTGCAGGGACCGTGAAGCCCTGCACGACAATGACTTCATTTGCGCCGAAGAAGGTTGAAAAGAGGAAATCGCCGGTGAGCGGATCAATCGTCGCGCCTTCAGCGCCACTGAGTCCGGTAATGAAGTCCCGGCGCGTGCTCAGCAGGGGATTGCCATTCGCGTCCAGATCGTAGGCGGCGACGCTGCCTGCGCTGAACTCCGACACCAGGAGGCTATTGACCGTGAAACCCGCATTGCCGGCGGCGATATAGACAAAGCCTTCGGGACCACCCGGAAGATTGTCCATCGCACCTGTTGACAGGTCGAGATCGATCTGCGTCACCGAGTCGATGTTGTAGGTGCCACTTCCATCCGCACTGTAGGCCGCGTTATACCACTCGCCACCACTCCACGAGACCAGTTTCATGCCGCCCGCACCGCCGAAGCTGGCCGGGACAAAATTGATCGCAGAGTGCGATCCGGCGACACCGAGCGGTGCGAGGTCGATCACCTTGTCTTCGGCGGTGCTTCCCGGCTTGGTCTGCCCCAACTGGTTTACAGGCCATTGCGAGGTGAACAGCACACCGCCCGGACCATAGACCACACCGCCATCGTTGAACGTCCCGACCGACCCGAAGGGTGTCGGGATGCCGCTGAATCCCGTGATGTGATTGCCGGAGCCGCGCGTGACGCCGATCTCGTAAATCAAGCCATCGGCAGTGTTTGCCGCGCCACCGATGAGCAGCGTATTCGGGTCTCCGGCCTTCAGCGTCAGCCCGCCATAGGGGGTGGGAAGGTCGCTGATTGAGCCGAGGCTGGCGGCGGTGTAATTCCCTGAAAAATCGATCCCCAAACTAAGTGCCTGAGCGCTCCCGTGCACCCCCGCCAGCAAGGCTGCGGCGCCCAGGCAATGCGTTAAACGCGTTTTCAACAGTGTGTTCATGTCAAATGCCTCGAAGTAGTAGTGCTGGCACTGGCCGTGGTGCTCCGGAAAAGAGCTGGGTCAAGACGCGATTTCGTGGTTCACCTTGTGTAAAAGCAAAGGTCCCGGTGTCCAAAGCACAGATCGCGCCAGAACCTTGCGCTCCCTGCCAGACCATCATGATATCAAGCGCTTGATGGTCGGTTTCCGGTGGTCCACCGGGGCAGCTACGGCTTGACTGTAAAATTTTTCGACATCCGGAAGCGCTGCCAACGCGACTATTGCACCAGTCGTGTGCTCGGCTCCGTCCATCTGGCGTCTCAGGGCGGCATCCGGTCACGCTCAGCCGATCAGTCGCTTGCCACAGGCCTCGGTCGAATCCGGCCGTCAGCCAGGTGTAGCGGCTGCATTTCAGGCAGGGCGATGACGTCGCGGTCGTGACAGGCGACCACCGTCGTGCATTCTGCTGCGCAGAATCCTCGTAGCAGATCTATCGTTTGCCGGCGCGATTCGGCATCCAGATTGGCCGTCGGCTCGTCGAGCAACAAAACCTTCGGCGACAGTACCCAGGCGCGTGCCAGCGCCACGCGTTGGCGCTCGCCGCCCGAAAGTTTCTGCGGCGGCGTCGCCAGCAGGTGGTCGAGGCGTGCCCAGGCGATTGCCGCGGCCAGCAGCGCTTCGCGTCGGCCGGCGTCAACGCCGCGAGCGCGCAGCCCGTAGACGATGTTGTCGGCGACCGTGCTGTGAAACAGGTAGGGGTGCTGGTGGACGTAGATCACTTCGCGGCGCAGCCAGTCGGGATAGGGGTGCCAGTCGAAGCGCTGCGCGCCGTAAAGGCCGTGCCCGCTGTCGGGTGCGTCGATACCCGCCAGGATGCGCAACAAGGTCGACTTGCCGCTGCCGTTTTCGCCGGTCAGTACGTAGCTCTGGCCAGCGCTCAGGGTCAGCGTGTCGATCGCCAGCAGGCGTCGCTCGCCGAAGGATTTGGCGATGTCGGTGACACCGAGGAGCGTCATTGCCGTGATTCTCCCTGAAAGAACGCGAAGGCCGAGTTGATTCCGAGGGCGACGACCAGCAGCACGATGCCCAGCGCAATTGCCTGCGCGAAGTCGCCCTTGCTCGTTTCCAGGGCGATCGCCGTCGGCATGTTGCGCGTGACGCCGGCGATGTTGCCGCCGACCATCAGCGAGCAGCCGATTTCCGAGACGACGCGGCCGAAAGCGTTGCACACCGCGGCCATCAGCGCGAAGCGAACTTCGACGAGCATCGTCCAGGCGACGCGCGGCGTCGCCGCGCCGAGCGCCACGGCGGTCTCGCGGGCGCGCGGGTCGGCGCCCTGGATCGCCGCCAGCGAGAAGGCGATCAGTACCGGCAGGGCGATCAGCACCTGGCCGATGACCATCGCCGTCTGGCTGAACAAGAGCTGCAACTGGCCAAAGACGCCTTGCCGCGACAGCAGCAGATAGAGGAGCAGGCCGACGACCACCGTTGGCGACGCCAGCAGCCCCTGGACGACGACGATCAGCGCGCGCCGGCCGGGGAAACGAAGCGTCGCCAGCAAGTAGCCGAGGCCGATGCCCAAGGGCATGGCGATCAGCATTGCCCGCAGCGTCACCGACAGCGACACGCCAACGATGCTCCAGAGCTCCGGGTCGGCGGACAGCAGTAGACGTAGCGCCGCGTGCGTTGCGTCGATCAGGTTCAAAGGCCGGTCCGCGCTACGGCTTGCCGTCGGCGCTGACGAAGAACAGTTGCTCGCCCTGCGGCTTGAAGGCGCTGATTGCCGCGCGTCCGCTGGCGCTGGTCAACCAGTCGATCAGCGCGTTGGCATCGCTGAAATTGACCTCCGGGTATTTCTTCGGGTTGACCGCCATGATTCCGTAGGGGTTGAACATCCGTGGATCGCCCTGGGTCATGATCTGCAGGCCGGTTTTCGCCTGGTAGGTCGCATAGGTGGCACGATCGGCGAGCGTGTACGCTTGCATCTCGCCGGCCATGGTCAGGACTTCGCCCATGCCGAGGCCGGCGGCGACGTGCCATGGTGCGCCCCTGGCGTCGATGCCGAGCTGCTGCCAGTAGCTCTTTTCCATTCGCTCGGTTCCCGAATCGTCGCCGCGCGAGACGAAACGCGCGCCGCTACCGGCGACCTTGCGCATCGCCTGCAGGACGTCGCTGGCACCGCGAATCCCGGCTGGATCGCTCGGCGGTCCGACCAGGACGAAGTCGTTGTACATCACGTCGCGCCGCTTGATTCCGTGTCCGGCGGCGACGAAGGCGTCTTCGGCGCGGCGGTCATGAACGAGCACGACGTCGACGTCGCCGTTTTCGGCGAGTTTGAGCGCCTTGCCGGTGCCGACCGAGATGACCTGCACCTTGATGCCCAGCGCCTTCTCGAATGGCGGCAGGATGGCGCGCAGCAGGCCCGAGTTGTCGGTGCTGGTGGTCGTCGCCAGGCGCAGATCGCGCGCCTCGCCGGTCGACGAAACGACGAGGAGCAGCACGGCGATCGCCGCCGCCAGCCGCTGCCAGCTAAAGAAAGTGCGCGTCATGCCGTTATCTTTTCCCGAAAGTGACGATTAGAGGTTCGACTTCGACCCTGGTCGTATTAACATGGATGCTTGGCTGCGACCGGCCGAAGCCATTTCCGGAACAGAGGAATTCGACCTTCACGACAAGAGCCACGACCATGCCGGATCCTTACTCTTTTTTTCGACCCCTGCTGGCTGCCGACAAGCGTTGGGCTGCGCTTGACTGGCGTAGCGCCGGTGCGCAGGCGGCCGAGGCCGCCGACCTGACACGCTGCTTTGCCGACGCCGGCGTGGCGGCACTCGCCAAACTGCTGCCGGTAGTCTTGTCGATCGACCCGAAGTGGTTGGTCGAAAGCGAGTCTATCGAACAATTCCAGGCCGACCAAGCCATATTCGTCGTCCCGGCGGCGGCGCTTGACGACGCGCAGACCATCGACGTGTGCATCGGCTTGCGCAAGCAGGGGCGCCATCTGGCCTTGCAACTGGAGCGCGCCGAGACCATCGACACGCTGCCGCGCGCCGCTTTCGACTATTTGCAGGTCGATGCGACGTTTGCCCGTGAGCAACTCTCGGCCGGCGACCTGAACGATCTCGAACGGAGCCCTTTCCGCAAGATCGCCACGGCTGTCGGCTCGGTGCACGCCTTCGAGTGGCTGGCCGGCAAGCGCTTCGATCTCAGCGACAGCCGTTTCGTGACGATCCTCGACCCCGCTTCGGGCGGTGAGCGGGATCTGCCACGACTGCAGGTTCTCAGGCTGTTGAATCTGGTCATTCAGGATGCCGACAGCCGCGAAATCGAGGAGGTCTTTCGCCAGGAGCCGCGGCTATCGTATAACCTGTTGCGCCTGGTCAATTCGGTTGCCGTCGGCGCCAAGACCCGCATCAACAGCTTTCATCAGGCGATCGCGCTGCTCGGTCGACGCCAGTTGCAACGCTGGTTGCAGTTGCTGATCTATGCCGATCAATTGACTCATGGCAGCAAACCCAACCCCTTGATGCAACTGGCAGCGCAACGCGGTCGTCAGCTCGAGTTGCTGGCCGCCGCTCTCGGTCCAGGCAGCGCGGCTGCCGAGGCGGCCGAAGCGGCGTTCATGACCGGTATCTTTTCTTTGCTCGATATCCTGCTCAAGATGCCGATGAGCGAGATCTTGCGCGACTTGCCTTTGCCGTCTGACGTTGAGGCGGCGCTGGCCTTGCGTCAGGGTCAGCTGGGCACGCTGCTGGCCGTTGTGCTGGCCGGCGAGACGGGTGATTTCGCACAGGCGCAAGCCTTGCTGGCGAGCCTCGAGATCGGACCGGCGGCGCACGCCGCGGCGCAGGTTGGCGCCTTTTACTGGGCGGCCCGGATCAACTCCGAAAGGTGATGCGGGTCTTGATGCCCTCTGTGCAAGTGCTTTCCGATCGTCCTGGTGGTGCTTTCGTGGACGCCGTCGTGCCGTCCGATTTTGCCCTCGCGGTGCAGCTTCATGGTGCGCTCGAGCGGCTCGACGACGAGCCGTCCGGCGAGGCGATCGCCGCGCTGTTTCGTCGGGCGATGGCCAGCGATGCCGCGTCTTTCGTGTTGGTCGAGCAAGCGGCCGGCGGCGGTGGCTTGTGGGCCGATCTGTTCGCCAGCGCCGCCGCGAGCAGCGGTCTGCTCTGTTGCCGAGCGACAATTGCAGGCCAGGATCTCGAACATCTCGTACTGCCGCTGTCGGGCGGCGGGGAAACGCTGGCTTTTGTCGGCGTCGGCCGGGTCAGCACGATTGGTGACGGCCTGCCGGCGTACGATCAGCCGGCTGTCCGTCGCTTTGTCGAGCTGAGTGCGTTGCTCGCCGGACTGCTGCTGGGCCGCCGCCGCCAGCAGCAGAGTGAGGCGGCGCTGGCGGTGAGCAGCGAGCACAGCGGTCGCCAGACACAGCTGCTCGAGCAGGTCCGTGACGCGCTGATCAGCATCGATCTCGACGGCTACATCGCGGGCTGGAACGACGCTGCCGAGCGTCTCTTCGGCTATGCCGCCGCGGAGGTTGTCGGCCAGCACCTGCGCATTCTGCAGGCCGATGCCAACGTCGAGTTGTTCAGCGCCGACGCCGAGAGGGCGGCCCGCGAGACGACGCTGAGATGGAAGAAGAAATCGGCGGAGACCTTCTGGGCCAGCGTATCGCTGGCCCTGGTGCGCAAGGAGAACGGTGCTCCCGATGCTTACGTCGGCAATGTGTGTGACCTGTCGACGCAGCTCGCGACCGAAGAAAAGCTGCGGCTCGACGCCAGGATCTTCGAACGCAACAACGAGGCTATTCTGGTGACCGACGTTGACGAGAGAATCATCTGGAGCAATCGTGCCTTCTCGCATATCACCGGTTACACCGCCACGGAAGTTCTTGGCCAGGCACCGGCGATGCTCTTCAAGCAGGCCGGCGAAAGCTGGCTGCGGCCGCTGATCTGCGACCAAATTGCCGGTGGCGGCGAGTGGCGTGGCGAGCTGCCGTTCAAGCGGAAGAACGGCGAGACCTTTCCTGGCGCGACGGCGATCGGCTCGGTCAGGGACGCCAACGGCAAGCTCCGCAACCACTTTTTCGTCTTTTCCGACCTCAGCGAACGCAAGGAAGCCGAGCAGAAGATCCATCGCCTGGCGTACTACGACGCGCTGACCGCGCTGCCCAACCGTTGCCTGTTCAAGTCGCTGCTTGAGCAGGCCTTGAGCGCTGCGCTGCGCAAACGAAGTCACGGCGCGCTGCTGTTTGTCGACCTGAACCGTTTCAAGCACATCAACGAATCGTTTGGCCATACGCCGGCCGACTCGATCCTCGAGGAAGTGGCGCGGCGTTTGTCGACGGCTCTGCGCGAAGAAGACATCGTCGCCCGGCTGGGTGGCGACGAGTTCGCCATTGCCCTGCCCGAGATCAGCCGTCGTGAACACGCCGGCAACGTCGCCAAGAAAGTCCTGGCCGCGGTCGCCCAACCGTTCTTTCTCGAAGGCCACGAGATCCTGCTGTCGGCGAGCATCGGCATCAGCATCTTCCCGGAAGACGGTCGCGATAGCGAGACGCTGCTGAAGAACGCCGACGTCGCCATGGTACGCGCCAAGAAGCGCGGTACCAGCTCGCACCTTTTTTATTCGCAGGAGATGAACCGGCGCTCGTTCGAGCAACTCAAGCTCGAAGGTGGTCTGCGGCGAGCGATCGGCCGCGGCGAGCTGCATCTGGTCTATCAGCCGCAGCTCGATCTGCTCAGCGGCCGGATTACCGGTGCCGAGGCCTTGTTGCGCCGGCAGCACCCGCAGGATGGCTTGATCCCGCCGGCCCTGTTCATCCCGGTCGCCGAGGAAACGGGCCTGATCAACCCGATCGGCGAATGGGTAATCAACGCCGCGTGTGCCCAGATCCGCGCCTGGATCGACCAGGGCCTGCCCTGCGTTCACGTCGCCGTCAACCTGTCGGCTCGCCAGTTCAGTGCTTCGCTGCCGAGGAAGGTTGTCGGGCTGATTGCTCGGCACGCGATTCCCCGTGCTTTCCTCGAACTCGAGATCACCGAGAGCATGCTGATGCACAGCGCCGACTCGGTGGTGGCGATGATGCGCGAGTTCGGCGACGCCGGCGTGCCAATGGCGCTCGACGACTTCGGTACCGGCTACTCGAGCCTGTCGTATCTCAAGCGCTTTCCGATCGACAATCTCAAGATCGATCAGTCCTTCGTTCGCGGCATTCCCGGCGACAAGGACGACTCGGCGATCGCCCGGGCGATCATCAGCATGGCCAAGAACCTCGGCCTGTCGGTGATTGCCGAAGGCGTCGAGACGGCTGCACAAATCGACTTCCTGCGCGATGCCGGATGCGAGGAGATGCAGGGCTACTACTTCAGCCGGCCACTGTCTGCCGACGCCTTCGCCGAGTTGCTGCTGCGCACCAACGGTCCCCAGCTGTCGAAATCCACCGGATCATGAAAGCGCTGACCGTCAGGTCGTCAGCGCAGCGGCTCGCCGAGCGCCGCAAGCGGCGATCCGGTAAAATGCGCCGATGATCTATCCGCTGCTTCGCAAGTTTTTCTTTGCCCTCGACGCCGAGTTGGCACACCGCATCGGCATGGCTGGTGTCGACCTGGTCAACGCCGCTGGCGTCTCGTGCCTGCTGGGGCCTGCTGTACCGCCGCAGCCGCTGCGCGTGATGGGGCTCGATTTCCCCAACCCGGTCGGCCTGGCTGCCGGCCTGGACAAGAACGGTGAGCACATCGATGCCCTCGCCGCTCTGGGTTTCGGATTCATCGAGGTCGGTACCGTCACGCCGCGCGCGCAGCCGGGCAACCCCAAGCCACGGCTCTTCCGCATCCCCGAAAAGCAGGCGATCATCAACCGCATGGGTTTCAACAACGATGGCGTCGAAAAGCTGCTGAGCAATATTGCGGCCGCCAGGTTTGCCCGCTGGGGCGGCATTCTGGGGATCAATATCGGCAAGAATTTCGATACGCCGATCGAGCAGGCGGCCAAGGACTACCTGTTCTGCCTTGATCGCGTCTATCTGGCGGCGAGCTACGTGGCGGTCAATATTTCCAGCCCGAACACCCGGAATCTGCGCGAATTGCAGCAGGACGACGCGCTTGACGCGCTGCTCGGCAGCCTGAAAGCCGCGCAGTCGCGGCTTGCCGACCAACACGGTCGCTACGTGCCACTGGCACTGAAAATCGCCCCCGACCTCGACGATCGGCAGATCCAGGCGATCGCCGACCTGCTCAGGCAGCACCGCATGGACGGTGTCATCGCCACCAACACGACGCTCGCGCGCAGCGCTGTCGAGGGCTTGCGCAACGCCGACCAGGCGGGTGGTCTGTCGGGCGCGCCGGTCCTGGCGATGTCCACGGCGGTGGTCGGCAAGCTGGCCGCGGCGCTGGCTGGCGAAGTGCCGATCATCGCGGTCGGCGGCATCATGAACGGCGCCGACGCGGCCGCGAAGATCCTTGCCGGCGCCAGCCTGGTGCAGTTCTACACGGGTTTCATTTATCGCGGGCCGGAACTCGTTGCCGAGGCGGCGGCGGCAATCGCGGCGCTGCGCGCCACCTGATTCCGGAAGGCCTCGCTGGACAAGCGGCAAGGCGCTATTACCAACATGGTTGAAGCCACACACTTGACACGAGATAATCGCGGCGCCTCGGAACGGGCTGCCTACGGCTTAAGAAAACCATGACTCACTACCTGTTCATCATCGTCGGCGCGGTCCTCGTCAATAACGTCGTGCTGGTCAAGATCCTCGGCCTGTGCCCGTTCATGGGCGTCTCCAGGAAACTGGAGACGGCCTTTGGTATGGGCGCGGCGACGACTTTCGTGCTGACCGTCGCCACCGGCGCCAGCTACGTCATCGACCACTACCTGTTGATGCCTTTCGGGCTCGAATACCTGCGGACGCTGTCGTTCATCGTCACCATCGCGGCCATCGTCCAGATGACCGAGATGGTGATCCAGAAGACCAGCCCCTTGCTGCATCAGGTACTGGGTATCTATCTGCCGCTGATCACCACCAATTGTGCGGTCCTCGGCGTGCCGCTGCTGAATATTGCCAACCAGCACGATTTCGTCGAGTCGCTGCTGTTCGGCGCCGGCAGTGCGGTCGGTTTTTCGCTGGTTCTGGTGCTCTTTGCCGGCATCCGCGAACGTGTCGAGGGTGCCGACGTGCCCGTTTATTTTCGCGGCACGGCGATCGCCATGGTCACCGCCGGCTTGATGAGCCTGGCCTTCATGGGCTTCGCCGGCCTCGACCGTTACCAATGAGCGGCGCGCCCCGATGATTCTAACCATCGCCATCATGGCGCTGGGCGCGCTGGTCCTCGGTGCCGCGCTCGGTTATGCGTCGATCAAGTTCAAGGTCGAAGGCGACCCGCTGGTCGACAAGATCGAGGCGATCCTGCCGCAGACGCAGTGCGGCCAGTGTGGCTACCCGGGCTGCAAACCGTACGCGACGGCGATTTCGGCCGGCGAAGCCGACATCAACCTGTGCCCGCCGGGCGGCATGGATGGCGTCCGCAAGCTGGCCGACCTGCTCGGCCGCGAAGTCAAGCCGCTGGAAGCCGAGGAGACGCCGAAGCAGGTGGCGATCATCGACGAACAGACGTGCATCGGCTGCACGCTGTGCATCCAGGCTTGTCCGGTAGACGCCATCGTCGGCGCCGCCAAACAGATGCACACCATCGTCGAGCCGCTGTGCACGGGTTGCGAGCTGTGCGTCAAACCTTGCCCGGTCGAGTGCATCACCATGGAGCCGATCACCGAGAACCTCGATAACTGGAAGTGGAAGTACCCGGTGATCGAAATCAAGCGTGCCGCCTGAGGCGACCGGAATGCTGCAGCGATTGTTCCACTTCAAGGGCGGTGTCAAACCACAGACGCACAAGGCGCCGTCGGTGCAGCAGCCGATTGGCCAGGCGCCATTACCTGCTCGCCTGTACGTGCCTCTGCATCAGAGTATCGGTGGCGTCCCGAATCCACTGGTCGAAGTCGGCGAGCACGTCGCCAAGGGGCAGCTGATCGGCGGCGCCGACGGCTGGCTGTCGGCGGCCGTGCATGCCTCGACTTCGGGCACCGTGCTGGCCATCGAGGAGCACCTCGCCGCGCACCCGTCGGGCCTGCCGACACTGACCGTCGTCATCGAGCCCGACGGCCGCGACGAGTGGCTTGCCCGGACGCCGGTGGACTACCGTGCGCTGCCGCCCGAGCGCGTCCGCGAACTGCTGCGCGACGCCGGCGTCGTCGGCCTTGGCGGGGCCGTCTTCCCGAGCCACGCCAAACTCACCGCCGCCGCTGCGGTGCCGGTGGACGAGCTGGTGATCAACGGCGCCGAGTGCGAGCCGTACATGAGCTGCGACGACATGCTGATGCGCGAACGTGGCGAAGAGATCGTTCGCGGCATCGCCATTTTCCGTGACCTGCTGGCCGCTCGGCGGGTGCTGATCGGCATCGAGGACAACAAACCGGAAGCCGTCGCGGCGATGCAGCAAGCGGTGCAGCGACTCGGCGACGATTATCGCGTCGTCGCCGTCCCGACGCGCTACCCGGCGGGCGGCGCCAAGCAGCTGATCCGCGTGTTGACCGGCAAGGAAGTGCCGGCCAGCAAGCGCTCGACCGACCTTGGCGTGCAGTGCTTCAACGTCGCCACGGCGTACACCGCCTGGCGTGCGCTGGCCTGCGGTGAGCCGGTGATCTCGCGCATCGTCACGCTCGCCGGCAATCTCGAACAGCCGCGCAACTGGGAAGTGCGACTCGGTACGCCCTTGCGCGATCTGCTGGCGCTCGGCAAGCCGAAGGCCGACAGCAGCCGCTATCTGATGGGCGGGCCGATGATGGGCTTCGAGATCCCCAGTCTCGACGCGCCGGTGGTCAAGGCGACCAACTGCGTGATCGCCGCGTCGCCGACGATGTTTCCGCCGAATCCGCCCGAGATGCCGTGCATCCGTTGCGGCGCCTGTGCCGACGTTTGTCCGCACGAGCTGCAACCCTTCGAGCTGTACTGGTTCGCACGCGCGCGCAATTTCGGCAAGACGCAGGAGTACCACATCTTCGACTGCATCGAGTGTGGTTGCTGCAGCTACGTGTGCCCCTCGCACATCCCGCTGGTGCAGTACTTCCGCTTCGCCAAGAGCGAAATCTGGTCGCGCGAGCGCGAGAAGAACGCCGCCGACGCGGCCAAGGCGCGTTTCGAATTGCGTAACGCGCGCGAAGAGCGCGAACTCGCCGAGAAAGCCGAACGCCTGGCCCGCGCTGCGGCCGCCAGGGCCGCCGAGAAGAAGGTCGCGAGCGTCGCCGAAGTTACTACCGCCGCTGCCGCCGAAGCTACGCCGGCGACTGCCGCGACAACGACCACCGAGCCGGCGGCGGCAGCGCCGACGGTCGACCGCGCCGCGCTGGCGACGGCCCCCGAGCCGCCGCTAGTGGCGCCAGCAGCAGACGCCCAAGCGCTCAAGAAGGCGACCATCGTCGCGGCCATGGAGCGTGCGCGCGCACAGCGCGAGGCCGTGCAACCGAAAAATACCGAGCAGTTTTCGGCCGAGCAGAAGCGACAACTGGCCGCCGTCGAAGTGCGGAGGGCGGCGCTGCAGGCCGAGCAGGCCGTGTCGCCAGCGACCGCGACGCCGGAACGGAGCGCTGACTGATGGAGTTCATCAGTACGCCGCCCTTTCTGCTGCTCGAGCGCAGCAGCGTGCGCCGTGTCATGTTGCAGGTACTGCTGGCCCTGTTGCCCGGTATTGCCGCCTACGTCTGGCTGATCGGACCGGCAATTGTCGTCCAGTTGGCGATTGCCACGCTGGCGGCCGTGCTCGGTGAAGCGCTGATGCTCGCCTTGCGGCGCAAGCCGTTGGCGCTGTTCCTCAGCGATGGTAGCGCGATCGTCAGCGCCTGGCTGATCGCTCTGAGCTTTCCGCCGCTGGCACCGTGGTGGCTGATCGTCGTCGGGACGCTGCTGGCGATCGTCGTCGCCAAGCATCTCTACGGTGGTCTCGGCCAGAATCCGTTCAATCCGGCGATGGTCGCTTTCTCCGCGTGCATCGTTTCCTTTCCGGCGCTGATGTCGCAGTGGCCGGCGCTTGGCCTGCAGCTGAGCTTCGGCGAGCAGTTCCAGCTCATTGCCGGCCTCCTTCCACGGATCGACGCGATGAGCGGCGCGACGCCGCTCGATGCGCTGAAGACCGCGCTGAAGCTCGGCGACGGCCAGGTTGACGTGCCGACGCTGCTGGCGACGCAGGACGTTTTCGGCCACTTCGCCGGTCGTGGCTGGGAGTGGGTCGCCGGCGGCTACCTGCTCGGCGGTCTGTGGATGTGGCAGCGCAAGCTGATCACCTGGCACGCGCCGTTCGGCTTCCTGGCCGGGCTGTCCTTGCTGGCGGCGGCGCTGTGGGCCTGGAATCCGCAGCAGTTTGCCGATCCGCTGTTCCATCTGTTGTCGGGTGGCGCGATGCTCGGCGCCTTCTTCATCGTCACCGACCCGGTTTCCGGCTGTACGACGCCGCGCGGCAAGTTGATCTTCGGCTTGCTGGCCGGTGTGCTGGCCTACATCATCCGCGTCTTTGGCGGCTTTCCCGACGGTGTTGCTTTCGCCGTATTGCTGATGAACCTCTGCGTGCCGCTGATCGACATGTACTCGCAGCCGCCAATTTTCGGCCTGAAGGACGCGCCGTGACGCCAACCGTCAAGCCGATCAGCGCGCCAAAAATGGCGCTGCGCACGGCGATCGTCCTGTTCGTCTTCGTCGTCGCCTTCACCGGCGTTCTCGCCGCCGCGTATCAGTGGACGCAGCCGGCGATCGCCGAAGCCGCGGCGGCCGAGAAAATGAAGTTGATCGGCGAGGTGCTGCCGCCACAGTTGTACGACAACGATCTGCTGAGCGACAGCCGGCAGCTGCCGGCCAGCGCCGCACTCGGAACCGACGAAGCGTCGAGCGCCTATCTGGCGCGCAAGAACGGTGTCGCCAGCGCGCTGGTCTTCGAAGCCGTCGCCCCCGATGGCTATTCCGGCAAGATTCGCCTGTTGATTGCCGTCGCTGCCGACGGTATGGTACTCGGCGTGCGCGTCACCCAGCACAAGGAAACGCCGGGTCTTGGTGACTACGTCGACCCGCGCAAGGACAAGAGCAAGGAGCACCCGTGGATAGCGCAGTTCGACGGGCTGTCGCTGGCCAGCGTGCCTGCGCGCGACTGGCGCGTCAGGAAAGACCAGGGGCGTTTTGATTCGCTGGCCGGCGCGACGGTCAGTCCGCGCGCGGTGATCAAGGCCGTCCATAAGGCGCTGCTGTACGTCGACGAGAACCACCAACAACTCTTTGCAGCGCCTTCGGGAGGAAGCCAGTGATCAGCCGAGAACAATTCCGCGAGATCATGGACAATGGCATTTGGCACCAGAACTCGAGCCTGATCCAGATCCTCGGTCTGTGTCCGCTGCTGGCGGTGACCACCACGCTGGTCAATGGCGTCATGCTGTCGCTGGCGACGATCATCGTCATGGCCGTGGCCAACGTCGCCGTCGCGACGCTGCGCAATCTGATTCCGCACGAGATTCGCATCCCGGTCTTCATCCTGATCGTCGCCGCGCTGGTGACCGTCGTCGATCTGGTGTTCAACGCCTACTTCCACGAGCTCTATCTGGTCCTTGGCATCTTCATTCCGCTGATCGTCACCAACTGCATCGTGCTGGCGCGCGTGGAAGCTTTCGCCAACAAGAATCCACCCCTGCAGTCGCTGCTCGACGGCGTCTTCACGGGCGTCGGCCTGTTGTGGACGCTGGCCTTGCTCGGCGGCCTGCGCGAGTTGATCGGCGCCGGTACGCTGTTCTCGGGGATCGACATGGTCTTTCCGGCGCTGCACGGGCTGCAGCTCTTGCCGGCCGACTATCCTGGCCTGCTGCTGGCGATCCTGCCACCCGGCGCGTTCATCCTGCTCGGTTGCCTGATCGCCTGGAAAAACTGGGTCGAAGCGCGCGCCGTCGCGCGCCGCCCGGACTCCGGAGCCGATCATGCGCTGCCGGTGGCGCTGGCCGACGGCGCTTGAGCGATGGTCGAGTGATGAACGCCAAGCAGACCCGGGAGCTGTTCGAGCGGCTGCGCGCGGTCAATCCGCAACCGACGACCGAGCTCGAGTACGCCAGCGACTTTCAGCTACTGATCGCGGTCATCCTGTCGGCGCAGGCGACCGACAAGAGCGTCAACCTGGCGACCCGAAAATTGTTCGCCGACGCGCCGACGCCACAGGCGATGCTGGCGCTCGGCGAAGCGGCCCTCAGCGACACCATCAACGGCATCGGCCTGTACCGGACCAAGGCCAGGAACGTCATCGCTACCTGCCGGCAGTTGCTGGAACAGCACGGGGGTGAGGTGCCTGGCACGCGGGCGGCGCTCGAAGCGCTGCCCGGGGTTGGCCGCAAGACCGCCAACGTGGTTCTCAACACCGCTTTCGGCGAGCCGACGATCGCCGTCGATACGCACATCTTCCGCGTCGCCAGGCGAAGCGGCCTGGCCGTCGGCAAGACGCCGCTGGCGGTTGAGCTCGAGCTGCTGAAAGTCGTTCCCGAAGAGTTCCGGCAGTCGGCGCATCACTGGCTGATCCTGCACGGGCGCTACGTCTGCATGGCGCGCAAGCCGGAGTGCTGGCGGTGTCCGATCGACGACCTCTGCGCGTATCCCGAGAAGTCCGTGCCTTTTGGCTTGATGCCCGGATGAGCATCGCCAGCGCGCTGGCCGCGGGCCATGACCCGCAGCCGGCGGTGGCCGTCGAGGCGCTGGCACGGGCTCTGGAAAAAGCCGGTGTTGACCGCGCCGCGGGCGTGTTGCTGCTTCTGACGGACGATTTTTCCCGCTGTGCGCAGGCGACGGTCAGCGCCGTCGCGCGGGCAGCGCAGTGCACCGAGGTCGCTGGCAGCCTGGCCGCCGGCGTTTTCACCGACAGTGGCTGGCTGATCGATCGTCCGGCAGCGGCGGTGATGGTTTTTGCCGGCGGCGTCTCGTTGGCGCATCGGCCCGCCAGCGCTGCTGGCGACGAAGGCGAAGCGGCTGACGAGCGCGACGAAGCGCTCTTGAGCTACACCGGCAGCCACTGGCCGCACGCCTGGGGCGCTTCGCCGACGCGCCGTTTCGGCGGCAGCTTTGCCGGCAAGGTCGCTTGCAGCGACCCCGTCGCCTGGCAGCACGGTCGCTTGGCCAGGCAGTGCAGTCTGCGGCTGCGCGGCGCGCACGTCGATGTCGGCGTGTCCAGCGGTTGGCGCGTGCAGGCCAGCCCGCGGCGTATCGACAGCAGCCGCGGCCGTGAGCTGTTTAGGGTCGGTGGCGCGAGTGCGCTTGACAGTTTGCGCCGCGCCTTGCCGGCCGACTATCGTGCGCAGGCGCGGCTGCCGTTGGCCTCGCTGTGTGCCGTGCTGGGCGACGCGCGGGCGGCCGCTGACGGCTGGCGCACGCTGGCGATCATCGCCGCCCATGCCGACCAGTCGCTGACGCTGGCCGAAGAAGTGACGCCGGGGCAGCATGTGGCGTGGGCGATACGCCAGCCACAAGCGGCCGCCGACGACATGCGCCAGCTGCTTGCCCGTCTGGCCGGTGTCGCCGGCGACCCCCTGGCGGCCATCGTCTTCTCGTGCATCGGTCGCGGCCCCTGTTTCCACGGCGGCCCGGATCGCGAGCTCGAGTGTCTGCGCGAGCGTTTTCCCGGCCTGCCCTTGATCGGCAGTTATGGCACCGGGCAGATCGCTCCGGGCCTGGACGGTGGTTGTCGTCTGCTGCACAACGCTGTGGTCAGTGCTTTGATCAGCCCCCGGAGGAGCGATGTTCAATCCCAGTCGTGAGCAGGTCCGGCAGTTCTTCTGCGAGGCCTGGCGCAAGCATCGCGAGCGTTCGATTCTCGAAGGCGCCGAGGTGGTCGCCGCCGATCTGATCGGCGAACACCCCGAGTACCATGCACTGCTCGAGAACCCCGCGCTGGCGGTGGAGCAGGAGTTCGCTCCCGAAAGCGGCCAGATGAATCCCTTTCTGCACCTTTCGCTGCATCTGGCCGTCGCCGAGCAGATCAGCATCGACCAGCCGCAGGGAATTCGTACCGCCTACCAGGCGCTACGCGCGCGCCTCGACGTTCATGACGCCGAACACGCGATCCTCGAGTGCCTTGGCGAGGCGCTGTGGCGTTCGCAGCGCGATGGCAGCGCGATCGATGGCGTCGCTTACCTTGACTGCGTGCGGCGCGCGGCCGGCGCTTGAGTCGCTGACGGCGCTTGGTGGTGATTGGCGGCGTGTCCTGGCGGCAGCTTTGCGGGTAGAATCAACTGCTCGCTGTGCCAGGAATACAAGGGATACGCCATGCGCTTTGCCGGCTCTGAAACCTACGTTACCACCGCTGATCTGACCCTGGCGGTCAACGCCGCCGTCACCCTGCAGCGGCCCTTGCTGATCAAGGGCGAGCCCGGTACCGGTAAGACCATGCTCGCCGAGGAGGTCGCTGCCTCGCTCGGGCTGCCGCTGTTCCAGTGGCACATCAAGTCGACGACCAAGGCGCAGCAGGGTTTGTATGAATACGACGCGGTGTCGCGGCTGCGTGATTCGCAGCTCGGCGAGGCGAAGGTCGCCGACATCGGCAGCTACATCGTCAAGGGCGTCCTGTGGCAGGCCTTCGAATGCGAAACGCCGTCGGTAGTGCTGATCGACGAGATCGACAAGGCCGACATCGAATTCCCGAATGATTTGTTGCGCGAACTCGACCGCATGGAGTTTTTCGTTTACGAGACGCGCCAGAACGTTCGCGCTCGTCACCGGCCGGCGGTGTTCATCACCTCGAACAACGAGAAGGAGCTGCCCGACGCGTTTCTGCGCCGTTGTTTCTTTCACTACATCAAGTTTCCCGACAAGGAAACGATGACGCGCATCGTCGACGTCCATTTCCCGGGGCTCAAGCCGGCCTTGCTGCGCGAGGCGCTGGAAGTATTCTTCGAACTGCGTGAAATCCCCGGCCTGAAGAAGAAGCCCTCGACGTCGGAACTGCTCGACTGGTTGAAGCTGCTGCTCGCCGAGGACATCCCGCCGGAAGCGCTGCGCAGCAAAGACCACAAGACGGCCATTCCGCCCATGCACGGTGCGCTGCTGAAGAACGAACAGGACGTGCATCTCTTCGAGCGGCTGATCTTCATGGCGCGCCAGAATCGCTGAGCGCTGATGCGCGCTGCGAACAGGCGCTATCGACTATGCTGATCGATTTCTTTCTCCATCTCAAGGCGAACAAGCTGCCGGTGTCGATCAAGGAGTTTCTGGCCTTGCTCGAGGGCTTGCAGAAGCACGTCATCGAACACAGCCTCGACGACTTCTACCGTCTTTCGCGCGCCATCCTGGTCAAGGACGAGACGCACTTCGACAAGTTTGACCGCGCTTTCGGCGAGTACTTCAAGGGCGTCGAAGCGCTGCCGGGGATGGACGCGCTGATTCCCGAAGAGTGGTTGCGGCAGGCGGTGAAAAAACATCTCACCGACGCCGAGCGCGCCAAGCTCGAAAAACTCGGCTGGGACAAGCTGATGGAAACCTTCAAGCAGCGTCTCGCCGAGCAGAAGGAGCGCCATTCGGGCGGCAGCAAGTGGATCGGCAGCGGCGGCAGCTCGCCCTTCGGCCACGGCGGCACGCATCCCGAGGGCATCCGCGTCGGCGGCAAGAGCGAGAATCGCTCGGCGGTCAAGGTCTGGGAGAAGCGCGAGTATCGCAACCTCGACGACAGCGTCGAGCTCGGCACGCGCAATATCAAAATCGCCTTGCGCCGGCTGCGCCGCTTTGCCCGCCAGGGGGCGGCCGAGGAGCTCGACCTCGAAGGGACCATCGCCGGCACCGCGCGCAATGCCGGCTGGCTCGACCTGCAGCTGCGCCCCGAGCGCCACAACGCCGTCAAGGTGCTGCTTTTTCTCGACATCGGCGGCTCGATGGATGACCACGTCCGCGTCTGCGAGGAGCTGTTCTCGGCGTGTCACAGCGAGTTCAAGCACCTCGAGTACTACTACTTCCACAACTGCGTCTACGAATACCTGTGGCAGGACAACCGCCGCCGTCACAGCGAACGCATCGACACCCACGACGTGCTGCACAAGTACGGCAACGACTACAAGCTGATCTTCGTCGGCGACGCGGCGATGAGCCCCTACGAGCTGCTGCAGCCCTGGGGCAGCGTCGAGTACAACAACGCCGAGCCCGGCGCCACCTGGTTGCGGCGGCTGACCGGCACCTGGCCGCACGCGATCTGGCTCAACCCCGAGTCCGAACACGCCTGGCAGTACCGGCAATCGACTTCGCTGATCCACAACCTGATGGGCGGGCGGATGTTCCCGCTGACGCTCGACGGGCTGGCGCGCGGGATGCGGCTGCTCAGCAAGTAGGTGTCGCGGCGCTGGCAACCGCCGCCGCTTGACAGTGCCGGGGACGCTGCAGATACTCGTCGGCAGCCTTTGCCGTTCCCGGTTTCGTCCACTTTCATTTCTCCCGATCGCCATGACCTATCGTCCGCCCGCCAACATTCTCGAAGTACTGCAAAAGATCGAGTACGAAGAGGCGCTGCCGGCTGGCGACCCGCGCTTCGTCGAGACACAGGAAGCGCGTGGCAGCGAGCGAACGTTTTCGCGACTGGCGCGCAAGTTCGGCTGGGACCCGGTCAGCGACGCCTTTTTCCCGCCGAACGAGAAACATGCCTTGTTCTTCGGCCATATCGGCAGCGGCAAGACCACTGAACTGCGGCGCTACGCCGAACGCCTGAACGCTTCGCGGCGCTATTACGTCGTCGAGGTCGACGTGCTGCTGAAGCTCGACCGCAACAACCTGCAGTATTCCGAAGCCTTGATGGCGATGGCCGAGACGCTGCTCGAGCGCCTTCTCGGCGACGGCTATGCGCTGGACGACGACGCCTTGTGGCCGGTACGCGAGTGGTTCGAGACCGCCATCACGACACGTTCGACGCAACGCGAAGCGAGCGCCGAGATCAAGGCCGGCGCGCAAGCCGGTGGTGGTCTGCCCGGGCTGGTCAAGCTCTTCGCCAGCTTCACCGCGGCAGTGAAGACCGGCGCCAGCCAGAAGGACGAATGGCGGCAGCAGATCCGCAATCGGTTCACGACGCTGGCTGCCGCCTTCAGCCAGCTGATCCGTGCCGCCGAGGCCGAACTGCAAGCGCACGGTCGCGCCGAACGCGTCTTCTTCCTGGTGGACGGCACGGACAAGATGCGTGGCGAGGATACCCGGCAGTTCTTCGTTCTCGACGCCGAACAGCTGCTGGCGATCCAGACGCTGGCGATCTACACCGCGCCCTTGCACCTCAAGTTTGGTGGTCTGCTGGGTGGCAAGCTCGACGCCGACATGGTGCTGCCGATGATCAAGCTGCACGAGCGCGACGGCAGCCGCTGCCAAGCCGGCTGGACGGCGCTGACCCGTCTGCTGCTGCTACGCGCCGATCGCTGCCTGTTTGCCGCCGACGCCGAAATCGAGCAACTGGCCGAGCACAGCGGAGGTCATCCGCGCGAGCTGCTGCGGTTGCTGCGCCTGTGCTGCGAGGTCGCCGACGACCTGATCGACGGGGCTGTCGTGCAGCGCGCGATCGCTCAGCTGGCGGCCGATTACCGCTACTTCCTCAGGCCCAGCGACTACGCGCTGCTGGTGGCCGTCGACGCCAACCCGGCGCAAGGCGGCAACGACGAAGCAGCGCAGGATCTGTTGCACCGTCTGGCCTTGATGCAGTACAACGACGGCCGCTGGCGGCGCAGCCATCCCGTGGTACGGACGCTGGAAGGCTACCAGATCGCCGCCGCGGCATTGCCGGCAGCGGCCGTCGAACCCGCCGTGCCGCCGGGCTGAGCCGCCGCTGGCGCTGCGCCGATGGCCGCTTCCAGTTTCGAGATAGAACGTCTGCGGCTGCAGGCGGCCGGCAGCTTGCCGGCACAGTGCTTTGACGACTTTCAGCGCCTGTCGCGAACGCTGCTGCACGGACCTACCTTCCAGTGGCTGCTGGTCGACGCGCCGCACGAACTGCTGCGCAAGCAGGTAATGGCTGCGCTCGACGACGTCCTGCAGGCGGCCGGCCTGGCGGTCAACCGCCTGCCGCTCGGACGCCGCGTCGCCGACGTCGCGACGCTCGAGAAGAGGCTGCTCAAGAGCGCCGGCAGCGCGGCGGTGGTGCATGTCATCGGTCGCCCCGGCTGGTTCGACGCCGCCCACTGGGACGCTTTCAACGTCCGCCGCGAGCGCATCGCCGCCGAAGTCCGCGCCCGGCTGGTGTTCTGGCTCGACGCCGAAGCGATCGCCCTGGCGTCACGCGCCGCTCCGGACATCTGGGCCTGGCGCGGCGGCGTGTATGCCTTCGCTCCGCTCGCCGCCACGGAGTACGACCGCATGGAAGGGCCGGGTGGCGCCTTGCCCTTTGTGCGCTTCCAGTACCGGCATGGTCTCGACGTCCGTTCGATGAGCCAGCGTCGTCGGCGTATCGGCGAAATCCAGGCCTGGCTCGAAAGTCACCCGTCAGCGCCCGACGACCTCTTGGTCGCGCCACTCAACGAACTGGGCCGACTGCTCTACGACCTCGGCGATTACGATGCCGCGCTGACGCATTGGCGTGAGCGCGAGTTGCCGCTGCACCTGCTGCGCGGTTACGAACGTGGGGTGGCGGTGACGCAAGGCAGGATAGCCGACGTGCTACAGGCGCGAGGGCAGTTGGACGAGGCGCTGCGTATTCGCCGCGAGGAACAGCTGCCGGTCTACGAGCGCCTGGGCGATCTACGCGCACGGGCGGTGACGCAAGGCAGGATAGCCGACGTGCTGCAGGCGCAAGGGCAGTTGGAAGAGACGCTGCGCATCCGCCTTGAGGAAGAGCTGCCGGTCTACGAGCGCCTGGGCGACGTGCGTGCGCGAGCGTTGACGCAAGGCAAGGTAGCCGACGTGCTGCAGGTGCGGGGTCAGTTGGACGAGGCGCTGCGCATGCGCCGCGACGAAGAACTGCCGGTCTACGAGCGCCTGGGCGATGTTCGCTCGGTAGCGGCAACGCAAGGCAAGATAGCCGACGTTCTGGAGATGCGGGGGCAGTTGAACGAGGCGCTGCGCATCCGCCGCGAGGAAGAGCTTCCGGTCTACGAGCGCCTGGGCGATGTGCGCGAGAGGGCGGTAACGCAAGGCAAGATAGCCGACGTTCTGCAGGAGCGGGGGCAGCTCGATGAGGCGCTGCGCATCCGCCGCGAGGAACAGCTGCCGGTGTTCGAGCGCCTGGGCGATGTGCGCGGGCAGGCAGTGACGCAAGGCAGGATTGCTGACGTGCTGGAGATGCGGGGGCAGTTGGACGAGGCGCTGCGCATCCGCCGCGAGGAAGAGCTGCCGGTCTACGAGCGTCTGGGCGATGTGCGCGAGAGGGCGGTGGCGTGCTCGAAAATCGCACTGCAGCTATTGAGCCGCAGCGACAGTGAGTCGTTAGCCGAAGCGAGCAAGCTCCTTGAAGCGGCCTACGCCGACCTGTCGCGTATGGGCCTGCCGGAGGCGCAGGTGCTGGCAGAGCAAATGCGCGAGCGAGGATTGATCGTCCCTTCGACCTGAGGGTCGCTGAATCGTAGCAAGCAGGCGGCGGCGGTGCCCGCGTCGCGGCCGCTCGGGAGAGTGCTCGCCGCGGGCGGTGAAAAAACCCGCACCGCCACTTTCCCCCAGTGCCTGATCGACGCCGGTATGCGCGAGACGTGGCTCAAGCCCGGATCCGAACACGCTTGGCCGTACCGGCACCCCGCCGATCGACAAGCAGGTCGCCGCTCGAATCTGTTACCCGCTGCCGAGCCGCTTCTCGCAGCGGCGGCGGCCCCGCGAAGCCTCGGCCTGCCAATCTGCTTGCCGATGCGCCGTACCACGCTCCGCCGGGAATCCTCTCGATTTCATGCTAAGTGCATTTTCAGCGGTTCTGGAATGGTGAAAACGTGGACTCGAATGGGCAGCCTTCTTGCGACCTTGCGACGACGTGCCAGCGTCATTATATATGGCAAAGATGCGACGAATTGCACGCCCCCGTCAAATTCTGGGGAACGCTTCGTAACTCCATGAGATAAGGGATTTACTTGACTGTAGTGACGATAAAAAAAGTTCCCTGAGTGGTAATGACGGCTCTTCCGTAGTAGAAAGCATGCCGTGCTGCTGCTCCTGTCCATGGCATTTTCACGAACGATAAAAACAGTTTCTGATGAAATTATGAGTGCGCATTGCAATGTTTTGTACAACATGGCAAGGGCATTGCTTATGAATAAAAAAGCCACGTTAAACCATTGGACTACGGTTATATAGCGAAAGTAATTGTTTTATTGTCTGCTACAAAACAGACATTTGGCATGAAAATAAAATGCTTTCAGCAAACGCTGGGGTGGCGAGTGGTCAGGCCAATTTTTATTGCTATTTGCCGAGTCTATGGGGCTTGTCAGAGTGAATTTTTCTGATAATCTCTGTCGCTCATCTGCTCTTTGCCACCCCTGAAGTCTTTGATCTACATCTACAGACTTCAAAAAATTTCCCACCTTTGGAGAACCCCGAATGACCTCGAAATCGATGTTGTTGAGCATCAGCCTCGCCGTTGCCGCCGCCCTGGCGTCCGGCGCCGTTTCCGCACGAACCGAGATCCAGAACAAGGGCTCGGACACCCTGGTCAATGTCGCCCAGTCGTGGGCCGAGCAGTACGGCAAGATCAACCCCGAAGTGGCTGTTGCCGTATCGGGCGGCGGCTCGGGTACCGGCATTGCCGCCTTGATCAACGGCACGGTCGATATCGCCAACGCCAGCCGCAAGATGAAGGACAAGGAGATCAAGGAGGCCGAGGCCAAAGGTCACCATCCGGTCGAGAACGTCGTCGGTTACGACGCGCTGGCGATCTTCGTAAACAAGAGTTTCCCCCTCAACTCGATCAGCATCCCCGAACTGGCCAAGATTTACGGCCGTGACGGCGGTGCGACCAAGTGGAGCGATCTCGGGATCACCATCCCGGGCTGCAAGGACGAGATCGTCGTCGTCAGCCGGCAGAACAATTCGGGAACCTACGCCTACTTCCAGGAGGCGGTCCTCGGTGAGAAGGGTAAGTTCCGGCAGGGCACCCTGGACATGCACGGCTCCAAGGACGTCGCCGACCTGGTCGAGAAGACGCCCTGCGCGATCGGCTATAGCGGTCTTGCCTACGCTACCGAGCACCTCAAGACGCTGTGTATCTCGCCCGAGAAGGGCAAGGCCTGCGTCAAACCGACCGAGGACACGGCCTTTGATGGCACCTACCCGATCGCCCGGCCGCTGATGATGTACACCGATGGCAAGCCGAAGGCCGACGTCAAGAAGTACATGGACTGGATCATGAGCGACGTTGGTCAGTGCATCCTCGCCAAGGAAGGCTACGCGCCGGTCCGCAAGATCAGCTGCAAGTAAGCCATTCACCATCTCGGGCACGGGGACAGGGAGTCCTCGTGCCCGTTCTGCGATTTGTTGTCCGTAAGCGCTGTGGGGAGCTGCAACCGATGAGTCATTACGAAGAACGTCTCGAGAGAGACCTGTCCCTGATCAAACAACAAGCGAGCCTGCTCGCCAAGCGCGTCGATGAGGCCCTCAGCGCCGCGGTGCGCGCTCTGCTGAGCGGTGACGACAAGCTGGCCTACGCGACGGTGCTCGGCGACCAGTGGATCAACGCCCAGAACCGCAAGCTCGATCGGATGTGCCACGCGTTCATTGGCGTGCACCTGCCGAGCGCCGGACATTTGCGGCTGATGACCGCGATGATGCATGCCAACGTCGCGCTTGAGCGCGTCGGCGACTACGCGGTGACGATTGCCCGCGAGTCGGTACATTTGGCCAAACGCCCCGACGCGCTGATCAAACGTGAGGTCGAGTTGCTCGCCGGCGAGTCGCGGCAGATGTTCAAGCAGGCGATATGCGCCTTCCTCGACGGCAACGCCGAGAAGGCCAGGGCGACGATGATCATGGCTGATCAGGTCGAGCGGACCTTCGACGTGGTCTTCGCCGATCTGGTCACCGAGGGCGAGAACTTCAGCATCGAGGATCTCTTTGCCTACCTGGGCGTTTTCAACTCGCTCGAGCGCGTCTCGGACCAGGCCAAGAACATCTGCGAGGAAACGGTGTTCGCGGTCACCGGCCACACCAAGGCCAACAAGGCCTTCCGGATCCTCTTCATCGACGACGATAACACGCTCCTCGGTCCGATCGCCGAGACCGTTGCCCGCAAGAACTTTCCCGAGGGCGGTGAATTTCACAGCCTCGGTCGCCAGGCCGGTGCGCTGGCGCCCGACGTGGTCCGGCTGCTGCAGGATGCCGGCGTCGATCTGGACCGCCACGAGCCCAGAGCACTGAATCTGAGTCTTCGCGACCTCGCCGATTTCCACGTCATCGTCAGCCTGCAGGGTCCGGTCAAGTCGTACGTCGAAAATATTCCGTTCCACACCGCGGCACTGGAGTGGGACGTCGGCGGCGCCGTTGCGGCCGATCTTCCCGACGAGCAGCGGCGCGCGCGCTACGAGGCAATGACGCGCGAGATCGCCGTGCAGGTGAGTAACCTGATGAGCACCCTGCGCGGCGGGGAGATCGACTGATATGGCCAACAGCACCACAGCGCCGGGCGCCGCCACGGCGGCGGCCTTCGACCGTCGCGATTTCGACTGGTACGTCGACAAGGCGGTGCAGGCGATCGTCTTCGTTTGCGGCATCTCGGCGATCATCTTCGTTCTGGGAATCTTCGTGTTCGTCACCAAGGAAGGTCTCGGCTTCATTGTCAATCACATGAATTTCCATGAGTTTTTTCTTACACCTTACTGGTCGCCGAGCGACGCCGACGATCCCGAATACGGCATCCTGGCGCTGATGGCCGGCACCGCCAGCGTCACCGGCCTGGCGATGCTGGTGGCGATTCCATTCTCACTGGGGGCGGCGATCTACATCGCCGAGTTCGCCAGCGGCAAGACGCGCGAGACACTTAAAGTGCTGGTCGAACTGCTGGCGGCGATTCCGTCGGTGGTCTGGGGCTTCATCGGCCTGGTGATCATGAACCCCTTGATCATCAAGTGGTTCGACGTGCCGGTCGGTCTCTGCGTGCTCAACGCCGGCATCATTCTCGGCCTGATGGCCGCGCCGATCATGACCTCGATCGCCGAGGACGCGCTCAAGGCCGTTCCCGATCGTTACCGCGAAGCGGCCGAGGCGATGGGTGCGACGCGTTGGCAGGTGACCTACAAAGTGGTCTTGCCGGCCGCCAAGAACGGTCTTCTCGGTGGCGTACTGCTCGGCGTCGGTCGCGGCTTTGGCGAGACCATGGCCGTGCTGATGGCCACCGGGCACGCGGTCAACATCCCGAACAGCATCTTTGACTCGGTGCGCGCACTGACCGCGACGATCGCCGCCGAGTTGGGTGAAACCGTTGTCGGTGGCGAGCACTATCAGGCGCTATTCACCATCGGCATCCTGCTGTTCCTGGTCACTTTCGTCGTCAACCTCAGCGCCGACCTGATCGTGCGCGGCATTCGCAAGGGCTAGAAAAATGACAACGGCTAATGCAGCAATGTTTCAGGCGAGCGCCCTGAACAAACGTAACGAGAGCGTCCAGAAGCTCTACCGAATGCTTTTCGGGATGATGACGCTGATGCTTATCGCGCCGGTTCTCCTGATTCTCGGAACCCTGATTGCCAAGGGTGGCGGCGCCATTTCGTGGGAGTTTCTATTTACCGCGCCAACCGACGGGATGCGCTCCGGCGGCGTCCTGCCGGCGCTGCTGGGGACGGTCTGGCTGGTGATGGTGGCGCTGATGCTGTCGGTACCGATCGGCGTCTGCGCGGCGATCTATCTCAGCGAATATGCCGGCGATAACTGGTTCACGCGGACCATCAACCTGGCGATCATCAACCTCGCCGGCGTGCCGTCGATCGTGCACGCCTTGTTCGGCTTGGGCGCCTTCGTCATCTTCTTCGGCTTCGGGACGAGCATCCTGGCGGCGAGTCTGACCTTGGCGGTGATGACCATGCCAGTGGTCATCGTCGCCACCCGCGAGTCGCTGCAGGCGGTGCCGCAAGCGTTTCGCGAAGCCTGCTGGAACATGGGCGCGACGCGCTGGCAGACGATTCGTCGGGTGGTGCTGCCGAATGCGATCACCGGAATTCTCACCGGCGTGATTCTCGAGGTCTCGCGTACTGCCGGCGAGACGGCGCCGATCATGTTCACCGGCGCGGTGTTCTTCACGCCCTTCCTGCCCGAGAGCGTCATGGACCAGACCATGGCCTTGTCGCTGCATCTGTTCGTCGCCGCGACGCAGGTTCCGGGCATTGCTGACGAGGTTCCCTTTGGTATTGCGCTGGTGCTGATCGGCCTGGTGCTGACCATGAACAGCGCGTCGATTGCTTTCCGGATGTGGCTCAGGGGGAAGAAGAAATGGTAAGCCAAAGCGCTCTCGAGCGGCCGATGCACGGTCGGCAAAGCAAGGGCGGAGCCGCCGCATCGCCGATCAAGCTTGCGGTCAAGGACCTGCGCATCAGTTACGGCAAGGCGGTGGCGCTGCAGGGCGTCAACCTGGAGATTCACGAGCACGAGATCTTCGGCATCATTGGCCCGGCCAACGCCGGCAAGACCTCGTTCCTCAAGGCACTCAACCGCATGGACGTGTTCAACACCGGCATGCGCGTGGACGGCGAGATCCGCTTCAACGGCCTCGATACGCGCCACCTGAAGAACGTCTATGCGCTGCGCAGCCGCATCGGTGTCGTCTTCCCGCTGCCGGTCGGTCTGCCGATGACTGTGTACGACAACGTCGCGCTGTCGCCACGCTGGCGGGGGATTACCAACAAGGCCGAACTCGACGTCATCGTGCAGCGTTGTCTGACGCGTGCCGCGCTCTGGGACGAGGTCAAGGATCGCCTCGGCGCGCTCGGCAGCCTGCTCTCCGGCGGCCAACAGCAGCGGCTGACGATCGCCAGGGCGCTGTCGCAGGAGCCCGACCTGCTGATGCTCGACGAGTTTTCGATCGCCGTCGACCCGGTGACGACGATGCGTATCGAGGATGTGCTCAAGGAACTTCGCCAGGAGGTGACGATCATCCTGGTCACCAACCTGGTGCAACAGGCGCGGCGTCTGGCCGACCGCACCGCCTTCTTCCTGAATGGCGAGTGCGTCGAGATCGGCGTCACCGAGGATCTGTTCACCGGCGAGGTCAAGGATAAGCGTACCCGCGACTACGTCGAGGGACGATTCGGTTGAGTCTTGAGGCCGGGCCGGGCCGGGCTGCCGCTGCCGTTTGGCAGCGGAGCGCCCGGTTTCGCGCCAGCCAGCTGCCCCGCTTGCCACTGTATTCACCGAATACCAATGAAGGACACCATTAGATGAGCGCCGCCCCAGCCGCAGCCCTGCTGCAGCCATCGCCCGAATACGCGATCGACACCAAGAAACTCAACCTCTGGTACGGGACCTTTCAGGCCCTGTACGACGTAGACCTGCGCATCCGCCAGGGCATGATCACCTCGATGATTGGTCCTTCGGGATGCGGCAAGAGTACTTACCTGCGCAGCGTCAACCGCATCAACGAGCGTCTCGGCTACGTGCGCATCGAGGGCAGTATCGACGTCATGGGCCAGAACATCTACGACCCAGGCGTCGAGCTGATCCAGGTGCGCAAGCAGGTGGGAATGGTCTTCCAGCGCCCCAATCCGCTGCCGATCTCGATTCGCGACAACATCCTTTTCAGCCACCGCCTGCACGCGAAGGGTGGTGGCGACGTCCATCAGGGTACGCCGGACGAAATCGTCGAGGAATCCTTGCGCACCGTGTTGCTGTGGGACAAGGTCAAGGACCGCCTCAAGCGCAAGGCCACCGAGCTGTCGCTCGAAGAGCAGCAGAAGCTGTGCATCGCGCGGCTGCTGCCGGTCAAGCCCAAGCTGCTGCTGATGGACGAGCCGTGTTCGGCGCTCGACCCGAAGGGCACCGAGGCGGTCGAGGAACTGCTCTGGGAGCTGCGCGGCCAGTACACGATTCTCATCGTCACGCACAATATGGCGCAGGCGCGTCGCGCCAGCGAGGAATGCATCTTCATGCTGATGGGCAAGGTCGTCGAGCACGCGCCGACCGAGGAGATGTTCGTCACCCCGACGCACCAGGAAACAGCCGACTATATCGAAGGCCGCTTCGGCTGAGATCCTTGGTGGCGGACCCTCAGGCGGGGTGGGACGGGCTGCGCGCGACAAGAGCCAGTGTCGAAAAATTTTACACGGGCTGTTTTTGCGCAACGGCAGTTCGGGAAGTAATCATTAGTTATCAGCATATTGAAAAAATGGCATGGAAATTGCTCAGTGGGAAGTGGGTTAAATTTAATCCGGACCATGGCCATACGGTAGTCGGGCGTATCGATAGTGTGGCGCCGAAAACATTATTCTCTAATTGGAGTAACGACATGAAACTCACCAAGACTAGCTTGCTCAGCGCTGCCCTTGTGGCAGCTGGTTTGCTCTGCAGCGCGCAAGCCGGGGCCTTCACCTTGACCTTCGAGGGTGTGGGTAATCAGGCCGACATCAACAATTTCTACAACGGCGGAACCGACAGCCAAGGCAATTCCGGTACGAACTACGGCGTCCAGTTCGTCGATGGCCTGGGGCTTGTCGATGCCGATGCCGGAGGTGACGGCAACTTCGCCAACGAGCCAACGCCCAATACCATCATGTTCTTCCTGAACGCGGCTACCGCCATTCTCGATTACTCGGCGGGCTTTACGACCGGCTTTTCGTTCTACTACACGTCGTCCACCGCGGCGATAGTCAGCGTGTACGATGCGTTGGGTGGCGCGGCCGGCGGTGGTAGCATCCTCGGTTCGCTCAATCTGGTGGCTCAGCATACCGACAACTGCGTTGGCGACCCGAGTGGTACCTTCTGTAACTTCACGCCGATTGGTGTGGCCTTCGGCGGCACGGCTTACTCGATCGACTTTGGCGGCACTGCCAATCAGACCGGATACGACAACATCACCTTCGGCTCAACGAACCCGAATGTCCCTGAGCCCGGCACTTTGGCCTTGCTGGGGATCGGCGCCCTTGCCTTCTGCGCGCGCCGCAAAGTTCAGGCCTGAAAAAGCACCAACGGCGGTCTGGAGAGGCGGCTGTAGGCCGCCTCTCCAGTTTCGCCTTTCTTCTCGCCTTTCTTCTCGTTCCGTAGCACCCTTCCGCAGTTCGACCTGAATCGGCTGACCCCGGCGCGGGGTGCTCGGGCTCCGATGCCGCCAATTCTTGTCGAGAGCATGCTGGGTAACCGCGCTTTCAGCGCGTCATCGCTTGCCGTCCACGCAATTCCCGAAACGGTGTCTTTGCGTGTGCCGTATCCTGCCGGCTGCGTTCGCTGTGTGCTGTCGCCGCAAATCGCCATTGGCAAGACAAGAAAAAGCGGCGCGGTTATCCTTTTTCACCCAGCTTTGACCAGAGCCGCTCTTGGCATGGCCGGAAGCGGTGGTCGCGGCATGGATTGCGGTCCGGTCATTTCGACCTGAGGTTTGCTTCGGCCTCGGCGGCGGTTTCGTAGCTGCGCGCCGCGATTTTCCGCCTCTCGAGGGCCTCGCCGAGCTTGGCGCGCAGGAAGGTATTCGAGGTAAAGCGGGTGACGTTGTGGTAGTAGGTGTCTACCACTTCCTTGACCATGTCGACGTAGTCGTCGACCAGTTCGGGGACGATCGAAAAACGGTCGTAATTGACGATCGCGTAGACCTTGTGGCCGATCGGCGCCAATTTTTCCCCGATGGTCTGTCGAAGCCTGGCGATATCACCCGCGGTGCGCACGCTGAGTCCTTCGAAGTTGAGGAAGAAGACGTTCTTGCCGGCGTCGTAGGTCAGGCGTTCGGCCATCGGGATTTCCAGCATTTCGGGTCGCAGCTTCATCGGCTCGTCGCGGAAAATCCGCGCGTCCATCAGCGCTGGCGGGCGGTGCATGATGGGCGTGAAGTCCATCTTGTCGAGAATGTCCTTCTGGAGGTCGACGCCCGGGGCGATCTCGATCAGTTCCAGGCCTTCCGAACAGAGCCTGAAAACGCAGCGTTCGGTGACATAAAGGACCGTCAGCCCGCTCTTTTTCGCCTGTGCGCCGCTGAACGTCCGATGCTCGACCTCCTCGACGAACTTGCGCGACTTGCCGTCCTGGACGATACGCAGTTTGCCGTCGTCGAGCGCGACTTCCAGCGCGCCGGCCGTAAAGGTGCCGACAAAGACGACCTTCTTGGCGTTCTGTGAAATGTTGATGAAGCCGCCAGCACCCGCCAGGCGCGGACCGAACTTGGAGACATTGAGGTTGCCCTGGCGGTCGGCCTGCGCCAGCCCGAGGAAAGCGATGTCGAGGCCGCCGCCGTCGTAGAAATCAAACTGGCTGGGCTGGTCGATGATCGCCTGGGCGTTGGTCGCCGCGCCGAAGCTCAGGCCGCCGGCCGGGATGCCGCCGATGACGCCGGGTTCGGCGGTCATCGTCAGCAGATCGGCTATCTGTTCCTCGGCGGCGATATTGGCGACGCCTTCCGGCATGCCGATGCCGAGGTTGACCACCGCATTGGGCTTCAGCTCGAAGGCTGCCCGCCGCACGATGATCTTGCGCTCGCTCATGGCCATCGCCGGAATCGCCGACATCGGGACCTTGATCTCGCCGGCGAAGGCCGCGCTGTACTGTTCGGAAAAGGTCTGCATGTGGTACTCGGGCTTCTCGGCCACGACCACGCAGTCGACCAGGATGCCGGGGACCTTGACCTGTCGCGGATTGAGCGTGCCGCGCTCGGCAATCCGTTCGACCTGGACGATGACGATGCCACCCGAATTGCGGGCGGCCATGGCGATGGCCTGCGCTTCGAGCGTCAGCGCCTCCTTTTCCATGGTGACGTTGCCATCGGGGTCGGCGGTGGTGCCGCGAATGATGCCGACGTCGATCGGGAAGGCCTTGTAGAACAGATACTCCTCGCCGTCGATTTCCATCACACGGACGATATCGGTGGTGGTCATCGCGTTCAGCTTGCCGCCACCAAAGCGCGGGTCGACGAAGGTGCCGAGGCCGACCCGGCTGATCGTTCCCGGTTTGCCCGCGGCAATATCGCGGAACAGGTGGGCGATGATCCCTTGCGGCAGGTTGTAGGCCTCGATGCGATTGGCAACGGCCAGTTTCTGCAGCGTCGGCACCAGTCCCCAGTGACCGCCGATGACGCGGCTGACCAGACCCGCGTGACCGAGGTGATTGAGTCCGCGCTCCTTGCCGTCGCCCTGGCCGGCCGCGTACACCAGCGTCAGGTCGCGCGGACTGCCGAGACCCTGGGCGTCTGCGCTGGCCGTCAGCAGGAAGCGCTTCTCGAGCGCGACGGCAATATTTTCGGCGAAGCCGATGCCGACAAAACCGCCGGTGGCGACGGTGTCGCCATTCTCGATCAAACCTACTGCGTCTTCAGCGGAGACGACTTTTCCGGTATCCGACGCGCGTAGCGAGGCGGCCATGGGATGAGTGGCAAGCGGCATGTACTTTTCTCCAGAGCAGTTCAAGGGGGGCCGGTGCGGTCGTTCCGGCCCGTGCGGCGCCAGTATAGCGAGCAACAGCCCGCTCGACATCGGCGCCTTGCTGCTTCCTTTGCGCACAGCGGTGAAACTGCTAGACTCGACTGCGCTTTGCAGAAGATCGTAAAGCCGTGGACCATTTGCCGGCGCCTGAATGCGCCGCCCTACCGAGGAGACAGCATGGGCTTATTTGATTTTGTCAAAGAGGCGGGCGAGAAGCTTTTTCGCTCAGCGGATGCGGAAGCCGTGTCGAAGTCGCTTGACAGTACGCCAGACGGCGAGGCGGCCAAGGCCAAACTGAGCGAAATGAACCGCAGTGCCGGCGACGCCATTGAGGCTTACATCACCACTCAGGGCTTGCCGGTTACCGGGCTGACCGTGACCTTTGACGGCGCCAACGCTACGGCGACCGTCTTCGGCGTCGCCGGTGACCAGGCCAGCAAGGAGAAAATCCTCCTGTGCTGTGGCAACGTGAGCGGCGTTTCGATAGTCCATGACATGCTGTCGGTTGATCAGAGCGAGCCGGAAGCCTTGTTCTACACCGTTGTCGCGGGTGACAATCTCTCGAAGGTCGCGAAAATCCACTACGACAACGCCAACAAGTACATGCTGATCTTCGAGGCCAACAAGCCGATGCTCAGCCACCCGGACAAGATCTATCCCGGTCAGATGTTGCGCATTCCGCCGCTGTGATGCGCGGCGAACCGAGGCATTGACCGCGCTTCAGCGGATTTGACTGGATTGCCGATGGGAATTATCTGGACCATTGTTCTGGGCTTTGTCATTGGCGTGATCGCCAAGCTGATCCACCCCGGCAGGGAAAACATGGGTTTTTTGGTGACCGTCGTGCTCGGCATCGCCGGCTCGCTTGCTGCCGGCGTCGTTGGGCAGTTCCTCGGCTGGTACCGGGCCGGCGAGGGCGCTGGATTCATCGCCTCGGTGATCATGGCGGTGATCCTGCTGGTGATCTACGGCAAGCTTCGCCGCTGATCCTTTGTCGTTGCCCTTCGTAGCTGCCCCTTCGTCCTTGCCGCTGCGTCAGCGCTGAGCTTGGTCAGCGGGCGTTGCCAAACGCTCGATCATCGCGCGCACGGCCTTGATCTGCAGGCCGTCGCGGGTGTGGTAAGCGCTCCCTGAATAGCCCCACCAATCCCAGCACGCGAAGGGGTTGTTGAGCCAACTCCATGACCCCATCGCCGCTCCGTAGCGCGGGACGGTCTGCGGGTAAAGGACGATCAGCCGGTTGCTGTCGGCCCAGGCGTTATAGCCGGCGAGATCGACGAACAGCCTTCCGATTTGCGTGGCGCTTTGGCGGCAACCATGGAAAGCGACGTGAATTCGGCACGCTTCCCGGCGGCAGGTCTGCGGCACGTAGGCGTAGGCGTCGTCTGCCAGCCCGGCGTCGATCGCCTTGCCCTGGATAAAGGGTCGCTGGTCGAAGCTCAGCAGCTCGCCATTCATTTTCGTCGCCGCGGGCTGCAGGGGACCGAGCAGGTGCGCCAGGATTTCACCGGCGGCGTCGAGGTCGCCGCAGCGGTTGATGAACGGCGATTCCTCGCTGCTGCAGGCATTGGCCTCGGGAGCGGCCAGCGAAATCATCGCGTGCCCGGCGTCGGGCAGCTTGACGAAGCGAATCGCCGCCGCTGCCATCCATTGAGCATAGAATTCGGCCAGCCGCTGCACCACCGCCGTGGCGACGATCGTGTCTTTGCCGCCCGAGAACAGCCATACTTTATCGTCGCGCAAGTTGTCCAGCGGGTCGATGCGGTCGGCTTTGGCCAGCGCTTCGGCCTGGCCGCGCAGCTCTTGCACCGACGGCAGTTCGGCCCACGACGAGGGCGCCATGCAGCGACTCAAGGCCAGGCGCATCGATCCCTCGGCGCAGTAGTACGGCCCGCCGGCGATAACGCCGGCACCGCGCACCAGCCGCGAGTGAGCGACCTGGAACTGCACCGCCATGTAGGCACCCGACGACACCCCGGAGACCGTCAAGTCGCGCAGCTCGGCGCCGAGCGCCGGTAGTGCAGGCGCTGCGCAGACGCTGTGCAGGCTCAGCGAGAAGGTCAGTAATAGCGCGGCAACGATGGCCGAAAGGCGGCGCAAGACGGTGGTGGCGGTGGTGGCGGTGGTCATGATTGGTGGGCGTCGCAAGACGGGGGTCGAAAGCGTCAGCTTAGATCGCTTGCCCGGTAAATGCCATCAGATCGCGTCCTCGCCGACGCGAGCGAGCAGCGGTAGGGGCGCGCCTTGCCGGGGAGGCCCGGCTCCGGCTTGTTTCGTCGGCGCAGCGCCCCTACACTGGGCGCTCGATAATTACTCGCCGCGCTTGGCGCGGATTGCCATGCACCACTCTTCGGTTGTCATCGACTCCAAATTGCCCGCCGTCGGCACGACCATCTTCACCGTCATGTCAAAGCTCGCTGCCGACTGCGGGGCGATCAACCTGTCGCAGGGCTTTCCCGATTTTCAGGCCGACGGCGCGCTCTTCGACGCCACGGTGCGAGCGATGCGCGACGGCCGCAATCAGTACCCGCCAATGACCGGTGTTCCCGAACTGCGCGCGGCGATCGCCGACAAGGTGGTCACGCTCTACGGCGCGGCCTACGACGCCGAGAACGAAATCACCGTCACCGCCGGTGCCACGCAGGCAATTTTTACGGCCATCGCGGCCTTCGTTCGTAGCGGCGACGAAGTGATCGTCTTCGAGCCGGTCTACGACAGCTATGTGCCGGCGATCGAAACCGTTGGCGGCACGGCGGTCTACGCGACGCTCGCGTTTCCCGACTACCGACCCGACTGGCAGCAAGTCCGTTCGCTGCTCAGCCCGCGCACGCGGATGATCATCGTCAATTCGCCGCATAACCCCAGCGGCAGCGTCTTCGACGCCGACGATCTGGCGCAGTTGGCGGCCGTGACGCGCGGCACCGACATCGTGGTTCTTGCCGACGAGGTCTACGAGCATATCGTTTTCGACGGCGCCCGCCACCACAGCGTCGCCGCTCATCCCGAACTGGCCGAGCGCAGTATCGTCGTCTCGTCTTTTGGCAAAACCTATCACATCACCGGCTGGAAGATCGGTTACGTGCTCGGTGCACATGAACTGATGAGCGAGTTCCGCAAGGTCCATCAGTTCAACGTATTCACCGTCAATACGCCGTGTCAGCTGGGAATTGCCGAGTACATGCGCGACTCCTCGCGGCATCTCGGGTTGGCCGCTTTCTACCAGAACAAGCGCGAGTTCTTCCGCGCGCAGTTGCACGCTTCGCGCTTCGAGTTACTGCCGTGCCACGGCACTTACTTTCAATTGGCGCGCTACAGCGCCATTTCCGACCTGCCTGATCGTGATTTCGCGTGCTGGCTGACGCGCGAGGTCGGCGTAGCGGTGATTCCCGTGTCGGTGTTCAATCACCGCGGACACGATGACCGCGTCGTCCGTTTCTGTTTTGCCAAGCAGGAGGCGACGCTGGCCGCGGCGGGTGAAAGACTGCGCGGCGTTTGACGTCGGACGCGAGTTTGGCCAGCGACCGATCATCTATCGGGTAGTCGTTCACCGGGTGGCGGTGCCGCTGCCATAATCCAAGGCCAGTTGGCGCCGGAACAATCTGCCGCCAGGCAGGCCAATCATAAAACAACGCAAAAAAGGGAAATCATGAGCATGCTGCAGGAGTTCAAAGAGTTCGCGATGAAGGGCAATGTCATGGATCTCGCCGTCGGCGTGATTATTGGCGGTGCCTTTGGCAAGATCGTCGAAGCAATGGTCGGTGATCTGATCATGCCGGTGGTGGCCCTGATCATGGGTGGCAAGCTCGATTTCTCTGGGATGTTCGTGGTGCTCGGCAGCGTTCCGGAAGGGACCGCTGTGACGCTCGATGCGCTGAAGAAGGCGCAGGTGCCGGTTTTCGCCTACGGCCACTTTTTGACCATCCTGGTCAATTTCATCATTCTCGCGTTCATCATCTTCCTGATGGTCAAGCAGGTGAATCGCCTCAGGAAGAGCGCGCCAGCGGCCGCGCCGGCGGCGCCGCCGGAGCCCGCCGAGGAGGTCTTGCTGTTGCGCGAGATTCGCGACAGCCTGAACAAGTAATCGGCACGGCGGCTGGCGTCGGGCGGCGCACCGTCGTCAGTTCTTCTGTCCCTTGCTGGCGTCGGCAGCGACCACCAGCGTCAGCTGCTGGGGGTCGATGTACTTGCGGAAGGCGGCGTTGACCTGCTCCGGCGTGAGCGCTTTCACCTTGTCCTCGAAGTCCTGCGAAAACTGCCAGTCCTTGCCGAAGTCGAGCAGCGAGATCCAGCGCGCGGCGACGGCGCTGTCCTGCGAACGAGCGACGGCGCGTGCTTCGAGAATACCCTTCTTGGCTTCGGCCACTTCTTCGGCGGTGAAGCCATCGCGGCGCGCTCTGGCCAACTCTTCGAGGAAGGCCTGCTCGGCGCGGCCGGCGTTCTGCGGCGCGGCCATCGCCGCGAAGGTCCAACTCGACAGTCGCTCGTGGGTGCCGACCGATAGTGATGAACCGACGCTGTAGCTGAGCCCGTCCTTCTGCCGTAGGCGATCGATCAGTCGGCTCGACAAGCCGCTGCTACCGCCGAAGATGTTGTTCGCCACGTACAGCGCCGGTGCTTCGGCATCATCCTGACGCAGCATCAGGTCGAGGCGCGCACGCACGAAGGCGTTCTCCTTGTCGGGCGTGTCGATAACGATCCGCTCTGCCGCCACCGGCCGGTACTCGCGGTCGACGCGGGCATAAGGTGATCTGGAGACGTAGCCGGGAAACAAGCGCTTGAGTTCGTCGACGACCGTCGCTTCGTCGAAGTCGCCGACGATGGCGATTTCGCCACGCGCCGTGCCCATCAGTTCGCGGTGATAAGCGACGACCTGTTCGAGCGTGCTCTGGCGCAGCTGTTCGATGCGTTCGCTCAGTTGCGCGTGGTAGCGCGGGTCGCCGGGCGGATAGGTGTTGAAGTGCGCGGCCAGGGCGTCGCGCGAGAGCTCCTGGGGATTGTCGAGTTGCGCCTGCAGCGCGGTCAGCGTCTGGCGCTTGAGTTCTTCGAACTCGGCCGCCGGGAAGCTGGCGTCACGCAGCAGCTGCGCGACCAGAGCGAGCGCTGCCGGAAGGTTTTCGCGGGTGGTCTCGAACTGGTTGAGGCCGCCGTGGATCTTCAGCCGCGTCATCTCGTCGGCAATCTGCTGGCGGCTCAACTGGCTGGTGCCGCGCGCCAACATCGCCAGCGCCAGGCTGCCGGCCATGTCGCGCTTGCGCAGCGAGTTCTCGTCACCCCAGCGGAAGCTCATCGCCACGTTCACCGTCTGGCCACGGTTCTTCTTGGGCAGCAGCGCGACTTTCAGCTCGCCGATACTCGGCAGGCGGCTGCGCTGGTTGATGTTGCCGTTGGAAGCTTCGAAAACTTCGCCGGCGTCGCCCTTTTCCTGCGGCTTGAAGTTCGCCAGCAGCTGCGCCGCGCTCGGCGCCGCGGGAATCTCCGCGCGCTGTGGCGAATCCTCGGGAACGAAGCTGCCGACGACGCGGTTGTCGCGAACGAAATATTTGGCGGCTGCGGCGTCGATCTGCGCTGTGGTGAGCTGTTCTAGTTGATCGCGGGCCAGGAAAAAGAGTCGCCAGTCGCCGAGCGCGATGTACTCCGACAAGGTCACCGCAAACACTTCCGGGTCGGCCAGCGCGCGCTCGTAGGAGGTTTGCGCCTGCACCCGCGCGCGATCGAGTTCGGCGCTGCTTGCCGCCTGGCGCGCGAAGCCGCCTTCGATCACCTCGATCATCTGGTCGCGAACGCGATCGAGCGCTTCACCCTTTTTGAGCATCGCGCCGAAGACCACGAAGCCCGGCTGACGGGCGTCGATGCTGAAGTCGTAGACCTGTGCCGCCAGGCCGGGTTGAACCAGGGCCTTGTAGAGACGGCCGTTCGGCGTGTCGCCCAATATTTCGCTGGCCATGCTGATCGCCTCGGAGTCGGCGTGCAGCGTCGACGGCGTGCGGTAAGCAACGGTGATGAGCTGCACCTCGCCTTTGCGACGAACGATGAACTGGCGCTCGCCGTCGGCCGTCGGCTCGACCGTCCAGTACTCGGGCAGCGAGCGCGTCGGCTTCGGCAGCTTGCCGAAGCTGGCGGCGATCCATTGCACGACCTGCTGCTCGTCGAACTTGCCGGCGACCGTCAGGACCGCGTTGTCGGGCTGGTAGAACTGTCGATAGAAAGCCTGCAGGTTTTCTATCTTCACGTTCTCGATGTCGCTACGCGCGCCGATGGTGCTGTGGCCGTAGTTGTGCCAGTCGAAGAGCGTCGCCTGCAGGCGTTTCAGCAGCACGCTTGACGGGCTGTTTTCGCCCATCTCGAATTCGTTGCGGACGACGCTCATTTCGCTGTCGAGGTCTTTTCTGGCGATGAACGAGTTGACCATCGCGTCGGCGCTCCACGCCAGCGCCCACTTGATGTTGTCTTCGCTGGCCGGAAACGTGACATAGTAATTGGTGCGGTCCAGCCAGGTCGAGCCGTTGATCCGGAAGCCGCGGGTCTTGAACTCGCGCGTCGGGTCGGGGAAATTCTTCGACCCCTTGAACATCAGGTGTTCGAGCAGATGCGCCATGCCGGTCTCGCCGTAGTTCTCGTGGCGCGAGCCGACCAGGTAGGTGACGTTGACCGTCGCGGTCGGCTTGGCGGCGTCTGGAAAGACGATGAAATGCAGGCCGTTGGCCAGGCGATACTCGCTGATTCCTTCGACAGTAGTCAGCTTCTCGACGCCGCTGGGTAGTTTGCCGGGCAGCGGTTGGGCGGCGGCGAGCGCCGTTGGCACGAACGAAAAGATCAGCGATGCCAGCACGCCGGCGATGGTTTGCATCCAACGATTCATCATCAGTACTCCACGAAACCCACGTTTGCGCAAACGGTCATGACTGCGAACAGACACCCCCCGATTCGGAAAGTCATGACCGTTTCCCTCGTTGGCGACCCGTCTCGCGCCGACGGCGGAGGGGGCTTGTGAGATTTGTGAGTCATGAAGGCGACTTTCACCTTGAGTCGATTGGCGTGCCAGAAATGGATCGGCCCGCACAGAGGGGGGTCTGGGCGGGCCGGGTGCTACGGCCAGTGCCGCGCTGGGGGAGGGGGATGGCGCGGCAGCGACAGGACGAAGAGTAGCGAATCCCTCGGTCGTGATCTGTGGCATCTCTGTCCCTGTTGTGTAACGGCGTGTGATTTGCCGGTACGGGCACATCGCTCGCCACGATGATCGGTCGCCGTCGCCGCTGCCGAAGCCCTCCGGCACGGCGAGGGCGGGCATGTCGCCGCTGGCTATTGCCATCGGTTCGCCGGAGCTGGCATTATCCGCGATTCGAGTCGCCATGTCGGCGTGATCATCAGCAAAGGAGCGGGCAATGAAGCAAGAATCGGACGATCTGGGAATGGAGACTGTATTGCTGGAGCGCCTGGAAAAAGAAGGGCTGCCTCGCGCCATCGATCTGAAAGCGAAAGTGGACGCCGGCGAGCGCCTCGATGACATGGATATCGCCTTTCTCGAACGGGTCTTCGCCAGGGTCAAGGAGACCCGGCCATTTCTCGCCGCGCATCCCCAATATGGCGAGTTGGCGGCGAGACTGATCGATCTCTACGAACAGATCACGTCCAAGGCGCTGGCGAACGAGAAATCAGCTTGAGTCGCTGAGCAGCCCACTGCCCTAGGTGTTGGTCGGCGGCCGTTCCTGGCCGCCTGCCGGGGCGGTGTCGGGTTGGTCGGGGGAATCGTCGGCTTCGGCGGTGGCGGCGTCCAGGTCGGCACGTTCCCGCCAATGGCGAATCGCCTGGCGCATGGTCGGGAAGGCACGCTGTTGCAGGGACTCGTCGGGGTGCTTGGTGCTCACCAGCCATTGCTCGAATTCGATCTGCCGTCCGGCCAGAATCAGCGTGATGTTCTTCGCCGCGAGTTCGCCGTCGAGTCTTTCCAGCGTATCGATACCGGTGATGTCGACGTCGGTCATGGCGATCATGTCGAGCACGACGCGCTCGACGGGAGCCGGCTGGCGGGCGATCGCCCGATTTACTTCGGCACGGAAGTGGTTGGCGTTGAAGAAGACCAGCGGACCACAGAAGCGCAGCAACAGCAGGCCATCGATGATCGCTGCATTCGGGAAGAGCTTGTGGTTGTACAGCCCGGCGCGGCCGGGAATGTTGACCAGTTCTTCGCAGTCGGGCCGGGCAACCCGGCGAATGAACATCAACAAGGCCAAGCCGACGGCGAGCATGATCGCCTTGATGGCGCCGAAAGCGAGGACGCCGAGCATGGTGATCACGCCGAGCACCAGCGCCGAACGTTCGATCTGGTGATAGCGCCTGAAGACCAGGAAATCGAGCAAGGACCACGAGGCAAACATCAGCACCACACCGAGCGCCGGAATCGGCAACCAGGCCAGCGAACCGGTACCGACCAGCAGCAGCAGCGAAATCGTCAGCGCGGCGACGATGCTTACCATCTGCGTGCGGCCGCCATTGGCGTCGCTGACCGCGGTGCGTGAATCGGCGCCGGTAACCGCAAAGCCCTGCGACAGCGCCGAGACGATGTTGGCCATTCCGAAGGCGGCGAATTCGCGGTCGACGTCGATATCGTAGCCGTTGCGTTCGGCAAAGCTGCGCGCGGTGAGCATGCCGCTGGTGAATAGCACCAGCGCCAGACCCGCCGCCGAAGCGGCGATCTCGCCGACGATGTCGACGTGCAGTTCCGGCCATTCAAGATCGGGCAGGCCGCCGGCCACCGGGCCGATCAGCGCCACGCCATACTTGTCGAGTCCGAACAGAAAGGCCGCCAGGCCGGCGACGATCATCGTCGCCAGCGACGCTGGCACGCGTTTGGTATAACGCGGCATAAAGAACATCACCGCCGCGCAGCAGACCGACAGGACGACCGTTGGCCAGTGTGCGGTGAGCACCAGGTGCGGAATTTCCAGCAGCTGTTTGAAGAAGCGCGTGGCCTCCGGTTTGCTGCCGAGGACCTTGCCGACCTGGCCGATCAGGATCGTCAGCGAAACGCCGTTGAGCAGACCGATGATGATCGGCTTGGCCAGGAAGTCGGCCAGGCCACCGAGGCGAAGGAAGCTCGCCGCCAGGCAGAAGACGCCGGTCAGCAGCGTCAGCGCGATGCCGTAGGTCAGGTAGAGGCCGCTATTGCCGGCGGCCAGCGGCGCGATCACCGCGGCCAGCATGGCGCAGGTGGCGGCGTCCGGGCCGATGATCAGCTGCCGCGAGGTGCCGGCGAAGGCATACACCACCATCGGCAGAATCGACGCGTACAAGCCGGTCGACGGACTGAAGCCCGCCAGTTGCGCATAAGCGATGGCGATCGGGATGGCCACGGCGGCGACCGACAGGCCGGCCCGAATGTCGTACGGCCAGTCCGCGGCACGGTATTTCAGCAGGGGTCGCAGCCCGGGCAACAGGCGATTCAGATGAGCAAGAGCTTGCATTCGGTGACCTCGACGGTTCGTTCAGAAGGGCGGCTGTCGCATGTCACGGCGCCCGTGGCTGTCGCAGTGAGCGGACGATTGTAGCAGAAAGGCATTTTGCGTCGGGCGCGCCGCTGGACATGCCAATGTTGTCGTATCGATGCACGCGATGAGCGATCGAAGCGGGTGCGCCATCAGGTCCTGGCTGCGCAGCAGTTGCATCAGACGCTGCTTGTAGTATCCTGCCGCGAAGTTGTCAGACAACCGGAACGTCATGCTTACCAATGAGCTGAAGGGAATTGTTCGTCGGCCTCGCCTCAGCGAAGAGTTGTCGGTCGCCCTCGAGGCGAAGATCGCCGGCGGCGAGTTCAAACCGGGTGAGCGCTTGCCGGTCGAAAAAGCCCTGGCCGAAACCTACGGCGTCAGCCGTGCGGTGGTTCGCGAAGCCGTCGCCCGGCTCAAAGCCGATGGCCGCGTCGAAACCCGGCAAGGCGCGGGCGCTTTTGTCGCGCTGGCGCCGAAAAGTCTCAACCTGCGTTTCTGGCAGGGAGACGGCCCGGCACAGGCCGAATTGCGCGAGATCTTCGAATTACGGGCGATGGTCGAGGGCTCGATTGCCGAACTCGCTGCGCGTCGCCGCGTGCCGGCTGACGTGGTCGCCATGCAGTGCTTCCTGGACGCCATGGACGATGCCTTGGCGAACGGTAGCGATGGTTCGGAGGCCGACGACGACTTTCATCTGGCGATCGCCGCGGCGACTCATAACAGCTACGCGCATCGCTTGCTGGAATTCCTCGGTCGGCACTTTTCCGAGTCGCGGCGCCTGGCGTGGAGCATGCCCGGGCGTAACGGCGCCTTGCCGGCAGAGGCGTGTGCCGAGCACCGGCGGATCTTCGCGTCGGTTAGCACGGGTGATCCCGAGCGCGCACGCCGGCACGCCCACGAGCACGTACGTTGCGCGGCGCGGCGCGTCGGTATCGAACTGGCCGACGATCTGATCGCCAGTGAGCCGCTGATTGCCGCTGAGCCGCACCGCGCCGTCGCGGCCGCAGGGTCTTTGTTAGCGTCATTAACCACGTCGTACGAGGAAAACACATGAGCATGGAAACCACCGTTGCCGAGCGGCGTTTCACGCTCGATCGGCAGGCGCTGATCGCCCGGCTGCGCGCCGTCTTGCCGGCGCCCGCGCTGCTCGCCGAGGAAGAAGAGATGCGGCCCTACGACTGCGATGGCCTTACCGCCTATCGGCAGTTGCCGCTGCTGGTCGTCTTGCCCGAGGACGAAGCGCAGGTGCAGGCGATTCTCCGTGTCTGCCACGAGCTGCAAGCACCGGTGGTCGCGCGTGGCGCGGCGACCGGCCTTTCGGGCGGCGCGACGCCGCATCGCGACGGCGTTCTGGTGTCGCTGGCCAAGCTCAAGAAGATCATCAGCGTCGACCCGCTGGCGCGCACCGCGGTGGTCCAGCCCGGCGTCCGCAATCTGTCGGTTTCCGAGGCGGCGGCGCCGTACGGTCTCTACTACGCGCCCGATCCCTCGTCGCAGATCGCCTGTACGATCGGCGGCAACGTCGCCGAGAACGCGGGTGGCGTGCATTGCCTGAAGTACGGCCTGACCGTGCACAACGTCCTGCGCGTACGCGGTCTGACGATCAAGGGCGAAATTGTCGAATTCGGTAACGCCGCGCTCGACGCACCGGGTTACGACCTGCTGGCCTTGATCAACGGCTCCGAAGGCCTGCTCGCCGTGATCACCGAGGTGACCGTCAAGCTGACGCCCAAACCCGAGTTGGCGCAGGTGGTGATCGCCTCGTTTGCCGACGTCCGCCTGGCCGGCGATGCCGTCGCCAGCATCATCGCCGCCGGGATCATTCCGGCCGGCCTGGAAATGATGGACAAGAAGGCGATTCACGCCGTCGAGCCCTACGTCAGGGCCGGTTACGACATGGATGCCGAGGCCATTCTGCTCTGCGAATCGGACGGCACGCCCGAGGAAGTGGCCGAGGAAATCGCGCGCATGACGGCCGTTCTCGAAGCCAGTGGCGCGGCCGGGATTCGCGTCTCACAGAACGAAGCCGAGCGGCTCAGGTTCTGGGCGGGGCGTAAAGCGGCGTTTCCGGCGGTTGGGCGACTCACTCCCGACTACCTGTGCATGGACGGGACGATTCCGCGCAAGCGCCTGGCCGAGATGCTCGAAGCGATCAACGCCTTGTCGGAAAAATATGCGTTGCGCTGCGCCAACGTTTTTCACGCCGGCGACGGTAATTTGCACCCCTTGATCATGTACGACGCCAACCAGCCGGGGCAATTCGAACGCGCCGCGGCCTTTGGCGCCGAGATTCTCGAGCGCTCGGTCAGGTTCGGCGGCACGATCACCGGCGAGCACGGCGTCGGCATCGAGAAAATCGACATCATGGCCGAACAGTTCACGCTCGCCGAGATTGGCGCTTTCCACCGGCTCAAGGCGGCCTTCGACGAAAATGGCCTGCTCAACCCCGGTAAGGGCGTGCCGACGCTGGCGCGTTGTCGCGAATATACCCAGGCGCGCGCCGGCGGCGCGGCTACTTCTCCGAGGTCGTGATGGACACATTGATCGAAAACTGGATAACGCGGATCGCCGATGCCGCCAGGTCAGGTGCCAGCCTGACGATTCGTGGTGGCGGCAGCAAGGATTTCTACGGTGGCCCCGAACGCGGCGAACGACTCGAGGTCAGCGAGCACCGTGGCGTCGTCGCCTACGAACCGACCGAACTGGTGGTCACCGCGCGTGCCGGCACGCCGCTCGTCGAACTGGCGGCGACGCTCGCCGACAAGGGGCAGTGGCTGGCCTTCGAGGCGCCTCATTTCGGGCCGTCGGCGACCGTTGGCGGGATGTTGGCGAGTGGCTTGTCAGGGCCGCGTCGGCAGGCGGTCGGCGCGCTGCGTGACTTTGTCCTCGGCGTCAAGATGCTCAGCGGCAGCGGCGAGGTGCTGTCCTTTGGCGGGCAGGTGATGAAGAACGTCGCCGGTTATGACGTGCCGCGCCTGCTGGCAGGCAGTCTCGGAACGTTTGGCGTGGTTCTCGAAGCGTCATTCAAGGTCTTGCCGCTGCCGGTCGCCGAAAAGAGTCTGCGCTTTGCGCTCGACGAAGCGGCCGCGCTGGCCAGGCTCAACGAGTGGGGCGGGCGGCCATTGCCGATTTCCGCATCGGCGTGGCACGACGGCACGCTGACGCTGCGCCTGTCGGGCGCGGCGGCGGCCGTCGAGGCGGCGCAGCGGAACCTCGCCGGTGAGCCGCTGGCGGACGCCGACGCGGCGGCCTTCTGGCACTCGGTGCGCGAGCAGACACACGCTTTCTTTGCCGGTGATGCGCCGCTGTGGCGCCTGTCGCTGCCGTCCGTGGCGCCGCTGCAGGCGCTCGGGCCGACCCTGGTCGAATGGGGCGGCGCACAGCGCTGGTTGCGTGCCGGCGATGCCCGCGCGATCCGCGTGGCGGCGGCCAAGGCCGGCGGGCACGCGACGCTGTTTCGTGCCGACGACGCCTTGAAGACTTCGGCCGGCGTCTTCCAGCCATTGGCGGCGCCGCTGGCACGAATCCATCGCCAGCTGAAGAGTGCGTTCGACCCGCAAGGGGTGTTCAACCGCGGCCGGATGTATCCGGACTTCTGAGAGCCTGCCGATCATGCAAACGAATCTGGCCGATTTCATCAAGGGCACGCCAGCTGGCAACGAAGCTGACGCCATTCTGCGAACCTGTGTGCACTGTGGTTTCTGCACCGCCACGTGTCCGACCTTCCAGTTGCTCGGCGACGAACTCGACGGGCCGCGCGGGCGCATCTACCTGATCAAGCAGATGCTCGAAGGGCAGCCGGTCAGCGAACTGACGCAGCTCCACCTCGATCGCTGCCTGGGTTGTCGGGCTTGTGAGACGACGTGCCCGTCGGGGGTGAACTATCACCGCCTGCTGGAGATCGGCCGCGAGGTCGTCGAAGAGCGCGTGCCACGCTCCCTGGTCGCCCGGGCGACGCGTTTCCTGCTTTGCGAAGCCCTGCCGCGGCGCTGGATCTTCAGGCCGGCGGTGACCATCGGTCGCTTGCTGCGGCCGCTGTTGCCGGCGGCACTGGCGGCCAAGGTGCCGGTCGTCGCCGGCGGTCCGGCGACGCCCTGGCCGCGGCCCGGCGTACACCGGCGGCGGATGATCGCCCTTGCGGGCTGCGTACAACCGATCTTGACGCCGAACACCAATGCCGCGACGGCGCGCGTCCTCGACCGGCTTGGTATCGAGTTGTTCGAGGCGCCGGCGGCCAACTGTTGCGGCGCGCTGCGCTACCACCTGCACGCGCAGGAGAAAGCGCTCGACGACATGCGGCAGGTGATCGACGCCTGGTGGCCCGACGTCGCAAGCGGTCGTGTCGAGGGCTTCGTGATGACCGCCTCGGGTTGCGGCGAGCACGTCCGCGAGTACGGCCATTTGCTGAAGGACGATCCGGTCTACGCCGAAAAGGCCGCGCGCATCGCGGCCATGACGCGCGACGCTTCCGAGGTTCTGGCCGGCGAGCAGGAGCAGCTGGTGGCCTTGCTGCGCCAGGCCAGTGCCGCCTCTGGCCAGCGCGTCGCCTTTCATTCACCGTGCACGCTGCAGCACGCGCAGAAGATTCGTGGCGTCGTCGAGGCACTACTGGCGGCCGCCGGTTATCAGCTGACGCCGGTCGCCGATCCGCACCTCTGTTGCGGCTCGGCGGGAACGTACTCGATCAGTCAGCCGGTACTCGCCGAGCAGTTGCGTGACAACAAGCTGGCAGCGATGGGCGCCGGTGCGCCGGCGGTTCTGGTAACCGCCAACATCGGCTGCCAGACGCATCTGCAAAGCGGCAGCAAGATGCCGGTACGGCACTGGATCGAGCTGATCGACGAGCGCTTGAACGGCGTCTCCTGAGCGCCTCGGCAGGTCGGGGCGGCGACGGAGCGCGGGCTAGGGGATGACGAAGATGGATCAGCAGGCCGACAGTTATGCGCAACTCTACGCCGAGCACCGTTGGCAGGTGCCCGAGCATTTCAATCTCGCGGTCGACGTCTGCGGCCGCTGGGCCGACGATCGCAGCCGCTTCGCGCTGTACTACGAGGACGAGAGCGGTTTCACCTCGGCGCATACCTTCTGGGACATCCAGCGCGCCGCCAACCGCCTGGCCAATGTGCTGGCGGCACTCGGCACGCTGCCGGGCGATCGCGTCGCGATTGCGCTGCCGCAATGCCCGGAAACGGCCATCGCGCACGTCGCGATCTACCAGATGGGCGCGCTGGCGGTGCCCTTGTCGCAGCTCTTCGGACCCGACGCGCTCGAATACCGGCTCGGCGATGCCGGCGCGCACGTCGCCATCGTCGATGAGACGACGCTGCCGAAAGTGCTCGAGATTCGCCACCGCCTGCCGCAGTTGCGGCACCTGCTCGGCGTCGGCGCGGCCCGCGGCGACGGTGTCACGCGCTGGGAGGAAGTGCTCGAGTTGGCGTCGCCACGCTACACGCCGGCGCTGACCCGCGCCGACGACCCGGCGATGATCATCTACACCAGCGGCACGACCGGCAAGCCGAAGGGGGCGCTGATGGCGCAGCGGACGCTGCTCGGCAATCTCAGCGGTTTCGTTTGCTCGCACGACTCTTTCCCGCAGGCGCGCGACATGTTCTGGTCGCCGGCTGACTGGGCGTGGACTGGCGGCCTGTGGGACGTGCTGCTGCCGACCTGGCACTTCGGCATGCCCTTGCTGGCCTACAAGGGACGCTTCGACGCCGACAAGGCTTTTGCGCTGATCGAGAAGTACGCGATCCGCAATACCTTCCTTTTCCCGACCGCCCTGAAAATGATGATGAAGGCGGTGCCCGAGCCGAAGGCGAAGTACGATCTCGATCTGCGCACGATCATGAGTGCCGGCGAGCCGGTCGGCGCGACGGTCTTCAACTGGGCGCGGGAGAAACTCGGCGTGACGATCAACGAAATGTTCGGCCAGACCGAAATGAATTACGTGGTCGGCAATTGCGCTTCGCGCTGGCCGGCGAAGGCCGGTGCGATGGGCCGCGCGTATCCGGGACATCGCGTGGCGGTCGTTGACAGCCAGGGGCAGCCCGTAGCGCCGGGCGAGCTCGGCGAGGTCGCCGTGCATCGCCGCTGCCACGGCGAGGACGACCCGGTGATGATGCTCGGCTACTGGCAGAATCCCGAGGCGACGGCAGCGAAGTTTGTCGGCGACGGCTGGGCGCTGACCGGCGATCTGGCGAAGATCGATGCCGATGGCGATCTGTGGTACCAGGGACGCGCCGACGACGTCTTCAACAGTGGTGGCTATCGAATCGGCCCGGCCGAGATCGAGAGCTGCCTGCTCTGGCACCCGGCGGTCGCCAATTGCGCGGTCATCGGCGTTCCCGACGAGCTGCGCGGGACTCTGGTGAAGGCTTTTGTCGTCGTGCAAAGCGGTGTCGTCGGGACGTCGGCTTTGGTCGAAGAGCTGCAGCAGCACGTGCGTCGGCATCTCGCCCCCTACGAGACGCCGAAAGCGATAGAATTCGCCGAGGCGCTGCCGATGACCACTACCGGCAAGCTGCAGCGGCGCGTGTTGCGTGCGCGTGAACAGGAAAAATCAGCGGCAGCTGGCATAGCGGAAATAGCTGGAAAGCGATGAAATGAGCGAAGCGCTTGCGCGAACGGCCGGCCAGCAGCCGGAGCGGCGGCAACAGCTGGAGTTGCGCGCGGCTTTCGCGATGATCGAGCCGTTCTTCGATCCGCAGCAGGGGTGGGCCGGGCAGTCGCTCGAACATCTGGCGTATCGCCTGGTGCGCGATAACTTTCCCGATCTGAGCAGTGACGACGTGCATGCCCTGGTCGTTGCCGCGCACCGGGTGTATATCCAGCGTTATCCAGACCATAGCGATCACTTGCCGCGCCCCAGCGAGCTGCGGCGGGTAAACATCTAGAACACTACTGCCGACCTCGACCTGGTCGACCGCCTGTTTTGCCAGGCGCTCCGACTGCAGCGTCGGCGTCGGTCGTTTGGAAAGAGAGTCAATGCCGATTTCGATCGATGCCTGCGTGGCCCAGCATCAGGGTGACCGTCGCGAGCAGCAGGACCGGGTAGCCATCGTTCCGCACCCGCGTGGTGGCGGCGTCGCCCTGGCGGTGGTCGCCGACGGCATGGGTGGCCATACCGGCGGCGTCCTGGCCGCGCAGCAGGTGGTGCACACCGCCCGCGATAATCTCGAGCGTTTTTCGGCGCGCACTGAATCGGCACGAGCGCTGCTCGAATCGAGCATCAATGAAGCGCATATGTTGATCAAGGCTTCGCGCTTCATCAACGAGAAGGACCCGCACAGCACGGCCGTGATGGTGCTGCTGCAACCAGGCAAGGTCAGCTGGGCACACTGCGGCGACAGCCGCTTTTACCGCTTTCGTGGCGACAGTCTGGTCTTCCGCAGCACCGATCATTCCTACGTCGGGCAATTGGTCGTGCAGGGCAGGGTGACGCCTGAGCAGGCGCTCGTGCATCCGCACCGCAACATTCTGCTGACCTCGCTGGGCGGCGTCGAAGCGCCCAAGATTGCTTTCGGCGAAGCCAATGAGCTGCAGGTGGGTGACACGTTCTTGCTGTGCTCGGACGGCTTGTGGGCCTATTTCACCGATCAGGAACTGGCGTGGGTGATCGACGGTGCGTCGTCGGCGCGCGAAGCGTCCGAATTGCTGATTGACCGGGCGCGGGCGCTGGGCCATGGTGACGGCGACAACATTTCGCTGGCCATCCTGAAACTGGTCGAGGCGCCGCTAGCCGAGCCGGCTGTCGTCCCAGTCGCCAGCTCTCGCTAGCGACCCAGTCCGCCAAGTAGCGCCGCGACCGCCCGGCGACGCTTGTGCGGGTGTTCGGCGTGGCCCGGTTTGGCGGCATCGGCGCCGATCGCCGCGGCTGCCGGATGCGGTTCTGCGCTTTCGTAGGGTTTGCTGAAATCGAAACCGTCGGCGGCGATATGGCTGGGGCGCCGAGCACCGCCGTGGCTGCCCGTTCTCGGGCCATCGCGCGGCCCGCCACGGCTCGGCGGCGAGCGCTCGCTGCGCGGTGTGGCCAGCGAAGCCGGCGCTGGCGGTGGCGCTGCCGGTGGCCGCCGATGGCGCTTGTCGCCCGGTGGGTAGGTGTACTCGTATTCGGGCTCGAAGCCCGGCACGATGACCTGTTCGACCTGGATCCGGATCAGCTTTTCGATGTCGACCAGGTACTGCACTTCGCTCGCCGAGACCAGCGAAATCGCCGTGCCGGCCTTGCCGGCACGGCCGGTACGGCCGATCCGGTGAATGTAGTCTTCGGGCGTGTGCGGCAGTTCAAAGTTGATTACGTGCGGTAGTTCATCGATATCGAGGCCGCGCGCCGCAACGTCGGTGGCGACCAGGACCAGCACCGAACCATCCTTGAACGCTTCCAGCGCCTTCAGGCGCTCCAGCTGGCTCTTGTCGCCGTGAATCGAGTCGGCGGCAATCCCGGCCCGCTGCAGCTCGCGCGCGAGTTTGTTGGTTTCGATCTTGGTGCGCGTGAACACCAGCACCTGATTGAAGTCGGACGATCGCAGGAGCTTGACCAGCAGCGCCCGCTTGGCGTCGCTGGCGACCGGATGGACGCGGTGGGTGATGGTTTCCGAGACGGTGTTTCGTTTCGCAACTTCGATCAGTTCCGGGGACTTGAGCATCCGGTCCGCCAGCTTCTTGATTTCTTCCGAGAAAGTCGCCGAGAAGAGCAGGCTCTGGCGTTGCTGCGGCAGCATGTTGATGATCCGCGTGACGTCAGGGATGAAGCCCATGTCGAGCATCCGGTCGGCCTCGTCGAGGACCAGCGCCTGGACGCTGTTGAAGTGCAGACACTTCTGCTCGACCAGATCAAGCAGGCGGCCCGGCGTGGCGACCAGCACTTCGACGCCGCAGCGGATTTCGGCGATCTGCGCCTTGATGTCGACGCCACCGTACACGCAGCAACTCTTGATCGGCACGTGCTTGCTGTAGGTTTTCACCGACTGGTGTACCTGGATCGCCAGTTCGCGCGTTGGCGCCAGCATCAGGACGCGTACCGGGTGGCGCGCGGGCGACGGACTGGGGCTGGCGAACGGCAGAATGCGTTGCAGCAGCGGCAGCGTGAACGCCGCCGTCTTGCCGGTTCCGGTCTGTGCGCCGCCCATCAGATCGCGCCCGGCCAGAATCAGCGGTATCGCCTGAGCCTGGATCGGAGTGGGTTCGAGGTAGCCCTGATCGGCAACGGCTTTGAGCAGATCAGGCGCCAGCCCGAGGTCGGTGAAGCGGATTGGGGAAGCCTTCAAATCGCTCAAAACAGTCAACGCTCGATCGCCAGAAAACGCGATTATACATTGATTTGGCGCGCCCGCCGGGCTTTGCGGCGGGCTCGCAAGTCAGCTGCGTTCGAGGAGCTTCAGGGCGCGTTCGGCGGCCGCGTCGAAGATCGCGACCCGGGAAATGACCTGCGCCTGGCCAGAGCGTAGTTGCTGGTCGAGCGCCGTTGCCGGCATGGCGACGGCGTATCCCCAGGCAGCGTTGCAGAGCAGCACTGTTCCGGAAGACGCGTTCTGCCAGCAGCACAGCCCGGTCAGTGGTGGCCGCTCCGGGACGCAGAAGCGCAGCCAGTCGCCGACTTGCCAGTTCGTTGCCGTCGCTGGCAGCGGCTTGCCGGGATTGACCGACAGTGGCACGGATAGACCCACCATCAGCACCCGCAAGCCCTTGGCCTCGAGCGTGCGCGATCGGCCATTGGTCACCGCTGCGGCGGCGTCGTCAGTGGCCGCCGGCGGCGCCGTCGACGTCGTTGCCTGGGTGCGCAGCGCGGCGGTCTGCAGATCGAACAGGGAGTTGAGAAACAGCGTTCTTTCCGGACCGGCCAGGGCGATTTCGTCGAGACCGGCGCCGATTCGTTTGATCAGCGACGAGGCCATGCCGGCGAGCTGCTTGCGATCTTCGCCAGTGGCCTTGGGCTCGATGCTCCAGATCAGCTCGCTGGCGGTAGCGCTGTTCCGTTGCCAGCGTGGTCCGTCGCAACCGCCGTCCAGCGCGGCAGCGAACATCAGCCGCGCCCAGTGCTTTTCGAGAAATGCGGCGACCGTCGGCGGCGGCCTTCTGGCCAGGCTGGCACGCAGCCAGTTCCTGGTGAGTTGCTTGGCCGCTTGCCTTTCTTCATGGGCGACGAGCAGCTGCACGTAGCCCGTCGCGGCTTCGCAAATAGCCTGATCACGCTCGCCGATCAGGGCGTCGAGTTCGCCGAGGTAAGGATCGAGCGCGGCGTCTTTCCTGGCCAGGAGGTCGCGGACAGCGGCGCTCACCGCGTCAACGCGTTTGCAGACCGGATCTTCCCAGCCGCTGCTACGAGGCAGGCCGATTGCCGCGCGCGCCAGGCGATTGATCAGCCGCCGTGCTGGATGCGCGCTGTTGGCAAACAGCGACGGATCGAAGATGGCCAGCTTGAGAAGCGGGATCTGCAGGCGTCCGATCGCCGCCTTGACGGTGTCGGGCAGTTCGCTCGAATCGAAAATGGCCTCGAAAATCAGCGCCAGGGTGTCGAGGGCAATCGCCTCCGGCTTGCCGAGTGGCAGGTCGAGATCCTTTGCCTTGAGTGCGCACAGCGGTGATCGAGGTGGCGCATTGGCGTCGCCCGCGTCTGCCTGTGGCGAGCGCGCTTCCAGCGCCGTCAGGCGAGCGAACAGATGCTTGAGCATGACCATCGCCGCCGCATCGAGGGGCGGATTGTCCGCCCGTCCGTCGCTGCCGCCCGGAAACTGCAGCAGTGATTCGCCGAGCGCTGCCGCTTGGCCGCCGTTTTGTCGCTGACGCATCGCCTGTTGCAGCGTTGCCAGCGGGTTGGCAGGCTCGTGCCCGCCGCCGCCGCCGCTGCCGCCGCCGCTCGCCGGCGCCGCAGCCGCGCTGCCGGCGGCAAGCGGCGCGCTGTGCCCCGCTGCCGGCTGGATGCCGTAGGCCGCCAGCAACTCGTCGATTTCGCGGTAGAGCATTGGCAGTTGCTGTCGTAGCTGGTCCTCGATCCGGTCGAGTAGTGCCAGGGTCTGCGCCAGGTCGATCCCCGATTCGCTGTAGATCGCCCACAGGCCCTGGCAGATCACGTCCGGACCGACCGGGTTGCCCGCCGCCTTCATTGTTGCCCGCCGCAGCAGCGTCATGTAGCGCAGCTGGCTGCGCCACAGGTCGCGCAGGCCATCTTCTCGCAGACGGTTGACAAGGTCGCGGAGACGAATGTCCACTTCGAGATCGTCGTCGCCCATCAGCGTCAGGCGCGACGCCGTGAGCTCGCCCGCCTCGTCGAATTCGTCACGCGGCGCGGCCGAAGCGAGCTGCTCGTAAGCGTCGCCGACTTCGCTGGTGAAAGCCTCCAGTACCGACGCCTGGGTTACCCCTGCGCGGCCGACTATTTCCCTCAGGCGGCGTAGAAAGAGTTCCTTGCCGGCGCGCAGTACCTCGAGAGGATCTTCCGGTGCCGTTTGCTGCGATGGATCGTCGTCGTCAGGCATGGCTCGCTGGGCAGGTGATGGGAGTAAGCGGTCTGGTGTATGGTAGCGGGCGTCCAGGCTGACCGTGAAATTCGCCTGCTTGGCAGGGGATTATAGACGACGAGGATGTCGGGCGTCCGCGACGCGCGCGTGCTGGCGCTTGACGGCGCAGTTCGTAGCAGGGTAACTCACAGTGGCGGAGGAAGCATGAAATACAAGACACTGGGCGACAGCGCCCTGCGGGTGTCCGAGGTCTGCCTCGGCACGATGACCTTCGGACAGCAGAACAGCGAGCCGGAAGCGCATGCGCAGCTCGACCGTGCGTTTGCCGCCGGCGTCAATTTCATCGATACCGCCGAAATGTACCCGGTGCCACCGCAGGCCGCGACCTGTGGGCGGACCGAAGAGATCGTCGGCAACTGGCTGGTCAGGCAGTCGCGGCAGCAGGTGGTCGTCGCCAGCAAGGCCGCCGGGCCGTCGCGCGGCCTCAACTGGATCCGCGACGGCCAGCTGGGCTTTGACCTGGCCCGCTTGCGAGCCGCCATCGAAGGATCGCTGCAGCGCTTGCGTACCGACTATATCGATCTCTATCAGTTGCACTGGCCGGCGCGCAATCAGCCGATGTTCGGCCAATGGCAATACGATCCGGCGAAGGAAAGCGCTTCGACGCCGATTCTCGAAACGCTGGAAGCGCTGGCGACGCTGATGCGCGAGGGCAAGATTCGCCATTTCGGCGTGTCGAATGAGCACCCGTGGGGGGTCATGGAGTTCGTTCGCCTGGCTCGCGAGCACGGCTTGCCGCGCCCGCTGTCGCTGCAGAACGCCTACAGCCTGCTCAATCGAAGCTACGAGAGCGGCCTGGCTGAGGTTTGCCACCGCGAAAACGTCTCCTTGCTGCCGTATTCGCCACTCGCTTTCGGGATGCTTTCTGGCAAGTACCTCGACAAGCCGAATGCGCCGGGCCGCATCACGCAGTTCGCCGGCTTTGGCCAGCGCTACAGCAAGGAGAACGTCGCGCCGGCGGTCGCCGCGTATGCCGCGCTCGCCGGTCGCAACGGCCTGACGCCGACGCAGTTGGCGCTGGCTTTCGTCTATTCACGCTGGTTTTCGGCGAGCACCATCATCGGCGCGACGAGTCTCGCGCAACTCGACGAGAACCTCGGCGCGCTGGCGGTGCAGCTGCCACCGTCGCTACTTACCGAGATCGATACGATCCATCTGCGCTACACCAATCCAGCGCCGTGAATAGCGTCCGTCGCCTAACGGTCATGACATGTTGAGATACCCCAGATCATGAAAGTCATGACCGTTTCCCTCTTCTCCTGGCCCTTCTCCCGCAAGGGGAGACAGGAGATTCGTGAGTCGCGTACGCGACTTTCACATTAATGCGCTTTGTCGGCCGGTTGATCGGCCTTCGCGTCGGCGGCCTGCGGTTCCGCCCGGGCGCCTGCTTCGGCGTCGATTGCCGGGCGCGCCCTGGTCGGTTTTCTGGTGCCCGGGGCTTGCGGTGGCGGTAGTTGCGGCTCGACGGTCGGCAACTTGTTTTCGCGCATGTAGCCGTCCATGTCGCGCCAGCCCTCGTAGATCGCCGCCTTCGGTAACCACGAATAGATCGAGTAGCAGTCCTCGATGGCGCGCCCCGACTGCCGGCAGGCACCGCCGACCGCCTGGCCCTCGGCAGTCAGCCGCGCGGCCTTGGCCGCCGGGTTCTCAAGTCCGAGTTTTTCCTGAATCAGATCACAAGCGCTGAGGCCAGGGAGCAGCCCGCTGGCGATCAAGAGCGTGAGCAGCCGACGACGCGAGTTAGCGAACACGAAGATCCCTGCGTGATGGGTTGACGACGCCACATCTTACCAGCCCTCGGGTCGGCGGCAGGTTTCGTTGCTCGCCATGCCGTCGGCTTGCCGAGCAAGCGTCCATCGCGACGAGCGGCCTTCCGCTACGGGCGTTTGCCGATTGACCGCGAAACGGCGAAGCCGCGACAATGCCGCCTGCGCTTGTTCAATTGCCTGCCAGCCCGTTGCCCGCATTTCGTCGGGCAGGGTCGATTACCGCGTCGGAGCCACTCACTATGTACTACGGCGAGAAGTTCAACGCCTGGACGCACGTCCTTGGGGCGGTTCTGGCGCTCGCTGGCTCGCTTGTTCTGGTGGTGCTGGCGGTCGCTGGCGGCGATCCCTGGAAGCTGCTCAGCGTCTCGATCTACGGGCTGACGCTGGTCCTGCTGTACAGCTTCTCGGCGCTCTACCACAGCTTTCGCGGGCGCGCCAAACGGATCCTGCAGAAACTCGACCATCAGGGAATCTATCTGCTGATCGCCGGTAGTTACACGCCGTTCTGCCTGGTTTCCCTGCGCGGTCCGTGGGGCTGGTCCTTGCTCGGGACGGTGTGGGGGCTGGCGCTGCTCGGTAGCCTGCAGGAAATGCGGCCGAAGAACGACGCCCGCATCCTGTCTCTGGTGATCTACGTCGTCATGGGTTGGGCGGCGCTGGCGGCACTGGTGCCGCTGTTGCATGCCCTGGGAACGGCCGGTTTCGTGTGGGTCGCAGCCGGCGGCGTGTTCTACACCGTCGGGATCGTTTTCTACGCGCTCGATACACGGCTCAAGCACGCGCACGGCATTTGGCACCTGTTCGTGATGGCCGGCAGCACGGCGCATTACTTCGCCATCCTGTTCTACGTGCTGTGATTCGCCAGCACCTCGCCGAACGAGCATGGCCGGTCATTCGCGTAAGGCGATGGCCGGAAAATCTCGGGCGCGATGGCGCCGGCTTGCCTCGCTCGCTCATGACGACAGACGGTGCGGCTGGTAGGCGCCGGCACCGATCGCCGCTGCGGCCACCTCGAGCAGATGTTCGTGGTGCGTCAGAAACAGCACCTGCGTTCGTTGCGAGAGGTCAGCCAGGACCTTGAAGGTCGCCGCCGCGGCCGCGTCGTCGAACTGGATCGTGATGTCGTCGATGATCACCGGCAGGGGCTCGCCGTTGTCGAGATGGCCTTCGATCGCCGCCAGCCGCAAGGCGAGAAAGAGCTGATCACGGCGGCCGGTGCTCAACTGCTCCATGCGCAGGCGCTCGCCGTCGGCGCGAACGGCCTTGAGAATCTGCTGCTCTTCGTCGAAGTCGACGACGACGCCGCTGTAGCGCTCGCCGGTGATCGCGGCAAAGCGCTTTGACGCTTTGTCGATCAGCGGCCCCTGGTTGCGCTTCTGGTAGTCGGCGATGACCTGCGCGAGCACCGCCGCGGCGATCCGCGATGCCGCGTAATCGGCGCCGAGTTCGGCAATCCGTGCCGCGTGTTGCGCGCTCTTTTGTTGAGCGTCGGCGGCAGCGGCCGAACCATCCATTTCCTCGAAGGCCTGCCGGGCGCTGAGGTAGGCGGCGTGCCGCTGCTGCACGTCGGCGGCGTTCTCCTCGTTTTCTTGCGCGTGCCTATCGAGCGCCGCGGCGACCGCGTCGGGATCGCGGCCGGCGGCCTGCTGGAGCGCTTCGGCCAGCGGCCGCGCGGCTGACTCGACGAGTCGCGCCTCGATCTCGCGAATCCTGGCGGCCAGCGCGGTCGCTTGTGCGCTCTGGCCTTCGACCAGTTCGAGGCGCTCGATGGTCGGGCAGCCGGCCTGGAGCAACAGCTTGTCGATGATCCGGGTGGCTTCGGCGGCGGCCTGGCGAGCTTGTTCGACGGCCTGCTGGTCGTCGGCGACCTGCTGGCTCAGGGTATTCTTTTTGTCCTGCCGGGCGCGCGTGAGCGTCAGTTCGCGGTAGATCTCGGCGGCCAGGAGGTCATGGCTGCGTCCGTCGACGGCTAGCTCGACGCCGCGAACGGTTTGCCAGGTCCTCGCCAGACGCGCTTCGTAGTCGTCGATCCGGATGCGCGCCTGGCGCTGCTCGTTTCTCGATTGTTCGAGCGCGGCGTGCGCCTGCGTCAGGTCTGACAGCTGTTGCAGGCGTGCCGTCGCCTCTTCCGCGCTGGCGTCGCCGGCCAGGCGAATGCTGCCCATGGCGTCGGCCCAGCGGCTCTGCCACTCGTCGAGTTGGCCGCCGCTCGCTGCGGCTGCGGCATCGGCATGCCGCAGCGCGGCATCGGTGTTCGCCTGCTGGCTGGCCTTCAGCTGTCGTTGCGTCAGCTGCTCGGCTTGCCGTTTGGCAACGGCACGCGCCCGCGCCAGAGTTTCGGAGAGGCGCTCGGTCGTCGCCGGGGCGGGCCGATTGAGCAGCGCATAGATGCCAGCGAGCCGGCTACGGATGTCCGCGGCCAGCTGGCGGCGCTGCTCGGCCTCGTGCCGCTTGCCCTGACTGGCGTCGAACTTCTGCAGGAAAGCTTCGCGTTTGCCGACCCAGGGCGCGGCTTCGGCGATTTTCAGCGACGGCAGGCGGTGTGTCGCGAGCACTGCCGCCCAGCGCCGATCGAGATCTTCCTGGCGGCTGACGATCCTTGCCTGGCGTTCTCTTTCCAGGCTGAGGCCGCTCTGCATCTGCGCTTCGCGCAGCCGGAACTCGGCGTAGCGCGTGGCTCGCTCGGCATCGGCGAAGAGGCCGTCGGCGGCGTCGTCGGCAGCGCTGACCGCCCCCTCGTAGCGTTCGTAGCGCTCGGCCGCTGGCGCTGGAGCGGCCGCTGCGGGTTCGCCAGCGGTCGCCATGAAATGGCGGCGAAAGCCCATCCAGAGCGCGTCACGCGTTGCGCGTTGGCCGACGACGGCTTCTCTGCTCGGCACGTCACCGCGGACTTGCAGGCCCTTGATGTCGCCCTGCAAGGCGGCGAGATCGTTCTCGATCTTTTCGATCGCCTCGCCGATCGAACGCGCGCGGCGGCGCAGTTCGTCGTCCTCGGCCTTGAAGAGCTGCACTTCGGCGTCGAGCGGGACCGTCGTCCCGGCGATGGCTTCGGCAGCGGCCATCTTCAGTCCACGCGCTTCGTTGTTCAGTTTCGCCGCCGCCGCGCTGGCTTCGTCTTCGAGTTGTTGCGCGCGCGCTTCGGGATCGCCGTAATCGGCAATCGAATCCAGGTAGCTCGCCAAATCTTCGGAAAAATCGGCTTTCCCCAGGCTGCTGATTTCGGCGCCGAGTTGATCGACCTCGAGTTTCTTCTCGCGCTGCGTCTCGAGATTGGCCTGCTGCCTGGCCTTGAGCGTCGCACCGGCGGTGATCAAGGCGCGGATTCTGGCCGTCCGGGTCGGCTCCGGCAGCCATTGCAGTGGCTCGACTGGTTTTTCGTCGCCGACGATTTGGCGCACGACGAAAGCAAAGTCGCCGTGTGCCGTTTCGATCGCCGCCTCGGCCTTGGCCGCTTGCAGGCGCGCTTCGCGGTACGCTGTGGTCGCGTGGTGAAGCGCTTCGATCGCTTCGGCGTCGGCGAGAACGGCGTCGTTGATCGCGATCGCCGCCAGTTCGGCCTGGTGTTGCTGGCAGCGCTGCGTCGCCGCCTGCGCCGCAGCGAGCGCCTCGGTTTTCCTGGTCACGGCGGCGACGCGTTCGCTCGCTGCTGACGGCGGCAGTAGCGGCACGCTGGCCAGTTCGGCCAATTGCTGCTGCGCCAGTTCGCGCGCCGCGACGTCGGGCAGGATTGCCGCCAGCCGCTCCAGTCGGCGCGCTTCCTGCTGCAGGCGGAGCTGCTCGGCCAGCGCGGTCTCGTAGTCCTTCCTCGCCGCGTCCATTGCCGACCTGGCCGCGCTCCATGCCGCCGGTCGCACCGCGGCTTCTTTCGCCTGGCGGCGGCTTTCGTCGTAGTCCGCCAGCGCCCGGTAGATCGCCGACTTCGATGCCCGCGGCTTGAACAGCGTTTCCGCCTCGCCGTCGAGCTTGCTGCGCAGGGCGCGGATCGACGTCAGGCCGGCGCCGGCTTCGAACAGGCTTTCGCCGGCGTCGCCCTTGCCTTGCGCCAGCGCCGCACCACCGCGCACCAGGGCATCGTGGTCGAGGCTGAACATGGCCAGGAAAAGACCCTGGCTGAGGCCGCCGAGCCAGTCGCGAAGAACGCCTTCCGGAACGCTTTCGGAAAGCTCGGCGCCGCTTTCCGGGTCATATTTGAGCAAGGTATTGACGCGACCCTTGCGCCGCATCACCGCCAGTCGCTCGCCGAGCCGCGACGACAGGTCGAGGCCGACACGCAGATTCGGGTTACCGTGCAGGTGGCCATCGCGGCTGGTCTCGGGGATGCCGAACAGGGCGCCGTTGATCGCTCGCCAGAGCGTCGTCTTGCCGGCCTCGTTCGGTCCGCAGATGATGTGCAGATTGGCGGCGGCGGCCAGCGTCAGGCGCTGGCCGGTGAAATGGCCATAGGCCTTGAGATCGATCTGTTCGATCTTCACCGCTGGTCCTCGGCGGCAATTGCCGCCAGCAGGCGCTCGCGGGCGTTGGCCAGCGCGTCGGCGAGCGCGGCGGCGGAATCGAGCGCCCAGGCGCTGTCGGCGCCGCGCAGCTCGGCCGGGAGTTTTTGCCCGAGATCGGCCAGCACCGACTCGGCGAGCGCCTTGAGCGTCGCCGGATCGGCTGCCAGCGATTCGAGCGAGCGGATCAGCAAGCCGATCGGATCGTCACGTTCTGCCAGTCGTGCCAGGTCGAGTGGTGCGGTGACCTTGATCCGGACCTTTTCAAGCCAGGCCATACCGGCGGACGCTTCGCCAATCGACGCCGCCAGCTGCGCGCGCAGCGCTTCTCGATTCGCCACTAGTGCGTGATGCAGCGGCCCGCGTCCGCTCAGAGTCAGGCGCAGGGCGAGGAGCCGGTCGGCGGCCGAGACTTGCAGCGCACGTACTTCAGCCTGCACCGCGGCGTGCAGATCGTCGGCGGACGACAAGGCGGCGATGTCGATGTCGAGCTGATGCCAGCGCGCGACGTCGGTTGCAAGGAACTCGACCGAGGTGATGCCGACGCCGGCTTCGCCTTCGACGAGCATGCAGCCCTTGGCGCCGGTCTCACGAGCGTGCCGTCCCTGCGTATTGCCCGGGAAAACGATCCACGGCGATGTGCGGACGATTTCGCGCGTATGGACGTGCCCCAGCGCCCAGTAGTCGTAGCCCTTGTCGGCCAATCGCTCGGGCGTTGTCGGCGCGTACGGCTGGTGGCCTTCGCGGCCCGACAGGGCGGTGTGCAAGACGCCGATATTGAGCAAGCCGGCGTGCGCAGCGGGATACGCCGCAGCAAGATCGGCGGTCACTGCCTCGGACGCGAAACTCTGCCCGTGGATGGCGACACCCAGCGATTCGATGAGCTCGGTGGCCGGCCGATTCGCCGGAAAACTGTAGACGTTTTTCGGCAGCGGCACCGATCGGGTCAATTTGCTGACCGCGTCGTGGTTGCCGTAGCTCAGGAAGACGCGGATATCGGCGTCGGCCAGGCGGCGCAACTGCGCCGCGAAATAGAGGCCGGTATTGAAGTCCGGCCAGTCGCCGTCGAAGATGTCGCCGGCGATCAGTACGAAGTCAGCGGCGCGCTCGATGGCCAGGTCGACGACCTTGGCGAAAGCCCGACGGGTGGCGCGCCGCATCTCTTCGGCGGGCGCGCCCTCGTAGACTTCGAGGCCGCGCAGCGGGCTGTCGAGGTGCAGGTCAGCGCAGTGGATGAAGCGCATCGCTGCTCGCCTCGCTTGATGGGAAAGTCGCGTTCATTTCGCAATGGTGATCGGCAGGTCGACGCCCTTGATATCGCCGACGGCGGTCTGGAAGAGACCGCCGAGCATGGCGAAGTATAGTGGTCGAGCGGTCCCATTGGGTGTCGCCGACGCTGTAGTTGCGCCCGGCGAAGTCGACCGAGGCGATGGCCGTCGCCGGCGGCGTCTCGGAAATCGTGATGAGCAGCGCCGAGCGCGGATTTTCTGCGGTTGGCCCGGTGCGCGCGTCGGCAGCGACGTCGAACTCGGGAACGGCGCGCGCGCCGTTGGCGACGAAAGCGAGCATCTGCAGCATGCTGCGCATTTTGATCGCACCGCGAATGGCGAAGTCGCCACCGGGGCCGTCCGGCCGGACATCGAGGAAGACGAAGCCGCGCGGGTTGCGTTTAATGCGCTCGTTGAGCTCGAAACGGGCCTGATTGCCGAGCGACATCGGATCGACGTTCATCACCACCACGCGTCCTGCCTGAAACCGCGCCAACTGGTAGCTGCCGTCGGCGGTCCGGCGCCACTGCAGGCCCTCCTTGTCGGCATTGATGACGTCGGCCGCGCTCGGTGCAGTCTTCAACGCCGGCGCTATCGGTTCCTCGAAGACCAGTGTTCGCACGAACAGCTGGCGCTTGTCATTCAGCCAGCGGAGGTCCCTGGCGATGCGCCGGAACTCGGTGTATTCCTCTGGTCGCGCCGGGTCGTTGGCGATGAAGCGGATGAAGCAGCCGTCGGCGTTCTGCACTTCGATCCCGGAAGCAAGTAGTCGCGTCACGCGGTCAATCGCACCCCCCTGGAAGACCAGAAACTCGAATGGCTGGTCCTTGAACGGCGTTAGAACGCGCTCGGTGAACGCCTGTCCGGAGAGCGGATGAATACTGAAGGTCGGGTTCTCGGAGACGCCGGTGCCGACGTTGAGGCCCAGGAAGCTGTCGCCCGACGTTCGGTGCCACTCGCCGCCGATACCGAGCGTGGTCGACCAGTTGAAGGTTGCGGCGATGGTCGAGGTCGAGGTGAAGTGGCACCGGCTTGCCGTTGTCGGTGCGGGCGATGTTCAGCAGCAGTTTCTGGTCGAGGCGGCTGGTGACTTCGTCGTAGCCGAGCAGCAGCCGCTCGAGCACCGGCCGGCCGGCGCAGCCGGCGATGGCCACAGCCAACAGGGCCGGTGCGACGGCGCGCGCCAGTCGCGAAAAATCCCGGTCAGTCGCATGCAGATGGGGATTGTTCATGTAAAGGAGTTCCTGAGTTACGGCTGGCGAAGCAGACGGGCGGCGGTCAGGCTGCCGTTCTGTTTTCAGCGCGGGCGAGTCCGCCCGTGCCCGGTGGCAGCGCTGCCGGAGCGCTTTTGTCGGCCTGCTTGGGGTCTCTGGCAAGCGACTTGTCCTTCAGCCCAGCAGCGGCTCCGGGTTACCGAGGGCGGTGGTATTCAGTCCGTCGTCGTACATGATCTCGGCAGTAATCGCGCTGGCCAGGTCGGAGAGCAGGAAGGCGGCGGCGTTGCCGACTTCGTCGATGGTGATGTTGCGGCGCAGCGGCGCGTTGTGCGCGTTGTCGGCGAGCAGTCGCGAGAAGTTGCCGATACCGGGAGCGGCCAGGGTCTTGATCGGGCCGGCCGAGATGGCGTTTGCGCGGATGCCCTGCGGGCCGAGGCAGAAAGCGAGGTAGCGGGTGGCCGGCTCGAGTCTGGCTTTGGCCAGACCCATGGTGTTGTAATTGGGCAGGGTGCGCTCGGTGCCGAGGTAGGAGAGTACCAGCCAAGCCGGTTTGCGGCCTGTCAGGAGCAATTGCTCGGCGCAATCAGCATGCTCGAATTGCCCATACGCCCCGGCCGGGTCGAGCCGCACGCCATCAAACGAAGACCGAATGCCCATCAACTGCTCACGGTCCCGCGGCGCCTTGCCCGCGAGGCCATTCCGTGTGCGCGCCATCCACTCGCTTAAGCTCAGATTTCCTGATCCCGGCCGGGAATGTAGGTAGAATTCCGGAATTGCACGTGGCACTTTATTTTGACGGCCATGATTTTCTTATGGCATAAACCAAGCTTCGCTAGGAGTGCAAGGAGGAGCAGACGTTGAGGCAATCGTGGCTTCCAGGGTTTCCGGATGGTGCGCAGAAAGTGGGAGAAGGGTTGGCGATTCTGGAGAAGGATGGCCAAGCGATCTACTTTGTTGGGGGAGACAATTACTTCTCGCACCCCGTAGGAGACGACGCTGGCCGCAGGTTCGCTCTGACCAGCCTGATGGAGAACGGGCACGTCAAGGCGGTCGAACTGGAAAGGCCACCGCTGTGCATCCCGCACCGCACGCTGATGAACTGGGTGGGACAAAGCCGCAAAGCCGGGCCATCGTCTTTCTTTCGACCGGCGGCGGCGAGCCGGCCGCGGATCATGACGCCGGACAAGAGTGCCGAATGCGCGCGGCTGTTGAGCGAGGGAAAGCGTCCTGCCGAAGTGGCACGGCAGGTGGGCGTCCAGGAGTCGACGCTGCGCAAGGCGATCCGGCGCCAGGGCGTGCCGCAGTTGGCCGCCTTGCCGCAAGAGGCAGGGGAGTTGGAAGCGGCGAGCACCAAGAGTGAGCGCAGCCGGGCGGATGCGGAAGCCGCCGCGGGGATGGGCACCGCCTGCACGCGCGCCGACGAGCGGATCCAAACGGCGCTGGGATTGGCGACCGGTGCGACGACGCGCTTCGAAGCGAGCCACGATGTGGCGATGGGGGGGCTGTTGGCCGGCTTGCCGGCCTTGTGCGCGAACGGGCTACTGACCGGCCTGGATCGCCATCTCAAGCTGCCCCGGGGATTCTACAGCGCCTTGCACATCCTTCTCGTCCTCGGCTTCATGGCCCTGGGGCGAATCAAGCGGCCGGAACATCTGCGACAAACCTCGCCCGGAGAACTCGGCAAAGTCATCGGCCTGGACCGGGTACCGGAAGTCCGCACCCTGCGGGAAAAGGTCCATCTGCTGGCCAAGACGGGTGACCCGGCAGCCTGGATGCGGGATCTCGCGAAGCTCTGGATGGAAAGCGAGCCAGAAGAAGCGGGTTACCTGTATGTCGATGGTCATGTTCGGGTGTATCACGGCGAGCAGGCCAGGCTGTCGAAGCGCTACGTCTCGCGCGAACGCCTGTGCCTGCGGGGCACCACCGACTACTGGGTTAACGATGCCCTGGGTCGCCCGTTCTTTGTGGTTTCGCAGCCGCTCAATGACGGACTCGCCGAGACCCTGCTCAAGGACATCGTCCCGCAACTGCTGGAGATCGTCCCGGGACAGCCGACGCCCGCCGAACTGGACGCCGACCCGACCCTGCACCGGTTTGTCATGGTCTTCGATCGGGAAGGGGCCACCCAGAGTCTCCTCGGCAGACTCTGGAAACAGCGCATCGGCGCACTGACCTACCGCAAGAACGTCAAGGACCTCTGGTCCGAAGAGGTGTTTCAGGAACAGGAAGTCCATCTGCCGGCAGGCGGCAGCACCGGGATGAAACTCGCCATGCGCGAAACCCGACTCGGCACAGGCGATAGCAGCCTGGCCGTGAGCGAAGTTCGTCGGCTGACCCAGACGGGACATCAAACAGCCGTGATCACGACCGCCCGGCAACTCGGAAACACCACCATCGCTGAGCGGATGTTCGCCCGTTGGTGCCAGGAAAACTACTTCGCGTACATGATGGAACACTATGATATTGATGGACTTATCGAGTACGGAGACGACTCTCTTCCCGGCACTCACCAGGTCGTCAACCCCCGCTGGCGGGAACTCGACAAGGCCGTCAGGCAAACCCGCCAGAGCGAAAGAAAACTGCAGGCCGCAATCGCCAGGACGGCCTTGAACGACGGCGGCGAAATCCAGAAAAACGCCGAGTCTGTCGAAGCACTGCAGGCCGTTCAGGAGGAACTCAAGCGACTTTGCGCGGCGCGCAAGGCAAGCCCCCGAAAGGTGACGATCGACAGTCTGCCCGAGGCCGAGCGACCGACCCAACTGCCGCCCCTGAACAAGATGCTCTGCGATACCGTGAAAATGGTCGCCTACCGGGCCGAGACCGCCATGGTGGCGCTATTGCGCCGCCACTTGAAGAAGGAGGACGACGCACGTGCGCTCATTCGCGAATTGTTCGTTTCTTCCGCTGACATCGAACCGAACGCGCTAGCCAACACCCTGACCATCAAAATTCACCGGATGGCCAGCCCAGCTCATGATCGCGCTATCGCCGCGCTCCTCGAGGAACTCACCCTGCAAGATTTTCCGCATCCGGAAACCGGGGCAAGAATGACCTTCACTCTTGTCTGAAGTGCCAACCCGGTTTCCTCCGAGATCAGGAAATCTGAAGGTAGTGCCATGGGTCTCTTAGCCGTTTTCATCGGAATTATTTTTGCTCTGCTGCAATTTTTCATTCACCATTTCGAGCGTTACGCATTGTCATTGTCTATGGAGAGACGGGAATTACTGAATCACTGCTCCCTCAAACCTCAGGAACCTTACAGATATGAATACGAACCCTGAAGGGGGCCAGGCCAGTAAAAGTGGAAGGTTCAGCTTGGCAAAACTGACCCTGTTGTCGCTTCTCACAGGCGCCGTCATCGGCTTGGTCATCGGGTGTTTTCGCTTGGCGCTGGACCACATGAACGCTGCTCGCACTGAAACAATCGCCTGGGCCCACCAATGGCCGGTGCTTGGCTTCGTCCTGGTTTGTGCCTCGGTTGCAGCAACCACCGCTCTTGCTGCCTCGCTGGTGCAGCGTTCCGGGCAACCTGCGGCTGGCAGCGGTATTCCCCACGTCGAGGCAGTGATCGAGGGCACGTTGCCCGCAGCCCCGCTGCTGTTGTTGCCCGTCAAGTTCGTGGGTGGCCTGCTTGCTATAGGGGGTGGTCTGGCGCTCGGGCGCGAAGGCCCCAGCGTGCAGATGGGCGCCAACCTGGCCCAATTCTGCGGAAGCACTTTCCGGCTGCCGACGACGGATCGAATTGCGCTTTTCGCATCGGGTGCCGGTGCCGGGCTGGCGGTGGCCTTCAATGCCCCCATGGCCGGATCGGTGTTCGTGCTGGAAGAACTGGTTCGTCGATTCGATATCCGGATTGCCATCGCCGCACTGGGTGCTTCCTGTTCGGCCATCGCGGTGGCATCACTGTTGCTCGGGCAGCAACCAGATTTCAATGTCGCAGAACTGCCCGTTCCCAGTTCCTGGACCGGCCCCATCTTCGGCTTGTTGGGTATCCTGGCTGGACTGGCAGGCGTTGCATACAACCGACTGATCATCAAGACCTGTGCGCTGTTCGATGGTTTGACCCGTTGGCGACCGGAGTTTCGCGCGCTCCTTATCGGTGCACTGGTGGGTGCGTTGGCCTGGTTTGCACCGGACATGGTCGGCGGCGGCGATGAGATTTCCCAGCAGGTTCTCGTCGGCGGCATTGGGCTGGCGGCATTGCCCCTCATCTTTGCCGTTCGCTTTGTGCTCGGCCCGTTGTCCTACGCCGCGGGCACGCCCGGTGGCCTGTTCGCGCCCATCCTGGCGCTTGGCGCCTGCCTTGGCCTGGGATTCGGTCTGCTGTGCCCGCAGTTCGTGGCAGATTCCGGTGCCACCCCCATCACCTTTGCGATCGCCGGTATGGCGGCATTTTTGACCGCAACGGTTCGAGCACCAGTGACCGGCATGATCCTGATCTTCGAGATGACCGGTGCTTTCAACCAGGCATTACCAATGCTCTGGGCCTCTTTCGCGGCTATGGCCGTTCCCACATTGATGGGTAATTCGCCAATCTACGATTCCATGAAGGCTCGCACGATCGGCGTAGCCAAGACAATGTAGTGGCTGGCGCTCTAACGCGTTGTCATTACCCTCTGGAGATGATCCGCCATGCCCGAGATTACCCGATTCGGTTCCGGTAAAGCCGGCGATAAGACCTGTCCCGATGGCGTCACCTGGTTCGACATCAACATTGCCGACAACGCTGATCACGAATGGCTGATGGCCTGGCAGGAGATCAGTGAGCAGACGAGAACGGCATTGTTGGAACCGGCGCGCTTCAGCCATTATGAACAAGTGCCAGAAGGCACATTGCTCAGCATGAGAACGCTGCGTTCGGGTGAAAAGGACGATCGCACTGATCCCGGTGACCTAAAGCTGCTGATCGGCCCAGCCACGGCAATCACCTTACGATCGGGGAAAGTCGCCGCCGTGGACCAGTTGCGACAGAACCTGCCGTCGAACAAGTCGCTGGTGACAGCGGTGGACTTGCTGGGCTTCTTGGTGACGGGTATGACCAACCGGATGGAACCGGTCATCTCCGATCTGACCCAGGACATCGATGACGTCGAGGATGCCATGCTCGACGGCGGTCTGGTACCACCCCAGAAGACGCTGAGCGAGTTTCAGCGCCGCATCTTTCGCACCAGGCGGCAAGTGAATTACACCCAGCAGGTGCTTGATCCGATGACTACCGATCCCAGGGCCTCCGCACTCGGATAGCATAGTGCTTGTTGTCATACTCGATCAGCGGAAAATCGTTAACATTCATGGGCTTATGACAACCACTTGTAAACCCTGTTGAAATCAGGTCTACTCTCGTCTTTTGGACGAACGAAATGACTGTGACGACGGGAGTGAGCCTGATGTGCTGCTTGAGGGAAGTGGACGACCCGCGCAGACCCAGCAACGGGACGCTGCATGACTTCCAGGAGATTTTGGTGATTGCCATGGCAGGGGTACTCTCGGATTGTGACACCATCGAAGACATCGCCTACTGGGGGCGCCGGAAAGAAAAATGGCTGCGTGAATTCCTGGTGCTCAAGAACGGGGTTCCCTCCACGGAGACGTTTCTGCGGGTGTTCCGAGCGCTTGACCCGAAGCAATTTGAGGTCGCGTTTCGCCGCTGGGTGGCCGGGGTGGTCGGCGCCTTGCGAGGCAGCGTCGCGTTCGATGGCAAGACGGTGCGAGGTTCCGGCAGTGGTGGCGAAACCGCGATTCACATGGTCAGCGCCTTCGCTACGGAATTGGGTATTGTCCTCGGCCAGGAAAAGGTCGCCAGCAAGAGTAATGAGATCACCGCCATCCCGGAACTCCTCAAGGCACTGTATATCAATGGGTTGCTGGTCACCATCGACGCCATGGGCGTAAGTATTCGGTGAACCCGTAGCCCCCGCTTTTTTGGTCGGCGTGGTTCAGTCAGCGATTGGCGGGTAGACCGGAAATCTGGACTGGACACAGCAGCGGAAATCCGGCACCATGCGGCGCATGGACACGGGTGCGGACATCATTGGCGGAGGATCGGCGGCAAGTCACCGCCAAGTGGCGCCGTTCGCCGAGGTGTTGGTGACGTTGACCAAGGAGCAGGAAATCAAGCTCCGCTGGGAGGCCAGCTTCTGGCGGAGCCAACATCGACAAGCGCTGGTTCGGTTGGCGCAATCGGAGGCCGCTCATCGGGTGGAAATGGCGCAAGCGGCGGCGCGCGAGGCGGCCTTGCGCAGCGAACTGGAGCAGGCCAAGGGCAAGATCCGCGATCTGCAAAAACGCCTGTTTGGTCGCAAGTCAGAACGCTCTTCGGGAGCCGAGAAGAACCCGGCGGCGGACCAAAAATCGTCGCGAGCTCGAGGTCAGCAACCGGGAGCAGCGGGTCACGGGCGGAACCCGGAAAGTCACTTGCCGACGCAGATCGAGGTCATCGACATCGACTGCCCGCATTGCCCGGACTGTGGTCTGGGCTACGTCGACTTTCCCGGCACGGAAGACAGTGAAGTCCTCGAGATCGAGGTCAAGGCCTACCGCCGGAAGATCTGCCGGCGGCGCTACCGGCGGACCTGTCAGTGTTCGGGCGCGCGGGGTATTCTGACCGCGCCACCGCCGGCACGATTGATCCCGCGTGGAAAGTACGGCGTGTCGATCTGGGTGCACCTGCTGCTGTCGAAGTTCTTGTACGGCCAGCCGACGCATCGGCTTCTGCGAGACTTGTCCGACCACGGACTGACGCTCTCGGCAGGAACGGTGGCCGGCGGACTGCGTGCCTTGGCACCGCTGTTCGAGCCGCTTGAAGAAGCACTGCTTGGCCAACTACGCAGCGAGAAACAGTGGCACGCAGACGAGACCCGCTGGCGGGTCTTTGCCGAGACCGAAGGGAAGGTCGGACATCGCTGGTATTTCTGGGTGTTCCACGGCCCATCGGTCATCCACTTCGTGCTCGACCCGAGCCGCTCGGCGGCGGTGCCGATCCGGGAGCTCTCCGGTAGCGCCGGAGGAGTCATCATCTGTGATCGCTATTCGGCCTACAAGAAGCTCGCGCGAGTTCTTGACCACTTCATTCTGGCTTTCTGCTGGGCACATCAGCGGCGTGATTTCCTGGAACTGGCCAACGCCCATCCGGAGCTCGCGGACTGGGCACTGGCCTGGGTCGAGCAGATCGCTCAGCTCTACCACTTGAATGGACGGCGCCTGGAAGTCCGTAGCGACCCAGTACAGTGGGCCGAACGCGACCGCGCCTTGCGGCAGGCGATCACGCAAATGGCCAGTCAACGGGAAAGCGAACTGGCGAACCCGGCGCTCAAAATGCCGGCGAGCAAGGTGCTGCGAAGCATGCGCAAACATTGGTCCGGCCTGACCGTCTTTGTCGACCGCCCCGAGGTGGCGATGGACAATAATGCCGCCGAGCGCGCACAGCGCACGCCGGTGGTCGCACGCAAGAACTTCTATGGGTCGGGCAGTCTCTGGTCCGGCGCACTCGCCGCGACGATGTTCAGCTTGCTGCTGACGCTGCGCTTGTGGGGAATCAACCCGCGCACCTGGCTGACGGCGTATCTGGAGGCCTGCGCCGCCAACGGCAACCTGCCGCCGACGGACTTGAGTGCCTTTCTGCCCTGGGCGATGGCGACCGATCGACTGGCTCAGATGCGTGGCATCCCGGTCGATCAGAGCCGTCCCATCGATAGCTCGTGAAGCCTTATTGCGGGCGTCACTTTACCGACGACGAACTGCAGGCCCTCTGCCGCCTGATCGAAGCCCATCCTGGCAGCAGCCGCGCGCAACTGTCGCGCCAGGTGTGTGAGCTCTTCGACTGGCGTAAGCCCAATGGCGAGCTGAAGGATATGACCTGCCGGGTGGCCATGCTGCGTATGCAGGCCGACGGCCTGCTCACCCTGCCGGCGGCACGACGGGCCGCTCCTCGCCAACCCGAGTATCTGCCTACTCACGCCACCGATCCACAACCGTTGCTCACCCAGCCGGTGCATGAACTGCCGCCGCTGCGTCTGCATCAGGTCGTCGGTTCGGCGAACTCGCGTCTGTGGAACGAGTACATCGCCCGCTACCACTATCTCGGCCACACGCCCATGGCGGGCAGTCAGAGCCGCTACTTCGTCTTCGCCGGCGAGACCCTGGTCGCCTTGCTCAGCTTCGGCGCCAGCGCCTGGAAACTCGCCGCGCGCGAGCAATTCATCGGTTGGCACGATGAGCAGCGACAAAGGAACCTGCAACTGGTGGTGAACAATGCCCGCTTTCTGATCCTGCCCTGGATCCAGTGCAAGGGCCTGGCCTCCAAGATCCTCTCGCTTATGCAGCGGCAACTGCCCAAGGACTGGCTGGCGCGCTACGGCTACCGCCCCGTGCTGCTCGAAACCTTCGTCGAGACGCCCCGCCATCGCGGCACCTGCTACCAGGCCGCCAACTGGATCAAGGTCGGTCAAACCGCCGGGCGAGGCAAGAAATGCCCCACCAGCAAGTCGATCCTCCCGATCAAGGACATCTGGCTCTACCCCCTTCACAGAGCCTTCCGATCAGTCCTCTGCCGCTAACCCGCCTCGGCAATGGCGCTGGCGCGCTACGGGTTGGCCGAATACTTACCCATGGGCTGCCAGAAAACTATTGCTCGGCAGATCACGGATCAAGGCGGTGACTACCTGCTGGCGGTCAAAGGCAACCAGCCGACGTTGCTGGAAGCCATCGAGACCGAGTTCATCGACCAGTATCAATCCGAGGCCGTTGATCGCCACCGTCAGGCCCGCAAGTCCCATGGTCGAATCGTCGGACAGATCGCCTCGGTCTTGCCTGCGCAAGGACTCGTTGATCTGGCCGATTGGCCGAAGTGCCAGACGATCGGCCTGGTCGACTCCCTGCGCAAGGTTGGCGACAAGGAATCGAACTTCGAGCGACGCTACTACATCAGTTCTCGTGCCTTGACCGCCGAAGAGCTGGCGGCCGCGGTGCGAGGCCATTGGGGCGTAGAAAACCGCCTTCACTGGGTGCTCGACGTCAGCTTTCGTGAAGATGCCAGCACTGTACGCAAGGACAACGCCCCACAGAACCTCTCCCTCTTGAAGAAAATCGTTCTCAACCTGATTCGTCTGGATACGACCGACAAGACTAAAGCCAGCTTACGCTTGAAGCGCAAAGGAGCTGCTTGGGATGACGATGTCCGGATGACGATGCTGGGCCTCACACCGCTATGACAGCCGAGTGCGGAGGCCCTGCTACCGATCCCACCCTGGCGCTGGATGCCGACGACCGTGAAACGCTGGTCAGGGCATCGAAGCACGTGACACGCTATTTGCAGAGGCTGGATGAATGCCGCACGCGGGTGCAGACGCTGGGGGATCAGATAGAGGCGCAACGCTCGGAGATCATGACCCGTTCCAGCCTCAATCTGACAATCGTCGCAACCGTGTTCTTGCCGCTGAGCTTCATTACCGGCCTGCTCGGGATGAATGTTGCTGGAATCCCCGAACAACATAACCCCTATGGTTTTTGGCTCGTAACCGGCTTGTCCGTCATCATGTCCATGCTGGCCTGGCTGTTGCTGCGTCGTCAGACGTACGGTCGCTATCCGGGTCAGGCAAGCACTGGCAAGAAGAAACCTGGGCGACCGGCGGAAACAACGCCGCCGGATACTGAAGGCATGGGCCATAAGTCAGGAGGAATCTAATTGGAGAGCGATCGTCCATTTTCTCGGAGCTGGATTGGTGGGATCCATGGTTTTGCAGTGCTGCTGGCGCTTGTATTGTTCTATTTTCATGTGGTCGTGATCTTTGATGTGATCGCCGAGATGCACCGTTTCAAGCCGTGGATGCTGGAGCATCTGGGACCAAAACATACTGGTAAGATCTTCCTGCTCGGTAGCTTCTTCGCACTACTGTTGGCGCACGTTGCGGAGGCCGCGGTATGGGGCATTTTTTTTCGCTGGACTCGGCTGCTACCCAGCATTACCGAGGGTATTTACTTCACCGCCGCGTCGATCACGACGCTGGGCTACGGCGACATACTGCTGAAGTATCCCTGGCGACATCTTGGGACGCTGATCGCAATCACGGGGGTGCTGATGTTCGGTTGTTCGACGGCGTTCCTGTTCGTGGTTCTACAGGACGTCTGGCAGCACTTGTTGACAGGCTGAAGCTGCGTTGACTTGGCACTGAACTAGCTGCGCGGCGCGCTATAGTAAAGAAGCCGGTTTCATGGCCAGCCCTGACGCATGACCTCCCCGAATCGACAGCACTTGCCGGTTACGCCCACTTTCGCCGCCGAGGCGGCCAGATGGGGGTTGGCTAGCGGCAAGGGAGCGCTTGCGGCGCGGGGGTTTGGTGTTCAGTCAGTGGGACAGGAGAGGTCGAGGGAGCTCCGTTACGATCGCCAGGCGAGCCTTTCCCGGCGCGGGGTGCGCCGCGCTTGGGAAGATGTGTTGGGCAGGCCTGGGCAAGGTTATTCGAGTTGCAGCAGGAACGGTTCGGCGAGAAGCAGACGCAGGCGTGCTGGGTCAAGCCAGGGCGCAGCACAGGAATTACGGATGAAGGCGATGGCGCCGCGCACACCGAGTTCTTGATACAGGTTGCGTAACTGCCGGGTGAAACGTGCCAGGGTATTGAACACATGCGCCAGGCGCATGAGGAGGTGATAGCCTTTCATGGCATTCCAGTCGAGGGCAAAGGCATGCTCGTAGTGGTAGCCCTGATGTTTTTCGACGAGGAAGCCCGCTTCGATGCCCCAACGGTGGCGGGCACCGAGGTTGCAGCGCTCATGGACATTGTCTTGTCTGAGCGGTTGGCTGGAGAGCCAGGCGTGGCGCGATGTTTCGGTGACGGTCCTGGCCTGTTCATCGATCTTTTCCCAGCTTTCCTCACAGACCACCAGGTTCAGCTTGAGACGCTGACGCCCGTTGGCCGCGAAGGCGTAGTCGATGTCGTTGACCCAGCTGAAGTGTTGTCGGCGCCTTCCCCAAGCGCGCTGCACGGCTTGTGGCTTCAGGGCGTGGAGTGCGCGGAACTCCTGCCAGACCGTGGACAAATCCTTGTCCTTAAGCACGATCATGAACTGCCAGTGGGCGCGCAAGCAGCGCTGCATCACCGGCCCGTTGGCGTAAAGGCCGTCGAGCAGGAGCAGGATCGGCAGGCGGGGGAACAGCGTCTTGAGCCGGTCGCTCAAGCGCACAAAGCCGCGCAGCTCGCAGTCCTGCTTTTGCGCTTCGGTATCGCCCAGCGCGTGTTCGAGGAACTCGCTGAGCAGTGGGACGACCAGGCCGTTGTGGAAAGCCAGGCTGGCCTCGAGGACGTAGACGAAGTACTGGGTGTGGCGGGTTTCCTCCTTGCCGACGGTGCGCTGGAGGAGTTCCTCCGCCCAGAGGGTGTCGCCGGCGACCTTCTGCGAGCCGTCGATGGCGATGGGGTAGCAGTGGTTGATCAGATAGCGGCGGAAGCTCTTGCCGCGGATCAGCCGCTTCACCAGATCGACGTGGGCCTGCTCAAGGTGGTCAAGGTCGATGTCGCGCAGCAGCCGAAACAGGGTGTCGGCGTGTGGCAGGGTCTCGATCTCCGGGAACAGCAGGTGGAGGTTGGCCATGAACTGGGGACGGGATATTTCGCGGTTGGTCTCGCGCCGAGAGGAGAACTGAAAGACGAACATCAGCAGACCGTAAAGCAGCAGCGCGGTCAGCTTGTGGCGGCGCTTCCTGGGGTCTCTCGGGTCGGGAATTTGTTCCAGTTGCTCGAGCAAGGCGGGTAGCTCTTTGCGCAGGAGACGCGTCTTTTTGCTCACGGCGTCCTCGCGGGCCTCCCTTTCCTCGCCGACGGTCGCGAAGGCTGAGCATCGGTTGGGCAGAGAAGTGGGGGAGTGGAGGACTTGTCCACTCGCGCGCCGTTTCGCGTTCAGTGCCTTTTCCTGCCGTTTCTTCTCTGAGCGCAGCTCCTTGAGGGCAGCGCGTGTCGGGCGACGGCAGGGTTTGCTCATGGCCGGGAGCTCCCAGGGGCGGCACACAGCCGGTCGCGACAATCGGCGCTCAGCGGTTTGAGCCACACCTGGCGGGGCGTGCTGCGATACGACTGGCCGGGGCGGGCCAGCCCGCGCCCGCTGGTTGCCCCGAGCAACTGCCAACCGGCCGCGCGGTAACAGGTGCCGGTATAGTGACGAGGATCGACGAAAGTCTCCAGCAACAGGGGCTCGAAGCCCCAGTGATCGAGCCAGTCCGCGCGTGCGCGGCGCGCGAGTTGTCCGAGCACATGACTGGCCAGATGCGGCACCCGGACGTGGGGAAAGATCAGGAAGCGGCTGTTGTTCACCACCCGCGCCAGGTTCTCGCGGCGGGCCTGGGCCGTCCAGCCGATCCAGCGGTCGCGCACGGCGACCGCGCGGGCAGCGCCGGCCAGCAGGACGCTGCCGAGCCGCCGGTCGCCCGCCGTGATGAAGTAGCGCAGGCGGTAGCCGAAGGCCCCCTGGAAACCCAGTGGGTGCCAGCGCGCCACCAGCGCATCCCACTGCGCCACCAACGCCGCGTCGCGAACGACTTCCAGGCAGACCGGTGCGAGTGCCGACAGGGCGCAGTGCACGGGAAGCTCCCCGGTGACCGTATCTACGGGTGCCGCGGGCGGCGCGCAACGGCGTGCTGACGACGGCCTTATCGCCGGCAGTGTCAGCAGCCCGGCCGCCTGCAAACGCTCCAGAAACTCCAGGCAGGCGCTGATCTTCGCCGTCCCTGTCAGAGTGGTCCACCCCAGGTGCTCGCAGACCGTCGCCGCCAACTCCTTGCGCGCCAATCCCGGCAGCCACGCCACCGTCCCGCACACCTCGGCGATCTCCGCGGCGCTGAATACGCGACCGCAGTGCACCCACTCCCCTTCGCTCGTTGCAACCACCACGATACCTCCGGCTGAAACGTGGACCAATGACCCTCCACCTATCCTGCCAGAAGTCCCCCCGGCTGTCTAGCTCCCTTGTGCGAAACCTTTTTTGCCTGCCCACCGCAACGCCTTGCCAGTACTGGGCTGGCGCAGTCATGCTTCAGCGCTGTTTCATGGCGTATTTGCCCCCTGTGGCGCGCATCGTCAACAAGCAACGCTGGCCAAGCGCGGCAAGGGCAAGCCCGCACGGCGGATGCGTCTGAAGCCACCACGCCTGCTGAACGTCGAGCCGCCATGACCTGGTGCAGCGCCTGAAGCGAGTCTTCAACATCGATATCGAGACCTGCAAGACTTGCGGAGGCGAGGTCAAGATCATCGCCTGCATCGAAGATTCCCTGATCATGAAAAAGATTCTCACCACCTGGAGCGCAAAGACGCTTCCCGTGCCGCCCGGCGTTTACTCCCCATTTCGGGCGCCGCCCCAAGCCAGTTTGTTCGGCTGATGCGCATCAACCACACCAGCAGGTGCTGCGACATTGAAGGGGCGTGGCAGGGTGGCAGTCGTCTCGAGCGTGGAAAGCATCGAGAAATCGCGCTGAGGTGCAGAGTTTCTGTTGGTTCAGGGGCATCATTTGGCCCTTGGAATTGACGGTGGTGTAGGGGTATACCGCATCCTCCTGCACGTTCGCCGGCCAGCCGAAGGCGGCGACCACCGCGCGCTTCATGTAGTCGGTGCTGTACACGCTCAGGCCCTTGGTGATCTGCTAGCCGCTGCAGTGCCAGAGTCCGACGGTCGCCCCGCGCGGAGGCAGTGGCGGTTTCGTCAAGCGGACGAGCTCACTTCGAAATCGTGATCGGCAGGTCGACGCCCTTGATGTCACCGACAGCGGTCTGGAAGAGGTCGCCGAGCGTCGCGAAGTTTGCGCGGTCCCAGCTCGTGTTCCCGACGCTGTAAGCACGCCCTTGGAAGTCGACTGAGGCGATGGTCGCCGCCGGTGGTACCTCCGAAATATCGATGTGTAGCGTCGAGCGCGGGTTCTCGCTGACTACGCCGGTGCGTGGGTCGGGGGCGACGTCAAACTCGGGAACTGCGCGCGCGCCGTTGGCGACGAAGGCGAGCATCTGCAACATGCTGCGCAGCTTGATCGCGCCGCGGATGGCAAGGTCGCCGCCAGGGCCGTCCGGCCTGACATCGAGGAAAACGAAGCCACGCGGGTTGCGCTTGATGCGCTCGTTGAGCTCGTAGCGCGCCTGATTGCTCAGCGACATCGGATCGACGTTCATCACCACCACGCGCCCGGCTTGAAGGCGCGCCAACTGGTAGCTGCCGTCGTCGTTTCGTCGCCACTGCAGACCCTCCTTGTTGGCATTGATGACGTCCGCCGCGTTCGGTGCGGCCTTCAGCGCCGGCGCTATCGGTTCCTCGAAGACGAGCGTGCGGACGAACAGCTTGCGGTTGTCGTTGAGCCAGCGCAGGTGCGTCGCGATGCGCCGGAACTCGGTGTACTCCTCCGCTAGCGCCGGGTCGTTGGCGATGAAGCGGGCGAAGCTGCCGTCGGCATTCTGCACTTCGATCCCGGAAGCGAGCAGTCGCGCGACACGGTCGATGGCACCACCCTGGAAGACCAGAAACTCGAAGGACTGGTCCTTGAACGGCGTCAGCACGCGTTCGGTGAACGCCTGGCCGGAAAGCGGATGAATGCTGAAGGTCGGGTTCTCGGAGACGCCCGTGCCGATGTTCATTCCCAGGAAGCTATCGGGAGTGTTGCGGTGCCACTCGCCGCTGGCGCCGAGCGTGCTTGTCCAGTTGAAGGTGGCGGCGATGGTTGACGTCGTCGTGAAATGCACCGGCTTGCCGTTGTCGGCGCGGGCGATGTTGATCAGCAGCAGCTTCTGGTCGAGGCGGCTGGTGACATCATCGTAACCGAGTACCTGACGTTCGAGCACGGGTGGGCCGGCGCAGCCAGCGATCACCAGTGCCAGCAGGGCTGGGGCGGCACTGCGCGCCATTCCGGCGAGTCCAGATGCGCCGGTCCATAGACTGGGTAAATTCATATCGATGCTCTCCGTGGTAGCTTCTGGGCGCGCGCCATGGGACGGGTGCAGGGCGCCGCATCCTGTGCAGCAGGCACGACGGTTGTGGTCAGGCCCCGCCCGCTCCGTGCGATCCTTTCGGCGGATAGTCGAGGGTGTCCATGATCTGCGCGCGATAGTCGTCCGGAAAATCCGGGAACGGCAGGTTTTGCGCGGCGGTCCACTCGCGTACCTGCTGCTCGGACGACTGTTGGCGTTCGCGGTCGAGGCCCGTGTCACGCGCGTGGAAAATGGTTCGCGACGGAAAGGCGATGGCCGTCCCCGCGTGGGTAACGATGTCCATGATGCGCAGCAGGATGTCCTCCTGGATGGCAAGAAACTCGTTCCAGTCGGCGGTGGCGACGTAGGCGAAGATCTCCACGTCGATCGACCACTCGCCGAAACCGGTCAAGCGGGCCCGCGCAGGATCGGGAGTGATTCGCGGGTGCGCGAGCAGCATTTTGCGCAACTCGGTGAGCACCAGGCGCAACTGGTCTGGCGTCGTTCCGTGGCGCAGGCCGATACGCATCATCAGCAGCATCTGGTCGCGTTGCGACAGGTTGACGATCTGCAGGTTGGAGAACTCGGCGTTGGGAATCGTCGTCAGCGTGCGGTCGATGCCACGGATGCGGGTGGAGCGCAGCCCGATCTCCTCGATGGTGCCGATGCGCAGGTAACCGGGCGAAGGATCGGCGCCGAAGCGGCAGAAATCGCCGACCTTGACCGGGCGGTCGGCAAACAGGTTGAGCGTGCCCATGAAGTTCTCGAGCGTGCTCTTCGCCGCCAGCGCGATGCCCAGGCCGCCGACACCGGCACCGGCGACCAGGCCGTACAGGGGAATGCCGAGATCATTGCCGACACGAAAGACCAGGACCAGAATCGTCACCGTGCCGGCGGCACGCGCTACCAGGCGGATCATGTGCGCGGTCAAGCCCTTGGAGTGGATCGTCGGCGAGGCGATGAAGGCCTCGGCTATCCAGGTCATGGTGACCCACACGGCCCACACGGCACCGACTCCCTTGAGTAGATCGATCAGTTCGATGAAGCCCCGGCCACCCGGTCCGGAGACGTTGATCTGTTGTGTGGCAAACATGCCCAGGAGATACGCCAGTCCGAGTAGTAGCAGTGGCGCGTTCAGACGGCGCAGGCAGGACGCCAGCGAGCCGTCCCAACGGCCCTGCCTTGCCCACCGGTAGATCACGGTGATGACGGTGAAGAGTGCCGCAAGCAGCAGCAGTAAAGCCAGCCATTTCCAGGCCAGCTGGCCAAGCACCAGGGTGTTGGCCCACTCGGGAAGCGCGTCGACCCAGGCCAGCGCGATCATCCAGCCAGTCAGACGCTGGCTGGCAATATACGCACTGTTACCCGGAAGCGGACGCAGGTGTGGCAGCTCTTTCCCGAGCAGAAAATGCGTGCGCGCATCGGCCACGGTGTCGGCGCTGAACAGGAATTCGCCAGCGCGGTTTCCGTCGCTCACCCGCGCGATGGTGATCGCGGTATGCGGGATGCGCCAGCGTTTGATGGTGCCGGCCTCCTGATCGCCGGGGATGCTATCGAAAGCCGGCAACTCGACGCGGGCCAGTATTTCCCACAGCAGGACGAAGGTCTCGCTCGCGACTTCGGCGCGGGTAGCCGGCGGAACGCGGCTCAGGTCAAGCAACTCGGCGGCTCGTCGGACGCGCATGTAGAGCGCCGCTTGCGTTTCGCGACTCGGTGCATCGCGGTAGTCCTGATAGCGACGTGCCACGGCCTCGCTCAGGGTCAGGAAACTCCGCAAGGTCGCGCGCGGACTCGATGTGTCCAGTGGTGCCATGGCATCGGCTGCATCAGTCACCTCGGCAGCGGTGGTGGCGGCGCTGACCGGGGTCGACAGGAACGCTGGCAGCAGCACCACGAGCGCGACGAGCAGCGTGATGAGCAGCCGCGTCAGGGAATGCGTGGCGCGGGCGAGGGCGGTCAAACTCGGCTGGTAAAGGCCTCTGTTGTTGATCATTGGGCGATTTTCGCAGTGTGGTGGTCTGGCTCGCCGCGTCGGCGGCCGCAGAGCACTGGGCTGGTCTCTTGTCTGGCGGCGTTTTCGCCGGCTGAGATCACGGCGACGGCAACTACTGCACCGGCAGCCGGGACACGGCGCAAGCCGCGGCGATCGTGCGCGCGCCAGGGAGTCGGCGCGACGCCTGACGCCGCCAGAGCGGCGCCAGGCCTGCACTGGTTCAGCCCGGCATCGGGTCGGCGTTACCGAGCGCCGTCGTATTCAGGCCGCCGTCGACGTACATGATCTCGCCGGTAATCGCGCTGGCCAGGTCGGAGAGCATGAAAGCGGCGGCGTTGCCGACTTCGTCGATGGTGATGTTGCGGCGCAGCGGCGCGTTGTGCGCGTTGTACGCCAGCAGGCGCGAAAAGTTGCCGATTCCGGAAGCCGCCAGCGTCTTGATCGGCCCGGCCGAGATGGCGTTGGCGCGGATTCCTTGCGGGCCGAGGCAGAAAGCGAGGTAGCGGGTGGCTGCCTCGAGGCTGGCTTTGGCGAGACCCATGGTGTTGTAGTTGGGCAGCGTGCGTTCGGCGCCGAGGTAGGAAAGCGCCAGCAAGGCCGGCTTGCGGCCCTTCAGCAGCAGTGGTCGGGCGGCCTTGGCCAGCGCCGGGTAGCTGTACGAAGAGACGTCGTGGGCAATGCGGAAAGCGTCGCGCGAGATGCCGTCGAGGAAGTCGCCCTCGATCGCTTCGCCGGGGGCGAAGGCGATCGAATGCACCAGACCTTCAAGGCCATCCCAGTGCTCGGCGAGAGCCGCGAACAGCGCGTTGATATCGGCGTCTTCGCCAACGTCGCAGCGATAGAGCAGGGTGCTGTCGAACTCGGCGGCGAACTTGGCGACGCGCGTTTCGAAGCGCTCGTTCTGATAGGTGAACGCCAGTTGGGCGCCTTCGCGGTGGCAGGCTTTGGCGATGCCGTAGGCAATCGAGTGTTTCGACAGCACGCCGGTGATCAGAATGCGCTTGTCGGCGAGGAATCCCATGACTTCTCCCGTAACTGAAATGGACTGGGTTTGCAGGTTTGCGGCGAATCGGCTTAACCGCCGCATTATAAGGGCATTGCCTCGATCGCCGCCGATTGTCCGTCTGCCGATGGGGCCGTCGCTTGCCTGCCAGGGTCGTCGACCGGTGCCATCGGGCCGGCTGCGACAGTCGGGAACGGCCCGATCGAATGGCGGCTGCTGTCGCTCAGTGCGCTCGCGTCGGCTGCCGACAGCGGCTGGCCTGAACGGCTGGATGCATGCAATTGCCGTAGCGAAGCGCTTGACAGTCGTCTCGCAGGGAGGGTAAAAGGTGCCCATGCTTCAGGTGTCCCGAGGGTGTTCGCTCGAGGGACTAAATGGGAAGCCGGTGCATCAGGCCTTGTTCCACAGGCCATGACCATCCCGGCACTGCCCCCGCAACGGTAAACGAGAGCAAGGATCTGCCACACGCCACTGTGCTATCGCATGGGAAGGCGCAGGTCCAGGGATTGCCCCGCTCGTGAGTCCGGAGACCTGCCTGGCGCATACAGATCGACATTGCGGAGGGCGATGTCTCGGTAAACCGGCTGCTGGCCGCTTTCCCGGATTCAGCTCGTTCTCCTCCTCGTGTCGTTTTTTTCGTTCGGCTTGCGCGCGGGTGTGCGCAGAGGAGAACTAGGTGCGTGCACTATCCCTACCGGCGCCGGCCGGCACGCGGCTCGTCCGCTCGTCCTGCCTTTTTTTCGACACGTCGTGCGACCCCTGGTCCACCCCGCTCGCTGCGGCGCGTGACCGCGGCCGCTCCCGCTCTCCCTTTGGCGCCATCGGCAGTGACTCGATCGATCGGGGGCGGGCATGAGCGCCGACGATCGCGAGCAGGGCCATCGCACCCGCATGCAGCGCAAGAAAGCGGTCGTCGACGCGGCCATCGCTCGTGCCGATCAGGACAAGGGCCTGTTGCTGGTCCTCACCGGCAACGGCAAGGGCAAGTCGAGCTCGGCTTTTGGCATGCTCGCCCGCGCCCTCGGTCACGGCTTGCGGGTCGGCGTCGCGCAGTTCATCAAGGGCCGTTCGGATACCGGTGAAGAAGCCTTCTTCCGTGCCCAGCCAGGCGTCGTCTGGCACGTGCTGGGCGAAGGTTTTACCTGGGAAACGCAGAACCTCGAGCGCGATCGGGAGACCGCCCGGCGAGCCTGGGCCGTCGCTCGCGAAATGTTCAGCGACCCGTCACTGGCGCTGATCGTCCTCGACGAATTGAGCTATCCGCTCAAGAATGGCTGGCTGGACCTGCCGGTCGTACTGGCCGATCTCGCCGCCCGCCCGGCTATGCAGCACGTGGTGATCACCGGCCGCGGTGCACCCGACGCGCTTTGTGAAGCGGCCGATACGGTCAGCGAGCTGCGCGACGTCAAGCACGCCTTTCGCGCCGGCATCCGCGCGCAAAAGGGGGTCGATCTGTGAGCACGGTGCGCGCCTGTCCGGCGTTGTTCATTGCCGCACCGGCCTCCGGCCAGGGCAAGACAACGGTCACCGCGGCGCTCGCCGGGCGGCATCGCGCGCTCGGGCGCAAGGTGCGCATCTTCAAGACCGGCCCCGATTTTCTCGACCCGATGATTCTCGAGCGTGCATCGGGCGCGCCGGTCTATCAGCTCGACCTGTGGATGGGCGGTGAGGATCACTGCCGTCAACTGCTCTACGAGGCGGCCGGCGAAGCCGATCTGATCCTTGTCGAAGGCGTCATGGGACTATTCGACGGCGACCGTTCGAGCGCCGATCTGGCAGCGCTCTTTGCCATCCCGGTGCTGGCGGTGATCGATGGCAGTGCCATGGCCCAGACCTTTGGTGCGCTGGCGCATGGTCTGGCCAGCTACCGGCCGGGCTTGCCCTTTGCCGGCGTCTTCGCCAACCGGGTCGCTGGCGAACGCCATTACGAGATGCTTGCCGAGAGCCTGCCGACGGGGCTGCTTTCCTTCGGCTACTTGCCGCGCGACGCCGACATCGCGCTGCCCGAGCGCCACCTCGGCCTGGTGCAGGCGGCCGAAGTCGCCGACCTGGACGCCCGCATCGCCCGCGCTGCTGCCGCGCTGACGGCGTTTCACGAGGCCTTGCCGGCGCCGGTGCTTTTCGCCGCGCCAGCAGCGCAGCCGGCCGAGGCGCCGCTGGCGCTGGCCGGCGTGCGCATTGCCGTGGCGCGCGATGGCGCCTTCGCCTTTCTGTACCGGGCCAATCTCGACCTGCTGCGCGCCCTGGGCGCCGAGCTGACTTTCTTTTCGCCCTTGTGTGATCGGACGCTGCCCGCGGCCGATGTTCTCTACCTGCCCGGTGGTTATCCCGAACTGCACCTCGCGGCGCTGGCCGCCAATGCGCCCCTGCGCGCCGCCATCCGCGCCCACCATGGCGCCGGCAAGACCCTCGTCGCCGAGTGCGGTGGCATGCTCTACCTGCTCGAATCGCTGGCCGACAAGGACGGCAATCGCGCCGAGATGGTCGGCGTGCTGCCCGGGCAGGCGACGATGCTCGGCCGGCTCGCCAACCTTGGCCTGCACCGGGTGGTGCTGCCCGAGGGCGAGTTGCGCGGGCATACCTTTCATTATTCCCGGATGGAGACGCCGCTGTTGCCGATTGCCGCCAGCGAGGGCGCGCGCCCCGGGCGGCGCGGCGAGGCCGTCTACCGCGTCGGGCGTCTGCACGCCTCCTACCTGCACCTCTATTTCCCATCCAACCCGGAGGCGGTGGCACGTCTGTTTGCGCCAGCACCTTCTTCTTTGCCCCACTGAACGAAAGGAAGTCACCATGCATATCGAACCCGGAATCATCGCCCCGGCCAAAGTCGCGCTGGCCAATGTCGCCGCCGCTGGCGTCGTCGCCTACTACGCCAGGGATCTGCTCAAACGACCCGCAGACATCGTCCGGGCAGCGCTCGCGGCGCTGTTCTTCTCATTGTTCATGCAGGGTTTGCACGTCAAGGTGGGCCCCTCGGAATTGCACTTCGTCGGCGCCATGGCGATCTACCTGACCCTCGGCTTTGTGCCGACGCTGCTCGGTTTCGCGGCCGGCCTGCTGCTCCAGGGCGTGCTCTTCGAACCGACCGATCTGCCGCAGCTGGCGGTCAACTCGCTGTCGCTGATCGTGCCGCTGATCGCCGTCCACTTCGGCGTCGGTCGTCAGCTGCGTGCGGCCATGTCCGGCCGGGTCGTCAGCTGGGGGGCGATCGTCAAGCTGGATGCCCTGTACTACTCCGGCGTCACCGCCATGGTCGGCTTCTGGCTGCTCACCGCCGAGGTCGCGACGCCGCTCGCCGCCTGGGCGTCGTTTGCCAGTTCCTACCTGCTGATCGTCATCTGCGAGCCCTTGTTTACGCTGGCTGTCGTTCGTCTTCTCAAGCGCCACGAGAACAAGCGCCTGATCGCCGCCTGCTTCAACGTCCAGTCGCTCAAGCTGGCGAACTGAAGATGGGCAAGGTGTGGTTCGTTGGCGCGGGTCCGGGCGACCCCGACTTGATCACGGTCAAGGGCCGCGATCTGATCGCCCGCGCCGGGGCGATTCTTTTCGCCGGCTCGCTGGTCTCGGAGGCCGCCATGCGCTGGGCGCCGGCGGGCTGCGCGATCGCCGATTCCAAGGACATGGCGCTGGCGGAAATCACCGCCTGGCTGATCGAGCAGGCCCGCACCCAGGCCGTCGTCATTCGCCTGCAGACCGGTGACCCGGCGCTGTTTGGCGCCTTGGTCGAGGTGACGCAGCCGCTTGACGCCGCCGGTATCGAGGTCGGCGTGGTGCCGGGCGTCTCGTCGGCGATGGCCGCGGCGGCCGCCGCCGTCGAGACGCTTACCTTGCCCGAGGTCACCCAGACGGTGATCCTGACCCGCGTTGCCGGCCGCACGCCGATGCCGGAAGGCGAAGCGCTGCAGGAACTCGCGCAGCACCACTGCACGCTGTGCGTGTTTCTGTCGATCACGCTCCTGCAGCAGGTCGTCGAGGACCTGCGCGCCGCCGGTTGGCGCGAAGACGCGGCGATCCTGGTGGTCCATAAGGCGAGCTGGCCGGGTGAGGAAAAGATCATCCGCGGGACGCTCGCCGACATCCGCGACAAGTGTCGTGCGCAGAAGATCGCCAGCCAGGCGATGATCATCGCCAGTCCGGCGCTCGGCGCGCGGCACTGGCCACAACTGAAGAAATCGAAACTTTACGACGCAACTTTCACGCACCGCTTTCGCCGGGCATCGGAGTAAAACGAGATGGATGGTTCGACCACATTGCTGCTTGCCGCGCACGGCTCCCGCCACCCCGACGGCAACGACGAGATCCGCCGCTTCGCTGTCGAGTGGCGGCAGCGGCATCCCGACTGGCGGATCGAGGTGTGCTTCATCGAGCACGCCGACGTGCTGCTCGCCGAGGGTCTGCAGCGCGCGGCAAGGGGGACCCGCCGGGTGCTGGTCATTCCCTTGATCCTCAACGCCGCCGGCCACGTCAAGATGGAGTTGCCGGCGGCGATCGACGCCGCTCGTGCCACTCATCCGGAGGTCACTTTTCACTGTGCCCGCCATCTCGGCATGGGCCGCGAGGTGTTTGCCGTGCTGCAGGGGCAGCTCGCGCAACTGATGAAATCGCTGGCCATGCCGGATCCGCAAACCACTGGCGTGATCCTGCTCGGCCGCGGGTCGTCCGACGCCGGTGCCAACGGCGAACTGGCCAAGCTGGCGCGCTGGCTGTTCGAGGCCAACGAGCACGAACTGGTCGAACTGGCGTTTACCGGCGTCACCTGGCCACGCCTGGAAAGCGTCGTTCAGCGGCAGGTACGGCTGGGAATGACGCAGCTCTGCATCGTCCCGGTCTATCTGTTCAACGGCGTCCTCGTCGAGCGGATCAAGGCGCAGGTCGAACGGCTGCAGAAGCAGTATCCACAGATCGCTTTTGCGGCCGGCAGCTACTTCGGTTTCGATCAGGGCGTCTTCGACCTGCTCGATGCCCGCGTCGGCGGCCGCGACCTGGCCAGCGGCGCACTGCTTGAATGTGACGGTTGCAAGTACCGCCAGGCCGCCGAGGCCGAGCACCTGCACGACCACAGCCACACCGTCACGATCGCCAGCGTTCACGCTCATGCGCATGACGAAGGCCACGACGACCACCAGCACGCCCATATCTGAGCCGCCATGACTGCCCACAACATTACCGAGCAACTGACCGCCAGCGGCCGCGCCATCGAGCACGGTTCTTTCGCCATCATCGACGCCGAAGTCGGGCCGCACGACTACACCGCCGAACAGTGGCCACTGGTGCGCCGGATGATCCACGCCAATGCCGATTTCGAGTTCAACGGCCTAACCGTCTTTCACCCACAGGCGATGGTCGCCGGTCTGGCGGCGGTGCTCAAGGGTGGCACGCCGATCGTCACCGACGTCGAGATGATCTGTACCGGCTTGTCGAGGCCGCGTCTGCAGCACTTCGCGCTGTATACCCGGCACTACATTTCCGATCCGGACGTCATCGAGCTGGCGCACGCCGAGACTACGACGCGGGCCGTGCAGGCGATGCGCAAGGCACAGCGCGAGGGTCAGCTCGATGGCGCCATCGTCGGCATCGGCAATGCGCCGACAGCGCTGATCGAAGTCGTGCGCCTGATTCGTGAGGAGGGTGTCCGTCCGGCACTGGTGATCGGCATGCCGGTCGGTTTTGTCTCGGCGGCCGAGTCGAAGGACTTGCTGATGAACGTCGACGACGTCCCCTGGGTCGCCATCCGCGGCCGCAAGGGCGGCTCGACGCTGGTCGTCGCGGCGATTCACGCGCTGCTTTCCTTCGCCGAAAACGAACAGCAACGGCTGGCATGAGCGACACCGCGGAAGTTCTCGCTCCGGCCAAGCTGCGCAAGTCCGCGACGCGTCGTCAGCGTGGCAACCGTACCGGTTTCAGCACCGGCGCGTGCTCGGCGGCGGCGGCACGCGCGGCGACGCTCGGCCTCCTTACCGGGCAGGTTCCCGAGCACGTCCTGTGCCGGCTGGCCAATGGCCAGGAGGTGTGCTTCGCGGTGATCGCTGCCAGCGTTGTCGGCGAAGGCCTGCAGCGCCGCGCCTGCGCGGCGATCGTCAAGGATGCCGGTGACGATCCCGACGTGACGCACGGCGCGCAGCTGACCGCCGCCGTGCAGCTGTTGCCGGAGCGTGCCGGCGAGATCGAGCTGTGTGGCGGCCCCGGCGTCGGCACGGTCACTCGCGAGGGCCTCGGGCTGCTGCTTGGCGGGCCGGCGATCAACCCGGTACCGCAGCGCAATATTCGCGACAACGTGCGGGCGGCCGCTGGCGAGCTGCTGGCGCACGACGGGCTGCGGGTGACGATCTCGGTTCCGGGCGGTGAGGAGATGGCCAAAAAGACGCTCAACGCGCGTCTTGGAATTCTCGGTGGCATTTCGATTCTCGGTACCACCGGCATCGTCCGTCCGTACTCGACCGCCGCCTTTCGCGCCAGTGTCGTCCAGGGCGTCGAGGTGGCCGCCAGGCAGGGCCAGCGCAGCGTCGTGTTCACCACCGGTGGGCGCAGCGAGAAGTTCGCCATGCGCCAGTTGGGCGAACTCGACGAAAGCTGCTTCGTGCAGATGGGCGACTTCGTCAAGGCGGCATTCCTGGCCGCGGTCAAGCAGGGTATGCAGCACGTCTTTGTCGGCGCGATGGTCGGCAAGCTGACCAAGATGTGCCAGGGCCTGGCGGTGACGCACGCCTGGAAGGCAGAGATCGACCGCGACGTACTCGCCGAGTCGGCACACGCGGTCGGCGCGCCGGCAGACCTCGTCGAGGCCATCCGCAACGCTGAAACTGGCCGTTTCGCCGCTGAACGCCTGGCGACGCAGGGACTCGCTGAAGCTTTCCATCGGGCGCTGGCGATTCGCGCCATCCGTAGTCTCAAGGCCTGCTACCCCGGTAGCTATCGCCTGACCGTACTGGTCTGCGATTTCGAAGGCCGTTTCATCGTTCGTGTGGAGGAAAATGAAGCCCTGTGAACCCTGCGCCGTGATCGGCATTCTCGACGACGGCTGGGCCGGCTTGTCGGAGAGCGCGCGCCAGCGCTTGCTCGCCGCCAGGCTGGTGATCGGTGCCGCGCGCACGCTTGCCCTGGTGCGCCCGCAGCTGCCGACGGACTGCCAGCTGCAGGACATGGACGCGGCCATCAAGCAGGTGCCGGAGTGGATCGCGGCGGCGCGCGCCGATGGCCGATCGGTCGCCGTTCTGGCCACCGGTGACCCGCTCTGTCACGGCATCGCGCCGCTGCTGATCGGCAAGCTTGGCGCCGCGCAGATCGAGGTTCTGCCGGCGCCGTCGACCGTCCAACTGCTTTGTGCGCGCCTCGGCAAGCCCTGGCAAAACCTGCGCATTGCCTCGTGTCACGGTGCCGACGCCGGCGAGTGGTGGCCTGGCGCGTCGCCCGCGCATGGCCTCTACCGCGTGCTGCGGGCAATCGCCCTGCAGCCGCTGGTGGCGGTGTTTACGGGTGCCGAGAACACGCCGGCGCGGCTGGCGCGCGCGCTGCTCAGCGCCGGCCACGCTGCGGATCTCAAAGTGTCGGTGGCTTGCCGCCTGCTGCTGCCGGACGAGCAGATCTTTCCCGATTTGCCGCTCGCCGAGGTGGCCGAGCGCGAGTTTCCCGAGCCGAACGTGCTGCTGGTCGAAAGGGTGCTGCCCAGCGCGACGGCAGTGCTTGGCCGCGAAGACCACGAGTACGTGCAGCGGGCGCCGGAAAAAGGCTTGATTACCAAGCAGGAGGCGCGCGTGCTGTCACTTGCCAAGCTGCGCCTGGCGGCCGACGCCATCGTCTGGGACATTGGCGCCGGTTCCGGTGCGGTCGGGCTGGAAGCGGCGGCGCTGGCTCCCCTGGGGCACGTCTGGGCCATCGAAAAGAATGCCGGCGACGCCGCCAACGCGCGCGCCAACGCCGTTCGCTTCCGCGCCAGCAACTACACGCTGGTCGAAGGCCGGGCGCCGGCTCATCTCGATAGCTGGCCCGACCCCGATGCGGTGTTCATTGGTGGCTCGGGCGGCGAACTCGCCGAGCTGATCGAACGCATTCTTGGCCGCCTGAAGCCGGCTGGCCGCCTGGTGATGAACTTCGTCACCCTCGAAAACCTGGCTACCGCCACCCGCGTGCTGGCGGCGAGCGGTGTGCCCTGGGAGCTGGTGCAGCTGCAGGCGAGTCGCAGCCAGCCGATTCTCGACATGCACCGGCTGGCCGCCCAGAACCCGGTGTGGATCCTCACTGCAAGAAAGGAAGAAGAATGCCCCGCTACGGAAAACTGATCGGCGCCTCACTCGGCCCCGGCGACCCCGAATTGATCACTCGCCGCGCCTGGGCGGTTCTGCAGTCCGGTGCACGCTGGCTGTACCCGGTGAAAAAGGCCGAGGACGACTCGTACGCACTGGCCATCGTCGCGCGTGGCGGTATCGCCGTGCCGGACGACGCCGAGCAACTGGTCTTTCCGATGACCCGTGACGCCGAGATTCTCGGCAAGGCGTGGGCCCGCGCTGCGCTGCGCACGGTCGAGCTGCTCGCCGAAGGTCGCGACCTGGTGTTCCTGGTCGAAGGCGACGCGTCGACTTTTTCCACCTTTGGTCACCTTGCCCGCGTCGTCCGCGAACTGGCACCCGAGGTGGTCGTCGAGACGATCGCCGGCGTCAGTTCGTTCGCCGCTGCCGCGGCGAGCACCGGCAGCACGCTGGCCGAGGAAGATGAAACGCTGGCGGTGATTCCGGCGGCCTACGGCGTCGGCGTCATCGATCACCTGCTCGACGAGTTCGATACCGTCGTCCTGCTCAAGGTCAAGCCGCTGCTCGACGAAGTCATCGAGCTGCTGGAGCGGCGTGGCTTGCTCGACAGCACCTGTTTTGTCGAGAAGGTCGGCGCGCCCGACGAGCGTATCGTTCGCGACATCGCCAGCCTGAAAGGCGAGAAAGCCAATTACCTGTCGCTGATGCTGGTCCATAACCCGAAGCGCGTGCGCGGCGAATTGCGTCGCGGTTGCCGAACGCGCAAGGAAGCATTGGCAGTGGCGCCGGCAGCCGAGGCGGCATGAAGGTCGCTGTCGTCGCCATTACCCGGCACGGCATTGCCCTGGCCGGCAAGGTTGTCGCGGCACTGCCCGGGGCCTCCTTGTTCGCCCCGGAGAAATTTCGCGCCGAGGCCGCGAGCGCTGCGCCGGCAAGCGCGCAGTGCTACAGCGGCAAGGTCGGCGAGCAGGTGCCGGCGCTGTTCGCCGCTTTCGACGCGATCGTCGCGATCGTCTCGCTGGGCGCTGTCGTCCGCCTGATCGCGCCGCATCTGGGCAACAAGGAAAGCGACCCGGCGGTTGTCGTAGTGGATGAGGCCGGTCGCTTTGCCATCCCGGTGCTCTCGGGGCATGTCGGCGGCGCCAACGCTCTCGCCGGCCACCTGGCGACCGCGCTGGCGGCGACGGCCGTGCTGACCACCGCCTCGGACGCCCGCCAGACGCTGGCCGTCGATCTCCTCGGTCGCGAACTCGGCTGGAAGATCGAGGCGACGCACGCCGCAATCGTTCGCGTCAGCGCCGCGGTGGTCAACGACGAGCCGGTGGCGGTGGTCCAGGAAGACGGCAGCGGCGACTGGTGGACGCGCCACGCCAACGGCCGCAGTGGCCCGCTGCCGGCGACGTTGCAACGCTTTGCGCGCCTCGAAGACGTCGATCCCGAGCGCTTCGCGGCGCTGCTCTGGATCAGCCAGCGGGCGATGCCAGCCGACTATGCGGCGCGGCTGGCCGGCAAGGTGGTCGTTTACCGGCCGGGCGACGCGCCGTGAAATGTGCTCCGGGCAGCGAAAAGCCGCTGCAGTTGGCGCTGGCGATTGGCCTCGGCTGCGACCGCGGCACGCCGGCGGCGACCATCAGCGAGGCCATCGGCGAAGCGCTGGCGGCCTGCGGCGGACAGCCGTCGGACGTCCGCGCGGTGGCCAGCATCGACCTCAAGGCCGACGAAGACGGCTTGCTGCAGGCGCTCAGGGAATACGGTTGGCGCGCCCATTTTTACCCGGCCGCCGAGCTCGCGGCCGTTGATGTTCCCAATCCCTCGGAAACGGTACGCCGGTATACCGGCTCTCCGTCGGTTTCAGAAGCCGCTGCTTTGCTCGCCGCCGGCAGCGACAAGGCCGACCTGATCGTCGAAAAACACAAGCGGCGCGGCCCCGATGGCCGTAACGCCACCGTTTCCATCGCCCGTATTCACCTATCAGAACCCATGAGCGCCAATGAACGCCACTGACCCCATCCAGAAAGCAGGAAAAATCATCCTCGTCGGCTTCGGCCCCGGGGCGCACGAACAGATGAGCTTGCGCGCGCGCGCGGCCATCGCCGAGGCCGACGTCGTCATCGGCTACGCCACCTACATCAGGCTGGTGAAAGACCTGCTCGAGGGCAAGTTGGTCATCCGCAAGGGCATGACCGAAGAACTCGATCGCTGCAACGAAGCCTGGGAACATGCCCGCCAGGGCAAGGTCGCGGCGGTCATTTCGTCGGGCGACATCGGTGTGTACGGGATGGCCGGTCCGACCTACGAGGTCCTGCTGCAAGCGGGCTGGCGCCCCGGTTCGGGAATCGAAGTCGAGGTCGTTCCCGGCGCGACGGCGCTGTCGGCGTGTGCGGCGCTGGTCGGCGCGCCGCTGACGCACGACTTCTGCTCGATCTCGCTCTCCGACCTGCTGACGCCATGGCCGGTCATCGCCCGCCGCCTGAACGCGGCGGCGCACGCCGATTTCGTCGTCGCCCTGTATAACCCGAAGAGCGGCCGGCGCACCGGCCAGATCGTCGAGGCGCAGCGCATCCTGCTGCGCCATCGCGCGCCTGCGACGCCGGTGGCGGTGGTCAAGTCGGCGTACCGCAAGAAGCAGGCGATCCAGCTGACGACGCTGGCGCAAATGGCCGAGTGCGAGATCGGCATGCTGACCACCGTACTGATTGGTAACAGCAGCACTTTCGTTCAGGAAGGCCTGATGATCACTCCGCGTGGCTATGCCAACAAATACGACCGGCTCGGTGGCGAGACGCTGGCCGGCGAGCGGGCGGGTCGTTCGCTGAGTCTCGGACTCGAAGGCTGGCAAACCGACGTGCGCGAGCGTCTGGCGCTGGGCCAGAGCCGCGACGAAATTGCCCGCTTTTTCGATCTGCCGGTCGCTGAAATCGACGCGGTAGGCGGCGGGTAGCCGCAATGACGATGCCGATTACTGACGTGGAGTGGGCGGGGCAGAGCTTGCAGTTCGCAATCGGTGGTGGCTGATCCTGGCGGGGTAGTGCCTCTGGCTTCTGATTTCAAACTGTCCTATTCTCGCAGTCAATGACCTGCGGCCAGGCATGATCGAGATGGACAAGTCTGTTGGCGGCCTGACCCGGCGCACCGTACATTTTTCGCCACGCGCCACCAAAGATACCGAGCTTGCCGTCAAAGGGATTCTTGACGGGCTGAGCAACGCGTTGGCAAGATGAGAGCGGATACAGGGCAACGGCTTCGGCAATTCGCGCTGAACTACCGGTCGCTCCGCACCGGGCGGAATCGAAAGGCGGGCGACCGTGCCGGTGCCAGCGACAAAGAACCCCGCTGCACGGCGGGCAAGGAATTACGAGAGAGGGTGGAGTTCAGCAAATGACCGACAAGATTGGCCGAAACGATCCCTGCCCATGCGGCAGCGGCAAGAAATACAAGCAGTGCTGCGCAAACAGCCCTGCAGACTTCGTTGAACCCGCAAGGAAAGGTCACGCAGGAGGGGTGGAGCGCGCCATTGAGTGGCTCACGAACAAACATCGTAAAGCGGTCGGCGCGGCCATTGGAGGAATGCTCTACGATGAATTGAGCGAAGAGGAACATGATGCGCTTCTAGCTCAGGATCAGGAGACGCAGACCAGCATTCAACTCAACGCTACGGAATGGCTGTTGGCCGAAGGCCAGATTCTCGTTCATGGTGAGTACAGGAGGGTAGCGGAATACTTGCTGGGGCACGGTGGGCCGCTATTCACGGTGGATCAGCGCGCCTGGATCGTGCAGATGGCGGAGCGCCCGTTGCGCTTGTACGACATTACGGACGTCACGCCGAATCAGCAGCTGACGCTATGCGATTCGCTCGACACTGAAGCGTCGCCGATCATCGTGCGTGAGAAGTCCGGTAGCAAAGCGTCGATGCTCGGAATACAAATGGGCGCTCGGATCATGAAGCTTGATGGTCACTACGAGCTGTCTGGTGCGGCCTACCCGTTTTCGCCTCTTGCCGGGTCGCTCGTTGTTGAGGAATTGCGCGCGGCCAGAGATTGCTTCGATGGGCCAGCGGAAGACCTGCCGGGCATCCTGAGTTTCATCATTCGACGCCAGTGGCTCGCACAATTCTGTGCTCCCATGCCGATGCCAGCTTTCATTGACGCCTACTCGGGCGAGCCCATGTTGCTGATTACGGACCATTATCGCGTCAGGGACTGGACCGCCTTGACGCACTGCCTGTCTGCCCAGAGCGACCTTGACGGTGACCGCGAGTCCGTTTGGGATCGTCTCATCGACTGCAAAGACGGGCAGACACGCTCGGTGGCGACGATCAACGTCGAGAACGGTGCCGACAAGATCACGGTGTTCTACAAAACGCAGCGCTACGCCGATGAAGGTCGCCTCTGGTTCGAGTCCGCTGCTGGCAAGGCGGTTCTATTCGTGTCTCGCGAGTTGTCCGACCCGGCGGGACTGCTGCGCAACATGCCTGTCGGTCAACGCGTGCAGCCCGCCGACGCTGGCCTCGATATGTCGCCGGAGGCTCTCGCCGAAATGATCGAAGAAACACTCCGGCGGATGTACGCCAAGTGGCCCGACGAGCCCATTCCCGCGCTCGCCAACAAAACCCCCCGGCAGGCGATCAACACGGCGACGGGGCTGGAGCGTGTGAAGGGCCTGATACGCATGTATGAGGCCGGCGAAAAGCGGCAAGCGGCAGAGCAGGGCCGACGCACAATTTCATTCGACTTTCTCTGGCAGGCGCTGGGAATTTCTCGGTAGTGTCGCAAGCACGCCATACACGATCGGCGCCGATCTTGCTGGTCACGAATTTTGGGCAAAGGTCAGGCCTGGCGTCTCAGTTGTAGTGACAGGCGCCCGGACCATCAGGGTGGCCGCAACTTTCGCAGGGGCCAGGCAGGTCGGCCGCTCGTGGAGCCGAACCGGTGACGGCGGCAAAGTCGACAGCTTCTTGTGCAGGTCGCTGCTGTGGCAATCCGGGCACGCCGGTGCTGGCGACGACTGACGTACCAGCTTTTCGAACTCCTTGCCGCAGGCGGAGCACGCGTATTCGTAGATGGGCATGATTTGGATTCTCCTGAATGCACCGTAGTGTAATTTCGTTCGCTGCGCGTAGCGTGAATTTGTCCCCGGTATTTTGACCCGGCTCTGGCTGGAATGCTGGCATGTTGAAGCAGATTCCGCCGCCGCTCTGATTCCCCTCATTGAATCCGGCTTGCTGGCATCAAAGCTCTCCATCGAACATTCGTCGGCCACCAGGAGGCCGCATTCGAGGGGATTGTCGGCGTTGCGCTTGAACTGACCAATGCTCATGCCTCCAGCAAGCGGTGGATCGTCTTGGCTTCCGGGCCGGTCGACTCGGGCGCTTGGCCGCTCGTCCGGTAGGCGCGCACAGCAGTGGTTTGACTGACGATCAACCGTATCGGTAGCCGGGCAGCCAAAAGCGTCGGCGTTCGCGGTAAACTGCCTCCCATGTCGCTTATCCGCCTTGCCCTGCTGTCGCTGTTGCTGCTCGTCTCGGCGTGCAGCAGCGAGCAGAACGATCCCTACCCGAAGTCCGAACGCGGCCAGAACATCCTCTATTCGGCGTTTACCGACCGCCCCAAGCACCTCGATCCGGTGCAGTCGTACAGCGAGGACGAGATCACCTTCACCGCGCAGATCTACGAGCCACCGCTGCAGTACGACTATCTGAAGCGGCCGTATACGCTGATTCCGGCGACCAGCGAGGCGGTGCCGGTGGCACGCTATTACGATGCCCAGGGCCGCGAGCTGCCGGCCGACGCGCCGACCGCCGATATTGCGACCAGCGTTTACGAGATTCGCATCCGTCCGGGTATCCGCTATCAGCCGCATCCGGCTTTCGCCACCGACGCGACCGGGCAGCCGCTCTATGGCGATCTCGATGCCGAGAAATTGCGCGGCATCGAGCAGATCGCCGATTTCGCCGAGACCGGCAGCCGCGAGCTGGTCGCCGACGACTATATCTACCAGATCAAGCGCCTGGCGCACCCGCGGCTGCACTCGCCGATCTTCAGCATGATGGGCGAGCGGATCGTCGGCTTGCGCGAACTCGGGACGACGCTGCACGAGGCCGCCCGGGAGTTGCCGGCAGGTGCCTGGCTCGATCTCGATCGTTTTCCACTGGCCGGCGTCAGCCGCGTCGATCGCTACACCTACCGCATCGAGTTGCGCGGCAAGTACCCGCAGTTTCCCTACTGGCTGGCGATGCCCTTCTTTGCGCCGGTGCCGCGCGAGGTCGACCGCTTCTACAGCATGCCCGGGATGGCCGAGAAGAACCTGACGCTCGACTGGTACCCGGTCGGCACCGGGCCGTTCATGCTCACCCGCAACGACCCGAACAGCCGCATGGTGCTCGAGCGCAACCCGAACTTCCACGGCGAGACCTACCCCTGCGTCGGCGAGCCGGGCGACGAGGCGGCCGGCCTGCTCGCCGACTGCGGCAAGCCCTTGCCGTTCATCGACAAAGCGGTTTTCGCGCGCGAGAAGGAAGCGATTCCGTACTGGAACAAGTTCCTGCAGGGCTATTACGACGCTTCGGGGATCTCGTCGGACAGCTTCGACCAGGCGGTGCGGCTTGGCGGCAGCGGCGACGTGCAGCTCACCGACGAGATGCGCCAGAAGGGGATCAGGCTGCTGACCAGCGTCAAGCCGTCGGTTTTCTACATGGGTTTCAATATGCTCGACCCGGTCGTCGGCGGCATGACGCCGGCGGCGATCAAGCTGCGCCAGGCCTTGTCGATCGCCATCGACCAGGAGGAGTTCATCTCGATCTTCATGAACGGCCGCGGCATCGCCGCGACCAGCCCGCTGCCGCCCGGGATTTTCGGCTATCTGGAGGGCCAGGCGGGCAGCAACCCGGTGGTCTACGACTGGGTCGACGGGCGCGCGCGGCGCAAGCCGATCGAGGTCGCCAGGAAGCTGCTGGCCGAAGCCGGCTGGCCGAACGGTCGCCACGCGGTCAGCGGCGAACCGCTGGTGCTCAGCCTCGACACCACCAGCGGCGGCATGGGCGACAAGTCGCGGCTCGACTGGCTGACGCGGCAGTTCGCCAAGCTCGACGTGCAGCTGGTCGTCCGCTCGACCGACTTCAACCGCTTCCAGGAGAAGATCCGCAAGGGCGCGGTGCAACTCTATTACCTCGGCTGGAACGCCGATTATCCCGACCCGGAGAACTTCCTGTTCCTGCTCGCCGGCTCCGAGGGCAAGGTCGCGGTGGCCGGCGAAAACGCCTCGAATTACGTCAACCCGGAGTTCGACCGCTTGTTCGAGAAGATGAAGAACATGGAGAGCGACGGCCCGCGCGGCGCCGAGCGGCTGGCGATCATCCGCCAGGCGATCGCGATCCTGCAGCACGATGCGCCGTGGATCTTCGGTTTTCATCCAAAGAGCTACACGCTCGGCCACGACTGGCTGCACAACCGCAAATCGACCGACGTCGGCAACAATACCCTGAAGTACCAGCGCATCGACGTCGGCCGCCGCGAGCGCTTGCGGCGCGAGTGGAACGAACCCGTGCTGTGGCCACTGCTGGCGGTGGTCGTTCTGCTGGTGGCGGTGATCCTGCCAGCAGCGATTGGCTATCGCCGTCGCGAGCGCGGCACGGCCCGCTGATGTGGCGCTCGACTACTGCGCCGGCTGCCGCCGCGCGCGGCCGATCGTGCCGCGGCGCTTCGCCTCGGCTTGCGGTATAGTCGCCGACCATGCTTGCCTACCTCGTTCGCCGCCTGCTCTACGCGCTGCCGATTTTGATCGGCGTTAACCTGATTACCTTCGCGCTGTTCTTCGTCGTCAACACGCCCGACGACATGGCGCGCATGCAGCTCGGCGTCAAGCGTGTGACGCCCGAAGCGATCGACAAGTGGAAAGCCGAGCGTGGTTACGACAAGCCCTTGTTCATCAACGACGCCGCCAGCGGCAGCGCGGTGCTCACCGACACCATCTTCTTCAGCAAGTCGGCACGGATGTTCGCCGGCGATTTCGGGCGTGCCGAGGACGGTCGCGACATCGCTCGCGAGATCACCTCGCGGATGGGGCCGTCGCTGGCGATCGCGCTGCCGACCTTCATCCTCGGGCTGCTGGTGACCGTTTCGTTCGCGCTGCTGCTGACCTTCTTCCGGGCCAGCTATCTCGACTTCTGGGGCGTCGTGCTGTGCGTCGCGATGATGTCGATTTCCGGCCTGTTCTACATCATCGGCGGCCAGTTCCTGATCAGCAAGATCTGGCGGCTGGTGCCGATTTCGGGCTATGGCGGCGGCCTCGACGCGTGGAAGTTCGTGATCCTGCCGGTGCTGATCGGCGTCATTTCCGGGGTTGGTTCGTCGACCCGCTGGTATCGGACGATTTTCCTCGAGGAAATCTCGCGCGACTACGTACGCACGGCTCGCGCCAAGGGCCTTTCCGAACTGGTGGTGCTCTTTCGCCACGTCCTGCGCAATGCGATGATCCCGATCCTGACCGGCGTGGTGGTGGTCATCCCGCTGCTGTTCATGGGTTCGCTGCTCACCGAGTCGTTCTTCGGAATTCCCGGGCTGGGCAGTTACACCATCGACGCCATCAACGCGCAGGATTTTGCCGTCGTGCGGGCGATGGTCTTCATCGGTTCGCTGCTGTACATCGTCGGCCTGATCCTCACTGACGTCTCCTACACCTTCGTCGACCCGCGGATCCGTTTCAACTGATGACCTTCCTTCCCGTCATTCTCTGGTCCGACGTGCTGATCTGGCTGCTCTTCGTCGCGGCCATCGTTTTCGGCGCGCTGTCGCTGCGCAATCCCCTGTGGCGGACGGCCTGGCAGCGCGTTGGCCGCAGTCGTGCGGGGATGGCGTCGGCGACGGTCTTGCTGGTCTTCGTCGGCGTCGGTCTGCTCGATTCGCTGCACTATCGGCCGCGTCTGGAAAACGCCGCCGGGCCGCAGACGGCCACGGCCGCGCCGCCGCCGACGGCCACGGCCGCGCCGCCGCCGACGGCCTACGCCGTCGAAGTGCTGTCGCTGCTCGACGTGCTGCTGACGCCGCTACGCACGCGCAACGAGAAGACCTATTCGGAGCCGCTGGCGACACGCGCCTACGCCAAGGAATCGATCGAGTCGCGCGACGCCGCCGGCGAGCTGCAGCAGAGCCGCGATTACCCGCGCCTGCGCCATGGCGGCGCGCATCTCGGCGCCGACGAGGCGCGCCGCGATGGCGACGTCGGCGATCGCCTGCTGCGCGCCGTCAGCCTGGCCTTTCTGGCCTGGTGGGCGGTCGCCGCGGCGACGGCGGCCGGCGTGGCGCGCGCCGAGGCGTGCTCGGCGCCGGCAGCGTGGCGGCGAATCTGGAGCAACGAGAGCGATTTCGCCTGGAACGCGGTGCTCGCCGCGGTCGCCTGCCTGCTGCTGGTGGCGCTGCCGCTGGCGATGCTCGCCGGGCAGTACCACGTTTTCGGCACCGACAAGGTCGGTCAGGACGTCTTCTATCAGGTTCTCAAGAGCGTTCGCACGGCGCTGGTCATCGGTCTGGTGACGACGCTGGTGACCTTGCCGCTGGCGATCCTGCTCGGCATTCTGGCGGGCTACTTCCGCGGCTGGGTCGACGACCTGATCCAGTACCTGTACACGACGCTCAGTTCGATCCCCGGCGTCTTGCTGATTGCCGCCGCGGTGCTGATGATGCAGGTGCTGATCGACAACCACCCGCAGTGGTTTGCTACCGCCGCCGAGCGCGCCGACCTGCGCCTGCTGGCGCTGTGCTTCATCCTCGGAGTGACCAGCTGGACCGGGCTGTGCCGCTTGCTGCGCGGCGAGACGCTGAAGCTGCGCGAACTCGAGTACATCCAGGCCGCGCAGGCCTTTGGCGTCACCGATCTGCGGATCATCGGCCGCCACATCGTCCCCAATCTGATGCACATCGTGATCATCGCCCTGGTCATGGATTTCTCGAGCCTGGTGCTCGCCGAGGCGGTGCTCTCGTACGTCGGCATCGGCGTCGATCCGACGATGATCAGCTTTGGCACGATGATCAACAACGCGCGCATGGAACTGGCGCGCGAACCGGCGGTGTGGTGGTCGCTGAGTGCCGCCTTCGTTTTCATGTTCACGCTGGTGCTCGCCGCCAACCTGCTCGCCGACGCCGTTCGCGACGCTTTCGATCCGCGCATGGCCGGGTCGGCATGAGCGGCGCGGCCGGGGTGAGCGCCGAGTTGAGCGCCCAGTTGAGTGAAGACATCCTGCTCGAGGTGCGCGATCTGCGCATCTCTTTCGCCAGTGGCCGGTCGCTGCTGGCGGCGGTCGACGGCGTCGATTTTCGGGTCGCCGCCGGCGAGACGCTGGCGCTCCTCGGCGAGTCGGGTTGCGGCAAGTCGGCGACGGCGCTCGGCTTGCTGCGCCTGCTGCCGGCTGCCGGACGGATGCCCGGCGGCGAGGTGCTTTTTGACGGCCGTGATCTGCTCGCGCTGCCGGAAGCCGAGATGCGCGGCGTTCGCGGTGGCGGCATGGCGATGATCTTCCAGGAGCCGGCGACCAGCCTCAACCCGGTGCTCACCGTCGGTCACCAGATCGGCGAGGTACTCGAGCGCCACCTCGGCCTGGCCGGACAGGCGGCGCGCGTGCGCGCGCTGGAGCTGCTCGCTGCGGTCGGCATCGCCGACGCCGAACGCCGCCTCGGCGAGTATCCGTTCCAGCTTTCCGGCGGCATGAAGCAGCGGGTGATGATCGCCGTCGCGCTGGCCGGCAATCCGCGCCTGTTGATCGCCGACGAGCCGACGACGGCGCTCGACGTCACCATCCAGGCGCAGATTCTCGAACTGCTGCGGCGCTTGCAGCGCGAACGCGCGATGGGCATGCTGCTGATTACGCACGATCTCGGCGTCGTCGCGCAGATGGCGACGCGCGTCGCCGTGATGTACGCCGGTCAAATCGTCGAAGAAGCGCCGCGCGAGGTCTTCTTTTCGGCCGCGCGCCACCCCTATACGCAGAAACTGTTCGCCGCCTTGCCCGACCTGGCACGCCGCGGCGGCCGCTTGGAGACCATCCCCGGGCAGGTGCCGCCACTCGCCGAAATGCCGAGCGGCTGCCGTTTCGCCAGCCGCTGCGAGCACGCCTGGGAACTCTGTCGTCAGCAGGAACCGCAGGGGCGGCAGGTCGCCCTTGGCCATCGCCTGCGTTGTCATCTCGATCGCCTGCCCGACGCGCCAGGCGGCCGCCTGGCGGCGCCGGCTGCCGCTGGTGAGGCCGCGCTGGCGCCGGGTGCGCCGCTGCTCGAGGTGCAGGATCTGCGCGTCCACTTCCCGATCCGTCGCGGCATCCTGCAGCGCACCGTCGGGCACGTGCGGGCGGTCGATGGCGTCTCGCTCGAACTGGCGCGTGGGCGGACGCTGGCGCTGGTCGGCGAGTCGGGCTGCGGCAAGACGACGGTCGGCAAGGCGATCCTGCAGTTGATCGCCGCCAGCGGCGGCAGCGTGCGCCTGCTCGGGCAGGAACTCGGCGGCGTCTCGGGCAAGGCCCGGCGACCGCTGCGCCGCCGCATGCAGATGATTTTTCAGGATCCCTTTGCGTCTCTCAACCCGCGCATGGCGGTCGGCGAGATTATCGGCGAGGGGATGAGCGCGCTGCGCATCGATATGCACCGGCAGGGCCGGGCGGCGGCGATCGCCGCCGTGCTGCGGCAGGTCGGTCTGGAGGACGCGGCCGCCGGGCGCTATCCGCACGAGTTCTCGGGTGGCCAGCGGCAGCGCATCGCCATCGCCCGCGCGCTGGCGGTGCAGCCCGACCTGGTGATCTGCGACGAGCCGACATCGGCGCTCGACGTCTCGGTGCAGGCGCAAATCCTCAATCTGCTCGGCACGCTGCAGGCCGAGCTCGGACTGGCCTACCTGTTCATCACCCACAACTTCGCAGTGGTCGACCACCTGGCGCACGAGGTGGCGGTGATGTATCTGGGCCGCATTGTCGAGCGTGGGTCGGTCGATGACGTCCTGCGTTCGCCACAGCACCCGTACACGCGTGCGTTGCTGTCAGCGGTTCCCAGTGCTCGTCTCGACGAACAGCCCGAGTTCATCCGTTTGCCGGGTGAGACGCCGTCACCGGCGAATCCGCCAGCGGGTTGCCACTTTCATCCGCGCTGCCGGCACGCCAGCGCCGCGTGTCGCGAGCGTTACCCCGAAACGACGACGCTGTCGAGCACGCACACGGTGCGTTGCCATCTCCACTCGTAGCACTCGTAGCGCTCGTAGCATTTGTCGTGGGTTTGCTGCTCGCCGGGCAGAGCCGGCGCGCGGCTCAGGCGAGCCGCGTGGAGAGTTGCCTGACGAGACTTTGCCGGCCGCTTTGCGAGTTGACCAGCAGCTTGGTGCCGGAGGTCACCTGATCCGAGCGCAGTTTGTTGAGCTGCTTGAGTTCGCTGACCGTCATGTCATAGCGCTGGGCGATGCCGAACAGCGTTTCGCCGCGGCGAACGGTATGCGTGCGGCGGGCGGGTTCGGCCTGGCGTTTGCTCGGCGTTGGTTCCGACTTGCTGGCGATCTCCGTCTTGACCCGCGGCGGCTGCTTGGCCGCTGGCGCCGCCGCTTCGCTGCTCGCCACGGTCAGCGTGCTGCCGGCGTTCACTTGATTTGAGCGTAGCTTGTTGAGCTGCTTCAATTCCGCCAGGCTCATGCCGTAGCGCTCGGCTACTACGGCCAGCGTCTCGCCCTTGCGGACCGTGTGTTTGTGGCTACGGGTGAGCGTCGCCGGTGTCGGCGCGGCCGCCTCAACGGCCGGCGCGCGCGCTGCCGGTTCGACGATCGGTGCTGGCGCAGGCGTAGGCGCTGGCGCCCTCAGGCCGGCGGGTTCGGGTTCGCTCGCTTCGCCGGCGACCAGCAGCGTCGCTCCCGAAGCGAGCCTGGTGCGGCCCTGAATACCGTTGGCCGCCTTGAGGCCGGCCACCGTCATCCCGAACCGCGGTGCGACATTCTCGAGTTTCTCGCCCGGCTGCAGCGTGTAGGCCTGCCAGGACGACAGGGGCTTATCGCCTTCCTCGTGCGCTTCGAGGTTGTGGTTGAAGGTTTCGACCTTGTCGGCCGGGATCACCATCGGTGTTTCGGATCGGATCACCGGGCGATTGTGCGAGGGGTTCAGCGCGACGAACTCCTGGACCGGCATTTCGGCAAGTTGCGCGGCCAGTTTGACGTCGATATTGCCGGGGTAGGTGACCGTCGCGAAGTAGGGGCGCATCGGGACGCCGAGCTTGTTGAGGTCGGCGAGGATGTTGGGGTTGCTGAAGATATTCTTCAAGGCCTGCAGTTTGGGAACGTAATTTCGCGTTTCCTCGGGCATCTTCAGGCTCAGGTAGTCGGTCGGCAGACCTTGCGCTTCGTTTTTCTTGATCGCCCGACCGACGGCACCTTCGCCCCAGTTGTACGAGGCGAGCGCCAGGTGCCAGTCGCCGTGCAACTCGTAGATGTATTGCAGGTAGTCGAGGGCGGCGCCGGTCGAGGCGATGATGTCGCGCCGTTCGTCCACCCACCAGTTCTGTTCCAGCTTGTACTGCTTGCCGGTTGCCGGCACGAACTGCCACAGACCGGAAGCATGACTGCGCGAGTAGGCGGTCGGGTTGTAGGCGCTTTCCACCATCGGCAGCAGCGCGATTTCCATCGGCATGCCGCGCTTCTCGAGTTCGATAATGATGAAATGCAGGTAGCGGCTGCTCCGCTCGACCATCCGGCGCAGGTAGTCCGGGTGGTTCAGATACCACTGCTGATGATGAAGAACCAGCTCGTTGTTGATGTTCGGCATCGAGAAGCCGCGCCGCAGGTGCTGGAAGATCTCGGCAGACTCGTAGGTCAGGTCGATCGTTTCGGGCATCGGCGCTGGCGCCTTGACTTCGATCACCGGCAAGGGCCCGTCGCTGCCCACCGGGACGGCCGCGGCGACTGGCTTGCTGGGCGCAGGAAGGCCTGCTTGCGGGTCTTGTTTGACTGCTTCTTCCGACCAGGCCGTAGCGCAGGCAAGAGAGAAAACAATGGTGTACACGATTCTTGGCGTCATTCGCAGGTCCTGTCTCGTTCTCGAGCGCTGCCAGCTGGTCCCGACCAGGTCGGGTGGCGTGGTCTTGTTTTCTGCTTCAAGCCCATGATTATAGAACAGGCTCCGGCTCGCCGTACTCTTCATCTGCGGCGCACAAGGCCGCTCTGGCGGTGCTCGGTGCCTGGCCGCCGGGGCAGCGAAGGGGGCGTCCTGGGCAGACTCTGCGCACTCGGCGAGGGCCGCGACGCGATCCGAAAAAGAAAAAAGCCCAGGCAGCTGGGCTTTTTCTTTGTGTGCTGGCGGAGTGGACGGGACTCGAACCCGCGACCCCCGGCGTGACAGGCCGGTATTCTAACCAACTGAACTACCACTCCTTGATCCAAGTGCGCGTAGTGTAACGTGCGCTTTTGGGTGCTTCGTCGCTGGTGGCAGGTAGGCTGTGGCCACCAAGGAAGCTGCGCATTATAGCGGATTTCGCCGAGCAAGCAAGTGGAAAAACGCGCCTCGCCGTGGCTTGCCAAGCGCTCAGCGAATAGCGCCCAGCAGCGCCGCGATGTTTGCCTGCTCGTCGTGCAGATGTTGCAGGCACTCGTCCCAATGCCTGGCGCTCAAGGCCAGGCTGCCGAGCAGGGCGAGCCGCTCGGCGTCACGTTCCGCCGATCCTTCGGCGCCGCTCAGCGACGCGTAGGCGGCCTGATCGGCGAGTCCGATCAGTGCGCAGAAATCGCGTTCGTCGCCGGCGGCGTCGGGGTCGTGATGGTGGGCGATCGCGGCGACGTACTTCGCCGGCAGGTCCCAGCGCTCGGCGACCATCTCGCCGACTTCGGGATGGGTGAACTCGAACAGCGTTCGTTCGGCTTCAAGGCTGCTCATCGCCGCGCTGCCACGCAGCAGCTCAAGAACCTGGTGGTAGCCGGGTTCGGCCTGGACGGCGAAGATCAGCTTGCCGATATCGTGCAGGATGCCGGCCATGAACGCTTCGTCGGCCGAGCAATGCAGCTGCCGGGAAAGAAAGCGCGCCGCCGTCGCCGTGGTGATCGAGTGTTTCCAGAAATCCAGCAGGTTCAGGCGCTCGGTACGGAAGGCGTCGAAGGCGCCGACCGAGATGATCATCCCCTGCACGTTGGTGAAGCCGAGCACGCGAACGGCTTCGGCGATGGTGCCGACGCGTCGCGAGTAGCCGAAGAAAGCCGAGTTGGCGACGCGCAGAATCTTGGCCGAGATCGCCAGGTCGTTGACGATTACCCGCTCGATCGCCCTGGCGTCGCTGTTCGGGTTCTGCAGTACCTTCAGCGCGTGCACGACAATGGTCGGCAGTGTCGGCACTTCGTAGAGATCGAGCGGCTTGAAGCGAGCCATTGGCTCGGCCGTCAGCTTGCTGCCGCTGGACGTGTCGCCGATCCCGCAGAGGTCGGGCGGCAGCCCGGGATGCATCAGCTGGAAGACGTGCATCGGCTGCGGCAGGTCGCGCAGGCGAAGCATGCCGGTGTCGCGCAGGCTGGTGCCGGCGGGCAAGGATTCGCGCACCAGCACCTCGGTCGGCGAGGTCAGCAGCGTCTGGCCGCCAAGCGTCACTGCCAGCAGGCGCGCGCAGCGATTGACCGTCGTACCGAAGTAGTCACCGGCGCTCAGGTAGGCCGGGCCGGTGTGCAGCGCCGCGCGCACGCGCAGTCTGGCGCGTGCCGGCCAGCGCTCGGCGGCGAGGCTGGCCTGGATCTGGCAGGCCGCCCGGAGCGCGTCGGCGGCGTCGTCAAAAGTGACGCAGAAAGCGTCGCCGACGGTCTTGAAGACGTAGCCATGGTGGCGCTCGATCGCCGACGAGAGCAGCACGTTGTGCCGCTGCAGCGCGACGCGCATCGCTGCCGACTCGGTTTCCCACAGATTCGTCGACCCTTCGATATCGGTAAACAGGAAGGTGACCGTGATCAGCGACGCGTCGCCCAGGGTAAGTTCTGCCGCTACCATGCACCGCCTCGCTTGCTGGTCACCGGGAATCATCAGCCGTCGCCGCCGGGTCGACGGGCGAGCGCTGATCGATGGTTGATGGGTTGATGGATCGGGGGTCAGGGATCAGGAAGTTGACCCCGCGCGTGAGAGTATCCGGGCTTCCGGCGCTTGCCGTCAATCGCCCGCACCAATTGGCTCCCGCTGTCGTTCTCTGGCGGAAGACCCGGCCTTGCGCGCCCTGGTCGCCATCGCGATGGCAAGCTTTCCGTAAAAGAATACCCTCACGAAGGCAGGACAGGCCCTGGCGCTGGCTGCCATTGGGTGAAACTCGAAGGACGAGAGGCTCGGGCGATGGCGGAATGAGGCCGCCCTTCATGAGCATTTTCGAGCAGCGCCGAGCGTTGCCTGCGACAGAAAGGCCTTCGAAGCCGGCGAGCGAGTCGCGCTAGTGTTTAATTGCATAAATTAACGATAGTATTCCGCAGCTGCGCGCCCTTGACCTCTCGCTTTCGCCAGGCGAATGGGGCGGCGTTCTGGTTGTAAGCCGCGGTGAAGCTGTGAATGGCGGCAACGAGTTGATCCAGGCTCGAGAAGCTGGCGTTTCTCAGGGTCTTGCGCTGGAAGATGCCGAACCAAATCTCCACTTGGTTTAGCCAACTGGCGCTGGTGGGCGTGAAGTGAAAGGTGACGTTGGGGTGAGCGGCGAGCCACTCGTCGTTTTTCTTGTGCGTGTTGAGGTTGTCCAAGATGACGTGGATCTCACGGTCGACGGGTTCATCAGCGATGGTCTCCTCCATGAAGGCCTGGAAATCAGCGCGCTTCTTGGTTAGGGTAGTCTTGCCTCGAATGACGCCGGTGGCCACTTCGAGGGCGGCGAACAGGTTGACCGTGCCATGGCGTTTGTAGGTGCTTTTCAGTCCCTGAACCACCTTTCCGCTACTGGTTTGGACATAGCCGCGCCGACGCTCCAGAGCCTGGATCGAGGGTTTCTCGTCGACGCTCAGGACCAGCGCGTTTTCAGGTGGGTTAAGGTACAACCCGATGACATCCGCTGCTTTGGCGGCGAACTCTGGGTCCGTGCTCACGCACCAGGAGCGATGCCGCTGCAGCTGGATGCCCTCCCGACGCAACACGCGCCACACGGCATCGTCCGATACTTCCAGCGCCTTCGCCAGCGAACCACCATCCCAACTTGCCATACCTTCCGGCGGTGTCCGTTCGAGTTGCGCCAGAATGCGGTCACGCAGATCCTGCCCGTACTTCGCCGGCTTGCCCGGCCGCGCAGCATCACGCAAGCCCGACAAACCATGCTCGGCAAAGCGCCGACGCCACAGCCCCACCGTGTTCGCACGTACGCCAACTGCGCGGGCAACCTCGTCGTTTCGCAGACCCTCCAAACAACCCAGCACGATTCTCGCTCGCTCGGCCAAGCGAACCTCGCCACTGCGACTCCGTGACATACGCTCCAATTCCTCCTTCACCTCCGCTGTGCAAGACAGCGCCACCGCCACACGTCCCACCACATCTCCTCCACCACGAAGCAATGGAGAAGCATGATAGTTACTACCGGTTAATAATGCAATTAGACACTAGTGGGTCGGTCGGCTGCTCACCCGGAAGAGTATTTCGAGACTGTCGTGGGCGATGGCGACGATGGCGTGCTTGTCTCCTCGTCGCCAGCGAAGCGCCGCGGACCTGGACTTGAAGGTACACCCGCTACGACTGGCGGCGTACGCGACCTGGCATGGCAGGCGTCGGACCCAGGGGTGGGCTTTTCGTATCCGTCCAGTCTTGCGCTTCCCTTGTTGCCGGGATAAATACGCGCCCAGGAGGCCAGTCGATCAAGCGCGCCGAAGGCGCTCAGGCTATTGCCGATTGCGATCAGCAGCGAGGCCGCGTCAATGGCGGCGTTGGCGGTTGGCGGCGTTGGCCTACGAACTTGGTCTGGCGGCGGCTGTCGGCCACAACCTGCCGGTCGAGGTGGTCATCCAATTTGGATAGCCAAGGCGTTCCGTGACGCGGATGAATGTCCGGAATTCGGCAAGCAACTTGATGCCTGCACTGTCTCGGCACGGCCAGGAAGAGACGTAGAGGCGGCGAAGAATCGTCAGGCGCGAACGTCGGCTAACTGATCCGGAACCCGCCGCCCGGCTCTGTTCGCTTTCGGTCCAGTTCTCGGCCATTCCTACCGTGCGGGCATCCACAGTTGGAGGTCAACAGTTCGCCGTCTACCTGCCGTCGATTCAGGAATCGGCAGTGAAGCTACTAACTCCAATCGTCCCCTCTTGCATGGTCACTGGCGCCGGAGAGTTCGAGGTCGATGACGCGTTTTGAGAATCTCGCAACAGATAGAGATCGAGCCGACACCCATCGGCCGCGTCGGTAAATACCGTGCAACCGATTTCTGGCATCATGTCAGCAGAGTAATAACAGCAATGAATAACTCTTCGACGCCGTGGCGCGACTGCCTGCTTGAATTCATCAAGAGCTGACCATGAGGCTATCAGCGGTTGGCGCCTCGCGTCGCCCTAGTGCATCAAAATCACGCAAGGAGTGAGTAACAAGATGGGCGCTTCAAACAGAACCACAGAGGGCGTTCGAGCTGGCCAGGCGGTGACCAACAATTTCCCGAGCCCACGAGAGCTGATGCGCTCAAGGCATCCCGACCTATTCTCGGACAGTGTCGTTGAGGAGCGTCCTATCCTTGCGCGACCTGTCTTTGAATATCACCTAGAAACCTTGACCGCTCGAAAGGAGGAGTATCAGTTCGAGCATTTCTGCCGGCTGATCGCCGAGAAAGAGATTTGCCCCAACTTGCGAGTGCAAACGGGGCCTACGGGCGGGGGCGATAGCAAGGTCGATTCGGAAACGTACCCTGTCGCAAAGGAGATTTCCAACCGCTGGTGGCTCGGTGAGCCTTCGGGCGGTTCTGAACGCTGGGCATTCGCCTTCAGCGCAAAAAAGGCCTGGAAACCAAAACTCGAAGCTGACGTCGACAATATTCTTTCAACCCAGCGCGACTACAAGCGAATCTATTTCTTTTCGAACCAATTTGTCAGCGATAAATTGCGGGCCAGTGCCGAGGATGCGCTGGCCAAGAAGGCCGGTATCCCCGTCCACATTGTCGACAGAAGCTGGCTTGTCGAGCGCGTCTACGGCCATGGGCACCTGCAGATCGCCATCTCAGCCCTCCAAATCGACGACGCTTCCGCTGAGCGGAAGGCTCGACTCGGACCGAACGATACGGAACGCCTGGCGGACCTAGCAGAGCTGGATGCGCAGATATCTGACTCCTCGCGCTACGCGGGTGCGCAGTACCAACTAATCGAAGATTGTCTTCGCGCCGCGAGGCTCGCGCGTTCGCTCGACAAGCCCCGTCACGAGGTCGAGAGCCGATTTGTTATGGCTGACCGGCTGGCGCAGGAACTCGCTATCCCACAGCAGCAGTTGCGCGTTGCCTATCATCGTGCGTGGACGGCTCATTGGTGGTTCGAAGACTACGCTGAATTCCTCCTGTTCTACGAAGAAGTCGAGCACTTTGCCTTGCAGTCGCAAGAGGCTCACGATCAGGAACGCCTGGTGAACCTGAACCACCTGCTGGTGAGCATCGACGAGCGGGGAGTCCTGCCCAAGGACAAAACAAGGGTCGATGACAGGCGGGTTGCGCTGGTCAAACACTTGGAGTCTCTTGAAGCGAATACCGCACGTCCGAACAACGCGCTGTACGCGCGCATGCTCAGGATTGTTGCGCGTCTAACCGACCTCATTCGAGCCCGCGATTTAAGCGCCGTCGGTGGGATTTGGAACGACCTCAAGGCGATTACACAGGAGTCGACGCAACTCGGGCAGTTTCCATTCGAATCATTGTCATCAATGGTTCATGAAATGAGCAAGATGTTTGATAGCCCCGGGTTTGACAGCCTTTATGAAGTGGTCGTTAATGTTGAGCGCCAGCGAATCAGCGATGGCGTAGCCGGGGAGTCGTTTAGAGCCCGTGGTCTTCAAAAGCTAAAAAATGGCAAACCCTACGAAGCCATCCGTTGGATTGGTCGCGCGGAAGAACTGTTCGTCAAGGAGGAGTATCAGCGCGAGTTGATCCTGACCCTTGCAGCGGGGAGCTATGCATACCAAGAGGCTGGCTTGCTCTGGGCGGCGCGCAACAAACTCCTAGTCGCGATCGAGCGAGCCTTCCGCATGCTGAGTACGGAGGGCGAATTGCCGCTGATCTCTTACCGTTTGCTGCGGCGCCTGACTTGGATCGAACTGCAACTGGGCCGAATTCCACAGATTCTTCAGTCGCTCGTCTGGACCCGGTATTGCACCAGCTTGGTGAAACTCGAAGAGGACGACGAAGCCGGCGATAGAAACCACGAGGAGACGATGTTAATGCACGCCGTGTCCGGCATGTATTTCTTGAATGTTCCTTTCAATCGTTTGTCAGTGCTGGAACAACTGCCAGACGCGCTGCAGAGGCTTGGGCTCGACATTCCTCGGACGGCTGTCCTGTACGCATTGGGACACGAAAAGCGCGTGAATGAAGAGGATTTTCCAGAGGAGCCCAAGACGTCAGCCGAACTCCGCGATTTCTTCGAGAAATGGCAAGACCAACCAGCACGCCAGGACATGGCAGCCCAGCCGGTATTGAACGAGGGCTTCAGAACATCGCTTCGTTCGATCATATTGGGCGCCGAGTTCGTCATTGATTGCCCGAATGAACCCGCATCGGTTGGCGTCGCGGAGTCGCTATTGGGGGCCATGGAAGCATTCCTATCGACCAGCGATGAGGAGGACCTCTTACCCCATGCTGAACGGACGGTAATTCGTCTGCGTAAGGTCAAGGAACAAGCCACCGGGCCGACCTTTAGCTGGATTGAAGGTGCCCCAGGTGTGCACGCCGAGATACTGACTGGCGAAAACGTCACCTTTGATGATGCTGAGGCCCTGATGCAATTTACCGATTTTCTCGGCCAGACATCGGCGGAAGTTGCCGCCCGCTGCTTCATCATCCGCTCCCCCATGGAGTGGATGACTCGAGTCGCAGGGGACGAGCGCGGCCTCGCGCGTGCCACCATGCTTGGCAATGTCCTCGCGATCGGCAGAAACCTGTTTGGAGGCGACGCCAAGGTACGCCTGACTGACTGGATCGATGCCGACGACAAGTATTACGACTGCCTGCGGGATCAGTACTGGCGGCCCCCAACGCCGGCAGCGGCGGGTTCTTCGCCCCAAGGGCCTGCCAAGCGAGGTGAAGGGCCACCGCCGAAGGAGCTGTTTGATACATCTCAGCGAAAGCACTCCGAGCGACAGGTGCTGTCCCCCATCAATGTGCCGATCTGGGATCAGGCCGGTTGGGGCGGTACCTTCAGATTTCCTGATCCCGGCCGGGAATGTAGGTAGAATTCCGGAATTGCACGTGGCACTTTATTTTGACGGCCATGATTTTCTTATGGCATAAACCAAGCTTCGCTAGGAGTGCAAGGAGGAGCAGACGTTGAGGCAATCGTGGCTTCCAGGGTTTCCGGATGGTGCGCAGAAAGTGGGAGAAGGGTTGGCGATTCTGGAGAAGGATGGCCAAGCGATCTACTTTGTTGGGGGAGACAATTACTTCTCGCACCCCGTAGGAGACGACGCTGGCCGCAGGTTCGCTCTGACCAGCCTGATGGAGAACGGGCACGTCAAGGCGGTCGAACTGGAAAGGCCACCGCTGTGCATCCCGCACCGCACGCTGATGAACTGGGTGGGACAAAGCCGCAAAGCCGGGCCATCGTCTTTCTTTCGACCGGCGGCGGCGAGCCGGCCGCGGATCATGACGCCGGACAAGAGTGCCGAATGCGCGCGGCTGTTGAGCGAGGGAAAGCGTCCTGCCGAAGTGGCACGGCAGGTGGGCGTCCAGGAGTCGACGCTGCGCAAGGCGATCCGGCGCCAGGGCGTGCCGCAGTTGGCCGCCTTGCCGCAAGAGGCAGGGGAGTTGGAAGCGGCGAGCACCAAGAGTGAGCGCAGCCGGGCGGATGCGGAAGCCGCCGCGGGGATGGGCACCGCCTGCACGCGCGCCGACGAGCGGATCCAAACGGCGCTGGGATTGGCGACCGGTGCGACGACGCGCTTCGAAGCGAGCCACGATGTGGCGATGGGGGGGCTGTTGGCCGGCTTGCCGGCCTTGTGCGCGAACGGGCTACTGACCGGCCTGGATCGCCATCTCAAGCTGCCCCGGGGATTCTACAGCGCCTTGCACATCCTTCTCGTCCTCGGCTTCATGGCCCTGGGGCGAATCAAGCGGCCGGAACATCTGCGACAAACCTCGCCCGGAGAACTCGGCAAAGTCATCGGCCTGGACCGGGTACCGGAAGTCCGCACCCTGCGGGAAAAGGTCCATCTGCTGGCCAAGACGGGTGACCCGGCAGCCTGGATGCGGGATCTCGCGAAGCTCTGGATGGAAAGCGAGCCAGAAGAAGCGGGTTACCTGTATGTCGATGGTCATGTTCGGGTGTATCACGGCGAGCAGGCCAGGCTGTCGAAGCGCTACGTCTCGCGCGAACGCCTGTGCCTGCGGGGCACCACCGACTACTGGGTTAACGATGCCCTGGGTCGCCCGTTCTTTGTGGTTTCGCAGCCGCTCAATGACGGACTCGCCGAGACCCTGCTCAAGGACATCGTCCCCCAACTGCTGGAGATTGTCCCGGGACAGCCGACGCCGGCCGAACTGGACGCCGACCCGACCCTGCACCGGTTTGTCATGGTCTTCGATCGGGAAGGGGCCACCCAGAGTCTCCTCGGCAGACTCTGGAAACAGCGCATCGGCGCACTGACCTACCGCAAGAACGTCAAGGACCTCTGGTCCGAAGAGGTGTTTCAGGAACAGGAAGTCCATCTGCCGGCAGGCGGCAGCACCGGGATGAAACTCGCCATGCGCGAAACCCGACTCGGCACAGGCGATGGCAGCCTGGCCGTGAGCGAAGTTCGTCGGCTGACCCAGACGGGACATCAAACAGCCGTGATCACGACCGCCCGGCAACTCGGAAACACCACCATCGCTGGGCGGATGTTCGCCCGTTGGTGCCAGGAAAACTACGTAAGTATTCGGCCAACCCGTAGCGCGCCAGCGCCATTGCCGAGGCGGGTTAGCGGCAGAGGACTGATCGGAAGGCTCTGTGAAGGGGGTAGAGCCAGATGTCCTTGATCGGGAGGATGGACTTGCTGGTGGGGCATTTCTTGCCTCGCCCGGCGGTTTGACCGACCTTGATCCAGTTGGCGGCCTGGTAGCAGGTGCCGCGATGGCGGGGCGTCTCGACGAAGGTTTCGAGCAGTACGGGGCGGTAGCCGTAGCGCGCCAGCCAGTCCTTGGGCAGTTGCCGCTGCATAAGCGAGAGGATCTTGGAGGCCAGGCCCTTGCACTGGATCCAGGGCAGGATCAGAAAGCGGGCATTGTTCACCACCAGTTGCAGGTTCCTTTGTCGCTGCTCATCGTGCCAACCGATGAATTGCTCGCGCGCGGCGAGTTTCCAGGCGCTGGCGCCGAAGCTGAGCAAGGCGACCAGGGTCTCGCCGGCGAAGACGAAGTAGCGGCTCTGACTGCCCGCCATGGGCGTGTGGCCGAGATAGTGGTAGCGGGCGATGTACTCGTTCCACAGACGCGAGTTCGCCGAACCGACGACCTGATGCAGACGCAGCGGCGGCAGTTCATGCACCGGCTGAGTGAGCAACGGTTGTGGATCGGTGGCGTGAGTAGGCAGATACTCGGGTTGGCGAGGAGCGGCCCGTCGTGCCGCCGGCAGGGTGAGCAGGCCGTCGGCCTGCATACGCAGCATGGCCACCCGGCAGGTCATATCCTTCAGCTCGCCATTGGGCTTACGCCAGTCGAAGAGCTCACACACCTGGCGCGACAGTTGCGCGCGGCTGCTGCCAGGATGGGCTTCGATCAGGCGGCAGAGGGCCTGCAGTTCGTCGTCGGTAAAGTGACGCCCGCAATAAGGCTTCACGAGCTATCGATGGGACGGCTCTGATCGACCGGGATGCCACGCATCTGAGCCAGTCGATCGGTCGCCATCGCCCAGGGCAGAAAGGCACTCAAGTCCGTCGGCGGCAGGTTGCCGTTGGCGGCGCAGGCCTCCAGATACGCCGTCAGCCAGGTGCGCGGGTTGATTCCCCACAAGCGCAGCGTCAGCAGCAAGCTGAACATCGTCGCGGCGAGTGCGCCGGACCAGAGACTGCCCGACCCATAGAAGTTCTTGCGTGCGACCACCGGCGTGCGCTGTGCGCGCTCGGCGGCATTATTGTCCATCGCCACCTCGGGGCGGTCGACAAAGACGGTCAGGCCGGACCAATGTTTGCGCATGCTTCGCAGCACCTTGCTCGCCGGCATTTTGAGCGCCGGGTTCGCCAGTTCGCTTTCCCGTTGACTGGCCATTTGCGTGATCGCCTGCCGCAAGGCGCGGTCGCGTTCGGCCCACTGTACTGGGTCGCTACGGACTTCCAGGCGCCGTCCATTCAAGTGGTAGAGCTGAGCGATCTGCTCGACCCAGGCCAGTGCCCAGTCCGCGAGCTCCGGATGGGCGTTGGCCAGTTCCAGGAAATCACGCCGCTGATGTGCCCAGCAGAAAGCCAGAATGAAGTGGTCAAGGACTCGCGCGAGCTTCTTGTAGGCCGAATAGCGATCACAGATGATGACTCCTCCGGCGCTACCGGAGAGCTCCCGGATCGGCACCGCCGCCGAGCGGCTCGGGTCGAGCACGAAGTGGATGACCGATGGGCCGTGGAACACCCAGAAATACCAGCGATGTCCGACCTTCCCTTCGGTCTCGGCAAAGACCCGCCAGCGGGTCTCGTCTGCGTGCCACTGTTTCTCGCTGCGTAGTTGGCCAAGCAGTGCTTCTTCAAGCGGCTCGAACAGCGGTGCCAAGGCACGCAGTCCGCCGGCCACCGTTCCTGCCGAGAGCGTCAGTCCGTGGTCGGACAAGTCTCGCAGAAGCCGATGCGTCGGCTGGCCGTACAAGAACTTCGACAGCAGCAGGTGCACCCAGATCGACACGCCGTACTTTCCACGCGGGATCAATCGTGCCGGCGGTGGCGCGGTCAGAATACCCCGCGCGCCCGAACACTGACAGGTCCGCCGGTAGCGCCGCCGGCAGATCTTCCGGCGGTAGGCCTTGACCTCGATCTCGAGGACTTCACTGTCTTCCGTGCCGGGAAAGTCGACGTAGCCCAGACCACAGTCCGGGCAATGCGGGCAGTCGATGTCGATGACCTCGATCTGCGTCGGCAAGTGACTTTCCGGGTTCCGCCCGTGACCCGCTGCTCCCGGTTGCTGACCTCGAGCTCGCGACGATTTTTGGTCCGCCGCCGGGTTCTTCTCGGCTCCCGAAGAGCGTTCTGACTTGCGACCAAACAGGCGTTTTTGCAGATCGCGGATCTTGCCCTTGGCCTGCTCCAGTTCGCTGCGCAAGGCCGCCTCGCGCGCCGCCGCTTGCGCCATTTCCACCCGATGAGCTGCCTCCGATTGCGCCAACCGAACCAGCGCTTGTCGATGTTGGCTCCGCCAGAAGCTGGCCTCCCAACGGAGCTTGATTTCCTGCTCCTTGGTTAGCGTCACCAACACCTCGGCGAACGGCGCCACTTGGCGGTGACTTGCCGCCGATCCTCCGCCAATGATGTCCGCACCCGTGTCCATGCGCCGCATGGTGCCGGATTTCCGCTGCTGTGTCCAGTCCAGATTTCCGGTCTACCCGCCAATCGCTGACTGAACCACGCCGACCAAAAAAGCGGGGGCTACGGGTTCACCGAATACTTACAAAACTACTTCGCGTACATGATGGAACATTATGATATTGATGGGCTTATCGAGTACGGAGACGAATCTCTTCCCGGCACTCACCAGGTCGTTAACCCCCGCTGGCGGGAACTCGACAAGGCCGTCAGGCAAACCCGCCAGAGCGAAAGAAAACTGCAGGCCGCAATCGCCAGGACGGCCTTGAACGACGGCGGCGAAATCCAGAAAAACGCCGAGTCTGTCGAAGCACTGCAGGCCGTTCAGGAGGAGCTCAAGCGACTTTGCGCGGCGCGCAAGGCAAGCCCCCGAAAGGTGACGATCGACAGTCTGCCCGAGGCCGAGCGACCGACCCAACTGCCGCCGCTGAACAAGATGCTCTGCGATACCGTGAAAATAGTCGCCTACCGGGCCGAGACCGCCATGGTGGCGCTATTGCGCCGCCACTTGAAGAAGGAGGACGACGCACGTGCGCTCATTCGCGAATTGTTCGTTTCTTCCGCTGACATCGAACCGAACGCGCTAGCCAACACCCTGACCATCAAAATTCACCGGATAGCCAGCCCAGCTCATGATCGCGCTATCGCCGCGCTCCTCGAGGAACTCACCCTGCAAGATTTTCCGCATCCGGAAACCGGGGCAAGAATGACCTTCACTCTTGTCTGAAGTGCCAACCCGGTTTCCTCCGAGATCAGGAAATCTGACCTTGTACGGCTGGCCAGGATCGGCACCACCCTTCATGGGTCTGCTATTCCGAAACATGGAGGCAGCTACAGAGATTTTTTCTGAATGGAACAACCGGTTTGGGCATGCAGACAAGGACGATGAGCTGCGTATCGCGATCATAACTGGAATCTCGAAGGCGAATCCGACCCACTATGCCTTAATCATTGGACCCAATATCGACCGAATCGAGAGGACGCCGGAAATAAGCAAGACTTTTGTTTTGGTGTCGCGCGTTAACCGGATGACACCTGAGAGCACCAAGAATCTCGATGCTTTCCTGAAGGAGTTCGACAAATACGGCGCCTATTACCTAATGCCGGTCAAGCTGCCTGACAAGCCTGACGAAGTACCCCATCTGGAGTCCAAGCACCATTTGCTCAAGGGGCATATCCATATCCGTCCTGCTTGGCAAATCGGCGAACACGATTTCGACATGGTGGCATTGGACGTAGACGAAGTCCCAGTCATTCCCGACGGGATCACTGACGCGCCGGTGCTCAAAGCGATGGCGCGAAAGCGGGAGCGGTCAGGCAAGTAGGGTAGTACCCAAACGTGCATCGGCATTCACGAGACTGCGATACAGCAACAAGGGCGCGTTCTCAGGTTGGCGCCACCCGGGCGAGACGCTCACTCTTGATCAATAGTTCGTGTTCGCTCAATCCGCAGGTCGAGCCGATGCTGGCGCTGCGCCGGGCGCCGGGCGCCGGGCTCCGGGCTCCGAGCTCAGGCCAAGGTCCTGGGCCCTACTGAGAGTCTGATCGCCGAATCGGGCCTCGGCAGCAAGAAAAACATCCAGGTGCGCAAGGCAGCCAGCATCGAACGGTTGATTGCACTGACTCGTAACGAGCACCATCCGGACTCGCTGGAGCGGCACAGCTGCCGGAGAGTGCAACACCCGTGTAGGTCCTGTCTGTCGCATCGCTTGGAGGCGCAAGCGGGACGAGTGCTATACGCCTCGCGCAAGCAGGCGGTTGAGCCGGTCTTTGGTATCATCAACTTGTTCATCGATTTTTCCGGTTCGCGCTACACGGTTTGAAAAAAGCTACGACGGAGTGGACGGTGATCTGCTTGGCGTGAACTTGAAGCGCATGGCCAAATCGAGCCTTCAGTAGGGAAGAACGACGGGGGAATCACCGAAAAAGCTAGCGAACCCGACGAAAGCTGGCCGCCGTATTCGACAACCTGAAAGCTGATCGTTTTCCCTAGGCCAACTCCAACAGGCTGCCAACCGCCGGATGCCCGCCGCACGTTCAGCGCCTGCCGGCCGGCAGCTTTATGATCAGCAAGCCGCCATTGAGTATGATAAATTCCTCAGGCAGCTTTGGGTCGTCAGCACTCGATGATGAATGGCCGCTTCCGGGAAGCGAAGCTTCACTGACCGCTTTCCGGCGACGAAGTCGACGAGAGGTCGGTCGCATCACGACCCCTATGCGCAGTTCACAACTATGTGCAGGACGGATAGGGGACCCGAGCGAGATTGAGGCAGGGCAAGGCGCCAGGACAAGGTGCTCAAGAAAAATATGGACATAGTTTCCGCAGCCGCGCGCACAGCCACGCACTCGGACCAGGCCAACGCTCTGCTCAAGCTGTTCGTTATCGACTTGAAAGCTCAAGCGCAGTTCAGGTCCCGGTACTCTGCGTCGTCAGGCTTTGGGATAAAAAAGAGAGGACTACGATCCCAGACGCCACAATCTTAAGTTGAAACGAATCTGCCCATGACGCTTTCATGCAATTCCAGCGAACGCCAAAACTATGTCCAGCACACCCGTCTGAAAGGCTGCCAGGGCATCGAATGTGGGACCAACTGTGCATAGTTGAGAACTGCGCATAGGGGTCGCTATGGAAATCTTTGCATAGCGACCCGTTGCAGTCATCAGCGCTACAAGGAAGCGGTCGTCCAGCGCAACTGATGAGACGGAGGCGAATAAGCGACTTGCCAAATTTTGCCAAGAAGCCTAGTCTGCGTCCATGAGCACAATGAATATTTCCTTGCCCGACAGCCTGAAGTCCTTCGTGGACGAGCAGGTGAGCGAACGTGGCTACGGCACCAGTAGTGAGTACGTGCGCGCATTGATCCGCAAGGATCAGGATCGTCAGCACTTGCGTGGTTTGTTGTTGGCCGGCGTAGCTACTGCGCCGACGTCGCCGGCTGATGCCGCCTACTTCGAAAGTCTGCGTGGCCGGGTACACAAAGCCGCCAAGTCGGTTTCTCGCGGGTGAAGGTCAAGCCCGTCGTTCCCCGTGAACGGGCAAACCAGGACGTCGACGACGCGATAGCTTACTACCTCGAAGAGGCTTCCTGGGCGGTGGCGCTGGGCTTCATTGACGCACTGGAACGGAGCTATACCCAGATCGCGCGCTATCCTGGCACGGGTTCGCCTCGCTATGGGCATGAGTTGGACCTTCCCGGCCTACGCGCCTGGGCGCTGTCGTCCTACCCCTACCTCGTGTTCTACGTCGAGCAACCGAACCACATCGACGTCTGGCGCATACTGCATGGCCAGAGCGACATTCCCGCCTGGATGCAGGATCCAGACGTCTTCTCCTGACGTGATCGCCGGGCACTCCACGGGGCGGTTGTCACGGTCCGCTTATCGGAGCTCCGCTCCAGTGGCAGTTAATGGCCGGTAGGTTGAGGTCGCCAAGGGCCGCTTCGGAGCAGTCCAGTTCGCAGAATCTGGACCTGGCTGACTGGCCGGTTTGGAGAAAGCTGACCGACGGCTTGGGGTCGCTAGTCGCCTTCTGATTTCTGCATGGCATCTCGCCGCCAGCTGTGTCGGTAGTCATGGAAGTTGCGGCTTGTTCGCCGAGCTGGCACGAGGACTGAAGTGGAACTTTGCCTGGCCGGGGCGGGGTCGCGCGATCACTTCAAGCGCTCCGCGTGGCGGCGTCACGAGCGGGTGAGATGCGGCTGGATCGCTGCTGTAGGCGACGGCTCAGCGACGGGGTCAAGGCACAGCAACGCGGCCACCCATTAGTCGGCCCCGGTCAGGTCCTGACGTTTGCCAAAGGCATGGGGAACGACCTGACCGCGCTGGGCACCGTTTGGTCGATCATGGAAACCTCCAACGGCACGGTTTTTTCAAGGGAAGCCCGCGGCGCTTGCTTTCGGCGACCTGGGCGTCAGGCATTTGAACGGCGTGGGTCGGGGCCTGGACGCCGTCGATCGAGCCGTCCATCGTCGGCGGCGATCGGTTCATCGCGACGATGAAAAATTCGCCGTGCGACGGCGATCGCTGCCTGTTTTCGATAGACGTGCCGATCGCCGCCAGCGAAGCCTGGAGCGGCTCGATCGGCCGCTGCATGCGCGTCGATCACGCTTCTATCTTTTTGATCCATTCTTCACCCTTGACGATCCAGTGCCGATATTTTTTGATCCAGCGCTCGTACTTCCGCAGTCATCGTTGTATCGCTCACATGGAACGATCAATGCTCGACATCGATGGGGATCGATGCGCATCATCGATCGTTCCATCGCCACTATCGAACCGTCGATCGCGACGATGGACGCGTGGATGATTTTTGCCGGCGCGTGATACTTTTTCACTCAGGCTTTCATCGCGACGATCCGGCGGCGATATTTCAGGATCGACGCTTTGATCTCGCGCCATGATCGTCGATGGCGCGCGTCCGAGCGGACGACGCGCGATGGTCAGCGGCGGACCTTCGTCGGCGCCCAGCTTAATCAGGAAGAGTGAGGATTTGGCGAGACTGAGCAAGGCCGCTCTGGCCCTTTTTTTGTTGCTCGGGGGTAAAGGTGGCGGCGACGCCTGGAATGACCATGGGCGCCCGTCGCCGCCGATCGGGATCGCGCTCGCGATGGCCGGGGATGTCGCGCCGCGCCCGGAGTATCGCTGGCAGCACGGCACCGCTAGAATACCTGACGGAACCTGTCACGCGAGGTGTCGAGATGGCGATTACCGACTGGCCCGAGGACGAGCGGCCGCGCGAGCGGCTGCTGGCGCAAGGCGCGGCTTCGCTGTCGGATGCCGAATTGCTGGCAATTTTTTTGCGCGTCGGCAGCAAGGGCCGGAGCGCGGTCGACCTGGCGCGCGAACTGATCACCCACTTCGGTAGCCTGACGCGCCTGTTTGCCGCCAGTCGGCTCGATTTCTCGGCGATACCCGGCATGGGGCCCGCCAAGTACGCACAGTTGCAGGCGGTCCTGGAGATGGCGCGACGGGCGCTCGGCGAGGAGCTCAAGCAGGGCGTCACCTTCGGCTCGCCGGGCGGCGTTCGCGACTACCTGCGGTTGCATCTCGCCGGCCTGCAGCACGAAGTCTTCATGGCCCTGTGGCTGGACGCGCAGAATCGCCTGATCGCCGCCGACGAGCTGTTTCGCGGCACCTTGACGCAAACCAGCGTCTACCCGCGCGAGGTCGTCAAGCAGGCGCTGCGGCACAACGCGGCGGCGGTCGTGCTGGCGCACAATCACCCCTCGGGGGTCGCCGAGCCGTCGCGCGCCGACGAGCTGTTGACCGCCGAGCTCAAGCAGGTGCTGGCGCTGGTCGAGGTGCGGGTGCTCGATCATTTCATCGTTGCTGCGCAAACGCCGCCACTTTCCTTTGCCGAGCGGGGGCTGCTGTAGCGCCGATCGGCCGAATTAGCAACGATTGATCTGCCAAAACGCTTGAGTTTGACCCGCTGCCTGGACTAGAATTGCGGGTTTTCTTCCCACAGACAATTGGAGCGACAATCATGGCGCGTGTTTGCCAGGTCACGGGCAAGGGCCCGATGGTGGGGAACAATGTTTCCCATGCCAACAATAGAACGAAGCGCCGCTTCCTTCCGAATCTGCAATATCGCCGATTCTGGATCGAGAACGAGAACCGCTGGCTGCGCTTGCGCGTGTCGAATGCCGGTCTGCGCACCATTGACAAGAATGGCATCGACGTCGTGCTCGCCGATTTGCGCGCGCGCGGCGAGATCTGACAAGGAGAGCAGCCATGCGTGACAAGATCAAGCTCGAGTCTACAGCCGGTACCGGCCACTTCTACACGACGACCAAGAACAAGCGCACGATGCCTGGCAAGATGGAGATCAAGAAATACGATCCCAAAGTCCGCAAGCACGTGCTCTACAAGGAAATGAAGCTGCGCTGAGCGACTCTCGCGAGCGCCTGCTTGCGAGTGTTGAGCGGCAGCGGCGGCAGCAAAGCCGGCGGGGTCGCCGCGAAAGCGGTGGCCCCGCTTTCTGTCGTTCTTGCCTGGTGATTGCCCGGAGCGCTGGCGGCTGCCGTCGGCTCAGGCCGCGGCTTCGACCAGACGGCGTGCGCGCACGCCTTTGGCGAGTAGTTCGAGGACTGTTAGCGAGTCCTCCCAGCCCAGACACGCGTCGGTAACGCTCTTGCCGTACTCGAGCGCCTGCCCCGGCGCCAGATCCTGACGGCCTTCGACCAGGTGTGACTCGATCATCACGCCGATGATCCGCTCGTCGCCGGCGGCGAGCTGGCTGGCGGTGTCCCTGGTGACTTCGATCTGTTGCTTGAAGCGCTTGCTGCTGTTGGCGTGCGAGGCGTCGATCATCAAGCGCGCGGCGAGTCCGGCGGCAGCGATTTCCTGGCACGCGGCGTCGACCTGCGCGGCGCCGTAGTTTGGCTCTTTGCCGCCGCGCAGGATGACATGGCAGTCCTCGTTGCCGGCGGTCGACACGATCGCCGAGTGGCCGGCCTTGGTGACCGACAGAAAGTGATGCGGCGATTGCGCGGCGCGGATGGCGTCGATGGCGATCCGGATATTGCCGTCGGTGCCGTTCTTGAAGCCGACCGGGCACGACAGCCCGGACGCCAGCTCACGATGCACCTGCGACTCGGTGGTGCGCGCGCCGATCGCTCCCCAGGCAATCAGATCGGCGGTGTACTGCGGCGTGATCGTGTCGAGGAACTCGGTCGCACAGGGCAGGCCCATGTCGTTGAGCTGCAGGAGCAGGCCGCGCGCCAGGCGCAGTCCTTCGTTGATCCGGAAACTGTTGTCGAGACGCGGATCGTTGATCAGGCCCTTCCAGCCGACCGTCGTCCGCGGCTTCTCGAAATAGACGCGCATCACGATCAGCAGATCGTCTTCGAAGCGCTTGACCTGTTTCTGCAGGCGGGTCGCGTATTCGACCGCTGAATCGACGTCGTGGATCGAGCACGGACCAATCACCACCAGCAAGCGGTTGTCGGCGCCGTGCAGGATGCGGTGGATGTTCTGCCGTGCCTCATAGGTTGTCGTCGCCGCGCGGACGCCGACCGGAAACTCGCGGAAGACGTGCGCCGGCGGCACCAGTTCCTTGATCTCGCGGATGCGAATGTCGTCGGTATTGGGCTTGCTCTGCAAGGTCATCGGGCGGTCTCCTGGCTTTCGGCCTGATTGACCGCAGGCCTGATTCTAATGGAAACGCGGCCTGCCGGCGCACGCCCGCCGCATGTCTCTTGCATCGACGCTCAGGCCTCGCTCTCGGCGTGGCGCGCGGCGATCGCCAGGAATTCGCCCTGGCAGGCGAAAAAAGCGTCGACCACGCGCGCGTCGAAGTGGCTGCCGCGGCCGTCGGTGATGATCTGCAGCGCTTGCTCGAGCGGCAACGCGCCCTTGTAAACGCGCTGCGCGAGCAGCGCGTCGAAGACGTCGGCCAGCGCCATCAGGCGCGCGGAAATCGGTATCGCCTCGCCGGCGAGCCCCTCCGGATAGCCCGAACCATCCCATTTTTCATGGTGATAGTGCGCCACCTCCTTGGCCATGCTGAGGAATTCGATCGGCTGTTCGGCGTCGTGTTCGGCCTGTTCGATCGCCCGATAGCCGAGATAGCTGTGGGTCTTCATGATCAGCCATTCGTCGGCCGTCAGCTTGCCCGGTTTGCGCAGGATGTGGTCCGGGATGCCGACTTTGCCGAGGTCGTGCAAGGGCGCCGACTTGACCAGGATATCGATGTTGTGTGGCGTCAGGAAGGCGGCGAAACTCGGATGCGACGATAGTTCCTCGGCCAGCGTGCGGACGTAGCCTTGCGTCCGGCGCAGGTGGTTGCCGGTCTCCGGGTCACGAATTTCCGCCAGCCGCGCCAGCGCCCGGATGCTGACGTCCTGAATCTTCATGTTGTCGGCGAGCCGCCGGGCGACCTGCAACTCGAGGTCGTGGTTGCGGTCCTGCAGCAGCTCACGGTCGGCTTCCAGGCCGCGGTTGCGGTCCTGTAGCAGCTCTCGCGCGGTTTCCAGGCTGTGGTCCTGGAGCAGCTCGCGCGCCGCCTGCAGTTCGAGGTGTGCACGGACGCGGGCGACAACGACCGCCGCCCGTAGCGGCTTGCTGATGTAGTCGGCCGCACCGAGTGCCAGGCCACGCTCCTCATCGTCGTCGCTGTCGACCGACGAGACGATCAGCACCGGGATCGCGGTGGTCGCCGGGTTTTCCCGCAGAGCCGCGAGCACCGCGTAGCCGTCCATGCCGGGGATTATGACGTCGAGCAGGATCAGGTCGGGTTGCGGCGGCCGTGATGCCACGTCCAGGGCGCGCTGCCCGGAATTTACCGCGCGGATATGATGCTGAGTGCCCAGTACCCGGCGCAGGAGCAGCAGGTCTTCCGGTGTGTCGTCGATGATCAGGATATTTGCCATGGCGGCCCAAGGTTGCAGCACAGTTTGGGGAGCAGCGCGAAGGCCGTCGGCTGACAGCCATGCAGGAAGCCGTCGCTAGCGAGCAAAGCCAGCCTGGGCCACTTCGAACAATTCACGCTCTTCGAAGCGGACGTGCGCCGACAGCAGGTCGGCAAAGCGCAGCAGCGTTACGGCATCGCCAGCGGGCAGGTCGGTCAACAGCGCCCGCAGCGCGGCGTGCTCGGCCAGCGTGCGCGCCACCAGCTCTTGCTCGCCAGCCTGCGCCATCGCCGGCAGGAGGCTTGTTTCTTCGACGACAAAGTGTGGTTCGAGGCTGGCGGCAAAAACCTCGACGCAGTGGCTCGCTGTCGCAGCCACTTGCTGCGGGTCTCCCGAACTCGCTGCGCGGCGCGCAGCGAGGGCCAGGGCGAGCGCCGTGTGGTGCTCTCGTGACAGGTCCTGCAGGGTCTGATGACGCTTCATGGCAACGATCTTTCCTGATGATGCGGTTTCAGGCCGGCTCCGGTCGCCGACCGGTCGTCGGCTGGCGACGCCTGCGGCGTGCGTCGTCGTCTGCGCTGCGACCATCGCTCCTTGAGCACCCGAGCCCGTGGATGGTCGCCGGGCTGGCCAATCCCACTTGCGGCGCTCGCCGATCGTCCGAGAGTTGCCGATTGTAGCCAATCACGGCGGCTGCACAAAGTCCGGCCAGGCGCTATGCTCGCATACTTTCGACCACTCCCCTTGCTAAAGCTGCGCCAGTCACGATGATCGATTTAGACATTAAAGCACGGTGCCAGCGGCGCCAGCCGACAGGCGCTCGGTCTGGCGGGCCGGCGTCAGGCCATACGCGCAACTGCCGGCCCCTGCGCTGCAGTGGGCGTCGGCGTTGCCTGCAGATCGTCGGCGCCGCACTGGCGCTGGCTTTCAGTGGCAAGGTGCTGGCACAGTCCTCGATTGCCCCAACGGCCGACGTGGCGCTCGACGTGCTGCTCGACGACGAGACCTACGTGGTGCACGCCAGCGCCCGACTGGCCGCCGACCAGCGGCTGGTCTGGAGCACGCTGACCGATTACGAGCGGCTGCGCGAATTCGTCCCCGGCGTGACCCGCGCCCGCGTTCTCGAACGCCGCGGCGAGCGGCTGACGATCGAGCAGATTGGCGTGTTCACGGTGTGGTTCGTCGACCTGCCCGTAAAACTCCGCCTGCTGGTCGAGCACACGCCGTACACGACGATCGTCGCCAAGCTCGCCGCCGACGCGGCGGCGCGCGACGAATCGACCTTGCGCCGCTTCACCGGCGCCTACCGCCTGACGCCGATCCGCTTGCCGCAGGGCGCCGGCGTGCGCCTCGATTACGACGCGAGCTTCGCGCTGGAGCGGCCGCTGCCGCCACTGATCGACCGGCTATTCGGCGTCGCCGCGGTGCGCCGTACGATGCGCGAACAATTCGACGCGATGTTGCGCGAGATCGCCCGCCGTCAGGCGGCACTCGCCGCCGCCGAGCCCGCCGGCTGATGCGTGCGCTGGCCATTACCCTGGGCTGCGCCGTCATCGTCGGCTGCGCCAGCGTCGACCCCTATCAGCCGCCGCCGGTGGCGCAGCGCCTGCAGCTCGACGACGCGCTGGGCGATTGCGCGCGCCTCTTTCAGGCCAGCGACGCGCTGATCGACGCGGCCGGAACGCGCGATGCGCAGGCGCCGCGTCTTGCCGGTTTCCCGCATTTGCGCGTCGACCGCTCGCTGGCGCTGCTGGCGACCAGCGCCGACGTCGCCAATGACGCGCCGCGCGCCAACGAGTGGACGGCGGCTTTGGCGGCGCTGGACGATAGCGCGCGCCGCATCGAGTTGCGCAACGCCGGTCAGCACGACGCCGAAGCCGCCGCCGCTCTGGCCGCCTGCCGGCGGCTGCTGGCGCGTGCCGACCGGCAGCAGCTCGCGGCGCTGCTCGCCGCCGCGCAGGTTGCCGACGATTACTCGACGACGCAGCGCGCGCTCGGCCTCTACACGCTGACGCGCTATGCCTTCGCCGCCGGGATTCGTCGCTGGCAGCGCGACACGCTGGCCGATTTTGCCGCGGCCGCTGGCGCTAGCGGTCGAGCGAGCCTGCCGCAAGTTGCCTATTCCCCGGCGGCGCCACTGGGCGCGCTGCCGAGGCTGCCGCTGGCGCCCCAACTCGGGCTGCCGCCAATCCCCCCGGAGCGGCTGGCGGCGCTGCTCGTCCGCCATGCACCGCGGCTGCTGATCGCCACCGCCGACGACAACGATCGCCCCGGCGCGCTCGCCTGGCAGAGCGACAACGGCGCGCTGCGCATCGGCATCGCGGTCGAGCAGCCGGTGCTCTACGCGCGCGCCGCGTATACCCGGATGGGCGGGCGCTGGTTGCTGCAACTGGTCTATAGCGCTTGGTTTTCGGCGCGGCCGCCGGCGCACGCGCTCGACGTCGTCGCCGGCCGCCTCGACGGGCTGCTGTGGCGCGTGACGCTGGCCGACGACGGTGCGCCGCTGGTCTACGACAGCATCCACCCCTGCGGCTGCTATCACCTGTTCATCCCGACCGAGCGTGCGCGCGCGCGGCCGCAACCCGAAACCATGGACGAAGGCGCGTTCGTCCCGCAGAGCGTGCGCGCGCCGGCCGCCGACGAACGCGTCGTCCTGCACCTCGCCAGCGGCACGCACTATCTGCAGCGCGTCGACATCGCGCCGGCGGGTGGCGACGACGGCGTGCGCCTGGCCCTGCTCGACGACGACCAGTTGCGGGCGTTGCCGCTGCCCGCTGGCGGCACGCGCAGCGCTTTCGGCCCGGACGGACTGATCGCCGGTAGCGAGCGTGCCGAGCGTTTCTACTTCTGGCCGATGGGTATCGCCAGCGCTGGCCAGATGCGACAATGGGGACGCCACGCGACGGCCTTCGTCGGGCGGCGTCATTTCGACGATCCGACACTGATCGATCGCTCTTTCGAACGCCTGCCGTGACGCCAGAGCGACGCGGCAACTACCAGGCCCAGCCATGAAGCTCCGGGTTGCCACCTACAACATCCATAAAGGCGTCACCGGCATCCGCGGGCGGCCGCGCATCCACGACGTCCGCCAGGCCTTGCAGGCGATCGACGCCGACATCGTCTTCCTGCAGGAAGTGCAGGAGTGCAACGAGCGGCTGGCGCAGCACCCCGACCAGCCACTCGGCACGCAGCTCGAGTTCCTCTCCTTTGGCGCCTACGCGCATCGCGCCTACGGCATGAATGCCGTCTACCCGCACGGCCATCACGGCAACGCGATCCTCTCGCGCCACCGCATCGTCAACTTCGTCAACCACGACATCTCCGACCACGCGCTCGAAAAGCGCGGCCTGCTGCACGCCGTGCTGCGCGTCGGCCCCGGCGAAGGCCAGGACGTGCACCTGCTCTGCCTGCACTTCGGCCTGATCAAGCGCAGCCGCGTCCGCCAGGCAACTTTCCTCGCCGACCTGGTGCAGCGCGAAGTCCCCGCCGACGCGCCGCTGATCATTGCCGGCGACTTCAACGACTGGCAGCAGCGCGTCGATGGCCTGCTGCGCGACCGCCTCGGCGTCGAGGAAGTCGCCGTCGCCGCGCGGGCCGCGCCGCAACCGCAAGGCATGCTGCAGTGGCTGCTCTCGTGGCGCACGGCCAATGACCCGCGCGCCAGCGTCTCGCGCACCTTCCCGAGCTTCGCGCCGTGGCTGACGCTGGACCGCATCTACGTGCGCGGTTTTCAGATTCTCGACATGCACGTCCCGAACGGCCGCGCCTGGGCGCGATGCTCGGACCATGCGCCGCTGATTGCCGAGCTGGAATTGTGAAACGTGCGATTGCTCGGGGATGAGACGACGACTGTCACGCATCGTAGCCCGCAAGAACAGGGTTGAGCCTCCGAGTCCCTGACCTTGAACGTGCTAGCTGATCCTGCGGCCCGCGTTCGCCTGACCGGCGTCGCTTTCATCGTTACCTCGGCGGCGGGGTTTGGGGCGATGCCGATTTTCGCCAAGCTGGCTTATGCCGATGGCGTCGACCTGCCGAGCATGCTGTTCCTGCGTTTTGCGCTGGCCGGCGGCGCGATGGCGCTGCTGATGCAGTGGCGCGGCATTGCCTGGCCGCGCGGGCGTAACCTCTGGCAGCTGCTGGCGATGGGCGCGATCGGCTACGTCGGCGAGTCGTACTGCTATTTCGCGGCGCTGCAGTACGCGAGCGCCGGGCTGACGGCGCTGCTGCTCTATCTCTATCCGGCGATCGTCACCGTCCTGTCGGCGCTACTGGCGCGGCGGCGATTGTCGGCGCTGCGCATGTCGGCGGTCGCTGCGGCCTTGTTCGGCACCGGTCTGGCGGTCGGCGGCAGTCTTGCCGGCAGTGCGCTCGGCATCCTGCTGGGGGTAGCGGCGGCGCTGATCTACTCGGTGTACATCCTCGTCGGCGAACGGGTGACGCCGGTCAGCGGCGCGATTGCGTCGGCGACGGTGATCATGCTCGCTGCGGCGGCGGTCTTCGCCCTGATCGTGCTCTGGCGAGGCGCCGCGCTGCCGGCGTCGCCGGCGGCCTGGGCGGCGGTTGGCAGTATCGCGATGCTATCGACGGCGGTGGCGATCATCAGCTTCTTTGCCGGCATGGCGCGGCTTGGTGCGGCCGACGCGGCGACGCTGTCGACGCTCGAACCGGTGGTGACCGTCGTCCTGGCAGCGATCTTTCTCGGTGAGGCGATCGGTCCGTGGCAGAGCGTCGGCGGCGCGATCATCCTCGGCGCGGTGATCGTCCTGGCGCGTGCCGGCGACGGCAAGCGCCAGCCGGCTACGCTGCCGCCGCCGGCGTAGCCGGCCGGGCGAGGAAACGCAGCAACTGCTCGACGACCGCACGCGGCTGTTCGTTCATTATCGCGTGTCCGCAGTTGGCGATCTCGGCGCCAACGACCTGGCGCAGCGCCGCTTGCAAGGGCGGCAGGTTGCGGCGCGGCGTCATGCGGTCGCGCCGTCCGACCAGCAGCAGCGTCGGGCACGCGACTTGCGCCGCGGCTTCGAGGCCATGCCGGTAGTCGTTGCAGTTGGCGAGGTCGATCGCCAGCACGCCAGGCGGGCTGCGGCGCATGATCGCCAGCGTCACGCCGGGTCCCCAGACGCCGTGTCCGCTGCTACCGGTGAGCAGGAACTGCTGCGTGTGCGAATACTCGGTCATCAGGCGACAGACGCTGTCCGGATGCGTCGCCGCGCGGCCGAGCAAGGCCTCGGCGACCGGCATCGGCGCCGAGGCGCCGAGCAGCGCCAGGCGGCTGACGCGTTGCGGCTGCCGCGCGGCGCATTCGAGGGCGACCAGCGAACCCATCGAGTGGCCGACCAGCACCGCCTGCTCGACAGCGGCGGCGTCGAGCAGTGCCGGCAGCCAGTCGGCGAGCGCTTCGATGCTGCGCAAGGGCGGCCCCGCCGACAGCCCGTGTCCGGGCAGGTCGGGCGCCAGCACCGCGCAGCCGGCGGCGGCCAGGCCAGCGGCGACGCTGTGCCAGCAGTCGCGGTCGTTGGCGGCGCCGTGAATCAGCAGCAGCGGCGGCAAGGCCGACGCCGCCGGGTCGAACGCGCGGCCGCCAGTGGCGACGCGGCAGCGCTGGCCGGCGACCTTCAGTTCCATCGCGTGATTTTCGTCAGGCGCGTTCTTGAGCGCTCGGCGGCTGCGTGCTCAGGCCTGGACATCGGGCTCCAGAATGCCTTCAAGCTGAGTGATCCGGTCCTTGAGCAGCAGCTTGCGCTTCTTGAGACGGCGGACCAGGAGGTCGTCGGGCGGCGGGCTGAGCAGCAGGTGATCGATGACCAGGTCGAGGTCTTGATGCTCGACCTGCAGTTCGGCGAGGGTGGCGCGGGTATCGGTGATCTCTTCTTCGGTAAGCATGGTCGGCCTTATCGGTAAGTGGGTGAGTTGATCGGTTGCTTGCGGTGTGGTCATCACCGTCAGGTGAGCACGGCTTGCAGGCCCCACAGCGCGAGCATGCCGGAAACGACGGTCCACAAGGTGCTGCGTGTTCGCCAGGCGACCACCGCCGCCAGCGTGGCAGCAGCGATGCGTGGCAGGTCCGCGTTCATGGTAGGCGCGCCACTGGCAAAAAACAACGGCGGGCCAATGATCGCCGCCATCACCGCCGGCGGTACGTAGCGCAAGGCCCGCTTGAGCCATGCCGGCAGTTCGAAGCGCGACAGCAGGGCGATCGGCGCGAAGCGGATCAGGAAGGTGGCGACGCCGATGCCGACGATCATCGACCAGACGAACAGCTCGCCGGCGGGCTCGCTACTCACGCCCTGGCCTGCAAGTCGCGTCGGCGACGCAGCAATCGCCGTTCGCCGGATACGGGAGAACGCTCGCTGTTGCGGGAAATAGTCGTGGTTTTCATGATGCGGGGGTGTCTCGACAGGTCATGAGCGTTAAGGCAGTGACGTTGACATGGCTTGGCCGAATGGACGTATCCGGCGGGCTCACATGAACAGTGCGCGTTGGCCGATGCGCAGCCAGTCGCCCGCGCCGAGCTGCGGCCGCTGCGTGAAGACGTCGCCGCGAACGTGGCGAATCCTCTCCAGGATGCGCAGGCCACCCTGGACCGTCAAGCGAATTTCCCAGCCCATCCGGCCCGGCAGCTGATGGACCAGCGGCGCGCCTTCGATCATCAGGGCGCGCGTCCGCTCGGTCTGGAAGGCGAGCAGTTCGGTCCACTCGGCGTTGCTGCGGCCGGCGGCAATCTGCTGCTCGGCAACGGCAAAGCGCTGCAGGTCGCCTTGTGGCAGATAGACCCGCTCCTTCTGCCAGTCGATGGCGATGTCCTGCCAGAAATTGACCAGTTGCAGGGCCGTGCAGATGCAGTCCGAGCGGCGCAGATTGTCTTCGCTGGCACGGTCGACGAGGTGCACCAGCAGGCGGCCAACCGGATTGGCCGAGCGCCGACAGTAGTCGAGCAGCTCCGGGTAGTCGGCGTAGCGCTTCTTGACGACGTCCTGCGAAAACGCGTCGAGCAGGTCGCGGAAGAGCTGCAGCGGCAAGCGCCACTCTTCGATGACGTGTGCCAACTCCTGGAAGGCGGGCGTCGCCGGAACTTCGCCGGCCTCGATGCGCGCCAGCTCGGCGCGGTAAACGTCCAGGCCCTGCAGGCGCAGCGCATCGCTGATCTGGCCTTCGTCGGCGATGTCGTCGGCACCGCGGGCAAAACGATAGATGCTCTCGATCGGTCGGCGCAAGCGTCGCGGCAGCAGGAACGATGCAACAGGGAAATTTTCGTAATGGTCGACAGGCATCGTGGAGTTGCCGAGGAGCTTGATCGCGCAGGCGAGCGACGGGTAAGAGTGAGAGGAGGAGTTGGGCGATCGATCGCTGGCCGCCTGGGCGAGCAAGGCGCATGGTTTTCGTCGGCCGGCGGGCGTCGATGAGTCATGAGCATTTGGCAGCTGACAGTATAGGGCTGTCGCGAGTAGAATGCCGCTCTGGCGCAGGGCAGTCGGCGTGCCGACCGAGCCCTCGACGACGTGTTCAGTGTGTTCAGCGCTGTGCGCGCTAGTGCCCAGGTGGCGAAATTGGTAGACGCAGCAGGTTTAGGTCCTGCCGCCGCAAGGTGTGGGGGTTCGATTCCCTTCCTGGGCACCAAAGAACAGTCCAAAGCAATCCAAGATATGGCAAATACTCTATTAAATACAAGGAGTTTTGCTTTTCTTTGTCCACGAAAGACCCGGTCTGTCTATTGCAATCCGGAATCTTTTGGGGGCACAATCGGGGGCATATTGCTTTTGGCAGATCAAGGATGCCCCCATGCCCCTAACGGACGTCACCCTTCGCAACGCCAAGCCAAGCGACAAACCTGTTCGAATGTTTGACGGTGGCGGGCTGTACGTGGAAATCGCACCCAGCGGTGGGAAGCTGTGGCGGTTGAAATATCGGTTTGATGGAAAAGAGAAGCGGCTGTCCTTGGGGGTATACCCCGATGTGAGCTTGAAGGATGCCAGGGAACGTCGGGACGCAGCACGGAAGCTCTTGGCCAACGACGTTGACCCCGGCGTGACTCGGAGGGCGCAAAAAGCTGCGCGGGTGGAACGGTCAGTAAACACCTTCGAGGTCCTGTGCCGCGAATGGCTTGATCAACGCAAAGGCACAGTGGAACCCGCACAGCACGTCAAAACGTTGGCACGGATGGAGAACGACGTCTTCCCTTGGTTGGGGGCGAAGGCAACTTCCGAGATTACAGCTCCCGACGTGCTCAGCGTGTTACGCCGAATCGACGAACGCGGTGCGCGCTACACAGCGCATCGAGTGCGCAGCGAAATCAGTCGGGCATTCCGATACGCGATCGCCACCGGCCGTGCTGAACGCGACCCTTGCCCAGATCTGAGGGGCGCAATACCAGCCCCAAAGGCTGAACACTTCGCGGCCATCACGACGCCAACGGAGGTTGCTGCGCTCATGCGGGCGATCGACGCTTTCCGGGGGACATTCGTGGTCAAGAGCGCTTTGCTGCTCGCCCCCATGTTGTTCGTTCGCCCTGGCGAGTTGCGCCGGGCAGAATGGTCGGGGTTCGACTTGGACAAGGGTGAATGGCGTTATCTGGTAACGAAAACCAAGACTGAGCACCTTGTTCCACTTGTGCCTCAATCCGTGGCGATTCTGCGTGAACTGCGCGCTCTGACCGGGCGCGGACGATACGTTTTTCCGGGACGGGATCCGCAGAAGGCAATGAGCGACGCTGCGATTAATGCCGCCTTGCGGAGGATGGGGTACGACACCAGAACCGAGATCACGGGGCATGGTTTTCGGGCGATGGCGCGGACGATCCTCCACGAGGAATTACTCATCAAACCCGAAGTCATTGAACATCAGCTTGCCCATTCGGTACCTGACGCTTTGGGCACCGCCTACAACCGTACAAGGTTCTTGAAAGAGAGACGGGTAATGATGGAGCAATGGGCCGACTATCTGGACAGATTGAAGACGGGGCCGGCGGTCGTGGCCATAGCGACGGCAGTGTGATCGGCTGAGGGCTCCGGCCTCCCCGTGCTTACCAATCCTCTCAACTTAGCATTTCGTCATACCGGCTTGTAGGCGTGATACCGATGCGGTTTTCGCTGCGGCGGTCGAGGTTTGGAGCGGCCGGCGACAAACTTCTGGAGGTTGGCGGCGATCTCGTGAATGAGGGGCTTCAATCGCCGCGTCGTCGCACCGGCGGCGAGCAACCATCGGCCGATCTGGCGCTTGATCTTGTCGATCGCCAAGGTACGGTTGATCTTCCATGGCGAATCGGGGTCCAGATGCGCGTCGGTGGCGACGTAGGCAGCCAGGGCATTGAGGTTGTCGAAGACGGCCTTGGCACCGAAGTCCTGATTGGCCGCTTGCCAGGACAAGCCGGAGGTATGTTCGAGTCCCAAGCGATGCTTGAGCCGGCGAAATGCTTCTTCGATCCGCCAACGGCCGTGGTACAAAGCACCGAAGACGGCCGTCGGGAACGCGACGGCGTCGAGCAGCGAAGTCATCACCACATGTTGCCGCCCGTTCGGCGTGATCACCCGCACCAGGCGAACCGTTGTCGGCGTCGCCGGGCACTCGTAGTCCTGCGCATCGCGCGCGCTCGGCGCACGCAGGATCACCAACTGCTCGCTCTGCCCCGAGCGCATGAACTCACGTACCACCTTGAATCCACGGGACATGTCACAGCGAATACAGAAAGGAATCCCGCGTGCGGTCAGTGCTGCCGCCAGCCAGCGGCAAGGAAAGCCGCGGTCAAGGACCAGCAGGTCGTCGACCTGCAGCCGCTCGATCACCTCGAAGAGCATCTGGCGCTCGTCACACGCGCCATGCTGCAACGCGAAGTGAAGGAACATCTCAATTCCTGGCAAGTACAGGCCAAACGCCGCACCGGTAACGATCGACCGTACCCCGTCTTTCATCGTCGTCAGCCGGACCGCCGCGGTATCGCTAGCCACTATCCGCAGACCCTGCCATCGCGGCACCGGCAGATGCTCTTCGACCAGGGCCATCAACTTCTGATTGACGTCACCGAACACCAAAGCACCGATCTTGTAGCGCGCCTTGCAGAAAGCCTGGGCGCTCACCAAGCGCACCGAGTCCGCACGATTTCTCAGGTTGGCAAAGAACTGGTCCAGTTCACCTTGGACCGCACCCTGTACGCCCGACAGCAAGAAAGTCAGGACGGTTGGGAAGCTGAGCGTGCGGTTGCGGGTGAAATACTTCGGCTTGAGACGGGCGTTTTCCAATAATTCCTGTGAAAACAGATAGTTGGCAAGCCCGTTAATTACTTTAGCATATGAAGGGCGTCATACAATTACCCTTTATAAACAATACGTTACAGCGCAATTATGCAATGAAAATGGTAAGTATTCGGCCAACCCGTAGTGAGCCAGCGCCGTTGGCGAGGCCGGTTAGCGGCAGAGGATTGATCGGAAGGCTCTGTGAAGGGGATAGAGCCAGATATCCTTGATCGGGAGGATGGGCTTGCTGGTGGGGCACTTCTTGCCTCGGCCGGCGGTTTGGCCGACCTTGATCCAGTTGGCGGCCTGGTAGCAGGTGCCGCGATGGCGGGGGGTCTCGACGAAGGTTTCGAGCAGCACGGGGCGGTAACCGTAGCGCGCCAGCCAGTCCTTGGGCAGTTGCCGCTGCATGAGCGAGAGGATCTTGGAGGCCAGGCCCTTGCACTGGATCCAGGGCAGGATCAGAAAGCGGGCATTGTTCACCACCAGTTGCAGGTTCCTTTGTCGCTGCTCATCGTGCCAACCGATGAATTGCTCGCGCGCGGCGAGTTTCCAGGCGCTGGCGGCGAAGCTGAGCAAGGCGACGAGTGTCTCGCCGGCGAAGACGAAGTATCGGCTCTGACTGCCGGCCATGGGCGTGTGGCCGAGATAGTGGTAACGAGCGATGTACTCGTTCCACAGACGCGAGTTCGCGGAACCGACGACCTGTCGCACCGAGAGAGGCGGCAGTTCATGCACCGGCTGAGTGAGCAAGGGTTGTGGATCGGTGGCGTGCGTGGGCCGATACTCGGGTTGGCGAGGAGCGGTCCGTCGTGCAGCCGGCAGGGTGAGCAGGCCGTCGGCTTGCATGCGCAGCATGGCCACCCGGCAGGTCATATCCTTCAGCTCACCATTGGGCTTGCGCCAGTCGAAGAGCTCGCACACCTGACGCGAGAGTTGTGCGCGGCTGGCGCCGGGAGGGGCCTCGATCAGGCCGCGGATCGTCTGCAGTTCGTCGGCGGTAAAGTGGCGCCCGCAATAAGGCTTCACGAGCTATCGATGGAAGGTGTCTGATTGACCGGGATGGCACGCATCTGGGCCAGACGATCGGTCGCCATCGCCCAGGGCAGAAAGGCGCTCAAGTCCGCTGGCGGCTGGTTGCCGTTGGCGGCGCAGGCTTCCAGATAAGCCGTCAGCCAGATGCGCGGGTTGATTTTCCACAAGCGCAGCGTCAGCAGCAGGCTGAACATCGTCGCGGCGAGAGCGCCGGACCAGTGACTACCCGACCCATAGAAGTTCTTGCGTGCGACCACCGGCGTACGCTGGGCGCGTTCGGCGGCATTATTGTCCATCGCCACCTCGGGGCGGTCGACAAACACGGTCAAGCCGGACCAATGCTTGTGCATGCTTCGCAGCACCTTGCTCGCCGGCATTTTGAGCGCCGGGTTTGCCAGTTCGCGTTCGCGCTGACTGGCCATCTGCACGATCGCCTGCCGCAAGAGGCGGTCGCGTTCGGCCCACTGTACGGGGTCGCTACGGACTTCCAGGCGCCGTCCATTCAAGTGGTAGAGCTGAGCGATCTGCTCAACCCAGGCCAGTGCCCAGTCCGCGAGTTCCGGATGGGCGTTGGCCAGTTCCAGGAAGTCACGCCGCTGATGTGCCCAGCAGAAGGCCAGAACGAAGTGGTCAAGGACTCGCGCGAGTTTCTTGTAGCCCGCGTAGCGATCACAGATGATGACGCCTCCGGCGCTACCGGAGAGTTCCCGGATCGGCACCGCCGCCGAGCGGCTCGGGTCGAGCACGAAGTGGATGACCGATGGGCCGTGGAACACCCAGAAATACCAGCGATGTCCGACCTTCCCTTCGGTCTCGGCAAAAACCCGCCAGCGAGTCTCGTCCGCGTGCCACTGTTTCTCGCGACGCAGTCGGCCAAGCAGTGCTTCTTCAAGCGGCTCGAACAGCGGTGCCAAGGCACGAAGTCCGCCGGCCACCGTTCCTGCCGAAAGCCTCAGTTGGTGGTCGGACCAGTCTCGTAGAAGCCGATGCGTCGGCTGGCCGTACAAGAACTTCGACAGCAGCAAGTGCACCCAAATCGACACGCCGTACTTTCCACGCGGGATCAATCGTGCCGGCGGTGGCGCGGTCAGAATGCCGCGGGCGCCCGGGCACTGACAGGTCCGCCGGTAGCGCCGCCGGCAGATCTTCCGGCGGTAGGCTTTGACCTCGATCTCGAGAACTTCACTGTCTTCTGTGCCGGGAAAGTCGACGTAGCTCAGACCACAGTCCGGGCAATGCGGGCAGTCGATGTCGATGACCTCGATCTGCGTCGGCAAGTGGCTTTCCGGATTCCGCCCGTGACCCGTTGCTCCCGGTTGATGACCTCGACCCCGCGACGACTTCTGGTCTGCTGCCGGGTTCTTCTCGGCTCCCGAAGAGCGTTCTGACTTGCGACCAAACAGGCGTTTTTGCAGATCGCGGATCCGGCCCTGGGCCTGCTCGAGCTCGCTACGCAAGGCCGCCTCACGCGCCGCCGCTTGCTCCGCCGCACGCGCCGCCGCTTGCTCCGCCGCACGCGCCATTTCCACCCGATGAGCGGCCTCCGATTCCGTCAAACGGACCAGCGCTTGCCGATGTTGGCTGCGCCAGAAGTTGGCCTCCCAACGGAGCTTGATTTCCTGCTCCTTGGTCAACGTCACCAACACCTCGGCGAACGGCGCCACTTGGCGGTGACTTGCCGCCGATCCTCCGCAGATAATGTCCGTAGCCGTGCCCATGCGCCGCATGGTGCCGGATTTCCGCTGCTGTGTCCAGTTCAGATCTCCGGGCTGCCCGCCAATCGCTGACGGAAGCTCGCCCACCAAAAAAACCGGGGCTACGGGTTCACCGAATACTTACTGAAAATGGGCAGCATTCAAGCCGCGGTCGGAACTATGCATTTATGCTAAGTTGAGAGGATTGCCGTGCTTACCGGGACGGGCGGAGGACAGAGGCTCCGGTCGGAGCGATTTGATCGCGAAGCGGATTACACGTTTCTCGGCCTGGTCCAGCCAATCCGCGGTGATGTCGACGGCGGCGGCGATCATTGCGCTGATCACCAGCAAAGAGGCCACGTTCAGCCGTATTAGCCCTCTTTCCCAAAACCGCGTCCGTTCCTTCAGTCTCTTTCGGCGAGCTTTTCAGTCGCGACTTCTATCGCCAGCTCGTCAGCGTCCACCACCGGACCCTCGCTCGCGTCAGCCACCGTCTCGCTCGCCGTTTCCTTCCGCCGTGCCGCCAGCACCGCACGCGTAGCGAGCTGCCGGATCTGTCCGGCCAGACGAAGAATTCGCCGCTTCCATTCATAGACCCCGCGCGCGTACTGGCTGTCGGTGATGACGCATGACAGCCACAGCGCATCCAGGTGGGCCATCATCCCGTCGAACTCGCGGATGATCGCCAGGTACCTGATCGAGCGCGGCGAGGTGATCTGCACATCGATGGTCTTGGCACTGGTGTAGCCGATCGCAGTTTCGATGCCGTTCCCCTCGGCAACTTCCTTCAGCCGCAGCGACTCCTTGCGAATCTCCGCCAGTGTCTGGTCGATCTGAGTGTCGACCAAGGCATCGACTTCCTGCGCCTGCTCTTCGCTGCCGATGAATCGCAGGACCACGCTCAACGAGAACAGCGCGTTGGCGCACATCTCGTAGCCACGGTCGAAGATCTGCTGCGCGTGCAGTGAATTGAGCAAGGCCTTCTGCGTCAGGAAGGGCCGGCTGTTGTCCTGCCGGACCGATGGAATGTGCGTCGAATCGTTCCTCTGTCGCTGTGCCATCTGCCGTCTCCCGGAGTGTCGATCAAGCCCAGCGTATCGCTTGCACTGCGAGCGCGACCTTCGAAAAGCGCCCAGAAGCGCCGCATTTCAAACTCCTGCGAGGACCGTGGCGGCAGAGAATTCAGCCATCTCTCGTTCCGTCTATGACGATCGAAGTGAAGGTAGCTGGCCTTCTTCATAAACAGCATTCTCTCCAACCCCCGGCGGGGTAGCCCCGTCAGGATACGGCGGCGTCCCTGCCTTTCTTGTCAGGAGGCCATATGCCCTCGTTGAACAGAGTCACCCTCATCGGCCATCTCGGCGCCGACCCCGAGGTTCGCTACACCCAGAACCGAGAAGCGATCGCCACCATCCGGATCGCGACCACGGAGATCAGCAAGGACAAGTCGTCTGGTGAACGCAAGGAGACCACCGAATGGCACCGAGTGGTCTTCTTCAACCGTACAGCTGAAGTCGTCGGCGAGTACCTCAGGAAGGGCTCTCCGATCTACGTCGAAGGTCGCATCCAGACCCGCAAGTGGCAGGACAGCGCAGGTCAGGATCGCTACGTTGTCGAGATCATCGGCAGCGAAATGCAGATGCTCGGCGCTCGTCCATCGGCGAAGGACGCCAAAGCATCGGGTTCCGTCCCGCGTCGTTCCGACACGGTTTCGTCTGATCAGGCAAGCAGTGCAGCCGTCGACGAAGTGCCGGCCATGGAGCCGTTCTAAGTCGGTCGTCACGTTTTTTCCCCACCGGGCGGTCATTCTCCCGGGCCGGGAGCCGACCGTCCTCTACCTCAGGAGGTTCGCTCATGGAACGTGTCATTCTCGTCCTCGCCATGCTGGCAGGGCTTCACTTGCTTCTGTCGTTTCTCCGTTGCTCAGCACAGGGCCTCAAGAGCTTGTTGAACCGTAGACCCGAAGCGACGGCAGCGTCCGAACCGGTGAAGGTCACGAGCACCCTTTGGCAGCAATACGACCGACCGGCTTACCAGCGCCGGACCGGGATCGACATCGATCCCGCCAAGAGCGGTGAGGCTTCGTTTGAAGTGATCGCCTGAACGCTCATCCCCCTGCGGGGCATCGCCTCCGCATCAGGGGAGGGATGCCCTTTATTTCTTAATGGAGGCATCTCATGGCACTCGTTCTTCTTTCTTGCTGCATCACCGGCTGGATCATCAGCCGTCCGATCATTCGCGCGCTGGGGCTCTGAAGATGGCTTTCGACCCCGCACACGATCAAGTCGTGCAATCCAACCCGCTTCTCGTTCGGCTTTTTTCGGCGCTGTCGATGGCGCGTGCTTGCGATCTCCACCAGAGACTCCAGGCAGGGCGCACCGACCCGGAAACCCGCCGGCTGCTCCGACGGGCTCTGATCCTCTCGAAGCAAGAACAAGCAGCGAACTGAACCACGCCCCGGCTTGCCGGGGCTTTCCCGAGTGCGTTTCCAAAGCGCCCTCCGGAAAGCAGCCTTTGATCGAGCGATTCTTCGCCCGAGCAAGTCGCGGTAGCTGGCCGCACGAAACAAACAGCATTTTCATCCACCCAGCCGGGGAGGCCATCTCCGGAAGGGGCAGGTGACTCCGGCTTTTTTTCTTCTGGAGGCACCATGGACGTCAAACATCCTGGCCTGCTGCGCATGCCGGCCAAGCAATACCACGCGGATCAATCGATCGGCCATTCGGGAATCATCAAACTGCTCAAGAGCCCCGCGCATCTGCGCGAAGCCCTCGATCATCCGTCGCCACCCACGCCGGCGATGGCGTTTGGTACCGCGGTTCACACCCACGTCCTCGAACCGGATCGTTTTTCCGAAGAGTTCGCAGTGGTCGAGAAGTTTGATCGCCGCACCAAGGAAGGCAAGGAAGCCGCCGCCCGCTTCGAGCAAGAGAATCAGGGCAAAACCCTGATCACTTCCGACGACCTGGCGACATTGACCCGAGTGCGCGCCGCCGTTCACGCGCACGAGGGGGCGGCCCGCCTGTTCAAGCAAGGAGAAGCCGAGCTGTCGGCGTTCTGGACAGACCCGCTCACCGGGATCCCCTGTCGCTGTCGTCCGGACTGGTTCAACGGGACGGCCGTGGTCGATCTCAAGAGCTGTGTCGATGCCAGCAGTCGGGGCTTTTCTCGCGCCATCGCCAACCTCGGCTACGACATTCAAGCGGCGTTCTACGTCGATGGAATGAAAGCCGTGACCGGCACGGAGCTGCCCTTTCTCTTTGTCGCCGTCGAGAAGGAGGCACCCCATGCCGTGGCGCTTTACCGGGCTGACCCCGAAATCATCGAGGTCGGTCGCAAGAAGTACCGGGCAGCACTGCAGCTTCTGAAGTGGTGCCAGGATTCTGGCAGCTGGCCGGCTTACCAGCCCGGGGGTGAGATCGAATTGATCTCGCTACCGCGTTGGGCTGCCAACGCCGACGCCTTCGAGTTCGACGCCGCCTGATCGGCGGCTATTTTTAGTTTATCAACCCCGGCGGGGAGACCAGTCCCCGCTCCGGGAGGCATGGTGTCTCCGCCATTTGTATTTGGAGGAAACCATGTCTCAAACCTTGCGTAACATCCAGAGCGCCCGCCAGGGGAATACGACCAGCGTGGTGTCTTTTCCAGCGATGCTCGAACAGCTCAAGGGCGAAATCGCCCGCGCTCTGCCCAAGCATCTCAGTGCGGAGCGCATGGCGCGGATCGCACTGACTGCGTTTCGCATGAATCCGAAGCTGTCTGAAGTGGAGCCACGCAGTGTCGTCGCGGCGGTCATCCAGTCTTGTCAGCTCGGTCTGCAAATCGGCCTGATGGGCGAAGCGCATCTCGTCGCCTTCGGTAGCCAGTGCCAGTTGATTCCCGGCTATCAGGGGCTCGTGAAACTCGCGCGCAACAGCGGCAGCGTGCAGGACATCTATGCGCACGAAGTGCGGATCAACGACAAGTTCGACATCGTCCTGGGCCTCAACCGTTCCTTGATGCACGAGCCGTTGAAGAAGAACGGCTTTCCGGCGTCCGACGACGAGCGCGGAGCGATCGCCGGTTTCTACGCAGTCGCGGTGTTCACGGATGGCTCACGCACCTTCCACGCCTTGTCGAAGGAGCAGGTCGAGTGGGTACGTGACCACTCCCGCGGGTACCAGATGGCGAAGAAGAACCGAAAAGAGAGTCCCTGGGACACGCATTTCGTCCCGATGGGCCTCAAGACGGCCATTCGCCGCCTGTGCAATCTGCTACCGAAATCGCCGGAGCTGGCCATGGCACTGGCCATGGACGAACTCAACGAACGCGGTAAGACCCAGAACATCGGGATGGCCGAGGCGATCGACGGCTCCTGGGCTCCGATCATCGACGACGAATCAAGTGAATCGAAGAGTAACGAGGCGGGGGCGGGCGACCAGAAGTCCGGTCGTGAAGGCGGCAACCCGCCGCTCCATGTGCTCCTCACCAGCATCAGCCAGGCCGCATCCGTTGATGACCTCGACGAACGCTACGCCAAGGCTGAAGACGCCGCCGACGACGGCGATCTTGAGCAGTTGCTTCGCGCCTATCGCAGCCGTAAGGCAGTGTTGACCGACACGGCTTCACCGGCCAGTGCGATTGTCGGCGTAGCGAAATGAGCGCCCCGCGAGAAAGCGATCGCGGTGTCTCTATCCAGGGCCGATGGCCCGAGCCCACGACGAAAGGCGTCGGTCCGTGCACAGCGAGCAGAGGCACCTGACGAAGGTTACCCGTGGGCTGACGATGACCTCGTCAGGCTCCACAGGCGCCTGCTGCACAAGTCGCTGCGCGCTCTGTTCGATTCGAGGGTCTGCGCCGCCACACGGGTGGAGATCCTCGACTGGCTGCTGTCCCCGTGGGATTGCTCGAACGCCTTCTCGTACTACGCGTGCTGCGCGCTCTCTGGCCTCGATCCCGAAGTGATTCGGGATCGGGTGCTGGAACGCTACCGGTGACGCGATCCCCGATAAACCTCCGGCGGCAACGCCGGGCTTTCCCCAGAGGGGTGATGCAGCCCTTTGCGGAAAGCGGATCTTGGCGCTGGCGGGCCGGTGAAATTCTCCGTGTTGCTGCGAGGTTGTGCGCCCCAGGTTTGCACTTGGGAACGGACATGGTTCAGGCGAGAGGTCTTGCCTGACACAATCTGACGACAGACCGAGCTGCGGGCGCGCGGTGGACACAAGTAGCCAGGACTCTGCAGCCGATGGTTGCCGCGGGCCGGCAAGAGCTGTTCGAAGTGCTGCGACGTCAATTGTGACGCAAACGTCCGCTGTGCCGCGTAAAGGAGACGGGTGTGCGGTCGGCTTCAATGACTCCTCGTCGGCCGAAGCGGCCGTTGGCGGCACATCGGGCGGACGGCCGGTATAGCGCCTTGACCGGACGTACGGGAAGAAATTTCGCCGACCGGCTGCTTCGACTTTTCGGCCGTCATCAACGCGGTATCGCGCAGCCAGGTTGCCTATCTATTCGAGCTGGCCAGCGATCTGGATGACCAGATTTCCCACATGATGGCCAATCTGGAAGAGGTACAGGCAACGCTATCGCAATTGACGGCGCTGTCCCCAGACAGCTTGTGCCATGGAGGCCTGGACGGCGGCGAATGATGGCTGGCCGCCCCTACTCTGGCCCATCAAGCGTCCGGTCACAACGGCGGATCGCATCGCCAACCACAAGGGACGCAATCCGCAGGAACGCGCCTCCCTGAAAAAGCGCCTGCTGCGCAAGTGGATGAGCAAATGAAGCTCCCGCTTGCTCCAAGGTGGAGGCTGGTGACACAACTGCTTGTTCTACCCCTGGTAAGTGCGCCCGTCGCGGATGTGATAAATCCGCCGGAAGGTCGGGGTGATCTCCTCGATTTGTGTGGGCAACCGGCATCGCACGACCGCCGGTGTGAAAAACACAGTGGCAAGGCTTGCGCTCACGCGAAGGGTCCGGACGGCTAAACAGGCACCCGAACGTACCCGCGGCGAATTCTGACCTTCTCCATGGTCTCGATTATCTTCATGCCTTCCGCTTCGCTCGATACGAAGAGAGTCCGGAGCGCACCAAGACGATTGGTCTTGCCGCCCCTGGCGACGATCAGCACCCAATCCTGAAGCAGGTCACGCACCAAGCGGACCTCGTAGTACCTATTACTCGTCTCCCAGCGAACGCGCATCGTTGCCTCTCCGCCACCCTGCATTGCAGACCATCATTGAACTCCGGCGTGTATGCGGGTGCCGGTACATTCATCTTTCATTGCAAAAGTGATTGACTTCTACATCTCACCCTTGGCAGACTAAATTTCGGGGGAAGCTCAAATTCTACTTTGTCAGATTGCGCGGCGTTGGCGCACTATTAGCAACATCTGATATACGATATGTTTGATTCCAGAACTTTGGTAACCGTTCACACCCCCTTAACAAACGCCGCCAACGCCATGCTTTTGCGGCATAATTCGTGATCATGACGACGACACGATAGCCGCGAAGAGATGCGCCTGAGCAAGCATGATCTTTTCCAGATGGACGACGAGTGGCTGAAGAAGCTGCCGGCCGAGCTGTTGCTGGAAGTATCGAAGCGACTGCTGCACGACGTCAAGGCATTGCAGGATCAGCTGAATAAAAATCCGGGCAACAGCTCGCGGCCGCCGAGTACAAAGCCACCGTGGGAGAAGGCACGCGACCCAGACGTGAAGAAAGGCGTGCCAGCCGAGGCTGCCGCGGGCGCTGGCGATGGTGCTGCCGATGGCGCTGCCGATGGCGCTGCCGATGGTGCTGGCGATGGTGCTGCCGATGGCGCTGCCGTCACGGCAGACGGCCCGGCGCCGGCGAAAGAAACTGCCCCCCCGGCGACCGAGGAGTGCCCATTGCCCGGAGAGGACTCGGGGAAGCGGCCGGGCAAGCAAGTTGGCAGTCCGGGCCATGGTCGCACGCAGAAGCTGGCGGTTACTGACAGTCGCGCGCACCGACCCGAGCACTGCGCGGCTTGTGGTGGCGCCCTGGCGGAGGATGCCGAGTCGCAGGCTTACACCGCCTGGGACGAGATCGACATCGCGCCACCGGTCGAGGGCAGCATTGGGCTAACGTTCAGCGTCACGCGTCACACGCTGCTTGAAGTGCGCTGCGCCTGCGGGCACGTCAGCCGTGCCCGGCCTTGGCGGGCGCCGCCCGACGCCCAGTGGGAAAAGGTTGAGCTCGGTGAATGGCGCTTGGTGGGTCCTCGCCTGGCCGGCGTGATCGTTCTGCTCGCGCTGCGAATGCGCCTGTCGCGAGCGAGCATTCGCGAGCTCCTGCGGGAAGTCTTCGACCTCACGCTGAGCACCGGCGTGATCGATGAGACGATCCGCGAAGCGGGTCGTGCCAGCTTCCCGCTGGAGGACGCCCTGGTGGACGATATCGTGCAGGTGGCGCAGTTGCACATCGATGAAACGTCGTGGCCGGAATCCGGCGCGCTGTTGTGGTTGTGGGCGCTGGTCAGTCCCTCTTCGGTGCTCTACCTCATCGGCCCACGCACCCGGGAGATGCTTGAGAACGCCCTGCAAGACGGCTATACCGGCATTCTCGTCAGCGATGGTTACGCGGTCTACCGCAACTGGGAAAACCGCCTGCGCTGCTGGCCGCACCTGATGCGCAAGCTGCGGGGGCTGGCCGAATCGAGTGATGGCCGGGTGTCCCGGGTTGGGCAGGAGATGGAAGGTCTTCTGACAGCGCTGATGGCGGCCATCTACGCGGCGCGGCTCGATCCGCCGCCGCAAGCGCTACCCGAGCGCTACGCCGCCGAGGTCGAACGGCTGCGACACCTGTGCGAGGTGCATCGGACGGATCAACATCCGGCCCTGCGCAGTGTCGTGCGCGAATTCCTTTACGACTGGAAAGTCATCCTGCGTCCGCTCGCGGAGCCCCTGTTGCCGCTGTCCAACAACGCCGCCGAACGGGCGTTGCGACACTGGGTCATTTCACGCCGCATCAGTCACGGCACCCGTTCCGAAGCGGGATCCCGCGCCTTCGCCCTCCTGGCCAGCGTCATCGAGACCTGCCGCCGCCGCGGCGCCTCCGCGTGGCAGTACCTCGGCACCGTCATCGCTGCCGCTCGCAAAGGCTTACAGCTTCCCGCGCTCCCTGCTATCCCGGCTGCGGCATAGGGGGAGTGAACGATTACAAACTTTGGGCGAGAACTCCACCTGTCCCCGTCCTACGTTATGCGGCAGGCGCAAGTTGCCAACCCTGACGAAGCGATTGAAGTCGGCTAGCCCGGCCGTCGGCGGCACTGCGGTCTGGCAATCGGGGAGCGCCGTCCAGTATGCGTGATGCAAGCACCTGGGGAGGCATCTCTACGGCGCTCGCCATGCTGTCGGTCGCGGTCGTCGCCCTGCTCACCATCAATCACCTAATTCGCCGCAGCCTGGCCGCGCCGCGCGTTGCCGAAAGCGGGGTTCCCGACGGACTGCCGTGGCGCCAGGTGGCGTTCTCCAGCGTGCGCGGAAAGACTCTGTTTGGCTGGTTCATCCCGGCCGGCGAATGCGCACCGGCACTGGCAATTCTGCATGGCTGGGGTGGCAACGCCGAAATGATGTTGCCGCTGGCCAAGCCCCTGCACGCAGCAGGCTACGCCCTGCTCTTCTTCGACGCACGCAGCCACGGCCGTAGCGATGGCGACACCTTCGCTTCCCTGCCACGCTTTGCCGAAGATCTGGCGCACGCGGTCGATTGGTTGCGCGCCCAGGTGGACGTCGATGCATGCCGAGTCGGTGTCATCGGGCATTCCGTAGGGGCGGCAGCGGCTTTGCTGCTCGCCAGCCAACGACAGGACCTGGTCGCCGCCGTGACGCTGGCCGCTTTCGCCGATCCGGCAGCGATCATGCGGCGCTGGCTGAAAGCGCGGCGGATTCCCTATTGGCCGCTGGGGGCCTACATTCTGTACTACGTCCAGCACGTCATCGGCCATCGTTTCGCGGACATCGCACCCTGCCACACCATCCGCGCGGCAAGCTGCCCGGTGCTGCTCGTACACGGCACCGACGACGAAACGGTACCGGTCAGCGAAGCGCAGGAAATTTTCGCCAGGCGCCGTGATGAGCGGGTACGCTTGCTGCTGATCCCTGGTAGCCATGATCAGTACGGGGAAATGGAGCGCCACTTTGAAACGGTGATCGACTTTCTGGACGCTGCCACAAGACCATTTGCCGACCGACACGGCGAAGGATTCTCGCCACCAACAACAGGAGATGCAAGGTGAAGAAGCGCTACTGGATAATCATCATCCTGCTGTTGCTCGTTGGTCTCGACTGGGTAATCCGCGCGCCCGATTCGCGTTCTCGCCAGCTGACGGCAGTCATTGCGGCGCAGGGCAGCGCGAAGCTGCAGAGCTACCCCTACCAGTTCCGGGTCCTGAAAGTAACTGGCGAAACGGCGTTCATCAGTACGCCGCGCAACGTCCAGGTACCGGCGTTCAAGGCACTAGCCGTTCTCTATCCGGAAATCGATACCAAGAACGCCAACGATCCGGCGTTCATCGCCGCGCAAACGCTGCTCGGCGAAGTACAAGCTGAAGCGCGCGCGATCGTCCTCGCGCAGCCCGGGATCAAGGACGCGCGCTGGGAACTTGATCGTGAGTGGCTCGCCGCGCACCATATCGAAGTGCCCGAGAGGTAATTTCCAGCGCGGCAAGCGCGAAGACGCGGCGTGCTCGCTGCTGCCACGGATGGCTGCAGAAACCATTCTGGGATGCTGCGCTGTGGGTTTCAGCACAACGATTGATGACCGGGGATATTCGTTCAATGAGTCCGGAAGCGATGTGGCGCAATCGTTACCACGAAGCTGGCGAACAATATTTGTTTGGCACAGAACCGCTTCCTGGCGCACCGAGCAAGACTGCTGCAGGACGGACGAAGGGCGGTGTCGCTCGCCGAGCAGGGTCTCGAGGTCATTCATCAGGATCCGAGGCTGCTGATCGCCGACGAGAGCGATTGACGTCAGCGCCTCTTCAACGATTTTTTGCGGCGCCAGCGTTTCCGCCAGCGGCGGACTGCAGCAGCGGGTGGCCGTCGCGGGCTGGGAAGACGCCGTGGTGGTGGTCGAGATGACGACACTCGAAAAGAAATTCGTCCAGAGCTACCAGAGCGATGGCGGGAATGGACAACTCGTCATCTCCTCCGTGGCACAGGTTTCGGAAGGGCAGCCGGTTTCATACCCCCTCGTATATGACCGGCTCAAACCTGACCTAGGTGAGAAACAGGCGCGCCGGAACGTCAGCGCGGGACAAGGAGGAACGCGATGAACATCCATTATCTGCAGCACGTGCCGTTCGAAGGACTCGGAAGCATCGAGGAGTGGATTCGGCGCGGTGGGCACGCACTCGGCGCAACGCGCCTCTACCGTGGCGATCCCCTGCCAGGCATCCACACGGTGGATCTGCTGGTGGTGTTGGGCGGCCCCATGAACATTTACGAAGAGGCTGACTACCCCTGGCTGGTGAACGAGAAGCGCTTCATCGAACGGGCCATCGCCGCCGGCCGGCGCGTGCTCGGCATCTGCCTCGGGGCGCAGTTGGTTGCCGATGTGCTTGGCGCAAGGGTCTACGCCAACGCCGACAAGGAGATCGGCTGGTTTCCGGTCGAAAAGACGGAGGCCGTCTCTGGCGACGGCCTGTTTGAAGCCTTCCCACGGCAAATCGATGTGTTCCACTGGCATGGCGACACCTACGACATTCCGACCGGCGCGGTGCGTGCCGCTCGGAGCGCCGGCTGCGCGAACCAGGCCTTCGTCTACGACGCTGGTCTTTACCCACACTTGAGTCCGTCACTGCCTATGGCGACTGTGAGGGCGGCAGATAGCCGTCGGGGTAGGAGCGCCAAGTCGTGGGAGGAGCAGAGCGGGTGAAGAGGACATACATCTGTGTCGCCGTATCGAGCAGCTGCAAGGCACGCCAGAGCACTTGCGGACCCGGCGGGCCGTCGCGGCGGCGGCCGAGGTGTCCGCCGATGGCGCCGAGCATGCGAGTCGCCTCGGCCATGCTGGGCGGCTCAGCCGGGGTCAGGGTGGTCTGGTGGTGATAGCAGTACAAGGCCTTCCATTCCACCTCCTCGAAGAAGGCGGTACAGGGGTGGTCGGGCATCTCCCGGCCAAGCATGGCCAAGTGGTAGATGCGCCACGCGACGACCATATCCACCCCCAGGCAAGCCTGCAAGCGTGTCGCACTGCCCAGTTGGCGGTCCTTGATGCGGCAGCCACTCTTGAGGGTGCGATGGAAGACCTCGATCCGCCAGCGCGCGGCATACCATTCGGTGCGCTCGACCGCCTCCGCGAAGGTCGTCACCGGGACGGTCGTCAGCAACATCCACTCGATCGGCTCGCCGTCGTCGGCGGCGGCGCCTTCAAGCAGATGGACAGCCCAGGCGCCGACGGACGGCAGCGCACTGTTCTTGGGCGCTTGCAGCGTCACCTCGGAGAAGCGCAGCGTGAGCTGCGCCTGACGCGCGCTGCGCTTTCCGCGCCGGGGCAACTGCAGCGTGAGTTCGCCGGCAAGCGCCTGGCGGCTCATGAAATCCCACAGCGCTTCGTCCTCCACCCGCCGCGCGCGGGTGCGCTCGGCGCGCACCAACAGCTTGGGCCCTGCCGCATCGCGCGCGGCCAGGGCGAACAGATCGAAGACGTCGGCCTCGCGATCACCCATGCTCACCAGTTGCGTCTGCGGACACAGTGCCTGGATCTCGGCGAGCCTGGCGAAGCTCTTGAGCCACTTCATGCTCTCCTTCTTCTCGATCGGCAAGTCCTTGCGCTTCTGGCTCTTGCCCTTGTCGTCGGCATCGCGCGCCCAGCATTGCGCATCGAGAATACCCAGCGGCGTCCCCTCGACACTGAAGGCCAGCGTGTCGTGCAGCAGCAGGCCGGTGGATTGATCGCGCTGGGTGTTGACCGGCCCCAGCCCGTCGGTCGCGGGATGGTGGGAATAGTTGAGCGTCGTCGTATCCTGCGGCGCCAGGACGACGCGGTGTTGCCGGATGCGCTCGATGGTGCTCTCGATGTGAGGCGTCAGGATGACCTGCATGTTCACCTTGGCGTTCTTGAAGAAACGATACGCCGCGACCGTGCGGGCCCGGGCGCCACAGGCTTCGGGGATACTCGCCTGCGAGTGATGATAGAAATCCTGGGCAATGGCACACAGGCGCTCTTTGAGCCGTCCATCGTACCAGCGGACACTGGCGAATTCCTCTGCGGCCCAGTTGGCGGGCGCCTCTGGCCGCGGCGGGGGAGCCAGACGCAGCGCCGGTGCGGCACACAGTTGCGCCTTCCAGCGCGCAGCGAGCGGATAGAGGAAGATGCGTTTTTCTACCCCATCGCGCCGGCCCGACGTCGCGCCGACGTCGATCCAGTTGGCCGCGCGATAGCAACCGCCAGTAAAGCGCGTCGGATCGACGAAAGTTTCGAGCAACAGCGGACGCGTGCCATAACGCGCCTCCCAGTCCGCCGGCAGACGGCGGCTGGCCATCCCCAGCACATGCGAGGCCAGATTCGGCACCTCGACCCCTGGCACGATCAGAAAGCGGGCATTGGCCACGATCCGGTGCAGGTTGTGGCGGCGGGCCGCTTCCTCCCAGCCGATATACGTATCCCGCTTGTGCAAGGCCCAACTGGCCGAGGTGAAGGCGAGACCGCCCAGCCAGCCGTAGTGTTCACTGCGGATCAGGTAGCGCAATTGCGCGCCACACAGCGGTTTGTCACCCAGGTAGTGATGCCGCTCCATCAGCACCCGCCAGCGTTGCGCGTTTGGGCTGCGGGAAGCGCCGACGGCGACCAGTTCGATTGCGCCAAGCGCTTCGAGCGAGGCGCAGACGCTGACCTCGGCCACTTCCAGATCCGGCTGCCGCCGTGGCGCAAACGGGGCCGCCGCGCGGGGAAGTTCGACGACTTGGCGCTGCGCCAATTGCGCCAAGGCCTTCCGACAGCCGCCTTCCTGCCAGGCACCCGCAGGCGTGCGCCAGTCGAGCCACTCGCACACCCGACGCGACAGCGCGCGGCGCGAGATCTCCGGCACCGAGGCCACCAGTTCCCGCAGGCGCTCCAGGATGTCAAGGGAGAATTCTTGGCCGCAGACTCGCATGGCCCTACAGTAGGCCGTCGCGGCGACGGAGTCAAGTGTGTGCTAAGACCAGGTCTACGACGGGCGGGTGGTCGGCTTGCAGTTTCACCTGGAAACGACCCTGGACAGCGCACAACAGCTAATCGCTCACGGCGCCAACGAACTCGTCCAAGGCCGCTACATCCAGATGCCGCAGGAAATCCTTGCGGACGCAAGCCGGTTCGATGCCATCAATCGTGTCATGCATGACCTGCTCGACAGGCTGGCGACAAACAGCCCGGAACGGATCGCTCCAGCGGGTGGAGAAACAAGATGAACATCACCCTTCTCGGCGCGGCGCAGCCCTGCGAAGTAACCGGTTCGTGCTACTTGGCTGAGACCGCAGACACGCGCTTCCTGGTGGACTGCGGCATGGTGCAGGGCAGGCGCGAGGCACCGGCGCGCAACCGCACGCCGTTCGCATTCGACTCGGAATCCATCAATTTCGTGGTGCCGACTCATGCTAACACCAGTCCGTGGCGACCGCTGTCGCCGAGAAGCTGGCGGCCATGAACACCGCGACGTTCTTCGCTGAACTGACGGCTTTAACGGGCTCAACAATGGATCTGCTCACGAAACGGGAAAAATCGTACGATAAGGTAAAATTGACGAGTACGGCAGGCTGCCGTACTTTCATCGTCAGGAGGACAACACTATGCCCGCAGCCATTTCTACCGCCCGCCTCGAAGCCAGGATCAGCACCGATCTGCATTCGATGCTCAAGCGCGCTGCTGAACTTCAGGGGCGGACCATGACCGACTTCGTGATCACCGCCGTTCAAGACGCAGCACAACGCGCCATCGAGCAAGCCGAAGTTATCCGCCTGTCCATGGCCGATCAGGAGTGCTTTGCTCAGGCGCTGCTGTCGCCACCTCAGCCGTCGCCGGCCCTGGAACGTGCTTTCGCTCGTCGTAGCAAGCTGCTGCGCGCTGAGTGAATAGCGCGCCGTTCCGGCTCGCGCCGCTCGATGCGACACATGACCGAACGAAGTTCAACAGTACTTCCGAGCCGCTAGACCGCTACTTGCGGGAACACGTCACTCAGGATGTTCGCCGACGCGTTGCCGCCTGTTTTGTCGCGTTGGCTGAGGGGCACCGCATCGCGGGCTACTACACATTGGCGTCGGCAAGCCTGTTGCTCGCCGATCTTCCGGCCAGCACCGGCAAGAAGCTACCGCGCTACCCGACCGTGCCAGCGGTACGCATGGGCCGCTTGGCCGTCGATCAGGGATTCAAGGGGCAAGGTCTAGGCGGTGCGCTACTGGCCGATGCGCTCGACCGTGCCGCTCGCTCGGAGATCGCTGCTTATGCCCTGATGGTAGACGGTAAAGACGAGGAGGCAGTGGCCTTCTACCGGCATCATGGATTTATCGCTTTGCCCGACTCTCCGCTGACGCTGTTCCTGCTCCTGGCAACCGCTCTTTCCGCTCGGAAAACGGACAACAAGGCACGCTAAGGCAGACGTTCTCGAAACGCGCCCTTTGGCGGCGACTAGATCGAGAACGATTTTCGAGAACACATCAGCCGGTGCTCCAGCCATGAACCACCAAGCGCGCCGGCCAGCAAGGCCAGTGCCACGCGCAGATCGTTGAGCGCCGCCGGTGCAACAAGCAGCAGAACGCCCAGTCCCAGCATCATGCTGCCGGAAAGCAGTTTGAGGAACCGCCCTTCGCTCTCGGACATCTTGCGCGAGCCGAGGGTCCAGGTGAACACCAGTGTGATGATCATCAGCGGCATCACATAGACCAGATTGTAGAGTCCCAGATAGGCGTAGTGCTGCCAGGGGGACAAGTCAGACAAGGTCAGCAGCCGCGTATAGACCATCGGGAATCCGGCGGTACACAGCAGCTCATAGGAATTTGCCGCCACCGCCAGGGCAACCGTGCCGAGCGTCAGCGCCGGCATGCTGTCCGCCCGCAGCAGCCCGCGCACGTGCCGGTAGAGCCTGGGCTTGGCCGTGTCGGAGATGCTCAGCGAGATCCCCTTCTTGAACCAGAAATAGTCCTTGATATTGATCAGCGCGATGATTATCGCCAGCATCCCTGCCACCGTCGTAACCATCGCGATCTCGCCCAGCCAGCGGAAAGCGTTCAGCCAGGCAGCCATGAACACGAAGTAGATCAGGCCCGAGAAGGAGAGGAAGACGGCGCCGATGAACAGCATGCGTCGGCGGCTGCCCGCATGGACGAGCAGCGAAAGCAGGAATAGGAGCACAAAGAAAGCGCAGGGATTAAAAGCATCGAGTCCGGCGATGATCAGGGTGAAAACTGGCAACGACAGCTGCTCGCCCGTCACCCTGCCGAGCAACGGGAGATCGACACTCGGCACCCGCGCCATTGCCGCAGCGGGCTCAAACGTTGCCGGCATGCCCGTTTCGCGACACAAGCGCAGTCCTTCCTCCAGCGCGTGCCCGGTTCCTTCCGGCCGATCGAAACCGACGGTCATGCGGCCACAGAAGATAAAGGCTGGAACGCTACTCGCTTCTTGACTCAGAGCCTCCGCCATGGCGACATACGCCTTGGCCGCTTCCGCGTCGCTGCTGACGTCGCCACTGTGCACCAGCAACCATGGATAGCGGGCCGACAGCGCCTCGACGAACGGAGTCGCCGCCTGGCAATGCGGGCAGCTCCGAGTCCAGAAGAAGTACAAATGCACCTGCCGTTCGCCAGCGGTGTCGTGGTCGATCCACAGCGACGCATCGGCAGCGACTGGCGAGCAATAGACAGCGGCGACAGTGAGCAGGCAGATCAGGCGCAAGACCCGAAGCAAGCCGGTGAGTCGTGTTCTCATCGCGTACCTTGCCGATAGTGAGCCGGCCGTGCTGGCTGAATGCCGCCTCGTCGCGGCCGGAGCTTCGACAGGCATGGCGGAAGGTTTCAGACTGCGCCTGTCATTCGCATCCCGCCCGGTCCCTTTCTTCTCTCTTTCTTCACCGGCGCTGGTCGATGCAGAGCCAAAACCGATGGCTCGTGGTCAGGCGCTCACCACGACAAGGTCTTGGTGTCGTCCTTGAACAAGGCGTTACCAAGCAGATCCGGGCTGCCGATCTTGAAGCCCGGCAACAAGTCCGACGCTTCGACGTCGAATTGCTGCATGCAGTAGTGGCATATCAATACCGTCGCACCCTTGCTCATCAGTTCGGCGAGCGCAGCTTGATGATTGGCATGCTTCTCCGTGTACTTCCTGGACGCGAGAAGGATGCCGCTCTCGTTCAGCCAAATCGTCAACGAGTGTCCTCTGGCGCGTTGAAGCTCGGCAAAATGCAGAACGTGGCCAACCCGCCGTGTCGCATCGCTCGATAAAGCGATGAACAAGGGATCCTTATCCCCGGCGAAAACGGGGTTCGACAAACCGGAAACGATGAGCGCCAGGGCCATCAAGATAGTCTTGAAGAACTGCATACCTACCTCCGTGGAAAGCGGGTGGAATATTTGATCGTCGGCAATCACGACGAACGGCTATCCCAAGTATGCCCGGCCAGCGACCAATCGTCGTGTGGCATCTTGTCGCCTCTCAGATCAGCAAGAGTGGCCCCCGACCTTCAGGCGGGCCTGTGCTTTACGACGAGAGAAATGGCCTCGGGCTCCGCTGGCGAGATCCCTCAGCTCAACAAACCGCCTACAGGTAGGACAGGACAATCGCATGTATCTTATACAAGACCCAGGAGCTCGGCACGGAAGGAATCGGAAGTAGCGGCGATCAGGCGCTGAGTCTTGAGGCCACCCTTGCGCTTCACCGGGGGAAGGCGGAGGAGATTCAAGACGAACTGGCGCAGGACAGCCAAGTTGTGCGCGGCATGATCGGTGCAAGCCCGCATCTGATCGTCGCCAAAGACCACATCCATGCACCAGTGCGGCTGTTCCCGACACGCCAGTGCAGGCGAACACTTTTGTTCATGCGCTGCGCGTCAGGTACCCAGCACCAGGAAAGACAGGTAGCATGACCCACCACCCTTTGGAATACGAAAAACCAAGGGCACCTCAACCGGAGAGGAAACGTCCATGTCAAGTGTTGGCTACCACGAACCCGTTGAAGAACTATCTGATGAAACGCGCGACATGCATCGAGCAATCGTGTCTCTAATGGAGGAGCTTGAGGCAGTCGATTGGTACAACCAACGTGCAGATGCCTGCAAGGATCAAGACCTGAAGGCGATTCTCGAACACAATAGAGACGAGGAAAAAGAGCATGCCTCGATGGTGTTGGAGTGGATCCGTCGCAAGGATCAAGCGTTTTCGAAGGAACTGAAGGATTACGTCTTCACCGACAAGCCGATCGCGCACAAGTAGCCATAACCAGCCATCGCCGTTCATCCGTCGTTGTCGGCAGCAGGACTTTCTGGTAGCCGTGGTCGCACCCCGAGAGTATGTGATCAAGCGCGCAACGGCACTCTCGGGTGTCGCCTGGCGGTGATCGTGATCGTCGTGCTGCTAAGCGTGCCGCGTCAGGCCCTGCTACCGGCTGGGTCGAGGTCCCCGACGTCCGTAACCCGACGAACGTTGCGCACAACGTCGAAACGCAGCCAGGTGGCGCTGCTGCGAAGCGTCCTGGAGATTGCACAACTACGGCAACAATGTTCTGGTGCTGGATCACCTTCAGCAGTCGATCATACATTTCTCCGTTGGCGATCTCGGCGACCACGCCCGCTTCGCACGCTTCCTGCAGGCTGGCGTAGCGCGTAACAGTTTCCAGGTTCCAGGGATTCCCGGGAACGGGCAGTCGGTAGTGACCGAACAGCGCGCACAGTGCCTCGATATGGCGCGCTTCGGCCGCCCGGATGTTGGTGAACGGGCGCACGTTGCCGAAGTCGGCAATCACTTGGTCGTATGTTGCCCAGGCGCGGTATTCATCGTCGAGTGCCTCGTTCAAGGCATGGATTTCTGCTTCGGACAGGTCGTTCACGAGTCATCCTCCGTGGTGAAAAATGGCGATGGTAGCGATGCCCGCGAGCAGCAGCATCAGCTGACGCACCGAAGCGGTGGGGCTCACCTGTCGGTGTAGGCCCGGAATGAGGTCGGCCGCGGCGATGTAGATAAAGCTCGCTGCTGAAAGCGCCAGAATATAGGGCACCGCGGCGCCCATTTCACCGAGCCAGAAATAGGCCAGGACAGCGCCGGGCAGCGTGCTGGCTGATGAAAGGCCATTGAGCAGCAGCGCCTTCCGGCGGCCATAACCACTGTCCAACAGGATCGCGAAATCGCCGACCTCCTGCGGTATCTCGTGCGCGATCACGGCCAGCGCCGCGGCGATCCCCAGGGGAATCGAAGTCAGGAAGGCTGCGGCGATCACCATGCCGTCGACAAAGTTGTGGAAAGCGTCGCCGATCAGGATAAGCGGCGCAGCGCGGCCATGCACCTCGCAGCCACTGTCGTGACAATGGCGCCAGAGCACAAGCTTCTCCAGTATGAAGAACAGCACCATACCGGCCAGTACTGTCGCGCTGACGGCAATTGCCGGTGCCTGTTTCAGGGCTGCGGGAATCATGCCAAGGAAAGCCGCGCCGAGTAGTGTGCCCGTCGCATAGCTGATCAGGCACGGGACGAGACCTCTTCGGATGCCTTCGGGAAACAACAGAAACAAGGCCGCGCCTCCCACAGCCCCGACGCTGCCCAATAAGCTGAATCCGACTATCCATGGCAACATTCCGAGCCCCCTGAGAATCTCTGTCAATCACGCGCTTGCGCGGTCGCGCCTGGCAGCATCCGGGCGAGCCAGTCAGCCATGGTGTCGGCGGCCGCTTGCCAATGTGCATCGAGCATCAGCGTATGGCCCGCAGCCGGGATCACCGCCGCTTCGGCTTGCCAGCGCAAGGCAGTCAGGCCCAGCAGAGCAGGCGGGAAGACCGCGTCCGCCTCGCCTCCGACGACCAGAACCGGCAGCGTCGGCCGGCGCCTGCCAAGGCGCATCGCCAGCAGCGACAGGTCCAGGATGGCGCGGCGGGACTCGGACTGGAACCAAGCGGCGAAGCGCATCAGGTCGTCGATCTCGGTCTCGCCTGAGTAGTACACGCCGCGCATCGTGCGCGCGCTTTGCTCACCGCCGGCAGGGTGAAGCTGTTCGCTGAAGAAAGCGGGTTGGGTCAGGGCAATTTTCATCGATGCGCCGAGTATGCCCCCGGGAGGCACCGGAGCCATGAGGATTGCTGCGCACGCTGCATTCTGTTCGAGAAAGCGTTCGACGACGACGGTGCCCATCGAATGACCGATGACGATCGCCGGTGCAGGCAGTTCCTGTGCGACCTGTGTCAGATCCTCGACATAATCGTCGATTCCAAACCGGTCAAGCCGCTCGCGGCCCTCGCTGTCGCCATGGCCCGAGAGGTCCAGCGCATGGCAGTCGAATCCTCGGTGGTTGAAATAGGGCAGAAAATACTCGTCCCAACAGCGCGCCGTGGCGTAAGCGCCGTGGACAAAGAGCAACGGTGGAAGCGATGTCTGGCTGGCAGCCGGACGGTGCAGGGTGTGGATGCGTCTAGACGTCATGTGGATTCCAAAGAAAGAACAAGGCTGCACGCCGGGTTTCGGCTTGCGGCCAGGAAATGTGCCACTGTCCTGTGCCAGTGATTGCGCGGCGGCATGGCCACCAGGATGGCAGGTGACGGGTGCCGGCGGCGATCCGCTGTCCGAAACGGCTACACTGCCAGGTGTAATTCCGAACCCGACAGCTGTGTGCCGCCAATCAACTCGCCAATGTCAAAATGTCTGTAGTCAATAGAATCGCCATGGCGCTGGGTTTTTCTCCCCGCGACCAGCGAAGTCGTCGACTGGTGGCAGTCATCGAATGCGCCCTTAACCAGAATGCCCGCGATGCCGGCGCCGCCAGCTATCCGGCAGTCAACAAAGCGCTCCTCACACTCTGCATGCGATACGACGTGGGCGTCGTGCAGATTCCCTGCCCGGAGATGCGTTTCATGGGGCTTTCCCGGGAAAGGCCGCCCGGAAAATCCATCCGTGAAGTGCTCGATACCGCGGCAGGCTGCCAGTGCTGCCTGGCGATCAGCCTGGAACTGGTCAGCACCCTTCGGGACTACCAGAACAACCACTGTCGATTGCTGGCTATCCTCGGAGGAAATTCGCAGAGCCCGGGTTGTGCGGTCCACGTGCAGTGCGACACGGCTGATCCGGGGCGCCTTGCCGCACCATCGGGCGTTCTGATGCGCATCCTCCAGGAGGAGTTGCGCAAGCAAGGAATCGACGTTCCTTTCAAGGGCATGCGCGATTGCGATCAAGACTTGTTGCAGCAGGACTTGCGATGGCTGGAAGCGTTATTCAAGAACACGTAAGCAGGACTCAGGCAGCAGAGCGACACCTTCGACAAGGCGGTTCGCGCCGCCGCCCCCCTATTCGATACGGCAAGCTTAGGGGTTCGATGCACGTTCCTGTCCCAGATCCAGCACGTCACCGTTACCCAGGAACAAATCGGTCTGTGACCCGTTTCGGGCTGTTCCCCGCTGTACCGGCAAGCCGCTGGCCAGCATCTTCTCGACGGTCGTACGCCCCGTGCAATGGTTGCAACCGATCCTGGCGATGCCATAGCCGGCCAGGGCCTTGACGATCTCGTCGCGCTGGTTGTCCCAATCTTCCAGGGGCGACAGATGCAGCCCGCCATAGATCGCGTGGATGTGCTCGCCACCGGCGAAGGTACGACGCGCATAGTCCAGCAAGTTGAGGACCCCGCCGTGACCGCAGCCGGTAATCATCGTCAAACCCTGATTCTGCAGGTTGGCATAGAGGACGTTTTCCCCGTTCACCTGTAACAGCGTGCTCATCGGGAAACTGGCCAGAGCCAGACCCGGAAGCAGCACCAGCGCTTGCTCGGTGGGCACGGTGATCACCCTGCCGGTATGCCCCTGTTGCTGGATGAATTCCAGGCCGGAGGGATGGAAGCCTTCCGGCAGGTAGATCGGAATATCCGGACAGTGCTTGAGCGTCGAGCCAATCCCCCAGAAATGATCGAAATGCTCGTGGCTGACGATCAAGGCCTCGATCTTGCTCTCCTGCAGCAGGCGGTCGATGCCCTCTTCGGCGAAGCGGCGGTCCATCCAGTCGGGGTTCCAACCGGTATCAAAGAGCAGGCGGCGCACGCTGCCATCGAGCGCCTCGGTTTCCAGCAGCGCCGAGAAGCCGGCAGCGTTCTCGGCGTGCAGTGATCCAAACGGCGGCCAGGGGATGGCGTATTGATCAATCTGGGCACCACCAGCGGCGCGAATGTCGTCGAAGACAGTGGCCGTATCAAACCAGCCAGTTTCCGAGATACAGAGAATTCGTAGGCGCTTCAGGGCGCCAATATCAAGCTTGGGAGAGGTCGTGGCCATGGTCTTTACCTCGCGACGTGGGAGGAATGGCCGCGCTCATGGCAGTGACCGCCCCGTGGAACAGGCAAGCGTTCGAGGCGATTGCCGAGCATCGCCGATACCGCGGCATCGGGATCTTCCTCCATCGTGACCACGGGAAGGATTCCGCTCTGCATCAGGCGTTCAAAAAGCCCCGGGCCCATGCCGCCCGTAATCAGCGTACTGATTCCGGCCAGCGGTTCGGCAAGCTGGTGGTGGCTGGCGTGCAAGCTCTGTTCGATGGAAAGCTCGACCAGGCGCTTGCCGCTCACCACGCCCTTTTCAACATCGTAGATCCAGAATTTGCGGCACTTGCCGGCGTGCTCGGTGATAGTTTTGCGGTTCTGGCTGGTGACTGCGATTTTCATGATCTGTCCTTTCATATCCATTTTTTAGCGTCAGGGCGAAGTGGCCGCCTGCTGTTGCGAAATGCCGTGTCATCGGCTGGGCAGTCAGGCGTGCCCGCGCGTGTCGCTACCGATCAGCAGGCGGCTGTCGGTGAGGTAACTGTGGGGAGGAATTTCCAGGTTGGTCGGCGCCGGTTTGTCCTTGAAGACGCGGCCGGCGAAATCGAAGGTCGATCCGTGGCAGGGGCAGAGGAAGCCGCCGGGCCAGTCCGCGCCCAGAGCCGGGTCGCCAGCCTCGAAAGCCTTGCTCGGCGAGCAGCCGAGATGCGTGCAGATGCCCACTGCGACGAGATACTCCGGCTTGAGCGAGCGCTGCTGGTTAAGCGCGTATTCCGGTTGCTGTGGCACCTTCGAGCCTGGATCGGCGAGCCTCGCTTCGGCGTTCTCGAGAGAGGCGAGCATTTCTGGCGTACGGTGCAGAATCCATACCGGTTTGCCGCGCCATTCGACGACCATCATTTCGCCGGGCGCAAGCGTGCCGATGTCGACTTCCACCGGGGCGCCGGCGGCCTTGCCCGTTCGGAAGGCAGCAGGCTGGCGACGAAAGGAACGACTGCTGTCAATGCCAGCGCGCCGCCGAGTCCGGCGGTAGCCAGCAGCCACCGCCGTACGAGCCGGACTGTCGGTGACGACGAATGATTCGCCTTGGCAGACAATTTTGTTCATGTTGATTTCCCTGGTAAGTGGTCCTATTCTCGGTCGCCGGTCTCGCTGCTATTTTTCTACCGACTGAAATGAGACCAATATCAGTGAACACTTATCAAGATTCGTGCCAGCCTTCAAGCAAGAGAAACGAAAGACAAAAAAACAAGGACTTGCGAGTCTCCCGCCCAGACGCGGACGATTGTTTTTTGCCAGGCTCTTGCCGATATGGCAGTATTTGGCAGCCGAG
>NZ_CAJQTX010000008.1 GCF_907163085.1 Candidatus Accumulibacter sp. ACC003
CTTGATGCCGGGTTCCAGTTGCTCGATGAAGGGGCCGGCAATGTGCGCCCGGCGTTCCCATCAGGCTATGGTATTATTAGCAGAAGGTTTACTTCGGAAGGGCGGCCGCGATTCGTGTTCATTGAATCACCACCGCCCGCCCAGCGACTTCGGTCGCCCGGTCGCCCAGACGTCGTGGCGATCCCCAGGTCCGGTGGTTCAAATTGCTCGATAATCACAAGCTCTCACGCATCCGGACCTACCGCCCGTCAGGCCTGCTAGCTATGCATCCTTGTTCGATGTCACTCGGTAGCCTGACAGGTTAAAGAACATGTGGTCGATACCGCGGCTGGCCATGGTAAGCCCCGCGCTCTGCTGACGTACCAGACGACAGCGTCGCAATCAGGAAGCCCGCCCGGCGATGAAAATTAGTACGCCTGCGTAATCGGCGATGTAACCATGCTGGCCTTTCCTTTAATTATTTTCTAACGCGTGACAGAAGCCGGCACGTCGGCCCCGGTGCGCGGCTTCTGCGGACTTCCTCGACGGGCAAGGCTGGTTAAAGTTTCGTCAGGTCACTCGAACAGTGCGAGAGCGGTCTGTCAGCGAGTTGAAAAACGGATCCGCTGGGGGCCGTGCGAAAACAGCGCAAACGAAGCGTTGAACCCAAGGAGCGTGGAACACGCAACTGCAGCGAGGCCAGGCAGGGGGTTTGCGGTGAAAACGCTGTAACTGCCGCAAAGTAGCTCGGTGTGCTGGCGACCGAAATAGGAGGGAAAACAGGAAAGGAGCTTTCTTGACGGCGTTTCGGTCAGATTTTCTTGACGAGTACGAAAAGGGTGGCCAGCGAAGAACCTGGCGCGACAGACGTATGTCTGGTTTCTATCAGGAGCGCCTCGAAGTCATGAGAGAGCAAAGCCAAATTCCGCGATAGGCTTCTTGCCGACTGATGCCGGGGCCTGGCCTGCGCTGGAGCACCGCAAGGCGCGAGTTAGCATGCGCCAGAGCGTGCCGAAGGTCGCTAGCAAGTCAAAGCTGGCGCGAGGTGCACCATGGCATGCTGAAGCGAATTCTAGGGGCCGAGCGATGTTTCGGGTATCGAGAAGACGGGCCGCTTGCTCTGGAAGGGACTTGTCATGGCCTGTGCGAAGTACGGATACGAAGGGTGGATCGTTTTTTGACAGGGCGCTGCGGCAGCAGTCATACCACGAGCCGGCATGCGCACCACTGACAGACGATGAATGAAACAGAAGCCAGCGAACGTAACGACGTTGTGCGCTCCGGCGGTTGTCGGAGGGCGGCATGCCTTGAACAGGACGAAAACTGCTTGTGGGTGATTGACGCCGATGCGGGAAGGCGGCTATTGCGGCACACTGTCAGAGGGCATGCGCTCTGCCGAAGCCAATAGTCAGGTTCCGGGTTGTGTCGTTTCGGGTGGAACGGGGCCGAGGCTGTGCCGAGCCCTTCGGGCGCCCCCACCCCTGAACCCGCCCCCGAGGGCGGGAAGTCTCGCCGCGGACGACTCGTGGGGCGGGCTCAGAGGCCTGGGACGGAAGAAAAAAAAACCGCACCAGCCCCAAGCCTGAGCTACTAGCGTTTCTGGCGCATAAAGGGTTCGCTTCGTCGGGCTTCGCCCGCCCTGACAGCGCTTCCAACGCTCGCAACGCCGCTGGTCGGGGTGGACATGTAGCCGCAGCCACACACAGGTCGGTTGTCGCCGTTCCACACGAAAACGACATAGACCCTCAGTTCTTGATCGCGTTCTCGGAAGTGTCGCCGAGAGGCGATACCAGATCAAGGTTGTAGGACGTCAGCGGACCCCAGCATCAAATTCCCAGTCAAACCCCGTGCGTCGATACCCGGGTCGCTTATCGAGCGTCGTCGCCAATACCTGCTGCGCTTAGCTTGACAGACGGACGGTTCGCTGCGCAAAGCGTCGCCGGAGCTGGTACGTCCGGCACCCTACGGTCATTGCGTGAGGCGGCTCGCGCCACCCGGATGATGAAAGAAAATACGAGTGGGTGGAAACGGCAGAGGTCGAGCAATGAGATGGTGGTTGGGACCCCGATGCCTAACGTGACCCGCTGAACCGACTCGTACCCCGGATTGCCTCGTAGAGAGCGCACGGTAAAAAGGCCGCAGGGGCAACCCTGCAGGTTGTTTTCGGTCAAGCGCCGTTCCCACCCGTTCGTGACTTTACGGGGAAGGAGTAACGGATGGAACTGGCGAAACTGTACAAGCGTGTCGTCGGGCTGGACGTTCATCAGGCGAAGATCACGGCCTGTGCGATCACGGAAGATGAGGCCGGCCAGACGAGTGTCGAGGTTGGCCGAGTTTGGTGGTTTCAAGCGTGACCGCCAGGCGATGGCGAATGGTGGCGCCGCTCACGGCGCCGAGATTGGTCCGTCATGGAGTACAAGCACCGGCATTCTCCTGGAGAGCGCCGCATGCGGCGCAGAATGGAACCAGGTCGGGATCCGTATAGGGCGACGGTGGTTTCAATGAGAGCCGGCCGTGAAGACCGTACCCGGCCGCCAAGACGGAACTGGGCGGATGCGCATGGCTGGCCCCGATGCTGGCGAGAGCGGCATGATACGCGCGTCCTTTGTCCGCCAGGGCACCAGTTTCGGGCTTGCGCCACGTCGGGCGGACGACAACGACAGCCAGTGGGCGGATACCTTTTCGAAGCGAGAAGAACCGCGTGCACAAGCTCTCTCGAGGGCGGCATTCGTTTGCGGTGGGGTGAGCGGAAATCCACGGCTAGCCGGGCGGGCGATGGTCAAGGCGGTCTGATCGCCAGAGCACTCTCCCGACCGATGTGTTGATGCTCGCGGTCACACGTCTCAAGGCCGACCGGTATCGGAATCTGCTCGACCGCGCTCGACGGCGAACTCAACGGAAGACAACGCTTCGTGCGGCCTGAATGATCGCGCAAGATCGAGGAGCTCGAAAGCCGTACGGGATCGTTTCGACGTATCTGCTCGATAATGACACCTACGAAGCACGCTGGCATTTGGTGCGACCATCCGCATCGCCGCCCGTCGGTTGCTTGCGCCTTGCTGATGGTCGAGATCGTGTCATGACAGGCGTCTCGGAGCGGTTGATACGACTGGACTCTGGGTGGGCTTTGTCATGGCAACAACGAGTCCGCCGGCAAGCGAAAGAACGGACGGGATACGAAAAGGTAACCCATGGGTCCGCCCGCCTGCTTGCCAGTTCAGCGCACGCGGACCAGTCAGGACCGCGATATGTGCTTTCAAGTCCCAGTTCGGGCGCTTCGCTTGCGACGAGATAGGCGCAATCGTCGCAAATCGCCCCACAAGATTCTCAAAACGGTTCTTCCTGTTGATCAGCCGACAGGGGACGCATACCGGGATCGGCAACCGATTCGAAAGCCCATCGTTGCACGCAACGCCCCCTCGCTGGTTGAAGATGCTCAAGGAAGCACGGTTTTATCCCCGCTGCCGCCTGAAGCTACTCTTCCCGCCTGTTGCTCTCAATGGCATCAAGTGCCAGAGATTCGCTCGCCTTCAGGAGGGTGTTCTTTCACGGTAATCAGACTCCTCGGCCCAAGCTTTTCGAGCAACGGTGTCCGGTTGCCTCATAGGTATGCCAATAACAATGGCCGCAGCTGGGCCTCATAAAGCGCCTGCGAGGCCGGTTTGTGAAAACAGTGCTTGAAAGAAGCGCAGGACCTGGCGGCTCACCTTCGAGGTGTAGCGGAATACCGGGGTGCTCCAGTCGGGGCGATCGGTTCGTCGGTCGCGGAGGTCTGGCGCCGGTCCTGCTTGCGCAATGCTTTCTCGTCCTCGATTCCGTGCTGACCCATTTTGCGGTGCAACAGCAGGGCCACCAGGAGGCTGGTGACAATCGCCAGCGCCTCGACGCTCACGAAACCTGACCCTTTTTCGCTCACTAGAACGGATCCAGGAGATGCGCAGGAGTCGGCCATCTGCGCGATGCCGGCTGTGATCGAATGAGGTTTTGTGGCGGCGCGGCGGCGCGGCGACACGCTCCGTCCGACGGGGATTTTTTTGACGGTAAATGGATGCGCTTGGCGCGTGCGGCAGGGAGGCCTCGGAGCTGGGTCAAGGGCAGGCTGCGGCTTTTTGCAGCCTGGCGAAGCCTCCCTTGACGCCGCGGAGGGGCGCGAGACTGAGGGGTGGCAGTAAGCGCGGCAGTATCGGGCTTACTGCCCTGGAGACGGGTGTTTGCGTGGATCGAATTCGCGCCGATCGCCGTTTCAGCTACTGATTATGGTGACCCTCCCGGCGGCGGTCAGGGCGCGAGCGGGCGAGCAGCTCAGCCGCCGGCGAGCGATCCAGTGCACACGCCGCCGCGCCTTCAGGACGCCGCGGACTCGTTCGTTGGGGCGATGCTCCTCGACGCCGAGCCTTTCGCCGCCGCTACCGAGGCCGCCGTCGCGATCGTCGGGGCGCTTCCTGGCTCGCTGCGCAGAGAAGGTCCGCTCAAGCGCAGGATGATGCAACGATGCTGAAGTCGGTCGAGCAGCGCATCGACGAGCGGCTTCCTCTGAAACAGCTCGTACCAGTCGGGCAGATCGAGATTCGTCGTGATCAGCGTTGACAGCCCCAGGCTATAGCGCTGATCCATCAGGCGGAAGAAGGCGTTGACCTGTTCCGGCTTCAGGTTGAGGTAGCCCAGTTCATCGATGGCGATCAGCGGCATGCGGCACAACTGGTTGAGCAGGCCCACCGTCGAGCGATCGGCAAGCGAGGCATACAAGGCGTCGAGCAAAGCCTGCGCGTTGAAGAAGCGTGCGCGATAACCGTTCAGACACGCTTCACGGAGCAATCCCAGCGCGATCCCGGACTTGCCGGTCCCCGGCGGACCGATCAACAACACGTTCTCGCCCCGGCGCAGGAATTCCAGTCCGGCCAGCGTCATCACCTGCGCCTTGTTCACGCTCGGCTGCCGCGCAAACGGAAACGACTGCAAGGTCCACGGCCAAGGCAAATGCGCCTGGCTCAGGCGATAAGCCAGACTCTTCTCACGTCGGGCCGCGTCTTCCGCGCCGAGCAGACGGAAGAGCACCTCCGGAACCGGCGTCCCCTGGCGCTCGGCCAAATCGAGTTCCGCATCGAGCACCGCCGCCATCCCCGACCAGCGCATCTGCCCAAGCAAAGCCTTCAGACGCTCACGCATCATCACCTCCATCGTCGAGATTGAAGAAAATCCCCCGCCACCTGCTGCAGGATCATGTGCTCCAGGCGACCCATGTCGAACAGACCGAACTGCAGCGCCTGTGCCACGGCTGCCAGCAAAGGCTCCTTCGGATAGGTCCGCTTGAAGTCCAGCAAGCGGCGCAGCGGTCGCACCCCCCGGCCATGCGCCTGCCGGACCAGCGCGGCGACATACGCATCGAGCAGCGGGTCGTGCCCCTGCAACAATGTCGCCTCGCGAGGCGGCGTGCGCGGCCGCGGCTGCGGGGTCGGGTGATGCCCGGGGAGCTTCTGCTTCGTATCGCGCACGCCAAGCAGGCGGGCATGCACGGCGAGCAGTTGCTCACCCCGGCAGACCCTGACCTCGGTGGCATACAGATAGACGCTCAGCGCCTTGCCCACCCAGCGCTCGGGCACCGAATAGCGATTCGTCTCAAGCGACACGAAGCCCTGCAGATCGACCACCCGCTCGACGACTTGATAGACCGGCGGCAGCACCGCCGGCAGCGGCCTGCAGGCAAGGCCTCTCGACGGCGTAGGCGGCGCTTGGCGCCACCCCCAGAGCGCGCTTCGGTTTGGCATTGGCGACGTTCTCGCACCAGGCCAGCACCTGCGCGTTCAGGTCGGCGAAATCGCGGAACGTCCGGCCGGCCAGGAAATTGCCTTCGATCCAGGAAAAAGGTCTTTCAATCCTCCCCTTCAAATGAGCAGCCGACTGCACGTGATGCAGTCGATGGGCAAGAAGTCTTTCAGGTCACCCATCCCTTCCACCCCCTCTTCGGACGCGAGTTCGTTCTGATCGAGCGGCGCAATGCCTGGGGCGAGGAGCGCGTCTACTTTCACGATGACAGTGGCCGGGTACGCCGCCTGACGGCCGCCTGGACCAACGCGGTTGCGCCAGATCCGTTCGAGAGGGTGTCGGCCGGACGCTCGCACTTCCGCGTCGACCACCTCTTGCACCTCGTGGCGCTGATTGCCCGCCAGAACGAGGCCAAGGGTGCCCTCAGGGCGCGTCCGCGGTCGCGGAAAGTGTCAAGTAAATAATGCCGTCGATGTAAAGACAATTATGCCTTGTTTGACGAGGCCAGGCTCGTGGTCCGGCCTCTAGAAGGCGTATTGGCGGGCATATAGTGGATAATAATCCTTGGGTTATCGTCAGATTCTCACAAATATCCCTTGACGTCGTGCAATGTTTGACATAATTTAAATTACACATGGCCCACTCCTTCAAACCCGACCTCAAGCTCCTTGCGCTGGCAGAGAGCGGCACCGTGAATCCGCATGCGCAGGACGTGCAGGATGCCGCCTTCATCGGCAGCGATTTCTTCGATGCGCGGGATTTGGTGCAGGTGCGTTACGAGATGCTGCGTCGGGTACGCACCGAGGGTCAGAGCATTGCCGACATCGCGACGCGCTTCGGGGTCTCCCGGCCGACTTTCTACAAGGTCCAGGCAGATTTCGAACGGGCCGGTCTGGCGGGGCTGCTGCCGGCTAAACGGGGACCCGCACGGACCGCACAAGATCACCGCCGAGGTGATGGCCTTCATCGAAACGGCACGCACCCAGGAAGAAGGCCTGGAGGCCCAGGTTCTGGTCGAGAGGATCGCGCAGCACTTCGGGCTGGCCGTCCATCGGCGGACCGTGGAACGGGCTCTGGCCCGGAGCAAAAAAAAACACCCATGAAAGCCGCTACGGTGATCGGTGGCCACACGCTGGCCGAGCGTTACGAGTCCTTGCGGCAAGACGTGGTCGAGTTGTGCGGGCGCGGTGTGCACGGGCGCGCGCTGCTGATGTTCAAAGGGATGGCGGCCTGGATGCGCGGCGCGGACGAGACCGCCCCGCGTCCGATCCCCGCCGCCTCGCCAAGTGAGTCGCGCTTACCGGCGGGGATCGAGCAGAACCTGATTCATCTCGTCGCCAACATGACGCTGGCGATGGCAAGGGAGAGCCAGCCATGATGGGTGAGACACACGCGAAAGTGCAGGCACGACACCTCAAGAGAAATGCCTATCTCTACGTGCGCCAGTCGACACTGCGCCAGGTCCTCGAGAATACCGAGAGTACCAAGCGCCAGTATGCTTTGCGCGAGCGGGCCGTGGCGCTGGGGTGGCGTCTCGATCAAGTCATCGTCATCGATTCTGATCTCGGGCAATCGGGCGCGAGTGCAGTGGATCGCGAAGGTTTCCAGCATCTGGTCAGCGAGGTCGGTCTGGGGCGGGCGGGAATCGTCATGGGCCTGGAAGTGTCGCGTCTGGCGCGCAATTCGACCGACTGGCACCGCCTCCTGGAAATCTGTGCGCTGGCCGACACGCTGATCCTGGACGAGGACGGGGTGTACGACCCGGCGCACTTCAATGATCGCTTGCTGCTCGGTCTGAAGGGAACGATGAGCGAAGCCGAGCTGCACGTCTTGCGGGCCCGGTTACGCGGCGGCATCCTCAACAAGGCACGCCGTGGCGAACTGGAGATGCGCTTGCCGATTGGCTTTGACTACGATCCGGCCGGGCGCGTCCGTCTGGATCCCGATGTCCGTGTTCAGGAAAGCCTGCGCCAGTTCTTCCGGACGTTTCGGCGCACCGGCTCGGCGACGGCGACGGTCAAGGCCTTTCGTGCCGAAGGGCTGAGCTTCCCGCACCGGATTTACCGCGGCCCCCAAACCGGCGAGCTGTTGTGGACTGATCTCGAACACTCGCGCGCGCTATGGCTTCTGCATCATCCGCGTTATACCGGCGCCTTTTGCTTTGGACGCACGCGCGTACGCAAACGGCCCGACGGTTCTTGCCAGCATCAACGGCTGCCGACGGAAGAATGGATCGCGCTGATTCGTGACGCCCACCCCGGGTACATCACCTGGGACGAGTACGAGCAGAACCTCCAGATCCTGCGTGACAATACCCAGGGGCCGGCCGCGGGGCGTGATCGGGGCCCGCCGCGTGAAGGGCCGGCGCTGCTACAGGGATTGCTGATCTGCGCCAAGTGTGGTGATCGCATGACCGTGCGCTATCACCTGCAAGGCGCACGGCGCGTGCCGGATTATCTCTGTCAGCACCACGGTGTCGCGCATGCCGAACCTATCTGTCAGCAGATCGTGGGCGGCGAACTCGACGCGGCCATCGGCCGCTTGCTGGTGGAGGCGGTGACCCCGGTCACCCTGGAGGTGGCGCTGGCCGTGCAGAAGGAACTGGAGAGTCGCTCCGAGGAAAGCGACCGCTTGCGCCGTCAAGCCGTTGAACGGGCACGCTACGAGTCCGATCTGGCACGCCGCCGGTATATGCGCTGCGATCCCGACAACCGCCTGGTCGCCGACTCGCTGGAAGCGGAATGGAACCAGGCGCTGCGCAACCAGACGGCGGCCCAGGAGCACTACGACAAACAGCGCGAGAGCGAGACCGGGCTCGACGACCAGCAGCGCGCCGCCATCCTGGCGCTGGCGAAAGACTTCCCGCGACTGTGGAACGATCCCCATACGGCTGACCGGGAGCGCAAACGCATGGCTCGCCTGCTGATTGCCGATGTCACCTTGCTCAAGGAGAGCGGGGTCCGGGCGCAAGTGCGCTTTCACGGCGGTGCGACGCACACGCTACACCTTCCCCCGCCCAAGCCGGCCTGGCTGCTGCGCCAGACACCGGCCAAGGTGGTGGCCGAGATTGACCGACTCCTGGAAGATCATACCGACGGCGAAATCGCCGCCTTGCTCAACGGCCAGGGCTTGCTCTCGGGCGAGGGCAAACCCTTGCATCGCCTGATGGTTCGTCACATCCGAATGGCCTATGCGCTCCCCAGTCGTCATGATCGCCTGCAGACACGTGGCTTGCTGACCCTGCATGAAATGGCACAGCGTCTCGACATCTGTTCGGACACCCTCAAATACTGGCGCCGCGCCGGCCTGCTCAAAGCGCACAAGTATGACGACAGGGGCGGCTACCTCTTCGAACTGCCTGATTCTGACACGCCGATCAAGCATCAACATCAAGGCAAAACCACAGGCAAATCAACCACCCGCGAGGGAAGTTTCCCCGCACATACCGCATGAGGTGCAATATGCAGCACACTCCTTGCGATCGGGTTTGTTCACCGCGTGCGCGCGGAAAGCGAAGCCCAGCGTACGTGCCAGGGCGACCATCTCGGGCGCGAACACGGCCTCGTCGCCGGCCCCGGCGACGACGATCACGCTGGTATTGTCGATGACGCAGGTCGGGCAGCTGCCGGCCATGAAACGGACGGCTTCGAGCAGGAACTGCTTGGCTTCGAAACGCGTGAAACGCGGAAAGTACTGAACGAAGAGCCGCCGCGAGTACGCCAGGATCAGTGACGCGCATTGCGCCGTCAGCGGCTTGCCGGCCAGGATCACGCGATGCGGCGAGGTGTCGTGCTGCATCTCCTGGCGAAGTAATATTCGCCGGCGCGTTTCGGCGGCGTGCGCAGATCGGCTTCGCGGATCCAGCGGGTCAGCGTGCTGTAGCCCGGACGCAGGTCCAGCTCCGCCGCCAGCATCTCCTGGATCCGCACCCCATTGCCGCGCGCGCGCTCGAAGGCCGAGACCAGCCACAGCCGAACCGGCGCCGGGCACGCGACAGGCGCCGGGCACGCGGCTGGCCGCGCACCCTCTGCGGTATCGGGCGGAGCCGCCACGGGCGAGCGCAAGATACGGCGAACGGTGTTACGCGAGAGCTTCAAGAGCCGGCTGATCTCGCGCAGCGCCAGACCTTGCTGACGCAGTGTCTGCACGGCTTGATGAATTTCGGGCGATTTCATCGGGGCATACCTTCCTCAGATGGCACTGGAGAGACGCCAGCGCCAATTGCAAAGCGCCGACCGCGGCGGTGATGGCGGGCGGCAGCTCCGCTGGCGAGGGCGCCAGGGCGAACAGACGCCGAGTCAAGCGGGCGCCCACCGCGTCGAGAATGCGGATGTCGGCCAGCACCTCGCCTTCTGGACCCTGGTGCAGGCGCTCGGCGCTCTTCTCGTCGGCCTTGGCGGTCAGCGAATTGAGCAACAGTTGCGGCGCCTCGACCATCCGCTCGCGCACCGTCCGCGAAGCGCCTTGATAGTGCGCGAACCAGGTCGCCAGCTGCCGGGTCGTCAGCGGCGTCGTGTGCAAACTCTCCAGTAGCTGTTCGGCGTGGGCGCTGTTGGCGCGCGCCAACGGGCCGAGAATCCGCACCGCCGCCCAGGTCGAGACCTTTCCCTGGCGTACCGCCGTCAACACCGCATCCGAGAGGACCGTCACGAGTTGCAGGCGGCGACTGACCCAGCTCACGTCGCGGCCGCAGCGGCGGGCGATTTCATGCTGGCTCAGGGGGCCGCTGGCGATCAGTTCGCGCAGCAGCAGCGCTTCTTCGATCGGCGCAAACGCGCGGCTGCGGGTTCGTGCCAACACGCCCAGCAGGCCTTGCACCGGATCGCCGTCCCAGCATTCGACCTCGGCCGTATCCCGGCCGAGTTGCCGCAACGCGGCGACGCGTCGATAGCCGTCGAGCAGGATCGCCGAGTTGCCCTCGCCGGCGACCGCGATGCACGGGACGAGCTGGCCATTGACCGCGATCGATTGGGCCAGACGCGTGATCGCCGCCGTATCCAGCACGCGAAGATCGGCGTAGCGCAACTCCAGGCGGTGCAAATCCAGAGTCTGAGCCGTAGCGGCCGTGTGATCCATGCGCTTGACCTCCTATGGCATCCAGCCTAGCGAGGCGACCGCCGCAAGGCGATCGAGTCCTCTCTTTGCAAGCCGCGGCAGGGGCCTCAGGGCGAGGCGCAAGCGGCTGAAATAACGGTGATTTCAACCATCCACGCGTTCTTCTTTGCAAGCGACGCGTCCACTACCCGCGATAGGCGATAAGTGCCTGAGGAAAAGCCTGTTTCAGCCATTGACGCGTCCATCTTTGCAACGCCGGCCGGGGCGGGCGCGCGTTCCCGCTGCCGAGCCCGATTGCGTGCGACGTACTCCGGATGCTGCTCTCGATACGCCCGCCAGTAGTCGGGGTGACGCTCCGCCCAGGCCTTCTGCGCACGCTTCTGGTTATCGCGATAGTCGGGATCGTTCTGGCGCTTGGCCGCCTGCCAACGCCGTCGCCGTTCGCGCTGGCAGGCGGCGGCCGAACAGAAGCATTGGTCGGGGTTCTGCGGACGCGGCCGGAACGGCTGGTGACACGCCTCGCACTGTCGGAATTCCATGACGGTTTCTCCCCACACGACGTCGTGCGGGAAGAATGGGCCCGTGCCGGGCTTCCTGTCGCGGAGCCGGAGATCTGGCGAGGCCTGACCGCAACCTGGCGGCGGTCGGACTGCACGGACGCGGCGAGCTTGGCGAAGGGGCTTGACCGCGCAATCAGAAGGTCGGGCAGCCGGAGCTACACGCGCTGCCGCGTTGCCAACGGGCGATGCCTGCCGACTGAGCCTGGGGCGGAGCTACGAAGTTCGCTTCCCGGGAACCACTACGGGCCTCAACACGGGCTCACTGGGTCACGCTTGATGGGTCAGCTTTGGTGAGCAAGAGCGGGTCAGTTCCGGAGAGCGTCAAGGCCAGGCGGACCTGATTTTCGATGGCTGCGACACTGGCACCCCAGGCCTTGGCCTGGCTGAAGTCGTTCTTCCAGGTGTCAAAACACTTCTCCTCCTCCCAGCGGCGCGAGTAGAGGAAAGCGATGAGGCCGGGTTCGAGCTTGAACTCGTTGGTCAGAAACTCCACGAGATGCCCACGCCGGCTGCGGAAGGTGATCAAGCGCCAGTCTTGCCGGGAACTGCGCAGGGTGATGCGCAGATCCTTGAGCACGCCTTCGTTGGCCGGGAGGTCCGCCACCGGCAAGGGCTCGGTAGAATCGATGCACAGGCTGCTTTTCATGCGCGTGATCAGGGTCACGCCCAAGCGCTTTTTCCGGCTATCCCAGAACGCCGCGTCGATGAAAGCGCGGTCGACCAGCCACAGGGCATCCTTGTGACGGGTCATGGCCTGCTCGGACTGGTCGTAGTCGCGCAACAGTGTTATCTCGTGGCTGAGTGTGATCACCCGATTTGATGTTCTGATGTTCACCTACGGCGATGGTTGGTAGGGGTGATGGTAGGCGACCCTGGGGCTCCGCCCCAGACCCCGCGCTCGTCGCGAGGCAGCCGCCGGGGATGAACAAGTACTTCCCCGGCAACTGCTCGCAAGCATCGGGACCCTCCAAGGCGTCAAGAGGCTTTCGCGGCATAAACGGGCCGATGAAGCCGGCCCATTTATTCCACGGTCCTCTTGACGCCTTTCCTGGTCAAAGAGCCACCCCCTTCTGTCGGCTCGTTCGTCGAGAGGGCCAAGACGACGCCTCCCGAGCGGACTTTCCGTCCGTCGTTCCTGTCGCCGCTGGTCATTCCGTGACCGTCATGAATCCGTACCGCTGACCGAAAGCCAGCCACGCCCGTCGGGCTGAAGAACGAGCCGGGTCGGATACCTCCACTCGCCCCAGGAGGTCGAGCAGCGCCCGAAGTGGCGCGTCGGTCTCATTGCCGATGGCGTCAATGACCGTTCTTCGGTCGCGCATCCGCTGGGCACGCTTGCGCTCTCGGTCTGTCATCGCTCGCTCGCCCTGGGGTGGGCGGCCTCTTTTCGTGACGGTCACCAAGGGCTCGGTCATCTTGTCCTCCTGTTTTTGTGCCCGTCACGGGAAGAACCGAACGTTCTGCGGTAGCCCCTCCCAAGGTCCGCAGGCGTCGTTCCGCCCGGGGCAGCGGTCAAGGGTCTTGGGGCGTGATCGCACAACAGCGCGGGCCCGTCGCCTGGCGGGAGGGTCGTCACCGGCCGGCCGCCACACGACGCAGCGCAGGGGCCTCGGGTGACGCGAAGACCTCGAGGTAAAGTTTCTCGTCGAGTTGCGGCAACTCACGCTGCGCCGCGGCGGCGAGCAGTTCGGCCGCGAGGGTGGTCAGGATGCGGTAGTTACCGGCGGCGTGATCGCACAGCGTATGACAGAGTGCGGGGGTCATCAGGCTGGCGTTCCCGGCGCGGCTCAGCAGATGGGTCAGGCAGGCGAGTAGCTCGTCACGCGACGCATACTCGGTGGCGAGGCGGGTACGGATGCGGGAGCCGAGCGGGATCAACTCCTCACGACGCAGCTTCTCGATGAGACGCGCATCGCCGGCCAGCACCACACACAGGAGCGGCTGCGAATCGAACCGCGCACTGGCGAGCAGGCGCAACTCGCAAAGAACGGCCGGACTCATCTCCTGCGCCTCATCGACCAGCAACACCACCCGGCGACGGGTCGTTTCCAGATGCGCGAACCAGACTTCGCGCAGCGCCTTGAAGCCACCCCAGCGGTTATGCGGGCGCAAGGGCACGGTGAAGATGTCGCCCATTTCGCGATAGAAATCGGCCAGGTTGCTCTGCGGATGGTTGATCGCGCCGACGGTGACGTCCGACTGACTTCCCAGACGGTCGGCCAGGAGGCGCAAGGCCACGCTTTTGCCGGTGCCTGGATCGCCGTGGATCATCGCGAAGCCCCCTTCGCGGATCTGAGCGTGTTCGATTCGCCAGCAGAAGTTCTCGATCCGGGGCGGAACAAAGAGGACCTCGATTGGCAATTCAGGGGAGAAGGGATTCCACTTCAGCCCGTAGAGGGCGAGGAGCCGATGGTTCATGCCGGCTCCTTGTCGGCGGACGGTAAATACGCAGGCGGCAAGCCCGTCGCAGCGTAGTCAGCGAGCAGCTGGCGCAGCAGCGGCGCGATCCCGGTAGACGGCGGCGCCAGAGCCTCTGTCGTGACGGGCGCGAGGTGCCGACGCTGACCGTCGGCGTTGGCCGACTTGTCGAGCACCTTGACCGGGCACAGCACGACGCCGGTGCTCGGATCCACGAGATCGACGTGCCTGAGGTCCCAGCGGGCGTAGCGTAGATGAACCACCGGCAGGTGCCGATAACTGGCGGGGATCTCGAAGCGTATGCCAGCCAGACTGACCGTGCCATCGGCACGCCGCTGGCGGCGCGCGACCTCAATCCGGAAGGCGGCCTGCAGCGTGCCAGTATCCGGGCAGTCACGGCGAACACTGGGCCCAGCGAGATAGCGCGCCAAGGGGGTCGCATCGATCTCGGAATGGAGCGTACGGTGGTACTCTTGTTCGACCCAGGCCTGGCTGGCCTGATTGAGCAGGTCCAGCGTCAGCAATTTCTCGCCTTCGAGCATCGCCATCAGGCGCCCTTCGATGCGCCCCCAAAACGATTCCTGTTTGGCATTTTGATAGTTACGTGGCCGGCCACGTAACTATCAGTATGTGGCGCTCAAAGATATGTGGCCCCGGGCCTCATTCTCTTGAAGACACGAGGCCGGGAGCCGGGCAAATGCCACATAAACTTTGTCTACAAACCGCGCAAGAAAGCCAGCAGGTCTGGCTGTTGGCGCCAGGACTTATTGATCGCGCCCTCTGCCGCCGGCGCGCACATGGCCAGTGCACGGGCCTTGGTCGCAAGATCGGTCTCTGCATAGAGATTTGTCGTGGCGAGCGAAACGTGACCCAGCCAGGCACGGACAGTGTTGATGTCGGCGCCGGACCGTAGCAGATGGGTTGCCGCGGTGTGGCGAATCACGTGCGGGCTGACTCGCTTGCTGGCCAGCGACGGTGATTGCGCACAAGCTCTGGATGCGTAGCGTTCGACCAGCGTATGGATGCCGAAGCGAGTAAGAGGCTGACCGTTGCGGTTCAGAAACAGACGCTGCTCCGGCGCGCGGTTTGCCACCAGGAACTGCAACTCATCCAAGGTGTTTGGCCACAATGGACAGGCACGCCGTTTGTTACCCTTGCCGGTGATTCGAACGCATTGAGCATACCAGTCAATGGCGCTGACCCGGACCTCCGCCGCTTCGCTCGCGCGCGCCCCCGAGTTGTAGAGGAAGAGCAACAGCACGTAGTCGCGCCGACCCAGAGCGGTATGGCGATCCGGAGACGCCAGGATCGCATCCATTTCCGGTTTCTCGAGATAGGTGATGCCAGGGTGAGCCGTTTTCTTGAAGGGGATCAGCCGGATCTGTGCGCACCACGCGATGTGCTCGGGACTGTTCTGGCCGATGAATCGAGCCAAGGCGTGAAGGCCGCCGAGGCGTTGATTGCGAGTGGCGGCGATACAGCGACGCCTCGCTTCCAGATCAGCGAGGAACTGGCGGACCAGATCTACCGACAGATCTTCGACGGTCAGTCGGTCCACCGATTTCTTGAGATGATCGCCAACGTAGGGGAGGAGCAGCGCCAGCATGTCGCGATAGCTTCTCTGGGTGTTGATCGAAAGGTTGCGCTCCTGCACCAGATAGTCGATCAGGAAACGCCGGACCCAAGGTCCGAGCAAAGCGTGGTCAGTCATGATCATTCTCCATGGCGTAACGTTCGAATCGCCGGCTTGCCTCTTGAAGCAAGTCAGGCGTCATCGTCAAATAGTGTTGCGTGGCCGACAGGTTCACGTGGCCGAGGTAGGTCGCCAGCTTGGGCAGGAGATCGTGCAGGTCTGCGCCGCTGCGATACCAGGCGACGAGCCGATGAACGGCGGCCGAATGACGCAAGTCGTGGAGTCGTGGCTGCTCTCTTGAGCCACCGTCGCGGGCAACGCCGGCGGCAGTTCGCAGGCGTCGAAAGGTGCAGCGCGCGGCAGACTTGCTCAGCGGCGCGCCGTTCCGGAAGCAGAAGAACGGCGTGTCCCCGCCGCCTGAGTGGCGGTCGTTGCGTTTGCCCACATACTCGCTCATGACATGCGTCAGATCCTTGCCCAGTGGCACAAGCCGGCTCTTGTAGAACTTCGTCCCCCGGACGATCAGGCGGGCTTGCTCGAGGTCGACATCAGCGATGTTCAGCGAGACGGCTTCGCTGATGCGGAGCCCCGCCCCGTAGAGCAGCAAGAGCAAGGCTCTGAAGACATACGCGTCGATTGGCGCTCGGCCGGTACAGGCGATGGGGACCGCGTCGAGCAGGCGCTTGAGTTCGTCGTGGGAGTAGATGTAGGGCACGAAGACGGGAGTGTCCAGCCTCGGTAGGCTGTACGGCAACGGCACGCTGCTGACCAAACCACGTGCCAGGGCGAAGCGGTAGAACCCCGAAAGCACGTGGTACTTCTTGACCCAGTACGCGCTCACCGGTCCGTCGCCGTTCAGGAAAGCGAGCACGGACTTGCCTTCAACGCTGGCCAGTGGGCCTTCACCGACGGTCCGGCAGAAGGATTTGAAGATCGCCTCCTCGGTCTCGAACTTGTATCCCAAGGCGCGCTTATGAGCGATGTACATGGAAACCTGCGCGGAGAGCGTCATAGCAGTGCCCCCAGATCGAGTTCGGCCACCTGCCGCAGCCCCGTCAGGTCGACCTTGGTATAGCTCAGGGTCGAATTGGCGCTGCGATGTCCGAGATGGTCGCCAATCTGCTTCAGGGAGAAGCCCGACGCGAGAAGGTGGCTGGCACAGGCGTGCCGCAAACAGTGCGCCCCACGTGGCGACAGGGTGAGGCCCAGGCGACTCAGATGGGCATGCGCAACCGGCGTAATGCTCGGCGCCGACAGCGGGCGAATGGGTGCGCCGAGCGTCAAGAACAATGCCCGATGCCCGCAGCGCGGTCGCACTTCGCGCAGGTAGCGCAAGATCGCCTCGCCCACGGCGTGCAGCAAAGGATAACGCTGAGCACGACGTTGCTTGGGTCGCGTGATGTGGATCGACTCGCCTTCCCAATCCAGATCGTCCAGCCGCAACGCCGCGACCTCGCCTCGCCGCAGGCCGTAGACCGCGAGCAACATCAGGATGGCGTGGTCGCGAATATCTGCCGGTCGATCACCGCTTGTGGCGACAAGGAGGCGCTGGACGTCGTCCCAGCCTGGGCCTTCCGGGATACCTTCACGGGTATAGAGCCGCGGCGATTCGATGACCGCAGTGATTCCCGAAGGGCACCACCCGCGGGCTTCGGCGAAGGCGAAGAAGCTGCGCAACGAACTGGACAACGCGGCCAAAGAGGCACGTGTCCAACCTTTCTTACTCTTCGACTCAATGAAGGCGTCGACATCGGCAACGGTAATCGCGCTCAACGTATCCCGGGGCGGGCACAGTCCGGCAAAGAACCAGGTCAGGCGCTCACAACGCGTGCTGATCGTCACTGGCGACAGGCCTCGTTCGTCGCGCATATGGCAGGCAAAGGCGTCAATCTGAGCCATGAAGGCGTTCGGTGCCTCTTCGGTCGTAAGTATTCGGCCAACCCGTAGCGCGCCAGCGCCATTGCCGAGGCGGGTTAGCGGCAGAGGACTGATCGGAAGGCTCTGTGAAGGGGGTAGAGCCAGATGTCCTTGATCGGGAGGATGGACTTGCTGGTGGGGCATTTCTTGCCTCGCCCGGCGGTTTGACCGACCTTGATCCAGTTGGCGGCCTGGTAGCAGGTGCCGCGATGGCGGGGCGTCTCGACGAAGGTTTCGAGCAGTACGGGGCGGTAGCCGTAGCGCGCCAGCCAGTCCTTGGGCAGTTGCCGCTGCATAAGCGAGAGGATCTTGGAGGCCAGGCCCTTGCACTGGATCCAGGGCAGGATCAGAAAGCGGGCATTGTTCACCACCAGTTGCAGGTTCCTTTGTCGCTGCTCATCGTGCCAACCGATGAATTGCTCGCGCGCGGCGAGTTTCCAGGCGCTGGCGCCGAAGCTGAGCAAGGCGACCAGGGTCTCGCCGGCGAAGACGAAGTAGCGGCTCTGACTGCCCGCCATGGGCGTGTGGCCGAGATAGTGGTAGCGGGCGATGTACTCGTTCCACAGACGCGAGTTCGCCGAACCGACGACCTGATGCAGACGCAGCGGCGGCAGTTCATGCACCGGCTGAGTGAGCAACGGTTGTGGATCGGTGGCGTGAGTAGGCAGATACTCGGGTTGGCGAGGAGCGGCCCGTCGTGCCGCCGGCAGGGTGAGCAGGCCGTCGGCCTGCATACGCAGCATGGCCACCCGGCAGGTCATATCCTTCAGCTCGCCATTGGGCTTACGCCAGTCGAAGAGCTCACACACCTGGCGCGACAGTTGCGCGCGGCTGCTGCCAGGATGGGCTTCGATCAGGCGGCAGAGGGCCTGCAGTTCGTCGTCGGTAAAGTGACGCCCGCAATAAGGCTTCACGAGCTATCGATGGGACGGCTCTGATCGACCGGGATGCCACGCATCTGAGCCAGTCGATCGGTCGCCATCGCCCAGGGCAGAAAGGCACTCAAGTCCGTCGGCGGCAGGTTGCCGTTGGCGGCGCAGGCCTCCAGATACGCCGTCAGCCAGGTGCGCGGGTTGATTCCCCACAAGCGCAGCGTCAGCAGCAAGCTGAACATCGTCGCGGCGAGTGCGCCGGACCAGAGACTGCCCGACCCATAGAAGTTCTTGCGTGCGACCACCGGCGTGCGCTGTGCGCGCTCGGCGGCATTATTGTCCATCGCCACCTCGGGGCGGTCGACAAAGACGGTCAGGCCGGACCAATGTTTGCGCATGCTTCGCAGCACCTTGCTCGCCGGCATTTTGAGCGCCGGGTTCGCCAGTTCGCTTTCCCGTTGACTGGCCATTTGCGTGATCGCCTGCCGCAAGGCGCGGTCGCGTTCGGCCCACTGTACTGGGTCGCTACGGACTTCCAGGCGCCGTCCATTCAAGTGGTAGAGCTGAGCGATCTGCTCGACCCAGGCCAGTGCCCAGTCCGCGAGCTCCGGATGGGCGTTGGCCAGTTCCAGGAAATCACGCCGCTGATGTGCCCAGCAGAAAGCCAGAATGAAGTGGTCAAGGACTCGCGCGAGCTTCTTGTAGGCCGAATAGCGATCACAGATGATGACTCCTCCGGCGCTACCGGAGAGCTCCCGGATCGGCACCGCCGCCGAGCGGCTCGGGTCGAGCACGAAGTGGATGACCGATGGGCCGTGGAACACCCAGAAATACCAGCGATGTCCGACCTTCCCTTCGGTCTCGGCAAAGACCCGCCAGCGGGTCTCGTCTGCGTGCCACTGTTTCTCGCTGCGTAGTTGGCCAAGCAGTGCTTCTTCAAGCGGCTCGAACAGCGGTGCCAAGGCACGCAGTCCGCCGGCCACCGTTCCTGCCGAGAGCGTCAGTCCGTGGTCGGACAAGTCTCGCAGAAGCCGATGCGTCGGCTGGCCGTACAAGAACTTCGACAGCAGCAGGTGCACCCAGATCGACACGCCGTACTTTCCACGCGGGATCAATCGTGCCGGCGGTGGCGCGGTCAGAATACCCCGCGCGCCCGAACACTGACAGGTCCGCCGGTAGCGCCGCCGGCAGATCTTCCGGCGGTAGGCCTTGACCTCGATCTCGAGGACTTCACTGTCTTCCGTGCCGGGAAAGTCGACGTAGCCCAGACCACAGTCCGGGCAATGCGGGCAGTCGATGTCGATGACCTCGATCTGCGTCGGCAAGTGACTTTCCGGGTTCCGCCCGTGACCCGCTGCTCCCGGTTGCTGACCTCGAGCTCGCGACGATTTTTGGTCCGCCGCCGGGTTCTTCTCGGCTCCCGAAGAGCGTTCTGACTTGCGACCAAACAGGCGTTTTTGCAGATCGCGGATCTTGCCCTTGGCCTGCTCCAGTTCGCTGCGCAAGGCCGCCTCGCGCGCCGCCGCTTGCGCCATTTCCACCCGATGAGCTGCCTCCGATTGCGCCAACCGAACCAGCGCTTGTCGATGTTGGCTCCGCCAGAAGCTGGCCTCCCAACGGAGCTTGATTTCCTGCTCCTTGGTTAGCGTCACCAACACCTCGGCGAACGGCGCCACTTGGCGGTGACTTGCCGCCGATCCTCCGCCAATGATGTCCGCACCCGTGTCCATGCGCCGCATGGTGCCGGATTTCCGCTGCTGTGTCCAGTCCAGATTTCCGGTCTACCCGCCAATCGCTGACTGAACCACGCCGACCAAAAAAGCGGGGGCTACGGGTTCACCGAATACTTACCTTCGGTCTGCTGAAGGCAGTCCAGGTATCGCAGCCATTCCGTCGCGAAGTGGATAAACATCTGGCGTGTCCACACCGAGTCCTCGGTACGGATGGGCTGATGTCTCAACCGTCGTCTGCAGTCCGCAGCGCGCTCAATGTCCTGCGTACTGACCTTCCCATGCTCAAGGTCAAGGCCCTCTGCGACGGCCAGGAGTACCCAAGCGATCTTCTGCAGCATCGAGCGTGAGTAACCATCGTTGGCACATCGGTCGAGAAATTGTTCTCGCGCTTTTGCAAGCGGGCCTTCCCGGTAGCGCGCCAGCGCCGTGGGGCGCTTGAATAGCTCTTCAATCATGATCGATCTCCGTCTTCAACAAGATGGACGATCATCGTGATCCTGATCCGCGCAAACTTATGTGGCGTAAATTTGACCGACCGCCCGCAACCAAGCGGGGTGCCGGATTCGTCGCCACATATTTCTGAGCGCCACATACTGATAGGGCGAATACGGCAAGGTTGTCTGATGCACGACACCCAGACGGGCGAGGCCGCTGACGGTCTCTTCGGCGAGCATGGCGGCGCCGTTGTCGGTCATCAGGGCTCGTGGCAATCCGCGCTTCATGAAGGCCTGCGACAAGCCGTGCACGAGACTCTCGGCGGTCTCGTCGAGATACCACTGCAGATGGCAGACCAGCCGGGAGCGATCGTCGATGACGCCAAACAGCAGCGGCTTGACCCACAGGCCGGTTCGGGTCAGAACCTTGCGTGAGGCGTGATGGAAGTCGAGATGCCAGAGTGCGCCGACATAGTCGACTTCGTAGCTCCTGACTTCCAGCCGGTCGAGCCGATCCCGGGCCAACAGCGCCCCGGCGGTTGCCCGTTTGGCGGACGCCTGGCGGAACATTCCCCGGGCCTTGAGATAGCGACGGATCGTCGGATACGACGCCAGGGAAGAGTCGGTCCCGGCCAGGGCGACACGGAGGTTGTCGAAGTGCAGTTGCACCGTCCAGCCCGGATGCTCGTGGTACTGGGCGGTCAGAATCTGGATGGCCACGGGCGTGATGCTCTTGAACCGACCGACGTTGCTGCGCAGGCGATTCCTGAGAACCGCTACCGGATCGGCGGCCGCGCGGGCCGCGTAGTATCAGCGCTCAATTGTCGAGGCGCCAAAGCACACCTCCTGTCCTGATACCGGATGCCGCCAGGACTTGGTCGACAGGGCGCGCAGCGCCGGGGATAACTCGCCGGCGGCGGGCGGAGCCGCCAGCAAGGGGCCGATGATCGCAAAGCGCAGGCGCGCCCAGCGATCGCGTTTGAGGGGATCGATGTGAGAGGTCAAAAGGGTCTTCCAGAAGGTCGGTGCCGGCGGCACCAGGACGGGAAGTGAAGGCTACAAGCCCTTGAGGAACGGGCCTATCGACATCTTCTGCGGGTCATCAGCACCCCCCACGCAACGTGCTCGGCCGGACCGTGATCGGCGCCAGAAAGAGGAGGAAATGCCCCATGGCTTCTGTGGCGTCGCCGACAAAACGTTCCAGCAAACGGCTCGGGAAGTCGTCAGTTACCGGCGGCATGAAGCGCGCACAACACGCTTGCCATAGCGCGGTCAGCGGAAACTGTTCTTTCCACCACTGACGCCAACGCGCCAGGGTAAGCAACGGAATCGCCAGGGTCATGGAGAGCCGCGCCGCCGCTGGGTTCTGCCCGGCATGCCGGGCAGAACCCAGCACTACCAGCAGCGCCAGATAGACGCGCCGGCCCAGGAAACGTACGGACATCGAGGTCGTCCGACGACGACAAGCGTTGCAGCAGAAGCTGAACCGCCGAGCAAAGTCGGCACGCGCTTCCGGCGGGCACCCACGGGGCTTTCGCGGATAGTCAGCGCGGTGCAGAACGCCGCCGCACGCACATCCTGCCGCTCGCGCCTCGTCCGCCAGCTCCGTGTCAACGCGCAGCAACCATCGAAAAAATTGGGGATTTTGCAGGAGGGCATGGCACACTGGAATGGTCTCTTGGCGTCGAAACCAGAGACTCCCCCAACGGGTGCGTTTGTTCAAGCCCCCTGAGGGGGGTCACCACCTCAACATCACCCTGCTTGACCAGTCAGGCAGCGAATTCCACCACGATTGGTGACCGTGCTCAGCCGGAATCCCCGAAGCCGCCTGGAAAAACTACGTGGACTGTGCCGTTGCCGAAACGCTGCACAGCATGAACGAGACCAGGAAAGCGTTCCGCTTGATCGTCGTCAAATATCGACGGCAGGCCGAGCTGTTCGACGACGCACCGAAATACCACGTCATTGTCAGCAATCGGGTCGAATCGACCGCAGACACCTTGATCTGGTATCGCCAGCGCGGCGAAACTTCCGAGAACGGGATCAAGGAACTGAAGATCGGCTTCGGCATGGAGCGCATGCCCTGCGGACAGTTTGCCGCCAACGCCGCCTTTTTCCGCATCGGCGTCATCGCCCACAACCTGTTCGTCCTGTTCAAGCAGGCCGCCCTGGACACCGCCTGGCAACGCCACAAAGTCGCTACCGTTCGCTGGCGTCTGTTTCATCTGCCGGGCAAGGTCGTGCGCCATGCCGGGGCATGGGTGTTGAAGGTCGCCGGCGACACCGTCGACTTATTCCACAGCATTCGCACCCGTAGCTTCGCGCAGGCCATGGCAAGTCCTCCATAGCAAGCGCCCGTTCTCTCTCGACACGCCGGAAAAAACTCCCCCGCGCCGCGATGCGCGAGGATCGGTTCGCCCAGAATTCGCGTCAGCAATGCCATTGGGATCCTTTCGTCCCGCTTTTGACTGCTCAGCGACCTTCAGCACGCTCTGGCGCAGGCTAACTCGCGCCTTGAGGTGCTCCAGCGTAGGGCAGAGCCCCGGCATCAGGTCGGCAAGAATTCCAATCGCGGAATTTGGGACCGAAGCTTAACGTGCGTTATTTTCCGTTTTCTGAGAGGATCCCAACTAGGCGCGCGCGACCAACCTTGTCCGAACGAGCCGGTACCTATCGCTGTCAGAGCGCAAGTCCTCCGGCTTGGTGTTGCGAACTGCCATAGCCGCAAGTGAGCCGGTCCGGTAGAGTTCGGAACACCGTGCCAAGTGATCCGCATATGCCGAACGAATTCTTCCCTCATAGTGTTCTGCCACCTTCTCCAGAGGCTCCCCGCCTGTGACTGCGACAAGGCATGCGGCCAACAGCACGGCCCCGCGTAGGGCATGCCCGGTTCCATCCCCACCCATCGGATCGAAGGACACAGCAGCGTCACCCACGGCCCACACTCCTTGACGTTGCATCGGTGTCGTCAGAGCTGGGGACGCGTCGAAGCGCAGCCAGCAAGACTTGCGAGCACCGAGCCGTTGACCGATCTCTGGTGGCAGTTCCACGGCCCCTGCAGGGACTCGCTGAAGCACGGCGGTCGCGTGACTCACAGGCTGAAGAAAAAACCAGGCACCTCGATGCATGGACCAGATTGCACTAGTGTTTAATTGCATAGATTAACGATAGTATTCCGCAGCTGCGCGCCCTTGACCTCTCGCTTTCGCCAGGCGAATGGGGCGGCGTTCTGGTTGTAAGCCGCGGTGAAGCTGTGAATGGCGGCAACGAGTTGATCCAGGCTCGAGAAGCTGGCGTTTCTCAGGGTCTTGCGCTGGAAGATGCCGAACCAAAGTAAGCGTCCAGCCCGACCATCTATAAGTTATCCCTGCTCTCGTTCAAGCTGACGACTTTCGACGAGAGGAAGACATGGACAAGAACGCGGAGCGGGAAGCGTACTGGCGCGCGCATGTGGGTGCCTGGCGGGCGAGCGGCGAGAGCCAGAAGGCGTATTGCCACCGTCAAGGGCTGAAGGAGCACTCGCTCAGCTACTGGCACCTTCGCCTGGCAAGAGGCGAAAGCGCGCCTGGAGCCGAGACGCCATTGACGCTGATTCCGGCGGTGAAGATCGGCAATAGCCCGAGCGCACAGCCGAGCCTGTCGCTCGACACGCCCACCGGCTGGCGCCTGGAATTTGCGGCGCTGCCTCCGGCCACGTGGTTGGCCGCGCTCTGCGCTGAACATTCATGATCGCCCCGCTCAGCCGCCCGTTGGCCGGCGTCTGGCTGGCGATCGAACCGGTGGACATGCGCCTGGGCATTGATGGCCTATCCGCTCGCCTGCAGAACAGCCTTGGGCGCTCCCCCTGCGACGGCAGCGCCTACGCCTTCACCAATCGCAAGCGCAGCCGCCTCAAACTACTGCTCTGGGACGGCGCCGGCGTCTGGTTATCGCAACGGCGACTGCACCGCGGGAGCTTCACCTGGCCCCAAGCCGGCGACCCCGTATGCGCCCTGACAGCGGCCCAATGGCGGTGGCTGATCGCCGGCGTGGACTGGCAGCGTCGCGACGCGCCCGCACCGGCGCACTGGCAGGTCTAAGCACCTGTGCTTGATAAGAAAGCTAGCAAAAGCGGCTACTTGCGCCCCTTCCGGACGATCTGTTTGGTATAATCTGTTATGGATTTCGCCACCGAACTTGCCGCCTTTGACCCCTCGCCAGAACTGCTGGCGTGGATGGAAAAGCGGGTCGGTGGCCTGGTCGAAAACGCACGTACCCGGGCCACGGAGATTCACTGGCGCGACGTCAAAATCGAGAAGCTCACGCTCGAACTGGCGCATTTGCGCCGCATGAAATTCGGCGTCAAGAGCGAAGCGCTGATCGCCGGCAACAGAGACCTCTTCGATGAAACGCTGGCGGCGGACCTGGCCGTCTGCGAAGCGCGCCTGGCCGAAGAACGCCAGGCGGCCGAAATGGGGCCGCATCAACCGCTTCCCGAAAAACCCAAGCGCGAACGTGCTGGCCGTCAGCCCCTGCCCGCACAGCTGCCGCGCGTCGAGCACCGGCACGAGCCCGAGACGTGCACCTGTGGTCAATGCGGTCAAGCGCTGGTACTGATCGGCGAGGACGTGACCGAGAAGCTCAATATCGTTCCGGCCGAGTTCTTCGTCGATCGCCACATCTACCCCAAGTACGCCTGCCGCCCCTGCGCGACCGTGACGGCGGCAGCGGCCGTGCCGTCGGTGATCGATGGCGGCCTGGCCGCGCCGGCCTTGCTGGCCTGGGTCATGGTCAGCAAGTACGCCGATCACCTGCCGCTCTATCGTCTGGAGCAGCAGGCGGCTCGTTCGGGGGTATCGCTGGCGCGCTCGACCCTGGCCGACTGGGTCGGGCGCATCGGCTACGCGCTTGAACCGCTCGGCGATCGCCTCGCCGACTTGCTGCGTCAAGGAACGATGCTGCATGCGGACGAAACGCCGGTACAGCAACTCGACCCGGGCAAGGGAAAAACCAAACGTGCGTATCTCTGGGCCTACCGCAGCAATGACCTGAGCACCGATCCGCCGATCGTCGTCTTCGACTACCAGACGGGCCGGGCCGGGGCGCATGCGGTGAACTTCCTGAACGGCTGGCGAGGGGTCTTGATGGTCGATGATTTCGCCGGTTACAAAGTGCTGTTTCGCGGCGGCACGATCGAACTCGCCTGCATGGTGCATGCGCGACGAAAGTTCTTCGACCTGCACAAGGCGAATGGCAACCCGATCGCCGCGGAGGCGGTGCGTCGGATCGGCGAGTTGTATGCGATCGAAGCGCAGGCCAAGGAGAAAACGGCGGCGGAACGGGCCGAGCTACGCCAGGCTTACAGCAAGCCGCGGCTTGATGCTCTGCACCTGTGGCTCTCGCACACCCGCCGCTCGGTCGCCGACGGCGGCGCCCTTGCCAAGGCCATCGACTACAGCTTGAGGCGCTGGTCGGCCTTCGCCCGCTATGCCGAGAATGGCTTCTACCCGATCGACAACAACCCCGTCGAAAATGCCATCCGCCCGATTTGCCTGGGGAAAAAGAATTGGCTGTTCGCCGGTTCCGAGGCCGCCGGCCAACGCGCCGCAGTGATTCAGTCCTTGCTCGCCACCGCCCGACTGAATGGTATCGAGCCTATGGCCTGGCTCACCGACACGCTCGAGAAACTCCCCACCTGGCCCAATAGCCGCATCGACGAGTTGTTACCCATCAAACAACCCGCCTGATCTGCACAAGGGAAGGTGGGTGCGCTGCACGCTTACGAACCAAATCTCCACTTGGTTTAGCCAACTGGCGCTGGTGGGCGTGAAGTGAAAGGTGACGTTGGGGTGAGCGGCGAGCCACTCGTCGTTTTTCTTGTGCGTGTTGAGGTTGTCCAAGATGACGTGGATCTCACGGTCGACGGGTTCATCAGCGATGGTCTCCTCCATGAAGGCCTGGAAATCAGCGCGCTTCTTGGTTAGGGTAGTCTTGCCTCGAATGACGCCGGTGGCCACTTCGAGGGCGGCGAACAGGTTGACCGTGCCATGGCGTTTGTAGGTGCTTTTCAGTCCCTGAACCACCTTTCCGCTACTGGTTTGGACATAGCCGCGCCGACGCTCCAGAGCCTGGATCGAGGGTTTCTCGTCGACGCTCAGGACCAGCGCGTTTTCAGGTGGGTTAAGGTACAACCCGATGACATCCGCTGCTTTGGCGGCGAACTCTGGGTCCGTGCTCACGCACCAGGAGCGATGCCGCTGCAGCTGGATGCCCTCCCGACGCAACACGCGCCACACGGCATCGTCCGATACTTCCAGCGCCTTCGCCAGCGAACCACCATCCCAACTTGCCATACCTTCCGGCGGTGTCCGTTCGAGTTGCGCCAGAATGCGGTCACGCAGATCCTGCCCGTACTTCGCCGGCTTGCCCGGCCGCGCAGCATCACGCAAGCCCGACAAACCATGCTCGGCAAAGCGCCGACGCCACAGCCCCACCGTGTTCGCACGTACGCCAACTGCGCGGGCAACCTCGTCGTTTCGCAGACCCTCCAAACAACCCAGCACGATTCTCGCTCGCTCGGCCAAGCGAACCTCGCCACTGCGACTCCGTGACATACGCTCCAATTCCTCCTTCACCTCCGCTGTGCAAGACAGCGCCACCGCCACACGTCCCACCACATCTACTCCACCACGAAGCAATGGAGAAGCATGATAGTTACTACCGGTTAACAATGCAATTAGACACTAGCATTGTGTTCACTCAACTCGAAATATGCTTGGTCAGCCCAGCGATCATCTGCGCGGATGCGCTGTACCTCTGGTTGTTGGCGCAGTACTCGGGCTCCACGCCCCGTGGCGTCGATCGTTTTGCTGGAGTCGAGTGGTTGGTCGCCAACGCCCAACTCTTTCAGGCGCGCCACCATACGTGTTGCCAATACGGCAAGGTCGACGACAGGCGTGCGAACCTGTTGAATGCCATGTCGATGGCCATCATGGTGCACTTCGCGTTCTGCGACCCTCCACGCATCAACGAGAATGTTCGGCCCCCACAGGTCAGCAAGGAGGCGCTCAGCCGCCGGCGAGAGTCCGATAATGGGTGCGCTGTGTGTGGGCTGGCGTACCTGAGCCACCCGCCACCCAGCTGTTGCCAAGAGTAACGCGACAGTGCATCCGGCCACACCGCCACCGTGGACCGTAGTAGCTTTCATTACTATGTCCCAGGCCTGCGCAGCCGAACGACGCGGCTCTCCGCATCGTTGTCGACCGTCAGGCGGTAAACATATATCCCCCCGGGGAGACCTTCGCCGCCGTCGTTGTCGCCGTCCCACTCCAAATGCCTGAACCCGGAAGCGGGGCTCTCGTCGTCGACCAATGTGCGCACCAAGCGTCCAAACTGATTCCAGACGTGCAGCGCAGCATGGCGAGCCCCCTTGGGAATGGTCAATTCGATTCCGATAGGGCCATCGAAGGATGCCGGCTGAGTCGTCGTCAGCATCTTTGCGCAGGGGATGCCGGGGGGGCTGGATTTCGGAAGTGCGCCCACCGTCAGCTTATATACGGTGCGACCGCTTGCATAGCCAGTGTGCACAGGGTCGCCGAAAAAGCGAAAGCGGTTGATGAAGGCGCCAACCTCGTTGGCATTCGCCCAACTTTCGCCCGCATCGGTAGTGGCACTGGTGAAGCCGCCGGTGAATGTGTCGTCGCCCCAGCCACCTACCCAGCCCCGGTTTTCATCAATGAATCCGACGCCTTCGAGATTTGCGTTGGTCTGGGGGTCGTTTATAGCCAGCCGTACCCACGTCTGCCCCCCGTCAACACTCTTGGCGATGGCTCCGGCGTTGACGTTTTCGAGCGAGACGTAACCGACATCGTCGTTGACCCAATGGATCTTCCAGCCCCACTCTCCTCGAGGATACTCATCCACCGTGGCGGCGAGGCGGTCGCGCCAAGTCGTGCCTCCATCATCGGTGTAGAGGATCACCGGCTGGACATCAGATCGGGAGGGCTCGCCCTTTCCGGATCGATCGAGCCCCCCGACTACCATACCCCGCTCGGCATTGAAGAAGTAGATATCCACGAGCAGGGTTGCGTTGGCCGACATGTCGAAGACCTGCCAAGTAGCTCCACCATCGGTCGTCTTCATCACCCGTGCTGGGTCATCCGGCTCGTTTGTACCGGAGGCCCACACGGTGTTCTCGTCGACGATGGATAGCCCACAAATCTTGACCGGTGCGTCTGAGGGGAGGTTGTTGACCGCCCGCCAGCTCTGGCCACCATCTTCAGTGTCGAACAGCACCTGCTCGGCAGAGATGGTTCCTGCCCACCCCCGTCGGGATGTGGCGAATGCCACCGAGCGAAGATAGATGGGGCGTCCATTCACCAGCGGCGTCTGGAACTGGCGGTTCCAGGAGTCACCGCCATCTGTTGTATGCAGGATATGCCCGTTGCTGTTCACCGCCCATCCAGTGTCCTTGTCCAGAAACCAGATATCGTCGTAGCGGGAACTCGCGTCCGGAGCGCCCGTCGGTGTCCAGTGGAAAGGCATGGGCTGCGGCTCCCCCACGGGACATCCCGCGTCGAGCCATTTGCGGAAGCACGTGATCTGCTTCGGCGCCCATGGCTGGCCGGGCGGCATGGACCCGCTCTTCACGGATCGGTAGATCACTTCGCCCTGCTCTTTTACCTGCTCGTAGCGACCGAGGTTTAGACCACGCATCGTTAGCATGCAGCTAATATCCCGTGCAGTGAACATCCCGCGAATGGTTCCGTGCCAAGTTACCTGCTCGGGGCAGTCGAAGGGGCGACCGTGGACAGAGGCTGCCCATTGGATGAATGCCTGCACGCGCGCCGAGGTCCAGCTGCCCTCCGGGTTTCGGTAGGCTGCGGGTGCGTCCTCGTCACCCAAGAGGTAGTTTGGCGGCATCGTGACCGAGCCGCCTGCACCCGTCACTCGCTCCAGGATTTGCACGACATTCTCGCGAATGGCGTCTTCGGACGCGATCCACGTGCCCATGCGGAATACATCTAGTGTCTAATTGCATTATTAACCGGTAGTAACTATCATGCTTCTCCATTGCTTCGTGGTGGAGGAGATGTGGTGGGACGTGTGGCGGTGGCGCTGTCTTGCACAGCGGAGGTGAAGGAGGAATTGGAGCGTATGTCACGGAGTCGCAGTGGCGAGGTTCGCTTGGCCGAGCGAGCGAGAATCGTGCTGGGTTGTTTGGAGGGTCTGCGAAACGACGAGGTTGCCCGCGCAGTTGGCGTACGTGCGAACACGGTGGGGCTGTGGCGTCGGCGCTTTGCCGAGCATGGTTTGTCGGGCTTGCGTGATGCTGCGCGGCCGGGCAAGCCGGCGAAGTACGGGCAGGATCTGCGTGACCGCATTCTGGCGCAACTCGAACGGACACCGCCGGAAGGTATGGCAAGTTGGGATGGTGGTTCGCTGGCGAAGGCGCTGGAAGTATCGGACGATGCCGTGTGGCGCGTGTTGCGTCGGGAGGGCATCCAGCTGCAGCGGCATCGCTCCTGGTGCGTGAGCACGGACCCAGAGTTCGCCGCCAAAGCAGCGGATGTCATCGGGTTGTACCTTAACCCACCTGAAAACGCGCTGGTCCTGAGCGTCGACGAGAAACCCTCGATCCAGGCTCTGGAGCGTCGGCGCGTGTTACGTCCGGCCGTAATCCAGACTCCTTGGCCCAAGCTTTTCGAGGTTGAAACGATGGCCGAGTCCCTCGCTGCAAGCGGAAGAGAGATCCCGCCTTGACGCTCTCAGGAATTGACCCACTTTTGCTCACGAAACCGGACCCGCCTAGTCGTCATGGCTGTGCGCACGAAAATGCCGCGCACACAGTCATTCCCGAGCGTACTCGCCTCTACACGGCGTCAAGGGTACGCTGCGCCGGGCTGCAAAAACCGCAGCCCGCCCTTGACCCCGCTCCGAGGCGAAAACCTGGGTGTTGGCGCGCGCCAACGGTGGGTCAATTTCCGTGAGCGAAAAAGGGTCAGTTTTCGTGAGCGTTGAGATCCCGGCGGCAGCGTGGGATGAAGGCCCTACCGAGGCGGCAGCGGTGGCGTCCGCCAAGGGGCTTCGGGATCGTACAGATTAATCTGCCGCTGGTGATAGCGGCGTAGCTGCACGAAGTAGGGGCTTTCGCATGCGGCGGCGAGCTGATTAAGGAATTCACTGAGCGCTGCCGCGCTTTCATCGGAGAGCCCATCGGGGAACAGCGGGAGAGCCGGATGGCGCTTCATCGCAATTCCTCGATCGCCAACTGCAACAGATCGTCCGGCAAATGATTCAGGCCACGCGGCACCGCCAGGCGCATCGCCGTGCGCAGAATTCGCCCGGCATGCCGCGGCAAGCCCTTGCTCGCCTGGCGCAAGATCTCCAGGCCTGAATCGCTGAGCAGCGTACTGGTACAACCGGCACTCTTCAGGCTGTGCTGGATCAGCTGCGCGAAGCGCTCGCGTTCGAGCACCGGCTTGAGCTGCACGCGCACCTGAATCCGCCCCGCCAGCGCCGCGTACGGCGCCCGCTCCAGCGTTTGCGCCAGTGTCGGATGGCCGATCAACCAGACCGCCATCACATCGCGCGTATCGAAGGCGAAGTTGAGGAAGGCCGGCAAATCCCGAAAGAACTCCGGCGGCAGATTCTGCGCCTCATCGATGATCCACACCGGCATCAGCTGACGGCTATCGACCAACTGCAGAATCCGCTCCTTCAGATCGCGCCACAGCTGCGCCCGCCGATACCCCGGCTCGACACCCAGCGCCCGTGCCAGACCGCGATAGATATCCAGCCGACCAAAGTCGGTCTCCGCCTGATAGATCACCTGATAACGATGCGGATTCAGGCCACGGGTCAATTGGCGCAAGGCCGCCGTCTTGCCCACCCCGGGTTCGCCGGTGATCAGGCCGACCCCGGGCGAGTGCAACAACCAGGCAAAGCGCTCGGCCAACTGTCCCAGCGTACCGTCATCCCACAGCTCGGCCGCTTGCTTGCCCAGCGGCGGATGCCGCAAACCAAAGTGTTGAAGGTCCACCTCACTCTCCTTCGGGGTCGTAGTACTGCTGATAGATCTGCTCGATCAGATTCGGGCCGCTCGTCCCTTTCTGGGGTTGGCTAGCGTCCGCCGGGTCAGGCGAGCGTCGTTGGCGCGTGGCATTGGCCAGCGCATCGAGTGGCGTCGCCGCACCGATCGATTCCCCTTGCTCGTCCTCGACGCCGATCACCGTCTCGGTATGCGGATCGACCACCAGAGACACCGTTTTACCCGACAGTTCAAAGGGCACCTCGAAGCGTTGTCCCTGATACGATACCGTGCCATCTTTGCGAACCAGTCGCGTGACGCGATGCTGGAACAGGGCATCGAGGCTTGCCGCCAACGGCCCCAACGGACGAATCCTGGACAGGTCCTGCTGGTAACGCGCCAACTGTGCGCGGCGGCGTGAATTTCGGTGGAAATGGGCGGTTTGAAATTCGTGCCTGTAAAGTGGCCGAGAGAGCGACGATTGGCGGCTCAATCGGGTCGTTCGAGCTATAGATCGTGGTCGTGATGAGGAGATGTTTCGCCCTGGTGGATCTGGCCGCCGGGTTCGAAACGCAACGGGCTAACGGACGCGTGCAATCGCCCGTCGACAGAAATCTGCGACGGGCGGTAGCCAGACTGGCGGCGAACTACCGCTTGTTACGCGGTAACGCGAAGTACTGATCGAAGACCTCGTCGCTCATCGCCCGCGTGGTGATCCGATCGGCGTCGAGGATGAGCTTTTCCAGGAAGGCCCGTCTCGTCACGCTGGCGTGGCGAGCCAAGCGAGCCAGAGCGAGGGCCGTCGCGGTCGAGACCCATACCTGCAAACGGCGTTCGCCGTTTTCGCCGGCGCAGGGTCGCTTGGCACGATAGGCTCGCTGCCTTTCTGCGGAAGTCGTCGCCATGAGCGCTCGTCCGTTACCGCGTAACGCCGACCGGATTGGCACCGGCGAACGACAGGTGCGCGCAGATCGGCCGGCAAATGGTGCCAGTCATGGCTCGATCTGGTCCTTCATGCGATAGCTCTTGCCCTCGATGATGACGGTTTCGGCATGGTGGAGCAGGCGGTCGAGGAGCGCTGAGGTCAGCGTGCTGTCGTGGTTGAAGATTTCCGACCAATGTTTGTAGGCGAGATTGGTCGTGATGACCAAGGCGCCGCGCTCATAGCGTTCGCTGATCACCTGGAAGAGCAGATCGGCGCCATGCTTGTCGATGGGCAGATAGCCGAGCTCGTCGACGACCAGCAGTCGCGGCTGCAGATACTTGCGCAGCTCGCGCTTGAGGCCACCCTGCGCCTGCGCGGCAGAAAGCGAGTTGATGATCTCGACCGCCGTGGTAAACAGCACCGGGTAGCCGTGCAGACAGGCGGTGTGGGCCAGCGCGATACTGAGATGGCTCTTGCCCAGGCCGACATTGGCCATGAAGATCACATTGCCCTTGTCCTCGATGAAACGCAGGCGAAAGAGATTCTGGATCTGCGGCCGGTTGATCTTCGTCGGCCAACTCCACTGGAACTGATCGAGCGTCTTGAGCACCGGCAATCGAGCCAGCCCGACGCGTCGCTGGATGCTGCGATCTTCACGGGCATGCGCCTCCCCTTCGATCAGGCGCGCCAGATACTCGACGTGCGACCACTGCTCGGCGCCCGCTTGCTGCGCCAGGGATTCAAAGTGCTCGCCCAGATGCGACAGTTTCAGGCTCGCCAGTTGGACGCGTAAGGCCTCGCTTGCCGCGGTGCCGGAAGCTTCAGTGCGCATGGCCATGCCCCTCATAAAGGGAGAGATCGGGTGCGGCGATCTCGATTTCCAGGAGGTCCTGGCGGCGGGTGAGATGGAGCGCACCGGCCGCCGGGATTTCGCGGGCCCGCATCTCCAGGATGTTGGCGACGTACTCACTACTGTAGGCGGCAAAGGCAATGCCATCCTGGATCGCCCGGTCGACGGCGTCGGCGCCATAGATCTCGCTCAAGGCGACGATCTTGCGCAGGTGATGGCGCGAGTTCACGCGGCGTTGCTCGATGCCCTCCAGATAGGCCGATGCGTGCCGCGAGAGACTCAGGAACTGCACCAGCAAGCGCTGCTCACGGGCATTTCGCCGCTGCGCGAGCAGCTCCTTCGGATGCTCGGGGTCCTCGATATCCTGGCGGCGATCGTAGCTGCGGACATGGCGGGCGACGAGCTTGTTCTGGTGGTAAATGCACACCCGGTCCGGGTACGCCTTCAGCGTCACCCGCTGACTCGCCAACTCGGCGGGGACCGAATAGTGGTTGCCTTCGAGCGCCACACGGAACTGCTTGGAAGCGCGCTGACTCTGGATGCGAGCGATGTCGTAGGGCATCGGATTGAGTGACTGCAGCTTCGCTTGCTCGTCCTTGAACAGGTCGACGGGTCGCTGGTGCGTTTCCCCATGGATGCGAACATTGGCGATGCTCGCCAGCCACAGCTCGGCGGCCGGGTTCACCGCGCTGAAGTCGAGAAGCTCCAGACCGTTCAGGAAATTCTTTTTGACATAACCCACACCGTTTTCGACGCGTCCTTTTTCGTGGCCTTGCCCGACGTTACACGCCGAGATCTCGAACCCCCAATGACGAGCGAAATCGACGTAGCGCGGATTGAACAGCGGCGCCTCACCGACGACGCGGGCGAGCACCGCCGATTTCAAATTCAGATTTCCTGATCTCGGAGGAAACCGGGTTGGCACTTCAGACAAGAGTGAAGGTCATTCTTGCCCCGGTTTCCGGATGCGGAAAATCTTGCAGGGTGAGTTCCTCGAGGAGCGCGGCGATAGCGCGATCATGAGCTGGGCTGGCCATCCGGTGAATTTTGATGGTCAGGGTGTTGGCTAGCGCGTTCGGTTCGATGTCAGCGGAAGAAACGAACAATTCGCGAATGAGCGCACGTGCGTCGTCCTCCTTCTTCAAGTGGCGGCGCAATAGCGCCACCATGGCGGTCTCGGCCCGGTAGGCGACCATTTTCACGGTATCGCAGAGCATCTTGTTCAGCGGCGGCAGTTGGGTCGGTCGCTCGGTCTCGGGCAGACTGTCGATCGTCACCTTTCGGGGGCTTGCCTTGCGCGCCGCGCAAAGTCGCTTGAGCTCCTCCTGAACGGCCTGCAGTGCTTCGACAGACTCGGCGTTTTTCTGGATTTCGCCGCCGTCGTTCAAGGCCGTCCTGGCGATTGCGGCCTGCAGTTTTCTTTCGCTCTGGCGGGTTTGCCTGACGGCCTTGTCGAGTTCCCGCCAGCGGGGGTTGACGACCTGGTGAGTGCCGGGAAGAGAGTGTAAGTATTCGGTGAACCCGTAGCCCCCGCTTTTTTGGTCGGCGTGGTTCAGTCAGCGATTGGCGGGTAGACCGGAAATCTGGACTGGACACAGCAGCGGAAATCCGGCACCATGCGGCGCATGGACACGGGTGCGGACATCATTGGCGGAGGATCGGCGGCAAGTCACCGCCAAGTGGCGCCGTTCGCCGAGGTGTTGGTGACGCTAACCAAGGAGCAGGAAATCAAGCTCCGTTGGGAGGCCAGCTTCTGGCGGAGCCAACATCGACAAGCGCTGGTTCGGTTGGCGCAATCGGAGGCAGCTCATCGGGTGGAAATGGCGCAAGCGGCGGCGCGCGAGGCGGCCTTGCGCAGCGAACTGGAGCAGGCCAAGGGCAAGATCCGCGATCTGCAAAAACGCCTGTTTGGTCGCAAGTCAGAACGCTCTTCGGGAGCCGAGAAGAACCCGGCGGCGGACCAAAAATCGTCGCGAGCTCGAGGTCAGCAACCGGGAGCAGCGGGTCACGGGCGGAACCCGGAAAGTCACTTGCCGACGCAGATCGAGGTCATCGACATCGACTGCCCGCATTGCCCGGACTGTGGTCTGGGCTACGTCGACTTTCCCGGCACGGAAGACAGTGAAGTCCTCGAGATCGAGGTCAAGGCCTACCGCCGGAAGATCTGCCGGCGGCGCTACCGGCGGACCTGTCAGTGTTCGGGCGCGCGGGGTATTCTGACCGCGCCACCGCCGGCACGATTGATCCCGCGTGGAAAGTACGGCGTGTCGATCTGGGTGCACCTGCTGCTGTCGAAGTTCTTGTACGGCCAGCCGACGCATCGGCTTCTGCGAGACTTGTCCGACCACGGACTGACGCTCTCGGCAGGAACGGTGGCCGGCGGACTGCGTGCCTTGGCACCGCTGTTCGAGCCGCTTGAAGAAGCACTGCTTGGCCAACTACGCAGCGAGAAACAGTGGCACGCAGACGAGACCCGCTGGCGGGTCTTTGCCGAGACCGAAGGGAAGGTCGGACATCGCTGGTATTTCTGGGTGTTCCACGGCCCATCGGTCATCCACTTCGTGCTCGACCCGAGCCGCTCGGCGGCGGTGCCGATCCGGGAGCTCTCCGGTAGCGCCGGAGGAGTCATCATCTGTGATCGCTATTCGGCCTACAAGAAGCTCGCGCGAGTCCTTGACCACTTCATTCTGGCTTTCTGCTGGGCACATCAGCGGCGTGATTTCCTGGAACTGGCCAACGCCCATCCGGAGCTCGCGGACTGGGCACTGGCCTGGGTCGAGCAGATCGCTCAGCTCTACCACTTGAATGGACGGCGCCTGGAAGTCCGTAGCGACCCAGTACAGTGGGCCGAACGCGACCGCGCCTTGCGGCAGGCGATCACGCAAATGGCCAGTCAACGGGAAAGCGAACTGGCGAACCCGGCGCTCAAAATGCCGGCGAGCAAGGTGCTGCGAAGCATGCGCAAACATTGGTCCGGCCTGACCGTCTTTGTCGACCGCCCCGAGGTGGCGATGGACAATAATGCCGCCGAGCGCGCACAGCGCACGCCGGTGGTCGCACGCAAGAACTTCTATGGGTCGGGCAGTCTCTGGTCCGGCGCACTCGCCGCGACGATGTTCAGCTTGCTGCTGACGCTGCGCTTGTGGGGAATCAACCCGCGCACCTGGCTGACGGCGTATCTGGAGGCCTGCGCCGCCAACGGCAACCTGCCGCCGACGGACTTGAGTGCCTTTCTGCCCTGGGCGATGGCGACCGATCGACTGGCTCAGATGCGTGGCATCCCGGTCGATCAGAGCCGTCCCATCGATAGCTCGTGAAGCCTTATTGCGGGCGTCACTTTACCGACGACGAACTGCAGGCCCTCTGCCGCCTGATCGAAGCCCATCCTGGCAGCAGCCGCGCGCAACTGTCGCGCCAGGTGTGTGAGCTCTTCGACTGGCGTAAGCCCAATGGCGAGCTGAAGGATATGACCTGCCGGGTGGCCATGCTGCGTATGCAGGCCGACGGCCTGCTCACCCTGCCGGCGGCACGACGGGCCGCTCCTCGCCAACCCGAGTATCTGCCTACTCACGCCACCGATCCACAACCGTTGCTCACTCAGCCGGTGCATGAACTGCCGCCGCTGCGTCTGCATCAGGTCGTCGGTTCGGCGAACTCGCGTCTGTGGAACGAGTACATCGCCCGCTACCACTATCTCGGCCACACGCCCATGGCGGGCAGTCAGAGCCGCTACTTCGTCTTCGCCGGCGAGACCCTGGTCGCCTTGCTCAGCTTCGGCGCCAGCGCCTGGAAACTCGCCGCGCGCGAGCAATTCATCGGTTGGCACGATGAGCAGCGACAAAGGAACCTGCAACTGGTGGTGAACAATGCCCGCTTTCTGATCCTGCCCTGGATCCAGTGCAAGGGCCTGGCCTCCAAGATCCTCTCGCTTATGCAGCGGCAACTGCCCAAGGACTGGCTGGCGCGCTACGGCTACCGCCCCGTACTGCTCGAAACCTTCGTCGAGACGCCCCGCCATCGCGGCACCTGCTACCAGGCCGCCAACTGGATCAAGGTCGGTCAAACCGCCGGGCGAGGCAAGAAATGCCCCACCAGCAAGTCCATCCTCCCGATCAAGGACATCTGGCTCTACCCCCTTCACAGAGCCTTCCGATCAGTCCTCTGCCGCTAACCCGCCTCGGCAATGGCGCTGGCGCGCTACGGGTTGGCCGAATACTTACAAGAGAGTCGTCTCCGTACTCGATAAGTCCATCAATATCATAGTGTTCCATCATGTACGCGAAGTAGTTTTCCTGGCACCAACGGGCGAACATCCGCCCAGCGATGGTGGTGTTTCCGAGTTGCCGGGCGGTCGTGATCACGGCTGTTTGATGTCCCGTCTGGGTCAGCCGACGAACTTCGCTCACGGCCAGGCTGCTATCGCCTGTGCCGAGTCGGGTTTCGCGCATGGCGAGTTTCATCCCGGTGCTGCCGCCTGCCGGCAGATGGACTTCCTGTTCCTGAAACACCTCTTCGGACCAGAGGTCCTTGACGTTCTTGCGGTAGGTCAGTGCGCCGATGCGCTGTTTCCAGAGTCTGCCGAGGAGACTCTGGGTGGCCCCTTCCCGATCGAAGACCATGACAAACCGGTGCAGGGTCGGGTCGGCGTCCAGTTCGGCCGGCGTCGGCTGTCCCGGGACAATCTCCAGCAGTTGGGGGACGATGTCCTTGAGCAGGGTCTCGGCGAGTCCGTCATTGAGCGGCTGCGAAACCACAAAGAACGGGCGACCCAGGGCATCGTTAACCCAGTAGTCGGTGGTGCCCCGCAGGCACAGGCGTTCGCGCGAGACGTAGCGCTTCGACAGCCTGGCCTGCTCGCCGTGATACACCCGAACATGACCATCGACATACAGGTAACCCGCTTCTTCTGGCTCACTTTCCATCCAGAGCTTCGCGAGATCCCGCATCCAGGCTGCCGGGTCACCCGTCTTGGCCAGCAGATGGACCTTTTCCCGCAGGGTGCGGACTTCCGGTACCCGGTCCAGGCCGATGACTTTGCCGAGTTCTCCGGGCGAGGTTTGTCGCAGATGTTCCGGCCGCTTGATTCGCCCCAGGGCCATGAAGCCGAGGACGAGAAGGATGTGCAAGGCGCTGTAGAATCCCCGGGGCAGCTTGAGATGGCGATCCAGGCCGGTCAGTAGCCCGTTCGCGCACAAGGCCGGCAAGCCGGCCAACAGCCCCCCCATCGCCACATCGTGGCTCGCTTCGAAGCGCGTCGTCGCACCGGTCGCCAATCCCAGCGCCGTTTGGATCCGCTCGTCGGCGCGCGTGCAGGCGGTGCCCATCCCCGCGGCGGCTTCCGCATCCGCCCGGCTGCGCTCACTCTTGGTGCTCGCCGCTTCCAACTCCCCTGCCTCTTGCGGCAAGGCGGCCAACTGCGGCACGCCCTGGCGCCGGATCGCCTTGCGCAGCGTCGACTCCTGGACGCCCACCTGCCGTGCCACTTCGGCAGGACGCTTTCCCTCGCTCAACAGCCGCGCGCATTCGGCACTCTTGTCCGGCGTCATGATCCGCGGCCGGCTCGCCGCCGCCGGTCGAAAGAAAGACGATGGCCCGGCTTTGCGGCTTTGTCCCACCCAGTTCATCAGCGTGCGGTGCGGGATGCACAGCGGTGGCCTTTCCAGTTCGACCGCCTTGACGTGCCCGTTCTCCATCAGGCTGGTCAGAGCGAACCTGCGGCCAGCGTCGTCTCCTACGGGGTGCGAGAAGTAATTGTCTCCCCCAACAAAGTAGATCGCTTGGCCATCCTTCTCCAGAATCGCCAACCCTTCTCCCACTTTCTGCGCACCATCCGGAAACCCTGGAAGCCACGATTGCCTCAACGTCTGCTCCTCCTTGCACTCCTAGCGAAGCTTGGTTTATGCCATAAGAAAATCATGGCCGTCAAAATAAAGTGCCACGTGCAATTCCGGAATTCTACCTACATTCCCGGCCGGGATCAGGAAATCTGAAATTGTCGATCATCAAGCGGGCTGGGCAACCCCGGAACGCCGTGAAGGCGTGCTCATGGGCGGCGAGGAAATGCTCCATGGTTTGCGAGACGGTGAACTCGACGTACATCAGGCGGCTGTAGCACAGCACCATGACGAAGAAGGACAGTCGCCGACGCGTCGAGCCGACCGCGATGCTGCCGTATTCGCCCCAGTCAACCTGGGCGCATTCCCCGGGGGCAAAGGAGAGCTTGAGAAAGGCGGGCCGACGCACCGGCCGGACCTTGCGTACATACGTCTTGACGATCGTGTAGCCGCCCGTAAAACCTTCCTCGCGCAGGCGCTGGAAGATCTGCTGCGCGCTGTACGGGTGGCTTTCCAGCAGGCGAACGATGCGCGCCTTGAAGGGGTCGAGGCGACTGCTGCGTGGTGGCGACTGGCGGGCATGAAACTGCGCGACGCCGACCCACTTCGCCACCGTGTCCGCATCCAGAGCGAGGGCGCGGGCGGTCTGCGCGATGGTCAGCTGCTGCCGATCGTGGTGATCCTTGATCTTGCAGTAGGTTTCGTAGTCGATCATGGCGTCCGTCCCAGAGCAGCGCGCAGCTGACCGATTCGGATGTCAATCTCGTCCGCTGCCAGTTCGTCCGCTTCGATGCGCCGGGCAGCATCTAGCGCCAGTACCTGGTAGAGCGGGCGTTGATAGGCGATCAGGCCGACGTGGACGAGGTCGCCACGTGCCTGGCTGAGCCGGGCAAGGCCGATCGACAGGCGCCGGCCGAGTACGGCATCCGAGTAGTAGCTGCGCCCCTGGGCGTCGGCGACGGTGACCAGAAACAGATAGAGTGCCGCCGCTGGGGGATCACAGCGATCGAGGTAAGGTTGCCGCACCAGGCGGTGGTCGACCCAGCTGAACTGGGCCGGGATCGTTCGCATCCGTTCCGGACAGAGCACCCGTTTGATGGTCATCGCCGATCCTCCCCGCCAAGATGTCATGCCCCAGTTGTAGCAGCTGGCGGGTGCTCCTGGCGATGTCATCCTGTAACGCACTGCCCGTGAATTGTGCGATAAAGCCAATCAAAACAGCGGGTTGGTCGCGCCAGACATCTTGTAACGCCGTTTCTGCCTTATTCTGGAAATCTTCAGCGATTTCAAGCGCTTGGACCGGGCAGACCTCTTGTAACGCAAGCGTTGGGGGCGACTCCGCAGCGCTTGCCTTGGGTGGTCGTCGCCAGTAGCCCGGGTGCTCAGCCCGCCAAGCCTGCACCCGCGCGACATTCTCTGGTCCGCGGAAGTAGTCCTGGTTCTCCGGTTTGGCGAGCCAGGCGCGACGACTCGCCGCCCGGCTTGCCTTCCGACAGTCCACTTTGGCGCAGTACTTCTGGCGGCCCGCGTTGCGCGCATCCGCCTGGAAGATCTCTCCGCAAAACAAACAGTTGTGCCGTCCCTGGTGCGCCATGGCTCGCCCTCCTTGCGCCGCATAATGCAACGCCATGGCATGCTACGAGGCCCCACGCGCACGCTGACGGAAAGGAGGAAAAGCGAAGAACGAAAAAGAGCGAAGAGCGAGGAAGAAGAGCCAGCAAACCCTTCAGAGGAAAGCCGTCGAAGAAGATCGACGAAGAAAATACACGACTTTCAAACCGCCAGAATTAACGGACTTTCAGAACGCCGCTGACACCAACGGCGTCATGCCGGCGAGACCGGCGTGCGGGCTGCGGTGATAGACCTGTTCAAGCCACGCCCAGAGGCGGGCATTGAGATCGTCCAGGCTGGCGATATGGCGCTCATCGAGTTCGCTGAGAAACTGATCGCGGCAGCGGCGGTGCCAGCGCTCCAACTTCCCTTTGCCCTCGGGCGCGTACGGCCGGCAGTGAATCAGATGGATGCCCAGCCGGGCGCAGATCCCTTGCAGCGTCTCGGCGCGGTAGGCGGCGCCGTTATCGACCACCAGCTTGAGCGGAATGCCGCGCTTGAGCACCGCCTGCTTGAGCACGCCTTCGATATCCAGGGCGGTTTCTCCGGGGCAGAAGGCGCTGTGCGTGAGCAGCCGGGAGGCGTCGTCGAAGAGCGATACGAGATAGCTCTTGGCGAGTTTGCCGTCGATCGGCACGCGTGGGCCGTGCATCACGTCGCCGTACCAGATCGCCCCCGCTGTCGCGGCGACGAAGCTGCGTTTCTCCTCGGGCAGGCTGGCCGAGCCGGTGATCCGTGACAGGCCGTGCTGCTGCAGCAGACGGTGAATGGTCGACCGGGCCAGGCGGCCACGGGCGACGGTGCCGGTGGCTTCGAGCAATTGTCGAATCTGGCACAGCGAGCGCCGCGGGTTGTCGCGCTTGGCGGCGAGAATGGCCGCCTGGGTGGCGGCCGGGAGCTTCGATTGGCCGCGGTCGGCGCGCGGCTTGGGCGTCAGGCCATCAAGCTGGTGGAGGCGCCAGGCGTAGTACCACGCCTGAATCGTCTTCTCGCTCAGATAGCGCCGACGGCTGCCGGGGATGGCGTACTCGCGGCTGGCCAGCTCCCGGAGGAGCTGTTGCAGTTCGCCACGTTCCAGCCGCTCGCGGCTGATCAGGGGACCGAGAACGGACAGGCGAAACAGGGCTTTCGGATCAATCGGGTTCATAACCACTCCTGGTGATAAATCGGAGCGGTGATCAAACCAGAACGGCCGTTCTAATGACAGGAGCAAACTGTGTGGGGTCCCCGCCCGGGCGGGGACCTCACCGTCTGCCGCTCGTTCGGAATCAGTTCATCACGGGACGCTGATCTGCCGATCAAGCCAGGTCATGGCCTGTGCCAGGCCGATCGATTCGAACACCCGGCGCCAGAAAGCGCTGCCGTCGACCGTCCGCCCGAGGTCGGCAAAGCGAGCACGCAGGTGAAACTCGAACAGCAGGCGGCGCTCCTGGAGCCAGGCCCACCAGCGACCGGCGGTGCGCCGCTCGGGCGCCGCGCCGGGTGCGCCGGGGCGATCGGGCGCGCCGCTCAGCCGCTGTGCCAGGACCGCTTGCTGCACTGACCAGTCATACCAGCGGCGCGGCGCGATGCACGCCGGCAGACGCGAACACGTCCGCCGACATCCAGAGCAACAGTAGCGGCAGATCGGCACCGGATTGAGTGAATCCTGCCCGGCTCGCCGGTCGGCCTTGCGCTCGTAGTGCCCGTGCTGCCAGAGAATCTTCAGGCCGCAATGCGGGCAGCACGGCGGTCGATACGCTTCGGGGGTTTGCTTGATGGCCTCAAGATGCTGCTCGATCGTCTCGATGCCGGCTACAATTCGCTGCATGGGCTGGGCGCTTTGCTGTGTGGTTTGTCTTGATAACTTCCCACGATAGCAGAGTTGTCCCGGCCCTTCTTTCGTTCACTTCGTCCCAACATCCTTCAGGCAGGCCGCCTTCTTTCGCTCTGACCGTTCTCGGGATGAAGCGCGCCGTCAGACCCGGGAGAGCGGCGGACGTAGCACTTTGCTCGCCTCGTCGACCGCGTGCTGCGCTTCCGGAGGCATGTAGTTCTCGTCGTGCTTGGCCAACACCTCGTTGGCCATGAAGTGGCCGTTGGCGTCGATCTGGCCGTGGGCGACGACGCCCTTTCCTTCGCGGAACATGTCGGGGAGGATGCCCGTGTAAGCCGTCTGGATATCCTTGGCGGTGTCGGTGACGACCAAGTTCACCGTCAGGTTGTCGCGCTTGACCGAGCCTTCCTTGACCAGCCCGCCGATGCGGAAAGCACGGTCCCTGGGTGCCTCACCGGCGGCGACCTGGGTCGGCGTAAAGAAGAAGACGAGGTTGCTGTTCATGGCATTGAGGACCAGCGCGGTGGCGACGGCGAGGGTCGCCAGTCCGCCACCGATCAAGGCCAGCCGCTTCTGTCGGGGCGTCATGCAGGCCCGGCATTGTTGCGCAGCGCGGCGATACGTTCGGCCAGCGGCGGGTGGGTCATGAACAGGCGCTTGATGCCGCTGCCACCGCCACCGCTGATACCGAAGGCCGCCAGTTTTTCCGGCAGGGGCGCGGGATGCTGCGAGTTCAGGCGCTCCAGCGCGGCGATCATCTGCGGCCGCCCGGCGAGAGCGGCGCCGCCCTGGTCGGCGCGGAATTCGCGTTGGCGTGAGAACCACATGACGATGATCGAAGCGAGGACGCCGAGCACCAGTTCGGCGACGATCATGGTGACGTAGAAAGCCGGCCCCTGGCCGCGCTCGGTCTTGAAAACGACGCGATCGACGAGATGGCCGATGACGCGCGACAGGAACATGACGAAGGTGTTCACCACGCCCTGGATCAGCGCCAGCGTCACCATGTCGCCGTTGGCGATGTGGGCGATTTCGTGACCGATGACGGCTTCGGCCTCGCTTTTCGACATCTGCTGCAAGAGGCCGCTGGAAACCGCCACCAGCGAACTGTTCTTGCTCATGCCGGTGGCGAAGGCGTTGACCTCGGGCGTGTCGAAAATGCCGACCTCGGGCATCTTGATGCCGGCTTTGGCCGAGTAGCTGCGTACCGTTTCCAGCAGCCAGAACTCGGTGCTGTTCGCCGGCGTCTCGATCACCTGCACGCCCATCGCCTTCTTCGCCGACCACTTGGAGATGGCGAGCGAGATGAAGGAACCGCCAACACCCATGACCGCGGCAAAGATCATCAGCGACGTGAGATTCAGCCCGTTGGCGTTCAGGTAGGGCTCGACACCCAGCACGCGCATGCTGACGGAGAGCACCAACACGATGGCCATGTTGGTGGCGAGGAAGAGCACGACGCGTTTCATGGATTGTCCTTGGCGGTGAGGTTTGGCGACGGCGTTTGGCGAAAGCCGGACGGCGCCGTTGCGCCGACCGCGAGCATCGGTTTCAGGGCGCGGATTTCGTCGCGCAGGCTGCGCATCTCGGCGTGCAGGTCGGCCTCGATGTGCTCGCGGGCCGCTTGCACGGCCAGGTTCGTGTCGTGCTGCTCGGCCTCGGTGTAGCTTTGCATGGCGTTGACGATGATGGCGATGAACAGGTTGAGCATGGTGAAGGTCGCCACCAGGATGAAGGGGATGAAGAAAGTCCAGGCGTAGGGGAAGTTCTCCATCACCGGGCGGGCGATGCCCATCGACCAGCTCTCCAGGGTCATGATCTGGAACAGCGTAAAGAGCGAGCGGGCGAGGTCGCCGAACCATTCCGGGTGGGCCGCGGCGAACAGCTTGGTGGCAATCACCGCGAAGACGTAATAGATGATCAGCAGCACCAGGGCGATCGAGCCGAGGCCCGGAATCGCCGCCAGCAAGGCGCTGACCACGCGTCGCATCGACGGCACCATGGTCAGCAGACGCAGCACGCGCAACACCCGTAGCGCCCGCAGCACGGCCAGCGGCCCGCTCGCCGGGAGCAACGCGATGGCGACCACGGCGAGATCGAAGACGCTCCATGGGTCGCGCCAGAAGGCCGCGCGGTGAGCGTAAAGGCGCAAGGCGATTTCGCCGACGAATACCGCCAGAATGGCCCGGTCGAACACGGCGATCAGCCCGCCGGTCGCCGCCATCGCACTGGCCGAGGTTTCCAGGCCGAGCAAGGCGGCATTGAGCACGATCAGCGCGATGATGAAGTTCTGCACGCGCGGCTGCTCGAGCCAGGCGCGTAGCCGCTGGCGGGCATCGCTTGGCAGGTGGTCATCGATGTTGGTATTCATGACCGTTTCAGTGGTACACCAGAAAGCCCAGCGCCAGCAGCGCCACCGTCGCCCAACCCAGGCGGTCGATATAGCGGTGCAGGGCCGCTTCCATGCGCGCGCCGCCCCTGGCCATCAGCGCTGCGACCAGGAAGAAACGCGCGCCGCGGCCGATCAGCGAAGCGATCGTGAACGGCAACAGGGCCATCGACAGGGCGCCGGCGGCGATGGTGAACAGCTTGTAGGGAATCGGTGAGAAGCCAGCGATGAACACCGCCCAGAAGCCCCAGCGCTCGAACCAGTCGACCGCTGTCTGATAGGCCGGCCAATAGCGGCTGCCCTGCAACCAGTGCAGGACAGCGTCGATGGCGAAGTAGCCGATGCCATAGCCGAGGAGCCCGCCGGCCACCGAGGCCAGCGTGGTCAGCAGGGCGAGACGCCACGCGCGCCGCGGCTGCGCCAGGCACATCGGCGCCAGCATCACGTCCGGCGGGATCGGGAAGAACGACGACTCGGCAAAACTCATGCCGCCCAGGTACCAGGGCGCGTGCGGATGCCGGGACCAGACCATGGCCCGGCGATAGAGCGATGAAAACAGTCTCATTGGCGGACATCGTGCGGGTCAAAAGCACGGCAGGGTCCAAGGATGGTCGCCATGACCACGCCGTCCTGCACGGCGCGCCGGCTGCCCAGCAGCGAGCTCCGGGAATAACGCCGTCGCCCCGGCGCGACGGCCGGCGCATCGCTGCGGCCAGGAGCGTCGTCGGCGATGCCGGCAAGCGCCGCCGCCGCCGCGCTGTCCGTCAGCTCCTCGGGGATTTCGGAAAACTGCTCGTCGCCAGCGGGCTCTTCCGGCGCCTGCGGTCCGAAGCGCTTGGTCAGGTACTGAAACGCCAGAATGACCAGAAACACCAGGACATAGAGCAGTTCCTCAGGGATGCTTTGCATGCACTTGCTCCTGGTTTCGCTGCGTGGCCAGCGGCGCGTTATCGGCGCCAGCGATCTCTTCGCGCATGCTCGTATCGGCTTGCAGGTTTTTCATGCGGAAATAATCCATGATGCCCAGGTTGCCCTGGCGGAAAGCCTCGGCCATGGCGCGCGGCACCTCGGCCTCGGATTCGACGACGCGCGCGCGCATCTCCTGCTCGAGCGCGACGGCGATGGCGCGGCGCTCCTCGGCCTTGGCCTGGGCGATCTGCTTGTCGGCATTGGCCTGGTCGATCTGCAACTTGGCGCCGATGTTCTCGCCAACCGTCACGTCGGAGACGTCGATGGATAGAATCTCGTACGCCGTACCCGCGTCCAGGCCCTTGGAGAGGACGTGCTTGGAGATGTGATCCGGACTCTCCAGCACGCTCTTGTGGCTCGCTGAAGAACCGATGGTGCTGACCATCCCTTCGCCGACGCGCGCGATGATCGTCTCCTCGCCGGCGCCGCCGACCAGGCGGTTGATGTTGGTGCGCACGGTGACCAGGCAAACGGCAATCAACTGGATGCCGTCCTTGGCCACGGCGGCGATTTTCGGCGTCTGGATCACCTTCGGCAGCACCGACATCTGTACCGCTTCGAGCACATTGCGTCCGGCCAGATCGATGGCTGCCGCTTGCTTGAAGGGCAGGGGAATGTTCGCCTTGTCCGCTGAAATCATGGCGTTGACCACCCGCACGACATTGCCGCCGGCCAGGAAGTGGGCCTCCAGATCGTTGATGGAAATATCCAGGCCGGCCTTCACCGCGCTGATTCTTGCCGTCACCACCGTTGCCGGCGGCACCCGGCGCAGGCGCATGGCGATCAGTGTGAAGAGGCCGACGTAGGCCCCGGATGCCCACGCGGAAATCCACAGCGGGATGGGCACCAGATAAAGCACCAGGGCCAGCCCCGCCATCACCACCATGAGAATGCCCAGTTCGCCGGTCATGCCATTCAGGATTTCGATCATTTTGGTGTCCTTTGTTGCCGATGTGCGGTATTCGCCGCACGACGATCGCCGCAGAAGCCGCGGCTACTCATTGCTGTTGGCGAACCCCAACAGCGGCAGTGCAGGGGCAGGAAGGTCGATCGCATGGCTCATGCGGCTTCGCCTGTTGCGACCGTTTTGGCTTTCGACAGGGCCAGGCTGGCGACGACCGAAATCACGATGATGCTGCCGACGATGCCGAGTGACCACTGGATCGGCATGTGGAACCACGGCGCCGCCAGCATCTTGCCGCCGATGAACAGCAGCACCAGGGCCAGTCCATACTTGAGCAGGTGGAAGCGATCGGCGACGCCGGCGAGCAGGAAATACAGCGCGCGCAGGCCCATGATGGCGAAGATGTTCGAGGTGAAGACGATGAATGGATCGGTGGTGACGGCGAATATCGCCGGGATGCTGTCTACGGCGAAGACCACGTCGCTGGCCTCGATCAGGATCAGTACGAGAAACATCGGCGTCGCCCAGACGATGCCGTTCTGGCGGACGAAGAAGGATTCGCCCTGGAAGCTCGGCGTGATGCGCAGATGCCCGCGCAGCCAGCGGAGCAGCGGGTTCTTCTCCAGGTCCGGCTGGTGGTCGGCAAAAATCAGCATCTTGATGCCGGTGATCACCAGGAAAGCTCCGAAGACATACAAGGCCCAGGCGAACTCCGATACCAGCCAGACGCCGGCCAGGATCATGCCGGCGCGCATGACAATGGCGCCGAGCACGCCATAGAGCAGCACGCGGCGTTGCAGCTCCGGCGGCACCGCGAAGTAGCCGAAGATCATCAGGAAGACGAACATGTTGTCCACCGACAGCGATTGTTCGATCAGGTAGCCGGCGATGAATTCGAGGGTCTTGCGTTGGGCCACCTCGGCGCCCTGCGTGCCGTTCAGATACCACCAGAGCAGGCCGGCAAAGAGCAGTGCCAGGCAGACCCAGGCAATCACCCAGGCCAGCGACTCCTTGACCGTCACCCGGTGCGCCTTGCGGCCACCGAAGACGAACAGGTCCAGCGCCAGCATGCCGAGCACGAAGGCAATGAAGCCGGCCCACATCGGGCCGGTGGCGAAACTGTCGATGTTGGTGCTCATGCCGGATGCTCGGTGCTAGCGCGCAGCAGCGCCATGATCTGGCCGGCGTCCAGGGTCGAGGCCTGCTGCTGGATTTGCGGCAGGTATTGCGCCTGCAGCTGTTTGGCGGGGCCGAGCAGGTTCTGGAAAGCGTCGCGCAGCATCGCCGTGTGCATCGTCCGGCCGCCGGCGTAATAGCGCTTGGCGACCATCCCGAGCGCGTAAGTGGTGGCAAAGGAAAAGGCCATGCCGACGGCGGCGCCGCCGACCTTGCCGGAGGTCTTTCCCGCCGTCTTGCCGAAGGTCTTGCCGGCGGCCTTGCCGAGCAGCCCGCCGAGCAGCTTGCGGCCGAATTGTTCAAGGTATTGCGAAGTCAGGCCGACCCCGGCGGCGGCAATGAATTCCTTGATGTGACCCTGATCTAGTTCGACCCCGTGGGCGCGGCCGATGCCATAAACCATGCGTATTTGCAGCGGGATGATGGCCATCGATGCCCAGGACTGCGGCAGCAGTTCCAGCGCACCGTTCAACAGAGCGTGCTTGAGAATCGATTGGTCGAGCTCGGCTTCGGCGACTTTCGGCTGTGCCGCCAGCGTGCTTGGCGGCGTGTTGGCGACTGCGATGCCGCTGTTCACCGGTGCGCCAGCCTCGCTCTGGTCGACGATGTCGTCGACCTCCCCCTCGATCAACGCCGCCTGAGCGCTGTCGAGCCCGAGGAGGGGCTGCAGCGTTGCCAGGAAGCGCCGCTCGGCATCGGCCAGGCGTCCGTCGGCCTCGCAGACGCACACCGCCATTTCATAGGCGAGCTGACGCTGGCCGGGATCGGTCAGCGCTGCTGCAGCGCTGGCCAGTGGCAGGCGCTTGAGCAGCACGTCCTGATATAGCCTGGCGAGGTCGGGCGCGCCGGACTGCTCGGCGAGGGCGTCGGCGATGCGGCGCACTTCCTGGCGTTCGTGGTCGTTCTTGACGCCGTCGGCGAAGGCGGCGTACAGCGCAATCGCCAGAACTGCTTTTTGTTCGTCGTGATTCATGCTTTTGTATTTCCAGTAGAGGCCTGGATTATGGCTATGGACAATATTCGAAACAATCATATATAAACACGCGTTACGATCGAAAAATACGAACATTGGAGGCGCCATGATCAACTACAAACACTTGCATTACTTCGTCAGTGTGGCCCGCTCGGGCGGCGTCATCCGCGCCGCGGAGCGCCTGCATCTGACGCCGCAGACGCTCTCCGGGCAAATCTCGCAGTTCGAAGAACGGCTGGGCGTGGCGCTGTTCCAGCGCGTCGGGCGGCGGCTGGAACTAACCGAAACGGGCAAACTGGCGCTCTCCTACGCCGAGGAAATCTTCCAGACCGGCGCCGAGCTGGAAGACATGCTGAAGAATGGCGCCGAGGAGCGCTTCATCACCTTCCGCATCGGCATCGCCGACGTGGTGCCGAAATTCATCGCCCATCGCCTGCTGACGCCGGTCTTGGGGCTGCCCACGCCAGTGCGTCTGATCTGTCAGGAGGACCGCCTGGAGCGTCTGCTGGCGGAACTGGCGATCCACCGTCTCGACATGGTGCTGGCCGATCGCCCGATGCCGCCGGGAACGGAGATCAAGGGCTACAGCCATCCTCTCGGTGAGTCGGCGCTGGCGTTCATGGCGGCGCCGGCCTTGGCGGCGCGGCTGACGGGCGGCTTCCCGGACTGCCTGGACGGCGCGCCGCTACTGCTGCCCGGGCGCGATAGCGCTCTGCACGGCGCCCTGCCGCGCTGGCTGGAACGAACCGGGAAGCGTGTGCGTATCGTCGGCGAATTCGACGACAGCGCCTTGATGAAGGCTTTCGGCGAAGCCGGCGCCGGCGTCTTCCCGACGCCAGCGGCCAGCGTGGCGGACGTGACGGCGCACTACAAGGTCGTCAAGCTCGGCGAAACGGAGGAGATTCGCGAGCGATTTTTCCTCATTTCAGCCGAGCGGCGGCTGACCCACCCCGCTGCGCGGGCGGTCAGCGAGAACGCTCGGGCCGGGGTGTTTGCTACGCTGCCCGAGGCCGGTTGAAGAGAGAGTGCGTCGCGGGATTAATGTGAAAGTTGCGTACGCGACTTACCATTCCAACAGCGTACGCCCCATCCCCGGAGTGGATGGCGGGAAGGGCTCGAGTGGCAGTGAGCACGAAGCGCGAAAGCGCAGGTCAATGGCGAACCGCCTCGGTCGTGCGACTACGACGACGATTCCCCGTCGTCGAGACCGGTAAGCTTCCTAACCCTGCGCCGAATCTCTCGCTGATCGCCGCCAAGCCCTGCCGGATCGCTCTCGGCAAGCCACAGCAGATGCTCATGGAGCACTCCGCTGGCGGCCTCGGCGTCCTCGGCCTGGAGGAGCGCGGCGAACAGATTCCACGCGGAGATCGACGTCTTCGGGTGCTCCTCGCCCAGCACCCGCCGGCGCATCGCCAGCGTCTGTTCATGGAGCTTCCGCGCCCCGGCCAGATCGCCCTGCGCCTTCAGCGCTTCGGCGAGGTTGTTCATCGAGGGGAGGGTAGTAGCCGGGTGCTCGTCGCCTAAAGCTTCGCGGCTCAACGCGAGGGCCCGCTCGATTAGGTTCGTGGCCTGCGAATACAGGGCGGGACCGTATTGAAGATAGGTCGCAATCCGATCCCACAGGCGTCTCAGGCGGGCGGGATCCAGCGGAGAGTGCCCGTGGAGCGGCGCCAGATGCACAGCGTGCGGCCAAAGTGCGGCACAGCGCGGCCAGGCGGCAGGAAGTGCAGCGTGCTCGGGCAGTGCGGCATGCAGCACGACCAGGAGCGTCTCTGCATCGCGCGCGGCATCGGTCAGCATCGCCCGCACCACCTGCTGAGTCAGTCGGTGCAGGGTAAGCGTGCTCGCAGTCGCCATTGCCGGCGTCGAGCGCCTCGATCTCGATCCGCTCGGCCAGCCCGTAGCGGCGCAATTCGGCGACGGTGCTTTGCCAGGCTAGAGGGTTGGCGGCGGCTGTGTTGAGTGCGTCCGGCAGTTGGTCGGCCGCTGCAAGCAGGAAGCGTTCAGGCAGGGGCTCTGGCGCGGCGAACGAGGCCAGGCGAAGCAGTTGTTGCGCCGCCGGTGTGAGTCTGGCGAAGGCCAGCGACAGGGTAGCCGCGACGCTGCGCTCGTAGCCGGTGCTGGCGCGGCCGGCGTCCAGCACCAGCGCGCCGGTAGCTACGCCGGCCTGCAGCCGACGGTATTCGGCGATCGCCAGGCCGGTTTCTTCCAGATAGCTGGCGGCCTGTTCGAGCGCCAGCGGCAAACCGTCGAGGTCGGCGCTGAGCGCGCGCAGGTCATCGCGGCGCCGACCAGCAAACCTCGCTTCAAGAAAGTCGGCGCCCTGTTCTTCGCTCCAGGTCGCCAGCCCCAGCGGCTCGGCCAAGCCACCCCAGGCCGGATTGCGCGAGCTCAGCAACACGTGGTGGCGATCGCCGTCGGGAAGCAGGGGTCGCAACAGCTCGGATCCTCGGCGTTGTCATAGACCAGAAGCCAGGCGGCCGGCTGGCCTGCGAGCCAGCGCTTCAGCGCGGTGCTGGCGGCTTCGCCCTCGCGCTGGGGCGCAGCCACCGCTGCGCAGCAGGCCGCAGCGTCAGCCTCCAGCAGGTCCGCGCTCTCGGCACGAAACCACCACACGCCGGCATAGCGGTCACGAAAGTCGTGGCTGTATTTCAAGGCCAGCTGCGTCTTGCCCAGCCCGCCCATGCCATAGATCGCGGCGCGCGCGACCAGCGCCACCCGCTGCCCGCCAGCCAGTGTTTCACGGAGCTGGCCGAGCTGAGCGTGCGGGTCCTGAAAGTGGGGACTGAGCACCTGATCGATCAGGCGGAACGGCTGCTCGACGCCGGCCGGCAAGCGGAAGCGCGGCGGCGGCACGCCGGGAAGCGTCTTCAGCTTGTCGAGCAGGCGCATGAACTGAAGCTGCCAGTCCGCATCCTTGCCGATGAATCGATGGACCTCGATTTCGGCCAGCGCTTGCAGCGATTCCGGCAGCAAGGCGAAGTTCGGCAGCGTTTCTCGGCCGAGTAGCAGCGGGATCAGCGCCAGTTCGCCAGCCGCGGCGCGGGCCAGGCCGATTTCCACTTCGAGCCGTACCCAGTCTTTCACGCCACCCAATTTGGCCCGCTCGGCCAGGATATTTTCCCAATCCGGCCCGATCACCACGAGCAGTACCCTGGCGCCGGCCAGCCCTTCAAGCCAACAGGCCGGGGGCAGGCGAGTACCGGTAGTGACACGCTTGACGAGGCCTTGGCGATCGACCTTGCGATGCTGAACGTCAAGGTCGGCACCAAGGTCATTGCGGGGCAGGCAGCCGCTTCGTATCATGAGCCATTCGGCGACGTGCTCTACCGCAACTGCAGCACCGACGCGGAGTTGGCAATTCAACCAACTGCGCTTACATCGCTTGCCGGCAGCGCTTCCCTTCAAGAGTTTCAGGATATGACTCGACCATGACGACAACGACCAACGCCCTTGATGCGCTGCTGTATATCCGGGATGGCAGCACCACTGCCCGCTGGAATTTTCCCGATGCCGTCGGTGGCCCGCTTGCCTCGCCAGCGGGGATTGGCCATTCGGTCAGCCTGACCTACAGCTTTCTGACGGCGACTCCTGCCTATTTTCTCGAATCCACTCTTGTGGCGTTTGACAGCACCCAGAAACAGGCCACACGTGATGTCCTGGCCTTGATCGCAGAGGTGGTAGGCGTCAAGTTCGTGGAAGTCTCAGGGGTCGGGCAGATGACATTTGCCATGTCGTCACAGGCCGCTGGGCAAGGGGGCTACGCCTATTCGCCGAGTTATTCCTACAGCTATTCAGGCGCTACGATCACGTCCGTGACCGAGCAAGGCGTCGCCGGCGATGTCTGGCTTAACCGAAATGCAGGCTGGAAAGCCGAGGATTGGCAGCCCGGCCACAATGGCCATCTAACGCTGATCCATGAGATTGGTCATGCCTTGGGATTAAAGCATTCCTTTGCATCAACGCAGAGCGGCTACACGCTGGTGTCGTCTCTGGAAGACGAGAGTCATACGGTGATGTCCTATGCAAGAGCCCCGCATTCGCGCTTGATCAGCGTCTCCGGTACCGCAATGAATTACTCCTGGCAGGAAAGCTTCCTTCGGCCAAGTACCTTGATGCCCCTGGATATCACGGCACTGCAATATCTTTACGGTGCCAATACCGCGACCAGATCTGGTAATGATGTCTATCAGTGGTCACCCAACGCCGAGTTGTTGGCAACGATATGGGATTCTGGTGGCGTCGATACCATTGATTGCTCCAATCAAACGCTGACCTGCGTCATCGACTTGCGAGCAGGCAATTACAGTTCGATCGCCTATCGTCAGACCGATGCCGAGCTTCGCCTGGGCCTCGATTTGCCCTCCTGGTTTACCCAGCCGCTGCCGTCAGATATCTACGACGGCAGCAATAATCTGGCCATCGCGCCCGGCGTTGTCATCGAGAAGGCCTTCGGCGGCATGGGCAACGACCGGATAACCGGTAATGATGCCAACAACACGCTGAATGGCGGCGGTGGAAATGACAGCATCTTTGGGGGCTTGGGCAGTGACAGCATCGACGGCGGCTCCGGCAATGACACTATCGATGGCGGCTCCGGTATCGACAGCATGGTCGGCGGCGACGGCAACGACATCTACTACGTCCGCGACGTCGGCGACATCGTCATCGAGACCAACGCCAGCGCCAGCATCGGCGGCACCGACACCGTCTACAGTTACCTCGCCAGCTACACCCTTGGCACCAACGTCGAGAATGGCCGCATCCTGGCGACGGGCGCCGCCAACCTCACCGGCAACAGTCTTAACAACGTCCTCTACGCCGGTGCCGGCAACAACGCTCTCGACGGCAGCAGCGGCACCGACACCGCCTCGTACGTTTATGCCACCGCCGCAGTGAAGGTCAGCCTCGCGGTCGCCACCGCCCAGGCGACCGGTGGCTCGGGATCGGACACGCTGGTCGCGATCGAGAACCTGACCGGTTCGACATACGCCGACACGCTGACCGGCAACGCCGGTGCCAACGTCCTCGACGGCGGTGCCGGCATCGACACCATGCTCGGTGGCGACGGCAACGACATCTACTACGTCCGCGACGTCGGCGACATCGTCATCGAGACCAACGCCAGCGCCAGCATCGGCGGCACCGACACTGTCTACAGTTACCTCGCCAGCTACACCCTCGGCGCCAACGTCGAGAATGGCCGCATCCTGGCGACGGGCGCCGCCAACCTCACCGGCAACAGTCTTAACAACGTCCTCTACGCCGGTGCCGGTAACAACGTTCTCGACGGCAGTAGCGGTACCGACACCGCCTCGTACGCTTATGCCACCGCCGCAGTGAAGGTCAGCCTCGCGGTCGCCACTGCGCAGGCGACCGGCGGCTCGGGCTCGGACACGCTGGTGGCGATCGAGAACCTGACCGGTTCGACATACGCCGATACGCTGACCGGCAACGCCGGTGCCAACGTCCTCGACGGTGGCGCAGGCATCGACACCATGCTCGGCGGCGACGGTTCCGATATCTACTACGTCCGCGACGTCGGCGACATCGTCATCGAGACCAACGCCAGCGCCAGCTCCGGCGGCAGCGACACCGTCTATAGTTACCTCGCCAGCTACACCCTCGGCGCCAACGTCGAGAATGGGCGCGTTGTCGCGACGGGAACCGCCAACCTCACCGGCAATACCCTCGCCAACGTCCTCTACGCGGGTGCCGGCAACAACGTTCTCGACGGCAGCAGCGGCACCGACACCGCCTCGTACAAATACGCCACGGCCGGGGTGACGGTCAGCCTCGCGGTCGCCGGCGCGCAGGCGACCGGCGGCTCGGCTTCCGACACGCTGACCTTGATCGAGAACCTGACTGGTTCGAAATACAACGACACCCTGACCGGCGACGCTGGTGCCAACGTGATCAATGGTGGAGCTGGCAACGACACCCTGAGCGGCGGCCTGGGTTGCGACATCATCCGCTTCGACTCGGTACTCGACGCGCTGACCAACAGCGACACGATCGTCGACTTCAACGTCCTCGACGATACGATACAACTCGAGAACGCCATTTTCACGTCGCTGACGACTCTCGGCATCCTCGCCGCCGATTTCTTCCGCTCGGGAGCAGGAGTCAGCAGCGCGGCCGATGCCAACGACTTCGTGTTGTACGACAGCACCTCCGGAGCCCTCCGCTATGATCCTGACGGTAGCGGCGTTGCCGCCGCTGTACAATTCGCCACGCTGAGCAGCGGCCTGGCGCTGAGCAATGCGGACTTCCTGGTGACTTGAGCCGGCCCAAAGCGCCTGGTGACCGAGCGGGGGGGCGCAAATCGGAGCAAAGCGGCGGAGCAAACCGCAAACCGGGACAGACGACTGTTTCTGACGTTTGCCAATGATATTGAGAACGGATCATCAAGCCGCTTGCTCAGGCAAAGTTTCCCGAGAACTTGTGAGCAATGCCTCGGGCCATGATCGCCGGGTCCGCTGCGTTGCTCGCGCCAGGCACTGACCGTTATCTGGCCTCAATGCCAGCACCCGCCGGTACCCGGAGCCAGCGCGGCGGCGGCTTGATTGCAAGCGCTGGTCAGAACCGCCTCGTGATCTTCGGCGCGCCGCGCCGGGTAGCCTCAGAGCCGAGACCCGGCCGTCGCAGCGTCGGGGTCGCGGCCACCGTCGGCCTTTCGGGGCGCTGGCTCGGCGCAGGGCTTCGGCGGCGCGCAAAGTTCGCTATAATCCGCCGCGAACCGTTCTCATCTTCGCTCGCCACCATCAGGCTCCGGGGGAGTCTCTCCGATGCGCAATGAATCACTGACGCCAGCGCCTGTTTCAGACGCTCTGCTCGGCTTCACCCCACCGACTTCGCCAGCGACTTCGCGGCACGCCGACAGGACGCTGGTCGACAAGTATGGGCGGCACGTCACCTACATCCGGCTGTCGATCACCGACCGCTGCGACTTCCGCTGCAATTACTGCATGGCCGAGGAGATGACTTTTCTGCCACGTGCGCAGGTGTTGACACTCGAGGAATGCCTGCGCGTTGCCCGTACCTTCGTCGATCTTGGCGTGACCAAGGTGCGCGTCACCGGCGGCGAACCACTCGTTCGACAGAACGTCGTCTGGCTGCTCGAACAGATCGCCGGCCTGCCTGGCCTGAAAGAGCTGGTGATCACCACCAATGGCTCGCAGCTCGATCGCTTTGCGCCGGCCCTGCGTGCCGCCGGCGTCAAGCGCATCAACGTCAGCCTCGATACGCTGCGCGCCGATCGCTTCCGGGCGATCACCCGCGTTGGCGACCTGAGCAAGGTTCTGCGCGGCCTGGACGCGGCGCGGGCGGCGGGTTTCCAGCGCGTCAAACTGAACACGGTGATGATGCGCGGCAGCAACGACGACGAACTCGTCGACCTCGTTCAATTTGCCGTCGACCGCGACATCGATATTTCCTTTATTGAAGAGATGCCGCTCGGTGAAATCGGCCACGGGCGCCAATCAACCTACCTCGGCAGCGAGGAGGCGCTGGCCAGCCTCGAGCAGCGCTTTGTCCTGCTGCCATCCACCGAAAGCAGCGGTGGGCCGGCGCGTTACTGGCGGATCCCCGGCACGGCGACGCGCGTCGGCTTCATCTCGCCGCACAGCCACAACTTCTGCGAGTCGTGCAACCGGGTACGGATCACCGCCCGCGGCGACCTCTATCCTTGCCTGGGTAACAACGACGCCGTGCCCCTGCTGCCGTTGCTGCGTGCGCATCCGACCGACGACGCGCCGCTGCGGGCGGCGATCGTCCATGGCATGGGCATCAAGGCCAAGGGCCACGATTTCAGCCGCCAGATGGACGCCCCGCAGGTCGTCCGCTTCATGTCGATGACCGGCGGCTGATTGGCCGCCGCGGCGCCAGCCGATCGGCTCCGCCTGCCGCCCGCGAGCAGCTGGTCCAGTACCAGCCGGGCTCCGTCAACAGACCGATCAACCCACCAACAAGGTGACTCGCCATGAGCCTTACCTCCCGCTTCAGTTGCCTCAGTGACCACGACCCCAACACCCTTTCGGTCGATCAGGCGCGTGCCTTCATCCGCAGCCAACTGACGCCGCTGGCGATGCACGAGCGTCTGGCGCTGCGCAGCGCGCTGGGCCGCGTCCTGGCCCGCGACGTGATCGCGCCGTTCAACGTCCCGGCGCACGATAACTCGGCGATGGACGGCTACGCGCTGCGCCACGCCGAACTCTCGAGCAGCGCTGAAACGCATTTGCGAATCGTTGGCACGGCGCTCGCCGGCAAGGTGTTTACCGGCACCGTCGGCGCCGGTGAGTGCGTGCGCATCATGACCGGCGCGCTACTGCCGGCGGGCTCCGACACGGTCGTCATCCAGGAGAGCGTCGAGACAGACGGTGAGGACATCGTCGTTCCGGTGGGGCAGCGAGCGGGCCAGAACATTCGGCTCGCTGGTGAAGATCTGGCCGCCGGCCAGCCGGCGCTCGCCGCCGGGCGGCTGATCCGCCCGGCCGAACTGGGGCTGCTGGCTTCGCTGGGCTGTGCCGAAGTCAGCGTCTACCGTCGGCTACGCGTCGCCTTCTTTTCGACCGGTGACGAATTGTGCTCGATCGGCACGCCCCTGGTCGATGGCCAGGTCTACGACAGCAATCGCTACACGATCTTTGGCATGCTCAGCCGTCTCGGCTGCGAAGTCCTTGACATGGGCGTCGTCGGCGACGATCCGGTGACGCTCGAAGCGGCGTTTCGCGACGCCGCGGCGGCCGCCGACGTGGTGATCACCAGCGGCGGCGTATCGGTCGGCGAGGCCGATTTCGTGAAGCGACTGATGGCGCAGCTCGGCGAAGTTCTGTTCTGGAAAATTGCCATGAAGCCCGGTCGCCCGATGGCCTTCGGTCGCCTCGATGGTGGCCCGCAGTCGGCCTGGCTTTTCGGCCTGCCGGGCAATCCGGTGGCGGTGATGGCGACTTTCTACGAGTTCGTTCGCGACGCGCTGTACGTCCTGATGGGTGCCGACCCCGTTCCTGTCGTGCCGCTGCTGCCGGCACGTTGTGCCGCGGCCATCAGGAAGGCGCCGGGGCGTACTGAATTCCAGCGTGGCGTTCTCGGTGTGGTAGATGGGCAGTGGAGCGTTCGTCCGGCCGGCGCCCAGGGTTCGGGCATCCTGCGTTCGATGTCCGACGCCAACTGTTTCATCGTCCTCGAACACGATCGCGGCCCGGTCGCCGTTGGCGATCAGGTCCAGGTGCAGCTGTTTGAGGGACTGGCCTGAGGCGGCAAGCGCCAGCTCGTGCCGTCGGCGAGTGCCCTGAGTGCGCCGCTACACGTTCAGCCGGTCGGCGTAACCCGTCATTTCCAGGTAGCCGCGGCCGCGCACGCTGCCTTCGACGTGCACCAGGCCTTCCCAATAGACGATCGTCGCCGGTTGGTGGGTCGATAGCTCCTGGTCGTCGAGCACCGGGCGCGTGCGTAGCGTCAGCTCGCCGACGCGGATCTCGATCTCGACCGGGTAGCGGCCGCCGCTGCGCGGCGACGACCAGTCCCGCCGCGGCGTGAAGCTGACCTGGTCGGTCGCGAACTGCCGCAAGCGGCCGCCGGCGTCGCGCCAGGCGGCGTGCGCGAAAAGCGTTTGGCGCTGCGCGTCGCGCATGCGGAAAGCCATCAGCGCGCCGCCGTCGTCGAGGTTGATGCCGACCCAGTCCCAGCCGACGGCGCCCGCACCGAGAATCGCCGTCGACCATTCGTGATCGAACCAGGCGCGACCGCTGGCGTTCTGCCGCTTGCCGTCGAGTACCAGCACGCCATCGACGCGCAGCTGCGGCCAGCTGACGTAATAGCTCGCCAGTTCCGGCGCGTCTCCCTTGCGCGAATAGCCGCCGTCGCCCTGTAGCAGCGGCGCTTGTGAAGGCGTCAGCGTGAAGTCGTACGAAAATTGCGGGCTCTGCATCTGCAGCTTAAAGACTTCGCCGCTGCGGCGCTCTGCGCGGGCGATCCGCCAGGCGCCGATATGGACGTCGCAGTCGACTTCGGAAAAGCCGGCGCCGAGATTGGCGCGCGCGGCGCGTTCGCTGTGCCGCAGGCGGTCGCCGGGAAGCGTCAGCGCCGCGTGCGCAAAGAGGATCTGGCGCGCGGCAATCGGCGACTGCAGCGCTTCGGCGACGCCGGGTCGGCTGCGGAAGAAGGTCAGCTGAAAACCGCTGTCGGCGATCGGCGAGTCGAGCGCGCCGGTGACGTACCACCATTCGGTGCGGAAATCGGCGTGCGCGCCGTGGTCGCGCGGGAAGGCGAGGGCGACGCCGCGGCGCACCGGCGGATAGACGATCAGCGCGCTGTTGGCGGCGTCGGCAGCTGCCGATTCGGGCATCACCGTCGCCGCGGCGCGCGCCAGCGCTGGCAGCACGAAGGGCGTGGCGAGGAAGTGGCGGCGGCGCATGGTGATCGTTCGCGGGGCGGCTACTGGGCGCTGGCCAGGACTTGCGCCACCGGCAGTCGGGTGGCCTGGCGCGCCGCGTAGCGACTGGCGAGAACCGCCGCCACCAGGGTCATCGCCGCGCCGGCGATGACCGTCGGCCAGGGGATGTCCAGTGGCATTCGCCAGTGGAAAGCTTGCGGATTGACGACGTAGGTGAGGATCGCACCGATCGCGACGCCGCAAGCGAGGCCCAGCAGCAGGCCGATGCTGGCGATCAGTGCGCCTTCGAGCATCACCGCGCGGCTCAGCATCTGCCGGTCGAAGCCAAGCGCGCCGAGGGTCGCCAACTCGCGGGCGCGCAGCCAGACGCTGGCCGCCAGCGTCACCGCCAGGCCGAACAGCCCGATCAGCATGGCGGCGGCTTCAAGTGCGTAAGTCACGGCGAAGCTCTTGTCGAAGATCGATAGGCTCAAACGCCGGATCTCGGCGCTGTCGACGAGTTCGAGTCCGTATTTGCCGGTGTAGGGCGCCAGCCAGGCGCTGGCGGCTGCCTCTCTTCCCGGGAGAGGCCACAAGGCGAGGTCGGTCGGCTGGAAATCGCCGCCGAGGCGCAGGTAATCGTCGCGGCTGATGACCACCGCGCCGAACTGCCTGGCGTAGTCGCGCCAGACGCCGCCGACGAAGACCTCGACCTGACGTCCGAGCAAGGGCAGGCGCAGCCTTTGCCCGGCGATAAAGCCGTAGATTTCGTGCAGCGGTTCGCTGATCCAGACCACCGGCAGGTCGGCTGGCGGCGCGATCAGCGGGCCGGTGAAGGGTAGCCGCGCCGCTGGTCTGTCGCGATCGAGTTCGCGTATCAGCAGCGTCACCTTGGGCCGCTGCGGGTCGATCGTCAGCGACGCGCTGGCCAGCCCCTCGACGCTGGCGAACGGTGCGTCGGGTTGGCTGAGCGCGTCGAGCAAGTCTTGCGGTAGCGGCGTCGCCTTGCTGCGCAGGTACAGTGGCGCTGGCAGGACGTGCTCCAGCCAGTGGTCGACGGCGACGCGAAAGCTCGAGACCATGATCACCATGCTGGCGGTCAGCGCGAAGCTGACGATCAGTCCGCTGGCCGCGACCTGCGCCATCAACGGCGCCTGCGCGACGTTCTGCAACGCGATCCGTTGCGTCGCCGGCAGCGGCAAGCCGCTGAACCAACTGAAAAGAACTTGCGTCAGCAGGGGTGCGCTGGTGATGCCGACGCCGAGGGTCAGGGCAATCGACGCATAAGCGGCGAGCGGCAATTCGAACAGCGCCGGCAGTTGCGCCAGCGCCAACGCCGCCACCGCCAGCAGCAGCGGCAGCAACAGTTTGCTGCGTGCGGCGTCGCCGGCCGCGGCACGCTGCGCAAAGCCGGTTTTCAGCGCCTGCGCCAGCGGCTGCCTGCCATTCAGGAAGGCCGGGTAGGCGGCGCCGGCGACGCTCGCCAGGCCGCCCAGTGCCAAAAAAATCAGCGCCGGTGCGAGTGCCGGAACGAGCAGTGGAGCGCTGGCTGCGAAGTAGCCGCCGCCGAGGTCGCCACCGAGCAGGCGAGTGAACACGACGGCCAGCGCGTAGCCGAGCGCCAGCCCGAGCAGCGAGCCGGGAACGCCGATCGCCAGCCCCTCGAACAAGACCTGCAGCAGACGCATGCGCGGCGACAGACCAAGGACGCCGAGCACGGCGAACTGCGTCGAGCGTTGCGCAACCGCCGTCAGTTGCGTGGCGAAGACCAGGAAAGCGCCGGTCAGTAAGGCCACCAGCGCCAGGACGTTGAGGTTGACGCGATAGGCGCGCGACAGATTCGAGACGCGCGCACGGTCGTCGTCGGCGGCGCGGATCAGCAGGCCCGCCGGCAGTCGCTGCGCCAGCGCCGTCCGCCAGCTTGCCGGGTCGGTGTCGGGTGCCAGGCGTACGCGACCCTCGCTGACCGCGCCGGCGGGGCCGAAGTACTCCTGCACCCAGGCGATGTCGGCGACCAGCAGCAGCTCGTCGGGGCGTGCCGCCGGCAGGTCACCGGCAATCGTCGTGCGCCACTGCTGCTCTCCGCGAACCAGGGTGAGCGCCGCGCCCGGCTGCAGTCCGAGTTTGTCGAGCAGCGCCGGTGACGCGTAGACGCCGCCGGCGAAGATGTTGGCCGCTAGCGCGCGTTGGTCGTGCCGTGGTAGCAGTTGCGGCATCACGGCCGCGGCGCTGAAGACGTCGAGACCGATCAGCGAGACCGCTGTCGGCGACTGGTCGATGCGCACGCGCGTTTCGATGACCGGTGCGACGAGCAGCACCGCCGGGTCGCTGGCCAGCGCGTTGATGCTCGCCAGCGGCACGCTGCCGGCGCTGTCGCGCGCGGCGAGCACGGCGTCGGGGTCGCCCTGGACGCTCGTCATCGCCCGCGCAAAGTCGGCCAGCGCGGCGTCGTTGATCAGATGGATGGCGTAGCCGAGCGCGACGCCGAGCGCGATCGCCAGCATCGACAGCAGCGTCGCCGCGCGCCGCGTCCGGAACTGCGCGCCGATCAGCCACCAGGCGAGCGTTGCCAGGGCGCGTGTCGAGCTCACGCCAGGCCATCCGGAGTCAGCGTCAGAATCCGGTCGCAGCAGCGCGCGACTTGCTGCGAGTGGGTGACCAGCAGGGCGCTGGCGCGCTGTTCGCGGACGCGTTCGAGGAGCAGCGCGAGAACCTCGTTGGCGGTGCGTGGATCGAGGTTGCCGGTCGGCTCGTCGGCGAGAATCAGCGCCGGCTGGTGCACCAGCGCGCGCGCGATCGCCACGCGCTGCAGTTCGCCACCCGACAGTGAAGCCGGCCAGCGCGATGCGAAGCCCGCCATGCCGACGCGCTCGAGCAGCGCCTGCGTACGTGCGCCGTGCGTGCTCGCCGGCGCGCCGCAGAGCAGCAGCGGTACGGCGATGTTCTGCGCGACGGTCAGCGTCGGCAGGATATGAAAGGCCTGGAAAACGAAACCGATGTGGCGTGCGCGTAGCGCCGCGCGGGCGCTTTCGTCGAGGCGGACGATGTCGATCGCCTGCGGGCCGATGCAGATCGAGCCGCTGTCGGCGGTTTCCAGCCCGGCGATGCAGTTCAGCAGCGTGCTCTTGCCGACGCCCGATTCACCGACCAGGGCGACGATCTCGCCGGCAGCGACGGCAAAAGCGAGGCCGCTGAAGAGCGGCCGGCTGGCCAGAGCGTGCCGCTTGGCGAGGTCGGCGAGCACCAGCATCGCGCCGCCGCTGGCGGCGTCGGCCGTGCTCATGGTCGTGCCGGCAGGTACGACCAATTGATCTTGCGGCGCGGCAGCAGGTAGTCGAGTTCTTCGGCCGGACGCTCCTGCAGCCGCAAGGGCCGCTCGACGGTGAGCGCGCTGTCGCTCGCCAGGTCGATGATGATCGACTGGCGGCGCGGTACCTCGGGCGCGTAAATCATCACTTTCGGGCTGAGCGGCTTGCCGGCCGGCGCCGAGCCGACGACCGCGCCGACCCGGCCGTCGCTGAGCTCGACAATCGAGCCTGGCGGATAGACGCCCATCGCGCGCACGAAGAGTTGCAGCAAGGAGCTGTCGAAGGCTTTCTGTTCGCGCGTCCACATCGTCGACAAGACCTCGGAGGGAGAACGCGCGCGGCGCTGGTCGAGCGGATTGACGAGATTGTCGAAGCGGTTGGCAATGGCCACCATGCGTGCCGCCAGGGGTATCGCGTTGCCACTCTGGCGGTCCGGGAAGCCGCTGCCGTCGAAGCGCTCGTGATGGCGCAGGATGGCGTCGAGCATCGGTTGCGACAGGCTGCCGGCGCGCGACGCGAGGTCGAAGCCCTGGCGGCAGTGCGTCTGATAGAGCGCCTCTTCGTGGCGGTTGCGCTCCTCGCTGCGCAGGACCGCCGGACTGATCGCCAGCTTGCCGATGTCGTGCAGCAGCGCGCCGATGCCGAGCGCCCGCAGCGCCGCTTCCGGCAGCTTGGCCTGCTTGCCGAGCAGCAGCGCCAGCGTCATGACCGACAGCGAGTGCGCAGCGTGGCCGTCGTCGTGCGCTTTTTCGGCAATCAGCACGATGGCGCTGTCGGGGTCGGCGAGCAGCGCCGCGGTCGACTCCTCGCTGACCTGGGCGACTTGCCTGATCGACTCGCGCGGGTTGCGGGTGAAGCCGCTGAGCGCCGCACCGACCGCCCGCGCGGCGCCCAGGTAATGTTGCTGCGCCTTGTCGAGCCGCCCCCTGAGTTCGCTCATCACGCGTGCGCGCTGGTGCTTCTCGGCCATGCGCGCGGCGGCCAGGGCGGCCAGCCGCTCGTTCTCGGCGGCACGCTGCGCCTCGTTTTCGGCGCCGCGTGTGTCGTCGGCGGGCGCGTTGCCCGGCGGTGCCAGCGGCACCGTACAGCGACTGGGGTCGGAGAACAGCTGCGGCAGTTGCATCGCCGCGATCTGTCGCACCTGTTCTTCATCCGCAATGACGAAGGAGTTGAACATGAACTGGTGCTCGATCCACGCCACCGGTAGCCTGACGTGCATTCCCGGACGCAGTTGCGATACGTCGATGGAGATTTCACCTGCGTGCGGGGTGACCGCGTCGGGGGCTGGCGGCATGTCCTGTTCTTTCGTGCGAAACAAGCGCGCGGGCGCGCGCGGCAGCCGCCACTATAGGGCAGTCTGGCCGGCAATCGCTAGCCGCGTCGTGCTCTACGGCGGCAAGCGCGCGGCGGCGCCTGCTCTTTCCGGCTGGCGGCCAGCGGTGCTGGCGCTTACTGGTTAGCGCGCAGGCTGCTCAGCAGCTTCTGCCCGGGACGACCATCGGCTTTCATCCCCAGGCGTTGCTGCTCGACCTGGATCGCCTCGCGCGATTTCGCGCCAATCATCCCGTCGACTTCGCCGATCGGGTGTCCGCGCGCCGCGAGCAGCGTCTGCAGTTCGCGGCGCTCAAGGCGCGAAAGACCCGCGTCGTCGGTTGGCCACGGCGTCACGAAGGGCGTCCCGCCCTTGATCCGGTCGGCGAGGTGCGCGATCGCCAGCGCATAGCTTTCGGCGGCGTTGTAGCCGTAGATCACGTCGAAGTTTCGGAAAACCAGAAAGGCCGAGCCTTGCGGACCAGCCGGCAGGAGCAGGCCGGCGGCGGCATCCGACGCGACGATCGGCTGGCCGTCGGCGCGGCGCACGCCGCGGCCCGTCCAGTACGAAAGCGGCCGCTTGTCGCGGCGTCCGGAAACGCTGGCGTCGAAGCCGGCCGGCAGGATCACCTCGTAGCCCCAGGGTTGGCCTTCGCGCCAGCCGCCCTTGTGCAGGAAGTTGGCGGTCGATGCCAGCGCGTCGGGGACGCTGCCCATCAGGTCGCGCTTGCCGTCGCCATCGCCGTCGACGGCCAGCCGCAGAAAGGTCGACGGCATGAACTGCGTATGGCCGAAGGCACCGGCCCACGATCCGAGCAGCTTCTCCGGCGCGATGTCGCCGGAATCGAGGATCTTCAGCGTACTCACGAACTCGCCGCTGAAATACGATTGCCGGCGGCCGAAGCAGGACAGCGTACCGAGCGAGGTGAGCAGCGGCCGTTTGCCGAAGTTGCGCCCGTAGTTGCTTTCGACACCCCACACGGCAATGATCGTCGCCGGGTCGACCTGATAGCGCTCGCTGGCCAGCGCCAGCGTATCGGCCCACTTGGCGCGCATCGCGATGCCGTCGGTGACGCGCTCGGCGTCCACCAGGCTGGCCAGATAGTCCCAGATCGGCGACTGGAATTCGGGCTGGTAGTCGAGGAATTCGAGCACACTCAGGTCGGGTGTCAGGCCGCTGGTCAGGCGATCGAAGGACGTCGTCGAAACGCCTTTCGCCGCCGCCACCGAGCGCAGTGTCTTCAGGCACGCAGCGAAACGCTCGTTCGGCGCCGCATCCTCGGCGGCTACGGCGCTGTTCATCAGCGGCAGAGCAAGTGGCAGAGCAAGCGAAAGGCAGAGGAGGAGGGGCGGGCAGGTGGATTTCATGGGTCGGCGAGTCGTCGGTGGAGGCTTGGGAAGATGCCGGGGCGCTCAGGCTCCGGCATCACGGGTTGCGCAGCCCTGGCTGGCGAGGCGGCCGTGCGGGCCACGGTGATCGCCTGCGGCCGCCGGCAGAACCATCAAAGCGGCCGGCCTGGTCGCGCGTCAGCTCAGGATTCGTCGCGCGTCGAGTTCCGGTTCGGCCGCTGGCTGCCTGCCGACGAAGCCGGGTCGGCCTCGTCGTTATCAGCGCTGATTACTTCGCCCTCGATCACGCGCCCACCCGGCTGCCGCGCGTCCTGTCGCGAGCCCTGCCGGGCGGCCTGCTGCTGCATCTGCTCGGCGAGATCGCGCAGGTCCCCCGACATGTGGCGGGTCTTCCACTTCAGGTAGGCGAAGAACAGCACGCCGACGATCAGCACGACGCCGAGCGCAACCAGCGAGAACATGAAGGCGACGACCAGAATGGCCACGCCAGCGACGATCGTCAGCAATTTGCCGAAGACGCCGCCGGGCGGCGCCGCGAGTTGCCCTCGCCGGGAGCCGGATTGTTCGTCGTTGCTCATCAGAGTCCTTGAGTCCTTGTCGTCGAAATGTGCGAAAGCTGCCAGGTCGTGCCGCGCCGGCAAAAAAAAGCGTGCGGCACTCATTGTAAGCGCTGCTCGGGGCGCGGACCATCGCCAACAAAGCGTCAGACGCCACCGCCGCTGCCGCGATGCCGAGCGTCAGACCGCTATGGCTCCACGTACAGCAGCCAAAAAAAAGGCCCGCCAGGGGGGGCTGGTCGGGCCTGTGCTGCTGTCGCCGTGACGCTCCCAACGAGGGGAGGGGGAGGAGGAGCATCGCGTCGACAGGGTGGATGCTACGGAGCAAGGCGCTCGGCGTCTGTGTCAACTGTGTTCCACTGTGTGACGGCGTGTAAGAAGTGCTCGTGAACAATTAAAGTGGCGAATAAAGTTACGCATACAACGTTATTCGTTTATGCAAATAGCGACTATGTTTGACGAAGCCGCGACGCAGAGAGAACCGCGGTGCTGAGCTGCTCGCCGCAGCCCGGCGGCGCTAGACCTTGAAGCGCCCGACCAGCGCGCTCAGCGTCCCCGACAGCGACTCGAGATGTCGGGCGGCGTCGTTCACCTTTTTGACGGCAACGGTATTTTCGTCGGTCATCTGGGCAATTTTCTCGACGTTCTGGGCAATCAGTTCGCTGCTGGCGCTTTGTTCGTGCAAGGCCGACGAGATCTCGGACACCGCGCCCTGGACGCTTTGGCTGCTGGCTTCGATATCGGTCATTGAAACGCCCGCCTGCGCTGCCATGCGTACGCCCTCGCCAAGCTGCACACCGCCTTCGCTCATGCCTTGCATGGCGCTCTCGGCGCCGTTCTGGATGGCTTCGATCATGCCCGCCACTTCCTGCGTCGCGACGGTCGTGCGTTCGGCCAGTTTCCTGACCTCATCGGCGACGACAGCGAAGCCACGGCCCTGGTCGCCGGCGCGTGCGGCTTCGATCGCTGCGTTCAGGGCCAGCAAATTGGTCTGGTCGGCGATTTCCTTGATGACCTTGACGATGACCGAGATCTTTGTCGACTGCTCTCTGAGGTTGACGATCAACTCGCTGGAACGTTTGAACGAGTCGGCAATCTTGTTGATCTCGGCGACCGCGCCTTTGACTACCCCTTCGCCTTCGCGCGACAGGGTTCCAGCGGCGACCGCCATCTTGCGCGCATCGTCGGCACTCGACGACACCTGGCGGATGCTGGCGGTCATCTCCTCGACGGCCGCCGCCATCGAACCGGCGGCGTCGCTTTGCTGATTGGAGCCCAGCGCTACTTGATGGGAGGCGGCGCTCATCTTCGTGGCATCGTCAGCCAGGCGGCCAGCGGCATCGCGGATCTGGCCGATGACGTCGTGCAGCGAGGCCTGCATGTGCTTGAGGGCGTTCAGCAGGCTGGACTGGTCGTCACTCCTGGTGGTAATCGCTTCGGAGAGGTCGCCGGAGGCTATCCGGCGGGTGACCGCCGCCGCGTGCGCCGGGTCGCCGCCGAGCACGCGCATGATGCCGCGCTGGATGACGATCGACAGGGTGATGACAACCGCCAGACCGAGCAGAGTGAGCGCGGTGAATAGCGTGCTCGCGCGTTGGTAGCTGGTTTCGGCCCGCTGAGTCTCGATCGTGATGCGCTCCTGGCTATGCTGCTCCATTTGCATCGCGGCCTTTTCCATGCCGGCGCCGGTCGCGCGGTCCATGCCGGCTACCAACTCGTCGACGTGGTGACCGCTCAGGGGGTCGGCCTTGTCGAAGGATTTGAGCGCTGCCCGGTACTTGTCGCCCATCTCCTTGTGGTGACCCTGCAGCTGTTGCAACTCAGCGACGGCGATGCCTTGCTCCTTCATCACCACGATGGCCTCCGCCAGGAAGTCCTGGACCTTCTTTTCCTGCTCGGCAAACTGGCCAACATACTTGTCGAACTTGGCCGCATCGTTGCCGCGAAGGAGGATGTTCTTCCATTCCTGGACCTGGACCTTGAAGTGCACGTGCGCGCCTTCGATGGCCACCAGGATTTTGTTCTCGGTCTTGGCGGCGTTGAGGTCGGCGGAAATTTCCTCCGCCAGCTTGCGCATCTGGTAGATCCCCGTGCCACCGAGCGCCGCGAACAGTGCGGAAGTGACAATCGCCAGCAGAAGCAGCTTCGCATGCGTCGTGAGCTTGTTCATCGAATGGTCATCCTCGCCTTTTTGGTTTTTCAGATTTCTCGCGGTCGACAGGACATCGCACGCCCGTTTCGCGAAGCGCGTGACGCCGCTTGAAGAAACCGCTCTCGTTGCGCACTACGATTTGCCGATTGCGGATTCTATACGAGCGGGCTCGCTCGCTGTACACCTGTTAACTCAACAAGTTGGACGAAGGCGCTACGCTACGCGGGTAAGTATTCGGTGAACCCGTAGCCCCCGCTTTTTTGGTCGGCGTGGTTCAGTCAGCGATTGGCGGGTAGACCGGAAATCTGGACTGGACACAGCAGCGGAAATCCGGCACCATGCGGCGCATGGACACGGGTGCGGACATCATTGGCGGAGGATCGGCGGCAAGTCACCGCCAAGTGGCGCCGTTCGCCGAGGTGTTGGTGACGTTGACCAAGGAGCAGGAAATCAAGCTCCGCTGGGAGGCCAGCTTCTGGCGGAGCCAACATCGACAAGCGCTGGTTCGGTTGGCGCAATCGGAGGCCGCTCATCGGGTGGAAATGGCGCAAGCGGCGGCGCGCGAGGCGGCCTTGCGCAGCGAACTGGAGCAGGCCAAGGGCAAGATCCGCGATCTGCAAAAACGCCTGTTTGGTCGCAAGTCAGAACGCTCTTCGGGAGCCGAGAAGAACCCGGCGGCGGACCAAAAATCGTCGCGAGCTCGAGGTCAGCAACCGGGAGCAGCGGGTCACGGGCGGAACCCGGAAAGTCACTTGCCGACGCAGATCGAGGTCATCGACATCGACTGCCCGCATTGCCCGGACTGTGGTCTGGGCTACGTCGACTTTCCCGGCACGGAAGACAGTGAAGTCCTCGAGATCGAGGTCAAGGCCTACCGCCGGAAGATCTGCCGGCGGCGCTACCGGCGGACCTGTCAGTGTTCGGGCGCGCGGGGTATTCTGACCGCGCCACCGCCGGCACGATTGATCCCGCGTGGAAAGTACGGCGTGTCGATCTGGGTGCACCTGCTGCTGTCGAAGTTCTTGTACGGCCAGCCGACGCATCGGCTTCTGCGAGACTTGTCCGACCACGGACTGACGCTCTCGGCAGGAACGGTGGCCGGCGGACTGCGTGCCTTGGCACCGCTGTTCGAGCCGCTTGAAGAAGCACTGCTTGGCCAACTACGCAGCGAGAAACAGTGGCACGCAGACGAGACCCGCTGGCGGGTCTTTGCCGAGACCGAAGGGAAGGTCGGACATCGCTGGTATTTCTGGGTGTTCCACGGCCCATCGGTCATCCACTTCGTGCTCGACCCGAGCCGCTCGGCGGCGGTGCCGATCCGGGAGCTCTCCGGTAGCGCCGGAGGAGTCATCATCTGTGATCGCTATTCGGCCTACAAGAAGCTCGCGCGAGTTCTTGACCACTTCATTCTGGCTTTCTGCTGGGCACATCAGCGGCGTGATTTCCTGGAACTGGCCAACGCCCATCCGGAGCTCGCGGACTGGGCACTGGCCTGGGTCGAGCAGATCGCTCAGCTCTACCACTTGAATGGACGGCGCCTGGAAGTCCGTAGCGACCCAGTACAGTGGGCCGAACGCGACCGCGCCTTGCGGCAGGCGATCACGCAAATGGCCAGTCAACGGGAAAGCGAACTGGCGAACCCGGCGCTCAAAATGCCGGCGAGCAAGGTGCTGCGAAGCATGCGCAAACATTGGTCCGGCCTGACCGTCTTTGTCGACCGCCCCGAGGTGGCGATGGACAATAATGCCGCCGAGCGCGCACAGCGCACGCCGGTGGTCGCACGCAAGAACTTCTATGGGTCGGGCAGTCTCTGGTCCGGCGCACTCGCCGCGACGATGTTCAGCTTGCTGCTGACGCTGCGCTTGTGGGGAATCAACCCGCGCACCTGGCTGACGGCGTATCTGGAGGCCTGCGCCGCCAACGGCAACCTGCCGCCGACGGACTTGAGTGCCTTTCTGCCCTGGGCGATGGCGACCGATCGACTGGCTCAGATGCGTGGCATCCCGGTCGATCAGAGCCGTCCCATCGATAGCTCGTGAAGCCTTATTGCGGGCGTCACTTTACCGACGACGAACTGCAGGCCCTCTGCCGCCTGATCGAAGCCCATCCTGGCAGCAGCCGCGCGCAACTGTCGCGCCAGGTGTGTGAGCTCTTCGACTGGCGTAAGCCCAATGGCGAGCTGAAGGATATGACCTGCCGGGTGGCCATGCTGCGTATGCAGGCCGACGGCCTGCTCACCCTGCCGGCGGCACGACGGGCCGCTCCTCGCCAACCCGAGTATCTGCCTACTCACGCCACCGATCCACAACCGTTGCTCACCCAGCCGGTGCATGAACTGCCGCCGCTGCGTCTGCATCAGGTCGTCGGTTCGGCGAACTCGCGTCTGTGGAACGAGTACATCGCCCGCTACCACTATCTCGGCCACACGCCCATGGCGGGCAGTCAGAGCCGCTACTTCGTCTTCGCCGGCGAGACCCTGGTCGCCTTGCTCAGCTTCGGCGCCAGCGCCTGGAAACTCGCCGCGCGCGAGCAATTCATCGGTTGGCACGATGAGCAGCGACAAAGGAACCTGCAACTGGTGGTGAACAATGCCCGCTTTCTGATCCTGCCCTGGATCCAGTGCAAGGGCCTGGCCTCCAAGATCCTCTCGCTTATGCAGCGGCAATTGCCCAAGGACTGGCTGGCGCGCTACGGCTACCGCCCCGTACTACTCGAAACCTTCGTCGAGACGCCCCGCCATCGCGGCACCTGCTACCAGGCCGCCAACTGGATCAAGGTCGGCCAAACCGCCGGCCGAGGCAAGAAGTGCCCCACCCGCAAGTCGATCCTCCCGATCAAGGATATCTGGCTCTATCCCCTTCACCGATCCTTCCGATCAGTCCTCTGCCGCTAACCCGCCTCGGCAATGGCGCTGGCGCGCTACGGGTTGGCCGAATACTTACCTACGCGGAGGAAAGCGCGGTTGCCGCAAGATGGCGGGCTTGTCCGCTGTCGCCGCGACGATTCTCGACACAAACGGCGAGCGGCAGCAAAGTCATCGGAAGCTCAAGGGCTGGCAGCCGAAGACGAGCGCGCTCGCGCTGGCTCGACTTCCACGCGCAGGTCCATCTCTTCGCTCCCCAGGGCGGCGTTGATGCGGCGAAGCGGGTCCGCCAGAACGCCGCGCCGCGGCAGCTGCCGGCGCGCGTGCTGCAGGTCGCCGACACGCCGCGCAGCAAGAGCGGTAAGATCGGCGAACTCGCGCGCTGCTACGTGGTCCATGGCAGGGCGGTGAAAAAGGCCGAGGCTCTAGCCAATCCGGCCGCGCTGGAGTCTTTTCGGAATCGTCATGAACTGCGGAACTGGGCGCGCCAGCCCCGTCCGCTCCTTGGCGCCCGCGACGGCTGATGAACGAACGCGCCGCTGTTATCGCCCGATCTATCGGGCGATTCTTCGCTAGTATGGCGAGCTCCCGACACGCGTGGCCGCCATTCCGTTCGCTTCCGCAAGGTCGGTGCAGCAAACCTTCTCCAAGTCACTGAAGTCGGCGGCTCAACGAGGCAGGACAGCAATGAAAAAGATACTGTTGTGGATAGTGTTCTTGACGGTTGTCGGCGCGCAGGCCGCCTCGTCCGACCTGGCGACGCTAGCGGCTCCGCCCTTGCAGCCGCTGCCGGAACAGTCAAAAGCGGCACGCCTGTCGGCGGAGCTGCTGACGCGATACCACTACAGGGCAGTCCCTCTGGATGACGCCCTGTCGGAAAAAATCGCCGAGCGCTACCTGAAATTGCTCGACAGCGAGAAGCTCTTCTTTGTCCAGGGCGACATCGATCAACTCAAAGTGGCGCGCACCAAGTTTGATGACGCAATCTATGCCGAAAACCTTGGCCTTCCCTTTGCCGTCTTCAATCTCTATACGCGACGCGTCTTCGAGCGTTTCACTTACGCCCGCAGTTTGCTTGCCGGCGGCTTCGATTTTAGCGAGAAGGAACGCTATGACTATGGTCGAGAAAAAGCGGCCTGGGCGAAGTCCGGAAAAGAGATCAATGAGCTCTGGCGTGCGCGCGTCAAGAACGACTGGTTGCGACTCAAACTGGCCGGCCGCGACGACAAGAGCATTGTCGAGACGCTCGACAAGCGCTATGAAAATTCCCTGCAGCGAGTTGGCCGGACCAAGAGCGAAGACGCTTTCCAACTGTTCATGAATGCCTACGCGACGGCCATTGAACCTCATACCGACTATATGGGGCCCAGGGCCGCCGAGGAGTTTGAGATTGCGATGCGGCTTTCGCTGGTAGGGATCGGTGCCGTGCTGACCCAAAAGGACGACTATACGGTGATTCGCGAGCTTGTTCCGGGTGGCCCGGCGCAACTCTCCGAGCAATTGAAGCCCGGCGATCGCATCGTCGGTGTCGCGCAGGGCAAGAAAGGAGCCATGACCGACATCGTCGGCTGGCGCATGGACGACGCCGTGGCGCTGATTCGCGGCGAGTCCGACAGCGTCGTGGTGCTCGACATACTTCCCGTCGATGGCGGCCCCGATGGCAAGCACAAGGTGGTTTCCATCACCCGGAAGAAGATAACGCTGGAACAGCAAGCGGCCAAAAAGTCGGTGATCTCGGTGGCTGATGGAAAGACGACTCAGCGCATCGGGGTGATATCGCTGCCGACCTTCTATGCCGATTTTGAGGCGCGCGGAAGAGGCGCCGCGGACTACAAGAGCGCGACTCGCGATGTCGCTCGCCTGCTGGATGAATTGAAGGCCGACAAGGTCGACGGCGTCCTGGTGGATCTGCGCAACAATGGCGGTGGCTCGTTGGCCGAGGCGGTCGAGCTGTCGGGTCTGTTTATTGGCGCCGGGCCAGTGGTACAACAGCGCGATGCCAAAGGTGGCGTCACCGTGGCCAGGGCCGCCGATGCCGTCCTTGCCTGGAACGGACCCTTGGCTGTTCTGATAAACCGGCGTTCGGCGTCGGCATCCGAGATCTTTGCCGCGGCAATTCAAGACTATGGCCGTGGCCTGGTGATTGGTGAGCGAAGTTTCGGTAAAGGCACCGTGCAAACGATGGTCAATCTCAATCGCTTCGTCAAAGACAAGACTCCGGAGCTCGGCGAATTGAAAATGACCATTGCCCAGTTCTTCCGGGTCACTGGCGGCACCACGCAACTCCGGGGCGTCGAGCCGGACATCAGCTTGCCGTCGTTTGCGGACGAGGACAACTCCGGGGAATCAAGCCTTGAGAACGCGCTCCCCTGGGTAAAAATCCCGGCTACGGATTATGCCCGACAAGGCAATCCGAAAGCGCTGGTGCCGGCCTTGAAAATGCGCCATGAGGCGCGTGTCAAATTCATGCAGGACTATCAGTTTCTGAAGGAGGATGTGGCCGAACTGGGTCGCCTTCGCAAGAGGAATTCAATCTCCTTGAACGAGGCGGAAAGGCGCCAGGAGCGTGACACGCAAGAGGCCAGGATCGCCTTGCGAGAGAAATTGCGAGGCGACGGCAAGAGTGCCGGCTCCGACGCTCGCGGCGAGGCCGGCAATGCGGGCAACAGATCGTCATCCCGGGACGATGGCCTGCAGGCGGATGAACGCGATCTCGGCAATGAACTGGCGGCGGAGAAAGCGCGCAAGAACGCCAAGGATATTCTGCTGGAGGAGGCCGCCCGGATCCTTGGTGATGAGGTGGGATTGCTGCCGCGCGAAAACAGGGTGGCGGCACGCCACAAGGCGGATTCCTCGATAATTCCCGGTCAGAATCGCCAGTCCGAACGCGCGCCAGCGACCATTCGGTGAAACCGTCCAAGCGGCGCGTGAACTGGCGTTGCTAGCGGCCGCCAGCGGTTTTCAGCCGCGCAAAATGGCATCGCCATTTTTAAGCCGCCGTCAAACGCTGGAGAAGAAAAAACGCGGTGATTGTTTGCCGACCGGCCTTTCGTTGAGGCGCCTGGAATAGAACAAAGCAATTTCAGCTTCGCTCTTAAACAGTGCTAAACAGGAACCTGGGCTCGCCGCCTCACGTTCATGGCTCAGAATCGCAAGCTCGAAGCTCTGAGCCTTGATTTCGCAGCTCTGAGCTTTGACTTCGAAGCTCTGAGCCTTGACTTCGAAGCTCTGAGCCTTGAAGTCGAAGCTCTGAGCCTTGACTTCGAAGCTCTGAGCCTTGAAGTCGAAGCTCCGAGCCTTGACTTCGAAGCTCTGAGCCTTGATTTCGAAGCTCCGAGCTTTGACTTCGAAGCTCCGAGCCTTGAAGTCGAAGCTCTGAGCCTTGACTTCGAAGCTCTGCTTGATTTCGAAGCTCCGAGCTTTGACTTCGCAGCTCCGAGCCTTGACTTCGAAGCTCGGAGCCTTGACTTCGAAGCTCTGAGCCTTGACGTCGCAGCTCCGAGCTTTGACTTCGCAGCTCCGAGCTTTGACTTCGCAGCTCTGAGCCTTGACTTCGCAGCTCCGAACTTCAGCGGGATGATCCCGGCTTGGCCTTCACCTGCCGGCGTGCCTGTGGACGCGCTCACGCCGTTCAGCAAAGTATTCGGCATTGGCTGCCCCTGGCGGGCGCGACGAGGTCCCGGCCAACAAATCTCAGCTCGGCGATACGCTCTGATTCAGACCGAGCACCTGGTTGCGGCCGCCCTTCTTGGCGAGATAGAGCTGCTTGTCGGCAAGCGCTACGATGCCGTCCGAGTCCGAGCGCTTGTCGAGAGAGACCGTGACGACGCCAAAACTGGCCGTCACCCGCTGCGAGGTGGCTGAGGCGCTGTGCCGTATATCCAGCAGTTCGATGGCCAGCCTGATCGTGTCGGCCAGGCGCATGGCTCCCTCGTGCGGGATATCGGGAAGGATGACCGCGAATTCCTCGCCGCCGTATCTTGCCGCCAGGTCCGACGATCGCTGGGCGACGTCCTTGAGGACCTCGCCGACAGCGCGCAGGCAATTATCTCCCATGACGTGGCCATAGGTGTCGTTGTAGTTCTTGAAGTGGTCCACGTCGAGCATGATGAGCGACAGCAGCTTGCCCGCGCGCGCGACACGCTTGATTTCCAGCGCCAGCCGGTCGTCGAACAGCCGGCGGTTGGCAAGACCGGTCAGGAAATCCTTGCGGGCCAGGCCGGCGAGTTCCTGATTCATGGTTTCGACGTCCCTGGCGGTGGTTTCCACCAGCCGGTGCAGCACGCGCATGCTTTTGAATTGCCGGGACGCCGCGTTCACCGCTTCTGGCTGGTCGTCGATAATCTCATCGCGCTTGCGGTGGCCCTTGCCTTCCGCGAGACAGAGGACGGTCAAGGTCTGACTCAGCAAGCGGGGCTTCTCGTAGGGGCGGCCGAAAAATTCGCCGTAGGAGAAAAAGCCCGTCGAAGGGGCCACACTGTTGACGGGAGCGAGTTCGACGAGTACATCGGCGCCCAGGATCCATTTGCGCGATACGCAGGAGTAGACGAAGGCCGTCTCGGCCGGCTGCGCGCTCAATTCCTCGCAGAGTCTTTGCGCGCCAAGGCCGACGAGCCCGGCGTGGCAGTGGCCGAAGCGGAGTTGTTCGCCGGCGGTGAAATTCTGGATGTAGTCGACGGAGCCATCGGCGTTGACTCCCGTGGCGTGGATGGCCATCAGAACCCCGTCGCGCTCGATCATCAGGGAAAATTCCGCCGCCGATAGTGGCAGGCCGTCCGCTACTTCCTGGCCCAAGTAGTAACTGTAGATATCGTAGGGCGTCTGGCCGTCGATTGCGAAGACCCTGGGTCCTTCAGCGCGGGTGATGGTCAGCGTCTTGCCGATGGGCACCCAACTGAGCGTGTAGGCGTTATTGGCAATCAAGTCCGCACCGGCGATCGAAACGGCGGCCACGCCCTGGTCGGTGATTCCCTGGTCGGTAAAAACCAGAGTCCGGGTGCCCCTACCGTTATCGGCCGCCTGTCCGCCGGCGATGGTGGCCTCGGGTAGTTGTTGGCGAAGTGCTTCGAGCAGCGGTTGCGCCAAAACGGTTCGTTTGTCCTTGATGCCGCAGCTGAAGGCAACCACGACCCTGGTGTCGGGCTGCTTGAGATTGATTCCCAACAGGCGTCCGGCCTCGGGCAGATCGTCGTTCTGCGTGGCCAGCGACGAGCGCACCGTGGAATGTTCAAAACAGCTGATATTGAGAACAACAGAATGGTCGAGTGAGCGCCCTTCGAAAACCTCTCCCGCGGTTGTCGTACCGAGAATGGCGGCGCCCGGGAAGCGGGGTTTTAGTTCGTCCAGCAATCGCTCGATCCGGTCATCGTCCAGAACGCCAGAAAACACCTGGATGAGCATCTTGCCGGGAGCGTGCGCGAGAATTTCTTGTGGGAGTCCGGCTAGATCATTCTCGTTCCGATACAAGATGCTGAGACTCCGAATCACGACGCTTTCCTTCTGGAAATGCAGGACCACCGCCAATCCTGAATCCCGAGTATACGGCAGGCGGCATCTCGATTGAGCGAAACGGCGTGCTCGCGCAGGGCAATTACATGAATCCTGTACAAATGGAGCGGGGTCGGCAAAAGGCGAGGAGAACGGAGCGGCGGCGGTGCTTCAGCGGTGGCAGCAGTTCGTCGAGGTGCCGCCATCCCTGCTTCGGCAAAGCGTTGAGCACCTTATTTTGAGCAAGCCGGGCGACTTCTTCCGCTAGCTCGCACCCGCCTTCATCTGATTTGTTTTGATTGACTAGCAGAGCGCGAATGGCTTGGCCGCGTCGGTGAATAGATTGTTCAGCAGCTGCTGTTCCCGGCGCTCGATCGACGCCAGGAAGTCGGTCGCGGAACCCATTGCGCGAAAGGCATTGAAGCCGCGTTCGAGAAATTCGTGCAGATCGCCCATGCCGGCGAGCTGCGCCGGCCGGCGCATCAGCTTGAGCAGGCCGCTCAGCACCGGCTTTCGTGCGAGCTTGTCGAGTGCTTGTCCGGTCTCGCCGATCAGCACGATCTGGCGTTGCCGCTCGGCCCGGTAGCCGACGGCGCGGTAGGCCGCGGCGTAGGCGTCTTCGTCGAGGAATTCGATCTCGCCGGCGCGGCGCAGTTCGGCGACCATCGCCGCGTCGAGCTGCTCGGTCAGCGCGTCGAGCTCGACGGCCAGCGCGACGGTGCGCAGCGCCGACGCCGGCAGCATCTTGATCAGCAAGGGCAGGATGCGCTCGACTTCTTCGTCGCGGCTGCTAAAGTCCTTGGGCCCGTAGAGATCCGAAATGAAGAACTGCGCGGCGCGACCGAAGCGCGGGCTGGCGAGCAGGTCGGCGTGCGTTCGCGTCAGTCTGGTCGCCTGCCATTCGCGGAGCAGCAGCCGCTGGCGCGCCGCCGGCGGGTCGAAATTGACTCGCGCCCGCAGGCACCTGGCGGCTTGCAGGTGCCGACGCAGTGCTTTGACGTGCTGCTGTTTTTCGATCGAGCTGGTCGTATCGTCCATGGCAATGAGTTTTCCCCGAATCTGTCGGGGATTATGCCTCGCGCGCTGGACTTCGTTTAGAGGGCTTCGCCTAACGGCAAGCGGGCGCGCGGCATACACTGCCCTGGACAAAACACTCCGCGAAAGATCACTCGTGACTCAGGAAGGAGAAAAAGATGCTTCATCCCGACTCGCTGGCCGAGCGCTTTGCCCGCCAGCAGCACGCCGTGCGGTGCGATCCGAATCCGCACGCGGCGCTCCGCGAGCGCCGCCTGGTGGCGCTTGATCGCTTGCTGCGCGACAACGCGCCGGCGATCGTCGACGCGGTCAGCCGTGACTTCGGCCATCGCTCACCGGCCGAAACGCGCTTGCTGGAGCTTTTTCCCAGTTACGAAGCGATCCGCCACGCGCGCCGACACCTGCGCCGCTGGATGCGTCCGCAAGCGCGCTCGGTGTCGCTGTGGTTCCAGCCCGGGCGCGCCGAAGTGCGCTACCAGCCGCTCGGTGCGGTGGGCATCATCGTCCCCTGGAACTACCCGATCTTTCTCGCCATCGCGCCGCTCGCCGCAGCGCTTGCCGCCGGTAATCGCGCGTTGCTCAAGATGTCCGAGATGTCGCCGCATAGCGCGGCGCTGCTCGCCGAGCTGGTCGGCAAGCACTTCGCCGAGGACGAGGTGTCGGTCGTCGAGGGCGACGCCAGCGTCGCGCAGGCGTTCGCCAGGCTGCCCTTCGATCACCTGCTCTTTACCGGCTCGACGCCAGTCGGCCAGCACGTGATGCGCGCCGCCGCCGACAACCTGACGCCGGTGACGCTCGAACTCGGCGGCAAGTCGCCGGCGATCATCGGCCCCGGGCTGGCGTCAACGGCGCATTTCGCGCGTGCCGTCGAGCGCATCGTCATCGGCAAGTGCCTGAACGCCGGCCAGACGTGCATCGCGCCGGATTACGTCCTGCTGCCGGCCGGTCAGGAACAGGCCTTCATCGCCCGCGCTCGCCGCGTCGTCGGCAAGTGCTATCCGGGCATCGCCAACAGCGACGACTACTCGACGATCGTCGATCAGCGTCATTTCAGACGGCTCTGCGCCTACGTGGACGAAGCCCGGGCGAGTGGCGCCAGGATCGTCGACCTGGCGCCCGGCGCGGTCGCCGATCCGCTGACCCGCCGGCTGCCGCCACTGGCGCTGCTCGAGCTTGGCGACGACCTGCGCGTCATGCAGGAGGAGATCTTTGGGCCGCTGTTGCCGATCCGGACCTACCAGCATCTCGACGAGGCGATTGCCTTCGTCAATAGCCGGCCACGGCCGCTGGCGCTGTACTACTTCGATAGCGATCGCGGCAACATCGACCGCGTACTCAACGAAACGGTTTCCGGTGGCGTGACGATCAACGACACCATCCTGCACATCGCGCAGGACGATCTGCCCTTCGGCGGCGTCGGCGCCAGCGGCATGGGTTGCTATCACGGTTTCGAAGGCTTCCAGACCTTCTCGGCAAGGAAGGCGGTCTTCCGGCAATCACGCTGGTCGGGAATCGGCCTCTTCAAGCCGCCTTACGGCGCGCTGTTCGAGCGGCTGACGCGGATCATCATGCGATGATCGTCAGCCGTCGGCGCTTCATCCAGACTGGCCTGGCCGGCAGCGTGTTGCTGTCGTGCGCGGGTTGGCTGAACGCCGCCGGGCCGCGCGCGCTGAGCGCTGGCGAGCGCGAGATGCTCGCCGCGGTGGTCAACGCGATGCTCGATGGGGTGCTGCCGAAGGACCATCCGGAACGGCTGCGGCTCGTCGCGCTGACCGTAGACGGCGTCGCGACGGCGGTCTCGGGGCTCTCTGCAGCGACGCAGAAAGAGCTCGGCGAGTTGTTCGGGCTATTGCTGATGGCGCCGGCAAGGCTGCTGCTGGCTGGTGTCAGCAAGCCGTGGCGCGAAGCCAGCGTCGGCGAAGTCAGCGAGTTTCTCGAGTCCTGGCGAGCGAGTCGGCTGCGCCTGCTGCAGAGCGCCTACGGCGCGTTGCATGATCTGAGCTTCGGCGCCTGGTACGGGCGTCCCGACAGCTGGCCGGCGATTGCCTATCCGGGCCCACCACGGGGGTATTTCTGATGGACGATCCGATTCGTCTCGGGCTGGCGGCCGGCTGGAAGCATATCGACGCGTCGACGCTGGACAAGAGCCAGGTGATAGACACCGACGTGCTGATCGTTGGCACCGGCGCCGGTGGCGGGGTGAGCGCCGACCTGCTCAGCGCCGCCGGTTTGCGCGTCGTGCTCGTCGAAGAGGGGCCGTTGCGCTCGTCGACCGACTTCAAGATGCGCGAGAGCGATGCCTACCCCGAGCTGTACCAGGAGTCGGCGGCGCGCAAGACCGCCGACAAGGCGATCAATATCCTGCAGGGACGCTGCGTCGGTGGCTCGACGACGGTGAACTGGACCAGCAGCTTCCGCACGCCAGCGGAAGTCTTCGACTTCTGGCAAAGCCATTACGGCTTGCACGAACTCAGCGCCAGTTCGATGAGTTCGTGGTTTGCAGTAATGGAACAGAAGCTCTGGGTGCGCCCCTGGGAGACGCCGCCGAACGCCAACAACAAGGTCCTGGCGCTCGGCGGCGAAAAACTCGGCTTCTCGATTGGCGCCATCAAGCGCAACGTCAAGGGCTGCTGGAACCTTGGCTACTGCGGCATGGGTTGCCCGACCAACGCCAAGCAGTCGATGCTGCTGACGACGATTCCGGCAGCGCTCGAGCGTGGCGCCACCCTGTACACGCGCTTGCGCGCCGAGCGCCTGCACTTCGCCGGCAGCCGCGTCTCGGCGCTCGACTGCAGCGCGCTGCAGGCCGACGGCATTCATCCCTCGGGGCGGCAGTTGCAGATCCGCGCCAGCCACTTCGTTATCGCCGCTGGCGCCATCGGCAGCCCGGCGCTGCTGCTGCGGAGCAGCGTCCCTGACCCTTACCGCCTGCTCGGCAAGCGCACCTTCCTGCACCCGGTGGTGATTTCGTCGGCGCTGATGCCCGAGCGCGTCGACGCCTACGCTGGCGCACCGCAATCGATCTATAGCGATCACTTCCTGCACCAGGCGGCGATCGACGGACCGCTGGGTTTCAAACTCGAAACGCCGCCACTGCATCCGGTGCTCTACTCGACGACGCTGCAGGGTTACGGCGAGGCGCACGCGCGCCTGATGCGCGAATTCACCCGCGCTAACGTGATTCTGGCGCTGCTGCGCGATGGCTTCAATCCCGAGAGCCGCGGCGGTCAGGTGCGGCTCGGCAGCGATCGCCTGCCGGTGCTCGACTATCCGCTCGGTGAGGTGATCTGGGAAGCGGCGCGGCGGGCGCTGCTGGCGATGGCCGAAATCCAGTTCGCCGCCGGCGCGCGCTGGGTCAACCCGGTGCACGAGAGCGCGCCGGGCTATACGACCTGGGACGCGGCCCGCCAGGGGATCGCCGCCTTGCCGCTCAAGCCATTGCTGTGCCGACTGGTCAGCGCGCACGTGATGGGCGGTTGCGGCATGGCCGACGCGCCGCATCGTGGCGTCGTCGATCACCGTGGCCGGCATTTCTGGCTCGATAATATGTCGGTGCTCGACGGTTCGCTTTTCCCGACCAGCCTGGGCGTCAATCCGCAGCTGTCGATTTACGGCCTGATCGCCCGCAATGCCAGTCTGCTGGCCGCCGAACTGACTGGCAAGCCATTATTGCCCGCCACCCCCTGAACGAATCGAGACCAGACCGCCCATGCTCGCCTTTGCGCTCCGCCTTTCCCTGCTCCTGGAAATCATTTTCTACGCCGCCCTGACCATGAACTTCGCCGATGCGTCGCTGGCACCGGCGGTCTTCCTGGCGCTGCTGGCGATGCTCGGCGTGCGTGCCGGGGTGATCGCCGTCACCTACGGCTACGCCTGGGCGTATCGCGATCGTTCGCCGAATGCTGCACGGCGTCTTTCACCGCGCCAGGCGATCATGATGGTCCTTGGCGAGTACGCGGCGATGTTGTTCACCTTCATGGTCCTTTCGCCTTTCGAAGCCTGGTGGATGGGCGACGATCGCCTGCCGTCGCCGGCCGGCGGCAAACGGCGCCAGGGGGAGGGCAGCGACGCGCCAGAGCAGCGGCCGCCGATCCTGCTGGTGCATGGCTACGGTTGTTCGCGCGCCGCCTGGTGGTGGTTACGGGCGCGGCTGGAAGCCGCCGGCTGGAGCGTCGCGACGATCAGCCTCGAGCCGATCTACACCAGCATCGACAACTACGTCGAGCCACTGGCGCGGCGGATCGACGCGGTGCTGGCGACGACCGGCGCCGAGCGACTGATCCTGGTCGGCCACAGCATGGGCGGGCTGGTGGCACGCGCCTATCTGCAGCGCTATGGCGAGAAGCGGCTAGCGCGGCTGTTGACGCTAGCCACACCGCACCAGGGGAGCGAACTGGCGCGCCTGGGAATCGGCGAGAACGGCCGTCAGATGCGGCCGCACAGCCGCTGGCTGCAGGCGCTCGCCAAGCCCGGCCCGGCGCTGCCGACGCTGGCCATCTACAGCCCGCAGGACAACTTCGTGATGCCGCCGTCGCTGCTCGAATTGCCGGGCGCGAGGAGCGAGACGATTGACGGCGTCGGGCATCTGGCGATGCTCTACTCGCCACGCGTCGTGCAGGTGCTGCTGGCGGCGCTCGATGAGCGCGGCGTCGCCGGGGCTGGCGGCGAAGCGACGCCCGCGGCCGAAGGCTAACTGAGGTGCAAGAAGCCGGCCAGGAAGTCGAAGAAGAGGCAATACAGCGCGATCGGCAATGGTAGCCCGAGTAGCGTGCCGAGCATGTATTGGCGAAAGCGAACGCCCGACAAGGCCAGCGCGTAGTTGAGCGCCGGCACCGTCTGAAAAACGACGCGCAGGAAAAAGATGCTGCGGATCGGATGCGCGTCGAGCTGCGCCAGCAAGCGAACCGCGAAGCGGCCGGGCAACTGCCGCAAGGCGTCGCCGCCGAGCAGGCGGATGCTCAGGAAAGTCAGCGCACAAGACGTACTCGCGGCGACGTAGGTCAGCGCGCCGCCCGACAGCCGGCCGAGCGCCAGCACCGCCGCCGCGAGGAAGATCCAGCCGGGGATCTGGATCAGGTTGCCGAGCGAGAACAGCAGCACGAAGATCAGCGCGCCGCTGAGCTGGTTATGCGCGAAGCGCTCGCGCAGGAAAGCCAGGCTGAAATGCTCACGCAGCCCGGACAGCTCGAAGACCGCAAACAGCACGCCGAGAAACAGCGCCACCGCCAACAGCCGCGCGTACGGAAAGCTAGTGAGCTTCAACATGCAGCGGACGGGCAAGCGCTTTTCATCGTCGGGAAGAGGCCTGGAATGATCGGTTTCATGCTCGTTTTTTCGGTGCCAGTGTAAGCCTTTGCCGGGTCCTGACGACGATATCAGTGCCATTTCCACGAACCCGATACCGCGCAGGAGTCAGCCCATGTACGCTCGTCTGTTTTTGCCCGTTCGCGCCGAGCTGCCGTACGCCGGCCGGCGCGCCGCCGCGCGACGATCGCCGCTGCTGCTGCCGCCGCTCCGCCGCTGGCCTTGCTGCCGACGCGTCGGCAAACACGCGCATGCTAACGCGCCCTACCGGCGTGCCGTCGAAATGATCGTCGCGGCGTTCGCGATCGTCGTCGCGTCGCTCGCCGGCGCACCCTGCTTGCCGATGCCTGGGCGCGCCGACGCCGTGCGCCGTGCTCACGGCGGCGTCGCCAGGCGCTGCGGCCGATCCATAACTTCCAAACCGAAAGAATGACGATGAACGCGAGCACCGCCAGCAACGACCTCAGCCAGTTCCAGGGACTGTTTTTCTGGGGCTTCCTGCTGTCTTCGGCGCCCTGATGTACCTGATCTCGCCGCGTACGCGCGACGACGCGGGTTTCTTCCGCGGCCACGACGAACAGGGCCGGCCGCCGTCGGAGTGGGCCTGATGATGAGCGTTTTTCATCAGCTGGATCTTCGCCAAGTCGGTGACCAACGCCGCCAACCTCGGCGCGACCTACGGCATCGTCGGCGGCCTGGCCTACGCCACCTACTGGCTGTCGATCCCGGTCGCCGGGCTGGTGATCTACCGCTTGCGGACGCGCGAAGGCGCCAGCGGCCTGGTCCCCTTCCTGATCGGCAAGTACGGACGCGGCGCCGCGCTGGCGTTCTCGGCGGCGATTCTCGTCCGCCTGTTCAACGAAGTGTGGAGCAACACCGCCGTCGTCGGCGGCTATTACGGCGACGCCGGGTCGGCGGCTTTCATCGGCGCGGCGCTGCTGTTCACCGCCGTGGTGCTGTTCTACAGCCTCAAGGGTGGCTTGCGCAGTTCGATCTTCACCGACGTCGTCCAGGCCGTCGTCTTTGTCGTTTTCCTCGGCGTCGTCGTCGCGCTGGTGTTGCCGGCGCATGCGCCGGCGCAGCTGCTGAGCCAGGGCAGCTTCACGCTGGCTGGCGGCGTCGACCTGCTGCTGGTGGCGCTGCTGCAAGTGCTCTCGTATCCTTTCCACGACCCGGTGCTGACCGATCGTGGCTTCATCTCGAACGAAAAAAACATGTTGCGTGCGTTCGTCGTCGCCGGTGTCCTCGGCTTCGTCGCCATCGTCGCCTTCAGCCTGGTTGGCGTCCATGCCCGTCTCGAAGCGATCAGCGCCGGCAGCAACGTCCCCGCCGAGGTCGCGCGTGGACTCGGCTTCGCCGGCTTCCTGGCGATGATCGCAGTGATGATCTCGTCGGCGGCATCGACGCTCGACTCGACCTTCTCGTCGCTGTCGAAGTCGGTTGCCTACGAGCTGCCGCTGCTCGCCGGCCGCGCGCCCCTGCCGCGCGCGATGCGCGTCGGCGCGCTGGCGATGATCGTCTTTGCGCTGCTCGGCAACCTGCCGATGCTCGCCGGCACCGACATCCTCAAGGCGACGACGATCAGCGGCACGATGGTCATCGGCCTGGCGCCGATCTTCCTCTTCTCGCAGCTGGTCGGCTATTCACCGCTGTCCTTCCATCTCGCGTTCTGGACCGGCATGCTGCTCGGCGTCCTGCAGGCGATCAGCCTGATCCCCGCCAGCTGGGCGATCGGCGACGGCAAGTACGCGATCCTGCTCGGCACCAATCTCTACGGCCTGCTGCTCTGCTCGGCAGCGTTCCTGCTGCCGCTGTTGCTGCCCCGCCACCGCCTGCGCGGCTGCGCCAACCCGGCTTGACGCTGGCCGGCGCGCTCGCGGCGCGGGTCTAATAGCGCGCGTCCTTCGGCTTTCCGCCCTGGCGCCAATCGTCTTCCTTGCCGGCAAGGTCGGGGCGCGGCTGTGTGGTGAAGAAGGCGGCGACGTCGAAGGCCTCCTGATCGCTGAGTGTGCCACCCTGGCCCAAGGGCATGTTGGCTTTGACGAAAGCGGCGGCGGTATTCAAGCGCGCCATGCCGGCGCCGATGTTGAACGACCGCGGGCCCCACAGCGCCGGGAACAGGTAGCTGCCGTCCGGGTTATTGATGCCGCCGCCTTCGGCGCCGTGGCACGACGCGCATTTCTCGGCGTAGATCGTCTTGCCCTTGGCCTTGTCCGGCGTCGCCGGCGCGGTTATTTTCCTGAAGCCGCGCCCGTCGACGTCCATGCCGGTCGGCACGCCTTGCGACAGCCACCACACGTACGACAGGACGCCGAGCATCTCGGGGCTATCGTTCGGCAAAGCCTGGCCGTTCATCGAACGTTGGAAGCAGTCGTTGATTCGCGTCTGCAGCGCGTTGACGCTGGCGCTGCGCGAGCGGTATTCGGGAAAGACGCCCCACAGGCCGACAAAAGGCGCTGCCCAGGCGACCGTGCCACCCGTGAGATGGCACGACGAGCAATTGAGCCCGTTGCCGACGTAGGCCTTGGCGTAGGTCTGCGTTTGCGTAACGACCTTGCGTCCGAGCGCGATCGCCTCGCCCATCGCTCCGGCAGGAATGCTCGTCTCGTCGGGTACCTTGAACGGCCAGGCCTTCGTTGGGTCGGCCGCAGCGGCTAGAGGAATCGGGCCAGTGGCGATCAATAGCGATGCCGCGATCAATGCTGCTCGTCTGTTCATTCGTGCGTCCTCCAGTGTTTGAAGAAGCGGTGCGCCGACGGCGCTGGCGGTCCGCGCTTGCGGCGGCAAACCGCGTGGTCCGGGACTTCGCTTCGTCGATGATAAGCGAGAATCGATGATCGACCGATTTGGCGCCAAGCGTACCTGCTGATCTGGCTGGAAGTGTAGGCCGTGCCAGGCACCATCGTGACGGCGACGAACGCGCCAGAATTAACTCCGCTCGATCGCTCACTTCGGCGCAAGCTTGGTCAGCTCGATCTACGGCCGGCTACTCGCCAGCAAGCGCCCAGCGGACGACGGCAAAGGCCATGCCGGCAAGGTACAGCGTGCCAAAAATGAGCTTGTTGTGCCGGGCCAGCCACTGCGGCAGGTAGATGTCGAAGTTGTCGCGCCGGTCGTCGGTGTAGCGCGCGGCGATTGCCGTCAGCGGACAGCGAAAGCCGTTCGCCGCCAGGACGAGCACCTCGCCAGCGACAGCCGCCGCACTCCAGGCGGCAAGCGCGTGCTTGCCCTGAATTGACGCCAGCGGAATGGTGACGATCAGGCCGGCAAAAAACGCCCAGACGAGCGTATGCGTCAGCTTGACGACGAGCAGAGCGTTCGCCGGCTGCAAAGCGCTCAGCCGATCCGCGGCTGGGCGCAGCGGCGATGCGGGCGACCGCCACGCGCTGCGGTGATCGTCGACCGCAACGGCGAGGAGATCGAAAAGGCCAAGCCGGTGATCTGCATTCTGCGCGGCGTCTCTGGCGTCTATCAGCGGCTGGGGAACAGGCCGCGGCCGACGCGATTGCCGATCGAAAAGCCGAAGCCACGAGCGGCGTAGCCGTTCGACCAGTGCGCGAGGGAATTCGCGAAGGAGGGATTGCGCTTCTGTCCGCGCCAGGAGCAAGCGGTATGCAGCGCCGCTATCCACTGAATTACCGGTATCGTCGGTCTGCAGCGCTTGCTGGTCTTGTGGCAATGACCGTCAACGTTTGTTCGCGGCGGCCGAAAAAACCGAGGCTGGCGAGAGCAAGGACGAGCAGTAGCAGCGTGCCCGGCTCGGGTACGGCGGCTATGCCGGGTGCGGGCAGCTTGCCGCCGCCAGGGCCATACCCGGGCGGGTCATAACGCTCGCTCAGCGAGCCGAGCGTGTAAGCACCTCCCGAGCTGGCGCCGACAGCGATCAGGTTGTATACCCGGATCGAGTCCTGATCTGAAAATGTGAAGCCGGACGCCAGGCTTGAAAAATTCAGCAGTCCGAAGTAGTCCATGCGCGCAAACAAGTCGCCGGTGAGGTTGCCGTCGATGAACTTGCCGCTGGCGTCGAAAACGAATTGCAGCGCGGAACCCAGGGCGATATCGGGCAGGCCGTCCGTGGGAAAGCTGTCCGGACCGACGGTGACCGCTGCGGCGGCGGCCTGCAACAGGTCCGCGCTGCGAATGGGCCCCAGCAGCGACGAATCCCGAGTCACGTCGTAGAAGAAGCCGGTGAGCTGCAAGGATTGGATATTGCCGGCGGTGACCGACCAGGTTGGCGCACCATCGAAGCGCAGCCCCGGGTCCACTCCCCACCCGGATTGTCTGGCAAGGACGACC
>NZ_CAJQTX010000009.1 GCF_907163085.1 Candidatus Accumulibacter sp. ACC003
ATGGCCTTCGATGCGCCCGGCGATCAGACTGGCGCGCTCGGTCAGGATGTACGAGCCTTTGCGGTTGCGCAACAATTGCGCCTCGCGCTCCATCGCCCGCAAGCGGCGCTGCAACAACTCGAGCTCGTGTGGCTGAATGTCGAGCAGCGCACAGACCGCGTCGAAGCTGACCGGCTTGCCCTGCTCTTCGAGAATCTGCAGGATGTATTCGCGCGACGGCAGCGGCTGATCGTAAGTCTTCAGCTCACGCTCGAGGTAGGGATCGGCGCGGCGGACTGCCGACAGTTTGCTTATTGACATTTGTTCTTGTTCCTATAAAATTCGCCCGTTCCGGAAATGCCCAGGTGGCGAAATTGGTAGACGCGCTAGGTTCAGGTCCTAGTGGTGGCAACACCGTGGAGGTTCGATTCCTCTCTTGGGCACCATCCTGAAACATTAAAGCTCTGATTAGTCAGGGCTTTTTTTGTGTCTTGGCCCGGCAACTTCGTTGCTCGGTGGCGCCATGCCACGAGCCGCCAGATGCTGAAGGCAGGCCAACTGCGAATTGTACGCTCACCCTCGCACGCTCTGAGCACGATCACGTGGATCGCTGTCTCGATCCCGCGTGCATCCGGAAACGGTGCCGACAGACGTTCGCAGCCCGAGAAGGCGCGCGCGTCACAAGCGATGCAGAGAGATGGGCGATTCCCTACTGCAGTTGTTGCGAATGATTTTCAAAACACTAGCCACTACCTACAAAAGTATGGATACTACGCTGCCGGAAAGTCGCTAGCCCCGCCGCTGCGAGTAAGTTCCAACTTAGCCAACCGTTAGGATTTCAGATGACGATACGACCGGAATTGTTAGAAAAGCTGCGCACCAAGCGCGCAACGCTGACGGACAACGTCAGCCCAGAGAAGTTGGAGGCACTGCACGCCAAGGGTTTGTTGTCGGCTCGTGAGCGCCTCGACGTGCTCTTTGACGAAGGCACCTTCCAAGAATTGGGCTTGCATGCCGCCCACAGCTCGACCAACTTCGGCATGACCACCAAGGTCTTGCCTGCTGACGGCGTCGTCGTTGGCACTGGCTACGTCGGGCCGATGCAGGTGGCCTCGTTCAGCCAGGACTTCAACGTCCTCGCCGGGACGCTTGGCAAAATGCAAGCGCGGAAAATCAACCGCATCATGCGCCATGCGCTCAGAAATGGCGTGCCGGTGGTGGCCTTCAAGGATTCGGGCGGTGCGCGTATCCAGGAAGGCGTTGACGCGCTTTCGGGCTACGGCGACGTGTTCTACTCCAACGTTCTGCTGTCCGGAGTGGTGCCACAGATCGCCGTGATCTGCGGCCCGTGCGCCGGTGGCGCCGCCTACTCACCGGCCTTGATGGACTTCGTGATCATGACCCGCGAGAACGCGCACATGTTCCTGACCGGTCCGCAGGTGATCAAGGCGGTGACCGGCCGCTCGACGACGATGGCCGAAGTCGGCGGCGCCGAGATGCATGCGACGGTCAGCGGCAATGCCCATTTCATCGCCGAGGACGACCAGCACGCGATCGCCATGGTCAAGCAGCTACTCTCGTATCTGCCTTCCAACAACACCGAGGACCCGCCGCACAATCTGGCGACGCCGATCGAAGAGATGGAAGATCCCGGAATCAACGACTGCATTCCGGAGAGCCCGTCAGAACCCCTCGACATGTACGCCATAATTCACCGCCTGGTCGACAATGGCGAGCTCCTAGAAGTCCATGCCGGCTTCGCCCGCAACGTGATTGTCGGCTTCGCCCGCATCAGCGGCGTAGTCATCGGCCTGGTCGCCAACCAGCCGATGGTGATGGCCGGCGCGCTCGACCTCAACGCCGCCGACAAGGTCGCTCGCTTCATACGGACCTGCAACGTGTTCAATGTCCCGGTCGTGACGCTGGTCGACGTTCCCGGTTTCCTGCCAGGGATCGAGCAAGAGCGCGGTGGCATTATTCGCCACGGCGCGAAAATGCTTTTTGCCTACGGCTCCTGCACAACGCCAAAAATCACCGTGATCCTGCGCAAGGCTTACGGCGGGTCGTATCTCGCCATGTGCAGCCAGGAAATGGGGGCAGACATGGTTTTTGCCTGGCCAACCGCCGAGATCGCCGTGATGGGCGCCGAGGCCGCGGTCAAGATCCTCTACCGCAAGGAAATCTCTGACGCCGAAGACAAGCCGGCGAAAGCCGCCGAACTGGCGCAGGAATACCGTGAAAAATTCGCCTCACCGTACGTGTCGGCGAGCAATTTCTACATTTCCGATGTCATCGAACCGCAGGACACGCGCTGGATGGTTGCCTTGGCACTGCGCAAGGTGCTCGACAAACGCGAACTCAGGCCGACCAAGAAGCACGGCAACATCCCCATGTAACTGGCGACGGAAGGAAAACGCTCCATGCTGACAGCAGCCATCATCAAGTCACTGCAGGTCTACGGCATCGCCGTCGTGGTCTCGCTGATCGTCGCCGTACTGATCAAGGTGCTGGTCACAGTGACCAGCAGGCTTGAACAACGCAAACCGGTCCAAGAAGTACCGACCGGTACGGTTTGCCCGGTCGGACTCGGTGTTCCCGAAGAAGATATTGCCGCCCTGTCGGCGGCGATCTTCGCGGCCCTCGGACCGCACCGCATCCTGCATATTTCCGAAAGCGCGCACGGCTGGGCCATCGGCGGCCGCGCCGCCCAGCATTCATCGCATACGCCGGGGCACGCCGCCGGCCGCAGCAACAGATAACAGACTACAGACAACAGCCAACAGGAGCTCGAAATGCCTAGAGAATTCAAGGTTACGGTGAACGGTCGCGAGTACGACGTCAGCGTGCTGGAAATCACCGCCGGCCAAGCCGTACCAACATCAGCCCCGGCCGCAGCCGCACCGGCAGCGGGTAGCGCACGCACCGCCGCACCTGCAGCCGCAGCCGCCGCGCCGGCCGCCGCCGCAGCTGCCGGAGACGGCGACGTCATCGCCGGGATGGGTGGCGTGGTCGTCGAAGTCAACGTCAAAGTGGGACAGGCAGTCGCCGTCGGTGATCGACTGGTCGTACTCGAAGCGATGAAGATGAAGACACCGATAATCGCCACCCGTGCTGGTCAGGTCACCCGCGTTCTGGTGGCAGCCGGCGACCCGATCGAGGGCGGACAGCCGCTGTTGACCATCGCGTGAGCGGACATCGGCCGGAACCCAGCTCCCATATGGTTTGCAAGTCAAGGCGCGGACCCGTGGGCGCTGTGGCTAGACGCGAGGACTGAAGCACATGGAAAGCATTAACTTTGTTGATCTATTTCAGGGCATAGCCACTCTGGCGGCCGCTGAACCAAAGATCATGATCGGGCGCATCTTCCTGATGTTGCTTGGTTTTTTGCTAATTTACCTGGGCTCCAGGAACATCCTGGAGCCTTTGTTGATGATCCCGATGGGGATGGGCATGTCCTCGGTTAACGCCGCGGTGATGTTCCTCGAAGGCGGCAAACCCGGGACGCTTTTTGTCGATCCCTTGATCAGCGATCCGGTCGCGTTGATCAACATCCTGCAGATTGACTGGCTACAACCGATCTACACGCTGACCTTCAGCAACGGTTTGATCGCCTGCCTGGTGTTCATGGGCATCGGCGTTCTCCTGGATGTCGGTTACGTCATGGCGCGGCCTTTCCAGAGCATGTTCATTGCCCTGTTCGCCGAGTTGGGAACCTTCGTCGTTTTCCCCCTGGCCATCGCCCTCGGCCTCACCGAGCCCGAAGCGGCGTCGGTGGCCACCATCGGCGGCGCCGACGGACCAATGGTGCTGTTCACCTCGCTGATTCTGGCCAAGCATCTGTTTGTCTCGATCACCGTCGTCGGCTACCTCTATCTTGGTCTGACCTATGGCGTTTATCCGTACATGATCAAGTGGCTGGTGCCCGCGCACATCCGCGGCATCGACATGTCTGCGGACCGCGGACCGCGGATCAGCCGTTCCCAGAAACTGATCTTCGCGGTCGTCGCCTGCACCCTGCTGTGCCTGCTGTTTCCGGTTGCTGCGCCGCTGTTCTTCTCGCTCTTTGTCGGCGTTGCCGTTCGCGAAAGCGGCCTGGAGAACTTCAGCAAGCTGCTCGGCGAGACCTTCCTGTACGGCGCGACATTCTTCCTCGGCCTGACTCTGGGAGTGCTCTGCGAGGCCAACACGCTACTCGACCCGACGGTCTTGAAACTCCTGATTCTCGGCATGGCGGCCCTGGGAATCTCGGCCCTCGGCGGACTCGCCGGCGGCTACATCCTGTATTTCTGGAGCGGCGGCAAGTTCAACCCGATCGTCGGCATCGCCGGCGTCAGTTGTGTACCGACGACCGCCAAGATCGTTCAGAAAGTGGCGACCGCGGCCAACCCGGGAGCGATCGTCATGCCGCAGGCGCTGGGAGCCAGTATCAGCGGCGTCATCACCTCGGCGATCATTGCCGCGGTCTTCATCTCGATCCTGCGCTAGAGCGACCAAGCAGCGCGTAGCGCGCACCTACCGATGGTAGGTGCGCGCGCTCGTGAGAAAACTGAAGGATTCATTTCGGACCTTGTCGGTCACCGCCCCGGCCAAGCCGGCAGCGCTACTCGACACTGCCAGCGCACAACCGCCAGCAAGACTGACGAGCTGGGCTCGTTCTTACTTGCCGGGATCGTGCGACTGCTTGCCAGACTCTACAGGAAAGCCTGGAAGCGGAATACCGTTGAACAAGGTGCGCGTCTGCGTTTTCAGCTGGTCCTGCATCTGGTTGAGCATCTTCCTGCTCTGTTCCATGTAGGTGCTCATCATCGTCTGCATCGCTGGGCCCTGGAAATTCATGAACTGCGACCACATGTCGTTCTGCAGCTGACTGTTGTTTTCGCCGTAAAGCGACTGTGACTGCTCCTGCAGCTTCTTCTGGAAGTCAACGAAGGACTTCATGTTGGTCTCCAGATACTTGCCGAGCATGCCCTGCATCGCGTGCCCGTAGAAGCGGATCATCTGCGACAGCAGATCGGCCGTAAACAGTGGCACCCCCGCCGCTTCCTCTTCCAGGATGATCTGCAAGAGAATCGCCCGGGAAATATCGTCGCCGGTCTTGGCGTCGAGAACGCTGAAGTTCTCTCGCGACAGGACCAAGTCTTTTACATCACTCAAGGTGATGTAAGCGCTCGTCTTGGTATCGTAAAGGCGACGATTCGGGTACTTCTTGATCAGCCGCAGCTGCTCCGACATGACGACGTTTCCTCCATTTGCGGGTAACTCGACGAGCGCTGACGCGCCCCCAGTGGTGCGGTGCAGCACAATTATACCTCAGCAAAAAAAAAACAGGCCCCTATTGGGGCCTGTCTTGACTTTCCTACAACAACCGAGTGCGCTTATTGATAGTACAGGCCGCCGCAGATGTTCATCGTCGAACCGGTCATGAAACCGGCGATATCGGAAGCCAGATAGGCACACGCTCCGCCGATCTCTTCCGGCTTGGCCAGACGCTTCATCGGCACGGTATCGACGATGCCTTGCAGGATCTCGGGCTTGATGGCCATGACCATCGGGGTCGCTACGTAGCCGGGGCAGATGGAGTTGACCGTCACGCCCTTGGCCGCCACTTCGGCGGCAAGCGCCTTGCTGAAACCAATCACGCCAGCCTTGGCCGCCGAGTAGTTGGTCTGGCCGGCCTGACCCTTGAGGCCGTTGAGCGACGAAATATTGATGATCCGGCCCCAACCGCGTTCGGCCATTTTCGCCGAAACCTGTTTGGTCATGTTGAACAGGCTATTCAGGTTGGTAGAAATTACGGCGTTCCACTGAGCCAGTTCCATCCGGGCAAACATCTTGTCACGGGTAATGCCGGCGTTATTGACCAGAATATCGATCGGGCCCGCCTTGGCTTCCGCCTCGGCGGTCAGGGCGACGCAGGAATCGTAGTCGGAGACGTCACCGGCAACACAGATGAAGTCCTTGAAACCGGCTTCTTCCATGGCCTTCGTCCACTCTTCCGGCTTGTCGAACTCCGGATGGTAAGCGGCAACCACTTTGTGACCGGCCTTGGCCAGTTCCTGGCAAATAGCCGTACCGATCCCACCCATGGCACCTGTAACCAAAGCAACACGTTGCGTCATAATTCTTCCTTTCCTGTTGACGAATGAAACAATTGGCGGCAAGAAGCCGCCACGATTACAACATCTCCCGAGCGGCCCGGACGGAAACTCCGTCACAAGTCCGCAACGCGGCTTCGTTCCAGGTCCACAGGGAATCCAGACCGCGATCTCCTGCCGACCCTGCAAAATCGCTCAGCGGAACTCAGTCCGCCATTGTCCCACCACCCGTCGTTTGCGCCAACCCGCTTGCGACACTCGCCGCTTGGCCAGGCTCACGCCTGCGCGCCGAGAAGAACGCCAGGAAGCGGCGAGGGGCGTCCGACCCAAGCCTACCAATGCTGGCAGCACTGCCCCGAACAAGGGCTGGCGCCGGATTCGCTCAACGACCACGCGACAAGCCTGCCAGACAACAGCCGCCGATTCTGCATTGCACCATCTACGCTGTCAATGGCAAGGCGTTCAGCCCGGTCATCGTGGCTGCCTGCGAACTGCCCGCAGCCACCCGGCAAGTAACGCCAGCGCGGCAGTTCCGCACTCTATAATCGGGGCATGTATATCGTGGCGATTGGCTGGCTCTACGTAACCGTCCTGATGGCGCTGACCGAGAGCAGCGTCGTCGCTGGCGTATTGACCCTGCTCTTCTACGGCCTGCTGCCGATAGCCTTGCTGCTGTGGCTGTTTGGCGGCCCGACGCGCCGCCGGCGCGCCCGCATGGCCGCTGAATCCGAGCGCGCGAATGGCCACAGCAACGCCGACGACGAGCAAGGCGATCGCTGACTACTGGTCTGCTGCCAGCCAGATCAACGACGCCATCCGCCCGGTCACGCGATCACGTCGATACGAAAAGAAGTGCTTCCCCTGCGCCGTGCAATAGCCGCCTCCGTAAACAGCGCCGACGCCGGAACGTTGCAGGCTTTGTCGCGCCAGCAAATAGATATCGGCCAGCCAGCCACCGCGATGCCCGGTGGCCGCATCGACCGAGGCGTCGCGGCACCTTGACTGCGCGGCGCTTGTCGGCTGAAACGCGTCGGCGGCGTCGTCGTGGGCGTCGACAAACGCCGCCCGGACCTCGCCGCCGACCTCGAAGGCCTGCGGGCCAATCGCCGGCCCGAGATAGGCCAGCAACTGCTCGCCGGGAAGTCCCATGGCGGCCACCGTTCGTTCCAGAATACCCGCCTGCAGACCGCGCCAACCGGCGTGCGCCGCCGCCACGGCAGTCCCCGATCGGTCGCAGAGCAGTACCGGCAGGCAGTCTGCCGTCATCACCGCACAGACCACACCCGAGCGCCGCGAAAAAGCACCATCGGCAGTCGGCACCTGCCCTGCTGCTGCGGTAGCCGCGTCCACGACCCGCGTACCGTGTACCTGCTGCAGCCAGCACGGCTTCGCCGGCAAGCGGCGGCCAAGCAGAAGGCGATTCTCGGCGACGGCCAGCGGATCATCGCCGACATGGTCGCCGAGGTTGAGACTGGCGTAGGGCGCCAGGCTGACACCGCCGTGACGGGTGGTGATCAGAGCGCGCACACGCGCCGGCGCCGGCCAGTCGGGAACGATCCAGTCTTTATTGCTCACCAAGGTCGTCGTCGTCCGGGCTGTCGTCATCATCGTCGCCCTCTTGCCAGTCGTCGTCTCGCCAGTCATCCTGCTGCCAATCGTCGTCCTCTTCGTAGCGCTCGAATTGGAGACCGTGCTCGGCCGTCTCCTGGCGCTGCGTCTCGATCAGCGTCGCCATATCGTCGGGCACCGTCGACCGCCACAGCATCGCTTTGCCAGTCCCCGGGTGAACCAGCGCCAGGCGGCAGGCATGCAGCGCCTGACGCGAAAATTCCGGACCGCGCGGCACACGATTGACAGCACCGCCGTAGGCCTCGTCACCAACCAAGGGATGCCCGACCGAGGTCATGTGCACGCGTATCTGGTGGGTACGGCCGGTTTCCAGAGCGCATTCGATCAGCGTACAGACCAGAAAGCTATCGAGCACCCGATAGTGCGTACGCGCCGGCTTACCGGTGTTCACCACCGCCATTTTGGTACGCTGCGTGGGATGCCTACCGATTGGCGCGTCGACCGTGCCCGAACGGTCGACGAGGCCGCGCACCAGCGCCTGATAACAGCGCTTGACGGTTCTCGCCTGCAGTTGCCGGACCAGATCGGTTTGCGCCTCGAGCGTCTTGGCGACGACCATCAGACCACTGGTATCCTTGTCGAGGCGATGCACGATCCCCGCCCGCGGCACCTTGTCGAGTTGCGGCGCGTGGTGCAGCAAGGCGTTGAGCAGCGTCCCCGTCCAATTCCCACAGCCCGGATGAACAACCAGTCCGGCTGGCTTGTCGAGCACCAGGATATGCTCATCCTCGAACACCAGCAGCAGCGGTATATCCTCTGGAGCCGACGATTCCGTGCGTTCGTCTGGCGCCTCGGCGACTTCAAGAGTCTCGCCGGCCCACAGCTTGCGACGGGGCTCGACGACCACCTCGCTGGCGACGCTGACGCGACCATCGCGCACCCAGTTCTGCAGCCGACTGCGCGAATGCTGTGGCAGCAAACGAGCGAGAACCTGGTCAAGGCGCTGGCCGCTGCAATCGACGGGCACGCTCAGGGCAATTCTGGGGTTTGCGCTATAATCGGCGAGCCCCTTGTCGTCGGTCGACACAAGCGTCGGCGCCTTCTTTTTCTGTGGGTTTTTCATCATGCGTAGTTTAGCGGTTATCGCAGCGCTTTTCGTCGCCACTCTCTTTTCGGGCTGCGGCCTTTTCCCCGAATCGAAGGATGAAACAATCGGCTGGTCGGCCAACAAGCTCTACGCCGAGGCCAAGGATGCCCTCAACGACGGCTCCTACACCAAGGCCGTCAAGTACTTCGAGAAGCTCGAGTCGCGCTACCCTTACGGCCGCTACGCCCAGCAAGCACAGATCGAGATCGCCTACGCCTACTGGAAGGATCAGGAGCCCGCTTCGGCGATTGCCGCCTGCGACCGCTTCATCAAGCTGCATCCGAACCACCCGAATGTCGACTACGTTTACTACTTGCGCGGCCTGATCAACTTCAACGAAGACCTGGGTCTTCTTGGCGCGATCAGCAACCAGGACATGACCGAACGCGACCCGAAAGGCGCGCGCGAATCGTTTGACGCCTTCAAGGAACTGGTCACCCGCTTCCCGGACAGCAAGTACACGCCCGACGCGCTGCTGCGCATGAAGTACCTGGTCAATGCCCTGGCGCGGCTCGAACTGCACGTTGCCCGCTACTACATGAAACGAGGCGCCTACCTGGCAGCGGCGAACCGTGCCCAGTACGCGGTGATCAACTATCCCGGCACGCCGTCCACCGAGGAGGCACTGTTCATCATGGTCAAGGCCTACGATTTGCTTGGCCTGGACGATCTGCGCGACGATGCCGAACGCGTCATGCGCAAGAACTATCCCGACAGCGAATACTATATACGTGGCCTCGAACGCCAAGAACCGTGGTGGAAGTTGTGGTGAGGCGCCGCCGCTGGCGATCCCAACCGGCAGGCCAGCGCAACGACGCGCGCGCCAGCCGGCGTCAGGCCTCAGATCGACTGCTTGATGGCCAGGACAGCCTGGTTGCGCAAGGTGCGCAGCAAGGACAGCTCTTTCTCGGAGATGACGATTTCGCCAGCGTGTTCGCGATCGGCGTAAATCATCGCCACCGGATTGCCTTTGACGCAAAGCGGGAAGACGACGAAGGTTTCGGCGCTCACCGCCTTGCGAAACCACGCCGGAATTCGTGCCGCGATCTTTGCCTCACTGGTATCGCTGATCAGGACATCGACGCCATTGGCCAGCGCCGCGTGAAAGATATCAGCGGCAAACACCAGTGAAAATCTGAAGCGCTTGGCAATCTCCGGAGCGTTCGGCCCAAAGCCGAAACGACCGAGCATCGAATTGCTGCGCCCATCGCGGATACACAGGATGACGGTCTTGAAACCCTTGGCACGGTAGAAGGTTTCCAGGATGATGCGCAACACATCGTTGAGCTTGAAGTCGCTGATCAAGGCGTTGCTGACGTCCTGAATACCGGCCAGCAAGATCACTTCGCCGGCCTCGGGGGCGTCAGCCGAAGCCAGCTTGCCGCCACCGGCCGATCGCTCATCGCAGACGGACGCTGGCACCATATCCGCAAGCACCGTGCCGGCCAAGCCGTTCTCCGCAGCCGGCGGCGACAGGCCAGCGACCGGCCTGGCTGCCGCCGCCCCTCCCCAGGCCCTGAGCTGTCTGCCAAAATGCGTTTGCGGCAGATTGAGGTGAATGATGCCGGCAAAATGACTCATCTGCTCGAAGGATCTGACCAGCGTTCTCTGTAAACCTTGCTCGTCGACTTCAATGACATCGCCAAAACGAGCGACGATCTTGCGCAACTCTTTCTGTTGCTGTTCAGGTTTCGCGTCGGCGACCAGCGTGCAGAGTTCATTGGCCAGCGCGGCGAGGACGCGCAAGCGATCTTCGGAGTTGGCCGGGCGGCGAACGCCCCCCACCGGCAGCTTGCGCATACTGTTGACGATCAGCTTCGGAAACCCCCAACTCTGGGCGATACCGACACCCAGATCTTCGAACGACAGGCCGAGGACCTGCAGCGCGGCGACCTCTTCGGCACAGTTCTTCTGTTGGACGAAGCGCCTGATTTCGGCACTTTCTTCGGGAAAGTAGTACTGGCTCAGCAAGCGTCCAAGGTTGTGGAACATCGAACAAATGAACGCCTGCTCAACGTCGCCGTGGCTTGCAGCCTTGCTGCCGATGTCCTTGGCCAGGACACCGGCCAAGTTGGCGCGCAGGAACTCCTCCTTGAGCTGATTGGCGTTCTCCTTGTTCTGCAAATGCTCGAAGAGCATCACCGTGATGGCGATGCTGCGCACCGCATCGAGACCGAGGACGACGACCGCTCGCGAGACGGTGCTGATACTGCCGCCACCGGCCTGCCGATAGTGCACCGAGTTCACCATCCGCAAGATCTTGTTGGTCAGCGAAAAATCCTTGATGATCGCATTTGAGAGATCGCCAATGCTTTGATTCTCCGAGGCGGTGATCCGGTTGATCGCCCCAACCGACTCCGACAATGCCGGGAAATCGCTCTTGTGGCGCATCCGCCGGAGCAGGAAGTCGATCGTGCTCTGCTTGCTATCGACTGCCGGCGTCACGCTTTCCGGCTGCCGGTAATCGTCGAGAGCCGCGCGCATCTCGGCGGCGGTCGCGTAGCGACTCTGTGGATCGCGTGCCAGAGCCCGATAGAGAACAGCCAGCAGCCGCTCGTCGAGCAAACTGCTCAGCTCGTGCGGCAATCTGACGTCGCTGCTGGCGATCTGTTGCATCACCAGCTTGATGTCGCTACCAGCGACCGCGCGCTGCCCGCTGAGCAACTCGTACAGAACCAGACCGGCGGAAAAGATGTCCGTCCTTTGGTTGCTGGTCCGCGTTTCGATGTACTCGGGAGCCATATACGCTGGCGTTCCCGACCACTGGCCGCCATCGCTGGCCAGACCGGCAGCGCGACTGGCGATGCCGAAATCCATCACCCGCGGCACGCCATCATCGTCAATCAGAATGTTGCTTGGCTTGAGGTCGCGGTGAATGATCCCCGCCGCGTGCGCATGCGCTACGGCATCGAGGATCGTCTGCATGATCGCCACTGCCCTCTCCGGCGGCAAGCCACCACTGAGCTGCAGGTACTCGGCCAGGTTCTTGCCCGGCACATACTGGAAAACGAGGTACAGCTCGCCGCGGTCTTCGGCGGCCTCGAAAATCGGTACGATGCTCGGGTGGCGTAGCTGGCTGACCATCCGCGCCTCTTCGAGCAACTGCCGATGCTGCTGCGGATCGGCGCGCGCGTAGTGCATGGTCTTGATCGCCACCTGCCGCTGCAGATGTGGGTCGAGCGCCAGATAGACAACGCTCTGGGCGCCTCGACCCAGCTCACGAATGATCTCGAAACGTCCAACGCGCTTGCTCACAGGCTTTGCTTGACCTCACAAAAGCACATTCTAAGCGAGTCTCCTCGCCGTGCAGGACCACAAAAGTCACGATCGCCAAAGCACTCGCTGCTCAAATCCACAGCAGCTTCGGCGCTGTCCCCCTTCGTCCCCAGACGACGGCGACCTGGCCGAACTCGCGACCGAGCGCGACAATATCCGGCGGCTGCACGTCCAGCACCAGATAGTTCGGCTCAGCAGGCCAGAGATTATCGTCAGCAACGTTACAGCCAGCCAGAAAAAGCCAGCGCGAGGCGCTCAGGCGGTCGTACAAACGCAAATGCCGAAGGCTATTCTGGTCCTCGCTCAGCAAGCTTCCGGGGTTGTAGGCGGTGACGATCCCCCAGCCGACAAGGCCGTCCACCGGACCTCCAGCAAGCGCCGCCAGACGCTCGGGCGAGGTCGTCAGGCGGCCCAGAAAATCATCGAACCCGCTGTCGGCGACGCCGATGCGCAAAGCGAAATCTCCTTCACGAGTCGCCACTCGATAAGTCGTCGCGGCGAAAGCCGCTGCCATGTCCTGGCGATTCATTGCTGATCGCCAACGCCGCCGATCTCTTGCAGGTCCCCCAAACGCTGCTGTGCTTCGCCGACCGGCAGGGCCTCGACACCGCGCAGCTTGCGCTCGATCTGGCGAGTCCGCACGCCGGCCGATTCGATACTCCGGCTGGCCTGTTCGAGCTTCCTGTGCGTCGCCTCAAGGATTTCGCCGAACTTGCCGAACTCGGTCTTGATGGCGCCGAGAACTGCCCAGACTTCCGACGAGCGGCGCTCGATGGCCAGCGTTCGGAAGCCCATTTGCAGACTGTTGAGCAGCGCGGCCAGCGTCGTCGGGCCGGCGATGCAGATCCGCCAATCGCGCTGCAGGCCATCGACCAGCCCGGGCCGCCGCAGAACTTCCGCGAAAAGACCCTCGATCGGCAGGTAGAGGATCGCGAAGTCAGTTGTATACGGCGGTTCGACGTACTTGTCGTGAATCGTCCTGGCGGCCAGGCGCAGCCGCCCTTCGAGCGCCTTGGTCGCAACCTCGAGTGCCACCGGATCGGCTCTATCCTGCGCCTCCAGCAGGCGCTGATAGTCCTCCAGCGGAAACTTGGCGTCGATCGGCAACCACACCGGCCGCTGCGCGTCGTCGATCGAGCGACCCGGCAAGCGAATGGCGAACTCGACGCGCTCCTGCGAATCAGGCCTGGTCGCCACGTTCGTCGCGAACTGCTCGCTGCTCAGCAGTTCCTCCAGCAAGGCTGCCAATTGCACCTCCCCCCAGCTGCCACGCGTCTTGACGTTGGTCAGCACCTTCTTCAGGTCGCCAACGCCGGTCGCCAGCGTCTGCATCTCGCCGAGCCCCTGATGGACCTGCTCGAGGCGCTCGCTGACCAGCTTGAACGATGCGCCGAGGCGTTGTTCGAGCGTCGCGTGCAGTTTTTCATCGACCGTCCGGCGCATCTCTTCGAGTTTGCCGGCATTGTCGGCCTGCATCGCTGCCAGTCTCTTCTCCAGCGCCTGGCGCAGGTCCTCGAAACGCTGTTCATTGCTGTTCGTCAGGCGCGCCAGCTGCTGTGCAAACGATTCGAGCTGCTGCGCCTGCAGCCGGCCAAGCTGGGCCAATTGCCCAGCGAGCGTCTGCGACAAGCGGCTCAAAGACAGCGATTGTTCCTCGCGATCGCCGCGGGCGGCGTTTGCCGCCTCTTGTCGGCCCAGAGACATCTCCTGACGCAACTCGCGCTCGAGTCGATCGAGACCGCCTTGCAGGTCGCGCAGACGCACGCCGACCAACTCTCGGGCCGTTCCGGCGCGCAGCAGCAGAACGAGCTGCAGGACGATCACCACGAGGCCGAGCGAAAAGGCGGCGTAGGGCCAGTACGGCCAGGCCTCGCTCATGCTTCGCCGGTCGCCGGAACAAGCGCCGCCAGCGGTCGCTGCAAAGGCCAGCGACTGACCCTATTCGAGCGCGAAGACAACCCGATTCCCGGCGGCCGGCTGCGGCGAAGCCGCTTTATCGTCGACCTTGCCGATCTTGGCCGGCCGCAGGAACACACGTTCGGCCGGAACCTGCTGCGCCAACAGCCAGTCGCGAACGACTTGCGCCCGTTGCTCGGCCAACGCGCGCAGGTCGCTGTCGTCGACGACCGAATTGGCCAGAATCAGCTTCTCCATTTCATCGGCCGGCAACGTCTTGACCAATCCGACCATATTGCGTGGCTTCTCGAAGTCCTCGGCACGGTAAACCTTCTCCAGCAATACCGGGTACTCGTCGGCGCCGATGTCGACGGTCGCCGCCAGCGGGTCTTTGCCATCTCTCTTCTTCCCACCGGCCGCTTTCAGCTCCTGCAGTTTGCGATTTAGGCGGGCGCGCTTCAATCCCTCGGGGTCAGCTTCCGGGTCAGCGTGCCCGCCGACGGCGAGCTTGAGTGCGGGCCGGTCCAGCAAGGCCTTGGCCAGCGTCTCGAGACGCTTTTGTGCCGCCGGGGTGATGGTCGACTGGCCGAAATCGAACTCGACGTTCGACAATTCCTCGCCGCCGCCAAAGAGCGACCCCAGCAGGGCAAAAGGCGAGGTCACGACCTTGACCAGAAGGTTGCCGATCAGATTGCCGAGCAGGCCACCGATACTGAACTCGGGATCATCGAGCGAACCGGCGACCGGCAGGTTGATGTCGATCTCGCCCTTTGAGTTCTTCAGCAGGGCAACGGCGAGGCTCACCGGCAGCTTGGTTGCCTCCGGGCTATCGACCGCGTCGCCGAAGGTCAGCTGATCGAGAAAAACCCGGTTCTCGGCGGTCAACTGGTTGTTGTCTACCTTGTACTTGACAAACAGCGACAGCTTGCCTTTTTCGATCGCGTAACCCGCGTACTTGCCCGAGTACGGCGACAGTGCGGTCATCTCGATCCCCTTGACGTCGGCCTGCAAGTCCAGATAAGGCTTGGCGATCAGCGGGTTGACCTGGCCGCTCACCTTGATCGGCGCAATATTGTCGTAAGTGCCACGCAGGTCGACCGTGGCGACACTGCCGGCAGCAGACGACAAGCCGCTGATGGCACCGCCGATTTTCTTCAGATCGGCCGAGTAGTTCGGTTTGATGAAGTTGTCGCTGAATTTGATGTCGCCACCCTGCAGAGTGATCTTGCCGACCTTCACCGGCAGCCGCGACTCGCTGCCGCCAGCAAGCGGCGCGACGGCCTTGCCTGCGCCAGAAACCACGGCGGTGGTCTGCTCCGCCTTCTTGGTAACCAGCGCCGTCGGCGGCTCATTAGCCTGGCGAACGACCTGCAAGAGGTTGAGTTTCCCTTGCGGATTGATGATCACGCGGGCAAAAAAATCAGCCAGAGCGACCTCGCCAATCGACAGCGAACTCGGATTCAGGCGCAGGTCGAGGTGACCAAAAGACAAGGACTTCCAGTTCAGGAAGTCGGCCGAATTGCTCTTGTCGACCGCTGCGAAATCGCCAACCGCCAGCTGCCCCGAGAAGGCTCCCGACAGCTTGCCGGTCTCGGCACCTGCGACGGCTGCGGCAAGCTGCTGCAAACGAAGATCGCCACTCAAGAGCACCTGCCCACGCGTCAGAACGACATTCAACTGCTCGGTAAAATACGGCTGCAGCGGTACCAGGTCGAGCGCCTTGACGACGACTTTGAGGTCGGTATCGAGCGGAAAAAGCGTCACCTTGCCGTCGACCTCGACGCCGCCTTTCTTGTTCACCATGAACCGCGTCGCGATGCTGGCCGTCGTACCGGGCTCGGTAGACAGGTTTTCGGCATCAATCTTCATACCGTCGATGCTGTGCACCACCGCCGGCGAGATCATCCGATCTTCGAAACGTAACCCAAGGTCTTCACCGCGGTACTTGGCGACGCTCACTTTCCACGGCCCGGCCGAATCCTTCCGGGAGGCTTCGACGACGCGCAAGGAAGGCGGTTCGACGAACTCTATCGTGCCATCTGCAGCGCGCCGGATCAGCAGCTTGGCACCGTGCGACGCGACCTCGGCGATGGCCAGCTCGCGCTTGGCGAGATCGATGCGCCCCCCCTTGGCCGAGAAGGCGTCGAGTGCGATCCATTGTCCGGCTTGCATGCGAAATGCGAGGTCAAACTCACCGGCGGAGCTTCCTTTGCTGGCAAAGTTTTTCAAGCCGATCTGCAGCCCGTCTACGCTGGCGTCAAACGCTTCGCCATGCGACTCGTCACGCCAGCGCAGCGCGCCACCGCTCACTTTCGCGGTCGCCAGCGACCACTCGATCGGCACCGACTTCTCGCTCTTGCTGGCAGCCGGCGTCGGCGTGCCGCGGGTAACGAGTTCCTTGCTGAAGAAGTCGACCCAGTTGATCGTACCTTGCGGGCTTACCCGGGCATGAATTTCGGGCGTATCAACATCAATTCGCTCGATCGCGAACCTGCCGTCGAGTGGCTCAATACTATCGATCACCACCTCCAGAGCGCGCACAGAAATCAGCGGCGCGCCTGAACTCTCCTTGACGACGACGTCCTTGAGCGCCACTTTGCCGGAAACAACGAGCGTCGAATGATCTTCGTCCTGGCGCTTGAACGCCAGCTTCAGTTCGCTATCGAGTGCGCCCGAAGTGACCTTGATCGGCAAGCTGAACGGCAGGTACTCGAGATACCTGGCGACTTGCACGGCACGCAGATCAAGCGCCAGCTCGCTCTCCAGCGAAGTGTCAAAAGGCTTGCTCTTGCCCTGAATGAGCAGCGGCGAGCCGTCGATCGACGCTGAAAAAGCCGGCTCGACATAGATCGCGGTCGCCTGCGGCAAGCTCGAGATGAATGGCACGCCGATATCAAGCTCGCTGATCAGGTGCTTCTCACCAAGCGTCTGGTCGTCAAACTCGATTTTCCCGCCGGAGATCTGGATGTTGTTGAGCGAAAAACGCGGCGTCGGATCGTCCGACGCGGGCCTGGCCATGAACTCATCGACCAGATCGGAAACGTTGAAGCGCCCATCCGCCTGACGGACGATTCTGAACGCCGGAGCCACCAATTTAAGCTCGCTGATCACCGGCCCACCACGCCACAGCGAACTCCACTCGACGTCGACGTCAAGGCGGTCGAAAGCGATTAGTGCGTCGCCCCCGTCCTTGTCCTGAACAGCCAAGCCTGCGACTTGCAGCGACAGCGTGTAGGGGTTTATCCGCACGCCCTCGATTGTTACCGGTCGGTGCAAAGCCACCGCCAGCTGATCGACCAGTATTGATTTGACGAGCGGCGGCAAGCCAAAAAAACCAAGCAGGCTGAAGACGAGCACCGCAAGCGCGAGTCGAAGCCCGTATTTTCTGATCGTAGTTTTGCTGGACGAGGCGGTCGTTTTGGCAGTTTCAGCTTCTTCAGTCATCGCAACAGACCGCTAGGTGGCTTGGAAAGCGCCGAATTTAGCACGAACGTGCCGCCCCCGCACCCGCCGGGATACGGTTGTCGACACGCTCAGCCAGGTGTGGCGGTCAGCACGGAGCAACGCCGCGGAACAGCACGACGGACCGGAAAGCGCCTGACGGAAACCTCAGAAGCCGTCCTTCCATGCGCGCAAGGCGGCAAAGACCGCCACGTCGTCGTGGGCGTCGGCGACCCTGCGTCTGGCCGCTGCCGCCACTTCTGGCTCGGCGCTGCGCAAGAAAGGGTTGCTCGCCTTCTCGATGGCGATTGTCGAGGGGACCGTCGGCCAGCCTTTGGCACGCGCTACCGCCACTTCGTTTACGCGGCTCTGCAGGCGGCGATTGCCCGGCTCGACGGCCAGAGCGAAGCGCAGATTTGCCTCGGTGTACTCGTGTGCGCAGTAGACTGCCGTCTCGCCGGGCAAAGCCGCCAGCCGCGCCAACGAATCGGCCATCTGCGCGGCGCTCCCCTCGAACAGCCGACCACAGCCGCCAGCGAACAGGGTATCGCCACAGAACAGGCAGTCTGCGCCATAATAGGCAAGGTGTCCGAGGGTGTGTCCGGGAACCGCGAGGACCTGAAACTCGACGTCGCAGAAGGCAGTGCGGATCGTCTCGCCACCGGCCAGAGGCCGGGTGATGCCGCTGATCGATTCGGTCGCCGGACCAAAGACCTCGGCCGGATAGTGGGCCAGCAGGCGGCTTACGCCACCTTGATGATCAGCATGGTGGTGGGTAACCAGGATGGTGGTCAGCGATAGCCCATACTGGTCGAGCACCTCGAGAACGGGCCGTGCATCGCCGGGATCAACGACGGCAGCTGCCGCGCCTTTGCGCAACAACCAGATGTAGTTATCCTTGAAGGCTGGAATGCGGATGACGTCGAACATCGCTCAATTGTGGAAGAACTACAGAAAATGTCAATTCCTGGCCTCGACGCCTGGCTTCAAACGCCACCGGGGCGCTACGTCATGGCCTGGGAGCGGGCGACGATCGATGCCGCCGTCGCCGACATCTTCGGCTATAACGCCATTCAGCTGGGTTTGCCACAATGCGACTTGCTCGCCCAGAACCGCATCCCGCTCCGCCAACTGGCCGACGACTATGGCCGGGTCGATGTCCTCTGCGACTTGCGCCAACTTCCCTTTTCGGCCAACAGTATCGACTTGGTAGTGATGCCGCACGTCCTTGAGTTCCACGACGATCCGCACCAGATTCTGCGCGAAGTCGAGCGCGTCCTGATTCCCGAAGGCGAGTTGGTGATTGCCGGTTTCAATCCGCTCTCGATCTGGGGTCTGCGCCGCCGGCTGCCGAACTGCCCGCAGCACATCCCCTGGAATGGCCACTACCTGTCGGCACCGCGGCTCAAAGACTGGCTACAACTGCTTGGCCTGGAGGTCGACCAAGGCCGCTTCGGTTGCTACGCGCCACCATTCAGAAATGAACGCTGGCTCAGAAATTGGCGCTTCATCGAGACCAGCGGCAGTCGCTGGTGGCGCTTCGCTGGCGGCGTCTACGTCCTGCGCGCGGTCAAGCGGGTGCATAGCATGCGCCTGATCATGCCGCGCTGGAAAAAACAGAGTGCGCCTGGCAAGGCGCTAGCGGTACTCAGCAAGAAGGAAATCGTAATAGATGAATGATCAACGGGTCGTCACCATTCACGCCGACGGCGGCTGCCGTGGCAACCCCGGCCCCGGCGGCTGGGGAGCTGTCCTGCAGTTCGCAGACCAGGTAAAGGAACTCTGGGGCGGCGAAGCGGACACCACCAATAACCGCATGGAGCTGACGGCCGCCATCTGCGCCCTCGAAGCGCTCACCAGGCCGACCACGGTGCACCTGCATACCGACTCGCAGTACGTGCAGAAGGGGATCAGCGCCTGGATCCAGAACTGGAAGCGCAATGGCTGGCGGACCTCGGACAAGAAGCCGGTAAAGAACGCCGACCTCTGGCAACGTCTCGACGAAGCCGCCAATCGGCACCAGGTCGAGTGGTTCTGGGTCAAGGGGCACGCCGGGCACGCCGGCAATGAGCGCGCCGACACGCTGGCCAATCGTGGCATGGACGAACTGCCGCGTCGCCAGCCGACCCGCCCCGAGCCGACCAGCAGTCGTTGAGCACACGCTTCAAGGCCCAGCCGCACAGCGGCCGCCTGCAAGCCTCACCTATGGGATGCGTCAATGCGCCAGATCTTTCTCGATACTGAAACCACCGGTCTGGAGCACAAACTGGGCCATCGCATCATCGAAATTGCAGGCGTCGAAATGTCCGACCGGCGCCTCACCAAACGCCACTTCCACCGCTACCTGAACCCGGAAAGGGACATCGACGCGGGCGCCTTGTCGGTACACGGCATCAGCCGCGAGTTCCTGCTCGACAAGCCGCACTTTGCCGACGTTGCCGCCGAGTTTCTCGATTTCGTCCGCGGTGCCGAATTGGTCATCCACAACGCGGCCTTCGACGTCGGCTTTCTGAACGCCGAACTGGCGCTACTCGACATGGCGCCGGTCGACACCGTCTGCCACGCCGTCTGCGACACCCTGCGCATGGCCAAGGATCTGCACCCGGGAAAGAAGAACAACCTCAACGCCCTGTGCGACCGCTACGGCGTCGACAACTCGCGCCGTACGCTGCACGGTGCCCTGCTCGATGCCGAGATTCTTGCCGAGGTTTATCTGGCGATGACCCGCGGCCAGGAGAGCCTGATCATCGACCTCGACGACGACAACGCCAGCAGGATCGAAGCGGCACGAAAGATTCCGGCCGCGGGCCCGTGCCAGGCGCAGCGTGTCCGGCGTGCCAGCCAGGAAGAGCTTGCTGAACACCAGCGCTTGCTGGACGCCATCCACGAGGCCAGCAAAGGTAAATGCCGGTGGCTGCAAGGCGACAGCGGCGGCTGATCATTCAGCTTCGGCGCGCGCTCGACCTGCGACGGCGCTGTGCTAATTCGCACGACCGCAGCGACTCGCGCCTGCTGATCGAAAACGGCGCGCACCAGCTGATCAACACAAGGTGTGTGTTCGGCGCCACGCTGCACGGTCCTACAACAATCGCATTGTCGGCAAGTGCATTCGCTCGAGGCGCCAGCACTCTGCTGATCGCGACTATGGCATCCGGCATCCGCGTGTGGCACAGCCAGCCAAAGTCGAGGCAACGACAATGCCCCGGATTCGCGGCGTTGCGGCCAGCGATTAGCGGTAAAAGCGCTTTATCGAAAGCGGCATTGGCGACAGAGGCGTCCTGCTGCTGCGCGACGATCCGCTACGGTTAGAGTTTGTCCTGACACGCCAGGCAAGCCCTAAGCAGCCAATCAGCTATCGCTGGGGGTCTCCGGCGGACGCCTGGGCCGCCGACCATGCCGCTTGGGAGTGGCAGGACGCGCATCAACCGGCGCGTCGGAGTTGCCATCAGGTCGAGCGGCGGCCGGCCGTTGGTCTGGCCTGGGGCCACCAGGCCTCGCGCTGGGCTTACGCGCGTCCTGCCGACGACCAGGAACGGGCGCACCCTGGCGCCGGTCCGGTTGCCCGGGCGGCCGGTCTGACGGCCTGTCGGACTCACGGTTGCCAGGGGCCATGGTAATTTCAAGCTCGATAATTTCGTCCCATTGCGGATCAGTGCGATCGCGCTCCGGGATGGCAAGGAGTTCACGGAGCCGACGACGCGGATCTTGGGGGGGGGGGGACTCGTTCATGGCGACATTATGACTCACCGCGCAGGCGTCGTCCAACAAGCTTGAAGGCCAGCTTGCGGCGACCTCGTTCGAACGCGAGATAACCAGCGTTCAAGGCCGATCGCCAGCCGCCAGCAGCGTCCGGAGTGGCCCGCGAAAGCCCCCCTGGGGCCCTGCTTGCGACCTCCTGACAGAACGATCGCGAGACCGCGAAGGCCCGCCCGCTTGGAACCGACAGTCAAGGCGTCGCGCGCCGGTCGGTCGTGTGGTCGTCGCGCCCTCCGCCAAGCCTTCGCCACGACGGTGAAAAGCGCGGCGGCTGACAATCGCCTCTGACCCACGCCAGCGTTGCGAAAAAAAGGCCCGCGATAAAGCGGGCCTTCTCATTCTCCGACACCCCGGAATCACCCAAGGATCGGCAGACTCTGTGGTGCTGGTCGTCGCCGATACGAAACCAGCCGATACTCAGTGATCGGCTCGCAGACTGGCGGCAAAGGTCGTTTCCAACTGCTCGGGGAACTGGAAGCGCGCGAAGGCGCGGTGGATGTCGGCCTCGTTGGCACCGCAACTGGCGTCCTGGAAACGAATCCCCAACTGCCGGCCATTGGCCGCCAGAGTGGCAAAGGCGAAACGCCAACGCTGCGCTTCGGCCAGGCGCTCGCGTAGTTCGCGCTCGTTGCTGATCTCCACACCAGCCTGCTTCAGTGAATCAAGGAATTGGTCAAACGACTCGTTGCTCAGGCTTCCCATTTTTCTCTCCTGTCGAAGGTTCTTGTTTGCTTCCCACCCATGGAGCGCATAACGCTCGCTGGCGGCAGCGGTTGACATGAATTCGGAAGAATCCGGCAGGGATGCGCAACAATGCCTGAAGGGCCACGCATCACCAGCACCAGCGCGCCAGCACGGCCTGCGCCCAGATCGCCGCGAGCGACAGCGACCCACACGCCTTCAGCGCTCAGTAATGCGGTGGACGCTCGTCGAGCGGATTGCGCGAGTCGGTGGTCGCCGGTGTTTCCTGCAGCTGCCGGTAGAGATGGCGCAGTTGCTGCTGCAACAAGTCGATCTGCTGCTGTTGCCGATAGACCGTTAGGTTGAGTTCCTCAACCAGATCCTCGGCAAGATTGATCCTGACTTCAAGATCGTTAAGGCGACGTTCCATGACTGACTCCTCTGCCACAACTGATCCGCAAGTCGCAGACACGACTCCGACGACCAGATCAACGCTGGCGCTGATTACGGTCGACTGCTGCATTGTCCACAGCAGCCGGCCAGTGAGCGATCAACAAGGCTTACCGTGCAGTTCGCGTTCGCTACTCAGAAATCGCACTTCCCACGAGCGCGGGAAACAGCGATGACTTCCATGATTCGACGGATCTCGACAGCGATGACCGTTAGGCGCCAAACCGCCACTTTCTGGCCGGCTCGGCGACAACTTCGTGGGCCGGGGCCTGATCATCGTCGTCGTCACCCGGGGGCAATTTGGCGTCCGCCAGCAGCGGCGGCTCGACGTTCAGGGCGTTGATGATCGGCGTCAATTCGTCCACTGCGTAGGTCAGCGGCACCATCGTTTCGCCAACGCGCGTAAATACGCCCACGTGCCGAGGATTGGCGCTGAACAGGACGTGGTGGTGGTCGATGCCATCGACGTTGGACCACAGGGTATCCTCGCGGTCGATCGGCGTGTGACCGACGATAAAAGGGGTCTCCGGGTCGAGGTTGAGGCGCTTGCGGAAGTGCTTGACGTCGCGCCGGCTGTAACCTTGCGGCCGGCTGGCTTTTTGCAGGCGATTGGCGATCAACTCCGGAATCAGTTCAGGGTACTGATAGATGTTCACCAGCATCTTCCTGCTGACCTTTCTCTTCGGCGCCGCCGCATGGCAGGCGAAGAAATCGGGGGAGACGACAACGTACGACAACAGCCGGTAGAACTCGCGCATCGCCTTTTGGTAAACGGCACCGCGAATTTCGCTCAGTTCCCTGGCCCATAGCAAGCCCTGCGGAACGCCGTCCTTGGCGATGTCCTCGGAAAACGAGTCATGATTGCCGCGGACGTAGAACACCTGCTCCGGGAAACGCAGCTTGAGGCGAAAGATCAGGTCCATCATCAGCATTGAGCTTTCCATCGCCCGTAGTTGCCCGTCCACCTCGCAATGTACCGCATCGCCGAGGATCACCAGCGCAGCGCTGCCGTCCTCCAGAGCTTCGAGGAAGGCGTTCTGGGTCAACACCGTCAGCAGGTTATCAACCTGCGCGTGCATGTCGGCGAGAACGATCGGCGTCAGCGACCGCGGCAACGCCAGCAGGCCACCCGGCAATCCCCGCTCGTCGGTAGCACGATAAATCTCGCTCGCCATCATGCGATTGACCTGCTCGATCAGCGCCAGCGCGTCTTCTCTTGGCAGCAATTCGATCGGTCCACCGAAAATCTCGCGCAGCCGCCACAAGCGACCCATGCGGATAGTTTTGCCGTCTGCGAGCAGGCGCACGACCGATGACGCATCGGCATTGCGTACCTTGCGGCGATTGCGCAAACGCCGCAAGCGGTTCATGCGGACCACTCGGGCTTCTTCGGCGACTGGAGCGATCGTCGTCCCGGCGTCGCTCAGATTGCGGAAAACCAAGCCGTCGCGACCGTAGATCATGGCCAAATGATGGCCATCGACGGCTGGCGGATAATCAAAGATCGCTTGCTGTAGCAGATCGTCGGAGCCCAGGACCAACCAGCTCTTTGGGGTCAGTCGCAGAAAACCGCCGAGCTGGCGAAGATGGGTATCGGGATCGATGACTAGATAACTGTCCAGTTTGACCGCCTGGCCGTTGTGGTCCATTCGTGTCTCGCGATAAAGCCGCAGGCGTTTGTCATCCAGACCAAGGGTAATCTCGATCGGCCGACCTTCGAGGTTGACGCGCACCTTGGTGTCGCCGAGGCGATAGGCATCGCGCAACTTGAGGTAACGACCGACGCCAAAGCCCAATCTCGCAGAAATCGCTTTCAGCCGCGCCAGGACGTTCGACCAGGTGAAGCGCCGCCGCCGCCGTGCAGGGATTACCACATCACCGGCTGGATCGACAAAACGCTGCGGCAGATTCTCTATCCCCGCGCGGGTGTACACGTAAAACCCCTTCCGGTGCAGATGCTCGGCGACTTGCCGGAAGATCTCGGTCTGCGCGCTACAGATCGCCAGACTCAGCTGCGCGTCTACCGGGTGCGTGCTGCGCCGAGCACGCTCGGTACGTCGTTCGAAGACCAACTCTGCAGGAGGCAGAAGAAACTCGAAAACGTAGCGTCGATACCAGTCGACCGAAAGGAAGAACAACTGCCTGGGAGGTAAGGCGATACGGGCAAGATCGACCAGAGGTAAGGGGTCGTGGTCAAGAAACTGCGGATCGAAGACCGACAGCGCATTGGTCTGACCGACGAAAGGCAGGCCCAGATGAATCTCTCGCGGCCGCATCGAGAGCAGTTCGGATCGCCACCAATGCTTCCGACTGATATCGAGATACCCTTCCTCAGACCAGCCCCCGAGACGCCTGATCAGCGTGCTCTTGCCGGCACCGGGGGGGCCGGTCACGAGAATCTGGCGAAACCGGACGTCTTTCGGAAACTCGACTCCCTTGAAACGCTGCAAAGCCTCTACGACTTGAGTGGGCAAATCCGGCATGGTTGAAAGGTCACGGCATGGTCAGTCGGCGGAAGAACAAGCGGCGCCCCGCAAGGAGGCGCCGCCAGGACGGAGCGGTCTCGGGTTATACGAAGATCGCCTTGAGGATATAGAAGATGATAGCCGCCAGAATCGCCCCGACCGGCACGGTGATGAACCACGAGACAATGATCCCGCCAATGACCCGCAGGTCGAGCGCACCGATACCGCGCGCCAGTCCGACACCCATCACCGCACCGACCGCAATATGCGTGGTCGATACCGGCAAGCCGAGACCCGAAGCAAGGACCACGACGAACGACGCGGCGATCGTCGCGCAATAACCACGCGTCGGCGTCAGCTCGGTGATCTTGTTGCCGATGGTGGCCATTACCTTGTAGCCATAGGTCGCCAGACCGATGACGATACCGATACCGCCAACGAACAACATGAACGGCGTCACCGCCGACTTGGATGACACCTGTCCGGTCTCGATCAGCTGAATCACCGCGGCCATCGGGCCGATACCATTGGCAACGTCGTTCGAACCATGCGCGAAAGCCATGGCCGCGCCGGTGAACACCATCAGCGGGATGAACAGCTTTTCGACGCTGGCGTAGTGGAAGTCCTTGTCCGCGCGTTCGTCGGTCTTGATGCGATTCATCATCACCTTGGCGACGATCGCCAGACCGACGCCGATAACCACCGCCAGGATCTGCCCCTCGGTCGCGCCGAGATGGATCTTGATGTGCTTGAGGCCCTTGATGATGGTCACCAGCGAGACCAGCCAACCAACGAGGAACGCATAAAACGGTCCCCACTTGCGCGCCTGGCTGATCGGGTCCTCGGTGTTGAGGATCAGCTTGCGGATGCTCAAGGTCAGCAGCAGGGCAAAGAAGCCGCCAAGGACCGGCGAAACGAACCAGCTGGCGACGATCTCGCCCAGTTTGTCCCACTGCACCGCGTCCATACCGACCGCCGCGACGCCGACGCCGACGACCGCGCCTACGATCGAGTGCGTGGTGGACACCGGCCAGCCGCGCATGGTGGCGACCATCAGCCAGATCGCCGCCGCCAACAACGCGGCCAGCATGCCGAGCATCAGCAGCTCCGGTACCGGCTCGAAGACCTTGCCGTCGATGATCCCCTTCGAGATCGTCGACGCGACGCCGCCACCTGCCAGATAGGCACCGGCAAATTCCATGATGCCGGCCACGACGATGGCCTGCTTGACCGTGAGGGCCCCTGAACCGACCGAAGTACCCATGGCGTTAGCGACGTCATTGGCGCCGATTCCCCAGGTCATGTACAGACCGAAGGTATAAGCCAGAATTAAAAATATAGTTTGGTGTTGCGCAATAGTTTCCATCTTGCACCTTTAGAGGTAGTTTTTGGTGACACGTGAACGGCGGGCCCAGGATCGCGAACACTGGGCTACAGACGAGGTTTGCCGACCCTCTTGACTTGCTGCGATCAGCGGGCGATCAGCAGACGCAAGCGGTCGCCGACCTTCTCGGCGTTATCGGCCAGATTGCCGACCCACTGGATCAACTGGTACCAGAACATCACCGACACCGGCTTGATGCTGTCTTCCTGGGCAAACAGGATGCCACTGAGCGACATGCCCATCACGTCGGTATCGCTTTCCATCTGGCCCAGTTCGAGGACCATGACGTTGACCCGGTCGACGTCACGTCCACGGAAACCCGTCTCGAGCAGTTCGTCGAGTTCTTCGATGATCTTGTGCGCCTGTTCGCAGGTCTCGGCGCAGCGCGTAACGAACCTCATCAGCGGCTCGGCCATCCCTGGCGGCACTTCCATCTTGCGTTCGACGAGCAGGCCGGCGATGTCCTGCGCGGTATCGGCGATGGAGTCCTGCATCGCCAGAAGCTCCAGCAGGTCGCGTCGGTCAACGGCCAGCAACATACTTCTCGGCAGGTGATCGCGTAGATCGTTCTTGAGCGCGTCGGCTTCGCCTTCCTTGACAAAAATCTTGTCTTTCTGCGCTTCGACTTGCGCCCAGTCCTGCTCGATCACGGCACTGAACAGAGCCGGCACCTCGGCGACGCACTCGGTTACGATGCGCATGTGTTTCTGCATGGGTTTGAAAGGTGACTTGCCGAACAAGGCCGCCATCGGATTGGTGGATAACATCTTTCCTCCGCTATCGTTGATAAGAAAACTGAAAAAATGCCCTTGTGCAGCGCGAACGAAGATCCGCAAAGCAGCTCGCTCAGCGCCTTACAAAAGCTTAAAAGTCCGTTACAAATTGTAGTCTCAAATGCCTCCTAAAGGGCAACCCGAAGCATTGTTTTTTTTGCAAGTACCAGAAAACGTGAATTTTTTTCGCCACTCGGCGAAAAATTGGCGGCCTGGCGGCAGCGCTCGGAGACCATATATGCGACTTGGGAAAGACGCACCACTATGGTGCACTCGAAGTATGCGCCCGACCCGACGGGCGGCTCTGCGAGCAGCGCGACGCTTCCCAACAGAGCTTGCGTCGGTGCGTTCAGAAGGCGGACTTGCCGCGATGGGGGCGGCGTTGTTTTCTGGCAGTGCGCCGTTCTATTGACCACCGGGCCACCGCAGCGACGTTCGTCGCCTTGCCGCGGCGCTTGCCTGCGCCACCAGCACCTCGCGCTCAAACGGTCACGGGCGCGGGCGCCACAAGGCAGCAAGCGACTGCCGCCCCGCAGCTGCGATTCACGACATCAACTTGCCACCCGGTAGCTCGCTTTGCAGACTCTCCGCCAGGCGCGGCAGGTCCTGGTAGCCTTCCAGGCGAATGCCACGATTGTTTTTGAGCAACAACTGAATGTGCCGAAGCTTGCCCCAGCGCTTGAACAAACGGAGCGCGGTCACCTGCTCGAGCTCCAGCTCGGTCCATTTGCCGGCGGTCAGGAAGCGCAGCTTGCCCGGCCGCGCCGGTCTGCCACGCGCGCTTACTTTGCCCGGCACCAGCTCCAGGCAGTGATCGCCAATCAAACGCAAGTAGCGCAAGAGAAAGAACACGTTGGCCAGATTCGCCGCGCCCAGCAGCGAAGCAACCGACCACAGCAGGAAGCCCCCGTAGCGCTCGGGGTCCTGCTGGTGCTCGAAGGCGACTGTGGCAATGATCGCGCCGCTGAACAGCAGACCCCAACCGACGTTGATCCAGCGTCGGCGCTTTTCTTCCTTACCTACCACGAAACGTTCCATCATCATCCTGTCAGTTATTCATCAATCGAGAAATATCCGCTCGATTGCGCCCCGCCAACGACCCTCATCTGGCCGCAAAGCCGTTTATCCGGCCTTCGGATGCCAGCCGACAATCAGCAGCAGCGCAAAGTAGCCGGCGAGATAGGCAACCGGAATATGCCAGCCATGCCGCAGCCATTTGCCGACCGATTTGGCTTCGGGAAAGAGGCTCGCCAGCGCCACCCCCGCCGAAGATCCGAACCACAGCATCGAGCCGCCGTAACCCACGGCAAAGGCGAGAAAATCCCAGTCGTAGCCACCCTGCTTCAAGGCCAGCGCGGTAAGCGGAATATTGTCGAAAACCGATGACACGAAACCCAGGCCAAGGGTCGTCTGCCACGAAGCCAGCGGCAACTTTTCGACTGGCATCATCGATGCGCAAGCGACCAGGGAGAGCAGAAAAACACACCCCTTGAAAGCGTCCGGCAACAAACGCCATTCCGGTTTGCGAAGCGGCGCTGCGAGCAGTAAGGCCAGCCACACGGCAACGCCAAGAAATGGGAAGTGATCGGCATAGGCAGCGAAGTTCAGGTTGACTGTGACGTTGGTGGCGACGGCGGCAAGCAGCATGAAGCCGACGACGCCAAGGCGGACCCAGTCGATGTGATGCGCCGCGTGCAAGTCGCGCACGATCGGTTGGTGGCGATGTTGCTGCAGCGACGCCGGGATGGCGAACACCACCAGCGCCACGACGGCGGCGACATACGCCGGCATGACCTCGAACGGACTGATGCCGGCGATCCAGATCATCGTTGTTGTCGTGTCGCCGACCACACTACCCGCGCCACCAGCGTTCGAAGCGGCCACGATGGCCGCCAGGTAGCCGGGGTGTAGCCGGCGCCTGAAGACGCCAGCGGCGATGGTGCCGCCGATCAGCGCAGCGGCGATATTGTCCAGGAAGCCGGAGAGAGTCCAGATGATCAGCAACAGCACAAAGGGCCCGAGCCAGCTTGACGGCAGCAAGCTGGGCAGGGCATCGGGAGCACCACTATCCTCGAAATGGCGCGCCAGCAGAGCAAAACCAAGCAACAGGCAGAGCAAGTTGACCAACAGAACCCATTCGTGCCCCATGTGGGCGACAAAACCGGCGAAGCCATCACCGCTCTTGAAACCGGTGAACACGATTTTGTACACCGAGATCACTACCAGACCGCCCAGCGCCACCTTGACCACCTGATGATGGAACAGGGCAACGCCGAGCAGCGTGATTCCGAACAGCACAAAATCAACCGGGACGCCAAACACTTCCGGCCCGTCCGCCGCCTGCGCCGGCGACGCAAGAAACAGCAGAGCGGCGACCGCCAGCAGGCGGCAGCACGACGCACGGCGAACTATGGTGGATATCACAAGCCCCCCCATCCTTGAAGGCGCTATGGTAACCTTGCCGGTTATCATTGGGTGAGTCAAGCAGGCCATTTCTCGGCAATCTGGCGTCAACAATCGCCCCCGCGCCAGTCACAATCGGGTCCACACCGCTGAAGGAATTTGCCATGCACAAAGTGCTTGTCGCCGTCGATGGCTCAGCCGCCGCAAACCGTGCCGTGCGGCACATCGCCGCGCTGGCCAAACTCTATCACTCGATTGAGGCCGTGCTGCTCAACGTCCAGCCCGCAGTCGACGACTGGGAAGTGCGCCGCTTCCTGACCGGGAGTGAAGTTGCCGCGATGGAGGAAACGCGGGGCGGCGACGTCCTGCAGCAGAGTCGCGACGTACTGCAAACTGCCGGCATATCTTGCACGCCGATCGTGGAGATCGGGCCGACTGCCGAAACCATCGCCCGCGTCGCCCGCGAGCAGAATTGTGATGGCATCGTGATGGGCAGCCGCGGCCTCGGCGCGGTATCCAGCACCATCCTCGGCTCGGTAAGCAGCCGCGTCCTGCGCCTTAGCGAGCTGCCTATCACCCTGGTCAAGTAAGCGCCAGGGAAGCCTAACGGGGATCGCGCCGACGACACCAACGCGGCGCCATGCGGTCGCCGCCGACTTGCTTCGGAATGACCGGAAAAGAACGGCCTTACAGCCGCTGGAAACAGCCGGAAGTGGTCGTCACTACCGGCTGCCCCACTGGTGCAGGACCAAACCAAGAGGTCCGGGATGGCCTTTGTTCGTCAAGCAAAATTGCCAAGGCAAGCGCGCGCACAGCCAACGACCAGCTGCCGCACGGTTCAGGTCCTCGGACGCGGCTATTTTTCAGGAATTCTGGAGCAGGATCTCTTCAACTGTCTGCGCTGACTTCTTGCTGGCTCGCAGAACCTTCTCCTGCAGGGCATAGAACTGACGCATCCGCATCGCTCGCAGCGCGGCAGCCTCGTCGCCCTCAGTCGCGAACAAGCTCTTGATCGCCTTGTAAATGACGGCGACAGACTTCTCTTCGATGCGCTCTATTTCAACGCACAGGTTGACGGTCTCCTGGCTGCGCTCCCTTTCCTTCAACGAGGCGATGGCACGAGCAAGACGCGTGCAGGCGTCGACGGTCATCGAAGCGAGTTCGCGCGCCTCGGTATTCGACTCGCTGATGTTGTAGATGGTAACCGCCTGTGCGACATCCTGAACCGCGTTCATCACATTGTCGATATCGATCGTCAGTGCGTAAACCTGCTCACGGTTAAGTGGCGTGACGAAGGACTTGTGCAGCATCGTCAGCAGAGCGGCCTTGATCTGGTCCGCACTCGCCTCGTTCATGTTGATTTCCTCGATCAGCGCGGCAACGTCGTGCTTGCTGACCCCCAGACTGGTAACCAGGCGCAGCATGGCGCTGGCACCGGCCAGAACGCGCTCGCTGTGCGCCTCGAGAAGTTCAAAAAATTCAGTCCGCTTCGGTAACATAAAACCTCCCTCAATATTCGGTTGCAACTCTTGTAACCAGTGATGACTGGCTCAAAGGGACGCCCCTTCGCGGGGCGTCCATCGCTATCAACGGCTCGCCGCGGACCTACAGAAACTTCGTCCCGATATACCAGAAGATCGCCGCGATCAGTCCGGCAGCGGGAATCGTCAACACCCACGCGACCAGCAGGTTGGCAGTGATTGCCCAACGCACCGCCTTGACGTCGGTCGCCGCACCGACACCGATGATGGCGCCGGTGATGGTGTGCGTCGTCGACACCGGAATACCACCCAGAGTCGCCATCGCCAGAGTGACTGCGCCACCCATCGACGCACACGAGCCGCTGACGGCATTGAGCTTGGTGATCTTGGTTCCCATCGTTTTGACGATTCGCCAACCGCCGAGATAGGTACCCCAGGAAATCATGAAATAGCAGCCGTAGATCACCCAGGTTGGCAGCGTCCCGACGTCCTTGGTTGCCACGCCAGCGGTGATCATCAGCAGCCAGATGATGCCGATTGTCTTCTGCGCATCGTTACCGCCGTGCGCCAGGCTGTAGGCACCGGCAGCGAACAACTGCGCTCCCTTGAACCACTTGCCGGCCTGATACGGCGACTGGTTTCGGAAGACCCAGGCCACCAGTACCATTAGCAGACCGCCGATAATCACCCCCACCAGTGGCGAAATGATGATAAACGCGAGGATCTTCCCGAAACCCTCCCAGACAATCGGCGCGCCCGAGCCAGCCTTGGCCATCGTCGCGCCAACCAGACCACCGACCAGTGCGTGCGATGACGACGACGGGATGCCGTAGTACCAGGTGATGATGTTCCACGCCAAGGCGCCGATCAAGGCCCCGAAAATCACGTAATAATCGACAAAGCTCGGGTCAACCGTGCCCTTGCCGATGGTCGCCGCCACCTTGAGTTGGAAAACCCACAGGGCGGCAAAGTTGAAGAACGCGGCAAACAACACCGCTTGTTTCGGGGTCAGGGCACCGGTCGCGACGATCGTCGAGATGGAGTTCGCGCCATCGTGAAACCCGTTCATGAAGTCGAACGCAAACGCGATTGCTATCAGCAACGCGAGCGTCCAGATGCTCATATTTAGGCCTTCCATTTTGCGCTACCTCTCAGGAGTTTTCGATCAGGATCTCTTCGATCATCTTCGCCGCTTCCTGGCAAGAGTCGAGAACGGCTTCCTGAAGCGAGTAGAACTCCTTCATCTTCATCGTCTCCCAGATATTGGCGCCGTCCTGGAACAAGGCGGTAATCGCCTTGTGCTGCACTTTGTCGGCCTTGGACTCGATGTCCTCGATCTCCTTGCACAGATTCAGTGTTTCCGCGCCACGCGCCTTGTCGCCCAAAGCCATGACTGCGCGGCTGAGGCGCATGCAGGCGTCAGCACCCAAGGACGCCATTTCGCGCGCTTCAACCGTCGACTGCTTTATCCCGTACATACCGACGGCATTGGCGACGCTTTGCAGGACATTAAGCGTCGTGTCGAGGTCGGTAATCAGCGCGTGGATCTGGTCGCGGTTGATCGGCGTCGTAAACGACTGATGCAGCCGGCCGATTACCTTGGCCTTGATCTGGTCGCCCTGTTGCTCGTGCTGATTGACTTCCGCGACCAGCGCCGCCGAGTCCGAACTGCCGTCGCCAAGGCCATTGATCAGACGCAGGGTCGCATTCGCCCCAGCGACAACCTGTTCCGCGTGCGCAGCAAGCAGCTCGAAAAATTCCCTGCGCTGCGGCATTAGACTACTAAACATACCAGTTACCCCCATTAATAGTGGGCGCTCCCCAGAGCCCCCCTCAGTCAAAATTCAACGCCGAGTGATCATCGGCACTCTTTTCACGAACGCACAAAATACGGGCAATGAATGACCCTGGCCGCCCCTTCGCGGCCGGACGTCCATCACCTTAACGGCGAGGACTCCGGGGTGTTTTCATTGCCCGACTACCTGATCGTTTCGATCAGCCCAACATCCAGCCTTGTAGTGCTACTTCTTGCCTTTTTTTCGCCTCCTGTCTTTCTTGCCGCCCTTGCCTTTCGTCGCCACAGGCAACGAGCCCAACAGCTTCTGCATTTGCTCCAGCTTCTGCTCAGCGAAGGTACGCACGCCAGCGCGCAGAATATCCGACGTGCTTGCCGCCCAACCCGCGGCCCTGGACAATTCGTCGCGCAGGGCGTCAATCGCCGCCTCTTCACTCTTCAGCAACTCGACCGAGTAGCGCACGAGTTTGTCGCGCTTCTGCTTGACCACCTTCTCCAACCGCTCTACCGGCTCCACTTCGACTGCGCCAGCCGCTTTCGTTCGCCCCGGTGTGGACTTTACTGCGGCCGATGCAGCCACGGGCTCAACTGCGGCCGCCTTGGCGGCCGCCGGTCCTGGCGTTCCGGCAGGCACTTTTGCTGCCGTTGCCGGTGCTTTCGCAGCGGATCTGGTGGCCCCCCTCGCCGCGGCCTTGCGTGGCGGAGTGCTGGCAGAGGCGACAGGCGCGCTGGCAGTTTCAACAGCCGCGGGAGCTTCAATTGGCGCCGTGGTCCCGAGCGGCGCGTCGGTCGCCGCCAGACGATCGGCCAGTGAATCGTCCTCTTTCTTCAGACTGGCGCGCAGGGCCGTCTTGTTGGTGCTGGTGCGAGGGGGGGGGGGTCATCACTTTTCTCCCAGTTGTTTGAGAACTTCCGCGGTCAACCTACGAACTTCTTTCTGAGCAGATTCGGCGCCGGAACCGAGCTGAAAAACGGATGCTCCGATCACCGCACTTTGCGCGTAGGCGTTACGCTGGCAGAGCATCGCATCAAGGATTGGCAAGGTGAATTCATGCAGCAGTTCAAGGACATCAGTAGCCAGTGCGGTATTCTGTACGCGGTTGGGAAGAATGCACCCGTGCAGGCGATGGCTCTGCTCCATGCGATTGAGGATCAGTCGCTCGACGGCCAGCGTCGACCACAGATCGGTCGGGCTTGGTACCGCCGGAATCAGCGCCAGATGCGCCACCGCCAGCGCCGCCAGGGTCGACGGGTGATAGATCGACGGCGGTGTGTCGAGGACGACATAGTCGGCCTCTCGCTGCAGTTCGCCGACGTGCTTGATCAGTTCGAGGCCCGACATCTTGCGCACGTCGAGCTGCAGATCCGAGTCGAGCAGAGGCGCCGACTCGGCCCAGCGAAACGCACTCTCCTGAGGGTCCAGATCGACCAGCAGCACCGAAGCGCCCAGGGCATGGAAACCGCCAGCCAGCTGCATGGCCACCGTGGTCTTGCCGGCGCCACCCTTTTGCGAGACGACGGCGACGACCCGACCCAATGACGAAGCCATCGATCCAGCCGCGGAGGACGAGTTGTTGAGGTAGGTGTGCATAAGCGGCAATTATGCACTACAAAAAAAAAGTGAAGCAGACCAAAACGGCTGCTACGGGCGATAAAGTGCGGTTTTTTTTCTTTCGCCGGGAATTCCCAGCGGCCCGATAATCAAAGCCCGCAGCGAGGCGTCAGACGACCCACCGAAGAGATGCTTGATGAGCGCCACGGCGACGGAAATGGCGATCGGAAAACGCTGCCACAGCGGTGCTTGCTTGATCAGTCCCGTGTCGATCAGCGCTGCCGGCCGACCGACCAAGCTCTCGATCTGCGCGTCCTGGTGGTGCCAGATTTGCTGCAGCCACTGCTGAAACGCCGGACGCTGCTCCAGGGGCCGCATGAGCAGGGCGTACGCAAGGCGGCAGGGAGTAGACAATGCGGCGCGGACAAACGACGATCAACGCGAGAGTGATTTGCGGCTCGCGGCCGGCAAGCTGCCGAGAGACGTCTCCTGTGGCGCGTCGCTCGCGGCGCTGGCCAGCTCACCCTGCTCGGCCTCTTCTTCTGCGAGATCCACCGTCGCCGCTTGCGCCGCTTCGTTGGCCAGCATGAGGCGGCGCGTTACCGGCGTCTCCAGTGTAATGCGGCCGAGGATGCCATCGCGGTAATCCTGCAGCAGCACCTTCGCCGCCTTCTCCAGGTCGGCCTCGCCGCCACGCCTGCGCAGACCGCGGCGCCTGGCGATCCGGTCGATGACGCCGACCGCGTCGATAGCCGCCAGCTGGTCAGCCGGCAAGCCGTAACGACTGACCAACAGCGCCGGGTAGCGCAACAGCAGCAAAGCGGCAAGAAACGTCGCGACCTCTTCGTCGATCATCGCGTTGCGACCGACGGCATTGCTCGCGGCGAGCATCAGTCCGTCGCTCGGATGGGCGATCTTCGGCCACAGCAATCCCGGCGTGTCGGTAATCGAATGGCGAATGTCGAGCAGCGATGTTTGCTGTGAGCGCGTCACCGCTGGCTCGTCACCGACCTTGGCGATCTTGCGCTTGAGCAAAACGTTCATTAGCGTCGACTTGCCGACGTTCGGAATGCCCATGATCAGCATCCGCAAGGGCTTGACGTTGTCGTTGCGATGCGGCGCCAGCTCCTGGCACAGCGTCGGCAGGCGCTGCGCGTCGCCAGGTTTGCGGCACGACAGGGCGACGGCGCGAACACCGTCCTGCCGATTGTAGTGATCGATCCACGTCCGCGTTACTTGCGGGTCGGCGAGATCGGCCTTGTTGAGCACTTTCAGGCACGGACGCTGGCGCTGCCGGCGAAGGTCGCTGACCATCGGATTGGTGCTGGCCTCGGGCATGCGCGCGTCGAGCAGCTCGATGACCACGTCGATCGATGCCATCGTCTCGGCCACTTTCAGGCGCGCCGAGTTCATGTGACCGGGATACCACTGGATGGCCATGGCAAATTCGCCTAAATAAATGAGCGTGCATTATCCCACCGCTTGCCTGCTCCTGCCTGCTCCAGCCCTGTTTCGGCGTGCGCCGACACGTTTGCACGGCCGCCACAGCAAGGCCTGAAGCGCTAGAATGCTCGTTTCGTCACCCTCGACTTCAGGAAAAACTTGCCGCCGATCCCCGAAATCAGGCCCGGGCAGTCGCTCGAGCTGCTCCAGGAACTGCACATCCTGACCCGTGATGGCAAGCTCAACCAGGACAGTCGGCGCAAGCTGAAGCAGGTCAATCACCTGTTCCACTTCATCGAGCCGCTGCTCGCCGAGCTGCTTGCGAGCGGCGGCAAGCTGACTCTGGCCGACCACGGCGCCGGCAAGTCCTACCTGGGCTTCCTCGTTTACGACCTGTTCTTCAAGGCCAGGGACGACGGCCACATTTACGGCGTCGAGACGCGCCCCGAGCTGGTCGACAGCTCGCGCAGCCTGGCCAACCGGCTCGGTTTCACGCGCATGTCCTTCCTCAACCTGTGCGTAGAGAACGCCATCGACTCGCCCGCACTGCCTGCGCAGATCGACCTGGTGACCGCCCTGCACGCCTGCGACACGGCTACCGACGACGCCATCCGCTTCGCCTTCCACAAGCAAGCAAAGTACATCGTGCTGGTCCCCTGCTGCCAGGCCGAAGTGGCGACGCACTTGCGCCGCACGAAGAACGAGTCTTTCGCCAGAACGCCGCTATCGGAGATCTGGCGTCATCCGCTGCACACCCGCGAATTCGGTAGCCAACTGACGAACGTGCTGCGCTGCCTGCAACTCGAAGCACGCGGCTATCAGCTACAGGTCACCGAACTGGTCGGCTGGGAACACTCGCTGAAGAACGAGCTGATCGTCGCCCGGTACACCGGCCAGGCGCGCGGCAATGCCGTGGCGCGGCTCGAACAGATCCTGCACGAACTGAATCTCGACGCGTTGCGTGATCGCTTCATTTATTGATCGCGACGCCGCCACGCCGAGCAGGACTTACTGACCGGCACCCGTAAACAAGTAGCAATAGACAGGGCCAGCAATGGAAAACTGGATCACCCGCGGCGTCGCCGCGATCTGCGCCGTCGGCAGCACCGCGCTGTTCTGGACCTTCGGCGTTTTTTTGGCTGTCCCATGGCGAGAGAGTCGAATGCTGTCGCTGAACAGCATCGAGTGGCAGGTACTCGGCATTCCGCTGCTGACTGGTCTGGCCGTCACCTGGGGCGCCCTGCACATCCTGGCCATTGCCGACCGGGCCAGCAGCCCCCGTCTGTACCTGACGATAGTCGTGGCGCTGGCGATCATTTCGATCATGGCGGTGCTCGGCGGCATGTCGTGGAGCGGCGAACGCATCGCCTTGACCGCACCGTGATGCTAATCGCGGTTCACGCCTGCTGCTGCCGGCGACGAGTCAGCAAGCGCCACAACTTCGGCAGCAACCAGACCAGAATGGCGACAAAGAGCAGCAGGAAAGCAAGCAGCAGCCCTGGGTGAACAAACATCAACCACAGCCCCAGGAGCACCAGCGAGTCCTCGCCGAGTGACGCCACCGGGTTGCTGAACGGCTCGGGCGACAGATTGATCGCCAGCCGCGTTCCTGCTTTGGCAAGGTGCGCGCTGGCGGCCAGACTGCCGCCGACGATGGCCATCGCCGTTTGCCACTCGACGCCCTGCCCGCCAAAGGCCATCGCCGCCAGCGCAGCACCCGCCGGAATGCGGATGAAGCTGTGCACGCTGTCCCACGCGGAATCGACGATCGGCAGCTTGTCGGCCAGGAATTCGACCAGCAGCATCAGGCCTGCCGCCGCCAGAACCCAGGGATGCTCGAGCACCCGCAGACCATCTGGCAGCGCCACCCATTCCAGCCGGCCTGCCAGGCCGACGACAAATAGCGCCAGATAAAGACGAATTCCAGACGCCCAGCCGAGGCCGGCGGCGATCGCCAGCAAGCCTGCCAGGTCAAGTGGAAGAGACTCAATTGACGCCATCTGCTGCGACACCTCCATTGCCTCCGGCCAAGGCTCGGATCGACACCCGGCGGTCCGCTTGCGCAGCCGGCGGTCGCGTCCGGACTCGTCCCATTATCCGGGATTAGCGCCTGGGCGGGCGGTGTGGTGTAAGGCGTCGCGCAGCACCCGGCCACTCGAAGAGCGCTGCAGCGATGATTTTCTACGGGGTAAAGGAAGTCTCCGGGGCGCCTCCCGGGATAGAATTACAAGCTGCCGAACGCTCTCGACATTACCCAACATGGATTAAGCGATGACTCCAACCAGAAGCAACGTAGTAGTTCAAAAAGCGGTCTTCCCGGTCGCCGGCCTCGGGACGCGCTTTCTGCCGGCGACCAAAGCCAGCCCCAAGGAGATGCTGGCGGTGGTCGATAAGCCGCTGATTCAATACGCCGTCGAGGAAGCCTACGCCGCCGGAATTCGTGAAATGATCTTCGTCACCGGCCGCAACAAGCGGGCCATCGAAGACCATTTTGATACCGCCTACGAGTTGGAAGCTGAACTTGCCGCCGGCGGCAAGGACGAGTTGATGACGCTGGTGCACTCGATCAAGCCGGACGACATGGATTGCGTGTATGTGCGCCAGCCGCGTGCGCTCGGCCTCGGCCACGCCGTGCTCTGTGCCGAACGGCTGGTGCGCGGCGAACCGTTTGCTGTCCTCCTGGCCGACGACCTGATGATCGGCGAGCCGCCGATCATGCAGCAGATGACCGAACTCTTCGCCGAGCGCCAGTGTAGCGTGCTCGCCGTTCAGGAAGTGCCGAGAAACGAAACGCACCGCTACGGGATCGTCAGGGGCGAGCCACTGACTGCCGATCTGCTGACGATCAGCGGCCTGGTCGAAAAGCCACGGCCGGAAATCGCACCGTCCAATCTGGGCGTCGCCGGCCGCTACGTTCTCACGCCAGCGATCTTTGATCTGTTGCGCGGCCAGACGCGCGGCGCCGGTGGCGAAATCCAGCTCACCGACGGCATCGCCGCGCTGCTTGGCGCCGAACAGGTGCTGGCTTATCGCTACCACGGCGTGCGCTACGACTGCGGCAGCAAGCTGGGACTGATGCAAGCCAGCGTTGTCCTCGGCCAGATCCACCCTGAAGTCGGCAGGGATTTCACGGCCTGGCTGCGGAGCCAGCGTGGCGGATAAAACGCTGACCATCACCTGCAGCACCTCGCCGTCGCGGCCAAGGCGATGGCCGAAAAAGGACGCGCCGGATGGCGCGTCGTCACGGCGACTGGCTGGCTAGTCGTCAGCTGCCAGCGGCTCGACCTGCGGCTGCGGCTCGCCGCTCCACGTCAAGCGGTAAGCCGCTCCCCGGCGGAGATGGCCGACCAGCGCCGGCCTGAAGCACGCCAGATTGGTTCCGCCATGACGCCGCACGCTGGGGTAGATGATCCCCATCGAACCCGCGCCGAGCAGCGATGACGCCAGTTGCTGCGAGGCCAGGTAACTGTCCGGATCGAGACAGTCGACAAACGCGGCTTCACCGCGCAGGTCATGAAACTCGGCGCTGAAGTCGGCGAGCATCGCCTGATAGGTGACGCTATCGTCAAAACGGTCGATCTCCTGATACTCGACCTTGCGGTGGAAGATGATTTCGGCCATCGCCGTAGACAGCTCGAAGGCGCAATACCAGGCGCCGCGGTCGCCATCATTGAAGCGACTGCCTTCCGGGCGCGGATAAGTGAAAGCAGCGTTGACGATCCTGAAGTTTGGCACGCCAAACACCAACTCATCGACGCCGATCGCCGGCAGTCCGCCGCTCTCGCCGAGCAAGCGCTCGTTGGTCGCGTTGTCGAGATCGAACAGGTCCCGCAAATGGTCGCCATTCACCGCCAGCGCCCCGAGCACCGACTCCTCCCGGTCGGCGAAGCGCGAAGGAATCAGGCGGATCGTATCGAACTGGCGCAAACGGCAAAGCGGCGGGCTCGCCATCACACCCCGCCGCGCCGTGCTTCGAGCAGCTGGCGAACGGTCTGCATCGCCAGCAGGCCACCGCTGAGCATATAAGTCAGCGGCGTACGGCCGGCGAAGATCCGGTTGCGATTGGGCAAACTCACCCACTCATCTGCCAGCCGATCGCCATAGAGGATGTGCAAGGCCTTGTAGATGCCGATCAGGTAGGAAATACGCGTGATGCGATCAACTTCGAGGAGTCGCGCGGGGTTTTTCTTCCATTCATAGAAAGCGCTGCTCGACAAGCCCCCGAGCAACTCGCGAGCATCGTCGTCGCGCAGCTTCCAGGCCGCCAGCAACTTGAAAAAACCCTGCAGCGCCGACTTCGACAAGCGCTCACGCTCCGACCTGGCGTTGAGGTCAACGACAATTGCCGGCTCGAAGCGGCTGGCCGGGTAGGCATAAGCAGAATTCATCACGACCCTCCTTTTCCGGAAAGTTTACACTCCACAAAAAGAATTACAAGTCTAAGGACTGCCGTCGTGTCGGCGTTTCGACCGACAAATCCCGGTGCCTTGGCGCCTCGGAAGGGGGCGGATCGCGGATCGTCAGAGCCGGTAGTAATCGCGATACCAGGCGACAAAGTTGCCGACGCCTTCCTTGAGCGAAGTGGCTGGAGCGAAACCCAGCCAGTCGGCGAGCAATGCGGTATCGGCGTAGGTAGCCGGCACGTCGCCGTCCTGCATCGGCAGCAAGCGTTTTTCCGCTACTTTTCCGAGGGCGTCTTCGAGCGCGCCGATGAAGTCGAGCAACGGTACCGGCTGGTGGTTACCAATGTTGAAGACACGGTAAGGCGCGTTGCTGGTCGCCGGATCGGCTTCGTCGGGCAGGTAGTCCGTATTGGCGGTGGCCGTCCGATCCAGGACCCGGATCACACCTTCGACGATGTCATCCACGTAGGTAAAATCGCGCTGCATCCGCCCATAGTTGAAAACGTCGATCGGCCGACCTTCAAGAATCGCCTTGGTGAACAGGAAGATCGCCATGTCCGGCCTGCCCCACGGCCCATAGACGGTGAAAAACCGCAGGCCGGTGGTCGGCAGGCGATAGAGGTGGCTGTAGGTGTGCGCCATCAACTCGTTGGCCTTCTTGGTCGCCGCATAGAGACTGACCGGATGGTCCACACTGTCGTGTTCCGAAAATGGCATGCGGGTGTTGCCGCCGTACACGCTGGAGCTCGACGCATAGACCAGATGCTGCACGCGGTTGTGACGGCAGCCTTCGAGAATATTCACGAAACCGAGCAGGTTGCTGTCCACGTAGGCGTGCGGGTTCTGCAGCGAATAGCGCACCCCGGCCTGCGCCGCGAGATGGATCACGCGCTCGAATCCTTGATCGGCGAACAGTTTCTCGATGCCCACGCGGTCGGCGATGTCCAGTTTGACGAAGCTGAAACCGGCCAGTGACGCGAGCCGCTGCAGCCGATCTTCCTTGAGCGAGACCTCGTAGTAATCATTCAGATTGTCGACTCCGACAACTTGATCGCCGCGCGCCAGTAGCCGCAGCGCCGTACTCATACCGATAAATCCGGCAGCGCCGGTCACAAGAATTTTCATCGAGCCACCCCAGATCGACAGGACCTGGATTTTACCCCAGCGCCGCGGCCACGAACCGACTCAACGCCGCCGGCATGAGAACAGCGCAACTTGCCGCCACGGCAAACGGTCACGCCGGCGAATAGACAGCGCTGATCATCAAAGTCATTGCGCTCAAGTGGCGCCAGCGGCGCTCACACGCCGAAGCACCCCGCTGCCCAAAGCACGCGCAAATGCAAGCCCGCGTCGGTGCCCTGCCATCGTCGCCTGGCGGACGAACAAGCCGGCCGCTCGCCCGCGCAGGTCGCACCGATCGTGTCCAGTCATCGCCGCTTGGGGCACGTCCCACCTTGCTGTATGATGGATGGGTCCGAAGCCAGGAATAGCCGAGTCTGATGAGAAACTTGACTCAGTTGACCAATCCGGCCCGCGGCACGCCTTGTAACCGGGCCTCCAGGGTCGTCCATGGCCTTTACGCAGGATCGCGAAATGACAGCTACACACACGCAGGCACCGCTCGGCGGTGGTGCCCAGTTAGCCCGAAAGGGGATTATCCTCGCTGGCGGCTCCGGCACGCGGCTGTACCCGGCGACGCTGGCGGTTTCCAAGCAGCTGCTGCCGATCTACGACAAGCCGATGATTTACTACCCGCTGACAACGCTGATGATGGCCGGCATTCGCGACTTCCTGATCATTTCCACGCCACAGGATACACCGCGCTTCGAGCAGCTTCTCGGTGACGGCCGGCAATGGGGACTGAACATCGCGTACGCGGTGCAGCCAAGCCCGGATGGGCTGGCGCAGGCCTTCATTATCGGTGCGGATTTTCTCGACGGTGGTCCTTCGGCGCTGATCCTCGGCGACAACATTTTCTACGGCCATGAGCTGGCCAGAGATCTGCAGACGGTCAATGCGCAACGTGATGGTGCGACGGTTTTCTGCTACCGAGTCCATGACCCCGAACGCTACGGCGTCGTCGAGTTTGACGCCGGCGGCCGCGCCGTCAGCCTGGAGGAAAAGCCGGCGGCACCGAAGTCGCACTACGCAGTGACCGGACTGTATTTTTACGACCATCGGGTGGTCGATGTAGCGCGTAAGCTGAAACCGTCAGCCCGCGGCGAACTGGAAATTACCGATGTAAACCGTCAGTATCTGGAATGGGGCGAACTGGGCGTTTCGATGATGGGCCGTGGCCATGCCTGGCTCGATACTGGCACGCACGAGTCACTACTGGAAGCCAGCCTGTTCATCGAGACCATCGAGAAACGGCAGGGCCTGAAGATTGCCTGCCCGGAGGAAATTGCTTTCCGCAATGGCCATATCAGTGCCGAGCAACTGGAAGCCCTGGCGCAGCCGATGAAGAAGAATTTCTATGGGCAGTATCTGCTGGGGCTGCTGCGGGAATAGCGTGGCGCCTGGCAGAATGGCGCCGGCCGCGTCGCCATTCTGCCCTACCTTGCCATCTCGTAGCGGCCGGTCGCCAACCTTAACTACTTTCCCATGAAAATAATTCCGACCTCCATCGCTGATCTCGTGATCATCGAACCCCGAATCTTCGGTGACAGCCGTGGTTTCTTCCTTGAAAGCTGGAACCGCAAGGATTTTGCCGGTGCTGGTCTGAACACCGATTTCGTTCAGGACAACCATTCACGTTCGTCCAGGGGCGTCTTGCGCGGACTGCACTACCAGCTGCGCCAACCGCAGGGCAAGCTGGTGCGGGTCAGCAGCGGAGCGGTATTCGATGTAGCCGTCGATCTGCGCCGTTCGTCGCCGACATTCGGCTGCTGGCAGGGCTTCGAGCTTGGCAGCGAAAATCAGCGCATGTTGTGGGTTCCACCGGGCTGTGCGCACGGTTTCCTGGTGCTTTCCGAAACGGCCGATTTCCTTTACAAGACTACCGCGTACTACGCACCCGAAGACGAACGATGCATTATGTGGAACGACCCGGAAATCGGTATCCGCTGGCCGCTCGATGGCCCGCCGGCGCTGTCCGCCAAGGACCAGCTGGGAACGCCATTGCGGGCCGCCGAGGTCTACGCCTGAGAGGCGGGAGCATGGCGAGCGCACCCCCGGGTCATCGCCACTAGCTGCGCGCTACCGCTATTTGATGCACGCCGTGCGCACCTGTTTGAGGTCGGTGACGCCGGCGAGGACTTTCTCGATGCCATCCATCTTCGTCGTACGCATGCCTTCGCTGAGCGCGCTGGCGAGCAAGTCGCCGACCCGCGCGCGCGCCTGAATCTGCGGCTTGATCAATTCACTACCGACCAGCAATTCGTGCAGACCAACGCGACCCTGGTAGCCGCTACCGCCACAGGCTGGACAGCCACGCGCGCGGTAGAGTGTGAAAGCGCCGTCGCTGCCGTATTGCCGCAGCCAATCACCATGCACGCCGTCGGCTGCGGCCTGCGCATCAGCCTGCCATCGCGTGCTTGCTGCGACTTCGGCGCCGTACTCCTGGAGAAGCAGCCGGACGTCTGTGGGCGTCGGCTGATAGGCCTCTTTGCACGACTCGCACAAGCGCCGGACGAGGCGCTGGGCGACAACACCGAGCAGCGCCTCGGCAAGATTGCCCGGGTCAGTGCCCATCGCCAGTAAGCGCTTGATCGACCCCGGCGCGCTGCCGGAGCGCAGTGAGGCCAACACCAGGCGGCCGTTCAGCGCCGCTTCGACAGCGATGGCGACGGTTTCCCGGTCGCCGATTTCGTCGACCATGATCACGTCCGCGTCGGCACGCAGAAATGCGCGCATCACGGTCGCCAGGTCGAGCCCGGTGTTCTCGTTGACCGGCACCTGACGTAGGCCATTCTGGGTAATTTCGAGCGGGTCTTCGGCGGTCCAGATCTTCGTTTCCGGCCGGTTACGTTCACTCACAAGCGAGTGCAGGGTGGTGGTTCTTCCTGATCCGCTCGGGCCGCAGACCAAGAACAGCCCGCCGGGTCTGGCGATCAGCGCCCGCAACCGCATCAGCTGAGCTGGCGCAACGCCGAGGTCATCGAGCCGCATCACTTCGCCGGTGGCGAGCAGGCGCAACACGACGTCCTCCATTCCGCCCGTCGTCGGCAGCGTGAGCACGCGCAACGCGACATCCAGCGGCCCCCACTTCTTGAACTTCAGCTTGCCGTCCTGTGGCCGACGCTGGTCGGCGACGTCGAGGCCGGACATCATTTTGAGTTGGGCGATCAAGGCCCGACCACAAAGCGCCGGGACTTCGCTGTAGGGCGCTAACGCGCCGTCACGGCGGAAGCGAATCAGCGTCATTTCCTTGCCCGGCCGGGGTTCGATGTGGATGTCGGAAGCGCCTTGCTGGCAGGCATCGACGATGATCTTGTTCGCCAGCCGGAGCGCTTCGCCGTCGGCGACGAGCTCTGCGCTGTCATGGCCGGCACCACCCGCTTCATCGCCATCGACTTCGGCACACACGTCGCCGAGCAAATTGATCTGCGAAGAGGCGCCGAATTGCGTCGCCAATACCTCCTCGATATCGACGTTCTGCTGGCGTGCCAACTGCTCGGCGCGATCGAGGTCGCCACCGGACACGACGGCAGCAGTGACCAGCGAAGCGTACTTGCTGTCGACCGGCGGGCGGGCCTTTCGGCGCTGCGCAAAGGCCACCGCCAGCGTCTGCGCGAGCGCCTGCACTCCTTCTTCGGCGACCATTGGGAAAGGCGAATCAGAGCGACTGTTGATCAGTTGCACGACCCCGAGCAGTTCGTCGTTCTCGGCGCCGACGATCGGCGCAACGAGCATCTGCCGTGAACGATAGCCGCTGTGCCGGTCGACTTCGTCGAGGAAACGCAAGCGCGGACTGTGGCTCAGCAACTCCGCCTGGTCATAGACATCGCGGATATTGACCGACTTGCCGGTCGCCGCAACGTAGCCGGCGATGCTCTGCTCGGAGATCGGCAGCGTGATGTCCTGGTGCGAGGCAAGCCCGGTCTTGACCTTGGCGACAATACTCTGCCGATCTTCGCCAAGCAGGTAGATGGTCAGCCTTTGGCAGTGAAACAGCTCACAGATATCCTCGGACAGTTCGAGGAGGATTTCATCGGAGCTGCTCGTCGCGTGGATCTTGTTGGTGACCCGCTGCAGGTTCTTGAAGAACCCCAGCCGACGACTCATGTCGCTGTTGTCAAGCGACCAGCTGGTGACCATTGCTATACCTCCCGGCAAAGGCGTTCGTAGCCGTCATGAGCGGCTAACAAAGAGCACGAGCCAGGGATGATGATCGCGTTCAAAAGCTCTCTCCGGTACTCAAAAGGGGTCAATCAAGCCACCGCGTGGCCAATCTTGTTCCTTGGCGCCGCGCATCTCGGCGACTCGAAACGACTTGCCAAGCCGCTTTCAGAACTCGAAAACCTGATTGTTCTGCAACATTTTTGGCTTGAAATCGCCGGCGCACGCGGCGATTTCAGCCATCGTCAGCGTCGCCTGGCCCGGCTTGAGATGACTGATGTAGATCTCGGCCTCCCTGGCCAGCTTGCGTAATTCGCTGGCCAGCATGCTTGGGCACAGGTGCTTGGAAATTTCGGCAAGCCGCCGTTCACGGTCGGCGAAAGCGGTTTCGATCAGTAGATATCGCAGATTGGCGATGCCGTTGACGATTGGCCAAAACGAGTCATTGACCGTCGTATCGCCGGTAAACACCAGGCTACCGACTCCCGAGTCAAGTTGATAGCCAACCGCCGGCACGGTATGCTCGGCAGGGAGCGCGGTAATCGTCCGCTGCCCCAGCTGGACCGACTCGCCGAGTTTGATTGCTCGATATTCCATCAGCGGCTTCTCGCGGCTCGGAATGACGCTGAAATCTGGCCAGATGGCCCAGTTGAAGATGTGCTTGGCGATGATTTCGAGGGTCGCGGCCGTCGCATGAACGATCAGGGCTTTCTCGCGCAGATCGCTGACCGAATCGATCAGCAAGGGTAGCGAAGCGATGTGATCGAGATGTGAATGCGTCAGGAACACATGGTCGATGCTGGCCAGTTCGTCGCGCGACAAATCGGCGACGCCCGTTCCGGCATCGACCAGCAAGTCATGGTCGACCAGCATCGACGTGGTCCGCAGATGACAGCCGCCAATCCCGCCGCTACAGCCCAGCACCCTTACTTTCATGATCGCTTCGCTCGACCCTCCACTTCAAGGGGTGGCGCCAGGCTGCAGCAGCGACGCACGAACTGCCGGCGGCGCCCAGCCCGAAGACCGCCGTTCATCAGTTTTTCAGGAAGAATTCCATCTTCACCCCGGCTATTTCGATGACATCGTGGTCGCGCAGACAATGCGCCTGCGCGTCAAGCACCTGGCCGTTGACCAGCGGAAAGTGCTTGCCCTCGACATGCGTCAGAAAGTAACCATGCGGCCGCCTGGCAATCACCGCCACTTGCAGGCCGGGCTTGCCAAGCGTCGTCAGCGTCTTGGTCAGTTGCAGTTCGCGACCCGCATTGGAGCCAGTAAGCAACTGAATGGCCGCCGGCGGCAGCGTGCCAGCCGCTGCCGGCGCTGGCGCCACAGTCACTGCTGGCTCGCCGAGCCTGGCCACGTCAGGCAGCGGACCGGACTGGAACAACATACTTTTGTCGTATTCCGAAACTTCTCCGGGAGCCACTGCGACGGCCAGATACTTCATCTTGTACTTACCAAGCTCGACGACGTCGCCGTCCTTGAGAAAGTGCTTCTTGATCGACTGCCCATTGACCACCGTGCCGTTGGTGCTATTCAGATCCTCAAGGAAGGAATCGCTAAGGATGGTCACCACGGCGGCATGTTCGCCACTGATGGCCATATTGTCGATCTGGATGTCGTTATGCGCTTTGCGGCCGATACTCATGCGCTCCTTAAGCAACGGGATTTCCTTGAGCACCAGACCATCCATGCTGAGTATCAGCTTTGCCATCGCCTGTCCTTATCTAAACCATGACCAGAGTTTCGACCAACGTCCCCGGCCAGCCGGAAATTCGTGCAAAACCTTGATCACCACCACCGAAATATTATCTTCGCCACCACTGTCGTTGGCCATCTGGATCAACTCTGCAGCGGCACGTTCGAGATTGGCAGCGGACATCTCCAGCGCGTGCTGCATATCGCTCTCCTCGACCATGTCGTAGAGACCGTCCGAACAGAGCAGATAGACGTCGCCAGGGCGCACCGGGTGGACGTGAACCTCGGTCTCCACCTCGGGATCGATGCCGACGGCTCGCGTTACGAGATTGCGGTTCGCCGAGTAGCGCGCTTCTTCCCGCGATATTTCACCACTGTCGATCTGCTCCTGCAGCAGCGAGTGGTCGCGCGTCAAGGCCACGAATTCCTCGCCGCGCAGACGATACAAGCGCGAGTCGCCAATATGAGCAACGATCAAGCGGTCGTCGCAAAACACAGCAGCAACCAGCGTCGTGCCCATCCCGCCGAACTGCGCCTGACCCTCGGCCGCACGATAGATCGCCGAGTTCACCTCGGCGATGAACTCCAGCAGCAAACGCTGCGCGACGGTGTCAATGCTGCCAGGCGCGGATCCTTGCGCCGTTTTCCCCTTGAACGCCGCTTCGAGCCGGCTTGACAGGATCTGCGTCGCCATGCCGCTGGCCACTTCGCCGGCGTTGTAACCCCCCATGCCGTCGGCCAGGATGGCCAGACCGAGGTCGGCATCGGCAAATACCGAGTCTTCGTTCTGCCTTCGCACCACCCCGGGATCGGTCCGGGTGGCGATTTCCAGCGCTCCCAAGAGACTATTTCCCACATATTCTCCAGATAACTGACCAGCCGGCCGCAACCACCGCCGTTGATCTCCCCGCGGTGAAATCAATGGCCGCCAACCGCCAGACCACGATCACGCATCGCCGATGCTCGCCGCGGCAGCCGCCAGCAGTCGACCGCAGCAGTGCTCATCGAGTCGCTCATTGTGCCGACAGCCGACACTAATCGCCATAAGGCAATTCAACGCCCAAGCCACGCGCCTGCGCCAACGCCTCGAGGCGAACCGCAAGCGCCAAGTCCTGCACAGCCATTCCCTGTGATTCGAACAGGGTGATCTCGTCGTCGCCCGTGCGCCCACGTTGCCGATGACAGATCACGTCACCGAGTTCGACCAGGCTGCGCGCCTGCAAGCGCCCTTTCTCGAACAAAGGCAGTAGATCGCCGGACTCGCGAAGCGCCGTTTCGACGCTATCGACGACAATCGTGGAACAGCGCTTGACGACATCTTCACCCACTTCGCGACGAATCAGCGAATTTGAACCAGCGGCATTGATATGCGTACCAGGAGACAGCCAGTCGGCGCTGAAGAGTGGTGCCGACGCAGTCGTGACGGTGCTGACGATGTCACTGCCACGCACCACCTCTTCGGCAGAGGCCACCGGGACGACGTCGATTCCCAAGCGCTCGGCCATCCGCGCGCAGAAAGCCGCCAGCCGCTCGGCATTGCGCGCATGCACCTTGACCCGCCGCAAGCCGCGCACGGCGGCCAAGGCTTCAAGGTGTCCCTCGGCTTGCCAGCCAGCGCCGAACACCCCGGCCACCTGCGCATCGGGCCTGGCCAGCCAGCGCGTGGCAACGCCAGACGCCGCGGCGGTACGCATCATACCCAGCCGATTGGCTTCAATCACCGCCCGCAGGCGGCCGCTCGATGCCTGAAACAGGTGCACCAGAAAACGCACGCCCGAGCGGTTGCTGGTGTAGGCCTTGTAGCCGATGGCGTCAAGCTGCGGCAAGGCGCCTTGCAGAATATGCAGCGTCGTCTGCGGCATGCGTGTCCGTTGCCGCGGAACGTCGCACGCGCCCGACGACGACAGCTGACGGTGCGCCTCCTCAACCGCCTCCAGCGCCAACGGCATAGTCAACAGTTGCTCAACATCTTTTTCAGTCAGGAACAGTGCCATTTCTTCCTCAGACCCTCGTCAAACAATTGGCATGATCGCCCAGCTGCCGCGCTTGCCACACGCTGCAGCGCGGTATTGACGATTCTACCGGCAAATGGCCGCCAGCAATCGGCGGCCGACCATTGCCAAAAAAAAAGGGCAGACCGCAGCCTGCCCTTCGTACCTGGCGCGCAGGCCAGCTCGCTGCGTTAGATCAGCTTCGTGATCAGTCTGGCCATTTCCGACGGATCACGAGTCACCGTGAAGCCGCACTCTTCCATGATCGCCAGCTTGGCGTCAGCGGTATCGGCACCGCCGGAGATCAGCGCACCGGCGTGACCCATGCGCTTGCCGGCCGGCGCCGTAACACCAGCGATGAAGCCGACGATCGGCTTCTTCATGTTGGCCTTGCACCACATCGCAGCGTCAGCTTCATCGGGACCGCCGATCTCGCCGATCATGATTACAGCATCGGTGTCGGGGTCGTCGTTGAACATCCGCATGATGTCGATATGCTTCAGTCCGTTGATCGGGTCACCGCCGGTACCGACAGCGGTCGACTGGCCGAGACCGATTTCGGTCAACTGGCCGACTGCTTCGTAGGTCAGCGTTCCCGAACGCGAAACGACGCCGATGCGCCCTTTGCGATGGATGTGACCGGGCATGATGCCGATCTTGACTTCATCCGGGGTGATCAGGCCAGGGCAGTTCGGGCCGAGCAGCAGCGTCTTCTTGCCGCCAGCGGCTTCACGCTTTTTCATCCGGTTGCGGACGATCAGCATGTCGCGAACGGGAATGCCTTCGGTAATGCACACCACCAGGTCGAGGTCGGCTTCGACGGCTTCCCAGATCGCGGCAGCCGCACCGGGCGGCGGCACGTAGATCACCGAGACGGTCGCGCCTGTTGCGACAGCAGCGTCCTTGACCGAGCCGAAGATCGGGATGCCGAGCAGGCTCTCGCCGGCTTTCTTGGGGTTGACGCCGGCCACGAAACAGTTCTTGCCGTTGGCGTATTCCTGGCACTTCTCGGTATGAAACTGCCCGGTCTTGCCGGTCATGCCCTGGGTGATGATCTTGGTGTCTTTGTTAATCAGAATCGACATGTTGGCTCCTTACTTGACCGCAGCAACGATCTTGGTGGCGGCATCAGCCATGGTATCGGCAGTGATGATCGGCAGACCCGAATCACTGAGGATCTTCTTGCCGATGTCTTCGTTGGTCCCCTTCATGCGGACCACCAGCGGCACCGCGAGGTGCGTTTCGCGCGCCGCGGCGACGACGCCGGTGGCGATCGTATCGCAGCGCATGATGCCGCCGAAGATGTTCACCAGAATGCCCTTGACCTTGGGATTCTTGAGCATGATCTGGAACGCCGAAGTCACTTTCTCGGTAGTCGCACCACCGCCGACGTCGAGGAAGTTGGCCGGCTCGGCGCCGAAGTACTTGATGGTATCCATGGTCGCCATCGCCAGGCCGGCGCCGTTGACCAGGCAACCGATGTTGCCGTCGAGCGAAATGTACGAGAGGTCGTGCTTGGACGCCTCGAGTTCGTCGGGGTCCTCTTCGTCGAGGTCGCGGAAAGCGACGATCTCGGGCTGGCGATAGAGCGCGTTCGAATCGAAGTTGAACTTGGCGTCGATCGCCTTGATGTTGCCGTCACCCTCGAGAATCAACGGGTTGATCTCGGCCAGCGAGGCGTCGGTTTCCATGTAGCACTTGAACAGGCCCTGCAGCGCCGCGACCGCGCGATCGACTGACTCGGCCGGAACGCCGATACCGGTCGCCAGTTCGGCCGCCTGCGCGGTGGACAGTCCTGCCTCGGGGTCGACGAAGACCTTGAGGATTTTTTCCGGGGTGTCGTGGGCAACCTTCTCGATGTCCATGCCGCCCTCGGAGGAAGCCATCATCGCCACCGTCTGCGTCGTGCGATCGGTCAGCGCAGCCACGTAGTATTCCTTGCGGATGTCGGCACCCTCCTCGACCAACAGCCGGCGCACCTTCTGGCCGACCGGGCCGGTCTGGTGAGTGACCAGCTGCATGCCGAGGATCTGGCCGGCGAACTCGCGGACTTCGTCCAGCGACTTGGCGACCTTCACCCCACCGCCCTTGCCGCGACCACCAGCGTGAATCTGCGCTTTGACCACCCAGAGTTTGCCACCCAGGGATTCGGCTGCCTTGACCGCTTCATCGACGGATTGACAGAACACCCCGCGCGGAACGACAACGCCGAACTTCTTCAGGAGCTGTTTGCCCTGATATTCGTGAATTTTCATGCGCTTTCCTTGCTTGAGTTAAGGTTGCGAAACGTACAAAACATGCGATACGTAAGGAACCACGAGCAGAGCTTCCTACCCGGGCTTCTGGTCACGGTACCAGCGTGGGTAATAACGCTGGACCGCGTCCGAATGCGACTCCAGTGCGTGGCAACGATCAAGCTGATAGGGTTTGTGCCCGCTATCGTCGTTGTCGCGCACGTCACTGGCGAAGGTTTGCAACGCCGCGGTCGGCAGGGACATCAGCAGCTCGCTGAGATGCGAGCAACCGCGGGTACTGCGGAACAGGTTCTTGACCGCCGTGCGAAAGCCATGGAAAAGATTGAGCCCGATCAACTGCGCGTAGGCCGGGGCAATCCGCTCGCAATATCCAGCGTAGGGCATGGCGTCAACGCTGGCCGCCGCGTCGAGGACGTTCATCTGGTAATCGATGGTCACCCGCACCCGCATGTCGTGCACCGCCTCACCCGGCTTGCGCAGACCCGATGACAGCGGGTAGTCGTGATCCTTGACGTCGACCAGACGCGCCTCAATGTCCCAGCAGCCGTCGTCGCGTTTGTAGCCCTCGAGCTGGACACTGCGGACGTGCATGCGGGTGCGTTCGGCGGTGGCAGGGGGCAGCGGCATCAAGGATCCTGAGGGGATTGGCGAGCCGTCAAGGCTTCGCAGCTGGCAAGCAATTGTACACCAGAATACCCCGCCATTCTCGGCGAAATGCATAATTATGCTGCTCGGCGCGACGCATCACGGGTCGCTCGCGCGCCCCTTAAGCGCTCCCTGCTCGCCGCTCGGCGCGGCACGCGAAGCGAGTCTTGCCGCCGGGCCCAAGGGCGAGAACGCGCCACCGCCGATCGGTGTGACGGAAACAGGCGGCGCGCGGACGACAGCTCTAGCGCAGACATCGGCCACAGCAAGTCAAGCGCCAACGGCGCTCATGGCTTGCCGGCCGTTTCGCGAACGCCGCCCTGGCCGGCGACTGCCAGGCCAGGGCGGCGTCTGCTCGGCGGCCGCCTCAGGACGCCAGCAAGCGCCTGATTTCTGCCAGACCGGCTGAAAGCATCGCCAGATCCTGCGGGACGTTGCTCTTCAGTTCATCGAGCACGGCCGCCGCGTCACCGATCGGCGGCAAGCGGCTACCGAGAATCTGCTGCAAGAGGTGCTGTCGAAGAGTCCTCAGCTCGGCGCTGAGCTGCGCACGGGCCCGCGCCTGCCAGCGATTACCTGCCGGCAAACGATTGACGGCAGCGCCCAGCCAATCCAGGTCGATTTGCTCGACGAGAGCACTCAGCGCCTGCGCGACGTCGGCCAGCGGGTACGCACAGGCACGCGCCAGATTGACCAGTTCGAAGGCGACGACAATGTCGGCGCGCCCCTCGATCAGCGCGGCGACGACTTCCGAGCCGGTACGCCCGGCACGCATACGATCCATGCAGTCCAGCACCGCCAGCTGGTAGTCGGCGACCATCTGCGCGATCGAGGCACCGGCGACATGCTGGGGCAGCAGCAAGCGCGTGGCCTCGGCGGTCAGCACCCGCAAGCCAGCCATCAGCTCCATCTGAGCGCTGGCGTCAAGCATCAGGTCCAGCGACTCGACGTCGTGCCACAGCGTTTCGGCGTCGAGGACGCTGCTCGCCGCGTACCAGGCACCGGCCACCTGCGCCGGCGAGGCACCACTTTCGTCGCTGACCTGCATGACGAAAATCGTTCCCATGCGGTTAACCAGCCGATTGACCAGCTGGGTGGTAATGATGTCTCGCTTCAGGGGGTGCACCGGCAACAGTTCGCTGCACTGACCGAGGACAGCCGCCGGGAAGTAGTTCACCAGCAGCTCGTAGACATCCTCGTTGTCGGGCAGATCCGAGGCCAGAATGGCTTCCTTCAAGGTGATCTTGGCATAAGCCAGGAGGACCGAGAGCTCTGGCGCGGTGAGCCCGCGCTGCTGCTGCGCGCGCTCGGCAAGCCGCTTGTCGTCAGGCAGGGATTCGATGCTGCGCCGCAGGGCACCCTTGGCTTCGAGAGCGCGGATGAAACGCGCATGCCCTTCGATGAGCTGCGCACCCGCCGCGGCTTCGAGCGCAATCGCCTGCGTCTGCTGATAATTGTCGGCCAGGACCAGACGCCCGACCTCGTCGGTCATCGACGCCAGCAAGGTATCGCGCTGCTTGCCGGTCAAATCGCCACGGCGGATCAGCCCGGCCAGCAGGATCTTGATGTTAACTTCGTGGTCGGAGCAATCGACGCCAGCCGAATTGTCGATCGCGTCGGTGAATATCCTACCCCCGGCGAGCGCAAACTCGATCCGGCCCGGCTGCGTCAGCCCGAGATTACCGCCTTCGCCAACCACCCGTGCCTGCAACTGGCTGCCATCGACCCGCAAGATGTCATTACCACGGTCGCTGGCGTCCTGATGGCTCTCGCTGCTGGATTTGACGTAGGTCCCGATGCCGCCGTTGTAGAGCAGATCGACCGGCGCCTGCAGAAGAATCTTGATCAGTTCATGCGGCGGCAGCTGGATCGCCGTCGTCCCCAGCCAGGCACGCACTTCGTGTGACAAGGGAATGGTCTTGGCGGCGCGCGACCACACCCCGCCGCCACTGGAAATCAGCGTCGTATCGTAGTCCAGCCACGACGAGCGTGGCAGTTCAAAGAGCCGTTGTCGCTCGGCAAAGCTGAGCGCCGGATCGGGGTCAGGGTCGAGGAACAGATGCCGGTGATCGAAGGCCGCCAGCAACTTGATCGCCGGTGAGAGCAACATGCCATTGCCGAAAACGTCGCCGGACATGTCGCCGATACCGACGACGGTGAACGGCTGCGTCTGGATATCGAGCCCGAGCTCGCGGAAGTGCCGCTTGACCGCCTCCCAGGCGCCCCTGGCGGTGATGCCCATCTTCTTGTGGTCGTAACCGACCGAGCCACCCGAAGCGAAGGCGTCACCCAGCCAGAAACCGTACTCGATGGCGATCGAGTTGGCGATGTCCGAGAAGGTCGCCGTTCCCTTGTCGGCGGCGACCACCAGATAGGCATCATCGCCGTCACGACGGCGCACACCCGCTGGCGGTACGACCTGACCATCGACCAGGTTGTCGGTAAGATCAAGCAGGCCGCGAATGAAGGTCTTGTAGCAGGCGACTCCTTCAGCCTGAAAAGCTTCACGATCGCCAACCGGCGGCAGCCGCTTGCAGACGAAGCCACCCTTCGAACCGAGCGGGACGATCACCGCGTTTTTCACCATCTGCGCCTTGACCAGGCCAAGCACCTCGGTGCGGAAGTCTTCCATCCGGTCAGACCAGCGCAGGCCGCCACGGGCCACTTTCGCGCCGCGCAGGTGCACGCCTTCGATACGCTCGCTATAGACAAAAATTTCGTACAGCGGCACCGGCTGCGGCAGGAACGGGATGTCTCTGGACGAGAGCTTGAACGACACGTAATCCCTGGCCTTGCCATCAATCGCCGATTGATAGGCATTGGTCCGCTGCGTCGCTTCAATGACCGTCTGCAAGGCGGCCAGGATACGATCGTCGTTGGGGTTGCTGACCTGCAACAAAGCCTCGCTCAGCTCGTCGGAAATCTCTTTGGCGCGCGTGTCGTCGGCTGCCGGCGAGAACAAGGCTTCGAACAGGTCGACCAGGCCACGGGTAATCCGGAAATGGGTCGCCAGGCACTGTTCGATGAACGCCTGGCTGAAGGGCAGCCCGGCCTGCAGCAGGTAACGCCGGTAGGCGCGCAGGATGCCGACCTGCCGGCCGTTGAGACCGGCCAGCAGCACCAACCGGTTGAATCCATCATTCTCGGCCTCGTCGCGCAGCAGGCGCTCAAGCAACTCGACGAACGCCTGCCGGGTGCCATCGTCGTCGAGTGCCGCCGGGTCCGGCAGCTGCACGGCGAAATCGGCGACGTGCAGATCGCTCTTGGGCAGATTGAAGGGCTGCTCGGAAAGCACCGTCAGGCCAAGGTTTTCGAGAATCGGCAAGATCGCCGACAGCGGCCGCGGACGGCCACGACGGAAGAGTTTCAGGTGCTGGTGGGCGCCGTCGTCACCTTGCGCAGCGCTCAGCTTGACCTCGACGCGACCACTGTGCTCGGCGGTCTCGAGGCGCTCGAGATCGGACACCGCCGACGCCGGAGTGACCCGCTCCTGATAAAACAAAGGCAGCTCGGGGACGTAGCGACGCAACAGGGCGTTGCCACGTTCCTCGCCGTAATGGCCGATCAGATTGTGCTTCAGCTCGTCGGCCCAGCCACGAACGATGCGTGCGACCTGCCTTTCGATCGCTTCGGCATCGTAGTGATAGCGGGTGCCGACCGGCGTGTGCACGATGAAATGCAGCCGCGCCAGCCGCGACTCACCGAGCATGATAAAAAACTCGACGTGGTCGGCGGCCAGAGTTTCATGGAACAGTGCCGAGATCCGTTTGCGCAGCTTGGTGTCGAAATGGTCGCGCGGCATATAGACCATCGCCGAAACGTAGCGCCCCCAGGCGTCGTTGCGCATGAAAACGCGCACCTGCTCGCGTTCGTAGACCGAGACGATGCCGCGCACGATCGATCGCAGATCGTCTTGAGCGATCTCGATCAACTCGTCACGCGGATAGGTTTCGAGCACGTTGACCAGGGTCTTTTCGCGATGGCTGCGCGGCGCGAAGCCGATCGCCGCGCGGGCCGCGGCGATCTTGCGACGCAGGATCGGAATGTCGGTCGCGGCGACGTGGTAGACGTGCGCCGTGTATAGGCCGACCAGCGCCCGCAGACCGATCACCTGGCCTGCGGCGTCGTAGCACTTGACACCAATGAAATCGAGGTAGGCCGAGCGATGAACGGTCGACCGGGCGTCGGTCTTGACCAGCAGCACCGGCAGCGCATCGCTGGACAATTCGGCGACGACGCCAGGAATTCCTGCCAGGCAGCGGCCAAAGCCCGGGTGGTCGGCGTGCCGAAGAATCCCCAGACCGCTTTCGGCAACGCGCTCAAGCACGCCCTCGCCGCTGGCGATGCGGTAATCGGCGTAGCCGAGAAAGACGAAATTGTTAACTCCGATCCAGTCCAGATACGCCGCCACTTCGTCGCCATCGGCGGTCTTCGCCGCGAGCATCTCGTCGTATGCCTCGCGCATTCGCTGATGCATGCTCGCCACGTCTTCGACGGCCGCCCGCACATCGGCAAGGACGCCGGCGATCTCCTGGCGCAACTGGTCGAGCAGCGTGGCATCGCCGACCCGGTCGATCTCCAAATGAATCCAGGATTCCGTCTGGCTGGCGGCGGCACCGCGCGACTGCGTGCGTAGCAAGCCGCCTTCAGCGCTGCGCTCGACGCCCAGCAGCGGGTGCAGCAGGCGCTGAATGACCAGACCATGTCGCGAGACGACCATGGTGATCGAATCGACCAGGAACGGCATGTCGTCGGTAACGATGTCGATCACGGTATGCGGAGAATGCCAGCCATGACGGTCAAAATCCGGCGTGTAGAGAGCAACAGGGGCTTGTCCCCGGACTCGCACCTCGCCCAGCCGGAAATGCTGAACGGCCGCGCCAAGGAGGTCTTCGGGAGCCGCGTCGGCCGCATCGTCTAGTTCGACGTCACCGAAATAGTATTCAAGGTACTCGTCAACCCGCGCCGACAGGTTCTGCTGCTCGGCAATCTCGCGCAGGTTGCGACGCAGGTTGAGGGTCGATTCTGTAAGGACTACCATGCCGCTCTCCTCTTTATTGATCCGTGGATCCGGGGTCAAGCCACCTTGGCGACCAGCGCCAGTGCCGCCGCAGTCGGACGGCAGAGTAAGCGGTCGCATCGGACCGCTTACCCCTCATCAAGCAACCGCCAGAGGCAGTCAGTACTCCCAGAACATCCGCTGCAGCTCCTTGCTGTCCTGCGTCTGGGTCAGCGCCACGGTGGCAAGGATTCGCGCCTTTTGTGGGTTGAGGTCGTGTGCCACCACCCAGTCGTACTTGTCGTCGGGTTGTTCGGCGTTGCGCAGGACAAAACCACCGGCATTGACGTGCGAAGAACGAATGACCTGCACGCCCTGACCACGCGCCTCGACGAGGAACGGCACCACCGCCTTGCTCACCGAACCATTTCCCGTCCCCGCATGGATGATCGCCTTGGCACCGTTGGCGACCAAGGCGCGGTAGGCGGTGTCGGAAACGTTGCCATAGCCATAGGCGATGCCGACCGACGGCAAGGCTTCGATCTTGTCGATGTCGAATTCGGAGTTCATGGTATGCCGCTTGGCAGGCAGGCGAAACCAGTAGTTTTTGCCCTCGACGACCATTCCCAGAGGCCCCCAGGGACTCTTGAACGCCTCGGTCCGGATATTGACCGTCTTGGCGACATCGCGGCCACTGCTGATCTCGTCGTTCATCGTCACCAGCACGCCTTTGCCGCGCGCATCCTTGCTGGCTGCGACGCTGACCGCGTTGTACAGGTTCAACATGCCGTCAGCCGACATCGCCGTACCGGGTCGCATCGAGCCGACGACCACGATCGGCTTATCGGTGTGCACCACCAGGTTCAGGAAGTAGGCGGTTTCCTCGAGCGTATCGGTACCGTGCGTAATCACCACGCCATCGACGTCGCTCTGCTTGACCAGTGCCGAAACGCGTTTGCCCAGCGCCAGCAGATTGTCGTTGGTGATGCTCTCCGAAGCAATCTGGAAAATCTGTTCGCCGCGCACGTTGGCCACCGCGGCCAACTGTGGAACGCCGGCAATGAGCTTGTCGACGGGCACCTTCGCCGCCTGATAGGTCGCGCTGTTGGTGGCCTCGGCACCGGCCCCGGCGATCGTGCCACCGGTAGCCAGAATGACGACATTCGGCTTGTCCGCAGCCAGTGCAGCGCTGCTGACCAGGACACTCGCCAGCAAGGCGAGCAGCCAGCGGGTAGTAAGCGTCTCTTTCAACATTGGGAGCCTCCTTTTCAGGTCACACGGATTGCCGAGGCCGGCAGGCCCCGGAACAGCCAACCCGCTACTCGTATGCCTTGTCGTTTGGCGCCTTGTAAAGCGCCTTCATCGCGTCCGAGAGCGGGAAGTCGAGATTCAGTCCTTTCGGCGGGATCGGCTGCATGAACCATTTCGCGTAGATCTTCTCGGCTTCACCCGAGGTCATCGCCTCGCTCAGCGCCCGATCGACGGCCGCCTTGAACGCCGAGTCGTCCCTGGGCAAGGCGCAACCGTAGGCCTCGAACGACTGTGGCTTGCCGACCACCCGCCAATCGCCGGGGTGCCTGGCCTTGGCCATTTCCCCGTAGAGCAGTGCGTCGTCCATCATGAAAGCGACGGCACGCCGGGTTTCGAGGAGCAGGAAGGCCTCACCGTGATCCTTGGCACTGATGATGCTCATGTTCATTTTCTTTTCGTCGTTCATCCGGCGAAGTAGACGTTCCGACGTGGTTCCCTTGGTGGTGACGACGTTCTTGCCCGCCAGGTCGGGGAAATCGGTGACTCCGGAGTCGGCCTTGGTCAGCAGGCGCGTACCGATGATGAAGATGGTCGTCGAGAAGCTGACCTGCTTCTGGCGCTCTCGATTGTTGGTGGTCGAACCGCATTCGATGTCCACCGAGCCTTTCCCAACCAGCGCCAGGCGGTTCGACGAGGTGACCGGCACCAACTTGATATCGATCTCGGCCATCTTCAGGTCCGCCTTGATGGCCTCGACGACCTTCAGCATCAGGTCCTGTGAATAACCGATGACGTTTCGCTGATCGTCGTAGTACGAGAACGGAATCGAGGTCTCCCGATGTCCCAGCGTGATCACACCGGTTTCCTTGATCTTCCGCAAGGTCCCTGTCAGCTCCTTGGGCTTGGCCTGGGCCTGGGCCTTGCCCTTGGCCAGTGCCGGGCAGGACAGCAATGCCGTCGCCAAGGCTAGCGCAAACAGCAAGCATTTTGAATTTCCGATACCCTTCATCGCCCGTCCCCGTCTCCGTTTTTCCATTTTCTACAGTGAATTAATACGTTGCGCCTATGCCTGCTCAATTCATTGTGGCACGACTTGCGTCGGGATCCTAGCGATGATCAGGTCATGAAGCATGCGCGGCTTGAGGCACGGGAACACGGTGATCGGCGGCCATATTTTGCCGGCTCCGGGAAGCCCGGGCCGCGACCGACAAGCATCCGACAGCGTGCAAGCCGTACAATTCCGCCCATGCCGTCAAGCACGAGAAGACCATAGATGAAGTCCGCGAAAGTCTGCTACAGCATCCGCCCAAGTCATCCGGAAGCGCACATTTTCGAGGTGCGTTGTACGCTTGCCACCGCCGACCCGGCAGGCCAGCGCTTTGCCCTGCCGGCGTGGATCCCTGGCAGCTACCTGATCCGTGACTTCGCGCGCCACATCGTATCGATTCGCGCCGAGGCGAGCGGCGACGCCATCGCTCTCCAGAAGGTCGACAAACACACCTGGCAAGCAGCCGCACTCGACCCAGCCGCGTCGCTGACGATCATCTGCGAGGTTTATGCCTGGGATCTCTCGGTACGCGGCGCCCACCTCGATCAGACGCACGCCTTCTTCAACGGCTGCAGCGTCTTCTTGCGCCCGCTCGGCCAACAGCAGTTGCCCTGCCTGGTCGATATCCAGCCGCCGCTCGGCGAGCGCTTCGCGAACTGGCGGGTGGCCACCGCACTGGCGCCTGCCAGCGATCGGCGAGGCGGCGCCAAAGATCACGGTTTCGGCGTCTACCGGGCTGCCAGCTACGACGAACTGATCGACTATCCGGTCGAAATGGGTAGCTTCTCGCTGGCCAGTTTCACCGCCTGCGGCATTCGCCACGAAATAGCCATCAGCGGCCGCCATGACTGCGACCTGGCGCGACTGACGGCCGACCTGACACGGATCTGCGAATGGCAGATCCGTTTCTTCGGCGAAGCAGCGCCCATGCCACACTACGTTTTCCTGATTACCGCCGTCGGCGACGGCTACGGCGGCCTCGAACACCGCGCCTCGACGGCCCTGCTCTGCGCCCGCGACGACCTGCCCTACCGCGGCATGAAGGGCACCCCCGAGCGCTACCGAAACTTCCTGGGCCTGTGCAGCCACGAATACTTTCACAGCTGGAACGTCAAGCGCATCAAACCGGCCGCTTTCGTCAACTGCAATCTGGACGCCGAGAACTACACCACGCTGCTCTGGGCTTTCGAGGGTTTCACCTCGTATTACGACGATCTGGCGCTGCTACGCTGCGGCCTGATCACCGCCGAGGACTGGCTGGGATTGATCGCCACGACCATCGACAAGGTCCAGCGCGACCCCGGCCGGCGGCGGCAAACGCTGGCCGAATCGAGCTTCGACGCCTGGACCAAGTACTACCGGCCCAACGAGAACACGCCCAATGCCGTCGTCAGCTACTACACCAAGGGATCACTGGTCGCGCTCGCGCTGGACCTGACGCTGCGCGCCAGCACCAGCAATCGCTGTTCACTCGATGAGCTGATGCGCGTGCTCTGGCAACGCCACGGCGAACGCGACCAGCACGGCGGCATGGCGGTCGGCGACGATGACATCCGCCAGCTCGCCGAGGAGCTTTCTGGCCTCGACCTCGAGCGTTTTTTTGCCGACGCGGTCCATGGCACGGCCGAGTTGCCACTCGCGGCGCTGCTGAAACCGTTCGGTATCCGCCTACAGCGTGACGACGGCTCCGGCGTACCAACGCTCGGCGTCAAGACCAGCAGCAGCGGCGACGAGCTGCGCCTGGCTACGGTCTATGCAGCGAGCCCGGCACAAGTCGCCGGCCTGTCGGCCGGCGACCTGCTGCTGGCGATCGACGGATTACGCGTTACGGCAGCGACTATCGAGCGCGTGCTGTGTCGCAAAAACGCCGGCGAAACGGTCCGGGTGCATGCCTTCAGACGTGACGAGTTGATGGAGTTTTCAGTCGTCCTCGGCGCCCCGGAACGCGGCAAGCACAAACTGTTGCTCGAGCAGAAACGCAATGCGCTCCGCAAGGACTGGCTGCAGGTCTAGCGACTGTGGCGCGCGCCGGCGACCTTCGCGCCTGGTCACCGAACACAGGGGCTCTACCGCTTGGCGCAAAAAATTCATCGGAAACCCGCAGCCGGCTGGACGATAATCGGCTCTTGGTGACTGCGCCGAGAAAGCGTCACCGCCGCCAACCCGACTCCCGCAGCACCTCAGTGACCCGTTAAGCGCCATGACCAGTCTTGCCGACCTCAGAAAAAGCTACGAACGTGCCGAACTCAGCGAGGCGGCGTCGCACGCCGACCCCCTGGTACAGTTTGCGCACTGGCTCGCCGAAGCGATCGCCGCACAGCTTCCCGAGCCGAATGCGATGACGCTGGCGACGGTTGATAGCCGCATGCGACCGTCCACGCGGATCGTGTTGATCAAGGGCTACGACGACAACGGCATCACCTGGTTTAGCAATTACGGCAGTCGCAAGGGCCAGGAGCTGGCCGCCAATCCCTGCGCCGCGCTGCAATTTCACTGGGTCGAACTGGAGCGCGTCGTGCGTATCGAAGGCCGGGTGGACAAGATCAGCGAGGCAGAAAGCGACGACTACTTCGCCAGTCGCCCGCTCGATTCGCGAATCGGTGCGTGGGCCAGTCCGCAGAGCCAGGTCATTGACAGCCGCGCGGTGTTGCTGGCCAATGCCGCTCGCTACGGTGCCAGGTTCCTGTTGCAGCCACCGCGGCCACCGCACTGGGGCGGCTACCGCCTGCGGCCGGACACCTGGGAGTTCTGGCAGGGCCGCAAGAGCCGTTTGCACGATCGCTTGCGCTACCGACTCGACAGCGAGCAGCGCTGGCTCCGCGAGCGCCTCGCGCCATGAAACGGCGCCCAGCGACCCCGGAGCCGTGCGGCCGCGACGCTAGCGCCTAATCAGCGCGTGGGGCGACCTGCACCCAGGCACCGGGACACTGCATGATCGCCGGGTAATAGCCGCCGCGTTCCCGGCAGTAGTACCAGTAGCCAGACTCCAGCGACTGCTCACTCGCCGGCGCCTGCGTTCGCTCGACATAGACCACCGGCGGCGGTACGGCGACCACCGACGGATAGACCACTGGCGGCGGATAATACGCGGGCGGCCCCCACGGCCCCCACGGGCCGCCCCAGAATACCGGCGCACCAAGATAGACACCAACGTTGGGGCCCCGGTAGCCGCCACCGCCATAGCCGCCCCGATAAGCACCGCGCGGGCCATAGCCATAAGCGCCGCCAACGACTACCGTACCGGACGCCTCGTAGCCCCCACGCCCGCCGCCGCCAGCGAGAACAAAATGCGGTGCGGCAAGGCTCATTGCGAGCAGCACCATGATCGACTTTTTCATGGAATTTCTCTCCAAGGTGATGACTCTCGACGGCCAGCGGTCGCCGGTCGGCAGCAGGCGAGAGCTCGTCCCGATGCCGGCTGGCTTGCCGGTCAGGCCGGGCGCTGGTGCCGACGATTCCATAGTAACGCAGCCGCCATGACCTGCGCCGACACGAGCGGGCAGTTGCCGCACGGCGGCACGCCTGATGCGGCCACTAGCCGTCGACCAGTGGCCCGAGCACCTCTTCGACGATCGCGCCGGCCGCCGTACAACGCCACTTGATCTCGATATCGTAGAGGCGAAAGCCGTACTGCCGCAAGGGGTCGTCAGCATAGGCGGGACGCGGGTCCTGGGCCAGCAATTCGCCAAGCAGCGCGACCAGATCGGGCCAGCGCTGCTCGTGCTGCGACAGCTGCGCGAGCGCCCGGGCGCTGAAAGAAACCGCCAGCTGCGGCGGCGGACCGGCGACGAAGCCGCCGCGTGCGGCCGGTTCGCACTCGACGAAGGGAAGGTACGGCTTGATGTCGAGAATCGGCGTGCCGTCGAGCAGATCGACGCCGGCAAAAGTCAGCAGCACGCCGGCACGCGTGTCGACGCTCAGCAACTCGACCAGCGACAGCCCCAATGGGTTCGGGCGAAAAGGGCTGCGACTGGCAAAGACGCCGACGCGCTCGTTGCCGCCGAGGCGCGGTGGCCTGACCGTCGGACTCCAGCGGCCGGCAGTGCGGTGGAAGATGAAACTGAGCCAGACGTGCGAAAAGGCCGCCAGCCCGCGCACCGCCTCCGGGCGATCGTAAGGTCGAATGAGGCGCAGCTGACCGCGCGCGTGTGGCGCCAGCCGTGGCTGACGGGGAATTCCGAAGCGATCGCGAAACGGCGTTGCCAGATAGCCGATTGGCGAAAAGCCGACTTCAGGCACGGCCGCTGTCCGGGCGCCGCACAGTTCGCGCCAGGCGTCGTGGCGGGCGCCGAAGCGGATCGACAATTGGCACGCTTGGCACGCGCGACAGCGACCTGGCCATCTCGTCAGCCCGCACGAATCAGCGTCAGAGCATGGCCGGCCATGGCCTGAACGACGCTCTCGACCTCGCCGATCGTCCCGGCCAGTTCAAAGCGTGTCCGCGGATACTCCCGCTGCAACTCGTCGAGCAACAGTGGCAGGTCGCGCTGCAGGTGCCCACCACGGGCGATAAACATCGGCAGCACGACGATGCGCTCGAATCCCTCGCCGACCAGCGATTCGACGCAATCGCGCAAGTTCGGTGGCAAGAACTCGAGAAAAGCCAGCTCGACACGCGTCGCTGGCGCGTGTTCGCGCAAGGACGCACGAACGCGGTGCATCGGCTCGGCCCAATCGGGATCACGCGCGCCGTGGGCGAAAAGAATTAGGGCAGTTCTGATCATCGCTGTACTCCAGGGGATCGCTACTTGTACTCGCATTTCAGGCATTGGCAGCCTGGCCGCTGGCTACCACAACGCGCTCAGTCGATACCGACCAGAGCGGCGATTTCGCCGGCATGGTCAACCAGATGGTCGGCACCCCAGGCTTCGATCGGATCTCCATCACCAAGATAGCCATAGCGTACAGCGACGGTGACCATGCCGGCCGCCCGACCAGCCTGGATGTCACGCAAATCGTCGCCGACGTAGAGGCAACTTCCGGGGCTCCTGGCAATGAGCATACACGCCAGCTGCATCGGTTGCGGCGCCGGCTTGGCACGCGGCGCGGAATCACCACTGACGACGCAGGCCGCACGTTTCGCGTAGCCCAGCCGGGCGAGCAAAGGCAGGGTGAAACGCTGCGCCTTGTTGGTGACGATCCCCCACGGCGAACCACGCCCTTCCAGACCGCCCAGGAGTTGGTCAACGCCTGGAAAGAGCGTCGTTTCGACGCAGATATCCTGGCTGTAATAGCGCAGGAAGCGTTCATAAAACTCCGCGTAGCGCGCGTCGCCCGGGTGCATGTCCAGGCCCGCTTTCAGCATCCCGCGCACGCCCTGCGAGGTCAGGGAGCGAAGCTCTTGCGGCGGCACCCGCGGCATGCCAAGATCGTCGCGCAAGCGATTGAGCGCAGCCGCAAGGTCCGGCGCCGTATCGGCGAAGGTACCGTCGAGGTCAAACAGTACCGCTTCAAACATTCTTGACGGTGTGCAGGAGGTAATTGACGTCGCTGTCGGTACCGAGCGCGTAGTGTCGGCTGAAGGGGTTATAGCTCATCCCTCGCAGCTGATCGGGCTCGAGACCGGCGGCTCGCACCCAGCGCGCGAGTTCGGACGGCTTGATGAACCGAGCATAGTCGTGGGTGCCCTTGGGCAACATCCGCAGGACATACTCGGCGCCAATCACGGCCAGCAGATAAGCTTTCGGGTTGCGGTTGATGGTCGAGAAGAAGACATGCCCGCCGGGCCTGGTCAGCGCCGCACAGGCAGCGACCGTACTGGCCGGATCGGGAACGTGTTCGAGCATTTCCATACACGTCACCACATCGTAGCTACCGGCTTGTTGAGCGGCCAATTCCTCGGCCGAGATCTGGCGATAGTCAAGCTCTCGGCCACTCTCCAGCAGGTGCAGGCGAGCAACGCTCAGCGCCTTGTCGGAAAGATCGATGCCGGTCACCGTAGCGCCTTTTTCGCACATTCCTTCGGACAGCAGCCCACCGCCGCAACCGACGTCAAGCACGCGTTTGCCAGCCAGCTGACAGTGGCCATCGATCCACGCCAGGCGCAAGGGGTTGATATCGTGCAGCGGTTTGAAATCGCTGTTCGGATCCCACCAGCGGTGGGCAAGCTGGCTGAATTTATCGAGTTCGTTCTGGTCGGCGTTAATCATCATGCCAGTAGTATCCATGACAGGTGACGGACGACCAGCGGACGCAGGTGTCCGCTGTCCGGCCGCAGCACCGGAAGCCTTGCGGCGCACCCGGCAGTTGATCGAGCGTGCGTAAAACGTCGCCGCCCGACCTGGGCGACGCCGCGCGCCGACGCTCGGCGAAATCCTCGGAAGTGCTTTGCCGCCGCGCGCTCGCGCAATAACGCCGCGCAGCCGCTGATGGCCACCAAGAGCGAACCCTGCGGTCAGCTTCGGAGCCCTCGTCGGTGCCGCAGGCAAAACGAAAAAGCCCTGCCGAGGCAGGGCTTTGCCGAACACTGCTGGCTTACTTGGTGCCGATCAGTTCGATATCGACACGACGGTCAGGCTGCAGGCACTCGATGACCTTCTTGCTCTTCGCACCCGCGCACTGGCCAGGCTTGGTAACCGGCTGCTTCTCGCCCTTGCCTTCGGTGTAGACCCGATTGGCTTCGACGCCCTTGCTCACCAGGTAGGTCTTGACCGACGCGGCACGCCGCTCGGACAGCTTCTGGTTGTAGGCATCGGAACCAATGCGGTCGGTATGACCGACGGCGATGATCACTTCCAGCTTGATCTGCTTGGACATCGCGACAACTTCATCAAGCTTGGACTTGCCGAGCGGGCGCAGCGTCGCCTTGTTGAAGTCGAACAATGCGTCGGCAGCGACGGTGATCTTGTCGCCAGACGGCTTCGGACCAGCCGCAGCAGGAGCAGCAGCAGCCATCGGTGGCTCGCAAACTTCCTTCGGCAGCAAGTCCTTGTCGCACTTACAGCCAGCCGGATCCTTGGCAGCGCCGGCAGGCGTCCAGAATCCCGTCCGCCAGCACAGGCCGGCGCCGCTCATCGCGACTTCGCCGCGTGAGTCAATTACGTACACTCGATCCAGTGGAATTGAAGTCTGTGCCTGAGCCAGCGAGGCGCCGAAGCCGAGAGTGGCGCCGAGCACGGCCACCAGGGTAATTTTCTTTGCAGTTCTGTTCATCTGTGTTTCCCTCGTTAATTGAAGCCTGCGGAGTCGGTCCGCATGGCCTGTTATGCCTCGTTGTTCACCCAACCCGTCACGGACGAATTTTATTCTGCCACAAGAGCGCCAGTTTTATCAATCCAGTTTCGTTGTTTTCAACCAGTTGCCCGCTTTCGACGCGTATCCGACCACCCACCCAGACGTCAGAAACATGCTCACGGCCTACTGCGTAGGCGAGGTGCGACACGGGATCGTAGCAGGGAGCAAGCGCGACGTCGTTGATGCTGATGGCGCACAAGTCGGCCGCCTTGCCGACGCTGATCGAACCGATACACGCTTCGAGGCCAAGCGCGCGGGCGCCGCCGAGCGTCGCCATGCGCAGCACCTGATGGGCGTTGATGGCGTCGGCACGCCCACTTCGTCCCTTGGCGAGCAGAGCAGCCAAACGCATCTCCTGCAGGAGGTCGAGGCGATTATTGCTGGCGGCGCCATCGGTGCCCAGGCCGATATTGATGCCTTTAGCAAACAGTTCAGCGATCGGCGCGATGCCACTGGCCAGCTTGAGATTCGAACTGGGGCAATGCGCGACCGAACAGCCGTGTTTGGCCAGCAGTTCGATTTCATACGCTTCAAGATGAACCGCGTGAACCGCAATCAAAGCCGGACTCAGCAGGCCGAGGCGGCGAAGACGCTCGATCGGGCGCATGCCAAAGCGTTTCAGGCTATCGTCAATTTCCTGGACGGTTTCGTGCAGGTGCAGGTGAATCGGCAACTCAATCTGTTCAGCAAGCGTCAGCACCCTGGAAAAACTGCGCTCGCTGACGGTATACGGCGCATGCGGCGCGAGACAAAAAGACAGTAGCGGCTCGTCCAACAGCTGGTCCCGAACCGCCAGCCCTTTGGCCAGATAGTCGTCTGCGTCAGTCGCGTAGTTGCTCGGGAAATCGACCGTTATCAGGCCGATCACGGCGCGGATTCCGGCGGCCCGCGCCGCCTCGGCAGCCGCTCCCGGAAAGAAATACATGTCGTTGAAGCAGGTGATACCGGCGCGCAACATCTCGGCGCAAGCCAGCATCGTGCCGTCAAGGACGAACTGCTCGGAAACGTGCAGCGCCTCGGCCGGCCAGACGTGTTGCTGTAGCCACTCCATCAGCGGCAAGTCATCGGCCAGACCACGCAGCAGGCTCATCGCCGCATGCGTATGCAAATTGACCAGCCCCGGGATCAGCACGTGCTGATCCAGGTTCTTGCGGGAGCGTGCGGAAAAGCGGCCGGCAGCCTCGCTCTGCGGCAGGAGCGCGACGATCCGGCCGTGGTCGACGACCACCGCGTAGTTGTCAAGAACCACGCCGGCCGGATCAACCGGTACGACCCAGCGTGCCTCGATAATCAGATCGACGACCTGGACAGGTGTAATCATGGCCCGAACGGGGTTTACAGAGCGTGAAAAAAAGCCCCGCCTAAGCGGGGCTTTTCTCAAGCATTGCCTGGATTACTTGGTGCCGATCAGTTCGATATCGACACGACGGTCAGGCTGCAGGCACTCGATGACCTTCTTGCTCTTCGCACCCGCGCACTGGCCAGGCTTGGTAACCGGCTGCTTCTCGCCCTTGCCTTCGGTGTAGACCCGATTGGCTTCGACGCCCTTGCTCACCAGGTAGGTCTTGACCGACGCGGCACGCCGCTCGGACAGCTTCTGGTTGTAGGCATCGGAACCAATGCGGTCGGTATGACCGACGGCGATGATCACTTCCAGCTTGATCTGCTTGGACATCGCGACAACTTCATCAAGCTTGGACTTGCCGAGCGGGCGCAGCGTCGCCTTGTTGAAGTCGAACAATGCGTCGGCAGCTACGGTGATCTTGTCGCCAGACGGCTTCGGACCAGCCGCAGCAGGAGCAGCAGCAGCCATCGGTGGCTCGCAAACTTCCTTCGGCAGCAAGTCCTTGTCGCACTTGCAGCCAGCCGGATCCTTGGCAGCGCCGGCAGGCGTCCAGAATCCCGTCCGCCAGCACAGGCCGGCGCCGCTCATCGCGACTTCGCCGCGTGAGTCAATCACGTAAACGCGATCAACAGCGGTCTGGGCTTGTGCAGCACCAGCTACCGCAAACAGGCCGATTGAGGCCAGCAGGGTGGTAATGATTTTCGATTTCAAGATATTCCTCCTCGATTATTCTCTGTTAGGTCCGAATGCGTGTCACGCGATGCGATTTTTGCGCAGTCGGCGGATTTAAGCATACAAACTTGAGCCGCTTCAAGCATTGACTTGGCATTGTGTTGCATTTATACAACGAACAGGCTCTGCGAGCGGCCAGATCGCCGCCTTGGTCGCCACTCTCGGCGACCAAGGCGAACGCTACGCCTACCGGGGGTGCCGCCAGCGACACGACATTCGGTGCAGGAAAACGCCGATGGCCGGTAGTGCGGCGGCTGTCGGCGCCGATGGCAACCGCCGTTTCTCGGCTAGATATCGGCCGCGGCCGGCCGCAACGATACAGAAGGAGTGAACGATGCACGCCAGCAAGCTCGATGCCGTTGCCACCCTGGTGCGCGAGGCGATGGAAATCGTCGTCTTCTCGGGCGCCGGACTTTCCGCTGATAGCGGCATTCCCACCTTCCGCGATGACGCAAGCGGACTATGGAAGCAGGTCGACCCGGACGAGGTAGCCAGCGTCCAGGGATTCCAGCGCAATCCGCGGGTGGTCTGGGACTGGCTGCGGCAACTGAAGAAGCTGGTCGATCAGCGGCAGCCGAATGAGGGTCATCACGCGCTCGCCCGGCTTGAGAGACTCTGCGCGGCAAAACAGTTGACGATCATCACCCAGAATATCGACGGCTATCACAGCCGCGCCGGCAATCAACGCGTGCTCGAAATCCATGGCACGATTCATCGCGTCCGTTGCCACCAGCGCTGCGGCTACCTTGCCGACTGGCAGCAAAGCGTGCCCGCGGCCCCCAGCTGTCCAAGCTGCCCACACTGCGGCGCGCCGACGCGACCCGACCTGGTGCTGTTCGGCGAAATGCTTGACGAAGAGGTATTTGCCGCGGCGACAACGAGCAGCCTCACGGCCGATCTGTTTTTCTGTGTCGGCACCTCGTTCACCGTGCAGCCAGCCGCTCTGCTGCCGCTGTGGGCAAAACGTTCCGGGGCGACGGTGGTGGAAGTCAACCCGCAGCCGACGCAGCTTTCCGATTCTGCCGACTACTCGTTTCGTAGTGGCGCGTCGCCGTTCTTCAGTGCGCTGTGCGCAAAACTTGCCGCGCAGCAGCGCTGACGCCCTTGCCGCGCCGGCGAACGGCGAGCAGCGCCGGCCGACCGAGCGACGCCGCACGAGTAGGTGCCGCCGGCGCGACGATGCGAGCGACGCCCGCTGATCAGCTATAATCCTGCCCTTTCGCTGCCTTGCCTTGACCAGCTCGCGCAGACCACCCGGGTCAGAAATCGAGTCGCGAGTCGCCTTCCTTGTCATTTCAGCTTCCCCGACCGCCGTTACCCAAAGTCGGCGAAAGGCTACAGTTTCCCTCATTTGCGGGCTCGGCCGACGCGCTTATGATCGCCGGCGCGGCGGCCGACGCGAGCTTGGGCGGCAAGCATCGCCTGTTGGCGGTGATTACTGCCAGCGCCGCCGACGCCCAGCGTCTGCTGCAGGAGATCCCGTGCTTCGCGGCCGACCTGCGGATACGCCTGCTGCCGGACTGGGAAACACTGCCATACGATAGTTTCTCGCCGCATCACGATCTGGTTTCCGAGCGCCTGGCAACGCTCTACGCGGTCATGCGCGGCGATTGCGACGTGCTGCTGGTGCCGGCAGGAACCGCGGTCTACCGGCTGGCGCCGGCGGCCTATCTGGCGGCCTACACCTTCTTCCTCAAGCAGGGCGAGCAACTCGACGCCGGGCAGTTGCGCGCGCAGCTGACGCTGGCCGGCTACGCGCACGTCACGCAGGTCGTTGCGCCGGGCGAATACTCGATCCGCGGTGGCATCATCGATCTTTTCCCGATGGGCTCGCAACTGCCGTACCGGCTCGACCTCTTCGACGATGAAATCGAAAGCATCAAGACCTTTGACGTCGACAGCCAGCGCACGCTCTACCCGGTGCCGGAGATTCGCCTGCTGCCGGCGCGCGAGTTTCCGCTCGACGAACAGGGGCGTAGCCGTTTCCGCCAGCGCTTCCGCGAGCTCTTCGACGGCGACCCCGGCAAGTCGCGAATCTACAAGGACGTGTCAAACGGCGTGCCAACCGCTGGCATTGAATACTGGCTGCCGCTCTTTTTCGAGGAAACGGCGAGCCTCTTCGACTACCTTCCCGGCGACGCGATCCTGGCCCTGCACGGCAATGTGCCGGAAGCGCTGCGCGCCTTCTGGCGTGAAGCGCAGTCACGCTACGACATGCTGGCAGGCGACCGCAGCCGCCCCCTGCTGCCGCCCGCCGACCTCTTCCTGGCTGAAGAACACTTCTTTGTCGCCGCCAAACCCTACGCCGGAATAAAGCTCAGCGTCGGTGACGACGGCCCGGCGCGACGACTGCCGGCAGTGGCCGTCGACCGCCGCGCGCAAGACCCATTGAGCCGCCTGAAAGCCTTCATCGACGATTTCAACGGCCGCGTACTGATCGTCGCCGAAACCGCCGGGCGCCGCGAGACGCTGGCCGAACTGCTCGCCGAGTACGGGCTGCAGCCGCAGGCCAGCGCCAGCGTTGCCGACTTCCTGAGCGCCGACAGCAAGCTCTCGCTGGCCGTCGCGCCATTGCACGACGGCTTCCAGTGCGAACAGCTGGCGATCATCAGCGAAAGCGAGCTGTACGCCGACAGTCCCTCGCGCCGCGCACGCCACGTCGCGCAGCGCAAGGCCTCGGTCGACAACTGGTTGCGCGACCTCACCGAGCTCAAGATCGGTTCGCCGGTGGTTCATGAGCAGCATGGCATCGCCCGCTATCAGGGTCTGGTCCACCTCGACCTCGGTGAAGGCCAGATGGAGTTCCTCGAACTGCACTACGCGAGCAACGCCAAGTTGTACGTCCCCGTGTCGCAACTGCACGTCATCTCGCGCTACTCGGGCGCCGACCCCGACGCCGCGCCGCTGCACACCCTTGGCTCGCCGCAATGGGAAAAGGCCAAGCGCCGCGCGGCGCTGCAGGCCAGAGACACCGCCGCCGAATTGCTCGCCCTGTACGCACTGCGCGCGGCGCGCCAGGGACACGCGTGCGACTTCAAGACACACGACCACGATGCCTTCGCCGATGGCTTCGGTTTCGAAGAAACACCCGACCAGGCGGCGGCGATCGCGGCGGTCATCGAAGACATGAAATCGGGCCGCCCGATGGATCGCCTGGTGTGCGGTGACGTCGGCTTCGGCAAGACCGAAGTCGCCTTGCGCGCCGTCTTCTGCGCCGTCGCCGGCGGCCGCCAGGCAGCCGTCCTGTGCCCGACGACGCTGCTCTGCGAACAGCATTTCCAGACCTTCAACGACCGCTTTGCCGATTGGCCGGTGAAGATCGCCGAGCTGTCGCGCTTCAAGACCGGCGCCGAGGTCAGCCAAGCGCTCAAGGAGGTGGCCGCCGGCCGAATCGACATCGTCATCGGAACGCACCGGCTGTTGCAGAAGGACGTCAAGTTCAGCCGTCTTGGCCTGGTCGTCATCGACGAGGAACACCGCTTCGGCGTCCGCCAGAAGGAGGCGCTGAAAGCGCTGCGCGCCGAAGTAGACGTCCTGACGCTGACCGCGACACCAATACCACGCACGCTCGCCATGTCGCTCGAGGGCCTGCGCGACTTCTCGGTCATCGCCACGGCGCCGCAGAAACGCCTGGCGATCAAGACCTTCGTCAGCCGTTTCTCCGACGGCATCATCCGCGAAGCGCTGCTGCGCGAGTTCAAACGTGGTGGGCAGGTGTACTTCCTGCATAACGAAGTCAGCACCATCGAAAACATGCGCGACAAGCTCGCCAAGCTGTTGCCCGAGGCGCGTATCGTCGTCGGTCACGGTCAGATGAAGGAGCGCGACCTCGAACGTGTGATGCGCGATTTCACGCAGCAACGCGTCAACGTCCTGCTGTGCACGACGATCATCGAAACCGGCATCGACAATCCGCACGCCAACACCATCGTCATCAATCGCGCCGACAAGTTCGGTCTGGCGCAGCTCCATCAGCTGCGCGGTCGCGTCGGGCGCTCGCACCATCAGGCCTACGCCTACCTGCTGACGCACGACGACGAAGCGCTGAACAAGCAGGCCAGACAGCGACTGGAGGCGATCCAGATGATGGACGAGCTGGGCGCCGGCTTCTACCTGGCGATGCACGACCTCGAAATCCGTGGCGCCGGCGAAGTCCTCGGCGACAACCAGTCGGGCGAGATGCAGGAAGTCGGCTTCAACATGTTCACCGAGATGCTCAACCGGGCCGTTGCCGCGCTCAAGAAAGGCCAGGAGCCGGACCTCACGCAACCGCTGGCGATCACCACCGAGATCAACCTGCACACCCCGGCGCTGCTGCCCGCCGACTACGCACCCGACGTCCACGAGCGGCTGGCGCTGTACAAGCGTCTGGCCAACTGCACGCTGGCCGAGCAACTGGCCGACCTGCAGGAAGAGCTGATCGATCGTTTTGGCGAGCTGCCGCCGCAGACCCGCGCGCTGCTCGACAGCCACCGCCTGCGCCTGCTGTGCAAGCCACTGGGGGTCAGCAAGCTCGACGCCACCGCCGAGCAGATCAGCGTACAGTTCGAAGCCAAGCCATCGGTCGACCCCCTGCGGATCATCGAGCTGATTCAGACGAACCGCAATTACCGACTGGCCGGACAAGACCGGCTACTTGTCAAACGCCACTGCGCAACGCTTGCCGACCGCGTTAGCGCCGTTAAAGACCTTGTTCATCAACTGACCCGGCCGCCAAAACCATGACCACTCTCGACATCGACAACATCAATGTCAGCGCCTTCGACGCGATGCCCTCTCCCGAGGAAATCCAGGGCCGCCTGCCGCTTTCGCCGACCGCCGCCAGGCTGGTGATGAACAGCCGCGAGCTGCTGCGCAGAATTCTCGCCGGCAGCGACCGCCGTCTGTTCGTCGTCGTCGGGCCATGCTCGATCCACGACCCGCTGGCCGGACTCGACTATGCGCGGCGCCTCAAGGCGCTCGCCGACGAGGTCAGCGACACGCTCTACCTGGTGATGCGCGTCTATTTCGAAAAGCCGCGCACCACCACCGGCTGGAAGGGCTACATCAACGACCCGGACATGGACGATTCATTTCACGTCGACCGGGGCATGCAGCAGGCGCGCGAGTTCCTGCTCGAGATCGCCGAACTCGGGTTGCCAGCTGGCACCGAGGCCCTCGACCCGATCTCGCCGCAGTATCTGGGCGATCTGATTTCATGGACCGCAATCGGCGCGCGCACCACCGAATCACAGACCCACCGGGAGATCTCTTCGGGCCTATCGACGCCGGTAGGCTTCAAGAACGGCACCAACGGCGACGTCTCGATCGCCGTCAACGCCATTCTCTCGGCGTCGCGGCCGCACAGCTTCCTGGGCATCAACGGTCAGGGCAGGACGTCGATCGTCCGTACCCGCGGCAACCGCTACGGTCATCTGGTCCTGCGCGGCGGCGATGGCCGGCCGAATTACGACACGGTCAGCGTGCAGATGGCCGAACAGGCGCTGCGCAAGGCCGGTTTGCCGACCAACGTCGTGATCGACTGCTCGCACGCCAACAGCTACAAGAAGCCCGAGCTGCAGCCGCTGGTGATGGCCGACGTCGTCAATCAGGTACGCCTCGGCAACCAGTCACTGGTCGGGATGATGATCGAGTCGAATATTGTCGCCGGCAATCAGCCAATCCCCGCCGACCTGACGCAGCTCAAGTACGGCTGCTCGGTGACCGACGCCTGTGTCGACTGGGAAACTACCGAACGGATGATTCGCGACGCCGCCAGCCTGCTGTCCGACGTCTTGCCCAAGCGCAACCGCTGACAGCGGCTACCGGGCGATCGAGTCCTTGCCGAGCCAGGCGCGTTAGACGCCGGAGCTGGCGGCCGGCCTGGCGCCCGGCAACGGCTCGTGCCAGGGCACCGGCTGTTGCCGGAATCCCGCCAGGCTTGTCGCCAGTTCAGGCAGCAGCGACTCGCTCTGCGTCGCCAGCCAGCCGACGATAGGCGCCGCTTTCGCCGCCGGCAGCGCCACAGTGCTCAGCTGTGTGGCGACCGCCAGGTCGTTCTGGCTGCCGAGCAGTTCCTGCAGGTCGGTGACTGATTGGTGATAAGCCTCGAGCACCGGCCCGGCGGCGAAGCTTGACGAAAAGAATTCGAGGGCGTAGCGCAGTTGCTTGAAGGCCAGGCGCAGGCGATGGCGAGCCGCATCTTCACCACTGTCAAGGGCATCGGCGGCACGCTGACTGACGCGCTTGCTGCACTTGTCGAGCCACCCCGGCAGCAAAGTCCCGACCTGGCCGGCGTCGACTTCCGGCAAGGCCACGACGGCGGCGATGAAGTCGACCAACAAGCGCGAATAGGCGGCCGCCTTGAGCGCCCGCCTGGCGGCCCGGCGGCAGCTGCCGGCACGCCGTTGGGCGTAGTTGCGCAATTGCTCGACCGCCACGTGCTCGGGCAACGCATCCGCCAACGCGGGTACGCCGCCAGCCAGAAAGACATCCCAGTTGCGGGCGTCGCCGAGTTCTTGCGCGAGTTCTCGCCAGACCGGATCGAAGCGCGCGACAAAGGCCTCGGGCAGGTGTCGCTGCCAAACGCGGATAGCCGACCGCAGACGGCGAATGGCGACTCGCGCCTGGTGAACGAACTCCGGGGAATCGCTCTGGAGAACGCCTTGCTCGTTACGCTGCAGGTGGTTGACGCACGCCAGAGCGACCAGGCGAAAAGCAGCGATGCTCGACAAGCCGGCGTCGACGGCGACCGGCATCGCCTTGCCCGCGACCATCGGCAAATCGGCCAACAGGCGGCAAGCGCGTTCGGACTTGCTGCTGACTTCGGGGTGTAGTGGCAGGGTCGCCTGCAGCGTGCTGGCCAGATCGAACAGATCGCTGACCGTTCCCTCGCACAACTCCAGTTCGACCTCACGGATCAACTGCCGCCGCCCCGCTGCCTCGATCCAGCCGCGGTCAAGCGCCACTTCGATGCGCGCCCCGAGACGCGGCTCGAACAACCACGCCAGGCGGGTGAAGCGGGTAGTAAACAGGGGCTGCAACTGATCGCGAAGCGACTCGAGCACGGCACGGACACGGCCATCGTCGACGTGCGAGAAATCGAAGGTCCCAGGCGTGCCGCGAACCTCCCACTCTCGGCGCTGTGCCAATCCGCCACTGAGCTGCGCCGCCGTCTTGACGGCAAACAGGCAATCACGGCCCTGCTGTCGATAGCGCACGGCGATCCGTTCCTTGCGCAGGCGGCTGTCGGCGGTGTCGTAGTAGGTATTGATCAGCAGTTGTCGATGCGGCTTCAGGTCGGCGAGCAGCGGGTGCCTGGCCAACTCGCTGGCGACACGTGCCGACAGCGACAGCTTGATTTCGGTTTCGGTAGACATCACGAACCCTCGTGCGGCGAAGGCGACGCCTTCGCCGGGTCATATTGATCATTCCCTTGGCGGCACCCTGCCCGCACGCCTCTTGACGCGGGCCTGTCAAGGCACGGCACAGCCGCGTAGATTAGCACAGGAACTTCCAGACTCCCTGCTGGTCCCGACAAACGCACGGATCGGCGAGCGCGCCCCGGCGATCGAAGGCGCGGCCAGAGCGGCCAGAGCGGCCAAGCTCCCGGCGAGAAGAACATCATCCGGAGCGCTGCGAGTCTAACGCGACGACGAGCACGGAATAGATCACCTTCGTAGGCAATCGCGATCACTCGCTGGTGGTTTACCATCGACACCGGCGCTCGGCTCGCCGGCGGCCTGGCGAGCCAGGCCGCCAAGCAGCGAGCGGCGACGATTACCGACGATTACCGAAGAGCCGCGATGCCACTACATTCCGACGACCTCGAACACATCACGACCCTGACGCTGAGCCACTACAACCAGCGCGCCGAGGACTTTCGCGAGGGGACGCGCGAGCACGACGTCAGCCAGAACATCGCGGCCTTGTTGCGCCACATCGAAGGCCAGGCGCCATTCACGATTCTCGACTTCGGCTGCGGCCCGGGTCGCGACCTGCAGACCTTCAGCGCCCTCGGCCATCGGGCGATCGGACTCGACGGGGCACAGGCTTTCGTCGACATGGCGCGTGTAGACAGCGGCTGCGCCGTCTGGCAACAGGACTTTCTCAAACTTGACCTACCCGGCGGGCATTTCGACGGGGTTTTCGCCAACGCCTCGCTGTTTCATGTGCCTGGGCAGGAGTTGCTGCGCGTTCTGCGGCAATTGCACGCCACCCTGAAGCCTGGCGGCGTGCTGTTCTCGTCGAACCCGCGCGGCGAGAACGAGGAGGGCTGGAATGGTGGGCGTTACGCCAGTTTCCATGACCTCGCCACCTGGCGGCAGCAAATGGCGGACGCCGGCTTCAGTGAAATCGAGCACTATTTTCGTCCGACCGGCGTGCCGCGCGCGCAACAGCCCTGGCTGGCCAGCGTCTGGCGCAAAGCGGCCGAATGAAGCAAGATGGCAGCGCTGGCCCGAGCTTTTCCTGAACCTGAGCGTTCGCTTTCAGAACCGGTGGCACCCTGACCATGCCCGACAAACGCTTCTCGAAACGCCGCTCCCGCTTGCCAGTCGGTCCCCGAATTGCCGATGCGATTCTCGATTACGTCGGCCAGACTCCGCGCAGCAGCGAGCGGCCGCAGGCCAGACCAGAGAGCCGGGCGCGGGCGATTGCCGGAACGGTGGCCAGACACGCGGCGCTCACCACCGGTGGACTCAGCCTGCCGCCAGGCCCACTGGGCTGGCTGACGCTCCTCCCCGAACTGCGCTCGTTATGGGAACTGCAAACGCAGATGGTTGCCGACATCGCCGCGTGCTACGGAAAGACGCATGAGCTGACGCGTGAAGAGATGATTTACTGTCTTTTCCGGCACACCGACGCGCAGGCCGTCCGGGATCTGGTAACCCAGATCGGCAAGCGCTTTGTCGTTCAGCGCGCCTCGCGGCCGCAGGTGCAGGCCGTCGTCTTGAAGATCGCCATGCACATCGGGCAACGCGTGATCGGCAAGGGAATCGCCCGCTGGATCCCGGTGGTCGGCGCGCTCGGCGCTGGCGCCTACGCCTACTACGACACCACCCAGGTAGCCGACACGGCGATCGAGTTCTTCGGCGGCGTCGTAGACGTGCAAGCGGCCGACGCGGAGTGGCTGCGCGACGACGATGACGAAGCGCCGCACAAGTCGCGCTGAGCACTCCACGAGTCGCGGCACTCGCCGGCGCACAGTACCGACGCGGGCCGGCGACCGCCGCGCGGCGAGGCACGGCGTGTCGAGCGGCGCCTTGTCGAGGAAGGCGAGCCGCCTGTTAGAATGCGCCATGTGTTGGCTAGAGGTTAACAGGCAGACAGCATGGCGAAGACCACCAGCAAGCATCTCGAGGAATGGGCGAACCCACGCACGGTGATTATCCTGACGCTACTGTTTTTCGTAGCGCTGTGGTCCTTCGTCGGCTTCTGGACCGTCGCCGCACGACAGGAACGTATCGCCATGGCCGGCGAGTTCCTGCAACGCATGACGTATGCCGTCGAAGACCAGACGCGGCGACAGTTTCGCCTGATCAATGTCTTCCTGGCGGCGTCTGCGCAATGGCTGGAAGCGAACCCGGCGCGCGACCCACGCCGCGACCTGGCTTTCCGGAACATGATCGAGGGCTTTCGGAGCAGAACCGGCGAGGCCATCGACATCCGCCTGGTGGCCACCGACGGTCGTATCTTCGACGTTCTCGGCGATCCCTCGGAGCCGCCGACAAGCGCCGCCGGCAGCGACTATTTCAAGGGGGCACCGGCCGACGGTACCCTGTTCATCGGCAAACCGACGCGCCGTCAGCCGGACGGCCATTTCGGCTTGCCGATCGCTGTCCGCCTGGCAGATCCCATCGACGGTTTTTCGACGCTGGTCGCGGTGATCGACCTGACGCTGCTCACCGAGGTGTACGAAAAGCAGCGCCGCAAGCCCGGTGGCTCGATCACCCTGCTGCGCCATGACGGCACGGTCCTGGCCGTCGCGCCGGACGACGCGCAAGCGCTCGGCCAGGCGGTCACCGGCGGCGCGTTGGCCAGCGAGGCGCTGGCACCGCAGCTCGACAACGTGGTCGTCGTCGAAGAAAGCGCTGACACGCAGCGACGACAGTTCACCAGCTATGCGGCGGTCACCGATTTCCCGTTGCTGGTAACGGTCTCGGCCGACTACGACGAAGTCCTCGTGCCGTGGCTGAAGCAAACGCTGTGGATCATTCTGCTGGCTCTGGGCATCAGTGTGCCGCTGCTTGTCGTCGCCTTTCGGTCGCTGCGCCTGCTACAGGCGCTGGCGCTTCGCGATGCCGAGCTGCAGCAACTGGCGACCAGCGACCAGCTGACCGGTGTCAGCAATCGGCAACACTTCGTCGAAACGCTCGATGAAGCACTGCTGCGCGCGCAGCAGAGCCAATCGCCGCTGACCATCCTGTTGTGCGATATCGACTTTTTCAAGCGGCTCAACGACGGCTACGGCCATGCCGTCGGCGACCTGGTGCTGATTGCCTTTGCCGAAGTGGCCAACCGTTGTCTGCGGGCGATGGATCTGCTCGCCAGAGTCGGCGGTGGCGAATTCGCGATCCTGCTGCACGCGACCGAGGCCAGCGACGCCGTTGTCGTTGCCGAGCGGCTGCGTGCAGGGATCGCCGCCATTTCGATCCCGACCGAAAACGGCACCGTCCAGTTCACGGCCAGCGTCGGCGCCAGCCAGGCGAGACCAGACGACAAGTCGTTCGACGACCTCATGAAGCGCGCCGCCGAAGCGCTTGCCGACGCCAGGGCCGGCGGACACGACCAGCTGGTGGTAATCTGACGCCCGCTGCAACGGCCGGCCGAAGCGACCCCGGCGCCGCTCGCTCGGACACTACCTACCCTGCCACTCGACCTTGCGTTTGCCGATGAAAGCGTCGATGCCGGCCGCCGCATCGACCGTCATCATGTTGCAGGCCATCACCTCGGAAGCATACTGGTAAGCGCCTTCGAGCCCCATCTCGAGCTGCTTGTAGAACATCTGCTTACCCATCGCGATGGCCACCGACGACTTGGCAATGATCGCGCCGGCCAGCTTGTCGATCTCGGCGTCGAGCGCGTCGCCAGCAACGACGCGATTGACCAGGCCTTGCTGCAGTGCCGTCTGGGCATCAATAAAATCACCGGTCAGCAACATCTCCAGCGCCTGCTTGCGGCCAAGATTGCGAGAAAGTCCGACGCCAGGCGTTGCACAGAACAGGCCGACGTTGATCCCCGACGTGGCAAAGCGCGCGCTGTCGGCAGCAACGGCCAGGTCGCACATCGACACCAGCTGGCAACCGGCCGCGGTGGCGATGCCGTGGACCCGCGCGATCACCGGTTGCGGCATCTCGGTGATGGTCATCATCATCTTGCCGCAGCGTCTGAACAGATCCTGCATGAACGCCTTGTCGTGGTTGGCACGCATCTCCTTGAGGTCGTGACCGGCGCAGAAGGCCTTGCCGGCGCCGGCGATGACCACCACGCGTAGCGCCTGATCGGCGGCAATGGCCGTAAGTTCGGCTTGTAGGGCGGCGATCATCGCCAGCGACAGTGAGTTGAATTGCTGCGGCCGGTTCAGCGTCAGCGTCGCGATACCATTGCCATCAGTACGGACCAGGTAGGGCTCCAGGGCTGGCGTCGGGGTACTCATGATTCTCTCCTTGATGTCGATCGCCAACGGGTCGGTCGGCAACGCCGGCGGACGGCGCATGGAATTGGGACCCGGCGGCGCTGCGGTTACTGTGAAAGTCGCGTACGCGACTCACGAAACCCCCGTCTCCCCTTGCGTGAGAAGGGCCAGGGGAAGGGGGAAACGGTCATGACTTTCATGATCTGGGCTATCTCAACATGCCATGACCGTTAATGAAAATTAGCTGCCTGGCGACGCCAGGCAGTCGTACAGCTTGCCGGTTTTCGCCAGCTCGTCCAACCAGCTGGCGAGCTGCCGGCCGAGTTCTTCGCTGGCCGCCACCAGCGCACGCACACCGCCGCGCGCATCGGCAGTGGCCGCCGGCTGCTCGACGGCGAGCAGCCACTCGGCGACGACCCGGCGCCGAGCGTCAACGATGCTGGCACTGCCTTGCAGGATGCCACGACTATGCTGCGGCGTGTCGAAGGCCTGCGAGAATTCCTGCAGCTCCAGACGTAGCTGGCAATTCACCGCCGCCTGGCCGCTGCCGCCGAGCACCCCCAGTTGCTGCCGCAGGCGCTGCGACAGCAGCAGCCCTGGCGCTCCCGCCCAGCGACTGCCGGCGTAGCTGCGCAACTTGAGAGGATCGTCGTAGAGCAGACGATATTCGATACTCGGCGAGTCGAACCAGTACGGCGCCCGGATTTCGAGCACCACCTTCGACCAGCGGCCGTCGCTGACGACGCGCGGCGCCGGCAGACCGAAGTCGTACACCTCGGGCGTTGGCGAATTGCGCGGGCCGGCCGCGCACGCCGCCAGCAAACCCAACGCCAAGACCATCAACAGCTTTCTCATCGTCGTCCCTCGCGCACTGGCGGCGCACTGAAACCGGTCTCACCGGGCCCTGGGGCGTGCTTCGGCGCGCCGAAGACGACGCTTTGTGGCGACTCTTCAAGCATCTGCAGGACCCGCTGCAATTGACGCGAGTTGGCCGACAAGTCGCTCCCGAGCTCATTGAGGCGGGGCGCGAGCGCGCCGAATCCGCTCGGCGACGCGTCGCCGATCAGTAGATCGACCTTGTCGCTGACCTTCTGCAAACGGACCACCAGGGCCCGCGCCTCGACCAACAGCGGCGTCCCCTGGCCCGCCGCCTGCTCGGCACGAGCCAGCGTCGTGCCCAGCAAGCGGATGTTTTCCGGAAGCATGGTCAGCAACTGCCGAAACTCCTCGACAGCGCCGTTGGCGTTGGCGGTGGTCGCCTCGAGATTGATCAGAATCTTCGCGAAATGCTGCAGGTTCTGGTTGTTCAGCAGCTGGTTGGCGCTGACCAGAAAATCGCGCGCCGCGCGCAGCGTGGCGCCGCCGGCGTCCGACAACTCGTCGATCAGGGAAGGCTGCATGTGGATCCGCGAAGCGGCGCCCGCATCGCCAGTCAGGGGAGTCGGATCGGCACCGCTGTCTTCAAGCAGGACGTGGGCGATGCCGGTGACTCCCTGATAGCCCATCTTGGCGGTCGTCCCGTGCGTCACCGGCACGTCGTCATTGACGCTGATCCGGATCAGGATGTTACGCAAGTCATCGGGGTCGAGTTCGATGGACTCCACCTTGCCGACGCGGATGCCGCGATAACGCACCTGGCCCTGCAGGCTGAGGCCGGTAACGTTTTGCTGCGTCACCACCGTGTAGTCGCGCGTCATTTCGTGTTTGCCGCCGAACCACCAGGCGGCGACGATCGCCGCGGCGCCGAGCAGAAGGATGAACAGACCAGCGATCAGGGCGTGCGAACGGTTCTCCACGGCTAGTTCGCCGCTTGTCGGTTGGCCGCCGCAGCGTACCCCGAAGCGAAAAAATTGCGGATGAACGGGTGATCGACAGCGAGCACTTCGGCGGCCGTACCGCAAGCGACAATAGTCTTGTCGGCGAGCACTGCCAGCCGCGTCGCCAAGCCCGTCAAGGTTGCCAGATCGTGCGTCACCATCACTACCGTGAACCCGAGTTCGCGCTGCAGGAGCCTGATCAGATTGACGAAACTCTCGGCGAGGTCGGGGTCAAGACCCGCCGTCGGCTCGTCGAAGACCAGCAGCTCGGGCTCCAGCGACAGCGCCCGCGCCAGCGCGACGCGCTTGACCATTCCCCCGGACAACTCGGCGGGCATCAAAGCGCCGTGGCGTGGCTCGAGCTCTACCATCGCCAGCTTCAGCAATACCAGATCGCGGATCATGGCCTCGTCGAGAGTGCGCAGCTCCCGCAGCGGGAACGCGATATTGTCAAAAACCGATAGCGCCGAAAAGAGCGCTCCCTGCTGGAAGAGCATCCCGAAGCGGCGGCGAAGCGCGCGACTGCGCTTGCGGTCGTCGTCGAGCACCGCCTGGCCAAAGAGTTTCAGCGTGCCAGCGCTCGGCGCCAGCAGACCAACGATCTCGCGCAGCAGCGTCGTCTTGCCGCTGCCCGAACCACCGACCAGACCGAGCATCTGCCCGGCGCCAACATCGAGGTCGATGTACTGATGCACCAGAACGTCGTCGAAGCGCGTACACAGGCCGCGAATCTCGATCACCGGCACCGCCCGGCCAGCGTCCGGCGGCGCACTCACAGCGGCATCCCGATATGGCGAGTCAGAATCGCTGCCACGGCATCGACCAGAATCGCCACGGTGATCGAGGTTACCACCGAAGTCGTCGTCTGCGACGACAGGCTTTCGGTATTCGGCTTGACCCTGAGGCCGAAGTGACAGGCGATCAGCGCAATCAGAAAGCCGAAAGCGACGCCCTTGCTCATGCCGATCCACAGATTGCTGACCGGCACCACCTTGGGCAAGGTGTCGATGAAGAAACCGTACGACAAATCCATCTGCAGATTGGCCGAAACCATTCCGCCGACGATCCCGGCTGCCGAGCACCAGACGACCAGCAGCGGCATCGCCACCGAGAGTGCGACGACCTTCGGTAAAACCAGACGCAGGCTTCGCGAAACGCCCATCGTCGCCAGCGCGTCGATCTCCTCGGTGACCCGCATGACGCCAATCTGGGCGGTCATCGCCGACCCCGATCGACCAGCAACGAGAACGGCTACCAGCATCGGCCCCAGTTCACGAACGATGCTGATGCCCAGCAGATTGACAATGAAAACATCGGCGCCAAAGGTCGACAGCTGCAAGGCAGAAAGGTAGGAGAGTACGACACCGATCAGGAAACCGATCAAGGCCGTTACCGGCAGCGCCTGCGCACCGCTCTTGTAGAGGTTGGCCGAAAACTCGCGCCACGGCACGTCGCCTGGATGACGGCAAAGATACAGCACGTCGAGCAGTAGCTGACCAATCAGGGCGACGATTGCCGCCAGTTGAGCGACCGCCGCCAGGACCAGGCGACCGGCAGCGACCAACCCGGCCAGGGCATCGCGCGAGCGCAGCGGCTCACTTTCGGAGCGTAGCCGCTCGACGCGCTCGATCAGCAAGCGGTGGCGAGGGGAAATGTCCAGAGCTGCCGGCCATTGCCGTCCCCAGGCACGCCACAAGAGGATGGCGCCAGCGCTGTCCATGCGCACGATCGACTGCAGATCCCAGTGGGGATTGCCACTCGCCAGAGCACGCAAGCGCAGCTCCAGGCTGGCAATCGGCCGCGGCATCGTCGCCAGAGTCCAATCGCCGGCAAGCCGCAGCTGCACGCGGCCCGCCTGCTCGACGGTGGCGATCGTCGCCGTGCTCATCGTCGGCTCAGCCGCTCGTCAGCACAGCGCTGTCTCGCCAGCCAGACGCTCGATGCGCACGTCGATTCCGATACGGCGCCACAGCGAGGTCTCGTCGGCCAGGGCGGCGGCGGTCATCGGATAAGCGGCCAGCCAGGCGGCCGGAATCGCCAGCTCGAAACCTGTCGGCGACTGCCTGAGCGCCCACGCTGGCAAGGGCTGCTCGTCGCGTGAACGATGCACCAGAACCGCCAGGCGGAGGCAGAAAAGCAGCCGCCAGTTCGGATCGCCTGCCGGCAGTGCCGCCAGCTTCTGCAGTTTGCCGCTTTGCCCGAGGATCAGCAACGCCAGGCGCGACTGGTCGCGCGCCGAGAAACCAGGCATATCGGCATGGCTGATGATGTACGCGCCATGCTTGTGAAAGCCGGTATGCGCCACCGAAACGCCGATCTCGTGCAGTGAGACAGCCCAGCGCAGAAAGTGCACCTCGTTCTCGTGCGCGGGCGAATCGAGCGCGATCAACTGCCCGAGCAGCGCCAGCGCGGTCGCTTCGACGCGTCTGACCTGCGCCTCGGCGACCTGGTAGCGCCGCATGAAGTGCCCGACCGTCTCGTCGCGCGTGTCGTGATGCTCGCAGCGACCGAGCAGATCGTAGAGGACACCCAGCGGCAGCGCACCAGGAGTGTACGCCATGTGCTCAATGGCCAGTTCGGAGAACAGCGCCGACATGATGGCGATGGCGCCCGGCAGGATGATCAGGCGTTCGCTACGCAGGCCATTGAGCTGCAGGGCCTCGGCTGAGCCCGCACGTACCAAGAGTTCGCACAGGGTATGCAGCCCGTCACGGCTGATACCCTTGCAGCCGTCGGGATTAAGGCCATTCATTTCGAGGAGATTGGCAATTTCCTGCGCTGAACCCGAAGAACCCACGGCCTCCTGCCAACCGCAGCGCTGGTAGTCGGCAACGATCGTCTCGATCTCGCGAGCCGCCGAAACTTTGGCCGCGTGCAGGCTCTTCTGGTCTACCTTGCCTTCCGGAAAGAAGCGCCGACGATAGCCGATACCGCCAATGAACAGCGACTCCATCAGCGACGGCTCGGTCCCTTCGCCAATGATCAGTTCGGTTGATCCGCCGCCGATGTCCACCACCAGGCGCCGCTGGCTGCTGGCGGGCAGCGCGTTGGCTGCGCCGATGAAGATCAGGCGGGCCTCCTCGCGACCACCGATGATCTCGATTGGAAAACCCAGCGCCGCCTCGGCCCGCGGTAGAAAGAGACCGGCATTCCTGGCGACGCGCATGGCGTCGGTGGCCACCGCCCGCACGCTTGCCGGCGCGAAACCACGCAGCCGCTCGCCAAGTCGCCGCAAGGCGTCGAGCGCGCGCTGTTGTGAGGCGTGATCGAGGATTTTCTCGCTGCTCAGGCCGGCACCGAGGCGAACCGGCTCTTTCAGCTCATCGAGCGGGAGAATCCGCGTCCCGACGATTCTCCCGACCTGCAGCCGAAAACTGGTCGAACCGAGGTCGACACCGGCAATTAGTTCGTAGCTCATGCCCGCTCTCTTGTTGCCCAGCGGCCGCTGGTATTTGCAGAACCAGCATCTTACCACCATGCGAACAGCGCCATCCCGGCAGCCAGCGCGTCGCCACAGCGCCTCATCGCCGAGAAAATGGCCCGCCGATCGACCCATGGCAGAGCGATGGTTGTACTATGTTTGCCGTCTATTGCACGCCTGCCTGATCCCTAAATTGTCAAGAAAGGAACCCATGAACATCGCCGCCACGACCACCGAGACGCCCGCCCAAATCGCTTCCACCGGCTTCCCGGCAGACTACTTCCAGAATCGCGAGATGGGCCTGCTGGCGTTCAATCGACGGGTGCTGTGGCAGGCCAAAAACGCCAAAACACCGCTGCTCGAACGCTTGCGCTTCCTGTGCATCGTCAGCAGCAACCTCGACGAGTTCTTCGAGATCCGCGTCGCCGGCGTCAAGGAGCAACTCAAGCTCGGTTCGGTATCGATCACCACCGACGGCAAGACGGCCGGCGAAGTCTACCGGCTGGTCAGCGACGAGGCACACGCGCTGGTCAAGGAGCAGTATGCGCTGCTCAACGAAGAGGTCCTGCCGGCGCTCGCCGCCGAGGGTATTCGTTTCGTCAAACGCGGCGACTGGAGCACCGCCCAGCGCGACTGGATCAGCACCTTCTTCTTCCGCGAAGTGATGCCCGTGATTACGCCGATCGGCCTCGATCCTTCGCATCCCTTCCCGCGGGTCCTCAACAAGAGCCTCAATTTTGCCGTCGAACTCGAAGGCCGCGACGCCTTCGGCCGCAGCTCGAACGCGGCCATCGTGCAGGCGCCGCGCGTTCTGCCACGGGTCATCCGCCTGCCTCGCGAACTCGCCGACAACGAATACTGCTTCGTTTTCCTGTCTTCCATCCTGCATGAGTTCGTGCACGAGTTGTTCGCCGGCATGAAAGTCCTCGGCTGCTATCAGTTCCGCGTCACCCGCAACAGCAATCTGTTCGTAGACGAGGAGGCGGTCAAGAATCTGCGCGCCAAGATTCAGGGCGAATTGCCGCAGCGACATTTCGGTGACGCCGTCCGGCTCGAAGTCGCCAACAGCTGCTCGGAAGCGATGACAGAATTCCTGCTCGGCCAGTTCAATCTGACCGAGCGCGACCTCTATCGCGTCGCCGGTCCGGTGAATTTGGCGCGGCTGATGATGGTCCCCGACTCGGTGCAGCGCGACGGCCTGAAATTCCAGCCCTTCAAACCCGGAACGCCAAAGGCGCTGCAGAAAAGCAAAAGCGTTTTCGACAGCATCCGTGCCGGCGACATCCTCCTGCACCATCCCTACCAGAGCTTCGATCCGGTGATCGAATTGCTCGAACAGTCGGCCGTCGACCCGCAGGTGGTGGCGATCAAGATGACCGTCTACCGCACCGGTACCGACTCGGTGTTGATGCAGTCGCTGTTGCGTGCGGCGCAGAACGGCAAGGAAGTGACGGTCGTCGTCGAGCTGATGGCACGCTTCGACGAAGAAGCCAACATCGGCTGGGCGACCAAGCTCGAAGAGGTCGGCGCGCACGTCATCTACGGCGTCGTCGGCTACAAGACACACGCCAAGATGCTGATGATCGTCCGTCGCGAGGAGGGCAAGGCCGGCAGCGTCCTGCGCCGCTACGTGCACCTCGGCACCGGCAACTACCATCCCAAAACCGCCCGCCTGTACTCGGATTTCGGCCTGCTGACGTGCAACGAAGAAATCGGTGCCGATACCAACGAGGTCTTCAAGCAACTGACCGGCCTCGGTCGGGCACAGGTGCTGACGCATCTCTGGCAGGCGCCGTTCACGCTGCAGCCCAACGTCGTTGCCGGAATTCGCGCCGAAGCCGAAGCCGCGCGCGCCGGCAAGCGTTCACGGATCATCGCCAAGATGAATTCGCTGCTCGAACCGGAAACCATCGCCGCGCTTTACGAAGCGTCGCAGGCCGGGGTCAAGATCGACCTGATCGTTCGCGGCGTCTGCGGCTTGCGCGCTGGCGTCAAGGATCTCTCGGAGAACATCACCGTCCGCTCGATCATCGGCCGGCAGCTCGAACACCATCGCGTGTTCTATTTCTACGCCGACGGCGAAGAGAAGGTCTATCTATCGAGCGCCGACTGGATGGACCGCAATTTCTTCCGGCGCATCGAGCTGGCGTTTCCGGTACTCGATCGCAAGCTCAAGCACCGGGTGATTGCCGAGGGGCTGCAGATCTATCTGACCGACAACGTACTGGCCTGGGAACTGGGCCCCGACGGCACTTACCACCAGCGGCGCGGCTCGCGCACCAGCCCGCACTCGTCGCAAGCGGATTTGATTGCCCTGCTCCAGGCCTGACCACCTGAACCCGTGACGCCGGCAAGCGCCGGCGTCACGCGCGCGAGGAATCAGGCGCGGCGTGCGCCGACCACGCCGACGACTTCGTGCAGCAGGCTCAAGGTGCGATTGAGCTGCGGAATGCTGCTGACTTCGGCGGTGAAACTCATGTGCGCGTTGCCCTGCCTGGATTGCGTATTGACCGCGATGACGTTGATTTTTTCACGCGCCAGAACGTCGGAAACGTCGCGCAGCAGCCCCTGCCGATCGTGCGCGTCGATCACGATGTCGACCGCAAAGATACCCTCGGCGCGCGCTCCCCAGCTCGTTTCGATCACCCGCTCGGGATTCATGGCCTGCATGTTCGCAAAGTTGCTGCAGTCGGCACGATGCACCGACACGCCCTTGCCGCGGGTGACGAAACCGAGGATTGGATCGGGTGGCACGGGCTTGCAACAGCCGGCCAACTGGGTCAACAAACGATCGACGCCGACGATCAGAATACCTTTCTCGGCTTGATCGCTGGGCCGCTGCCTGGACACCGACAACTCGCTGGGCTCTTCCTCGTCGTCGGCGCTTTCGGCGCCGCGCACCGCGACCTGCAACTGCCGCATGCTCAGCGACGCGCGCGCGACAGCGATGAACAGGTCGTCGCTGCGGGCAAACCCCAGCCTGGCCGAAAGGTCGTCGAGCTTGGTGCCCGCGTAACCCATTCGCTGTATTTCGCGCGTCACCACGGCGCGCCCCTCGGCGAGCATGTCCTCGAGCGCCAGACTGGCAAACCACTGCCGAACCTTGGCCCGCGAACGATGCGTGAAGACGTAGCCAAGCGAAGCGTTGAGCCAGTCGCGCGACGGACCGCCGTGCTTGGCGAGAACGATCTCGACACGCTGGCCGGTGTTGAGCTGCGTATTCAGCGGCACCAGCGCGCCGTCTACCTTGGCGCCACGACAACGATGGCCGATGTCGGTGTGTACCCGGTAAGCAAAATCCACCGGCGTTGCCCCGCGCGGCAGATCGACCACCCGCCCCTGCGGCGTCAGGATATAGATCGTCTCGTCGAACGCCGCCTGTTTGTAGTGCCTGACCCAGTCCGACGAATCGACCGCCTCGTCGCGCCAGGTGAGCAGCTGCCGCAGCCAGGCGATTTTCTCGTCATAGCGGTCTTCGGGCCTGGCCTTGCTGCCTTCCTTGTAGCGCCAGTGCGCGGCTACCCCGAGTTCGGCGTGGCCGTGCATTTCGCGGGTCCGGATCTGCACCTCGAGGGCGCGTCCGTCGGGGCAATGCACGGCCGTATGCAACGAACGGTAGTCGTTGCCTTTCGGATTGGCAATGTAGTCGTCGAACTCGCTGGCGATCGGCGACCAGATGTGGTGAACGATTCCCAGCGCGGTATAACAGTCCTTGACCTGGTCGACGATCACGCGCAGCGCGCGAACGTCGTAGACCTCGGCGAAAGCAACATCCTTCTTGCGCATCTTGTTCCAGATGCTGTAGATGTGTTTGGGTCGGCCGTAGATTTCGGCGTCGAGAACGCCGGCCACCGCCATTTCGCGCTTCAGGAGCTCGACCGCTGTGCTGATGAACTGCTCGCGTTCGTGGCGCTTCTCGTCGAGGTGCTGCGCGATGTCCTTGTAGATCGCCGGATGCATGAAGCGAAAAGACAGATCCTCGAGCTCCCACTTGAGCTCCCAGACGCCGAGCCGGTTGGCCAGCGGCGAGTACAACTCCAGCGTTTCGCGCGCCACCGAAACCCGCAGCTCATCGGGCTCGGTCGCGTAATAGCGCAAGGTCTGCGTGCGCGATGCCAGACGCAGCAAGACGACGCGAATGTCCTCGACCATCGCCAGCAGCATCTTGCGCAGGACTTCGATCTGCGCCTTGATTTCCTGCGGTTTCTTGTCGCTGCTGTCGGCGGCATGGGCGACGAAGCCACGGGTGATCGGGCGCACGCGATTGAGCCGCGAAATCCCGTTGACCAGGTTGGCGACACTGCGCCCGAAATCCTTTTCGATCAGTGCCAGACCGTTTTCCTGCTGCGCCGGGACGGCGAAGAGCAGCGCCGCCAGCCGCGAATCGGCGTCGAGCTTCAAGCCGGCGACGATCAGCGCCATCCCCAGCGCATGCCCCCAGACGCCTTCGCCGCTGCCAAGCAGGTGATCGCCATAAAATGATCCGGCGAAATCAGCCGCCCGGCGAAGGCGGTCGGTGTCGGCGGGCGACAAGCCATCGCCCAGGCTTTGCAGCGAGTGTTCTAGGTCACCCTGCGCGGCGACCGAATGTGTAACGGATACCATTGGCCCATTATACGGCCGGCAGCCGTGCGTCAGGCATAATGCGGCTTTTGGCAAAGCCGCTCGCCGATGCTCGCCCGCCTGCGAAACCCCTACCTGTTGCTCGTCCTGACGACGCTGTTCTGGTCCGGCAATATGGTGCTCGGCCGCGCCATCCGCGAGCAGGTGCCACCGCTGTCGCTCGCTTTCTGGCGCTGGGCGATCGCCCTGGCGCTGGTGCTACCACTCGCCCTGCCGCATCTGCGGACGCAGTGGCCGCTGTTGCGGCGCGGCTGGAAAGCGGTGCTGGTCCTCGGCCTGCTCGGTGTCGGCACCTACAACACGCTGGCCTACGTCGCCTTGAACTACACCGCAGCGACCAACGCCATCCTGCTCAATTCGTTCATCCCGATCGCCACGATTGCCCTGTCGTGGGCCTTCCTCAACAAACAACTGCGCCGTATCGAATGGTTCGGCGTGCTGCTGTCTCTCGTCGGCGTGACGATCATCGTCTGCCGCGGCGACCTGCAGACGCTGGCCGGGCTGAGCCTGAACATCGGCGACTTGTGGATGCTGGTGGCGGTCTTCACCTGGGCGCTGTACACCGTCGGCCTGCAATGGCGACCGGTCGGCGTCGACCCGATGTTGTTGCTCGCCGCATTCATTGTCGTCGGCCTGCTCGCGCTGGCACCGCTTTACGCCTGGGAGGTCGCGCAGGGCAAGAACATCGTGGTCTCGGCGGCTTCGCTCGCCGGCATCGCCTATACCGGTATTTTCCCGGGTTTTCTCGGCTACGTCTTCTACAACCGCGCCGTCGGCGAAGTGGGCGCCAGCAAGGCCAGCCTGTTCCTGCACCTGATGCCGGTCTTCGGCACGATCCTGGCGGCGATCTTCCTCGCCGAGATCCCGCAGAGCTTCCACTACCTCGGCATGGCGCTGGTCTTCACCGGCATCTACCTGACGACCGCCCTGCCCGGGCGACTGAAAAGCGCATGATCCGCAAACTGCTCGGCTGGTTCAGCAAGCGGCCGGAAACCACGCCGCTGCCCGACGCGCTGTGGCAAGCGCTGCTGACCACGCTACCCTTTCTCGGCGCGCTTGCCGACGACGAGCAGATCCGCCTGCGGGCGCTGACCGAGGACTTCCTCGCCGAGAAGGAGTTCACCACCGCCGGCGGGCTGCTACTCAGCGATGAGATCTGTCTGGCGATCGCCGCGCAGGGCTGCCTGCCGATCCTCAATCTCGGCCTCGACTACTACCGCGGCTGGGTCGGCATCGTCGTCTATCCCGACGAGTTCGTGATCCCACGCAGCGTCGAGGACGAGTTCGGCGTCGTCCATGAATACCAGGAAGTCGCGTCCGGCGAAGCCTGGGAGGGGGGACCGCTGCTGATTTCCTGGCGCGACGCGCAAATGGCCGGCGCCGGCTACAACGTCGTCATCCATGAGTTCGCCCACAAACTGGACATGCTCAGCGGCGAGCCAAACGGTGTCCCGGCACTGCCGCCGGAGATCTCGCGAAGCGCCTGGGAGAGCGTACTGCACGCCAGCTACGCGGACTTCTGCGCGCGGGTAGATGAGGCCGAGGAGACGGCCCACGAGACGCTCTTCGACCCCTACGCGACCGAAAATCCGAGCGAGTTCTTCGCCGTCATGAGCGAAACTTTCTTCGAAACGCCGGCGCTCCTGCGCGCACAATATCCGGCGCTCTACGAACAGTTCGCCACCTTCTACCGACAGGACCCGGCTGCGCGGCTGCTACCGGCAAGCGGCTTGCAGTAGGTCCGGCAGTTCCCGTAGTCGGCCACGGATCGGTCGGACGCGCGCCATGCACGCGACCGGGCCACCGGCCATGCACGGCTCGCCAAGTCCACCCGACAACTCACTTCAGGAGGCAAACCATGAGCAATCCGACAAGCACACCGGCAGCAGATTGTGCCGCCACGCCAGGCAGCGGCGCGATCGAGCTCCTTATCCAGCCACGCGACAAGGAGCTCGGCGGCTTCTCGGTGCGCCGCTCCCTGCCAACGGCACGGCGCCAGATGGTCGGTCCGTGGATTTTCTTCGATCACATGGGGCCGACAGAATTTCCGGCGGGTCACGGCATCGATGTGCGGCCGCACCCACACGTCAATCTTGCCACCGTCACCTACCTCTTCGAAGGCGAAATCCTGCATCGCGATTCACTCGGCAGCCAGCAGGCGATACGGCCGGGCGATATCAACCTGATGGTCAGCGGCAGCGGCATCGTCCATTCAGAACGCGAGCGCCCCGAAGTGAGCGCGGTGGCGCACCGTCTGCATGGCTTGCAGCTCTGGCTGGCGCTGCCGGAAAAGGACGAGGAGATCGACGCCGCATTCCATCACTATCCGGCCAGCGAAATTCCCGCGCTGACCGTCGACGGCGTCGGCGTGCGCGTACTGATGGGCTCGGCCTTTGGCGTCAGCTCGCCGGTCAAGGTCTTTGCCGAGACGCTATACGTCGAGGCGCATCTGCACACCGGGCAACGGCTCGCCTTGCCGGCGGCCGCAGAACGCGCCGTCTATGTCGCCCAAGGCCACCTGAAAATTCGCGACACGCCGATTCCCGAACACGCCATGGCGATCGTCGCCGACGTTCCGGGCGTGATCCTCGAAGCGACGGCGGAATCGCGAATCGCGATCATCGGTGGCGAGCACCTCGGCAAGCGCTTTATCGACTGGAACTTCGTTTCCAGCCGCCAGGAGCGAATCGAGCAGGCCAGGCGCGATTGGCGGGAAGGGCGTTTCCCGAAAGTTCCGGGCGACGAAATCGAGTTCATTCCCTTGCCCGAATAGCTTGCTGCGAAGGCAGAAGCCGACCCGCTTGCTGCCAGCATCGGTTTCAAAAAAACAAAGCGATACAGCAGAATTGCCGCGGCCGGCGCGAGGAAGATCGCTCCGACTGCGGCGCTCACCTCTCCGCCAGCACCGTCGCTTTACGCTCGAGAACGCCCCAACCGACGAGCGCGCCTTTCAGCGTCGTGAGCGTGCTCTTGATGGCGACGTAGTACATCAACTGGCGATAGAAGAAGCGCTGCCAGAACAGCCAGATCAGCAGTCCCCAGCTTTCCTTACGTTCCAGGGCGAAGGCCAGAATTGCGGCCAGGTAGTCGACGGTGACGAACAGGGCGTAGTAGAACAGCACCCGCCACAGGTTGTCGGCGGAATACTCTTCCGGATGATGCCAGTGGCTGAAGGCCGCCGACCCCAGCGAGCCGAGCAGCAGCAAGTCCATGATTGGCGATACCAGCGGGAAGAGCACCTGAAAGATGATGACGTTCGGCAGGGCGACGAAACCCAGCGCGCCGTGTCGCCGACGGAACAGGACGTCGCGGTGTTTCCAGGCCGCCTGCATGGTGCCGTACATCCAGCGGTAGCGCTGTCCGATGAAGCCGCGCACGGTGTCGGGCGCTTCGGTGAGGGCGATGGCTTCGTCGTCATAGACGATGACGCTGCCGCCTTTGCGGATCGCCAGCGTCACGTCGGCGTCTTCGGCCAGGGTGTCGTTCTTGAAACCGCCAGCGGCTTCGACCAACTCGCGCCGCCAGGCGCCGACGGCGCCGGGAACGACGGTGATGCAGTTGAGGACGTCGAAGGCGCGGCGATCGAGATTCTGGCTGGTGATGTACTCGAGCGCCTGCCAGCGGGTGAGCAGATTGATGCGATTGCCGACCTTGGTATTGCCGGCGACGGCGCCGACCTGCGGGTTCTGGAAATGGCGAACGAGCTTGCTGATGGTGTCCCTGGTGAACACCGTGTCGGCGTCGAGCGCGACGACGATTTCTGCGCGCGTTTGCGCGAAGCCGAAGTTCAGCGCCGCGGGTTTGCCGCCGTTGGCCTGGGTGAATACGCGCACGCGCGGGTCGTTGCGGAATGCTTCGCTGGCGACGCGATACGTTGCGTCACGCGAACCGTCGTCGACGACGATGATTTCAAACGACCGCGGCGACTCGCAGGCAAGCAACGACGTGATCGTCTGGACGATCACCCTTTCTTCGTTGAAGGCCGGCACGACGACCGCCAGCGACGGCGCGTAGGCGGGATCAAAGACCGCGTGGCGCTGGCGCCAGCGCTGATAGATGGCAAGTCCGCCGACGAAAAGCAGGCGCGCAATGCCGAGAACGATGCCGAGAACGAACAGCCAGTCGAGCGCCGCGCCGGTCCAGTTGATGACTGCGAAGGCGGCTCCGTCGAACCAGCTGCGCACCTGCTCTTCGGGGGGGACCGGCGGCATGATCGCGTCGCGGTTGCGGCCGAGGAGTTGCGCAATGGTGACGAATTCGAAACCGCGCTGGCGCAGCTCGGCGACGATCCTCGGGATCGCTTCAACGGTCTGCGTGCGGTCGCCGCCGGAATCGTGCAGCAGCACAATGTTGCCTTCGCCGCTTTCGGCGGCGTCGACGACGCGCTTGACGATTTCGTCGGTACCCGGGCGCTTCCAGTCGTCCGGGTCGAGCTGCATGCCGACGACGACATAGCCCTGCTGCGCGGCCAGTTCGATCGGACGGATCTGGTCGATGGTTTCAGGTTCGGCGTCGACGGCGTAGGGCGGCCGGAAGAGTAGCGAGTGACGACCGACTTCGCTGGCCAGCAGATGTTGCGTCGCCGACAGTTCGAGTTCCAGCTGCCTCGGCGAGATGCTCGAGATGTTGGGATGCGTGAAGGTATGGTTGCCGAGTTCGTGCCCCTCAGCGACCGCACGGCGCAGCAATTCCGGATACCGCTGGCCGTTGGCGCCGATGATGAAGAAGGTCGCCGGCACTTTGGCGTCGCGCAGCGCGTCGAGGATCAGCGGCGTGAATTTGGGGTCGGGGCCGTCGTCGAAGGTGAGAACGACCTTGCGCTCGCCGTGGCCGTGGCGGGTGATGACGTACGGTGACGGGAAAGCGGTGAAGCGCTCACCGGAGATCAGGCCGCGCTGGGCGTCGAACTTGATGATCCGGCGGCCGATCTGCGGTTGCGCCGTAACGTCGAGGACTTCGCCCTGGCCTTCGTAATCGACGCCGTAGGCGAAACGTATCTCGGCGAGCTGCGCGGCATCGAGCGGAGCTTTCTTGCCGAAGACTTGCCACAGCGCCGGGTCTTCGCTGCCGAGCCGCCACAGAGCGACGCCCCGCGGCTGCACGGATCGCAGGGTGACCAACTGGTTGAAGGCGCTGACCGCGTCGAGCAACCAGACATGATGGCGACGGTCATTGTCGTCATCGTAGGCGAAGGTCGCGTTGAGCGAGGCCGGGTCGAGTTGCAGTTTGCTATCCGATTCCTTGGCGATCAGAACCGCTTCTTCGAACGTGCGCTCCTCGGCCGGCTGTCCGCGCGGTCCCCAGTCGTAGCCGTAGTTGCCGATGGCGACGATCATCTTGTCGGCCGGAATGTCGCGCTGCCTGGCGCGCAGGACGCGGGCGAACCACGGCAGGCTGGCGATCGGCCCGGGCGTGCCGTCGGCCCAGTGCTCGTCGTAGGCCATCACGATCAGGTAATCGGCGTTACCGACCAGGCGGCGATAATCGAAAGACGCGTCGTCGGCCGGCACGTTGACCGACACCACGAGGTTCCTGGGATGCATCACCGCGTACAGTTCGGCCATGAAGCGCTGAAAGTCGGGCTGCGCTTTGCCGGGGACGTTCTCGAAGTCGATGCTGATGCCGGCGTAGCGATGCCGCTCGACGAAAGCGAGGATCTGTTCGATGGTGCGTTTTCGTGCCGCCGGGTTGGCGAGCATGCGCGCCAGCTTGGCGCCTTCCCATTCGTGGCCGTTCCAGTTGTTGAGCAGCGGCACCAGCGACAGGTCGGGACGGCGGGCGCGAATGTACTCGGTGACGTGGGCGGTGCGGATCGGGTCGTTTTCGCGCAGCGTACCGCTTTCGTTGTCGAGATGCAGCCATTCGGCGATCACCGTATCCAGGCTGCCGAGGTTCTCCTTGAGCGAACTCATGCTGGCGTCGTCCCAGTTGACGAAGAAGGCGATGGTCAGGGGTTGGCGGTCCGACAGCGCCGCTTTCGCGTGCGGCGCTTGCAGCAGTTGCCGCAGGCTGCGCTCACGCTCGCGAAGCAGTTTGAGCTGGTCGTTACGCAACACCCGCTCGCGCCGTGTCGTCGGTCGCGCGACAGCCAGCGGCGGAACATCCGGCACGGCGTGCGCGCCTTGCGACAAGAAGCCTAAACGCGGCAAGTCGAGTGCCGGTAATACCGGCGCGGCAAGGATGCTGAGCAGCAGGCCTCCGAACAACACGCTAAGAGTCACGCCGAACAGCGTCATCCCCAGGCGGAGACGCGGCCAACGCTTGTTGGCCGGGTCGAAAAACACCGCTTTGGCAGCCTTCGCGGCGGCGACTGGTGGTGATGGCTGCTCGGTCGATGGTGGCTGCGGCATACGAGATTTACGGCCTTATCAAGAGGAGCTTGGTGCACCACCGGCAAGGGCCGGCTGATGGTCTTGCTGCGCCAGCGGCAACACTGCCGCAACGGCCATCCCGGATGCTGGCCGGAAAGCTGCAGGCAGCGGGCACGGCGGCTATCGGGTGACAGCGGCTGCGGATCATAGCGTGTGTTCACCATTCGCGCACGATTGCGGCGCGTGTCGGGCGGCAAGCGCCATGCCGCCACTTTAAGCCGGCGCTAATTCTTGAACGCTATCTTCACCTCTACGCGATTTGCCGCAGGTCTTGAAGGAGCCCCCCATGAAACCGATCACCATGACCGACAACGTCTATCTGGCTGCCGTGGCCTTGCTCCTGGCAAGCGCCGTCGGTAGCGTCTACGCCGCCAAATCCGCCGACAACGACGCGCGCGCGATGGCCGACGCGAAGATCAGCCTGACACCGGCGGTGAGCGCCGCCGAGCAGCACGTCGGCGGCCCGGCATCGCGCACCGAGTACGCGCAGCACCAGGGCCAAGGGGTGTTCGACGTCGAAGTGCTCAAGGGCAAGCCGGTCATGGACGTGACGGCCAACTCTCGCACGGGCACGGTGATCGCCGTCGTCGAGGACCAGGCCGAGCGCAAAGTAGGGCGCGACCACGAGGGCGACGATTGAGTGCCCAAACCACGGGTCAAGGAGAGAGTCGAATGAAGACGCCGATGCACGAAGAAGCGACGCAGCCGCGCATGCCGATGCTCAACAAGGTTCCGGAAGTCACCCTGTACTTCTGGATCATCAAGATCATGGCGACAACCGTCGGCGAAACCGCCGCCGATTTTCTCAACTTCGATTTGCATTTCGGACTGAACGGCACAGCGCTGCTAATGGGCGCGTTGCTGACGGCCTTCCTGTTGCTGCAATTGCGGGCGCGCCAGTACGTGCCGTGGCTGTACTGGCTGGTGGTCGTGCTGATCAGCATCGTCGGAACGCTGATCACCGACGGCCTGGTCGACAACTTCGGCGTCGCCCTGGAGACGACGAGCATCGTCTTTGGCCTGGCCTTGCTGGCGACCTTCGCCGCCTGGTACGCGCGCGAGAAGACGCTGTCGATTCACTCCATCTTCACGACGCCGCGCGAACTGTTCTACTGGGCGGCAATCCTGTTCACCTTCGCCCTCGGCACCGCCGCTGGCGACCTCGCCGCCGAAGGACTGCAACTCGGCTACGCCACGTCGACACTGATTTTCGCCGCATTGATCGGCATCGTGACGCTCGCCTGGTACGTCTTCAAGGCCAATGCCGTGCTGACGTTCTGGATCGCCTACGTGCTGACGCGGCCGCTCGGCGCTTCGTTTGGCGACTACCTGTCGCAAGCGAGTAGCGACGGCGGCCTGGGTCTGGGTACGGTGCTCACCAGCGTGATCTTCCTGGCGAGCATTGCCGGCCTGGTCATTTACCTGTCGGCCAGTCGCCAGGACGGCTCGAAAGCGGACCCGGAGCGTGCCGCTTGAGCGATCTTTCCGGCGCAGCACCTGTGCCGCCGACGACGGCGGCTGGCGTCTGCCGATTTGCGCCGCAGAGAGCAGGTGAGACAATGGCACATTCACAACTGCGAACCGCGTGATGCGCATCCTGCTCGTCGAAGACGACGCCATGATCGGCGAAGCGACAGCCGTCGCCCTCAAGGACGCGGCCTACGCCGTGGACTGGGTCAGGGACGGCGCGACCGCCAACAGCATCCTCCAGGACGGCGCGCACCAGGCCGTGCTGCTCGATCTCGGGCTACCCGGGCGCGACGGCCTGGAAGTACTGCGGCGCCTGCGGCAGGCCGGCAACACCGTGCCGGTGCTGGTCATCACCGCTCGCGACGGCGTCGATGATCGCATCAAGGGGCTCGATTTCGGCGCCGACGACTATCTGGTGAAACCCTTCGACGTCAAGGAACTGCTCGCCAGGCTGCGGGCAATAATCCGCCGCCAGGGCGGACACGCCGCACCGCTGTTGAGCAACGGCACGCTCAGTCTCGACCCCGGCAGCCGCGAAGCGCGCTGCGGCGACGCTTGCGAGCTGCTCAGTGCGCGCGAGTTCGCCCTGCTGCACGCGCTCTTGCTGCGTCCCGGCACCATCCTGACGCGCGCCGAACTCGAAGAGCGGATCTATGGCTGGAACGAAGAAGTGGAAAGCAACGTCATTGATGTCCTGATTCACGGCCTGCGCCGAAAACTCGGCACAACGATCATCAAGAACGTCCGCGGCGCCGGCTGGATGGTCGACAAAGCCGTATGAAACGATCGCTGCAGCGGCATCTATCGCTGATGTTGGGCAGCGCCATCGTGTTCGCCGGCCTGCTGGCAGCAGCCGCGTCCTTTGCCCTGGCCTATGGCGAAGCCAAGGAATTCCAGGACGACATGCTGCGCCAGATCGCGGCGCTGAACACCGGCGGCGCGATGGCGCGCTGGTTGCCGGAAACGGCGCCGCAAAGCTCGCGGAACGTCAGGCTCAAAGACCCCGAGTCACGGATCATGATCGTCCACTTACCCGGCGACGTGCCGCCCGACTGGCTCGCCGCCAAGCTGCGGACAGGTTTTCACACCGTGAACTCGGGCAGCGAGCGGCTGCGGGCGTTCATTCTGGAGACGCCCGCCGGGACGCGCACGGTCGTCACGCAGCCCACCGCCGCGCGTGACGAAATCGCCACCGACAGTGCGCTACGGACGCTGATTCCCTTGCTGCTGCTCGTTCCGCTGCTGACGGTCCTGATCGTGCGCATCGTTCGCCACGAGCTGGCGCCGATCGCCGAACTTTCGCGCAGTCTCGACGAGCAAGCCGCCGATCGGCCGCGAGCACTCACCGATGCAGGCCTGCCCGAGGAGATCACGCCTTTCGTGCACGCCATCAACCGGCTGCTGGAACGGGTGAATCACCTGCTCGGACAGCAACGGCGTTTCATCGCCGATGCCGCGCACGAACTGCGCAGCCCGCTCACGGCGCTATCGGTACAGGCGCAGAATCTCGGGCACGCCGGATCGCTCGACGCCGTTCGCGAGCGTCTGCTGCCGCTGCAGCAGGGAATCGAGCGCGCCCGGCAGCTGACCGAACAGTTGCTGAACCTGGCCAGAACACAAGCCGGAACAAGCGCCGGGAACGAGCTCAAGGTGTCGCTCCTGGCACGCGAACTGATCGCCGAGCTACTGCCCTTCGCCGAGTCCAGGCGGATCGATCTGGGGCTGGACGAGCTGGCGTCGTTCACCGTTTCTGGCTCGCCCGATGCGCTGCGGCTGATCGTCAAGAATGCCCTCGAAAACGCCCTGAAATATACGCCCGAAGGCGGTGAGGTAACGCTTCGCCTGCGCGCCGACGAGCAGCAGGGAATCATCGAAGTCGTCGACAACGGCCCCGGCATCCCGAGCGCAGAACACGAACGCGTATTTGATGCCTTCTACCGCCTGCCCGATGCGGGCGGCGAAGGCAGCGGCCTCGGCCTGACGATCGCTCGCGAAGCCGCGGCGCGTCTCGGCGGCACGGTCAGTCTGCACACGCGGCACGACGCTTGCGGCCTGCTCTTCCGCTACCGGCAGGGCGCATGTCCCGTGGATTCCCAGCCTCACTCTCCGACTCTTGTCCGGCCGCGGCGAGATTCTTCCGTCGCCGACGCGACAATCAGGATTAAATGAAAAACTTTCTTTCGACGCTTGCCGAAGCTCTCCTCGAAACCCGTACGCGTGCCCTGGTACTCAGTCTCTGCGTGGTCTGGCTGACGCTCTTTGCCGGCATCAGGCCGCTGATGCTGCCCGACGAGGGACGCTACGTCGGCGTCGCCTGGCAAATGCTCGTCAGCGGCGACTGGCTGGTGCCGACGCTCGATGGCCTGCCGTTCTTTCACAAGCCGCCCCTGTTCTACTGGCTGACCGGGCTGGCGCTGCAGCTGTTCGGCGTCAACGACTGGGCGGCTCGCCTGGCGTCGGCCCTCGGCGCCGTTGTCGCCGCCGGCGCGCTGTATCTGTTCGTGCGACGCTACGCCGACAAACGTCTGGCGACGCTGTCGGTCGCCGTGCTGGTCACGCAACCGATGTTTTTCGCCGGTGCGCAGTACGCCAACCTCGACATGCTCGTCGCGGGAATGATTTCGGCGACCATCGCCTGTGGCGCCAGCGCCATCCTGCGCCTCGAACGCGGCCTGCCGTATCGGATGGCGCTGGCCGCGGCCTACCTTTTTGCCGCGCTCGGCGTTCTCGCCAAGGGATTGATCGGCTTTGTCCTGCCCGGCGCGATCCTCCTCGCGTGGCTGTTGCTGCGCAAGCGCTACCGGCTGATACCAGCGCTCTTGTCGCTACCGATGATGGTCTTGTTCCTGGCCGTGGCGGCACCGTGGTTCGTCTGGATGCAGAAATCGTACAGCGGCTTCTGGGACTACTTCTTCGTCTATCACCACTTTCAGCGTTTCGCGCATAGCGGCTTCAGCAACGCCCGGCCTTTCTGGTTCTTCATCCCGGTGCTTCTTCTCGGCACGCTGCCGTGGTCGCCGTGGCTCGCACGTTTCTTTTCGCTGAAATTCGTCGTCGCCCCGGAGAAGTTCGAGCTGCGCAGCCTGATGGTTATCTGGGTGCTCGGCATCCTGGTGTTCTTCTCACTGCCAAATTCCAAACTGGTCGGCTATATCTTTCCGGCGCTGCCGCCGCTGGCCTACCTGCTGGCCGACGCCATCCTTGGCTGGCTGGATAAGCGACGCCAGGCACAGCAGGCGGATGGCTCACTGTACCTTGGCGTCAGCCTGCTCGTCGCGGCCGGCATCTGTCTGTCTTTCGTCGCGCTGGTCGGCCAGTTCGACCCGACGTCTTCGCGGACGCTGAGCAAGCACGTCGCGCCGCTGTTTGCGGCCGGCGATCAGGTGGTGATGGTCGGCGATTACGAGTACGACGTGCCCTTCTACCTGCGCGCACGCAAGAACTCGTGGGTAGTCAGCAACTGGCAGGATCCGGAAATTCCCGCGCACGACAACTGGCGCAAGGAGTTGTACGACGCGGCTCGTTTTGCCCCGCTCAAGGCACAGGAAATGCTGGTGCTTCCCGACGACTTTGCGGCGCGCCTGTGCGCCTACAGCGGCGGCACGGTGTGGGTCTGGGCGAACAAGGGGGCGGCCTCGCGCTATCCCTTCCTGAGCGAACAGGCGATGGCCTTTGCGGACGGCAAGAAAGCCGTCTGGCGCTTCGACGCCGCCCAACGCCAAGCGCTGCCGGATTGTGCAGAAAAGCCCGCGGGCGGCTAAGAAAACGACAGCGACGATGAGCACACCAGCAAGCAGTAGCGCGTCGCTCGGGCGTTTTTTTCCGAGAGCTCTGGAAAACGAAAGATGTCTTTACCCTTGAAGCTTTACTGGCGCCGCGCCGCCGTTCTCTTTGGCGCGCTGCTGCTGCTCTATCTGATCTACGCCAGTTGGCGGCAGTTTTATCCGGTGAGCACCGCCGCCGGCTGGCAAGTGCAGGTCTATCGCGAGGATATCGCGATGGTCAGCGCGCTGGCGCTGGACGGCAAGGGCGGTTTGTACGTCAGCCAGGAGCTGTCCAGTGGCCAGGGCAAAATCCTCAAACTGCAGGCCGGCGGCCGCCTCACCGAGGTGCTCGGCGGGCTATCAAAACCAGACGGCCAGGTGATGTTCCGCGGCGGCCTGGTCACCGGCCAGGAGGGCGGCACGCTGCCGGTGCTGTGGCTGCACGACGGCAAGGCCGAAAGCTTGTTCAAGGCCAACAACGTCGAAGGCATCGCCACCGACGGGCAGGTGCTGTATGTGATCGAGGACGCGCGACCGGGCCGGCTTCTGCGTTATTCTCCCGACAGCGGCGAACTGGCGGTACTGCGTGCCGGGCTGGACGACGGCGAAGGCGTCAGCGTGTGTGCCGACGGCCGGCTGTTCTACACCGAGAAGCGTCAGGGCCTGGTCAAACAATGGCACGCCGAAGGCCCGGACATCGTCGTCGCCGCCGGCCTCAACGCCCCTGGCTTTGTGCAATGTACGGCCGATGGCGTGTGGATCACCGAAGACGCCACGCACATGGCACGCGTGCTGCTGCTCGAGAGCACGGGCAAACTGCGGGTGATCCTCGACCACCTGCGCTCGGCGCAAACCATCATCCCGCTCGAACCCGGCAGCTATCTGGTCGCCGAACAGGGGCGCCAGCGCATCCTGAAACTCAACCGCCAAAGCAGCGAACGCTGACCAACCATGACCAACACCCTTGCCCGCCCGTCGCCGCTCGGCGTCGCCATCAGCCCGCCGACGCTGCGGAGCCACCTGACCTTCACCGTGCTCAGCGGCACGGTCTTGCTGGCGCTATTCACCCTCTTGCGCATCGCGCTGCTGACCTACAACCGCGAGCTGATCGGCAGCACGCCGACGACGACCTTTGTCGAGGCTTTTCACAACGGCTTGCGTTTCGATCTGCGGCTGCTGGTCTACGGCATCGCACCGCTGCTGCTGGCGCTGCTCAGCGTCCGCGCGATGGCCGCACGCCGCGTCTGGCGTTGGTGGCTGACGGCCTTCGCCAGCGGCACCCTGCTGCTCGGCATTAGCGAGCTCGATTTCTATCGCGAATTCCATCAGCGCCTCAACGGCCTGGTCTTCCAGTATTTCGAGGAAGACCTGGCGACGGTGGGAAGCATGTTGTGGAACGGCTTTCCGGTCGCTCGCTACCTGCTCGCCTGGGCCATCGCGACGTGGTTGCTGGCCAGGCTGTTCAAGGCCATCGACCTGCGCAGCCGACCGTCGCCGCTGCCGCCGCGGCAGCAGCCAGGCCACCCGCCGGCCTGGTACTGGCGGACCGGCGCCTTCCTGCTGTGCGCGCTGCTGGCCGTGATCGCCGCCCGCGGCCACTTGCGGCAGGGGCCGCCCCTGCGCTGGGGTGACGCCTATACCACCGATTCGATGTTCGCCAATCAGCTGGGCCTGAACGGCTCGCTGACACTGCTTTCGGCGGCGCAAGCCAGCTGGTCGTCACAGCGTGACAATGCCTGGCACGCGACGATGTCCGACCAACAGGCGCTGAGCATCGTCCGGAAACTGCTGCTGACGCCGCACGACCGCTTGGTCGACGCCGACCGCGCGGCGATCCGCCGCGACTTCACGCCACCCGCCGAACGCACGCTGCCGATTCGCAACGTTGTGGTAATCCTGATGGAAAGCTTCGCCGGTCACTTCGTCGGCGCGCTCGGTGGCCGCGGCGACATCACGCCGCACTTCGATCAGCTCGCCAAGGAGGGCCTGTTGTTCGACCGCTTCTTCTCCAACGGCACGCACACCCACCAGGGGATGTTCGCGACCATGGCGTGCTTTCCCAACCTGCCTGGCTTCGAATACCTGATGCGCACCCCCGAAGGCGCACACAAGTTCTCTGGCCTGCCGCAACTGCTCAGCGCTCGTGGCTACGACAATCTGTACGTGTATAACGGCAATTTCCAGTGGGATAACCAGTCGGGCTTCTTCAGCAACCAGGGCATGACCAACTTCATCGGCCGCGAGGATTTTGTTAAGCCGGTATACATGGACCCGACCTGGGGTGCCTCCGACCAGGACATGTTCGACCGCGCCGCCAACGAGCTGGCCAAGCTGCCCACCGACAAGCCCTTCTACGCGCTGCTGCAAACGCTCTCCAACCACACCCCGTACGCGCTGCCGAAAGATCTGCCAACCAGGCCGGTGACTGGCCACGGCAGCGCCGACGAGCACCTGACGGCGATGCGCTATGCCGACTGGGCGCTCGGTCAGTTCTTCGAGAAGGCGCGCCGGGCGCCGTACTACAAGAACACGCTATTCGTCCTGGTCGGCGACCACGGCTTCGGCAGCGAGCAGCAACTCACCGAAATGGATCTCTTCCGCTTCAACGTGCCGCTATTGCTGATCGCGCCGGGAATTCAGGAAAAGTTCGGCAGCCGCAGTCATCACGTCGGCACGCAGATCGACATCGTGCCGACGATCATGGGCCGCCTCGGCGGCACCGTACGTCATCAGTGCTGGGGGCGCGACCTGCTCAATCTGCCGGAAGGCGACCTCGGAATCGGCGTCATCAAGCCCTCGGGCGGCGAGCTGACGGTCGCGCTGATCACCCCGGAGCGAATCCTGATCGAACCCAAGGATTTCGAACCGCGGCTGTACAGCTACCAGCTTGGTGCCGATCCGAAAGCCGAACGGATCGCGATCGACCTCGCGCCTGATCTGAAGGAGAAGCTGGAAGCCTTTCTGCAAAGCGCCACGCGGAGCCTGTTGGACAATACCGCCGGCGTCGAGGACGCGCTGTCGCACAAGCCCTGAGCTGAAACACCGGCGCCTTGCCCGGCGCCAGGGCGATTGCCAGAAAAGGACGTAGGCGATGGCACCGGATTTTCGGTTGTCATCAAGGCGCGACAACAGGTACATCGTCGAACGATTTAACTGTTGTCGCCACACCGAATACGGGACGGGGCAAAAGACCAGCCAGATGGCTTGTCCTTTGCCAGAAATAGCCGTCAGTCCATCAGGCGGCGGGCGCTGGCGACGTCGCCGCGGTAGGCGTCGAAGATGCCGCGCAGCGCGTCCTCGAAAGCGACCTGTGGCGCCCAGTCGAGGTCGGCCATGGTGTTGGTGATCTTTGGCACGCGGTGCTGCGTGTCCTGGTAGCCCTTGCCGTAGTACGCGGCCGACGTCGTTTCGACGACGCTGACCTTGGCCGCCGAGTCGGCGTATTCGGGGTACTGCCGGGCGAGGTCGAGCATCAGCGTCGCCAGTTCGCGGATCGAGTAGTTATTCGCCGGATTGCCGATGTTGTAGATCTTGCCGTCGGCAATGCCATCGACGTTGGCGATGATCTTCATCAACGCGTCGATGCCGTCGCTGACGTAGGTGAAGGAACGCTTCTGCGCGCCGCCGTCGACCAGCTTGATCGGTTCGCCGCGGACGATGTGGCCGAGGAACTGGGTGATCACCCGCGACGATCCTTCCTTCGGCGTATGGATCGAGTCGAGGCCCGGGCCGATCCAGTTGAACGGCCGGAAGAGCGTGTATTGCAGGCCTTCCTGCTGGCCGTAGGCGTGGATCACGCGGTCCATCATCTGTTTGGCGCAGGCGTAGATCCAGCGTGGCTTGTTGATCGGGCCGTAGATCAGCGGCGACGTCTCGGGGTCGAATTCGGGGTCCTGGCTCATGCCGTAGACCTCCGAGGTCGATGGGAAGATGACGCGCTTCTTGTACTTGACGGCGTGCCGGATGATCGGCAGGTTGGCCTCGAAGTCGAGTTCGAAGACGCGCAGTGGCTCGGTGACGTAGGTCGCCGGCGTGGCGATGGCGACCAGCGGCAGGATCACGTCGCATTTGCGGACGTGGTACTCGATCCACTCCTTGCTGATCATGATGTCGCCTTCGAAGAAGTGAAAGCGCGGATCGTCGAGCAGGTCGGTGACGCGCTCGCGGTTGACGTCCATGCCGTGCACTTCCCAGTCGGTGGTCGCCAGGATGCGTTTGGAGAGGTGATGGCCGATGAAGCCATTGACGCCGAGGATCAGGATTTTTTTCATGGGGGCCAGAGTCAGGAGAGGAAGCGGACGCTGTTCTCGTCCAGGCGGGTGAAGCGATCGGCGGGCGCCGACCGACGTAGGGGTGCCGCTTGGCGTGCTGCAGCTGCGCGCCTCATTCGTTTGCTTCCAGAACGGCTTCGATCAGGTAGCGCGGGCGGCGGCGGACCTGCTGGTAGACGCGGCCGACGTATTCGCCGAGCAGGCCAATGCCGAACAGCGCCAGACCAATCAGGAAGAACATCAGCGCGAAGAGCGTGAACAGACCCTCGGCCTCGGGGCCGACGATCAGCCGGCGAACGATCAGCAGCACGAACAGCGCCGCCGAACCGAGCGAGACGACGATGCCGAGCATCGAAAACCATTGCAGCGGCACCAGCGAAAAACCGGTCATCAGGTCGAAGTTGAGGCGGATCAGGCTGTACAGCGAATACTTCGATTCGCCGGCGGCGCGCTCCTCGTGTTCGACGATCACCTCGGTGGGCTTGCTGGCGAAGGTGTAGGCCAGCGCCGGGATGAAGGTGCTGACTTCCTGGCACGAATTAATGGCGTTTACCACCCTGCGCGAATAGGCGCGCAGCATGTTTCCCTGATCGGTGATGCGGATGCGGGTGGTCTTCTCGCGCAGGTAGTTCACGGCCTTCGACGCGCTGCTGCGGAAGGCATTATCGTGGCGCCGCTGGCGGATGCTGCCGACGTAATCGTGGCCTTCGTGCATCTTGGTGATGAGCTTGCCTATTTCCTCGGGCGGGTTCTGCAGGTCGGCGTCGAGGGTGACGATGATCTGGCCGCGCGCGTGCTCGAAGCCGGCCATGATCGCCATGTGCTGGCCGGCGTTGGCGGCGAGCAGAATCGCGCGGGTGACGTCCGGACGCCGCTCGAACTGCTCGCGCAGCACCGCCGCCGAGCGATCGCTACTGCCGTCGTTGACGAAAATGAGCTCGTAGCTCGTACCGAGCGCGTCGAGCGCCGGGTACAGGCGGGCAAACAGCGACGGCAGGCCGTCCTCTTCGTTATAGACGGGAATAACGACCGAGATCTCGGGAGTAATCATGGTTGATCGCTTAAGGCTTTGGTGTCGAGTGTTCAAGCTTGACCGTGACGATCAGGGTGCGGCCGGCGCAATCCAATCCGGCCACCCTCATCGAACACTGCAGTGTAACGGTTCTTTCCCCAACATTCTGCGAGCGGCATCATCGCCAGCCCGCAGAGGCGTCAATGCGCCACGCCGAGCCCGGTCGGCCGTCGTGAGTTTACTCAATGGGCGCGCGTTGCCGGCCAATGTTTGAACACCTGCAGGCAGAAGAGAATGGCTACCGCAAGTCTCGTCACTATTTTTCTGTCGTGGGGGCAACTGTTTGTTTCAAACACGCCGTAGCGGACTCCTTGCAGCTTCGGTCAACGCCATACGCCGCGGCCAACTGCGCATCGTCATCGTAGAAATTGATAACCATTCTCGACGAGTCGACGACAGTTCTCGCAAAGCCGTATTGAGACCGTCCGAACAGCAAGCCTTGTTGATCTCTCGCCAGTGGATAGAGGCTCTTACCCCATCTCGTTATACACAACTCACTCAGCATAACGTGGCCGCCCGATGTGTCCTGACAAATAGTTGACTGATTTTGTCTGGTATACCCCTTGCTTTCCCTTTCCCATTTTCATAAGGATCGGGCGATGGCAAACTGGGCGGGAGACGAATTTGGCGGGGCTGAACTGGGGGACGGACGTCTGAGACGGAGGCTAATCAAACTGGCGACACGCTTTGCAGAGCAGCCGACGGCGAGCATACCAGGCGCCTGTGGGGATTGGGCGGAGACTGTGGCGGCGTACCGTTTCTTCGATCAGGCCCACGCTGGCAAGCGCGGGTTGAACTGGCAATCGATCCTGCAACCGCACATGGATTGCAGCCAAAGGCGCATGGCACAACACCCGGTGGTGTTGTGCCTTCAGGACACCACCGAACTGGACTTCAACGGTCAGGAGATCGAAGGACTCGGGCCGCTCTCGTACGAAGCCCAGCGCGGCATGTATCTGCACCCGACCTATGCGGTGACCCCGGAACGTGAACCGCTCGGGGTGATCGACGCCTGGATGTGGGCGAGAGAAGCGAAAGCGGCCGACGGAAGCCGGCCGGGCATCAGCGAGAGCACGCGCTGGATTGAAGGCTACGAGCGGGTCGCCGAAACCGCGGCGGGGATGCCACAAACGCGATTGGTCTATGTGGCCGACCGCGAAGCGGACATCGTCGGCCTGATGCAGCGCGCCCAGGCGTTGGGAACGCCGGCCGACTGGCTGATTCGCGCCAAACACAACCGCTGTTTGCCGCAAGGCGGCAAACTGTGGGCGGCAACTCTTGCCGAAGCGCCCCTCGGCGAGATCGAATTCACTCTGGCATCGCGGCACGGGCAGCCAAAACGGATCGTGCGCCAGCAGTTGCGAAGCCATGCGGTCGACCTCCCGGCTCGTGACACGGACGGCCGCCACATCAGAGTGACCTGCCTGATCGCCACGGAAATCGGGGCGCCCGCCGGCTGCAAGCCGGTCGAATGGCGCTTGCTGACCAATCGTAAAGTTGCCGATCTTGAGGCGGCCGTCGAATTGATCGACTGGTATCGCTGCCGCTGGGAGATCGAAACCTTGTTCCATGTGCTCAAGAACGGCTGCCGGGTCGAGGCCTTGCAACTGGGCAGCCAGAGCAAGCTGGAACTGGCTCTGGCGGTCTATCTGGTTGTTTCCTGGCGCCTTGCCCGCCTGATCCGCCTGGGACGCATCCACCCGCAGTGGCCTGCCGATCTGCTCTTCTCCGAAACGGAATGGGCCGGCGCCTTTATCCTCAACAAGAAGAAACCACCGAAGAAGGTGCCGAGCATTCGCGAGGTCATCCGTTTGATCGCGCAGCTCGGCGGATTCCTCGCCCGCAAGGGCGACGGCGAACCCGGCGTCAAATCCCTCTGGCTCGGCATCCAGCGCTTGCGTGATTTCGTCTCCGGCGTAGAGCATATGCGCGAGCTCCGTCATGTCATGTGAGTTGTGTATAACGGGATGCTCTTACCCCCAGCGCCAGAAATCACGTAGTACGGTTCGCCATCGCGAACGATGAGTTGTTGGTTGTGATCGTGACCAGCCATATAGAGGTCAACGTGGTTTTTCTTCAGTATCGGCAACAAGGCGGACACCAGCTCCGGCGTTTCGCCGTGTTTCCCGAAATTGCGAATCGGGTGATGCGCGGCAACGATCCGCCATGTCGCTTGACTGGCCGGTGGCGCGAACGATTCTTCTATGAAACGCAACTGCTTTGCCATGCCTTCCGGCGTCAGCACATTACTATCGACAAAAAAAACGCGCAGCAGGGGATGGCCATTGTCCGTGCCAAAATCCCTGCTGTAGTAGTGCCCCGGCATCTGCCATCGACCCGATCCCGCTTGCTTCCGAGAATACTGGATTTGCGCTTCGCCATATACCTGCACATCATGATTGCCGAGAACCGCATAGAATGGAATCGTCGCCAGCTTCGTCCCGGAATACATGTTTTCAAATTTCCAGTTCCACTGCCTATCCTCTGTCGACTGAATACCATCGTTATAGAAATTGTCCCCCAGAAAAATAACGAAATCGAGGTTGCCCGTTTTTTCCGCTACTTTTTCCATGCTGCGCGCCACACTCCATTGGTCAAGCCAGCCGGCGCCTTGGTCACCAAGGGCAAAGAACGAAATCCTCGTGGCAGTTACCGATGGGACGACCAGCGCTACCCGTTGCGGCGTTGACAACAGGTGATAGGCGAGGACCGCCAGGGTGGCGACACCAACAAGGCCGACAAGCATCGCCAGACGAATTGTGATTTTCCTAAGAGAGGCCATTGCGGCCTCTTTTTAGCAGCACACGGGCGCGCAAAGCCGAAGCCCTGGGTGCAGAACGATCTGCCATAAGCGAAATAAGCGGGTCGTTTGAAGACTTTCCCGCACCGTTCGCCGCTGCCGACCAGGGAAATGACCAAGAGATGCGACCGGCAGAAAACCTGGCCTGCCGGCGGTCCGCGAAAAACGACTTTCGATTCCTTGCGATCACGCCTTCAATTCCCATGGATATTCGCGAAGTAGCGAGACTAACTGTCGAGTCTTAACCGAGAATTAGGGCCGCAAAACGCATTGTTATTGCCGACTGCCAGAACGTCATTGACACGCTCCGGACGAATCGGCGGCGTTGAGCTGCACTTCGCAGGGCGGCAGTTGAAAAGAAATAAAGAGGTGTCAGAACCGCATCCGCAATCGATGACACCACTGCTGCACCACGGCAGTCGATAGCCGCTGCACGAAGCCTTCCTAGCGTTTGCCGCTGACATAGTGATAGTAGAGACTCCCATACTTCAAGCGAGCCTCGTCGGTGAGCCTCGACCAGTCAACAGGAGTTTGCTCGGTGATCAAGACCAGCGCGTCCGGGTTGTCGGCAATCAGTTTCCCCAGTTCTGCTTCCGTACTGACGACCGGCAATCGGCGCTGCAGATAGAAGGAGGTGGCGCCCTCGATACGCTCGCTGGGTTGATAGAGAGCCACAGCTCTTCCGTCAGCGGCGAAATCCGCCAATTTGGCCATCAGCGCTCTCGGCGATTGATCGTCGTCGTCGAGCGGCACGAGCACGCTGTAATAGGTGACATAGATGACGAGAATGGCTCCTGCGCAGCTGGCCACAAAATTGAAGACGCGCAACGCTGGAATCGAACGCCACATGATGACCAGCAGCGGTGTTGCCAGTACGGCTGTCAGAGCAGCCATTGAAGGAGAGTTAAGCTGAACCAGGCGGACAAGCAACAGCAGCGTCACTGCCGATAGAACGGCGGCCTGAAACGACACCAGCCATTTGATATGTTTTGCGAATTTCCCGGAAGTGGTTCTCGCATCCTGCTGCGCCCAGGCGACGACGAAGTGCGCCAGCAAAGCGGCGGCCGCCGGATAGAGCATGATCAGATACGAAGGCCGCTTGCCGGCCGCTATTGACAACAAGACGTACGGTGCCAGAATCCAGCAGACAAAAAACAGGACCCGCCGTTTTTTCAGAGCTATTTTCAACGATTGCCAGATGGCTATATACAGAAACAGGGACCAGGGTTGGAAGGTTTGCGGCAATTTCTTGAGGTAGAAATAGAAAGGTTCCGCATGCGACCCTTGCGCATATTCGCCATCGAAGCGCCCTACACTGTTGACCCATACCACCTCTTTGACGGCGGCAAATCCCTGGGACTTGTACAAGAACCACAACCAGACGAGGAGTGGCAACAAGCCAAGAAGGGTAAAGATCAGTGGCTGCAACCAGTTATTAACCGATAACCGCTTATCCAGAAAAATGGTCTCGGCCAGGAGATACGAAAAAATCACTACCCCGGGTACAGCGAGGCCGACCACGCCTTTGGTCAGCGTGGCAATGGCAATTCCCGCTGCAAACATGAACCAGAGAGCTCGCGAAGGCTTTTCACGCACAAAATAGAAAGACAGCAGAGCCAAGGAGACTCCAAAAGCGAGGAGCATGTCCTGGCCCGCCATCCGCGCATGCGCCCAGAAAGACTCCATGGTCAGCATAAAGAATCCGGACAGAAGGATCAGCCAGTCCTTTTGTTCCGAATGGCGATAGAAAAACACGAACAACAACACTATTCCGATTCCGGCGAAGGCCGACGGAAGGCGCGGCGCGAAGGGCTCATAGCCGAAAGCTTTCATTGACGCAGCTTGCAGCCAGTAGCTCAGAGGCGGTTTTTCGAGAAATGGTCGGCCATTCAGCGTTGGCACCAGAAATTGCTTGTTCTGGAGCATGTCTGCAGCCACGCCTGCTTCTCTCGGCTCAACCGATTCCCTGAGGTCGAAGCGGTTCAATCCGCTGAAGATCAACAAAAACGCGAACAGAACAACGAGTAGCACCGGCCTTGTCCAACCCGGCAAGCGAAAATCCATCGAAGCTTATCCTTCCGTCAGGGCAGTGTTGATCAAATTGCTTCTGGTCCCGAAGCGCACCGCCACGTCCTTGATTCGCGCAAACGACGCTTGCTCCGGGCTGCGGTCAATCGGCCCGTCGCGCATCGTCGTCAAAGTCGGAAGCCGCCATTCTGGAGGCGTCGACGGCGACACTCGAAAAGCCATGCTCCGGCGCTGCAAAAAGCAAGCCGTTTCCTGGCGTCGTTGGCAACTACGCAAGCGTCTTCCCGCCTCCTCCCAAGATGCCGTAGTAGCGTTCGCCGTCGCGGACAATCTGCCGGAAGCCGCCTGTTCTTTGGAATAGCGGCTTTCCGCCTGTGCATCGCTCGGCGCAATTGGCGGCAGGTACTGTTTGCCAGCGCGCATCCAAGTCACCGCCGCTTTCGAAAGGCGCCAAGAATAGGCGCCGACACTTAGCCGAGAATTAGGCGCGTGTGATCAGGGCGGCGCCCAGCAGGCGTGCGATGGAAAACTTGCGACGGTCGCTCTCGCCTGCGTCTCTGGCAGGGGCAACTCAGCCCGGCGGCGAGCTGTCTCGGGCGCGCGAAAGATTGCCGTGAAGCCTGGCCCCGGGGCAGAAACGGTGGCCGGTAGCGGCCGACAAACTGCGCCGTTTTCGGCCGAAGACATATAGAATCGAGGGCTCGCCGCCCGACAACCGGACCGCAGCGCCACGGCTGGCGGCAGCCGGATCGACACTGCAGCCCCTCCTGACGACCCTGGACCGAGCCGGCGTGGAGCGGCAAACTCGCCGAAATTCCAGATGACAACACCCCTGTCTACACCGCCTTCGAACGTGCCCGCGCCAACAGCTCGGCAGCTGCGACACGAAACCATGGCCGTTGCCGCCATTGCCTTGCTGCTGTTCACTTTTGCGCTATGGGGTCAGGAATTCGTCGGCTTTGAAACGCGCTTCGCCGTCTTTGCGAAAGAAATGCTGCGCCTGGGCGTCTCGATCTTTCCGAGAACCTACGGCGAACCTTATCCCGACTACCCGGCCACCTCGACACTGCTGATCTGGCTCGGCTCGCTGCCGCTTGGCGAGGTCAACAAGTTCACGGCAGTTCTTCCCACGGCGATGGCCAGCGCGCTCAGTCTGGCGCTGAGCTACCGTCTGCTGAGTGGTGTGTCACGGCAATGGGCATTCGTCGCGGTATGCTTTTCGCTGTTAACCGCGACCTTTCTCGCCGAGGCACGCTCGATTTCACTCGATCAGATGCTGGCGACGATCACCCTGGCGTGCTTCGTGCTGGTTTATCGCGACGGCAATCAAACAATCGGGGCGACGCGCCCCCTGCCCTGGCTTCTCGCCTTGTTCGTGCTCGGCTTTGCGATTCGCGGCCCGATGGGCATCGTCATTCCGGTTGGCGTCGTCTGCAGCTATTACGCGCTGAGCAATCAGTGGCGGGCAGTATTCAAGGTCGGCCTGCCGGCCTTGGCGCTATTGATCGCGTGCTGGTTCGTGCTGCTTCATCTTGCCAGAATCGAAGGCGGCGAAGACTTCGTCAAGGACGTCATCCGGATGCAGGTGACCGGCCGCCTCAGCGGTAGCGCCGACGCCTTGCCAGGCTACTATTACCTGCTCAACAGCCTGGCCAACTTCGCACTGAGTTTCCCGGCGGCGTTGATCGTCAGCGTGAGCGTGTTGAGCACGTCGCTCCCTTACCTGCAATTTCCCTGGCTGCGAAAAGCGTCCACCGCGACGTGGGATCCTGCGTTGCGCATGGCGGCATTGATGGCGGCGTGGCTGCTATTGATATTGATCGGCCTGTCGATTCCGGAAACCAAGAAGGCCCGCTACCTGCTGCCAGCGGTTCCGGCGATGGCCGCGCTGGCCTCCTACGTGTTCGTCGATCAAGGCAACAAGGCGCTGTCGATCGTTTACCAGCTGCTGCAAAAGCTCTTGCTCGCGCTGCCGGCACTGCTGATCGCGCTGGTCCTGTTCGCGCAGCACTATGCGCGCAAGCAGCAGCTCGGCGTCGACATCAACGCCGGCTTGCTGCTCAGCCTGCTGGCCGGCGCTCAGCTGGTGTCATTGCTCGCGCTGCGCCGGACGCTGACCCGCGCTCGACGCGATCAGATCATCGTCGCCGTCGCCGCCTTCGCTTTCTGGCTGAGCAATGTCTATCTGCGCGAACCCGCCGAACTGCAGCTCCACTCGGCGCGGCCTTTTGTCGAGGCCGTCGAGGAACTGCGCCGAGTCAATCCTGCGCCGCTGGTCCTGTACGGCATCAACAAGGACGGCCCGGCGATTATCTACCACGTCAATGTGGCTGGCGAATTCAAGCCGCAGTTCATCAGCCAAGCCGAGCAACTCGCCAGCCTGCGCTATCCGCTCTACCTGCTGATCAGTGACAAGGCCGGCAAGTCGCTGGCCGGCGCAAGCAGCGGTGACGCAGCGCTTGAATGGCCACAGCCGGTCTGGCGGGGGCTATTCCGCGACGGCGCCTACAGCGTCTACTACCTGCAACGCCCGCCGCCGTGATTGCCGGGCAAGTCACTGCGGCTTACCGCCGCTGACAGTCCTGGTCGATTGCCGATCCGCCGGCTCGCCGACACGAACGGCCAGAACGTCGCTTAGCGGCGCTGGTGCCAGATTCCGCTGATGGGACGCGCCTGCGCGTCGCCCGTCGCCATCGGCGCGACGTCAAAGATCGCTTCGATGGTTCGCAGCAGGTCGTAGTGGTCGTAACGGGCGTGTACATCACCGGGAATGACATCGTCCCCCCAGAGCACGGCGTAGACGCGATCGTGGTCGCCCGGCAGGTGCCACCATTTCCCGTCGCCCTCGTCAAAGATGACAATCAGCAACACCTCGCGCCTGAAGTCGGGATCGTCGATCAGGGCGGCAAAATTCTTTTCGAGCCAGGCGTCTGCGTCGCGCAGCGGTTTGTCGTGTACATCGTGTTCGAGGTTCGGAATGACCAGCGAGAAGCGGGGCAGCGTGCGTGCCTTGGCGGCGATCAGGAACTCGTCGAAACCGGTGACGTGCTCGCGACAGAAATCCGGGTTGTCCTGAACGTCGGAGAAGCTCAGGAATGGCAAGTGCTTGCGGGCGTAGGCGCCAATAACCGGGCGCAGATCGCAGCGGCCGCTGGGGTAGCCTTCGGCGTAGGCCATCCACGACTTCAGCTTTTGCCCCAAGTGCGGACGATCGAGTTTGACCAAGGAATTATCGACCACTCCCTCGGTACTGCCGGAAATCAGTGCCACATAGTTGGGCTGGGAATGCTTGGCAATGGCATGGTAGTTGGCAAGATAAGCGCCCGAGTCGGCAAGCATCCCGAGAAATTTCCCGGCGCGCGCCACGTCCGCATGAGTGTTCTCGAGGACAACGAGAACGACCTTGCTGGCGACGGGTTTGTGAAACTCGGCGGACAATTCTCCGGCCGGCGGCGACCGGGTCACTCCCCAAACGACGAGGATCGCCAGCAGCACGGCGGCCAGCAGCAGTTTGCGTAACATCTTGATATTTCCTTGCACGAGAGGTCGCTCGGAAGGCGAGCGCGGGACGCCCCTGGCCGGCGGCAGGCGTCCGGAAATTTGCTGGCGGGGACAGAACTCGCAGTGTACGCGACGTCGCTCCGGCCGCGTCACCCGATCCGTAAATCCGAACAACTTTCGCATCGATTGATGGCCGCAATCGACTGGAAACGATGCGAAGGCGTCGTGCACGAGCATCGGCAAACGCTGGGAACTCCCTTTCGGCCAGCGCTGCACCTGCCGCACCGTCGCCACCGGGCCCGCAGGCGAATCGATGCATGCCGATGTCGGGCTCTACAGGACTTTCGCCCGCACTTGCAATACGCACCTGCTTCCGGAACAATAACCAAGCGCTTGCTTGCTTAACAATTGATCGCCATTCTCCGGATACCCCATATGAACCAGTTCACCGACACGAAGCTGCCCCCACCGCAACCCGCCCCCTACCCGCAGCTGCTCGCCCCGCTCGATCTCGGCTTCACGACGCTGAAGAACCGCGTCCTGATGGGCTCGATGCACACCGGGCTCGAGGAGACGAAGAACGGTTTCGAGCGCATGGCAGCCTTTTATGCCGAGCGCGCCCGCGGCGGCGTCGGGCTGATCGTCACCGGTGGCTATTCGCCCAACCTCGCCGGCCGCGTCTACCACTTCGGTTCGCAGCTGAGCTTTTCGTGGCAGCTGCGCAAGCACCGCCTGATCACCGAGGCCGTACATGCCGCCGGCGGCAAGATCGCGCTGCAGATCCTGCATACCGGCCGCTATGCCTATCACCCGCTGAACGTCGCGCCGTCGAAGCTGCGCGCGCCGATCAACCGCTTCACGCCGCGCGCGCTGACGCAGTGGGGAATCCGCAAGACGATCGCCGACTACGTCCGCTGCGCCGAGCTGGCACAGAAAGCCGGCTACGACGGCGTCGAGATCATGGGTTCCGAGGGTTACCTGATCAACCAGTTCATCGCCCAGCAGACGAACCAGCGCAGCGACCAGTGGGGCGGCTCGTTCGAGAACCGCATCCGCTTCGCGGTCGACATCGTGCGCTCGACGCGCGAGAAAGTCGGGCCGAACTTCATCATCATCTTTCGCCTGTCGATGCTCGATCTGGTCGAGGGCGGCAGTAGCTGGGACGAGGTGGTGCAACTCGCGCAGGCCATCGAGGCCGCCGGCGCGACGCTGATCAATACCGGCATCGGCTGGCACGAGGCGCGCATCCCGACCATCGCCACGATGGTCCCACGCGCCGCTTTCGCCTGGGTCACCAGGCGGCTGAAGGGTTCGGTGAACATTCCGCTAATCACCACCAACCGCATCAACACGCCCGAAGTAGCCGAGGACGTGCTCGCCTCGGGCAGCGCCGACATGGTCTCGATGGCCCGTCCCTTCCTTGCCGACGCCGATTTCGTCAACAAGGCGGCGGCCAACCGAAGCGACGAGATCAACACCTGCATCGCCTGCAACCAGGCGTGCCTGGACCACATCTTCAACGGTCGGCTGAGCTCGTGCCTGGTCAATCCACGCGCCTGCCACGAAACCGAGCTGATCATCGAAAAGACCCGCTCAGCCAAGAAAATCGCCGTTGTCGGCGCCGGACCGGCGGGTATGGCCTGCGCGACGACCGCCGCCGAGCGTGGCCACCAGGTGACGCTGTTCGACGCCGCCGAGCAGATCGGCGGCCAGTTCAACATCGCCAAGAAAATCCCCGGCAAGGAGGATTTCGCCGAGACGCTGCGCTACTTCGGCCGGCGCATCGAGACCAGCGGCGTGACGCTGCAGTTGAACCAGCGCGTCGATGCCGAACTGCTCAAGGCCGGCGGCTTCGAGCACGTCGTGCTGGCCACCGGCATCACGCCGCGGTTGCCGGCTATCGCCGGAATCGACAGCGACCAGGTAGCAAGCTACGTCGATATCGTCGAAGGCCGCAAAGCGGCCGGCAAGAGCGTCGCCATCATCGGCGCCGGCGGCGTCGGCTTCGACATCGGCGAGTTCCTGACGCACGCGCATGACGAGCGCAGCGAAGCAGAACGTTTCAACGACGAATGGGGTATCGACGCCAGCTACGCGCATCGCGGCGGCCTCAAAGCGCCGCTCGACGAAGCCGCGCCGCGGCAGGTCTTTCTGCTGCAGCGCAAGTCGTCGAAGGTCGGCGAGGGCCTGGCCAAGACCACCGGCTGGATTCGCCGGACGCTGCTCAAGAAGCGCGGCGTGCACATGATCGGCGGCGTGAACTACCAGCGCATCGACGCCGCCGGCCTGCACATCAGCGTCGATGGCCAGGCACGGACGCTGCCGGTCGACAGCATCGTCGTCTGCGCCGGCCAGGAATCACGCCGCGAACTTCTCGCCCCGCTGCAAGCCGCCGGCATCGCCGTGACCTTGATCGGCGGCGCCGACGTCGCCGCCGAACTTGACGCCAAGCGCGCCATCGACCAGGGGACGCGGGTCGCCGCGGCGCTGTGATGATCGCCCGCCTCGACCACCAGCTGGCGCAAGCCACCGCGCAGCAGCTGCGTCGCCACGCTCGGCCTTGAGCCAATGCCCAGACGAAAAGCAGAAACAGGACTTGAACCCAATCGCCGCGCCGAACTACTGCGTGCAGCCGCCCGGCTGTTCGTCGACAAGGGCTTCGACGCGACCACCACGCGCGACATCGCCGACGCTGTCGGAATGCGTTCGGGCAGCCCCTTCTACCACTTTCGCAGCAAACACGAACTCCTCAAGACGGCGATGGTCGAGGGACTAGACGCCGGCTACGCGCGCCTGCTCGCCGCCATCGACGGCATCACCGACGCCGAGCAGCGGCTGCGCGTACTGGTGCGCACGCATCTCGGCACACTGCTCGAAGGCGAGTGCCATTCGCCGATGCTGCTCGGCGAAACGCGCGCCCTCGACGCCGCCGCACGTGTCGAGATCGCCGCCGCCTTCGACCGCTATCAAGTGCCATGGCAGGCAACGCTCGACGAACTGGCGCAAGCCGGCACAATCGCGTCCGCCGCGTCGCCGGTACGACTGCTGCTGTTCGGCATGCTCAACTGGTCGAAACACTGGTATCGTTCTGACGGCAAGCTCTCGCTGGATGAACTCGCCGACAGCGCGGTCGCACTGCTACTCGGTGGCATGATGACAAGCACGCGGCCCAGTCGGCATGTGCCGGCAACCGAGCCATAAACCAGCAAGGCATCAGTGCTGCCGTAGCGCGAGCGAGCAAGCTAAGCCGATCATGAAAGTCTCTTTGCTACGGCAAACGCCACACCCTGGATTTCTTCACTTCGTTCGCAATGACGGCTACTTCGTGTGCAACGACGGCTTCGCCCGCCCCACCGTCATCACTGCGAGGAGCGCAGCGACGCGGCAGTCCAGCGCCACTTTCTCGCCAGCCATTCGCGCGACTTTCGATCAGCGAACGCGACTCTCACACCAGGAGCACCCATGACCACGACGCGCGACTTCGATCTGCAGCCAACACTGATCGGCGAAGCGATGTCTCTTCGCCCATTACACCCCGACGATTTCGAAGCGCTCTACGCGGTGGCTGCGGATCCGGCGATCTGGGAGCAGCATCCAGAACCCCTGCGCTATCAGCGAGCGGTCTTTGCAGGCTTCTTTGCCAACGCACTGGCCTCCGGCGGGGCGCTGGTGGCCAGCGACAAAGCTTCGGGCGCGCTTATTGGATCTTCGCGCTACTACGACTGGCATTCGGACGAGAGCGAAGTCGCCATCGGCTTTACCTTCCTGGCCAGAAGCCACTGGGGCGGCGCCAGCAACCGCGAGATGAAGCAACTGATGCTCCAGCACGCCTTCCGTTGGGCGAAAGTCGTCTGGTTCCACATCGGCGCGACCAACTGGCGTTCACGCCGGGCAATGGAAAAGATTGGCGGCCAACTGTCACACGAGGCCAGCGTCGAAGCGAACGGCGTCGCACACGACTACGCCTTCTACAGAATCGAAGCGCTACCCTGAGCTGGCAAGCATGGCCGACACGATGCCCGACCCCATGGCAAGGCTTTACACAGTTTTACCGTAATTCCCGCCATTTCGGGCCCCCCATCCCGGCTAATTGCCTAGACTGCATCCCTGACCTGCATTGACGATAAGTCGCTTACGGGCGCATGGCCCGCGACCTTGTCAACGGCAAAGAACAAGCGGCCTCCACCAGAGGGCACGCAGGGGACTGACGCAGACGCGGCAAGAATCTCGGGCATGATTCTGCTTGCCGGCTCCGTCTTGTGATTTCATGGAAAAAAGAGGAGCACATCATGAGCAGTAGCGTTGGCGGCATTGGTAGCAACATGGCGATAGATCCGCGCGAGATGCGCGGCACGAAACGCCCGGACCCGGCACAAATGGCCGACGCCCTGTTCTCCCAGCTGGACTCGGCAAAGCAGGGTTACATCGAAAAGTCAGACCTGCAGGCGGGCTTCGCAAAAGCCTTTTCGTCGTCGTCGGCAAGCTCATCAGCCGCAGCGGCAAGCGCCACGTCCGACAGCGCGTCAGCGGCCAACGATTTGTTTGCCAAGCTTGACGCGAACGGCGACGGCAAGGTCACCAAGCAGGAGTTTTCCGATACGCTGAAACAGATCGGTGAGCAGCTAGACAGCCAGCTGATGCATGCGCGCACGACGGCAGCGATGGCACAGGGTGGCGGCGACGGGACGCAAGCCATGAACGGCCGCCCGCCCCCACCCCCACCCGCAGGCGCAGGGTTGAGCAGGGAAGAGCTGAGCAGCGTGGCAAGCGAAACCGCGACCTCGAATAGCGATCTCTCCAGCAAGCTGACAGCGCTGGTGACGAATTTTGATCAGGCCGACACCGATGGCGACGGCAAGGTCAGCTTCCAGGAGGCACAGGCCTACCAGGAAAAAATCGCTGCCGTCACGTCCTCCGGGTCGGCATCGTCGGCGGCCAGCAGCACAGCGAACAACGCCGACAGCGGCTCGGACGCCCGACTGATCTCACAAATTGCCCGCCTGATCGACGCCTACGGCATCGGCGATGGCAGCCGCGGCGGTGCGTCTGCGATGTTGGCCAGCGCCTGAGCCTCACCAAGCGGGAACAGCTAGCGCCAGGGAAATGAACGGGCGCCGACAAAACTGGCGGCGGCTCGGGCAAGCACGGTAAAACGCAGATAGCAGCACGCCGCCGACCGTTGGCTGACGCCGGCGTGCTCGCAACGTCTCGTCAGATCGCCCCCTCTTGCCGCAGCCGATCGATCGCCGCCTGCTCCCAGCCGAGTTCGCCGAGAATCGCATCGGTGTGCTGCCCGAGCGCCGGCACGGCGTCCATGCGCGGCGTGAAGCTATCGACTTGGCCGGGCGGCAGCAGCGCCGGGATCGGGCCGGCCGGCGTGTCGACTTCGCACCAGCGCCCGCGCGCCGCGAGCTGCGGGTGCTCCCAGACCTCGTGCATGTCGTTCATCCGCGCGTTGGCGATCTGCGCCGCGTCGAGCTTGGCGATCAACTGTTCGGAGCTGAGCAGCGCGAAGCACTCGTCGATCAGCGCGCGCAGTTCGTCACGCGCCTGCGTGCGCCGCAAGTTCGAGCAGAAGCGCGCATCGCTGGCGAGTTCCGGGAGATCAAGGACACGGCTGCAGAACACCTGCCACTCGCGCTCGTTCTGCAAGCCGAGCATCACCGTCTTGCCGTCGCCCGCCGTGAACGGGCCATAGGGGAAGATCGTCGCGTGCGCGGCGCCGGCGCGCGGCGGTGGCGGCGCGCCGTCGAAGGCGTAGTACAGCGGATAGCTCATCCACTCGACCATGCTTTCGAGCATCGACACGTCGATATGGCAGCCGCGCCCGCTGCGAGCGCGCTGCAGCAGCGCGGCGAGGATCTGGCTGTGCGCGTACATCGCCGCCGAAATGTCGGCGACCGAGCAGCCGGCCTTGGCGGGCGCATTGGCCGCGCCGGTCACCGACAGGAATCCCGATTCGCTCTGGATCAAGAGGTCGTAGGCTTTCTTGTCGCGATACGGGCCGTCGCTGCCGTAGCCCGAGATGTCGCAGACGATCAGCCGCGGATGCTGCTCGCGCAGCGTCTCGTACGACAGGCCGAGGCGCGCCGCGGCGCCGGGCGCCAGGTTCTGCACCAGCACGTCGGCCTGCGCCAGCAGCTTCGCCAGGATCGCCGGCGCCTCGGCGTGCTTAAGGTCGAGCGTCAGGCTCTCCTTCGAACGATTGGTCCATACGAAGTGCGACGCCAGGCCGCGCACGCGCTCGTCGTAGGCGCGCGCGAAATCACCGCTGCACGGCCGCTCGACCTTGATCACGCGGGCGCCGAGGTCGGCCAGCTGGCGGGTACAGAACGGCGCCGCGATGGCGTGTTCGAGGGTAAGCACGGTGATGCCGTCGAGGGGGCGCATGGCAGTCCTTCTAGAATGAGCGCGGCAGCCCGAGCAGGTGCTCGGCGACGTAGGAAAATATCAGGTTGGTCGAGATCGGCGCGACCTGATAAAGGCGCGTCTCGCGGAACTTGCGCTCGACGTCGTACTCGCTGGCGAAGCCGAAGCCGCCGTAGGTCTGCAAGCAGACGTTGGCCGCTTGCCACGACGCCTTGGCGGCCAGGTACTTGGCCATGTTGGCCTCGGCGCCACACGGCTGCTGCGCGTCAAAAAGCGCACACGCCTTGAAGCGCATCAGATTGGCCGCTTCGACTTCGATAAACGCTTCGGCAATCGGAAACTGCACGCCCTGGTTCTGGCCGATCGGCCGGTCGAAAACGACGCGCTCTTTGGCGTAGCGGCTGGCGCGGTCGACGAACCAGTAGCCGTCACCGATGCACTCGGCGGCGATCAGCGCGCGCTCGGCGTTGAGACCCTCGAGGAGGTACTTGAAACCTTTGCCCTCCTCGCCAATGAGGCTCTCTTGCGGAATCTCGAGATTGTCGAAAAACAACTCGTTGGTCTCGTGATTGACCATGTTGGCAATCGGTCGCACGCTCAGGCCATTGCCGACCGCCTGCCGGAGATCGACGATGAATATCGACATCCCGGCCGATTTCTTCGCCACCTCGGCGAACGGCGTCGTGCGCGCCAGCAGAATCATCAGGTCCGAGTGCTGGACGCGCGAAATCCACACCTTCTGGCCGTTGACCACATAGCGGCCGTCTTTCTTGACCGCGCTGGTCGTGATACGCGTGGTGTCGGTGCCGGCGCCGGGCTCGGTGACCGCCATCGACTGGATGCGCAGCTTGCCGGCGGCGATGTCGGGCAGGTATTTCGCCTTCTGCGCCGCGCTGCCGCTGCGCAGCAGCGTGCCCATGTTGTACATCTGGCCGTGCACGGCAGCGGCGTTGCCGCCGCTGCGGTTGATCTCTTCCATGATCACGCTCGCCGCGGTCAAGCCGAGACCCGAGCCACCGTACTCCTCGGGAATCATCGCCGCCAGCCAGCCGGCGCCGATCAGCGCGTCGACGAAAGCCTCGGGATAGCCGCGCTGCTCGTCGATCCGGCGAAAATACGCGTCCGGGAATTGCCCGCACAGATCGCGGACGGCGTCGCGGATTTCCTGGTGTTCGTCGGAGCTGTCGAGCATCGTCGTCTCTTGGCGGTGTGGTGGTTTTGGCTACAGCGGTTCGCCGGTGAGTGGCGACCGCATGCGTGCGCACCGTGAGAGATTAGCAGGGCTCGAACGTTTACTGAATCGGCAATTCCTCACGACGCCCGCCGCTGACCGTCGCCACCGCGGCAAGCGCTCATCGCCGCCGCCCGCAAGCCCGCCTGCTCGCAAAGGCGGGCTTGTCGGTTTGGCGATAATTGCCGGTGGCGGGCGCCGCTTACGGCATCAAACGGGCGGCGTGCCGGCGGGTTTCCCCGGTTGCGGCGCTTCGCGCTTTAAGCGGTTGAGCAGCGGCAGAAAGGCCAGCACGACGCCAATCCCGCTGATGATCACGAAACTGAGAAAAAAATCGATGACGCTCAGGATCAGCGCGCCTTCGAGCGTGTCCGGAATGATCGCGGTCATGGCTGCCTCGTGGTAACGGTTATGGCCGCAGCCCCAACGCCGACTGGCGCCGTGGCTGCGACTATGAAAAGGTAATGGCTCGGGTGCGCCATGCTCAACTCCCCACGCCCAACAGAGCCAGCAGGATACCGCCCGAGATGGCGGTGCCGAATACACCGGCCAGATTGGGGCCCATGGCATGATAGATGAGAAAATTCTGGGGGTTTTCCTGGTGCGCGACGATGTGTGCAACGCGCGCCGCGATCGGTACGGAGGCGATTCCCGCGGAGCCAATCAAGGGATTGATCTTGGTCTTCAGGAACAGATTCATGATCTTTGCGGTAATGACGCCAGAAGCGGTACCGACGAGAAAAGCCAGCAGGCCGAGGACGACGATCTCGAGCGTCTGAATAGTCAGGAACTTGTCCGCCGCCATGGTCGAGCCGATGGCCACGGTGAGGATGATGATGATGATGTTCATCATCGGACCGGCGGCAGTCTTGGCCAGCCGCTCGGTCACGCCGACCTCTTTGAGCAGGTTGCCGAGCATGAGCATGGTGATCAACGGTGCCACCGGCGGAAAAAACAGGTTGACGATGATCGCGATGACGAGGGGAAAGGCGATCTTCTCGAGCTTGCTGACCTTGCGCAGGAGCGCCATGCCGATCTGTCGTTCGGCCTTGGTGGTCAGCAAGCGCATAACCGGTGGCTGGATCATCGGCATCAGCGCCATGTACGAGTACGCGGCGACGGAAATCGGGCCCAGCAAATGCGGCGCGAGCTTGACCGCTACGAAGATCGCCATCGGCCCATCGGCGCCACCAATGATCCCGATCGCGCCCGCCTCGCTGAGGGTGAAGCCGAGTAGCTTGGCCAAAATCAAGGCCGCGAATATTCCCAGGTGCGCTCCCGCGCCGAGAATCACCAGGCGCGGATTGGCGATCATCGGCCCAAAGTCGGTCATCGCCCCGACACCAAGAAAAATCAGCGGCGGCAGGATCAGCTTGACGACGCCCAGGTAGGCGTAGTGGAACAAGCCGCCCTCCTTCACCGCGTACAAGAGTGCCGAGATGGCTTGCCCGCCGGGGACGTCGTCGGGCGGCCCGGGAACGTTGGCGACGATGCACGAAAACCCGATGCCGACCAGCAGCAGCGGCTCGTAGTCTTTGGCGACCGCCAGATAGATCATGATCATGCCAACGACGATCATTATCAGGTTGCCAAACGAAAAGTGGACCGCCCCCGTCTGATCGAGGAGGGCCTGGAGAAACATCAGAATCTGTTCGAGCAAAGCACACCTTCCTTTTTTTTTTTAGCGGCCGGCCACTTCCGGAACGCTGTCAACTGGAGCCACGCAAGCTGGCGAACGACCGCTGCTTTTCCCCGGCAGCGTCGCGAGAGGCAGTATAGGTCGCGCCATTGCAGGCGAAACTAGGGTTATCCCTAGTTTCGCCACCCCCTCTCGGGCGCTCGTGCTAAGGTGCTCGGGTCTCGCAGCCGGGACGGGAATGGCATGCCGACAGCGCTCGTCGGCCGCTGCAGGGCGGATTATTGAAGGGGCCGAGTAATGCAATGCACAGTCGAGCAGCAGGCACGGCCGCCGAGTAGCGGGGCCTGTCAACGCTGGGTCGGCGGCCGCCCGGCGGCGACGATCGCCCTGACGCTGGCACTCGTCGTTCTCGTCGCCGCGCTCGACTACGCGACCGGCTACGAGTTGCGCCTGGCCATTCTCTACCTGATCCCGATCGCTTTCGCCACATGGGCCGGCGGCACCCGTGCGGGAGTCGTCATCGTCGCCGTGTCAACGCTGTCGTGGCTGGCGAGCTTTCGCTCAATGAACCCTTATTCCGGCGTCGTCTTCTTCTACTGGGAAGGCGTGGTAATGGTCGCCATGTACCTCACTGTGGTCGTATTGCTGGCGCGCTTGCGCGTCGCGCTGAGCGAAGCGGACGCGCGCTTCTTCCGGGTCCTGGAGGAGTTACATGCCGCGGTCTACGTCGCGGACGAGGACAGCGGCGCAGTTCTCTACGCCAACCGTGGCCTCTTGCGCCTACTCGACGGCGAGCCGCAGGCACTCGGCGGCAAAGCGCTGGACGAGCGCTTTGGCTGCCGTGACAGCCGCACCGGCGCATCGCACGGCGCGCGTAGCGAAGCGGCAGGGACCGCCTTCGTCGCGGCTGAAGTGCGCGACCAGAGCAACGGCCACTGGTATCTGGTGCAGGCTGGGCCGATTCCGTGGAATGGCGGTCAACGCGTCAGCCTGAAGGTGATCACCGACATTTCCGAACAAAAAAACGCCCAGACCTTGAAGCGTCAGCATCAGGAAATGCTCCACCAGACCACCTATCTGGCGGCGCTTGGCGAAATCGCCACATCGCTGGCGCACGAAGTCAATCAGCCGCTGACGGCCATCGCCAGCTACAAGGACGCCTGTCTCCGAATGCTGGCGGCGACCGATGTTGACCGCAAGCAACTGGTCGCCGCGATGAAACGCTGTCGCGAGCAGGCGCTGCGGGCAGGGCGCATCATCGGCCGAGTACGCGACTTCGTGCGCAGCCGGCGCCCGCATCCGAGCCAATGCGATATCAATGCACTCCTCCGGGAAGCCCTGGAACTCATGGAAACACAACTGGAGGACAGCGCGGTGACCGTCGAGCTATCCTTGTCCGACGCGCTGCCGATCAACCATGCCGATCGAACTCTCCTCGTCCAGGTGATCGTCAATCTGATCCAGAATGGCATCGACGCCATGGCGACGTCGCCGCCGTCGCGCCGCAAGCTATCGGTGTCAACCGCCACGGCCGCCGACGGAAGCTTTGTCGTGGCAGTCGCGGATCAAGGTGTGGGAATTTCGCAAGCCATCGAAGAACGCCTCTACCTGCCGTTCGTAACCACCAAGTCGCAGGGCCTGGGCCTGGGATTATCGATCTGCCGCTCGGTCGTCGAGGCGCACGGGGGCCACCTCGGGCACAGCGCAAACGCTGACGGCGGCGCTACCTTCCACTTCAGCCTGCCGCCGGAGCCTGACTGATGGAAAGCCGGGAGAGTGAGCCGACGGTCTTTGTCGTCGACGACGACGCCGCCGTTTGCGATGCAATTGCCATGCTCCTGCGCGCCGCCGGGATGCGCGTCGAAACCTTTCGCTCGGCGCTGACCTTCTTGAAGGCACATCGCGCCGGCCGCAGCGGCTGCCTGGTCCTCGACATCCGCATGCCCGGCATGAGCGGACCCGAACTCCAGGATGAGCTGCACAAGCGCCGGCAGCAGATTCCCATCGTCTTTCTCACCGGCCACGGCGATGTCCCGCTGGCCGTCCGCGCGTTGAAGAAGGGAGCCGTCGATTTCATCGAGAAGCCGCCTGAGGAAGAACGGCTGGTGCTGGCCGTGCTCAACGCGCTGCATGTCGATCGCGAGCGGCGCCAGGCGGCGAATCGCTACGACCACACGCCCCCGGATGTGACGGCCAGACTGCGAACGCTCAGCGAACGCGAGCGCGAAGTCTTGCACCAGGTTCTGGACAGCAAGCCAACTCGCCAGATCGCCGAGCAGCTGCGGATCAGCGTCAAGACCGTCGAGTTTCATCGTGCCCGCATCCGAGAGAAGATGGGCGTCGCCCGGCTGGCGCAGTTATTCAGCCTGTTACTACCCGCTGGCGACAAGGACTGAACCGGCAAGGCGCAATCAATCAGCGCCCGCAGGAAAGCCGCGAGCCCAAGCCGCGGCGCCCCCGCCCCCGCTCTATGCCATATTCCTACCCCATGCGCGAACCCAGCCAGAACGCCAGCGCCGACGCCGACGCCGACGCCGCAAACTCCGCCACTGCTTTCGTCGCGCGTTGGCGCGCGGCCGACGGTTCCGAGTTCACCAGCTACCAGCTCTTCGTCACCGACCTCTGCCACTTGCTCGAAGTGCCCTCGCCCGACCCGGCGCGCGAAGACACCCGCGACAACGCCTACGTCTTCGAGCGGCGGGTGACTTTTCGCCACGGTGACGGCAGCACGTCCAGCGGCCGCATCGACCGCTACAAGCGTGGCCATTTTATTCTCGAAGCCAAGAAAATCAGGCTCACCGCCGCCAGCAAGGGCTTCGACGACGCGCTGCAGCGTGCCCGCGGCCAGGCCGAAGGCTACGCCCGCGCGCTGCCCGTCGACGAGGGCCGGCCGCCTTTCCTGATCGTCGTCGACGTCGGCCGGGTGATCGAGCTGTACGCCGATTTCACGCGCTCGGGCGCCACCTACACGCCCTTCCCCGACCCGCGCTCGCATCGCATCAGGATCGCCGACCTCGCCGACCCTGACATCCGCGCGCGCCTGCAAACGCTGTGGCGTGAGCCGCTGGCGCTCGACCCGGCGCGCGCCTCGGCGCGCGTCACGCGCGAAATTGCCGGGCATCTGGCGAAGATCGCCCGGGCCCTCGAAGCCGCCGGCCAGCACCCCGAAATCGTCGCCGGCTTCCTCAGCCGCTGCCTGTTCTCGATGTTCGCCGAGGACGTCGGCCTGCCGCCGACCAGCGTCGCGCGCGTGCCCTGGTCAGCGGCGCTCCCCGAGCAGGTCGCGGCGGTCGCGGGCGTGCTCGGGGAGCGCTGCTGACGAGCGCCGACAGCCGCTCGGGCTGAGCGAAGTCGAGCCTACTGCAGCGCGCCCGGCGACAGCGGCTTGCCGGCCGGCAAGGCGCGACTGCCGGCCGGGAGCTTGAACTCGGCGCTGGGGGTCAGGCTCTGCTCGCCGACGAAGCCCGGCGAGGTCGCGGTGCCGCGCAAGGGCGAGTTGCTCGGCAAGGCGAATGGCAGGCCGTCGCGATCGCTCAGCGCCGAGCGGTCGACGCTGACGTTGCCGTTGTAACGGCCGGGTGCCTGCGGCGCGAAAGAGCCCTGGCCAACGAGCAGATTGTTGACCGCCCAAACCTCGACTCCGGACGCCATCCGCGCAGTCCAGACGTGCAGGAAGCGCCCGCCAGACCAGCCGTCGATCAGCGTGTTGTGCGCCAGGTAGAGCACGTTCTCAGGCCAGCGCTGCCCTTCCGCTCCGTAGGCAATCAAGTCGCGATTATCGGTCTTGTCGGTCTGGCCGATGATGTTACCGATGACCCACGCCAAACCGCCGTTGGGAAACTCCAGCTCGTACGAAGCACGGCCGTCGCCACCGTCGACGAGCATGTTGTAGCGGATGTCGCTTTCGCGCGCCCGCGACTTGATCAGGTGGCCGCGAAAGCCCTGCTCCAAGCGGCTGCCGCGAACGCTCAGCCTGGCGATGCTGCCGGCGTAGAGCAGGTGGTGCAGCGCACCGGCGTGCGTCGGTGCCTGACCAAATTCACTGTCCTCGACCTCGAGCACCGCGGTCGCAGAATTACCGGTGAGGATACCCATCTCGTTGTCGAAGAAGGCGCAGCGAACGACGCGCAGGTGGCCATTTTCGAAACGAATCCCGGCGCCATTGCCGTCGGCAACGCGAACGCCGCGAAACTCGATATTCTCGATCAGCATGTCGGCGTTGCGGACCACCCACAGCGCCTTGCCTTCGGCGCTAGCGCCATCGGCAATGAGCACCGGGCGCTGGCCAACGCCCCTGATCGTCAGCCGCGCTTGCGTCCACAGCACCGCCTGCTGTCGGTACACGCCCGAGCGGATCTCGACGGTGTCGCCGTCGCGCGCGATGCGTGCCGCTTCCTGGATGCTCGAGACCTGCTCAAGCGGGCCGACGACGATGGTCTTGCCGCTGGCCACCGCGGCCGGCGCTTTCGGCGCCGGCGGCTGGCCCGGCGCGGCGCGCTTGAGCGCCTCCGGGACGACGCCCGGCGCGGCGGCGCCTGACGGCGTCTCGGCTGGCGCCTTGAATACCTCCAACTGACCGCGCTCGTTGCGACGAATGCTGCCCAGCTCGGCGGGCTCGCTCGGCAGTTCGCCGGCGAGAACGGCGGTCGCCAGGGAGCTCAGGATCAGCACGGCAGGGAAGCGGTGTCGGTCGTTCATGGCATCCTCTGATGATGCGTCACGCGGCGGCAAGCACTACGAGAGCTCGACCTGCGCGCCCAGCTCGACCACCCGGTTCGGCGGAATCTTGAAGAAGGCGGTAGCCGGATCGGCGTTGCGAAACATCCAGGTGTACAGCACCTGCCGCCAGTGTGCCATCCGCGAGCGCTTGGCAATCGGCATGGTGACGATCGTCTCACGGCCGAGAAAGAACGAGGTCTCCATCATCTCGAAGGCCAATCCATGCCCGGCGCACAGTTCCATCGCTCGCGGCAGATCGGCTTCGTCCTTGAAACCATAGCGGACGAAAACCCGATGAAAACCGGCGGGCAGCGCTTCGACCCGCACACGCTCGGCCTCGGCAACGTGCGGCACGTCTTCGACGTCGACGTTCAGCAAGACCACACGTTCGTGCAGAACCTTGTTGTGGTACAGGTTATGGAGCAGCGCCCGCGGCACGCCGTCGGGGGTGGCGGTGAGGAAGACGCCGGTGCCATCGACGCGCAGCGGTCCGCCCATTTCCAGGCTGGCAATGAACGCGGCGAGCGGTATCGTATCGTGCGCGAGCTTCTCGTAGAGCAACTGGCGCCCGCGCTTCCAGGTCGATAGCAGGATAAAGACCGACAAGCCGAGCGCCAGCGGGAACCAGCCGCCGTCAAAGACCTTGATGACGTTGGCCGAGAAGAAAGCAAAGTCGACGACCACGAAAAACACCAGGAACAGGGCCGCGCGCGGCCAGCTCCACTGCCACAGCGCGCGCACGACGACAAAGGCGAGGATGGTATCGATCATCATCGTCAGGGTCACGGCAATGCCGTAGGCCGAAGCCAGGTTCGACGACGAGCGGAAGCCGAGGACGACGACGATCACCGCCGCCAGGAGCAGCCAGTTGATGTTCGGAACGTAGATCTGGCCCTTCTCGCGTTCGGAGGTGAATTTGACGCGGATGCGCGGGCAATAGCCGAGTTGCATGGCCTGGCTGGTCAGCGAAAAGGCTCCGGAAATCACCGCCTGCGAGGCAATCACTGTCGCCACGGTGGCCAGCAAGACCAGCGGTATGCGCAGGATTTCACTCGGCGCCATCAGAAAGAAGGGATTTTCAACCGTCGTCGGGTCGGCGAGGATCAAGGCTCCCTGGCCGAGATAGTTGAGGTAGAGCAACGGGAAGACACACGCGAACCACGCCCACTTGATCGACCGCCGCCCGAAATGGCCCATGTCGGCGTAAAGCGCTTCGCCGCCGGTAATCGCCAGCACCACCGAACCCAGCGCCACAAAGGCCATCCCCTGATGTTCAAAAATGAAGCGCAGCGCGTACCAGGGATTGATCGCCAGCAGCACGGAAGGATGCTGGATCACTTGCCACAAACCAAGCGCACCGAGGCAGACAAACCAGAACAGCATCAGCGGGCCAAACAGCGCACCGACGGCCGCCGTGCCGTGGCGCTGAAATACGAACAGGACGACGAGAATGGCGATGGTGACCGGCAGGACGTAGGGCTCGAGCGACGGCGTCACGACTTCCATTCCTTCGACCGCCGCCAGCACCGACATCGCCGGGGTGATCACGGCGTCGCCATAAAACAGCGCGGCGCCGAAAATTCCCAGCGCCGACATCGCCCACAGGACGCGCGGCGAGGCGTTCGCTGTGCGCAGAGCGAGCGCCGTCAGCGCCATGATGCCGCCTTCGCCCTTGTTGTCGGCGCGGGTGATGAACACGACGTATTTCAGTGAAACGGTGACAGTCAGCGCCCAGAAGACCAGCGAGAGGATGCCGAGGACGCTGTCGGCGTTGATTGGCAGCGGATGGTGCCCGCCAAAGACCTCTTTCATGGTGTACAGCGGGCTGGTGCCGATGTCCCCAAAAACCACGCCCATCGCCGCCAGCGCGGTCGCCGCCAGACCTGACTTGTCGCCGTGTGGCGCGACCTCTGCACTCATCATCCCACCCCTGATCGTCTTGGCCGTGTCGCCTGCCCGCTTCTCGCCAACGCGACAGCGGCTCAGAAAAGCCGGTCTGCTCGATGGCCGATCGACGGTCGGAGAGACCGCTCGGCAGCACGATTTCGATTACTGCAGCGCAGCAACCAGCGCGCAATTCTAGGACCAATGCGGCGCCGCCACAAGGACGGGATCCGACCTGACAAAACCTGACCATGGGCTGACGATTCGCTGACAGACAATTGATCAGATAGATATTTTTATTTTTCTGTTGACACAAAAAAGCATCGGACGCGACGTTACACCTGGCTCCCGCGGTGCTACACTCGCGACCCTTGTTCTGCCGAATCGATCATCAGGGAGGCGATACTTTGAGCGTAGAAAACAACAAGCTGCAGCCGCCAGAAACGCTGGAAAAAGGCCTCGCCGAAGTTCACCTGACCGAAGTGCGCTCGTTGCTCTCGCTGCAGAAACGCGTCGAAGAACTCGTCGAACCGCTGCTGCGCGAGCAGGACTCGCCGTCGCTCGACGCGGCCGGTGTCGAAATCCAGGAACGCTATCGCATGGAGCTTCGCCAGAAGCTCAAGCTGATGCCGCCCAAGGAAGTCGCCTACATCCTCGAATCGCTGGACGCCAACGAGCGGCTGATCGTCTGGGATGAGGTCAAGGAAGGCGCCGACCCGATCCTGGCGATTCTCCCGGACGACATTCTCGAAGAGCTGATCGACGACAGCCACTACCGCAACGAGAAAACGACCACCACCGCTTTCGAACTGCGCGACGGCCGCCTGCGCCAGATTTCGATCAACGGTCCGGAGGATCTGCAGAACGTCACGCCGATCTGGGTAGACCTGATCGCGCCGACGAAGAAAATCCGCGGCTGGATCGGCAAGCGGTTCGACGTCGATTTGCCCGATCCCGGCAGCCTGACCGACCTCGAGGCCAGCGCGCGCTTCTATGTCGACGACGAGGGACACACGCACCTGCACTCCGACTTCCTGCTCGACACCCGGGAGGAGTCGCGCAACGTCCCGGTGGCGCTGATCCTGAAGAACGACGTGCTGTTCACCATTCGCACCGAGGAACTGCCGGTATTTCGCCTGCAGCGGGCGCGGGCGCGCACGCGCCCGGGCTATGTCGCCGACGGCAAGGACGTTCTGCTCGACCTCTATGCCGCCGACGTCGAGTACTCGGCCAACGCGCTGGAAGATGTATACGCCGAGCTCGACAAGGTCGGCCGGCAGGTCCTGCGCTCGCACGTCACCGACCAGGAAGCAACCGAGATCCTGGTGGCAATTTCGGAGGCCGAAGACATTAACGGACGCACCCGGCGCAATGTCCTCGATACCCGGCGGGCGCTGTCGTTCCTGCTGCGCGGCGGCTTCCTCTCCGAGGCGCAGCTGGTTGACGGTCGCGAGATTCTGCGCGACATCGAGTCGCTCGACGGCCACACCGCTTTCCTGTTCAACAAGCTGAACTTCCTGATGGACGCCACCGACAGTGCGATCAACATCAACCAGAACAAGGACATCAAACGACTGACGGTGCTCAGCGTGATTTTCATGCCGATCAACGTCGTGGCCGGCATGGGCGGCATGTCCGAATTCTCGATGGTCACCGAAGGCATCCCCTGGCAGATCGCCTATTCGGGGCTACTGGTCGGCATGGTGGCCATCGGCGCCTGCATGTACATCGGTCTGAAATTATTCGAGAAACGCCGCCTTAAGAGCAGCCGGGCCGCGCACCGCCGGACCGCCTGACGCTGGCCGGGCCGGGCGACGCTCCCCCCCGGGGAACTCACCAGGCCTTGAAAACGCCTTCGGCAGCGGCCACCGTCGCAGCGACGTCGGCCTCGCTGTGCGCCGCCGAAACGAAGCCGGCCTCGAAAGCCGACGGGGCAAAATAGTGGCCGGCGTCGAGCATGCCATGGAAGAAGCGCTTGAACGCTTCGCTGTCGCACGCCATCGCTTCGGCGTAGGTCTGTGGACAACTGGCACGGAAATACAGTCCGAACATGCCGCCCATCGACTGCGCCGAAAACGGCACGCCATGCTTGCCCGCGGCGGCCAGTAGCCCTTCGCTCAGCTGTCGGCTGCGCTCGGCAAGCGCTTCGTAGAAACCCGCCGCGCGCACCAGCTTCAGCGTCGCCAGGCCGGCCGCGACGGCCACCGGATTGCCCGACAGGGTACCGGCCTGATAGACCGAACCGAGCGGCGAGATCTGGGCCATGATCTCGCGGCGGCCACCGAAGGCGCCGACCGGCATGCCGCCACCGATCACCTTGCCGAGCGTCGTCAGGTCCGGTGTGATGCCATAGATCCCCTGCGCGCCCTGGGCGCCGACGCGAAAGCCGCTCATCACCTCGTCGAAAATCAAAACCGCGCCGTGCCGACTGCAGAGGTCGCGCAGCGCCTGCAGGAAAACCGGCTGCGGCACGATCAGGTTCATGTTGCCCGCCACCGGTTCGACAATCACCGCGGCGATTTGCGCACCGTGCTCGGCAAACGCCGCGGCGAGTCCAACTGCATCGTTGTAGTCAAGAACCATTGTATGTTTGGCAATATCGGCCGGCACGCCGCCCGAACTCGGATTGCCGAGGGTGAGCATTCCCGAACCGGCCTTGACCAGCAGGCTGTCCGAATGGCCGTGGTAGCAGCCCTCGAACTTGATCAGCAGGTCGCGACCGGTGTGGCCACGCGCCAGACGAATGGCACTCATCGTCGCCTCGGTCCCGGAACTGACCAGGCGGACCATCTCGAGCGACGGCAACAACTCGCAAAGCAGGTCGGCCATTTCCACCTCGCTCTCGGTCGGCGCGCCGAAGGAAAGCCCTCTGACGGCGGCGTCGCGAACGGCGGCGATCACTGTCGGATGGGCATGGCCAAGAATCAGCGGCCCCCATGAGCCGACGTAATCGACGTAGATCTTGCCGTCGGCATCGGTAACGCGAGCGCCGGACCCCTCGACGAAGAAGCGCGGCGTGCCGCCGACCGAGCGAAAGGCACGCACCGGCGAGTTGACGCCGCCCGGGATGTGTTGCTGGGCACGCTCAAAAAGTTGCTGATTGCGAGAGATCACGAGCATTTTCCTCGAATAGTTGTTGATAGGCGGCCGCCCGCGAGGCCACGTCGGGCGCCTCGAACACGTCGCTGACAACGGCCAGCAGATCGGCGCCAGCAGCCAGCAGCGGCGGCGCGTTATCAACGGTGATGCCGCCGATGGCGCAGGCCGGCACGTGCAGTTCGGCTCGGCAGCGGACGAACAGGGACAGCGGCGCGCGCACCGCCAGCGGCTTGGTCGACGACGGATGCATGGCGCCGAAAGCGACGTAGTCGGCGCCGCCGGCAGCCGCGCGACGGGCACGCTCGAAGTCGTCGTAACACGAAGCGCCGAGCAAAGCACCGGCGGGCAGCGCGCGCCGCGCCGCGGCAAGATCGCCGTCGCTGGCACCCAGGTGCACGCCGTCGGCGGCGACCGCCAGAGCCAGCGCCAGATCGTCATTGATCAGCAAACGGGCGCCGAACTGCCGGCACAGGGTGCGCAAGGCCACTGCGGTTTCGGCGCGGCGGGCCGCGTCGCGACCCTTGTCGCGATACTGGACAAGTACCGCGCCACCGCTCAAGGCCGCGCGGAGCCGCTCGAGCAGGACGTTTGGCGCCAGACAGTCCGGCGTGATCACGTACAGACCACGCAGCGCTCCGGCGAGTGCTTGCTCAGCCATCGAGATAACCCTGGCCAGTGCGCCACTGAAAGAAGCGATCGGGCAGGTATTGGCCCCTTCCGGCCCGAAAACCGGCGGCCAGCGCGCCCCAGGTGTACTCCTGCGCGGCGCGCACCGCGTCGCTGATCGGCAAGCCCTTGGCCAGATACGCGGCCAGCGCCGACGCCAAAGTGCAGCCAGAACCGTGGTAACTGCCGGGCAGGCGGTCCCAGGAATCGCTGCGTAACAGCCCGCCAGCCGCGCCTCCGTAGAGGCTGTTGACCACCCGCGGCGTCTGGTCGTGGGTACCGGTCAATAGCACGTACTGGCAGCCGAACGACAACAGCCGCTGCGCGCAAACAGCCAGCGCTGGCGCTTCGTCGTCATCATCTTCGGCGGCGACGAGTCGGCGTGCTTCGAGGGTATTGGGCGTCAGGATCGTGGTCAGCGGCAGCAGCGCCTGACGCAAGCTGGCAATCATCTCGTCATCGGCGAGCTCGTCACCGCGTCCGGAGGCCAGAACGGGGTCGACGATCAGCGGCAAATCCGGGTAGTCGGCGATGATTTCGGCGATTACCAGCGCGTTCTCGACGCTGCCCAGCAGGCCAATCTTGAACGCCGCCACCGGCATGTCCGCGAGCAGGGCTCGCGCCTGATCTTCGACCCAGCCAGCGTCGATCGCCAGCACACTGGCAACGCCAACGGTATCCTGGACGGTCAAGGCGGTCGTCACCGACAGCGGATGACAGCCGATCGCCGAGAGGGTCATCAGGTCAGCCTGCAAGCCAGCGCCACCAGAGGGATCACTGGCGGCGAAGCTCAAGACGATCGGCGGCGGCAGGCGGGCGCGGTCCGGATTCATCGGCGAGCGACCACCAGCCACGAAGGTTTTCTGTCAAACAAAGAAAGTCTTGGCACCAAGAGAGGGGTTTGGCTAGAATCTACCGGTTTTTCATCGATTCTAACCGAAAACAGACGGCAACCATGAACACAGCAAACGAACGGCAATACCGCACCTGGATGTGCCTGACCTGCGGCTTCATTTATGACGAAGCGGCGGGCCTGCCGGATGAAGGAATCGCGCCAGGCACGCCGTGGCCGGACATCCCGATCAACTGGACCTGCCCCGAATGCGGCGCACGCAAGGAAGACTTTGAAATGGTCGAGATCTGAAAACAATGCGGTATAGTAGTGTCAGCAGGAAATCCTGTCGGATCAGGGACATTCTCAAGACAATAACCTGACACACTCTGGAGGAGAGAATTGGCGGAAGCTGCAGACCTGCGCGGCGTCAAGGTCATGGTTATCGACGACAGCAACACCATCCGGCGTAGCGCGGAAATTTTCCTCGTGCAGGCCGGCTGCCAAGTTCTGCTGGCGGAAGATGGCTTCGACGCCCTGGCAAAAATCTCCGATCATCAGCCCGCGGTGATCTTCTGCGACATCGTGATGCCACGACTCGACGGCTATCAGACTTGCGCCCTGATCAAGAAGAACCAGCGTTTCCGTTCGACGCCGGTGATCATGTTGTCGTCCAAGGATGGCCTGTTCGACCGTGCGCGCGGGCGCATGGTCGGCTCGGACCAATATCTGACCAAGCCATTTACCAAAGACAGTCTGCTGCAAACGGTCGCCACTTTCGCGCCGCCTTCAGCCTGAGGGAGCCAGACCCCATGACCATCAAGAAAATCCTCGTCGTTGACGATTCGCCGACCGAACGTCACGTCATGAAAGCCCTGCTGACCAGTAGCGGCTATGAGGTCATTACCGCGGAGAGCGGCGAAGAAGGAATCGCCAGGGCGAAAAGCGAATTGCCGGACCTGATCCTGATGGACGTTGTCATGCCGGGTCTCAACGGCTACCAGGCGACCCGCACCTTGACTCGCGACGAGACCACCCGGAACATCCCGGTCATCGTGTGCACCACCAAGGGACAGGAAACCGACAAGATCTGGGGCTTGCGCCAGGGTGCCCAGGATTACCTGGTCAAACCAGTCAACGGTCAGGAGTTGTTGGCCAAGATCGCCGCGTTGTAGACGGCTCCATGACCAAGAAAATCAGCTTGCATGACTTTCAGTCGTACCTCGCGGCACGGCTGGCGGGCACCGGTGATCAGAGTGCGGCCGGACTACTCGGTATTCAGGCTGGCAGCGACTACTGGCTTCTGGACCTCGCCGACTCGGGTGAGATTATTCCGCTGACCGCGTCTCTGACCACCGTGCCGCTAACCCGACCGTGGTTCGCCGGCATCGCCAACATCCGCGGCAATCTGTATTCGGCCGTCGACTTTTCGGCCTTTCTCGGCAAGGAAGTGACGCCGCAGAACGCCAGTTCGCGGCTACTGTTGATTGGTACCCGTCATGGCAGCAACGCCGCCTTGCTGGTCAACCGGATGATCGGTCTGCGCAATGTCGAAGCCTTGAATGCCGAAACGCCCGATCCGACAGCGCCGGCCTGGGCGCATGAATCGTATAGCGACAACGAAGGACGTCGCTGGAAGAAACTCAAGGTGCGCGAACTGCTGGCTGACGAGGCGTTCATGGACATTGGCGTGTGAGTCCATGCAACAGAAAAGATGCTCGACGGCACCAAGTCACACCGTAGATATCGTGTAACCGGAGACGCAAAATGACGTTCAAATCAAAGCTGCCGGGCTTCCTGTCCCGTACTGCAGACCCGGCAGGCGAGACTCTGGTCGCGCGCACGATCATGGATGCAGACGAAGCGGATAGCGATCATGCGCTCCCCTTGGAGGCGTCTCTGCTCAATCGCTATCCGGTTGTCAAACAACTACAGATTCTCGGCGGCGCACTTCTGCTGACCATGCTGATCATTGCTGTGGTCATCTACCGCGATGACCGCAAGTCAAGCTACGGCACCGCGTACATTGCCGCCACCGGCGACATGGGAATGCTGTCGCAGCGACTGGCGAAGGCGTCCAGCCTGGCCTTGCTCGGCAACCCGACGGCTTTCAAACAACTTCGGGACTCGCGTGAGAGCTTCGCCAGCCAGCTCGACAGCCTGAGCAATGGCGGCGAGCTGGCTGGCACGCAGGTTCCCCCCTCGCCGGCCAGCGTCGAGCCGCAGTTACTGACGCTGACGGAAGCCTGGGGGAAAACCGACAAGAATGCCGGTCGCCTGCTTGAGATGGAAAACAACCTGATCTCGCTCGGCAAGGACGTCGCGGCGATCAACGACAAAAATCCGCAGTTGCTCGAACTGTCGGAACAGGTCGCCGCGCTCAAGTTGCAGAGCGGCGCCGGAATCCGTGAAATTGCCGCAGCCAACCAGCTGGTGATGCTCACCCAGCGGATTGCCAAGAACGCCAATTCGTTACTCGTCGGCGACGCCATCGACTCCGAAACCACTTTCTTGCTGGGCAAGGATACGAACACTTTTCGTGACACCATGAAAGCGCTGAGCAAAGGTAGCGAGGCGCTGCGCATTGCTGCGACCACCGACGCCGACAGCAAACTGAAACTCGGCGAACTCGACAGCAGTTTCACGGAGTACCACACGGCCATTGGCGGAATTCTCGGCAATCTGGACAGGCTGCGCATTGCCAAACAGGCCGGTTCGCAGATCTTTCGCGACAGCGAACAGCTGCTCGAAGCGACCGACCAGCTGGCGAAAGCGTACCAGGGCACGGTCATGAAACGCACCGGCTACGGCTTCGCGCTGGCCGGCCTGATCGTACTGGCCATCGGCCTGCTGTTGCTGCTGGCCAGAACCTACCTGACCGAGAGCCGTCGTCAGGCGGAAACAGCCGAGCGCAGCCGCCGCGAAACGGAGCTCGTCAACCGTCAGAATCAGGATGCGATTCTGCGTTTGATGAACGAGCTTGGCGACCTCGCCGACGGCGACCTGACGGTCACGGCGACGGTTTCCGAGGACATCACCGGCGCCATCGCCGATTCGATCAATTACACCATCGAAGAACTGCGGGTCCTGGTCGGCCGCATCAACGATGCGGCGAGCCGGGTAACGGTGGCCACCGGAATGGCCCAGCAGACATCCACCGAGCTGCTCACCGCGGCCGAGCACCAGACCACCGAAATCAAGTTGGCGGGGCAGTCGGTACTGTCGATGTCGACGTCGATGACCAACGTCTCGGCGGACGCCAAACAGTCGGCAACAGTGGCCCGCCAGTCGCTGGCGGCAGCCGCCAAGGGCACGCAGGCCGTCGAAGACTCGATCAAGGGGATGAACAAGATCCGTGATCAGATCCAGGAAACGTCGAAGCGCATCAAGCGGCTGGGCGAATCGTCGCAGGAAATCGGAGAGATCGTCGAGTTGATCTCGGACATCACCGAGCAGACCAACGTACTGGCGTTGAATGCCGCCATTCAGGCCGCCTCGGCCGGTGAGGCCGGGCGCGGCTTCACGGTCGTTGCCGAAGAAGTACAGCGGCTCGCAGAACGTTCCGGTGAAGCGACCAAGCAGATTGGCGCGATCGTCAGGACGATTCAGACAGATACTCAGGACACCGTCTCGGCGATGGAAGAGTCGACCCGCGGCGTCGTCGAAGGCGCCCGACTCTCCGATGCCGCGGGCCAGGCACTGGCCGAAATCGGCGTGGTTTCGCGCGAACTGACCGCGCTCATCGAAACCATCGCCGGGGCAACGCGTCAGCAGTCGGAATCGGCGGCCAAAGTGGCCCGCAAGATGCAGGAAATACTCCTGGTCACCGGCCAGACAACGGCCGGCACGCAGAAAACAGCGACGGCAATTGGCGAACTGGCCGGTCTGGCCACTGAACTGAAGGGTTCGGTCGCCGGCTTCAAGGTGACCTGAGCGACGCGGCCAAGAGAGTAAGCTGGAGAGACATTCCCGGATGAATGCACCGACGAACTTCGATATCGGCCCGCTGACCTGGGTCAAAAGCGAAATCGACCTCGCCCTGGAGCGCGCCGACAAGGCGCTGCAAGAGTTCATCGCCAACGCTGGCGACGAGAGCGAGGACCGCACCCAGGTCAGGTTCTGTCGTACGCACCTGCATCAGGTGCAGGGAGCGCTGACCATCGTCGGTCTTGATGGTGTAACGCAGTTTACCGAAGCACTGGAAGCGCTACTCGAGGCCGTCGAACAGCAGCAACTGGCGGCCAGGCCGGCGCTCATCGAACTGGCGCGCAACGCCATGGCCGCTCTCCGTCACTATCTTGACGATCTGCTGGGCGGCCAGCCTAACCAGCCGCTGCGGCTGTTGCCACTTTACCGCGAGCTGCAGACCGCGCGTGGGCACGAACGCGTCGCCGCGACGGACCTCTTCTTCCCCAACCTGCAGGTCCAGCCACCGCGTCGTCCAGGCGGCACACCGAAAATCAGCGGCAACGAGTTTCAGGGGCGCCTGCGTCAGCAGCGCGCGCATTTCCAGCGCGGCCTGCTGTCGTGGTTGCGGGCACCGCAGGACGGCGCCGGCCTGCCGGAGATGCTGACGGCCGTCAGACACATTGAAGCGCTCCAGGATCTGGCGTCTGCCCGCTCGTTCTGGTGGGTCGCTACCGCTTTTTTGTCGGCGCTGGCTGAAAAGACGCTGCCCGCCGATACCGACGCACGGCAACTGTGCACGCGCATCGACCTGCAGATTCGACGACTGCTCGAAGGCTCGAACAACGTCGCCGAACGCCTGATGCGCGACGCACTGTATCTCGTCGCCAGCGCCGACAGCGATCATCGTGCCGTGCGCGTCGTCAAGCATGCCTACGAGCTGGCATCGCTGATACCCGATACGTCGCCCGAGGCGCCGGTCGCCGTCGAGGCCGTCCGCCGTCGCTTGCGCGAAGCAATTGCCGCCACCGAGGAATCGTGGAACAAGTTCTGCGCCGGCACGGCGCAGGCTCTGCCGGGCTTCGCGACCAACGCCGGAACGCTTTCAGCGGTGGTCGACGACCTCGGTCACGCCGATTATCAGCGCCTGGCGCGAGCCATTTCCGAAGTAGCCAGCTTCCTGACCAACACCCCGTCGCGGCATAGCGAAGCGCTGGCCATGGAAACGGCCACGGCGATCCTTCTTGCCCAGAGCGCGCAGGGGAATATCCAGTATCTCGACAGCAGCTTCACGCACCAGGTCGATGTGATGGTCGGCCGGATTCACGCCTGCGTCGCCGGAACGCCGCTGCCACCGGAATCCGAACTGCCGTCGCTCGACGAAATGTCACGGCAGGTGCACGAGAAGCTGCTGATCAGCCAGGTCGCCAGAGAGATCCAGAACAACCTGACGCAAATTGAACAGGTCCTCGATGGCTTCTTCCGCGACGCCGACAAGCGAGCCGATCTGGACGGGCTGGAAATCCCGATGCGGCAGGTCGTCGGGGCACTGACCATGATGCGCCACGATGCCGCGGTCACGCTCCTGCGCCAGTGCGCGACCGACATCAAGAGCTTCGCAAGCCCGGAGTACGTCCCGCACGAGGCTGACTTCGAACGTCTTGCCGAACAGTTGTCGCTGGTCGGATTCTTTGTCGACGCACTGCAACACGGGGCTACAGACTTCGCGGCCTTCGTCAACAACATGCAGTCGAGCACGGCCCGGATGTCGGTCGCCAAGCCGGCAGCGGCGAGCGTCGAGAAAGAGCTCGAGGAGCGCAAGCTCGAGGCCAGCGCCTTGCTGGCGACGTTCCGGGCGCAAGCCGACGACGCTGGCCTGCGCCAGGAAGTCCAGCACAGTCTCAGCGCCTTGCAAAAAGACGCCGATCTGGTGGGTGACAAGGCCCTCGGCGAGCAAAGCAAGCGGCTGCTCTCGGCACTGTCTGAGGGCGACGATGTCGCTCGTCAGATCGACCAGACATTGGCGATACTCAAGCCGCAGGCGCCCGAGACACCGCAGCCCTCGGCGGCAACGATCCAGCTCTCGCAGGCGACCACCGAGGAGGTCGACGCCGAGATCCTCGAGATTTTCCTTGCCGAAGCGGCCGAAGTCCTGGCCAGCATGGAGCAGAATTTCCAGCTCCTGAAAGGCCAGCCACACGACGTCGAACTGTTGACCACGCTCCGCCGTTCGGTGCATACGCTCAAGGGCAGCGGTCGCATGGTCGGACTCAAGGATCTCGGTGAAGCGGCGTGGGCGGTCGAGCAACTGCTCAACCTCTGGCTGCGCCAGGAACACCAGGTCACCGCAGCAGTCCTCGACGTGCTTGAGCAGGCGTGCGCCATTTTTGCCGTCTGGGTCGAGCACCTGAAGACCGGCGATGGCCTGGCGCCCGATGCGACAAGCATGATTGCTCTGGCCGACTCGCTCAGGCTCGGCAGCGAGGGCGCTGCCGAGCCGATCGCCAGCACCGACGACAAGTCGGCAGCCGAACCAGAAGCCCGGGCGCGGCTATCGATCGCCCCCGATCTGGCCGAGATCTTCAATGTCGAAGCGGACGGGCACCTGGCGACACTACGCAGCGAGCTGCTGGTTCTTGAAGAAGAACCGGCAACGCCCACCGCACACGACATGTACCGCGCCGCGCACACCCTCGCCGGGATCGCCGGAACAGTCGGTATCGAGGCCGTCAACCGGCTTGGCGTGGCGCTCGAACGCGCGCTGATGCGCCGCAATCACTGCGCCCATCCCGATCAGCCGGAGGCACTGGCGCTTATCCGGCAGTCGATCACCGCACTCGCCGAGATGCTCACCGATATCACCGACGGCTACCAGCCCGAAGCAAGGCCGACGCTGGTCGATGCCCTCGAGCCGCTATACCCCGAGCAATTCGTCGAGCAACAGGCTGAGCTTGCCGCAGCCGACGAGGAGCAGGAAACGGCGGCTGATGAGCAGCTGCCGGCGGCGGTCGCCGCGCCCGAAGCCGCCGCCGTGCCGCCTGGCGCCACGGAGGCCATCAGCATTCCGGAGATGCAGGACGAACTCGACGAACAACTGCTGCCGCTGTTTCTCGAGGAGGCGCTCGATCTCACCCAGAACATCGCGAAGCACTTGCGCACGTGGCGAAACAACCCGGCCGACACCGACGTGCTCCGTCAACTGGCGCGTTCGTTCCACACGCTCAAGGGTAGCGCGCGAATGGCCGGGGCGATGAACCTTGGCGAACTGACGCACGCCATCGAAACGCGCATGGCCGAAGCGCAGCAGGCAGAAAGTGCACCCCTGACGCTGATCGACGATATCGACAACGCCTTTGACGTCATTGTCCAGATTGTCGAAAGACTGCAGCGCGGCGAATCGCCCGACGCGCCGGTCGAGGTAACCGACGCGACCGCCTCACAACTGGCCGCGGAGCACGCTGCAGATGCCGACGACCCGAACGCGGCCAGCGACCAGACGGCCACCACCGGGCAGTCGGAAGGACGCGAAGCAGAAACCGATAGCGGCGAACAGCGGGCCTTGTTGCGGGTACGCGCCGACCTCATCGATCGGCTGGTCAACGAAGCCGGCGAACTGTCGATAGCGCGCTCCCGGATCGAAGGCGAAATGCGGGCGATCAAGGGGTCGCTGCTCGACCTGACCGAGAACGTGATCCGTCTGCGTCGGCAGTTGCGCGACATCGAACTCCAGGCCGAGTTGCAGATGCAGTCTCGCACGGCGCTCACCGATGAACGCCGTCAAGCCGAATTCGACCCGCTCGAGTTCGACCGCTTCACGCGCTTCCAGGAGCTGACGCGGATGATGGCCGAGTCGGTGAATGACGTCGCCACCGTGCAGCAGAATCTGCTGAAGAACCTCGACGACGCCAACGCGGCGATCCTCGCGCAGTCACGTCTGAACCGCGAAGTCCAGCAGGAGCTGATGTCGGTGCGCATGGTGCCGTTCGCCAGCATTGCCGACCGTCTGTATCGCATCGTTCGGCAAGCGGCCAAGGAGCTTGGCAAGCGGGCCAACCTGGAAATCAGCGGCGCCCAGCTGCAACTCGACAGAAGCGTTCTCGACAAGATGCTGGCGCCACTCGAGCACATCCTGCGCAACTCGATCGCGCACGGTCTGGAAGACGCGCCCGCGCGGCGCGCCAAGGGCAAAGCCGAGATCGGCGAACTGTCACTGACGCTGACCCAGGAAGGCAACGAAATCATCGTCTCGTTTGCCGACGACGGCGCCGGCCTCAACCTGCAGCGGCTGCGCGAACGCGGCCTGGCGGCGGGCTTGCTGACCATCGACGAGGCCGCCGACGAAGCCAACGTCATCGAAATGATCTTTGCCCCGGGCATCTCGACCGCCAGCGGCGTCTCGCGCATCGCCGGCCGCGGTATCGGCATGGACGTCCTGAAGAGCGCGGTAAGCAGCCTGGGCGGTCGTATCGAAGTACTCTCCCGGCCTGATCAGGGGACCACCTTCCGCCTCTATCTGCCGCTGACACTGGCGGTGACCAAGGCCTTGCTGGTTCGCTCGGGAACGCGCGAGTACGCGATTCCAGCGGTAATGATCGAACAGGTACTGGACCTCAAGGAAAAAGCCCTGACGCGCATCCGTGAGGCCAATGCTGCGACGTGGACCGGCAACCACTATCCCTTCCATTACCTGCCGCATCTTCTCGGCGACGCGCAGGCGCTACCGGAAAAGCACCACCAGTACTGGGTCCTGCTGCTGCGCAGCGGCACTCGGCGCATCGCTCTGCAGGTCGATGAAGTGCTGGGAAATCAGGAAATCGTCGTCAAGAACGTCGGCCCACAACTGGCCCGGGTGATCGGCGTTGCCGGCGCGACGGTGCTCGGCAATGGCCAGGTCCTGCTGATCCTCAATCCGCTGGCGCTTGGCAGTCGCGCGCGCAGCGGGCCGGTGATCGCGCCGGTACCAACGCTGCGCCAGGCGGCGGCCACCGACGTCGCGGCCAGCATCCTGCCGACGGTGATGATCGTCGACGACTCGCTGACCGTACGCAAGATCACCAGCCGCATGTTGGCGCGTGAGAGCTACCAGGTGATGACCGCCAAGGATGGCGTCGACGCGCTCGAACAACTGGTCGCAATAATCCCCGACGTGTTGCTGGTCGACATCGAGATGCCGCGCATGGACGGCTTCGAATTCACCCGCAATGTGCGCGCCGACGAGCGCCTGGGCAAGGTTCCGATCATCATGATTACCTCGCGCACGGCTGACAAACACCGTCAATACGCACTCGAACTCGGCGTCAATGACTACCTCGGCAAGCCCTATCAGGAAGACGAACTGCTGCGCCTGGTGAAGCAACACATCAGGGAGCAGCGGGGCGCTTGACAACCGCGTAGCGTTGCAGCGTTCGCTGCCGCGCCTGCTGATGATCGACCAGCGGCGCGGGCGTATCACGCCCGACGACGACGCCGCAAGCGAGCTGCTCCGGCAGGCTCATTCGCCACGGCTGATGGACGAAGCGAGCGGGCAGCGCGGCCAGTTCGGGCAGGTAGCGATGAATGAACTTGCCGGCGGGGTCGAAGCGCTCCGACTGCGTCACCGGGTTGAAGATGCGAAAATAGGGTTGCGCGTCGCAGCCACTCGACGCCGCCCATTGCCAACCGCCGTTGTTCGCCGACAAATCGAAATCGTTGAGCTGACGCGCGAAGTAGGCCTCGCCACGCCGCCAGTCGACACCCAGATCCTTGCACAGAAACGAGGCAACCAGCATCCGCAGGCGGTTATGCATGTAGCCCGTCGTGTTGAGCTGCCGCATCGCCGCATCGACCAGCGGATAGCCGGTGCGCCCCGCGCACCAGGCCGCGAAAGCCGCGTCCGCCGCCGGCCCCTGCTCCCAGACAATGGCGTCGTACGCCGGCTTGAAGGCGCGCTCGGCAACGTGCGGAAAGCGATCGAGGATCATGAAGTAGAAATCGCGCCAGACCAGCTCGGCAAGCCAGGTCGCCGCCCCTTGAGCGCTCGCGTCGCTGCGCAAAGCACCCGCGGCAATCGCTTTGGCCAGCAGGTCGCGAATCGAGACGGTCCCGAAACGCAGGTGCACCGACAAATACGAGACGCCCTTGAGCGCCGGAAAATCACGCCGATCGTGATAGCCCGCGATGCGTCCGATGAAGTCATCGACAAGTTGCTGCCCACCCGACATTCCCGGCACGATGCCGAGCGCTGGCAGGTCGGTCGCGGCAAAGCCGATTTCCGCCAGCTGCGGAACAGCGCTGGCCGTCGGCACGCTAGCCAGAATCCCGGCGCGCCCCTGGTAGGGCTGCCATTCATCGTCGCTCAGTCGCTTGAGCCAGGCATTCTTGTATGGCGTGAAGACGGTGTACGCCTTGCCGGCCTGAGTCAGCACTTCGTCACCGTCAAGAATCGCCTGGTCCTTGAACGACTCGAAGGCGATTCCCTCTGCCGCCAGTGCGGCGCTGACCGCGGCGTCGCGCCGCTTGGCTTGCGGCTCGTAGTCACGATTGACAAACACCGCGGCGACAGCAAGCTCTTTCGCCAATCGCGGGATCTCGCTGGCAGCCCGGCCGTGACGCACCAGCACGGCGCCGCCACGACGGCGCAGGGCACCGTCGAGCTCGAGCAGCGACGCTCGGATGAAGTCCACTCGACGATCAGCGCGCGTCGCCAGGGCATCGAGAATTTCGCGGTCGAAGACGAAAGTGCAATAAACGCGTCGCCCTCGTCGCTGCGCTTCGCCAAGCGCAGCGTGATCAAAGTCACGCAGATCGCGGCGAAACCAGACCAGAATCGAATCAAACATGGATTAGTTTTGTGTCCTTCGCTAGCGCCGTTTAAAATGAGACCATGCACAGCATCAATCTGACCGATCATTTTCTCATTGCCATGCCGGCCATGGCCGATCCGTATTTCGCCAGGACCCTGGTCTACATCGCCGAACACAATGAGCGCGGTGCCTTGGGCGTGATCGTCAATCGGCCGATCGACATGAGCCTGGGGACCCTGCTCGACAAGATCGAAGTGCCGCTCGAGGCCGAAGGCCTGGCCAAGCTGCCCATCCTTTTCGGTGGACCGGTGCAGACCGACCGTGGCTTCGTCCTGCACCGACCCGTCGGCCAATGGCAGTCTACACTGGTGGTCAACAAGCACGTCGGCCTGACCAGTTCGCGCGACATCCTGCAGGCGCTGGCGCACACGGGGCAGCCGCAGGATGTGATGGTGACGCTGGGCTACTCGGGCTGGTCTGCCGGCCAGCTCGAACACGAACTGGCACAGAATGCCTGGTTGACCGTCGCCGCCGAACTGGCAATTCTTTTCGAGCTGCCCTACGAAGAGCGACTGGCGTCGGCACTGGAACTGCTTGGCGTCAGCCTTACCAATCTCGCCGACCAGGTCGGCCATGCTTGAGCCGGCGGGCGGTCAGACCGGCGCGGTACTCGCTTTCGACTTTGGAGAAAAGCGCATCGGTGTCGCCGTTGGCGAATGGCAGTTGCGGCAGGCACACGCCTTGACGACCATCCATGGCGAAGAAAATGCCACGCGCTTCGCCGCCATCACGGCCCTGATGCAGGAATGGCAGGTAGCCATGCTGGTCGTCGGCAGGCCGCTGTCGCTCGACGGCGCAACCAACGCCATGACCGCACGCTGCGAGCGCTTCGCCAGGCAGCTGCGCGGCCGCTTCGGACTCAACGTTGATTATGCCGACGAACGACTGTCGTCAATCGAGGCGCAGGAACGACTGCGCGCCTCGGGACACAACTCCCGCAGTGCCAAAAAACATCTCGACGCGGTCGCTGCGCAGTTGATCCTGCAGGATTATTTTGACAGCCAGCCGCTGCCCAAGCAGCTTGCCACCCTTCTTTGAAGAACCGATGACCGCCCACGCGATGCCTGCCATTGAACTTCCCGACGCCGACGCCCAATGTCGCGAACTCGCTACCCTGATCCGGCCTCGGCTGCGCCCCGACACGGTCCTGGTCGGCATTCACAGCGGTGGCGTCTGGGTCGCCCGGCGCCTGCGTGAGCTCCTGCAGCTGCAGACCGAAATCGGCCTCATCGACGTCTCCTTCTATCGCGACGATTACGGCGAAAAAGGCCTGCATCCAAGAGTCAAGCCAACATCGATCCCGTTCGACGTCGAAGGCCGGCCGCTGATTCTGGTCGACGACGTGCTGTATACCGGGCGGACCACGCGCGCGGCAATCAACGAACTCTTCGACTACGGTCGACCGGCGAGCATCCAGCTCGCCGTTCTCGCCGATCGTGGGCAGCGCCAGCTACCCATTTGCGCCGACTTCTCTACCTGGCGCGTCGACCTCGCGCCAACGCAGGAGCTGGAGCTCTCGGCGGACGCCAATGGCCACCTGCAGTGGAGTCTCGCCGAGCATGCATAACCCACAACTCAATGCCCACGGCGAGTTGACGCACCTGCTGTCGATCGAAGGCCTGCCGCGTGCGGTGCTGACGCACATTCTCGATACGGCGTCGAGCTTCATCGAGGTATCCGACCGCGACGTCAAGAAAGTGCCCTTGCTGCGCGGCAAGAGCGTATTCAACGTTTTCTTCGAAAATTCGACGCGTACCCGGACAACTTTCGAAATTGCCGCCAAGCGCCTGTCGGCGGACGTGATCAACCTTGACGTCACGCGTTCATCGACGGCCAAGGGTGAAACCCTGCTCGACACGGTCGATAACCTGATCGCCATGCACGCCGACATGTTCGTCGTCCGGCACGCGGCCAGTGGTGCGCCGCACCTGATCGCCGACCATCTGCGCCGCCTCGGGCGCAGCGACGTCCATGTCGTCAATGCCGGCGATGGACGGCACGCGCACCCGACGCAGGGGCTGCTCGATATGTACACCATCCGGCACTACAAGAAGGATTTTGCCAATCTGGTGGTCGCCGTCGTCGGCGACATCCTGCACTCGCGCGTCGCGCGCTCGGACATCAACGCGCTGACCACGCTCGGTGCCGCCGAGGTGCGCGCCGTCGGCCCGCAAACGCTGCTGCCGACGGCCATCGAGAAGATGGGCGTGCGCGTCTGCCACGACCTGCGCGAAGGACTGCGCGACTGCGACGTGGTGATCATGCTCCGTCTGCAGAACGAACGCATGAACGGCGCCCTGCTGCCGTCAGCACGCGAGTACTTCGGCAGTTACGGACTGACGCCGGCGATGCTGGCGCTGGCCAAACCGGACGCCATCGTGATGCACCCCGGACCGATGAATCGTGGCGTCGAAATCGACTCCGACGTCGCCGATGGGCGACAAGCGGTAATCCTGTCGCAGGTAACCTTCGGAATCGCCGTGCGCATGGCGGTGATGAGCATCGTGGCCGGGAACTGAGCAATGAACACGCAAAACCTCCAGATCCAGAATGCGCGCTTGATCGACCCGGCCAGCGGCCTTGACGCGCGCCTCGACGTGTTCATCGCCGACGGCCGTATCGCCGCGATCGGCCAGCCGCCGGCAGGCTTCTCGGCCGAACGCTGCATCGACGCCACGGGGCTGATCGTCTGCCCCGGCCTGGTCGACTTGTCCACCCGACTGGGCAGCATCGAACCCGAACTCGCCGCAGCGGTGGCTGGCGGTGTCACTTCGCTGGCTTGTCCGCCGGACACCAAGCCACCACTCGACGAGCCGGGGCTGGTCGAGCGCCTGGTCCGGCGCAGCGAAACGCTTGGCCTGGCACGCGTCTACCCGATCGGCGCGCTGACGCACGAACTGGCGGGCCAGCGACTGGCCGAGATGAATAGCCTGGCGCGTGCCGGCTGTATCGCCTTCTCGCAGGCCAACCAGCCGATCGATACGCTGTTGTTGCTGCGCGCCATGCAGTACGCCGCCACTTTCGGCTTCGCAGTGCGTTTGCGGCCGCAGGATCAGTTCCTCGCCCGTGGCGGCGTCGCCCACGATGGCGAGGTCGCCACCAGGCTGGGTTTGGCGGGCGTGCCGGTATCGGCCGAGACCGTCGCCACGGCGACGGCGCTGCTGCTGGCGTCCGAGACCGGCGTCCGCCTGCATCTGTCCCGCCTGTCGTCGGCCGCCGGTGTCGCCCTGGTCCGCCAGGCCAGACTGTCCGGCATGCAGGTCAGCTGCGACGTGGCCATCCATCACCTGCATCTTTCGGAAGTAGACATTGGCTACTTCGACAGCAACGCCCGCTTCGATCCGCCGCTGCGCGCCGCCAGCGACCGCGACGCGTTGCGTGCCGCCGTTCAGGAAGGCTTGGCGGCGCTCTGTTCGGACCATACCCCGGTCGATGCCGATGGCAAGCAGCTGCCTTTTGCCGAAGCCCTGCCAGGCGCCACCGGGCTGGAACTCCTGCTGCCTTTGACGCTCCTCTGGGCCGCCCAGGCGAAGCTGCCACTGCTTGAGGCGCTGGCCCGCATCACCTGTGATCCAGCGGCGATTCTCGGCATCGATGCCGGCTCGCTGAGCATCGGCAGTCCGGCCGACGTCTGCGTCTTTGACCCCGCGGAGCCCTGGCGGGTCACCGCCGAGTCCTTGCGCAGCCAGGGCAAGAACACCCCCTGGCTGGGTTACGAAGTAAGCGGCAGGGTACGCATGACGCTGGTCGGCGGACAAATCGTTTTCGAGGCCTGACAGCGGCGACATCTATGGTCTGGCCGGCAGCTGGCCAAGGCGCTTGCTCACTCGCCGAGCAAGCGCCGAATCGCTTCTGCAGATGCGCCGCTGACCGTCAGCCGCTTGCGCCGTGACTTCTGGCCACTCGTCAACTCGACGGCCGCTCTCCCCAGACCCAAGCGCTGCGCGACAAATTCGATCAAGGCCGCATTGGCCCGCCCATCGATTGCCGGCGCCGCCAGGCGTATCTTGAGCGCGTCACCGTACAGGCCGGCCGTTTCGCTTTTCTTCGCTCCGGGCTGGACATGGACCGCCAGCGTGATCGAAGAGCCCGCTTCGTGCAGCCAGTCGGCCACGACTCACAGGAACATCAAGAGCAATTGCGCGAGAACAATGGCGATCAGCGGCGCGAGGTCGATGGCGCCGACCATCGGTACCACACGCTGGATCGGCCGCAGGAAAGGTCTGGTCAGCTGCGCAACGGGCTGGCTCAAGGGCGAATACGGACTGACCCACGACAGGACGGCCTGCAGCAGCAGCGCACCAATCAACAGGTAGATGCTGAAGCGCAGGGTGGCCAGCACGGCGAACCACAGAAGCAAGGGCAGCAAACTCCCGGGCGACCCGCCTTCGACGCCTTCTTGCACTGAAGCAAGGGCGACGGTAAAGATGAGCTGCAGCAGATACGCGGGCAAGAGGCTCGCCAGATCCAGGCCAAACAGGCCCGGCAACAGCTTGCGCAAGGGTTTGACCAGCCAGTTGGTGAGGTCGACCACGAAGGTGCCGACCTGATTGTTGAACGAAACGCGAAATGCCTGCATGTAAAAGCGCAGCAGCAAAGCGAAGGTCAGGAAACCGGTCAGCGCCTGCAAGAGAAACAAGCCCGCCTGGCCGGCCATCAAGTGTCCTTCCCGAGCAATTCACCCAACTCGCGACTACGCGTGTTGGCCGCCAGGACGCCAGCGATAAAGCCCTCGCGCACGCCAAGTTCATCCATCGTCCGCAGAGCCGCTTCGGTGGTCCCCCCTTTGGAAGTGACACGCTCGCGCAGAATGGCCGCGGCTTCGTCCGACTGCACCGCCAGTTTGGCAGCGCCAAGCACCGTTTCGATCGACAACTGGCGAGCCTGGGCGGCGGTGAGATTAAGAGCGATGGCGGCCTGCTGCAAGGCCTCAATGAACAGGAAAACGTAGGCCGGGCCACTACCAGAAATGGCGGTCACCGCGTCCATCTGGGCTTCCTCGGCGACCCACAGGGTACTGCCGACAGCCTGCAGGATGCGCTCGGCGCCGAGTCGTTCGGCCATCGACACTCCCGGTAGCGCACACAACCCGGTGATGCCGGAGCCGATCAGCGCCGGGGTATTGGGCATCGCTCGGACAATTTTTCCATAGCCCCCCAGCCAGCGTGAGAGGTCGGCCAGACGCAGGCCGGCAGCAATGCTGATGACCAATTGCTGGCTGAGACGTTTCGCCAGTGACTCGCTGGCGTCGCGCATCTGCTGCGGCTTGACCGACAGGAGCACTGCATCGCAATCGAGCGCCGCGGCAGTTGGCGCCTCATAACAGCGGACGCCGTAGACAAGGCGAAGCTTGGCGCGTCCCTGTGCCCCCAACTCGATGACCGCAATATCGGCCGTCGAGAAACCTGTCTTCACCAGGCCGCCGATCAAAGCGTTGGCCATGTTGCCACCGCCCAGGAATGTAATTCTCATGCTCTGTTTCTCTCACCAAAAATCGCGGTACCGACGCGTAGCAGCGTCGCGCCCTCGGCAATTGCCGCCTCGAGGTCATGCGACATACCCATCGAAAGTGTATCAAGCGCCAGGCCATCGGCCTGCAGTTGTTCGAAAAGTTCGCGCAGCCGGCGAAAAGGGCGGCGCTGCGTCAGGAAATCGTCACTGCGCGCTGGAATAGTCATCAGACCACGCAAGCGCAGCTTCGGCAAGCCGGCGACCGCGTGCGCCAGCGTCCGCGCTTCAGCAATAGCGACACCGCTCTTGCTGGCCTCGCCGCTGACATTCACCTGCAGGCAAATCGACAGAGGTGGCAATGACGCTGGGCGCTGCTCGGAAAGCCGTTCGCCGATCCGCAAGCGGTCCACAGAATGCACCCAGTTGAAAGCCTCGGCAAGCACGCGCGTCTTGTTGCTCTGCAGCGAACCGATGAAATGCCAGTCCAGCCCAAGGTCGCGCAGCTTGGCCATTTTCTCGAGACCCTCCTGGACAAAGCTCTCGCCAAAGGCGCGCTGCCCGGCTGCCGCGACTTCGCGAATGTCCGCTGCCGGCCAGGCCTTGCTGACGGCGAGCAGGTCGATGCCAGCGGGATCCCGTCCGTACTCGCTCGCCGCGCGGGCGACTCGCACGAGAACGGCTTGCAGCTTGGCGGGAAGTGTGGTCATAATCAGGCGTTGCGCAGGTTGCCCAGAGTATAGCACCGCGCCCTGCTCATCGCCCGAGGACCGAACCGGATGGACATCACAGAACTGCTGGCCTTCAGCGTCAAGAACAAGGCTTCCGACCTGCATCTGTCGTCCGGACTGCCGCCGATGATCCGGGTGAACGGCGACGTGCGCCGCATCAACCTGCCGGCGATGGAGCACAAGGACGTGCACGCGATGGTCTACGACATCATGAGCGACGGCCAGCGCAAACAGTACGAAGACACCCGGGAATGCGACTTTTCCTTCGAGATTCCCAATCTGGCGCGCTTCCGCGTCAACGCCTTCATCCAGAATCGCGGCGCCAGTGCGGTCTTCCGGACAATTCCGTCGAAGGTCCTGACGCTGGAAGAACTCAATTGCCCGAAGATTTTCAAGGACATCTCCGAGTTTCCCCGCGGCATCGTGCTGGTCACCGGCCCGACGGGCTCGGGCAAATCCACCACCCTGGCAGCGATGGTCAACCACGTCAATGAGACCATGTACGGCCACATTCTCACCGTCGAGGATCCGATCGAGTTCGTTCATCAGTCGAAGAAGAGCCTGATCAACCAGCGCGAAATCGGTACGCACACCCTGTCCTTCCAGAATGCCCTGCGTTCGGCGCTGCGCGAGGACCCGGACGTCATTCTGGTCGGCGAACTACGTGACCTCGAAACGATCCGGCTGGCGCTCACCGGCGCCGAGACCGGCCACCTGGTGTTCGCCACCCTGCACACCTCGAGTGCCGCCAAGACCATCGACCGCGTCGTCGACGTCTTCCCGGCTGCCGAAAAAGAAATGGTTCGATCGATGCTTTCCGAATCGCTGCGCGCCGTCATCTCACAAACGCTGCTGAAAACCAAGGATGGCCTCGGACGTATAGCCGCGCACGAGATCATGATCGGCACACCGGCAATCCGCAACCTGATCCGCGAGAACAAGGTGGCGCAGATGTATTCGGCGTTGCAGACAGGACAACAGCATGGCATGCAGACGCTCGACCAGAATCTCGCCGAGATGGTCAAGCGCAATCTCGTTTCGGTGGCCGAAGCGAAAAGCAAAGCCGCCAACAAAGACAGCTTCGCCGGCATTTAAGCTCGCCTGGCGAGCAGGAGGAAGATCATGGAACACGACCAAGCGCTGAAGTTCATGCACGAACTGTTGCGCCTGATGACCCAGAAGAATGGTTCCGACCTCTTCATTACCGCCCATTTTCCCCCGGCGATCAAGATCGACGGCAAAGTGATGCCGGTGTCCAACCAGCCACTGCTGCCGCAGCACTCGGCGGAATTGGCACGCTCGATCATGAACGACCGTCAAGCGTCCGAGTTCGAGGACAAGAAGGAATGTAACTTCGCCATCTCGCCCTCTGGAATCGGTCGCTTTCGCGTCAATGCACTGGTCCAGCAGGGGCGAGTCGCCGTCGTCTGCCGGACGATCAACCTGGTGGTGCCGACTCTGGACGATCTTGCCTTGCCGGCAGTCCTCAAGGACATCGCACTGACCAGTCGCGGGCTGGTAATTTTCGTTGGCGGTACCGGTACTGGCAAGACCACCTCGCTGGCGGCGCTGGTCGATCACCGGAACAGTAATAGCCACGGCCATATCATTACCATCGAGGACCCCATCGAGTTCGTCCACGAGCACAAGAAATGCATCATCACGCAGCGCGAGGTCGGCGTCGACACGGACACCTGGGAAGGCGCTCTGAAGAACACCCTGCGGCAGGCACCAAACGTGATCATGATGGGTGAGATTCGCGACCGAGCGACAATGGACTACGCCATCGCCTTCGCCGAAACGGGCCATCTATGCCTGGCCACGCTGCACGCCAACAGCAGCAACCAGGCGATTGACCGAATCATCAACTTTTTCCCCGAGGAACGCCGCCACCAGTTGCTGATGGACCTCTCGCTGAACCTGCGCGCCATCGTTTCGCAGCGCCTGCTACCGAAGAAAGACGGTAAGGGAAGGGTGCCGGCGATCGAGATCCTGCTCAACTCGCCGCTGATCTCCGACCTGATCTTCAAGGGCCAGGTACACGAGATCAAGGAGGTCATGAAGCGCTCGCGCGAACTCGGCATGCAGACCTTTGACCAAGCCCTGTTTGAGCTCTACGAAGCCGGCCAGATTAGCTATCCGGATGCCATGCGCAACGCCGACTCGCTCAACGACCTACGGCTGCAGATCAAGCTCAACGGCAAGGAGTCGCATGACCGGGACCTCACTGCCGGCATCGGCCACCTGGGCATCGTCTGACAGCCAGCGCAACGCCGCCCTTCGGCGGCCGGGCGCAGGCGAGCCCCCCCCGGCAAGGGCACCGCACACAGCGGCGGCGATTACCTACGACGCGCTCGCCGCAGCCTTGCCGCGGTTGCTGCCGGCGACCATTCGGAATTCATACAGACGGCAATCGAGGGCACCATTGAACAGCGGCGTCTTCTTGCTTGGCGTCAAGCGAACCAGTTTCGGCAGGCGTGTGTCGGCGCTGATCAGGTAGCAGCTCCAGCCGGCAAACCGGCGCTTCAGCGCATGCCCCAGTAGGGGGTAGAACTCAGCCAGCTCCTCATCGCTGGACACCCGCTCGCCGTAGGGCGGATTGCTGACCATGATGCCGGCGGCGGCTGGCGCGTCGATCTCGAGCAAATCGCCCGAGGCAAGACTGACCGCCGGCAGCAATCCGGCACGATCGAGGTTGGCAAGAGCGGCGCGCACGGCTACCGGCGAAATGTCGCTGCCAAAAATCGCTGCCGGTGCCGCCGGCTTCTCGGCTGCTTGCGCTGCCTCGAGCATGCTTTTCCAGACTTGCGGGTCAAAATGGCGCAGGCCTTGAAATGCGAAATCACGACGGGCGCCCGGCGCGCGATTGAGCGCAATCTGCGCCGCCTCGAGCAGAAAAGTGCCACTCCCGCACATCGGGTCAAGCAGCGCCGTACCGGGCTGCCAGCCACTGAGGCGCAAGATGCCGGCGGCCAGATTTTCCCGCAGCGGCGCTTCGACGGTCTTCTGGCGGAAACCCCGCTGATAAAGCGGCGCACCGGAGGTATCAAGATAAAGAGTGCACTCGTCGCTATTGATGAAACCCTGAATGCGGACGTCCGGCTGGCGCGTATCGACGCTCGGCCGGCGAGCAAAGTCGCGGCGAAAGCGATCACAAATCGCGTCCTTGATGCGCAAGGTCACGAACTCGATACTTTTTAGTGGACTCTTTACCGCATTGACGTCGACCCGAATGGTCTGCTCGGGAACGAACCACTTCGGCCACGGCGTGTCCAGCGCCAGCTCGTAGATGTCTTGCTCCTTCGCATAGCTCGCTTGCGCCACCCGCCACAAGATGCGCGTAGCGATCCGCGAGTGGAGATTGGCGCGGTAGCAAACCGGCCACTCGCCGACGAAATGAACGCCGCCGGAAATCTGCTGCAGTTCGGCAGCACCAGCCGCCGCAAGGTCCTCGGCGAGTAAAGGCTCGAGGCCGCGTGGGCAGCTTGCAAAATAGGTTTCCACGATTGTCTCCCGATAGCTGTGGACTAGAATGGCTTGACGACCGCGAGATAAGTCACGGCCAGCAATAAGAGCACCGGTAGTTCATTGAACCAGCGGAACCAGACGTGACTGCGGACCTTGCGATCCGCCTTGAAGTCGCGCAGCAAGCAGCCGCAATAGGCATGATAGGCAATCAGCAGCAGTATCAGGGCGATCTTGGCGTGCAGCCAGCCGCCCGAAAAACCATAGCCCAGCCACAACCACAGGCCAAGAGCAACCGCCAGGGCGCCGATCGGCGTCATGAAACGATAGAGCTTGCCGGCCATCAACAGCAGACGGTCTCGCTCGGCAGTGCTGTCGGCCTTGACCATCGCCAGATTGACGAATATGCGCGGCAGGTAGAACAAACCCGCGAACCAGCTGACGACCATCCACAGATGCAGAACCTTGACTACGAGCACGCGCTATTCCTTTCATCGACCGCCGCCACCACACCATCATCGACCAGCGGAAAGCGCAGCCTGGCCCGAAGCTCGGTCCTGATGCGCTGATTCGACAAGCGGCGTGATTCGCTCATGAATGAAAATTGCAGCGGCGACAATTGCTCCTGCGCAGCGCTGCGCGACAGACGAGGCACCCTCGGAATTCCGAAACGATCGGCGACAAGGTCGAAATAGTCACCCATCTTGATTTCCGAATCATCCGTCGCATTGTAGATACGGTTGCTGCGGCCGTAGCGCAGTGCGGCGCAGGTCAGCGCCGCCAGATCCTCGGCGTGTACGTGATTGGTATACACGTCGTCAGCCTCGTTGAGCGCCGCGGTCGCTTTGCGCAAGCGCTCGAGTGGCAGACGATCGGTGGCGTAGATGCCGGGGGCGCGCAAGATGCTGACCACCACACCACGGCGGCCAAAGGCACGCAGCTGCCGCTCGGCGTCAACCCGGCGGTGCGCACGAGCGGTGCCCGGCCGCAGCGCGCGGGTCTCGTCAACGCGTTCACCCGAGCAATCGCCATAAACGCCCGTCGTACTTATATACACGATCCGCTGTGGTAGACTCAAGCCGCGACTCAGCGCTGCCAACAGGTTACAAGTCCGGCGGTCGCGCTGCTCGCCCGCGCCCCCTTCGAGCTTGCTCGCCGGCGGCGGCGCCAGATGGACGATGACATCGGCCAGGCCGGCAATACGCTGCAGGCTGCGCGGCTGGTCCAGGTCGGCAAGGACAGGCTTGGCGCCGCTGTCACGCCAGAAAGCGGCTTGCTCGAACTCGCGTACCAGTGCGAAAACGCGGTAGTGGCCGAGCAGACGGGGCAGCAAACGACGGGCAATATCTCCACAGCCGACGATTAATAGTTTTTGCACGGCGCAATTTTACCGGATTCGGACATCAGCGGAGATTCAATGGGTTTTCAGGTCAGTATTCAGCCAAGCCAGCAGCATTTCCAGGCGGACGCGACCGAGAGCATTCTCGAAGCGGCACTGCGGCAGGGGCTGAGTCTTCCTTACGGTTGCCGCGATGGCGTTTGCGGCTCGTGCCGGGGCAAGGTCTTGAGCGGCCATGTCGAGCACGGCAAGGCGCAGCCCGATGTTCTCAGCGAGGCTGAGCGGGCGGCAGGCTTCGCGCTCTTCTGTTGCGCCAGGGCCAGAAGCGACCTGTGCATCGAAAGCCGCGAGTTGCGCTCGCTGGCCGACATCCCGGTCCGCACGCTGCCGGCGCGAGTGCAAAAACTGACCCGCGCGGCGCCCGACGTGATGCTTGTCGAGTTGAAGCTGCCCGCCAACGAGCGCCTGCAGTTTCTCGCCGGGCAGTACGTAGACATCCTGCTGCCGCAAGGCAAGCGGCGCGCTTTTTCGCTTGCCAATGCACCGCAAGACGACGCCTTCCTGCAATTGCATATCCGCCACACGCCCGGTGGAAAGTTTACCGCGCACGTCTTCAACACCATGAAGGAACGCGACATCCTGCGCCTTTGCGGGCCACACGGCAGCTTCTTTCTGCGCAGCGAATCAGCAAAGCCGATACTGCTGGTCGCTGCTGGCACCGGCTTTGCGCCGATCAAGGCGATGGTCCAGCAGGCGATCAGCGAAGGCAACAAGCGATCAATGTACGTCTATTGGGGTGGCCGTGCGCGTGCCGACCTCTACCTCCTGCAGCTGGGTGAAAGCTGGCCGACCGAGCACGCCCAGCTGAATTTCGTCCCGGTGCTGTCGGAGCCGCTGGCCGACGACAATTGGCAGGGTCGAAGCGGCCTCGTTCATCAGGTCGCAATGGCCGACCATCCTGACCTTTCGGGTTTTCAGGCCTACGTCTGTGGCTCGCCGGCGATGGTCGCCGCCGCCCGGCGAGACTTCGTGACGCGCGGCCGCTTGCCAGTCGAGGAGTTTTTTGCCGACTCGTTCGACTTCGCCGCCGATACGCTCGCGGCCATTGAAACGCTCACCGCTTCGCACATCAGGGCCAGCCAAAATGAATAAGATCTTCATGTCCCGCGAGCCTTTGCTCAACCGCCAAAGCAGGGTCATCGCTACTCGCCTGACGCTCCAGATGGACGACAAGGCGAGCATGCAGGACGCGGTAAACGCCCTCAGCGCTCTCGATGACATCTGGCCGCGCAGCGAAAAACCGGTCTTCATCAGTTGCCGAGGCCCGGCTTGCAGCGCAGGCCTTCTTGACTGGTCGACGCCAGACAACGCAACCATCGAGTTGACAGCGGCAACTCTGCTCGGCGCCGACGGACCCGATCTGATCGCCGCATTGCAAACCTGGCAACCGACCGTCTGCCTACTCTTCGATCCTCAGGCAACGCAGGCGCTGTCCGTCGACGTGCCGTTTCGCTTCATCGGCCTCGATGCCAGGCAGTTCACCCTGGGCCAACTCAAGCTGTTGGCGGCACGGACCAAGGCCTACGGAATGGGCGTCGCCTTCAACATCGCCAACGGCGAAGACTTTCGGGCGTGCCTGGACGCGGGCGTCACGGCCGCCGCCGGGTGGTTTTTCACGAAACCGACCAAGCTCCCGGCAAAAACTCTCAACCCGGCACAAAACAATATCGTGCGAGTCCTCAACCTGGTCCGCAGAAATGCCGACGTCAAGGAAATAGAGGCCGCCCTGAAGCATGACGTGGCGATGTCCTACAAGCTCCTGCGCTACATCAATTCTGCCGGTTTTGGCCTGTCCTGCGAGATCCAGTCATTCCGCCACGCGGTCAGCATGCTCGGCTACGACAAGCTCAATCGCTGGCTGTCGCTGCTACTGGCGACGGCCAGCAAGGATCCGATGGCGCCGGCCTTGATCTACACCGCGCTCGTGCGTGCGCGTTTGATGGAGTTGCTGGCGATCGGCCTGGTCGACCCGTCGGAGTACGACAACCTGTTCATCACCGGCGCCTTTTCCTTGCTCGACACCCTGCTCGGTGTCGGCATGGAACAGGCGCTCGATGCAATGCGCTTGCCTGACCCGATCTGTGACGCGCTGCTTGGCAACGGCGGTCGCTATCAACCCTTCCTCGAGCTGGCGCTGGCCAGCGAGAGCGCTGCCGCCGAGGGGGTCACCGAACAGGCGAGCATGCTGGGACTGACGGCCGACCAGTTCAACCGCGCACAACTGCAGGCGCTGTCCTTCGCCGAGACGATGGAATTTTAAGGTGGCCCCGGCTACTCGCCGAGATAGGCCGCCCGAACCTTGGGATCGGCAAGCAGCTTCCGCGACTCGTCGGTCACCGTGATCTCGCCGCTTTCCATGACGTATCCGCGCTGACTGACCTCGAGTGCCAGCTTGGCGTTCTGCTCGACGAGCAGAATCGTCATCCCCTCGCTGGCCACCGTACGAACGACCTCGAAGATCTTCTGGACCATGATCGGCGCGAGACCCATCGACGGTTCGTCGAGCAGCATCAGCTTGGGCTTGCTCATCAGCGCCCGGCCGATCGCCAGCATCTGCTGCTCACCACCTGACAGCGTTCCCGCCATTTGCTGCGCCCGCTCCTTGAGACGCGGGAAGTGTCCCAGCACGTGCTCGAGGTCGCGCTCGATCGCCGCCTTGTCATTACGGGCGTAAGCACCCATGCGCAGATTCTCGAGGCAACTCATGCGCGGGAAGACGCCGCGACCTTCAGGCACCAGTGCGATCCCTTCACTGACCAGTCCGTGCGGCGGCAGGGACAGCAGTTCCTTGCCGCGATAGCGGACGCTACCGCCCGCTGGTTCGAGCAGTCGCGCCAGCGCCCGCAGCGTGCTGCTCTTGCCGGCACCATTGGCACCGATCAGGGCGACCATCTCGCCCTCATTGACATGAAAGGTGATGCCGCGAACGGCCTGGATACCACCGTAGGAGACGCGTAAACCGGTAACTTCGAGCATGACTTGTCCGTTCTCTTCAGGCGACCGAGCCGCCGAGGTAAGCCTCGATGACGCGTGCGTCCTTCTGCACCACCGACGGCACGTCCTCACAGATTTTCTCGCCGTAGTCGAGCACCGCTACGCGCCCGCACAGACCCATCACCAACTTGACGTCGTGCTCGATCAGCAAGACCGTCACACCGTCCCGGCAGATACCTTCGACGAGCGTGCGCAAGGCTTCGGTTTCAGTGCCATTCATGCCTGCCGCCGGCTCGTCGAGCGCCAGCAGCTTCGGTTCGGTGGCCAGCGCGCGGGCGATCTCGAGGCGGCGCTGATCACCGTAGGACAGGTGCTTGGCATAGTCATGCGCCCGGTCCTGAATGCCCACATAGTGCAGCAACTCATCGGCTCGACGGGTGATCGCCGCCTCCTCGGCCATCGTCGCACGATTGCGGATAATGGCACCAACGACGTTGGCGTGGGTACGCAAGTGCCGGCCAACCATGACGTTCTCGATCGCAGTCATGTTGCCGAACAGGCGAATGTTCTGAAAGGTCCGGGCGATACCAGCCTCGGCGGCCTTGTGCGGGGCGTCGGCGGCAAGCTTGACGCCGTCGAAGATAAAATGGCCACTCTCGTTCTTGTAGAGGCCGGTGAGACAGTTGAAGAAGGTTGTCTTGCCAGCGCCGTTCGGTCCGATCAGGCCATAGATTTCGCCTCGGCGAATCGTCAGAGAAACGTCGTGCAAGGCCTTGACGCCGCCAAAATGCTTGGCTACTGCGTGCGCTTCGAGAAGAATTTGTGGTTTATCGCGGCTGCTCATTTCTCGCTCTCAGCAAGTTCGCGGCGGCGTTGCGACGACGGCCACAGGCCAGCCGGCCGGAAACGCATGACCAGCACCATCGCCAAGCCGAAGATGAGCATCCGCAGGCTTTCCGGATCGACAATGCTGCGCCCAAAAATCGCGTCTTGCAGCGGCTCGATGCCGTAACGCAAGACCTCGGGAAGCGCGGTCAGCAGGATCGCGCCGAGAATCACTCCAGGTATGTGCCCCATGCCACCGAGAACGACCATCGCCAGAATGGTGATCGACTCCATCAGCGAGAAACTCTCGGGACTGACGAATCCCTGCATCGCCGAGAAGACGCCGCCAGCGATGCCACCGAACGACGCCCCCATGGCGAAGGCCAGTAGCTTGATGTTCCTGGTGTTGATCCCGCAGGCCTTGGCGGCAACTTCGTCCTCGCGGATGGCCTGCCAGGCGCGACCGATTCGCGAATCCTGCAAGCGCACGTTGACCATGATCACCAGGATCGCCAGGGCCACCAGCAAGAAGTAGTACTTTTGCGGCCCACTGAGTTCGACCCCGAATATCACGCTGGTCTCGGCAAACGAGAAATCCCCGATCCGGATCGGGTCGATGAGGGTGATCCCCTGCGCACCGTTGGTGACGTTGATCGGCGCATTCAGATTGTTCAGGAAGATGCGGATGATCTCGCCAAAGCCGAGCGTGACGATCGCCAGGTAGTCACCACGCAACTTGAGCGTTGGCGCACCGAGCAACATGCCGAACATGCACGCGATGGCCGCGCCAAGCGGCAAGATCACCCAGAATGGCAGGTGCAAACCAAAGTGCGGCGACGCCAGCAAGGCATAGACATACGCGCCGACCGCGTAGAAAGCGACGTAACCCAGATCAAGCAAGCCCGCATAGCCGACGACGATGTTCAGACCAAGCGCCAGGAAAATGTAGAGAATCGCGAAGTTGGCAATGCGCACCCAGGCCTGACCGCCCAGAGCGGCGATGAAAGGCACGGCCACCAGAACCGCAGCGATCAACAGCACGCCCAGCCAGTGCCGCTGCCAGGGCAGCGCCTTTTTGACCTGATCGTTCATGCGCGATCTCCCTCGCGCTCGCCAAACAGACCCGAAGGACGAAACATCAGAACAACGATCAGAACGATGAAGGCGAAGATATCCTGGTAGTGGCTACCGAGGAAATCACCCGTCAGTTGACCGATGTAGCCAGCGCCAAGCGCCTCGATCACGCCAAGCAACAGGCCGCCGGCCATCGCTCCCGCCAGATTGCCGATGCCGCCCAGAACCGCTGCGGTGAAAGCCTTCAAGCCAAGCATGAAACCCATCTGGTAGTGGGCAATTTCGTAATACGAGCCGACCATGCAGCCAGCAACCGCACCCAGCGCGGAGCCGATGATGAAGGCCATGGCAATGACGCGGTTGATATCGACGCCCATCAGCATGGCCACCTGCGGGTTCTGTGCCGTGGCGCGCATGGCCATTCCGATGCGCGTCCGGTGCACCAGGTAGATCAAGCCGAGCATCACCAGCGCCGCCAGCGAAACGATGGCCATCTGCACATTGGTAAACGTTGCGCCACCGACCGTGTAAATATGCTTTTCGATCATCGGTGGGAAAGTGATGTAGTTCCGGCCCCAGATGATCATCGCCACGTTCTGCAAGACCATCGACATGCCGATCGCGGTGATCAGCGGCGTCAGTCGCGGAGCACCCCGCAGCGGACGATAGGCGACTCTTTCCAGCGCCCAGCCGAGCACCATACAGACCACAACCGAAACGAGCAGGCCGATACCGAGAATGAGCAGCGGTGGCATGCCGGAACCGGCAAGCGAGACGATGACCGTGAAAGCCACCATCGTACCGATCATCACGACCTCGCCATGGGCGAAGTTGATCAGGCCGATGATGCCATACACCATCGTATAGCCCAGGGCGACAAGCGCATAAACGGCGCCCAGAGTGAGGCCGTTGATCAGTTGCTGGAGAAGAGTGTCCATGGGCGAGCTTTCCGCAACAAGGTGCTTATGACGAACCAGAGTTTCCGACTGATAGCGCCAGCAATCGGACATGCCGGCGCTACGCCCAGTTCATGCTGAACGATTATGCGGATGCAGGAAAAGCAAGGGAACGACGCCACCGGCGCCATTCCCTCGGCAGGCAAATGCCCGCCTACTACTTTTCTTCCGTAGCGGGTGCGGCCGCCGGCATCGGCGCCGCGGCAGCAGCGGTCGAACCGCCTTCGCTCTTCAGAGTGACCAGCTTGCCATCCTTGATCTCGAAAACCGTAATGGCACCGTTCTTGATGTCACCCTTTTCGTCGAACTCGATCTTGCCGGTAACGCCGTTGTAGGCGGTCTTGCCGACCTCGGGCAGATATTTGGCCGGGTCAACCGAGTTGGCACGTTTCATGGAGTCGATCAGGACCATCACTGCGTCATAGCTGTACGGCGAATAGATCTGGATCGGGCCGTACTTGCTGGTGAAATCAGCCACAAACTTCTGGCCGTTCGGCAGCTTGTCGACCGGCAATCCGGCTTGCGTACAAATCACGCCTTCGGAGGCAGCGCCGGCAAGTTTGATCAGCTCCGGCGAGCAGCCACCGTCACCGGTGGTGAATTTGGCCTTGATGCCAAGTTCCTTCATCTGCTTGAGCATCGGGCCACCAACCGCGTCCATGCCGCCGAGGAAGATCACATCGGGATTCTTGGCTTTGATCTTGGTCAGAATAGCCTTGAAGTCGATCGCCTTGTCGTTGGTGAACTCACGCGCAACGACGGTCGCACCGTTGGCGACGGCGGCCTTCTCGACCTCGTCCGCCAGCCCCTGACCATACGCCGTACGGTCGTCGATGATGGCGATCTTCTTGGCGTGCATGTCCTTGGCGGCGTAGGTACCGACCACCGAACCTTGTTGAACGTCGTTGGCCATCACCCGGAAAGCCGTTTTGAAGCCCTGCTGCGTGTACTTCGGATTGGTCGCCGACGGCGAGATTTGCGGGAAACCAGCCTGGTTGTAGATTGCCGACGCCGGGATCGTGGTGCCCGAGTTCAGGTGACCGACGACGCCGGCGACTTTCGCATCAACCAACTTCTGGGCGACGACCGTACCGGTTTTCGGGTCGGCCTGATCGTCCTCACCGAGCAGTTCAAAGGTAATCAGCTTGCCGTCGATGACGATCTTCTGCGCATTGGCATCGTCGACAGCCAGACGAGCACCGTTCTCGTTGTCCTTGCCAAGGTGGGCGATCGGCCCGGTCAGCGGTGCGACGTGACCAATTTTGACGACCATCGTCGGCTGCGCCGCTGCCGCGGCCGCGACTGGCGCCGGAGCCGCCGCTTTCGGCTCTTCCTTCTTGCCACAACCAATGAGCGCCACAGACGCGGCGAGAACGACGAGCACACCAGGTATACGTACGTGGTTCATAGCTTTCATCTCCGATATTGTGTTTGTATTGGGCTAGCGAACGGCCGATTGTCGGAGCACATCCTGGCGTTGTCAACACGCATATTCGCTGCCGGGATGCATATCCAACCTTCGTAAAGAACAAACGACAAAAAAAAAACCGGCCACAGGCCGGTTTTTGCATTCAGCGATCACTTCAGGCTGAGGATCCACTTGGCCAGCGTGTTGGCCTCCTCGGGCGTCACCTTGTTCGGTGGCATCGGCACCGGACCCCAGGTGCCCTTACCGCCCTTGATGATCTTTTCGGCGAGCATCGGCTCGTCCTTGGCGGTGTACTTCTTGGCCACATCCTTGTACGCCGGACCAACGACCTTCTTGTCCACCTGGTGGCAAGTCAGGCAGTTCTTGGACTTGGCCAGCGCCTCGGCGTCTTCGGCCTGGACGGCGCCGGCAAACATCACGCCGGCGGCAGCCAGAAGGCTCACATAGATTGCTTTCATGCTCTTACTCCGTTCAGAAAGGTGGTTTGGAACGTCCCGATATTATTTCAGTTTGGCCCGCTTGCAAAGCCTGCTGAGACAAATCGCCCGTATTGCAAACGTTCCCGGCATAACGCACCAAGCAGGCAGATCGTTGACACGCGGCGCAGCCAGTCAGCGAGGAGGCGGGCATCAGCGGCGACCCGAGGCCAGCAGCACGACGCCAACGGTGATGAAAAAACCACCGAAAAGACGATTCTGCATGCGCACGGCCCGCGCGTCGCGCAGCCAGCGGCGCAAACGCCACACCAGCAGCGCGTAGCCGGACATCACCAGCGTGTCTACGGTGCACATGGTGATGCCGATCAGCGCAAACTGCGGCCACTGCGAAGTTGCTGGATCGACAAACTGCGGCACCAACGCGGCGATAAAGAGGATCGCCTTGGGGTTGCTCAGATTGACCAGCAGGCCCTGAACGAAAAGGCCTTCAGGGCGTCCCGGCAGCGCCGTTTGTTGATCGATGCCGGTGACCGGCGCCCGCCATTTCTGGATGCCGAGCCAGATCAGATAGGCGGCGCCGGCGCTCTTGAGCAAGTCGAAGGCGAAGGGCGAAGTGGCCAGCAGCGCGCCGAGTCCGGCGGCGACGATCGCCAGCTGGATCAGCAGCGCGGCCTGCAAGCCGACAATCGCCCGCAGCGCTAGCCGGTAACCGTACTGCACACTGGCGCTCATGCTGGTCACCGCGCCCGGGCCGGGAGTGACCGAGATCAGGATCGCCGCCAGCAGAAAGCCGAGCCAGAGATCGAAAGCCATCGGCGGTCGATCAACGCCTCGTCAATTGCTTCAGATCACGCACCGCACCGGTCGCCGCCGACGTCGCCATCAAGGCGTACGCCTGCAGGGCTTGCGATACAAACCGCGCGCGCGGCGCTGCCGGCTGCCAGGCAGATTCGCCGCGCGCGTCCATCGCGGCGCGACGCCTGCTCAGCTCGGAATCGGCGATCGCCAGGTGAATGCGCCGACCGGGAATGTCGATCTCGATCAGATCACCCTCTTCAACCAGACCGATGGCACCGCCTTCCGCCGCCTCCGGCGAAGCGTGCCCGATCGACAAGCCCGAAGTGCCACCGGAAAAGCGGCCATCAGTCAGCAAGGCACACGCCTTCCCCAGACCCTTGGACTTCAGGTACGACGTCGGATAGAGCATTTCCTGCATGCCCGGACCGCCTTTCGGACCTTCGTAGCGAATCACGACGACGTCTCCGGCGACCACCTGATCGCCGAGAATCGCCTGCACAGCGTCATCCTGACTCTCGAAAACGCGTGCCTTGCCGGAGAAAACCCAAATACTTTCATCGACGCCGGCGGTCTTCACGATGCAGCCATCGGTCGCCAGATTGCCATAGAGGACAGCCAGACCGCCGTCCTGCGAATAGGCATTGGCGAGATTGCGAATGCAGCCGTGCGCACGATCCAGGTCCAGCTCGGGATAGCGCCGCTTCTGCGAGAACGCCGTCTGTGTCGGGATGCCACCTGGCGCCGCCCTGAAGAAGTCGACCAGTTCCGTCGCCGGATTGCGCAGCACGTCCCAACGGTCGATCGCCTCGCCGAGCGTCGTCGCGTGCACCGTCGGCCGATCGCGATGAATAAGGCCGGCGCGGTCGAGCTCGCCGAGAATGGCGAAAATGCCGCCGGCACGGTGCACATCCTCGATATGGTAGTCCGGCGTCGCCGGTGCCACCTTGGCCAGACAGGGTACCTTGCGCGAAACACGGTCGATGTCGTCCATGGTGAAGCTCACCCCACCCTCCTGCGCCGCCGCCAGGATGTGCAACACGGTGTTGGTCGAGCCGCCCATCGACACATCGAGCGTCATGGCGTTCTCGAAGGCCTCGAAACTGCCAATCGAACGCGGCAGCACCGAAGCGTCGTCGTGCTGGTAATAGCGGCGGCACATCTCGACGATCTGCCGCCCGGCCTTGAGAAAAAGCTCCTTACGGTCAGCGTGGGTAGCGAGCAGCGTGCCATTGCCCGGGAGCGAAAAACCAAGCGCCTCGGTCAGACAGTTCATCGAGTTGGCGGTAAACATCCCGGAACACGAACCGCAGGTCGGGCAGGCCGAGCGTTCGAAGGAGTCGACCTCTTCGTCGGAACAATTGCTGTCGCCGCCCTTGACCATCGCATCGACGAGATCGATGGCAATCACCTTGCCACCCCAGTCAACCTTGCCGGCTTCCATCGGGCCACCGGAAACGAAGATCGTCGGGATGTTCACGCGCATCGCCGCCATCAGCATCCCCGGCGTGATCTTGTCGCAGTTCGAGATGCAGACCATGGCGTCGGCGCAGTGCCCATTGACCATGTACTCAACTGAATCGGCGATCAGGTCACGCGACGGCAGCGAATAAAGCATGCCGTCGTGCCCCATGGCGATGCCATCATCGATGGCGATGGTGTTGAACTCCTTGGCGATCCCGCCGGCCGCCTCGATCTCGCGCGCCACCAGTTGCCCCATATCCTTGAGGTGTACGTGGCCCGGAACGAACTGCGTAAACGAGTTGACGACGGCGATGATCGGCTTGCCGAAATCGCCGTCCTTCATGCCGGTAGCTCGCCACAGGGCGCGCGCACCAGCCATGTTGCGACCGTGCGTCGAGGTGCGGGAACGATAGTCGGGCATCAGCAATCTCCAGTCCAGAACACGCCCAGGAGTGGCGCGATATAATCGCGATTCTATCCGAAAGCCCCGTGGTGTTCGTGCCGTGTTGATCCATCCCCAGTTCGACCCTGTCGCCATTTCGCTCGGCCCCCTGAAAGTCCACTGGTACGGACTGATGTACCTGGCCGCGTTTTTCCAGTTCTGGTGGCTCGGTCGGCACCGCATCCTGACGCATCCGCAGTTGTCGAGCAGCGGCTGGAGCGTGCAACAACTCGACGACCTGCTGTTCTACGGCGTCCTTGGCGTGATTGCCGGCGGCCGCCTGGGCGAAGTGCTGTTCTACCAGCCGGCGTACTACCTAGCGCACCCCTTGCAGATTCTCGCCGTCTGGCAGGGTGGCATGTCTTTTCACGGCGGCTTCCTCGGCGTCCTCGTCGCGATGTGGCTGTACGCGCGCAAGACCGGCAAGACCTGGCTCGAAATCACCGATTTCATCGCGCCGCTGGTGCCGCTCGGCCTGGCTGCCGGACGCGTCGGCAACTTCATCAACGGCGAACTGTGGGGCCGGGTGGCTGATCCGTCCTTGCCGTGGGCGATGATTTTTCCATTGGTCGACCAACTGCCGCGCCATCCCTCGCAAATCTACCAGGCCGGCCTCGAAGGCCTCGTCCTGTTTACACTCCTGTGGTTTTATTCAGGGCGGGCGCGACCACGCGGCGCCGTTTCCGGGGTATTCCTCGTCGGCTACGGCAGCCTGCGCTGGGTCGCCGAGTATTTCCGTTCACCCGATGATGGTATCCTCGGGCTCTCATACACCGTCAGCATGGGGCAGTGGCTATCGCTGCCGATGGTCATGGCTGGCCTGATTTTTGTCGTTCTCGCCCATCGCCAGCGCGTCTGAGTTGGACGTGCGGCTTGCCGCGGGACGGAGGAGATAAGAATGTCGGAAGGCTTTGTTGTCCGGGGGCTGCGCCGGGTGCGCAAATTCCTCGGCGATGGTACCGGCCCACGCGAGCTCGAGGGCAAACACCTGGGACGCGTTCGCGAACTGCTTAAAGAATGCGCCAGTGGCGTTGGCGGCGAGGTTTCGGTCAGGCAGCGTGCCGCGCTCCTCGCCGAAACCTACCAGCATCTCAATGACGAAGGTCGCGCCACCTTCCTGAGCAGCATTGCCAACGACTTCGGCCCGGATCCGCAATGCGTCGACCAGGCGCACGTGGCGTATCAGGCGGCCATCGGCAGCGACCAGCAATGGCAAGCCGAATCGGCCTTACGCAATGCCATGCGCTCGTCGCGACTGCGCATTCTGACGCAATTCAACGCCTTGCCGCAGGGCGTCAAATTCCTCGTCGACCTGCGCGCCGACCTGCTGCGCTACCTCGACAAGGATCCCGCCCTGCGCTCGCTTGACCGCGAGCTCGAGTCGCGGCTCGGCGCCTGGTTCGACGTCGGCTTTCTCGAACTGCAACGCATTACCTGGAACTCACCGGCGGTGCTACTGGAAAAGTTGATCCAGTACGAGGCCGTGCATGAAATCCGCTCGTGGAGCGACCTGAAGAATCGACTCGATTCCGATCGCCGCTGCTACGCTTTTTTCCATCCACGGATGCCGATGGAGCCGCTGATCTTCGTCGAAGTTGCGCTGACCGAGCACCTCGCCGACAACGTCCAGACGCTGCTTGACGAGCATGCGCCGGTGTTCGATGCGCAACGGGCGAGTACCGCGATCTTCTATTCGATCTCCAACACTCAGCTCGGCCTGCGCGGCGTCTCGTTCGGCAATTTCCTGCTCAAGCGGGTGGTCGACGATCTCAAACGTGACTATCCGCGCCTCGACAGTTTTGCGACGCTTTCGCCGCTGCCGACCTTCCGGCGCTGGGCCGAAAAGAACCCTGACGCCTGGCGGAAGGCGTTCAGCGACGCCGACCTGGAGCGTATCAATCGCCGTTTGTTGCCCGAGATGACCGCAATTACCAGCGCCGATGACCTCGCCAAGCTGCTGTCGGTCGATCGCTGGGCCGCTGACCAACGACTGGCGCAAGCCCTGCAACATGGCTTGACACGCCTTGCCGCGCGCTACCTGCTGACCGCCAGCAAGGGTGACCAGCCTTACGATCCGGTCGCCCGCTTCCATCTCGGCAACGGCGCACGCATCGAGCGCCTCAATTACCTGGCCGACACCTCGGCACGCGGCAGCCAGCAATCGTATGGCCTGATGGTCAATTATGTATACGACCCTGATACCATCGAAGAAAACGTCGAAGCGTTTTCCCGCGGTGGCGAAATTGCAGCCGCTACCGCTCTACGTCGTTCTGCTCGCGACTGAGATCGCGCCGCCAGAACTTTTCCCTCCCTGCTACAGAGAAAGAACACTTCATGAGCCAACGCCCCTTCAAAGTCCTAGGTATCCAGCAAATCGCCATCGGCGGTCCCGACAAAATGAAAATGCGTAAATTGTGGATCGACATGCTCGGCCTCGAAATCACCGGCAACTTCGTCAGCGAACGTGAAAACGTCGATGAAGACATCGCCGCGATGGGCAGCGGCCCGTTCAAGGTCGAAGTCGACCTGATGCAACCCGTCGACCCCGAGAAGAAACCCGCCGTACACACCACGCCGCTCAATCACATCGGTCTGTGGATCGACGACCTGCCGACGGCGGTCGAGTGGCTGAGCGCCAACGGCGTTCGCTTCGCACCGGGCGGCATCCGCAAGGGCGCTGCCGGCTTTGACATCACCTTCCTGCATCCGAAAGCCAATGCCGAGTTCCCGATCTCCGGCGAAGGTGTGCTGATCGAGCTGGTCCAGGCACCGCCAGCCGTCGTTGAGGCTTTCGCCAAACTCGCCTGAACGCCGTATTGACGAGCGCCCGGCCGCCGGCCGGGCGCTCGTTTCTTTGCCCTTTGCCACCGCTCCCAGCGGCCCCCAGGCAAACGGACAACCGCGCCGCGCCGGACCAGAAACCCCTTGCTGTCCGCGCCGCCTGCCCCCTGAACTGTCCAGCAGCCAGAACGCCCCTCAGCAAACGTTCCGGGACACCGCCACGCCTCTGCACGTTTCGTGCGCAGCAATGTTCATTTTTGCGGAAAAATAAACGATAATTGCCGACCACGGCCATTCTGGCGCAAAGGGAAAAAGAAACATGCCAACCATTCCGGACGGCCTTGAATGGTCCAGTCGCCGCCTGCAGGCGGCAGCGCTCGCCGGCAGGCGTGCGCCAAGCCCCGAAATGGTCGCCCACGAAGTCGTCGGCGCAGCGCTCTTCCGACTGAGCCGCAGGCACACGCCAGCGTTCGTCCGGAACGTGGCATAAGGCGCAGAAGCGTGATGGCCCACCTGGCACACGATGCAGCCCGGATCATGAAAATCATGCCTGCAGCCCTCTCACTTGCAGTGCGCATTCCGGCTTACACGCTGGAATCGTTCGCCGGGCAGGGAGCAGGCTCCCTGAATTCCCCGCCTCACCCCGGCCCTTCTCGCGCCAGTGGAGAATTGAGCTCCTTGAGCCGCGGACGCGACTCAAACGGCAAAGAAATCCCTACGTCTCGCTCGTTCACGGAGCCGTAAGCGGCTCGGACAAACCGTGTCGAGGCCGACGGCAGCCGCCGTCTGTTTTCTGCCACGACAATTGTTCCGGTGTCGCCGGCAAGGACAGCGTCCCCTTCGAGCAGTCACGCTTTCTTGCCAGGATGCACTTGAATCACCTACCGATTTTTTGGCCACACCAAGGAGGCATAAATGAGCGAAAACACACCCGCCCAAGAGGAAGTTGTACCGGAAGGCAATCAAGCGAAGGCTGAAGACGTGACCGAGGGGAAGACCGTTGCGCCCGTAGCGCCGACGGCCACGCCAGCCAAAGCCACGCCAAAACCGGCGGCTGCCAAGGCCTCAAGCAAGGCCGAAGAAGCAAAACCGGCGGCAGCCAAAGCCACAGCCAAGGCCCAGGAAACAAAGGCAGCGGCGAAGCCGGAAAAGGCCAAGGAGCAGAAAGCGGCAAAAGAAAAACCTGCCGAAAGCAAACCGGAAGCCGCCGACAAGGACAAAAACCGCGAGACCGAAAGCGTCAAAAGCACGCGCAAGAAGCCGCTCAAGACGAAGAACTACGAGAAGGCGCTGTCGACCCTGCAAGTCGAGCTGGTCAAGCTGCAGGAGTGGATCAAGTTCAAGAAATTGAAAGTCGTCGTTCTCTTCGAGGGACGCGACGCCGCCGGCAAAGGCGGCACGATCAAGCGCATCACCGAGAGCCTCAGCCCGCGCGTCACGCGTGTCGCCGCTCTGCCGGCACCGACCGACCGGGAAACGGGCCAGTGGTATTTCCAGCGCTACGTCCAGCACCTGCCCGCTGGCGGCGAAATGGTCCTCTTCGATCGCAGCTGGTACAACCGGGCTGGCGTCGAACGCGTGATGGGCTTTTGCACCGACGAGGAATACCGCGAGTTCCTGCGCAGTTGCCCCGAGTTCGAGCGCATGCTCGTCCGCAGCGGCATCATCCTCATCAAATACTGGTTCTCGGTCAGCAACGAGGAGCAGGAGCGCCGTTTCCAGAAACGCATTTTCCACCCGGAAAAGCAGTGGAAGCTCAGCCCGATGGACCTGCAATCGCGCGCCCGCTGGGTCGAATACTCACGCGCCAAGGACAATATGTTCGCGCACACCGACATCAAGCAAGCGCCGTGGTTTGTCGTCGACGGCGACGACAAGAAGCGCGCCCGCCTGAACGTCATCACGCACCTGCTCAACATGATCGACTATGAGGATCTGACACCCGAGGCGATCGTCCTGCCGCCGCGGCAGGAAGAAACCGGCTATGTGCGGCCGCCGATGTCGGACCAGACCTTCATTCCCGAGGTGTACTGAGGTTCCGAGCACCAAACGGACCGACTTCACCCCGAAAAAAAACCCCGCTACGGCGGGGTTTTTTGCACATGGCGATCGCTGCGGCGCACTATCGTCGGGCGGTCGCCGCCTGCGCTATTTGTAATAACCGACCGCACACACCTGGTCGCCGACCTTGGTGACGTAGACCACCTTGTTCACCGGATCGGTCTGGCCCGGGCGCGGCCACATGTAGGAAACCTCGACAATCACCCCGTCCTTGGCGGCCGCGTAAACGTCGACGCCGAGCGGCTTGCCGGCCTTGTCCTTGAGATCCTTCAGGCTCTTGCCGACCAGCGACGGATGCGCGGTGAAGTTGCCGTCAGGGCCCCCACAGTAGGGATAGAGGTCTCTGTCCTTGAACCCTCCTTCGCCCTTGGTGAACATCTCGAGCGCCTTGGCCTTGTTGGCATTGACCGCGGCGATTGCCTTTTCGAGCATGGCTTTCGCTTCGGCTGGCGAGCCGTATTCGCCTGCCCAGGCACTACCTGCCATCGCGAAAACGGCGATTGCTGACAGCATTGCAAATTTGCGTAGCATCGATACTCTCCTCATGAAGATTAGCGGACTACAAGCACCTGCGACAAGCGCGCAGGCGAGGGAGAAAACCCCTCGTAAAGAATGGTAACAAAAAAATAAGCCCGACGAACAAGCACGGCCAGTAGTTCAAATGCCGTGCCGGCGGCCGTGTCGCAGGATTCGCTTCGTCACGCTTGCACATCGCCGCGGCAGCTGTTTACCATCGACTGTCGCTCGCGCCAGGAAAGCCCGCTCAGAATGCCACTGCACATCGCCACGCCGCTGCTCGAATCGCGCCCACTGAGTCGCGCCGCCCGCTGTTCGGTGTGGCTCAAGCTGGAAGCACTGCAAGCACCCGGTTCGTTCAAGATTCGCGGCATCGGTGCCGCCTGTGAGGAGTACAGCCGGCGCGGCGCGCGGCGCTTCGTTTCCTCGTCGGGCGGCAATGCCGGCCTGGCAGTCGCCTACGCCGGCCGCCGCCTGTCGATCCCGGTCACCGTCGTGGTACCGGAAACGACCTCGGCGCGGGCGCGTGAGTTGTTGCGGCAGGAAGACGCGGAAATCATCGTTCATGGCGACTCCTGGCACGAGGCGAACATCCGCGCGCTGTCGATGATCGAAGAGTCGGACGCCTTTGTGCACCCCTTTGACGACCCCCTGCTGTGGCACGGCCATGCCAGCCTGATCGACGAGCTGGCCAGTTCGACCCTGGCCCCGGATGCCATCGTGCTGTCGGTGGGCGGCGGCGGGCTGCTCTGCGGCGTCATCGAAGGCCTGCATCGCAACGGCCTCGGACATATCCCGGTGATCGCCGTCGAAACCGAAGGCGCGGCCTCGTTCAATCGCTCGCGACAAGCGGGGCGGCTGGTCGAACTCGAAAAGATCACCAGCATCGCCACCTCGCTCGGCGCCAAGCGCGTCTGCGAGCAGGCGTTTCAGTGGTCGAAGGAGCATCCGATCGACAGCCTGGTGGTCTCCGACGGTGCCGCGCTCAGCGCCTGCGAACGCTTTCTCGCCGACCACCGGCTACTCGTCGAGCCGGCCTGCGGCGCCAGCCTGTCGCTGGCCTACGACGCCGCACCGGAACTCCAGGGCTTGGCCACGGTCCTCTTCATCGTCTGCGGCGGCGCCACCGCGACCATCGACCAGATCCGCGAATGGTCAGCAGCCAACCGGGACAAGGCCAGCTGAACGGCGTGTTGCGGGCGCAGGCAAGCCGCCTGGACAGCCTATAATCGCGCACCCGTCAGGCGCGTTCACCACTGCCGCCTGGCGCTCCAGCCAGCCACCCGAGAAGAGCCAACCATGAGTACGAATTCCAGCCGCACTGAAAGCGACAAGGACCTTCCCCTGCGCGAGGACATCCGCCTGCTGGGGCGGATTCTCGGCGACACGGTCAGCCAGCAGGAAGGTAGCGAGGTCTTCGACGTCGTCGAGCGCATCCGCCAGAACTCGGTGCGTTTCGATCGCGATCTCGACGAAGGCGCACGCATCGAACTGGAGAGAATCCTCAACGAACTACCACGCGACACCATGCTGGCGGTGATCCGCTCCTTCACCTATTTCCTGCATCTGGCCAACATCGCCGAAGACGAGCACCATGTCCGCCGTCGGCGAGCACACGAAATGATTGCTTCGCCAGCGCGCGACGGCAGCCTGGAGCTGGCCATTTCCCGGCTGCTGGCGGCCGGCGTCAGCGCCGACCGACTGCGTTCCTGCCTCGAGCACGCGCTGATCTCACCGGTGCTGACGGCGCACCCGACCGAAGTCAGCCGCAAGAGCATCCTCTACTGCCAGCACGAGGTCAGAGGATTGCTCGACGATCGTGATCGGCGACGCCTGACGCCGGCCGAGCTGGCCGCCAACGAGCTGGCGCTGCGCCGCGCCGTGCTCACGCTGTGGCGCACGCGCATGGTTCGTTCGACGCGCCTGGCGGTGATCGACGAGGTCAAGAACGGTATCAGCTACTTCGACGAAACCTTCTTCGTCGAACTGCCACGCCTCTATTGCCAGTTCGAAGACCAGCTCGCCGAGGCCTTCCCCGGACAGAACTGGGCGCTGCCGAACTTCTTCCGGGTCGGTTCCTGGATCGGCGGCGACCGCGATGGCAACCCCTTCGTCACCGCCGACATCCTGCGTGAGAGCGTCCGCCGGCAGTCGATCGCCGCCTTCGATTTCTATCTGGGCGAGATCCACGCCCTGGGCAGGGAACTGCCGCTGTCGCATACCCTGGTCGACGTCTCCGACGCCCTCGCAGCGCTCGCCGAAGCCTCGCCGGACGCCGCACCCCAACGCCTCGACGAGCCCTACCGACGCGCGCTCACCGGCATCTATGCGCGCCTGGCGGCGACCTCCAGCGCGCTCGACCAGCACGAGTCGCCGGAGCACGCGGTCGGCGTCGCCGCCGCCTACGCGGCGCCAGAAGAGATCGTCGCCGACCTGCAGATCCTGATCGATTCGCTGCTCGCCAATGGTGCCGAACTGGTCGCCGGCGGCCGCCTGCGCAGCCTGGTCCGCGCCATCGGCGTCTTCGGTTTCCATCTGGCGCCGATCGACCTGCGCCAGAACTCCGAGGTGCATGCACGCACGGTCGGCGAACTGCTCGCCAGGGCGCAGCGCTGCGCCGACTACGCCCAGCTCGACGAGGCGGCACGGATCGAACTGCTGACCGACGAGATCGCCAGTCCGCGCCCGCTGTACTCGCCGCACATCGCGTATTCGGCCGAAACGCTCGGCGAACTGGCGATCTTCTTCGCCGCCCGTGAGCTGCGCCAGCGCTACGGCGCCACGGCCCTGCCGAACTGCATCATCTCGAAGACCGACGGCGTCTCCGACCTCCTCGAAGTCGCCCTGCTGCTCAAGGAAGCCGGCCTGCTGGTACCGGGCGAAACACCGCAACTGGCGCTCAACATCATCCCGCTGTTCGAGACCATCGACGACCTGCAGCGCGCCCCGGCAGTGATGCAGCAACTCTTCGCGCTGCCCGCCTACCGGGCGCTGGTCAGCGCCCGCGGCGACCAGCACGAGGTCATGCTCGGCTATTCGGACAGCAACAAGGACGGCGGCTTCCTGACCTCGGGCTGGGAACTGTACAAGGCCGAGATCGGCCTGACCGGAGTCTTTGCCGAGCACGCGATTCGCCTGCGCCTGTTTCACGGGCGTGGCGGCAGCGTCGGTCGCGGCGGCGGGCCGAGCTACGACGCCATCCTCGCGCAGCCGGCTGGCGCCGTCGCCGGCCAGATCCGGATTACCGAGCAGGGCGAAGTGATCGCTTCGAAATACGCCAACCCCGAAGTCGGCCGCCGCAACCTCGAAATTCTCGCCGCCGCGACTCTCGAAGAGACGCTGCTCGGCAACGACCGCGAGAGCCTGCCGACCAGGGACTTCCATCAGGCCATGGAGGAATTGTCGACGTTGGCATTCCAGGCGTATCGCCAGCTGGTCTATGAAACGCCGGGTTTCACCCGCTATTTCCGCGAATCGACGCCGATCCTCGAAATCGCCACGCTGAACATCGGCAGCCGACCCGCGTCGCGCAGCAGCTCCGAGCGCATCGAAGACCTGCGCGCCATCCCCTGGGTCTTCTCCTGGGCGCAGTGTCGACTGATGCTGCCAGGCTGGTATGGCTTCGGCAACGCCGTCAGGCGCTGGCGCGCCGAGCGGCCCGACGGTCTGGCGCTGCTCCAGGAGATGTACCGCCGCTGGCCCTTCTCCCGCACCCTGCTGTCGAACATGGACATGGTCCTGGCCAAGTCGGATCTGGCGATCGCCTCGCGCTATGCCGAACTGTCAGCGACGCCGAACTGCGCCGCGACATCTTCGCGCGCATCAGCGAGAAATGGCACGCCAGCCGCGAAGCCCTGCTGGCGATCAGCGGCCACGACGAACAGCTCGCCGACAACCCGCTGCTGCAGCGTTCGATGCGCAACCGTTTCCCCTACATCGACCTGCTCAACCATCTGCAGGTCGAGCTCCTGCACCGGCTGCGCGCCGGTGACGACGACATCCGCCTGCAACGCGGCAGCCTGATCACCATCAACGGCATCGCCGCCGGGCTGCGCAACAGCGGCTGAGCCAGCGCCGCGCGGGCGGCGGCAACACCGCCCTCCTCATCATCCTCGCCTGCCGGCGGTGAGTTGAACTCGCTGGCCGCCGCGTCTTTACCTGTCTTTGCAAACCGCGACGTCCGTTAACCTGCCAGCGGCGATAATGTCGGCCTGATATTCTCTTACTGCACCGCCAGCGCGGCCGGGCGGCGCGCCAACAGCGTCAGTCGGCGGGCGCTGCAGGCCCTGGCAAAGGCGCCGACGCACCAACAACGCCGAACGCCACCGCCCTGCCGCCTGACCGCGTACAGTGGCGGACTTCCCTGTACAAGACCCCTGGGCGACGGCTGCCATGCCGGCGCCGGAGAACCGTGTGAAACGCTCGCTACGCCTCACCATCATCCTGATCGCCGCCGTGCTCGTCGTCGGCGGCGCCTTCCTGGCCTTCCGTTTCGGCCCCGGCAGCGCTAACCGCGCCAGCAGCGGCGACGCCAAAGCTGGCGCCACGCAGCCGGCGAAACGTACGGCGCTGGCGGTGAGCACGGTGCAGCCGCAACAGGCCAGCTGGTCGCAACAAGTCAGCGTCAGCGGCGGCGTTTTTCCCTGGCAGGAAGCGGTGATCGCCGCCGAAACCAGCGGCCTGCGCGTCGTCAAGGTGGCGGTCGATGTCGGCAGCGTCGTTCGCCGCGGCCAGTTGCTCGCCGAGCTCGCGCGCGACAGCGTCGAGGCCGCCCTCGCGCAGCAGGAAGCGAACGTCGCCAAGGCCAAAGCCAGCCTCGCCGAAGCCCACGCCAACGGCGACCGGGCGCGCCGCGTCAAGGGCACCGGCGTCTTCTCCGAGCAGCTGATCAACCAGTACCTGACCGCCGAGCAGAGCGCCAGTGCGTCGGTCGCGGCGGCCAGCGCGGCGCTGCAGAGCGAGCGCGTGCGCCTCGCCCAGACGCGCATCGTCGCCCCCGACGACGGCGTCATCAGCAGCCGCAGCGCGACGCTGGGCAGCGTCGTGCAGGCCGGCAACGAACTGTTTCGCCTACTCCGCGGCAACCGCCTCGAATGGCGCGCCGAGGTCTCGGCCGAGCAGCTGGCGAGCGTCGCGCCGGGCCAGACCGCGCAGCTGCGGCTGGCCGACGGCTCGTCGCTGAGCGGCCGCGTGCGCATGCTGGCGCCGACGCTGGACCCGAGCAGCCGCAAGGCGCTGGTTTACGTCGACCTGCCGCTCGACAGCGCCGCGCGCGCCGGCATGTTCGCCAGCGGCGAAATCGTCAGCGGCAACACCACGGCGACCGTTCTGCCGGCTTCGGCGGTCATCCTGCGCGACGGCCACAGCTACGTCTTCGCGGTCGGCGAACACGACATCGTCCGCCAGCTGCCGGTCGACACCGGCCGCCGCGACGGCAGCCAGGTCGAGATCCTGACGGCGCTGCCGGCCGATTCGCGCATCGTCGCCAGCGGCGGCGCCTTCCTCAACGACGGCGACGCGGTACGCGTCGAAGCGGCGCCGGCCAAGGTCGCCCAATGAACGTTTCCGCCTGGGCGATCCGCAATCCGGTTCCGGCGCTGCTGCTGTTCGTCCTGCTGACCTTCCTCGGCATCAGCAGCTTCCGCTCGCTGGGAATCCAGAACTTCCCCGATATCGAGCTGCCGACGATCACCATCGCCGCCACCTACGAAGGTGTCGCGCCAGCGCAGATGGAAACCGAGGTGGCGCGCAAGATCGAGGATCAGGTCGCATCACTCGGCGGCATCGAGCACATCACGACGACGCTCACCGACGGTTCGGCGTCGATCAAGGTCGCCTTCAACATCGACAAGAACTCCGAGGTGGCGCTCAACGAGGTGCGCAACGCGCTCGATACGGTGCGCGCCGACCTGCCGGCGGCGATGCGCGACCCGGTGGTTTCCAAGGTCACGACCTCGGGCAGCGCCATCCTGACCTACGCGCTGCGCTCCGAACGCCTCGACGAAGAGGCGCTGTCGTGGTTCGTCGACAACGACGTCGCCAAGGCGATGCTCGCCGTCAAGGGCGTCGGCAAGGTCGCGCGCGTCGGTGGCGTAGACCGCGAGGTGCAGGTCGATCTCGACACCGCCCGCCTGGCCGCTCTCGGCGTCACCGCCGCCGACGTTTCGAGCGCGCTGCGGCAGGTGCAGCAGGACGCCTCGGGCGGCCGCGGCGACATCGGCAACGGCGTCCAGGCGGTGCGCACGCTGGCCGCGGTGGCCACCGTCGCCGACATCGCCGCGCTCGAGATCCCGCTCGCTGGCGGCCGCCGCGTCCGTCTCGGCGACGTCGCCAAGGTTCGTGACGGCGTCGCCGAGCGCAGCAACATCACGCTGCTCGACGGCCAGCCGGTGGTCGGCTTCGAAGTCACGCGCATCAAGGGCGCCAGCGAAGTCGCGGTGGCCAACGCCGTGCGCCAGGCGGTGCGCAAGCTGCAGGAGAAGAACCCCCTGGTGCACATCGAAGAGGCCTTCAATACCGTCGCGCCGGTGCAGGACAACTTCGACGGCTCGATGGAACTGCTCTACGAAGGCGCCTTGCTGGCGATCCTCGTCGTCTGGTGGTTCCTGCGCGACTGGCGTGCGACGCTGGTTGCGGCGACCGCGTTGCCGCTGTCGATCATCCCCACCTTCGCCGCCATGTATTACCTCGACTTCAGCCTCAACACGCTGACCCTGCTGGCGCTGGCGCTGGTCGTCGGCATCCTGGTCGACGACGCGATCGTCGAGATCGAGAACATCGTCCGCCACCTGCAAATGGGCAAGACGCCGCTCGAGGCGGCCACCGAAGCCGCCGACGAGATCGGCCTGGCGGTGATCGCCACCACCTTCACGCTGGTCGCGGTGTTCCTGCCGACAGCCTTCATGGGCGGCGTTCCCGGCAAATTCTTCAAGCAGTTCGGCATCACCGCCGCCGTCGCGGTGCTCGCCTCGCTGCTCGTCGCGCGCCTGCTGACGCCGATGATGGCCGCCTACTTCCTCAAGGCGCACGGTGCGCCGCCGGCCGACAGCCGCCTGATGACGCGCTTCCTCGCCTCGGCAAGCTGGTGCCTGCACCACCGCAAGACGACGGCACTGGCCGCGATCGTCTTCTTCGTCGGTTCGCTGTCACTGCTACCGCTGCTGCCGACCGGCTTCGTCCCCGCCGCCGATCGCGCGCAGACCAAAGTGAGCATCGAACTGCAACCCGGCAGCACGCTCCAGGAGACGCTGGCCATCGCCGCGCAGGCGCGCACGCTGCTCGAAGAAATGCCCGAAGTGACGCGCGTCTTCAGCGCCGTCGGCCGCAGCTCGGGTGGCAATGATGGTCCGTTTGCGGGTAGCGGCAGCAGCGACGTGCGCAAGGCAACGCTGAACGTCAGCCTGGTCTCGCGCCACGACCGCGCCAAGCAGAGCGTCGTCGAAGCCGACATCCGCAAGCGCATGGCGGCACTGCCCGGCGCGCGGGTATCGGTCGGCGCCGGCCAGACCGGCGAAAACCTCAAGCTGGTGCTCGCCGGCGAGGACCCCGAAGCGCTGCGCCTGGCCAGCCAGGCCGTAACCCGCGAGCTGCGCACGCTCAAGGGAATCGGCAACGTCACCTCGGGCGCCAGCCTGCAGCGCCCGGAAATCCACATCACGCCGGACTTCGCCCGCGCCGCCGATCTCGGCGTCACCGCCGCGGCGATGGCCGGCGTCATTCGCGTCGCCACCGCCGGCGATTACGACGCCAACCTGCCCAAGCTCAACCTGGCGCAGCGCCAGATCCCAATTCGCGTCCGCCTCGACGAAGGCCTGCGCCACGACCTCGACGCCGTCCGCCAGCTGCGCGTTCCGGCCAGCAAGGGCGCGGTGCCACTCGAGACCGTCGCCGACATCCGCATGGGCAGCGGCCCGGCGCAAATCGACCGCCTCGACCGCCAGCGCAACGTCACCATCGACGTCGAACTCGGCAGCCGCGACCTCGGCGCTGTCGTCGCCGAGGCCAACGAACTGCCGGCACTCAAGGGCCTGCCGCCGGGAATCAGCCGACCGCCGTCGGGCGACGCCGAACGCATGGCCGAACTCTTCGGCAGCTTCGGCTCGGCGATGCTGATCGGCGTGCTGTTCATCTACGTCGTGCTGGTGCTGCTCTTCCACGACTTCCTGCAACCCGCGACGATCCTCGCCGCGCTGCCGCTGTCGGTCGGCGGCGCCTTCTTCGCCCTGTTGGTCACGCACAACAGCTTCTCGATGCCGTCGGTGATCGGCCTCTTGATGCTCATGGGAATCGTCACCAAGAACTCGATCCTGCTCGTCGAGTACGCCGTGATGGCCCGACGCGAACACGGCATGGCGCGCTACGAAGCGCTGATCGACGCCTGCCACAAACGCGCCAAACCGATCCTGATGACCACCATCGCCATGGTCGCCGGGATGACGCCGATCGCGCTCGGGCTCGGCGCCGAGCCGAGTTTCCGATCGCCAATGGCGATTGCGGTGATTGGCGGGCTGGTGACGTCTACGGTGCTGAGTCTGCTGGTGATTCCGGTGGTGTTTACTTATGTGGATGATTTGTTGTTGTTGCTGAAGCGGGTGGCTGGCAGGCTGCATCGGGCGAATCATGGGGTGGGGACGGCCGGGGAGTGAACGGGGCGAAGCGGTCGCTGTTGCGTTCGCGAGTAGCCGCGACAGCCTGAAGGACATTGGCAGTTGTTTCGGCTTACACTACGTACGTTAGAAGAATCGTAACGATGGCAGGGGAAGCGGGCAGCGAAGCAGAAGGAAAAACCCGCGCGCGTGCTTAAAACGAACGGCAGCCAGCAGGAGACAGCGTGGCCCCTACAGTCGTCCGCGATGGCCCATACCGGCTTTTCTTCTTTTCGCGGGAGGAGCCGAGAATGCACATCCATGTAGCCCATCCGCATGGCGAGGCCAAGTTCTGGCTACAACCCAGCCTGGCGCTTGCCAACCACACAGGGCTGTCCGGGCGGGAATTGGCCGGCGCCGAGCGTGTCGTCGCCCGCCACCTTGAGGAGGTCATCGATGCCTGGCACACGCACTTTGGCGGTTGAAGTCACCCACGTCTCGAAGAACGGGTTTTGGCTGCTTCTCGGCGACGAAGAGCTTCTCTTGCCGTTCTCCGAGTTCCCCTGGTTCCGACAGGCCACCATCGAGCAACTAACCACCGTCGAATGGCCAAGCCCGGACCACCTGTATTGGCCACTGCTGGATGTGGATCTGTCCGCCGAGTCCATCCGGCACCCGGAGAATTTTCCGCTCGTTTCGGCGAGTTCGGCTAGCCCTTCGCTCCAGCGGGACGCGCCGCAAGCGGTGCGTCCTTGAGCTGACTACAAGTGCTTCCCCGATGACCAGGCCACTTAGACTCGAAGTCGTGGGCACTTTTTATCAGAGGCAAATGGAAAGACGTGACCCCCAAGTGCGGATGACCCCGAAGTGTGCGGAGGAACAGCAACGCCGACAAGGCCTGCTTCTGCGTTGGCGCTGCGACGTTTCCCTCGACTGCCAGATGCGTGAGAAACGCCTCCACGTCGGCAGCACCCATATCCCGCGGGTGACGCTTCTGGTGGAAGAGAATGTCCTGCTTGGCGCAGTGGACATAATGGCTCTCAGTTCGTATGCTGTGTTGCTTGAGGCGGGTGCGATCTCGAAGTTGGTCGAGGAGCCCAGGTTCAGAAGGTGCGTTTTGCGAGCCATTAGGGGCGTTCATGTCTGACACCCCTATGCAAATCAGCGACTTACGCCTGCCGGACAGGATTATACACCTGCACGCGCCGAGATATACACCGAAATCGGTGTCGACTAAACGTTGGGCCTCAAACCCCATGACATCGCCGTCCCGTCAGCGCCGACTTTCTATCATTTCCGCTGCAGGTGTGTTGGACTGCGGTACTTCGTGTTTACTCTAAGGAAGACAGCACATGAAATCGCCAAAACTGCTTCGGACTGAAATTCATGCGCTGCGTGGGCGCGTCGAGGAAATTCGCGACCTACTCGTCCGCAAGGTGCAGAACACCAATGAACCGGCCTGGGGCATCGGCAAGGACTGTGCACGGGCGGCCGAGTTACTCAGTTCGTTGCTCACCAACCAGGTCGTTCCTGAAAACTATCGCGTCGCAGTCGTCGGCCGGTTCAAAGCAGGAAAGTCTTCATTCGTGAACGAGCTGCTTGGCGCGCGACTCGCAGGCGAGGATACGAGCCCTGAGACGGCGGCGGTCACCACGTTCCGTCACGGAAACTCCGTAAAGGCAACGATCAGGTTTGTGGGGCGGGAGTCGTGGGACGCCATCAAGAGTCTCCACAAGGAAGATGCAAAGCACGTTGATGCCCATCGTGTGAAGATGTGGGAGAGCTTCATCGATAAGCCCCGCAAGAACAGTGACGGAAAGATCATCGAGGTGTTCGATCTTCCTGGGCTTGAAAAGACCTATGTGAAGCCAGACGGGCACAGCATTGAAATCCTGCTTGGAAAGACGGATGACAAGACGGCAGAAAATGCATTCCGCAAAAAGTTGAAAGAGTTCACTTCGGGGACGCGACCACTGCACTGCCTAGTCGAACGCATTGAAATAGCATCGCCTGCGCCGATTCTCGATGAAGGTGTTTTGCTCATCGACACCCCCGGTCTGGACGACACAGAACGATTCCGTGTCAGCCTCACTGAAAAGGCCGTCGAGAATGTCGATGCCGTTTTATTTCTCACCAAGTCGGGCGTGGCCTATGGACAGTCAGAAAAGGATTTTCTTCTTACGCTGCTCCGAAAGGGTACGGTAAAACAACTCATTTTCGTAATCACGCAGGTCGATCAAACCTACGATCAGCATCTCAGAAATGCGGAGTCCAACGACGAAGACCCGGAATCCATCGCGTCGCGCATCAGGCACGAAGAGCAACGGATTCGCGATGAAATCGAGAAAACGCTGAACGAATTGAGTGGTGAGGATTCCCCTGCGATGCGCCGCTATCGCGAGCAACTCGGGGTCGTCGGGCTGGCATTCACCTCCGCAGCCAATCATCGTGACTCAAAGGCAGGGAAACATATCGAGCACCGAATCCACGATGATGATCCGGGCGGAATAGAACAGATGAAGAAGCAACTGCTTCACCTCCTGTCCACCGAATCACGCTTGGCCCTTGTCGCCCACAACATTGCCGGCGGCACAAAATCCGCGCTGGAAGAACTTCTTACGATTGTTGCGAACCGCCGAGCGGCGTTGCGTGATATCAAGGACGGGGAGGTGGCTGAACAAAAGCTTGCCACCTTTCGAGTCGAGTTTGAATCTGCTCGGGAGCGATTTCAAATTGCAGCCGTCGAGCAGGTCGCCGTCCTCAAGCAGAATCTCGATGCGCGCCGGAAGCAAAACAATCACATTATCGAAACGATAGGGCTACTGGCAGAAAGAGAACTCGACAGCTTTCAGTTGAACGACGTCGGCAAACACTGGCGGACGCGGAGATCAGGTAGCTGGGGATACATGTACGACCTCCAATCGCGCGTAGCCAACCGGATATTCCCCAAAGTCCAGCAAATTCTCTCGGAAATGACGGAGCAATTTGCAACATTCGTCGGCCTCTTTGAGAAACACCTGGCGGCCTTGTCACACACCAGCGAAGATATTGCGAGCAATCTCGACCTTGGAGCAAACCTTCCTTTCGATTTGACCAAGATACTCATGGGGTCTTTGGAAAAATCCCTCAAAGCGGCAAACGATCTCATCACGGACGAGGAACAGCGCATAGTCTCATTCCTCGACGACTTTGTTTCGGAAGAGGTAGAGAACAAAATCTCGGCCGCACGCGAGAGTGTTTCCGACATCTTCGGTCGTGGCACGACCTACCAGCAATCTCAGGAGGTGCGGGCTTTCTACACCGAGGTCAAGCGCCTTCTTCAAGAGGCTCTTACCGCCCACCTGGCTGTGCGTAGCGGGGCGTTTGGTGACTTTCTAATGGTGGAGGCTGAAGGTGTTCCGCGAAACGCTCTCGGCGAAGTCCAGGCTACCCTTGCTAACGCCGAGCAAGATATTCGCGCAGCAGCAACAGCAAAGATCGGTGGGCAAAGGGAAGCATTCGAGCAGGAAAGCAATTTGCTGTCTGCCGAACTGGTCAAGGTTGTCGATTCCTGCGCTCCACTTCTCAGTGAAATCGCTGAGCCTGTTGCCATTTCGGTACAGCCGAACCTCTCACTGCCAACGAGTTCATCGCCCGTGCAATCTGTCGAAGAGGTTGAGGCGTCAAGCGGTGATTGGTTTGACGAAATCCAAAACCGTGCCACGGAAACACTTAACCGGCTTCGCTTGACTGATGGCGACAGCGGTTGGCCGATGGAAAAGATTTTTGCCCCAGCACTTCTTGGCGGGTCCTTGCGCATTGCATTGATCGATCCGTATCTTGCGGCACCTCACCAAATCCGTAATCTGAAAGAGTTTCTGCTGGTAGCTGCCGAGGTTGCACGACCCAAAGAAATTCTCGTACTGACGTCAGGTACGTGGAGTGAAGGAACAACAACAAACGTCCGGATCATGACGGAGGTCGGCGATGATCTTTTCAGGAACTTTGGAACTACCCTGACAATCAAGGTCGATCCGACTATCCACGATCGCTGCGTCGTGTGTGATCATGGTGTTCTAGTCAAACTCGGTCGCGGGCTGGATATTTACAAGCCGGCCACGGGATTGGCGTCACACCGGCCTGCCAGTCGTCGCGTCCGCCGGACGGAAATCGACGTGTTCTCCATTCCAGGGTTTGTAAGCAGGAGCAAGCAATGAGCGTGGCTTCGTTTGGCCACTCTTATTGCTGGGTCTTTGCCGCCTGCGGCCCAACCCGGCAGTCCACACGGACGCTGCGCGATAAAGCCGCGCAGCGCCGGTGACTTCTACGTTGGGCACCATAGGAGAGCTAACGGTGAGCCAAGTTTGCAGGAAATGCGGGTACGAACGCCAGTCATCCGATACTACACCGAAGGCCGAGTGCCCAAAATGCGGGGCCATCTACGCGAAAGTCGATGAACACCTTGAACGACAGAAGGCAGAGGCTGCGAAACGGCAGGAAGCTGAGGAGCAACGTCAGCAGCAGTTGCAGGCCAAACTTGACGAGACAAAGCAACGCGAGCGGCTCCAAAAGCAAGTCATAGTAAAGACCTACAAAGGGAGCCAAGCAAAGGCGATGGAGTTATTTCAAAGTGATGCTGCAAAGATGGCGGCAGAGGGGTACTTTCCCACGTCGCAGAGTTGGGCGCCCGGCGCGTACGGTTGTGGGTCATTCCTGGGAGCCCTTTTGCTTTGCGTGGTTTTGGTAGGCTTCCTGATCTTCATCTACATGCACCTTGTAAAGCCGGATGGCACTCTAACCGTCTCATACCAGCGTTCCGAGGCTGCGGTAGCAAGCAACTCGGTGCCATCTGCCGAGAAGACCTGCCCCAAGTGTGCAGAACAAGTAAAGGCCGCTGCGCAAGTTTGTAGGTTCTGCGGACACAACTTCACGTAGTGGACTGTGGTTGAATGGCGCCCAACCATTCGCTAGAATAAAAGAGAGAACAAAAAGGAGAACAAAAAGGGGCCAGGCTCGATTTAACTGGAAGAACCTGCTTTCCTCAACGACCTACTCCGTCGCCCCCGCATTCAGCTCCCAGGCTTTCCCCTGCACGTCGTTCAGCGGGGACATAAGCGCGACGCCTGCTTCTTCGCTGGGGAAGACTAGCTCGCCTACCGCGAATGGCTGGGCGAGGCGTGCCAAGCCACCGGCTGCGCGCTGCACGCCTACGTCCAGATGACCAAGCACGTGCACGGCTTGCTGTCTCCGCCGGAATCCGAGGCTATCCCCCGGCTGATGATTTCGCTGGGCCGGCGCTACGTGCAGTACATCAACAAGTCGTACCGTCGCACTGGCACCTTGTCGGACAGCCGCTACAAGTCTTCTCTGGTGCAGGCCGATTTCTATCTACTCCTTTGTCAGCGCTCTATCAAACTCAATGCCGTGCGCGCAGCGATGGTCGATGACCCGGCGCACTATCGCTGGCGTAGTTATCGAACGAACGGACGGGGGCAGAGTGACTCATTGCTGACTCCGCATGCGGTGTATTCCAGTCTGGGCGCAAACGAGGCTGACCGGCTGGTGAACTATCGGTCCTTGTTCCGCTTGGAACTGGATACCGAGGCAATCAGCGACATCCGCATGGCCTTGGATTAGCGACAGCCGCTCGGGGATGCTCGGTTTATCGACAGCAGCGAACGGGCCACTGGACAGCGGCGCGAAATTCGCCCGCGGGGTCGGCCGCAGAAGGCAATGCTTGAAGAAACGGGGCCACAGGACCAGAAGTCGCTTGATATGTGAGCCTGGTTCCTTTTTTGCTTTTCACGAATTGGAGCTTCCCCGCGGTGTCGCGATGCTTCCCGGATGCGTCGGGATGCTTCCCCGGGGCGTCACGATGCTTCCCTGATGCGTCGGGACGTGTCCACGAGGCGTCACGATGCTTCCCCGAGGCGTCGTGATGCTTCCACGCGGCGTCACGATGCTTCCACGCGGTGTCACGATGCATCCCTGATGCGTCGGGATGCCTCCCCGATGCCTGCGGCCGCCTCCCTGGCCATCCAGTGGCCGATTCGGCAGGAGAGATTGCCGGCACGGATCAAGCTGTGCGCATTTTCAGCGGGCCCGGTGGCCGCTGCGCGCACGCGCCACGAAACGTGTTGACAATTTTGGCGGCCCGGTCCTATTCTCTTCTCCGAGGGTAATCCACTCCTCGGCAACTTCATCTTCCGGGAGGAAAAATGGCAAAGAACGAGAATGTTCGTCTGCAGGCAGAAATCCTCCAGGCAGATGAAAGAACCTTTCTGGCGGTCAAGGCGATTACCGATTACGGCCCGGCCAACCCGGCCTACAGTTTCGCCACCCTGGCCGCCAAGAACGAGGCCCTGCACGCCGCCCAGGAAGCCGAACTGCGCGCCCAGAACGCCTTCAACGCCGCTCGCGACGCCTGCGTTGCCATCCAGTGGGAGCATCACAATCTCATTCTCGGCGTCAAAGACCAGGTCATCGCCCAATTCGGCCCCAGTTCCGACCAGGTCGCCTCGCTGGGCCTGAAGAAAAAATCCGAGCGCAAGTCACCGGCCCGCGCCAGCAAACCTGCCGCGTAGATCGGCGCCTGTGATTTGGCACGCGTTCAGGATGGCCGAACACAGGGGAGGCGGGGAACAGGCGGAAACAGCGGACGCACCACGGATTTCCGGAGCCAGGATCGCATTAACGACGTCCAAAACTCGGTTCTAAACGGTGATCTGTCCCCGAATCTCCGCCGAATCTCCGAACCGTGGTCTGTCCCCGAATCTCACCCGAATCTCACGAATCTCACGCCCGAATCTCACGTCGAAGCCTTGGTCGCCGCGATCAAACGCTGGTCGCCGACGATGGACGGCCCGATCGACGGCATCCAGCGTTCGACCAGCGCTCGTCGAAGGCCTGGCGCCCGGGTCGGCAAAGGGAGGCGCCACCAGCCTTTCGCTGTCACCGACGGCCGCCAGGCTCTGTTAGCTAGGGTCACGCACGCGGGCTCAGGTTTCCCCCCGTGCCTTGGGCAAAAGTCAAGAGCCCACGCCGCTGGCGTGCACTGGCAGCGATTGATCGTCATGAAACGTCGGCAGGCTACAATAGCGAGGCGCCCTGGCGAGTTGTCGCGTGTTGCCAATTCCTACGCGCGATCGTCGGCCTGCAGCGAATCTGGCCTCGCAGCGGCACAGTCACCAGCGAGCTGATCATTACTCCCCCGCGGTGACTGCCTTCTAGCGTTTTCGGCGGGCTTCGCCGCCGTTTTTTTTTTGGAGATTGCCATGTCGTCATGGGGCTGTCCGCATGAAGTGAAGGGACTATGCACCAAGGTGAACGACCTTGTTTGTAACCCCGGCATGAAAGGCTGCGAACTGGCGGGTCGCTACGTTTTCACCAGCAGCGAGGACAAGAACAAGCGACTGCGGGAAAAACAGGCGCGAGCGGCAAACGAGCCGCCGGCGAAATAGCTCGCAGCCGTCGTGCGTTTCGACAGGAACCCGCGGTCTGTCCCATGATTTGCTGGACGCCGCGCCCTGACGACCGATCGCGATGCCAATTCGGTGAGCGGGGAGGAATTACGCATGTTTAAGCGTTCCTGGTTCTGGGATCGCCTGGCAAAGCGCTACGCAGGGATGCCAATTCCCGATCAGGCATCCTATGAGGCCAAGCTGGAAAAGACCCGGACCTTCCTGCGGCCGGACAGCCGGGTGCTGGAATTCGGGTGCGGCACGGCTTCGACTGCCATCCTGCACGCTCCACATGTGGCGCTAATCCATGCCATTGACTATTCGCCGCGGATGCTCGAAATCGCCCGCGCAAAGGCCACTGCCGCCGGGGTCAGCAACCTGAGCTTCGCACAGGCGACGCTGGCCGAGTTGGACAGTCCGCCAGATAGTTGGGACGTCATCCTCGGCATGAGCATCCTCCACCTGTTGCCGGATCGGCTGCAGACCCTCGCCCGCGTGCATGAATTGCTCAAACCGGGTGGGCTATTCATCTCGAGCACCATCTGCATCGGCGATGCCGCGTGGCAGATGCGGGTGTTGGCGCCGCTGTTGCGCGCACTGCCGCTGTTGCCCAGCATAGCGTCGCTAAGCCTTGGCCAGTTGAAGGGCGAGCTGGTGCGTGCCGGATTCAAGATCGAGGAGTGCTGGCGTCCGGGCGCCAACAAGGCAGCGTTGATCGTGGCGAGAAAGCGGGTGAGATGAAACCGCGGTCTGTGCCCTGATTTCCACTGTCGATCTCTTTGTGAGCAATGCGGGCCTGTTGGAAGTGACCCCGGTACACCGCAACGCCAAGCTACCAAAGCTCAACCTGGCGCAGCGCCAGATTCCGATTCGCGTCCGCCTCGACGAAGGCCTGCGCCACGACCTCGACGCCGTACACCAGCTGCGCGTGCCGGCAAGCAAGGGCGCGGTGCCGCTCGACACCGTCGCCGACATCCGCATGGGCAGCGGCCCGGCGCAAATCGACCGCCTCGACCGCCAGCGCAACGTCAGCATCGACGTCGAGCTCGGCCGCCGTCGGGCGACGCCGAGCGCATGGCCGAACTGTTCGGCAGCTTTGGCTCGGCGATGCTGATCGGCGTGCTCTTCATCTACGTCGTGCTGGTGCGGCTCTTCCACGACTTCCTGCAACTGGCGACGATCCTCGCCGCGCTGCCGCTGTCGGTCGGCGGCGCCTTCTTCGCCCTGCTGGTCACCGACAACAGCTTCTCGATGCCGTCGGTGATCGGCCTCTTGATGCTGATGGGAATCGTCACCAAGAACTCGATCCTGCTCGTCGAGTACGCCGTGATGGCCCGCCGCGAGCACGGCATGGCGCGCTACGAAGCGCTGATCGACGCCTGCCACAAACGCGCCAAACCGATCCTGATGACCACCATCGCGATGGTCGCCGGGATGACGCCGATCGCACTGGGGCTCGGCGCCGAGCCAAGTTTCCGCTCGCCGATGGCGATCGCGGTGATTGGTGGGCTGCTGACTTCTACCGTCTTAAGCCTGCTGGTGATTCCGGTGGTGTTTATTTATGTGGATGATTTATTGTTGCTCAAGCGGCTTGCTGGAAGGCTGCATCGGGGAAATCATGGGGTGGGCACGGCGGGGTCGTGAATCGGACGAGGCGATAGCCACCGCCTTCGTGAGTAGCGGCTACAACGTGAGGGACATCGGCAATTACCTCGGATTACACTATTCTCGCGCCAGCAAAATAGGGCAGCACGGGGGTCAAGGACGAAAACGCATTACGGAAGCAGGACCGGCGCCAGACCTCCGCGACAGACGCGACCGATCGCCCCGACTGGAGCACCCTGGTACTCCGCTACACCGCCAAGGGGAGCCGCCAAGTCCTCCGGTTTTTCAAGCCTTCACCACTGCGCGTGGCAGGCGCTCTATGAGGCCCAGCTGCAGCCATTATTTGTTGGCATACCCATGAAGCAAGCGCAGACCCTTGACTCCCCAGAGCGTCGTCGGATAGCCTATTCGTCACTGCGCTCTGGCCCAAGAGAGAATCTTGATGCGTGATCAATCGATACGGGTTCTGCATGTCGTGCACAGTCTGGCTGTTGGCGGCCTCGAAAATGGCGTTGTCAATCTTGTCAACGGCTTGCCGCTCTCGCGTTTCGAACAGGCTGTTTGCTGCCTTGACCTCCGCGGCGACATGTCCGCACGCATTGTGCGCGAGACTTGTATTTGGGACCTCTTTCGGCGCAGACACGACTTGACGGTTCCCGTCAAACTGGCCAGGATCGTGCGGGAATGGCGGCCTCATTTAGTTCATTGCCGAAATTGGAATACCTGGCTCGACACTGTCATCGCCTGCGCATTGTCCGGTATCGGCCCCTCGCTGGTTTGGAGCTTTCACGGCTTCGCCGACATGGGAAAATTCCCGCTGCGCAGGAGGTTTGCGTCGCGGATCCTGGCAAGGCGATCCGATCGACTGCTCGCTGTGTGCCGCAATACTGCAGATCAATATGCCGGGTTGACGGGCATTTCCCCGGCACGTTTCGAAATACTCCACAACGGCGTCGACTGTGATCGATTTCGACCGACCGCCGATCGCCATGCCCTGCGGCGGGAGCTGCAGCTTCCTGAGCACGAGTTAATTGTCGCCACTGTAGCGAACCTGACCATCATAAAAAACCACGCATCGCTCCTTCGCGCGGCAAGCCGGATATGCAGCGGCAGCGACCGCCAAGTGCGCTTCCTCTTCTTCGGCGATGGTCCGGAACGGGCGCGCTTGCTGGCGCTAAGCCGAGAACTTGGAATCGCTGAACGGATCATCCTCTACGGTACCACCCAGCAGATCGACAAGTACCTTCCCGCCGTAGACCTGTTTGTTCTGCCAAGCAGGAACGAGGGCTTAAGCAACGCGATTCTCGAAGCTATGGCCTGTGGAGTTCCGGTTGTCGCCACCGAGGTAGGCGGCAATTCCGACCTGGTCAGCGTCGGCAGGACTGGCTACCTTTGCCCGCCGGATGATGTGAACAGTTTGGCTGGCGCAATGGATTCGCTGCTTTCGGATGAGAGCATGCGCTCGTCGATGGGCTACAATTCCCGACAGGATGCGCTCGCTCGATTCTCGCTGTCCACGATGCTCGCAAGGTACGGCGATTTTTATGAAAGCTGCATTCCTCGCAAGGCTGCTGCGACACCGACTGCAGGCGGCCATTGACCTACCGGGCAGACAGACACGACAGGAGAAAGAAAATGACCATGCGATCAGCTTCATTGAATTTCTACTTCAAACATATCAAGCCACATGCCAAATCACCCGCCGTCTCGTCAACTATCGGGCTCTTGAAGTGGGTCGACCGAGAGTGCTTGTCGTTGAAGTATTCACTCGCCCAGTCGTTTCCAGCGCTCGTAGCGCCGGCGCTTTCGAACGTCAACATAGCCTTGATATCGAACTGCAGCCTCCGCTGCAAGGCATGCCTCTACGGGAGGTCGTTCTTGCCCGGCCACCGCATCAACGTCGAAACGGTCATGGCGACGCTAGATGACTTGGCTGAGTTGCGTATTCCGAAGGTGCACCTCTATGGTGGTGAGCCGCTACTGTATCCGGAGATCACGCGCTTGATTTCGTATGCTCGAGACCGAGGTATATTTCCAAGCCTGGGAACCAACGCGATCTTGCTGGACGACGATGCTGCTGACGAGCTGTATCGAAGCGGATTAAGGGCAATTAACGTAGGAGTGTACGGGGTAGGCAGCGACTACGACGACTATGTCGGTAAAGCAGGCAGTTTTGCGAAGCTGGAGCGCAACCTCACCTCCCTCCGAAGCCGCTACCCGGACGTGTCCCTGACATTTGCTTGGCTGATAATGAAGCCGACCTGTAGTCTGGATGCGGTCGCCAAAATTTGGGATTTCAGCAAAAAACTCGACGTGTCCTTCGGTCCAATACTCATCCAGTATGACTTTCCGTACTTTTCTGAGGGTGATCACGGCGAACTCCAACTTCTCGAAGAGGACAGGAGCACGCTCGAGGCGATGTCCCGCCGACTCATTCAACTGAAAAATCTTGAACCTGAACGAATATCCATATCGTTGGAGGGTCTGGCGGCGATTCCGGACTGGATTATCAAGAAGGGCGCCAACGACATTCCCTGCTACATGGAAGATAACGTCTGGATTCTCCCCAATGGCGACGTGCATGTCTGCCCGAAACATCCGGCCATCGGCAACATCAACCAGACCCGCTTCAAGTCCGTGGTGCATACCAAAGCACATGAGCGAGAGGTTCGTGACTGCCTGGCCTTGAACTGTCCAAATTGCCACGTTCGCTACGACACGCGGACGACTCTCCACTCACGCAGCAGACGTCACTACGCAGAGTTGGCACGCTCGCTGGACGTGCCAGAATTAAAGAAGAATTAGAATCAAAAGGACCAGGCCAAAAAAGGCGATTACAACAATGCCATCAAGGTGGCCAACTAAATGGCGTTGGCGCAGTGTAAGGCCAGAGACTGGCGAGGCGACGTCGAAGCAACGGTATTGGGTGACGAACTGGTCGGAGTACGACCGTTCGCTGGTCAGCCGGGGCACCCTGACGATCTGGCTGGACGACGCCAGCATCAATGACAACTGGACACCGGCGCCGCCGGTCGGTCGGTCGGTCGAGGCAAGCCTGGGCTGTACTCGGAGACGCCCATTCAGACCTGTCTGACGACCAGGGCCCTGTTCCAGTCCGTCGAGATCACCAACGAGTGGCGAATCGCGGAGTCGTGATCAATTGGCGCTGTACGACCATGCACCGGGAGATTTCAATGAAAGTGATGATTCGGCTGTTCGCTCTTCTTGCCGCACTCGCCCTGGTCATTCCCGGCAGCCACGCGCAAACACTTGTCGGCGCGCAGGCGCAGAGGTCCCCGCAGGCCGACGCCTTTCTGGCCTACGAGAAAGCATTGCTGGCCGGCGGCCTCGACGCTGCGCGTCCGTACATGACCCCGGCCAAGGTGGACGACTTGCAGGGCATGGCGAAGGCCTTCGGCGACGACGGTTTCAAGCAGTTTCTCGACAGGATGCGCAGCGGTGCGCAGGGTGAAGCGCGTCGCAAGCAGATCGAGAAAGTCGAGGTCAGCGGCGACTACGCGGTGCTGGAGGCGCGCGACGATCCGCACACCGTCACCGTCCAGCATCTGGCCAAGACGGCCGACGGCTGGAAGGTCAGCGTTCGGCGCTGAAGTAGCGAGAGCAGCCACGGGAACAAGACGATCGGATAGGCGATGGCGTTAACCCCGTCGCCCTCTCACACCAGCATGGCTGCGATCCCGCAGACGGCGGCTCATTGAACCTGCAGGAAGCGTCGCTGAGTGGCCAGCGGCCAAGCCAAGCGCAATTCCTTAAGAAGCGTTTGGAATAGGCGGCGGTCATTACGGCTTGCACCGACGCTCCCACCAAGGGCCAGGTTCCTTGCTTGCCGCCTGCCCTGCGCGCCTCCCGCCTGATCCATCCGCCTACTGACCCGTGACCCCATCCGCCTGCGCGCCACGGCATGGGACGCGCAGCAGATCGCGGCTACGGGCCCGGCAGCGGGCGTTTGCGGGCGTCGCCGCGGCGCCGATGGCCGGCTTGCTGGACTCCATGAGTTCATGTTCTACTGGCGCTCGGACCGATCCGCAGTACTGCGCTACCCCGGTCCATGCCGACGACGCGAACGAACAAGACCGCGCAAACCGTGCTCCCCCTGGGGCCGTCTGCGGACCACGGTGCTGTCGGGCAACTCGCTTTCGTCACGGCATTCTTGATCACAATTTCTCGGGCGCAGTCCTTGACTGCCGACCGCTTTATTCTGCGTGACCACCTTTTGGAAGAATACACTGTGAATTTCACTTCAAATACCGCTGTTACCCCCTTATCTGTCAATACCGCGGAGTTGAATGCCGCGATCAATCTGCGACTTGCTCTTCTCGAATTACCGCTCGCTGCCGGGGCTGATGGGGCGTCGATTACGGAGCTCGTGTCACCCATTCTGGCTCGCCAGCGGGAATTGAGCCGCCGACTTTCCGACAAACTTTGCCCTGTGGACACGCGCATTCAGAATTTTCTGAAAGATTATCTGGCGGATGTTGGTCGGGCACCTCGCTTGCCGGGTAAAACGCTCGTGCTCGACCAATCCGGCCTGGCGCGCGGCGTTTCGCTGCCGGCCAATGGTGACCTTTTCAAATCGCCGCTGCTCAGCAGCTATCGTCTGCGCAATGGCGTTCTCCACAATCCCGCCAGCGATCGACGCACCACAGCGGGGGTTTTTCACATCGCCGAGGGCGGCTTGCCGATTCCCGACGACAAGCTGGCCGTGCCGAAGCTGGCTTTTTCCAAGTTGCTGGCCCTGGCACTTAATCCTCCGCCCGAGTCAATGCAGCTACCGTTCACGGCGGCTGAGAGCGCCCCCGCCAGGTGCTTCGTTTCGCTGCTCCTGCGGCCCCTGGTGGTGCCTGCCGTCCCAGGTTTTACAACCGAGAAGCGGATGGAAACCCGCTTTTTCGTTCCCGGGGCTCTGGTCGCCAATCTCGATTTTGTCGAAAGTATTTTTGGCAACGCCGGCGACCCCTATTTGCCCGAGAATGATTCCTCGCTCGACCCCGATAGCTGGACCGGCCACACCGGTTGCGTGATTCTCGCGCCGCATCTGACGCATGTACCCAAGCACCTCCTCGGTCTCCCACACTGGGATGCGGCGACAGCGCTGCAACGGCGTGATGGCATGTGCTACAAGAGTGAAGCCGAGCTGTATAACGGCGGTAGTGCATTCAAGTTGTGCGCGCGCGACGAGCGTGGCGTGGTGGTGACCATCATCGCAGACAACTATTTCGGTTACTGCAAGAAAGAGGTGAAAACGCAGATCAGCTATTCGGCGAACCTGTTTGGCTCTGCCGAAGAAGAGCATTCCGGTGGCGCGCTGGTGTTTCCGAGCTATAACGAAGGCCAGGAGTACACCGATCTGACGGCTGGTGATGACTATTCGCTGAAAGAGGTGCTGGCTCGCGATCCCGAGCGCTTTGCCGTGCAACCGGCAGGGCATGCGCTTGATCGCCTGCAGCCGAAAGTCGTTCTGGTGCCAGCGAAATCCACTTTCAGTTTGCGATCACAGACCGTCTCGTGGCCAACCGTTGATGGCCATACGTCGTCAATCAAATTGCAGGCCGGCAAGACCTATATGGGCCCCAACGGCTACCGCATGCAAATGGAGTCATTGAGTGCCGATCATCGTCAGTGGAACCTCGTCGGTACCTCGGCCGAAGTGACGGCCTGCCACAAGCCGGCGACCGTCTCCGGCGGCGGCAAATCGGAGATATCCAAGGCCATTTCGGACGCCATACTTGTCGGCCATGTTTATGTCGCCGACCTCGAAAAGGACATGGACGCGGTTGCAACCATTCTGGCGCGTGATTTCTCGGAGCGCTATAGCGATCAGGAAAAGAACGGCGTTGATAACCGCCTCCTACTAAGCAGTGATCGTTCGATTGGTAGCGTTATCAAGCTGCTGACGCCGTCGATCCGCGATTATAGCCAAGCGTACAACACCTGGCTGAGCGCTATTCCGCAACACGTCAAGGAACTTGTCTTCGTCGTCAAGCGCTTTCACCGACAGGAATGGGGCGATAGCTGGCGGAGTCATTACTCGGTCGATCTGATCAACGGCCGTCCAGGGAATTCGCTGAAGCTTGACGGCAGCACGCTGATCGTCAATACCCTGCGCGTTGGTTTCGAGAAAGATGGCGCCTGGCGCGTTTTTGGCTTGCGTCATGACTTCCACCCTGCCGGCAAAGTACAGACCGAGGACGACATCACGGCCAGCGTGGTCGCACCCGCCAGCGCGATTGGCGGCGAGGCGGGGGCGCTGTCACAGAAGTTCGTGCAAAACTGCGAGCGCCGCCTGTTTCAAAGGCCCGACGACGCCATCCATCGCGGCTATGATCGGCAGGCTGAACTCGACCTGGCGACACCGGGGACCTTTATATCCAACTTCCAGCCGCTTGACGGAGCGGACGCGCGCGAGCTGGTTGATGATGCTATCGGATTCAGTGAATTTACAGCACCGATGCAGGAACTGATCGAGGCCGCTGCCAATGCGCCGGAGGGATCGTCACCCGCCTATTTCGTATCCTCGGCGCATCCGCGTCTGGTCGACGGCAAACCTTCGAAGAACCCGCGCTACCTGCAGCTACGCTCCGATATCGCGCGCCCGGATGATACGGCAATTGCCAACCTGGCGATGAGTTTGTTCCGCAGGCAGTCAACTGCCGAGCCGCTTATCACGCCGGTGCACGTGGTCGCCGCCGGTCGCCGCAACAACCCTCCCGAGGACGGCATCCGGGCACTATGCCCCTACAATCCCTTGCACTACATGGAACTGCCCGAGCTCTTTATCGAATTCATCAGTTCGATGACCGGCAAGTCACCCTCGACAACAGGAGCGGGTTCAGAGGGCGCGTTGACCAAAGGGCCGTTCAATGCATTGCCAGCCATTATCGACCTGAACGCTGCCCTGGTGTCTTTCGCACTCACCGGTTACGACGGCTGGGTTTCCTCTGCCGGTTACGTCGGGCCCAATGTGCGCGTCGATCATGACGTCAGTTTGCTGGTGCCCGAGGTATTCGCACGTATGAGCCCGAGTGAACGCGATGCGAAAAATCTGCTTGCCCGGGGCGCCCTTGAACGCGTTGTCGATTTCGAGCACCGTGGTCAGCCGGTTCTCGCCAGCCGCCTCGGTTATCGGATGACAGCCCGTTTGGCGAGCACCTACTTTGGCCGGATATTTCTGCATCCGCATGCCGTGTTCACCGATGAAATGCTGCGCCCCGAGCTGCAGGACATGGACATCTTTGCCGATGGTGTGGCGAATATCGTCGCGACACACCAGCGAGTTGCCGAAAGTTATTTCACCGATGGCACCATTTCTTTGGCCTGCCCGCCCTTGCAGGCCTTGCTGGAAATCATGGCACACGGACAGACAGCGGATGGCCATGGACTGGAGTCACCGCAAGTCCGTTCGCTGTTTTCTCGCGAAAGCGTACTCGCCAGTGATTGGTACGCGGCGCGCCTGGATGCCAAGCAAGGCAGTGACGAGAGGCGCTTGACGCATGCTGTGGCCTCGCTATACGACTTCCTTGATCGCACCGAGAATACCGAGGTTGCTACTCGCCTGGGGCTTTCGGCGCGACGTGCTCAGACCCAGGGCGAACGCGTTCGCGTCGGCTCGCCGGAGTATCGTGCCGGCCTGGTCGGGACCATCGGCCGACAACCCTTATAAAGGCTGTCCTGATTGGCAACGCACCTCGCCTCGCCGCCAAATTCCACCGCCATTTGTTGCCGCAAGATTTCTGCGGATCGACGCCGCCACTAACATGCCAAGAAGAGTATCGCCGGAACGTGGGCCGAGCTCTTTCATCAAAATAAAAAAAGGAGTACTCCTCTTGAGAAATCGAGTTGCTTTCGGCCTGGCAATTTTCGCCACTGCAATTTGTGCGCACGCGACAAAACCTGCAACGCAGCCAAAATGGGAGACCTACTCATGCGACTACGAAAATTTCAGCACGAACCTGTCGCTGTCGGGGAGATGCCAGATGCAGGCGACCGAGATAAATGGCAACTTTGCCTACATCCTCACCTGGCCCTCAGGCAACAAGGTCACAGTCGAGTACCTGAAATCACAAAGTGGCAACCACACCTGGAAATTGAATGGTGAGCCGGCAGCCGCCGTTGAAATCAACAGGGAACATTTGCGCGGCTTCTCCCTCGATCTCAATCAGATAATCGAGTGGCAAGACAAGCCGTAAGCCGGGAGAAGCCTGACGATTCGTTCAGGCCGACCCGGCATCGGGGCATCGGCGACATGTCTGCGCTACGTCCAAAAACACTTGCTTTTGTGGCGGCACCTAAACACTATTCCTTAAGCGGCACAATTTACTTTCAAGATCGGGAGCCAAACATGACTGAGCGAAATGGGCACTGCCTCTGCGGAGCTGTTAGTTTTCATCTTGCAGCTGAGCCAATCACCACCCGTGTTTGTTGGTGCCGGGATTGCCAGCACCTGGCTGCCAACGGTACCGTCAATGCATTGGTGGCAACAGACGCACTCGAAATCTCGGGTGAGCTAAGTGAATTCACAAGCACCGCAGACAGTGGCAACAAAATCAGCCGACGATTCTGTCCCCGATGTGGTTCGCACCTCTTTGGCAATTCGTCTGCGCGCCCGCAGTTCACCGTCATTCGTGCCGGCAATTTCGATGATCCCTCGTCAGTGCGTCCGGTGATGAATACCTGGGCGAGTAGTGCGCCACAGTGGGCATGCCTTGATGCAGCCGTCGAACGCCTGGAGAAACAAGCTTCCATAGCACCGCCCCCGGCATCTGCTGCGGCTGCTTCATGAACGCTTGCTGTTTGTCCGTTCGCTTACTCGAGCTCAACGAACAAGCCCGGACGATTGGCGCGGCGCCGGCCGGGCACCGCCATGAACCCCTGCAGGCACGGCAAAGCAACGACCAGGGGCTATCGACCTCGACGAGACAGCCAATCGCCCCCGTGCCGTGCCGGCTGCCGAGGCTCAGTAGTCGACTGCCGGCCCCGACCACGCCTCCTGCCGCGGTCGCGCCCGGGCGATGGCTTGCGCGGCTGAACACCAGCCGTCGCAGCCGTTGCGCCCCGGTCGGCCGCGGAGCAGGTTGAGCAAGCCCTTGCAGCGGGCGTAGAAGCGGAAGAAGCGCAGGACGAATGCTTTTTGCGCCGCCGTCGGCGGCTGCGCAGAGCACACCAGTTTGTCGTCTACCATGCCGCGATCGGTTTGCGTCACCGCGCCCCAGGCCTTGACGCGTATGCGCGTACCGACGGGCAGTCGCGGCCCGAGAACCAGGGCATCGAGCAGATCGCCTTCCAGCCCAAGATAGTTCGGAACCGAGCCGTAGTTGAACGGACATGGAAAAGGCGAAATGAAGTCGATGCGACCGATCGAGCCGCGTTTCAGAAAGCTGCCACGCGGCACCTCGATGACCACCTCGAGTTCGGGCGCTTCGGCGGCGGCGTGCACTGATGGGGTGTTGGCATCGCTCATCAAGCGATCCTAACCCAGGACGCCGTCAAGGGGGCGCGCCAGGCAATCGTCGTGCGAAGTGGGCGAATCTTGCGAAACACGTACCAGGTGCGCAGCGTGCAGGCTCCCGAGGTGGCTAGCTTTGGCTGCGTACAGCGCGTCGCCTTTGCCATCGGGCATCGCTACAATGCGAGACACTGAAGCTTTCGAGGCGCACCGCGGCACGCTCCTCGGACTCCTGCTCCGCCTTCGCCGGTCGCACTCATGCATCGTTTCGTATACATCCTGCTGGCGGCATTGACCGCCGCCTGGGTCAGCAGCCAGCCGCTGACCGTACTCTTCACCGCCTCAGCCGAGCGCCCCTGGGCGTGGTATCTGGCGCTGCTGCACGGCAGCGGCTATCTGTCGGCGACGATGATGTCGGTGACCATGCTCCTGGCGCTGCGCGGGCCACGGCTGGAAGCGCTGCTCGGCGGTCTCGACCGGCTGTACCGGGTGCACCGGCAGGTGGCGCTGCTCGCTGTCGGCCTGGCTGCTACCCACTACGCGATCAAGCTCGGCGCCAAGGAGCTGCGCCGCAGCGGCGTCCTCGAAAAACCCGAAAACGCCAAGAGTCTGTCGCTGCCGCTTTTCGACTCCTGGCACCCGCTGGCCAAGGACTTCGGCGAATGGGGCCTGTATGTGGTGCTCGCGCTGGTCGCGGTGGCCTTGCTGCAGCGAATTCCCTACCGGCAGTTTGCGCGCCTCCACCGACTGATGCCGATCGTCTTCCTGATGGTCGCCGCGCACGCGCTGGTATTCATGCCAAGGGCGTTCTGGGCCGGCGTCGCCGGACCCCTGGCGGTGCTGCTGATGACCGGCGGCGCGGTCGCCGCCGTTCTCTCGCTCGCCGGCTGGCTAGGCGCACGCCGCCGCACGCAAGGCGAGATTACCGAAGTCCGCCCGATCGGCCTGGGCGTCCTCGAAGTGCATGGACGACTGGACAAGGGCTGGAAAGGCCACCACAGCGGCCAGTTCGCGCTGGTCACCTTCGACACCCGCGAGGGCGCGCACCCATTTACCATCGCCTCGGCCTGGCTTGGCGACGGCCACGTCAGGTTCGGCATCAAGAGTCTGGGCGACTACACGCGCCGCTTGCCGAGCCGACTGCAGGTCGGCGACCCGCTGATCGTCGAAGGCCCCTACGGCCGCTTCGACTTCGTCGCCGCGCAGCGACGCCAGATGTGGATCGCCGGCGGCATCGGCCTGACGCCCTTTGTCGCACGTCTCGAAGCGCTCGCCGCAGAGCGCAGCAGCCAGCCGTCGGTGGCCGCGGCAGACCCGGTAGACCTGTTCTACTGCACGCGCCAGGCCGATCCCGAGATCGTCGCCCGTCTGGCCGCCGTCGCGGACACCGCCGGCGTTCGCCTGCACGTGCTCGACAGCAGTCGCGGCAAAAGCCTCAGCGTCGAGCAGCTGATCGCCGACGTACCGGCGTGGGCCGAAGCCAGCGTCTGGTTCTGCGGTCCGACGCGTTTTGGCATCGCCATGCGTGACGGGCTGAGCGCTCACGGCCTCACCGCGGACGCCTTCCACCAGGAAGCCTTCGAGTTTCGCTGAACCGCCGAAGCGTCAGCGCGGCCGTTCGCCACAGCCAGCTTTCTCCTCCTGACCGGCGACCCGATACGCTCGAGCTCGCCAGCGGCACGAGTCTGAGCGACTTGTCAGCGTGTCGCCCTGGCCGCTATATGACGGCCATGCCTGCCGCAAAGACGAGCCGAGATGTGCGAAGTCGAGCAAGGGCCGGCGGCGGCGCTGCGTGCCGGGGAATTCTGGCTGGTCTTCGGGGCCTGCCTGGAAAAGCTGCCCGGCAAGCAGGCACGAGTCGACAACAGCTGCCGCTCGCCAACGATTACACGAATGTAATGCGGGCGTCAGCCTGCTGTGCGAGCACATTCTGCAGAATGCGCCACCAGACTTCTCCTGCCCGTTCACCAAACCTCCCGGATCAGAAAGCTGCCATGAAACCATTTCGACTCCTCCTCGCGCTTGTCGTCGTCGCGGCCGCCCAGGCGTTCGCCCAGGACGCCCCGCCGCGCGTCGAGGTTTTCAAGAGCGCCTCGTGCAGTTGCTGTGGCGGCTGGGTCGAGCATCTGCGCGACAACGGTTTCGCGGTCAGCACCCACGACATCGAAGACGTGTCGGCCAAGCGCGCGAAGCTCGGCATGCCCGAGAAATTTGGCTCGTGCCATACGGCGACGGTCAAGGGCTACGTCATCGAGGGTCACGTGCCGGCCGCCGATATCAAGCGCTTGCTCAAGGAGAAGCCGCAGGCCCTCGGGCTCGCGGTGCCCGGGATGCCGGCCAGCTCGCCCGGGATGGGCGGCAGCCCGGTGCCCTACGACAGCTTGCTGGTCGACAGCAAGGGTTCGAGCCGCGTTTTTGCCAAGCATTGAAGGGCAGCAGTCGATGAATAGCCGCACTTTCCGAGCGCTGCCATGACTGCTGTGCGCTGGCCACTGCGGCTGGCTGCTTGCCTGGTCGGCGTGCTGCTGAGCCTGCCTGGACTGGCCGCTCCTGTGCAGGCGCAGGAAGGCAGCCTGGCGTTCTGGCTGAAACAGGCGTGGCTGCGCAATCCACAGGCGAAGTCGCTGGACTCCCGCGACAGCGAAGCACACGCGGCACAGGAGCTCGCTGCCGGTCTGACGCCCGAGCCGGGGTCGCTCAGCGTCGGCGCGCTCAACGACCAGCTGAACAGCAATCGCGGCAAACGCGAGGTCGCAATCGAGCTGAACACCTACCTGTGGCTGCCGGGACAGAAGGCGGCGCGCCAAGCCGAGGCCGAGAGCCGTCTTGATGAAGTAGGCGCCAGGCGCGCCGCGCTGCGCCTCGAGCTCGCCGGCGAGTTGCGCGAGGCGTGGTGGACGCTGGCCGCCGCGCGCAATACCGTCGGCCTGGCAGCGCGGCGCCTGCAGACCGCGCGCGCCCTGGCCAGCGAAGTGCAGCGTCGCTACCAGGCCGGCGATCTGTCGCGGATCGACGCCAATCTGGCACAAATGGAAACGCAGGCCGCCGAAGCCGAGTCGATCGACGCCGACAGCGCGCTGCTGCAGGCCGAGCACGCCTTTCGCGCACTCACCGGGGCACCGGCGCCGTCGTCGATCAGCGCCGAACAGCCGGCGACGCCAGATGCTGCTGGCGCGAGTCGCTTGTTGCCGGCGACGCACCCACAACTGAGCGCTGCCGCGGCCGCCTCGCGTAGCGCCCGCGCCAAGGTCAAGGTCGCCGAAGAGTCGCGCCGCGCCGCGCCGGAAGTAAGCTTGATCGCCCTTCGCGAGCGCGCCGACTTCAGCGAATCGTATTCGGACAGCGTCGGTATCCGACTGAAAATCCCCTTTTCTTCGGGTGCTCTGGTGCGCCGCGAAAGCTCGGCGGCGCAGGCCGAGGCCGACTACAGCGACGCTGAAATGCAGCGTGTCGAGAACCGCATCGAGCTCGACGCCGCGCGCGCCCGACAAGCCTTGCACGCCGCCGAACGGCAGTACGCGCTCGCCGAACAGCGGCGCACGCTGAGCGCCGACAGCCTGCGCCTGGCCGAAAAGAGCTTTGCCCTGGGCGAAGCCGACCTGGCGACGCTGCTGCGAATCCGCGCCGCCTCCTACGACGCCGACACTTTCCTCGGTCGCCAGCGGATCGCCCGCGCGGCGGCCATTTCGCGCCTCAATCAGACCCTGGGAGTGCTGCCGTGAGAGTGCTGTCATGAAGCCGCTTCTGGCCACCGCCTTGCTGGTGATCGCCGTTTCGGCCTTTGGCCACGGCGGCGAAGATCACGGCGCGCCGCCACCAGCGCTCAGCCAGAGCGTCGCGCCACGGGCGAGCGCCGCCACCGCCGACTTCGAAGTCGTTGCCGCGCTCGAAGAACAGAAACTGCTGATCTACGTCGATCGCTTCGCCAGCAATGAGCCGGTGAGCGCTGCCAAGGTCGAGGTCGCGGGTGACCTGGCCGCTGTGCAGGGCGTCGCCAGCGAAACCTCACCCGGCACCTACGTCATTGCCCTCGCCGCCGAGCTTCCGGCGGCCAGACATCCGCTGACGATCAGCATCGAGACCAGCGACAACGCCGATCTGCTGTCGCTACTGCTCGATACGTCGCAGCCGGCCAGTAGCGCGGCGGCGCACAGCCACGACTGGAGCGAGTGGACGGTATGGCTGCTGGCTGCCGCGCTGCTGCTCGCCGGCGCCGCCCTGCTCGTTCTCCGGCGCCGCCGCCAACACCGATGATCTCCGCGAGGCTACCGACCATGAACTTCCGCCGCATTCTCGCTGCCACGACGCTGGCCTGCCTGGCCAGTACAGCGCTGGCGCACGGCGACGAGGATCACAGCCAGGAAGCCGCCAAAGCAGCGCCGGCCAGCGCGGCAAAGGCAGGCGCCACGGCGAGCGTGCGCCACAGCACGTCGCCGCAGCGCCTGCCCGACGGCAGCCTGTTCGTTCCCAAGCCGCTGCAGCGCCAGATCGGCGTGCGCAGCCAACAGGTCGTCATCGGTCCGCTGTCGGCGACGATCGAACTCAACGGCCAGGTCATCGCCGACCCGGAGACCGGCGGTCGCGTGCAGGCGACCTTCGCCGGCAGTATCGAAGCCGGTCCCAAAGGCATGCCCTTCGCCGGCCGAAAAGTCACCCGGGGCGAGATCGTGGCCTACCTGCGCCCGGTCAGCAGCGCCATCGAACGCGGCAACCAGAAAGAACAACAAGCCGAGTTGGCGGGACAGTTGGCGATTGCCGACGCGCGCGTACGCCGGCTCGATGAGCTCGAAGGCGCGGTGGCGCACAAGGAAATCGAAGCGGCGCGCATCGAACGCAGCGCTCTGCGCAAACGCCTGGCCGCGACCAGCGCCAGCATCGATCGCGCCGAGCCTTTGCGCGCACCGGTCACGGGCGTCATCAGCGCCAGCCGTCTGGTCGCCGGTCAGGTCGTCGATGCCAGGGAAGTCCTCTTCGAGATCATCGACCCGTCACGCCTGGCGGTCGAGGCGCTGGCCTACCAGGCGGGCATCGGCGCGACGCTGATTTCGGCGAGCGCGCTGTCCGAGCAAGGAGCGCTGGAACTCGCTTTCGTCGGTGGCGGCCGACAGATGCGCGAACAGGCGCTGCCGCTGCTGTTCCGGATCGTCACGCCGAATTCGCTGGTCGCCGTCGGGCAACCGCTCAAGGTGATCGTTCGCACCGCGCACGAGATCAAGGGCGCCGCTGTGCCGCGTTCGGCGCTGACCCGCATCGGTGCCGGCGAGAGCGCGGTCTGGGTGCATACCGACGCCGAACGCTTTGTCGCCCGCCGCGTGCAGCCGCAGTCGCTCGACGCCAACAGCGTGGCGATTGTCGACGGCCTGCACGACGGCGATCGCGTCGTCGTCGAGGGCGCCGGCCTGTTATCGCAGGTCCGCTGAGATGTTCGAACTGATTATCCGCGCCAGCCTCAAGCAGCGGCTGATCGTCCTCGGCGTCTCGCTGTTGCTGATCATCTACGGCGCGATGACGCTGCGCCAGATGCCGGTCGATGTCTTTCCCGACCTCAACAAACCGACCGTGACGCTGATCACCGAGGCCGGCGGCATGGCGCCGGAGGAGGTCGAGCAGCTGGTGACCTTGCCGATCGAATCGGGGATGAACGGCATGCCGGGGGTGACGCGCGTGCGCTCGGTCTCCGGCATCGGCCTGTCGATCATTTATGTCGAATTCGAGTGGGGATCGGACATCTACCGCAACCGGCAGCAGATCGCCGAGCGCCTGAATCTGGTGCGCGATCAGCTGCCGCCGGGGATCGTTCCGCAGCTCGGGCCGATCTCGTCGATCATGGGCGAGATCCTGCTGATCGCCATCCCCGCCGACCCCGCCAGGGTCAGCCCGATGACCGTTCGCGAGTACGCCGACTGGGTGATGCGGCCACGCCTGTTGACCATCCCCGGCGTCGCGCAGGTGATCCCGATCGGCGGCGAAGTGCGCCAGTACCGCGTCGAACTGCGCCCCGCACAGCTGCAGGCGCTGGGCGTCGAGCGCGAGAAACTGGAAGCCGCGCTGCGTGATTTTGGCGCCAACACCAGCGGTGGCTTTCTTGAAGTGCAGGGCCGCGAATACCTGATCCGCCAGATCGGCCGCAGCTCCCGAATCGAGGATTTGCAGAACCTGGTGGTGAGCGTCCGCAACGGCCAGTCGATCGTCCTCAAGCAGCTGGCCGACGTCAAGCTGGCGCCAGCGATCAAACGCGGCGACGGCAGCTTCCAGGGCAAGCCGGCGGTGATTCTGTCGGTGCAGAAGCAGCCGGCCGCCGACAGCGTGTCGCTCACCCGCGAAGTCGAGAAAGCCATCGCCGAGCTCGCCAGGAGCCTGCCCGAAGGAATCGAAGCGCCGTCGTTTCTCTTCAAGCAGGCGGACTTTATCGAGCACTCGGTGAACAACGTCGCGGAGGCGCTGCGCGATGGCGCGATCCTCGTCGCGGTAATCCTCTTCCTGTTCCTGCTCAACGTGCGCACGACGATCATCTCGCTGATGGCCATCCCGGTATCGCTATTGGCGACGGCGCTGGTCTTTCGCTACTTCGGCCTGTCGATCAACACCATGACGCTCGGCGGTCTGGCGATTGCCATCGGCGAGCTGGTCGACGACGCCGTCGTCGGCGTCGAGAACGTCCTGCGCCGCCTCAAGCTCAACCGCGTCGCCAGCACGCCACGGCCGGTGATCGAGGTGATCGCCGCCGCGACGCTGGAAGTGCGTTCGGCGATCGTCTACGCGACGGTGATCATCGTCCTGGTGTTCGTGCCGCTGTTCGTCCTGCCGGGAATCGAGGGACGCTTGTTCACGCCGCTCGGCGTCGCCTACATCGTCTCGATCCTGGCCAGCATGATCGTCTCGGTGACGCTGACGCCGGTGATGGCCTATTACCTCTTGCCGCGGATGAAGCAACTGCACGCCGGCGACAGCCCGCTGGTGATCTGGCTCAAGCGTGCCGACGCGCGCCTCCTGCACTGGTCCTTCGCGCGCGCCCGCGGCCTGCTGCTCGGCGCACTGCTGCTGGTGCTGCTCGTTGCGGCGAGCGTGCCGTTCTTCCCGCGCTCCTTTCTGCCGCCTTTCAACGAAGGCACGCTGACCGTCAATGTGCTGCTCAACCCGGGCACCTCGCTGAGCGAATCGAACCGCATCGGCACGCTCGCCGAGCAACTGGTGGCCGGCGTTCCCGAGGTCACCAAGGTCGGCCGACGTACCGGCCGCGCCGAACTCGACGAACACGCCGAGGGCGTGCACTACACCGAGATGGACGTCGACCTCAAGGCTTCCGATCGCGGCCGGGCCGAAATCATCGCCGACATCCGGCAGCGTCTAGCCACGCTGCCGGCGGCGTCGAACGTCGGACAGCCGATCTCGCACCGCCTCGATCACCTGCTCTCGGGAGTGCGTGCGCAGATCGCACTGAAGATCTACGGCGACGACCTCGACACGCTGCGCGGCCTGGCCGCCGAGTTGCGCAGGCGGCTGACGCAGATTGCCGGCGTCACCGACCTGCAGATCGAGAAGCAGGTGCTGATCCCGCAAATAAAAATCCACCTCGACTACGAGAAGGCGGCGCTCTACGGCGTCGCTCCCGGCAACCTCCTGCGCGGCCTCCAACAAATGATCGAGGGTGAGCGGATCACCGAGATCGTCGAGGGCAACCGCCGCTTCGACCTGCTGGTGCGCCTGCCGGAAAGCGCGCGCGGGCCGCAGGCGCTGGCCGACCTGCTGATCGAAACACCGAGCGGCCACGTACCGCTGTCGAAAGTCGCCGCCGTCGAGGAAAGCGACGGCCCGAACCAGGTCAGCCGCGAGAATTCACGGCGCCGGATCGTCCTTTCGGCGAACACCGACGGTCGCGACATGTCGCAGGTGATCGCCGACATCCGCAGCGAACTCGCCGCCAAACCGCTGCCCGACGGCTATTTCACCGCGCTGGAAGGCCAGTTCCAGGCGCAGGAAGAGGCCGCGCGACTGATCAGCGTCCTCGCCACGATCTCGCTGACGATGATCTTCATGGTCCTCTACAGCCGCTACCGGTCGACCGCACTGACGCTGATCATCATGGGCAACATCCCGCTGGCGCTGGTCGGCAGCGTCATCGCGCTGTGGATTTCCGGGCAAGCGCTGTCGGTCGCCGCACTCGTCGGCTTCATTACCCTGACCGGCATCGCCACGCGCAACGGCATCCTCAAGATCAGTCACTACATCAACCTTTGCGCCTTCGAGGGCGAGACCTTCGGCCAGCACATGATCGTTCGCGGTTCGCTGGAGCGCTTGACGCCGGTGCTGATGACCGCGCTGGTGGCGGCTTTCGCGCTGCTGCCGCTGCTGCTCTCGGCCGATGCCCCGGGCAAGGAGGTGCTGCACCCGGTGGCGGTGGTCATCTTCGGCGGGCTGATCAGTTCGACGCTGCTCGACAGCCTGCTGACACCGCTGATGTTCTGGATGTGGGGCAAGCCGGCGCTGGAACGTCTGCTCGCTGCCCATGACAGTGAAAGTTTCTGAACCGCTTCTAAACCACTTCTGAACCGCACTGAGCCCATTGCACCGACAAGGAGTTTCCCATGCACCAGATCAAGACCTTGATTCTCGCCGCTGCGACCAGCGCCTGCATGCTCGCCAGCCAGCCCTTGCTGGCCCACTCCGACGAGCATCTTGATACCCAGAAGGCCCCCAACGGCGGCCAGCTGCGCCAGGCCGGGCCTTACCACTTCGAATTGGTGGTCGCCGGCGACGGCAAGGAGGCCAGGGACAGCGCGCTCGTCGTCCATGTCACCGACCACGCCGGCGCCAAGGTCGCCACGGCCGGCGCGACCGGTACGGCAACGATCCTCGCCGGCAAGAACAAGACCACTGCGACGCTGACACCCGACGGCGACAATCGCATGAAAGGCAGCGCCAAATACGCGTCGACACCCGACATGAAGGTCGTCGTGTCGATCACCCTGGCCGGCAAGGCGGCCGAACAGGCGCGCTTTACACCGCTGGCGGCGAGCCACTGAGAGCGTAGATGACAGAAATGTCACTCGTCGGTCAGTTCGCCGTCGCTGTCGATCGTGGATACTGGTCGTTGTCGTGCAGCGCCAGCGACATCCCCTCACCAACGAAAGGAAGAACCCACATGAAGATGTATACGGGAAGACTACTGATGCTTGCCCTGGCCGCCTCACTGACCGTGCCGGTCGCCGTTCTGGCTGCCGAAAAAGGCAGCACCAAGGCCGCCACCAGCAAGGCGCAAGCCGCGGCAACGGCTCCTGGGAGCCTGACGCACGAGCAAATGCAAGCACGGATGCAGACCATGCAGGCACGTATGCATGCCATAGAGCAGACTGAAGGCGACGCACGTCTGTCGATGATGAGCGCGCAAATGGCCGACATGCAGACGATGATGCAAGACATGGGCGGCAGCGGCTGTCCGATGGCCGGCGGCCAGGGCGCGATGGGCATGCACGGCCGGCAAGCGATGCCGATGATGCCGGGAATGCACGGTAGCCAAGCAAAATAGAGCGTGCCAAGGTCAATGACTTCCGGGCTCAAACCAGTCCTTGCCAGAGTTCTTGCCAGACTGCTTGCCAGCTTTCGAGACTGGCGCGACGCCAACGCCGCCGCGCACGCCAGGACGAAACCGCATTCGTGCTGCTCGGCGCCACCGCCGGGCGCTGGCAGCGATCACCGACACGGAGGAAAAACGTAAGTGAACAAGCTTTTTGAAGGATCGCTGGCGCTCGCCGCCGGCCATCAGACGCGCCGCCTGCAGCTGTGCCTGATCGCGCTGCTGCTGGTCGGCGCGGCGATCAGCGTGCCGGCTACCGCGCAAAACCTGCAGGTGCCAACGCCAAGCCCGGGGCTGATGCCAAACCCGGCGGCGGGCAAGACCCTGTTCGACAAGAACTGCGCTTCCTGCCACGGTGCCAAACTTCAAGGCAGCGACAAGGGGCCGCCGATGCTGAGCAAGATCTACGAGCCCTCGCACCACGGCGACGCTGCTTTCCAGCTGGCGGTAAAAAACGGTTCGCGCGCGCACCACTGGCAGTTCGGCGACATGCCGCCGGTGCCCGGCCTGACGGCCGACGACGTCGCCCAGATCACCGCTTACGTGCGACTCGAGCAGCGCCAGGTGGGTATTCAGTAGCCGCCGGCAGCGTCGACGCGTCGGCAGCCGCTCAACAGCCGCCAGGGCGTTTCGTCGCATCTCGTCTGAGCGCGCGCCAGCGCCCAATCGATGACCGGCGTCGTGCGCAGGCCCTCTGCTCTCGGCGTACAGGCGAACCGCGCTCACCCGCCGACGGCGGTGGACCAGGCTAAACCCCACCAAAAAAACCGGCTACTATGTGGTGAGGCGCTGCGGCTCCGGCCGAAGCCATACCGCCGCAGCAAGGCACCGCGCTCTGCCAACAAGAGGAGCAAACGACCATGGTGGCCCGAAAAAAAGCACCGACGTGGACCGACGTCAAGGCGACGCTGAAGGATTTCGACCGTGCCGACCTGCTCGGCCTGGTGCAGGACTTGTACGCCGCGAGCAAGGACAATCAAACCTTCCTGCACGCCCGTTTCGGGCTTGGTGGCGACGCCCTGAAGCCCTACAAGACAATCATCGATCGCTGGCTGTGGCCCGACGTGTTCAAGAACCAGAACTACTCGGTGGCCAACGCCCAAAAACCAATTGCCGACTACCAGCACGACGTCGGCGACGCCGAGGGACTCGCCGATCTGATGATCTTCTACTGCCGGCACGCGGTCGGCTTCAGCACCGAAGTCGGCGTCAACGACGAGGGCTATTTCGACGCGCTGATACGAATGTTCGAACAGGCGCTGAAGGTTGTCATGAGCCTGCCCGAAGACAAGCGCCAAGCCTTTCTCGACGAGCTGCACGAGATCCGCGTCACGGCCCGGCAGATCGGCATGGGCGTCGGTGACGGCTTCAACGATGCGTGGCAGCTGGTCGGTCTGAAGTTCGACAGCTGACGAAGTTCCGGCTGCATTTGCCGTCGCCGACCGGCTCAGGCCGCCAGCTTCCTTTTCAGGAAGCGCATCAGCCAGCCGATGCCGGGCAGCGTCTCGTAGAGCTCGGCGGCGGCGTCCCAGTAATCACGATGCCAGACGACCTTGTCCTGGGCGTCGAACCTGAGATGCGAAACGCCGTGGATCGTCCGTGCCTGACCCTGGCCGCGCCGCTCCCGGAAATGCATTTCCCAGACCAGCATGGCGCCGTTGTCGGCGAGCAGCCGTTCGACGACGACGAAGCGCGCATCCGCGACCTGCTGGAACATGTGCGTGAAGATGCGCTCGATCGGCGCGACGCCGCGGACCTCGTTGAACGGATCCTTGAAGAAAGCATCGGCGGCGTAGAACTCGGGAAAGCGCGCGACGCTGGCCGGGCTGAGGCTTTCATAGAAGGCGATCAGCGCGTCGACGCAAGCGCTAGAGCTCATGCGATCCTCCTTTACCGCAAAGTCCGGAATTATGGAGCAGCCAACGCAATGGAGCAGCCCCCAGACTTCCGGCGGGCTTCGCGGCGGCGTCACGGTGCAGCCGGAGAAAGAATGAAGGCCGGCTGCACCGTGCCTGGCCGAAGATCAAGACCCGCACAAGCGCCGCATCGTGGTGATGCGTCAGGCGTACACCGAGGCCTTCAACTGCCAAAGTTGAAACCGCCCTCTGCTTGCAAAGCGGCCGCTGGCCGTGGCCGCGGCAATCGGCAGCGCGAGCGAACAACCGTGCACACAATGAACAACGGCGACCGTGGCCGCCGTTGTCTTCTTGAGCAGCGAAGCGGCGATTAAGCCTTGTGCTGCCTGCGGCGCGCCGCAGCAAGACCAACCAGACCGAGGCCAAGCAGGGCCAGCGAAGCGGGCTCAGGAGTTTCGGTAAAGGTCGGTACGCCAACAAAGACGTTTGGCCCCCAGAATCCATCCAGGCCAACGATATCGTTTCGGCCGAAGTTCAGGAAGTCAGGCGTGCCGCCCGCTTGCCACCGGCCAACCTGGCCGCCGAGAGCGATCAGGGTGATCGCCGGATCAGTGGCAAAGCCAGGATCGTTCCACGTGTAGTTGTCGCCACTGCTGACACCGGCGACCTGATACGAATTGCCTGCCAGCAGCAAGACGGGACTGATGGTCACATAGCGGAAGTGGCCAGTCAGCGGGTAGCTATTGTCAACGACCACCGAGGCCAGCAGGGCGCCGGTGCCGGTACAGTCGGCGTTGTCGCACTGGTACAAGGCCACTGCGTTGGCGTCTACCGAGCCCGTGCTGGGGTCCGCGTAATAGCCCAAACCTGTCGCCGAAACGTCTGTATTTACCTGGAACGATGCTGCGAAGTCCCAGCTACCATTGGTAAAGCTGTTGCCGGCAGAGGCGAATTCCCAGAGTGCTCCGGCGTTGGCCGCCGAAGCTGCGGCGAGGCCGATCGAGGCCACGAGCGCGGCCAGAAGTCGATTCTTGTGCTTCATGTGCAGTTCTCCAAATGTATGCAAGCGTTGAAAGGGAAATTCCCGAACGACGATAAAACCAAACACAAGAAAAAAGCACGATTCGTGCCAAAAATCACACATGCCCATTAATTGTATTATTTAATGCTTGTTTTATGGGCTACCATCCGACCGACGCGCCGCCACCTGGCGACACGTGTAAAGAAACTCGACAGCGAGACGAGCACCTGGCTTATCGGCCTGGCGCTTGGCAAACGGCATTGAAGTGTCCGCCAATTGCCCCATTTCAAGCGCTGCGGCCTTGCCAACTGGGCGCCACGGCCACGGCAGCTCACATTCGCATAGCCGCTCGTCGATGACCCCGACGATCTCGATGATCGCGGCCCCGACCCGGACTTCGCTCACCTGCCGCTCACAGGCTCGCCAGCGCCGCCGGCCCACTCGGAGGAACGAACTTCGCTGCCGGGTTGCCGCTCAGTTGATCGACAGCAGCGCCCGGCAAGCTGCGGGCAGCACGGGCTCTGCCCGGGGGACCGAGCGTTTGAGCGGCTGGCGGGCCTCGTCACTGAACCACCAGTCCAGATCCTTGCCGCAGCCGTCACCGGCCGGGAGGGCCGCCTGCTGATCGCACTGGCGGCTGTCCCCGGGGCAGCGCAAACGGACGTGAAAGTGGGCATCGTGGCCAAACCAGGGACGGAGCTTGCGCAGCCATGCGTGCTCGCCTTCGCTTGCGCACAGGCCGCGCTTGATGACCGGATTGACGAAAATGCGGTCCACCCTCGGGTCGTCGGCTGCGGCCTTGAGCAGGGCCTGCTGGTCATCGCCCCAAAGGGCGCTCAAGCTCTCACCGTCCGCGCTGACCATGCTGGGTGGATCGGCCTGGTTTGCCGTATCGCGGTTGGCAGCCTCCGCGGAGGCGGCGAGTTGGAACCAGATGTCGACATCCAGTCCATTCTGGTGGCTGCGGTGCGAACTCGACATCAGGCCGCCCCTGGGTTGGCTCAGATCACCGACCATCACCAGGCCGTGGCCGCGCCTGGCCTGACCGCGGGCGAGCTCCGAGACCAGGCGCAACAGCTCGCCATGACCGTAAAAGCGATTGCGGTAGCGGCGGATGCTGACGTAGCCCTCGCCCTCGGCTGGCAGCGCTTGCGCTCCTGCGATGCAGCCATTGGAGACCGATCCGATGACTTCGCCGGGGCCATCGCTGGGAGCCGTGAGCAGCGCCCAGGGGCTGCCCTCGGCCGCAGCGGCCAGGCCAATCGTCAGCCAGGCAGCCAGCAACAAGGCGGCGATGTAGTGCCCGTAGCGGCCGTGGCGCCCGCAGTGTCCGTGGCATCGGTTCATGATCCGGCTTCCTGGCGCTTGGCGATCAGCAAGCACTGCAGCAGTTGCCGTTCCTCGTCGCTGGCGTCTCCCTCGCTATCGCTGCCGATGAAATGCCGACGAAATGCCGCCAGGGCGGCGGCAGGGTCCGAGACATCGTAACCGATGCCCTGCAGGGCAACCTGAGAATCGAAGGAAGCGGCTAGCGGCGCAAACGCTACTTCCTTGCACCACAAGCCAAAGCCCTCGTTCGCCAGACGTTGCCAGGGGAAGAGTCGGCCCGGATCGACTTTTCGACCCGGCGCCACATCGCCGTGCCCGAGGAAATTGCTCGCCGGGATGCGGTAGCGCTCTTTTAGGCCCCGCAACAGATCGAGGAGGACGACGATCTGTGCTTCCGGGTAGGGTTCGCTGCCCGTGTTGTCGAGTTCGATGCCAATAGACGCCGAGTTCAGATCGGTGTTACCGCCCCAGTACGACGCCCCCGCGTGCCAGGCGCGCCTTTCTTCATCAACCAGTTGGTAGAGCGTGCCGTCGCGGCCGACCAGATAATGCGAGCTGACGCCACGGGCCGGGTCGGTAAGCGTCTTGAGCGCCTGCTCGGCGTTGCTGTTCGTGGTGTGGTGGAGGATCACGAAATCCGGCCGACGCGCGTTGTGGTTCGGTGATGGAACGAAAATCGCGCCTTCGGCAGGACTCGCGGGAAACCTGACGCATCCCGAAAGCAAGGCGCAAGCGATAGCGAAACACACGCCGTGGCGAACGCGAGCCATCACCTCAGGCTCCCCACGCCGGGGCCAGGCAGACGTTTTGCACGGCCAGTGGCAAGCGGCTGCTCTGCAGGCCGATCATCGGAAATGTCATTTACTCGAATCCATTCGCGTCGTGAGTTATTTAGCCACCGTCTTTGGGCGGGATCACCAGGGCATTCTACGCGTCGTCGTCCAGCACGTCGCCGATGGCCGGCACTTGTTGCCGGGCACCCCGATCGACCTTCGCTTTTCGCCACAGCGAAAAAGCGACGGCAAGCTGTTAGCTGTTGACTTCGGGCTGGCTGCTGCAGCACATTGAAGCCCTTGCGCCGCCAGGCTTTTCGTCCCTCGGTTGAGCAAGCGCAGGTGCCCATCGCCTTCGCCCGGGACGGCCCTACCCCGCACCTCCACCTGACGCCTGTGCGTCAGCACCAATGAGCCGCCATGTTCAGATGGTTTCAGCTGGTGAGCGCAGCACCGCACCGCGCGTTCGCCATCGCTGCGTTAGTCGCACTTTTCGCGCTTTGCGCAGCAGCCGCAGGAGCAGCCGGCGCCGAAGCCATAATCGCCGCGCACTATGACGCACCGGTTGATCGTTACGGCCACTTCGCGCTCGGCCGACCACACGAGTATGCTCGCCTGACAGCGCGCACCGACAGCGGCCGCGAGCTCAGCCTGCAGCTTCCCGACGACGAGGTGTTCGAGGATCTCGAGCCACGGCTGGTCAGGCTGGCAGCGGATGATCCTCAAGAAATTCTCGCCATCGTCAGCCAGCGCGAAAAGGGATCGCGGCTGGTGATGATCGGCTTGCGCGCCAAGCGCCTCGAAATCACCGCACAATCGGCAGCGATCGGTACGCCGATGCGCTGGCTGAACCCGGTCGGCGTTGCCGACCTCGACAGCGACGGACGCGCCGAGATCGCCGCGGTCATCACGCCGCACGTCGGCGGCCGCTTGAAGGTCTTCCGGCGAGAGGGCAGCGACTTGCTCGAAATAGCCGCGCTCGATGGCTTCTCGAATCACGTCTATGGCTCGCCCGAGCTTGCCTTGTCGACCGTCGTGTCGATCGCCGACCGGATGTACCTGCTGGTCCCCGACACGACGCGCCGGCAGCTGCGGATCGTCGGGATGAACGGTGAGCAGCTGCTTGACGCCGGTCGCTGCCCACTAGCAGCGCCGCTGACCGGTGCCGTAAAGCCCGTTTCGGAATCGGCGGTCTCGGTCGGCCTGCTGACCGGGCGACAACTGCTGATCGTCGACGATTGCCGGAAAGGGACGTACGAGATACGGCCTTAGGTAAAGCACCCTACTTTCTGGCGAGCATCGCGTTCATACTCGTCGACTCCCGCAAAATCACCAGGAACGACCATGACTCTTTGCCCAATAGCCGTCGTCGCCGGCTGCCAGAAGTGCCCGGCATTCAAGATCTGCCCGCTCAAGGGGGTGATTGGCAACCACCGGCAAGCGCCGGACGCGAAGACCAGCAGCAGCGCGTCCTCGCCAAGAGATGGCGGCAAGAAATAGGAAAGATCAGCATGCGAGACGAGGCATCAGACGCGACCAGCGAGAGCGAAGCGCCGACCGCCGTAAACGAACCGCGGCTGTGGGTCAGCAACGGCTGGACGGCACGCGTTATCAAGAACGAGGACGGCGAAGGCTGGGCGGTGGCGATGAGCAAGGACGGCGAAGCCGAGCCGGCACTGGTCGGCCCATGGACCATGGGTCGTGACAAGAAGAACCCCAAACCGCTTGACACCTCGGCATTCAACACGCTGGTCAAGACGGCGTCGGAAGTCCTGCGCCGTCACGAGCAGCAGTTGTATGCGCTGTATCACAAGAGCGTGAACGTGGACACGCCGGCCGGACGGATCACGGTGACGCTCGATATCGTCCCCGACGAGTACGACCCGCACGCCTTGCTGGCCGCGCACGACGCGCTCGGCGAGCAACTGGCAGAGGTCCGCGTGCACGCCGGATTCAAACTGAGCGTCAACAGCGCCAGCGCGTGGCTAGCCGACGACTTCAGCAGGCCACGTTGATCGTCCTTGCCCTCGCTTTCGGCAGCAGCAGCGGCGACCACCGACGACCAGCGGCAAGCGCAAGCGCGACGCTGGGCAGGACGCAAGGGCGCGGGAGAACAGCATGGCAACGAAACTGATCGGCCTGATCAAGCTCGTCGATGCCGCGGCCTTTGACGAGTACCGAAGCAAAGTTGGGGTGACCGTCGAAAAATACGGCGGCGTGATCACCGACCGGCGAACGCTGGTGCATTCGTACTGGAACGAGCTCAACTGCGGCGCCTTCGACGCCTTCGTCGAACTCGAATTTCCGACTTTGGCAGACGCCAGCCGCTGGGCGGCGAGTGCCGACTACCGGCAGCTGCTGGAAGTCCGCAAGCAGGCCATGCAGCTGACGCTGTTTGCCCTGCATTAAGCCAAACGACGGCCAAACGAAGTCCAGACGACAGCCCGGGCGATTGCTTGCAGAACGCGGCGAGCGCGCCAACGGCGCGGCGCCGATCGCGGACTGGCCGAAAATCGTCGTTTGACTCCGGCAACCCGAGTCCGGGATACTGCGTCAAGCCCTGTTGAAGTTCGTGTCAGTCGGAGGAAGCCATGCCTACGATTCGCTACGCTGGAGTCTTCGAGATCGACTATGAGGTGGTTCGCGCCGACCAGCTGCAGGTGACGGCCTACTTCGTGGTTCCCAAGCCGCTGCCGAAGGCCGGTCGCCAGCGCCTCGGCTCGGGCCGCTTGTCAGCACGCAAGCTCAGCCGCAGCTTCCGCGTAAACGCCATGCTCGGCCCGCGTCGCCTGCGCAGCGGCTTCACCGCTTCGCTGACGCTGACCCTCGACCTGGCGGCGAGCAGCGTGCGAGCGCAGGCCAAAGGCGAAGCCATGGTCGGCGGGCGCAATCTGCCCGGCAGCCCGTGGCAGGTCGACGAACGCTGGCCATTCGCCTGGCCACGCGCGCCCTTGCTGCCGCTCGGCAAGGCGCAGATTGCGCACGTCGTCGTGGTGATGATGGAGAACCGCTCGTTCGACAATCTCCTCGGTTGGCTTTACGCCGACCAGGGCAACCAAGCACCGCACAACATTCCGGCGCAACAGCCAGCGACTTTTGACGGACTCGAAGCGAGGCGTTACTGGAATCCGATCGACGCCGCCGACATCGGCAAGCCGCCCGAGCAGGTGCCCGAAGACCGCCGCGCCTACGCCACGCAGCGAGCACGCTCGATGATCGTTCCCGACCCGGATCCGCACGAGCAGTTCCGCTACATGAGCCGCCAGTTGTTCGGCACCCAGCAACCCACCACCGGCAAGCTCGCCGACATGCAGGGCTTCGTCGCCGATTTCGCCGACGCGATCCGCTCGAGCGAACAGCCCAAGGCCGACCCGCGGCTGATCATGGACTGCTTCAGTCCGGCGCAGCTGCCGGTGCTCTCGGCGCTGGCGCGCAACTACGCGGTGTGCGATCGCTGGTTCGCGTCGCTGCCCTGCCAAACCTGGCCCAATCGAGCCTTTGTCCATGCCGGCACGTCCTGCGGGCGGGTGAACAACCTCGACAAGGACGTCGACGACTGGACGCCGCCGAATCCGCTGTACTACAACACGCCGACCATCTTCAACGTCCTGCACGAGCTCGGCGTCACCTGGAAAGTTTACGCCGACAGCATCATCACGCCGACGCTGACCCGCTCGCAGTTCGTCACGCAGCTCGGCAATCCATTGCTGCAGGGGCATTTCCGTGGCTTCACCGAGTTCTGCAACGACGCCGCGCTCGGCACGCTGCCGTCATACTCCTTCGTCGAGCCAAGCTTTCTCGAAAAGAAGAACGACCAGCATCCGCCGCACGACGTGGCCTTGGGCGACAACTTTCTGCACGAGGTGTGGCAAGCGGTGAGCAGCGGACCGGGCTGGCGCAACACGCTACTGGTCATCACCTACGACGAGCACGGCGGTTGCTACGACCATGTAGCGACACCGTGGGGAGCGGTCAGACCGGATGCCAGCAAGCCCCAGAAACCCTTTGCTTTCGATCGCTACGGCGTCCGCGTGCCGGCGGTGCTGGTTTCACCGTGGATCGAGCCGGGGACGGTTTTTCGCGCGCCAACTGGCGGCACCGAATACGACCACACGGCTATCCTGGCGACGCTGCGCGATTGGCAGAACCTTTCCAGCCGCGCCGGCAAAGACTGGCTGAAGAGCCGGCGCGTCGCGGCGGCGCCGACGCTGGCGCCGGTGCTCAGCCGCAGCACACCGCGTAGCGACCTGCCCGAGATCCCCCGCCCACGCGCGCTGCTGCACACCGCCCCGGCGCCGTCGAAGGCACCGCTCAACGCCATCCAGAGTGCCGTTCTGGCGGCCGCGCTGATGGGTGACGACGTCACCCAGGAGAAGTACGACAAGGCGGTCCGCCAGATCGCCCGTATCCGCCAGCAGGACGCCGCGCTGGTGCGACTCGAACGTGTGTACCAAGCGGGCAAGAAGCGCCGGAAGAAGTCGCGAGCGGCGAAATGATGGCCAGCAGCGAATCAAGCCAGGCCGTCAAGCGCTTCGTGCACTTTGGCCAGCTCTCGCTGGCGGCGATCAGCGACGAACTGCGGCAGCTGCCGCCCGAGCAGCCGGTGCTGATCTGTGCCGACAAGTTGCTCGTCGACTGCTCGGTAGACCTCCTCGTCCGTTCGCTGGACCTGCACGTGCGCGTCCTCGTTTGCCCGACGCCGGCGACTATCGCCTTCGCCGCTGCGCTGCAAGAGTCGTCGTGGCGGGTATTCGTCGGCCGCATCGAGGGCCAAGCAGCAGCCGCCTTCGCGCTGCGCTTCAGCGGCCTCAAAGTGCCGCTCGAGGTGGCGGCAACCACGCCACAGGGCTATGCGCTGCGTTGCACGGCGGCGGGCAACGAAACGCAGCTCGAGGTCAGCGAGCTCGCCGACCTGCCGGGCGACCCGCTGCTGCTGATCAGCGTGCTGCAGTCCGCGCGCGCCCGGCGCGTACGCGCCCCCGCCGACGCTCTCGAGCGTGCGCGCTGGGTGGTCAGCGGCAGCGTCGGCGACCCACGACAGGCGCGGCTCTTTGCCGAGAGCATGCAACTCCTCAGCGTCTTGCGTTCACCGACACGCCGCTTTGCGCTGCTGCCCTACCTCGACCGCCAGCTCTACGTCACGCAGGCGCAGGCGCTGGTCGACGCGCTCGCGGCGGTGGAGGACGATCTGCGGGTCGTCGACGACCGCCAGTACGATCTCGGCGTGCGCCAGGGCGCGGCGCAGAGTCTGCTGGCGCGAGTGGCCAGCGCCGCCCGCTTGACGCGGAATCTGTTCGAGCAGAGCGAAGGGAATCTGGCTGCGTCGCGCGGCTTGCTGGAGCAGAAAGACGCGCATCTAAGAGAGCAGCTGCGCAGCGCGAACGAGGCCCGCAGAAAATTCGACGACGGGCTCGACCGCTGGCAGCGCGAACAGATCATTTGGGCGTCACTGCAAGCGGCGCTGGGCATCGGCATCGCGATCGCCGCGGTGTGCGTGGCCAACCCCGTCGGCGCGGCGGCCGGAACGGCGGCAGCGGCCGAGGCGACCGCCGGCGCCGCGCTTGCCGCCAGCCGTATTGCCCGCCTGATCGCGGCGATCAAGCGCCTGGTCGACGCGGTCGGCGGCGTCGAGACGCTGAAATCGATCATCGACGGGCTCAACAAAGTTCGCGAAGCCGTCGCCGCGGGAATTTCCGCCACCGAGCTGGCGGCCAGGATCGCGAGCGAAGCGCAAACGCTGCCCGACGCCGGCTCGAGTATCGCTGCCGAGGACTGGGACCTGCTGGTCGAGGATCTTGGCCCCTTGCTGCAGCCGGCGATCGACGCCGAGGTGCCGGGGGCGCAGGACTACCTCAGCGAACTGCGCAAGCTGGCGATTCGCGGCAAGGCCAGGTTCTTCGCCCAGGAGCACGTCGTCGCCGACGCCCAGGGTTTCCTGCAGATGGTGTGGACGCTCGAGCGCGACGAGGCCGACCAGGAGACGGTGGCTACCGAGATCGCGGCCATCGCTGCCGACCAGCCGCTGCAGGAATCGCTGCGCCTGCGCTTCGAGCGCGCGCGTGACGATATCAAGGCGCGGGTCGTGCTGGCGATCGACAATCTTGCCGCTGCGCACCATTATTTTGCCCTCGACGACGGCCAGGCCAGCGCCGACCCGGCGCTGAGTACCGCCGAACTACGCGCTGCGCTCGCTCGCGCCGCCGACGATCTGGTACAGGCCTTTGAGCGCTTCGATCCGCGGCCGCAAGCCTGGCGCCAATCGTTGTCGGTGGAATTCGACGCGACCCGCCGCGAGCAGTTCGCGACGCACGGAACGTTGGCCATCGACCTGCCGATGGCCGCCGAAAACTTCCCCCACTACGCACGCATCCGCGTTTCGCAGGTGCGTGCCTACCTGCGCGGCGCACGCTGCCCGCCGGGCACCGAGATCCTTTTGCAACTGTCGACCAGCGACCATTACCGCGACCGCTATGGCCGCCCCGAGCGCGCCTTCGATTTCGCCGGGCGCCCCTTGCGCCTGGGATTCGGCTACCGGCACCGGAGCGGAGTGAGCCAGTTGCCGGTAGCCGGCGACGTCGATACGGCGACCGAGGTGAGCTTCGGCGGCGAACCGATAGCCCGCATGGCCGCTGTCTTTTTCGAACCAACGCCGTTCACCGAATGGCGCGTGAGCCTTCCGGTCGGCGGTATTCCTGGGCTCGACCTGTCGGCGTGCGAATGCCTCGAACTGCAGTTTTCCGGGTCGGCGGTGATCAGCGGATTCACCGGATTCACCGGATTCACCGGATTCACCGGAGTCACCGGAGTCGGAGACGCTGCCGGACTCCGCAGCATGCCGGCCGGCAGCCAGAGCACGCCAGCCGCGCCACTGATCGAGCGCTTCGTGGTGGACGTCCTGGCCGACGACGCGGGAGGAAACGATGCCTGAGAAGTCACGCTTGCGGATCGTCGGCCGACGTGTCGAGCTCGACGCCACTCTGGCCCGAACGCTGCTCGCCGGCGGCATCACGCAGCTCGCCGTCGACGCCGACCAGCTACGCGTCCGCGGCGAATTCGCCTTGCCGGGTGGCCGCTTGCATCTTCGTTGTCGCGAAATGGTTGGCAGCGACGCGATCATCGACGTCAGCGGCCGCACACCGCCAACCCCCTGGAGCGAAGCTTCGGCCGCCAGCGGTACAGCGCCGGCCGTCGACGGGCAGCGCGGTCAGGACGGCGTTGCCGGCGTCGCCGGCGGCGTCGTGCGCATCGTCTGCCAGCGCGTGCGATCGGCGCCGCGCCTGCTCGCCTGCGGTTCTTGTGGCGGCGACAGCCAGGGCGGCGGCAAGGGCGTGCAGCCGACGACGGCGTCGGCGAGCAACGGTGCGTTCAATCCGCGCAAGACCGGTGGCCGCTTTGGCGGCCGCGTTCTGAAGAAGTTCGGGCTGTCGTATTTTCTGTCGGTGGCTTACGGCGAGCCGGGTCATGACGGCGCCAGGGGCGGCGACGGCGGGCCGCCCGGGCGCCCGGGACGCGGTGGCGATGGCGGCACGATCGACGTGACGATCGGCGAGGCGCTGCCAGCAGCGCTCGACACTGGCGTCGAAGGCGGGCCGCCCGGCGGCTGCGCGGCGCCTGGCAAGGGCGCCAAGGGCGGTGACGCCGGCCTTGGCGGGCAGCATCGTTTGTACCGCTATCAATGGTTCAAGGACTCCATCACGCCGCTGCTGGGCTCTCGCGCCCCGGAAGCGGCGTGGGCGCGAAGGACTTTCGGCCTGGCGTCGCGCGCGGCCTCGGGCAAGGCCGGCGCTGACGGCAGCGACAGCGACGTCCGCTTGACGGCGGCAGCCGGCGCCCCGGGCGTGCGGCTTTGCCAGACGCTGGCGGCGAACGAGCTGGCAGTCGCCTTCGACGCTGATTTCCTTCGTCAGGCGAAGCTGTGGGCGGAACAAGCGCGCACGCGTGGCGACGCCGAAGCGGCCGCGGCGATCGCCCGCTGGGCGCTGTCGCTCGTCGAAGCCAATGCCGCGACGGCCGAAGCGACGTCGCTGCGGCAGGCGCTGCAGCAATTGCTGTCGCAGATCGAGTCGTCGCCGGTGAGCGACGTGGTCCCCAGGAGCTGATGCGGCGGCGCCGCTCGCCGAAACGTTCCGTGAATGCGACGGCAACGCCGGCAACCAGTATAGTGTTGCACTCTGAGCACGGAGCGGCAGCGATTCCCTCGCGAGGTGCCTGGTCCGCGCGTCATTGCGCGGCGGCGCAGCCGACATGGCAATCCAGAGATCTTTCTCCTGGCGTTGACGCTGCGTCGGCCGTGGCGCCCGGCAACGCTCGCCGAGCGGGATGCTTTCCCTTCAGGGAACCCACAAGCGCTTTGGCAGATGCCTATGTCAGCGATCACAACGCTTCGGCCCAGCCTTGCTTGCAGGCTTGCTGAAGGTCTCGTCAAGAATGCAACACTACCGAATGCCAGCGAATGCTGATTAACCGTCTTGTTCTCGCGCTTGCCCTCTACGTCGCTTCGGCGAGCGCCCTGGCGAGCATTTATGGTTACGTCGACGAACAAGGCGTCGCACACCTGGCCACCGAAAAGATCGATGCGCGCTACCAGTTATTCGCGCGCGGCGATGCGCTGTATTCGTCTTCATCGCTGGCCAGCGGTGCAGAAAGGCCCGAAGTGTTGCGCTATTTGTCCAAACATCCAAACCTGAAGAAATTCGAGCCCTTCCTGAAATCGGCCGGCGACGACTTCGCCGTCGATTCCGCCTTGCTCAAGGCCGTCATGGCGGCCGAATCGGGTTTTAATCCCGACGCGATTTCGCCCAAGGGAGCGATTGGCCTGATGCAGGTCATGCCGGCTACGGCCGAGCGCTATGGCTTGCGCGGCGACAAGAAGAATACCCTTGAAGAGAAGTTGAGCGACCCCAAGACCAATATCCGCTTGGCGGCGCGTTACCTGCGTGACCTTCAGCGCCTGTTTCCAGATCAGCAAGATCTGGTGCTGGCTTCCTACAACGCCGGCGAAGGCGCCGTCCAGCAGCACAAGAACACCATTCCGCCGTATCCGGAAACGCGCAATTACGTACAACTGGTGACGCAGCTCTACCAGTTGTATCAACCCAGGATAGTGACACCAAGGCTCAGAGCCAACGTCTTCTCCGGCTCTGGCGGCAGGGACAAGCGCCTGTACATGACGATTCCCGGACAAAGCGCGAAAGACGACGTGGCGGGCGCCAGGCTCGACTAAGCGTCATGACAGTCGCCAAGGCCCCTGGTGATGAAGGTCGAGACCCTTGGCTGGGGGGCGTCGAAAATGGCCGCCGCGATGTTCGCGTGCCAGCCGGCACTCAGGCGATCCTGACCGCCGTTCCACTGACTGCCACCATCATCATGCCGTTGGTTTCCCCGAGCACTTCGTAGTCAAAGTCGACTCCGACGACGCCGTTGGCTCCCATCTCCTTCGCCGCCTCGATCATGTCCTCCATCGCTGCATCGCGGGCGCCCGAGAGCGCCCGCTCATAGCCACCGGCACGACCGCCGACGACGTCTCGTACGGACGCGAAAAGATCGCGGAAAATATTGGCGCCGATGATCGCCTCGCCATTCACGACGCCGAGATATTTGTCGATGCGCACGCTGTGCGTGCCCGGCTCGACCGTCGCCAGAAAGAAATCCTTGTCCGCCTTCGAAAACCAGCCCATGCCGCCTCCTTCGTTAATCGTCGGTAGTTGATCGCCATGCGAGAAGACCTCCCGGACTCCTCCGCTCCTGCCCCACCGGACGACAGGGCATGCAGCCGGCGGTTCGATGAATTGCCCTTCTACCGCAGCGCAAGGCTCGGTAGCTCAAGGTTTTTGAAGAAGCGCAGGGCGCGATCGCGCCCTGCGCCATCACCATTCAAGCGCGCTGGCGCGCCGATTCAGTTGCCGGTCCGCCGGTACATTTCCTTCTCGCCAAAGAAGCGAAAACCGACGACCTTGCCGTTTTCGAGAACAAAGTCGAAGGTCTTGCCACCCGACTTGAAGTAGGGATTCTCGGTATTGGTCTGCAACACCAGCTCGGTCGCCGAAACGCGGAGCGGTTGCGCGTCAAAACCCCAGGTCGCACCAGCCGCATTCGTCCAGCGCAGGGGCTGCCCGCGCAGCGTCCCCTTGTGCCAATCGTTCTGCGCCGACTCCCGCTGATAAGTCCCTTGCAGATCCGGCACAGATGCCGCTGCCGGCGCCGCCGCGCTGGCCGCTGGTGCCGCTCCGCCTTTGCAGGCGACCAGATCTTCAGGGCTTCCCGGCAGGTACTTTGGCTTTTCCGCATTCCGCGTACAGGTAATGTTGTTACTCAACACGACGATCTCTTCGCCCGTATTCAGCTTCGTCTTCGCCGCCCATTGCCAGACCGCATAGATGTTAAGGCCCCTCATTTCCGCCGTTGACAGGACGTAATTGCTGGTGTCCGTATTGGTTTCGCCGCGCATGAAGGATTCGCTCATCGACTGTCCGATCCGCTTCTCCTGGCTCGCCGTGACGGTGGTCTTGGCCGACGCCCCGCCAAACTCGACGCCCGCTTCAAGGGCCACCGATACGGCGTTCATGGTCTCTTGACTGTGGGTCGTTTCGGCCGTCTTCTGGAGCGTCGTCTCTTTCGAACGGTTCCTGTTGCACATTCCCGCGCAGACGGGTTCCCAGCTGCCGATCGCTTTGCCGGCGCTGACCTTCAGGCTCTGAACGGTCGTATACGTATAGCTCTCGTCAGCCGCCTTGGCGCTCAATTTTCCGCCGTAGGTGTTGGCGGCCGCGGTCAGCCAGTGCGAACCGGCGTTGTCAAACTGAAAGTTCTGGATGCTTCGATGTCCGTCTGGCGGATTGAACTCGACACCGAGTTCGCCGCCCTTGCCGTCACACCCGTGCCCCTGGATTCGGGCGAGGGTGATCGTCGCTTGCGCGCCCGGGGCAACGTTCGCAAAAATCTCGCCCAAGCCCGGACTTCCCTCATAACAGGGGCCAACCGTCTTGATCGTGAAGGTCGCTGGCTTGGAGTCGATGTTCTTCAGGTGCAGATTGAATATTCGGTTGGCGGCAATCGCGTTGGCGTGGGGAAACGCCGCGGTCATGATGATCACCCCAGAGTCATTCCGACTTGTTTGAGCGTTGCTGGATGTACGTTCATGAGGCCCTCGATTTTCGTTAGGCGGAACTTGCCTTGATTGCACGAATTCCCATCGCCTGGTCCAGAGGAACTGATCGCTTACGACATTTGCTCCGGCATGGCCTCGGGCGTGGAAGGAGCGGCGCGTAGCGCCGTGGTCGCTACGCAGCCCGCCGCCGGCAGTGACCGCCGCGAAGCTGAAATCAGTGTAACCGCTAACTATTGGGCGCCGTCGTTTTCTTGGCGGCGCACTCCGAAGGCCAGCCAGAAGATTGCACACCTCGCGGTGGGCAGCGAACGGCACTACCAGGAGGCGCTGCTCTGCAGCCTGCTCGACGCGGGCCGGGGCGGCGCGCTGCGCCTGACGCCGCGCGATCTGGTCGCTCACCAGCGCCGCTATCGCGAGGGCACCGGCATGCTCGTCACACGCCTGCGCCCGGCAACCGGGGACCGCGTCATCGGCGGCGATGGCGTGCCGACCTTATTCTCCAGCCACCTCGGGCGAGCCAGGGGATTTCCCGGTCTTGCTCAACGCTCTTGCTGCCCAGCGACAAAAGCTGTCGGAAATTTTTACACGGCGCAGCAGCACCCCAAGCCGAGCCATTGTTTCGTATAGACTTTTCTAATAGGCACGCATTTTGCTTTGTTGATAGCGTGACGCACTTCAACCCCAGACAAGGAGAATTTCCCATGAAACGACTGTCCCTTCTCGTAGCATTGGCCTTTGCCGGCGGCGCCCAAGCGGCGACGCTGCTCACCGACCATGCCACCTACGCCGGACCGGCATTGGATCTTTCGGCGTACGCCAACGGCTCCTACAACTTCACTTTCGGTCCGGAACCCATCCCGGGCGGGATCACTTTTACGGCAGCACCCGGCGGTGGCGGTAATTCCGGTAGCGGTTCGGTGCTCGGCCAGGGATCCTACGGTCTGGGCGCAAACGGCAGCTTTGGCCTGCCGTCGGTTTACGCCGGTGTGGACAGCGGCACGGGCTATGCGCAGTTCGCTTTCGCCACCCCGATCAGCGAGTTCGGCGCCTTTTTCAATTACGCCCCAGGCGTTGGCGATCCACCGGTGATTTCGGTGTGGTCGGCGGGCCTGGAAGTCGCCAGCTTCGATCTCGCCGCCCTTGCGCCGATCTCGACCCCGGGCGGTTTCAATGACTTTGCTTTCCGCGGCATCCGGCTGGATCTCGGCGAAGGCACCTTCGACACCTTCCGATTCGGCGGTTCGTATCTCCTCGCCGCGGCGACAGCGAAGGGTGATCCCAAACCAGTTCCCGAGCCGCTTTCGCTGGCCCTGGTTGGGCTGGGTTTCGTAGGGATGCAACTGGCACGTCGCCGCCAACGCGGCTGATCATCAGCGACCCGTCTCCTGCGCAACGCCGGCATCAGCAAGGCCGGCGCGCGCGGAGTCAGGTCTTGCCCGTGCCTCGGGCAATAGGCAAAACGTGACCCCGTTTCTGCGTTTCCTGGCCTAAGCGCCGCCCGTCGAACACCGACCGGCGGCGCTTGCCGATCATCGTTGGCGATCTCGGCCTGGCCGTGCTCTGCGCCATCGCCAGCATGCTGCGGGTCAGGCGGCTGCCGACCGTGCTCGAAATCGTTCTTCTACGTCGCTTTCCCGCAGCGCAACCCGCACCTGGACAGCACCGGGGCGTTGCGCAGCGTTGACCATTTGCGGCAACGAAAACACACGGGAGACAGCGCATGAACCACCTTTCGGCACGCACCGCCCGCGCCCTGCTTTTCGCCAGCGCCCTGTTCGCGAGCGCCCTGGGCACCGCGCACGCGGCGACGATCAGTATCGCCTGCTCGGGCGTCGGCCAGGAACTCGAATTCTGTAAAGGGGCCGCCGAAGCCTGGGCCAGGAAGACGGGCAACACGGTGAACATCGTCACCCCGCCCAACGACGCCAGCGAACGGCTGGCCTTGTACCAGCAGTTGCTGTCGGCGCGCTCCGACAAGGTCGATGTCCTGCAGGTCGATGTCATCTGGCCGGGCCTGCTCGGTAGCCACTTGCTCGACCTGCGGCCTTACGCCAGTGGCGTCGAGAAAGCACACTTTCCGGGCTTTATCGCCAACAACAGCAGCCACGGCCGACTCGTCGCCATGCCCTGGTTCGCCAACGCCGGGCTGCTCTTCTACCGCAGCGACCTGCTGCAGAAGTACGGGCAACAGGTGCCGGAAACGTGGAACGTGCTGACGGCCAGCGCGCGCAGGATCCAGGACGGCGAGCGGGCGGCCGGCAAGCAGCGGATGTGGGGCTATGAAATTCCCCCGCAAAACTTGTCTCTATTGCACGAATGATTCTGACATGTTGAAAGCGCTTGGGAAGTCGATACGGCGGCAGCGGACCGCCGCCCACATGGCTTTCACGCCGTTTTGCGTGAGGCGGTAGAGGCGAGAGTTGGTGACCTTGGCGATCAAGCCATGACCGCGCAGTTTGGCGATCAGACGGCTGGTTCGGTGCGTGCGCCGCTTGATCTCAGCGGGGTCTTTGGCAGGAAGCGAGTAAAGCTTGCCCTGGAGATCGCGGTTGCGAAAGCCATTGATGGCGAACTCGCCGGCCAGCAGCGCCGAGAACAGAGCGACGTTTTCCGGGGTAACCGGGTTGAAAGCGGCGACGTGCCGACCGGCTTTGCTCTGTGACCGGCACAAGCGATCGAGGGCCTCGATCGCCTGGCCTTGAAGGGGAGCATTGGCCAAGGCGTCGATCAGGCGCGAGTTGGCACCGTGAGCGACTTCGGCATAGCGCCAGAAATTCGAGACCCCTTTACGCATGGGCGACCACCGACAGACGACCTTGCCCTCGGCATTTTCTGAGGAGGTGAGGGTCTTGAACTCTGCCGGATTGTTGAGGGTGGTCTCGATTCTCAAGACATTGAGATGATCGTAGAATTTGACGGAGTTACGTCGGATACGGAACTTGATCCGGCAACCTTCGGGCCGCTTCTTGCTGTCGATCACGACCTCGCCGGTGAAGGCGTGATGAGGTTTTTGGCCGAGAAAGCGCATCACGTCCGTGGCGCCGAAGCCGGTGATGGCGGCATGGACGAGGTCCCGGTGGATACGTTCGAGATCGGCTCTGGACTTGAACAGGATATCGGTGGCGACCTCGGCCTGGTCGATGCCGAACCAGTAGCCGTCGAAGTTTGCCGCGGCGATGACCGGCAAGAGCGGATTGACGCGGGCCACCTGACGAATCAGGAACGCTGGCCAGTCGGTGTGATTGAACTGCTCGGCCAGTTTTGCGGTGGCCTCGAAATCTGACACCCAGACAATCTTGTTGTCGCTGCGCTCGAAGGCGACACCCACTTGCGGCAGTTGCCGACACAGCCACTCCCGGCCATTGACGTAAATCTGAGTGGCGTACGGCGCCCAGGTCTGGATGCGCACGTGCATCCAGCCAAAAACCGGGTCGATCAGATACCAGTACAGGTGCAGGCAACGGCGATTGCGCCGGACGACCTCCAGACGTTGTGTCTGGCGATTGCCGGCGATGGCAAACGAGACACAGGGTTCGATCACCGAGAAGATGCAGACCAGGCCTTCAGTAATCTCGTCTTGCTCGGCGATGGCACGGGCCATCGCTTCCTTCGATCGACCGCTGGCGTGCGTGTGCGCAGACGCCAGATAGCGGTAGGGACGCCCCGCTTCTGCGGCGATCGTCTTGGCGTGTTGGACGACCGTTTCGGTTTCGCGCTCGAAGAACTTCGCGGCATTCTTGAGCAGCACGCCCCGCTTCGACAGGTAGCAAGCAAACGCTCCATCCGGGTAAGTATTCGGCCAACCCGTAGCGCGCCAGCGCCATTGCCGAGGCGGGTTAGCGGCAGAGGACTGATCGGAAGGATCGGTGAAGGGGATAGAGCCAGATATCCTTGATCGGGAGGATCGACTTGCGGGTGGGGCACTTCTTGCCTCGGCCGGCGGTTTGGCCGACCTTGATCCAGTTGGCGGCCTGGTAGCAGGTGCCGCGATGGCGGGGCGTCTCGACGAAGGTTTCGAGTAGTACGGGGCGGTAGCCGTAGCGCGCCAGCCAGTCCTTGGGCAATTGCCGCTGCATAAGCGAGAGGATCTTGGAGGCCAGGCCCTTGCACTGGATCCAGGGCAGGATCAGAAAGCGGGCATTGTTCACCACCAGTTGCAGGTTCCTTTGTCGCTGCTCATCGTGCCAACCGATGAATTGCTCGCGCGCGGCGAGTTTCCAGGCGCTGGCGCCGAAGCTGAGCAAGGCGACCAGGGTCTCGCCGGCGAAGACGAAGTAGCGGCTCTGACTGCCCGCCATGGGCGTGTGGCCGAGATAGTGGTAGCGGGCGATGTACTCGTTCCACAGACGCGAGTTCGCCGAACCGACGACCTGATGCAGACGCAGCGGCGGCAGTTCATGCACCGGCTGGGTGAGCAACGGTTGTGGATCGGTGGCGTGAGTAGGCAGATACTCGGGTTGGCGAGGAGCGGCCCGTCGTGCCGCCGGCAGGGTGAGCAGGCCGTCGGCCTGCATACGCAGCATGGCCACCCGGCAGGTCATATCCTTCAGCTCGCCATTGGGCTTACGCCAGTCGAAGAGCTCACACACCTGGCGCGACAGTTGCGCGCGGCTGCTGCCAGGATGGGCTTCGATCAGGCGGCAGAGGGCCTGCAGTTCGTCGTCGGTAAAGTGACGCCCGCAATAAGGCTTCACGAGCTATCGATGGGACGGCTCTGATCGACCGGGATGCCACGCATCTGAGCCAGTCGATCGGTCGCCATCGCCCAGGGCAGAAAGGCACTCAAGTCCGTCGGCGGCAGGTTGCCGTTGGCGGCGCAGGCCTCCAGATACGCCGTCAGCCAGGTGCGCGGGTTGATTCCCCACAAGCGCAGCGTCAGCAGCAAGCTGAACATCGTCGCGGCGAGTGCGCCGGACCAGAGACTGCCCGACCCATAGAAGTTCTTGCGTGCGACCACCGGCGTGCGCTGTGCGCGCTCGGCGGCATTATTGTCCATCGCCACCTCGGGGCGGTCGACAAAGACGGTCAGGCCGGACCAATGTTTGCGCATGCTTCGCAGCACCTTGCTCGCCGGCATTTTGAGCGCCGGGTTCGCCAGTTCGCTTTCCCGTTGACTGGCCATTTGCGTGATCGCCTGCCGCAAGGCGCGGTCGCGTTCGGCCCACTGTACTGGGTCGCTACGGACTTCCAGGCGCCGTCCATTCAAGTGGTAGAGCTGAGCGATCTGCTCGACCCAGGCCAGTGCCCAGTCCGCGAGCTCCGGATGGGCGTTGGCCAGTTCCAGGAAATCACGCCGCTGATGTGCCCAGCAGAAAGCCAGAATGAAGTGGTCAAGAACTCGCGCGAGCTTCTTGTAGGCCGAATAGCGATCACAGATGATGACTCCTCCGGCGCTACCGGAGAGCTCCCGGATCGGCACCGCCGCCGAGCGGCTCGGGTCGAGCACGAAGTGGATGACCGATGGGCCGTGGAACACCCAGAAATACCAGCGATGTCCGACCTTCCCTTCGGTCTCGGCAAAGACCCGCCAGCGGGTCTCGTCTGCGTGCCACTGTTTCTCGCTGCGTAGTTGGCCAAGCAGTGCTTCTTCAAGCGGCTCGAACAGCGGTGCCAAGGCACGCAGTCCGCCGGCCACCGTTCCTGCCGAGAGCGTCAGTCCGTGGTCGGACAAGTCTCGCAGAAGCCGATGCGTCGGCTGGCCGTACAAGAACTTCGACAGCAGCAGGTGCACCCAGATCGACACGCCGTACTTTCCACGCGGGATCAATCGTGCCGGCGGTGGCGCGGTCAGAATACCCCGCGCGCCCGAACACTGACAGGTCCGCCGGTAGCGCCGCCGGCAGATCTTCCGGCGGTAGGCCTTGACCTCGATCTCGAGGACTTCACTGTCTTCCGTGCCGGGAAAGTCGACGTAGCCCAGACCACAGTCCGGGCAATGCGGGCAGTCGATGTCGATGACCTCGATCTGCGTCGGCAAGTGACTTTCCGGGTTCCGCCCGTGACCCGCTGCTCCCGGTTGCTGACCTCGAGCTCGCGACGATTTTTGGTCCGCCGCCGGGTTCTTCTCGGCTCCCGAAGAGCGTTCTGACTTGCGACCAAACAGGCGTTTTTGCAGATCGCGGATCTTGCCCTTGGCCTGCTCCAGTTCGCTGCGCAAGGCCGCCTCGCGCGCCGCCGCTTGCGCCATTTCCACCCGATGAGCGGCCTCCGATTGCGCCAACCGAACCAGCGCTTGTCGATGTTGGCTCCGCCAGAAGCTGGCCTCCCAGCGGAGCTTGATTTCCTGCTCCTTGGTCAACGTCACCAACACCTCGGCGAACGGCGCCACTTGGCGGTGACTTGCCGCCGATCCTCCGCCAATGATGTCCGCACCCGTGTCCATGCGCCGCATGGTGCCGGATTTCCGCTGCTGTGTCCAGTCCAGATTTCCGGTCTACCCGCCAATCGCTGACTGAACCACGCCGACCAAAAAAGCGGGGGCTACGGGTTCACCGAATACTTACCCATCCGGAAACATCGAACTCAAATAGCCCTTGAAGATGATCCGGTCGAAGCCTTCGACCACACCCAGGATTGACTCTTGGTGCTTCTTGAGGAAAATGTCCATGTCGCCTCCCTTGCCGTGCGGTGGTCTACCTCCTACGTGGGGTTGAGGATATTGTCCTCGCAAATTAAATCCGGCGGTATCGGGGGCGACACCTTTTTGGTTGCGGCCAACGGCTGCGCTAAGTCTGGCAGGGTCGTGCCTATGAAGGCCTGAGCTGCAACGCGCTGGAGTGGGTGGCGAGCCACGGCGGTGGCGCCATTGTCGAGGCCGACGGCAAGATAAGTGTCAACAACCCGCGCGCTGCACTGGCACTGAAGACAGCCGCCGCGTGGGTCGGCAGCATCTCGCCGACGGCGGTGCTCAACTACGCCGAAGAAGAGTCGCGCGGCGTCTTTCAGGCCGGCAACGCGGTATTCATGCGCAACTGGCCTTACGCCTGGGCGCTGGCGCAGGCCGAAGGCAGTGTCGTCCGCGGCAAGGTTGGCGTCGCGCGGCTGCCCAGAGGCGACGACGCCGGGCAACATGCGGCCACGCTCGGTGGCGAATCGCTGGCGGTGTCGAAATATTCGCAGCACCCGGCCGCCGCGGCCAATCTGGTCCTGTACATGACCAGTGCAGCGGTGCAGAAAGACCGCGCCTTGCGCGGCTCGTTCAACCCGACGATCAGCGCGCTCTACCAGGACGCCGAGATCCTGCAGGCCAACCCCTTCATGGGCGAGCTGTTCAGCGCCTTCACCAGTGCCGTCGCACGGCCGACGAGCGTCACCGGTGTGCGCTACAACCAGGTCAGCCACCAGTTCTGGAACGCCGCGCACGACACGCTGTCGGGCAGGGAAACGCCAGCGCAGGCGCTGGCCAGGCTCGAAACGTCGCTGCAACGTCTGAGCCGGCGCGGCACCTGGCGCTGAGGCTCGCGGATACGCTGCCGCAGGCCAGAAGGTCCTGTTGCGCACGGGGCGCGACGAGTGCCCATAAGCGGACGTGCGAGTCGCCCCGGAGATGCCATGCCAGAGACAGTACTTCAAGCGGCTTTTCCTAGTGTGCCACGCGGCGGCCTGGCGGCGCAGCGCGTGCGCCGCGCCTGGTGGATGGCGGCGCCGATGCTGCTCGTCCTCGCCGCAGTCGGCGGCTGGCCGCTGCTGCGCACGATCTGGTTCAGCCTGACCGACAGCGAATTGTCGCGCCTCGACGACTACACCTTCATCGGCCTGGAGAACTACGTTGGCGAATACGGCTTGCTGGCCAGCACCGACTGGTGGCACGCGGTCGGCAACACCTTGCTGTTTACCGGCCTGTCGGTGTCGCTCGAGACCCTGCTCGGACTGGGCGTGGCGCTGCTGCTCAACCAGCCTTCGCGGCTGCGCACGCTGTTGCGCGCGGCGCTGCTGGTGCCCTGGGCGATCCCGACGGTGGTTTCGGCCAAGATGTGGAGCTGGATGCTGCACGACCAGTTCGGCATCGTCAACCAGCAGCTGCTGGCGCTCGGCCTGATCGCCACGCCGCTGGCGTGGACCGCTGACCCGCAACTCGCTCTGTTCAGCATCGTGCTGGTCGATGTCTGGAAAGCGACGCCCTACATGGCGCTGCTGATCCTGGCCGCGCTGCAGATGGTGCCGGTGGATTGCTACGAGGCGGCGCAGGTCGATGGCGTGCCGCGCTGGCAGGTGTTCCGTCGCATCACACTGCCCTTGATCCTGCCGGGAATCCTGGTGGCGGTGGTCTTTCGCACGCTCGACGCGCTGCGCGTCTTCGATCTGATCTACGTGATGACCTCGAACAGCCGCGACACGCAAAGCATGTCGGTGTTCGTACGCGAGCAGTTGATCGACTTCGGCCTGGTCGGTTACGGCTCGGCGGCAGCGACCTGCCTGTTCTTCATGATCGCCTTGCTGAGCATCGTCGCCATGGGCCTGATGCGCAAGGCTTTCGAGCGCGCAGCGGCATGAGCGGCGGGCACGAAGCTGCCACGGCGACGACTGCTGCGCTTCGGCGGCAGGCGCCCAGCCGTCGTCGCTTCCCCTGGGGGGACGTCGGCTACTGGGCGGCCTCGCTGCTGTTCATCTTCGTCTCGGTCTTTCCCTTGCTCTATGCGCTGTCGAGTTCGTTCAAGCAGGGCAGCGCCCTTTTCTCGCCGACGCTGTGGCCCGAGGCGCCGACCTTTGCCAACTACAGCGGCGTTTTTGCCGAGCAGTCTTTCGCCCACTACCTGCTCAACTCGCTGTTCGTCGCCGGCAGCGTCGTGACACTGTCGCTGGGACTGAGCCTGATGGCGGCGTGGGCCTTCGGGCGCGTCGAGTTTCGCGGCCGCGGGCTGCTGCTGATGCTCATCCTGTCGGCGTCGATGCTGCCGCAGGTGGCGGTACTGTCGGGAATGTTCGAGCTGGTGCGGGCATTCGGCCTGTACGATACGCTTGCCGCGCTGGTCATCGCCGACCTGCTGCTGACCTTGCCGTTCACCGTCTGGGTATTGGTGACCTTCGTGCGCCAGTTGCCCAGGGAGCTTGAAGAGGCTGCGGCGATGGATGGCGTCGGCGTGCTGACGCTGGTTTTTCGGGTCTACATGCCGCTGCTCTGGCCGGCGATGGTCGCCACCGGCCTGCTCGCCTTCATCGCCGCCTGGAACGAGTTCCTTTTCGCGCTGACCTTCACCTTGTCGACCGCGGCGCGCACGGTGCCGGTGGCGATTGCGCTGATCAGCACCGCCAGCGGCTTCGAACTGCCGTGGGGCAAGATCATGGCCGCGTCGGTGATCGTCACCCTGCCGCTGGTGGCGCTGGTGGTGCTTTTCCAGCGGCGTATCGTCGCCGGTCTGTCGGCCGGAGCAGTGAAAGGGTGAGGACCATGAGAGCTGGTACGGGAGCGGCGCGATGAGTCGCATCGAGTTGCGCGGCGTCAGTAAATCCTTCGCCAGCACGCCGGTGTTGAATGGCATCGACCTGCACATCGAAGCGGGCGAGTTCTGCGTCTTCGTCGGGCCTTCGGGTTGTGGCAAGTCGACCCTGCTGCGCCTGCTTGCCGGCCTCGAGGATGTCAGCGCCGGCGAGATCGAGATCGACGGCGTGCTGGTCAACGACCTGCCGCCGGCGCGGCGCAACGTGGCGATGGTTTTCCAGAGCTATGCCTTGTACCCGCACATGAGCGTCTATCAGAACATGTCCTTCGGTCTGCAGCACCGCAAGCTGCCGGCCGCCGAGATCGAAGCGCGCATCGCCGAGGCGGTGCGCATCCTGCAGCTCGACGGTCTGCTGCAGCGCCGGCCAAAAGAGCTCTCGGGCGGGCAGCGCCAGCGGGTGGCGATTGCCCGTGCCATCGTCCGCCAGCCGAAGGTCTTCCTGTTCGACGAGCCACTCTCCAACCTTGACGCCGCGCTACGCGTGCAGACGCGCCTGGAAATCGCCCGCCTGCATCGCGCGCTCGGCTCGGCGAGCATGGTCTACGTGACGCACGACCAGGTCGAGGCGATGACGCTGGCCGACCGTATCGTCCTGCTGCAGCCGCTCGCCGGCCGCGCTGACGCGCTCAGTGTCGCCCAGGCCGGCCCGCCGCTGGAGCTCTACCATCAGCCGGCGAATCGCTTCGTCGCCGGCTTCATCGGCTCGCCAGCGATGAACTTCATCGCGGCGACGGTAAAATCTCTGGGCGACGGGATGGTCGTCGCCGACGTGCACGGCATGGTCTGCGAAGCGCAGCTGTCGGCGCAGGGGCTGACGCCGGACGAGCCGGTGACGCTTGGTATCCGCCCCGAACACGTACTGCTCGGGCAGGGGACGCAGCAAGCGCGCGTCTGCCACGTCGAGCGTCTTGGCGAACTCAGCCACGTCTATCTCGACCTGCCGGGCAGCCGCGCGCCGCTGCTCGCCAAAAGCCCGCGCGACGACATCGCCATCGACGACTTGCTGCCCTTCGAGCTACCAGCACAGGTGATGCATCTGTTTCGCGCCGACGGCGTCGCACAGGCACGCAGCAACGCTGCAGCGGCGGGAGCAGCCGACCCGGCTGCCGCCGCGTCAACCTGAGGGCTTGTCGCCGGCAGGCGCAGGCAGCTGCTGAGCCGCCGGCGCTGAATCGCTAGGCGGCTTCAGCTCAGCACGCCGCTGCAGGATTATGCCCAGCGCCATCGCCGGCGATCGGCGCCTCGCCCTCGGGCAGCCCCAGCTGCCCGGCTGCTACCTGCGCACCGGATGCGGAGTGTCGAGTGCCAGCACCGCCTCGCCAACCCTCCCCGACACCCCGTTGAGCACCGTCACTGCGAGGAGCGTAGCGACGCGGCAGTCCAGTAACCCCCTCCGATCACTAAAGCGGCTTGCTGTCAGGCTGGCTACGCTCTCGACCAGCGATCCTGGTATCGCTGTAGCAATCAAGCGGCGTCGTTCGCGTCGGTCTTGGAATTCGTCTGACGTTGGCGCGGCGACCGTGATGCGCATCCTGGTCGAAATATGCGGGAAGCGATGTCGCCTCTTACTGGCTGCTCCTGATCAGCGCAGCACCCTCATCGTAGAGCTCGGCCAGGGCGGCGTCCTCGATACCGAGGAGACGCATGCAGGAGGGGCCGAGCTTCTGCCATTCTTCGGTGTAGCTGCCGGCAGTGGCATGCTGCAGGATGTGCTCGGCGGTCTGGCTGACGGCCACCAGATAGCGGCTGGCGGCGGGCAGGCCGGACTCGAAATGCTCGATGGCACTGCGGTCGTGATGGTTGCGAATGGCCAGACAGATCTCCTCCGGCAGCCACCAGTTCTGCGCCAGCAGGGCGCCAACGACGCTGTGATTGGTCGGCAGGGCCTCGATTTCGATGTCGGTGAACGCGCGTTCGGCCTCATGGTTGGCGCGGTCCAGCGTCTTCACGTAATCGGGAAAGCGGCGCAGGAGAATGACGATGCCACAATCCCTGAAGAGACCGTAAGTGTAGGCATCGTCGGCGCGCAGCCCCGCTTTCCTCACCGTCTGGGCGAGCCAACCCGAGAGCGCGGCGATCTGCGCCGAAGCCTGCCAGAAACGCTCGTAGTGTGCCGAACCCGGAAAAGCCTGGCGCAGACTGATCGCCGCGATGGCCCGGCTGGTCGCGTCGAGACCGAGCATGAGCAGCGCTTCATGGACCGAACGGCAGCGGCTACGGCAGCCAAAGTACGGCGAGTTGACGGTCTTGATCAGACCGGCGGCAAGGCTGACGTCGGCGCTGATCTGCTCGCCGATGAGCTTGAAGTTCAGATTTCCTGATCCCGGCCGGGAATGTAGGTAGAATTCCGGAATTGCACGTGGCACTTTATTTTGACGGCCATGATTTTCTTATGGCATAAACCAAGCTTCGCTAGGAGTGCAAGGAGGAGCAGACGTTGAGGCAATCGTGGCTTCCAGGGTTTCCGGATGGTGCGCAGAAAGTGGGAGAAGGGTTGGCGATTCTGGAGAAGGATGGCCAAGCGATCTACTTTGTTGGGGGAGACAATTACTTCTCGCACCCCGTAGGAGACGACGCTGGCCGCAGGTTCGCTCTGACCAGCCTGATGGAGAACGGGCACGTCAAGGCGGTCGAACTGGAAAGGCCACCGCTGTGCATCCCGCACCGCACGCTGATGAACTGGGTGGGACAAAGCCGCAAAGCCGGGCCATCGTCTTTCTTTCGACCGGCGGCGGCGAGCCGGCCGCGGATCATGACGCCGGACAAGAGTGCCGAATGCGCGCGGCTGTTGAGCGAGGGAAAGCGTCCTGCCGAAGTGGCACGGCAGGTGGGCGTCCAGGAGTCGACGCTGCGCAAGGCGATCCGGCGCCAGGGCGTGCCGCAGTTGGCCGCCTTGCCGCAAGAGGCAGGGGAGTTGGAAGCGGCGAGCACCAAGAGTGAGCGCAGCCGGGCGGATGCGGAAGCCGCCGCGGGGATGGGCACCGCCTGCACGCGCGCCGACGAGCGGATCCAAACGGCGCTGGGATTGGCGACCGGTGCGACGACGCGCTTCGAAGCGAGCCACGATGTGGCGATGGGGGGGCTGTTGGCCGGCTTGCCGGCCTTGTGCGCGAACGGGCTACTGACCGGCCTGGATCGCCATCTCAAGCTGCCCCGGGGATTCTACAGCGCCTTGCACATCCTTCTCGTCCTCGGCTTCATGGCCCTGGGGCGAATCAAGCGGCCGGAACATCTGCGACAAACCTCGCCCGGAGAACTCGGCAAAGTCATCGGCCTGGACCGGGTACCGGAAGTCCGCACCCTGCGGGAAAAGGTCCATCTGCTGGCCAAGACGGGTGACCCGGCAGCCTGGATGCGGGATCTCGCGAAGCTCTGGATGGAAAGCGAGCCAGAAGAAGCGGGTTACCTGTATGTCGATGGTCATGTTCGGGTGTATCACGGCGAGCAGGCCAGGCTGTCGAAGCGCTACGTCTCGCGCGAACGCCTGTGCCTGCGGGGCACCACCGACTACTGGGTTAACGATGCCCTGGGTCGCCCGTTCTTTGTGGTTTCGCAGCCGCTCAATGACGGACTCGCCGAGACCCTGCTCAAGGACATCGTCCCCCAACTGCTGGAGATTGTCCCGGGACAGCCGACGCCGGCCGAACTGGACGCCGACCCGACCCTGCACCGGTTTGTCATGGTCTTCGATCGGGAAGGGGCCACCCAGAGTCTCCTCGGCAGACTCTGGAAACAGCGCATCGGCGCACTGACCTACCGCAAGAACGTCAAGGACCTCTGGTCCGAAGAGGTGTTTCAGGAACAGGAAGTCCATCTGCCGGCAGGCGGCAGCACCGGGATGAAACTCGCCATGCGCGAAACCCGACTCGGCACAGGCGATGGCAGCCTGGCCGTGAGCGAAGTTCGTCGGCTGACCCAGACGGGACATCAAACAGCCGTGATCACGACCGCCCGGCAACTCGGAAACACCACCATCGCTGGGCGGATGTTCGCCCGTTGGTGCCAGGAAAACTACTTCGCGTACATGATGGAACATTATGATATTGATGGGCTTATCGAGTACGGAGACGAATCTCTTCCCGGCACTCACCAGGTCGTTAACCCCCGCTGGCGGGAACTCGACAAGGCCGTCAGGCAAACCCGCCAGAGCGAAAGAAAACTGCAGGCCGCAATCGCCAGGACGGCCTTGAACGACGGCGGCGAAATCCAGAAAAACGCCGAGTCTGTCGAAGCACTGCAGGCCGTTCAGGAGGAGCTCAAGCGACTTTGCGCGGCGCGCAAGGCAAGCCCCCGAAAGGTGACGATCGACAGTCTGCCCGAGACCGAGCGACCGACCCAACTGCCGCCGCTGAACAAGATGCTCTGCGATACCGTGAAAATGGTCGCCTACCGGGCCGAGACCGCCATGGTGGCGCTATTGCGCCGCCACTTGAAGAAGGAGGACGACGCACGTGCGCTCATTCGCGAATTGTTCGTTTCTTCCGCTGACATCGAACCGAACGCGCTAGCCAACACCCTGACCATCAAAATTCACCGGATGGCCAGCCCAGCTCATGATCGCGCTATCGCCGCGCTCCTCGAGGAACTCACCCTGCAAGATTTTCCGCATCCGGAAACCGGGGCAAGAATGACCTTCACTCTTGTCTGAAGTGCCAACCCGGTTTCCTCCGAGATCAGGAAATCTGAAGTTGGGAAGATCCTGACGCATTTCGTGGCAGATTCGGTCAATGATCGCCGGCCGCGGCGGAATGTCGATGTCGCGGATCGTTTTCTCAAGGACCTCGTCGAGCCGGCCTCGCCCGGCGTGCGTTTCAAGGCGCATGCGTCGTTCTCTCCTTCAGCCACGCCAACATCGCTTCTTCCGGCATGGGGCGGGCATGAAAAAAGCCCTGCACGGCGTCAACGGCGGCGCCTTCGACGGCGGCCTGCTGCGCGGCAGTTTCGACACCCTCGGCGATAACCGTCATGCCCAATTCGCGCCCGAGCATGGCCATCGCCTTCACTACCGCATAAGCACGACGGTCCTCGGGCAAGACCTTGATGAACGAACTGTCGAGCTTGAGCTTGCTGGCCGGCAGATCCTTGAGGTTGGAAAGCGACGAGTAGCCATAGCCAAAATCGTCGATCGCTATGCCGACTTCGGCCAGCCACGTGCTGCGCAGATTGGCCTGCACGATGTCCGAGAGATCGAGGAAAAGGGATTCCGTGAATTCCAGTTCGATGAGTGCCGGCGCAACGTTGGCGCAAATCAACGCCGCCTGCAGCGCCGGGGCAAAATTCCGCGAGGTGAGTTGGGCGCGCGAGACGTTGATGGCGACCTTGGTCGGTACGCCTTCGTCGCGCAGCCGCGCGGCGAATTGCGCACCCTGCAGCAGGCTCCATTCGCCGAGGCGAACGATCATCCCGGTCTTCTCGGCAACCGGGATGAACTTGCCGGGCAGCAGGCGTCGCCCTGGCAGGTCGCAACGCATCAAGGCCTCGACGGCCTCGATGCGGCCATCGATGCCGACCAGCGGCTGGTATTCAAGCGTCAGGCAGCCGCTCTCCAGGGCGCTGTGCAAGTCCGCCTCGATGGCCAGTTCCTCGCGCGCCAGTTGCACGCCAAGACGACCGGTGAGCCGTTCGTCGCCAGAAATGATCAGTTGGTTGCCACCCCGGCGCTTGGCTTCGATCATCGCCCGGTCAGCCCGTTCAAGCAGGCTCAGCGCGTCTTCACCTGCTTCGAGCACCGCCAGGCCCATGCTCGCCGATGGGCGCATCAGCAGGTTGTCGATTGCCAGCGGGCGTTCGATCTCGGCCAGCAGCATCACGCCGATCCTGGTCGCCATCGGCAGCTGCAGCGACGGGATGAGCGCCACGAACTCGTCACTACCCATGCGCACCAGGACGCTATCGCTGCGCAACGCCAAGCGCAGGCGCGTGGCCAGCTGCGCAATGATGTGGTCGCCGCCGACATGCCCGAAGGACTCGTTGATTTGCCGAAAACGGTCGATATCCAGCCATAGCACGGCCAGCGCGGCACCCTTCGCCTCGGCATCGGCAACCGCCCGGGCAGCCGCGTGCACGCCGCCGGAGCGGTTGAGGAAACCGGTGGTGAGGTCGATGTCGGGTGGAGTGGCTGGCATCGGAACGGGCTGGCCGCGGCTTGGCGTTTTTGATTGGCTGATCTTGGGACCTTCAGCTTAGGCATGGCGCCGCCGATTGCCTTGACTGAACGCGCCATTCGTTTCACCATCTGCGCCAATCGATCATCTACCTTGCTGCCGATTGCATCCATGACCACCCAAAGTTCGCTGGCCAGCATCTGGCTGATCGTCGTCCGCCTGCTCGAGGCACACGCTGTCGACCCGTACCGCTTGCTGCATGAAAGCGGCGTTGATCCAGCGGTCTTTCGACAGCCCGGCGCGCGCGTACCCAGCCGGCTGGTCGATGTCGTCTTCGGCCGCGCGATTGGCCTGATCGCCGACCCGGCGTTCGGGCTTGCTGCGGCCAGATGCTGGCATCCCTCCAGCCTGGGGGTACTGGGCTATGCCTGGTTGTCGAGCAACACACTGCACCAGGGTCTGCAGCGCATCGAGCGTCATGCTCGCGTCCTCGGTGACCGTTGGCACTGCCGTTGTCTCAACGAGGCGGACGGGCTGCGTTTCGTCTGTGATCACCGACGTAGCGACCCGGTGCTCGGGTACGTCATGGCCGACTACCTTTTGTCAGTCACCCTCGACATGTGTCGCCGCAACTTCGAGCGCACCCTCAATCCGGCCAGGGTCTTCCTGCGCCGCCCCTTGCCGGCCGAACCCGGCCCCTATCATGATTTCTTTGCTTGCGACCTGCACTTTGGCGCCGCCGAGGACGCCCTGGTGCTCACCACACAAGACGCTGAAACGCTCTTGCCGACAGCCAATCAGGAGTTGGCGGCGACCTTCGACGCGATTCTTGCCGAACAATTGGCGATGCGCAGCACGGAGGATCTCGTTTCCCGCTGCCAGACCTTCCTGCTCCGGCAACTGACCTCGGGCGAGCCCAGCGTCGACGATCTGGTGAAAGCCCTCGGCATGAGTCGGCGCACCCTACAGCGCAAGCTGCAGGAACTGGGTAGCAGCTACCAGCAGGTTCTCGAAGACACGCGCTACGCGCTGGCCAAGCGCTACCTCAATGATCCGGCGAAGAGCGTCACCGAAGTCACCTTCCTGCTCGGCTTTTCCGAACCGGGCGCATTCACCCGCGCCTTCAAGCGCTGGAGCGGAAGGGCGCCGCGCGATTACCGGACGGCGCTGGCGAGCTAGTCCTGTCGCCGCGCTGTCCAGTTGGCGACAGCAGCAGTGCAAGCGCGCGCGATCACGCCTGCCCGCGTGCCTCGGGGAATAGTCAAGACTCGCTCTCCGACCCGCAGAATGTTGGAACTACCCTCGTCTTCCTGAGCACCAGCGGAATCGGCAAGCAGCCATTGCAGCACTTTTTCCGTCATTCAATGATGCTACGATTGGCGCTGTTGCGAGAAGGAGACGCCAATGCGCACCACTCTCGCACTCGATGACGACCTGCTTGCCAAGGCTCAAGCGCTGACCGGCCTCTCTGAAAAAACGGCCCTGGTGCGAGAAGCCCTGCGCGCCCTTATCCAGCGCGAAAGCGCGAAGCGACTGGCACTGCTTGGCGGCTCCGAGCCACAACTGGAAAACGTGCCCAGACGCCAGACCGAGCAAGCATGATCCTGGTCGATACGGCGATCTGGATTGACCACCTTCGCCGTGTGACGAGCGACTGACCCGGAGCCTGGAGCAGGGCCTCGTGCTGATCCCCCTACGTCATTGGCGAACTGGCCCTTGGCCGCCTCCGCAATCGCGAGCTAATCCTTGGCGCGCTACACGACTTGCCGCAGGCAGCCGTCGCTGCCGATGACGAAGTGCTGCGCTTCGTTGAGCACCATGCCCTATACGGCTTTGGCATCGGCCACATTGACGCACATTTGTTGGCAGCGGTACGTCTTTCGCCCGGAACCACCTTGTGGACAGGGGATAGAAGGCTCCTCGCCGCCGGCAAGAGCCTGGGCTTGGTAGAAAATTGGGGTCAATGACCAGAGCAGTGCCGGCGAATGGGGTGGGTAAGCCTGCCACTAGCATTCGGTGTGCGGACGTCTGGCAACGCTTGCTATTGGCAGACGGTGCGCCGCCAGCGACAGCGCGCAAATACTGGAATAAACGTGACCCCGTTTCTTGCGTTTTCCTGCGCTGACCACGAAGGCTGGAGTCGAGACCTGAGCACACTCGCCTCTCGGGATCGCCATTTGATCATGTAAACCGCCTTCCCAGCGCTGTGACGAAGTCGGCCAAGTGCTTGCTCGAAGCGATGGCCTGTTCGGCGCGGTTTGCTTGGCGGGTCGCTCACACCCCTTGGCTTGCCTTGCGCACCGCGGTACGCATAGACTATGCGCGCCATCAAGAACGAGAGGCCACCGATGCAAGCAGCCTATGACAGCCAAGCCCCCAAGAAGGCGACAAACCTCAGCATCAACGCCGACCTGCTGAGCAAAGCGCGGACGATGAACATCAACCTCTCCGCCACCCTGGAGCAGGCCTTGCTTGAAATCCTCGTAAGCCGCCAGCGTGAGCAATGGCTTGTCGAAAACCGTGCGGCAATCGAGGCTTACAACGATCACGTCCACAGGCATGGGGCGTTCAGCGAAGGGATACGGACCTTCTGATGGCCCAGTTCAGCGTGCACCGCAACCCGAACCCGGACAGCAGCACCGACTACCCACTGCTTCTCGACGTCCAGAGCAATCTGATCGCCGAACTCGGGACGCGGGTGGCGGTACCCCTCTGTCCAGCTTCCACGATGAAGGGCCAGCCGCTCAAGACCCTCACTCCGCTACTCCAAATCGACGGCAAGCAGTACATCATGCTCACGCCACAGCTGGCGGGTATTCAAAAGAAGCACCTCGGCACCGAGGTCGCGAATCTCACACAGCGTCGAGACGAGATCATCGCTGCTCTTGATTTTCTGATTACCGGAATCTAGCCGCCTCGTTTGAACGCAAATCAGGAATACCTACGCCCTGAGAAACCTCCGGCTACCCGAGCAGGCTCTGCCCGGCGGGTCCGTGGGCTTGCCTGGCCGTTCCGCAAAACGTGCGGGGTCAGGCGCGCAGGCTTCGCTCATCGTGCCCACGCCACGGGCTCAGATCTTTCCTCGTGCCAACTCCACAACGCCACCTCAAAGCGTCTTCAGATACTCGACCAGCGCGTCCTTGTCGGCCGCCGACAGACTGGTCCCGAACTCGTGCCCCTGATTGCTGCCACCGCGGCTGCTGGTATCGAGCCTTGTCCCGACGCGCTGCGCCGCCGGCGTGTCGGTGACGAAACCGGCCTTGTTCTGGTCATAAACGTCGTAGCCTCGCCAGAAAACCGTCGGCCGCTGCGCGACCGGTTCGAGCAGGTCGCGCAGAGTCGGCACCGAGCCGTTGTGCAGGTACGGCGCTTTCAGCCAGATGCCGTCGAGGAAGGGCGTGACGTAGCCGATCAGGTCTTCCTCGACGAGGCCGCGGCGTTCGAGGCCCATTTCCTTGACGACCTGATTGGCCTTGATCGCCGCGCCCTTGTTCCAGGAGTCGAGGCGGCCGCGGTCGGTGCCGACTTCGGCGAGCGCTAGCGGCCGGCCGGTGAGTTCGCTGGCGTGGCAGCTGCCGCAGTTGGCGTCGAAGAGGGCTTTGCCGGCGTCCGCCTTGGCGGTGTCGATGGCGAACGGGTACTTCGGCGGCGGCAGTTCGGAGAGGTAGCTGTGCAGCCATTGCACCTGTTCGACGAAATCCTTCTTGTCGGCCGGCGCGGCACCGAGCAGGCCGAGCGCCGAGTCCATGATCACCGAGTAGGCGTCATTGCTGTCGCCAGCGTAGTTCATGCGGTGGCCTTTGTCCCAGACGTACCTCTTGAGGTTCCACACCGACGGCATGTCGGTCGGGCCGAAGGTATCGTCCATCGGCGCGCGGATCATGAAGTACTTGGTGAGGTTCATGGCGTCGTCGCGACCGCGCCCCCAATCGGGGAAGTCGGGTCGGTAGATCCAGGCGAACTGCTGTTCGCGTTCGAGCAGGCGCTTTTTGGTGATCGGGATGACGAAGAAGCGGTAGAGCAGCTGGTCGATGATATCGAGATTGGTGACGCGGTTGATTTCGGCCATCAGGATGTCGGCGTTGAAGCGCGGGTCCCTGGCGCAGTCGATCAGATAGCGGAAGAAGGCCTCGACGTTGGTGGTGTGCGCTGGGCCGCCGACGACGAAGACCGGGTTCGACTCGGGTGATTCGCGGTAGCTGGTGGTATGGCAGACAGCGCAGTTGTTGCCGACGCGCGCGAAGCCGATGGTTTTCTTGGTGAAGCCGGCCGGCAGCTCCTGGCCCTGCTCCCACGGCACGCCGAGCGACGCGTAGCCGCCGGGAAGAACCTTGCCATCCTGCGTCAGTTTTTCGGGAAAGACGCGCGGCAGCACGTAGAAAATCCAGTAGGGAATTCCGGCGTCGTGCTCGGCACCGATCGAGCCGTACTTGAAGCGCGTCTCGAAGTCGGCGGTCACCCAGTCGGGCTGCGGCTGTTCGCGAAAGCCGCGATCGTAGGCGATGACGCCGCCGACGACGAGCGTGACGATGATCAGAATGCCGATGACTCTGAACCAGTTCCTGCAGGAGCGCATGCTCATCGTGGAGTCCTCAGAAAGTCTTCAGAAATTCGACCAGCGCGGTCTTCTCGTCGGCACTCAGTTCGGTGCCGTAAGCCTTGCCTTCGTGGCCGCCGTTGCCGTTGCCGGGAGCGGCGGTATCGAAGAGGAAAAATCCCCGGCCGTCGCTCTGCGCCTGATTCGAGACGAAACCAAGCTTGAGCGGATCGTAGACGTCGTTGCCACGATAGAAAGTTGTCGGCCGCGCTGGCGCCGGCTCGAGTAGGTCGCGCACGCTGGGCACCGAGCCGTTGTGCAGGTAGGGCGCGCGCAACCAGAGGCCGTCGAGTGGCATGTTGGCGTAGCCGAAGGTCTTGCGGAAATGCGTGAACCGCCACGGATAGCCGGCGTAGAGCGTCGCCTGGTTCACCGCCAACGTGTAGGTGTAGGAATCGAGCCGCCGCCGGTCGGTGCCGATCTCGGCCAGTGGCGTCACCTTGCCGACCAGCTCACCGCTGAAATCGCTGCCCGAGGAGCCGTGGCAGTTGGCGCAATACGCCTTGTAGATCGGTTCGCCACTGGCCGCCAGCGCCGGATCGACGGCAAAGAACTGGCTGAAGGCCGGCGGCGAGACGTCCATGATCCAGTCCTCGACGCGGCCAATGCGCGCCAGGTCGATGGTCGGCGGCGTCGTGCCGGTGCCGAAAGCGGCGCTCTTGTTGCGCTCCTCGACGGTGCTGTTGTTGCCGTCCCAGTGCAACTGCATTTCGTGCGGCTGCTTGCGCTGGCGCTGCCGCCAGAGCGACGGGAAATCGGCGGGGGCGTCGAACTCGGCGGCGTCGAGGTGTTTCATCGGGAAGTTGAAGATGACCTTTGCCGAGTTGAAGGTGTCGACGCGGCCCGGACCCCACTCGTGCTGCTCAAACACCCAGTCGAAGCGCCCGGCGAGCGCCAGAACGCGGTCGCGCATGATGGCGATGGCGATCGGATAGACGAGGTAGCGGTCGAGCAGGTCGAGTTGGCCGCCCTGGCGTTCGATCTCGGGCAGGATGAATTCCTTGGAGAACTTCGGATCGGCGGCGCAGCGGAAGAAGAACTCCTCGAAACCCTTCATGTTGAAGGTCGCCGCCGGCATGCCGAGGACGATCGTCGGCGGCTGGTCGGCGGCGCTGCGGACCGTGCTGGTGTGGCAAACCGCGCAGTTGACGAAGACGCGGTCGATACCCTGGTAGCGGCGCTTTGAAGTGCCGACCGGAACGTCCCGATCGCTGCCGTCGGCGTTCTTCTCGTAGACCATTCCCAGCGACTGATAGCCCTTGCCCGGCAAGTACTGCGGGCAGACCTGCGGCAGCGCGCGCCAGATCCAGTACGGGAAACCCATCTCGTGTTCGCCACCGGTCGACCCGTACTTGAAGTGCTCGGTCGGGCTGTCGTAGTCCACCGGCACGTCGCCTGCGAAGCGTTGCCACAGCAAGACCAGCACGACCGCCGGCAACACGATGGTGACGATGAACAGGAGCACGAAGCGCCGCTGCCACGGACTCTTGACAATTTCAGGCGGCTCGCTCATCGACTATTCCCCTTTTTTCGGATTTTTCAGTGCGCCGGCAGGCACGGCCGCAGCGCCTCGTAGCCGTTGGCCAGCAGCGTGTCCAGTTGCGGCGCCTGACCGGTTTCGGCGCGCAGCCATTGCTCGACCTGCGCCAGCAGGCCGGCGCGCAGCGGACTGCTCCGCCAGGCCTGCGGATCGCTGGCAAAAGCCGGCAACATACTGGCCGGCGGCATCGGCGTCTTGGCACGCTGTGCCGGCGCAACGTCGGCCATCGCCAGGCGAACGTAGAGCCGCGGCGCGCAGTGGCGCAGCCTGGCATTCACCTCGGCCGCGCTGCCGTGCAGGAAATTCGGCGGGAAAGTCTCGTCACTCTGGTGACAAGCGGCGCAGTAGGGCTGGAAGGCACGCAGCGTCGGATCGGCGAAAGCGCTGGCCGTACCAGCCGAACTGGCGGTGGTCAACGAACCACTAGCTGCCGCCGCGGCGATGGCCCTGGCCGGCAGCGGCGGCGCCAGCGGTTCTTTGACGACCTGGCAACACGGCGCCGGCGCGGCGCTGCCCAACTCGGCGAACAGCGCCGCGAAAAGCTTCTGGCGCGGGAAGGGCGTTGGTCCGAACAGGCTCGCCGCCTCGCTGCTGGCGAGCAGGCGGTCGATGGCCTGCTCGACGATGGCAAATTCCTGGCGGATGAGCAGCGTCGCTTCGCCCTCATCGTCGGCCGACTGGCGATCAGCATTGGCCGCCGGCTGGCGGCGCTGAATCTCGACGAGCGCCAGCGCGTCACCGTCGGCGGTGCGCGGCGGCTGCCCGTCGACCGACGGCAGCAGCGCCACGGCACTGGCCGTCGCCTGTCCCGAGACACGCAGCTCGACGCCGTTCAGCGCCGTGCCGCCGGGCAACAGCAAGCGCGTCAGCCGGCCACCTGTCGGTCGCCCGCCGTGCAGCGACAGCGTTCCGGTCAGCGCGCTGGCCGGCGCCGCGCAGCGTAGCGACCAACGCGACGCCGCTGGCGCGGCGTCTACGCGGCAGCTGATCGCCAGTCGTCGCGTCGCCACCGCCGACGAACGGCTCAAGAGGCTCGCCAGCAACAGCCGGTCGGGAGCGGCGACAAACTCCGCCAGACCCTGCACGAGCTGCCGCAGCGCAGGCGGCGAATCGGCCTGCCAGACGCGCTCCAGCGGCCGCGGCAGCAAGGGATCGAAACGCGCCGGGACGTTCGCCAGCGCGAGCCGGGCAGCCGCTTCCGTCGGCCAGTGGTCGACACCCTGCAGCGGATTGCGGTTGGCAATGTCGGCGCTGGCGACGGCCAGCCCGCCAGGCCAGAGGCGGCGAGCCTGGGCGCGCAGGGGAAGTGCGACGGCCTGCGCGAAAGTCGCGTCCGGCGTCCAGCTCTGGCTGCCCGAGAGCGCATAGCGCAGCGCGGCAGAGAACAGGCCGGCGCGGCAGCGCTGCGCGCTCGCGTCGGCAGCGCCGCAGCCATCGCGCCACAGCCGCTGCATCAGCGAGAAGGCGTTGGCGCGTTCGCTGGCGTTGTCGATGGCGTAGGGGACGTCGATCCCGCGCCCGGGCGAAATACCGTAGAAGTGCTGGCCGCTGGCCAGCAGCAGCGCCGCCACCTTGGGATTGGCGTTGGTTTCGTCCCACAGCGCACGCGAGAAAATCGGCGCGCCGTTCTGGTGGCACGCGTAGCAGACGCTGCGGTTGGCGTAGACCAGCCGCGGCTTGCCGCCAGAGCGATAGTCCTTGACCAGCTGGAACTCGAAACGACCGGCGGCCTCGTTGTAACTGATGATCTCGAGCAGCGCCGACTGCTCCTGGTAGCCGATGAACAGGCGATCCTTGAGCAGCAGCGCAGCGGCCGCCGCTGGCGGGCGGTCGACAGCGACCACCACCCGCGGATAGGCAAAGTAGTCGGGCGCCGCCGCGTTGCGTTGTAGCGAGCGGCCCAGAGGAATGAGCACGCGCTTGGCCGGCGGCAGCGGGCTGTCCGGGTCGCGCTGCAGCTGCGCGTCAATGCGCGCCAGGAGCGCCGCGAAAGGGAACGGCAGCTCGACCTGCGCGTAGCCATCGCTGCCGACGGCGAACAGCTGCTCGAACAGCGAGTGCCCGACGCTGGGTCGATGCTCGCCGGCGTCGGCCGGGTCGACCAGCGGCGTCGCCACGTCAAGCGCCAGCGCGGCGCTGGCGGCAGCCGCCGCGCCGACGAGGCCCAGCACGATCGCCTGGAAGGCCCGTTGCAGGCTCATCATCCGCTCGCATGCCGGCGCCTGACCGCGCTCAGAGTCGGGACCAGAATCGCGATCAGGATCAGGACTTGGCGGCCACGACGGCCGCGACGCCGCGCTTCTGGGTGCCCGGCCAGCAGTCTTCCTGGACCTGCCCGGTGGCGACAAAATTGTCGCGGGCGCGTTCGTCGGTGGCCTTGTCGTAGAGCGTGAAGTTGAGCGCAAAACCACGGTCCAGATAGGCTCGACCGAGGTAGAAACCCGGGCGGATCATGCGAATTTCGTCGCGTACTTTCAAACCGCGCCGGCCGGCGAGGTAGTCGGGATTTTCCTGATAGCCGGCGATCTCGTCGGTGAACAGGTAATCGATGATGATCGACTCGCGTCGCGAGTCGAGCAGGCTCTGGCCGCAGTACAGCTTGGCCGGGAACAGCAGCCAGGTTTCTTTGCCGCCGTAGCTCATTTTCTTCGGCTCGCCGTCGACCAGACCGGCTTTCTTGAGCAAGGACAGATCCTCGATGCGGTTACGCAGCACGCGCTCGTCGCGGAAGAACACCTTGCCGCGCCACAGCACTTCGCCGACCTCCTCGATGACCAGCCCCTTGAGATGCAGCGCGGTGCCGGCAAAACCGCCGACCAGCTCGGAAAGCCGGAATTTGCCGCTGCTGCCGCGCGGCAACAGGATGCGGCCCTCGAAGGCGCCATCGGGGATCGGGCCGGCGGTGAGGCGGGCGTAAATCTGCTCGATCTGCTCCTCGTCGAGCGTCGCCAGATAATCCGGCGTGATTTTCGCCAGTTCGGCCGGCGCAATCGGGTACTTGTAGTCGACCTGGGCGAGAGCCATCCGCGTCTGGTAGCCCTTGGCGTAAGGCGCGAAAGAAATGTTCGGCGGCTCCGGCTTGCTGCACGAGACGAGGGCCAGGGCGAGCAGTGCGATGGCAAGGGTGCGCGTGACTAAGGTCTGCGGCAGTCTCATGATGTGGGCTCTCCCGTTCCTTACAGCGTGGCGAGGAAGGCCGTGAGCGCCTTCTTGTCGGCCTCGGAAAGGTCCTCGCCGAAGCGATGGCCTTCGTTCTCGATTTCCTGGTCGCAGCTCTCGTAATTGGCGCTAATGAAAGCGCGTTGCTCGCGCAGGACGTCGACGAAGCGCGACGGGTTCTTGAGGATCTCGTCGGCCATGCTCTGCAGCGTCGGCAGCAAGGCCGCCTTGCCCGCCGCCTGCAGCTGGTCGGGATGGCGCTTGGCGAGAAACAGGTCGCCGACGAGTTGCTTGTGCAGCAGGCCGTTGATGTAACCGACGCTGCTGCCGGCCGGGATCTTCACCTGTCCGAAGCCCATCAGCGGCTTTTCGGTCTTGCCATCAAGCGGTCGTACGCCGACGTCGATCAGCAGGTCGGCGTTGGTCAGCGTGCGCTTGACGCCTCTTTCCTGCGGGTGCAGCAGTTCGAACATCGACTGCTTGTAGAGGTCGAAACGGCCCGCGACGCTGGGGTCGTAGCGCCGACACTCGGGCTGTTGCGCAAGCAGCTTGCCGCTGCCATCGACATAGCGGGCGCGGTGGAAGTCATTGACCTTGTTGGCCGGCTTACCGCAGATTTCCGGGCCGATGGCGTTGTTGTGCATGAACGGCGCCGTCGCCCAGACGTTGACCAGCGAAACATTGCGCATGTAGCCGCGACCGCCATCCTTGAGATCGTCGCGTTCCGGGATGTCGGCGACGATCGGCCGCTGGCGCAGCGTGTCCGACGCCGATTCCATGTACAGGTTGCCGGCCTTGTGATTCGAGTGCAGCGAGCGGCAGCGGAAGGTCCCGACCTCGGTGACCGGCGTCGCCTCATCGTTCCCGAGGAAGTCGGCCCTGACGTGGCGCGGGTGAGTTTCGCTGGCGGCGGCGAAGTCGCGGTTCTTGAACGCGCCGCCGCTGCTTTCCGGAATGCTCGAATGGCAGCGCGCGCAGTTCTCGGCGAAAACCGTCTGGCCACGGCCAACGGCGCCAGCGCCGAATTCGGCATCCAGGTCACGAACCAGGTCGGCGCGGCTGTAAACAACGCCGCTCGCGCCCGCCTGGCGGCCGTTGGCCAGCGCCGAGTAAAGGTCGGTCTGATCGGACTCGGCCGAGGCGAAGAAGTCGAGCACGTTCTGCAGGCGGTCCTCGACGGCACGGAAATTCGGACAATCGCGCCGGCACTGGCCAATGTCGAAGGGCGTCTGGCCGAAGCCGCGTTGCTCGGGATCGATCTGGCGCATGTCGGCGAGGTGATTGACCCAGCACTGTTCGGAACACGAACCGATGTTGAAGTACACCCGCTGGATCGCTTCCAGCGCGCCAGTCGAGTCCTCGCCGCCCTTCAGGATGTGGTGGACGCCGGGCAGAACGACCCGCTGGCCACCGAGATTGACCGGCGTGGTGTCGTCGGTCCGCGTGCTTTTCAGCCAGCACTTGCCGCTGCGCCCGGGTTCGCACCAGCACTTGTCCTCATCTTTCTCGTCGCCGCAGCTCGCTGCCTTGCGCCACTTGGTGACGATTTCGCCGGCGAACACCGGCCGCTGCGCGACGTTGATCAAGGCGTTGATGGTGCCGGGGTTATTGACCTGGTCGTGCGAGATTGCCGAGGTGTCGGTCACTCCCGGACGAGCGTGCGCGAACATCTGGTACTCCAGGCTGCTGATCGGCAGACCCGAACCGAGCAGCTCGGACATCCGCGTGTACTGGTTGCCGATCAGCCCCTTGATGTTCTCCCATTTCGGGTGCGCCGGGTCAGCGGGCGGGTTGAGCGGGTCGAAAGCGATATGGCACGAGCCGCAGGAGGTGCCGATCAGGAACGGTGGCTCGACCGAACCATCAGCGAGTTTGCTGACCCGCTGGTCCGATTCGATACCGGTCTTTTCGCCGAGCTTGCCGTCAAAGCCCGCCCAGCTGCCGAGTTCGCCATTCAGCTCTTTCCACTTGCCGGCGTCGAAGCGCGGATTGGGAAATTTGCGTAGCCCCAGCGCGCCGGTCGAGGTACCGAACTTGAGATCGCACGCCGAGTGCCGCTGATCGACTTGACCGCCCTGGCTGTGTGGATCGTTGGCATCGAGCGGCGCGTCCTTGAGGCCGCAGGCCGGGTCGATGTAGCCGGGCTTGCCGACGTACTTGAGCAGGACGTCGTCGCCCGGGCACCAGTCGAAGCCGTAGGTTTCCTCGGCCGACTTCGCCGGACAGCCGGCTTCGCCCGGCTTGCAGCACGACGGATCGTTGATGATTCCCCAGGCCCAGAAACGATCGTCACGCTGGTCGGCACGCAAGACGCGGAACCAGTCGACCAGGACGCCGATGCGCTGCTGGAAAGTGTAGGTATGAAAGCGGTCGTTGCCGGCAGTGGCCTTGAACCAGATCAGACGCCCGACGCATTCGGAGGCGCTGAGCCCCTCGCGGGCGCAAGCCTCGTAGTAAGGTGCATCCTGATCGACCAGCGCTGCTTCGGGAAGCGGCGGCGCGGCCGGCGGGACGGCAGTAGCCACCGCATTCTGCGCATTGGCATCGGCGAAGCTTCGGTCCGCAACGATGCCAAGACCGGTGGCGAGAATGATGGCTACCGCGATAGCGGCAAACAATGTGCGTTTCATGCGTTCTCTCCTGACGGAAAAAAACAGCTTGAAGGCCAAACGGCCATGACCTGTCGAGCCTCCCGATGCATCGAAGTCATCACCGCTTCCCGTATCGGCAGAGCACCTTCGGCGTGCGCGCCAGCATCGTTCAACGAGACGGCCACGAGTATCTGTGCGCCTGCCAGCCCTGTCAAGCGCCACCGAGACGCTGACCGACGGTCGATGCGACGTGACGAGCGCCTGTTAAATGATCGAACTAGCATGAGCGGCAGGCACGCGCGTCGTCGTCTTTGGGAATCCGGCACGTGCCGTGACTTCCTGGCGCGCCGGCAAGCGCCGCATTTCGCGAGCTGGCCATGAATTTCAAGCAAACGGCAAGAGTGCCGTAAGTAGTTTCGTATATTCTGTGCGATTGCCATTGGCCAGGTGCTGAAATCACTCGGCAGCTCGCAGAAAATCAATCAACCGCCCCGGGTTACTCATCAAGCAAGGCCATCGATATCTAACGCTGCATGAATTCGAAACTCTTCCAGTGGCGCTCGCTGAAAACCAGAATCACCCTGTTCACGCTGGCCATTTTCCTGGTCAGCATCTGGTCGCTCGCTTATTACGCCAGCCGAATGCTGCGCGAGGATATGGAGCGTGTCCTGGGCGACCAGCAGTTATCGACGCTGTCCTTGCTCGCCGACGAAGTCGATCATGAGCTGAAGGACCGGATGATCGTCCTCGAGAAAATCGCCGCCGGCGTCAGCCCGGCGATGCTCGACCATACGGCCGACTTGCAGGCTTTCATCGAGCGCAGCATGGCGCTGCAGGAAGACGCGTTCAACGGCGGCGTCATCGCCCACCGCCTTGACGGCACGGCAATTGCCGAGGTGCCGCTGTCTTCGCGGCGGCGGGGCGTCAATTACCTGGACATAGACTCCGTCGCCGCCGCGCTGCAGCACGGGAAGTCGACGATCAGCCGGCCGCTCGTCGGCAAGCAACTGCAGGCTCCACTTTTCGGCATGACGGTGCCGATTCGCAACGCGCACGGGCAGGTGATCGGGGGCCTGAGCGGCGTGGTCAACCTGGGAATGGCCAATTTTCTCGACCACATCACGCGCAACCGCTATGGCAGGACCGGCGGCTATGTTCTGGTCGCGCCACAGTACCGTCAGATCATCACCGCCACCGACAAGAGCCGGGTCATGGCGACGCTTCCTGCGCCAGGCGTCAATCCGACGATCGACCGCTTCATCGCCGGCTTCGAGGGACCAATCGTTTACGTCAGCGCGATCGGAGCCGAAATCCTGACCTCGTCGAAGCGCATTCCGGTAGCCGGCTGGGACATCGTGGCGATCCTGCCGACCAGTGAAGCCTTCGCGCCGATTCGAGACATGCAGCAGCGGATGCTGCTGGCGACGCTAGTGTTTAATTGCATAGATTAACGATAGTATTCCGCAGCTGCGCGCCCTTGACCTCTCGCTTTCGCCAGGCGAATGGGGCGGCGTTCTGGTTGTAAGCCGCGGTGAAGCTGTGAATGGCGGCAACGAGTTGATCCAGGCTCGAGAAGCTGGCGTTTCTCAGGGTCTTGCGCTGGAAGATGCCGAACCAAATCTCCACTTGGTTTAGCCAACTGGCGCTGGTGGGCGTGAAGTGAAAGGTGACGTTGGGGTGAGCGGCGAGCCACTCGTCGTTTTTCTTGTGCGTGTTGAGGTTGTCCAAGATGACGTGGATCTCACGGTCGACGGGTTCATCAGCGATGGTCTCCTCCATGAAGGCCTGGAAATCAGCGCGCTTCTTGGTTAGGGTAGTCTTGCCTCGAATGACGCCGGTGGCCACTTCGAGGGCGGCGAACAGGTTGACCGTGCCATGGCGTTTGTAGGTGCTTTTCAGTCCCTGAACCACCTTTCCGCTACTGGTTTGGACATAGCCGCGCCGACGCTCCAGAGCCTGGATCGAGGGTTTCTCGTCGACGCTCAGGACCAGCGCGTTTTCAGGTGGGTTAAGGTACAACCCGATGACATCCGCTGCTTTGGCGGCGAACTCTGGGTCCGTGCTCACGCACCAGGAGCGATGCCGCTGCAGCTGGATGCCCTCCCGACGCAACACGCGCCACACGGCATCGTCCGATACTTCCAGCGCCTTCGCCAGCGAACCACCATCCCAACTTGCCATACCTTCCGGCGGTGTCCGTTCGAGTTGCGCCAGAATGCGGTCACGCAGATCCTGCCCGTACTTCGCCGGCTTGCCCGGCCGCGCAGCATCACGCAAGCCCGACAAACCATGCTCGGCAAAGCGCCGACGCCACAGCCCCACCGTGTTCGCACGTACGCCAACTGCGCGGGCAACCTCGTCGTTTCGCAGACCCTCCAAACAACCCAGCACGATTCTCGCTCGCTCGGCCAAGCGAACCTCGCCACTGCGACTCCGTGACATACGCTCCAATTCCTCCTTCACCTCCGCTGCGCAAGACAGCGCCACCGCCACACGTCCCACCACATCTCCTCCACCACGAAGCAATGGAGAAGCATGATAGTTACTACCGGTTAATAATGCAATTAGACACTAGTGCTGACCGTGCTGGTGGCGGCAGCAACCTGGTGGCTATTGCGACGCCAACTGTCGCCGCTGCTCGAGATGGCCAAGACGCTGGCGACGCTGTCGACACGTTCGGCGAGCGCGCAACGCCCACCAGCCTTGCCAATTCTTCGCCAGGACGAAATCGGCGAACTGGTTGCTGCTTTCAATCGCCTTCTGGAAACGCTCGGACAACGCGAAAAAGCACTGCAGGAAAGCGAAGCCTTCAAGAATGACATCCTCAATTCAATCACCGCCAGGATCGCCGTCGTCGACCACCAGGGCGTCATTCACGACGTCAACAAACGCTGGCGACGTTCTGCGGTCGACGATGGCCACGAGCCCGGCAAAGCAGCGCTGTACGGCAAGGTCGGCGCCGACTACCTGGCTTTTTGGGGGAGCGGCAGCGAGTGCGCATCGTACGATCGGTCCCTGGACCCGCGCCGCGGCATCCAGGCGGTTCTCGACGGCCGCTTGCCGAGCTTCAGCCTCGACTACGCCTGCCACCTGGAACAGCAGGGGCGCTGGCTGACGATGGTCGTCACGCCGCTGGGGCGGGAAACCGGCCACGGCGCCGTCATCACCCATACCGACATCACCGCCGTCAAGCGCGCCGAGCAGTACGAGCAGTATCGCAGCCGCATTCTCGAACAACTGGCGGCCGGCGAACCGCTGCTCGCCATTCTCGAGGCGCTGGTGTGCGGCGTCGAGCAACTCAATCCGGGAATGCTGTGCAGCGTGCTGCTGCTCGACGGCGAGAAGCAACGGCTGCACACCGGGGCAGCGCCAACTTTGCCTGATTTCTTCAACACATCCGTAGACGGCATGAAAATCGGCGCCACAGTCGGCTCCTGCGGCAGCGCCGCTTTTACCGGCAAGCGCGTCGTTGTCGAGGATATCGCCACGCATCCCTTCTGGGCCCGTGCCAGACAGCCCGCTGCCCGCGCCGGCTTGCGATCGTGTTGGTCGGAGCCGATCCGGGCATCGACTGGCGAGGTGCTCGGCACCTTTGCCATCTATCATCGGCAACCGCACACGCCTTCGCCCTCCGATATCGCGATCATCGAGCAGTCGGCGAACCTGGCGAGCATCGCCATCGAGAAGAACCTTGCGGCTGAAAAGCTTCAGGAGAGCGAGGCACACTATCGCCTGCTCACCGAGACCGTATCCGACGTCGTCTGGCGGCAGGATCGCGACCATCATTTCACCTATATCAGCCCGGCGGACGAGCGCCTGCGCGGCTACCCTGCCGACGAAGTGATCGGCCGGCACGTCACCGAAATACTGACCAAGGAAGGCGTGGCGCTCTTCAGGGAGAAGCAAAGGCAGCAGGAGGCCGAGGAAAAGGGCGTACGAACCGGCATTACACGCTTCGAGTTACCGCAACGGTGCAAAGACGGCCGGCTGATCTGGGTCGAAGTCCTGTCCACCCCCGAGCACGACGCGAACGGCACGATCACCGGTTATCACGGCATCAGCAGGGACATCACCAAACGCAAGCACGAGGAAGAACAAGTACGACAACTGGCGTTCTACGACCCGCTCACCGCGCTGCCCAACCGTCGCCTGCTCAAGGACCGCTTGCGCCAGACGATAGCCAGCAGCACGCGCACCGGCTGCCATGGCGCGGTGATGTTCGTCGACCTCGACAACTTCAAGCCGCTCAATGACCAACGCGGACACGTCGCCGGCGATTTGCTGCTGGTCGAGACCGCCGACCGCTTGAAGCGCTGCGTCCGTGAAATCGACACCGTGGCGCGCTTTGGCGGCGACGAATTCGTCGTGGTGATCAACGAACTGGCGGTCGATGAGTCGAAATCCCGGTCAACCGCAACGGTCATCGCTGAAAAAATCCGCAGCAGCCTGTCGCAAGCCTACGTGCTGACCATCGAGCGTGACGGCCAGTCGGCGACGACGTACGAGCATTGTTGCTCGGCGAGCATCGGCGTCGCCTTGTTCCTCGATCATCAAGCCAGCCAGGACGAGATCCTCAAGTGGGCCGACGCCGCCATGTTTGCTGCCAAGCAGGCCGGGCGCAACGTCATCCGCTTTCACGATCGCGGCTAGCGCGACCCAGCGTGTCGTAGCGCGGACCGCAACGAGTGCGTCGAGTGCGCAAAGGGCGCTCCGCGACGGCTCGGCGGCGGCAGCTGCTGTGGTCTAGAATGGGCGCTTTGCCAGACTGCGACCAGCGACCATGATCCGCACCCGCTTTGCCCCTTCCCCAACCGGCTTCCTGCATATCGGCGGCGCGCGCACCGCGCTCTTCTCCTGGGCTTACGCCCGCCGTCACGGCGGCCGCTTCATCCTGCGCGTCGAGGACACCGACCTCGCGCGATCGACCCCCGAAGCCGTGCAAGCGATTCTCGACGGCATGAACTGGCTCGGCCTGACGCACGACGAAGGCCCGTTCTACCAGACGCAGCGGCTAGCGCGCTACCGCGAAGTCATCGAGGAAATGCTCGCCACCGGCAGCGCTTACCACTGCTACATGGCGCCCGAGGAACTCGATCGCCTGCGCGACGAGCAACGGGCGCAAGGCCTCAAGGCGCGCTACAACGGCGCCTGGCGGCCAGAGCCGGGGAAAACGCTGCCGACGCCACCGGCCGGCGTGTTGCCGGCGGTTCGTTTCCGCAACCCGCGCGACGGCGTCGTCGCCTGGGACGACCTGGTCAAGGGGCGAATCGAAATCGCCAACGGCGAACTCGACGACCTGGTGATTGCCCGCGCCGATGGCACGCCGACGTACAACTTCTGCGTCGTCGTCGACGATTTCGACATGGGCATCACGCACGTCATCCGTGGCGACGACCACGTCAACAACACCCCGCGCCAGATCAACATCCTGCAGGCGCTCGGCGTGCAGGTGCCGCAGTACGCGCATCTGTCGATGATTCTCGGCGACGATGGGCAAAAACTGTCGAAGCGGCACGGCGCGGTCAGCGTCATGCAGTACGACGACGAGGGCTATCTGCCGGAAGCGGTGCTCAACTACCTGGCGCGCCTCGGCTGGTCGCACGGCGACGAAGAGATTTTCTCGATGCCGCAATTCTGCGAGTGGTTCGACCTCGACCACATCACGCCGTCAGCGGCGCAGTTCAATACCGAAAAGCTCAACTGGCTCAACGCCCACTATCTCAAGCGCGCCGAACCGGCGCGGCTGGCGGCGCTGGTGCAAGCGCGCCTGGCGGCGCGCGGCGTAACGGTCAGCGCGACGCCAGCGCTTGCGGCAGTCGTCACACTGCATCAGGAACGCGTCACCAACCTCAATGAACTGGCCGACATCGCCGAGGCGTTCTACGTCGAGCCGCGCCCGCCAGCCGAATTACTGGTCAAGCATCTGACGCCGGATAGCCTGCCAGCACTCGCCGATTTCATTGCCGGGATAAGCGACGTGGCGTGGAACGCCGCCGCCATTGGCGCCTTGATCAAGGAAAGTGTCGGCCGCCACGGCCTGAAAATGCCGAAACTGGCGATGCCCCTGCGGGTACTGCTGACCGGCCGGGAACAAACGCCATCGGTCGACGCACTGGTCGCGCTCTTCCCGCGCCAAGAGGTGCTCAAGCGACTCGCCGTTGGCGGCGCCAATCGCTAGAGGCGCCGGCGCCACTTCAAGCCGCTGCAAGCCGGCTGCAGCCGCTGGCAGCACTTCAAAAGCGCTTCAACCGCTACAACCGCTACAACCGCTACACTTCGCCGGTGAATTCGCCGCGCGCCGGGTAGTCCTTGGCAATGGCAAAATCGATCGCCCCGAGCAAATCCGAGAACTGTGGGCGAGCGAAGGGCATCGTCTGCACGGCGCCGTAATACAGCGTTCCGTCGGGACGAACGATGAACACGCCGGGCTCGCTGAACAGCTCGGGTTCTTCGATGCCGATCGACGTCAGGCCACGCGAGGTGCTGATGTAAAGCCCCCATTGGCGCGCGCTGCGCAGGCTCAAGCCATACGCAAACTGGACTCCCCTGGCAGCGACCTTGTCGGCCATTTGCTGGCCGCGCTCGGCGCTGTCGCTGCTGATCGCGACGAGCTGAACGCCCCGCGACGCGAACTCGGGCGCCAGGCGCTCGAGTTCCAGCAGGTACTTGGCACAGATCGGGCAGTGCAGCCCGCGGTAGAAGACCAGCAGGTCGAAGTGCTCGGCAGGTGACGCACCGAGTACGAAGCGCCCGCCAGTGGTCAGCGGCACGTTCAGCGCCGGTACCGGATAGCGAGGCAGCAGGGCATTTAGGGGCATCTGGTTCTCCTTGTAGAAAATCTTCGGGGGCGAGACCGGGAGCAAGATGCGCCCTCGCCCGCCACGACGGGTTTACTTTTCCTCGTCGCCGCCGATGAAGACGACGATATCGACAGTCATTGACAATTCCGGTTCCTGGAAAAATTCAGCGCGAAGCCCGATTATTGATCACCTGCCCACAGCCGCGGCTTGCGAGGTATATACCAAGCGCTTCGGCGCCGCACCGCCAGCGCATCGCACGGTCTTCGGCAAGCTTCGCGAAAGCCGAAGACGCCGCGCCAAAGGCCTTGCGACAGCCGGCGCAATGACACGCGCCCGGGCTGCAGCACGGCACCGTCGATCCGCCTGGCGAATCGGCCGTACCGGCTGCACCAAAGAAAAACGGGAGCCGTAGCTCCCGTCAATCGGTACGCCCGAGCGTACTGCTCAGGATTTAGAAACTTTCCGTCTCCGGCTCGCCGCCAGGCCGACCAGGCCCAGGCCGAGCAGCGCCAGCGAAGCCGGCTCCGGGACGCCAGGGCCAGGATCCTTGCTGCCAAGAGTGACATCGTCAAAAACGATCTGGTTGGCTACTCCACCCCAGGCAACGGACTTCGCCGTTCCGGTAAAGGCCACACCGGCGGGAGCGAAGGGGCAGAACTGAGCGCCATAAGCCGCATCGCAACCGGCCGCATTGGGAACCAGATCAACCTGCCCCAGCAGAGCGCCGGTGCCGTTCAGCCCGTCATAGACCTTGACCGATCCGGCAAAAGAAAGTGACACGTAGTTGAACGAAAAACCGGTGTCGAAGCCGGCCGCGACGTTCATGTAGGTCTCGGCGCCGCTGAGGAAAAACAGACCGCCCTTCTCGCTACCGGGCGCCAGGCCGCCCCTGGAGGTATTCGAGCAGCCAACGCCAGGCGTGTTGAGGCAGATCGCTTGGGCATTCCCACCAAAACTGACGCCGTAGTTGGCGCCCGACGTTCCGTCGCTGCTGTGGCCTCCGTTGTAGAACTCCTGAATGAAGGCAAAACCCGACGGATACGTCGAATTCACGTTTTCAAAATTCAGCGAAACAATGCCAGCGCTCGCCGATCCAGCGAATCCCAGGGCAACAGCCGCCGCCACCGCAGCAGCAATTTTATTCATACGCATGATTTCTCTCCTTGATTGAGCATCCATTGAAACCGTCCGCCCCACCGCGAGGACTGGGTAACGTGATCCTGGGGACGGTTCGCCTTGTAGACTCGCTCGTCGCCGTAGCAACAAATAAGCACGAAGCGTGCCAAGCAGCGCAGAAATCTATCAAACAGCAATTAAAGTAGTCAGTTAATAAAAACATACAAGCCATTAAGGCGATCAGGGGCTAAGAAGAGTGTAAAATTTATCGACGCCATCAGCGTCACTTATGGCTCTCGACTCGCTGCGAACAAGCAAGCTTGCCGAATGATCGCCCTGGCCAGTGGCGACGGCATAGCGTGTGCCAATCGCCGGTTTTCCTCATCGCACCTGCGATCTGGCGCGGCCGCCAGCTCCGACCCGCTCGGATGGCAACCTTTCTGGATCACGCAAGGAACGACTGATCGTGCCGCGGCCGAACCGCCCGGCGAAGCCCTCGACGATGGCAACGCCGGCGTGCTGTTGCAAGGCCATCGGTCTGCGAGCAGAGCGGACGTCACTGGCGCGCCGACGACGACGCCAAAGGCGAATCGAGGCCGGCGCTCAAATCCACTGCTTCTTTTTGAATAGCACGTACTGAAGCAACGCAAAAACAACCAGGATGACGCACACCAGGGCAAAGGCGAAGGGATTCTCGGTGCCGGGAATACCGCCGACGTTGATTCCCAGCAGGCCGGTAATCAGGCCGAGAGGAAGGAATATCGCGGCGATAATCGATAGCACGTACATGGTCTTGTTCATTTGCTCCGACATCTGGCTGTTGACCTCTTCCTGGGTAATCGTCGCGCGATCGCGCGCCGAGTCGAGGTCATCGACAAAGCGCGCCGTACGCTCGGCAATCTCGCGGATGTGCACGCGGTCGTTGTCATCGAGCCACGACAGGCGTTCGGTCTGCAGGCGTGCCAGCGCATCGCGTTGCGGTGCAATGTAGCGCCGCATACTGATCGTCTGGCGACGCAGGTCGGCGAGCCTTGAACGCATTTCATGGCCCTCTGCGGTCAGCACCAGATCCTCGAGTTCGTCGACGCCATCGTCGATGTCACAAATCAGGTCGCCCATGCGGTCGGCAAGCTTGCTGGCGGCCATCACCAGAAAATCACCGCTGGACAGCGGGCCCTTGCCGGCGATGATGCTCTTGCTGATTTCTTCGGTCGCCATCACCCGCCGATGGCGCATGCTGATGATGCGATGTTCGTCGCACCACATGCGCAGGGCGACCATGTCCTCGGGGTCGGCACCAGGGTTGAAGTTAACGCCGCGCAGGATCAGGAGCAGGGTATCGGCGGACGAAACGACTCGCGGCCTCGTTTCCGCGTCCATCAACGCGGCGCACGAGACATCGTCGATGCCGCTCTTCTCGAGGAGCCACTTCTTGGCGCCTTCGTCGGCGTAGTCGAGATGGACCCACAGGATCCCTTGCGCCGGTTGCCAGTTATTGATCTGCTTCCAGTTCAGCGCTTGCCCCGAACCATCTTGCAGAATGTAAGCCGCAACCAGACCGTCCGTTTTGCTCGTCATTTCAATCCAATCGTCGTGTTGGTCGATAGCCGTGACGGGCGCGACGGCTGGCCGCCGTTCGTGTGCCCCTCGTCGACCACCGCAGGTAGAGCGCGCGTGGCGCGCTCATTGACACCGTCCATCGCCGCTAACGGTGCCCAGCAGTCGTCGCCCGCATTTAGCGACCCGGGACGCCGCGCTTCGCGCAACGCGCGTCCAGGTAGGGCCCACTGACTTTCGCCCAGCCGTCAGCCGGCAGCGTTTGCGCGCACAAGGCCTGGCCATCGAGCTTGCTGCGCCACATGAACCACGGCGCCGGCGCGGCAAGAGCCGTAACACCGAACAGCGCCCCCGCCAGGGCAATGGCCAAGCTCGCTTTCATCACTTATCCTTCCAATCTCGTCGAAGCGCGCGTGCGGCGCTCGCGCCCGCACCCTTCGCATGGAGCGCAAGCGGATGATAGCGATATGACCGGCAATGACAAAGACCTTCCACGCGAGGCCATAGCGGCACTCGAACGTGGTAGCAAGATCGAAGCGATCAAGTGCGTCCGCGTCGCCAGGGGCGTCGGTCTCAAGGACGCCAAGGAGGTCATTGAGGACTACCTCGATCGCAGCCCGCGGGTAAGCGGCCGGATGGCGGCGGCCAACGCCGAACGTGCCAGGAGCAGTCTCGGCTGGTTCGCCTTGGTTGCCGCACTGGCGGCGCTGGCGTATTACTTTCTCGGCGGCCAGGCTTGAGCGCGCGCGGCGTGCGCTGTCTGCGCAGCGGCGTGGCGACGGCTAATGCCGCTCTCGCCAGCTCTCAATGCTCGTGCCGGTGGTGAATGTCCGGAAAGTGCCGATGGCTGTGCGACATCGGCAAATGCCGATGCGCATGACTGTGCGGCTCCTTCGCCTCCCAGCCCGGCTGATGTTCGTGCTGGTGGTGTTCGTCGTGGCGGTGGCGGTGGGTATGCGCCAACTCGTGATGCGTGTGCGGGTGACCGTGCTGCTCGGTCAGGTGCAAATAAACGCCGAGACCCATCAATGCCGCGGCGGCCCAGAACGTCGGCGAGCTTGACTCGCCGAGCAGCAACAAGGCGACGGCGGCGCCGATGAACGGCGCCGTCGAAAAATAGGCACCGGTGCGCGCCGCACCCAGTCCGCGCAGCGCCAGCACGAACAGCACCAGGCTGACGCCGTAGCCAAACAGGCCCAGGCTCATCGCCGAAATTACCGTCCACGCCTCGGGCAGGGTCATGCCCAGGACGAGCGCCAGAAGCGTATTGACGCCACCGGCGACCAGACCCTTGCTACCGGCTATGAACAGCGCGTCGGACGCCGAAACATGACGCGTCAGGTTGTTGTCGATCGCCCAGCACAGGCACGCCGCGCTGATCGCCAGCGGACCGAGCCAACTCGCGTGTCCGGCGTCGCCAGCCGACGACGACAGCAGCACCCCGCCAGCGACGATGGCCAGCATGCCGAGTACGATCCGCCGATCGGCGTTCTCCTTGAAGACCACCCAGGCCAGCACGGCGGTGAGCACCGCTTCGAGGTTGAGCAGCAGCGACGCCGTCGCCGCGCTGGCATGGAGCAAGCCGTAGAGCAACGCGACCGGCCCCAGGACGCCACCGAAAAGCATCGCGCCGAGCAAGTACGGCCACTCCGCCGGCGCCAGACCCGAGGGCTGCCAACGACGATCGCGGAGCAAGCGGGCGACGCTCAAGCCAACGCCGCTGCCGAGATAGAGCAGACCGGCGAGGAGGATCGGCGGCACGTCGCCGACCAGCAATTTCGCGACCGGCGTACTGGCGCCAAAAAGGGCCGCCGCCAGCAGGGCATAGCACACATTGAGATTCATCGGAGCACTCTATCAGTTCGACCAGCCGTGGGGTACTGCCCCGCCAGGCGCTCCACGCATCCGGGCACTCCACGCACTCCCCACAATCGCCGCTCAATGCGTCATGCAGCCCGGGTCCATGTGCCTTGCTCCCTGGCAACGCAGGGCGCGCTCGCCCCACAGGCTCTTCATGTAGGCGACCAGGTCCGCGGCGTCGCGGGCGTTCAACAGCCCCTCGAAAGCGACCATCCGGCTGTGCGGTGCGGGACTGCCCTTGAGGATGGTGTCCTGCAACTGCTGATCGCTGTGATGCCAGGCGTGTGCCGTATCGTCGAGCGCCGGCGCCAGGCCCTGCAGGCTCTTGCCGAATTGCGGTGCTTCGCCGATTCCGAGAACGCCGTGGCAAGCCTGGCAATTGGCGGCGAACAGCTGTTCACCGCGTTTTTCCGCCGCGCTTGCGGGTCCACGGGCGCCGCCGATCGCCTGCCAGTTGCGGCCATCGTCGTCGCTGACGAAAAGCCTGCCGATATGCGTGGCGGCAAACAGCCGCTGGCCATTGCGCGCCATCACCAGGATCGCCTGCCCGCCGAAGCTGTTGGCCAGCGGCGTCCATGCCAATTCGGGCGCGTGTGTTTTAAGAAATCCCTGGCCGAACTGGAAGCTGTAGAGCGTTCCGTCAGGCTCGGCGCTGACCATGGTGACCGGAATGCGCCGCATCGACGCCGGCCGCCACGACGCGCCGCCGTCAGTCGAAAAAAGCAAGCCCTCCTCGGTGCCCGCATAGAGGCCGCCTGGCGATGCCGAGATATTCATCAGCTTGTCGGGCGCGTCGCCGCTGCGCGTCCATATGCGACCGCTGTCGATGCTGCGGTAGACCCCGTCGGCGACACCGTACAAGCGCTTGCTGTCGTCCGGACTGACGGCCAGCAAGGCGAAGCTTTCGGGCCCACCCTGACTCTGCCGTTGCCACTGGCGACCGCCGTCGTCCGATCGCAGCAAGCCACCCGAGCGGCCGCTGCCGTACAGTACGCTGGCGTCGGACGGGTCGGCGACCAGGGCGACGAAACCGCCATCGCGTTTGACGAGCAAACTCAAGCGACCGTCGGGCTGCGCGAGGTACAAGCCCTCCTGGTTGGCGACCAGAACGCCGTCGCTGCCGCTGGCCGGCGCGAGCGCGTAGACCCGGCCCAACTCGGGCGCCGCGAAGCCGGCGAGCGGGACGACCAACAGCAAGCCCGCAAGAAAGCGGGCGGCGGCCAAGGCGAGTGCTTTCATCGAGCGTCCAATCCTTCTATCGTTGGCAGGGACAACAGCCAGCCGAGGCCCGGCGCGCGCAAATTCATTTGCCCCAGCCCGGCAAGCGGCTACGAGCGACGATGATGCGCACCTCAGCCCGTCAGAAAGCTGACATCGCGATTACATTGCTGTAATGGCGCGCCGACTGGTGCCGCCAGCAGGCACAATCTCGCGCAAGAACTCAGTGGGGCAACGCCAATGAAGATCCTGATTGTCGAAGACGAACCCAAGACGGGCGATTACCTGCGCAAGGGACTCCTTGAATCGGGCTTCGTCGTCGACCTCGCGCGTGACGGTCTGGACGGCCTGCACCTGGCGCTGAGCGGCGACTACGACCTGATCGTTCTCGACGTGATGCTGCCGTCGCTCGACGGCTGGGGGGTGCTGAAAACCGTTCGCCGTAGTGGCCACGAGATGCCGGTACTCTTTCTCACCGCCCGCGACGGCGTCGAAGACCGCGTGCGCGGGCTGGATCTCGGCGCCGACGACTACCTCGTCAAACCCTTCGCCTTTTCCGAATTGCTGGCGCGCGTCCGCACGCTGTTGCGGCGTGGCCGATCGCAGGAGGTCGAAACGCTGCGCGCCGCCGATCTCGAGCTCGATCTGTTGCGCCGCCGCGTCAGCCGCGCTGGCGTACGCATCGACCTCACGGCCAAGGAATTCGCTCTGCTCGAACTCCTGCTACGCCGCCAGGGGCAGGTCTTGCCGCGCTCGCTGATCGCCTCGCAGGTGTGGGACATGAACTTCGACAGCGACACCAATGTGATCGACGTCGCCGTGCGTCGCCTGCGCGTCAAGGTCGATGAGCCCTTCGAACCGAAGCTGATCCGCACCGTCCGCGGCATGGGCTACGTACTCGAAATTCCGGAGTCGCTGTGAACCTGCGACCGTGGCCGAGCTCACTGACCAGCCGGCTGGCGCTGCTCTTCGCGCTGCTCACGGCGACGCTGTTGGTGGTCGTCGTGCTGGTCCAGGGAAACGCCGTCGAAGACCATCTGCGCGAACTTGACGATCATGAATTGAACGGCAAGGTGACGCTCATCAAGAACCTCCTGCATCACGCCGAATCGTCCGAAACGCTGTCACGTCGGCTCGACGACGCCTTCATCGGCCACGATAGCCTGGCAGTGGTGCTACGCAACGCCGACGGCACAATCGTCTATGCGCTGCGTCCGGAGTTTTTCGGCAAACAGCAGCTGGCCGATGACGCGGTGCTCGATGTCACCACGACCTGGGGCGAAAACGGGGAGAAAGGCGGCGAGAAGGGCGGCAAGCAATACCTTGGCCTGCAAACCACCGTTGAGGCACTCGATTCCTGGTCCAGGCCGACTCGCTTGCGGGCGCTGGTCGGACTCGATTCCTCGCATCACCGGCTGTTCCTCGAAGGTGTACGCAAGCACCTGTGGATCGACATCTTCTTCGCCGCCATCGTCGCCGCGCTGTTCGCGCTGTTCGCCGCGCACAGCGGCCTCGCGCCGCTGCGGCGAGTGACCGCAACCGCCAGTGGCCTGTCGGCCGAGCGTCTCGGCGAGCGCCTTCCCGAGCGTGACGCACCGGCCGAGGTACGCGATCTGGTGGTCGCCTTCAACGGCATGCTTGAGCGACTGCAATCGTCGTTTCGCCGCTTGTCCGATTTCTCGGCCGACATTGCCCACGAGTTGCGCACGCCGGTCTCGAACCTGATGACGCAGACCGAGGTCGCGCTATCGCGTACCCGCAGCCCGGACGAGTACCGCGAGGTCCTGGCGTCCAACCTGGAAGAATACGAGCGCATCGCGCGCATGGTCAGCGACATGCTGTTTCTTGCCCAGGCCGAGAACGGCCGTCTGCCGCAGCCGACCGAAGCCGTCAATCTGGCCGACGAGGCAGGCGCGCTGATCGATTTCTACGAAGCGCTGGCCGAGGAAAAGGGCGTGCTCATCGTTCGCAGCGGTGAGGCGAGTGTCACCGCTGACCGCTTGATGATGCGTCGTGCGCTGTCCAACCTGCTGTCGAATGCACTTCGTCACTCGCCTCGGGGAAGCGCCGTCGAGATCGCGATCAGCAAGCACGCCAGCATGGCCGCGCTGGCCGTGACCAACCACGGCGACACCATTCCCTCCGAGCAGCTGTCACAGATCTTCGAGCGCTTCCATCGCACAAGTCCAGAGCGACACCGTCACGGCGAGGGCGCCGGACTGGGTCTGGCGATCACGCGCAGCATCGTCGCCACGCACGGCGGCCGGATTGACGTGACGTCCGCAGCTGGCGTGACGACCTTTACGCTGCATTTGCCGCTGGCCGCCGCGGCACCGACCGCCAAAGCTGACTGAACCGTAATCTTGCGGTCATCTGCTCGTCGGCACCCGAGCGCCACCATGGCCAGAGGTCAAGCGCGCGGCGCAGCGAGCGAAGGCACTCGTCAGCTCACGGCAGAATCACCTGGAGGCAATGACATGGACAGCAAAACAGCGGCCAGCGGGCCCGACCATCGACACCAGCCGGAGAGTTCACACGCTTCGCACGGCGCCCACGGGGACCACCTTGCAGCCGGCGCCACCACGGTCAAGGATCCGGTCTGCGGCATGTCGGTCACGCTTGGCGCCGGCAAGCCGAGCTTCGAACACGACGGGAAAACGGTTCACTTCTGCTCGCAGAAGTGTCACGACAAGTTTGCCGCCGATCCTGCGCACTACCTGACAGGCGCGCACAAGAAACCATCGCCTCCCGTGCCTGCAGGTACGCAATACACCTGCCCGATGCACCCGGAAGTTGTTCGGGACGCCCCGGGTGATTGCCCGAAATGCGGCATGGCCCTGGAGCCGATGGGCGTCCCCACTGGCGATGAGGGTCCCAACCCAGAACTGGTCGATTTCCGGCGCCGGTTCTGGATCGGCGCGGTGCTGACCGTGCCGCTGCTGGTACTGAGCATGGGCCCCTTCGTCGGCCTCGGCGTCGTGCGCGACGCGCTCGGCGAGCGCACGGCGCTGTGGATCGAATTTCTGCTGGCAACACCGGTCGTGCTCTGGGCCGGCTGGCCGTTCTTCGTTCGCGGCGTCAAGTCGGTGGTCAATCGCAGCCTCAACATGTTCACGCTGATTGGCCTGGGCGTTGGCTCGGCGTATCTCTTCAGCCTGGTGGCGCTACTGGCTCCTGACCTGTTTCCCGATGGTTTCCGTGATGCGCAGGGGCATGTCGGCGTTTACTTCGAGGCCGGCGCGGTGATCATCGTCCTGGTTCTGCTCGGCCAGGTGATGGAACTTGGTGCGCGTGAGCGCACCGGCTCGGCGATTCGCGCGCTGCTCGACCTCGCGGCGAAGACGGCGCGCGTGATCCGTGCCGACGGGCGCGAGGAGGAAATCCCGCTCGAGGAAGTCGTCGTCGGCGACCATGTGCGGGTGCGACCGGGCGACAAGGTGCCGGTGGACGGCACGGTAATCGAAGGCCGTTCTTCGATCGACGAGTCGATGATCTCCGGCGAAGCGGTGCCCGTTGAAAAAGTCGCTGGCGACGCCGTCACCGGCGCGACGATCAACGGCACCGGCTCGCTGATCGTCGAAGCGAAGCGAGTCGGCGGCGACACCGTGCTCAGCCAGATTGTCGACATGGTCGCCAACGCGCAACGCTCGCGCGCGCCGATCCAGAAGCTTGCTGACTCGGTCGCCGGCATCTTCGTTCCAGCGGTGATCGGCATCGCCATCCTGGCATTCATCGCCTGGGCGATCTGGGGACCGGCGCCGGCGCTTTCCTATGGCCTGATCGCCGCGGTGGCCGTGCTGATCATTGCCTGTCCTTGTGCGCTCGGCCTGGCGACGCCGATGTCGATCATGACCGCCACCGGCCGTGGCGCGCAGGCTGGCGTGCTGATCAAGAACGCCGAAGCCCTCGAACGCTTCGCCAAGGTGGACACCCTGATCGACGACAAGACCGGCACGCTGACCGTCGGCAAGCCGAAGCTGGTCGCCGTGCTGCCCGCTGCCGGACACGCGGAAGCCGAAGTATTGCGCCTGGCTGCCAGCCTCGAACGCGGCTCGGAACATCCACTGGCCGAGGCGATCGTCAGCGGCGCCGAAGAACGCGGCGTCGAACTGGCCAAGGCCGACGAGTTCGAGGCGATCACCGGCAAGGGCGTCAAAGGTGTGGTCGACGGCCAGGCGGTTGCCCTGGGCAATGCGGCGCTGCTTACTGAACTGGGTCTGGATGGCGGCGCGTCCAGTGCCTTCGTCGAGGCGGCAAACGCTCGCCGCGACGAAGGCGAAACGGTGATGTTCGTCCTCATCGGCAGCGAAATCGCCGGCCTGGTGAGCGTCGCCGACCCAGTCAAGGAGACCACGCTCGAAGCGCTCAAGGCGCTGCACGCCGAGGGGCTGAAGATCATCATGGCCACCGGCGACAACGAGCGCACCGCCCGGGCGGTCGCCGGGCGACTGGGAATCGATGAAATCCGCGCCGACGTCCTGCCCGCTGACAAGGCACGCATCATCAAGGAACTGCAGGCCAAGGGCTGCAAGGTGGCGATGGCCGGCGACGGCGTCAACGATGCGCCGGCACTGGCACAGGCCGACGTCGGCATCGCCATGGGCACCGGCGCCGACGTGGCCATCGAGAGCGCCGGCTTCACGCTGGTGAAAGGGGATCTCAACGGCATCGTGCGGGCCCGGCGTCTGGCGCGCGCGACGATGCGCAATATCAAGCAGAACTTGTTCTTCGCCCTGGTCTACAACGCCGCCGGCGTGCCGGTCGCCGCCGGCATCCTCTGTCCCTTCCTGGGCATCCTGGTGTCGCCCATGTTCGCTGCCGCGGCAATGAGCCTGTCGTCGATCTCGGTGATCAGCAACGCCTTGCGGCTACGCCACGTGCGCATCTAGATCAAGCCACCGCCATCATTGCGAGGAGGCGAAGCCGACGCGGCAATCCACCACCACCCTCTGACTGCTTTTCGCGCACCGCATCGACCACGCGAACGGCCACCCCCTGGATTGCCACGTCGGCTGCGCCTCCTCGCCATGACACGCTGACAGGCGCTCGCGCTGATGAATTGCATCGCGACAACGTCACAAAGCCCGCTGCCAATGACGCGCAGGCCGCTTTGCTGCTGAATTAGCGACCACACGATCGCTCAGCCTGGCGACGCAAGCCGGCAAGAAGATGACGGCCGAGCGGCACCGCTGCCGGGCGACCCGCGAGGTGAATCCGCCTGCCGCAACACTTCACTGAAAACCATCCCGCCGAGCGACACTGACCGGTCGCCCCCCAGCACCATCACCCGCCCCCGCCGCCGTCATTGCGAGGAGGCAAAGCCGACGCGGCAATCCAGCCCCACCGTCTGACTGCTTTTCGCGCACCGCATCGACAACGCGAACGGCCAACCCCTGGATTGCCACGTCGGCTGCGCCTCCTCGCAATGACACGCTGACACGTGCTCGCGCTGATGAATTGCATCGCGACAACGTCACAAAGCCCGCTGCCAATGACGCGCAGGCCGCTTTGCTGCGAATTAGCGACCACACGATCGCTCAGCCTGGCGACGCAAGCCGGCAAGAAGATGACGGCCGAGCAGCGCCGCTGCCGGGCGACCCGCGAGGCGAATCCGCCTGCCGCAACATTTCACTGAAAACCATCCCGCCGAGCGACACTGAGCGGTCGCCCCCCGGCACCATCACCCGCCCCCGCCGCCGTCATTGCGAGGAGGCGAAGCCGACGCGGCAATCCACCACCACCCTCTGACTGCTTTTCGCGCACCGCATCGACCACGCGAACGGCCACCCCCTGGCTTGCCACGTCGGCTGCGCCTCCTCGCAATGACGGCGCGCTGACGGCGTGCAGCGCTATCCCATACATGCGCCAGACTGCAGCCGCGACGGACCTCGCTTACAATCGCCTTGACAGCTAGCGTCGCCACCTTCCCGGAGCTTCGATGATTCCCACCAACGAGCTACTGCTGTTCGCCGGCGCCGCGCTGCTGATGGTGCTGACGCCCGGGCCGAACATGATCTATCTGATCTCGCGCTCGATCGGCCAGGGCCGCCAGGCCGGCGTCATTTCCCTGTTCGGCGTCATCGCCGGTTTCCTGGTGCATATGCTGGCCGCCGCAATCGGCCTGAGCGCCGTCTTCCTCGCCGTGCCGCTGGCCTACGAAGTCCTCAAGTGGGCGGGCGCCGCCTATCTCGCTTGGCTGGCGTGGCAGGCGCTCGGACCCGGGGCACACTCGCTGTTCGAGCCGCGGCAACTGCCGTCGGACTCGACGGCCAGGCTGTTCGTCATGGGTTTCCTGACGAACGCGCTGAACCCCAAGATCGCCGCCTTCTACCTCTCGGTGTTCCCACAGTTCGTCGCACCCGAGCGCGACTCGGTCTTTCTGCAAAGCATCGCCCTCGGCGGCACACAGATCGCCGTCAGCTTCTCGGTCAATCTGCTCGTCGTCGTGTTCGCGGCGAGCATGGCGTCGTGGTTTGCCCGCAATCCAGCGTGGCTGGTGGTGCAGCGCTGGCTGATGGGCTTCGTTCTGGCCGGGCTCGCTGTGCGTCTGGCGCTCGAACAGCGGCGCAGCGGGTGAAGCTTGAGCACGCAGACCAGCGGAAAAACAAAGGACCGCGCGTTACTCGGCTGACCAGAGAAGCCGCTGCACCAACAAGCCCACTTCAGGACAAGGTCGGCGCCACTGGCAGCATCGGCAGATGCCCCGTCTTCACCCAGATCACCGTTTCAAGCTCGGTGTACGGGTAATGCGCGCTGAGGTGCGGGCTGCGTAGCCAGCTGCCGATCGGGTAGCGGCCGTGTTCGTCGATGAATTCGCCGCCGAGGACGAGGATTTCCTCGCCGCCCCAATGCCGATGCGGCACGAAGCGTTCGCCTGCCGGCCATTTGACGAGCGCCACGTGCTCGCCCTCGTACGCATGCAGCGGCATCACCTGCAAACCCCCCTGGCCTGGCAGCCAGGCGGCGCTGGTGGTGTCGATACGGACGCTGGCGCTATCGCCGGGAGCGAACTGGTGCAACTTCACGAACAGCACGCAGCCGCCCTCGCTGAACGGCGCGTGGCCGCTGCCGGCGGGATTGCGAATATAACTGCCGGGTCCGTAGTCACCGCCCTCGTCCGAGAAAACGCCTTCGAGAACGAGGATTTCCTCACCGCCCGGGTGCTGGTGGTGGGCAAAGCGCGCACCGGCGTCGTAGCGGACGATACTCGTCGCGTGCCCGCGCTCGGCGTCCTCGCGGGCCAGCGGCTTGCGCCAGACGCCGGCCATCGGGCTGGCCTGCCAGGGCGCGCTGGCGGTGTCGACACAGACGGCTTCGGCGAAATTCATGTTGAGCATGCGGGTGGTGTCCTGTCGAGTTTGCTGAGGGAGTATAGAGCAGCGCCGCCACCCGCAGCTCACGACGATTGCCGAGCGGCCCACTGCAGCCAGCGATCCGCCGCGGCGTCGCGCAGTGGCTGCGGCGCGTCGGGGAGGTAGCGGCCGAGTTCGATCCACAGCGCCTGCCAGTCGCGCCCGGCAGCGAGCTGCGCCACCAGCCGGCGAACGACCAGGAAAGCGCGTGCCCGGGTCATCAGGCCGGGCGCCTTGAGCAGCGGCACGACCCTCGGCAGTACCGCCGGTCCGAGGTCGGTCAGACCGTCGGTGGATAGCGTGTCGGGCTCACGCAGGATATCCGGATAGTCGTCGATGGTCCGCAGCAAGGCGTCGAGGGCGCGCGCGTCGCCGATCCGCTGCAGGCCCTGCGCAGCGCGCGCGCGCAATTGCTCGTCGGCGTCGTCGAGCAGCGCCGCGAGGACGTCGGCGGTGTCCGGGTCGGCGATCTCGGCCAGCCCCTGCGCGACCCTGGCGCGCAGCTCGCCGCCTGCCGTCGCCAGCGCCTCGACGAGCACCGCGGTGCTGGCGCGGCCGCGACCAACGAGTTCGGCGAGCGCCAGCGCGCGCTCGTTGAAGTGGCTCGCCGACAGGCCGTCCACCAGTTCGCGGACGCTGCGCGGGTCAGGGCGTCGCGACGGGCACATGGCTGAAGCTCAGGATCACCCGCCGATTGGCCCAGCGGTTGGCCTCGCGGCTCTGGTCGGCACCGACCGCCGCACTGCCGCCCTCGTCGCCGGTACCGGCGTCGGCAGTCGCCGCCGTCGAGGCGCCATGGCCGATGACGATGCCGGTGATGCGGGCCGCGGCGATCCCCTTGGCCAGCAGCGCCGCCTCGACCGACTGCGCACGGCGCAGCGACAGGTCGCGGTTGTAGTCGCTGGCGCCGCCAAGCTGGTCGGCGAAGCCTTCGAGCGACAGTTCGACGTCGGGATTGCGCGTCAGATACGCCAGGAAGGTGTCGATCTTGCCTTCCTCGGTGGCATTCAGGGCGTCATCGTCGAAAGCGAAGTAGAAGGTCACCGGTTCATGCACGTAGAAGTCGCGATGGCGTTCGAGCGCTTCGCCAAAGGTCGCCGAGGTTCCTGCCTCGACGTTCAGGTGCTCGTTGGTGAGGTGCCCGGCATTGACCGTGAAGCCCCAGTTAACCGCGCCATAGGTGAGCATCGTGTCTTCGCCGATGGCGGCGCTCTCGAAGGTCCAGGTGATCACGTCGGTCGGACTGCTGGTTCCCGGAAAGTCGTACATCGACGCCGTGCGGATGTCCGTGGGGTCATCGGAACGTTTGTAACCCGGCACCTGCCCGAGCGGATTCGCACCGATCCCGCCGCCGCGCGATGCCGGCTGCTGGGTCGTGCCGCCGAAGCCGACGGTCCCCGGCGCCGCCGCCCCCCAGGCATAGCGCGGTGACAGTGCGGAGCCCTGCGGCACACCCGGACTGGCCGCGTTCGGACGATGCAGCACATCGGTCTTGAAACCCCCTTCGATGCCGCGCAAGGGATCCGCCTCGGTACGCAGTCCGGGATCGCCCAGCGCGCCGCGCGGCGCCTGGGCCGCCGGCATCGACGCCGCATTGATGTCGGCACCGCTGGCATCGACCGTGCTGTTGACCTGCCAGATGCCGATCACGCTGGAATTCGGCTCGCCGATTCCCGGCACGAAGCGCAGGTAGCCGTCCATGCCACTCTTGGTCGGCGGCGTCGCGAGCGCGCCCTCGCGATCCTGCAGGTCGATCTCGAACAGGCTCGAGCTACCGGGAATCATGTAGGTGGCGGCAAAGCTGCACTGGATCGGCGGCGGACCCTGTCTCGCCGTCAGCGGGCCGGCATGGCCATCGCGGGCGCCGCCCGATTGCTGGACGACGTGCGCGAGTTCGTGGGCGGTCAGCTCGTCGCGGCCCGGGCTGCGGCCCTGGCCGTAGAAGATGTCGCGCCCGTGGGTGAAGGCGTTGGCCCGCAGATCGGCGTTCAGTTGTGCCGCCTGCCGGTCGGTGTGCACGCGCACCTGCCCAAAGTCGGCGCCGAAGCGCTGCTCCATGAAGTCGCGGGTTGCGCCGTCGAGCGCTCGTCCGGTACTGCCGAGCCGCGCCGACGGCCCATTGCTCGGCGTCGCAGGCGACGCCGCCGTGGCCGGCGGCAAGCCTTGCCGCGGCGGCGCGGCGGCCAAGCTGGCGTCGTCGATGGTCGCCGCGCCGACGTGTTTCGCCGCCCGGTCGGCCTCCAGTTCGTAGCGGTCACCCGGTAAACCAAGCGGCGATCGGTCACTCCCGGTCGCCGGCAGCGCCTTGTCCAGAAAGGCGGGAACGCCCGATCTGCCCGGCTTCGCTGCCGTCCCCGGGACGAAACCCGCAACGTCGCTGCGCTCGGGCCGGGCGCTCTGCAAGGGCGAGAGAAAGCGCGGCATACCGCCACGCGAAGCGCCACCGCCAGCATCATTGACGGAGGTCTTGGCGCCCGCGACGCCGCTGGCGCGTGCTTTGTAAGTCATGATTCCTCCTTGTCCGCTGTTCGGCGACGGCGCGTTTCCGCTGCCGGCGGATCACGGATATAAGTGCCCCGTCCATAGTCCCCGCCTGCGTCCGAGAAAACACCTTCGCGAACGAGAATTTCTCCACCGCCAGGACAAAGTTCATGGTCAGCATGGGCTCGTCTCTCAGGCGCTGAAAGGGGGACCGGCCAGCGCCATCAGTAGCGCGCGCACGCGTGCGAAGGCCGGCGGCGCGGCGCTGCGTTCGATGATCACCGAATGACGCTGGTCGCCGAGCGCGACGTCGATTTCATCGCGGAAACCGTCTCGCCCCGGCGTCACGATCTCGCCCGGCAACGCGAAGAAATCGCCGTCGACGAGGGCGTCGGCCAGCTGTTGCTGCTGCGCACGGTGCAGGCGCCGCAGCGGCTGCTCGGGCCACGGCGCGCTCCAGTGTTCGCCGCGCGGGCAATCATGCGTTTCGACATAGGCGAACAGCGCACCCGCGGGCGTCACCCGGATGCGCTGGTTGCCGCGACAGCTGATGGCCTGAATACGGCGGAACTCGATTTCCGGCTGCGCAACACTGGTGGCACGCCCGGCCATCATGTGATGCTCCACTCGGATGGCGCGATGTCCGGCGCGGTCATGCGGCCGAGCGCCTCCCACAGCGTGACGTAATGACGCGGCAGGACGTCGATGCCGTTCGACATCTGGCTTGCGGTATCGACGCCCCACACCGCCGGCCCGGCAACGCCAGCAGCGGTGACCAGCCCCGAATAGAGCGTCTGCTGCGCGCCGAGAGTGCCGGTGGTGTTGTTCTGATACTCATCGGGCAGACCCAGCATATGACCGAACTCGTGCTCGCCGACCGAGTAGCGGTTGGCGGTGTACGTCGTCTCGAAGGCGTGATCGACGGTGATGTCCGCCCGGCGGTTGGCGACGTCGCCGGCAGCACCCACCGGCCCGTGCCCCAGCACGCCGATCGGCTGCGTCACGCCGAGGCCGGCGAGGAAGCTGCGCACCGCCAGCGCACGCCGCTCGGCGAGGTCGACATTGTGCGTGCTGTCGCCGTCGCGACTGGCGAAGCCGTCGACCTTGAGCGGGACCAGCGGATCGGACGGATTCTTCTGCTTTGCGGCATCGGCGAAGGCGGTGAGTGCCGGTCGTGCTGCCGGGCTGATGACGTCCGAATCGTTGCCGAAGAGCACCGGCGACGCGGCCGCCGCGGCGAGCACGCTCTCCAGGCGCTGGCGCTCGGTGGTCGCCACGCTGCCGCTGTTGAAATTGGTTTCTTCGCGCACGTCGGACTGGTAGAGGTCGGCTGTTGCCGGCCGCTCCGGATGCGCCACGTCGGGGTCGTTGGTCGCCGACTTGTAGTCGATGCCCGGTCCCGGGCTCTTGTGCACGGTGCTCACGTAATGCGCCGAGGCGTCGTCACCGACCTCGACCGGCATCACCAGCGGGATGGCCCTGAAGTTCCAGCAGGACTTGGTCGAGGTCATCGTATGCTGGGCGCTCCAGCGGGCCGCGACGCGACCGATATAGTCGCGCTTGAAGTCGGCTTTTTCAGTGTCGCTCCAGAAGAAGCGGCTGAGGTCCTCGCCGGCCATGCGGCGGCTGATCCATTCGAGCATTCCCGGCGCGTTGTCGGCGGAAACGAAATTGAACTTCATCTTCACCGTCACCGGCATCAGCCCGAGCAGCGGAAAATAGTCGGCGTCGAACATGCCGAAGGTGGTCGACGGAATGTAGCGCTCGAGGTGCATATGGCGCAGCGCAAAGGCATCGCGACGGACGCCCTCTTCCGGCGTCAGGCAGGCGCCGAACAGGCTGTCGAAGAGCGGCGTCGGAGCCGCCGGAACACCCGCCGGCAGGGGCACGCCGGCATCGCTCGGGCCGACCGCCGCAGCGGCCGCGACCGCTGCATCGGGAGAGACACCGGCATCGGCTGTGACCCCGGTTTCGGGTGCGCGGGCGATGGTATCGGCGCCGCCACCGCTGACCGCATGCGCGAGTTCGTGCGCGATCAAGCGACGTCCCGAGTCGGACCCGGGCTGGTAGCGGCCGGGTGCAAACACGACATCGTTGCCGAGGGTAAAGGCGCGCGCTTGCAGCAATCGTGCCATCTCGCCCTCGCGCGGTCCGCTGTGCACCCGCACGGCACCCAGATCACGCCCGAAACGCGGCTCGAAGAAGTCGCGGGTGTGGCCATCGAGCGGACGGCCCGAACCGATCCCCGGTAGCGATGCCGCCACCGGGCCGGCCCCTTCTGGCGAGCGCTGGATGTCGGACGCGCAACTCACGCAGGGCGCCACTGGTGCGCAGCCAGAACATCCTGCGGGCGCCATCACGGCCTCCGTGACGCGCTCTGCCTGCCGCTCGCTGGCATCTTCCGGGCGGGCGACACTCAGTCCGCGCGCGGCAAGGAATCGCGGCACCCCCGACGCCGCCCTGGTAGGCGTGACAGGCGCGTGGGCGGCCTGTTCCCGCCCGGTTTTACTGGCAAGCTGACTGAATCCCATCTTTCGTCCTCCATCGCCATACGCACGATCCACCACGGGTTGCGCGCGCGTCGCCCGCGCAACCGCTTGCCAACACCTGCTTTAAGCATGGCTGGCGATAGACACCCTGCCGGAATGTCGGCGTAGAATCGGACGACATCCCGTAAGCCCATGCCGCAGCCACTGCCAATTGGTCACCAGCCATCACCCCATTGCCATGAGCGACCCGCCGCTCCCGCTCCCACTCCCGACGCGCCGCATTCCCGTCGCCTTCGACATGGAGACACGCGATCCCGACGATGCGCTGACGCTGTGCCTGCTCGCCACCCATCCGGCGGTCGAGTTGCTGGCGGTAACGGCCACGCCGGGAACTCCCGCACAACTCGGCGTGATCCGTGAAATCCTGCGGCGCCTTGCGGTGGACCTCCCGGTGGCTGCCCGCGCGCCAGGCAGCACCGCCGATGCGGTGTCGCCGTTCCACTACGCGTGGCTCGGCACGCCCTCCCCGGTAGCCGGCACACTTATCGCGCATGCGCTGTTGGCAGAAATTCTGCAGCAGCGTCCGGAGTGCACGCTGCTCACCGGCGCGCCACTCCACACTCTGCATGAACTGCTTGTTCATCACCCTGAACTGTCGATCTCGCGCTGGGTCGCGCAGGGCGGTTTCGCGGGCGACAATCTGGTGCCGGCCAGCCATCGGCTCGAAAAATTCGCTGGCCTCCGCCGCTGCGAGAGCTATAACTTCGGCCACAACAAGACGGCTGCACGGGCGGCACTCACCAGTCCGCGCATCCTCCAGCGCCGACTGGTGAGCAAAAATGTAACGCATGGCTTGGCCTGGGACCAGAACCTTGATCGCCAGCTTGCCGGCCTCGACGAAACAAGCGCGGGGCTGCGCCTGATGCGGGAAGCGATGGCGCTCTACCTGCACGATAAGCCCCTCGGCAAGCTGCTCCACGACCCGCTCGCCGCGGTCGCGGCCATCGACCCCGACGCTTTCGAATGGCGCGAGGTCGAGGTGACGTACGCGCAGGGCCGCTGGGGCGCCGAGCCGGCACCCGGGAGCGGTACCTTCATCACCGTTGCCGTCGACCGCCAACGCGCTCTGGCGACTCTGGTCGCACCAGCCCGATTGACAAACACGAGAACCTTGCCATGAACCTTCAGACCCGGGTCTACGCGACTACCGCGGGCTGCCCTGACCGCGCTGCTGCGGTCGCCTTGATGCGGGCCATCGGCCAGCGCCTGCGCGAGATCGCCGCCCGGCGACCGGGCCTCGGCTGGCAGGCGATCGCCTTCGCCGACGCGCAGGATATCGAAGATTTCGATGTCGATACGGAACTTACCAACCGCGCCACCAGCGGTCGCCTGCCCGCGCTCAACGTGAATCTTTCCTTCGATCTGGACCTGGCCCCGGCCGGAGATCCGGAGATCGAGGCGCTGCTCGAGGAGTTTCAACTGCTTCATGTGGCGACCCTGCCCGATGACGATTAAGGCGTCGGCGCCGGCGGCGCCAGCATCCTGATCAGCACGTCGCGCGTGTTCTCGCCCGGTAGCGGGTATTCCGCACGCACGATGCGCCCGTCCCTGTCGAACAGGGTGATTGGCTCGCGACTGTCCGGGGTGTACACGATCTCCATATCGTCGCCGAGCACCAGCCGCATCTGACGCTGATCGGGGTGGATCTGCGAGCCGCCGGGACTGCGCGCCCGCGGGCTTCCACGCAAGGGGCCCATGGTGCCACCAGCCTCGAAGCCCAGCGTCTCGCGCAGCCAGTGCACATCGATGTCGACACCCGGATTGGCGCGCGCGAGAGGCAACAGGACCTGGTCGCGCAGGGCGCTCGCCGTGGTCCCGCCCATGTACGCATCGACAATCGCGATGCGCCCCGCGCCGCCATCGATCAGCGCCTGGAACTGCGCCTGCATTGCCGGCCCATCGAATTTCCGGCCCTGCGCGTCGAGGTGCACCGGCATGTGGTGGACTCGCGTCGCCAGCTCGCCGTCGCCAGCTGCGATGACATCCACCAGGAAGGCACCGCCACGCTCCATGCCGACGATAGCGCCCGGGTTTTCGCTCTTCAGCTGCGCGATCAGTTCGACGAAAGCGCGCTGATTTTCGGCCAACACGGTATCCAGGACAAAGCCTTCGAGCTCACCGCGCTCGGCTCCGTGCGGCGTGCGCAGAGATCCAATCACGTCCTGGCGTTGCTCGCGGCTGCTACCCGAGGCGTCGATAAGCGCCGCCAGCTCCGCCAGGCGGGCGGTCCGTTCGGGTGACACCGCGCGCTCGACAAAGAACATCGGCGCCTCACCGGCGAACTCGGCGGTCACCGTCCGACGGCCAGTGGCATCGGTAGAATCGGACACCGACGCCCCGAGTTCGGTAAGGCGCTGCATCAGCGGCTCGGTGGCTTCCGCCTCATAGGTATACAGGTTCTCCCCGCCAGCACGTTGCAGGCCGACACGTTCCGCCAGCCCGAGTGAGCGGGCGAGTAGTTCGCCGCCAACCGCGGCGGTGTCGAGAGTGCGGTCTGCGAGGGCGTTACGCAGTTCCTGGAGGCCGATCTCGGCGTCTCCCCGAACCTCCTCGATGATCTCGCGTAAACGCGTGTTCAGTGCCTCGGCTTCGGCCCGCAGGTCGGCAGACACCGTCGCATCGTCGCCACGACCGGCCGCCAGCTCGGAGCGCATGCGCTCACGCAATTGACTACGCGAGATCTCGATCGACGCCAGGCGCGTCCCATAGCGGCCATTGAAGGTTTCCAGCGCGCGCAACTGGCGATGGCTGTGAATAGCGCGCGTTACGGCGCCCGCGGCGATGGCGATGCCGGCCAGCATCACGAGGTTTTCGAGCGACATGCGCGCGATCTCGTCCGAACTCGGCCAGCGCCCTTCCTCGATGCGAAAATGCACCACGCCCCAGCCGCTCAGGATGGCGTACGAGGCGGTATGCGTGGCGACACCCGTCAGCGCCGCCAGATCGCGGGCGGCGAGGGCGCTGCGAATCCCCGAACCGGTGGCCCGCAACAATCCGAACAGGCCGATATTGAGCGCCAGGTCGAGCAGGAACGGCATGCGCGGTGGCGGCGCGAAGACGCCCGACAATCCGCGGCTCACGGTGGTGAAGGTAAGCGCCTCGATGGCCACCGATCCGGCGGCCGCGGCACCCGTTGCACCCGGCCCGGCGACCAGCGCGCCGGCACCGGCCGACAACATCGCCGCGGTAAGGGTAATGCCCAGCCCGATGAGCAAGGCCGAAGCGCCAACGAACAGGGGAATCGCGCGATAGAAGCGCGCGACGGCAGGATCGGTCTGGTGATGCTCAAGCTGCGCCTGCAGGTCCGCGACATCCTCCGCGTAGGCGGCGTCGCGCATCCTCTGGCAACGGTTGAGGATGGTAACGACGTCCTCATAGGCTCCGACGATCACGTTAGCGCCGCCAACCAGAGCCTCCCACCCGCGCAGAGCGCGCTCCCAGTCGGCGACGGCGGCGATACTGTACTGAAGCAGGTGCCCGCTGTCCGCGAAGGCCGCCTCGCGATCGGCCAGGTCGGCGTCGCCGCGCGCACGCGCAGCGGCAATTTCCCGCCCTTCGCCTTCGAGCGCGTCGAGCCGCCCGCGAATCCACTCGACCCAGGCGACCATCTCCTCAGCGTAGCCCTCGGTAAGGGCATAGCCGGCATGACGATGTGCCAGAATTCCCAGGTCAAGCTCGGTCAGCGCGCGCGGCAGCGCTGCCCCGAGCGCCTCGGCGACCGAGAGCTTCTCGAGTGCGTCGTCATCCATCGCGGCGGCCAGCGCCGCGACGTAGGCGGCGCGCACGCTGGTGGCCAGGCCAACGTAAGCGGGGCTGGCAGCGCCCAGCGTGCTCACATCGTCGTAGCTCGCGAGCATCAGCCCGAGGTTGGTGAGATTGCGCGCCCCGCGCTCGGCGATCTCCAGGGCCATGGTCACGCGCCGCGCCGCCCAGCGCGGCTCGGCGACCACCGAGGTCAACGAGGGGCGCTCGACGTCGATACGCAATTCCACCTGCTCGACCGCTTCGATCACCGGTCGGTCGTCCGCGTGGTCGGCACGGATGCGCGCCAGCAGCAAATCCAGCAGGCGCAGGCGATCGCCGATTTCGGCCGGGCTCAGCCCCTCTGGCACGGCAATCTCCAACTGCTGCTCGCGTCCGCGTGCGGCGGCGGCACTCATTACTCCGTCGGCCCGCTCAGCACCTTCGATGGCGCCCTCGGCGCGATCGATCGCGTGATACAGCCGGATCGCCTCGCTGCCCTCGTGGACCATGGTGAGGCCACCCAGCAGCTCGTTCTTGAGCCTCCTCAGCATTGCCCGACCGGCTTCGCTGCTGGCGAAACTATCCAGATTGTCGTCGCGCGCATGGCGTACGAAGGCGCTGGCAACGTCGTCGCGGTCACCCCAGCCCAGCGCGTCCATCACCTGCCCGACAAAACCATAGTGGTGGGGGCTCATCCAGGCGAGGTCGAAGAGACGCCCACCCAGACCCTCTTCGTCGAGGTTTCCCCAGGACGTGAAGCTATCGATGAGTCCCTCTGGCGTGCTCTCGTCGGGATAGCACTGGAGCGCCTGCTGCGACAGCCTGCTCAGCGGGCGCGTACCGGTCTGTGCGGCGCGGTCGGCATCCTGCTCGGCCTGAGCATCACGCGAACGCGCCGGCGTCGCCCGCACGGGCGCGGTGCTTTGCTGCACCACATGGGCGAGTTCGTGCGCCAGCAGAAGCCGGCCCGTCGCCGTTTCGGGCTGGTAGGCGCCGCTGGCGAACGCCACGTGGCGACCCACCGTGAATGCCCGTGCTCCGAGCTGGCGGGCGCTGCTCGCGGCGTCCGCATTGTCGTGGATGAGCACGCCGGACGGATCGAAAGCGAAACTGCTCCCGAAGCGGGTCTGTTCGGCACGCCCCAGCGAGCTCGCCGCTCCCATCGGCAGGCCCGCTGGCGAACGTGCATCGCCCGCCAGTTTGTCGCCAGCGCTCGAGGCACGCATGAAACGGGGCAGCCCGACCGTCGCCGTGAGCGGCTCGGACTGCCCGCCGCCCTGATGCTCGGCCGTTGCGCCCTGCTCCACCGCTGGCGCCACTGTCGGTGCAAAGGTCATAAGGTCTCCCCGCCAGCCAGCGCAGATGGAAGCTGCTTGCCAAGCTTGCGATACTCGGCGGCGATGGCCGCCAGCAAGGCCGCCTCACCAAGCGCCGTGCCGCCCTGACGCGCCAGCGCGGCGGCGGCGAGGACGACGTTGCGGATATGGCCGCCAGCCAGGTCGCAAGCGGCGGCGAGGCGATTCAGCGTCACGGCGTCGAGGCGCTGCGCTTCGCCGAGATGCGCCAGCCACAGCGCGCGACGCTCCTCGGGTCCGGGCGTCGGGAATTCGACGATCGCATCGAGTCGCCGCGTGAACGCCGAGTCGAAGCGCGCGCGGCTGTTGCTGGTCAGTAGCACAATGCCCTCGAAACTCTCGATGCGCTGCAACAGGTAGTTGGTCTGCTGGTTGGCGAAGCGGTCGTTGGCGTCCTTGACGTCGGTGCGTTTGCCGAACAGCGAGTCGGCTTCGTCGAACAGCAGCACCACCTCGGCGTGCTCGGCGCGGGCAAACAGCTCGGAGAGGTTCTTCTCGGTCTCGCCAATGTACTTGCTGGTCACCGACGCCAGATCGACGCGGTACAGCGGCAGCCCGAGGTGCGTCGCCACCCAGCTTGCCGCCAGCGTCTTGCCGGTACCCGACGGTCCCACCAGCAGCGCCCGCACGCCCGGCCGGTAGCGGCTGCGCGCAGCAGCACCGAGGCCGTCGGCGAGCGTGTCGCGCAGACGGCAGCGGGCGAGCAGCGCGTCGAGCGCGGTACGCAGCGCCGGCGTCAGGATCATCGCCGCGTCGGGAATATCGTCGGTGAGCAGCTCGGCCAACGCGCCGAGGTCCGCTCCGACACCGCTTCTTGCCACCTGTGTGACATGCGTGCTGTCCAGCCGCTCGCCGCTGCGCGCCGCCGCCGAACGCGCCGCCTGCGCCAGCTCGGCGATCCGTCCGGCGCCATGGCGATGGTGCGCGGCGAGCGCCGAGATGGTCTGCTCCGACGCTGCAGCACCGAGCGCGCTGCGCCATAGCTGGCAGCGCTCGGCGGCTGCCGGCACCGGCAGCCGCCATTGCGCGACCGCCGCGCCGGCCTCGATACTGCCCTCGAGTCCGCAAGCCACCAGCAAGGGTCCCTGGTGGCCGGCGATCCGCGGCGCCTGCCGGCGCTCGCCGGGAGCCAGCGACACGCACCATACCGGCAGGCAGCCGGCGAGCCACAACCACGGCCCGAGCCCGGCCGGCGCGTCGCCCGCGAAGAACACCGCGCGCGCGCCCACAGCAGCCGCCACGCACGCCGCGGCGGCGCGCGCCTCGAGCGCCTGGCCGCTGCGAATCAGTAAGGTACGCACGCCGTCATCGACCAGACCGGCGCCGTGCCGACGCGCCTCGGCGATGGTCGACTCGGCTAGCGGTGGCAGGGCAGCAGCATCGCTGTCGACGCCGTCGAAGCAGCCGCCACCGCGGCCGGCGAGGGCAAACAGCAGCGGCTGCGCGACGCGTACGCTGCGCTCGCACAGCGGCCGCTCTTCGGGATGCAGACGGATCATGCCGTGCCGCCGCGCCGGCCCGTCGGCCAGCGCCGAGAGCACCTCGTCGTCGCCGAGACGCTGACAGAGACAGGCGATCAGGCCGACGGTTGGACGCGCTTCGCCGACCGGGTGCTGCAGCCAGATCAGCGCGCGCGCCGCCATCGGCAGCAGTTCGGCGGCTCGACCAAGCGCCAGCGCCAGCGTCTCGGCGATACTCAGTTGCGCGTGCGCCGCCAGCGCCTGCAGCAGGCGGTCGGATGCCGGTGGCTGCACCTGCCACGTCGCCAGCGCAGCCTGCAGATCAAGCGAACCGGCGCTGCTCGCCAGCCCGCGCGCCTGGCTCTCCAGCCAGGCGGCCTCCGGGCCGCTGTCGGTGCCGTAACCCTCGGCCAGCGCGGCGAAGGCGATATCGGCGAGCGTTGGCGCGAGCAGCGTTGCCGCGCACGCATCTGCCGGCCGGTTCATCAGCAATCGCCCCCATAATGAAAGCGCAGCACCCGCCCCAGCCACGGCACCCAGCCGGGGTCGATATCGAGACCGGCACGACGGATTCGCAGATCGACCGCGTTGATACCCTGGCGGACGTCGACGTGCGTGGCGGTGATGGCGATGCCGGCTGGACGGCAGACCAGCGAGTAGAGACCGATGCCAACCTGCAGGCGCAGATGGCGGCGGCAAAGCCGCAGCCAGTGCGCGGCGTCGCGATCCACCTCGCGGCCGACTGCCGGCGGTCGACCAGACAACAACCACGCCGGATCGTCGTCAGCGATCGACAGTCGCCGCAGCAGGGTCGAAAAAATGCGCTTCGGCAGATCGCTGCGCGCAGTGTCTTCGTCGAGAAATCCGGCGACGCCAAGCCGGGTCAGCACGGGCACCAGGAACAGTAGGCCGCCGGCGGCAGTCGCCGCGTCGATGTCCAGCCGCGTACCGCTGTCGGTGACCACTGGCGACGGCGCATCGATCGCGGTCCGCGCAGCCGCTGGCGCCTGCACGACCAACGCCCTGGCGGTCGCCACCGCCTTGACGGTGGCCGGCAGATCGGCAGTCAGCGGCGGCGCAGCGCGCGCAGCCGGCGCCAGATTTTCTCGCTGCGGCGCCGATTGGCTGGCCATTGCAGCAGCCTTTGCCGCTGATCCGGGTGCGGGCGTCGCGGGGGCCGCTGACGCGTCCGCCCGCGGACCGGCAGGTCCCGGCGCCTGCGTCGAAAACACGGCATCAATGCCTGTTTGTTCGCTTCGGTCTCTGTCGTGCCCATCGTCACCCTCTTCGTCACGCCAGTCGGCGTCCGTGCTGCCGACGGTGAGTTTTGCCGCGACGACGTCTGCCGGCGCTTCATCGCCTCCCGCGGTCTCGCTGCCCCCTTGTCGATCGGCGTCAACGCCGTACACCCGCGCCATGTCGAGCAGCCAGCGATGGCGGACATCGTCGACGCCGAGGCGCCTGGCCGACCAGTCGAGCAGCGACTGCCAGCGCGCCGGTTCGACCAGCGGTGCCTGTCGGCGGGCACCGCCACAAGCGCGCTGCAAGCGGGCCATGTCGTCGCCCTGGAGTGCCAGCACGAACGCGGCGCAAGCAGCGTCGCCGTGCGCGACCAGCGCCGCCAGCCATTGCGGCAGCGCCACCGGCGCCTCGGGCAGATTCGCCAGCGACAGGGCCAGCGTGCGCAGCGTGCTGCCGCGCTCGAGCGCTGGCCGATAGCCCTTGACCAGCAAGGGCCAGCACCACGCCTGGCACGCCGCTCCGGCGAGCAGCAAACGCGTCAGCGCCAGGTGGGCGCTCAGGTGATCGGCAAAACGCACGGCCGGCGCGGCGGCCAGCGCCGCGTCATCGGCCAGCGTGCCGTCGACGGCGATCGCCGCACGGCACGCGGCTTCCAGGCGCAGCGCCACGTATTGCGGCGACGCCGCAGCCGTAAAGGGCGGTAGCCGCAGCCGGCGCAGCAACAGCAGCTCGGCGCCGTCGCCCGGCAGGCTGGCGGTACGCAGCGCGTCTTCGATCACGAAGCCGGCGCGCCGCACCAGGGCGTCGTCGGCCGCACGGATCGACAGGCGGCGGACGCGGCGCTCGGCGAGCATGCGCTTACCTGATCTTGACGCTGGCCAGGCGGGCGCTGTTCATCGCCACCGGGCTGTCGGCAGCGACGAACTGCACCCGCGTTTCGGCGGCGAGTTCGCGGCGACTGCCTTCGACGTGCACTACCGTCGTCGACACTTCGCCGCTTGCCAGGTCATCGACGCGGGCGCGCGCGACAACGCGGTCGCCCTGGTAGAGCAGCGCCTGCATGCCGACCCGGAGCTTCAGGCCGTCGCTGACGCGGATCGGCAGGCGGACGCCAGGCACGGCGGTGACCGGCGCCGGCAGGCGGCCGGAGATGATGCGATTGACCGGCGCATGGCTGGCGAGCAACAGGCACATGTGCAGCACGTCGTTGATCAGCGCTTCGGCGTCGCTGTCGCCGGCCTTGATCTGCCCGAACAGCCAGTCGGCATAGGCCTGCAACTGCCGCCGCGTTTGATAATCCAGTTCGCCCCAACGCGGCAGGCCGGCGAGGTTTCGCAGCCGCGGCGTCGCGTCGAACTGCGACAGGCGTTCGGCCCAGTCGAGACGGATCGCCGGCAGCACTTCGGAGAAGGCCTGGTGCATGCAGGCGGCAATACGCGAGATGTTCTCGAACAGCGCCGCTGCCCGGCTGGCAACCAGGCCGCTGCCGTGCTCGCCGTCGATCAGGTCGCCCAGTGAGACGAGCTTCTCGGCCTCGGCGCGTGCGCCCTGCCAGCCCAGCGTCGCGATCAGCTGCGGGTCGATTCGCGTCGCCGCGACACGCAGTTGCTGGACGGCGGCGAACTGCTTGCCGTGCAGCGCGACGATTGCATTGGCGACGTTGGCGACGCCGCGGGCGGCGCTGGCCGGCGGTTGCGCGGCGACCCTGAGGTTCATGATCTGGCTGCGCAATTGCGCCGACTGCATGGTCTTCACCAGCAGATCGACGCGGTCGAGCTTGTCGAGCAGCGCCGGCAGCCCGGCAAACCAGCGCGACGGCGCTTCGCGCAGCACGGCCAGCAGCTCGGCAAGCTCGTCGGGGGCGTCCTGATGCGCCATCAGACACGCCGGTACCGGCGCTTCGAGCAGGCCGGGATCGAGCTGGCGCGACGGCGCCGGGCTGATCAGCTCGGCTTCGCGCGGCCGCTGGTAGGCGACGAACTTGACGTGATCGCGGAGAATCTGCGCACGGCGATCGTTGATCGCCGCCAGCCGCGCGTCCTCCTCGGCGATCAGCGCGCGCGTGACCGAGACGTCGTGACGCGCCTCGGCGAGATCCTCGCCGACTGCCAGTAGCCGCTGTTCGAGCGCGACGGCCTGTTTTCTGAGGCTGTCGAGCAGCGCCTCGCTCAGCGTAATGGCGTTGCGGTAGAGCTTGATGCGGCCCTCGAGCTGGCGCATCAGCGCGACGGTGTTGTCGGAGAGGTCGGCGCCGTCCGAGAAATAGGCCGACTCGTCGACCTTGCTGCGGCGCGGCGCTTGCAGCATCAGGGACAGGCGCCAGCGCTCCTTGAGCACGGTGCGCAGCGGCAGACTGCGGCGCAGGCCGTTGAGCGTGTTCTGATCCGCGGGGTCGGTGCTGTCGACGACCGGCAACGGCCGATCGGGATTGTCCACCTCGTCCTCGGATTCATAGAACAGCGCCGGATCGCCACGCACGCCGTGAAAGGCGACGCCGTCGAAGAGGCCGGCGCTGTCGCCGCCATCCTCGGTCTCGAGTGTATCGGCCAGCGCGATCAGGCCGCGCACCGCTTCGTAGCGCGTTGCCGTGGTGTAATCCTTGGCCTCGTTGGCCTTGGGCGCCTCGAGCCGCTCGGCGATACTTACCGTGCGCACCTCGGCCCTGCCGATCAGCGGCGCGGCGTTGGTGATGTCGAAGGGGACGAAGGTCGTGCTGCCTGCCAGCAGTCTGGCGCTGGTCGCATCGCGCACCAGCGCATTCTGCTTCGACACCGAGGTGTCGACGACGCTGAACTGGAGCGGCTCGCTCTGCAGTAGCGCCTGCGTCCCGATCGAACCGAGATTCAACGCCCGTGCGCCGGCGGGCGCCGAGGCGGGTGAAATGCTGCCGACCGAACTGACCGAACCGCCGGCTGCAGCGGCCGCCGGCGCCGCCGAACGCGCTTGAACAACGGCCGGGGTATTCTTCAGCTCGTCAAAGAAGCCGGCGATGCGCTCGCTCGAGGCGACCGCCGTCTCGGCCTGGGCGATACTCGCCAGCGCCGGCGAAACCGCCAGCCGCGTCGCGGCAGTCGTGCCGAGGACCAGCTGACGAACGCGGTAGATATCGGTCTGCACCTTGACGAAGTTGTAATCGACGAGATCGTCGGCGCGGTCGGCGCGGCTCTTCAGATAGGCGATGAAACCCGCCACCCCGAGCTGGAAGATCTGGTAACGCTCGTGCGCCGACAGATGGCCGAGCGCCGGGTTGTCGTAGAGCCGCAGCGCCGCCTCGACCTGGCCGTTCACGGCCGCGCTGGTCGGCGCCCGCAGATCGCGCGCTTGCAGCACCTGCCAGCTGCCACGTTGCTGCGCGCCGGCCGGGATGGCGCCGGCGAACCACGGCCGCTCGACATTGCCGGCCGACAGCGCCCCGGCGCTGCCGAAGGCCGCGCTACCGTCAAAGTAGCTGAAGGCCATGCCGTTCAGCGCCGCGCCGACGACGTCGACGCCGGCAACGGCATCGACCGGCACCTCGAGCCGCTGCCAGCGGCCCGGCCGTGGCAGCGCGCCGATCCGCCGGCGCGACGCGCTGCCCTCGACTCCCCAGCTGATGCGACTGAGGCCCCAGTAGGCGCGGTGCTCCCAGCTCGTGCCGCTGCGCCATTGCAGCATCAGCTGCGCCGGCGGATTGTTCGGATCGACGAATACCCAGACGTAGAGCCGCTCGGCCGCCGTCGCCGTGAAGGTGGCGTTGGCGTTCTCGAACCAATGCTGGTGCAGACCGGCCTGCGACGGCTCGGCATGACCGCCAGCGGCCGGCGCGCCGCTGCCATCGACCGGCAGTACCACCGCCGAGGCGTCGAACGGCGCCCACAGATCGTTGTGGGTCATGAAATCCCACCGCTCGTCGCCATTTTGCTGCGCCGCCGTCGGCAGAACGCTGCAGAACCACTTGCGCGGCGCACCGTTGGTGGCAATCGCACCGGTCATCGCGAACGCCGCCTGGCCGTCGTAAAGCGTGAACGCCATGCCGTCGGCAGCCAGGCCCTCGACGCCGACCAGCGCCGCCGGCAGGCGCAGCTGCACCCACTCGCCGGGCGTCGGCAGCTCGCCGGCGTGGGCACGCGCAACGCTGCCGTCAGCGCCCCAGTCGATGAGGTTTTCACCCCAGTAGGCGCGATGATTCCAGCTCTCGGCGTGCCATTGCAGCAGCAGCGTCCGCGGCGGATGGTCGGGATTCAGGTACACCCAGGCAAAGAGCTGCTCGCCGGCAGCGACGCTCAGCGTTTCGGTCGCCGCTTCAAAAAAATGCTGGTGCACGCCGGCCAGCAGCCCCGAGCGATGGCCGCCGCCGGCCGGCGGCGGCCCCCAGGGGGCGAGCGTTTCGACTTCGAGCGCGTCCGCATCGTCGGCAATCGCCGGCACCGCCAGCGCCTTGCCGCTGATCGCACGGGCCAGCACCGAGGCGCGCGTGCGCAAGCCCTGGCGGGCGCCGAGCAGCCGCGAGCGCTGCAACTGGAAAGCCGCCAGGGTGGTGGCAAACTCCGGGTCGATCACTTCCCGGATCAAGAGGCGCGGCTCGAACACCGACTGCGGCACCGGCACCAGCAGGCGCACGCGTTCGCCCAGCGCGAGATCGAGCGGTGCCAGCGACGCGGCCTCGGCGAGCGCGGCGTCGAGCTGTTCGGTCGGCAACGGCGCCGCATCGAGGGTGAAGCTGGCCGGGAAGAAATCGCTGGCCAGCGTCTCGAGATCGACGACGTGCGCCGGCAGCAGGCCGAATGGCGGCAGGCGTGCGTAGTCGGCCGCCAGCGTTGCCGCGTCGGCGATCGGCTCGCCGGCGGCGGCAATCTGCTCGGCGAGTTGCTCGAAACGCGCCTGCCACAGAGCCGGCAGCCGCCAGTGAATGGCCAGGCCGTCGGCGGCGCCGCCCATACGCCCGTAGCGCGCGCGACCGCCGTGCCGCACGACGCTGGCGCGATCGAGAAACAGCGGCGTCCAGTCGCTAGCGCAAGCGACCAGCGCGATCGGCACTCCGAAGACCTCCCACGGCATCGTCTGGTCGGCGCCGAGCAGGCGTTCGGCGTCGAAGATCCGCCACGCCAGATCGTTGCGCCAGCGCCCGGGCGCGCCGGCCGGCATCGTCGGCAAGCTCATGAACTCCTCGGGCCAGGCGTACCACAGCAGGCGCGCGGCGTCGCCGATGCGCCAATCCTCGAAGGCAATCACGTTGCCATTGCCGCAGCCATCGAGCGAACACGGGTCGGTGGCGTCGAACTCGCCGATGCGGTCGGCACTCAGCGGCTGCAAGAGCACGATGCCGACCCTTGGCAGCGCATCCGGCAAAGCCGCCACGACCGCGCCGAGAGCCGGTCCGACGACCTTGGCGGCCGTGCTGCCAAGTTCGCTGTCGCCCTCGCCGCCAACGCCAGCCATGCCGGCAAAGGCCGCTGGGTCGGCCACCGCCGGTAGATCGGCGAGCGCCACCTCCAACGCCTGCAGCACGCGCAGATCCTCCCCGTCGATGCTCAGGCCCTGCCCCTGCAGCAGCGCCAGCCGCGTTGCGGCAAGGCCAGCCGCGTTGTTGAACAGGGCGCTCTCGAGCCCGCGCACGACGCCCGGCGTGAACGCCTGCGCGCGCAGCGCGATGTGGCGCGCCGCCCAGTCCTGACGGCCGGCCAAGGTCGGCCCGGTGAGCGTGCGGCCGGCAAACAGGTTCGGCCGCCGCAGCCACCAGCGGCCGGCGGCGGCGGCATTCTCGGGCGCCAGGCCGACGACCTGCTCGCCAGCCAGGGGCGTGTCGATCGGTGTAATGCTCACGATCCACCTCCTTGAGTGCCGCTGCCGCCACCCTTGCCTGCCGACTTGCGGGTACTGGCCGCGGGCGCGGCCTTGCGGCGCTTGCCCGCTGGCGTCGTCGAGGCTTTTTCGCCGACGGCGTCTGCCGCCACGGCCTGGGCGGCGGCGCGCGCGGGCGCCGCCGGGCGCGCCGGCAGCGCCCGTTCGGCTGGCTTGACGGCTTGCGGACGCAGGACCTTGCCCGCCATGCCGGACAGTTCGGCGCTGCGCAGCTTGGCTGCGGCAATGTCGGCGCTGCGCCAGTCGCCACCGTCGGCAATCGTCGTCAGCGCGGCGTTGCTCGGCACGGTATTCGGCCGCGAGCGCTCGAGGCGGAGCAGGCCCTCGCCAACGCCAGGCGCCGAGAGATCGGCGGCGACGCGCAGCACGGCCGCCTGATCGAGCGTTCCGGCCTGGCCGAGTTCACCCAGCACGGCCGCGGTGAGGCTTGGTGAGTCGGCGAAACGCGGGCTCGCCAGCAGGCTCTGAACTTCCAGCGCGGCGCGCGGCGTCGCGCGCTCGAAGACACGATTGGCGGCGGCATCAAGGCCCAGCGCCGCCAGCCGCGGCGCATCGCTTTCGACGTTGTCACGGCCGGCAAGACGGATCGCCTCGCCGGCCAGGTCGTCGCGATACGCCAGGTTGCGCCGACGCACGAACCACAGGTTGGCCAGCGCCGCCAGCCGCGCCCATTCGGCGGCCGCCGGGTCGCCGGGCTCGATCGGCAACGGCCGCCGCGGAATGCGCAGCTGCTGCAGGATTTCGAGCGGCTTGCGCGTCGCCACGAGATTGATCGCCGCTGGCCGCAGCGTTCGCGTACGCGTGCTCAGGCGGCTGTTGACCAGCCGCCATTCATGGCGCGGAATCGGCGCCAACAGCAGTATCGACGTCGATTCGAGCGTCGCCGACGCGGCCTCGAGGTCGATCGGCGGCAGCGACAGCGCTTCCTCGACCAGCGCCGGCAGTTCGTCCTCGGGGATGATCGAGAAATCGACGGCCATTTCGGGCGGGAAATAGCGTTGCGTGAAATCGCTGCTGTCGATCATGCCGGCCGGAATCGGCCCGGCCGACGGCAGCAACGGGAAGTTCTCGCGCGCCGCAAAACCGCGCCCGCCACTCGCCACAACAATGTCGGCGAGATGCACCTGGTGCTGGATCAGGTGCGCCAGGCGCAGCGCTCGCGGCGCGTAGCCGAGGCCCGGCAGGTCGGCGCGGTCGGCGCCCAGTTCGCGGCGCACCATCGCCTCATCGACCCACACCACGACGTTGTTGGCCAGCGCCAGCATGGCCAGCGGCAGGACGTTGGCCGACAGCCCACGGACGCCATCGCCGGCGAAGATCGTCGCCGCGGCACGGCCGCGCCGGGCGTCGAGCGCGTCGGCGGCGCCGTCGTCCGGCCACGGCACCAGGACGATCGCCGTCGCTTCGACGACATCGCCGTCTTCGACCTGGCGCTGGCCGGTGATCGACGTCGGGTAGGCGCCGATCGGGTTGTCGGTGTATTCGACCGGGCGCAAGGCCAGCACGAACAGCCCGGTGCGATTGCGTAGCGGCGACTGCGGCAGCCGGCCGAGGCCAAAGCGCGCCGACAACTGCTCGGCACGCGGGATGTCGGCCAGCCGCAGCTCGATTGCCCGGGTCAGCAACACCAGTTCGCCGGCGGCGGTGACGCCGTGCCCGGCCGCCACATTCACCCGGTCGCCGGCGCTGCCGCGCGCGACGTCGAGGCCGCTGGCGACGCCGCTGCCGGCGGCCTGGCCGAGGTCGGCCTCGCGGGTGAGGATGTACTGCTGGTCGCGAATCAGGTCGCGCGCGGCCAGGAAGCGACCGTCGAAGTAGCGCGGCCGTTCACGGCGCGGATCTTCGATCAGCACGCCGGCGCCCTTGAGCCGAGCTACTTCGTCGGGGCCGATGGTGGCGCGGGTTTCGCCAGTGCTCACGTTCATGACTCATCCTCCAGAGCGCCGCCAGGCGCGCAATTTATCCTGCGGTTCATCCGCCCAGCCCGAGTGCGCCGGCCAGCATTCCGAGGTGCGGCAGCACACGGCGACCGCCGTTATCGACGATCGCGTCGCCGCTGCGTGCCGGCGGGTCGCCGGCCGCGACCGGGACGAAGACGCGTGCCAGGAATACCGCGGTCGGGTCGAGACCCGGCGGGTGCCCCGGCGGCGCCGGCAGTTCGCCGGCCGCGTCGCTGCTACCGACGAGATCCGGCCAGCCATCGAGGACCGCGTCGTGCAAGGCATCGCGGCGCGCTGCCGGAGCCAATGCCGAGAGGTCGCGGTCGTGCTGCGGCAGGCCGCTGAAATCGTCGTCGAGGCCGTCAATCCGCAGCACCAGATGCACTTCGAAAGCGTCGCGCAGGCGCGCGGTCTGGACCGCGTCGAGGGCGTCGAAAGGGCCGCTGGCGAAGGCTGGCGTGAGTGCCTGACGACAGATCACGAAGCGCACGAAAACATCCGCAATCACTGCTCTCGCTGGCAGCGCCGGCCCGTCGGCAATGAGGCGTGCACTGGCAAAGCGGTCCGGGTTGTCGAGCGCGGCGCGGCGCAAGTCGTCGCCGCCGTCGCGCGCCAGTTCGCCGTCGAACCAGCGCGTCAGGCGCAGGCACACCGCCCGCGGCAGCTCGACCAGGCGACCGAGCCGGTCCACCGCCAGGCCGGGGGCGATGCGCACTTCCTCGACCGCCTCGCCCGCAGCCGGCACCTGGCGCACGCGTAGACCGGCCAGTGTGCCGCCGCCGAAGAGGCCCGCCGCACCGGCGGCATCGGCATCCACCCCCTCGGCTAGGCGACGCGCGCCGGCGCCGCTGCCAAAGGCCAGCGCCCGCGCCAGGCGGTTGCGGTGATACGTCTGCTCGTCGGCAAAATCACCGGCATCGAGCAGCATTCCCGTCGCGTAGTGCGGGCGCGTCGCGTCGGGCAGCGCGTAGAGCGGATCGTCGGAAGGCGGGCGAATGGTGCTGTTCATGTTTCGCTCCTGCGTCATCGTGCAAGTCGCATTGGCGACTCACGAAACTCGCTTCTCGGCGCTGCGCGAGAAGCGTCGGGGAGTGGCAATGCGGCGGCGAATTCAGGGGGCATGCTCCCTGCCCGTCGCACGACTCCAGCGTGCAAGCCGGAATGCACTCTGCCGGTGAGATAAGCGCTCATCACCGTTCGGCGCCTCCGGCCGGCTTGCGCTTCGGCGTCTGGCGCGGCGTGGCGCGTACCCGGAGGCGGCCAAGGATCTCGTCAAGGAGCCCGCCCAGCGGCGGCCGGGTGACCACCACATCGACCACCGCGGGCGCACTCTGGCGTCCGTCGCCGTTGACCACCAGCAGCTGGAAGCGGTGCGTACCGACCGCCAGGCCGGCGTCGACTTGTACCGTCGCGGCAGCGGTCTTGAGCGTGCGACCCTTGACGAAGGTGGTCATGGCATCGGCTCCGCACGCCTACTCAGGGCTGGCCCAAATAGGTCCACAGATAGGTCACCACGCGGCCGCCGCCGGCGTCGAACGACTTCCTGCCGTCAAGCTCGAAGTTGCTCGCAAAGTTCACACTGCGCGGCGCGTTCAGGACGGCCGTCGGATTTTCGGTATCGGCGACGATGACGGTCACCTCGTCGGGAATCGACGTGTTGCCCGAGTCGTCGACGACCACCAGACGAAAGGTATGGCGCCCAAGCGGCAGCGCTTTGTCGGTGGACAAGGTGACCTCGATGGTCGGGGTTTCGGTCTTGACTTCCTGGTTGATGATGAACTCGGCCATGATGGTCTCCTGGTGTCGGTTTGAGTTGTCGGCGCTGTTGCCAGCGTATTTGCCAGCGAATTTGCCAGCACTCCTGCCGTGCTTCTGGCCCCTAGTCGGTCAGGCGCCATCGATACTCGGTAATGCGCCCGCCGCGCACAGCGCTCGAGCTGCTGCCGTCGAGAACAAAGCTGCGGGCGTGCGAGACGGTCGTCTCCGGGCCAGCATCGGCGACCGGCGGCAGCACCGGGAACGGCGACGCCGCACCCGACAAACGCGGGTCCAGACTGCCGACGCCGAGGACGTAATCGCCATTACCGAGGCTGCTGACACCGGCGCGAGCGGCGATGCGCTGGTGCGGTGGGCCAAGGTAGGTATCGACGCCGACCAGGCTGGCGATGCCGACCAGCAGCGGCCAGCTAGCAGTCGCCACCTGCACTTCGACGTGCGCCGGCGATTCGAGCTCGACGATGCGCCGCAGCAGACCCAGGTCTTGCGGCTCGACGCTCTGATGCACCAGCACCAGCGCACGGAACGCGAGCTGGTCGTAGAAAGCCAGTACCGCCGCACGCTCGGCGCTCGAGATCAGCTCGTCGCGGAACAGCGCCAGCAGTTCGACGCGTTCGGACTCGCCGAGAAGCAGCGTATCGCCGACCACCGAATTGCCGCTGATTACCAGGCCCGGCAGCAGCGGGTCATCCTCGACATTGAGGTTCACGCCGAGCAGCGTGCTCATCAGCCGGCGCATGCGAAAGCCTTCGAGAACGATGATCTCGCCGCCACGCACGCCGCCGTCGCTGGCGATGTCGAGCGCCAGCCGCAAGCCGCGCTGGCTGCCGTGGTAGCGCGCCAGCTCGCTTGAACGGACGAGCCATTGGCGCCGCCGTCCCTCCGGCAGCGCCGCGTCGAAGGCCACCCCGAGCCAACCGCCGAGCCAGTCGAGCGATTCTTCGGGCAGCACCGCCGGGTCGCTCGCCAGATGCGCCGCGGCAACACGGTCTTCGAGCGGCGTCAGAACGCCTTCGACGTTGGCCAACAGGCGTTCGAGGAAATCAGCGGGCGTGGCGACGCCGGAACTCTCGGCAGCGGCGCCAAATTCGCTTTCGCGGTACAGGCGCGGCAGATAGTGATCACGGTAGGAAAAGCGTGAGCCGTAGGCGCGCAGTGCGGCGAGTTCGGGCGAATCACGACCCTCGCCGAAAAAATCCACGCGCACCCACAGATAGCGGCCGCTGAGCGCCCGCACGCGATGCGTCGCACGCTGGATCAGCGCTGTCCATAGCCCGGCGCGGCCGGGCTCGGGCGCACCCCAGGCGCCCAGACCGGGATGGCCCGGCAGCTCGGAAGGCTGCCGCTCCCACACTGCGAGCGGCACCGGGCCGGCGGGCAGCGACGCGGCGGGCAGCTCACCGAAAACGTGCGCGTGCCATTCATCGACGACCGCGACGCTCGGCTCGGCGCTGGTCGCCAACCACACCAGCAGCCCACAGCCAGCCGGCAGACGCGCTTCGGCATAGAGCCGGTGCCAGACCGTCTGCTGGTCGCCGCTGTCGATGAGGTGCATCGCCGTGCCACTGAAATTCGCGGCCTCACCGCGGCGCGCGAGGTTGGCCAGCGACAGCCGGTAAAGCGCTTCGAGCGCACCGCTTGCCAAGGGGTAACGCGGCGGCTCGTCGAGGCGATGCGCGAAGGGCGCTTCTTCGGCGTCGGCCGCCAGCGGGTAGATATCGCCGGCCGGCGGCAAGCTCAACGCGGCAGCAGGCGATAGCCGCGGCAGCCACACCGGTGCGTCGCGGCGACCGGGAACGCGCGCGGCAATGCCGCCCTCGCCAAGCCAGTCGATCGAATAGGCGAACGCCGCGCCGGCGAGCGTCTGTGCCGGCCCAAGCGTGCCGAGTTGCCGATCGAGCAGGCGCAGGCGGCTCTCGCCGTCGCCGAACCATGACAACAGCGCCAGCGTGCCGTCGGCCGCCAGCGCCAGCGACTGCGGCCGCTCGCCGACCGGCCAGACAACGCGCTCGCAGACCTTCAGCGTCGGCGGGCCGGGATTCTCGGGGCTGGGGCGGAAAGTTCCCGGCGCGTAGTCGGCCGCCGGCCGCTGCGGCTGGACGCAACCGCTGAGGCGACCGAGGCGACCGCTGCCACGTTCCAGCAGCCAGGCGCCGCCGAGCCGATCAGCGGCGATCCGCCACGCCTGGAAACCCGGCGTCGGCAGCAAGGTATCGGGCCAGCGCCCGCGCAGGTCGTGCAACAACAAGCGCCCGGCCAGCGCCACGTAGAGCACGTCGTCAAAGCCGGCGGCAAAGTCCAGCGGGCGCTCGCCGAGCGACAGCAAAGTCGCCGCCGCTGGCAGGTGGCTGACGACGACGATGGCCATCGCGTCCTGCTCCCAGCGCGCACACGCACCGTGCCGGTCGACCGAGCGCGGCAGGCGCTCGAGCGCCGTACCGGCAATCGCCACGGCGTCCGCCGGCGGCGCCGCGAGACTGCGCTCGCTGGCCAGGCGCAGAGCGCGACAGCCGGCACGGTAATCGACACGACTGCGCCCCGGCCAGTGCCGGTCGTCGGCAAGCAAGTAGAAGCGCTGTCCGTTGGCGTCCATCAGCACAGCTCGGGGACGACCGGCACGGCGACAGCGCTGTCGTCGGCGAAGGGATTGGGCAGCGCTGAAAGGTCGCGCGGCGCACCGCTAGCGCTGCTGCCGACCGGCGTATCGACCGCCACCACCGACAGCAGCTCGGGCAGCTGCCAGGCAGCGAGTTTGAGCGACTGCGTGCCGTCGGGCGTGTTGCGCGTCAGCAGCCGCCATTGGCCCCGGCCAGCGATCTCGGCGCGTTCGAAGACGTTGATCCCGGCAACCTCGGCGACGCCGGCAACGCGCGAGACTTCCACTTCCAGCTCGCGCTCGCGCAGCGTGCGGCCGAGCGGCCAACCCGTGCCGCCCGGACCATGCGGCGGCAATGGCCAGAGCAGCCGGCGCAGCGCTTCGCGCAGCTCGAAGAGAACCGCTTCGCGGCCAAATCCGTCGCGGATCGTCACCGCCACCGAGACGCCCAGCGGCACGTATTCGCAGCCGATCACGTACAGCTCGGTGGCCAGCGGCGAGCGCACCGACAGATGCGCATGCACACGTTCGATGAACGGCCGGTCGGGGCGCGGATTCGGTGCCTTACCGAAAACCCGCGCCGGCAGGACCAGCACACTGACCACGCCGGGAACGTCGAAGCGCCGCTCACGCGGCTTGAAGCGCGCCATCACCTCGACGCGCGCGACGTCGGTGCCGGGCACCTCCAGCGCCAGGCGACGGTAATCATCGGCAGTCACCGCGCGCTCGCGATGCCGGAGCATCGCTGGAATGCGCTGTTCGGCGCGGGCCAGCGTTTCGGCGTCGTCACCGCCCTCGGTGGCCAGCGGCTGCAGTACCTTGATCGCTGGCATGCTTCTTGGCGCACCGAGCAGCCGCGCCGAGGAGACCTCGCTCAGGCTTGCCGGCGGCAGATTGCCGGCGCGACCGCCGCCGAAGCGCCCGTAGGCCAGGCGGATGCGCATCTGCCGCTCGGGCAGCCGACCGCGCACGCCGTCGCCAAAGCGCAGCGTCGCGGCCTCGGCGTCGAGCTCGAAGACCGCCGCCTCGCGCGCCACCAACGCGTCGGCCGAGATCGCGGCGAGATCATCGACGCGCGTCCAGCGCTGATAGCCGCGGCCGGGCTCCTCGACCTCGATGAGCAGGCTGTCGGCATCGGCCGCAACGGCCGGCAACTGGAAGACCTGGTCGGCAGCGCCGGTGGATACCCCCAGGACGCGACCGGCGAGCGTGCTGCGCTGGTCGACGGCGACGGCGTTGATGCCGACCCAGGCCAGCTTGAGACTGGCGACGCCGCTACCCGGCCGCGGCCGCAAGCGCAGCCAGCCGATCAGGCGGGCGGCCTTTTCCGGGTCGTCGACGCGCGGCGGATTGTCGCCGACGCCGGCGCGCGGGTTTTCGCCGACGTCGTTGAGCGGCGCCCAGAGCAGCGCTTCGTCGGGCATCGGCAGGCGCAGTACGCCCGCCCGGGTGAGGCCGGCGGTGCTGTCGTTGGCGTCGCCCGGCAAGGGTTCGACGGTCAGGTAGTCGGCGTTCACTCCGTCGGTGCCGCGCGTCACCACTTCCCACAGGACCGGCACACGGGCGCGCGGCCCGACTTCCTCGAACAGCGCCGCGGCGGCAATCGCCGGCACGACGCCGACCGACAGCATCGCCGTCGCGCCGCTGTCGCCGCCGCCAAGCGCCGCGCGGGCGCTGTCGTTGGTCGCCAACTGCTGCTCGGGGCGCGCCGCCACCGGCGCCAGCAGCGCCAACCACAGCGCGCGGTCGGCGCTGACGGCGAAGACATCGACGCCGTCGCCGCTGGCCGCCTGACCGCCCTCGAACAGCGGCGACGCGAGATAGCCTTTGGCGGCGCCATCGATGCGATGCACTTTCTGCAACCCGGCGATCACCGCCTCCATGCGCGCCGCGTCGGCGTCGGCCAGCGGCCGCTTGTACCAGGCTTCGGCAGTGACCGGCAGCAGCGTCGTTTCGGCCAGAGTTTCGAAGGGCAGCGGCGCCTTGATGCGGGCGCCCGGGGCGAGCGTCACGGCGCTGAGCTCGGTGGGCTGCGCAAAAGCCAGGCTGACGATGCCGGCAGCCGGCCGCGCCGGCCGCAGACCCTGGCCGAGCAGCTTGAGGAACACCAGCCGCTGGCGCTCGGGAATCAGGTTGACGCGATAGAGCAGCGCGTCGCCGAGCCAGGCAAACAGTTCCAGCAGCGTGCGGCCGGGATCGCCGAGGCGCGGGTTGGTCCATTCCGGCGTATGCGCCGGGATGCGGGCCAGCAGGTCTTCGAGCAGGTCGTCGAAGCGGCGGTCGTCGAGACGGGGTGGCAGGATCGGCATCAGCCTTCCTCCAGTCGAACATTCACGGCCAGCGCGCCAGCGGTGCCGGAGCGGGCCAATCGATAGGCGATCTCCACCCGCAGGTCGGATGGCTTGTCGGGCACTTCGAAGACTTCTACCCGGTCGAGCAGAATGCGGCGCTCCCAGCGGCCGAGCGCGTCGATCACCCAGTCGCGAATCTGCCGCCGGGTGGCCAGGGTGTTGGGGGCGTGCAGCAGACGATCGAGTCCGGCGCCGAACTCGGCGCGCATCAGTTGCTCGCCGGGTCGGGTACTGAGAATCACGCGGATTCCCTGGCGCACGCTGGCTTCGAGATCGGGCCAGTCGAGTCGTCCGTGCTCGTCGGGCAGCGCGAACAGCGGCCAGCCGAGCAAGGGACGCGGCAGCTGACTGCTGCTCATGAGTCACCTCCTCCCTTCTTGGGGAAGGGAATGCAAATCTTGATGAACATCATCCAGCGGAAGAACAGATCGAACAGCGACAGGAAGATGTTCAGCACGATGAACGCGCAGATGGTGATGATCGGAATGTTGAAGCTGCAGATCCAGCCCAGCTTGAGGCCGTTGTCGGCCGGTTTCTTGCCGTCCATCAGATCGAGTGGATCGCCCGACAGCAGGTTCTGCATCGACGCCGGAACGGTGAAGGCGACGTTCGGCTTGAGCTTCTTGAGCATCTCCTTGTCGCCCGGGTCGGGCAGCGGCACCTGCACCGGCGGCGCGCCGCTGCCTTCGTACCATGGCGCAATCACGAAAGCCGGGCTGTAGTCGCCCCACACCGTGCGGGCCGGGCATTTGCCCTCGGGCTTGAGACGCACGAAGGCGCGCAGCACGTAACGCGCGTTGGCGTCGTCGAAGCGTCCGGCGACGCCGCTCACCGCTGCGAAACGCCGCCGCAGGCACGCCGATAGGGCGCGCGCCAGCGCCTCGCCGGTACTGGCGTCGAGCGCCGGCCAGCCGGCCGGGATGGTCGGCGCCGGCGCGATCGATTCTTCATTGAGCAGGATGCGGCTCGCCGCGGCGAGAAAATCGCCCGCCGGGTGACTGCCGGCGATCGGTGTGCCGGCCACGTCGGCGAGCGGCAGCGCGATGTCGTTGAGCACGGTCATGAGCGCGTCGGCCTCGGCGCTGTCGCCGAAAGCGTCAAACTCGACAGCCAGCTGGCGCAGCAGGAGCAGCAGGCGCTTCATCGCGCTGCGCTCGGAATCGGCCGGATTGCCGGCGATCGCTGCCAGATCCGGCGTCAGCGCACTCCCCGGACGCGGCAAGCTGTCGGCGAGGCCGCGCAGCGGGCCAAGCAGGTGCTCCTTGAAATCGCCCGTCGTCGGGCCGAACGCGGCCTCGTCAAACTCGGGCGCGCCGCCTTCGGCCTTTTCACTGCTGGTGGTCGGGATCAAGCCGTAGAACAGCGTCGCGCCAGCCGCCTTGCAGACCTCGGGCGGGGCGACGAACATCGGCACCACCGACTCGTTGAGCAGCGCGTCTTCCTGCGCCGCCAGCAAGGTGCTCAGCTCGCGGTCGAGGACCGGCTGGCCGGTCGTCGGCCGGCTCAGCCGGCGCAGCGCGTCGGGATCGTGGCGGTTGCCGCTGGCCGCGCCGTCGGCGGCGGTGCTGACGCGCGCCCAGCCCTTGAGGCTTTCGCCGGCGCGCATCCAGCCCTGCTTCACTTCATTCCCCCGGGAATCACGCGACAGGCGGCGGATGACCATGCCGGCGCCGTCCACGCGTTGCGGGTCGATGCGCGGTTCGCCCGGCGTCGCGCAGCGCGCTTCCATCACCGCCAGGTTGAACTGGCGCTGGATCGGCTGGAAGAGCTTGAGCAACGGCGTCGCTTCGGCGGCGCGGCGGACGCCTTCGAGCAGCTGCAGCTCGCTCGTCGGCAGCGGCGCAGCGGCCGTCCGCCCGCCGGCGAGACCGAGCTGGCGACTGGCATCGCGCAGCTTGTCGAAGAGTTCGCGGCCACTGTTGCGTTTGCCGCGCGGCCGCGTATCGGAGCCGCTGGCGATGCTCACCGCGCGCGCCAGGCTGGCGCGCAGGCCGACGCGCCCATCGGCGTCGCGCAGAGCCGCCAGCACGGCCTCGATGAAGTCCTCGTCGCTGCGCTGCAGGATCGCCGGCGCGCCGCCGTCGGCAAGGTCGCGCGGCGCCGAGAGGATGATCTCGTGATGGCTCACCATATGTTCCCCGCTCCCGGTGTGTAGCTGCTGGAGACCACCGCCGTGGCCTGCAGGATTTCGCATTTGACGATGCCGGAAAACTTGGCCATCGCCGTATCGACGGTCACCATGCCGGCGCTGACCTTGACCTGCGGCGCCTCGACCTTGACCTCGGCGCTGGCGGTGATGGTGATCCGCGCCGCCTCCATCACCACCCGATTACCGTTGGAGTCCTCGACGGTGACCTTGCCCGGCCCGTCGGAGAGCGTCAGTTTCTGGCCACCCGGCGTTTCGAGCACCAGTTGTTCCTGGCCCTGCTGGTCGTCGAGCGTGACCGTGACACCGTTCTTCGAGCGGATACGCTTGAAGCGATTGCCCTCGTCGCCGAGTTCGGCCGGCGGCGCGTTGGCGCCGCTCCACAAGCCGCCGATGACCAGCGGATAGCGCGGGTCGCCCTGCAGAAACACCACCAGAACCTCGTCGTCGACGTCGGGCATCAGGAAAGCGCCGCGATCGGCGCCGGCAAACGGACACACCACGCGCGCCCACAGCGGCGCATCCTGACCCTCGAAGGCATCAAAAGCGAGCAGCCGCAGCTGCACCCGGTTGCGATGCTCGGGGTCGGCAATGTCGACCACGCGGGCCAGCTGGGCGCCGTTGAGCCAGCCGGCGGCGGGCTGAAAACGCGGTGCGCGATCCATCACGAAGCCTCGCCGAGGTACGCACACTCGCCGACGAACTCGGTGCGATAGCCGGCGCGCACGTCGTAGCGGTGGCGCGCCTCGACAACGTAATAACTGTTGTCCCAGCGTCCGGACAGGCCGCTGACGGCGACCGTGCTGCCGACGCGCAGCTGCGCATTGCCCTCGGCGACGCCGTCGAGGCGGACGAAGCGGCGCGCGCGCTGGTCGAAAGCTGCCTCGGCCACAGCCTGTGCTTCGCCATCGCTGGCCAGCGCCAGGTGACCCAGGTGTTCGCTGCGCGCTTGCAGCGCGCGACCGAGCCAGTCGGCACCGCTGCTGCCGCTGCCGGGCCCGCCGTGGCTGAGGCGGCTGGCCTCGGCACTCACCGCGCTGCCAGCGACCGGGTCCCAGCCGGCGGCGGTGATGCTCGTTACCTGTTGCGCGAGATCGGCGACGACCCGGGCGCGCGCCAGCTGGCCGTGCAGCTCGAGGCTCAGTTCACCGCGCCGAACGTCGCCCCGCGGCGCCACCTGCAATTCCTCGCCGACGATCTGCAAGTCGCCGTCGAAGCGCCCGAGCAGCCGCCGCAGGAAAGCGAGATCGCTCTCGTTGAGTTGCGCCCAGGTGCCGATCGGCTCGGCCAGACCCTGAACCGAAGGACGCAGGCCCAGCTCGTTGGCCACAGCATTGACCACATCGGCCGGCGACATGTCGGTGTAGACCTTGCTGCGTCGGGCCATGCGGGCGCGGCCGAGCGGGTCTTCGGCGAGTACCACCAGCTCGGGTGGCGAGCCCTGCGCGAATTCGGCCTCGAGGCCGCTGACCACCCCGCGGAAGAGCTCGCGGGCCTGCGTCTCGTCGCCAGCGTAAACCTCGATGGCAGTGCCCAGCGTCAGCCGCGAACCATCCTCGAAGGCATATTCGGCACCGCCGTCGGTGCTACTCGCCCAGTTCGAAAAACGCAGTTCCGCGCAACTCATGCCACCCTCGGATTCGTCGATGCGCATGCCGATGAGCAGCTCCGAAACGCGCAGATCCTCGTGCCCAGCGAGCCGCAGCGTCGGTCGCGCACGATAGACAGCGGATTGACTGACCGAGGTTTCAACGGGCATGGTGGCAAACTCCTAATCGGCCAGCCAGCGCTGGCGGCGCTCATTGCGCAGCGCGAGTTCGCGCAGCGTCGCTTCGACTGCTTCGGCCGCGCGCGCCGCATCGGGCGCTGGCGCGGCACTGACCGACTGCGATGCTTCGTGCTCCGGCCTGACGTCTGCCTGCATCTCTTCGATCATGATCGGCATGACTTACTCCTCTATCCTTGGCGCGTGCCGATGACGAACTCGGCGTCACCACTCACGTTGGCCTTCAAGCCGCTGCCGCCGCCGTCGATCAGACGACCGCCGACGGCCACCTTGCCAGCACTGGAGATACTCGCCGAGCCCGGCAGCAGGTTGCTGGTCGATAGCGGCCGCGAACTCACTTTGCTCTCAACGCGTAGCCCGGAGAAACCGGCACTTGCCGACGCACCTGCGCCAACCGACAAGGACGCCGACGCGCCGCTGCCGACGCTAAGGCCAGCGCCACCGCCGATACCCACGCCGGCGCTGACACCCAGCCCTGCGCCGCCGCTGACACTCAGGCCGGCGCCGCTGCCGGCGGCAAAAGCCGCCGCCGGCAGCAGGTTCGCACTGCCGCCAGCCGCGAACCCAGCCGACGCGGAAAATCCGGCGCCCGCCGACACACCGATGCCGGCCGAAAACCCGGCACCGACCGACGCCCCAGCCGAGAAGCCGACGCTTGCCGAAGCCCCGACCGCGAGTCCGCCGCCGGCGCCAAAGCGCAGGCTCGGCGAGCCGTTGGCCACCGCGATGCCGCGTGCGGCGCGTGGATCGCCAGCCTTGTTGGCAGCGCCCTGCGGACCCCCTAGCGGACCCTCGTCGTCGGGCACGACGACCGGTTCGGGGCTCAGCTCGCCATCCACCGAGGCATGATCGCCACTGGTGCCGCCTTCGAACGTGACGTCCTGACTCGACAGCGTCAGGTTGATCGACGAGCGCAGCGGCAGACCACCCGCGGCGAAGAAGTCGATCGTCTCCTTGTACTGCTCGACCATGCCGGTGAACGAGTAGGCGCCCCAGCTGAACTTCACTACCGGCGGCACCTTCTTGGTCTGGCCCTCCGGTACCGGCTGCAGGAGCTGCGCCATTTTGTTGGTGGTGATGCGCACGTCCTCGCCGGTGTCGGTGCTGTCGAAAACGACGTCCATGGTCAGCTTGGCCGTGGTCTGGCTGACGTACTGCTTCTTCCTGGCGCCCCGACCCTCTTCCTTGAGGGTGTTCGAGACCGTGTGCTGCAGGCTGGCCGGATTGAAATGCACCGGCACAGTGACCTTGGGGCCGGTCATGGTCTCGAAGGTAGCGGGCGTATCGACCAGGTCGTCGGGAAATTCGGACATGACCAGCCTCAGCTAACGAGCACCAGGCCCTCGTGGGCCAGATGCAGTTCCTCGATGCCGATCTCGCTGCCCTTGGCGTTGAGGTCGGCGGCTTTGAACTTGACCGGCAGCGCACGGCGCAGCGCCCAGCGCACCATCGGCTCGTCGGCGCTGTTGCGCATCTCGATCTCGACCTGCAAGCGATAGGCATAGGCGCCGGCGCCAAGCTTGGCGAACCAGTTCCACAGGTCGCGGGTGTCGGTCATGCCGCGTTTGAGGACTACCGTGGCGAAGCTCACCGGGCCGGCACGCTGCACGGCGCCGTAGTTGCTGCCGCCGACCTTGATCACCTTGGGTTCCATGGTCGCTTCGAGCCCGCTGCATTCGGAGAACGCCCCCTGGCATAACGCCACGTCGTCACCGCTTGGATTGGCCAGCGACTGCTGGCTGAAGCTGACGTGGAAACGGAAGACGTGCAAGGGAATGTCGTTCATCACGCCACCTCGCGCAGTGCGTTTGTCAGCGCTTCTGCTGCGCCACCACCGGTGAGGTCGAGCACCACGCTAATGCGCTCGACCGCAGCCACCGGCAGGATGCTGACTTCGGCGCGCAGGCGGCCGTTGTCGAGATCGTTCTGGCTCATGGTGCTGCGATCGCAGCGCACGCTGAACGCTTCTTCCGGCGACGCGCCGCCGAGCGCGCCCTCACGCCAGAAGGCGGTCAGCAAGTGCCCGAGACTGCGCTCGATGCGCTGCCACAGGAGCGGTCCGCTGGCCTCGAAAAGCGCCGCTTCGCCGGCACGCCGGGCGGCCCGCAACAGCGCACCCATCAGCCGGCTGACGCCGCCGGCACGCCAGGCTTCGTCGGCGCTGGCTGTGACATCCGAATGCAGGGCCCAGCCCACGGGCGAAGGTGCGATCACGCACACGCGTTGCGCGAGGCGGTCTGACGGTGTTTCGGCAATACCGCTCCAGGCGAGCAAGGGCTCGCTGCCCGAAACCGCGGCCAGCCGGCTACCGGCCACCGAGCGGAAGGTGCCGCGCGACAGCGCGTTGATCGCCAGCACGCCGGCCAGCAAACCGTCGGGGGCTTCGAGCGCACCTGGCAGGTCGGTGCTGTGGCTGGTCCTGAGCCACGGCCAGGCCAGTTGTACGAAAGCGCTGGCCGCGGCACGGCCGCCGTTGCTGCTGTCGGGTTCGATGAGCACACCGGCGTTTTCCAGATAGGCGTGGAAATCGGCCTGTGCCCAGGCGTCGGCGTTGCGGGCGTCCTGCATCGGCAGCGGTAGGGCCGCCAGCAGCAGCATCTCGCGGTGCAGCCGGGCGAGGCGTTCGCGAGCGGTGCCGATGGCGTTGCGCCAAGCGATGAAACCATCGTGATCGGCACGCGGTGGCGCCAGGTCGCGCAGACCGACGTCCTGCTCGACGCCGACCACGGCGTTGCTCGAACAGTCGACGAAGACCTCGGGCGAGCTGGGCGGCTCGACCGCAACGTCGACGAGCGCCGGATCCGCCGCGCAGATATCGGCCAAATCGGGCAGGCACAGCAAGCTCACCTCGGGCAAACCGGAGAGATGACCGATGCCGATCCAGCTCGCCGGGTCCATCGGGTTTGCGGCACTGGCCAACAGCGCCGCAAGCCGTGTCGTGCGCTGCGCCGCGCGATTCCCGACGACCTCCAGGTAAGGCCATGGATCGCCGCAGCGCACGATCAAGGCGCGTCGTCCGCCATTGGCAAAGAAGCTGCGCACCGCGGCACCCAGATAGCTGGCACAACGCCGCTCGCCGCGACCGATTGGCCGCGAGTCCCAGGCAAACAAGGCGTCGAAAGCGTTCCAGCTGTCAACCACTACCGGCAGCTGCAGCAGCGCCTCGACCTCGGCAGGCGGCCGCGCCCACGGCCCGGCGATCCAGCGCGTCTCGGCCAGCGCCGTACGCACGTTGGCCGGCAGGGCGGTCGCCCGTCGGCCAACGTAGCCGACGAAGCAGGCCACATCGACGCGATTCGCATCGGCGGCGACACGCGGCGGCGCCAGCTCGAAGGAGACGCCGTTCACGCCGGCACCCCCGCGAAAAAACTGGCGGCGGGCAATGCCTCCGGCAGGCGATAGCGGATCATCGCGGCAGTCCCACCTAGGCCTGGATCTCGAAGCCTTCGGCGGCCAGCACGACCTCCTCCATCGCCACGTCGCCGCCGCCCTTGCCGGCCAGCGTCGGGCCGCTGTACTTCATCGGGATGCAGCCGCGCAGCAGCCAAGTCCGCACCGGGTTGTGGGCTTCGTCGAGCAGCGTCACGGCGACCGTTTTCTGGGCCGCCGGGCCGGCGGTGCGCGTGGCGTCGAGCCACGACCACAGTTTGTCGAAATTGACGATGCCGCGCTTGAGCGTGACGTCGCTGACCTTGTGCACGCCGGCGACCTTGCGGACGTGGTTTTCCTTGTCGTTGCCGGAACGGTATTCGGCGACGGTGACCTCGGTACCGATACCGGAAACGTCGGAGAAGCCGCCAAACTCTTCGCCGCCGTCGAAATTGACGACGAAGTTGAAGGCGCCATAGGGTGTGATTCGCTCAGCCATGGTTCAGTCCCCTTCGCTCAGGCACGGGCATCGGCGGTCTTCTGGCCGATGCGGAAGATCACGAATTCGGCCGGCTTGATTACCGCCAGACCGATCAGGCAAACCAGGCGACCGTTGTCGAGGTCGTTCTGGGTCATCGTGCTGCGGTCGCAGCGCACGAAGTAGGCTTCCTCGGTCTTGCTGCCGAGCAGCGCGCCGTTACGCCACTCGTTGTAGAGGAAGTCGGAAATCGTCTGCCGCACATTGGCCCACAGCCGCTCGCCGTTGGGCTCGAAGACCGCCCACTGCGTGCCGCGGTCGATCGATGACTCGAGGTAGTTGAAGTAGCGCCGCACGTTCACGTACTTCCACTCGGGGTCGGACGAAGCGAGGCGCGCGCCCCAGACGCGGAAACCGCGACCCGACAGGTAGCGCAGGCAGTTGACGCCGATCGGGTTGAGCATTTCCTGCTGCGCGAAGTTGATGTCGAGCTCGAAGCGCAGCGCGCCGCGAACGACCTCGTTGGCGGGCGCCTTCCAGACGCCGCGCTCGACGTCGTTGCGCGCGTAGATGCCGCTGACGAAGCCCGACGGCGGCAGCGCCAGTTCGCGCGGAATGTCCTCGCGACCGGGCCTGGCGAGCGGGTTGGGCACCACCACCCAGGGGTAGTACACCGCCGCGTAGCGCGAATCGATGAGGCCGCGCAGGTTGCGCGCCAGGCCCGGCGTCTGGTCGGGCGGCAGGTCGAGCACGGCGATGCGGTAGGCGCGGCGCGATTCGGCGTGCGAGATCAACAGGTTGTTGATCGCCTGCGCCTCGGCGTAGGCCGACGAACCCGGCGCGGCGACGATCGAGATGTCCTCGAGGCCCGCCAGCTCGCCGAGCGCCAGCGCGTAGTTGGCAGCGGCCGGTGGCGCACCGTCGAGCCCGCCGATCAGCGCGATGACCCGCTCGAGTTCGCCGGCGGCATTGATCACGGCGCCGGTGAACAGGGCGTTGCGCAGCTCGAGCGCGCTGACGTTGGCACCGATGGTGATGGCGAACATGTTCTGCAGGTGATCGGCGCGGCGCGCCGGCGCGGCCGACATCATGTGGCCAACCCAGGTCGGATGGCTGCGATCGAAGCCGAGGCCATCGAAGCTCAGATCCTCGCCGTCGTCATCGATGGCGACGACCAGCAGGCTGACGATACGCGGTGTGTCGGCGGCCAGCACCGCCGGCACTTCGGCGGCGGCGCTTGGGTCGGTCGCCGGATGCCAGTCGTTGCCGACCTTGAGGTGGAAAGCAGTGCCACCGCCAACGCCGGTGAGCAGCAACGTGCCGGTCGGCGAATTGGCCATGGCGGTCGCCGCCACCGGCGCAAATTGCTCACGCACCACCAGCCGGCCGTTGCCGATGCTGCCCGGGAAGCGCGAGACGAAGTGCACCGCCTCGTCGGCCGTAGCACCGTCGGCCGTCACCTGCCCGCTGGCGGTCGTTGCGCCGGCACCGACGGCGCGCGAGACGTAGAGCCGCGAACCGCCCTCGTTGAAGAAAGCGCGCACCGCGTGCGCCAGATAGTTGGTGTTGGGTGAGGTGCCGGTGAGCGCCAGGTCCGAGATACCGCCGTAGATGCGCTCGAAATCGCCGAAACTGGTCAGCAGCTCGGGCACCTCCTGGTCATCGGTGGTGGGACGGAACGGCCCCTTGCGGGTCGGCCCGACAAAGGCCGTGGTGCTGGTGCCGACGCCCTCGATTGACTTGGCGCGGAAGCTGGTTTCCTCGACATAGACGCCGGGAGCTAGGTACTCGGGCATGGCAGGTCTCCTTCGATCGAGCGTGCCGGGCCATGGATGCCCGGATTTCGGACCGTCTGCCTATGGCAGATCGAGGCCCAGGTTGAGATTCAGGGCGCCCCGCGCGGCGAGGCTGACGTTCTGCTGCGTTGTCGGCAGCGCCGCGCGACGCGTTTCGATGTCGCTCGGGTCAAGCAGCGGCATGGCCGCCGGCTGGCGACCGGCGCGCACGTCGACGATCGGCGTGCGCGTTCCCAATGCCGGGTCGAAATAGACCTCGACGGTGGCGGCGATGCTGCTCACGACGACGGCGTCCTCGTCGTCCGACCAGGTGGTGACCGGCACGCCGACCACCGGCACCAGTGCCTCGCCACGCCAATCGCTCATGCCGCGCGCGAGCACCGCGGCACCGGCGACGACGCGCAGCAGCGCGCCGCCCAGGGCGGCGCCGTCGGCGTTGTCGGTGATGCTCGCGCGCAGCGCGGTCCAGTTGCTTCCCAGCCCGGCCGTAGCGCTCGGGTAGAGCGGAACATCAACCGCCACGAACAGCGAGTTGGGTAGATCGACGCCCACCGCCGACGGGTCGCGTGGCAGGGCAATCGTCGCCAGACGCGACAGATAGGCGCCAAGCGGGTCGCGCAAGCGGATCTCGAGCGCCTCACTGCCCGGCACCGGCAGCGCCGGTGGCGCTTCGAAAGCGGCGGCGTGCGTCGGCAGCCGCGACCATTCGTGGATCACGTAGAGACCGCTGCGATTGCGGGCAATGCGCGCGCCCGCTGCCGACACCTCGAGGGCGCCGCGCACGGCCATGCCGGTCGTTCCGTCGACGGCGCGCAGCGCACCGAGCACCCGCCATTCATGGCGTTCGAGTTCGTGCAGGGGACGGGCGCTCACGACGCATCCTCGCCGAAGGCGAAACGGCCGCTGAGCACCGGACGGAAGCGCGCGTCGTCGCTGTCCGGGTCGATCCTGACCAGCCTGGCGACGTAGGAGACCGACAGCCGATACGAAGGCGACAGCGCGTCCCAGATGCGCATCACGTCCTCGGTGGCCAGCTCCGAGGGGACGATCTGGATGACCTCGTCGCTCGCCCAGCCGGCGTCGGGAGTCAGCGACGAGGCGTCGAGCACCGGGAATTCGTGCAGTTGCCGCAGTGCCCAGGTAAGCGCCACCTGTTCGTCCTGCGGCGCCATTCCCCAGCTGCTCATCAGGTAGTGTAGATCCAGGCCGAGCGGTGCCAGCCGACTGTCGGCCGTGCGCAGATGGGCGCTTTGCCGCGAGTGCTCATTGACCGACAGGCGGTAGAGAAAGAGCGTGATGCGGTTGCGCTCTTCGCCGTCGCTGGCCAGTTGTCCGGCGCTCACCAATTCGAATTCGCAGGCCGGCAAGGCGCGACCGCCGATCTCCGTCGGGTAGGTATTGCGCAGGAAAGTCGCAATCGAACTTCCCACCGAATGCACCGCGAATACGTTGGCCATCGTCGTCCCCGCGAACTCAGCTGCGGCGAGCGCGCCGCCTCCCGATGCCTTTGCCGATTGCTGCAATTGCCGTGACAGCCGCCATGCGCTTGCGCCCTCCGTGTTGATCTGCCGGCCAATGGCCCGACTTGCTCAGACCGTCTTTTCAACACATTCCAGCAAACGCCGTGCCAGTCATTAAGCGCCCGTCAAGTGCATGTATCCTTTAGAGTTTGTCGAAGACGATGCGGGGCGGCACGGCCGCATGGGTCAAACCGGACCCGTCGCCGCCACCATCTCGGCGAGTCAATCGCCCGCGTCCATCGGCCAGCCGTTGGCCGATCTGCCTTGAAAACCGGGCGCCAGGCAAGCGACGCGAATTTCTGGCAAGGCTGGGCTGGCGCTGACCCGGGCGGGTCGAGATTGACCCACTGGTCGCGAAAGGGCGCGACGGCAAGCGGCCGTAGCGGCCGGCAGAGCACGCTAAATTCGATCAGAAGAACCGTCTGGCGTGAGTTCGGCGCGCGAAAAAACGACATGACGGTCGGCGTTCTGGCGGCGGCGAACGAGCTTCTGCGCCTGCAGACGATCGAGAGCCGCTTCGACGCAGTGCCGATCGACTCGCCAGTAGCGCGGCAACCACCACTCGCAGACGCCATCGACGGTGTCGGCGGCGTCGGGATGGCTGTGCAGGTGACGCAGAATGGCGTCCACCACCTCGGAAAGGCTTGCTTGCGGCTCCATTGACTCCCCTCGCTGCGACGACACGAGAGCGCAAGCAATGATCGTGCTATGCGCTCTTGCTGAGGGGGAAGAGGTGGCCGACGGGCAATACGCCGCGCCGCCAGCGCGGCACTTCAGGAGTGCCGGAACTGCTCGGGCTCGATACCGTGCTTCTTGAGCAATTTACCCAGCGCGCGCCGCTCCTTGCCGGCCAGGCGCGCAGCGCCCGAGACGTTGCCGGCGCTTTCCAACATCAGGCGCTGCAACTGGCTGCGCTCGAAAGCGTGCAGCACGTATTGCTTGGCGTCGTTGAAATTGAGGGTTGTCGGCAAGGCAAGACGACGATCGTGCTGGCGTCGGCGATCACTGTCGGGCGCGCGCTCGCGGACCAGAACATCGGGCCCGTCGCAGAGCAAAAACTCGCGCTGGATACGGTTCTGCAACTCGCGAACGTTTCCCGGCCAGGCGTACGCGAGCAGCCACTGCACGGTATCGGCGTGCAAGTCCTTGACCGCCAGCCGGTACTGGCGGGCGGCTTCGGCAATCACCTGCCGCGCCAACAGGACGACGTCGTGCTCACGCTCGCGCAGGGGCGGAACGAGCAGTTCCATGGCCGCCAGCCGGTAGTACAGGTCGGCGCGAAACTCGTGCCGATCGACGGCCTGCGAAAGGTCGCTGTTGCACGCCGCAACAACGCGGATATCGGCGCTTTCGACGACGCTGCTGCCCAGTCGGCGGTACTGGCCGTCCTGCAGGAAGCGCAGCAGACTGACCTGCGCCTTGGCCGTCAAGGTGTCCACTTCATCAAGGAACAAGGTGCCACCCTCGGCCTGCGCGATCAGCCCGAGCTGGTTCTCGCGGGCGTCGGTGTAGGCACCACGGGCGTGCCCGAAGAGTTCGTTTTCGACCAGATGGTCGGGCAAGGCTCCGCAGTTGACCGGGATGAACGGCCGCTCGTGGCGTTGCCCCTGGTAGTGGATGGCGCGCGCCGCCATCTCCTTGCCACTACCGGTCTCGCCGCTGATCAGGACCGTCGTGTCGTAGCGGGCAACGCGAGCGAGAATCGCCAGCATCTTCCGGAAAGCCGGTGATTCGCCGATGAAACCATTCAGTAAAGGCTGCTTGCCCATCGTCTGTCCTCCATCGCGTCGGCGGCGTAAGTGCCAGATATATCGAACTTCGACAAGACAACTTAGCAGACGATCTGGCGTCGCGTCCACTGAAAATATTGCTTCAACAGGCGATTGGCCAGGGTCGTGCAGCTGATCATCGAACCGCATGGCGCCGCTTCCAGGCTGGCAATCGCCTGCCGAAGACACCCCGGCAGATCGCCTGCCGGACGCGTGCGCAAAGGTTGCGCTCGCGCCGCAACGAACGCGCGTCGCCGGCTCTTGACTTTTGTCAGCGATGGGGCCGACTATCGTTCGCAGATCGATTCTGGATGCTCACATGCGCCGTCGTATCTTTCACTGCCCTCGCCGTGTTGTTCGCTGCCGATGACCGCCCGCGCCAACGGCGGCTTCGGCGCTGGCGGACGCGCCTGGCTCTTTGCTTTGCTGGCCGCACTGCTGGTACTGGCGACGGCGCAGATCGTCGAGTATTACGCGCAACAGAGCGAGCTCGAGCAGGAAAGGAGCGACGTTCTCAATCGTCTTTCGACGCTGCGCGCCCGCCTCGAAGGCGTCGTCAACATCAATCTCTCGTTGGTCCATGGCCTGACGGCGGTCATCGAATCCCGGCCTGAAATCGATCAAGCCGGGTTCGCGGCGATTGCCGCTGGCCTGGTCAGCGGACGCTATGCGCTGCGCCATATCGGCGCCGCGCCGGACATGGTGCTGTCGCTGATTTACCCGCTCACCGGCAACGAGGCGGCGCTGGGTCTCGACTACCGTACCCTGCCGCTGCAACGCGAGGCGGCGCTGCGTGCGCGCGACAGCGGCCAGGCGGTGATCGCCGGCCCGCTTGAGTTGCAACAGGGCGGCGTGGCGATCATCGCTCGCCAGCCGGTCTTCCTGCCACCCCTCGAGCCCGGCGGCGAACGGCGTTTCTGGGGACTGGTGTCGGCGGCGATCGATGTCGAAACGCTCTATCGGCACGCCGGCTTGCGCGACGCCGACCTTGGCCTGCGCATCGCGCTGCGTGGCATCAACGGTAGCGGCGCGGGTGGTCCCGAGTTCTTCGGCGACGCGGCGCTTTTCAGCGCCGACCCGGTGAGTGTCGAGGTGACGCTGCCTGGCGGCGGCTCGTGGCAGATGGTTGCCCTTCCCGCCGCAGGCTGGGGACGCACCACCCGGGGCATCGTCTTGCTGCGCCTGATAAGTTTCCTGCTGGCCCTGGCAGCGGCAGCCACGGCCTATCGGCTGCGCCGCGGCAACGAGCTTCTCGCCGCTCACAGCGCGAGAATGCACGCGCTATTGCAGACCATCCCCGACGTGGTCTGGCTCAAGGACGTCAAAGGAACCTATCTGCACTGCAATCCACGCTTCGCGCAACTCTTCGGTGCCGACGAGGCCGCTATCGTCGGCAAGACCGACCGTGATTTCGTTGCCGCCGACGTCGCCAACCACTACCGCGAGAACGACCTTGCCGCGATCGCTGCCGGTGCTTCGCGAGTCAATGAGGAGTGGCTGAGCTTCGCCAGTGATGGCCACCGCGAGCTGCTGGAAACGATCAGGTCGCCAGTCTACGACGAACGCGGCGAAGTCCTGGGGGTGCTTGGCATCGCCCGCGACATCACCCAGCGCAAGCTCGACGAGGCCGCGTTGCGTCGGCAGAAGGAACTCCTCGATCGCACCGGACGCCTGGCCAAGGTCGGGGGCTGGGAGTTCGACGTGTCCACCATGCGCGGCTCGTGGACCGATGAGACCGCTCGCATCCACGACCTCGAGCCCGCAGCCGAAGTAGACGTGACGCAAGGACTTGGCTTTTATCACGGCGAATCGCGGCGGGCCATCGAACAGGCGCTGCAGGATGCCGTTGCAAGCGGCCGTGCCTACGATCTGGAACTCGAATTCAATAGCGCCAAGGGGGTGAAGAAATGGCTTCGGACGATCGGCGTGCCGGTGCTGGAAGATGGCCAGGTGGTGCGCGTGCAGGGCGCGATCCAGGACGTTAGCGAACGCAAACTCGCCGAGGCCAAGGCCCGCCACGGCGAACTGGTACTCGATTCGGTTTTTCGGGCCTTGCCCGATCGCTTCTTCCTGATGGACCTCGACGGCACCATTCGCGACTACCGCGCCCGGCAAAGCGCCGACCGGGACGCGCCGCACGAGGTTTTCCTGGGCAGGCGCATGCAGGACGTATTGCCGGCCGAGATCGGCGAACTGCTGCACAGCAAGCTGACGGAGGTCGGCGAAAAAGGTGGTCTGGTGACCTGCGAGTACGATTTGCCGATGACCGATGGCGCTCGCCGTTTCGAGGCTCGGCTGACGCGTTTGGCCAGCGAGGGTCCGCTGATCGCCGTCGTACGCGATATCTCGGCCGAGTACCAGAGCCGCTTGTCGCTGGCTGGCAGCGAAGCGCGCTATCGGCAGTTGTTCGAGCGCAATCCGGCACCGATGCTGGTCTATTCTCCCGCCAGTCTGCGCATGCTGGCGGTCAACGAGGCGTTCATTGCTCACTATGGCTATACGCGCGACGAAGCCCTCGCGCTGAGCCTCGCTGACCTGTATCCCGCGGCCGACAAAGCGGCGCTGACCGAACTCGTGGCGCGTCTCGCCGGGCTGGCTTTCGTCGGCGAATGGCGCCACCTGCGAAAGGATGGCGGCGTCATCACCATCGAGGCGCGTTCGCATGACCTGCTCTATGAAGGCCATGCCGCGCACCTTGCCGTAATCACCGACATCACCGAGCGCAAGCGCATGGAGGACGAAATTCGCCGGCTCAACGCCGATCTGGAGGAACGTGTCGAGCAGCGCACGGCCGAACTCAACGCTGTCAACAAGGAATTGGAGACCTTCACGTATTCGGTCTCGCACGATCTCAAGGCGCCACTGCGCGGCATCGACGGCTACAGCCGCCTGCTACTCGACGGTCATTCGGCCGACCTGGGCGAAGAAGGCCGCCTGTTCGTCGACAACGTGCGCAACGGTGTCGCGCAGATGGCGCTTCTGATCGAAGATCTGCTGGCGTATTCCCGACTGGAAAGGCGTAGCCTGCACGGACAGACGGTGGACCTGTCGCACGAGCTGGGTGCCATCCTCGACGACCGCCGGGCTGAGCTGCAGGCGCGCGAGGTGGTCGTCACGATCGAACTCGGCGGACTGAGTGCTTGCGCCGACCCGGAGGGCCTGCGCATGGTGCTGCGTAATCTGGTGGACAACGCGCTCAAGTTCACGCGCGACAGCGGCTCACCGACCCTGACCATCAGCGGCAGCCGTGCCGATAAATCGGTGATCGTCGCGATCAAGGACAATGGCATCGGCTTTGACATGCGCTTTCACGATCGTATCTTCGAGGTCTTCCAGCGCCTGCAGCGCGCCGAAGACTATCCGGGCACCGGCGTCGGCCTGGCCATCGTGCACAAGGCCGCGCAGCGCATGGGTGGCCGCGCCTGGGCGGAAAGCCAGCCCGGCCAGGGCGCGACCTTCTATCTGGAATTACCGCGATGATCGCCAGGGCGAAAGTGCTAGCCACTGCAAGCGCTCGCTTCCTTTGCCGACGTCTGCTGCTCGCCGTGGCGCAGCTCGGCACGGTCGCCAGACGCGGCGCTGCCGCGTCACTCATCACGGCGTTGCTGCTGCCCGCGCTACTGACCGCTTTGCTGACTATTTCCTCGGCGCCGGCGCACGCCGAGCAAAGGACGCTGCGCGTCGGCGTCGGCAGCAATCCGCCCATCGCCTTCAAGGATTCGAGCGGCGAGATGCAGGGAATCGCCGTCGACGTGTTGAACGACGTCGCCGAAAAAGAGGGATGGCAGCTGCAGTTCGTCCACGACGACTGGCAGGCGCTCCTCGGCATGCTCGACCGCGGCGAGATCGACCTGCAGACCGGCATCGCCTATACCCCTGAACGCGCCGAGCGATTTCAATTCACCCGGCAGACCTTGCTCAGCAACTGGGGAGTCGTCTACGCCAGGCCAGGGAGCAAGATCCAGTCGCTGCTGGCACTACAGGACAAGCGTGTCGCGCTGGTCCCCGGGGCGACGCACAGCGACGAGCTGAGCGAACTGGTCGACAAGCTTGGCGTGCGTATCGTCGCGCTTGCTGCCGAAGACTATCAGCAGGTGCTGGCGATGGTCGCCGCCGGGACCGCTGACGCCGGCGTCGTCAGCCGCGTTTTCGGCACGCTGCACGCGGCCACCTACGAGCTCGAGTCCACCGGCGTCGTCTTCAACCCGATCTCGGTCCGCTATGCCGCGCCGCGCGACGCCGACCCGGCGATTGTCGAAACGCTCGATCGCCACCTCGAAGCGCTGCTTGCCCGGCGCGACACGGCGTATTACGCGTCGCTTGATCGCTGGCTGGGCAATTCTCGCGCCGCGAGCTTGCCGGCCTGGGTCGCCTGGACCTTGATCGGAAGCGCCGGCACGCTCGGTCTGGCCGTTTTCTTCGTGTTTCTGCTTCGTCGTCAGGTCAGGCGGCGCACCGCGGCACTGCACGACAGCGAAGAATCGTTCCGGGCGACCTTCGAGCAGGCGGCCGTCGGCATCGCGCAGGTCGCACCGGACGGCAGTTGGCTCGAGGTCAACCAGCGGCTGTGCGACATCGTCGGCTACAGCCGCGAAGAAATGCTGCAACTCAGTTTCCAGGACATCACGCATCCAGACGACCTGGCGGCCGATTTGCAACTGGTCGGCGAAGCGCTGGCGGCAACGCGGCAAACCTACACCCTGGAAAAACGTTACCTGCACAAGTCGGGGGCGATCGTCTGGGTCCGCTTGACGGTGGCGCTGTTGCGCGGCGAAGACCGAGCAGCGAAGTACTTTATCGCGGTGATCGAGGACGTCACCGATCGCAAGCTGACCGAAGCGGCGCTTGGCGAAAGTGACGAGCGGCTACGGATGTTCATCGACCACGCGCCGGCCGCGCTGGCGATGTTCGACCGGCAGATGCGCTATCTGTCGGTCAGCCGCCGCTGGTTGAGCGACTATGGACTGGCAGACGCCAAGGTTGTCGGCCGCTCGCACTACGAGATTTTTCCCGAAATCGCGGAAGCGTGGAAGGACGTCCATCGACGGGCCATGGCCGGCGAGGTGGTGAGGGCCGAAGAGGATCATTTCGAGCGCCACGACGGCAGCGTCCAATGGCTGCGCTGGGAGGTGCGACCGTGGCATGCCGCCGACGGCGCGGTCGGCGGCATCGTCATTTTCACCGAGGACATCAGCGCCCGCAAGCTTGCCGAGGCCTCGGCGCGACGCGGTGAGCTCCTGCTCGATTCGGTTTTTCAGGCCTTGCCCGACCTGTTCTTCCTGATGGACGCGGACGGCACGATTCGCGACTACCGCGCCCGCCAGGATGCCGAGCTCTACGTGCCGCCCGAGGCCTTCCTGGGCAGGTGCCTGCAGGACGTCCTGCCCGCTGAAATTGGCAGCATGGTCGCCAGCAAGATGGCCGAGATTGGCGAGTGCGGCGGCCTGGCTACGTACGACTACGAATTGCCGATCGGCGACGACCTGCGCCACTTCGAAGCCCGGCTGACGCGTTTACCCGATGACGGTCCTTTCCTCGCCGTCGTTCGCGATATCACCCGCGAACACCAGAGCCGTTTGTCGCTGGCGATCAGCGAGGCGCGCTATCGCACGCTGTTCGAATACGCGCCGGACGGCATCGTTATCGTCGATCCGGCGGGCTACTACGCCGATGCCAATCCGGCCCTCGGCCGGATGCTCGGCTACACGCGCGCGGAACTGATCGGTCTGCACGCCTCCACCATCGTCGTCGCGAGTGAATACCCGCATGTCGCTCCGGCGCTCGACGCCATCAGAGCCGGAGCCGACTACCACCGGGAGTGGCTGCTGCAGCGCAAGGACGGCTCGACTTTCGTCGCCGACGTGATCGCAACGACGATGCCCGACGGTAGCCCGCTCGCCGTCATCCGCGACATCACCGCAATCAAGCACGCCGAGGCCAGCTTGCGCGAACAGGAGGAGTTCTTCCGCCTGATTGCCGAGAACATGGGCGACATGGTGACCGTTGTCGATCTCGAAGGACACCGCCTCTACAGCAGCCCGGCGTACCGTGCGCTGTTTGGCGAGCCGGCCGATCTGCCAGGAAGCGACGCCTTCGCCAGCATTCATCCCGATGACCGCGAACGCGTGCGCCGCGGCTTTCAGCAGACCATAGAGAGCGGCGCCGGCCAGCGCGGCAGCTTCCGTGTGGTCCTGGCCGACGGCAGCAGCCGCGACATCGAATCGCAAGGTGGGGTGATTCGAGATGCCGATGATCGCGTCGAACGCGTCGTCGTGGTATCGCGTGACGTCACCGAACATCGGCAGATGGTCGACGAAATCAGCCAACTCAACAGCGAACTGGAAGAACGCGTACGCCAGCGCACCGATGAACTGGCGGCGGCCAACAAGGCTTTGCGGACCTTCACCTATTCGGTGTCGCACGATCTGAAGGCGCCGCTGCGCGGTATCGACGGCTACAGCCAACTGCTGCTCGAGAGTTATCACACGCTGCTCGATGCAGAGGGACGCCTGTTTCTCGACAATGTGCGCAAGGGGGTCGCGCAGATGAGCCGTCTCATCGAGGATCTCCTGACGTATTCGCGCATGGAACGGCACAGCGTGCATCGCCAGACGCTCGACCTGTCGCAGCAGGTGACGCTGGTCCTCGACGACCGCCGCGCCGACATCGAGGCGAGCGGCACGATCGTCAAGGTGGAATTGCACGGGTTGAGCGCGCACGGCGACCCGGAGGGGCTGACGATGATCTTGCGCAACCTGGTGGACAACGCGCTCAAGTTCGCCCGCCACAGTCAGCCGCCGACGCTGACGATCAGCGCCAACCAGACCGAGCAATCGGTCGTCCTCGCGTTCAGCGACAACGGTATCGGCTTCGACATGCAGTTTCACGATCGCATCTTCGAGATTTTCCAGCGCCTGCAGCGCGCCGAAGACTATTCCGGAACGGGTGTCGGGCTGGCCATCGTCGACAAGGCCGCGCAACGGATGGGCGGGCGAACCTGGGGCGAGAGCGCTCCCGGACACGGCGCCACCTTCTATCTCGAATTGCCGCGCTGATGGCAGCGGCCGCTAGCGGCGGCGTTCGGCGATCGCGCCCGGAAAAGCTTGCGCCAGACAGGGTCGGGGCTGCCGCTCAGACGCGTGCTGTCGTCAAGGAATGCCCTGGCGCAGGCGAGCCAGGGTCGTCAGCGGGGTGTCCGTTCCCTTCGCCACTCCTTTACCGTACATTACGAAGGGGTGGATACGCGCTTGACCGAAACAAGCGCCAGTCTGGCCCCGGTGGCGGACTGGCGACGCTCGGCAAGGCAAGCTGGGGCATGGCAATCGGCGTCTGGGCAAAGCGCTCGTCGACCTTGGCGCCGACGTTCTATCTGGAGGTTTCCGCATGAATGCTGTCGAGCTCAGCAGACCGATACTGTTGGTCGAGGACAATCCGGCCGACGTCGATTTGACGCTGCGCGCGTTTGCCAGACGGCGACTGGCCAATCCGGTGCACGTCGCGCGCGATGGCGAGGAGGCGGTCGCCTGGATTCCCCGATGGGAAGCAGGAGAAACGCTGCCGCTGTTGATTCTGCTTGACCTCAAGCTGCCGCGAATCGACGGCCTGGAGGTGCTGGCTCGATTGAAGTCGCACGCGGTCAGCCGGAAAACCCCAGTGGTCGTTCTGACGACTTCGGAAGAAGACAAGGACATCGAGACGGCTTACAGCCTGGGTGCCAATTCGTACATCCTCAAACCCGTCGATTTTGTCAAATTCATCGATGTCGCGGCGCAGGTCGAAATGTACTGGTGCCTGTTGAACACTCCGCCACGTTGAACCGTGAAAGCGAGCCGCCGATGAGTACCGCGCCCGAGCGTGTCCTGTATCTCGAAGATAGCGCGGTCGACGCCGACCTGGGGTGCCGCGCACTGGCCCGTGGCGCTCCCGACACGGTCGTCGAAATCGTCACCACCGTCGGCGCCGCCATCGAGCGCTTGCACGCTGGCACGCCGGCGATCGACGTGATTCTCGCGGACCTCAGGCTACCCGACGGCAGCGGCCTCGACCTGCTGGCACACGTGCGTGCGCAAGGCCTGCCGCATGCCTTCGTCGTCCTCACCGGCTCCGGCGACGAGGCCTCGGCACTGGCCGCACTGCGGGCCGGAGCAGACGACTATCTGGGCAAGCACGGCGACTACGCTGATCACCTGGCGCGCGTCCTGGCGGGCGCCCTTGATCGTTTCCGCAGCGATTGGAGACGCAAGGGGCGGCTTCTGCGCGTGCTCTACGCCGAACGCAACCGCTTCGACGTCGATCTGACGCTTCGCTATTTCGCCGAGCACGCACCGCTGTTCCGGATCGACGTCGTAGCCGACGGTGAGGAGGTGCTCAAACGCCTGCCACAACACGCCGAGGAAGCGCAGGACTATGACCTGCTGATGCTCGATTACCAACTACCGGTACGGAACGCGCTGGAAGTGGCCAAGACGGTGCGCGATCAGCGCGGCCTCGACCTGCCGATCGTGCTGGTGACCGGCCACGGTGACCAGGACGTCGTCGCCGCGTCCTTGCGGCTTGGCCTCGAAGACTACGTCGTCAAGAAGAGCGGCTACATCGAGAGGCTTCCAACGATCCTCGAAAACGCGCTCAGGCTGGCCGAGCTGCGGCGTGAGCAGTCGCGCCTGCGCCAGAGCACGACGCGTTTGACGTCTCTCCTATCGGCCAGTCCGACGATCCTCTACGCCCTGCGCGTGGACGGCGAAGAACTGTCGCCGACGTGGGTCAGCGATAACATCGCCCGCGTAATGGGCTACACGCCTGCTGACTGCCTGGCGCCGGAGTGGTGGCACACGCACCTGCACGCCGACGATCGGGCGCGCGTGTTCGACGCCCGGAGCGATCTGCTGCGCCGCGGATCGCTGACGCACGAGTACCGTTTCAGCGATGCCAGGGGCGCTGTCCGCTGGCTGCGCGACGACATGCGGGTGATTAACGATCGCCGCGGCAAGCCGAGTGAAGTGATCGGCAGCTGGAGCGACCTGACGGCCGAGCGCGAGTTTACCGAACGCCAACGCTTGTATGCCGCCGCCCTGGAAAGTACCCGCGACGGCGTCGTCATCACCGACCTGACGGGCGCGATCATCAGTGTCAACGCGGCGTTCACCGAGATCACGGGTTATGCGGCGGCGGACGTGATCGGCCAGAACCCGCGTCTCCTGCAATCCGGACGACACGACCGCGCGTACTTCCAGGCGATGTGGGGCAGCCTGCTGCAGAGCGGTCATTGGCAGGGAGAAATGTGGAACCGCCGCGCCGACGGCGAAATCTATCCGCAGTGGGCGACGCTGAACGTCGTCCACGATGAAGCCGGCTACCCGTCGCACTACGTCGCCGTATTCACCGACCTCACCAGCCTCAAGCGCAGCGAACAACAGGTCGAGCGTTTGGCACACTACGATCCCTTGACGGCGCTGCCGAATCGCCTGCTGTTGCGCTCGCTGCTGCAGTACGCGCTTGACCGCGCGCAGCGGGAAGGCTGCCAGGCGGCGGTGTTGATCATCAACCTGGACCAGTTCAAGAGCGTCAACGAGAGCCTGGGTCACACCCTCGGCGATGAATTGTTGCGGGCCGTGGCCACTCGCCTGCAGGGGAGTTTGCGCCAGGGAGACAGCTTCGGACGCCTGGCGGCCGACGAGTTCGCCGCCGTACTGGAAGGCACACACGCTGCCGAAAATGCCGAAACCACCGCCCGTGACCTGCTGGCCACGCTCACCGCGCCCTTCGTCCTGAGCGACGGCCACGAAGCCTATGTGCGTGCCAGCGTCGGCGTCAGCGTCTTTCCACAGGACGGTGCGACGGCCAACGACATGCTGCGCTGCGCTGCTGCAGCGACGCACCGCGCCAAGGATCGCGGCGGCAATCAGTGCGCCGTGTACACCGGCGAGCTCGGCAAGGGTGCGCTCGAACGACTGGAGATGGAAAATGCCCTGCGCCGCGTGCTGAGCCAGGGCGAGTTGCGGCTTCATTACCAGCCGAAAGTGGATCTTGCCAGCGGCCGCATCGTCGGCGCCGAAGCGCTGTTGCGCTGGCAGCGACCCGATGTTGGCCTGGTGCCGCCTGGCGACTTCATTCCCTTGGCCGAGAGAAGCGGCTTGATCGTCCCGATCGGCGCCTGGGTGATCGACGAGGCGTGTCGTCAGATCCGCGCCTGGATCGACGCCGGCCTGCCGGCCGTCAAAGTAGCCGTGAACGTCTCGGCCGGCCAGTTCGCCAGCGGCGACCTGGAGTCGGTACTCAGCGCTGCGCTGAGCCGCCATGCCGTCGATCCGGGAATGCTCGCGCTTGAACTGACCGAGAGCATGCTGATGGCCGCACCCGAGCAGGACATCGAGCGACTGCAGCGCCTGCGAGCGCTGGGGTTGGGCTTGTCGCTGGATGATTTCGGTACCGGCTATTCCAGCCTCAGCTATCTGAGTCGCTTCCCGGTCGACGAACTCAAGATCGACCGCGCTTTGGTCAAGGACATCGTGACCGATACCAAGGCCGCCGCTATCGCCACCTCGGTGATCGCCCTGGCGCATCGCATGCAACTGAAAGTGGTTGCCGAAGGCGTCGAAACCGAGGCCCAACTGGGTTATCTGAGACAGTACCGCTGCGACCAGATGCAGGGCTATCTGTTCAGCAAGCCCGTTCCGGCCGACGATTTCGCTGCTCTGATCGGTGCCGGCAAAGCGCTGGCGCTTGCCAATACGCCGACTGACCTGCGCACCTTGCTGGTGGTCGACGACGAAGCCAACATCCTGGCGGCGATCCGCCGGGTGCTGCGCGGGCAGGGCTACCGCGTGCTGACCGCCGAGAGCGCCCAGGAGGCGCTGGTGTTAATGGCCAGCGACTCTGTGCAGGTGATCCTTTCCGACCAGCGGATGCCGCAGATGAGCGGCACGGAGTTCCTTGGCCGGGTCAAGCTTCTGCATCCGGACACCGTGCGGCTGGTGATTTCGGGATACACGCAGCTCGACTCGATCATCGATGCCGTCAATAAGGGCGCGATCTACAGGTTCCTGACCAAGCCGTGGGACGATAATCAATTGCGCGAGCACATCCGCGACGCTTTCGCGTACTACGAAGCGATTGTCAAACCGCGAATCGCCAGCGACCGAAATTGAGCGGCGGCAAACGAGCACCGCCTGCCGGCAGCAAGGCCGGTGACTGCGCACACCTGACGGGAGGACGAGATGGTGGTAGAGCACCGAGCAGCACATGGCAGTAAGCCTGCGCCAACGAGCACGCCGAAAAAACGCCGAGCATTGCCGGGATTGCTGTCCCTGGCTTTGATTGCCACGACGGTTCTGGCGGTCATCTGGGGGGCTCTGGAGCATTTCGAGTACCCGCCACGCCTGGCAGGTCCATACGTCGAACGACGTTCGCTCGGACATAACGCGCTTATCAAGTCGATTGGCGCGACGACGCAAACTCTATTGATGAAAGCCGACCGTGGTGAACCCGTCGCTCATTCGGCTTATCCGGCTTGGGCCGGGGCGCGTGCCGACAGTCGACCGCTCGCCAGCGGAGCAAGATCGCCTGCTGAACGCGATGTCATGGTCGGATCAAACCGGGAACTCACGCACGCCATCGACACCGCCGAGCCGGGCGACGTCATCACCATTGCCCCGGGAACGTACCGAATCAAGGGCTCCAATAGCATTCAGGTGCGTCGTCCCGGCCGCCCGGACGCACCCATCAGCGTTCGCGCGGCAGCTCCCGGCGCCGTGACGCTCGAGCTCGAAATGCTGGAAGGCTTTCATGTGCATGCGCCGTACTGGCTATTCGAGAATCTGACGATCATTGGCGTGTGCAAAAACCACTCCGCGTGCGAACACGCCTTCCACGTGGTCGGCGAAGGTCACCATTTCGTCGCACGCAACAACACGATCATCGACTTCAATGCTCATTTCAAGGTCAACGGCGCCCACGCTCATTTCCCGGATCACGGCCGGATCGAATGGAATAGTCTGGTCAACAGCAGCCCCCGGTCGACCGACAACCCGGTCACCGTAATCGACATCGTAGCGGCCAGCGACTGGTCGATTACCGACAATCTAATCGCCGATTTCATCAAGGACGGGGGCGACCAGACGAGTTACGGAGTTTTTGCCAAGGGAGCAGGCGAGCGAACCCGGATGGAACGTAACGTCGTATTGTGCGAATTTCGCTTTGCTGGACGCCAAGGGCGACGCGTCGGGATGTCGTTTGGCGGTGGCGGCAGCAATTCCAGCGCCTGCCGGGATGGGCGTTGTATTGTCGAGCAGGCTGGCGGCGTGATGGACGCCAACTTGATCGCCTATTGCGCTGACCAGGGGATCTATCTCAACAAGGCGGCGACGAGCACGATCACCCACAATAGCCTGATCGATACCGGGGGAATCAATGTCCGTTTCCCGGAGTCCAGCGCCGACGTCAGCGGCAACCTCGTCGACGGCGTGATCGTTGCACGCGATGGCGGTCTGCTGCGCGCCGAAGACAATATCGTGACGGCCAACGCCTGGCTTTACCTCGGTCGGCATCCGGTACGCGATCTCATGGCAAACTGGGCCGCGCTTGACCTCGCCTGGCAGACCGAGCCACCGCGACGATCGCACGCTGCGGGCAGCAAACAGGATCTCTGTGGAACGTAGCGCAGTGCCACGCCAGCATACGGAGCAATCGAAGACTTCTTGCGCTGTTCCGACAGACCAGGATCTGGCGCAGCGTTGACCACACTCGCTGACGCCAGTCGGTCGGACGGCCACCGAATACTCTGGCAGCAGGCGCGGCCACCTTTTCAGCATGAGCAGCAGGGAATCGATCCGGCGTGCCCGGTAGTTCCCAGGCAGAGCGAGCAGAGGCTGCTAGAATTCGCCCCCCGATGCGCTTCGGTGAACTTGGCAATTGTCCGCGGAGCGAGCTCGCAACCGCGCCAAACGCACGGATCTTCCGATCGGCCGCCATGAAACCACTGTTGCGACAACTCGCCTACTTCGTCGCCGTCGGCGGCGCCGCGTCGGCGACGCATTGGCTGACAACGGTCGTCTGTATTGCCGCGTTCGACGTCCTTCCCTACCTGGCCAACTTTTTCGGCTGGTCGGTCGCCGTGCTGGTTTCCTTCTGCGGACACTATTTCCTGACCTTTCGTTACCAGACGAAATCACTGGGGCCGGCGATCAGACGCTTCTTCACCGTCTCGCTGGGGGGCTTCGTGATCAACGAACTGGCCTTCGTCTATCTTCTCGATTCGAGCGGCATCGCGTATTACTGGCTGCTGGCAATCATCCTGGTGGCCGTTGCCGTGCTGACTTTCGTCCTCAGTCGCTACTGGGCGTTTCAGCACCGAAGCTGAACGGTCAGCGCCACCCCGTCGACGATGGGCAAGCGAGCTGGACGATTTTCGCTGGCGCCGCGCAGGCGGCTAGCGCTATCCTCTTGACCTTCCCCTGACCTCGAGGCCGTCATCGTGCCCAAGCAAGCCCCTACTCTTCCGCCAAACGTCCGGCACGGACGCCGATGAAAGCCGCCGCCGACGCCGGCCGCACAGCCGCCGAAGCCACCGCCGAGCGGGTCAGGCTCAGCCCCAGGCCCGAGAACTCGTTGCCGACAATTTCAGTGGTCGCGCCGGCGTACGACGAAGAGGCGGTGATCGGCGAGTTTTATCGCCGCGTCACCGAGACGCTGAGCGCCATTGGCGCGCCCTACGAAATCGTCCTGGTCAATGACGGCAGCAAGGACATGACACTGCCACTGATGCACGCCATGCGCGCCAGCGATCCGCGCGTCACGGTCGTCGATCTGTCGCGGAACTTCGGCAAGGAACTGGCGCTGTCCGCGGGGCTGGACCATACCAGCGGCGACGTCGTGGTGGTGCTCGACGCCGACCTCCAGGATCCTCCCGAGTTGATTCCCGAGTTGCTCGCCGGCTGGCGCCAGGGCTATGACGTCGTCTATGGCGTGCGCAGCCATCGTGAAGGCGAAAGCTGGATGAAGAAGACGACGGCGCAGCTCTTCTACCGCTTCATACGCCGCGTCAGCCGCGTCGACATCCCGCAAAACACCGGTGACTTCCGCCTGATGACCCGGCGCGTCGTGCACGAACTCAGCGGCCTTCGCGAGCAGCACCGATTCATGAAAGGGCTGTTTGCCTGGGTCGGTTTTCCGGCCAAGCCGATGCTCTACCGCCGCCAGCCACGACTCGCCGGCCAGAGCAAATGGAGCTACTGGCACCTGTGGAACCTGGCCCTGGAGGGAATCACCTCATTTACCATCGGGCCGCTGAAGATCGCTACTTACCTGGGGCTATCGGTCGCCGTTCTGTCGCTTCTGTACGCGGCGGTGGTGATCTGGAAGACCTTGATGTACGGTGACGCGGTCAGGGGCTACCCGTCGCTGATGGCTGTCGTGCTGTTCCTGGGTGGCGTCCAGTTGATCTCGGTCGGCGTCCTTGGCGAATACATCGGCCGGATCTTCGACGAGGTGAAGCAGCGCCCGCTGTACCTGGTCAACCATGTTCTCCCGTCGCAACTTCGCGAGCCGGCGAGCGACCCACCGAGCGACAGCAGCTGACGGTCGCCGACGCGCCTCGCCGCCGACCTGCCGGCGCTGCTAACGTTCATGACATGTCGAGATACCCCAGATCATGAAAGTAATGACCGCTCCCCTCTTCCCCTGGCCCTTCTCCCGCAAGGGGAGACGGGAGTTTCGAGAGTCGCGTACGCGACTTTCACATTAACTGCTGCCGTCCCGGTGCTCATTGCGGCCGCCGCGCCCGCGCCGTTTCAAGGTGCCGGCAAAGCCCCTCGGCACCGTCCAGCAGGCGCGGCGTGTGGCGTTGGATCAGGTCGGGCGGAACGAAAAAGAGGTTGTCGCGGGCGACCGCGGTGATCGACGTCCAGCGCCGCCAGTCGTCGAGCCACTCGGGCCGCGATTCGCCCATGCCGCTGGCGATGATCGCTTCCGGATTGGCGGCGATGACCGCTTCGACGGTCACCGTCGGCGCCATCGTCTCGAGCTTGCCGAAGACGTTGTCGCCACCACACAGGCGGATCACGTCGGAGATGATCTGCTTGCCGCCGACGGTCATCAGCGGCTGTTTCCAGATCTGATAGAAGCTGCGCACCGGCGGCCGACTGCCATAGCGTTTCTGCAGGCCCGCCAGGCGCTCGCGAAAACTCGCCGCCGCGCGATCGGCCACCGCCGAGCTGCCGGCCAGCACGCCAAGGCGCTCGATCTCACGGGCGACGTCTTCGATGCGATCGGGTTGCGAAATGTAGATCGGCAGGCCGAGCGCGCGCAGGCGATCGAGGTGCGCGGCAGCGTTGCCGCTCTGCCAGGCGATGACCAGGTCGGGCTGCAGCGCGGCGACGCGTTCGAGGTCGACCTGCGAGTAACCGCCGACGCGCGCGATCTTCGCCGCCGCCGGCGGGTAGTTGCTGTACTCGACGGTGCCGACGACGCGCTCGCCGGCGCCGGCGGCGAACAGTGTTTCGGTGAGGTGCGGCGCCAGGCTGACGATGCGTCGCGCCGGCCGCGCCAGGCGGATCGTCGTACCCGCGTCGTCAACCACCGACACCGCGACTTCGGCGCACAGCACGCTACCGGCGCTCAGCAGACACGCGACGAGCAGTAGTTTCGAGCAACGGCTAGCGATCTTGGCCATCGTCAGCATCTCCAGGGATCCAACTGGCCAGCGCGTCGGCCAGACGCTGCCATTCGGCTTCGCCGCCCGGCAGGCCGCAACGCAGCAGACCATGTTCGGGAAAGTGCCGCAGCAGGATCGCCTGCCGGGCCAGGTGTTCGCACAGCGACCCGGCGTGTGGCGTCGCCAGCGTGGCGAACAGCGCCGTGCTGGCAATTTCGCCAAAGGGCGCCAGCAGCGCCGCCAGCCGTGCCGCAGCGGCCGCCAAATGCCGCCGCGTCTGCGCTTGCCAGGAGCGATCGGCGAGCGCCTGCCGGGCAACGGCACGAGCCGGGCCCGAGAGTGGCCAGGGACCGATCGCCGCGCGCAGACTCTCGAGCTTGTCGGCGGCGGCAAAGACGAAGCCGACGCGCGCGCCGGCGAGCCCGAAGAACTTGCCGAGCGAGCGCAGGACGATCAGATTCGGCGCCACGTCGCTACCGGCCAGCGCGCAGACGCCGTTCTCCGGCGCGGCGTCGGCAAAGGCTTCGTCGACGACCAGCCAGCCGCCGCGCCGCTGCAATTGCCTGGCGGCATCGAGAAGCGCGTCGGCCGACACACTGCTGGCGGTCGGGTTGTTCGGGTTGCAGAGCACGACCAGCGGCGTCGCCACCGCCAGCGCGCGCGTCAGCGACGCATGCTGCAGGCGACGCAAGCGGTGGCCGGCGCGTCGCCAGGCTTGCGGATGCTCTTCGTAGATCGGCGTCAGGCAGGCCACCGCCAGCGGCGCGAACAGCGTCGGCAGCAACTGGATCGCCACCTGCGAGCCCGGCATGGCGAGCAGTCGCGGGTTGCCGTAATACGCCGCCGCCGCGTCTTCGAGACCGTCGTCGTCCTCGGGCAGGCGTTGCCAGCACGCCGGGTCGATCGCCGGAACGGGATACGCGCAGGGATTGATGCCGGTCGACAAGTCCAGCCAGTCGGCCAGCGTCCAGTCGCCGAAGGACGCGTACTGGCGCGCCGCGGCGCGCAGGCGACCGCCGTGCTCAAGCACGCGTCAAGCCCCAGCAAAGAATCGTCGCCAGCCACAGCAGCAGGCAGCGGCGTAACAGCGTCAAGGCCTTGCCGATATCGTCGGCGCAGGCCGTGCGTCCCTCGCCGAGCAGCGGCCGCTGCTCACGGCGACCGTGGTAGACCGCCGCCCCGCCGAGGGCGACGCCGAGGCTGCCCGCGCCAGCGGCCATGACCGGGCCGGCGTTCGGGCTCTTCCAGTTCGGCGCCTGCGCGCGCCAGCAGCGCAGCGCGCTGCGCGTACGGCCGCAGAGCGCGTACGACAGGGCCGTCAGGCGGGCGGGAACGAAGCCGAGCAGGTCGTCGAGGCGCGCCGCGGCGCAACCGAAATCGGCAAAGCGCTCGTTGCGGTAACCCCACATCGCGTCCAGCGTATTGGCCAGACGGAACAGCAGCGCGCCCGGCCCACCGAGCAGAGCGAACCAGAACAGCGCCGCGAAGACGGCGTCGTTGCCGTTCTCGAGCGTCGATTCGACGCACGCGCTGGCGACGCCGGCGTCGTCGAGATTCTCGGTCTGCCGCGACACCATCCAGCCGACGTGTCGCCGTGCCAGCGCCAGGTCGCCGCGCGCCAGGTCGCCGGCCACGCGGCTGGCGTGCTCGCCGAGGCTGCGGCCGCCGAGCGCCAGGTACAGGAGAACGACGTCAACAGCCCAGCCGGCCAAGCCTGCTGGCTTCAGCCAGAGCACCAGCGCCGGCACGGGCAAGACCAGCAATGACCACGCCAGCAAGCCGCGCAAAGTGCGCCCGCGGCCGCCATTCAAAGCCGCTTCGAGGGCCTCGGCAAGCGCCCCGAAACCGACCAGCGGATGCCAGCGCCGGGGCTCGCCGAGCAGGCGATCGAGGGCGGCGCCGGCGATCGCCGCCAGGGGCAGAGCAAGCGCCGCCGACCAGGCGAGCGGCAGCAATTCGGGGAAAGAATCGGTAGGCATGCGAGAATCGCGCTAAGCAAACCCCGGATTCTACGATGAACGAGCACCGTACCCCCAGCCTGATGGTTCAGGGCTGCACTTCCGACGCCGGCAAGACGACCCTGGTCGCCGCGCTATGCCGTATCCTGAAACGTCGCGGCGTCCGCGTCGCGCCGTTCAAACCGCAGAACATGGCGCTCAATTCGGCGGTCACCATCGACGGCGGCGAGATCGGCCGCGCGCAAGCGCTGCAGGCTCTCGCGGCCGGCGTCGCGGCGCACTCCGATTTCAATCCGGTGCTACTGAAACCGGCCACCGACCGGCGCGCGCAGGTGATCATCCACGGCCAGGCGCTACTCGACCTCGACGCGCGCGACTACCACGCGTACAAGCCGCTGGCCATGCAAGCGGTCCTCGAATCGTGGCGGCGCCTGAGCGCACAGTACGAGTGCCTGCTCGTCGAAGGCGCCGGCAGCCCGGCCGAGATCAACCTGCGCGACCGCGACATCGCCAACATGGGCTTTGCCGAAGCCGTCGATTGTCCGGTGATCCTGATCGCCGACATCGACCGTGGCGGCGTCTTCGCGCACCTCTGCGGCACGCTCGATCTGCTCTCGCCGTCCGAGCAGGCGCGCATCAAAGGCTTCGTGATCAACCGCTTTCGCGGCGACATCGGCCTGCTCGAAAGCGGCCTGCGCTGGCTCGAGCAGCGCACCGGCAAGCCGGTGCTCGGCGTCCTGCCGTATCTGCACGGTCTCTACCTCGACGCCGAAGACGCGTTGCCGCGTGAGGCCGAGCGCAAGGAGGCGACGGCGCTGCGCGTCGTCGCGCCGGCGTACCCGCGGATCTCGAATCACAACGACCTCGACCCGCTGCGTTTCCACCCGGAAGTCGACTTTCGCTTCGTCGGGCCGAACGACACACCGCCCGCTTGCGACCTGATCGTCCTGCCGGGCTCCAAGGCGGTGCAGGCCGACCTCGCCTGGCTACGGGCGCAGGGCTGGGAAAAGGCGATTGCTCGCCACCTGCGCTACGGCGGCAAAGTCATCGGCATTTGCGGCGGCCTGCAGATGCTCGGCCGCCAGCTGCACGACCCGCTGGCGATCGAAGGCCAGGCCGGCAGCACGCCGGGGCTGGGCTGGCTGGACTACGAAACGCGACTGGCCGCCGAGAAGACGTTGCAAAACGTCAGCGGCGAGTTGCTGCTCCCCGGATCGGCAGCGGTCAGCGGCTATCGCATCCACATGGGCGTGACGCAGGGGCCAGCGCTGGCCACGCCGGCGCTGCAGCTCGCCGGCGGTGCGGACGGCGCGCTGTCGGCCGACGGGCAGATTCTGGCGACCTACTGTCATGGTCTGTTCGACTCACCAGCGGCGCTGCGCGCGCTGCTGACGTGGGCCGGCCACCGGCCGACGCACGATTTCGACCCGGGGCAGCGCCGCGAGGCCGACCTCGACCGCCTCGCCGACGCCGTCGAACAGCACCTCGACCTGCGTCCGCTCGCCGGCTGCTTGCCGGCGCAAGCGCTCGGCTAGACGCGCCGGGCTGCTGCGCCGAAGCCTCTACTCAGGCGTCGTCCGGCTCTTCGCTGCGGACCAGCAGCAACGACCGGCGCCCCTTGCGTACCAGACGCTCGGCGACGCTGCCGACGAAGTAGCGCTCGATGCCGCGACGGCCGTGCGTACCGACCACCAACAGGTCGGCGTGCCATTCGGCGGCGGCGTCGATGAGCATGTCCGAAACGTGCTTCTTCTCTGACTCGACGACCTTGATCTCGACTTCGACGCCGGCCGCACGCACAGTTTCTGCCGCCTTGCCGAGAAAGCCCTCGGCGCCCATACGCAGGCGCGCTTCGGTCTTGCCGACGCTGTTCGGCAACATCATCGCCACCTCGCGCTGCGAGAGAATCGTTTCGTCGATGGCGTGGCAAATGGCGATCTGCGCGCCGGTGCTCTTGGCCAGTTCGATGGCTGTTTCCAGGACCCTGCCGCTCATGAAACTCTGGTCGAGGGCGACCATGATGCGCTTGTACATTTGTTTCCGCTCCTTGATCTGCAAAGTTGTCAGACAACCGCAAGAATAACACTCTTGCGGGCGCCCGGAACAGCAAGCGCTAGCGTAACTCGAGCGGCAAACCGGCGACGACCAGCGTCACCCGCTCGCACACCGCGGCGACCTGCTGGTTCAGCCGACCCTGTTCGTCGGCAAAGAGCCGTGACAAAGGCGCCATCGGCACGATCCCGCTGCCGACCTCGTTGCTGACCAGGATGACCCGCCCCGGCAGTTGCGGCAGCGTCTCGATCAGCGCCCGCGTCGCGCTGCCGAGAAGCGGGCACGAAAGCGCTTCGCCGGCTTCGGCCTGGCGCGCCGCATCGCCGGCAAACAACAGATTCGATAGCCACAAGGTCAGACAATCGACCAGCAGGCAGACCCCCGGCGCGGCATGCCGACGCAGCGCGCCAGCCAGCTCGAGCGGCTCCTCGAGCAGACCCCAGTCGGCACAGCGCCGCGCCCGGTGGTGTTTGATGCGCTGCGACATTTCGCCGTCGAGGGCCTGCGCGGTAGCTACGTAGACAACCCGCAAAGCGCTCTCGGCGGCCCGGCGTTCGGCCAACATGCTCTTGCCCGAACGGGCACCGCCAATGATCAGTTCTCGCATGCCGTGAAGATTAACACGCGCCGTGGCGCGTATAATCGCGAGCTTTGCCGGGGATCGCCAGAGCATGCAATTTTCCATCGCGCCAACCACCGCCGTAGCCGCCCTGCAGGCACGGATCGACGGTAAGACCAAGCCACCGGGTTCGCTCGGCCAGCTCGAACGCCTGGCACTGCAGATCGGCCAGGTGCAGCAATCGTTGACGCCGGCCCTTGACCATCCGCATCTGCTGGTCTTCGCCGGCGACCATGGCGCCGCCCGCGCGGGTGTTTCGGCGTATCCGCAAGAAGTAACCTGGCAGATGGTCGAGAACTTCCTCGCCGGCGGCGCGGCGATCAATGTTTTCGCGCGCCACAACGGCCTGCAGTTGCAGATCGTCGACGCCGGCGTCGCGCACGACTTCGGCGTTCGTCAAGGGCTGCTCGACGCCAAGGTCGCCAGCGGTACGCACAACTACCTCGAACAGCCGGCAATGAGCGCGGCAGAATGCGACACCGCGCTGAGCCGCGGCGCAGCAATCGCCCGCGACCTGGCCGACCACGGCTGCCGGGTGGTCGCTTTTGGCGAAATGGGGATCGGCAATAGCGCCGCCGCCGCGCTGCTGACGCAGCAACTGACCGGCACGCCGCTGGCCGACTGCGTCGGCCGCGGCACCGGCCTCGACGACGCCGGCCTGGCGCGCAAGCAGGCGCTGCTGGCGCAGGCGGTGCAGCGCGCGGCGCTGCCTGCGGACGCCGATGCGCTGACCGTCCTCGCCGAGTTCGGCGGCTTCGAAATAGCGATGATCGCTGGCGCCATGCTGGCCGCCGCCGAACGCCGCCTGCTGCTGCTCGTCGATGGCTTCATCGTCAGCTCGGCGCTGCTCGTCGCCGCGGCCATCTCGCCGAACATTCGCGACTACTGCGTTTTCTGTCACCGCTCGGCCGAGCCGGGACACGTCGCGCAACTGCGGGCGCTAAAAGCCGAGCCGCTGCTCGACCTCGGGCTGCGCCTCGGCGAAGGCACCGGCGCCGCGCTGGCCTGGCCGCTGGTCCGCGCGGCCGCCGCCTTTCTCAACGAAATGGCCAGCTTCGAGTCGGCCGGCGTCAGCGAACACGCCTGACGGCCAGCGCTGGTCGACGGCGCCGCTCGCCGCGACCGCTTCGGATGCGGCCAGGCGCACTGCTGTACAGCCCGCGCCGGCATCGCTATATTCTCCTCAGGGGCCGCGCAAGGGGCGCGGCGGGCGAACGCCCTACGTTGACGCAGCGCCGACGCTCAAGCATCGGGCGGGGTTCGCCACGACGCCGGCGATTCGACAGCAACCATAACCATCTGGAGCGAACATGCAAATTTGCCACCACGCACAACATCGAAGGCAAGAAGATCAGCCGCTACTACGGCCTCGTCGCCGGCGAAGCGATCCTTGGCGCCAACCTCTTCAAGGACCTGTTTGCCGGCATTCGTGACCTGGTCGGTGGCCGCTCGGCGACCTACGAGAAAGAGCTGCAGCGCGCCCGCGATATTGCCGTCCAGGAACTGCTGCAGCGCGCCCAGGAGTTGGGAGCCAACGCGGTGGTCGGCGTGGACCTCGACTATCAGGTCCTGGGCCAGAGCAATGGCATGCTGATGGTCTCGGCCAGCGGCACCGCCGTACTCGTCGAGTAGCGCCGACCGCCCGGCGCAGCGGCCAGCTAGCGGCCGCTCGCCGAATCCTCGCCGAGATCCTTTCCGCTGTGCTCGAACTCCGGGCGAATCTGGCTGGCGCCGCGATACCGTGGCTGGATGTGGGCAGCCGGCGTCGGTGGCACGTCACGGGGCAGCGGCGGGTACTCGAACAGCGGCTTCTCGGGCAGCAAGCGTTGCCCATAGTTGCGTTCGTAACGATCAAGGAAACGTCGTATCTGTTCGTCGTCCGCGCACGGCCCAAAACAAGGCCCAAAGGCGCCGTAATAAGCAAATGGCGGAGCAAAGGCGCTTCCGTAGGGGGAAAACCAGGGCCCGACGGCGGCGCCGCCGCGGAGCGCGAAGTTTCCCGCAATAGCCTGGCTGGCGATCGCGGCGACTGCCGCAGCGATGAGCAAGGGCATACGCATGGCGCGGAAGTGTAGCACTTTCCGGGATCGCGGCAGCGCCCACTTCAAGCCTGCAACACGCCAAGAATCGATCGCCGCTGCGGGCGATCTCGGCCGCAACAAAAATCGCGCCTTTGCGACAAAAAGCACAGTCGCCTGCCGGCACAGAGCGCATGCTGAGCCATCTGCCATCATTCACCGCCAGCTAGCCGGCCACGCAGCAGCCAGCGGCGGTGCTCACCGCGAGGAGGCTTGCGTCGTGCCATGAAATGCTCTGCCTGTCATTCGGAAGATACCCGCCGTTCGCGGCGCCGCGGCGTACGGGAAGGTATCACGCTGCGCCTGAAACAGCAGGCGCCGTTCCGCTGCCTGGCGTGCGGTTTGCGCTTCGTGGCCAAGATTGAGGACCGCCATTCCGCTGCCGCGCCGCATTACGTATCGATTGCCGACTACCTCGGCCTGCGGGGTTGGGCGAGACGCGTCTTTACCGACTACCTGATCCTCGGCGGTCTGGGAACTTTCGTTCTGCTGACGCTGGTGGTCCTGGTTTTCGCCTTCGCGCTGGGCTGGATCCAACCACACTTCCTGCTTCCGGAAGCGAATTCGGAGCAGCCGCACTGGTCGCTCGGGACGGGCAGCAAGAGCGCGCACTGACAGCCGCCGCGGAACGACGATGAGCGAGTGTCAGGCGACGCGGCGGCAGCGACGCCGATACTGCAACGCAGCAATTGTTGACTATGGATGCCGACGATCAGTGCTAAAATGCCGGCCTGATCGAGGTACAAGCCGGTCAACCATCAAGCTTTTGGCTCGTTGTAGTCATTTCATTGTCGATAAGGAACCCCATCATGAAACACTCCCTCCTCGTTGCTGCTCTGCTCGCCCTGGCCCTTACCGCCTGTGGCAAAAAAGAAGAAGCCAAGCCCGTCGCAGCCCCCGCTGCTGCTGCCGCTCCTGCTGCTCCTGCTGCTGCCCCCGCGGACGCCGCCAAACCAGCCGACGCGGCTGCTCCTGCCGATGCCGCCAAGGAAGCTGCTGGTGCTGCTGTCCAGGGCGCAGCCGACGCCGCCAAGGGCGCTGCCGACGCCGCCAAGGAAGAGAAGAAGTAATTCTCGAACGGCGAAAAAAACCGGCTTCCGAGCCGGTTTTTTTTGTCCTGCGAAGCCGCTCAACACAGCTGCCGCCAGCCGAAGCCACCCTCCTGATCGGCGACACCGACCCACTCCTTGCTGCAGCCAAGGGCGGCCGCGAGAGCGTTGACGGCCAGTTCCGGCCGGTTGTTCTCATGACTCAGATGGGCGGCAAGCAGATGTTGCAGGCGAGCCGTATCGAGCTGCCCTAGCAACATCGCTGCCTGACCGTTCTCGAGGTGACCGAAACGCCCGCCGATGCGCCGTTTCAGTGCCGCCGGATAGCGCGAGGCGGCGAGCAGCGCGTGATCGTGATTGCACTCGAGCACCAGCGCGTCGCAGGCGCGCAGGCGTTCAACGATGTGCGGCGTGATCGAGCCGGTGTCGGTAAGCACGCCAAGGCGGTGCTGGCCGTCGGCAAAGGCATATTGCACGGGTTCACGCGCGTCGTGTGGCACAGGAAAGGGCGTCACTTCGAGACTCCCGATGGCAAACGGCGTGTGGCCGTCGATCAAGCGGCAATCGGGCAGCGACGAAGCGCCGCGCGCCGCGACGGCGTGCGTACCGTGCGTCAGATAGACCGGCAGGCGATGGCGACGCGCAAAAGCGAAGACGCCGCCGACGTGATCACCGTGTTCGTGGGTGACCACGATCGCCGTCAACTGCTCAGGGGTGGTGCCAAGTCGGGCCAGCCTCGCCGTTGCCGCCCGGGTCGAGAAGCCGCAGTCGACCAGCAGCTTGGTATCGCCGGCATCGACAATCAGGGCGTTGCCCTGACTGCCACTGCCCAGCGATGCAAAACGCATCACTTCAACTGATCGTAGAGCAGATTGAGAATCTTGCTGGACGTCTCCGAGCGATCGACGCCGCCCTCGGGAGTAAGCACCTGCACGGTCGACTGATTGCCGGCATCCTTGATGAAGATACGATACTGGATCTTCTGCTTGCTGCTCGAACTGTCCTTGAACGGATTCAGCTTGGCGAAGAAGCCGTCTTCCTGCTTCTCGTTGTCGACTTCGGGGTCGACATAACGAACGAAGTACAGCCCTCGCGAACGATCGCGATCGACGACGGTGAAGCCAACGCGATCGAGCGCCAGGCCGACTCGCCGCCAGGCCCGATCGAAGGACTCCTCGACTTCGAGCGTGCCGGCACCGTCAGGAGCACGCGACAGCTTGGCGCGTTCGACGGGCTTTTGCTTCGCCGCCTGCAAGGCCGCGGTCGCGCGCTTTTCGTCGCTGCCCAGGCGAACCATCAAGCGACGCAGCATCTCGGCTTCCAGCTCGGGATCGGCCGGACGCGGCTGCCACTTGGTCTGATCCTTGCCCTCGGAGATGAAAATTTCGTACATCCCGCGATGGCTGATGAAAATATCGGTGGTCCCCGGCTTGCTCCCACGCTCCAGGCGCGTCCGGAACTTGTCGCGCTCGGCAGTCGAATAGACCGAATCGATGACCTTGCCGAGCATGTTGCGGATGAAGTCCTGCGGGATCTTGGCGCGGTTCTCGGCCCAATCGGTCTCCATCACGCCGGCGTCCGGGAGGTCGAGCTTGATCACGAAACCGGTTTCCTGCCAGAAGTCCTTGACCGGCCCCCAGAGTTTTTCCGGAGTCCCTTCGACGACCAGCCAGCGCTCGTTACCGGCGCGCTCGATGCGAGCGTTGTCCACCTCCGGCAGGACGTCGCCCTTTTGCTGGGCGATGGCCTGCGGCGAGCGCTCGGCCGCGTATGCCGAGAAAGTGGCCGTACCCTTGCCGCCGGTGTCGGGAACCGCGTAACGGTCATCGCGCGTCGGCGAGGTAAGGTCGGGAGGCACTTCAAGCGTCGGCACCTGGTTGGTGGACGCCGATTTGTAATCGATCTTCTTGGATTCGAGCAGCGAGCCACTGCAAGCCGCCAGCAACACCGGCAGCAGCACAAGGGTCGGTCGAAAGCGCGCCACAAGACGACTCATCTGAGCACCCCGCACCTAAACGACTACGCCGGCCTGGCGCATGGCAGCCAGAACCTGCTCATGACACGCCGCCGATAGTGGCGTCAGCGGCAGCCGCAAACCGCCGTCGATCAGACCCAGCTGCTGGCACGCCCATTTGACCGGGATCGGGTTCGCCTCGCAGAACAGCTGCCGATGCAAGCCGAGCAAACGAGCATGCAAGGCACGCGCGACGATGGCATTGCCGGCAAGCGCGGCGACACACATCTCGTGCATCAGTCGCGGTGCGACGTTGGCGACCACCGAGATGTCGCCCTGGGCGCCCATCAGAATCAGCGCGCAGGCACTGGCATCGTCGCCGCTGTAGACCGCGAAGCCGGCCGGCGCCCGCGCGATCAGATCGGTACCGCGCTCGATATTGCCGGTGGCGTCCTTGATGCCGATGATGTTGGCGATTTCGGCCAGGCGCAGCGCCGTATCGTTGGCCATATCGGCGACTGTCCGGCCGGGCACGTTGTACAGGATGACCGGGATATCGACGGCTTCGGCGATTGCCTTGAAGTGGCGGTAGAGGCCTTCCTGCGTCGGCTTGTTGTAATACGGCACCACCGACAGCGCCGCGTTGGCGCCCGCCTGTTTGGCAAAACGCGTCAGCGCGATGGCTTCAGCGGTGGAATTGCCGCCGGTGCCAGCGATCACCGGAATGCGACCGGCGGCCTGTTCGACGGTAACGCGGATCAGCTCGCAGTGCTCGTCAACATTAACCGTCGGCGACTCGCCGGTGGTGCCGACGATGACGATGGCGTCGGTCCCTTCCTGCACGTGGAAATCGACCAGCCGGCGCAGACCCGGCAGGTCGAGACTCCCGTCCTCGTGCATTGGCGTGACGATCGCGACGATCGATCCAGTAATCATGGTCATGGCTAGGCGCCCGAGAGTTGGCCGAAAGGCTTCGACCGTTGAAATTCAAGCTGAGAATTCTAACCGAAGGCCGGCGCCTTGGCGATGGAAAAGGCCGCTAACGGGCACCGGTACTGGCGTTGCCGCGAAAAAAAACGGCCGTCAGAAGTCGCCCAGCACGCGCAGGTGAGCGACCACGCTGCGCGCCAGCGCCGACAGCGCATAGCCACCCTCGAGCATCGACACGATCCGCCGCTGCGCGCACTCTTCGGCCAGCTCGGTCATCTGGGCAGTAACCCAGGCGTAGTCCTTCTCGAGCAGTCGCAAGCCGCCCATCTCGTCTTCGTAATGGGCGTCGAAGCCCGCCGAAATGAGGATCATCTCGGGCTTGAATGCACGCAGGCGCGGCATCCACAGTTCGCTGACGACGCTGCGGAACTCGTCACCGTCGGCGTCTCTGGCGAGCGGCACGTTGAGCATGTTCGGCGCCGGATGGTCGGTACCACTGTAGGGATAGAAAGGGTGCTGGAAGGTGCTGACCATCAGCACCCGCTGGTCGCCCTTGAAGCAATCCTCGGTGCCATTGCCGTGGTGCACGTCGAAGTCAACAATCGCGACGCGCGACAGCTTGTGCGCGTCAAGGGCGTGCGCCGCGGCCACCGCGATGTTGTTGAAGAAACAGAAGCCCATCGCCGCGGCGCGCTCGGCATGATGGCCAGGCGGACGGACCGCACAGAACGCGTTCTGCGCCTGGCCGGCCATGACCAGATCGACCGCCAGCACGCCAGCACCGGCAGCGCGCAGGGCAGCTTTCCAGGTGTGGCGGTTCATCGCCGTATCGGGGTCGAGGTGAACGATCCCCAACTCCGGCGAAGCACGCTTCACACGTTCGAGATGCGCCGCGCTGTGCACCCGCCCGAGCTGCGCAAAGGTCGCTAGGGGGGCATCGTGATAGGCAAAATACGAGTCCAGCCCCTGCGCGATCATATGATCGCTGATCGCGCTCAGGCGCTCGGGACATTCCGGATGATACGAACCCATGTCGTGTAGCTGGCAGTCACGATGGGTGATGAATGCGGTGCTGGTCACTGTTGCCTTTCTGTCGCAACGGAAGCCGCCATGGGCACCCGGATCCGCGGGAAATTGAGTTATCTGCATTATTATCGTCCCAATTACGCCCCAACGACAACCCATGCCACTCGCCAACAGACAGTCCCCGCTCAGCGAAATCCTCGCGGCCGCCGATCAGGTCATTCTCGGCAAGAGCCGGCAGACGCGTCTGGCGCTGTGCTGCCTGCTGGCGAAAGGGCATTTGCTGATCGAAGATCTGCCCGGCGTCGGCAAAACGACGCTGGCGCATACCCTGGCGCGGCTACTCGGTTTCCAGTTCTCGCGGGTACAGTTCACCAGCGACATGCTGCCGGCAGACATCCTCGGGGTGTCGATCTTCGACCGCGAGCGCAGCGCTTTCAGGTTCCTGCCCGGACCCGTGTTCTCGCAGGTCTTGCTGGCCGACGAGATCAACCGTGCGACACCCAAGACGCAGAGTGCCCTGCTCGAGGCGATGGAAGAGGGACAGGTGACTACCGAGGGCGAAACACGACCACTGCCGCAGCCGTTCTTCGTGATCGCCACGCAGAACCCGTCGAACCAGATCGGCACCTTCCCCTTGCCCGAGTCGCAACTCGATCGCTTCCTGCTGCGCATCGACCTCGGCTACCCGGACCACAACGCCGAGCGCGCGCTGCTGGAAAGCGGTGGCCGACGCGAACAACTGCCGACGCTGGCGGCGCGTCTGGCGCCTGCCGCCTTCGCCGCACTGCAACAACAAGTAGCCGCGGTCCATGCCTCGCCGGCGCTGCTCGACTATCTGCAACTGCTGGTCGAGGCCACTCGTAGGGATGCGCGCCTGGTGCACGGACTCAGCCCGCGCGCCGCCCTGTCGCTGCTGGCGGCAGCACGCGCCTGGGCGTTTACCGACGGCCGCCAGATGGTCCTGCCCGAAGATGTGCAGGCGGTGCTACCGGCGGTCGCCCGCCACCGCCTGCGGCTGCTTAGCGGCAGCTACGCTGACGCCGAAGACATCGCGACGCTGATCCACAGCATTCCGGTCGCCTGATGGCCGCGCTGGCCGCGTTCCAGCGCCGGCTCTTTCGCCCGGCGCCCGAGCAACAGCTACCGATCGTCCTCGGTCAACGGCGGATATTCATCCTACCGACGCGCGCTGGCGTCGTCTTCGCCGTCGTTCTGCTGGTGATGCTGATCGGCGCGATCAACTACAACCTCGGCCTTGGGCACGCGCTGATCTTTCTGCTCGCCGGACTCGGCATCGTCGCCATGGTGCACACCTTCAACAACCTCTTCGCGCTGCGCCTGACGCCCGGGCGTGCGCCGGCCGTTTTCGCTGGCGATCTGGCGCGCTTCCCGATGCAGCTCGAAAATTCCCGTCGGCAGTCACGGCGGGCGCTCGAGTTCTCGTTCGCCGAACAAGCGGCGGCCCGCATTGACCTGCCGGCAGAGGGCTCGGCGACGGTTGCCATCGCCTACGCAACGCAGCGGCGCGGTCGCCTCGACCCGGGTCGCATCACGCTCGCCAGCCGCTATCCACTGGGGCTGTTCCGCGCCTGGAGCTACCTGTATCCGCGGTGGTCGTGCGTGGTCTATCCGAAACCGCTTTGGACACCGCTCCCCGCCGCGTCGGCGGCCGTCCACGCCGACCATGTCCAGGGCGACAACGGCCAGGAAGACTTTGCCGGCTTGCGGCCGCGCCAGAACAGCGACCCGATCCGGCACATCGCCTGGAAAGCGGTCGCCCGCAGGCCCGACGACCAGGCGCACCTGGTCAAGCAGTTCGCCGGTGGCGCGGCCGAAGAACTGTGGCTCGACTGGTCGCTGACGCCAACCGGCCGCAGCGCTGAAGAACGCCTGTCGATCCTCGCCGGCTGGGTCCTGAGCGCCGACGAACAGCAGGCGCGCTATGGGCTGAAACTGCCGGGACGAGAGCTCGCTCCCGGGCACGGCGAGACGCACCGCGGACGCTGCCTGGAGATCCTGGCGCTGCATGGCGAGAACCCTGAAAGCAAGGCGCCAGGCGATCGCCAGGCCCGCTGAGCCACTCGAACACGGCGCCGTGCCGTGGCTGCTGGCGGTCGCCCTGGTGACCGCCGGGCCACACGTCGGGCACCTTCCCTGGTGGCTCTCGCTGGTCGTTGGTGGCGCCCTGCTGTGGCGTGCCTGGCTGTGGCAACAAGCTCGCCGCCTGCCGCCGCGCTGGGCGCTGTCCATGCTGGTCGTGGCGACGCTGGCGGCGATCGGCTGGCAATTCCGCACGCTCTTCGGCAAGGACTCCGGCGTCGCGCTGCTGGTCGTCTTCATGGCCCTGAAGCCGCTGGAGATGACCAGCCGCCGCGACGCGATGGTGATTGTCATGCTCGGCTATTTCTTGCTGCTCACCCACTACCTTTACTCGCAGAGCATCGCCACCGGCGGCTGGCTACTGGGCGCCATCACGCTGCTCTCTGCGGCCTTGATCAGGGTGCACGGCGGCGCCCAACCGATCGCTGCCATCGCCCGTCATGCCGGCCTGCTGCTGGCGCAGGCGCTGCCCTTCATGCTCATCCTGTACCTGCTTTTCCCGCGCGTCTCGGGTCCGCTCTGGGGATTGCCAGAAGACGCCCATAGCGGACTCAGCGGCCTCTCCGAGCAAATGGCGCCGGGGTCGATCAGCCGCTTGACGCAATCCGCGGCGATCGCTTTTCGCAGCCGCTTCGTCGGCGAACTGCCCGAGAAATCCGATCTCTACTGGCGCGGCCCGGTGTTCGACGACTACGACGGTCTGACCTGGCGCGCCAGCGTCACCACCAGCAAGCCGCCGCCGCAGGCACCGACCATCGACGGCATCGGCCCGCCCTACGCCTATACCAACATCATCGAAGCGCACAACCAGCGCTGGCTGTTGGCGCTCGACGTGGCGACGACGCTACCGGCCGACGCCAGCCTGGCGCCAAGCCTGCAAGCGCTGGCGCGGGAGCCGCTGCGGGTCCGCTCGCGGTTTTCGTTTGCTTCTTCGGTAGACTACCGCGCCAACGTCAGCGAAACGCCAGAGACGCTGCGACAGGCGCTGGCGCTGCCGCCGGAAATCAACCCTCGCAGCCGCGCGCTGGCCGCCGGCTGGGCCTCACGACCGCCGGCAGAGATCGCCGCGGCGGCCCTGGCGATGTTTCGCCAGCAGGACTTTTACTACACGCTGGAGGCGCCGCTGCTCGGCGCCAACGCCATGGATGAGTTCCTGTTCGAGACGCGTCGCGGCTTCTGCGAGCACTACGCTTCGGCCTTCGTTTTCCTGATGCGCGCCGCCGGCGTGCCGGCACGGGTGGTCGCCGGCTACCAGGGCGGCGAGCTCAATCCGATCGACGGCTATCTGATCGTCCGCCAGTCCGATGCGCACGCCTGGGCCGAAATCTGGCTCGCCGGGCAAGGCTGGGTGCGCTTCGATCCGACGGCGGCGGTTGCCCCGGCCCGCATCGAGCAAGGCATCGCCGCGTCGCTGCCAGCGGGTGAAGCCTTACCGATCGTCATTCGCCTCGACAACGACTGGCTACGGCAGCTGCACAACCGCTGGGAGGCGGCAAACAACACCTGGAACCAGTGGGTGCTCGGTTACAATCCGCAGCGCCAACGTGAAGTGCTGTCGCGCTTCGGCTGGCGCGACGCCGATTGGCGCCGCATGAGCGCGTCGCTGGCGGTGCTGTGCGGCGTCGCGCTGCTGCTTGTCGCCGTATGGACGCTGCCGCGACGGCGCGCCGTCGACCCGATCCAGCGCGCCTGGCAGAAGTACTGCGGCCAACTCCAGCAACGGGGAATAGCGCGCGCCGAATGGGAAGGCCCTGGCGATTTCGCGCAACGCGTGGCGCGCGAGAGACCCGAGCTTGGCGAACTCACCCGCGAAGCAGCGGGCTATTATGCCGAACTGCGTTATGGCCAGAGAGGTGGGATTGGCCAGAACCGCGCTGCCGCGCTGCACCGACTACAACAATGCATCACCCGCTTGCCACCGCGAAGGAGAAGTTCAACTTGAAAAGACTAGGCAAAGCTCTGCTGTTCGGGCTGCTTGGCGGCCTGCTGCCACTGGCCGGCCACGGCGAGCAGGCGACAGAACGATTCAGCAAGGACCCGGAAGTCCAGGCCTTCATCCTCAACATGCACGAACAGCACGGCTTCGACATCAGCCACCTGAACAGCCAGTTCGCCGCCATTCAGTCGAACGCCACGGTCCTGCGCCTGATCCGCCCAGCGACCAGCCCCGGCACGCAGCGCTCGTGGCAACGCTATCGCCAGCGCTTCGTCAACGGCCGCCGCCAGGCCGGTGGCCAGAGCTTCTGGAACGAGCACGGGGCGCTCCTGCAACGCGCCGAAGCGATCTACGGCGTGCCGCCGGAGGTGATCGTCGCGATCATCGGCGTCGAGACCGAGTACGGTCAGAACATGGGCAACTTCGGCGTCTTTGAAGCGCTCGCGTCGCTGGCCTTCGATTACCCTCCACGCGCCGAGTTCTTTCGCGGCGAACTCGAGCAACTGCTGTTGCTGGCGCGCGAAAACGGCGTCAGCGCACTCGACATCAAGGGCTCCTACGCTGGCGCCATGGGAATCCCGCAGTTCATGCCGAGCAGCCAGCGCCGCTACGCCGTCGACTTCGACGGCGACGACCGCGTTGACCTGCGCAACAGCGCCGCCGACGCCATCGGCAGCGTCGCCCGTTACCTGCAGCAATACGGCTGGCAGAAGGGCGCGCCGATCGCTGTGCCGGCGCGGGTCAACGGCAACCCCGCCGCGCTGCTCGCCGAGGGCATCAAACCCGAGCAGACCGTACGGCAGCTCGGCGCGCGCGGCGTGGTGGTCGCTAGCGCCGCCGACGACGACGACCGCAAGGCGGCGCTGATCGACCTGGTGACGCCGGGCGAAGCGACCGAATACTGGCTCGGCTTCGACAACTTTTACGTGATTACCCGTTACAACCGCTCGAGTTTCTACGCGATGTCGGTCTTCCAGTTGGCCGAAGCGCTGCGCGAAGTGCGCAACAATCGCCAGGCAGCGGAGCGCTAGAGAATGTTGTCGCGGCTCACGCCACCGCGCCGGATGATCCGCCGCAGCTCATCGAGCGCCTCGATCTGAATCTGGCGAACGCGCTCTCGCGTCAGATTCAGATCGGCGGCGATTTCCTCGAGGGTGGAAGTATTGGCGCCGGCCAGACCGTAACGACGTTGCAGCACCTGCTGCTGTTTTTCGCTGAGCTGACCAAGCCAGCTGCTCAGCAGGTCGCCAACCTCGTTGCACTGCAATAACTCGTCGGGATCGATCACGCTATCGTCGGCGATCATCTCGCCGATGGTTCGCGACGGATCGACCTGCAGCGGTGCATCGAGCGACGTAATGCGCTCGTTGAGCGCCATCACCCGGCGCACATCCTCGACTGGCCGACCGATCAGGTGGGCGATCTGATCGAGATCGATCTCGCTGCCGTTGGCGGATTCCAGATGCCGGATGGCGCGCAAAACGACGTTGATTTCCTTGACCACGTGCACCGGCAGGCGAATCGTCCGCGACTGGTTCATGATCGCTCGCCCGATGCTTTGCCGGATCCACCAGGTAGCGTAGGTCGAGAAGCGAAATCCGAGTTCTGGATCGAACTTTTCTATCGCATGGATGAGTCCAAGGTTTCCTTCTTCGATCAGGTCAAGCAAGGCCATGCCGCGGTTGAGGAAATGCTTTGCGAGGTTGACCACCAGCCGCAGGTTGTGCTCGATCATTTTCTGGCGCGCCAGAAACTCCCCTGCCCTGGCCCGCCGCGCCCACGCCGCCTCCTCGCTCGCCGAGAACAGCGGTTTGGCGCCGATCTCGCTCAGATAGTGCTGCGTCAGATCGTTGAGCAGCTCCGCTTCGGGAGACTGGCCCGACGAGTCGTCGGACTCGGTCTCGGCGAGCGGCTCTTCGACTGAAAATCCTGGCTCACGAAGAAAGTCTTCGATGCGGTCGGGATCAGAGTCGTAATCGCCAGCCATGGCAGTCAGCGTGGCGGCAGATACTGGAGTGGGTCGACCGGCTTGCCCTGGCGCCGGACCTCGAAGTGCAGCTTGACCTGGTCGGCGTCGGTATTGCCCATTTCGGCGATCTTCTGCCCCTTGCTGACGCTCTGACCTTCCTTGACCAGGACGCTTTGATTGTGCGCGTAAGCGGTCAGGAAGGTGTCGTTGTGTTTGACGATCACCAGCTTGCCGTAGCCGCGCAGACCGGTACCGCTATACACCACCTTGCCGCCACTGGCCGCCAGCACCGGGTCGCCAGCCTTGCCGGTGATATCGATGCCCTTGGCGCCACCCTCGCTGAAAGTGCCGATCACGCGGCCGCTGGACGGCCACATCCAGCTGACGTCGGTGCCGCCTGAAACCGGCCCGGCCGGCGCTTCGTCGGCTTTGGCCGTGGCCGTGGCCACGGGCGGCGGCGCCGCTTTGCCCTGTGCCTGCGCTTGCGCCCTGGCCAGGGTGCTTGCCGAGTAGGCTTCCTTGCCGCCCTTGGGATCGCTCTTCAGGTCAGAGCCGACGCTGCTCAGAGCGCGTTGCTCGACCGCCGAGTGGGCGTCGATCGGCCGCACGACGGTGCCCGCGGCGGCAGGCGCAGCCCCTGGCGGCCGCACCCGCAGCTCCTGGCCGACGAGAATGTGGTTCGGATTATCGATACTGTTCCAGATCACCAGACTGCGAAAGTCCACGCCCTGATCGGCGGCGATCGAATGCAGGGTGTCGCCTTTCTTGACGACATAAACATCCTTGCTCGCCGTCGTAACCGTGCTGGCGCCGGCACCACGGTCGCTGACCGGCGATGGCGCCTTGCTGGCGCAGCCGGCGACAACGAGTGCTGTCAGAACAGCAACGACGGCACTATTGCTGGCGAGAAAACGTGGATCCTTCATTCGACTCCCGTAAGTAGCGGCACGAAACGCACAGCGTCAAGCCGGGTTTCGACACAATCTTCGCCGCGTTTTTCGATCAGCGCCAGTTGCTGTGTCGCCGCCCCCAGCGGCAGAATCATTCTGCCACCTGCTGCCAGCTGCTGCAGCAAGGCGGGCGGCACGCGCAAGGCCGCGGCGGCAACAATGATCGTATCAAAAGGCGCCGCTTCGGGCAGTCCGAGGCGGCCATCGGCGTGCTTCAGGCGGACCTTGAGCTGCTTGATCGCGCGCAGGTTGAGCTTGGCCTTGGCGAGCAGCGGCGCGATGCGCTCGACCGCGTAGACCTGCTCGGTCAGTTGCGCGAGAACCGCCGCCTGATAGCCACAACCGGCGCCGATCTCCAGCGTCTTGCCGAGTGGCCGGCCACCCGCGCACAAGGCTTCGATCATCTTGGCGACGACGTAGGGCTGCGAAATCGTTTGCGAAAAACCCAGCGGCAACGCCGTGTCTTCGTAGGCCCGTGAGGCCAGCGCTTCCTCGACAAAAACGTGCCGGGGCACTGCGGCGATCGCCGCGAGAACGTCTTCGTCCACTATCCCCTGCTCGCGCAAGCGCTCGATCATACGCGCCCGCGTCCGCTGCGAGGTCATGCCGAAGCCCGAAACGACGCGGTTCATTGGCCCAGCCAGCCGCGCACCAGCGACAGCTGGGCGTTGTGCGTCAGGTCGACCTGCAAGGGCGTCACCGAAACCTGATTGTGGTGTACGGCGTGGAAATCGGTCCCCTCGCCGGCATCCTGCGCCGCGCCGGCAGCGCCGACCCAATAGACCGTCTCTTGCCGTGGCGACAGCGTGCGAACCACGGGCTCGGCCTTGTGACGCTTGCCAAGGCGGGTGACGACGGTGCCGCGCAGCGCCTCCCAGGGGACATCGGGAACATTGACGTTGAGCAATACCGGTTCGTGCAGAGCCTGCTTTTCGAGGATAGCGATCAGCTCGCAGGCGACCCGGGCGGCGCTCTCGAAGTGCTCGCCGGTCTTGCTGCACAGCGAAACGGCCAGCGACGGGACGCCCAGCAGAAAGCCCTCGGTAGCCGCCGCGACGGTCCCCGAATAAATCGTGTCGTCGCCCATGTTGGCGCCGATATTGATTCCCGAAACGACCATATCGGGCAAGCCGTCGAGCATCCCGGTGACCGCCAGATGAACACAGTCGGTCGGCGTACCGTTGACGTAATAGAAGCCGTTGGCGGCACGCCTGAGCGACAGCGGTCGATCGAGAGTCAGCGAATTGCTGGCACCACTGCGGTCGCGTTCGGGAGCAACCACGGTAATCTCCGCGAGTTCCGACAGCGCCCGCGCCAGATGCTCGATCCCGGGTGCGAAATAGCCATCGTCATTGCAGAGCAGGATCCGCATCTCAAGTCCACCAACATTCCCGAAAATAAACGAGTTCAACGAATTCAACGAAACCGGCACGAGCGTCCGGGCAGCTGCAAACAGACAAGGAAAGCGGCGATCTGCCGGTCTGTTCGCCAGCGACGGAAAGCGGCGCTGCCCTGGCGCGTCCGATCACCCACTCCGCCGCCCATCACGTCACCCGCAGCGGCTGATCGCCAGGCCCCTTGCTCGGCTTTCCGGCAGTGCCGACCGTCCACGCGCCGACGCTGGCAAAGCGGGGCTAATTATAACCGCCTGCAGGCATCGCTGAAAGCACCGTTGAAAGCGCCTGAAGGATCCGGCGAGCGTCCGCTCCGGCGGCAAGGCGCAGGACCAGCGCCTGCAAGTGCCGCCCTAAACTTCGCCAGCCGAATGCCGATAAAGAACTCACGCGGCAGGCCCACAGAAAAAACCTCAAGTTTTCCAGCAGCCAGTCGTAAGCAGAATTGTCAACCAAACAATCGCCACCCAGGCGGCGCCGGCAGGAAGCTCACCGGCAACCGAAGTCCATCTGATCGTGATAGGAGAAGGAAAATGCCCCAAGTCATCAATACCAACGTCGCCTCGCTGAACTCGCAGCGCAGCCTCAACATGTCACAGAACACGCTGGCCACCTCGCTGCAGCGCCTGTCCTCCGGTCTGCGCATCAACAGCGCCAAGGACGACGCTGCCGGCCTGGCCATCTCGCAACGGATGACCTCGCAGATCAACGGTCTCAACCAGGCATCGCGCAACGCCAACGACGGCATCTCGCTGGCGCAGACGGCTGAAGGCGGACTGCAGAGTATCACCGAGTCGCTGCAGCGGATGCGCGAACTGGCTGTGCAGTCGTCGAACGCGACCAACACCGCGACCGACCGCGCCGCCCTGCAGAACGAAGTCGACCAACTCGTTCAGCAGATCAACACCGTCGCCGGCCAGACCGCTTTCAACGGTGTCAAGGTGCTCGACGGCACCTTCAACTCGCAGTCTTTCCAGGTCGGTGCGAACAGCGGTGAAACCATTTCGATCACGTCCATAGCCAGCGCCAAGGCCAATTCGCTGGGCGTCGGGACCACATCAAGCTATACGACGTCGCTCACTTCGACAGTCACCAATGGCGCTATCTCGACCGGCGGCATCACGGTCAACGGCTATGGCGTCGGCCCGTCGGTAAGCGACGGAGTTTCCAGCTCGGCCAGCGTCACCGGCGCGGCCGCGTCGTCCGGAGCCATTGTTGACGGCGACGTGAAGATCAACGGTGTGTCGATCGGGGCGACCAGCGCCGGCGCCGATGCCACGGCGCAGGGTACGGCCGTCGCCGCGGCGATCAACAGCGTGACAGCCACCACCGGCGTCGTCGCCACCGAGGCCGCCGGCGTCATCACCTTGACCTCCAAAGACGGTCGGGATATCAAGATTGAATTCACCGGCATCGAAACCCAGGAAAATACTGGCCTGACGGCCGGCACCACGACAGTTGGATCGGACAGCGCCATCGCCAAAGCGGCAGCGTTCAACACAGTGAGCGGGCAAACCGGCGTATCGGCCGCGGCCACCAAAACGAGCGTCACCAGCGGCGCTCTCTCGGCCAATGCGGGCGTTGCCGGCGACAGTAGCAACTACATCAAGATCAACGGCGTCAAGCTGGGCGCGATCTCGGCCGGCACCAATGGCAACTTCACGGACCAGGGCAACAACGTCGTCGCCGCGATCAACGCCGTCTCCAACCAGACCGGTGTCACCGCCACCTTCGCCAGCGGGAAAGTCAGCCTCTCAGCATCCGACGGCCGCACGGTTACCGTCGAGACCAAGGGCGCTGCCGCGGCCAGCAACACCGGCTTTGTAGCGGATACCACCACCAACACCTATGGCGGCATCAAGCTCTCCTCGACCAGCAGCGCCGGGATCAACGTCGGCGGCGCCAACCTCGCCACGACGGCACTGACCTCCGGCCAGCACGACGCCGAGGCAACCTTCGGCACCGGCGTCGCCAGCCTCGATCTGACCACCGCCAGCGGCGCGCAGAATGCGATTTCAACAATCGACTCGGCGCTGGCCAACATCAACGCCAGTCGAGCGAACCTGGGTGCGGTACAGAACCGGTTCAGCAGCGTCGTCAGCAACCTGTCAACGACGTCCGAGAACCTGTCGGCGTCGCGCAGCCGGATCGTCGATGCCGACTTCGCTGCCGAAACGGCCAACCTGACCCGCGCGCAGATTCTGCAACAGGCCGGTACGGCGATGCTGGCGCAGGCCAATTCGCTGCCGCAGAACGTGCTCTCGCTGCTGCGAGGCTAAGCGGAGAGGCTGCAATCGCAGTAAGATCGGGGGCGCGGTCGCGGTGTTGCCGCGATCGCGCCTCAGTGCCTCTTCAGCAAGGAGTGTGAGATGAGCATCGAAGCCACAGCCGCATCTCTACCACCCCAGGGCAACCCGGTGGTCGGCGATACGGCGCGCGAAGTCAACAAGGCGCCCGCCGCGACCACGCCCAAGGCGGTCGATCCTTCGCAAGCGCCCGCGCAGCAAGTGCAGCAAGCACAACGCCCGGACCGCGAGAAGCTCGAAGTAGCCACGCAAAGCGTGCGTGACTTTGTCAAACCAATCAACAACAATCTGGAATTCAGCGTCGACGGAGATACCCAGAAACTAGTGGTCAAGATCATCGACCGCACGACCAAGGAAGTCATTCGCCAGATTCCGTCGGTAGAAATGCTGTCCATTGCCAAGGCACTGGACAGCATCAAGGGGCTGTTTGTCACGCAGAAGGCCTGAAAAGCAAGCAGAACGCGCCGGCCGCAGCTTGTTCAGCAAACGGCGCAGGAGAAAAGCATGGCCATTGCCTCACCGGGCTTAGGCTCGAACCTCGACGTCAATAGCATCGTCAGTCAGTTGATGTCGCTGGAACAACGTCCGCTGACCGTTCTGGCGCAGAAGGAAGCAGGCTACCAGGCGAAAATCTCGGCACTGGGCTCGCTGCAGGGGGTGATTTCGGCGCTGCAAAGCGCCTCCGCGAACCTCGTTCCGGCAAGCGGCACGACCGCCACAGAAAAATTCTCGATTCTGAAGGCCGCGGTGACTGACTCGACCATCGCTTCGGTCACCACCTCGTCGAGTGCGGTTGCCGGCACCTACAGCCTCGAAGTGAACCAACTCGCCAAGCAGCACAGCCTGACCACGGCAACCGGCGCGCCATCGCCCTTTTCCGGCGCGGGCGAAACGCTGCCGCTGGGCGGCACGCTGACGCTCTCGCTGGACGCGCTCGGTGGCAGCAGCCCACACACGACGACCGACATCAGCATCGCCGATGGCGCATCGCCCGAGGAGATCCGCGACGCCATCAACGGCGCCGGTGCCGGGGTAGTCGCACTGGTCATCAACGGCGTCGACGGCAAGCAGCTGCTCGTGACCAGCACCGCGGCCGGCAGCAACCAGTTCATCAAGCTGTCCGGAATCGCCGGCCTGTCTTATGACCCCGACGCGGCACCGCAGCCGCTGACCGATGCCTTTGTCCAGTCGCAGGCCGCGCAGGGATCCAGCTTCAAGCTCAACGGGATTGCCGTCGAAGGCGTCACCAACAGCGTCACGACGGCTGTCGATGGCCTGACGATCAACCTCATCAAGGGACCCGAAGCGCCAGCAACCGGGATCAGCACGACGCTGACCATTAGCAAGGACAACTCCAGCCTGACCGCCGGCGTCAATGCCCTGGTCAAGGCGTTCAACGATTTTCGAACCACCTCCAACAGCCTCGGCAGCTACAACGCGACCACCAAGCAGGCCGGCGCGCTCAACGGCGAAAGCACCCTGCGTACCGCGCAGAACGCTTTTCGTAGCGCGCTTGGCAATGTCCCCGCCGAACTTTCGGGTGCCACGCTGCAACGCCTGTCCGACATCGGCGTGAGCATTCAGAAGAACGGGACGCTGGCGGTGGACGCGGCCGCGCTGAGCGCGGCAATCGGCGACGATTTGAGCGCCGTGGCCACACTGGTTGCCGCCTACGGCAGCGCGTTCAAGAGCGCCGCCGATGGCATGGTCGGCACCGGCGGACTGATTTCCGCGCGCAGCGAAGGCCTCAGTTCGTCGATCCAGGGCCTCGGCAAACAGTCCGAGACCATAAACAAAAGGCTGACCGAGATCGAAGCGCGCTACCGCAAGCAATTCACCGCCCTCGACGTTCTGATCTCGGGGATGACCAAGACCAGCACCTTCCTCTCGCAACAGCTCGCCATCTTGCCTAATTTCAATCAGAGGTAGAAGAATGTTCGGTAACGCACGACAAGCAATCTCCGCGTATCAGAAAGTCGGCGTCGACGCGGCGATCGAAGTCGCCGATCCGCACCGGCTGATCCTGCTGCTGTTCGCGGGTGCCCAGGCGGCGATCGGCAATGCCCGCGCGGCCATGCAGCAAAAACAGATCGCGGCGCGCGGCGAGGCCATTTCGAAAGCCATCGACATCATCGGCAACGGCCTCAAGGTAAGCCTCGACCTCGAACAGGGTGGCGAGCTTGCCGAGCGGCTCGACGCACTTTACGACTACCTCGTGCTGCGCCTGTTGCGTGCCAATATGGGCAACGATCTGCGGGCGCTGGAAGAGGTCGCCGCCTTGCTCGAGGAAGTGCATGGCGCCTGGCGAGAAATCGCGCCGAGTGCGCAACAACAAGCGGTCGCATGACGTCTTCGCTGGACGCGCTCGAACAACTGCAGGAACTCTCCGAGGCCATGCTGCGCGCGGCAATCGAGCAGAACTGGGAAACGCTGGCCAGTCGTGAAGCCGAACGGCGCGCGCTGGCGGATACCCTGCCCGACGCGGCGAACAGCCAGTCGACCAGCGCCGAGCAGGCGCGCGCGCGCGTTCTGATCGAGACCTGCCTGCACTGCGATGCCCGTATCCGGCCACTGGTGGCGACGCGCATGAACGAACTCAGGGTGCTCCTGCGCGAATCGCCAGCAGGCGCCTGAGGCGATGATCCGCCCGGAAATCGCCACCCGAATACAGCCGTCGGCTGACCTGGCGTTGCGGCCGGCTCCGCCAGCGCAGGAAATCACCGACAAACTGCCTGGCCTGGTCGCCGGGCAACGGCTGCTCGCCGAAATCCAGTCGCTGATGCCCAATGGCACCTACCGCGCGCTGATCAACCAGCGCAGTGTCACCCTCGCGCTACCCTTCGCCGCCAAGAGCGGCGACGCGATCGAGCTGGAAGTCGCCGAGAGCGACGGCAAGCTGACCCTGGCGGTCCTTGCCCGAGCCGGGTCGGACGCCAGCAAGGCGGGCGGCGAAGCCGCCACCAGCCTGAGCCGCACCGGGCAACTGATCAGCGATCTGCTGACGGGTAGCCGCGATGGCAAAGCGCCCGCCGCGGCGCTGCCGCTCAACGGCAATCGACCGATCGCCGCCGCGCCGCCGAGCAACGGGCAGGCCCTGGTGCCCTTGCTCAAGCAGGCGCTCATCCAGAGCGGCATGTTTTACGAAGCGCACCAGGCCGAATGGGTAGAGGGTCGCTACAGCAAAGCGCAGTTGCTGCAGGAACCACAGGGCAAGCTGGCACCCGCAAGCACCGCAGCACAAGGCGCCCCAGCCACTGCGGGCGCGCCGTTGCCGAGCCCGGCGAGCGCGACCAGCCAGTCGGCTCAGGCGGCGGCGCCATCGCAGGCTGCCCAGCCGGTCGCCCCACAGGCCCAGGCGCTCGTCCAGCAGCAACTCGAAGCCTTCGCCAGCCAGAACTTTTCCTGGCAGGGACAGATCTGGCCCGGGCAGCAACTGGATTGGGAAATCGAAAAGCAGGCCGACGGCCGCGCCAGCGACGACGACAGCCCCGGCGAAAAATGGCAGACGCGGCTGCGCCTGACGCTGCCCAGGCTCGGCGAGGTCGACGCCCGATTGCACATCGAGGGTCAACAGCTTACGCTGACCGTCGCTGCCGGCGATGCGCAAACGCGCGCACTGTTGCGCCGCGAGGCTGCCAACCTGCACAGCCAGCTGGAACAGGCGGGACTGGACCTCGCGTCACTGGCTATCGGCGCCCCACAGGAGAATGAAGCGCATGTCCAGCTCGCAGACTGACGAAACGCAGCTTTCACCCGCAGGGCGCATGGCGCCTCGGCAGCTGACGCTTGACGAGACGCTTGCCCAAGCGCTCGGCAAGGCGCTCGCCTGCCACCATGCCGGTCAGCTCAACGAAGCCGAACAACTTTATCGGGCAATCGTGCGGGCGATGCCAAATCACGCCGAAGCTAATCACCAGCTGGGTCTGCTGGAAAAAGAACGGCAGCAGCCTGCCGCCGCCCTACCGCATTTCCTGGCAGCACTCGAAGCCAGCCCGGAGTCCCATCGCTACTGGCTGAGCTACATCGAGGCGATGCTGCTGGCAGGCCAGAACGACGCCGCGCGCGGAGTGCTCGCGCTCGGCCGGCAACACGGCCTGGCCGGTGAAGCCGTCGACGCCCTGGCGCGGCGCCTGGAGGATAGTGGCCAGGACAAACCCATCCCGAAAGAGCCAGAGCATGCTCAGAAACCGGCAGCGCGCAAGCCGCCGGCCAGAAGCGCCAGCAAGCGCAGCGCGGCACCAAGCGACCAGGAAATGGACACGCTGGTCGAACTGTTCAATGCCGGGCGCCATGGCGAGGGAGAAAATCTGGCCACGGCACTGACCGAGCGCTTCCCGGAGCACGGTTTTGGCTGGAAAGTGCTGGGGGCGCTGCGCAAGTCGCAGGGGCGCAATGCAGAAGCGCTGACCGCGATGCAAAACGCCGTACGCCTGCTGCCACGCGACGCGCAAGTACACAGTAACCTCGGACTGGTATTGGCCGACCTGGGGCAAGCGATCGAAGCCGAAGCGTGCCAGCGGCGAGCGCTCAAGATCAACCGCCAGTTCGCCGAAGCACACTACAACCTGGGCAAGCTCCTCGGGGCACAGGAACGCCACCAGGAAGCGCTGAGCAGTTATCGGCGCGCAGTGGCTTTGAAGCCTGACTTTGCCATCGCCCACAGCAACCTGGGAAACACCCTGGTGGCGCTGGAACGTCTCACGGAGGCCGAGGCGGCTTACCGGCGAGCGCTGAAGTCGCAACCAAACCTGGCCGAGGCGCACAACAACCTTGGCAGAAGCCTCAAGATGCAAAGCCGGCTAGACGAAGCGGAAGCCAGTTACCGACGGGCTCTGGAACTCAAGCCGGATTACGCCGAAGCGCATAGCAACCTCGGAGAAGTGCTGTCGGGACAGGGCAAACTGAGCGAAGCGGAGACCGCCGTGCGCCGTGCACTGGAGCTCAAACCCGATCTTGCCGAAGCATATTACAACCTGGGCAACGTCCTCTGCGACCTGAAGCGTCTCGCCGAAGCCGAAGCCGCGTGGCGCAGTGCGTTGGCCCACAAAGCAGATTTTGCCGAAGTGCTGGTAGTCATGGGCTCATCGTTCAAAGGCCAGGGGCGACTCGAAGACGCGGAGAATTGCCTGCTCCGGGCGCTGGAGTTGAAACCTGACTTTGCCGTGGCGCGCTACAACCTGGGCAACGTCTTCCATGACCAGAGCCGCTTTGGCGATGCCGAAGCGAGCTTTCGCGGCGCGCTGGAGCTCTCGCCCAACATGGCCAATGCCTTCCTCAACCTCGGCGTGGTGCTGAACGCACTCGGCCGCTACATAGAGGCTGACGAGGCCTATGAGCGGGCGCTGGAGTTGCAACCCCACTACCCGCTGGCGTATAGCAACACGCTTTACAGCCACAGCCACAACGAAGCGGTCGATGCGCAGAAGCTGTTCGCCAGACACTGCGGCTTTGGCGAACGCTTTGAAGCCCCGCTGCGCCCTGACTGGCAGCCGCACAGCAATGGCAAAGATCCCGAGCGACGCCTGCAGGTAGGGATCGTGTCGGGCGACTTCCACAATCACGCCGTTGCCAACTTCATCGAACCGGTACTCATACACCTCGCCGACTCCGAGCGACTCTCGCTCCACGCCTACGACAACAGCCCCGTCGACGACCACGTGACACAGCGCCTGCGCTGCCACTTCGCGCACTGGCATCCGGTTACCGGCGTTTCCGACGCTGACCTCGCCGACCATGTCCGTGCCGACGCGATTGACATTCTCATCGACCTGACCGGTCACACCGCGCATAGCCGACTACTTAGCTTTGCTCGCAAACCGGCACCGCTACAGGCGAGCTGGATAGGCTACCCGGGCACCACTGGCCTGCAGGCGATGGATTACTTTGTCGCCGATCCTTTCTTTTTGCCGGGTAGCGAGTTTGACGAGCTGTTCACCGAGAAGATCGTTCGCCTGCCGGCGACGGCACCCTTCCTGCCTTTCGCCGGCGCGCCAGAGGTAGCTGCGCTGCCGGCTCTCAGCACCGGGCATATCACCTTTGGCAGCTTCAACCGGCCAACCAAGATCAGCCCGCCGGTGATCGCGCTGTGGTCGCAACTGTTGACCGCCTTGCCCAATTCCCGGATGCTTCTGGCCGCGATGCAGCCGGACGGACGAGTCGCCCGACTAATCGAGGACTTTGCGCGCAATGGCATCGATCGAGACCGACTGAGCTTTCAGCCGCGCTCCGATATGCCGACCTATCTGGCGCAACATCACGAAGTGGACATTTGTCTCGACACCTTCCCCTATACCGGCGCAACGACCACCTATCACGCCTTGTGGATGGGCGTCCCGACACTGACGCTGGCTGGTCGAACGGTTGCCGGGCGCCCCGGTGCAGCGATCCTCGGCCAGGTTGGACTGGAATCCTTCATCAGCCGCGATACGGCCGACTTCGTTGCCCGAGGCGTCGCCTTGGCAGCAGATATTTCGGCGTTGGCCCGCCTGCGCAGCGAACTGCGCGAGCGTCTGGGTCGGTCGGCGATGGGCCAGCCAAAACTGATTGCGGCCAGCCTCGAGCGCGCCTTGCGCATCATGTGGCAACGTTGGTGCAAGGGCCTGCCCGCCGAGGCCTTCGAGGTGTGCGCGCAGGATCTCCAGGATCCATGCTAGACCGCGCGGCGCATCTCGCATCCAGCGACCATGTCGACGGGCGTGCGGCGGCGAGTTCCCGCGTCGCCCGAGCGCCGACCGGCGCCGTGCCGCCAATCGCACGCGCCGACAAAGCGCTCGTGACGATGATTTCTCTCGCCAGCGACTGCACAACACCCTGGGCCGCCTGACATGGAGCGCGTAAAACTCATCATCTACGGTAACGGCCAGATGGCGCGCATGTTCCTTCATTTCGCACGCAGCGAATTCGACGTACTCGCCTTCACGGTGGACCGTGCGGTCTTGAACGAGACCGAAATCGAGGGTCTACCGGTGCTTGCCTTCGATCAACTTGAGCAGCAGTTTTCGCCAGGCGAGCACAAATTGATCACCGCCGTCGGCTACCTGGAAATGAACGAACTGCGCGCGCAAAAGTACGCCGAGGCACGCGCCAGAGGGTATCAATTCGCCAACTACATTCACCCGTCGGTGGTTTGGCACGCCAACATCATCGCCGGGGAAAACAACGTCGTTCTCGACCACGTGGCGATCCATCCCTACACACGACTCGGCAACAGCAACTTCATCTGCAGCAACGCCTCGATTGGCCACGGCTGCACCATCGGGGACAATTGCTGGATCAACTCGGGCGTTGCCATCGGCGGTGAAACGCGACTCGGCGACGGCTGCTTCCTGGGACTTAACGCCACCATCGGCGACAACATCGCGCTGGCAGCTGGCTGCTACATTGGTGCGAACACGCTGCTGACGCGTAGCACGCAAGCCGAAGAGGTGTACATCTCCGGCAATGGCGAACGTTTCCCGCTCGCCGCCAAAGGCTTCCAACAGTTTATTTCGCGTACGCCCCGCTGACCACCATGCCCGATAGTCTGTGCGCTTCGCCCATCTACCAGCGCTTCCAGCAGTGCGCGACGGCCAGCCCGGACAAGTCTGCGCTGGTCGTCGGCGACGACTGCCGCAGCTACCGCGAACTGCTGATGCAGGTCGATGCCCTGGCCGACGCCCTGGCCGCCGCCGGGCTGCGCTGCGGCGAGCACATTGGCGTGCTGCTCCCCAACTGCCCGGAGTTCGCCGTCGTCCTGCTGGCCGCCGCCCGCCTCGGCGCAGTCATCGTTCCGCAAAGCATGGGGCTGGCCGCCGCAGCGCTGGAAAACACCTTCACCAGCGCCGCTGTACAACACCTCGTCGCCTGGGCGGGTGCTGCCGACAAGCTCAGCCCGGCAACACTGGCGCTGGCCGATCGGGGCTTGCGCTTGAGCGTCGGCGGATCGCTGCCGGGCTGGACGGCGCTGACGGCAATGATGACCGCCGACCACCCTGGAAGCTCTGCCACGCCCCTCGTCAAAGGCGAATTGCCCTTCTTGATGGTGCTCACCTCGGGCTCCACGGGCGAACCGAAACCGATCCTGCTCAGCCAGCAGACGAAGATCCTGCGTGCCGAAGCGGCGGCCAGCTTGTACGGTGTCGGCGCCGCCGACATCACCCTGGCGGCGACGCCGCTCTACCACTCCCTGGCTCAGCGCCTGCTGCTGATGCCCTTGATGGCCGGTGGTACGAGCATCGTGATGGCGCATTTCTCAGCGGCCGCCTGGATCGACACCGTGCTGCGCTATCAGGTCAGCTTTTCGATCGCCGTGTCCTCGCAACTCAAGCAGATCCTGGCTCATCTGATCGCCTCCGGCCAAGCGCTGCCCTCTTTACGTTGCCTGGTATCGTCGTCGGCGCTGCTCGACGACGATACCAAGGGGCAACTGCTGGCGCATCTGCAATGCGACTTCCACGAATGTTACGGCGCCTCCGAAATCGCCATTGCCACCAACCTGTCGCCGGCCGCTGCCGGGCACAAGCTCGGTTCGGTAGGCACGGCCATTCCCGGAACCGAAGTCGTGATCGTCGGCGAAGACGGTAAGCCGGCAGCCGTCGGCAACTCCGGCGAGATCGTCTGCCGCACGCCGATGTGCTACAGCGGTTACTACCGCCAAGCGGAGGCTACCGCCGCCGCCCGCTGGGGTGACTTTTTCCGCACCGGCGACCTGGGGACTATGGACGACCAGGGTTTCCTCTATTTCCGTGGCAGAATCAAGGACATCATCATTACGGGTGGGGTCAACGTTTACCCCAGGGATATCGAGGATATCGTCTCCAGCCATCCCGCGGTCAGGGAATGCGCGGCGATTCCCCTGCTCGACGAGCAGCTGGGCGAAGTAGCTGCAGTGGTGGTCGCCTTCAAGAACCCCGACAAGCCGCCCGCGCTGCGCGATATACAACGCCTGTGCATGCAAAGCCTTGGCGACTTTCAGCAGCCTCGCCGTTTCTTCGTACTTCCCGAATTGCCCAGGAACGCCATGGGCAAGCTCGACAAGCCAGCGTTGCGGCACCTCTATTCATCGACCAACCGGAGTTCGTGCTAAACATGGCCGAGAGCTTCCTCGCCCCGCTGCGTCTCGGTTTCATCGGTGGCGCGATTACCTCGGCGGTAGGCTACACGCACTTCAATTCGAGTCGTCTGGACGGCCATTTCCGCGTCGATTGCGGCTGTTTCAGCCGTCGTGCCAGCAACAATGAGGAAACAGCGCGCACCTACGGCGTCGCCAGCGAACGCACCCACGCCACCTGGCAGCAACTCCTCGAACTTGAGCGCGACGCGCTCGATGCCATCGTGATCCTTACACCAACTCCCGATCATCGCCAGATCGCCATCGCCGCGCTCGACGCCGGCTACGCCGTAATCTGTGAAAAGGCGCTGGCGACATCCAGCGCAGAGTGCCGTGCGATCGGCGATGCGGTAAATCGCAACGGCGGCTTCCTGGCGGTTACCTACAACTATTCAGGCTATCCCATGGTGCGGGAACTGCGCCAACTCATCGCCAACGGCAGTCTGGGTCGCATTCAGCAGATCCACATCGAGATGCCGCAGGAAGGCTTCCTGCGCCAGGGCGCAGCCCCCCAGGCGTGGCGCCTCAAGGACTACGACATCCCGACGGTGTCGCTCGATCTCGGGGTACACGTACATCACCTGACTCATTTTCTGACTGGTGGCCAGCGCCCGCTGGAAGTCGTCGGCGAACAGAGTACCTACGGGCAGTTCGAGGGCATCATCGACAACGTCTATTGCCTGGCCCGATACAACGACGAGCTGCGCGTCCAGGCCTGGTACGGCAAGACCGCGCTAGGCTACCGCAATGGCCTGCGCATTCGCGTATTCGGTAGCCTGGCCAGCGCCGAATGGCTGCAGATGGAACCCGAAGATCTACGGCTTAATCGCGCCGATGGTAGCCACATCGTCCTCGACCGCGGGTCGGGCGACGCCGACGTCGCCCAACAGCCGCGCTACAATCGTTTCAAGGCTGGCCACCCCTCTGGCTTCATCGAAGCTTTTGCCAACCTTTATGCGGACATCGCCGATCATCTGCGCCACTACCGCGCACGGCAGCCGACACCGAGTGAGTTCGTCTTCGGTGCGCGGGAATCAGAACAAGGGCTGCGCTTCCTCGAAGCGATCTCGCGCTCAGCCCGGACCAGACAATGGGAGGCACCGTGAGTGCCCAGAACAAGGACTGCCCATGACCGACGATTCAATTAAAAACTTCCTTGGCCAGTTGCTCAGCGAAAAGGGCTCACTGCCCGACGCCGTATCGCTAGCGTCTTACCGCTATCTTGCCAACGGCCACATAGACTCGCTTTCCTTCATTAAATTCACCTTCCGCATCGAGGAGCATTTCGGCTTTCGCTTTTCCGAGTCGGACCTGCTTAATGATCAAATAAAAACCGTCGGCGGTCTCGCCACCCTGATTGCCACGAAGCTGCGTTAACCCTGGCCCACCGAGAAGGTATTCATGCACGCCCAAGAAATAGACAAGGCCGAGAGTAACGTGTCACTGCTAAGCGCCTACGGGAAATACCTGCTTCCTGTCCTCACGTTCCGCGATATAGTCCTCGTGCGCGGCCAAGGCTGCTACGTCTGGGACGCCAGCGGAAACAAATACCTGGACTTGAATAGCGGCCAGTTTTGCTCGATACTCGGCCACTCCAACCCGGGAGTCGCCCGGCGAATGGTCGAGATCTGCCAAACCTTGCAGCACACGGATACCTCAACCCTGTCGGCACCGGTTCTACAGGCCGCCAGGAAAATTCACGACTGCGCACCGGAAATGAATGCTCGGACAATTTTCTTGTCGACTGGTGCGGAAGCGGTAGAATGCTGCCTCAAGTATGCGAAGCACATAAAGGAGCGGCCTGGAATTATCTCGTTTGATCGCGGTTACCACGGTCTGACGCACGGAACTGCAGCGTATTCGTTATCTCGAGACAAAATCAGACCGCCGGTCGACTATTCATACGAAACCCCGGCACCTCTCGTCTATGGTGATGCCGATGACGCCCCAGAAATCGAGCGCTGCATCGAGCGCTTTCGGGAGATTGTCGCCTCTGACCGGGAAAATATTGCCGCCGCGATCTTTGAGCCGATCATTTCCGGCGGCGGCTTCTTTTTTCCCCCGCGCCGGTATTTCAAGGCGATCAGGAAGATCTGCGACGACAATGACATCTTTCTTATTTTCGACGAATGCCAGACCGGATTCGGGAGAACGGGCAGCTGGTTCTATTATCAGCAGCTCGAATGCATTCCGGATTTTGTCGTCTGTGCCAAAGCCATGGGCCTCGGCTACCCCGTTTCGTGCGTGATCGTCAATGGCAACACCATTGCGCACGTCAAATTCGCCATGGAGTACTTCAGCTCGCACCAGAATGAAGCCTTCGCCGGCGCCCTGGTATCTTATTTGATCGACGAGATCCACGCCGGCGACCTGTTGACCATCAACAAGCACTCCGGAGCGACCCTCCTGGCGACACTGACCTCGCTCGCCCGAGAGTTTCCTGTCATCAAGAATCCAAGGGGGAAAGGGTTGATGTGCGCATTCGATCTAGACACTCCCGGAGCGGCCGACAGCAAGAAAGCCGGTGACTATTTTTGCCGAATCGCGCAGGATAATGGCTTGCTCATGCAGCACTGCAACTTCGGGAAAACGATACGCCTATTGCCAAGTTATGTCGCCGAAAAGGACGACTTCAATTTCTTTTCCGCGCAGCTGGAAAAGACACTGAGCCACTTCCAGGCTTCACTTACTCCGTCACTCTAAAGAGGCATCCGAATGCTGTTTTCCGATCTGGACCTGACCCATTTGCGTGCTGCGATCAACGACATCCACGAGAAGAAACTCGTCCTGTGGGGGGCCGGACGACGACTCAAGGGCTTTATTGAAGAATTCTGCGGCGAGTCAAAGCTCTTGCCAAAGCCTCTGTGCGTTTGCGACAGCACGCGCGACATTCCCGAGAAGGAACTATTTGGCATCCCGGTAATGTCATTTTCAGAGGTACGGAACATGTCCCCTCAGGATACGGTGATCATCATGACTGCCGGGCTGCTCGAGCTACAGGCAAAGGTCGTATCTAACGAACTGTACTATTTCCCAATCTATCACTGCCGGAGTTTCGAGGCCTACTCCTACCTCCAAGAAAACATGGCAGACTGTGACCGCTGCATTGATCTGCTAGCCGACCAGAGATCGAAAGAAGTCTATCGTAAACGCATCGAAAACATACTTTTTGGCCAACTCTGGGATCAATCGCTATACAGCGCCAACCCCTACTTCGGGAACGAGATCAACGAAGTTCTCGACGATTCAGGCCAGCTTGTTTTTGCCGGTGCTTTCAATGGCAAGCACATCGAACGTGCAATTCTGAATAACCCCGCAATACGGGTTACCGCGTTTGAGCCAAGTACAAGCTGGTCCAGATTTCTCGCCGAAAAATTCAAGAACAACCCTCGGATTACGATCAACAACAAAATTCTCTGGAGCGAGAATCGCTTCCTCGCATTCGACGATGACGACTCCAATGCCGGCCTTGACGCGCATGTCTGCGGGGACGCTGCGCTCACTAAGCACAAGCGCGAAGCAGTAGCCATCGACGAGTACGTCGACGGAAAAGTGTCGATGATTGCCCTCGACGTCGAGGGCTCCGAGCAACTTGCATTGAAAGGAGCCTCCGAGACCATCGCACGTGACCATCCAAAACTATGCATCTGCCTTTACCACACGCTTGACGATTACTTCAGGATTCCCCTCCTGATCAGTGAAAACTCGGACTACCAGCTACGCGTCAAACATCATTCCTGCATTAGCGTCATCGAGACCGTTCTCTACACCGTCTAACAGCATATGAAGCCGCCTCCGTATACGCTCGGTTGTTTTTTCTTCTACGCTGGCGCTGGCCACGAAGTGTCCCCGCGTGCTTGACTTCACCTTCTCCTTACCGACACGGATCCTCTTCGGGTCCGGTGCACGATCGCTCCTGGAGCAGGAACTGGGTAATCATTCGATAACCCGAACTCTTCTCGTGTATGGCCGTGGCAGCGTTCATCAGAACGGTTGCCACCAGGAAATCACCGAGATTCTGAAAACACGTCGGATACCTTGCGTTGAGCACCCGAACTGCGGGGAGGATCCGGACGACCGTTTTGTCGCTGCCGGTACGGCGCTGGCACTGGATTGCGGCGCAGATTTTGTCATCGGATTGGGCGGCGGTTCAGCAATCGACGCGGCCAAAGCCATCGCCTTGCTGGCTGCCAACAAAGTGCCGGATATCTGGGAGTATCGGCAGCGAAGAGCGCATTTCTCGGTTCCCGCACTGCCGCTCGGCGTGGTGCTCACCACCACTGGCACCGGCAGCGAAGGCAACGGCGGATTTGTGATCAGCAGGCAGTTGACCGATGAGAAAGTTGCTTTCACCGATCTATCGACACGCCCGCGCTTTGCTTACTGCAACCCAAATTTCACCAGAACGCTACCGCGTGCGGTATTGACTGACAATCACACGGACGTTCTTTCGCATCTGTTGGAACAGTTCTTTTCCATGGATGAAACACCTGGAATCGTCGACGCGATGATCCTGGAGGCCATGGACTATCTGCTACGCAATGCCCACGCCCTGGAATCCTGGCAGGATTCGTATAGCACGCGCGCGAACATGATGTTCGCTTCGACGATTTCACTTTCTTATCTATTCTCGTGCGGAAAGAAGATTCCATGGATATTGCATCATCTTGCGCATGCGCTTGCGGCGATTCGGCCAATATCTCATGGCGCATCGCTCAGGATTATTATCCCCGGCTGGCTCGCCTGGCTGGCGAGCCAACCGGCTTACGGGGTACGCAGCAATGACCTCTGTAAAAAGCTATCTGTCGTGCAGCCGGCGGAACTGGCGGCGTTTTTTGTTGACCATTTTTCGTCGCTATCCAGCCAACTTCATCCTCAGTTGAGCCGCTCTGAAAAGAGTCGAATGGTAGAGACTCTGTGCGCAGACGAGGCCTTTCTGGCCCGAGCAGGCCTTCGCAAGGCAGATCTGAGAAACATCGTCGACTGGACGCCGAACGACGTCAAATGCTCGCCCGCCTGATTGCCGCTGCTATGGACTTTGGGCCGGCAACCACCCGGCTTCTCGACCACCCGATCGCATGACCGAGGATTGGCCTTGACCAAAACGATAGTACTTGTTTTTCCGCTGGATATCGATGAGGCGAGCGCCTTCATCCGCGTCGCCCGCGCGCTTGATATTAAAATCATCGGTGCCAGTTCAGCGATGGCTGACCGAAATGGCGAGCCGATCGATTTGTTCATTCGGCTGCCATTCATTACCGACCCGGAGTTCGACGAGGCCTTGGGGCTGGCGATCGCGCGGCACTCGATCACCAGGATCTATTCGCCACATCAGGGCGTCTGGCGGCACTTGAAAAATCTTCTGCAGCGAGGTTCTGGAGGCCCTTCATTCGAGTTGTGCCAACCCGACCCATTTAGCGTCACCATGCAGCTTTTCAGCCCTCACGAAGACTGGGCGGCGTCCGTGGTGATCGACACGACGAGCGAAGAAATCCTGGGCAAGGCAACGATCCGTCCACCGCTGTCGCGTAGCTGCTATTCAGCGCTCCATCGCCAGTTCCTGAGCACACCGGGCCAGTGTGACGAGGGGAAACTACGCGCCCTATGCCACATCGTCCGTCAGCTTCCTCGCGGCGATTTTCTTGAGGTCGGGAGCCTTTATGGCCGTTCAGCGTTTGCCTTGGGTTACCTCGCTAGCCGTCACAATCTGGGAAGCCTGATTTGCATAGACCCCTGGAACACCAGCGAGCTGACCGATCAAGGCCCTCAAGCGGCAGTGCTGAACAGCGAACTCACCAATACCGACATCGACGTCGAGCAGATTTTTCGAATCTTTCTGTCCACAATGGCGCTCCTCGACAACGTTGCTTACCTCCGCAAGACGTCCGCAGCCGCCGTCGCCATGTATCAGGCCGCGCGCAAGACGCGCGAGTTGCACAGTCCGGAGTTGGGCAAAGTTCCGCTGGCCGAGCAGCTGAGTCTACTGCACATTGATGGCAACCACCGCTACGACCAGGTGCGAACCGATGTCGAGACGTGGAGTCCCTTTCTCGCACCAGGCGGCTGGCTGCTACTCGACGATTACGTCTGGGCGTTCGGTGATGGCCCCCGTCGAGTGGGCGACGAATTGCTGGCAACACCGCTGTACAACTCGGCGTATGTCAGCGGCGACACGCTGTTCCTGCGCCGCAGCGAAAGCAGCTGAGTGGCAAAAACCACGACGAGCATTACCGCTCAGACGGGCGCGCGGATGATCTCGATGATCCGATCGACTGTTCCAGAATCAAGGCCAGGAAAGATCGGCAGGCAAAGGACACGATTGGCGATGCTTGTCGCTACCGGCAGGTTGGCGGGGGCTGCCGAGGCAATTCCCCGGTACATGGGAAGATTGCTGATCAGCGGAAAGAAGTAGCGGCGGACGTGGATGTCCTTGCTGCGGAACACTTCGTACAGCTGGTCGCGGGACAGCGCGTACTCGGGGCCGATGATCAGCGGGAAGTAGCCAGCATTCGGCTTCACGCCGTCAGAAATGGTCAGGCAGTGCACGCCAGCCACCTGTGCCAGCGCTTGACGGTAACGCTGGTCGATGTGCAGCCGTGCGGCAATAGCCTGGGCCACGTGCTTGAGCTGCAGCAAGCCCAGGGCCGCCTGAAACTCGTTCATCTTGCCGTTGATACCGGGTGCGACAACGGTGACTTCGTCGGCGAAACCGAAATTCTTGAGGTAATCGATACGCTGCTTGAGCTTCAGGTCGTGGCAGATGATCGCCCCGCCTTCAAAGGTATTGAAGACCTTGGTGGCATGGAAACTGAGCATCGCCAGGTCGCCATGATCGAGCAGCGATTGACCGCCCACCGAAACGCCAAAAGCGTGTGCCGCATCGTAGATCAGCTTCAGCCCGTAGGTGTCGGCGATCTGCTGCAGACGCTGGCTGGCACAGGGATTACCGTAGCAATGCACGGGCAGAATGGCGGTCGTCCGTGGCGTAATCGCCGCCTCGACCAGATCCTCGTCAAGGTTACAGGTATCGGCGCGAATATCGACGAAGACCGGTTTTATGCCGTTCCAGAGCAAGGCGTGCGTGGTTGCAGCGAAGGTGTAAGGCGTGGTGATGACTTCGCCGGTTACCCGCAGACTCTGCAAAGCGGTCATCAGCGCCAAGGTGCCGTTGGCAAACAGGGAGACGTAGGGAACGCCGAGATACTGCCTGAGTTGCTCCTCGAACTGCTGATGGAACGGCCCACCATTGGTAAGTCGTCCGCTCTCCCATATCTCGGCGAGATAGGGAAGAAATTCTTCCAGGGGCGGCAGATAGGGCCTGGTAAGGAGGATGGGCTTTTCTGGCATGACTTCCAAGGCGATTGGAGATGACACGAAGCTGTTCATTATGCACCGTATTACGGCAGCCGGGATTCTCCATTCGCCACCGACCGGCGGGCGCGACGCTCGTTTTCGCGCCGCACCGTCGCGCGCGGAGCGCTCGGAGTAAGATGCAGAAAAACAGCGTCAGCCGAGCAAATGAGCAACTCGCCGAGAGCTGCCTGACGGCGACGACGATGAAGCAGGAGAGCGAAGACAATGCGCAAAGCTCGGGATGATGGGCTGAAGAACGCCGTCGCGCTGGCCTACAGCCAGACCGACGCGGCGCCACGCGTCGTCGCCAAGGGCCGGGGCCTGATGGCCGAGCAGATCATTGCCCGCGCCCATGAGCACGGGGTCTACGTACACGAATCGCCCGAGCTGGTCTCACTACTGATGCAGGTCGACCTGGACCAGCACATCCCGCCGCAGCTGTATCTGGCGATCGCCGAACTGCTGGCCTGGCTGTACCGGCTGGAGAGCGGCCAGGCGGCGCCGGCGGCGGCCACTCTTGTCGCCGCAGTCGAAGCGAATCGGCAGCCCTGAACTCGGAGCGTCCGCTACCGGTGCGCCCGTTTTGCTTTAAACTGAGCCTTCAGGGCGCTCCGAGCCGCTCCAGCAAATTCCGGGAAAACAGATGGAAGCAACGGATTTTCAGCCACAACCGCCAGCGGAAGACCTGCACTTCGAGATCGAACGAGCCGGGGACTACAGTCAATACCTGCTGCACTCGAAGGCCGAGATTGTCGCCGCGCTGCGCTCGCTGATCCAGCGGCGCGCCCTGGTCAGCGCGTGCATCGACCCCGGCCGGATCTTCCTGCTGACTTCCGTGCTCGACCTTGACTCCGATAGCGGCGAGCTGCTCCTCGACTGGGGTCACGACGAGCACGTCAACGGCCAGGCATTGGCGGCCAGCCAGCTTATCCTGAGCGCCGAAGTCGACAAGGTGAAGGTGCAATTCACGCTGCACGATCTCGCGGAGGGCAGCCTCGACGGGCGGCCGGCTTTTCGCGCAGCACTGCCGAACGAAGTCCTGCGTCTGCAACGTCGCGAATATTTTCGCCTATCGACGCCGATCGCCAGGCCGGTCAAGTTCGTCACCACGATCAAACGCGTCGACGGCAGCACGCTGGTCGCCGAAGCGTCCTTGCTTGACATCAGCGGTGGTGGCGTCGGCCTGATGGCCACTCCCAGCCTGGCGGCGCTACTGCCCCGCGGCAGCACGCTCAACGACTGCAAGATGACGCTTCCCGACGAGGGTCTGCTGGTCGGCAGGCTGTGCGTGCGCAACAAGTTTGACGTCACCACCAGGGGTGGCGCGCGCTACGTTCGCGTCGGCTGTGAATTCATCAATCTTCCGGGTGCGCGAATGAGCATGGTGCAACGCTACATCACGCGCATCGAGCGCGAGCGCAAGGCGCGGCTGAGCGGCATGGCCTGAGCAACACGCTGGCCAGGGCGGCTGGGCTGGCAAAGCCCGGAGTCACCGCTCTGGAAGTGATGATCGAAGGTCGATGATCGAGAGCGTCGGGGTGCGCGGCTCGCGCGCCCCGACGCGTCGGTGGCCCCGTCTAGAAACCGATCGCCAGCAGGGAGTACGCCGCGAACAGTGTTCCCAGCATGGCACCGCCGTAGCACAGCAGCTTGGCACCGATGCCAGCGTGAATGCCAATGTCGTGCAGGCTGTGGAAGATGCGGTGCGCCGCGTGCCACAGGAAGAGCGCGATGATCGCCAGAATGAAACCCTTGCCGATCACGTTCTGCGAAAAGGCCAGCATGTTGGCGTAGCTCATGGTGTCGGCCGGCAACAGCAAGCCGAGCGGCACCGCGATGCCGGTAATCAACACCAGCATCGGACCAAGCAAGGCCGACAGCATGCCGCCAGCACCGAACAGCGCCCAGAAAATAGGCGCGTTGGAACGTTTCAATGTCCTTTTCATCGTGCCATCCCCCACACTGCAAGAAGCAAGACCAGACTGGCGGCGGCGGCTACTGCCAGCCCGCCACCGGTGATCGCGCCGTCCGGCAGCCGCTTGCCGCCGACGATTACCGGTGGCATGGTCCGCGGCATGATCTTGAACCAGGTATAGGTGTGGTAGCTGATGGCCACCAACGCCAGCACGTGAAAGGCGATGTACAAGGGGTTCTTGAGCCCTTCGAGCCAGACGTTCCACGCGGCCTCACCGCGCGACAGGTGCAACAAGCCATTCAACAGGATGCCGGCGTAGGCGGCGACAAAGAGCGCCGTTCCTTCGTGGATCATGTACTCGACGAAGAACGGATTCCTCCGCCACCACCCGTCCATCGGACGAACATAGGGACGACGTTTGTTCACTTGGCACCTCCCTTCGGAGCAAGGAAACGCAGAAAATAGTCGGCGGCCGCGTTGGTCTTGTTCTGGTTGACGGCGTTGGCCGGATCGACGTGCTTGGGACAGACCTCGGAGCAATAGCCGACTGCCGTACAGTGGAAGACACCCTCTTCCGAAGCGACCAGCTCCATGCGCTCGGCTTTGCCGCCATCGCGCGAATCGACGTTGTAGCGATGCAGCAAGGCCATCGCTCCCGGTCCGATGAACTCGGGGTTGAGGCCGAACTGCGGACACGCGGCGTAGCACAGCATGCAGTTGATGCACGAACTGAACTGCTCGTAAGCGTTGAGTTGCTCGGGCGTCTGCAGGTATTCGCCCTGCTCCAGCGTGCGCTTTTCCTTGGGAATGATGTAGGGCTGGATGCTTTCGAGCTTCTCGATGAAGCCTTCCATGTTGATCACCAGATCGCGTTCGATCGGGAAATGCGCCAGCGCTTCGACGCGTACCCGCGCCGGATAGTAGTCGCGCAGGAAGGTCTCGCACGACAGGCTGGGTTCGCCGTTGATCATCATCCCGCAGCTGCCGCAGATCGCCATCCGGCACGACCAACGAAAGCTCAGTGAGCCGTCGAGGTAGTCCTTGATGTACTGCACGCCCTGCAATACCGACATGTCGTCGGTAAACGGCACCTGGAATACCTGCTGGTACGGTACCTTGTCCTTTTCCGGGTGGTAGCGCAGCACCTCGATTTCAATCGTTCTCTGATTCTCAGACATTGGAAGCCTTCCTTTCCTGCTCTGCCTTTTCGCCTGCGGCACCATAGGCGCGCGTGCCTGGTTTCGACTTGGTGATTTTGACCGGGCCGTAGTCGATGCGCGGCGCGCCGCCAGCGACATAATGCGCCTGCGAGTGTTGCAGGAAGTTTTCGTCGTCGCGCTTTTCGAAACCGTCGAGGCGCTGGTGGGCGCCGCGCGATTCGCGTCGATTGAGCGCCGAATAGGCCATGCTCTGCGCCACGTCGAGCTGGTATTCGAGCTCGATGGCCAGTAGCCACTCGGTGTTCCAGACACTCGACTTATCCTCGACGTTGACCTGCTTGAAGCGTTCCTTGAGTTCGTCGAGTTTGTCGCAGGTTTTCTGCATCGTCTCGGCCAGGCGGTAAATGCCGCAACCGTCCTCCATGGTCTGCGCCATTTCCTTGCGCAGCGTGGCAATGCGTTCGTTGCCACCGGTTTTCAGCTTCAGGCCCAGCACGCGTTGCTCGACCACCTGCGCCTGCTTGAGCAGGCTCGCCGAATCGCCCGGCGCCACAGCCTTGGCGAAACGAGCGGCTTCGACGCCGGCAACCTTGCCAAAAACGCAGAGTTCCGACAAGGAATTCGATCCCAGGCGGTTGGCGCCATGGATGCCGACACTGGAACATTCGCCGGCCGCATAGAGACCGGGCAACGGTGACGCACAAAGACCGTCGACCATGATTCCGCCCATGGTGTAATGCACCGCCGGCCGAACGGGAATCGGCGCACGCGCCGGATCGACACCGAGAAACTGCTCGGCCAGCTCGTAGATCTGCGGCAGACGCTCGCGCAGCTTGGCCTCACCGAGATGGCGCAGGTCGAGATGAACCACCGAACCGTGCTGGCCCTCGATGGTGCGACCTTTTTGCTGCTCGTACCAGAACGCCTGGCTGAGGCGGTCGCGTGGCCCGAGTTCCATCGCCTTGTTGCGCGGCGACGGCTCGGCCGGGCCAAGACCGTAATCCTGCAGATAACGATAGCCGTCCTTGTTCACCAGAAAACCGCCCTCACCGCGACACGCCTCGGTGAATAGCAGGCCGGTACCGGGCATGCACGTCGGGTGATACTGAACGAATTCCATATCGCGCAGCGGCACCCCGTGGCGGTAGGCCAGGGCCATGCCGTCGCCGGTGACGACGCCGCCATTGGTGTTCTCGCGGAAGACCCTGCCAGCGCCGCCGGTGGCGATGACCACCGACCGGCCTTCGACGAAGGTAAACTCGCCCGAGCCGATCTCGATCGCGACGACACCCTGCACGCGACCATTCGCAACGACCAGGTCGACACAGAAATGCTCGTCGAAACGCTTGATCGACGGATACTTGATCGACGTCTGGAAGAGCGTATGCAGCATGTGGAAACCGGTCTTGTCGGCCGCGAACCAGGTGCGCTCGATCTTCATGCCGCCGAAAGCTCGGACGTTGACGTGCCCGTCAGGGGTACGACTCCACGGGCATCCCCAGTGCTCGAGCTGGGTCAGCTCTTCGTTGCAGTGCGCGACGAAGTACTCGACCACATCCTGCTCGCACAACCAGTCGCCACCGCCGACGGTGTCGTTGAAATGGTATTCGAGGCTATCGGTCGGCAGCTTCACGCCCGCCGAACCGCCTTCGGCGGCGACGGTGTGGCTGCGCATCGGATAGACCTTGGAAACCAGCGCGATCTTCAGCGTCGGGTCGGACTCTGCGACGGCTATCGCCGCTCGCAAACCCGCCCCACCACCGCCGACAATCACAACATCTGCTTTGAAACTCTCCATGCTTGATCCTTTCTCGCGCCAGCCATCGCCAGTCGCGACTAACACGCCAAAAGCCCTGGCGGAGCTTGCGCTCAAGCAGGGCTAGCCAATAATCTGATTCTCAGCTCGCCGATCCTTCCGTCACGTCGACAAGCTTGAGGGTCAACATTTGATACATACCGCCAAAGAAGCGTTGCTTACTGAGAGTCACGAAAGAGCCATCTTGCGGCAACCAGGCAGTGACTTCCTCGCTGAGAAGGTCGTGCGCAAAAGGCTCCAGGCGGTCCAGGACCGGCTTCCAGAAGTAGAGTAAGGGGTTCAATCGACTGGGCGGCGCGTAGTCGACGATGGTCAGCGTGCCACCCGGGCGAACGACCCGCAGGGCCTCCGCCAGAGTTCGTTCACGGACTTCTTGCGGCTGTTCATGCAGCAGGAAGAACAACAAGGCCCGGTCGAAGCTGCCGTCGGCGAAAGTAAGCGCCGCCGAATCCATGCAATGCAGCTTGATGGGCGCATCCGCCGGCAGCTTGCCGGCGACATTCTGCAGCTGGATCGGCAGGATGTCGGCGATCTCCAGCGAGCCTCCGGGGGCCACGCAGGCGACCAGCCGCGGTGTCAGATCGCCGTAGGCACAAGCGATCTGCAGCGTGCGGCCGGGCAAATCATTGCCGTAGGCATGGAGTACCGCATTGCACAAACGCTTGTAGTTGCCCCAGAGAATCAGGTTCACCAGCCACTGCCGCTCGAAGACGTGCACCGCCCGCGGATGGACGTAGGCCCACCAATAATGGGCTTGCAGGTAGTGCGGTACGGCCGGCACGGCAGGCACGGTTTCCTTGACGGCCACGCACGTGGCAGCCGATTGATTCAGGGGGTTTTTCATTTTGTGAGGAGGTCAATGGTTATCTTCCGCAAGGCGTACTGCGAGACCGGCGCCCGACCGAGGCGCGCGCATCCAGCTTGCGCTCCCCCCGATACGTGCCTTTCTCATGCCCTGCTCATGTACTGCTGATCGCTGGCCCGCTGCTCACGCACTCGAAAAACTCGGAAGCCGGAAGCCGTCAGGCGGTAACGTACCCGATCAACCAGGCAAACGCAACTCGGGCAATACCGCCAGCGCATTGGCCGACGTCGCGCTCGCCAGCTGGTCCGCGTCGATGCCTCGCAAAGCGGCCAACACGCCGTTGATTCGCGGCAACTGCAGCGGTGTATTGCGAGCGCCCGCCAACCACGCCGGAGGCATATCGGGCGAGTCGGTTTCGAGAACGATCGAAGCGAGCGGCAGCGAGCACGCCAGGCTGCGGATCCGCGTCGATCCGCCATACGTCAGCGCGCCGCCGAAACCGAGCTTGAAACCCAGCTTGATGAACTCTTCGGCTTGCTGCCGACTGCCATTGAAGGCGTGCGCAATGCCACCCCTGACCTTGATCCGGCGCAGGTTCTTGAGCACCTGGTCGACCGCACGGCGAACGTGCAAGAGCACCGGCAGATCCGTGTCGCGGGCGATTTTCAGTTGTTCAACAAAGAAGCGCTCCTGCTTCTCGACGCCCGCATCGGCGACAAAGAAATCGAGGCCGATCTCGCCGACGGCGACCGCTCGACCTGGCCCGGCGAGAAGGCCTTGCAGAGTGCGGCGCAAGGCCCCCAGGTCATCGTCGCTGGCGTCTCTGACGTAAAGCGGATGAATACCGTAGGCCGCTGCACAGCTGGCATGCCGCACGCAACACGCGCGAACAGCGGCAAAACTGGCGACATCGACGGCCGGGACGACGATTGCCGCAATACCGGCCGCCGCCGCGGCGGCCGCGACGACGTCGCGATCCGACTCGAAATCAGCCGCGGCAAAGTGGCAATGGGTGTCAATCAGGAACACGGGCGGGCCGCCAGTTTGGCCGGCCAGGCAGGCGCGCTGATCTGCACGGTCGCTAGCGCAGCGGCTCAGAGAAACCTGAAATCGGGTTCGGGCTTACGGCCGCTGACGATGTCCGCCAGGGCCGCGCCGGAACCACAGGCCATCGTCCAGCCAAGCGTACCGTGGCCGGTGTTGATGTACAGGCGGGCAATTGGCGAGCGGCCGATCAAGGGCACGTTGGACGGCGTCGCCGGACGCAGACCGCACCAGAAGTCGGCTTCGCCAGCCGCTCGCAAGCTCGGGAAGAGTTCGTTGGTGCGGCGCAGCAAAGCGCCGCAGCGGACGGCATTGAGCTCGGTATTGTAGCCATTGAACTCGGCCGTTCCGGCGATTCGCAGGCGATCGCCAAGCCGCGAAAAGACGATCTTGTGACCGTCGTCGGTGAGACTGACGCGGGGAGCGACGCTATCGGCCGCCAGCGGCAGCGTCGCCGAGTAGCCCTTCGCCGGATACACCGGCAGACGCAGGCCGAGCGGGCGCAACAACAGCGGCGTATAACTACCGAGCGCAGCGACGTAGGCGTCGGCCTGGTGCAACTCACCGGCGGCCAGCACGCCTTCGACGCGGCCAGCGGCGGTGAGCAGTTGGTCTACCGCGACGCCGTAACGGAAGATGACACCCCGCGCTGCGCAGTGGCCAGCAAGCTGCTGCGTGAAACGATGGGCGTCGCCCGATTCGTCATTGGCCGTGTAGTCACCGCCCACCAGCAGCCGCGCCGCCGGGACCAGTGCCGGCTCGATGGCCAGACATTCGTCGACGCTGACCGTCCGTCGCTCACAACCAAACTCACGTAGCACCGCCGCCGCCGCGACCGCCGCCGCAAACTCGCGGCGATCGGTGTAGACGTGCAGGATGCCGCGTTCGAGATGATCGTAGGCCAGCGAGATTTCGCCGCGCAGCGCCTGCAACTGGCGACGACTGTAGAGGGCGAGCGCGACAATACAGCGGATGTTGTCGCGCGTTCGCCGCGCGCTGCACTCGCGCAAGAAGCGCAGACTCCAGTCGAGCAACGCGGCGTCCCAGCGGAAACGGAACAGCAGAGGCGCGTCCTCGCGCCGCATCCAGGCCAGCGCACGCAGCGGCGCATGCGGGTTGGCCCACGGTTCGGCGTGCGAGACGGAAATCTGGCCACCGTTGGCAAAACTCGTTTCCAGTCCGGCGCCCGCCTGGCGATCGAGAACCGTCACCTGGTGCCCGGCTCTGGCCAGGTACCACGCACTGGTGACACCGACGACGCCGGCGCCGAGAACCAGAACCTTCAAGGTGAAAAGCGTGCTTTGACGCGCCCGGTCGAGACCCGGCAGCGGCCCCGCAAAGGCCAGCGCACGACGGCATTCCGACGATCAAACAAGCGGCCGACGGCGATTTCCAGGCTCAAGCAGGAAGCCCTTGATCACGGGCGATGCGCACCACCTCCGGGATCCGGCGCAGGCTGCGCATCAGCCGCGCCAGTGCCGTGCGATCGGCAACCTGGACGGTAAAATGCAGCGTCGAGTACAGGCCGGCGCGTTTGTCGTCCATATTGACGTGCTCGATGTTCGTTCCGGAGGTCGAGATCTCGGTCGCAATCCGTCCCAAGGCACCAAGCGTGTTTTGCACGACGATCTGCAGACGAACGCTGAACAGCTTGCCGGGCTCCGGCTCCCACTCGACATCGATCCACTTGGTTGGCCTGGCGCCGCGCGCCTTGCGAATCGCCGGGCAATCGTGCGTATGGACGACCAGGCCTTTCCCTTTCCAGATCGAGCCGATGATCGGGTCGCCCGGGATCGGCTGACAGCACGGCGCAAACTGCACGGCCATGCCCTCGGTACCGCGGATGAGCAGCGAGGCTCCGAGCTTGCCGACCGGCTGCGTGCTGGCATCTTCGAGGGTCAACAGGCGGCGCGCGACGACACCGGCGAGGCGAAAGCCGAGACCAATGTCGGTGTAGACCTCCTTGATCAACTTGTTGCCCGAGTCGCGCAGGACGCTCTTCCAGCGTGCCACCGGCACCTCGGAGGCGGCGACGCCGAGGGCCCGCAATTCCTGGCCAAGCATCTTCTCGCCGAGCGCCATAGACTCGTCATTCTGCGCCGTCTTGAGGTAGTGGCGAATCTTGCTGCGGGCCCGACCGGTCTTGACGTGATTGAGCCAATCGGCGACCGGATGGGCATCGGCGGCGGTAAGGATCTCGACGCGATCGCCGTTGGTCAGTTGGGTGGTCAGCGGCACCGCGGTAAAGTTGACCCGGGCCGTAGCGGCATGATTGCCGATGTCGGTATGCACCGCGTACGCCAGGTCGACGGCCGTCGCTTCGCGCGGCAAGGGGATGATCTTGCCCTTGGGCGTGAACACGTAGATCTCGTGCGGAAAGAGGTCGACCTTGACGTGCTCCAGGAACTCGGAAGAATCGCCGCTCGCACTCTGCAGGTCGAGCAGCGAGTGAAACCATTTGGTCGTTTTCTGTTGCAGTTCGGCACCGAAGGCGTCGCTGTCCTTGTATAGCCAGTGCGAAGCGATCCCTTCCTGCGCCACGTTGTCCATCGCCTCGGTGCGTATCTGCAACTCGAATGGCGTGCCGTGCGGGCCGATCAGCGTGGTATGCAGGGACTGATAGCCATTCGGCTTGGCGATCGCGATGTAGTCCTTGAACTTTCCCGGAACGGGTTTGTAGAGCGCGTGCAGCGCACCCAGCGCGAGATAGGCGGTGGGCACGTCGTCGACGACCACGCGAAAACCGTAAACGTCCAGCACCTGCGAAAACGAGAGCCGCTTGTCGAGCATCTTGCGGTAGATCGAATAGAGACTCTTCTCGCGACCGAAGACCTGCGCCGCGATGTTGGCGCTGAGCAGCTTGCCCTTGATGCCTTCGAGAATCCGCGACAGCAACTCGCGCCGGTTGCCACGCGCGGCGTTGAGCGCGCGTCCGAGAACGCGCGCGCGCATCGGATAGATCAAGCGAAAGGAGAGATCCTGCAGCTCGCTGAAGAGCTTGTTGAGACCCAGCCGGTTGGCGATTGGCGCGTAGATTTCCAGCGTCTCGCGGGCGATGCGGCGACGCTTTTCGGCGCGCACGGCAGCCATTGTCTGCAGATTGTGGTGACGATCGGCAAGCTTGATCAACACCACCCGCAGGTCGCTGGCCATGGCCATCAGCATCTTGCGGAAGTTTTCTGCCTGGGCGTCTTCTTGCGACTGGAACTCGATCTTGTCGAGTTTCGACAGTCCGTCAACCAGATCCGCGACCGGCTTGCCGAAACGCTCGACAATCTCGCCCTTGCCAACCGCCGTGTCCTCCATCACGTCGTGCAACAGCGCGGCGACCACGCCCTCGACGTCCATCTGCCATTCGGCGATCGCCCCGGCCACCGCCAATGGGTGCGTGATGTAGGGCTCTCCCGATTGCCGGACCTGCCCGCGATGTGCCTCCTCGCTGAACAGATACGCCTGCCGCACGAGCTGGATTTCTTCCGCCGGCAGGTAACTCAGGCTGTCGATGAAAACGCGGTAAGCCGGATCGTCTTCCGGCGGCAGAAAGTCCGCGGGCTTATCAGCCACTGCTGGCTCAACAGCTGTGCTTGCTGCGGCAACCGGATCCACGATCACACACTGGGCAAGCAAGGCGTGCCGCGGTCAGGCTTGACCGCGGTTCAGAACTTCCAGACCGACCATGCCCGCAGCCAGTTCGCGCAGGGCGATTACCGTCGGCTTGTCGCGGCCGGGGTCAATCAGCGGTGATGCGCCAGCGGCCAGTTGACGCGCACGGTAAGTTGCTGCCAGGGTCATCTGAAAGCGATTCGGGATGCGGTGCAGACAGTCGTCTACGGTCACTCTTGCCATGTAAATCTCCCACGAGAATCAGAGCATTGTTGCGAACAGGGCGGATTGGCGCTGACGCTGTACAGCGTAACGGAGCCGCGAGGCGTGAACTACCGTCAACAGGTCGCGCAGCGCACGCGACAGGTCGTCATTGATAATAACATAGTCGAATTCACCCACATGCCGCATCTCTTCGCGCGCGGCAGCGACACGGCGGGCGATGGTTTCGGCACTGTCGGTAGCCCGCTCGCACAGGCGACGTCGCAGTTCGTCGACCGAAGGCGGCAGGATGAAGACGCCGATGGCCGCCGGAAACGATCGGCGCACCTGCTGCGCGCCCTGCCAGTCGATCTCCAGCAGCACATCCTGGCCGGCCTGCAGGGCCGCTTCGATAGCGCTCGCCGAGCTACCGTAGTAGTTGCCATGCACTTCTGCCCACTCGAGGAAACCGTCATTGCCGACCTTGTCGAGAAAGTCCTGCACGCCAACGAAATGGTAGTCGACACCATCGCGCTCGCCGGCACGCGGCACCCGCGTAGTGTGAGAAACCGACAGCCGGATCGCCGAATCCTTCTCAAGCAAGGACCGCACCAGCGTTGTCTTGCCAGCGCCGGATGGAGCCGTGACGATGTAGAGTTGACCGATCATGATGTAGCTGGCCCGCGAATAGGAGACCGCGATTGTACTCGCGGCGTACGTTGGGATGTGGCCCGGCAGCTCGACATCGGCGCCAGGTCGCGACCATCTCGGCGCGACGATTGTGCGGCCAGGACTTGCATGCCTGCCGCGTGCCCGGACTGCTCGCCGGCATGGACTAGTCGAGTCTTAGCGCGGACAATCGGGGCCTTCAGAAGATCACCTGGCAAGGAGCAACTCAATGTCGCGATGGAAATATGTCCGCTGCGTCGTCCGGTGCGCGGGTCTGGCGCTGGCGATGACGCTGAGCAGCGGCGTCGGCGCTGGCGAAGTGCCAATCAAGATCCTCGGCCTCGACGACATGTCGTGCAGTGCCTGGTCGGAATCGAAAAACGACGCCGAGCAACGCGCGCTCTACGTCGCCTGGGTGCGCGGCGTGATCACCGGCCACAACTACGCCAACCGCAGCCAGCAGGTATCGGAAATCTCCAGCGGCACGGTCGAAAAACACGTCACGCGCTACTGCAACTACAACCCGCGCAGCGACATCAGCGATGCGGCATTCCGCCTCAGCGACCAATTCTCCGGCCGCAACGCGGCGATCACCAAATAAAAAGAGCCGCTACCGCGGCTCTTCTCTCCGGCCAACGATCGCCGGCCGATCTGCGCAAGACGCGCTGGCCGCTCAGTAGCCGCGCTGCTCCTGCTGATTCTTGCCCTTGATGTTGCCGACCGTGCCGCCAATAACGCCACCGATCGCGGCGCCGGTCCAGCCGTTGCCGCCCGAGATGGCCGCGATGCCAGCGCCAGCGGCAGCGCCAATCGCCGCGCCACTGACCGTTCCCTGCTCACGCGGCGTCATGTTCGTGCAGCCCATCACCGACAGCGCCGCAACCGTCGCCAGAGCCAATCCGGTTCTTTTCATCTCTCGTCTCCGTTATTTGTTTTTCTTGAGTCCTGGCACGACCATTTCGAACCAGATCGTCTCCACCACCGGCCGCTGCAAGCGATCGGGGTTGGCGGCGTACCACTTGTCCAGCGTTACGGACGCCGCGTCCAGCGTCTGCCCTTGCATGCCCTTGGCAGCGATCAAGGAGAAATCGTCCGCGGAAGCGCGCGAAGATTCGGCCTGATACGCGCGATCGATCTGCATCGCATTCGCCAGGCCAATAAGATAGGCCTTCTTGACTTCCGGAGCAGACGTCGTCCATTGCGTGCCATCGACCAGCGGCAACTCGTCGGCGGCAACGGTACCGCCAGCAAACAGCAGCGCCAGGCACGCGGCCGACGCGGCCTTGCCAAATTTCCGAAAACACAATCGAGTAGTCATCATCTTTCCCTCCGAGACAGGAAACCTGACCTTAGCACAGCGCCATCGCCGTTTGAAGCGAAATATGATCGTCAGCCGCGGCGCCTGACGACCGCCGTCGAGGGCCGCCCCGGCTGCAAACAAGAGTAACCCGCCGGCGCGTCGCCATCGCCCAACTCGTGGTCGTGCCGATCAGGGTCTGGCGGCCGGCGGAGGCGCCGGCCGCCCAGGCAGGGGATCTGTGGTCGGAAGCGGCGCGGCAGCAGTGCCGGGCAGTGGTGCTGGCAGCAGCGGCAGCGTGCCGCCTGCCAGGCCCTGGCCAGGCACGACAACGAGCCCTGTCGGCGCAGCCGCGGCGCTGAAGATCCATTCCGAATAGCTCGACGCGCCTTCGAAAGCGGCATCCTCGGCGGCAAACTCGGCGACCTTGATCGGCTGCGCCTTTGACAGACTGTGAACGCCCATGATGCCACCGCCGGGGGCGGCAAGCAGCCCCCACTCGTTGCCACCGCTGATCGGATCGGCGTAGAGCTGCCGCAAATGCCGACGAACGCCGGGATAACGCGGATCCCTGAGGAGCTCGGCGAGCGTTCCCGGGTAACGGCGGTCACCCGCCGGGCTGCTGTCCAGGTAGCTGGCGATCGCCTGACGGTACGCGGCGCCGACTTCGAGCAGTCGCTGCTCGGCCGCCCGCCGCTGGACAATGCTGCCCAGCGTCAGCATGCCACTGCTCGCCAGCGCCAGGATGGCGACCAGGATGAGCAGCCCAAGGTAGGTAAAGCCGGCCTCGCTGCGGGCCATGCGGTCGCGATCGCCATGTTTCTCCATGCTAGAGGTCGGCGAAGGGCTGGCCATCGCGGCTCGCCCCGGGCGCACCGCTCTTCAGGTCGTACACGCCGCCTTTGGCGTCGGCGCCGCTCGGGGCAATCAGCAGCCAGGTGCCGGCACTGCCGGTGACCGGGTCGTAGGGCAGCGCGCGCAGGTACTTCTCACTGACCAGTTCGTCGAGGCTGTCGGGATAGCGCCCCTTGTCGCCATAGAACTTGTCTATCGTTTCGCGAACCAGATGTAGATTCTCGCGCAGCACCGCTTCCTTCGCCGTATCGATGCTGTTGAAGTACCTCGGCACCGCCAGCGTCAGCAGCAGGGCGATGATCGACAGCACGACCAGCAACTCGATCAGCGTGAAGCCCAGACACTCGCGCCGCCGCGACGGCCGGCGCCGACCGCTGCTCGTCACCATTGCCGGTACGGCACGCCGTTCAGTCCGACGCCGCCGGATTTCGAATAAACGTCGTACACATCGTCGCCCTCGCGCGGGGCGTCGGGTTCGCTGGCGTAGGCGCGCTTGGCCCAGGTGTCGGCCGGTGAGACGCGGGCGTCCGGATGCATCGGATCGCGGGGAATCCGGCGCAAGAAGTAAATCTTGCGATGCCTGGGGTCACGCAGGTCTTCCTCGCCTTCGAGCAGCACCTGCAGCGTCGCCGGGTAGCCGCTGTCGCTCACCGCCTTGTTGATGCGACCTTCGTCAGCGGCCTTCTTGTACTGATCAAGGGCGCCACGGATTTCGCGCAAGGCACGTCCGAGATCCTGCTCTTTGCTGCGCTGCACCGCCGTCTGGGCTACTGGCACGACAACCCCGGCGAGCACCGCGAGGACGGCGAGGGTAATCAGCAGCTCGATCAGCGAAAAACCACGCGCTGCTCGGCGCGGCGCCGGCTTTGGTCGGCACAGCGAACCCCCGGTCGGCGCCATCATCGATCACTGCTCGATGGTCAGCACGTGCGGACCCGGCAGATTGGCGCGGATCGTTGCCCCACCGGCAGCGACCGGGGCGATGGTGATCAGCTCGACGCGCGAGCTGCCGGCCGCGACGGCGCGGAAGTTGACCGTGGCGACGATATCCGCAGCGGTCGCGCCGCCATCGCCGGAGCGCGTCGCGGTCATCAGCAGCTGCCCGCCGGGATCGACGCGATAGGTGAAACTGGTCTGCGCCCCCCCCTGGCCAAGGAAGCCCCCCTCGCTGACGCCGGCGACCTGCAGCAGGCGCGGGTCGAAAGCGATCGCCAGCGGCAGGCTGACCACCGGCCGATCGGCCTGCATCACCAGTTGTAGCGCAAAAGTGTCACCCGCCTTGATGTCGGTCGGGCCCTGCCAGAGCAACTGCGCCGAGCCACCGGGCGGCACCGCGGCCTCGCCATCGGCCATCGATGCCGAAGCCGCCGCCGCGCCGCCGCCGGCTGGCGACGGCAGCGGCACGCTGCCAGCGCCAGCGGCCACAATCGCCGCCGGGTTGGCCACCGACCCGAGTGGCGAGGCACCGCCGCTAGCCGTAGCGGCCGACACACCGAACAAGGTGCCGGCACCGCCTCCCTCAGGCCGAGCACGGAAATTGCTTTCGGTACCCGCGCCGAATTCCGACAGATGCGCCTCCGGACGGTGAATGTTGCGAATGATCCGCGGCGTGATCGAGAGCACGATCTCGGTCTTGATCCCTTCGTCGTTGTGGCTGCCGAACAGCCGGCCGAGGATCGGGATATCGCCCAGGAAAGGCAGCTTGTCGGCGGTTCGCCGGTCCTCATCGCTGATCAAACCGGCGAGCAGCTGATTCTCGCCGTCCTTGAGGCGCAGGACGCTGGTCGCCGTGCGCGTGCCGATCTGGTAGGCGACCGTTCCCGACTTGGTCTCGACCTTGTTGACGATGTTGCTGACTTCCAGCGTCACCTTGATCGCCACTTCGTTGTCGAGATAGATCGTCGGTTCGATGTCGAGCTTCAGCCCGACGTCGATGTAGGCGACCGACTCCGACGAGAAGCCGGTCGCGGTAATCGTCGACGTGATGTTCGGCACGCGCTCGCCAATCAGAATCTTGGCCTTCTCGCGGTTGCGTGCGCGGATGCGCGGATTGGCCAGCAAATTGACGTCGCTGTCGAGCTGGCGGGCGTTGATCACCGTCGGGCCGACGGCAACGCCGATCGTCGACGAGTTGATGTTGCGCAGGTCGTTGAGCGTCAGCCCTTCCAGCGGCAGCGGCCGGAGAGCCATCGCCTCGGGCCATTTGACGCCCAGATCGCGCAGCCGCGAGCGCTTGACCTCAAGGATTTCCACCTCGAGCATCACCTCGGGTTCGGGTATGTCCTGCACGGCAATCAACTTCTCGGCCAGGCGAATCGCCTCGGGACTGTCGCGGAGCATGACCAGGTTCAGCTTCTCGTCGACGACCAGGTCCTTGCTCTTGAGGATCGTCTTGAGCGTCGCGGCGACGGTCTTGGCGTCGGCATTCGCCAGGTAGAAGGTCTTGACCGTCAGCTCCTGGTAGTCGCGCTGTTTGACCGGCGTATTCGGATAAATCAGGATCGAGTTGCCGTCGAGAACGCGTTGCTCGAGCTGGTTGGTCAGCAGCAAGACGTTGATCGCCGCCTCGATGCTACTGTTGCGCAGATAGATGGTCGTCCGCTGATCGGCGCGCAGGTCCTTGTCAAAGACGAAGTTGAGGCCCGACGTTCGCGAAATCACCTCAAAGACCGTCATCAGCGGCGTATCCCTGAATTCGATGGTGATCGGCTTGCGGTACGCGGCAGCGAGCACCGAATCCTTGGCGACGCGAGCGCTGCTCTCGTCAAGCACGCGCAACAGCGCCAGCGCGCGCTCGTGCTTCGGGTTGGTCGCCAGGATCTGGCGCAAGCTGGCGCGCGCGGCGAGCAGGTCCTGCTTGCTCCAGGCGGCGGTGGCTTCGGCGAACAGGCGATCGTGCAAACGTGCCGTAGCGACCAGGCGCATCCCCGCCAGCGCCCGCTCGTTGCCGGGCTGCAGCTGCAGTGCCCGCTGGAAGGCAGCGTCGGCGGCGTCGTAACGCGCTTCGGCGAGCGCGCGTTCGCCCTTGTCGATACTGGCGGTGACGTAGCGGTCCACGGCCCGCAGGTAGGCAATGCGATACTCGGCCGAAGCCGGTTCAAGGGCGATCGCTTCCTGGATCCTGGCCAGCCCGGCGTCGACCTGCTCGGCCGCCAGAAGATCCTGTCCTTCCTTGAACGCGTTCTGGGCCGCACAGCCGGCCAGCAGCAGCGCTGCCGCCACGAGCAGGCAGCGACGCCAGCCGGCCCGCGGTCGGCCCGGCGCCGATTGTTCCTTGCTCACTAGGGTGATCCTCCGATCGGGATGGTTTGCGACTGTTTCAGCGGCAGGTAAATCAGCGTCAGCGTCGGCGGCCTGACGGCCTTGACCTTGTAAATGCCGGCCAGCGTCATCCCCTCGCGAACGATGAACACCTGCTCGCCGTTACCGAGATAAGCCTCCCATTGCCCGGCTTCCAGTTTCTTGCCAAGGTACACGAAGGGCAGCGGTGGCGCCATCGCTGGCGGCGGATTCGCCGATCTTTCGGGCCGCGGCGGCGGCGCCCAGCTCAGCGGCGCGAACAGATCGCGATACGCGTGTCCATCGGCAGCGCTCGGAATCAGTTGCGCGCGCGGAATCAGTGCCGCCACCTCGAGCTTCAGCACTTTTTCCTCGGCCGACGCGGTGGCGGGAAGAGAGCGGCCGTCGGCGCGGCGGCGGTCGACGGCGACCGCGACGACGGCCGTCGGGTCGGACGGCGTTTTGTCGCCGAACAAGGCCAGCCACGCGGCGACGACCAACGAGCCGAAAAGAATCAGACGACGGGCGTTCACCGCGCCGCCTCGTCGGTCGCGACGTCGCGAAGGCCTTCCGACGGCTTCGCCGGGTGCTGCCAGATGGTCAGGCGAACCCTGGCCTCGATCTCGTCGAGGCCGATTTCCGCCCGTTTGAAAGCCAGTTCATTGACCGCGACGAAAGCCTGCGTGGCGAGGATCTCTTCGATCCAGCGGCGAACATCGGGATAGCGCCCGGACAGCGGCACGGTCATCTGCAGCGTCTCGGCGTTGGCCAAGGGCGCACGGCCACGCTGGTACTCGGCACGCGTGCTGCGCAGCTGATGGCTGGCTGCCGAGTCGAGAATGGCCTGGATGCTGGCCAGCACCTGGCGGTCGTCGGCGAGCGTCTGCTGGAAGGCCTGGTAGTGACGTTCCGACGCCGATTGCCGAGGCACGGCAGGCGGCGGCGCACCACGCGCGCGCGTCTGCAACTCGGCTAGAGTCGTCTGCTGTTCGTTCTGCTTGTCGGCCAGCTCGGCTTGCAGCCCGGGAATCACGATCAAGGCCAGTGCCAGCAGCGCCGCGCCGATCACCGCCAGCGCCAGCGACCACGGACCGTGGCGCTGCAGCCACAGCTCGGCGCGCAGCCGCAGTTGCTCGGCGATCAGCGTCAGCTTGTTCACCGGCCCTCCTGGGCGGGCTCGTCGAGCAGCGCTTCGAACATGAAGCGGAGCGGCCGGTTGGCATCCTTCTCGTTGATTTCCTGCCGGGTGACCATCGCCCGAGCAAACGGTGGCGCCGATCCGAGCGCCGCCAGGTAGTCGAGCATCCGCTGGTGGTCCTTGGCCTCGGCGACGCCCTTGACCAGTCGCCGCCGCTTGTCGGGTTCGATCTGCAGCAGGGCGACGTCGGCGCTGGCGACGCTCTCGAAGCCATCGAGCAGCGCCGGCCAGGGCGTATTGAGCTGCCCGATGGCGGCGTTGATGGCCAGGACCTGCGCCTCCGAGAGGCGCAGCGGCGGCGGCGTTGGTGGCGTGTGCGTGAGCAATTCGCGGCGCGCCAGGGCGATCGCCTGCGAGGTCTCGGCCACCTGCCGACCGAGTTGCAGCGCGTACCAGGCGAGCGCCACGCCAGCCAGCAAGACGACGGTCGCCAGGGCGATCAGGATCGTCCTGGCGCGCCCGGCAATCGGCAGGCGCCACGGCGGCCGGTCGACGAAATCGATGTGCAGCGGCTTCATCGGCAACTGCCCGCCGACGCCAGTTGGCCGGCCGTCGACTGCCCGCCGGCGGGCGTCACGACACGGCGCGAAGGGATCACCCGCGACGCGACGCCGGCCAGCGTCGCCGCTGCCGGCAGCCAGTCGGCAGCGCCCGCCCAGAGCAGCGATTGCCGGCCACGCTCCGTGGCGGCCGGCAATCGCAGAAGCTCCTGTTCGAGCAGCGTTTCGAGCTCGGCCAGGTCCGGCGCAGCGGCCAGCCGCAGGCTGCGCAGCCCGGCGACCTGATCCGCACGCGTGGCAAGCAGCGTCAGGGTCTGCGCAAAACCGACCAGCAAGCAACCATCGGCCGGGATCGACGCGCACAGACGGTTGCCGACGCGGACGAAGGCCGGACTCACCGACGCCAGACGCCAGCCGCGCGTCTGCGCCAACTGCTGTAGCGCCTGCCAGAGCGCGCGCGGCAGCGCGCTGGCGACGAACGGCGCCAGCGCGTGCCAGTCGGCGACCACCAGCCATTGCTCGGCGGACTCGCCGTAAAGCGCCGCGAAACGCGCTGCCGCGCTGGCCCGCAGTTCGCGCAGGCCGCGGGCGCCGCGCGGCGGCGTGACGACAAAGCTCCTGCACAGACCGTCGTCGAGCGTCACCGTCAAGGCGCACTTCTGGCCGGCGGCGACGCGGGTGTCGAGCTGTAGACCGGGCAGCGCAGCGGCCAGGCCGGCGGCCGTGGCGCCTGCCGAGCGCTCCACCGGCAAAGTCGCCAGGATGTCGACGGCGGCACCAGGCTGCACCGGATCGGTCAGCAAGACGGCGCCGTCGGCGGCGCAGCCGAGCAGCAGGCTCTCAGCCTGAAAGCGTGACACGGTGCAACTCTTCCAGGGTCGTTTCACCGCTCGCCACCAGGCGCAGGGCCGCGGCCATCAGGCTGCGCGTACCGCTGCGGTAGGCCGCTTCCTTCAGTTGCCGGATCGGTCGCTTGTCGATGATCAATTCGCGCAGCTCGTCGTTGAGGTTGAGGATCTCGGCAATCGCCTTGCGGCCGCGATAACCCGTGCCACGACAATCGCCGCAGCCGCTACCGCGGCGAAAGTCACAACGCGCCAGCTCGTCGGCGCTCATCGCGAAACGCTCGAGTTCGCCGGCGCTGGGCGTATAGGCTTCGCTGCAACGCGCGCAGTTGACGCGTAACAGGCGTTGCGCCCAGATGCCGTTCAGCGCCGAAGCAAACGCGTAGGGGTCGATGCCCATGTGCGTGAAGCGACCGAAGACGTCGAAGACGTTGTTGGCATGCACCGTGGTCAGCACCAGATGCCCGGTCAGCGCCGACTGGACGGCAATTTCAGCGGTCTCGTGGTCGCGGATTTCGCCGATCATGATCTTGTCCGGGTCGTGCCGCAGGATCGACCGCAGGCCGCGCGCAAAGGTCAGGCCCTTCTTGTCATTGACCGGGATCTGCAGGACTCCGGGTAACTGGTACTCGACCGGGTCTTCGATGGTGATGATCTTGTCGCGGCCATTGTTGATCTCGGAAATTGCGCCGTACAGCGTCGTCGTCTTGCCCGAACCCGTCGGCCCGGTGACCAGCAGCATCCCGTAGGGCTCGGCGACCAGGCGCCGCAGGACTTTCAGCGAGTGCTCGTCAAAACCGAGCAGGTCGAGCGTCAGCGAACCATGCGCTTCGATCACGCCGCGCTTGTCGAGGATTCGCACCACCGCGTCCTCGCCGTGAATGCTCGGCATGATCGACACCCGCAGGTCGATGTCACGGCCGGCCACCTGCACCCGGAAGCTGCCGTCCTGCGGCGTTCGCCGTTCGGCGATGTCGAGCTCGGCGAGCACCTTCAGGCGCGAGATCACCTGCTCGGCGAGCGCCACGCCGTTGATCTGCGCGACGCTGTCGAGGACGCCGTCGAGGCGGTACTTGATGGTGATCCCGGTCGGCGTGCTCTCCAGATGGACGTCGCTGGCAGCGGCCCGCACAGCGTCATAGACGGTCGAGTTAACCAGCTTGACGGCCGGGCTGGCGGCGCCGCTGACCGACGCGAAACTGAGCACCTCGGCGCTCTGGTAGCGCTCCGGCGTCGCGCTGGTCTCGTGCACCAGCGAGTGCACGGCGTGCACCGATTCTTCGTGCTTTGACAGATACGCCTGGATGTCTGCCGCCAATGCCAGACAGAAGTGAACCGGGGCGTCGACCAGGCTGGCCAGCCAGACCATGGCATCGCTGTCGAAGGGATCGGCGATCACGCCGACGATCTGACTGGCGGCGCCGGCCAGCGGTGAACGCAGCAGCAGGCAACCGCGCAGCTGCGCCCTGACCAGCGGCAGCAGGTCGAAGGCCGCCGCACACGCCAGCATCTCGCTGGTGTCCATGACCACCAGACGAAAGCGCCGCGCCAGTTCAGCGACCAGGCGCCGCGGCTCGACGCCGGTCAGCGCTTCGAGTTCGCCGACCACCGATCGTCCCGAAACACTGGCCAGCTGGCGCGCTTTCTGCAACAGCGCATCGTCGAAGCTGTCGCCACGCGCGTCGCCGACGGCGTTCATTGCAGGCTCCCCGCGAGGTCGAAGATCGGCATGTACAGCAGGACCACGATCAGCCCGACCAGCAGGCCGATGGCGACCATCAGCAAGGGTTCGAAAACCTTGGCGAAGCGTTCGATCCAGCGCGCGCTCTCGCCTTCGTAGAACATCGCCGAGCGCGTCAACATCGCGCCCATCTGCCCGGATCTTTCGCCAACACGCAGCAGCCGCAGGGCGACCGGCGTCGCCAGACCGCTGCTGTCAAAAGCCTGCGACAGCGTGCCGCCGTCGGAGACCATCGCCCGCGCCAGACGCAGCGCCTCGCGGGTCTTCGGCGAGACGGTGTTGCCGACAATATCCAGCGCGGCGACGATCGGAATGCCACCTTCGAGCAGCATGCCGGTGGTCAGATAGAGCCGCGACAACTCGATCACCCGCACGCGTTCGCCGATTCCCGGCAAGCGCGTCAGAAAAAGGATCCAGCGACCGCTGCCAATGAAGCGCCGCAGCCAGTAGGCGATCGCCGCGACCAGCGCCAGCAGGCCCCAGATGACGGCCTTGGCGTGCGCACCGGCGAATTGCCCCCAGTCGATCAGCAGTTGCGACAGCCACGGCAGCGAACGACCACTGCCCTGGTACACGCCGGCGAAGCGCGGCACGACGTAAGCCATCAGGAACAAGGTCACGCCGCAACCGACGGCGAGCAGGATCGCCGGGTAGATAGCCGCGCTGAGAACCTTGTTACGCAGCGTGTCGAGTCGCGTCTGGTAGTCGATGTAGCGCGACAAGGCCTGCGGCAGGTTGCTGGTTCCTTCGGCGGCGCGAACGATGCCGACGTACAGCGGCGGGAAGACCTCGGCTTGCCGGGCCAGGGCCGCCGAGAAGCGCAGGCCCTCGCGCAGGTCTCTGGTCAGCCGCTCGAGTACCGCCCGCGAAGTCGGCGCCGCCTCCTTGTCGAGCAGCGCTTCGAAGGCCTCGACCAGACTCAGCCCCGCTTCAAGCAAGGCCAGCAGTTCGGCGCTGAACAGGAGCAGCGAAAACGATCGGCTGGCGCGCCCCGGCAGGTGCGGCGAATTGGCGCCGGCACCGCTGGCGGCCTTGATCGACAGCGGCTGCAATCGCCGTTGCTGCAGCAGTTGAGCGGCCTCGCCGGCATCCGACGCGTCTACGGTGTGCGTCTCGACCAGGTTGTCGGGCGATAAGGCACGCACCTCAAAGCGCATTCTGGTCCCGCCGCCTGCTCATGGATAGTTGATGTCGGCGGCGTCGCCGGTGCCACCTGGCTGGCCGTCCTTGCCGTACGAAACGATCTCGAAGTCGCCGCTGGCGCTCGGCGAGCGATAGAGGTAGACGCGACCCCAGGGATCAAGCGGCACCGCTTTCTGGAGGTAGGGCCCATTCCACTTGCCGGCGTTGGCCGGCTTGACGAGCAGCGCATTGAGGCCCTCTTCGCTACTCGGATACTGACCGACCTCCAGGCGGTAGGTATCGAGGGCGCGCGCGAAGGCCTCGACCTGTGCCTTGGCGACGCCCTGTTCGGAGCGGCCGAGCTGCGAAAAGTATTTCGGGCCGACGTAGGCGGCGAGCAGACCGATGATGGTGACGACGACCAGCAGTTCGAGGAGCGTAAAGCCGCCGACGGCAGACGCGGCAGCGATGGTCGCGCGGCCGCGACGGCCAGCTGACGATTGCCGGGACGGCGAATTGCGGCGGGCGATGGGTGGGCAGACGATCACGGCTTGTTCCTTTGTGCGGCGGCGGCCAGGACCGCCGGTACGTAAAGCATGGTTTCGCGGTAAGGCGGGATGCGGCCGTCGTGCCTGGCGACGGCTCCCTGGCCGGCGTTATACGCCGCCAGCGCCAGCGCCACGTTGCCCCGATGCAGATCGAGCAGGTCCTTGAGGTGACGCACGCCGGCGTCGATATTCTGTGCCGCGTCGGCGGCGTTGGTCACCCCATAGCGCGCCGCCGTCGCCGGCATCAGTTGCATCGCTCCCAGCGCGCCTTTCGGCGACACCGCCGCGGCGTTGAAGCCGGACTCGACGCTGACCACCGCCGCGACCAGTTCCGGCGCCACGCGATGGACGCGCGCGTAGTGTTCGATCAAGGGCGTCAGTTGCCGCTGGCCCTGCCGATCACTCGTGCGGGCCACTGGCGACGACGCGCGGCGCCGAGCCTCTGGCACCTCCTGGCCGCGAATGAACAACCGGTAGCTGCCATCCAGACGCTCGCTGGCATAGCGTGGAACGTCGTCGACGGCGTACGAAACAAAGACGCTGCCAACCGTCGCCGCCATCGCCGAAAACGACAGCAGACTGCCGACAGCCAAAGCCAGGACCAGGACCAGGACCAGGGAGAAGCCAAACCTGTCTTTCCTGCGCCGAACAGCAGGCACCTTTACCACCGCACTTCCTCCCCGAGACGACGCTTCCGTAAATCAGCCAGCAAGCTGGCGGCCTGCGCCTGGATATCCTTGCCGGCGTCCAGCCCAAAGCGGTCCGCCTGCGCGGCACACTAACGCACGATCATAATCCGTGCGGCGTTCACCGGGAAGCATTGATGTTGCTTTTGCCGTCGCCGCCGGCCCGGCGGCAGATAATGCCTGTAAGGTATTCGCGCCGCGTATGCGGTAAAGGCGCCCGGAACCCGGCGACCTGACGCCGCTCGTAGCTTTCGAACCACGGCAACGAAAGCGGCTACCGCTGTGGCGAGGTTCGACGACTCAAGTGCCAACCTCAGTCCACGACTGGCTGGCAGGCTTGCATTCGGCCGCTGGAACAGCGTCTCGATCTGTTGAACGGCCGCCGCACGGACTCGGCAATTCACCGACTCGCTCGCCATTACGCCGCCGCCGATTGCATTACAATTCCCAGGGCCGTGCTTCTGGCCGTTCAACAGTCGGTGATTTTGGAAGCGACCAAGGCACCGCAGAATGCCATCGGTGCGCTCTCCGCCAACACGTTGCGTAGCGCAGGCTCGGTGCGTTGCCCGCCACTGTGAAGGACGCCACTACGAGCGTCATCGCCTTGTAGTCCGGGAAACCGGGAGCAGGCGGGATTCTTGAATGAAAGCAAGCTTGGGCTGAGTGGGTGGCATGCCCAGCCGACCAGCTTGCCCGCCGCTCGCTTCACAAGCGCCCGGAGACAAGCGGCCCGACCGAAAAAAAACGCAGGAGGAAATCTGTCATGTCCGAGAACTATTACATCCGTCGTCTCCTTGGCAGCGCGGCGGCGATCGTCTTGGCCGTGTCGCTGAGCGCTTGTGGCAAAAACCGCGAGGAGTCCTTGGCCCTGGCACGAGTCGACCAGGCTGGTGGCCAAGCCAACGCCGCCATCATTCGGCTGCGCAGCATCCTGGCGACTGATCCCGAGTACGGCGAGGCGCGCCTTCTGCTCGGACAGCTCCTCCTTGAGAACGGCGATGCAACCACGGCGGAGAAGGAACTGCGGCGGGCGTTCGACGCGGGAATCGACACCGACATCATCAAGCCCTTGCTGGCTCGGGCGCTGCTGGAGCGCGGCGACTACAAAAAAGTCCTCGCCGATTTTTCCCCGCAGCAGATCAGGATGCCCGAGGCCAGGGCCGAGGTTCTGGTCAGTCAAGCGTTCGCGCAACTGATCCTGGGCCATGTCGAGGCGGCAAAGGCGGCGGTTTCGCAAGCCGTCGAAGCCAGTCCCGGCCATCTCGGTGCCGCCATTGCGACGGCGCTGATTACCGGCGTCGAGGGAGATTACGGCGCCGCAACCGTGGCCATCGACGAGGTCCTGGTGCGTCAGCCGAAATCAGTCGCAGCTTTGCGGGCCAAGGCGAGCATTGCCCAGGGGAAGGGTGATCAGCAGGCCGCCATTCAGGCCCTGCAGACGCTGACGCAACTCCGGCCTACCGATGTTGCCGCCCATTACACGGCGGTCATGCTGCTCTGGCAAGCGGGCAGGATGGCAGATGCGAGAAAACAGGTCGAGAACATGCAGGCCGCTGCGGCAGGCTACCCGCAGACCGAGCACGTCCTGGCGCTGCTGGCGTTTCGCGACAAGGACCTGACCGCGGCGCGTGACCATATTGCCCTGGCCCTGAAGTCGGCTCCGGAATTCGGTCCCTCCTTGCTCCTGTCAGGGATGATCAATGCTGAGCTGGGAGCGTACGAGCTCGCTGAACACGGTTTGAGCAAGGTGTTGGAGAAGGATCCAAACAACCTGCCGGCACAGCAGGCTCTGATGGGGATAATGCTCCGAACGCACCGCGTGGACAGTGCTTTACTGCTGGCGCAGGACATGGTTTCACGAGCGGGTGACCAACCTCGCGCTTTGATGGCGGCGGCGGCGGTGTACCTGAACGCCGGCGATACCAAAAAGGCGCGTTCGCTGTTCGAGAAAGCGAACGCGCTCGGGGCAAAGGACGCCAGGGCGCTTACCAGTCTGGCGGTGGCGCGTATGGCCAGCGGTGACGCCGGGGCCATCGACACCCTGATAGAAGCGTCGGCTGTGGGCACCTCGTCGATAGAGGCGGATCTCCTCCTGATAAATTTTTATGTGGGGCGACAGGAATTCGACAAGGCGCTCAAAGTTCTGGCGACGATGGCCAACAAACGTCCGGGCGATGTGCGCATCCTTACGCTGGAGGGTGAAGTGCTGGTTGCGGCCGGACACAGGGCCGAGGCGAGGCCGGCGTTTGAACGAGCGTACGAGCTCAGGCCGGATCTGGTCGCTCCCTTGCGTCATTTGGCGCGCCTTGATCTCGCCGACGGCAGGAGCGAACGGGCGAAGAAGCGCTTCAAAGACGCGATCGACAAACGACCGCAGGATGCCGACTTGCTGTTGGCCTATGCGGAGTGGCTTCATGACAGCAACTCGGAAGCCGATGCGGTGCGCGCGGTCGTGGTAAAAGCCCTGGAGGTCGCGCCGAAGGACGTCAACGTAAGAGTTTCACTGGCCGCTTTTTACGCCAGCCGTCGAGACTACGATCGGGCCGTGACCGTTGCCGAGGAGGCGACCAGGGCGATTCCGGGCAACACGCGCCTGCTGACGCTGCTCGCCGAGTTGCAGATTCAGGCGGGCAAACCCGAACTGGCGGTGAACACCCTGGCGAAGGCCATCGAGAGCTCGTCCGGGTCGCCGGTGCTGCTGGTTCGCCTGGCAGACCTGCAGCTGGCGAATGGCGACGGCGACGCCGCCATCACCACCCTGCGCGAGGCGATTCGTTTGCAGCCGGGTTTCAGGCCCGCCGGCCTGCGTCTGCTGGCACTGCAAGGGTCGGCCGCAAGCCCTGCGGAGATGATCGAGGCCGCACGCGAGCTGCAGCGGTCGCAGCCGGACGCGCCAGTGGGCTATTTTCTCGAGGCCAAGGCTTTCGTTCAGCAGGGCAATTGGCCAGAGGCCGTTCGCGTCCTCAAGACCGGGATCGAGAAGTCGAACGCACCACAGCTGGTAATCGGCCTGCATTCGGCGCTGATCAAGTCCGGCAGGACGGCGGAGGCGGCCAAGGCGGCGGCCGACTGGGCAAAATTGAATCCCAAGGACCTTATTGTCCGCAGCTATCTTGCGGACTCCGCCCTGGCGGCCAGGGACTACCCCACCGCCGTACGCATTTACAAGGAAGTGGTGGCGGACTCGCCGAACAACCTGCGGGCGCTCAATAATCTGGCCTGGGCGGCGGGTCGCGCAGGCGATCCGATGGCGCTCGATTACGCCGAGCGCGCCAGCCGGCTGGCGCCAGATGACCCGAATACCCTGGACACACTGGGATGGCTCCTGGTCGAGCGCGGCGATTTGGTGCGCGGCACCGAGATCCTCAGGCGGGCTTCCGCAGCCGCTCCGAACGCGGCCAACCTGCGCTTCAATCTGGCGAAGGCGCTGATCAAATCCGGTGATCCGACCGGCGCCCGCCGGGAGCTGGAGGTCCTGGCGAAGCTCGGTGACAGCTTCCGCGAACACGCTGAAGTCAGGAAGCTGCTGGACGCTCGCTGAGCGGAGCAGGCGGCGGGCAGCAAGCGTGGCGGCCCGCCGCCACCGCGATCGCGAGCGATTGCTCCGGAGGTGTCGGAGATTTTTACATCTGGCGGCCTGGGACGTGGCGTGAAATTGCCTATGTATTAATTTAATGTGAACATATTATCTTGGCCTGCTTCTTGCTATTCAGTGTTGAGCGCGCAAGGGGCGCGACTACTTCTCGGAGGTCTTGACATGATTACTCAAAGAAACAAACTGGCATGCCTTGTCGCGAGCACTATCGGCCTTGCTGCTACATTCGTGCCCTTCAGTGCGCACGCAGACATGACCAACGGCATTGTCGACGTCTGGACAGTCAACGTTGCCAGCGTTTTCAATACGACTACCATCTGCGATAGCACCAACGATTGCATACAGCCCAACGGCGTAACCGTCGTCAACAACCAGAGCCTGCGTTGGGGTACCGACACCGGATCAGGGCGAAGCGGCCTGGACATCACCAACTCGCCAAGCAATGAGCAGGTAATCACCAACGGCCCGTCAGTCGCGAACGTCGACATCACGCACCGGAATAGACCAATCACTGGCACGACACTGAAATCGCTCGATATCATTTCCACCCTGATACTAACCCCGTTCTCGCCAGGGGGTGCTAGTCTGCCCGCCGCACCGATCACCTTTGGCGTGAAGTTCCTGGAGACGCCGAATGACGCCAATCCGTGCGCAGACGGGGGCGCCAACGGAGTAGGAGTCAATTCTGCTGGTTGCGCCGACATCTATGTCACCGATCAGGGCTCGCTCAACTTCGCCTTTCAGTACGACCTGGACGGCGTTGGCGGCCCTCTGCAGAATCAGACCTATTTCATCAGCTTCTTTGAACAGGGTGCGGGGCTAAACCCGCTCCCGTCAGCAGCGTGCACTGCAGTCGGCGCTCCCACGCCCTGCCTCGGTTTCCGGACGCCTGAAGGGCAGGACACGACCGTCCATTTCGCCTCGCTGATTACCACGGAGCCGGTTTCGATCCCCGAGCCGGGGACCCTGGCTCTACTGGCCGCCGGGCTGTTCGGCGGATCGCTTGCCCGCCGGCGGCGTCGCAGCTGAAGTCATCAGGACTTCTGATCAGGGCGGCGGCTTTTTAGCCGCCTTTTTTCTTCGACGGCTGGATAGCAGAGATGCGCTGCGCACAATATGGCCAGCTGCCGGCCCGAGCGGAAGCGACCACAGGGCGCCGCGCATGGCGCTCTTGCAGATCGTCCGCGTCGTTCAAGCCCGTGCCAGTTGTTTCTGCCAAGGCGCCCGTTGGATCGGGGGTGTCACGTGGGAAAACTCGACTTCTCTGTACTGATTCGGGCTGAATGATTCGCCATGGCTGTCACTGAGTTTGTCTTTTTTGGGCTTTCGACCGTCGATCGCCGCCGCTTCCGGTGGACCGTGGCCTTCGCTCGGTGCCGTCAAGGCACGCTGGCAGGAGCCTTTGTTGGGGCCGGCGATGGCGACCAAGCAGCGGCACAAATCAGGTTGACTTGACGCCAGCCACCGATCTTTCTGAACAAGGTTCTGAAAAACATCGGCCCGGCGCAAGCGTCGGCGGTTCTCGACAGCATCAGTCGGCAGCAGTGACCTTATGACGCGGCTGTCGAAGTCGATCGTTGGAAGAGGCGCCCAAGCAGCCTTCTGAGCCAGGACGGCCGTTTTTCCCGGAGAGCGTTTCTGTACGCTTGCGCATGCTGCAAGATCACACTGACCGCTTCGGCGTCGAGCGTCACGCCGACCCTGTTGATCGCCTTGGCAACTGCTTCCATCTTTTCCGCGTCGGCGCGCAGCTTCAGCGCCCGATAGATCACGGCCAGATGCATGGCAGCTGGCAAAGCCGCCTGCAACGTGACTTCTTCACCACCAAGGGCGTTCAGAAAACACCGGATCGCCAACTGCATCTGCCCCCGAGCAACCGCCGCCTGCCCGCGCAGCGCCCAGGCGCCGCACTCGAAGGCGGGCGCCAGCCCTTTCGTCATGGCCTGAACCAGCAGTGCGTCGGCCGCACAAAACTCCTCGCCGAGGAGCATGCGCAAAGCCGCGTCGAAGTCAGCCTTTCCCGGCCCGGCGTTCTTTGCCATCGGGGCGAAGGTGGTGCGGCAGTGCAGTGTAGAAACCCGCCCCGGCTCGGCCAGCTTTTCCTGCTCGGCGTCAGAACCGGCAAGGCGAATGTCAACGTCGCTTGCCTTGACGCTGGCTGCGGCAAGAAAGGGTCCCGCGGGTACCGGGACTGATACCGGGCTGCTTGCCGGGACAGCCGTCCGACGCTGCCGCCAACTCCAGGCGACAAACACGCCTGAGCCAAGAAGCAGCAAGCCAGCCGCGGCTATCGCCCAGACCGCGCGAGAGGTGCTCCGTAGCCGTTCCCAGGGTTTCGATGAGGCTTGTTCGCCGGCATCGGCGGCCTTCGTGGCCGCCGCCACCTGCTCGATCACCGGCACAGTGAAGGACCCTCCGGCGAATTCGAGCAACAGCTCGTCGCCCACCCTGGCTACCGCGGGAAAAGCAAAGCACAGATCGCCATCCTCCCCCTCCCAGCGCAGCTTCCGAGGCGCATCAGGGCTGTCGCGCGACGCAGAAAGGCGGCTTCCCTTGGCGACGGTCATGGTCGACACATCTTGCCGGGACACCTCTCGAGCGACGTAACGACACATCGCGATGCTCGCGCCGAAGGTCACCAGTTCCTGCGGGCGCTCGCCTGCTGCGTTCCTGACCCGGATTTCGGCAAGCACAACCGGATCGAAGCGGGCGCCGGGCGGCACACGCAAACGGCCACGAACTTCGAGAAAGCCGGCGCCATCGGACGGAACATGACGGGCGAATTCACTGCCCTCGGCGATCCAGATTGCCGGAACGATCTGTGCCTTCAGCCCCGTCAGCGACCATGAGTCGATGGCCGAGCCGTCTGCGGCATGCGCCGACCCGACGGCGATCAACAAGGCAGCCAGGCCGGAAGTCAAGTTCCCCATTAGGCCTCGCGCGGACAAGAAAAACAAACAAGGAAGGCGGACGTTACACATCAGGACTTTTCGTCGGCGTGGCCGACAGCGCCTCGGCCGACTTCGGTTGGCGAGACAAGAGCGTATCGATCACCGACGATGCCGCTTCCTGGTTCCCTACGGAGGCGGTGATCGATGCCGTCAAGATGGCCGCAGCAAGGTTTTCGGGACCGGCTTCGACGGAGTGTCGAATCGCTGTCTTCGCCTCTTCCACGTTGCCCGTGATGAACTGCGCGTCGGCTTGGCTGGCGAGGACGTCGGCACTCGCCTCGGGCGAGCGACTGTGCTGCGGCGGAAAATCAGCCGGCCGCCTGTTGTACTGACCGAGATCGGGAAGAATCTGGCCGAGGAGCAGACGAGCGTCGGTGAACTGTGGATTGCTTTGCCGCAGACTGCGCAGCCGAATCACCACGGCCTTGGACTCGCCAGCGGCGTACTCCGCTTCAGCTGACGAGAAAGCTTTCTCGGGGCACTCGCTGCCACCTCCCGGCGCCACCACGAGAAAGACTTCCCCGGCAATTCTGGCGAGAGGCGAAACGGGACGACGTTCCACGGTGCATCCCCTCCCAGGCTGTTCGAATGATAAAGGACTACCTTCGGCATTGTATTCGCGAACTTGACACTTCCCAGGCATTTTCTCACAGACGTCTCGGCGCCGCCGGCAACCCATGGGCATGGGAGCCTTCGCGCGGTCGTTAGGCGCGCCTTCCGAGTGACGAGAAGGAGCCTGCGCGCTTGCTGACCACAGCGGCCGCTAGCGCGGCCGGGCGACGGTCTTCGTGTCGAAGTCAGCGCTCAGGAAACCTGGCAGGCAACCGGCCGCGCCGGATCGCTACACCATTCACTCCACGAGCCAGCGTAAAGCCGCGCCTGGTACAGCCCGGCGACCTCCATAGCGAGCAGGTTGTGGCAGGCGGTAACGCCCGAACCACAGGACATCACCACCTGCTGCGGCGCGCAGCCGGCGAGCAGCGCGAGAAACTCGCGCCGCAACTCGCTGGCCGGACGGAAGCAGCCATCGGCGTCAAGATTGTCGCCAAAGAAACGATTGCGCGCACCGGGAATATGCCCGCCGACCGGGTCGAGCGTTTCGTTCTCGCCGCGAAAGCGATCGGCGCTGCGGGCGTCGATCAGACACAACTGCGCTTCGTAAATATCGGCGAGCACTTCCTGGGTGCTGACCACCCAGTCACGCGGCGACGCTTCAAAGACCGTCGCCGCCGCCTCCGGAAGTTCGGTCAACAAGGGCCTGCCTTCTTTCACCCAGCGACCAATGCCGCCGTCCAGAACAGCGACGCGGTCGTGCCCCAGCCACCGCAGCAGCCACCACAGACGGGCGGCAATCATGCCACCCGAATCGTCATAGACGACCACCTGGCTTTCTCGCGAGACGCCTGCCGCTCCCAGCCTGGCGGCGAGAACGAGCGGATCGGGCAAGGGATGACGACCGTTGCTGCCGTTCATCGCTCCCGAAAGGTGGCGATCGAGGTGCAGAAAACTCGCTCCTGGCAGATGCCCGGCGACGTAGGCTCTGGCGCCAGCTTCAGGATCGGCGAGTTGATGCCGGCAATCAAGGACCGACCAGCCACGATCGCCGAGATGATCGGCAACGATCGCGCTGCTGACCAAGGTCTTGTAGCTCACGCCGATCCCTCGCCACTTGCTTCGGTCAGCCACGAGCGCGCGTCGAGTTCGTCGTCGAAGATGCGCACTTCAGCGTTCACGAAAATTTGCGACAACCATGCGCTCCAGGCCACCCACTGGCTTTCGGTAAGCACCGCGATACGACTGAAGTTGTCGGCGTGCGCGCGCGAGAAGACGATATCTTCCCAGGCCACGTCAAGGGTGAAATCGGCCATTTCACGCAGGTCGAAAAGCAGGTCGACCTGCCCCTCGAACTGGATGACGTAATTGACCGCATTCTCGAACTCCTGATAATCAGCCAGAGTGAACTCTGCATAGACCGTAACCTCGACGCGCTTCGGCTGGTTTTCGATGACTATCATGGCATTCTCCGTTTATCGTTACGCAAGTGTAGCACCACTGCCGCCAAGGAGGTTTCGCTGCCAACGGCGCGACAGACCGACGGCAAAGGCCGTCGTTGGCGTCGCGAATGGCGACCGCAGCCGAGGCTCGGCCGTGCGCACCGGCTGGCCCATTGGCGGCCGATTGCACGCCCAGAGACGCCCCGCAAATCGCTCTTGCCGGCGTTGCCGCTTGACCATTGCGGCGGCTACAGAAATGCCTACCATTTGACCAGCAGGCCACTAATACGCTATTTTCGGCGGTTTGATTCGAGCCCTTCTCATGCCACGAACTAAACTCGAGAGCACTGCCGACACAAGCGCCTCCGCCAACGCTCATCCGCCCGTTGGCCAGCTCAAGTTCGAAGCGGCGATCGCGCAACTCGAACAGATCGTCCAGGACATGGAAGGGGGTCGCCTGCCGCTTGAGGAATCGCTTGCTGCGTATCGCCGTGGCAGCGAACTGCTGCAGCATTGCCAGCAGCAACTCAGCGACGCCGAACGGCAGATCCAGATTCTGGAAAATGGCGCGCTGCGCGCTTTCGAAACCCATGGCGACGAAGCGCGATGAGCGCTGCCAAGGTCGTTTCCGTGACGCCGGCTGATCTCGCCTTCCCCGACTGGATGCATACCGTTCAGTCGCAAGTGGAAGCGGCGCTGGCCCGCTGCCTGCCTCCCGGCGAGGCGCTGCCGGGGCGCCTGCACCAGGCGATGCGCTACGCCGGCCTGAACGGCGGCAAGCGGGTGCGGCCACTGCTCGCTTTCGCGGCTGGGGAATTGACCGCGGCGACGCCGCAGCGACTCGAAATCGTCGCCTGCGCGATCGAACTGATCCACAGCTATTCGCTGGTCCATGACGACCTCCCGTCGATGGATAACGACGTGCTGCGGCGCGGCCGACCGACCTGCCACGTCGAGTTCGACGAAGCGACCGCTCTGCTGGTTGGTGACAGCCTGCAGTCGCTGGCCTTCGAACTGCTGGCCAGGGAAGATTTCGGCGACCCCAGGCGGCAACTGGAAATGCTGCGCCTGCTGGCACGAGCGAGCGGCTCGCTTGGTATGGCCGGCGGCCAGGCGATCGACCTCGAGGCGGTTGGCCGGAGCCTTGAGCAGCCCGAACTGGAGCTGATGCACGCGCTCAAGACGGGCGCCCTGATCCGTGCCGCGGCGCTGCTCGGAGCGCTCTGCGGGAGCGCCCTGAGCGCTAGCGAAAGCACCTCTCTCGACCGCTTTGCGAAACGCGCCGGCCTGCTCTTCCAGGTCGTTGACGACATTCTCGACTGCACGGCCAATACGGCGACGCTGGGCAAGACCGCGGGCAAGGATGCCGCCGCTGAAAAACCGACCTACGTCAGCCTGATGGGTCTCGAACGAGCCCGCGAATTTGCCGCTGATCTCAGGAGCCAGGCGCTGGCCGCACTCACCGTCTTCGGCGGACGCGGCCAGCGCCTGCTCGAACTGACCGATTTCATCACCGAGCGCAAGTTCTAGACACCGCTGCCGGTCAATACCGCGCGCATCTGCTGGACCCAAACAAGAAAATGACCCTTTACCCTCTGCTCGACACCATCAGCGATCCGGCACAAGTGCGCCAACTTGACCGCCGGGACTTGCCACAACTGGCCAACGAGTTGCGCGCCTTCCTCGTCGAATCGGTCTCGAGAACCGGCGGACACCTGTCGTCGAACCTCGGCACGGTCGAACTCACCGTCGCTCTGCACTACACCTTCGAAACGCCGCACGACCGCCTGGTATGGGACGTCGGCCATCAAACCTACGCCCACAAGGTGCTCACCGGCCGACGCGCCGGCATGGCCAAGCTGCGCATGCACGGCGGCGTCTCGGGATTCCCCAAGCGCGCCGAAAGCGAGTATGACACCTTCGGCGTCGGGCATTCGTCGACGTCGATCTCGGCGGCACTGGGCATGGCGCTGGCCGCCAAGATCAAGCACGAGACGCGCAAGGTGGTGGCGATCATCGGCGATGGTGCGATGTCTGCCGGGCAGGCCTTTGAAGCATTGAACAACGCCGGCGTCGCCGACGCCGACATGCTCGTCGTTCTTAACGACAACGACATGTCCATCTCGCCACCTGTAGGCGCACTCAATCGCTACCTGGCGCGCCTGTTCTCCGGCAACACCTTCAACGCCGCGCGCAAGGCCGGCGAAAAGATCCTCGACTTCTCGCCGTCGCTGCTCGAGTTCGCCAAACGCGCCGAAGAGCACGTCAAGGGCATGCTGACTCCCGGCACTCTGTTCGAGGAACTGGGCTTCAACTACATCGGCCCGATCGACGGGCACGATCTCGAATCGCTGGTGCCGACGCTGCTCAACCTGAAGAACCTCAAAGGGCCACAGTTCCTGCATGTAATAACCAAGAAAGGCCAGGGCTACAAGCTCGCCGAGGTCGATCCGATCCTCTACCACGGAGTCTCCAAATTCAAACCCGAGGTCGGCATCGCTGGCGTCAAGACCGGCGCCAAGCCGACCTATACGCAGGTTTTCGGTGACTGGTTGTGCGACATGGCAGCCGCTGATCCACGCCTGGTCGGCATCACGCCGGCGATGCGCGAGGGCTCTGGCCTGCTGCGCTTCAGCGAATGCTACCCGGAACGCTACTACGATGTCGGCATCGCCGAGCAACACGCCGTCACTTTCGCCGCCGGACTCGCCTGCGAGGGCATGCGGCCGGTGCTGGCGATCTACTCGACCTTCCTGCAGCGCGGCTACGATCAACTGGTGCACGACGTCGCGCTGCAGAATCTGCCGGTAGTTTTCGCACTCGATCGCGGCGGTCTTGTCGGCGCCGACGGCCCGACGCATCATGGCACTTTCGACATCTCCTTCCTGACCTGCATCCCGAACATGGTGGTGATGACTCCCACCGACGAGGACGAATGCCGCAAGATGCTGACCACCGCCTTCCACCTCGACGGGCCGAGCGCGGTGCGCTACCCGCGCGGCAGCGGCCCGGGCGTCGCCATCGAGCAGGCGCTGGTCGGTCTGCCGCTGGGCAAGGGCGAAATCCGCCGCCGCGGCAGCAAGGTCGCATTGCTGGCCTTTGGCAGCATGCTCGCGCCGGCGCTGGAAGCGGCCGACGAGCTCGACGCCACGGTAGCCAACATGCGCTTCGTCAAACCGATCGATCGCCAATTGATTGCCGCCCTGGCGGCGGAACATTCGCTGCTGGTCAGCGTCGAAGAGAATGCCTTGATCGGCGGCGCTGGCTCGGAGGTCGAGCGGGTGCTCGAAGATCTCGGCAGCCGCGTGCAGCTGCTGCGGATGGGAATCCCTGATCAGTTCGTCGAGCAGGGTGACCAGATGCGGCTGCTGGCAGAAATCGGCCTGGATCGCGACGGCATAGTCGGCGCCGTCCGTGCCCGGCAAGCCCGCGTCGCCGATGTCGGCGACGCGCAGAGCGAATCGGCTGGCGACCGGGAAGACCAGCAAGACTCACAGGAGCCGTAATGAACGCACCCGAAAACCCGCAAGCCCCAACGCTAATGGCCGATGTCCAGGGCTCGGCAGACACCCGGCAGATCGCCATCAACAAGGTGGGAATCAAGGCCATTCGGCATCCCGTCAAGGTGCTCGACAAGTCCGGCGGCGTACAGCACACAATCGCCCTGTTCAACATGTACGTCGGCCTGCCGCACAACTTCAAGGGCACGCACATGTCACGCTTCGTGGAGATTCTCAACAGTCACGAACGCGAGATTTCGGTCGAGAATTTCCCGGCCATGCTGCGCGACATGGTAGACCGGCTCGAGGCCGAAACCGGCCATGTCGAAATGAGCTTCCCCTATTTCATCAACAAGGCCGCCCCGGTATCCGGCGTCCAGAGCCTGATGGATTACGACGTGACGCTGATTGGCGAGATTGGCCATGGCCGGATCGAGTCGACGATCAAGGTTGCCGTGCCAGTAACCAGCCTGTGCCCATGTTCCAAGGAAATTTCCGAACGCGGCGCACACAATCAGCGCTCGCACGTGACGGTCACCGTCAAGATCAACGAGCACCTGTGGATCGAGGAGTTGGTTGAATTCGTCGAGTCGGAAGCATCGTGCGAGCTTTACGGACTGCTCAAGCGCCCCGACGAGAAATTCGTCACCGAACGCGCTTACGACAATCCAAAATTTGTCGAAGACATGGTGCGCGACGTCGCCGCACGCCTTAACGCCGAGCAACGGATCGATGCCTACGTGGTCGAGTCCGAAAACTTCGAGTCGATCCACAACCATTCGGCATACGCACTGATCGAGAGTGACAAGCGCCGCAGCGTGTAAGCTGCGCGGCCGCTAAAAAAGAAAGCGGCGGAGTCGAAACCGACTCCGCCGCGTTGCTGTTCACCGTTGCTGAGCGGCTTGTTCAGCGTTGCTTGCGCGTCAGCTTTTCCTTGATCCGCGCCGACTTGCCCGAGCGCTCGCGCAAGTAGTACAGCTTGGCACGCCGCACGTCACCACGCCGCTTGACCTCAATCGCCGCAACCAGTGGTGAGTAGGTCTGAAAGGTGCGCTCGACACCCTCGCCCGACGACACCTTGCGGACGATGAAACTTGAGTTGAGGCCCCGATTGCGCTTGGCAATGACGACACCCTCGTAAGCCTGCAAACGCTCGCGCGTGCCTTCCCGCACCTTGACCTGGACGACGACCGTGTCGCCCGGAGCAAATACGGGAATGACTTTGCCCAGACGGGCAATCTCTTCTTGTTCAAGTTGGTCGATCAGATTCATCTTATTAACTCCATGCATGCAAACTACGCATTATTGTCCTGACCGCATTGCTCCTGAAACTGCACCAGGAGTTGCGTTTCCAATTTTGACAAGGAACGCCCCGCCAACAACTCGGGACGCCGCTGCCATGTCCGACCCAGCGACTGTTGCAGCCGCCAGCGTCGTATTTCCTCGTGGTGTCCGGACAGCAGAACGTCCGGCACCCGCTGCCCGTCATACTCCTCGGGCCGCGTGTAATGCGGGCAATCCAGCAAACCCGCGACAAACGAATCCTGTTGTGCCGACTCGGCGTCGTTCAGCACCCCCGGTAACTGCCTGACGACGGCATCGACCAGCGCCATCGCCGGAATTTCGCCACCCGAGACGACAAAATCGCCGATAGAAATTTCCTCATCGACGCAGGCTTTGAGCAGCCGTTCGTCAATGCCCTCGTAGCGCCCACAGACCAGCACCAGCGCTTCCGCCGCCTGTGCCAGCTGCAGTACGCGCTGATGCGTCAGCGGCGAACCCTGCGGCGACAGGCAAATGACGCGACTGTTCACGCTCAGCGCCCGCTGCCTGGCCTTCGCCGCGGCGATCGCTGCGGCAAGCGGTCCGGGCAACATCACCATCCCCGGGCCGCCACCGTAGGGGCGGTCATCGACGCTACGGTGCTTGTCCGAGGTGAAATCACGCGGATTCCACACCTGCAAGCGCCAGAGCCCTGCGGCCAATGCCCTGCGGGTGACGCCGGAGGCCGTCACCGCGGCAAACATTTCCGGAAACAAGCTCACGACATCGACGACGAACGGCCGCGCAGCCGGCAAAAAGCCGCCTGACGAAATCACCAGTCGCTTTCCCATTCAACGCTAACGCGCCGTCGTTCGAGGTCCACCGCCAGCACCACCGCCGCAACAAAAGGCAACAGGCGCTCCGCACGCTCGCCGTCGCCAACTCGCAATACGGCATTCGCCGGCGTGTCGATCAGACCGACGATCCGGCCCAACGACTGCTCGCGCGTGTTGATCACTTCGAGGCCGATCAGATCGCCCCAGTAATACTCGTCAGCGGCCGTCGGTGGCAACTCTGCTTGCGGAACACCAACCAGCACGCCAGCCATTGCCTCTGCCGCCGTACGATCGGCAACGCTGGCCAGTTGGGCAATCGGCACGCCATTGCGCACGTCGCAACGGCACAGCCTGCTGTACTGCCAGAGCTCGGCAGCGTCACCGTCGCGACCGAGCCACCAGCCTGCCAGCCTGGCCCAGCTCTCGGGATCGTCGGCAAACGGATAAACGCGAACCGCGCCTTGCAGCCCATGCGCACCGGCGATCTTGCCGAGGACGATGATCTCGGTGCGCGGCGCAACGATGGTCGCCGCAACGCCGTCCGATTCAGGCAAGGGAACGCCAGACAAAGCTCAGGCAGCCACCTTGGCGGCCGACTGCTTGAGCAGGCGAGCGACGGTCAGAGACAGTTGCGCACCCTGCTGCTGCCAGTAACTGAGACGATCGGTGGCGATACGCAGGCCCTCTTCACCGCCTGAGGCCAGCGGATTGTAGAAACCGATGCGCTCAATGAAGCGACCATCGCGGCGCGAGCGTGAATCAGCGACCACCATGTTGTAGAAGGGGCGCTTCTTGGCGCCGCCACGGGCGAGACGAATAACAACCATGATAATTTCTTCCGAATTCAGAAAAAGGGGTCGATTATAGCAAGAAAGCGCCTTGCCAACACGATTCAAGCGGATCATTCACCGACTTTCCGGGCAGCGGCAGCGCAGCACTGCCTACCCGAACAGCGCTCGTCGGCCAGCGAGCAACTCGACCGACGGCAGCTGCCGAAGCGGCAACACATCCAGCGGCTTGGCCGACCTGCGTGCGGGGCCAACGCAGGGGCAGGCTGGCAAGCCGCGCGCACACCTGCCGGGCACGCTCGCAGCGTATAATCCGCGACAGGCCGGGCGACAGCCAACACCTGCACTGTGAACCATGCCGTCCGACTGCGCCGCAGTTGCCCGTGCCGCGCGACAAGGCGGCTATCGACAAGGCAAACCGCGTAACAACGTCCCCCCTTCTTTGGCAGGTGGCCCGATGAGCAATAGCGCTTACGACGAACACGGCGTGACCGAATCCCGATCGCCGCACTCCGGCATACGGACGATCACGCAGTGGCTGGAGTCGCCGATGGCGCCTCTTCCAGCCGACGAACTTCCCTCCTTGCGAGCGCACGTCAAGGCTCTTGGTGAGGTTGGCGGAACGGCGAAACAACGCGCTTACGCTCTCGATGGCTTGTACAAGCGCAGCTCCACCGTCCTTGAGCGGCTACTCCCCGAGCTGACCGACCTGGTGTTGCCGATCCCGCGCAAAACCCGACGACTCGTCCGCAGCGTACTCGACCTGCTGCAGATTCTCGCCGATGACACGCTGGCCTTACTCGACGGACAGGACGCGCTGCACAGTTCTGACCCCAGCCAGGCGCCCGACCTCGCCCTCTGGCGAAGTCTGCAGGCACTCGCACAACAGCTGATGATCAGCCACCTGATTGCCGCTCCGGCGCCTGCCGGCGCCTGGCAGCAGTTGCACCAGACTTACGCCACGGCGCAACGCCTGCAACTGGCGACATCCATCCCACGCGGCCAGGCGAGCAGCCTGCAACACGTCTACCAGGCGGCGCTACTGCTCGGCTGCGCGCAGCCAGCCTCATTGACCGCGCGTGAAGTTCTGTTCCTGGCCGCGTACTTCGAACGTTTTGCCGGCCAGGCCGAGGCCATCCCCACCGCAGCTGCCGTCGGCCCCGGAACATTCTGGATCGACCCGGCACGTGACCAGCCGGCCCTGGCAAGCTCGCGAAAGCTGGCTCAGTCGGCGTCGCCGTTCGAGTGCTTTTCGTGTGCTCGCCTGGCCTTGCTGCTCAAGACACAAATCGCCCAGCTCAATGCCGGCACGCCGCCGCCGCAGATCAGCCTGCCGGACTTCGCCGGTACGCCCGCCGGCGTCGGCGTCCTTCGCCGCCTGGCGGGACGTTGGAGCGAGCCGGCCAAGCGCCGCTTTCAGCGCCGCCGGCAGAACTATCGGACAGTGCTCAGCACGGGCGGGATCGATGAGCTCTGGCAACTTTGCAAGAACGGCAATGCGGCAAGTGTCGAATTGTCGAGCTGGATGATTACCAACGAAAGCCCGGACGGCTATTCGGTGATGCACGTGTCCGGCAAGGTCGGTGCCTTGTCGATTGGCGACGTTACCGCCGTCCGCTCGGGCGACGAACAGAACTGGCAAATCTGCATGGTCCGTTGGGCGGTATCGGAAAACCCCGAGCATCTCGAACTGGGCCTGCAAATCCTGGCGCCACGAGCGGTGCCGGCGCTCCTTGCGCAGCCGTCCGAGAACCAGCACGCAGAACATCTGCGCGTCCTTGTCCTGCCCGAAATTCCGATGCTTCGATCCAGTCAATTGCTGGTCGTGGCGTCGGGCGCCCTGACCACCAGGGACAAGAAACTCGTGCTGATCATCGAGGAGCAGAATCTGGCTGTGCGCGAGGTCAAGAGCATCTGCATTGACGAACAGACCGGCAGCGTCGAAATTTTGTCGATCGAGCCTGACCAGAAGGATTTCTAGGACGACCGGCGCCACCTCATCGACCAATGTTTCTCGACTCGGGCGGGGCAGCCGATGACGCCTACATGACCTGCCCGAAGGTGGTCACGATGACCATGCCAAAGACACGCCCATTCATCAGACCGGCCGCGGCAAGCGCCCGGCCGACGACCGTTTTCAGGATTATCGCGCGATGCCGGAAGTTCTTGTCCTCTACTATAGCCATCGTGGATCGGTGCGCGCGCTCGCGCAGCAAATCGCGCGGGGCATCGAATCAGTGGACGGCGTCGCCGCTCGTCTGCGAACTGTCCCCAAGGTGGCGGCCGTTTGCACGGCCAGCGCCCCGGAAATACCGACTGTCGGGGCGCCCTATGTCGAAGCCGCCGACCTTGCGCAATGCATTGGACTGGCGCTCGGCAGCCCGACGCGATTCGGCAACATGGCGGCACCAATGAAATATTTCTGGGACGGCACCGCGGCCGAATGGTCGGCCGGAACGCTGACCGGAAAACCGGCCTGCGTGTTCACCTCGACGGCCAGCGCGCACGGCGGCCAGGAAAGCACCCTGTTGTCGATGATGCTGCCCCTGCTGCATCATGGCATGCTGCTGCTCGGCCTGCCCTATGGCGAAGCGGCGCTCGCCAACACGCGCAGTGGCGGCACACCCTATGGCGCCAGCCATGTTGCCGGCAGCGAGGGTAACCCGACACTCAGTGACGAGGAACGGCAACTCGCCTTCGTGCAGGGACGCCGCCTGGCGAGCATCGCCATGCGGCTCAACGGCTGATGATCCGCGCCCTCTATCTGGCCGCGTGCAGCAGTCTGATTGCGCTGATCTTCCTGTGCCTGGCCTGGGAACTGCGGCTGGCGCCGGTCCAGCCTGGCGGCTCGTGGCTGGCTCTCAAGTGCCTGCCACTGTTGGCGCCACTGTTCGGCATCCTCAATGGTCGCCGCTATACCTACCAGTGGGCGAGCATGCTGATTTTGCTGTATTTCACCGAAGGGATCGTGCGCGCCACCAGCGACCAGGGGATCGGACAGCTGCTGGCCGTCGCCGAAACGCTCCTGGCGCTGATCTTCTTCGCGGCGACCGTTGCCTACGCCAGACTTACCCGCCCGTCGGCGCAGGCCGACAGGCCAGCGCGCGCGTCGGACAGCGCCGGCCGGAAGTAGGCGGTTGCCGGCAATCGCCTGCGCTCAAACGTCGGCCTGCGGGTCGACCCGATCGGGAACCTGTAGCTTGTTCAAGGCATTGAGGTAGGCTTTCGCCGAGGCAATGACGATATCGGTGTCGGCACCATTGCCATTGACGATACGACCGCCTTTGCCCAAACGAACGGTCACTTCGCCCTGCGCGTCGGTGCCGGTGGTGATCGCATTGACCGAATAGAGAAGCAACTGCGCGCCGCTGGCCGCGATCGACTCGATCGCCTTGAAGGTCGCATCGACCGGGCCGCTGCCGACCCCCGAGGCCTTCTGCTCGAGGCCATCGACAATCAGCGTCACGGTCGCTGCTGGCGTCTCGCCGGTCTCCGAACACACCCGCGAATACGCCAACTTGTAGTACTCGCCATCCTGCGTGAAGTCATCGCCCGAGACCAGCGCCTGCAAGTCCTCGTCGAAGATCTCGTGTTTCTTGTCGGCCAACTCCTTGAAGCGGGCAAAGGCGGCGTTCAAGGCTTCATCGCCGTCAAGCACGATGGCCAGCGCCGCCAGGCGCGACTTGAATGCATTGCGTCCGGAGTGCTTGCCGAGAACCAGCTTGTTCTGAGCCCAGCCGACGTCCTCGGCGCGCATGATCTCGTAGGTTTCGCGGTGTTTGAGAACGCCGTCCTGGTGAATTCCGGATTCGTGCGCGAAGGCGTTGGCGCCAACCACGGCCTTGTTGGGTTGCACCGGGTAGCCAGTAATCTGCGAGACAAGTTTGGAGGCCGGGACAATCTGCGTCGTATCAATACGCGTCTCGACCGGGAAAAGGTCGTTACGCGTTCGCACCGCCATCACCACCTCTTCGAGCGAAGCGTTGCCGGCCCGCTCACCCAAGCCATTGATCGTGCATTCGACCTGGCGCGCGCCGGCCAGCACCGCCGACAGCGAATTGGCAACGGCCATGCCCAGATCGTTGTGGCAATGCGTGGACCACACCACCTGCGCAGCGCCCGGTACGCGCGCGATCAGCGTGCGCATCAGCTCACCCCACACCGAAGGAATGCTGTAACCCACGGTATCGGGAACATTGATCGTCCGGGCACCCGCTTTGATCACCTCCTCGAAGACCAGGCAAAGGAAATCAACGTCCGAACGCACCGCGTCCTCGGCAGAGAACTCGACATCGTCGGTGTACTCGCGTGCCCAGTGCACCGCTCGCACGGCTGACTCGACTACCTGCGCCGGCGTCATCCGCAGCTTCTTCTCCATATGGATCGGGCTGGTGGCGATGAAGGTGTGAATGCGACCGCGTGCCGCCGGCTTGATTGCTTCGCCGGCGCGACGAATGTCATTCTCGTTGGAACGGGCCAGCGAACAGACGGTGGACTCCCTGATGACCGTCGCGATCGACCTGATGGCTTCGAAATCGCCGGGTGAAGCGGCGGCGAATCCGGCTTCGATCACGTCGACCTGCATGCGCTCGAGCTGACGCGCGACGCGCAGCTTTTCATCCCTGGTCATCGAAGCGCCCGGGCTTTGTTCGCCGTCGCGCAGCGTTGTGTCGAAAATTACCAGATGCTCTTTCATGTCCTGACTCCGGGGGGTGAGACGGGGAATTCAGGGCGCATGTGCCCTGCCCGTCGGACGATTTCGGCAGGCCCGCCGAAATGCGTACTGCACGTACTGCAAGTAGACCAAAACGGCCATGAGTTTCCTGATCGGGGGCTGTCTCGACCGGTCATGACCGTTGGCGCGAGCGACCGCGGCTGCACGATCATCGGCAGGCGCTAGTCCACCGGCGACGAGGGTGGCGGCGGTGGCGGCGTCTTGCGCCTGATGCGCTGGATCAACGCCAGGACGTATCCTGACAGCGCATAGGTGACGAACAGGCCAAACAGCGCAACCGGCGTGTCGTAGGCGAGCACCGCGAACGCCAGGGCAATGGCCACGACAAAGATGAAGGGCACGCTGCGCCGCAGGTTGACGTCCTTGAAGCTGTGGAAGCGGATATTGGTGACCATCGAGATTCCGGCAAAGATCACCAGCGCGCAGGCCAGCCAGCGCACGTGCCCGGCAGCGACGTCCTTGTCGATCATCACCCACAGAAAACTGGCCACCAGTGCTGCCGCAGCGGGGCTCGGCAGGCCCTGGAAGTAGCGCTTGTCGACGACTTCCAGCGTGGTATTGAAACGGGCCAGGCGCAAAGCCGCACCGGCGCAATAAATGAAGGCGGCAATCCAGCCGATTCGGCCCATGTCCTTGAGCGCCCAAGCGTAACTGACCAGAGCCGGCGCGACGCCGAAGGAGACCATGTCCGACAGCGAATCGTACTCGGCGCCAAAAGCGCTCTGGGTGCGAGTCATACGCGCCACTCGCCCATCGAGGCCATCGAGCACCATGGCCACGAATATCGCCTCGGCCGCCTGTTCGAAGCTGCCAGTCATCGCCTTGACGATGGCAAAGAAGCCGCAGAAGAGCGCCGCCGTGGTAAACAGGTTGGGCAGCAGGTAGATCCCGCGACGCCGCAAGTCGGGGTTGAAGAGGGTCTTGCGAGGCTTGATGTCGGGCATTGCGCTGTTGACCGGAAACGGGCTTGTGCGGCGAGGAGGCTAGCGCCCCCTGCCGCGACGAACGACCGCGTCGTTCAGTTCTTGGTCTGGTCGACCAAGCGGTTCTTCTTGATCCAGGGCATCATGTCGCGCAGCTTGGCACCGACGATCTCGACCTCGTGCTCGGCCATCAGGCGGCGACGCGCGGTCATCTCGGGATAGTTGGTTCGCCCTTCGAGAATGAACATCTTTGCGTACTCGCCGTTCTGAATGCGCTTGAGAGCCGCACGCATGGCACTGCGCGACTGCTCGTTGATCACTTCGGGTCCGGTCACGTACTCGCCGTACTCGGCGTTGTTGGAAATCGAGTAGTTCATGTTGGCGATGCCGCCCTCGTACATCAGGTCGACGATCAACTTGAGCTCGTGCAGACACTCGAAATACGCCATCTCGGGCGCATAACCACCTTCCACCAGCGTCTCGAAGCCCATCTTGACCAGTTCGACGGCACCACCGCAGAGCACCGCCTGCTCGCCAAACAGATCGGTTTCGGTTTCCTCGCGGAAATTGGTCTCGATCACGCCGCCCTTGGTGCCGCCATTGGCCGCGGCGTACGAAAGGGCGATATCGCGGGCCTTGCCCGAGCGGTCCTGATGAACGGCGATCAGCGACGGAACGCCACCGCCCTTGAGGTACTCCGAACGAACCGTATGCCCGGGGCCTTTCGGCGCGACCATGATCACATCGACGTCGTCGCGTGCCACGACCTGGTTGTAATGAACATTGAAGCCGTGCGCAAACGCCAGCGCAGCACCCTTCTTCATGTTCGGCGCGACGTCCTCTTTGTACACCTGCGGGATGTTCTCGTCGGGCAGCAGCATCATCACCACGTCGGCGCCCTTGACGGCACTGGCGACTTCGTCGACCTTGAGACCGGCGCTCGCCGCCTTGTTCCACGAAGCGCCGTCCCGGCGCAGACCGACGGTCACCTTGACCCCCGAATCACTAAGGTTCTGCGCGTGTGCGTGGCCTTGCGAGCCGTAACCAACGATGGTGACTTTCTTGCCCTTGATCAGGGAAAGATCGGCATCCTTGTCATAGTAAACTTTCATGGTTCTTCCTCTCTTGCTGGTCGATCTGACTAGACTTTCAGAATGCGCTCGCCGCGGCCAATACCGCTGACGCCGGTTCGAACGGTTTCCAGAATTAGCCCGGCGTCGATCGTTTTGATAAACGAGTCGAGCTTCGCACCGCTGGCGGTGAGCTCGATCACGTAGGTCGATTCGGTGACGTCGATGATATGGCCGCGGAATATATCGGCCAGACGTTTCAGTTCCTCGCGGTCCTTGCCGGTGGCCCGCACCTTGAGCAGCATCAGTTCACGCTCGATGTGCGCTGCCTCGGAGAGGTCGACGACCTTGATGACGTCGATCAGCTTGTTCAGCTGCTTGGTGATCTGCTCAATGACAGCGTCGGTACCCGAGGTGACGATCGTCAAGCGTGACAGCGAGACGTCCTCGGTCGGAGCGACGGTCAGCGTCTCGATGTTGTAGCCACGTGCCGAGAACAGACCGGCCACCCGCGACAGGGCTCCCGCTTCGTTCTCCAGCAGGACTGAGATAATGTGTCGCATCTTGTCTTTCCCTTACAGATCTTCGGCCAGGATCATGTCCGCCAGGCCTTTGCCGGCCGCCACCATCGGAAAGACATTTGCTTTCTGATCGGTGATGAAGTCAATGAATACCAGATCATCCTTGTGCTCGACGAATGCCTTGTGCAGCGCGGCCTCAACGTCTTCCGGCCGTTCGACGCGGATGCCGACGTGGCCGTAAGCCTCGGCCAGCTTGACGAAGTCGGGTAGCGAATCCATGTACGACTCCGCGTAGCGACTGCCATAGAACATCTCCTGCCACTGCCGGACCATTCCCAGATAGCGGTTATTGAGGTTGATGATCTTGATTGGCAGACGAAACTGCTTGGCCGTTGACAGCTCCTGGATGCACATCTGGATCGAACCCTCGCCGGTGACACAGGCGATTTGCATCGTCGGATTGGCCAGCGCCGCACCCATCGCGTAAGGCAGGCCGACGCCCATGGTGCCCAGACCGCCGGAGTTGAGCCAGCGACGCGGCTGCTCGAACTTGTAGTATTGCGCAGCCCACATCTGATGCTGACCGACGTCGGAAGTCACGATGGCCTGCCCAGCGGTGACCTCGTAGAGCTTCTCGATGACGTACTGCGGCATGATGATGTTCTTTTTCATGCGGTATTTCATGCACTGCTTGGCGCGCCATTCTTCGATCTGCTTCCACCAGTCGGCAAGCACCTCGGCGTCTGGCTTGGCGTCGCTGGCATCAAGCAGCTTGAGCATTTCCTCGAGGACGTCCGGGACATTGCCGACGATCGGCACATCGACCTTGACCCGCTTGGAGATCGACGACGGGTCGATATCGATGTGGATGATCTTGCGCGGAATGCTCGTGAAGTTCGTCGGATTGCCAATCACCCGGTCGTCGAAACGCGCGCCGATGGCCAGCAACACGTCACAGTGCTGCATCGCCAGGTTGGCCTCGACGGTGCCATGCATACCCGGCATGCCGAGGAATTGGCGATCGGTCGCCGGATACGAGCCGAGGCCCATCAAGGTATTGGTAATCGGAAAACCGAGGCGGCGAGCGAGCCTCGTCAACTGCTCGGAGCCGTTGGAGAGGATGACGCCGCCGCCGGTGTAGAGCATCGGTCGCTTGGCCTCGAGCAGCAGATGCACGGCCTTCTTGATTTGTCCGAGATGCCCCTTGACAACCGGGTTGTACGAACGCATCTGGATCGTTTCGGGGTACTCGAACTTGCACTTGGCGGCCGTAATATCCTTTGGAATATCGACCACCACCGGGCCCGGGCGACCGCTGTTGGCGATGTAGAAGGCCTTCTTCAAGGTCACTGCCAGATCGCGCACGTCGCTGACCAGGAAATTGTGTTTGACGCACGGCCGCGTGATGCCCACGGTATCGCATTCTTGGAACGCATCCTGGCCGATATATTCGGTCGGCACCTGCCCCGAAATGATCACCAGCGGGATCGAGTCCATGTAGGCCGTGGCTATACCGGTCACCGCATTGGTCGCTCCCGGTCCCGAGGTGACCAGCGCGACGCCGACCCTGTTGGTCGAACGCGCCAGGCCGTCGGCGGCGTGAACGGCGGCCTGCTCATGACGGACCAGGACATGCTTGATCTGATCCTGCTTGAACAAGGCATCATAAAGGTGGAGGACCGCGCCGCCCGGATAGCCGAATATATATTCGACCTTTTCTTCCTGCAGGCACCTGATTACAATCTCCGCACCGGTCATCATTGTCATTACCGTCGCCCCAGCAAGCAAATTGCTCGAAAAAAGTCTGCAACGTTAAAGCTTCGACTTGGATTGGTCAAGGCGTTCACAAAAAATGCCGCCTGGGACAGCTGCATCCCACCCGACAACAGCAAGGATTTCCGCTCTGGCCAGCCAACGCGAACTGTCAGACTTTCTCACTGCAGTCGAACGCCGCGCTTTCAAGCAAGCGATGTTCGCGGTGCGCAACGAAGAGTCCGCACTGGACATCGTCCAGGACGCGATGATGAAGCTCGCCGAAAAATATGGTGACCGCCCGACAGCCGAACTGCCGCTGCTTTTCCAGCGCATTCTGCAGAACACGATTCGCGACTACTATCGGCGTAGCAAGGTGCGCTCGATGTGGACCACCCTGCTCTCCGCGCTGTCGCCAAGCGACGACGACGATCACGATCCGCTGGAGACGATCAGTGATGAGTCGGGCCTGAGCGTACCGGCGACCCCGCACGGACAGTTCGAACAGGCACAAGTCATGGGAATGATCGAGAAAGAGATAGAATTGCTGCCGGGACGTCAACGCGAGGCGTTCCTCTTGCGTTACTGGGAGGATATGGACGTTGCCGAAACGGCTTCGGTCATGGGCTGTTCGGAGGGCAGCGTCAAGACACATTGTTCTCGTGCCAATCACGCGCTGGCGGCGGCACTGAAAGCGAAGGGAGTAACCCTATGAATGAACTGCACTTCGCCTACAAGGCGAGACAACACTTGAACCGCGGGCTGCGCGAGCTGCCAGCGTCGACCCAGTCGCGCCTGCAGGTCGCCAGGCAGCGTGCGCTGGCGCGGCAAAAACTTGCGGTACACCAATCGGTGCTGGCTACGGCCGGGAGCGTCTTCAACGGCGATTGGGGAAACCTGCGCCCCAAGCAGGTTCTCGTCGCTCTGGCCGTCGTCGTCGGTGTCGCGACCTACACCTACTGGCAGGCAGACCAGAGTATCGCCGAACTGGAGGCCATCGATAGCGCCCTGCTCGCCGGCGACCTGCCGATCGCCGCACTCACCGACCGGGGCTTCGATGCATGGCTGAAAAGCTCCGCGTCGCAATAATTCTCTGTAGCTTTGTTGCCGTTACGGGCTGGGCCGACACGCTCAGCCCGTCGGCAATTGCCACGCCAGCGCAGCCGCAATGGAGCGAACTGACGGTCGAGCAGAAGATCATCCTGGCGCCGCTCGGTTACGACTGGGATGCGATGGACTATCCCCGCCAGAAGAAGTGGCTGGGGATCACACGCCGCTTCTTCAACATGACGCCGGAAGAACAACGCCGCATTCAGGGTCAAATGCAGGATTGGGGAAAGCTGACGCCCGAGCAGCGGCGCGTCGCGCGCGAAAATTTCCTGAACACCAGCAAGTTGCCGGTCGAGAAGAAGCAGGAACTCAGGCAGAAATGGGAGCAATACTCCAGCCTGCCCGAAGAAGAAAAGGAAAGGCTGCAGCAGGAAGCGGCCAGAAAGCCGGCGCCCAAACCGGGGCAGGCCAGCGGCTCGGCGGCCGGACTGCCGCCAGCAGGCTCCGCCACTCGCTTGCCACTGGCGGGCCGGCCGCCGTCAACCTTACCGGCCAGCGTCCCCGAAAGCAGGGACTGACCTGTGATGCACGAATCGGCAGCCGTCAGACGGCCAGGCATCGTACGCCGTCTGGCGAGCATGCTCTACGAGTCCTTGCTGTTACTTGCCGTCATCGCCGCGCTGGTCGTCCTGCCGCATTTCCTGCTGGGCGCCCTCGCCCATCAGGTTGCCACCCGCGTCGTCGTCCAGGCCCACTTCTTTATCGTTCTGCTGGTCTATTTTCTCTGGTTCTGGAGCAATGGCCGCCAAACGCTGGCCATGAAAACCTGGCGCATCCGCCTGGTGACGCGTGCAGGACACCCCGTTCGCCCGCCGCAGGCACTGCTGCGCTATCTCCTGTGCTGGCCAAGCATCATCCTGGGCGGCGTGGGCATCTTGTGGGCACTGCTGGACCGTGACCAACTGTTTCTGCACGACCGACTTGCCGGCACTCAACTGGTGATGAACTGAGCGCTGCTTCAGCGTCGCTCGACCCACCAGGTCATCGCCATCGCCGCCAGCAGGAACAAGGCCGACGGGGTCACCGCGCTGAGCACCGGTGACCAGCTGTTGATCGCACCGAGATTCGCGAACAAGCCGTTGAGCATGTGGAACAGGATGCCGGTCATCACCCCGACGAAGATCTTGATGCCCACGCCATCCCGGTAATGCGATCCGCCGAACGGCAAGGCCAGCGCAACCATCACGAAAGCCGCCAACGGGTAGACGACTTTTTTCCAGAACGCAATATCGTAACGATTGGTCGCCTGACGGTTTTCCGACAGATGCCGGGTATAGGTGCGCAGGTGCTGCAGCGACATTCGATCGGGAGAAACCATCAGCACCGCGAGAATGTCCGGGTTCAGCGCCGAGCGCCACAGAAATTCCGGCATCTGCCGCACTTCCGAGCGGTCGGCGTGCATCATGGTCTGCACGACGCCGCTCAGCCGCCAACTGTCGGGATGCACGTATTCACCCGCGTCGGCCTCGGTAACCGTCTGCAGCCGTGCATCGTCGTCGAATTCGTAAATCCGGATTCCCCGCAAGCGCGTATCGGGCAGGACCACGCGGACATTGATGAAGCTGCGTTCGTCCTTGACCCACAGGCCCGAACGCAGGTCTTGGCCGACCATTCGCCCGCGTTCCCGCAAGCGCAGTTCGTTGGCCGCACGTTCAGCCGGCGGCGCAACGTACTCGCCGATCAGGAACGTGGCCACAGCGAAGACGCCCGCCACCTGGAACAGGCCCAGCAACAAGCCCGCCGCCGACAGTCCGGAGGCGCGCAAGACGGTGATCTCCGAGTGCCGAGCGAGAGCCGACAAGGCGTACAGCGTACCGATCAGCACGGCAATCGGCATCAGTTCATAGACTCGCCCCGGGACGCGCAGCAGCACGAAGCCGAAAGCATGATGGAGCCGGTACCCGCCCTTGCCGACGTCGTTGATCTCGCCAAGCATATCGAAGAAAGCGAACAGGGCCAGAAACGCCAGCAAGACCAGCAGCACGGCGCCAACCACCTCGCGCGCAACATAGCGCCGATAAATTTTCATCGCGACAGACGCAGAAAAGACGACACCGCGATCCGGTGATAGAACATCAACGGCAGCAGACAGAGAATCAGCAGGTGCGGCGCCAGCAGGCCGACGACGAACGAGACCTTGCCGCCGGCAACCCAGGTCTCGCTGATGGTCAGCAGATTGTTGTAGAACACGTAAACCAGAATGGCCAGCAACATGTTCGCCGAGCGTCCGGCACGCGGATTGACAAAAGACATCGGGATCGCCAGCAAGACCAGGACGACTGCCGAGAGCGGCATGCCGAGCCGCCACAACAGCTCGGCCCGATAGGCCGGCAAGTCCACTTGCAGCAGTTCCAGGACGGGCATGTTCTTGGGTGTCCGCTCTATGCCGCGCGCCTCTTTCGTCTCCAGGCGAACGGCATAGCGCGCGTACTCCAGAATTCGGAAAGCGGCGGTACCCGACTCGAGCTCGTAACGGCGACCGTCCTGCAGGACGATGAAACGATCGCCGTTCGCCGCGATCTCCTGATGACCCTTGCCGGCCATTGTTACCCCCAGCCGCTCGGTCTGGTTTTCGCTGACGAAGACGTTGCGCACGTGACTGGTATCATCGGCGATCCCTTCGACGAAAATAACGCGGTCGCCGGACGATGATTCCTGGAACGTACCGGGCGAAACCTGCCCGGCATCCTTGCGATTGCTCAGCTTGCCGCGGAATTCGGCACTCTCCGACAAGGCCCAGGGCGACAGAAAAATGGACAGCGCGGCGACCGTCGCCACCAGCGGCCAGGCGAAAGTGAGGACCGGTCGCATCCACGCCGTCAGCGACAGACCCGATGAGAACCAGACCACCATCTCGGAATCGCGATAGCTGCGCGACAGAGACAGCAGGATGGCCACGAACAAGGACAGCGACAACAGCGGCGGCAGATAATTGAGCGCCGCGAAGCCGAGCAGCGCCGCCACCGCGCCCGGGTCGACGCTGCCTCGCGCGGCGTCACTGAGCAGGCGGATCAGCTGCGTGGTGACCATGATCGCAAAAAGCGCGATGAATACGCCGGCGGTCGAGTGGGCGAACTCGCGCCGGGCGGCGCGCTGAAAGATCATTCTTTGACTTTGGTGAAAAACTGCAGTGATAATCGACGTCTTCGAAGAAACACGCCAGTCCCGAGGAGGGTGAGTGGAATTTAGCATAAAAAGCGGCAGCCCGGAAAAGCAGCGCAGCGCCTGTGTGGTAGTCGGCGTTTTCGAACCGCGCAAGCTGACACTGGCCGCCGAGCTGATCGACAACGCGGCGCGCAGCCACCTTTCCGACATCATTCGCCGCGGCGACATGGAGGGCAAGGCAGGCTCCACGCTGCTCGTCCATAACGTCCCGGGAACGCTCTGCGACCGCGTCCTGCTGATCGGGCTCGGCCGGGAAAAGGAGTTTGGTGACCGCGCCTATTGCGACGCCATTCGCAGTGCAGTCAGGACGCTGAACGAAACGGGCTCGTTCGACGGCACGGTCTTCCTGACCGAAATCCCCGTCAGGAAGCGCAGCGCGGCCTGGCGAGTGCGTCAGGCCGCGATCGTTGCCGAGCAGGCGGTCTATCGTTTCGATCAGTTCAAGAGCAAGAAGGACAAAGTCCGTCGGCCGCTGCGCAAGCTCACCTTTGTCGTCGATCGACGCAACGGACTGGCCGCCGCCGAAGAGGCACTGAGCCAGGGGCAGGCGATCGCCGAAGGCATCGCGCTGGCGATGAATCTCGCCAACCTGCCCGGCAATGTGTGCACCCCGAGCCATCTGGCCGAGGCCGCGCTCAAGATCGCCGCCGACCACAAGATCGACTGCGAGATCCTCGAACGCGAAGATATGGCAGCGCTGGGAATGGATTCGCTGCTGTCCGTCGCCAGAGGTTCGCGCGAGGCACCGAAGCTCATTGTCTTGCAGTACAAGGGCGGCAAGAGCGATGAGAAGCCGGTGGTCCTCGTCGGCAAAGGCGTCACCTTCGACAGCGGCGGGATTTCGCTGAAGCCAGCGCCCGAAATGGACGAAATGAAGTACGACATGTGCGGTGCCGCCAGCGTCCTCGGCACGATCAAGGCCGCCGCCCTGATCAAGCTGCCGATCAACCTGACGGTGCTGGTACCAAGCACCGAAAACATGCCTGGCGGCGCCGCTAGCCGGCCAGGCGACATCGTCACCTCGATGTCGGGCCAGACCATCGAGATCCTCAACACCGACGCCGAAGGTCGGCTGATTCTCTGCGACGCGCTGACCTACGCCGCGCGCTTCGACCCGGATACCGTAATCGACGTCGCGACCCTGACCGGCGCCTGCGTCATCGCCCTCGGCCATGTCGCCAGCGGCCTGTTCGCCAACAACGATACCCTGGCCAGGGAGCTCGAGAACGCGGGCGACGAAGCCTACGACCGAGCCTGGCAAATGCCCCTGTGGAGCGACTACCAGGAACTGCTCAAGAGCCCCTTCGCCGACATGGCAAACATCGGTGGACGCTCGGGTGGCAGCATCACCGCGGCGTGCTTTCTCGCCCGCTTTACCAAGAAATACGTCTGGGCTCACCTCGACATCGCCGGCACCGCCTGGAAATCAGGAGCCGACAAGGGCGCGACCGGGCGACCGGTGCCGCTGCTCATGCACTACCTGCTGAAGCGCGCCGGAAAACTCGGATGACGCAGATTTTTTTCTACCACAACGCTCGTGACCGCGTCGGCGCGGCCGCGGCCTTGATTGGCAAGGCCTTCGCCCAGAAGAAGGCCTTGCTGGTCTACGCGCCGGATGCCGATCTCGCGGCCGCTCTCGACCGTCAGCTATGGACACAGCCGCCCACCGGCTTCATCCCGCACGTCGATGTCGACTCGCCGCTGGCCGGTGAAACGCCGGTGTTGTTTGCCAGCACGCTCGACTCGGTACCCCACGACGAACGACTGTTCAACCTGTCCAGCCAAGTACCGCCGGGGTTTGCGCGCTTTAGCAGCCTGATCGAAGTCGTCGGGCAGAGTGATGAAGAGCGCGCCGACGGCCGCCTACGCGCCAGATTCTACAAAGATCGCGGCTACGATGTCCGTTACGTCGATTGCGCGGGGAGAAACTGATGGCCGACGACAAGGATCTACTCAGCCGTGCCGACTCGCTAATCCGACCAGACGCCGCTGCGGCAATCGCCGAGCGCCGGGAAAACCCGCGCCAGATGCGCCGACGGCGCAGCTTCCTGGCGTCGGCCACACCGTCAGACGCGGCGCGTTTTGCGCGGCGCAGCGGCGAGGACGACGACCTGCCGGTGCTCACGGAAGTCGTGCTTGCCGAGCCAGCGGAGCCCGAAGAGACCGTCGAGAGTATCGCCGCCAGCCTGCGTCCCGGCCTTGCCGCCGATCTTGCTGCGCTGCTCGACCGCCATCTGGCCGCCGAGTTGCCGGCGCTCCTCGAGACCGCCTCGCGCAACGCCTCGGAGCACCTGCGGCAAGCGCTGCAGACGACCATCGCCAGCGCCTTGCGCGACTTCGTCGGCGAGCGTGGGCAGCTGGAACTACCTCTGGAAAGCGCTGACGCGAGCGAGGCCGTGGCCGCCGACCAGGACCCGGATTAGGGCCAGGGCCGGTCGACGGACGGCGGCGTCGCGACGCGGCGCAGCAAGCCGATCCGGTATAATGCGCGCTCCTGCAATCCACCAGTGCTCGCCCATGGAACTCGCCAAGAGCTTTGAACCAGCAGACATCGAACGCCGCTGGTACCCCGAATGGGAAGCGCGAGGCTACTTCGGCGCCGGTCTCGACACCACAAAACCTGAAGCCTTCTGCATCCTCCTGCCGCCGCCGAACGTTACCGGCACGCTGCACATGGGGCACGGCTTCAATCAGGCGATCATGGACGCGCTGGCGCGCTACCATCGGATGCGTGGCGACAACACGCTGTGGCAACCCGGCACCGATCACGCCGGCATCGCCACCCAGATCGTCGTCGAGCGGCAGCTAGACGCGCAGGGAATCTCGCGACACGAGCTCGGCCGCGAGAAGTTTCTTGAAAAAGTCTGGCAGTGGAAAGAGTTTTCGGGCAACACGATCACCAAACAGATGCGCCGCCTGGGCACCTCGCCCGACTGGAGCCGTGAGCGCTTCACAATGGACGCCGGCCTGTCGACGACGGTCACCGAGACCTTCGTCCGCCTCTACAAAGAAGGACTGATCTACCGCGGCAAGCGCCTGGTCAACTGGGACCCGGTGCTACAGACCGCAGTCTCCGACCTGGAAGTGGCGCAGCAAGAGGAGCAAGGCAAACTGTGGCATATCCGCTATCCGCTGGCTGACGGTAGCGCCACGCTGACGGTCGCCACGACGCGACCGGAGACCATGCTGGGCGACACCGCGCTGATGGTTCACCCGGACGACCCCCGTTACCGCCACCTGCTCGGAAAAACGGTCACCTTGCCGCTTTGCGACCGCGAGATCCCGATCATCGCCGATGCCTACGTTGACCCGGCGTTTGCCACCGGCTGTGTCAAGGTGACGCCGGCGCACGACTTCAATGACTACGCGGTCGGCCAGCGTCACCAGCTGCCGATAATCCCCATTCTGACGCTCGACGCCCGGATCAACGACAACGCCCCTCCTTGCTACCGTGGCCTCGACCGCTTCGCGGCCCGCGAGCAGATCGTTGCCGACCTTGAACAGCAAGGTTTTCTCGACAAGGTCGAGCCGCATACACTGAAAGTGCCACGCGGTGATCGAACCGGGGTGGTCATCGAACCGATGCTGACCGACCAGTGGTTCGTGGCGATGAGCAAAGCCGGCGCCGATGGCCGCAGCATCGCCGGCAAGGCCCTCGACTGCGTCGCGGCGGGGGAAATCAAGTTCTTCCCCGAGAACTGGGTCAACACCTATAACCAGTGGCTGAACAATATTCAGGACTGGTGTATCTCGCGGCAACTGTGGTGGGGACATCAGATTCCCGCCTGGTACGGCGAGGATGGGCAGATTTTCGTCGCCCATGACGAATCCGAAGCGCGCGCCGACGCCCTTGAACGCGGCTACCACGGCCCGCTGACGCGCGACCCGGACGTCCTCGACACCTGGTACTCGTCAGCACTGTGGCCGTTCTCGACGCTCGACTGGACGCCGCAATGGCCAGCCGAAAGCAATCCGGCGCTCGACCTCTATCTGCCATCGACGGTGCTGGTCACCGGTTTCGACATCATCTTCTTCTGGGTCGCGCGAATGGTGATGATGACCAAGCACATCACCGGCAAGATTCCGTTCAAGCACGTCTACGTGCACGGCCTGATCCGCGACGCCGAAGGCCAGAAAATGAGCAAGTCGAAGGGCAACGTCCTCGACCCGATCGACCTCATCGACGGCATCGACCTCGAGGCGCTGATCGCCAAGCGCACCACCGGTCTGATGAACCCCAAGCAGGCCGCGCAGATCGAAAAGCGCACGCGCACCGAATTCCCACAGGGAATCCAGGCTTTCGGTACCGACGCGCTGCGCTTCACCTTCCTGTCGCTGGCCAGCCCCGGCCGCGACATCAAGTTCGACCTCAGCCGTTGCGAGGGCTACCGCAACTTCTGCAACAAGCTGTGGAACGCGACGCGCTTTGTGCTGATGCATACCGCCGACCAGGACCTCGGCCTGGCCGCCTGCACGCCGGAAACTTGCTCCAATGCGCTGAGTTTTTCTTTCGCCGACCGCTGGATCGTCAGCAAGCTGCAACGCAGTGAAGCCGAGCTCGCGCAACACTTTGCCGACTACCGCTTCGACCTGCTGGCGCGCGCGCTGTACGGCTTTGTCTGGGACGAGTTCTGCGACTGGTACGTCGAGTTGGCGAAGGTGCAACTGCAGAACGGCAGCGAAGCAGAAGTCCGGGCGACGCGACGGACGCTGGCGCGCGTCCTGGAGACCGTTCTGCGGCTCGCACACCCACTGCTACCGTTCATTACCGAAGAGCTGTGGCAAGCGCTGGCGCCGATCGCCGGCCGCAAGACGCACGACTCGATCATGCTCGCCGACTATCCGCAAGCACAGCTGGAAAGATCGACCCGGACAGCGAGGCCCGGGTCCAGCAATTGAAGGATCTGGCCTACGCGTGCCGCAACCTGCGCGGCGAAATGAACCTCTCACCGGCGCAGCGGGTACCGCTGCTGGCCAGCGGCAACAGCGAGTTGCTGGCCGAATTCGCGCCCTACCTGAAGCCGCTGTGCAAACTCTCGGCGGTAGAGATCGTCGGCGATCTGCCCGCCGACGCCGACTCGCCGGTGGCCATCGTCGGTGCGACGAAGCTGCTGCTGCAGATCGAGATCGACGTCGCCGTCGAAAGCGAGCGCCTGGACAAGGAAATCGCCCGCCTGACCGGCGAGATCGGCAAAGCCCGCGCCAAGCTCGCCAACCAGAGCTTCGTCGCGCGCGCGCCGGCAGCGGTCGTCGAGCAGGAGAGAACGCGCCTCGGCGACTTCGTCGCCACCCTCGAAAAACTCGAACCGCAACGCCAACGCCTGCAGAACCGCCAAGCCTGACCGCGGCGGTAGCGAGTCAGTTCAGATTTCCTGATCTCGGAGGAAACCGGGTTGGCACTTCAGACAAGAGTGAAGGTCATTCTTGCCCCGGTTTCCGGATGCGGAAAATCTTGCAGGGTGAGTTCCTCGAGGAGCGCGGCGATAGCGCGATCATGAGCTGGGCTGGCCATCCGGTGAATTTTGATGGTCAGGGTGTTGGCTAGCGCGTTCGGTTCGATGTCAGCGGAAGAAACGAACAATTCGCGAATGAGCGCACGTGCGTCGTCCTCCTTCTTCAAGTGGCGGCGCAATAGCGCCACCATGGCGGTCTCGGCCCGGTAGGCGACCATTTTCACGGTATCGCAGAGCATCTTGTTCAGCGGCGGCAGTTGGGTCGGTCGCTCGGCCTCGGGCAGACTGTCGATCGTCACCTTTCGGGGGCTTGCCTTGCGCGCCGCGCAAAGTCGCTTGAGCTCCTCCTGAACGGCCTGCAGTGCTTCGACAGACTCGGCGTTTTTCTGGATTTCGCCGCCGTCGTTCAAGGCCGTCCTGGCGATTGCGGCCTGCAGTTTTCTTTCGCTCTGGCGGGTTTGCCTGACGGCCTTGTCGAGTTCCCGCCAGCGGGGGTTAACGACCTGGTGAGTGCCGGGAAGAGATTCGTCTCCGTACTCGATAAGCCCATCAATATCATAATGTTCCATCATGTACGCGAAGTAGTTTTCCTGGCACCAACGGGCGAACATCCGCCCAGCGATGGTGGTGTTTCCGAGTTGCCGGGCGGTCGTGATCACGGCTGTTTGATGTCCCGTCTGGGTCAGCCGACGAACTTCGCTCACGGCCAGGCTGCCATCGCCTGTGCCGAGTCGGGTTTCGCGCATGGCGAGTTTCATCCCGGTGCTGCCGCCTGCCGGCAGATGGACTTCCTGTTCCTGAAACACCTCTTCGGACCAGAGGTCCTTGACGTTCTTGCGGTAGGTCAGTGCGCCGATGCGCTGTTTCCAGAGTCTGCCGAGGAGACTCTGGGTGGCCCCTTCCCGATCGAAGACCATGACAAACCGGTGCAGGGTCGGGTCGGCGTCCAGTTCGGCCGGCGTCGGCTGTCCCGGGACAATCTCCAGCAGTTGGGGGACGATGTCCTTGAGCAGGGTCTCGGCGAGTCCGTCATTGAGCGGCTGCGAAACCACAAAGAACGGGCGACCCAGGGCATCGTTAACCCAGTAGTCGGTGGTGCCCCGCAGGCACAGGCGTTCGCGCGAGACGTAGCGCTTCGACAGCCTGGCCTGCTCGCCGTGATACACCCGAACATGACCATCGACATACAGGTAACCCGCTTCTTCTGGCTCGCTTTCCATCCAGAGCTTCGCGAGATCCCGCATCCAGGCTGCCGGGTCACCCGTCTTGGCCAGCAGATGGACCTTTTCCCGCAGGGTGCGGACTTCCGGTACCCGGTCCAGGCCGATGACTTTGCCGAGTTCTCCGGGCGAGGTTTGTCGCAGATGTTCCGGCCGCTTGATTCGCCCCAGGGCCATGAAGCCGAGGACGAGAAGGATGTGCAAGGCGCTGTAGAATCCCCGGGGCAGCTTGAGATGGCGATCCAGGCCGGTCAGTAGCCCGTTCGCGCACAAGGCCGGCAAGCCGGCCAACAGCCCCCCCATCGCCACATCGTGGCTCGCTTCGAAGCGCGTCGTCGCACCGGTCGCCAATCCCAGCGCCGTTTGGATCCGCTCGTCGGCGCGCGTGCAGGCGGTGCCCATCCCCGCGGCGGCTTCCGGCATCCGCCCGGCTGCGCTCACTCTTGGTGCTCGCCGCTTCCAACTCCCCTGCCTCTTGCGGCAAGGCGGCCAACTGCGGCACGCCCTGGCGCCGGATCGCCTTGCGCAGCGTCGACTCCTGGACGCCCACCTGCCGTGCCACTTCGGCAGGACGCTTTCCCTCGCTCAACAGCCGCGCGCATTCGGCACTCTTGTCCGGCGTCATGATCCGCGGCCGGCTCGCCGCCGCCGGTCGAAAGAAAGACGATGGCCCGGCTTTGCGGCTTTGTCCCACCCAGTTCAGATTTCCTGATCTCGGAGGAAACCGGGTTGGCACTTCAGACAAGAGTGAAGGTCATTCTTGCCCCGGTTTCCGGATGCGGAAAATCTTGCAGGGTGAGTTCCTCGAGGAGCGCGGCGATAGCGCGATCATGAGCTGGGCTGGCCATCCGGTGAATTTTGATGGTCAGGGTGTTGGCTAGCGCGTTCGGTTCGATGTCAGCGGAAGAAACGAACAATTCGCGAATGAGCGCACGTGCGTCGTCCTCCTTCTTCAAGTGGCGGCGCAATAGCGCCACCATGGCGGTCTCGGCCCGGTAGGCGACCATTTTCACGGTATCGCAGAGCATCTTGTTCAGCGGCGGCAGTTGGGTCGGTCGCTCGGCCTCGGGCAGACTGTCGATCGTCACCTTTCGGGGGCTTGCCTTGCGCGCCGCGCAAAGTCGCTTGAGCTCCTCCTGAACGGCCTGCAGTGCTTCGACAGACTCGGCGTTTTTCTGGATTTCGCCGCCGTCGTTCAAGGCCGTCCTGGCGATTGCGGCCTGCAGTTTTCTTTCGCTCTGGCGGGTTTGCCTGACGGCCTTGTCGAGTTCCCGCCAGCGGGGGTTAACGACCTGGTGAGTGCCGGGAAGAGATTCGTCTCCGTACTCGATAAGCCCATCAATATCATAATGTTCCATCATGTACGCGAAGTAGTTTTCCTGGCACCAACGGGCGAACATCCGCCCAGCGATGGTGGTGTTTCCGAGTTGCCGGGCGGTCGTGATCACGGCTGTTTGATGTCCCGTCTGGGTCAGCCGACGAACTTCGCTCACGGCCAGGCTGCCATCGCCTGTGCCGAGTCGGGTTTCGCGCATGGCGAGTTTCATCCCGGTGCTGCCGCCTGCCGGCAGATGGACTTCCTGTTCCTGAAACACCTCTTCGGACCAGAGGTCCTTGACGTTCTTGCGGTAGGTCAGTGCGCCGATGCGCTGTTTCCAGAGTCTGCCGAGGAGACTCTGGGTGGCCCCTTCCCGATCGAAGACCATGACAAACCGGTGCAGGGTCGGGTCGGCGTCCAGTTCGGCCGGCGTCGGCTGTCCCGGGACAATCTCCAGCAGTTGGGGGACGATGTCCTTGAGCAGGGTCTCGGCGAGTCCGTCATTGAGCGGCTGCGAAACCACAAAGAACGGGCGACCCAGGGCATCGTTAACCCAGTAGTCGGTGGTGCCCCGCAGGCACAGGCGTTCGCGCGAGACGTAGCGCTTCGACAGCCTGGCCTGCTCGCCGTGATACACCCGAACATGACCATCGACATACAGGTAACCCGCTTCTTCTGGCTCGCTTTCCATCCAGAGCTTCGCGAGATCCCGCATCCAGGCTGCCGGGTCACCCGTCTTGGCCAGCAGATGGACCTTTTCCCGCAGGGTGCGGACTTCCGGTACCCGGTCCAGGCCGATGACTTTGCCGAGTTCTCCGGGCGAGGTTTGTCGCAGATGTTCCGGCCGCTTGATTCGCCCCAGGGCCATGAAGCCGAGGACGAGAAGGATGTGCAAGGCGCTGTAGAATCCCCGGGGCAGCTTGAGATGGCGATCCAGGCCGGTCAGTAGCCCGTTCGCGCACAAGGCCGGCAAGCCGGCCAACAGCCCCCCCATCGCCACATCGTGGCTCGCTTCGAAGCGCGTCGTCGCACCGGTCGCCAATCCCAGCGCCGTTTGGATCCGCTCGTCGGCGCGCGTGCAGGCGGTGCCCATCCCCGCGGCGGCTTCCGCATCCGCCCGGCTGCGCTCACTCTTGGTGCTCGCCGCTTCCAACTCCCCTGCCTCTTGCGGCAAGGCGGCCAACTGCGGCACGCCCTGGCGCCGGATCGCCTTGCGCAGCGTCGACTCCTGGACGCCCACCTGCCGTGCCACTTCGGCAGGACGCTTTCCCTCGCTCAACAGCCGCGCGCATTCGGCACTCTTGTCCGGCGTCATGATCCGCGGCCGGCTCGCCGCCGCCGGTCGAAAGAAAGACGATGGCCCGGCTTTGCGGCTTTGTCCCACCCAGTTCATCAGCGTGCGGTGCGGGATGCACAGCGGTGGCCTTTCCAGTTCGACCGCCTTGACGTGCCCGTTCTCCATCAGGCTGGTCAGAGCGAACCTGCGGCCAGCGTCGTCTCCTACGGGGTGCGAGAAGTAATTGTCTCCCCCAACAAAGTAGATCGCTTGGCCATCCTTCTCCAGAATCGCCAACCCTTCTCCCACTTTCTGCGCACCATCCGGAAACCCTGGAAGCCACGATTGCCTCAACGTCTGCTCCTCCTTGCACTCCTAGCGAAGCTTGGTTTATGCCATAAGAAAATCATGGCCGTCAAAATAAAGTGCCACGTGCAATTCCGGAATTCTACCTACATTCCCGGCCGGGATCAGGAAATCTGCAGTTCATCAGCGTGCGGTGCGGGATGCACAGCGGTGGCCTTTCCAGTTCGACCGCCTTGACGTGCCCGTTCTCCATCAGGCTGGTCAGAGCGAACCTGCGGCCAGCGTCGTCTCCTACGGGGTGCGAGAAGTAATTGTCTCCCCCAACAAAGTAGATCGCTTGGCCATCCTTCTCCAGAATCGCCAACCCTTCTCCCACTTTCTGCGCACCATCCGGAAACCCTGGAAGCCACGATTGCCTCAACGTCTGCTCCTCCTTGCACTCCTAGCGAAGCTTGGTTTATGCCATAAGAAAATCATGGCCGTCAAAATAAAGTGCCACGTGCAATTCCGGAATTCTACCTACATTCCCGGCCGGGATCAGGAAATCTGCAGTTAGCGATCGAGGACGACCGGCAGCAGGCCACGCAAGGCGTTGCCGACGTACAAGGCCGACGCCTGCCACAAATCGTCGCACCGCAGCACCTGCTCGACCGCCTGCCCGGACTCGAGCAGTGTTCGCCGCAGGACACCGGGCAACAGACCGCAGGCCAGCGGCGGCGTCAGCAGGACGCCATCGCGTTCGACGAAGACGTTGCTGCGCGCGCCTTCGCAGACGTCGCCGCGGCTATTGCAGAAGATTGCGTCGAACACCGCCGGCTGCGTGGCCAGCGCTGCCAGGGCACGATCATAGCGTGCGCGGGCGGTGGTCTTGTGGCGCAGGAGATAATCGTCGACCGGCAGCGCCTCGGCGGCCAGAACAACACGCCACGCTTGCGCCGGCTCGTCGGGCAATGGCGACGCACGCAGGCGACACCTTCCATCGTGCGCCAGCGTCAGACGCACACGAAAGACGCCGCGCGGCCGACTTGCCGCCGCCGCCGCCAGCGCCGACGATAGCGCCGCCAGCGCACACGCGAAACCCAGACTGCGCGCCGACGCCTGCAGGCGCTCCAGATGCAGCGCCAACAGAGGATACTCGCCGTCCTCCAGGCGCAGCGTCTCGAACAGCTCGAAGCCCGGGTCAAAAGCGGTCAGAAAGCTCGCTTTGAGCAGGCACTCCGCATACTCGCGTGCCGGCTCGGCGTCGATCACGATGCCACTGCCGACAGCAAGCTTCGCGCGCGCGCCCGGGCCAACTTCGACGGTGCGAATGGCGACACTGAAACGACAATCACCGCCCGGCGCCAGCCAACCCAGAGCGCCGGTATACAGGCCGCGTGCAGCCCCCTCGATTTCATTGATGCGCTGCATGGCGCGAATCTTCGGTGCACCGGTAATCGAACCGCAGGGAAACAAGGCGGCAAACAGCTCGGCCAGGCTCACCCCCGGCAAGTCCGCGGCAACCGTCGAAACCATCTGCCACAGCGTCGGGTAAGCCTCTGCTTGACACAGCGCTTCGACGCGCACCTTGCCGGGTCGAGCCAGGCGCCCGAGGTCGTTGCGCAGCAGATCGACGATCATCACGTTCTCCGCACGTTCCTTTGCCGAGGAAAGCAAGGCGGCACGGTTCGCACGATCTTCGTCGGGGTTTGTGCCGCGCGGCGCGGTTCCTTTCATGGGTCGCACGACGACGCGCTGACCCGAACGTTCAAAAAATAACTCCGGCGAAAACGAAAGGTTCGTTTCCTCGCTGGTGCACAGGAAGCCGCCGTAGCGAACCGGCTGTCTTTCGCGCAGGCGTGCATAGAGCGCCAGCGGGTGTCCGTAGAGGCGGAAGGTCAGGGGAAAAGTGAGGTTGATCTGGTAACAGTCGCCGGCGGTGATCAGGCGATGGATGTTCCTGACCTGCGCCACGTAGCGCCGTTCGTCGACGGCCGACGACAGCTCGGCAATTCCAGCCTGCCGCTGATACTCGGGCAAGCCGGCCAGTTGTTCGGCAAGAAAAGCGGCCAGCGCTGGCGCATCCAGGCGCCGCCCCTCGGCAAAAACCCAGGCACGCAACACTGGCCGGCTGCCGGCGGCCGGCGTCAGCGTCCGCTCGAAGCTCGCACCAAGCTCGTAGTCGGCCGCCATAGCGACCCAGTGGCCAGCGGCCAATTCGCCTTCCACGGCCTCGAAAAGGACCCCGGGATCGGCTGCTTCTTCGAGCACCAACGACCGGCGACAAGCGGTCAGCAGCAGCGCACTGCCAGCGTCACCGTCGAAAAGCGCGAACGGCACAGCCGCAGACATCAACAGTGGCTTGGCAACGGCCGCGATCGTTGCCTGGTCACGATGACGGCCATGCGTGCTGGCACCGCAACCTGAATTACTTTCGTTTGAGGTGGAACTCGAAGACGTCGCTCACCTCGATGCTGGACAGCAACTCGTTGCCGGTCTGTTTGGCAAAGGCCTGAAAATCCTTTACCGAACCCCGGTCGGTCGCCAGCACGTGCAGCACTTCGCCAGGCGACATTTCCGACAGCGCCTTCTTGGTGCGCAGGATCGGCAGCGGGCAATTGAGCCCTTTGACGTCGAGTTCTCGGTCGAAATGCATGAGGATGTGGTCCACAACAAAAATGAGACCGTATTCTAACGAATAAGGATAGATCGTGCGAAGCCACGATCTGATCCGTTTGTTGGACGAGCCCGGGCCGGAGCGCTGGGCGCCCCCTCTGCAAATATCTTTTTTGGATTTACCCCGCAGGCATGAATGCCGAAGGGCGGGGAGCGGGCCGTCGCCGCGCGCTGCGGCACCGTCAGCGAAGATCGCGCAAATCCGGCCGTTTTGGCGTCCCGGCCACTGAACTCCGGGCGACCCCGTCACTCAGCTTGGGGAAACTGAAGTCCCAAAGGCGGCCGGACAGCGCTGTGAAGGCGGCTTACACGATCAGGCAGCGATCGCGACGAGCGGTGGAGCAGCGACGACGGCGGGCAATGTTGATCGAATACGCGTCCGGACGATTGACATCACGGAGCCACAGCACGAGCAAAGCATCGCTGGCCGCTCCTTGCGCGGCGGCGTGAAGCGGCTGGGATCGAACTTCAGCAAGCGGTGCAGCAAGCTGATCAGGCGCTTGCAATTGGCGTGCAGGAAGCCGAAATTGCGGGCGCGGCGAAAGCCCTTGGGTAGCACGTGCTGGAGGATCAGCCAGAGGAAATCGGCGCCGGCTAGCGAGCGCTTTTCCGACTTGCCGGTTTTGGCGTTGCGATAGCGGAAGCTCACCCGGCCATTCTCGCAGGCGAGGATGTCCTGTTCACGGATGACGCCGCGGTAGAGATAACGACCGAGGTAGATCAAGGCCTTGTCGCCGCTGCCCACCGATTTGCAGTGCGCTACCCATTCCCGCGGATAGGACGCCGGCAGGCAAATGCCGGCCGCCTCGATCGCCGCCAGCATTTTTGCCCGGAAGACCTTGGCCATCGCCTTCTCGTTGAACAGGTAGGTGCCGTTCTTGCCGCGCCGCTTGCGTCGCCAGCGCTGCTTCGCGGCATCGATCGCTGCCGCGGGGACGACGAGATGGACATGCGGGTGGAAGTCGAGCCGACGCGAGTGCGTGTGCAGGACCGCGATGGCGCCGGGCGTGCCCTGCAACTGCCGGTCGTTCTGACTGAAGCGGTGCACCGTTTCCCAGGCACAGCGCATCAAGCCATCGAAGACGACGTCGGCGTGCGCCGCAGCGAGCCCGCGCAATTCGGCCGGCAGCGTGAAGGTCAGCAGAAAGTAGTCGGCCGGGACGAGGCGCTCTATCTGACGTTCCAGCCATTGCTGGCTCTCGTGGTGCTGGCAGTGCGGGCAAAGGCGATGGCCGCAGGAATGCGGAACGAGTTTTTGCTGATCGCAGCCTTCGCACTGGAGCTGCATCATCGGGCTGGCCGGGCCGCGGCAATCGCGCATCGCCGAGAGTGCCCGAAGCTGATCGAAGCTCAGGCGGTGGCGAAATTGCGTCATGAAGTCCGCTTCGAATTCGGCAATGACAGAGCCGAGGCGGATCATCGCGGCGTCCCCTTGCTCAGACAAAAGCGGTCCATCAGCGCGTTGATGCGGTCGATGGCGTGATGCCGGGTTTGATCCGTCAGATGGGTGTAGCGAACCGTCGTGAGAATCGAGTGATGGCCGAGAATGCTCTGCACCTCGGTGAGCTCGACGCCCGCCTCGATCAGGTGCGTGGCATAGGCGTGACGCAAACTGTGCGGCGAAATGTTTTTTTTAGTCCGCAGGATTCGACCACCGCCCGCAGTGCCTTCTGAACACCGCCGCGATCGAGCGGTGTCCTGGCGCTGCTCGCACCCGGCAAGCCGCCGCGGCGATTGGGAAACAGCAGAACGGGATTACGGTGGCGCTGCCAGAAACAACGCAGGAGTCGATAGGTGGCCGTCGGCAGCGGCACCAGGCGATCCTTGTTGCCCTTGGCATCGCGGATATGCACACGCCCGCGCGCGCCGTCGATGTCGGCGACCGTCAGCCGCAACCCTTCGCCCAGGCGCAGGCCGAGACTGTAGAGGGTGAAGAAGAAGACGCGGTAACTGAGCACCTGCGTGGCCAGAAAAATCCGCTCGGTCTCCTCGACCGTGACGATGTCCGGGAGGCGCTGTGAACGCGGCGGCTTGATCAGACCGGGCGCCACCCAGGGTTTCTTCAGCACGTGCTCGTAGTAGAACTTGAGACCGTACAGATCGAGCTTGAGCGAACTCCAGGAGTGCGTCTCACGCAGGTCGGCGAAGTAATCCAACAGGTCGGCCTCGCTCAGATCGTCGATCTGATGAGCGAAGTAATCTCCCACCCGGCGGACCGCGCGCGAATACGCGTCGATCGTCTTCGGCTGCAAGCCCTTGAGCTTCAGGTGCTTCTGGTGCAGCTCGTAGTTCGTGTCAAAAATCGTCGTTGCGACAGCGGACATCTCTTCCATCAACGGTGTCCGGCTTGAATTTTGGCCGAAGCAGGTAATCCACCACAAGGCGGCGTCGCAGTCGTGTTATACGCGGATAATTTGAGTATTTAATAGAAAAGCGGCAGGTTCGAAATCGACGTGCTCTATGGCGCGGATATTGAGGCGGCAAAAATATTTTTAAAATAATGCGAAAAACACTTGACAAAGGTTTGGCAAAATGCTCGCAATTTTGGCTGTATAAACAACAGCTTATTGGAGTGTCTTGTGGATACCGAACGATTAACTGCGGTCATGGATAGCCTCATGAACCAAACCGTCTTGGGTGAATTGTTGGCGCCGATGGCTCGTGCCTTGGCGCAGGTGCGCGGTACCGACGCGGTATCGCGAGTGTTGAGCATGGCGGATTTTATCGGCCTGGGGGTGCTGCGCCACCTGCAGGGCATGCGCACCCTGCGCGAGCAGGTGCAGTCGCTGCTGCATTGCGAGCCGGGGACGGCGCAGCGCGTCCCGCTGGCACGTTCCACCTGGTCGGACGCGCTGTCCTCGCGCCGCCGCCGCACGGTCTTGGAGGCGGCGATGCCGCCGTTGCTCACCGAGGCCCGGGCCGCGCTGCCGGATCGCCTGGCGCAATTCCCAGCCCTGCAAGGACGGCCGGTGTATGCAATGGATGGGACCTATCAGAGCGAAAGCGCCCACTACGGGCGGTGTACGCCCCGCCAGGGCGGGACGGACAATCCCAAGGGGCACGCGCTGTTGAGCTTCTACGACGTGCGCCTGGGTTGCCCCACCGACGTGCACGTCGACACCCGCAGTCGCCACGAAATCACTCTGTTGCGCGACTATGACCAATCCGCGCAGGCCATGACCCGTGACAAGGGCGCGCTGTGGCTGGTCGACCGCGCTTTCATCGACGCGACGTTTTGGGATGACCGGAAAAAGAGCTTGGGCGTGACCATGATCACGCGCATGAAAAGCAGCCTGTGCGTCGAGTCCACCGAGCCCTTAAAGATCGAGGATGTCCCGGCCAACGACGGGGTGCTCAACGATCTGCGCATCACCTTGCTCAGTTCCCGCCAACACTGGCGCCTGATCACCTTCCGCAGCCGACGAGGACATCTCGTGGAGTTTCTGACCAACGAGTTCGACCTCGCGCCCGGCGTCATCGCCTTCCTCTACTCCCGCCGCTGGGAGGAGGAGAAATGTTTCGACACATGGAAGAACGACTTCAGCCTCGCCAAGGCATGGGGCGCCAGTGTGGCGGCCATCGAGAATCAGGTCCGCCTGGCCGTTGTCACCAGCCTCTTGGTGGCCCTGCTGGTGCACTACAGAATGGGGCAGCACGGAATCGTGGACGAGAAGGCTTTGCGCAAGCAGGACCGGCGCCAGACCTCGGCGACCGACGGGACCGATCGCCCCGACTGGACTGCCCCGGTATTCCGCTACACCTCCAAGGTGAGCCGCCAAGTCCTGCGGTTTTTTAAGCACTGTTTTCACAAACCCGCCTCGCAGGCGCTCTACGAGGCCCAGTTGCGGCCATTGTTGTTGGCATACCTATGAGGCAGCCGGACACCGTTGCTCTTCCATCTTGCGGTAACCTCGCATTCGTCATGAACGTCCCTCGGATGAGGGGCGAGGTCACATCTTGAGTCAACGCGACGACAGCACCGGGGTTTCCTCCGCGTAGCGGCTTCGTCCAACCATTCTGAGAACGCTAGCTGCCGCTCTTCTTTTTCTCCTTCTCTTCGTCCATCTGCCGCTTGCGCAATTCACGGAGCCGCGCGTCCACCTGCGACTGTTCGAAGAAATTGCCGTCACCGGCCTGTTGAGCGTACTGCAGTTGTTCGACAGCAGGGGCCAACTGCCCGAGCAGCAGATACGACTCAGCCTGCGCACGGTGCTGTTGCAAGCGCTTACCGAGCGCTGCGAAGGTCTTGGCTTGCAGAGCGTAGAGCTTGTAATCCGAGCTGTACAGCTGCAGCTGCGAGTCGATGAAGCGCAAACCCTCCTGGTATTGCCGGCCGTCAAGGAGCGCTTCGGCGTAGCCGTAAACCAGGGCTTTGGACTGCGGATAGCGCTGCAGCGCATTGCGGTAGATCGTCAGCGCGCCCGCCCGATCACCACCAGCGGCCCTGATCTCGGCGGCCAGGCCGGCAATCATCGGCGACGACGGCTTCAGAGCCAGCAGCGCGTCGATCTCCTTTTGTGCAGCCGCGGCGTCTTTGGCGCGCAGCAGCGCGTACGCCAGACCGTAACGAGTAGCCGCCTCGGAGGCCGTCTTCTTTTCCCGTAGCTGCCTGCGAAACTCACTGATCTTTTCGCCGGGCGTGCCTGCTTGTGCCCGCAGCTTGGCGCGCACCAGGTGAAAGTCGAGACTATCGGCGACTTGTCGATAAGGGGCGCTCTGGGCGCGGCTCTCCATGTCCGACATCCGCTCGACGGTCAGCGGGTGCGAGCGCATATAGACTGGCGCGTTGTTCTCGTACAGGCGCCCTGCCTGCTGCAGGCGCCCGAAAAAATCGCCCATCCCGTGTACGTCGTAGCCGGCTTTGCTCATCGTCTGAAACCCGACGCGGTCGGCCTCGCGCTCGAAATCGCGGCTGTAGGCCAATTGTGCCTGAATCGACCCGGCCTGTGCCGAGGCGATCGCCGCACTCGCTACCTGCGAGTTGGAACGGGCAGCCAGAACGCCTACCGCCATGGTGATCATCGTCGCGATCGAGCTCTGTTTCTCCCTGGCGATCTGCCGGGCCAGGTGACTCTGCGTCACATGCGAGATCTCGTGAGCCAACACGCCGGCCAGTTCGGACTCCGATTGCGCGGTAAGCAGCGTCCCGGTGTTTACCCCGATGAAGCCGCCGAACATCGCAAAAGCATTGATGGCATTGTCGCGAATCACGAAGAACCGAAAGTCACCCGCCGGGTTCGAACTGGCGGCCACCAGTCGCCCACCGAGAAGATTGACGTAGTCCGTAACGTCCGGATCGTCGACATAGCTGCTCTCGTGCAGGCGGATGTCATTGAAGATGCGCTGCCCGATCTGATACTCGAGTTGCGGCGAGAAATCGGCGCGCGCGGCGTCACCGAGTTCAGGCAATTCGTCGGCGAGAAGCGACGAAGAACTGCCTAGGGAAACAGCGATCGCCAAAGAGACAGCTGCACAAGTGACTCTAATCAAGGGAACCTCCGGCACGCGTCGGCAAGAGCCTGGGAAAGATGCGGTATGATAGCCAATCGCCGCTTGGCGAAGTGTTACGAAGCGTCACCAGACACCATCGACCGGCCTTGCGGTGCCTTCCGGCCAGCGCAGCAAACACCACTTTCACCGTAAGCAATGCCCGCGAATCCACTCACTCATTTTAATGCTCAGGGCCAGGCGCAGATGGTCGGCGTCGGCGGAAAAGCCGAAACCGAGCGGCAGGCTCGAGCGACCGGCAGCATCGTGATGCGGCCAGAAACGCTGGCCCTGATCGTGGCCGGCTCGGCGAAGAAGGGCGATGTCCTCGGCGTCGCGAGGATCGCCGCGATCCAGGGCGCCAAACGCACCTCCGAGCTGATCCCCCTGTGTCACGCCATCGCGCTGACCCGCGTTTCCATAGACTTCGAGATCGACGCGCCGGCCAACGCCGTGCACTGCGTCGCCACTGCCGAGTGCTTCGGTCGCACCGGCGTCGAGATGGAAGCGCTATGCGCGGCGAGCATCGGATTGCTGACCATTTACGACATGTGCAAGGCCATTGATCGTGGCATGCGCATCGACGGCGTGCGACTGCTCGAAAAGAAAGGCGGCAAATCAGGACACTGGACGGCAAGCTGAAGCAAAGTCGGCGCCTCGGCTGCGGACCACCAGCGCTGCGCGCCACGTCGTCTTCACCGCCGCGCGACAAAAAAAAAACCCGCCGGAGGCGGGTCCCTATTGCACACCTAAAAAAATCAGGCGCGCGCGATATTCGATGCTTGCTTGCCCTTGGGGCCTTGCGTCACGTCGAAGGAAACTTTCTCGCCCTCTTTGAGGGTCTTGAATCCACCCATGGTGATAGCGGAGAAATGGGCGAAGAGATCTTCACTACCATCGTCCGGAGTAATGAAGCCAAAGCCTTTAGCGTCATTGAACCACTTAACTGTACCAGTTGCCATATTGCCACTTCCTTGAAAAAAGACTGAACCCGGGCGGTGCCCGACATGCATGCTCCCATTTCGACGCTGACCGTGCCGGAAGTCCAAACATGCAGAACCACCAGACAGCGCGTCGAACAGAAACATTTGACCTTTTTACGCCAGTAGAGGCGGATGCGTCAAGCGTTTTCAGCATTTGCTGTTCGCCGACCTCCATCGCGGCGCCAGAAATTGGCCGACAGCGGTATTGCGCATCCCGAAAGACTGGTTAGAATTCACATCATGGCAACACAGAATCAGGACAACTCCCTACTGCAAGCGCAACGCACGCAGCTCAAACCACCGCCGCTCTACAAAATTCTGTTGTTGAACGACGATTTCACCCCGATGGATTTCGTTATCGTCGTTCTACAAAGGTTTTTTGGGCTCGATCGAGAACACGCGACGCGCATCATGCTCAAAGTTCACACCGATGGCCGGGGGGTGTGTGGAATCTATCCGCGCGATGTCGCGGCGACGAAAGTTGAACAGGTCACAGCCTTCGCACGAAGCAACCAGCATCCCCTGGCGTGCGTCATGGAGGAAAACTGAATGATTGCCCAGGAACTAGAAGTAAGCTTGCATATGGCATTTGTCGAAGCGCGGCAGAAGCGCCATGAGTTCATCACCGTCGAGCACCTGCTGCTGGCACTGCTCGACAATCCCTCGGCGGCCGAGGCCATGCGCGCCTGTGGCGCAAGTATCGAGCAGTTGCGCAAGGACCTGATCCGCTTCATTGGCGAACACACGCCAACGGTCGCCGGTGACGATGAAATCGATACGCAACCGACGCTCGGTTTCCAACGCGTGATCCAGCGTGCCATTCTGCACGTCCAGTCGTCGGGACGAAAAGAAGTCAACGGTGCCAACGTCCTGGTCGCGATCTTCGGCGAGAAGGATTCGCACGCTGTCTACTACCTGCAAAAGCAGGGGATCACACGCCTCGATGTTGTCAATTTCATTTCGCACGGGATCAGCAAGATCCCGCAGAGCGCACCACGAGGCGAGCCGGAAGTCGAGGCAGAAGTCGACCAGCAGAGTGCCGCCGGACCACTCGATAACTACACCATCAATCTCAACGCACTGGCCCTGCAGGGCAAGATCGACCCACTGATCGGTCGCGACCGGGAGCTAGAGCGGGTCATCCAGACGCTCTGCCGCAGACGCAAGAACAACCCCTTGCTGGTTGGCGAAGCCGGCGTCGGCAAGACGGCGATTGCCGAAGGACTGGCGCGGCGGATCGTCGAGTGCGACATCCCGGAGATCCTCGCCAAAGCCAACGTGTACTGCCTGGACATGGGCTCGCTGCTGGCCGGCACCAAGTATCGTGGCGATTTCGAACAGCGCCTGAAAGGCGTCCTCAAGCAGCTCAGCGAAAATCCCGAGGCGATCCTGTTCATCGACGAGATTCACACGCTGATTGGCGCCGGCTCGGCGTCTGGCGGCACGCTTGACGCGTCTAACCTCCTCAAACCGGCGCTGTCTTCGGGCCAGTTGAAATGTATCGGCGCGACGACCTACACCGAATACCGCGGCATCTTCGAGAAGGACCACGCGCTGTCTCGGCGATTCCAGAAGATCGACGTGAACGAGCCGTCGAGCGCCGAGGCCGTCGAAATCCTCAAGGGGCTCAAATCGCGCTTCGAGGCGCACCACGGCATCAAGTACTCGGCGGCGGCATTGAGCTCGGCGGTCGAACTGTCGGTGCGCTTCATTACCGACCGCCACCTGCCCGACAAGGCCATCGACGTCATCGACGAGGCGGGCGCCGCGCAGCGGATCCTGCCCAAGTCCAGGCAGAAGAAGCTGATCGGCAAAATTGACATCGAAGAGATCGTCGCCAAGATCGCGCGCATCCCGTCCGCACATGTATCATCGGACGACCGGAACAACCTGCGAAATCTCGACCGCGATCTGAAAGCCGTCGTGTTTGGTCAAAACGCCGCCATCGACGCACTCGCCAGGGCGATCAAGATGGCCCGCTCGGGTCTTGGCAACCCGAGCAAGCCAATCGGCAGCTTCCTTTTCTCGGGCCCCACCGGCGTTGGCAAAACCGAAGTCGCCAAGCAACTGGCTTACTGTCTCGGCAACGAGCTGATGCGCTTCGACATGTCCGAGTACATGGAACGGCACGCGGTGTCGCGTCTGATCGGAGCGCCGCCCGGCTACGTCGGCTTCGACCAGGGTGGCCTGCTGACCGAGGCAGTCACCAAGAAGCCGTACAGCGTACTGCTCCTCGACGAAATCGAAAAAGCTCATCCAGACATCTACAACATTCTGCTGCAGGTCATGGATCACGGCACGCTGACCGACAACAATGGCCGCAAGGCCGACTTCCGGAACGTGATCATCATCATGACCACCAATGCTGGGCAGGAAGCGATCCAGAAAGCGACCATGGGCTTCACGCCGACCCGTCAGGCCGGCGACGAAATGGTCGAGATCAAGCGGATCTTCACACCCGAGTTTCGCAACCGGCTCGACGCGACGATCTCGTTCAAGTCGCTTGACCACGAAGTCATCATGCGGGTAGTAGACAAATTCCTGATGCAACTCGAAGCGCAACTGCATGAAAAGAAGGTCGAGGCGGTATTCACCACGGCGCTGAAGGACCATCTCGGGACGCACGGTTTTGACCCGATGATGGGTGCGCGTCCGATGGCGCGACTGATTCAGGACACCATCCGCGCCGCGCTGGCCGACGAGTTGCTGTTCGGCCGGCTGGCCCACGGCGGGCACGTGATCGTCGACCTCGACGATCAGCAAAAGGTCAAGCTGGTCTTCGCCGAGGAACCAGAGGCCGTCACCTGAAGGATTCCCCGGCTCAGGTCACTGCCATCAGGCAGGGCCCCAACTGCCGCCATCTGAAAACCGAGCACACGAGGTAAAGACCATGAGTTTCAAGACTGCCGACCTTCTCGACAACAACGAAAGCGCACTCCGTGATGGCCGTGTCGAGGTCGTCGCGCCGATCTTTCAGAGTTATGGCGGGCGGCCGTCGTTCAGTGGCCGCATTGCCACGCTGAAGCTCTTCGAGGACAACTCGCTGGTCCGCGAGGCGCTCGGCGAAGCGGGCGCAGGCAAGGTGTTGGTTATCGATGGTGGCGGGTCGCTGCGTTGCGCGCTGGTCGGCGACCAATTGGCGATCCTCGCGCACAAGAACGGCTGGGAAGGAATCATTGTCTACGGATGCATCCGCGATTCCGAGGACATCAGCGCCATCGACATCGGCATTCGCGCGCTCAATACGCAGCCGCTGAAGAGCGTCAAGAAGGGTATCGGCGAACGCGATCTGGCGCTGCGCTTCGGTAGTGTAAGCTTCAAGCCCGACGAGTGGCTCTATGCGGATCGCGACGGGGTAATCGTCAGCCAGAAGGCCTTGAGCTGAAAGCAGACCAACCCCGGGCGCCAATGAGCCTCGACTGGCGCGCAGAACGACCCCAGCACGCGCCAAGCATTGCACGAGACACCAGCAGACGGCGCAGCATCGGACCAAGCGGCGCTGGAGAACCCGGACTCTGCCCGGCCGGCCCGCAGTATTCGAGAACCGGTGTCATCTATACATACGCTGGAGCCAATACGAATTGACCAGATTCCTGACAGCGAAGATACTTCGCGCTTGCTGCTGTGAAGTTGCCAAAATCGGAGACAAGTCGTGAGCGCTGCCATTGACCTGCTCAAAGCAATCCGGACGGGCCGCCTGCAAGAGGTTCGGGCGTTGCTGGATTCCGGAACGCCGGTTGAGATCCACGACGGCCGCGGCGACCCGGGCTTGCCGCTGGGCGTTGCATGCTTCATGGGGTACGTCGAAATAGTCCGCGAGTTGGTCGGCCGTGGCGCCAAAGTCAATTTCCCGGACAACACGCAGCCCACTTCGCCCTTGTCGATGGCCGTTCGTGGCCGCCGCACCGAGGTCGTCAAGGCCCTCGTCGAAATGGGCGCCGACGTGCCGGTCGGGATGAAGACCGGGCTGACCGACCAGGAAATGATGATTGCTCGCTGGCGCGGGCGGCACTACGGAGCCAGCGCCAGCAAACCTGAGCACAGCGAAGACCATCCCGTTTTCGAGGAGATCGAAATGGTCCGCTGCTACGGCACCGACACTTCCGTTCTCGATGCCGACCTGATCCGGGCGGCACGCGACATGGACAAAAAATAGCTGCTCTCAGCGGGCAAGAAGAACTCCACCGAACAACTTCGTCGTCGCCGACGCCAGGCACGACCAGGGAAATCGCCCCTAACGGTCATGACAGGTCGAGATACCCCAGATCATGAAAGTCATGACCCTTTCCCTCTTCCCCTGGCCCTTCTCCCGCAAGGGGAGACGGGAGTTTCGTGAGTCGCGTACGCGACTTTCACATTAAAGACGTCTCGGAGCCTCGCGGCTGAGCGACGCGACAAGGGTCCGCTTCGCTGCCGCTGCAATCCGGCGTGACCAGGGCGCGAGCGTACCGCCCGACATGCCATTGCCAAGTATCATGACGGCCATGAGCGATCCCGCAGAAAGACCGCCGAGCACCGTCGCGCCGTTCAAACCGCGCTGTCTGTCGATCGACCTCGAGGTCGGCGTGCAAACGCGGCGGATCCACAAGCTGGCAGCGGTACGCGGCGATACCGGCGAGACCTGGCGCTTCGACGGCGGTGATCTGGCTGGCGCGCTGCACCGGCTGGACGCACTGGCCGATGGCTGTAGCTTCCTCCTCGGACACAATCTGATCGAATTCGACCGTCCGCATCTGCTGGCGGCAATGCCCGGGCTGCGGCTGCTGGCGCTGCCGGCGGTCGATACGCTGTGGCTCAACCCGCTGGCTTTTCCGCGCCATCCCTACCACCATCTGGTCAAGCATTATCAGGACGGCGGGCTCAGACGCGGGCAGCTCAACGACCCGCTGCTCGACGCGCAGCTGGCGCTCGAGGTATTTCATGACCAGTACCAGGCCTTACTGCAGGTCAACGGTGCAGCGCCGGAATTGCTCGTCGCCTGGCATTGGCTGACGACGCTGGACCAGCGCGTCCCGGGGCTGAACAGTTTTTTCAGCACGCTGCGGCGGCGACTCCGCCCGCACGCCGCCGAGGCACGCTTGGCGATGGCGCTGTGCGTCGACGGTCGCGGCTGCCCGACGCAGGCGCAGAAGATACTCGACGAGGCGGCGCAGAACGGCTGGTCACTGGCCTACGCGCTGGCCTGGCTGTCGGTCGCCGGCGGCAACTCGGTAATGCCGCCGTGGGTACGCCACCAGTTTCCCCTGGCCGCGCAGCTGCTTCGGCAGCTCCGCGACCAGGCCTGCGGGAATCATGATTGCCCGTGGTGCAGCGAACATCACGACGCCACCAGGGCGCTGCAGCGCTGGTTCGGCTTTAGCACTTTCCGTCCCGAGCCGGCGGCGGCCGACGGCCGGCCGCTGCAACAGAGCATCGTCGAGGCGGCGCTGCGCGGCGAACACGTGCTCGGCATCCTGCCGACCGGCACCGGCAAGTCGCTGTGCTACCAGATTCCGGCCCTGGCGCACTACGAGAACCGCGGCGCCTTGACCGTCGTCATCTCGCCGCTGGTGGCTTTGATGGCCGACCAGGTCGCCGGCCTGCGCGCGCGTGGCGTCGACAGCGGTGTGGCGATCAACGGCCTGCTGTCGATGCCCGAACGCGCCGACGCACTCGACCGCGTGCGTTTGGGCGACGTCAGCATACTGATCGTCTCACCCGAACAGCTGCGCAACCGGGCGCTGCGCAAGGTCCTCGGGCAGCGTGAAATCGGCGGCTGGGTGCTTGACGAGGCGCACTGCCTGTCGAAATGGGGACACGCTTTTCGCCCGGATTATCGCTACGTCGGACGCTTCATCCGCGAAAAAGCCGCTGACGGCCCGCTGCCGCCGCTGTTGTGCCTGACGGCGACGGCGAAGCCCGAGGTGATCGCCGACATCGTCGGCCATTTTGCCGAGAAACTCGGCGTCGAGTTGCACTGCTTCGATGGCGGCAGCAGTCGCAGCAACCTCGATTTCGCGGTGCTACCGACGACGCCGGCCGAGAAGTTCGCGCACATTCACCAGTTGATCGCCGCCGAGCTACCCGACGACGGCCCGGGCGGCGCGATCGTCTATTGTGCGACGCGCCAGAGCAGCGAGGAAGTCGCCAACTTCCTGGTGCACAAGCAACTGGCGGCGGCCCACTTTCACGCCAGATTGCCGCCAGAGAGCAAGAAGACCGTCCAGGAAGCGTTCATCCGCGGCGAGCTGCGGGTGATTGCCGCGACCAACGCCTTCGGCATGGGGATCGACAAACCCGACGTCCGCCTGGTGATCCACGCCGACATCCCGGGCTCGCTCGAAAGCTATCTGCAGGAAGCCGGCCGTGCCGGTCGCGACCAGGCGGCGGCGCGCTGCGTGCTGCTGTATACGCCCGAAGACGTCGAACGTCAGTTCGGCATGTCAGCCCGATCGCGGCTCAACCGCAAGGAGATCCAGGCCATCCTGCGGGCCTTGCGGCAACTCGACCGCAAAAAGCGCAAAGACGGCGAGGTCGTCGCGACGGCGGGCGAAATCCTCGCCGAAGACGAAGACGGTGGCTTCGAGCGCGATTCGGCGACCGACGACACGCGCGTGCGAACGGCGGTGTCCTGGCTCGAGGAAGCGCACCTGCTGACACGCGAGGAGAATCGGGTGCAGGTTTTTCCGTCGTCGCTGCGCGTCGCGTCGCTGGAACAGGCACGCCAAAAGTGTGCTCGCGCCGGGCTGCAGCCCGAATACCGGCGGCAGTTGCTGGCGGTGGTCGAAGCGCTGATTGGCGCAGCGCCCGATGAAGGGCTGTCGACCGACGAATTGATGGGCGTCTCCGGCCTCGGCTCGGAGAGGCTGCGCGCCGCCCTCTACGACCTCGAACGTCTGGGTATCGCCAGCAACGACACGGCGCTGACAGCGTACCTGCAGGTCGGCGTCGAGAACTCGTCGCGGCAACGCCATGAACGCGCCGCTCGTCTTGAAGTCGCGCTGATCGACCTGCTGCGCGAGCAGGCGCCCGACCTGGCGCGCGGCGAATCGTCGCTGCTGCATCTGCGGCGGCTCAGCCAGCGCCTGCGGGACGACGGCCACGACGGCGCGCTACCGGAACGCCTGCGGCAAGTTCTCGCCGGTCTGGCCGGCGACGGTCGCCACGAAGACGGCGGCGTCGGCAGTATCGTCACCCGCCGGATCGACGCCGAAACGCTGACCATCCGTCTGCAACGCGAGTGGTCGGCGCTGGCGCGCACCGCGCAGCTGCGCCGCAGCGCTGCGGCACGGCTGCTCGAACACCTGCTGGACTGTCTGCCAGGCGGCGTACGCGGCGCCGACCAGCTTGCCGAAACAACGCTCGGTCGCTTGCTGGCGGCGCTCGAAGACGATTTGATCCTGAAGTCGGAAGCGAAGGAGACGTCGAAGTTGCTTGACCGGGCGCTGCTCTGGCTGCACGAGCAAGAAGCGATTCGCCTGAACAAGGGGCTGGCCGTTTTCCGGCCGGCGATGAGCATCCACCTCGACGCCGACCGCAAGCGGCAATTTCAGCAACCCGACTTCGCGCCGCTCAAGCTGCACTACGACGAGCAGGTGGTGCAAATCCACGTGATGGCCGAATACGTCCAGCGCGGCCTGCAGGCGATGGCCGACGCCTTGCGACTGACGGTCGATTATTTCAAGCTGCCGCGTGACGAGTTCATGCAGCGCTGGCTACCCGAGCGCGAGCACGAACTGACGCGGCAAACGACGCCGCAGTCGTGGCGGCAGATTGTCGAAGCACTCGCCAATCCGGTGCAGCAAGCGATCGTCGCCGACGACCGCGAGAACTGCAACGTGCTGGTGCTCGCCGGCCCGGGGTCGGGCAAGACGCGGGTGCTGGTGCACCGCATTGCCTACCTCTTGCGGGCCCGTCGCGAAAACCCGCATGGAATTATCGCTTTGGCGTATAACCGGCACGCCGCGGCGGCTATCCGGCAGCGGCTGCAGGCCTTGATCGGCAAGGACGCCAGCGCGGTCAGCGTGCTCACCTGTGACGCCCTGGCGATGCGTCTGGTCGGCGCGAGTTTCGTCGGCCGCGAACAGGCTTTCGCCGGCGATGGCTTGGCCTTCGACGCCGCGCTGGAGAAAATTCGCCGCCAGGCGATCGAGCTCCTCAAGGGCGGCGGGCTGCCGCCCGAGCAGGCCGACGCGCAACGCGACCGGCTGCTCGCCGGCTTTCGCTGGATTCTGGTCGACGAGTACCAGGACATCGGACCGCAGCAGTACGAACTGATCGCCGCGCTGGCCGGGCGCAGCAGCAGCGACGAAGACAGCCGCCTGAATCTCTTCGCGGTCGGCGACGACGACCAGAACATCTACGCGTTCAACGGCGCATCGGTAGCCTTCATCCGCCGCTTCGAGACCGACTATGCGGCCAGGGCGGCACACCTGGTCGACAACTACCGGGCCAGCGCCCATCTGATCGAAGTCGCCAACCAACTCATCGCGCCGGCAGCTGACCGCCTGAAAGCGGCACACCCGATCCGCATCGCCCGCGGCCGCCGTAAAGCGCCAGCGGGTGGCGCATGGAGCAAGCTCGACCCGATCGGCAAGGGGCGGGTCCAGATCCTGCCGGTCGGCCGTGACGCGCGCACGCAGGCGCTGGCGGTGATCAACGAGCTGCAGCGCCTGGCCAGCTTGAGCACGGATTGGGACTGGGCGCGCTGCGCGGTGATCGGCCGCGAATGGAAGTGGCTACTAGCACTGCGCAGCGGCTGCCAACTGCTGGGCATCCCGGTACAGATGGCCAACGAGGAAACGACGCCGTTCTGGCGTCGGCGCGAAACACAGGCACTGCTCGACTGGCTGCACAGCGACGCCGGCGAGCTGATCGACGCGGCCCGGATTGCCGCCTGGCTAGAGCAGCGATCGGCCAGCCCGACGACGGCGATGCTCGCCGAGGCCGTCGCCGAATATGGCGCCGAGACCGGCGCCGCCGAACTGCCGCGGCAGCACTTCGTCGAATGGCTCGCCGAATGGGGCCGCGAGGCGCGGCGGCGGCAAAGCGGCCTGCTGCTGCTCACCGCGCACCGTGCCAAAGGGCTGGAGTTCGACCACGTGGCGGTGCTCGACGGCGGCTGGGGGGCGAGCAGCGACCGGCACGAGCGCCAGGACGATGCGGACGCCGAACGCCGCTTGTATTACGTGGCGATGACGCGCGCCCGGCTGACGCTGCTGCTGGCGCGTCTCGATGGCGGGCAAAGCCTGCTCGATGAACTGCCGGCGTCGCCGTCCTTGTTGCGTCGTCCAGCCAGCGCGCTGCCGCCGCCAGCCGCCGAATTCTCCTGGGTCTACCAGCCCTTGCATCCGGGCGAGGTCGATCTCGGCTTTGCCGGCCGCTTTGCTGCCCAACACCCGCTGCACGCGGCGCTCGCTGAACTGACACCTGGAGCACCGCTGCAGCTGCATTGGCAAGGCCGGCGCTGCTTGCTGCGCGATGCGCCGGGCAATCTGATCGGCCGCCTGGCTGCCAGCTACACGCCACCCCGGGGCCTATCGTGCATCGCCGCGCGCGTCGCCGCGGTGATCGTCCGCTACCGCCACGACGGCAAGCCCGAATACCTCGAACAAGCGCGCTGCGAGCGCTGGGAGGTGATCGTTCCGGAACTGGTCTTCGCGCCGGAAATACGTCAGGCATAGGCACGAAACATTTCGCGGTAGAGAATCCCCTCTCGCAATGCGGGACAAAAACGGCAAATAACTGTTTTGTCTGCTTAAAAAATATATCTTATGTCTTATATAAGACCGTTGCCAGCATTAGCAAACACCTTTATACTGAATACCATTGCTTAGCCGTTGTCGATAGCCTTGTTGCTGCTTCGACTCCCCAGGCGTCAGCATCGTCGCAACCGCACTTCCTAATTTTGGAGAGCCAAATCATGAGCACAAAAGAACAGCAGATCGCCGAACTTGAAAAAGACTGGGCCGAAAACCCCCGCTGGAAGAGCATCAAGCGCGGCTACTCGGCGGCCGATGTGGTCCGCCTGCGTGGTTCCTTCCCGATCGAATACACCGTCGCCAGGCGCGGCGCCGAGAAACTCTGGGATCTGGTCAACAACGAGCCCTTCGTCAATTGTCTGGGTGCGCTGACCGGCGGCCAGGCGATGCAGCAAGTAAAGGCCGGCGTCAAAGCGATCTATCTGTCGGGCTGGCAGGTTGCCGCCGACAACAACTCGTACGCGGCGATGTACCCCGACCAGTCGCTGTACCCCGTCGATTCGGTCCCGAAGGTCGTCGAGCGGATCAACAACTCTTTCCGTCGTGCCGACGAAATCCAGTGCTCGAAAGACATCAACGCGGGCGACAAGGGCTACATCGATTACTTCGCGCCGATCGTTGCCGACGCCGAAGCCGGTTTTGGCGGCGTGCTGAACGCCTTTGAACTGATGAAGGCAATGATCCGCGCCGGTGCTGCCGGCGTGCACTGGGAAGACCAACTGGCGTCGGTCAAGAAGTGCGGCCACATGGGCGGCAAGGTTCTGGTGCCAACGCAGGAAGCCGTCCAGAAGCTGATCGCTGCGCGCTTCGCCGCCGACGTCTGTGGTGTGCCGACGCTGGTTATCGCCCGTACCGACGCCGAAGCGGCAGACCTGCTGACGTCTGACTGCGACGACAACGACAAGCCCTTCGTCACCGGCGAGCGCACGGCGGAAGGCTTCTACAAGACCAACAAAGGTCTCCAGCAGGCAATCTCGCGGGCCGTCGCCTACGCCGACTACGCCGACCTGGTGTGGTGCGAAACGGGCACGCCTGATCTCGAGTTCGCGCGCCAGTTCGCCGAAGCCGTGCATGCCAAGCACCCGGGCAAGATGCTGGCCTACAACTGCTCGCCGTCGTTCAACTGGAAGAAGAACCTCGACGACGCGACCATCGCCAAATTCCAGACGGAGCTTGGCGCGATGGGCTACAAGTACCAGTTCATCACCCTCGCCGGCATCCACAACATGTGGTACCACATGTTCGATCTGGCGCAGGACTACGTCAAACGCGGCATGACCGCTTACGTCGAAAAAGTGCAGGAGCCGGAATTCGCGGCGCGCGACCGCGGCTACAGCTTCGTCTCGCACCAGCAAGAAGTCGGCACCGGCTACTTCGACGACGTCACCACCGTCATCCAGGGCGGTACATCGTCGGTCACCGCGCTGACCGGTTCGACCGAAGAAGAGCAGTTCCACTAAGCGGCCATTTGATCGCCGAAAAGCCGCGCGCTGCGCGGCTTTTTTTATGCTCGGCGCCGTCATCGACGGCTGCCGCTGCAGCAGCCTGAGCGTGATTAAATCAACGCTCCATCGCGATTTTCGGGATTACTCTAGGCCATCAATTAGCTGCCACGAAGGCACGATGATGCGCCATCGCTACCCGCTCCACGTCCACATCTCGACGCTCTTTCTGACGATGATTCTGCTCGTCTGCGGCGTCCTGACGGCGATCAGCTACAAGCTCAGCAGCGAACTGCTGGAAGCGGCTGCCGCCGACCGGACGACGCAGATCAGCCGTGAGGCGCAAATCGAGATGCAACGGATCGTCGAACCGGCCGAGGTAGCGACCACGTTGCTGAGCCTGCAGCAGGTGACGCAAGCGACGTCGCTCAGCGAGCGGCTGCAGTACCTGGAGTTCATGCGCCAGGCGCTCGACAGTTCGTCAGCGCTAACCTCGCTCTATGTCGGCTACGCCAATGGCGACTTCTTCCTGATCGGCCACGTCGGCGATGGTGCCGAAAGCGAGGCGGCCAAAGTTCCAGCTGGCGCGGTCTACGTCGTACAGAGCATCGAGCGAGCCGCTGCCAGGGCGCGCGGACGCTTCATCTACCTCGACGCGACGCTGCGCACGCTGCGTGCGGACGACCGTCCGGATTACGCTGCCACCTACGATCCGCGGCAGCGCGTCTGGTTCACCCAGGCAATGGCCTCGCCGATACTGATCGAAACAGCTCCCTACCTGTTCTTTTCCAGCCGCAAGGTCGGCGTCACGCTCGCCCGGCAGGGCGCTGGCGGGCGAGCCGTGGCCGGCGCCGATATCATGCTGCACAGCCTTGGCCAGCTGCTGGCAAAACAGAAGGCGACGCCGGGCAACGAGCTGGTGATTGTCGATAGCCACGGTTACGCGCTGGCTTACGAGGACGTTTCGCGGTTGGCGCGCCCGGCCGCCGAAGCTGACGGCAAGCCCCATCTGGTCAGGATCGACGCCCTCGGCGTGCCGGTGCTGGTGCCGCTACTGGCGGCCGTCACGGCGCTGCCGGAAAACGGCCACGGGCGACAAGCGCAGACCCTGCGCCTGGACGTCGACGGCCGTGCCTGGCGGGCGTCGATCAGCCCCATCGGCCGCGACGACTCGCCGCTGTACCTGCTTACCGCCGTACCCGAAAACGAGTTGATGGCCGGCGCCCTCGATCTCATGCGGCGTTCGGCGGTCGCCACCCTGCTGGTCCTGCTGTTGACGATTCCCTTTACCTGGCTGCTGGCGCGCAGCATTTCGCGCTCGCTCGGCCACCTGGCCGATGCCGCGGAGAAAATTCGTCACTTCGACTTCTCACAGCCGATCGCCATTGACTCGGCGATCAAGGAAGTCAACCAGCTGTCACTGACCATGGACGCCATGCAGCGAACGATCTGCCGCTTTCTCGGCATCAGCCACGCGGTCGCCGCCGAGCAGAATTTCGATCGACTATTGCCGCGCTTGCTCGCCGAAACTCTGTCGGCATCCGAAGCGTGCGCCGGCGTGCTCTATCTGGCCGAGGGAACAAAGCTGCACGCCGCGGCGGCGCTGAGCAGTAGCGGCACCGACCTGAGCGGCCAGCTGTCAGCGATCGACGTCGCGAATGCCGGGCCGCTGCTCGGTGCGGCGCTCGCCGATGGCGTCGCGCGCGCTGGGCGTTTGCAGCCGCAAGACCTGGCGCTGCTCGCCGACGCCACGGCTGGCTTTGCTGATGCCCGCGACGCCATCGCCGTGCCGCTGCTCAATCGCCAGGCCGAACTGGTCGGCGCCATGCTCCTCCTGTGCCAAACGCCGAGCGACGACGCCCGCCTGAGTTTTGTCAAAGCCTTTTCGGGGTCGGCAGCGGTGTCGCTCGAAAGCAAGGCGCTGATCAAGGCGCAGAAAGACCTTTTCGAGGCCTTCATTCAGTTGATCGCCGCGGCGATCGACGCCAAGAGCCCCTACACCGGCGGCCATTGCGCGCGCGTCCCGGAACTGGCCAAGATGCTCGCGCGTGCCGCTTGCGACGACGACAGCGGCGCCTACCGGGACTTTCAGCTCAGCGTCGATGACTGGGAAGCGCTGCACGTCGCCGCCTGGCTGCACGACTGCGGCAAGGTCACCACTCCCGAATACGTGGTGGACAAGGCGACCAAGCTGGAAACCATTCATGACCGCATCCACGAAGTGCGGATGCGCTTCGAGGTGCTCAAGCGTGATGCCGAGATCAGCTGCCTGCAGGCGATCATCAGTGGCCACGACCAAGCGCCGGTGCGCGCCCGGCTGGCCGCCGAGCTGCGGCAGATCGACGACGACTTCGCCTTCGTCGCGGCGTGTAACGAAGGCGGCGAATTCATGGCCCCGGCAAGCATCGATCGCCTCACGGCGATCGCCGGACGAAGCTGGTGGCGCACGCTCGACGACCGTATCGGCATCTCGCACGAGGAAAAGCAGCGCAAGGCGCAAACGGCCGCCGCGACCTTGCCCGTCGTCGAGGCGCTGCTCGCCGACAAGCCCGAACACCTCTTGCCGCGGCGCCCGCAAGATAGCTTGTCGTCAGACAATCCCTGGGGATTTCGCATGGCCGTCCCGGCGCAGCTCTACAACCGCGGCGAACTCTACAACCTGGCCGTTGCACGCGGCACGCTGTCGGCCGAGGAGCGCTACAAGATCAACGAGCACATCGTGCAGACGCTGATCATGCTGGCCCAACTCCCGTTTCCGAAACATCTCCGGCAAGTTCCCGAAATTGCCGGCGGCCACCATGAAAAGATGGATGGCAGCGGCTACCCGCGCGGCCTGACGCGTACGCAAATGAGCCCGCTGGCGAGGATGATGGCGATCGCCGACATTTTCGAAGCGCTGACCGCGATCGACCGCCCGTACAAGAAAGGCAAGACCCTGTCCGAGGCCATCGCCATCATGTCGCGGATGCAACAAGAGCAGCACATCGACGGCGAACTCTTTGCCCTCTTCCTGCGCTCCGGGGTCTATCTCGACTACGCCCAGCGCTTCATGCAACCCGAACAGATCGACCCGGCAAACGTCGACGTCGATCGCCTGCTCGAAGGCGTTCACCATCCGCCGCCCGTGACCTGACACGCTGGCGAGTCACCGCCAGCCGCGTCGGCCGCCGCTCACCCGACGATCCAACCGCCGCCTGCCGTCAGCAGGCAGCGGCGGGCGGCGGCTGCCCGGCGATCGCGGCGTCCGCTGCCCGGCGACGACTGTCAGCTTTCTTTACAGCCGCGCCCGAATCATCGACCGCATCAAGATAAACGCAAGCGCTGAGAGCGCTAAGCCCATGATTAAATAAACTCCCTTTATTCGTAGGCACAATCTTTGCTAGTATTCAATCAACTTGCCTGGCGCGCTCCCTTGGCGGCGCTACCGGGGTCGCCACGCCGGGCCGCCAGCGGTAACCGCCGGCAGCCATTCAACCGCTTTCTGCAGGACTCTTTCGAATGAACAACTTCTCCCTCGCGCAGCCGCCCCGGCCAGCAATCGGCATCGACCGCCCGCCCACCTCGTTTCCGAGCCGCGTGCTTGAGCATTTGCCACCGCACCCGGCAAGCGAGAACGCGGCGGCGCCAGCGGCCATGCCGCACGCCGCCGAACAACCGGGGCAGCCGCTGGACTGTCATTCGCTCGCCAACGACTCCTCCGATTCGGTCACTTCAATGAACACAAAAACATGCGTCAAGTGCAAGCAAGAAAAGTCGGTAGTCGATTTCCACAAGAACTCGCGCAGCACCGATGGCCTGCACTCCTATTGCAAGGAGTGCAATCGGGCGCAAGCCCTGGCGCACATCAAGGCCGAGAAAGCCAGGAAAGCGCTGCTGCGAGCGGCCAAGAAAGCGGCCGCCGACGCATGATCAGCAGGCCAGGTAGCGGCGCGCCAGGGCCAGACCCGCGCTCAGCCGTCGCCCAGCCCCCAGTACGTCCGATCGCCAAAGGTGCTCTTCAGCTGGTCGATAAACAGCCGTACCCGCAGCGGCAAGTGCCGGCGCTGCGGGAATACCGCATAGATGCCTACTGGTGGCGCCGCATAGTCGTCGAGTAGCGAGCACAAGCGACCACTGCGCAGGTCTTCACCGACCTCCCAGACCGACCGCCACGCCAGACCCTTGCCGGCCAGCGCCCATTCGTGCAGGACCGCGCCATCGTTACACTCGAAAGTCCCCGACACCTTGCGCTGCAGCACTTCACCCGCGACCGCGTCGCGCAGCGCCCAGCCCCCTTGTTGATCGAGCGACAAACAGTCGTGCGTGGACAGGTCAGCAGGTATCAGCGGCACGCCGTGCCGCGCCAGGTAGGCCGGACTGGCGACGACCACTCGGCGCATCTCGCCCAACTTGCTGCTGACCAGACTCGAATCGGCCATTTCGCCGATACGCACCGCACAGTCGACGCTTTCCTTGAGCAGGTCTACGACGCGATCGCTCAGATCGAGGCGAACGCTGACGTCGGGATTGGCCTCCATGAATGCCGCCACCTGCGGCGCTACATGACGACGCCCGAAACCGGCCGGAGCGGACACCCTCAGATGACCGCTGGCGCGGATGCCACCGAGCGACACCGCCGCCTCGGCGTTCGCCAGGTCATTGAGGATCCGCTGGCAGTCCTCGAGGAAGGCTTGCCCTTCGAAGCTCAGCGACAGCTTGCGCGTCGTTCGCAGCAGCAACTTGACGCCGAGACGAGCCTCCAGCGCGTCAAGCCGGCGGCCGATCACCGCCGGCGTGACGGTTTCGAGCCTGGCCGCCGCCGACAGACTGCCACGCGTCGCCGAATCGACGAAGGCACGGATTTGCTTGAGGTGATCCATCGTCTCGATTACATACCAGAAGTAAAAGATACTTTGATTTTAATCGCTCTTATCTTCTACGGCCGCATTGAATATAATCTTGCATCGCAGCATAAACCTTAGCCAGGAGCCACCGCATGAGCCTCAATCTGCCCGCCGGGATGGAAATCACCGCCCCCATCCAGCCTGCTTACGAATCGATTCTAACCGCCGACGCGCTGGCTCTGGTGGCCAAACTGCACCGTGCCTTCGAAGGTGTTCGACAGGAGTTGCTGCAGGCGCGCACCGACCGTCAAGCGGCAATCGACGCCGGCGAGATGCCCGACTTCCTGCCCGAAACCAGGAACATTCGTGAAGGTGACTGGCGCGTTGCCCCGCTGCCCAAAGCGCTCGAGCGTCGCCGCAGCGAAATCACCGGCCCGGTCGAAGCCAAAATGGTGATCAACGCCTTCAACTCGGGCGCCGACTCGTACATGGCTGACTTCGAGGACTCGAACAGCCCGAAGTGGGACAACCAGATTCAGGGCCAGGTCAACCTCTACAAGGCAATCCGGCGCGAGCTGTCGTTCGTCAACGAAGCGGGCAAGGAGTACCGGTTGAACGACCAGGTCGCGACCCTGCAAATCCGTCCGCGCGGCTGGCACCTCGACGAAAAGCACGTGACCGTCGACGGCCGGCGCGTTTCCGGCGGCATCTTCGACTTCGCGCTGGTCTTCTTCCACAACGCCCGCGAGCAGGTCGCGCGTGGCGCCGGCCCGTTCTACTATCTACCGAAGATGGAGTCGCATCTCGAAGCGCGGCTGTGGAACGACATCTTCGTAATGGCCCAGGAGCACATCGGGCTGCCGCAGGGAACGATCAAGGCGACGGTGCTGGTCGAAACGATTCTGGCGACCTTCGAGATGGAAGAGATTCTCTACGAACTCCGTGAGCATTCGGCCGGGCTCAACGCCGGGCGCTGGGATTACATCTTTTCGTGCATCAAGAAGTTCAAGAAGAACCCCGACTTCTGCCTCGCCAACCGCGCGGCGATCACCATGGAAGTCCCGTTCATGCGCAGCTATGCGCTGCAACTCGTCAAGATCTGCCATTCGCGCGGTGCGCCGGCAATGGGCGGCATGAGCGCGCTGATCCCGATCAAGAACGACCCCAAGGCCAATGAAAAAGCGCTGGCCGGAATCCGTCACGACAAGGCGCGCGACGCCAATGACGGCTTTGACGGTGGCTGGGTCGCGCACCCGGGCCTGGTCTCGATCGCTGCCGAGGAGTTCCAGAAAGTGCTCGGCGACCGCCCGAACCAGTGGGACAAGCAACGCCACGAGGTCTTCACGGCCGCTGACTTCCTCGACTTCCAACCCTCGCAACCGATCACCGAAGCCGGCGTGCGCAACAACATCAACGTCGGCATTCACTACCTCGGCAGCTGGCTGACCGGCAATGGCTGCGTGCCGATCCACAACCTGATGGAAGACGCGGCGACCGCGGAAATCTCGCGCTCGCAGGTCTGGCAATGGGTGATCTCGCCAAAAGGCGTTCTCGACGACGGCCGCAAGGTCACCGCCGAAATGGTGCGCGGGATGATCGCCGAAGAACTCGCCAAGGTGAAAGCAGCGGTCAGCGCGCAGGGCGAAGACACCGCCACCTATGATCAAGCGGCGGAGATTTTCGACAAGATGTCGCTGACCCCGGACTATCCCGAGTTCCTGACACTGCCGTTGTACGAAGCAATGGACTGAGGCGGCGCTGAATTCGGCCACGGCAACGACTGCCCGTGGCCGGCACAGCGTTCGAGGCGCCAGGCGGGATACGCCGGGCGCCTTTCGTCGTTCTGCGCTCCCGCCGCGGTTCGCGCGGCAGTCTTCACTGAGCATTTGTGCGAAAATGCGCAGCTTCCGGTGCGCCCTCGCCTGACCGGCGTAGTGCCCCACAGTCGCCCGCGGCCGGCCGCCAAGCCAGGTTTGTGCGGGCCACGCCAGACAGCAAGGATCGCCCCGCCTTATGCCTGACCTCGCTTCGCCGACCTTCTGGCTCGCTGTCCTGCAAATCATCGCCATCGACATTCTGCTCGGCGGCGACAACGCCGTAGTCATTGCCCTGGCCTGCCGCAAGTTGCCCGAAGCGCAGCGCAACAAGGGAATTTTTTGGGGCGTCGTCGGCGCCATCGCGCTGCGCGTCGTGCTGATCTATTTCGCCCTGCAGCTGCTGGCGGTTGTTTACCTGAAGATCATCGGTGGCCTGCTGCTCTTCTGGATCGGCATCAAACTGGTCATCCCTGAACAAGAAGATGCGCACGGCAAGGTCGTCGGCAGCGCCTCGCTGGCGGGAGCCATCAAGACGATCATCGTCGCCGACGCCGTGATGAGCGTCGACAACGTCATCGCCGTGGCCGCCGCCTCGCACGGCTCGATCATTCTGGTCGTCTTCGGAATCGCCGTGTCGATTCCGATTGTCGTCTGGGGCAGCAAACTGGTCCTGGCTCTGATGGATCGATTCCCGATCGTGATCACCGCTGGTGGTGCACTGCTCGGCTGGATCGGCGGCGGCATGCTGCTCACCGACCCGGCGCTGCCGGCGGCCTGGCGCGAGATCGTCCCACATGGCCACTACCTGGCGTCGGCACTCGGTGCGCTGCTGGTCATTGCCGTCGGAAAATGGCTGGCCAGCCGGCAGCTCCGAGCGCAGCGCAGCGTCAGCACCGCCCGGGCGGCGAACGAACAAGCATTGAGCGAAGGAGAACAGCAATGAAACCGCATTGGTTAATCCCCGTCGACGGCTCGCCAGCCGCTCTGCGCGCCGTTGATCACGTCGTCCGCGACCCGGTGACCAGCGCCGTCGTCGCCAGGATTAGTCTGCTGAACGTGCAGCCACCACTACCCTCCGACGTCACCCGTTTTGTCAGCAGCAGCGTCGTCCAGGACTACCATCGCGAGACCGCCAACGCCGCCCTGGCCGACGCTCGCAGCAAGCTGGAGGCGGCCGGAATCGCGTACGCACCGCATATCGTCGTCGGCGACGTCGCCCAGACCATCGCCGACTTCGCCCGCGAGCAAGCTTGCACGCTGATCATCATGGGGTCGCGTGGCCTCGGCTCGGTGCGCGGCATCCTGCTCGGCTCGATAACCACCAAGGTCGTTCATCTGACCGAGCTACCGGTAATGGTCGTGAAATAAGGCGCTCGTCAGACGGCGCCCGCTGCCCGAGCAGCGCGACGAAGGCGACTACTCGCTACAGGACGTAGCGCGACAGGTCCTCGTTCTTGGCCAGCTCGACGAGACGACCGTCGACGTAGCCGGCATCGATGGCCAGCCGCTCCGCCCCCCCCTGTCCAGCCGAGAAGGAGACCTCTTCAAGCAGTCGCTCCATGACCGTGTACAAGCGCCGCGCACCAATGTTCTCGGTCCTTTCGTTGACCGACCAGGCGATCTCGGCCAGACGGCGGACGCCATCGGCGGCGAAGGCCAGGGTCACGCCCTCGGTGCTCAGCAAAGCTTCATATTGCTTGGTCAGGCAGGCGTCGGTCTGCGTCAGAATGCATTCGAAGTCGGCCACAGACAACGAATCGAGTTCGACGCGAATCGGAAAACGACCCTGCAACTCCGGGATCAGGTCCGACGGTTTCGCCAGGTGGAAGGCGCCGCTGGCAATGAACAGCACATGATCGGTACGAATCATCCCGTACTTGGTCGACACCGTCGTCCCTTCAACCAGTGGCAGCAAGTCACGCTGCACGCCCTGGCGCGAGACGTCGACGCCGTGCGTCTCGCTGCGTGAAGCGATCTTGTCAATTTCGTCGAGAAAGACGATGCCGTTCTGCTCGAGGTTACGCACCGCCTCGAGCTTGACCTCCTCGTCGTTGACCAGCTTCGCCGCCTCCTCGTCGATCAGCAAGCGGCGCGCATCGGAAATCTTGAGTTTGCGCGCTTTCTTGCGACCGCCACCGATGTTCTGGAACATGCCCTGAATCTGCGAGGTCAGCTCCTCCATTCCCGGCGGCGCGAAGATCTCGGCCTGCATCGACGGTGCCGCGACCTCGATCTCGATTTCCTTGTCGTCCAGCCCCCCTTCGCGCAGCTTCTTGCGGAATTTTTGCCGCGTCGAGCCGTCTTCGCTCGGCTGGCCGTCATTGAACGAAGCGCCGCGCGCGGGCGGCAGCAGAGCGTCGAGTACGCGCTCTTCGGCGGCGTCCTGGGCGCGCTCGCGAACGCTCGTCATCGCCTGCTCGCGGCCACTCTTGACGGCAATCTCGGCGAGATCGCGGATGATCGTTTCGACGTCGCGACCGACATAGCCGACCTCGGTAAACTTGCTCGCTTCGACCTTGATGAACGGCGCGTTGGCCAGCCGCGCCAGGCGGCGCGCGATTTCGGTCTTGCCAACGCCGGTCGGGCCGATCATCAGGATGTTCTTCGGCGTTATCTCCTGACGCAGGGGCTCGGCCACCTGCGCGCGTCGCCAGCGGTTACGCAGCGCGATCGCCACGGCCTTCTTGGCTTTGCCCTGGCCCACGATGTGTTTGTCCAGTTCGGATACGATTTCCTGCGGGGTCATGGACGACATGGCTACTCAAGTACCTCGATGGTCAAGTTCTGATTGGTGTAAATGCACAGCTCGCTGGCAATCAGCAGCGACTTGCGGACGATCTCGGCAGGATCGAGTTCGCTGTTTTCCAGCAGCGCGCGTGCGGCCGAGTGGGCAAAAGCGCCGCCCGAGCCAATCGCCACGATCCCGTATTCGGGCTCGACGACATCGCCATTGCCGGTAATGATCAGCGAATTGTCACGGTCGGCGACCGCCAGCATGGCCTCCAGCCGGCGCAGTGCGCGATCGCTGCGCCAATCCTTGGCGAGTTCTACCGCCGAGCGCAGGAGATTACCCTGGTGCTTGTCGAGCTTGGCTTCGAAACGCTCGAACAGGGTAAAGGCATCGGCGGTGCCGCCGGCAAAGCCAGCGAGAATCGCCCCCTGATGAATACGTCGAACCTTGCGTGCGCTGGCCTTGATCACCAGATTGCCGAGCGTTACCTGACCGTCGCCGGCCATCGCCACGCACGCGCCCCGGCGAACGGACAAAATCGTCGTCCCGTGGTACTGATCCATCGAGCACTCCTGTTATTGGTCTAGTTTCTGGCAAGCTCGATGTCGGCCACGGCGCGCAGCCCGACGACGCGAAACAACTCGGCAAGCAGGTGGTTGGGGTGACGGACGACGATCTGCCGACCCGTCCGCTTGACCACCGACAGCACGTTCAGCAAGGCGCCGGCGCTGAGGAAGTCCATGCGCGTCAGCGTCGAACAATCGACCACTACCGGATCGTTGGCCGCGGCGTAAGCCGCCAGATCGCCAAAACGTACGCCCTTGATTTCACCTTTGATGACATAGGCTTCGGTCAGCAACTGGTCGGCAGCCGCCAGCACCAGCGGCGATGGTTCGGCTTCCGCGACGCGATCAAATTCCCACGACGGTGGCGAAATTTCGAAGGTCACCGCATAGTTGATCGCCATTTCCTCGAAAATCTCAAACTGCCCACGCAGCTGACACAGTTCGAGGTTCAGCAACCAACAAGCACGGCCGTCGGACCGGGCAGCCGCGATCTGACTATCCAGGAGCACCGCCAGGTGATCGCGGCCGCGCAGCTCAATCTCTCCTTTACTCCTGCGGGCGTTCTGCAGGACGGCCAGAAGACGCTCACAGCCACCAGCGTCAAGCTTGCGCACTTTCGACAGATCAAGGCGAAGATGCGGGTTCTTCTTGAGCGCCGCCCGGACAACTTCGAATCCGGCATCGTTGTCGCCGGTCAACTCGCCCTTGAAGAGGACCGTCCCGACGACCTTGGCCTGAACGGCGACGGGCGCAGCAAGGTCGCGCCAGATCGGCGGCGATTTCTCGAAAGAGCGTGCGTAGTCGACGGCCAGCGCCTCGAACGCCGCTTTCTGGCCGGTCACTCGGAAGAGGTCGAAAAGCATCAACCAGAAGCGCTCGCCAGAACCCAAGCCGTTCTCGCGCGCCGACCGTTCCAACACCGTTCGCGCCACGTCGTCCTGGCCGTTGGCAAAAAGCATCGCCGCCTCTTCGGCCGCAGCGTCGATCGGGTCGGCTTCGGCTTCGAGCTGGAACTCGGCAGCCAGCTCGCTGAAAACGAACTCGCTGAGTTCCAGCGGCGGGCCTTCGGTTTGGGTCACCGGCGAGGAGAACGTCGCGTCCGAGCGGACGAAAACACCTACCGGCACCGATGACGACGGCTTCGGTGTTTCGTCTGCGGCATCCGAAGCAAGGCCGCGCGCGTCGTTCGGTCGCGGCACCGCTGCTGGCCGGGCAACCATTTTCTTTTCCGGCGGCTGCTTCTTGAAAAACGAAAAAACCATGGCTGGGCAGAGTAGCGAGCGTGGCCTGACGACAAAATCATCTTGTAACACATCGTCCGCTGCACTGCAATTTCAATCCCGGCGAATCGCGGTATCTGGCGGCACGGTCTAGCGTCGGCACCGCCGCCAAACTCGCGCAAGGCGAAGCAATCGGCCAGAGAGCATCGGCAGAACGCCCGGAGCAAGCCGCAGCGGCTAGCGGTCATGGCCATTCGCGCCCCCCGACCCTGGCACTTCGCGCGGCAGCGAACAGCAAGCTTCGTGAGTCGCGGCGGCGACCAGGCGTAAGGTTTTCAGCGCGCCGGACGACCATCGGTCAAACAACCTTCAGGAGAAAGCAATGCCTTCCGCCAGTAGATGGCCAACAGCAGTCGCGGCGCTGAGCCTACTTGGCCTGGCCGGGCCGTCATCGGCGGCGCAGATCGCGACTTGCGCCAAGCACAGTCCAGCGCATCGCGTCGCGCTGGTCGAGCTGTACACTTCGGAAGGCTGCAGTAGCTGCCCGCCGGCAGATCGCTGGTTGGCTGAACTGTCGCAGCGCTTTTCGGACGAACAACTGCTGGCCTTGTCTCTACACGTCGATTACTGGGATGACATCGGCTGGCGCGATCCTTTCGCGCAGCCGCGCTTCGCCGAACGTCAGCGATGGCTGAGCAATCTGGCGGCAGCCAGCACGATTTACACGCCCGAGGTCTTTACCGGCATGAAAGAAACTCGCGACTGGCACCAGCAGGCGCCTTTTTCCAAGCGCGTCGAGGCCATAAACCGCTTGCCGGCGGCGGCCGACATCGCTCTGCAGATGCAGTCGGCGGGCGACTCTGCGCTGGATCTCGAAGCACGCTTCACGCTGCGCGACCGGCCTCCTTCGGCGCCGACGGCAGAAGCGATCGTGGTGATTTACGAAGACGCGCTGCGCAGCGAAGTTCGTGCCGGCGAGAACCGCGGCGTCAGCCTGCAGCACGAACGCGTGGTGCGCTTCTGGTCTACGCCGATTGCGCTGAACGCGCCAACCGGGCAGACGGTCTGGCGGCAAACGCTGACGCTCCCGGCCAACTGGCGGCGCGAGCGTCTGCGTCTGGCGGCATTTGTTCAGGACCGGCGAGCGGGCGAGGTACTGCAGGCGCTGGCGATAGCCGACTGCGCCTGGCAACAGCCCGCCACTCAAATCAACGGTTAATTTTTTTATGGAGAAAGCAATGGATCGTCGTCAATCACTGAAATGGCTGGGCGGCCTGTCGGCCTTGATTCTGCCGGTTGCCGCCAGCGGCCCCAGTTGGGCCAGCGGGGCCAGCGCCGACGCTGGCAAGGGACTGCAGAAGTCGAAGGCCGAATGGGCCACCTTGCTGCCGCTGCCGGCTTACCGTGTCCTCTTCGAGGAAGATACCGAGCGCGCTGGCAGCAGCCCGCTGAACCAGGAGAAGCGTGACGGTTCCTTCGTCTGCGCCGCCTGCTACCTGCCGCTGTTCGACAGCTCGGCCAAATACGAGAGTGGTACCGGCTGGCCCAGCTTCTGGCAGCCTCTGCCGGCGGCGGTGGCGACCAAGATCGACTTCAAGATCATCTATCCGCGCACCGAGTACCACTGCGCGCGCTGCGGCGGACATCAGGGCCATATCTTCAATGACGGCCCCAAGCCGACGGGCAAACGCTATTGCAACAACGGCCTGGCGCTGCTCTTCGTGCCGCGCGACGAGAAGTTGCCGGAGCTGCGGGCATGAGCGGGCGCCTGCCGCTCGCCGGGCTCGCTGCCCTCGGCCCCTTGCTGCTGCTACTCGGCGCTGACGCCAGCGCTGCCGAACTGCCCGCGGCCAAAACAGCCGCCAGCAGCAGCGCGATTTTTGCGGCTGGCTGTTTCTGGTGCAGCGAGGCCGATTTCGAGAAAGTGCCGGGCGTTACGGCCGTCGAGTCCGGCTATACCGCTGGCCAGACGCTCAACCCGACGTACGAACAAGTCAGTTCGGGAAGCACCGGCCACACCGAGGCGGTGCGCGTCTTCTACGACCCGCAAAAAATCAGCTACGGACAACTCGTCGAATACTTCTGGCGGCACAGCGATCCGACCGCCAGGAACCGGCAGTTCTGCGACGTCGGCAGCCAGTACCGCAGCGGCATCTACTGGCAGAGCGAGAACGAACGCAAGGTCGTCGAAAGCAGCCGCGACGCCCTTCTGGCCAGCGGCAAGCTGCCGCGCATCGAGACCGAAATCGCCGCCGCAACGACCTTCTACCCGGCTGAAGAGTACCACCAGGACTACTACAAGAAGAATCCCATCCGTTACGCCTACTACCGTAGCGGCTGCGGCCGCGACCAGCGGATCGAGAAGATCTGGGGAAGCCACTAAGGCGCGTCGCTGGCGAGGCCGCCGGCGACCGCCGCCAGACGCTCAATCAACCTGGCAGAGCAGGCCCTTGAGGTATTCACCCTCGCTGAAATGCAACGCCACCGGATGGTCTGGCGGCGCCGCCAGGCGACGCAGGATGCGGGCGTCGCAGCCGGCGGAGACGGCGGCGTCGGCAACGATCTCCTGGAAGTGCTCGCGGCGGATGCCGCCCGAGCACGAATAGCTCATCAGCAATCCACCCGGATTGAGCAGGCGAAAGCCGAAGACGTTGATGTCGCGGTAGGCGCGGGCAGCCGCCTCGGCGTGCGCGCCCGAAGGCGCGAACTTGGGCGGATCAAGAATGATCAGATCGAAACGCCGAGCATCGCTCTTGAGCGCTCGCAAGGCGCTGAAGACGTCGTCCTCACGCCACTCGGCACGCGTCGCATCGAGCTGCGGGTTGAGCAACAGGTTGTCGGCGGCGGTGCGCAGCGCCGGCGCCGACGAGTCGATTGAGAGCACGCTGGTGGCGCCGCCCGCCAGCGCCTGCAGCGAAAAACCACCGGTGTAGCAAAAACAGTTGAGCGTCGCCCGACCGGCGGCCAGCTCGCGGGTCAGCAAACGATTGTCGCGCTGATCGAGATAGAAACCCGTCTTGTGGCCGGCTACGATATCGACCTTGAGGCGGATACCGTTTTCGCCGATCACCAGCGCTTCATCCGCCGCTTCGCCGAGCAGCCAGCCGCTCACCGGCTCAAGGCCTTCGAGCCGGCGCACGTCGGAATCCGAACGCTCGTAGATGCGCGCACAGCCCGTCGCCTGCTGCAGTGCCGCGACGATCGCCCGGCGCCACTTGTCGGCACCGGTGGCCGTCAACTGCAGCACCACCGTGTCGCCGTAGCGATCGGCGATCAACCCTGGCAGCCCGTCGGACTCGCCATGAATCAGCCGCAAGCCGTCGTGACCGCGCAATTCGGGCAAATCCTGCCGACGTTGTACCGCCGCCTGAATCCGCCGCTTGAAAAAGACGTCGTCGATTATTTCGTCGGCGTCGAAGCTCCAGACGCGCGCGCGGATCTTCGATTGCGGGCTCCACGCCGCTTTTGCCAGCGGCCGACCGTTGGCGGCAACGACCTCGACGGTGTCGCCCGGGCGTGCGCGACCGCGCAAACCATCGACCGACGCCGCAAAAATCCACGGGTGACGACGGGCAAGCGAGCGATCCTTGCCCGGCAGAAGAACGAGTTGAGCCATGCTGGGTATCCGGTAGCCGGCGTCGCCGCCAGCGTCAATGGTGAGCGGCGCAGTGTACCAGTGTCCGCCGCGTACGCGACGCCGCTCGGCATCGACCGCGGCGGCCGCCACTTGCCCAGCAGATCGCCCGGCGATCAAGCGCTGCCGAGCTTTTTGAGCGCCATCAACGAATGCTCCGGCGCGATGCCCCGACAATCGAACGCCGTACGCCGACCGTCACCGCTGGAGCCCTGATGAAACGCCTGACCTTGCTGTTCATCCCGGTTTACTCGCCGGGCCGGCGGCCGCCACGCCCGCAGCCGGACTCGCTGCCATCGGTGAGATTGGGCAGTTGAACGGCCAGGCACTGGCCTGCGGCCAGATGGACATCGTCAAACCGGTGAAAGAACTGGTCATTGAGCACGCGCCGAAAACGCGTAGCTACGGCGAGCGCTTCGAAGAACCGACCAATAGCGCTTTTCTGGCGCAAGGCAATGGCCAGCAGGCGTGCCCGACAGCCGAGGACTTCGCCAGCCAATTGCGCGCGCTGTCGAAGCGCTCGCAGCTTGCCCTGCCAGCGCCGCCGCCAGCGGCCAGGTAATGCAGCGGCCGCTCAAGAAGCTGCTCGTCGCTTTGCTGGCAAGCGGCCTGGCGCTGCCGACGACAGCCAGCGATGGCGTCGCTGACCAGCAGGCCAGCGCCACCGCGGCGACACCGCGCAACGGCCGCTACCTGCTGATCGACGCCAATGACCGCGCAGTCAGCAACGGGAACTTCCCGGGAAGGCTTCAGCTGCTGACCTTTGGCTACACGCCTGTCCGACGACGCTGGCTGAAATGGCCCTGGCCATCAACAGCCTCGGCGACGACGCCGACCGCGTGCAAGCCCTCTTCGTCACCGTCGATCCCGAACGCGACACGGCCAGTGTGCTGCGCAGCTACGCCGCCTTCTTCGCCCCCGGATCATCAGCCTGAGCGGTTCGCCGGCACTCGTCCGAAGAGCCGCCGACGACTTCCAGGTGCGCTATGAGAAGCTTCGCGAACCAGGTTCGCCGGCCGAACAGTATGCCGTCGACCACTCGGCCGGGATGTACCTGCTCGGCCCCAATGGCCGCTATCTGCGGAAGTTCGCTTACGCCATGCCGCCGGCCGAGATCACCGAGCGAATCCGCGAACTGATCGCTCAGAGCCGTTACCGGCCGGGCGCCCGGCCAGCGCCGCCGCTGGGCGAGGACTCAGCTGCGCCGCATCGATTTCCCACGTTCACCTGGAGGACCGCTCATGAGATCCGCTTCGCTTGTCCTGATCTTGCTCCGACGCCAAGCGCCAGCGCAGCCGAAACACTGTCCTGCCCGCAGCTGACGACGGCGCTGCAGGTCGGCAACTGCCCCGACGAGAACGAACTGCAATACACCTTCACCGGCTACTGCAGCGACGACTGGCGGCATAGCACAGCCTCAAGGAGAAGCACCAAAAAGCAACGCGGCGCCTACTTTTGGTAGGCGCCGCGCGTTGTTAAAGGTACCGACAGTCAGGTCCTGGGTTTGGCCGGAGTGCTCGTCACCGTCTCGCCATCCTTGGCCTTATCAGCCGAGCAGGCGACAGCAGTTGCACTTGATAGCGCCAGCGCCAAGGCCATCAGGCCAGCGTTCAGCTTCCTCATACGCATCTCCTTGTAACTCAGCCCTCATTGGCACAGTGAATGTAAGCCCAAACTTTCGCGAAAACAAGCCCAAGATAAACAGGGTTTCTCAGCACAATTTGACGACGATGTCGTCCAGCGCATTGGCCGCGTCGGCGACCCGGTCAGCGGCGTTGGACATGTGCCTATAGGTCTCACGCCGCTTGAACATGTTCAGGTAGTTGTCGCCCTGAAAAAGTTCGACGATCGCTCGCCGATACGCTTTCTCGACCGTCCGCTCGGCTTTCCGTGCGGCGGCGGCGTCGACGCCAGAAGCGGCCGGATCGGTCGCCAGACGGGCGAAACCTCTGGCCAGCGCGTCAGTGCCTTCGCGCAGGTGCAGCGCCATTTCCAGGCTGAACTTGTCGGGCTGCAGACCGAGAACGTCCATCTCGACAACCGTTGATTTGCAGTAGTTGACGATGTCGTCGAGGGTCATGATCGCGCGATGGATGTCCTCGCGGTCAATCGGTGTCGAAAAGGCTTCGGCGAGAATCCCGAGGTTGCTGGCCTTGATGCGGTCGGCCTGATGCTCGTCGGCGCGAACTTTCTGGCTGACCGCCACGTCGCCGGTCTCCATGAATTCGACCAACAGACGGGTGGTTTCCGCGGCGTTGGCGCTCTGTTCGGAGAGCATGCCGAAGAAGTCGGCAACAGTCGGGAAGACGCGCTCGTACAGGCGACGGAAAATGGGCTGGTTGGCTTTGATGGTCTTCCATGGTTCATCTCCTCAGTTGTGCTGACCGAGCATGACTCGGGTAACGGCGTAAATAACGATTGACGTGAGCGCCGACGCCGGGATGGTGATCACCCAGGTCTTGGCGATCTCCTTGGCCTTCTTCCAGCGGACGGCACGCGGGCGCTCGGAATAGCCGATGCCCATGATCGAGGTGGCGACGACGTGCGTGGTAGACACCGGCGCCCCGATCATCGACGCGGTGAAAATCAGCAGCGCTGAAGTCAGCTGCGAATCGAAAGCGTGGAGCGGCCGCACCCGATAGATGGCGAAACCCAGCGTGCGGACGATGCGCCAGCCGCCGGACATGATCCCCAGGGTAATCGCCGTCGCACACGCCAGAATGACCCAGAATGGCACTTCGAAGGTCGGAATGAAACCACCCAGCAGCAGCACCAGGGTCAGCATGCCCATGCTCTTCTGTGCGTCGTTGGCGCCGTGCGAGAAGGCCAGGCCGGCGGCGGTGACAAACTGCATCTTGCGCAGCGTGGCGTTGGCCGTCGGCCTGGCGCCGGCCAGCAGCCTGCGGCCGAGGCGGTGTATGCCGAAACCGACCCAGAAACCGAGCAGTGGCGAGACGAACAGTGCCAGCAGGACCTTCATCACGCCGGTCATCTTGCCTTGGGTCATCAACTCATGGAAGCCCCAGATGACGTGCTCGGAGCCGACTGCCGCAACGACCGCTCCGGCCAGTCCGCCGACCAGCGCATGCGACGACGACGAGGGAATGCCGAGCCACCAGGTCGCCAGGTTCCAGACGATGGCGCCGAGCAGACCACAGAACATGATCAACACCGCAAGCTGTGGATCGACATCATTCAGGTTGACGAACTTGCCGATGGTGTTGGCGACCGCCGTACCGCCGAGCATGGGCCCGAGGAACTCGAAGAAACCGACGATCAAGACGGCCTGCACCGGCGTCATCGCCCGCGACGCGATGACCGTCGCGACAATGTTCGCCGCATCGTGGAAGCCGTTGGTATAGTCAAAAATAAGGACGACGACCACCGTGGCGGCGGCCATCCAGAACAAAGTATCCATACGCACCCCTCTTGTAAAAAAGGCCTCTGCGGGCCTCTACTTGTAAAAAGTTTGCGGATTATGCACGAAAATGAAACTTTGCACACGTTCTGTTAGCATTCTCACCACCGTTTGCGTTTCTTAAGGACAAATCATGCGCCTGGATCATCAGAACGAAAGCGACAACGTCGAGGATCGACGCAGCGGCGGCATCGGACGCGGCAGCGTCGGTATCGGTACGCTGCTCGTCGCGCTGGCCGCGAGTTACTTCTTCGGGATCGACCCCGCGCTGATTCTCGGCCTCGCATCGGCACCCGGCAGCACTTCGTCAGCCGCTTCGCCGGCGCAGCGGCCGCCGGCCAACGATCAGATGGCGAGCTTTGTCAGCAAGGTCCTCGGCAGCACCGAAAGCACCTGGCAGGCGATTTTTCACGACGCCGGAAAGCGCTACCAGGAACCCAAGCTGGTACTGTTTACCGGCTCCACGCCGACCGCCTGCGGTAGCGGGCAGTCGGCGATGGGCCCTTTCTACTGCCCGTCCGATCGCAAGGTGTATATCGACCTGGCCTTCTACCGCGACCTCAAGGAACGCTTTCACGCACCCGGCGAGTTCGCCCAGGCTTACGTGATCGCCCACGAGGTCGGCCACCACGTTCAGAACCTGCTCGGCATCTCGGACAAGGTGCGCGCCGCACAGCAGCGTAGCGGCCAGCAGCCGGCGGCCAACGCGCTGTCGGTAAGAATGGAATTGCAGGCCGACTGTTTTGCTGGCGTTTGGGGTCATCGCGCCGACCGCCTGCAGCAGATCGTCGAAGCGGGCGAGATCGAGCAAGCGCTGACCGCCGCCGCGGCGATCGGCGACGACCGCCTGCAACGGCAGACGCAGGGACAGATCGTGCCGGAGTCCTTCACACACGGCACGTCGCGGCAGCGCGTCCGCTGGTTCAAGCGGGGCATGGACAGCGGCGACGTCCGCCAGTGCGATACCTTCAGCGCCGCGTCGCTATAAGGCCGCGACGATGAACAAGGTCAAATCGAGTTTCAGCTCGCTGTCGGCTGCTGCGCTGCTCGGCGCGCTGCTCGGCATCTTGCCGCCGGCATCGGCATACGCCGCACTGCCCAGGGCGGCCAGCGTTCCAGGCGGCGTCGCGCTGCTGTCGCTCGGCCCGGTGATCGCCGACGCTGAGCGGCCGCGCGCCTGGCTCGGCGAGCAGCAGGTGCTGATCGTCGACGACGATGGTCAGTGGGTTGCGGTCGTCGGCCTGGCGCTGGAGACGCTTCCCGGCAGCCAGCAACTGCGTGTGCAGATGGCGGACGAAACGCGTTTTCAAGCGTTCGACGTCAAGGCCAAGGACTATCCGGAACAGCGCATCACCATCAAGGACAGCAGCAAGGTCGAACTCTCGGCTAGCGATCTGGCGCGCGTCACGAGCGAATTGGCGACCATCCAGCGGCTGAAGCGCCATTGGCGCGACGCCGCCGACACCGACGTCGCCTTCATGCTGCCGGCGCAGGGCCGGCAAACCGGGCGCTTTGGCGTGCGCCGCTTCTTCAACGGCGAGGCGCGCTCAGCGCACGCCGGATTCGACATCGCAGCCGCCCGCGGCACCGCCGTCCGGGCCAGCGCCAGTGGTCAGGTGCTGGCGGTCGACGATTACTTCTTCAACGGCAAGACGGTTTTTGTCGATCACGGTAACGGTCTGATCAGCATGTACTGCCATCTCGAGCGCAGCACCGTCCAGGCGGGCGACGCAATCGCCAAAGGCCAGGGTCTCGGCTTTTCCGGAATGAGCGGCCGCGCCACCGGCCCGCACCTGCACTGGAGCGTGATTCTCAACGGCGCCATGGTCGACCCCGAGCTGTTCATCGCCACAGCAGGCAAGACGCGCTGACCGGGGCGAGCCGCCACGCCAGCGTCGCCCGGTCAATCGGCGGGCGGCGTCTTGTTGCGCTCACCGACGTGGCGCACGGCGTTGGCCCGATACGGGCAATCCGGCTTGCTGCATTCGGCGTAGAGATAGAGCGCGTGTTCGCGAATGATGAAGCCACGCTCCTGCGCCACCCGCGTTTGCCGGCGCTCGATCTCGGCGTCGTAGAATTCTTCGACGCGCCCGCAATCGATACACACCAGGTGATCGTGGTGCTGCCCGGCACTCAACTCGAAAACGGCCTTGCCGGATTCGAAATAGTGGCGCTCGAGAAGACCGGCCTGTTCAAACTGGGTGAGAACGCGATAAACGGTCGCCAGCCCAACGTCGAGGTTTTCGGCGAGCAGCAGCCGATAGACATCCTCTGCCGTCAGGTGGCGAACCTCGGTCTTCTCGAACAAGGCGAGAATCTTGAGACGCGGCAGAGTGGCTTTCAGCCCCATGCTCTTGAGGTCGTCGGAGTTGCTCATCGGCTTACCTTACCGTGAAGATCGCGTGCGCGACTCACAAATGTCCCTTCTCGTCGCTGGCGACGAGAAGGGGGTGAGACGGGAAATTCAGAGCACATGCGCCCTGCCCGTCGAACGATTCCGGCGTGCACGCCGGAATGCGCGCTGCAAGTGGTGGGAGACTCTCATGGCTTCCATGATCGAGGGTGTCTCGACAGGTCACGACCGTCAGGCGGCAAAGGGCGTGGTTTTTTTCGGTTATGATATACCGTCGCCTGCGCTTGTGATGAACGGAAGCCAGAATGCCGTCACCGCCAATGTCGATCCGGCTGCCGGCGCGGGCTTCCTGTTGGGCAACGCTCGCCTCTATTGATCACTTACCACCATTTGACGAGAACATGATCTTCCCGCGATTCGCCACGACCGCTCTGGTCGTCTGCACGCTTTCCGCCTGCTCGACGGTGCCGCATATCATCAACGAGTACCGGATCGACGTGCAGCAAGGAAACGTGCTGACTCAGGAGATGGTTGCGCAGTTGCGTCCGGGGCTCAGCAAGGATCAGGTGCGCTTCATTCTCGGCACGCCGGTACTGATCGATATGTTTCACACCAACCGCTGGGATTACTTCTACTGGCTGAAGAAGGGCAACACGACAAAGGTCGAGACGCGCCGGTTTTCGGCCTTTTTTGACAACGACGACAAGCTGCTGCGGGTTACCGGCGACGTCGCTCCCGCCGGACCGACCGACGGCGAGGCGGCGCCGCAGACGCGGATCCGGGAAATCGATCTGAGCTCGCTACCGGCGGATGCCGACGTCAGTATGCCCCCAGCAGACGACAAGGGGTTTTTCGGCAACATCATGGACAGCGTGGGCCTGTGAAATGAACTCATTGAGGATAGCGATCGCCGGCGCCGGCGGCCGCATGGGACGAATGCTCGTCGAAGCGACGCTGAACGATGCGCATGCGACACTGACCGCAGCGCTCGATCAGGCCGACGCCGCCGTACTCGGCAAGGACGCCGGCGAGATGGTCGGCACGCCCTGCGGCGTACGCGTCAGCAGCGATAGCGAGGCGGCGATTGCGCAAGCAAGCTGCCTGATCGATTTCACCCGGCCGGAAGGCACGCTCCAGCACCTCGAAATCTGCCGCCGACACGGCACGGCGATCGTCATCGGCACCACCGGCTTCGACGCCCATGGCAAGGAGGCGATTGCGGCGGCCGCGCAGCATATCCCGGTGGTCTTTGCGCCGAACATGAGCGTCGGCGTCAACGTCGTTTTCAAACTACTCGACGTCGCCGCCCGGATCATGGATCAGGGCTACGATGTCGAGGTCGTCGAAGCGCACCACCGGCACAAGATCGACGCCCCATCGGGAACCGCCCTGCGGATGGGTGAAGTCGTCGCGCAAGCGCTCGGCCGCGATCTCGAACAATGCGCAATCTACGGTCGCCAGGGCGTCACCGGCGAGCGGCAGCCGTCGACCATCGGCTTTGCCACCATCCGCGGCGGCGATATCGTCGGCGATCACAATGTGCTGTTCTGCGGTCTTGGTGAGCGTGTCGAGATCGGCCACAAGGCCAGCAGTCGGATGCCCTATGCCCTGGGCAGCCTGCGCGCCGCCCATTTTCTGGCGGGCAAGCCATACGGCCTGTTCGACATGCAGGACGTCCTCGGCCTGCGTTGACGGCGGTCGATCTACCGAGAGCGGCAAGCGTGCCGATGAAGAACTCGCACCTGACCAGTAAGCTCGAGAAGGTACTTGGCGCCGATCCTGAGGGTCGTCTGGAAGAACTGCTGAGCGCGCTCGCCGGGCAGGCTCCCGAACTGGCGGTGGCCGTCACTGGCGTTCTCGAAACGTCCGAAAATCTGCTTGCCAAGTATGGCCGCTTGTTCACCGTGCAAGCCGAGCTCTCGGGTGACGCTTTTTCCGATTGGCATCTTGGCCGCGGGCGCATCGAGTCCGGTCGTGGCTGGAAAAAACTTCTCGGCTATGCTGAAGACGAACTTGCCGACAGCGTCGCGGCCTGGTGCAAGCTTGCTCACGCCGACGATCTGCGAGCGTTCAACGCCGTTGTTGCCGTGCACGCGCAGGCCAAATCGCCGCTTTTCCAGTGCATGTGCCGGATGCGTACCAAGGCCGGTCACTGGCAATGGCTGCTGCTGAAAGGTCGCATCATCGCCCGCGATGAACAAGGCCAACCTTTGCGTTTGCTGCTGCTGCAGCGCGACATCACCGACTTCAAGGACGCCGAGCAAGCGGCTCTGGTCGCCAAGGAAGTGGCCGAAAGGGCCAACCAGGCACGCGGCACTTTCCTGGCCAACATGAGCCACGAGATCCGTACGCCGATGAATGGCATCATCGGCATGACCGACCTGGCGCTCGACACGCAACTCGATGCCGAGCAGCGGCACTATCTGCGAACGGTCAAATCCTCGGCCGAGTCGCTGTTGGCGATCGTCAATGACATCCTCGACTTCTCCAAGATCGAAGCCGGCAAGCTGCACTTTGAAAAACTGCCGTTCGCCTTGTCGAGCGTGGTATTCGACGCCGCCCGCGCGCAGGCGGTGATGGCTCACAAAAAAGGCCTGGAAGTCGTTGTCACGGTGGCCCAGGACGCCCCCGCCAAAGTGATAGGCGACCCGGCGCGACTCCGTCAGGTACTCGCCAATCTCGTCGGCAATGCGATCAAGTTCACCGCCAGTGGCGAAATCGAGGTGGCGGTGTCGCTCGATGGCTATGCGGGCGAATCGGCGCTCGTCCGTTTTGCCGTTCGTGATACCGGCATTGGCATCCCGGCGGCGCGGCAGAAAGCAATTTTCGAGGCATTTTCACAAGCTGACGATTCGACCACGCGGCGCTTCGGCGGCACCGGGCTGGGCCTGACAATCTGTGGGCACCTGATTCAGATGATGAACGGCCGGCTGTGGCTGGAGAGCATTGAAGGTAAGGGTTCTTGCTTCTCCTTTACAGCTCGCTTCGGCGTCGATTCGAGCAGCGCAGCCGCCCCCCCGGCCGCCCAGTTCGCCGGCCAGCGCGCACTCCTTCTCGAGCACCATCCGGCCGTCGCCGCACAGCTCAAGGGGCTACTCGCGCAAGCCGGCATCGAGGCCACCGCGATCAAGGATGCCCAGGCGGCGCTGCCGACGATCGAGAAATCACGAAGGCTTGGCTTTCCGTACGACTACGTGCTGGTCGACGCGCTGATGCCGGCACCCGGAGGCATGGCCCTGGCCGAGTCGTGGCAGGGCCGCGCCGGCCACGAAAAGTTGATCGTACTGCTTACCACCGAGCAGCAGCGGCAAGACCTCGAACGTCTACGCCAGCTCAAGGTCGGCACCCATCTGGTCAAACCGATCGCCCCTGACGATCTACTGGCGGCGTTGCTGCTGGTCTCTGGCGGCGCCGAGCAGGCGACGCTGATGCTGGCGCCTTTCGACTTCGAAATACCGAAAGCGACGAGCAACTCGCGCCGTATCGAAGCCTTGCTCGTTGAAGACAACCCGGTCAACCAGGAGTTGGCCAAGCGGCTGCTGGAGAAACGTGGCTACAAGGTCACCCTGGCCAACAACGGCGCCGAAGCACTTGAGTGCTTTGAACGGCAAAGCTTCGATCTGATCCTGATGGACATGCAGATGCCGGTGATGGGCGGCATCGAGGCGACCGAATCGATACGCGCCCGCGAGATGCGGCGCAGCTGGGTCGTCTCCCACGGATTCAAAGCGGTGAGCATCATCGCCATGACCGCAAATGCCATGGAAGGCGACCGCGAGCGCTGCCTGGACGCGGGCATGAACGATTACGTGACCAAACCGATCAGACCACAAGAGCTGTACGCGACCATCGATCGCTGCCTGGCGGATGGCGACGGCGACGAGCCGGCGCCGCCCGCGCCGGAACCCGAGCTCACGACCACTTCGCTCGACCTGGCGGCGGCAGCTCGCGACCTGGGTGATCGCGAGCTGGTGCTGACCATGGCCGGCATGCTGCTCGCCGAATGGGAGCAACATCTGACACGGATCAAATCGAGTGTGCAGGACCGCGACGCAGCGCAATTGGCGATGGCCGCGCACACCCTGAAGAGCCTGCTCGCCATGTTTCACGCCGAGCGCGCGCGACGGCTGGCGCTCGATCTCGAGCTGGCCGCCGGCCAGTCGTCCAGCGAAGCGCTTGATTGGTCGCGTTGCGCGCGACTGGCCGAGGCACTGTCCGAGGAAATGTCTCGTCTGAAGCCCGAAATGGAGCTCTTCGTGCGTGGCGGCGCGACCGCCCAGCGCGACGCTGCAGCGCTGGACAAGGCGCCGCGCCGCCCGGCAAACGCTCGCCGCGGGGCGTAATCAGCATCAGTGACGCCCAAAGAGCGGTCTGCTCCGGTATAATTCCGGGGCTTGCAAAGATCCGAGCGGGAGGGCTGTACGCCCGTCCCGCTTTTGCGTATCTATAGCCCGGATCGGCGAAGCATTCACCCGCAGCATCAACAGGAGTCTTTCGTGTCCTTGCTACCCACTCTTCCGCCGGCGCTACTCGCTCTGGCCGATGGGACGGTTTTCCGCGGTCAGGCCATCGGTGCCGGCGGCAGCACCAGCGGCGAGCTCGTGTTCAATACGGCGATGACGGGCTACCAGGAGATCCTCACCGATCCCTCGTACTGCCGTCAGATCGTCACCCTCACCTACCCCCACATCGGCAATGTCGGCTGCAACGCCGAGGACTTCGAATCGCGCGGCAACTATGCCGCCGGCTTGGTTATTCGCGAGTTGCCGATTCGCGCCGAGAGCTGGCGCCTGCAGGAGACACTGCCCGCGTATCTGCAGAAACACGGCGTCGTCGCCATTGCCGGCATCGATACGCGCAAACTGACGCGCATCCTCCGCGAAAAAGGCGCCCAGGCGGCGTGCATCATGGCCGGCGACCTTGATGAGCAGCGAGCCATCGCCGAAGCCCGCGCTTTTCCGGGCCTGGCCGGCATGGACCTCGCCAAGGTCGTCAGCACCAGCGAGCCCTACCAGTGGAACCTTGGCGAATGGACGCTCACTGGCCAGAGCGCCAGTCCACCAGCGCGCCTGCACGTCGTTGCCTACGATTTCGGCGTCAAGCACAACATCTTGCGGATGCTGGTCGACCGCGGCTGCAAGCTGACTGTCGTGCCGGCACAAACCTCGGCGGCCGAGGTCCTCGCGAGCCGACCCGACGGCGTCTTCCTGTCCAACGGCCCCGGCGATCCGGAACCGTGCGACTACGCGATTGCGGCCATCCGCGAGCTGCTCGAACGCCGTATTCCGACCTTCGGCATCTGCCTCGGTCACCAACTCCTGGCACTGGCGTCCGGCGCCAGGACGGTGAAGATGAAGTTCGGCCATCACGGCGCCAACCATCCGGTCAAGGATCTGCGCAGCGGCCAGGTGCTGATCAGCAGCCAGAACCACGGCTTTGCTGTCGACGCCGAGACGCTGCCAGCGAATCTGCTGGCGACGCACGTTTCGCTTTTCGATGGTTCCCTGCAGGGGATTTCCCGCAGCGACGTACCGGCGTTTTCTTTCCAGGGCCACCCTGAAGCCAGCCCCGGGCCGCACGACATCGCCCATCTGTTCGACCGTTTCGTCCAGATGATGCTAGACACAAAGGCGCAACATGCCCAAGCGCACTGACCTAAAGAGCATTCTGATCATTGGTGCCGGTCCGATCGTCATCGGCCAGGCCTGCGAGTTCGATTACTCCGGAGCGCAAGCCTGCAAGGCGCTGCGCGAAGAAGGCTACCGGGTGATCCTGGTGAACTCGAATCCAGCGACGATCATGACCGACCCGGAAATGGCCGACGTCACCTACATCGAGCCGATCACCTGGAAAGTCGTCGAGAAGATCATCGCCCGCGAACGACCCGACGCCCTGCTGCCGACCATGGGCGGCCAGACGGCGCTGAACTGCGCCCTCGACCTGGCCAGGCACGGCGTCCTGGAGGCGTTTGCCGTCGAAATGATCGGCGCGACCAAGGAAGCCATCGACAAAGCCGAGGACCGCGAAAAGTTCAAGACCGCGATGACCCGGATCGGTCTCGGCTCGGCGCGCTCGGCAATGGCGCACTCGATGGAAGAGGCGCTGCAGGTACAGGCGATGATCGGCTATCCGACGATCATCCGGCCATCGTTCACCATGGGCGGCTCGGGCGGCGGAATTGCCTACAATCAGGAAGAATTCGTCGACATCTGCGAACGCGGCCTGGAAGCCAGCCCGACCAGCGAGTTGCTGATCGAGGAGTCGCTGATCGGCTGGAAAGAATTCGAGATGGAGGTGGTTCGCGACCGCAACGACAACTGCATCATCGTCTGTGCGATCGAGAACCTCGACCCGATGGGCGTTCATACCGGCGATTCGATTACCGTCGCGCCAACGCAAACGCTGACCGACAAGGAATACCAGATCATGCGCAACGCCTCGGTGGCGGTCCTGCGCGAGATCGGCGTCGACACCGGTGGCTCCAACGTGCAGTTCGCGATCAACCCGCAGGACGGGCGAATGATCGTCATCGAAATGAACCCGCGCGTCTCGCGGTCGTCGGCGCTGGCGTCGAAAGCGACCGGTTTTCCGATCGCCAGGGTCGCCGCCAAGCTGGCGATCGGCTATACGCTCGACGAACTGGCCAACGAGATCACCGGCGGCAAGACGCCGGCGTCGTTCGAACCGTCGATCGACTACGTGGTCACCAAAGTGCCGCGTTTCGCCTTCGAAAAGTTCCCGGAGGCCGATTCGCGACTGACCACTCAGATGAAATCGGTCGGCGAAGTGATGGCCATCGGCAGGACTTTTCAGGAATCGCTGCAAAAAGCCCTGCGCGGCCTGGAGATTGGCGTCGATGGCTTCGACGAGTTGAGTACCGACCGCGAGGAAATCGAAACGGCGCTCAGTGAGGCGCGCCCGGAGCGGATCTGGTACATCGCCGACGCCCTGCGCATCGGCATGAGCCTCGAGGAAATTCATCGTCTGACGGCGATCGACCCGTGGTTCCTGGCGCAAATCGAGGATCTCTACAAGAAAGCCGAACTGATCCGCGGCAAGCCGCTACAGTCGCTGTCACGCGAGGAATTGCGGCACCTGAAGCGCGCCGGTTTCTCGGACAAGCGCCTGGCGACCCTGATGCAGACTACCCAGACGGCGGTCCGCGAGTATCGCCACGCCTTGCAGCTGCGTCCGGTCTACAAGCGCGTAGACACCTGCGCGGCCGAGTTTGCCACCGACACCGCTTACATGTACTCGACCTACGAGGACGAGTGCGAGTCCAAGCCCAGCGACCGCAAGAAGATCATGGTTCTCGGCGGCGGCCCCAACCGCATCGGCCAGGGAATCGAATTCGACTACTGCTGCGTTCATGCCGCGCTGGCGATGCGCGAAGACGGTTATGAAACGATCATGGTCAACTGCAATCCGGAGACTGTATCCACCGACTACGACACCTCCGATCGCTTGTACTTCGAACCGCTGACGCTTGAAGACGTCCTGGAAATCGTCGCGGTCGAGAAGCCCTACGGAGTGATCGTCCAGTTTGGTGGGCAGACGCCATTGAAACTGGCGCGCGACCTCGAAGCCAATGGCGTGCCGATCATCGGTACCAGCCCGGACATGATCGACGCCGCCGAGGACCGCGAACGCTTCCAGAAGCTGCTCCAGGAACTGGGTCTCAAGCAGCCGGCCAACCGTACCGCGCGCACCGAAGCCGACGCCTTGCGCCTGGCCGCCGAGATTGGCTATCCGCTGGTCGTTCGTCCGTCCTACGTACTCGGCGGTCGCGCCATGGAAATCGTCCACGACCCGCGCGACCTCGAGCGCTACATGCGTGAAGCGGTGAAGGTTTCCAACGACTCGCCGGTACTCCTCGACCGTTTCCTCAACGACGCCTGCGAAGTCGACGTCGATGCCCTCTGCGATGGCCAGGAGGTGCTGATCGGAGGCGTCATGGAACATATCGAACAGGCCGGCGTTCACTCGGGTGATTCGGCGTGTTCGCTGCCTCCGCACTCGCTGTCGACAGCGTTGCAGGATGAAATGCGCCGCCAGACACAGCTCATGGCCAAAGGCCTCAACGTCTGCGGTCTGATGAACGTCCAGTTCGCCATTCAGGACAACGTCGTTTTCGTCCTCGAGGTCAACCCGCGCGCCTCACGCACCGTTCCCTTTGTCTCCAAGGCCACCGGCCTGCAACTGGCAAAGATCGCCGCGCGCTGCATGGTCGGGCAATCACTGGCCAGCCAGGGCTTCAACAAGGAAGTGATTCCAAATTACTTCTCGGTCAAGGAAGCCGTTTTCCCGTTCGCCAAGTTCCGCGGCGTGGACACCATTCTTGGCCCGGAAATGAAATCGACCGGCGAAGTGATGGGTGTCGGCGTCAGCTTTGCCGAGGCCTTCGTCAAGAGCCAGACCGCGGCCAGCGTACGCCTGCCCAGTTCCGGACAGGTGTTTGTCAGCGTCAAGGAGTCGGACAAGCCGCAGGCGGTAGCCATCGCTCGCGATCTGCGCGCGGCCGGCTTCACCCTGCTCGCCACGCGCGGTACGGCAGCGGCAATCGCTGCGGCGGGCATCGACGTCACGCCGGTGAACAAGGTTACCGAAGGCCGGCCGCACGTGGTGGACATGATCAAGAACAACGAGATTGCCCTGATCATCAACACCGTCGACGAGAAACGCACGGCGATCAACGACTCGCGCTCGATCCGCACCTCGGGACTCGCCGCACGGGTGCCGATCTATACCACCATCTGGGGCGCCGAAGCGGCGACCGCCGGAATCAGGAATCGCGGCGCACTGGTCGTTTATCCGATCCAGGAATTACACGCGCAACTGAGTTAGTTAACCCATAGAACCGTCGCCACAAGCCAGCGGGCGAGCGGCGGCGGTTTATCGTTGGCAGGCAAAGACATGACCAAGATCCCTCTGACCGTCAAGGGCGCTGAAAAGCTCGGCGCCGAACTGCATCACCTGAAGACCGTGGAACGCCCGCAGACCATCGCGGCAATCGCCGAGGCACGCTCGCACGGCGACCTCTCGGAGAACGCCGAATACGATGCGGCCAAGGAAAAACAAGGCTTTGTCGAAGGCCGCATCCAGGAAGTCGAAGGAAAACTCGCCAATGCGCAGATCATCGACCCGAAGCTGCTCGCCGCCGACGGACGTTGCGTTTTCGGCGCCACGGTCGATCTCGACGATCAGGATTCCGGTGCTCGCGTCAGCTATCAGATCGTTGGTGAGGACGAAGCCGATATCAAGGACGGCAAGATCTCGATCAACTCGCCGATCGCCCGTGCGCTGATCGGCAAGTTCGCTGGCGATATCGCCGAGGTGCAAGCGCCCGGCGGCGTTCGCGAGTACGAGATTGTCGCCGTACGTTACGAATAGGCCGACCAATGCGACGCCTTGCCGATGCGCTGTACGACATCGTGCTGACACTGTGGGTCGGTGGCCAGTGGGCGATCGGCTATCTGGTCGCCCCCACGCTGTTCGCCGCACTCGCTAACGACCGTCGCTTGGCAGGCTCGCTCGCCGGCCGCCTTTTCGAGTTGATCGGCTGGGTCGGCCTGGCCTGCGCGTCGTACCTGCTGCTGTTCCTGTTGCTACGCATGGGTACGCTTGCCCTGCGCCGCTGGAACTTCTGGCTGATCGTCGGGATGCTGCTGCTGACCGTCGTCAGCGTCTTCGGCATTCAGCCGCTACTTGCCCAACTCAAGGCCGACGCCTTGCCGCGCGAAGCGATGGAGAGCGTCTTGCACAACCGCTTCGCCACCTGGCATGGCGTGTCGAGCGTCCTCTATCTGGTGCAGAGCGTCCTCGGGCTGTTATTGGTGACCGGTTTCCGGCGCGACGCGAAGTAGGGTCCCGTACAGTGGCCACAGACACCACCCGCGTGGCGCCAGGTCTCCAGCGTGGCGCTGGCCGGCAGCGCTCTCAGTTCCCGGAATTCCCCTGGAAGCTGCGTTTGCTACGACGCGGCTCGGCACGTCGCGGGCGGGGCTTGGCGCCTTGCGCCTGCGCGTCTGTTTGCGGGCGCCAGATCACCAGCAGCTTGCCGATATGCTGAACCGGCGCGGCAGCCAATTGCTCGCAGAGCGTCGCGAGGAACTGTTCACGGACTTGCCGATCGTCGTTATAGACACGGATCTTGATCAATTCGTGACTGATGAGGTTGGCGTCGACTTCCCTGACGACCGATTCGGAGAGGCCGTTCTGGCTTATCGAGACCACCGGCTGTAGGGAATGAGCGCGAGCACGCAGAGCGCGGCGCTCGTCGGAGCTGAGATTGAGCATGCGGGACACCTTTTCTTAAGGAACGCATTCTAATGTGAAAGTCGCTTCCGCGACTGACGAATCTCGATTCTCCCCGCTGCGGGAGAAAGACCGGGGACGTCACCGATTGTCATGACCTTGGCGGGTTTCAAGCAATGAATCGAAGCAGATCGAGCAGCGCGTGGTTGAACGAACACGTGAACGACGCCTACGTACAGAAGGCACGAGCGGCTGGCTATCGCTCGCGCGCCTCGTACAAACTGATGGAGATCGACGACAAGGATCGCCTGATCCGCGCCGGCGAGGTGATCGTCGATCTCGGCGCCGCCCCCGGCGGCTGGTCGCAGGTGGCGGCCAAGCGACAACAGGGCCAGGGTCGAGTGCTCGCCCTCGACCTGCTCGAAATGGAAGCGGTGCGTGGCGTCACCTTCCTGCAAGGCGACTTTCGCGAGACCGACGTCCTGCAGCAGCTGGAAACAATGCTCGGCGGCGAGCAGGTGGGGCTTGTTCTTTCGGACATGTCACCCAATATATCGGGGATAGCGCTCTGCGACCAGGCCCGGATGATGCACCTTGCCGAGCTGAGTCTGGAATTCGCGCGCCACTGGCTGAAACCGGACGGCGCCTTCCTGGTCAAACTTTTTCAGGGTCACGGCTTCAGTGATTTCCTGCAAGAAATGCGGCAGGTGTTCAAGACCGTTTCCTCACGCAAGCCGGATGCTTCACGCGACCGCAGCCCGGAGGTCTATTTGCTGGGCAAGACCTTGAAAACTTGAGAGCATCGGCGATGTCGTCTTTGCTGCAGCAGGCGCGAATCGGTTTACAATGCTGAGTTCGTGGTATGGCAGCGCTTCCGGCGACATCGTCGCCCGGGCAACGTAGAAGAGGTGAAGTATTGAATAACATGTTCAAGAATCTGGCCGTCTGGCTGGTAATCGGTCTGGTCTTGATGACGGTCTTCAACCAGTTCAACACGCGCCAGGTCGCTCAATCGACGATGGAGTATTCACAGTTCATCGACGAAGTGGGCAAGGGAACAATCGCCAAGGTGGTGATCGAGGGCCGCGTGCTCAAGGCGACGACCACCGACGGTCGCAAGCTGACCAGCTACGCACCTCCCGACCTGTGGATGGTCTCGGATCTGTTGAAAAACGGCGTCAAGGTCGAGGCCAAGCCCGAGGAAGAGCAGTCGTTCCTGATGAGCATCTTCGTCAGCTGGTTCCCGATGCTGCTGCTGATCGGCGTGTGGATCTTCTTCATGCGCCAAATGCAGGGCGGCGGCCGCGGCGGCGCTTTTTCGTTCGGCAAGAGCAAGGCGCGACTGCTCGACGAGTCGACCAACACCATCACCTTTGCCGACGTCGCTGGTTGCGACGAGGCCAAGGAAGAGGTCTCCGAACTGGTCGACTTCCTGCGTGACCCGTCGAAGTTCCAGAAACTCGGCGGTCGGATTCCGAAAGGCGTGCTGCTGGTTGGCAACCCGGGTACCGGCAAGACACTGCTCGCCAAGGCGATTGCTGGCGAAGCCAAGGTACCGTTCTTCTCGATTTCCGGATCCGACTTCGTCGAGATGTTCGTCGGCGTCGGCGCCGCGCGCGTTCGCGACATGTTCGAAAACGCCAAGAAACACGCCCCGTGCATCATCTTCATCGACGAACTCGACGCCGTCGGTCGGCAGCGCGGCGCCGGTCTGGGCGGCGGCAACGACGAGCGCGAGCAGACACTGAACCAGATGCTGGTCGAGATGGATGGCTTCGAAGGCAGCGTCGGGGTGATCGTCATCGCCGCGACCAACCGTCCGGACGTGCTCGACCCGGCGCTGATGCGTCCCGGCCGTTTCGACCGGCAAGTCGTCGTGCCGCTGCCCGATATCCGTGGTCGCGAGCAGATCCTGGTGGTGCACATGCGCAAGGTGCCGCTGTCACCCGACGTCAAGGCCGACATCATCGCCCGTGGCACGCCGGGATTCTCGGGCGCCGACCTGGCCAACCTGGTCAACGAGGCCGCCTTGTTCGCCGCCCGCGGCAACAAGCGTTTGGTCGACATGGACGACTTCGAAAAGGCCAAGGACAAGATCATGATGGGCGCCGAGCGCCGCAGCATGGTGATGAACGAGGACGAAAGGCGCAACACCGCCTACCACGAGTCGGGACACGCCGTGGTCGCGAAACTGATGCCGAAGTCCGACCCGGTACATAAGGTGACCATCATCCCGCGTGGGCGGGCGCTTGGCCTGACCATGCAACTACCGGAAGAGGATCGCTACGCCTACGACCGGATCTATCTGATGAGTCGGATTGCCGTCCTCTTCGGTGGCCGCGTCGCCGAAGAACTGTTCATGAACCAGATGACCACCGGCGCTTCCAATGACTTCGAACGCGCCACCCAGATGGCGCGTGACATGGTCACCCGCTACGGCATGTCGGACGCGCTCGGACCGATGGTCTACGGCGAGAATGAGGGCGAAGTCTTCCTCGGGCGCTCGGTGACCACGCACAAGAACATGTCGGAAGCGACGATGGAGAAGGTCGATCGCGAAATCCGCCGCATCATCGACGAGCAGTACGCACTGGCGCGCAAGCTGCTTGAAGAAAATCGCGACAAGGTCGAGGCCATGGCCGCAGCGCTGCTCGAAATCGAGACCATCGATAGCGACCAGATCAACGACATCATGAACGGCAAGCCACCACGCCCACCCAAGCAGCCGCAGAGCAAACCCGCGAGCACGCCGGACACCAACACTCCTCCCGATGCGGCGCCGAGTGCGCCGGCACCGGCCTGAGTGCGCTGGTCTAGCGCCAGACGCGCGCCGAAGCGCGCGTCCTCGGCGCCTTCGAGGCTTCCATCGGCCGCGGGCACCTCGGCGTGACACTCCGCTGCGGCAACTTTTCGCTGTCGCTGCAGCGGCCGCTGTTGATGGGCATTGTCAATCTGACTCCCGACTCGTTCTCCGGCGACGGGCTGGCGAACGATACCGCGCGCGCACTGGCGCACGCTCGCCAGCAGATTGACGCCGGCGCCGACCTGCTTGACATTGGCGCCGAGTCGTCCCGCCCGGGCGCTGTTCCGACCGCAGAGGACGAAGAGCTGCGGCGCCTGCTGCCCGTTCTCGAGGCCCTCAACGGCTGCGGTATACCAATCTCGGTTGACACCTACAAGCCGGCGGTGATGCGCGCGGCTCTGGCCCACGGCGCGTCGATGATCAACGACATCCACGCCTTGCGCGTGCCGGGCGCGATCGCCGCCGTTGCCGACAGCGACTGCGCGATTTGTCTGATGCATATGCAAGGCGCGCCATCGAGCATGCAGGAGCAGCCGGCTTACCAGGACGTTGCCAGCGAGGTACAGGCCTTCCTCCGCGCACGCGTCACGGCGGCCAGAGCAGCCGGCATCGCCGCAGATCGTCTGGTCCTCGACCCGGGCTTTGGCTTCGGCAAGACGCTGCAGCACAATCTGGAGCTGCTGCGCGCGCTCGCCGACTTGTCGTTTGACGGACTGCCGATGCTCGCCGGCATTTCACGGAAGTCGATGCTCGGTGCAATTACCGGACGTCCGGCCGACCGTCGACTGCCAGCGAGTCTCGCGGCTGCCTTGCTGGCCGTGCAGCGTGGCGCAAAGATACTGCGCGTGCACGACGTTGCCGAAACCAGCGATGCCTTGGCCATCTGGCAGGCCGTAGACGGCGGGCTGCAGCAACCGTAACAAGGCTCAAGGTGCTTCATTTTGCGGCCACCGCTACGGATTTAAGTAGAATAGTGGGGATTGGACAAGCGTCCACACTTTGCGATCAAGGGGAGAAGAATCTTGGGCAGAAAGTATTTCGGCACCGACGGCGTGCGTGGGCGTGTCGGCGAAGACCCCATCACACCTGATTTCGTCATGCGCCTGGGGCATGCGACCGGACGGGTGCTCGCTGCCCGTGTCAGCGAGAGCAGCCGCTTCAAGGCCGGCGAGCGGCCAGCCGTGCTGATCGGCAAGGACACCCGGGTCTCCGGCTACATGCTCGAAGCGGCGCTCGAAGCAGGCTTTGCGGCAGCCGGCGTCGATGTCTGCCTGGTCGGGCCGATGCCGACTCCAGCCATCGCCTACCTGACGCGCGCCTTGCGCCTGCAGGCCGGCATCGTCATTTCTGCGTCACACAACCCTTACTACGATAACGGAATAAAATTCTTTTCGGCGCGGGGCACCAAGCTGCCCGACGAGATGGAGTCCGAGATCGAAGCAATGCTCGACGAACCGCTGACCTGCGTGCCATCGGCCGCTCTCGGCCGCGCCCGCCGGATTGACGACGCCGACGGCCGCTATATCGAGTTCTGCAAGAGCACGTTTCCATTTGAACTCGACTTGCGCGGGCTGAAGATCGTCGTCGATTGCGCCAACGGCGCGGCCTACCACATTGCAGCGCACGTCTTTCACGAGCTGGGAGCCGAGGTCAGCACCATCGGCAGCGAACCCAACGGCCTCAACATCAATCAGGACGTCGGCGCAACGGCGCCAGCGGCCCTGCGTGCAGCGGTCCTCGCACAGGCGGCCGACCTCGGCATCGCGCTTGACGGCGACGCTGACCGCGTACTGATGGTAGACGCCGCAGGCAATCTCTACGATGGCGACCAGCTGCTGCTGGCGGTCGTCCGCAGCCGCCTGCGCCAGGGCCCGGTCGCCGGTGTGGTGGGTACCTTGATGAGCAACCTGGCGCTCGAGCACGCGCTGGAAAGGCTCAAGATACCGTTTGTTCGAAGCGCCGTTGGCGACCGCTACGTCATGGACGCCTTGCGCCAGAAGGGATGGCTCTACGGTGGCGAGAACTCGGGCCATATCCTTTGTCTCGACCGGCACTCGACCGGTGACGGCATCGTCTCGGCGCTGCAGGTTCTTTCCGCGCTGCGTGAAGCGGGAGGAAGCCTGCAGCAGCTGCTCAGCGATCTCAAGCTCTACCCGCAAGTCCTGATCAACGTTGCCCTGAGCAAGGGCTTCCCATGGCAGAACCACCCCCTGATCGGCGCGGTGCTCGGCGAGGTCGAGAGCGAACTCGACGGCTGCGGCCGGGTGCTCCTGCGTGCCTCGGGGACAGAGCCGCTGCTGCGCGTGATGGTCGAGGGTCAGGACTCGCAAACGGTTACCCTGAGCGCCGAAAAACTGGCTGCCGCCGTACGGCAGGCGGTGGCCGGGTAAGGCGCTAGCCGCGATGCCTCGGCACGCGCCTGCCGAGCAGCCTGGCGACCTCAGTCCTCACCCTCGTGAACTCCATACTCGCGGTCGAGCTGGCTCATGTAGCGCGCGTACCACCAGATGATCGCCAGGTAGATCAGGGGCGCGCCCTGGGCACCCATGTAAAAGCCCAGTGGGAAACCCATGAACGTGACGCTCGCCAGTTCCCGCGCAAAGAAACTGACGACGAAGCTGACCACGAACCAGAGCGTCAGCAGCCATGCGGTCGCCTTGAGGTTGCGCCGCCAATAGTCGCGATGCTTACGCCCGAGTCGCACGCTGCTCTCCTCCAGGGCTACCGCCGATCACCGGGGAAACCGGTGACGCCGGGCGGCCATTGCCGCTGGCCGGCGACTCACGAGCCGTCCACCTCGGGGTAACGAACGCTTTCGACAAAATCCTGCGTCTCCTGACTTGGCGGCTGCCCGAACAGGCTGACGACGATGATCGTCACAAAGCCGACCGCCACGCCCCACACCCCGGCCGACGTTGACTGGATCCCGAACCACGGTTCCATGCCGATTCCCTGGATACCCAGCCACGGAATGCTGTCGACCTGCACGCGCACCATGTAATAGAGGGTCACCAGCAGGCCCAGCACCATGCCACTGATCGCGCCCGCCGCATTCGCTCTCTTCCAGAAAACACCCAGAATCAGCGCCGGAAAGAAAGCTGCGCCGGCCAGCGAAAAGGCCCAGGCAACCATCGCCAGAATGGTCGCCGGCTTTTGCGAAGCAACACTCGCGGCGAGCACCGCAACAACCAGCAGCAGGGCCTTCGAAACGACCAGCCGCCACTGCGTCGTCGCATTCGGGCGGAAAATCTTGTAATAGACGTCGTGCGACAAGGCGCTGGCGATGGTCAGCAGCAAACCGTCGGCGGTCGACAGGGCGGCGGCGAGCGCGCCAGCGGCGACCAGACCCGAAATGACGTAGGGCAAACCGGCGATTTCCGGTGTGGCGAGCAGGATCACGTCGGGATTGAGCGCCAGCTCGACCAGTTGCAGAATGCCGTCGCCATTGACATCCTCGATCGACACCAGCCCGATCTTGCCCCAGGCGCTGACCCACACCGGCAGTTGCGCGATCGACGAACCGATCAGCGTCGAGTAGATCTCGTACTTGGCGAAAACGGCATACGCGGGCGCCGTCAGGTACAGCGCCAGAATGAACAGCAGCGACCAGACGACCGAACTGCGCGCCTCGCGAACACTGGGCGTCGTGTAGTAGCGCATCAGGACGTGCGGCAGCGCCGCGGTGCCGACCATCAGGCAGAACACCAGACTGAGAAAATTCAGGCGCGCGGTGTCACTGACCGCTGCGGCCGCCTCGCCGCCACCGGCCGTCGGATACGGCGTCGCGTGGTGCTCGGGTTCGGCGCCACGCTGCATTGCCTGACGCATCAGCTTGTCCCAGTAAACGCGGGCCGCTTCGCTGCTCTTTGGCAGGTCGCGCCGTTCGCGCTCGAGGGCGACGACCTCGCGCATTTGCGCATTACTGGTCTTCAGGTCGTTAATCTGATCGACCAGGCGCCGCCTTTCTTCGTCGAGCGATTCGGGCAAGCTCAGGATTCGCTGCTGATAGCCGTCGGCACGTTCGCGGAAAATACGGCGCGCCTCGACCTCGGCGGGGTCGTCGAAGATCCGTTCCTCGAGAACCTGGACCTTCTGCAGGACCAGACCGTAGGTCAGTTGCGGAATCGGTATGCCAGTGACCTGGTACGAGAGAATCGTCACCGGCACCAGATAGGCGACGATCAGGATGGCGTACTGCGCCACTTGCGTCCACGTAACGGCGCGCATGCCGCCGAGAAACGAACACACCAGGATCCCTGCCAGACCAACGAAGACGCCGATTTCGAACTGCAAGCCAACAAAACGACTGGTGATCAGCCCGACGCCATAGATCTGTGCGACCACATAGACAAAGGACGCCAGGACGGTAGCAAATACACCGACCAGCCGCGCCGGATTGCCGCCGTATCGCGCCGCCAGGAAGTCCGGGATAGTGAATTGCCCAAAACGGCGCAGGTAAGGCGCCAGCAACAGCGCCACCAAAACGTAACCACCGGTCCAGCCCATCACGTAGGCCAAGCCCTGGTAGCCCGACAGATAAAGGGTCCCCGCCAGCCCCATGAATGAGGCCGCGCTCATCCAGTCGGCACCGGTGGCCATGCCGTTGAATATCGCCGGTACCCGCCGGCCGGCGACGTAGTATTCCGAAACGCTGGCCGTTCTCGCCAGCACGCCAATCGTCGCGTACAGAAAGATGGTCAGAAAGAGGAAGGAATAGCCGATCCACCGTGGCGGCAGGCCGAAACGCTCGAGCACTGCCAGGACGACGATGAAAATGAAGAAGGCAGCCGTATAGAAGGCGTAGTAGCGACGCAGCGGGCCGGCAGTGTAATCAGCCATGGCCGCGCGCTCGCCTAGCCGCTCTGGTACAGGTGGCGATGCGCCTTCTCGAGTTCGATCAGGCTGGCCGGCGTCTCGAAGCCATCGCGCGCCGCGCGCGCAATCGTCACCTGCAACAGTTTGGCCGTCGCGTAGGCGTCTGAAACGGCGTTGTGGCGCTTGATGCTCTCGATGTCAAAATGAGCGAGCCAGACGTCCATACGCGAGTTCTCATCGCCGAACTGCCGAAACACGCTGCCCATGACCCACGCCAGGTCGATCCACGGCAAGCGCAGCTCGACTCCCAGCGACTCGGCGAACGCGCGTTCAATCCGCCGCGCGGCGAAGGACGCGTGATACGCCACCAGCGGCGCTTTGCCAACAAAATCGAGGAATTCAAGCAGCCCTTCGGCGCTCGGTCCGCCGCCTGTCGCCTGCTCAGACCCCTGTCCTGGCGGCCTGCCGGCCACCTCGAGCGCGGCGCCGGCCTTGACCATAACAAGCTCCATCGCCTGCTGGAAATCGATCAGGCCATCGACCACGGCCAGCGCCCCGATCGAACCCAGAGGGTCGGTCTGCCAACTGGCGCCAGCGATCTCGACGTCGACGACCACGTAACGGCTGCGATAGTGTGAACGCCCCATGACCGGCGCCGGCAGCTGGCGCCAGGCCGTGATCAAGCGCTGCTGGCCGGCGGTCAAGCGCGCTTCAGGCGCCTCGTGACCCGCAAAAAGTCGTGACAACCACACCATGATCAGACCTGATAGTCGAGTCGCAGGCGCGCCTGCAGCTTGCGCGCCTGCCGGAAAGATTCTTTGAGAATCCGCCGTTCAATCTCGTTCAGCTCGTCCGGCCTGACAAGATTGTCGCCGGCACGCCCGTGTTCCTGCTCGAAATGCTGGTGCCGCAAACGTAATATCTGGATGAAATTGAAGCCCTCGACGGTCGCCGCCACCTCGTCCGGAGGAATATTCATCAAGGCGCTCGAGTACTTCAGACGAGCGACGGTGTTGGTCGCCTCGACCTGGTTGGCCAGGGCAAAAAGACGCGCCGCGTCGGTAAACAGGCGAACGCCGTACTTCTTGAGGTCGATCGTTCCCGGATGCTCCGGGTCGGCGCCGGTCACGAAGTCACGGATCCTGCCCAGCGGTGGCGCAACGTTCAGCGCGTTCTGCGCCAGCATGCGCAGAAACAAGGGGTTGCCCTGCGTCTGTCGCAGCAGCGACAGACGCAGCCGGTGCGCCAGATTGAAGCGACCGTAGAGCGGCCGGAAGTCGAAGAAAATGGTGGCATTGAGCAACGCCAGGGGTTCCGGCGTACGAATCCAGTGTGAAAACTTTTCCTCCCACTCCTCCAGTGTCAGGCACAGATCGGGATTGCTGGCCATGATGTTGCCCTTGCACAGCGGGAAACCGCATTTGTCCAGGTCATCGTTGACGTCCCTGGCAAACTCGAGGAAACGCAGCTGCGTCTGCTCGCGATCCATGATATCGGTACAGATATAGACGATGCCGTTATCTTGATCGGTGGTGAAGGTCTGTTCGTCACGCCCCTCCGAGCCGAACGACAGCCACGCCCAGTCGATACCGTAGAGATCGTGACGATCGAGATTGAGTTCGATGACCCGGCGCGTCACGGTGTCGTTCAAGGTCGAAATGAACTGCGTTATCTCCTGCCCGCCGACACCCTCGGCAAGCATCGTCAAGGACAACTGGCGAACGTCTTCGCGAGCGTGCACCAACACCTCGACGCTGCTCGCCGAATCGATCGCATGACGGATCTGCCGCAGACCGGCACCTTGCAGTTTGAACAGGTCGCGCTCCGATACGACGCCGCGCAGCCGCCCACCCTCGTCCACCGCCAGCAGGTGCCGAACCCGGTGCATGGCCATGGCCAGTGCCGCATCGTGAGCATTGGCCGCCAGCGGCAGCGTCTGCGGCGCCGGCGACATCACGGCGGCGATTTCTTGATCGAGCGAAGCACCCGGCAGGACAATCCGTTTGAGAACGTCAGAGAGGGTAAAGATGCCGACCGGCTGCTGCTCGGCATCGACCACGACCATCGACCCGAGATGCTGGCTGGCCATCATCTCGACGACCAGGCGGACCGACGTCTCCGGTGCGACAGCAACCGGCGCACGCGTAATCACCCGGGCCAGCGGCGAGTTCATCGTCTTCTGCTCGGCGGCACGCTGCGCAAACTGCAGCTGCAGCTGCTGCTGTGACTGCCTGAGCAAGCCGGCGATGTATTGGGTGCAGAACAGGTTGAAGACGGAACTCTTCTGCGTCAGGCTGAAAAAGTCTTCGGCCGGCAGTTCGTAGCAAAAAACATCTTCGCGCGCGATATAGGCACTCGAACTCTCACGCTGCGCCATCAACGCGCCGATCGAGAAGCAGCGACCGGGACCGAGCGTGATCGATGCCGATTCGGCGCTACTGCCGCCACTTCTCTTGATCCGTACCTGGCCGCGCTGGACGATGTGCAGAGTGCGTGCGACACCCATCTCGCTACCCAGGATTTGCGCAGCTTTCGGATAGTGGGCGAGTTTGACGCGCTCGGCGAGAAAACGCAGCGCCGCCGCTTCCATGCGATCGAAGGGCGCGTAGGCCTGGAGCACCTGGATGCACGCCGAGACCAGCAGTTCAGTGGCACTATTACTCATGCCAGCTCCTCGACCAACGCAATTGAACAGGCCGGCACGCGCGGCGTGCCGGCCTGTTGGAGGGTTTCTGCTGACGAGCGGGCGAGCCGACGTGCCTCTGACACGTCAGCCGCGCGCCGGCAAGGATCAGCCTTTGAGTTGCTCGAGAATCGCCGGGTTTTCGAGCGTCGAGATATCCTGCACGACGTCCTCGCCTTTGGCCAGCGAGCGCAGCAGGCGGCGCATGATCTTGCCCGAACGCGTCTTCGGCAGATTCTCGCCGAAGCGCAGATCCTTCGGCTTGGCAATCGGACCGATCTCGCGACCGACGTGGTCCTGCAGCTCCTTGATCATTTTCTTGGCGGCATCGCCGCTCGGCCGCGCGCCCTTGAGGACGACAAAGGCGCAGATCGCTTCGCCGGTCAGATCGTCCGGACGACCAACGACTGCCGCTTCGGCAACCATCGGGTGCGAAACCAGAGCCGACTCGATCTCCATGGTCCCCATGCGGTGACCGGAGACGTTCAGCACGTCGTCGATACGACCGGTGATCGTGAAGTAGCCGGTATTGACGTCGCGGATCGAACCGTCGCCAGCGAGATACAGCTTGCCGTTGAAATCGTCGGGATAGTACGACTTCTTGAAACGCTCGGGATCGTTCCAGATGTTGCGGATCATCGCCGGCCACGGCCTTTTGACGACCAACAAGCCACCTTTACCCCAGTCGAGTTCGGTACCGGTTTCATCGACGACGGCGGCCTGGATTCCCGGGAAGGGCAAGGTGCATGAACCCGGAACCATCGGCGTGACGCCCGGCAAGGGGGTGATCATGTGACCGCCCGTCTCGGTCTGCCAGAAGGTATCGACGATCGGGCAGCGACCGCCACCAACGGCGTCGTAGTACCACTGCCAGGCGGCCGGATTGATCGGTTCGCCAACGGTACCCAGCAGACGCAGCGACGACAGGTCGTACTGCGTCGGCGCGACGGCCGGATTGACGTCGGCGGCCTTGACCAGCGAACGAATTGCCGTCGGCGCGGTGTAGAACACAGTGACCTTGTGGTCCTGGATCATCTTCCAGAAGCGGCCGGCGTCCGGATACGTCGGGATGCCCTCGAAGACCATTTCGGTCGCCCCGCAGGCCAGCGGCCCGTAGGTGATGTAGGTGTGGCCGGTCACCCAGCCGATGTCGGCCGTACACCAGAAGAGGTCGTCCGGCTTGATGTCGAAGGTCCACTTCATGGTCAGGATGGCGTGCAACAGATAGCCGCCGGTCGAGTGCTGGACGCCCTTCGGCTTGCCGGTCGATCCCGAGGTGTACAGCAGGAACAAGGGGTGCTCGGCACCAACCCACTCCGGCTCGCAGACGTCGGACTGGCCGGCGATGACATCGTGCCACCAGACGTCACGGCCAGCGACCATGTTGCACGTCCCACCGGTACGCTGGAAGACGATGACGTTCTTGATCGACTCGCAGCCGCCCAGAGCGAGGCCGTCGTCGACCGCTGGCTTGAGCGGGATCTTCTTGCCGCCGCGGCATTGCTCGTCGGCGGTAATCACCGCCACGGCGCCAGCGTCGTTGACCCGATCACGCACCGACTGTGCCGAGAAGCCACCGAAGACGACCGAGTGAATCGCACCGATACGCGCACACGCCTGCATGGCGATCAGGCCTTCGACGCCCATCGACATGTAGATCACCACCCGATCACCCTTGCCAATGCCACGCGCCCGCAGGCCGTTGGCAAACAGGCAGACGCGCGACAACAGCTCTTTGTAAGTGACGCGCGTGACTTCGCCGTCGTCGGCTTCAAAGACAATCGCCACCTTGTCACCGAGGCCGGCTTCGACGTTGCGATCCAGGCAGTTGTACGACGCGTTCAGCGTGCCGTCGGCAAACCACTTGAAGAACGGCGCGTCGGACTCGTCGAGCACCTCCGTGAACGGCGTTTTCCAGGAGACGTGTTCGCGGGCCAGGCGCGCCCAAAAACCGGCGTAATCCTTGGTCGCTTCATCACATAGCGCCTGGTAGGCGTCCATGCCGGAAATCGTCGCCTGCTTGACGAACTCGGCTGAGGGCTGGATAAGAGTTACGGCTTCGTTCTGTGACATGTCCCATCTCCTGTGCAGTATTGGTAGAGGATTCAAGAAGTCGATGCAGCAAAGTGAAAAAGAACCCGGTGTTCGCGGCCCCCGCATGGCGGCAGACAGATAATAACGCTCGCGGGGCACCGGCTGTCACGACAACAGCCGAGGATTAAACGCTGCCAATCTTACACACCACTTACGCCAGCGCCGTGCCGCACGCCCGCCATCGGCATTTCTCTGCAACTGCAGGTGATCACCGATTCGCGCACTCGCCGTGCGCATTCCGGCTTGCACGCCGGCATCGTTCGACCGGCATGGTGCATGCTTGCTGAATTTCCCGACGCATTCGATACCCCTTGTTCTCGAGCGGGGAAAAGGGCGATCAGCGCGTTGCGGACGCGACTTTCACGGTAAAATCTGGCCTTCTAAATGTTCCCGAACTGACACGAAATGGCAGCGCTACAACCGACCGTGCAAAAACTCGAGACCTTCATTTTCTGGAGCCGCTGGCTGCAGGCGCCGTTGTATCTCGGCCTGGTGATCGCCCAGGGCGTCTATGTCTACTTGTTCATGGTCGAGCTGTCGCACCTCATCCAGAACCTTTTCTTCAGCGCCACCCGGATCAACGAAACCGAGGTGATGCTGGTCGTCCTCGGCCTCATCGACGTGGTCATGATCGCCAACCTGCTGATCATGGTGATCATCGGCGGCTACGAGACCTTTGTCTCGCGACTCAATCTCGAAGACCATCCGGACCAGCCCGAATGGCTGTCGCACGTCAATGCCGGCGTGCTCAAGATCAAGTTGTCGACGGCGATCATCGGCATCTCGTCGATCCATCTGCTGAAAACCTTTATCAACGCCGAGAACCTCAACGAGCACACGATCAAGTGGCAGGTGATCATCCATGCGGTGTTCCTGCTGTCGGCGCTGGCGATGGTGTGGGTCGACCGGATCATGACCCAGACCCTGGCCATGAGCAAAGCCCAACACCTCGCGAGGCACTGAACCTACACCCGCTGCGGGCAGCCGCCCGCGCCTACCAGAGAGAGCCTGAAATGACCGCCATCAAGCAGGAAGACTTCATTCAGAGCGTCGCCGACGCCTTCCAGTACATCAGCTACTATCATCCGCTGGACTACATCAAGGCGCTCGGCGCAGCCTACGAGCGCGAGCAGAGCCCGGCGGCGAAAGATGCGATCGCCCAGATCCTGACCAATAGCCGGATGTGCGCCGAGGGTCACCGGCCGATCTGCCAGGACACCGGGATCGCGGTGATCTTCCTCAAGGTCGGCATGGACGTGCGCTGGGACGCCACCCTGTCGGTGCAGGAAATGTGCGACGAGGGCGTTCGTCGGGCGTACAACGACCCGGATAACAAGCTGCGCGCATCGGTCCTGCTCGACCCGGCCGGGGCGCGCAAGAACTCGCGCGACAACACCCCGGCGGTGGTGCATTACGAGATCGTCCCGGGCCACCACGTCGAAGTGATCTGCGCCGCCAAGGGCGGCGGTTCGGAAAACAAGTCCAAGTTCTACGCGCTCAACCCCTCCGACTCGATCGTCGACTGGGTGCTCAAGACGGTGCCGACAATGGGCGCTGGCTGGTGCCCACCGGGGATTCTCGGCATCGGTATCGGCGGCACGCCCGAGAAGGCGATGCTGCTGGCCAAGGAATCGCTGATGGCGCCGGTCGACATCCACGAGCTGATCGCCCGCGGCGCCAGCAATCGCGTCGAGGAACTGCGTCTCGAGCTGTACGAAAAGGTCAACGCGCTGGGTATCGGCGCGCAGGGACTGGGCGGCCTGACGACCGTCCTCGACGTCAAGATCCTCGACTACCCGACGCACGCCGCCAGCCTGCCGGTGGCGATGATCCCCAACTGCGCGGCAACGCGGCACGCGCATTTCCATCTCGACGGTTCGGGACCGGCAACGCTGACACCGCCAGACCTCAACGAGTGGCCGAAGGTCAACTGGACACCAAACACCGAAACCTCGACGCGGGTCAACCTCGACACGCTGACACCGGCCGAAGTCGCCAGCTGGAAGCCCGGCCAGACGCTGCTGCTAAACGGCAAGATGCTGACGGGCCGCGACGCGGCGCACAAGCGCATTCAGGACATGCTGGCCAGAGGCGAAGCCTTGCCGGTCGATTTCACCAATCGCGTGATCTACTACGTCGGCCCGGTCGACCCGGTCCGTGACGAAGTCGTCGGCCCGGCCGGCCCGACGACGGCGACGCGAATGGACAAGTTTACCGAAATGATGCTCGCCGAGACCGGCCTGATCTCGATGGTCGGCAAGGCCGAGCGTGGTCCGGCGGCGATCGAAGCGATCAGGAAGCATAAATCGGCGTACCTGATGGCCGTCGGCGGTGCTGCCTACCTGGTCGCCAAAGGGATAAAGACCGCCCGCGTCGCCGGTTTTGCCGACCTTGGCATGGAGGCGATCTACGAATTCGAGGTCAAGGACATGCCGGTGACCGTCGCCGTCGATTCGACCGGCACCTCGGTGCACAACACCGGACCGAAAGAATGGCAGGCGCGGATCGGCAAGATCCCGGTCGCCGTCGCCTGAGTGATCGCAAGGGCGGCGAGCAGGCCGGCGGGCTGCCGGCTTGCTCGCCGCAGGAGATACCCCATGGCCATCGAGCGGCACGGCACGACGCAGCGCCATTCGGACGTTTGCGCGTACAGCAACACCATCTATCTGGTCGAAAGGCCGCAAACCCTGGACGCCAATGTCGCTACGCAAACCCGCGAAGTCCTCGCCGGGATAGAGCAACTGCTGGCCCAGGCCGGCAGCGACAAAACACGCCTGCTGATGGTCACCATCTACCTGCGCGATATCGAAGACGCCGTCGCGATGAATGCGATTTGGGACGCATGGCTGCCATGCGGCAGCGCGCCAGCTCGCGTCTGCATTGAAGCGAATCTACGCCATCACGATTTCCTGCTTGAAGTCGCGGTCATTGCTGCCCGCTGACGGAACGTCAGACGCTCTGGCGACCGCCTGCGCGGCTGCAGAAACGGCGCACCAGGCGGGCGCGGGCGTCGATCAAAGGCCAGCGCCGATGATCGGCATTTTCGATAGCGGCCTCGGCGGCCTGTCGGTCCTGGCGGCAATCGCCAGCGCGCTGCCACAAGCCGATCTGCTGTACTTCGCCGACACCGCGCATGTGCCCTACGGCGACCGCGACGACGCCTTCATCCGCCAACGCGTGCTGGCCATCGGCAAACACCTCGCCGCACAGGGCTGCACATTGATCGTCGTGGCCTGCAATACGGCCACCGCAGCGGCCGTTGCCGCCTTGCGCGAACAACTTCCGGGACTGCCGCTAGTCGGCGTCGAGCCGGGCGTCAAGCCGGCGGCGGCGGCCTCGCGCAGCGGCCGCATCGCGGTACTGGCTACGGCATCGACGGCCCGCAGCCAGCGCCTGGCACAGCTCATCGAAGCGCACGCCGGCGGCGTACAGGTCGCCGTCGAGGCCTGCCCCGGCTGGGCGACGCGTGTCGAAACATTGCAGCTCGACGACCCCGACTTTGCCGACGAAGCCCGGCGGCATCTGGCGCCGCTGCTCGCCGCCGGCGCCGACCAGATCGTCCTCGGGTGCACCCACTACGCCTTCCTGCGGCCGCTGCTCGAAGCCATCGTCGCGCAGCGCGCGACGTTGGTCGACGTCGCCGAAGCCGTCGCCCGCCAATGCGTCCGCCTGGCCGGCGCGACGGCGCTGGGCCAGGGTCGCTTGACGCTGCTCGCCACCGCCCACCCCGAACGACTGCAAGCGGCGCTGCCCGCACTCGGCCTGAGCTGGCTCAGCGACCGCCTGAGCGGTGCCGCGCGCCTGGCGCTGACGTGAGCATGCGGCCGCCTGCTGCCGCAGCACCGCCGGCGCTGGCCGTCATTGGCGCTGGCCCGGCCGGCCTGATGGCCGCCGAGATCGCCAGCCAGGGCGGCGTCAGCGTCGATGTCTACGACGCCATGCCGTCGGTCGGCCGCAAGCTGCTGATGGCCGGCAAAGGTGGCCTGAACATCACCCATTCGGAACCGGATGAGCAGTTTCGTAGCCGTTATGGCGCCCGCCAGACGCAGGTCACGCCCTGGCTCGAGGCCTTCGGACCGAACGCTTTGCGCGCGTGGATGCACGGCCTGGGAGTCGCCAGCTTCGTCGGCAGTTCCGGACGCGTCTTCCCGACCGAAATGAAAGCCGCGCCGCTGCTGCGCGCCTGGCTGCAGCGACTGCGCGCCGGTGGCGTACGCTTCCACGTGCGCCACCGCTGGACTGCCTGGACGCGACTGCCGGACGGTCACACCCGACTTGGTTTTTCGACGCCGCACGGCGACCGGCAGCACGACAGCGCTGCGCTGGTGCTGGCGCTCGGCGGCGGCAGCTGGGCCAGGCTCGGTTCGGACGGACGCTGGCAGCCGCTCCTGGCAGACGCCGGCGTCGCTCTGGCGCCGCTGCGGCCGAGCAATTGCGGCTTCGACATCGCCTGGAGCGAGCACCTTCGCCAACGTTTTGCCGGCCAGCCGATCAAGTCGGTCGGCGCTTCGTGTGTCGACGCGGCCGGCGTCGGCCATCGCCGACGCGGGGAATTCCTGCTCACCGCCAACGGCGTCGAAGGCGGACTGATCTACGCGCTGTCGGCGGCCTTGCGCGACGCCATCGACGGCAACGGCTCGGCGACGCTGCACGTCGATCTGCTACCCGAGCACGAAATGGCGCGCGTCGTCGCCGAGCTGGCGCGACCGCGCGGCGCGCGCTCCCTCGCCAGCCACCTGCAGAGCCGCTTGCGGCTCAAGGGCGCCAAAGTCGCGCTGTTGCGCGAATGTACGGCAGCAGACGACTTCCTCGACGCCGGGCGCCTCGGCGCGGCAATCAAGTCAGTGCCGCTACGACTGCTTGGCACGCGACCAATCGACGAAGCGATCAGCACCGCCGGCGGCGTATGCTTCGACGCGCTCGACGAACAATTGATGCTGCGCAATTTGCCGGGAGTGTTCTGCGCTGGCGAGATGCTCGACTGGGAAGCACCGACCGGCGGTTATCTGCTGACCGCGTGCCTGGCCAGCGGCCACGCCGCCGGCCGCGGCGCGCTGGCCTGGCTACGCGAATCGCAAGGGCAGCGGGTCGGCACCAGCGCGCCAGCACATTGGGATGACGATCATGAATAGCCTGCAGCGTGACAGCGCCTGCCAGTACGCGTCGTGGATTCTTGCCGTAGTGGCGATGCTGACGATCATCGAGGTGCACCTGCTGCCGGCGCTGATCGCCGGGCTGCTGGTCTATCAGCTGGTGCATGTACTGGCGCCGTTCTTTGCCAGACACCTGTCGAGCAGCCGCGCTCGCGAGGCCGCCGTCGGCCTGCTGGCGCTGCTGGTATTCGGCGTGGTGACCGCCGCCGTGCTGGCGACGATTGCTTTCCTGGGCAGCGAGCGCGGTAGTTTCGCGGCGCTCCTGGCGACGATGGCCGAGATCCTCGAGAGTTCGCGCTCGACCTTGCCGGCCTGGCTGGCAGAGATCCTGCCGCGCGACAGCGTGGCGCTGCGCGAAAGTGCCGGCCGCTGGCTACGCGAGCATTCGGCGGACCTGCAACTGATCGGCAAGGAAACCGGCCATCTACTGCTGCACCTGCTGCTCGGCATGATCATCGGCGCCATGGCGTCGTTACGCGAGGCGCGCGACCCCGAGGGCATGGGGCCACTGGCGCGCGCGCTGTCCGAGAGACTCCTCCGCCTCGGCGAGGCCTTCCGGCGGGTGGTCTTCGCACAGCTCCGCATATCGGCGCTGAACACCTTGTTCACCGCGCTGTACCTGGCCGTCGTCCTGCCACTAGTGGGCGTGCACCTGCCGCTTACCAAGACGATGATCGTCGTCACCTTCATCGCCGGCCTGCTGCCGGTAGTCGGCAACCTGGTTTCCAATACGGTGATTTTCATCGTCAGCCTGGCGCACTCGCCCGGCGTCGCGATGTCGTCGCTGGCCTTCCTGATCCTGATCCACAAACTCGAATATTTCCTCAACGCGCGCATCGTCGGCAGCCAGATCCGGGCCAGGGCCTGGGAGCTGCTGACAGCGATGCTGCTCATGGAAAGCAGCTTCGGCCTCGCCGGTCTGGCCGCCGCACCGATCTGCTACGCCTGGCTGAAAGACGAACTCGCCAGTCGGCGGCTGATCTGAACGGCAAAACCCGGTAGGGGCGGACCTTGTGCCTACCGGTCTTGTGCCTGTTCGCCTCGTTCGTTTCCGCGCTACGACCGAGGTTGAACTGTCATAACCGCCAGCCAGGCCGTTACCCGTCCCACGCGCCCCGTTCTCTTCCCAGATGCCCAGGCGCTCAACAGACCGCCCCCGCAAGGCTCTATTTAGCCGGGCGCCGAATCCCGGGCTTTCGCCGTCGGCCGCGCCATGGCCTGCATTACCGGCCGCAAATCCAGCCACCATTGCTCGATCGGACGACGATGCTCCAGATCAACGACATCGTGCATGCGGTTGATCGGAGAGATCCTTACCTTACCCTCGACGAGGCCGATATAGGCGCCCGCAGACGAGCCGCGCTCGAGTTCCCGGGTCAGGAAATCAACGCAGTGCGCCGCCAGCCGGGTGGCCAGTACGCGATCGAAGGGCGAAGGGTTGCCACCCTGCTGAACGTGCCCGAGGATCGCCTGCCGCACGTCGAACAGGCCGTGCCCTTCCTCCTCGAACAGCCGGCACATGAAATCGGTGGTGTACTGCGCGTTGGCGCGCTCGTTGCGAATCGTCAGGTAGAAACGGCGACCGCCGCGAAAGCCCTCGATCATGCGCTCGACGTCGGCCTGCAAGTCCTTGAGCGTGACGCCTTCCTCGGGCAGGTAGATGCGCTCGGCGCCGCTGGCCAGACCGCCCATCAGCGCCAGATAGCCACAGTTGCGGCCCATGACCTCGACGACGAAGCAACGTCGTGCCGCCATCGCTGACTGCTTGATCCGGTCGAGCGACTCGACGATGACATTGAGGCCGGTGTCGGCACCAATGCTCAGCTCCGAACCCGGCAGGTTGTTATCGATGCTTGCCGGCAGGCATATGATCGGAATCTTGAACGCCGGATAGCGTTCGCGTTCGCTGTACAGATGGTGGGCGACCTTGTAGGCCATCCAGCCGCCGATGATCAGCAAGCCATCGATGCGGTGGGTTTCCAGCGCTCGCGCCACGGCATAGAGTTGCTCGACAGTCGGCGCCTGCCGGCTGGTACCGAGTTCGGCGCCGCCCATGGCGGCCCAGCCCTCGACGTCACCCCAACTCAACTCCTCGATGCGGCCGGCAAGCAGGCCCTCGAAGCTGCCACGCACTCCCAGCATGGTGTGACCGCGATCGAGTCCGAGCCGGACGGCGGCGCGGGCCGCGGTGTTCATTCCCGGCGCCAGGCCGCCACCGTGGAGAACGGCGAGCCGGCGCGGACGCGCCGGTGGGGTCACGCTGGGCGGCGCCCCGGCCATGGCCTTGAAGGTTTCAAACATCTCGGTGAAGCTGCTGCCGCGCAACTCCATCGCTGCTGCATAGTCGTGCTCGGCAATCTTGCGAGCGACGGCGTGGGTTTGCTCGACACAGCGCATCAACGGTGCGCTGCGCACGCGGTTATAGCGCATGCCGAGCATCTGCGGTTCGCTGTCCGGAGTGGCCGACAACAACTCCTGCACCGCGGCATGGCCAACCAGGGTGCTCATGCAGCGGTCGAAGGCGCTGGGTTTGCCACCGCGCTGGACGTGCCCGAGGATGGTCACGCGCGTGTCCTCACCAAGCCGGTCTTGCAGGACCTGCCGCACCTGATCGCTGCTGATCGGATGGCCTTCGCGATCGCGCGCGCCTTCGGCGACGATCACGATGCTATCGCGGCGACCGGCCGCCCGACCGTTGCGCAGCCGCTCGCACATCTCCTGCTCCCAGTCGTCGGTCGGCGGGTTTTCCGGGATCAGCGCGTAGTCGGCACCGCCGGCGATGGCGCTCATCAGCGCCAGATAGCCGCAGTGCCGGCCCATCACCTCGACCACGAAGGTGCGCTGGTGGCTGGCCGCCGTGCTGGTGATGGCGTCGATCGCCTCGACGATCCGATGCAGGGCCGAGTCGGCACCGATCGTCATGTCGGTGCCGACCATGTCGTTGTCGATCGATCCCACCAGCCCGGCAATCATCAGCGCCGGGTGCTCCTGCGCCGTGGCCTCATCAATATCGCCGCGCTGGACAAGCTCCGCCAGCAGATCCGGCCACTCCTGGCGAAACAGGTTGGCGCCGGTCAAGCTGCCGTCACCGCCGATGACCACCAACCGGTCGATGCCGTGCTGGAGCAGGTTGCGGGCGGCGATAAGCCGCCCTTCCCGCTCGCGAAACGCCGGACAACGGGCCGTGCCGATGACTGTGCCGCCCTGATGCAAAATGCTGCCAACATCGTCCCAGGAGAGCGCACGAATGCGGTCGCCACCGTCCACCATGCCCTGATAGCCTTCAAGAATGGCGTGTACCGTGATGCCCCGATGCAGCGCCGAGCGAACCACCGCGCGCACCGCGGCATTCATTCCTTGTGCGTCGCCACCACTGGTCAAGACACCAATGCTGTTTGCGTAACTGCTGTCCATGGATACGATCTTCCTTAGCGTGAAAGTCGCGTCCGCGACTCACGAGTCTCCCTTTTCCCCCTGGCGGAAGAAGGGTCTGGTTTGAGGGAAATGGCCATGACTTTGATTATCGTGAGTGTCTCGACACGTCATGGCCGTTCGGCTGTCAAGAGCGGGATAGAGCGGAGCTTACCGCATGTTCAAGATCGCCAAGAAGACTTCTCCGAGAATCAATCAAGCGTCGTACAAAAGTCGCGGCAACGGTACAACAAGCGATCATTACCCATCTGGCGAGCAGCGCGCCCTGACACCCCCGGGTGCGCGGTCAGTGCCGACAGCGCGGTCGATCGTCAGCGACGCAGGTACAGCAACGGTGGCTTGCCGGCCTTCCTCGCTTGCCACCTTGGGCGCCTGGCCGCAGGGCTTTCACGGCTGGCAAAACGCTGCGGAAAGCCGCAGCAAAGCGGCACCCTTAGCGCGTTGCGAAACCTTCCCATCGCGGCGACGTCAAGCCGGGCACGGCTGCTAGGCTTCGCCTGGCCATTCCTCGTATAATGCGAACGATCGAGTCGAGGCCGCCACAAAAAACCCCCATTGTTTTATGTGTAACCATCGGCATCTTCCGACGATGGCACCTTGTCCAGACAATCTCATCTTGGAGAAAGTACACAATCATGACGATACATCTCTACTTCTCGCTGGTCCCTGAAGCACTGATCGCCTCCATGCTGGAACCCGAGGAGTTCGGGCAGTATTACTCTACCGGCCACAGCTACAAATCGAAGGGGCAAGCGATCTTCTTCGAGGTCGACGCAAACTTCCGTCATGAGTTCTTCAACATCGACGAGGGCTTCAAGAAGTGTGTCGCGCACCCGGACGGGACGCCCAAGAACTCGGTGTACATTTCGGTCTACCGGGTACTTGAACACATCCCGGTCAGCGCTCTTGGCAAACTGTATCTGAGCACCGCCTATGGCCAGACGCTGGGCTTGAGCCGCTCGCCTTCGCTGCCGGCGAAAGGACAGGGCCTGCATATGTACCAGGACCTGGCACCGATCAACAGCCTGGTGGTGAGCGCGCAGGACCCGACGACTTACTATGACAACATCACGAGCACGCCGAATAAGTTCATTCGCTTCCCTGGCCTGTGCTTCGTCGAGCTGGAACTCGGTGCACTGGCGACGAATCCCGCCGCGGGCGCCGTCGGCGATCTGCCGTATTCGTTCGTGCACCACCTGCGCGAAGCCTTGCTGGAAGTGGATCCATCTGGCAAGCAAAGCAAGCTGGTGCATCGGGTGCACTCGCTGGACTTCCCGTACCGCATGATCAAGAACGGCATCTATATGGGTAACGGCACCGATCTGGCCTTTTACCAAATGCCTTCGCATCAGGTCCTGCGCCAGGATCACAGCCACTGGTGGCGCTCGTGCAATCTGTAAGCGCTTTGTAAGCATCCCCGGCAATGCCGGGGGATCTGCCCTGGCAGCTTTGCCGTGAGCCGAGATGGGAGACTATCTCGGCTTTTTCGTACCAGACAGCAGCCAGAAAGGCGCCTGGGGCGCCCAAAACGTCTGCTTCGCGCGACGCAGTGTGCGGAAGGTGATGGCCACCGACCACGAGGAACAGTGACTTACGCCGCGGAGTACGGCCACCCTTGACGGTGGCCATGGCGCTGAGCGGCTCCGACGCCCCCGCCTCGTCACGCTCTTGCAGCACTCAATGACGCTGCCACACGTTCGTGCTCGGCTGCTTCGGCGTTCTTGAGCGCTTACCAAAGCGCAACAGCCAGACGCCTCGAAACAAAAGCGCGGAATTCTCGTCAAGCGCGAAATAAATAACTCCCACCTGGAATAACCCTTTTTGCATGTTTTATGAATTATCGTCAACGATGATTGATAAAACACGCGGCTGCCTGCGCCCTGTTTTTTCGGCTATCTCCGCGCCATCAGCGACTATGCGCAAGGCGTTTTACGATAGGCTGGAATGGTTTATCGAGGGTCGTCTCGATGAGCGCGCCACCTGTGCGGCAACATGCCTATGGTTTTCCGCTGCAGGCGTATCCTGGTCGCCACGCTGATCGGCATACGCCTTGATACAACTGACAAATCAGCCTTGCCGCGGCAGCTCAGTCAGGCTCGCAATGCTTTCTGACGGGCCGACAATTCCTCACGAAATCCGGGCACAAAAGCCGCCGTTTCATGCGCTTGACACGGCTGACCGGGGTGGAGATACTCGCCGCGCCGGTATCAAGTCTCGAGTCCCGCTGCCCGGTCAACAGGACATTGGCAAGGATATAACGAGAAGGACATTAACTCTTTTTGGACCCCTGATATGACATTCACTCATAACGCATTGGCGCCTCCACGGAGCGGCTTCGCGCGCTTCCTGTTGTTGGCTTGGCTTGCCCTGCTTAGCGTGGCTTCGCTACCTGCCTTCGCCGCCACCGAGGGCCACATCTCGGAGGTCAACCTCGTTTTGCCCGACCTTGGCGACACCTCGCTGGTAAGCTTCCTGGGCGGCATCTCCGGCTCGACATTACTGTCCTACGGGCTGCTTGTGGCGATCGCTGGCCTGATCTTCGGCGCCGTCATCTATCGCCAGATTCGCCGCCTGCCCGTGCATCGCTCGATGGCCGAAATCAGCGAACTGATCTACGAGACCTGCAAGACCTACATGATTACCCAGGGCAAATTCCTGCTGATTCTGCAGGCCTTCACGGCGGTGATCATGATCGGCTATTTCTATTTCGTGCAGCACCTGCCGGTTTCCGACGTGGTAACGATCCTGATGTTTTCGCTGATCGGTATCGCCGGGTCTTTCGGCGTGGCGTGGTTTGGCATACGCATCAATACCCTGGCCAACAGCCGCACGGCATTCGCCTCTCTGGTCGCCAAACCCTATCAGCTCTACGCCATTCCGATCACCTCGGGAATCTCGATTGGCATGCTGCTGATCTCGACCGAGCTGCTGATCATGCTCTGTATCATGCTCTTCGTACCGGCCTCACTGGCCGGTAAATGCTTCATCGGCTTTGCCATCGGTGAATCGCTGGGCGCCGCCGCGCTGCGCATAGCCGGGGGCATTTTCACCAAGATCGCCGACATTGGTTCCGACTTGATGAAGATCGAATTCGGCATCCAGGAGGACGACGCGCGCAACCCCGGGGTGATCGCCGACTGTGCTGGCGACAATGCCGGCGACTCGGTCGGCCCGACCGCCGACGGTTTCGAGACGTACGGTGTCACCGGCGTGGCGCTGATCAGCTTCATCATGCTTGCTGTTCCCGAACCCGCGGTGCAGGTGCAGCTGCTGGTCTGGCTGTTTGCCATGCGCGTCATGATGATCGTCGCCTCGGGCATTTCATACGTCGGCAACCAGATCATCGCGCAGCACCTGTATGGCAACAAACAACGCTTCAATTTCGAAGCGCCGCTGACCTCGCTGGTGTGGATCACATCGGTCGTTTCGCTGATCATCACCTTCATCGTGTCCTACCTGCTGATCGGCAACTTCAGCGCCAACGGTAGCGCCTACCCCGACCTCTGGTGGCAGCTTTCGCTGATCATCACCCTCGGCACACTGGCCGGCGCCATCATCCCCGAGGTGGTGAAAGTCTTCACGTCGACCAAGTCCAAGCACGTCCGCGAAGTGGTGACGGCGTCCGAGGCCGGTGGCGCCAGCCTCAACATCCTGTCGGGCCTGGTCGCTGGGTATTTCTCGGCATTCTGGATCGGCGTGATTATCGTCGGGCTGATGTCTGCTTCTTACATCGTGTCGCAGTACGAGCTGACCGCGGTGATCAATCCCGATTCCGCCAAGGCGGCGATGATGGCCGCGGTCTTCTCTTTCGGGCTGGTCGCCTTCGGCTTCCTGGGGATGGGCCCGGTCACGATTGCCGTCGATAGCTACGGCCCGGTCACCGACAACGCGCAGTCGGTCTACGAACTGTCGATGATCGAGCAGGTTCCCGGTGTCGCAGCTGAACTCAAGAGCGATTACGGCGTCGATGTCGACTTCACTTCGGCGAAATTCCTGCTCGAGGAGAACGATGGCGCCGGCAACACCTTCAAGGCCACGGCCAAGCCGGTGTTGATCGGCACCGCGGTCGTCGGCGCGACGACCATGGTCTTTTCGATCGTCATGCTGCTCACCGGCGGCCTGACGGAAAACCTCGACAAACTGTCCTTGCTGCACCCGCCATTCCTGCTCGGCCTGGTCGCCGGTGGAGCAACGATTTTCTGGTTTTCCGGCGCCAGCACGCAGGCCGTATCGACAGGTGCCTACCGGGCGGTGGAGTTCATCAGCACGCACATCCGACTCGATGCGGTGGTCAAGGCGTCGCCCAAGGACAGCAAGAAGGTTGTCGAGATCTGCACGATCTACGCCCAGAAAGGCATGTTCAACATCTTCATGGCGGTATTTTTCGGAACACTGGCTTGCGCCTTCATCGAACCCTTCTTCTTTATCGGCTATCTCATCTCGCTGGCGATCATTGGTCTTTACCAGGCCGTATTCATGGCCAATGCCGGGGGCGCATGGGACAACGCCAAGAAGATCGTCGAAACAGAAATGCACGCCAAGGGGACCGATCTGCACAACGCTTCGGTGGTCGGCGACACCGTCGGCGACCCGTTCAAGGATACCGCCTCGGTGGCCATGAACCCAATCATCAAGTTCACGACGCTATTCGGCTTGCTGGCGGTCGAGATGGCGGTCGGGCTGCAGGCACAGGGACAGCAGGGACTGGTATTTGCCCTGGCGTCTCTGTTCCTTGTCGTGAACCTCGTTTTCGTATTCCGTAGCTTCTACGGGATGCGTATCATCGCCAAGAAAGCGGCGCTGTAGAAATACGCGGCGTTGGCGATATACGTGCGGCCCCGCTAGCGGTGCTTCGCGGCGTATCGCCAACGCGGCCATCAACAAGAATGTCGAATAAGCTCGATTATTTCAGGGAGGATTCCAACATGTCCGTACATCTCTACTTTTCGCTGATTCCCGAAGCACTGATCGCGTCGATGCTGCCACCGGAGGAGTTCGGCCAATACTACGCGACTGGCCACAAGTTCAAGTCGAAGGGGCAGGCCTTGTTTTTCGAGATCGACCCGTCTTTCCGCCATGAATACTTCGACATCGATGGGGCATTTGCGCGCTGCGCGGAAAAGCAGGACGGTACGCCGAAGAACTCCGTCTATATCTCGATGTATCGCGTCATGGAGCATCTCTCGATGGATGCCATCGGCCAGCTCTACCTGACGACCGCGATGGGCGCAACGCTGGGCTTGAAGCGTGCCAAGGGGCTGCCGCAACCCGATCAGGAACGGCACATGTTTCAGGATCTGGCGCCGATCAACAGCCTGGTGGTCAGCCTCCTGGAGCCCGCAAAGTATTACGCGGACGTGACCACCCATCCATCAAAGTTTTTCCGCTTCCCCGGGATGTGTTTTGTCGAACTCGAACTCGGCCCGCTGGCACGCGACCCCGAGAACGGCCAGGAAGGCGATCTGCCGTATTCGTTCCTGCTGCACCTGCGTGAAGCCTTGCTGGAACTGCGGCCGGGGTCAAAGCAGAACAAACTCGTGCACCGCGTGCACTCGCTGCAGTTTCCGTACCGGATGGTAAAGGGCGGTTTCTACCTGGGAATTGGTGAGGACCTCGTCCATTACCCGATGCTCTCGCACGACGTGCTGCGCAAGGATCACAGCAATTGGTGGCGTTCGGCCAATCTGTGATGGCCTGCGCAATCGCTCAAACGATCGTGCATCGTCCGCCTGCCAGCCGTCCGGTGTGCCAGTTCGCCGCACGCGCACCGGCATCGCGGGCGGTTCAACACGGTGTTCTTGAGCAAGGAGCCTCGTCGGAGCCATCTCCTGTCGCCCGTCATTCCGACCAGCGCCGCCGCTGCGCGTCGTCGACGACGTGCGTGGTCTTGATTCGGCCGACCAAGAAGCCACCGTCGGGCAGCTCCCGTTGCTTGCCCAACAGGGCAAGGTGGCGGTCGGCGGAGGCCCCATGCGGCGTGTCTGAACGGCACGACAAGCGGCATGGCGGGAGGCCACCCACCCGTCGCGAAGATCACAGGACAGGCCATTGAGCGATCAATATACTGGAGTCCAATCCACTGATCGGCAGACCGGCAGCCGGCACGCGACCACTTCCCGCGATATCTCAGGGAAGCGCAGCGGGGCGGCCCGGCTAGTAGTCAATCGAAAGGAGAAATAGTCATGAACACCGGCACTATCCGACTTCACCGCGTACTCCGCGCGAGCCCCGAGCGCATCTATCGAGCATTCCTGGAAGCCGCGGCAATCGCCAAGTGGCTCCCGCCCTACGGTTTCACGTGCTCGGTTCAGCACATGGACGTCAAAGTGGGCGGTACCTACAAGATGTCTTTCACAAACTTTTCGACCGGCGGCGAGCATGCCTTCGGTGGCGAGTACTGCGAACTCGTGCCAGCCGAGAAGATTCGCTACACCGACCGCTTCGACGACCCGAACTTGCCCGGCGAAATGCAAACGACAATCACCTTTGTCAGCGGCGTTCTGAAAGTCCGTTAATTCTGGCGGTTTGAAAGTCGTGTATTTTCTTCGTCGATCTTCTTCGACGGCTTTCCTCTGAAGGGTTTGCTGGCTCTTCTTCCTCGCTCTTCGCTCTTTTTCGTTCTTCGCTTTTCCTCCTTTCCGTCAGCGTGCGCGTGGGGCCTCGTAGCATGCCATGGCGTTGCATTATGCGGCGCAAGGAGGGCGAGCCATGGCGCACCAGGGACGGCACAACTGTTTGTTTTGCGGAGAGATCTTCCAGGCGGATGCGCGCAACGCGGGCCGCCAGAAGTACTGCGCCAAAGTGGACTGTCGGAAGGCAAGCCGGGCGGCGAGTCGTCGCGCCTGGCTCGCCAAACCGGAGAACCAGGACTACTTCCGCGGACCAGAGAATGTCGCGCGGGTGCAGGCTTGGCGGGCTGAGCACCCGGGCTACTGGCGACGACCACCCAAGGCAAGCGCTGCGGAGTCGCCCCCAACGCTTGCGTTACAAGAGGTCTGCCCGGTCCAAGCGCTTGAAATCGCTGAAGATTTCCAGAATAAGGCAGAAACGGCGTTACAAGATGTCTGGCGCGACCAACCCGCTGTTTTGATTGGCTTTATCGCACAATTCACGGGCAGTGCGTTACAGGATGACATCGCCAGGAGCACCCGCCAGCTGCTACAACTGGGGCATGACATCTTGGCGGGGAGGATCGGCGATGACCATCAAACGGGTGCTCTGTCCGGAACGGATGCGAACGATCCCGGCCCAGTTCAGCTGGGTCGACCACCGCCTGGTGCGGCAACCTTACCTCGATCGCTGTGATCCCCCAGCGGCGGCACTCTATCTGTTTCTGGTCACCGTCGCCGACGCCCAGGGGCGCAGCTACTACTCGGATGCCGTACTCGGCCGGCGCCTGTCGATCGGCCTTGCCCGGCTCAGCCAGGCACGTGGCGACCTCGTCCACGTCGGCCTGATCGCCTATCAACGCCCGCTCTACCAGGTACTGGCGCTAGATGCTGCCCGGCGCATCGAAGCGGACGAACTGGCAGCGGACGAGATTGACATCCGAATCGGTCAGCTGCGCGCTGCTCTGGGACGGACGCCATGATCGACTACGAAACCTACTGCAAGATCAAGGATCACCACGATCGGCAGCAGCTGACCATCGCGCAGACCGCCCGCGCCCTCGCTCTGGATGCGGACACGGTGGCGAAGTGGGTCGGCGTCGCGCAGTTTCATGCCCGCCAGTCGCCACCACGCAGCAGTCGCCTCGACCCCTTCAAGGCGCGCATCGTTCGCCTGCTGGAAAGCCACCCGTACAGCGCGCAGCAGATCTTCCAGCGCCTGCGCGAGGAAGGTTTTACGGGCGGCTACACGATCGTCAAGACGTATGTACGCAAGGTCCGGCCGGTGCGTCGGCCCGCCTTTCTCAAGCTCTCCTTTGCCCCCGGGGAATGCGCCCAGGTTGACTGGGGCGAATACGGCAGCATCGCGGTCGGCTCGACGCGTCGGCGACTGTCCTTCTTCGTCATGGTGCTGTGCTACAGCCGCCTGATGTACGTCGAGTTCACCGTCTCGCAAACCATGGAGCATTTCCTCGCCGCCCATGAGCACGCCTTCACGGCGTTCCGGGGTTGCCCAGCCCGCTTGATGATCGACAATTTGAAATCGGCGGTGCTCGCCCGCGTCGTCGGTGAGGCGCCGCTGTTCAATCCGCGCTACGTCGATTTCGCTCGTCATTGGGGGTTCGAGATCTCGGCGTGTAACGTCGGGCAAGGCCACGAAAAAGGACGCGTCGAAAACGGTGTGGGTTATGTCAAAAAGAATTTCCTGAACGGTCTGGAGCTTCTCGACTTCAGCGCGGTGAACCCGGCCGCCGAGCTGTGGCTGGCGAGCATCGCCAATGTTCGCATCCATGGGGAAACGCACCAGCGACCCGTCGACCTGTTCAAGGACGAGCAAGCGAAGCTGCAGTCACTCAATCCGATGCCCTACGACATCGCTCGCATCCAGAGTCAGCGCGCTTCCAAGCAGTTCCGTGTGGCGCTCGAAGGCAACCACTATTCGGTCCCCGCCGAGTTGGCGAGTCAGCGGGTGACGCTGAAGGCGTACCCGGACCGGGTGTGCATTTACCACCAGAACAAGCTCGTCGCCCGCCATGTCCGCAGCTACGATCGCCGCCAGGATATCGAGGACCCCGAGCATCCGAAGGAGCTGCTCGCGCAGCGGCGAAATGCCCGTGAGCAGCGCTTGCTGGTGCAGTTCCTGAGTCTCTCGCGGCACGCATCGGCCTATCTGGAGGGCATCGAGCAACGCCGCGTGAACTCGCGCCATCACCTGCGCAAGATCGTCGCCTTGAGCGAGATCTATGGCGCCGACGCCGTCGACCGGGCGATCCAGGATGGCATTGCCTTTGCCGCCTACAGTAGTGAGTACGTCGCCAACATCCTGGAGATGCGGGCCCGCGAAATCCCGGCGGCCGGTGCGCTCCATCTCACCCGCCGCCAGGACCTCCTGGAAATCGAGATCGCCGCACCCGATCTCTCCCTTTATGAGGGGCATGGCCATGCGCACTGAAGCTTCCGGCACCGCGGCAAGCGAGGCCTTACGCGTCCAACTGGCGAGCCTGAAACTGTCGCATCTGGGCGAGCACTTTGAATCCCTGGCGCAGCAAGCGGGCGCCGAGCAGTGGTCGCACGTCGAGTATCTGGCGCGCCTGATCGAAGGGGAGGCGCATGCCCGTGAAGATCGCAGCATCCAGCGACGCGTCGGGCTGGCTCGATTGCCGGTGCTCAAGACGCTCGATCAGTTCCAGTGGAGTTGGCCGACGAAGATCAACCGGCCGCAGATCCAGAATCTCTTTCGCCTGCGTTTCATCGAGGACAAGGGCAATGTGATCTTCATGGCCAATGTCGGCCTGGGCAAGAGCCATCTCAGTATCGCGCTGGCCCACACCGCCTGTCTGCACGGCTACCCGGTGCTGTTTACCACGGCGGTCGAGATCATCAACTCGCTTTCTGCCGCGCAGGCGCAGGGTGGCCTCAAGCGCGAGCTGCGCAAGTATCTGCAGCCGCGACTGCTGGTCGTCGACGAGCTCGGCTATCTGCCCATCGACAAGCATGGCGCCGATCTGCTCTTCCAGGTGATCAGCGAACGCTATGAGCGCGGCGCCTTGGTCATCACGACCAATCTCGCCTACAAACATTGGTCGGAAATCTTCAACCACGACAGCACGCTGACCTCAGCGCTCCTCGACCGCCTGCTCCACCATGCCGAAACCGTCATCATCGAGGGCAAGAGCTATCGCATGAAGGACCAGATCGAGCCATGACTGGCACCATTTGCCGGCCGATCTGCGCGCACCTGTCGTTCGCCGGTGCCAATCCGGTCGGCGTTACGCGGTAACGGACGAGCGCTCATGGCGACGACTTCCGCAGAAAGGCAGCGAGCCTATCGTGCCAAGCGACCCTGCGCCGGCGAAAACGGCGAACGCCGTTTGCAGGTATGGGTCTCGACCGCGACGGCCCTCGCTCTGGCTCGCTTGGCTCGCCACGCCAGCGTGACGAGACGGGCCTTCCTGGAAAAGCTCATCCTCGACGCCGATCGGATCACCACGCGGGCGATGAGCGACGAGGTCTTCGATCAGTACTTCGCGTTACCGCGTAACAAGCGGTAGTTCGCCGCCAGTCTGGCTACCGCCCGTCGCAGATTTCTGTCGACGGGCGATTGCACGCGTCCGTTAGCCCGTTGCGTTTCGAACCCGGCGGCCAGATCCACCAGGGCGAAACATCTCCTCATCACGACCACGATCTATAGCTCGAACGACCCGATTGAGCCGCCAATCGTCGCTCTCTCGGCCACTTTACAGGCACGAATTTCAAACCGCCCATTTCCACCGAAATTCACGCCGCCGCGCACACACCTTGAAGAAACTGTCTTGCGGAACAGATCTAAGCATCGTCCAGGAGGGGCTACCGGCAGCAATTCCCCTCGAAATGTGCTACCTCGGCTGGCAGGAGTCACTCGCCCAGCTCACCCAACTCGTCGAAACCGAGATCCCGGGTTAGTGCGCTGACGCCTGGCCCTTGGCACCAGGCGGCGGGCATCGATGGCCGCCGCCTTGCGGTTTTTGATCGTGTCGGTTGTTTCCCAGTCGGCGGGCAGCCCACGTCGTGACCTGCCAGCCGTCAGTGGACGAGCATCCGAAACATGCCCTTCGGCGCCCGGCGAGCGCGGCGCGGCCGCACCCATACTACGCCACCGAACGAAAGCAGCGCACGGCTGCGGCGGCGACGCTGGTAACACGGCTGGCCTTGACGCTCTCAGGAATTGACCCACTTTTGCTCACGAAACCGGACCCGCCTAGTCGTCATGGCTGTGCGCACGAAAATGCCGCGCACACAGCCATTCCCGAGCGTACTCGCCTCTACACGGCGTCAAGGGTACGCTGCGCCGGGCTGCAAAAACCGCAGCCCGCCCTTGACCCCGCTCCGAGGCGAAAACCTGGGTGTTGGCGCGCGCCAACGGTGGGTCAATTTCCGTGAGCGAAAAAGGGTCAGTTTTCGTGAGCGTTGAGGGCTGGCGATTCAGCCACTATTGCCGAGGCCCGCCGCGACGCCGTTGATGGTGTGGTGGATGGCGCGCTGGATGCGCTCGTCGGTCTCGCCGGCGCGGTGACGCTTGAGCAATTCGATCTGCAGGTGGTTCAGGGGGTCCAGGTAGGCAAAGCGGTTGCGGATCGAACGCGCCAGCAGCGGGTTGGCCGCCAGCAATTCGCTCTGCTCGGTGATCTCGAGCAGCGCGGTGATCGACGCCTGCCACTCGGCCTTGAGGCGCGGGAAGATGCTATTGCGCAATTCTCGGTTGCTCACCAGTTCCGAATAGCGCTCGGCGATGGCGATGTCGCTCTTGGCCAGCACCATGTCCATGTTCGACAGCGTGGCGCGAAAGAAGCCCCAGTCGCGGTTCATCTTCCGCAAGACGATCATGCCGGCCTCACCGTGCCGCTCGCGATAGGCGGCGACGGCTGCACCGAAGCCAAACCAGCCGGGCAACATCAGCCGGCACTGGGCCCACGAGAATACCCAGGGAATGGCGCGCAGGTCATCGATCGCCGTGCTCTTCTTGCGCGACGCCGGGCGGCTACCGATGTTGAGCTGGGCAATCTCGGCGATCACGGTCGACTCCCAGAAATACTGCTCGAAACCATCGGTTTCATAAATCAGGTTACGGTAAGACTTGCGGGCGTACGCCGAGAGTTCTTCCATGGCGGCCACGAACTCGGGGCAGACGTGATCGTGTCGGTGGGGAAGCAGGGTGGCTTCGAGGGTCGCAGCGGCGAGAATTTCGAGGTTGCGACGACCGAGTTCCCGATTGGCGTATTTCGCGGCGATCACTTCGCCCTGCTCGGTAATTCGAATGCGACCCTGCACGGCGCCTGCCGGCTGGGCGAGGATCGCCTGGTAGCTGGGGCCGCCACCGCGGCCGACGGAGCCGCCACGACCGTGGAACAGGCGCAGGCCGATACCGTGGCTGGCGAAGACCCGGGTGAGTTCGGTCTCGGCCCGGTACAGCGACCAGCCGGAGGTGAGAAAGCCGCCATCCTTGTTGCTGTCGGAATAGCCGACCATGACTTCCTGGAGGGTGCCGCGCGAACCGAGGAGACTCTTGTACAGAGGAATCGCGAACAGGCGCTCCATGATTTCGCCACTGCCGGCGAGATCGTCGATGGTCTCGAACAGCGGCACGATATTGACGTCGAGAGCATTGTCTTGGGGGCGCAGCAGGCCGGCTTCCTTGAGCAGCAGAGCCACTTCGAGCAGGTCGGAAACGCCGTCGGTCTTGGAGATGATGACGTTCTCGATGACCGCCTGGCCGTAGCGTTCGTGCATCTGCCGAGCGGTGCGAAAAAATCGCCAGCTCGCCCTCGGTTTCGTCGGAGTAGCGCGCGAAGGCGGAAACCAGCGGCCGCGGCGTCGCAAGTTCGTCCTGCAGCAGGCTGACGCGCGCGTTTTCATCGAGCGATCGATAGTCGACGCCCGGACGATTGACCGCCAGGATCTCGGCGACGGTACGCTCGTGCACCTCGGAATTCTGGCGCAGGTCCAGGTTGGCCAGATGGAAGCCAAAAAGAGACAGGGCGCGGCGCAGGCGGCGCAGGCGACCGCGCGCGAGGAGCAGCGAACCGTTTTCGGCGAGCGACCGGTGGATCACTTCGAGGTCGGCGGCGAACTCCGCGGCCGCAGCGTACGCCGGCGCGTCGCCGACGGCCTGGCGCGGAGCTTCCAGGCCGTCGAGTGCGCGTGCGGTGGCCGCCAGGCGGGCATAGAGGCCGGCGATCGCACGGCGGTAGGGTTCGTCGTCGCGATGCGGGTTGTGATCGGGCGAGCGCTCGGCGAGTGCCGCCAGCTCCGGAGACACCTTTACCAGCAAGGCCGCGGAAGACAGCCCGGCACCGAGCTTGTGCAACTGCTCCAGATAGAACGCCATGACCAGCTGACTCTGGGCACGTAGCGTTTCCGAGAGGACCGACGCGGTCACGAACGGGTTGCCGTCACGATCGCCGCCGATCCACGAGCCCGGGCGCAGAAAGGGCTTGATGCCGCCACCGTGCCATCCCGGCAGCGCCGCGAGAGCGTCCTCCAGGCTATTGTGGAAGCGCGGCAGTTCGCCCAGGAAGGTGGCGTCGTAATAGGTCAGGCCATTGCGCACTTCATCCATCACCGACAACTTGCTCCACCGCAGGATCCGCGTCTGCCAAAGCGTCAGGACGGCGCGACAGATGCCCTCTTGCGCATCGTGCCATTCTTCCGGAGTCAGGCGGTCGCGGTCGCGCTCGTAGAGCAGGCGGGCGATCTTCCACTGGCAGTCGAGGATGCTCTTGCGCTTCACTTCGGTGGGGTGAGCGGTGAGCACCGGCTGGATCGACGCCGTGGCGAAGAAATCACGCAAGCCTGCCGGCGTGACGCCACCGCTCAGGGCACGCGCAATGCTGTGCGCCAGACTACCCTCTTCGGATGGCGAGGCAGCGATGGCGGCGGCGCGCGCGCTGCGGATGTGATGCTGGTCCTCGGCGATGTTGGCCAGCTGCGAAAAATAGGTGAACGCACGCACTACAAGAAGCGTCTGCTCACGCGAAAGGGTGTCGAGCAATTCGGCGAGCTCCGTAGTGGCGGAAGCGTCGTGGTCGCGATGCGAGCGGATCGACTGACTGCGAATGCGCTCGACAATGGCGAAAGCGTCCTCGCCTTCCTGTTGCCGGATGGTGTCGCCAAGCAGGCGGCCGAGAAAGCGGATATCGTGCCGCAGCGCTTCGTCGTTGTCCGGGGAAAGCGTGTTCAGTAGCGAGTTCATGGCGAATCTGTCCTTGTGTTTGACTTACCAGGGATTTGCTCCCGCGGCGTGCTCGACTGACCGCCAACGGGCGGCCGTTGCCGAGGCCTGGCGAGCCACCAGCAGCGGCACGCGGGAAAGAGGAATCAGCCCGTACGTCACCGAACCCTGCAACAGGGCATGGCGGGCTTCCAGACCGCGGCTGCCGACCGCGACCATACGACTAGCAAGTGGCGCAGGCAGCGCGGCGATACGCTCGGCCGGCTCGCTGGCGGGCGCCGGCATCGGCCTGATGCCGCTCATCCGGCACCTTCGGCAGCGATCGCGCCGACCTTGCCCAGTCCGTACTTGAGCAGAGGAAAGCGATCGGTCAGGTCGGCGAGCAGTAGATAGAGTGCCCGCAGACCCCTGATGGCGGAGACGTTCGAGGTGAAGGCGATCAGTGGTCACGGCGACGATCATGACGGAAGCGAACAGGCTATCGACCGACAGCGATTATTCGATCAGCCAAGCGACGAGGCTGAAGGCCATGAAACCGGCCCACCGCGGGCCGGTGGCGAAACTGGCGTCCAAGGCGCTCGATCGCGGCCAGGGTTCAAACCGGCACAGCCGTCTCGAAGGCATTGCGCGCCGCGTCGTAGTGGAGGAGTTCTCCGGCCGCGAGGTCGAAATACCAGCCATGCAGATGAACCGTTCCGGCCTGCACGCGCTCAGCGATCCACGGATAGGTCAGCAGGTTTTCGAGCGAAACCAGGATGCCCGCCTGCTCGCAGGCGCGGTCCTGCAGCGCTGGCGACTTCGCTGGCAGTTCGGCACGCACGCGCGTGCGTGCGCGCTCGGCGATGCTGACCCACTTGCCGATGAACTCGCTCCTGGAATCGAGACCCTGCATCAGCGCATGAATGCCGCCGCACTGGGCGTGCCCGAGGACGATGATGTGCTCAACCTTCAGCGACAGGACGGCGAACTCCAGCGCCGCCGGCACACTCGCGAAGTCACCGCCGGGATGATAGGGTGGCACCAGGTTGGCGACGTTGCGCACGACAAAAACATCGCCGGGTCCACCCGCGAATCGGCGCACGCGACGATCAACGCCTTGGGGCTCTGGCCAAGCTGGAGTTGTTCGAATAATTCACGCTCCTCGCCAAAGTATTTCTCCTGAAACCGTTCGAAACCGGCGATGAATTTGGCAATGTCTTTCATGAAGTCTTCCTGGTGTGGGTGCTGGTAGGAGCTGGTGCTTACCGCGAACAGATTTCAAGGAGCAGCGCAATCGTTTCACTGGAGGGCTTTCCTTGCCGGTCGCGGGCTATCAGCAACGAAGCTTACGCCTTCGGTAGCAGCAATAAAATTCGATTATAATTTTCGCTTTGTTCGATAATTACGAAGATAAATGCGTCGCGATGCTCAACTACCGACACCTGCATTACTTCTGGAGTGTCGCCAAGTCAGGCGGCATCACGCGCGCCAGCGAGCGCCTGCACCTGACGCCACAGACTCTCTCCGGGCAACTGAGTCAGTTCGAGCAGCAGCTCGGCACGCCGCTGTTCCGTCGGACCGGGCGGCGCATGGAATTGACCGAGTCGGGACAACTGGCGATGGCCTACGCCGAAGAGATCTTCCAGGTCGGAGCGGAGCTCGAAGAGATGCTGCGCCGACGTCCCGAGGAGCGGCTGCTGCCGTTTCGGGTGGGCATCGCCGACGCCGTACCCAAGACCATCGCCCATCGCTTGCTGTCGCCAGCGCTGCGGCTGCCGGAGCCGGTACGGCTGATCTGCCGCGAGGACCGACTGGACCGCTTGTTGGCAGAACTGGCGATCCATCGTCTGGACATGGTGCTGGCCGACCGGCCGATACCGGCGAACATGGACGTCAAGGGGCACAGCCATCCGCTCGGGCAATGCGGCGTCGCCTTTCTCGCCGAACCGACGCTGGCCGAGAAACTGGCCGGCACCTTTCCCGCCAACCTGAACGACGCGCCGCTGTTGATCCCCGGCGAGGACAGCGCCTTGCGGACGCCGCTCTTGCGCTGGCTGGAGCGGCAGAACATCCGCCCGCGTATCGTTGGTGAATTCGACGACAGCGCCTTGATGAAGGCCTTTGGGCACACCGGCTGCGGCGTCTTCCCGGCGCCGGCGGCGAGCGTCGGCGAGGTCGAGCGCCAGCACGGAACGGTCAGCCTCGGTCAGACCAGCGATATCCAGGAACGCTTCTTCGCCATCTCGGTAGAAAGATTCCTGACGCATCCCGCCGTGGTGGCGGTCAGCGAGGGCGCCCGGCGTGGTTTGTTCGTCGCCGAGCAGCCAAGCGACAAGGCGCCGCGACCAGCCTTTTGAGGCGACCGGCACGAGCGTCCTAAACGCTCGTCAAGACGTTCCGAAGGCCGTCAGTGGGCTGGCGAGCGGCGCCGCCGGCCGCCCGCTTCCAGCCCGCGGCCAGTCTTGCTATCGCTCAGACTGAAAAGAAAGAAACCGCGGCCAGGCTCATTTTCTCGCCACCTTCAAGTCGCCTTGTCAGGTGCTGATTCCCAGATCAGCAGCGCCGTCAAAATAGCGTGCAGCACCACCGCCGGCCACAGCAACACGCCGGTCGAAACGCCCGCGAAGCCGAGATACGCGAGATACAGCGTGACGGCGGCGCCGTAGGTCAACATCCCGAGCCGCGGCGGTCCCGGCCAGCACGCGACACCGAGGGCGATCAGCGCGATGCCGGCGACGCGGGCGATGGGGACGGCGATGCCGGTCAGCTCCTCGCCCAGCAACCAGCGTCCAACGAGCGATGGGACGATCAGCAAGGCCAGACCGGTGGCAATTTCACCGACCGCGGCGAAGACCAGTGCCGCTTTCATGGCGCGGCCCCGCGGCCGCTGCGCAGCGCGCTTACGCTAAACGCTTCGCGCAAGCGCAAAGCACTACCGCTTCTGCGCACGGCTGGCCGGCGCTGCCGCCGGGTGATCCGCCGCGGCCGCCGCCGCGCTCTGCTCCGGCGTGAAGGGTTCGAGCTTGACGGTCAGCTTGTCGATCGTGCCGGTGAACTTGAACGGCGTGTCGTAGCGATACTCGATGAGCGCCAGCGGGGTGCGCGTGTCCATGCCGACATCGAAGGTTTCGTCCTCCGGGAACGTGATCGGAGTCGTGTGTTCCATGGAATTCCTGGCCACTTCCTTGCCGTCCACGGAGAGCACGCCGGTTCCGCCCTTGGCCAGTCCGGGACCATCCGACTTGAAGTCGAAGACGATGGTGTGCTTGCCGGCAGTCAGCTCGGGCCCTTCCCAGGTCGTGCGTTTGAGGTCGAGGAGGTTGTAGAGGAACACCACCTTGCCCCGCCCGATTCCCAGCTCACCCTTGCTCAGAAACAGGCCGTAACCGCCAAAACGCCCGCCCTGAGTGACGATCATGCCTTCTCCGCCACCCTCGGGAATCGTGACCTCAGCGGTGATCGTGTAGGATTTGTTCAGAATGCTCGGCGCAGTGCTGGCCGGCACGCTGGACAAGGTTCCCGAATAAGTGAATTCCGTCCTTCCTGCCTTCAGGCTAGGACGCGGCGTATTCCAGCGCGCGAGCGTCGTGTTGTCCAGCGGCAGCACGTTGTACTTTGCCGCCTGCACGTAGAAGATGTTCTGCATCTGCTTGAGCTTCTCCGGCATCTTAGCCGCCAGGTCGTTGTTCTGCGTCGGATCCTCCATGACGTTGTACAGCTCCCACCTGTACCCCGTTATCACATCCGGTGGTTTCGCGCTGCTCAGCTCCCACGGGCGTGTGGCCGGCGTTGTGGCCGCTACCCAGCCATCATGATAGATGGCGCGGTTGCCGAGCATCTCGAAGTATTGTGTGGCGTGTCGGGTCGGCGCATTGGCGTTTGCCTTGTCCCAGGTGTAGGCCATGCTCGTGCCTTCGATCGGCAACTGCTTGATGCCGTTGATCGTGTCTGGCGCCGGAATTCCGGTCGCTTCGAGAATGGTCGGAACGATATCGATCACATGGTGAAACTGCCGACGGACGCCGCCCGCGTCACTGATGTGGCCGGGCCATGAAATGGCCATCCCCTGTGCCGTTCCGCCGAAGTGCGACGGCACCTGTTTCATCCACTTGAACGGCGTGCCGAAAGCCCAGGCCCAGCCTGCCGAATAGTGCGGAAAGGTTCGCTCGGAACCCCAGAACTCGTACCAGAGGAACTGGTCCTTGATGGGCACCTCGATGCCATTGAAGGTGGTGAATTCGTTCGGCGTGCCGTTGACCATGCCTTCGGCACTGGCGCCGTTGTCGCCACTGATGTAGATGATCAGGGTGTTGTCGAGTTCGCCCATGTCCTCGACGGCCTGGATGACGCGGCCGATCTCATGATCGGTATACGCCTGGTACGCACCATAGACATCCGCCTGCTTGATGAAGAGTTTCTTCTGCTCGAAATCAAGCGTGTCCCACTTTGGCAGCTTGGCGCCGCCATAGATATCCTGCCCGTCCGGCCATGGGGTCAATTGCGCGTTTTCGGGCATTATGCGGAGCCGCTTCTGGTTGGCGAAGATGGTGTCGCGCAGCTTTTCCCAGCCGTCGTCGAACAAATGCATGGCGCTGATCTTGTCGATCCATTCCTTCGTCGGGTGGTGTGGTGCGTGCGTGCCACCGGGCACGTAGTAGACGAAGAACGGCTTTTTGGGCGCCAGCTCCTTGAGCTGCTTCATGTACTGGATCGCCTCGTCGGCCATCGCTGTCGTCAGGTTCCAGCCCGGATTGCCCTCGAAGGGGTAAATCGGAGTGGTATTGCGGAACAGGTTCGGCTCCCACTGGCTGGCGTCGCCACCGACGAAGCCGAAGAAGTATTCGAAGCCCATGCCGTTTGGCCATTGCTCGAAGGGACCGGCCTGGCTGTTGGCGAAGAACGGCGTGTTGTGGTCCTTGCCGAACCATGAAGTGGCGTAGCCGTTGTCCTTCAGGATGGTGCCGATGGTGCCCTTCTCGATCGGGATGATCGAGTCGTAGCCGGGATACCCGGTGGCGATCTCACCGACCACGCCGAAGCCCACCGAGTGGTGGTTGCGCCCGGTAATGATCGCTGCCCGCGTCGGCGAACACAGCGAAGTGGAGTGGAAGTTCGTGTAGCGCAGGCCGCTCTTGGCGATGCGGTCCAGTGCCGGGGTAGGGATGACACCGCCAAAGGTCGATGGCGCACCGAAACCGTCATCGTCGGTCATGATCAGCAGGACGTTTGGCGCGCCCTTTGGCGGCACGACGCGCGGCGGCCACCACGGCGTCGAGTCCGAGGCCTTCTCCTTGATCACCCCGCCGAACTTCGGATCGGGGGGCGGAAGCTGCTTGCCGCTGAGGGTGGTGGTGGCGCTCGGCGACCCGAGCACGCCGGTGAGCTGCTGTGCGCCTGCCCGGCCGACGATCGAGACCAGCGCGAAGACCAAGCACAGCAGCTTGCCAATGACGCGGCTCGTGGGCATGGCGTTCTCCTGAGTGTGAATAGGTGAATAGGCTGTCGATTATGCCAGTAATCGCTGCCCTGATGTCGTGAAACGTTCGCGCCTGGCCAACGACGGTACGGGTTCTTTTCGTGTCGGGAATTTAGCGGCGCCGGCGCATGACAATAGGGTTCTTGGCGATCGGCTTCGCGTAAGCAGCGAGTCGTCGGCCATGCAGCGCGTGCCGTTCTTGCGGCTTGCTGGCGCGTCGGTCCGCGCCGCTTCGCGGAGACCGCGCCGTACCAGCCGCGGGCCAGTCTTGCTATAGTTCAGCCTGCGCACCGCCAGCGGGTCAGCTTTCACCTTCCCGGCCGGCGGCTTTTGTTTTTCCTGCCGCCGAAAGCTTCCCGATGAGTACCACCGCCAGCGATTCCTCCAACGACAGCGCCTTTCCGCCCGAGATCCTGCGCGACGTCGCCAGGCGGCGCACCTTCGCGATCATTTCGCACCCGGACGCCGGCAAGACGACGCTGACCGAGAAGCTACTGCTGTTCGGCGGCGCGATCCAGCTCGCCGGCACCGTCAAGGGACGCAAGAGCGCTCGCCATGCGACCTCGGACTGGATGGAAGTCGAGAAGCAGCGCGGCATCTCGGTGACCAGCTCGGTGATGCAGTTCGACTACCTGGGACACACCATCAACCTCCTCGACACGCCGGGGCACGAGGATTTTTCGGAAGACACCTACCGCGTGCTGACCGCTGTCGATGCCGCGGTGATGGTCATCGACGCCGCCAAGGGTGTCGAGACGCAGACCATCAAGCTGCTCAATGTCTGCCGGATGCGCAACACGCCAATCATCACCTTCGTCAACAAGCTCGATCGGGAGGTGCGCGAACCCTTCGAGCTGCTCGAGGAGATCGAGTCGGTGCTCGGCATCGAATGCGCGCCGATCACCTGGCCGATCGGCATGGGCAAGACTTTTCGTGGCGTCTACCACCTGCTCGACGATCGGCTATTGCACTTTGCCGCCGGCCAGGAGCGCCGCAGCGAGTCCGAGCGCCTGGAGGGACTCGACAACCCGCTGCTGGCCGCGCAGTTTCCCGGCGAGATCGACAAGCTGCGCGAGGACGTCGACCTGATTCAGAGCGCCAGCAGTCCTTTCGACCTGGTTGGCTTTCTCGCCGGACACCAGTCACCGGTTTTCTTCGGTTCGGCGATCAACAACTTCGGCGTCCAGGAAATACTGCAGGCCTTGCTCGACTGGGCGCCGTCACCGCAGGAACGCGACGGCGGCACGCGCATGATTCAACCCGGCGAGAAGCCGTTCACCGGTTTCGTGTTCAAGATCCAGGCCAATATGGACCCCAAGCATCGCGACCGGATCGCCTTTTTCCGCGTCTGCTCGGGCCGCTACAGCCCGGGAATGAAGGTCAAGCACGTGCGCCTCGATCGCGAGATCAAGCTGGCCAACGTCCTAACCTTCATGGCCAACGAGCGCCTGCTGATGGAAGATGCGGTCGCTGGCGACATCATCGGCATCCATAACCACGGCAATCTGCACATCGGCGACTGCCTGAGCGAGGGCGAAACGCTGGTCTTCAAGGGGATTCCCTACTTTTCGCCCGAGCTGTTCCGCGTCGCGCGCCTGCGCGACCCGCTGAAGAGCAAGCAGTTGCAGAAGGGCCTGCAGGAGCTCGGCGAAGAAGGCGCGATCCAGGTTTTCGAGAACCTCGGTAGCGGCGCGCTGCTGCTTGGTGCCGTCGGCACGCTGCAGTTCGAAGTCGTCGCGCAGCGCCTGCAGACCGAGTACAAGGTCGACGCGATTTTCGAATCGGCCGACATCTACACGGCGCGCTGGCTGACTTTCCCCGACGACAGCACGCGCCGCAACTTCGAGCGCGAGCAGTTGCACCGCATGGCCAGGGACGTCGACGGCAATCCGGTCTATCTCGCCAGCACGCGCTACAACCTCGAGGTGACCAGCGAGAAGTGGCCGCGGGTCGGCTTCCACGACTCGCGCGAACACGGGCAGCTGCTGGTCTGAGCGACCCCGCCCGCCCCTCACCGCCACGACGGAGCCACTGATGAGCCAGGTTTTCGATAGCCCGCAACTGCTGAGCTTGCTTGAAGCGCGCATCCTCGGCGTCCTGATCGAGAAGGAAAAAACGACGCCGGACGCGTATCCGCTGACCTTGAACAGTCTGAGTTCGGGCTGCAACCAGAAGTCAGCGCGCGAGCCGGTCATCAGCGTCGCCGATGCGGAGGTGCAGGCGGCACTGGAGGAACTGCGCGCGCGCGTTCTGGTGCTCGAAACCTACGGCGCTTCCGGCCGCGTGCTGCGTTACGCCCAGAATTTCGCCAAGGTTTACGCCGTGCCGACGGCCGGCGTCGCGCTGCTGGCGACGCTGATGTTGCGCGGTCCGCAAACGGTCAGCGAGTTGCGCGCCAACAGCGAACGCCTCTATCACTTCGAGGACTCGTCTTCGGTCGAGGCCTACCTGGAAGAGCTCGCCGCGCGCAACGGCGGTGCACTGGTCAGCAAGCTGCCCAGGCAAGCCGGCGCGCGCGAACAACGCTGGGCACACCTGCTGTGCGGTGAGCCGGCGCTGCCAGCGGCCAGCGAGGCGGCTACTCGCGGCAGCACCAGCGCTCAAGCCGAGCTGGCCGAGAGGGTGTCGCGACTCGAGGACGAGGTCGCCGAGCTGCGACTGGCGCTCAAGACGCTCGTCGATGCGTCGGCTCAAACGCCGGCCGCTAGCTGAAGCCGCGCGCCGCCGCGTCAGGCCTCGTCGGCGACGGCCTGGGCGAGAAATTCGATTTTCTTCTGCAGATCGCTATCGAGATCGGGGTAAGTTAGCGCGATCGTCCGGAACTCGTCCTGGATTTCGACGAAGGCGTCGACCATGTCCGGGTCGAAGTGGCGGCCACGACCGTCGATAATGATCTGCGCGGCCTGTTCGTGCGGCATCTGCTCTTTGTAAACGCGGCGGCTGATTAGCGCGTCGTAGACGTCGGCGATGGCCATCAGGCGCGCCGATACCGGAATGCTGTCGCCGGTCAGTGATTCGGGATAGCCGCTGCCGTCCCATTTTTCCTGGTGATAGAGCGCGATTTCCTTGGCAATCGTCAGAAACTCGGCGCGCCCGCCCAGCCAGTCTTCGGCGAGCTGAATGGCGTCCCTGCCGAGCAGTGTGTGATTTTTCATGATCGCCAGCTCGTGCGGCTCATAGCGGCCGGGCTTCAGGAGAATCCGGTCGGGTATGCCGACCTTGCCAATATCGTGCAGCGGCGCCGACCTGAACAGCAGCCTGATTTTGTCGTCGGTGAGAAAGGTGGAGAAACGCGGGTGCGGCCGCAACTTCTCGGCCAATGCCTTGACGTAGCGCTGCGTACGCAGCAGGTGCTTGCCGGTTTCCGAATCGCGCGCCTCGGCCAACGAGGCCATCGCCAGAATCGTCACCTCCTGCAGCGCCTCGAGTTCGCTGGTCCGTCTGGCGACCTCGGCGACAAGCAAGGCATTCTGGTTGCGGAGCTGGTCGATACTGGCCTTCAACGACAGCTGCGTGGCCACCCGCGCCAGCAGGATCGCCGGGCTGATCGGCTTTCCGACGTAGTCGACGGCGCCCAGCGCGAGGCCCCTCTGCTCGTCCTCCGGCGATGACCTGGCGGTAAGAAAAATGACCGGAATGGTGCGCGTCTTCGGCTCGTCCTGCAGGCGCCGACAAACTTCGTAGCCGTCGATGTCCGGCATCAGCACGTCGAGCAGGATCAGATCGGGCGGCGCCGCTGAGGCGGCGATCCGCAGGCACTCTTCGCCGTTCCCGGCCAGCGCCACGCGATAGCTCTTGCCGAGGAGCGCTACCAGCAGCGAACGATTGTCAGGCTCGTCGTCGACCACCAGGATGATGGCCTTCTCCTGGCGGTCAAAAGCGTCCATATCCATTACCTATCTTCTCCAATCTGCAATCGCGATGCCAGCGCCGACGGCACACCGCGCGACTCGCACACAGCCGAAAGCTTGCCACAGACTCGCCGCTCGCGCACCTGCGTGCGGCGTGTGCCTTGCGCGTTGCCGCTTGCAAAGCAGCGTCGTTCGATTCGATTTGCAGGCCAACGACCAGGCAGCGGCCGTACAAAAGCGCACGGCAGTCTGTCGGTTGTCTTTCTTTCAGTTACCTATACTGAGCGAATGCCGGCCGGCCGAAGAAACTTCGGCGATGTACGGAGGCCAATCAGGAGATTCTTTTCTCACAGTCAGCAGCGGCGAGCACTTTTCGACGGCCATTGGCAAAGCGCTTCCCGGCATCGCTTGAAAGGAGACGAGCATGTACAAGTCACTAATCGTTGTCATCACCCTGTTGCTGGCCAGCGGCCACGCAGGCGCGCAAATGGCCGCTGATGGCCGCGTCGGCAGCGGCAGCAAGGCTCACGAATGGAACGTGCCGACCCCCGAGAAGCTCAAGGCTCTAACCCTACCCGGAGACGTCGAGGCGGGGCGGCAGGACTACCAGGCTTACTGCCAGGCCTGCCACCTGCCAAACGCCGCTGGCAATCCCGACGGCAGCATTCCGCGCCTGGCTGGCCAGCACACGACAGTGATCATCAAACAGCTGGCCGACATTCGCTCCGGCTTACGCGCCAACCCGACGATGTATCCCTTTGCTGGCAAGCTCGCCGATGCACAAGCCCTGGCGGACGTCGCGGCGTATCTCGGCACGCTCTGTGTCCCCCGCGATTCGGCGCAGTACCAGGGCCCCGATGCGGCCAGGCTGATCGCTTACGGCAAGGTCCTGTACGACAAGCAATGCGTTCAATGTCATCAGCCGAACGGCGACGGCGTCAAGGAAAAGCTCTACCCGCTGATCGCCGGTCAGCATTACCAGTACCTGCTGCGCCAGATGCTTGAAATCCGCAATGGCCAGCGCGGCAACAGCCATCCGGACATGATCCGGGCGATCGCCGGTTACAACGACGCGCAGCTGCTCGCCATCGCCGCGTATCAGGCAACCTTGAGCACGCAGGCCCGGAGTTGGGCGAGCACGCCGCGCTTCTGCGAGGCATCGTGAGCTGGCACAAAGCGCCGTCGCCACAGTCGGGGGTGGCTGCGGCGGCGGCTTACCAGCCGCCGAGCAACGCCTTTTCGGCCCAGAACAGGCCGGTGATCGTTTTTGCGTCGGTGACCTCGCCACTGCGCACGGCCGCCAGCGCTTCCGCCAGGGACAGGCTGAGGACGTCCAGGAACTCGCCGCTGTCGAGATTGGGTTCGGCTTCGCGGCGCAGGCCTCGCGCCAGAAAGATCTCGATCCGCTCGTCGGAGTAACCGACGCAGGGGTGCATCACTCCCAGGTAGCGCCAGTCGGCGGCCTGGTGACCGGTCTCTTCCAGCAACTCGCGCTTGCCGGTGACGAGAATTTCCTCGCCAGCGTCGATCTTGCCCGCCGGTAGCTCGAGAATCGTGCGACGCAGCGGGTAGCGATGCTGACGAACGAACAGCAGGCGGCCATCGTCGAGCTGCGCGATGACCACCACCGCGCCCTGATGCTTGACGTACTCACGCCAGCAACTGCCGCCGTCGGGCAGGCGCACCCGGTCGAGACGAACGTCGAGCAGCTTGCCGCGAAAGACCTGCGTGCTCTCGATCTCTTCCTCGCGCAGGTGGGGATAATCATCTTCCATGCCGAACCTTCCAATGAAAACGCCCCGCCAGGCGGGGCGCTTCGGTCAACACGCGGTCAGAGCGAGCGCAGTAGCGCGAAAGCACACAGTGACATCAAGGCCTGCGGAAAGATCCCGAGCAAGGCGACCGCCAGGCCGTTGGCGGACATCAGGACCTTCATGTCCATCGGCGCATGGATCGGCGTGGTATTGATCGGCTCGTCAAAGTACATGATCTTGACCACCCGCAGGTAGTAGAAGCAGCCGATCAGCGAAAAGAGGACGGCGACGATCGCCAGCCACAGGTAGCCGGCAGCAACCACCGCCTGCAACACCGAGAATTTGGCGAAGAAACCGACGAAGAACGGCACGCCGGCCATCGAAAACATCATCATCATCATTACCGCGGCAAACCACGGGCTGCGCTTGTTGAGCCCCTTGAAGTCTTCGAGCTCGTCGGACTCGAGACCGCCACGTGCCAGCAGCAGGATCATGCCAAAAGTGCCGGCACTGCTCAGCACGTAGGTGATGACGTAAAACATCGACGAGCTGTAGGCGTTGAGCGCAAAGCGAGCGTCGCCATCGACGACGCCGGTGACCAGGCCAAGCAGCATAAAGCCCATGTGCGAGATTGCCGAATACGCCAGCATGCGCTTCAGGTTGGTCTGGGCAATCGCGGCGATGTTGCCGACGGCCATCGACAGGACGGCCAGCAGGATCAGCATCGTCTGCCAGTCATGCGCCATGACGATCAAGCCGTTGACCAGCATGCGGATGACGATGGCGAAGGCGGCGAGCTTTGGTGCGGTGGCGATAAGCAAGGTAACGGCCGTCGGCGCGCCGTGGTAGACGTCCGGAATCCACATGTGGAAGGGAACGACGCCGAGCTTGAAGGCGATCCCCGAAACCAGGAACACCAGGCCGAAGACCAGAATCGTCTGGTTGGCCTGACCCGAGTACAGGCGTCCGGCAACTTCGGTGATCTCCAGCGTACCGGTGGCGCCGTAGATCATCGACATGCCGTACAGCAGCAGACCGGAAGCCAGCGAGCCGAGCACGAAATACTTCATCGCCGCCTCGGTCGCCGGCACCGAATCGCGATTCATCGCCACCAACGCGTAGAGCGACAGCGACAGTAGTTCAAGGCCGACGTAGATCGTCAGGAAATGGTTCGCCGAAATCATCACCATCATGCCGAGCGTGGCGAAGAGAACCAGAACGTAATACTCACCTCTGGCCATCTGCTCACGCTCGAGGATGTAGCCGCGCGAATAGAAGAGGACGATGATTACCGTCAGATAGACCAGCAGCTTGAGCACGTCGCCCATCAGATCGGCGACGTACATGTTGCTGAAGGTGTAAGCAATTTCTCCGGAGCCGGTGGCGAAGGTGACCACCGCGGCGCCGACGAGAGTCAGTTGCGTGGCGACGAAGATCACCGTCCGCCGCTGGTCTTTCACGAAGAGATCGATGATCAGGATCGTGCAAGCCATCAGCAACATGAAGATCTCCGCACTCGCGAGGCGGAGGTCAGGAATCTGAAACTGCATTTCGGCAAGAGTCATAGCGGCTACCAATTATTGGATCTTGCTCAGAGCGACGTGACGCAGAAGCTCGTTGACCGAGCTGTGCATGACTTCAGTAAAGGGCTGCGGATAGAGGCCCATCCCCAGTGCGCCAACGGCAAACAACACGAAAATGAGAAATTCCCGGCCGTTGATGTCGGTCAGCTCGGCGACGTGGTGATTGGCTACCGGACCAAAAACGACGCGCTTGTACATCCACAGGGTATAGGCGGCACCAACGATCATCGTCGAAGCAGCGGCGAAGGCGACCCAGAAGTTGTGGTCGACGGCAGCAAGGATGACCATGAACTCGCCGACGAAGCCGGATGTCGCCGGCAGACCGGCATTGGCCATGGCGAAAAGCATGAAGAACGCGGCGAACTTGGGCATGGTGTTCACCACGCCGCCGTAGTCGGCAATCTGCCGCGAGTGTGCGCGGTCGTACATCACGCCGATCGAGAAGAACATCGCGCCGGAGACGAAGCCGTGCGAAATCATCTGCACCAGCGCACCTTCGATTCCGAGCGCGCTGAACATGAAGAAACCGAGGGTGACAAAGCCCATGTGGGCGATCGATGAGTACGCCACCAGCTTTTTCATGTCGGCCTGCACCAGCGCGACGAAGCCGATGTAGATGATGGCAATCAGCGACAGCGAGATCAGCAACCACGACAGTTCATGGGAAGCATCGGGCGCGATCGGTAGCGAGAAGCGCAGAAAGCCATAGGCGCCGAGCTTCAGGGCGATCGCCGCCAGGACGATCGAACCACCGGTCGGTGCTTCGACGTGCGCGTCTGGCAACCAGGTATGGACCGGCCACATCGGCACCTTGACCGCAAAAGCTACCAGGAAGGCCAGGAACAGCCAGGTTTGCTCGGTCATCCCCAGCGGCGTCTGGTGCCAGTCGAGGATCGAGAAGCTGCCTCCCGACTGCACGAACAGGTAGAGCAGCGCGAGCAGGAACAGCAGCGAACCCATCAGCGTAAAGAGGAAGAACTTGAACGCCGCGTAAACCCGGTTGGCGCCACCCCAGATGCCGATGATCAGGTACAGCGGGATCAACGACGACTCGAAGAAGACGTAGAACAGGACACCGTCGAGCGCCGAGAAAATGCCGTTCAGCAAGCCCGACATGATCAGGAAACCGGCGTTGTACTGCGCCACCCGGCTGCCGATGACCTGCCAGCCCGCAAGGATCACGGTGATCGTGATAAAGCTGTTGAGCAGCACAAAGGGCATCGAAATGCCGTCGACACCGAGGTGGTAATTAACGTTGAAGCGCGGAATCCAGCTGTGCAGCTCAACGAACTGCATCGCCGGGGTATGCACATCGAATCCCGTGTACAGGGGAATGGCGACCAGCAGTCCGGCAACGGCGCCGCTCAGGGCGAGCATCCGGGCGAGTGGTGCATTGCGATCGGAGCCGGTCGCCAGAACAACAAAACCGGCGAGGATCGGTACCCAGATGGCAAGAGAGAGAAGCGGCGTTCCTGACATATCGTTCCCAGTCTTTTTCTATCTCAAGCGCGCGTGACCCACAGGGTCATCAACACAAACACGCCGATAATCATCGTAAAAGCGTAGTGGTAAATGTGGCCGGTCTGGAACAGGCGCGCCAGGGCCGCGAACCAGGTCACCAGGCGTACCGAGCCGCCGACGATGAGGCCGTCGATCAAGCCAACGTCGCCACCCTTCCACAGACCTCTGCCGAGCAGCCGCGCGCCACCGGCAAAGACCACCTCGTTGAACTTGTCGAAGTAGTACTTGTTGTCGAGCAGCGTGTACAGCGGTGCAAAACGCGTCTTGATTGCCTCCGGGATGTCCGGACGTTTCATGTACAGGAACCAGGACGAAGCGACGCCGAGCGCGGCCAGCCAGAACACCGCCGTGGTAACGGCGTGCGTGGCCATCGCCAAAGCGCCGTGAAAATGGTGCGCAAGCTCTTCCATCACCGGATGCGCTTCGGAATCGACGAAAATTGCGCCCTTGAAGTAGCCACCGAAGAGCATTGGCTCGATCGCCATGTAACCGATGACCACCGACGGAATGGCCAGCATGATCAGCGGCAAAGTGACCGTCCAGGGGGTTTCATGTGGCTTCTGCCCGGGCGCAAGCCCGTGGTGTTCCTCGCCGTGCGCGTCATCGCCGTGCGCGTCATCGCCGTGGTGCGCGTCGGCGTCGCCATGCGCCGCCGCTTTGGTAGGCGCCGGATGATGGTCATGCGCCGCCGCCTTGCCAAAGCGCTCCTCGCCATGAAACACCAGGAAGTACATCCGGAACGAATAGAAAGCCGTGACAAACACGCTGGCCATGACCGAAAAGTAGGCAAATCCGGAGCCTGGGATGTGCGAAAGCGCTACGGCCTCGATGATCGAATCCTTGGAGTAGAAGCCCGAGAAGAACGGCGTGCCGATCAGCGCCAGAGAACCGATCAGCGAAGTGATCCAGGTAATTGGCATGTACTTGCGTAGGCCACCCATGTTGCGAATGTCCTGGTCGTGATGCATGCCGATGATCACCGAGCCGGCGGCCAGGAACAGCAAGGCTTTGAAGAAGGCGTGTGTCATCAGGTGAAAAATTGCCACCGAATACGCCGAAGCACCGAGGGCAACGGTCATGTAGCCGAGCTGCGACAGTGTCGAATAAGCGACGACGCGCTTGATGTCATTCTGGATGACACCCAGGAAGCCCATGAACAGTGCTGTGATCGCGCCGATGATAATGACGAAGGACAGCGCGGTATCGGACAACTCGAACAGCGGTGACATGCGCGCGACCATGAAGATGCCGGCGGTAACCATCGTCGCCGCATGGATCAGCGCCGAAATCGGCGTCGGACCTTCCATCGAGTCCGGCAACCAGACGTGCAGTGGCACCTGCGCCGACTTGCCCATCGCACCAATGAACAACAGGATGCAGATCGCCGACATCAAGGCCACCGAGCTGCCGGCGCCGAACAGCGGGATGGTCGTTGCCGCCAAGGTCGGCGCCTTGGCGAAGACGGCCGCGTAGTCGAGCGTGCCGAAGTGGCTGAGGACCAGGCCGATGCCGAGGATGAAGCCGAAGTCACCGACGCGGTTGACCAGGAAGGCTTTCATGTTGGCGAAGATCGCCGTCGGCCGGGTATACCAAAAACCGATCAGCAGGTACGAAACCAGGCCGACAGCCTCCCAGCCGAAGAACAGCTGCATGAAGTTGTTGCTCATCACGAGCATCAGCATGGCAAAGGTGAACAGCGAGATGTAGCTGAAGAAACGGTTGTAGCCCGGATCGTCCTGCATATAGCCGATGGTGTAGATATGGACCATCAGCGACACGAAGGTGACCACCAGCATCATCGTCACCGTCAACTGGTCGATCAGGAAGCCAACCTCGAAATGGTAGTCGCCAGACGTCAGCCAGCGGTACACCGAGCCATTGAAGGTGTTGCCCGCCTGCACGTCCTGGAAAATCAGATACGAAGCGACGAAGGCGATCGCCACGCCGGCGATCGCTGCCGTGTGCGCCAGCCAGCGCGGAATCACGCGACAGAACAGACCGGCAATGATGGCCCCGAAAAGCGGCGCCAGCGGAACCAGCAGGTAGAGCTTTTGCATTTCCATGTTCAACCCTTCAGGCTGTCCAGATCATCCACGTGGATGGTCTTCAGGTTGCGGAACAGCACCACCAGAATCGCCAACCCGATCGCTGCTTCGGCGGCGGCGACAGTCAGGATGAAGAAGACAAAGACCTGCCCGGCGAGATCCTGCATGTAATGGGAAAAAGCGATGAAGTTCATGTTCACCGCCAGCAGCATCAACTCGATCGACATCAATATGATGATCAGGTTTTTGCGGTTGAGGAAGATACCGACGACGCTGATCGCGAAGAGGATCGCGCTCAGGATCAAAAAATGGGACAGTGTAAGCAAGATGCCTCCCTGATTCCTTCTGCATGGAGTGGCGAGATTCTCGCCACTCTACTTATTCTTGGTCTGCTGTTGCCGACCGGCCTGGCCAGTCAATCAAACACAGTCAGTCACGCTTCTCGGCCGGCATCTGCAGGACAGTGACGCGATCCCTGGCCTTGACGAAGACCTGCTGCGAGGGGCTGACCGCCTTGTTCTTGCGTTTGCCGCGCTGGGTCAGCGCGACGGCGGCGACGATGCCGACGAGCAGGACGACCGATGCCAGCTCGAAGGGGTAGACGTACTCGGTAAAGATCAGGCGCCCGATCGCTTGCACATTGCTCGCGTCGGCCGCCGCCTGCGGCACATGGCTCTCGAGCAGGCCGAGGTAGTTGCCGCCGAGGACCAGCCCCATTTCGGCAACCATCAGCAGGGCAATGATCGAACCCAGCGGCAAGTAGTCCCAGAAACCCTCGCGCAAACGGTCGAGATTGATGTCGAGCAGCATCACCACAAAAAGGAACAGGACCATCACCGCGCCGACGTAGATCAGGATCAGCGCGATCGCCAGGAATTCGGCTTGCAGCAACATCCAGACGCCGCTTGCCGAAAAGAAGGCGAGGACCAGGAACAGCGCGGCGTGCACGGGATTGCGCGAGGTGATCACCCGCAAGCCGGCGAACACCATGATCGCTGCGAAAAAGTAGAAAACGAAGGTCTTGAATTCCATCGCGTGGCCTGTTATCGGTATTTCGAGTCAAGTTCGCGGTCTGCCGCGATCTGCTCTTCGTAGCGGTCACCATTGGCCAACAGCATCGGCTTGGTATAGTAGAGATCGCCGCGCGTTTCACCGTGGTACTCGAAAATTCGCGTTTCGACGATGGCGTCGACCGGGCACGCCTCTTCGCAGAAACCGCAGAAAATGCACTTGGTCAGATCGATGTCGTAACGCGTGGTGCGCCGCGAACCGTCGTCGCGCTGATCGGATTCGATGATAATCGCCATCGCCGGGCAGACCGCTTCGCACAACTTGCAGGCAATGCAACGCTCTTCACCGTTCGGGTAGCGGCGCAGCGCGTGCAGACCGCGGAAGCGGAAGCTTTGCGGGGTCTTCTCTTCCGGATACTGAACGGTGATCTTGCGCGCGAACATGTAGCGGCCGGTGACCGACATGCCCTTGAACAACTCCCTGAGCAGGAGGCTGTTGAAAATTTCCTTCATTGAACCCATGACTAGCCTCTCACTTCCAGATGCTCAATGGCGACATCATCCAGCAGCCGACGACGACCAGCCAGATCAGGCACAGCGGGATGAATACTTTCCAACCCAGGCGCATGATCTGGTCGTAGCGATAGCGCGGAAAGGTGGCGCGAATCCAGAGGAAGAAGAACAGCACGGCGGCGATCTTCATGAACAGCCACAGCAGGCCATCGGGCAAAAAGCCAACCGGCGACAACCAACCGCCCAGGAAGAGCAGCGCGGTCAGCGTCGAAACCAGAATCATGTTGGCGTATTCGGCCAGGAAGAAGACCGCAAAAGCCATCCCCGAATACTCGCAGTGGAAACCGACGATTTCGGATTCACCTTCGGCCATGTCGAATGGCGCGCGGTTGGTTTCGGCAACGATCGACACCAGATAGACGACGAACATCGGCAGCAGTGGCAACCAGTTCCACGACAGGAAACCGAGGCCCTTGTCGGCGAAGAAGCCTCGCCCCTGGCCGCCAACGATATCGCCGAGGTTGAGGCTGTTGGAGACCATCAGCACGACTACCAGCGCCAGACCCATCGATATTTCGTAGGAGATCATCTGCGCCGCCGAGCGCATGCCGCCGAGTAGGGCATATTTCGAGTTCGACGCCCAACCGGCAAGGATGATCCCATAGACGCCGATCGAGCCGATCGACATGATGTACAGCAGGCTGGCATTGACGTTCGCCAGCACCAGCGTGTCGTTGAAGGGAACCACCGCCCACGCCGCGAGGGCCGGTGCAAAGGCGAACATCGGCGCGATCAGGAAGACGCTCTTGTCGGCGCCGGTGGGGACCACCACCTCTTTCAGGAAGAGCTTCAGGCCATCGGCAATCGGCTGAATCAGCCCCCAGGGACCGACCCGGTTGGGGCCGATTCGGACCTGCATCCAGCCGATGACCTTGCGTTCCCAGAAGGTCAGATAGGCGACGGCGAGCAGCAGCGGCGCGATGATCAGAATGATCTTGAGCAGCGCCCAGACCAGCGGGAAGACCGACCCGAAAAGACCCTGCAACAGTCCCTGCAGCGCATCGACCATCATGCACGCTCCACGTTGATCGCACCAAACATGTCGCCCAGCGCGGCTGTCGAAAGATGGGCTGCGGCCACCCGCACACAGCCGGGTGGTACGGTTTCATCAGCCCGGGCGGGCAGCAGCGCCTCGCCTTCCCCCTGCCGAACGCGGACCGGCGCGCCGTCACTGACGGCAAGCTTGGCCATTGTCGCGGCGCTCATGCGCGCGCTCGGCGCCGCCGCATCGTGCGTCTTCTGGAGTGCCGCGGCACGCCGGACGAGCAGATCGGCAGCATAGATCGGCACGTCGGCGACGCGCTGCAGACCGGCAGGCGCTGCGGACGGCGACCAGGGTCCGGCGCTGACGCCATTATCGAGCCCGGAGACGAAGCCTTCACCAGCAGCGATCACTTCATCGCGCACCTGCTCACTCGAATCCTGCTCGAAGCCGGGCAGCGCCAGCAGATTGCCGAGGACGCGCAGAACCTTCCAGCCGGGACGCGCATCGCCGAGCGGGCGAACGACACCATTGAAGCTCTGCACCCGACCTTCGGCGTTGACCAGGGTACCCGAGGTCTCGGTGAACGGCGTGATCGGCAGCAAGACGTCGGCGTAGTCGACTGCGCCACCGTCGCTGAACGGCGTCAGCATGACCACCAGAGCGGCCGCCTTGAGCGCCGCCAGTGCCTGCTGCGGATTGTGGCAATCGAGTTCGGGTTCGACGCCGAGCAAGACGTAAGCCTGGCGCGGCTGGGCGAACATTTCGTAGGCATTGAGGGCGCCGGGCAGCGCCTTGGCGACGTAGCCGCCGACGCTGTTGGCCGCTTCGCCGATGAAGCCGCAGGTCGCGCCGGTGAGCTTCGCCAGCTCTGCGGCCAGCGCGTGCAGCTGGCCGGCTTGCGGATGCTGTTCGGCGGCATTGCCGAGAAAGATCGCGCTCTGCTCGCCATCGAGCAGGCTGCGGGCAATGGCCTGGCTGCTGGCGCAAGGCTCGACGGCCTCGAACCCCGCCGGCGGCGGCTCATTCTTCAGTTGCGCAGCGGCCTTGACGACGGCCGCCAAAGCCAGCGGCAGTTCAGCCGGGCTGACCGCCACCTGCGCGTGCAGATTGATCAGCGGGTCGTCGCCGCCGAGCGATAGCAGGCTGACCTTGCCCCACTGCTTGCCAAGCTGGCGCAGGCGTTGAGCGAACAGTGGGTGGTCCTTGCGCAGGAAGCTGCCGATTACCAGCGCGGCGTCCAGATCCTTGATCTCCGAGAAGCGGCGGCCCAGCCACGGCGTGCCGACACGCTTGCCATCGGTCGAGAAATCACGGCGCCGCAGCCGAAAGTCAACGCTGCCGGAACCCAGGCCGCGCGTCAGTTTCTGCAGCAGGTGGAGCTCTTCCAGAGTCGCGTGCGGCGACGCCAGCGCGGCCAGCGATTCGCCGCCCTTGCCGCCGGTGATGTCCTTGAGCGCGTGCGTCACATAATCGAGGGCGACGTTCCACGCCACTTCGCGGAGCGCGCCGTCGACGCGGATCATCGGCCGGGTCAGCCGCGCCGGCGAATTCAGCGCCTCGTACGAAAAGCGATCCTTGTCCGAAATCCAGCACTCATTGACGTCTTCGTTCTCGCGCGGCAGCACCCGCATCACGACATTGTTCTTGATCTGGACGGTCAGGTTGGCGCCGACGCTGTCGTGTGGGCTGACCGACTTGCGCCGCGACAACTCCCAGCTGCGCGCCGAATAGCGGAAGGGCTTGGAGGTCAGCGCGCCGACCGGGCAGAGGTCGATCATGTTGCCCGAAAGCTCGGAATCGATCGAGCGCCCGACAAAGGTCATGATCTCGGCGTGCATGGTGCGGTTGGCCATGCCCAGTTCCATGACCCCGGCAATTTCCTGACCGAAGCGAACGCAACGCGTGCAGTGAATGCAACGCGCCATTTCCTGCATCGAGATCAGCGGGCCGACGTCCTTGTGGAAAACGACACGTTTGCCTTCCTGGAAGCGCGAAGAGCTGCCGCCGTAGCCCACCGCCAGGTCCTGCAGCTGACACTCGCCGCCCTGGTCGCAGATCGGGCAATCGAGCGGATGGTTGATCAGCAGAAACTCCATCACGCCCTTCTGGGCCTTGATCGCCAATTCGGAATGCGTGAACACCTTCATGCCGTTGGTCACCGGTGTCGCACAGGCGGGCAGTGGCTTCGGGGCCTTCTCGACCTGCACCAGACACATCCGGCAGTTGGCGGCAATCGAGAGTTTCTTGTGATAGCAGAAATGCGGGATATAGGCACCGAGCTGCTGCGCAGCGTCCATGATGGTACTGCCGTCAGGCACCTGCGCAATCTTGCCGTCGATTTCGATTTCCATCGTCTCGTACCCTAAACCCTTGCCGTGAAGAAGCCGCTACCGGCGCGCTGGACATCAACGGGCACGAGGCACTTCTTGTGTTCAATGTGGTACGCGAACTCGTCGTGAAAATGCTTGATGAAGCTCTGTACCGGCATGGACGCGGCGTCGCCGAGCGCGCAGATGGTGCGACCCATGATGTTGGTGGTGACGCAGGCCAGCAACTCGAGGTCGTCGGCGCGCCCCTGCCCGTTCTCGATCCGGTGCACCACCTGGTACAGCCAACCGGTACCTTCACGGCAGGGCGTGCACTGGCCGCAAGATTCTTCGTAGTAGAAGAAGGAAAGACGCTCGAGCGCCCTGACCATGCACGTCGTCTCGTCCATGACGATGACCGCGCCCGAGCCGAGCATCGAGCCCGCCTTGCTGATCGAATCGTAGTCCATGGTGCACGCCATCATCGCCTCGGCGGGCACCACCGGCGCGGAAGAGCCGCCTGGAATGCACGCCTTCAGCTGCCGACCGCCGCGCATGCCGCCGGCCATCTCGAGCAGCGTGGCGAAGGGCGTGCCGAGCGGGATTTCGTAGTTACCCGGCCGCTCGACGTGCCCCGAAATCGAGAACAGCTTGGTGCCGCCGTTGTTGGCCTTGCCGGCTTCGAGATAAGTCTCGCCGCCGAGATTGATGATGTAGGGAATCGAAGCGAAGGTTTCGGTGTTGTTGATCGTCGTCGGCTTGCCGTAGAGACCGAAGGACGCCGGGAATGGCGGCTTGAAGCGCGGCTGCCCCTTCTTGCCTTCGATCGATTCGAGCAGCGCCGTCTCTTCGCCGCAGATATAGGCACCGTAGCCGTGGTGGGCAAAGAGCTCAAAGTTGAAACCCGACCCGAGCAGGTCGCTGCCGAGAAAGCCGGCCGCCCGCGCCTCGTCGAGCGCCTCCTCGAAGCGCTCGTAGATCTCCCAGACTTCGCCGTGAATGTAGTTGTAACCGCAGGCAGCACCCATCGCATAGGCAGCAATGGCCATCCCCTCGATCACCGAGTGCGGGTTGTAGCGCAGGATGTCGCGGTCCTTGAACGTGCCGGGCTCGCCCTCGTCCGAATTGCACACCACGTACTTGTCACCAGGGAAGGAGCGCGGCATGAAACTCCACTTGAGGCCGGTCGGAAAGCCGGCGCCACCGCGGCCACGCAAGACCGACTTCTTGACCTCGTTGATCACGGACCCCTGCGGCTGCTTCTCTTCGAGAATCCGGCGCAGTGCCGAGTAGCCGCCACGTTTGACGTAATCAGCCAGGCGCCAGGCCTTGTCGCCGTCCAGACCGAGGCTCAGCATCGGATTGATTGCACCGAGAATCGCCATTACTTGAGCTCCGCCAGCAGTTGGTCGATTTGCTCGGGTTGCATCCAGCTGCACATCCGACGGTTGTTGACGATCATCACCGGCGCGTCGCCGCAAGCGCCCATGCACTCGCCTTCCTTGAGCGTGATCAGGCCGTCGGGGGTGGTTTCGTTGTAGCCGATGCCGAGCTTCTTCTTGAGGTATTCGCCGGCGTCTACGCCACCGCTGAGCATGCACGGCAGGTTGGTACACACCGACAGCTTGTACTTGCCAAGCGGCTTCAGGTTGTACATGTTGTAGAAGCTGGCCACCTCGTAGGCTGCCACCGGCGCCATGCCCAGGTAGTTGGCGACGCTCTCGATGGCTTCGCTGGACAGCCAACCCTGCTCGTCCTGAGCGATCGCCAGAGCGGCCATAATAGCCGAGCGCTTTTGGTCGACCGGATACTTGGCGATTTCGCGGTCAATTTTCTTGAGGGATTCTGGAGTCAGCATCAACGGTCAATCTCGCCAAAAACAACGTCCTGCGAACCAATGATGGTCACTACGTCGGCCAGCATGTGGCCGCGGGCCATCTCATCCATCGCCGACAGGTGCACGTAACCCGGCGCGCGTATCTTCAGGCGGTAGGGCTTGTTGGCCCCGTCGGAAATCACGTAGATGCCGAACTCGCCCTTCGGGTGTTCAACGCCCGCATAGACCTCGCCCTCGGGAACGTGCATCCCTTCGGTGCACAATTTGAAGTGGTGAATCAGCTCTTCCATGTTCGACTTCATGGCTTCGCGATTCGGTGGAGCAACCTTGTGGTTGTCGGACATCACCGGGCCCGGGTTTAGCCGCAGCCAGTCGATGCACTGTTTGAGGATCCGGTTTGCCTGGCGCATTTCTTCCATCCGCACCAGGTAGCGATCGTACGAGTCGCCGGTCTTGCCGATCGGGATATCGAAGTCGACGCGGTCATAGACCTCGTACGGCTGCTTCTTGCGGAGGTCCCAGGCGATGCCCGAACCACGCAGCATCGGCCCGGTAAAACCGCGCTGCAGCGCCCGCTCGGGGCTAACGATGCCGACATCGACCAGCCGCTGTTTCCAGATGCGGTTGTCGGTGAGCAGCGTTTCGTACTCGTCGAGCAACTTCGGAAAACGGCTGGAAAAGTCGTCGAGGAAGTCGAGCAAGGAGCCACTGCGCGCGTCATTGAACGGCTTGATCTGCGCCGCGCTCTTCCACTTCGACTCCTTGTACTGCGACATGCGGTCGGGCAGATCGCGATAGACGCCACCCGGCCGGTAGTAGGCCGCGTGCATGCGCGCCCCGGAAACGGCTTCGTAGGCGTCGACCAGATCCTCGCGCTCGCGAAAGGCATAGAGCACCATGGTCATTGCGCCGACGTCGAGACCGTGACAGCCAATCCACAGTAGGTGATTCAGAATGCGGGTGATTTCGTCGAACATCACGCGAATGTACTGCGCGCGGATCGGCACCTCGATCTGCAGCAGCCGCTCGATCGCCATGCAGTAGGCGTGTTCGTTGCACATCATCGACATGTAGTCGAGACGATCCATGTACGGCACCGACTGAATCCAGGTCTTGCTCTCGGCGAGTTTTTCTGTCGCCCGATGCAGCAAACCGATGTGTGGGTCGGCACGCATCACGACTTCGCCGTCGAGTTCGAGCACCATTCGCAGCACGCCGTGAGCGGCTGGGTGCTGCGGTCCGAAGTTCAGGGTGAAGTTACGGAGTTCAGGCATGGTCTACGTCCCCGTAGGTCGCTTCGCGAACGATCCGCGGCGTGACCTCACGCGGCTCGATGGTCACTGGTTGGTAGATCACCCGCTGCTGCTCCGGGTCATAGCGCATCTCGACGTAGCCGGAAACGGGGAAATCCTTGCGGAAGGGATGGCCGATAAAGCCATAGTCGGTGAGAATCCTGCGCAAATCGTCGTGCCCGGGGAAAACGATACCGATCAGATCGAAGGCCTCGCGCTCGAACCAATTGACGCAGTTCCACACCGAGGTCACCGACGGCAACGAAGGGAAGTCGTCGTCGGGCGCGAAGCAGCGCACGCGCACGCGCCAGTTCTTGCTAATCGACAGCAAATGGCTGACGGCGGCAAAACGAGGACCGCTGCGCGGCACGTTGGCGTAAGTCGAATAGTCGACGCCGCACAGATCAATCAACTCTTCGAAAGCCAGTTCCGGCGCGTCGCGCAGGGTCTGCATCACCGACAGATACTCGGCCGCATCGACTTCGATGGTCACTTCACCGAACGCCACCTTCAGGGACTGAAGTCGATCACCGAGACACTCGTTCAGATTCTGGCAAAGCGCTTCCAGCTTGGCGGACATGGCTCACTCTCGGGTTGGTTGTGTTCAGCGGGCGATGGTACTGGTACGGCGAATCTTGTTCTGCAACTGAATCAGGCCGTAGATCAGCGCCTCGGCGGTCGGCGGGCAGCCCGGAACATAGATATCGACCGGAACGATCCGATCACAGCCGCGCACCACCGAGTACGAGTAATGGTAATAACCACCACCGTTGGCGCAGGAGCCCATCGATACCACCCAGCGCGGCTCGGCCATCTGGTCGTAGACCTTGCGCATCGCCGGCGCCATCTTGTTGGTCAGCGTGCCGGCGACGACCATCACGTCGGACTGGCGCGGACTCGGGCGGAAGACGATCCCGAAGCGATCCAGGTCGTAGCGCGAGCAGCCGGCATGGATCATCTCGATGGCACAACACGCGAGGCCGAAACTCATCGGCCACATCGAGCCCGTACGCACGTAGTTGATCAGATTGTCGGCTGTCGTGGTGACAAAACCTTCCTGCAGAATGCCGTCAATACCCATCGCTCACTCCCAGTCCAGTGCGCCCTTGGCCCAGGCATACACGTAGCCGACGACCAGGATGGCGATGAAAACCAGCATCTCGATGAAACCGAACCACTTCACCGAATCGGTGGCGACGATCTCTTTGAAAATCGTCGCCCACGGCAGCAGAAAGGCGACCTCGAGATCAAACAGGATGAAGATGATGGCGATCAGGTAGTAGCGCACATCGAACTTCATGCGCGCATCTTCGAATGCCTCGAAACCACACTCGTAAGGGGAGAGCTTTTCGCTATCGGGACGATGCGGCGCAACCATCAGACCCATCATGACCGGCATCACCCCGAAAGCGATGCCAATCAGGATAAAGACAAATACCGGGAAATAGCTTTCCAGCATGATCCGCCCCACAAGCGCTTCAATTCAGACTACAGCCACCGGTTACTGGCGGCCATTCCTGGTGCCGACGATGAGACTCGAACTCACACGACCGAAGTCACTACCCCCTCAAGATAGCGTGTATACCAATTTCACCACGTCGGCATTACCACGGGCAGCAGGCGAATCAATCGAGGAATAAAGCACTTCTCGCCGCTGCTTGCAAAACGATTACCGGGGAATATCCTTTGCTTTCGAATTGGCATCCGCCGGGATTTTGCTCTGCTCAACATCACCCAAGGGAGATGCTGGAACAGGGGCGGATTTTACCGCATCCCGCATCACACTGCCAGTCGTTTTTGGCGCCTGCGATGCCAGATAGGCGAGCGACAGACTGGTCACAAAGAACACCGTAGCCAGCACCGCAGTCGCCCGACTGAGGAAATTTGCGGCCCCCGTGGCACCGAACAAACTGCCGGAAGCGCCACTGCCGAAGGCCGCACCCATGTCGGCGCCCTTGCCGTGCTGAACCAGGACGAGACCGATCACGCTGACCGCCGCCAGGATGTGCACCGTCAAAACCACAGAAAAAAGATATTCCATATAACCTCTTAGTCGACCCGGCAAATGGCAGACCCACTGCCCGCAACACGGCCACGGCACCCTGGCTCACCGGCCCAGGCCGACGACGCGGCCGCGACAGCCAAACCCCCCGCAGCGCTCCAGACTCCAGCAGCACCGGCACGAATGCCGCCGCGACGCGCCATCGGCGCGGCCAACGAACGCCAAAACAACGCCACAGCCAAGCCCCGGGCAGCCAGCCCAACGAGACTTTGTCGTGCCGATCAGCGCAACGCCAACGCCAACGCCAGTAAAACTTTGGTAGTATAGCGAGTTAGCGTGGCGCCGGTCAATTGACGATCGGCCCATGCAGAGATCGCTGACCTTGGCTCTGACCGCCAGTCGGGCAGCGCGGACAAACGCTGAAGAAGGTGCGCCGGCAAGCACCATCCGACCGCCACTTGCCGCCATGCCATCGCCCACTCGGCAGCGCGACCAGAGCGTGCCCTCGCGACACGGCCGCCGCGGGCACCAGACCGCGGCACGACTGGAAAGCACGAAACCCTGACCGATGTGCCCCCATTCAACTTGCGACGCGAACAAGCGCGCAGCGGCGCGACGATCTGCCGCTGCTGGCCGCCCGGCGACCCGATCTGATGGCGCGTGACTCGATAGAAATCAGCGAGACGGCCGGCGTACGCTATCTCCACTTCTCCTCGGCCTGGGTGCAGGGAGCGATGCGCGTCCAGCGCCCGCACGCGCTCGAACTCGCCTACACCCGAGAAATGATGGCCGGACTGCTGCTCCGCGAAGCGCCATGGCCACGCCAGGCGCTGCTGATCGGCCTCGGTGCGGGATCGCAGGCCAAATTCATCTACCAACAGTTGCCGGCCACGCGAATCACCGTCGTCGAGATCAATCCGCAAGTCGAGGTCGTCGCGCGACTGCATTTCAAACTGCCGGACGACCCACTTCGCCTGCGCGTGCAGATCGCCGACGGCGCCGCGTACATGCTCGGCGGTGACAGCCTCTATGACTATATCCTGGTCGACGGCTTCGACAAGAATGCCCGCGCCGGCATTCTCGATACCGAGCCTTTCTACCAGGCGTGCCGATCGCGCCTGAGCGACAGTGGCCTGCTGGCGGTCAACCTGCTCGGCCGCGAGCGCGGCTTTCAGGCCAGCGCCGAGCGCATCGAGACGGCTTTCGACGGGCGCGCGCTGATCTTCCCATCGTGCGACAGCGGCAATACGGTCGCCTTCGCGGCGGCCGGCGAGCCGATCGACCTCAGCTTCGACGAACTGATTACCCGGGCCAACGCGTGTCGCCGGGAAACGGGTCTCAATCTGTTGCCGACGATCGCCAGATTGCAGATCGCGCGTCGCCTCGCCGACGATCGCCTGCGCCTTTGAGTGGCCATTCGGCAATGCCCGCGATAAGCGCGACGCGCGCCCGAGACCTCGCTGAAGACGGCTATACTTGCCGCCTTCGCGCATCCCCCGCAGCCTCGTTTCAGAATCGACCAAGCAATGACGCCAACGCCCCTCGCATCGATCCCTGACAGCGCCGAACGCTCCCGACCTTCGCCGGCCAGCCTGCCGGCCGCATGGTCGGCTCGCGTGCATCAGCAATTGGCAGGCGACGAGGCCGTTCTCGCGTGTCTGGAGATCGATCTCGATAGCCGGCTGCGCTTTACCAGCGGCCTGCTGGTGGTCACCAACAATCGCCTGCTGGCGATTGCGGCCGATCCACCGCACGAGCAGAGCTGGCTTTATCGCCCGGGGCTGACGCTCGCTCGCCACGATCACGCCGGCGTCGGCACGCTGGAACTGTTAGATAGCGAGTCGCTGCTCGGACAATGGCGTTACACGCTGGGTGCCGACATCGCTGCCGGCCGCCTGATCGACCACTGCACGCGACAGCTCGACTTCCACAACAACGGCATCCGGCCAGCGGCTTCGCCACTGGCGCTGTGCCCGACCTGCGAAACACCGCTGTTGACCGGCCAGGAAGAGTGCCCGCAATGCAGCAAGGAAATCCATCAACCGCCTTCGACCTGGACGCTGGTACGCCTCGGGCGTTTCGCCAGACCGTATAGAGGGCAACTGCTCGCCGGCTTCACGCTTTCCCTGTTGAGCACGGCGGCGACGCTGGTGCCGCCGTACCTGACGATGCCGTTGATGGACAATGTGCTGATCCCCTACCAGAACGGCCAGGCGATCGACCCGGGTCTGGTGGCGCTGTACCTCTCGGGCCTGCTCGGCGCCGCACTGGTCGCCTGGCTGCTCGGCTGGGCACGCACCTACATCCTGGCGCTGGTTTCCGAACGCATCGGTGCCGACCTGCGCACCGCCACCTACGAACACCTGCTGACGCTCTCGCAGGAATACTTCGGCGGCAAACGCACCGGCGACCTGATGGCCCGGATCGGCTCGGAAACCGACCGGATCAACATCTTCCTGTCGCTGCACCTGCTCGATTTCGCCACCGACGTGCTGATGATCGGGATGACCACGGCGATCCTGATGTCGATCGATATGCGACTGGCGCTGGTGACCCTGCTGCCATTGCCGATCATCGCCTGGCTGATCCACGTCGTCCGCGAGCGGCTGCGCACCGGCTTCGAGCGCGTCGACCGCGTCTGGGCGGAGGTCACCAACGTCCTCGCCGACACCATCCCCGGCATCCGCGTCGTCAAGGCCTTTGCTCAGGAAGCCCGCGAGACGGGACGTTTCCGGGCCGCCAACGCGCACAACCTGGAGGTCAACGACCGGGTCAACAAAGTGTGGTCGCTGTTCTCGCCGACGGTCACGCTGCTCACCGAACTGGGCCTGCTGATCGTCTGGGGCTTCGGTATCTGGCAGATTGCCAGCGATCACATCTCGGTCGGCGTGCTGACCGCTTTTCTGGCCTACATCAGCCGTTTCTACCTGCGCCTCGACTCGATGAGCCGCATCGTCTCGGTGACCCAGAAAGCGGCCGCTGGCGCCAAACGCATTTTCGACATTCTCGACCACGTCTCGAGCGTCCCCGAACCGACCAACCCGGTGCACCTGCCGAAAGTCGAGGGGCGCATCGAGTTGCGCAGCGTCGGCTTCCGCTACGGCACGCGCAGCGTCACCCGCGATATCAACATCGTCATCGAGCCTGGCGAGATGGTCGGACTGGTCGGCCACAGCGGCTCGGGCAAGAGCACCATGGTCAACCTGATCTGCCGTTTCTACGACGTCAGCGAAGGCGCGATCCTGATCGACGGCGTCGATATCCGCTCGCTGCCGGTCGCCGAGTACCGCCAGCATATCGGTCTGGTGCTGCAGGAACCCTTCCTGTTCTTCGGCACCATCGCCGAAAACATCGCCTACGGCAAACCCGCCGCGACGCGCGCCGAGGTCGTCGCCGCTGCGCGTGCCGCGCACGCGCACGAATTCATCCTCCGCCTGCAGCACGGCTACGACTCGCTGGTCGGGGAACGCGGCCAGGCGCTCTCCGGTGGCGAGCGGCAGCGCATCTCGATCGCCCGCGCGCTGCTGATCGATCCGCGCATCCTGATCCTCGACGAAGCGACCTCGTCGGTCGACACGACGACCGAGAAGGAGATCCAGAAAGCGCTCGACAACCTGGTTCGCGGCCGCACGACGATCGCCATCGCGCACCGCCTGTCGACGCTGCGCGACGCCGACCGACTGGTCGTCCTCGACCGTGGCAGCGTCGTTGAGGTCGGTAGCCACGAGCAATTGATGGCCCGCGAGGGACACTATTACCGTCTCTACCAGGCGCAGGCGCGCAACGTCGACACTGAAGACGAACTGCGGCGCATCGAGCTCGAACGAGCCAACGACGGAGAACGCCAATGAACGCCACGCCCGACTACCGCTTGCGGCGCAACGCTTTCGGTCGCCTCGAACTGAGCACCGCCGACGGCCAGACGCACGTCGACGTCGTGCCGGTACGCGCCTTCCCGATCACCGCCGCCGACGACGGCATCGGCCTGGTCGACCCGCACGGCAAGGAACTGGCGTGGATCGATCGACTGAGCGACCTGCCGGACGAGCTCCGCACGCTGGTCGAAGCCGAACTCGCGCAGCGCGAATTCATGCCCGAGATCCGGCGAATCACCGACGTCTCGAGCTTCGCGACGCCGAGCACCTGGCACGTGGACACCGACCGCGGCAGCAGCCGCTTCGTGCTCAAGGGCGAGGAAGACATACGCCGCCTCGCTTCACCGGCGCTGCTGATCGCCGACAGCCACGGCATCCAGTTCCTGATCCGCGACCGCTACGCGCTTGACCAGACCAGCCGGCGGATTCTGGACCGCTTCCTGTGAGCCCGGCGACGCGGCGGCGCAGCGGTCAGCCAATTGGCGCGCGGCGCGTTATTCCGACGACAATCGCGGTGGAGGCCCTTTTTCGCTCGCCTGCCGCCACGCCCGCGCCACGGCGCGCCCACCCGCACGTGCCTGGAACGACGACATGAAAAGCAAAGACATCAAGTTTCTCGAAATCCGCTACCTGCGCGGCCCGAATATCTGGACCTACCGTCCAGTAATCGAAGCGCTGGTCGATATCGGCGACCTCGAGGACTTCCCGTCGAACACCATCCCCGGCTTTTACGAGCGCCTGACCACCCTGCTGCCGTCGCTGATCGAGCACCGCTGCAGCTATGGCGAGCGCGGTGGTTTTCTGCGCCGCCTTCAGGAAGGCACCTGGCCGGCGCATATTCTCGAACACGTCACCCTCGAACTGCAGAACCTGGCCGGCATGCCCGGCGGCTTCGGCAAGGCCCGTGAAGTCTCTGCGCGCGGCGTGTACCGGGTAGTCGTCCGCGCCTGGCATGAAGACGTCACGCGCGCCTGCCTCTTCGCTGGCCGCGAACTGCTGCTGGCGGCGATCCAGGACGAGTCTTTCGACGTCGCCACGACCGTCGCCCAATTGACCGACATGGCCGAGCGCAAGCTGCTGGGCCCGAGCACCGGCTGCATCGTCGACGCGGCGACGGCCAAGGACCGCCGCATCCCGGCGATCCGCCTGCTGGCCACCGGCAACCTCGTGCAACTCGGTTACGGCTCGCGCAGCCGGCGCATCTGGACCGCCGAGACCGACCGCACCAGCGCCATCGCCGAAGGCATCTCGCGTGACAAGGATCTGACCAAGAGCCTGCTGGCGTCGTGCGGCGTGCCCGTCCCCGAGGGGCGCCTGGTCGACAGCGCCGAAGACGCCTGCGAAGCCGCCGCGGACATTGGCTATCCGGTGGTCGTCAAACCGTCCGACGGGAATCACGCGCGCGGCGTCTTCACCAACCTCGAAACGCCAGCGGAAGTCGAGTCGGCGTACGCTGCCGCCGTCGACGAAGGCAGCGGCGTGATCGTCGAACGCTACGTGCGTGGCTCGGAACACCGCCTGCTGGTGATTGGCGGCAAGCTCGTCGCCGCCGCCCGCGGCGAGATCGCCAAGGTCATCGGTGACGGCGAGTCGACCATCGATCAGCTGATCGACAGCCAGATCAACTCTGACCCACGCCGCGGCTTCGAGGAGGAATTCCCGCTCGACATCATCGCCCTCAACGACAACCCGGTGGCCCGGCTCGAAGTCAGCCGTCAGGGTTTTAGCGGCGACTCGATCCCGCCGGCCGGGCGCGAGGTGCTGATCGTGCGCAGCGGCAACCATACCGACGACGTCACCGATCTGGTGCACCCGGACACTGCGGCGACCGCGTCGCTGGCGGCGCGCATCGTCGGCCTCGACATCGCCGGCGTCGACCTGGTTTGCGAAGATATCTCGCAGCCGCTCGATGAGCAGCGCGGCGCGATCGTCGAGGTCAATGCCGGCCCCGGCCTGCTGATGCACCTGAAACCCGAAGCGGGCGAGCCACGGCCGGTTGGCCGCGCCATCGTCGACCAGTTGTTTCCCAATGGCGACGATGGTCGCATTCCGGTGATCGGCGTCAGCGGCAGCTTCGGCAAGACCACGGTCGCCAATCTGGTGGCGCGCTTCCTGGCGCTCTCCGGCAAACATACCGGCCTGGCGTGCAGCGACGGGCTGTACGTCGACCGCCGCTGTATCGGCAAAGGTGACAGCGCCAACTGGAGCGCTGCCAACCGCCTGCTGATGAACCGCGCGGTCGACGCGGCGGTCCTCGAAAACGGCAGCGACACCATCCTCAGCGAGGGGCTCGCCTACGACCGCTGCCTGGTCGGGGTGATCACCAACGTCGACGCGACGACGCATTTTGGTCGCTATCACGTCGAAACGCCCGAGCAGGTATTCACCGTCCTGCGCACGCAGGTCGACCTGGTGCTGCCGAGCGGCGCGGCGGTGCTTAATGCGCATCACCCGATGCTCGTCGAGATGGCCCCCTTATGCGACGGCGAGGTCATCTTCTTTGCCACCGACGCCGAGCTACCGACGCTGGTCGCGCACCGAGCGCAGGGCAAGCGCGCGGTATTCGCCCGCGACGGCCAGGTGATCCTCGCCAGCGGCCAGGACGAAAAGGCAGTCGTCAGCCTGGAAGCGATTCCGCTGACCGACGGCGGTCGGGTGGACTTCGAGATCGAGAACGTCCTGGCCGCCACCGCCGCAGCGTGGGCTCTGGCGATCGCTCCCGAAATCATCCGCACCGGCCTGGAAACCTTCACCATCGCCTGAACAATCAGCCAGGCGTGCCAGTGCAACAGCCGCCAATAGCTAAAACCGTAACGATGCACGATGTGGGCGCCAGGCGCCCGGACTGAAACAGAAAGGTAAACCGTTGATGGAAGTATCGCGTATCCGCGCTCTGCGCGGTCCCAACCTCTGGAGCCGGCATACGGCGATCGAAGCGATTGTCTTTTGTACAGACGATGAGCGCGATATCGGCCACAAGCCGGACTTCGAAACGCGTCTGCGCGAGCGTTTCCCTGAACTGGCGATGCTGCGGCCGGCTGGTCACGATGAAGCGGTATCGATGGCGCAGGCGCTGGAGTTCGCCACGCTCGGCCTGCAGGCGCAGGCCGGCTGCCCGGTGACTTTCAGCCGCACCGCGAAGACCGTCGAAGCGGGCACCTACCAGGTGGTCGTCGAATACAGCGAAGAGGTGGTCGGCCGCCTGGCCCTCGAACTGGCGCAGGCGCTGTGTGTCGCCGCCGTCGACGATACCCCTTTCAACCTTGGCGAAGCGCTCGACCGCTTGCGCGAACTCGACGAGGACGTGCGTCTCGGGCCAAGCACGGGCGCCATCGTCTATGCCGCGATGGCGCGCAATATTCCCTACCGCCGGCTTACCGAAGGCAGCATGGTGCAGTTTGGCTGGGGCAGTCGGCAGCGGCGCATTCAGGCCGCCGAGACCGATCGTACCAGCGCCGTCGCCGAGGCCATTGCGCAGGACAAGGAACTGAGCAAGAACCTGCTGCACGCCGCTGGCGTCCCGGTCCCCAGCGGTCGGCCGGTACTGAGCGCCGCCGACGCCTGGGCAGCGGCCTGCGAGATCGACGCTCCGGTGGTCGTCAAACCGCAGGACGGTAACCAGGGCAAGGGCGTCGCGGTCAATCTGGCGAGCCGCGAGGAGATCGAAGCGGCCTACGCGGTCGCCTACCAGATCAGCGACGAGGTGCTCGTCGAGCGCTACATTCCCGGCCACGACTACCGCCTGCTGGTAGTCGGCGACAAACTGATTGCCGCCGCCCGGCGCGACCCGCCCCTGGTCGTCGGCGACGGCGTACACAGCATCGAAGAGCTGGTCGAGCGGGTCAACGCCGACCCGCGGCGCGGCGTCGGTCACGCCACCTCATTGACCATGATTCGCCTCGACGAGGTGGCCATGGCGCGCCTCGAAAACGCCGGCCTGACGCCCGCGTCGGTACCACCAAGAGGCGCCCGCGTGGTCCTCCGCAATAACGCCAACTTGTCGACCGGCGGCACCGCTACCGACGTCACCGACGACGTTCATCCCGAGTTTGCCGCGCAGGCGATCGCCGCCGCCCAGACCATCGGGCTCGATATCGCCGGTGTCGACATCGTCTGCGACAGCGTCCTGCGGCCGCTCGAGGAACAGGGTGGCGGCATTGTCGAACTCAACGCCGCACCGGGGCTGCGGATGCACCTGCAGCCATCATTCGGCAAGGGCCGACCGGTCGGCGAAGCGATCATCGGCAACATCTTTGCCGATGGTGATGAAGCACGCATCCCGGTAGTCGCCGTCGCCGGAACCAACGGCAAGACAACCACCGTGCGCCTGATCGCCAACATCTTTGCCGCGCAGGGCCTGCGCGTCGGCATGACGACGACCGACGGCGTCTACGTCGAGAGCCGGCGGATCGATACCGGCGACTGCAGTGGTCCGAAAAGCGCGCGCAACGTCCTGCTCCACCCCGACGTCGACGCCGCCGTACTCGAGACGGCGCGCGGCGGCGTGCTGCGCGAAGGCCTCGGCTTCGACCGCTGCAACGTCGCCGTGGTCACCAACATCGGCCTCGGCGACCACCTCGGGCTGTCGTATATCAGCACCGTCGAAGACTTGTCGGTGGTCAAGCGGGTGATTGTCCAGAATGTCACGCCCGAGACCGGCGTTGCCGTCCTCAATGCCGCCGACCCGATGGTCGCGCGCATGGCCGATTCGTGCCCGGGCAGCGTCACCTTCTTCACCAGCGACCGCAACCATCCACTGATGGCGCTGCATCGCGCGCAGCGCAAGCGCGTCATCTACCGCGACGGCGATGCGATAGTCGCCTCGGGCGCTGGCGTCGAGCAGCGTATCGCGCTGGCCGAGGTGCCAGTCACGCAGAACGGCGCGATCGGTTTCCAGGTCGACAACGCGATGGCCGCAATCGGCGCCGCCTGGGCGCTGGACGTGCCGTGGCCGACGATTCGTCGCGGTCTGGCGAGTTTCGTCAACGACGCCCAGACGGCGCCCGGGCGCTTCAACGTCTTCAGCTATCGCGGCGCGACGCTGGTCGCCGACTACGGCCACAACCCCGACGCCATCCAGGCGCTGGTCGACGCCATTGACAACCTGCCGTCACCGGCAGGCAGTCAGCGGACGGTGGTCATCAGTGGCGCCGGTGACCGGCGCGACGAAGATATCCGCGGCCAGACGCTGATTCTTGGCGGCGCCTTCGATCGCGTCATTCTCTATCAGGATCAGTGCCAGCGCGGACGCGCCGATGGCGAAGTGCTGGCGCTGCTGCAGCAAGGCTTGACGAACGCGACGCGGACCAGCGAAATCCAGGAAATCCATGGCGAGTTCCTGGCCATCGACACCGCTCTCGCCGCCTTGCAGGCCGGCGACCTGTGTCTGATCCTCATCGACCAGATCGAGGAAGCGCTCGAGCACATCGCCAAGCGGCTGGCCGAGGGCTGAATCGCCGCCGAGTTGCGGTGGCATCGTGGCTGAGTCGCCGCCAGCTCAAGCCGGCCGTGGCGGCGGCGTCTGGTAGGCCCAGGAGAAGCTGCCGCTCGAGCCGGCGAAAAGCTTCTTGGTCGCCGCATCGACACGGCGCAAGCGGGCCTTCAGCTCCTTGCTCGGGAGTGCGGCCAGCGGCGTATCGGCGAGCCGGACCAGGTACGCGTCGATACGCGTTTCGCCTTCGACGTGGTCGACCGCGCACACCAGCTCGCTGCACGCCTGCTCGCGGGCGGCGAGCATTTCTTCGAGTTCGGCGTCGAGCGTGTTCGCCTGCAGCTCGAATTCAGCAAGCGCTTCACGAAGTTGCGAAAGGGTCCGCAGCGCTGGCGCAACGAGCGCCGAGAGGCGCTGCCAGCCGGCCTGCTGGTCGGCGCTAAGGGTCGCTTCGCGGCGTCGCAACTTGCCCGCCAGCAGGAGGTAGCTGGCGACATCCTTTTCGCCGCGCAAGGCATCGATCCTTTGCCGATGATCGCCAAGCTCGGTCTCCAGAGCGCTGCGCTGCTGTTGCAGCTCGGCGATCCGGGCGTCGTCGCGCGTCAGGTCGGGAACCAGAATCAGAACCGCGTTACCGACTTCCCGACGCGCCCGCGCCAGGTGCACGTGAATGCTCTTGGCGGCGACGGCACATCCCTCGCTGAGGTCGACAGAGAGCTCGTCGGCGACGATGTCGCACAGCGTTGCCCGTTCGACGACCACCTGCCGAGCAATGATCACGCAGTTCTCGGCGCGCTGCAGCGTCACGCAGCCGTGCGGCGCGAGCAGCGTCGCCCCCGACGCCACGCCCTCGACGAAGATGTCGCCATCGTCGTTGCTGGCGCTGCCGCCGATTAGATTGTGTTGGAGGCGGACGATGCCACCGGTGGAAACGATGTTGCCAAAGACGTCGGCAAAAGCGGTAATGCTGCGACAGGTAACGACGCGTTTCTCCTGGATTTCGCCGTGTTGTTCGTACACCTCGCCGGTCAGCAGCAAGTCGCCGGTGGTGCGTGCGCTAACGCCCTCGTGGCTGACGATCTTGTCGGCAACCGACAACTGGTTACTACGCGTATCGATGTTGAGAAAACCGCACACCGACGCCAGGAGATATTCACCGTCTTTTTCGTGGCTGACGCGCGTCCCGGGACCGGCCAGGCTGGCCAGATCGAAATCCTTGGGCAGCGGTGCCGGCATCAGCTCACCGCTGACCGCCCGCCCGTCGACGCCCAGCGTGCGTGGAATCTTCTTCAGCAAACGGACGCCGGCGGCGACCTGCGGATAGCGCGTCTCGAACTGGCGAAGATCGACCCGGCCGCCGAGCAGTCGCCGCGGCGCGTTGTTGCGATGCAGGCCGGGCGCCTGCTCGACGACCTCGGCGTCCTTACCCGGCAGCGCCGGCTTGCTGTGGGCAACCAGGCGCCGCTCCGGCCTGTCGAGCTGCAGCCCTTCCTTGACCATCGCCAGGTCGATCCCGAAGCGCACACCCTTGGCCCAGGCGCTGGCGATGAATTCATCGACGTCGAGGAGCGCGCGCGTTTCGCTTGCCTGCTCGCTCTGCTGCTCGTTCTGCTGGTCGCTCTGCTGCTCGCTCTGCTGCTCGCTCTGCTGCTCGCTCTGCTGCTCGCTCTGCTGCTCGCTTGCCGGCTCGCTTGCGGACTCGAGATAAATGGGTTCGAACAGATAGAACGCCTCGCCACGCTCGATCCGCAGATCCTTGTAGAGCGCCTGCCGCGACGGCTGAAAGGTAGCGATATCGAGAGCCAGGAAGACTTCGTCGCCGCCCTCCGGTGGCGGCGTTTTGGCAGCCTCGGGGAGCGCAGGATTCGCCGGAGTAGGGTAAATCAGCGACTCGAAGCGCGCGTAATCGAGTCCACGAAAATAGAGGCCGATGGCGACCGCGCGAGTGACGAAGTCGACGAATTCCGCTGCCGAATCGAGTCGCGAAAGCGCCACATACAAACTGCCGTCGCGCTGTACAAGATAGCGTGACAGGGCGACCTGTCCGTCCTCGAGGTCGGCAAGATTGCCGATGGCACTTTGCGGAACGTCTGGCATGGCGGCATCCGTCAAAAGTGGCTGGCCCGGACAGCCGGCCAGCGGCGGCAGCGCAGCAGGCTGCTCGCACGAGCGTCAAGCTGTCGTTGCAGCTGCTGGCAGCGTACCAGAAACGGCAGCGAGTGACACCCCGACGCCAACGATCCGGCACGGCCGGCCGACCACCAGGCGGCAGTCGCCGGCCGCCGCGCTGCAGCGACCGGCTGGCGGCAGCGGCCACTTGGTCGCACGCTTGTCCGTCCTTTCCGCGCCCGCGAGCGAGAATGTGCGGCGCTTGCAGAGCGATCAGCAGACGCGGCGATCACCGACCTGCGTCAGCCCTTCAGGGCGTGCTGCGTTATATTGTTATTCCACCGTGCACGCCTGCGCCGGTGGCGATCCATCTTTGATGAGCCCAGCCATGCCCAGTCTACGTCCCGCGACACCCCTTCTGGCCCTGATCCTCGCTGCCTGCGCGAGCTATCCGCCGGAAGGACCCAGCGTCATGGCCCTGCCCGGAACGGGACAATCCTTCGACAGATTCCGTGCCGCCGACGCCAACTGCCGGAACTATGCCAACCTGACTCTGGGCGGCAGCACGCCGGCACAGGCAGGCGTCGAGGCCGGCGTCGCCAGCGCCGCTGTCGGTACGGTGATCGGGGCGGCAATCGGTGCGGCTGTCGACGGCTCGAGCGGCGCCGCGGTGGGCGCTGGCGTCGGCCTGCTGGCTGGCAGCGCCAGCGGCGCCGCCAGCAGCAACGCCTCGAGCTACGCCTTGCAGCAGCGCTACGACCAAAGCTACGTCCAGTGCATGTATGCTCGTGGTCAGCGCGTACCGGTGATCGGCGGTTTCTCGCCGCAGGAGGGCTACGCCACCAGCGACGCCGCGCCTCAGCCGCCAGCGCCGCCGCGTGGTGCGCCACCTCCACCGCCACCACCGCGTGGCGCCGCGCCGCCGCCACCGCGCTAGCACCCACTGCGCCATCATTGAGCCGCAGCAGAGCAAGCCGCGGACGGCTTGGGGCAGCGGCTTGCGAACTGACACCGCTGGCTGCGGCCCGGCGTGCGGCAGGCCTTCGCGAGTTCGCGCGCGACCACGGCAAACAGTATTTTCCAATTCAGGTATGAGCCTGAAGGAGGGAAGATCTCGGAGAGGTTGAGAGGCGGGTTGAAGGTTGAAAGGGGTAGTGTAACGGGGTTGAGTTTGCAGCGGCGGATGGGGTTGTAGGGTTGGTGTTGTGGGGTTCTGGAAAGCTTTTTTTAAACGGGTTTCAAAAGCGCCCGCAGGGCTTCCGGCGGGCGGATTGCGTAGCAATTGGCCTGTCTGGCAAGCGAAGCGCGGCAGGGGGTTGGAGGCGGCGTCAAGCGCGCCGCTTCGGTTTGTCAAAGCTGTCGAAGAGATCGCCCTTGGCGCGTTGCATCGCTTGCGTGGCGGCCAGGTCAGGTTGCGAGCGAGCTTGTGTCTGCAAGGCCTGCAGCGTCACCCCCGGGTTCAGCTGAACCAAGTCTTTTTCGCACAACTGGGCCAGACACTCCAGGGGCGTTTTTACGTCCTCGTGCTTGTAGCGCTTGACGATCTTGCCCTTCGGGCTGACGACGTCCGTAGCGAACATGCAGGGGCGGTGCAGGTTGAGCCACGGATTGAAGGTCTCCTGATAGAAGGCATTGATCGGCTGGGCGAAGTGCTGCGGGATATGCGCGTAGCCCATGTGCTTGCGCACCACGCTGGCATTTTTGCTTTCGGCCAGGGCGTTGTCGTTGCTATGACGCGAGCGTGATTTGGTCTGCTCGATGCGCAACTTTTCGAGCAGCGCCGCCACCTGACGGTTGATGAACTCCGAGCCATTGTCGGAGTGAAAGCCGCGTACGACAAACGGGAACTGAGCCAGGATCAAAGCCAGCACTGGCAACAGAAAAGCCTCGCTGATGGCCTGCACGCAGGCCTCGACCTGCCACTGGCTGACCGCATCCACGCAGGTGATGTGATAGACGCCCTTGACGCCGTCCCGGTCGCCTTGATGGACGGTGTCGATACGCACAAAGCCGGCACGCCCGTCCGGCGCAGGGGCCTTGCGTACGCCGATGGCGTTGCACACCGAGCGGGTCTGCGTGAAATGGATGCGCTGCGCCTGATAGCCGGCGCTCTTGCGCAGGTTGTACAAGTGCGAGGCGGGGAGCGTAGCCAGACGCTCATAGCGCGCGTCACCGTACTCCCGGTAGGCCCGCCGCAGGAGGTGCACGATGGCCGGCCCGCAGACGCCTTCGTGGGCTTTGTCCATTTCGACCAGCAGGGCGATATCGGCGGCAGTGTACTTGCGTGCAAAAGGCCGGGCCGGTGCCCGGTAGCGCTTGACCAGCGGAACGGCCGCCAAGCGGTTGCCCTGCCAACGAGCCACCAAGCGCGTAATCTGCGCCCGACTGTAGCCGCTCGTGTGCTCCAGGTAACGCCGCAACACGCCACGTTCGCGCTTGCTACGGCCAGGGTAGTCGAAGCGCTTGAGCACTCGACTGATGTGCTCGTAGCGCTCGCTATCGTTGCCCGCCGTCGAGAATTCGATGGCGGCGCTGGCGCTGAGAAATTGTTCGACCTGCTCGATCGTGCGCAGCTGTGTTTCGTTCATGTTGATCACCATCTTCAGAATGATCAACCCGTTTCTTCCTGCGCCAACATCTTCTTTCAGGCTCATGCCTCGGTGGAAACACGCGAACCGTTCAGGCTCACACCACAGTGGACAAGGCTCAAACTGTGGCGAACTGGCGAACTGGCGTACACTATGCGCCCGACCGAATGGAAACTTGGCCATGCCGCGCTCGACGCTCAAACTCCCCCGAAAACTCGCCGCCAGCGACACCATCGACGACCGCCGGTCACCGACGCGCCGGCCGCTACGCGGCAGGTCGCAGCTGACCAGACACGCCACCCCGGAACGCCCAGCCAGCGGGCGCAGCGACGGCAAAGCCGGCGCAGCCACTGCGCCGGGCGGCCAGACCGACAAGGCGCAGCGCGCGCCGCGCGATCGTGCCGACACCAGGACCGTGCCGACCAACCCGACGGCCAGGGAGCGCTCCGCCGCCGACCAAACCACAACAGCCGACGCGCCGCCGCGCCCGACCGCTGCCGCCGCGTCCGACCGACAGGCAGCCGTCGACAAGCGATCGCCGAGGCGCTCCCGCGACGTCGTCGCTGGCACGCGTACCGGTAGCGAGAGACCGCAAAAGCCAGCCAAGAAGATCTATCCACCGCGCGGCATCGCGCGCAGCACCGGTGTGCGCGCCGCGCTGCCGGGACAGCAAGATCGGCCAGGCGACTTCGCCGCAAACACGGCCGCTGCCGACAGCGACGCGCCGGCCGTAGCGACGCCAGACCTTCGGCAAACGGCGCGGCAAGCGCCTAGCGATGGTGTGAGCAGCGACCTTGCGCGCGGCTTGTCGCGGGAATCACCGCGGCTGGCGAAACTGGTGAGCCAGTTGGCAGAGTGCTCGCGACGCGAAGCGGACGAATGGATAGAAAACGGCTGGGTCAGCGTCGACGGGGTGGTGGTCAACCGGCTTGGTGCTCGTGTCAATCCGAAAGCGAAGATCACGATCAGGGAAGCCGCCAACAAGCAGCCCGCCGAAAGCGTCACGCTGATCGTCAACAAAGCTCGCGAGGAGACGGGTAGTGCCCCCGACGACGGTCGCCAGACGGCCGCCGCCTTGATCCGTGCCGACAATCGCTGGCACGAAGACCACCACCCGCGCAGTTTCCAGGCGACGCACCTGCGCGGACTGGCGACGGCCGGCAAGCTGCACGACGACGAGGGCGGAATGCTCGCCTTCACGCAGGAGGGAAGCGTCGCGCGCCGCTTGAGCGGTGGCGATTCGCGGTTGGAGATGGAATATCACGTGCGCGTCGAAGGCGAACTGGCAGCCGATGGGCTGGAGCAGCTCAGGCACGGCTTGTCACTCGACAAGGTCAAACTGCAACGCGCGCAGGTGTCATGGCTGAGCGAGGAGCAAATGCGCTTCGTCCTGCACGACGGCAAGAAGGGACAGATCGCCCGAATGTGCGAACTGGTTGGCTTGCAGGTCACTGATATCAAGCGCGTTCGCATCGGCAGTGTCTCACTGGGAAAGCTGCCGCCTGGAGAATGGCGCTACCTGCGCGACGACGAACGTTTCTGAGCGACGCGTCGGCTTGTCGGCGGCGCCCAGGGCCGGCACCGCGCATCTCGACCAGCGCCGGGCAGACGGTACTTGCCGAGCCTCGACGCGGCGACTACCATCGGACCGTGATCCTCGTACGCACCTGAGCAAGCGCTGCCTGCTCGCTGCGCCAGTCTGACCGCCCAGTTCAAGACGACGACATCAATGGTCGATAGCCAAGCGCCGCGCAAGCCCCCACCAGCCGATATCGAGGCCTGGCTGAGCTTGTTCAGCGGCAGCGAAATGCCGATCCTGCGCCAGACGGCGCGCCGTCTTGACGACGCGCGCCAGCATATCGACCGCGTCACCGGCCGCGACATCACCGACATCGTCCTGCAGGATCCGCTGCTGGCGATCCGCGTCCTGGCCTACATTCAAGCCTTCGGCAGCAAACGCCTGCACAGCGACATCACCAACATCGCCAGCGCGGTGATGATGCTCGGCGTTGAACCCTTCTTCCGGAAGTTCGAGAACCCGCAGACCATCGAAACGATGCTCGCCGGCAAGCCGCAGGCTCTGCTTGGCGTGCTGCAGGTGATCCTGCGCACGCAGCGCGCTTCGCGTTACGCGCACGACTGGGCGTTCGCCCGGCACGACATGAACGTCGAGGAGGTAGCGCTGGCGGCGCTGCTCAACGACCTGGCGGAAGTCCTGCTGTGGTGCTTCGCGCCCGAAATGGCGATCGACATTCGCCGCCGACACCAGTCCGGCACGCTGCGCAGCGGCAGCATCCAGCAGGAAGTTCTCGGTTTCCCGCTAGCCGACTTGCAGTTGGCGCTGTGTCGCAGCTGGCACCTGCCCGACTTGCTGACCGCACTGATGGACAGCAGTAGCGCGCATCTACCACGCGTGCAGAACGTCAGGCTGGCGGTCAACCTCGCGCGGCACTCGATTGACGGCTGGACTGACGCCGCCATCCCCGACGACTTCGCCGCCATCCAGAGCCTGTTGAATATCAGCCGGGAAACGCTGCTGGCACGCCTGCAACTGCCTGCGGAACTCGTCCCCCGACTCGTCGGCCAGGAAAGCGAAGCGGACGAAGGAAGATCCCGGCGACCATAGGCTCGCCGGTCGACGCGCGGCAGTTCACTCGGTGGTCGCGGCAAGCATGCGCTTTCCCTAACCCCGAGTGGCGAGTGGTAAATGCAACGCGCACGCCAATCAGGACTGAACGACGTGGCTACGGGATTTTCGACGCCAGCAAGCAGGTTTCTGCAAGGCTGCCACATCGACCCTCGGGGCACTGAAGATCTCCTGGGCCAGGGCCCAGCGATGACGCTCCAACGGGCTAACGCCTGTGATCTGCTCAAACCACTTCTGGATACGGCTCATGGCGAGTAACTCCTCGGTCGAGATTTCGAGATCAACTGATCGAAAACTGCTGCAACGAGGAAAGAATAGCTAAAAACTGTACGGATGTACAGTTGTTTTATCTCCCGGATCGGCGCGCCACATTCGCGCAACGGCCGAAACCCTGCGCCGACGGTAACGCGATCCGCTACTGGGGTAGCCCCGACGGTAGCGACGGGCGGATCGCCGGCGAAGGTCCTGGTGCCAGCTGGACCGGCGCGCCGACCCTGGGCACCTGCCCTGGAGTCGAATATTGCGCGACGGCGTACATCCCGAAACGGGGCACGAACAGCGCTGGCGGCTTGCCGACATAGAAACGGAAAGGCAGCGACAGCATCGTCAAGCGATTCCCGGTCCGGACGGCGGTCTGGACGACGAAATGCAGGTGCGGCCCCGACGAGTAACCGGTCGAGCCGGCCAAGCCAATTTGCCGTCCGGCGCGAACGATTTGACCCGGATAGACCGACACGCCGCCGTGTGCCAGATGCGCGTAGACGGCGATCGTCCCATCGCTATGCCGGATGCGCACCTCGTTGGCCTTGCTGACCATCTCCGGGCTCTGGCCGCCATAAATCTGCCGGTCCTCGACGTAGATCACCACGCCATCGCGTGCCGCAACGACGGGCGTTCCCAGTGGCATTCCGATGTCGACCGCGTAGTGACTCTCCGGGCCGATGTGCGTACGCAACGGCCCACCGGCGGACTGGCCAATGTGAAATGCCAGGCCATCGCGGTAGGGCAAGCGGTACAGCGCATTTGGACTCTGGCGGGCGTTGACATCGCCGAATACCCACGAGGTCTCGATGCGGAAGCGATAGCCCGCGCGCGCCATCGCCGGCCTCACGCGGGCCAGGGAGACCGTTCCGCCCCCCGGCGGCACGACCGCAACAAAGGGAAACAAGCGATCGCTCGCGACGCTCCGCGCGTCGGCAATCGAAACGCTCACCGACACCGTTGCCGGACCGTTATTACGCGCCACGATACGGTGGCCGTTGCCCTCCCTCTCGGCGACGACGGAAAAGGGGTAGCTTTGACGCGGGTCGGCCCGCAAGCTCAGATTGCAGAACAGTACGGCGAAGGCAAAAAGAACGCGCTTCAAGGCGAACCTCTCACGAGTTCTCGCACGCGCCGATGATCGATCAGCGCCCGCGAAGCGCCCCCCACACGCCAGCCACCACACGCACACCCGACAAGCGCCGATCGGCACAGCATGCGCCGAGGCTGATCCGGCCGCCACAGCGGGTCACTGCCGTGCGACGCCAGTCGGAAGCGCATTGTGCGGTCAGACTGAGCCGGCGCAGCCGAGCGCTCAGGCCACCGCCGCCACCGAGCAGGTCGAAGCTCTGGCACGGATTACACGGGGCAGCGGCTTGCCGACCCCCACCGCTCAGCGGTTGACGCATTCCCGGACAGTCGTATCGCCGGCACGACCGCAGGGTGTCGCTACACCGGCTTGCGGCTGCGGACTGCCGTCGTCGTCGATCTGCGCGGCCAGCGTCTCCCACGACAGCAGCCCGCCCTTGTCGAGCGTCACGCGCAGCACCCAGCCGGTACGAGCAGCGGAATCGGCAAAACCGTCGAAGACGAAATTGCCCAGGCTATAGACGATCAGCTTGCCCTGGTAATACTCGACGGTCTGTGTGACGTGCGGGTGACCGCCGACGACCAGGTCGGCGCCGGCGTCGATCATCGTCCGCGCCAGCTGGCGCTGGCGCTCGCTCGGTTGCGACTCGCGCTCCCAGCCCCAGTGCATGAAGGGAATCACCAGATCGGCGCCGGCTGCCCGCGCGGCGCGAATGTCGGCGACGACCTGGCTGTCTTCGCTCCAGGCGACCCCCGGCCAGTCCGGGCCGGCTTCAAAGGAACGCGGCTTGAATTCGTTGTACGCCAGCACCGCGACGCGCAGGCCGTTGCGAACTATCCACAGCGCCTGGTGCGCCTCTTGCAGGTTGTGCCCACCGCCGAAGGCGGCAATGCCCTGGCCGGCGAGATGGTCCAGCGTCTCCAGAAAAGCCACCTGCCCGTAATCGCCGGAATGGTTGTTGGCCACCGCCAGCGCGTCGAAGCGGCCCTTGAGCACCGCCAAGACGCGCGGGTCGGCGCGAAAACTGAAGATCTTGCTATCGAGCGCTTGCCCCTGCGTGGCAATCGGGCATTCGAGGTTGCCGATGGTGTAATCGGCGTCTTGCAGCAGCGGCGCGAAAGCGGCAAGCGGGTCGCCACCACGGCCGATCAGCCGGCCCGGCCCGTCGTCGAGCATGACGTCGCCGACGAACAACAGGCGCAGCGGGTCGGCGCCTGCCGGGATGGCCAGCGCTAGTCCCAGGGCAACGACCAGCCAGCGACAGGCGCGTAGGCGGCTCATGATGTGGCGCCGGCTGCCGCCGACCAATCGCACCAGTACTGCAACTCACCGTCCCGGAGTGGCTCATAAACGTGGTTCAGACCGGTAAAACCGTAGGGCGAGCGCTCGGCCCGCGGCGGTGGGTAGGGGTAGGTCGCCTGATGAATCGGCACCGGCCCGCTGTCCCTGGCCGCCAGAACGTAGAGCTTGACCGCCGCCAGATCGTGCGGCTCCTTCTGGAAAACAATGCGGAACAGGAAGTAGGAGCCGATCGCCTGCACCGGCACCGCGTACGACGAAGTGACTGGCCGGGCATCGAGCAGCCGGGTTTCACCACCGTAGGTGACGTGGCAACTGACCGTCTCGGCGTGCGCTGGCACGACGAGAATCAAGCACAGCAGCAGGGGACTGGCGTTCGGACGCGGGCAAGAGCCAAGCATGGCGACAGGAGGAGAAGATGGCGACCGCCTAGTATCGGCAGCGGGCAGCAGCGGGTCAATGGCCGCGATCAAGAATGTGGCAAGCGCAGCGCAGGATTCCGGCAGTTCCGGAGTTTCTCGATCGACAGCGCTAGCGAATGGCAATCATTGCTAAACTAGCGGGCTCTTGCGTACTACCTCGTCTGTCGACCTGCCGGTTCCTCGCCCATGCCCTCTTCGCTTTTTGTTCGCCGTTACGGCCTCGTCTGCGTTCTCTTGCTGAGCGCTTGCAGCACGGTCGATAAACCGCCGCCCGTCGATCCATCCGCACAAGCCGCTTCGCGGCAGTCGGCGCGTCCGTCGACGCCGTCTGCGCGACCGCTAGCCGGCACGCCCTTCGCTGATGATCCGGCCAAGAGGACCGTCTATTTTGGCTTTGGCGAGGCAACGATCAGTCACGAGGGAATTGAAACGCTTCGCCAGAATGCCCTGCGACTGAAAGACGAAGCGCAGTTGCTGGTGACCCTGGTCGGCCATACCGACAATCAGGGGAGCGCCGCCTACAACCTGGCGATCGCCGACAAGCGTACCGAAGCAGTCAGCGACAAGCTGCGCGCGCTCGGCGTTCCGCGCAACCAGATTCGCCGCCTGCCGGTCGGCAGCGAGCACAGCAGCAAGGAAGCATGCGACGCCGAAGCTTGCTGGCAGAGCATGCGCAAGGTCGAACTGATCTACGAACGGCGCTGAGCTTTCGCGCTCGCTGGTCGACGGCGGTCGATCAGCGAGCGGCACGCCGATCGCCGGCAGACGATGCAGCGGTCGGCGACGATGGCCAGTGCCAACCGCCGCGGTCACACTGACCGTCGCATCGCTTCTTGCCGCAAACCCTACAGCAGGTTCAACTTGCGTGCAGCCTCGGTGAGCTCGCCACGAAAATCGGGATGGGCTATGCCGATCAACGCCTGCGCTCTTTGTTTGGCGCTCTTGCCGCGCAACTGCGCGAGACCGTATTCGGTCACCACGTAGTTGACGTCGTTCTTGCTGGTTGTCACGTGCGCCCCCGCGGTCAGCGTCGGAACGATCCGCGAGATGCTGTCGCCCTTGGCGGTAGCCGGCAGGACGATGAACGACTTGCCGTCGCGCGAACGGTTGGCGGCACGGACGAAATCAACCTGCCCGCCGGTTCCCGAGTACGACTGCGGACCAAAACTCTCGGAACAGCACTGGCCGATCAGATCGACCTGCAGCGTCGCGTTGATCGTCACCAGCTTGTCGTTGCGGGCCGCGAGGAAGGGATCATTGGTGTAGTCGACCGGGTGCATCTCGAGCATCGGGTTGCGGTGCATGAAGCGGTAGAGCTGCTGCGAGCCCAGCGCGAAGGTGGCGACCATCTTGCCCGGCAGATAGGTCTTCTTGCGGTTGGTTACCGCGCCGCATTCGAGCAGCTTGAGGATGCCGTCGCCGATCATCTCGGTGTGGATGCCGAGATCGTGCTTGTTGACCAGCTGCATGACGACCGCGTCGGGAATGGCGCCATAACCGATCTGCAGCGTCGATCCGTCCTCGATAATGTCGGTGACGTATTCGCCGATCGCCTCCTGCACTTTGCCGATCTGCGGCAGCCCGACCTCGAGCACCGGCTCGTCGCTCTCGATCAGGCCGGCAATCTGCGAGACATGGACGTGGCAGTTGCCATTGGTGAACGGCACGTTGGGATTGACCTCGAGAATCACCACCCGCGCCACGCTGATCGCCGCCATGGTGTAGTCGGTTCCCAGGCTGATCGAGAAATAGCCGTGCTCGTCCATTGGCGAAGCCATGGTGAACACCACGTCGACGCGAATCTGCCGGTTCCTGATCAGCGCCGGCATCTCGGAGAAGTAGCTCGGCAGGTAGTCGATCCAGCCTTCCTGGCCACCGGCCCGACTCGCGCCACCATAGAAAAAGGCCAGATGGCGGACGTTGTCGACGGTCTCGCGGTCAATATAAGCGTATTTCCGCAGGGGCAGAATCTGTGCCACGGTCACCCCGTGCAAGCGCTGCCGTTGTTCGGACAGCGCCGTCAGCAGCGTCGGCGGCTCGCCGACGCCGGTTGGCACGCTGATCAGGTCGCCATTCTCGACCAGACCCATGGCGTCTGCTGCAGCCATTTTCTTGCTCTGGTAGATCCGCTGGTAAATATCCGACATGCTTCATCCCCTCCTTGTTGGTCAACAATCGCTTTTCCGGAACTCGGCGCTACCAGCCGGCTACGCTTTCTGGTAACGCCGTACCTCCTTTCTACGCAGAACAAGCGGCGGACTACATGCTACGACGATACTGGCCGCCGACGTCGTAAAGCGCATTGGTAATTTGCCCGAGCGAACAGACGCGAACGGCGTCGATCAGCACCGCGAAAACATTGCCGTTGTCGATGACCGTCTGCTGCAGGCGTTCGAGCATCGCGCCCGACGCCGCCGCGTGGCGTTCGTGGAAGTCGCGCAGACGCTTGAGTTGCGACTGCTTCTCTTCTTCGGTCGAACGCGCCAGTTCGATCTCGACCTGGGCGTCGCCTTTCGGGTTGCGGAAGGTGTTGACGCCGACGATCGGGAACGAACCGTCGTGCTTCTTGTGCTCGTAGTACAGCGACTCCTCCTGGATCTTGCCGCGCTGGTAACCGGTCTCCATCGCCCCGAGGACGCCGCCGCGCGAAGCAATCGCTTCAAACTCCTTGAGAACGGCTTCTTCGACCAGATCGGTCAGCTCGTCGATGATGAACGAGCCCTGATTCGGGTTCTCGTTCATCGCCAGGCCCCACTCGCGGTTGATGATCAGCTGGATGGCCATCGCCCGGCGAACCGATTCCTCGGTCGGCGTGGTGATCGCTTCGTCGTAGGCGTTGGTGTGCAGCGAATTGCAGTTGTCGTAAATGGCGATCAGCGCCTGCAGCGTCGTGCGGATGTCGTTGAACGACATCTCCTGCGCGTGCAGCGAGCGCCCCGATGTCTGGACATGGTACTTCAGCTTCTGGCTGCGTTCGCTGGCGCCGTACTTGTTCTTCATCGCCACCGCCCAGATACGGCGGGCGACGCGGCCGATCACCGAATACTCGGGGTCCATGCCGTTGCTGAAGAAGAACGACAGGTTGGGTGCAAAGTCGTCGATGTGCATGCCGCGCGCCAGATACGCTTCGGTGTAGGTGAAGCCGTTGGCCAGCGTGAACGCCAGTTGCGAAATCGGATTGGCGCCGGCTTCGGCGATGTGGTAACCGGAAATCGATACCGAGTAGAAGTTGCGAATATCGTGATGGACGAAAAATTCCTGGATGTCGCCCATCATCTTGAGCGCGAATTCGGTCGAGAAGATGCAGGTATTCTGCCCCTGGTCCTCCTTGAGAATGTCGGCCTGGACGGTGCCGCGCAGGTTGGCGAGCACCCACACGCGGATTTTTGCGATCTCGTCCTCGGTCGGATCGCGGCCGTTGTCGCTGCGGAACTTGTCGACCTGCTGGTCGATCGCAGCGTTGAAGAACATCGACAGGATGATCGGCGCTGGCCCGTTGATGGTCAGCGACACCGAGGTCGTCGGCGCACACAGCTCGAAGCCGTCAAAGAGGACCTTCATGTCGTCGAGGCTGGCGATCGACACGCCCGAGTTGCCGACCTTGCCGTAGATGTCGGGCCTGGCGTCCGGGTCGCAACCGTAGAGGGTGACCGAATCAAAAGCCGTCGACAAGCGCTTGGCGGGCATCCCCTCGGAGACCTTCTTGAAGCGGCGGTTGGTGCGAAAAGCGTCGCCTTCGCCGGCAAACATCCGCGTCGGATCCTCGTTTTCGCGTTTGAAGGCAAAGACGCCAGCGGTGAACGGGAAGGACCCCGGAACGTTTTCTTTCATCAGGAAGCGCAGCACTTCGCCGTCGTCCTGGTAGGTCGGCAGCGAGACCTTGCGGATTCGCGTCCCGGAGAGCGACTTGTTGGTCAGCCGGGTGCGTATCTCCTTGTCGCGGATCTTGACCACGTACTCGTCCTGCGCGTAGAGCTCGACAGTCTTCGGCCACATGTCGAGCAGCTTGCTCGCCCGGGCATCAAGCTGCCCGGCCTTCCAGTCGATCAGCTCATCGAAGTCGCCGGCCGGCTTGCCGCGACTGACAAACAGCGCTTTCGCCGTGCGCAGCGACTGGCGCTGGTGGGCGATTTCTGCCTGCTCGCGGGTATGCGCGTGGTAGCTGCGCAGCGCCTCGGCGATCTCGGCCAGGTAACGCACGCGCTGCGCGGGAACGATCGCCAGCTGGTTCGACGATTGCCGGACGGCGACCAGCGGCAGCTTGCCTTTCTTCAGTTTCAGCCCGAAACCCTGCAGGCTGGGAAGCATCGCCTGGTATAGCGCGGTGACGCCGTCGTCGTTGAAGCGCGCGGCCATGGTGCCGAAGACGGGCATCGCCTCGGTGGCCTGATCGAAGGCCTCGTGGTTACGCTGATACTGCTTGCGGACGTCACGCAGCGCGTCCTCGGCGCCCTTGCGGTCAAACTTGTTGATGGCCACGAAATCGGCAAAGTCGAGCATGTCGATCTTCTCGAGCTGCGACGCGGCGCCGAACTCGGGCGTCATCACGTATAGCGAAACGTCGACCAGCGGCACGATCGCCGCGTTGCCCTGACCGATCCCCGACGTTTCGACGATCACCAGATCGAAGCCGGCCAGCTTGCAGGCGGCCAGCACTTCCGGCAGCGCTGACGAAAGCTCGGAGCCGGTTTCGCGCGTCGCCAGCGAGCGCATGTAGATATTCGGATGTTCGATGGCGTTCATCCGGATGCGGTCGCCGAGCAACGCGCCGCCGGTGCGCTTGCGCGAGGGATCGATGGAAATGATCGCCAGCTTGATGCTGTCGCTCTGATCGAGGCGGCAGCGGCGCACCAGCTCGTCGGTCAAGGACGACTTGCCGGCGCCGCCGGTACCGGTGATTCCCAGGGTCGGGACTTTCAGCCCGGCCGCGGCGTCAAGCAGGCGCTGGCGCAGCGCCGCCGGGTAGATGCCGTTCTCGAGCGCGGTGATGATCTGCGCCAACTGCCGGCGGTCGCCGGCTTGCAGCGCGCCGAGGACGGCGTCGGCTTCCTGAGGCGCCAGCGCCGAGAGGTCGAAGTCGGCCTGCGCCGCGACCTCGTTGATCATCCCCTGCAGGCCCATCGACTGGCCGTCTTCCGGCGAGTACACGCGCGCCACGCCATAGGCGTGCAGTTCTTCGATCTCGCTCGGCACGATCACCCCGCCGCCGCCGCCGAAAACCTTGATGTTCTCGCCGCCGCCAGCCTGCAGCAGGTCGATCATGTACTTGAAGAATTCGACGTGCCCGCCCTGGTACGAGGTGATCGCGATGCCCTGCACATCTTCCTGCAAGGCGGCATTGACGATCTCCTGTACCGAACGGTTGTGGCCCAGATGGATGACCTCGGCGCCGGTCGCCTGCAAAATCCGGCGCATGATGTTGATCGACGCGTCGTGGCCATCGAACAAGGAGGCGGCGGTGACAAAGCGCACTTTGTGCTGCGGTTTGTAGGGCAGAAGCTTCTTGGCAATGGACAGGTCGGTCATCAGGTTCGCGCTCCATAAAAATCGGAAGGGTCCCGCTTGCAGGAAACTGCCAGGGGAAGTACATGGTAGGAACTTGTGGCCAATAAAGCCATTACCCGAACCGCCGTCAACCGTGTAAATCTCGCCAACTTGAAATATGCTGTCAAGCATGGAGCCCCCGCAGAAGATTAGCCAGCAGGATCCGCCAGCCGCCAAGGCCCGGGCGCAGGCCCCGGCACGCGCGACAGTGGCCATGGCCTTCGTGCAGGGAATGCTGGCCGGTCTGCAGCACGCCAGGCGCGATACGGCGCCCTTGCTCGAAAACGCCCATATCGCTCCGCAGCTACTCGCCGACGCCAATGTCCGAATTCCCATCGACCGCTATGCCGCGCTCTACAACCTGATCAACCACGAACTCGACGACGAAGGCTTCGGACTATTTTCGCTGCCGATGCGCGTCGGTAGCTTCGAATTGCTCTGTCGCGGCACCATCACCGCGCCAACGCTGGCTGTCGCCATCGCGCGCAGCGCCCGTTTTCTGCGGCTGCTACTTCCCGACCTGGCTGTCGGCCTCGACAGCACTCCCGAGCAAGCCAGCCTGTGCATCAGCGAGACGCGTCCGCTGCTCATCGGCCGGGTATTTGCCTTCGAATGGTTGTTGCGCCTGCTGCACGGATTGCTCTCGTGGCTGGTCGGGCGCAACATCGTTTTTGACGCCGTCGCCTTTCCCTACCCGCGGCCGGCGCACGCGGCGGATTACGCGCTGATCTACACCGCACGCTCGAGCTTCGACGCCGAGATCCTCAGCGCCCGCTTCGCCGCCAAGCTCCTGGACTTGCCGGTGCGCCGCGATGAAGCCGCGCTGCAGAGCTTTCTTGAAGGCGCGCCAGGCAAGCTGACGACGCTCTACCGGCGCGACCGCGAAACGGTCTTGCGCGTGCGTGACATCCTCCGCGATACGCTGCCGGCGGCCGGCTCACTCAAGGAAGTGGCGCGCGCCTTGCATTTGTCGCCACGTACGCTGCATCGCCGGCTGCAAGAGGAGGGATCGAGCTTTCAGGCCAGCAAGGACGCCTGGCGACGCGACCTGGCGATCAGCCGCCTGGCGACGAGCAAGCAAGCACTGACGCAAATTGCCGCCGACCTGGGTTTTGCCGATAGTGCGGCTTTTTACCGGGCTTTCCTGCGCTGGACCGGGATGGCACCGGCGCACTACCGAAAGAAACTACAGGAGGCTGGCGGCGGGCACGACACGCGCGGCCGCGAACAAGCGGCCAGCGCGTCGCGGCCAGCGCGACGGTGACCGTGGTGAAGGTGGCGGATCAGCGCTCGCTCATGAAGCGCGTCGCGTTTTGCAGGTCGGCGTGCGTACTGCCGCTGTCCAGTGCATTGACGAACTTGCGCCAGATCAGATCCGGCTCGCCCATCTGGAAAACGTAGATCCCGTCTGCCAGCTCGCATGACGCCGAAGCCCAGATACTCGACACCTCATTGGCGCCGAGCTGAATCTTCATTCGACCCCAGACGTTGATCGGAACCCAAGCCACATCCGGGGCGTGCGCCTGAAAGCCGTCGCACGACAGCTGGACAATTTCCATGTTGGTCCGGTTCTCGACGCCGTCGGCGACGATCACAAACGTCGCCGGACATTTGTACGAAAAGCGCCGGTGACGCCGACGAGCAGTGTCGTTCTGCTTGCCTTTGGCAAGTGCCGGCAACACCTCGTGGTACGCGGGCAGATCGTAGATGGTATGCAGCAGGCCCTTCTTGCGTTCGCTCAGCAGAGCGAAAACCTGCGTCCGCACGTTGAAGAAGTGATCGAGCAACTCGGGCGTCAGCACCGGATCGTTGGTGGTGTAGAAGCGACGTTGCGGCAGCTTGATATTGGCCAACTTCACCTGCGTGAAGAAAGCGTACAAGTTCCGCTTCGGCGGCTTTGATCCATAGTGACGCTTGAAAATCTCGGGCGCCAAACCGAGGTCCAGCGTCGCACCGACCGCCGGTGCGCCATTCACGAAGTCGTAGTTCTCGACGACTTTCTGCGTCAAGCGCTGGAAGAACAGCAGCGATTCATACATCTCGATATGGCTGGGGTTGACCGCGATGACCAGATGCCGCGTGTCAAAAAAGGTCGTGCAGTACTCGTACATGAACTTCATCAGCGGGAAGAGGATGCTGCCACCCGTGCGCCGAAAGCGCGGGTGGATGGCCAGCGCCGAAACCTCGGCGATATTCCCTTTCTTTTCCCGCAAGGCCGTCAGATCGAAGATCCGCTGCAGCGGAAAGCCCAGCACGCTCTCCCTGATCAAGGACAGCGTACCGACCACTTTGTCGTCGTACTTGGCGCACAGCGTGGTGGTCGTCGGCAAGGCGTGGTAGATGGTGACGCGCATCCCCGATGGGTCGGGGTTCATGAAGCCGCTGGCGACGTAGGCGTCGTGCAGCAGGGCAAAGCATGCCTCGAGCTCTTCCTGCGTCTCGGCGATCTTCAGGACCAGGCGCTCGTCCGGATTCGGATTGCAATCGACGAAATTGCGATAGACAGCAAAACGCCGTTTCCTCGGGAGAAAGTTGAACAGCTTTTTCGCCGTTCGGCTTAGCAATTTCCGTACCGGCGAGAGCAGTTTTCGGATCATCACTCCCCTCTCGACACCTGCGACTCAGCCAAGCGCACGCAATCGACATGTAGGCGCAAACGCAGTGGACGTTGCCGCAGACAACGCCAAAGCGAAGACGCGTAGTGTATCGGGAATTCACCGGAAGGATTACAGAGCATGGCAGGTGGCCCAGGACTTTGTCGGCATCATGTTATCAAAAGCGAAGGCCGCCAACCGGACTGTTCGCCGGCTTCTCGATCGTCGCTCGTGGCCGGCACTGGCCGACGCCGTCCGAGCCCTGCCAACGTTGCAGCCTTCGACCGCCGCCTGCCAACAGACTGACTTGGCTCCGGAAGTCGTGACAAACATTCTGGCTGCTCGGCGGCGGGGCACACGCGCGGCCTGCTTGCCAGCGTCGCACAGCCAGGCCCGAAGCTCGCTAGCGCCGACGTGGCGCGTCCATCAACTGCCGGATATAGTCACTGATCACCAGCAACTGCGTCTTGTCGAGTCGACCGATGATATTGCGGATCATCGGCGCCATGATCCGGGTGGCGCCAGCGACGCCGAGATTGGCCGACTGCTGCACGACAAAGCCCACTTTGGCGAGCTCCAGCGGCTTGAGAAAATAGTAGTCGAGTCCCTTGCTGGTCAGTTCCGCGGCCAGATCGCCAAGCGCGCTACGGTGCTCGGTCGGGTCTTCGGCGTTCTCCAGAATGTCCAGGAGCTGCATCGTCCTGAGGTGCAGCTCTTCGGAATAACAGAAGCGCAGCGACGGTGGTGGCGCGGGACGGGGCATCTGTTTCTCCATTCACAAAAACGCCGCGCAGCCGACCTGGCGGCTCGCGGCCGCGCTTCGACCGCCGGGCGGCGACCTCGGCCCATTCAGTGGCGGATGCAGATCTTCCCGAAGTGGGCGCCACTCTGCAGGTAGCGCAGCGCATCCTTGAGCTCTTCGAAGGCGAAGACGCGGTCGACCACCGGCCGCAACCGATGCTGCTCGATCGCCCGCAGCATCGCCTCGAAGGCGTCGCGGTGACCGACGGTGATTCCCTGCAGACGCACCCGCCGCGTCACGACCAGGCCGAGCGGCGCGGCCAGGCTGGCTCCGGACAAGACGCCGATCATCGACAGCGTCCCGCCGGGACGGATGCAGCGCAGCGACTGCGGCAAGGTTTTCTCGCCGCCGAGTTCCACAATGTGATCGAAGCCGCGACCGCCGCTGATCGCGCGCGCGGCCTTCGCCCATTCTGGCGTCGTCACGTAATTGATCCCGGCATCGGCGCCGAGCGCTTGCGCGCGCGCCAGCTTGGCGTCGCTCGACGAAATGATCGTCACCTGCGCGCCCAGCAGCTTGGCGAACTGCAGCGCGAACAGCGCGACGCCGCCCGTTCCCTGCACCAAAACGCGCGACCCCGGGCCGAGCGTGTCGTGGCTGACGAGCGCACTCCAGGCAGTGAGCGCGGCACACGGCAGCGTTGCCGCTTCTTCGTCGCCGAGATGCGCGGGTACCTTGACGACGCCGGCTTCGGGAAGGCAGACCAGATCGGCCATCATGCCGTCGAGCGGCCCGCCGAGCGTCTGCGTGAGTCGCTCGAGGTCGGGTTCGCCGGCCAGCCAGCCCTGATGGAAACACGGGCAGACGCGATCGCCGACCTGCACCCGGCTGACGCCGGCGCCAAGCTCGACGACTTCAGCAACGCCGTCGGAAACGGGAATCAGCGGCAACTCGCCGGTGAACGACCCGTAGCCACGATTCGGCACGACGAGATCGCGATAATTCAGCGACGCGGCTTTCATCCGCAACAGCACCTGCCCGGGGCCGGGTTGCGGATCGGCGCGAGTCGCCAGCTGCAGGTGCTCGAAGCCCCAACTGTCCTGGATCTGGAAGACTCTCATCGCCTGACCGCTCCTGCTGTTGTCCGATACATCATGCGCGCCGGTGCGCGCAAAGCCTCCGCCAGAAAACTGCAGCGGGACGCCGACGGCAAAAAGTATAGGGGGCGCAGCCAAGCACGGTCAATTCCGGATTCGCTACGACCAGGGGTTGCTCGACTCTGGAAGCGCTTGCGGCACAAGGGATCAGCGTAGGCGCCGTAGCGACTCCCTGAACAGCAAGCCCGGCGCTAATCCGCCTTGCGTTTGGCGCGCGGATGCGCCTGGTCGTAAACCGCTGCCAGATGCTGGAAGTCGAGATGTGTGTAGACCTGCGTCGAGGCGATGCTGGCGTGCCCGAGCATTTCCTGGACGGCGCGCAGGTCACCCGACGATTGCAGAACGTGCGAAGCGAAGGAGTGGCGCAACATGTGCGGATGAACGCGCGCCGGCAGCCCCTGCGTCAAGCCGCGCCTGGCCAGCCGCAGCTGGATCATGCGTACACCCAGGCGCTTGCCGCGGCGGCCGACGAACAAGGCGAGCTCGCCGGCCGCCGCCAGCTGCGGACGTTGCGCGGCCCACACCGCCACCGCTTCCCTGGCCTTGCTGCCGACCGGCACGATGCGCAGTTTGCGGCGCTTGCCGATAACGCGCACCTCGCCGGCAAGCAGGTCTTCAAGGCACGCGAGGTCGAGTGCGGCGAGCTCGGCCAGGCGCAGGCCCGACGAGTAGAACAGCTCGAAGATCGCCTGGTCGCGAATCGCCAGCACGTTGTCGTCGGCGGCATCGAGCAGGCGACTTGCCTCGTCTGGCGAGAGCGCTTTGGGTAGCGCCTTCGGGCTTTTCGGTGGTCGCACGCCGTCAACCGGGTTAAGCGTCACCGTGCCGCGCTGGCCGAGCCAGCGGTAAAAGCCTCGCCACGCCGAAAGAGTGCGCCCGAGCGAGCGGCCACCGAGGCCACGGCCGTGCAGCTGCGCGACGAAGCGGCGGATGTGTGGCGTTTGCATGGTCTCGAAGCCGCCGCCACCGCTGTCCGGCAGGTCGGCGATCAGGTCGCACAGCGATTCGAGGTCACGCCGATAGTTGCTGACCGTATGCGGTGACAGGCGTCGTTGCTGCGCCAGCTCGTCGAGGTAGGCCTTGACCCTGGCGTGGCGGTCGTCGGCGACGCGCTCGCTGGCGGTCATCGTCGGGCGATCAGCGCAGGACGCGCGCCAGTGCTGCCGAAGCCATTTCGCCGAGACGTTCGAGGTAGATCGTCCCCATGCCGGCGTAGAAGCGTTCGACGTCTTCGCTGCCCATGGCGATCATGCCGATCGTGCCGCCGCCGTTGCGCATCGCGATCAGCGCTTGCGAGCGGACGTGCAGGGACGCTTCACCGAACCACGACGACGTCTCGAAGCCGCTGGTCGACCCACAGTAGGGTTGCGTCAGCGTTTCGGCAAAGGTCTGCAGCTCGTGGCTGACCTGCGCAAACTCCGGCAGCTCCTCGGTGTCGTCCGGGCGGTCCCAGAGGCGCACGGCGAGATGTGGTACGGCAAAATCGTCGCGCAGATGGAAGTTCAGCGTATGCAGCACCGCCTGGAAACTGCCGGCAGCGATCATCCCCACCGCCAGCCGGTGCATTTTTTCGCTGATCCCGTCGTTTTCCTCGCCGAACTGCAGCAACTCGCCCATCTTGCTTTCGAGTTTCTTGTTCTTGTCGCGCAGCGCCAGCATCTGGCGTTCGGTGATCGAGATCGTCCGGCCGCCGTGCGGATGCGGAATGACCATGTTGCTCATCAGGTCCGAGTGTTCCTCGAAAAACTGTGGGTTGTCCTGCAGGTAGAGCGCGACGTCGTCAGATTTCATAGTTCGATTTCTCCCTTGAATACAGTAACCGCCGGGCCGGTCATCAGCAGCGGCGTGCCGACGCCCTGCCAGGCCACGGTCAGCGTGCCGCCGCGCATGGTCACGTGCACCGGCGTATCGAGCAGGCGACGGCTGATGCCGGCGACGACAGCCGCGCAAGCGCCGCTGCCGCAGGCCAGTGTTTCGCCGGCGCCGCGTTCGAAAACTCGCAGCCGAATCGCCTGCCGGTCGATGATTTGCATGAAGCCGGCATTGACGCGCCGGGGAAAACGCGGGTGCGCTTCGATCAGCGGCCCGAGCTGCTCGACGGCCGCCGTATCGACGTCGGCGACGACCAGCACGGCGTGCGGATTGCCCATGCTGACGGCGGTGATGGCGATCTCCTGGTCGGCGACCTGCAGCGCCTGTAGCAGATCGTCGCTGGCGCTGATGAATGGAACCAGCGCCGGGGTCAATACCGGCACGCCCATGTCGACGCTCACTGTGCCGTCGTCCTCGAGCCGCGGGACGATCACGCCGCTCATCGTTTCGACACGGATCGCCCGCTTGTCGGTCAACCCCTGGTCGTGCACAAAGCGCACGAAGCAACGCGCGCCGTTGCCACACTGTTCAACCTCGCCGCCGTCGGCGTTGAAAATGCGATAGCGGAAGTCGACGCCAGGCCGGCTGGCGCGTTCAACGAGCAGGATCTGGTCGCAGCCGACGCCGAAATGGCGGTCAGCGAGCAAGCAGAGCTGCGCAGTGCTCAATTCAAGCGCTTGGCGAACGCCATCGAGGACGACGAAGTCGTTGCCCAATCCGTGCATTTTGACAAAAGTCAGCTTCATCGTTGTTCAGGATCCGGCGGCGCGTTCGGGCAGTGTCCTGGCCATTATAAAGTCGTCCATGACGAAGCCGCCGCCGATGTCGACGCACACCGACTCGCGGATCGCAAAGCCCTGCTTCCGATAAGCGGCGATCGCCTGCTGGTTGGTCTTGTTGACCGCCAGGATCAGCGTCTGGCAGCCGACCGCCAGCGCGCGGGCGACAACGTGATCGACGAGCCGGGCGCCGATTCCCATGCGCTGCCGCTGCGGGTCGACATAGAGCTTGTCGAGCTTCATCTCGCCGGGCTGGCCGCTCAGAAGGCAGGAAACAAAGCCGGCCAGTTGGCCGTCGAGCGTCAACTGATCCCACCAGATGTCGGCCATGGTCAACTCTTCGCGCATGCGCGGCGGCTGATAGCGCTGCGCGAGCATGAAGTCGATCTGCTGCTGGCTGATGATTCCCGGGTAGGTGTGCTGCCAGACGACGCGCGCCAGCGCGGCAATCGCTTCGACATCGGCGGCGGTGACGGGTGAGATCAAGACGTCCATGGAGGCTCCGAAAGCGTCGTCGCGCCAGTAGCGGCGGCGTGCGCAACGCCGGCACGGCAGCGGCGGACAAGGGTGAGGATGAGCAAAGGCAAATGGTAGCGAGTCCACTCAGTGCCGCGCTTCGCAGCGACACACGCCGCCGGCAGCGGACCGTTCGCCTGGCCTTGGCTGGTCGGGTAAACGACTCCAGGCAGACAGCGATCGACGCCCTTTACGGCTCGGCATCGGCATCGGCATTCAGCAAGCGTTCGCAATAGCGTGCGATGAGGTCGATTTCAAGATTAACCTGGTGACCGCGCTGCAGGTGTCCGAGAGTCGTTGCCGCCAGGGTGTGCGGGATCAGGTTGATGGTAAAGCGGCTGCCGTCGACCGCGTTGGTCGTCAGGCTGACGCCATCGACGGTGATCGAGCCCTTGCGGGCGATGTATCTGGCGAGTTCTGCCGGCGCCCGGATTTCGAGCAGCCGGTTGTCACCGACGGCGTCGAAAGACGTTACCTCGCCGATGCCATCGACGTGACCCGATACCAGATGGCCGCCAAGGCGGTCGGCCAGGCGCAGCGCTTTCTCGAGGTTGACGGGTCCTGGTGCGGCGAGGCCAACGGTGCACGCCAGCGACTCCGGAGAAACGTCAACCTGAAAACAGCGATCCTGCTGGTCGACGACAGTCAGGCAAACGCCGTTGCAGGAAATCGAATCGCCGACCGCGACGTCGTCGAGTTCGAGTCTGCCGGCGTCGATCGTCAGGCGAAGCGTCGCTGCGCCGTCGAGGCGTGGCACGGTCGCGGTGATTTGGCCAACGGCGGCGATGATTCCTGAGAACATGGCGAGAATCCGGCGAAACGATGATGGCAAGGAGCGCGGATTCTAGCATGCCGCCACGCCGCGTCGGCAGCGCGCCGGCCGCCACGCGCCGGGCAGCGGCGAGCGCTGGTCGGCAATCAGCCAGCAGCGACGTCGGGGCCCTTCCGGGCAGCGTCTGGTGAGCCGCCGGCGCCAGTGGCAGCGCCACCGACGACCAGCAAATCGTCCGCCAGCCAGGCCTCGAGCAGCGTGTAAGCAACGGCCAGGACGACCGGGCCGACGAAGATGCCGACCAGACCGAAGGCCAGCAAGCCGCCGATCACGCCGGCGAGAATCAGCAGCAATGGCAGGTCGGCGCCCTGTTTGATCAGCAGTGGCCGCAGGAAATTATCCATGGTGCCGACAATCAGCGTCCACACCAGCAGGAAGCTGCCCCAGCCAGTGTCGCCGCTCCAGTACAACCAGACGACAGCCGGCGCCAGCACCAGCGTCGGGCCGAGTTGCGCGATGCACAGCATGAACATCAGGGCCGTCAGGATGGCGGCCAGGGGAACGCCGGCGATGGCCAGACCGATGCCGCCGAGGATCGACTGCACCAGCGCCGTAATGCCGACGCCGAGGGCGACGGCACGAACGGCCTGCGCGGCGAGCACGACGGCGCCGTCGCCGCGTTCACCGGCCAGGCGACGGCCGAAGCGCCGCACCTCGCCGGCGGCGTGCTCACCGCTGGCGTAGAGAATCGCCGACAGGGCAACGGTCAACAGGAACTGGAACAAGACCAGCCCGAAGTTGCCGACTTCGGCGACAAACCACTTGGTCAGGTTGCCCGCATACGGCGCGATCTTGGCGGCAATTCCCGTGCGGCCGGCGGCCGCCAGTTGGTCCCAGCCGTGTACCAGCCGGTCGCCGATCAGCGGCACGGTGGCCACCCAGTGCGGTGGCTCCGGGACCTCGACGTTGGCGATGTATTTTCCCCAGCCGGCGATCCGCTCGGAGTTTTCGACCAGCGTGGCGATGGCCAGCGACAAGGGAACGACGAGCACCAGCAGCACCAGCAGCGTCATCACGATGACTGCCGGCGTGCGGCGATTGCCGAGGTAGCGCTGCACCCGCCGCATCACCGGCCAGGTGGCGACGACGACCATCGTCGCCCAGATCAGTGCTGGCAGAAACGGCTTCAGGATCCAGCCCGCCGCAGCGATCAGCACGCCAATGAAAAGGATGGCCAGCGTGTTCCGGGCCAGTTCGGGTCTGTTTGTCGTAAGGCTCATGGTTGACTCATCCGGATCGTCTGTTCGCGGCCGCCGCCAGCGGTGCTCGACGACCGGCCTCGGCGTCGATGAAAGCGCAGAAAGCGGCGTCAAGAGTGGCCATGGTAGCTTATTTCGCAGGCGGCCGGCCCGCCCGGGAGTGCGGCCAGCGCTGCTCGGGCGCTGGCCGCAGGCAGGGGCGGCGCAGCCGGCTTTCGGGACTAGAATGGGCGGCGTGCAAAAGAGACCCGTTCCACAGCGCTGCGCCGCCACTCAGCCAGTGCCCTCGACACGTCGGCGACGCGGCCGGGCAGTGCCGCGCGCTGGCACTGTCTGAGGCGGGCGGCTGATGAAGCACGCGCTGCTCTTCTCGGTGTTCATCGTCGCTTCATGTGGTCTGGCCTACGAGTTGATCGCCGGCGCGCTGGCCAGCTATCTGCTCGGTGACTCGGTCACCCAGTTCTCGACGGTGATCGGCAGCTACCTGTTCGCCATGGGGATCGGCTCGTGGCTGTCGCGCTACGTCGAACAGCATCTGGTGGCGCGCTTCATCCAGGTCGAATTGATCGTCGGGGTCATCGGCGGTCTGTCGGCGACCGGCCTGTTCTTCATCTTTGCCTGGTCACCGGCGCCGTTCAAACTGGCGCTCTACCTGTCGGTGTCGGGAATCGGCGTGCTGGTCGGGCTGGAGATTCCGCTGATCATGCGAATTCTGAAGAGCGACCTGGCTTTCAAGGATCTGGTTTCGCAGGTACTGACCTTCGATTACCTCGGCGCGCTGGCCGTCTCGATCCTCTTTCCGGTGCTGCTCGTGCCGCACCTCGGGCTGATGCGCAGCGGCCTGCTGTTCGGGCTGCTCAACGTCGCCGTGGCGCTGTGGGCGTGGTGGCTGTTTCGCGAGCAATTGCGCCACTTCCGCTGGCTGCTGACCCAGGGCGCGACGGCGATGCTCGGATTGCTGCTGGCCTTCATCGCCGCCGGCGAGCTGACGTCGCTGGCCGAGGCCAATCTCTACGCCGACGAGATCGTGCACGCCGAGAGCACGCCCTACCAACGGATCGTCATCACCCGCTGGAAGGACGACCTGCGCCTGCATCTGAACAACAACCTGCAGTTCAGTTCGCGCGACGAGTACCGCTACCACGAGGCGCTGGTCCATCCCGGGCTGGCGACGCTGCCGGCGGCGCGGCGGGTGCTGGTACTCGGCGGCGGCGACGGCCTGGCGCTGCGCGAGATTCTGAAGTACCCGCAGGTCGAGTCGGTGACGCTGGTCGACCTCGACCCGGCGATGACCCGGCTGTTTGCCAGCGCGCCCTTGTTGCGCAAGCTCAACGACGATGCCCTGCATTCGCCGCGAGTGCAGGTGGTCAATGCCGACGCGCTGCAGTGGCTGGAGGACAACGACGAGCTGTTCGATTTCGTCGTCGTCGATTTTCCCGACCCGTCGAACTTTGCCATCGGCAAGCTTTACAGTTCGGCTTTCTATCGCCTGCTCGAGAAACACCTCGCCGGCGACGCGCTGGCGGTGATCCAGTCCACCTCGCCGCTCTACGCTCGGCAGTCGTTCTGGTGCATCGTCAACACCATCGAGAGCGTCGGCCTGGTGGCGACGCCCTACCACGCGCTGGTGCCATCGTTCGGCGAATGGGGTTTCGTCCTCGCCGGTCGCCGCGCCTACCGACCGCCGCTTGCGTACAGCGTAGACACCCGCTTCCTGACACCGGCGACGACGCCGACGTTGTTCCTCTTCGCCAAGGACATGGCGCGCGTCGACGCCGAGGTCAACCGCCTGAACAGCCAGGTGCTGGTTCGCTACTTCGAGAACGAGTGGCGGCAGGTAATCCGCTAGGGTCATGGATCGCCGCCGCTTCCTCGGCTCGGTCGCTGCTGCCGGCGCCGCTTCTCTGACCGGCTGCGACGGCGCCCGCCCGCCGCTGCCGCCTGGCGAGCTGCTCGGGACTTCGTTGGCAACAGGCCACCGGCTGCGCGATCGCCAACTGGCGACGCCGGGCGAGACCCGCGAAGTGCCGGTGCTGATTGTCGGCGCCGGCATCGGCGGCCTTGCCGCCGGCTGGAAACTGGCGCGATCGGGCTTCGCCGATTTTCTGCTGCTCGAACTGGAGGACGAGGTCGGCGGCAACGCTCGTGCCGGTCGCAACGCCGTCAGTGCCTATCCCTGGGGCGCGCACTACCTGCCCTTACCGACGCGCGAGGCGACAGCGGTACGCGAACTGCTCGCCGAACTCGGCGTCCTGCAGGGCGATCCGCGCGCGCTGCAGCCCGAGTACGACGAGCGCTATCTGTGCGCGACGCCGCAGGAACGACTTTATCGCGACGGCCGCTGGCACGAAGGCATCGTTCCGCAAGCCGGCGGCGCCGCCGAGCGCGCGCAATACGCGCGCTTCTTCGCGCAGATGGAAGCCTTCCGGCACCGCCGCGACAGCGCCGGCCGACGCGCTTTCGCCCTGCCGATGGCGCTGTCGAGCCGCGACGCCGATTTGCTGGCGCTCGATACGATCAGCATGCGCGACTGGCTGCTGGCGCAGGGCTTCACCTCACCCGAGCTGCACTGGTACGTCAATTACGCGTGTCGTGACGACTATGGTTCGAACAGCGCCACCGTCTCGGCGTGGGCCGGCATCCACTATTTCGCGTGCCGCGACGGCGAAGCGCGCAACGCCAGCAGCGATACCGTTCTCACCGCGCCAGCCGGCAACGCCTGGCTGGCGGCCGGCATGCGGCGCTCGATCGACGAGCGTGTCGGCGAGCGCTCATTGACCGGCGCGCTGGCGTTTCGCGTCGCACCGGCCGACGATCGCCAGCCGGCCGGCAAGCTGGCGATCGACGTCTGGCTGGCGGACGAAGGTCGGACGCTGCGGGTGTTCGCCGAGCAACTGATCTGGGCGGCGCCGCTGTTCCTCGTGCCCTACGTGTTTATCGGCGAGCCGGCGCTGCATGCCGCCGCGCGCGCCTACAGCTACGCGCCCTGGCTGGTTGCCAACCTGACGCTGTCGCGCTTCCCCAAGGACCGCCATGGTGCACCGGCGGCCTGGGACAACGTGCTCTACGACGGCAGCGGCCTCGGCTATGTCGTCGCCACGCACCAGCAGATGCGACTCTGGCCAGGCGCCACGGTACTGACCTGGTACCGGGCCTTCGACGACTTCAGCCCGCCGCTCGGCCGCGCCGCGCTGCGCGATACGACGCGCGCGGCCTGGGCCGAACAAATCCTCGCCGAGCTCGAACGACCGCACGCCAACATCCGGCAGCTGACGACGCGCCTCGACGTCTTCCGCAACGGCCACGCGATGGCCCGGCCCGTCCCCGGTCTGATCACCGGCGCCGCCCGCCAGCAGTTCACCGTCGACCGCCGGCGACTGCTCTTTGCGCACGCCGACGTCAGCGGTTTCTCGCTCTTTGAAGAAGCGCAGTATCGCGGCGTCCTGGCCGCCGAGCGGACGCTGCGCCGGCTCGACGTGCCTTTTGAAACTTCGCTGGAGTGAGCCGTTGGCTGGCGAGCACAGCGATTGGCGGCCGAGCGGTGGTGCGCTCGGCAGGACTTTCGACGCAAGCTTGTCAGATACGGAAAAACCCTACGGCTTGGCGAAGATCATTCGCCGTCGTGGACAGATCCGTCGCGGTGCTGGACAGTTCGCCCGCGGCGGCACTGTTCTCCTCCGAGCCGCCGGCAATGCTCTCGACAGCCGCGCTAATTCCGCAACTGCCCTGCCGCTGCGCCTCGACGTTTTGCGCGATCAAGCCGATATCCGAGACCAGCGTTCGCGTTTCGGCGGCAATGGCTTCCATCGTCTCCCTGGCCGCCTTCACGGCGCTGATGCTCGCCCGCGCCCGATCCGATCCCGCGCTCATTCCGCGAGCGGCACTCTCGATGCCCGAGCGAATATCGGCGACCATGGTCGCGATCTGGTCGGTTGATTTTGCCGTGCGTTCAGCCAGCTTGCGGACTTCGTCGGCGACAACGGCAAAGCCGCGTCCCTGTTCGCCTGCCCGAGCCGATTCGATGGCCGCGTTGAGTGCCAACAGGTTGGTTTGATCGGCGACCGCGCGAATGACGGTGACGATGCCCGATATTTCACGGGAACGCTCACCCAGCAAGCTCACGGACTCGGCGGTGGCCTGCACATCGGCGGCGAGATTCTCCACGACGGCCGCCGTACTGACGATTTCCGCGCTCCCTTGAGCGCAGCGCACGCCGGCCTGCTGCACCCTGATTCGCGCCAAAGCCGCTTGTTCGGCCATCGCCGAGATGCCGCTGGACATCTGCTCCACCGTGCCAAGCACCGCCGTCACCGAGCCGCTCTGCGTCCGCGCGCTGGCTGCAACGCCGGTCATCGTCGATGACAGCTGCGCCGCCCGGCGGCTCACGGTTTCTGCTGCAGCGCGAATCTGGCTGACGGTTACGGTCAGCTTCTCGGCCGTGTCATCGAGCGTTCGCAGCAGGTCGCCGACCTCGTCGGCACGCTTGCTGAGGCTCGCTTGAGCGGCCAGGTCGCCATTGGCGATGTCATTCAGTCGCCGCCGCGCCTCGCCTATGCCGGCCAGCAACGAACGTCCGAAAACGAAGTTGCCAGCAGCAGCAAGCACAGCACTGAGAACGAATACCAGCAGCAGAACCCCCAGACCTCTCTTTAAGCTCGCCGCGGTCACTGTTTCAACGATTTCCTGTTCGCGCGTACTCATCGCGACGACGTCGTCGATGGCTTTGCGGTGTTCGGAATACTGCGCCTCGATTTTCTTCAAGGCGCTATGCACCGCCAGCGAATTGTCACTATTGACCGCCGGAATGAACTCCTCCTCGGCGATCTTGTAAAACCGCTGCGCCGGTGCGTGCGCGTCGCTCAGGAAACGAGTCTTGATGTCTTCGGGTAACTGCTGCGCAAGCCAGAACTGGTGACGTGTTTCGTACTCCTTGTGCAATTTGCCGAAGGTGCTGATCAGATCGTCGCGCTCCGACCGTCGATCCGGGTCGGAGAGTTGTAGAACGGTCAGGTAGGATTCGACGATGTAGTTCGGGGGCGGCAGGATATCGGCCACCAGATCCTTGTACAACACGATGCGATCGTAGTTGGCGCCTCCGACCTTGGATTGTTCGATGGTGTGCCACGCCCAGGCACCAAAGACCAGGAAGCCGGTGGCCAGGGCGAGCGCAACCAGGAAGAGTTGGCTGCGCAAACGAAAAGCGGTCATTAGATTAATTCCAGTGGCAGCGTGGGCGTGCGCAGTGGCGCGACGGCTCTGCATTGTCGCAGATCCGCGCAGCCGCGAACTGCATCGTGGCGGCAAAACAAGGTTCAGACGACGACGGCTGATCGGGTCGCCGCGCGGCCCTTGATTGACTCATTACCTGACGCCGCGTACATTACTGACCGCTCAGTCATTAATATGCCGCAATGAGACCTGACGCCACCCGATCCGAGTCGAATCCTCCTGCCGACAGCCTGCCGCCGCGCCGCCGTCGCAAGGACGCGCGCCCTTCGGAGTTGACCGCCGCGGCGCTGGCGCTGTTCGTCGACAAGGGCTTTGCGGCGACGCGCCTCGACGATGTCGCGGCCCGCGCCGGCGTCTCGAAAGGGACGCTCTACCTGTATTTCGACAGCAAGGAAGCGCTCTTCAAAGCCGTGATCGAGGAAGGGATGGTCGCCGCGCTAACCGCCGCCGAACAGCGTTCGTCCGATTTTCAGGGCTCGGCAGCCGATCTCCTGCAGCAGTTGCTGTTCGGCTGGTGGGAGCAGATCGGCAAAACGCCGATGGCCGGCGTCAGCAAGCTGATTGCCTGTGAATCGAAAAATTTCCCGGAGGTGGCGCAGTATTACCACGAGCGGGTAATCAACCGCGGCCGCGCGCTGTTGCGCGCCGCGCTGCAGCGCGGCGTCGCCAGCGGCGAGTTTCGCGCGCTTGACCTCGACAGCGCCGTCGAGGTGATCATGGCGCCGCTGCTGCTACTGGCGATCTCGCGTTCATCGCGCTGCTTCGGCGAGCAGCAAACGTCACCGGAAGCCTACTTGCAGACGCATTTCGAGCTGCTGCTGCGCGGTCTGTGCGGCACCGAATGCGTGCCCGCGGCGCCGCGCGGAGCGGTGACGGGAAGTGGCGCATGAAAGCAGTCGCGGTCGTTCCGGGCAGCTGGCTTCGCCTCGGCGTGGTCGTGGCCTTGCTGGCCTTGCTCGCGGCCTGTAACCAGGAAGTGTCAGCTCCCGAAATGATCCGTCCGGTGCTGACGCGCGTCCTCGGTGACAGCGCCGGCGACGAGCTCGTCAGTTACTCGGGCGAGGTTCGCTCGCGCCACGAAACGCCGCTGGCCTTCCGCATTCCCGGCAAGATCAGCGCGCGCCTGGTCGATGCCGGCGCGCTGGTCAAGGCCGGGCAGGTGCTGGCCCGGCTCGATCCAGGCGATACAGCGCTGTCGGCGTCAGCGGCCGCCGCGCAAGAGCAACTGGCGAACGCCGATCTACGGCGTTTCCGCGATCTGCGCGACAAGAACTTTGTCAGTCAGGCGGCGCTCGAGAGCAAGGAAACCGCTTTCAAGGCCGCGCAGGCTCACGCCGACCTGGCGCGCAACCAGGAAGCATACACGGTCCTACGCGCCGATCACGCCGGCGTCGTCGGCGTAATCACCGCCGAGGTCGGGCAGGTGGTCGCCGCCGGCCAACCGGTGATGCGGCTGGCAAGCGCCGACACGCTTGAAGTGGCAATCGCGATTCCCGAGGGACGGATGCCGGAAGTGCGCGCGCTCGAGGACGCCGAGGTGAGCCTGTGGGCCGACCCGCAGGCGCGCTATCACGGCCGCTTGCGCGAATTGTCGCCGGTCGCCGACCCGGTGACGCGCACCTACGCGGCGCGCGTCTCGATAAGCGATCCCGACGCCCGGATTCTGCTCGGGATGACCGCCAAGCTGCGTTTTCTTCGTCCACAGGGCCAGGCACGACTGGCGGTGCCGCTGACGGCTATTTTCCAGCACGACGGACAGCCTGCGCTGTGGGTGGTGATGGCCGATCAGCGCGTCGTTTTGCGACCGGTAAGCGTCGCCAGCTACCGTGAAGACAGTGCGCTGCTGAACAGTGGCGCGCAGGCAGGCGAAAGAATCGTCGTCGCTGGCGTCCATAAGCTGAGCGCCGGCGAGCGCGTGCGTGTCGTCGATCAGCCGCTGCCGCCCACCGATCCGCCGACCGCTCTGGCCGCCACCCCGGGGCGATTACCAACGCCGCTGCAATGAGCCCTCCCAACCTGTCCGAATGGGCGCTGCGCCACCGTTCGCTGGTCGCCTACCTGATGGTCGTCCTGATGCTCGGCGGCGTCGTCGCGTACTTCAAACTGGGCCGCGCCGAAGACCCCGATTTCACTTTCAAGGCGATGGTCGTGCGGACGCTGTGGCCCGGTGCGACAGCGCACGAGGTCGAACTGCAGGTCACCGAACGCATCGAGAAGCGCTTGCAGGAGGTCCCCTGGGTGGACGTGCTGCGCTCGCAGACGCGCGCTGGCGAATCGCTGATCACGATCCTGCTGAAGGACTACACACCCAAGAAAGAGGTACCCGAAGCGTGGTATCAGGTGCGCAAGAAGATCGGCGACCTGCGGCACACGCTGCCACAAGGCGTGCAGGGCCCGTTCGTCAACGACGAGTTCGGCGACACCTTCATTACCATCCTGGCGCTGACCGGCGACGGCTTCGACCTGGCGGCACTGCGCCGGCACGCCGACCGCATCGCACGTGAGTTGCGCCGCCTGCCCGACGTCAAGAAGACCGAGCTGGTTGGCGTCCAGGAAGAGAAGATCTACATCGAGGTGTCGCACGCCAAGCTGGCGACGCTCGGGCTGAACCCGATGACCATCGTCGACGCACTGCGCAAACAGAACGCGATGACGCCGGCCGGCTTCTACGAAACGCCCTCCGATCGGGTGCGAATTCGCGTCTCCGGCGACTTCGAGTCGATCGCCAGCATTCGCGAAATCGGCATCGAGGCCGGTGGGCGACTATTCCGCCTGGGCGACATCGCGAACGTCAAACGCGGCTTTGCCGACCCGCCGACGCCGCGCATGCGCGTCCACGGCGCCGACGCGATCGGCATCGCCGTGGCCATGAACAAGGGCGGCGACGTGATCCAGCTCGGCCAGCGCCTGCACGCCGAAACCGCTCGCCTGCAGCAGGAACTGCCGCTGGGGATCGACATTCACGTCGTCGCCGATCAACCCGAGATCGTCAGCCAGTCGATGACCCTGTTCATGTCGTCGCTGGCCGAGGCGGTGCTGATCGTTCTGGCGGTTTCCTTCCTCAGTCTCGGGATGCGCACCGGCGCCGTCGTCGCGCTGTCGATTCCGCTGGTCCTGGCGGTGACCTTCCTGTTGATGGCCGTTTTCGGCATCGATCTGCAGCGGATTTCGCTCGGTGCGCTGATCATTGCCCTGGGGCTATTGGTCGACGACGCGATCATCGCCGTCGAGATGATGGTCGTCAAAATGGAACAGGGCTGGGATCGTTTTCGGGCGGCAACCTTCGCCTACACCTCGACCGCTTTCCCGATGCTCACCGGCACGCTGATCACCGCCATCGGCTTCATGCCGGTGGGCCTGGCCAAGTCGGGAGCCGGCGAATACACCTTCTCGATCTTCGCCGTGGTGAGTATCGCGCTGCTGGTGTCGTGGCTGGTGGCGGTGGTGTTTACCCCCTATCTGGGCTATCTGCTGCTCGACCCCGACAAGCTCCGGCGCAAGGCGCAGCAGCACGGCGAAGATACTTACGGGACGCCTTTCTACCGGCGCGTGCGAGCCAGCATCGAGTGGTCGCTGTGTCATCGCTGGCTGGTCATCGGCGCCACCACCATCGCCTTCGCGGCGGCGCTGGCGGTGCTCGCGCTCGGCGTCGAGAAACAGTTCTTCCCGGCCTCGAGTCGCCCGGAGTTGCTGGTCGACCTGTGGCTGCCGAATGGCGCGTCGCTGCCAGCGACCGAGGCGCAGACCCGGCGGGTCGAGCAGCTGCTCGCCGAACCCGAAATGGCGAAGTCGGTCCGCTATTACGCCAGCTACCTCGGCAACGGCAGCCCGCGCTTCTACCTGCCGCTGGACCAGCAGTTGTTCAACGACAACTTCGCGCAGTTTGTCGTCACCACCCGCGACCTCGAATCGCGCGAAGACCTCAAGCGCCGCCTCGAACAGCGCTTTGCCGACGCTGGCGGCGATTGGAGCGGCCTGCGGACACGCGTCCTGCGTCTCGAAAATGGTCCGCCGATCGGCTTCCCGGTGCAGTTTCGCGTCTCCGGCGAGGACCTCGGCGAGTTGCGGCGCGCAGCCGGCGAGGTCGCCGCGGTGATGCGCGCCAATCCGCACCTGCAGGAAGTGAACTTCGACTGGAACGAGATGAGCAAGGTGGTCCGCATCGATATCGACCAGGACCGGGCGCGCGCTCTGGGGATCAGTTCGCAGGAACTCGCCGGCTTCCTCAATTCGATGCTCACCGGCATCACCATCACGCAAATGCGCGAGGGCGATCAGTTGATCGACGTCGTCGCGCGCGCTGCCGGCGACGAACGCGCCAGGATCTCGGCACTGGCCGACATCAACATCCATACCGCCAGCGGCCGCTACGTGCCGCTGGCGCAGCTGGCCAGGATCAACTACGCGCTCGAGGACGGCGTCATCGCGCGCCGCAACCGCTTGTCTACGGTGACCGTGCGCGCCGATATTCGCGACGGCATCCAGGCGCCGGTGGTGACCGCGCAGATCGATCCGCGGCTCGACGCCCTGCGCGCCCGCCTGCCCGCCGGCTTCCGGATCGAAGCCGGCGGCGCCACCGAGGAGTCGGCCAAGGGCGAAAATTCGATCAAGGCGGTGATGCCGCTGATGCTGGTCGGCGTCATCACCTTGCTGATGATCCAGTTGCAGAACGTCGGCCGCAGCGTTCTGGTACTACTCACGGCGCCGCTCGGGCTGATCGGCGTCGCCGCCGCGCTGCTGATCTTCAAGGTGCCCTTCGGCTTCGTCGCCAACCTTGGCGTGATCGCCTTGTCGGGGATGATCATGCGCAACGCAGTCATCCTGGTCGATCAGATCAAGCAGGACGAAAAAGCCGGCGCGGCGGCCTGGGAGGCCGTCGTCGGCGCCACCGTCCGGCGCTTCCGGCCGATCATGCTGACCGCCGCGGCAGCGATTCTGGCGATGATTCCGCTGACCCGCAGCGTCTTCTGGGGACCGATGGCGGTGGCCATCATGGGCGGCCTGATCGTCGCCACGCTATTGACCCTGCTCTTTCTGCCGGCGCTCTACGCCGCCTGCTATCGCGTACAGCGAGTCGACGGCACGACGGCGGTCGCCGCCTGATGGCGGCCGTTTAGCGCGCCACCGCGGCAGCGGCGGTGCGGCGCCACGCGTTGCGGCCAGCGCATCGCGATTCCTCGGCGAAGCACAGCCAGCGATTTGGCGCGTTCTTCGCGTCGCCGCAAACGTCGCCAGCCCGCTGGCCAGGCGTTGCGGCTCGTTCCGGCGCCGCTTTCCGCAACCGGACCTGCGCGCGTAAACACCTGATCAGCAAGATATTGTTCCATCTTGGCGGGATGGTTTTCGCAATACACAAGCGCCCTCGCATAAATAAAAGATGTGCCATAATCGTGCCGCCTTCTTGCCACCGTGCCAGCGCTGTGTGGTTTTTTGGTACAGCGGCCGAGAACAATGCCCGACGAAGAGGCAGGTGGCCAGCGACCGGGTCCGCGAGGACCGTATTTTCAGCTGTCAAAGGAGGATTGTCCCGTGAATGCTTTACTCAAGCTGTCGACTCTGATCGACGGTCTTACCGAACGCGTCGGCAAGAGCATCATCTGGCTGGTTCTGATCGTTACGCTGATCGGCGCGGGCAACGCCGTCATGCGCTACACCATCGACTACAGCTCGAATGCCTTTCTCGAGATCCAGTGGTACCTGTTCTCGGCGATCTTTCTTCTTGGATCGGGCTACACGCTGATGCGCAACGAGCACGTGCGCATCGACCTCATCGCTGGCCGCTTTTCGAAGCGCGGACAGGCGTGGATCGACGTCTTCGGGATCATCTTCTTTTTGCTGCCGATGGCCATCGCGATCATGTACATGTCGTGGCCGATCTTCCTCCTCGCGTTTCATAACAACGAGCAATCGAGCAACGCTGGCGGACTGACGATCTGGCCGGTACGCCTGCTGGTACCGATCGGCTTCTTTCTGCTGGTCATTCAGGGCGTCTCGGAATTGATCAAGCGAATCGGTTTTATCCAGGGACTTTGTCCCGATCCGACCGCCAAGCCCCACAAACCGACCGCTGAAGAAGAGCTGGCGCTGGCCATCAAGGCCCGGCAGGGAGAACTCTGATGACCGAGTTCCTGATCCACAACATGGCGCCGATCATCTTCGCGTCGATGGTCCTCTTCCTGCTCGTCGGTTTCCCGGTAGCCTTCGCGCTGGCCGCCAACGGCATCTTCTTCGGTTTGATCGGCATCGAGCTCGGTCTGCTCGGGCCGCAGCTGTTCCAGGCGCTGCCCGACCGCATTTTCGGCGTCATGAGCAACGACACCTTGCTGGCCATCCCCTTCTTCACGTTCATGGGTCTGATCCTCGAACGCTCGGGAATGGCCGAGGACCTGCTCGACACCATCGGTCAGCTGTTCGGACCGCTGCGCGGCGGTCTCGCCTTCGCGGTGATTTTCGTCGGCGCGCTGCTCGCCGCGACCACCGGCGTGGTCGCCGCATCGGTGATTTCGATGGGACTGATCTCGCTGCCGATCATGCTGCGCTACGGCTACAACACCAAACTGGCGACCGGTATCATCGCCGCGTCCGGAACGCTGGCGCAGATCCTGCCGCCATCGCTGGTGCTGATCATCATGGCCGACCAGTTGGGCAAGTCGGTCGGCGACATGTACCAGGGTGCATTCATTCCAGCGATCGTGCTGACCTTCATGTATGTCGGTTACGTGGCGCTGGTGGCGATCTTCAGACCCGACTGGGTGCCGGCGCTGCCCGCCGCGGCCCGGACGCTGCACGGCGGCAAATTGTTCGTGCGCGCGCTGACGACCATGGTGCCGCCGCTGATGCTGATCTTCCTGGTACTCGGCACGATCTTCATGGGCATAGCGACGCCAACCGAGGGCGGCGCGATGGGCGCCACCGGCGCACTGATCATGGCCCTGGTGCGTCGGCGACTGTCGCTGGCGCTGCTCAAGCAGGCGATGGAATCGACCGCCAAGCTGACCACCTTCGTGATCTTCATCCTGGTTGGTGCGCGCGTCTTCTCGCTGACTTTCTATGGCGTCGACGGGCACCGCTGGGTCGAGCATCTGCTTACCGGACTGCCGGGCGGCGAGGTCGGCTTCCTGATCGTGGTCAACGTGCTGGTCTTCCTGCTGGCGTTCTTCCTCGACTTTTTCGAGCTCTCGTTCATCGTCGTGCCGCTGCTCGGGCCAGTCGCACAAGCGCTGGGGATCGACCTGATCTGGTTCGGGATTCTGTTGGCGGTGAACATGCAGACCTCGTTCATGCACCCACCTTTTGGTTTTGCGCTGTTTTTCCTGCGCTCGGTGGCGCCGGCCTCGGTCAAGACTACCGACATCTACTGGGGTGCGATTCCCTTCGTCTGCATTCAGGTGATCATGGTCGGCCTGCTGATCGCCTTCCCGCAATTGGTAACCTTTGGCCTCGACAAGAAGGTCAAGGTCGATCTCGACACGGTCGAAATCGACATCCCGACGTCGGACTATGGCGGCAGCGGCGGCTACGGCGCTCCGGCGGTGCCCGACGCACTCGACGCGCCGAAGCAGGACAAGCCCAGGCCCGGAGCGGCCGCTACCGACGCCATTCTCGACATGCTCAAGGAGCAGGGCAAGTAGCCGGCAACGTCTGCCGACCCGCACGGCAGCCAGCCGTGCGGCGCGCGAAAAAAAACGGCGGCCATTGGCCGCCGTTTTTTTCGCCGAAAAGGAGCCGGTGTCCGGCTCCCTGCGACGGGCGCTATTTCAGAGGCAACTTACTTGATGGTCGCCAGGTAGTTCGAGTACGAACCTTCGGCGATGCGGAACCAGAGCACTTCGTCGTCCATGAACTTCTTGTAGTCGTCGTAGATTTTCTTGAACTCGGCATTCTTCGCCGACGTTTCGGCGTAGACCTCCATCGCCGCCTTGTGCGACGCGTCCATCACGGCCTTCGGAAACTGCCGCAGTTGCGTACCCGAACCAACCAGCTCCTTGAGCGCGATCGGGTTCTTGGCGTCGTACTTGGCCATCATGTCGACGTGTGCGTCGGCGCAAGCCATGTGCAGGATCGCCTTGTACTCCGGCGACAGCTCGGCGTACTTGGCGCTGTTGACATAGACCGACAGCTGCGGACCACCTTCCCACCAACCCGGATAGTAGTAGTACTTGGCGACCTTGTTGAAGCCGAGCTTCTGATCGTCGTAGGGGCCGACCCACTCGGCGGCGTCGATGGTGCCCTTCTCGAGTGACGGATAGATGTCGCCGCCCGGGATCTGCTGCGGAACCGCTCCCAGCTTGGTCAGCACCTCGCCAGCGAATCCCCCGATACGAATCTTCAGCCCCTGGATGTCGGCGACCGTCTTGATTTCGTTGCGGAACCAGCCGCCCATCTGCGTGCCGGTATTACCGCAGGGAATTGGCACGATATTGGACTTGCCGAAGAACTCACCCAACAACTTGCCGCCGTTGCCGTAACGCATCCAGGCATCGAGCTGGCGGTTGTTCATTCCGAAGGGAATGGCGCAGTCGAAGGCGTAAGTCGGATCCTTGCCGAAGAAATAGTACGACGCCGTATGCGCCATTTCCACGGTGTTGTCCTTGACCGCGTCGAACACTGCGGGACCGGGAACGATTTCGCCGCCGGCGAAGACCTGGATCTGGAACTTGCCGCCGGTAGCTTCGGCGACGCGTTTGGCCATCACCTCAGCGCCACCATAGATGGTGTCGAGACTCTTCGGGAAACTCGAGGCGAGGCGCCAGTGAATCTCGGCACCGGCGCCTGGCGCGGCGGCCGGAGCCGCTGCTGGAGCCGCCGCGGTGCTTGCCGCGGGTTTGGCTTCCTCCTTCTTGCCACACGCCACCAGGCCCAAAGCGGCTGCGCCCGCCCCTGCTTTTGCTAAAAAATTTCGTCTTTCCACAACTTGTCTCCTCTAGTGTTCTTGTAAAGTTGTTGCCAGGCGATTATAGCGAAAGGAATCGGCGATGAAATACGGATTTACCGATAGCTCGCTTCGAGCGATGGATGGCTAACGGGAGCATCGATAAGGCCGTAGGGAATCGCTTTCCGAGGTGCCCTTGGCGCTGGCCACGACAGGCAGTCGGCAAAGCGAAAAGGGCACTCGTCTGCGCCCGGGTGGCCGCCGGCCGCGCTACGGCGGGGTACAGCGAAGCGCAGCGCGCACCGGCTAACGGCCGGCGATCTTCATCTGTTCGACGAGCAGCGAACCGACCTGCTTCGATCCCCGCACCAGGACATCGTTGCCGACCGCCGCGATGTTCCTGAACATGTCGCGAAGATTGCCGGCGATGGTGATTCCTTCGACCGGGTAAGCAATCTTGCCGTCCTCGATCCAGTAGCCGGCGGCGCCGCGCGAGTAGTCACCGGTGACGTAGTTGACGCCATGCCCGAGCAACTCGGTGACCAGCAGGCCGCGCCCCATTTTCTTGAGCAGACCGCGAAAATCGCGCTTGCCGGGACGGACGATCAGATTGTGACAACCGCCGGCGTTGGCGGTCGTCACCATGCCCAGTTTGCGCGCCGTGTAGGCGCTCAGGAAGTAGCCCTGCAGCCGGCCGTCGACGACCAGTTCGCGGTCATGCGTGGCGACGCCGTCGCTGTCGAAATAAGAACTCGCCAGGGCGCCTGCCAGGTGTGGTCGCTCGCTGATTTGCAGTTTTTTCGAGAAAACGCGCTTGCCCAGGCTGTCGACCAGGAAAGACGTCTTGCGGTACAGGCTGCCACCGCTGACGGCATGCACAAAGTGGCCGATCAGCGACGAGGCGAGTGGTGCTTCGAAAAGAACCGGTACCTTACAGGTCTTGATCTTGCGCGCGCCGAGACGCGACAGTGCTCGCCGGGCGGCGTGCTCACCGATCGACTCGGCGCTGCCGATGGCCTGCGGATCGCGAGCAATCGAATACCAGTCGTCACGCTGCATGCGCTCATTCTCGCCGGCAATCATCGAGCACGACAGGTAATGCCGCGAGGTCGGGTAGCCGCCGATGAAACCCAGGCTGTTGGCCGAAATGAAATGCCCTTCCTGGGTCGAGACGCTGGCGCCTTCGGAGTTGCTGAGCTGTGGGCCGACGGCGAAAGCCGCCTGCTCGCAACGCTGCGCAAGCTCGACGGCGCCTTCGACCGAGAGCAGCCAGGGGTGGTAGAGATCAAGGCTCGGCAAGCGCTCGCTGGCGATCGCCAGCAGCTCGGCAGCGGGCAGGCCGGCACAGGGATCGGCGGCGGTAAAGCGGGCGATGTTCAGTGCCGCGTCTACGGTTTCGCGCAGCGCCGTCGGCGAAAAATCGGAGGTGCTGGCCTGCCCTTTTCGCTGCCCGAGGTAGACCGCGACGGCAATCGCCTTGTCGCGGTTGTATTCGATCGTTTCGATCTCGCCGCGGCGAACCGTTACCGACTGACCGAAGCCGTCCGAGACGTCGACCTCGCAGGCGCTCGCGCCGTTCTTTTCGGCATGCGCAAGAACGTCTCGCGCCAGTTGCTGCAGGGTGTCGACACGGTGACTGAAGCGCGATTCGCTAACGGCTGAACGGGGCATGGGGCGGTGACCAAAAGCAAAAGTCGCTATCATAGCAGTTCCCCGGAGACCACCCGTTCCGGCTTTTCACCCCCTGCGCAGGCCAGTGGCCACCGCGATAGACGAGTCAGCAGACAATGGACACCCCCGAAGAAGAGCAGACTGCGCCATCCAAGACGCAGCGCAAGCGGGCCATGGAGGCTCTCCAGGAGCTCGGCAAGGAACTCGTCGACCTGCCGGCCGACCGCATGAAGCGGGTCGAGATGCCCGACGATTTGCGCGAGGCGGTGCGGGCGACGCAGCGCATGACGCGGCACGACGAGGCGCGGCGCCGACAACTGCAGTACGTCGGCCGGCTGATGCGCGACGTGGACCCGGAGCCGATTCGCCGCTCGCTGGCGGTCGTTCGCGGTGACTCCGTCGACGAGACGGCGAAACTGCACCGCATCGAGCGCCTGCGCAGCGAATTGCTGGCCGACGAAGGAGTCCTCTACGGAATTGCCGAAGCCTGCCCGTCGGTAGACCTGCAGCGTCTGCGCTCGCTACGCCGTGCGGCGCTGCTCGAACAGACGCAGGGCAAAGCACCGCGCAGCTACCGCGCGCTCTTCCAGCTGCTCAAGGAAATGGATGGCGCGACGCAGGCCAAATCCGCCGACGAGGATCATGACAATGACGACGATCAAGGCTGACCGCGAACTGCTGATCGGCCTGCTGTCGATCAGCGACCGTGCCTCGCAAGGCGTCTATCAGGACCAGGGAATCCCGGCTCTCGAGGAGTGGTTCGAGCGCGCGCTGCGCAGCCCGTGGCGGACGGTCACGCGCCTGATCGCCGACGACCAGGCGTCGATCGAAAGAGCCTTGATCGAACTGGTCGACGCGCTCGGCTGCCAGCTGGTCCTGACTACCGGCGGCACCGGCCCGGCGCTCCGCGACGTCACGCCGGAGGCGACCCTGGCCGTCGCCGACAAGCTGATGCCCGGTTTCGGCGAGGAGATGCGGCGGATCAGCCTGAACTTCGTGCCGACCGCGATCCTCTCGCGGCAGCTCGGGGTGATCCGTGGCCAGGCGCTGATCCTTAATCTACCGGGGCAACCCAAGTCGATCAGGGAAACGCTGGAGGGCGTGAAAGCAGCCGACGGCACGGTGCTGGTCAACGGCATTTTCGCCGCCGTTCCCTACTGCATCGACCTGTTGGGCGGTCCCTACGTCGAAACCGCCGACGAGGTCGTCAAAGCCTTCCGACCCAAGTCGGCGCTCCGGCCAGCGCCAAAAGACTGAGGGCGGCGCGCCTCAAGAAAGCTTCTGGACGTGGAAACGACCGATTTCGAAGTCGCTGCCGGTCTCTTCCAGGTCCACCGGCCGCAAGGAAAACAGCCGGCCGTCGTGGCTGAACTCGACCGCTTCACGGACGTTGAAGCCACCGAGCGGCAAGACGATGCGCTCGACGCCCGCCTGGCCACCATCACACAACCAGATCCCGGGAATGGCGATCGCCGCCGAGAAGCCGCTGCGGCGCGGTCGCAACTCGATGCTTTGCGCCTGCCTGGCTAGCACCTGCACGCCCAGGTTGGCGCGCCGGGCGGTATTCCGGCTGAAGCGGCGGGCCACCCCGAGCAACCAGTTTTGGCCGCCTTCCGGCTGCGCGCAGAGCAGCGCGCCAAGCTTGGCCTGTACCGCCGGTGCGTCGTCCAGGTAGGCGCGGAAGCCGCCAAGACTGACGTTCTCGACGACCCAGTTTTCGATATTTGGCACATCGGTCGGACTTGGCTGAACTCCGGAGAACACCGTATAGCTTTCGTCGAAACCACGCAGCACCAGCATTCGCGTCGTCACCGCGTGTCGCCGATGCTGCCGCTGCGGCGGTCGCAGGGCCCAGTGCAGGCGCAGATGACGCAGGACCGGCAGCAACACACGCTGAGTATACTTGCCACCAAGATTGAGGTCCGGCGGCACCTCACCCTGCTCGACAACGTGGATCAGTTCGTCGAGCGCCTGCGGCGCCGTCGCTGGCGAGAAGTAGCGTAGGCCCGATTGCTGCGCCGTCGGCGGCCGCGCCAGTCGCAGCGGCGCCAGACCATTGCCGGCGTCGACCCAGTACACGCTGTCGGCAGAGCAATGCGGCGACAACACGAAGTGTGGCAGGAAGTGGGCAATCAGCCGGTCTGCCAGCTCGATCTGCAAGGGCATCAAGCTGTCCACCGACGAGGTCGCAAAAACCACCGCATGCAGGTATTGCTGCGCAACGCTGCTCAGGCCGCTCTGCGCGGGATAGAGCTGTAGGGATTTCTGCGTGTGGGCAGCCGGCTCGGCCGCCAGATAGTTTGTCCCCAGGGACTTCCAAATGTCTTCGGCACTGCTGCGGTAGCGATACGCCAGCCACTTGAGCTGCGCGCAGCGAGCGGCTTGCGTGCGCAGCATGGCCAGTGGCACGGACGCTCCGAAGGCCTCGCTGCCCTTGCTTTTGGGGTCGAGTCGGGCGCGTTCGAGGCAGCCGTTGTAAAGCGCGGCAATGTCGTGCCAATAGCCATAGTTTCTCGCCCACTGGCGCTCCTCTTCGACTCTCGACAGGCGTGGCGCCTGCAGGTAGTCGCGCAGCAGCGGCCGCAGATGCGCCTGCGCGGCTTCGTCGAGCTGGCGAAGCACGTCGAAATAGCGGTCCAGGCGAAAATGCTCGGCGTGCTCCAGCGACTCGAACCAGCCCCGCACCTCGTCGATGGCCTTGGCCGGTTTGTCGAGGTGCAGCTCGGCAAGGATCCGCTTCAACTCTTTCGGGTCAGCGAGCGGATGGTCGGGACGTTGCGGAAAGAAACTGAGGCGCATGGGGAACACGACCTTGTCGAGAGCCGGCGAGGGAAGACGGCGAATTGTAAACCAGGACGCGGTCGAAATTTGATCGGCTGTTGCCGCCTGGCGGTGAGCAGGCGATCTGGCGCGGGCAACTGCTGCTGTTTGGCGACGAGCTACTACTCTACAATTCGGGCTGACAGATCGACCGGTAGAACGCATGCAACAATATCTTCAGCTGATGCGCCACGTCCTCGAACACGGCAACACCAAGGCTGACCGCACCGGCACCGGCACCTGCTCGGTGTTTGGCTGGCAGATGCGCTTCGACCTCGGCGACGGCTTCCCGCTGTTGACCACCAAGAAGCTGCACCTGCGGTCGATCATCCACGAGCTGTTATGGTTCCTGCAGGGCGACACCAACACCGCCTACCTGCGCGAGAACGGCGTCCGCATCTGGGACGAATGGGCTGACGAGAACGGTGAGCTGGGCCCGGTCTACGGCCACCAGTGGCGACACTGGCAAACGGCGGACGGGCGTGAAATCGACCAACTCGCGCAACTCGTCGCCAGTCTGAAAAACAACCCCGATTCGCGTCGCCATCTGGTGACTGCCTGGAATCCTGGCGACGTCGAGCGCATGGCGCTGCCGCCCTGCCACGCCCTGTTCCAGTTCTACGTCGCCGCCGCGACCGCCGCCGACGTCGATCGTCGTCCAAAGCTTTCCTGCCAGTTGTACCAGCGCAGCGCCGACATTTTCCTCGGTGTGCCGTTCAACATCGCTTCGTACGCCTTGCTGACGCTGATGCTGGCGCAGGTCTGTGGCTACCAGCCCGGCGACTTTGTGCACACCCTGGGTGACGCGCACCTCTACAGTAATCACGTCGAGCAGGCGCGGCTGCAATTGACTCGTGCACCACGCCCACTGCCGAGCATGCGCCTCAATCCGGCGGTAGACGACCTGTTCGCCTTCCGCTTTCAGGACTTCAGCCTGATGGCTTACGATCCGCATCCGCACATCACGGCGCCGATTGCGGTTTGAGGCCATGATCAACGATAGAGGGCAGCGCCGCCGGGGTCGCCGATGATCCTCTCGCTGATCGCCGCAGTCGGCAGCAAGCGGGCCATTGGCCTGCGCCAGCAACTGCTCTGGCACCTGCCGGAGGACCTGCGCTACTTTCGTGAAACGACTCGCGACAAGACCGTGATCATGGGCCGAAAGACCTGGGAATCGCTGCCGGCGGCCTTTCGGCCATTGCCCAGGCGGCATAATATCGTCGTGAGCCGCGACCCGGCCCTGCTGACAGACGGCGCCACTCGCGCCGCTTCGATCGATGAAGCGATGGCAGCGGCGATCGCCATTGCCGGCGACGCCAGCGAGGTCTTCGTGATTGGTGGCGCAGAGCTTTATCGGCAAACCTTGTCGCTGGCAAAACGGCTTTACCTGACCGAAGTCGCCGATGACCGTCCCGGCGACTGCTTCTTCCCCGAAATCGCGCCCGGCGAGTGGCGCGAGGTGTCGCGCCGCGCCGGCAATGTCCAGCCAGCAGATGCCGCTGCGACTGAGCGACCACCGGCCTTCGATTTCGTGGTTTACGAACGCCGCTAGAATCGCGTCGCGCGAGCGCTACCGGCCGGATTAACGCAAACGGCCATGACTCTCGTCATCGGGTGAGCTTGAATTGTCATGACCCTTAGTCGCGGAGCGAAACAAACTGAGTACCGGCTCCTTCAGATCGAAGCTCCAAATAGGAGCTATTCGAGACCATGTAAGCCAGCGACTGGTCGAGAACGAACGGAAAAAGCACGGCCATCGATTGCAGCGACGCTATTGACACGGACCTCCCGGCGTAGCGCAGCGTGGCTTCCACGAGCCACACTGCTACAGGCTCGTTTTCGGTTAGCGCAATCGGGGAGCAACGAATTAAGCGTTTACCTTTTTCCACTCGCTCTATAGCGCCCCAGCCAGCCTGCGACTGTAGAACCATATTGCTCATGCGATAGATACCTTCGCGCTCACCGTAAATCTCGCTCATCCGCCGATGCACCTCTGCGGAACTACAGTCGCCCTGCAGCGCAGACAGGCGGCCCACCAGTTCGGCAACCTTGCCGAAGAACGGGTAGGTTGCGATCGCCATTCCCCAAGCCAACGCTGCGACGGAGACACTCGGATTTGCCTTGAAGATCTCGGCGCCACGATTGGCGAAATCGACAAGGTCCACTCGCGGTTCAAGCCAAAGTCGGTTCAGAACCGTACGAGTCTTCTTTCTGGCAGCCAAACCAAGGCCGGCGACATCCAGCAGATCATTCAGCTCATCGAGCTTGGCCAACCCGGCACGCACCTTCAACGCTGCAGCTACCCAGTCGAGCTGGATGAAGCGGTCGAAGCCAATTTGTGGGGCGGTCAGACTCATTCAGTCAACTCACATACCTGACTTTGATAAAGGGCACCAACAGTTCTTCAACCGAGATGCCGCCGTGTACCACGGCAGGTTCGCCTCGCTGCATGAAGGCTGTACGTCCGCCGGCGAATAGGGCCATGAAGTTCGCAGGCAGTCCAGCGATATCCAGACGGTAGCTGCCCGGATTGGCCGCAGCCGATTCTGTGGCCAAGGCATCACTGCGGTAAGTTCGGACCCGCTCGCCGCGCATCTCGGCGGCTACACCTTGGTTGGGCCGACCCTGGCCGACCGCCTCCACATTCCCGTGGTCGGCAGTCAGGTAGACGTTGAAGCCCTTGTCGAGCAGCAGCGAGAACAGACGATCGACGAAACCCGTCTCACACCAGCCCTCGATTTGGGTGGCGATGCCACGTTTGCCGAGCACCGAACCATGCACGATCTCATCCACGGTGTCGACCACGATGCCAGCGATCTTGATCAACGGTTCAGACAGGCCCGCGTCCAGATCAGCCAATTGGTCGATACGCTTGATGCCCTTGCGGTATAGGACCTCATTGACGCGCAAGCCTTGGTCCTGCCAGAACCGGGACCACTGGTTCGGCTCTGGTGAAGTTGTGTCGATCGTGTCCGCGAACTCTCGTGGTTTGAGCCCTGAGAACAGCGCCTGTCGGGACACCGACGTCAATGTCGGCAGCCAGGCAAAACAAGCGCTCTCGTCGAAGCCGAGCTTCGGTGTGCGTCTGGCCAGAGACTCCCGGATCTGGACCCACTGGTCGACGGCAAGGCCGTCGAACACCAGTAGTGCGATCTTGCTCTCGCCAGAGCTGCGTCGCATGGAAAGAAAGCGCGGCACGTGGTGAACCATGACCGGACCCTTCGCCACGGGCAGGGATGGCAAGTCAGCGTAGTGCTTGGTTACCCACTCCCGCAAGCGCTCATCGCTAGCGAGTTGCAGCTCGCTGATCAGGGTCTTCAGCCCTTCGGCACGAGCCGAGTCCAAGCCGTGGAAGCGGGCGATGACCTCACCCAAGCGTCGGGCCAGGTTGGCCCAGTCGCGGCATGAGGATTCCAGCGTTGGCAGTGACTGGAGAATGCCCTTGATGCCCTCCGCTACGAGGTTGCGCAGTGCCAACGGGTCTCGCACGATGCCGGCCTTCGCCCACTCCGGAATGCGGGCAGGCAGACCCTGAACGGCAAGCGGGTGGAGCAGCCCATCCAGGAACATCGAGTCGATGATTACCCGCACGTCCGGGTGCTCAAACGGCACTTCTGCGGTAGCCACAAGATCCGTCGGCCTAGGCTCCCCGGTACGTATCCCGGTCACGCCAAGGCGCGACAGGTAGCGATACCATGCATCCTGGATCACGCGAAGTAAGGCGCTTTTCGACCCGAACAGTTCGCCGATCGGCAAACCCTTGAACTCCGCATGCTCGCCAAGCACATGGGCCACATGCGCAGCCAGGACCGCCGGCAAAGGGGAATCACGGTAGTGCAGTCGCAACAACTCGCGCCACAGGTCCTCGGGCCGCGAAATCAGATGCGGGCTGATCTTGAAGATGTGCGTCAGGATGAACTCTTTGGTCGCCAATTCACCGAGTGCCTGTGGTGCGTGCTTGGCCTGCGCAGCGAACAGCGCCTCATGGTGTTCACTGCCGATCTGCCGAACGACTGAGTAGCTGAGTTTCGGGAACAGGTCGGCAAGACTCAGGCTCACGCGACGCGCTTGCCTGAGGTAGTCCCAGGGCAGATCACTCGTGTTGGTGCCGCGCAGGTGCAGCACAAGTGACCTGGCTGGCGCGGTGTCCCCACGGTCCCATGCGCAGCGATAGCGATCTTCATACTCAGCACGGAACGCGACCGAGTCTTCGAAGGGCATCAGTTCGAAGCCACGCTCGCGCAGGCTTGAAAGTAGCTGCTCATCCAACAGCACATCGTCGGGGTCGGCGGCGACCCACAAACGGGCCAGGTCGGCCGGAAACTCCTTGAGGATGCGGTCAATCCATGGGCTCATATCGAACCCACCCGAAGCATCATCACCGCGTTGAGATCCGGCACGCAGGCATCTGCATCGTCCAATGCCGTCATGCGCGTCTGGTGCTCGGCATCCAGCCGCTTACGGCGATGCTCGCGAACGGCTGGCAAGCCAATTCGACCAATGGCCTGATAACGGGCGTCATAGGCGTACTTGGCGCGCTCTCGATCTTCCTTCAGCCGCGAGCGGTGCTCCTCGAGCAGTTCAGAGAACAAGCTCTCACCTTGAGTCTTGGCAGCAGTCATGGAGGCCTCGAACCAATGCACAGCCTGCTCGCTGCTGGCGGCGCTCTTGATCTCGATCGCTTCAGTCAACAGCAGATTCCAGATGCGCCTGGCCGTGGGTACAAAGGTTCGCCCGTCGTCCGTTGCGAAAACCGGCAGGAAGCGCTTGCGGCTGAGGCCCTCAGCGGCAAGGCTGATCTCCCAAAGCGACCAGACACCCTGCACCGTCTCAGGCAAGCCGGTGATCTTGACGAACGGCAGCGGTTGCCCGATCACGCAGCGTGGCAGTTCGCTGATCACAGCTCTGGCGCGAGGGTCCTCCAACGTGACCCATTCCCAATCGGGGTTCTGCTCCGCGGTCCTGGCGTCGAAGCAAACCTGCGTCGATTCGCTGCCGTCGTCCCACTTGATGCGCCATGCGTCGCCTTTCTTCACGGCACTGCCGCCGTGGGCCGTAAGACCTGTGGTGATGGCACGTTCCAGCCAGAACTGCGCTGGGTGGTCGCGCCATTTGCGGGCCTCAATAGCATCCAGCGTATGGGCATCTGCCAGCAAGTCGGTATTCTGTCGCTCGTCGGCGACCTTGTCGCGGACCTGGGTGATCACGGCGTCGCACGCCTTTTCGATCGAATCCGGATCCTGCAGACCCTGCACGAACAGCTCGTCGAAGATCGGCTCAGCTTCGACCGAGTCCATCACGTCAGATGCCTTGTCCACGCCGAACTCTTGCGCGATGACTTCAAGCTTGCTTTCCAGTACCTGGCGGACACGGTGCTCGACAGTGTCTTCAAGGACAAAGTTGATGGCGCGCACCACATGGCGCTGGCCGATGCGGTCCACGCGGCCGATACGCTGCTCGATTCGCATCGGATTCCACGGCATGTCGAAATTGACGACGACGTGACAGAACTGCAGGTTCAAGCCTTCACCACCAGCATCAGTTGAGACGAGAACCCGGACGTCGCGCGAAAAGTCCTGTTGCGCCTTAGCGCGCGTATCGAGATTCATGCTGCCGTTGAGCAGGGTCACCGAGAAGCCACGGATTTCCAGAAAACCCGCCAGCATTGCCTGTGTCGGCACGAACTCCGTGAAGATCAAAACCTTCATGGTTGGGTCGTTCTCTTCCTGCTGCAGCTTGTAGATCAGTTCCAACAGGGCTTCGGCCTTGGCGTCCGTGCCTTGGGCTTCGGTTTCGCGGGCCAGAGTCAATAGCAGGTCAACCTCGGCCTTCTCCTGCACCGAGCCCGACGTCCGCACAGCGATGTCCACTTGGCTCTGACCGTCCAACTCCGCCCACTCGTCCATCTCGGTCGAATCGAACAGCGATGCCTGGGGCTGGGGTTCATCGAGCAGGGCTTGCCGCTTCTCCAACGTGGTTCGAATGGCAGCGGTGCTGGACGTCACCAGCCGCTGCATCAGGATCATCAAGAAACCGATGTGCCGCTGCTTGGCCGCCAATGCTCGATTGTAGCCATGGCGCACGTAGTCGGTGACCGCCTCATACAGCCGTTGCTGGGCGCCGTGCCGGTCTTGCCACGCCACGGCCTGGAGCCGTGTGATGCGAGGCTTGAATAGCGCCTGGCCTTCCGCATCGATGGCGTCGCGCTTCTCGGTGCGAATGACGAACGGCCGCACGCGATCACGGCTGACGCTGCCCTCATCGGGGAAGGAGTCGCGGTCGATCAACTGCATCAAACGCAGAAACTGGTCGGTCTTGCCTTGGTGCGGCGTGGCCGACAGCAGCAGCAAGTACGGCGCTGCTTCGGCCAGTGCGGCCCCCAGCTTGTAACGCGCCACCTGGTCGGTGCTGCCGCCCATGCGGTGTGACTCGTCGATAATCACCAGATCCCACGAGGCCGCAATCAAGTCCTCGAATCGCTCGCGGTTGTAGTTGTTCAGCTGCTCCAGGCTCCAGCCTTTGCGGCCTTCGATCGGCTTAACCGAATCCAGTGAGCAGATTACCTGGTCGTGCAGCCGCCAGAGGTTTTCCTCATCCTCAGTTGCGTTGACTCGCCACTGCCGGAAGGCAGTGAGTTCGGCCGGGTCGACGAATTGCAGCTTCTCACCGAAGTGCAGCCGCATCTCGGCCTGCCACTGGCGCACCAGCCCCTTGGGCGCCACCACCAACACGCGCTTGGCCATGCCGCGCAATTTCAGCTCGCGTAGGATCAGCCCAGCCTCGATGGTCTTGCCCAAGCCCACCTCGTCCGCCAGCAGGTAGCGGATGCGGCCACGGCTCATGGCGCGGTTGAGTGCGTAGAGCTGGTGCGGCAAAGGGACTACGCTGGACTGGATGGGCGCCAGCAAGAGCTTGTCTTCCAAGGCGTCCAGCAGCTTGGCTGCCGCTGCGGCGTGGAGGATGTGCTCGACCGTTGGCTGAATGCTGTCGAGCTTGGCCAAGTCCTGCGGTCGCGCACGTACCACCGCGTCCCTGGTGGGCAGCCAGACGCGGTAGGCGGTTTCGCCCCATATATCCTGCCTGTCCACCACACGGCAGGGCGCGGCGTGGCGCGTATGCAAGCACCAGTTGCCGACGACCCAACTCACGTCAAGGCGCTCCCACGGCGAGGCGCCGCAATCCATCCCGCAGTTTTCCAAAACTGGGAGAGAGGTTCCGTTCCGGATCCATGAACGGACCAATCCGATCGGCCCATTCATGCTTTACCTGCCCCGGCAATGGCCAGCCGGCTTTCTTTATCGCCGCCGATCCGCCTGAATGCACGGCATCGGCGAGCAGCTCCCACGTATCACATGCGCTGTCTTGAAGATACTTGCCAAGCACATCCAGTTTGGCACGTGGATAGGCCGCCAACAAAGCATCCCGGTCACCCAAATACCAGGCTTCGATTTCCTCGATCGCGAGCCTGAACAGCGTATTGGGCGCTGGGCTGCAGGCTGCGGCGGCCAATTCCAGTTCGCCCAGGAAGGTAGCACAGTCGCGTTTGTCAGTATCGAGCACGACCACAACGGCATCGACTCCTGGCGTCTTGCCATAGCCCCGCAACAGCTTTGGCAACTGATCAAGCAGGATTCGCTTCGCGGGATCAGCTTTCGTCACCAGGCCTTGCGGAATTCTGCCGATGCCTTTGTAGGCATGTAAACGCCAGCTATGCGGCTCGCCTTGGGGTCCCAGCAGCCGAGGTAGCAACACTCGCAGCAAGGTCTCCCCTGAACTGTCCTCGACCAAAATCTCGATGTGCATGCTCACCTCGCGTCGAGATAGTCGCTATACCAAAGGCCACCCAAAGGTAAGCCTTCAGCCACGAGGTTATTCACATCTACCAACTCGGAGACGCGACGCACGGTGGAATAGCCATCCGTGCCTTTCTCCAGGATCCACACCTCTTCAGGTGCCAGCGCGTCAACAAAGTAGGGCTGGTGCGTGGTTACGAAGATCTGTGGTGCGTTCTTCTTGCCAGTGGCATGCAACCGGAACTCCTGGGCCAACGCCTCCAACAGCTTGTGATAGAGGCCGTTCTCTGGCTCTTCGATGCAAATGAACGGTGGCGGGTCAGGGTCTTCCAACAACAGCAGGTAAGCAAAAACTTTCAGCGTGCCATCTGACATCTGCTGGGCGAAGAATGGGTCGCCAAAAGCGCCATCGTTAAAGCGTAGCAACACGCGTTTGTCTTCAGTCACCTGCGTGTCGATACTGGCAATCCCGGGAATTTTGGCGGCAATGCGTTCGAGGATGGATTTGAATCGCGCTTTGTGCTCGCGCTCCATGAACTGCACAACGTTGCCAATGTTATCGCCGTGGATGTTCAAATGCCGCTGCGGGCCAGCGCTCGGCAGACTACGCGCCGCATCCGGGTAGAAGTAAGAGAGATACCAGCCTTTGAGGAAGTCTCGAAAGCGCTTGATACGCGGATGCTCCTTGAGGGTGCCCAGGGTGGCGATGCCGAGTTGCCGTGTGTCGGTCAGTTCGACGGGGGTCTGGGCACGATCCTCCTCGCCTTCAAGCTCAACGGCTTCTTCACCCGCCCATACAGTGCCCTTGCCGTGGTGCAGTCGCAGAAAGGGGTACGGCCGGCCGTGCTTCTGGCCCTTGCGACGCTGCTTGAGCAGCTCGGCTTCGACAAAAGGCCTACCCGATGAGTCCAGCGCAATCGCCAATTCATAGGTGATCGGCCGCTCATTGGGCGCTTCGCGGTAATAGATTTCAAACCGGATAGGCTCATCTATCCCCAATGAACGAAGACGATCAAATCCCCCTCGTTGTTTCATGTCGCAGGCGCTTTCCACATCGGCAGACAAACAATCCGCAACGAACCCGAAGGCATCGAACAAGGTGCTCTTGCCCACGCCGTTCTTGCCAATAACCACAGCGAAAGGCGTCAATGGCTCCCCGGCTTGCTGACCGGAAAGCTTGCCCAGCGTCACGTCGCGCAATGCACGATAGTTCTGTACCCGAAACCCTTCGATGACAGCCATCTATCTGTCCTCCATGCGGGTAAGCGCCTGGTCGTACCAGAGCAGCAGTTTCTCGTCTTCCTGCAGGGCCTCTTCCGGAACTTTCTGCGCGACGGCGATGATGGTCGCGTAGTCCCGGTTCCCCCACGCGTGCTTGAAACCGGTGCGCATGGCTTCAAGCCGGAAGGTTTTCAGGCGGCGACCAGTAAAGGAACGGTAGGTCTCAAACTCCTTGAGTAGCGCCCTATCCCTGATCATTTCCAGGTCACGCGCCTTGCTCGGGTCGGGCACATACCAGCGGTCAGTCGCCTTGGCTTTCAGGCGAGGGTCAGACTTTGCCAGATTGCGGAACTCCTGCCAATTCGTCGAGAGATAGCTGTGAATCTGCGAAGGAATCTCAAAAGCGTCCTTGCCTTTGGGGTCGTAGCAGAGGAAGTTGCTTTCCAGCAAATATGAGAGTTCGGGCTTGGCCTCGTGCTTCTTCCAGCCGGCCCCCAGTTGTTTGATGAACTCGGGATGAATTTCCTGATAGGTCGAGGGCTTTTTCTTCAGGAAGTCGGACAGCCAGTCGATAGCGGAGCGTTCATCGGCGATAAACATTTCCATCTGCGGCGCTTTGGTGGTTTGCATCCGCTTCTTGTCGTATTCACTGACCTGCTCGGGCAGGAAGACCATGCCATCCCGTTCCGCAAAGCGCTGTGACAGACCACCCTGGAATTCCTGGCTGGAGAGCGGTACCGGGAAGCTATGCCGGACAAACCAGGCCACCAGCCGGTCGAAAATAATGCGCGGATCGCGCTCGGCGACGAACTCGATTTGCCCATTCTTGAGCTTTACGGTTGGCAGGTATTTCAGGTGAGTGCGGACAAAATCCCAAGCCGACTCCTCGCTGCCACCCTCCTTGGCGAAGCGCTCTTCCATGCCACCGTTGGGCTTATAAGCGGAGATTACTAGGTCTTGCTTGACAGACGTTGTATTCGTCACGGCGTTGAAGCTACCTTGCTTCTTGTCGAGGGCCGAGACGTTGGCAACCACAAAGCCAGCTTCCTGGAGAGCGGTTTGGATAGCGTTCCAGACAGTTGACTTGGTATTCGAAAATTCAACCGTCATCCATCGGCCAGGCTTGAGAATTCGGAATGCCTCCTGAAAGCAGCGGGTCATCAAATGGCGATAGTTCCCTATATCTTTTTTCTGCGTTTTGTTCTCAATTGCTTCGTGCTGGATGTTCGTATAGACCTTCAGCCATGCCTCCCAAAGAAAGTTCAGTTCTGAATACATCAGGTTAGAACCGAATGGAGGATCTAGAAAAATGTAGTCAACCTGCGCGCCCTCAGCATATAGATCAGTTGCTGAAGAAGTTGATATGAAAGTGCACCCTGATCCGCAACTTATAATTCCTCGCTTTGTTGCGGCGAGACGGCTTTCGAGTATATTCAGCCAGTTTTGCTCACCAGAAACGGAGGGAAGATAAAGTGTGCCGGCTGTGTGAGGTTTCATTGGTCCGGTATCTTTCTGAATCCACCGAAGCGGTAAGAAGCGAGCTGTCTTTAGACCCACAGTGTATCCGCCAAGAAGAGCTAGTCTAGTAAGGGGCAAACGTGATTTTTGATACATTGCCGCAAAGGCGGTTAGGTTCCGACGCGTATAAAGATGGTGAACATGCGAAAGACCGATTCTCAGAGGCTCACCAGTCTTATCCCCTGCTGGAATAAGGTCTGTTGGAAGTTCGAGGCCAATCTTTCTCGATTCAATCCTTTCGATGACATTTAGGTCAAAGGTGTCCGGCGTCTTCTCGAATCTTTTCTTGCCAACATTATAATTAATAAGGACAGGTACTTGCTTTGCTTGCCTCACCGTCGTATTTATCTCGATGTCAAACTTTGTCACCCATGCGCGATCCAGATTCCGTTTTGTCACTTCAGATGAGCAATGCGGACACGCAAACTCATCGCGAACCTGACCAGCGACCTTGTCTACAGCAGCGCTCCAAAATACAACCTCGCCTGCACAGTAAGGGCAGATAAATACGTCTGACCAGACGGTGTAGTTGATCCGCCCCACCGTTGTGCCATCACTGTGAAATGTTTCATACATCCAGCCATATTCAGATTCCACCTGAAACAGTATTGATTTAGCGTCCTTTTCAAACTCATAGACATCCCCCGGAGAGTTGTAATTGGAGGCAATAAAGGTCGCAGCGGGCGAAAGATCATTGAGAATCGCCGTTCGTGCCCCGATCTTTGAAAACGGTTTCCAAATATCCACGCCATTTTCCTTTTCGGACGCAAGGATGGTTCCATCCGCCTCGACTCTATAACCGAGCGATTGCACTACTGATCTGTCAGCGCAAAGCTGAGCTGCAACCCCGGTCATGCCCGTCCCACAGAATCCATCGAACACCACATCGCCCGGCTGCGTGTAATGAAGGATGTACCGCATGATGGCCTTATGCGGCACCTTGGTGTGGTAGCTATGGGCGTTGTAGATCGGGTCGTTCTTGCCCTCGCTCACATCCGTCGCAAACGGCTCTTTGTTATACGGGATCGATGGGTCATAGGGCTTGCCGTAATGCTTGATGAAATCCTCAATGAAGGGATTCGGGCAGGCGGTGTAATAGGGCGGATCGGACAGCGCCAGAATGTCCTCGTCGGTGCCGATGGGAAATCCTTCGATCTCGTGAAAGGCTGGCTCTTTCAGCTTTTCGCGAAGGATCACCAGGTAGTGCCCACGCCGGGCTTCGTCGTTTGGGAATGTCTGGCCGAGACATTCCACTGGGCCGGATGGCTTAGGCTCCTCGGCGAACAGGGAGTGGGAGGTTGTCATTGTTCTGGTTCCTGTTCGGTTGCGACACCAGCTTGCCCGTGCATCGCCTTGAGTTTTACCCCGACATCTGTGAGCACGTATTGCTGCTTGGGGGAGCGTGGCTTGTCAGGGAGGGTCAGGCGCAGCACGCCGCCGGCCAGCAGTGGCTCCAGATGAGTCGTTACAAAGTGCGGGCGATGCTTGAAGCCCGTGTGGGTCATAAATTCCGCCATCGAACGAGGCACGTCGGCAAAGCCGATGAGCCGCCACTGCATGTCGGACAAGCGATCAAGTGACCGATCAAGCTCGCCTGCACCTACGCCAGCTTGATCGGTAGCTTGATCGGTACTCTTTTCGCCGCCAAGTTCTGCTGCAACGTGTTGATTTTCTGGTGGAACGCTGGGCTTTCCGGCCAAGAAGTGAGGTCGCAAATGCTCGGCCAGGCCGAATACGTTGCCGGTTTCTCCCTGCGCCACCAGCAAGGCTTGTACGGTAAGCCGCTGGACAAGCTGGCGGGCGTCCGTACCGGAAAGGCCGGTGAGCGCCTTCACGTCGGCAATGTCAATCTGGCCCTTGCGGGTCAGGTAAGCGAAGACATCGGCTTCCTGCCCGGAGAGGCTCACACCCAAGCTGGCCTGTGCCAGAAGCTGGGCTTCGGTAATGAGTTTTTCCTTGCGCAGACGCAAGCGGAAGCTTTTTTCGGCCTTGTGGTTCTCGATTTCCGGTGGCATGTAACCCAGCCTCCGCCAGCCGTCGAAGATGGCGCGCACGCCGGTGCCGCCCTGGTCGGATAGGCCGATACGACGGAAGGCGTTGACGATACTGGGGTTGCGAACCTCCTTGTCGCCGGGGTCGAGCAGTTGCTCGCGCGAGCCGAAGGCGTCACCGGGATTGAAGAACTCGGTCTGGTCTCGGAAGAAGCGAATGACAGGCACGCGGGTGGTGTCGCCAAAGTCCTGATGGATCAGCAGATTGATGGCGGCTTCGCGGAAGGAGATGTAGTCCGGCGGATCGTCGTCACGGCGCAAAGTGCTGGCATCCACGGCAAAGGGGCGCTCGCTGTGGCGGAAGTAGAAATCGACGATGGACTGCCACGCCTTGATGAGATTGTCTTCGACGGTAAGGCGGTCGGCCCAGCGCACGGCGGAGTCGTAGTCAGCGCTGGCGTTGCGGTAGAACTGCACGTCCGTCACCATGCGCGGCAGCACCTGGCGGACGTATTCGCCGCTGCCCAACACCAGAATGGCGGCGCGGGTGGGGCGCAGCACGCCGCCTTGCTCAACCAGAAAGCCCCAGTTCCGCAGGAAGGTGGTGTCGTCAGCCGCCGTATCCTTGCCGGGGTTGCTGGCGGCGAAACGGGTGCGATACCAGCGCACGGAGGGTTCGTCAAAGCAACGGCTGGTATCAACATCCAGCGGTTCGGCGTCGTAGCGAATGTTTGATGCGTCGCGGATGAAGCGCAGCAGTTCGTCGCGCGTGCAGGTGTCGTCGCGTCCACCACGGCGGATGTATGCCTTGTGCGGTGTGCGATCAATGAAAGCGGGTTTTTCGTTGCGTTTAGCCTCGGGCACATAGAAGGCCAGAACCGTGCCTTCAGCCAAGGAATGAACTGATCCATTGATCGGCAGGAATACGCTGATCTTGTTCTGATCACGTACCCAGCCGAGAAAAGTGTTCTGCACTTCGTCGGCATTGGTCACTCCGGTAATGGTGAAGGAGCCGTTGGCCTGCTTGACGCCAAATACCAAGTGCCCGCCCGCCGTGTTGGCGAAGGCGCTGACGGTTTCCAGCGAATCCTTGGGCGCGGCCCACGCCGCTTCCTTGAATTCGATGTCGCTCCACTCAATCGACTGGAGGCGTGCCTGCAATTCTTTTCTATCCATGATCAGCTTGGCCCGTAGCGCTAAGGCGCCGTCCCGCCAGCGCCGACTTTCCAGTTCGGATGGTGCAAATGGATTTGCGACCGAGTTTTTGTGGCTGAATCGTTCTACTCCACCACGAACCGCAACTTGCTGGCGTCCTTGCCCTTGCAGCGCTCATTAAGGAAGCCTTCGAACCGCTTGCGGAGGTCTTCCGGCGTGGCTGGCGAGCCACCTTGTAGCAAGGCCTTCTTGATGTCGTCGCCACTGACGCCGATCTTCTCCAGTCCTGATAGGGCTTCCTGCACGGCGCTGACGAAATCCGGGGTCACGGGGTCGGCCAGCTTCTTGGCCGCCACAAATCTCTTGACTAGCTCTCGTGCTGATGGCTTCAGCAGGTCAAGGTTGGCCTGAATGATCGGGTCGTCCAGGTTGTCGAGCAGCGTCTGCTGCCAGCCGTCGAGAAGCCGGTCCAGTTCCTCATCCATTTGCTTGAGCACATTGGCGGCCGGCAGGAAGTCGCCTTGCTCATTGGCAGGGCGGAAGCTGCAGTGCGGGCAGTAGGGACTGGCAGTTAGCGCCGAATCCACCAGTGACGCGCAGCTCTTGAGCTTGTCGAGCTTGTCATCGAAGGCGGTGAGTTGGCTGGTGGGCATCAGCGCGATTCCTGCCAGGGCGCGCATGGCGACCAGCCGCGAGTCTTTGCGCAAGGCAGACTTGGTCTTGTCTTCGGCCACGCCCAGGCGAGCCTTGCTGTGCTGGGTAATGTAGGCGTTAAGGTAGTCCTTCTTGAGCTGGACCAGGGTCTGCCGGTAGTTGGCTACATGCTGCGCGTTGCGGTCCAGCGCGAGTTTGTCCAGGATGTCCTTGCGGGTGCTCTGCGCCTGCTTGACCCAGGGGTGATCGCTAGACAGCACCATCTCGGCTTGCGACAGATAGGCGGCTGTGCTGCCCAAGTCCGTCACCAGTGCCAGCAGCTTCTCGACGGCGGCCAAAACATCGAGGTTCCTCCTCTGAGCGTCGATGTCGTGCGAGCCAATGCGCAGGTTCTTCAGCTTGCCGACCGTGTTGTACGGCGTCAGACCCTCGGTGAAAGTCTTCAGCGCTTCCAGGCGGGTGCGCCAGTCACGGATCTCGTCATCGGTGAGCAGAGGCTTGCCCCAGAAGGTGACCTTGCCTCGCAGATCCGTACCCGCCGTTAGGACACGGCTGACCAGCTTGGAGACGGCTTCGAGAAGCTGCTTGACGGGTTCCTCAGAGCCTTGCGCGGCCAGTTGCGCCAAGCCGGGCGACAGGCCGAGTAGTTCGAACAGTGAACGCAGAACGGCGACGTTGATCTCTTTCGGCGCTTCGACATGCTTGAACTGCTTGAGCTCTTCGAGCCCGCGCTCGGCCAGCAGGGTGATCTTGCCGGAGTCGATCTTGTCGCCAGTGATCGCCAACACGATGTCGCCGGAGTAGACGAGGCCGCCCAGCACGGCCACCAGCAGGTCAGGCTCCAGGCGGAATTTCACCGGGTGGAAGTACTCCACGTCGGTTTGTCCGTTCAGCAGCTCGCTACGGTTCAGCACCTGGCCATGCCCCTTGGCCTTCAGGCGGCTCAGTACTTCTTGAGCGTAGCGTGATCGGCCTGGCTCGATGCGGTCACCGTCCAGCATCTCCAAGGCGTCGAGCACGGCATTGGCGTCTTTGGTGCGGGTGCCGCCGGCCAGTGCCTTCAACGCATTACTCACCAGTTGCTTGCGGTTGGACTCGGTGACCAGCACCGGGAACGTGGGGTACTCGGGCGAGACTTCTGCAAACTGCTGGTTGAGCGCCAGGCCAGAGACGACGTTGACGATGTCGCGGAAGTTGGCACGTTCGTCAGAGCCCAGGCGCAGCTTGTCGCGGATGGAGACGCCCTTGGCCCAGTCCTGGAGGGTTTTGGTCTTACCCTGGCAGGTAACCTGGAACGCGGTCATCTGTTTTTCCTGTAGCCACTTGCTCATGTCGCGCAGGGCGTCCTTGGCTTTGTCCAGGTAAACGCTTTTTGCACCACCACTGGCAGTGGAGGCAAGGTCCTGCGCTGCGGCATAGAACGCCAAGTGACGCTTGATGGCATCGTCGAGACCCTTGAGTCGTATGAACACTTCGTCCGACTTATTTCCGTCACGGAAGCGTGGCGGCTCAAAGGGCTGGATGAAGTAGATGTAGAAGTCGCGTTCGGGCTGGGCGGTGGGTCGATCGTTGGGTGCTCCGAAGAACAGATAACCGTTGCGATCGACACGGCGGTCTTGCCATTCGATCTGGTACTGCCAGATCTGGTGGCCCGTCACGTAGTTGTTCTCGTCAGTACGCTCCATCAACTGCTTAATAGCGCCGTAGTAGGCACGGTCCAGCACATCGTCAGACAAGGCCTCGGCACGCTTGTCGATCTGTGCGTCGTAGTCGACGTCCTTTTTCAGGTCGAGGTAGTACTGCTCGGTGTCCGGGGCCTTGGAGATGAACTGGCCGTTGACCGTCTTGACGATCTCCCGCAGGGTGGTCTGCACAGCGGTGAGCAGGTCGTCGGCTGGGTCACCTCCCAGGTCTTCAATGCCGGGTTGGTACAAGCAAAGTGTGTCTCGCAGCTCGGCAGCGGTTGGCCCGACCGGGACGTAGATGTCGCCGCCTGTGGTTAGCCGATGCACCGACAGGCCTGCGATCACGCGCTGCGCCATCGGCTTGTACGCCGGGCGGACGAAGGCCTTCAGCACGCGTTCAGCCAGGACTTCAGACACCTTCAGGACGGGGCCGATACTGGGGTCGGAGCGCAGCACCGAGTTGGAAGTCACGGTCTCCCAAAACTTGTCGTAGCCGATCAATCCTGGGCGATCGCTGGGAACTTCGTCATTCAGTACGGCTTGAATCTGGTCGCGCAAGGTGACCAGGGCGCCGCGCTTCTCAGTGAAGATCAGCCGCTCGAAGGTACCGATGTACTCGGGGTGGACAGGGAACAGCCGCACGTACTCGTCCATGCGCTCATTCATCGAGCTGTAGAACTTGGCAAACCTGGTGAGGTAGGTCCGGATCTTGTTCTGCTGGTCAGTCGTCTTCTTCAGCAGGCGCTCGGCGACCACGAAGCTGACGTCTTGCCGAGCCAGAAGCACCTGGGTGAATCGGTCTTTCACACGACGCAGGCTATCGGCGACGTGCTGGAAACGGTTGCTATCGAAGATGGCTTCCTGCACGCCGGCAACGAAGCGGAAGCGCAGGTGCTTGCTGACTTCACCGATCTCGCGCAGGAAGGACAGATCCAGAACCAGATCGTGATCTTTGCGCGACCGCAGGTAGTCAAGAAACTCGTCGACCACCAGCAGCACGCCGTGGTTGGGGTGAACCTCGGTGAACGCGGCCATCATCTCCTCGAACGCCGCTTTGTTGTTGACCACCTTGTCGGCCGCCGGGAACGAGTAGCTGACGCCGTTCTTTTCAAGGAAGACCTCAAGCTCCTGGGTGATGATGTCCCGCAGCGACATCTGGCTGGATATCTCGATGCGGTGGACCTTGAACTTGCCCGCGATCTTTCCCGCGGCTTCGGCAACCTTGGGGTGACGGATCATGGGCTGGTAGGTCGCATCCTCGGCCACAAGAGATAGCACCGACATCAAGTGCGACTTACCGGTGCCGTAGTTGCCAACCACCAGCACGCCCATGTGGTCGACGGACTCGTCGAAGGAGAGCTGCGAAATCATCTGCTTGGCGATCCGCTCGGCCATGTCGTTGGACATGACGTAGGTCGACACGAGCTTCTTGGCCTCGTCGGGTCGATTGGCATCGAGCAGTTGTATGACCGATTCGATCGGTTCGAATTGAATGAGATCGCCGTAGCGCATGGGTTGCTCTCTTCCCAGTTACTGAATTTCGAAGGGGACCAGGCCGGCCAGGCCGTAGTCGCGATGTTCGGGATGCCCAATGTCGGCATAAGTCAGGCGGCCCGTTCGTGCGTCGCCCTGCAATTCGCCTGGCCAAACGGCCACGACGCGTTGGGCGTGCGCGTGTCGTTTCAACAGATCGAGGGGGTCGAGCTGGAGCGAGCGGTCGAACAAGATCTCGATGTGGTCCAGCAACAGCAGGTCGCCGCTGGCGTGCTGATCAGCCAGCTCACGCAAGATGGTTGTGGTCTGCAGATGGCGTTGCCTCTGCGGGATTGCCGCCAAGCGGCGACCCAGTTCCGCACCGACGTTCATGGGAGCAGCCTTTACCCGCGTTGCAAACGTGACCAGCAGTACGGTCTTGGCAGTGTCCGAAGCTCCAACCAGAAGGATAAGCTTGCTGTGGAGGGCAGCAACATCGGTGGCCAAGCGTTCAAGTTTCTCAAGCATTGATGGCCTACCCGCCAGCCGCGCCGCGTGAGGGCGAGTTGTTATTTTGCTTGCGCTTTTGCCATCGTTATCTTGATGGTATAGGGATCGAATCTTATCCCTGTAATGCCCTCCCTACAAGCGAAGATGGCGCTCGGGCCTGGTTATCGCTAGCCGTTCAGCCATCACCGCCAGCGGCTACCTCATTGCCCCTATATCGGTTCAGTATCACCAGGTTGTTGTGGGCCTAGATGATGCTCTCTTCATCATTACCAAGCCGCTTTCGGCCAACCGTGCCGGCCCCGGCACCTGTATCTCGCCAGCCGCCGCCTGGTGATCAGCGGCCTGGCGGTTGCCAGCCGATCGACAAGGCGAATAAGATGCGTCGATTGATTATCCATAAACCTCTGAGGCGCGCGATGGCCGACTCGCTCGGGAACTATCTGGAAGCAGCCGACGATAGCAGCAAGCTGCTGGTGCACGCGCGCCTGCTGGGCAGGGTCGCCGAGATCTACCAGCAGATCGCGCCGCCCCATCTTGGCCAGGCGAGCACCCTGGCCAATTTCAAGTCGGGGATCATGGTGGTCCATGCCAGCAGTGGCGCGGTCGCCACCAAACTGCGCCAGATGACGCCGAGGCTGGTCGACGAAATGTTGCAACGGGGGATCGAGTGTCGGGGGCTTGAGGTGAAGGTGCGCGCGCTGGACGCTCGTCCGGCGCCCCGGCTTGCCGCCCAGAAGCCGCTCAGCGTCAGGACCAGTCAGGCCCTGAGCGCGCTGAGCGAGTCGCTACCGGTGTCACCCTTGCGTGGCGCGCTCGAGAAGCTGCTGGCGCGCGCGCCTAGAGAGGAATGACCGCCACCCGCTCGACGATCAGCAGCGCGAAGATCAATAGCGCGACGATCAACGAATAGCGAAAGACTCGCCAGGCGAAGTAGAGGTAGCGCGCGTCTTTGGTAAACAGAAAGATGAGCACGCCGGCGGCAACGGTGATTACCGTCAATACCGCCAGCAGGCGCATCAGCCACATCGGATCAGACCGCCGGCAGGGTCAACCAATGCGCCAGCGACTGCGGAGCGAGGTCGCGGTTTTCGAAGCTGACGTATTCCCAGGCGTCGGGAGTCGCCAGCAACTCGCGGGCCAGCGCGTTGTTCAGTGCGTGCCCCGACTTGTGCGCGACAAACGAAGCCAGCAAGGGGTTTCCGAGCAGATAGAGGTCACCGATGGCGTCGAGCACCTTGTGCTTGACAAACTCGTCGCTGTAGCGCAGACCCTCGGCATTGAGCACCCGGTACTCGTCGAGGACCACCGCGTTGTCGAGGCCGCCGCCTTGTGCGAGACCGTTCTCGCGCAGCCATTCGACTTCATGCATGAAACCGAAGGTGCGCGCCCGCGCTACTTCGCGGACGTACGAGTTGTCGGCAAAATCGATGACCACCGACTGGCCCGTGCGATCGATCGCCGGATGATTGAAGCCGATCGAAAACGACAGCCGATAGCCGTCGTAAGGCTCGAAACGCGCCCACTTGTCGCCGGCCTGGTCGGTTTCGCGGACCTCGATCGGTCGTTTCACGCGGATGAACTTCTTGGCCACGGGCTGTTCCTCGATCCCGGCCGACTGGATCAGGAAGACGAACGGTGACGCCGAGCCGTCGAGGATCGGTAGTTCGGCCGCATCCAGATCGACGAAGGCGTTGTCGATGCCGAGGCCGGCAAAAGCCGACATCAGGTGTTCGATGGTGCCGACCTTGACGCCGTCGCGCTCCAGACACGAGCACATCCGCGTATCGCCGATCAGCAGCGCCGAAGCCGGCAGGTCGACCACCGGCTCGAGATCGATGCGGCGAAAGACGATTCCGGTAGCGGGCGCAGCCGGGCGCAGGCAGATGTTCACCTTGACGCCGGAGTGCAGACCGACGCCGGCGGCGCGGATCACTGACTTGAGAGTTCGTTGCTTCAATATGTTCTTGACAGACGGTGGAACCGGTGAATTCTAGCACAGCCAGCGCTGTCCCGGAACTCACCGGCGCCGCAGAGGAGGTGCAGCCAGGCGCGCTCAGTCAGCCTGTTTTCTGAGAAACGCCGGGATATCCCAGCGATCGACACCGCTGTTGGCCAGCGCTTCGACGGTCGCGCTGCGGCCCTTGCGGAAGACCGCTGGCGTCTGGTCGAGGCTCGAGTAATCGATCCCCTGGTGGCCGCTGCTGGCGTAGCGACCGTCGGTGCCGGTGGCCTGCGTCAGCGAGCTGTTGATCACTTCGAAGCTCTGTCTCTTGGCCTGCGCCTGACCGAGGCCGGTAGCAACGACCGTGACGCGAATCTCGTCGCCAATGCTTTCGTCGTAGACCGCGCCGAAAATGATGTGTGCGTCGTCGGCGGCAAAAGCGCGGACGGTGTTCATCACCTCGTTCACTTCCTTCATCTTCAAGGAGCGCGTGGCGGTGATATTGACCAGGACGCCCTTGGCACCCGACAGGTTAACGCCCTCCAGCAGCGGCGACGCGACGGCTCTCTCGGCGGCAATCCGCGCGCGGTCGACGCCGGCAGCGTTGGCCGTGCCCATCATCGCCATCCCCATCTCGCCCATCACCGTTCGCACGTCCTCGAAGTCGACGTTGACCAGGCCGGGAAAGTTGATGATTTCGGCAATACCGCCCACCGCATTGCGCAGGACGTTATCGGCGGCCTTGAAGGCATCGTCCATCGATACGTCATCGCCAAGGACGTCCATCAAGCGGTCATTGAGGATGACAATCAGCGAATCGACATTCTTTTGCAGCTCGGCGATACCCGCCTCGGCAATTTTCAGGCGCTTGCCCTCAAAGCCAAAGGGCTTGGTGACGACGGCGACGGTCAGCACGCCGAGCTCGCGCGCCACCTCGGCGACGATCGGCGCAGCACCGGTGCCGGTTCCGCCGCCCATACCCGCGGTGATGAACACCATGTGGGCGCCGGCCAACGATTGGGCAATCGTCTCGCGCTCCTCTTCGGCGGCGCTACGCCCGGCCTCCGGTTTGGCGCCGGCGCCGAGGCCGCTCTTGCCAAGCTGCAGCTTCTGGACTGCAACGCTGCGGTTGAGTGCCTGCGAGTCGGTATTGGCGGCGATGAAGTCAACGCCATTGACGCCCTCGCGGATCATGTGATCGACGGCGTTGCCACCGGCGCCACCGATGCCGATCACCTTGATGACGGTATCGCGCTCGCCGCCACTTTCTTCTCTATCGATTATTTCAAACATTGTCGTCTCCTCTGCAAAAAGCCTGCTAACTGCCAAAAATTGATAACTGCTACCCTGCGTGCGATCAGAAGTTCTTGCCGAACCAGGACTTCATTCGCCCGAATACCTGCTTGACGTCTCTTGTTTCTCGTACTTTCAAGCCACGCTTGCGTTGCGTCTGCGCTTCGAGCAGCAGACCACAAGCGGTAGCGAAGCGGGGGCTCTGCACGACGTCGGCGAGAGCACCCTGATACTTGGGTATGCCGAGGCGCACCGGCATGTGGAAAATCTCTTCACCGAGTTCGATCATCCCCGGCATCACCGACGCGCCGCCGGTCAGGACGATTCCCGAAGACAGGACGTCCTCGAAACCCGAGCGCCGCAGCTCGGCCTGAATCAGTTCGAACAGCTCCTCGACGCGCGGCTGGATGACGTCGGCCAGCGCCCGCCGGGACAACTTGCGCGAAGGGCGGTCGTCGACGCCGATGACGTCGATGGTGTCTTCCGGGTCGGCCAGATCGGCCAGCGCGCAGCCGTAGCGGCGCTTGATGTCTTCCGCCTCGCGGGTGGGCGTCCGCAGGGCCATGGCGATATCGTTGGTCACCTGATCGCCGGCAATCGGGATGACCGAGGTATGACGGATCGCGCCTTGCGTCCAGACGGCCAGATCGGTGGTGCCACCGCCAATGTCGATCAGGCAGATGCCGAGGTCTTTTTCATCCTCGGAGAGCACCGCGCAGCTCGAGGCGAGCGGCTGCAGAACCAGGTCGTTGACCTCCAGACCACAGCGCCGCACGCACTTGACGATGTTCTGCGCGGCGGAAACCGCGCCGGTGACGATATGCACCTTGACTTCGAGGCGGAAACCGCTCATGCCGATCGGCTCGCGGATGCCGTCCTGGTCGTCGATGATGAACTCCTGCGTGAGGATGTGCAGGATTTCCTGATCGGCCGGGATCGGCATCGCGCGCGCCGTTTCAATGACCCTTTCGACGTCCATCGTGGTCACCTCGCGGTCCTTGATGGCGACCATGCCGTTTGAGTTGAAGCTCCTGATGTGGCTGCCAGCGATACCCGTGTAGACGTCGCGAACCTTGCAGTCGGCCATCAGTTCAACCTCCTGCAGGACGCGCGAAATCGTCGCCACGGTCTCTTCGATGTTGACCACCACGCCCTTCTTGAGCCCTCTCGATTCCTGCGAGCCCATGCCGATCACGTTTACCCGACCTTCGGGCGTGAGTTCAGCCACCAGCGCGACAATCTTCGACGTACCGATATCGAGTCCGACGATCAGATCCTTGCTATCCCTGCTCATTTCTTTCCTTTGCGTTCTTGACCCACGCTTGCCGCAAAGCGCAGTGCGAAGCCGTTGGGATACCGCATATCCACCGCCAGCGGCCGGCCATGGCGGGTATCCGACAGCGTCGGGTAGTAGTCGACGAAACGTTGCAGGCGGACGCGGATCGGCGCCTTGGCCTGTTCCCGCCCGAGTTCAACCAACATCCCATCCTCCAGTTCGAGCGCCCACGCCAGACGCGGCGACAGCGTCACCTGTGCCAGCGGCTGCTCGATGGGTTTCAAGAGCTGCACAAACTCCTGGTGACGACGCAATACTTCGGCCGCCGACCCAACCGGGCCGCTGAGCCGCGGCAGCTGCCGGTCTCCGGACAAGGAGGCCGCGAAGACCTCGCCGAAGGTATTGACCAGTTCGCCGTTGCCCTCGCCCCAATGCGCCACGGCCTGTTGCTCCTCGATGCGCACGCCGATCCGCGCCGGCCATTCCCGCCACAGCTCGGCGTGGCGTACCCAGGGCAGGCTCTCGAGTGACTGACGCAAGGCTTCGAGATTGACGGTGAAGAAGCTGCTGCGCAGCAGTTCGCTGAGCGCTTGCTCCAGCTCGAGACGCTGCACTTCTCGCAACTCGTGTTTTACCCGCACCTCCTGGTGCGGCAAGACGTGCAGGCGCGACGCGCCCCAGATCACCGCGGCGGCCAGCAGCGTCGCCCCTGCGGCCAGATACAGCAGGTCGGCAAGCGCCGTCATCAAGTGCGGTTTGTGCCACATCGCTCATCCCAGGGTGGCAAGTGCAAGGACACGAACGACCAGTTCGTCGTAGGTGATGCCCGCCGCTCGCGCCGCCATCGGCACCAACGAGTGGTCGGTCATCCCGGGCGAGGTATTGACCTCGAGGAAGTAGGCCTGGACGCTGCCATCGGCGCGGGTCTGATCCATCAGAAAGTCGACGCGACCCCAGCCACGGCCGCCAAGAACGCGAAACGCCGCGAGAGCCTGCTCGCGAAGCTCGCGTTCACGGCTTTCCGGCAGACCGCAAGGGCAACGGTAGACGGTATCGTCACGCAGGTATTTGGCTTCGTAATCATAAAATTCGGTGCTCGGTTCGATCTTGACGATCGGCAAGGCCTGGTCGCCGAGAATGGCAACCGTGTATTCTCCACCAAGAATGGCGCGTTCGGCGATCACCAGCGAATCGTATTTGCCGGCGACAGCGTACGCGGCGGCCAGCTCGCCGGCGCGGCAGACCTTGCTGATGCCGATCGACGAGCCTTCGTTGGCCGGTTTGACGAACATCGGCAGACCGAGCTCGGCTTCGACGGCGGCCAGGTCACTATCGGCGTTGAGTAGCACGGATTGCGGAATCGGCAGGCCCGCGGCGCGCCAGAGCATCTTGCTGCGCCACTTGTCCATGCCCACCGCCGACGCCATCACACCGCTGCCGGTATAGGGAATAGCCATCAGTTCCAGGCAACCCTGGATCGTCCCGTCTTCGCCGTAGCGCCCGTGCAGGGCAATGAAGGCGCGATCGAAGGCAGCCAGATCGTCGAGTTTGCGCAGCGCCGGGTCAAAGGCATGCGCATCGACACCCTGCCGGCACAGCGCCGCGAGAACCCGCGAACCGCTATTCAGCGAGACCTCGCGTTCCGCCGAGCGACCGCCGAAAAGGACCGCGACCTTGCCGAAATCATGAACGTTCAAGGTATTCATCCTAGCCAGCCACCAACTTGCCGGCGAGCGAGCCGATCGAGCCGGCGCCCATGGTCATCACCACGTCGCCATCACGCACCATGTCGCGAATCGCTTGTGGCAGATCGCCGACGTTCTCGACAAACAGCGGTTCGACCTTGCCGGCGACGCGCAGGGCTCGCGCCAGCGCACGCCCGTCGGCGGCGACGATGGCCTGTTCGCCAGCCGCGTAGACTTCGGCCAGAACCAGTGCGTCAACAGTGCTCAGGACGCTGACGAAATCCTCGAAGCAGTCGCGCGTACGGGTGTAGCGGTGCGGCTGAAAGGCGAGCAAGAGACGACGGCCGGGAAAGGCGCCGCGGGCGGCGGCAATCGTCGCGCGCATCTCGACCGGATGGTGGCCATAGTCGTCGACGACGCTGAAGGACGTGCCGTTGGCCAGATGGACGTCCGCGTAGCGCTGGAAGCGCCGACCGACGCCCTTGAAATCGGTCAGCGCCTTGACGATCGCCGTGTCGGCAACGCCCAACTCGCTGGCCACGGCGATCGCTGCCAGGGCGTTCAGGATGTTATGTCGTCCGGGCAGGTTGAGGGTCACCGGCAGGCGGCTGATGGTGCCGTTGACGCGCACGCAATCGAAGCGCATCTGACCTTCGTCAGCGCAGATATTCTCGGCATAGACGTTGGCCGAAGCGTCCAGGCCGTAGGTGACGATTTGCTTGCTGACCTGCGGCATGATTTCGCGGACGTTGGCGTCGTCGGCGCAGAGCACCGCCACACCGTAAAACGGCAGGCGCTGCAGGAAATCGACGAAGGCCTGCTTCAGCCGGCTGAAATCGTGGCCGTAAGTCTCCATGTGATCGGCATCGATGTTGGTGACGATCGAGATCACCGGCGAAAGAAACAGGAACGAGGCGTCGGACTCGTCGGCTTCGGCCACCAGAAAGTCGCCCGAACCGAGCCGGGCGTTGGCGCCGGCCGCGTTGAGCAGGCCGCCGATGACGAAAGTCGGGTCCATCCCACCCTCGGCAAGAATCGAAGCGGCGAGGCTGGTGGTGGTGGTCTTGCCGTGCGTTCCGGCGACGGCGATCCCCTGTTTGAGGCGCATCAATTCAGCCAGCATCTGTGCGCGCGGCACCACCGGCAGATTGCACTGCCGGGCCGCGACGACCTCGGGGTTGTCGGCCTTGACCGCCGACGAGACCACTACCGCGTCGGCACCATTGACGTTTTCGGCGGCGTGCCCGACGACGGTACGCACGCCGATACTCGCCAGACGCCGGGTGGTCGCGTTGTCAGCGAGATCCGAGCCACTGACCGCGAAGCCCAGATTGGCCAGAACCTCGGCAATGCCGCTCATCCCGGCGCCGCCGATACCGACGAAATGAATTCTCTTTACTTTGTGTTTCACTTGACCAGTTCCTCGCACATCCGTGCCACGTCTGCCGTCGCTGCCGGCTTGGCCAGCGCGCGTGCGCACTCGGCCATGGCCAGCAATTGGCTGCGCGGGTAATCGCGCAGCCGGCTGATTGCCGCGGGCGTCATCTGCGGCTGTGGCAGCAGAGTCGCCGCGCCGGCCGCCGCCAGGAATCTGGCGTTGCTCGTCTGATGATCGTCAACCGCGTAAGGGAAGGGAACCAGGACGCTCGCTACGCCAGTCGCCGCCAGCTCGGCAACGGTCAGCGCGCCGGCCCGGCAGAGCACCAGGTCGGCCCACTCGTAGGCCGCCGCCATGTCGTCGATGAAAGCGACGCACTGCGCCTGTACGCCGGCCACCTGATAGTTCTCGCGCAGTTGCGCAAGGTGCTTCTCGCCGGCTTGATGGATGACCTCCGGGCGCTGTGGCGGGTCAATCAGCGCCAGACCCCGGGGGACCGTCTCGTTGAGCGCCGCGGCGCCCAGGCTGCCGCCAAGAACCAGCAAACGCAGCACTGGCTGGCGACCGGCGAGGCGTTCGGCGGGTGGCGCCACGCGGCTCATCTCGGGCCGCAAGGGATTGCCCACCCAGACGCCTTTCGGCAGCACGTCGGGGAAGCCACAGGCGACCCGGTCGGCGAAGCGAGCGAGTAGGCGGTTGGCCAGACCGGCCACCGAATTCTGCTCATGAATGATCAGCGGGTAGCGCAACAAGGCGGCGACGAGGCCACCCGGAAAGCTGATATAGCCGCCCATGCCGAGAACGACGTCGGGTCGAACGCGGCGAATTTCCCGCCGCGCCTGCCAGCACGCCGAGAGCAGATGGAAGGGAAGCTGTAGCTTGCGGAGCAGGCCCTTGCCACGTAACGCAGCAAAGCGCACCCACGCCATTTCGTAGCCGCGCTCGGGAACCAGCCTGGCTTCCATGCTACCAGGCGCACCCATCCACACCACGTTCCAGTTGCGGCTACGCAGCAGGTCGGCGACCGCCAGGCCCGGGAAAACGTGCCCACCGGTGCCGCCAGCCATCACCAGCAGCGTCTTGCCGAGCGGCGCACTCATACCTTCGCTCCGCGCATCAACTGGCGATTTTCCCAGTCGATCCGTAGCAGCACCGCGACGGCAACGCAATTGGCGAGGATCCCCGAGCCGCCGAAGCTCATCAGCGGCAGCGTCAAACCCTTGGTCGGCAAGAGGCCGCTGTTGACGCCCATGTTGATGAAACTCTGGACGCCCAACCAGACGCCCAGTCCCTGCGCGACCAGCGCCGAATAGAGGCGGTCGAGAGCGACCGCCTGGCGACCGATGGCAAAGGCCCGCTGCACCACCAGTCCGAACAGGATGATCACCACCACAACGCCGACGAAACCGAGTTCTTCGGCGATGACGGCCAGCAAGAAGTCGGTGTGCGCTTCCGGCAGGTAGAACAACTTTTCGACACTGGCACCAAGGCCGACGCCCATCAATTCGCCGCGACCGAAGGCGATCAACGCGTGTGACAACTGGTAACCGCGTCCGAAGGCGTCCGCCCAGGGGTCCATGAAACCAAAGATGCGATCGCGTCGATAGGGTGACAGGATGATCAGCGCCGCGAAGGCGGCGACCATGACGATGATCAGCACGACGAACAGGCGCGCCCGCATGCCGCCGAGGAAAAGAATGCTGAAGGCGACCGAGATGATCACCACGAAGGCACCGAAGTCGGGTTCCTTGAGCAGCAGGAAGCCAACGGCGACCATCGCGCAGGCCATCGGCAGGAAAGCCTTCTTCAGGTCGTGCATGTGCGGCATCTTGCGCGCCGTATAGTCGGCGGCGTAGAGAACGGCAAACAACTTCATCAGCTCGGACGGTTGCAGGTTGACAATACCCAGCGGCAGCCAGCGCTGCGCGCCGTTGACCTCGCGGCCAACGCCGGGGACGAGAACCAGCGCGAGCAGCAGGAAACCGCCGACGAACAGCCACGGCGACCATTGTTGCCAGGTCGACATCGGCACCTGAAAGGCCACGACGGCAGCGACCAGTCCGATGATCACAAAAACGGCATGGCGAACCAGGTAGTAGGCTGGCTGATTGCCGGTGCCGCGCGCCGCCTCGGCCGTCGCCATCGACGCCGAATAGACCATCACCATGCCGATCATCAGCAGGATCAAAGTGCTCCAGAGCAGCACCAGATCGATTTCCGATGGCAGGCGGCGCGGCGCATCGAGAGTTCGCAGCATCAGGCGGCCTCGCTTTCGATGGCGCGAACAGCGGCGATAAAGACCGCGGCGCGATGCGCGTAGTCGCGGTACATGTCCATGCTGGCGCACGCCGGCGAGAGCAGGACGGCGTCGCCGGGCAGCGCGTGCTCGGCACACCAGCCGACCGCATCGGCCATCTCGGCGCAGTCATGCAGCGGCACCCGACAGCCGGCGAGGACGGCGGCGATGCGTGGCGCGTCACGACCGATCAGCGCCACCGCCCGCGCGTGCTGGTCGATCGCCCGCCGTAGCGGCGAGAAATCCTGCCCCTTGCCGTCGCCGCCGAGGATCACCGCGACCTTGCAGCCGAGGCCGTCGATGGCGGCCAGCGTGGCGCCGACGTTGGTCCCCTTGGAATCGTCGAAGTAGTTGACGCCGTCGATCTCGGCGATCCATTCGACGCGGTGGGCCAGGCCCGCGAAGCGCACCAGTGCCGGCAGAACGGTCTGCGGACTAATACCGATTGCCTCGCACAAGGCCAGCGCCGCCAGCGCATTGGCGGCGTTATGAGTACCAACCAGCTGCAGCTCGGCGAGCGCGACAAGGCGCTCACTGCCGCGCACCAGCCAGGCATCGGTGATGCCGTAGTCGTCCGCCCGCAGCGGCGTATCCAGGCCGAAGCTGAGCACCCGACGGTCGCTGCGCGCGGCGGCAAGGCTACGCCGATCGTCGCGATTGACGACCATTACGCCGCCGCCCTGAAAAACCCGTTCTTTGGCTGCGGCGTAGTCATCAAGGCCCGCATAGCGATCAAGATGGTCCTCGGAGACATTGAGCAGCGTCGCCGCAGCGGCCGCCAGCGAGTGCGTCGTTTCAAGCTGAAAGCTCGACAGCTCGAGCACCCAGACCGCTGGCAGCTGGCCACTGTCGATGGCGGCCATCAAGGCCTCGAGTGCCGCCGGGCCGATATTGCCGGCGACGGCCGTGCGCCGACCCGCCGCCCGACAGAGCGCGCCGGTGAGCGCTGTGGTGGTGGTTTTACCGTTGCTGCCGGTAATCGCCACGAGCACCGCCTGCGGCGTCAGCTCGCGCACCGCCCAGGCGAACAACTCGATCTCGGAGACCAGTGGTACGCCACGCGCGTGCGCCTGCTCGATCAATGGCTGCTGTACCGGCACGCCGGGGGAAATCGCCATCAGTTCGACGCCAGCGAAGGCTTCTGCTGTAAACGGGCCGGTAAACAGCTGCGCCGCGGGGACCGCCGCACGCAGCGCGGCAGCCTGCGGCGGCGCGCTGCGGCTGTCGGCGACGCGCAGCTGCGCGCCCTGCCGTGCCAGCCACTTGGCCATCGCCAGGCCGCTTTCACCGAGGCCGATGACGAGGATCAATTTGCCCTGAAGTTCCATGTCAACGCAACTTCAAACTGGACAAGCCGATCAACACCAGCATGATGGTGATGATCCAGAAGCGGACGACAACCTGCGTTTCCTTCCAGCCACCGAGTTCGAAATGGTGGTGCAGTGGCGCCATGCGAAAGATCCGCCGGCCACCGGTTGCTTTGTAGTACAGCACCTGCGCGGCGACCGACAGCGTTTCAGCGACGAACACCCCGCCCATGATCGCCAGCACGATCTCCTGGCGGACGATGATCGCCACCGTCCCGAGCGCCGCGCCCAACGCCAGCGCACCGACGTCGCCCATGAAGACTTCGGCCGGATAGGCGTTGAACCACAGGAAGCCAAGCCCGGCGCCGGCCATGGCGCCGAGGAAGATCGCCAGTTCGCCGGCACCGGGGACGTAAGGCAGGAACAGGTAGCGGGCATAGACGGCGTTGCCGGCGACGTAGGCGAAGATCGCCAGGGCAACGGCGATCATGACCGTCGGCATGATCGCCAGACCGTCGAGGCCATCGGTCAGGTTGACGGCGTTGCTGGTACCGACGACAACCAGATAGCTGAGGACGATGAAACCGACGATTCCCAGCGGATAGGAGACGGTCTTGAAGAAGGGCACGATCAACTGCAATTGTTCCGGGCCGCTGGCGCTCAGCGCCAGGTACAGGGCGACCAGCAGGCCGAGCGCCGATTGCCAGAAGTACTTCCACCGTGACGCCAAGCCGCGCGGGTCGCGATTGACGACTTTCTGCCAATCGTCGTACCAACCGATACCGCCGAAGCCAATGCTGACGAGCAGGACCACCCACACGTAGCGATTGCCGAGGTCGCCCCACAGCAGCGTCGTGATGCTGATCGAGATCAGGACCAGCGCGCCACCCATGGTCGGCGTTCCCGACTTGACGAGGTGCGTTTGCGGGCCGTCCTGACGGACCGCCTGGCCGATCTTCTTGGCTGCCAGCCAGCGGATCAGCGGCGGACCGGCGACGAAGGAGATGATCAGCGCGGTCATCACGGCGAGCACGGTGCGCAGCGTGATGTAGGAAAAGACGTTGAAGGCCCGGACGTCCTGCGCCAGCCATTGCGCCAGTAGTAGCAGCATCAGTCGTTTCCTCCGGCTGCTGGCAGGGTAATGGCATCGGCCACACGTTCCATGCGCATGAAGCGCGAACCCTTGACGAGGACGGTCGTCTCCGGCGTCAGTTCAGCCGTCAGAACGCTGATCAGCTCGTCGATGCTGCGGAAGTGCTCGCCACCGCTGCCGAAGTTGTGCGCGGCGAGGGCGCTGGCCTCACCAAGGGTCAGCAGACGGTCGACTCCCTGGCTCTTGGCGTAACCGCCGATTTCGTCGTGGAACTGGCCGCTCATTTCGCCGATCTCGCCCATGTCGCCGAGCACCAGCACGGTCTTGCCGATGGTTGCCGCAAGCACGTCGATGCCGGCGCGCACCGAGTCCGGGTTGGCGTTGTAGGTGTCGTCGAGAAGCACCGCATGATGTACGGCGGGCCGCTGCTGCAGCCGTCCCTTGAGACCACGAAAAGCGCTCAGGCCAGCCTGTACCTCGGCCAGCGAAACGCCGGCCGCCAGACATGCGGTGGCTGCTGCCAGAGCGTTACGGGCATTGTGTTGCCCGGGAACGGCAAGGACGACGTCCACCTGACCGGCGGGGGCGAGCACCCGCAGGCGACTCTCCAGTCCATGCAGATGGCAGCTGCCGCTGACGTCGGCCGCTTTCTCGAAAGCAAAAGTCATCACCCGCAGACCACGACTCTGGCTACGCCACAGCCCGGCCCAGACGTCGTCGGCGTTGAAGACGGCCACGCCAGCGTCGTCAAGACCGCTATAAATGCTGCCTTTTTCGGTGGCGATCGCCTCCAGAGAACCCATCCCCTCGAGATGCGCGCGCTGGGCGTTGGTCACCAGCGCGACGCGCGGGCGAGCGATGCCGGCCAGATAGGCGATTTCGCCGGGATGATTCATGCCCATCTCGATGATCGCCGCGCGGTGCGTGGCGTTCATTTTGAGCAGCGTCAGCGGCAGGCCGATATCGTTGTTGAAGTTGCCATGCGTCGCCAGGACGGCGTCGCCAAAAGCGACCTTCAAGATGCTGGCGATCATCTCCTTGGTCGTCGTCTTGCCGTTGCTGCCGGTGACCGCCAGCAGCGGCAAGGTGAAGCGGCCGCGCCAGTCGGCGGCCAGCGCGCCGAGCGACAAGCGGGTCTCGGCGACGCGAATCAGCGGCAGGTCGGCGACCGCCAGATCGTCGGCGTGGTAGTCGGCGGCAACGACCGCGGCGACCGCGCCACGCGCCTTGGCCGCAGCCAGGTAGTTGTGGCCGTCGAAATTTTCACCGCGCAAGGCGACAAACAACTCGCCAGCGGCAATTCCCCGACTGTCGGTGGAGACGCCGCTGAAAGTCACGTTCGGGCCGGCGAGCTGGCCGGCCGTCGCGCGGGCGGCGGCCAGGAGATCCATCATTACGGTCATTCGACGATCTCCGGACGTTTGGCAAGTGCGGCGCGTGCTTGCGCGACATCCGAAAACGGACTGCGCACGCCGCCGATCTCCTGATACGACTCGTGTCCCTTGCCGGCGAGCAAGATCACGTCGGCCGGATGTGCAGCAAGGATCGTGCGCTTGATCGCCGACGCGCGATCGGCGATGACTTCGGCGGCCGGCGCGCCGGCGCGGATATCGTCGAGGATCGCTTGCGGCTCCTCGCTGCGAGGATTGTCGCTGGTCAGCACGACTCGATCAGCAAGCCGCGCGGCGACCGCGCCCATCAGTGGTCGCTTGCCGCGATCGCGGTCACCGCCGCAGCCAAAAACGACTACCAGAGCGGCACCGCGAACGCCGGCGATGGCGCGCAAGGCAGCCAAAGCACTGGCCAGGGCGTCCGGCGTGTGCGCATAGTCGACGACCACCAGTGGTTCGTTATGGCCGCCAAGCTTCTCCAGGCGGCCAGCTGGCGAGTGCAGGCCCGCAAAGCGCTCGGCGACGGCTTGCGGCGTCAGGCCAGCGTCGATCAATACGGCGGCGACGGCGAGCAGATTGGCGACGTTGTAGCGACCCAGCAAGCCCGTTTCGACCAGCGCTCGACCGTTCGGAGCGCACAGGCGAAAGCGCAAGCCGTCGATGGTTTCCTCGACGTTCTCGGCGCGGATCGTTCCCTGCCGATCGTCGGGCGCGTCCTGCTGCGTATAGCCGACGACTTTGGTGGCGCTGGTCAGCGCCGCGAGCTGGCGGCCGAAAGGGTCGTCCAGATTGCAGATCGCCAGGCGCAGACGCGGCCAGGTGAACAGCCTGGCCTTGGCCTGCGCGTAGGCGTCCATGCTGCCGTGGTAGTCGAGGTGATCACGCGTCAGATTGGTGAACACCGCGACGTCGACGCGCACGCCGTCAAGACGACCTTCGGCAATACCTATCGAACTCGCTTCGAGCGCGCAGGCCTGGCCATGGTCGTCGGCAAAAGCCGCCAGATAGCGCATCAAGGTCGTTGCTTCGGGCGTCGTGAAGCCGGTTTCGACGAGCTCGCCGGGCAAGCCGGCACCGAGCGTGCCAATGGCCATGCAGCGGCGCGGGTGACTGGCGGCCAGCCACTGCGTGACGCTGGTCTTGCCGTTGGTGCCGGTAACTGCGACCAGCGACAGCCGTTCGCTCGGATGGCCGTAGATGGCACTGGCCAGGGGACCGCACAGTTGCCGCAAACCGCTGACCGGGAGATTGGCAAGCGGCCAGCCGCCTTGCCAGGCAAACGAGTCGGCATTGGCCGCCGTCGCCTCCCAGAGAACCGCGACGGCACCGTTGGCGATCGCCTCGGCGATGTGCAGGCGGCCATCGGCCAGATCGCCGGGATACGCCAGGAAGACGTCCCCGGGCTGCACCTGGCGGCTGTCGTCGGTGACGCCGCCGGGCAGCACGCCGAGCGCTGCCAGCCGCTGCAGGATCGCGCCGGTGGTATCGGCAACGGCGGCGTCCAAGGCGGTCGTCGACGCGCTCAAAGTCCGGCCTTCACGATTGGGCTCTGCGGACTCGGCTCAAGCTCCAGCGGCGAGTCCGGGGCGACGCCGAGCGTCCGCAGGGCGCTGCTCATCACCGCCGCAAACACCGGCGCAGCGACCAGACCGCCATAATATTGTCCGCCAGCGGCTTCGTCGATCATCACCGCGACGATCAGCCGTGGGTCCGACGCCGGCGCGAAACCGACGAAGGACGAGACGTACTTGTTGGCGTAACGTCCGCCGGCAAGCTTGTGCGCGGTGCCGGTCTTGCCGGCCACCCGGTAGCCGGGAATCTGCGCCTTGGGAGCCGTGCCACCCGGCTGGACGGCCATCTCGAGCATCGCCCGAACTTCACGGGCCGTTTGCGGGCTGAATACCTGCGTGCCACGCGGCGGCGGCGAATCGAGACGGGTAAGCGACAAGGGAATCAGATCGCCATCGCGCGCGAAAACCGAATACGCACGAGCGAGTTGAATCAGCGACACTGAAATGCCATGACCGTAGGACATGGTGGCCTGCTCGATCGGTTTCCACGTCTTCCACGGGCGCAGGTGGCCGCTGACCTCGCCAGGAAAACCCAGGTGCGGCAGCTGACCGAAACCGACGTCATCGAACATCGTCCACATCTGCTGCGACGGCAGCATGGCGGCGATCTTCGCCGCGCCAACGTTGGACGATTTCTGGATCACCTGCGCGACGGTCAGGGCGCCGTGCGGGTGCGCGTCGGAAATCGTCGCTCTGCCGATGGTCAGCCGTCCCGGCGCGCAGTTGATGATCGTGTCGAAGCGGACCTTGCCAGTGTCAAGCGCTTTGGCGATGGTGAATGGCTTGAGCGTCGAACCAGGCTCAAAGGTGTCAGTCACCGCACGATTGCGGAGCTGGCTGCCGCTCAGGCTCTCGCGATTATTCGGGTTGTAGGTCGGCCAGTTGGCCAGCGCCAGAATTTCACCGCTCCTGGCGTCGAGCACGACGACGCCGCCAGCCTTCGCCTTGTTGTCGGCGATGGCCTGCTTGAGCTGGCTGTACGCCAGGTACTGGATCTTCGAATCGAGCGCCAGACGGATATCGTCGCCGTCTTGCGGCGGTTTGATCGAGCCAACGTCCTCGACGAGCTGCCCACGACGATCCTTGATCACGCTACGACGGCCGGGCTGGCCCAGGAGCTGGCCATGAAACGCCAGTTCGACGCCTTCCAGCCCCTTGTCGTCTACGCCCGTGAAGCCAACCATGTGTGCCGTCATTTCACCGGTCGGATAGAAGCGGCGGTACTCCTTGTCCTGGCCGATGCCTGGCAGTTTCAGCGCCGCCACCCGGTCGGCGACGGCCGGTGGAATCTGCCGGCGCAGAAAGACAAAGTTTTTTTCGCTAGTCAGCTTGCTGGTCAGCTGCTGCACGTCGGTTTCCAGCAGGCTCGCCAGTTGACGAGTTTGCTCGGGCGTCAGCGTTGCCGCTGACGGCACCGCCCAGATCGATTTCATCGGCGTCGAAATCGCCAAAACGTCTCCGTGGCGGTCGGCAATGCGCCCGCGCGATGCGCTGATCTCGATATCGCGCCGGTAGCGCGACTCACCCTTCTCCTGCAGGAAATCGGTATTGACGATCTGCAGATAGAAGGCGCGGCCGATCAGCACGACGAAGGAGCCGAGAATCAGCAGGGCCATCAGCCGCGAACGCCAGGGCGGCATGCGCAGCTCGAGCAACGGACTTTCGGCGAACTTGTGCGCCACTTTTCCCTTGAAACGCATCATCGCCGGGTGCCTCGGCCTGGTTTGTTGGCGGCGGCAAGCAGCGGTTCAGCTTCGGGCGTGTGCATGCCGAGCTTCTCGACGGCGATTTTCTCGATTCGCGGCGCCGTCCCCCAGGTCGAAAGCTCCAGTTGCAGCTGCCCGAACTCGACGTCAAGCTGGCGCGCGCGCTCCTGCTGGACGTCGAGCGCCTGAAAAAGCTGCCGCGCCTTGTGCTGCGAGGTGACCAGCCCAAGACTGCAGACGACCACGGCGAGCAACAGAAAGACGTTCAGGCGAGCCATCTCAGGCCGTCCTTGTGGTGAGCTTTTCGGCAACCCGCATCACCGCGCTGCGCGCGCGCGGATTACCGGCGATTTCCGAGACGCTCGCCCTGACCAGCTTGCCGACCAGAGCAAGCGCTGGCGGCGGCAAGTCCACGGCGCGCAAGGGCAGGCCTTTGGGCAAACGATCGGCCGCCGCCTGCTCGCGCATGAAACGCTTGACGATCCGATCTTCGAGCGAATGGAAACTGATGACCACCAGCCGGCCTCCCTGTTTGAGGACCGCCATTGCCTGCGGCAGCACTAGCGTGAGTTGTTCGAGCTCTTGATTGATATGAATCCGTAGAGCTTGAAAGGTACGCGTCGCCGCGTCCTGCCCGGGCTCGCGGGTCCGCACGGTCGCGCGTACAAGGGCGGCGAGCTCACCCGTGGTTGCAAGCGGCTGCTCTCTCCGAGCAGCCACAATCTTCTTTGCAATCTGGAAAGCAAACCGTTCTTCCCCATAGTCCCTGATAACCTCCGTAATCTCCTGCGCGCCCGCTCGCTGCAACCACTGCGCGGCAGTCTCGCCCTGCGTCGTATCCATCCGCATATCGAGCGGTGCATCGTGGCGGAAACTGAAACCCCGCCGCCCATCGTCGAGCTGCGGCGACGAAACACCGATGTCGAGAAGCACGCCATCGACGCCTTCGCCGATTTCGATAGCGGCCCGCTGCAGCGCTTCTGCCAGATCGCCGAAACACCGATGCATGACGAGCAAGCGCGGGTCGTTCATTTCGCGTGCCCGTTCGACCGCCTCCGGATCACGATCAAGCGCCAGCAGACGGCCGTCCGGGCCAAGCCGTTCGAGGATCGCCCGGCTGTGGCCACCACGACCGAAAGTACCGTCGACGTAAATCCCTGCGGGCTTGATCTCCAGCGCTTCAACCGCCTCTCGCAGCAGGACCGTCTGATGCTGCAACGGCGAACTCACAACGCAAGATCCTCCAGGCCCGGCGGCAGGAACTGCTCGCCGAGGGCAAAAACGACTTCCTGCTGTTCTTGCCAACCACTGTCGGACCAGATTTCGAAATGAGTCCCCTGACCAACCAGCCACACCTGTTTCTCGAGCCGCGCAAATTGCCGAAGCTCGGGCGCGACCAGCAACCGGCCGGCAGCGTCCATTTCTTCTTCGCGGGCGTTACCGACCAGCAGGCGCTTGATCGCCGCCGATTGTTGGTTGAGACTCGAAGCCGCCAGCACCTTGTCGCGAATCGGTTCCCACGCTGGCTCGGGATAGAGGAGCAGGCAACGATGTGGATGCGCGGTAAGCACCAAACGACCGTCGGCCGCCGACATCAGCGCCTCCCGATGACGCACGGGAATTGCCAGCCGGCCTTTGACGTCGAGACTTAATGCTGCCGCACCCTGAAACATTTGTTCGAACAGTCCCTTGTTTTCCTGGCGAGAGCACGCCGAGCTTTCCACTTTCTACCACTTGTACCCACTTTAAGATAAAGATTGCGTCAAAGCAAGGGGTTTTACGTCGCTTTTCCCAATGCCTACAAGGACTTATAGGCGATTCTTGAGGCGATCTCGAAGGAGTATTCCTTTATAAAACAGCAACAAAATTGCGGTAGTTAAAGTATTTTCTCAGAAACGAGCGGCAAGTCCGCGTTAGCGGCGGCGCACGCACACGCGCGACAGGTAATCGTGATCGAATTGGCGGACTTTGGAAACGTCGCCGGGGCGGCAGCGCGAGTGGCGCGAGCTTCGGAAAAGGTGGGAAGCCGGTCGATAAGCCGGGTTCTGTCGTGGACAGCCATTCCTCTAGGCGTACTGTTGCCAGCACGCTCAAGCAGCCTACCCGGAAGCAGCGCGAGCCACGCCCATGCTTCCCTATTTGGCCTTGCTCCGGATGGGGTTTGCCGTGCCGTCCGTGTTACCACGTCCGCGGTGAGCTCTTACCTCGCCGTTTCACCCTTACCTGCCCTGCTTGCGCGAGGACATAGGCGGTCTGCTTTCTGTTGCACTTTCCGTCACCTCACGGTGCCCGGTCGTTAACCGGCATCCTGCTCTGCGGAGCCCGGACTTTCCTCTCGGCGCGAGGTTTTCACCCGTTGCCCAGCGGCTGCCTGGCCGACTTCCCGCGCTGATTATACGCTGCGCCCGGCGCGGCCCGGCCGGAATTGCCAACAGTCGTCGTAATAGCTGGCGTTTTCGCTAGCCGGTGTCACGCCGGGCAAGCCGAGCAAGGGCAAGGGCTGGAAAACCCGCGGCTGGACGTGTAATCCGGCCGCCAGCTCACCAGCCAGGCGCTGGTCGATGTCGGCCACCTGTGCGGGCAGCGACCAACAGCGCAGCCAGTCTTCGCTGACCTCGTAGAGCACGGCCTTGGCGGTCAGGCCGCGAAACGGCTGCAGCAACTGTTCGTAGGTCGCGTGCCCGAAAACGAAGCAGCGCAGGGCGCGATGCAGGTCGGCGCGGCGCTCCCAGAACAGAGCTTTCCACTCGAAGCCACGCAACAAGGCCAGCAGCGACGGATCGGACGAGACGACGACGACGCCGCATTCGTCGAAATGGGTCATCGCGTCGCGAGCGCCACCACGGCTGTTGGCGGGCACGGCCAGCGCCGCGGCGTGGCGCGCATTCAGCGCCGCCTTACTCAACGGAAAGCTCAGCCAGACCAGTGCGTTAAAGAAATCGTGCCAGTTGTCGGGCCGCGTCGCCACCTCGCCGCGCGCCCAGATACGTGCTTCGTAGGCCATACCGTCGAGCGGCGGCGGCACGAAAGACAGGCGCTGGCCGCTGGCGGTGCGCAAATCACGCCCGGCACTCAGAAGGTGCAGCGCGGCCAGCTCGGGCGCAAAAGCTATCTTCTTGAGCAGCGGCGACAGGGGGGCGAACAGGCCGCCCGGCGAAGGCCAGACAGGCCGGGTCAATTCGCCGCCGGCGTGACCGCGTCCGCCGCCGTCGCACTCTTCGGCGCGGCGACAAAGATCAAGTTGCCGCTACGCATCTGGAAGCTTCCCTGCAAAGCGCCCATCCCCTCGGCCGGCTCTTCGTCGAGTCGCGCAAAGCCTTGACACGTTCGCGTCTCGACGACGAACATCCGTTTTCCCTGCTTGAAAATCCAGGCATCGTTACCAGGCGAGTAGACCTCAAAGCGGGTGTCGGCACTTGCCGAACCGATGTCGTGGCGACGCATGCACTCGGGCATTCGCGCCGCGACCACGGCGTACGTAGCCGTTCTTTCCCAGAAAAAATTCTGCACGCGAATCAGCGTCAGCGAATGCTGACTCGAGTCGATCTCGAAGGCCGCTCGCTGATCCGAGCAGGCGACCAGCAACGGCAGCACGATCAAGAGCGGCAACGTTTTCCACGACAAAGGCAATCTCATCGATCAAATCCCGGAGCAGCAAACAGAATAATCAAAGGTCATCAGCCGAGCAGCCGCCAGCGTAGCAGCTCGCCGGCACGTAGCGGAACCAGCGACTCGCCGTCGCCGTAAGCAAAGCTCTGCGGCGTTCGCCACTCCTCCTCGACCAGCGTCACCTGGCCGGCGTTGCGCGGCAAACCGTAGAAATCGGGCCCATTGAAACTGGCGAAAGCCTCCAGTCGATGCAGGGCGTTGGCTGACGCAAAAGCCTCGGCGTAGAGTTCGAGTGCGGCGTGGGCGGTATAGCAGCCGGCACAACCGCAGCTGACTTCCTTGGTCGTTTGTGCGTGCGGTGCAGAATCGGTGCCAAGAAAAAATTTCGGGCTCCCGGAAGTCGCCGCGCGCAGCAGTGCCTGGCGATGGACTTCGCGCTTGAGGACCGGTAGGCAGTAATAATGCGGGCGGATGCCACCGGCAAAAATGGCGTTGCGATTGTAAAGCAGGTGATGCGCGGTGATCGTCGCCGCCACCCTGGGCCCGCAAGCAGCAACAAAGTCGGCGGCGTCGCTGGTCGTGATATGTTCGAAAACGACCTTGAGACCCGAGTAGCGCGCCAGCAAAGGTCGCAGGATGCGTTCAATGAACACCTTTTCGCGGTCGAAGACGTCGATCGCCGGGTCGGTCACCTCGCCATGCACGAGCAGTGGCAGGCTGGACCTTTCCATCTCCTCGAGAACCGCCGCGCAGCGCTCCAGATCGCTGACACCAGCGTCCGAGTTGGTCGTCGCCCCGGCCGGATAGAGCTTCACCGCGCGTACGAAGTCGCTATCGACAGCCCGCCGAATCTCATCGACCGTCGTGCCGTCGGTCAGGTACAAGGTCATCAGCGGCTCGAATATCGTACCCGCGGGCACGGCCGCCAGAATGCGCGCGCGGTAGGCGGCGGCGGCAACAACCGTGGTCACCGGCGGACGGAGATTGGGCATCACGATGGCCCGCGCAAACTGCCGCGCCGTATGCGGCAGCACGCTTGCCAACGCCTCACCATCACGCAGATGGAGGTGCCAGTCGTCAGGGCGGGTAAGGGTAATCTGCATTTGTTGGCTCAGCAAAAGAACTCGATCGTGGAATTCTAGATGATTTCCGCGGCGCCGGCCGCGCGGTCCCGCCGCCGGGCAGATGCCAGCCGCCAGGCAGCCGCCGCCGCCGTGCGCGAGCCTACGCCTGCCAGCGCAAAGCCAGTTGATAGAGAGCGTGCTTGCCGGCGCCGGTGATTGCGTGCGCCAGCCGGCTCGCCTGACTGACCGACAGGCCATCGTCGAGCAGCAACCTCAAGACCCGCTCGCCCTCGAGGTCGTTGCTGACCGGTGGCGCCCCGGAGAGCAGCAGCACGAACTCGCCACGTTGCCGATTGGCGTCTGCCAGCAGCCAGTCGTTGGCGGCGCCCAGCGCGCAGGCATGGACGCTCTCGAACAACTTGGTCAACTCACGCGCCAGAACCAGCGTCCGTGTCGGCTGAAAAGCGACCGCCAGAGCGGCGACGGTGTCGACAATTCGATGCGGCGCCTCGTAGAAAATCAGCGCGTAGGGCAAATGCGTCAACTCACTCAGAGCCTCTGCACGCTGCCCGGCCTTGGCGGGCAAGAAACCGTAGAACAGGAAATGGGCTTCGCTGAGACCCGCGGCGGAAAGTGCGGCGATCGCTGCGCAGGGACCTGGTAGCGGGATCACACGATAGCCTGCGGCGCGCACTCTGGCCACCAGTCGGGCGCCTGGATCGGACACCGCGGGCGTGCCGGCATCGACCACCAGAGCGACCGATTCACCGAGCGCAAGCCGCCCGATGACCTGCTGCGCAGCGCCTTCCTCGTTGTGCTGGTGCGCCGCCAGCAGGCGAGCATTGCAGCCGTAGTGCCGGAGCAGCGGCGCGCTGTGACGGGTATCCTCGGCGGCCACCCACGGCACCTGCCGCAGGACTTCGATGGCCCGCTGGCTGATGTCGCCCAGATGACCGAGCGGGGTGGGAACGACATATAATGCGGGAAATTCTTCCGTCATGATGGAGGGCCGGCAGGTGGGTGACAAAGATAGCACGACCGGACCTGCGGGACACGCCGGCAGCCCGGGAATGATCGCCGAGGAACTCGCCGCGCGCTACCTCGAACGGCATGCGCTGACCATCGTCGCGCGCAATTACCGCTGCCGCGGTGGCGAAGTGGACCTGATCTGTCGCGACCGCCGCGTCCTGGTCTTTGTCGAGGTGCGCTTGCGGCGCAGCGCCAGCCATGGCGGCGCTGCGGCCAGTATCACCGCCGCCAAGCAGGCACGCATCGCCCTTGCCGCACAACACTTCCTGTCGTCGCATGGGGGCCGAGAGCCCGACTGCCGCTTCGACTGCATCGTTCTCGACGCACTGTCCGATGCGGCGATCGAATGGATCCGCGATGCGTTTTCTGCCGCCTAGCACGGCGTCGCGGCGCGATCGACCAGGGTCTCGCTGAGCCTCTGGTGTTAGAATCTGCGCCTCGTCGTTCACCGGAACCGAAGCTCAGCCCATGAACCTGATCACTCGCATCAGCCAGCAATTCAAGGACAGCGCGCAAACCAAGCTTGACGCCATCGACGCACTGGCCGGGCCGGTCGCGCAGGCGATCGAGGTGATGGTCGGTTGCCTGCTGAGCAACGGCAAAATCCTCGCCTGCGGCAATGGTGGTTCGGCCGCCGACGCGCAACACCTGGCCGCCGAACTGGTCGGCCGCTTCGAGGCCGAACGGCACGAACTCGCGGCGATCGCGCTGACCACCGATTCGTCGATCATCTCGGCGATCGCCAACGACTATGGTTTCAAGATGGTATTTGCCAAACAGGTACGCGCACTCGGCCAGCCCGGCGACGTACTGGTCGCCATCTCGACATCGGGGAACTCGCCCAACGTCATCGAGGCGGTGAACGCGGCGCACGCCAACGACCTCCGCGTCATCGCCTTGACCGGCAAGGGCGGTGGCGCCATCGGCGAGCTTCTGTACGACACAGATATCCATATCTCGGTGCCGGCCGAGCGCACGGCACGCATTCAGGAAACACACTTGCTGATCATCCACTGCCTTTGCGATGGTATTGATTGCCTGCTCATGGGAGTCGAAGAATGAACAAGGCCCTGGCCACCACCCTGCTTCTTGGGGCCACGCTGATCCCGATGCTACAGGGCTGCATTACTCTCGTCGCGGCCGGCGCAACGCAGGTAACGTTGTCGGCAGTCGATCGCCGATCTCTTGGCACGCAAACCGAAGACGAAACCATCGAATGGAAGGCCTCCGGCGAAGTCAGCGAGAAAGCGGGCAAGGAATCGCATACCAATTTTACGAGCTACAACCGCAAGGTGCTGGTTACCGGCGAGGTAGCTTCCGAAGCGACCAAGGCCGAAGTCGAACGCCTGGTCGCCGCCATACCGCAGGTCCGCGGCGTCTACAATGAGCTCGCCGTTGCCCCGGCCACTTCACTGAGCACCCGCAGCAACGATTCCTATATCACCACCAAGGTCAAGGCGCGCTTCGTCGATTCCGGCAAGTTCAACGCCGTTCATGTCAAGGTGGTGACCGAAAATGGCGTCGTCTATCTGCTCGGGCTGGTCACCCAGCGCGAAGCCGATGCGGCGATCCAGGTGGCACGAACGACCAGCGACGTGAAAAAGGTCGTGACGCTGCTGGAGATCATCCCGGCTGCCAAGGCCGAAGAACTCGACGTTCACATCGAGCCCCGCCCGCCCGCCAATCCTGACAGCAGCGACGGCGGCTAAGCGCCAGCAGCTCCTCCGCGGTCCGCGCTGGCCGGCGAAAGGCACGGCGCGTCAAGCAAGCGCGTGCGCTGGGCCGGAGCCGGAGCCGGGAAACTCTTCTCCGCGCTTCGGCCGCTATGACGCGACCGTCATCGCCAGGACAGTAACCTGGAGAAAATCAAGTGCGGTCTTTGGGCGCCACCTGCTTCTTCTTTCCCCACATCGGGTGCGCATGCTGGCGAAGAATGAAGTCGGCAAAGAACTTCATCCAGATCGTCGAACCGGCAATCGCGCTCCAGATGTCGTATGCGACGCCACCGATGACGATCATCAGGATCACTGCCACCACGATGCCACCGGCAACCAGGTTGATGGCCGCCGCGTAGGGCGCATATTTTGCGGGGTCGGCGGGTGGCTGACCGCTTTTCAGTGCCACCTCGGAGAAATCCCGCTGGACGAGGATGCGCCATGCCCGCCGCAGCCAGAAGAAAGCAATCGGGAAGAGGCCGAGAAACAGTATCCATGTAATCGCGACGCTGATAGTCATCCACTACTCCTGTTGTTCCGCGCGCTTGCGCGGACGGCAATACACTTCACTTCGCAAAGCAGCAAAGAAAAACCCCGCCAAACGTACCAGCGGGGTTCTTCTTGCCCGCTACCGCCGGCCACAGCCGACGGCAGCGGGATCATAAGCTAGTTACGCTTAGTGCGAACCACTGACCGCCTTCGAGCCGCGTGGAATACGCACGGCTTCGACCATCGCCTGGATGTGCGCCGGCGGTTCCGGGGTCATCTTATCGACCAGGAAGGCGACGCCGAAGTTCACCAGGGCACCAATCGCGCCGAAGGCTTCCGGCGTGATGCCGAAGAAGCTGTTCGGACCACCGATCAGGTCGAGGTACTCGGTACCCTTGATGAAGAAGATACCCTTGGCTGCGAAGACGTAGAACAGTGTGATGAACAGGCCGGCGAGCATGCCGCATATGGCACCTTCCTTGTTCATCTTCTTCGAGAAGATACCCATCATGATCGCCGGGAACAGCGAACTCGCCGCGATCCCGAAGGCCAGGGCTACCGTACCAGCCGCGAAGCCCGGCGGATTAAGACCCAGATAGCCAGCGATGACGATCGCCACGGCCATCGAAATCTTGCCCGCCAGCAGCTCGTTTTTCTCGCTGATGTCCGGAACGAAGACGTTCTTGATCAGGTCATGCGAAACCGCAGCGGAGATGGCCATCAACAAGCCAGCAGCGGTCGACAGAGCAGCAGCCAGACCACCGGCAGCCACCAGCGCGATCACCCAGTCCGGCAGCAGAGCGATTTCCGGGTTGGCGAGAACGATGATGTCGGCGTTGACCGTCAGCTCGTTACCCTTCCAGCCGGCGGCTTCGGCCTTGGCCTTGAATGCGTCGCTCTTCGACTTGTCGTTGTAGTACTGGATGCGACCGTCGCCGTTCTTGTCTTCGAATTTCAGCAGACCGGTCTTTTCCCAGCGCTTCATCCAGTCCGGACGATCGGCGTACACCAATTGCGAGTCAGCCGCGTAAGGATCGGCATTGCCCATCACTACGCCCGGGGTGATCGTGCGCAGCAGGTTGGTCTTGGCCATCGCGGCAACGGCAGGCGCCGTGGTGTAGAGCAGGCCAATGAAGATCAGCGCCCAACCGGCGGAACTACGCGCAGCAGCGACCGTCGGCACCGTGAAGAAGCGCATGATGACGTGCGGCAGGCCGGCAGTACCGATCATCAGCGACATCGTGTACACGAACATGTTCAACATGCCACCAGCGTCTGACGTGGTGTAGTTGGCAAATCCGAGATCGGTGACCACCAGGTCCAGCTTGTGCAGCAGCGAGACATCCTGGCCAACAATGTTGGAACCCAGACCGAGTTGCGGGATCGGGTTGCCGGTGAGCTGGATCGAGATGAAGATCGCCGGAATGATGTAGGCCGAGATCAGCACGCAGTACTGTGCAACCTGCGTGTAGGTGATGCCCTTCATGCCACCGAACACGGCATACAAAAAGACGATGCCCATGCCGACGTAGATGCCGGTTTCGCTGGTGACGCCGAGGAAGCGCGAGAAGGCCACACCGACACCGGTCATCTGGCCGATGATGTAGGTCAGCGAGGCGACCAGCAGGCAGGCAACGGCGACCGTGCTGGCGGACTTCGAGTAGAAGCGGTCGCCAATGAACTGCGGCACGGTGAACTTGCCGAACTTGCGCAGATACGGAGCGAGCAGCATCGCCAGAAGCACGTAGCCACCGGTCCAGCCCATCAGGAACAGACCGCCGCCGTAACCCATATTGGAGATCAGGCCAGCCATCGAAATGAACGACGCGGCCGACATCCAGTCCGCGCCGATCGCCATGCCGTTCATCACCGGCCCGACCTGGCCGCCGGCCGCGTAGAACTCGCTGGTGCTACCGGCACGAGCCCAGATGGCAATGCCGATGTACAGCGCGAAAGTCGCGCCGACGACCAGGTAAATCGTTGTTTGCAGATCCATTATTGGCCCCTTATTCTTCGTGAACGTCGAATTGACGGTCGATTTCGCCCATCTTCTTCCGATAGTAGAAGATCAGCGCGATGAATATGTACATCGCCCCCTGTGGGCAAACCAGAAGCCCAGGGGATAGCCACCCAGATGAATGCTATTCAGTGCCGGCGCGAACAGGATGCCGGCACCGAACGAGACCAGAAACCACACGACCAGGATCTTGCCCAACAACCCGAGGGTCGCCGACCAATAGGCCTTTGCGCTGTCTTCCATGATTACCTCCTCCAATTTTATTTTGATCAACTTGGCGGCTCCCGAAGTGCCCAAGGGAACCACCGGGGCGATTATTGATGTCGATTCTTACTGGAAGCTGACATCAGATCAGAAAGTTGGATGGGTCCGCGAACCATCTCGAGATCGCGTGGTCGCCTCTGGCGAGGCGCGGACGGGCCTCGGCGCCGGCCCCTTGCAGAACGTCGCGCGAACGGCTAGCGCCGCCAGAAAGCCGGCATCAGAAGCACCAGCAAGGTGAAGATCTCCAGACGCCCGAGCAGCATCGCCCAGGTGCATACCCAGGTCTGGAAGTCGGTCAGGACGGCGTAGGTCGTCGACGGACCGACCAGATTGAGGCCGGGGCCGGTGTTGTTCAGGCAGGCGACGACCGCCGAGAAAGCGGTGATGATATCGAGATGCGTGGCGACCATCAGCAGCGTCAGCAAGACGATGCTGACCACGTAGATGAACATGAAGCCGAGAATGGCGTGCAGCACCGGGTCGGGAATCACCGTCTCGCCGAAGCGTACGGGCTGCAATCCGCGCGGGTGCATGGCGCGCATCAGTTCGCGAGACACCTGCTTGTAGAGGACTATCGCGCGCATCATTTTGATACCGCCGCCGGCCGACCCCGAGCAGGCGACGAAACTGCCGAGGAAAAGGATCCACAGCTGCCGAACAAAGGCCACAGTACGTAGTCAGTCGTCGCGAAGCCGAGCGAGGTGGCCAGGGAAACCGAGTGGAACGCGACATAGCGCAGCGTCGTCGGGAAATCGGGGTAAATCCCGGTCGGCCATAGGTAGAGCGACAGCGCCAGGATGCTCAGGGCGAAGCGTGCCGAGGAATAGTGCGCCTCGATGTCGACGCGATAGGCGCGCAGCGAGCGTTGCGAAAAAGCGAGGAAGTGCGTGCTGAAACTGATACCGGCGAGCAAGGCGAAGACCATGACCACCAGTTCGATGTCCAGGCTGTCGAAGTGGCCAAGGCTGGCGTCCTGCTCGAGAAACCGCCGAGACCCATGATCGAGAAGGCGTGCATCATCGCGTCCCAGCGCCCATCCCCATCTGGTAAAGGGTGGCGCCACAGGCGACGGTGAGAATCACATAGACCACCCACAGGCCCTTGGCGGTTCGGTGATCCGTGGCGTGATCTTCGAGTCCTTCATCGGACCCGGCGTTTCGGCCCGAAGCATGCCGCGCCCGCCGAACCGAGCAAGGGCAAAACGGCAACGGCAAGACGACGACGCCGAGGCCCGCCGATCCAGTGCATGAAAGTGCGCCAGAAGTTGATCGACAGCGGCAGCGCGTCAAGCCCCGACAAGACCGTTGCGCGGTTGCGTGAGGCCCGAGACGGCTTCGAATAAGCGTCGGTCCACGACAGGACCGTCAATGTGCAGGTAAAGAGGCAGCGCCCCGAAAGCCGGCAACAACGACCAGATCAGCGCGACCAGCAAGAAACTCTCGCGGACCCGCATCTCGCGCTGCTGGCGGCCCACCGACAGCGACAGCAGCGAACCGCAGGCGACGGTGATCAGTACGGCCTCATCGTAGGCGCCGTGCGCGCCGTCGGCGGTCAGCCACGAGATCGCCAGCGGGATCAGCATCAGCAAGCCGAAACCGGTGATCAGACGGCCGAGAACGAACAG
>NZ_CAJQTX010000010.1 GCF_907163085.1 Candidatus Accumulibacter sp. ACC003
TGCCCTCGGCGACGGTCTGCAGACCCAGGATGTGCGCCAGGCCGAAGATCGCGACACGATTGCTTCGCCGTCAGGATCGCCACTGATGTCGGCGACAAAGGAACGACTGAGTCTTGGCTTATACACGAAAACGCTTGAGGTAGCTCATCGACGGATGCCGCTGCCAAAATCGTCGATCGCCAGCCGCAAGCCCAGCGCGCGCAGCTTGTCGATCATCGCGATCGCCGTCAGCGGGCTTTCCATGGCCACGCGCTCGGTCAGTTCCAGTTCGAGACAGTGCGCCGGCAGCCGCTCTTCGTCGAGAATCCGCGCCAGCAGCTGCGGCATAAGCTGCGGTAGCCGGAACTGCGCCACCGAGACGTTGACGGCGACGCTGATCGGCGGCAGGCCGGCTTGCTGCCAGACGCGCAGCTGCCGAACAGCGGTCCGGAGCAGCCACTCGCCGATCGGCAGAATCAGCCCCGACTCCTCGGCGATCGGGATGAATTCGGCCGGCTCGACCATCCCCAGTTGCGGATGCTGCCAGCGCAGTAGCGCCTCGGCGCCAAAGCAGACGCTGATCGGCAAGCGCCAGCTGCGGCTGGTAATACAGCTGCAGTTGGACCCGCGCTCCAGCGCCGCCGCAACTCGTTCTCGAGCTGCAAGGTGCGCGCCGAGCGCTCCTGCAGGTCGGCCGTGAAGAAGCAGTAGGCTTGCGAACCGCTCTCCTTGGCCGATACATCGCGCTGTCGGCGCTCATCGACCAAGGCTTCCAGCGTCGTGCCATCGGCCGGGTACAGGGCAATGCCCAGCGACGCGGTGCACGTCAGCTCGTGCTGCTCGAGGCGATACGGCGGCGCAGTGACCTCAAGCAGCTTGGCCGCGACGTGCGCGGCGCCGTCGGCGTCGGTATTCGGCAAGACCAGAATGAACTCGTCGCCGCCCAGACGGGCGACGGTGTCCTCGTCACGGACGGCGCCGGTCAGGCGCTGCGCGACTTCGATCAGCAGCTGGTCGCCAACGCGGTGACCCAGCGAATCATTGACGTGTTTTGAAACGGTCGAGATCGAGGAAGATCAGCGCCAGCGGCTCGCGGCCGCGCTGCGCCCGTCGCAGATCGTGGGCGGACGCGCTCGGCGAGCAGACTGCGGTTGGGGCAGGCCGGTCAGTGAGTCAAAATGCGCCAGCCGCTGGATGCGGGCTTCGGCTTCCTTGTGCTGGCTAATGTCGATGAAGGTGCCGATATAGTGCGTCGTCACGCCATCGTCCTGGACGCGGCTGATCGACAACCACTCCGGGTAGACGCTGCCGTCCTTGCGGCGATTCCAGATCTCGCCCTGCCAGCAGCCTTGCGACTCGATCGCCGCCCACATGCCCTGGTAGAACGCCGCATCGTGCCGGCCCGAGGCGAGCAGGCGTGGGTTGTCGCCGAGCGCGTCGGCCTCGCTGTAGCCGGTGATCGCGGTGAATGCCTGATTGACCATCACCATCCTGCACGCCGCGTCGGTAATGGCGATCCCTTCGCCACCCTGCTCGAAAACCTTGGCCGCCAGCTTGAGCTGTGCCGCCGCCTGCTGTTGCGCGCTGATGTCGACGACCGTTCCGAGGTAACCAATGAGCACTCCCGCCGGCGTGCGCAGCACGGTCACCGCCAGGCGCACGGCGATCCGCCGGCCATCCTTGCGCAGGTAAGTCATTTCGCGCTCGTCGGCCTGATCGCTCGTCCGTGCCTTGACGACCAGCGCCTCGAAGCCGGCTTCGAGAGGACGACCGAGCTCGACGCTCAAGGCCCTGGCCGTCGCCGCCAACTCGGCGGGGTCGTGGAAAATGAGCGGCGTCTGCTGGCCGATGACTTCGTCGGCGCGGTAGCCGAGGATCGCTTCGGCGACCGGGTTGAAGACCGTGATCAATCCCTGCGGGTCGGTGGCGATCATCCCGCAGGCGGCGCCGGCAAGCACCGAAGCCTTGAGCGCCTCGCTGTCGCGCAGCGCCTGCTCGGCTTGCCGGCGTTCGCCGAGCAGGGCGGTATTTTCCAACGCAACGGCGGCACTCGCCGCCAAGCCCTGCAGCAAACCGACGTCGGCGTCGTCGAAACCGCCGGGCTTGTTGTGAATCTCGAAGCAACCAAGCAGTTCGCCGTGACGACTGATGATCGGCGTGTCGAGGAGGTTTTCGAAGCGCAGCGCCTGCTGGATCTCGGCGATCACGTGCGGATCGTTCTCGGCATCGTTGCTCAGGTACGACCTACCGGTCTGCAGCACATGTCCGGGAACACCGTAACCCGGGCCAAAACGGTAATCGACCGGCGTCAGCTGGCCACCCTCGTTGTACTCGCCGAACACCAGCTGGCCGCCACTCATCCGGGCGGCGGCTCCCGACGCGGCGCCGGTCAGCTGCAGCGCAGCGGCGACCAGCTGCCGCAGGATCACCGGCAGGTCGAGCTCGCTGTTGATCTGCTGACTCGCCACCGACATCAATTGCAGCTGTTCGCCGCGGCGCAATAGCGCCGCCTCGGCCAGCTTGCGGCCGCTGATGTCGCGCGACAGGACGATAAAGCGCGGCTCCTGGCCACGACTACTACGCTTGCGGGCCACCGACAGCTCGAACCAGAATCTGCCGTGCGCCAGATCGAGCGCAAACTGCTGGCCACCCGAGTAACCCACTTCGTTGGCCTCGCGCAAGGCCGCCAGACAAGTCGCAGCGGCCGCTGGCGGCAGAACATCGGACAGCAGGCGGCCGCGCAGCGATTCGGCGGGCGCCGCCAGCAAGTCGGTACGCGGCGAATGGAAGTCATGGTAGCAACCGTCGAGTCCAAGCTCGAACATCAGGTCGGGAACGGCATCGAGAGTCGCCTGCAGCCTGGCGGTGCGCCGCGCGACGACGCGCCGCAAGCTGATCACCCAAAGCAACAGCACAGCGGCGACCAGGGTTCCGACCAGCAGCGCGTAGCCGAGGTAGCGAACATAGGGCGACGGCGCCAGCGGCGTCCCCATCCACTTCTCGTGCAGGGCCCGCTCTTCGGCCGGCGTGATGCTGGAAAAACCACGCTGTACCAAGGCCAGGGTATCGACATCGCCTTTGCGGACAGCGCGATGAAAGTCACCCGAAGCCAGTGAAAAGGCCTTCTTGAACTGCTCACCGGCGTCGTTCAGATAGAGCAGGTAATTGGCCGGCGGCTCGTCAAGGCAGAACACGCGCACCTTGCCAGCGATTGCCCCCTGCACCAGCGCCTGATAACTGGCGAAGCGCTGGACCGTTGGGATGCCGGCGGCGGCCAGCTTCTCGATACACGCATCGCCGTCCTTGGCGCCAACCAGAAAGCCTCGCAGGGTGTTCAGATCGACGATGCCGCCGATGCTCGCATGCGTGTAGATGGCCACCGGAATCTGCGCGTACGGCGGCGTAAAATCGAGCGTACGAGCGCGCGCCGGCGTCATGAACAAAGTGTCGATGACATCGGCCTGGCCGTCGGCCATCCGCTGCAGTGCCGTCGCCCAGTCGCTGGCGCGCAGGTCGACGCGCACGCCGGTCTTTGTCTCCCACAGTTTCCAGCTGTCTACCAGGTAGCCGACGAGCCGCCCTTCGCCGTCGCGAAAAACGTAAGGCGGATAATTATCGTCGGTCACCACGGTCAGAACGGTGGCTGCGGCGAGCTCGGCGCGCGCGCCAGCGCCGGCCCAGACACTGAGCAGCACGCTGACAAGACCCAGGAGAAGCAGGTAGCGGCGACGGGGGAAGCGCACGAGAAGCAGCCATTGACTTGACTAATGGTTCATGATACCTGCCAGCCGATAGGGATTTCGTAATGCGGCCAAAAAAACCCTCTGGCCGGCGAGACCGACGGCACTTCAGGCGCTGTCGATCGGCCGCCTTCCAGACAGCGCCAGCCAGCCGCGAATCACGCGATAGCCCACCCACAGGCCCAGGATGACGATCAGCAACCAGGCGATCGGAATACCGACGATGGTGATGATCAACATGCCGTAGACCAACAGCCACAGGACAGTGAACCAGAAAGTCCGGATCTGCCAGCGATAGTGGCTGTCGAGCCAGGTCCCCTGAACCTCGCTGCGCTTGATGTAATTGAGGACGACGGCGATCAGCGACGGCACGCCAAAGACAAAGGCACCGGCGACCGTCGCCGCGCCGGTGACGCCGATGACCACCGCCAGCGCGTGCAGGCCGTAGATCACATGGCACCAGGCGCGGGCACCCTCGAGGTCGCTGCCGGCGGGGATCAATTCTTGATTCATGGCCTTCTCCAGTCGCGCAGCGGCTTCGCCGCGATGCGCTCAATTGCCGTGTCGCGGTCGCTCACAGCCCGAGTTCGCTCCACATGGCGTCAACGCGCTGCTTGACGGCGGCGTCCATGACGATCGGCGTTCCCCATTCGCGGCTCGTTTCGCCGGGCCACTTGTTGGTCGCGTCAAGGCCCATCTTGCTGCCGAGGCCGGCGACCGGGCTGGCAAAGTCGAGATAATCGATCGGCGTGTTTTCGGCGATCAAGGTATCGCGCGCGGCGTCGACACGCGTGGTCATCGCCCAGATAACTTCCTTCCACTGGCGGATATCGACGTCGTCGTCGACGACGATGATGAACTTGGTGTACATGAACTGGCGCAGGAAACTCCAGATGCCGAACATCACGCGCTTGGCGTGCCCCGGGTACTGCTTCTTGATGCTCACCGTCGCCAGTCGATACGAACAACCCTCGGGCGGCAGGTAGAAGTCGACGATCTCGGGAAACTGCTTCTGCAACAACGGCACGAAGACTTCATTGAGCGCGACGCCGAGCATCGCCGGTTCGTCGGGCGGCTTGCCGGTGTAGGTGCTGTGGTAGATCGGCTGCCGGCGCATGCTGATGCGCTCGATGGTGAACACCGGAAAGTGCGCCTGCTCGTTGTAATAGCCGGTGTGGTCGCCGTAGGGTCCTTCGAGGGCGGTTTCGGCCGGGTCGATGAATCCTTCGAGGACGATCTCGGCGGCCGCCGGCACCTGCAGGTCGGAGCCCAGGCATTTCACCAACTCGGTGCGGGCGCCACGCAGCAGACCGGCGAACTGATATTCCGAGAGGCTGTCGGGAACCGGCGTGACGGCGCCGAGAATGGTCGCCGGGTCGGCACCCAGCGCGACCGCTACCGGGAACGGCTGCCCGGGCCTGGCCAGGCAGTGCTCACGGAAATCGAGCGCGCCGCCGCGATGCGCCAGCCAGCGCATGATCACCTTGTTCGCTCCGAGCACCTGCTGCCGATAGATGCCCAGGTTCTGGCGGCTCTTGTGCGGCCCGCGGGTCACCGTCAGCCCCCAGGTGATCAGCGGCGCGGCGTCGCCCGGCCAGCACAGCTGGATCGGCAGGCGCGACAGGTCGACGTCGCGGCCCTCCCAGACAATCTCCTGGCACGGCGCCGACGAACGCAGGTGCGGCGCCATGTTGAGCACCTGCTTGAGCACCGGCAGCTTGTCCCAGGCGTCCCGAAGCCCCTTCGGCGGCTCGGGCTCCTTCAGATAAGCGAGCAGCTTGCCGACCTCGCGCAGCGCCGCCACCGACTCCTGCCCCATCCCCAGCGCCACCCGCCGCGGTGTACCGAAGAGATTGGCCAACACCGGCATGCTGTGGCCGCGGGGATTCTCGAACAACAGCGCCGGCCCGCCGGCGCGCAGTACGCGATCGCAAATCTCGGTCATCTCGAGGCGTGGATCGACCTCGACACCAACGCGCCGTAGTTCGCCAAGCGTTTCCAGTTGCGCGATGAAGTCGCGCAGGTCTTGATATTTCATCAGCAGATTTCCGGCCGGAAGCTTCCGGCGGCAGCGTCGCGACGGTCAGCGTCGAGTCTCGCCCCGCCGCACTAGCCTGGCTGGCTGGCCTTGGCTGCTGCGCGGTGGAACGTCCAGCCGCTGATTATAGCCGCCTCACCCGGCCGCCAGCCGGCCGGACGCACGCGGCGCGGCAAGGCCGAGCGCGTCCCCTGGTCGCCGGACAGCCCGACAAAGGCCAGGATGCGCGACTCGAGATAGGGGTAGAAGGGGTTCCAGCGCAACCGCAGCATGTCCGACGCGGGGATCTGCAGCACCCCGCGCTCACCGCGCAGCGCGAGGTCGCCCAGATGGACACCGGGGCTCTTGCCAAGTGGCCGACCACCGTAGACCGGATCGTCCGGAGCAAACGGCAGCGCCACGTGCGCCAGTGAGTAAACCTCGTCCGGCCACGCCAGACCGAGAGCTGTTTCGCTGCTCGCCGCCTCGCCCGGGCGCGCGCTGCGGACGACGACGCGGCGGCTGCTGTCGTTCTCGTTGCCGACGACGCTCAGCGTAAACCGGCGACCGGGCTGGTCGCGCAAGGCCAGCACGGCAGCGATCGGATCGACTTTCAGGATAGGCTCGATCACGGCGACACGATTGATATCGAACAGAAGCAGTTCGTGGCCACCCGCCGGCAAGCGCTCGAACAAGCCGGAAACGAGCGCCGGTGCCGAGACCGTGGCATCAACGACCGACGAAAAAGCCAACACGGGAGGAAATCCGGCGAGTTTGCCGGTGCGGCTCAAGGCCTCGAGCCGACTCTGGATGTGCCGGGTCAGGCGATAAACGACGTCGCCGGCGTTCACCGCGAAAGAGCTGTACTTGAAGGGGTCGTACTCGGCAACGATGGCGTTCCAGGCGAGCTTTTCGAGACCCAGCAGATGACCCAGGCGAGCCTGCCAGACGGCCAGGACGGCGGCACTGCTGACGCCGATGGCCGGCGACAGCAGGACCAGTTTGTCGACTTTCGGCAGCGCGGCGTCGTCGAGCGTCGCCAGCGCATAGTTCACCGCCAGCGCCGCGCCGGTCGAGTAGCCGACGATATAGAGCGGCCGCGCGGCATCGCCCTCGCCCAACTCGGCCGCGAGTTGGCGCATCGCCAGGCGCACCGCCGCGGCCATGTCCTGCCAGCTGATCTCGACCAGTCCCGACGGTGCCGTGCCGTGCCCGGGAAGGCGCAAGCCAACGACCGTTGCGCCGGCCGCGTTGAGCGTCTGGCCAATGCCGCGCAGGCTGTACGGCGAGTCGGACATGCCGTGCAACAGCAGCACGCCAGCCCTTGGCTGCTCTGCACGCAGCACGAAACTGCGGTTCCAGTTCGGCGACCAGCGCTCCGGGTCCGACAGGCTGCCGCGGTTGTAGCGGTTGATCAGACGCCGCTGGTCGTTGGCAATTCGCGCGTAGACCTGCTCGTTGAGCTGCGCGAACAGTCGCTCCTCGAGTGCCAGGTAGCCGGCGAAGCTATCGACTGCCGAGGTCTCGGTGAACTCGGCGTCGAGCTTGGCCAGATGCCAGACGTCGAGCTCCGGCTGGTTGTCCAGGTAAACGATACCGGCGACCAGCAGCGCCAGCGTCGCGCCGCTGGCGCCATAGGCGATGGCGACGACAATCCGCCGCGCCATTCGGGTCAAGCCAGCAATCATTTTGACTCCCGTGAAGCGAGCTCTTTGCCCGACTGCCCGGCGAAGAGCGCTAGCCGGGCGCCGGGCGCGCTAGCGAATGCGGTAAGCGTAGTGACAGGCGACACAGCCGCTGGTTAGCGACGGCAACGCGGTGATCGTCTTGTCGCGATCGCCGCTGGCCGCGACGCGGGCAAAGTCGCTCGCCGCCTGGTGACCTTCCATGCCAATAGCGTGCATCGCCGCTGGCATGTGCGGCCCGGGGCGCGCGTCGAAAGGCTGGCTGCGGTGCTTACCCATCGCCGAGTGCCCCAGTTCCTTTTCAGCGACTTCGCCGGCCTCGGTGATTTTTCCGGCCGCCACCAGGCCGAGAATCTCGTTGATCGCCAGCAGGTTGGCACGCATTTCAACGCGCAGAGCGGCTTCTGCAGCGGCCGGCATGGCGACCAGTTGTCGGCCATCGTCAGCCGCGTGCAAAGTCCCCGCCAGCAATGCCAGCGCGCCAATCAGTATGGTTTTCATCGGCCAATTCCTTTCGCAAGCAGAAAATCGAGGGCGATGCCGACAAAGACGCTGGCACCGAACCAGTTGTTGTGCAGAAAAGCCTTGAAGCAGCGCCGCGGATCGCGTTCGCGAATCAGCGTGTAATGGTAGCCGGCAATCGCCGCGGCGACCGCCAGGCCGGCGTAGAACGGCGCCCCCAGGCCGAGCCGATAGCCGACGCCGCCAAGCAGCGCCAGCGTCAGGGCGTAGCACGCCATCACCGCCGCGACGTCGGCGCTGCCGAAGGTGATCGCTGAAGTCCTGATGCCGATTTTCAGGTCGTCGACGCGGTCGACCATCGCGTACTCGGTATCGTAGGCGACCGCCCACACGACGTTGGCCAGCAACAGCCACCAGGCCTCTGCCGGGACGCTACCAACTTGTGCCGCATAGGCCATCGGGATGCCAAAACCGAAGGCGATACCGAGATAGGCCTGCGGAATGGCCAGGAAGCGCTTGGTAAATGGGTAGCTCGCGGCGAGAAACAGCGCCACGACGCAAAGCGCCGCGAGCAGCCAGCTGCGCAGCGGCAGAACGATCAGGGCGGCACACGCGACCAGGAAGGCGAACAGCAGCAGCGCCTCCCTGACCGAAACCGCACCGGTAGCCAGCGGCCGCTGACTGGTCCGCGCGACGTGCGGATCGAAGTTGCGGTCGGCCAGGTCGTTGATGACGCAGCCCGCCGAACGCATCAGGATCGTCCCGAGGACGAAAATCCAGACCACCAGCCAGTTCGGCCGGCCCTGCGCCGACAAGCACAGCGCCCACAGCGTCGGCCACAGCAGCAGCAGAATGCCGATCGGCTTGTCGAGGCGCATCAGCCGCTCGTACAAATCGATCCGCTCGCGCAGTTTTTGCCGTGAAAATTGCATGGCCGTCATTCTAACCTGTCCTCATGGCGCTCTCGCTTGGCTTGGCGGCAGCGGCTCTGCCGGCGCTTCTGGCAGCGGCTGCTCTTCTCGGGGCGGCACCGGCGCCAGATAGCTGGCGGCCAGGACCAGCAGCGCGACGCCGATCAGCGACGCGCTCCACGTCGCGGTACCGGCGTTGGCCAGGTCGAGCGCCAGCAGCTTCAGGCCGACGACGGCGAGCAGCGCGAAACCGGCGTACCAGCCCTGGCGGCGACGCAAGCGCGTGGCGCGGATCATCACGGCCAGCGCCAGTGCCGACCACAAGACGCTCAGCAAGCCCTGCAGCAGGCCCGAGTGAAACAGCGCCTGCGCCTGAAACGGCACGCCACCCCAGTGATGCGCGATGCGCGCGGCGAGCGTGCTGATCCACAGCAGCGCCAGCAGCGCCGGCAGCGCGCGCAGGCGCATGCCGGCCGGCCAGCCCGCTAGCGGCGCCGCGCGCAGGCCAGCGAGCCAGCCGTGCAGTGCAGCCAGGACCAGCAGCTGCGTCGCATCGAAGGCGTTGAACAACGGCAGGTACGACAGACCCGAGCCGCCACCCGCATGGCTGACGTTGGCGACGACCGACCAGCACGCGGCGGCCAGCGCCAGCGGCCAGGTCGCCGCGCCACGATAGGCCGCCAGCTGTGCGGCGAACGGCCACTGGCGATGCGCCGCGTCGGGCAGGCGAATGCCGATCGCCGCCAGCAGCCCCCAGCCGAGCAACGGCCACAGGCTGACGCCTGATGCCAGACGCTGCGCCAGCCAGGCCAGTTCGTTGCCGGCGATGAGCAGCAACAACCACCAGGCCGCGACGTGGCGCGCGGCAACGAGTTGCGGCATCGCCGCCCCGGCCTCGCCGGCCGCTCCCCGGCCGGCTTTTTCCTGCCGGGCCAGAATCCAGTAGTGCAGCGCCAGCGCGCCGGGAACGACAACCAGCATGGCGCCGGCCAGCGCGTGCCCGTCGCGCAGCACCGCCGCGGCGCTGAGCAGCCACAGCAAGGGCAACAGCAAGGCCGCGGCCCAACGCGCCGCCGGCCATCGCCGGGCGCCACCGTAGAGTTCCAGAGCCGCCAGCGACAACGCTCCAAAGAGCAGCAACAGGGGGATTTGCAGCGCCGACGGTGCGAAGGCATCGATCTCGCGGCCAGCCGTCGCGAACCACCACAGCAAGGCCCAGGCGAGCAACAGCGACGACGGCAGAAGTGGCTTCGCCGACGCGTGCAAGAGGCGCGCTCCAGCCAGACCGGCGGCAGCGATCAGCACGCCACCCAGACAGACGTCGTTGAATAGCGGTCGCGCATGTTCCAGCTCGCCCAGACCGGCCAGGAACGAAGCGCCTGCCAGGAACTGCATCGCCGACCCGAAGGCCTGCGCGACACGTCGCTGTTGGCGCACGCCGAACCACAGCACGGCGACGCCTTCGACCGCCCACAAGGCCGAAGTGACCTGCGCGCCAAAGGCCAGCGGCACGGCCAGGGTCAGGAAGGCGATGGCGATCGCCAGATGACAGCGCTCGAGCAGGCGCAGTTGGGCGTCGCGACGGCGGTAGAGGACGACCCACCAGCCGAGGTAGTAGACGCTCGCCAGCAGCGCGCTGAGCGCCAGGCCATAGCGGTCGTCGCCGAGCAGCGCTGCCTGCAGGGCGCTGCCGGCGAGCGGCGTTCCGAAGAGCAGGATGCCCTCGCCCCAGCCCTTCCAGCCCGGCGCGCGCAACAGTGCGGTCAGTGGCGAGGCCGCCGAATACATTACGCAGAAGGCGATCAGGAAGCCCTGGATCAGCAGATAATGCGCCGGCCGATACAGTTCGATCGCCCAGCTCATGCCAACCACCAGGGTCAACACAAAACCGGCGATATTGAGCCGCCGCCAGGCATGCACCCAGCCGATGCCGAGAACGAAGGCGTTGAGCAAGCTGAAGTAAGCGAACAACAGTCGCGGATCGGCGCTGTTTGCCGCCGCCAGCAACGGCGCCAGAAAAGCGCCGGCGATGCCGAAGACCGCCAGCAGCTCACCTTGCTGACGCGTCGCGAGGACGACGCAGGCGACGCCGAGCGCGGCGAACAACGCGAAAGCGCTGGCTTCGCCAAGCATCGCGTAGCGGCCGAGCATGAAATAGACCAGCAGATAGTGGATCGCCAGACCGCCGCCCTGCAGCGCCAGCCCGAACATCTGCTGCGTCGGTGGCGCCGGCTGTGGTGCCGACTTTTGCGCCTGCGACCAGCCGAAGAGCAGCATCGCCAGACCGCCGACGGCAGCCAGCAACAGGCGCAGCGGCACCGGCAGCAAGCCGAGCTCGGCGGCCAGCCGCAATCCCGAAGCGACGCCAAAAAAGAGCAGGACGACGCCGACCTTGGCCAGCAGATTGCCGGCCAGCAGTCGCGACCACCAGGATGTCGGCGGCGCCGCGCTGGAGCCGTCCAAGGTCGCCGCGGCGCTGTCCAGCGCGGCCGACAAGGCTGGCAAACGCGACTCGCGCTCAGCGACGGCTGGCGCTGCGGCAGGCGAATCGCCGGCCGTCGCCGGCTCGCTCAAAGGCGGCGCGGCATCGGCAGTGGTGGTCGCTACCCAGCTCGCGGCCGGCGGCACGCCGTCGGGCGTCGTCGCCGGCGCGCCGCGGCGCACGGCCAGTTCGGCGCGCAGCGCCTGCGACTCGCGATAAAGCCAGTCGACCTGTGCCTCGAGCGTCTGCAAGCGCTGCTCTTGCGCCGACAGTGGCAGCGGCGCGTTGCCCTGGCGCCTGGCCAGGCGCTGCGCCGCTTCCCTGGCGATCAACACGCCGAGAACGCCACCGAGCAGCGCCCCGGCGATCCCGAGCAGACTGCCGAAGGCCGCTCCGAGGACGAGTCCGAGAAGCCACATACGAGCCTCCTTCGCGCTCTGCGAGAATTCCTGTGGCTACTGCCAGTCGCCGCGCAAACCCACCACCAGCTCGCGCAGCCGCTCGGGGGTCGCTTCTTCGGGCGCCACCGCCGGGCCGACGCTCAGCGCGATCTTCGAGAACAGCCCGAGGAGCCGCCGCGGCTTGCTCATCGCCGGCCCGCCCTGGCGACTGAAGAAGCTGCCCCACAGGCCTTGCAACGCCATCGGAACGACCGCCACCGGCGTCCGTTCGACGATCTGCTGGACGCCCGGGCGGAAGGGATAGGTCTCGCCGCTGTCGGTAATCCGCCCTTCCGGGAAGATCGCCACCAGCTCGCCCTCGGCGAGCGCTTTGGCGACTTCCTCGAAGGCCGCTGCCATCATCGCCCGGTCTTCGCGAGCCGGCGCGATCGGGATGGCACGCATATGGCGGAAAACGAAGCTGATCAGTGGCAGCCGGTAGATGCGATGATCCATCACGAAGCGGATCGGCCGCCGGCTCGCCGCGGCGATGACGATCGGGTCGACAAAGCTGACGTGGTTGCAGACCAGCACCGCCGCGCCCTCGTCCGGGATGTTCGCCAGCCCTTTCTGCTGCAGGCGGTACACCGAGTGAATCAGCAGCCAGGCGATGAAGCGCAGCATGAACTCGGGAACCAGGCTGTAGATATAGATTGCCACCGCCGCGTTGCACAGCGCGGCAATGCCGAACAAGGCCGGGATCGAGACGCCGTTGCCGAGCAGGCCGGCGGCCGCCAGCGCACCGCAGACCATGAACAGCGCGTTCAGAATGTTGTTGGCGGCGATGATTCGCGCCCGCTGTTCGGGGGCGCTGCGCAACTGGATCAGCGCGTACAGCGGCACGATGAAGAAACCGCCGAAAAGCCCGAGCGCGAAGAGGTCGAAAAGAACCCGCCAGGTTTCGTGCATGGCGAGCACGCCCAGGAGCGGCAAGGGCGCGCCGGCGGGCAGCAGAGCCGGTGAAGCGAAAGCCAGGTCGATGCCAAAAATCGTCAGCCCGATCGAGCCGAAAGGCACCAGGCCGACTTCGACGTGCCCGGCCGACAGCCGGTCGCAGAGCAGCGAGCCGAGACCGATGCCGACGGTGAACACCGCCAGCAGCAGCGTCACGGTGCTCTCGTTGCCGCCGAGAACGTCCTTCGCGTAGACCGGAAACTGCGCCAGAAACAGCGCACCGTAGAGCCAGAACCACGAGATGCCGAGAATCGACAGAAAGACCGTCCGGTTCTGGCGGGCAAAGCCGACGTTGCGCCAGGTTTCGGTAAACGGGTTGAGGCCGACGAGCAGCTCGGGCGCTGGCGCCGGCGCTGCCGGTATGCCACGGCTGCACAGATAGCCGAGCACCGCCACCAGCAGCCCGGCAAGCGCGATCCAGGTGGTCGCACCGTCGACCGCGGCGAGCAGACCGCCAGCCAGCGTGCCGATGAGGATGGCGACGAAGGTCCCCGACTCGACCAGCGCGTTGCCGCCGACGAGTTCGTCCTCGTGTAGATGCTGCGGCAGGATGGCGTACTTGACCGGCCCGAACAGTGCCGATTGCAGGCCGAGCAGAAACAGCGCGGCGAGCAGCACCTCGAGGCTGTGCAGCACGAAGCCGAGCAAGGCGACGCCCATGATGAGGATTTCGAGCAGCTTGGTCAGGCGCGCCAGCCGGGCCTTGTCGTACTTGTCGGCGAGCTGTCCGGCGGTCGCCGAGAAGAGGAAGAACGGCAGGATGAAAATCCCCGCCGCCAGGTTGGTCAGCACTGCCGGTGTCAGCGTCGTCCAGCTCGTCGCCTGGAAGGTCAGCAGGACCACCAGCGCGTTCTTGAACAGGTTGTCGTTGAAGGCGCCGAGAAACTGCGTGCCAAAAAAAGGCGCGAAACGACGCGTTTTGAGCAGAGCAAACTGGGAACTCATGCGGGGTTCCTTTCAAAGAAAGCGCGGGTCTCGAAAACCGCTGGCGCGAAGCGCTGCGCAGCCACCGACAGCTGGCGCTTGAGGACAAAGTCAAAAAGTAGGGGATTATGCTGCCGGATGGTCTCGAGCACCGCCACCGCCGACGACGGCAGCATGCCACGCTCGGCGAACTCGCTGGGCGAAATCAGCGGCACGATGCCGGGCAAGGGATAGTCCGAACCGTTGAGCAAGCGCGGATGCCACTCGCTGCGCTCGATGACCGTGCGCACGATGTCGACGCTGCGGTTACGCAGGGTCAGCGCCGAGATGTCGGCAAACAGCTTTTTTTCATAGCGCGCTTCGCCCATCAGCCGGGCAAAGAGCTCAAAGCACGACCGTTCCGGGCCGTTCGGCCCGTGATCCAGATCGACTGCGCTGCCGATCGACGCGCAATGCGCAACGACGACGCGCACGCCGTGCTCGAGCGGCCGACGCAGCAGCAAGGGGTTGCCGAAAGCTTGCTGATCGCCGCCATGGACGGCCTTTTCCTCGCCGGCGTGAGTGATCAGCGGCAAGTCGTGGCTGGCCAGTGCCGCGTAGAAGCGGTCGCAACGCGCTGACGACGGATCGATACCCATCGCTGGCGGCAGCCACTTGAGCGCGCGTGCGCCACCGCGCACCGCCGCGGCGAGCGCCTCGACGCAATCTCGACGATACGGATGAATCGATGCTGCCCACTCGAAGACCTGCGGATGGCGGGCGGCGACCGCCTGTGCGTAAGCGTTCGGCGTGTAGAAGGAACTGCGCTCGCGGTCGGCGCGACCGTCGACGTCGTGAAAGCGGTCGAAAGCGAAGAGCAGCAGTCGGGCACCCGGCTGCAGGCCGTCGACGAGATTCTGCAGGCGCTCGACGTAGCTGTCGTCGATTCGCCCGGGTGCATCGTGCACGCAAGCGGCGTTCAGATAGAACAGGCGCTGCGCGTACTGCAGCGGGTTGAAGATGCTCGCCATGCGCGGATTGACCTCGATGCCGCTGCCCGAATCGCCGCTACCGACGAGATGCACGTGCACGTCCATGAAACGCGTCGGGTCGACTCCCGCCCACGCCGACTGAACCAGTTCGTGCGTCGCCGTTGCCGCCGGCAGCGCCGCCTGACAGGCGTTGAACAGCGCCGGTGAACGCCGCGCCAGCAGCGCCACGACGCTCACCCCGCCAAGCGCCAGGCCAGCAGCCAGGAAAGCGCGACGCCGCCGCTTCATCGCCACTCGCGGGTCGGCCGCCGACGCCTGCCGCGACTCACGTCGACTGCCGCAGATAGTCGAGCACATTACCCAGGCATTCTTCGAGGAAGGCCTTGTTGATCCAGAAATAGACCTCCTTGCCCAGTTTCTCGGAAAGCAGGACGTCGGCGTCGCGCAAGGTCTTCAGATGATGCGAAACGGTCGACCGGGCCAGCGTCGACACCTCGGCGATCTGGCCGACGTTGAGGCGCTCACCCGGCTCGAAGAGCAGCAGAATACGCTGGCGATGCTCGTCGCCAAGCGCCGCGAAAACCCTCGACATCGCCTGCCACTGGCGCGGAATCGTCCGACTGTAATCATCCAACATCGTTGCTCCTCAGGGACCGGTTGGCGAAAGAGCCGTAGCAAACATGTCGATGAGTGTAGTCATATCGATACTCAAGTCAAGAGGGAATTCGGCGGGCAGCGATCGATCTTCGAGCGTGAGCAGAGGCCATCGCCGATCGCCGGCACGACACAAACACGCCGCGGCGAACGGCAGCCGAGCGGCGTCCGTGTAGAATCGGCGCGTGGCGATCGCCTGCGGGCGCTCGGACATGCGGAGCAAGAAGAAGGTCTGCCGCTTCGGCAATAGTTTTCACCGGGAGATAGACAACATGGGTTTACTCGATTCTGTCCTGGGCTCTGTCCTCGGCGGCCAGCAGTCTGCAAATGGCGGCCAGGGCGCTGGTCTGGCGGGCTTCGTCGGCGCGCCGCTGCGCAACCCGCAACTTCTGCAAGCGCTCGCCGAATTACTCGGCAACGATGGCGCCAGCGGCGGCCTCGGCGGCTTGCTGGCGCGATTCCAGAAGGCCGGCCTCGGCGATATCATCGGCTCATGGATCGCTGCGGGTCCGAACCAGGCCATTTCGGGTGAGCAGATCAGCCAGGCACTGGGAGCCAATACGGTCGCCGACCTGGCCGGCAAGATGGGCGCCAGCTCGAGCGATACAGCCAGCCAGCTGTCGCAACTCCTGCCCGGCTTAATCGACCAACTGACCCCGGCCGGCGAAGCGCCGCCGGCCGGCCTGGGTAACAGTAAGGATTTGCTGGGATTACTCGGCGGCTTGCTGAGCAGATCCTAGCCAGCCGCGCTCGCAAGCCGGGGCAGCCAGCCCCCCGGCACCGGCGAGCTCAGCCAAAACGGCCGGTGATGTAGTCTTCGGTATGCTTGACGGTCGGTTTCACGAACAGCTGGCTGGTGGGACCGAACTCGATCAATTCGCCGAGGTACATGAAGGCGGTGTAGTCGGAGATCCGTCCGGCCTGCTGCATGTTGTGAGTGACGATGGCGATGCTGTATTCGCTCTTGAGTTCATTGATCAGCTCCTCGACCTTGGCCGTCGAGATCGGATCGAGCGCCGAAGTGGGCTCGTCGAGCAGGACGATCTCGGGCTTCACCGCCACCGCGCGGGCAATGCACAAGCGCTGCTGCTGACCACCGGAAAGCGATAGGCCACTCTGCGACAACTTGTCCTTGACCTCCTCCCACAAGGCGGCCTTGCGCAGAGCCCATTCGACGCGATCATCCATCTCGCTCTTTGAAAACCTTTCGTAGAGACGGACCCCGAAGGCAATGTTGTCATAGATGGTCATTGGAAACGGCGTCGGCTTCTGGAAAACCATGCCAATCTTGGCCCGCACCAGGTTGACGTCCTGTTTCTTGTCGAGCAGGTTCATGCCCCTGAACAGAATCTCGCCTTCTGCGCGCTGGCCGGGATAAAGGTCGTACATGCGGTTGAAGGTGCGCAAGAGCGTGGACTTGCCGCAACCCGACGGACCGATGAAGGCGGTCACGCGGTGGCGGGCAATATCCAGATTGACCGCGTTCAGGCCTTTGAAATGGCCGTAGTAGAAATCCAGATTGCGGACTTGTAAAGCGGCGTGTTCGCCGATTTGGGCGGCGGACCGGGATGTTGCGGGCATACGGTACTCCAGGGATCAGGGGGTGTTGGTTTGGCGAAAGAGCAGCCGCGCGCCGACGTTGATGGCCAGCACCAGCAGGGCGATCAGCAAGGCGCCGCCCCAAGCCAGATGGACCCAGTTATCGTACGGACTCATCGCGAACTGAAAGATCACCACGGGCAGATTGCCCATCGGTTGCGACATGTCGGTGCTGAAGAACTGGTTGTTGAGCGCCGTGAACAGCAGCGGTGCGGTCTCGCCGGTCACTCGCGCGATGGCCAGGAGAATGCCCGTCACGACGCCGGCGCGGACCGAGCGCAAGCTCACCTTCAGCGACACCTGCCAACGCGGCGCACCGACGGCGAACGCCGCTTCACGCAGGCTGGCAGGTACCAGGCGGAGCATGTTCTCGGTGGTCCGTACGACCACCGGGATGGCAATCAGGGACAAGGCCACGGAACCGGCCCAGCCCGAGAAGCCGCCCAAAGTCACCACCATCAGCGCGTAGACGAACAGGCCGATGACGATCGACGGCGCCGACAACATGATGTCGGTAACGAAGCGCGTGCTGGCGGCAAACTTCGAGGTATCGCCGAACTCGGCCAGGTAAATGCCGGCGAGGATGCCGATCGGCGTCGACACGCCGGTCGTCAAGCCGACGATCAGCAGGCTGCCGACGATGGCGTTGCGCAGGCCGCCAGCCGCGGAACCAGGTGCCGGCGTGTCGTGCGTGAAGAAATCCCAGCTCAAAGCGGCGAAACCCCTGGAGAACAGCGTCCACAGGATCCACATCAATGCCGCCAGACCGAAAGCCATGGCGATCATCGACACGCCGATGCCCAGGCGATTGATCAGCAGGCGACGTCCATACACATTCATACCGAAATCTCCGCTCAGTTGCCTTGCCTGGCGTTGGCGCGTTGAACGAGCCAGCGCGACAATCCCAGAACCAGAAAAGTGATGACAAACAGGACCAGGCCAAGCGCGAACAGCGACGACGTATGCAGGCCGGGATCGGCCTCGCCGAACTCGTTGGCCAATACCGAGGCAATCGAGTTGCCGGGTGAGAAAAGGCTGGTGGCGATGCGATTGGCGTTGCCGATGACGAAAGTGACGGCCATCGTCTCGCCCAGCGCGCGTCCCAGCCCGAGCATGATGCCGCCGATCACACCGACCCGCGTGTAGGGCAGAACGATATTCCAGACCACCTCCCAGGTCGTACAGCCAACGCCATACGCCGATTCCTTGAGCACCGGCGGCACGGTCTCGAAGACGTCACGCATCACCGAGGCGATGAACGGGATGACCATCAGCGCCAGGACGATGCCCGCCGCCAGGATACTGACGCCGATCGGCGGCCCGGCGACCAGACCACCGATCAGCGGCAGATCGCCGAACAGCGACTGCAGCCAGGGCTGCACATGGCTGGCGAACAAGGGCGCGAAGATGAACAAGCCCCAGATGCCGTAGATGATCGAAGGAATTCCGGCCAGCAGTTCGATGGCGGTGCCAAGCGGCCGCCGCAGCCAGACCGGGCAGCTTTCGGTCAGGAACAGGGCGATGCCGAAGCTCACCGGCACGCCGATCAGCAAGGCGATCAGCGAGGTGCTGATCGTGCCGTAAATCGAGATCAGCGCACCGAAGCGATCGTCCGGGACGCTCCACACGTCGCTCCACAGGAAGGCCGCACCGAAGGCCCGGAAGGTCGGCAGCGCCTCGATCGTCAGCGAAATCAGGATGCCCGCCAGCGCCGCCAGCACGAGCACAGCGAAGAGCAGCGTGAGCCGATGAAAGAGCCGATCCTGGCGCTTGAAAACGTCGATCTGCGGCGCCTGCACGTCAAGCGGGCGGCGCACCGCCATGCCACTCATTTCCAGCGTACTCATCTTCAATGCCTCCCGGCTCCGACGAGCCGCTTAAGGGTCATGACCATTGGCGACCGCCACGATGATGAAAGCCGCGACGCCTTCGCGCCACTTGCCGTGCGCCGTCCGGCTGGCAGGCCGGAAGCGTTCGACTGGCGGGGCGCTGGCGTCATTTGATGCGCCGCATCTCGACTTCGACGGCTTTCACGACGCTGCTCGGCAGGGCGACGAAGTCGAGTCCGTCAGCCAGCGACTGACCGTTGTTGAGCGCCCAGGTGAAGAAATCGACGACGCCCTGTTGGCCGTCAGGGTTATCGCCTTTCTCGTAGGCCAGGATGTAGGTCGCGGTGACGATCGGCCAGGCGTCCTTGTTGGTCTGGTCTATGAGGTCCGGCGCCATCCCCTTGACGCTGAAATTGGCGCCAGCGGCGGCGGCCTTGAAGCTGTCGCCGCTGGGCACAACGAAATTGCCCGACTTGTTGCTCAAGGCGATGAACTTCAGGCCATTTTTCCTGGCATCGGCGAAATCGACGTAGCCGATGGTGCCGACGATCTTCTGCACGTTGGCCGCGACGCCAGCGTTGCCCTTGCCGCCAATTCCGTTGGCCGGCCAGTTGACGCTCTTGCCCACACCGACTTCGCTCTTGAAGGCGGCAGACTGGCGGGCCAGATAGTTGGTCATGACGTCGGTGGTCCCCGAACCGTCCGAGCGGTGCACGATGGTGATCGCCGTGTCGGGAAGCTTGGCGCCCGAGTTCAGCCTGGCGATCGCGGGATCGTTCCACTTCCTGATCGCGCCGCGGAAAATGTCGGCGGCGGTGGCTCCGTCGAGCTTCAACTGACCCGACGCGATGCCGGGCACGTTGGCCACGATAGTCACGCCGCCCATGACGGCGGGAACCTGCACCAGGCCAGCGCTGGCGAGGTCGGATTCAGCGAGTGGCGCGTCGGTAGCGCCGAAGTCGACGGTCTTGGCCTTGATCTGTTTGATGCCGCCCGAAGAACCGATTCCCTGATAGTTCACCGTGTTGCCGCTTGCCGCCTTGTAGGCCTCGGCCCACTTGCTGTACACGGCGTAAGGGAAAGTCGCTCCGGCGCCGGTGATATCGGCCGCTTGCGCGGCGACGCCGGCACAGCCCATGGCGATCGCCGCCGCCAGACGCGAGAGTTTCAGGAAACTACGTTTGCAAGTGATCATGATCGCTCCAGTAAGTTGACACTTTGGTGTGTCAATGGCAGCGATCTTACGGGCGCCATGTTTCAGCGCCGTGACCGCGCGATGCCAACGAACATGGCGGTAACGGATCGGCAGCGCGCGGCGCCTTGAACAGGGAGTTGACGGCCAGGGATCCGGCCGCGCCGGCGAGCAAGGCCCGCCGCTGCCGGCCAGCCGCCTGCCAGGTCGCCGCTTAGTCCGCTGGCTGCAGCCGCCAGGATGGAAAGACGACGCGGAAGGTACTGCCGTGGCCGACTTCGGACTCGATCGCCAGGCTTGCCTGGTGACGCAGGAGGATGTGTTTGACGATCGCCAGGCCAAGGCCGGTGCCGCCGGTTTCGCGCGAGCGGCCGCGGTCCACGCGATAGAAGCGTTCGGTCACCCGCGGCAGGTGCTCGGCGGCGATACCGACGCCGGAATCACACACCGAAAAAGTGCCGGCGCCATCGCCATCGCCAACGCTCCATTCAATACGGATACTGCCGCCGGCCGGCGTGTAACGGATGGCGTTCGACACCAGGTTGCCAAAGGCACTGTGCAGCTCCTTGCGATTGCCGCGCACCGCCGGCCCCTGACAATTGACTTCGAGGCGATGGCGGCCATCGCTGAGGCTTTGCCCTTCGGCCAGCAGCTGCGCCAGCAGATCGGCCATATCGACGTCCTCTTCGCTCGCTGGCGCGTCGTCGGCTTCCAGCCGCGACAGCGTCAGCAGGTCGTCAACCAGCGTCAACATGCGCGCCGTCTGATCGCTCATCAGACGCGCGAACTGCCGGCGTTGCTCGGCGTCGAGCACGCCATCGTCGACAAAATGCTCGAGAAAACCGCTGACCACGGTCAATGGCGTGCGCAGTTCGTGCGAGACGTTGGCGACGAAGGTACTGCGCATCGAGTCGACGCGCCGGGCGTCGGTGACGTCGATGCTGACCAGCAATTTATTGCGCTCGCCCAGCGGCAAGACGCGCACGGTGTAAACGCGCGTTCGCGCCGCCGGCGACTGCAGAACGAAGGGAACACCCGCGTCCGAAGCAGCCAGATACTCGGCAAACCCGGGCGCGCGGACGAGATGCTCGATGATCACCCCGGCGTCGCGCGGCAGGCGGATTCCCAGGTGGTGGCTGGCGGCGCGATTGCCCCAGTGAATCCGATGGGCGGCATCGACAATCACCAGACCATCGGGAACCGCGTCCATCGCCTCCCTGAACGATCGCAAGCGCGCTTCGACGGTTTCGCGGCTGCGGGCATCGTCGCGCAGCCGGCGCCCGAGCTTGGCCAGGACTTCACCGCCTCCACGATCGGCGTCAGCATCGCGGCTATCGTCGGGAGACTCCAGCCATTGCGAAAGCATCGACAGCTGCCGGCTGCGAATGCCGGCAACAAGGGCGAAAGCCAGCGCCGCCAGCGCCCACGCCCACGCTGAGCCATGGCTCAGCCAGGCCAGCACGGCGAAGGCGAGAATTGGCAGAACAGTGGTCAGCAGGAAGCTCGCCAACCATCGCCCGCCACCCGTCATGACGCCGTCAGCTTGGACTCGGCGCGACCACTGAGTTTGTAACCCGAACCGCGGACGGTCTCGACGAGTTGTTCGGCCGTCGGTCCGAGCGCGACGCGCAAGCGCCGGATGTGGATATCGACCGTCCGATCCTCTATATACACATGGTCGCCCCAGACGTTATCGAGCAGCTGCTGGCGCGTGTAGACGCGCCCGGGGTTGGCCATCAGGAAGCGCAGCAGGCGGAATTCGGTCGGCGTCAGGGTGATCCGGCGGCCGTCGATACGCGCTTCGTGGCTGACCGTGTCGAGTTCGACCGGACCCGCGTTGAGCGTACCTTTGACGTACTCCGGAGCGCAGCGACGGAGCACCGCCTGCACCCGCGCAAGGAGTTCCTTGGGGCTGAAAGGCTTGACGATGTAGTCGTCGGCACCGCCTTCAAGACCGGCGACACGGTCGGCTTCCTCACCGCGCGCGGTCAGCAGAATGATCGGCAGAGCGCGCGTCCGTGGGTCGTTGCGTAGGCGACCGGTCAGCGCCAGACCCGAGCGGCCGGGCAGCATCCAGTCGATCAGCGCGATGTCGGGTAGCGTTTCGCGCAACAGCGTCTCGGCGTGTTCGGCGCTATCGGCACAGAGCGGCTGGTAGCCGCCGCGCAGCAAGGTGAAGCGCAGCAGCTCCTGGATACCCTTGTCGTCCTCGACGACCAGCACCAGCGGCAGCGCCGCCGAGTGGGCAGGAGTTATCGTCATGCTTCGACCGCCTTCTTGCGAGCCGCACCGGTGTGACGGACGTCGACGCCGCTGACAATGTAGATCACGTTTTCAGCGATGTTCGTCGCATGATCGCCGACGCGCTCGATGGCCTTGGCGATCCAGATGATGTCGAGCGCCTCGGTGATCGTCCGCGGGTCTTCCAGCATGTACGTGATCAGTTGCCGCAGGATGGCGTTGAAGGCCTCGTCGAGCGCCTTGTCGGCGCCGATCACCTGCTGTGCCGCGTCGACATCCATGCGCGCCAGCGCGTCGAGCGCGCCCTGCAGCATGTCGGTGGCAAGACGTCCGCAATGGTGAATATCGGACAGTCGCGGGATGCGCTGACGGCCGGCGCGCTGCAGCTTGCGCGACATGTTGGCGATTTTCGCGGCCTTGTCGCCGCTGCGCTCGAGGTCGGTAACGATGCGTGAGACGGCCATCACCAGCCGCAGGTCGCGCGCCGTTGGTTGCCGCCGCGCGATCAACAGCGTGCACTCCTCGTCGATGCCGACTTCGTGCGCATTGACTTCGCTGTCGCTGTCGATCACCTGCTCCATGGTCTCCAGGCTGCCGCTGCTGAAGGCCTCGATGGCCGCCACGAGCTGCCTTTCGACGAGGCCGCCCATCTGCAGGATGCGGCTACGGATATGTTCAAGTTCAAGATCGAATTGTTTGCTGAGATGATCGCTCATGAGGCAGGCTGGCGTCCGAAGAGAATAACGGCGGTCAAGCTACGCTGCCCATGTTACCGGAAGATGTCGCCGGCAGCGGCGACGGCGGTCCGTCCTTGCCGATCCGCTGCTTCGACGGCGAGCGAAACAATGCGTCATGGCCGCGAACAGCAGCCGCCGATCATGACGATCATGAGCGTCCGGCGGGCACGGCGAGGCGCCGTCAGCGAGCGCTCGCTCGACCAGACCTCAGCTGAACGCCCGCCAGCGCGATGGCCGCACCCTCGTCACCGGAACGGCGAGGCAACGCCGAGGTTCGTGCGGCGTTCGACAACTGCCAAACGACGCCCGATGGCGTCGCCAGGTCGTTTTCAGGTGAACAGCATTCGCCACCGACCCGATGCACCCCAATGGCCGCGCTGCGGAGGCAGGGCCGGAGCTGCGGGCGAATTGCGCGGAGTCGGCAGGCGCCAGGAAAGGGCGCACAGTCCCGAGGCACGTCAGCGATCGCCCCACGAGAACATGGCGTCAGCACGAGCAAACGGCCTCGAACGGCTGCTTGTGTTGCTGACTGGGGAGCTGTCGCTCGTCTCGACTGACAAATTGTCGCCTCATCGGCCGATAGGACTCCCCCAGCATCCGCGCCGAAAACAGCCCATCACCATCTGGCGAGAGGTGTGGTCAGATTGTTAGCGAACGTCGTAGCGGTCAGCCAGCCAGCTTTGCACTGGCCGGCCTGTTCAGGCTCACGCCTTGCTCGGCCGCCTGCATGGCCAATGAACGATGGACTTCTGGCGGAATTCGGACACGGAACTCACCGCTGTAGTGTTTTTCCGCCAGAGCTACAGGAACGGCCTCCCCAGCCGTTTTCATGTCGGCGGCGACATCGGATACGACCTGACGGATCCCCTCCAGCGCTGCCTCTGGCGCCGCTGCGAGCCACGACAGCGACGGAAATTCAGCGCACAGGGCAACGTGTTCGCCGTCCTCGGGCGACCGGGTGACACGGTAGGTGTAATGATCAGCGCTCATTGCGCATGCCCGCCAACTCATCAATTGCCGTTAGCACCTGCCGAACCTGATACCCCTTCGCCTTGCCTTTGTCGTTCTGGATGTTGATCCGGGGATCGCCGACCCAAGGCGTCTGGAAGAGCGCACGACTCGTGCGCGATTGGCGCGGCTTCCCGAAGTATTCCTCGCAAACCCTATCGAGATCTCCGAACCGGACGTTCGCCGACTCGTGCCTCATTTGATCGAGAATCTTCTGGATAGATGACATGGATAAAAGCTACCAATAGCGGCACCACTCTTCAAGCCGATCACTGGGAAATTTGCGCCCCGGCAGAACAATCAGGCTCCGATCAACAACGACGGAGTCGGTCATGGAATCCACTCAACGCCGCGAACGCGGGAAAAAAGGAAAACGGGTCGGCCAGAAGCCGCCTTTGCAGCCCAAGGACATCTGGTCGATCCGTATACATCTGCAGAACACGCACCACGTTCGTGCCATGCTCGCCTGGCTCTGGCGTCGTGCTCGTCAAGTTGGCGCTCGGCCGGATTTCGCGTGCTTACCGTGACGGACGCGACGCAACTCCGACGGCAACTGCTCGGCGAGCATTCTTCGCCGACGCATGAATACCTGCAGCTGTCACCGCTCGCGTTCCCGGACCGCTTCACGACGCTCAGAGATTCAAGATCATGGTCCGGAGAGTCGAGCGCAAGGCTCCGGGACTCGATTTCGTCCCTTTGCTAGTCAGCGGCGACTCTCGAAGACTCGACTTCATTCCTTCGAGACTCAGCGCTAACTCTCAAGGACTCAACTTCATGACCTGGATAGTCAGCCGTGACTCTCGATGACTCAACTTCATCGCTCGGTGAGTCAGCGCTGATCGTTGAACAGTCGTCGTCAAGCCTCGCAGGCTTGCGTGCCTGCTTTCGCCGGCCGGGGGCGGGTGGCCAAGCCGCAGGGCGTTTGGTTGGCGGGCAGCGTGGCGACGCAGGCCGTAGCCGATGACCATCGTTTTGCGGGTCGCCTCCCTGGCCGCGCCGCTCGGACGCTGGTGCCAGCGGACGCCGCCAGGTCGGGAAAATGCATGCGGAAGGAATGTGAAAATCGGCGCCGGCTGGATTCGCATTGCCATATGCTGCATAATTCTTCACTTATTTGCACGGGTCGCCCCCCCGTTCCCGAAACCAGTGCGACAAGGGAGACCTTCGCCACCGCAAGCTGTTGCTTGCGTGGGAGGCTCATTCGCCACAGCAAGCACCCCACTCTCCCCCAGCAGGAGCCGTCATGACCTCTACGCAACTCTCCTTTTCAGGCGCACGCCGCACGCTCGGCTACGCCATTGCCGTACTGGCCGGCACGGCGCTGCTGCTCAGCGCCGGCTGTGGCAAGAAAGAAGAGGCAGCGCCGCCGGCGCCGCCAAGCGTCGACGTCGTCACCGTGGTGCAGAAGGACGTGCCGATCTACCAGGAATGGATCGGCTCGCTGGACGGCGATGTCAATGCGGTCATCCGTCCGCAGGTCACCGGTTACCTGATCAAGCAGAACTATCGCGAGGGCGACCTGGTGAAAAAGGGTCAATTGCTCTTCCAGATCGACCCGCGCACTTTCCAGGCAGCGGTCGATCAGGCGAAGGGACTGGTTGCCCAGCAACGCGCGCTCTATCAGACGGCAAAAGCGAATCTGGCGCGGGTCAAGCCTCTGGCGGCCAAGAACGCGCTCAGCCAGAAGGATCTCGACGACACCACCGGCGCCGAGCTGTCGGCCAAGGCGTCTCTCGACGCCGCCGAAGCGTCGCTGGAGACCGCCAAGCTGAACCTCAGCTTTACCCGCATCACGTCTCTGATCGAGGGCATCGCCGGCATCGCCAAAGCGCAGATCGGCGACCTGCTGAGCCCGAGCATGCCAACCGAACTGACGACCGTATCGACCGTCGATCCGATCAAGGTCTACTTCAACATCAGCGAGCGGGAATATCTCCCCCTGGCGCGGGCCGTCCTCGCCGAGGGCTCCGACCACAAACGCAAGCACGTGCCGATCGAGTTGATCCTCGTCGATGGCTCGGTCTTTCCGCATGAGGGCCAGTTCTCGGTGCTCAACCGGCAGGTAGACTCGAGCACCGGCACTTTCAAGGCCACGGCCCTCTTCCCGAATCCGGAGCGTTTGCTTCGCCCGGGGCAGTATGGCCGCATCCGGGCGACGATGTCGGTCGCCGAGGGCGCGCTGCTGGTGCCGCAACGGGCGGTGACCGAAGTCCAGGGCAAGTACCTGCTGGCCGTGGTCGGCGCCGACAACAAGGTCGATATCCGTCCGGTCATGGTCGGCGAGCGGATCGGTTCAGACTGGATCATCGCCAGCGGCCTGCAGCCGGGTGAGAAGGTGATCGCCGAGGGAACGCAGAAGATCAGGGCGGGAATGACGGTCAACCCGAAGCCTTTCGAGCCGCCAGCGCCTGCCGCTGCCAAGCCGACGAAATCCGAGGAAAAACCGGCGGCGCCTGCGCCTGAAAGCAAGGGGTAAGCCGTCATGTCCAAGTTCTTCATCAACCGGCCGATCGTGGCCATGGTCATCTCGATCCTGATGACCATCGTCGGTCTGGTCGCCATGGCCGGCCTGCCGACGGCCCAGTTCCCGAATATCGTTCCGCCGCAGATTACGGTCAGCAGCACCTACACTGGCGCCGATGCGCTGACCGTCGAACAGGCCGTGGCGACGCCGATCGAGCAGCAGATGTCCGGCGTCGACAACATGGACTACATGTATTCGATCAACGCCAACAATGGCCAGTCCACTCTGTACGTCAACTTCGCACTCGGTACCGACGCCAACACCGACCAGTTGCTCGCCCAGATGCGCCAGGGTCAGGCCGAATCACAGCTGCCTTCGGACGTGCGCAACTACGGTGTCACCGTCGCCAAGTCGACGTCGTCGCCGCTGGTCATGTTCGCGCTCTACTCGCCGAACGGCACCTACGACAATATCTTCCTCGCCAACTACGCGTACATCAACATCAATGACCAGATGACGCGGGTCAAGGGAATCGCCAGCGTCACCATCTTCGGCGCCGGCCAGTATGCGATGCGGCTGTGGGTCAAACCCGACCAACTGGCCAAGCTGAACATCACGATTCCCGAAATCATGAACGCGGTCACGGCGCAGAACACCGTCAATCCGGCCGGAACAATCGGCGCCGAACCGGTACCGCAGGGGCAGGAGTTCACTTACGCGGTGCGCGCCCAGGGCCGCCTGCAAAGCGCCGAAGAATTCGCCAACATCGTGCTGCGCGCCAACCCCGACGGCTCGATCGTTCGCGTCGGCGACGTCGCCCGCATCGACCTCGGCGCCCAGACCTACAGCCAGCAGGGCCGGCTCAACGGCAAGCCCGCAGCCCTCGTTGCCCTCTACCAGATGCCTGGCGCCAACGCCCTCGATGCCGCCGATGGCGCCAAGAAGCTGATGGAGAAGATCAAGGAAAGTTTCCCGCCCGACCTCGACTACGTCATTGCCCTCGACACGACGCTGTCGGTCACCGAAGGGATCAAGGAAATCCAGCATACGCTGCTCGAAGCGCTGGTCCTGGTGATGATCGTCGTCTTCGTCTTCCTGCAGGGCTGGCGGGCGACGCTGATTCCCTTGCTGGCCGTGCCGGTGTCGCTGGTCGGCACCTTCATGCTTTTTCCGATGTTCGGTTTTTCGATCAACACCCTGTCGCTGTTCGGTCTGGTGCTGGCCATCGGCCTGGTGGTCGATGACGCAATCGTCGTCGTCGAAGCGGTCGAACATCATATCGAGCACGGCCTGTCGCCGAAGGACGCAACGCTGCGCGCGATGGAGGAGGTCACCGGACCGGTGATCGCCATTGCCGTCATCCTGGCCGCCGTTTTCGTGCCGACTGCGTTCATCCCCGGCATCACCGGCCAGCTCTACCAGCAGTTCGCGGTCACCATCGCCATCTCGGTGATCATCTCGGCGTTCAACGCGCTGACTCTGAGCCCGGCACTGTGCGCCATGCTGCTCAAGCCCAAGGTCAAGGGCAGCGGCCCGCTGCAGAAATTTTACGACGGCTTCAACCGGGTATTCGGCCGCGTCACCGGCGGCTACGTCGGCGTCTGCCGGATCGCCATTCGCCGCAGCGTGATCAGTGTCCTCTTTCTCGTTGCCGTTACGGTCGGCGCCGGTTTCTTTGGCAAGCTCGTCCCTGCCGCTTTCCTCCCGGATGAAGATCAGGGTTACGTCTTTGCCGCAGGTGCAGCTTCCCGATGCCTCGTCTTTGCAACGCACGTCGGAGATTGCCGCGCAGGCCGAAGATCTGATCATGAAGGTGCCCGGCGTCCAGTACACGACGACCGTCGTCGGCTACAGCATGCTGAGCCAGGTGACCAATACCTACAGCGCCTTCTTCTTCATCACGCTCAAGAACTGGTCAGAACGCAAGCTGCCCGAGGAGCAGTACGCGGCGATCAAGGCCGAGCTGACGAAGAAGCTTGCCACCATCCCCGGCGCCATCGCCTTTGCGTTTCCGCCACCGGCCATCCAGGGCGTTCGGCACCTCGGGTGGCGCGACTTTCATTCTTGAGGACCGGGCTGGCAAGGACATTGCCTTCCTCTCCGAGAACACCAACAAGTTCGTCGAAGCGGCGAAAAAACGCCCCGAGCTCGCCGGCGTTTCGACCACCTTCCGGCCGACGGTTCCGCAGCTCTTCATCGACGTCGACCAGGACAAGGTGCTCAAACAGGGCGTCCTCCTGAGCGACGTTTACAAGACGCTGCAGAGCTTCCTGGGCAGCGGCTTCATCAACTACTTCAACCGCTTCGGACGGCAGTGGCAGGTGTACGTCCAGGCCGAGGGCGACTACCGCACCAACATCGAGAACGTCGGGCGGTTCTACGTGCGCAACAACAAGGGCGAGGCTGTGCCGCTCTCGGCGCTGACGTCGATCCGCACGATCTCCGGCCCGGAATTCACGATGCGCTACAACCTCTACCGCAGCGCGCAGATCAACGCCTCCGCGGCGCCCGGCTACAGCTCGGAACAGGTGATGCGGGCGCTCGAAGCGGTTTTCGCCGAAACCATGCCCAGTGATATGGGCTACGACTACATGGGCATGTCGTTCCAGGAGCAGAAAGCGCAGCAGGGTGTATCGCCAACGGTCATTTTCGGTTTCTCGCTGCTCTGCGTCTTCCTGATCCTGGCGGCGCAGTACGAGAGCTGGTCCTTGCCGTTCTCGGTCCTGCTCGGCACGCCGATCGCCGTCGCCGGCGCCTTTGCGGCGCTGCTCTTGCGCGGACAGGAACTCAACGTCTATGCGCAGATCGGTCTGGTCATGCTGATCGGCCTGGCCGCCAAGAACGCGATCCTGATCGTCGAATTCGCCAAGATGGAATACGAGAAGGGCGAACTCTCTCTCGCCGAGGCAACGCTGAAGGGCGCGCAACTGCGCTTTCGGCCGATCCTGATGACCTCGTTCGCCTTCATCCTCGGCTGCGTGCCGCTGGCCATCGCCAGCGGTGCCGGCGCCCTGTCGCGGCAGGTCATGGGCAGCGCGGTGATCGGCGGCATGCTGGCCGCCACCGGCATTGCGATCTTCATCATTCCGGTGACTTTCTATGTCGTCGAGCGAATGTCGCACAAGGGCGATACCGGAGCCTCGCACCATGACGGCGGCCCCGACGCCAGCCCGGTCGGTCTGGCCAAGGAAGCCGCTGCAAAGGGGGATGGCGATCATGCGTAAATCCTTGATTGCGGCGCTGCTGGCACTGCTTGCCAGTGGCTGCATGGTCGGCCCCGACTACCTTCGGCCGCAGGTCGAGACGCCGCCGGCCTGGCGTCTCAGCGACGAGGCCGCCAACGACCTCGCCAACACCGCCTGGTGGCAACAGTTCGACGACCCGGTGCTCGACGATCTGGTCAGCGCCGCGCTGCGTGAAAACCACGATCTGCTGATCGCCGCCGCGCGCATCGAGGAATTTGCCGGCAACTACGGCTTCGTTCGTGCCAGTCTCTTCCCGCAAGTGGATGCCGGCTACGAGGCCAAGCGGCAGCGGGACATCAGCGCGGTGGTGGTCGGCGCCGGCAGCGGCACTACCTACAACAGCTACAGCGCTGTCTTGAACGCCAGTTGGGAGATCGACATCTGGGGCCGCATTCGCCGCCAGACCGAGGCGGCGCGCGCGCAGCTCCTGGCCAGCGAAGAGGGCCGCCGGGGCGTGATCCTGTCCCTGGTCGGCAGCGTTGCCGGCGCCTACGTCAACCTCCGCGACCTCGATCGCCAGCTGCAAATTGCCCGGGCAACGGCAAGAATTCGCGGCGAGTCGTACGGCATCTTCAAGGATCGCTACACGGGCGGCGTCATCTCGCTGCTCGAGCTGAGCCAGAACAAGTCGCAGTACGACGAAGCGCTGGCCAGCATCCCGCCGATCGAAAAAGCAATTGCCCAGCAGGAGAACGGCCTGAGCGTGCTGCTCGGCCGCAACCCCGGCCCGATTCCGCGTGGCAAGGACATCGATCAACTGCGCTTGCCGGCGATCCCCGCCGGCCTGCCATCCGAACTGCTCGAGAGACGCCCCGACATCCGCCGCTCCGAGCAGAACCTGATCGCCGCCAATGCGTTGATCGGCGCCGCCAAGGCAGCTTATTTCCCGACCATCTCGCTGACCGGTCTCTTCGGCTACGCCAGCACCAGTCTGAGCAATCTTTTCCAGGGCCAAAACAAGGTGTGGAGCTACGGCGTGCCGATCAGCATGCCGATCTTCACCGCTGGCGCCATCGCCGGCCAGGTTCAGTCCGCCGAGGCCGTCCAACAGCAAGCGCTGTTTGCCTACCAGAAGGCCATCCAGCAAGGCTTCCGCGAGGTCAACGATGCGCTCGTCGATCAGGACCGGACGCGCGCGCAGCTGCGCGCGCAGCAGCAGCAGGTGGAAGCGCTCGAGCAGTACTCGGCGACTGCCAGGCTGCGCTACGACAACGGCTACAGCAGCTACATCGAAGTCATCGACGCCGAGCGCAGCCTGTTCAACGCGCAGTTGCAATACACGCAGACGCAGCAGGTGCAGTTCCAGGCGATGATCAACCTCTACCTGGCGATGGGCGGCGGCTGGGTGAGCGAGGCCGACAAGCTGACCGGAGCGACCGGGGAAGTGCCACCAGATTCTGCTTCAGAAACCACTGCACCAAGCAGGCATTAGGTAAATCGGGCGTTTTACCAACCGCGATTCTCCGCTCACTTGCCAGGTGAGTTCGATCACCAGGCATGTTCTCTGAGCGTCCAACGAAACATTGCCAGCAAGAGGATAAAAACATGAGTAAGAAGAAAAAATCTGCCAAGAAGGGCAAGTCGAACGCTCTGGCGCAAGCGGCTGGCTTGCTGAGCGGCCCGACGCTTGAGGCCGCGGCCGTCGCGACGAAGAAGATGTCCAACAAGGCCTACCTGAAGGAACTCGGAAAACTCGAGGCCGAACTCGTTCACCTGCAGGAATGGGTGGTCAGCAAGGGTCTCAAGGTGATCATCGTCTTTGAAGGCCGTGACGGCGCCGGCAAGGGCGGCACGATCAAGGCGATTACCGGCCGCGTCAGCCCGCGCGTCTTCAGGACCGTCGCCCTGCCCGCGCCAACCGACCGCGAGAAGACCCAAATGTACCTGCAACGCTACCTGCCGCACTTTCCGGCAGCCGGCGAAGTCGTGATCTTCGACCGCAGCTGGTACAACCGCGCCGGCGTCGAACGCGTCATGGGCTTCGCCAGCGACGAGCAGGTGCAGGATTTCCTCAAGGGTGCGCCGCTGTTCGAAAAACTCATGGTCAGCAAGAACGACATCATCCTGCTCAAGTACTGGCTGGAGGTCGACATCGACGAGCAGACACGCCGGCTCGAAGCGCGCATCACCGATCCCCGCAAGCACTGGAAGCTGTCGCCGATGGACCTCAAATCGTACAGCCGCTGGTACGACTACTCGCGGGCCCGCGACGACATGTTTGAAGCCACCGATTCCGAATGGGCGCCCTGGCACGCCGCGCGATCCGACGACAAGAAGCGCGTGCGGCTGAACATCATCAAGCACATCCTGACGAGCATTCCCTACGAAGTACCGAAACGAGCGAAAGTCACCCTTCCCAAACGGCAGAGCGCCGGCAAGTACCAGGAAAGCGACCGTCCCGTGCAGTACATCCCGGAAGTTTTCTGAAGCGCGGCGGCCCGGCCGATTGCCCACCGGGAATCGGCCCTTGCCGCGCTCGTAGGCTAGTCTGTCGGCGTGTTCGTCCGCTCAGAGATAGCGACCGGCATCGGCAAAATTGACTTTTTTTGGCGGCGGCAAGTCGCTGCGCGCGACCCGCGCCAGCACGAAAGCTCGGCGCATCGGCGGCGAACCACTGAGCTCCGCGAGCGAGAAATCGACGTCGGCCGCGGCGTCGCTACTGGCCTCATCAAGCACCACGTTCAGCGGGCTCAGCCGCAAGTGCCGCTGCTCAACGTGCAGGTAGCGCTGCGGGTTGTCAAGAACGCTCTCCAGGCATTCGAGTTCGGCTTCCAGTACCGACTCACCGCTGCCGATCGCTGCCAGCTGCCGCTCGTTTTCCAGGAGCTCGGCCTCCAGCTTGGCCTGCTCGCTTTGCGCCGCCGGTGCCTCGCCGAACATCGATCCCAGGCCCGGTCCGTGTTGCTTGAGCAAGCGCAGGCGAGCGCGGGTCAGCGAACGGCTGGCCTGCAGTTCCTGCCTTTCGACACGCTCTTCGCCGATCTCCGACAGGGCATGAGCCAGTAGGTATTCGGAAACGCCGACGCCGACGACGCGGCGTAAGCGGGATTCATCTGCACCGCAGAAGCGCGCCCTGTGATCCGAGAAACCGACGGTGGTCTGCGCCACGTCGCGCTGCACCATGCCGCCGTGCAGCGCCATACCAAAGACGCGCTGTTCCTTCAGATCCATTCCCAGGACCAGACACGCTTCGTCGAGCTCCGGGAACTTGTCGAACAGCGTGCGCAGATTGTCCGAGCGGCCGAGCATCGCTGGAATATCGGACGGCGCAACAAAAAACGCCCGTAAAGCCGGATCGGAAGCCCAGGCACTCGACGACAGAGGTCGCGCGGCGGGCAGCGCCAGAACCAGCGTGCGCAGGAATTCAATCGTCGTCGCGACGGCCGGCGTCAGCCGCTTGTGGCAGTTCGGCAGCAGCCTGAGCCGGGGGTTGGTCAGCGTGATCGCTTTGTCAACCGCCGCGCGAAGCATTTCGTCAGATACCCGCTCCGGATCGAATTGAGCCGGCCGATTCTTGAACCAGTCGAGAATACCCATGGACTGTTCCTCCCGTCAAAATCGCCAAACGAATCAAAGTGCGGCCAGGCACCGGGCCGCTGGTGTTCAAGGCCTCGATGAGCACGGCCTGCCGTCATTGTAGCCACAGAAACTCATTGAGGATAATCATGTCTGGCGCGAGCAACATCTGAATTTTCATCGAATTCAACCGCAGATCGCGGTATATTGCCGGCCAGCCCCCCTTTTACCGGAGCTTAGCACATGAATACTTCTGCCTTTTCGAAGTACCTGCAGACCGGTTTGCCTTGTTGACGACGCTGCGCGAGTACCGCCTGGCGTGGCTCGGCAAGGACTCGATCGCCGGGCTGTCAGCGTGCATCGTCTCGATTCCGTCGGTGATTGCCTACGCCGAGCTGGTCCATCTGCCAGCGATTACCGGCTTGTACGCAGGCGCTGGCGGCGGCCATCGGTTACGCCCTGTTTTCCAGTTCGCGGCACGTCATCGCCGGGCCCGATGCGGCGATCGGACTGCTCGCCGGTTCGGCGATCCTGCCGCTGGCGGCGGGTGATCCGTCGCGGATCGTCGTCCTGGCCGCGGTGCTCAGCCTCCTCTCGGGCGTCGTGCTGCTGCTCGCCGCGCGCCTGAAGCTCGGCATCATCGCCGATCTCCTGTCGCGGCCGGTGCTGATCGGCTACCTGAATGGCGCGTCGCTGGTGCTGATCGCCACGCAGTTGGGCAAGATGTTCGGCATCAAGACCCAGGGCGAGGAATTCTTCCAGATCGTCTATACGGTGTTCGAGAAGTTGCCCGAGACGCATCTGGCGACTTTCTTTTTCGGCGTTCTGCTGGTCGCTCTGCTGGTCGGATTGGCACGCTGGCTGCCACGCGTGCCGGGAGCGCTGGCGGTCTGCTCGGTGGCCGTCGCCGCCACTTTTGTTTTTGATCTGGGCAGCTACGGCATCGCGCTGGTCGGTAAGGTGCCCTCGGGAATCCCGCACCTGACGATTCCGTCGTTCGGCTGGGGCGATATCGCGGCGCTGGCGCCGGCCGCGGTGGCGATCGCCTTCCTGGCCTTCTCCGACGGTATTCTGCTGGCGCAGACCTTCGCCGAGAAAAACGGCTACGAAGTACGGCCCAACCGCGAACTGGTCGCCCTCGGCTCGGCGAACATCCTGGCCGGTCTGTGGCAGGGCTTTCCCGTTTCGGCCAGCCAGTCACGGACGTCGATCGTCGATTCGGCCGGCGGCATGACGCAGGTTGCACAGCTGATCCTGGCCTTTGGTCTGCTGTTGTTCCTGTTCTTCCTGACCGGTCTGATCGCGCTGCTGCCGAAGGTGGCGCTGGGAGCGATCCTGATCGTCACCGCCATCGGCATGCTGGAAGTGGCGTCGCTCAAGGGTTTGTACAAGATCGATCGCGTCGAATGCGGCATTGCTTTCGGCGTCACCGCGGCGATCCTGCTGGCCGGCGTCGTGCCGGGGATCATCCTGGGCCTGCTGCTGTCACTAACCACGGTGCTGGTCGAGGTCTCGCGCCCGGGCGACGCGGTGCTTCGCCGCTTGCGCAGCGACGGCAAGTTTCACGACTGTCTCGACGACGATGAAGCCGAGAGCGTTCCCGGCTTGCTGGTCTACCGGCTCTACGCGCCGCTGATCTTCGCCAATGCCAGGCACGTGGTGAATCGTATCCGGTCGCTGGTAGAACAGGCCGAGCCGCCGGTTAAATGGCTGGTCATCGACGCGCAGGCGATTCACGACATGGACATCACATCCGCACAGCGCTTTGTCGAACTGCATCGGGAACTGATCGCCAGGGGCGTTGACGTCAAGATCGCCGATGCGCCAAGGCCGTTCCGGGAGGAACTCGCCAAGGTCGGGCTTTCAGAGGAAATCGGCGGCACGGACTTCTACGTTTCGGTGAAGAGAGCCGCCGAAGCCTACGATCGATATTACGCGGCACCGGCGAAAGCGGCCGAACCGCCCGACGCCATCGGTTTCGTAAAGCTCGGACAGTCAAGCAAGCCAACACGCTCGTTCAGCTGACCGCAAGCCGCCGCTGTGCCAGCGGCAAGTCATCTGGCAAGTTGCTGGCCGCCTCGAGTCCTTCAGAAGCTTGGCACAAGAGCTTGTGCCGCAACAATGGTTCATGCCTATCCACTAGGACGTTGGCAACTATTGGCAGGTGCTGAGGGCACCAGAAAAAACTCATGGCTGGCCAAAGAGCAAAGTGCTAGTCTTCGGCCACTAGGCGCGGGGGCCACCTGCACAGGTCGTAGCGAACCTGCCGCTTGCGTTTTGCCGCTTCTTTTTCCGACGGGAGGCACGACCATGCGTTTTCCACCTGAATCATGCAAATATCCATTGCGCAAAAAGCATTGTGCTGCTCGGCGTGCTATTGGTCACCGCCTGCGGCCAGCCGGCAACTCCACCGGCAACTCCACCGGCGACGAAAGCGGCCACTGTGAGCAGCGATGGCACGGTGGCGGCGGACGGCAGCTTCACCGGCGACTGGACGACGATCGGCACGCGCCAGGTCCTAGACCTCGGACCCGGCCAGCAAGCCGTCATTTTCCAACTCAGCGGTTCGCTGTTGCTGAACGGCAAACAGCGAATCAATCGCGGTTTCCAAGCCCAGGTCATCGGCTTTTCCGACACCACCACCGGCCTGCAGGGGCGCAGCGTGTGGACCGACGAGCACGGCGACAAGGTCTTCAGCGAATTAAGCGGCGAAGGGCTTGGACCAGGCCTGCTGATCGAAGGCAAGCTTACCGGTGGCAGTGGTCGCTACGCCGGCATTAGCGGTGAATACAGCTTCAAATGGAAGCGCATCGGCGCTATCGAAGGCAGCGAACTGACCGGCCGGGTCGTCGATCTGAGCGGTTGGGCCCGCCTGGGCTCGCCCAGCGCGCTTGCTCCCACCACTGCAGGAGGTCAACAATGAGTACAGCCGCTTTCGGAACGGGCAGGATCGTGAAGTTGGTGCTCCTCCTGATCGTCTTTTTCGGCCTCTGGTTCGCGCCGGTTCCCGAAGGCCTGACCGTTGAGGCCTGGCATCTCTTCGCCGTCTTCGCGTCGGCGATCACCTCGGTGGTGCTCAACGTCTTCCCGCTATTCACCTCGGCGTTGCTGGCTTGTGCAATTGTCGTGCTGACCAACACGCTGACCCCGGCGAAGGCCTACGGCGCCTTTGCCAACGCCATCGTACTGCTGGTGGTGACCGCCTTCCTGGTCTCGCAAGCGGTGGTCAAGAGCGGCCTCGGCAAGCGCATCAGCCTGCGGGTAATCACCGTATTCGGCAAATCGACGCTCGGCCTGGCGTACAGCATCTTCATCACCGACACCCTGATCGCCCCCGGCTTCCCGAGCAACACCGCGCGTGGTGGCGTACTCTTCCCGGTCATCCTGGCGCTGGCGCAGAACAGCGGCTCGACGCCCGACGACGACGCCAAGCGACGTCTTGGCGGCTACCTGATGTTCTGCGGCATGTCCAGTCTGGCGATCACCTCGGCATTGTGGTTCACCGCCACCTCGGGCAACCCGGTCGGCGCGTCGCTGGCCGCCGAACAAGGGCTGGCGATCAATTTCGGCTCCTGGCTGCTGGCCTCCAGCGTGCCATGCCTGGTGGTGATCGCCATCCTGCCGCTGCTGCTCTACAAGATTTTCCCGCCCGGAATCACCAGTACCCCCGATGCTCCCGAGAACGCCCGCAAGGAATTGCGTGCGATGGGCCCGATGTCGCGCCACGAATGGATTACGGCGATCACCTTCGCGGTCATGGTCACCGGCTGGATACTCGCCGCTCCGTACAAGCTGAACCTGACAGCAATTGCCCTCGCCGGTCTCGCCACGCTGATGATCACCGGCGTTCTCACGATGGATGACATGAGCAAACAGGGCGGAACTCTGGTGACCTTCATCTGGCTGGCCGTGCTGTTCGGCATGAGCGGCCAACTCAACGAAATGGGCTTCATGGGCTACGTCGGCGAACGACTGGCGGTGGGCCTCGAGGGTCTCGCCTGGCCGGTCGCCTACGTCGCCTTGCTGGTCATCTACGTCTTACTCCACTTCGGTTTCGTCAGTCAGAACGCACAGGTTCTGGCGCTGCTCGGGGTGTTTCTCGACGTCGGCGTAAAGTCGGGCGTTCCCGTCCACTTGATGGCCTTTGCGCTGTTGTTTGCCAGCAGCTACTTTTCGGTCATCACGCCACAGGGCGGCAGCCAGAACATCATCTTCGTCGCCAGCGGCTATCTGAAACAAAGCGAACTGTACCGCCTGGGACTGACGACGACTCTTTTCTGCACGGTCGTGTTTTTGGTTATCGGCACGCCCTGGATACTCTGGGTCGCTGGCTAGTCAGAGCAGATCGGCGAGCCACCTTCGGCGCTCGCCGCGGCGATCGGATTCGACCAGCGCCACCTAGCCGGCGGCAGCGAAGCGCCGGCACTTCTGGAGACAAGTCATGACTATCGACACCGGAACTGGCCGCAACACGGCCCCACTGAGCCGCCACCACAGCGTTTGCGGGCGACGACCGGAAAGTGGCATCGGACTGGTCAAGCGACTATCGCCGCTCACCAAGCTGCAAGCGGATGGCGCCGATCTGTGTGCATTGATCGGTCGCAGCGAACTTGCGGCGATCGGCGCGCGTCGCAGCCAGGGCACGCTGGCCTCGCTGAGGTATCGCCACGAAACTACGAGGCCAGAGGAGACCGAGACGATGTTGCCAAGTTTGCGGCGTCTGGCCAGTACGGTAATGCTTGCCACTGCCCTGCTGTCGGCTCCGGCAGTGGCGCAGGAATTGACCGCTACGCTGAAGAAAATCAAGGATAGCGGCGTGATCACGCTGGGCCATCGCGAATCGTCGATTCCGTTCTCGTACTATGACGACAAGCAGCAGGTCATCGGCTACTCGCAGGACATGATGCTCAAGGCGGTGGAGGCGATCAAGGCCGATTTGAAGCTGGCCAAGCTCGACATCAAGCTGCTGCCCGTTACCTCGGAGAATCGCATCACACTGGTCCAGAATGGCACGGTCGACCTGGAATGCGGTTCGACGACCAACACCAGCGAACGCCAGCAACAGGTCAGTTTCTCGTACAGCATTTTCGTCGTCGGCACGCGTCTGATGACCAGGACCAACTCCGGGATCAAGGATTTTCCCGACCTCGCTGGCAAGAACGTCGTGACTACCGCCGGTACCACCTCCGAGCGTCTGCTGCGCAAGATGAACGCAGACAACAACATGAAGATGAAGATCATCAGCGCGAAGGATCACGGCGAAGCGTTCCTGACCCTGGAAAGCGGTCGCGCGGCGGCTTTCGTAATGGACGAGGTATTGCTGTATGGCGAAATGGCCAAAGCCAGGAACGCCCGCGAATGGGCCGTCGTCGGTACGCCGCAGTCGTATGAAGCCTACGGCTGCATGATGCGCAAGGACGACCCGGCGTTCAAGAAGGTCGTCGATGACGCGCTGGCCAGGCTGATGACCTCGGGCGAAGCCGAGAAGCTCTACGCCAGGTGGTTCTTGCAGCCGATCCCGCCGAAAGGACTGAACCTTAACTTCGCCCTCTCGTACGCGCTCAAGAAACTGTACAAGTCGCCGAACGACAAGGCCTACGATTAGGATTAGGCGCGACAAGGGCGAAGCCGCCGTACAGAAAGGCCAGGCAGCGTCGCTGCCTGGCCTTTCTTCGTCGCGCGCACCAACTACACGACTGCCGGCTGCCGACTCACCTGATCAGAGCTGCGCGTGCTCCACGCAGTTGGCCAGGATGCCGGCAGCCGCGCCGGCGTTGATGGCCTTGAGCAGTCAGGCAGCCAACGCGCGCAGCGACGCCTCGATGATATCCAGACCTTCGTCGAGTATGGCTTCCGAGATCGTCAGCGGCACCATCACCCGCAAGACATTGCCCTGCGGCCCGCACAAGAGCAGCAACAAGCCGCGTTGCGCCGCCTCGTTCTTGAGCGCGGTGGCGATGTCCGCCGCCGGCTGCTGCGGGTCGCCATTGCGGCAGAACTCGACCGCCGTCATCGCGCCCAGTCCGCGCACGTCGGCGATCGTCGAGAACTGCTCCTGCATGGCTCCGAAACGCGCGCGCAGGCGTTCGCCAAGCGCCATCGAGCGCGCACAGAGCTGTTCTTCCTCGATCACGTCGAGCACCGCCAGGGCGCCAGCAACCGCCACCGGGCTGCCGGCATACGTTGAACCGAGACCGCCGACGTCGGCCGCGTCCATGATCTGCGCCTTGCCGACTACCGCGGCGATTGGCAAGCCACCGCCGAGGCCCTTGGCCAGGGTGATGATGTCGGGCTCGACGTCATAGTGTTCGCTGGCAAACAATTTGCCGCAGCGGCCAATTCCGGTCTGCACTTCGTCGGCAACCAGCAAAATTCCGTGCGTGTCGCAAAGCGCCCGCAAGCGGCGCAGGAAGCCGAGCGGCGCCGGCAGATAGCCGCCTTCGCCCTGTACCGGCTCGATGAAGATCGCCGCGACGCGCGTGGCTTCGATACTGGTCGCGAACAGGCGCTCGATGGCGGCGATGGAATCGTCTTCGGAAACACCCAGCAGGGAATTCGGGAAGGGAACATGGAAAATCTCGCCCGGGAATGGACCGAACTTGAGCTTGTACGGAGCGACCTTGCCGGTCAGCGCCATGCCGAACATGGTGCGACCATGGAAACCGCCACCGAAGGCGATCATCCCCGAACGCCCGGTTGCCGCACGGGCAATCTTGACGGCGTTCTCGACGGCCTCGGCGCCGGTATTGACCAGGAAGGATTTCTTCGGCGTACTGCCCGGAGCGGCGGCGTTTAGCCGCTCGCACAGCTCGACGTACGATTCATAGGCCACCACCTGGAAACAGGTATGGGTGAAAGCCGCCAGTTGCTGGCGCGCCGCATCGACGATCCGGGGATGGCAGTGCCCGGTATTGACCACCGCGATACCGGCGCAGAAGTCGATCCAGCGACGGCCTTCGACGTCCCAGATTTCGGCATTCCTGGCGCTTTCGGCAAACAGCGCGTGGCCCTGGCCGACACCCCGCGGCAGCGCGGCCAGGCGTCGAGCCATCAGCTCGGAATTGCTTTTCAAGCGCAGTTTTTCGTTCGGTGCATTCATGTCCAATTCCTTTGCAATAGTGGTGTGGCGGCTTAATCGACGCCGCCGATACAGATGTATTTGATTTCCAGGTAATCCTCGATCCCGTACTTCGAACCCTCGCGACCCAGCCCGGACGACTTCATGCCGCCGAACGGCGCCACCTCGGTCGAGATCAGACCGGTGTTGATGCCGACCATGCCGTATTCCAGGGCGCTGGCCACTCGCAAGCTGCGCGCCAGGTTCTCGGTGTAGAAGTACGACGCCAGCCCGTACTCGGTATCGTTGGCCATCGCCACCGCATCGGCCTCGGTCTTGAAAACGAAGACCGGCGCCACCGGTCCGAAGACCTCTTCACGGGCGATCCGCATCTGCGGCGTCACGCCAGCGAGGATCGTCGGCTCGTAGTAGGTCTTGCCGAGACTGTGGGGCTTGCCGCCACAGACGACACGAGCGCCCTTGGCGCAGGCGTCGGCGACCAGTTCTTCGACCTTGGCGATCGCCGCGTCGTCGATCAGCGGGCCTTGCGTGACGCCGTCTTCGCTGCCATCTCCGACACGCAGAGCCGCTACCGCGGTCGCCAGTTTTTCGACGAATCGATCATGAATGCCTTCCTGGACCAGCAAGCGGTTGGCGCAGACGCAGGTCTGGCCGGCGTTGCGATACTTGGAAAGCATCGCTCCCTGCACCGCCGCGTCCAGGTCGGCATCAGTCAAAAACGATGAACGGCGCGTTGCCGCCCAACTCGAGCGACAGCTTCTTGATTGTCGCTGCGCACTGCCGCATGAGAATCCGACCAACCTCCGTAGAGCCGGTGAAGCTCAGCTTGCGGACCGTCGGATTGGCGCACAACTCGCCGCCGATGGCGATCGGATCGCCGGTAAGCACATTGAAGACTCCCTTGGGGACGCCAGCGCGTTCGGCCAGTTCCGGCCAGCGCCAGCGCCGACAGTGGCGTCGCTTCGGCCGGCTTGAGCACCACCGTGCAACCAGCCGCCAATGCCGGAGCGACCTTGCGGGTAATCATCGCCGCCGGGAAATTCCACGGCGTGATCGCCGCGCAGACGCCGATCGCTTCCTTGGCTACCAGTATGCGTTTGTCGGCGTGATGCGGGGGGATCATGTCGCCGTAGATGCGCTTTCCTTCTTCGGCAAACCACTCGATGAACGAAGCGGCGTAGACGATCTCGCCGCGTGCTTCGGCGAGCGGCTTGCCCTGCTCGGCGGTCATCAGCCGCGCCAGGTCCTCCTGGTTGGCAAGCAGCAGCTCGTACCAAGCGCCGCAGAACCTTGGCCCTCTCGCCGGCCGTCCTGGCGCGCCACGCCGGCAGCGCACGCTGCGCCGCCTCGATGGCACGGCGCGTCTCGGCAGCACCGGCGTCGGCTACCGCCGCCAGCTGCTCACCGGTCGCCGGGTTGCTCACAGCGAAGGTCTGCCCGCTATCGGCGCCCAGCCATTCTCCGTCGATGTAACACAACTGCTTGAGTAGTGATTTATCGGCAAGCTCCAAAGACTTATCTCCTGTGGGCCGGATCAATCGGTTGAAATGCTCACCGGGGCGGCGACCGGCCGCTCACTGCGCACCCCGAATGCGACGCACTTTACACGTGCAAACGGTTCGGAAAAGAACCGCTTGTTGAGATAATCACGATACCAATTGACGAGACGAGCGGGCCATGACTCACCTGGTGGAGAAGCGATCCGAGCGGCGAAGCCGCCGAGCCGACTGGCCCGCTACGGCAATTAAGATGGGGGGCAGCCTGGTGCCTGGTGAACCGCTGGCGGGCAGGGCGGCGGATGGAAGCGGCAGCCTCTCGGAGCAGCCCGAGAGCGGGCATGAGCGATAGTGAACTCCTGGCATACTCTTCGCCGCCAGCAAGAAGTGGCTCGGCAGGGCTTGCCGGCCCGCCCTGCCGCGCGACACGGCGGCTGCAACGACTGCAGCGCCGGCGACAGCTGGTCGCTACGCACTGCCAAACCGGCAGTCGTAAACGGGCCCTTAGCGGTAGACGAGCACCGGCAGCTTGCTGTGCGACAGCACCTTTTGCGTAACGCTGCCGAGCACCAGGTTCTTGAGCTGGCTGCGACCGCGCGAAGCGATGAAGATGGCGTCACACTTCTTCTTCTTCGCCGCGTCAATGACCCCTTCGTACGCCGACGGCGGCCTGGTGATGAACCCGGAATACTCGACGCCAGCCTCTTCGGCCGCTTTTGCAATCTCCTCAAGGTACTTCTCGCCCGTGGCGTGCGCCAGGCGGTCAAGTGTATTCATCAGGCTCTTGTCGATGAGATCGCCGTCGCCGTAGACTGAGGGCGGCAGCAGCACGATGGCGTAGTAGCCAGTGACCTTGGCGCCGAGCGACTGCGCAAATTTGACGCCGGCCTTGATCGCCTTGCGCGCCACTTCCGAACCGTCGGTGGGAATAAGGATATTCTTGAACATGTGCTGCTCTCCCGGTAAGTGTTGCCTGGCTGCGACGGGGCATGCGCCGGATCTTTTCGCGGCACGAGGAAACCGTCGCGCAAACGCCAGTTGTCCTGAACAGCAACGGCGGGCTGGCGCCGCGCCTACCGGCGCGCCCACCCCGAACATCCCCGGCGTTCCGACATGCGGCGAAAGAACCGGCAAGCCAAAGATGCTGCGAGCCAGTATATGGGCTCCGACAAGTCGCGGTCAATCGCCAGGGCCAGCTGCTTTTTATCGCCCTTTCCGGCCCCGACAGAGAACAAACTTGCCGTGGACAATCATCGCCTGGAGGATCCCAAGAGCGGCCAATCGTGCGCCGCTTGCTGATTGTGGTCGACACGCCACCCGCCGGCCAGCGCCTTCCAATCACCCCCGGTCAATCGCCTTCGCCTGCGCGCTGGCGCTCCAGATTCGATAACGAACTTCGACGCCTTCAGGCGCATAGACGACGATCGGCAAACGGCTGTTATAGCGGATCAGATGGGCTTCGCCACGCAGCGCCACGAAACGATCGACCTTGGGCTGACTCGGGTCGATGGCCATCAGCGTACCCGCCAAGGAGCCCAGCGAGCTAACGACGTAACGCGGAAACCCCCAACCCTGGATCGTTTCTTCGGCGATGCTGCCGCTGAAAAAATACTGGTTCCCCGGGTCCAGCTCGAGCGTTCGCCCGGCGATCAGCTCGACCTTGAAATCGGCTTCATCATCCTGCGCCGGTAGCTGCAGGACGTGGCGAACCATCCCTGCTTCGGCTGCCGGAAAGGCCTTCATGTTATCCGCCGCCTGCGCGGCAAGCACCGCAAAACAAGCCCACAGGGCGAGCATTCTTCGAACAGTTTTCACATTTCTTCCTTTATGCAGAATTGGCCGACGAGACGAGCGGCACGCCGCCTGGCCACCGCATCGCCGCCTCGACTTACGCCGCCGGAACTATAGCAAGCCCGCTGCGCATCAGAGGCCCTTCGCCGGCCAGCCTGTCGAGCACGGCTCCTGCCTACCCCGCTCGCCTCGGCGCGTGAAGTACCGGCGAGTGAGGCGCCGAATTCGCAGCCCATGCGCGCCTTGCCCGGTAAACTGGCGAAGTCACCCTTATTCTTCCAACTAGCGCGAGCGGGCAAAAACGTGCCAGACCGTATTCACCGAACAGTGGTTCTTGCGGCGTATTCGCTGTCTGCCGCGCTGCTGCTCGCCCTGGCCGGCTGTACCGGCCGCGAAGGCGCGCCCGACCCGGATCAGCCGCTAGTGGTCTCCGAGCGTACCTGGCAGTGGGTAGACCGCGACATCGGCGCCGCTTCGCTGACCGCCAAAGGCCCCGCCGAGAACTACGCGCGCGGCTCGATGGAGGCATGGCGGAGCCGCGTCCGCCAGCGCAGCGAGGAAGACTTCATTCCGTGGTACACCAGCTACTGGACGCAGCAATGGCTGTCAATCAAGGTCGCCTGGTACAAGCTTGGCGACGGCGAAGGCGACAATGCCGCGGTCAGGCGGCTGGCCGCCTACCTGCAGGACCAGTACCACGAGCGCGTTCTGGCTCCGGTCGCCGAAGAGATCGATCCCGAAGCGATCAGGCGGCAAACGACGGCGCTCTATGCCCGACTTCTCGGCGAGCAAATTCCGGGGATCCGGCTACGCTACGGCGTTCCGGCCAGGCAGTTCGAGCGACGGCTCAAGGCCATTCGGGCGATTGCGCCGGCGCCCAGCGCTTCGCTCTACGAACTTGTTCACGCCCGGCCCCTTGACTCCCTGGCGGCCTATGCGGCGCTCCTGGCGAGGATCAAGCAGGCCGGTGGTGGCGTCGGCGCCGGGCCAGCGGACGCGACAATCTCGCCAGTGGCCGAACGAACCGCCGAAAAACTGCTGGCCAGGCTGGCCGTCAGTGGCGGCGCAAGCGCCGCCGCGGCCGCGCTCGGTGGCGTTGCGGGGATGGTGCTATCGCTGGGCGCAACCGGAATCGGCGCCATCGCGCACGCCAAAGAGCGGCCGGAACTGGAAGCGCAGCTTCGCCAAATGCTCGACTGCCGCGCTGGATGAAATGTGGCACATTCTGATCGACGACCCGAGCAGCAGTGTGCTGGCCGGCGTCCATCACATCTCTGGAGAGATCGCCGGCAGTCTCGCCAAAATGGCTACGCCAGTGCTCGTGTTCGAACTGAAACCGCGCGACGTACCGCCGTTGGACGAAGGGCCTTCGCTGGACGAGTCTGACGACGACGCTCTGGCCGATGATAGCGACGCGAACGAATAGCCCGACACAGCCGCTGCCGAGCCATTCATCCGCTGGGGAAACAGGAAGCCTCCTACGGCCACCGTGGACTACTCGGGCAACGCGCGTTTACTTGCCCGGCTTGCCTGCGCAGACCTCGCCGGTGTAGGACGCGAGGCCACCGACTTCCTGCCCGGCAACGGCGATCGTCCCCGAAGCCCCTTTAAAGTCGTCGCTTCCCCCAACGATTTTGAGAACTTGCCCCACCATTCCATCGCTGGTGATCACGCCCGTGTCTTTCGTGTACAGCTTGCCCTTCAGTCCATGAAGCTTACCGTCAAGCACCGCCTGCGAGGTGAAAACGGTCAGTCCCGCGCGCACTCCGGAGCCGAAATTAAGCGGCGTAGCGCCGAACGGATTCACCAGGCGACGAGAGCGCGACAAAGAATGGTGATGCCGGGACAGCGTTGCCTACCTGGACAGCGGTGAGTCCCGACGACCCGGTGAACTGCGCAACGCCGAAACCTTTAATGTCAAGACAGACCTTTCCTGGCGGCAGCTGCGAATTTACCAGTATCAGCAATGGATCGGCGCCCTCACTGTTGTCAGAAGGCCAAGCAAAGTAATCCGCTTTGGCCTGGTCGCACAACTTGGCTGGAGTAGACTGCACAAAGCCGTGCACCGGAATGCACTTGCCGCCGCCAGAACCATAGGCGGCGCTCGCGAACAAAATGCAAAGCGTTGCAACAGCAGGTTGGGTGATTTTTTTCACTGTTATTACTCCTTCCAGAAAGAGCGGCCAGGCGCCCGTTTCTCGGCCGCGATTATTTGTAAGCGGAACCCCTCGGACCGCAGGATTATGGGCGATACAGCTGTAAATGCAAGGACAGGGGGATCGCCGACGAAGCGATGACACTGTCGCCGAATCCGGGCAAGGAGCGCGCAGCGCTCGCTTGCCGCGCCGCTTCCGGAGCCTCGATGGCGGTGCGGCGCTGCCGGCCACCGATCGACACGATGCGCCGACGACAGCGTTCGACGGATCTGGCCAAAGCCGACCACAGAAGTCAGGGATGGTTATAATCGCAGCTCCGCTACGCCGGCGTCACGCCCGGACCATTCTTTTCTGGATCGGCCTTTGTGAATTCGAGTCTGCTGCTTGCAGCGATCCCCGCTACGGCCTTTGCTGCGTTCTTGCTGCCGCTACTGCTGCAGCGCTTCGGTCGTGGCGCCGCGGCGCTGGCGGCGGCGGCGGTGATCGGCAGCTGCCTGGCGCTGGTGCTGCAGCTGGCACCGGCCATCTTCGCCGGCGGCACCCAACTCGCGTACCTGCCGTGGTTGCCTGCTTACGGCCTCGACCTCAGCCTGCGCATGGACGGTCTCGGGCTGCTGTTCGGCGTGTTGATTTGTGGGATCGGCCTGCTGGTCGTCCTGTACGCCTTCTACTACCTGCCCGACAGCGATCGTCTGGGCCGGTTCTATTCGATTCTGCTGCTCTTCATGGCGGCGATGCTCGGTGTCGTGCTGTCCGAAAACCTGCTGCTGCTGCTCGTTTTCTGGGAAATCACCAGCCTCTCGTCATTTCTGCTGGTGGCCTACAACAACGGCAAGTACGAGGCGCGAATCGGCGCGCGCATGGCGCTGGCGGTCACCGGCGGCGGTGGCCTGGCGCTGCTCGCCGGCATCCTCCTGCTCGGCCATATCGCCGGCAGCTACGAGCTGTCGGTGGTCCTGTCGGCTGGTGGACGCATTCAGGCGCATGCGCTCTACGCACCGGCGCTGATCCTGATCCTGCTCGGCGCGTTCACCAAGTCGGCGCAATTTCCCTTTCACTTCTGGTTGCCGAACGCGATGTCGGCGCCGACAGCCGGTATCGGCTTACCTGCATTCGGCGACCATGGTCAAGGCTGGCGTTTTCCTGCTGGCCCGCCTGCACCCGGCGCTTGGTGGCACCGACCTTTGGTTCTGGCTGGTCAGTGGCACCGGCGCCGTGACCCTGCTGTACTCCGCCGCCACGGCGCTTTTTCGCCACGACATCAAGGGGCTGCTGGCGTACTCGACGATCAGCCACCTGGGGCTGATCACGCTGCTGTTCGGTCTCGACACGCGGCTGTCGATCGTCGCCGGCGTTTTCCACATCATCAATCACGCGATCTTCAAGGCCTCGCTGTTCATGGCCGCCGGAGTCATCGACCACGAATGCGGCACGCGCGACATGCGCCGGGTCAACGGCATGTTCAAACGCATGCCGATCACCGGCTCGCTGGCGATCATCGCCGCCGCGTCGATGGCCGGAGTCCCCCTGATGAACGGTTTCCTGAGCAAGGAGATGTTCTTCGCCGAAACTGTTGGTCACCCGCAGTTCGAAGCAATCTCCTGGCTGCTACCGGTGGTCGCGACGATCGCCGGGGTGCTCGCCGTGGCCTACTCCTTGCGCTTCGTCCACGACGTCTTCTTCAACGGCGAGCCGATCGACCTGCCGCGCCAGCCCCACGAACCGCCGCGCTGGATGCGCGCACCGATCGAACTGCTGGTGCTGCTTTGTCTGCTGGTCGGTGTGTTTCCACAATTGACCGTTGCACCACTGCTCAAGGTCGCCGCCGCTGCGACGCTGCAAGGGCCGCTGCCGGCTTTCGAACTGGCACTGTGGCACGGTTTCAATCGGCCTCTGATGATGAGTCTGCTGGCGCTCGCCGGCGGCGTCTTCCTTTACGCGCTGCGCGCGCCACTCTTCGCCTGGCAAGCACAACTGCCGACGATGCACCCACGGACGGCCTTTGAGCGCGCCTACCGCGTGCTCGCCAACGCGGCCCGCCGTGGCGTGGCGCTGCTCGACAATGGCTCACTGCAGCGCTACAACGCGCTGCTGATTGGCTTTGTCCTGGTGCTTGGCAGCTGGGCCTTCTTCTCGGGAGAGAAAGCGAGCATCCGGATCGCCGTGCAAGCCGCCGACGAGGCCGCCTACCTGGCGCTGTTTGCGCTCCTGCTGGGCAGCGTCGGCGCCACGCTGCTGTATCGAAAACGCTTGCTGGCAGTGCTCCTGGTCGGCGTCGTCGGACTCGTCGTGGCGATGATTTTCATTCGTTTGTCGGCGCCCGACCTGGCGCTGACGCAACTCGCCGTCGAGACCGGAACGATCGTCCTGATGCTGCTGGTCCTCTACTATCTGCCAGCGCGCACGGCGCCCGGGAGCAGTGCCAGTCGGTTGGTTCGCGACGTGCTGCTGGCGCTGTTCGCCGGCGGCGGCCTGATGCTGGTCACCTTGCAGATGCTCGCCACGCCGTTCCAGACGATCTCTGGCTTCTATCTGCAGGAATCCGTTCCCGGTGGCGGCGGCACCAACGTCGTCAATGTGATTCTGGTCGACTTCCGCGGTTTCGATACGCTCGGAGAAATCAGCGTGCTGGTCATCGTCGCCCTGGCTTCGCACGCGCTGCTCGACCGGCTGACGCTGATCGCGCCGCGCTACGATAGCGACGGTCGAGCGTGGGCACGCGAAGCGCATCCGCTGTTTCTGTCGATGCTGATGCGCCTACTGCCGGCGCTGGCGCTGACCGTCTCGGTCTACATCCTGTTGCGCGGGCACAATCTTCCCGGCGGCGGTTTCGTCGCCGGCCTGATCACCAGCGTCGCACTGGTCGTCCAGTACCTGGCCAACGGCAACGCCTTCGCCCACCGCCGCATGCCTGGCAACCCGGCCGCGCTGCTGGCCCTGGGACTCGCGCTGGCGACCGGCGTCGGCATGGCCAGCTGGCTGTTCGATCGCCCCTTCCTGACCACCGCGCACGGCCATGTCTCCTTGCCGCTGATCGGCGAATTCGAACTCGCTTCGGCGATGATCTTCGACCTCGGCGTCTACCTGGTGGTGGTCACCGTCGTCGTCACCGTCCTCTCCGGACTCGGCCTGCTATCGGAGCGAGCGCACAAACACGAGGTGGCAGGCTGATGGAAGTGCTGCTGTCGATTGCCATCGGCGTGCTCACCGCCTGCGGGGTATTCCTGATCCTGCGCGCACGCACCTTCCCGGTCTTGCTCGGCCTGACCCTGCTGTCCTACGCTGTCAACCTGTTCCTGTTTGCCAGCGGCCGGCTGCGCGTCGACGCACCGCCGCTGATTCGTGCCGGCGCCAGCTATGCAGACCCCTTGCCGCAGGCCCTGGTGCTGACCGCCATCGTCATCGGTTTCGGAATGACTGCCTATCTGGCGATCCTCGCGCTGCGTGGCTTGTCCGAATCGGGCGCCGATCACGTCGACACCGACCAGGACGAATGAACGCACACGCGCCCATCCTGCCGATCCTGATCCCACTGGCGGCCGCCTTGCTGCAGATGGCTTCGGGTCGGCTACCCTTTCAGCGCCTCGTCGGACTGCTGGCCACCGGCCTGCTGGTGCTGCTTACCGGCTGGCTGACGCTGCTCGCCGACGACGGTGTATTGCGCGTCTACGCGCTCGGCGACTGGCCGCCACCCTTCGCCATCGTGCTCGTCGTCGATCGTCTGGCGGCCGCGATGACCCTGCTCACGGCGGTTCTCGGCTTTCTGGTGCTGCTCTACGCCAGCGCCGGATTCGACCGAGAAGGAATGCACTTCCACCCCTTGTTCCAGTTTCAACTGCTGGGTCTGCTCGGCGCGTTTCTGACCGGCGACCTGTTCAACCTCTTCGTCTTTTTCGAAATCATGCTGCTCGCGTCCTACGTGCTGCTGGCGCACGGCGGCGGGCTGACCAGAACGCGCGCGGGCATCACTTACGTGGTCCTCAACCTGATCGGCTCGGCGCTTTTCCTGATCGCGCTGGGCCTGCTCTACGGTACGCTGGGCACGCTGAATCTGGCCGACGTGGCGCGCGCCCTGACGCAGCCTGGCTACAATCAGGCGCTCGTGCGGCTGTCGTTGGCGCTGATGATCGTCGTCTTCGCGTTGAAGGCCGGACTGTTGCCGCTGTCGTTCTGGCTGCCGCACACCTATACCGCCGCTGGCGCTCCGGTCGCGGCGCTCTTTGCGATCATGACCAAAGTCGGCATCGTCGCCATCCTGCGCCTACAGGCGATCGCCCTGGCGCCGGTGATGCCCGACCTGCTCGCCAACTGGCTGACCACCCTGGCGCTGGCGACCATCGTCTTTGCCGCACTCGGCGCGCTGGCAGCGGTGCGGCTGCGCGCTCTGGCGGCGTGGCTGGTCCTGCTGTCGGCTGGCACGCTGCTGCTCACCCCGGCGCAGGCCAGCGTCGAGGTCAGCGCCGCGGCGCTTTACTACCTGGTGCAATCAACGCTGGCCGGCGCGGCTTTTTTCCTGCTCAGCGGCATCATCGCCGAACAACGCGGCAAGGTCGCCGATCACTTCATGACCGGGCCGCCGCTACAAGCCGCCTGGTTGAAGATCGCTTTTCTGATCGTCGCGACGACCGCCGCCGCCTTGCCGCCATTCTCCGGCTTCGTCGGCAAGCTGATGCTGCTGAGCAGCCTGCGCGAGGTTGCCGCCGGCCCGGTGATCTGGACGGTCGTGCTCGGCAGCGGCTTCATCGTCATGGCGGCGCTGGCGCGCGACGGCTGCTATCTGATCTGGAAACACAAGGGGGCAGCGCGGCCATTGGCGGTCGAGCCCGTCGGCTGGCAGCGGACGACCGCGCTGCTGCTGCTGGTCGCTGCCGGACCGCTGCTGGCGCTGCTGGCGCGCCCACTATCCGACTACAGCGGACGCGCCGCCGCCCAACTGCATACGCCCGGCGCCTACGTGACTGGCGTTCTCGGAGCCGGTGCGGCGAAAAGCATCGACCACGAGGCCAGGCAATGATCCGCACCGTAATGCCACGCCCGGGCTTGTCGCTGACGGTCTTTGTGCTGTGGGCGGTTATCACCAATGCCGCGTCGCTCGGCCAACTCGTCCTTGGCGTCGTACTGGCGATCGTCATCCCGCTGCTGACTCGCAGTTTCTGGCCAGATCCGCCACGGCTGGTCCGCCCCTGGCGGGCACTGCGCTTCATGGGCGTTTTCGCGCTCGACATCGTCACCGCCAACTGGCGCGTAGGACGCCAGGTAATCGGGCCGCTGCACCGCCTGTCGCCGGCCTTCGTCGAGGTGCCACTCGACCTGCGCGACCCGTTCATCGCGACGCTACTCGGCAGCATCGTCTCGCTGACGCCGGGGACCGTCTCGCTGCACGTCGATCAGCAACGCTGGGTGCTGCTGGTGCACGCGCTCGATGCTCCCGACCCGCAAGCGCTGGTAGACGAGATCAAGGAGCGCTACGAACGGGCACTCAAGGAGATGTTTGCATGCTGAACGCGGCCATCGAAATCGCTTTCATCCTGATCGGCGCGGCGCTGGCGCTCAACCTCTATCGCCTGATCGTCGGGCCGGATACCACCGATCGCATCCTGGCGCTCGACACTCTGGGAATCAACTGCATCGCGCTGCTCGTGCTGTACGGGATCAGCAGCCGCAGCACCGCCTACTTCGAAGCGGCCCTGCTGCTGGCGCTACTGGGCTTTGTCGGCACCGTGGCGCTGTGCAAGTTTCTCCTGCGTGGCGACATCAGCGAATGAGCGCGGCGAGCGAATTCCTCATCTCGGCGCTGATCGTTCTCGGCGCACTGTTCGTCCTGCTCGGCTCGATCGGTCTCGCCCGCCTGCCGGATTTTTTGATGCGTCTGCACGGGCCGACCAAGGCCACAACCATGGGTGTCGGTTCGGTGCTGCTCGCTTCGGCAGTCTTTTTCTCGACCACTGACCCCGTTGGCATCAGCTTGCACGAACTCGCGCCCCTGTTCTTTCTGTTCATCACCGCACCGATAACGGCGTACCTGCTGGGGAAAGCGGCGATGCACCGCAAATCGGCCGCGCGCCCGGCCAAGCCGCCAGCCGCGCCGCCACGGGTAAGCACAAACCGACAACAAGGAACAGCAGACGATGGCTGAGGGAGGTCAATTTTTTCGGCCGGTGAAGGATTTCTGCCAGCGTGCGGTGGTCACCTGCGGAGCCGATGACGCGCTGGTGGACGTCGTCAAGATCATGCGCGAAAAGAACATTTCCAGCGTCGTCGTCTGCGATAACAAGCTACCGAACGGGATCATGACCGACCGCGATCTGCGCAACAAGGTGGTCGCTTCCGGCACGGATCCATCGACGCTGCGGGTCAGGGAAATCATGAACAGTCCGCTGTCGCTGATCGGCGAGGACGACCTGCTCTACGAAGCGCTCTACCGCATGTCGCGCCGGAAGATCCATCGCCTGGTGGTCGTCGACGGCAAGGGCAGGCTCTCGGGAATCATTACCGACAGCGACATCATCCGCTTGCAGTCACACTCACCGCAGCAGCTGGTTCTCGACATCGAGAACACGGCCAGCATCGACGAAGTGAAAGCGGTATACACGCGCATCCAGGGCCTGGTACTGCATCTCAGCGGCAGCGGCACCAACACCCGCGACATGGTGCGCATGATAGCCCACCTCAACGATCAGATCCTGTTACGCCTGATTGCCCTGCTGCGTGCCGACCGTTTTCCCGACCTGCCGGCACGCTTCGCCTTTGTCGTCCTTGGCAGCGAGGGCCGTGGCGAGCAAACGCTGCTCACCGATCAGGACAACGCCATCGTCTATGGCGACGAGCTGAGCACCGCCGAAGTCGAGCAGATCGAGGAATTCTCGCAGGTTCTCGTCGATTCGCTGATCACCATCGGCATCCCGCCGTGTCCCGGCGGCATCATGGCCAAGAACAAGGAGTGGCGACGAAGCATCGGCAAATGGCACGATCAACTCGAGCGCTGGCTACAGACACCGACTCCGAAACACGTCCTCAGCTGTGGCACCTTCGTCGACATCCGTACCATTTACGGCGACGATTCTTTCGAACAAGAACTCAAGACACAACTGTACAAGTACGTGCAGCGAGACAAGTTATTCCTGATGCGCATGGTCGAGAGCACCCTGCGCTTTGCCCCACCGCTGGGCTGGTTCGGCAAGGTTAAGGGCGAAAGAAGCGGCGAACACTCCGGGATGCTGGAGATCAAGAAAGCCGGGATCTTTGCGATTTCCGAGGGCGTCAAGGCCTTGGCCATCCAGGCCGGCAAGCTCGAGGGCAGCACGCACCAGCGCCTGGAAGCGCTGGTCAAGGACAAGGTGGTCAACCAGAAGATGGCCGACAACGTTGCCGAAACCTTCGACTTCCTGGTTCTCATGCGGCTGCGTGGGCAGGTCGAGGCACTGCGCGAAGGGCGCAAGCCGGATAACTACATACCGCTAGCGCGCCTCAACATGATGGAACTCGGCAGACTGCAGATTGCCCTCAAGGGCGTTGAAAAATTCCAGGAATTCATCAAGGGCCATTTCAGTCTGCACCTGCTCAGATAGCGCTACGACACCCTCAGTAATTGCTCGTTTCCGTGTCGTCGGTCTTCTTGACGCCCGGCTTCCGCCCCCGCGCTGGCGTCGGCGGATCGCACGATAGCCGGCAACTGGTCCCTTCGATCTTGCGGCCATCGGTGAAACGCGTCACCCGACAACAGATCAGGTCTCCGAGGGAAGCGAGCCGCGCCACCTCGTCGCGCAAGTCCACGATCGGAATGTCGAGCGCCGCGGCGATATCGACATCAAGCTGCTCACCATTGGCTCGCAAGAAACCAAGAATCGCATCGGTCATCTGAAATCCCCAAAAAATGCCTTCGCCAGCTGGCGAAAGATCCTAGTGTGCGCTGCACGCACGATTCTGGCAAATCTCGGCTTCACCTTGCCGGTGCCCGGCGGTGCTGTCGTCCGGCCCTGATGATCAGGAAGCGGCAAGCACAGCCAGCCAATCCAGCCGCGGCCAAGAGCAAAAAGCCCGGAAGGCACCGGGCTTTTTCGAAAACCTGCCGCGTTCGCGGCAGGCGTGGCTGGCGATCGCCGCCTCAGGCTTGTTTTTCGAGCAGCTTGACCGCCGGCGCGGCGGTGGCCGCGGCAGGTGCCGCCAGCTGGCCGACGTTGGCGAAGGTCGAGCGAGCCATGGCCATCATCAGCTTGCCGCTGGCCTTGGCGAAGTCAAGAACCGGCGGCGCATTTTTGCGACGCTTGTCGACCGCCGCGACGAGTCCGCCGGTGGCGTGCGACAACTGGCTGCCGAGGACCTGAGTCATGCCGTTCGACGTTTCGCTGCAGATCTGGTACGTCCGACGCGAGTACGCCACCGACTGCGACACAGCGGAAATCGCCATCGGTTGCTGCAGCGCTTTCAGACCGGCCATGTCCTTCACCGCGGCCAGCGCCTTGAAGTTCTCGGTGTTACGTGCTGCGACGGCGCGCGCCGTGTGCAGGTTCAAGGCGGCCAGTTTGCCGGCACCGTCAAAGGATACATTGATGGCAGTCTTCAGCGCTTCCAGGCCAGCCAGGCTGGACTTGGTGAATTGCTCAGCTACGTTGTACACGGTATTCTCCTCGAAGTTGCGAACCTTGAACATTGCCTCAGGCTTCGCGCCACCTGAGGTCATTTGCTGCACTGCAGCGAATGAGTCATTGTAACCTTCGGACGGCGATTGTCAAGCACTATTGTTGCGCCGCAACAAAGCTCGCCGCAGAGCACGCTTGCGCAAACCGAACTCCGCCGCGGGGCTTGTCCGGCGGCGCCAGCAAGCCCTTGAGCGCCTTCCCGAAGGACACTTGAAGCCGCCAGGCGACGACGCGGCGCCGGCCGAAATCACACCAGACACGCCTTTTTCGCGAAGGCGCAATCGAGCAAAGGAAGTGCATCATGCAGGAACAGACCCCCTACCAGCTGATCGGCGGTGAAGCGTCGGTGCTCAGGCTGTGCGCAAGCTTCTACGAACTAATGAATACGGTGCCGCAGTTCGCGACGATTCGCGCCCTGCACCCCTCCGACCTGCAGTCGTCGCGCGACAAATTGTTCATGTTTCTTTCCGGCTGGCTGGGCGGGCCCGACCTTTACGTCCAGAATATCGGCCAGCCGATGCTGCGCCGCCGTCACCTGCCGTTTGCCATCGGAGAAAGCGAGCGCGACCAATGGGTGGCGTGCATGGTATTGGCGATGGAGGCGATCGGCATCGACGAAGAACTTCGCCAGCAGTTGTCGCAGTCCTTCTTCAGGACCGCCGATTTCATGCGCAACCAGCCCGCCTGAGCCGCCCCGGTTTTTGCAGTGCAGCACGGGGCGGCTGCCTGTGTTAGAATGACCGCCCTTCTTGATAGGCTTGACCAGACATGTCCCGCGCCATTCGTAACATCGCCATCATTGCCCACGTCGACCACGGCAAGACGACCCTGGTCGACAAGCTGCTGGTCCAGGCCGGCACCTTCTCCGCGCACCATCACGTCACCGAGCGGATGATGGATTCGAACGACCTCGAGAAGGAACGCGGGATCACCATTCTGGCCAAGAACCTGGCCGTCGACTACGCCGGCGTGCACATCAACATCGTCGACACGCCGGGTCACGCCGACTTCGGCGGCGAAGTCGAACGCGTCCTGTCGATGGTCGATGGCGTGCTGCTGCTGGTCGACGCCGTCGAAGGCCCAATGCCGCAGACGCGCTTCGTCACCAAGAAGGCGTTGGCTCTCGGCTTGAAACCGATCGTCGTGGTCAACAAGATCGACCGCGACGGCGCGCGGCCCGACTGGGTCGTCGATCACACCTTCGACCTCTTCGACAAGCTCGGCGCCAACGACGAACAGCTCGACTTCCCGGTGCTTTACGCGTCCGCCCTCAATGGCTACGCAACGCTCGATCTGGCGCAGCCGTCAGCCGACATGCGGCCGATGTTCGAGACCATTCTCAAATACGTCTCGCCGCCGCACGCCGACGAGATCGATGGGCCGCTGCAACTGCAGATTTCCGCTCTCGATTACTCCAGCTACGTTGGCCGCATCGGCATTGGCCGCTTGCAGCGTGGTCGCCTGCGGCAAGCACAACAGGTGCTGGTGATGTACGGCCAGGCCGATGCCGACGGCAAATTCGAGCACGGCTCACCAAAGACCGCCAAGGTCAATCAAGTATTCGGTTTCCAGGGCCTCGAACGGGTATCCCTTGAAGAAGCCGTCGCCGGCGACATCGTGCTGGTGACCGGCATCGAGGACCTGTCGATCGGCTGCACGATCACCTCGATCGACGAGCCCGAAGCACTGCCGATGCTGCGCATCGATGAACCGACGCTGAACATGACCTTCATGGTCAACAACTCGCCCTACGCCGGTACCGAGGGCAAGTTCGTCACCAGTCGGCAGATCGGCGAGCGCCTGCGCAAGGAGTTGCTGACCAACATGGCGCTGCGCGTCGAGGAAACATCCGAGAGCGACAGCTTCCTGGTTTCCGGACGCGGCGAACTGCACTTGACGATCCTGCTCGAGACCATGCGACGCGAAGGCTACGAACTGGCGGTGGGCCGACCGCGGGTGATCATCAAGGAGATCGACGGCGAGGCCTGCGAGCCCTACGAAATGCTCACCCTCGACGTGGAAGAGGCGCATCAGGGCGGCGTCATGGAAGCGCTCGGCTATCGTCGCGGTGACCTGCAGGACATGTCTTCCGACGGCCGCGGCCGCGTCCGCCTCGAATACCGAATTCCGGCGCGTGGCCTGATCGGTTTCCAGGGCGAATTCCTCAACCTGACCCGCGGCACCGGCTTGATCAGCCACGTTTTCGACGAATACGCGCCGGTCAAGGGCGACATCCCGGGCCGCCGCAACGGCGTCCTGATCTCGGCCGAAAGAGGCGAAGCGGTCGCCTATTCGCTATGGAAACTGCAGGACCGTGGGCGAATGTTCAGCAGTCCCGGCGACCGACTCTACGAGGGAATGATCATCGGCATTCACAGCCGCGAGAACGACCTGGTGGTCAATCCGATCAAGGGCAAGCAACTGACCAACGTTCGCGCCTCGGGAACCGACGAAGCGGTTCGTCTGGTGACGCCGGTCGCGCTGACGCTCGAGTCGGCGGTCGAATTCATCGCCGACGACGAACTGGTCGAGATTACCCCGAAGAGCATCCGCATCCGCAAGCGCCTGCTCACCGACAACGAACGCCGCCGGGCATCACGCGACTGAGCGAAGGCTTTTTCTTACCGGCGGCAGAGCGGGACGCTTGCCGCCCTGAGACGCCCGACTACGATCGCGCGCTGCTCTCCAGGTAGTAGCCGAGCACTTGCTGAAGGTACTGTTCGGGTAGCGGCACGGCGATCCCGGCGGCCGCCAGGAGTTCCTGCGTGCGATGGTTGGCAAAGGTCTGCTCGGTGGCCAGGTAATCGAGGAAGACCGGCAGCGTCTTTACCGCCCGCCTGGCGTCGGCCGGCATCAGCAAACTGGCCGCGCTCAGGAGCTTGCTGAAAACACCGGTCGGCAGGTTAACCAGGCGCGGCACGCGGCGTCCGGCCAGAGTAAAGGCACGGCGAACGCTTTCGCGCAAGGGCTCCAGAGCCAACGCCATTGTTGGTCCCGAACACGAATGAATGATGCGACCGGTGCTGGCCGTCGTCGTGCTCGACCAGGCGATGGCCCTGGCGACGTAGTCGGCAGGAACAATGTCCAGACGCGCGCCACCGAAATTCGGCGACAGGCCAAGGGTGCGCCTGCCCGAGAGGAATTCGCACAAGTGGTAGAAAACCTGAAAATGGATGATCCGGCCATTGCCGCTGTCGCCGACGACCATGCTCGGCCGATGCACGGTTAGCGGCAGACCGCGTTCGAGCTCGAGGCGAACGACGTCCTCGGCTTCGGCCTTGGCCTGCTCGTAAGTGTTGTGAAAATCGCGGGCGCCGCTCAGCCATTCTTCTGGAACGTAGCCGTGCGTGCGTCCGCCGACGCCGACGGTACTGACGAACTCGACTTTCGCCAATAGCGGGCAAGCGTGCGCCAGCGCGATGATGTAGCGCGCCGAGTCAATCGACGAGTGGCGTGCCTGTTCGATCGGCAGGTTCATCCGGACGTTACCCGCGCTGTGCACGATGTGCGTGCACTCGGCAGCCAGCTGGCGATAGTCGGCGTCGTCGACGCCCAGGCGCGGCCGCGTCACGTCGCCGCGTAGAGCGCGCACGCGCTGGCGAGCCGTATCAGCGGCGCCGATCTGCCAGAAGCGATAGAGCGACTCGAGGCGTGCCGCCAGATCATCGTTCGACGCTGCCCGCAACAGCAAGCTGAGACGCGTTTCCGGATCGCGCAGCAGGACCGGAATCAGCGCGCTGCCGATGGCGCCGGTGGCGCCGCTTATGAAGTAGTTTTTCATGATCGGCAATAGAAGTTGCGGGTGTCCTCGCTCCAGGCTTCAGCAGCGCCGTGAGCGTCGTCGAGGAGAACAAAGAGGTCGCGCAAGGCCGCGGCGAACCTCGCTTCGATAACCTGCCGACGCAGTTTCAAATTGCTCGTCAGATCGCCGTCGGCGATGCTCAACGGCTGCGCGCTGATCAGCAGTCCGGCCGGCCGCTGGTACGCCGGCAGAGGCTCGCTGGCGGCGGCTACCTGCGCCCGCAGGCTGGTGAACGATTCTCGCTCGCCGGCCTGCCACGCCGCGTCGCTGACCACCAATAGCGCGACGGGTTGCGGGCGACTGCGGCCGAAAAGAACGGCGTGCTCCACCTGTGACACCTGCTGCAGCCGGCCTTCGATCGCTGCAGGGCATATACGGCGCCCCGTCGAGGTCTTGAAGATCTCGGACTTGCGGCCGATCAGGGTAATGAAACCGTCGGCGTCGATGCTCGCGAAGTCGCCGCTTGCCAGGTAAGCATCGCCGTCAAGCTGCACTTCAAGGGCCGTCCCAGCGTCGCCCAGGTAACCCGAGAACACGCCGGGACCGCGGACCAGCAATTCGCCGTCGTCGGCCAGACGCACGTCGCTGCCTGGCAAAGCCTGGCCAACGGTGCCGAAGCGGAAACAGTCGGGCCGATTGAGTGACACCGGAATGATATTTTCACTGAGGCCATAAGCTTCGAGGATCGGCAGGCCCATCGCGTGAAAGCGTTCGAGCAGCCACACCGGCATCGGCGCCGAACCGCTGATCATGAAGCGCAGAGCGCGACCGAGAACGTTGCGCAGCTTGCCGAGCGCCAACCAGTTGGCCATCGCGAACTGCATCTCGAGGAGCAGATCTGGCGGCTCGCCGGCACGCTTCGCGCGGGCCCGCCGATCCCCCACCGACAAGGCCCAGCGCACCAGTTCCTGTTGCCAGGCGGGCTGCTGCGCGATGACCTCCTCGATTCCGGCATGCAGCTTCTCGAAAAAGCGCGGGACGCCGATGAACAGCGTGGGTTCGATGCTCTTGACGTAGCGCATCACTTCACGCGGATCGGCGACGTAGTAGGTCTGCGCGCCACGACCGATGGCGCTCAGATTGATCATGCGCTGAAAGAGGTTCGACAACGGCAACCAGCACGCCAGACGACTGCCTTCAACGACTTCAGGGTAGGCAGCGAGAATCGCTGCGGCGGCGAGACACATCTGCCGATGGCTGTACTCGATCCCCTTGGGCTCGCCGGTCGTCCCCGAGGTAAAAATGATCGTCGCCGTGGCGTCCGCCTGCGCTAGATTCCAGTCCTCTTCGGCCGCCGTCTCGGCGAGTATTTCTTCGAGCGAGACGATGCCCGCGGCCCCGCCCTCGGCGACATCGAGACAGATCACGAAACGAAGGCGCTGCCTGAGCGCATCGTCAAACCTGTCGAGCTGCGACGGCTGAGCGAGTACCAGGCCGGCGAAGTCGCAGCCACGTGCCAACTCGCGCAAGTGTTCGTCGAGAGCGTAGGGATCAAGGCCAACAGCGACGCCGCCCGCGGCAAGAACGCCAAGCTGTGCGAAGTCCCACTCGCGACAACTCGGCGCCATGATGCCGACCCGCTCGCCGCCGGCCAGGCCAAGCTTCCTGAAACCAACGCTGAGCGTGGCGACGGCCTCGCGATAGGCCCGCCAGGTAGTCCCCAGCCACTCACCACCGGCCGACGGCAGCTGACGCAGCGCGATAGCGTCCGGGGTCCGCAGGCTGCGGGCGTGCAAAATCCCGGGAACGGTCCAGCCGCTGCTTTCGATCGCCGCATCACGAACGGGCACACTACTCACGCTCGCCCTCGGCACGCGCGGCTGGCCCTGGCGAGTCGGCTGCTGCGCGCGGCTCGAGGACCGGGTCATAAGCACCGCGCGGTCTGGTGATCCGCAAATCGTCGGCCGTCAAGCCCAGCCAGTTCATGCTGCGGGTCACCTCGCGGCCCGGACCAACCCGGTTGCGGATCAGGAAGTCGACTACCGGGCCCATCACCTGCCAGTAGCGACGGTTGGCCTTGCCGTGCCGAATCAGGCTGGAAAACTCGGGTGCGTACGGGTTGTAGCCAAAAGTCAGGAGGTCCGAATACATCAGCAACCAGTTGATCGGGTAGTTGCTGTGAATCGGGTTGGCGTGCTTGCTCGACGCCACCAGGCCAAGATCAACGACCTTGCGCATGATTTCCTCCTGGTTGTACGGCCAGGCATGAAAAGGCGCGAGGTAGCGCGGCACCTGCGTTCCCGGCGGATAGCTGCGCGGGTTGTAGAAGCGACCCAGATCGTCGGCGCTGAACTCACCGCAGTTCGCCAGCTCCGGCGGCGTCCAGTCGGTCTCGCAGAGCAGCTGCCGCGAGAACTCGTAGAGCATGCGCTCGGGCTCGGGTTGGCCGGGCGAGTAGCCAGCCAGCACCAGCGGGATGCCTTTGGCGATCGCCAGCTTGATCGCGTCGCCTTCGAACAGCGGCGCATAGACGTAGGACAGTGTGTAGACCGCACCGCGCTCTTCCTGATTGCACAGCAGATAGCGGAAGATGTTCTTGTAGAAATCCGGCGCGGGCGAATAGCTGATGTGATGGATATTCAACTTGCCGAGCGCGCGCTTGATGTTGTCCCAGGCCAGCGCCGGGATGTTGATGTCAACCGTGAACGCCAACACCTTGAGTTTGAGTTCAACGGCCAGCCGGTAAAGAAGATAGATGCTGTCCTTGCCACCGCTGAGCGGTACCAGGCAATCGTACTCGCCCTGCCCTCGGCACTCGAGCAGGGTGTTCTCGAAATCGGCCTCGTACGCGCGGCGAGCTTCTTCCGTCCTGGCGGTCGTCGCCGCCAGCGAGCTTTCGTCGCGACACAGATTGCAGACGCCGTCGGGGGACAGCGATACGCCGGGGACACGATCTGGCACCAGACACTTGGTGCATCTCTTCATTGTAATTTCTCCACAGCCGGTGAACAGCGAGCCGGCCAGCGTAGCACGGTCGAGCAACGGCTTGCCCGCGGCGCGACTTCAGCGGCTGCCAGCATCGCTGCGTCGCCAACGCGACCTGGACGGCATCCAGCCCACCAGCGGCCGATGTGCCCCTGCCATCCAGATCCCTGGTGAAACATTGGGCGAGCGATCGCGGGGCCGCGAAACCCCAGGGCCTTGAGCGAATGAGCGCGCCAGCGACTCGCCGATTCGGCTCACCCAGCGGCCGGCGAGCTTGCCCTGGTGATTCCGGGCAAGCCTCCCAGGAGCTTTGGACTGCTCAATATTCGGGCAAGAACGGCGAATTGTCCACATCCTCGCCGCGTTCACGGTCAATACGCGACTCCCGAGGAACGATCTTGTACTCGACGCGCCGGCCAGACTTGCCTGCGCTTGGCCCTCGCCCATGTTTGGCATCCGGCGACGTCAGCTGCTCGCCGCGCCCGGCGCGGCGCGCCTGAACTGCTCGGCGAAAGCCGTCACCGCTGGGAAGAACTCGAGAAAGTCGCTCTCGAAGTCGCCGTAGCCACCGGCCAGCTCGCTACCCGCACCGGCCATGGTGTTGCGACGACTGACGCGGTGCACGGCAATCCGATCGATTGCCCGACCGACCGCGGCTGCTTCAAGATAGCCGGCAAGCCAGTCTTCCCGGCGCATCGTGGGCAGGATCCGCGCCAGACGTTCGGGCAACGAGCGCTGCCCCAGCAGTAGGTAAACCCCGGCCGCAAAGGCTGCTAGTGGCTGTTCGGAAAAACGCCGCCAGTGCACCGCCAGAAAGTGGTCGTAGAACATGTCGATAATGACTCCACCATAGCGGCGGCGGCCGGCGCTGAGCCGCTGCCGGCTGCGGCGGAAAGCGGCATGCGCGTCGGCGAAACTGTCGATTCGCCGGTGCAGAACGAGGCCGCGCACGACGGCGGCGCTCAGTCCCGGTGGCGCCGGCAGCAGCGGTCCCTTGACGAAATCACCGAGCAAGCCGCCCAGTCCGCAAGTCGTCGTCCGGGCCGGCCAGCAGCGCGTGCGCCAGATAGTTCACGACGGCAGTCGAGGAAAGGGCCGCGGCGGCGCTTCGCCGACGTTCGCCACCGACTGCAAACCGAAGCCCTGCGCACGCGGCAGGTGCAACAACAGCAGCTCGCTGCCCAGGAGAGTGACCTGGCCCGTACGCCGATTGTCGCCGGTGTCGCTGTACTCGAAACGATAGACGCGACGCCAGCGCAGGCGGCCCTCGTCGTCGCGAGCGGGACGCAGCGACGCCAGCGCGACGGTGTCGTCAAGGAGCTGCAGATCGTCGGCATCACACGCCGCGCGCACGGCGCGAATGCCCGCCTCACGTGCCCTGAAGCTGTCCAGCCATAGCCAGCCGGCGGCGAGCATGCCGAGCAGGCTGAGGATTTCCATCCACGGCATCAGCGGCCTCTGGCGCCGACGCCGGCAGCGCGCGGCAAAATGCGCCCGATGCCGCGACGACGCCGAGCGGTCTGGAGGGCAAAAATTCCAAAAGAGGTGCTCTGACGTGTCACTTTGAAAGTCCCTGGTGTGCTTAGTCGCCAACCGCGTCGATCGCCGCTGGCAAGTGCATGTTGCAAGAACAGCGGCAGAACGCCCGCTCTGACACGAAGCGGCATGGCGATCAACGGCAGCTTGGCTATACTAGCGAAAAATGGCTCCCACCACATCCCGATCGCTGCCCGACCGCGCGGCGCCACTCCTGATCGCCTCCGCCGCACTGTTTGCCGCCCTTCCTGCCGCCCTTCCTGCCGACCTGGCTGCTCGCGATGCGAGTGATCCGTTTGCCACCAGCGCGCTCGTTCCGCCGCGCCCGGCCTTGGCGCTCGCCGGTCCGGACAGCGCTCAGCGGCCGTGTCAGGCGCTACCCGCCGACGTCGCCTATGGCGTTGTCGAAGTCGTCGACCTGGCGCTGTGCAAGAATCCGAGCACCCGCGAAGTGTGGTCGATCGCGCGCGTGCAGACGGCGCAGGTCGGTCTGGCGCAGGCCGAGTTCCTGCCAACGCTCGATGGCCGCGTCGGCGCCAGCCGCGTCGCCATCGATTCGCGCCGCGCCAATCAGCGCAGTGCGGCGCTGACGCTGTCGTGGCTGCTGGTCGACTTTGGCGCACGCTCGGCGAACCTCGAAGCCGCCCGGCAGTTGCTCAGTGCCGCGGCGGCGACGCTCGACGCGACTGTGCAAAGCGTCTTCCTCAGCGCCCTGCAGGCGTACTACACGACGCAGGCCGCGCGCGCGGCGGTCGTCGCCGCGCTGGAATCGGAAAAAGCGAGCCACGAGAGCCTGTCGGCGGCCGAGGTTCGCTACCGGGTCGGCAGCGGCACGCCGGCGGACCGCCTGCAGGCGCAAACCGCCTGGTCACAGGCAGCGCTCAACCGCATCAGGACCGAGGGCCTGCTGCGCACCTCCTTTGGCCGGCTGGCCAAGGTCATGGGCCTCGACGCCAACCAGCCGCTGCACCTCGACGAGATTCCGGCGGCCGTACCCGACGCGGCATTCGACCGCGGCGTCGCCGCCCTGATCGAGCAGGCGCGCCGGCAGCGACCCGAGATGAAAGCCGCCGAAGCCGAGCTGAAAGCCGCGCAAGCCGGTATCGACTACGCGCGTGCTGCCGGCCGGCCAACGATCTCGCTGAGCGCCGGGCCGCAATGGCAAGACCTCGGCGAACTGTCGAACCACGGCAATTCGATTGGACTGACGCTCAGCGTGCCGATCTTCTCGGGTTTCAACACCACCTACAAGGTCCGCGCCGCCGAGGCCAGAAGCGACGTCCAGACGGCGCGCCTCGACAACACCAGCCAGCAGGTCGCGCTGGACGTCTGGGAAACGTATCAGAGCCTGAGCACGGCCAGCGAGACGATCCGTCGTTCGGCCGACCTGCTGGCCAGCGCCGAGCAGTCCGAGCGCGTCGCGCTCGGCCGCTACAAGGCCGGTGTCGGCAACATTCTCGACGTCCTCAACGCCCAGAGCGCACTCGCCGCCGCCCGTCTGCAGCGCATCCAGGCGATGCTCGACTGGTACGTCTCGCGAGCGGCGCTGGCCAGGGCGGTCGGCGTCCTCGACAGCAGCCTGCTGTTGTCGGTCAGCGCCCCACAGAAAGACTACAGACCATGAAGCTCTCACTCGGCAGGTCGGCGATCGCCGTGCTGTTCGTCGCGCTGGCTGCCGGCGGCGTGTACTGGCAGCGTCAGAACGCGGCCCAATCGCCCGCGCAGCGCTACAAGCTGCAGAGCGTCGAGCGCGGCGACGTCACGCAGACTGTGTCGGCCAACGGCACGCTCAACCCGGTGGTGCTGGTCAACGTCGGCACGCAGGTCTCGGGAACGGTCACCAAACTCTACGTCGATTTCAACGACAAGGTCGAGAAAGGGCAAGCGCTACTCGAGCTCGATAACTCGCTGCTCGCCGCGCAGGCGCGGCAGTCGGCGGCCAACGTGCTCAACATTTCGGCAGCGCTCGACCTGGCGCGCGCCAATGAAGCGCGCATGCAGCAACTGTTCGCGCAGGAGTACGTGTCGCGCCAGGAGCTCGAACAAACGATCCAGCTGCGCCGCTCGAGCGCGGCGCAGCTGGCGCAGGCCCGGGCGGCCGCCGACAAGGACCAGGTCAACCTGCGCTTTACGACGATTCGCTCGCCGGTCTCGGGCGTCGTCGTCGACCGCGTCGTCGACCTCGGACAGACGGTTGCCGCCAGCCTGCAGACGCCGACGCTGATCAAGATCGCCCAGGATCTCTCCGAAATGCGCATCGACTCGAGCTTTGCCGAAGCCGACATCGGCAAGATCAGGCCCGGCCAGCAGGTCCGCTTCACCGTCGACGCCTTTCCCGACAAGAATTTTCACGGCGAGGTACAACAGATTCGTCTCAACCCGACGACCCAGCAGAACGTCGTCACCTACAACGTCCGGGTCTCGCTCGCCAACCCCGAACAGCTTCTGCTACCGGGCATGACCGCCTACGTCAGCATCGCCGTCGCCAGTCGTCAGGATGTCCTGCTGGTGGCCAACGCCGCGCTCCGTTTCAAGCCCCCCAGGGAACTCGTCAACACCACCCAGCGCGCGCCAGCGCCGCCGGCCGCCGCTGCTGACGCCGCCAAGGGCAGCGAGGCCAGCAGTGGCGGCAAGGGCACCGTGTACGTCGTCGATAACGAGCAGCTGAAAGCGCTGAACGTGCAACTGGGAATCACCGACAGCCGTAACAGCGAAGTCGTCGGCGGCGACCTGAAGGTCGGCGATCGCGTCGTCGTCGGCGAGAACCCGGGCTCTTCGAACGGCAAGCCGAGCAGCGTCGGCGTACGTTTGTTCTGATGTCGCAACCACTGATTCGCGTCGCCGCGCTGGGCAAGTCCTACCGCACCGCCGCCGCACCGTTCCCGGCGCTACGCGGCGTCGATCTGAGCATCGACGCCGGCGAGTTCGTGGCCATCATGGGCCACTCCGGATCGGGCAAGTCGACCTTCATGAACCTCCTCGGCTGCCTCGATACAGCCAGCAGCGGCGACTACTTCCTGGCCGGCCGCAAGGTCGCCGACCTCGACCAGGAGCAACTGGCGGCGCTACGCAACCAGACCATCGGCTTCGTCTTCCAGGGTTTCAACCTGCTGCAACGGATGAGCCTCGAAGATAACGTCGCGCTGCCGCTGGTCTATGCCGGGCGCGGACTCGCACGCGAGCAGCGCCGCCAAAGCGCGCGCCAGGAACTGGCCCGCGTCGGTCTCGCCAGCTACGCCAGTTCGCTGCCCAGCCGCATTTCTGGCGGCCAGCAGCAACGCGTGGCGATCGCCCGGGCGCTGGTCAACTCGCCGCAACTGCTCCTCGCCGACGAACCGACCGGCAACCTCGACAGCCATACCAGCGAAGAAATCATGAAGCTTTTCTCGCAACTCAATGGCGAAGGCATCACCATCGTGCTGGTCACGCACGAGCCCGACATCGCCGCCTGGGCGCGGCGACAGGTGTGCTTCCTCGACGGCCTGATCGTCAGCGACGTCGCGACGCCACCGCGAGCGCTTGCCTAAGGGTCATGACACGTTGAGATACCCCAGATCATGAAAGTCATGACCATTCCCCTCTCACTTGCAGTGCGCATTCCGGCTTGCACGCCGGAATCGTTCGCCGGGCAGGGAGCAGGCTCCCTGAATTCCCCGCCTCACCCCCAACCCTTCTCCCGCGAGGGGAGAAGGGAGCTTCGTGAGTCGCTTGCGCGACTTTCACATTAATGCTCAAGGCAATGCTCGGCGAGGCCTGGTACGCGATGGGCGCCAACCGCCTGCGCACCGCGCTGACGATGCTCGGAATGGTCATTGGCGTCGGCTCGGTGGTGCTGATGATGGCCATCGGCCAGGGTGCGCAGTACGCGGTGGCGCAGACCATCAGCAGCATGGGCAGCAACCTCTACATCCTGATCTCGGGCTCGACCAGCTCCGGCGGCTTGCGCAGCGGCGGCGGCGGCGGCCCGTCGCTGAACGTCGCCGACGGCGAGGCGATCGCCGAACTCGACGGCGTCAGCCACGTCGCGCCGGTACACCAGGGGCGGCAGCAACTGGTCCATGGTGCGAACAACTGGAGCTCCACGGTGGTCGGCACGACGCCCGCCTACCTCGACGCGCGCGCGTGGACGATGGCCAGCGGTTACGCTTTCGGCGACTCGGACGTCCGTTCGGCGACCCGCGTCGCGCTGATCGGCCAGACCACCGCCGACAACCTGTTCGCCGCCGAAGACCCGGTCGGCAAGACCATCCGCATCCAGCAGAGCCCTTTCCTGGTGATCGGCGTGCTCGCCAAGAAGGGGCAGAACCTCGACGGACGCGATCAGGACGACACCGTGATCGTGCCGCTGAGCACCGCCCAGCGCAAGGTCTTCGGCACCCCTTTCCCGGGTTCGGTACGGCTGCTGATGGTCCAGGCCAGTTCGGCCGAAGCGATGCCGGCGGTCGAAGCGGACATGATCGCGCTGCTTCGCCAACGCCATCGGCTGCGCGAGGGACAGGACAACGACTTCTACGTCCGCAACCTCGCCGCGGCGGCCGACACGGCGGCCGAAACGACGCGCGTGATGTCGGTCCTGCTCGGCGCCATTGCCTCGGTGTCGCTGCTCGTCGGCGGCATCGGGATCATGAACATCATGCTCGTCTCGGTGACCGAACGAACGCGCGAAATCGGCATCCGCATGGCCATCGGCGCGCGTCAGAAGGACATCCTCGCGCAGTTCCTGCTCGAAGCCCTGATGATCTCGGTCGCCGGCTGTCTGATCGGCCTGGCCCTCGGCATCGCCGGCGCGCTGCTGACCAACGCCATCACCGACATGGCGATCGTCATCTCCGGCGCCTCGGTGCTGGTCGCCTTCGCCGTCGCCGCCGGCATCGGCATCTTCTTCGGTTTCTACCCGGCACGCCGCGCCGCGGCGCTTGACCCGATCGAAGCGCTGCGCCATCAATAGGTCCGCAGGCGCTACAATCAGCAATCCAAAACGACAGCGAGACCTAGCCATGCCCATTTTTGCAATCGGTAGCCGCCGCCCGCAGATCGACCCGCACAGTTGGGTTGCGCCGACGGCGATCGTCATTGGCGACGTCCGTCTGGCCAAAAATGCATCGATCTGGTGGAACGCAACGCTACGCGGCGACAACGACCCGATCACTATCGGCGAGAACAGCAACATCCAGGACAACTCGGTGTTGCACACCGACGAAGGCGTGCCATTGACCATCGGTCGCGACGTCACCGTCGGCCACCTGGTAATGCTGCACGGCTGCACCATCGGCGACGGCTCGCTGATCGGCATCGGCTCGGTGCTGCTCAACCGCTGCGTCATCGGCAAGGGTTGCATCGTCGGCGCCAACACGCTGGTTCCGGAAGGCAAGGTCTTTCCCGACCATTCGCTGATCGTCGGCTCGCCCGGCAAGGTCGTTCGCCAACTCAGTGCCGAAGACGTCGAGCGTCTGCGGCATAGCGCCGACCACTACGTCGCCAACTGGCAGCGTTACGCGCGCGAACTCGAAGCGCTGTAGTGGCGACCGCCCGCGACCGTCCCGGCGCAACACGAAAGGAACACTGATGGGAGCTGGTGTCGAAAGGAAGCCTTTTGACCAGGCGATGGCCAGCGAGCTGCGGGCCATCGTCGGCGACGAGTACCTGTGCACCAGCGCCGACGATCTCGACCGCTACTCGCGGTGCACGATTCCCTGGCAAAGCCGCTGCGCGGCGGTAGTCTTTCCGGCCTCGGCCGAAGAGGTCGCCGCGGTCGTCAAAGTCGCCGCCCACCACCGACTGCCGGTGTGGCCATCGAGCAAGGGCCGCAACTGGGGTTACGGGACGACGCTGGCGATCGACGACGGGGCGCTGGTGATGATTCTCGAACGCATGAATCGTGTTCTGGAAGTCAATGAAGAACTCGCTTACGCGGTCATCGAGCCCGGCGTCACCTACGAGCAGTTCAACGCCCATCTGCGCAGCAAGGGCTACAAGCTGTGGATCGACTGCACCGACGGTTCCGGACAGGGAAGCGTCATTGGCAACGCGCTCGAACGCGGTATCGGCGAGACCCCCTACGGCGACCACTTCGGTAATTTGTGCGGCCTGCAGGTGGTACTCGCCGACGGCGAACTGGTGCACATCGGTGGCGCGGTGCAGGGCCTGAAGACCTGGCACACGCACAAGTGGGGAGTCGGTCCCTACCTGGAGGGAATGTTTACACAGTCCAACCTGGGGATCGTCACCCGTGCCGGCATCTGGCTGATGCCGCGACCCGAATGCTACAACTCCTTCGTCTATGAAATTCGCGACGAACGACACCTGCCGCAGGTCCTCGACGCTTTTCGCCGCCTGGCGCTGACCGGCGTGGTCAACACCAAGCTGCACATGATCAACGATTTCGTGTCGATGACCATCCTGACCCAACGCGTCAGCGAGCAGGTTCCGCAGGACGGGCCACTGAGCGACGCCGATCTGGCGGCCCTGCGCAAGAAGTACGGCGTCTCGCCGTGGAACTGTGCCGGCGGCATCTACGGAACCCGCGGCCAGGTCAAGCTGCAGCGCTCGCTGCTGCGCGCCGCGCTGTCTCCGTATGGACGACTGATCTTCATTTCGGACCGCGTGCTGCCCTTTTTGGAAGGACTCATCAACCAAGCGTGGAAGAGCGACTTCTTTCGTCGCCTGGTCGAAGTTGGCGCGCGAACCTCGCTGCCGGTCCTCGAATCGGCACCTTACGTGCACAAGATTCTGCAAGGTATCCCGACCGAATACTTCGTCAAGCACGCCTATTACCGTTACCGCCGGCCGCGGCCAGCGCAAGACGTGCAGCCGGCGCGCGACCGTTGTGGACTGATCTGGTTCGCGCCCATCCTGCCGTTCACCAACGCCCACGTCTGGCCATTTCTCGAGGCCTGCAAGCAGCGCTTTGCCGCGCACGGCTTCGATTTCTACGTCGCCATGCTGCTGATGAACCCGCGCTCGGTGGTCTGTCTGATGGCGGTGATCTACGACCAGGAGGATGCCGACGAAACGGCGCACAGCCAGCAGCTCTACGATGAGCTACTGGTGCTGATGCGCGAGCGGCAGTTCCAGCAGTATCGTGCCGGCCTGCAAAGCTGGCGCGAACTGTTCAAGGACGCGCCGGAGATGCGCCGTCTGAATGCCAGGATCAAGGCCGCCCTCGATCCCGACAACATCCTGGCGCCTGGACACTATGGCGTCGACCACTAGCGCCCTGCGCGCGCCCCGCGACGGCGGCGCGACTCGCTGCTCTGGCGTCGGCACACGATACGCACGCGGAAACGCACGCAGATACGCACGCAGATACGCACGCAGACACGCACGCAGACACGCACGCACCGACTCGTCGAAGTGATGTCGGAACGACCGACCATCCTGTTCGTCGCCGATGCCGTGACCCTGGCGCACGTGGCTCGTCCCTGCGCCCTGGCCGGGCGCCTCGATCGGGAACGCTTCTCGGTCGTCCTGGCGTGCGATCCACGTTACCAGCGCTTCCTCAGCGCGCTGGACTTCCCAACCCTGCCACTGCCGTCGATCGCCAGCGAACGCTTCCTGCAGGCGGCCGCGAACGGCAAACCACTCTACGACACCAGCACGCTGCGCAGCTATGTGCGTGACGACCTGGCCTTGCTCGAAGCCCTGCGGCCGACCGCCGTCGTCGGCGACCACCGGCTGTCTTTGTCGGTCAGCGCCCGCGTCGCTGGCGTCCCCTACCTCAGCGTGATCAACGCTTACTGGAGCCCGTACACGCTCCGCCGCTTACTGCCGGTGCCCGAGTTGCCGATCAGTCGCTGGTTTGGCACGGCTCTCGCGCAGGCGATGTTCCGCCTGGCCTGGCCGTTCGCCTCGGCGTGGCATACCGCTCCCCTGAACCGCGTGCGCCGCGACTACGGCCTGCCGGCTCTCGGGCGAGACTGGTTTCGTGCCTACACCGACGCCGACCGCACGCTCTACGCCGATGCCAGCGAACTGGTGCCGACCAGCGGGCTGCCGGCGACTCACTCGTACCTCGGCCCGGTGCCCTGGTCGCCGGCGGTGCCACTACCGAGCTGGTGGGACGAGCTCCCCGACGACCGCCCGCTGATCTACGCGACCATGGGCAGTTCGGGCGACCCGGCGGTCCTTGAATTGATCCTTGGCGCACTCGCCGACCTGCCGATCACGGTCGTCGCGACGACGGCAGCGCGCGTCCTGCGGGCAGCGCCGCCAGCCAACGCGCGCCTGGTCGACTACGCGCCGGGCGAGCAGCTCGCGGCCCGCGCCGACCTGATGATCTGCAACGGCGGCAGCCTGACCGTTTACCAGTGCCTGAGTGCCGGCAAGCCACTGATCGGCATCGCCGCGCACATGGACCAGCAGCTGAGCATGTGCTACGTCGAGCAGGCCGGCGTCGGCCAGCTGCTGCGCAGCGACCAGCTGAGCGCGGCGACGCTGCGCCAGGCGGTTACGCGCATGCTCGCCGACCAGCCCATGCAGCAGCGCGCGCGGACGCTGTCGAACGCGCTGGCGGACTACGACCCGGCGGCGCGCCTGAGCCGAATCCTCGACGAGGTCTGCCGCCATGCTCAGCCTTGACGAGATCGCCGCCAAGCACTGGGACTGTCTGGTGATCGGCACCGGCATCGGCGGCGGCACGCTCGGGCACGCGCTGGCCGCCGCCGGCAGGGACGTGTTATTCGTCGAAAAAGGCCGCGCCGCCTTCCTCCACGACGATGCGTTGCGCGGCAGCTACCCGGAATTGAGCTTTCCCCGGATCGACGTCGCGTCGCCGCGCAACGCTTCGCAACTGGCGCAAGCAGGGCGCTGCTACGACGAAATCCGTGACGGCAAGCGCCGCTTCGTGCCGTTCATCGGCTGCGGCACCGGCGGGTCGAGCGCGCTCTATGGCATGGCCATGGAGCGTTTTTTGCCGAGCGACTTCGCGCCGCCTGCCGACGCTGCTGAGCGGCGCCCGGACTCGGCAGCCACCGCCTGGCCGCTGAGCTATGCCGACATGCTCCCCTGGTACCAGCAGGCGGAACGTTTGTACCGCGTTCGCGGCTGCCGCGACCCCTTGCGTGGCAGCGATAGCGAACTGCTGCTGCCGCCACCGCCGCTGACCGCGCACAATGCCGAGTTGTACGCGCACTTCGCCGGTCAGGGATTGCACCCCTACCAGTTGCCGCTGGCCTGCGAATCGCTCCCGGGTTGCGAATGCTGCCAGGGCTATCTCTGCAGCCGCGCTTGCAAGAACGACGCCGCGCGGATCTGTATCGAACCGGCTGTCCGCGAGCACCGCGCCAGCCTGCTTGATCAATGCGAAGTCATCGCGCTGGAAGCGACGGCGACGCGCGTCAGCGGTGTGATCTGTCGCTACCAGGAGCAGACTCTGACGCTGCGTGCCGAACGCATCGTGCTGGCGGCTGGCGCGCTGATCACGCCGGCGCTGCTGTTGCGCTCGACATCGGCGCACTGGCCGCAGGGTCTGGCCAACGCCTCGGGCCTCGTCGGGCGAAATCTGATGCGCCATTTCGTCGATCTCCACCTGGTTTTCACGCGCAGCGGCGGCGCCAACCCCTTCAAGGAAATCGGCCTCAGCGACTTCTATCAAACCGCCGACGGCAAACTCGGCAGCCTGCAGTCCTTCGGCCTCCTGCCGCCAGCGCCGATCCTGGCGGCAACGCTGGCCAAGGACGTCGCTGACGCCGCGCCATGGGCGTCGCCGCTGTTGGCGCTCGTCCGCCCACTGCTGCCGGCGCTGCTGTCACGGCTATTCGCTCGCGGCGTCCTGCTGGCAGCAATCATGGAAGACCTGCCGGCGCCCGGCAATCGCGTCGTCGCCGGCCCACCGCTGGCCATCGAGTACCGCCCGCAGGCCGAAGACATGCGCCGTCTGGACGCTTTCCGACAGCACGTGCGGCGCGTCCTCAAACCCTATCGCGTCCTCAGCCTGCACCAGGCCGAAAAGAATTCCATGCTGGCCCACGTCTGCGGCACCTGCCGTTTCGGCAACGACCCGGCAAGCAGCGTTCTCAATCCTGAAAATCGTGCGCACGGCCTCAGCAACCTCTACGTCGTCGATAGCTCGTTCTTCCCTTCCAGCGGCGGCACCAATCCGGCACTGACCATCGCCGCGAACGCGCTGCGCGTCGCCGACCACCTCCTCCACCCCCGTTAGACGGAGACCTTCAGTGAGCCAAAGCATGCGCGGCAAAGCGGCGACGCAACCCACAACGACTTCATCGGCCGTAAGAAACTCGCTGTTTCGCCTGACGCTCAGCAGCGAAATCTTTATCGCCGCCAGTCCGCAGCGGCTCTGGGAAATCATCACCGACTTCGCGGCCTACGGCGGCTGGAACCAGGCGATCCCCAGCGCCACCGGCGAAGCGACCGCCGGCAGCGTGCTGCGGGTGCTAATCCACTGGCCCGGTCTGAAACGAAGCCACTACGAGTTGGACGTGCTGACCGCCAGCCCGGCGCACGAGCTGCGCTGGCTGGGTCATTTCGGAATCAAGGGGCTGATGGATGGCGATCACCGCTTCCTGCTTGAAGCGGTCGGCGCGGACACCACCCGGCTCACCCAGACCGAGTGTTTTTCCGGCGCGCTGATTCCCGTTTTCGCCCCGTGGTTGCGAGACAACGTCCTCAGCGGCTTTGATCAGATGAATCTGGCGTTGAAAGCACGCGCCGAACAGCCACCATTGGCCACGCCGGTACGAGAGTCAGCGCTGCCGCGCAGCAGCGCCATTTGAAAAAGACCGAGCGGGCAGATTGACCGCTGATCGGCGAGGTCGGCTCAGACTGCCGCAGCGCGGATCGGCACCGCCGGCATCCCGCCCCAGGTCTCGCCCGGCGGCACGTCGCTGCCAGCCTTGAGTACCGAACCCGGAAGAATGACCGCGCCGGCGCCAATCGTGACGCCGGGCATGAGAATGCAGCCGACGCCGACGGTGGCGCCCTTGCCGACGCGCACTGTATGCAGGATCAGGCGATTCCTGGCGATGGCGTGCGAAGTGAGCACGCAACCCTCGCCAAGAACGCAGCCGTCGTCAAGGATCGTTAGTCGCGGATCAAGGATCTTGCCGGCAACCGCCACCTGCCGGCCGATGCGGGCGCCGAACGCGGCATAGAAACCCGCCCGCGCGAACACCGGAAAAAACAGCGACAGCGCGACCTTGCCCAGTTCGCCGACGACGTGCTGCACTTTCCAGAGCGTGAATTGTGGATCGTCAAGCGCGTATTCGCCTTCGCGCAGCGGTAACCGGGCCGCCAGAACCGCCAGCACGACGGCGGTGAAGCCCCCGTAAGCGAGCGCCAGCAGGGCCAACAGGGCAATCGCCGCGAAAGCACCGAAGAGTGAAGTCAGCCAGCCGTGCGCCGCCCACAGCGTCAACGCCGTCGCCGCGACGACCAGACCGATCAGGCAGCTGGAATAGACGTAGTCTTTGGCGTTGGTTTCCATTTGAGGCGATGATACACGCGCAGATACACGGGCCGCCACAAAAAAAAGGGGCCCGCAGGCCCCTGTGTTCAGACGTGACCGCCTGCTTAGATGTTGCGCTTCCGGCCGATACCGGCAAGACCGGCCAGGCCAAGGCCCAGCAGAGCCAGCGAACCGGGTTCCGGAACGAACGAGGTGCTAGCGTCGGCCTGGAACTGGAAGTTTTTCCCGTCCAGACCGTTAATCGTACCAATTCCAGGCAACACATCGCCGTTCTTGGTCGGATCGCTACTGAACTTGCCTGACGGATTGACCTGATCGAACGACGTGCGCAAGTTGGTAGAAACCTTGCCAAACGTCAGAGTCGTCCCCTGCGCCAGATCGGGGAAGTAATCCGGGTTGGCATAGTCAACCACAAACAGGATATTGCCACCGCCGTTACCGCTCAGCGTCTTGACAGTCGGGTAATTATTGGCGCCAGGCCTGATCAAAAGCGGTAAAAGGACCAGCTACTGTCGTCGGAGAAGAGACGGTGAAGGTCGTGCCGATCTCGGTGACGTGGCCCTTGAGGATGTTCAAGGCACCAGCCGTCGCCGAGGTGAAGCCCAAGCCGGTCAGGTTGTTGCCCAGAGCCGTCTGCAGGTTCATTTCGACAAAGTTGACCGTCGCCGTGGGGTCAAAGGCAAAGGTCGCCGTGCAGGCGGGGCCGAAGGGGCAAGTACCGAAGATGCCGGTCACCACCTCGCCGTAGCCGGCCGCGAAGGTGAAGAACTTGCTGGAACCGCCGTTGGCATAGAGGACGCTGTTATCGAGTTTGGTCACCGTGGCCAGATTGGCCTGGTAGAGGTCGATGACCTTGGACCCAACGCCTCCACCCAGCGAAGGAAGACCACCGCCGACCGCCAGAACGTTACCCGGCGCCTGGTCGATCACCGATGCCTTGGTGACGGCGCCGGCACCGAAACCGTTGCCCAGTGGATTGAAGGTGAATTCGATCGAACCAGCGTGCGCTGCACCGGCCAGGCCCGTGCCGAGCGCAACCGCCACTGTAATTACTTTTTTGTTGAGGTTGAACATATCAGTACTCCTGTCGAGTTGTTACAAGAAACTTCTGTCATTCACTGCAATTTTTTCTGGGCTGTTCGCCCGTTTCTTGTTGGGCGTGCCCTAGATAAGCAATCCCCGTGCCTGACTTCGTTTACAATTTTCAATCTGCTGTTATAAAACACTTTTATTTTTTTACATGGGGCGGCCTCAAGGCAATAGACGGCTCCAAATGGGACGTGTGTAAAATTTTCCGACACTCTCCTCGGCCTTTCGCAGGCACCCAAGCTGTATACGCAAACCGCGGCGACGCCTGGCCTGGCAAGCGGCAAGAACGCCTTGCACGGCGGCAGCGGTCACCGGCAACAGAGCTCCAGCCAGACACGTCCGGCGATTCGCCAACAGCCCCTGAACACGGCTCGGCGGCGGCAAACGACCGGTCAGTAGCCAGCCAATCAGTAGTTCTGCCGAAGCGCATCGACGACCGCGATTTTCCCCACTCGCCAGGCGGGTAACAGCGACGCCAGGATGGTCGCGCCAACGCCGACGCCAAAGGCCATCAGAACAACTTCCGGCACGACACGGATGTACGCGGTGTAGCCAATGTTGGCGTTTGGCGGTGGCGGCATGGGAATCCCGATCGCTGAAATGGCGAACGCCAGCGCTATCCCGAGTGCCACCCCGAGCAAGCTGCCACCGATCCCAAGGAATACGTTCTCGATGACCAGCAGGCGAAATACCGTGCTACCCCTGTTGCCCAGCGCCATCATAGTTCCGAACTCTCCGACACGCTCGAAGGCGCTCATGTTCACACTGTTGGCGACGCTGAGCAACACCAGAACGAGGATGATCAACTGCAGAACGCCAAACTGGCGCTCGTAAAGCGCGACCGCCCCCTCGTACAGTTCGTTGAGCTGGGTCCACCCCATCACCTCATAGTAGCCGAGGTCGAGTTGGTCCTTCAGGGCCGCCAGGACGCGTGCCGTGTCCTCGGTTCGCTGCAGCGACAGGACGAGGGTGTTGGCACCCTGCGTCGCCAGCGACTCCTGCGCAGCGGCGAGTGGAATGCGCACAGCGCGGGCGTCAAAGTCCGAAGAAAAGCTCTGGAAACTGCCGATGACGGTCAGTTCCATGCTGTTCAGCGCGCCGTCAGCGGTCGTCAGCAGTAGCGTCACCGGGTCTCCCGGCCGCAATTGCAGCGCGCGCGCCACACCATCGCCCAACAGGATGCCGCGCGGGTCGTTTCCGGAAAGCTGCCGACCGGCCGTGATCTGGAGCTGACTGCCGAGCGCCGCCTCCTGGTCCGGCTCGACTCCCTCGCCGACTATCGGCCAGTCGGTACGCCCATTGCTGAGCAGCCCGGAGAAGCTGATCCGCGCCATCACGTCGACGACGCCCGCTTGCTGCGCCAGGAGCCGACGCGGCTTCTCGAGGTCGTCGATCAAATAGCTCTCGGGGCTACGCGTCCCCTTGGCATGGAAGCCCGCCCGCGACACCTGCAAATGCCCCGACTGCGAGTGGATCAGCGCCTCGCCGAGCTGGAAATAGACGTCCTGCACGAAACCACCGCTGAGAATCAGGCCGACGACACCGAACACGATCGACGCCAAAGTCATCAGCGTCCGCACCCGGTTGCGAAACAGATTACGTAGCGCGAGCCTCAGCATGGGGCCTCGTCCAAACTAACGATTGTGCCGCAAGGCATCGACGATCTCCAGGCGCGAAGCCTTCCACGCCGGATAGAGACTGGCCAGCGTGGTCGTCCCGATGGCCAGCAGAAAGGCTTTGCTCAGTAGCGCACCGGTCAGCATGATTTCGCCACTGTAGCCCTCCGACATCCCGGGCGGTGGTGGCATCGGGATGCCAACATATGAAATAAGCATCGCCAGGGAAGCGCCCAGCGTCAGTCCAAGGGCGCCGCCGATGAGGCCGATGGTCAGCCCCTCGTAGACAAACTGCAGGAGAATCTGACGACGGCGGCGGCCGATTGCCAGGCAAGTGCCGATCTCGGCCGTTCTTTCGAGGACGCTCATCATCATCGTATTGGTGATACTGAGGACGATGATGATGCCGATGATCAGTTCGACGATGCTCACCTGTTTCGAAAGCAGCGCTGCCGTCTTCTTGTAGAAATCGGCCAATTCGTACCACGGCACGAACTCCAGGCCACTGCCGCGAAACTTTTCCCGCAGCGCCAGCATCGTCGCCGTCGTGTCGCGGGTATCGTCGACAACGAGGATCCAGCGATGAGCGCCATCTACGCGCAGCAAGCGCCGCGCCAGCGGCATCGGCACCCGCAAGGCCGAGTCATCGTAGGCCTTGCTGACCGAGGTAAACAGACCACGCACGGTGCACTCGACGGCGTTGAGACCTCCGGCACCGGTCGTCGCCAGCAACACCACGGTGCCACCGACCTTGACGCCCAGGTTCTCGGCCAAACCACGCCCGAGGACAATTCCCGTCGGGGCGTCGCTGGACAGCGTCTGTCCGGAACTGAGATTCATGGCACGACTGACGATACGCTCGGCCTCGGGGTCGACGCCCTCGCCAACGAAGGAAATCGTCGACTCACCGTGGCTGATCATGCCGTTGAACGAGAGGCGCGGCGCGATCGTTTTGACCTTGGCGAAATGCTCGATCTCCTGCAACTCCGCCGACGACGACGGCAGGAGATGACGCATCGGGTCCGCCTGGCCTTTTTCCAGATAACCGGCTCGCATGACGTGAATGTGCCCGAGCCCGGACTGGATGGCGCCCTCGCGCGTGGCCCAATAGATCCACTCAATGAAACCGGCGGCAAGGACGAGCGAGACGACGCCGAAGGCGACCGCCGCGATTCCCAGGAGACTGCGACGATACTGGCGAGTGACGTTACGGAAAGCCATCAGGTATTCGAGCCACGCCGGGCGCACGCCGCTCGGCAACCGCACATGCCTGGCAGCGGCCGCTACAGTCGAATGAAACGCACCGCCTCTACCCATGTTCGTCAATGCTCCGTCGTGTCGCCGGTATCTTAGGCGATTTCTGGCCAAGGACATACTCTCTGGCACGTCCTTTTCCGGCAATCGCCCGGGGCCGACCAGACGGCCGCCGGCGCCGCAAGATTTGCCGCCGATCAGCCGCCGTATCACAGGCGAAGGGATTCCGGGGCCGTTGCGGGCGCAAAGCGTATAAAATTCGCCGCGTCAAGACGCGACCGGCGAGACCGCGAACCAGTCGCGGCATTCCCGGGACTCACCGGCGCATCGCCACCCTGTCTCGCAGCGTCTAGGCTTGCTCCATTTTTGCCAACCTGGACCCTGATCGGATTACAGCGTGTTTGATGCAATCATTTTCGACCTTGACGGCACCCTGATCGACTCACGCGCGGCCATTCTTGACGCTTTCGGCAAGGCGCTGGCGGAAAAAGGCATCGCGCCGCGGATCGCGCTGGGCGCCGTGCGCATTGGTCCGCCACTCGCCGAAACGCTGCGCGAGCTGAGCGGCAGCAGCGACCCGCTCGTCCTCGAATCGCTTGCCGAGCACTTCAAGGCGCACTACGACAGCACCGGCTACCAGGCCAGCGAAGTCTTCGCCGACATCCCCGAGCTGCTGGCAACGCTGTCGGCGACCGGCGCGCGCTGCTTCCTGGCGACCAACAAGCGGCTGCTGCCGACGCGCCTGATCCTGGAGTACCTGCGTTGGCAGAACTACTTCGAGGCCGTCTACGCGCTCGACTGCCAGACGCCACGACTGCCCGACAAGGCGACGATGCTCGCGCAGCTCATCGCCGACAAGGCGCTGCCCCCGGCGCAGACGATTTATGTCGGCGACACGCCCGAGGACGAGGTCGCCGCCACCGCCAACGGCCTGCACTTCGCAGGAGTCCGCTGGGGTTATGGGGAATTTTCGACGCCCGGCACGCATTGCCTGGCGACGCCTCGCGAGCTCATCGCCCACCTGACGCAAGGGATGCCGGTGCGCAGCGCCGGGTCGCGCCTGCCGCACTGAAGGAAAGTTTTATAATCAGCAGCGGCCGCTCCTGACACCGCTCCTGACACCGCTCTTGACAACACTCCCGACCCCACGCCCGCCGACGCCATGACCAAGACCTCCGGACCAAGCACCGCCAAAGACCGCAAAGCGAGCTCCCGCGCCGCTGCCGAGCCGCGCCTTTCGCGCCAACGCAAACCGACCGACCTGCCCGTCGACGACTGGCAAAGAGCCTTGCGCCGCCAATTCGGCCGCGAGCAGGCCTTCGACTTCGAGAACCTCGGCGACGATCCGGTATTCTCCGATTTCGTCGTCTTTAACCCGGCGAGCAGCCGCCGCTACCGCGTCGTCATCCGTGGCGCGCGGCCAGGCGACAACTATTGCGCCTGCCCTGATTTTGCGACCAACGATCTCGGCACCTGCAAGCACATCGAATTCACCCTCGCCCGGATCGCTGCGACGCCGGCCGGCAAGCGCGCGCTCGAGCACGGCTTCGCCGGATCGTTCAGCGAACTCTTTCTCGACTACGCCGGCCAGCGGCGCGTGCGGCTACGTCTCGGCAGCGACTTTCCGGCGCCATTGCAGCCGGCAACCAGCCGCCTGTTCGACGCGAGCGATGGCTGGCGACTGCCGCCCGAGCGTTTTACCGACCTTGCGGAGTTCATCGACGACGTCCGCAACGCCGGCCACGAGCTGCGCTGCCACGACGACGCGCTGGCTTTCGTCGCCGAAGTGCGCGACGGCGAAGCGCGCCGCCAGACGCTCGCCGCGCTCTACCCGCTGGGCGCCGACAGCCCCGGCCTGCAGGGTCTGCTCAAGGTCGAGCTGTATCCGTACCAGCGCGAAGGCGCCTTGTTCGCGGTGCGTGCCGGCCGCGCGCTGATCGGCGACGAGATGGGCCTCGGCAAGACCGTGCAGGCGATCGCGGCGATGGAAATATTCGCTCGCCACTTCGCCGCCGAACGCGTTCTGATCGTCTGCCCGACTTCGCTCAAACACCAGTGGGAACGCGAGATCGCGCGCTTCAGCGAACGCCGCGCAACGGTCATCGGCGGCCTGCGCGCCGTCCGCCAGGCGCGCTACGCGCAGGACGACTTCTGCAAGATCACCAACTACGAGACGCTCGGTCGCGACCTCGACCTGATCGAGGCGTGGGCGCCGGACGTGGTAATCGTCGACGAAGCACAGCGAATCAAGAACTGGAACACCATCGCCGCACGCGCGTTGAAGCGCATCGACAGCCCCTACGCGCTGGTACTTACCGGCACGCCGCTGGAAAACCGCCTCGAGGAACTGATTTCGATCGTTCAGTTCGTCGATCAGCACCGCCTCGGGCCGACCTGGCGGCTGCTCGACGAACACCAGCAGCGCGACGAACGCGGCCGCGTCGTCGGTTACCAAAAGCTGCAGCAGATCGGCGAGACGCTGGCACCGATCATGCTGCGCCGGCGCAAAGCGGCGGTGCTCGAACAACTGCCGGAACGCGTCGACAACACGCTGTTTGTGCCGATGACGCCGCAGCAGGCCGAGCTCCACGAAGAAAACCGCCTGCAGGTCGCGCGCCTCGTCCAGCGCTGGCGCCACAGCGGCTTTCTCTCCGAGAAGGACCAGTTGCGGATGCGCTGCGCGCTCCAGAACATGCGCATGTCGTGCAACAGCACCTTCCTGCTCGACCACGAAAGCGACCACGGCTACAAGGCCGACGAACTGGCGGCGCTGCTCGACGACATCCTCGACGATCCACACGCCAAGGTCGTCGTCTTCAGCCAGTGGCTGCGCACGCACCAGCTGATCATCCGTCGGCTCGACGAGCGCGGCTGGCAACACGTGCTGTTCCACGGCGGCGTCGCCAGCGAAAAACGTGGCGCACTGGTCGACCGCTTCAACCAGGATGCCGGCTGCCGAGTCTTCCTCAGCACCGACGCCGGCGGCGTCGGCCTCAACCTGCAACACGCCGCGGCAGTGGTGATCAACATGGATCTGCCGTGGAATCCGGCGGTGCTCGAGCAGCGCATCGGCCGCGTGCACCGGCTCGGCCAGACGCGTGGCGTGCAGGTGATCAACTTCGTCGCCCGCGGCACGATCGAGGAAGGCATGCTGTCGGTACTGGCGTTCAAGCAATCGCTGTTTGCCGGCGTCCTCGACGGTGGCGAAAGCGAAGTGGCCCTGCAGGGAACACGCCTGTCGAAGTTCATGGAAGCGGTCGAGCAGGCGACCGGCGTCGTCGAAGGCCAGGCCGCCAGCGAAGAAGATGGTCAGGATACGCCGCCGCTGGCGGCGACCGGCGACATCGAGGACACCGCTGCCAACGAGCGCGAAGCCGAAGCGATGGCCGCCGCCGCAGCGCCGGCAAGCACCGGTGACGGCGATGAGCCGCCCGACACCTCACCCGGCACCGCCGCGGCACCGCCAGCGCCCGCCACTGACGGAACGGCGGCAGCGGGCGTCGCCAATCCCTGGGCGCCGCTGCTGGCCGCCGGTGCGCAGTTGCTCGGCGAACTGGCGGCCGCGTCGCAAGGCGAGCGTCAATCGGCCTTGGTGCACACCGACCCGGCAACTGGCCAGCGCTATCTCAGGCTACCGGTACCGGACCCTCAGACGGTGAACAGCCTCGCCGAAGGACTGTTGGCGCTGTTCGGCAAGCCGAAATAGCGTCGCTGGCGGGCGCCAGCATGAACGCTAAGGCGATCTCCCATATTGTTCATACCGTTGTATGCGATACTTTCAGTAGATTATGAGGTTGGAGGTATTACTGATGAAGGTCGCCACGGTAGCTGAAAGCAAGGTTTCTCTTGAAGCCGTCCACATTGAAGATATCCGGCTTGCTTCGAGCAAGATGACGGGAGCGGACCGTAGGGTGTTTCAGGCGGAGATGACGCTGAAATACTGCGAGGGCAATCCTCGGCGTGCAGAGGACGTTTTCGGATGGAGTCGGCAGACGGTGCAGCGTGGTCTTCATGAGAAACGTACGGGGATTGTTTGTCTGGGGCTGCACGCGTTCCGCTGCGGCGCGAAATTGTGGGAGGAGAAACACCCGGAGGTGGCGCAAGCTCTCTGGGAACTGGCGGAAAGCCATGCCCAACAAGATCCGACTTTTCGCACGACTTTGTCATTTACCCGCTTGACGGCCGAGGAAGCCATCAAGCAGTTGCGAGCGCGGGGTTTTGCCGACGACGTGCTGCCGTCACGAAGCGGCATGTCGAAAGTACTGAACCGCAACGGGTACCGGCTGCGTCCGGTGCTCAAGGCCAAACCCCAAAAAAAGTCCCCGAAACCGACGCCATCTTCGCCAATATCCGGGAGCATGACCGAGATTGCCAAGGCGAGGCCGTCATGCGCGTAAGCATGGACTGCAAGGCGACGGTGAATATTGGCGACTACTCGCGAGGTGGCAAGACGCGGGGCGACAACCAAGCGGCGGATCACGACATGGGATGCGAAGAGAAACACACACCGTTTGGTGTCGTCGACGAAGACAGTGGGCGGCTCCATTTGTCCTTCGGAAGCTCGGCGAAGACCAGCGATTTCATCATCGACAGCCTCTACGCGTGGCGGGAGAGTCAAGCGTCCGAGGAGTGTGCTCGCGTCACACACATCCAAATCAAGGCGGATAACGGGCCGGAGAGCAATGGCCGGCGTACGCAATTTCTCAAGCGAATCGTCGAGTTTGCCGATCACACCGGCAAGTCCATCCGCCTCTTGTACTATCCGCCGTACCACAGCAAATACAATCCGGTGGAGCGTTGCTGGGGAATCCTGGAAAAGCACTGGAACGGCGCCAAGCTCACCGACACCCAAACGATGTTGGAGTGGGCAAAGAGCATGACGTGGAAAGGCATTCATCCCGTCGTCGAACTGAGCCGCACGGTCTATGAAAAAGGAATCACCGTGGCCAAGGATGCCATGCAAGCTGTCGAGTCCAGGCTGGCACGAAACCCACTTCTACCCAAGTGGGACATCCTGATCCGACCGGCTTGCACGGTATGAAGATCCGTAGAAATCACCTAAAGACTCGCGCCAGCGGGCTTTGGCGGCGACCTTGCCGCCTGCGCGTGCCGTCGCGCCAGCCGCTGTCGCTGCGCTTTGCTCGCCGCTTGGCGAAGAATTACAATCCAGGCCATGGTTCACCTTCACGACGCGGGCTACAAATACCTTTTCTCGCACGCCGACCTGGTGCGCGAGTTGCTGGAAGTATTTGCCCCACCCGGTGTAAACGAACTGCTGGACTACGGCACGCTGCGCCCGGAAACCGGCAACTTCATCACGCCGGCGATGAAAAAGCGTGAAGACGACGTGGTCTGGTCGATCGAACTAAAAGGACAACGCATCTACCTGTACCTGCTGCTCGAGTTCCAGTCGTCGATCGACAAGGGCATGCCGGTGCGGATGATGCAGTACGTTGCGGCGCTCTACGACCATCTGGTACGCGGCAAGACCGTCGATCCGGCAGACGGCCTGCCGCCGGTCCTGCCAATCGTGATCTACAACGGCGACACGCGCTGGAACCACAGTCCAGAGGTCTTCGAGCTGATCCAGCCGCACCCGGCGGTGCTGACCGAGTTTCAGCCAAGGCTGAAATTCTGGTTGCTCGACGAGGGGCGCTTCAGTGCCGAATACCTGGAGGGCTTGCAACGAGTCATGGCGGCGATATTCCGAATGGAGCACACTCGCGACACGGAAGATGCGAAACGAGCGATCCGCTATCTTGGCCAGGCGGTCGCCCAATCGCCATTCAAACAGACCATAGACCGAGCGGTGATGCAGTGGATGCAGTACCGTCTCAGTCGAAAAATGCCCGGGCTGCCACTGCTGGAGCTCGACGACATGCTGAAAGGAACCGAAATGCTGGAAACGAGTATTGATCAATGGCGGGCGAAGGCGGTAGCGGAAGGCATGCTGCTGGGCGAGCAAAAAGGCCTGCAACGCCTGCTTTCTCAACGCTTTGGCGCAATCCCGACGACCATTGTCGAGCGCATAGGGACGGCCGACCTCGAACAGCTCGAAGCCTGGTTCGATGCCGCCGTGAACGCGCCGAACATAGCCTCCGTGTTCACCCCGACACCGAACTGACAAGCCTCTTAGCGTATCCTTGCGCACGCGAACGCAGCAGACCATAGGGCCCGAAGAGTTACCACCATGACTCTCGACCTTGACCACACCCGCCGTTGTCCCTGCCCGCCGCCGCCAATCCTAAACGCAAACCCACCGATGCCATGACCACGAACACCGGACAAGCCGCTGCAAGAAGCCGCAAGCCCGCCCGCAAACCCAGCGAACCGCGCCTCTCGTGCCAGAGAAAGTCAGCCGACCCGCAGCCACAAGCAAATGCCCTGTTCGACGCGGGTAGCGGCTGGCCACTGTCGCCGCGGCACTTTGCTGCGCTGCCCGAGTTCATCGACAGCGTCAGCGCCCAGTCCGGCTGCGCGCAACGCATGACGCCAAGCGGACCTTGTTGCGCTTCTCCTGCGGCCCTTCTGAAAAGCGAAGCGGGCGCATGAAAGCCGTCATCCTTGCCGGCGGAACGGGCACGCGCCTGGCCGAGGAGACGATCGTACGACCAAAACCGATGCTTGAAATTGGCGGCAAGCCGATTCTCTGGCACATCATGAAGATCTATGCCGGCCACGGCATCAACGACTTCGTGATCTGCCTGGGGTATAAGGGTTACATGATCAAGGAGTACTTCGCCAACTACTTTCTGCACACCTCGGATGTGACCTTCGACATGGCAACCAACCAGATGCAAGTGCACGAGCGTCACGCCGAGCCCTGGCGAGTAACGCTGGTCGACACCGGCGAGGCAACGCAAACCGGTGGGCGGCTGCGCCGCGTGCGTGCGCATCTCGACACGGACGAAGCATTCTGTTTCACCTACGGCGATGGTGTCGGGAACATCGACGTCAGCGCAGCGATCGCCTTCCATCGCCAGCGTCAGGTAAGCGCCACGGTCACGGCGGTCACCCCGCCTGGGCGTTTTGGTGCCCTTGAGCTGGCGGATGACCGTGTCGTCGCCTTTTGCGAGAAGCCGCGCGGCGATGGCGGCTGGATCAACGGCGGCTTTTTCGTCCTCAACCCCAGCGTACTCGACCTGATCAACGACGATGGCTGCATTTGGGAAGCGGGCCCGGTCGAACGTTTGGCTCAGACCGGCCAACTTGCCGCGTGGCGACACGACGGCTTCTGGCAGGGCATGGACACCTTGCGCGACAAGAAACACCTCGAAAACCTCTGGGCCTCCGGAACCGCCCCTTGGAAAAACTGGTGATTCAGCCCGCGTTCTGGAAAGGCAGGCGCGTCCTGGTCACCGGGCATACCGGCTTCAAGGGTGGCTGGCTTTCTCTGTGGCTGCAGACAATGGGTGCCGAAGTCATTGGTTATGCGCTACCGCCGGCAACTCAGCCGAATCTGTTCGAGATCGCCCGCGTCGGCCAGAAGATGGAGTCAATTCTCGCCGACATCAGGGATGCGAACTGGCTGCACGCGGCCTTTTCCACGCACCAGCCGGAAGTGGTCTTCCATCTCGCCGCGCAGGCCGAAATGCTGCCCGCTTATTCCCGCCCCGTTGAGACCTACAGCACCAATGTAATGGGCACCGTCAATGTTCTCGAAGCCGTGCGCCAGAACCAGGGCGTACGTGCCGTCGTCGTCGTCACCAGCGACAAATGCTATGAAAACCGAGAGTCGAGACACGCCTACCGCGAGGGAGATTCACTTGGTGGCGCCGATCCCTATAGCAGTAGCAAGGGCTGCGCCGAACTGGTCACCGCCGCCTATCGTTCCTCCTTCTTCAAACCTGTCGATCACGCCAAGCACGGCACCGCGATCGCCACCGCGCGTGCCGGCAACGCCATCGGTGGTGGTGACTGGTCGGCCAACCGTTTGATTCCCGATGCCATTCGCGCGTTCGTCGACAAGCGGCCGCTGCAGGTACGCCATCCCGCGGCGATTCGCCCGTGGCAGCACGTTCTCGAACCTCTGGCCGGCTACCTGATGCTCGCCGAGCAACTGGTCCAACAGGGTGCAAGCTTCGCTGACGCATGGAACTTCGGCCCGTCCGACGAAAACGCACCCAGTGTCGAACAGCTACTAGATGCGCTGGGTAGCCTCTGGGGCGACGGCACTACCTGGGAGCACGACCGCAACGCGCATCCGCATGAAGCGCAGCAGCTTCGACTCGATGCTTCGAAAGCAATCTCCATGCTGCACTGGCAGCCGCGCTGGTCACTCGGTTCTGCCCTGCGGATGACCGTAGCCTGGCACCACGCGCATTTGCGCGGCGAAGATATGGCCGCTGTTTCCAGTCTACAGATCAACCGCTACTGCCGAGCCACTTCCAACGTAGTCATGGCATGAACGCTGACCCACTGAGAGAGCAGATTTTAGAGCTCGTCGAACGCCACGCCCGCGAGACCCGGCCCACCACCGCCTTCCTGGCAGGTGCCAGCGCCGTACCGGTAGCCGGCAAGGTGATTGGCGCCGGCGAGCTTCGAAACATGGTCGATGCCGTGCTTGACGGCTGGCTGACTAGCGGCCGCTTCAACACCGGGTTCGAGCAACGCCTGGGCCAATTCCTTAATGTCGAGCACGTGCTGACCACCAACTCGGGCTCGTCGGCGAACCTGCTGGCATTCAGTGCGCTCTGCTCGCCTAGCCTTGGTGAGCGCGCCATAAAGGCCGGTGACGAAGTTATCACGGTTGCCGCCGGCTTTCCGACGACCATCAATCCAATCCTCCAGAATGGCTGTGTGCCGGTTTTCGTCGACGTCACCCTGCCGACCTACAACATCGACGTGGCCCAGATCGAGAAAGCGATCTCCAGCCGCACGCGAGCGATCATGCTCGCCCATACGCTGGGCAATCCTTTTGATCTCCACGAGGTCTGCCGGATCGCCAAGAAGCACCACCTGTGGCTGATCGAAGACTGCTGCGACGCGCTCGGCTCAAGCTATGAGGGCCGCTCCGTCGGCACTTTCGGGGACATCGGCACGCTCAGCTTCTACCCAGCCCACCACATCACCATGGGTGAAGGAGGGGCAGTTTTCACGCAAAACTCGCAACTGAAGCGCATTCTGGAGTCGCTACGCGACTGGGGTCGAGACTGCTATTGCGCGACCGGCTGCGACAACACCTGCCGCAAGCGCTTCGCGCAACAGCATGGCGACCTGCCCTTCGGTTACGACCACAAGTACACCTACTCGCAGCTTGGCTACAACCTCAAGATCACCGACATTCAGGCCGCCTGCGGGTTGGCACAAATGGACCAACTCCCGGACTTCATCACTGCCCGCAAGAGAAACTTCGCGCACCTGGGGCAGCGCCTTACGCCGCTCGAAGACTTTCTCGTCCTGCCGCAGGCGACGCCTGCCAGCGACCCATCGTGGTTCGGTTTTCCACTGACGCTAAAGCCCGAAGCCGGCTGCGACCGTGTCGACCTGCTCGCGTATCTCGACCAGTACCGCATTGGCACACGCCTGCTCTTCGCCGGCAACGTCACCCGCCAGCCGTACATGGCCGAACGCAATTTCCGCATCGCCAACCCGCTGCCCAACACCGATCGGGTGATGAACGATACTTTCTGGATCGGGCTTTGGCCGGGGCTCAGCACCGACATGCTTGATTACGCGGCCGACAAGATCGGCGAGTTTCTCGGAGTCGGCTTTTGAACGGCTCGCCCATCCTGCCCGCCGGTGACCTGAAACATATCCTCGCCCATACCTGCGATATCTGGCGGGAAATACGCGGCACGCGTCTGTTCATCACCGGCGCCACAGGCTTCTTCGGAAAGTGGCTGCTCGAAAGCATCGTCGCCGCCAATGATGCACTCGGCGTCAAGGTCGCCGCCACGCTGCTCAGCCGAGACCCGACGCGCTTCGCCCGTGAACTGCCGCGTCTGGCACTGCGGCCGGAATTCGATTGGCTCGCTGGCGAAATCGACAGCTTCAGCTACCCCACGGGTCAGTTCGATTTCGTGGTCCACCTCGCCACCCCGTCCGCCGCGGAAGTTGGCGCCGGCGGCACGACCCTGCTCACGTCGGCGCTCCTGGGCATGCATCGCCTATTTCAATTCACCCGACAATCGCGCGCAAAGCGTTTGTTGTTTGCCAGCTCCGGCGCAGTGTACGGGCACCAGCCGGTCGATCTGAGCCATATTTCAGAAGACTACATCGGCGCTCCGGATACGAGCCAGCCCATGTCCGCCTATGGCGAGCTCAAGCGTGTGAGCGAACTGATGTGCGCCCTCACGCCCGACGTCGAGTGCGTCATCGCCCGCGGCTTTGCTTTTGTCGGCCCTTACCTGCCGCTCACCGACAAGTTCGCCATTGGTAGTTTCATGCGCGACGCGCTTGCCGGTGGGCCGATCCGTATTCTTGGTGACGGGACGCCACTGCGCAGCTACCTCTACGCTGCCGACTTGGCAGTTTGGCTACTGACCCTGCTGGTCAAGGGCACGCCGTCCGAGGCTTACAACGTCGGCTCGGACGAAAGCATCGATCTGACCAGCTTGGCCGGGGCTATTGCCACCGCGGGCGATGTGCCAATGGAAATTGCGCAGCCGCGATCATCCGGCCCACCACAACGTTATATCCCAGCGATCGACAAGGCTCGCAAAGAACTCGAACTGGAAGTCAGGATACCGCTGACGACCGCCTTGCGTCGGACGATGGACTGGTCGTGCAGACCACCGAAAAGGGCAAGTTACGGAAGGATCAACGTCACATGAAAGTCGGTTTTTCCAGGTACCACAAGGCCGTTCTACGAACGAAGTAAGGAGCAAGCCTACCTACGATGTTAGACTGGTGGCCACACTCACGCACTTGAACGACCGCATTTGACTGCGCAATGACGCCCGACTCGCCACCAGAAATACTGATCGACGGCAGCCCCCCCAGCTTCCGGGAGTACTGCTTGGAACTGTGGAAGTTCCGCGAAGTTGCCAAGATGCTGATTCGCCGCGACCTGATCGTGCGCTTCCGGCAAACTTACTTCGGCTTAGCCTGGCTACTGTTCAAGCCGCTGATACTCATGGCGGTGATGAGCTTTGCCTTTGGCTTTCTCGCCGGTTTCGACAAGAATCACAGCATTCCCTATCCGCTTATTATATTCTGCGGCGTCATCCCATGGTATTTCTTTTCCAATGCCGTACCCGACGGGATGAACTCGCTGCTCGGCCACATGCACATCATCCAGAAGACATACTTTCCTCGGGCGATAATCCCCTGCGCCGCCGTCGCCGTCGATGCCATCGAGTTTCTTGTCGCTTGGCTACTCTTCGCACTCGGTTGCCTCTGGTTTGGCTATCTGCCCGGCTGGCAGATTGTCTTCTTCCCTTTATTCTGCCTGCAACTGCTTGTTCTTTGCACCGCCGTCAGTCTCTGGCTGGCCGTTGCCAACGTGAAGTTGCGCGACATCGGCAACTTGGTTCCCTTCCTGCTCATGAGCGGTTTCTTCCTCACCCCGGCCGGCTACACGATTGCGCGCATCCCCGAGCCATGGAAACTGCTGTACGCTCTCAACCCCCTCGTCGGCATCATCGAAGGCCTGCGCTGGAGCCTGCTGCGCGGGATGGACGGCTTTCCTGAAACACCGGTGCTGCTGTCACTGGCCGTCACGCTCACCATTGGTCTCGCCGCGACGAGACACTTTCTTGCGATCGAGGCAAGTCTGGCAGACCTTGCCTGACAACCATGGAAAAAATCGTAGTTGACGTGGAAACGCTAGGAAAACGCTATGCGCTGTCGCACCAGCAACGCACGGACTCAATAAAGTCATGGCTGCTCAGCGCAGTAAACCGGGCCATCGCGAATGGGCCGAAGCCGAACGTCGAGGAATTCTGGGCGATCAGAGGAGTTTCATTCCAAGTGCACCGAGGTGAGTGCCGTGCATTGGTTGGCAAGAACGGATCAGGCAAGTCGACGCTGCTGAAGATCTTGTCCCGTATCATTCCGCCAACGGAAGGGCGGGTTCGCATTCGCGGGCGAATTGCATCGCTGCTGGAAGTAGGTACTGGCTTTCATCCCGAACTGACAGGTCGCGAGAACATTTTTCTGAATGCGGCCATGCTTGGTTGTGCTGAGCGAGAGGCGAAGCGCCAATTCGACGCGATTGTTGACTTCTCGGGGGTTGAACGCTTCCTAGACACGCCCGTCAAGCGTTATTCTAACGGCATGTACGTACGTCTGGCCTATGCCGTATCAGCCCACGTCTCTGCCGATATGCTGGTAATCGACGAGGTTCTCGCCGTAGGCGACCATGACTTCCAGAGAAAATGCATGGAACATTTGAAGGCTGGACTGTCCAGCGGTCGCTCGGCCATAATTGTTTCGCACGATCTATCGCTGGTGCGCGAGTTGGCAACTCACGTAACATGGTTGCAGAATGGCCGGATCGTCGAATCCGCGCCTATAGAATCCGACATCTTGCAACGGTACAGTGGCTAAGACTGCCTGATGATAAACCTGCTGAAAAAAATGCTTTCGCCCGTCTTGAACTGGTTGCTGGAACCGCTTGTTTGCCGAATTGATGATCGGCTGCGCAGACATCTGGACGAAAAACTGGCAAGAGTCGATTCCGCGTTGTTCCCGCGCTTACTTCCGGTCGTCATCAAGAACGAACTGATCTGCCTTGAGTTTCTGCCCCGCGACATCCTTGGCTATTGCGGCCACCTACACTTTATCGGCTACTACGCCGCGGACGTCGCTTTACAGTTTCCCGGGGCCACCGCCTTTTCACCTGTTGACGCGGAAGGAGCGCATCCCGACATCGACATCGTGGACGCAAATAGCGCCCTTGTTTTTCTCGACGAGTATCATTTCCAGCGATTCATGGAAACCCGCTGGTCATCCTTGAGCACGGTCGCAGGAACGCTCTTGATCGCAACTCGCTTCGAGTTTCTACCGGAAGCAGATTGCCGCTTGGTGCTTCATTCATTGGGCTTCATCGAAGTCGCGTGCGCGTACCGCGGTACCAGCGGTGGAAAGACCGAGATCACGGCGGTTAGTCATGCCGAAGCCACGAATTGCAAGCCGCGCTATATCAAACTTGGCGACTCACCAAGTGAGGCGCACACTCACGGCGGATGGCTTGTAGCCCGGCGCTGCCCGCGAAAAACAGAACGCCGGGTCGACCATGTCGATTGATAGCCTGCGTAGCGGCTATCAATTTCTGTTGTGCGGCTTCGGCTGCGAGTATTCGCTGACGGCTCTGGCTCGCTATTTAGGAAACGACGGGTACAAGGTAATCACCGTTGATATGCAGGAGACCCCCTTGCCTGCCGTCATTGATGGTCCCCACATTCTCGTCACGTCACAACATCCAGCCTGTTCCTCGCAGGTTTTTCAGGCGCATTGGGGCGAAGACTTTCCTTTCAACCAGTATGTCGCGCCCTTAGAAATCATGCAGCGTTTTCGTCCCGCGTGTTCCGTGTTCATTCCCCATGATCTTGAGATGCCGATCCGGCCTGAGGAATTGATCTACATGAACGCGTTCGACCTGTATGGGGCGCCCGCGGGCCCGGTCAACCCGGCCCTGCGGCACTACTGCAAGGTCATCGAAACTGGATGGATAAAACACAACGGCCTCGACCGACTTGCGCCGGACGTCGAGGCCATGGTTGCCGAGCGCGGCGTTATTTTCATCAACCAAATTGTTCAATTAATGCGTTCGGGGGGAGCAAGCTATCTGCTGGCCAGTTACCCCCAGATCCTTGCCAAGGGACTGCCGCTGAAACTGCCCGAATGGCCCGGTTGTGATTCACTCGCGGCTGAGCTAGTGGCCCGTGGCGCACACGTTCTTCCCGCCTCGCTGTCAAGCACCGCCCTGATCGCATCCAGCCGCTCTGTTTTCGTCAACAGCCCGGGTTCCGTTGTCGCCGAAGCTCGCTACCTTGGTGTCCAGGCAGTCATCCTTGACCCTGATATGCAGAATCCAAGTGGTGCCGGTGAGTTCGCATCCAATGCGGCGGCCCCCCCATTCAACTTCCCGCTCCTGTTGGAATCGATAGATCAGCTACTTGGAGCACACCGATGATCCGAAGCAGAACGGCTGTTATCAATGCCGCAGGGCGAGGGACACGTATGGGAGGAATCCGCCCAAAGTGTCTAACGCCGATGCTGGGACGACCTCTTGTCGAATGGCAATTGCAGGCTCTGGCCGCTTTTTCGGAAGTCCTTGTCGTCGTAGGTTTCCAGGCTCGCGAAGTGATTGAGGCTGTGGGCGAACTACGCCCGGATGCAGTGTTCGTGACCAACCCGGCGTTCGAATCGACAGGAACGGCGGCCAGCCTGTCGGTCGCACTGAAGCGCGCACGATTTCCGGTGGTATCAGTCGACGGTGACCTGCTGGTGCATCCTGACGATCTCCTTGCACTGGTAGGTGAAACGGTTCCCGCCATAGGGGTCAGCGACATCCAAAGCCTGGCGCCTGTCCTCGTCGGCACACACCACGCCCCTTCCGGCCTCGTCCAAGCGACCGCGTTTTACCATGGGGAACCAGCTCCTCCGGGCGTAGATACGCTGGAATGGACCGGTCTGGTAACGCTCTCACCACAAGAGCATAAGGTGCACGGTACGGGCCATGTCTATCAGATGATCCGAACGCTGTTGCCGTGCCCCGCGGTTCACGTCCGCTGTCGGGAGATCGATTATCCGGAGGAGATTCCGGCAATGGAAGCATGGTTGCAGGAACTGCTCGATCAAGGAGTTTTCCATGGATAAGGCTGTCATTGATCAATTCTGGCGGCAACGCTCCGCCACCGGCGCCGGGAGATGGACAGAGAGCCCGATGCTCAATTTCGAGCGTGAATTGCTGGCGCCGATGGTCGGCGCAAACTGCCGGATTCTCGATCTGGGCAGCGGGTCTGCGGAGTTGTCGCGCAAGTTGCTACTCGATACGACGCACTTGCTCGCGGTCGACAAATACCCCGGCTTCCTTGAGGACATCCCCGACGATCCACGAGTCATCAAGCAGTGTGCTGACCTGGAATCGTTCGCCACTGCCTCCACCTTTGACCTTATCCTCTTGTTTGGCGTAGTTACGCATCTGGAAGCAGATGAGGAAGAATCGATCTACGAAAAAGCCCGCAACTGGCTGGCACCGGCAGGCACCATGGTCGTCAAGAACCAGATCTCGCGTGGGGTCGAATTGTTGATGGATGGCTTCTCGGACGCCCTGCAATGCCACTATGTCGCTCGCTATCCGGCTCTCGACGTTCAGGAGGGACTCTTGAAATCCCGCTTCAACACCGTGAGAATCGTCGCCTACCCGGACACGTTCAACCGCTGGCCGACGACCATGCATACGGCTTTTGTCTGTTCGGAACCGTATTATTAGGCTTTGCTCAGAGCCGGACTGCGTTCCCCCCACCAAATCTGTCGAAACCATTCGCCCCTCCCCATGCACGAAGCTTCGAAAACACAAGCCATTCGCCCACCAGATTTCAGCGATCATCACCTTGCCGGCCGCGTCATTGACATCGGTGCCGGCAATGATCTGGTATGTCCGTGGGCGGAAGGCTTTGACATGGCCGACGGCGATGCCAACTATGTGACGCTCTACCGACAGCCGTGTTCCTACGACGCGGTGCACAGTTCGCATTGTCTTGAGCACATGCGGAATCCGGGGAACGCCTTGCGTGAATGGTGGAATCTGCTCAAACCTGGCGGCAAGCTGATTGTGGTGGTCCCGGAAGAAACGCTTTACGAGCAGCAGCATTGGCCCAGCCTTTTCAATGGTGATCACAAGTGGACATTTCGCGTGGATGGCGAGTCAACCTGGAGTCCGAGATCGATCGAGGTTCGCGCGCTGTTTGCGACGTTACCCGAATGCGAGATCTTGTCGGCAGGGATTCAATGTCAAGCCTACGACGAACGTCTCCGGGATGATGGAACACGCAAGCGCTTACCGGTTTCGGTATCGCGCCTGCTGATGGTGCTCGATCGGCTTGGCCGTGGCGGACGTTGGCTGCGCACCGGGCTGTTTCACTTCCTCTTTCACCTCGGCTACGCGATCGATCAAACGCTCGGCCATGCACTGGCACAGATTGAAATCATTGCCCAGAAACGCCAGATATCGCCGTGAGTGCCTACCAAATCTGCATTGAGCCAACGCCATCAACCTTGGTGCTGGGAACTTATGCGCATCTCGGAATCGCTGAGAGCCAAGTCGGCAGCTTTCGTATCCATCCAGGGTTTTCGATTGCGCAAAGTGCTGCGACGGGACTGGCCATGCCCGACAGCTTCGTCTCCTCACCCGGTCGTTACCTGGTTGAAATGCTCGCACGCGCCGGCCAGCAACTGTCCTCGGTTCAACGCGTCCTAGTATTCAACCCACGCTTCCGGCTTACGGAATTTTCCGTACGAGCGTGTCTAGCACATGCCAAGGAGTATTCGGGTAATGCAGCCATTCTGAGCGCCCGCCGCGACGTCCCGATGGCCTACCTGCTTGATGCAACCCACACTCGTTGCCGGCGTCTTCTGCTGTTGCTGTCCTGCTCTTCGACCAGCATTGATCAAGCCTTTCTTGCTGCCGCGTTGTTCACATCCGTCGATCAACTGGAACTCGGACTTCCTTTGCTTGACAGCATGACGGATGGCTTTCTGCCAGCGGCCTATCGTCGCCCCATGGAATGGTGCGCTAGGCACGCCACGAAGGTATTGCAGACTAGCTGTGGTACTGCCGACACGCCTCTGGCGGAGCGAGCAGCCGCCCGTGATGCCCTTTTGATCAAGGCATTCTTCACCCATCATGCGGGCGACGTGCTATTCATGGCAATCGCATCGCGAGACGCCGGATCGCCCTATTACGATGAGATCATCGTGCATGACAACTACCTCCCGATCGCACGACGATTCAATGGCGAAACAGCGTTTTCATCCATCCGATGTCCCGTTCCGTTCCGCGGCGACTATCACAAGGAGGACTGCGAGCATTTTATGGACGTCGCCAAGACCTTGCCCGGAACTGCCCTCTACGCTTACTGCCGCACAACTCGAAACTACAACTTCACAGACTTCCACTACATCGACCATTTCCGGTTTTGTCTTGGGATAATGCCAAGCGGTGTCGTACATGCAGCCGCTGCGGTCCGAGCGGTAAAGCAGAAACCGTCGCCATCTCTTTCCGCTCTGTTGCACTTCGATGCGGGATGGCCACTCAAGATCTATCCATCGGCCGATCAGAAGGAGCTTGTAGCGCTGTTGCTAGGCCTTGGGTTTCGAGTTACCACGCTCGACGCAAAAATTCCCATTACCGGCGCGGAATCAGTGCGCTTCAACACACTCGACGCATTTGACGATCTCCTTGCCAGCTTTGATGTGCTGGTCGGGATGGACTCCTTTCCCGCACACTATGCTGCGCTGACTCGGAAATGCCGTACGGTCCATCTTTTTTCCAGCACCCACCCTGTACACTCCGCCTGCAACATCGGCGCCAATCACATCTCGCTCCAGCGTGGTGAAGTCTGTTGTCCATGTCTGGGATGGGACAAGTGCATTCGATACGGAGGCACCAACTGCCACAATTTTTCATCCCCAGAAACCATCGTTGCGTCGATACAGCAAATGCTTACCGGTGAATCGTCGGTCCGCGACCAAGCCCTGCCACCACCACCCTCAAGCAAATGCCCACGACACTTCAATACCCCGCAGCTTTCAGCTTCGCCAATACCAATTCGACCCATGTCCCTGGGTACAGTGCGTATCTTGTCGCCATGGCAGTGGATATTGGCCCTGCCACGACTAGCGCTGATGCTCGGACGTGAATTCTTCATCACACTTCGCCGCGATGGCATCCGTAAAGCCAGCTACTTAAGTTTTGCTTTTCTGCGGCGGCACCTCGCGATGTCTCGTCGTACATGGTCCAACGGCGACTGACCAACCACGAAAAACACACTTCATGATTACCCTGGCCTATTACCTCACCGACCGCCTTGCTGCCTATGGATGTCGACATGCATTACTCGTCACAGGTGGCGGTGCGATGTTCCTCAACGACGCCCTGTGCCATCACCCCGATATCGAGCCGGTATTTTTCCATCACGAGCAGGCCGCCGCGATGGCTGCGGAGGCTTACGCGCGCATCGCCGAGCGACCGCCGATCCTGAATGTCACGACCGGGCCCGGCGGCATCAATGCACTCAACGGCGTCTTCGGCGCCTGGACCGACTCGGTGCCGATGATCGTCATCTCGGGCCAGGTCAAGCGAGCCACCTGCCTGGCGACGACACCCGTTCCCGGGCTGCGGCAACTGGGCGACCAGGAAGCGCAAATCATCCCCATGGTTTCCGGCATAAGCAAGTACGCGGCGCTCGTGGAACGTCCCGAAGACATCGCCTGGCACCTCGACCAGGCACTGCACCTGGCGACCTCGGGCCGACCGGGGCCGGTGTGGCTGGACATTCCGATCGACGTGCAAAGCGCGAGCATCGACGCGGCAAGACTGCGCCGCTTCGTGCCGGCGCCGGCAAGTCCCTGCACGACATTGCCCGGTGACATCGAGCGTGTCGTCGAGCAGCTGCGCACTGCCCGCCGGCCGGTGATTCTCGCCGGCAGCGGCGTACGCGCAGCGCGCGCCACTGCCGAGTTCGAGGCTGCCATTCGTCGCCTCGGCATACCGGTTGCCACCGCCTGGACACACGACCTGATCGCTTCCGACGATCCACTGTTCTGCGGCCGGCCCGGAACGATAGGCACGCGCGCCGGCAACTTCACCGTCCAGAACGCCGATCTCCTGCTCATCCTCGGTAGCCGCCTGAACGTCCGCCAGGTCAGTTACAACTGGCAGGCTTTTGCACCGCAGGCATTCAAGATTCAGGTCGATATCGACGCGGCCGAGCTGAACAAGCCGACGGTGAGACCCGATTTGCCGATCGTTGCCGATCTCAAGGACTTCCTCGCCACCCTCGCAAAGCAGTTGCACGACTGGCGTCCGAACCAGGACCATCAGGCCTGGCTGGCGTGGTGCAGGCAACGCCTGCTCGACTATCCAAACGTCCGCCCCGAGCAACGCGCGCCGGCCGGCGAGAGGATCAACCCCTACCACTTCGTGGAAACATTGTTCGCGCAACTGACCGGCGGCGACATCGTCGCCTGCGGCAACGCCAGCGCGACCATCGTTCCCTTCCAGGCGGCGACCATCAAGCCTGGCATGCGCATGTTCTCGAATTCGGGCAGCGCGTCGATGGGCTACGACCTGCCCGCGGCGATCGGCGCCTTCTACGGCGCTCGCACGGCCCGCAGCACGCTGGAACGTATCATCTGCCTGGCCGGTGACGGCAGCATCATGATGAACATCCAGGAGTTGCAGACCGTCGCCCAGCACCAACTGCCAGTGAAGATCTTCGTTCTCGACAACGGCGGCTACCTGTCGATCCGCAGCTCGCAGAACAACTTCTTCGGCCGATTGGCCGGCGCCGGCCCGGAGTCGGGCGTGGTGCTTCCCGATTTCGTTGCCGTCGCGAGGGCCTTCGCCATTCCGGCGTCGCGCCTCTACTCTGCCGACTTCGCCGAGCGGATTGCCGGCATTCTCGACACTCCCGGCCCGCAACTGTGCCAGGTGATGCTCGACGAGCAGCAGCCATTCGAACCGCGCACCAGTTCGCGACAACTCGATGACGGGCGCATCGTTTCGGCGCCGCTCGAAGACATGTACCCTTTCCTCGATCGGGAAGAACTGGCGCGCAACCTGTGGCCGCCCGACGATACCGATGCGCCGGCCTGAACGCGTCGACCACCGTCAGCGCTCGGCCGGCGGCGTCCTGTGCTGCAGCGACATGCAGTTAGGCGAGCAGATGCAGACAGCGCCGCGTGGCTAGCTCAGCGATGCGTCTGGCGCCTTCTGGCGACGTCTTGTTGAAGAGGCTTTGGCGCATGCAAGCAGCGCTGGCGCAGCGCATCCGGCTGCAATGCGTATAGAATTCGGGGGAATCCACATCAGCTCTCCGACGCCCGCAACTGCCTGTGCCCCTTCCCTGGCCATGCAGACCCCTGCGGCAATTCACCGGCAAGCCCATGAACCCTTCGCAAACCGCAGAGATCTTTGAACATCTGTTCGTCCTCGAACTGGCGAACAACCACCAAGGCAGCCTGGAGCGCGGGTTGCGCATCGTCCGGGACTTCTCGCGAATCGTCCGCTTCAACAACGTCAAGGCGGCAATCAAGCTGCAGTTTCGTGATGTCGATGCTTTCATTCACCGCGACTTCCGTGCGCGCACCGACATCCGCTACATCAAGAGAACGCTCGACACCCGCCTGTCGAAGGATGAGTACGCCAGCTTGACGACGGCCATCCGTCGTGGCGGCTGCATCCCGATGGCAACACCCTTCGACGAGGTGTCAGTAGACCTCTGCGTCGAACTCGGCGTCGACATCATCAAGATCGCCAGTTCCGACATCAACGACTGGATCCTGATCGAGAAGATCGCCACCGCTAAAAAGCCGGTCATCGTGTCGACCGGCGGGTCGTCGCTGAAGGATGTCGACGATCTGGTCAAGTTCTTCAACCGGCGCGCGATTCCGCTGGCGATCAACCATTGCGTCTCGCTCTACCCATCCGAAGACCACGAGATCGAGCTCAACCAGATCGACTTCCTGCGTCGCCGTTACCCGCTCAACGTCATCGGCTTGTCGACGCACGAACACCGCGACTGGCACACGTCGATCGCCGTCGCCTACGCCAAGGGCGCGCGCAGCTTCGAACGACATATCGACATCGCGGCGGACGACATCACGGTCGCCGCGTACTGCAGCCTGCCGCAACAGATCGACCAGTGGTTCAAGGCGTACCGGCGCGTGGTCGAAATGTGCGGTGCGCCGGGAACCCAGAAACGCATTCCGCTGAACCGGGAAAGCCAGTATCTCGACGCGCTCGTGCGCGGTGTCTACGCGCGGCGTGATCTGCGCCGGGGACACGCGCTCTGCGACGATGACATTTACCTGGCGATCCCGCTGCAGAAGGGCCAGATCTCGTGCCGCGAGCTGATGCGCGGCGAGGTGCTGCTGAGCGATGTCGCAGCCGACGAGCCGATCATGATCGACATGATCGACAGCCCCTACGCCGAGATCGAACAGCTCAAGGCGCTCATTTACCAACGCGGACTCTGATCGGGCACGGCCTTGTTTCAGTCAATCATCTTCGACCTCGACGGCACACAATGAAGCTGATCAGTGTCGTCACCGGCTGTTTCAACGAAGAAGAAAACGTTGACGAGCTCTACGAGCGCATCCGCGCGCAGTTCGAACGCTTGCCGGAGTACGACTACGAACACATCTTCATCGACAACGCATCGAGCGACGCTACGGTCGCCCGGATCAAGGCCCTCGCTGCACACGACAAGCGCGTCAGGCTGATCGTCAATACGCGCAACTTCGGCCATATCAGGTCGCCGATCCACGCTCTGCTGCAGGCGCGCGGCGACGCGGTAATCGCCATGGCCTCCGACCTGCAGGAACCGCCCGAACTGATTCCCGACTTCATCGCCAGATGGGAGCAAGGCTACCGCGTCGTCGCCGCCGTCAAGCCGAGCAGCGCCCACACCACGGCGATGACTTTCATCCGCCACTCGTTCTACGCCACCATCGGGCGCATCTCGGACACCCGGCTGATCCCGAACTACACCGGCTTCGGCCTGTACGACCGGAAGGTTGTGGAAATCATCCGCCAGATGGACGACCCCTATCCCTACTTTCGCGGACTGATCGCCGACATCGGCTTTGAACACGCGGAAATCCCCTTCGTGCAACCACGGCGCATCCGCGGCATCAGCAAGAACAACTTCTACACGCTTTACGACATTGCCATACTCGGCATCACCAGCCATTCGAAAGTGCCAATACGTCTGGCGACGATGGCCGGCTTCGCACTTTCAGCGCTCAGCCTGCTGGTGGCAATCGCCTACCTAATCTACAAACTGGTCAGTTGGGAACAGTTCTCGCTTGGCATCGCGCCGGTACTGATCGGGTTCTTCTTCTTCGCCTCGGTGCAACTTTTCTTCATCGGGATCCTCGGCGAATACATTGCTGCGATCCACACACAGGTCCTGAAGCGACCGTTGGTCGTGGAAAAGGAGCGCATCAATTTCCCCACGGCTGATGAATGAAGAGATGGGAAGCATCGACTGACACCACCAGCGCCGCGCTGGCGGCAACTCGGCTTCCGATACAGCCTCCTGAGTCAGCCGAAGCTTTGATCGGTGAGCCGAACGGTGCCGACGGCCTTACGGCCTGCTCGTTCGCTTACCTTGCCCTGCCCAATCTGCTGTTTCTCTTCGGCTGGTTGCGCCTTCCGCTGGCCCTTTTGCTGTGTTCCGCGATGTTCTATTGCCTCGCCAAAGTGTTCTGGTCAAGAACTGGCACCTGGCGCAGCAAACATACGCAGTCGGCTGTTCTTCTGATCGTCGCAACGAGCTGTGCGTGGTCGGCATTCGGCGGCGGCAGCCACTACATGTACGCGAACGCCGACTGGGAGATCCGTGATGCGGTTCTCGGTGACTTGGTAATCGGTGAGTGGCCGGTGCACTACCTGTCGGCAGAGGGGATACCGCTGATACTCCGCTCGGCAATTGGCTACTTTCTGCCACCTGCCATGCTCGGAAAGATCTTCGGCCTGACCCATATCGATATCGCCGTCCACTTGTGGACTGCGCTCGGGGTACTGATCTTTCTGCTCCTGCTGCCGCTGCCCAGAAGCGCCGGCTGGCGGCTTGCGGCGGCCCTGCTGCTGGTCGTTTTCTTCAGTGGCATGGACTTCGTCGGTGTCGTCATCGCAACCGAGTCCTTGCCGATCTTTCCCTTGCGCTTGGAATGGTGGTCCCCGTTGAGCTACCCTTCGCTCACCGGCCAACTGCTCTGGGCGCCGAATCACTGCCTGTCGAGCTGGCTCGCCGCCGCGCTCTGCTTTCGCCATCGGCATGGTCGCGAGTTTCTCGCAATGGCCAGCGCAGCGCTTCCCCTGACCCTTATCTGGACACCATTTTCGGTGATCGGGCTGATCCCGTTCGTGACCCTCGGAGCGGTGCTCGGCATCCGTCACCATGGCTGGCGCAGCGTGCCATGGGACGCCATCCTCGCTGCGAGCGCCTTTTCGCTGCCAATGCTGCTTTTCCTGACGTCTGACATCGGCCACATCGATTCCGTGGTAGCGACCACGCCATCGACGACTGCCGTGAAGTACGCCTTGCAGCAGGTGTCGCTACGCGGCTACCTGCTCTTCGTCGGCTGCGAGTTCATGTTCCTGGCACTGGTCATGGCGCCGCACGTTCGCCAGGGACGTGCAGAATTCTGGCTGGCGATAGTCGTCCTGTTGGCTTTGCCGCTACTCCGTTTCGGCCCGACGAACGATCTCGGGCTGCGGCTGAGTACGATACCGCTGGTATTCCTACTGGCGATCTGCTTGCAAACGCTGTTTGCACAAAGCGACGTGCCTCTCCGTTCTACACTCTGGATAGCCGCCCTTTTTCTTCTTATAGGCGCCCACACCGCCTTCAATGAACTCTGGCGCTCAGCCACCTTTCCGCGATGGGCACCAAACTACCGGCAGACGCTGGCCGATCACCAAGGCGGCCAGCCAGCAGAACATTATGTTGGACGACTCAGCGCCTCGCCGCTGCGAGATTGGCTGAAGCCGCTCCCGGCGCCCCGCACAAGCGCTGAATGAGCAAACGCAGGTGTCCTGGCAGACGCTGAAACGCCGTTCTTGACGCCGCGACAGCCAGGCGGCGCCCTTGCTCAAACCAGCGCGCTCGTGCTCCCCAGCTGATGCTGTCCCCACATCCTCGCGTACACCTCCTCCAGCGACCGAACGAAACGCGGCATATCGAAAAGCGGGCAGTCGCGTTTGTTTTCTGCCAGCCTCGAGCGCAACGCATTCAGACGCGACGGTTCGCGCACCAGTGCCAAAGCCAGTTGGTAGTAGTCATCCGGGGAAGCAGCGATCAGTTCCTCAAGGCCGGCGGCGCGCAACAAGCTGGCGCCAACACGTCCCGGAAACGTGTCGCCAAGTAGCGCGACCATCGGAACGCCCGCCCACAGCACATCAAGCCCCGACGAGTGCGAGTTGTAGGGAAAGGGATCGAGCGCCAGATCCGCCAGTTGCAGGCGCGACAGGTGATCGACTCGCGACTCAACCCGCGGTGCAAAGATGATCCGGGCGGCGTCCACAGCGCGAGCACGCGCTTCCTCGCGCAAACGCTCCGCAGCCGAACCGCTCGGCTGACTCAGCCACAGACAGCTCCCCGGCAACTCGCGTAGCAGCCCACACCAAAGGTCGAAAACCTGCGGGTTGAACTTGTAGCTATTGTTGAACGAACAGAAAACGAAACCCTCGTCCGGCAAGCCAGCGTCACGCCGTGCCGGTCGACAGCCCAATGCCGTGCTGGTATCGGCGGGCAGGTAGCAGTTCGGCAGGTGCGCAAGCGTCTCCTTGTAACAGGCCTGCTGCTGAAGCGGCGTGACCACCGGGTCGCCGAGAAGATAATCGGCCAGTTTCCGGTGTCCAAGCGTGCCTGCATAGCCAAGCCAGTTGACTTGCACCGGAGCACATCGAAGGGCCAGCGCCTCCGGTCGCCCATCGGTCGTCCAGCCGTGCAGGTCGATCAGGATGTCGATCCGGTCTGCCCGGATGCGCCGCGCCGTCTCACTCACGCTGCAGTCCAAGAGATCAACGAAATGATCGAAGGCAGCAAGCAGACGTCTCCGAATGTCACTCTTATCATCAATGCCCATCGAATAGCCGAAAACCTCGACCTGCGAGCGATCGTGCAATTCGATGACCTGTGGCAGAATAAGACCGACCGGGTGGTTCCGGTAATCCGCCGACAGATAGCCGATCCGCAAACGTCGCTCAGACGCCTGGTCCGGATCGCCAGGGGGCCAATCAAGGTCCTTTGCATCCAGTACACCCACCGGAATGCTGCGGCGCACGAAATTGGCCGCCACTCGCAGCTGCTCTGCGGAAGTCACCGATGGGAACGATAAAGTAACAAAGGGATTTTCGGTCAGCGAAAGGTAATCCGCGGATAGCGACCTCAGGCTGAGCAGCCTCGCCTCCAGGTCGCTCCAGTCACAGCGCTTGAGGCTCGCACAAAGAAATTGCGACAGAATGGCGGCATTGCCCGGATCGTTCTTCCACAGTTCGTTGAGACAGACCCAGGCTTCATCATTGCGGTTGCTGCTCAGCAGCGCACCGGCAAGCTGCTCGATCGCTTCCAGATAGTCACCGGGATGGCAGTCGATGGCCTTGAGGAAATAGGGAACGGCCTCGCCGAATTTGTGCATTCGCGCCAAGGCAACGCCGTAGTTCTTCAGCACCTCCGGATCACCAGCCTTGAGCTCGATCGAGTGTGCGAAGCATTTGATCGATTCATCCCAGCGCATCAACGACGAAAGGACTATCCCGAGGTTATTGTGCAACTCCGGATCGTCGGGAGTACGTTCGATGGCATGGCTGACAATCGGCAGCGCCTCGTCATAACGTCCCTGGCCAATCAAGGCAAAGCCAACGGCTTTCAACGCCAACGAATGTGTTGGACGACCACCGAGGATGCGTCGCGCTGCCGCTTCGGCATCGACGTAGCTGCCGGAATCGACGAGGCGCATCAGGGCCAGGCATTCAGGATCGAGTGGCGCTCGCTTCGTGCTGCCCGAGCGCTGTTTCTTGCGAAAAGTCTTCATTGTCTCGACACTTCTTTCAATCAATCGGGGCCGCACCAGTTCGTGCAAGCGCCGCCACAGGCGCTGGACGCTATTGACCGACGGCCCGCATGAACGCCACCTCCAAGGATAGGCTCGGGCGGACCTCGAGCAACACATGCCCGGCATTCTGCAAGGCGTTGAGACACGCCCAGAGATTCGCACGCGGCACTTCGCCTATCCAGCGTCCCGAAAAATCCTCGCGCATGCCGTCGACGGGCGCCTGCCCCAAGGAACGTACGAGCACCATTTCCTCGTCGCCGCTCAATTCCGCCGGCGAGCGAACGGCACGCAGAACGCCCTCGTGAATCAGTCCGAAACGGTCCGCCAGTCTCTCAACATCGTGTAACACGTGCGAGGTGAGAAACAGCGCCCCGCCGCCGCGCTTGTAGTCAGAAAGGATATCAACCACGTCGCGGCGACCGATCGGGTCCAGGCCCGACAGAGGCTCATCGAGAATCAACAAGCGCGGATTAATGCACAAGGCCTGCGCAATCGCCACCCGCTGTGTCATACCCTTCGAGAACGAGCGAATGGTCTTCCTCGCTGCGTGCGCCAGGCCGAGGCGCTCCAGCCAGTTCATGCAGTGAGCTTCCGGATGATCGACCTTGACACGATGCAGACGCAGGCTCATCAGCAACACTTCGAGCGGCGTCAGGTAGTCGTAAAGATAGGGATTCTCGGGAACGTAGCCGAGGCCGAGGCGGGCACTCGGCAACGCGACGGGGGTCCCGAAAATGCTCGCGCTTCCCCTCGTGGCCTGGATCAAGCCCATCAGGATCTTGATCGTTGTCGTCTTGCCGGCTCCGTTCGCACCGATGAAGCCAAAAGCCTCGCCGGCTTCGACAGTCAGTGACACGCCCGCGAGCGCAGCAACCGGGGAAGACCGCCAGCCTTTCCGATAGCGCTTCTCGAGGCCATCAATGGCGATGGCGGGGAGCGTCATTTGCGGCCCTCCGAAGATGAATGCAATATCGGCCGACCCGATGCATCGAGCCCGAAACCGAAGCCAAGCGCGTCCTTGGGGATTTCTGTGATTAGACCGCTGCTTACCAGTTCGTCGAGTCCTTGCACGTCCTTGCCATAGCGCTCGCGAAAACGCTTCGCCGCGTCCTGCAGGCTTGCCAGGTCGCGCAGACGATCGGCCCTGACCTGCAGATAGTTGCGAAACGCGCCTTGCGGCGCATTTGCTGCCATCGCGCCGACCAATCCGGCCGCATTGGCCGTGTCGTAGCCTTTTTCGATCCACGCCGCGGCGACATTCTGCAGCGCCCACGCATCCTGCTGGTTCTTGACCCGCGGAACACCTTTGAGCAGCCACTGCGCGCCGGTCGCCGGATCGTGGCGAAAATGATAATGGAGGAAACCGTAGTGAAACAGCGGATACCAGTCAAAGGTGCGCGCATCCGAAGCCTTGCGCAGCACGTACTCCGCGGCATCGACCTGGTCGTTCCAGGGCAGGATCGCCGCTGCGATGTAGTAATTGTCCTCGTGCGACGGGTTGAACCAGGCGATGTCTCGCTGCAGCTTCGCCTGCACCGCGTAATCCTCTGGGCGCATGTGCGCCGTCTCGGCAACGAGCACGCGAAAACCTGCCAGGTTGGCGGCGAGATAGCGATCACCCGCAGCCAGCAAGACCTGCGCGAAGCGCGGCAAAGCTATCAGCAGCTCGGGTTTGGCGGTGGCTCGGGGAAGTTCAGACAACCGCTGTGCGGCAAGGCCATAGACCAGCGCCGAAAGAAGGCCGAGCGCAAGCAGTGGAAGCGTCGTCAGCCGGGAAGGCATCAGGAAAACTCGCGCCTGGCGAACAACAGGCTCGCACACACCAGGAGAACAAGGATGTAGGCGGCCGCCATCGTCACCGCCCAAAAAACTACCTGGCTGCCCGGCGGCAACTGGTACATGGCCCACTCGCGCCAATCCAGGCGAGAAAGGTCGGGAACCAGCCATTTCACCAGATCAACGAGCGGACTGTAGCTGCTAACCAGTTCCTCGTTGCCATCGGCGCCTTGCGAAAGGTAGGCCATGGTCGCCCCCAGCGCCTTGCCCGCCAGGGCGAACGCCGCCCCGAGCGCGAGCGGCAAAACCGAGACCGTCGACAATGCCGCGATACACAAGGCAAATGCAGCCACGACGGCAGCATCGAGCGTGAAGCCGGCGACAGCGCTCCAGAACGGCACTCCGAGAGCCAGTTGGAACTCCTGGCTATAGCCGCCACCAACGACGACCACTGCCAACAGGAGAAGGAGGCCAAGAACAACTGCCGCCAGCGTCGACAGAAGCAGAATGGCCGCAAAGCGACCGGCCAAAAAAGCGCCACGCGAAACAGGATAGGCCAGCGAGAAAAGGATCACCCGCCGATCGATCTCTCGCGCCACCAACTCCTGAACCCAGAAAAGGTTGAGCAGGACGAGCGAAAAACGAATTCCGGAAAAGCCGACGTCGAGTGCGACGGTTTGCGGCTGCCGCGGCGAGAAGAAGCCCGACAGATAGGCGATACCGATAAGCAAGACGCCGAAGATGAATACCGCCTGGAAGCTCTTGCCCCGTAGGCCGGAGCGCAGACCCGAAACAGCGAACTCGAACATTATCGTCAACCACAAAAAAAGGCGCACCCTGGGGCGCGCCGGTTTTCCGACCAAGATCCCGGGTTTTAAGAACCAGGCAAGGTGCCCATGCCAGTCGTGATCTCACCTGGGGTACAGGGCGATGCGCCGCAGGTACCGACATTGCCCACCGCACCACCAAGGCTCGAGCCCGCGAAAACTGTCTTGCCCTTGACCGAAGCCGCTCCCACCTTGTAGACGGTCGCAGAAACGTCATCGCCGGACAGGATCACGTTGGCTGAACATTTCGGCGTGAAGGCCACCTTCACGAAGTCGGTACCAGCTGTAACCGCCGCACCGTCCTTTGCCCCGCCACCTGCGCAAATGGTGACCTCGGCTGCATTCGCCGAAAGGGAGCTGATGGCGGCGACTGCCAGAACCGAACCCATAATGACATTTTTCATAGTGCTAGTTTTCATAGGAAATCTCCGATCAGAGAGTAGGCTTACAGGGTCGAGTTGGCGATGGCAGCTGTCAGTAGGTTACGCGCATCCGATTGTGCCGACTTGTCTTCACCCTTCTTGGTGTACTCGGAGAACTGCGGAATGGCGATGGCGGCCAGGATACCGATGATCGCCACGACGATCATTAGCTCGATCAGGGTAAAGCCTTTTTGCAGCTTCTTCATGGTTTGGACTCCTCCAGTGAGTGCAACGGACAATCCGTTGCTTTAACGGTATCAATTTCCGTGCCAGGCGCCGAAGGAACGTAAAAGCGTGACTTTCCGCACGCAGCACCTGCCGCTGGCGCCGCATTGCGTCACACGACTGACAAGAATTGTCACAATCCGTCACCTGACGGCGATCCATCCGTTCCGGCAGAAGCAGAGCGATCGGGTGCCTGGCGCGGCAAGGTCAGGGTGAAACGCGTGCCGCGACCGGGCGGACTATCGACCTCGATCGTGCCGCCCAGCACCGCATTCACCAGGTTGTAGACGATGTACAGCCCGAGGCCGCTGCCGCCCTGCCCCAGACGCGTGGTGAAAAAGGGCTCGAAGATGCGGTTGCGCGTCGCCTCGGCAATGCCGACGCCGTTGTCGGCGTAGCGCAGGATCACCTGATCGGGACCAGCGGCGTGCGCCTCGATCTCGATGCGCCCTTCGTCGATGCCGGCGAAACCATGCACCAGCGAGTTGCCGACAAGGTTGGCGATGACCTGTTCGAGCGGGCCGGGATAACTGTCGAGCTGCAGGTCGGCGGCGATCGCCACTTCGATCCGGTGCTGCGTGTGTTTGAAGCTCAGTCGCAAGGTGACGAGCATCTCGTCGACGGTCTGACGCAGGTCGAACGAGCGCCGCCGGGCGCTGCTCTGGTCCACCGCGACCTGCTTGAAGTGGCCGATCAGTTCGGCGGCGCGGGCGGTATTGCGTTCGAGCAGGTCGATGGCTTCACGGCCGCGGCTGAGCAGCGTGTCGACTTGCGAACGGCGCAGGCTGCCGGCGGCGACGGCGGCGGCGAACTCGCGAAACTGCTCGCCGAGCAGGCTGGCGACGACGCGTGCGTTGCCCAGCGGCGTATTCAGTTCGTGCGCGACGCCGGCGACCAGGTTGCCCAGCGCCGCCAGTTTTTCGGCCTGCAACAGCTGCGCCATCGCCTGCCGCAGCTCGGCGGTGCGCTCGGCGACGAGCTCCTCGAGGTGTTCGCGATACTTCTGAAGCTCGTCCTCGGCTTGCTTGCGCTGCGTGATGTCCGAGCCGACGCTGAACACCTCGACGACCCGGCCGTGCTCGTTGGTGATCGCCCGGTTGGTCCACGAAACCCACACGCGCTCGCCGCTGCGCCGCATGTTCTCGTTGATGTTGTGCTCGAAGCGCCCGGGACTGGCACAGATCTCGTCCATCAAGGTGCGCAGGTCCTTGCCACTGCTTTCATACGCCGGAACGATGCTGCCGATGACATGACGGTCCACCAGTTCGCCTTCGCTGTAGCCAAAAAACTGCAGGCCGAACTCGTTGACGAAGGTCACCCGGCCCTCGGGAGTCCAGCGCAGGATGATGCTGTTGGCGTTTTCAACAAGTTCGCGGTACTTCAGCTCGCTCTCCAGCAAGGCCTGCTCGGAGCGCCGGCGCTCGCTGATGTCGTCGGCGAGGACGAGTTCTGCGCGCCGCCCCTGGTAGGAAACGGGATGCGAGACGACCTCGACGTCAATGATCGAGCCGTCTTTGCGGCTATGTTGCCAGACGCCGGCGAAAATGGCCGGCTCGTCGGCGTCTTCGCCCTCACCGCCCTCACCGCGCTCACCGCCCTCTCCCAGCTCTCCCACCTCGTCCCCTGCGTACTCCTCGACGATGTCCTCGGCGGGGATCGGCGTGTCGTCGCACGACCGTATATCGGTGACGCTCATCTTCAGAAATTCGTCGCGCGCATAGCCGTAGCCCTTGAGCGCCGCGTCATTGACGGTCAGGAAAGCGAGCGTTTCCCGATCGTACACCCACATCGGATGCGGATTGCTGTCGAACAGCAGGCGGTAACGCGCCTCGCTCTCGCGCAATGCGCGATCGGCTTCGGCGTGTTCGATCCGCCGACGCACGACGCTGACGCCGAAGCCCAGATCATTGGCCATGTCGCTCAACAGGGCTACTTCGTCGGCGTCGAAGCCATCGACTGCCGACGAGTAGATGCTCAAGGCGCCGATGATCGTCTCGCCTGCCCGCAGCGGCAGTGCGCACAGCGCGGCATAGCCACGCGCCGCCGCCTGCGCACGCCAGGGGGCAAAGCGCGGGTCGCTGGCGAGGTCCTGAATCACGCACGGGCGGCCGCTGCGAATCGCCGTGCCATTGGCGCCCCAGCCGCGCTCACTGTCGGCCCAGCTGGTATCCAGGCGCTCGAGATAGCCGTCTTCATGCCCGGCATGAACGATTGCGCGCACCTGTTTGGCTTCGTCGTTCTCGGCGTAACCAATCCAGGCCATGCGGTAGCCGCCGATCTGCACGACAATCCGGCAGGCGGTAGCCAGCAAGGCCGTCTCGTCGGTGGCGTGAATCAGCGCCTGGTTGAACTCGCTGATCATGCGCAACTGCCGGTTCATCCGCCGCAGCAGGCGTTCGGCGTGCTTGCGCTCGGTAATGTCGATGACGATTCCGAGAAAGTGGCTGGCCTCGCCGGCGACGTTACGTTCGACGGCCGTCCGGTCGTCTACCCAGCGGATCGCGCCGTCACGGCGAACGATGCGGTATTCCTGCTGGAAATGGTCGACGCCGCGTTCGCAGTAGGCCTGCACCTCGGCGCCGACGCGCTGCAGGTCGTCGGGGTGGATCAGGGAAGCAAAGCGAACCGATCCATCGAGCAGTTCGGCGGCGGCATAGCCCAGCTGGCTGACGTTGCGCGACGCAAATAGCACCGGCCAGGAGGCCACCGCTTGCCAGCAGAAAAGCATCACCGGGCTGTTCTCGACCACCAGGTTCGCTTGCCGCAATTGCTCCTCGGCGCGCACCCGCTCGCTGACGTCGAGTGCCACGCCCATCACCTGCAGCCGTCCGTCGCCGTCGTGTACCGGGTTGAAATAGGTCTCGAAAACGCCGCTGCCAGCGTGCAGGTTCAAGTGCTGTTCCTCGCCGGCGATCGCCCGCCGCGCCGGCTCGCAGATCTCGGGGTAGTCACCATAAAGGTCGAACAGCGACTGGCCGACGGCCTCGCCGGGAGCCAGGCCGAGGCCGGCCAGGCCCTTGCCTTCGCTGAGCGAGAAGATGCCGCCCTCGTCGAACTGGAAAATGACCAGCGGAACACTGCTGATCACCGCACGATAGCGTGCCTCGCTGCTCGCCAGATCGAGCTCGCGTTGGCGAATGGCCTGCGACATGCGCTCGAGGTCGTCAGCCAGGGCGGCAAATTCGCTGATGTGGGAAGCCGGCCAGCCTTGCTCGTAGTCACCGTCGGCGAGCGCGCGGGCGCGGGCGCTGTAGTCGCCGAGGCGGCGAACGCCGGCGCGCGCCAGCAGCAGCGCGCTGCTGGTCGCCAGCAGCACGGCCAGCAGCGTGCCGGCCGCCAGCGCCCACAGGGTGTCCAGGTACGGCTTGAGCAGCTCGCTGCGCGGCTGCGCGACGAGCACCATGCAGCCCGTTTGTCCGATGCCGCGCAGCGTGCCGACAAATTCCTTCCCTCGCCAGCTGAAGTCCTGCGTCGTGAAGCGCCCGTGCACGCCATCGGCAACGATCGCTAGCTGACCGAGCTGGCGCTGGTCGCCACCAGCGGCGTCGGGCGAGTTGGCGACGAGCTGCCCGCGACGGTCGACAATCATCGCCACCAGACCGCTGTCGGCGGCCAGATTGTCGAGAAACTCCGCCAGCCGATCGCTCGCCACTTCGCCAATCAAGGCGGCACCGGCCAGCGGCATCACCAGGCGCAGCGACCCTCGGCCAGCGACCGCTGCAGGCCAGGCCTCGGACCACAGCGGCTGGCCGCTGGCGCGTGCTTCGCGCAGCACCGGCCAGGCGGCCAGATCGACTTTCTGCAGCTCGCCGCGCTGGCCACGCAAGCCTTCCGGCAAGCCGACGGCGAGCACCGCATCGGCGGCATCGACGAGGTAGATCGCCGCCAACCACTCGCCCGTGCCGACGTGTGCGTCAAGCTCGGGGAGCCAGAATGAGGGTTCTTGATCGCTGTGTCGCCGCAGTTGCCCGGCAAGCGCCGACAACTCGCGTTCGGCACCGCGCAGCTGCGCCTCGAGCTGACGCGAAATGGCAGTGGCGAGCACCTTTTGGCGAGCCTCGGCGTCGGCCAGCCGCTGCGGCAGGCTGAAGCACACCAGCGCAGCGACCAACAGCAAGGGCAACACGCTCGCCGGCAGTAAGCGCAGCGCCAGCCAGCGCCATAGCGGTCGCAGCGGCCGCAGCGCCGCCTCGGCGCGCGCCGACGATGACGCGGCCTGCGGCTCAGCGCTCACGTCGCACTCGGAGGCAGGCCGCCGAGCGCGGCCGCTCTACACCGCGGCAGCGATGAGGTTGCGCGCATCCAGCCCCTGCCCGGCAAAGTGATCGAGCAGTTCGCCCTGGTGCGCAAAATCGCGCGTCTCGATCTGCATGATGATCTCGGTCATCCCCACCGGCACGTGCAGTTCGCCGCGCCGATGCTCGACGTGACGAACGTTCATGCCGTGTTCGGCGACGACGCCGAGCAGCGCCGCCAGACGTCCCGGTGAATCGGCGACACGCACGGCGACGCTCATCAGCCGCCCGCTCGATGCCAGGCCGTAGTCGATCGAACGGCCGACCAGCGTCATGTCGGCGTTGCCACCGCTGACCACGACGACGACGCGATCGTCTGGCTGCGGTACGACCTTGCCCTTGAGCAGTGCCGCCAGCGCGACGACGCCAGCGCCCTCGCCGATGGTCCGCGTCCGTTCGAGCAGACAGACCATCGCCTCGGCGATGGCATTGTCGTCGACGGTGACGATGGCGTCGACGTAGCGGGCGATGACGCGGCGGGTCAACACGCCGGGCGCCTTGACCTTGATCCCGTCGGCGATGGTATGCGCCGCCAGCGATACCGTTTCCAGGCTGCCGTCGTCAAGGAAACGACGGAAGGGCGCGACGCTGTCGGTCTGCACGCCGACGATGCGTACGTCCGGACGCTGCAGCTTGATGGCCAGCGCGACGCCGGCGATCAGGCCGCCGCCGCCGAGCGGCACGACGACCAGCGTGGCGCTCGGCAGCGCTTCGATGATCTCCAGGCCGACGCTCGCCTGGCCGGCGATGATCTCCCAGTCGTCGTAGGGGTGCACGAAGGCGAGTCCGCGTTCGCCGGCCAGGCGCTCGGCGACGAGCTTGGCCTCCTCGAGGTTGGCGCCGGCGAGAATGACCTCGGCGGCGAGACCGCGGCACGCTTCGATCTTGGTCAGCGGTGCCGCGACCGGCATCACCACCGTCGCCGCCAGGCCCTTGACCAGCGCCGCGCGCGCCACACCCTGCGCGTGGTTTCCCGCCGATGCGGCGATCACCCCGCGCGGCGCGGCGCCGGCAGCGAGCAGGCGGTCGATCTTGTGCGTCGCGCCGCGCAGCTTGAAGGAGCCGGTCGGCTGCAGATTCTCGAGCTTGAAGTGAATCGGCACGGCGAACTCGCGCGACAGCGGATCGTTGAGCCATAGCGGCGTCGCCAGCACCGCGGCAGCGATGCGCGCCCGCGCGCATTGCAGATCGGCGAGCGTCAGCGGGATCGTGTCGCGCACCTGTTGAGTGCTGGTCATGTCAGCGGGGAAGCGCCGGCAAGGGCTTGATCGGTGGCTTGCGCGAAAGGTCCATGGCAGGCAGGTTGCCCGCGCGAAGGCCGGGCAAATCGTGGCGAAGAGCGCAGTCTAACGTGATCGGGCGAAAGTAGGCCATCGTCTCAGCGCGACGATAAGCCTCAAGAATTCCGGGTTTCAGCCGATACTGTCGACACCTCCTGTCCGAGCGTGCCGGCCAGGTCTGAACCATTTGCCGGAGAGACAACGATGCTTGGATTCCTGAGGAAGCTGACCCTGACAACACGCCTGTACCTGCTGCTCGCCAGCATGTTGCTGGGGCTGCTTGCGCTCGGGGCTTATTCGGTCTTCGAACTGCGCCAGCACATCCTGGAAGAAAAACGTCTGGCCATCCGCGCCGTCGTCAGTTCGGCGATGGGCATCATCGAGCAGCAATACGAAATGCAACAGGCCGGCAAGCGGACGCCCGAAGAGGCTCAGCAAGTGGCCAAGGACGCGCTGCGCAAGAGCCGTTTCAACCAGGACGACTACCTGTTCATCTACGACCTCGACGGCACGACGATGATGCACGGCACGCGGCCCGAGCGCGAAGGCAAGAACACGCTCGATGCCACCGATCCGACTGGCAAGACCTATGTCAAGGACTGGATCGAATTGCTCAAGCGCAACGGCGAGGCGAACATGGATTACCAGTTCGCCAAGCCTGGTGCCGAGAAGCCCATACCGAAAATCGCCTACGCCAAGCTCTTTGCGCCGTGGGGCTGGTGGGTCGCCACCGGGGTCTATATCGAAGACGTAGACGCCGCCTTCTGGCGCAGCGCCAGCACCAGCATCGCCTTCGTGCTGGTGGTCAGCGCCCTGCTGGCGGCGCTCGGCTGGACCATCAACCGCAGCGTGCAGCAGCAGCTCGGCGGCGAACCGGCGCTGGCGGCGGCGCAGGTCGAGCAATTCGCCGAAGGCAACCTGACGCAGCAGATCAGCTCGCGCAGCAGCCTGGCTGGCAACCTGCTCGGCGCGCTGGCGACAATGCAGAGCCGACTGCACGACGTCGTCCGCGACATCAACCAGGGCAGCCAGGCGATCGCCAGGCAGTCCGGCGAACTGTCGGTAGCGACCAGTGAAATCAGCCTGGCGGTGCGCCAGCAAGCGGCATCGAGCGCCGCCACCGCGGCGTCGCTCGAAGAGCTGACGGCGAGCATCAACGAGGTGTCGGAGATCGCCCGCCTGACCGAATCCAACTCGCGCCAGACGGCCGACCTGGCCAAGCAGGGCGCCGGCGTTGTCCGCCTGGCAGCCGGCGAGATCGAGGGCATCGCCGCTTCGCTGCAAGACTCGGCGACGCGGATTCACGCGCTGGTCGGCCGCTCGCAGGAGATCGGCGCGATCACCCGGGTGATCAAGGAGATCGCCGACCAGACCAATCTGCTGGCGCTCAATGCGGCCATCGAGGCGGCGCGCGCCGGCGAACAGGGGCGTGGTTTCGCGGTGGTTGCCGACGAGGTGCGCAAACTGGCCGAACGCACGACCCTGGCGACGGCGCAGATCAGCGAGACGGTGGGGACGATTCAGGGCGATACCGGCAACGCCGTGGCGGCCATGCAAAGCTCCGAGCCGCGCGTGCCGTCGCGGCCAGGAACTGGCGTCGCAGGCGACCGCTCTGCTCGACGCGATCCAGCACCACGCCGAAGACTCGCTGGGCAAGGCGGGTGAAGTGGCCACCGCCACGCGCGCGCAAGCGGCCGCCGCCACCGACCTCGCCGCGCACGTGCAGAACATTGCCTCGATGACCGAAGAGAGCGATGCGGCAACGCGCAGCAACGCCGACGCGGCCGATCACTTGCAGGCGCTGGCCGGCAAACTGCAATCGGCGGTCGCCTACTTCAAGGTCTGACGCGGCCACCTGGCCGGTCGATGGCCAGGGTCGCCGCGGCAGCGGCGTCAGAAGATCTTCAGCCCATGCAGCAGAACGGCGGCGATTGACAAGGGCGCGACGTAGCGAATCAGGAAGAACACCAGCCGGATCAGGCGCTGGTTGCGCAGCTCGCCGTGGTTGCCGAGCTGCCTGGTCATTTCCGGCAGGCCATACACCCAGCCGACGAAGACGCAGATCAGGATGCCACCGAGCGGCAAGAGGATGTTCGAACTGAGGAAGTCGAAGAGCTCGAATGGATTCATGCCAAACAGCTTGATCTCGCTGGTCAGACTTGACGATAGCGCCGCCGGCGCGCCGAGCACGGCAACCGCCAGAATTGTGTACAGCGACGCGCGTTTGCGCCCCAGCGCGTAGCGCTCGGCCAGAATGGCTACCGGTACTTCGAGTAGCGAGAGCATCGCGCCGACGCTGGCAATCGCCGTCAGGATGAAGAAGATGCTCATGAACACGGTGCCGCCGGGCATCGCCGTAAACACCGCCGGAATGGTCATGAAGACCAGCGACGGTCCGGCTGCCGGTTCGAAACCGAAGGCGAAAACGGCCGGGAAGATGGCCATGCCGGCGAGTAGCGAAACCGACAGGTCGGCGAACATCACCCGCGTCGCGGTTGCCGGGATATTCTGGTTATCGCGAAAATAGCTGCCGTAAGTGAGCATGCAGCCCATGCCGATCGACAGCTTGAAAAAGGCCAGGCCGAGCGCGGTGAGCAAGACAGCGGGCGTGATCTTCGCCAGATCGGGGCTGAACAGGAAGCTCAGCCCTTGCGCCGCTCCCGGCAGGCTCAAACTACGCGCGCAGAGCACCAGCAGCAGGATGAACAGCAAGGGCATCAACTTGCGCGTCACTGCCTCGATGCCCTTGGCGACGCCGAGCATGACGATGCTGCCGGTGACGCCGAGCACCAGCCACTGCCAGCCCAGCGACGCCAGCGGATCGGCCACCAGGCCGGCAAAGATCGCGCCGGCGACCTGCGGATCGGTCGTCGCCAGTTCGCCCGCCAGCGCTTTGAAGATGTACGCATAGACCCAGCCAGCGACCTCCGAATAAAACGACAGGATCAGCAGCGCCGCGGCAAAGCCCATCCAGCCGATGACCGGCCACCACCACTGCCGGCGTGGCGCGACGCGCTCGAAGGTGCTGACGGCGTTGGCGCGCGCCGCGCGTCCGAGCATCGTCTCGGCGATCATCACCGGCAGGCCGACGAGCAGCGTCGCCAGCAGATAGACCAGGAGAAAACCGGCGCCGCCGTTGCTGCCGGTCAGCGAGGGGAATTTCCAGATGTTGCCGAGCCCGACGGCCGAACCCAGGGTGGCGACCAGTACGCCAAAGGAAGTGGTGAAACCGTCGCGAACGCTGTTTGCTGCTTGAGTCATGATCTTTCCGGAAGGTGAAAACGGCTGCCGTGGCGGCTCGCTCGAGAAAACGCGTGCGCGTTTGCCGGGCGCTCGGGCGACAGCGCGTCGGTGAGTAAAATGAAATGGAGCGGATTCTTGCCCTGTGTTGAGCACTCGCCGAGAGCAGCGAGCAAGGCGATGCCAGCAGGCTGACGCCGGCATCGACGACTACAGCATGTTCTCCAGGAAGGCGCGCGTGCGCGCGTGTTCGGGCGCGGCGAACAATTCCCTGGCCGGGCGCGCTTCGACGATCTCGCCGTCGTCCATGAACACCACCCTGGCTGGCGACCTCGCGGGCAAAGGCCATCTCGTGCGTCACCACCAGCATGGTCATCGCTTCTTCGGCGAGTTCAGCGGATGGTGCGCAGAACCTCGCCGGTCAGTTCCGGGTCAAGCGCCGACGTCGGCTCGTCGAAAAGCATGATGTCCGGCGCCATCGCCAGCGCCCGGGCAATCGCCACGCGCTGCTTCTGGCCTCCCGAGAGCCGCGACGGATAGCTCGCGCGCTGCTCGAGCAAGCCGACCTTGCGCAGCAAGGCCTCGGCTTGCGGTATTGCCTTGCTGCCGTGACAATCCTTTGACGGTGAGCGGCGCTTCGATGACGTTCTCCAGGACGGTCAGGTGCGGGAACAGGTTGAAGTGCTGAAATACCATTCCCATCTTGCGGCAGATGCGGCGGATCTCGGCGTCGGGCGCGTAATGGCTGCGCCTATCGGCGCCGGCCGTAACCAGCGTCTCGCCTTCGATCTCGATGCCGCCACGGTCGATCGTTTCGAGGTGGTTGAGACAACGCAGGAAGGTGCTCTTGCCCGACCCCGACGGCCCGATGATCGCCAGCACCTCGCCCTTGCCGACGTCCAGCGACACGCCCTTGAGCACTTCGACGGTGCCGAAGCGCTTGTGGATTCCCTGCGCGCGGATCATCGGCCTAGCCATCGTAGACCGCGTATTTCTTTTCCAGACTGCTGGAAGGCGAGCGTCAACACCAGCGTCATCAGCAGGTAGAACGCACCAGCAACAATGAACGGCGTCGTCGTGAAGTCGCGCTGAACGATGCCGCGCGCCGCGCGCAGCAGGTCGTTCATCGCCAGCACGTAGATCAGCGAGGTGTCCTTGACCAGGGTGATGGTCTCGTTGCTCAGCGGCGGCAGGATGCGCTTGAACACCTGCGGCATGACGATGCGCCGCATGGTTTGCGGGTAGCTCAGGCCGAGCACGCGCGCGCCCTCGTATTGCCCGCGGTCGATCGACTGAATGCCGGCGCGAAAGATCTCGGCAAAATACGCCGCATAGTTGAGGACGAAGGCGACGACGGCCGCCGGAAAGTCCGGCAGCCGGACGCCGATCACCGGCACGAAAGGCAGGGCAAAATAGATGAACAGCATCTGCAGCATCAGCGGCGTACCGCGCATCAGCCAGATATAGCCATTGACCACGGCGCCGAGAACGGCGAAGCGCGAGATGCGCAGCAAGGCCAGACCCAGGCCCAGCGGCACGGCCAGCACGAAGGTGATGAGAAAGACCTGCAGGGTGACCGCCGTGCCTTCGAGCAGCGGCCCCATGATCTGAATGACGTAATCCATGTGCTCTTTGTCGCCCCCGCACAGGCGCCGATGATCGGCGTCGAGCGACGTTCGACCAGCCTATTTCTTGACGATGTCCTTACCGAACCACTTCGTCGAGATCGCCGCGGCGGCACCGTCGCTCTTCATCTCGTCGAGGGCTTTCTGCAGCCTGGCCATCAGCTCGGTATCGTCCTTGCGGGTGCCAACGCCGTAATCTTCGGTACCGAAGTTTTCCTCGAGAACGCGGTATTCGCCGGGCTTCTTGGCCGTGTAGTAACGCCCGACCACTTCATCGACCACCACGGCGTCGAGTCGGCCGATGCTCAGGTCCATCAGCGCGGTCACGTTGTCGCCGAACTTCTTCAGCTCTTTCAGCGATTTGGCTGTTGCCGAATCCTTCTCGACGGCCTCGATCGCGCTACTGCCGTCCTGAACGCCGACGACCTTGCCGGCGAGGTCGGCCTTGCTGGCGATCGGCGACTTGTCGGTGACGATGATGATCTGATGGTTTTCCAGGTAAGGCGTCGTGAACAGGATCTTTTCCTTGCGCGCGTCGGTGATCGTCAGCCCGTTCCACAGCACGTCTACCCGCTTGCTGCTCAATTCGGCTTCTTTGGCGTTCCAGTCGATCGGCTTGAAGATCACTTCGCTACCCAGCCGCTTGCCGGCTTCGGTCGCCAGATCGATGTCGAAGCCGACCAGTGCGTTGCCTTCGTCGCGGAAACCCATCGGCGGGAAGTTGTCGTCGAGGCCGACGACAATCGTGGCCGGCGCCGGCGCCGCCATGGCAGCGGCTGCCGGAGCGCTTTCCTTCTTGCCGCAAGCGACCAGCAGGGTGGCGGCGAGGATGGCGAGCAGCGCCAGCGAGGTATTTTTTCTCATGGAATTCTTCTCTAACGGTTGAAGGAAAAGCGCCTGCGGCGGTGAACTGGCGTCGACGCCAAAGTCGCCACCAGGGCACGCGCGCCCGACCCCGGCCGATACCGGTAGTCGCGACGAAGGCCGGCATGATAGCAGACCCGGCCTGCCGCTTCGCAGCCGCTTTCAGCGAACCCGCATTGGCTTCCTCGGCGAGCCGACGAGATCGTCGACGCATGCCCGTCCCGCGTCAGCAGCGCTCGCCACTCATAAACGTCGCTTAGGCCTGCGCCAATGGCGTCGGCCTAAGCGCCGGAATGCGAACTGCCCGTGAACTCAGTGGCCATGGCGCTTATCATCGGAGGCGTACGACCTGGCATGTCCCTTCGGCTGAACGAGAAAGTGGAGACTTTGATGAGCACAGCAATCAATAGCGCCTGGCATCTGGCGTCCAGGCCCACTGACCTGCCGAGCGCCGCGAACTTCGCGTGGCGCGAGACGACGCTGCCCGCGCTCGCCGACGGCCAGGTCAGGGTGCGCACAATCTGGTTGTCGATCGACCCGACCAACCGTATCTGGATGAACGACGCCGACAGCTACCTGCCGAAGCTTGAACTCGGCGAGGTGATGCGCGGCATCGGCATCGGCCGCGTCGAGGAGTCGCGCGATGCCAGCCTGCAGGCCGGCGATATCGTCCAGGGGATGCTTGGCTGGCAGCATTACAGCGTCAGCCCGGCGAAAGCGCTGAGCAAACTGCCGCCGATTCCCTTGCCGCTGAGCGCGCATTTCGGCTTGCTCGGCCATATCGGCCTGACGGCCTACTTCGGACTGACCGACGTGGCGCAGGCCAGGGCCGGCGAAACGCTGGTGGTTTCGGCGGCAGCCGGCGCGGTCGGCTCGCTGGCGGTGCAGATCGGCAAGAATCTCGGCATGCGCGTCGTGGCCATCGCCGGTGGCGCCGAGAAGTGCCGCTGGCTGAGCGACGAACTCGGCGCCGACGCGGTCATCGACTACAAAGTCGAGGACGTCGCTGCCGGGCTGGCACGCACCTGCCCGGACGGGATAGACGTCGATTTCGAGAACGTCGGTGGCCGGACGCTCGACGCCGTCCTGGGAAATCTCAAGCTCGGCGCCCGGATCGCCTTGTGCGGGCTGATTTCGCAGTACAACGCGAGCGCCCCCGAGCCGGGACCGGCCAACCTCGCGCAACTGCTGATGCAGCGCGGCCGGATGCAGGGCTTCATCGTCCTCGACTATCTCGACCGTGCGCCGGAAGCCGCCGAGAAGCTGATCGCCTGGCACCTCGCCGGGCGGATGCACTACCGACTCGACGTTTCCGACGGCCTGGAGTCGGCGCCAGCGGCGCTGAGCAAGCTGTTCAGCGGTGCCAATACCGGCAAGGTGCTGGTCAGGGTCAGCGCGGAGTAAGGCGGGAATAAAGCGGAAATCGGGCGGAAATCAGGGGCAATGGCGCGCCGAGTGCTGTCCGGCGCGCCGCCCGCTCACGCCCGCTTGCGCTCCTGACGGTAGCGGCTGAAGGCATCACGGACGGCCGCGCGAAGCTCGATGTCGTCCCATGGTTTGTTCATGAAGCGGTAGATCCCGCCCTGATTGACGGCGTCGGTAATCGACTGCAGATCGGTATAGCCCGACAGGACGATGCGTACCGACTCGGGAAATAGCGCGCTGGCGCGCGCCAGGAATTCGGTTCCCGACATCCCCGGCATGCGCTGGTCGGCAACGATCACACCGACGCGGTGCAGGGCGAGGATATCGAGGCCTTCGCGGCCGCTGGTCGCCGTGAAGATCCGGTAGCGGTCGGCGCGCAGCAGTCGCCGCAGCGAGCTGAGGATGTTCACCTCGTCGTCGACCAACAGCAGCGTTCGCGCCGGGTCGTCGTCGCCGCCGTCAGCATCGCCGCCGAACTTCAGGCAGCGCGCCTCGCGCAGCAGGGCCTCGAACTCGCTGGCCGGCAGCGGTCGGCTGAAGTAGAAGCCCTGCATTTCATCGCAACCGCGTTCGCGCAGGAATTTGAGCTGCGCCTCGGTCTCGACGCCCTCGGCGATGACCTTGACACCGAGGCCCTTGGCCATGGCGATCACCGCCAGCGCCACGGCGGCGGCAGCGCGGTCGCCGAGAATGTCGCGGACAAAGCAGCGGTCGATCTTGATCCGGTCGACGCGGATGCGCATCAGGCGAGCGAGCGAAGAAAAGCCGGTGCCGAAATCGTCAATCGCCGTACTCACCCCGGCGGCACTGATCCCTCTCAGGCGATTGCCGGAAAAGGACGTACCAGATTGCGCCGGATTTTCGGTCGTCTTCAAGGCGCGACAACAGGCGCATAGTCCAACTATGTAACTGTTGTCGCAACGCCGAAGACGGGTGAAAAGACCAGCAAGATGGAATGTTCTTTGACAGAAATCGCCTAAGGCGATCTCCCATATTGTTCATACCGTTGTATGCGATACTTTCAGTAGATTATGAGGTTGGAGGTATTACTGATGAAGGTCGCCACGGTAGCTGAAAGCAAGGTTTCTCTTGAAGCCGTCCACATTGAAGATATCCGGCTTGCTTCGAGCAAGATGACGGGAGCGGACCGTAGGGTGTTTCAGGCGGAGATGACGCTGAAATACTGCGAGGGCAATCCTCGGCGTGCAGAGGACGTTTTCGGATGGAGTCGGCAGACGGTGCAGCGTGGTCTTCA
>NZ_CAJQTX010000011.1 GCF_907163085.1 Candidatus Accumulibacter sp. ACC003
TTCTGCGGTGGCCAGCCGACGAGCGCAACCGTGAGTGAAAGTTTTCACCCCGAGTGCTTCATATCTTAGAACAACGAATGGTCCTAGTGGGAGCCGTGCCCTTCGAAAAGCCTCGCCCGCGGTTGTCGTACCGCAAGTGGCGTCGCCCGGGGAGCGGGTTTCTAGTATCGTGCCATGCAGCTCGCTCTATCCGGTCATCGTCCATAAAGCCAGAACACCTGGGTTAGCATCTTGCCGAGGAGCGTGCGCGAGAAAATTAATCTTTGTGGAGTCAACTCTAAATACTTCTCGTAAATCCGATACCAATACTGAGACTCCGATCACGACGCTTTCCTTCATGTAGTACATGCAGTGGACCACACGTCCAATCTAGAATCCCTATTGATAGCTGCCGGCTGCAGTCTCGATTGAGCGAAACGGCGTCTCTGGTGGCAGGGCATTAACATGAATGCCTGTACAATGGCCGGAATGGGGGCGGCAAAACAGCAGTCGAGGACAAACGTAGCGGCGGCGTGCTTCAGCTGGCACAGCGTTCGTCGCAGGCGCCAAGCCATCCCTGCTTGCGGCAAAGCGTTGAGCACCCTTATTTTGAGCAGCCGGGCGACTCTTATATCTGTCCCTAGGTCTCGCACGCCAGCCTTCCATCTGATGGTAAATTGTGTGGTTGATTGACTAGCGAGGCGCGAGATGGGCTTAGGCCCGCGGTCGGTGAATATATTGTTCGACCAGCCTGCTGTTCCCGCGCATCGTGAATCGACGGCCCCAAGTAGTGTCGGTCGCGGAACCCATTGCGCTGAAAGGCATTGAAGCCGCGTTGTTCGAGAAATGCGGGTGGCAGATTCAGCAACCGGATGCCGGCGAGCTGCGGCCGGCCGGGTCCATCACGGTTGAGCAGCCGCTCAAGCACCGGCTTTCGTAGCGAGTCTTTCGAGGATGCTTCTGGAGGGTCGCTGGATCTCAGGCGTCGGCTAGCTAACAGCCGATCTGTCGTTGAGCCGTCGTCGTAAAACCCCGGTAGGGACGACGGCGCGTAGGCCGCTCGTCGTAGATGCGCTGGTGGCGGTTCGTGTTGCAGAGGAATGATTCGATCTCGCCGTCGCGGCGAGGTCGGGCGGTCACGGATGGGCGTGCCGCGTCGATCTGCTCGGTCAGCGCGGTCTATCTCGAACGGCCAGCGTGTGCGTACGGTGCGCAGCGCCGACGCCGGCAGCATCTTGATCAGCAAGGGCAGGATGCGCTCGACTTCTTCGTCGCGGCTGCTAAAGTCCTTGGGCCCGTAGAGATCCGAAATGAAGAACTGCGCGGCGCGACCGAAGCGCGGGCTGGCGAGCAGGTCGGCGTGCGTTCGCGTCAGTCTGGTCGCCTGCCATTCGCGGAGCAGCAGCCGCTGGCGCGCCGCCGGCGGGTCGAAATTGACTCGCGCCCGCAGGCACCTGGCGGCTTGCAGGTGCCGACGCAGTGCTTTGACGTGCTGCTGTTTTTCGATCGAGCTGGTCGTATTCGTCCATGGCAATGAGTTTTCCCCGAATCTGTCGGGGATTATGCCTCGCGCGCTGGACTTCGTTTAGAGGGCTTCGCCTAACGGCAAGCGGGCGCGCGGCATACACTGCCCTGGACAAACCACTCCGCGAAAGATCACTCGTGACTCAGGAAGGAGAAAAAGATGCTTCATCCCGACTCGCTGGCCGAGCGCTTTGCCCGCCAGCAGCACGCCGTGCGGTGCGATCCGAATCCGCACGCGGCGCTCCGCGAGCGCCGCCTGGTGGCGCTTGATCGCTTGCTGCGCGACAACGCGCCGGCGATCGTCGACGGCGGTCAGCCGTGACTTCGGCCATCGCTCACCGGCCGAAACGCGCTTGCTGGAGCTTTTTTCCCAGTTACGAAGCGATCCGCCACGCGCGCCGACACCTGCGCCGCTGGATGCGTCCGCAAGCGCGCTCGGTGTCGCTGTGGTTCCAGCCCGGGCGCGCCGAAGTGCGCTACCAGCCGCTCGGTGCGGTGGGCATCATCGTCCCCTGGAACTACCCGATCTTTCTCGCCATCGCGCCGCTCGCCGCAGCGCTTGCCGCCGGTAATCGCGCGTTGCTCAAGATGTCCGAGATGTCGCCGCATAGCGCGGCGCTGCTCGCCGAGCTGGTCGGCAAGCACTTCGCCGAGGACGAGGTGTCGGTCGTCGAGGGCGACGCCAGCGTCGCGCAGGGCGTTCGCCAGGCTGCCCTTCGATCACCTGCTCTTTACCGGCTCGACGCCAGTCGGCCAGCACGTGATGCGCGCCGCCGCCGACAACCTGACGCCGGTGACGCTCGAACTCGGCGGCAAGTCGCCGGCGATCATCGGCCCCGGGCTGGCGTCAACGGCGCATTTCGCGCGTGCCGTCGAGCGCATCGTCATCGGCAAGTGCCTGAACGCCGGCCAGACGTGCATCGCGCCGGATTACGTCCTGCTGCCGGCCGGTCAGGAACAGGCCTTCATCGCCCGCGCTCGCCGCGTCGTCGGCAAGTGCTATCCGGGCATCGCCAACAGCGACGACTACTCGACGATCGTCGATCAGCGTCATTTCAGACGGCTCCTGCGCCTACGTGGACGAAGCCCGGGCGAGTGGCGCCAGGATCGTCGACCTGGCGCCCGGCGCGGTCGCCGATCCGCTGACCCGCCGGCTGCCGCCACTGGCGCTGCTCGAGCTTGGCGACGACCTGCGCGTCATGCAGGAGGAGATCTTTGGGCCGCTGTTGCCGATCCGGACCTACCAGCATCTCGACGAGGCGATTGCCTTCGTCAATAGCCGGCCACGGCCGCTGGCGCTGTACTACTTCGATAGCGATCGCGGCAACATCGACCGCGTACTCAACGAAACGGTTTCCGGTGGCGTGACGATCAACGACACCATCCTGCACATCGCGCAGGACGATCTGCCCTTCGGCGGCGTCGGCGCCAGCGGCATGGGTTGCTATCACGGTTTTCGAAGGCTTCCAGACCTTCTCGGCAAGGAAGGCGGTCTTCCGGCAATCACGCTGGTCGGGAATCGGCCTCTTCAAGCCGCCTTACGGCGCGCTGTTCGAGCGGCTGACGCGGATCATCATGCGATGATCGTCAGCCGTCGGCGCTTCATCCAGACTGGCCTGGCCGGCAGCGTGTTGCTGTCGTGCGCGGGTTGGCTGAACGCCGCCGGGCCGCGCGCGCTGAGCGCTGGCGAGCGCGAGATGCTCGCCGCGGTGGTCAACGCGATGCTCGATGGGGTGCTGCCGAAGGACCATCCGGAACGGCTGCGGCTCGTCGCGCTGACCGTAGACGGCGTCGCGACGGCGGTCTCGGGGCTCTCTGCAGCGACGCAGAAAGAGCTCGGCGAGTTGTTCGGGCTATTGCTGATGGCGCCGGCAAGGCTGCTGCTGGCTGGTGTCAGCAAGCCGTGGCGCGAAGCCAGCGTCGGCGAAGTCAGCGAGTTTCTCGAGTCCTGGCGAGCGAGTCGGCTGCGCCTGCTGCAGAGCGCCTACGGCGCGTTGCATGATCTGAGCTTCGGCGCCTGGTACGGGCGTCCCGACAGCTGGCCGGCGATTGCCTATCCGGGCCCACCACGGGGGTATTTCTGATGGACGATCCGATTCGTCTCGGGCTGGCGGCCGGCTGGAAGCATATCGACGCGTCGACGCTGGACAAGAGCCAGGTGATAGACACCGACGTGCTGATCGTTGGCACCGGCGCCGGTGGCGGGGTGAGCGCCGACCTGCTCAGCGCCGCCGGTTTGCGCGTCGTGCTCGTCGAAGAGGGGCCGTTGCGCTCGTCGACCGACTTCAAGATGCGCGAGAGCGATGCCTACCCCGAGCTGTACCAGGAGTCGGCGGCGCGCAAGACCGCCGACAAGGCGATCAATATCCTGCAGGGACGCTGCGTCGGTGGCTCGACGACGGTGAACTGGACCAGCAGCTTCCGCACGCCAGCGGAAGTCTTCGACTTCTGGCAAAGCCATTACGGCTTGCACGAACTCAGCGCCAGTTCGATGAGTTCGTGGTTTGCAGTAATGGAACAGAAGCTCTGGGTGCGCCCCTGGGAGACGCCGCCGAACGCCAACAACAAGGTCCTGGCGCTCGGCGGCGAAAAACTCGGCTTCTCGATTGGCGCCATCAAGCGCAACGTCAAGGGCTGCTGGAACCTTGGCTACTGCGGCATGGGTTGCCCGACCAACGCCAAGCAGTCGATGCTGCTGACGACGATTCCGGCAGCGCTCGAGCGTGGCGCCACCCTGTACACGCGCTTGCGCGCCGAGCGCCTGCACTTCGCCGGCAGCCGCGTCTCGGCGCTCGACTGCAGCGCGCTGCAGGCCGACGGCATTCATCCCTCGGGGCGGCAGTTGCAGATCCGCGCCAGCCACTTCGTTATCGCCGCTGGCGCCATCGGCAGCCCGGCGCTGCTGCTGCGGAGCAGCGTCCCTGACCCTTACCGCCTGCTCGGCAAGCGCACCTTCCTGCACCCGGTGGTGATTTCGTCGGCGCTGATGCCCGAGCGCGTCGACGCCTACGCTGGCGCACCGCAATCGATCTATAGCGATCACTTCCTGCACCAGGCGGCGATCGACGGACCGCTGGGTTTCAAACTCGAAACGCCGCCACTGCATCCGGTGCTCTACTCGACGACGCTGCAGGGTTACGGCGAGGCGCACGCGCGCCTGATGCGCGAATTCACCCGCGCTAACGTGATTCTGGCGCTGCTGCGCGATGGCTTCAATCCCGAGAGCCGCGGCGGTCAGGTGCGGCTCGGCAGCGATCGCCTGCCGGTGCTCGACTATCCGCTCGGTGAGGTGATCTGGGAAGCGGCGCGGCGGGCGCTGCTGGCGATGGCCGAAATCCAGTTCGCCGCCGGCGCGCGCTGGGTCAACCCGGTGCACGAGAGCGCGCCGGGCTATACGACCTGGGACGCGGCCCGCCAGGGGATCGCCGCCTTGCCGCTCAAGCCATTGCTGTGCCGACTGGTCAGCGCGCACGTGATGGGCGGTTGCGGCATGGCCGACGCGCCGCATCGTGGCGTCGTCGATCACCGTGGCCGGCATTTCTGGCTCGATAATATGTCGGTGCTCGACGGTTCGCTTTTCCCGACCAGCCTGGGCGTCAATCCGCAGCTGTCGATTTACGGCCTGATCGCCCGCAATGCCAGTCTGCTGGCCGCCGAACTGACTGGCAAGCCATTATTGCCCGCCACCCCCTGAACGAATCGAGACCAGACCGCCCATGCTCGCCTTTGCGCTCCGCCTTTCCCTGCTCCTGGAAATCATTTTCTACGCCGCCCTGACCATGAACTTCGCCGATGCGTCGCTGGCACCGGCGGTCTTCCTGGCGCTGCTGGCGATGCTCGGCGTGCGTGCCGGGGTGATCGCCGTCACCTACGGCTACGCCTGGGCGTATCGCGATCGTTCGCCGAATGCTGCACGGCGTCTTTCACCGCGCCAGGCGATCATGATGGTCCTTGGCGAGTACGCGGCGATGTTGTTCACCTTCATGGTCCTTTCGCCTTCGAAGCCTGGTGGATGGGCGACGATCGCCTGCCGTCGCCGGCCGGCGGCAAACGGCGCCAGGGGGAGGGCAGCGACGCGCCAGAGCAGCGGCCGCCGATCCTGCTGGTGCATGGCTACGGTTGTTCGCGCGCCGCCTGGTGGTGGTTACGGGCGCGGCTGGAAGCCGCCGGCTGGAGCGTCGCGACGATCAGCCTCGAGCCGATCTACACCAGCATCGACAACTACGTCGAGCCACTGGCGCGGCGGATCGACGCGGTGCTGGCGACGACCGGCGCCGAGCGACTGATCCTGGTCGGCCACAGCATGGGCGGGCTGGTGGCACGCGCCTATCTGCAGCGCTATGGCGAGAAGCGGCTAGCGCGGCTGTTGACGCTAGCCACACCGCACCAGGGGAGCGAACTGGCGCGCCTGGGAATCGGCGAGAACGGCCGTCAGATGCGGCCGCACAGCCGCTGGCTGCAGGCGCTCGCCAAGCCCGGCCCGGCGCTGCCGACGCTGGCCATCTACAGCCCGCAGGACAACTTCGTGATGCCGCCGTCGCTGCTCGAATTGCCGGGCGCGAGGAGCGAGACGATTGACGGCGTCGGGCATCTGGCGATGCTCTACTCGCCACGCGTCGTGCAGGTGCTGCTGGCGGCGCTCGATGAGCGCGGCGTCGCCGGGGCTGGCGGCGAAGCGACGCCCGCGGCCGAAGGCTAACTGAGGTGCAAGAAGCCGGCCAGGAAGTCGAAGAAGAGGCAATACAGCGCGATCGGCAATGGTAGCCCGAGTAGCGTGCCGAGCATGTATTGGCGAAAGCGAACGCCCGACAAGGCCAGCGCGTAGTTGAGCGCCGGCACCGTCTGAAAAACGACGCGCAGGAAAAAGATGCTGCGGATCGGATGCGCGTCGAGCTGCGCCAGCAAGCGAACCGCGAAGCGGCCGGGCAACTGCCGCAAGGCGTCGCCGCCGAGCAGGCGGATGCTCAGGAAAGTCAGCGCACAAGACGTACTCGCGGCGACGTAGGTCAGCGCGCCGCCCGACAGCCGGCCGAGCGCCAGCACCGCCGCCGCGAGGAAGATCCAGCCGGGGATCTGGATCAGGTTGCCGAGCGAGAACAGCAGCACGAAGATCAGCGCGCCGCTGAGCTGGTTATGCGCGAAGCGCTCGCGCAGGAAAGCCAGGCTGAAATGCTCACGCAGCCCGGACAGCTCGAAGACCGCAAACAGCACGCCGAGAAACAGCGCCACCGCCAACAGCCGCGCGTACGGAAAGCTAGTGAGCTTCAACATGCAGCGGACGGGCAAGCGCTTTTCATCGTCGGGAAGAGGCCTGGAATGATCGGTTTCATGCTCGTTTTTTCGGTGCCAGTGTAAGCCTTTGCCGGGTCCTGACGACGATATCAGTGCCATTTCCACGAACCCGATACCGCGCAGGAGTCAGCCCATGTACGCTCGTCTGTTTTTGCCCGTTCGCGCCGAGCTGCCGTACGCCGGCCGGCGCGCCGCCGCGCGACGATCGCCGCTGCTGCTGCCGCCGCTCCGCCGCTGGCCTTGCTGCCGACGCGTCGGCAAACACGCGCATGCTAACGCGCCCTACCGGCGTGCCGTCGAAATGATCGTCGCGGCGTTCGCGATCGTCGTCGCGTCGCTCGCCGGCGCACCCTGCTTGCCGATGCCTGGGCGCGCCGACGCCGTGCGCCGTGCTCACGGCGGCGTCGCCAGGCGCTGCGGCCGATCCATAACTTCCAAACCGAAAGAATGACGATGAACGCGAGCACCGCCAGCAACGACCTCAGCCAGTTCCAGGGACTGTTTTTCTGGGGCTTCCTGCTGTTCTTCGGCGCCCTGATGTACCTGATCTCGCCGCGTACGCGCGACGACGCGGGTTTCTTCCGCGGCCACGACGAACAGGGCCGGCCGCCGTCGGAGTGGGCCTTGATGATGAGCGTTTTCATCAGCTGGATCTTCGCCAAGTCGGTGACCAACGCCGCCAACCTCGGCGCGACCTACGGCATCGTCGGCGGCCTGGCCTACGCCACCTACTGGCTGTCGATCCCGGTCGCCGGGCTGGTGATCTACCGCTTGCGGACGCGCGAAGGCGCCAGCGGCCTGGTCCCCTTCCTGATCGGCAAGTACGGACGCGGCGCCGCGCTGGCGTTCTCGGCGGCGATTCTCGTCCGCCTGTTCAACGAAGTGTGGAGCAACACCGCCGTCGTCGGCGGCTATTACGGCGACGCCGGGTCGGCGGCTTTCATCGGCGCGGCGCTGCTGTTCACCGCCGTGGTGCTGTTCTACAGCCTCAAGGGTGGCTTGCGCAGTTCGATCTTCACCGACGTCGTCCAGGCCGTCGTCTTTGTCGTTTTCCTCGGCGTCGTCGTCGCGCTGGTGTTGCCGGCGCATGCGCCGGCGCAGCTGCTGAGCCAGGGCAGCTTCACGCTGGCTGGCGGCGTCGACCTGCTGCTGGTGGCGCTGCTGCAAGTGCTCTCGTATCCTTTCCACGACCCGGTGCTGACCGATCGTGGCTTCATCTCGAACGAAAAAAACATGTTGCGTGCGTTCGTCGTCGCCGGTGTCCTCGGCTTCGTCGCCATCGTCGCCTTCAGCCTGGTTGGCGTCCATGCCCGTCTCGAAGCGATCAGCGCCGGCAGCAACGTCCCCGCCGAGGTCGCGCGTGGACTCGGCTTCGCCGGCTTCCTGGCGATGATCGCAGTGATGATCTCGTCGGCGGCATCGACGCTCGACTCGACCTTCTCGTCGCTGTCGAAGTCGGTTGCCTACGAGCTGCCGCTGCTCGCCGGCCGCGCGCCCCTGCCGCGCGCGATGCGCGTCGGCGCGCTGGCGATGATCGTCTTTGCGCTGCTCGGCAACCTGCCGATGCTCGCCGGCACCGACATCCTCAAGGCGACGACGATCAGCGGCACGATGGTCATCGGCCTGGCGCCGATCTTCCTCTTCTCGCAGCTGGTCGGCTATTCACCGCTGTCCTTCCATCTCGCGTTCTGGACCGGCATGCTGCTCGGCGTCCTGCAGGCGATCAGCCTGATCCCCGCCAGCTGGGCGATCGGCGACGGCAAGTACGCGATCCTGCTCGGCACCAATCTCTACGGCCTGCTGCTCTGCTCGGCAGCGTTCCTGCTGCCGCTGTTGCTGCCCCGCCACCGCCTGCGCGGCTGCGCCAACCCGGCTTGACGCTGGCCGGCGCGCTCGCGGCGCGGGTCTAATAGCGCGCGTCCTTCGGCTTTCCGCCCTGGCGCCAATCGTCTTCCTTGCCGGCAAGGTCGGGGCGCGGCTGTGTGGTGAAGAAGGCGGCGACGTCGAAGGCCTCCTGATCGCTGAGTGTGCCACCCTGGCCCAAGGGCATGTTGGCTTTGACGAAAGCGGCGGCGGTATTCAAGCGCGCCATGCCGGCGCCGATGTTGAACGACCGCGGGCCCCACAGCGCCGGGAACAGGTAGCTGCCGTCCGGGTTATTGATGCCGCCGCCTTCGGCGCCGTGGCACGACGCGCATTTCTCGGCGTAGATCGTCTTGCCCTTGGCCTTGTCCGGCGTCGCCGGCGCGGTTATTTTCCTGAAGCCGCGCCCGTCGACGTCCATGCCGGTCGGCACGCCTTGCGACAGCCACCACACGTACGACAGGACGCCGAGCATCTCGGGGCTATCGTTCGGCAAAGCCTGGCCGTTCATCGAACGTTGGAAGCAGTCGTTGATTCGCGTCTGCAGCGCGTTGACGCTGGCGCTGCGCGAGCGGTATTCGGGAAAGACGCCCCACAGGCCGACAAAAGGCGCTGCCCAGGCGACCGTGCCACCCGTGAGATGGCACGACGAGCAATTGAGCCCGTTGCCGACGTAGGCCTTGGCGTAGGTCTGCGTTTGCGTAACGACCTTGCGTCCGAGCGCGATCGCCTCGCCCATCGCTCCGGCAGGAATGCTCGTCTCGTCGGGTACCTTGAACGGCCAGGCCTTCGTTGGGTCGGCCGCAGCGGCTAGAGGAATCGGGCCAGTGGCGATCAATAGCGATGCCGCGATCAATGCTGCTCGTCTGTTCATTCGTGCGTCCTCCAGTGTTTGAAGAAGCGGTGCGCCGACGGCGCTGGCGGTCCGCGCTTGCGGCGGCAAACCGCGTGGTCCGGGACTTCGCTTCGTCGATGATAAGCGAGAATCGATGATCGACCGATTTGGCGCCAAGCGTACCTGCTGATCTGGCTGGAAGTGTAGGCCGTGCCAGGCACCATCGTGACGGCGACGAACGCGCCAGAATTAACTCCGCTCGATCGCTCACTTCGGCGCAAGCTTGGTCAGCTCGATCTACGGCCGGCTACTCGCCAGCAAGCGCCCAGCGGACGACGGCAAAGGCCATGCCGGCAAGGTACAGCGTGCCAAAAATGAGCTTGTTGTGCCGGGCCAGCCACTGCGGCAGGTAGATGTCGAAGTTGTCGCGCCGGTCGTCGGTGTAGCGCGCGGCGATTGCCGTCAGCGGACAGCGAAAGCCGTTCGCCGCCAGGACGAGCACCTCGCCAGCGACAGCCGCCGCACTCCAGGCGGCAAGCGCGTGCTTGCCCTGAATTGACGCCAGCGGAATGGTGACGATCAGGCCGGCAAAAAACGCCCAGACGAGCGTATGCGTCAGCTTGACGACGAGCAGAGCGTTCGCCGGCTGCAAAGCGCTCAGCCGATCCGCGGCTGGGCGCAGCGGCGATGCGGGCGACCGCCACGCGCTGCGGTGATCGTCGACCGCAACGGCGAGGAGATCGAAAAGGCCAAGCCGGTGATCTGCATTCTGCGCGGCGTCTCTGGCGTCTATCAGCGGCTGGGGAACAGGCCGCGGCCGACGCGATTGCCGATCGAAAAGCCGAAGCCACGAGCGGCGTAGCCGTTCGACCAGTGCGCGAGGGAATTCGCGAAGGAGGGATTGCGCTTCTGTCCGCGCCAGGAGCAAGCGGTATGCAGCGCCGCTATCCACTGAATTACCGGTATCGTCGGTCTGCAGCGCTTGCTGGTCTTGTGGCAATGACCGTCAACGTTTGTTCGCGGCGGCCGAAAAAACCGAGGCTGGCGAGAGCAAGGACGAGCAGTAGCAGCGTGCCCGGCTCGGGTACGGCGGCTATGCCGGGTGCGGGCAGCTTGCCGCCGCCAGGGCCATACCCGGGCGGGTCATAACGCTCGCTCAGCGAGCCGAGCGTGTAAGCACCTCCCGAGCTGGCGCCGACAGCGATCAGGTTGTATACCCGGATCGAGTCCTGATCTGAAAATGTGAAGCCGGACGCCAGGCTTGAAAAATTCAGCAGTCCGAAGTAGTCCATGCGCGCAAACAAGTCGCCGGTGAGGTTGCCGTCGATGAACTTGCCGCTGGCGTCGAAAACGAATTGCAGCGCGGAACCCAGGGCGATATCGGGCAGGCCGTCCGTGGGAAAGCTGTCCGGACCGACGGTGACCGCTGCGGCGGCGGCCTGCAACAGGTCCGCGCTGCGAATGGGCCCCAGCAGCGACGAATCCCGAGTCACGTCGTAGAAGAAGCCGGTGAGCTGCAAGGATTGGATATTGCCGGCGGTGACCGACCAGGTTGGCGCACCATCGAAGCGCAGCCCCGGGTCCACTTCCCCACCCGGATTGTCTGGCAAGGGGACGACCGTGACGCCGCCCGCGAGCGCCACCGTCGCGTTGCCGAAGGCATGCGAGAAGACGCCGCCGCCCGTCGGGTCGATCACGGGCATGCTGCTCAGCAAGGCCGGATTGTTGACAAAAGCATTCAGCAGCGCGTCGCCCGAGGGCAGCGTTGGCGCCAGCAAGGGCTTGAAGTTCGAGAAGGTCAGGCCGTCGACCTGAATCGTGTTGCCGGCCAGCAGGTCGGCGAGGGTGACCGGGAGCGGGGCGGCGTTCGCCGGTGCCGCCGTGGCGAGGCAGACCAGCGCGGCAGCCGCGCAGCTAAAGGTTCGGACAGCGTGCATGGCATTCTCCTCCTGTTTTTTTGTGTAATGACGACGCCAACCAGAGCACCAGTATAGGACATCAAGAAACGGTGTGGTGGGCTGGGCGCCAGGCGACGATGGCAGCCAGAAATTCCCCGCCCTGCAGCAGCAATTCGCCGGCGCGCCCCGCTGCCGTCGCGGTAAATTTGTTCTCGTTCTGTGATCAAGGTGATACGTGGCCGGTAGAATTTTTGGCCAGGCGCAGGCAGTCGCAGACCCATCAGATGTTGCGCTTGAGCGGGCGCATTTTTTCGGCAAGGCTGGTTTTGCCATCGGAGAAGTGCTGCAGGATTCCGACGGTAAAGCGGCGCAGGCATGAGATGTTCGCGGGTCCGTAAGCCGTGCGAATACGGCTGCGGTTCTCGTCGCAGTGATAGTGGGCCTGCCGCTTCACCAGGTCGGTCGCCAGCTTGCGCTGTGTCAGCAGCGCGTCGGCGATGCCCGCAAGCGCGGCCGAGTGATCCGGTCGCGCGGCGCGGCCAATTGCTCACTTCGGAACGAACTCGATCAGCTCGGTCTGCTCCTTGGTGTAAACGCCGCCGCTGGGTCTGTAACCGATGTAGGTGAACTTGACGTAGTGACCGACCGTGGGCGAGTACCACAAGCTTTCCTCGAAGCGACCCTTATCGCCCGTGGTCGGCGTGATGTCGAATACGCGCTGCCAGGTGCCGTCACAATCGACGCGAAAGGCGTCGAAAGTTCCCGCGGGGACGGTCACCGACTCGATTCCCTTGACTTCGCAGTCGGCCGACAAGTAACCATCACCCTTGGTCCAGGGTCGCTTTGTATAGCTGTTCTTGTCGCCGACGTGTAGAGGGAAGGCCAGCGCACCCGCACAATGCTCTTCTTCGCTGTCGCGCATACGCCGGCAGGTGGCCAGGCTGCGACCGTGATAAAAGGTCTTCGGCTTGGCATTTGGCGCCGATTTGCCACGATATACCAGGTGGTCTGGCTGGATCTCGACGAGTTCTCGCTGATACGACTCGAGCTCGCTGTTGTTCCACAGGTCGATCTTCCTGAATTTCCATACGTCGCCGACCGTGGGCGCCGGCAGTTCGGCGACTGCCGGCGTTTCGGCGGCGGCGGTGAGTGGGAAGAAGGCGGCCGATAGCAGGCTGTATACCAGGGGGCGTGTTCCGAACATCGCAAATCTCCTATAAGAAATGGGCAAAAGAATGCGCACGCGACGATCGGCTGCGGACTACTCGGCTGCCAGCGCCCGGTGTGCGAGAGCGAAAGCAATACCAGCAAAGCATAGCGTGCTGAAAATGACTGTTTTGTGCCGCGACGGCCACCGCGCTCCGGGCGGCAATTTCGCGCCGCCCGGAAAGTGACGCCAGCGGAATGGCGACGATCAAGCCGGCAGAAAGCATCCACACGAGCGTCTGCACGACCTTGATGATGAGCCGAGCGCTAGCCGGCTTTAAAGGCGCGCAGCCGATCCGCTGCTGCCAGCAGCGGCTCTCAAGGAAAGTGACAAAGCAGTTGATGGCTTCCCCCCGCAGGAGCAAATTGGCGCGCGATCGACGCGCGCCAATGAGGAAGTTATAGCAGGCAATCAGGATTTTTCAAGGCGCTGGCGAAACGTGGCGCCGATGCGGGCGATCGCCGCTCGACGAGGCGAAACTTGCCTCGTCGTGATCCTGATACGACGCGGCGTGATCGCAATACGACGCGGCGTGATCGTAATAGCAGGCGGCGTGATAGCAAGAGCAGTGGTGGTGATCGTAGTAGCAGGAGTCGTGATCGCAAGAGCGGGCGTCGTGATCGTGGTAGCAGGCGTGATGATCGTAATAGCAGGCGTCGTGATCGCCAGAGCAGGCCGCTGTCAGACGCCGGTGCAGACCGAGCAGCGTGCCTGGCATCATGGCTGGCGCCGCAGCGCTTGCCAGCACGCCAGCGCTGCTCAATACTCTGAATCTCTTCAGTCCGCGGGGCGCGTTCGCCATGTCAATGCCCAATCTGCCATTGCCGCGTAGGTTCGACGCAGCGCTCGCGGAGCGCGCGCGCTCGCCGCTCGTTTCATCGCCACGCGGCTTGCCCTGGCGGCGAGCCCCCTTGTTGGCGCTGCTGCTGGCGCTACCGGCAGCCGGCTGGGCGCAGGAAGTCTTCGTCACGCGCGGCGCTGGCGGTACGGTCTATTCGGACAAGCCGCAGAGCGGCAGCAAGGCGCTGTCGCTGCCGCCACTCAACGTCGTCGAGCCCGTCCCGGTGGCGAAAGAAAGCGCCGTCCATCGAGCCCCCGACGAAGCCGCCAGGCCGGTCGCCGCGGCGCCCGCGTACCGCCGCTTCAGCATCGTTTCGCCGCAGGATAACGGCAGCGTCGCCGCCAACAGCGCGCTCTTCGACGTGCGCGTCGCGCTCGACCCGCCGCTGCAGCTCGGCGCCGGGCACGCCATCGTCGTCAGCGTCAATGGCCAGCCGGTCGGCCAGCGCTTCACCGCCAGCGAATTCACCATCCCGCCAGAATTCTGGGGCGACACGCTACCAGCGGGCAATCAGCGCTATCAGCTCGACGCGGCGATCGTCGACCGCGGCGGCGAAGTGCTCAAGGACGCGCCGCCGGTGACGTTCATCGTCCGCTACATTGCCGGCGCGTATCCGCCGCCATGGTACGGGCCCGGCCACCGGCCGCGGCCGAAACCACTACCCGTAGACCAGCCCAGGCCGAACCCGCCACCAGCGCAGCCCTTCGACCCCTGGGAAAAGAAATTCGACCAGCAGGGTCTGCGCTTCTACCAGCGCTAGTGGCGTGTTGCATTCTTGACGAGAGCTTCCGCAAGCTTGGCAGCAAGGCTAGAGCGAAGCCCGGTGGTCGTTGGCATAGGCCTTTGCCAAAGCGCTTGCGGCCACCTTTTAACGAAAGCGTCCCGCTCGGCAGTGTCGCCGGGCGCCACCGCCGACACGCGGCACGCATCGACACCGCGGCACGCCCCCTCGCCGTCATTGCGAGGAGGCAAAGCCGACGCGGCAATCCAGCACCACCCTCTGACTTCTTCACGGCCGACGTATCGCCGACGCCAGGAGCAAGATCTCTGGATTGCCACGTCGGCTACGCCGCCTCGCAATGACGCGTCGGTGGCTGCCGTGCGGCGGCATTGTCCGCGACCCTCGGCAGGGGGGGCCTGAAAGCCGTGCGCAAACCCTGTCGTGGCTGGACTTCATCTGTTCAATACGGCGTATCACACTACACAGGCGGCCGGGCTGCGGCGGCAAGACACGGCGCTATAATCAGGGCCGAGCCGCCATCACACGCTGACCGGCAGACGAACAAGGGAGTGCGGCGCGATGAAACGCGTATTCATCAGCTACAGTCATGACAGCGACGCGCATTGCCGACGTGTCCGTGCGCTCGCCGAGCAACTGCGCGGCGAGCCCGGCGTAGCGGTGGTGATCGATTGGGACATGCTGCCGGGCGGACCAGCCGAGGGCTGGCCGCAGTGGTCCGAGAGGCAGGTAATCGAAGCCGATTTGGTACTGGTCGCGTGCACCGCTCCCTATGGTCAGCGCTACGAGGGCAATCAGCCCTTCGGCGAGGGCCTCGGGGCGGTGTGCGAAGCGGCGGCGATCCGGCAGTCGCTTTACGAGCGCGCCGGCTGCAATCACTACATCAGGGTCGTGCTGTTCGACGCCATCGACGACGAACACATCCCTACCCAGCTCAAGCGCTACCATTTCTTCGTCTCGCCCAGAGACCAGGCCGCACTCGTGGACTGGCTGCACGGCAAGCCTTCGTCGGCAGCCGGCCTGAAGTGGCCGTCGCTCCCCGACAGTTCGTACGTGTGGCCCTTGGCCGACCGCCGTCCGTCTTGCAGCAGGTTTGAGGAAGCGATCACCGGCAGCAGCCGCGAGCGCATCCTGCTGGTCGACGGCCCGAGCAACTGCGGCAAGACCGCGCTGCTCGAGGCGCTGTACGCTTACGCACAGCATCTCGGCGTTGCCGCTGTGCACTTCAACTTCAAGGGCTGCCCGACGGTCGACGATCTGTTTCATTCGCTGAAGCTCGATCTGGGCCCGGCGATCCTGCCGCAGGCTTGCCGGGCGGCCGGCACGGCGCGTCTTTACGAACTGATCGCCGACCTGCAGCAACTCGCCGCGCCGCTGTTGCTGATCCTCGACACCTGGGAGCAGGCGTCGGCGGAAGCACAGGACTGGATCGAGAAGCAGCTCCTGCCACGGATCGACAAGGCGCCCGCGGTGGTCGTGGTAATCGCCGGGCAGCGTGTTCCGGACGCCGCCGGCCGCGCCTGGGCCAGCGCTGTCGCGAGTTGTCCGCTGTCGTCGATCCTCAGCGTCGATGACTGGCTGGCTTTCGCGCGCGAGCGCTTGCAATGCCCTGGAATTCAACGGCTGCAGGTAGAGACGCTCACCGTCGTCACGGACGGCGTTCCTGGGCCGCTTAGCGCACTGCTGTCGAAGTTGGCTCAGAGTGCTTCACCGACTGAGGGGCGTGGCGCCTGAGCTTCGACGACGCCATCCAGCGCTTGCAGGGGGCGCGGGGCGATCCCGACCAGTTGGCGCTAGTGACGCTCGACATCGTCCTGCAAGGGCAGCGCACCGACTTTCGTCTGGCGTTCGAAGCGGCGGCGGTACCGCGCTGGTTCGACGCTCGCATCCTGGCGGCGTTGCTCGAGGTAGACGAGGCCACGGCGGCCGATTACGTGACACGCCTGCAGGCGCTGCCGATGGTCGAATCCTTTGCCGCACGCGGCGGCTGGAACGTACACGAAACGACGCGCCTGGCCGTACGGCGGCGCCTCGCGCGCCATGAACTCGTGCGCCTGCAGGAGCTGTCGGCGAGCGCGGCGGCGTGTTTTACAGACGACGACGAGGTATCGCGCATCGAGCAGATTTACCATCGCTTGCTCGCCGAACCCGAAAGCGGCGCGGCCGAACTCGATACGCTATGGAAGAAGTGGCATCGTTCTGGACGCCACGAGCCCTTGCAGGCGCTGGCGGTCGCGCTGGACGATCTGCTGCGCGCCGACCTGCTCAGCGGTAATGCGCGCGCGCGGGCCCTGGTCTGCGTCGGCTGCATCAGGCAAGGGCGACTGCCGTTGAGCGACGCCGAGAAGATGGCTCGTGAGGCGCTCGAGCTCTTTGACGCCAGCGGCGATCCGGAAGGGCGGATGGCCGCGCGCGATCAATTCGGCGACGTGTCCGAGAGTTTTGGCAATCTTCAGGGCGCGTTGCCGGCCTACCGCGAGTGCCAGCAGATTGCCAGTAATCTGGTGCGCAGCGATCCGGCCAGACTCGAGTGGCAGCGTGAGCTCGCGGCATACGAAGTAGATCTGGCAATCGCCGAGCGCCTCGCCGCTCGCGACGCGTCGAATGCGCTATGGCGAGATGATCTGCTTGCTTCGCGCTGCTGCGTGGACGCCTTGCGGCGACGACTGTCAGACGATTAGCGGTGGGGTGTGGCGCCCGGCGCGCCGATGAGGCGCCTGACGCCAGTGGTCTGGCCGGTCACCGTTTCTGCCTTGGCGCTTGCTGCAGCGCCCGCGACCGATGCCGCCGCCACAACCAGAACGCCAGACCACAGACGACGATCACCACCATCACCGCCTCTTCGATGGTCTTCATGTCGTCGAGCATGGCGTTGATCGCGGCGCCGAAGGCGTAGCCGGCGCCGGTGATTAGTGTCGCCCACAGCGCGGCGCCGACGGCGTTGAGCAGTGCGAAACGCAGTGGCGGGACGCCACTGGCTCCGAGCAGGACGGGGCCGGCGATGCGCAGGCCGTAGAGGAAGCGGACGCCGAGGATCAGGAGCACGTGCCGGCGCTGCAGCAGCGCGTCGATGCGCGGCTTGTGCTGCGCCAGCGCCGGAAAGCGTGCGAGCAGCGCCGCACCCTTCCAGCGACCGAGCAGGAAGGCGAGCTGGTCGCCGATGGTTGCGCCGAGCATCGCCAGCAGCGCCACCAGTCGCCAGTCGAGCAGGCCGCGATGCGCGGCAAAGCCGGCGGCGAGCAGAATCGTCTCGCCTTCGAAGAGCGTGCCGACGAAGACCGCCAGATAACCGTAGGAGGCGACGAAGGCGGTGATCATCGGCGGCGGTGGCCGCCGTCAGGCCGGCGTTCTGGCCAGAAACTCCCGACCCTGCAGCAGCAGCTCACCCGAGCGCCCCGGCAGCGTCCCCCAGACGATTTCGTGACGTGGCAGGTGGTAGGCGTCGAGGCCGGCACGGAGCTGGCGTAGCGTGCTCAGCGTATAGCCTTGCTGCTGCCAGCCGAGGATGAGCTTTTCGAGCACTGGCAGCAGTTTCATTCCTTCTAGTTCGGCGTGCAGCGTGAACACGTGCCCGGCGGCGGGCGCTGTGCGCGTCAGGTCGAGCAGGTGCTGGTGGACCTTGTCTTCGTTGAGACCGTCGATGCCGATCAACTCGTCTAGCGTCGGCAGCGTCGTCGGCAGTTGCGGGCAGGCGACGACTTCGGCGTTCCATACCGGCATGAAGGGGTGGCGGCCGCGGCAGTCAGAGGAGTGGCTGAATCCCAGGCCTTGCGTCAGGCGCAGCGCTTGCGCGTTCATCTGCCAGCCGGCGGCGCCGTGGACGCTCGCCGGCTCGCCGAAGACTTCCTGGTAGCGCTTGCTGGCACGTTCCATCTCGCGTTCGGTCCAGCGCACCTTGGCGTGGCGAACGCCGTCCTGCCAGCGGATGTGGTCCCAGCAGTGGATGCCGGTCTCGAAACCGGCGGCGGCGACGCCGCGCAGGATGTCGGCGCAGCGGCGGCCGATGTCGGGTCCCGGCAGCAGCGTGCCGTAGAGCAGCGTCTGCAAGCCGTAGTGTTCGAGCACCGACGTTCGTGACACCTTCTGCATGAAGCCGCGGCGGAAGACGCGCTTGATCGCGCGGCCGGTGTGGTCGGGACCGAGCGAGAACAGGAAGGTGGCGTCGGCGTGGTGCCGGCGCAGCAGTTCGACCAGCCGCGGCACGCCGATCAGCGTGCCGCGGTAGGTGTCGACGTCGATCTTGAGGACGAGTGCGGGCATGAATCGGGCGGGCGCGCCGTCAGTCCATCAGGCGGCGGGCGCTGGCGACGTCGCCGCGGTAGGCGTCGAAGATGCCGCGCAGCGCGTCCTCGAAAGCGACCTGTGGCGCCCAGTCGAGGTCGGCCATGGTGTTGGTGATCTTTGGCACGCGGTGCTGCGTGTCCTGGTAGCCCTTGCCGTAGTACGCGGCCGACGTCGTTTCGACGACGCTGACCTTGGCCGCCGAGTCGGCGTATTCGGGGTACTGCCGGGCGAGGTCGAGCATCAGCGTCGCCAGTTCGCGGATCGAGTAGTTATTCGCCGGATTGCCGATGTTGTAGATCTTGCCGTCGGCAATGCCATCGACGTTGGCGATGATCTTCATCAACGCGTCGATGCCGTCGCTGACGTAGGTGAAGGAACGCTTCTGCGCGCCGCCGTCGACCAGCTTGATCGGTTCGCCGCGGACGATGTGGCCGAGGAACTGGGTGATCACCCGCGACGATCCTTCCTTCGGCGTATGGATCGAGTCGAGGCCGGGGCCGATCCAGTTGAACGGCCGGAAGAGCGTGTATTGCAGGCCTTCCTGCTGGCCGTAGGCGTGGATCACGCGGTCCATCATCTGTTTGGCGCAGGCGTAGATCCAGCGTGGCTTGTTGATCGGGCCGTAGATCAGCGGCGACGTCTCGGGGTCGAATTCGGGGTCCTGGCTCATGCCGTAGACCTCCGAGGTCGATGGGAAGATGACGCGTTTCTTGTACTTGACGGCGTGCCGGATGATCGGCAGGTTGGCCTCGAAGTCGAGTTCGAAGACGCGCAGTGGCTCGGTGACGTAGGTCGCCGGCGTGGCGATGGCGACCAGCGGCAGGATCACGTCGCATTTGCGGACGTGATACTCGATCCACTCCTTGCTGATCATGATGTCGCCTTCGAAGAAGTGAAAGCGCGGATCGTCGAGCAGGTCGGTGACGCGCTCGCGGTTGACGTCCATGCCGTGCACTTCCCAGTCGGTGGTTGCCAGGATGCGTTTGGAGAGGTGATGGCCGATGAAGCCATTGACGCCGAGGATCAGGATTTTTTTCATGGGGGCCAGTCTCAGGAGATGGGTGGGAGGGGTGGCAGCAGCGGCACAGGGTTCTGGCCGAGACGCGCAGGCAGCGCGGTCGGTGCGAGCGCTTGACCGTCGACTTCGAGTGCGAGAATGCGTAGCACGCCGCCGTCGCCGCAACGCGCCAGCAGTTGCTGGTCATCGATAAACAGCTCGGGGCAAGCGCTCGGTCCGCGCGGCACCTGCGTCTGCGAGGCGCTGCGGGTGATGACGACGCGCCGGTCGGCGAAGTCGAAGAAGGCGCCGGGGTAGGGCGGTGCGACGGCGCGAATCAGGTTGTGCACGACGGCGGCCGGCTGCTGCCAGTCTATGCGTCCGTCTTCGGGGCGGCGGCCGCTGAAATAGCTGCCGGCACCGGGCTCGGGCAGCGTGTGCGGCGCCCTGCCGGCGAGCAACGCCGGCAAGACCCGGTCGAGCGTCATTTCGGCGGCGACGGTGAGCTTGGCGAAGACTTCGCCGGCGGTGTCGTCGGGCAGGATCGGTACCGCTTGTTGGCCAACGATCTCGCCGGCGTCGGGCTTTTCGACCATCCGGTGCAGCGTCGCGCCGGTCTCGCGTTCGCCGTGGATCAGCGCCCAGTTCACCGGTACGCGGCCGCGGTAGCTGGGCAGCAGCGAGCCGTGCATGTTGTAGCCGCCGCGCGTCGGCACGGCCAGCAGCGCCGGTTTGAGCATCAGCCGGTAGTAGAACGAGAAGAAGAAGTCGGGCCGCAGTGCCTGCACGCGGGCGACGAAGTCGGGCGCGTTGGGGTCGTCGGGCGTCGCCACCGGCAAGCGGTAGTCGCTGGCCAGGTCGGCGACGCTTTCGAACCAGATTTTTTCGCTCGGGTTGTCGTGGTGCGTCACCACCAGCGCGACGTCGACGCCGTGCGCCAGCAGCACGCGCAGGCACCGTACGCCGACCTGGTGGTAGGCGAAGACGACCGCTCTTGGCGCTGGCGACGCGGCACTCATTCCTTGCTTTCCAGGACGGCGTCGATCAGGTAGCGCGGGCGGTGGCGAACCTGCTGGTAGACGCGGCCGACGTATTCGCCGAGTAGGCCGATGCCGAACAGCGCCAGGCCGATCAGGAAGAACATCAGTGCGAAGAGCGTGAACAGTCCTTCGGCCTCGGGGCCGACGATCAGCCGGCGAACGATCAGCAGCACGAACAGCGCCGCCGAAGCGAGCGAGAGGATGATGCCGAGCATCGAGAACCATTGCAGCGGTACCAGCGAAAAACCCGTCATCAGGTCGAAGTTCAGGCGAATCAGGCTGTACAGCGAATACTTCGATTCGCCGGCGGCGCGCTCCTCGTGTTCGACGACCACCTCGGTCGGGTTGATGGCAAAGGTGTAGGCCAGCGCCGGGATGAAGGTGCTGACTTCCTGGCACGAATTGATGGCATTGACCACCTTGCGCGAGTAGGCGCGCAGCATGTTGCCCTGGTCGGTGATGCGGATGCGGGTGATTTTCTCGCGCAGGTAGTTCATCGCCTTCGACGCGCCGCTGCGAAAAGCGCTGTCCTGGCGCTTGCGGCGGATGCTGCCGACGTAGTCGTGGCCTTCGTGCATCTTGGCGATCAGCTTGCCGATTTCCTCGGGCGGGTTCTGCAGGTCGGCGTCGAGGGTGACGATGATCTGGCCGCGCGCGTGCTCGAAGCCGGCCATGATCGCCATGTGCTGGCCGGCGTTGGCGGCGAGCAGAATCGCGCGGGTGACGTCCGGACGCCGCTCGAACTGCTCGCGCAGCAGTGCCGCCGAGCGATCGCGGCTGCCGTCGTTGACGAAAATCACCTCGTAGGGAGTGCCGAGCGCGTCGAGCGCCGGGTACAGGCGGGCGAACAGCGGCGGCAGACCGTCCTCTTCGTTATAGATCGGGATGACGACGGAGATTTCGGGGGAGATCATGGCGGCTACCTCAAGACCTGAGGACGATCGTCAGCGCGGTGCACACGCGGTCGACGTCGGCGTCGCTCATGGTTGGGAAAAGCGGCAGGGTCACGGTTCTCGCGCCAACGCTCTCGGCGTGCGGGAACTGCCCGTCGTGGAAGCCGAGCTCGCGGTAGAGCGTAAACAGGTGCAGCGCCGGGTAATGGACGCCGACGGCGATGCCCATCTCGCGCATCGCGGCAATGAACTCGCCGCGGTCTCTGTCGGCTGGCAGCAGCGCCTGGAACATGTGCCAGTTGCCGTTCTCGAATTCGGCTGGCGGCAACTCCAGGCCCATTTGCAGGCACAGCACCCGATCGAGGTGCTCAAAGTACAGGCGCGCCAGCGCGCGGCGGCGAGCGGTAAATTCCTGCAGGCGCTTGAGCTGGCCGAGACCGACCGCGGCGGCGACGTCGGTGAGGTTGAACTTGCCGCCGAGGACGTCGACGTCCATGCCGCCGTCGGCGAAGCGCCTGACGCCCTGCAGGCGCAGTCGCTCGCAGAGCGCCGGGTCGATATCGGCCGGCAGTACCAGCGCGCCGCCCTCGCAACTGGTGACGTTCTTGTTGGCGTGGAAGCTGAACGAGACAAAGTCGCCGCCAACGCCGATCGGCTGGCCGTTCCACGACGCGCCGATCGATTGCGCGGCGTCTTCGACGACGCGCAGCTGGTGGCGTCCGGCGATGGCATAAAGCTGGTCGCGGTCCACCGGCACGCCGGCCAGGTCGACCGGCAGCAGCACTTTGCTGCGCGGCGTGATCGTCGCTTCGATCGCCGCCAGGTCGATGTTGCGTGTTCTCGGGTCGATGTCGACCAGCACCGGTGTGGCGCCGACTTCGAGGATCACGTTGGCCGTCGCCACCCAGGTCAGCGGCGTCGTGATCACCTCGTCGCCGGCACCGACGCCGGCCAGGCGCAGAGCGACTTCGAGCGTCGCCGTTCCGGAGTTGAAGGCGCGCACCGGGCGGCCGCCGCAGAGCTCGGAGAGCGCCGCTTCGAAAGCCTGCACCTGCGGGCCACTGGTGATCCAGCCCGAGCGCAGCACCTCGCAGACCGCGGCGATCGTTTCCTCGTCGATCGTCGGCCGGGTGATCGGCAGCAGCGGCGGCGCGATCATGAGTTGGCCACCAGGACGACGCCGACGATAATGAAGCCGATGCCGAGCATCTTCTGCAGCACCAGTAGCTCGCCGAACCAGTAGTGGGCGATCAGCGCGTTGACCACGTAGCCGATCGACAGCATCGGGTAGGCAATGCTCACCGGCACGCGCGACAGCGCCATGATCCACACCACGACGCTGATCGCGTAGCACGCCAGGCCGCCGATGATCGGCGGCTGCCCGGCGATCTTGATGCCAATCGGCACGACGTTGGCGAGTGAAAAGTCGAAGTGGCCGATGGCGTTGGTGCCGGCTTTGAGCAGCAGCTGCGCGGCGGCGTTGAGCAGCACCCCGGTGAGGACCAGGGCGAAGGCGATAGGAGTCATTTGGGTTTTGCATCTCCGGTACAGGCCGCGCCGCTGGCGGGGCCATTCAAGGAAGGCGATGGTGCGCCGGGTATGGCCGGTACACCTGGACAGTCGCCCTTGGTGTCGGTCGCCGGTGCGGCTGCACCGGCGGGCTTTTCGGTGAGAACGTAGCGCCGGTCGCGGGCGATTTCGGTCATCGGCAGACCGCCGGCCAGCAGCCGCTCGAAGACGTCGATGGTCATCACCGCGTAGGCCTCCGGGTGCTGGTACCAGCGGCGCTCGAACTCGGCGACGGTGGCAATCCATTTTTCGGGCTCCTGCTCGATGCCGAACGACAGCTCGTTCTCGTTCTGGACCATGGTCAGCGTACGGCCGAGATAGAAGGGCAGCGTTTGCTCGTAATAGAGCACGCTATAGAAGGGCAGGCCGGGCTTCAGGCGCGGCAGCGCCTGCGCCGCCAGGCTCTTGGCCGAGCTGTAGGTCGACACGTGCTCGTGGCCGAGCAGCGCGGCGCTGGTGCTCAGGCAACCGCCGATGGCCAGCAGCGCCGCCGCCGCGGCGTTGCGCCGTTTCCAGACCAGCAAGCCGGCCAGGACGATGCTCGCCAGCGCCAGCGCGGCGGCGGCGAGCAGCCACTTGAGGACGCCCTGCAGCATTTCCAGCGAGTACGACTCGCCAGCCAGGCTCAGTACGCGCGGCGCCATCGCCAGCGCGGCGAGCGCGACGATCGCCAGCACGCCGAGATGAAGCAGCCAGGCGCGTCGCGACAGCCTGGCGATCTGGCGACCGCCAAGCAGCGCCAGCGCCGGGAAGACCGGCACGATGTAAGGCGCCATCTTCGAACTCGAAACGCTGAAGAATGCGAAGGTGGCGACGATCCACAGCAGCAGAAAACGCTCGGGATTGAAGCCGCCGGCGACCTTGCGGCCCCAGGACCTGACCAGCGCGTGCACCAGCAGCAGCGTCCACGGCAGCGCGCCGAGCGCATAGACGGCGAGGAAATACCAGCCCGGCTCGTCGCGGCGGTGCACTTCGGTCAGGAAGCGATCGACGTGTTCGTGGATGAAGAAAAATTGCGGAAACTCGGGGTTGGCCAGCGAAACGGCGACGAACCACGGCGCCGTGATCGCCAGGAACAAGGCCAGTCCGCTTAAGGGTGCGAGCCGCCGCCACGGCGACACGTCGCGGTTGAGCAAGGTGTAGCCGAGCAGCGCGGCGCCGACCAGCACCAGCGCCACCAGGCCCTTGGAGAGCACCGCCAGCGCCAGTCCGGTCCAGGCCAGCAGCATCCAGCGGCGGCTGGCGTCGCGCTCACCCTGCTGCGCGAAGAGAAAACCGGTCCACGCCACCTGCAGGAAAAACGACAAGCCCATGTCGAGGGTGATCAGGTGGCCGAGAACGACGAACAGCAGCGAGCTGCCGAGGATCGCCGCTGCCAGGTGTCCGGCCGGCGCTCCCCACAGCCGTCGTCCGGTCCACCAGGCGAGGACGACGCTCAGGAAACCCGTCAGCGCCGGCCACAGCCTGGCGGTCCATTCGCTGATCCCAAAGAGCTGGTAGCCGCTTGCCGTCGCCCAGTACTGCAGCGCCGGTTTTTCGAAGTACTTGAAGTCGTTGAGCCGTGGCGTCAGCCAATCGCCGCTGACCAGCATTTCGCGCGGGATTTCGGCGTAACGGCCTTCGTCGGGGCGAACCAGCGCGCGCTGCCCGAGCGTACCGAACCAGACCGCGGTAAAGGCGATCCAGACGATCAGGATCAGCGCTCTGCTCATCCGCCGTTCAGCACGCTGGTCGCGTCTGGGCTTCGCCGGGCGCGGCGCGGTAACTGCAGCCGCAGCCGCTGGTGAGGCGAAGGTTCATCGGGGAAGGGCTTGTGTTGTGCGAGGCGAGGGGAAGAAGTGCTGCGTTCGGTGTATCGGGCGGCATTATACACGCTCGCCGGGGCCACTCCTGAGCGCGGCAGGCGACGGCGCATCCGCGCGCACCGGTAGCGCCGGTCCGGCGATCGGCCGTGTCAGGGCAATCGTCTGGGCTTTTCCGGCCGGCACTACGCGCCGCGACAAGCGCCTGCCCGGCTGCCTGGAATCGGCGGCGATAAGGTGGCGCGATAAGGTTGCGCGATAAGGCGGCAGGGAAAGCGGGCTGAACAGCGCTGGTGACGAGCCCCTGCTTGCCCTGGCCGGCGGCGGCCTTGCGGCCCGCGGCTCAGCGAACTCGCGTCGGCGCGGGGGCGGGCGAGGGCGCCAAAACGGCAACCCTTGCCGCCGGGCGCTGCTGGCCGATCAGGCGGGCCCTATTGGTGCTGTACTAGGCGACGGTATCGACGCGATTGCCCAGGTTTGGTGGGTTGTTGGGGATCACGTTGGCAGCCGCCTCGATCAGTTGCGAAGCGTGTTGTGACTGAATATCCAGGGTCTTCTTCAGCACGGCTGTCTGCACCGTGTCGCTGGTCCTGATCTGGTTCATCTCGGTCGCCGCAGCGGCAATGGCTGATATTTCCATTCTCACGAGCCTCCTGTGATTGGTCTTCCGGAACCTGTCTCTGCGGCGGTCTCTGCGGCAGGCGACGTTGGTCATGGTGACGGAGCGAATGCAAACAGTCAATGGGACTGTCTTCCATGCAGCCCTGACGCATGACCTCCCCGAATCGACAGCACTTGCCGGTTACGCCCACTTTCGCCGCCGAGGCGGCCAGATGGGGGTTGGCTAGCGGCAAGGGAGCGCTTGCGGCGCGGGGGTTTGGTGTTCAGTCAGTGGGACAGGAGAGGTCGAGGGAGCTCCGTTACGATCGCCAGGCGAGCCTTTCCCGGCGCGGGGTGCGCCGCGCTTGGGAAGATGTGTTGGGCAGGCCTGGGCAAGGTTATTCGAGTTGCAGCAGGAACGGTTCGGCGAGAAGCAGACGCAGGCGTGCTGGGTCAAGCCAGGGCGCAGCACAGGAATTACGGATGAAGGCGATGGCGCCGCGCACACCGAGTTCTTGATACAGGTTGCGTAACTGCCGGGTGAAACGTGCCAGGGTATTGAACACATGCGCCAGGCGCATGAGGAGGTGATAGCCTTTCATGGCATTCCAGTCGAGGGCAAAGGCATGCTCGTAGTGGTAGCCCTGATGTTTTTCGACGAGGAAGCCCGCTTCGATGCCCCAACGGTGGCGGGCACCGAGGTTGCAGCGCTCATGGACATTGTCTTGTCTGAGCGGTTGGCTGGAGAGCCAGGCGTGGCGCGATGTTTCGGTGACGGTCCTGGCCTGTTCATCGATCTTTTCCCAGCTTTCCTCACAGACCACCAGGTTCAGCTTGAGACGCTGACGCCCGTTGGCCGCGAAGGCGTAGTCGATGTCGTTGACCCAGCTGAAGTGTTGTCGGCGCCTTCCCCAAGCGCGCTGCACGGCTTGTGGCTTCAGGGCGTGGAGTGCGCGGAACTCCTGCCAGACCGTGGACAAATCCTTGTCCTTAAGCACGATCATGAACTGCCAGTGGGCGCGCAAGCAGCGCTGCATCACCGGCCCGTTGGCGTAAAGGCCGTCGAGCAGGAGCAGGATCGGCAGGCGGGGGAACAGCGTCTTGAGCCGGTCGCTCAAGCGCACAAAGCCGCGCAGCTCGCAGTCCTGCTTTTGCGCTTCGGTATCGCCCAGCGCGTGTTCGAGGAACTCGCTGAGCAGTGGGACGACCAGGCCGTTGTGGAAAGCCAGGCTGGCCTCGAGGACGTAGACGAAGTACTGGGTGTGGCGGGTTTCCTCCTTGCCGACGGTGCGCTGGAGGAGTTCCTCCGCCCAGAGGGTGTCGCCGGCGACCTTCTGCGAGCCGTCGATGGCGATGGGGTAGCAGTGGTTGATCAGATAGCGGCGGAAGCTCTTGCCGCGGATCAGCCGCTTCACCAGATCGACGTGGGCCTGCTCAAGGTGGTCAAGGTCGATGTCGCGCAGCAGCCGAAACAGGGTGTCGGCGTGTGGCAGGGTCTCGATCTCCGGGAACAGCAGGTGGAGGTTGGCCATGAACTGGGGACGGGATATTTCGCGGTTGGTCTCGCGCCGAGAGGAGAACTGAAAGACGAACATCAGCAGACCGTAAAGCAGCAGCGCGGTCAGCTTGTGGCGGCGCTTCCTGGGGTCTCTCGGGTCGGGAATTTGTTCCAGTTGCTCGAGCAAGGCGGGTAGCTCTTTGCGCAGGAGACGCGTCTTTTTGCTCACGGCGTCCTCGCGGGCCTCCCTTTCCTCGCCGACGGTCGCGAAGGCTGAGCATCGGTTGGGCAGAGAAGTGGGGGAGTGGAGGACTTGTCCACTCGCGCGCCGTTTCGCGTTCAGTGCCTTTTCCTGCCGTTTCTTCTCTGAGCGCAGCTCCTTGAGGGCAGCGCGTGTCGGGCGACGGCAGGGTTTGCTCATGGCCGGGAGCTCCCAGGGGCGGCACACAGCCGGTCGCGACAATCGGCGCTCAGCGGTTTGAGCCACACCTGGCGGGGCGTGCTGCGATACGACTGGCCGGGGCGGGCCAGCCCGCGCCCGCTGGTTGCCCCGAGCAACTGCCAACCGGCCGCGCGGTAACAGGTGCCGGTATAGTGACGAGGATCGACGAAAGTCTCCAGCAACAGGGGCTCGAAGCCCCAGTGATCGAGCCAGTCCGCGCGTGCGCGGCGCGCGAGTTGTCCGAGCACATGACTGGCCAGATGCGGCACCCGGACGTGGGGAAAGATCAGGAAGCGGCTGTTGTTCACCACCCGCGCCAGGTTCTCGCGGCGGGCCTGGGCCGTCCAGCCGATCCAGCGGTCGCGCACGGCGACCGCGCGGGCAGCGCCGGCCAGCAGGACGCTGCCGAGCCGCCGGTCGCCCGCCGTGATGAAGTAGCGCAGGCGGTAGCCGAAGGCCCCCTGGAAACCCAGTGGGTGCCAGCGCGCCACCAGCGCATCCCACTGCGCCACCAACGCCGCGTCGCGAACGACTTCCAGGCAGACCGGTGCGAGTGCCGACAGGGCGCAGTGCACGGGAAGCTCCCCGGTGACCGTATCTACGGGTGCCGCGGGCGGCGCGCAACGGCGTGCTGACGACGGCCTTATCGCCGGCAGTGTCAGCAGCCCGGCCGCCTGCAAACGCTCCAGAAACTCCAGGCAGGCGCTGATCTTCGCCGTCCCTGTCAGAGTGGTCCACCCCAGGTGCTCGCAGACCGTCGCCGCCAACTCCTTGCGCGCCAATCCCGGCAGCCACGCCACCGTCCCGCACACCTCGGCGATCTCCGCGGCGCTGAATACGCGACCGCAGTGCACCCACTCCTCTTCGCTCGTTGCAACCACCACGATACCTCCGGCTGAAACGTGGACCAATGACCCTCCACCTATCCTGCCAGAAGTCCCCCCGGCTGTCTAGCTCCCTTGTGCGAAACCTTTTTTGCCTGCCCACCGCAACGCCTTGCCAGTACTGGGCTGGCGCAGTCATGCTTCAGCGCTGTCTTCCATGGCCACCCGGCAACGCTGGCGTCTTTGTCGAGGTACTTCGGAGCAAGCTTGTCGATCTGGCCGATCTGGAAACGGCGGAAGCGCGCGAAGTTCCATTCCGCGAGCTTGTTGGGCGTGCCATGATCGGCGCGAGTCATGGTCATGGTCTGGGCGGGGGAGATGCTCGATGCCGCCACGGGCGAAGCGAAACCGCAGCCCGATCCACTGTCGGCGTACGAATTCGATCCGCGTATCGCTTGCTCGGTACGGGTCGCCGAGAGATCGAGGCCTGCGACCGCTCGTCCTTGGGTGACTCGTGCCGGCAGTCGCTCTTCGGGCTGCAGGCTGTGCCAAGAGCGACAGGGCAGGCTGGCCGACGGTTTCCTGACACTTTCATCGCCTGAATCGGCGATTGACTGTGGCGGTTGCCTCGGTGATACTTGCCGATAGCGTCAGTTTGCTAGTTCGTTCGCAGGTTCATTCAGGCCGAAAAGCAGAGGAATATCAACATGTACAAGACTATCCTGGTACCCATCGACATGGCGCACGTCGCCAAAGGCAAGGCCAACGTCAATCTTGCCGCAAGCTACGGTGCGCAGGGCGCGAAGGTCATTTTGCTGAATGTGGTGGACGACATTCCGAACTGGGCAGCGGTTGACCTGCCGGAAGGTCTGCTCGATAAATCAGTCAAAGCGACGAAAGCGGAACTGAAAGCGATAGCCAAAGCCAGCGGCATGGAGATGGAGGTCGAGGTAAGAATCGGCCATTCCTACGATACCATTCTCGAGGTAGCCAAGAAGAAGAAGGTCGATTTGATCCTCATCGCCTCACATCGACCCGGCTTTCAGGATTATTTTCTCGGCTCGACGGCGGCCAAGGTCGTGCGACACGCTAACTGTTCCGTACTGGTCGTTCGCTAGAACTGTTTTTCGCTTGGCGTCGACAGTGGAACTCGCTAGGCGGCTCGCGAGCTACTGGAGTCGGGAGCCCGGTTTGCTGTCTTGCTCTTGCGGGCGCGCAAGTTCCTGCGCTTGCCTTTCACCGCGATGCGCACACGGCTCACACTGATCGGGGCTCGGGCGGCGCTGATTTCGGCACCGCGCCGACATCCGCAGGCTTACGACGGGGTTCTGGCGGTCAACGCGCCGCTGCCGGCACAAGTCGGCCGCCAACCGTAATCCGGGCGCTCGAGCAGCGGCGTCTTCGATCGCGTCACCGTGTCGGCCACTGGCCGGGACCGGCGGAATTCGGCACGATGCGTGCCTGCCGACGCTCATTCCACCGCTTTCGCTGACTGCCCCGACGCAGCGCGCGCTCGGAGGCCTGCGGCGCCATGCAAAGCCTTCCTGGACCCTCTGTAGAACCCCTCAGATTCCCTCATTCACCGGTCGCAAAGGCGACTGCAACGGCAAGGAGAAAACGAAAACACCCCATGAAAACCCCAACAAGACTCGCAGCACTCGTTGAAGAAGGCCTCGTTGACGAGGTGATTGGCCAACTGATGAGCGGCAAGGAGGCCACCGTCTATGTCGTTCGCTGCGGCGACGAGATTCGTTGCGCCAAGGTCTACAAGGACGCCAATCAACGCAGCTTCCGCAAGAATGCCTCGTATCAGGAAGGCCGTAAGGTAAAAAACAGCCGGCAGGCGCGTGCCATGGAGAAAGGCAGCCGCTACGGGCGCAAGATGCAGGAAGAGGTCTGGCAGAACGCCGAGGTCGATGCCCTGTATCGGCTGGCCGCTGCCGGTGTGTGTGTGCCGCAGCCGCATCTTTGCTACCAGGGCGTGTTGCTGATGGATCTGGTGGTCGACGCCGAAGGTTCTCCGGCACCGCGGCTCAACGATGTCGAACTCAGCGAAGAACTGGCGCTGGAGTTTCACGCCATGCTGGTCAGGCAGGTCGTGCGCATGCTTTGCGCCGGCGTCATCCACGGTGACCTTTCGGAGTACAACATCCTCGTCGGCGGCAGCGGACCGGTGATCATCGACCTGCCACAAGCCGTAGACGCGGCGGGCAACAGCAACGCTGCCGAAATGCTCGAACGCGACGTGCGCAATCTGCGCAGTTACTTCAGCACTTTCGCGCCGTCGCTGACCGACAGCCAGTTCGGCAAGGAAATCTGGGCGCACTATGAAAATGGCTCGCTGACGCCAGACGTCGATTTGACCGGGCGTGTCGAAGTCGACGAACGTTTGGCCGACGTCGACGACGTCCTGCAACACGTTGAGCTGGCCATCAAGGAAGATGAAATACGGCGCATGTGCCGGTAAATCCAATCGCCGGGCGCGTTCGACGAATCCCGCCGGCAGCGGCCTTCGACTATACTTTTTGGTACTTCGCCTCATTCCGGGAACCCCTCATGACCTTGAATTCGCTCCGTGGCATGCTGCTTGCAGTGATCTTCACCGCCCTGCTTGGCGGCTGTGTTTCGACGTCGGTGGTCTCGGAATGGCGCGACCCGGGCGATCGCGCTGCGCCCTTCAAGAAGGTCGTGGTTTACGTCGTGGCCGACGACGATGCCAGCCGGCGCGTGCTCGAGGATCGTGTGGCGGCGTCGTTTCCCAAGGCGACTCTGGGGGTGCCGAGCTACACGGTGTTTCCGGATCCGAAGGAGATCAACGAAAAAAACCGGGAAATGATCAGCGCGCGTCTCGAACGGCAAGGATTCGACGGCGCCCTGACCGCCCGGCTGCTCTCGGTCGACAAGCAACAGGTGTATCTGGCGCCGCAGAGCCTTCTGGCGCCGCAGGCGATCGGTCCCGATGGTTCTTTCTACGCCTACGCCGCTTATGCCAACACCTCCGGCTACCCCTTGTCGGGTTACACCTATCAGCATTCGAAGTATCTGATTGAAACGATTCTCTACGAAATCCCCGGCGGCAAGATGCTGTGGACAATGACCACTTCATCGGTGAATCCCGATTCCCGCCAGCAACTGGTCAAGGAGGTCACGCGCCTCATTGACAGCGAATTGCAGAAGCAGGGCTTTATTGGCGGCTGAATGCTCGTCGGTGATTCCGAGCCCCCTGCGGGCGGTCGTTTCGCTGCCATCATTGCCGGCGCTTTCCTGACCTTGAACCCTCTGATGAGCGCTGCAAGCGTCTCGTATCCTGATTTTTTTGATGCTTTTTGAACGGTCGAATTGGCCATCTAGCAAAGGACTGAAAATGATTTTCCGTACCCTCATCGCTGCCGGCGTTGCCGCCTCGTTTCTCGTTTCGATCCCGGCGGTAGCCGAGGAGTCGACCTTGGCCAAAATCAAGCAGACGTCGACGATCAAGCTCGGCTACCGCGAGAACTCGCCGCCGTTTTCCTTCCTCTCCGACGACAAGAAGCCGCAGGGCTACAGCGTTGACCTGTGCACGCTGGTCGCCAGGGACATCGCCCGGCAATTGGGCATCGCGAAACTGGAAGTGACGTGGGTAGCGGTGAGCGCGCAGAGTCGCTTCGATGCCTTGAAAAAGGGCGAGATCGATATTGAGTGCGGCAACAGCACGCAGACGCTGTCGCGTCGTGCGGACTTCGACTTCAGCCTGATGACTTTTGTCGATGGCGCCAGCCTGCTCTTCCGCAGCGGCGATAATCCGAAGTCGAGCGAAGACCTCAAGGGCAAGACCGTGGTCGTCGTCGCCGGGACGACCACCGAGGCGACGATGGACAAGCTGTCGGCGGCCGACAAGCTCGACCTGCGGCTGCTCAAGGTCACGGGCCACAAGGAGGCACTGGCGGCGCTGCAGGACAAAAAGGCCATGGCCTATGCGGCCGATCGCACGGTATTGATCACCACCGCGCTGCTAAGCGGCGATGGCAAGTCCTACGCCCTCGCCGACAATCAGTTCAGCTACGAGCCCTATGGCCTGATGATGCGTCGCGACGCGGATCTGCGATTGGCCACCGATCGGACGCTGGCGCAGTTGTATCGCAGCGGCGAGATCGGACCGATCATGCAGCACTGGTTTGGTGCGCTCGGCAAGCCGGGTGACGCGCTGGCGGTGATGGTCCTGCTCAACGGCCTGCCCGAGTAAGTCACTGTAAAAGCCGCCTCCGCGACCCACCAGGGACCCTTCTCGTCGCTGCGGCAGGAGGGCCGGGAAGTGCGGCGGCGAATTTAGGGAGCATGCTCCCTGGCGGTCGAACGATGCCGGCGTGCAAGCGCCGGCTGACCGGCCCTCGCCGGCAGCAGCCGGCGAGAGTCGTTGACCATCAAATGGGGCCGCCGCTGCCGGCCCGGGAGGAACTCACCGATGTCGTCGTGCAATGCTGTCGAGGAGAGTCAGGTCGATTTGATCGTCAGCGGACTCGAATATCTGGCGCAGGGTTTCAGCCTTTTCGACGGCGAACTGCGCCTGGTGGCGTGCAACCGGCAATTTCTCGACTTGCTCGACTTTCCCACCGAGTTGGGGACGATCGGCCGGCCGCTCGGCGATTTCTTCCGCTTCAACGCCGAGCGTGGCGATTACGGTGCCGGTGACATCGAGCAACTCGTCAAGGAGCGCATCGCGCTGGCGAGCAAGGCCGAGCCGCATTGCTTCGAGCGCGTGCGACCGAACGGCACGGTGCTCGAAATTCGTGGCACGCCGCTACCGGGCGGCGGCTTCGTCACCACCTACAGCGACGTCACCGAGCGCAAGACCTGGGAAGAAAGCCTGCAAGCGGCAAAGCACAAAGCCGAAGAGGCCAACCACGCGAAGTCGGCGTTCCTCAACATGGTCACCCACGATCTGCGCACACCGCTGACGTCGATCCGCTCGTTCGCCGAGATTCTCGGCGACGACGCGGCCATCGACGCCGCGCAACGCCAGCAATTTCTCGGCATCATCAACAGCGAATGCCTGCGGCTGGTGCGCATGATCAATGACCTGCTCGACTTTGCCAAGATCGACGCCGGTCGTATGGATTGGTGCATCGCCGACCTCGACGCGGCCGAGCTCGTGCAGTCGGCAGTGACGTCGATGACGCCGGTTTTCGCCGACAAGCGCGTCGCGCTCGAACTGACGCTGCCAGCGCAGCCGCTGCGGATCGTCGGCGACCACGATCGACTGACGCAGGTGCTCATCAACCTGCTGGCGAACGCTTTGAAATTCGCTCCCGAGAACGTCGGTCGCGTGTCCGTTCGCCTCGCCGGCGATGGCAACGAAGTCCGGTTTTCGGTGGTCGACAACGGTCCGGGAATCGCCGCGGAGAAACACGGCGAGGTCTTCGAGGAATTTCGCCAGGTGCTCAGCGCCAGCGGCAGTCGGCCGCCTGGCAGCGGCCTCGGGCTGGCGATTTGCCGGCGTATCGTCGACCATCTCGGTGGCCGCATCTGGGTCGACAGCACGCCGCCCGACGGCGCAAGTTTCAGCTTCACCGTCCCCTACAGCGCCTGAGAGTTGACCGCAATGAGCCTGCAATCGGTACGTGACTTCTTTGCTGCCCGCGATCTCGAGATGCCGATCATCGAACTGGCGGTCAGCACGGCGACCGTCGCGCTGGCCGCCGAGGCGCACGGCGTCGAGCCCGGCCGGATCGCCAAGACGCTCGCTTTTCGCCTGGCCGATGCGCGCGTCGTCATCCTCGTCGCACGCGGCGACGCGCGCATCGACAACCGCAAGTTCAAGGCGGTCTTCGGCAAGGGAAAAATGTCGCCGCCGGAAGAGGTCGTCGAGCTGACCGGGCATCCGATCGGTGGCGTTTGCCCCTTCGGTCTGGCGCAGCCACTGCCGATCTATCTCGATACATCGCTGCAGGATTTCGACGAGGTCCTGCCCGCCGCCGGCGCGATCCACACCGCCGTACGGATCAGCCCGGCACAGTTGCTCGCCGTGACCGACGGCGAGTGGGTCGATGTCTGTCAGTTGCCCGCTTGCTGAAGACGCTGCGCCGCGCCGCGACAAAAGTCGACGCCTGATTCTCGCCACCTTCCCTGATAGGCTTGCAGCAATGAACGACACCATTGACCGCTGGCAGGCCGCAGACGGTAGCTGGCTTGAAATGCGGCCAATGCGGCCGGACGACGAAGCAGGCGTCAAGCAGTCCTTGAATACCTTGTCGGCCAAGGCCAGGCGCAACCGCTTTTTTGGCTCGATCGCCGAGTTTTCCGACGCCGCCGTGCGCCGACTGGTCGTCGTCGACCTGGAAAAAGAGTACGTGTTGGTCGTCGTCCGGCGCGCCGGCGAGGGCGAGGGCGAAGGCGAAGGCGAGGTTCCGATCGCCGGCGGTCGTTTCGTCGAAGACGACGAGCAAGCCGAGTGCAGCTTTTCGCTGCTCATCGGCGACGCGTGGCAAGGTCAGGGAATCGGCCGGCGGCTGTTGAAGGCGCTCGTTCGCGAGGCGTCGCTGCGCGGTCTGCGGACGATGCGTGGCGACGTCCTCGCCGACAACCGAGCGATGTTGCAGCTGGCGCGTTCGCTACACTTTGCGCTGGCCGACGGCGAGCAGGGCGACGGTGTGGTGCAGATCGTTCGCCAGCTTCCCGACGCGGCGTCGACCCGCTGGCGAGGCTTCGTTCGCAAAGTCTTGCGGAAATAGCCGCGCCGCAGCAGGCCACCACAAACAGCAGCGGCTTCATCGGGGAAGGCAGAATTCAGAATTGGCCGCTGTGCAGTACGATCGCCGGCAGGCACAAGTCTCCGGCGGCCATTGACGCCCTAGCGGGTGATCTGAAAACCCGGCACGGAGCATACCTTCGTGGCGAGCAGAGGGAGCTTCCAGGACGCAAGATGCTGGCTATTCCGAATCAAGGATCTCAACAAGCAAGGGCGACCCGAGCATGCGCAAAAAAGTCTGGCTTGACAGCTATCCGGCAAATATTCCCGCAGAAATCGACGGCTGCCCTTTCTCATCCTTACCCGAACTGATCGATGCCACGGTTCGCAAGTTCGCCGACAAGCCGGCCTTCAGCAACCTCGGCCAGACGCTGAGTTTCGCCGAACTCGATCGCCTGTCGCGTGATTTCGCCGCGTTTCTGCAAGGACTCGCCGGCGTCGCGCGAGGCGATCGCGTCGCCATCATGTTGCCCAACCTCCTGCAATATCCGGTTGCGCTTTTCGGCATCCTTCGCGCCGGCATGACCGTGGTCAACGTCAATCCGCTGTACACCGCACGCGAACTGCGAGTCCAGTTGGAGGATTCAGGCGCCAAAGCGATCATCGTCGTCGAAAACTTTGCCCGGACGCTGCAGGAAGCCTTGCCCGGCCTGGCGATCGAGCACGTCATCACGACGCAGATCGGCGACCTCTTGCCGGCGCCAAAACGCTGGCTTGTCAACTTCGTTGTCAAGCATGTGAAGAAAATGGTGCCCGCCTGGCGGATCGACAAGGCCTGCTCGTTCAACGAGGCGCTCGCCGATGGCGCCAGGTCGGAATTTGCGTCCGTGACGATCGCACCGGATGACCTCGCCTTCCTGCAATACACCGGCGGCACCACCGGCATTGCCAAGGGGGCAATGCTCACCCACGGCAACCTGCTGGCCAATCTCGAGCAGGTCAGCCTGTGGATCTCGGCGAGCTTCAGGGAAGGTCGCGAGATTGCCATTGCCCCCTTGCCGATGTACCACATCTTCTGTCTCACCGCGACGCTGGGTTTCATGAAGTGGGGCAGCCTGACGGTGCTGATCGCCAATCCGCGTGACCTCCCGGGCCTGGTCAAGGAACTCGGCCGATGGCAGTTCAGCGTCCTGACCGGCGTCAATACCTTGTTCAATGCGCTGCTGAATACCCCTGGCTTTGAAAAGCTCGATTTTTCGGCGCTGAAAGTGGTGGTCGGTGGCGGCGCCGCGGTGCAGGAAAGCGTCGCCAGGCGTTGGCAAGAAGTGACCGGCAGCCACCTTACCGAAGCCTATGGCCTGACCGAAACCTCACCGGGTGTTTGCTGCACACCGCTGGGCGACCCCTGGAACGGCAGCATTGGCTTGCCGGTCACGTCGACCGAAGTCAGCATCCGCGACGACGACTTCAGGACATTGCCGCTGTGGGATGGCCAAGGCGATATCGCTCAACACACCGGCGAGATCTGTGTTCGCGGCCCGCAAGTGATGCGCGGCTACTGGAACAAGCCGGAGGAGACGGCGAAGGTCATCGAGGATGGCTGGCTGAAGACCGGTGATGTCGGCCACATGAACGCCCGTGGCTACATCACCCTCACAGACCGCAAGAAAGACATGATTCTGGTGTCCGGCTTCAACGTCTATCCCAACGAGATCGAGAACATCGTGACCATGCACCCGGGCGTCGAGGAATGCGCCGTCGTCGGCGTGCCCGATGAGCAATGCGGTGAGGCGGTCAAACTGATCATCGTCAGGAAAGACCCCAGGCTGAGCAAAGACGACGTCGTCAAGTATTGCCACGCGCAATTGACCGGCTACAAGCGTCCGCGCCATATCGAGTTCCGCGACACCTTGCCGAAGACAGCCATCGGCAAGATCCTGCGCCGTGAATTGAGGGACGCAGCGGCCAGCTAGTCCGCAAATTTCCACCAGCAAGCGACTGTCGCGAAGACCCCCGGTCGGTCGCCTTGTCGCGGCGATTGCGAGCCACCCGGTCAGCGACGAATAGGCGCGTCGGGAGCAGGAAAGCAGCCGCCACGCCTCAGGAACGGCTCCCCGTCACGCAGGCCATTCTCGTCTGGCGCGCGGCGCGGTGCCGGTGGTTGGCGAGCTTTCCGGCGCGGCGTCCACACGCTGGCAAAGCTTTGTTCAGCGCGTCTTGCGGGATTAACAGAGCTGCCAGTAGCTCCGGCGCAATCATCGTTGACAGCGGACCTGCCGCGTATCGCTTGGCGCCTGGTAACGGTGTCAGCAGGTTTTCCCTCTGTCCGCAATGGAAATAGATTTGCATGCTCTTCGGGCAACGGTGGAGAATGGCCGCTTCCGCAAGAATCCGTTGTCTTGACGATTCGTCGGCACCGACCGAGGGGGCTTTTCGATGATCGCTGCTGCGCACGTGCGCCAGCTTGCTGGCGGCGAGTTTGTCATCCACCCGCTTGACGCTCATCTGTGGTCGGTCGCCCGGATTGCCGGGCGTTTTGCAGAAGCGATCGATGCCGGGCCGTGGGCAGAGCTTGCCGGCGTCTGGCACGACCTCGGCAAGTACCAGCCGGGATTCCAGAGGTACATCGCTTCTGCCAGTGGCCTCGACGCGCACATCGAGGCCCCCGGCAGGGTCAAGCATGCCATTGCCGGCGCGATTCACGCGACGAGAGAGCTGCGCGAAGACCATGGCCGCCTGCTCGCCTACCTGATCGCCGGTCACCATGCCGGTTTGCCCGACTGGCATCCGGGGGCAGCTGCCGGTGCGGCGCTTTCGCAGGAGCTGCAGGCGGAGGCGGCGACGCTGGCGCAGGCGCTAGCTGGTGGCGCGCCGCAAGCGATTCTCGCGCCTGCCATCGCACCAGGCACGCCGACGATTCGCACGAGCGACGATCTGCACTTCTGGCTGCGAATGCTCTTTTCCTGTCTGGTCGATGCCGACTTTCTAGACACCGAGGCGTTTATGGCCGACGGGCGGGCTGAAATGCGTGGCGCTTACCCTGACATCCCGCTGCTCCGTGAAGCTTTCGAGCGCTACATGGCGAGTCGTTTCGCGGTTGCCGACACGCCGGTCAAGCGCTTGCGTGGCGAGATACTCGCGACTTGCGTCGAGCGCGCCACACAGTCACCGGGTCTTTTCAGCCTGACCGTGCCGACTGGTGGCGGCAAGACGCTGGCCTCGCTCGGCTTTGCCCTTCAGCACGCCCAAAGACACGGTTTGCGGCGCGTCATCTACGTGATTCCGTACACCAGCATCATCGAGCAGACGGCTGACGTTTTCCGCGAGCTGTTCGAGGGTATCGACCCTTCGCCGGTCATCGAACACCACAGCAACATCGAAGCGGAAAACGAGACGGCGAAGAGTCGCACGGCGTGCGAAAACTGGGACGCGCCGATCGTCGTGACGACCAACGTCCAGTTTTTTGAATCGCTCTACGCCGCGCGGCCCTCGCGTTGCCGGAAATTGCACAACATCGCCAACAGCGTCGTCGTTCTCGACGAGGCGCAACTGTTGCCGCCCGAGCATATGGCGCCAATCCTCGACGCGCTGCGGCAACTGCTCAAGCACTATCGGGTGACGGTCGTGCTGTCCACCGCGACCCAGCCCGAGCTGCACAAGACGCGCTCCGATGTCTTCGGTCGTGTGCTATTGCAGGGATTGGGCGAAGCGCGCGAGCTTGCTCCCGATCCGGCACGCCTCTACCGGCAACTCGAGCGCGTCAGCGTCAGCCTACCCGAATCATCGCGGCAGCGCTGCACCTGGCCAACGATCGCCGGCGAGCTGGCCGAACACGAGCGAGTGCTGTGCATCGTCAATCGGCGCGACGACGCGGCGACTCTCTGGGGCCTCCTGCCCGAGGGCGCGTTGCACCTCTCGGCCCGCATGTGCGGCGCACATCGTGCCGAAGTGATTGCCGAAATCCGACGTCGCCTGAGCAATCTGGAGCCGGTGCGGGTGGTCAGCACCCAACTCGTCGAAGCGGGCGTCGATCTGGACTTCCCGGTCGTCTATCGGGCGATGGCCGGCCTTGACTCGATCGCACAGGCAGCAGGTCGCTGCAATCGCGAGGGCCGTCTGCCGCAGAAGGGGCGGGTGGTCGTCTTCAACCCACCGAAGCCTTCGCCAAGCGGGCTGTTGGTGAAAGCAGAACAAGCCGCAGAAATCGTTCTGGCGGGCGCATCTGGTGAGCCCCTCACCCCCCTACAATTCACTCGCTACTTCGATCGTTTCTACGGCGGAGTGAATAGCTACGACAAGGAACGTGTCATGGAGCTTTTGCAGCGCGACGCTGCCAGGGGGGAAATTCAGTTTCGCTCGGCCGCGCAGGCCTTCCGCTTGATTGCCGACGAGGGGCAGCGGCAGGTGATGGTCAGCTGGGGCGAGGGGCGGACGCTGGTCGAGCAGCTCAAGCAGATCGGGCCGAACCGCGATTTGCTGCGCAAGCTGCAACGCCATACCGTTTCACTCTACGAGTACCAGTGGAAGCGGTTGCTCGCCAGCGGCGATCTGGAGTGGCATGGAGACTTTCTGATGCAAAAAAGTGACGCGCTGTACGACGCCGTGCTTGGCTTGATGCCGGAAGTGCCGAATTACGCGCCAGCCAGCCTGGTTGTGTGAAAGGAGCGGTCTTGAAAGATTATTGTCTTGAAGTAAGTGGCGATTTCGCCTGTTTCACCCGTCCGGAAATGAAGGTCGAGCGGGTGAGCTACGACGTCATGACGCCGTCGGCGGCCCGGGCGATCTTCGAATCGATCCTCTGGAAGCCGGCGATTCGCTGGCGGGTGACCCGGATCGAGGTGCTGAAACCGATTCGCTGGATTTCACTTCAGATTTCCTGATCTCGGAGGAAACCGGGTTGGCACTTCAGACAAGAGTGAAGGTCATTCTTGCCCCGGTTTCCGGATGCGGAAAATCTTGCAGGGTGAGTTCCTCGAGGAGCGCGGCGATAGCGCGATCATGAGCTGGGCTGGCCATCCGGTGAATTTTGATGGTCAGGGTGTTGGCTAGCGCGTTCGGTTCGATGTCAGCGGAAGAAACGAACAATTCGCGAATGAGCGCACGTGCGTCGTCCTCCTTCTTCAAGTGGCGGCGCAATAGCGCCACCATGGCGGTCTCGGCCCGGTAGGCGACCATTTTCACGGTATCGCAGAGCATCTTGTTCAGCGGCGGCAGTTGGGTCGGTCGCTCGGTCTCGGGCAGACTGTCGATCGTCACCTTTCGGGGGCTTGCCTTGCGCGCCGCGCAAAGTCGCTTGAGCTCCTCCTGAACGGCCTGCAGTGCTTCGACAGACTCGGCGTTTTTCTGGATTTCGCCGCCGTCGTTCAAGGCCGTCCTGGCGATTGCGGCCTGCAGTTTTCTTTCGCTCTGGCGGGTTTGCCTGACGGCCTTGTCGAGTTCCCGCCAGCGGGGGTTGACGACCTGGTGAGTGCCGGGAAGAGAGTCGTCTCCGTACTCGATAAGTCCATCAATATCATAGTGTTCCATCATGTACGCGAAGTAGTTTTGTAAGTATTCGGCCAACCCGTAGCGCGCCAGCGCCATTGCCGAGGCGGGTTAGCGGCAGAGGACTGATCGGAAGGATCGGTGAAGGGGATAGAGCCAGATATCCTTGATCGGGAGGATCGACTTGCGGGTGGGGCACTTCTTGCCTCGGCCGGCGGTTTGGCCGACCTTGATCCAGTTGGCGGCCTGGTAGCAGGTGCCGCGATGGCGGGGCGTCTCGACGAAGGTTTCGAGTAGTACGGGGCGGTAGCCGTAGCGCGCCAGCCAGTCCTTGGGCAATTGCCGCTGCATAAGCGAGAGGATCTTGGAGGCCAGGCCCTTGCACTGGATCCAGGGCAGGATCAGAAAGCGGGCATTGTTCACCACCAGTTGCAGGTTCCTTTGTCGCTGCTCATCGTGCCAACCGATGAATTGCTCGCGCGCGGCGAGTTTCCAGGCGCTGGCGCCGAAGCTGAGCAAGGCGACCAGGGTCTCGCCGGCGAAGACGAAGTAGCGGCTCTGACTGCCCGCCATGGGCGTGTGGCCGAGATAGTGGTAGCGGGCGATGTACTCGTTCCACAGACGCGAGTTCGCCGAACCGACGACCTGATGCAGACGCAGCGGCGGCAGTTCATGCACCGGCTGGGTGAGCAACGGTTGTGGATCGGTGGCGTGAGTAGGCAGATACTCGGGTTGGCGAGGAGCGGCCCGTCGTGCCGCCGGCAGGGTGAGCAGGCCGTCGGCCTGCATACGCAGCATGGCCACCCGGCAGGTCATATCCTTCAGCTCGCCATTGGGCTTACGCCAGTCGAAGAGCTCACACACCTGGCGCGACAGTTGCGCGCGGCTGCTGCCAGGATGGGCTTCGATCAGGCGGCAGAGGGCCTGCAGTTCGTCGTCGGTAAAGTGACGCCCGCAATAAGGCTTCACGAGCTATCGATGGGACGGCTCTGATCGACCGGGATGCCACGCATCTGAGCCAGTCGATCGGTCGCCATCGCCCAGGGCAGAAAGGCACTCAAGTCCGTCGGCGGCAGGTTGCCGTTGGCGGCGCAGGCCTCCAGATACGCCGTCAGCCAGGTGCGCGGGTTGATTCCCCACAAGCGCAGCGTCAGCAGCAAGCTGAACATCGTCGCGGCGAGTGCGCCGGACCAGAGACTGCCCGACCCATAGAAGTTCTTGCGTGCGACCACCGGCGTGCGCTGTGCGCGCTCGGCGGCATTATTGTCCATCGCCACCTCGGGGCGGTCGACAAAGACGGTCAGGCCGGACCAATGTTTGCGCATGCTTCGCAGCACCTTGCTCGCCGGCATTTTGAGCGCCGGGTTCGCCAGTTCGCTTTCCCGTTGACTGGCCATTTGCGTGATCGCCTGCCGCAAGGCGCGGTCGCGTTCGGCCCACTGTACTGGGTCGCTACGGACTTCCAGGCGCCGTCCATTCAAGTGGTAGAGCTGAGCGATCTGCTCGACCCAGGCCAGTGCCCAGTCCGCGAGCTCCGGATGGGCGTTGGCCAGTTCCAGGAAATCACGCCGCTGATGTGCCCAGCAGAAAGCCAGAATGAAGTGGTCAAGAACTCGCGCGAGCTTCTTGTAGGCCGAATAGCGATCACAGATGATGACTCCTCCGGCGCTACCGGAGAGCTCCCGGATCGGCACCGCCGCCGAGCGGCTCGGGTCGAGCACGAAGTGGATGACCGATGGGCCGTGGAACACCCAGAAATACCAGCGATGTCCGACCTTCCCTTCGGTCTCGGCAAAGACCCGCCAGCGGGTCTCGTCTGCGTGCCACTGTTTCTCGCTGCGTAGTTGGCCAAGCAGTGCTTCTTCAAGCGGCTCGAACAGCGGTGCCAAGGCACGCAGTCCGCCGGCCACCGTTCCTGCCGAGAGCGTCAGTCCGTGGTCGGACAAGTCTCGCAGAAGCCGATGCGTCGGCTGGCCGTACAAGAACTTCGACAGCAGCAGGTGCACCCAGATCGACACGCCGTACTTTCCACGCGGGATCAATCGTGCCGGCGGTGGCGCGGTCAGAATACCCCGCGCGCCCGAACACTGACAGGTCCGCCGGTAGCGCCGCCGGCAGATCTTCCGGCGGTAGGCCTTGACCTCGATCTCGAGGACTTCACTGTCTTCCGTGCCGGGAAAGTCGACGTAGCCCAGACCACAGTCCGGGCAATGCGGGCAGTCGATGTCGATGACCTCGATCTGCGTCGGCAAGTGACTTTCCGGGTTCCGCCCGTGACCCGCTGCTCCCGGTTGCTGACCTCGAGCTCGCGACGATTTTTGGTCCGCCGCCGGGTTCTTCTCGGCTCCCGAAGAGCGTTCTGACTTGCGACCAAACAGGCGTTTTTGCAGATCGCGGATCTTGCCCTTGGCCTGCTCCAGTTCGCTGCGCAAGGCCGCCTCGCGCGCCGCCGCTTGCGCCATTTCCACCCGATGAGCGGCCTCCGATTGCGCCAACCGAACCAGCGCTTGTCGATGTTGGCTCCGCCAGAAGCTGGCCTCCCAGCGGAGCTTGATTTCCTGCTCCTTGGTCAACGTCACCAACACCTCGGCGAACGGCGCCACTTGGCGGTGACTTGCCGCCGATCCTCCGCCAATGATGTCCGCACCCGTGTCCATGCGCCGCATGGTGCCGGATTTCCGCTGCTGTGTCCAGTCCAGATTTCCGGTCTACCCGCCAATCGCTGACTGAACCACGCCGACCAAAAAAGCGGGGGCTACGGGTTCACCGAATACTTACGTAGTTTTCCTGGCACCAACGGGCGAACATCCGCCCAGCGATGGTGGTGTTTCCGAGTTGCCGGGCGGTCGTGATCACGGCTGTTTGATGTCCCGTCTGGGTCAGCCGACGAACTTCGCTCACGGCCAGGCTGCTATCGCCTGTGCCGAGTCGGGTTTCGCGCATGGCGAGTTTCATCCCGGTGCTGCCGCCTGCCGGCAGATGGACTTCCTGTTCCTGAAACACCTCTTCGGACCAGAGGTCCTTGACGTTCTTGCGGTAGGTCAGTGCGCCGATGCGCTGTTTCCAGAGTCTGCCGAGGAGACTCTGGGTGGCCCCTTCCCGATCGAAGACCATGACAAACCGGTGCAGGGTCGGGTCGGCGTCCAGTTCGGCCGGCGTCGGCTGTCCCGGGACAATCTCCAGCAGTTGGGGGACGATGTCCTTGAGCAGGGTCTCGGCGAGTCCGTCATTGAGCGGCTGCGAAACCACAAAGAACGGGCGACCCAGGGCATCGTTAACCCAGTAGTCGGTGGTGCCCCGCAGGCACAGGCGTTCGCGCGAGACGTAGCGCTTCGACAGCCTGGCCTGCTCGCCGTGATACACCCGAACATGACCATCGACATACAGGTAACCCGCTTCTTCTGGCTCACTTTCCATCCAGAGCTTCGCGAGATCCCGCATCCAGGCTGCCGGGTCACCCGTCTTGGCCAGCAGATGGACCTTTTCCCGCAGGGTGCGGACTTCCGGTACCCGGTCCAGGCCGATGACTTTGCCGAGTTCTCCGGGCGAGGTTTGTCGCAGATGTTCCGGCCGCTTGATTCGCCCCAGGGCCATGAAGCCGAGGACGAGAAGGATGTGCAAGGCGCTGTAGAATCCCCGGGGCAGCTTGAGATGGCGATCCAGGCCGGTCAGTAGCCCGTTCGCGCACAAGGCCGGCAAGCCGGCCAACAGCCCCCCCATCGCCACATCGTGGCTCGCTTCGAAGCGCGTCGTCGCACCGGTCGCCAATCCCAGCGCCGTTTGGATCCGCTCGTCGGCGCGCGTGCAGGCGGTGCCCATCCCCGCGGCGGCTTCCGCATCCGCCCGGCTGCGCTCACTCTTGGTGCTCGCCGCTTCCAACTCCCCTGCCTCTTGCGGCAAGGCGGCCAACTGCGGCACGCCCTGGCGCCGGATCGCCTTGCGCAGCGTCGACTCCTGGACGCCCACCTGCCGTGCCACTTCGGCAGGACGCTTTCCCTCGCTCAACAGCCGCGCGCATTCGGCACTCTTGTCCGGCGTCATGATCCGCGGCCGGCTCGCCGCCGCCGGTCGAAAGAAAGACGATGGCCCGGCTTTGCGGCTTTGTCCCACCCAGTTCATCAGCGTGCGGTGCGGGATGCACAGCGGTGGCCTTTCCAGTTCGACCGCCTTGACGTGCCCGTTCTCCATCAGGCTGGTCAGAGCGAACCTGCGGCCAGCGTCGTCTCCTACGGGGTGCGAGAAGTAATTGTCTCCCCCAACAAAGTAGATCGCTTGGCCATCCTTCTCCAGAATCGCCAACCCTTCTCCCACTTTCTGCGCACCATCCGGAAACCCTGGAAGCCACGATTGCCTCAACGTCTGCTCCTCCTTGCACTCCTAGCGAAGCTTGGTTTATGCCATAAGAAAATCATGGCCGTCAAAATAAAGTGCCACGTGCAATTCCGGAATTCTACCTACATTCCCGGCCGGGATCAGGAAATCTGCACTTCGTCGCAACGAGGTTGGCACCGTCGTGCCGATCAACAGCGTCAAGAGTGCGATGAACAGAGGTGGCGGTGAGCTCGGGATGTACGTCGAAGACGTTCGCCAACAGCGCGCGGGGCTGTTCCTGCGCGACGTCGCTTACCGAATCCATGCCGGCCTTGAACTTCGCGACGGCTCGCGCCATCGGTCGAACTTTCCTCACCTCGTCAGGCAGCCGATCAAGGATGCCGACGAGCAGCGCGCTGCCGACGAGGCCAACAACATGCCCAAGTTCATGGCCATGTTCGAGCGCCGAGCACGCAAGGGTCAGTGCGTCAATCAGCCTTATCTGGGCTGTCGCGAGTTCGCCTGCGATTTTCGTCTGGTCGAAGACCTCCAGGCAGCGTCCGCGCCGATCGTCGAAAGCCGCGATCTTGGCTGGATGCTGCACGATCTCGATTTCGACAACCCGGCCGATCCACAGCCCCGCTTCTTCCGTGCCGAGTTGAAAAGCGGTGTCCTCGCAGTTCCCGACTGGAATGACCCGGAGGTGAGACGATGATTCTCCAGGCGCTCACCGACTACTACGCGCGCAAGGCCACCGATCCGCGGACCAGCCTGGCGCCCGAGGGGTTTGAAGTCAAGGCGATTCCGTTCGTTCTGGTGATCGACGCGGGCGGCCGCCTGCTGCAGTTGGCGGACCGGCGCGAGGGGGTGGGCAAGAAGAAGGAGGGTAAAGCCGAACTGGTTCCCCAGGGCGTAAAGAAGACTTCAGGCGTGGCAGCGAATCTGCTGTGGGACACCGCCGAGTACGTTCTCGGCGTCGACACGCGCGGCAAACCCGAGCGCGTTGCCGAGCAACATCTGGCCTTCGTCCAGCGCTTTGTCGACGCTTTTGGCGGTGATCCCGAGGACGCTGGCCTTCGTGCCGTCAAGGCCTTTCTCGAAAAGCACGTGCCGTCGACCCGCGAGGAACTGTCGTCCCATCCCGCCGGCGCGGAAATCATGGAAACAAACCCCCTGCTCAGCTTCGAGTTGCATACCGACCCGGTACTCGTTTGTCAGCGGCCAGCCGTGGTCGCTGCGCTGCAGGCCGGGCAAGGCGGGCCGGGCGCGCCGGCAGACGGCATCTGCCTCGTTTCCGGTGAGGCGGATGTCATTGAACGGCTGCATCCATCGATCAAGGGCGTCTGGGGTGCGCAGACCTCGGGGGGAAATATCGTTTCCTTTAACCTCTATGCCTTCTGCTCGTACGGCAAGGCGCAGAGCTTCAACGCGCCGATCGGCAGCCGCGCCGCTTTCGCCTATACCACGGCCTTGAACCACTTGCTCGGCAAGGGCTCCCGACAACGAATCCAGGTCGGCGACGCGTCGACGGTGTTCTGGGCTGAAAAGGAAAGCGGTGCGCCATTCGAGACGGCTTTTCTGGATTTCCTCGACGCGCGCCGGGACGATCGCGATCCCGACCGGGGAACGCAGGCGGTGGCGAGCCTCTACGCCTGCGTGCGCGACGGACGCCCGTTCACCACCGACGACCAGCAGCGCTTTCACGTGCTGGGTTTGTCGCCAAACGCCGCGCGTATCGCCGTCCGATTCTGGCACGTGGCGAGGATCCGCGAGCTGGCGACCGCCTTCCAGCGTCACTTCGATGACCTGGAAATCGATCGGCCGGCTTACGAAGCGGCGGCGCCGCTGTCGCTGTACCGTCTTTTGAGCAGCACCGCGCTGCAGGGCAAGGCCGAGAACATCGCTCCCAAGCTCGGCGGCGACGTCATGCGCGCCATCCTCAAGGCGCTGCCCTATCCGGAAACCTTGATGCAGAGCACGCTCAGACGTATTCGCGCCGAGCGGGAAGTGAGTTTCCCGCGTGCCGCCCTGCTCAAGGCCTACCTCATTCGCAATCGCCAGGACAAGGAGGTCACCGTGTCGCTCAATCCCGAAAATATCGATTCCGGCTACCGCCTCGGACGCTTGTTCGCTGCGCTGGAGCGTGTCCAGGAACGCGCCCAGGGCAACCTCAACGCCAGCATTCGTGATCGCTACTACGGCGCTTTCTCGACGACACCGACGACTGTCCTGCCGACCTTGATGCGCCTGAAAAACCATCACCTCGCCAAACTTCCCAACCGCGGCGAAGCCGTCAATCTGGAGAAACTGCTCGCCGAGATCGTCGACGGGCTGGCCGATGTGCCGGCGCGTCTGAGCCTGACCGAGCAGTGCCGCTTCGCCGTCGGCTACTACCACCAGCGTCAGTCGTTTTTCAATCGGGCCGAAGCTCAGGCCGCCGATCAACCCGCCACTGCTGAATAAGGAACGACCATGAGCCTCAACCACCGCTACGATTTCGTGCTGCTCTTCGACGTCAAGGACGGCAATCCGAACGGCGATCCCGATGCCGGCAACCTGCCGCGACTTGATGCCGAAACCGGCCACGGACTGGTGACTGACGTCTGCATCAAGCGCAAGGTGCGCAACTACGTCGGCATCGTCCACGGCGAGCAGCCGCCCTACGAGATTTACGTCAAGGAAAAGGCGATCCTCAACCGGCAGCATGAGCGTGCCTACGAAGGCATCGGCAAGAAAGACCTGCTGAAGGGCGACGACAAGAAGCGCAAGGGCGGCGACGCCGTCGATGAAGCACGCCAGTGGATGTGCCGTAATTTCTTCGACGTCCGCACCTTTGGCGCGGTGATGTCCACCGGCGTGAACTGTGGGCAGGTGCGCGGCCCCGTTCAGCTGACCTTTGCGCGCTCGGTTTCGCCGGTGGTGGCACTCGAACACTCGATCACGCGCATGGCCGTCGCGACCGAAGCCGAAGCCGAGAAGCAGAGCGGCGACAACCGCACGATGGGGCGAAAGTTCACCGTCCCTTATGGCTTGTACCGTGCCCACGGCTTTGTTTCGGCGCATCTTGCGCGGCAAACCGGCTTTGGCGAGGCCGACCTGGAACTTTTCTTCAGGTCGCTGGAAAGCATGTTCGAGGAAGATCGTTCGGCGGCTCGAGGTGAAATGGCGACACGCGGCTTGTACGTCTTCAAGCACGATTCCGAGCTCGGCAATGCGCCGGCACACGCCTTGTTCGACCGCCTGACGGTGCTACGGCAAGGCGACGAGGTGGTGCGCGCCTTCACGGCCTATTCCGTGCTCTTCGATGGCAGCGAGGTCGCGCTTGGCCAGTCTCTCTCGGTCTTGCCGGGGGTCACCTTGATCAGGCGGTGTTGAACGGCAAGCCGAGCGTGTCGTCGGCGAGAAAGGTATATTGCTCGCTGATCGTATGCCGCGATGGCCGGGTGGAGATGAGAACGAGCGGCCTCACCCCGGAAATCATTCCCGGGTTTTGATAAGGAGTCAGGCCATGGACTGGCGTGAGCGTATTGTTTCCGATCCGGACACGCTGTTCGGAAAACCCCGCATCAAGGGCACACGCATCGGCGTGGCACTCGTTCTTGATCTGCTGGCGTCCGGTTGGAGCGAGGTCCAGATACTCGAAATCTATCCGCACCTGCAGGCGGAAGATCTGCAGGCGGTGTTTGCCTTCGTTCGCGATTGCCTGCAAGACGAGACCTACATCATGCGCGCGGCGATTCACCCACCCGGGATCGTAGCGTGACGCGAAGCGTTCTGGCCGACGAGAACTTCCCCTTGCCGGCGGTCAACAGCATTGGCGCCGCTGGCTATGATGTGCTGGCGGTAGCGCGTAGCAGCCCGGGCATCAACGATCGAGCGGTGCTTGATCTTGCACGCCGCGAAGGCCGCTGCCTGTTGACCTTCGACGCCGATTCTGGCGACCTGGTCTTCTTTCAGGGCGTGCCTCCGCCGCCGGCCATTCTCGTCTTCCGAATTCAGCCGATCGTCATCGCGGACGTAGTGGCCGCCGCCTTGCGTGTCCTGGCCGAGGTGCCGGACGGTTCTCTGGCGGTCATTACGCGCGCTGAAATTCGCTTGCGGCCGCTGTCGGCAGTTGGCGCCGGTGGCTGACTACGCCGAGCCGATTCCAGTGTCGGCCATTCAGCACTGGTGTTACTGCCCGCGCCAATGCCTGCTGATCCACGCCGAGCAGGCATTCGCCGAGAACGTGCATACCATGCGCGGGCAGGCGGTGCATGCGCGTGTCGATCAGGTGGGCATGGAAACGCGGGCAGGAGTTCGCGTCGCGCGCGCGGTGCCGCTGTGGTGCGACCGGCTTGGCCTGATCGGTAAGGCCGACGTCGTCGAGTTTCTCGCCGACGGAACGCCTTACCCCGTCGAGTACAAGCATGGGCGCAAGGGCAAGGCGGCGAAAGGCGTGCATGACCACCTCCAACGAATAAGGATAGATCGTGCGAAGCCACGATCTGATCCGTTTGTTGGACGAGCCCGGGCCGGAGCGCTGGGCGCGCCCTCTGCAAATATCTTTTTTGGATTTACCCCGCAGGCATGAATGCCGAAGGGCGGGGAGCGGGCCGTCGCCGCGCGCTGCGGCACCGTCAGCGAAGATCGCGCAAATCCGGCCGTTTTGGCGTCCCGGCCACTGAACTCCGGGCGACCCCGTCACTCAGCTTGGGGAAACTGAAGTCCCAAAGGCGGCCGGACAGCGCTGTGAAGGCGGCTTACACGATCAGGCAGCGATCGCCACGAGCGGTGGAGCAGCGACGAAGGCGGGCGATGTTGATCGAATACGCGTCCGGACAATTGACATCACGGAGCCACAGCACGGGCAAAGCATCGCTGGCCGCTCCTTGCGCGGCGGCGTGAAGCGGCTGGGATCGAACTTCAGCAAGCGGTGCAGCAAACTGATCAGGCGCTTGCAGTTGGCGTGCAGGAAGCCGAAATTGCGGGCGCGGCGAAAGCCCTTGGGTAGCACGTGCTGGAGGATCAGCCAGAGGAAATCGGCGCCGGCTAGCGAGCGCTTTTCCGACTTGCCGGTTTGTGCGTTGCGGTAGCGGAAGCTCACCCGCCCATCCTTACAAGCGAGGATGTCCTGTTCACGGATGACGCCGCGGTAGAGGTAACGACCGAGGTAGATCAGGGCCTTCTCGCCGCTGCCCACCGATTTGCAGTGCAACGAATAAGGATAGATCGTGCGAAGCCACGATCTGATCCGTTTGTTGGACGAGCCCGGGCCGGAGCGCTGGGCGCGCCCTCTGCAAATATCTTTTTTGGATTTACCCCGCAGGCATGAATGCCGAAGGGCGGGGAGCGGGCCGTCGCCGCGCGCTGCGGCACCGTCAGCGAAGATCGCGCAAATCCGGCCGTTTTGGCGTCCCGGCCACTGAACTCCGGGCGACCCCGTCACTCAGCTTGGGGAAACTGAAGTCCCAAAGGCGGCCGGACAGCGCTGTGAAGGCGGCTTACACGATCAGGCAGCGATCGCGACGAGCGGTGGAGCAGCGACGAAGGCGGGCGATGTTGATCGAATACGCGTCCGGACAATTGACATCACGGAGCCACAGCACGGGCAAAGCATCGCTGGCCGCTCCTTGCGCGGCGGCGTGAAGCGGCTGGGATCGAACTTCAGCAAGCGGTGCAGCAAACTGATCAGGCGCTTGCAGTTGGCGTGCAGGAAGCCGAAATTGCGGGCGCGGCGAAAGCCCTTGGGTAGCACGTGCTGGAGGATCAGCCAGAGGAAATCGGCGCCGGCTAGCGAGCGCTTTTCCGACTTGCCGGTTTGTGCGTTGCGGTAGCGGAAGCTCACCCGCCCATCCTTACAAGCGAGGATGTCCTGTTCACGGATGACGCCGCGGTAGAGGTAACGACCGAGGTAGATCAGGGCCTTCTCGCCGCTGCCCACCGATTTGCAGTGCGCTACCCATTCCCGCGGATAGGACGCCGGCAGGCAAATGCCGGCCGCCTCGATCGCCGCCAGCATTTTGGCCCGGAAGACCTTGGCCATCGCCTTCTCGTTGAACAGGTAGGTGCCGTTCTTGCCGCGCCGCTTGCGTCGCCAGCGCTGCTTCGCGGCATCGATCGCTGCCGCGGGGACGACGAGATGGACATGCGGGTGGAAGTCGAGCCGACGCGAGTGCGTGTGCAGGACCGCGATGGCGCCGGGCGTGCCCTGCAACTGCCGGTCGTTCTGACTGAAGCGGTGCACCGTTTCCCAGGCACAGCGCATCAAGCCATCGAAGACGACGTCGGCGTGCGCCGCAGCGAGCCCGCGCAATTCGGCCGGCAGCGTGAAGGTCAGCAGAAAGTAGTCGGCCGGGACGAGGCGCTCTATCTGACGTTCCAGCCATTGCTGGCTCTCGTGGTGCTGGCAGTGCGGGCAAAGGCGATGGCCGCAGGAATGCGGAACGAGTTTTTGCTGATCGCAGCCTTCGCACTGGAGCTGCATCATCGGGCTGGCCGGGCCGCGGCAATCGCGCATCGCCGAGAGTGCCCGAAGCTGATCGAAGCTCAGGCGGTGGCGAAATTGCGTCATGAAGTCCGCTTCGAATTCGGCAATGACAGAGCCGAGGCGGATCATCGCGGCGTCCCCTTGCTCAGGCAAAAGCGGTCCATCAGCGCGTTGATGCGGTCGATGGCGTGATGCCGGGTTTGATCCGTCAGATGGGTGTAGCGAACCGTCGTGAGAATCGACTGATGGCCGAGAATGCTCTGCACCTCGGTGAGCTCGACGCCCGCCTCGATCAGGTGCGTGGCATAGGCGTGACGCAAACTGTGCGGCGAAATGTTTTTTTTAGCCCGCAGGATTCGACCACCGCCCGCAGTGCCTTCTGAACGCCGCTGCGATTGAGCGGTGTCCTGGCGCTGCTCGCACCTGGCAAGCCGCCGCGGCGATTGGGAAACAGCAGAACGGGATTACGGTGGCGCTGCCAGAAACAACGCAGGAGTCGGTAGGTGGCCGTCGGCAGCGGCACCAGGCGATCCTTGTTGCCCTTGGCATCGCGGATATGCACCCGCCCGCGCGCGCCGTCGATGTCGGCGACCGTCAGCCGTAAACCTTCGCCCAGGCGCAGGCCGAGACTGTAGAGGGTGAAGAAGAAGACCCGGTAACTGAGCACCTGCGTGGCCAGGAAAATCCGCTCGGTCTCCTCGACCGTGACGATGTCCGGCAGGCGCTGTGAACGCGGCGGCTTGATCAGACCGGGCGCCACCCAGGGTTTCTTCAGCACGTGCTCGTAGTAAAACTTGAGCCCGTACAGATCGAGCTTGAGCGAACTCCAGGAGTGCGTCTCACGCAGGTCGGCGAAGTAATCCAACAGGTCGGCCTCGCTCAGATCGTCGATCTGATGAGCGAAGTAATCTCCCACCCGGCGGACGGCGCGCGAATACGCGTCGATCGTCTTCGGCTGCAAGCCCTTGAGCTTCAGGTGCTTCTGGTGCAGCTCGTAGTTCGTGTCAAAAATCGTCGTTGCGACAGCGGACATCTCTTCCATCTTGCGGTAACCTCGCATTCGTCATGAACGTCCCTCGGATGAGGGGCGAGGTCACATCTTGAGTCAACGCGACGACAGCACCGGGGTTTCCTCCGCGTAGCGGCTTCGTCCAACTAGCCGCGCAAGCGCTCTGTCTCGAAGAGATGACCGGCCGGGACGTCGCCGTTGGCGCCATCTATCACGCCACCTCGCATCGCCGCCGCGAGGTGGCCATCGACGATGGCCTGCGCGCGCAGGTCGAGGAAACGGTCGCCGCAATCCGGCAGGCGCTGGCCGCCGGTCAGTTGCCGGCACCGGCCAACGACGAACGCTGCCGCGAATGCTCGCTGATCGATCTTTGCCAACCGGCACCGCTGGCGGCGCTGGCGCGTCAGCAAGAACTCGCCGCGCAGCTCTTTGTGGCCGACGATTGACGATGCAGACGCTGCTCAACACGCTCTACGTCAGCACGCAGATGGCCTACCTGCATCTCGACAACGATACGCTGCGCGTCGAGGTGGAAAGGCAAACAAGGCTACGCGTGCCGTTGCATCATCTCGGTGGCGTCGTTCTTTTCGGCAACGTGCTGGTTTCTCCGGCGCTCATTCATCGCCTGGCCGACGAGGGCAAGAGCCTGGTGCTGCTCACCGAGAACGGCCGCTTCAAGGCGCGGATGGAAGGGCCGGTTTCGGGAAACATCCTGCTTCGCCAGGCGCAGCATGCCTGCGCCGCGGATCAGGCTTTTACGCTGACGATCGCGCGCGCCTTCGTCGCCGGCAAGATAAGGAACGCGCGGCAAGTCCTCCTGCGTGCTGCGCGCGAGGCCAAAGACGAAGGCGATCGGGCGCATCTGACCCGGCGCGCCGACGACCTGGCGGCTGCGCTGCGCACGCTGCCGGCGGCCGGCGACCTCGACACCGTGCGCGGCGTCGAAGGCGAGGCGGCGCGCCAGTATTTTGCCGGCCTGAACCTGGTGCTTCGTCCCGAGTCGCGGGCGGTTTTCGCCATGGACGGTCGCAGTCGCCGGCCGCCGCGCGACCGGATAAACGCCTTGCTGTCTTTCCTGTATGCGATGTTGATGAACGACTGCCGCTCGGCCGTCGAGGCCGTCGGGCTCGATCCTCAATTGGGTTTCCTGCATGCCGTCCGGCCCGGACGTGCCGCTTTGGCGCTCGATCTGATGGAGGAGTTCAGGGCCCAGGCCGATCGCCTGGCGTTGACGCTGATCAACCGTGGCCAGCTGCAGGCTGGCGATTTCACCGAACACGAAGGCGGTGCGGTGACGCTCGCCGACGCGGGACGCAAGACGGTGATCGTCGCCTGGCAAGAAAAGAAGCGCGAAGAGCTGGCGCACCCCTTGCTGCAGCAAGCGGTGGCGATCGGCCTGCTGCCGCTTCTCCAGGCGCGCTTTCTGGCACGCACCGTGCGTCGTGAAATGGCGAGCTATCTACCCTTTCTATCGAGGTGAATCGTATGTTGGTGATCGTCTGCTACGACGTCAGTACCGAGACCCGCGCCGGCCGTCGCCGCCTGCGGCGAGTCGCCAAGGTCTGCGAGAGTATCGGCCAGCGCGTTCAGAAGTCGGTCTTCGAATGCCGGGTCGACCGCCTGCAGCTCGAAGAGCTGGAGCGCCGCTTACTGGCTGAAATCGTCGTCGACGAGGATTGCCTGCGCGTCTATCGGCTCGCCGAAACGCGCGCTTGCGAAGTTCGCGAGTACGGTCGTTTTCGTGCCCTCGACTACGATGCGCCGCTGCTGGTGTAGTCTGCCCCGCAGCCATGCGCGGACCCCCAGCGACCAGAAAAACGCGGGGTAAGTATTCGGCCAACCCGTAGCGCGCCAGCGCCATTGCCGAGGCGGGTTAGCGGCAGAGGACTGATCGGAAGGATCGGTGAAGGGGATAGAGCCAGATATCCTTGATCGGGAGGATCGACTTGCGGGTGGGGCACTTCTTGCCTCGGCCGGCGGTTTGGCCGACCTTGATCCAGTTGGCGGCCTGGTAGCAGGTGCCGCGATGGCGGGGCGTCTCGACGAAGGTTTCGAGTAGTACGGGGCGGTAGCCGTAGCGCGCCAGCCAGTCCTTGGGCAATTGCCGCTGCATAAGCGAGAGGATCTTGGAGGCCAGGCCCTTGCACTGGATCCAGGGCAGGATCAGAAAGCGGGCATTGTTCACCACCAGTTGCAGGTTCCTTTGTCGCTGCTCATCGTGCCAACCGATGAATTGCTCGCGCGCGGCGAGTTTCCAGGCGCTGGCGCCGAAGCTGAGCAAGGCGACCAGGGTCTCGCCGGCGAAGACGAAGTAGCGGCTCTGACTGCCCGCCATGGGCGTGTGGCCGAGATAGTGGTAGCGGGCGATGTACTCGTTCCACAGACGCGAGTTCGCCGAACCGACGACCTGATGCAGACGCAGCGGCGGCAGTTCATGCACCGGCTGGGTGAGCAACGGTTGTGGATCGGTGGCGTGAGTAGGCAGATACTCGGGTTGGCGAGGAGCGGCCCGTCGTGCCGCCGGCAGGGTGAGCAGGCCGTCGGCCTGCATACGCAGCATGGCCACCCGGCAGGTCATATCCTTCAGCTCGCCATTGGGCTTACGCCAGTCGAAGAGCTCACACACCTGGCGCGACAGTTGCGCGCGGCTGCTGCCAGGATGGGCTTCGATCAGGCGGCAGAGGGCCTGCAGTTCGTCGTCGGTAAAGTGACGCCCGCAATAAGGCTTCACGAGCTATCGATGGGACGGCTCTGATCGACCGGGATGCCACGCATCTGAGCCAGTCGATCGGTCGCCATCGCCCAGGGCAGAAAGGCACTCAAGTCCGTCGGCGGCAGGTTGCCGTTGGCGGCGCAGGCCTCCAGATACGCCGTCAGCCAGGTGCGCGGGTTGATTCCCCACAAGCGCAGCGTCAGCAGCAAGCTGAACATCGTCGCGGCGAGTGCGCCGGACCAGAGACTGCCCGACCCATAGAAGTTCTTGCGTGCGACCACCGGCGTGCGCTGTGCGCGCTCGGCGGCATTATTGTCCATCGCCACCTCGGGGCGGTCGACAAAGACGGTCAGGCCGGACCAATGTTTGCGCATGCTTCGCAGCACCTTGCTCGCCGGCATTTTGAGCGCCGGGTTCGCCAGTTCGCTTTCCCGTTGACTGGCCATTTGCGTGATCGCCTGCCGCAAGGCGCGGTCGCGTTCGGCCCACTGTACTGGGTCGCTACGGACTTCCAGGCGCCGTCCATTCAAGTGGTAGAGCTGAGCGATCTGCTCGACCCAGGCCAGTGCCCAGTCCGCGAGCTCCGGATGGGCGTTGGCCAGTTCCAGGAAATCACGCCGCTGATGTGCCCAGCAGAAAGCCAGAATGAAGTGGTCAAGAACTCGCGCGAGCTTCTTGTAGGCCGAATAGCGATCACAGATGATGACTCCTCCGGCGCTACCGGAGAGCTCCCGGATCGGCACCGCCGCCGAGCGGCTCGGGTCGAGCACGAAGTGGATGACCGATGGGCCGTGGAACACCCAGAAATACCAGCGATGTCCGACCTTCCCTTCGGTCTCGGCAAAGACCCGCCAGCGGGTCTCGTCTGCGTGCCACTGTTTCTCGCTGCGTAGTTGGCCAAGCAGTGCTTCTTCAAGCGGCTCGAACAGCGGTGCCAAGGCACGCAGTCCGCCGGCCACCGTTCCTGCCGAGAGCGTCAGTCCGTGGTCGGACAAGTCTCGCAGAAGCCGATGCGTCGGCTGGCCGTACAAGAACTTCGACAGCAGCAGGTGCACCCAGATCGACACGCCGTACTTTCCACGCGGGATCAATCGTGCCGGCGGTGGCGCGGTCAGAATACCCCGCGCGCCCGAACACTGACAGGTCCGCCGGTAGCGCCGCCGGCAGATCTTCCGGCGGTAGGCCTTGACCTCGATCTCGAGGACTTCACTGTCTTCCGTGCCGGGAAAGTCGACGTAGCCCAGACCACAGTCCGGGCAATGCGGGCAGTCGATGTCGATGACCTCGATCTGCGTCGGCAAGTGACTTTCCGGGTTCCGCCCGTGACCCGCTGCTCCCGGTTGCTGACCTCGAGCTCGCGACGATTTTTGGTCCGCCGCCGGGTTCTTCTCGGCTCCCGAAGAGCGTTCTGACTTGCGACCAAACAGGCGTTTTTGCAGATCGCGGATCTTGCCCTTGGCCTGCTCCAGTTCGCTGCGCAAGGCCGCCTCGCGCGCCGCCGCTTGCGCCATTTCCACCCGATGAGCGGCCTCCGATTGCGCCAACCGAACCAGCGCTTGTCGATGTTGGCTCCGCCAGAAGCTGGCCTCCCAGCGGAGCTTGATTTCCTGCTCCTTGGTCAACGTCACCAACACCTCGGCGAACGGCGCCACTTGGCGGTGACTTGCCGCCGATCCTCCGCCAATGATGTCCGCACCCGTGTCCATGCGCCGCATGGTGCCGGATTTCCGCTGCTGTGTCCAGTCCAGATTTCCGGTCTACCCGCCAATCGCTGACTGAACCACGCCGACCAAAAAAGCGGGGGCTACGGGTTCACCGAATACTTACAACGCGGGAGTTTCGCGCGCCATGCACGCCCTTGTTTTTGCATGGAAAATATTCAACGCAGCATTCTCAATTGCCGGCAGCATCCCGTTCGCGTCGAGGTTCGCGCAAAGCGATCCAGAACCGCTGCCTGCACAAGCACTTGGACGCGAACGGACACGCTCCCCGGCGACGGGGAGCGAGGATTGAAACAAATACCGCACCGCCATTGACGAGGAAATCGCCGCGACACGCTCCCCGGCGACGGGGAGCGAGGATTGAAACTTTCCAGACTTCGCCGAGGTCGGTGTTGACGAAGGACACGCTCCCCGGCGACGGGGAGCGAGGATTGAAACCTGAATGAGTTGTTTGTGGCTGGGATTCATGGTCGAGTCATGACACGCTCCCCGGCGACGGGGAGCGAGGATTGAAACCTACCCAGCCCGCGATCGTAAACGTTGAGGCGGCAGACACGCTCCCCGGCGACGGGGAGCGAGGATTGAAACATGGTTAAACCTCCTCGCCGATCAGCTCACAGCGAAGACACGCTCCCCGGCGACGGGGAGCGAGGATTGAAACAGCGGCCGACGGCTGGGCGCTCAAATACCGCATCGACACGCTCCCCGGCGACGGGGAGCGAGGATTGAAACGCATCCAGCTCCTCAACCCCGCCCTGCTCGACACCGAGACACGCTCCCCGGCGACGGGGAGCGAGGATTGAAACCGCTCGAATCGCGCTCCATCGACATCCTGCCAGACCGACACGCTCCCCGGCGACGGGGAGCGAGGATTGAAACCCGCGCGGAGTAATCCATGTACTTTTGGGATCAGGGACACGCTCCCCGGCGACGGGGAGCGAGGATTGAAACTTCGGGGTCGTCGCCGCGCTCGAGGATGATGCGCGGACACGCTCCCCGGCGACGGCAAGCGAGGATTGAAACAGCGAGGAATAGGGCATGACTGTGTATTCCACGCAATCTGGACACCGATTCCACGGCAAACTGGACACCCATTCCACGTGAATCTGGACAGTCGGAGCGTAGCGACGCGGGGTTAAAAGGTTTTACTCTGAGCCTCGTCTTGTGGTCAAGTTTTTGGCATGCAAAGGCAACCGCTTGGCGTTACTGCGTAACGGCTTCTTTGGCCAATAGAAGGCGCTTTTCGTAGTAGTCCGTCTCTCCATTCGGAACCCGCGCCGCGCGCTTCAAAGCGGCGTGGTCAGCCTCCCGAAGCAGGCTTTCAAGGACCTCACGTTGCGTTACTGCGTAACACGCCGCCAGGCGCTCCAAGGCACGCTTGGCGTGAAGATTGACCAGCAGATTCAGCCGCTCGGCCTGGCCGTCCACATCTTTCAAGTGACGAACGCGATAGTCCGATTGCCGTTGAGCATTAGTTTTTGCCATGTTGATGGTCCTGTTGAGCGTTACGCAGTAACGGTTTGATGGAGGGGTTGCCATGCCAGCAGCGCAGCAATCGAGGGCACAGGCCGTGGGGCGCTTTGGGCGCAACGAGTGGCACCGCGCAGAGTTATCCACGGCCGCCCGCCAGGCTGCGCTCCTTCTATAGCAGGCGGGCTGGCGGGCGGCGGTGGGTAACTTGTTGGGCTTGCTGAGGCGTTCATACCGGCGTCTCGGGCTTGCGCAACGATTCGCCATCGAGGTCCAGCGTATGTGCCTGATGGACCAGCCGGTCGAGGATCGCATCGGCCAGCGTCGGATCGCCAATCGACGCATGCCAATGCTCGACCTGCAGCTGGCTGGTGATGATCGTCGAGCGCGTCCCGTGGCGGTCATCGAAGATCTCCAGGAGATCGCGGCGGCTCTCGTCGGAGAGCGGTGCCAGCCCCCATTCGTCGATCACCAGGACCTCGGTCTTGGCCAACTGCGCCAGCGACTTCAGATAACTGCCATCGCCGCGGCCGATCGCCAGCGCCGGCAAGAGACGCGTCAAACGCACATAGAGGACCGAATGCCCCTGCCGGCACGCCTGGTTGGCCAGGGCGCACGCCAGATAGGTCTTGCCGATCCCCGTCGGCCCGCAGATCAGCACGTTCTGGTGATCGCTCACCCAGCGCCCGGTCATCAAGCGGGCGAACAGCCCCCGGTCGAGTCGGCGCGGATGCCGGAAATTGACATCCTCTGGCGTCGCCGCCTGTTTCAACCCGGCGCGTTTCAGACGCGCCGCATTCTGTCGCGACTCGCGTTCGGCCGCCTCGCAGTCGACCAGCAGCCCGAGGCGCTCCTCGAACGACAACTGGTCGATCTCGGGGCTTTGCGCCTGGCTGGCCAAGGCCCGGGCCATGCCCGGCAGGCGCAGTTGGTGGAGTCTCTCGACGGTCGGATGATTCAGCATGGCAAAGCTCCTTCAGTGGTAGTAACCGGGGCCACGCACATTGGCGTGCTCCGGAGGTAAATGGGTCTGGGCGGGTGCGCTCACCCGCTGCTTGTCCAGGCCGTTCTTCAAGATCGATTTCAGGCTGCTGTAGGACGTCGCCCCGATAGCGATGGCCCGCTCGCAGGCAGCTTCCAGGCGCTCGTCCCCGTAGGCCTGGCCCAGGCGCAGGATGCCCAGGCACGCCCGATAGGCCTGTTGCGGATGGCGGCGTTGATGCAGAAGGCTCTGCACGACGCCCTGGGCATGCGGCCCGATACGCCCGGCCCAGTCGAGTAGGCGCGGGGCATTCCAGCCCTGTACCGCCCGGTGGGCCGGCGCCATGTGCGCATCGACGGTGGTGTGCCGGCCGCGGGCGTCGTTGCGGACATGACTGGCAATGCGCGTGCCGCGATGGAACAGTTCGACGGTACTCGCCGTCAGCCGGCTATCGACTTGCTCGCGGGCGAAGCGGTAGGGCACCGAGTAGTAGTGGCCGACGAGCTCGACGTGGTAATCAATGCCGACCCTGACGACTTTCCATTCGGCGAACTCGTAACGCGTCACCGGCAAGGGCAGTAAAGCCGGCCGATCGAGTTCGATGAAGGCCGATTGGCGGCAGCCGGGCAACTTCTTGAACGGACGGTTATTGAGCCGGGTCATCAGTTCGGCGATGCTGCGGTTGAGCTCAGCCAGGCTGAAGAAACGCTGGTGGCGCAGACGCGCCAGGACCCAGCGCTCGACCAGAAGCACCCCAGCTTCGGCCTTGGCCTTGTCTTTCGGGCGACGCGGCCGGGCGGGGAGAACCGCGGTGCCGTAATGGGTGGCCAGGTCGCGGTACGTCGGGTTGAGTTCGGGCTCGTAGTAGCAGGCGCTGGTGACGCCGCTCTTGAGGTTGTCGGGCACCATCAGGGCGGTGACGCCGCCGAGGTGTTCGAAGGTGCGCACATGGCTGCCGATCCAGTCCGGCAGGCTCTGGCTCCAGGTGGCTTCGCCGTAGGTGTAGTTGGAGGCGCCGAGGACGGCGACGAAGATCGCCGCCAGCCGGATTTCACCGCTCATCGGGTCGGTGATCGGCACCGTCTGGCCGGCGTAGTCGACGAACAGTTTCTCGCCCGGGGTGTGCGTCTGGCGCAGGCTCAACGAGAGCCGCCCGACCCACTGACGGTAGAGGGCGCAGAAGCCGCTGTAGCGGTAGCCGGCCGGTTGTTCGGTTTTGTATTCCTGCCAGAGGAGATCTAGGGTGACGCCCTTGCGCCGCAGTTCGCGGTGCACGACCGGCCAATCGGGTTCGGGGCGGGTCTGGTTCGACGGTGCCGCCGGCGGGTACAGCTGCGCCTCCAGCTCCGGCTCGCTCATTCCCGCCGGCAGTGGCCAGGTGACGCCGTAGAGCTTCGCACGACGGAGGAGATCGCCGACGGTCGTCGGTGAGGCGTGGGTCGCCCGGGCGATCTCGCGGTGGCTGCGGCCGCCCTCAAGGGACAGCCGTAAAACGTCAAGAATCTTGCGCATGGATAGCCTGCTATTCGCCATGTGGGCCTCGGCAAATCTCCCGAGGGTGCCACGGTTATCCCGCGCGCTACGATATTACAAATGACTGTCCAGTTTGCTCTGGAATCGGTGTCCAGTTTGCCGTGGAATCACTGTCCAGTTTCGTCTGGAATCGGTGTCCAGTTTGGTGTGGAATACGCAGGCATGACCATCACAGCCACGATAGACACGCTCCCCGGCGACGGGGAGCGACAGCGAAGCGGACCCTGGCGTGTTCCGGCACGCACGCGCTACAAGCTCTGGCCGTACAATTGCCGCCATGTCTCAGGAACGACTCCCGGTCACGCAGGCGATACGCGTCTTGCGTGCGGCGCGGGTGGCGTTTACCGATCATCCCTACGCCTACGAGGAGCACGGCGGTACGGCGGTCAGTAGTCGCGAGTTGGGCGTCGATGAGCACGCGGTGATCAAGACGCTGGTGATGGAGGACGAGGGCAAGCGGCCGCTGTTGGTGCTCATGCACGGTGATCGCGACGTGTCGACGCGGCAACTCGCTCGCCACATCGGCGTCAAGACGATTGTCCCGTGCAGCCCGGCGGTCGCCAATCGCCATTCGGGTTACCTGGTCGGTGGCACCAGCCCCTTCGGCACGCGCAAGGCGATGCCGGTGTATCTCGAACGCAGCATTCTCGAACTCGACACGATCTACATCAACGGCGGCCGTCGCGGCTACCTGGTCGGCATCGCGCCGCAGGTGTTGGTCGACGTGCTCAAGGCGAATTTGGTCGATGTCGGCGTTTGAGGTGCTGCGGCGGCGGCTGGCATCTAACCGAGTTGCAGCACGTCGCCGTTGCCGAGGAACAAGTCGGTCTGCGAGCCCTTGCTTGCCGTTCCGCGCTGCACGGGCAGGCCGCTGGCGAGCATTTTCCTGACCGCCGTTTGGCCGGTGCAGTGATTGCAGCCGATCCGGGCGATGCCGTAGTCGCTGAGTGCCTTGACGATCTGGTCACGCTGGCTGTCCCAGTCTTCGAGCGGCGAGAGGTGCAAGCCGCCATAGATGGCATGGATGCGCTCGCCGCCGCTGAAGGTCCGGCGGGAATAATCGAGCAGGTTCAGGACGCCGCCGTGGCCGCAGCCGGTGATCATCGCCATGCCCTGGTCGCGCAGCCTGGCGTAGACGACGTTTTCTCCCTGGACCTGCAGCAGCGTGCTCATCGGGAAGCTGGCGACTGCCAGGCCGGGGAAGAGGAGCAGCGGCTGCTCGCTCGACACGGTGCTGAGCGTCCCGCTATGGCCTTGTTGTCGGATGAAGGCCAGGCCGGCTGGATGGAAGCCTTCCGGGATGTAAATCGGGATTCCGGGGTAGTGCTTGAGCGTCGAGCTGATTCCCCAGAAGTGATCGAAATGTTCGTGGCTGATGATCAGGGCTTCGATGCGGCGTTCCTGCAACAGCCGGTCGATACCCTCGTCGGCGAAGCGGCGGTCCATCCAGTCGGGGTTCCAGCCGGTGTCGAAGAGCACGCGGCGGACGCTGCCGTCGGTCGCCTCGGCTTCCAGCAGCGCCGAGAAACCGGCGGCGTTGTCGGCGTGCAGCGCTCCGAAGGGTGGCCAGGGAATGGCGTACTGGTCGGTCTGCGCGCCGCCGGCGGCACGGATGTCGTCGAACACGGTGGTGGTATCGAACCAGCCGGTTTCGGAGATGCAGAGAATCCGCAAGCGCTGCAGGGCGCCAATGTCGAGCGTTGGAGAAGTCGTGCTCATGTTCCTTACCTCGCTATTCGCTGGTGATTTCGGCTTGCGTCCGGCCTTAATGGCTGTATTCGTGATGCTGCCGGTAAACGGGCAGCCGCTGCAACTCGTTGGCGAGCAAGGCCGCGACAGCGGTATCGGGATCTTCCTCGCTGGTGATCACCGGCAGGATGCCACTCTGCATCAGGCGATCGTGCAGCGCGGCACCCATGCCGCCGGTAATCAGGATATTGATTCCGGCCAGCGGTTCGGCGAGTTGTTGGGGGCTGGCGTGCAAGCTCTGTTGCATGGAAAGCTCGACCAGGCGTTTGCCGACGAGCACGCCTTTTTCAAGCTCGTAAATCCAGAATTTGCGGCACTTTCCAGCGTGCTCGGTGATCACTTTTCGATCCTGGCTGGTGACGGCGATTTGCATGCTGTGGTGTCCTTTGCTGTCGATCAAGAGGGGCAGGGCGAAGCGGCCGACTGCCGCCAATAGGCAAGTATCAGTAAGTGCTTATCAAGATTCGTGCCAGCTGGCGCGGCAAAGAACAAATTCCGGGAAAGCAATGGCTTGGCTGACGATGAGGGCGACGACGGCCGTCGTTTTTGACAGCCTGCTGCCAATATGGCAGCATTTGGCAGTCAATTCGGCAGAAGTGGTGGCCTTCGATGGCAGTTGATCAAGAATCGCTGGTGGAACTGGTGTCTTTCCTGGAGACGCTTCCCGAACCGCACATTCTGTGCGACCGCGACTATCGGATACTCGCTGCCAACGAGGCGTATCGGGCGAACTGGCTCGATCGCCTGGAAGTCGTTGGCCGCAAGTGCTTCGAGGTCTCGCATCGCTACACGGTGCCTTGTGATCAGGCCGGCGAGTCGTGCCCGCTGCAGCGCAGCCTGCAATCGGGCGAGCGCGAGCGGGTGCTGCACCTCCATCACACGTCTTGCGGCGAAAGCTTTGAAAACATCGAGTTGTCGCCGATCCGCGACGGCAGCGGCGCGATCGCCTATTACGTCGAGAAGCTGGAGCCGCTGCCGGGAGCCAGCAGTCTTGCTGGCGTGCAGGGGCTGCTCGGTCGCTCGCCGGCTTTTCTGGAGATGATGGGGCTGGTCGCGCGGGTGGCGCCGTCGGAGGCATCGGTGTTGCTGCAGGGCGAATCGGGTACCGGCAAGGAACTCGTCGCCAATGCCATACATCAGCTCAGCCGGCGCGTTGCACGGCCCTTCGTTGCCGTTGATTGTTCGGGCCTGCCGGAAACGCTGTTCGAGAGCAGCTTGTTTGGCCATGAGCGCGGCGCCTTCACCGGCGCGACGAGCCGCAGCACCGGCCTGATCGAGGCAGCGGCGGGTGGCACGCTGTTTCTCGATGAACTCGGCGATATCCCGCTGTCGATCCAGATCAAGCTTCTGCGCTTGCTGGAAACCGCTACCTATCGCCGGGTCGGCTCGTCGGAACTGCTCAAGGCCGACGTCCGGGTCGTTTCGGCGACGCATCGCCCACTCGCCGAAATGGTCGCCGGCGGGCAGTTTCGGCAGGACTTGTTCTACCGGCTGAATGTTTTTCCGATACGGCTGCCGCCCTTGCGCCAGCGCGGTACCGACGTCTTGCTGCTCGCCGAAAGCCTGCTCGGTCGGGTCTCAGCCGGGCATTCTGCCAGCCACCTGGCGCCGGCGGCGGCCGCCTGGCTGAGCCGCTATCACTACCCGGGAAACGTGCGCGAACTGCGCAACATCCTTGAGCGTGCCTGCCTGCTCTGCGACGGCGATGAAATTCGCCTGCAGCACCTGCCGCTGGAGTTGGCTTTGCAGTCTGGCTTGGAGTCTGGGTTGGCTGCTGACGCCAAGCCGCTTGCCAGCGCACCCGAACGCATGCCGCGAGCGGGAGGCGGCCTCGCTGATCGGCACGCTTCGTCGTTCGCCGAGACGGTCGAAAGCTTTTCCGGCAACCGAAAAGAGCTGGCCAGCCAGCTCGGTCTGTCGGAGCGGACGCTCTACCGCCGCCTGCAAGCGCTGGCCAGCCGCCAGCGCTGAGCGGTGTTCAGTGGAACAAACTGGCGTTGACCAGGAAGTGCACCCAGATACTGGCGGCGTAGCCGAGCAAGATCGCCCAGGTCCACTTGAGGTGCGAAAAGAAGGTGTAGACGCCGCGGGCCTGGCCCATCACGGCGACGCCTGCGGCGGAACCCACCGACAGCAGCGAGCCGCCTACGCCGGCGGTCAGCGTCACCAGCATCCACTGGCCGTGGTCCATATCCGGGCGCATCGCCAGGACGGCGAACATCACCGGAATGTTGTCGACAACTGCGGAAAGAAAGCCGATCAGGATGTTGGCCGTGGTCGGGCCGAGTTGGCCGTACATCAGCTGCGAGCCCAGCGCCAGGTAGCCCATGGTGCCGAGCCCGCCGACGCAGAGAATGACTCCGTAGAAGAACATCAGCGTATCCCACTCGGCACGCTCCAGCGACTTGAAGATGTTGTACTGCTTGGCACCGTCGTTGATTTTCTGGGTCGACGACGCGCCGTCCAGTGCCAATGCCCTGTCGCTCATCAGCTGTTGCTCGGACGCCGGGAAGAAGTGAGCGCGCCGCTTGAGGTAGTAGCCGAAGAATTTCAGCAGGCCGAGGCCGGTCATCATGCCCATCACCGGTGGCAGGTGCAGGAAGTTGTGCGCGCAGACCGCCATGACGATGGTCAGAAGAAACAGGCCGACGATCACCCAGGCGCCGTGCTGGAGAGTCGCTTCTTCGTGAACGGGGTCAGGTGCGCCTTTGCCGATGGTCAGGCTCATGATTGCCGCGGGCACCAGCCAGTTGACTACCGCAGGGATGAACAGATGGAAGAACTGCGCGAAGTCGACCAGGCCTTTCTGCCAGACCATCAGCGTCGTGATGTCGCCGAACGGCGAGAAGGCGCCGCCAGCGTTGGCGGCTATGACGATGTTGATACACGCGACACCGACGAATTTCTTGTTCTGACCACCGACGGCAATGGCCACGGTCGACAGCAACAAGGCGGTGGTCAGGTTGTCGGCGACCGGCGAAATCGAGAACGACAGCGCGCCGGTGATCCAGAAGATGGTTCGCAGCGAGTAGCCCCGCGTCACCAGTTTGACGCGCAGCAGGTCGAACACGCCGCGTTCGTCCATGGCGTTGATGTAGGTCATCGCCGCCAGCAGGAACAGGAACAGTTCGGCGAATTCAAGCAGATTGTGGCGTACCGCCGTCTCGGCGGTATGCGTGTCACCATGCTGGGCGTAGACGAACGCCACCAGCACCCAGATGATTCCCGCGCCGACCATCACCGGTTTGGACTTGCGCAGGTGTAGTGTTTCCTCGGCAATGACCAGGCCGTAAGCGATAAAGAACACGGCCAGCGCGGCGAAGCCGGCCCAGTGGCCGGTCAGGTCGAGCGTCGTCGACAGGGCGGCGTCGGAAGCGAGAACCGAAAACGGCAAAAGGGCGGCCGCGATGGCCAGGAACACCCGGGGGGACAGCTGTATCATCGATCGCCTTCCTGTAAATGTGAAAGCCGCGCACGCGACTCCCGAATCTCCCCTCGCCCCTCTCCCCACCGCGGGAGAGGGGCCGGGAAAGAGGGGGACGGTCATGGCTTTCATGATCTCGGGTATCTCGACGTGTGATGACCCTTAGTGTTTAATTGCATAGATTAACGATAGTATTCCGCAGCTGCGCGCCCTTGACCTCTCGCTTTCGCCAGGCGAATGGGGCGGCGTTCTGGTTGTAAGCCGCGGTGAAGCTGTGAATGGCGGCAACGAGTTGATCCAGGCTCGAGAAGCTGGCGTTTCTCAGGGTCTTGCGCTGGAAGATGCCGAACCAAATCTCCACTTGGTTTAGCCAACTGGCGCTGGTGGGCGTGAAGTGAAAGGTGACGTTGGGGTGAGCGGCGAGCCACTCGTCGTTTTTCTTGTGCGTGTTGAGGTTGTCCAAGATGACGTGGATCTCACGGTCGACGGGTTCATCAGCGATGGTCTCCTCCATGAAGGCCTGGAAATCAGCGCGCTTCTTGGTTAGGGTAGTCTTGCCTCGAATGACGCCGGTGGCCACTTCGAGGGCGGCGAACAGGTTGACCGTGCCATGGCGTTTGTAGGTGCTTTTCAGTCCCTGAACCACCTTTCCGCTACTGGTTTGGACATAGCCGCGCCGACGCTCCAGAGCCTGGATCGAGGGTTTCTCGTCGACGCTCAGGACCAGCGCGTTTTCAGGTGGGTTAAGGTACAACCCGATGACATCCGCTGCTTTGGCGGCGAACTCTGGGTCCGTGCTCACGCACCAGGAGCGATGCCGCTGCAGCTGGATGCCCTCCCGACGCAACACGCGCCACACGGCATCGTCCGATACTTCCAGCGCCTTCGCCAGCGAACCACCATCCCAACTTGCCATACCTTCCGGCGGTGTCCGTTCGAGTTGCGCCAGAATGCGGTCACGCAGATCCTGCCCGTACTTCGCCGGCTTGCCCGGCCGCGCAGCATCACGCAAGCCCGACAAACCATGCTCGGCAAAGCGCCGACGCCACAGCCCCACCGTGTTCGCACGTACGCCAACTGCGCGGGCAACCTCGTCGTTTCGCAGACCCTCCAAACAACCCAGCACGATTCTCGCTCGCTCGGCCAAGCGAACCTCGCCACTGCGACTCCGTGACATACGCTCCAATTCCTCCTTCACCTCCGCTGTGCAAGACAGCGCCACCGCCACACGTCCCACCACATCTCCTCCACCACGAAGCAATGGAGAAGCATGATAGTTACTACCGGTTAATAATGCAATTAGACATTAGCTTCAAAAAAAACGCCGCGTGCTCTTGCCAGAGGGAGAAATAGTAACCCAATAGGCGGCACAGACGCACCGCGATTGGCATGTCGTGGCGCAGCATGGTGAAGCACGACGATCGACAGAGCACAGCGGCGGCGCGTGCGGATGTTCACCAGGCCTCGCGCTGTGGCAAGATCAAGCGGCGCGAGCGTCTCTTGCCGATGCGAGAAGAAGCTCGCTGCGCGTGTGTTTCCTTGATGATGATTTCCACTGGCAACCCGGAGGCCTCTCTTGCCGTCTCGCGTCTCGATCAGCATTGTTTCGGCGGCCAGCGCGCTTCCGCGTGCGCTGTGGGGCGAGCTCTGTCCGCCCGGCGACCCTTTTCTGAACGCCGATTTCCTGGCGATCATCGAGCGCCACGGAGCCGCGGCGAGCGCCGGCGGGTGGACCGCTCGCCATCTGCTGGCCAGCGACGATGACGGTTCGGTCGTCGGTCTGCTGCCGCTCTACGTCAAGACGCATTCGCATGGCGACTTCATCTACGACTGGTCGTGGGCCTCGGCTTATCGGCAACTGGGTCGCCAGTACTATCCGAAGCTGATGAGTTGCCTGCCGTATACGCCAGCGGCCGGGCCGCGCCTGCTGGTCGCCGAAGGGCCGCAAGCGGCGACGATTCGCCAGGCGCTGGTCGACGGCGCGCAGGCGCTGGCCAGCCGGCTGGGCGTTTCGTCATGGCACGTGGCATTACCCGCCGGCGCCGAAATCGAACTCCTGCGAGGCGCCGGCCTGTTGATCAGCCATGACGTCCAGTTCCACTGGAACGACGGCGGCGCTGGCGACTTCGACGGCTATCTGGCCACTTTCAGCGCCGCCAAGCGCCGCAAGGTCAGGGCCGAGCGGCGGCGAGTGCAGGCTAGCGGCCTGTGCATCGAAACGCTGCACGGCGATCAGATCGACGCCGCCGAGTGGCCATTGTTGCACGCGCTCTACGCCGACACCTTCGCCAGATTCAACAACCATGCCGTTTTCTCGGCGGCGTGTTTTGCCGATCTGGCGGCGGCGCTGGGTCGTCGGATGGTCGCCTTCATCGCCAGAGAGCGCGGCTTGCCGGTCGCCGTCGCGCTCTGTTTTCGCAGCGACGAGGTGCTCTATGGGCGCTATTGGGGTTGCCGCGGGAATTACCACAGCCTGCACTTCGAATTGTGTTTCTACCAGGGAATCGCGTATTGCCTGCAGAACGGATTACGGCGTTTCGAACCCGGTGCCGGCGGCGAACACAAGGTTTCGCGCGGCTTCACGCCGACCGTCGTGCATTCGGCGCACTGGATCGCCGATCCCGGCATGCGTGAGTTGCTCGGCCGCCACCTGGCGCTGCAAGGCCAGGCGCTCGCCGAGTACCGCGACGAAGCGGCCGCGCATCTGCCCTTCCGCCGCGACGATTAGCTGCCGCAGCTTCTCAACGCGAGTTTGCGGTGCAGAGCAGTGCTGCGGCACATTGTGCGTCATGATGGTGCTCAATTCGGAGAGCATTGCAGATGACGCCGTAGTCGCATCCTGGCCCATGGGACACCCTGCAGCGACAGGCGGCAGCCGGCCAGTAGCCGACCGTCAAGAAGTCTGCCGAAAGCAGCCGTTGACGCGGTCTGGGTGTAGGCTGTCGCCCTAGGCTGGCAAGTGCCGGCTTTCACGATTCTCTAGTCGGTATGGCATCAGCGCTCATAGGGCTCCGAGCCTGCTGCGGGAGGCTTCCGGCGTCCGACTTAGGGCGAAGTTATGCAGAAAATCTGGCACCGTAATACAAAGCAAGGCAAAGGAAATGAACTTTAATGTGAAAGTAGCGTACGCGACTCTCGAAACTCCCGTCTCCCCTTGCGAGAGAAGGGCCAGGGGTGAGGCGGGGAATTCAGGGAGCACGCTCCCTGCCCGGCGAACGATTCCGGCGTGCAAGCCGGAATGCGCACTGCAAGTGAGAGGGGGGCGGTCATGACTTTCATGATCTGGGGTATCTCGACATGTCATGACCGTTAGCTTTAACTTAGAGGACGCAAGTCAAGTCGATATTGGTGCTTTTGCCTTGGCCGTTCCAATTGCGTTCTCTGAAGAGGCCTGGAAACCAGGCGATACACTCCCTGCACATAACCTGCTGATACTGTTTATTTTTAGGAATTGTCGCATATGAAAGTGTATTCCAAGGTGATAGAAAGTACAGAATTTCTGTTTTTTTGTGGCGTATAGCAATTGCTTATACGATTACGGAAATAGTTGTTGTGTTAGTGCTGTTTTAATTAAATAAATTCCGGTGCTTACAGACACGCTCGTCGCATTTAAACGCCTAATAGTGATTGCCATGCCTGCTTCTATGGGTGTTATCATTGTGGATGGTGTTGATAAATAGTAAATCTAAAATCAGCAAGGCAACCTTGAGTTACGGCTTAAAAAGCAAGCCTTTGGTAAGGTTTCCGGTTATGTAAGCGTTTGGCGTCAATAGTGGAAAAAGTTTGCTTCCGACCTAAACAGATGTTCGTAATAAACAACATGCACTGTGGAACTCTACACGCAAAAAAGTTTTCTGCCGGGAGATTTGACCACCGGAAGAGGGCTTCGTAGCGGCTCGTCATGCCGAACTACTGGGGAATGAAGTAATGGGTGATCGATTGAGGTTCCTTCTAAACCGCATCGGCGAGCGGCTGTGGGTCAGGCCTCTCGCGATGTGCGTGCTGTCAACGGCGGTAGTGTTCCTTGCGAAGACGGCGGACAATACCGGAATCGGCCCACTTGTTCCGGCGATTACTCCAGGCTCGATAGAGACCCTGCTTAACATTATTGCCGCAAGCATGTTGGTGATCTCCACCTTTGCTGTCGCATCGATGGTCTCGGCCTATGCGTCGGCCAGCAGCACCGCAACGCCGCGCTCTTTTTCCCTGGTCATCTCCGACGACGTTTCCCAGAACGCTCTCTCGACTTTTATTGGTGCCTTCATCTTCAGCATCGTCGCGCTTATCGCCTTACAAAATGGCTATTACGATAGAGCAGGTCGTTTCGCGTTATTTTCTCTAACGTTAATGATTCTTGCCATGGTTGTTATTACGTTCGTGAGCTGGGTGGATCGAATCGCACGCCTTGGGCGCCTCGGGGGAACCATCGATAAGGTTGAGGCAGCGACTGCTGCTGCTTTACAGCGAAGGCGATGCGCCCCTACACTTCGCGGTGTCCCTGCAGGACCGTGTCAGAATGAGGGTCAGGCCATTTACGGCGGGTCAATCGGGTATGTGCAGCGCGTCGATGTCACCGCGCTGCAGACGTATGCGGAAGAATCGCGAGCACGAATCACCGTAGCAGCCTTGCCCGGTACTTTTTCTGCGCCGGGCCGAGCGCTTGCCTATGTGACTGCAGACTCAGGTGATTTGTCTGACATCGATGCAAGACGGGTAGCACAGGCATTCATACTCGGTAATGGCAGACAATTCGACGAAGATCCTCGATTCGGTCTTATCGTTCTTTCTGAAATCGCAAGTCGAGCGTTGTCACCTGCTGTCAATGATCCCGGTACAGCAATCGGAATTATTGGAACGTTCGTGCGACTTTTTGCGCTTTGGAGTGAGCCTGTCAAGGAGGACGACACACGCATTTCTGAATGTGATCGTGTGGAGGTGCCGAAAATATGTTTGCGGGACATGTTTGATGATGCCTTCACAGCGATTGCTCGTGACGGAGCGGGTGCCATTGAAGTCGCGGGGCGGCTACAAAAAGCGTTTGAGTCGCTGGCATCGATCGGAGATGCCGAGATTCGGGGCGCCGCGATACACCATTCCCGCTTGGCACTTGCTAGAGCAGAAAATGTGCTGGCAATTCCTGAAGACCTGGAGGTTGTGCGAAAATTGGCGAAATTCGCCAGTTCTGTTTAGCCGAATGAGTTCTGCACGATTAGGCGTGCACCTGGCGGGCGTCAGGGAATGACAGCTCTCACTGAATAAGGAAGGAACCCAAATGATGAACTTCGAATACAGCGGCGTCTTAGGCCTCCTGATACTGATCGGAGATATCTGGGCAATTATCAATATTTTTCAAGGCTCTGCTTCGAACGAGAAGAAGCTGATTTGGATAGTCGCAGTGGTGCTGCTGCCCGTGCTGGGCTTGATCCTCTGGTTCTTCCTTGGACCGCGTAATCGAGGCGCGTAGCGTGCCAAGGTGCACTTGGCTGCGAGGCGTCCTGCCGGGAGTTGCGAGTGAGTCTGTACTTGAAAACGAGCATGGCGTCGCGCTCCCTAACGAAGGAGAATAGACCGCGCGAGGCCACCATCTGATCCGTTTTTTGGAGGTCCGCTCCCAGCGACGACGAAGGTCGCCCCTGGGTCGGGAGTCCGCATTGACAATCTTGGAAAGCAGCCGTTAGACAGCGACACTGAAGAAATCGACAGGGCGCGGCCAATAAAACCAGACCTTGACATCGGTCTTTTGCAGCCTCAATTACTCCAGCGTATTTCACTATAAAATTTAATCGCCTTTATCATGGCACACTCGATGGAGCACCTTTGAACACCCGTATCCAAAAAACAAGCCGCAAGGCGCAGATCGATACCCTTTTTCTTAAATTTCCAGGCGTCAGCGCAAGAAAAATTAGCGACCTTGACGCCTTCTTCGTCAACGACAAGATGTTTGCTTGTATAAGTGGAAATGGCGTCGGACTACGTGTGCCGGCCTCCACTGCGTCCGAGTTGCAATTCTCGAGAAACAACGTCGTTCCATTTCAACCCGGTGGGATGGCAAGTTCGAGGGAGTGGATTCAAATCGATAGGGCCGACGCAGCAGACTACGAGCAAGATCTCGAATTATTTCGGGCTTCACTTGAGTTCGTAAAAGGCGCCCGAACCCGGTGATTTCTCAGCGGAAGCCTACTATTCGAAGGGACGGCGCTCGTGGCGAGCTTTTCTGGCTGGAAAGCCGAGCCCACAACATGACCAAGGCCTAAGCCGATCTTCCGTTCTTATGGCAAGCCTCAAACCGCAAACACCCTTTGCCTCGACGCTGTCGGATGTCGTCCGGCGAAGTGCCGTCGGCAAGGGCCTGATCGCGACCTGTTTCTTTTCCGACTCGTGCGCGTGCTGCCTTGCCGAATCAAGGAGCAGGGACGCCGCAAGCGATTTCCTTGCGCTTGCCGTTCAACTGGCAGTGGCTGAGCGGCAGCCCGTCGGCGTCGAGTAGCGTGCCGGACCAGCCCGCGCTGCCGCGTTCGAGCAAGAGGAAGCTGTAGCGGTTGAGGACGATGCCGCTGCTGGCGGCGACGCCGTCGTACAGCTGCTTGCCGGGTCGCGCTCTTTCGGCGCTGCCGGCACCGGTTTTCCCTTCGTAGAACGGTGACTGCGGATCGGTGGCTTCAAGCTCGGTGCCGCCGACGCCGACGATCAGCTGCGCCGGCCGGCCCGTCGGATAGCTGGCGGGGTCGGCGGTGGCCGCGAAATTGATCGTTTCGAAGGCGTGTTCGTGGCCCGAGACGATCATCTGCACGTTCTTCGGGAGCGTCTTGCGCAGCGCCACCTGCAGGGCGTTCGGCTGCGACGACGTGGCGAGCAGGTCGTACCACAGCGGCCGGTGCGTCAGCAGCCACACCTGCCTGCTTTCGGGAATCTCCTGGAGAACGCGCAACTGGTCTCTGAATAGATCGACATCGCCGCTGGTGGCCGCCGCGGGCCGGTAGTCCTGCTGACCTGCGTTGTCGGCGACGACCAGCGTCAGTTGCTCGTCGAGGTCAACGCGGTAGGCGTTGGCCGTGCGATTGTTGGCCAGTACCGAGGCCGTCGCCGTGCGGTACAACTGGTCGTCGCAAGTCTGGTAGGGCAGCGGCGAGAGAAAGCGCATCCAGCCATCGCCGGCACGGTCACAGTTCTCGTGGTTGCCGCGCACCATGATCCACGGCGCGGCGGTCAACAGGGGTGCCGCCGGTGCGAAGAAGTCGGCGTTCCAGCCGGGCCAGCCGTAGCCGACGACGACCTGCTGCTCCCTGATTGGTGCACACACTGTGGGGTTGTCGCAGTATTCGCGGTAGTGATAGTCGCCGACGTGCATTACCAGGTCAGGCTTGGTGCGCGCGGCGGCCGCCGCGATGCGCTGCCAGGGCCAGGCGCTGCTGCTCGCGCAATCCTGGATCGGCGGATTGGTGCTGGGCGCGGCGACCTTGATCCGGCAGCCGGTGTCGCCAATCACGACGATGCGTTGCGGGTGGCCGTGCGGCAAGTTAACCGGCTGGCCGGCGATGCTCGCCTGGCGCGTGCTCGCTGGCACAATGAGCTCGCAGGCGGTGACCAGAAACTCGGGTCGATACGCCGGATTGCTGGGCGAGGTAGCGGGCTTTGCCGCTGCGGTCGCCTCGGCGCGGCGCTGCAGGCGCTGCGCGTTGCCGTCGACGGTCGCCGTCGGGCAGTCGTCGTCGGCGGTAACGATCGCCCGCAGGCTGACGACGCCATCCGGGCCCAGCTGGCTCCAGCGATTGAGCGGCGCGTGCGGGCTCGCTGGCGGTGTCGCACAGCCGGCAATCGTCGTCAGCACGGCCATCAGCAAGGTGGCTCTCAGCGACACGCTCGTCGCGCCCGCCCGCTCGGCTATCAATAGGGAAGAGGGCATCGCGGCGCTCCGTTTCAGCGGTGTCTAGTCCAGCGCCGCGGCGATCGCGCGCAGCGCGACCAGGCCGCCGGCGGCGATCGATACGCCTTTGCCTGGCGGCAATTGCGGCGCACCCGGATTGATGCGGATCAGCGGTCCCTTGACGCGTTCGCCGAGCAGGCGGGCGGTCGGGATGTCGGTGCCGGCGCCGACTTCGATGGTCAGCAGGTTGGTCACCTGGCGTAGCCAGGTTCGCCGCCGGTCGTCCTGCGCGTCGCTGCGTTCGCTCCGCCATCGCCAGTCGCCGAACATCAGGATGTTCGGTCGGGCGATTTGCTGGCAATGCGGGCACAGCGGCAAGTCGGAGCGCAGCAGGCATTGCTCCTCGTCGACCTCGGGGTCGAAGTCGTCGGCCGGCCAGATGCCGTCCCGGTCGGCGTCGCAGCCTTCGTAAGCGTCGCAGCCGTCGCTGCACTGCAGGTAGTGAATCGAACCGTGACACTCGCTGATGCGCTCTGCGGCGAAGGCCGCTTTCTGGAATTGTCCGTCGACGTTGCTGGTGAACACGAAGGCGCCGTGCGGCATTTGTTCGCCGATGCGCCGCAGAATCTCGAAGCCCTGGTGCGGCTGCGTTCGCCGGTAGAGCTGCAAGCGATGGCCGTAGAAGCCCCAGGCCAGGCGTGGCTGGCTGGCGAAAGCGGCCGGATTGGCGATCTGCTCGAAGGCCAGGCGCGCCCTGCCGAGCGCCGGATACGCGCCCCAGAAGCCGTGCGGGCCGCGAAAGTCGGGCATCCCCGAGTCGACGCCGATGCCGGCGCCGGCGGTGATCAGCAGGCCGTCGGCCTGGCGGATCAGTTGTGCGCAGCGCGCGTAATCGTTGCTCACTTACAGGCCTCGCGCCGACGCCGACCGCAGATCGGCGTTCTCCGGGCAGGCGATTGCCTGCCGCACCTGTTGCAGCAGGCGCTGCTTGTCGGCGCCCAGGGTGCCCTTGAGGATCAACCAGTTCGACGCGTGGTCGCTGCGAAAGACCGTACGCTTGAGCTGCAGTTGTTCGAGAAAGTGCTCCATTTCGACAAACAGTTGGTGCTGGCTGAGTGGCCGCCAGGTGGGGAAGGCGCCTCGGAAGCGCTGCTCGCCAAGCGGAAAGCTGACGACCAGCGTTGCGACATACTCGGGTTGCGTGGCGTTGAGCAGGCGCGCCGAGTTTTCGGCGTGCCGTAGCGACAGCTGCGGGCCGGCGAGGCCATTGAGAATCATCACCGAGCGCTTGATGCCGGCGGCGCCGAGCTTGTCGAGCGCGTCACAGGTCGAGGCGAAGGTCTCGCCCTTGTTGACGCGTTCGAGAACTTCATCGTCGCCGGATTCGGCGCCGACGTAGGCGATCGACAAGCCGGCGGCGGCCAACTCGTGCAGTTCGTCGACCGACTTGCGGCGCAGGTTGCGCGGCAGGCAGTAGGTCGACACCCGGCGAACCGCCGGTAGCTGCTCGCGGATCGCCTGCAGCACCGTCAGCAGGCGGCTCGTCGGCAGCACCAGGGCATCGCCGTCGGCCAGGAAGACGCGGCGAATCTCGCTGCCGAAGCGTTCGCCGGTGCGCGCGATGCTTTCCAGCACCTCGGCCTCGGCGCGCGCGCGAAAGCGCTTCTGCGGCGCGGTGTACATCTCGCAGAAGGTGCAGTGATTCCACGAACAGCCGTCGGTAATTGGCAGAATCAGCGACGCCGCCTCGCTGGGTGGGCGGTAGACGGGTTCGATGTAACGGATCGGGATGACGGATGACATGTTTTCGGACGCTCGGCGTGACGATTCAACAAGCTCATATTAGCGCTTTGGTGCTCTTGGCGGTGGCCGCGCCGCGCCGACGGCGCGCTCAGCGCTGCTCGTCGCGCGTCGCCGCCGGTCGACCCTCCGGGCCCGAGCGCACCATGGCGTAGTCGGCGCTGCGCACCTCGCGCAGCAACATATCGGTTTCGCTGTCACTGACGCCCAGCGCCTCGAGGGTTTCGGCGGCCAGTCGCAAGCTGGCTTCGAGCGTCTCGGGATAGGCCTTGCTGGCGCCGGCGCGCAGCAGCGCGTCGCAGCTCGCCAGGTCGCGGGCGCGGGCGACGATGCTCACCTGCGGCAGTTGCGTGCGAATCAGCGACACGGCACGCACGGCGGTAGGTCGCTGGTCGATGGTCAACACCACCAGGTCAACGTTCTGGAGAGAGCCGGCAATCAGCAACTGCGGGTCAGCGAGGTCGCCGTAGAAGACCGGGTGGCCTTCGGCGTTCCATCTGGCGACCAGTACGGCGTCGCTGTCGAAGGCCACGTAGGGAATTCCTTTGCTGGCCAGGATGGTGCCGACGGTGTGGCCGACGCGGCCGTAGCCGCCGACCACCACGCGCACGGCCGCTTCGTTGCCCTGGCCAGCGTAGCGGAAGCTCTGATGAACGCCGCTCGGTGCCTCGGTAGCGCGCCGTGCCAGGTGATTGCCGAGTTTCACCAGCAGCGGCGTCAGCAACATGGTCACCGAAATGATCGCCGCGCCCATCACGAAAACGAGATCGTCGATCAGGCCCAGCGCCTTGGCGGCGCCAAAGAGCACGAAACCGAACTCACCACCCTGCGCCAACAGGAAGGCGACGCGCAAGGCGATGCGGCGACCCGTTCCGAAGGCCAGGCATAGCAGGTAGAGGACGCCGACCTTTATGGCCACGATCGCCAGGACGTGCGAGGTGAACTCGAAGGGGTGCTGGAGCAACGCACGCAGGTCCAGCGACATGCCGACGGCGACGAAGAAGAGGCTCATCAGCAGGCCCTTGTGCGGCTCCATGCCGGCCTCGATCTGCAGGCTGTAACGCGAGGTCGACAGCATCATGCCCATCAGGAAGGCGCCCAGCGCCATCGACATGCCGGCGTGGTGCATCGCCCAGGCGGCGACGAAGACCGCGCCCATCGCCGCCAGCAGGAAGGCTTCGCGATTGTTCTGGCGCGCCAGGTGGTCGAGAATCCGTGGCACCAGGTAGCGACCGCCGAGGACCACCAGCGCGACCATCGCCGCCGCCAGGCCGATCTGTTCCGACAAGGGCGTGTCTCTGGCCAGCGGCCCGACGTCGGCGAGGACCGGCACCAGCGCCAGCAGAGGCACGACCGCCAGATCCTGCATCAAGAGCACGGCGAAAGCCGTCTGTCCGTGATGGCTGGCGATTTCGCCCTGGTCCCTGAGCATTTGCACGACGAAAGCGGTGGACGAGAGCGCGAAACTGCTGCCGATCAGCAGCGCCGTTCCCCAGTTGTACTGGAAGAGTCTGAAATAGCCGGCGATCAGGAGCGCCGAAACGACAATCTGCAGCGAACCGAGGCCGAACAGCGTTCGCCGCAGATCCCACAGGTGGCGTGGCTTCATCTCCAGACCGATCAGGAACAGCAGCAGCACGACGCCGAGTTCGGTGAACTGGCGCACGTCGTCGACGTTGGCGGTGACGAAAGGGCCCATCGTATGCGGCCCGACGACGACGCCGGTGACCAGCAGGCCGAGCACCGAACCGAGGCCGAAATGCCGGAAGACGGCGACGGCGATCGAGGCGACGACCAGTAGCAGTACGGCGGAGTCAACGAAGGACTTGGGGTCCATGGGACGGTTTCCGAGATCTCGTCAAGGTGAGCTGACAGGCACATACTAGCGCGCTTTGGCCGCCCTGGCGCCGGCTCGGGCAGTGCTAAGATGGCCGCTCTGGCCCGGCCTGGGCGTTTGCCGCGGCGGCCGTTACCATGCTTCGAGAGGAGTACTTGTCATGCAACGCAAGACGATCGTCGGCGCCGTATCAGTGGCGCTATCGCTGGCCCTGTCCTGGCCGCAACTGGTGGTGGCGCAAACCGCGCTGCAGTTGCCGAGCGGCGATGAGGACTATCGCCAGCTGCAGCAGGAGCAGCGCAGCGGTCCTTGCCAGCTCTGCGGTGTCGTCTTTGCGATTCGCACGCTGACTGCTGCGGGCAGCGGGCGGCGCGACCCGGCCGCTGCCGCCAGGCGTAACGTCGGCGCCGCCGACGCGCATATGGTGACCGCGCCGATCATCGGCACCGGCAGTACGGTCAAGGACGACCGCCAGGCGCGCGCGCCGGTGCGCAGCTACGAACTCACGATCCGCTACGAAGATGGCAGCTTTGCCTCCATCACCCAGAGCGAGCCGCCGCTGGTTCACAAGGGCGACCGCGTGCGGGTGGTCGACGGCCGCGTCGAACTGCGCAACGACTGATGTAAAAAGATCTGGATTGCCGCGTCGGTTACGCCTCCTGGCAATGACGTGTCGGCGGCTGCAGGGCGCTGCTGCACTGGTGTCGTGACTTTCCGCAGAGCACGGCCGCTCGCCGCTGTGACGATGCCGGAGCGGCGAGCGGGTCGCCGCTACTCGAAGTACGAGCGCGCGGTCTCGAAGCGCTGCGCGTAGTACTCGGTAGCCAGGTAATCGATACGCACCTTGCCGCGGGTAGATGGGGCATGGACGAAACGGCCATCGCCGATGTAGATCCCGACATGCGAAAAAGAAGAGCTGCGCGTGTTGAAGAACAGCAGGTCGCCGGGGTGCAGGTCGTCGCGTGGCACCGGCCGACCGGCGCGGGCGATGTCGGCGGCGCTGCCGCCGACCTTGACGCCCGCGGCGTGTCCGTAGATGTAGGCGACCATGCCGCTGCAATCGAAACCGGCTTCGGGATTCTTGCCGCCGAAGCGGTAGCCGGTATCGATCAGGCCCAGTGCGAAGATCACGACGTTGCTGCTTTTCTCGCTAAGCACGGGTCGCTCGCGAAGCTCGGATCGCCGCTCGCTGGTGCTGCCACAGGCGGCGACGAGGAGCGACAGCGCTGCAGCGATGAGGAACTGTAGTACACGCATGGCGCACAGTATAAACTGCGGCTTTCGGAATTTCGGAGGTTGACATGCATCTTAGTGATCCGCGCCTGCTGCGCTCCAACTGTTACATAGACGGGCGTTGGGAAGCCGCCGACGACGGTCGGACGCTGCTGGTCGTCGATCCGGCAAGCGGCGCGACCCTGGCCGAGGTGCCGCTAATGGCCGCAGGCGAGACGGCGCGCGCGATCGCCGCCGCCGAAGCCGCGCTGCCGGCGTGGCAGGCGAGGACGGCCAAGGAGCGCGCGGCTGTCTTGCGTCGCTGGTACGACCTGATCCTCGCCAATGCCGAGGACCTGGCGCAGTTGATGACCGCCGAATGCGGCAAGCCGATCGCCGAAGCACGCGGTGAAGTGGCCTATGGCGCGTCTTTTATCGAGTGGTTTGCCGAGGAAGGCAAGCGCGCCTATGGCGAAACCATCCCGACTCCGGCGGCTGATCGGCGGCTGTTGACGATCCGCCAGCCGGTCGGCGTCTGTGCGGCGATCACGCCCTGGAACTTCCCGCTGGCGATGATCACCCGCAAGGTCGCGCCGGCGCTGGCGGCCGGCTGTACGGTGGTCGTCAAGCCGGCCGAGCAGACGCCCTTGACGGCGCTGGCGCTGGCCCGGCTGGCGCATGACGCCGATTTGCCGGCCGGCGTGCTCAACGTGCTGACCGGCGATCCGGTGGCCATTGGCGGCACCCTGACCGCCAGCCCGGTGGTTCGCAAGCTGTCGTTTACCGGTTCGACCGAAATTGGCCGCTTGCTGATGGCGCAGTGCGCACCGACCATCAAGAAACTCTCGCTCGAGCTTGGCGGTAATGCGCCGTTCATCGTTTTCGACGACGCCGACGTCGACGCCGCCGTCGAAGGCGCGCTGATCGCCAAGTATCGCAATACCGGCCAGACCTGCGTCTGCGCCAACCGCTTGCTGGTTCAGGACGGCGTGTACGACAGCTTCGTCGCCCGCCTCGCCAGGCGGGTGCAGTCGTTCAGGGTCGGGCCAGGCAGCGACGAAGGGGTGACGCAAGGGCCACTGATCGATGCGGCGGCGCTGGCCAAGGTTGAGGAGCACATCGCCGACGCGCTCAACAAGGGCGCGCGGGTGGTCACCGGTGGTAGCCGGCATGCGCTCGGCGGCAGCTTTTTCGAGCCGACGGTGCTCGCCGACGTGACGCCGGAAATGCGTGTCGCGCGCGAAGAAACCTTCGGGCCGGTGGCGCCTGTTTTTCGATTCACCGACGAGGCGGAGGCGGTGCTGATGGCCAACGACACCGAGTTCGGACTCGCCGCCTACTTCTATTCGCGTGACGTCGGGCGCTGTCTGCGCGTCGGCGAAGCGCTCGAATACGGCATGATCGGCATCAATACCGGGCTGATCTCGAACGAGGTGGCGCCGTTCGGCGGCGTCAAGCAGTCCGGGCTGGGCCGCGAGGGATCGAAGCACGGGCTCGACGAGTATCTCGAGCTCAAATACCTGTGCTTCAGTACCGCTTGACACGCCGGCGGTGACTCTGCGGGCGACGGCTGTAGTGACGGCGGCGGCGATCAGCCGCCGCCGTCACGATCAGACGCCGTGCTCCTTGAACCACGCCTGCAGGCGCCGCCAGCCATCGTCGGCGGCGTCCTTGCGGTAGCTCGGTCGGTAGTCGGCGTGAAAGGCGTGCGGTGCACCGTCATAAACCCGGATCGTCGACGCCCGGCTGGCGGCGCTGGGCGCCAGCGCAAGCGCTTTGCGCATCTCTTCGATGCTCGCCAGCGGGATGCTTGCGTCGGCGCCGCCGTAGAGCCCCAGAACCGGCCCGTGCAGTTCGCCGGCGACGTCGAGCGGCTGCCTGGGGGTCAGCTCGTTGACCTGGCCAACGAGCTTGCCGTACCAGGCGACGCCGGCCTTTAGCCGCGGGTTGTGCGCCGCGTACAGCCAGGTGATTCGCCCGCCCCAGCAAAAACCGGTGATCCCCAGCCTGCCGGTGTCGCCGCCATTGGCCTGCGCCCAGGCGACGCAGGCGTCGAGGTCGGCCATCACCTGCGCATCGGGCACCTTGCTGACCACCTGCTTGAGCAGCTCCTGCACGTCACTGTACTGCTGCGGATTGCCGTGACGCGCGTAGAGTTCAGGCGCAATCGCCTGGTAGCCGAGCTTGGCCAGGCGGCGGCAGACGTCCTTGATGTGTTCGTGAACGCCGAAAATCTCCTGCACGACGAGAATCACCGGCCAGCCGCTACCTTTGGCCGGCTGCGCTCGATAGGCCGGCATTGCGCCATCGGCTTTGTCGATCGTGATCGCGCCGGCGGTCAGGCCGTCGCTGTCGGTGGTGATCAGCGTCTGGGCGGCGACCGGCTGCACCGCCAGCGCGAAGCCGGCGCCGAGAGCGGTGACGATGAAGCTGCGGCGGCTGTAGGGAAGGGGGGGCAGGCGGTCGAAGTCGGTGTTGGTGGTCACGGAAGTCTCCTGGCGGGATTGTTGATCGGCCATGATGCCGCAAATCAGCGTTCTCTGACCGTCGCCAGCGCGATCAATTCACCCGTCGACGATTGGCACGCTTGGCACGCTTGGCACGCTTGGCACGCTTGGCACGCTCGGCACGCGGGTTCGCGCGCGAACGCTAGTCAGGTAGCCTGGCGATGCGTTGCATGCTGACCGCCGGCAGCCACGCGGCCGCTTGGCCGCGACCCGGAATGCTCGCCTGCGGCGCGATTTCGAGCAAGGGTGCGATGACGAAGGCGCGCAGGTGCATGCGCGGGTGCGGGACGCGCAGGCGCGGGCTGTCGATGAGCGCATCGTCGTAGAGCAGCAGGTCGAGGTCAAGTGTGCGTGGGGCGTTGAGATACTCGCGGTGGCGGCCAAAAAGACGTTCGATGGCGAACAGCGCGTCGAGCAGCTGCAGCGCGCCAAGCCCGGTGGCCAGCGCGGCAACGGCGTTGATGAAGTCGGACTGGCCACGGATGCCAACCGGGGCGGTGCGATAAAGCGAAGAAACCGATAACAGTCGCGATGCCGGCAGGCTGGCCAGCGCCGTTGCCGCGGCGCGGACCTGTGCCAGCGGGTCGGCGAGGTTGGCACCGAGTGCGATATAGGCCAGATGCGAAACTTCCGGCAGCGCGCGCAGCGGCGACGCATCGACACGCCGTTCGCTCGCCTGGCGGTCGGCATTCGCCGCCGTGGCTGATGCGCTGGCGTGGCCGCGCGTCATTGTGGCGCGTTCGGGTATTGCCGGGTGGCCGCTGGCGTGCGCCGACGACGGCGGCGTTTTTTGGTTTCGCCGGCCGCTGGCGGCAACAGCATCGCCGCCCGGCCCTCGTCGTTGGCGTGCAGAAAATCGCTCCACCAGACGCTGATCTCCTGCTCGACTTCACCGGATTCGGCGCGCAGCAGCAGAAAGTCGTAGCCAGCCTTGAAGCGGGGTTGCTCGAGGATGCCGTAGGGCCGCTTGCCGGAGCGTTGTTCGAAGCGTGGCTGCAAGGCCCAGATGTCCTTGATGTCGCCGGCAATGCGGCGGGTGATCGCGAGCTTGCCGGCCTGGACATCGAGGACCTCGTCCATGGCCAGGAAGAGTGCGAGCGTCGCGGGTTCGCCGCGGCTCTTGAACAGAGTCCATTTGGCCAGCACCTCGTGCCACAGCAGCGTCGCGAAAAGGAAGCCGGGTGAGATTGGCTTGCCCTCTTCGACGCGCCGATCGGTCGCTGCCAGGGCGAGCAGCACGAAGCGTTCGCCGAGCGGCTGTTCGAGAATGACGTCGAGGAGCGGCAGCAGGCCCTTGTGCAATCCCTCTTCGCGCAATTGCGCGACACAGCGCAGCGCGTGCCCGGAGGTGAGGAGCTTCAACATCTCGTCGAACAGGCGCGACGGCGGCACGTTGTCGATCAACTCGGACATCTCGCGGATCGGTCGGCTGGCCGCCGGATCGATGGTCAGTCCGAGCTTGGCCGCCAGGCGTACAGCCCGCAGCATGCGCACCGGGTCTTCCCGGTAACGCGTCTTCGGGTCGCCGATCATGCGCAGCGTCTTTTGCCGCAGGTCGGCAACGCCATGGTGGTAATCGGTAATGATCTCGGAGCTGGGGTCGTAGTACAGCGCGTTGACCGTGAAATCGCGGCGCGCGGCGTCCTCCTCCTGGCTTCCGAAGACGTTGTCGCGCAGCACCCGACCTTGTTCGTCGGTTTGCGCCTTGTTGCCGGTGTGTTCGCCGTGATGGCCGCGGAAAGTGGTGACCTCGAGGGTCTCCGCGCCGATGCTGACGTGCACGATCTGGAAGCGGCGGCCAATGATCCGTGCGCGGCGGAAGCAGTGGCGCACCTGCTCGGGCGTAGCGTTGGTCGCGATGTCGAAGTCTTTCGGTGTCAGACCGGCCAGGAGGTCGCGAACGGCGCCGCCGACGATGTACGCTTGATAGCCGTTTTCCTGCAGCGTCGTGACGGTATTCTGGCCGCCGCGGCTGATCTGCTCACGCCGAAGACCGTGTTGGGCGACGGCGAGGATCGCCGGCTCGTTGGCGGTGCTGGCAGGTTTTCGGCGGAGAACGCGGGATATGAACTTGCGGATCATCGCTGGTGTGTACTTCCTGAGTCTACTCTGTGGGTTATATCGTGCGTCAGGCGCCGCATGATAGCCGATATGGCGCCCGCCAGCGCTGATCGTCCGCTGATCGGCTTCAGCTCAGGAGGCTCAGGATCGGCCAGCCGGCCGCTTCGGCACGCGCCCGCAGCGTCGGGTCGGGGTCTACCGCGACCGGGTTGCTGACCCTGGACAGCAAGGGTAGGTCGTTTTGCGAGTCGCTGTAGAACCAGCTGCGCTCGAAACTTCCCCACCACATCCCCATCGCTTCAAGCCAGTCGTCCACGCGTTTGACCTTGCCTTCCCGGAACGACGGCGTGCCGCGAGCAAAGCCCGTGAACTGGCCGTTTTCGTGTGCCGGGATGGTGGCGATCAGATGCGCGACACCGAGTTCGCGGAGCAGCGGTGCGGTGACGAAGCTATTGGTCGCGGTGACGATGGCGCACAGCGCGCCGCTGTCGAGGTGTTGCCGAACCAGTGCACGTGCCTTGGCGCCGACAATCGGCACGATGTGTCGAGTCATGAACTCGCCGAGCCAGGCGTCGAGGACGCTGCGCGGGTGGCGTGCCAGGGGCCGCAGCTGGAAATCGAGAAAGGCGTTGATATCGAGGGTGCCAGCCTTGTATTGCTCATAAAACTCGATATTCCGTGTTTCGTACACGCCGCGCTCGAGAACGCCCTTGGCGATCAGAAACTGCGCCCATTCAAAATCGCTGTCACCAGCGATCAAGGTGTTGTCGAGGTCAAAGAGGACAAGATCCATCGTTGTTCTTTCGGGCAGGTCAGATATTCAGCGAAGTCTGCAGGATTTCACGCAGCAGCGGCAGGGTGACCGGGCGCTTGTGTTCGAGCGAGTAGCGGTCGATCGTCGCCAGCAAGGCCGCCAGGCTGCGCATGTCGCGCGGCGCCCGCGAAAAAAGGTAGTTGAAAGCGTCCGGCGGCAGGACCAGACCGCGGGCGCGCGCCTGTTCGGCGAGCGCCGCCAGCTTTTCGGCGTCGCTCAGTGGCTGCAGTCGGTAGAGCAAGCCGCTGGCCAGCCGCGTGCGCAGGTCTTCGCGCATCGCCAGGCGCAGCGGCGGTACGCTGGCCGCCGCGAGCAGGCGGCCAGCGTGAGCGGGCAAGCGATTGATCAGGTTAAAGAGCGCGATCTGGCCAATCTCACTGAGGGCTTCGACGTTGTCGACCGCGTGCCAGCTACTGTCGGGCGAGATGCCGGACAGATCGGCATCGAGCTGTGCGTCCAGGTAGCTTGCCTGGCAGGCCTGCAACAGATGCGACTTGCCGGCGCCGGCGTCGCCCCAGAGAAAGAACAGCGGCTCGTGCCTGGTCGGTGCCAGCCAGTCCGCCAGTCCGGTCAGCACCTCGGCGTTGCTACCGGCGACGAAATTCTCCAGGCTGGGGCTGGCCTCGGGCAGCAGGTCAAGGATCAGCTGGCGCATCGGGGGTGGTTCAGGCTTGGGGGTTGGCGGTGCGATCAACACGCGGGAGGACCATTTCGGATAAAATTCGGCATCAGGCGGTCGGAGTGGCGCATTCTAGCACTACCCGGCGTTCGCCAGCCTTGCTCGGGATGCGCTCCAAGATGACTCAGGAATCTCTCTCCTATCGCGACGCCGGTGTCGATATCGATGCCGGCGATGAACTCGTCGAACGAATCAAGCCCTTTGCGCGAAAAACGCATCGCGAAGGCGTACTCGGTGGTATCGGCGGCTTTGGCGCCTTGTTCGAAGTGCCGAAGCGCTATCGCGAACCGGTGCTGGTCTCGGGTACCGACGGCGTCGGCACCAAACTCAAGCTGGCCTTCCAGTTGCAGCGGCATGACACCATCGGCATCGACCTGGTGGCGATGAGCGTCAACGACATCCTCGTGCAAGGCGCCGAGCCGCTGTTCTTCCTCGACTATCTGGCTTGCGGCAAGCTCGATGTGGTGACCGCGGCGCGCGTCGTGAAAGGGATCGCCAGCGGCTGCGAGCTGGCGGGCTGCGCGCTGATCGGTGGCGAGACGGCCGAAATGCCGGGGATGTATCCCGAAGGCGAATACGACCTCGCCGGCTTCGCCGTCGGTGTCGTCGAAAAGTCGGCGATCATCGACGGGTCGACGATCATTGCCGGTGACGTCGTGCTCGGCCTGCCGTCATCGGGAGCGCATTCCAACGGCTACTCCTTGCTGCGCAAGATCGTCGCCCGCTCGGGTGCTGATCTGAACGCGTCGTTCGACGCCGAGCAGACGCTGGCCGACGCGCTAATGGCGCCGACGCGGATCTACGTCAAGCCGCTGCTGGCCTTGCTGCGGACGCTGCCGGTGAAGGGCATGGCGCACATTACCGGCGGTGGCTTGACCGGCAACGTGCCGCGTGTCCTGCCGGCCGGCGTCAAGGCCGAGATCGTGCAGACGGCGTGGCAGCGCCCGCCGCTGTTCGACTGGCTGCAAAGCGAAGGCGGCGTTGCCGACAGCGAGATGCACCGGGTCTTCAACTGCGGCATCGGGATGGTCGTCGTCGTCGCCCGCGAGAGCGTGCAACAGGCCTTGCAGGTCCTGCACGACGCGGGCGAGCCAGCGCTGGTCATCGGCAGCATCACGCCGCGCCGCGACGGCGAAGCGCCGACCATCGTCACCTAGTCTTTGGTCGTCCAGGCTGCGGCGCCAGGCCGGGCACTCTGCAGCAGCGCCAGGAGTGCCAGGAGTGCCAGGAGTGCCAGGAGTGCCAGGAGTGCCAGGAGTGCCAGGAGTGCCAGGAGTGCCAGGAGTGCCAGGAGTGCCAGGAGTGCCAGGAGTGCCAGGAGTGCCAGGAGTGCCAGGAGTGCCAGGAGTGCCAGGAGTGCCAGGAGTGCCAGGAGTGCCAGGAGTGCCAGGAGTGCCAGGAGTGCCAGGAGTGCCAGGAGTGCCAGGAGTGCCAGGAGTGCCAGGAGTGCCGCCGGGGCCGCAGTGCTGCACCTGCTCCGCAGGCGCTGGCTCAGACCTTGATGTTGATCTTGACGTCGTCGCCGGCTTTCCGCCGCCCTCTTTGCGAGCGCGTGTCGAGCAACACCGGGAGTTTTTCCGAGCGCCGCTCGACTTGCCGGCGCTCGATGGCGACGGTTTGCCCTGCCGGCTCGGGGACGTCCGGGGTGGCTGTTTCATGCTGCGGTCGCGGCTGGCGTTCGGTCACCGGCAACGACTGATCGTGCGCGGCGGCTGACAGCTCGTCGCCAACTCTGTTCGAACTGGTGACCGGTTCTGTTTTCCTGACTTCGTCGGTCTCTGGTTTGCCGACATTGCTGACCAGCGGTACGACTTCAGCTGGAATCCTCATTGTCCTACTCCTGCGCAAGGGACCGTCAGAGAAAGAAAGCGCCGGCTGCCGGGAAATCGGCAGATAACGGGTTGACGGCAAACTGCCGGCCAAACTTTAGCATCGCGGCGGGAAAGGCCGGACGCTCGCTGCCAATTGCACGCCGTTCTCGCCCGCTCCTGAACTGTCGGCGGTGTCGATTGGCGAGCCTAGCGAAGGCGCTGCCGGGGCGCTTCGCCGCGTCGGCCGCTCGTCGAGTTTGCGATTTGCGCGGCCTTCGATACACTGCGCTGGCCTGCCGGTCGCTGCCGGTTGAACGCTTTAAGGCGATTGCCGGAAAAGGACGTACCAGATTGCGCCGGATTTTCGGTCGTCTTCAAGGCGCGACAACAGGCGCATAGTCCAACTATGTAACTGTTGTCGCAACACCGAAGACGGGTGAAAAGACAAGCAAGATGGTATGTTCTTTGACAGAAATCGCCTAACTACTTACTCGCCGCGGCGGGAGATGTGGATCCTCATGTCGAGCACAAATAATCGTTTTCTCGTAGTGGCCGCGGCGATCGTCGGTCTGGTCGTTCTCGGCTACCTGGCTTATACAGGCTTCCGCGCGCCAGGCGGCCCGAAGATCGCCGCGGCGCCCGCCGCTGGCGCTGCCAAGCCCGGCGCCGCAGCGCCAACCGGGGCGCCGGGTGTTTTTCCCTTGCCGGTGGAAACGGCCCGCGTCGAGGCCTCCGAAGTCGCTGTCGACGCGACCGCCGTCGGCTCGCTGCGTTCGAACGAGTCGGTCGTTCTGCGCCCGGAGATCGCTGGGCGTATTGCGTCGATCCACTTCAAGGACGGCGTCGCGGTCGGCAAGGGCGCTCTACTGGTGGCGCTCGACGCCGCGACGCAGGCGGCCGAAGTCGATCAGGCGCAGGCCAGTCTGGCTCTGGCGCAGGCCAACTACCAACGTACGCAGGATCTCTTCGCCAGGAAATTCATCAGCGGCCAGGCGCTTGACAACACGCAGGCCGCGCTCAAAGTTCAGGAAGCCGCGCTGGCTCTGGCGCAGGCGCGCTTTGACAAGACGCGTCTGCGGGCGCCGTTTTCAGGGGTCGTCGGGATTCGCAGCGTCAGCGTCGGTGATTACGTCAAGGAAGGGCAGGAGTTGGTCAACCTTGAGGACATCGCTACCCTCAAGGTCGATTTTCGCTTGCCCGAGTCTTACCTCGCGCGGCTCAGACCCGGGCAGGCCCTCGAGGTGTCGAGCGACGCGCTGCCGGGCCACGTCTTCGCGGCCGTTCTGGAGGCGGTCAATCCGCTGGTCGAGGCCAGCGGTCGTGCCATCTCGCTGCGCGCCAGTCTGGCAAACGGCGAGGGCCGGCTGCGTCCCGGCATGTTCGTCCGCGTTCGCCTGATCTTCGAGCACCGCAACAATGTGCTGTTGATTCCGGAACAGGCGGTGGTCCCGGACAGCAAAACGCCCTACGTCTATCGCGTCGTCGATGGCCAGGCGAAACGCGCGCCAATCAAGACCGGCTTGCGGCGCGGCGCGCAGGTCGAGGTGATCGAGGGTTTGCAGGTCGGTGACGAGATCGTGACCGCTGGCCAGCTGAAGCTGCGTGACGGCGCGCCGGTGCGCGCCGTCGGCGACGGCCTTGGCCAGGCGCCACCTGCCGCCGATACGCCGGCGGCGGCCGGCCAGGCCGCCGGATCGCCAGGGCAGGCCAAATGAAGATTTCCGATCTGTGCATCCGTCGGCCGGTCTTCGCGACGGTGCTGTCGCTGGCGATCATGCTCGTCGGGCTGGTCTCGTACACGCGTTTGCCGGTCCGCGAATACCCGAAAATCGACGAGCCGGTGGTGACCGTAGACACCACCTATCGCGGCGCGTCGGCCGAGATCGTCGAGTCGCAGATCAGCAAACCACTCGAGGATTCTCTGGCCGGCATCGAGGGGGTTGACGTGATCACCTCGATCTCGCGGCAGGAGAACAGCCAGATCTCGGTGCGCTTCAAGCTCGAACGCAACCCCGACTCGGCGGCCGCCGACGTCCGCGACCGTGTTTCCCGGGTCCGCGCCAAGCTGCCGACGGACATCGACGAGCCAGTGATTGCCAAGGTCGAGGCCGACGCCAATCCGATCATCTGGCTGGCTTTCTCGTCCGACCAGCACTCGGCGCTGGAAGTCACCGACGTCGCCAATCGCATCGTCAAACCGCGCCTGCAGACGCTGCCCGGCGCCGCCGACGTGCGCGTCTTCGGCGAACGCCGCTACGCGATGCGCATCTGGCTCGATCGCGATCGGCTGGCGGCTTTCAAACTGACACCGCAGGACGTCGAGGATGCCTTGCGGCGGCAGAACGTCGAGGTGCCGGCAGGCCGTATCGAAAGCCAGAGTCGCGAGTTCTCGGTGGTCGCCCGGACCGATCTGTCCGAGCCGAAACAGTTCGCCGAGATCATCGTCAAGCAGACCAGCGACGGCCAGGGCAGCTACCCGGTGCGCATCGCTGATATTGGCCGTGTCGAGCTCGGTGCGGCGTCGGAGCGCAGCAGCGTTCGTTTCAACGGCCGGCCGGCGGTTGCCCTGGGAGTGATCAAGCAGGCGACGGCCAATCCACTCGAGTTGTCGAAGGCCTTGCGCGCCGAGCTCCCGAAAGTGATCGGCGAATTGCCGGCGGGGATGACGGTGAACATCGCGTACGACTCGTCGGTGTTCATCGCGCGCTCGATCGATGCGGTATTCGAGACCATCGGCGAGGCGATGTTGCTGGTGCTACTGATCATCTTCCTGTTTCTGCGTAACTTCCGGGCGACTTTGATCCCGCTGGTGACCATCCCGGTGTCGCTGATCGGCTCTTTTGCGCTGATGCTGATGCTCGGCTTCACGATCAACACGCTGACGCTACTGGCGCTGGTCCTGGCCATCGGCCTGGTGGTCGACGACGCGATCGTCGTCCTCGAGAATATCTATCGGCACATCGAACAAGGCATGCCGCGGCGGCAGGCGGCGCTGCAGGGCGCGCAGGAGATTGGCTTTGCGGTCGTCGCGATGACCATCACGCTGGCCGCGGTCTATGCGCCGGTGGCCTTCATGACCGGTCGTACCGGCAAGCTGTTCGTCGAGTTCGCGCTGACGCTGGCTGGCGCCGTCCTGGTTTCGGGCTTCGTCGCGCTGACGCTGTCGCCGATGATGTGTTCCTTGCTGCTGAAACACGAAACCCGGCACGGCAAAGCCTACGTCTGGGTCGAGAATGTCCTGAATGGGCTGACGCGCGGCTATCGCCGGGTGCTGACGCTGGCGCTGGCGCGGCGCTGGTTGGTGATGCTGGTCTTCGTCGTCGTCGCCGGCTCGAATGTCTTCCTGCTCAAGGCTTTGAAGTCCGAACTGGCGCCGATCGAGGATCGCGGCATCATTCTCGGCGTCTTCCTGGCGCCGGAAGGCGCGACGCTGGACTATACCGACAAGTACGCGCGGCAGCTCGAGGACATTTACGCCCATACCAAAGACGTCGAGCGTTACTTCGTCGTCGCCGGTAACCCGACGGTCAGCCAGGGCATCTCCTTTGTCGGCCTCGCCGACTGGAAGGAACGCCAGCGCAGCTCCGGCGACGTGGTCAAGGAGTTGTTCCCCCGCTTCATGGGAATTCCCGGCGTGCTGGCCTTCCCCGTACAGCCGCCTTCGCTGGGTCAGAGCCCGCGTGAGCGGCCGATCAACTTCGTCATCCTGACCTCGGCGTCGTACGCCGAACTTGAACAGATGACTCGCAAGATTCTCGACGAGGTCGCCAAGAATTCGGGTTTCAGCAACGTCGATATCGATCTCAAGCTCAACAAGCCCGAGCTGTCGGTGCTCGTCAATCGTGACAAATCGTCCGATACCGGTGTGCAGATCGAGACCGTCGGCCGGACGCTGGAAACGATGCTCGGCGGTCGCCAGGTCACGCGCTTCAAGCGCGAAGGCGAGCAGTACGACGTGATCGTGCAGGTCGCCGACAGCGATCGGGCAACGCCTTCCGACATCCGCGACATCTTTGTCCGTGCCAGGGACGGCAGCATGATCCCGCTGGCCAACCTGTTGACCGTCAACGAAACGGTCAGCCCGCGCGAACTCAACCACTTCGGGCAGCGCCGGGCGGTCACCATAACCGCCAACCTGACGCCGGGCTACACCATGGGTGAGGCGCTGAGCTTTCTGGAGCAAACCGCCGGCAGCGTTCTGCCAGCGGGCTACGCGATCGATTACGCCGGCCAGTCGCGTGAGTTCAAACTTTCGTCGTCGTCGTTGGCCCTGACCTTCGTGCTCGCGCTGGCTTTCATCTATCTGGTCCTCGCCGCCCAGTTCGAGAGTTTCCGCGATCCGTTCATCATCATGCTGACGGTGCCCCTGTCGATGACCGGCGCGTTGCTGGCGTTGCTGCTCAGTGGCGGCACGCTCAACGTTTATAGCCAGATCGGGCTGGTGACGCTGGTCGGGCTGATCACCAAGCACGGCATCCTGATCGTCGAGTTCGCCAACCAGCTGCAGGAGCAGGGGAAGGAAATCAGGCAGGCGGTGATCGACGCCTCCGAATTGCGGCTGCGGCCGATCCTGATGACCACCGGGGCGATGGTCCTGGGAACGATTCCGCTGGCCCTGGCCAGCGGCGCCGGCGCCGAGAGTCGGCAGCAGATCGGTTGGGTTATCGTCGGTGGCTTGCTGCTCGGCACCTTCTTCACGCTGTTTGTGGTGCCGACCGTTTACACGCTGCTTGCCCGGCGCAAGACATCGGAGACGGCGACCGTGCAGCCGCTTGTCGAGGCCGGCTGAGCACTTGAGGGCGGGTTGCGAGCGTCGCGTCAAGGCGCTTCAGGGGCTGCCTTAGGACGCCGCCAGGTTCCCTTTCGCCGCGCACGCGAGTATGCTTCCGCGCTATGCCGTCGCCGATCGCGCGGCGCCTTCGCCGGCCCTGGAGACGGTCCTCATGAACCTTGAAAAAGTCGTTTTCGGTTTCTTTATTGTTCTCGCGGCAACGCTGAATTTCGGCTTTTTCATCGGCAATATCGACAACCCGGTTCATCATCACATCTACGAGTTGTTTGCCGCCATCGTCGTCAACCTCATTGCCACGGTGCTCAAGTTCGGTGATCGGACACAGATCGGCGCCGTCCATTTGTCGACCAGTCTGGTCGCCGACCTGCAGTTGGTTGCGGCGGCCTGCGTGTGGGGCATCGCCGTGCATGTGACCGGCGAGGGAATGTCGCCTGACGTTACTACCAGCGTCGTTTCGCTGAGCGGCGGCGCGCTGTTCGCCAACGTCGTTTCGGTTGTTCTGTTGATTGCGGAAACCGTCATGTTGCGGCGCTGACGGCGCGGCGGGATGAACACCAGCGTCTTCTTTCTGGCCCTGCGGCGAGTGCGTGTGCCGCTGATCGTGCTGATCGTCATCTACGCCGTGTCTACGCTCGGGCTGACGCTGATTCCCGGCATCGACGCGCAGGGTCGGCCGGCGCCTGCGATGAGCTTCTTTCACGCCTTCTATTTCGTCAGCTACACCGCCAGCACGATCGGTTTTGGCGAGATTCCGAGTGCTTTCTCGGACGCCCAGCGGATGTGGGTCACGGTGTGCATCTTTCTCTCGGTGATTGGCTGGTCGTACTCGATCATCAGCCTGCTCGGCCTGGTCCAGGACCAAGGTTTCCAGCAGGTCTTGCTCAGCGGCCGCTTTGCGCGCCGCGTCAAGCATCTCGGCGAGCCCTTTTACATCGTCTGTGGCTGCGGCGAAACCGGACTGCTGATCGCGCGTGCGCTCGATCGGAGCCGTATCCGCGTCGTTGCGCTCGAACGCGACGACGCGCGCGTTCAGGAAATCGAACTCGAAGATTTCGACGCCGACATTCTGGTGATGTGTGCCGATGCGGCGCAGCCACAAAACCTGTTGATGGCGGGCTTGAAACATCGCAGCTGTCGTGGCGTCCTGGCGATCACCGACGACGATTCGGCCAATCTTGCGGTGGCGATCGCCAGCCGACTGGTCAATCCGGAGCTGATGATCGTCGCTCGCGTCGCCAATCCATCGATCGAACGCAACATGATGTCTTTCGGCACCCACTACGTCGTCAATCATTTCGAGAAATTTGCTGACTATCTGGCACAGGCAATTCAGTCGCCAAGCTGGTTCCGCCTGGTCGACCTGCTGACGCGGCTGCCGGGTCAGGCCGTTCCCGAGCGCAAGGATCCGCCGGTTGGCGACTGGGTGGTCTGTGGCTACGGCCTTTTCGGGCAGGCGGTCGTGCGCAATCTGGATCGCCAGGGGGTGAGCCTGACGGTCATCGCGCCGGAGCCTGATCTACCGGTCAATGTCCGTCATATCGTTGGTCACGGCATGGAGGCGGAGCCGCTCCGACAGGCCGGTATCGAAAGCGCGGTGGGCATCGTCGCTGGTAGCGATAACGACACCAACAACCTGTCGACGGCCATGACGGCCAAGGAACTCAACCCGGATTTGTTCGTCGTCGTCCGTCAGAACCGGGTCGCCAATGAGGTCTTGTTTGACGCCTACGACGCCGACTTCACGATGGTTCCCTCACGGATCGTGGCACGTGAGTGCATGGCACTAATCACTTCACCGCTGTTGCCGAGATTCCTTCGTCACGTTCGTGCCTGGCCAGATGCACACGCGGGCAGCGTTGCCAGGGTGCTCGAGGACCTCTGTGGCCATCGCGTGCCGCTGGTCTGGGGCGTTCGATTGAACGCAACGGACGCGCCGGCAGCGCACAAGTTGCTGAGCTTCGAGCAGGCCGTGATGGACATCGGGATTTTGCGGCGTAATCCTGGCGCTCGCCAGGAACTTCTGCCGGTATTGACCTTGCTGCTGGTGCGTAACGGCCGCGACCAGGAAATGCCCGGCGATGAAATCGAGCTGGAGGCCGGCGATGAACTGCTTTTCGCGGGCACGCGAGCGGCAAAACTGGCGCAGAGCCTGACGCTCGACAATCGCAATGTGCTCGACTATGTGTTGACCGGCGACGACGCACAAGGCTGGCTGTGGCGCTTGTTCAGCGCCAGACGAGGGCGCTGCAAGTAGCCGGGGATATGCCCGCCAGCCTGTATGAGTAGCGATCGTCGGCTCGCGTACCGGGTGACTCTGGCTGCGCGCCTTTGACGGCGACTATCACCGGCCAGGCTGATTATTGTACCGGCAAGAGCCTCGCCGCGACCATCGGCCTGCGCCGTGTTGACTCGCGGATCGGCGCTCGCCGGATCGGGCCGCGGGCGCTAAACCGAGAACGACGACCCGCAACCGCAGGTCGATGACGCATTCGGGTTCTTGATCACGAATTGTGATCCCTCGAGTCCTTCGGTGTAGTCGATTTCGGCGCCAACCAGATACTGGTAGCTCATGGGGTCTACCAGCAAGGTCACGCCGTTCTTTTGCAGCGCCGTGTCGTCTTCGTTGGCGACCTCGTCGAAAGTGAATCCGTACTGAAACCCGGAGCATCCGCCACCGGTCACGAAGACGCGCAGTTTCAATTCCGGGTTACCTTCGTCCTCGATCAATTCCTTCACCTTGCCGGCCGCGTTGTCGGTAAAGACAAAAGGCATCGGCATTTCGGTTTCTGCATTCATTGGTTTTTCCTCTTGAACCTGATATCTGAGATTGCTGACAACGAGGCCAGCCACTTTAAGCCTGTTTGATCTCTAGCGCCCTGGCGCCAGCCTGACACACCAGAGATCCTTCAACGACCGCTGCAGCCGAGTTGCGATCGGGCGGTGTTCAACGTCCCCTGAGACACGTGCGCCGGGAAGGAGTTCCTGCGCGTCGGTGGTCATGATCGCGCCTCCACGCCTTCAGCGTCGCTGCGGGGGTAGCGAAAAAGGTCGTTCAATCCGCTGATGGTGCTTGATTTCTATCATGAAGCTTCGGGAATTCTGCGCCTGCCTGCATGGCAGGCCGATGATAACATTTTTGTTTCGCTGCCGTAGCTCAAGCCGTTGATCGAGCCTTGCCGTGAGGGATCAGGCCTGCTGGCGAGCCCCGTCGCGGCGCGACGATGCCCGGGAAGCAGCGTACGGAATGTCGGCTTCGGCGCATTGATCCCGAAGCAGCCATTCGACGCTTACGGAAGCACCGCCAGTTGCCACAGGCCTTCGGTCTCCGGCACTCCGAACATGATGTTCATGTTCTGCACCGCCTGCCCGGCTGCGCCCTTGACCAGATTGTCGATCACCGACAGGACGACCAGAACCTTGCCTCCCTGTGGGCGGTGTACGGCGATGCGGCAGCTATTGGCGGCTCGTACACTGCGTGTGTCGGGATGCGACCCTGGCGGCAGGACGTCGACGAATGGTTCGCCGCTGTAGCGCTCTTCGAAGAGTTGCTGAAAATCGGCATCGCTGTTGACGCGGGCGTAAAGCGTTGCGTGGATACCCCGAATCATCGGCGTCAAATGCGGCACGAAGGTCAGGGTGACCGCTTGCGCTGCCATTGCCGACAAGCCCTGCTGAATTTCCGGCAAGTGCCGGTGTCCGGGAGCGGCGTAGGCTTTGAAATTGTCCGACGCTTCCGAGAACAGGGCGGCGACCTCGGCCTTGCGCCCAGCCCCCGAGACGCCCGATTTGGCGTCGGCAATCAGTTCGTCGAGCTTGACCAGGCCGGCTTCGACGAGAGGCATGAAGCCCAGTTGTACGGCGGTCGGGTAACAGCCCGGGTTGGCCACCAGCTGAGCGTCGCGGATGCTGGCTCGATCGTGTTCCGGGAGTCCGTAGACGGCCTTCGCCACCCATTCTGGACTGGCGTGCCGCATCCCGTACCATTTTTCCCACACCGCAAGGTCCTTGATACGGAAATCGGCCGCCAGGTCGATCACCCGGACGCCTGCTTCGAGTAGTGCCGGCGCCTGCGTCATCGCCACGCCGTTGGGGGTGGCGAAGAACACCAGATCACAGCCTGTGAGGTTGGCGCTGGCTGGATCCTCGAACTTCAGGTCCAGCCTTCGCCGCAAGCTCGGAAACATGCTGGCGACAGACGTGCCAGCGTCGCCACGAGAAGTAATGGCGATGATCTCAACCTGCGGATGCTGAGCCAGCAAACGCAACAACTCGACGCCGGTGTAACCGGTACCGCCGACGATTCCAACCTTGATCATGAGAGACTCCTGGATAGCCCGGAATCAGGGTTCCGATGTCACGAAAACGGCAAAGCCGCCCGGAGGCGGCTTCGCTGGCAGACAGTCTTCGCTTAGCGCTTCGAGAACTGCTTGCGGCGACGTGCTTTGTGGAAACCGACCTTCTTGCGCTCTACTTCACGCGCATCGCGAGTAACGAAGCCGGCCTTGGATAGCGTCGGCTTGAGCGAGGCGTCGTAGGCGATCAGGGCGCGGGTGATCCCGTGCCGCACGGCACCGGCTTGTCCGGACTCGCCGCCACCGCCGACATTGACCAGGATGTCAAAGCCGGTCAGCTGTTCGACGAGGGTGAGCGGTTGGCGGACAATCATCCGTCCGGTTTCGCGAGAGAAGAACTCATCTACCGGTTTGCCGTTGACGACAAAATTGCCGCTTCCACGTTTCATGAAAACGCGAGCTACGGCGCTTTTTCGCCGACCCGTGCCATAGAAATAGTTATCAGCCATTGTGACCTCTTAGAGTTCCAGAACTTTCGGCTGCTGGGCAGCGTGCGGATGCGTTGTGCCTGCGTAGCACTTCATCTTCTTCAGCATCGCATAACCGAGGGGCCCCTTGGGGAGCATGCCTTTTACGGCATGTTCAAGAACTCGCCCGGGAAAGCGCTGCTGCATCTTGGTGAAGTTCGTCTCGTAGATGCCGCCCGGGTAGCCCGAGTGCCGATAGTATTTCTTGTCTTCGGCCTTGTTGCCGGTGACGCGCAGCTTTTCGACATTGGTAACGACGATGTAGTCGCCAGTGTCCACGTGCGGGGTGAACTCAGGCTTGTGTTTGCCGCGTAGGCGGCGAGCGATTTCGGTTGCAAGGCGACCCAGCACCTTGTCCGTGGCATCAACAACTAGCCACTCGCGTTGCACTTCATGCGACTTGGCGGAGAAAGTCTTCATTTAAAACGCCGTCCTTATTTGCCTGATCACGGAAAGCCCAGCATCTTATGGCAAGTATCCAAGGCGTGTCAATCGCTGTTTGGCTGTTCGCTCGACGAGCCCTTGTGGAGCGCATTCGGAAAGCGCCGGCGGGCTACCCCGGCCGCTCATCCGGCGCTCTGGGGAGTGGCCTTGCAAGGGAGCTGTTTTCGCCGTTGGTCGTCGCCGCTGCCAAGCGACGCTCAGTCTGAATAGCGGGCAAAAAAAAGCGCGGCTCGTTGGAGCCGCGCTAAATCCACACCAAAGGAGGAGGGTGGAGGAGACATCGGTGAAGCGGAACAGCTAAGTGCTTACGGTGCAAACATTATGCCTCGACCTAGTGCATAGGTCAAGTATTTTTGGTGCGTTGCGCCATATTTTTTTGCTTGGTCGATTGCATGTGCGTATCTATCATACAAAAATACTCTAAAACAATAGTATACAATCATAGCAAGACATAGATTTCACAATAAGCAACGCTGTAGAGCGTCGTGTAAAGATGACTGCGTACTTAAAATGCTGCGGTGCAGCAGGGGTTCTTGGCGTTCGCGTGCGCGCTCTTGCGTCTACAATGACAGGGCATGGTGTAGTTACCGCTGCTTCTGCGGGAAGGCGTCGAGCACTCTTTGGCGACGTGCCGTGCAAGCGCGGCGTACGATCATTGTTGCGTACGCAGGTTTTGATCATTGGGCTTTGACGTCTGTCATGCCCATTGGAGAACAGAGGGAGAGCAGGGCATGGAATGTAAAGTGAAGTGGACCGGTGACGGAATGTCCTTTATCGCCGAAACGGGGACCAATCACGCGCTGGTGATGGACGGTGCCGTCGAGGCCGGGGGGCGCAATCTGGCGCCGCGCCCGATGGAGCTGATGCTGGCCGGGGCCGGCGGCTGCGCCGCGTTCGACGTCGTCCTGATCCTGAAAAAAGGGCGGCACACCGTCAAGGGCTGTGAAGTGAGCCTGCAGGCCGAGCGCGCGGAGGTCGAGCCAAGGGTCTTTACGCGCATCCATTTCCACTTCCGCGTTGCCGGCAAGCAACTGAAGCCGGAGCACGTGGCGCGAGCCATCGAGCTGTCACACGACAAGTATTGCTCGGCGACCAGCATGCTCAGCAAGACGGCGGTGATCACGCACGACTTCGAGATCGTCGAGGCTTGAAGGCGGGCGCTACTGCTGACACCTCGCGCCGTCTGCCGAAAGACTCACTCGCGAGGTGTTGGACGAAGCCGCTACGCGGAGGAAACCCCGGTGCTGTCGTCGCGTTGACTCAAGATGTGACCTCGCCCCTCATCCGAGGGACGTTCATGACGAATGCGAGGTTACCGCAAGATGGAAGAGATGTCCGCTGTCGCAACGACGATTTTTGACACGAACTACGAGCTGCACCAGAAGCACCTGAAGCTCAAGGGCTTGCAGCCGAAGACGATCGACGCGTATTCGCGCGCCGTCCGCCGGGTGGGAGATTACTTCGCTCATCAGATCGACGATCTGAGCGAGGCCGACCTGTTGGATTACTTCGCCGACCTGCGTGAGACGCACTCCTGGAGTTCGCTCAAGCTCGATCTGTACGGGCTCAAGTTTTACTACGAGCACGTGCTGAAGAAACCCTGGGTGGCGCCCGGTCTGATCAAGCCGCCGCGCTCGCTGCGCCTGCCGGACATCGTCACGGTCGAGGAGACCGAGCGGATTTTTCTGGCCACGCAGGTGCTCAGTTACCGCGTTTTCTTCTTCACCCTCTACAGTCTCGGCCTGCGCCTGGGCGAAGGCTTACGGCTGACGGTCGCCGACATCGACGGCGCGCGCGGGCGGGTGCATATCCGCGATGCCAAGGGCAACAAGGATCGCCTGGTGCCGCTGCCGACGGCCACCTACCGACTCCTGCGTTGTTTCTGGCAGCGCCACCGTAATCCCGTTCTGCTGTTTCCCAATCGCCGCGGCGGCTTGCCAGGTGCGAGCAGCGCCAGGACACCGCTCAATCGCAGCGGCGTTCAGAAGGCACTGCGGGCGGTGGTCGAATCCTGCGGGCTAAAAAAAACATTTCGCCGCACAGTTTGCGTCACGCCTATGCCACGCACCTGATCGAGGCGGGCGTCGAGCTCACCGAGGTGCAGAGCATTCTCGGCCATCACTCGATTCTCACGACGGTTCGCTACACCCATCTGACGGATCAAACCCGGCATCACGCCATCGACCGCATCAACGCGCTGATGGACCGCTTTTGTCTGAGCAAGGGGACGCCGCGATGATCCGCCTCGGCTCTGTCATTGCCGAATTCGAAGCGGACTTCATGACGCAATTTCGCCACCGCCTGAGCTTCGATCAGCTTCGGGCACTCTCGGCGATGCGCGATTGCCGCGGCCCGGCCAGCCCGATGATGCAGCTCCAGTGCGAAGGCTGCGATCAGCAAAAACTCGTTCCGCATTCCTGCGGCCATCGCCTTTGCCCGCACTGCCAGCACCACGAGAGCCAGCAATGGCTGGAACGTCAGATAGAGCGCCTCGTCCCGGCCGACTACTTTCTGCTGACCTTCACGCTGCCGGCCGAATTGCGCGGGCTCGCTGCGGCGCACGCCGACGTCGTCTTCGATGGCTTGATGCGCTGTGCCTGGGAAACGGTGCACCGCTTCAGTCAGAACGACCGGCAGTTGCAGGGCACGCCCGGCGCCATCGCGGTCCTGCACACGCACTCGCGTCGGCTCGACTTCCACCCGCATGTCCATCTCGTCGTCCCCGCGGCAGCGATCGATGCCGCGAAGCAGCGCTGGCGACGCAAGCGGCGCGGCAAGAACGGCACCTACCTGTTCAACGAGAAGGCGATGGCCAAGGTCTTCCGGGCCAAAATGCTGGCGGCGATCGAGGCGGCCGGCATTTGCCTGCCGGCGTCCTATCCGCGGGAATGGGTAGCGCACTGCAAATCGGTGGGCAGCGGCGAGAAGGCCCTGATCTACCTCGGTCGTTACCTCTACCGCGGCGTCATCCGTGAACAGGACATCCTCGCTTGTAAGGATGGGCGGGTGAGCTTCCGCTACCGCAACGCACAAACCGGCAAGTCGGAAAAGCGCTCGCTAGCCGGCGCCGATTTCCTCTGGCTGATCCTCCAGCACGTGCTACCCAAGGGCTTTCGCCGCGCCCGCAATTTCGGCTTCCTGCACGCCAACTGCAAGCGCCTGATCAGTTTGCTGCACCGCTTGCTGAAGTTCGATCCCAGCCGCTTCACGCCGCCGCGCAAGGAGCGGCCAGCGATGCTTTGCCCGTGCTGTGGCTCCGTGATGTCAATTGTCCGGACGCGTATTCGATCAACATCGCCCGCCTTCGTCGCTGCTCCACCGCTCGTCGCGATCGCTGCCTGATCGTGTAAGCCGCCTTCACAGCGCTGTCCGGCCGCCTTTGGGACTTCAGTTTCCCCAAGCTGAGTGACGGGGTCGCCCGGAGTTCAGTGGCCGGGACGCCAAAACGGCCGGATTTGCGCGATCTTCGCTGACGGTGCCGCAGCGCGCGGCGACGGCCCGCTCCCCGCCCTTCGGCATTCATGCCTGCGGGGTAAATCCAAAAAAGATATTTGCAGAGGGCGCGCCCAGCGCTCCGGCCCGGGCTCGTCCAACAAACGGATCAGATCGTGGCTTCGCACGATCTATCCTTATTCGTTGCACGATCTATCCTTATTCGTTAGGGGTGCGCCTGCTGGTCTGGCCATCGGGCAAGCGCCGTCGTCTCCGGCCGACAGCCTGATGGGTGTGGCGGTTCGGGGAGCGTTCCGTTCCGGGGTTTTGGTCGGCGCCGCCAGTTATACGGTCGCCGTGGCGAGCGGCCGCCGGCGCAGCGGGCGCTGCAAGTCCTAGACGTAGTAGGCGGTGCGGGTCATTGTTCGCGACGCCAGCTGCATACCCAGTCGTGCCGCAGCAGGCAGTTCGCGCGCACCCAGGCGGACGGCCGTCGCCGCATGCGAAATCTCGTCGACTCGCATCTGCTCGACGATCGCTCTGGATTTACGGTCTTGCCATGGTAGATCGCTGAGGTGATGGTCGAGGTGCGCTTCGACCTGTCGCTCGGTCTCGGCGAGAAAGCCAAGGCTCCATGGGTCGCCAAGCTTGCCGGCGCCGATGCCGATGGTCAGCGCGCCGATGTACCACAAAGGGTTCAAGAGGCTCTTGCGTCCGCGCAGTTCGACCAGGCGGCGCTCGGTCCAGGCCAGATGCTCGGTTTCTTCGGACGCCGCTTGCTGTAGAGCGTCGCGAAGTTCGGGATTACGGCAAGTCAGCGCCTGTCCCTGGTAAAGCGCCTGCGCGCAGACTTCGCCGACGTGGTTGACGCGCATCAGCGCAGCGGCATGGTTTCGCTCGTCATCGGACAGCTGCGCTTCAGCGTGCTTGCTTCCTGGCACTTCACGGGCAGTTGTCGCTGGCACAAAAAGCGTGCGCAGAGCCTTGTCGAACTCGATGACCAAGCGGTCGCTAATCATTTCTGGCCTCTGTGATGGTTGTTTTTCCGGTCGGCGTCAAGGCGGCAGTGACGCCAGGCCTAAGGGCGCAATCTGGAGCGATCGCCGCCGGCACGGAGGATACGGCGGGCGTCCTCGGCATCGCGCAGCGTCACGCCGATGGCGCAGAAATAGTCGCCAAACAGCGCGGCATAATGTCGATTGACAGTGCTTTCCTGGATGCGCGTCCACTGATCGCTGCGCGCCTTCGACCAAGTCCTGTCGGAGCGGCCAAAGGCGTAGGCGCGGCGTTCGGCGGTGGCGCAGCGCATCGCCTCGTAGCTTATGGTCTGCGCACCGGCCGAGCTGACGATCACCAGGGTGAAGCGCAGGACGCGGTCGGGGCTTACCGACAGCGACTCGCCGTCGATCAGGAACTTGTTGTCGGTGTTCGCGCTGACGATGAAGGGGATGAGATTCTCATCCTGCGGAAACGGTGGTAGTTGAACGTCGGTTTCCTTGTCGCTGGCGGCTTCAAGATCGCGCTCGGCACTGGCCGCCGGTGCGGCGGACGGAGCAAGCAGCAGCAGTGGAAAGACGGCGCGGATAAGGGCGCGGCGGACAAGGCCTCGCATCGACAGCGAACAGCGTGCCGGAGTTCGGGTCGTCAAGCGGAACTCATCTGACGCGCGCTGCGCCGGTGCCGGCGGCGGAGTATTCATTTCTTGGCCTCCAGTGCGATTGGTGGAGTGATTGCTGGTGGCTTCGCCGGGCGACGAGGGCGCCGATGATCGGCATCGAGAAAGCGGGCGAGTTCATTCAACGCCTCTTCGTAAACCCGGCGTTTGAACTCGATTACGGCGTCGAGAGACACCCAGTATTGGTTCCATCGCCACGCATCAAACTCGGGATGGTCGCAGGCGCGCAAGGAAACGTCGGTGTCGCGGCCGAGGAGTCGAAGCAAAAACCAGATCTGTTTTTGCCCCCGGTAGCTGCCGCGCCATTCGCGTCTTACCCAGTGCGTGGGGACGTCGTAACGCAACCAGTCTTTGGTGCGACCAAGGATGAACACATGCTCGGGAAGCAAGCCGACCTCTTCGTGCAACTCACGGTACATCGCCTGTTCGGGCGTTTCGCCCCGCTTGATGCCACCCTGCGGAAACTGCCATGAATGCTCTCGGATGCGCTTGCCCCAGAAGACCTCGTTCCTGGTGTTGCAAAGAATGATGCCGACGTTCGGGCGATAGCCTTCACGGTCAAGCATTGTTATAACCTGCAATTCGATTGATTGCCTTCATTTTTTCACAATTCAATGTCCTTGCAAAGCGGCGTATAACCCTTGTTGCGTAGCGTGTTCGATGGCGTCTCGGCGTCCTGCCGGACATGCCGAACGGCGCTTGAGCGCGGACCTTGAGCTCAATTGCCCGCACCTTATGACGATCTGTCGCGTAAAATCAGGGCTTCCATTGTTGCCAAGTTGAATCCCATGCGCACTTCCCGCTTCTTCCTGTCGACGCTCAGAGAGGCGCCATCCGACGCGGAAATCATCAGCCACCAGCTGATGCTGCGCGCTGGCATGATCAAGCGACTGGCTGGCGGCATTTACACGTGGATGCCGATCGGGCTGCGCGTCGTGCGCAAGGTGGAGAAGATTGTCCGCGAGGAGATGGATCGAGCCGGGGCAATCGAGCTGTCGATGCCGGCCGTTCAGCCCGCTGAGCTGTGGCAGGAATCCGGGCGCTGGGACAAGTACGGCCCTGAGCTGCTGCGCTGCAAGGACAGGCACCAGCGCGATTTCGTCATTGGCCCGACGCACGAGGAAGTAATCACCGACGTCGTGCGCAAGGACGTCAAGAGCTACCGGCAGCTGCCGCTGCACTTCTATCAGGTGCAGGTGAAGTTTCGTGACGAGATCCGGCCGCGTTTCGGGATCATGCGTGGTCGCGAATTCTTGATGAAGGACGGCTACTCTTTCCACAGCAGTTTCGCCGACCTGCAGCGCGAATACCGCAACATGTTCGAAACCTACACGCGCATCTTTACTCGTCTTGGCCTGAAATTCCGCGCCGTCGCCGCCGACACCGGCTCGATCGGTGGTACTGGATCGCACGAGTTTCACGTTCTCGCCGACTCCGGTGAGGACGCGCTGGCGTATTGTCCGGACTCTGATTTCGCCGCCAATGTCGAATTGGCCGAGGCGCTGGCGCCGACTGTCGCACGCGCGCCGGCGTCCGCTGCCTTGGAGAAGCTTGCGACGCCGGGACGTTCGACCTGCGAGGACGTCGCGGCACTGCTCGGGACGCCACTGACCAGCACGGTCAAGGCGATCGCCGTCGTGATCGGCGCACCGGAAGCGGCCGGGCAGTTCACGCTGATCCTGCTGCGTGGTGACCACAACCTCAATGAAGTCAAGGCCGAGAAGACGCTTGGTGAGTTTCGCTTTGCGCGCGAGGACGAGATCGTCGCCGCCCTGGCTTGTCAGCCGGGCTACATCGGCCCGGTCGGTGTAGCCGACGTGCAAGTCGTTGCCGATCGCAGCGTGGCGGTGATGAGCGACTTCGTCTGTGGCGCCAACGAAGCCGGGTTTCACCTGGCCGGCGTCAACTTCGTGCGCGATCTGGCCGAGCCGACGATCGTCGCCGACCTGCGCAATGTCGTCGTCGGCGACGCGTCTCCCGATGGCAAGGGCCGCCTGGAGCTGTGCCGTGGCATCGAGGTCGGCCACATCTTCCAGTTGCGTCGTAAGTACGCCGAGGCGCTGAAGTGCAGCTTTCTCGACGAAAGCGGTCAGAGCCAGATCATGGAAATGGGTTGCTACGGTATTGGTGTGACGCGCATCGTCGGCGCGGCCATCGAACAAGGACACGATCAGCGCGGCATCACTTTTCCGGCGGCGATCGCCCCCTTCGAGGTGGTTATCGTGCCGATGGGCTACGCCAAGAGCGAGGCGGTAAGAGCGGCAGCCGATGCGCTTTACGGCGAGCTGACGAGCGCCGGCATCGACGTTTTGCTCGACGACCGCAACGAGCGCCCGGGTGTGATGTTCGCCGAAATGGAGCTGATTGGCATCCCGCACCGGGTAGTCGTCGGCGAGCGCGGTCTTGCCGAAGGTAAACTCGAATACAAGGGCCGTGGCGACGCCGAGTCGCAGATGTTGCCGCTTGGCGAACTTGGCCAGTTCCTGGGAGCCCGCCTATGCGCCGAGCAATAGCGCTTGCTCTTCTCGTGCTGGCGCCCGCTATGGCGTACGCCGGTGCGCAGAAGTACGAGCCGCTGTCGGCCAGCGTTCATGGCGCGCTGTCGCGAGCGGTTTCCGATCGGGCGCCGCAGAACAGCTCGTTTCAGGATTCGGCAGTCGCCATCGACTGGTTGACCGAGATGTCGGCGCGCCTCACCAAGCGCATCCCGGACCGCGAGTCGCGCCTCGACTTCCTGCGCTCGGTGCATTACGAAGCGACGCGCGCGGGTCTCGACCCACAGTTGGTGCTCGGCCTGATTCAGGTCGAAAGTGGCTTCAAGAAGTACGCGGTGTCTACTGCCGGCGCGCGCGGCTTCATGCAGGTGATGCCCTTCTGGGTCAAGCTGGTCGGCCGCAGCGACGACAACCTGTTCCATCTGCGCACCAATTTGCGCTACGGCTGCACCATCCTTCGCCACTACCTCGACATCGAACGCGGTGACCTCTACCGTGCGCTTGGCCGCTACAACGGCAGCCTGGGGCAGGCGGCGTACCCGAACATGGTGCGTGCCGCGTGGGACAAGCAGTGGACCTATAACAGCAGGAGTGCGCTGGCATTACGATAGACGGCGCGCTAAACAGCGCGCCGAGCGGAGCGCTCAACGCATTCCCGGCAACATCCCCTTGACGCCACGCATCAGCTGCGCGATACCGCCTCGCGAGAACTGCTTCATCATCTTCTGGGTCTGTTCGAACTGCTTCAGCAGGCGATTGACTTCCTGTACCTGAACGCCGGCACCGACCGCGATGCGACGCTTGCGGGCGGCCTTGATCAGATCCGGATGAATGCGCTCGGTCGGCGTCATCGAATTGATGATTCCTTCGATGCGGGCGACCGCCTTCTCCTCGCCGCCGGCCGGTAGCTGCCCGGCCGCTTGCGAAAACTGCGCCGGCAGTTTTTCCATCATCGACGACAGTCCGCCCATCTTGCGCACCTGGCCGATCTGCTCCTTGAAGTCATTCAGATCGAAGCCCTTGCCGGACTTCAACTTCCTGGCGAACTCGACAGCTTTCTGCTCGTCGATTCCTTTTTTCGCGTCCTCGATCAGCGACAGCACGTCACCCATACCGAGAATTCTCGACGCCATCCGCTCCGGATGAAAGGCCTCGATACCGGTGAGTTTTTCGCCGACGCCCGCGTACTTGATTGGTCGACCGGTGACGTGCCGAACCGACAGCGCGGCGCCGCCGCGCGCGTCACCATCGAGTTTGGTGAGGATGATGCCGGTCAGCGGCAGCGCCTCGCTGAACGCCTTGGCCGTGTTGATGGCATCCTGGCCGAGCATCGCATCGACGACGAACAGCGTCTCGATCGGCTTGAGCGCCGCGTGCAGTTCGGCGATTTCCTTCATCATCGCTTCGTCGATCGCCAGGCGGCCGGCGGTGTCCACCAGCAGCACGTCGTGGAAGTGCCGCTTCGCCCAGTCGAGCGCGTTGCGCGCGATGTCGAGCGGCTTCTCGGTCGGCGTCGAGGGCAGGAAATCGACGCCCGCTTGCGCCGCGACGGTCTTCAGCTGCTCGATAGCTGCCGGCCGGTAGACGTCGCAGGAAACGACCAGCACCTTCTTCTTCTGGGTTTCGCGCAGCAGTTTGGCCAGCTTGCCGACGGTGGTCGTCTTGCCGGCGCCCTGCAAGCCGGCCATCAGGACCACCGCCGGTGGCTGCGTGGCGAGATTGAGACCGGTATGTGCTTCGCCCATCAGCTTGGTCAGCTCACGGTGCACGACGCCGATCAGCGCCTGCCCCGGGCTCAGCGAGCCAATTACTTCCTCGCCGACGGCCTTTTCCCTGACTGCGGCGATCAGTTCCTTGATGGCCGGCAAGGCGACATCGGCCTCGAGCAGGGCGAGGCGAACTTCGCGTAAGGCGTCGCCGATATTGGCTTCGGTCAGCCGCGCTTCACCGCGCAGCGTCTTCATGACGCGGGCAAGGCGTTGGGTCAGGTTGTCGAGCATTTGGATTCCGGCTTGGTGTAAACTCAAAATATGCCGGACATTCTACTGCACCTTCTCCCACACGTCGTTTCGTCGCTGCTCTACGCGGCTCTGGGCGCTCATTTCTGGCATACCCGCTGGCGCGAAAGCGACCGCCCGCTGGTCACCCTGCCGATGCAACAGTGGGAGCGTGCCGCGCTATTTGGCGCACTGGCAGTTCAGGGCTTCGGTTTATACGAAAACCTGTTCAGTGCCGGTGGCATGCGCTTTTCATTCAGTCTCGCGCTCTCGCTGATGCTCTGGCTGGCGGTGCTGATCTACTGGCTGGAGAGTTTTCGTTCGCGCATGGACGGTCTGCAGCCGATGGTCCTGCCGCTGGCCGCGCTGGCCGCCATCGCGCCGGCACTGTTCCCGCAACTGCGCGTCGTCGCGCACGCCGGCGCCTGGGGTTTTCAGCTCCATTTTCTGACGGCGATGCTCGCCTACAGCCTGTTCACGCTGTCGGCGCTGCACGCCATTTTCATGGGTTTTGCCGAGCGCAAGCTGCATCAGCGGGCGATCACCAAGAGCCTGACCAGCCTGCCACCGATTCTGACCATGGAAGCCTTGCTGTTTCGGATGATTACAGTCGCCTTCTGCCTGCTCACCGTCGCGCTGGTCAGCGGCGTGATGTTTTCCGAAGCGATCTTCGGCAAAGCGATGGCTCTCGATCACAAGACACTGTTCGCCTTCGCTTCGTGGGGAATCTTCGCCGCCTTGCTCGTCGGCCGGCGGATTTACGGCTGGCGTGGGCGGGTCGCGCTGCGCTGGACGCTGGCCGGATTCCTGGTGCTGCTACTGGCCTACATCGGTAGCCGCTTCGTCGCCGAAGTCCTGCTGCATCGCTTGTGAGCCGGCGCGGCGTGCGCCGTGTCGACGCGCACGCTGGAGAAGCGCACTTGGCGCTCTGCCCCTGCCAACGGGCGGCCGTTGGCCACTTTCACCTCACAGAGGAGCACGAGTATGGAAAAATCGGCCAACCCGGTCGGCTGGTTCGAGATCTACGTGGTCGACATGGCACGCGCCAGGGCCTTCTACACGGCGGTCTTCGGTCGCGAATTGATCGCTCTGCCCGACTCTGACGACGGTGGCGAAATGTACGCCTTTCCATGGGTCGAGGGTGGCGCCGGCGCTGCCGGAGCTCTCGTCCGGCACGCCATGGGGGGACCGGGGAAGGGCGGCACGCTGGTCTATTTCGCATGCGACGACGCCGCCGACGAAGCCCAGCGCGCCGCGCAGGCGGGCGGACGGATCGTCCAGCCGAAGATGGCCATCGGTCAGTATGGTCACATCGCGCTGGTCGAAGATAGCGAAGGCAATATCATCGGCCTGCACTCGCTGCAGTAATAGACGCGGCCGTTGGCCAAGCGCCGCCGCAACCATTGAGGAGCGCTTGCGATGCAGCACATTCTGCTCTATGGCGATTCGCTGTCCTGGGGACTCATTCCCGAGGCGCGACGCCGCTTGTCTTTCGACCAACGCTGGCCGGGAGTCATGGAAAACGCCCTCACCGCCGCAGGCCGGCGCGTGCGCGTCGTCGAGGACTGCCTGAACGGCCGCCGGACGGTCTGGGACGATCCCTTCAAGCCAGGTCGCAAGGGCATCGACGGGCTCGCCCAGCGCATCGAAATCAATTCGCCGCTGGCGCTGGTGATCGTGATGCTCGGGAGCAACGACTTTCAGTCGATGCATGCGCACAATGCCTGGCATTCGGCGCAGGGCATCGCGGTCCTGGTCAATGCCATCCGCCAGGCGCCGATTGAGCCCGAAATGCCGGTGCCGCCGATCCTGATCGTCGTGCCGCCGGCGCAGGCGACACCGCGCGGTGCAATTGCGCCGAAGTTCGTCGGTGGCGAGCAGAAGTGCCACGGCCTCGCTGCCGCGTGCCGAGAAGTCGCTACCACCCTTTTTTGCGACTATTCTGACGCCGGCACGGTGGCTACCGTCAGCCCGATCGACGGCGTGCACCTCGACGCCGACCAGCACGCGCGCCTGGGCGAAGCGCTGGCAGCAGTGGTCGCCGGACTCCTGCGCTGAGCGGCGTGGACGCTGGCGCGCCCGGCCGCTTTGGCGGCGGGCGAGCTGCTCAGGCAGGCGGCGGATCGAAAACCGGTTCGCAGCGCAGTTCGGACTTCACCGAGTTGGCAATAAAGCACTCCTGGTGCGCCTTGTCGTGCATTTGCTCGATCTCGTCGCGACCGGGCAGGTGATCGCCCGAGAAGGCGACGGCAGGTCGGAGCGTGACGACGGTAATGGCCAGCTTGCCGTCGCTGTTCCTGGCCATGACGCCGACCGGGTCGTCGGCGTAGCGATCGACGCAGAAGCCGCGGCGGGCGGCGATCGAAAGAAACCACAGCATGTGGCAACTCGCCAGCGAGGCGACAAAAGCCTCTTCGGGATCGACCGCGGCCGGATCGGACATCGGCACCGGCACGACGTGCGGCGACGACGACGCGGCGATCTCGAGCCCGCCATCGAAGCGCAGCAGGTGTTTGCGGCTGTAGCGGTTGCCGAGGAAATCCTCGTCACCACGGCGCCAGAGAAGGTGTGCAAAATATTCGGCCATGGCGAGTCTCCCGGCAGTGAGCGTGATCGGCAGCCGCCAGTAATAGCACAGCCGGTGCTTGGCGTCGGCGCTCTTTTCGGATCTCGCCCACCACAGCGACAATCGTTGGCGTGCAACACCAAATCAAGGAGAGCGACATGAAAGCAATCGTTACCGGACATAGCCGCGGGCTTGGCGCGGCTGTTGCAGAAGACCTCCTGGCGCGCGGTATTGCCGTCCTCGGGCTGGCCAGGCAGGGGAACGCCGCTCTGCGGCAGCGCTATCCGCGCTTGCTCGGCGAGGTGCCGATCGACCTCGGCGATAGCGCCGCGGTGCAAGGCTGGCTCGCCGCTGGCGCTCTGGCCGAATTCGTCGCCGCTGGCTCGTCGCTGCTGTTGATCAACAACGCCGGCACGGTACAACCCGTCGGTCCGCTCGGCAGTCAGCAGAGCGCAGCGATCGTCGCGGCGTTGACGGTGAACGTCGCGACGCCGCTGATCTTGGCCAACGCGCTGATCGCATTGGCACCCGGGGTGCCTGAAAAGCGCATCCTGCACGTCTCCAGTGGCGCGGCGCGCAGCGCTTTCTCTGGCTGGAGCGTCTATTGCGCGAGCAAAGCGGCGCTCGATCAGCACGCCCGCTCGGTAGCGCTCGACGCCGTCGCCGGCGTGCGCATCGCCAGTGTCGCCCCGGGCGTCATTGATACCGCCATGCAGAGCGAAATCCGCGCCACGCCGCTAGCCAGTTTTCCGCTTCGCCCCCAGTTCGAAGCGCTGCAGCGCAAGGGCCAACTTGCCGACGCGGCAGACTGTGCCGAGCGTCTGGTGGCATACCTGTTGAGCGCTAAATTTGGCGCGGAGCCGGTCGTTGATCTCAGCGATTGCCGTTGACGGCGAGCGATTGGCGAGGCGGCGAAATGCCTGGGCGGAAACGCAGGCGCCGCCCGCGTCCAGGACGCATTGCCGGCCACCGGCCCACGGCGCCCGATCCAAGTGCAGGCGAGCTCCGAAGTGGAATTTCGGTTTGGTGTTCGCCTTGCCTTCTGCTAGAATCCGCGGTCTTGCGGAGAGATGGATGAGTGGTTTAAGTCGCACGCCTGGAAAGCGTGTTTAGGATAATATCCTAACGCGGGTTCGAATCCCGCTCTCTCCGCCAGTATTGCCTAGCAAGTGTCTGAAAAATAAAAATAATAGGAATAGTGGCCAAAGGCGACCCACAAAACAACCCACAAAGTAACATGTGCCAACGAATGCTCCCCTGCCGGGAAACGGTGGCTACGTAGTCTGATTCTGTACGTAGCTTGCCAGGGTGACTCGGACGGAGATGCGTGCGAGGTTGCAGAGCCCAGAGGTCGGCTCTTGTCCTGCAACGACAGGGCGCCATGAAGAGCCGGGTGGTCGAGATCTTCGGCAAAGAATACGTTTTTGGTTCGTCGGTGAGCTACGAAGACAACAGAGCGTATCGAGGCCAAGGCGGGAATGATCGCGATCCGGCAATGATTCTCCGGCGGTTTAGTTGCCAACGCGCATGTGACTGTTCGCATAGGTGACGCTGACCGGGTGGCACAAGGCCCGCAGTTGTTCAGCGACGAACGGAGGCTAAACCCTACCCAGGGCTTGCTGCGTCGATCTCCTTCCGCGTGTGCCGATGGATGACGGGCAGAGGACGCTTGAGCCAGAGCCGCATGCGGCGCAACGGCTGTCGACTCAGTTTTTGGCTGGCGCTCGAGGTGCTTGTGCCTGTATAAGGTCGCGGCCGAGGGCAAAAAAGCAAGCAGCTTCGGCTTGACGTGTACACGGGCACTGAGCGTTGGAAGAGGGACAACATAACCGCTTCCTGCAGAAACCGGCTGGGGGCTTTCTACTCGCTTTCGGCGCGTTCCTTGGTGGCGTCTTCCGTCGCAGAATTCTCAACCCCCACCACCGGGCCATCGGTTTCTTCAGCAACCGTTTCCTTCCGCCGTGCCGCCAGCACCGCGCGCGTGGCCATCTGCCGGATCTGCCCCGCCAGCCGCAAAATCCGCCGCTTCCATTCATAGACCCCGCGCGCGTATTGGCTGTCGGTGATGACGCATGACAGCCAGAGCGCATCCAGGTGGGTCATCATCCCGTCGAACTCGCGGATGATCGCCAGGTACTTTATCGACCGCGGCGAGGTGATCTGCACATCGATGGTCTTTGCACTGGTGTAGCCGATCGCGGTCTCGATGCCATTGCCCTCGGCCACTTCCTTCAGCCGCAGCGACTCCTTGCGAATCTCCTCCAGGGTCTGGTCGATCTGAGTATCGACCAAGGCATCGACTTCCTGCGCCTGCTCTTCGCTCCCGATGAATCGCAAGACCACACTCAACGAGAACAGCGCGTTGGCGCACATCTCGTAGCCACGGTCGAAGATTTGCTGCGCGTGTAGCGAATTGAGCAAGGCCTTCTGCGTCAGGAAGGGCCGGCTGTTGTCCTGCCGGACCGATGGAATGTGCGTCGAACCGTTCCTCTGTCGCTGTGCCATCTGCCGTCTCCCGGAGTATCGATCAAGCCCAGCGTATCCTTGACGCTCCCCGGAACTGACCCGCCTTTGCTCACCAAAGCTGACCCATCAAGCGTGACCCATTGAGCCCGTGTTGAGGCCCGTAGTGGTTCCCGGGAAGCGAACTTCGTAACTCCCCAAGCTTGGTTCGGCAGGCATCGCCCGTTGGCAACGCGGCAGCGCGCGTCGCTCCGGCTGCCCGACCTTCTGATTGCGCGGTCAAGCCCCTTCGCCAAGCTCGTCGCGTTCGCCGAGTCCGCCCGCCGCCAGGTTGCGATCAAGCCTCGCCAGCTCTCCGGCTCCGCGACAGGAAGCCCGGCACGGGCCCATTCTTCCCGCACGACGTCGTGTGGGGAGAAACCGTCATGGAATTCCGACAGTGCGAGGCGTGTCATCAGTCGTTCCGGCCGCGTCCGCAGAACCCCGACCAATGCTTCTGTTCGGCCGCCGCCTGCCAGCGCGAACGGCGACGGCGTTGGCAGGCGGCCAAGCGCCAGAACGATCCCGACTATCGCGATAACCAGAAGCGTGCGCAGAAGGCCTGGGCGGAGCGTCACCCCGACTACTGGCGGGCGTATCGAGAGCAGCATCCGGAGTACGTCGCACGCAATCGGGCTCGGCAGCGGGAACGCGCGCCCACCCCGGCCGGCGTTGCAAAGATGGACGCGTCAAAGCCGGAAATCCCGCTGCGCTCAGGCACTTACCGTTTGTCACCGGTGGTGGACGCGTCGTTTGCAAAGATGGACGCGTGGATGGTTGAAATCACCGTTATTTCAGCCGCTTGCGCCTCGCCCTGAGGCCCCTGCCGCGGCTTGCAAAGAGAGGACTCGATCGCCTTGCGGCGGTCGCCTCGCTAGGCTGGATGCCATAGGAGGTCAAGCGCATGGATCACACGGCCGCTACGGCTCAGACTCTGGATTTGCACCGCCTGGAGTTGCGCTACGCTGAGCTTCGCGTGCTGGATACGGCGGCGATCACGCGTCTGGCCCAGTCGATCGCGGTCAATGGCCAGCTCGTCCCGTGCATCGCGGTCGCCGGCGAGGGCAACTCGGCGATCCTGCTCGACGGCTATCGACGCGTCGCCGCGTTACGGCAACTCGGCCGGGATACGGCCGAGGTCGAATGCTGGGACGGCGATCCGGTGCAAGGCCTGCTGGGCGTGTTGGCACGAACCCGCAGCCGCGCGTTTGCGCCGATCGAAGAAGCGCTGCTGCTGCGCGAACTGATCGCCAGCGGCCCCCTGAGCCAGCATGAAATCGCCCGCCGCTGCGGCCGCGACGTGAGCTGGGTCAGTCGCCGCCTGCAACTGGTGACGGTGCTCTCGGATGCGGTGTTGACGGCGGTACGCCAGGGAAAGGTCTCCACCTGGGCGGCGGTCCGGATTCTCGGCCCGTTGGCGCGCGCCAACAGCGCCCACGCCGAACAACTACTGGCCAGCCTGCGCACGACGCCGCTGACGACCCGCCAGCTGGCGACCTGGTTCGCGCACTATCAAGGCGCTTCGCGGACGGTGCGCGAGCGGATGGTCGAGGCCCCACAGCTGTTGCTCAATTCGCTGACCGCCAAAGCCGACGAGAAGAGCGCCGAGAGCCTGCGCGAGGGTCCGGAAGGCGAAGTCCTGGCCGACATCCGCATTCTCGACGCGGTGGGCGCTGTTACGTCCGGCCCTAATCCAGACTCCTCGGCCCAAGCTTTTCGAGGTTGAAACGATGGCCGAGTCCCATGCTGCAACCGGAAGAGTGATCCCGGCGGCAACGTGGGATGAAGGCCCTACCGAGGCGGCAGCAGCGGCAACCGCCAAGGCTCTTCGGGGTCGTACAGATTCATCTGCCGCTGGTGGTAGCGGCGTAGCTGTACGGCATAGCGGCTTTCGCAAGCGACGGCGAGTTGGTGAAGGAAGTGGCTGAGCGCGGCCACGCTTTCATCGGAGAGGCCGTCGGGGAATAGCGGCTCGGCAGAGCGGCGCTTCATCGCAATTCCTCGATCGCCAACTGCAACAGATTGTCGGGCAAATGATTCAGGCCACGCGGCACCGCCAGGCGCATCGCCGTGCGCAGAATTCGCCCGGCGTGCCGCGGCAAGCCCTTGCTCACCTGGCGCACGATCTCCAGGCCCGAATCGCTGAGCAGCGTACTGGTACAACCGGCACTCTTCAAACTGTGCTGGATCAGCTGCGCGAAGCGCTCGCGTTCGAGCACCGGTTTGAGCTGCACGCGCACCTGAATTCGCCCCGCCAGCGCCGCGTACGGTGCCCGCTCCAGCGTTTGCGCCAGTGTCGGATGGCCGATCAACCAGACCGCCATCACATCGCGCGTATCGAAGGCGAAGTTGAGGAAGGCCGGCAAATCCCGAAAGAACTCCGGCGGCAGATTCTGCGCCTCATCGATGATCCACACCGGCATCAGCTGACGGCTATCGACCAACTGCAGAATCCGCTCCTTCAGATCGCGCCACAGCTGCGCCCGCCGATACCCCGGCTCGACGCCCAGCGCCCGTGCCAGACCGCGGTAGATATCCAGCCGACCAAAGTCCGTCTCCGCCTGATAGATCACCTGATAACGATGCGGATTCAGGCCACGGGTCAATTGGCGCAAGGCCGCCGTCTTGCCCACCCCCGGTTCGCCGGTGATCAGCCCGACCCCGGGCGAGTGCAACAACCACGCAAAGCGCTCGGCCAACTGTCCCAGCGTACCGTCATCCCACAGCTCGGCCGCTTGCTTGCCCAGCGGCGGATGCCGCAAACCAAAGTGTTGAAGGTCCACCTCACTCTCCTTCGGGGTCGTAGTACTGCTGATAGATCTGCTCGATCAGATTCGGGCCGCTCGTCCCTTTCTGGGGCGGGCTAGCGTCCGCTGGGTCAGGCTGGCGTCGTTGGCGCGTGGTATTGGCCAGCGCATCGAGTGGCGCCGCCGCACCGATCGATTCCCCTTTCTCGTCCTCGACGCCGATCACCGTCTCGGTATGCGGATCGACCACCAGAGACACCGTTTTGCCCGACAGTTCAAAGGGCACCTCGAAGCGTTGTCCCTGATACGATACCGTGCCATCCTTCCTGACCAGTCGCGTGACGCGATGCTGGAACAGGGCATCGAGGCTTGCCGCCAACGGCCCCAACGGACGAATCCTGGACAGGTCCTGCTGGTAACGCGCCAACGGCGTCATGCCGGCGAGACCGGCGTGCGGGCTGCGGTGATAGACCTGTTCAAGCCAGGCCCACAGGCGAGCATTGAGATCGTCCAGGCTGGCGATATGGCGCTCATCGAGTTCGCTGAGAAACTGATCGCGGCAGCGGCGGTGCCAGCGCTCCAACTTCAGATTTCCTGATCTCGGAGGAAACCGGGTTGGCACTTTAGACGAGGGCGAAGGTCATTCTTGCCCCGGTTTCCGGATGCGGGAAATCCTGCAGGGTGAGTTCATAGAGGAGCGCGGCGATAGCGCGATCATGAGCTGGGCTGGCCATCCGGTGAATTTTGATGGTCAGGGTGTTGGCTAGCGCGTTCGGTTCGATGTCAGCGGAAGAAACGAACAATTCGCGAATGAGCGCACGTGCGTCGTCCTCCTTCTTCAAGTGGCGGCGCAATAGCGCCACCATGGCGGTCTCGGCCCGGTAGGCGACCATTTTCACGGTATCGCAGAGCATCTTGTTCAGGGGCGGCAGTTGGGTCGGTCGCTCGGCCTCGGGCAGACTGTCGATCGTCACCTTTCGGGGGCTTGCCTTGCGCGCCGCGCAAAGTCGCTTGAGTTCCTCCTGAACGGCCTGCAGTGCTTCGACAGACTCGGCGTTTTTCTGGATTTCGCCGCCGTCGTTCAAGGCCGTCCTGGCGATTGCGGCCTGCAGTTTTCTTTCGCTCTGGCGGGTTTGCCTGACGGCCTTGTCGAGTTCCCGCCAGCGGGGGTTGACGACCTGGTGAGTGCCGGGAAGAGAGTCGTCTCCGTACTCGATAAGTCCATCAATATCATAGTGTTCCATCATGTACGCGAAGTAGTTTTCCTGGCACCAACGGGCGAACATCCGCTCAGCGATGGTGGTGTTTCCGAGTTGCCGGGCGGTCGTGATCACGGCTGTTTGATGTCCCGTCTGGGTCAGCCGACGAACTTCGCTCACGGCCAGGCTGCTATCGCCTGTGCCGAGTCGGGTTTCGCGCATGGCGAGTTTCATCCCGGTGCTGCCGCCTGCCGGCAGATGGACTTCCTGTTCCTGAAACACCTCTTCGGACCAGAGGTCCTTGACGTTCTTGCGGTAGGTCAGTGCGCCGATGCGCTGTTTCCAGAGTCTGCCGAGGAGACTCTGGGTGGCCCCTTCCCGATCGAAGACCATGACAAACCGGTGCAGGGTCGGGTCGGCGTCCAGTTCGGCGGGCGTCGGCTGTCCCGGGACAATCTCCAGCAGTTGCGGGACGATGTCCTTGAGCAGGGTCTCGGCGAGTCCGTCATTGAGCGGCTGCGAAACCACAAAGAACGGGCGACCCAGGGCATCGTTAACCCAGTAGTCGGTGGTGCCCCGCAGGCACAGGCGTTCGCGCGAGACGTAGCGCTTCGACAGCCTGGCCTGCTCGCCGTGATACACCCGAACATGACCATCGACATACAGGTAACCCGCTTCTTCTGGCTCGCTTTCCATCCAGAGCTTCGCGAGATCCCGCATCCAGGCTGCCGGGTCACCCGTCTTGGCCAGCAGATGGACCTTTTCCCGCAGGGTGCGGACTTCCGGTACCCGGTCCAGGCCGATGACTTTGCCGAGTTCTCCGGGCGAGGTTTGTCGCAGATGTTCCGGCCGCTTGATTCGCCCCAGGGCCATGAAGCCGAGGACGAGAAGGATGTGCAAGGCGCTGTAGAATCCCCGGGGCAGCTTGAGATGGCGATCCAGGCCGGTCAGTAGCCCGTTCGCGCACAAGGCCGGCAAGCCGGCCAACAGCCCCCCCATCGCCACATCGTGGCTCGCTTCGAAGCGCGTCGTCGCACCGGTCGCCAATCCCAGCGCCGTTTGGATCCGCTCGTCGGCGCGCGTGCAGGCGGTGCCCATCCCCGCGGCGGCTTCCGCATCCGCCCGGCTGCGCTCACTCTTGGTGCTCGCCGCTTCCAACTCCCCTGCCTCTTGCGGCAAGGCGGCCAACTGCGGCACGCCCTGGCGCCGGATCGCCTTGCGCAGCGTCGACTCCTGGACGCCCACCTGCCGTGCCACTTCGGCAGGACGCTTTCCCTCGCTCAACAGCCGCGCGCATTCGGCACTCTTGTCCGGCGTCATGATCCGCGGCCGGCTCGCCGCCGCCGGTCGAAAGAAAGACGATGGCCCGGCTTTGCGGCTTTGTCCCACCCAGTTCATCAGCGTGCGGTGCGGGATGCACAGCGGTGGCCTTTCCAGTTCGACCGCCTTGACGTGCCCGTTCTCCATCAGGCTGGTCAGAGCGAACCTGCGGCCAGCGTCGTCTCCTACGGGGTGCGAGAAGTAATTGTCTCCCCCAACAAAGTAGATCGCTTGGCCATCCTTCTCCAGAATCGCCAACCCTTCTCCCACTTTCTGCGCACCATCGGGAAACCCTGGAAGCCACGATTGCCTCAACGTCTGCTCCTCCTTGCACTCCTAGTGTCTAATTGCATTATTAACCGGTAGTAACTATCATGCTTCTCCATTGCTTCGTGGTGGAGGAGATGTGGTGGGACGTGTGGCGGTGGCGCTGTCTTGCACAGCGGAGGTGAAGGAGGAATTGGAGCGTATGTCACGGAGTCGCAGTGGCGAGGTTCGCTTGGCCGAGCGAGCGAGAATCGTGCTGGGTTGTTTGGAGGGTCTGCGAAACGACGAGGTTGCCCGCGCAGTTGGCGTACGTGCGAACACGGTGGGGCTGTGGCGTCGGCGCTTTGCCGAGCATGGTTTGTCGGGCTTGCGTGATGCTGCGCGGCCGGGCAAGCCGGCGAAGTACGGGCAGGATCTGCGTGACCGCATTCTGGCGCAACTCGAACGGACACCGCCGGAAGGTATGGCAAGTTGGGATGGTGGTTCGCTGGCGAAGGCGCTGGAAGTATCGGACGATGCCGTGTGGCGCGTGTTGCGTCGGGAGGGCATCCAGCTGCAGCGGCATCGCTCCTGGTGCGTGAGCACGGACCCAGAGTTCGCCGCCAAAGCAGCGGATGTCATCGGGTTGTACCTTAACCCACCTGAAAACGCGCTGGTCCTGAGCGTCGACGAGAAACCCTCGATCCAGGCTCTGGAGCGTCGGCGCGGCTATGTCCAAACCAGTAGCGGAAAGGTGGTTCAGGGACTGAAAAGCACCTACAAACGCCATGGCACGGTCAACCTGTTCGCCGCCCTCGAAGTGGCCACCGGCGTCATTCGAGGCAAGACTACCCTAACCAAGAAGCGCGCTGATTTCCAGGCCTTCATGGAGGAGACCATCGCTGATGAACCCGTCGACCGTGAGATCCACGTCATCTTGGACAACCTCAACACGCACAAGAAAAACGACGAGTGGCTCGCCGCTCACCCCAACGTCACCTTTCACTTCACGCCCACCAGCGCCAGTTGGCTAAACCAAGTGGAGATTTGGTTCGGCATCTTCCAGCGCAAGACCCTGAGAAACGCCAGCTTCTCGAGCCTGGATCAACTCGTTGCCGCCATTCACAGCTTCACCGCGGCTTACAACCAGAACGCCGCCCCATTCGCCTGGCGAAAGCGAGAGGTCAAGGGCGCGCAGCTGCGGAATACTATCGTTAATCTATGCAATTAAACACTAGCGACGCTTGGTTTATGCCATAAGAAAATCATGGCCGTCAAAATAAAGTGCCACGTGCAATTCCGGAATTCTACCTACATTCCCGGCCGGGATCAGGAAATCTGAACTTCCCTTTGCCCTCGGGCGCGTACGGCCGACAGTGAATCAGATGGATGCCGAGCCGGGCGCAGATCCCTTGCAGCGTCTCGGCGCGGTAGGCGGCGCCGTTATCGACCACCAGCTTGAGCGGAATGCCGCGCTTGAGCACCGCCTGCTTGAGCACGCCTTCGATATCCAGGGCGGTTTCTCCGGGGCAGAAGGCGCTGTGCGTGAGCAGCCGGGAGGCGTCGTCGAAGAGCGATACGAGATAGCTCTTGGCGAGTTTGCCGTCGATCGGCACGCGTGGGCCGTGCATCACGTCGCCGTACCAGATCGCCCCCGCTGTCGCGGCGACGAAGCTGCGTTTCTCCTCGGGCAGGCTGGCCGAGCCGGTGATCCGTGACAGGCCGTGCTGCTGCAGCAGACGGTGAATGGTCGACCGGGCCAGGCGGCCACGGGCGACGGTGCCGGTGGCTTCGAGCAATTGTCGAATCTGGCACAGCGAGCGCCGCGGGTTGTCGCGCTTGGCGGCGAGAATGGCCGCCTGGGTGGCGGCCGGGAGCTTCGACTGCCCGCGGTCGGCGCGTGGCTTGGGCGTCAGGCCGTCAAGCTGGCGGAGGCGCCAGGCGTAGTACCACGCCTGAATCGTCTTCTCGCTCAGATAGCGCCGACGGCTGCCGGGGATGGCGTACTCGCGGCTGGCCAGCTCCCGGAGGAGCTGTTGCAGTTCGCCACGTTCCAGCCGCTCGCGGCTGATCAGGGGACCGAGAACGGACAGGCGAAACAGGGCTTTCGGATCAATCGGGTTCATAACCACTCCTGGTGATAAATCGGAGCGGTGATCAAACCAGAACGGCCGTTCTAATGACAGGAGCAAACTGTGTGGGGTCCCCGCCCGGGCGGGGACCTCACCGTCTGCCGCTCGTTCGGAATCAGTTCATCACGGGACGCTGATCTGCCGATCAAGCCAGGTCATGGCCTGTGCCAGGCCGATCGATTCGAACACCCGGCGCCAGAAAGCGCTGCCGTCGACCGTCCGCCCGAGGTCGGCAAAGCGGGCGCGCAGGTGAAACGCGAACAGCAGGCTGCGCTCCTGGAGCCAGGCCCACCAGCGGCCGGCGGTGCGCCGCTCGGGCGCCGCGCCGGGTGCGCCGGGGCGATCGGGCGCACCGCTCAGCCGCTGTGCCAGGACCGCTTGCTGCACTGACCAGTCATACCAGCGGCGCGGCGCGATGCACGCCGGCAGACGCGAACACGTGCGCCGACATCCAGAGCAACAGTAGCGGCAGATCGGCACCGGATTGAGTGAATCCTGCCCGGCTCGCCGGTCAGCCTTGCGCTCGTAGTGCCCGTGCTGCCAGAGAATCTTCAGGCCGCAATGCGGGCAGCACGGCGGGCGATACGCTTCGGGGGTTTGCTTGATGGCCTCAAGATGCTGCTCGATCGTCTCGATGCCGGCTACAATTCGCTGCATGGGCTGGGCGCTTTGCTGTGTGGTTTGTCTTGATAACTTCCCACGATAGCAGAGTTGTCCCGGCCCTTCTTTCGTTCACTTCGTCCCAACATCCTTCAGGCAGGCCGCCTTCTTTCGCCCTGACTGTGTATTCCACGCAAACTGGACACCGATTCCACGGCAAACTGGACACCCATTCCACGTCAATCTGGACAGTCGGAGCGTAGCGACGCGGGGTTAAAAGGTTTTACTCTGAGCCTCGTCTTGTGGTCAAGTTTTTGGCATGCAAAGGCAACCGCTTGGCGTTACTGCGTAACGGCTTCTTTGGCCAATAGAAGGCGCTTTTCGTAGTAGTCCGTCTCTCCATTCGGAACCCGCGCCGCGCGCTTCAAAGCGGCGTGGTCAGCCTCCCGAAGCAGGCTTTCAAGGACCTCACGTTGCGTTACTGCGTAACACGCCGCCAGGCGCTCCAAGGCACGCTTGGCGTGAAGATTGACCAGCAGATTCAGCCGCTCGGCCTGGCCGTCCACATCTTTCAAGTGACGAACGCGATAGTCCGATTGCCGTTGAGCATTAGTTTTTGCCATGTTGATGGTCCTGTTGAGCGTTACGCAGTAACGGTTTGATGGAGGGGTTGCCATGCCAGCAGCGCAGCAATCGAGGGCACAGGCCGTGGGGCGCTTTGGGCGCAACGAGTGGCACCGCGCAGAGTTATCCACGGCCGCCCGCCAGGCTGCGCTCCTTCTATAGCAGGCGGGCTGGCGGGCGGCGGTGGGTAACTTGTTGGGCTTGCTGAGGCGTTCATACCGGCGTCTCGGGCTTGCGCAACGATTCGCCATCGAGGTCCAGCGTATGTGCCTGATGGACCAGCCGGTCGAGGATCGCATCGGCCAGCGTCGGATCGCCAATCGACGCATGCCAATGCTCGACCTGCAGCTGGCTGGTGATGATCGTCGAGCGCGTCCCGTGGCGGTCATCGAAGATCTCCAGGAGATCGCGGCGGCTCTCGTCGGAGAGCGGTGCCAGCCCCCATTCGTCGATCACCAGGACCTCGGTCTTGGCCAACTGCGCCAGCGACTTCAGATAACTGCCATCGCCGCGGCCGATCGCCAGCGCCGGCAAGAGACGCGTCAAACGCACATAGAGGACCGAATGCCCCTGCCGGCACGCCTGGTTGGCCAGGGCGCACGCCAGATAGGTCTTGCCGATCCCCGTCGGCCCGCAGATCAGCACGTTCTGGTGATCGCTCACCCAGCGCCCGGTCATCAAGCGGGCGAACAGCCCCCGGTCGAGTCGGCGCGGATGCCGGAAATTGACATCCTCTGGCGTCGCCGCCTGTTTCAACCCGGCGCGTTTCAGACGCGCCGCATTCTGTCGCGACTCGCGTTCGGCCGCCTCGCAGTCGACCAGCAGCCCGAGGCGCTCCTCGAACGACAACTGGTCGATCTCGGGGCTTTGCGCCTGGCTGGCCAAGGCCCGGGCCATGCCCGGCAGGCGCAGTTGGTGGAGTCTCTCGACGGTCGGATGATTCAGCATGGCAAAGCTCCTTCAGTGGTAGTAACCGGGGCCACGCACATTGGCGTGCTCCGGAGGTAAATGGGTCTGGGCGGGTGCGCTCACCCGCTGCTTGTCCAGGCCGTTCTTCAAGATCGATTTCAGGCTGCTGTAGGACGTCGCCCCGATAGCGATGGCCCGCTCGCAGGCAGCTTCCAGGCGCTCGTCCCCGTAGGCCTGGCCCAGGCGCAGGATGCCCAGGCACGCCCGATAGGCCTGTTGCGGATGGCGGCGTTGATGCAGAAGGCTCTGCACGACGCCCTGGGCATGCGGCCCGATACGCCCGGCCCAGTCGAGTAGGCGCGGGGCATTCCAGCCCTGTACCGCCCGGTGGGCCGGCGCCATGTGCGCATCGACGGTGGTGTGCCGGCCGCGGGCGTCGTTGCGGACATGACTGGCAATGCGCGTGCCGCGATGGAACAGTTCGACGGTACTCGCCGTCAGCCGGCTATCGACTTGCTCGCGGGCGAAGCGGTAGGGCACCGAGTAGTAGTGGCCGACGAGCTCGACGTGGTAATCAATGCCGACCCTGACGACTTTCCATTCGGCGAACTCGTAACGCGTCACCGGCAAGGGCAGTAAAGCCGGCCGATCGAGTTCGATGAAGGCCGATTGGCGGCAGCCGGGCAACTTCTTGAACGGACGGTTATTGAGCCGGGTCATCAGTTCGGCGATGCTGCGGTTGAGCTCAGCCAGGCTGAAGAAACGCTGGTGGCGCAGACGCGCCAGGACCCAGCGCTCGACCAGAAGCACCCCAGCTTCGGCCTTGGCCTTGTCTTTCGGGCGACGCGGCCGGGCGGGGAGAACCGCGGTGCCGTAATGGGTGGCCAGGTCGCGGTACGTCGGGTTGAGTTCGGGCTCGTAGTAGCAGGCGCTGGTGACGCCGCTCTTGAGGTTGTCGGGCACCATCAGGGCGGTGACGCCGCCGAGGTGTTCGAAGGTGCGCACATGGCTGCCGATCCAGTCCGGCAGGCTCTGGCTCCAGGTGGCTTCGCCGTAGGTGTAGTTGGAGGCGCCGAGGACGGCGACGAAGATCGCCGCCAGCCGGATTTCACCGCTCATCGGGTCGGTGATCGGCACCGTCTGGCCGGCGTAGTCGACGAACAGTTTCTCGCCCGGGGGGTGCGTCTGGCGCAGGCTCAGCGAGAGCCGCCCGACCCACTGCCGATAGAGGGCGCAGAAGCCGCTGTAGCGGTAGCCGGCCGGGTGTTCGGTCTTGTATTCCTGCCAGAGGAGGTCGAGGGTGACGCCCTTGCGCCGCAGTTCGCGGTGCACGACCGGCCAATCGGGTTCGGGGCGGGTCTGGTTCGACGGTGCCGCCGGCGGGTACAGCTGCGCCTCCAGCTCCGGCTCGCTCATTCCCGCCGGCAGTGGCCAGGTGACGCCGTAGAGCTTCGCACGACGGAGGAGATCGCCGACGGTCGTCGGTGAGGCGTGGGTCGCCCGGGCGATCTCGCGGTGGCTGCGGCCGCCCTCAAGGGACAGCCGTAAAACGTCAAGAATCTTGCGCATGGATAGCCTGCTATTCGCCATGTGGGCCTCGGCAAATCTCCCGAGGGTGCCACGGTTATCCCGCGCGCTACGATATTACAAATGACTGTCCAGTTTGCTCTGGAATCGGTGTCCAGTTTGCCGTGGAATCACTGTCCAGTTTCGTCTGGAATCGGTGTCCAGTTTGGTGTGGAATACGCACCCTGACCGTTCTCGGGATGAAGCGCGCCGTCAGACCCGGGAGAGCGGCGGACGTAACACCGCCGACGAACTGCAGACGATCCGCGGCCTGATCGAGGCCCCTCCCGGCGCCAGCCGCGCACAACTCTCGCGTCAGGTGTGCGAGCTCTTCGACTGGCGCAAGCCCAATGGTGAGCTGAAGGATATGACCTGCCGGGTGGCCATGCTGCGCATGCAAGCCGACGGCCTGCTCACCCTGCCGGCTGCACGACGGACCGCTCCTCGCCAACCCGAGTATCGGCCCACGCACGCCACCGATCCACAACCCTTGCTCACTCAGCCGGTGCATGAACTGCCGCCTCTCTCGGTGCGACAGGTCGTCGGTTCGGCGAACTCGCGTCTGTGGAACGAGTACATCGCTCGTTACCACTATCTCGGCCACACGCCCATGGCCGGCAGTCAGAGCCGATACTTCGTCTTCGCCGGCGAGACACTCGTCGCCTTGCTCAGCTTCGCCGCCAGCGCCTGGAAACTCGCCGCGCGCGAGCAATTCATCGGTTGGCACGATGACCAGCGACAAAGGAACCTGCAACTGGTGGTGAACAATGCCCGCTTTCTGATCCTGCCCTGGATCCAGTGCAAGGGCCTGGCCTCCAAGATCCTCTCGCTCATGCAGCGGCAACTGCCCAAGGACTGGCTGGCGCGCTACGGTTACCGCCCCGTGCTGCTCGAAACCTTCGTCGAGACCCCCCGCCACCGCGGCACCTGCTACAAGGCCGCCAACTGGATCAAGGTCGGCCAAACCGTCGGCCGAGGCAAGAAGTGCCCCACCCGCAAGTCGATCCTCCCGATCAAGGATATCTGGCTCTATCCCCTTCACCGATCCTTCCGATCAGTCCTCTGCCGCTAACCGGCCTCGCCAACGGCGCTGGCTCACTACGGGTTGGCCGAATACTTACAACTTCAGATTTCCTGATCTCGGAGGAAACCGGGTTGGCACTTCAGACAAGAGTGAAGGTCATTCTTGCCCCGGTTTCCGGATGCGGAAAATCTTGCAGGGTGAGTTCCTCGAGGAGCGCGGCGATAGCGCGATCATGAGCTGGGCTGGCCATCCGGTGAATTTTGATGGTCAGGGTGTTGGCTAGCGCGTTCGGTTCGATGTCAGCGGAAGAAACGAACAATTCGCGAATGAGCGCACGTGCGTCGTCCTCCTTCTTCAAGTGGCGGCGCAATAGCGCCACCATGGCGGTCTCGGCCCGGTAGGCGACCATTTTCACGGTATCGCAGAGCATCTTGTTCAGCGGCGGCAGTTGGGTCGGTCGCTCGGCCTCGGGCAGACTGTCGATCGTCACCTTTCGGGGGCTTGCCTTGCGCGCCGCGCAAAGTCGCTTGAGCTCCTCCTGAACGGCCTGCAGTGCTTCGACAGACTCGGCGTTTTTCTGGATTTCGCCGCCGTCGTTCAAGGCCGTCCTGGCGATTGCGGCCTGCAGTTTTCTTTCGCTCTGGCGGGTTTGCCTGACGGCCTTGTCGAGTTCCCGCCAGCGGGGGTTAACGACCTGGTGAGTGCCGGGAAGAGATTCGTCTCCGTACTCGATAAGCCCATCAATATCATAATGTTCCATCATGTACGCGAAGTAGTTTTCCTGGCACCAACGGGCGAACATCCGCCCAGCGATGGTGGTGTTTCCGAGTTGCCGGGCGGTCGTGATCACGGCTGTTTGATGTCCCGTCTGGGTCAGCCGACGAACTTCGCTCACGGCCAGGCTGCCATCGCCTGTGCCGAGTCGGGTTTCGCGCATGGCGAGTTTCATCCCGGTGCTGCCGCCTGCCGGCAGATGGACTTCCTGTTCCTGAAACACCTCTTCGGACCAGAGGTCCTTGACGTTCTTGCGGTAGGTCAGTGCGCCGATGCGCTGTTTCCAGAGTCTGCCGAGGAGACTCTGGGTGGCCCCTTCCCGATCGAAGACCATGACAAACCGGTGCAGGGTCGGGTCGGCGTCCAGTTCGGCCGGCGTCGGCTGTCCCGGGACAATCTCCAGCAGTTGGGGGACGATGTCCTTGAGCAGGGTCTCGGCGAGTCCGTCATTGAGCGGCTGCGAAACCACAAAGAACGGGCGACCCAGGGCATCGTTAACCCAGTAGTCGGTGGTGCCCCGCAGGCACAGGCGTTCGCGCGAGACGTAGCGCTTCGACAGCCTGGCCTGCTCGCCGTGATACACCCGAACATGACCATCGACATACAGGTAACCCGCTTCTTCTGGCTCGCTTTCCATCCAGAGCTTCGCGAGATCCCGCATCCAGGCTGCCGGGTCACCCGTCTTGGCCAGCAGATGGACCTTTTCCCGCAGGGTGCGGACTTCCGGTACCCGGTCCAGGCCGATGACTTTGCCGAGTTCTCCGGGCGAGGTTTGTCGCAGATGTTCCGGCCGCTTGATTCGCCCCAGGGCCATGAAGCCGAGGACGAGAAGGATGTGCAAGGCGCTGTAGAATCCCCGGGGCAGCTTGAGATGGCGATCCAGGCCGGTCAGTAGCCCGTTCGCGCACAAGGCCGGCAAGCCGGCCAACAGCCCCCCCATCGCCACATCGTGGCTCGCTTCGAAGCGCGTCGTCGCACCGGTCGCCAATCCCAGCGCCGTTTGGATCCGCTCGTCGGCGCGCGTGCAGGCGGTGCCCATCCCCGCGGCGGCTTCCGCATCCGCCCGGCTGCGCTCACTCTTGGTGCTCGCCGCTTCCAACTCCCCTGCCTCTTGCGGCAAGGCGGCCAACTGCGGCACGCCCTGGCGCCGGATCGCCTTGCGCAGCGTCGACTCTTGGACGCCCACCTGCCGTGCCACTTCGGCAGGACGCTTTCCCTCGCTCAACAGCCGCGCGCATTCGGCACTCTTGTCCGGCGTCATGATCCGCGGCCGGCTCGCCGCCGCCGGTCGAAAGAAAGACGATGGCCCGGCTTTGCGGCTTTGTCCCACCCAGTTCATCAGCGTGCGGTGCGGGATGCACAGCGGTGGCCTTTCCAGTTCGACCGCCTTGACGTGCCCGTTCTCCATCAGGCTGGTCAGAGCGAACCTGCGGCCAGCGTCGTCTCCTACGGGGTGCGAGAAGTAATTGTCTCCCCCAACAAAGTAGATCGCTTGGCCATCCTTCTCCAGAATCGCCAACCCTTCTCCCACTTTCTGCGCACCATCCGGAAACCCTGGAAGCCACGATTGCCTCAACGTCTGCTCCTCCTTGCACTCCTAGCGAAGCTTGGTTTATGCCATAAGAAAATCATGGCCGTCAAAATAAAGTGCCACGTGCAATTCCGGAATTCTACCTACATTCCCGGCCGGGATCAGGAAATCTGAACTTGCGTGTAAGTATTCGGTGAACCCGTAGCCCCCGCTTTTTTGGTCGGCGTGGTTCAGTCAGCGATTGGCGGGTAGACCGGAAATCTGGACTGGACACAGCAGCGGAAATCCGGCACCATGCGGCGCATGGACACGGGTGCGGACATCATTGGCGGAGGATCGGCGGCAAGTCACCGCCAAGTGGCGCCGTTCGCCGAGGTGTTGGTGACGTTGACCAAGGAGCAGGAAATCAAGCTCCGCTGGGAGGCCAGCTTCTGGCGGAGCCAACATCGACAAGCGCTGGTTCGGTTGGCGCAATCGGAGGCCGCTCATCGGGTGGAAATGGCGCAAGCGGCGGCGCGCGAGGCGGCCTTGCGCAGCGAACTGGAGCAGGCCAAGGGCAAGATCCGCGATCTGCAAAAACGCCTGTTTGGTCGCAAGTCAGAACGCTCTTCGGGAGCCGAGAAGAACCCGGCGGCGGACCAAAAATCGTCGCGAGCTCGAGGTCAGCAACCGGGAGCAGCGGGTCACGGGCGGAACCCGGAAAGTCACTTGCCGACGCAGATCGAGGTCATCGACATCGACTGCCCGCATTGCCCGGACTGTGGTCTGGGCTACGTCGACTTTCCCGGCACGGAAGACAGTGAAGTCCTCGAGATCGAGGTCAAGGCCTACCGCCGGAAGATCTGCCGGCGGCGCTACCGGCGGACCTGTCAGTGTTCGGGCGCGCGGGGTATTCTGACCGCGCCACCGCCGGCACGATTGATCCCGCGTGGAAAGTACGGCGTGTCGATCTGGGTGCACCTGCTGCTGTCGAAGTTCTTGTACGGCCAGCCGACGCATCGGCTTCTGCGAGACTTGTCCGACCACGGACTGACGCTCTCGGCAGGAACGGTGGCCGGCGGACTGCGTGCCTTGGCACCGCTGTTCGAGCCGCTTGAAGAAGCACTGCTTGGCCAACTACGCAGCGAGAAACAGTGGCACGCAGACGAGACCCGCTGGCGGGTCTTTGCCGAGACCGAAGGGAAGGTCGGACATCGCTGGTATTTCTGGGTGTTCCACGGCCCATCGGTCATCCACTTCGTGCTCGACCCGAGCCGCTCGGCGGCGGTGCCGATCCGGGAGCTCTCCGGTAGCGCCGGAGGAGTCATCATCTGTGATCGCTATTCGGCCTACAAGAAGCTCGCGCGAGTCCTTGACCACTTCATTCTGGCTTTCTGCTGGGCACATCAGCGGCGTGATTTCCTGGAACTGGCCAACGCCCATCCGGAGCTCGCGGACTGGGCACTGGCCTGGGTCGAGCAGATCGCTCAGCTCTACCACTTGAATGGACGGCGCCTGGAAGTCCGTAGCGACCCAGTACAGTGGGCCGAACGCGACCGCGCCTTGCGGCAGGCGATCACGCAAATGGCCAGTCAACGGGAAAGCGAACTGGCGAACCCGGCGCTCAAAATGCCGGCGAGCAAGGTGCTGCGAAGCATGCGCAAACATTGGTCCGGCCTGACCGTCTTTGTCGACCGCCCCGAGGTGGCGATGGACAATAATGCCGCCGAGCGCGCACAGCGCACGCCGGTGGTCGCACGCAAGAACTTCTATGGGTCGGGCAGTCTCTGGTCCGGCGCACTCGCCGCGACGATGTTCAGCTTGCTGCTGACGCTGCGCTTGTGGGGAATCAACCCGCGCACCTGGCTGACGGCGTATCTGGAGGCCTGCGCCGCCAACGGCAACCTGCCGCCGACGGACTTGAGTGCCTTTCTGCCCTGGGCGATGGCGACCGATCGACTGGCTCAGATGCGTGGCATCCCGGTCGATCAGAGCCGTCCCATCGATAGCTCGTGAAGCCTTATTGCGGGCGTCACTTTACCGACGACGAACTGCAGGCCCTCTGCCGCCTGATCGAAGCCCATCCTGGCAGCAGCCGCGCGCAACTGTCGCGCCAGGTGTGTGAGCTCTTCGACTGGCGTAAGCCCAATGGCGAGCTGAAGGATATGACCTGCCGGGTGGCCATGCTGCGTATGCAGGCCGACGGCCTGCTCACCCTGCCGGCGGCACGACGGGCCGCTCCTCGCCAACCCGAGTATCTGCCTACTCACGCCACCGATCCACAACCGTTGCTCACCCAGCCGGTGCATGAACTGCCGCCGCTGCGTCTGCATCAGGTCGTCGGTTCGGCGAACTCGCGTCTGTGGAACGAGTACATCGCCCGCTACCACTATCTCGGCCACACGCCCATGGCGGGCAGTCAGAGCCGCTACTTCGTCTTCGCCGGCGAGACCCTGGTCGCCTTGCTCAGCTTCGGCGCCAGCGCCTGGAAACTCGCCGCGCGCGAGCAATTCATCGGTTGGCACGATGAGCAGCGACAAAGGAACCTGCAACTGGTGGTGAACAATGCCCGCTTTCTGATCCTGCCCTGGATCCAGTGCAAGGGCCTGGCCTCCAAGATCCTCTCGCTTATGCAGCGGCAATTGCCCAAGGACTGGCTGGCGCGCTACGGCTACCGCCCCGTACTACTCGAAACCTTCGTCGAGACGCCCCGCCATCGCGGCACCTGCTACCAGGCCGCCAACTGGATCAAGGTCGGCCAAACCGCCGGCCGAGGCAAGAAGTGCCCCACCCGCAAGTCGATCCTCCCGATCAAGGATATCTGGCTCTATCCCCTTCACCGATCCTTCCGATCAGTCCTCTGCCGCTAACCCGCCTCGGCAATGGCGCTGGCGCGCTACGGGTTGGCCGAATACTTACACTTGCGTTTCCAGATGGGCCGTAAGCCGTTGATTCGCATCAGCGTTCGGACGCGGTGCCGCCCGATAGGCCGTCCTTCTTGAACCATGGCCTGCTGCAAGCGCCGGCTGCCATAGCTTCGTCCAGAGGCCGTAAAAGCGGTCTTCAGATGAACCGTTGCTGCGCAAACGCTGGCGGGTTTTCTCGCCCGTGCGGCGGCGGCGTAGTACCCCGAACGACTGACGCCGAGGAGGCGGCACAGCGGCGCGACACCGGTGGTGGCCTTCTCTGCCAACTGATCGATGAGCCGGTGGCTCATCGCAGTTCTCGGGCAAAGAAGGCCGACGCTTTTTTTAGTAGGTCGTTGTCCTGACGCAGTTGCCGAACCTCCCCTTCTAATTGGCGTATGCGCTGCTGCTCGGCCGTCAGCGGCTTGCCGATGCCAGCCTGGCCGGATTGCTCGGCCGCAAACTGCCTCAGCCAGCGGCGGACGGCCGTCTCGCCAAGGCTCATGTCGCGGCAGACTTGCGCGACACTCGGGCCTTGCTCTTTGATCAGTTGAACGACCTGCAGCTTGAAGCTCGGGTCGAAGGTCTTGCGTTGTTGGCTCATCAATTGCTCCTCTTAGGGTGGATCATCCACCTATCGAGGTGTCCAGGGAAATTAGACCACGTCAGTCGGCGTTGCGCAGGATCTGCTTGACGACGATGCCGCCCATGCTGTGGCTGATGAAGGCGAGCGGACGCTGGCCCAGTCCCTCGATGCTCAGCAGGTCCAGCACTTGATTGCCGCGATCGGCGAGCGGCATGGATTCTTCCTTCCACTTCGACCCGCTCGCCGCGTAGCCGAGCGTCCAGATGCCGAGGCCCGGCACATCCTCGGCGAGCCAGTTGGGCCAGAAGCTGCCGATGTTGTCTTTGTCGGCCATCCAGGTGGTCCACGAATCGCCGCCCAGGCCGTGCACGAACACCACATCCATGGCGCGCCGGGGATCGTCGCAACCGGCGATCTTCTGGAGATCGGGCCGGCGGTTGATCAGCATTGGTGACTCCCTTGTTATTTTTCACCTTGTCGTCGCTGCCGGCGGATACGATGCTGCGGGCGCAGCCGCTGCCGGCTTTTGCTGCGCCGTTGCCAGGGGTGCCGCTAACACCATTCCCAGGTGCTGCAGGACGGCGTGGTAAACCTTGACCAGTGTGGCATGCTGCGCCTCGGGCGAGAGCGTCGCCAGCGGCACGGCGCCCGCACCGCTCGCGGCCATGAGGTGTGCGACCGGCGAACCGGCAATCGACATCGGGCGAAGCGGCAACCACAGGATGAGCATCTCGCCCTTGCGCTGTGCTGCCAGCGCCGGTTTGATTTCGCATTCGGCTGCGCCGCAGGTGGGCCCGAAGTAGTCGTCGCTGGCGAGCATGATCATGATGCGGGCGCGCGCCAGGTGTTCGTCGATTTGTCTTTGAAAGTCGCTGCCGCTCGGAATCTTTGTGTCGTCCCAGATCAGCTCGTGCAGCCGGGAATCGGCGTCGAGCACCTGCCGCAGCTGCGTGTGCCATTGGCGATCGCGGTGACGGTAGCTAATGTAGACGAGATCGCGCACCGGCGAGGCGGCGTTCGAAGACATCGCCGTGGCTTGGCCACATCGCTGGTCGAGCGCGTCGATCAACGCCTGGAATTCGGCCTGGCGCTCATCGCCCGCCGCGCCGCGTACGGTTTCGAGCAGAAGCGCTAACGCATGCCGCGAGCCGAGGCAGCCTCGATCGAGCAGAGTGCGTACGCAGGTGACCACGAAATCCGCTGTTGCGCCGCGCTGCGGGATGCTGTCGTAGACCTTGCGCCGCTCGCCACTGAATGCCAGCGTCAGCCAGGTGTCACGACGCTCCTCGGCCATGTGGGGTGTGAGCAACTGCGCGGCGAGCTTGAAGATGTCCACGATTTTTTTTGTAGCTTGGGGTATGCAATCGGACTGGCAAGCATATTACCGCACTCTGCGGCGGCTTAGTCACGCCTGGATTCTGCTGAGGATGCCGGCGGAGAGCCGCTGTCGTTCCCGTTTCATCGCGGCGGCTTTTTTCTAGCGCATCCCGAACGCTTTCACTATCCCGCTCTGACGCCGATAACCGACTGCTGATTTCCGCTCCGGACACGCTCAGCCCCCGAGTCATCGTTACGGCAAGAGTACGAACGCAACTTGAGAGGCATGACCACCGAGCCGGTGAAACTGGCTGCACTACTGGCGCGACACGCTCGCGGGAAACACGGCCCGCGACCGCATGCACGTCCGGTGGCTATAAAGCCGCCAACTGGATCAAGGTCGGGATACTCGGCAGTGCGCCTCGGCCACGCGCTCGCCGAATAGTTACCGATGCCTCATGCCCGCGAAGTGGGTCGAATCATTCCCACTCGATCGTCGCCGGTGGCTTGCCCGAGATGTCGTAGACCACCCGGTTGATGCCGCGGACTTCGTTGATGATCCGGTTCGAGACTTTGCCGAGCAGGCTGTGCGGCAGTTCGGCCCATTGTGCGGTCATGAAGTCCTGTGTTTCGACGGCGCGCAGGGCGACGACGTATTCGTAGGTGCGGCCGTCGCCCATCACCCCCACCGACTTGACCGGCAGGAAGACGGCGAAGGCCTGACTGGTCTTTTCGTACCAGCCTGACGCGCGCAGCTCGTCGATGAAAATGGCGTCGGCGCGACGCAGCAGGTCGGCGAACTCGGGCTTCACCTCGCCGAGAATCCTGACACCGAGGCCGGGGCCGGGGAAGGGGTGGCGATAGACCATGTCGTGGGGCAGGCCGAGCGCGACGCCGAGTTCGCGTACTTCGTCCTTGAACAGTTCGCGCAGCGGCTCAAGTAGCTTCAGATTGAGTTCTTCCGGCAGGCCGCCGACGTTGTGATGGCTCTTGATGGTGTGCGCCTTCTTGGTCTTGGCGCCGGCCGATTCGATCACGTCGGGGTAGATCGTTCCCTGCGCCAGCCATTTGGCGTTGGCGAGCTTGTTGGCCTCGGCCTGGAAGACCTCGACGAACTCGCGGCCGATGATCTTGCGCTTCTGTTCAGGATCGGTCACCCCCTGCAGATGGCCCATGAACTGCGCGGCGGCGTCGACATGCACCACCTTGAGACCGAGATTGCGGGCGAAGGTCTGCATCACCTGCTCGGTTTCGTTGAGACGCAGCAGGCCGTTGTCGACGAAAACACACGTGAGTTGGTCACCGATAGCGCGCTGGATCAGCGCTGCCGCAACCGACGAATCGACGCCGCCGGAGAGGCCGAGGATGACTTCCTCGTCGCCGACCTGCGAACGGATTCTGGCGACCGCTTCGTCGACATAGTCGGGCATGTTCCAGTCGTGGCCGCAGCCGCAGATGTCGCGCACGAAGCGGCCGAGGATGTCCTTGCCCTTGATGGTGTGCGTGACCTCGGGATGAAATTGCACCGCGTAGAATTTGCGCTCCTCGTCGGCCATCGCCGCGATCGCCGTCGATTCATTGCTGCCGATCAACTTGAATCCCGGGGGCAGGGCGGTGACCTTGTCGCCGTGGCTCATCCACACGTCGAGTAGCCCGTGGCCCTCGCCGTTGCGTCTATCCTCGATTCCCTTGAACAGTTCGGAGTGGCCGCGGGCGCGCATTTCGGCGTAGCCGAATTCGCGTTTGTTCGAGCTCTCGACGCTGCCGCCCAACTGCGTGGCCATCAGCTGCATGCCGTAGCAGATGCCGAGGACCGGCACACCGAGTTCGAAGACCACCTGCGGGGCTTTGAACTCGGCGACGTCGTAGACCGAATTGGGGCCGCCGGAAAGGATGATTCCCTGCGGCTGGAAGTCGCGGATGAAGTCCTCGGAGACGTCGTACGGATGCAGCTCGCAATAGACCTGTTGTTCGCGGACGCGGCGGGCGATCAACTGCGCGACCTGCGAGCCGAAGTCGAGAATCAGGATCTTTTGATGGGACATGGCGACGCCTCAAATGAAGCGGGCGGCCTGCAGCCGCCCGGTGGTCATCGATCGATGCTCAATCGACGTGGTAGTTGGGAGCTTCCTTGGTGATCTGTACGTCATGGACGTGCGACTCGCGGACGCCGGCCGAGGTGATCTGGACAAAGGTCGCGCGCTCGTGCATTTCGCTAATCGTGCGACAGCCCAGATAGCCCATCGACGAGCGCAGGCCGCCCATCAACTGATGGATGACCGCCAGCACCGAGCCCTTGTAGGGGACGCGGCCTTCGATGCCCTCGGGCACCAGCTTGTCGACGTTGGCCGTCTCTTCCTGGAAATAGCGGTCTGCCGCGCCGGCGGCCATGGCGCCGATCGAGCCCATGCCACGGTAGGATTTATACGAACGTCCCTGGAACAGCTCGACCTCGCCAGGAGCTTCTTCGGTACCGGCAAAGAGGCCACCGAGCATGACCGTGTTGCCGCCGGCGGCGATCGCCTTCGAAATGTCACCCGAATAGCGCACGCCACCGTCGGCGATCAAGGGCACGCCGCTATCCTTGAGCGCGTCGTAGACGCTCTGGATGGCGGTGATCTGCGGCACGCCGACGCCGGCGACGATGCGCGTGGTACAGATCGAGCCGGGGCCGATGCCGACCTTGACGCCGTCGGCGCCGTGCTCGACCATCGCCAGCGCGGCTGCGGCGGTGGCGATGTTGCCGCCAATGACCTCGACGTTGGGAAAGTTCTTGCTGATCCACTTGACACGATCGAGCACGCCCTGTGAATGCCCGTGTGCGGTGTCGACTACCAGGACATCGACGCCGGCTTCGGCGAGCAGCTCGGCGCGCTCTTCGGTGCCGGGACCGACGCCGATGGCCGCACCGACGCGCAGACGACCCGCCGGGTCTTTGCTGGCATACGGGTGCTCGGTGGTCTTGATGATGTCCTTGACGGTGATCAGGCCACGCAGCTCGAAGGCATCATTGATCACCAGCACGCGCTCGAGGCGGTGTTTGTGGATGACCGCCTTGCCTTCCTCGACCGTCGCTCCCTCGGGCACGGTCACCAGGCGATCCTGCGGGGTCATGATGTTGCGCACCGGCTGGTCGAGATTGGTCTCGAAGCGTAGGTCGCGGTTGGTGACGATGCCGACGACTATCCTGCCGTCGAGTACCGGCACGCCGGAGATCTTGTGCAGGCTGGTCAGCGCCAGCACATCGCGCACCGACATGTTCGGCGACACGGTGATCGGATCCTTGAGTATTCCGGACTCGAAACGTTTGACCTTGGCCACTTCGGCCGCTTGCGCCTTGGGAGTGAGGTTCTTGTGCACGATCCCGATCCCGCCCTCTTGCGCCAGGGCGATCGCCAGACGGCTCTCGGTGACGGTGTCCATCGCCGCCGACACCAGTGGCAGCTTGAGGTTGATCTTGCGGGTCAGACGCGTTTTGAGGTCAACGTCGCGCGGCATTACGTTGGAGTGGGCAGGAACGAGGAGGACGTCGTCGAACGTCAGCGCCCGTTGAATTAAACGCATGGCCTTTGATCCGGAGTCACAAAAACGTATTATACAGTGTGCTCCCCAACCGCTGAACGCCCATGAAGCGCATTGCTTTTGCTGTTACTGCCCTGCTTGCCGCTCTGGCCGCGCCAGCGCAGATTTACCAGTGGCTGGACGAGAACAACAAGACGGTCATTTCCGATCGGCCGCCGGTCGGTAAGGTCAGGCACGCGCGGATCATCGAAGCCGACGAACCGGCGGCTGGCGAAGCCGGCAAAACGCTGGCCGACCGCGAAATCGACTTCCGCAAGCGCCAGAAGGAGTCGCGCGAGGGCGCCGACAAGGCCGAAAAGGACGCGCACGTCGCCGCGCTGCGGCGGGAAAATTGCGACGCAGCGCGACGTGCGCTGCAGACCTTGGAATCGGGTGAGCGCCTGGCTATGCGCGACAGCAAGGGCGAACGCTACTACCTGGACGACGCGCAGCGTGAGCAGGAGATTGCCAAGGCGCGCCAGGCCGCCCAAGCCAGTTGCCAGTGAGCGTCGTTACTCGCTGTCGCCCTTTTTCATGAGCTTGCCGGCGGCGGCGCGTTGTTTGCGTACCTCCTTGGGGTCGGCAATCAAGGGCCGGTAGATTTCAACGCGCTCCTGGTCGCGCAAGGCGGCGTCGGCCTTGGCGAGCTTGGCAAAGACGCCGAACTTGTTCTTGCTCAGGTCGATTTCCGGATGCTTCTGCAGCAGGCCAGACGCTTCAATCGCTTGCCGCACGGTAGACCCCGCAGGCAGTTGCAGGCGGACGATCTGCTGCTTGCCGGGCAAGGCATAGACGACTTCGACGTTGAGCGTTTCAGGCATTCGGCACGCCATGAATTTCGTTGGCGCGTTTGACGAAGGCGTCGACGAAGGTGTTGGCGATCTGGCTGAACACCGGGCCGATCATTTTTTCGAGCATCTTGCTGGAGAACTCGTACGACAGCTGGAACTCGATCTTGCACGCGTAGTCAGCCAGTGGCTTGAAGTGCCAGAAACCATCGAGCCGCCGGAAGGGCCCGTCGACCAGCCGGATTTTCATCGACAGCGGCGATTCCTTGTCGTTCTCGGTGGTGAAGTGCGAGCTGACCCGACGGTAGTTGATGTGCAGCGTGGCGACCGTCTTGCGGTCGTCGCGGAACTCGCAGTGCGTCGCGCTGCACCATGGCAGGAATTGCGGATAGTCCTCGACACGGTCGACGAGGTCGAACATCTGTTGCGATGAGCGCTCGATCAGAACCGATTTCTTGACTGTGGCCATCCGCTGCCGCACCCTGTGAATCCTGTAGAATCGCGCATTCTAGCACCGCAGACCCCTAATCTCCCGAGAAAAAGCACCATGAGCATCATCGCCAACAAGAAGGCTTTTCATGACTACTTCATAGAAGAGAAGGTCGAGGCCGGCATGGCTCTGGAGGGCTGGGAGGTCAAGGCGATCCGCTCTGGACGCGCGAACATCAAAGAAGCCTATGTTCTCGTCCGCAACGGCGAAGTCTTTATTTTCGGCATGCACATCACGCCGCTGATGGCTGCGTCGACGCACGTCTCGCCCGATCCGACGCGCACCCGCAAGCTGCTGCTGCACGCCAAACAGATCAGCAAGCTGATCGGACAGGTCGAACGTGCCGGCTATACCTTGCTGCCGCTGGACCTGCATTTTCAGCGCGGCCGGATCAAGGTCGAAATCGGCCTCGGCAAGGGCAAGAAGCAATTCGACAAACGCGACGCCGAGAAAGACCGCGACTGGGTGCGTGAGAAAGCGCGCCTGATGCGCGCCAAGGTCTGAGCGACGGCGTTAGCTGAAGTGCCGCAAGGAGCGCTGTTGCCTTTGTTCTGACTCGGCGGCGTCGCCCAGGCGCTGCCGGACGAAGCCGATGTGCGCCTGCGCCGCCAGCCGCGCGCTAGCGGCCTGGCGGCTACGAATCGCCTCGAAGATCTGCCGGTGTTGCGCCATCAGCTGTTGGCCGGTCTCGGGGCTGACGGCGATCTCGCGCAGGCTGCGCCGCACGTGCTCGTGCAGCAGGCGCAGAACGCTGGCCAGCACGTGACCGAATAGCGCGTTGTGCGCCGACTCGGCAATCGTCAGATGAAAAGCGACGTCGGCCGCGACCTGCGCGCTACGATCGCCGCCAAGGTAAGCCGCATCAAGGCGGGCATACGCTTGTTCAAGCCTTTGCAGGTCGGCGTCGGTGGCGCGTTGCGCGGCGAGTTCGGCGGCCGAAGCTTCGAGTAGATGGCGGAATTCGAGGACATCGTCCTGGAGCAGGGGGTGTTGTTCGAGCAGCTTTTGCCAGGGGTCGACGAAACTTGCCTCGAGTCGGTCGGTCACGAAAGTGCCGCCGCCATGGCGACTGACCAGCAGCTCCTGCGAGACCAGTTTCTTGATCGCTTCGCGCAAGGAGGGGCGCGAAACACCCAGTTCGACGGCCAGATCGCGCTCGGCAGGCAGGCGATCGCCGGGCTTCAGCGAGCCTTCGAGGATGCGCGTCTCGAGCTGATGAGCGATCACGTCGGGAATCCGCGGCAGGTTGAGCTTGTGGTAAGTCATGCTGATTGAGCGGCTCCAGGGAGGGTCGGCGGATTATTGCAGGTATCCATTGGTCTTACCAGTTCTGGCGTCGCTGGCCGGCGATCGCCTCAATCCGTGCAGCCGCAGAACCGTGCGCCCATACGGGCATTCGTTCAGGTGATTGACAAAGGGCAGGCGCGCAATTAGTGTACGCGGAAAATTGGTCTTACCACTTGCGCCCAAGCCTTCCTCTACCCCTCGGAAAACAGGAGACAGTCATGGATCAAGCCGGCAGCCGCCACTACCCCGACAAGCCCACGAAGGTTTACCTCTTCGGCACTTGCCTGATCGATCTTTTCTGTCCGGACGCCGGCATCGACGCTGTGCAGCTGCTTGAGCGCGAGGGCATCGAGGTCCATTTCCCCGCCGATCAGACATGCTGCGGGCAACCCGCGCACAGCAGCGGCTTCCCCGAGCAGGCGCGCGCCGTCGCGCTGGCGCAGCTGCGGCTGTTTCCCGAGCCGTGGCCGGTGATCGTTCCCTCGGGTTCGTGCGCCGGCACCATGCGCCATCACTATCCGGAGATGTTCGCCGACGATCCACAGTTGCACGCCGAGGTCAGCGCGCTGGCCGAACGCGTTTTCGAACTCAGCGAATTTCTGGTGCATGTGGCGAGGGTCGAACTCAGCGACCGCGGCGCGCCAACGCGCGTCGCGCTGCACACCTCGTGCGCCGCGCGCCGCGAGATGGGGACGCTCGAGCACGGGCGTTCCTTGTTGGCGCAGCTGGCGGCTGTCGAAGTCGTCATGCACGAGCACGAATCGGAATGCTGCGGCTTTGGTGGCACGTTTTCGCTCAAGCACCCGGCGATCTCGTCGGCGATGGCCGGCGACAAGGTCGACGCGCTGCGCGAGACCGGTGCGCGCTCCTTCGTGTCGGCCGACTGCGGCTGCATGCTGAGCCTCAACCATACCCTGCAGAAACGCGGTGACGACTTTCAGGGGCAGCACCTGGCGAGCTTTCTCTGGCAGCGCACCAACGACGGCGGAGAGCCGCGATGAGCGCGCGGCAGAACATTTTGCGGCGCTTGCGCGAGGCGCCGCAGGGGCCGCTGCCGCTGCCGCCCGACGTCGGAGCTTTCCATGCGGCGCAGGCCGCCGGCACGGCCGCCAGCACGCGTCACTCGCGAATCGAGCTGTTCTGCGAAAAAATGGCTTTCTGGCACGGCGAAGTGGTGCGCGTGACGCGCGCCAACTGGCCGCAGACGCTGCGCGAGCTGTGCGCCGCCAAGGGCGTTCGCTCGCTGCTCTACGGCGAACAGAGCGCGCACGCCGCGGCGCTCGCGGCCGCCGGCATCACCGGGCTGAAGCCCTATGATCGACCGGTCGACGAATGGAAGAAGGAACTGTTCGAAGACACCGACGCCGGCCTGACGTCGACGCGCGGTGGCATCGCCGAGACCGGCACGCTGATCGTCTGGCCCGACGTCGCCGAACCGCGACTGCTGTCGCTGGTGCCGCCGATCCACTTCGCGCTGCTCGACGCCGACCAGCTCTACGACAGCTTCCTCGACGCGCTGCGCGAGCAGCGCTGGAGCGAGGGCATGCCGACCAACGCCTTGCTCGTTTCCGGCCCATCGAAGACCGCCGACATCCAGGTGACATTGGCCTACGGCGCGCACGGCCCGAAAGAGCTGGTCGTCTTGCTGCTGGTCAACGAGGAGGAACTGGTATGAACGCACAACCAATGAAGTTCGTCCCGGCCAGCGAATTCAAGCAGCGTGCTGCCGTCGCCGTCGCCGACCAGCACCTGCGCAAGAGCTTTCGCGGCGCGATGGATTTCCTGATCACCAAGCGCGCGGCGCAGTTCCCCGACGCGGCGGCGCTCGAAAGCCAGCGCTTGCTCGCCGAGCATATCCGCAAGTACAGCCTGGCACGCCTGCCCGAGCTGCTCGAACAACTCGAGCGCAAGCTCACCGACAACGGCGTCAAGGTGCATTGGGCCGAGACCGCCGAGGAAGCGTGCGCGATCATCATCGGCATCGCGCAGAGCCACTCGACGAAACTGATGGTCAAGGGCAAGTCGATGGTCAGCGAGGAGGTCGAGCTCAACCACGCGATGGCCGACGTTGGCATCGACGCGCTGGAGAGCGACATGGGCGAATACATCGTCCAGCTCGACGGCGAGAAGCCCTCGCACATCATCATGCCGGCGATCCACAAGACCAAGGAGCAGATCTCGCGCTTGTTCGCCGACAAGGTGCCGGGTGCCCGCTATACCGACTCGGTCGACGAACTGATCGGCATTGGCCGCGCGGTGCTGCGCGAGAAGTTCATGAGCGCCGAGGTCGGGATGTCGGGCGTCAACTTCGCCGTCGCCGAAACCGGCACCCTGTGCCTGGTCGAGAACGAGGGCAACGGCCGCATGTGCACTACCGTGCCCAATGTTCATATCGCGATCACCGGCATCGAGAAAGTCGTCGAGAAGCTCGAACATGTGCCGCCGCTGTTTGGCCTGTTGACGCGCTCGGCGACCGGTCAGGCGATCACCACCTACTTGAACATGATCAGCGGCCCACGTCGGCCAGGCGAGAAGGACGGCCCGCGCGAGCTGCATCTGGTGCTGGTCGACAACGGCCGTACGCAGGCCTACGCCGATCAACAGCTGCGCTCGACGCTGCAGTGCATCCGCTGCGGCGCGTGCATGAACCATTGCCCGGTCTATACGCGCATCGGCGGGCACGCCTACGGCACCACCTATCCGGGACCGATCGGCGAAATCATCTCGCCACATATGCTGGGCCTGGCGGCGACGCACGTCCTGCCGACCGCTTCCAGCCTGTGCGGCGCCTGCGGCGAGGTCTGCCCGGTGCGCATCCCGATTCCCGAACTGCTGGTCCGCCTGCGCGAGGAAGCGCAACACGACGCGCGCCCCGGCCATGCGCCGCTGCTCGGTCAGGGCGCCGCCAAGAGCCGCCTGGTCGATGCGGTCTGGGCGGGCTGGGCGGCGCTCTACACGCGGCCGGCGCTCTATCGTGCTTTCGGCTGGCTGGCGACGCGCTTGCGCGTCCTGACGCCGCCGTTCCAGGGTGGTTGGACGGTCAGCCGGACGCCGATGAAGCCGGCGGCGCGGACGCTGCACGAGCGGATGGCGGCCAGAAAAAGCCGTTGGCAATAGCGCTCGGCGACGTCTCGCACGCTGTGGGCCGTCGCCGAGGTGGCGGTGGATCGCTCACGCCGATTCGCGAAAGCGGCGCTGCAGCGGCCGCTGCCAGCGGCAAGCCGTCGCGCTCGCGGCGCGAACTCAAGATCTCTCCGGGGCTGGCTCCCGGTTGCGCGGCAAGGTGACGCGAAAGACGCTGCCCTTGCCAGGTTTGCTGCGCGCCTCGAGCTGCCCGCGATGCCGCTGCACGATGTTTTTCGCCAGTGACAGGCCAAGGCCGGTTCCTTTGCCGGCTGGCTTGGTGGTGAAGAAGGGGTCGAAAACCTTGTCCAGGTGTTCAGGCTCGATACCCTTGCCGCTATCGGCAACTTCAAGCCATACCGCCTGCTCGTCAAAGCCGGTACGCAGGGTAATCGTGCCGCGTTCGTCGATGGCCTGCACAGCGTTGATCAGCAGGTTCAGGAAGACCTGCTTCAGTTGCGGCTCAAGACACTCGATTTCGGGAATCCCGGCATAGTCCTTCTTGATCTTGGCCTTGTATTTGATTTCGTTCCAGACGATGTTGAGCGTGCTCTCCAGGCCTTTCTCGAGATTCGCCGGCAGCCACTCGACGGTATCGACTTGCGAGAAATCCTTGAGGCAGTCGACGATCGTCCTGGCGCGCTGGACGCCGTCCAGCGATTCGCTGATCAGGTTGAGAATGTCGTGCTGCAGGAAGTCGAGATTGGCCGCCGATTTGGCCTGCTTGATGGCGATCAGGAGTTCGCCCTGCGCGGCCAGAGCCGGTTCGGCCTTCTGGTAGGCGTCGACGACGTTCAACAAATCCTGAACGTGCCCCTTGAGCGCCATCAGATGCGAGCTGATAAAGGCGAAGGGATTGTCGATCTCACGCGCGACGCCTGCCGCCAGCTGGCCCACGGACGCCATTTTTACCGAGCGCAGCATCTGGTTCTGCGCTTCGATCAGCATCGTATTGAGCGCCGTCAACTCGGCGACATGCACCCGATTATCGGCTTCGATACGCCGGTATTCGGTGATGTCTTCGTAAATACCCAGGACGCCGAAGGTCTGCTGGTCGTCGTTGATCAGGGGAACCTTCGAGGTCCGTAGCCAGACCGTTTCACCACCGGCGGTGGCTTGCTGTTCTTCGAAGAACAGTCTGGGGGCGCCCGATTCCATCACCGCCCGGTCGTCGGCGCGGTAGAAGTCAGCCTGTTCGGCCCAGACCATCTGATAGTCGTCCTTGCCGATCATCTCGGCGCTGCTGTGCATCCCGGCATCGCTGGCAAACGCCGCGTTGCAGCCGAGAAAGCGCAACTCGCTATCCTTCCAGAAGACCCGCGCCGGTACCGTATCGATGATCTTCAGAAGCAGGTTTCGCGATTCGGCGATCGCCGCTTCAGCCTGTCTTTGCTCGCTAATATCCTCGCCGGAGCTCAGGGTGCCGACGATTTTCCCGGTCGCGTCGGTTAACAGGCCGATGTGCCAGATCATCAAACGTGCGTGGCCGCTGCCGTCGGAGATTGCATATTCAGCCAGTTTTCCCTTGGCGCCCGTGTCGCCGGCGAGCAATTGGCGAAACAGGGGCAGCAGGACCGATTCGCCATTGGGCTGTGGCAGGCAACGCTCAAACCAGGCTTGCCCGAGCAGCGCGCTCGCTGGCTGACCGAGCAGTGCGCAGCCCGCCTGGTTGATCATCGAGATTCGCGCGTCGCTGTCGAGCGCGACGACGATGCACGGCAGGCAGTCGACATGGCGCTGTAGCTGTTGGTTGGCAAGAGTCAGTTCGCTGATTTTTTCCTCGAACAGTCGCTCGGCTTCCTTGCGGGCCGTCCGCTCGCTCTCGAGCTGTCTCTGCAACGGCGCGAGATCGTTTTGGCTCATCTTCTATTACTCCGGGTGAAGCGCAGCGCTGCTCCGCGTTCGGTCGGACGCGCTCTGCGCGGATTGCCGTAAAAGTCGCATCTGCTACGCGAATCTCCCTTCTTGCCGCGAGCGGGCGAAGGGTCGTGGACGACGAAAAACGGCCATGATTTTCATGATCGGCGACGTCTGGGCGGGTCATGATCGTTTGCCGGGAGATCGATCGACGGTGTTTGCTCCGCCAAGGAGCAGCCGACCAGCCGAAGAATTTGCCTGGCGACAACAAGGCTAATATTATCAGCGACGGCAGGCGATAAGTTGTCGAGATGAATGCATGCCGTGGGTCCCGCTGTGCGCGCCGGCAAACACTTGCCGGCGGTGGCTGTTCAGCTGGCCAGATCCGTCGCCACGTCCTTGACGGCGGCCTGCAGCAGGGCAACGTCGTCGAGCGTCGTCTGCCAGTTGTCGAAGGCCGCGCGAATCGCCGCGCGGCCACCCCAGACGGTGCCGGTGACGAAGGCGCGGCCATCGCGCTGAATGAGGCCAACCGCCGTGCGATTGAGCTGATCGTTGGCCGCTTCGTTGCCACCCTGGCCGACGACGCGAAAGCAGACGATGTTGAGCGCGGCCGGATTCATCAGCTCGACGCCGGGCGTCGCCTCGACCCAGCGGGCGAAGGCCGCGGCGTGCTCGACACAGCGTTCGACGAGCGCGCGATAGCCTTGTCGACCAAAGGCCTTCAGCGCGCACCAGGCAGCCAGCGCGCGAAAGCGGCGCGAGACCTCGGGGACGTGCGTGAACGGGTCCCAGCCGGAGCCGCCGACGACGTAGGCGCCGTCGGCGGCGAAGGCCTCGCGGAGGATGGCCGCGTCGCGCACAAAGGCAAAGCCGCTGTCGTAGGGGACGTTCAGCCACTTGTGCGCGTCCGAAGCCACCGAGTCGGCGCGGTCGATACCGCGGCACAGATGGGCGAAGCGCGGCGACGCGCTGGCGAACAGTCCAAAGGCGCCATCGACGTGCAGCCAGGCGCCGCCCGGGTGCGCGTCGCGGAGGTCGGCGAGCGCCGCGATATCGTCGAAATGGCCGCTGTTCACCTCGGCGGCGTTGCCGACGATGATTACCGGTCCGGCGATCCCGCGCAGCAGCGTTGCCATCGCCGCGACGTCGACCGAGCCTCCCGGAGCAGCGACCTGACGCAGCTGCCTGCGGCCCAGGCCGAGGGTGCCCAGACACTTGACGGCGCTGAGGTGGATCGCGCTGCTCGAGATGACGCAGATCGCTGGTTGACCCGCCAGGCCATCGGCGGCGGCGTCGAAGCCGAGTCGTCGGCCGGCCCACTGCCGCGCCGAGATCAGGCCAACCAGGTTGGCCATTGTCGCGCCGCTGGTCAGCGCGCCAGCCCAATGTTCCGGCAGGCCAAAGAGCTCCTTCAGCCAGCGCAGGACGACCAGCTCGGTTTGCGCTGCCGCCGGGCTGCTGGCCCACATGCCGGCGTTCTGGTCGATGGCCGATGCCAGCCAATCGCCGGCGAGCGCCGCCGGCGTCACGCCGCCGGCGAGCGCCGCCGGCGTCACGCCGCCGGTGACGAAGCCGAAAAAGCGGGGGCCCGGCGACGCGGTGATGCCGCGTTCGGCACGCGCGAACCACTGATCAAGCACGGCCGCTGGATCGCTGCCGGACTCGGGCAGCGCTTCGTCGAGAGCCGCCGCCATTTCTTCCGCCGACGGTAGCCGAGCGACCGGACGCTCCGGCAGCGACGCCAGAAAAGCGCTCGCCAGCGCGTGCGCGCGGCTGAGCGCCTGTTCGGTCACCGTGGCGGCCGTCGAATCGATTTCGGCACTCATGCTGGTCGTTCCTCGGAGAGCTGATAAGCGGTCATCGATGCCACGGCCGTCTCCCTCACGGGCGGTGCGCATGTCGGCGACAATGGCTTGCCGGTCAGTAAGCGATCGCCTGGCTGCGGTTTGTCGCGTTGCCTTCCAGCTGCGGGCTTTGCGCGAAGCTGCTCTTCATCTGCTTGCGCATCTCGCTAATCACCGCTTTGCGCGACAGCTTGTTCTGCGTGTCGCGCATCACCTTGACCAAATAATACGTGAAAGCGCCGTTGTAGCGACCGCTGAAGAAAGCGTCAGCGCTGGTCTGGTTGGCCTTGCAGCCGGTCCACAGCAGGTGATGGGCGCCGAGCACGGCGGCTTTGCTGGCGCTGGCCGATTTTTTCTTTTTTTCCTTTTTCTTCTTGCCAGCGTCGGGGAGTGCGGCGTCGAGCGTGAAGCCGCGCATCCTGGCGGGCTTGTCGTCGAATTCATGGTCGGGCGGTGCGACGAAGCGCGGCCGCGGTGCGTGCAGACCGAATTCGGCGCCACGCAGTCCGCTACCGCTGTGGCAGGTGTCGAGATAGACCTCGAGCAGGACATTGGCGGGCAGTTGCGCAAAAAGATCGTGCAACTCGTCGTCGCAGATAATGTGCGCGGCGTCCCAACTACCGTCTTTTTCGGCAATATCGTAGGGCACGAAGGCTTCGTCCTTGCCGTCGGGCTCGTCACCACTGGTGTCGTTCATCTGCGTGCCGTGCGACGACAGGCTGAAGACCAGATAGTCGAGCTTGCCGGCCCTGGCGTCGGCAACCATCGCCGCCAGCCTGGCCATGATGTTGGCCTTGGTCGCCTGGGCGTCGGTGAGGCTGCTCATTTCGCTGCTGGTGAAACCCAGCAGATCCTTGTACAGCGCCGCCATGTCCCTGGCGTCGTTAACGCAGCCGTTGAGTGCGAACTGCGGGTAGTTCGCGAATTTATTGATGCCGACAAAAAGCGCTTTTCTTCCAGCCATGGCGAACCCTCCTAGCAAAGCCGCGAAAACAATGATCGGCGAAAGCGCGGCATCAGTCGCCTGCGCATTGTGCGGCGATCATTCGCTGGCCGCAATGGCTGGCTGCCGGCGGCACAGGGTGGATTTGTCCTCTCAGGCAACGCACGGGCAATCAAGCAGTTAGTTCTTCCCCCTGGACATCTGCGCCGGAAGTCCGTATAAATGGCGCATGGAAAGCGTTCTTGGTGCATTGCGTGTTCGCTTGGTGGGCAAGAGCGAAGAGGCTCGCTATCGGGAGTTGATGGCAGAGCATCACTACCTGGGCGACCTGGCGAAGATCGGGCACACGCTTTGGTACGTGGCCACCTACGGCGAAAAGTGGACGGCCCTGCTGAGTTTCTCTGCGGCGGCCTGGAAATGCGGCGTTCGTGACCGCTGGATCGGCTGGGACTATCGGCATCAGTACGATCGCTTGGGCCTGGTCGCCAACAACAGTCGCTTTCTGATCCTTCCCGATTGGCATTACCCCAATCTCGGCTCCAAGGTGCTCTCGCTGTGCGAGCGACGGGTCGCCGAGGATTGGCAGGCGCATTTCGGGAAGCCGCTGTTACTGCTGGAGACCTTTGTGGACCCCTCGCGCTTCCAGGGGACCGTCTATCGCGCCGCGAACTGGACGCCTCTGGGGCTGACGCAAGGCTTTCGCCGCACCCGAGAAGGCTACAGCGCCCACCCGACGTCGCCCAAAGTTGTCTTTGTTCGCCCCTTGCAGGCGGACGCTCGCGGCCAACTTTCCCGCTCGATACTCAACCCCCGCTATCGCACAGGAGCGCCCAGGATGATGCTCACCGCCGAACAGATGCGCACGCTTCCCGATTTCTTTGCCGGCATCGCCGACCCGCGGCGCGCGCAAGGAAGGCGTCACCCCCTTCCTGCCGTTCTGGCCATCGCCACGGCGGCGGTCTTGTGCGGAATGCGGGGCTACAAAGCCATCGCCGGGTGGGCCAAAGACCTCACACCGAAAGCACGCGAGCGTTTCCGCTGTCGTCGCGAGAAGGGCGTTTACCGCGTACCCAGCGAGTTCATCATTCGTGACGTCCTGATCCGTGTCGATCCCATGGCGCTCGATCAAGCGTGTCAGCAGTGGAACAAGGCCTATGCTCAAGACGACCCCAGTCTGGCGGTCGACGGCAAGACCATGCGCAATGCCCATGACGAGCACGGTCAGCAAGCACACATCATGAGCGTGGTCGGGCATCAGACCGGCGTGTGTCACACCCAAAAAAAGTCGGCACCTTGCCCGTAAATGGCGGGGACGAGCTCAAGCAGACCAATGAAATCGGGATGTTCATACCCCTGCTCGATGCGATCGATATTCAGGGCAAGGACATCACCGCCGACGCGCTACTGACACAGCGCAAGCTGGCGACCTACCTGGTGGAGCGCAAGGCGCACTATCACTTCACGGTCAAAGGCAATCAGCCAACACTGCAAGCCGATATCGCGCTCCTCTTCCAGGATCGGAAGGGGGCAGACTTCGTGGCGGTTTCGCCACCTGACCATGGTCGGATCGAGACTCGGCGTATTTGGTGCAGCAATGCCCTCAACGCCTATCTCGACTTCCCGTATGTCGGCCAGGTGTTCTTGATCGAGCGCGAAGTGCTGCACAAGAAGAGCGGCAAGCGGACGCACGAAATCGCTCTCGGGATCACCAGTCGCCCTCCAGAACAGGCCAGCCCACAGCAAATCCTCGCCATCAATCGCGGCCATTGGTCGATAGAGAACCGCTGTCACTACGTCATCGACTGGAACTACGACGAGGACCGTAGCCGTATTCGGACTGGTTACGGACCCGAGAACATGTCACGCCTGCGCCGCTTTGCCGTCGGAATCCTGCACCACTTCTCCGACGGCAAAACCAGCATTTCCGAAAAAATGCGCCACCTCAACCGCAACATCCGATTGGTCTTCGACTACCTGCGCATGACCAAAAATTCTACAGGCCACGTATCACCTTGATCCCGGCACGAGAACAAATTTACCGTGGCCGGCGGCATCTTCCCGTGGCGCAAAATCCCGGACGGAATGGTGCTGCTCGGGGCTCGCCGGCGCTAATTGCTGCCCCCTGACCATCGCTGCGGCGCCTGGTGCAGGCTTAGGCTCACTTTTTCTTGCCGCGCCCGAGCAGCCCGCGGAGGAATCCTTCCGCCTCTTCGATGACCGCCTCGCCGACACCCCGGCCGCGACGGGCGATGGCGTCGGTCGCCACGTCGGTCAGTTTGATCGAATAGCGCAAGTCGTCTGGCGGGCCGCTGAAATGTACCGGAACCGAGATGCCGGCCAGCGCCGTCAGCAGCTTCGAGCTTTCAATCGGGTTGGCGGTAACGGTGACGCGCAAGGTGTAATCCAGCTGCTTCGATCGCAGGTCGAACTGGCCACGTCCCTGTAGCCCGAGTTGTGGCGCGGCGCCGTCGAGGTCGTCATTACGCGCGATGCCGTCAGCGAGCTTGACGGTGCCGCTCAGGCGCGACAGCACTGTGCGCTTGCTGCGGTCGAACTGGCCGGTTTGCGTGCCGCTGCCAGTCAAGGCGCGCGTCAGCTGGCCGAGAACGGCCGGCAGATCGACGCCGACCAGCGCAAAGTCGCGCAGCGCGAAACGCCCGCTACCCTGCGCGGCGCGCGTCATTTCGGCCACCGAGTGGCCGGCGGTGGACAGCGCCAGGTCGATATCGCCACGGCCGCTCAGATCGCCGCGGCGCAGGGCGTCGCGCGCCAGCGCGCCAATATCGACGTGCTGCAGCGACAGCTTCAGCGATGCCCGCTGGGCAGCGGCGTCGAGAGCCAGCTCAGCGCTCGCCTGACCGCCATAGAGCCGTGCGCTCAGCGGCGAAACCGCCGTCCGCCCGGCGGCGCTGTGCACGGCGGCACGCACCTCCGTCGCCGTGACGCCGCGGACCTGTAGCTGCCCGATTCGCAGCTTGCCGTCGAGCCGCAGATCGCGCCAGGGTGTCCAGTCGACGATCCGATCACCTGCTCCCGAACTGGCCTTTGAACCCGAACCCGAACCCGAACCCGAACCCGAACCCGAACCCGAACCCGAACCCGAACCCGAACCCGAACCCGAATCCGTCGCCGTAGCGGCAGCCCTGGTGGCTTCCGTTGCCGTCGCCGAGCCCGTCTCCGCCTGCCCGGCCCGTCGCAGATAAGGATCGACGTTCAGCCGATCCGCATCGATCTCGAAGGCGATCTCGGGTTGGCCAAAATTCTTCACCGTGATCGCCGCGTTCAAGCGCGTATCCGCGGCGCTGGCGGCCAGCTTCAGATCGAGCCGTTCGCTGCGGCCATCGAGCTGCATGGCACCGCTGAGCGTGGCTGTCGCGCGTCCATCAGGCAAGCGCGGGTCGTCGATCGAGATCGCGCAGTCGAACTGCGGCATGGTCAGCGTCCGGCTCTGCAGACTGGCGCTGAGCGGGCCGCTGAGCCGCGCCTGCCGCGTCGCCGGGCCATCGCGCTGGCTGGCCGTGAGCACCAGATTCTCGGCGTGTAGCGACGCGGCCGCGCCGCTGACCCCCTCGATTGCCATCTGTGCGGCGTTGGCGGTGATGCTCCACGCGTCGGCAGCACGCTGGCCAGCGGCCTGCACGACGACCTCCGTGGCGCTGCTGGCATCGCCGTGCAGCGACCAGCGGCTGGCGCTAAGCGACGCGCGCAAGGGCTGCTGATGGTGCGTGCCGGCGAAGCCAAACTTGACGTCGCTGGCGGCAAAAGCGGCGGCGGCGAGATCAAGGTCCACGCTCGCCGTGAGCGCGATATCGCCGGCCAGTGCGGCTGCGGTCGAGCTCAGACGAGCGTTCAGTTCGAGCGGCATGTTCGTTTTCGGCGCCAGTCGGCCGGTCGTAAGCGCGATCGCCGAGAGCGTTGTCGTTTGCCCGCTGACCTCGTCGCGCAGGTTGATCGTCGCGTCGCTGAGTCGCAGCTGGGCGACTTCCCAGGCCGCCGTGGTCGCCGGCGCTGCTTGTTCCGGTGCGTCTGGCGATGGTCCAGCTGCGGCGCTGCCGGGCGCTGCGGCTGGGGCGGGCGCCGCCACCAGGGGTGCGCCGACGTCAAGGTCGGCGTCGTCGGTGATGCGGCCATCGCGGCGGCGGATCAGCGTCGCCTGTGTGTCCTGGACGTCGAGCGAATCGACGACGATCTTTCGCCGTAGCAAGGGCAGCAGGGCGATCGTCACGCGTGCCGACGCAAAGCTGACGAACTCTGCTTCGCTGCGTTTCGCCGACAAGCTGCTCGCCGGCAGTGTGATGGCCAGCGACGGGAAGATCGAAAGCCCGAGATCGCCCTTGAGTTTCAGCGTTCGGCCGGTGTTGGTCCTGACCGCTTCTTCGATCTGCCCTTTGTACTTATTGATGTCGAACAGCGCCAACGCGATGACTACGGCGAGCACCAGGAGCGCTACCAGGGTGGCGCCGACGAGGTAGATACGGCGGCGTCCGGCAGTCATCGCCAGACGTGCCAAGGCGAGTTCAGAATGCTGCCGCGAGCGCTGCTGGCACCGACTGAGCAGCCGGCGTGCGCGGCACGGTGCTCAGCCGGGTTTGCCGGGCAGGGGCCAGGTAAAGCCTTCGCCAAGGCAGTCAAGCGACGACTGGCGCCGCGCTCGCGGACAATTTGGCCTTGCAAAGTTATTGACAGTTTTCGCGCACGCTCGGCAAAATGCCCGGCGTCACTGTGCCGGGAGCATAAGCATGGCGCTCTTTCAGGGCCTGGCAGTGATCGCTTGCTAGCTCTCCGTAAGGCGTGCATGGCTTGCTCCGGGTGTTGGTTCGATAGCTGATGATAAGCGTCCGGGACGAACACGAGAAGCCGACGAGCTTCGCCGAGGCCCGAGCGAGCAGCGTCGCGGTGGCGTTTGCCGTTCGCGGCAGCCGCCACGAGAGCCACGAGGCGGTGGCGAACGTTTCCTGAACCGATGTTCGGAATGGTCGCCGTCAGCCAACTACATTGGATTGCCATGAGCACGACTTTCTGCAGCAAACCGACCCCCAGGCAAGCCATGGAGTGGGTCAAGGAGACTGGCAATGGTCAGCGCCGGCTGCTGTTCAGCGAGTCGGCCGAAGCGCGCCTGAAACAGCGCCATATCGCTCGCCGGCAGGTGCTGGAAGCCCTGCGCCACGGCCTCGTCAGCGAACCTCTGCACGCCGATGCGCGCGGTGACTGGCGATGCAGCGTCAGCTGGTTCCATGCCGGCGCGCGGCTGACCGTCGGCGTCGTCTTCAAAAGTGGCGACGGCGGCGATCTGTCGGTCGTGGCGACGCTGGTCGAGGGCTGAAATGGGCGACTCTCTGAAGTATGACGACTGCGGTCTGAAGAATATCTGCCTGGCCAACGGCTTTCAGTACCAGAACCTGGAAGGGCTCGGCCGCTGCCTCGAGATCGACGACGTCGACGGGCTGCACCGGGCCATCGGTCATCACCTGGTCGACTACAAGAGACGCTTGACGGGTGCCGAAATCCGTTTTCTGCGGGTCGAAATGGGCGTTTCGCAGAAGCGCCTGGGTGACTGTCTCGGGGTAGACGAGCAGAGCGTTTCGTCGTGGGAACGTAGCAAGCGTCGGCCGACGGTCGCTGCCGAGCGAATGCTGCGCCTGATGTATCTCGAACAGGTGGACGGCGCAACGCGCGTCGTCGAGGTGATCGCCCAGTGGAGTGACAGCGACCGCCAGAAAGACGACGGACGGCAGCTCTTCGAAAAAAGCGCGAGCGGCTGGCGGCCGGCGGTTTGAGCGTTTCCTTCGGTACCTGTGGCGAGCCGCAGAGTAAGACAACGCGAGCGTCGGTCGCCGCAAGGCCGGCCCTTGAAACCGCCACGGGGCGGCGATGACGGGCCTGCGCGGCACGTTTGCCCGCTGCGTAGCGAGCACCCGAAGAGGGCCGCGCCGCCCGATAGCGGCGACGGGTCGGCCAGCGCCGGAGTTCGCCCGACCGCCTTTTCGCTGGCGCCGTCGAACAGTCGCGTGCGCGCTGGGTCATACCTACGGCTAGCGGCTGCGCAAAGCCCACCTGCAGGGTACGTACGCTAGCGCCTGTACGGCACCCTAAAACAAGCGCAGACTGGCCCGGCGAACGCTCAGCATTGGTTTAATGGTGAGTGGGGCGCTTGTTCCGTGCTCCTGCCGCGATCGTTGACGCGTGATCGGCTCTGCAATCATTCCATGTCCACCGGGAGGCCGCAGGTGTTGGCGAGCGATGCGAAGATGTCAGGTGCTCTGCAAGGCCGACTACGCCAGGCCAGCGCTGGCGTGCTTCTGCTGGCGCTGCTGCTCGCTCTCGGCTACCTGGGCTGGAAAGCCTCGCCTCCGACGCCGGCAGCGACCGTCGAAAACCTGCGCATCGCGCTATCCACGGTGCCGCAAAGCAGCCTCTTTCCGATCGCCGCGGCAAAGGGATATTTCGCTGCGGAGGGGCTGGCGGTGACGCTCATTCCGGTCAGTCATGGCAAGGTCGCCATCGAGCGCGTGCTGGCCGGCGAGGCTGAGCTTGCGCTGGCCGCGGAGGTGCCGTTCGTGATCGCGGTGATGAAGGGCGAGGCGCTCTCGGTCGCGGCAAATCTGCTCGACATCGATGGCGGTCACGCGCTGGTCGCACGGCGCGACCGAGGCATCGCCGCGGCGGCCGATCTGGCCGGCAAAAGGGTCGGCGTCAGCTTTGGCGCCAGCGGCGAGTACTTCCTCTGGGCCTTCCTGATCCGCAACATGCTGGCGCCCGATTCGCTTACCCTGGTCGATCTGCTGCCCGCGCAAATGGCGTCGGCGCTCGCCGGCGGAACCGTGGACGCGGTCGCCACCTGGGAGCCGTTTGTGCTTGACGCCCAGCTTGTCCTGGGCGATCAGGCGCTGACCCTCACAGACCCCGGAGTGTATGCGCAAAGTGTCGTGATCGTCGCCGGCACGGGCTTTCTCAGCGGCCATCGCGGCACGATCGAGAAGCTGCTGCGCGCCTTGATCAAGGCCGAACGGCTGACGCGCGAGCAACCGGAAGAGTCGCTGGCCATCGTCGCCGCGTGGCTGCAGCGCGACGCCAAGGTCCTGCGGCCATTGTGGAACACGCTGAACTTCAGGGTCGAGCTGGCGCAGTCGAGTCTGATCACCTTCGAGGCCGAGGCGCGCTGGGCGATGGCGCGCGGCTACGTGGCCAGCGCTCCGGTCCCCAATTTCCTTCCCAACGTCTATCTCGACGCGCTGCTGGCGGTAGGGCGCGAGCGCGTGAGCGTGCTGCACTAGCGCCAGGCCGACAGATGAAAATCCGGCTCAAGGAAAGGTTGGCAACCGGCAGCACGCTGGTGGTGATCGGCCTGCTGGCGCTGGCTATCGGCTGGGCTTACCTCGAAGTGGGCGACGCCAACCGTCAGCGCCAGCAAGCCAGCGAGATTTCTCTCGGGCTCACGCAGGTGCGGTTGGTGACTTTCGAATACCGCCAGTACCGCCTGGAGCGTGCGCGTGTGCAGTGGTTCACCGCTACGGATCATCTCGATCGCCTGATCGCCAGCAGCACCTACTCGGGAAGCGCGCAAAGGGAAATCATCGGCCGCTTGCGCGCCAGCCGAGTGCTGGTGCGCAACATCTTCACGGCGCTTTCGGCGGTGCCGGTCGCTGAAGCCGGCGCGGCCGTCAGCGACGAATCGCGGCGAAGATTCGAACTCCAGCTCGACAGCCGGCTACTGGTCGTTCAGCAGGACAGTCTCAACGATGCCTTCCGCCTGACCGAGCTGGCGACCGAGCGCATCAACAGGGCGCAGGAACGTGTGCTGGTCGTTATCGGCATCGGCTTGACGTCGATTGCCCTGGTTACCCTTGGCACCTCCTGGCTGATCCGGCGCAGCATCCTGGGGCCGGTGGTCAGTCTGCAGCAGGCAACGGAGGAAATCGCCGCCGGCAACTGGGAGCACCGGCTGGGCTTAGCCGGCGACGACGAGATCGGCGCCCTGGCGGGGAATTTCGACGCCATGGTGCGCAAGCTGCGCGACGCGCACGCGGAGCTGGCGCGCCGCAACCGGGCGCTGATCGCGTCGAACGAGGAGCTGGAGGCCTTCAGCTATTCCGTGTCGCACGACCTGCGCGCACCGCTGCGCAGCATGGACGGTTTTTCTCTGATGTTGCTCGAGGACTACAGCGAACAGCTCGACGAAGAGGGCAAGGACGCGCTGCAGCGCATACGTGGCGCCAGCCAGCGCATGGGCGCAATCATCGACGACCTGCTGCGCTTGTCACACGTGACTCGCGTCGAACTTGCCGTGAAGCCGCTCGATCTGAGCGCCATGGCGCGCGACATCGCCGACGAGATCGACCGCGAGCACTCCGACCGCGCGCTGGCATGGGTCATCGAAGCCGGCCTGCGCTTGTCCGCCGACCCGGCGCTGATGCGCATCGCTCTGGACAACCTGCTGCGGAATGCCTGCAAGTTCAGCGCCCACAGCGAGCGGCCGCTGATTCGCGTCGGCGCGCTGCCGGGCGACGCCAGAAACACCTATTTCGTCGCCGACAACGGCGTCGGCTTCGATATGGCGTACTCTGACAAGTTGTTCGGCGCCTTCCAGCGCCTGCATCACGCCAGCGATTTCCCCGGTAGCGGCATCGGCCTGGCGATCGTGCAGCGGATCATTCGCCGGCACCACGGGCGCGTCTGGGCCGAGTCGACCCAAGGCCGAGGGGCCACCTTCTTCTTCGATTTGAAGGAAGCGAACAATGGACCAGATGAACAAGACCATCCTGCTGGTTGAAGACAATCCCGACGACGTCAAGCTGACGCTGCGGGCATTCAAGCGCAACAACGTCGCCAACCCGATCGTCGTCGCCCGCGACGGTGTCGAAGCGCTCGACTACCTGTTTGCCCGCGGCGCCTACGCCGGGCGCCGCGGCAAGGCGCTGCCGGCGCTGATTCTTCTCGACCTGAAACTGCCCAGGCTCGACGGCCTGGCGGTGCTCAAAGCGGTTCGTGCCGAAGAGTTGACGCGGCTGATCCCGCTGGTCGTGCTGACCTCGTCCAAAGAGGAGCAGGACATGGTTCAGAGCTATACGCTGGGCGCCAACAGTTACGTGCGCAAGCCGGTCAACTTCAGCGAATTCCTGGAGGCGGCGCGGGTCCTCGGCATCTACTGGTTGATGATCAATCAAGCGCCGCCGGAGCCCCTGCAAGCGTGAACCAGCCGATCAAGATCCTGCTGGTCGAGGACTCCGAGGACGACGCCAGGCTGACCCTGCGCGCGCTGCGCCAGGGTGGCTTCGAGCCGCTCTCGCGGCGCGTGCAGAGCGCCGTGGAAGTGCACGACGCGCTGGCGCAGGAGCCCTGGGACGCGGTCATCGCCGATTTCAAGATGCCGAGCTTTACGGGCCTGGAGGCGCTGACGATCGTTCGCGCCAGCGGCCTCGACATCCCGTTCATCCTCGTTTCCGGCAAGATCGGCGAAGAAACCGCCGTCGCGGCGATGAAGGCCGGCGCCAACGACTACCTGATGAAAGAGAACCTGGCGCGGCTGGCGCCGGCGCTGCTGCGTGAGCTGAAAGAGACGGCAATGCGTGCCGCCCATCGCCACTCCCGGGAGCAACTGGTGCAGAGCGAACAGCGCTTGCGGACGATCATCGACACCGAGCCCGAGTGCATCAAGATCGTCAGCCAGGACGGCAGGATCCTGGAAATGAATGCCGCCGGCCTGGCCATGCTGGAGGCCGATTCGCTGCCCGAGGTATGGTCGAAAGCGCTGCTCGATTTCCTCGTGCCCGAGCACTGCGCGGCATTCACCGCGCTGCATCGGCGGGTCATGGGCGGTGCCAGCGGCATTTTGGAGTTCGAGGTGATCGGCCTCAAGGGCGGCCGACGCTGGCTGGAAACGCACGCCACGCCGCTGCCCGCTGGCGACGGCGAAGCTCCCCTGCTGCTCGGCGTGACCCGCGACATCAGCGAGCGTAAGGCCTTGATGGTGAAGCTGGCCGAGCGGCAGGCGCACCTGCATGCGGTGCTGCAAGCCATTCCCGACCTGATCTGGCTGAAGGATGCGGCAGGCGTTTATCTGACCTGCAATGCCAGTTTCCAGCGTTTTTTTGGCGCCAGCGAAGCGGACATCGTCGGCAAGACCGACTACGACTTCCTGGACCGCGCGCAGGCTGACTTCTTCCGAAGCCACGACCGCAAGGCGATGGCGGCGGGCAAGCCGAGCATGAACGAGGAATGGCTGACCTTCGCCGACGACAGTTACCGGGGCTTGTTTGAAACCATCAAGACGCCGGTGTATGCCGCCGATGGCGCGCTGATCGGTGTGCTGGGCGTCGCTCGCGACATCACCGCACGCAAGAAAGCGGCCGACAGAATCGCCTACCTCAACCGCGTCTATGCCGTGCTCAGCGGCATCAATACGCTGATCGTGCACGTACGCGACCGTGGCGAGCTGACCATGCGAGCGTGCCAGATCGCGGTCGAGCAAGGCGGCTTTCACATGAGTTTGATGCTGGTCGTCGATCCCGGCGTAAGCGAACTGCTTACGCTTGGCGAGGCGAGCAGAGACGAGAATCTTCTGAGTGCTGTCAAAGGCCTCACTGCGGCGCGTGAGCAGGGGCCGGTGTCCTTGAGTGCGCGGGTGATCGAGGACAGCAGGGCGATTGTGGCCAACGATCTGCAGAACACCCCGGCGGCTTTTTTGCGCGAGGCGTACGCCGCATCGGGTGCCCGCTCGATGGCCATCGTGCCGCTGCTGGTCGCCGAGAAGACACTGGGTGCGCTCGTGCTGTACGCCAGCGAAATCGATTTCTTCCATGCCGAAGAGATGAGGCTGCTGAGCGAGCTGGCCGGCAACATCGGCTTCGCGATCGATTTTCTCGACAAGCAGAAGCGCCTCGACTATCTCGCCTACTACGATCCGCTGACCGACCTGGCAAACCGCAACCTGCTGGCCGACCGCCTGCAGCAGGCGCTGACGCATGCCCGTCGCGCCGGGCGCCTGGTGGCCGTGATGTTGCTGGACCTGGACCGCTTCAAGGTGATCAACGACAGCCTCGGCCATGGCACCGGCGATGCCCTGCTGCAAGTCGTCGCGCAGCGCCTGACGGCCTGCGTCCGCGCCGGCGATACGGTTGCCCGTCTGGGCGGCGACGAGTTCGTGGTCGTGATGGGCGACGTCGCCAGCGAGAACGACATCGCGCCGCTGGCGCGCAAGGTGCTCGATGCGATCGCCAAGGACATCACCGTTGGCGGGCACGACGTGGTGGCGACCGCCAGCGTCGGCATCGCGGTCTCGCCCAGGGACGGCGAGCAGATGGAGATCCTGCTGAAGAACGCCGACGGGGCGATGTACCGGGCCAAGGATCTCGGGCGTAACAGCTTCCAGTTCTACACGCCGGAAATGAATTCGCGCACGCTGCAGCGCCTCGAACTCGAAGCGGGTCTGCGCCGTGCGCTGGAGCGCGACGAGCTGCTGCTGTTCTATCAACCCAAAGTGGAACTGCAGCGCGGCCAGGTGGTGGGCGCCGAGGCCTTGATTCGCTGGCGCCATCCGGTGCTCGGGATGGTCTCGCCGGCCGACTTCATTCCCCTGGCCGAGGAAACCGGGCTGATTGTGGCGATCGGCGAATGGGTGATCACGACCGCCTGCGAGCAGCTCAAGGCCTGGCAGAACGAAGGCCTGGCCGAGATCAGCGTGGCGGTGAACCTGTCGGCGCGCCAGTTCATGCAGGAAAAATTGGCGCAGGTGGTGACTGAGGCCTTGCGTTCGAGTGACGTCAAGGCGCGCTGCCTGGAACTGGAAGTGACTGAAAGCGCGGTGATGCAGGATCCCGAGCGGACCGTGGCCACCCTGCGCGAACTGAAGCAAATTGGCGTGCGCTTGTCGCTGGATGATTTCGGCACCGGCTATTCCAGTCTCAACTGTCTGAAACGCTTCCCTATCGATACCTTGAAGATCGATCAATCCTTCGTCCGCGATATCACCACCGACCCGGACGACGCGGCCATCGCGGTAGCGATCATTTCCCTGGCCCACAGCCTGCGGCGCCACGTCGTCGCCGAAGGCGTGGAAACCGAGGCGCAGCTCAATTATCTGCGCCGGCATCGCTGCGACGAGATGCAGGGCTATTACTTCAGCCGTCCGCTGCCCGCCGAGGAGTTTGCCGCGCTGCTGCGCGCCGGCCGTTCATTGGCGCTTGGCGCGGCGCGCGTTGACGAAGCGCGATGCTTGTTGCTGGTCGATGACGAGCCCAGCATCGTCGCGGCGCTGCGGCGCGTGTTACGCCGCGACGGCTATCATATCCTGACCGCCGCGAGCGCCGCCGAGGGCCTGGAATTGCTGGCGCTGAACGATGTGCAGGTGATCGTCTCCGATCAGCGCATGCCGGTAATGAACGGCACCGAATTTCTCGGCCGGGTCAAGGAAATGCACCCCGATACCATTCGCATCGTGCTGAGCGGCTATACCGATCTGAAGTCGGTCACCGACGCCGTCAATCGCGGGGCGATCTACAAGTTCCTGACCAAACCCTGGGATGACGATCTGCTGCGCGAACACATTCGCGAGGCCTTTATTCATTACGAAGCACGGAAGGGCAGGGCCTGATGCGTAAGTCGTCAGCGATGGCTGGCGCGGCATTTTTTTTGCCCCTAAGATTCGGGCTGATCACTGATTCCGCAGTCCCACCACCGGAGATGACCCATGAAACTGTACGCTTTCGATCGCGCCCCAAACCCCCGTCGCCTGGCCATGTTCATGAAGTACAAGGGAATCGTGTTGGATACGCAGCAGGTGGACCTGATGAAAGGCGAGCAACTTACCGACGCGTATCGGGCGATCAACCCGGAGCTGACGGTACCGGCTCTGCTACTCGATGACGGTACCGTGCTCAGCGAAGTGATCGGTATTTGCACCTACCTGGAGGGGCTCTACCCGGATCGACCGCTGCTGGGCAGCAGTGCTCTGGAAAAAGCGCAGGTCATCAGCTGGGATCATCGCTTGTTCGCGGCGATGGTCATGCCCATCGCCGACATGCTGAGGAACAGCTCCGCGGCCTTCCGTAACCGCGCCCTGCCTGGTCCCTACGATGTTCCGCAGCTTCCCGAAATGGTCGAGCGTGGACGCTTGCAACTGCACTGTTTGCTGCCTGACCTCGACGCTCATCTGGCGCGCCACGCGTGGCTCACTGGCGATAATTTTACTTTTGCGGATATCGACCTGCTGGCCGCCGTCGATTTCATGGCCTGGGTGAAGGAGTCGGTACCGGAGGAATGCGTCAATCTCAAGGCCTGGTACGAGCGGGCGAAAGCGGAAGTTGCCTGACGCCAGCTCGCCGGCTGCGGGCTCCGCTCGTAGCCTGAGGCAGAGCGAACGCCGATAATGGCAGTCGATCGCCGGGGGCCGCGCCCCGGGCGATCGGCTAGCGGGGACCGGATCAGACGTCGAAAGGCATCATCGGGTGGCCGCGAGACACCGTTTCCATGAAGATCACGCCCTGCTGCGGTTCGCCGATCTCGCCGGCCTTGAAAACCTGCGCAAAGACCTCGTCGGACTGGGGGGCTTCGACCAGTACCATCACCACGTCGCATTCCCGCCAGCGCAGCGCTCCGGGTTGCCGGCGACCCGTGCCACGCGCGTGGTGATGCGAGACCGAAAGGACACCTGCTGCGTTTTCGAGGAGTTTCGTCAGCTTCAAGCCGTAGCCACTGATGACAATCGCCGTGATAAGTTTCTTTTCGACGCCGTAACCGATGTGCGCCAGGACGCTCATCGGGGGTGCTCGGTGTGTACGCCAAAGCGGGCAGCGACTTCGTGCGGCACGTAGGTGGCCATCTTGTCGAGTCGGCTCATCCACAGGATGCCCATCCCCGGGGTGTCCATTTTAGCCGACACGAAGATCCGTTCGAACATGCTGTCGGCCTGCTCCGACGGAACCACGATGTAGATGATTTCCTTCTCGGTGTTGACCGTCAGGCCGAGGATGCCGAGGTGTTTCTGGCGGACGCCGGTACCGTGCGCATGGAACACCGTCGCTCCCTGCGCGCCGGCTTCAACAGCCACCTGGACGACCAGGTCGGCGACGCCGCGCTGGACGACGACGGTGATCAGCATGACGTCGGTCAGCACGATTAGTTCATTGGTTTTGCTCATGGCTTCTTGCTCCTCCTTTTTCGTCCGCGGGTCTTCATGTCGATCCACAGGCCGGTGCTGAGCACCGAAATGATCGGGCCGACCGAACACATGGCGAGAATGCCGAAGCCTTCGGCGGCGCCGACGACTTCGCCAAGGCCGATGCCGAGCGCCAGCAAGAGCGGCACGGTGACCGGACCGGTGGTTACGCCCGCGCTGTCCCAGGCCAGGTTGACGATCTCTTCACGCGAGACGATGGTCAATACCAGCGCGATCGTATAGCCGCTCAGCAGCAGCACCCATAGCGGCAGGTCGAAGAGGATCCGGGCAACTCCCAGCGCGGCGCCGACCCCGACGCCGGTAGCGACGGCATGGATCAGCATCCGTTTGCGGAAGGCGCCGTCGGTAAGGTTCTCGACGGTCATTCCCATGGCGTTGAGCGCCGGCTCGGCGACGGTCGCGCCAAAGCCGATCGCAAAAGCGAAGGCCAGGGTCATGGCGATCCCCAGGGCGTAAGGATAGAGCGGCGGCGCGCCGGTTTCCCGGTGTGGCGAGAAGGCCCAGGGCACGTTGTTGCCGGCCTGCTCGCCGAGCGCCACGAGGCCGGCGGTGAGGCCCAGATTGAACAGTACCATGCCTGCCACGGCCATCCCGATGCCATAGAAGAAGATGTTGCGACGGCGGATCTTCTGGCCCAGCAGCTGGGTCTGCACGAGTACCAGCAGCAAGACCAGCGGCACGATGGCGCGAAAGGCGCCAAGAATCTCGGCAAAAGGCGTCGTTTCGTACCAGCCGGTGGTGCTGGGTGGAAGGATCGGCAGCATCGCGCCGGCTCCCTGGCTGGTCAGGTGGATCGCCGTGCCGAGGACGGCGAGAATCGGGAAGATCGACGCCAGCGTGACGATACCGAAGCCCGACAGCGGGTTGTCGCTACGCCCCGTCGACGCGGCGACGCCAACGCCGACTGCCAGCACCAGTGGCACGGTGACCGGACCCGTCGTGACCGCGCCGCAGTCCCACGCCAGACCGATAATCGGCGCCAGCTCGGGCTGTTGCGCGCACCAGGCGGTCAGGCCGAGCGCCAGCGGCACGATCAGTAGCACCATCGTCTTCAGCCGCCAGCCGAACATCGTCCGCAACATGCCGACACTGACCGCCAGACCGACGCCGCCGGCGACCGCCAGCACCAGCCACAGGACATAGGGGCCGAGCAGTTGTCGCAGCCACGGTGAGCGCTCGGGTGAAATGGAACTGGCGGCCGCCTGCAGTGCCCCCAGAGCAGGTTCGGCAAAAGTCGCCGCGGCGCCGAGCAGCACGCTGAAAGCGAGCAGGACCGTCGGGTGCGTCTTGCCCGGCATCTGGAAACCAACGTTTTCGGCGAATGGCATCAAGCCGAGCTTGACGCCTTCCATGAAGAACATCAGGCCGATGATCACCGCCAGGACGCCCAGCGCGACCGATTCGGCGTCGAGCAGCGAGGTGCGCAGCGCGAGCGCCTGAAAGCCGATCAACAACAACGCCAGCGGCAGGACGGCGCGCAGTTGCTCGCTGAAGCGGATCGAAACGTAGGGGGTCAGCAAGCGGTGCAGATCGACGGCGCGTAGCGCTGGACGCTTGGGCTGCAGGCGCTCGGCTTCAAGCAGCGCGGCAAAACTGATCTGTCGTCGATGGCGCTGGATGGCGCCGAGAAAGATGCCGTAACGTAGCTTGCGTTCTGCCAATGTTTTTCCTCCTGGCGGAAATCTAACACAGAAGAATGAATCTCGTTCGCCGCTGCCACCCGCCTTCACGGTAAATTTGTTCTCGTGCCGGGATCAAGGTGATACGTGGCCTGTAGAATTTTTGGTCATGCGCAGGTAGTCGAAGACCAATCGGATGTTGCGGTTGAGGTGGCGCATTTTTTCGGAAATGCTGGTTTTGCCGTCGGAGAAGTGGTGCAGGATTCCGACGGCAAAGCGGCGCAGGCGTGACATGTTCTCGGGTCCGTAACCAGTCCGAATACGGCTACGGTCCTCGTCGTAGTTCCAGTCGATGACGTAGTGACAGCGGTTCTCTATCGACCAATGGCCGCGATTGATGGCGAGGATTTGCTGTGGGCTGGCCTGTTCTGGAGGGCGACTGGTGATCCCGAGAGCGATTTCGTGCGTCCGCTTGCCGCTCTTCTTGTGCAGCACTTCGCGCTCGATCAAGAACACCTGGCCGACATACGGGAAGTCGAGATAGGCGTTGAGGGCATTGCTGCACCAAATACGCCGAGTCTCGATCCGACCATGGTCAGGTGGCGAAACCGCCACGAAGTCTGCCCCCTTCCGATCCTGGAAGAGGAGCGCGATATCGGCTTGCAGTGTTGGCTGATTGCCTTTGACCGTGAAGTGATAGTGCGCCTTGCGCTCCACCAGGTAGGTCGCCAGCTTGCGCTGTGTCAGTAGCGCGTCGGCGGTGATGTCCTTGCCCTGAATATCGATCGCATCGAGCAGGGGTATGAACATCCCGATTTCATTGGTCTGCTTGAGCTCGTCCCCGCCATTTACGGGCAAGGTGCCGACTTTTTTTGGGTGTGACACACGCCGGTCTGATGCCCGACCACGCTCATGATGTGTGCTTGCTGACCGTGCTCGTCATGGGCATTGCGCATGGTCTTGCCGTCGACCGCCAGACTGGGGTCGTCTTGAGCATAGGCCTTGTTCCACTGCTGACACGCTTGATCGAGCGCCATGGGATCGACACGGATCAGGACGTCACGAATGATGAACTCGCTGGGTACGCGGTAAACGCCCTTCTCGCGACGACAGCGGAAACGCTCGCGTGCTTTCGGTGTGAGGTCTTTGGCCCACCCGGCGATGGCTTTGTAGCCCCGCATTCCGCACAAGACCGCCGCCGTGGCGATGGCCAGAACGGCAGGAAGGGGGTGACGCCTTCCTTGCGCGCGCCGCGGGTCGGCGATGCCGGCAAAGAAATCGGGAAGCGTGCGCATCTGTTCGGCGGTGAGCATCATCCTGGGCGCTCCTGTGCGATAGCGGGGGTTGAGTATCGAGCGGGAAAGTTGGCCGCGAGCGTCCGCCTGCAAGGGGCGAACAAAGACAACTTTGGGCGACGTCGGGTGGGCGCTGTAGCCTTCTCGGGTGCGGCGAAAGCCTTGCGTCAGCCCCAGAGGCGTCCAGTTCGCGGCGCGATAGACGGTCCCCTGGAAGCGCGAGGGGTCCACAAAGGTCTCCAGCAGTAACAGCGGCTTCCCGAAATGCGCCTGCCAATCCTCGGCGACCCGTCGCTCGCACAGCGAGAGCACCTTGGAGCCGAGATTGGGGTAATGCCAATCGGGAAGGATCAGAAAGCGACTGTTGTTGGCGACCAGGCCCAAGCGATCGTACTGATGCCGATAGTCCCAGCCGATCCAGCGGTCACGAACGCCGCATTTCCAGGCCGCCGCAGAGAAACTCAGCAGGGCCGTCCACTTTTCGCCGTAGGTGGCCACGTACCAAAGCGTGTGCCCGATCTTCGCCAGGTCGCCCAGGTAGTGATGCTCTGCCATCAACTCCCGATAGCGAGCCTCTTCGCTCTTGCCCACCAAGCGAACACGCAATGCACCAAGAACGCTTTCCATGCGCCATTTATACGGACTTCCGGCGCAGATGTCCAGGGGGAAGAACTAACTGCTTGATTGCCCGTGCGTTGCCTGAGAGGACAAATCCACCCTGCACCCGCCTTCGTCTCGCCGGTCGAAGCCAGGCCCCGGTCGATCCTGGCGGTGATCGCGACGGTGGACGACTCGATGATTTTTGCCGAGGCGTGGATGCATTTGCTGCCGGTCACGGTTCGCACTTTGCCGTGCTCCGGACGCGCGGCAGTCACTGCCACTCCGCTCGCCGCTTGGCGGTTTTTGCGGAGCACGGCTGGCCGCCGTTCGATCTGCCTGGCGGCGACGTGGTGAGTGTTTTCGACGCTGCCAAGGGGTACGGCGTGCGGGCGGTAAAAAAAGACCTGGATTTCGCTTTCGTCATGGGCAGAATTGGCGATTGACGACTCCTGTCAGGGCGCCGATACTCTCGCCCCTGGCGTTGCCCCCTAGATGGCCTCTATTGTCGAGAAACAGGCTACTTGCGGTGGCGCCGACAAGGCCTTCCTGTGCGGCAGTGACTTTTCGCCGCCCCCCACCATTGCCGGAGATGCGACGTGGCTGGCTATTTCAAGCGTTCGACAAGACGCCTTTTCGTTCTGATCGCCAGCATTCCGCTGGTGATCCTGGTCGGTGGGTTGCTTTACATGGTCGGCATGGCGAATCTGGAGCAGGCACCGCGCGACTTCTGGTCGAGCATTGAGTGGGCCGCCGAGACCCTGACGACGACCGGCTACGGACACGACTCGCACTGGACGCATCCGGGAATGATCCTGTTCGTGATCTTCTTCGAGCTGGTCGGGATGTCTTTCTATGTGTTGATCTTCCCGGTGTTCTTTCTGCCTTTCTTCGAGGAACGCTTCGAGGCGCGCCTACCCGGAACGCTGCCGGAGATGGCCGGGCGGGTGCTCATCCATCGCTACGGCGCGGCGGTCGATTCGCTGGTCGACGAGTTGCGTCGGGTCGGCACGCCCTTCGTCATCCTGGAGCAGGACGAACGCCAGGCGCGCCGCCTGCGCGATCGTGGCTACAACGTGATCTTCGGCTCGCTCGACGAGCAACCCGGGATACTGGCCGGCGTCGAGACGGCGCAGGCGCTGATTACCAATGCCGACGACCACGCCGACGCGACCTTCATCATGATGGCCAGAGAACGCGGCTATCAGGGAACGATCCTGGCCCTGGCCGAGGACCCGCTGCACCGTCCGCCGATGGAGAAGATCGGCGCCACCGCCGTTTTTACGCCTTCGCACGTGCTCGGCGCGGCGCTGGCGGCGCGCGCCAGCGCGCGCATCAGCCCCAAGGTCGAAGGCGTGCAACTGCTCGGCGAACGGATCGGCATCGCCGACTTCCGGGTGCAGGCCAGCAGCCCGCTGGCCAACAAGCGTCTCGGCAATCTGCGGATGCGCGCGCGCTACGGGGTGACCGTGATCGGTCAATGGAACGGTGGCCGCTTCGCACCGGCCGAAGGCCCCGACACACTGATCGCCGCCGGAGCGATTCTGGTCGCGGCGGGAGCGCACGCCAATCTGGCCCGGGTCGAGCGTATGGCGACGCCCTTGCGCCGCCACGGTCCGATCGTCGTCGCCGGCTATGGCGCGGTCGGCCGCAAGGTGGTGGAAATGTTACATGACGCCGGCGAGACGACGATCGTCATCGACATTAGCCCGGACCCGGCCGTCGACGTCGTCGGCAACGTTCTCGAGCACGCCACCCTGGAACGTGCCCGGGTGCGTGAAGCCAGCGCTGTCGTCCTGGCGCTCAGCAACGATAGCGCCGGGGTATTTGCGACCGCCGTGATGCGCGATTTTGCCCCCGAGGTGCGCCTGATTGCGCGCGTCAATCTGGCACCGAACGTGGCCCGCCTGTACCAGGCAGGGGCCGATTTCGCACTGTCGGTAGGCCAGGTCGCCGGCCAGATCCTCGCGCACCACCTGCTTGGCGAGGACGCGGTGACCGTCGAACAACGCTTGAAGCTGGCCCGCGTGGCGCCGGGCACGCTGGTCGGCGGGCACCCCTGGCAGGTGGGTATCCGGGAGAAAACGGCGACGGCGGTGGTCGCCGTCGAACGTGGCGCCGAGGTCTTCGTCGAGTTCGACCAGGCATTCAAGGTGCTCGCCGATGACGTCCTGTTCGTCTGCGGTACGACCGCCAGCCTGGACAAGTACATGCGCGAATACCGAGCCAAGCCGGCTGAACGGCCAGCACCGCCAGCACCGCCAGCACCGCCGGCGGCATGATCAAGGTCGAGCGGATGCCAGCCTGGCACCGCTGCGGCCACTTGACCGCACGCCAATATCAAGCCTCGGTGGGCCTGACAGCGCGCTGGCGCGTTATAGTGTGCGGCGCGTCGCCGGCGACCGCTCGAATGAGGTCGCGGCGGCGCGCTTTTGCGATGCTTCGGAGCGGATGAGGTAGCTATGACTAGTGAACTAGACCCCCAGGAACCAAGTCTGCCGTCGGTCGACGAGCAGCCCACGAAGCGCATCGGCAACTTCCTTGCCGACGGGCGCTGCGTGCCGGTCGGCCATGGTTACCGGTGGTTGCTCCGAGGCTGGACGATTTTCCGCATGGCGCCGCTGACCTGGATGGGCATCGCCGTGACCTTCATGGCCTTGATGCTGGCGGTCAGCGCGATTCCCATCCCGATCGTCAATCTTCTGGGGAACCTGCTGGTGCCGGTGTTCATTGGCGGCATCAGCATCGGCTGCCAGGCGATCGACGACGGCGAGGAGATCCGCTTTGCGCACCTGTTCGCCGGCTTCAAGAGCAATCCGGGTGGCCTGCTGCTGCTCGGGCTGCTGTATTTTGTGGCGATGCTGGTGTTGGCGACGGTCGTCGGCGTCGTCGGAGCGCTGATCGCCTGGATCGCCGGCTCGGGCTACGAGGCGGCTTCCGTGCCGCTGCTGTCGCTGGGTTTTCTAACGACGCTGCTGCTCTTCGTCCCGATGGCCATGGCCATCTGGCTGGCGCCGCCGCTGCTTGTTTTTCACCGCCTGTCGGCGGTGCAGGCGATCAAGACCAGTTTCTTGGTTGCCTGGCGCAACTTTGCCCCGTTCTGCCTGTATGGCCTGCTGGTTCTGCTCGCCGCGGTGTTTGCCAGCTTGCCGCTGCTGCTCGGCTGGCTGGTCTTGCTGCCGGTGCTCTATGCGTCGCTGTACGCTTTCTATCGGGACGTCTTCTTCGAGCCATGAGCGGCGCAACGGCGGCCGGCTACGGGCGCCAGGGGCACGCCTTCCCTGGCCCGAGTGTTGACCCAATTTTCGGATCGCGACAATGAATGCCTACCCTGGACCCGCCCTGCTGACGCTGGCCAGCTCGCTGCTGCTTTTCGCTTGCGCCGCCTACGTCGGCCGCTGCCGCATCAAACTGGGTATCCAGGCGCCGGCGACAACGGGTCACCCACAGTTCGAGATCGCCTACCGGATCCAGATGAATACCCTCGAAAACACCGTCGCCTTTCTGCCGGTGCTGTGGGTCTTCGCCCTCACCCTTTCAAGCCTGTGGGCGACCATTTTCGGCGGCGGCTGGTTGGCGGCGCGGATCTGGTACGCGCTGGCTTACGCGCGCGATCCGAAAGCGCGTAGCGGCGGCTTCGGCGTTTCGATGCTGTGCTTTGCGGCGCTCGGGCTGGGTGGCGCCTGGGGCGTTCTGCGCGGGCTGCTCGTCTGAACTCGCCGGCAGCCGGCGAGCCGTCGGCGGCGCTTGCCGACGGCCAGGGCGGGGTCGCGTCGCGGCGTGCGGCGGCGGGCAAGTTGCGGCCCTTGCGGGCGCTGTTGCCTTACGTGGCGCCGTACGGCCGGCAGGTCGCCCTGGCCTTGTTGCTCTTGCTGGTCGCCGCGTCGGCGACGCTGACGCTCCCCTACGCCGTCAAACTGCTGGTAGACGGCGGCCTGGCGATGCCGCCCGGCAGCGAACTCGACGAACGCATGCGCTCGATTGGCGAACACTTCCTGCTGCTCTTCGCGGTCGCTGTTGTCCTCGGCGTGGCGACCGCAGCGCGCTTCTACATGGTCAGCTGGATCGGCGAGCGGGTGACCACCGACCTGCGGCAGGCGGTGTACGCACACGTCCTGCGGCAGAGCCCGCAATTCTTCGAGACCCTGAAAACCGGCGAGGTGTTGTCGCGCCTGACCACCGACACCACGGTGATCCAGAGTGCGGTCGGTTCGAGCGTCAGCATGGGTCTGCGCAACATGGTCCTGTTCGCCGGCGGCCTGACGATGCTGGTGAGCACGACGCCGCGGCTGATGCTCAGCGTCGCCGGGATCATCGTCCTGTTCGTCCTGCCGGCGGTGCTTATCGGCCGCCGCGTGCGCAAGCTGTCGCGCGCCAGCCAGGACCGCCTGGCCGACACCAGCGGCATCGCCGGCGAGATCCTCAACGCCATCCCGATCGTCCAGAGCTATACGCACGAGGACGGCGAAGCGGCACGCTTCTCGGTCGCCAACGAAGAAGCCTTCGCCACGTCGATTCGGCGCAGCGGCACGCGTTCGGCGTTTACCGCCTTCGTCATCATCGGTGTCTTCGGGTCGCTGCTATACGGTCTGTACGGTGGTGTGCAGGCGGTGCTGCTCGGCGAGATGAGCGCTGGCCAATTGAGCCAGACGGCGCTGTACGTGATGCTCGTCGCCGGCAGCGTCGCGGTGCTGGCCGAGGTCTGGGGCGACTTGTTACGCGCGGCGGGGGCGACCGAGCGGCTGCTCGAACTGCTGAGCTCGCGCTCGCCGATCGAGGAACCGGCGCAGCCGGTCGTGTTGCCGCTGCCGACCGGCGGTCTGCGCGTGCTTTTCGAGAAGGTCGCTTTCGCCTACCCGGCGCGCCCCGAACAGGCCGTGCTGCAGGGCCTCGACCTGACGATCGACGCCGGCCAGACGGTCGCTCTGGTCGGGCCGTCGGGCGCCGGCAAGACGACCGTTTTCCAGTTGCTGCAGCGTTTCTACGACGTCAGCGACGGCGCCATCCGGATCGATGGCGTCGACCTGCGTCAGCCGCGCCTGGCCGAACTGCGCGCGCGCATCGCGGTGGTACCGCAGGAAGCGGTGATCTTCTCGGGCAGCATTGCCGACAACATCCGCTACGGCCGACCCGGCGCCAGCGATCAGGAAACGCGGGCCGCGGCGACGGCCGCCTTCGTCGATGAATTCGTCCAGCGCCTTCCCGAGGGCTACGCCACGCTGGTCGGCGAGCGCGGCGTTCGTCTGTCCGGCGGCCAGCGGCAGCGGATCGCCATCGCGCGGGCGATCCTGAAGGATGCCCCCTTGCTGTTGCTCGACGAAGCGACCAGCAGCCTCGACGCGGAGAGCGAACGCGTCGTGCAGGCGGCGCTGCAAGCGGCGATGCGCGGCCGCACGACGATCGTCATCGCCCACCGCCTGGCGACCGTGCAGCGCGCCGACCGGATCATCGTCCTCGAACACGGGCAGCTGCTCGACGCCGGGACGCACCTGCAACTCGTCGAGCGCGGCGGCTTGTACGCGCGCCTGGCGGCGCTGCAGTTCAGTTTGTGAGAGTTGCCGATGCCCGGGCCGCGGCGGCGCCGAGCTAGCCGCGTTCGGCGCTGATCGAAGAAACCAGCTCGCGCTCGTCGAGTTCGCTTTCAATCAGCCGCAGGGTCTCGTCGTTGATCGTGTCATTGGCGCGCAACTCGCGCAGGCGCTGGCGCTCGGCGCCGATTGCCGCCAGTCGCAGCCTTCGGCGCAGCGCGATATGCGTCGCGCGCAGCGAGGCATCCTGCGGATCGCCCTCGAGCAGTTCGACCTTGCCCGCGTAGCGGCGGCTCAGTTGCTCGGCAAAAGCGCGATCCTCGGCGTCGGCAAGCTCGCTGGCGACGAGCGCCACGGCGGCGATTGCCGCGCGGGCCACTTCGGCGCGTGCCGTGCGTTCCTCCTCCACGTCGTCCTGATCGCTGTTCATCCCCAGCTTGCGGATCAGCCAGGGTAGCGGAATGCCGTTCAGCGTCAGCGTCAGGATGATTGTCGCCGCCGCCAGAAAGACCAGCAGATCGCGTTCCGGGAAAGGCGTTCCGGCGGCGACCATCGCCGGCACGGACAAGGCTGTGGCCAGCGTGATCGAGCCGCGCACCGCGGCCCAACTGACCAGCAACAGGCGTTTCGGATCGGGACCTGCGGCGCTACCGCTCCAGCCCCAACCGAGGCGGAAGCGCAGATGTGCGGAGATCCACACCCAGACGATTCGCAAGACCATCAACAGCGCCCACAAGGCGACGGCGTACAGTGCCAGAGCGAGCGGCGCGTAATGGTCGACGCCGGTCAACATCCGCCGCAGCTGCAGACCGAGCAGGACGAAGACCAGGCCGTTGAGCACGTAGGAAAGCATTCGCCACACCTCGCGGGCGTGCCGGCGGGCGTCGGCGGTCAGGCCCTTGACTTCCTGGCCGCTGGCCCACAGTCCGGCGGCGACGACCGCCAGGATTCCCGAAACGTGCAGCGCCTCGGCCGCCAGGTACGCGCCGTAGGGCATCAGGACCGTCAGCAGCGTCTGCAAGACCGGGTCGCCAGCACGCAGACGGATCAGATTCTGCCGCAACTCGCGGCCTAGCCATTCGAAGAGGATGCCGATGATGACGCCGCCACCGGCCAGATGCAGGAAGTCTTCGGCGACCGTCGCTGACGAGAACAGCCCCGACGCCGCGGCGGCGACGGCGAGCTTGAAGGCGACCAGCCCCGAGGCGTCGTTGAGCAGGCTTTCGGCATTGACGATGTGGACGATGCGCGCCGGCAGGGGCAGCGTCTGGGTGGTCGCCACAGTGGCTACGGCGTCGGTCGGCGAGACGATCGCGCCGAGCGTGAAGGCGACCGCCAGCGGCATCGCCGGGATCAGCCAGTGCATCACATAGCCGACCGCGACGACGGTCAGGACGACCAGTCCGAGCGCCAGCAGCAGCACCGGTTTCAGCGTGCTGACGAAGTCGCGGCGTGGCAAGACCCAGGCGTCGGCAAAGAGAATTGGCGGGATGAACAACAGCAGGAACAGCTCCGGGTCGATCACGATGCCGTTCAGACCCGGTAGCAGAGACGCCAGCACGCCGACCACCACCAGCAGGATCGGCAAGGGTAGTGGCGTCCAATGGACGAGTGCGCCGCCGACGGCGACAGCAAGAAGAAGGAGTAGGCTCAGGTCGATAGGTGGCATGGTGGCCGCGATTCTAGACTGTGCCGATGACAAATGCCAGGGTCCGCGCGGGGTTTTTTTCCTCGCCGTCGAGCAGTCGCCAAAATCTCGCGTTCGCGACGATTAGGCGTCATCATTCCTGCGCCGCGCACGCGCTGCCGCGCCACCGGCGATCTGAAATTCCGGCCAGCGACGATGCCTGGCCGCCCGACGATAGGAGACAAGCATGGCAGACACAGCCAGCAGTAGCCGGTACCAGCTTCTCGGCCTCTACGATTCGCCCTTCACCCGGCGCGTCGCGATCACCATGACCCACTACGGAATCGCCTTCGAGCATCTTTCGCTGTCGGTGTTTCGCGAGATGGACGCGATGCGTCCGCTCAACCCCTTGTTCAAGGTGCCGATGCTGACGCTTGCCGACGGTGAGAAGCTCTACGAGAGCGCGTATCAGCTCGATTACCTCGACGAACTCGCCGCCGATCGCGGCCTGACGCCGCTGACGCCGCGCTCCGGGCCGCTACGACGGCAGGTGCTGCAAGCAACGGCGCTGGCCCTCGTGGCCACCGAAAAAGCCGTGGCCATCGCCTACGAAGGCCAGCGGCCGTCGGAACTGCAGTGGCCCGATTGGCGTAGCCGTCTGCGTGGCCAGATGCGGCAAGCGCTGGCCATGCTCGAACAGCAGCTGGCGGCAAGCGGCGGCGCGGGCGGCGGCTTCCTGGTCGGCGAGCGGCTGACGCAAGCCGACATCAGTACCGTCGTCGGGATTGCTTTTGTGCGATATGTCCTGCCGCACGAGTGGCCAGCCGGCGACTACCCGACGCTCGAAGCGCTGGCCGCCAGACTGGAGGCCAGCGACGCCTTCATAGCCGTGCCGATCAACGAGTGACGGTGGTCGCTGCGCGGCACCGGGCGCGCCGGCTCACGACGCCATCAGGGCGCCGAGGCGGCGGACGGCATCTTCGATCTCGGGCGTATGCGGGTTGCCGCAGTTCAGCCGCAGGCAGTTGCGATACATGCCGCTGGCCGAAAACAGCTCGCCCGGAACATAGGCGACACCGGCGGCGATCGCCCGGTCGTAGAGCGCGCTGGTATCGACCTCGTCGGGCAGTTCGACCCACAGCACGAAGCCTCCTTGCGGCTGCGTGATTCGCGTCGCCGGCGGGAAGTGGCGGGCGACCGCCGCGCGCATGGCGTCGACCTGGTGCTCGTAGGCCCGCCGCAGGCCGCGCATGTGGCGATCGTACGACCCCGATTCGAGGTACTCGGCGAGGACGTGCTGGGTGACCGGGTTGGTGCCGCCGCTGGTGACGGTCTTCTGCAGGGCGACCTGCCGACGGTAGCGGCCGGCGGCGACGAAACCGATGCGCAGCGCCGGCGACAGGCACTTGGAAAAGGACGAGCAGAGCATCACATTGCCGACCTTGTCGAAGGCCTTGATGGTTCGCGGCGGCGTGTTGCCAAAGTACAGGTCGCCGTAGATGTCGTCCTCGATCACCGCCACGCCACGTTCGGCGGTCAAATGGGCGAGCCGACGCTTGTGCTCGTCGGGCATGATGCTGCCGAGTGGATTGCTGGCGTTGGCCACCAGCAGGCAGGCAGCGACCCCACCGTCGCGGGTCGCCAGGTCGAGCGCCTCGATCGATAGCCCGGTGCACGGATCGGTCGGGATTTCCAGCGCTTTCAGCCCCAGGAGCTCGAGCAATTGCAGCATCAGGTAGTACGCCGGCGATTCGACCGCGACGGTGTCGCCCGGCTTGGTGACCGCCCGCAGACAGAGCGCGAGCGCCTCGGTGCACGAGTTGGTGATCACGAACTCGCGCGCCGCCAGAGGACCGGCCCAGCCGACCGAGCGCAGGACCAACTGGCGGACCAGCGCCGCTTCGTCGATATTGATGTGGCTACCACCTTCGAGCAGCTGCGGATGACGCCGTATCACGCCGCCATAGAGTCTCTGCAGTGCTGCCAGCGGTAGCAGTGACGACGAGGGCAGGGCGGCACCCAGCGGTGCGACGCCCGGCTTGATGCCGGTCTGCAGGACCTGCATCAGGCGCTGGCTGACGTCGACCGGTACGGCTTCGTCGGGAGTCGAGCGGACGTTCGGTTGCGCCAATCGCGCCGACGCATGGCGGACGAAATAGCCCGACTGCGGCCGTGCCTCGACCAGACCGCGGTCCTCGAGCTGGCGTAGCGCCTGCAGCACGGTGGACACCGACAGCCGTCGCTCGCGCGCCAGGCGGCGCACCGAGGGTAGTCGCTCGCCCGGCCGCAGATTGCCGGCGACGATGATGCCACTCAAATCCGAAGCCAGTCGCTCGTAAAGCATCAGTTCGTTTTCCATCGGCCCCACCAATACAGTTGTTGTTGATTTCGATCGATACAGTTGCGTATGCCGCAAACTGTGCTGGTCACAATTCTGTCATTTTGTGACTGTTTTATCAACCGGCGCGGGTCTAGACTGCTCTGCATCGAAACAAGCAACGTAAGGAGAGAACGCCATGAACTTCGACCTGTACAACAGCGAGCTATGTCTTGCCGACAACGCGCCGGTGCGCCTGATGTCGGCCAGCGGCGTGCGCATCGTCTGCACGGCCGGGAAAGTCTGGCTGACCGTCGAAGGCGAAGCCGGCGATTTTTTCCTGGCGGCCGGCGACAGCCACCTCGTTTGTGGTCGCGGCCTGGCCTTGCTGGAAGGCATCGGCAGTGGGCGGGTGCGCTTCCTGAAAGCGGCGAATCCCTTGAGCAGCGCGCTTGGGAGTCTTTTTCGGGAGTCGCTCCTGGCGACGCTGCCGCGGCTCTGGCGCAATCGCCGCGACTTGCCGCTGCGCGAGCCGCGGCCGACACCGTCGCTGCCGGCGTGTTCGCCGCCGGTCGGCGCCGCGTAGCGGCTGTAAAACCGCTGCCAAGACGCCGGCTTCGCCGACGAGTGCTGTTCGCCGCTCGGCGGCGGCGACCGAGCGGCTAGTCAAGGCTGCAAAACACGCCAGCGCAGCCGATCTACGTTCATAATTGCCGTCTGTTCATAACGACGATGGTGCGCAGCGATGGACGAGGAGCAGCAAAGCACTCTTCTGGAGAGCGTCGCGCAAGCGCTGCGCGCGCATGGACTGTTGCTCAGCGTCCAGGACGCAAGCGCGGCTGACGGGCAGCGGCCGTCGCCTGCCTTGCTGCGCGTGTGCCGAGACGGGGCCGATCTCGACTACGCCGCGGTGGTCAAACGCCGGCTGTCGTCGACTTCCATCGGCGCCGTTCTGGCGTCGCTACGCCAGCCGCTGGACATCGGCGAACCGCCGCCGCTGCTGCTCACCGACTACGTGGCGTCGCCGCTGGCCGCGCAACTGCGCGAACGCCGGCAGCAATTCGCCGATGCGGCGGGCAATACCTACCTGGAAGGCCGCGGCCTTTTTGTCTATGTGAGTGGCCGCAAGCTGCAGCCAAGACAGCTCGCGCGGCGTGCCAGCCGTGGCTTCACCGCGACCCGGCTGAAGGTGCTGTTCGCACTGATCTGCGATCCTGATCTGGCCGGCGCGCCGTACCGCACGATCGCCGCCGCGGCGAACGTCGCGCTCGGCGCCATGCCGGCGGTGATCGCCGACCTCCAGCAACACGGGTCGCTCATCGTCTCTGCGAAGAGCCGGTCGCTGTTTGCCCGCAAGCGAGTGCTCGACGAATGGGCGCAGGCCTATGCTCTCGGTCTGCGCGGCAAGGCGCTGATCGGTCGCTTCCTGGCGCCGCGCTTCGACGACTGGCCGGACTGGCAGCTCAACCCGGCCAACGCTCGCTGGGGTGGCGAAACGGCGGCGGCTCTTCTGCTCGTTGACCAACTGACGCCGACGGCGTTGACGATTTACGGTGATAAGTTGCCGGCGCGGCTGATTGCCGAGCAGCAGCTCGAAACGGCGTCGCCGGCGGCCTACCAACACCTGCTCGAACTGCGCAAGCCTTTCTGGGGTGCGTCGCTGCAGGACGGCGGGCGGCCCGATACGGTTGCTCCGGCGCTGGTCTATGCCGACCTGCTGGCGACTGGCAGCGCCCGCTGCATCGAAGCCGCGGAGATGCTCTATATCGCGCAGCTGGCCGCTCGCTTCCCGCCCGACTGAGCGCTGCTGGCCGCATAACGTGGCGCTCGCCGGAGCCTGGCGCGTTCGGCTTGGGCGAGCTGGCCGCCCGGTCTGCCGCTTGAGCGGTGGCCGCTCAAGAAATATCGAGCAGCCACTGAATCAGGTATTTGGCGACGAAGCCGAGCATGCCGAAGGCCAGCCCCAGGAAGATCACGAAAGTCCCAAACTTGCCGGCCTTGGACTCCCACGCCAGTTGTCCGATGATGAACAACATGTAGAGCATGAAGCCGCCAATCCCGAAGGTGAGGCCAAAGCCGGCGATTTGTTCCTCGGAAAAACCAAACATGGGCTCGCTCAATGACCCCGCGGACGTTCCGGAAGTTCGCTGGCATCGACCAGCGCGCGATAGGCGTGCCAGCTGGCGTGGCCGAGGATCGGTATAAACACGATCAGGCCCAGCAAGGCCGTCGCAAAACCGATCAGCACCAGCGACATGATCAGTGCCGCCCACAGTGCCATCGCGCCGGGGTTGGCGAGAACCACTCGCCAGCTGGTCAGGACAGCCGTCAGCAGGTTGGCGCGGCGGTCGAGGAGCAGCGGCATGGCGACGATGCTGGAGGCAAAGATCGGCGCGGCGAGCACGCCGCCCATCGCCAGCCACGCCTCGAACAGGAAGTTGTCGTGTGCCGCTACGACGTGGCGCAGGAAGTCCACCGGCGAGTTGACGGGGGCCGGCGCGAGCAGCGTGATCAGCGCCGCCGAGGTCATTACCCAGCCGGTTCCGGCCAGCGCCAGGAGCAGACCGAAACGCACCAGGCACCAGTAGCCGCCCGCTTCCATGAATCGCGATTGCTGCCAGCTCAGCCAGGTGTCGCGCAGCAGCTGCCAGCCGATCGTGCGCCCGTGCTCGATGGCGCGACTCATCGCGTACAAGCTGGTGGCCAATACCGGCGCGACCACCAGGAAGCCCGAAAACGCACCCGCCAGCAACCAGAACTGCCGCGCTGCCATGGCCATCAGGGCCAGGCCGAAAGCCGCCAGCAATGCCCCATGCGCCAGACTCAGGCCGCCGCAACGCCGCAGGTCGCGCCACCCGAGTGCCAGCCATTGCAGGGGCGCAGAAAGGGGAACGACGTTTACCGTCGGGATTGGCGTCGACGATGCGGTCGGGGGAGGGCTCATGGGTTTCGCGGGTCGCTCATAGCAGGCGTGAGTCTATTGCAGTGCTGCTGTTCTGGCGAGTCCCGTGCCGGGCTGCTGACGGTAAAGTACTGACCATGAGAGACGAAACCACCGATGATAGAGCGGCCGCCGCCCGCCTGTTCCGTCGCCGCGCCCGCCGAGGGCGCCTGATCGCCGCGCCACTTGCCGTGCAGGCGGCCAGCGAATGAAGCGAGTGACGCCCGCCTTGCTGGTCTTCGACTGCGATGGCGTACTGGTCGACAGTGAGCCGATCGCCAGCCGGGTGCTTGCCGAAACGCTGACTGAGCTTGGTTTTTCCCTGACGCCGCGGCAGGCGATCGATCGCTATACCGGTATCAGCCTGCCGGCGGTGCTGGCACAGGTGGCGGCCGAGTGGGGGCGTGCGCTGCCGACAGATTTTGCTGCCCGCCTGCGCGATCGCCAGGCTTTCGCCGCCGAACTGCAAGCGATGGCTGGAGCGGCCGCTATGCTGGCCGGCCTGGCTTTGCCGAAGTGCGTGGCGTCTTCGGGAAAGCTCGACAAGATCCGCGGCAATCTTGCCCTGACCGGTCTGCTGCCGTACTTCGCAGCACATCTGTTTAGCGCCGAGATGGTCGCCCGCGGCAAGCCGGCGCCCGACCTGTTTCTGCTCGCGGCCGAGCGCATGGCGGTGTCGCCGGCGCGCTGCCTGGTGATCGAGGACAGCATCGCCGGCGTACAGGCAGCGCGAGCGGCGGGAATGCGCGTCGTCGGCTTTACCGGCGGTGCTCACATGCGGTCCGGCGATGCCGAAGCGCTGCTCGCCGCTGGCGCCAGTGCGGTCTTCAGCCGGATGCACGATCTGCCGCGATTGCTCGACGGCCAAGCGCGCTCGCGTCGGCACACGCGCCTGGTCGGCCGGCCGTGTGCCGCTACGGCTGGCGCTTGATCCAGTCGGCAATGCTCGCCGCCGCGGCCTGCCAGTGGGCGTCGAGCATCAAGGTGTGGCCGGCGCCAGGAATGACTTCCACCTCGGCCCGCCAACGGCTGGCGGTGAAGCTCAGCAGATTCGGCTGGAACACGGCGTCGGCTTCGCCGCCGACGACGAGAACGGGAAGCTCGGGTCGGCGTCGGCCGATGCGCATCGCCAGCATCGTCAGATCAATGATCGCGCGCCGGGATTCGGACTGGAACAGGTGCCCGAAGCGAATCAGATCGTCGGTCTTCGTTTCGCGCGAGTAATAGACGTCACGGATGGTCTGCAGCGTTTGCGGCGTGGCCGTGGATGCGTCCTGCGTGGCGCGCGCTTGTTCGCCGAAGAACGACGGCTGCCTGAAGGCGATGTTCATCGTCGCGCCAAGGATGCCGCCGGGCGGCACGGGCGCCATCAGGATCGCCGCCTGCGTTGGCTTTTGTTCGAGAACGCGCTCGACGACGAGGCTGCCCATCGAATGCCCGATCAGCATCAGCGGCCCGGCGATGCCCTGCATGACCTGCAGCACGTCGTCGACGTAGTCGTCGATCCCGAACGAGTCGAGACGGTCGCGGCCGTCACTGGCGCCGTGACCGGCGAGGTCGACCGCCCGGCAGTCGAAGCCGAGGCGGCTGAAGTAAGGCAGAAAATAGACGTCCCAGCAGCCGGCCGTGGCGTAACCGCCGTGGACAAAAAGCAGTTGTGGCGAACGCGCGGGGCCGACGGCTGCTCGGTGTAGGGTATGAATTCGTCTGGTTTCCATGGCGGCTTCGACTTTAGCACGGCACTGCCGGTCGCCGGCCGACGAGAGGCAGGAAAAGAGCGAGTCGGCTCCTGTTACGCACCGTCTGCCGAGTCCGCCCGATGGAACGTTGCCTGCTGGCGTTGCGTCCAAGCAATTGTAAGGTGCTACTTCCCGTGAAAGCCGCGGCAGCGACTCACCGATGTCCCCATCAGCGCTGTCGGCCAGGCTTCGCTACCGCGGGGAGCGCTCGTGTCACGACCGTCAGGGGATCTTTGCCCGGGCGGCGAGGAGAAGAATAATGACCGTAGCCGATCCTGTTGCGCGTTCCTTCATGCGTCACCCAGCCGATATTCCGATCGAAATCGACGCCGAGCAAGCGTCCGTCAGCGGCTCCGGGCAGCGCTTGTCTGATGTCGGCGTTGGCGGTCTGGCGTTTGCATGCGAACACTCACTGCCCTTGGGGTCAATCGTGCGTGTGCGGATCACCATCGTGCGGCCGCCGTTCGAGACCCGTGGGCGCGTCGTCTGGTGCCAGGGCTGCGAGCGGCATTTCGACGTCGGCGTGCAGTTCGTCAGCGCCGAGGCGGCGTTTACGGTGCGTATGGTCGAGCAGATCTGCCATATCGAGCACTATCGGCAGGAGGTGCGGCAGCTCGAAGGCCGCCAGCTCGGCCCCGAAGAAGCCGCGCTGGAATGGGTTGGCAAGTACGCGGCCGATTTCGCCAATCCACAGTAGGTGCCGGTGGGTGGGCTGGCGTGCCGCGTCACTGCCCGGCGTCGCGCACGTGCTGCCGCTGCCGCCAGGCGAGTACGATCAGGGTGATCGTCGTCAGCGGTAGCGCGAAGCCGCTCATCAGCAGCGAGAAGCCGCTTTGCGCGGCGTGACCGGCGGCGTCAAGAATCAGGTAGGTGGTATAGGCGGCGTAGTAGGCCAGGAACAGCGTGCCTTCCCAGCGCGCGATGAGGTGGCCGGTGAAAAAGATCGGCAGGCAGGCGACGGCGACGGCGACCATCACCGGCAGGTCAAAAGCGAGAATCGACGGCGCGACGACCAGGTCACCGGGAGCGATGCTGGCCGAGATTCCCAGTACAGCGAGGATATTGAAGATGTTGCTGCCGACGACGTTGCCGACGGCAATATCGCGCTCGCCGCGGACGGCGGCCATGATCGACGTGGCTACTTCGGGTAGCGAGGTGCCGGCGGCGACGATGGTCAGGCCGACGACCGCTTCGCTCATTCCCAGCCGCCGGGCGAGCGTGACGGCCGCGTCGACCAGCCAGTGGGCGCCGAGCACCAGTAAGTCCATCCCGGCAACAACCAGCAGCGCCTGCACCAGCCAATGGGCGTCCCAGGCCTTGCCGCCAGCGGCATCGGCCGCCAACGCTGGCTCGCTTGCCGCCGCGTTTTCGCGGCGGCTCTGGCGGATGATCACGAAATTGTAGGCGAGCAGCAGGCCGACCAGCAGTAGGCCATCGCCACGGCTGATGCCGCCGTCGGCGACCAGCGCCCAGAGCAGCAGCGAGACGCCGATCATCACCGGCACTTCCTGCTGGATCAACTGCCGATGCACCAGCAGCGGCGCGATCAACGCCGAAATACCGAGGATGAACAGGACGTTGAGGATGTTGCTGCCGACGACATTGCCGAGCGCGATGTCCACCTGGCCGGACCACGCCGACTGCACCGACACCGCCAGCTCGGGTGAGCTGGTGCCGAAGGCGACGACCGTCAGCCCGACCACCAGCGGCGAGAGGCCGAACGAGAGAGCAAGTTTCGAGGCACCGCGGACCAGCAGTTCGGCGCCGACGATCAGGGCCAGGAGGCCGGGGATGAACCAGAGCATGCGCTAGGAGTCCTGCGGTTGGATGGGTCGGCAAGCGTGTTCGCCGCTGTCGCTGCGTACAGCGCGCGTGCTTGTCGTCGGCACGGCCGGAATTGGCGAGAGCCGGCCGCTGTTACCGCCGGCGGCGCGGCGATCATCGCACGACCGTCGCTGGCACTCAAGCGCGCTGCTCCGACCACCGCGTGGTCAGCGAGTTTGTGCTTCTTGCGTGCTTGTTGAGTGCTTCTTGGGTGCGTCTTGAAGCGCGGCGCCAGTCAGGGATCAGGCGCTGCCGTTCAGCCTGGCGACGATGATCCCGGTCAAGCCGAGAAAGCCGACCAGTTGCACGAAAAAGAAAGCGAATCGGATCGATGTCACGGCGTTGCTCTGGGCAAAACATACATGCACCAGCGACTGCAGCATGCGGGCCACAAGAATCGCCACGGCAAGCGTATCGACCAGCGCACCGGTGACCTTGCCGATGTGCAGCGCGATCACAATGGCGGCAAAAACCGGAAGATTCTCGATGCAGTTTGCGTGCGCTCGCAGCGCGCGTTTGTAGCGGTCTGCGCCTTCGGGCTGATCAGCCCGGAAGCTGGCTATCGGCACACCTCGCGTCAGAATCAGGCTCCAGCGGTAGACGCCAACCGTCGCCACCAACAACAACACGGTCCAGGCCGCAAATCCCAGCAACATCCAGACGGGTACGGGCATTGTCGTCACCTCTCAGTGCTTCGGCTGGTCAGCTTGGAGAGCCGCATCGCGGCGCCTTGCAGCCCATCCCGATAGATCATTGGTCGTCCGAACAGGCCCCGGCGAATCTCCCGGGCGCTGCGCAGCTCCTCGTGCTCGGCCGCGCGGCCTGCAATCGTCTTGGCTCGCATGGCGTTGCTCGTGTTCAGCGTGTGTTCAGCGTTCATCCGGGCTGGATGACTTCAGGCGGCTGCCGGTTTGACACCGTAGCCGATCAGGAACTCGCCCGGAATGGCGTAGGCATTGCCGATTCTGCAGGGTTCAACAGCTTGCAGATACGCCGCACGTACGGCAGTTCGCGTCGCTTCATCGAAGTGCGAGTAGGCGAGCGCGACCGGTCCGCCGAGGAAGGCCGCATCGCAGGCGTCGGCCGCGCTGTCATAACGCAGAGTGACCGCCATACGCTCCGTCGCGACGCCGCTCAGGCCGGCGCTATCGAGAGCCTGGTGCAGCGTATCGCCGGTGCCGGTGCGAAAGAACAGCGGGCAAACCTCGGATTCGACGCGGGCGTCGACGATCGGGAATATTGCCGCCCACGCGCAGCGACTGCGCTGCCCCCAGACCGATACCGCCAGGCGAGCACCCGGCACGAGCTTTGTCGCGATCACGGCGAGCGCGCGCTCCGGGTCGGGCATGTACATCAGCCCGAGGCCGCACAAGGCGACGTCAAAAACGCCTTCGAGATCGGCCAGCGCCTCGGCGTCGTCGCGTTCGAAGCGACAGTTGTCGAGGCCGAGAGCCGAAGCGGCGGCACGCGCCGCGTCGACCATCTTCCCCGAGAGATCGATGCCGACCACCGATCCTTCCTTGCCGACGGTGGTTGCCGCCGCAATCGCCAGGACGCCGGTGCCGCAGGCGACGTCAAGAACGCTTTCTCCTGGCCCGATGGCGGCGCGCTCGAGGACGCTTTGCGTCGCCGGCAGGAGTTGCTTCAGCCACAGCTGGTCATAGAAATCGACGGCGCGGTCCCAGCCGTAGCGCTGGATGCGTCTTTGCAGTCGCGCGTCCATCACGCGGCCGCTGTTCTGATGACGCGCATTTCGCGGCTCAGGCTCTGTGGTTTCGTGAACAGCTGCAAGTCCGGGCTACGCTCGTCGGCCTCGTCGAGGACGCGCTGCAGTTCGCTGTCGGACGCGTCACTGTCGAAGGTCACCAGGTAGGCGAGCGAGCGGTAGTTGGGCACTTCAGCCTGGCCGCAGAACAGGCCGCGAAGGTCGGCTTCGGCGCGCAGCTCGACCTCGACGCCGCGAATCGCGACGCCGAGGTAGGCCGCCCGCATCGCATAGCCGATCGCCAGGCAGGTGCTGAGCGCCGCCCGCGCCAGGGTGCTCGGCGTCGCTCCAGTAGCGCTGCCGCCAATGGCCTCCGGCATGTCGGCGACGAAGCGCCACTGGTCTTCGCTGAATTCACAGCGCATGCCGTCGCGGACGCTCGCCCGCGCAATCGTGCGCCTCTGCGCCGCTTCCGGACGCTGCAAAAAAATATGCTCGGCGCGTTGCAGCGCGGCTTGCATGGTCTGCTGCTTCATCTGCTTTCTCCTTACGGCCTCTAGATCGTCCGGCGAGCGTTTGCTGTCGGTCTGCGGCTCGTAAGGAGTTTCATGCACGGGCGTCAATCGAGCGTCAATCCAGCGTCAATCCAGCGTCAAGCGCTGGGCAATTTTCTAAAAGCCGGCAGACGCGCCGAGACGGTCGAGGGCGCTGCCGACAAAGCGCCGCATTTCCGCTAGCGTCAGCTGCGGGCGAAGGCGCGTCGCGTCGGCGAGCGCCTTGCGCGCCTCGCCATCGCGCTCGAGCTTCGCCAGGACCATCGCCAGGACAATTCGCGCCGGATAGAACTTTGCATCCGACCGGCAAGCTCCCTGCGCCGCATCGAGCGCTTCGTCGAGCCGGTTCAGGCGCACCAGGCCACTGGCCAGCGCCGTCAGCCAGACCGAACGGCGGTAGTCGGTCGGGCTGGTGCGCAGGCCGCGGCGCAGCGCCTCGACGGCCGCCGCGAACTGCATCTGCAGCAAGCGCGTGGCGCCGAGCGCCGCCCAGGCTTGCGCATTGTTTGGATTCTCCTCGATCGCCCGCTCGAGCAGCGGCACCGCGCGCGCCGGATCGCCGAGGTGGGCAATCGCGCAAGCGGCCATGCCGAGGACTTCGGAGCGGCTTGGTGCCAGCTCCAGCGCCTTTTCGGCGTCGGCGCGCGCCTCGTCCCGGGCCGGGTCGCGGTGCAGCAGCCCCCAGTCCTGGGCAAAGGCGATGATCATCGCCTTGTGCGCGTACGCCAGCGCGAGGTCGGGATCGAGCGCGATGGCTTCGCGATAGCGCTGCACGGCGGTGGCCACGGCGGTTTCGGACCAGCCGGCCGAAAACAGCGCGCTGGCGGCCTGGTGCGTCTTGTGCCAGGCATCGTGCCGGTCGTCGTGCGCATCGCCGGCGGTGGCCTCGGCGACGCTCAGTTGCTGTTCGATCCTGGCCGCGCTGCCGGCAACGAAGTCGTCGACCGCGGCCTTGCCGCCGCGCAACAGATCTTGTTGCAGGCTCCACAGGTACTGGGCCTTTTCGCCGTCGACGATCTGCAGGGCGATGCGCAGGCAGCCGCTTTCGGGCTGACGCAGGCTGCCGGTGACCAGATAAGTGGCGCCCAGGACGCGCGCGAGCTGCCTCAAATCGTCGGGATTCGGCTGCATCGCGGCAAGGACCGCGGGCTGTACGACGACCCGGAAGCCGGGTGCGTGCGCGAGCTGTCGGCTGATCTCATCGGCGATCGAGGTCGCCAGCGAGTCGATTTCAGGCGCGCGCGCGACGTTGGCGAAGGGCACGACGGCGACGACGGGCCGTCCGCCTCCTTCGCTTCTGCGCGGCGTGCCGCTTGCCGCTCGCAGCGAATCGTGGAGCGCCCGCGTCGCCGCGTCGGGTTCGACCTGGAGCTCCTTCAGGAGCAGTTCTCGGCACAGCTGATACTGCTGCAGCGCATCGCTGCGCCGGCCGAGGGTGTCGAGTGAGCGCATCAAGGCGCGGTGCGCACCTTCGTTCAGGGCGTCGCCGGCCAGTATGAGCTGCAGCAGCTGCACGGCGGCTTGATGCTCTGCACGCCCGGCGTGGAATGCGGCCAGCTGCAACATTATTGTCACTGCCGCTTTCGCCAGCCGCGTGCGCTCGGCGCTTAGCCACTCAGCGAACGCTTCCTCTTTGCTCGCCAGCCCGTCGAGAAAATCGCCGCCGTGGAGAGTCAGCGCACGCGCCAGTTCAGCGGCCTCGGTGTTCGCGGCGAGCGCGGCAAATTCGCTCACGTCGGACGTGCAAGCGTCGCTATCCAGACACAAGGTCTCACTGCTGGCCTCGACAATGGCGGCCTCACGCCGCAAGGCCGTAAGTACCTGCCGTAGGCTGTGGCGGGCGCGCTCGTCGGCAAGATCGCCCCAGAGCAGCCCGGCGATGCGCTCGCGCGTGACCGCGGCGGGGCTGTGCACGGCGAGAACGGCGAGCATGGCCTGCGTCTTGCGCGACGCGACGGCCACTTCGCGGCCGTTCTCGTCGTCGAGGCGGAAGCGGCCGAGCAGCGTCAGACGGAATTGCGGCATGGCTTTGGCTGACCTTCGCGATGGCATGGGAGTCTTGCAATGATAGGACAAGGCCCGGCGTCAGCAGGAAATCCACTCGCCCGCTGGTGTTGACCTGCCGGCTGATCAAGCTAAGGCAGTAGCCACGGTATCAGAACGGGTAGCAGCAGTGCCGTGGTCAGGCCATTGAGACCCATCGCCAGCGCGGCAAAAGCGCCCATTTGTTCGCTCTCCTCGAAAGCGCGTGCTGTCCCGATTCCGTGCGCAGCGATGCCCAGCGCGAAGCCGCGCACGACGTCGTCTTCGATGTGCAGGGCGCGATAGACGTAGCGCGCGCCAATGGCACCGACAACGCCGGTGCAGATCACCAGCACCGCGGTTAGCGACGGTAGACCACCGATCCGTTCGGCGATGCCCATGGCGATCGGCGTGGTGACCGACTTCGGCGCCATCGACAGCAGCGTCGCCCTGCTGGCACCAAGAACGCCGCCAATCGCCACGGCCGACAGCGCGGCGGTCAGCGAGCCGACGAGCAGTGCGCCGAGCAGCGGCACAGCCAGGCGCTTCAGGCGCTCGAACTGGGCATAGAGCGGAATCGCCAGCGCGACGGTCGCCGGTCCGAGCAGGAAGTGCACGAACTGCGCGCCGTCGAAGTAGGTGGCGTACGGTGTGTCGGTAAGCCACAGCAGCCCGACCAGCGCGGCGACGGCGAGCAACACCGGATTGGCCAGCGGATGCCCACGACAGCGCCGGTTTACGTAAACCGCGCCCTGGTAGGCGAGCAGCGTGAGCGTTAGTCCGAGCAGTGGCGACGCGGACAGGTAGACCCAGATTTCGTCGAAGCGCGCGTTCATGGCCTCACGGCGGGTCGCTCCGGACGTCCCGCCGTCGGGCCAGAAAGCGCAAGGCCAGGGCGGTCACGGCGATGGTCAGCAGGGTACTGCCGAACAAGGAAAGCGCGAGCGCCAGCCACTCGTCGGACAGCCGCTGAAAGTGCAGCATGACGCCGGTGCCGGCGGGAATGAAGAGCAGCGAGAGGTGCTGCAAAAGCCCCTGCGCGGTCTGGCGCAAGTTGGCTGTGGGGCCGCCGCGCGCAGCCAGGGCAGCGAACAGCAGCGCCATGCCGATCACCGGACCCGGAATCGGCAAGGCCAGCGTCTTGGCGATGACCTCGCCGAGCAGCTGAAAAAGCAGGAGCAGGGTAATGGCAGCGATCATTCGTCGACTCGCGATCCTGGCCTGGAGGTGAACTGGCGGCCAGTATAGCCGATGCTCAAGAAAAGCGATTCTGTCTGCCGTAGCGGCAAGCGGCAAAGCCGCGTCTGCGACGCCCCCATCGCCCCATCGTCGCTGGCGAGCATCGAGGAAACGGCCCAGCGATGTCACCGCGCAAGCTGGAATGCTCGCCGCCAGGGGCGGAAAACGGTCATGCCCGGGAGGGCAGGGGTCTTGCTGAAGCATGTACGCCTGACCACAGCAGTCACTCGCCATCGTCCTCGCGATCGGATTTCAGTGTTTCCCGCAGGCTGTCGAGATCCTGGCGGTTATGCCGTAGAAAGAAGACGAAGCCCCATACGATGGCCACGGCGATAATTGTCAGCAGTGCCATGGCACGCCAATCGGCGCTGGCCAGTGCTTCCAAAGTCATTGATTGCTCCTCGCTGCCTACCGTGAAAGGCGCCTTTGCGACTGACGAATTATCTTCGTTTTTGCCGATGCGCGAGCCGCATCGGCGCCAGGTCGCCTGCCCTGCGGTCCGAAATCGTCGCCGTCTGCTGAGTGCGGCGAGCATCTGCGACGGCCGGGCGTTGCCCCGGTGCTGGCCTTGATATGGCAAACGAGAAGAAAATCAATTATGCTGGTCTCTCGAAAACGGCCCCTGGCTCGCCAAGATCTTCGCGCTGACGATCGCTTTGACCGTTTCCATCACCCCGACCACTCTTCCGCATGCGGGAGAGGCGAATTGTCAATCGCGGAAGCGATTTTCACGATAAACATGACTAGAGATGGAGTTCCAAGGATGACTAACAAAGGGCAACTATTACAAGACCCGTTCCTCAATACGCTGCGGCGCGAACGCGTTCCGGTTTCGATCTATCTGGTCAACGGTATCAAGCTCCAGGGTCAGGTGGAATCGTTCGATCAGTACGTTGTTTTGCTCAAGAATACCGTTACCCAGATGGTCTATAAGCACGCGATTTCAACGGTGGTGCCGTCGCGTCCAATTACGATTCAGCAGGATGCCAACAGCGAGGCCTGATCCGTCGCCCCACCGTTTTTGCTGCGCCAGCCAGCAGGTATTGCGGAGCGCTTTCGCCCAGCGCTGCCTTGAGCGGCTCTTACGGCGCACGCTGGCGTCAACTCTTCCAGGATCATCACTATGCATGAGCGGCCATCGGCCGACGAGCGGGCGATCATCGTCCAGCTCGACTTTGGGCGTGACGACCTCACCGAACAGCTTGAAGAGGTTCGTCTGCTGACTCGATCGGCGGGCGCAGCGGTGTGTGCCGTGGTCCATGGACGCCGCCACAGCCCCGACGCGGCGACCTATGCCGGCAAAGGCAAGGTCCAGGAGGTGGCTGCCGAAGTGCTGGCCCACGAAGCCACTCTGGTGATCTTCAATCACGAACTCAGTCCCGGCCAGGAGCGCAATCTGGAGCGTGTGCTGCAGTGTCGCGTGATCGACCGGACCAGCCTGATCCTCGACATCTTTGCGCAGCGCGCGCAGAGTTCGGAAGGCAAGCTGCAGGTCGAACTGGCTCAACTCGAACACTTGGCGACGCGACTGGTGCGCGGCTGGACGCACCTCGAAAGGCAGAAAGGTGGTATTGGTCTGCGTGGTCCGGGCGAAACGCAGCTCGAAACCGACCGTCGCTTGCTGGGGATCCGCGTCAAGCTGCTCAAGGAACGGCTGCTGCGCGTCGAGCGTCAACGCGGTGTTCAGCGGCAGGCACGCGGGCGCGGCGACTTGCTGAACGTCTCGCTGGTCGGCTATACCAACGCCGGCAAGTCGACCCTGTTCAATGCCCTGACGCATGCCGGCGTCTTCGCTGCCGACCAGTTGTTTGCGACGCTCGATACCACGACGCGCAAGCTGTGGTTGCCCGAGGCCGGTCATATCGTGCTTTCCGATACCGTCGGCTTCATCCGCGATCTGCCGCACACGCTGGTCGCCGCTTTCCATGCGACGCTTGAAGCGACGGCCGAGGCCGACCTCTTGCTGCACGTCGTCGACTCGGCCAGCCCGGCGCGCGACGAGCAGGTGGCCGACGTCAACAAGGTGCTGACCGAGATCGGCGCTGCCGCCGTGCCGCAGTTGCTGGTTCTCAACAAGCTCGATCTGAGCGGCCTGCCGCCGACCGTCGAGCGGGACGAATATGGTACAATCCTGCGGGTTCGCGTCAGCGCCCGATGTGGCGACGGTCTGTCTCTGCTGCGCGAGGCGCTGGCCGAAATGGCCATGGCGAAGGCCCAGAACAAGCGCCATTGGGCGCTTCGTGCTGACGCATTACAGGATATTGATATGCTTTCTGATTCAGATGGTTGTGCATGATGGCGAGCCTTGGAGTACTTATGTCGTTGAATGATCCGCAGTGGGGGAATCGCGGCAATGAGGGTGGCGGTGGACGGCGCCCCAATCAGGGGCCACCAGACCTCGAGCAGTTGTGGCGTGACCTCAACCGCCGCTTGTCGGGGATCTTCGACAAGAAGCGCGGTGGCGGCAACGGCAGTGGCGATGGTGGTGACGAGCGCCCGCCGGTGCAATTCAGTCCGAAGTTTCTCGGTGGCGGCATCGGCCTACTGCTGGTTCTGGTGGTGATCGTCTGGCTGGCCAGCGGTTTCTACATTGTGGACGCCGGGCAAAGGGGTCTGGTGCTGCAGTTCGGCCGCTACAAGGAGAGCTCTGATCCGGGACTGCGTTGGCGACTGCCTTATCCGATCCAGTCGCACGAGCTGGTCAATATTTCCGGCGTCCGCACTCTCGAGGTTGGTTACCGCGGCAGCGAGCGGAACAAGGTTCTCAAGGAAGCGCTGATGCTCACCGATGATGAAAACATCATCAATATTCAGTTTGCCGTGCAATACATCCTCAAGGACCCGGTCGACTACGTCTTCGCCAACCGGGATCCCGACGAGGCGGTGATGCAGATTGCCGAAACCGCCATCCGTCAGATCGTCGGCAAGAACAAGATGGACTTCGTCCTCTACGAAGGTCGTGAGCAGGTCGCCGTCAATGCTTCGCAGCTGATGCAGGAGATTCTCGATCGCTACAAGACCGGCATTCTGATCTCCAAGGTGACGATGCAGAATGCGCAGCCGCCGGAGCAGGTTCAGGCCGCGTTCGACGACGCGGTCAAGGCATCGCAGGACCGCGCGCGTCAGAAGAACGAAGGTCAGGCCTACGCCAATGACGTCATCCCGAGGGCGCAAGGTACGGCGGCGCGCCTGAACGAGGAAGCGCAGGGTTACAAGCAGCGGGTGATTGCCACCGCCGAGGGTGATGCCAGCCGCTTCTCGCAGATCAATACCGAATACGCCAAGGCGCCGGAAGTAACGCGTACGCGGATGTACCTGGACACCATGCAGCAGGTCTATTCGAATACCAGCAAGGTGATGGTTGATACCAAAGGGCAGGGTAATCTGCTCTACCTGCCGCTCGACAAGCTGATCCAGGCTGCTGGCGCAGTCGCTGCGTCGCCTGGTGGCGCCAGCGGCAGCCCGGAGATGGCGGCGGCTGGTCGCTCGTCGCCGCCGATTTCCAACGAGGTGCCGCCGCAACTGAACGAATCGCGTTCGCGCGACACCTTGCGGCAGCGTGATCGGGAGGCCCGCTGATGAAAGCCGGCATGAATATCCTGGCGGCGCTTTTCGTGACCGTCCTGGTGGTCCTCGGGGCGACCATTTTCACCGTCGATCAGCGGCAGCACGCGCTCGTCTTCCAGCTTGGTGAGGTGCGGCGCGTGATCGAGGAGCCGGGACTGTATTTCAAGTGGCCGATGATCCAGAACGTGCGCTATTTCGACAAGCGTATCCTCACCCTCGACGCCGCCGAGCCCGAACGCTTCATTACCTCCGAAAAGACCAACGTCCTGGTGGACTCGTTCACCAAGTGGCGGATCGTCGATCCCAAGCTCTACTACGTCTCGGTTGCCGGTGATGAATCACGCGCCAAGACGCGTCTCTCGCAGACCGTCAATGCCGGCCTGCGTGAGGAGTTCGGCAAGCGGACCGTGCATGACGTCGTGTCGGGTGAGCGCGACCAGCTGATGGAGTTGATGCGCGAAAAGGCCGACCTGGATGCGCGCAAGATTGGCGTGCAGATCGTCGACGTGCGCGTCAAGCGTGTCGAGCTGCCCACTGACGTCAGCGAATCGGTGTATCGCCGGATGGATGCTGAACGCAAGCGCGTCGCCAACGAGCTGCGTTCGCAGGGTGCTGCCGAAGCCGAGAAGATTCGCGCCGACGCGGACAAGCAGCGTGAGGTGATCGTTGCCGAGGCGTATCGTGACGCGCAGAAGATGAAGGGCGAGGGCGACGCCAAAGCGGCCGCCACCTACGCCCAGGCCTTCGAAAAGAATCCCGAGTTCTACGCCTTCTATCGCAGCCTCGAAGCCTACCGCAACAGCTTCAGCGGCAAGAACGACGTGATCGTTGTCGAACCCAGTTCGGACTTCTTCAAGTACATGAAGAGCGGCGGCCGAGGCGGCGAAAAAGCCCCGAAGTGATTGGCCGGCTGTGACCGACAATCTGTTGCTGGCCTTGGCTCTGATGCTGGTGCTTGAAGGGCTGATGCCGTTCATGGCGCCGAACGCCTGGCGTGAAACATTCCGTCGCCTGATTCGCTTGTCGGACGGGCAGATCCGCTTTGTCGGCCTGACTTCGATGCTGATCGGTCTGGTCCTGTTGATGGTTTTCAGATGAACTGGCTACTTCCCGAACATATCGCCGATGCCCTGCCGGCAGAAGCGGCCCAGATCGAACGGCTGCGCCGTAGTCTGCTCGATCTCTTCCGCGTGCATGGCTACGAGTTGGTGATGCCGCCGCTGCTCGAACACCTCGACTCCCTGCTGACCGGGTCGGGACAGGATCTCAAGCTGCGCACCTTCAAACTCGTCGATCAGCTGTCCGGACGGACGCTCGGCCTGCGTGCCGATATGACGCCGCAAGTCGCCCGCATCGACGCGCACCTGCTCAACCGCCAGGGAGTGACGCGGCTGTGCTACTGCGACAGCGTGTTGCACACCCTGCCGGCGTCGCTGGCGGCGACTCGTGAACCGATTCAGTTGGGCGCCGAAGTCTACGGGCATGCGGGTCTGGCGGCTGATCGCGAGGTGATCCGTTTGATGGCCGATTCCCTGGCGATTGCCGGCGCTGCGGCGGCGCGTATCGACCTCGGTCATGTCGGCGTGTTCCGCGCGCTGGCCGATGCGGCTGGCCTTGACCGTGAATCCGAGGAAGCGCTGTTGCAGCTGCTGCGAGCCAAGGACGTGCCCAGCCTGCGTGAGCGCTGCAGCGCTGTGGACGAGCCCTTTCGCGCCGCACTGCTCGCCTTGCCCGATCTCTACGGTGGCGTGGAAGTGCTCGCCGCGGCGGCCAGAGTGCTGCCCGAACTGCCGGCGATCAGGGCTGCGCTGGCCAGCTTGCGCGCCTTGCACGAATCGCTGCCCGATTTGCCGCTGTCATTCGACCTGGCCGATCTGCGTGGCTACCACTATCACAACGGCGTTGTTTTTGCGGCCTATCACGCGGCTTTCTCGAGCGCTGTCGCGCTTGGCGGGCGTTATGACGGCGTTGGCAAGGCCTTTGGCCGCGCCAGACCGGCCACCGGTTTTTCGATGGATTTGCGTGAGCTGGCACGGCTGGCGGTGCGCGCGGCACCGACCGGAGCGATCCTGGCGCCGTACGCGGCCGCCAATCCGGGCTTGGCGATGGCGATAGCCGCCCTGCGCGCGCAGGGCGAAATTGTCGTCGAACTCCTGCCGGGAGAGGATCGTAGTGATGGTCCGTGGTGCGACCGCCGCCTGCTCGAAGGCGACGGACAATGGCTAATCGAGGCAATCAACAGGAACGGATGACAGGAATGGCCAAGAACGTCGTAGTGGTCGGCACCCAATGGGGCGACGAGGGCAAGGGCAAGATCGTGGACTGGCTCACCGATCACGCCAAGGGTGTCGTGCGCTTTCAGGGCGGCCATAATGCAGGTCACACGCTGGTCGTCGGCGAGAAGGTCTACAAGCTCAATCTGGTGCCCTCGGGGATCGTTCGTGAGGGCGTCGAGTGCTTCATCGGTAACGGCGTGGTGCTCGATATTCACCACCTGATCAGCGAAATCCGGGTGCTTGAGTCGGGCGGCATTGACGTGCGTTCGCGTTTAAAGATCAGTCCGGGCTGTCCGCTGATCCTCGGCTACCACGTCGCCCTTGATCACGCGCGTGAGGCGGCGAAGTGCGCCGATCTGCGCATCGGCACCACCGGCAAAGGCATTGGCCCGGCTTACGAAGATAAAGTGGCTCGCCGTGCGCTACGGGTCTACGACCTTTGTTATCCGGCGCGTTTTGCCGAGAGACTGCGGGAAAACCTCGACTACCACAACTTTGTGCTGACCCGTCATCTCGGCGCCGCGGCAGTCGACTTCGAAGCCGTTCTGGCGCAGGCGATGGCCGACGCCGAGGAAGTCAAGCCGCTGGTGAGCGACGTTTCGGCCGCCCTGCATGCGCTCAACAAGGCCGGGCACAACCTGCTATTCGAAGGCGCACAGGGCGCGCTGCTCGACATCGATCACGGCACCTACCCATTTGTCACATCGTCGAACTGCGTTGCCGGCCAGGCAGCGGCGGGTTCCGGGGTTGGGCCGGGCATGCTGCATTATGTTCTTGGAATCACCAAGGCGTATTGCACGCGCGTCGGTGGTGGCCCCTTCCCGAGTGAACTGGATATCGAAAGAGAGGGCCTGCCGGGTTATCAGATGTCGCAAAAAGGGCGTGAATTCGGCACCGTCACCGGCCGCAAGCGCCGCTGTGGCTGGCTCGACATCGCCGCCCTCAGGCGGTCGATCCAGATCAACGGGGTGACCGGCCTGTGCATCACCAAGCTTGACGTCCTCGACGGCCTGCTCGAGCTGAAAATCTGCACCGGCTATCGACTCGACGGCAAGACCATCGACCTGTTGCCGATGGGCGCCGACGAGGTGGCCGCTTGCGAGCCGCTACTCGAGACCTTGCCTGGCTGGTCGACGTCGACCGTTGGCGCCAGTACCATCGACGCCTTGCCGGCCGCCGCGCGCAGCTATCTGGATCAAATCGAAGAGCTGTGCGGCGTGCCGATCGACATCGTGTCGACCGGTCCGGAACGTGCCGAGACCATTGTCCGTCGCCATCCGCTGGCTTGAGCGCCGCTCCCCCGGTTACCCTGCCGCCCGCTCGCCGCAGCGAACGTCGGCGCTGCCGCAGCCGGTAGAGGCTGCGCTGTGCGGTGCGGTGCCGCCGGCGACCTCTGGATAGCTTGTCGTTCCTTGATATGATGCCGCCGGTGCTGGCAATCGACGGAGGCAGGCATGGGAATTATCGCCTGGTTCAAGAACCGCCCGGCGCAGTTCGATAGCGATCGGTTGTCCGGCGCGATGCTGCGCGCGGCGACCGAAAAGGCGATCATGCTGACCAACCCACGGCTGAATGTACTGCCGTCGTGTCATGCCCGCCTGGCTCCGGTGGTAGGCACGGCGATCGCCTTCCTGCAGGAGATGGTCGAGACGCTGCCCGGTGCCAGACCCCTGGCGACGGCGATCTGGTCTTCCGATCGCGCTCTGCGGGCATTTTTTGTCGCCGCCGCGGATATTCCGACAGCGCTCAGCCGCGCTGAAAATCTGCGCATACTGTTCGAAAAATATCCCGCAGTTGACGAGGCCTGGCTGCTCCTCGGCATGGCCTTCCGCGAGCAGCAGTCCCTCGGCACGGCGTTGCACGGGGCGATCGTTCGTCGCGATGTCGTGCAAACCAGCGTCAGCTTTTCAGACCACCGGGCACACATCTGCGGGCGCGACGAGGCCGAACTGCGCCGCCTCATCGGTGTGCAGGCCTTCGAGTATCTGCTGGCGCAGGCCTTGGCAGAAATTGGCGAGGACCGGGTCAAAAGACAGGAGCTGGAGGGCAATCGCGCCTTGATCCGGGCCCGCCTGCGTTTACTTCGTCAGCAGGGTTCAGGTCTGGGCGGGATGTTTGGCGCCGCTCCAGCGGCCGCTTCGAACGCTTCCGAGCAGGAGCAGTTGGCAGCGATGCTGCGCGAAAACGAGCAGCAACTGGAAGCCGTCGGTGACAGCATGTCGGCGCTGGAAATGGAGCTGGCGTGCTTGCAGGAAGTGCTCGCCAACCCGCAGCGCTATTTGCGGGTCGAGCAGAAAAGTGTGCGCCTGAATACGATGAACGTGCTGATCGACGAAGCGAGCACCGAGCACGCCGCCGACATCGATTTCTGTCTGGCCGATCTGCGCGGCGAGTCGCCGCGGCAGAGGGCGTTCGTGCTGCTCCGTTGCGCGCGCGCCGAAGCGCCTGCACGGTTAATCAATTTCGACGCGGCGGCGCGTTCCCTGTAAACTCCGGGCGGCGCATCGCTGCCAGCGCGGCCTATTCCATGCTCCAGGCCGCGGACCAGGATGCGCACTGAACGCTGCCATCGGCAGTCACCCATCAGCCACTCATGGATGTGTGTTCACATGTCCGTCAGACGTCCAGGAGAATCAAGCATGAATCGAGAAGAACTTCGTGACCAGTTGCTTGCGCCGGTTCTGCAGTGCACCCGGCTCGGGCGGCAGACCAGCCAGTTGATGGTCGCCTCGAGCGAGGTTATCAGTCAGCGCAGCAGCCGCTTGCTGCGCGCCGGGCCGACGACCGGCCAGGCGGTCTGCGCCGAAGTCGCGCTAATGGTCCAGGAGAAGGTCGAGGTGCCGCTGGAGTCGGCGATCGCGATGGCGTCAGCGATGATTCCAGCTGCGCAGCGTTTCTGGACGCACGCCGCCGAATCGACACTGGCGTGCGGTAGCGACAGCGTGTCGCTGCTTGGCAGCCGTAGCGCCGATGACTTCCGGGCGCGCCAGGGAGCGTTGGCGACGACGCTGATCAACGCCACGCTCGGCTGGTTTCAGCTGTGGGGCGTCGCCGCCGATGTCGCGAGTCAAGGACTGCAGCCGATACTTCGCCAGGTGAACGCCAACGCCGCGCGTCTGGCAAAGCCCGCGGCGAGGAACTGACCGAACGCTTGGTCGCGCCGCATTCGCCAGCGGCGATCGCGAATCACGGCCGACAGCCACGCCTGTCGCGCCGTCTGCCGAGGCCACGGCGTGGCAAGTGTTTGTCGACAAAGTTGATCGCCGCGGGCGTGTGCCAGACGGTGAAGGCAGGTCTCGTGCCTGACCCTACGGGTCGATCGCTGCACACGTTCTGGCTGGCAGCTCCTGCTCGCCAGGCAGCGCGGACCTTTCGCTGAGTTGAGGAGCCGTGCGGCAGGCGTTCGGGTCGCGCGCTCAGTGGACCGCGGTGCGCGCCAACCGTCGAAGATAACTTGCTGGATCTTGTTCTCGGCAGCGTTGCCGCCAGAACGTCCGAGAATCACCGACTTGCCGGGCCCGGCGATGGCCTTGCCGTGCTAGAATTGCGGGCTTGATCAAGACGATGACATCGCTCCGGAAGTCACGTCGCCAGCGGGAAAAATGATGGAAGCCTTCGCCAAAGAAACCCTGCCCATCAGCCTCGAAGACGAGATGCGTCGATCGTATCTCGATTACGCGATGAGCGTGATCGTCGGACGCGCCCTGCCGGACGCTCGCGATGGTCTCAAGCCGGTGCATCGTCGTGTTCTGTTCGCCATGCACGAGCTCTCGAACGACTGGAACAAGCCTTACAAGAAGTCGGCGCGGATTGTCGGTGACGTCATCGGTAAATACCATCCGCACGGCGATATCGCGGTCTACGACACCATCGTGCGTATGGCGCAGAGTTTCTCGCTGCGCTACATGTTGGTCGATGGGCAGGGCAACTTCGGTTCGGTCGACGGCGACAATGCGGCGGCGATGCGCTACACCGAAGTGCGCATGGCGCGTATCGGTCACGAGTTGCTGGCCGACCTCGACAAGGAGACCGTTGACTTCGGACCCAACTACGACGGTTCGGAGGAAGAGCCTCTGGTGATGCCGGCGCGGATTCCGAACTTGCTGATCAACGGCTCGTCGGGGATCGCCGTCGGTATGGCGACCAATATTCCGCCGCACAACCTCAGCGAAGTCGTCGATGCCTGCCTGGCCTTACTGCGTAACCCGGCGGCGACGATCGACGAACTGATTGAGCTGGTGCCGGGCCCCGACTTTCCGACGGCCGGCATCGTCTACGGTATCGCCGGTGTGCACGAGGGCTATCGGACCGGCCGCGGCCGCGTTCTGATGCGCGGCCGGACGCATTTCGAGGACCTCGATCGGGGTCATCGGCAGGCGATCATCATCGACGAGCTGCCGTACCAGGTGAACAAGCGGACGCTGCTCGAAAAGGTCGGCGAACTGGTCAACGACAAGCGCATCGACGGCATTTCGGATCTGCGCGACGAGTCCGACAAGTCGGGCATGCGCGTGGTGATCGAGCTCAAGCGTGGCGAAGTCGCCGAAGTGGTGCTCAACTGTTTGTACAAGCAGACGCAGCTGCAGGACACCTTCGGGATGAACATGGTGGCGCTGGTCGACGGCCAGCCGCGCTTGCTCAACCTCAAGCAGATGCTCGAGTGTTTCCTCTGGCACCGGCGCGAAGTGCTCACCCGGCGTACGGTTTTTGAATTGCGCAAGGCTCGCGAGCGCGCGCACATTCAGGAAGGCCTGGCGGTGGCGCTCGACAACGTCGACGAGATCATCGCCCTGATCAAGGCGTCGCCGACGCCGGCCGATGCGCGCCGCGGGCTGATGGCCAGATTGTGGACCTCGCCGACGGTCGCCGAGATGCTGCAGCGCGCCAAGCTCGATGCCACGCGTCCCGCCGGTCTCGATCTCGAATACGGTCTGTCGGCGAGCGGTTATCTGCTGTCGGAGGCGCAGGCGCAAGCGATCCTGGAACTGCGCCTGCAGCGCCTGACTGGTCTCGAGCGCGACAAGATCGTTGCCGATTACGGCGAACTGCTGGCGCGGATCACCGACCTGATGGACATCCTGGCGCGCCCCGAGCGGATTACCGAGATGATCGTCGACGAGCTGACCGGTATCCGTGCGCAGTTCGGCGACAAGCGCCGCTCGGAGATCGTCGTCAGCACGCAAGACCTGAGCATCGCCGATTTCATCACGCCGGTCGACATGGTGGTGACGCTCTCGCACACCGGCTACATCAAATCGCAGCCGCTCGCCGACTACCGCGCGCAGCGACGCGGCGGCCGTGGCAAGCAGGCCGCCGCGATGAAGACCGACGATTTCGTCGATCACCTGTTTGTCGCCAATACCCACGACTTCATCCTCTGCTTCACCAGTCGCGGTCGGGTCTATTGGCTCAAGGTCTATGAAGTGCCGCAAGGAACGCGCACCAGCCGCGGCAAGCCGGTGGTCAACGTCTTCCCCTTCGAGGAGGGCGAGAAGATCAGTGCCATTCTGCCGGTCAAGCATTTTGCCGAGGACCGCTACGTCTTCATGGGAACGGCGCAAGGGACGGTGAAAAAGACGCCGCTGTCGGATTTCGCGAACCCGCGCAAGAGCGGCATCATCGCCGTCGCGCTCGACGACGACGATTTCCTGATCGGTGCCGAAATCACCAATGGCGGCCAGGACGTGATCCTCGTCTCGGACGCCGGCAAGGCGGTCTGGTTCGACGAGGAAGACGTCCGGCCGATGGGCCGCACGGCACGTGGCGTGCGCGGCATGCGCTTGGCCGATGAGCAACGCGTGTTGTCGCTGCTGATCGCCGATAACGACCAGCAAACCGTTCTGGTGGCGACCGAAAACGGTTTCGGCAAGCGTACCGCTCTGGCTGACTTCCGGCATTCGGGGCGTGGTACGCAGGGCGTCAAGGCGATTGCCGCCAGCGAACGCAACGGCAAGGTCGTCGCCGCACGGCTGGTTTGCGACGACGACGAGATTATGTTGATCACCACCGGTGGGGTGCTGATCCGCACCCGCGTCCGCGAGATTCGTGAGTTGGGGCGGGCGACCCAGGGCGTTACCTTGATCGCGCTCGACGCTGGCGAGAAGCTTGCCGGCCTGGAGAAGGTCGTCGAGAGCGAAGACGATTCCGAACTGCCCGAAGTGCCCGAAGTGCCCGAAGTGCCCGAAGTTGGCGAGCTGGCCGAGGCGGGCGAGGCGGGCGAAGCCGCCGAAGCGGATCAACAAGCGGCTCCGCCAGAGGTCGACGAGCCGGCCGCCGATCCGGATCAGGAGTAAAGCGCATGCTTTGCATCGTGCGCCTCGCCGGCGCGCTGCTGCCGGGCGTCGGCGGCGCAGGCAAATCGCCGGCGCCGCGCTGCCGAGCGCTGGCAGCCGCCGTTCGATGAACGACGACCTGCAGAGCGAGCTGGGTCTTGTCCGCGAGCAGATCGACCGGCTCGACGGGCAATTGCTGGAACTGCTCAACCAGCGCGCGCGCTTTGCCCAGCAGGTCGGCGAGATCAAGTCGCGGCACGGTGAAGCGGGTTTCATTTATCGACCCGAGCGCGAAGCGCAGGTGCTGCACCGCATCCAGCAGATGAACCCGGGGCCGCTGTCGGGCGAGACCGTCACCTGGTTTTTCCGCGAGGTGATGTCGGCGTGCCTGTCGCTCGAGCAGCCGCTGGGCGTCGCTTTTCTCGGCCCACTGGGGACCTTTTCAGAGGGCGCCGCGACCAAGCACTTTGGCCACGCGGCGCGCCTGCTGCCGCAGACCTCGATTGACGATGTCTTCCGCGAGGTCGAGGCTCTGCATGCCGACTATGCGGTGGTGCCGATCGAGAACTCGACCGAGGGCGCCATCGGCCGGACGCTCGATCTGTTGTTGACGACGCCGCTGAAGATTTGCGGTGAAGTGGTGTTGCGCATCCACCAGCATCTGCTGTCGAACGAGACTTCGTTGAGCGCCGTTAGCAAGGTCTATTCGCACGCCCAGTCGCTGGCACAGTGCCACGAGTGGCTGAACCGCTCGCTGCCGCAAGCGCAGCGCATTTCGGTCGGCAGCAATGCGCAGGCCGCGCAACTGGCGGCCGCCGAGCCGGGCGCGGCGGCGCTCGCCGGACAGGCCGCTGCCGACCGCTATCAGCTGCCGCAACTGGCGAGCAACGTCGAGGACGAGCCGAACAACACCACTCGCTTCGTCGTCCTCGGCCATCAGGAGGCTGGGCCTTCGGGGCGTGACCGGACGTCCCTGATCATGTCGGCGCACAACCAGACCGGCGCGCTGAGCAAACTGCTGGCGCCGTTTTCGGACGCTGGTGTGTCGATGACCCGGCTCGAGTCGCGACCGGCGCGGCATACCTTGTGGGCCTACGTTTTCTTCGTCGATCTGGAAGGCCACCGTGACGAGCCGGCGGTTCGAGCGGCGCTGGCCGAACTGGCGCGGCGTGCGCCCTACCTGAAGATTCTCGGCTCCTACCCGATGGCCGCCTACTAGGCCAATTGACTTCTTTGCGAGGAACGCCGATGGCGCCGCACACGCAGTCCTTACCGTACATCCGGGCCATTTCGCCCTACCAGCCCGGCAAACCGATTACGCAGCTGGCGCGCGAGCTGGGTTTTGCCGTAGACCAGATCGTCAAGCTGGCGTCCAACGAAAATCCTCTGGGAATGAGTCCGAAGGCGCGGGCGGCAGTGATCGAGGCGATGGCGACGCTGTCGCGTTACCCGGATGATTTCGAGCTCAAGCACGCGCTGGCCGAGCGTAGCGGCCTGGGGGTCGAGCGCATCGTTCTCGGCAATGGCTCGAACGACGTGCTTGACCTGGTGGCGCGCGTTTTTCTCGCGCCGGGTCGCTCGGCGGTCTATTCCGAATACGCTTTTGCCGTCTATCCGCTGGCGACCCTGTCGGCTGGCGCCGAGCCGATCGCCGCGGCCGCCAGTGACTTCTCGCATGACCTCGAGGCGATGCGGGCGGCGATCCGGCCCGATACCCGGCTGTTGTGGATAGCCAATCCGAACAACCCGACGGGCACCTTGCTGGCGTATCCACAGCTCAAGCTCTTCCTGCAAGCGCTGCCGCCGGACGTGGTGGCCGTCCTCGACGAAGCCTACAACGAATACCTGCCGCCGGCCGAGCGCGTAGACACTACCGCCTGGCTGGCCGAAATGCCGAACCTGGTGATCACCCGCACCTTTTCGAAGATCTACGGTATGGCCGGTCTGCGCATCGGTTATGCGCTGACTTCGGCGGCGATCGCCGACCTGATGAATCGTGTTCGACAGCCATTCAACTGCAACAACCTGGCGCTGGCCGGCGCCGTCGCGGCTCTCGACGATCACCCGTTCGTCGCTGCCAGCTACGCGCTCAATCGCGCCGGCATGGAGCAGATCGTCGGCGGACTCAAGCGGCTGGGCTATGGCCACATTCCATCGCACGGCAATTTCGTCACCTTCCGGCTGGCCGACGCGGCGGCGGTGAACCAGCGGCTGCTCAAGCATGGGGTGATCGTCCGGCCGATCGCCGGCTACGGGATGCCCGATTGGTTGCGCGTGACGATTGGTACCGAAAACGAAAATAGCCGCTTCCTGGCGGCGCTGGAGGCGTCAGCATGATCAACTACGGCAGTGATTGGCGGTCATGAGCGCGACCGCTGCTTTCGACAAGGTCGTCGTTTTTGGCGTCGGCCTGATTGGTGGTTCATTCGCACTGGCGCTCAAAGCCGCGGGGCAGGTGGGCGAGGTCGTCGGTTTCGGGCGCAGCCTGGGTTCGCTGACGCAGGCGCTCGAACTGGGAATTGTCGACCGCGTCGGTTTCAATATCGGCCAGGAGGTGTCGTCTGCCGACCTGGTGCTGATCGCCACACCGGTCGGGACGACGCCGGAAATCATGGCGCGCATTGCCCCCTGCCTGGGGCCGCAGACGGTCGTCACCGACGCCGGCAGTACCAAGGAGGACGTGGTCGCTGCGGCGCGCGCGAATTTCGGCGAGCGCCTGGGCCAGTTTGTCCCGGCGCATCCGATCGCCGGCGCCGAAAACAGTGGCGCGCTGGCGGCGCGTGCCGATCTCTATTGCCACAAGCACGTGGTACTGACGCCGCTGCCGGAAAGCACGCCGGCGAGCATCGCTCGCGTGCGCGCGGCGTGGGAGTGTTGCGGTGGCCTGATCAGGGAGTTGACGCCGGCCGAGCACGACCGGGTTTTCGCGGCGGTCAGCCATCTACCGCACCTGCTGTCATTTGCCCTGGTACACGAGTTGGCGCGGCGTGATAACCGCGATTTGCTGTTTGCTTTCGCCGCCAGCGGCTTTCGCGACTTCACCCGGATTGCCGCCAGCCACCCGGAGATGTGGCGCGACATCTGCCTGGCCAATCGCACGGCCTTGCTCGACGAACTCGACCGCTACCGGGCGCAGCTCGACGACTTGCGGGCAGCCCTGCACGACAACAACGGCGCTCGCCTGCACGAGACCTTCGACGTGGCGCGGACAGCGCGGCGGGCGTGGGTCGAGAACAAAACGAAGGACTGACCGTGGACTTTCTTGACCTGCCGCAGCTCGTCACGGCCGGCGGCAGCGTTCGCCTGCCCGGCTCGAAGAGTATCTCCAACCGCGTACTGCTGCTGGCGGCGCTCGCCGAGGGCGAAACCGAGGTTCGCCAGTTGCTGCACTCCGACGACACGGCGCGCATGCTCGAGACGCTGCGGACACTCGGCGTGCGCATCGCAACGGTGGCCGAAAACACGCTTCGCGTCAGCGGTGTCGCCGGCGTTTTCCCGGTGCGCCGGGCCGACCTCTTTCTCGGCAACGCCGGTACGGCTTTGCGGCCGCTGACCGCGGTCCTGGCGCTGGCTGGCGGCGATTACCGACTCGCCGGTGTCGCGCGCATGCACGAGCGACCGATCGCCGACCTGGTCGATGGCTTGCGGCAGCTGGGCGCCGAGATCAGCTACCTCGAGGAGCAGGGCTTTCCGCCCTTGGCGATTGCGCCGCCGCGGGCACCTGCGACGCCGCGTTCGTTGGCGCTGGATCAGGCCGCGGCCGAGGTCGTGACGCTGCGCGGCGACGTCTCGAGCCAGTTTCTCAGCGGTCTGCTGATGGCCTTGCCACTGCGTGCTGTGGCGACGACGGTGGAAGTCGTTGGTGAGCTGATTTCTCGACCCTACGTCGATCTCACGTTGGCGACCATGGCACGTTTTGGTGTCTCGGTACGGCGTGACGGCAGCCAGCGCTTCACGGTTGCCGCTGACAGTGCCTACCATTCGCCGGGCGTCGTCGAGGTCGAGGGTGACGCCTCGTCGGCGTCGTACTTCCTGGCCCTCGGGGCGATTGGCGGTGGCCCGGTGCGCGTTGCCGGCGTCGGTCGCGATTCGCTCCAGGGCGACGTGCGTTTTGCCGACGCGCTGGCGGCGATGGGCGCGACGATTACTTTTGGTGCCGACTGCATCGAAGCGTCGGCGCCGGCGACGGGCAAGCTGCGCGGCATCGAGCTCGACTGCAATCACATTCCGGATTCGGCGATGACGCTGGCCATCGTCGCGCTGTTTGCCGAAGGGCCGAGCACCTTGCGCAACATCGCCAGTTGGCGAGTCAAGGAAACCGATCGCATCGCGGCGATGGCCACCGAATTGCGCAAGCTGGGGGCGACGGTCGACGCCGGCGACGACTTCATCCGCGTTTGGCCGCCGCTCAAGGGCCAGGGTCTGCGGCCGGCGGTCATCGACACCTACGATGACCACCGCATGGCGATGTGTTTTTCGTTGGCGGCGCTGGCGACGCCACTGCGGATCAACAACCCGCAGACCGTCGCCAAGACCTTCCCGGATTATTTTGCGTGCTTCGCCAAGCTCACACAGCCGGTACCCGTGGTCGCCATCGACGGCACCTCGGCTTCGGGCAAAGGGACGGTCGCCGCGCGGGTCGCCGCGGCGCTCGGCTGGCATTACCTCGACTCTGGCGCGCTCTATCGGCTGACCGCGCTGGCCGCTCGCCGGGCTGGGGTCGACTGGCACGACGAGGCCGGCGTGGCGGCGATTGCCGCTGCACTCGACGCCAGTTTCGCTGGCGGCGCGATGACCCTGTCGGGCGACGATGTCGGTGACGCCATCCGCAGCGAGGAGATCTCGGCGGGCGCTTCTCTGGTGGCGGCAATTCCCGCCGTGCGGGCAGCGCTGTTGTTCAGGCAGCGGGCGTTTCGCCGACATCCCGGACTGGTGGCCGACGGGCGCGACATGGGCGCGGTGGTGTTCCCTGATTCGCTGACCAAGGTCTTCCTCACCGCGGCTGTCGAGGTGCGCGCGGAGAGACGTCATAAGCAGTTGATCGAAAAAGGAATCGCTGCTAATATTGCAGCCCTCTTGCGAGATTTGCGCGAACGTGACGAACGCGATAGTCAACGTAGCGTCGCGCCGATGCAGCAGAGTGCGGATGCTGAATTGCTCGACACGACAAACCTGACCATCGCCAGTGCGGTGGGGCAGGTGCTGGACTGGGTCAACAAGGTCTCCGAACAAGGGTGAAACGGCGCTTGCCGTTGGCCCAAGGTGTTACCAGTTCCACGCGTCGTTCCGTCTGCCCAGCGGTAAGTTCGCCTCAGGGTGTGATGGTGTCGTGTCCTCGCTGCCGGTTCTGCTGAGGCGTCGGTAGCGGTTGGGGCTGGTGATGATTTTCAACTCACCCCGCAGCTCTGCGGTTAGGTAACTCAATCCATATGTCAGACAATCCCACAATGCAAGAAAGCTTTGCCGATCTTTTCGAAGAAAGCCTCGGACGCCAGGAAATGCGCCCAGGCGAGGTCATCACCGCCGAAGTGGTGCGCATCGACCAGAATTTTGTCGTGGTCAATGCCGGCCTCAAGTCCGAGAGCTATATTGACCTCGAAGAATTCCTGAGCGATCAGGGTGAATTGGAAGTCGGTGTCGGTGACTTCGTCCAGGTGGCCATCGAGCAGCTGGAGAACGGCTTCGGTGAAACGCGCCTGTCACGTGACCGGGCCAAACGCGTCGCCGCGTGGAATGCGCTGGAGCTGGCGCTGAACGACGGTAGCCTGGTCGCCGGTACGATCACCGGCAAGGTCAAGGGCGGTTTGACGGTGATGACCAACGGCGTTCGCGCCTTCCTGCCGGGTTCGCTGGTCGATATGCGGCCGGTCAAGGACACCACGCCGTACGAAGGCAAGACCTACGAGTTCAAGGTCATCAAGCTCGACCGCAAGCGTAATAACGTCGTGGTTTCGCGCCGCGCCGTTCTCGAAGCGAGCGTCGGTGAAGAGCGTGATGCACTGCTGGCAGCGCTCAAGGAAGGCAGCATCGTCAAGGGTGTGGTCAAGAACATCACCGATTACGGCGCTTTCGTCGATCTCGGCGGCATCGATGGCCTGCTGCATATTACGGACCTGGCATGGCGCCGCGTTCGTCATCCCTCCGAAGTCCTCGCGGTCGGCGACGAGCTGCAGGCCAAGATCCTCAAGTTCGATCAGGAAAAGAACCGTGTTTCGCTGGGTCTCAAGCAACTTGGCGAAGATCCGTGGGTGGGTATCTCCCGCCGCTATCCGTCGTCTACCCGCCTCTTCGGCAAAGTCACCAATCTCACCGATTACGGCGCCTTTGTCGAGATCGAGCAGGGTATCGAAGGTCTGGTGCACGTCTCCGAGATGGACTGGACAAACAAGAACGTGCATCCGTCCAAAGTCGTCCAGCTGGGTGACGAAGTCGAAGTGATGATCCTCGAAATCGATGAAGATCGGCGTCGTATTTCCCTGGGTATGAAGCAGTGCGCTGCCAACCCGTGGGACGACTTCTCGATGAATTACAAGAAGGGTGATCGCGTCCGCGGCGCGATCAAGTCGATCACCGACTTTGGTGTATTCATCGGCTTGCCAGGCGGCATTGACGGGCTGGTCCATCTGTCCGACCTGTCGTGGTCGCTTCCCGGCGAAGAAGCAATTCGCAACTTCAAGAAGGGCGACGAGGTGGATGCGGTGGTGCTGGCCATCGATACCGACAAGGAGCGAATTTCGCTGGGTATCAAGCAGCTCGACGGCGATCCCTACACCAGCTATATCGCGACCCACGAGAAGAGCAGCGTCGTCCGCGGGGTGGTCAAGTCGGTTGATGCGCGTGGCGCAGTGGTGATGCTCGATGGCGACATGGAGGGCTACCTGCGTGCTTCGGAAGTGTCGCGTGACCGGATTGACGATCTGACCAAGGTGTACAAGGAAGGCGATACGCTCGAAGCGATGATTATCAACGTCGATCGCAAGACTCGTTCGATCAGCTTGTCGATCAAAGCCAAGGATCAGGCCGAGCAGAACGAGGCGATGCAGAAGTTCTCTGCCGATAACAGCGCCAGTTCGGGCACCACCAACCTTGGTGCTTTGCTCAAAGCCAAGCTGAACAATCCCCAGTAGGGTTGGTAGATGACCAAGTCAGACCTTATCGGCCAGTTGGCCGGGCGCTTCCCTCAACTGGTCGCCAAGGATGCGGACTTGTCAGTAAAAATGATTCTCGAGGCGATGGCCGAGGCCCTGGGCAAAGGTGATCGCATCGAGATTCGCGGCTTCGGAAGTTTCGCGTTGAACTATCGGCCGCCACGAGTAGGCCGCAATCCCAAATCGGGCGAGAAGGTTGATGTCCCGGAAAAGTGGGTGCCGCATTTCAAGGCAGGCAAGGAATTGCGGGAGCGCGTCGACGGTGTGCTGGATTTGATCTGATTGCTCTGTGGTCTGCTATGTCGGTCTGCGGGCGGCAACGAAAGTTGTCGCCCGTTTCCTGCGATAAGGTGATTGATGAGTTCTGTGATGTGGTTTCTGAGAATTATCCTGTTTCTCGTTATTTTTGCGTTCGCCATAAAGAACACCGACCCGGTGGGCGTTCGCTTCTTCCTTGACACCGTCTGGCAGGCACCCCTGGTGATTGTTCTGCTGGCTTCTTTCGCCGGCGGCGCGGTGTTTGCGGCACTGTCCTTGTTTACCACGCTGTTTTCTCAGCGTCGCGAAGTGGCCCGGCTGAAGCGTGCGCTCAGGGTGGCGCAGACCAGCGTCGTCGGCCCGCAGGGGCACCAGATGTGACGCCGCCCGGGAAGCAAGCGGTGGGTGGCCTGAAGTCGACGCCATGATCGAGTTCGAGTACTGGCAGCTGCTGCTTTTTCCCCTGTTTTTCGGGCTGGGCTGGGCGGCCGCCCGGATCGATATCCGGCACCTCGTGAAGGAGTCGCGCGCGCTGCCGCGCTCGTATTTCCAGGGCCTTAATTTCCTGCTCAACGAGCAGCCCGATCGCGCCATCGAGGCTTTCGTTGAAGCCGTCAAGGTCGATCCACAGACTATCGAAATCCACTTCGCGCTTGGTAGCCTGTTCCGTCGCCGCGGTGAAACCGAGCGTGCGATCCGCATGCATCAGCATCTGGTCGACCGTGACGATCTTGCCGAAGACCTGAAGCTGCAGGCGCTGGCCGAACTGGGGCAGGACTATCTCAAGGCGGGCCTGCTCGACGGTGCTGAAGCGGTGTTCGAGAAGTTGCGCGACTCGGCGATGGCCGAAGACGCCAAGCGCAACCTGCTCGAGATCTATCAGCTCGAAAAAGACTGGGAGAAGGCAATAGCCATCGCCTCCGAGCTGCCGGACTTCGCCTCGCACCGGGAAATCGCCGAATACTATTGCGAGCTGGCCGCCGCCGAAATGATCCGCTCGCGCCGGGAGCTGGCGGCAAGCTACCTGCAGACCGCACTCGAACGCAACCGCAAGTGCGTTCGCGCCAGCCTTCTCCAGGGTGATCTGCTCTTCCAGCAGGATCAGTTCGCTGCCGCGATCGCGTCGTGGCAGCGCATCGAGCAGCAGGATCCGACTTATCTGGCGCTGGTCGCCAAGCGCTTGCTCGACGCTTTTCGCCAGCAGGATCGCCGCGAGGCGGGTCTGCAGCTCTTGCGCGGCTATCTTGAGCATTACCCATCGCTGGACCTGCTCGACGTCGTCTTTCAGCTGGTACTCGAGAGCGGTGGGCCGGAAGCGGCGTACCGGCTGGTTCGCGACGAGCTGCGACGCAATCCGACGCTGCTCGGCTTCGACAAGCTGTTGGAGGCGAGACTGCTCTTCGCCTCGCCGGAAATTCGTCCCGACCTCGACCTGGCCAAGGGCATCGTGCAGGGCTACACCCGCCGCCTGGCACGCTATCGGTGCGATAATTGCGGCTTCAAGGCGCGCCAGTTCTATTGGCGTTGCCCGGCTTGTGGTGGTTGGGAAACCTACTCACCGAAGCGCACCGAAGAATTCGATCTGACGCCTTAGGGGGATTATGTTGCCTGTCACCGAGCCCGACCGCGGGCGTTGCCGCCTGGCGAGCGCCGCTCGCCCTGCCAAGACAGGCCGCGATGGACCTCGGTAGTCTGTCGGCCGCGCGGCTGCTGATCGTCGGCGACGTAATGCTGGATCGCTATTGGTTCGGTGACGTGGAGCGCATCTCGCCCGAGGCGCCGGTGCCGGTGGTCAAGGTGACGCGTCGCGAAGAGCGCCCGGGCGGCGCCGCCAATGTGGCGCGCAACGTCGCCGCTCTCGGCGCGCGCGTCGGCCTGTTGTCGGTCGTCGGCAACGACGAGGCGGGCAGGGCGCTCCAGAAGCTGCTGGAAGACAGCCGGATCGATGTCGGCCTGCACGTCGATCCGGCAATCAGTACCACGGTCAAGCTGCGCGTCATCGGTCGCCAGCAACAGTTGTTGCGCATCGATTTCGAAACGTCTCCGTCACATGAGGTGTTGCGCGCCAAGCTTGTCGAATTCGAGTCGCGCCTGCCCGACTGCGACGCAGTCATCCTTTCCGACTACGGCAAGGGCGGCTTGACGCATATCGGCGAAATGATCCGCCTGGCGCGGGCTGCCGGCAAGAAGGTGCTGGTCGATCCCAAGGGCGACGATTTTTCGAAGTACGCCGGGGCGACCGTCATCACTCCGAATCGTGGCGAGTTGCGGGCGGTGATCGGTCGCTGGCACGACGAGGATGAGCTGGCTCGCAAGGTGGCCAGGCTGCGCAGCGAGCTGTGCCTGGAGGCTTTGCTGGTGACCCGCAGCGAGGAGGGGATGTCGCTCTTCCATGCGGCGGGTGCCGTGCATCAGCAGGCGGTGGCGAGAGAGGTTTTTGATGTGTCGGGTGCCGGCGATACGGTCATCGCTACGCTGGCGGTGATGCTGGCGTGTGGCGCCAGTTGGTCGGACGCGGTGCATGCGGCGAACGTTGCCGCTGGCGTCGTGGTCGGCAAGCTCGGGACGGCGGTGGTCAGCTGTGCCGAGCTTGATGCGGCATTGAGGTGAGGTGAGTCCAGTCCATGTATACCATCGTAACGGGTGCCGCCGGCTTCATCGGCGCCAACCTCATCAAAGCGCTGAACGAACGCGGGCTGCGGCGGATCATCGCCGTCGATAACCTGCGCAAGGCGGACAAGTTCCGGAACCTTGTCGATTGCGATATCGCCGATTACATCGACAAGCAGGAATTCCTCGAACGCTTGCTGGCCGGCGATTTCGATGGCGACGTCAACGCCATTCTCCATCAGGGGGCGTGCTCGGATACCATGGAGATGGACGGCCGCTATATGATGGAAAACAACTATCGTTATTCGCTGGCGCTGCTCGACTGGTGTCTCGACCAGGAAGTGCCCTTCCTCTACGCGTCGAGTGCGGCGACCTACGGCGGTGGCGCGACGTTCAGCGAAGAGCGGCAGTACGAGGCGCCGCTGAACGTTTACGGCTATTCCAAGTTTCTCTTCGATCAGATCGTCCGCCAGCGCCTGGCGGCGGCTGGTGGCGCCAATTCGCAGGTCGTCGGTTTCCGCTATTTCAATGTGTACGGTCCACGCGAGTCGCACAAGGAGCGCATGGCTTCGGTCGCCTTTCACCACTACCAGCAGTTTCGCAGCGACGGCAAGGTCAAGCTCTTTGCCGGCTGCGACGGCTACGCCGATGGTCAGCAGCAGCGCGACTTCGTTTATGTCGACGACGTGGTGAGGGTCAACCTCCATTTTCTCGATCAGCCACAGACCTCGGGAATCTTCAACGTTGGCAGCGGGCGCGCGCAAAGCTTCAACGAGCTGGCGGTGGCCAACGTCAATGCCTGCCGGGCGCTGTCAGGGGAGCCGCCACTGGCGCTCGCCGAATTGGTGCGGCAGGGTCTGATCGAGTACATCCCGTTCCCGCCGGCGCTCAGGGGAAAATACCAGAGCTTCACGCAGGCCAACCTGGCGAAGTTGCGCCAGGCGGGCTACGAGCAGCGCTTCGCCGGCGTCGAAGATGGTGTTCCGCAGTATGTCAAGTGGTTGAGTGCCGGTGGATAAGACACTCGAGGATTACGTCGGCGAGACGCCGTTGGTGCGCCTCAAACGCTTGCCAGGCGCCGCCTGCGAGGCGCGCGGCAATCTCGTTCTGGCCAAGCTTGAAGGCAACAATCCGGCCGGTTCGGTGAAGGACAGGCCGGCGCTGTCGATGATCTCGCGTGCCGAACAGCGTGGCGACATCAAGCCCGGCGACACCCTGATCGAGGCGACGTCGGGCAATACCGGCATTGCTCTGGCGATGGCCGCGGCACTGCGCGGCTACCGGATGATCCTGGTGATGCCGGAGAACCAGAGCGTCGAACGGCGGCAGACGATGCGGGCTTTTGGTGCCGAGCTGGTACTGACGCCTCGCGACGGCGGCATGGAGTCGGCACGCGACGTCGCCGAGGGCCTGCGTCGCGATGGCCGTGGCATCATCCTCGATCAGTTCGCCAATCCCGACAACCCCCTGGCGCACTACGAAGGGACGGGGCCCGAGTTGTGGCGTCAGACCAACGGGCGAATCACGCATTTCGTCAGCAGCATGGGCACTACCGGCACGATCATGGGCGTCTCGCGCTACCTCAAGGAGCAGAACGCTGGCGTCTGCATCGTCGGCTGCCAACCCGAAGATGGCTCGCAGATCCCGGGCATCCGCAAATGGCCGGAAGCCTACCTGCCGAAGATCTTCGAGAGCACGCGGGTCGACCGTATCGAATCCGTCTCGCAGGGTGAGGCTGAAGAAATGACTCGCCGCCTGGCCAGAGACGAGGGCATCTTTGCCGGCATTTCGTCCGGTGGCGCGCTGGCCGTCGCCTTGCGGCTGGCCGGCGAACTCGACAACGCGACGATTGTCACCATCGTTTGTGATCGTGGTGACCGTTACCTGTCGACCGGCGTCTTTCCGGCTTGAGAAAATCTGGAGAAGCGTTTGCGGAGCGCTTGAGAAGCCGATGAAGCCGGTTCTCGCTTTCGACATCGAAACGATTCCGGACGTCGCTGGCTTGCGTCGGCTGCACGACCTCGACCCGGCGCTATCCGACGACGAAGTTGCCGAACTGGCATTTCAGCACCGGCGGGCGGCCCACGGTAACGATTTCCTGCCGCATCATCTGCAGCGCATAGCCGTCATTTCCTGCGCCCTGCGCGTCGGCAGCGATTTCCGGGTGTGGTCGCTGGCCGAGCCTGAACAGAGCGAAGGCGAGATCATTCAGCGTTTCTTCGACGGCATCGAGAAGTTTACGCCGCAGATCGTCTCGTGGAACGGTGGCGGCTTCGACCTGCCGGTGTTGCATTATCGCGGGCTGATTCACGGCGTCGTCGCGGCGCGCTACTGGGACCTCGGTGACGGCAACTACGGCGACAGCCGCGACTTCAAATGGAACAACTACATCAGCCGCTATCACACGCGCCACCTGGATCTGATGGACCTCCTGGCGATGTATCAGCCGCGCGCCAGTGTGCGTTTGGACGAGCTTGCCAAACTGATCGGTTTTCCCGGCAAGCTGGGCATGGATGGCGGCAAGGTGTGGCAGGCGTGGCAGGCGGGTGGAACTGCCGATGTTCGCGACTACTGCGAGACCGATGCTCTGAACACCTACCTGGTGTCAGTGCGCTTCCGCCTGCTGCGTGGCGAGCTGTCGCGCGCCGAGTACGACGCCGAGATGACCTTTGTTCGCGGCGAACTCGAGAAAATCGGCAAGCCGCACTGGCGGGAGTTCCTGGCCGCCTGGCGCTAGGGTAGCCGCGACGGCTCGCTGGCGTGCCGCCTGGCTGGCCGCCAGCGAGCGCGTGTCTTTTGCAGCGAGGTGCCAGGGCTCGGCCAGCCGAAAGGCAATCCGGACGGCTACCCGCCCGCTCGCCGACGAGCCGTCGGCTACTCCAGCTACTCCAGCGACTCCAGCGCGCGGCCGCGGAACGACCGCCGGCTCGCCGGCAGCTCCTTGCAAGGCACGCCGTTCGTTTTCTGGTTGCCGTCGTCACTGAGCACATAGATCCGGCCGGTGATGGCAAACAGTGCCTCCGGGTGCCAGGATCCGAAATCGACGTCCTTGAGCCGCTTCGGAGCTGCCGTCGCCTCGCCGGACCAACTGTAGAGCGCAAAGCCTTTGCCACTGGGCTGGTCTTTGCCGAAGGGCCCGGCGACGATCAGGAAGCCCGCCGCGACGCTTGCGATGCTGCGGATGCCGCGTCCGCCGAGATCGAGCCAGATCGCATCGCCGAAAAGGGGTGACGCGCCGTGGTCGATCACCGCCGCCGGATTCGTCAAGGGAACCAACAGCGCCCGCCCTTCGCGAAGCGGGTTGCGGAAGCCGATCAGCAGCGCTCCGTCAGCTGTCGCCGCCAGACCTTCGATGTTCACGCCGCCGGCTGCTTTGGGCGAGATGGCGAGCTCGCTGGCGCGCGCCAGAAGCTCGAAGCGGCGGTCGGCGATCAGCTTTTCGAGAAGGATCGAGTAGGACGCCGTGCCCGTCGTCCGTAGCCTTGGCGGGCTGGTATTGTCGATGATGTCGGTGGCAAAGAAGCGCTGCCGAGGCTCGGCGGTCTTGCCCTTGCTGGTCCGGCCATGCGAGGAAATCCAGTAGATCCGCTGGCCGATGCGCGCGCTACCCTCGAGATCCGCTTCTCTGGCCTTGCCACTTGCCTGGCGATTGCCGAGGTAGTCGGTGAGATCGATACGGGCCGTTGGGTCTGGCTTGCCAAGCCGGTAAATGGTCAACACATTCACTTCGTCGTCGGCGACGACGAAGTGCTCCGAGCCGAGGGCCACCGCCGCAGAGGCATCGCACAGACCACGGTAGGACGTTTCATCGGGACGCGCCGACGCCGATGGCGTGCAGGTGATCAGCGTCAGGAGCAGCAGGGGACTCATCAGTCGGCTCATTTCAACAGGCTCCGCTGGCGTTGTGAGGTAGCGCGCGCGTCTCTCGGCGACGGCGCGATGGCTGCCGGCAGCTGCGGCGTGGCCGCTGCCAGGTCAAGGAAGTGCCTGGAGACGTGATTCTCAAATCGTTGCCGCTGTGCCACAATCATCCCGTCTGAATAAGAATTGTTGCGGAGGAAGGTCATGGTGCAGCATCGCTGGATTCCATTTGTCGGGACAGCACTGGTGGTCTGCCTGAGCGCGCCATCGCAGGCGGCTGGCACACTCGACAAGATCAAGGCGTCGGGGACGATTGCGCTTGGCTATCGTGAGGCGTCGATTCCGTTCTCGTACACCGGTCAGGACCGGCAGCCCTGGGGCTATTCGGTCGACTTGTGTACGCACGTGGCGGCGGCGCTCGTCAAGCAGCTTGGACTTGACGAGCTGCAGTTGCAATGGGTCCCGGTGACGCCGGAGACGCGTATCGACAAAGTGAAGTCGGGTGCGATCGACCTCGAATGCGGCTCGACGACGAGTTCGCTTTCGCGCATGGAAGAGGTCGATTTCAGCCTGCCGATCTTCGTCGACGGCGGCAGCTACCTGTCGCCCTGGGCGGCCGGCATCAAGAGCCTGAAGGATCTGGCCGGCAAGAGAATTGCCGTCGCCGCGGGCACGACGACCGAACGGACGCTGGCCGAAGCTCTGCGCGAGAACCGGGTCGGCGCTGAGCTGGTCAAGGTCAGTGACCATCAGCAGGGGATCAACGCGATGATCAAGGGCAATGTCGTTGCTTACGCGTCGGATCGAGCCTTGCTGATCGGTCTGGCTCTCGACTCGGGGAACCAGGATTCCTGGGCGCTCGGCAACGAAATATTTTCGTATGAACCTTACGCATTGATGCTGCGTCGCGACGACGCCGACTTCCGCCTGGTGGTCAATCGGGAATTGGCGCGTCTCAGTCGCAGTGGCGAGATTTACGCCATCCATGAGCGCTGGTTTGGCGTCCTTGCCAAGCCCGGACCGACGCTGCAGAGCGTCTACTTCCTGAACGGCTTGCCGGAGTAGGCTGGCACGACTCAAGGCGTGGCCGTTGCGCTCGGGTCGTCGTCTTCTGGTGCGACGATGTCCCGATAGGCGTACCACGTTGAGTGCCCGACCAGCGGCATGGTGACGATCAGGCCGATAAAGAAGGTCGCAAAGCCGATGACGCCAAGGATCCCGATGCACGCTCCCCAAAGCAACAGGGGGACCGGGTTGCGGCTGCAGGCGACGAGGCTGGCGATGGCCGCGGTGACTGCGTCGGTCTTGCGGTCGAACATGAGTGGTACGGCGATGACACTGATGGCGAAAACGAAAGTTGCGAAAAAACCACCGACGGCAAAGTAGACCAGCGCGAAGTCGAGCTGCTCGAAAGTCAGAACGGCATGGACGACGTTACCGAAGGTCGGTAATCCGCCCATAAAGAAGAGCGCAAAAACAATGATCGATGCGCGCGCCCAGACCAGCAGGACGATCGCCAGCAGGGCGGCAAAGAGACCGACGTTCGGCAGGTTCGGGCGCCAGGCGGCGAGCGTCGGCAACAGTCGTGGCGGCATGCCGAATTCGATCCGCCGACTGAGATCGTAGAGCCCCAGCGTCAGGAACGGGCCGACCAGCAGGAAGCCGGTGGTCAAGCCTGCGAAGAGCGCGTAGGCTTCGGCAAAAACGACCTGCATCAACCAACCGGCGGTCGCGAAGCAGCAGCCGTAGAAGAGGCTGGGCAGGCCGCTCTTGCAGAGGTCATGCCAGCCGCCACGCATCCAGCCGACGACGGCGCCAGCTTTCACGCGGCGGATGACCGGGAAGCGGCTGGCAGGGCTTTCGCTGCCTGGCGCTTGATTTTCGCTCATCGACGGGCCTCCTTCAGTTTCGTATGATTTTCGCTTCCGTTCGGCCTTGGTCGCCAGACGGCGCTTGCCGACTGCCGGAGTTGTGCCCAGCGGGCTCATGGCGGGCCGGCCATCCGGCACTCCGCCTTGACCGTCGCAGCTGCTGGCGAAGCGGCGCGGTGCTTGTCGCAACGCAAGTAATGACGCACCGTTATATAGCACATTGAGAAGCATTCGTAACCTGTCGAGCAAATCTCGAATTCTGCGATAGCCTGGCACAGCGCCCACTGGCGGCGGTTCGGGAGTGTCCACGGCGCTACTGACTGCGGCGATCGCCGCGTCGGGCGGCAACAAACCTGCGCCGGCGTTTGGCCGATGCTCGAGCAGCGCTTGCCGGTCGTTCGTGGTCGTGCCGTGTGCCAGCGCGCTTGCGAGTCGGGCCAGGGTTTGACTCCGGAGCGCTCTCGCTTACAATCCCGGCGGAAAGCGTTCGCTACGTGTTGCGTTCGACGCGGTCGCTGTCGCCAGGACTGTGTCGGCTGTTGCCGAGACGGTAGAGCAAGGAAAGTTGGTTTACACGCATAAGGGGGTATCCATGGACGGTCTTCTTCTATTACTCGGGCGCGCTGCCGGAATTGTTGGCCTGGGCCTGTGCCTCGTCGCCGCGGTGATGCGTCTTCTCGGGAATTTCTACCTTGGCACGCTGCAACTGGCGACGCTCCTGCAGGCCGGTATTGGCGGCGTCGTCATTGGCTGTTTTTTTCTGCTGCTGGTGTTGGCTGCCCGTTCCTTGCCCGCGCGCGAATGATTCCTGGTGCTGATCGGGCGCGCGCCATAAGCCGTGCTTGATCACGCTTGATCAATACGGCGGCTCGGTGGCCGACCGCTGGCGGTATACTGGCGGGCTATTCAAGACAAGTGGTACGCCATGTCCAAGCCGAAAAAAGTTGGTTTTGTTTCGCTGGGTTGCCCGAAGGCGCTGGTCGACTCCGAACAGATTCTGACCAAGCTGCGCGCCGAGGGCTATCTGATTTCACCTTCGTATGAAGGTGCCGATCTGGTCGTCGTCAATACCTGTGGCTTTATCGACGCGGCGGTTGAGGAGTCGCTGGACGCCATCGGTGAGGCGCTGACCGAGAACGGCAAGGTGATCGTCACCGGTTGCCTGGGGGCCCGGGAAGACGTGATCCGCAAGGCGCATCCGCAGGTGCTGGCGGTGACCGGCCCGCATGCGGCCGACGAGGTGCTGCAGCACGTGCATGCCCACCTGCCGCAGCCACACGACCCGTTTACCAGCCTGGTGCCGCCACACGGCGTCAAACTGACGCCGCAGCATTTTGCCTACCTCAAGATTTCCGAGGGCTGCAATCACAGCTGCACCTTCTGCATCATCCCTTCGCTGCGTGGCCCACTGGTCAGCCGACCGATCGGCGACGTGTTGCAGGAAGCGAAGAGTCTCGCCGACGCCGGTGTGCGCGAACTGTTGGTCATCTCGCAGGACACCAGCGCGTACGGCGTCGACGTCAAGTACCGGACCGGTTTTGTCGGTGGCCGTCCGCTGCGGACCAGGCTGCTTGAACTCTGCGAGGCGCTGGGGGATTTGGGAATCTGGGTGCGTCTGCACTACGTTTACCCGTATCCGAGCGTAGACACGCTGCTGCCGCTGATGGCCGAAGGCCGTATCCTGCCCTACCTCGACGTCCCTTTCCAGCACGCCAGTGCGCGTGTTCTGAAAGCGATGAAGCGTCCGGCCAGCGCCGAAAACAATCTCGAGCGTCTCAGGGCATGGCGCGCGATCTGCCCGGAAATCACGGTGCGTAGCACCTTTATTACCGGTTTCCCCGGCGAAACCGATGCCGAATTCGAGGAATTGCTGGCGTTCATCCGGGAAGCTCGGCTGGACCGGCTGGGCTGCTTTGCCTACTCGGCGGTGGACGGTGCGACGGCCAATGCCTTGCCCGATGCGGTGCCAGCGGAGCTTCGCGAGGAACGGCGGCGGCGTTTGATGGAAGTGCAGGAAGACATCTCGGCCGAGCTGCTGGCGGCCAAGATCGGGCGAGAAATCGAGGTCCTGGTCGACGAGGTCGACGACGAAGGGGCGATCGCGCGTTCGTCAGCCGACGCGCCGGAAATCGACGGGCTGGTGTTCATCAATGACTATTTCGACGCCGCGCCCGGCGATTTTCTGCGGGTGCGGGTGGTCGACGCCGACGAGCACGATCTTTACGCCGAGGTCGCTGCCAGCGACGCTTGACGGGCATCCAGGCGCTGGCCTGCGGCCAATCAACGGAAATTTCGACTGCTGGTAGGCAGGCGACCGAGCAGCGACGACAGGTCGACCAGGCGCTTGGCGACCAAATGGACGACCTGGCCTTCGCGCTGCACCTGCCCGAGGACGCCGAGCAGGCGTGCTGCCAGCAACTCGCGGCCTTGCTGCTCGACCAGCCGTGAGTGTACGACGATGTTGGCCAGTCCGGTTTCGTCTTCCAGAGTGACAAATACAATCCCGCTGGCGGTGCCCGGCCGCTGCCGGCAGCTGACAATCCCGGCCACGCGCAACAGCTGGCGATCGGCGGCGTGCTGGAGCTCGTTGGCGGTAACGTAGCGTTGCGCGGCCAGGTGCACGCGCAACAGGGTCAGCGGATGGCGACCGAGCGTCAGACCGGTACTGGCGTAATCGGCGATCAGTTCCTCGGCTTCTGACGGTGGCGCGAGTTCGAGCGCGACCTCCGCTGCCAGCGCGCCGTCGAGCAGGTCGAGTTGCCGGGTGGCGCCGGCCGCTGCCCAGGCGGCTTGCCGGCGATGACCGGCAAGCTTGGCCAGGGCGCCGGCAGCGGCGAGCATGGCGAGCTCGCTGGATGCCAGTTGCGCTCGCGCTGCGAGGTCGGCGACGCTAGCCAGGGGGCGTTGCTGGCGGGCGGCGAGCAGACGTGTGGCGACCGCCTGCGACAGTCCGCTGATACTGGCCAGACCCAGGCGGACGGCGACGCGGCTGGCGCTCACCGCCGGCCCGGACGATTCGAGCTGCGCGTCCCAGCCGCTGTCGCTCACGGTCACTGGCAGAACCTGCACGCCGTGTCGGCGCGCGTCCTGCAGCAGCTGCGAAGGCGAGTAGAAGCCGAGCGGCTGGCTGTTCAGCAGGGCACACAGGAAAGCCGCCGGATGGTGACGCTTGAGCCACGCCGAGACGTAGACCAGCAGGGCGAACGAGGCGGCGTGTGATTCAGGGAAACCATATTCGCCGAAACCCCGAATCTGGGCAAAGATGCGCTGCGCAAACGCTTCGTCGTGGCCGCGCTGGCGCATGCCGCTGAGCAGTTTTTCTTCGAAAGGCTCGAGCCCGCCCTTGCGTCGCCAGGCGGCCATGGCGCGGCGCAGTTGATCGGCCTCGCCGGCCGTGAAGCCGCCGGCGACCACCGCCAGCTGCATCACCTGCTCCTGGAAGATCGGCACGCCGCAGGTCCGGCCGAGAACGGCGGCGATCTCCGGGCGCATCGGCTCGATGGCTTCCTGGCCGTGCCGGCGACGCAGGTAGGGATGGACCATGTCGCCCTGGATCGGCCCCGGCCTGACCAGCGCTACTTCGATCACCAGGTCGTAGAAATTGCGTGGTCTGAGGCGCGGCAGCATCGCCATCTGCGCCCGCGATTCGATCTGAAAGACGCCGACGGTATCGGCAGCACAGAGCATGTCGTAGACCGCCGGGTCTTCGGGCGGGACGTCCGGCAAGCCGATACCGACCAGATCGAGCGCCCGGTGGATCGCCGAGAGCATGCCCAGCGCCAGGATGTCGACCTTCAGTAGCCCGAGGGCGTCGAGGTCGTCCTTGTCCCACTGGATCACCGTCCGCTCGGGCATCGCGGCGTTTTCTATCGGCACCAGCCGTGCCAGTGCGCCGCGCGAGATGACGAAGCCGCCAACGTGTTGTGAGAGGTGGCGCGGGAAACCGCGCAGTGCGTCGGCCAGCGCCAGCCATTTGGCAACGCGCGGCGCCGCCGGATCGAGGCCGACCGCGCGCAGGCGATCGGGTAGTTGATCGCGCTGGTCCCACCAGGCCAGCGAAGCGGTCAGGGCGTCGATCTGGGCGTTGCCGAAGCCGAGCGCGCGGCCGACGTCACGCAGCGCGCCACGCGTTCGGTAGGTGATCACCGCGGCCGTCAGCGCGGCGCGGTCACGTCCGTACCTGGCGTAGAGGTACTGGATCACCTCCTCGCGTCGCTGGTGTTCGAAATCGACGTCGATATCCGGTGGCTCGCCGCGCTCACGCGAGATGAAGCGTTCGAAAAGAAGCGTCGAGCGCGCCGGATCGACTTCGGTGATGCCGAGGCAGTAACACACCGCCGAATTGGCCGCCGAGCCGCGTCCCTGGCAAAGGATGTTGCGGCTGCGCGCAAAATTGACGATGTCGTAGACGGTCAGGAAGTAGGGCTCGTAAGCGAGTTCGCCGATCAGCGCCAGTTCGTGGTCGACACGCTCGCGGACGCCGGGCGGCAGCGTGCCGGGATAGCGTCGGCACAGCCCTTTTTCCACTTCGCCACGCAGGAAGTCCGACGCCGTCTGGCCGTTTGGCACCACTTCGTCGGGGTATTCGTAGCGCAGTTCGGCGAGCGAGAAATTGCAGCGGCCGGCGATGGCCAACGTTTCTGCCAGCAGCGCGGGTGGATAGAGCCGTGCCAGCCGCAGGCGGCTGCGCAGGTGGCGCTCGCCGTTGGCAAAGAGCGCGCGGCCAGCGGCAAAGACCGTGCACTTCAGGCGAATTGCCGTTAGCGTGTCCTGCAGTGGCCGGCGGGCGCGTTGGTGCATGTGCACGTCGCCGGCGGCGACTGCCGGCAGGCCGCTCGCTTTGGCCAGTTCCAGCAGCCTCGCCAGTCGCGACGCGTCGTCGCCGCCGGCATGCAGTTCGACGGCCAACCACGAGCGCGCCGGAAAGCGCGTTGCCAGCCAGCACCCGTCTGTCGCGCTGCTGTCAGCGCTCGGGATCCACAAGGCCAGGCAATCGGGAACGGCGCCGCTGCTGCCAGCGAAATTGCCGGGACTCTCGAGGTCGCCGCGGGACAGGCGGTAGTCGCCCTTGCGCGCGCGTCTACGGGCCAGCGTGATCAGTGCCGACAGATTGCCGTAGCCGGCACGGTTCTGCGCCAGCAGGATCAGCCTGAGGCTGGCCCCCGATTCATTGGCGAGACGAAATTCGGCGCCGATGATGAGTGGCAGGCCACGCGCGCTGGCCGCTCGATGCGCGCGCACGATACCGGCCAGCGACGCTTCGTCGGTGATCGCCAGCGCGCTGTAGCCGAGCGCCTGCGCGTGCTCGACCAGTTCTTCGGGATGCGAGGCACCGCGCAGGAAGGAAAAGTTGGAGCAGCAGTGCAGTTCGGCGTAGAGCGGCAGGGTATCGGACATCGTGAAATACTGTTGTTATTTACAGTATATCGCTTTGTCCGGAATTTGTTCGCGTTTGCCGCCGCTGGCGCGGTCTTGCCGGCTATTGCTGCTTAAGGTCCAGTTGCGCCAGATCGATCCGCTTGCGGAAGCCGCGAAAGCGCAACCACGCCTTGCGCGACAGGTGTCGGGCCAGCAGGCCGGGTGGCATCCGCAACCAGTGGGCGCGCACATAGATCAGCCAGCGGGCGAGGGCCGCCAGGCGCGAGGGATAATCCGGGTGTTCAGGCAGCAGCGCCAGGTGAATCAGGCGATCCATCAGCCCGCGGATCGGCCAGGCCGGCGCCGCGTCGGCCAGCCCGCGTAGTACCTCCGGGGGAATCGGCGTGCCGAAAAGTCGTTGCGCATGATGCAGGCCGTAGAATAAGGGTCGCTGAAAACCAAGCTCGCGTGCCCGTAGCGCCAGGCCCGCCCAGAATCCTGGCTCCTGGCCATGGTGGCAAAGCAGATCGTGGACATCGACCAGATCGCGCAGGCGCAGACCCTCGTCGGGATCGCCCTCGAGAAACAGGTGCACCAGGGCGTGCAGCACCATGTCGGCAGGTGCAAGAACGCGTAGCCGCGGGTCGGCGAGTGGTCGGGCCGCCGCGAATAGTGGTGCCGGGTCCGATTTCAGGTGGCTGGTCTTCGGCAGCAGCCGATGATGAATGTCGATTTCGGTACCCCGCTCGCGGTGACGGAGCGGCGGAATCTCGTGCATCCAGACGCGGTAGTAACGGTCGTCGTACGGGTCGATGTCGGTCTTGAACCAGCCGCGTTCGACGAGTCTTTCCTCGATTTCGCCGAGCCGATCTTCCGGCACCAGCAGATCGAGGTCGGCGAAGATCCGGCCGCGCGCCGGCGGCAAGCCGGCCAGCAGATAGCCGGTGCCCTTGAGCAGGATCAGCGGCACGTCGATGCCCTTGAGCGCCCACAGCAGACGGTTTACTTCCCAGGAGATCAGCGTCTGCCGATGCGCGATGACGTTGTGGGAGGCCCGCAGATGGGCGGCGGCGCGGGGCGGGATCTGGCCGAGCAAATTCGCCTGTTCGAGATCGGACTGCAGTCGTCCGAGTAGCCTGTTGCGGCGGGCTACGCGCAGCAGCAGTTCCCAGTCGGCAGGTGGCAGGGCGGGCAGTTTTTCGGGCGCCTGCAGCGCCTCGAACAGAAGCCGCTGCGCTCGCCGGTTTTCGCTGGCGGGTTTAGCCATCGCTGGCCTGCGAAAGTTTGTCGAGCGCGTTGACCGCGTCGTCGAGATCCGAGTAGACCAGGGAATACGCATCGCAGGAGCGGACCATCTCGGTAACCAGCCGAAAGGCAATTTCGTCGAGGACCTCGTAGTTGAACGCGTTGGTTGCCACGCTCAGGAAAGCCTGGCTTTTCGGCATTGCTTCGAGGGTGAAGGGCGCCCCGGCGACCCAGCGCGGGAAAACGAGCCAGCGCGGACGCGCCGGCTCCTGCGCGCGCCTGATGCTTTCCACCGGTGGCCGTACATGCGCTACCGTGCCCTTGCGGGTTTCCAGGAAGGACGGCCCGATGATCGCCTCGGGCCTGAATTTCCGGATCACCTCGATCGACTGGTTCTTCAGCGGGATCAGGCGCGGTATGGGGAGCAGCATGCCATCTTCGGGCCGGACAATTCCGAATTCGTCGGAGAGCAGGCGCCAGCCGGAGTGGATCAGTGCGGTACAGAGCGTCGACTTGCCGTCGCCCGGCGAGGCCGGAAACACGATCGCCCGGCCATTGCGCTCAACCGCCGCTGAATGCAGCAGCAGCAAGTGATGGGCGCGCGTCGCAACGCACCAGTTGATTCCCCATTCGAGCGCCGGAAAGGCATGTTCGATGGTATAGGGAGCGAAGGGCAATTGTCCATCGATGCCAAAGCACGCCTGCCGGCGTAGCCAGCGGCGCAGCCCGCGCGGTGCGCTGATGTCGACGTGAAAGTCGCTGATCGCTGCCGGCTCTGGCAGGGGGTAGGGCTCGTACAGCTGATGGGCGAGTGACGCGAAGGAGCCGAGGTTGGAGCGAATCCTGAGATTGAAAGGGCCGAACTGGAGTGCCAGACCTTCTCCCGCCAAGCGATCAGCCAATTCCCGGCGACTAAGGTCACCGACGATCATTGTGCGGTGCTGGGGTCGTCCACGAACTCGACCAGGCCCAGTTCCTCCAGCCTCGTCGTAGCGAATTCGAAATCGTTGGCGGCCAGTTCATCCTGGCTAACACCAAGGGCAGCTTCGGTTTGGTGCCTGAGCACTTCCATCGACAGGGGACCTTGTTGCAGGCATTTCAAGATCAATACGGTGGTCTCGTTGAAAACGTGCGTCGCGGCAGCTGCCGGCTGATAAACAATGTAGATATCATCCCACTCTTGCCAGATCAAGCGATCAGCAAGCGGCGACACCAGCATCAGCTCGGCTCTCGCGCCGTGCACGCCGCCATCAGGAAAGTTCTGGAGCGCATTCTATCGCATTCCAGAAAAGCTTGCCGAGACGTCTAACCGTAGAGGGAGGTGGCGCTTGCAGCACTGAGGATCGCAACCGGCTGATTATTGTTGTACAAGCCGCCATCGCAATAGCGATAGGCAACGCCGCCGCCGGGCGCCCCCTGTTCCAGGACAACGCCGTTTTGAACTCCGCCGTTGATCTTTATCCCTTCTCCGCCATTGGCAGGGCATTGCTGCGCGTCAGTGGCGCAAACTTCCGACTGGCCGCTCGGAATGCCCTCTGTAGCGTTAATCTTGAATCGGGTAATGGCTTGACCGTTTTCATCCGTTGTTACAACTTGCTCGAGCGTCCCGATCGCTTTTGCAGCCGTGCACGATACCGCCGCCGCTACCGCGCCGCTCCGCAAAGTCAGCACCAATGGCGCGAGAGCCATTGCACCGCGGACCAGGCGCCGCCGCTTCGCGTCCGAAATCAAAGCACTTTCGGGGTTGGCTGTCGCACCGGGTGCAGATGACAAATCGACCGACTTGTTCGCGTCGTCAAGGTGTTCCGTAGATTTCATCGGTGCAGCTCCTAAAAGTTTTCGTCTGCGGTGCAGGTGTGACAGCTTCCACAAGCTCGTTCCGCGGTGATCAATCAGCAAGCGCTTCGCTAGGGTGGCCAAGGCGGCGCGCAGTTCTTGTCTGGCTGACCCTTATCTTCGCTCTCGCGACGCAAATTGACTGTCGATTACGTCACGTTTTGACCAAAGATGCTGGACGCTCCTGCCGCGGCTACGCACTTTTCCTGAACAAACAGTTCTTCAATAGACCTTAAGCAACTTCCGTGCCATTTCTGATTTGCAATAGATATAAATCTATAAATCAGCTTGATAGAGATTTTGTCTCGTTCTCGAATGAGCCCTGAAGTGCCCGGGTGTAAAAAAAACCGACAGTCTCCATCGGTGGCTGCTCCTCGGTTTTTCGCCGCTCCCGGGGTGGCTCACCAAGCTGTGCTCATGAGCCACGCGCCGAACGGCGCGATCAAAGTTTCAAACGCTCCAGCAACTCGGTTTCGAGTTTGATGCGGCTTGACGTTCTGCCGAGGTCGCCGCCGCTGATCAGGAAAGTGTCCTCAACGCGTTCGCCGAGAGTGGAGATCTTAGCTGTATGTAGATTAGCACCATGTGTGGCCAATGTCATTGCCACGCTATAAAGCAGGCCTGGGCGATCGGCCGCACTTACCGAAAGCACGTAATGCGAGCCTTTTTCGTCGGGTTCGATGGTGACCATGGGTTGAATCGGGAAATGCTTCACTTGCCGCGAGATTCGCCCGCTGCCTGGCGCCTCGGGCGGACTCTGTCGGCTCAGGCGGACCGTCAGTTCGTGCTCGACGTAGCTGATCATCGACCGATCGCTGTCGCGATCGCTGAGGTCAAGCAGCATGAAGCTGTCCAGGGCATAGCCGTGACGTGTGGTGTGGATCTTGGCATCGACGATGGTGTAGCCGGCGCGGCCAAAGAAGCCGACCAGACGCGCGAACAAGTCATGTTGGTCGAGCGTATAGATCATCACCTCGAGCCCGTCGCCTTGCGGGTTGATGCGCGCTTTGACGACCGGTTGCTCGACATTCGTCCGATAGTGCAGTGCCCGGGTATGCCAAGCGATCTCTTCCGCCGAATGGCGGAGGAAGTAGACGGTGTCAAGCTGCTTCCAGAGGCGTTCGTGCACCGCGTCGGGAAGGGCGAAATAGCGCAGCAGGCGCAAAGCTTCATTTTGGCGCTCTTCGATCAGTCCTTGCCTGACCGGCACCTGGCCGCCGGCGAGCAGCGTTCGGCAGGTGCTCCTGAACAGCTGTTCGAGCAACTGCCCCTTCCAGCTGTTCCAGACTTTCGGGCTGGTGCCGCGGATGTCGGCGACGGTGAACAGATAAAGTGCGATCAGGTGACGTTCGTTCTTGACTATCGCGGCAAATGCGCCCATCACTTCGGGGTCGGCAATGTCCTGTTTCTGTGCAACGGTTGACATCAGCAGATGCTGCTCGACCAGCCAGACGATCAGTTCGCTATCGTCGGCGTCGAGCTTGTGCGCCGCGCAGAACTCGGCGGCATCGACGGCGCCAAGGCGCGAGTGGTTACCCCCTCGACCCTTGGCGATGTCGTGGAAAAGGGCGGCGATGTAGAGTACCCAGGGGTGACGAAAATCGCTGATCAACTCGCTGCACAGCGGGTATTCGTGCGCAAACTCGTCGGCCAGAAAGCGCCGCAGGTTGCGCAGGACCCGCAGGATATGCTGGTCGACCGTATACACATGGAACAGGTCGTGTTGCATCTGACCGACAATCTTGCCGAAATTGGGCAGGTAGCGGCCAAGAACGCCGAACTGATTCATGAGCCGCATGGCATGCAGCACGCCGCGCGGCTGCTTGATGATCTCAAGGAAGCGGCCACGATTGCCGGGCTCGCTACGAAAAGCATCGTCGATCAGTGTGCGGGCGTGCCACAGGGCACGCAGGGTGCGCGCGCTCATTCCCTGCAGCTCGGGATGCTGCTGCATCAACAGGAAAGCCTCAAGCATGGCGGCGGGATCGCGGTGGAAGGTTTCGTCGTCGACCACGTCGAGCAAGTCGTGAGCGTTCTGGAAGCGGTCATTGATCGCCTGCGGCAGCTGCTCCGGCAACGGGCTAATGGCGGCGCCGATGTTCAGCAGCAAGATGGCGTTGATCTGCGTGACTTCCTTCGCCGTACGGTAGTAGCCCTGCATCAGCCGCTCGCTGGCGCGGCGGGTCGGCGTCGCCTGGTAGCCCAGTTGTTCAGCGAGCGCCGTCTGGTAGTCGAAAAGGAGCCGGTCTTCGCGGCGGCCGACGTGAATGTGCAGGCGGGTTCGTAACTGCTGCAGGAAGCCGATGCAGCGCTTCAGCTGCTTTTCTTCTTCGTGGGTCAGGAAGCCGTATTGCGCCAGATCGTCCCAGGTGCGACCGTAGCCCGCGGCGCTGGCAATCCACAGAATCGACTGCAAATCGCGCAGGCCACCCGGACCTTCCTTGCAGTTCGGTTCCAGACTGTAGGGCGTGTCATCGTAGCGCAGGTGGCGTTCGTCCTGCTCGCTTCGCTTGGCTTCGAAGAACGTGTGCGGATCAAGGACTTTTTCCAGTTCTGTCGAGAAGTCGTGGAAGAGTTGATCGCTGCCGGTCAGCAGGCGCGACTCAAGCAAGGCGGTCTGAATCGTCAGATCGCCGGCGGCGGCGTCGGCGCACTCGGCAACCGTGCGGACGCTGGGCGCGACTTCCAGTCCGATGTCGTAACAAAGAGTGACTGCCTGCTCCAGTTGTCTGGTCAGCACTTCGTCGGGTGGCTCCGGCAGCAGCAGCAGCAGGTCGACGTCCGACGCGGGGTAGAGTTCGCCGCGCCCGTAGCCGCCGACAGCGAGCAGCGCCAGCGACGCTGGCAAACGCAGAGCCTGCCACAAGTCGCAGAGGACGCCGTCAATCAGGCGGCAGCGCTCGCGCAGCAGGCGCGGCGCGTTACCGTCGGCGAGATAGTGCTCGCGGATTGCCGCCTGCTCGACTTGCAAGTGTGCGCGGCAGCGTGCGACCAGCGCTTGCGGATCAACAACCTCGGCGTCCATTGTCTGCTAGCCGATGCTGTCCGGAGGTTGGCGCGTACCCTCGGAGACGGTGAGGACGTCGTACCCGGCCTCGGTGACCAGGATGGTGTGCTCCCATTGTGCGGACAGGCTGTGATCCTTGGTGACGATCGTCCAGCCGTCAGCCATCGTCCTGATGGCTGCCTTGCCGGCGTTGATCATCGGCTCGATGGTAAAAACCATCCCCGCTTCGAGCCGGATACCGGTGTGTGGTCGGCCATAGTGAAGAACCTGTGGTTCTTCGTGGAACTTGGCGCCGATGCCGTGACCGCAGAACTCGCGGACCACCGAATAGCCCGATTTTTCGGCGTGCTGCTGAATCGCGTGACCAATGTCGCCGAGGTGCGCGCCGGCCCTGACCTGCGCGATTCCCAGCCACAGGCATTCGAAGGTGATCTCGCACAGCCGTCGTGCCTGCACCGACGCTTCGCCGACCAGGAACATGCGGCTGCTGTCGCCGTGATAACCGTCCTTGATCACCGTCACGTCGAGATTGACGATATCGCCGTTTTTCAGCTGCCGATCGCCGGGAACGCCGTGACAGACCTGGTGGTTTACCGAGGTGCAGACCGATTTTGGGTACGGCTGGTAGCCCGGTGGCGCGTAGTTGAGCGGCGCAGGGATACCACCCTGAACATCGACAATGTAGTCGTGGCACAGTCGATCGAGTTCGCCGGTGGTGATTCCCGACCTGATCTGCGGCGCTATGTAGTCGAGCACCTCGGCCGTCAGTCGGCCGGCGACGCGCATCTTGTCGATTTCCTGCGGGGTCTTGAGTGTAATGCTCATGCGTGGAGCTCGGGGTCGAGATGAGAAGAGGGACGAAGGATAAAGGAAGCCAGGGGCTTAGGCAATTTGCCGGAGGGCGTCGGCGGTGGTCTGTGGCTGCTCGGTGCCGGCGCCTGGAAACAGCAGGAGGGCGCAGCGCTGAAGCATGACTGCGCCAGCCCAGTACTGGCAAGGCGTTGCGGTGGGCAGGCAAAAAAGGTTTCGCACAAGGGAGCTAGACAGCCGGGGGGACTTCTGGCAGGATAGGTGGAGGGTCATTGGTCCACGTTTCAGCCGGAGGTATCGTGGTGGTTGCAACGAGCGAAGGGGAGTGGGTGCACTGCGGTCGCGTATTCAGCGCCGCGGAGATCGCCGAGGTGTGCGGGACGGTGGCGTGGCTGCCGGGATTGGCGCGCAAGGAGTTGGCGGCGACGGTCTGCGAGCACCTGGGGTGGACCACTCTGACAGGGACGGCGAAGATCAGCGCCTGCCTGGAGTTTCTGGAGCGTTTGCAGGCGGCCGGGCTGCTGACACTGCCGGCGATAAGGCCGTCGTCAGCACGCCGTTGCGCGCCGCCCGCGGCACCCGTAGATACGGTCACCGGGGAGCTTCCCGTGCACTGCGCCCTGTCGGCACTCGCACCGGTCTGCCTGGAAGTCGTTCGCGACGCGGCGTTGGTGGCGCAGTGGGATGCGCTGGTGGCGCGCTGGCACCCACTGGGTTTCCAGGGGGCCTTCGGCTACCGCCTGCGCTACTTCATCACGGCGGGCGACCGGCGGCTCGGCAGCGTCCTGCTGGCCGGCGCTGCCCGCGCGGTCGCCGTGCGCGACCGCTGGATCGGCTGGACGGCCCAGGCCCGCCGCGAGAACCTGGCGCGGGTGGTGAACAACAGCCGCTTCCTGATCTTTCCCCACGTCCGGGTGCCGCATCTGGCCAGTCATGTGCTCGGACAACTCGCGCGCCGCGCACGCGCGGACTGGCTCGATCACTGGGGCTTCGAGCCCCTGTTGCTGGAGACTTTCGTCGATCCTCGTCACTATACCGGCACCTGTTACCGCGCGGCCGGTTGGCAGTTGCTCGGGGCAACCAGCGGGCGCGGGCTGGCCCGCCCCGGCCAGTCGTATCGCAGCACGCCCCGCCAGGTGTGGCTCAAACCGCTGAGCGCCGATTGTCGCGACCGGCTGTGTGCCGCCCCTGGGAGCTCCCGGCCATGAGCAAACCCTGCCGTCGCCCGACACGCGCTGCCCTCAAGGAGCTGCGCTCAGAGAAGAAACGGCAGGAAAAGGCACTGAACGCGAAACGGCGCGCGAGTGGACAAGTCCTCCACTCCCCCACTTCTCTGCCCAACCGATGCTCAGCCTTCGCGACCGTCGGCGAGGAAAGGGAGGCCCGCGAGGACGCCGTGAGCAAAAAGACGCGTCTCCTGCGCAAAGAGCTACCCGCCTTGCTCGAGCAACTGGAACAAATTCCCGACCCGAGAGACCCCAGGAAGCGCCGCCACAAGCTGACCGCGCTGCTGCTTTACGGTCTGCTGATGTTCGTCTTTCAGTTCTCCTCTCGGCGCGAGACCAACCGCGAAATATCCCGTCCCCAGTTCATGGCCAACCTCCACCTGCTGTTCCCGGAGATCGAGACCCTGCCACACGCCGACACCCTGTTTCGGCTGCTGCGCGACATCGACCTTGACCACCTTGAGCAGGCCCACGTCGATCTGGTGAAGCGGCTGATCCGCGGCAAGAGCTTCCGCCGCTATCTGATCAACCACTGCTACCCCATCGCCATCGACGGCTCGCAGAAGGTCGCCGGCGACACCCTCTGGGCGGAGGAACTCCTCCAGCGCACCGTCGGCAAGGAGGAAACCCGCCACACCCAGTACTTCGTCTACGTCCTCGAGGCCAGCCTGGCTTTCCACAACGGCCTGGTCGTCCCACTGCTCAGCGAGTTCCTCGAACACGCGCTGGGCGATACCGAAGCGCAAAAGCAGGACTGCGAGCTGCGCGGCTTTGTGCGCTTGAGCGACCGGCTCAAGACGCTGTTCCCCCGCCTGCCGATCCTGCTCCTGCTCGACGGCCTTTACGCCAACGGGCCGGTGATGCAGCGCTGCTTGCGCGCCCACTGGCAGTTCATTATCGTGCTTAAGGACAAGGATTTGTCCACGGTCTGGCAGGAGTTCCGCGCACTCCACGCCCTGAAGCCACAAGCCGTGCAGCGCGCTTGGGGAAGGCGCCGACAACACTTCAGCTGGGTCAACGACATCGACTACGCCTTCGCGGCCAACGGGCGTCAGCGTCTCAAGCTGAACCTGGTGGTCTGTGAGGAAAGCTGGGAAAAGATCGATGAACAGGCCAGGACCGTCACCGAAACATCGCGCCACGCCTGGCTCTCCAGCCAACCGCTCAGACAAGACAATGTCCATGAGCGCTGCAACCTCGGTGCCCGCCACCGTTGGGGCATCGAAGCGGGCTTCCTCGTCGAAAAACATCAGGGCTACCACTACGAGCATGCCTTTGCCCTCGACTGGAATGCCATGAAAGGCTATCACCTCCTCATGCGCCTGGCGCATGTGTTCAATACCCTGGCACGTTTCACCCGGCAGTTACGCAACCTGTATCAAGAACTCGGTGTGCGCGGCGCCATCGCCTTCATCCGTAATTCCTGTGCTGCGCCCTGGCTTGACCCAGCACGCCTGCGTCTGCTTCTCGCCGAACCGTTCCTGCTGCAACTCGAATAACCTTGCCCAGGCCTGCCCAACACATCTTCCCAAGCGCGGCGCACCCCGCGCCGGGAAAGGCTCGCCTGGCGATCGTAACGGAGCTCCCTCGACCTCTCCTGTCCCACTGACTGAACACCAAACCCCCGCGCCGCAAGCGCTCCCTTGCCGCTAGCCAACCCCCATCTGGCCGCCTCGGCGGCGAAAGTGGGCGTAACCGGCAAGTGCTGTCGATTCGGGGAGGTCATGCGTCAGGGCTGAGGAGGGCGCGCGCGATTTGAATTTATGCCTCGCTTGGTGGTACTATCGGCCGGTTTTGCTGGCCTGTGTCAGCGAAACCGGAAAGCGTGCCTTCGTGGTGCGCCGGGCTGGCCGATGTGGCAAGCCCTATTACGCACATTCGCCTGTTCAAGGGTGCCTGCCAGAACAACACGACAGGCTGTAGCTGGGCGGATGGTGGTCTAACCCTGATTTGAGAGTAAAAACATATGTCTACAACGATGCGTCAGATGCTGGAGGCCGGCGTTCACTTCGGTCATCAGACACGATTCTGGAATCCGAAGATGGCGCCGTACATCTTCGGCGCCCGTAACAAGATCCACATTGTCAACCTCGAGAGCACGCTTGCCAAATACAACGAAGCGATGAACTTCGTTCGCAAGCTATCGGCCAACAAGGGCAACATCCTGTTTGTTGGAACCAAGCGGCAGGCTCGTGAAATCATCGCCGAGGAAGCGTCGCGTTGCGTTTCTCCGTATGTCGACCAGCGCTGGCTGGGCGGCATGCTGACCAACTTCAAGACCATCAAACAATCGATCAAGCGCCTCAAGGAGATGGAGGCGATGGTCGAAGATGGCTCTCTGGAGCGACTCGGCAAGAAAGAGGCGCTGATGACCACGCGCGAACTCGAGAAGATGCTCAAGTCGATCGGTGGCATCAAGGATATGGTGACGCTTCCCGACGCGCTATTCGTGATCGACGTCGGTTATCACAAGATTGCGATCACCGAAGCCAACAAGCTGGGAATCCCGATCGTCGCGGTGGTCGATACCAACCATTCGCCGGAGGGTATCGATTACGTCATTCCCGGCAACGATGACTCCTCGCGGGCCATCCGGCTGTACGCGCGTGGCGTCGCCGACGCCGTTCTTGAAGGACGCAGCCAGTTCGTCGAGGAAATCATCGAAGCCGTTTCGGGTGATGAGTTCATCGAAGAAGCCAGCGACGACTGAGTACCTGCTGCTCTGGCCGGCTGTGCGGGGGACCCGCCGCCGGCCAGTTGTTTGTCATGACTGTGTTCAGTAATGTTCAGTGAGGCGCTGCCGGCCTTTCCGGCAGTGTTTGCAAGTGGAGAATGAAATGGCGGAAATTACCGCAAGTATGGTGAAAGAGCTGCGCGAAAGAACCGACGCGCCGATGATGGAGTGCAAGAGAGCGCTGACCGAGGCCGCTGGCGACATAAGCAAGGCCGAAGAAATTCTGCGCGTCAAGCTGGGCTCGAAGGCCAGCAAGGCAGCAAGTCGGATCACCGCTGAAGGCATCGTCGCCATCTACCTGTCGGACGACAGGACGCTGGGTGCGCTGGTCGAAGTCAACTGCGAAACCGACTTTGTCGCCAAGAATGACGACTTTCTGAAGTTGGCCGGCGATTGTGCAGCGCTGGTTGCCGCCAATGACCCGGCCGATGTCGCCGCCCTGTCGGCCTTGCCGATGGGTGACGGCAGCGTCGAATCGACGCGCACCGCGCTGGTCGGCAAGATCGGCGAGAACCTGTCGATTCGCCGCTTCGTTCGCACGCAGGCCAAGGGGAAGCTCGCTTGCTACGTTCATGGCGGCGCCAAGATCGGCGTCCTGCTCGATTGCCTGGGGGGCGACGACCAGTTGGCCAGGGATCTGGCGATGCAGATCGCAGCGGGCAAGCCGAAGGCACTCGACGCGAGCGGTGTCGCCGCCGATCTGATCGACAGCGAGCGTCGTATCGCGATCGAGAAAGCAAAGGAAGCCGGTAAGCCGGAAGCGATGCTCGAGAAGATCGCCGAAGGCTCGGTGCAGAAATTCCTGAACGAAGTGACGCTGCTCGGTCAGGTCTTCGTCAAGGCCGAAGATGGCAAGCAAACGATCGCCCAGCTGCTCAAGGCCAAGGGTGCTTCGGTGGCTGGCTTCACGCTGTTCGTGGTCGGTGAAGGAATTGCCAAGAAGAGCAACGACTTCGCGGCCGAAGTTGCTGCGCAGGCCGCTGCCGCCCAGAAATAGTCGAGTAGTTGATTTCCCGTGGCTGACCAGGCCTGACTCAAGGAGCACGATTGCCATGTCCGAGAACGCGCCGAAATATAAACGTATCCTACTCAAACTCTCCGGTGAGGCCCTGATGGGCTCCGATGCTTACGGCATCAACCGGCAGACCATTTCGGGAATCGTTGCCGAAATAAAGGCGATTGTCGAGATGGGCGTTCAGGTCGGCGTGGTGATCGGCGGTGGCAACATCTTTCGTGGTGTTGCCCCAGCTGCTTCAGGCATGGACCGCGCGCAGGCGGACTATATGGGAATGCTGGCGACGGTCATGAACGGGCTTGCCCTGCACGATGCCATGCGCTCGGCCGGAATGGTTTCACGCGTCCAGTCGGCGCTGAACATCGAGCAGGTGGTCGAGCCTTACATTCGTGCCAAGGCCATTCGTTACCTGGAACAGGGCCGGACGGTGATCTTTGCCGGCGGTACCGGCAACCCGTTTTTCACGACCGACACGGCGGCCGCCTTGCGTGGTGCCGAAATCGGTGCTGAAATCGTCCTCAAGGCGACCAAGGTGGACGGTATCTACTCGGCAGACCCCAAGAAGGACCCCTTGGCCGTACGCTACGACCGGATCAGTTTCGACGATGCCATCTCGCAGAATCTGGCGGTAATGGATGCCACCGCTTTTGCCCTTTGCCGAGACCAGAAGTTGCCGATCAACGTCTTCTCGATTTTCAAGCACGAGGCTTTGCGGCGGGTGACGATGGGCGAGAACGAAGGCACCCTGGTGTATTGCTGACGGAGACACAGAACAATGTCCATAGAAGATGTCAAGAAGACCACCGAAGTAAAGATGAGGAAGTCGCTCGAGGCGCTCAAGACCGACCTCGCGAAAGTGCGCACCGGCCGCGTTCACACCGGCTTGCTCGACCATGTGCAGGTCGAGTATTACGGTTCGCAGGTGCCGATCAACACGGTCGCCAACGTGACCGTGATCGACGCTCGTGCGCTCGGCGTACAGACCTGGGAAAAGGGTATGGCGGCGAAGGTCGAGAAGGCCATCCGCGACTGCGATCTCGGTCTCAATCCGTCGTCGCAAGGTGATCTGATTCGCGTGCCGATGCCGGCGCTGACCGAGGATCGGCGCCGGGAATTGATCAAGGTTGTGAAGGGCGAGGCCGAAGGGTCCAAAGTGGCCCTGCGTAATTTGCGACGTGACGCCATCGCCACGCTGAAGGAGATGCTCAAGAACAAAGAGTGTTCAGAGGATGAGGAGCACCGTGCGCAGGACGAAATCCAGAAGCTCACCGACCGCCACGTTGCCGACGTCGACAAGCAGCTTGACCACAAGGAAGCCGAGTTGATGGCGATCTAGAAGCGGTCGGTCGAGTAATCGCAATGGCTCTCTTCGGTAGTTCCACACGCAATCTCCCGGCAACGTCGGCGGTCCCGCGGCATGTGGCGATCATCATGGACGGCAACGGAAGGTGGGCCAAGAAGCGCCTGCTGCCACGTTTCGCTGGCCATCATCGCGGTGTCGAGACGGTGCGCGCGACGGTCAAGGCGTGTCTTGATCGGGGCATTGAGTACCTGACACTTTTTGCCTTCAGCTCCGAGAACTGGCGTCGTCCTGAAGAGGAGGTGTCGCTGTTGATGCAGCTCTTCGTTCGCGTCTTGAAGGACGAGGTCAGCAAGCTCCATCGCAATGGTGTCCGCCTGCGCGTGATTGGCGACCTGTCACGATTCGAGCCCGAGCTGCAGAGGTTGATCCGGGTCTCCGAGCAACGAACGGCTGCCAACGATCAGCTGGTGCTGACCATTGCGGCGAACTACGGTGGCCGTTGGGATGTCGTCCAGGCGGTCAAGCGGCTACTGCGCTGCGAGCCGGACAGGAATGGCGAGTGGACCGAGAGCGATCTGACTCAGCACCTGGCGATGAGCTACGCACCCGAGCCCGATCTCTTTATCCGCACCGGCGGCGAGCAGCGAATCAGCAACTTCCTGCTCTGGCAGCTCGCCTATACCGAGTTGTATTTCACCGACGTGCTGTGGCCCGAGTTCGACACGACAGCTTTCGACGCGGCGCTGGCCTCTTATCGGCAGCGCGAGCGGCGATTCGGGCGAACCAGCGAACAGCTGCTCGGCAACACGCCGTCACCGGCATCTCCGACAGGTCCGCGGGTAGATGCTTAGGACGCGGGTAATCACCGCGGTCTTTCTGTTTGCCGCTTTCTTTTTCGCACTCTTCTACCTGCCGCCGCTGGGTTGGTTGTTGTTCGCCACGGCGGTGGCTGCCGTCGCTGCCTGGGAGTGGGGCGCGCTGATGCGCCTCGGTGGCTCGCTACGGATTCTGCTGGCTCTTATCCTGGCGCTGCTGTGCGCGGCGATCAGCGTTCTCGAGCCGGCGGCCGTTGGTCTGGATGCGGATCCTGCCAATACGGCACGGCGTCTGGGGGCGTATTTCTACCTGCCTGCCGCGGCCTGGTGGCTGTTCGCCGTACCGCTCTGGCTGCGACGGCGCTGGCCCTTGTCAAATGCGCCACTCGGCTTGCTCATCGGGCTGCTGCTGATTCTGCCGACGTGGCTGGCGCTGGTCCAACTGCGGCAAGCCGGCCCGCTATCCTTGCTGGCGATCATGACCGTCGTCTGGCTGGCGGATATCGGCGCGTATTTCGCCGGACGACGCTTCGGCCAACACAAGCTGGCACCCAACATTAGCCCGGGCAAGACCTGGGAGGGGGCGATCGGCGGTGGCGTTGCGGTCGTCGCCTATGGATTCCTGCTGTCGTCGCGGCTGCCGGCCGTGCTGGCCGACAATTATTTGTTGCTGCTGCTGGTCCTGATCTTGCTCACGGTGATCAGCGTCATGGGTGATCTGTTCGAATCGCTGCTCAAGCGTCAGGCCGGCCTGAAGGACAGCAGCCAGGTGCTGCCGGGTCACGGTGGTGTCCTGGACCGTATCGACAGTCTCACGTCGACCTTGCCGCTGGTCGCGCTGCTTTGGCTGGCGACGCTGCCTTGAGCGCTGGCGAGAGATCTGTGCAAAATTTGACCATTCTGGGATCGACCGGCTCGATCGGCGTTAGTACGCTCGACGTCGTGCGTCGCCACCCGCAGAGCTATCGGCTACTGGCGCTGTGCGCGCATCGCCAGGTCGACCTGCTGTTCGCGCAATGCCTCGAGTTTCGGCCGCGTCATGCGGTCATCGGCGATGCCGCTCTGGCGGCCGATCTCGCGGCGCGGCTGGCTCAAGCAGGCTGCCCGACCGATGTCGCGTACGGCCCTGAGGCCTTGCTGCGGATGGCGCGCTTGCCGGAAGTCGACGCGGTGATGGCGGCCATCGTCGGCGCGGCCGGCTTGCCGCCGACCTTGGCCGCTGTCGAAGCGGGCAAGAAGATCCTGTTGGCGAACAAGGAGGCGCTGGTCATGGCCGGCGCGGTTTTCATGCGTGCCGTTCGCCAGAGCGGTGCCGTTCTGCTGCCGATCGATAGCGAACACAACGCCATTTTTCAGTCGCTGCCCAGTGATTATTCGGGTGACCTCAGCGACAGCGGCGTCAGTGGCCTGTACCTCACCGCGTCGGGTGGACCGTTTCGAACGACGGCTCTGGCCGACCTCGAGTCGGTCGGTCCCGAGCAAGCCTGCGCGCATCCGAACTGGGTCATGGGACGAAAGATATCGGTCGATTCGGCGACGATGATGAACAAGGGCCTGGAAATCATCGAGGCGCATTGGTTGTTCAACGTCCCGGCCGAACGAATCGAGGTCGTGATCCATCCGGAAAGCATCGTCCATTCTCTGGTGCAATATACCGATGGCTCGGTAATTGCCGAACTCGGCAATCCCGACATGCGTACGCCGATCGCACATGCACTGGCGTATCCGCGGCGGATCGCCGCCGGCGTCGAGCCACTGGACCTCTTCAAGGTCGCGTCGCTGCACTTCGAGCGGCCCGACTTCGAGCGTTTTCCGTGCCTGGCGCTGGCCTATCGGGCGCTCGCCGATGGGGGCTGCGCGCCGACGACGCTCAACGCGGCGAACGAAGTGGCGGTGCAGGCTTTCCTCGATGGACGGATCGGCTTTACAGCGATCGCCAGGGTTATTGCCGACACCATGCAGCAGTTGCCGGCCGGGCCGGCGCTGGGCTCGCTGGCGGAGGTTCTGACCGCCGACCGGATGGCACGGCTAGCGGCCGAGAACTACATCGCCATGGAGCCGCGCCGATGAGTGCTTTCCTCTATTACCTGGCCGCTTTTGCCGTGGTTCTGGGCGTCCTGGTGGTGGTCCACGAGTTCGGACACTATCAGACCGCTCGCTGGCTCGGCGTCAAGGTCCTGCGTTTTTCGGTCGGCTTCGGCCGGCCGTTGTGGTCAAGGAAGTTTGGCCGCGACGACACCGAGTGGGCGATTGCCGCGTTCCCGCTGGGCGGCTACGTCAAGATGCTCGACGAGCGCGAAGGCGAAGTGCCTGTGGCGGAACTGCACCGGAGCTTCAACCGCCAGCCGGTGCTGTCGCGGATGGCGATCGTTGTCGCCGGCCCGCTGGCCAACTTCCTGTTGGCGATCGTCCTCTACTGGGGACTTTTCTGGCATGGCACGGAGGAGTTCAAACCCTTGCTCGCGACGCCGCCAGCCGTCAGCGCTGCCGCAGCGGCCGGACTGGCAAACGGTGAGCTGGTGCGCAAGGTCGACGGCGAGGGCGTGCAAACGTGGCAGGAGATGCGTTGGCTGGTGCTGCAACGAGCGGTCGATCACGATAGAGTTGCCCTCGAAGTGATCAATCGACACCAGGAGATCGCCATTCGCCACCTCGACGTCTCGGCTGTTCGCCGTTCGGGCTGGGAGGGCGACGCGCTGGAAAGGCTGGGGCTCGCGCTCTACCGTCCCAGCCTGCCGCCTGTGCTGGGCGAGGTCCAAGGTGGCGGTGCGGCGGCTGCAGCCGGCCTGCGCCCGGCTGACGAAGTGCTCTCCGTCGATGGCCACGCGATCGCCAGCTGGGCGGATTTCGTGCATATCGTTCGCCAGTCACCGGGGCTGCGGCTGGTGCTCGCCGTGCGGCGCGACGGGCAGCCGATCGAAATCGCACTGACACCGGCAAGCATCGACGAGCAGGGCGAGGAGATCGGCCGCGTCGGCGTCACGGTCAGCGATGGCGACCGGGCGCGCGCCGAGTCGATGGTCACCGTCAGCTATGGACCATTGTCGGCACTGAGCAAGGCGGTCGTCGAGACCTGGGACAAGTCGGCCTTCACCCTGCTGATGATGGGCAAGATGATTACCGGCGAAGTCTCGTGGCGAAATATCAGCGGGCCGGTAACCATCGCCGACTACGCCGGCCGCTCGGCCAGACTGGGCTTCGACTATTACATCAAATTCATGGCGCTGGTCAGCATCAGTCTCGGCGTCTTGAATCTACTACCGATCCCGATCTTGGATGGTGGGCATTTGATGTATTATCTCGTCGAAATCATCAAGCGTGGGCCAGTCTCCGAGCGCAGCATGGAAATCGGTCAGCAGATCGGTCTGGCGCTCCTGCTCACGCTGATGGCTTTCGCCTTCTACAACGACATCAATCGACTGATTTCCGGCTGAACTCATGAAGAAAAACCTGCTCGCAGGGCTGCTTGCCGTACTTTTTTCCTCCGGCGCCGCAGCCATGCAACCGTTCACGGTTCAGGACGTGCGGGTCGAAGGCATTCAACGTGTTGAAGCAGGAACTGTTTTCAGCTACCTGCCGGTCAAGGTCGGCGACACGATGAACGACGAAAAGGCCGCGCAGGTCATCAAGACCTTGTTTGCCACCGGCTTTTTCAAGGACGTCCGGATCGAAACCGATGGTGCCGTACTCATCATCGTCGTCGAGGAGCGGCCAGCGATCGCCCAGATCGACTTCGTCGGCCTGAAGGAGTTCGACAAGGAGCAGTTGCTCAAGGGGCTGAAGGAGGTCGGCATTGCGGTATCGCGCACCTTCGACCGGGCGACGCTGGAAAAAGCCGAACAGGAACTGAAACGCCAGTATCTGTCCCGCGGCCGCTACGCGGTGACCATCACCACCACCATCACGCCGCTGGATCGCAACCGAGTGGCGGTAAACTTCAATGTCGACGAGGGTGATACCGCCAAGATCAAGCAGATCAACATCGTCGGCGCAGCCGCCCTGAAGGAAAAAGATCTGCTTGGCGTCATGGAATTGCGGACACCCAACTGGATCAGTTGGTACACCAAGAGCGACCAGTATTCCAAGCAGAAGCTGTCTGCCGACCTCGAAACGCTGCGCTCGTACTATCTCGATCGGGGTTTCCTGGAATTCAACGTCGAGTCCACGCAGGTGTCGATCAGCCCCGACAAGAAGGACATCTACATCACGATCAGCATCATTGAGGGCGAGCGCTACCAGGTTTCATCGGTGAAGCTCGCCGGCGACCTGACGCTGCCCGAAGAAGTGTTCCGGAAGGCGGTCAAGATCAAAGCGGGCGACGTTTTCTCGCGCGCCAAACTCAACGAGAGTACCAAGGACATCGCCGACAAGCTCGGCGCGCAGGGCTACGCGTTCGCCAACGTCAACGCGGCGCCGGAAATCGACAAGGAGAAGCGCCAGGTCGCGTTTACCATCTTCGTCGACCCCGGCAAGCGGGCTTACGTGCGGCGGATCAACATCACCGGCAACACCAAGACGCGTGACGAAGTCATTCGCCAGGAAATGCGCCAGATGGAAGCGGGCTGGTACGACGCCGAGCGCGTCGTCGCGTCGCGTGCGCGAATCGACAAGACCGACTACTTTTCCGAGGTCAACGTCGAAACGCCACCGGTTCCCGGGACGATTGATCAGGTCGATGTCAACGTCAACGTCACCGAGAAGTCGACCGGCAACATCTCGATCGGGGCGGGCTATTCGAGTTCGGAAAAAGTCGTCCTCTCGGGCTCGATCTCGCAGTCCAACATCTTTGGCAGCGGCAAGTTCCTGGCCTTGCAGGTGAACACCGGCAAGTTGAACCGGACTCTGGGTATCAACTATACCAATCCCTACTTCACCGTTGACGGCATCAGCCAGGGTTTTGACGCCTACTACCGCACACTCAACCCGACGTCTCTCGGCTACGCGTTCCAGTCCACGTCATACGGTGGCGGCATCCGTTTCGGCTATCCGATTGGCGAAAAGCAAATGCTCAACTTCGGGCTGGCGGTCGATCAGACGACCATCGACATCACGCCAATCACCGTGGCAACGCCGATCCAGTACATCCAGTTTCAGGCGCAGCACGGTGACTCCAATGTCACCGTGCCGGCGACCGTGTCGTGGACCCGCGACAGCCGCGATAGCGCCATTCTGGCGACCACTGGTGGCATCCAGAAGGCCGGCCTGGAGGTCGCCATCCCGGGCGCCGACCTGACTTTCTATCGAACGACGTATCAGATTCAGCAGTACTTCGGGCTCACCAAGGAACTGATTCTGATGCTCGGTGGCGAGCTTGGCTATGCCAACGGCTTGCAGGGACAAACGCTACCGTTCTACAAAAACTTCTATGCCGGCGGTGTCGGCTCGGTCCGCGGCTACGACACGGCGAGTCTCGGACCTGTCGATCCGCTGTATCCCGACACGCGTCTCGGTGGTACCCGCAAGGCCGTCTTCAACTCGGAAATCCTGATGCCCTTCCCGGGTCTCGACAAGGCATTCCGTTTCGGCCCGTTCTTCGACGCCGGCAACGTGTTCACCGACAAGTACACCTATGCCGATCAGGGGCTGCGGATGTCGGTCGGACTTACGGCGACCTGGCTTTCGCCCCTGGGACCGTTGAAATTCAGTTTCGGTCAACCGATCAACGAAGAAAGTAATGATAAACTCCAAAAGTTCCAGTTTCAGTTTGGGACCACTTTTTAGCCCAGGAGAAATAGCTTGAAGAAAACGATTGCCAGACTGCTGGTTGCGTTGATCGCCTCGCTGCCGGTGTCTTACGCGTCGGCAACAGATTCCTTGAAGGTTGGCTACGTCAATACCCAACGCCTGTTTCGTGACGCACCTGCAGCCGTCAGAGCGGCCAAGAAAATCGAGCAGGAATTCTCCAAGCGCGATCAGGATCTGCAGCGCCTGGCCAAGCAGGTTCAGGGACTTCAGGAGGGCCTCGAGAAAAATGGCCTGACCATGGCCGAAGCCGATCGCCGCGCCAAAGAGAAGGATCTGGGGGAGTTGTCGCGAGAGTTTCAGCGCAAGCAGCGCGAGTTCCGGGAAGATCTGAACCTGCGTCAGAACGAGGAGAACGCGGCGATCATCGAAAAGGCCAACAAGGCGATCAAGCAACTCGCCGACAGCGAGAAATATGACCTGATCGTTCAAGACGTGGTCTGGGTCAGCCCGAAGCTCGACATCACCGACAAGGTGATCAAAGCCCTGTCAGACGCCAAGGAAGCGAAGTAAGCGCCACCCGGTCAAGTAATGGAATGCCGGTGTCAGGAGGTTTGCGGCTAGACGAGATCGTCGCTCGTCTCGGTGGCGTGTTGGCGGGCGATGGCTCGGTGGTTGTCGCGCAGGTCGGCAGCCTCCTGTCGGCAGGGGAGCGCCGCATCGCCTTCCTTGCCAATCCAAAATATCGGCAGCAACTACAAAAGACGCAGGCTGCGGCGGTGATCGTGCCGCCACAGTTTGCCTCCGAGACGTCGCTGCCGCGCATCGTTCACCCCAATGCTTACGCTTATTACGCACGCGTCGCGGCGCTCCTCAACCCGCCGCTGCAGGCTTGTCCAGGAGTGCGTGCCGGAGCGGTGGTCAAGTCGGAGTTGCCGGCGTCGGCGAGTATTGGTGAAAACGTCGTTATCGGCGAAGGCGTACGCATCGGCGAGAACGTCATCGTCCATCCCGGATGTGTGATTGGCGATCGCGTGGCGATTGGCGACGATTCGCTGCTCTACCCGAACGTCGTGGTTTATGGTGACTGCGTGATCGGCAAGCGGGCGATCATCCACGCCGGTGCGGTGATCGGTGGCGACGGCTTCGGCTTTGCCAAGGACGGCGAGCGCTGGGTCAAGATCCCGCAGATCGGTCGCGTCCTGATTGGCGATGACGTCGAGATCGGCGCCAATACCTCGATCGATCGCGGCGCGCTCGACGACACGGTGATCGGCAACGGCGTCAAACTCGATAACCAGATCCAGATTGGGCACAACGTCATCATCGGCGACGACACGGCGATGGCCGGCTGCGTTGGCGTCGCTGGCAGCACCAGAATTGGTCGGCGGTGCACCGTCGGCGGCGCCGGAATGATCATCGGCCACCTGCAATTGAGCGACGACGTGCACATTTCGGCGGGCAGCATGGTCACCAGGAACCTGCCCACCGCGGGCCAGTATACGAGCATTTTCCCGCTCGCCGCGCACGCGCAATGGTTGCACACGGCGGCTCAGATCAAGCGTCTGGCAAGACTCGCCGAGCGCGTCGCCGAACTTGAGAAGAAACTAGAAACAATGGAGAAAACGTCTTGAATGCAATGGATATTCACGAGATTCTGGAGCACCTGCCGCATCGCTACCCCTTTCTCCTGGTCGACCGCGTCGTCGACTACGAACTGGGCAAGTCCATCCATGCCTACAAGAACGTGACCGTCAACGAGCCGTTCTTCGTTGGCCACTTCCCCCATCACCCGGTGATGCCGGGCGTATTGATCATGGAAGCGCTGGCGCAGGCCGCCGGCATCCTGTCGTTCAAGACGATGGGCGCCAAGCCCGATGCGAATTCGGTTTTCTACTTTGTCGGTATCGACGACGCGCGCTTCAAGAAGCCGGTGACCGCCGGCGACCAGTTGCACCTGCACGTGCACATCCTGCGGCAGATGCGCGGCATCTGGAAATACAAGGCTGAAGCGCGGGTTGACGGCGAAGTCGTTGCCGAAGCCGAGTTGATGTGCGCCAAGCGCGACGTCGTTGGAGCGACCGGGTGACAGGACCCATGATCCATCCCAGCGCAATCATCGATCCTGGCGCGCAGCTTGGCAGCAAGGTTGCAATCGGTGCCTATTCGATCATTGGCGAACACGTGCAGATCGCCGACAACACGGTGATCGGTCCGCACGTGGTGATTTCCGGGCGGACTCGCATCGGCCGTGACAATCGCATCTTCCAGTTCTGTTCTCTGGGTGAAGCTCCGCAGGACAAGAAGTACGACGGCGAGCCGACGTGCCTGGAAATCGGCGACCGCAACACCATTCGCGAGTTCTGCACTCTCAACATCGGCACAGCCCAGGACGTCGGCATTACCCGCGTCGGCGACGACAACTGGATCATGGCCTATGTGCACATCGCGCACGACTGCCAGGTCGGCAACCACACCGTGTTTGCCAATAATGCGCAGTTGGCCGGGCACGTACACATCGACGACTGGGCGATTCTGGGTGGTTACACCGGTGTGCATCAATTCTGTCGCGTCGGCGCGCACACCATGACCGCCGTCGGGACGGTGGTCCTGCAGGATATTCCACCTTTTGTGATGGCCGCCGGCAACACCGCCAGCCCCTTTGGCATCAACGCCGAAGGACTGAAGCGCCGGGGCTTCTCGCCGGAGGCGCTGCTGGCGCTGAAACGCGCCTACCGGACGCTCTACAAATCGGGCCTGATGCTGGAAGAGGCCCGCGCCAAACTCGACGAGGAAGTCGTCGATCATCCCGAAATTCAGCCGCTGATCGACTTCCTGACGGTATCGAAGCGCGGCATCATTCGATGAACCTGGCGGCGCCGCTGCGGATCGCCATGGTTGCCGGAGAAGCTTCCGGCGACCTGCTCGCCGGGCAATTGATCGAAGCGCTGCAGGCCCGGCTTCCCGGTGCGGTGTTCTTCGGTATCGGCGGTCCGCGGATGATCGCTCTCGGGTTCGAGGCCTGGCATCCGCTGGAAAAGCTGGCGGTCCGCGGCTATGTCGAGGTGCTTCGCCACTATCGCGAAATTGCCGGTATTCGCCGTGATGTCAAACGCCGCCTGCTCGCCGACCCACCTGACGTTTTCATCGCCATCGATGCGCCGGATTTCAATCTGGCACTCGAAAAGGCGCTCAAGCGGCGCGGCATCCCGAGCATTCATTACGTCAGCCCGTCGATCTGGGCGTGGCGTGGCAAGCGCATCCACAAGATTGGCGCGGCCGTTTCGCGGGTGCTGGCGCTGTTTCCGTTCGAGCAGGCGATTTACGAGAAACAGGGAATCCCGGTCAGCTACGTCGGCCATCCGCTGGCCGACATGCTGCCGCTCGAGGACGGTCGCAACGCGGCGCGGACGCTGCTCGGCCTGTCGTCGCAGGCGCCGGTCTTTGCGCTCATGCCGGGTAGTCGCCAGTCCGAACTGCAGTACATGGCCGACACCTTCATCGAGACCGCGCGCTGCATCCAGCAACAGCTTCCCGAGGCGCTCTTTCTCGCGCCGCTGGCGACGCGCGAAACGCGCGTCTTGTTCCAGGCCGCGCTGCACCGTTGTCACGCAACGCAGCTGCCGATTCGCCTGCTGTTCGGCCATGCCCACCAGGCGATGGCCGCCGCCGACGTTGTCCTGGTCGCCAGCGGCACGGCGACTCTCGAGGCCGCACTGCTCAAGCGACCGATGGCCATCGCCTACAAAATGGCGCCGCTGTCGTACCGAATGATGCGGCGGATGGCGTATCTGCCGTACGTCGGCCTGCCGAATGTTCTTGCCGGTCGCTTCGTCGTCCCCGAGTTCATCCAGGACGAAGCAAGCCCCGAAAACCTCGCGCAGGCGGTCCTCAACCTCTACGCCGATGACGCGCTGCGGCAGCGGATCAAGGCGCTGTTCCGGGAGATGCACCTAGGCCTGCGGCAGAACGCCGCCGAGCAGGCCGCGGCGGCAATCATTAGCTACCTGCCGCCGGCCAGGCGTGATCATGTTGCCCTTCCTGCGGCCGCCTGAAGGTCTGGTCTGTGGTGTCGACGAGGCCGGTCGCGGTCCGCTCGCCGGGCCGGTGGTGGCTGCCGCGGTGATTCTCGACCCGGCCAGAACGATCGCCGGACTCAACGATTCGAAGAAGCTGTCGGCCAGGAAACGGCTCCTGCTCGCCGCCGAAATACGCGCCACGGCGCTGGCCTGGGCGGTCGCCGAAGCGAGCGTCGAGGAGATCGACCGCATCAACATCCTGCAAGCCAGCTTGCTCGCCATGCAGCGTGCCGTCGCCGCACTGCGCGGTGCGCAGGGGCCGGTGCTTCCCAGCCATGCCCTGATCGATGGCAATCGTTGTCCGCTACTGCTGCCGTGCTCCGGCGAAGCGATCGTCGGCGGCGATGGCAAGGTTGCGGGGATCGCTGCCGCGTCGATTCTCGCCAAGACGGTGCGCGACGCCGGCATGCTCGTCGCGCACGCCAGTTATCCGCAGTACGGTTTTGATCGACACATGGGCTATCCGACAGCGTTTCATCTACAGGCCTTGCGCGAGCACGGCGCGTGTCCCTTGCATCGCCGCAGCTTTGCGCCGGTCGCCCGACTCAGCCAGACACGCGGCGCATGAGACGTATCAGCTCGCGCGAAAACCCGTATTACAAGGCGCTGCACAAGCTCTGCCACAGTGGCCGCGAGCGTCGCAAGAGCGGCCGCGTGCTGCTCGACGGCATGCATCTGATCGAGGCCTACGGCGCGCATTACGGCAACCCGGACGAAATACTGGTCAGCGAAAGCGGCGCCGCTCGGCCGGAGATCGCCAGCTATCTGCAGGGCAGGGCGACGACGGCGGTGAGCTCGGTGACCTGCCTTGCCGACGCCCTGTTTGGCGATCTGGCGGTGGTCGATGCGCCAAGCGGCATCATGGCCCTCGTTGGCCAGCCAGCAGCGGCACGTGGCGTCGCTGACGACGTCGATACGGTGCTGCTCGACGGCGTTCAGGATCCCGGCAACGTCGGTTCGATCCTGCGCAGCGCCGCTGCCGCCGGCTTCAGCCAGGTTCTGTTGTCGGTCGATTGTGCGCAGGCCTGGTCGCCGAAAACGTTGCGCGCGGCGATGGGCGCGCATTTCCAGCTGGCCGTCCATGAACGCTGCGACCTGGCGGCCTTTCTCGCCGCCTATCGCGGCCAGTCGGTGGCGGCCGTTCCAGCCGCGTCGACCGGCCTCTACGCCGCCGATCTTGGGCAACCGCTGGCCTGGGTTTTTGGCAGCGAAGGACTGGGCGTCAGGCCGCTGGTAAGCGCCGCGACGCAGCGGCAAGTGCGCATCCCGATGCCCGGCGACAGCGAATCACTGAACGTCGCCGCCGCCGCCGCGATCTGCCTCTTCGAGACCGTGCGGCGTCGTTTGGGAGCGTCGCCGTCACCGCTGTCGACAGGTGTAGCCTAGAGCGCTGGGGTCTGGTCACGGTCGGCTTTGGCGGCGGGATCTTGCTCGAAAACGCATCACGCCGCGCAGTCGCCGCTATGCTTCAGCCGCGAACCAGCCACTGATGGTCAAGGAAGCCGCGACAGGCGTCGCGCTGCGCGCCTGCCATCCGAGCCGCTTGAGCCGCGACACCTCCATCCACTTGCATCTTCGAACGACAGACGGCAGCGGCCAGATCCGTCACGAAGACGTGTTCGCGGCCCCAGATCATCACTTCTGCGGCGTTTCATTGCACGGCCGCATGCAAGCGGCGCATCATCGCCAGAATGACCTGGCTGTTGTCGGCTTGAAAGTTGTCGTTCGGCCCGTAAAGATTGGTCGGCAGCAGCGAGCGCTAGTCGCGCCCCTCCGGGGGCGTGTAGCTCTCGCACAACTTTAGCCAGCGACCTCGGCTAGCGCGTGTCGCCGAGCAGGGTTTCGACTTCGGTCGGGCAGAAATCGCGCAGATCGACTGACGGTGGACGGATCGATCGATGCCGGAGATACGAGCCTCCGTGCCGACGATCGATCGTTCCATGAAAAAGATGGAACGATCGATCTCGGCGATGGAAGCTTCCATGCCCCGGATGGAAGTTTCCACCGCCAAGGTTGAGCCTTCCCAATACCCGCCTGGCCAACGCCCCCGCACACAGCTGTGAGCACCGTCACTGCGAGGAGCGTAGCGACGCGGCAGTCCAGTATGGCCTCCGATCACCGCGCCGGCGCCGCCGCTGTAAACCCCTGGCTTGCTTCACTTCGTTCGCATTGACGGCGTGCTGCTGCTCCGGCCTGGATTGCTCTACTCCGTTGGCCACGACGACCGGGCGCCGTCGAGTGCTTGAGCACTTTCGCCATGCCTGCCTGGCCAACGCCCCCGCACCCACCCTTGAGCACCGTCACTGCGAGGAGCGTAGCGACGCGGCCGTCCAGTAGCGCCCTCCGATCACCGCGCTGGCGCCGCCGCTGTGAACCCCTGGATTGCTTCACTCCGTTCGCCATGACGGCGTGGTGTTGCTCCGGCGCGCAGGGCTGGCAAAGCTCGGCGCGGCCGCTGAGTGGCGGCAGCGCCAGACAGTGCTCGGTGATGTCGATCGGCCAATTGCGACGGCACGCGAGAACGCCGGCGTCGAGCCGCCGCCAGTAGGCGACGTGGTCGGCACGAAGCGGGTCGAGCTTGGCGGCAGAAGCGCGGGGGAGCTGCTTCATAATGCCGAATATGTCGGTAGATAGGGCCGAAGCAAGGCCCGTTAAGACGACCGCTCACCGTGCTCCGCAGCTCGGGCCATGTCGCTCAACAGGGCCGGAGTCAGGCCCCTTACGAGCTCAAGCGGGAAGCACGCTGGCGCATGCGGAGCGCTTCACGGCGTCGGCGCTTGCCTGCGGGCATGTCGCTGCCGGCTGACGACGGTCAGGCCTGTTATCCTGCGCAGATGCACAGCCCAACTCATTCCCTTGCCCGCTTGGCGGTCTCGCGGCAGGCCGGCGCTGTGAGCGGGGCGGAGCGTGGCGCGGCCCCGGCGCCGAGCATGCGGAGATCTGAGTGATGAACTACACCTTTGCTTCGGCGACGATCCTGCTGATTCTGATTACCGACCCGATCGGCAATATCCCGATCTTCGCCAATGCGCTGCGCCACGTCGCCCCCGAACGGCGATCGTGGGTGATCCTGCGCGAGGTGCTGATCGCCTTTTTCCTGCTCCTGCTCTTTATGTTCATCGGCGACGGCTTTCTGCGGCTGATGAATTTGAGCGAGTTGTCGCTGCAGATCGGCGGTGGTGTGATCCTCTTCCTGATTGCGCTGCGGATGATTTTCCCGCAGCCCGGAGTCGACACTCCCGAAACCGTTGGCGAACCGCTGATCGTACCGTTGGCGATTCCGGCGATCGCCGGGCCTTCGGCACTGGCGACCGTGCTGCTGCTGGTCTCGCAGGCGCCCGACCGGCGCATGGAGTGGGTCGCTGCGCTGTGCATCACGATGGCCGTCAGCGCCGTCGTGCTGGTCCTTGCCGAGCGCATTCAGCGCGTCGCCGGCGACCGCTTCGTCGTCGCCCTCGAACGCCTGATGGGCCTGGTGCTGGTCGCCATGTCGATCGAGATGATGCTGCGCGGTATCAAGACCTTCGTGTTGCAGTTGGCGAACGGCTGATTTTCAGCGGCTCCTGGCGGGCCTTGAAGCGAGAGTTTTTGGCCAGGCCGTGCTGGACTGCCGCGTCGCTGCGCTCCTCGCAGTGACGGCGTGGGGCAGGCGCGGTGTGGGGCAGGTAGCGTGGGGCTGGCGGCGTGGGGCGGTAAGCCGCGTAAGCCGTCATTGCGAGCGCAGCGAAGCAATCCAGGGGATGGCAAGGCTCTCGACGTGGCTGCAGTGTGCTTCCGCGGCTTTGAAGGTCCAGACCTTGCGCACCGGGTCGGCGAGGAAGGCGGCGAGGTCGCGGCAATGCGGGCAGCTGCAGGCTAGCGCGCTGGCACGAGCGAAATCCGATGGTGGCGTGAGCGCTTCGGCGATGCGCTGCTCGAGATGGTCGAATGCGACGGCACAGAGACGGCGGGCCGGGCCCCAGCGGCGAAGCTCGTCGGCGCCTTCGCTCAGCTGCAAGGCGGCGGGAACGACGATGGCGTCGGCGGCGAAGGTCTCGGACCACACCAGCAGATGGTCCACGGCGCGCTCGCCGAGCGCCGGATCGCCGAGTCAGTACAGCGCCGTCAGGAGATCGACGAGCAGCGCCGGCGTCACCGCTTGTTGACCTCGCCAGCTTTCCTGCTGGGCTGCCTGCGCCGGGTCGCCGAGTAGCGCTGCCGCAAGCGGCCGCAACAGCGCGCTGGACGCGCTGGCAGACGAAGCCGTCTGGTCGGTGACGCAGCGGGCAGAGAAGCGATCGAGTAGTTCGGCGCAGGCGCCAGCTTGTTGGCCGGTGTTGCGGGTGACGATGCGTTCGAGCAGGTCGGCCGCTTGCTCTAGCGGCAGCACGCTGGTGGCGTCGCCCAGTGCCTCGTTGTCGGCGCTGCTGTAGTGGCCCTTGGCGGAAATCCGGGCGAGAAAAGAGGCGATGTTTTCGCTGTCGTGCAACTCGCACAAGCAGCCGAGCATGGTCGCCGCCCGCGTCGGTGCAGTGCTCTGCAACCAGAGCGCTGTGGGCCAGTCGTCAGCTCGGTCGATGAGCAGGCCGGCGAGCCGGTGCGCGTCGTTCCACAGCGGCGAGCCGCCGTCCTCGCCGCGGTCGACCCAGCGCTGGGCCAGCACCTGCAGGTAGGGCAGCGCGACATTGCGGCCGGCGCCGGCGATGACATTCAGTTTGCGCGTTTGCGGCCAGATGACCAGAGCGGCACGGCGATAGCGGCGCTCGAAGCTGGCGCCTTCGTTACCCGTCGCTTCGACAAAGAGCTGTTCATCGGGCTCCTCGTCTGCCATCGCCCCGGGTGGGCAGAGTTCGTCGTCGTCGAAAGGAATGGCGCTCAGGTCTGGCCGACTCCCGTCACTTCGAGCTGCCGCGCAAAAAAATGTCGCTGCGACCCGTAGTATGGAAATCGCCGGAGCGGCGGATCGTTGGCAGGATATGGGCGAGATCGCTGGTGATCGCTGACATCGGCTGTGCTCTCGGTTTGCTGGCGGCTGCTGCGGCCAGCGCGCGGCGGCTCGTCCGCGCCTCGAGGGCGAACTATAGTGCTTCCGAACGTCAGCGAAAACGGCACCGCAAGTCCATGCCGATCGCGCGACGCCGCATCGCTCTTTCCTCGGTCGGGTTTTTCATGCCACGATTACGCCGATGACGACAGCACCCTCTCTTCGTGCCACCCACTCGGCCTGGCTGCTGGCCGGCGTGGAGTTCTTCTTTTCGCTGAGCTGGGTGGTGTACGTCATTTTCCTGCCCGAGCTGCTGGCGCGCGGCGGTATCGACAAGCGCTATCTGCCGTGGCTTCTGGCCGCCGACCAGCTGATCTTTGCGCTCGCCGACTGGTCGGTCGGCGTCGCGGTCGACCGGGCACGCGCGGCGCTGCGCCGGATCGGGCCGATACTGGTACTGCTCTCGGCGGTCTCCGCTGTCGCCATGCTGCTGCTGCCCTGGCTGGCAGCGACGCCGTTGCTGTTCCTGCTGGCGATCGCCGTCTGGGTGGCGACCTCGGCGGCCCTGCGCGCGCCGCCCTACGTGTTGCTGTCGCGCTACGCCGGTCGCGCGGCGCTACCGCGCCTGGCGGGAATCCAGTTGCTCGGCCTGGCGGTGGCCTCGGCATTGGCGCCGTATCTGGCGACGGTCCTCAAGGGCGTCGATCCGGCGCTGCCCTTTGCACTCAGTGCGCTGGCGGTTGGCGTTTCGGCGCTGGCGCTGGTCCATGTCGAACGTGGCTTGCCGGCTGCCGAACCGCCGCTGCCGAGCGCTCGCGTGCCGGCGAAGCCGCCCGCCGGGGCGCTGCCGGCGTCGTGGGCTTTCTTGATGCTGCTGGCCTTGCTGCTCGCCTTCGGGCAACAGATCCATACCGCGATCAATTCAGCGCCGCAGTTCAAGCGCCTGGCGGATGCAGCGTCGCTGCCCTGGCTGATGCCGATCTTCTGGGTCGGTTTCAGTTTCGGCCTGCTGGCCGTTGGTCGCCTGGTCAGGGAGCGCGGCACCTTGCCGGTGTTGAAAATGGCCAGCGCGCTTGGCGCTTTGGCGCTGGCCGGTGCAGCGCTTTCCGTCTCGTTGGCGGCGCTGGTCGCCAGCCAGTTGGTCGCTGGTGTTTTCTGGGCGCTTATTCTCTGCGCGTCGATCGGCCTGGCGGCCGAGCGCGGCTATCCGCTGCAGAGCGGCCGCAATACCGGCGCCTTGCTGGCGGTGCTGGCGGTGGCGACGTTTTCGCGCTTCGGCCTCGTCGCCTCGGGTGCTACGGCTGCTGCCGGTGTCGTCCTGGTCGACTGGTTGCCGGTGGGCTTGTGGTGCGTGGTCGCGCTGTTGCTGCGGCGGCCGCGCTCCGCGTAGCGTGGAGAAGCAGCGGGTCGGCCTCGCTCAGTGCTCCTTGCCATCAACCCGTGGCTGCACGAGGTAGGGGATATAGCGCCAGGCGAGGATCGCAAAACAAGCGAACCAGCACGCCGCAGCGAGCTCGATCCAGCGCAGGTAGCCGGCCGGGTCGAGCTGCGGGACGACGATGCGGATGACGAAACCGGCAATCATTATCCACAGCACGGCCTTGTCGAGGCGATCGAAGACGACTTTTCGGCCGGTGTGGCCGTTCACGATGCGGATCAACATCGCCGGGATGATCAGCCCCATGGCGCCGAAGGTGAACACGTGCATCGCGACCGTGCCGATCCACGCGGGTTGAACCCGATAATCGACAAATTGCAGCAGTAGCTGCGCGACGATCGCCAGGTAGCCGAGGTACATGATGCCGATGTCCAGCCGGCGCATCGCCAGTTGCGGTTGCCAGTAGACGAAGCGGCCGATCAGCAGCAGCGCCAGCAACAGGCCGATCCATGCCGATACCGGCGCCGGCAGCAGACTGGCAAAAACCAGCAGCAGTGCCAGCAACTTAATGCTGGTGTCGAGCAGCGCGTTGCGCAGGATGTTGGCCTGCATGGCGTTCTTCATGAACTGCGTCAGCGTCCGTTCGATCATCACCAGAAAGGCGACCCGGAAAAGCGCCATGGTCATCGTCGCGCCGGCGTGGAAATGGTCGTCGCTGAGCAGCAGGTTCTTGGCCACCAGGAACAGCGGCAGAATGATCAGGAAGAAGTAGTTGTCGCGGAAGGAATCGTTCTGCCGGTGGCGGACCAGCGACCACAGCAGCATGCCGACCAGCGACGCCAGGAAGAGATTGTTCGAGATGCGAAAAAGCAGCGGCGGCAGCGCGCCGGCGAAGACCATGCCGGCGCGTTCGAGCAGCCAGGCGCCGACCAGCATGATCAGCGAGACGCCGTGGTAACCACGAATCTTCACCCAGTTCTTGGTCGAGGTCAGCAGGAAGCCGCCCATCACCGCCCAGCCAAAGCCGAAGAACATTTCGTGCGCATGCCACTGCGTCGGCGAGAACGGCGCCGGCGGCGGCGTCAGCGTGCCCGAGAAATACAGCGCCCAGATGACTGGCAGGCTCAGTCCCGATAGGCAGGCGAGGGCAAAGAACGGTCTGAAACCGACCAGCCAAAGGGGGTGCGTCGAGAATGGCATGTTCACGGGCCTGAGTGAGTTTGTCGGTCGAGCAGCGGTGATGTTTGGTGAGGCCGCTGTGTCCACTTGTCGCTGCGTCCAGCATTGACCAGCGATTGGATTGTCGCGCACGGCGGCGTCTCTGGCTTTGATCTAGAACGGCGCCGGCGACCGAAAGAATAGTCGTTCGTCGCTCGCGGGGTGCGCGAATGCCAGCTCTTCGGCGTGCAGCAGCAAGCGCCTGGCGTGCGCCGTGCTGGCGGCGCCGCCGTAGAGCGCGTCGCCGACGATCGGGTGGCCCAGCGCCAGCAAGTGTACGCGCAACTGGTGCGTGCGACCCGTCTCGGGGATCAGAGCCAGCCGTGAGGTGTCGGTCGTCGAATCGTAGCCGAGCACCTGGTAGCGGGTCAGCGCGCGTTTGCCAGCGACCAGGTCGACTTTCTGGCGCGGTCTGTTGGGCCAGTCGGCGAGCAGCGGCAGGTCGATTTCGCCACTCGCCAGCGTCAATCGTCCGGCGACGACCGCCAGATAGCGCTTGTCGACCTGCCGCTCGGCGAACTGTCTGCTCAAGCGCCGCTGCATCTCCGGACCGCGGGCCATGAGCAGCAGGCCGGAGGTGTGCATGTCGAGGCGATGCACCGTCAGCGCGTCGGCGAATTCGGCCTGCACGCGGCGGCTGAGGCAGTCCTGCTTGTCTTCGCCGCGACCCGGGACCGAGAGCAGGCCGGCCGGTTTGCTGGCCACCAGTACGGCGGTATCGACATGGACGATCTCGATGGCCGCATCCTGCGGCTTGGCGAAGTTGGTGGCGGTCGCGCTCGGGATGATGTGCGGCATGGCGGGTTGAACCCATAGCCTTATACACAACTTTAGGTTTCCTCTATAAGCTATCGTTTTTCCTTGAGAAGGCATCATGGCGAGGTGGGCTGAGGAGGAGTTGAAGGGAATCAACCTGGGTGACGGCCGTCGGGACAAACGAGCAATCAGGTTGCTGGATACGCTTTCTGCGAGACCGACGGCGAGTATCCCGGGGGCGTGTTCGGACTGGTCGGAGACGATGGCGGCTTACCGCTTCTTCGGCAACGATGACATTACGTGGGAGGCTATCCTCCGGCCCCATTGGTCTTGCTGCCGGACGCGAATCGCGCAGCACAAAGTCGTGCTGATGCTGCAAGACACCACCGAACTGGACTTCAACGGGCAGAGCATCTCTGGCTTGGGGCCGCTGAGCTACGAAGCGCAGCGAGGCCTTTACGTGCATCCGACGTATGCGGTCAGCGTCGATCGCGAGCCCTTGGGCGTTCTGGACGCTTGGATGTGGGCGCGCGAGCCGAAGGACGCCAACGGCCGGCGCCCGGGGATCAAAGAGAGCACCAGGGCCTCCGCACTCGGCTGTCATAGCGGTGTGAGGCCCAGCATCGTCATCCGGACATCGTCATCCCAAGCAGCTCCTTTGCGCTTCAAGCGTAAGCTGGCTTTAGTCTTGTCGGTCGTATCCAGACGAATCAGGTTGAGAACGATTTTCTTCAAGAGGGAGAGGTTCTGTGGGGCGTTGTCCTTGCGTACAGTGCTGGCATCTTCACGAAAGCTGACGTCGAGCACCCAGTGAAGGCGGTTTTCTACGCCCCAATGGCCTCGCACCGCGGCCGCCAGCTCTTCGGCGGTCAAGGCACGAGAACTGATGTAGTAGCGTCGCTCGAAGTTCGATTCCTTGTCGCCAACCTTGCGCAGGGAGTCGACCAGGCCGATCGTCTGGCACTTCGGCCAATCGGCCAGATCAACGAGTCCTTGCGCAGGCAAGACCGAGGCGATCTGTCCGACGATTCGACCATGGGACTTGCGGGCCTGACGGTGGCGATCAACGGCCTCGGATTGATACTGGTCGATGAACTCGGTCTCGATGGCTTCCAGCAACGTCGGCTGGTTGCCTTTGACCGCCAGCAGGTAGTCACCGCCTTGATCCGTGATCTGCCGAGCAATAGTTTTCTGGCAGCCCATGGCGTCGATGGTGACCAGCAACCCATTGATATACAGTGCCTTGAGGAGTTCCGGGATGGCGGTGATCTCATTACTCTTGCTGGCGACCTTTTCCTGGCCGAGGACAATACCCAATTCCGTAGCGAAGGCGCTGACCATGTGAATCGCGGTTTCGCCACCACTGCCGGAACCTCGCACCGTCTTGCCATCGAACGCGACGCTGCCTCGCAAGGCGCCGACCACCCCGGCCACCCAGCGGCGAAACGCGACCTCAAATTGCTTCGGGTCAAGCGCTCGGAACACCCGCAGAAACGTCTCCGTGGAGGGAACCCCGTTCTTGAGCACCAGGAATTCACGCAGCCATTTTTCTTTCCGGCGCCCCCAGTAGGCGATGTCTTCGATGGTGTCACAATCCGAGAGTACCCCTGCCATGGCAATCACCAAAATCTCCTGGAAGTCATGCAGCGTCCCGTTGCTGGGTCTGCGCGGGTCGTCCACTTCCCTCAAGCAGCACATCAGGCTCACTCCCGTCGTCACAGTCATTTCGTTCGTCCAAAAGACGAGAGTAGACCTGATTTCAACAGGGTTTACAAGTGGTTGTCATAAGCCCATGAATGTTAACGATTTTCCGCTGATCGAGTATGACAACAAGCACTATGCTATCCGAGTGCGGAGGCCCTGAAGAGAGCACCCGCTGGATCGAGGGCTATGAACGGGTGGCCGAACTGGCGACGGAGTTGCCGGAGACCCGGCTGGTCTACGTGGCCGACCGCGAGTCTGACATGATCGAGTTGATGGACCGGGCCCGCGAACTGGGCCAGCCAGCGGACTGGCTGTTGCGTGCTCAGCACGATCGAGCACTGCCTGACGGCCAGAAGCTGTGGCCGACGGTGACGTCGGGTGAAGCTCTTGGGGAAATCACCTTCACCCTGCCCGCGAGGCATGGTCAAAAATCGCGCGTGGTACGCCAGCAGCTTTGGGTGCGTGTCGTCGATCTTCCGCATGGCAAGAAGCAAACGATCCGGGCCACCTGCGTAGTGGCCAAGGAAATCAACCCACCGACAGGCAGTCGCCCGGTCGAGTGGCGCCTGCTGACCAATCGTACCGCCGAGACGCTCGAAGAAGTCGCGGAACTGATCGATTGGTATCGCGCCCGCTGGGAGATCGAGATCCTCTTCCACATCCTCAAGAACGCCTGCCGCATCGAGGCCCTGCAACTGGGAACGATCGAAGGTCTGCAACGTGCCATCGCGCTGTACCTCATGGTCTCCTGGCGGATTGCTGTGCTGATGCGATTCGGCCGAACCTGCCCCGAATTGCCCGCCGACTTGTTCTTCCACGAAGATGAATGGCGTGCCGCCTATCTTCTCAACAAGAAGAAACCGCCGGCTGACCTGCCGACCCTCAACCAGGTCCTGCGCCTGGTGGCCATGCTCGGCGGTTTTCTCGCTCGCAAAGGCGACGGGGAGCCCGGCGTCAAGACTATCTGGATCGGATTGCAGCGTGTCATGGACTGCGCTATCGGGCTCCAGTTCATGCGTCAGGCAGATCCTGGGTAAGTTGTGTATAAGGCTATGGGTTGAACCGGGTGGGCGAGGGCAGGAGGGCAGTTCCGACAATTGTCGCGCCTTTTCGCGTTACGGCACTGTCGCACCCAATGCTTTTTTCGGGCCAACAGAAAAATAGAAATCCGTATCTGATCAATTGTGTTTCAGCGAATGGTCAGCGAATTCTCGTAAATATTCGGTGAACCCGTAGCCCCGTTTCGTCGGCATGCTTCAGTCAGCGACTCGCGGGTGAACCGAAGAACTGAACAGCGCCGCCAAAATCCGGCACGATGCGGTGCATGAGTACGGGAGCGAACCTCATCAGCGGAGAATCGGCGACAAGTGGCCGGCCCGTGGCACCGTTTACTGCGCTGTTGGCGACGCTGACCACGGAGATCGTTTCTCTCCGTGAATTGCCGCAAGAGTGCACCCACTGGTTGGCGTTTCTCGAACGCGGCGGGGGCGCTCCAGATCTGCACGACTCTGCAAGCCGAGCAACCCCGTTGCCGAGAAAAGCTGCGGGGACAGATCCACCCGCATGAAGAAATGAAGCTTCCTGCCCTTACTCTTTATCCGCCAAACATTCGCTTGTAGAGCGCCGAAATCTCGCCAACGATACCCCTTCGGAACGCGAGTACACAGACGACGAAGATCAGCCCCATGATGACGGTGACCAGCGAGCCGACCTTGTCGGCCAGTTCGTTTTGCAGGGTGACGATCGTACTCGAGCCGACCACCGGGCCCAGCACGGTACCCATGCCACCGAGTATGGTCATCAGAACCACCTCGCCGGAGCTGTGCCAGTGGGCATCGGTGAGCGTCGCAAATTTGAACACCAGCATCTTGGTGGCGCCCGCCAGGCCCGATAGTCCCGCGGAGAGGACGAAGGCGAGCAGTTTGTACTTGGCCACGTCGTAGCCGAGAGAAATCGCGCGTGGTTCGTTCTCCCGTATCGCCTTCAGAATCTGGCCGAAAGGAGAATGAATGGTGCGGTAGATCAGGCAGAAGCCGAAGACGAATATCGCCAGCACAAAATAGTAAAGATTCAGGTCATTGGACAGATTGATCAGCCCGAGGAGCTTGCCTCGGGGAACGCCCTGGAGGCCGTCCTCGCCGCCGGTAAAGGGTGCTTGCAGGAAAATGAAATACACCATCTGCGCCAGCGCCAGCGTGACCATGGCGAAATAGATGCCGGTGCGGCGGATCGCCAGGCTGCCGACCACCCAGCCCAGCAGTGCCGAAGCGACAGTGCCAGCGAGAATGCCCAGTTCGGGTGGGAAGCCCCAACCCTTGATCGCGTAACCGGCGACGTAGGCAGCCGTTCCGAAGAAGGCAGCATGACCGAACGAAAGCAGTCCGGTATAGCCGAGCAGCAGGTTGAAGGCGCAGGCAAACAGGGCAAAACAAAGCACCTTCATGACCAGGATCGGGTAGACAAAGAATGGCAGGACCACGCCCACGGCCAGCAAAGCGAGGTAAGCGATTGCCGTTCTGTTCATTGCTCTTTGCCGAATAGTCCGGCCGGGCGCATCATCAGCACGATCGCCATGATGACGAAGACCACCGTGTTGGACGCCGCCGGGTAGACCAGATTGGTGATGCCTTCGACCACGCCGAGGCCCAGACCGGTGACGATGGAGCCCATGATCGAGCCCATGCCGCCGATGACCACCACGGCGAAGACCGTGATGATCAGATGCGAGCCCATCAAGGGGCTGACCTGGATCACTGGTGCAGCCAGGACACCGGCAAAGCCGGCCAGAGCCGCGCCGAAACCGTAGGTCAGCATCACCATTATCGGAACGTTAATGCCGAAGGCCTGGGTCAGCTTGGGATTTTCGGTTGCGGCGCGCAGGTAGGCGCCGAGGCGCGTCTTCTCGATGCCGTACCAGGTGGCGAAGCAAACCAACAGCGAGGCGAAAATCACCCAGCCGCGATAGTAGGGCAGAAACATGAAACCCAGATTGAAGCCGCCCGCGAGTTCAGCGGGGATCTGGTACGGTTGTCCCGAGACGCCATAGGCATTGATGAACAGGCCCTCGATGACCAGCGCCAGGCCAAAGGTCAGCAGCAGTCCGTAGAGGTGATCGAGCTTGTAGAGCCAGCGCAGCATAGTGCGTTCGATGAGGACGCCGAACACGCCAATGGCCAGAGGGACCAGTATCAGGGCAGGCCAATAACCGATCCCCAGGTAGTCGAGAGCCATCCAGGCCAGGAATGCGCCCATCATGTAGAGGGCGCCGTGGGCAAAGTTGATGATGTTGAGCATGCCGAAGATCACCGCCAAACCGAGGCTGAGGATGGCGTAGAACGAGCCGTTGACCAGGCCCAGCATCAGCTGGCCCATCAAGGCCTGGATCGGAATGTCGAAGAATGAAGTCATGACGTGTCACCACGGTGGCATACACCGTGCCGCCAGGCCTGCTATTTTTTGACCAGCGGGCATTGTGACGCCGACAGTGGCTGGAACGCATCTTCGCCAGAAACTACAGACTTGATTTCGTAATAATCCCAGGGGTACTTCGATTCGGATGGCTTCTTCACCTGCATCAGATACATGTCGTGGATCATGCGGCCATTCTCACGGATCTTGCCGTTCCTGGCGAAGAAGTCATTGATCGGGGTCGACTTCATTTTTGCCATGACCGCTGCCGCTTCATCCGTTCCGGCGGCCATGACCGCCTTCAGATAGGTGGTGACCGCCGAGTAATCTCCCGCCTGCACCATTGTCGGATTGCGCTTGGTCTTGTCGAAGAAGCGCTTGCTGAACTTGCGCGTTTCGTCATCCTTGTCCCAGTAGAAACCCGATGTCAGAAGCATTCCCTGGGTGGTTTGCAGGCCAAGGGCATGAATGTCGGTGATGAACATCAGGAGTCCGGCGAGTTGCTGATTCTTGGTGATACCGAATTCGCTGGCTGCCTTGATCGCGTTGATGGTATCGCCGCCGGCGTTGGCCAGGCCGATGATCTTGGACTTCGATGCCTGTGCTTGCAGCAGGTAGGACGAGAAGTCCGAGGCATTGAGCGGGTGCCGTACCGAGCCCAGAACCTTGCCGCCATTGGCCTTGACGACGTCCGCGGTGTCCTTTTCCAGCGAGTGGCCGAAGGCATAATCGGCGGTGAGGAAGAACCAGGAGTCGCCGCCGTTCTTGACGATGGCCTTGCCGGCGACGTTGGCTAGTGCATAGGTGTCATAGGCGTAATGTATCGTATTCGGCGTACAGTCCTGGTCGGTCAGACGCGTCGAACCCGAGCCGACGAATATCGCGATGCGCTTCTTTTCTTGCGTCACCTTGCCGACGGCCAGTGAGACGCCGGAGTTGAGCAAGTCGGTGACCATGTCCACGCCCTCAGTGTCGTACCATTCGCGCACCTTGTTGGAACCGACATCGGCCTTGTTCTGGTGGTCGGCATAAACCATCTCGATATTGAACTTCGGTTTGTATTCCGCCTTGAAGTCATCGATCGCCATCTGCACCGCAGTGACCGCGCCCTGACCCCCAAGGTCGGAGTAGACGCCGGACATGTCGGTCAGCACGCCGATCTTGACCACGTTGTTCGACAGTTTCATGGCGGCGGGCTTGGTCTCCGCCGATACGAGGTTGGTGGCCGGGATCAGCAGTGCGGCGAGCGCGACCTTAAGCAGTTTTGATCTCATGACATTGTCTCCTGTAGTTGTAGTTATGTAGTGATACCGCGCCGGATAGTGAATCCGACAGTTGAAACTCTTCAGACTCCAAGATAGTCCTGCAACAATTCCTGCTTCGCATCGATTTCGTTTTGTGCAATCTCGGCAGCGATCTGGCCATGTTCGACAATGTACATGCGATCCGCCAGGGGGGCCGCAAAATGGAAATTCTGTTCGACCAGAATGATCGTGAAACCCTTGCTCTTGAGATCGCCGATGACCTGACCGAGTTGCTGCACAATCACCGGAGCGAGTCCTTCCGATATCTCGTCGAGCAGCAACAGGTGTGCACCGCTCCAGAGGATGCGTGCCATGGCCAGCATCTGCTGTTCGCCCCCGGACAGGCGGGTGCCCTGACTATGGCGGCGCTCGGCAAGGTTCGGAAACATCTCATAGATTTCTTCCAGGCGCATACCCCGGCTGCCGACCTGCGGCGGTAGCAGGAGGTTTTCCTCGCAACTCAGACTGGCATAGATGCCACGCTCCTCCGGACAATAGCCTACGCCGAGCTGCGCTATGCGATGCGTCGCCATGTCGATGGTCTCGCGGCCATTGAGCATGATCGACCCCGTCCTCTTGCCGGTGAGGCCAAGGATGGCCCGTAGCGTGCTGGTGCGACCGGCGCCGTTCCGACCCAGCAACGACACACATTCACCGCGGTTCACCCGTAGATCGACGCCGTGCAGGATATGCGATTCGCCATAGAAGGCGTGCAGGTCGCGAATTCGCAGGTATTCGACGGACGCGTTCACGCGCTGCTCCCCGAAGGTTCGCGTTCGGCGGTGCCCATGTAGGCCTCGATGACCTGCGGATCGCTTGCCACCTCGGCGTATGACCCTTCAGCCAGCACGGCACCGCGGGCCAGCACCGTTATCGTATCGGAGATGCCGGCAACGACCTTCATGTTATGTTCGACCATGAGGACCGTGCGATCGGCCGATACTTTCTTGATCAGTTGCATCACCCGTTCAACGTCTTCGTGACCCATGCCCTGGGTCGGTTCGTCAAGCAGTATTAGTTCGGGTTCAAGAGCTAGCGTCGTGGCAATCTCCAGCGCGCGCTTGTGACCATAGGGCAGCTCGACCGCCATCATCCGGAGGTAAGAATCAAGGCCGACTGCGGCCAGCAGTTCGGTGGCACGTCCGTCCAGGCGCGTCAAGGTCTTATCCGAACGCCAGAATTGAAACGACGCGCCAAGCTTTCGCTGCAGAGCGATGCGGACGTTCTCCAGGACTGTCAGGTGTGGGAATACCGCCGAAATCTGGAATGAACGGACTATCCCGCGCCGGGCGATAGTGGCCGGCTGGTCGCCAGTTATGTCGATATCGTTGAAACGGATGGCGCCGCGGGTTGGCTGGAGAAACTTTGTGAGCAGGTTGAAACAGGTGGTCTTGCCAGCGCCGTTGGGACCGATCATGGCGTGGATGTGACCGCGCCTGACTCGCAGATTGACGCGATCAACGGCGACAAACCCCTTGAATTCCTTGACCAGATTGTCCGTCTCGAGAATGAAGTCGTTCATGATCCCGGGGGTGCTGAATGGTTATGGATGTCGCCTTGGGCGGCGAGTGGTCGCCGTTTGCTTGGGGTGCGCTGGCCGATTATCGGACAGCAGATTGCTTTAGGCAAAATACTGAACTCGCAGCGGCAAGTCAATTAGAATCCCTGCGAGGCAGCCCTGACGCATGACCTCCCCGAATCGACAGCACTTGCCGGTTACGCCCACTTTCGCCGCCGAGGCGGCCAGATGGGGGTTGGCTAGCGGCAAGGGAGCGCTTGCGGCGCGGGGGTTTGGTGTTGTCAGTGGGACAGGAGAGGTCGAGGGAGCTCCGTTACGATCGCCAGGCGAGCCTTTCCCGGCGCGGGGTGCGCCGCGCTTGGGAAGATGTGTTGGGCAGGCCTGGGCAAGGTTATTCGAGTTGCAGCAGGAACGGTTCGGCGAGAAGCAGACGCAGGCGTGCTGGGTCAAGCCAGGGCGCAGCACAGGAATTACGGATGAAGGCGATGGCGCCGCGCACACCGAGTTCTTGATAGAGGTTGCGTAACTGCCGGGTGAAACGTGCCAGGGTATTGAACACATGCGCCAGGCGCATGAGGAGGTGATAGCCTTTCATGGCATTCCAGTCGAGGGCAAAGGCATGCTCGTAGTGGTAGCCCTGATGTTTTTCGACGAGGAAGCCCGCTTCGATGCCCCAACGGTGGCGGGCACCGAGGTTGCAGCGCTCATGGACATTGTCTTGTCTGAGCGGTTGGCTGGAGAGCCAGGCGTGGCGCGATGTTTCGGTGACGGTCCTGGCCTGTTCATCGATCTTTTCCCAGCTTTCCTCACAGACCACCAGGTTCAGCTTGAGACGCTGACGCCCGTTGGCCGCGAAGGCGTAGTCGATGTCGTTGACCCAGCTGAAGTGTTGTCGGCGCCTTCCCCAAGCGCGCTGCACGGCTTGTGGCTTCAGGGCGTGGAGTGCGCGGAACTCCTGCCAGACCGTGGACAAATCCTTGTCCTTAAGCACGATCATGAACTGCCAGTGGGCGCGCAAGCAGCGCTGCATCACCGGCCCGTTGGCGTAAAGGCCGTCGAGCAGGAGCAGGATCGGCAGGCGGGGGAACAGCGTCTTGAGCCGGTCGCTCAAGCGCACAAAGCCGCGCAGCTCGCAGTCCTGCTTTTGTGCTTCGGTATCGCCCAGCGCGTGTTCGAGGAACTCGCTGAGCAGTGGGACGACCAGGCCGTTGTGGAAAGCCAGGCTGGCCTCGAGGACGTAGACGAAGTACTGGGTGTGGCGGGTTTCCTCTTTGCCGACGGTGCGCTGGAGGAGTTCCTCCGCCCAGAGGGTGTCGCCGGCGACCTTCTGCGAGCCGTCGATGGCGATGGGGTAGCAGTGGTTGATCAGATAGCGGCGGAAGCTCTTGCCGCGGATCAGCCGCTTCACCAGATCGACGTGGGCCTGCTCAAGGTGGTCAAGGTCGATGTCGCGCAGCAGCCGAAACAGGGTGTCGGCGTGTGGTAGGGTCTCGATCTCCGGGAACAGCAGGTGGAGGTTGGCCATGAACTGGGGACGGGATATTTCGCGGTTGGTCTCGCGCCGAGAGGAGAACTGAAAGACGAACATCAGCAGACCGTAAAGCAGCAGCGCGGTCAGCTTGTGGCGGCGCTTCCTGGGGTCTCTCGGGTCGGGAATTTGTTCCAGTTGCTCGAGCAAGGCGGGTAGCTCTTTGCGCAGGAGACGCGTCTTTTTGCTCACGGCGTCCTCGCGGGCCTCCCTTTCCTCGCCGACGGTCGCGAAGGCTGAGCATCGGTTGGGCAGAGAAGTGGGGGAGTGGAGGACTTGTCCACTCGCGCGCCGTTTCGCGTTCAGTGCCTTTTCCTGCCGTTTCTTCTCTGAGCGCAGCTCCTTGAGGGCAGCGCGTGTCGGGCGACGGCAGGGTTTGCTCATGGCCGGGAGCTCCCAGGGGCGGCACACAGCCGGTCGCGACAATCGGCGCTCAGCGGTTTGAGCCACACCTGGCGGGGCGTGCTGCGATACGACTGGCCGGGGCGGGCCAGCCCGCGCCCGCTGGTTGCCCCGAGCAACTGCCAACCGGCCGCGCGGTAACAGGTGCCGGTATAGTGACGAGGATCGACGAAAGTCTCCAGCAACAGGGGCTCGAAGCCCCAGTGATCGAGCCAGTCCGCGCGTGCGCGGCGCGCGAGTTGTCCGAGCACATGACTGGCCAGATGCGGCACCCGGACGTGGGGAAAGATCAGGAAGCGGCTGTTGTTCACCACCCGCGCCAGGTTCTCGCGGCGGGCCTGGGCCGTCCAGCCGATCCAGCGGTCGCGCACGGCGACCGCGCGGGCAGCGCCGGCCAGCAGGACGCTGCCGAGCCGCCGGTCGCCCGCCGTGATGAAGTAGCGCAGGCGGTAGCCGAAGGCCCCCTGGAAACCCAGTGGGTGCCAGCGCGCCACCAGCGCATCCCACTGCGCCACCAACGCCGCGTCGCGAACGACTTCCAGGCAGACCGGTGCGAGTGCCGACAGGGCGCAGTGCACGGGAAGCTCCCCGGTGACCGTATCTACGGGTGCCGCGGGCGGCGCGCAACGGCGTGCTGACGACGGCCTTATCGCCGGCAGTGTCAGCAGCCCGGCCGCCTGCAAACGCTCCAGAAACTCCAGGCAGGCGCTGATCTTCGCCGTCCCTGTCAGAGTGGTCCACCCCAGGTGCTCGCAGACCGTCGCCGCCAACTCCTTGCGCGCCAATCCCGGCAGCCACGCCACCGTCCCGCACACCTCGGCGATCTCCGCGGCGCTGAATACGCGACCGCAGTGCACCCACTCCCCTTCGCTCGTTGCAACCACCACGATACCTCCGGCTGAAACGTGGACCAATGACCCTCCACCTATCCTGCCAGAAGTCCCCCCGGCTGTCTAGCTCCCTTGTGCGAAACCTTTTTTGCCTGCCCACCGCAACGCCTTGCCAGTACTGGGCTGGCGCAGTCATGCTTCAGCGCTGCCTGCGAGGTCGCGCGAGCGGCAGCCCGGGTGCTAAGGTCTTGCCGTCCAACGACCCGATTCTTCAGGAGAACGACTTGATTACCGCCACCGTCATTCCCCGCTTGACGACCATCGCCATCGAGCTGCAAGACGGGCTGGCCGAAGTGCGGCTCAATCGGCCGGAGCGCTCGAACGCGATCAACGAAGCGATGTGGCAGGACTTGCGCAACGCTTTCAGCTGGGCCGATGCGGCGCCCGAGGTGCGCGTCGTCGTGCTCGCTGGCGCTGGTGGCAATTTCTGCGCCGGGATCGATCTGTCGATGCTCGCCAGCGTCGGCAGGGCGGTCGCGCACGCCGACCCGGCGCGCAGCCACGAGGCGCTGCGACGGGTGATTCTCGACCTGCAGGATTGCCTGGCGAGCATCGAGCGTTGCCGTAAGCCGGTGTTGGCGGCGATTCAGGGCGCGTGCATCGGCGGCGCGATCGATCTGGTGAGTTGTTGCGACATGCGTTACGCGGCCGCCGACGTGCAGTTTTCGGTGCGTGAAATCGACGTCGGGATGACCGCCGACGTCGGCACGCTGCAGCGACTGCCGCGGCTCGTAGCCGACGGCATCGCGCGCGAGATGGCTTATACCGGCCGCAACGTCGACGCCTTCGAGGCCAAGCTGATCGGGCTGGTCAACCAGCTCTTCGAGACGCCCGAGATTCTGCTCGAAGGCGTTCGGGCGATTGCTCGAACGATCGCCGCCAAGTCGCCGCTGGCGATTCGCGGGACCAAGGAAATGCTCAACTACGGGCGCGACCACTCGGTGGCCGACGGCCTCAACCACGTTGCTACCTGGAACGCGGCGATGCTGATTTCGGCCGATCTCGACGAGGCGATGGCAGCGCTGCACGAAAAGCGGCCGCCACGCTTCGGCGACTGAGCGGCGCTGGCTGATCGGCCATGGATACCTTTGTTCACCACGTCGCGCTGGCGGCGCCGCTATTCGTTCTGGTGCTCGTTGGCTACGTCTTGATGCGCGGTTGTGGCTGGCCGCCGTCGATGTCGGAAAACCTGACGCGCTTCGTTTTCTCGGTGGCGCTGCCGGCGATGCTGTTCCGGCTGATGAGCGACTTCTCGAAGTTGCCGGCGGTAGACGCGCGCTTGCTGATCGCCTTCTTCGGCGGCTGTCTGATCGTCTTCGCGATGGGTCGGCTGCTCGCCTTGCGGCTGTTTCAGCTCGACGGCACCGGCCAGTCGGTGTTTGCGATGGGCGGCGTGTTCTCGAACAACGTCCTGCTCGGTTTGCCGCTGGCCAAGCTCGCCCTCGGTGAAGCGGCCGTCGCGTCGGTCGCCCTGGTGCTGGTGTTCAACGCGCTGATCCTGTGGACGCTGGTCAGCGTGTCGATCGAGTGGGCGCGCCACGGCAGCTTCTCGGTGCAGGGTTTTGCCGCGACGGCGCGTGGCGTGCTGACCAATCCGATCGTTGTTGGCATCCTCTCGGGCGCGCTTTTCGGGCTGAGCGGCTGGCCTTTGCCGTCGTTGATCGCGCAGCCGCTGGGCTTGCTGGCGCAGGCGGCCGCGCCCCTGGCGCTGATCGCTCTGGGCATGGGGCTGGCCGAATACGGCGTGCGCAGCGGCTGGCGGATCAGCGTCGCCATCTGTTTCCTGAAGCTCATCGTGCAGCCGCTGGTGGTCTGGCTGCTGGCCGTGCTGATCGGCCTGCCGGCGATGGAAACCCGCGTCGTCGTCCTGCTGGCGTCGCTGGCCGTCGGCGCCAATGTCTATTTGATGTCGCGGCAGTTCAAGACCCTTGAGGGGCCGGTCGCCAGCAGCCTGGTGTTGTCGACCGCGCTGGCGGCACTGAGCACGCCGCTGCTGATGACCTTGACCGGCTGATGACTGGCGGCTGATCCGGCGCGCTCGTTCACTCAGTCGCTCCGGCGGCCACCGGCGATGGCGCGCAGGAACTCGTTGCGTGCCTGCGGCGAGTTCTCGAATTCGCCGACGAATGACTGGGTGATGACGCGTTCGTCGCCGCGCCGGTCCTCGCCAAGGAGCAGGCACAACTGCTCGGCTTCGACGACGCAGGCGGCGCCGCGTGCCTTGCCGTGCTGCATCAGCGCTTCGGCGATATCGCGCGTCATCCATTCCTGGTACGTGAAGCGATGGCCGATGGCGTCGACCAGCCGCGCGATGCGGCCAAAGCCGTGCAGGCGGCCGCCCGGCAGATAGGCGACGTGCGCCAGGCCGCGAAAGGGGACCAGGTGGTGCGGGCAGACGCCGTGCACGGCGATGCCACGGATCACTACCAGATCGCCGCGGTGATCGGCAAAGCCTTCACCGAGCGCTGCGGCGGGGTCGAGGTCGTAGCCGCCGAGCAAGCGCTCTTGCCAGAGTTGGCGTACGCGTTGCGCGGTGCGCCCCATGTGTGCGCCATCGGCGGCGACGCCGCAGGCCTTGAGCAGGTCATCGATCGCGCGCTCGAAGGCCGCGGCGTCAAACGCTGTCTGGCGCGCGATACCGATCTCGCGGGCGTCGCCGGGTGGCTGGTCGTGGCTGCTACAGTCGGACATGGCGGTCTTCCGGTTGAAGTCTACAGCGCATGATACACGCCTCGGCCAATCACCCGTGCTGGCGCGCCGCTTGCTGTCGCAGCGTCGGTAAAGTGCGCAGAAAGCCACTGACGATGGTGATTTCATTGCTTGCAGAGAGCCATAGCGGCCCGGGATGAGCGATAATGGCGAGCTCGTGGGGATTGCGGTGATCCCCTGGCCAGCACGCTGAGGACGCTGGCCCGGGTTGGGAAGGATATGGATGAAGAGCGTTGATGATTTCCGCTTGCAGTTCGGCGACAAGGAACTGGTGCCGATCATGATTGGCGGCATGGGCGTCGATATTTCGACGGCCGAACTGGCGCTCGAAGCGGCACGACTGGGTGGCGTTGGACACATTTCCGATGCGATGGTCAATACCGTCGCCGATCGGCGATTCAACGCCAAGTTTGTCAAGGACAAGCTCAAACAGTACAAATTCAACGTCGCCAATTCCGACAAGTCGGTCGTTCGCTTCGACCTCGGGCAGCTCGCCGAGGCGACCCGGATGCACGTCGGCAGGACCATGGAGGCGAAGCGCGGCGAAGGCCTGATCTTCGTGAACTGCATGGAAAAGCTGACCATGAACTCGCCCCGCGAGACGCTGCGCGTGCGCATGCAGGGGGCACTCGACGCTGGCGCCGATGGCATTACGCTGGCTGCTGGATTGCACCTCGGCTCGTTCGCCCTGATCGAAGACCATCCGCGTTTTCGTGATGCCAAGCTGGGGATCATCGTCTCGTCGCTGCGCGCCCTACAGCTATTTCTGCGCAAGACGGCGCGCTGCCAGCGCTTGCCTGACTACGTGGTGGTCGAAGGGCCGCTGGCTGGCGGCCACCTCGGATTTGGCATGGATTGGGCGCAATACGATCTGGCGACGATCTTCGCCGAGATTCATCGTCACCTGCAGGCCGAGCAACTCGATATTCCGGTGATTCCGGCCGGTGGCATTTTTACCGGCAGCGACGCGGTGGCTTTTCTCGAACAGGGTGCGGCGGCGGTGCAGGTGGCGACGCGGTTCACCGTGTCGCGCGAGTGCGGTCTGCCCGAGGACGTCAAGCAGGAGTATTTTGCAGCGACCGAGGATCAGATCGAGGTCAACCAGATCTCGCCGACCGGCTACCCGATGCGCATGCTGAGTAACAGCCCGGCGATCGGCGATGGGATTCGACCGAACTGTGAAGCCTACGGTTATCTGCTCGACAGTAGCGGCAATTGCTCGTACATCAACGCTTACAACCGCGAGGTCGAGGCCAATCCGGGTGTCAAACGCATCTCGGTCAAGGACAAGACCTGCCTGTGCACACAGATGCGCAATTTTGATTGCTGGACCTGTGGTCATTACACGTATCGCCTCAAGGATACGTCTCGCCGCTTGCCCGACGGCAGCTATCAGCTGCTGAGCGCCGAGCACATTTTCCGCGATTACCAATTCAGCACCGACGGCCGCATCCTGGCCGCCGAGTAGGCCGCCAACAGTCCGGGCTTTCCGGACATTGCGCGCCGTCGCGCTTGCTGCTTGTTGTCAGAGCGAAAGGGCATTAGCCGATGCTCAGCTATCGTCACGCCTTTCATGCCGGCAACCACGCCGATGTCCTCAAACATCTGGTGTTGGTGCAGCTGACACGTTATCTGGGTCGCAAGGACAAAGCCTTCTGGTACGTCGATACGCACGCCGGAGCGGGCTCGTATGCGCTCGATTCGGTGCAGGCGACGAAGCTCGCCGAGCACCGGCAGGGCATCGGCCGGCTGTGGGGGCGCAAGGATCTGCCGCCAGCGGTCGCCGACTATTTCGAGTTGGTGCGCGCAATCAACCCGCGCGGCGGCCTGGAGGCTTACCCGGGGTCGCCCGATTTCGCGCTGGCGACGATGCGCGAGCAAGATCGCTTGCGCCTGTTCGAGCTGCACAGTCGCGACGTGCTGCGCCTGCGCGAGCATTTCGAGCGCTTTGGCACGCGCGTGCTGGTCGATCACAGCGACGGTTTTGCGGGCTTGAAGGCCTTGTTACCGCCACCGACACGGCGCGCGCTGGTCCTGATCGACCCGGCCTACGAAGAGAAGCAAGACTACGAGCGCGTCGTGCATGCGTTGAAGGATTGCCTGCAACGCTTTCCCGGTGGCAGCTACCTGTTGTGGTACCCGCAACTGACACGCCTTGAAGCGCATGATTTGCCGCAGCGGCTCAAGCGTTTGCCGGCGCGCGACTGGCTGCACGTCACGCTGCGCGTCAGAACGCCGGCTGCCGACGGTTTCGGGATGCACGGCAGCGGTCTTTTCGTGATCAATCCGCCATGGACGCTGCAGGCGACGCTGCGGGAAGTCATGCCGTGGCTGGTCGAGGTGCTGGCAATCGACAGCGGCGCGGGGTTCACGCTCGACAGCCAGGAATCCTGAGTCGGTCACTGCAGAAGTTGCGCCGCGGCGTGCTGCTGCCTGCGGCGGGGCTGATCAGCCTTGGTCGTCGGGCCGGCTGTGCGAGTACTTCCGGCTCGATCCGTAGCTGACTTCGACAGGGTACTTGCGGGCATTCTTGAGCAGCTTGGCGCTGGCCGCGTCCTCGAGGTCGATGCCGGCGTTCTCGGCGATCAGCAGCAGGTAGATCAGCACGTCGGCACATTCGTCGCGCAGCGCTTCCTGCGCTTCGCCGTCTGCGCTTAGCGCCGCCATCTCGGCATCGCTCTTCCACTGCGTCAGTTCGAGGAGTTCGCTGGCTTCGAGATTGAGCGAAACGATCAGATTGCGCAAGCTGTGGAACTGCGCCCAGTTGCGCTGGTCGCGAAACTCGAGAACCTTGGCGGTCAGCGCCGGCAGGTTCATCGTTTCAAGCGAAAAAACGCTGCTGCGCGTCGTCGGGGAGTGGCATGCCGGTTGCGTGAGCGCGGGCCAGCAACTCCCAGTAGTAGCGGTACGAAGCGCGGTCGTGCAGTCGTCCGTGATGCCGGATCGGTCCCCAGTCGCCGTCCTGCGCGGCGATCAGGATGGCGACGGCGTCTTCGACTTCCGAGAAGTCGGGACGCATCGCTTCGACGATTGGCACGATCTGATTGGGGTGAATGCTCCACATCCGCAGGTAGCCGAATTCATTGCGTGCGCGCCGCGCATCGTCGCGAATGACTTCGAGGTCACGGAGTTCGGTGGTGACGTTGTGCGACGGTACGGCGCCGTTGGCCAGCGCAGCAGCGGCGATTTCGCACTTGGCACGGACGATCAGCGGGTGCTCGAATTGTCCCGGGCTACGCATCGCCGACGCCGGGATGGCGCCGTGGTGGCCGCTGACAAAGTCCATCAGCCCGAAATCGAGCGATTCGACTTGCGGTAGCGCGGCGATCTCCCACACGTCGCGCAAGGCGCCGTAGGTCTCGATCAACACATGTACGGGGATCTGGCGGTCGACGCCGGCGGCCGCTGCGGCGTCGGTCAGGACGCGCAGCTGATGGCGCACGTCTTCGCCGCCATTGACCTTTGGCAGCGTCACGAAGGCCAGGCGTTGGCCTGCGCCAGCGACGATGATCTCGATATCCTGTTGCCAGCCATGGTGCGCGATATCGTGCACGCGGACGCCAAGGCGGTGGTGTCGATTGCCTGAACTCATGATCAGCTCGGCGACCATCTCGGCGTGCTCGCGGTCGGCGCCGGCCGGCGCGCCGTCCTCACAGTCACAGGTGATGTCGAAGATCGGGCCGAGCTCGTTCTGCAGCTGCAAAGCCTTGTTGATCAACTTCTCGGAGCCCGCATAGTGGTCGACGGCGGGGATCATGGGGAACGGCTTTTCGCCGGCGAAGAGGACTTGGCTGGGATGGCGCATGGTGTTTTCGACGCGTCTGGTTCTCGGGAAGGCACTATTCTACCGCGCGGCAGGCGAAAAAAAGCCGCGGACCGGCCGCGGCTTTCGGAAGCGTGTCTGACTTACAGCATCGCCTTGACGGCTTCAGCTTCGTCGGTCAACTCCTTGAGCGTCTTGTTGATCTTCTCGCGCGAGTAGCCGTCGATCTCGAGACCCTGGATGATCTTGAACGAACCGCCCTTGCACTCACACGGGAAGCCGAAAACGATGCCGGCGGGGATGTCATACGAGCCGTCGGAGGGAACGCCCATGGTCACCCACTCATCGGAACCGAGTACCCAGTCACGCATGTGGTCGATCGCCGCATTGGCCGCCGAAGCCGCCGAAGAGAGGCCGCGGGCGTCGATGATCGCGGCGCCGCGCTTGCCGACCGTTGGCAGGAAGACGTCGTTGTTCCACACCGGATCGTTGATCAGCGCCTGCACCTTGTCGCCGTTCGACGTGCAATTGCGGTAATCGGCATACATCGTCGGCGAATGGTTGCCCCAGACGACGAGTTGCTTGAAGCTGGCTACCGGCCGATCGGCCTTGGCGGCCAGTTGCGAGAGGGCGCGGTTGTGGTCGAGGCGCAGCATGCCATGGTAGTTGGCGGGATTGGTGCGGCCGACTTTCTTTGCCGCCGAGCCAGCGATCAGGGCGTTGGTGTTGCAGGGGTTGCCGACGACCAGAACGCGTACGTCTTCCTTGGCGTTTTCGGCAATCGCTTTGCCCTGCACGGTGAAGATGGCGCCGTTGGCGGTCAGTAGGTCGGCACGTTCCATCCCCGGGCCGCGCGGCCGTGCGCCGACCAGCAGGCAGACGTCGGCGTCCTTGAAGGCGACGTTGGGGTCGTCGCTGGCGAACATGCCGGCGAGCATCGGGAAGGCGCAATCCTCAAGCTCCATGATCACGCCCTGGCAAGCTTTCTGGGCTTGTGGCAGGTCGAGCAGCTGGAGAATGACCGGTTGATCTTTGCCGAGCATTTCGCCGGAGGCGATCCGGAAAAGCAGGCTGTAACCGATTTGACCGGCAGCGCCGGTGACCGCGACGCGCATGGGGGCTTTGGACATGATGCGGCTCCTGTTGTGTGGGAGTGAGTGGAAAGAGGTCGAGAACGAGAAAAAGGCAGAGGGACGAGAAAAGCGAACGGGGACCGTGCGCAGAAGAAAGCAGAAGATGATCGTTTTCCCCCACAGCCCGTTCTCTGCGGGGTGCGCCAAACCGGGGGAATGATAAAACCCAAAAGCGCGAAGTGTCAAATCTATATTATGTCTTATATATGATGTTTTTCAAGGGAACAGGATGGACGGGCGGCGCAAATTATGCTGAAATGACGCTCCATGAATCGCCCTCCGTCATTGCATTCGCCGACGTTCAGCCCGCTCTACCGGCAGATCAAGGAATTGATCCTGCGCAATCTGGAATCGGGCGAGTGGGGTCCCGGTGACCCCATCCCAAGTGAGTCGGAACTCGCTGGGCGCTTCGGCGTCAGTCAGGGAACCGTCCGCAAGGCGATCGACGAAATGGCAGCCGAGAACCTGTTGCTGCGGCAACAGGGCAAGGGGACCTTCGTCGCGACGCACAAGGATCCGGGGTCGGCTTTTCGTTTTTTGCGCCTGCTCCCCAATGATGGGGCGCTGCAGGTTTCCCGAAGCGTACCGCTCGAATGCTGGCGGGCCAAAGCTGGCCCCGATGTCGCTCGTACGCTGGCCATCGAGTCCGGTGCGCCGATTACCATCGTCAGGCGCCTGTTGAAGCTGGACGACCAACCGGTGGTCTTCGACGAGATCTATCTGCCCAGCGAGCTGTTCCCGGACCTGTCGCTTGAAGTGCTCGGCCTGGGCGAATCGCTGTATGGCCTGTTTGAAAGCCGCTATGGCATTTGCATGGTCCGTGCCGACGAACGGCTGCGTGCGGTAGCCGCCGACCGGGTCAGTTCCGAGTTGCTGCAACTTGCCGAGGGAAGTCCGCTGCTGCTGGTCGAGCGCGTCACCTTCACCTACGGCAACAAGCCGGTCGAATGGCGTCGCGGATTCTATTCGACACGCAATCATCATTATCGCAACGAACTGGGATGAACGCCTATGGCAAGCGTTTCGGGTAGGTCAGGTACGCCTGGATAGTTTATAATCCGGCGTGGTATTCGGGGGTCAAACGCCGCAGATGCGGCTGTATTACACATGAGGGATGACGTTCATGGCAGAACTGGCAATCAAGAAAAAGCGTCCAAAGAATCTGGACTTGCCCACCATCAGGCTACCGCTTCCAGGTGTCCTTTCAATTCTTCACCGGGTCAGCGGCGCAGCGCTCTTTTTGCTGCTGCCCTTCCTGTTATGGCTGTTTCAGAGCAGCCTGAGCTCTCCGGAAAGCTTTGCCAGCTTCAGCGCGGTGGTCGGTCATCCGCTGGTCAAGATTGTCCTGCTGGGACTGATCTACTTCTACATGCATCACTTCTGCGCCGGTATTCGCTACCTGCTGCTCGACATGCACAAGGGCATAGACCTCGAGTCGGCGCGTCTTTCGAGCAAGATCGTATTTGGCGTCAGCATCGTTCTGACCCTGATCGTGGGAGTTAGAGTGCTATGGTAAATCGCATACTCGTCGGGGCGCACTACGGCCTCAAGGACTGGGTCATCCAGCGCGGTACAGCCATCGTGATGGCTGTCTACACCGTCATCTTCCTGGTCGTCATCGGTGCTGTCGGACCGAATTCCTTCGAAACCTGGCGCGGCGTCTTCGCCAACGGTTTCATGAAGTTCGCCACCTTCCTGTTCTTTGTCAGCCTTTTCTATCACGCCTGGATAGGCGTTCGCGATATCTGGATGGACTACGTCAAGCCAGATGGTCTGCGTTTGCTGATGATGATGGCGACAGCTGCGGTGCTGGTCGGTTACGCCGGCTGGGCGGTTCAGATTCTGTGGAGAATGTAAGTGAGCAAGCAAAGCATACCGGTACGTAAATTCGATGCAGTAATCGTTGGCGCAGGCGGTTCCGGGCTGCGGGCGGCGATTCAGCTTTCCGAAGGTGGCCTGAAGACGGCGGTGCTGTCGAAGGTCTTTCCGACGCGTTCGCACACCGTCGCCGCGCAGGGCGGGGTCTCAGCTTCCCTGGGTAACTCGGAGGAGGATCACTGGCATTGGCACATGTACGATACGGTCAAGGGTTCCGACTGGCTCGGCGACCAGGACGCAATCGAGTACATGTGTCGCATGGCGCCCGAGGTGGTCGTCGAGCTCGAGCACTTCGGCATGCCGTTTGACCGCACCGACGAAGGCAAGATCTACCAGCGGCCTTTTGGCGGCCACATGTCGAACTTCGGTGAGAAGCCGGTTCGTCGGGCCTGTGCTGCCGCCGACCGCACCGGGCACGCGATGCTGCACGCGCTGTACCAGCGGAACGTGCGCGCCAATACGCAGTTCTTTGTCGAATGGATGGCGCTCGATCTGATCCGTGACGAAGCGGGCCAGGTGCTCGGCGTCCTCGCCCTGGAAATGGAAACCGGCGAAGTCGTTGCTTTTCACGCCAAGGCCACTGTCTTCGCAACCGGCGGTGCCGGCCGCATCTACTACTCGTCGACCAATGCTTTCATCAATACCGGCGACGGTCTGGGGATGGCAGCGCGCGCCGGTATTCCGCTCGAGGACATGGAGTTCTGGCAGTTCCACCCGACCGGCGTCGCCGGCGCTGGTGTGTTGATCACCGAGGGGGTGCGCGGTGAAGGTGGCATCCTGCGCAACTCGGACAACGAACGTTTCATGGAGCGTTACGCGCCGAACGCCAAGGATCTGGCTTCACGCGACGTCGTTTCGCGCGCCATGGTCACCGAAATCAACGAGGGTCGTGGCTGCGGGCCGAACAAGGACTTCGTCCTGCTCGACATTACCCACCTCGATCCGGCGACGATCATGAAACGGCTGCCGGGAATTCGCGAGATTTCGATCCAGTTTGCCGGCATCGACCCGATCAAGGCGCCGATTCCGGTGGTGCCGACGTGTCACTATCAGATGGGCGGTATTCCTACCAATTACAAAGGTCAGGTCGTCAGTCCGGACGGCACGCCGGTCAAGGGCTTCTACGCCGCCGGTGAGGTCGCCTGTGCTTCGGTGCATGGTGCCAACCGGCTGGGCACCAACTCGCTGCTCGACCTGCTGGTCTTCGGCAAGTCGTCAGGCGATTCGGTGATCGACGACGTCAAGTCGGGCGCGATCGCGCTCAAGGATTTGCCGGCGGGCTACGCCGAGCGCACGATGGCGCGTCTGGACCGCCTCAACACGCAGACCGGCGGCAGCAATGTCAACGAGACCCGACTCGATCTGCAACGCACGATGCAGAAGCACTGCGGCGTCTTCCGCTTCAAGGACATGCTGCTCGAAGGCGTCGCCAAGATTACCGAGATCGAGAAGGCGGTGGCGAAGACGGAAATCAAGGACAAGTCGCAAGTCTGGAATACGGCGCGCGTTGAAGCGCTGGAACTCGACAACCTGATTGAAGTGGCCAAAGCGACGCTGGTTTCGGCCGAGGCACGTAAAGAGTCGCGTGGTGCGCACGTCCGTGACGATGCGCCCGATACGCCGGAAAATCCAAACGGGCGTGACGACGTCCTCTGGCACAAACACACCCTGTGGCATCGCGAGGGGAGTCGCCTGAGTTACAAGCCGGTGACCATGACGCCACTGTCTGTCGAAACCATCGCGCTGAAGACGCGCTCCTACTGATCGCGTACGCCAAGGAGTCAATGATTATGGCCACCAGTACCATGCTGTTCAAGATCTACCGCTACGATCCCGACAAGGACGAAGCGCCCTACATGCAGGATATGTCGGTCGAAGTTGATTTCGCCCTCGACCGCAAGTTGCTCGACATCCTCACCCGCCTGAAGGCCATCGACGATACGCTGTCCTATCGTCGCTCGTGCCGCGAGGGTATTTGTGGATCCGATGCCATGAACATCAATGGCAAGAACGGTCTGGCGTGTCTTACCGACATCAGCGAGCTCAAGCAGCCGGTCGTTCTGCGACCCTTGCCGGGCCTGCCGGTGATTCGCGACCTGATCGTCGATATGACCCAGTTCTTCAAGCAGTACCATTCGATCAAGCCCTACCTGATCAATGAAGGACCACGCCCCGAACGCGAGCGTCTGCAGTCGCCCGAAGAGCGCGATGAACTCAACGGCCTCTATGAGTGTATTCTCTGCGCCTGCTGTTCGACGTCGTGCCCGTCGTTCTGGTGGAATCCGGACAAGTTCGTCGGTCCGGCCGGGCTGTTGAACGCCTACCGCTTCATCGCCGACACCCGCGACCAGGCAACCAACGAGCGCCTCGATGACCTCGAGGATCCCTATCGTCTGTTCCGTTGTCACTCGATCATGAACTGCGTCGACGTCTGCCCGAAGAATCTGAACCCGACGCAGGCAATCGGCAAGATCAAGGAACTGATGGTCCGTCGCGCAATTTGATGGACCAACGAGAAAGGATCAACCGCCTGCGCTGGCGTTGTACGCGCCGCGCCATGCTCGAGATGGACCTGTTGCTCGGAGAATTTCTCGAGCAGCAGTTCCCGACCCTGACCGAGCAACAGGCCGATGCGTTTGTGGTTCTCGCCGACATGGAAGATCTGGAACTGTGGCCGCTGATCAATGGCAGCCAGGAGTGCACCGATGCCGTGCAGGGAGAAGTTCTTGCGCTGTTGCGCAACGTAAGAGTCAAGTAAGGGATCTGCCCTAATCTGGCAGTTTCAAATTTGCCGCTGTGCCATCAACACCTGAACGGGGATTAACCAATGACGACCGAACGTAAAGCAATTCTCACTATCGAGGGGCGGGATCCTGTCGAGTTCCCGATCATGACGCCTACGCACGGCAATGATTGCATCGACATCCGCACCCTGGGCGCCAAGACCGGGTTATTCACCTACGACTCCGGGTACCTGTCGACGGCCAGCTGCCGCTCGAAGATCACCTTCATCGACGGCGACAAGGGCGAACTGCTCTATCGCGGCTATCCGATCGAGCAACTGGCCGAGAGCTGCAACTTCCTGGAGGTGGCCTACCTGTTGTGGAACGGCGAGTTGCCGACGCCGGTGCAGAAAGTGGCCTTCGAGAAGAACATCAAGCAGCACACGATGGTGCACGAGCAACTGGTGAAGTTCTACCAGGGCTTCCGTCGTGACGCGCACCCGATGGCGATTCTGGTCGGTGTCGTCGGCGCGCTGTCGGCGTTCTACCACGAGGCGGAGGATTTTTCGGATCTCGAGCACCAGAACATCAGCTTCAACCGCATCATCGCCAAGCTGCCGACGATCGTCGCCATGGCCTACAAGTACCACGTCGGCGAGCCGTTCATGTATCCGCGCAACGACCTTGATTACACCGCGAACTTCATGCACATGATGTTCGGCACGCCGTGCGAGGAGTACAAGCCGAACCCGGTCCTGGTGCACGCGCTCGACATGATCTTCACCCTGCACGCCGATCACGAGCAGAACGCGTCAACCTCGACGGTTCGCCTTTCGGGTTCATCGGGGGCCAATCCGTACGCCTGCATCTCGGCGGGCATCGCCTGTCTCTGGGGGCCTGCGCACGGTGGTGCCAACGAGGCCTGCCTGCAGATGCTCGAAGAGATTCACGACGTTTCGCGCGTTGGCGAATACATCGCGCGGGCCAAAGACAAGAACGACAGCTTCAAGCTGATGGGCTTCGGTCACCGCGTGTACAAGAACTTCGACCCGCGCGCCAAGCTGATGAGGACGGTCTGCAACGACGTCCTTCAGGAACTCGGTCTGGAAAACGATCGCTTGTTCAAGCTGGCGATGGAGCTCGAAAGAATCGCCCTTGAGGACGATTACTTCATCGAGAAGAAACTTTATCCGAACGTTGATTTCTACTCAGGGATCGTTCAGAAGGCGCTCGGTATTCCGACCACCATGTTCACCTGCATCTTTGCACTGGCCCGCACCGTTGGCTGGATGACGCAATGGGAAGAGATGATCAATGATCCGGAGTACAAGATCGGGCGCCCGCGGCAGCTGTACATGGGGGCGGCACGGCGTAAGGTGGTTCCGGCGGACCAGCGCTAGACCAGCGGACTCCGAAGGGCGGCAGACGGTAGCCGCCCTTTTTTCATGCTGTGGCCGTAGACCACAGGGTTTCGCAATCTGAACCAAGACCGTGACGACAGGTAACTGCCATGATGAATGAGCTTTTTGGTAACTCCCTCCTCTTTGGCGGCAACGCGCCCTTCGTCGAGGAGTTGTACGAAAACTATCTCGACAATCCCGGTTCCGTCTCCGAGCAGTGGCGCGACTACTTCGACAAGCTGGCGCAGTTGCCAGGTGCCGTCGCGCGCGACGTGCCGCATCTGCCGGTAATCAACGCTTTCGCCGAACAGGCGAAGAAGGGCGGCTATCGCGCTGCTGCGGTGGCGCCGGTGGACGACAAGAAGCAGGTGGCCATTCTGCAGATGATCACCGCCTATCGTTTTGCCGGCGATCGCTGGGCCAATCTGGACCCACTCAAGCGCACGCCGCGCCCTGATTTGCCACAGCTCGACCCGGCGTACTACGGCCTTTCCGACGCTGACCTGAACACCGTTTTTGCCGTTGGTTCGTTCAGGGGCGTTCCCGAGCGTGCGACCTTCGGGCAGATTCTCGATGCCTTGAAAGCGACCTATTGCGGGTCGATTGGCGTCGAGTACATGTACCTCAGCAACCTGGCCGAGAAGCGCTGGGTCCAGGATCGCCTCGAACGTATTCATTCCAAGCCGAACTACACGGTCGAGGAGAAGACGCGCAAGCTCGAGCGCCTGACCGCCGCCGAGACGCTCGAGCGCTACCTGCATACCCGCTACGTCGGCCAGAAGCGTTTCTCGCTCGAAGGTGGCGAGTCGCTGATCGTCTCGCTCGACGAGCTGATCCGCGTCGCCGGCACCGGCGGCGTTGACGAGATCGTTGTCGGCATGGCGCACCGTGGCCGCCTCAACGTTCTGGTCAATACCCTCGGCAAGGTACCGGCGATGCTCTTCGACGAGTTCGAGGGCCGGAAAGCGCAGGACTTGACCGCCGGTGACGTCAAGTATCACATGGGCTACTCGTCCGACGTGTCTACGCCGGGCGGACCGTGCCATCTGACCTTGTCATTCAACCCCTCGCATCTTGAAATCGTCAATCCGGTGGTCGTCGGTTCGGTGTACTCGCGGCAGCGCCGACGTGGCGCGGACGGCAAGGACAAGGTCCTGGCGGTGCTCATTCATGGCGATGCGGCCGTTGCCGGGCAGGGCGTCAACCAGGAAATGGTCAACTTTGCGCAAACGCGCGGCTACGGCGTTGGCGGCACGATGCATATCGTGGTCAACAACCAGATTGGTTTTACCACCTCGGACCCCCGCGACTACCGTTCGTCGCTGTACTGCACGGACATCTTCAAGATGGCCGAAGCGCCGATTTTCCACGTCAATGGCGACGATCCCGAAGCGGTGGCCCTGGTTACCGGTATCGCCATGGACTACCGCCGGACGTTCAAGAAGGACGTCGTCGTCGACATCGTCTGCTATCGCAAGCTCGGTCACAACGAGCAGGATGAGCCGATGGTCACGCAGCCGCTGATGTACAAGACGATCCACCAGCATCCCGGCACGCGCAAGCTGTACGCCGACAAGCTGGTTGCCGAAGGCGTCATTGGCCCGGAGGCTCCGGACGAGTTCATCGCCGACTACCGCGCTCATCTCGACCGCGGCGAGTTGTTGTACAATCCGGTGCTCGCCGGCTACAAGCATCCGATGACCATCGACTGGTCGCCTTTCATCGCGCCGAGCTACATCGAGACCTGCGATACCCGGGTGCCGATCGCCGAACTGCGGCGCCTGGCCGAGCGGCTGACGACACTGCCGGAAAATTTCACCCTGCACAGCCGCGTCAAGAAAATCATCGACGATCGCCGCCTGATGGGCGAGGGCAAGGTCCGGGTCGACTGGGGGATGGCTGAGAATCTTGCCTACGCGTCCTTGCTGGTTTCCAGCTACGGGGTTCGGATTTCCGGCGAAGACGTTGGCCGCAGCACCTTCTTCCATCGGCACGCGGCCCTGCACGACCAGAACCGCGAGAGCTGGGAGCGGGGCACGTATTACCCGCTGGCTTTCCTGCAGGAGCGGCAGGCCAGCTTCCAGTGCTTTGACTCGGTGCTCTCCGAGGAAGCGGTCCTCGCCTTCGAATACGGTTACTCGACGGCCAATCCCTTTGAGTTGGTCGTCTGGGAGGCGCAATTCGGCGACTTTGCCAACGGCGCGCAGGTGGTAATAGACCAGTTCCTCGCCGCCGGAGAGGCCAAGTGGGGTCGCGCCAGTGGTCTGGTGCTGCTGCTGCCGCACGGCTACGAAGGGCAGGGGCCTGAGCATTCATCGGCGCGCATCGAGCGCTACATGCAACTCTGTGCCGAGATGAACATGGAGGTCTGTCAGCCGACGACGCCGGCGCAGATTTTCCACCTCCTACGTCGGCAAGCGGTGCGTAACCAGCGCAAGCCGCTGATCGTCTTTTCGCCAAAGTCCTTGCTGCGCCACAAGGACGCCACGTCGAGCCTGGAACAACTGAGCGACGGCGAGTTCCAGCGGGTGATTGGTGAAGTGGAGCCGATCAACGCCAAGAAGGTTACCCGGGTGATCTTCTGTTCCGGCAAGATCTACTACGATCTGGTCGCCGCACGGCACGAGAAAAAGGTCGCCCACATCGCCATCGCCCGTCTCGAGCAGCTCTATCCTTTTCCGCAAGACTCGTTCAACGAAGAGATGGCGAAGTATCCCAAGGCCACCGAGATCGTCTGGTGTCAGGACGAGCCGCGCAACCAGGGGCCCTGGTACTGGATCGCGTCGCGCCAGCACCTGTCGCGCCAGCTCAACGACAAGCAGCACCTGCTGCTGGTCTCGCGCCCAGCGGCAGCTTCCCCGGCAGTTGGCTACGCCAGCAAGCACAATGCCCAACAAAAGGCTCTGATCGACTCCGCGCTCGGTGAGATCGAATACTACAAATTGGCCTAGAACGGAGAGAACATGATCATCGACGTCAAAGTTCCACAGCTTTCGGAATCGGTCGCTGAAGCGACACTGGTTTCGTGGCATAAAAAGGCCGGCGAGGCCGTCGCCCGGGATGAGAACCTGATCGACATCGAGACCGATAAGGTGGTTCTCGAGCTGCCGGCTCCCGATGGCGGCGTGCTCGTTGAAATTGTCAAGGGTGACGGCGAAACCGTTGTTGCCGGCGAGATCATCGCGCGCATCGATACCGCCGCCCAGGCAGGGGCGGTGGCTGCACCCGCGGCGAAAACCGCCGCAGCGGCGAAAGCGGCCGCACCGGTAGCGACCACTCCGGCGGCAGCACCTGCGGCAGGCGTGGCCATGCCCGCCGCGCGCAAGATCCTGGAGGAGAAGGGCGTCGCCGCTGGCGACGTGGCCGGTAGCGGCCGTGGTGGTCGCGTGACCAAGGCCGATGCGCTGGCCGCACAGCCGACGCCGCCGCCCAGCCCCTTCGTCACGGCCGCGCCGGCGGTCGCCGCTGCCGCCAGCAAGAGTGCAGCGCCGGCACTAGCCGCCGCGCCGACGGTGAGCGTGGCGCTCGGTGATCGCCCGGAACAGCGCGTGCCGATGTCGCGCCTGCGCGCGCGCGTCGCCGAGCGCTTGCTGCAGTCGCAGGCCAGCAATGCCATCCTGACTACCTTCAACGAAGTCAACATGGCTCCGGTGATGGCGCTGCGCAAGCAGTATGGTGAGCGCTTCGAAAAAGCGCACGGCGTCCGCCTGGGCTTCATGGGTTTCTTCGTCAAGGCCGCCGTCGCCGCGCTGCAGAAGTTCCCGATCATCAATTCCTCGGTCGATGGCAGCGACATCGTCTATCACGGCTACATTGATATCGGGATCGCCGTCGGTAGTCCGCGCGGCCTGGTCGTGCCGATCCTGCGCGACGCCGACCAGATGTCGATCGCCGACATCGAGAAGAAGATTGGCGAGTTCGGCGGCAAGGCCAGGGACGGCAAGTTGACCATGGAAGACCTCACCGGCGGCACCTTCTCGATCTCGAACGGTGGTATTTTCGGGTCGATGCTGTCGACGCCGATCATCAACCCGCCGCAGTCGGCGATCCTCGGGATTCATGCCACCAAGGATCGTCCAGTCGTCGAAAACGGTCAGGTCGTCATTCGTCCGATCAACTATCTGGCGATGTCCTACGACCACCGCATCATCGACGGTCGCGAAGCGGTACTCGGTCTGGTGACCATGAAGGAGGCGCTGGAAGACCCGGCCCGCCTGCTCCTGGGTGTTTAACCACTAAACCAGGGCACGGAGACGCAGAGCTTTGCTCTGTGTTAACTCCGTGCCCTGTTGTCTTTGCGGCTGGAAAGGGAATCTATCATGTCCAAGCAATTCGACGTTCTCGTGATCGGCGGTGGTCCCGGTGGTTACATTGCCGCTATTCGCGCCGCTCAGCTCGGTTTCAGTGTCGCCTGCTGTGAATCCAACGCCTATGCCGACCCGAAAGGCGAACCGCGTCTTGGCGGTACTTGCCTGAACGTCGGTTGTATTCCGTCCAAGGCGCTGCTCCATACCTCGCATCTTTTCGAGGAAGCCGCGCACGGCTTTGCCGCTCAGGGTATCGGCGTCGGTACGCCGACGATTGACGTAACCAAGATGGTTGGTCGCAAGGACGGCATCGTCAAGCAGCTCACCAGCGGTATCAAGGCCTTGTTCAAGAAAAACAAGGTCACCCTGCTCAACGGCCACGGTGCCTTCGTCGGCCGTAGCGGTTCGGAAGGGAGCGAACTGTGGACGATCAAGGTCGGCGAAAGCGTCGTCGAGGCGAAACAGGTGATCGTTGCTACCGGCTCGAAGGCGCGTCACCTGCCCGGTGTTCCGGTCGATAACGAGATCGTTTGCGACAACGTCGGCGCGCTTGACATCAACGCCGTCCCGAAGAAGCTGGCGGTTATCGGCGCTGGCGTGATCGGCCTCGAAATGGGCAGCGTCTGGCGTCGTCTCGGTGCCGAGGTGACGCTGCTCGAAGCGCTGCCCGAGTTTCTCTCGCTGGCCGACATCGACGTCGCCCGGGAAGCCGCCAAGCTGTTTGCCAAGCAAGGTTTGCAGATCGTCACCGGTATCGAGATCGGCGACGTCAAGGTTTCCCAGAAGGGCGTTTCGATCGACTATACCGACAAGGATGGTCAGGAGCAGAAGCTCGACGCCGACCGGCTGATCGTCTCGATTGGCCGGATCGCCAATACCGATGGTCTGGACGCCGAAAAAGTCGGCCTGAAACTCAACGAGCGCGGCCAGATCGAAGTCGATTCGCATTGTCGTACCAATCTCCCGGGAGTTTGGTCGGTCGGCGACGTGGTGGCCGGCCCGATGCTCGCGCACAAGGCGATGGAAGAGGGCGTGATGGTCGCCGAAATCATCGCCGGCCAGGCTGGGCACTGCAATTTCGAGACGATTCCCTGGGTAATCTACACCAGCCCGGAAATTGCCTGGGTCGGCAAGACCGAGCAGCAGCTGAAGGCCGATGGCGTGGCCTTCAAGGTCGGCAAGATCCCGTTTGCGGCGAACGGCCGTGCCTTGGGGATGGGTGACGCCAGCGGTTTCGTCAAGATGCTGACTTGTGCCGAGAGCGATCGCATCCTCGGCGTACACATCATTGGCGCGAACGCCTCCGAGTTGATCTCCGAGGGCGTTGTGGCGATGGAGTTCGGCGCCGCTTCCGAGGACCTGGCGCGTATCTGCCATGCGCACCCGACGCTGTCGGAAGTGGTTCATGAAGCTGCGCTGGCCTGCGACAAGAGGCCGCTGCACTTCTAGGCGAGTGGTGTAGCCGAGGGCGACGAGCACTTTCCTTGCCCTTGGCTTTTTCCTCCCGATGCCCGTCGTGGCGCTCGCCGATGGCGTTTGGCGCTGCGTCTGGCAAAGCCCGGATCGGGCTTGGCGCTTCGCCGCAAGAACGATCAGCGCCGGCGATCGCCGCTACTAGTCGCCGCAGAAGGGGTTGCTGCGCCGCTCGGCACCAAAGGTCGACATCGGTCCGTGTCCCGGCAGGAAAGCGACATCGTCGCCGAGCGGCCAGAGCCGCTCGCGGATCGAAGCGATCAGCGTCTCGAAATTGCCTTTTGGAAAATCCGTCCGCCCGATCGAACCCTCGAAGAGGACGTCGCCGACGATCGCCAGACGGTCCGCCTTGCTGAAGAAAACGACGTGTCCTGGCGTATGCCCCGGGCAATGCAGGACGTCCAACTCGACCTCGCCGAAGCGCACCGAATCACCGTGTTCGAGCCAGCGGTCGGGCGTGAAGGCGAGCGCGTTGGCGAGTCCGAACATCCGGCTCTGACCCGGCATGTCGTCGATCCAGAACTGGTCGTCGCGTTGCGGCCCCTCGATCGGCAAGGACAGGCGCGCCGCCAGCTCGGCGACTGCGCCGGCATGATCGATATGCCCATGGGTGACGAGGATCTTCTCGACGACGACGCCCCTGGTGTCGACCGCGCGCAGGATACGAGCGACGTCGCCGCCCGGATCGACGATCGCGCCGTGCATGCTTTTTTCGCACCACAGGAGGCTGCAGTTCTGCGCGAAGGGTGTCACCGGGATGATCTGATATTTCATGGGCAAGGTTCGCCTGGCGAGGGGCTGCGAAGAGCGCGCAGTATAGCAGAGCGGTGCAAAGGTCGGCCGGCGGCCGCGCGTTGCGCGTCGGTCTTCGTCGGCCATGCGCTTAATGTGAAAGTCGCGTACGCGACTCACGAATTTCCCTTCTCCCCACTGCGGGAGAAGGGCCGGGGTGAGGCGGGGAATTCAGGGAGCATGCTCCCTGCCCGGCGAACGATTCCGGCGTGCAAGCCGGAATGCGCACTGCAAGTGAGAGGGAAACGGTCATGACTTTCATGATCTGGGCTATCTCAACATGTCATGGCCGTTAGCGCATGATTCCCGGCCCCGCGGCACTGCTGGCTTGACCATGGCTCAAGCAGCGGGCATGCTGGCAGCGCAGCAGCGAGTTCTGCGCGGCAGGGTCGCTGCCAGTAGCGGCTTCCTCAATCGATCAAGACAGGAGAAGCAGATGCCCACGTCACCCGAAGCGACAAGTTTTTCTACCGCTGCCAGCGAAGCACCGGTATTGCGCTATTGCTGTCAGCCGGTTCAGCCTGCGCGGCAGTTCGACCCGGCAGTCGATGCCGCACGCACGCGCGCCATACTGGCCGGCGGCAAGAAGTGGGTCAATGGCACGCAGCTGCGCTATTGCTGTTATCAGGGCGGCGACGCCGTTGCCGATGCCTGGAAGGGCGGGGCAGTGGCTATTGACGAGGTACGCAAGGCCTTCGAGTCGTGGTTCCAGCTGGGCATCGGTATCAGCTTCAGGCAAGTGTCGCGTCCCGACGAGGCGACGATACGGATCGCCTTCGACCCGGCCGGCGGGTCGTGGTCCTACGTCGGGCGTGACAATCTCAATGTCCGCGACCCCTTGCAGCGCACGATGAATTTTGGCTGGCCGCTCGATACGCCGTATGGGCGCGACACCGCGATGCACGAAATCGGTCACGCCCTGGGCCTGGAGCACGAACATCAGAACCCCTTCGCGGGAATTGCCTGGGATAACGACGCCGTCCGCCGTTACTTCCAGGGGCCGCCCAACAACTGGGACGCGCAGAAGATCGACTGGAACATTCTGCGCAAGATCAGCCCGGCTGAAGTCAAGGGGTCGAACTGGGACCCCGACTCGATCATGGAATACGCCTTCGGCGCGGGTCTGATCGTCGAGCCCGCCGCCTACCGGGGCGGCCTGCAACCCAAGGGCGGCCTTTCGCCGGCGGACAAGGCATGGATCGTCGCGTCGTATCCGCCAGGCAGTCCGCTGGCGGCGATTCCGGCGCTTGAAGTCGGGCGGTCGCTGAAGCTGGCGATCAAGGCCGGCGAGACGCGGGTCTTCGATTTCACGCCGCCACAAACGCGAAGCTATAGTATCGCCACCGCCGGCAGCGCTGACACCTTGCTGGTGCTCTTCGAAGCGCGGTCCAACGGCAACGTTCGGATCGCCGCTGACGACGACAGCGGCAGCGACAGAAATGCCAGGATCGAGATGTCTTTGCGCAGCGGCCAGCGCTATCAGATCGGCGTCCGGTTGTACTACGAAAAAATGGCCGCTGAAACGGCACTGATGGTCACGTGAGAATCGGCTCTCGGCCGCAGCACGGGCGCTGGCCGCAGCGCTTTTGACGATGCCGGCGCCGGTCGAACGTTGCCTCCTGGGCGAACTGCCGGCGCTGATCGTTCGCCCTCGCGGCGCCGATGCTGGCGCGCCGAGTAAGCGGCGTGCTTTGCCAACCGTTCTGTGGTTCCATGGTCTGGGCGCCGACAAGGAAGTGCACCTGCCCGAGCTGCAGCTTTTTGCCGACGCCGGTCTGTTGGCGATCGGTGTCGATGCCGCCGGCCATGGTCAGCGGCCGCTGCCCGACTTTCAGCGCTTGTTTTCAGGGGTGGCTGACGCCAGTGGCGCGTTGTTCAAGACGCTGGTCGGGCAAACGATCAGCGAGTTGCCGGTGCTGATCGACGCGCTGGTCGATCGTGGTCTGAGCGATCCGCAGCACATCGGCGTCGCCGGCGTGTCGATGGGTGGCTGCATCGTCTATGGCGCAATCGCCGCCGATCGGCGCGTCCGTGCGGCAGTCGCCCTGCTCGGGTCGCCGGCATGCAGCTGCTCGGACGGCGCCGAGCAAGCGCCTGCGCGCTTTTTCCCAACCGCCTTGCTGTCGATTACCGCCGACGATGACCAGGTCGTACCGCCGGCGGCGGCGCAGGCGCTGCACCAGCAGCTGCTGCACGCGTACGCGTCGCAGCCGGAGCGTCTTGCTTACCGCGTCATCCCGGGCGCAGCGCATTGCATGCGCCCCGAGCAGTGGGCCGGCGCTGTCGCCCAAACCAGCGCCTGGCTCGTCCGTTTCGTCCCGTGAACGGGGGGCCGCTCGTTAGACGCGTTCAATGATCATCGCCACGCCTTGGCCGACGCCGACGCACAAGGTACATAGCGCATAGCGGCCACCACGGCGACGTAGTTCCCAGGTCGCCGTCGTCGCCAGCCGCGCTCCGGTCATGCCAAGAGGGTGGCCGACAGCGATCGCGCCGCCGTTCGGATTGACGTGCTCGGCCTTGTCGGGAAGCGATAATTCGCGCATCACCGCCAGGCACTGTGCGGCAAACGCTTCGTTGATTTCGATGACGTCCATCTGGTCCAGGCTGAGCCCTGTCCTGGCCAGCAGCTTGCGCGTGGCAGGCACCGGGCCGAAGCCCATGATGCGCGGTGCGACGCCGGCGGCGGCCATCGCCACGATACGGGCGCGCGGCGTCAGGCCGTGCTTTGCCGCGGCTTGCTCGCTGGCGATGAGCAGTGCGCAAGAGCCGTCGTTGATACCCGCCGAGTTACCGGCGGTGACGCTCAGTGCCGAGCCGTTGATTCCTTCGCGCTTGGCCAGTCGGCCCATGCTCATCTCGGGGCGCGGGTGTTCGTCGGTATCGATGAGCACCGCGCTACCCTTCTTCGGGGCAATTCGGACCGGCATGATCTCGTCGGCAAAGCGCTCGGCGGCGTGTGCCACGCCCCAGCGTTGTTGCGATCGCAAGGCGAAAGCGTCCTGGTCGGCACGTGAAATGTTGAACTTGGCGGCGACGTTGTCGGCTGTTTGCGCCATCGAGTGCGTGTCGTGCAGCTTCTTTAGCAAGGGGTTGACGAAGCGCCAGCCCAGCGTCGTGTCGTGGATCGCCGTCGCGCGCGAAAAAGCGCCGTCGGCCTTGGGAATGACGAAGGGTGAACGCGACATGCTCTCGACGCCGCCAGCGATCATCAAATCGGCTTCGCCAGCCTTGATCGAGCGCGCCGCCAGACCGATGGCGTCCATTCCCGAAGCGCACAGGCGGTTGACCGTCGTTCCGGGAACCTCGGTCGGTAGCCCGGCCAGCAGGCCAGCCATGCGGGCGACGTTGCGGTTGTCTTCGCCGGCCTGATTGGCGCAGCCGTAGATCACGTCGTCGACCAGCGACCAGTCGACGCCAGGATTACGTTCGATCAGGGCGCGAATCGGCAGCGCTGCGAGGTCATCGGCCCGCACACCGGACAGCACGCCGCCATAGCGACCGATCGGCGTTCTGATGGCATCACAGATAAAGGCTTCGTTCATTTACGGGATTCCTTGCTGCGGTCGAATACGCACGCTGCTTGGTCGACCTGGGTAGGGGGATTGTGGTGAGCTGTCGGCAGCCGCGTGCAGTCAGCTGTTCGTCGCTGCGCTTGACCAATCTGCGGCACCTGCGCTCGGCGTTTGGCCAGCGGCGGTCGCGGTGGCATTGGCGGTTTCCTGCCGCCGCACAGATTGTTACGCTGGTTGCAGCGGCGTCGCGGTGCTCGTCGGCGAGGCCAACGAGAAGCTGCCACAGCAAGCGATACGGCTGCTTACGGCAGCGGGCGGTCGTCTGGCGGCGACGTTTGCCGACACCCCGCTCGCCGCCGCCGGTACGTCCCGCAAGCAATCGATTTTCGCCTGTAGCAGGCCGCATTTCGACCACGCGCGTCGGGCCGATGAGTTTGAGCCGGCGCCCCAGGGCGGCGGCCTGCAGGACGTGCTGCTCGCACGTGCAGGTAGTAACCGAGTCAGCGCAGCTTGACAGATCGCCACCGTGACAGAACTTGAAGCCGTCGACCATAGCTGGTCGAGCAAGCATCGTCAAACGGCGCGATCCGCTTTCGGCCGTGAAGCATGCTCTCCGACCGGTTGCTGCGCGCGGCCAGGCGCAGGAGTTCGACGCACAGCTGCTCGGGTACGCTTGTGCTACGACTGGCCAGGCGCCGGCGGTTGGCATGGATGACGTAACGCCAGCGCTAGGGAACGCTCATGACGTGCCGATACACAGCGCCAGCGACGGTCATCAAGGTCACGAGCGCTGGAGCATGCCGCGAGCACTCGCCTCGCGCATTGCATCAGCGGTCGATCCTGATCTGCCAGCTGGGCAGTTCGGCGGGCTTCCTGTTCTTGCTGTGGCCGCCGAGGAACTCGGCCAGCCACTTGCTTGGCGAGACGACAGGGCCGCTGAAACATGCCGGTTTGGCACCGCTCCAGTCGATCTTCGCCGGCGGTGCGCTCTGCCCGCCGTGCTTGTTCTCGATGTGGCGTAAGTCGCTCGCCTGGCGAGCGGCGAGTGCAGCGGCGGCACCTGCGCCGCTGGCGACCTGGCAGATGCCGCTGGCGGGCGCGAAGCGCACCGTAAAACGCTGCTCGACGCGGCCACCGTGGCCGTCGTCGGCCTCGAGTCGGAAGGTATGGCTGCCGGCCTGGGGCGCAGCCCAGGCGAGCACGCCGCTGGCCGCATCGACGCGCGCGCCGGCTGGAGCGTCGAGCAGGCGGTAAGTCAGCGCATCACCGTCTTCATCGCCGGCGCGCGCCCGGTAGACGAAGGGCCGTGACGCCAGCGTCAAGCCCCGGCCCTTGATCAGCGCGTCGTCGAAATCGCCTGCACCGCCAAAGAGCAGGTCTTCCCAGGCCAGAGTCAGGCTGCCGTCTGGCTGCAGCCTGACGCGCAGGTGGTCGGAGCGATCGGGATTAGCAGCCTGGATCGAGAAGAAGGCCAGCGGACCCCGGCCGATCGCGTTGGCCGCATTGTGGTTTTGCCATTGCGTCCGGCTGGCGTCCTGGACGAGGTAGAAAGCGACGTACTGCCCGCTGGGAAGAACCAGCGCGGCCTGCTCGCCCGGCCTGGCGTCGCTGGCGAAGACGAGCGTGGCGCGGCTATCGGCGAGCGCCGCGGCGGCATAGCCGGCATCGCCCGGAAGCCGATTGCCGATGCGGCCGTCGGCGTCGTCGACCCGGTACACGCCGATTTCGTTGGCGTACGCGGCGCGGCGAATCGTCCAGCTGAAGGAAAGCGTGGTGGCCGTACCGGCCGTGCCGGCGACCGTGAAAACGCTCGCTGGCAGGCCGTCGTGCACATCGAACGAAGTCGGCGGCGTCGTCTGCCACTGCGGCGGGTGCTTGGCCGGCGTGATCGTCAGATAGACGCTTGCCGTCGCCGTCAGCGTGCCGTCGGAGACCGTGAAAGTGAAGCGGTCGCTGCCGCTGAAGCGCGCCTGCGGGACGTAGGTCCAGGTCCCTTCGGAGTTGCGCGCGACGCTTCCGTGCGCGGCCGCGCCGAGCCGCCAGCTTAGCGTGTCGCCGTCGACGTCGCCGACCAGTGCCGCCAGATCGATGTCAACGCGGCTCCCCTGCGGCAGCGTCAAGTGCGCATCGCGCGCCAGTGGCGCGTCGTTGACCGGCCAGACGGTGACCGTTTGCTCGGCGCGGCGGCTGGCGTGCGCCTGATTGGCCTGCTCGGTCGTCGTGGCGAGCACCGTCAGCACGAAGCGGCCGTGCGCGTCGGGGGGCGGCGTGAAGTACAGTTGCTCGAGATTCCAGCCGCTGATATCGACGCGGCCGCTGCCCTCCCCATGGTGCTCATCGGCGGCGTCGCCGGTGGCGGTGAAGCGCTTGCTTCCATCGCTCAGCGTGGCACCCGCCGGCAGACCGCTGATGACAATCGCCAGCGTCTCCGAGCCGTCGGTATCGAGCAGCGCGGCGTCGATCGCCGGCAGGCGGATAGCGGTGTCTTCGTCGCCGCTGGCGGTCGGCAGCGTTTCGCTGAGCGCGATGTCGTCGATCATCAGGCCGCTGTCCCTGATCGGCCTGGGCGTCGCCTCGGCGGCGATGCGCAGCGTCTGCGTGCCGCCGCTAGCGATGAACTGAACGCTATAGGTCTGCCAGGCAAGCCCCTCGATCGGGCTGGGGCTGGCGACGGAAGCGATCGGCTGCCCATCGACCATGATCCCGACGCGCGCCTGCTCGGCGCCGTAGCCGGGCACGCCAGCCAGGTCGAAAGACAGCGTGTAGCGCGCGCCAGCGACGGTTTCGAGCTTGCGCTCGATGGCCTGCGTCGGGTAGCGGCTACCGCCGGCGTAGGTCAGTTGCAACCAGTAGAAACCATTGCCAGGCGCCGCGGCGATCGCTCGCGGCCGGCCAGTGGCATCGGCAATAAGGTTGCCGGTGTGCCAGGCCTTGATGCCGCTGGCGGCACTGGCACTCGGCTCGCCGAGCAGCCGCCAGCCCTCGAGTTCGCCCGCCTTGACGAATGTCGCACCCGGCCAGGCGTTGCCGATGCTCTCCCAGCCGGTGCGAAAGACCTCGCGTGCCGCGGCCTCGGCGACCGACAGCTTCGGCGCGTCGGCCAGCGGCGTGACGACGAGCCGTACGGTGGCCACCGCCGAGCGTGCCTGGCCATCGTCGGCGAGGTAAGTGAAGGTGTCTTCGCCGCTCCAGTTGGCGTCCGGCGTGTAGATCAAGCGCTGCTCGTCGTCTCGCGTCAGTGTGCCGTGCGCCGCCGGGCTGACGACGAGAACGCTCAGCGCGTCGCCGTCGACGTCGTCATCGTTGGCGAGCAGATCAAGGACGATGCGGTCGTCTTCGGCCAGCGTCGCGTCATCGTCGGCAGCGACCGGGGCATCGTTCACCGCCTTGACCGTGATCCGCAGCACGCTCTCGGTGCTCAGCTCGCCGTCACTGACACGCCAGACAAAGCTGTCCTGGCCATTGAAGTCTGGCGCCGGGCGGTAGCTGATCGTGCCGTCGGCCCAGCCGCTCAGTGTGCCGTGCTGGGGGCTCTCGGTGACAAACTGCAAGGCGTCGCCGTCGACGTCGCTGGCGTCGGCGAGAAGGTCGAGCACGACCTCGCTGTCTTCGTCGAGCGCGACACTGCGCGCGACGATGGTCGGCGCGTCGTTGACCGGCGTGACGGTCACGCTGACGGTGGCGACGGCGGACTCGACGCCGTCGCCGCGCAAGCGATACGTGAAGCGATCGTCGCCATACCAGTTGGCGTGCGGACGGTAGCTGAAGCGGCCGTCGGCGTCGACCGTCAGCTCGCCGTGCGCCGGGCCATCGACCACCACGGGCCAAACGCCGGGCCGATCGGCGCCGACGTCGTTGCTCACGACATCGAGCGTCAGCGCCGTATCTTCAGCGGTGCTGGCGTTGTCGTCGTGCGCTTCGAGCACGGTGCTGGCGAGCTGCAGCTGAGTGATCGTGACCTGGCTGCTGCTCGCCGCGGCGCCGCGGCCAAAGCCGATCAGGTCGAAAACGAGGTTGACGACCGTGCCGGCGGCGATCCCGGCGAGGTCGACGACGATCGAGCGGCTGCCATCCGGGTGGCTGGTCATCGTCACGTCGTCGGCGAGGTAGGCGCGGCCATCGGCCTGCATATTGAGGATCGCGTCGCTGCCGGCCAGGCCGGTCGAGGCGAATAGCGACAGGCCGCTATTGGCATCGATCAGCGCGACCTCGAAAGCGTCGTCGGGGGCGGCGTTGGTGTCGTCGAGGGCGATGCCGCTCAAGGTGAAGGACAGCAAGCGGTCGTGGGCGCCGACGACGAAAGCCTGGTTGAGGCGGGTCTGCGTCGCTGCACTTTCCTTGAGCGTCGCGCTGCCCTGGGCAAAGCGCACGTCGCCGGTGGTCGACCAGCCGCTGCCGTCGCTGAAGCTTGCGTTCTCCAGTGTGAGATTGGCGGCGATGTCGAATTGAGCGACGCCCGAACGCTCGTCGTCGCTCCTCCAGGGCGTCGGATCCGATTGGCGGAGGCGGCTGCTGCGCACGCTAGCCAGAGAACGGCTCAGCGGCAGCGGCGCGCCGGGCGGCGTCGACGGGTCGTAAGGGAGCGGCACCGATCCGGTGCCGAGGAGCAGGCCACCCAGAGCAGCGGCTTCGCCGGCAGACGGCAGACGACGGACGCCGGGAAGCAGCGTCGACGCCATCAGGTCGTGACTGTTGGCGCTGTGCTCCAGACCAACGACATGGCCGTATTCGTGCAACAGGACGGTAAGCATGTCCATCCGGCCGTCGGCTTCCGACCCGGGCCTGGCGATCCACTCCAGCGGGTCGCTGGTGGGGAGGAATTCGGCGTTGTCGGTCGGCGTGAGGTCGATGAACCAACCGTAACCCGCGGCGGTGGGGGAGAGGGTGATGGTGGCGTTTTGGGACTCAACGGCGGTGTAGCCCACTGCCGCAGAAGGGAGGTCCGTAAAGCGGACGATGGTCTCAGCGCTATTCCTTTGCGATGCAGCCGAGGATTCGACAACAGAAATTGGCCAGTACAGCTTGGGGCAGTACTTACGGCCGATTTTTTCGCCCAGAGTAAGGTAGTCCTCGTAGCTCTCTCTCGTGACCTTCAGGTGATACCGTAGTTCTAATTCAACTGAGTCCTTGGTTCGCTGGTCAACCCCCGTAACAACAACAGTAACCTCGTCTACGCCGACATAGTTTCTGTCAGGTTCGTATCGCAAGTCGTTGATGGTCTTGTGGGCCTTATACTCAACCAGCTTGCCGTGCTTGGGTGACTTAACAACGGCAAATGCATTTTTATAGATATTCAGGTCGGGTCGGCTCGGGTGGTCGAAAAGACCAATGTCACTTGCTGCTGTGCTAATATCGAGTTCGTAGAATACGCTGCCGTGTCGCGCGTGATCCCATGCAGCTCGGGTTGATGGCATAAATCTACATAGACCATAAGTGGCACGAATATCGGCCTCGTCGTCCCCTTGAAAATTCGTGGAGCCAGCATGCCTTTGTTGTACGGCCTGCGCGTCAGCGTAGATACTAAATGCTAGGTCGACAGGCGGCAGGTAGATCATTTTGCTCCCCCCTTCGTGATCCGAGAGTGTGGTCGTCGATTGCTCGAAAAACCTTGTTCTATTGATGATGGGCTCGGACGGCAAGTTCGATTTCAAATCGTCAGGTGCCACAAGGCGTCGGGCGCTTCCATTTTCAATTTGCGTCAGCGTGCGTTTGTTCAGAATAATGCCGATGTAGTCCTCGTAGCCACGTGCATTGCTGGCTACGAGTCCTAATCTGTCGAGCGCCGAACGCATGCTTTCATAAGGATTACCTTCCGCATATGCCTTGTTGCTAAACTCGTTGAAGTATTTCCATCTGTCCTTCGCACCCGCTTGGCCTGCTCCGTTAACGGCTTTGGTGACTTCGAGATATTTTGCTTCGCTATAGGCGCCGAACAATCCTACTGAATCTGCTTTGTTATTTATATTTCTTTTATTCCAATACCACCCGGCTGAATAAGCTGCAACGCCAATGTTGCTAGCAATCAATTCATGGTTTTTGGCCACGGACGTGCTTGACGGTAAATCAATCTTGGGTTTGTTTTCCAAAAACTCGATGAAGCCATCATAGACATCAGATCCGGTCAGTTGGATGAGTCCTCGCCCGATGTAGTCCCATATTTTTTTACTATCCCTAGTATACCCTGAAGCACCATTTCCGTAGTCCGTAGAGTAGACGCGATTGGCAAAGGCCTTCTCGTAGTTGATCCACGCATCCTGGCTGCTTCCTGCCGCGGGGAGGTTGTCGTCGATGTAGGCCTTGGCATTTTCGTCAGCGTTCCGCCCTTTTTCGCGATACTTATCATTAACGGCACCCTCGGCTGCGCTGTATGTGAATGACGCAGTAAATAATCGGCTCACCCTTGTAGCATTTCTATGCCTTAGGTCCTCGCGCAAAGTGGTAAAGCTGGTTTCCTGTTTTGACTGTGCCAGGAAGGCTGCAATGCGCTGCGGCGTGTTGATACTGAATTCGTTCCAGGCGTACTCTATCAACGCTGGGGCTATGCCACTAATAGTGCCTTTGCCCAACGCGGCTTGGTCGAGTTTTGCGCCAATATTCAGGCCCAGACCACCTAGTCTCACATCGGCAGCGGCTATAAGACCTTTGTCTTGTGTGCCATTTCCGAATAGGGCGTATTGAATGCGCTTCTTCTCGGCGGCGCTTGTTCCTGATTGTACGCTCGTTCCAATCTCTTCCCAAGAGCCGTTTGCTGCGACATCATCTGCCAGTGTTGATGAATAAACGGCAAAAAAGTCACGGAGGGCCTGGTCTTGGCGGTTATCGCCGCGAGCGTTCGCTAAGACTGTTCCAGCAGTCTTTGTGACAGCGTTGTAATTATTCAAGTTTGGATTTCGCAGTAGGTTGGACAAGGCTAAGGCGTTGTTATAATCCCAAATCTTGTTTTGATAAGCGCTTTTCCCAGCGCTTGCGATTACGGACGGAGGGATGTTTGTCGTAAGGCCGGTGACGATGTCTCGGTCGTCAACACGAGTTCGGTTGGGCTTGGATACGTACTCCTCGTTGATTCCCAGGTTTAGCATGGCTCCGAGGGAGCCAGTTCCGTTGAACCACAGCGAATGCGGCCTGGCTTGCGCGGTCGCGGTGGCTTGAGCGGCGAGCATCAGGTCAAACACCCAACTGGTACCCATGGCCTCGGTTGGCTTTTTCTGATCGGTTTTGTCCACCCAGCCGACGAGTTGCTGCCTCCCTGATGGGAAGAAGTTCAGCCAATGCGGCGCGTTGTAGGCGCTCAGCCAGGCCAGGTCGTCGGGTGACAGGATGACAGGCGGAAGTCGCTCGGTGACGGGCTTCATTTTACCTTTGACCTTGACCTCTTTGGTCACGGTGTCCTTGTAGTCGGTCTCGCCTTCGACGATCTGGGCAAATTGTCGCAAGGCGATGCGTTCCGCGTCGTCGATGCTGCCGTTGACCGTGATTTCGCCCTTCTGGTTGATCGGGGATAGGCCGAAGCCAAGGTACTTCAACCTTTGCTCTGTCCGCCACACGTCGAGCAGGCTGTTCTGGCCGTCTTTCGCTGCATTGACGGGGCCAGCGGGCTCGAACGCGTGATACCCCGGGTTGTTCAGCGGCCGATCGCCAAACAAGACCGTCTCGGGCGCTTTCTGGTAGTCGACGACGCGCAGTTTCAGCAGCAGGCGCTTTTCCGGGTCGTCCTGGTCGAAGCCCTTGAGCGTAATCGTGATATCGCCCGAGGGCAGGTTCTTGCCCATGCGCAGCTGATCAACATCGACGATCGGCGCCAGAAAGATGACGCCGCTGTTGCGCAGCGTCTTCTTGCCCTGGTCGGTGTTGACCGCCTGCAGGCCCTTGTACGTTTTCTCGGTCGCCGCGGCGACCGAAGCGAAGCCGTCCTGGCGTTCGGCGGTCAGCAGGAATCCAGTGGCGTCCTTGACGACTTGCGCCGCGCCGCTGACCTCGATGTTGTCCCAGGTGACGCCGAGGTCGGCGTCCTTGACGTTGGCGAGGGTGCTGGCGTATTGGTCGCGGATGAGCTTGAAGAGGTCCACGCGGGCGATGTCGCCGTAGTTCAATTCGGGGACTTTGTGGTCTGCGTCGGGCTCGATGCCGGTCTTGAGGAAGAGGCCGCCGTCGACCGGCGCCGTGAACTCGACGGCATCGGGTTTCAGCAATGCGCTGGCGGCGATCCCGAATATCCAGCCGGAAGTCAGTTTCTGGCTACTGGCGAGGTCGAATTTACTCGGCGTGACGACTTGCGTCGTGACGCCGTCGATGCGTTCGCGATCGATCGGCAGCGGCCGTGGCGACGCGTGCCTGGCGAGCGAATTTCTTTCGGCGGCGGCAAGCAGCTGTTCCAGATCCCAGACCAGTAGGCCGCTCGCCGACGGTGGTTCGCCAATCGTCGGCCAGTAGCGGATGTCGGCCCACAGCGTCTGGCCGGCGTCGCTGACCTGCAGACGAGAGATGTTGGCGTCGATGATTGGCGACGTCGCACCGAGGTATTCGGGACTGGCGCCGAAGGGGTCCTTGACGACGCCGATCTTGCCGCCCATTTGTCGGACGCCGTTCTGCGGGTCGTCGAGGGCGTAGAGTGGATCGACGAAGTCGAAAAAGTAGTCGGCGACCAGCGCGTAGTCGATGCCGTTTCGGGAAACGACCAACGCCGGCGATTGCGCGCGCTGGATGTTCAACTGGTAGCTGGCGTCGAGGTGGCTCAGGCCGGGCAGCATAGCCGACAGCACGAGCTGTCGGAACGTTGTCGTTCCATCGAGCGCGCCGCTATCGCTCAGCCCGACGCTCACCGTCGCCAGTCCCGCGTTACGGTCGAGGGCGTTGCTCAGCAGCAGGCGCAGCGCGTTGCCCTTGATGCCGGCAGAAGAAATGAACTGCGGCCCCTGACCCTGCGGCGTCGGGATGTCTACCAACACGAAAGCATCGGCGCCGCTGACAGCGAGACGTCCGTGCTTTTCAAGGAGTCGGTCGAGGTCGACGATGAAGACCTTGCCGCCGTCGGGTTGAGCACGTTCCGCCGAAACGCCGAGATCCCTCTGGCTGGCGGTGACCGCCAGGTAGGAGTGGACGCCGTGGCTGACCGCCAGGTCGATATAGCCGTAGGGCGCGTTTTGCCCACTGACCGCCGCCGGCAGGTCGATTTGCTCGATGGCCAGGAAGTTGCTGGCGGTTTCGTCAATGTTCACGCGCAACAGGCGATAAGCGCCACGCGCGTCGTAATAGCCGCCTTCGGCGACGTACAGCGATTGCCCGGAGACGGCGAGGCTGCTGACGTTGGCGGTGCCGACGCTGAAGGTCGCCGCGAGCTGCATCGTCGCGGTATCGATGACGTGAATGTCGCCGCCCATTCCGGCGACGTACATTAAGCGGTTATCGAGGCTGAAGGCAATCTGGTCGGTCTTGCTGCCGTTGACGACCCCGGCACGGCCGTCGCGACTCGGGTATTCGATTTCCTTGACGACCGCGCCGCCTCTGAAGATCCGGATGACGTGGTCTTGCGTGACGACGCTGAAGACGCTTTGGCCTTCGATCGTGACGCGGGCGGCGTCGCCGTCGGCCAGCCAACGCATCGCTCCGGGAACGGCCGGATCCAGCGTTTGCAGCAGGCGCTGGACGGTCAGCGTATGCACGCCCAGCGCGATGTTCTTGGGAAGGTCGAGGTCGAGCGTTGCGCTGCTCGCGCCGGCGGCAACTGCTTCGAGATCGAGCAGCTTCTGCCACACGCGCAGGCCGTCGTGCCGCGCGCCCTGTTCGTCTTTCCAGCTCTCAGAGCTGGCTTTGCCGAGCGGGTCGACGGTCAGCCGATCTGGTGAGATCCACACCCTGAGTGCCACCGGCTGCGCCGGCATTCCTGCGGCCGTGTTGGGCTGCAACTGCTCGAGCGTTAGCCGCAGCTTGCCCGAGCTGAGCACCTGGACCGCGCTGATCCGGGGTGACGACGCATCGTCGGCGTTCGGCGAGGCGCCATTGGCTGATTCGATGGTCAGCGTCAGGTCGCCGTCGGCGATAGTCTTCTGCACCGGAACGACCTGGTACACGCCGCCAGAGTCTACGCAAATGGCGAATACATCGGACAGCCCGGCGAGGCTGCCTATGAGCCCGCTGGCCGCGCTGGCTCCCGACAGCCCGTTGCCCGCCAGGCCGCCGGACATCGATATGGCCAGCGAATCCATCATCAGCGCAAAAACATTGATCGCCGAGCCGCGCACAGTGACGGCGCCGGTCTGGCTGTTGATGGCGCTCTTGACGCACAGCAGATCGCCGGAGGCGCTGATGCCGCTATACGGCGGGCTGGCGGTGCGGGCGACGAGTTGGCCGTCGGCGTTGGTGCCGACGAAGCCGTTGTCGACCAGCCACCAGATGTCGTGCAGCTGGCCGTTGACGTCGGGCGCCGTACCGCGCCGCAGGAAAAGGACTTCGTCGCCGACCTGAACGCCGGCGTCGTCCTGCAGCGTGATCGCCAGCTGGACGGGCAGGGTGCTGTTCTCTTCGCCGATCTCGAGGTGGAAGGCGGCGAGAGCTTGCACGATTGCCGGAGCTGGTGCGGCGAGGCCGGTCGCCGCTTCGATGTTCGCCAGCTCGATCCGCCGGATGCTGACTAGCGCGTCCGCAGGCAAGGCGCCGGCACCAATCATCACCGTTTCGCCGGAAGCCGCCTGGACGACGCCACCCTGGTCGGCGGCGATCTGGATCCCGGCGGGCGTCGCGGTCAACGGGTCGTCGTCGGTGAACTGCGCGGCCTGGACGCTGAGCCGGATGTTGGTCTGGCCGATCGCTTGTTGGCTGAGCTCGCCGTAGTCGTCGACGACGCTCGCCAGATGGACGATCGACAGTGTCACCTCGCCGGCGCGCAGGGCGCTGATCAGGCCGTCGGCGCTGACCGTCGCGACGCTGGCGTCGGAGACGAAATAACGCGTGCCGCTGTAGACCGCCGGCGCGGCCGGGATCAGCACTTCGAAGTCCTCGCCGGTGTCCGGGTCGGTGTAGGTTTCGAGCGCCTCCGGAGTGCCGGCGAAGACCGTCTGGCGCGCGTTGTGGATGTCGATCGGCTGATCGCTGTAGGCGTCGAGGACGTGCACCTTTAACTGTCGCGAGTCGCCGGGAGTCAGCGTTAGCGTCCCGGGGTAGACGTCGGGCTCGATGGTCGCGGCTTCTTCGTCGGCATAGTTTGAGTAGTCGCTTTCGTCATCGGCGGCGACGTCGAATGGCAGGGGCGCGGCGCGGACGTTCGTTGCCGCGACGGCCTGGATCAGGCGACCGTCGGCGTGCACGCGCTGGACGATGAGTAGCGCCGGACCGCTGCCGGTGGCGTGGACGAGGTCGCGCGAATCGTCGATGCGCAGCGGCATTGGCGCCGTCGCGCCGAGCGTGCCGAGGTCGGCGGCGCTGAGCGTCAGATACGCGTCGTCGGTGATGACGACGCCCAGCTCGTCGGCGAAGTCGGCGGTGGCGTGCAGCTTCGTGAATTGGCCACTGGCCAGCGTTGGCAGTAGCGCGAGCTGCAGTTGCAGCAAGCTGGCAGCGCTGACGCGTATCGTCAGTTCGATCGCGGCGCCGGCGGTGAAGCCGTCGTCGGCCTGCAGCGTAACGTTCGCTTCGCCGCTGTAGCCGTCAGCCGGCCTGAAGAGCAGCGTCTGGCCGTCGGCGGCCAGGCGGGCGTCGCCGTGCGTGCTGCCGAGGATGCGCCAAAAAATCGGGTCGCCTTCGCGGTCTTCGGCGATGCCGCTCAGCGCGCGGCGGCTGGCGAGTCCGGCGTGCGTCGTGATCGGCGCGCGGCTGTCGGTCGCGACGGGCGCCTGGTTGGCGCGGAAGCCGCTATTGGCGTAGAGCAGTTGGCGGTCGTGGCTGTCGATCGCACCGTCACCGTCAAGGTCGGCGAGAGTGTTGTTCGCATCGTGCGCGGCCTCGGCTTCCTGCCACGCCTGGCTGTCGATGCCGTCGACGACGCCGTCGTGATTGACGTCGCCGGCGACGCTGAGGCGCAGTTCGGCATCGCCGACGCCGCGCAGGCGAATGAGTTTGACGCCCGCTTCGCCGACGCGCAGCAGGCGCGTCACGCGGCCATGGACACTCGCCGTGCCGATCAGCTGCGCGCCGACGACTTCGAGCTCGCCGTCGAGCGGCAGCGTCGTTTCGAGAGCGATGATTACGGCGCCTGGCGATCCCGGCGTGTGGGCGGTAGACGCCAGCTCGCTGGCGCGGACAGTAAAGGCGATATTGACCGACGCGTCGGCGCTCAGCGTGCCGCTCCATGTCGCGCCGCCACCACCGCCACCGTCGCTACCCTCGTTCCAGCTCGCGATCGCGCCGAGATTGGCGGTCAGCGCGTCGCTTAGCGGCTGGCCGGCGGCGTCGTAGGCGATCGGTGTTCCGAGATCGGCGTCGTCGAGTCGGCGGACCACGATCAGCCGGCCGGCGCTGTCGTAGCGGTACGACAGCGTGCTGGCGTCGTTGCCGCCGGGCCCAATTGGGAAAGTGATCCGCAGGATGCGGCCGGCGCTGTCGCGCTGGAAGTCGATGCGTTCGCTGACGTCGCCGCCGACTGCGGCAATGCCGGCGTCCGACACCACGCACATCCGGCCGTCGGCGAAACGCACGCTGTTTATCGTTCCCTGTGCGTCGAGCGTGTAGCGGCTGCCGTCGGGAGAGGTCAAGGTGTAAGCCGTTGGCACCCACGGCAGGCCGCTGAGCTGTTCGTAAAGGCGATCGCCCTGGCGCTGGAGATTGTCGGCCGCCGCTGGTGCAGGGTCGTTGCTCAGGCTGGCGCGATCGGCGTCGGCGTAGGCCTGCAGCGTCCAGCCCTGGTCGGCAGCGAACTGCGGATGCCAGAGCAGCGGTGCGGCCGCTTCCTGGCCAAGTCGTTCGCTGGCGGCGTGCAGCGTGAACGACAGGTACTTCAGACCGGCGCTGGCGTCGCCGATGTCGGCGGCGACGCTCAACCAGACGCGGGCGCCGTCGGACCACGGCGCCGTCGCGCCATTGTCCAGCGTCGCCGGCTGGTCGCTGGCGAGGTGGCTGGCGAGCAGCGGCAGCGTCCAGTTGCCAAAGTCGGCGACGGTGCTGCCGTTTTGCTGACCACTACCCGTGTCGTGCCACTGGCGGGCCAGCGCCAGCGTGTGGCCGGCGAGCGTCAGCGTGGCGTCGATCTGCAGCGCGCTGGCAAAGGTCTTGTCGGCGCTGTCGATGATGATCGTACTGGCAATTTCGCTGCGGCGTCCGGCGAGGTCCCAGGCGCTCAGACGCAACTGGTAGGTGCCGTTGTCGAAGCGACGCGGATCGACGTCGGCCAGCGCCAGCGTTTGCGCGACCGCGCTGGCCGGCACGTCGGCCTCGGCCAGCGTCTGCCAGGCGTCGCTGCCGGCGGCGCTGATCTGCAGCTGCCAGCCCAGTAATTGCGCTTCGTACAGCTGCGCGGCGATGGCCGTGCTGGCGCGTAGCGTTCGCGGCTGGCTGGCGGCGTTGCTGCCGGCGAGCGCGCCGCTCCACGCCAGTTGTGGCGCGCTGTTGTCTGTTGAGTCCTTGACGCGCAGCGTATGGAGGCGGGTGGCGACGAAGCCGTCGCGGTCGGTGGCGGTGACGCGCAACTCGAGCAGGCCGGGACGCGTCGCCAGCAGCTTGACACGGCCGGCGGCGTCGAGCGCCAGGCTTTGCCAGTCGCCGTCCTGGCCATCGCGCAGCTCGACGGCGATGCGCGCGATGCCGCTCCAGGCGTCGGCGCGAACGCTCGCCAGGACGCTCTGGCCGGGCAGCAGCGGCGTGCTCGGCGTCGTCGACACGACGATTTTCGGGGCGTTGGCGGCGGCGTCGGCGACGACGCGCAAGGTGAAGGTCGCCGACGCCGTGCCATTTTCGGCGCGGCCGTCGCTGACCCAAGCGGTCAGCGTGAAGTCGCCGATCTGCCCCGGGCCGGGGGTCCAGGTCAGGCGCCGGCTGTCGGCGTCGTAACGGGCGCCCGCCGGCAGGCCGCTGAAGCTGACGGCGAGCGCTTCGCTCTGGCTGGCGCCGTCGGCGTCGACAACGGTGATGCCTTGGAGTGCCGTTCTCTGCTATCTTGTGGGAGGCCGAGATGCGAGTGTTTTGCGCTTGTTGAGAGCGAAGAGGCAAAAACACCGCGGGAGACCCATCTATACGGGCGCACGCGGTGCCTATTACTTATGGTGTGTGGGGTGGGGTGTTGGGTCTTCTCTCTGGACAGCGGGGTGTTCAACGGGCGTCATAGGGCATACTGATATGGGATTATGCGAGAGGCTCACTGTCATAGGGGTGCGTGTGCCTGGGGGGCGGTGCAAGACGGAACGGGGGCTGGGAGGTTCCTACGGGGGTAAAAACAACAGGGAAATGGGGAAAGGGTAGGGTTTTGCACCGGCAGGGCGAGTCGGAGGCGAGCTGGGGGGGGTTCCGTGGGGTGATAAAAACAGCCGCGTGCGAGACGGGAATGTCGGAGCCAAGGCGAAGGCCGGAGGTGGCTGTCTGGGTAAAAAACGCCCCGGGAGGGGGGCCGAGAGCACCAGGCGCAACTGAGGCGGCGCCGCGGGGTCGGGGCGACACGGGGAAGCCAGCGGGGGCGCCTGCGACGACGGGCAGAGGCAGGGGGGCGATGCGCCGCGCCCTTGGACGTGGCGGACGGCGAACTCCGAGAAGCACGACTGAACCGGACCGCGGCGCCGTCGCTGGCTGTCAGCGTCAAGCGCCATAGCCCGGCTTCGGTACGGGTCGTTGCCGTCCTTGCGCGATATCATACTCCTTCATCAGATCGGACACTCAACTCGGCACGTTAAGAAGGCACTATACATACAGTCTGGCGCGATTTCGTCCGTCGGCCGGGCGAAACAGTCATGCCTGCGGCGGGTGGCGGATTTTATACCGTCGGGCACTCACCAAAAAAATCAAGATACAAACCCCAAAGTGAGGATGGTGCGGGGTCTGGGGCTTGAGAGGTGGGTTCTCGTCGGAAGATAACTGTCTCGACGGCTATTGTCGATCAAAGCGCGTGATACGATTAGAAAATTGAGGAGGGCAGACGTGTGCTCCGGTGAGGAGTGCGGTGTGGGGTCTGTTGTCAGGGGGTAGCGTATTACCTAGATCTAAATTCTCTTCTTCGAGGCAGGCGTGACCCGGTGGTGTCGGCGTCCGCGGGTATCCGCTAGCGGCTGACCGTTGCCACAAGCGACCGGGATCCTTACAGATGCCAAGCAAGCGGAGGTGCTGCGGGGCGGACGAGATGAGGCCACGGCAGGGCTGCGTGACGGATTGCCAGGGCGGCTGCGCGGGAGTAAGGGCGAGCCAGTCGTTAAGCCCTGGTGGTGTGGGTCGGGCGTTTGTGTTCTGTTTCTTTCTAATTGTACGCTGGGGGGTTGGCTAGGGTGTCTGGTATGTGACATGCGGTGCGCGCGGCCGACGCCCGCCGGCCCTACATCGCGTGCCCGTACGGCCGGGGCAGCAACTCCGCCCAGCGCACCGGCTCTCCAGGTCAAGGGATCCTGATCGAGGTCCCTGGCGACGAGTGCGACCGACAGCGGTTCGCCGACCAGCGCGACGACCTGGCGCGGCGCGGTGATCTGCGGCGCTTCACTGACGCTGCGCACGCCGACGATGAACGATCGGGCGGTGCCGAGCACCTGCGTGGCGTCGCCGTCGCCGTCGTCGCTGGCGCTGACGGTGATCGTGTAGTCGCCGCGATCGCCGGCGCCCGGCGCGAAGTGGATGCGGCCGTCGACCCGGCCGGCCAGCGAGTCTGAGTCAGTGGTCTGCGTCCAGGTCGCGAAACGCGGCAGGCCGCTGATCGTGACCGCCAGCGGATTGCCATCGTCGTCGCTGACGCTGAAGGGAATTTCGACGATCTCGCCGGCATCGACCAAAGCCTTGCCGAGGGAGGCAATCTGCGGCGCGCGGTTGGCGTTGCTGACGACGATGCTCAGCGGCAGCTGGCTGGTCGCCGGCGTTGCGCTGCCGTCGCCGTCGTCGCTGGCGGTAAGCTCGAGGCGATAGCTACCGGCCTGCGTGTAGCCCGGCGTCCACAGGATTTCCAGCGTTTCGGCGTCGAAGCTGGCGCCCGCCGGCAGGCCGTCGAGCTGGTAGTCGAGAGTCGGCGCACGGCCTTCGGCGCCGATCGCCTCGGCATCGGCGCGCGGCCGGATGCTTGCGGCGAACTCGGGGTGGTCGGGGTCGAAGGCGAAGACGTTGATGCGCAGCGGCTGGCCTTCGAGTACATGCCAGGTCTCGGCGGTGTGGAAGAACGGCGCGCCGTTGGCGTTGGCCACCTCGAGGACGATGTCGCGGCTGAGCGATGTGCGCTTCGTTTCACCGCCGAGCGTCGTCCACTTGGCAACGACGATGACCGGCACACGGTAGCTGCCGTGCTGGTCAAAAGCGGGTGTCCAGGCGAACCAGCCGGTCTCCGCATCGAGCGTCGCGCCGCCGGGCAGCCAGCGCGCACCGTATTCGATGCTGAGCGTCGTGCCGTCGGGCTGCATGCTACCGGCGGCGCTCCCCGCTACGCCGGCGACGAGTTGCAGCGACCAGGAATCGCCTTCGCGCAGCTGCTGCACAGCCAGCGCGGCGAGTGTCGGCGGCGCGTAGCCCTGGTCGACGGTGATCGTGAACGACTCGCTGGCAGTGTGCGTGCCGTCGCTGGCGATGACCGTGATGCCGTCCCAGATGCCGGCCTGATCGAAGCCTGGCGTCCAGCTCAGGACGCCGCTGGCGGCGTCGAAGCTGGCGCCGGGCGGCAGCTTGCGGATGCTCAGCGTCAGCGCGTCGCCGTCGGCGTCGGCGGCGAGCAAGGGTAGCGATAGCGTTTCACCTTCGGCGAGCGTGTGGTCGGCAATCGGGTCGATGACCGGCGCGTGCTGGCCGCCGATCACCAGCAAGCGGAAGCGGCGCAGCGCGGCGCCGCCGCGGCTGTCCTGAACGCGCACGACGACGCGGCTGTCGGCGTCGGCGCTGGCGGTCGGCGTCCAGGCCAGCGTCGCCTGCGCGTGCTGGCCGTCTTCGGCCGATTCGATCGTCGCCGCTGGCGTCAGCGTCACTCCGACGGGGGCTTCGACGAGTTGCCACCAGAAGCGTTCACCGTCGCTGTCGACGGCTTCGACGGTGGCGGTCCATACCTCGCCGACGGTCGCCAGCGGCAGCTCGGCATCGTCGAAGGGTTTGTCGAACGCATCGACAAACGCGTCGCCAAACACCTCGGCAATGCGCAGGATCGGCGGCGCGTTTTCCTGCGGCAAGGCGTAGACGCCGTGGCCGACGTTGCCTTTCACCAGCTCGGCGAGGCCGGCGCGCCGTGCCAGTTCGCTGCCAGGCGTCAGCCGCACGGTCTGGCCGGCGATCGTCGCGCCACCGGCCAGCTTGCCGCCGAGCGCCTGCAGTGCGGCGCTGAGGTCGATGGTCCACAGCTCGGCTTGCGCGGCGTCGCCGCGTTGCGCGTCGGCGATCAGATCGGCGAAGTACTGGCCGGGGTCGAGCAGCAGGAGCAACGGGCCGCGGATTTCGTCGCTGCCGACGTTGGTGACGCTGACGTCGTAGGTGATCTCACCGGTGGCGCGGTTGGCACGCGTGTTGGTGAACTCGAGCTGCAGCTCGCTGCTCATGTCGAGCAGCGCCGTAAAGCGGCTCGAGTAGCTCGCCGGCAGAGGTATTTCGCTGCTGCTCTGCAGAGTGTTGGCAATCGTCAGCTGGTACTCGCCGGCGGCGAGACCGTCGACGGCCAGCCAGGCGGTGTAGGTCGCCGCATCCCAGCGGATGGCCTGCGGGGCGAGCTGTGCGCCGGCGTTGTCGCCGAGCGCGGTCAGTGTGAAGTTGACCGGGTTGAGAACACTGTGCGCGTCGAGCGCGTCGTGCCGCTCGCCAGCGGCGGCGCTGGCCTGTGCGCCAAGCCACATCGGCTGGTCGAAAACGACGCCAATCTGGTTGATCGGCAGCGCCAGCAGCGCGCCATCGGCGATGGTGACGGCTTTGACCTGCGGCGCACGGTAGCGCGCGATCTCGTCGATGCGCGTTGTCTGGGCGACCAGGATGCGGCCGTCGGCGGTGGCGACGACGCTCTCGCCACGCGTGCCGCCTTCGGCCAGCTGCAGCGTTTGGCGGCTGGCGAGTTCGATCATCCACAGCGGTGACTGCTGCGGCGTCGCTTCTATGTCGCTGGTGCGCGCGCGCTGGCGGAGCGTGCTCGAGGCGAACAGCAGGCCGGCGAGCGGCGTCGCGTTGGCACCAAAGGCAATGCTGTCGATTTCGCCGGCGAGCTTGAATTCGAGCTCGGCGCGGCCGGCGTAACGGCCTTCGAGCGCGAAGCTGATGATCTCGCTGCTGGCGTGCAGTTGTGCGCCGACGATTTCGCTGCCGGTCCACTTGACGCCCCACAGGCGGCCGTCGGGGGCGAACGCCAGGTCACCGACGCGCTGATTACTGAAGTGTCGCCAGGCGCGGCTGGCAAGCTCGGCCGTCGGGTCGAAGACGTCGATTCCCTGGCCCGACGAAACGTAGATTTCGCCGTTACCCGGGTCGATCGCCAGTGCGTGCGTCAGCGGCTCGCCGCCGGGGCCCTGATGAGCTGCGATGATTGTGCCGCTGGCGGCGTCCACCTGCAGCAGTTCGGCGCCGCTGAGAACCCACAGCTGCCCCAGACGATCAAGCGCCATGTCGGTGATCGGCGCAGCAAGGGTGAACAGCGGTGTGGCGCTGGCGAATCCGTTACCGACGCCGCTACCGCCTTGGCCGCCGACTTGGCCACCATCGTGGCCAACGTGAAAGACCTGCTTGCGCTCGCTGCCGGCGCTGAACATGAAGCTGTGGTCAGGCATCTCGAGCAGCGCTTGCGCGCCGATGTCGGCGTCGCTGGCGGCGTAGCCGGCGGCGAAACCGCGCAGCGAGAAGGGCGCAAGTACCGAGCGGAAATCGCTGGCCTGCACGCTGGCGACCAGCCCCGGCAGCTGTCGCGACGCGTCGGCGAACAGTGCGTTGGCCGGATAAACGCGGTCGGCGGGTGCCTGCGGCGTTTCCGTAGTCGGCAGCAGGGACTGATTGACGCCGAGGGTGTCGAGAATTTCCTGGCGTGCGCCGTCGTCGGGCAGCACGGCCCTGGCCAGCGAAGCGGCCTCGCGATTGCCGGCGCGATCGATGGCGACGGCGAGGAACTCGTAGTGCTTGTTGCTGCCAGCATCGCCGACGAAAATCGCCTGCGCCACCGTCGGGTCGACCTGGCGCTGCCAGATGCGGAAGTCGCCGCCGTCTTCGGCGACGTAGAGCGTCACCGATTTGACGCCGCTGCCGACGCCGCCAAGGCTGTCGCGATCGTCGGCTTGCCAGCGCAGGTCGAAAGTCGGCGCGCCGTCGGTGTTGTCGCCGAGCGCGGTGACCGCCAGCGTCGTTCGCGGTGCGCTGGCGTCGAGCCTGACGAGCGTGCTGTCGCTGTCGATCGGCGGCGCCTGGTCAAGGATCAAGCGCGCGCTGGCCGCAATGTCGACGCCCGAGAGCGCGTCGTCGGCGGCGATGACGGTGTAGCTGACGAAGCCACGCCGCAACTCGGCGCTGGCCTGGCCGGCGCTGCCGGTGAGCAGGCCGCGCGTCGCGTCGCGCAGCAGCTCGCCGGTCTGTGGGTCGATCGCTTGCAGCAGCCAGGTGGCGATCCGCGTCGACACGTCGACGCCGGCGCTGACGCGCAGGACGAAGCCCTTGCTGGCGGTGAAATCGAAATCGCCCTGGAAGCTGCCGCGAGCCGCCGGCAGATGGACTTTGATGTCGCCGATCTGCAGGTCGCCGAGGCGGAACGAGCGCGCGTCGAGGCCGGCGTCGAGCTGGCCGAGCAGCCGCAGCTGTCCCACCGGCGTCTCGCCGGGGTTGCTGAAGTTGATCGTGTAGGGCAGTGGCGTCGCCGCTGGAACGGTCGCCTGGCCGTCTTCGCCGAGCGCCGCTTGCGGGCCCTGGACGCTGAGCAGCGCGGCGCTGCCGGTCGCCGCCGTTGTTGACTCGCTGGCCGCCTGCTGCAGATAGCGCGTCAGGTCCAGCGCCTGGCCGGGAAGAGGTTTGAAGTCGGCGTCGAGGACGCCGATGTGGCGCAGGTATTCGAGTTCGCTGATGCCGCCAGCAAAGACGTTGAAGTTGATGAAGTGCGTCGCCTGCGTCGCGTGCTGGTCGTAATCGGCCGGGTTGGCGAGCACCGGCACCGGGATTTCGACGTAGCCGGCGAGCGCCTGCCTGATTTCGAGATAGTCGATCGGCGCGGTCGTCGCCAGTGGGTCGCCGGCGCGCGCAGCGCTATCGCCGTACCACTTCTGGACGGTGGCGAAGAAACCGAGCAGGTCGCCCTGGCTGCGATAAGTCTCGCCGCCATGCGCGAGCAGGATGCCGCTGGCCAGCGTGCTGCTCAGGCTGATCATTTTGGCGTTGGCGCGGATCGGTGGCGCTTCGTCGAGCGGCCGCAGATAGCCGGCCGATTCGAGCGCCGCCAGCCAGCCGGCGAGCCACTGCCCGAGGTCGGCGGCGAGCGCCGCCAGGCTCGCCGGCGCCGTCGTGTCGGCGAGGATGGCGGTGCGCAACCGGGCGGCGTGCGCGATCTGTTCGGCGATGAATTCGTCGCGCGTCAGCGGCGTCGCCGCGCCGGCCAGGTTGAAGCGGAAAGGCATCGCCAGAGCTTCGATGTCGAGCAGATGTTCTTGCGGCACGCGCGACATGAACTTCTTCGCCAGTCCGTTGGCGATCCGGTCGAGATCCTCGGGGCCGCCGTCGAGCAGCCCCAGTTCCTGCCATTCGGGGTGCAGCGCGTAGAGCTTGCCGCGCAAGCCGTCGAAATCCCAGGCCTGCCATTCGGCCAGTCCCGGGTAGGTCTGGACCGTGAAGCTCATGCCGACGTAGCCGCCAGCCGCCAGGTCGAGCGCGTAGCCCGGCAACAGCGTCACGCCGGCGGTGTTCAGTGCCGCGTCGAGGCTCGCCCAGGGGACGTCGGCGCGGGCCGTGCCGCTGGTCGGCGTTGGGCCGTAGGTCTGCGTGTTGCCGGCGCTGTCGAGCGTCGCGCCGTCGGGCTGGCCGGCGACGTTGCCGCCGACGACCAGATACGGTAGCGCGAGTCCGTTGAGCAGCTCAGCGCTGTAACCGAGTTCGGGGACGCCGAGGTCGAAACGCACGTAGGGCGTGTCGACGTTGCTCAGACTCTGCAGCGAGACGCTGTACAGGCCATTCTCGCCAGGGATCAGGCTGCGCGGGCCGCCGATGCCGATCGTCACGTCGGCCTCGACGCCGCGCTCGACGAGAAAACGCTGCGCTTCGGTGACGCGCTGGCCGTCGGGATTGATCACGCTCAGGTCGTAGAGACCGAGTGGCAAGTTGCGCAGGTCGAAGACCGCGCGGATGCGCGTCGCGTCGAGCACTTGCCAGCGTTCGGGTTCGGCTTCGGCGACGCCGGGCTTGCTCAGCTTGACCAGCGCGCCGGGCTTGAAGTGTGCGCCGTCGATGTCGATGCTCAGCCAACGGTGTTGATCGTCACCGCGACCGCCCTGGTCGGGGCTGATACGCGTGATCGACAGGGGCAGCAGGTCGGCGCGCAGCGTCACCGGCGAATGGGTCGCGCCTTGGCGCGAGCGAACGAGAAGGTAGTAGTCGCCGGCCTGCGTGTTCGGCAACCACACTTCCTGGTCGGCCGACAGCGGCCGGTCGTAGGCGGCGTCGAAAGCGTAGCCGCTGGCGACGTCGCCGTAGCGCAGATAGAGTTCATTGGCGGCGTTACTGCCGTTGCTGCCATCATCGCCAGCGCCGTCGTGCGTCAGGCTGACGCGCAGCGTCTCGCCAGCGGCGACGGCGATCTTGTAGAGCCGCTCTTGCCCCGGGCTGAGGGTAGTGTGCAGCGGCGCACCGATGGCCATGGTCGGGACGCTGACCTGCAGCGTCGCGCCCGAGGCGCTGCGGTTGTTGGCCTCGCCAGGGGCGACGATGAGGCCGTTGCTGGTGTAGGTGATGGTGCCTTCGAAGACTTCGTTGTACAGGTCGGGCCGGACGATGACCCGCCAGCTGCCCTCGTGCAGCGGCGGCAGCGAAGCGTTCAAGTGGCCGTCGTAGCTGGCGTTGGCGCCGAGGCCGCCGACGCCAGCGAGGTGATCGACCTTGCCGAGCAGGACGTCGCCGAGGTCCCACTGGTTGTCAGCGGAGAGATAGAGCGCGTCGGTCCAGCGGCCCTGCGCCGGGTTGCTCGAGACATTGCTGATCGTGTAGTCGATGCGGATGGCGTCGCCGACGCTGGCGCTGGCGGGCAGCAAGACCTGGCTGACGACCAGGTCGGCGGGCGGCGGAATCTCGATCAGCAGCGGTTGCGGCGCGGCGCTGGCGTTGTTCTGCTCGCGGCCGAATTCACGCACCTGGCCGTATTCGCCGCTGCCCCAGGCGTACGCCGGGTCGCTGACGACGAAGACGTAGTACGCGCCGGCGAGCTGTGCTGGCGCGCTGACGCTGAGGCTGGCGTCGTAGCTGCCGCCGGCGAGCAGGCCGCCACGATGTTCGACGTAGCCCAGATAGATGTCCTGCTTGAGGTCCAGGAAGCGGTCGCGCGACAGGTAGAGCAGGTCTTGCCAGCGACCCTGATCACCGGGCGTGTCGCCGCCGGCGTTGACCACGCGGTAGCTGACGGTGAACGGCTGCCCGGCAAGCGCCGAGTCGGGGGCGATCACCTCGGCGACCTGCAGGTCGGGCGGCGTCGCCAGGCTGATCGCCAGCGGCGCCGCGGCGAGATTGTTGCCTTCGTCGGCGAATTCGAGAACCGAGCCGGCGAGGTCGCCATAGCGCGCCAGCGTCGGCAGGCCGTCACGGATGCCGCTGCGTTCATTGGTCGCCGGATTGGCGAAGACGACGGTGTCGGTCTTGACCAGAATATGGAAGTCGCCGCTGATCGATTCGGGCAGCGTGATGGTCGCCGACGCGCTATACGACTCGCCTGGCTTGAGCGATTGCCGCTGGCCGTCTTGCTGAATCTGGATGGCATGCGTCTTCAGCAGGTAATCGCCGTAGTCGAGCGACGCGTCGCGCGAGAGGTAGATGCCGTCGGTCCACTGGCTGTTGCGCGTTTCCCGGCTGCCACGATTGCTGACGCGCCAGCTGACCGTCAGCGACTGTCCGGACCACGCCGCGGCTTCGGAAATGACGACTTCGTCGATCTGCAGATCGGGCTCACGGTAGCTGACGCTGAGCGCTGCGCGGCTGATGTTGTTGTCGTTGCGGGCGCCTTCGAAGACGCTTCCCGGCTGGCCGTTGCTGCCGGCGTACCAGGCGGTGGCACCGTTCTGGTCGCCGCCCGGCCACAGTTCCTGGCGAGCGCGGCGCATTTGCGGGTCGCCGCTGTCGCGTTCGGCGTCGGTGATCACGTAGACGTAATACGGACCGTCGGCGCCAACCGGTAAGCGCAGCCTGGTCGAAGTCGTGTAGCTGGCGTTGGCGGCGAGACCGCCGACGTTGGCGTGCGTGACGCTGCCGAGCGCGATCGCGCGTTCGGCGATGAAGGCCGCGTCGCGGCTGAGGTAGATGCTGTCGACCCAACTGCGCGTACCGGCCCAGACGGCGGCGCCGAAATTTTTGACGGTCCAGCTGAGAGTCGTTTCCTCGCCCGAGAAATTATTGGCCTCGGTGCTGATTGCGGTGACCTGCAGGTCGGCGGCGGACGCGCTCACCAGCGACGCGCTGCTGCGCGCGTTGTTGCTTTCGTTGCTTTCGCTGACGCGTGCCTGCGCGTCGCTGCGGACGATCAGGTAATTGCCGCTGACCGACGGCGCGAGTTGCAGCGTCTGGCTGACCGAGTAGCGCTCGCCGAAACCGAGCGTTCGGGTCTGGCCGAAGTCGGCGATGTGCCAGAGCGTGTGGGCGCTGTTCCAGTCGGCGCTGTCGGCGAGATAGACCGAATCGGTCCAGCTGCCGGTGAAGGCGTCGCCGCGGTTCTCAACGCTGTAGCTGAAGCTGTAGCCGCCGCCGTCGCCAGCATCGGCGCTCGCCTGCGGGACGAGCTCGCTGACCAGCAGGTCGGGCGGCGTGACGCCGAGGACGCTGATCGGCCGCGCCCGGTAGTTGTTGTTGTCGACCTGGTTCGGGTCGTCAGGATTGACCTGCGTCGCCAGCGTGTCTTCGAGGATGAGGTCGTAGGTGTCGCTCCAGACGGTGACGAAGTACTCGCCCGAACGCAGCGTGTCGGGGAGGACGACGCGGGCGTCGCCGAGGTAGCTGTCGCCGACGGCGAGGTGGCCGACGTGGGTGAAGGAGCCGAGAACGATATCGCCCTTGTAGGCGCCGGGTCGCCGCCGGTCGCGCGCCAGCCAGATGGTATCGGTCCAGCTGTTGAGCGCTGCCGACTCGCCGCGCGTCGTCTGGCTGCCGTTGTTGGCGACGCGATAGCGGACGTCGATGCGGGCGCCGTGCACGCCCTGGTCGGGGGCGACGACGTCGCTGACGACGAGGTCGGCAAAGGGCAGCGGGTCTACGGTGAAACGCGTCGCGCGCGCGTTGTTCGCTTCGTTCGGATACTCGTCGACGCGCTGCTGGCCGTCGGCGACGACGATCAGGTAGGCGTCGCCGCGCATGCGCAGCGGGATGTCGAAGGGCGCGCTCTCGCCGGCGTAGCTTTCGCCGGGCGCCAGCGCGCTGGCGTTGGCGATCTCGCCGAGCAGGCGGTCGTCGGCGCTGAGCGTGGCGTCCAGCGACAGGTAGACCTGGTCGGTCCAGCGGCCGCTGGCGATGGCCGCGCCGAGGTTGCTGATGGTGTAGCGGATGGCGGTGGCGGTGCCGGCGCCGACGTGCTCGGCGACGGTGGCGCTGGTGACGCGCAGGTCGGGGCGATCGTTGAGGGCGATGGCGGTCGTCGTCGCGGCGAGCAGCGTGTTGTTGGTCCGCGCCGCGCCGTGCTCGTAGATCTGCTCGCCGCCGTTGCCGAGCATGGCGTTGCTGATCACCTTGAGCCGGTAGAGGCCTTCGATTTTCGGCGGCAGACGCAACTGCTCGGTGCGCGTGTAGCGCGTGCCGGCGGCCAGGCTGCGATCGTTGCTGAAGCTACCGAGGGCGATGGCGCTGGCGTTGCCGCTGGCGGCTTGCAGCCAGACGCTGTCGACCCACACGCCGACGGCGTCGGCGTCGCCCTGGTTGACGACAGTCCACGAGACGTCGATCAGCGCGCCTTCTTGGGCGCTGGCCGGCGCGGCTATGGCCTCGACCAGCAGGTCGGGCGAGCGCGAGAGCGCTACCGGCAGCGCCAGCGAGTGGCCACTGTTGTTGGTGGTATAGACGAACTCGAAGGGGCCACCGGTGCGCACGTTGAGATAGTGCGTGCCGCTGATTCCCGCCGGCAGTGTCACCTCGATGCGGCGAGCGTAGCGGTCGCCGACGGCCAGCTGGCCGAGGTGACGCGCCGCGGCGAACTGCGCGACGACGCCGCTGCCGTCGGCGTTGCGGCTCAGCCAGACTTCGTCCGACCACTCGCTGGTGTTGGTGCTGCCGATCCCCTGATTGACGACTTCCCAGCTCAGCGTCAAGGGCCGACCACTCGCCGGCTCGCCGTCGACGGTCAGCGCCGCGACCTGCAGGTCGGCGTAGGCGACGGGCATGACGTCGACGCTGTGCGGCAGGCGCGCGACGTTGTTGAGCTCCGAGTGGTTCTCGAAAACTTCGCCGCGCGCGTCGCTGACGACGAACAGCTGCCAGCGCTCGCTGCTGCGCGCGGCGAGAACGATCTGCTCGGCGCGGCTGTACGACTCGCCGGCCGCCAGCGCGCCGTCGTGCCGGTACTCGCCGACGATGCGGTCGTCGGCGTTGCCGATGACGTCGTCGCGCGAGAGCACGACGCGATCGACCCAGCTGGAGAACTGGCCAGCGCCGTTGCCCTGGTTGCTGACGGTCCAGGCGACGGCCAGCGTCGCCGGGTCGGCGATCAGCAGCGACGGCGCGCTGAGCTCGCTGACCGCCAGGTCGGCGTAGGGCGCGAGGGCTATCGCCAGCGGCGCGAGCGCGCGATTGTTGCTGCGCTGGCGGTCATCGAGCGCGTTGCCGCCGTCGCTGACGACGATCAGTTGGTAGTCGCCGGCGTAGTCGAGCGGGATCGCCACCTCGGCGCTGGCGGCGTAGCTGGCGCCGGTCGGCAGCGGACCCATGTGCGCGACCTCGGCGAACTTTTGCGAGACGCCGGCACGCGCCAGGAATACCTGGTCGGTCCAGCTGCCGAGCGCGACGCCGCCGTCGTTGCGCACCTGCCATTCGATCTGCAGCGTCGTTCCCGACAAGCTGCTCGCCGCCGCATTGAGCGTCGCCAGCGTCAGGTCGATGCGCGCGACGCTCAGCGCGTCGGCAGCGTACGCCTGGTTGTTGTCTTCGCCCTTGCGCTCGTAGAGCTTGTCGTCGGCATCGGCCTTGACCAGCCAGCGCCATTGGCCCTCGGGCAGCGACGCCGGCAGATTGAAGCTGGCGCTACGGCTGACGCTGCTGCCGGCGGCGAGCGGCGCGGTGTTGAAGACGCTGGCGACTTCGCGGCGCACGCCTGCGTCGTCCTCGAGATAGATGCGGTCGTACCAGGCGCCGGCGGTCGGCGCCGCACCGCTATTGTGCAGCGTGTAGCTGACGCTGGTCGCATCGCCCGGGCGCAGCGCGCTGGCTCCGAGAACGTCGCTGACGCGCAGGTCGGGAGTTGGCGTCAATTCGATGTGCAGCGGCGCCGCGCTGGCGCCGCTGTTGTTGGTCGTCAGCGCGCCCTCGTTGACGCGGCGATTGCTGTTGGTCTCGACGAGGACGTAGTAGTCGCCGGCGATGTCGCGCGGCAGCGTCAGCGTCGCTTCGCGGTCGTACGCCTGGCCGGGCGCCAGCGCGCCGGCGTGCGCCAGCGAGCCGGCGAGGAGCAGATCGTCGGCGCTCACGGTGGCGTCCGACGAGAGCACGACACGGTCGTTCCACTGCGCCTGCATGGTCGTCGCGTTGCCGACGTCGCGCACCTCCCAGCTGATCGATACCTCGTCGCCGCTGCGCGCGCTGGCGGGTGCGTTGACGGCGGTCACCGCCAGATCGACGATCGGCGCCAATAGCTCGACCGGCAAGGCGCTGCTGAAATTGTCGCTGCCGGGGTCGGGCTCGGCTTCGGCGCCGCTGTCGGTGCGCACGCCGAGCGTGTAAGGCCCGGCGCCACGCAGCGGCATCTTGACCGACAGCTCTTGCGTGTAGCTTTCGTTGACGGCCAGGCCGCCGAGGTGGCGGAAGCTACCGATCACGACGTCGTCGGAATTGCCGAGAACCGCGTCCTTGCTGAACAGCAGCTGATCGCTCCAGGCGCCGCTGGCGTCTACCGCGCCGCGGTTGGCGACGCGCCAGCTGATCGTCGTCCACTCGCCGCCGACGGCGGTCGGCGACGTGTTCGCGGCCTCGACGCGCAGGTCGGGATACGCCTTGCTCGCCGAGTCGACTTCGACGCTGGCGCTGTTGTTGCTCTCGGCGTCGTTGTCGGCGTTGGTCTCGAAAACGGTGCCGACGCCAGCGCGGTTCTGGTCGGTGCTGACGCGAATCTCGATCCGGCCGCTACCCTTGTTGCCCTCGGGCAGCGTCAGGCTGAAGCGGCGCTGGCGTTGCTCGCCGGGCTGCAAGGCGCCGCCCGGGACGTCGCCAATGGCCAGCAGCGGGTCGAACGCCAGGTCGCTATCGAGCAGGATCTGGTCGGTATCGACGTTGCGGACGCGGATCCGCTCGATGAACAGCGCGTCGGTGGCACTGCCGCCGTCGTTCAGGGTCTCCCAGAAAATGTTCAACGCGCCGCCAGCGTGCAAGTCCGCCAAATCAGACGCTTCGGCGTGCAGGTTTCGCACGCGCAGGTCGGGACCGGTGACGCGCAAGACTTCGGCGCTGTTGTTGTTTTCGGCGGTGCCCGCCGGGTTGGCTTCGGCGACCTGCGCGTCGGCGTCGACGACGAGCCGCAGTGCGAAGCGGCCGGCGGCGTCAAGTCCCCGCGGCCAGAAAAACTCTGCACTGCCGGCACGGCTGGCGCCAGCAGCGAGCGGTGCGCTGCGGCTGAGCTCGACGCTGGCGACGAGCTTGCCGGTGTCGAGTTGCTGCAGTTCGAGGCGTTCGCGCCACGCGTCTTCGAGCGGCCGGGTACCGGCGTTGCGCGTTAGCCAGCTGGCGGTAACGCGCTGGCCGGGCTGCAAGGGACCGTCGGGAGTCAGCGTCAGCGCGTCGATCTGCAGGTCGACGTAGGGCGCCAGCGAAACGCTCAATGGCGCGGCCAGGCTATTGTTGCCGCGGCTGCGGTCGGCGAGGACGGCGTCGGCGTCGGTGACGACGAGCAGTTCGTAGGCGCCGACGAAGTCGAGCGGAATCAGCACGTCGGCGCTCGCACCATAGCTTGCGCCAGCGGCCAGCGGACCGCTGCGCGAGACCTCGGCCAACTGCCGCTCGACGCCATCGCGGATCACAAAGACGCGGTCCAGCCAGCTGTGCGCTTCCACGACGCCGCCATTGCGCACGCTCCATTCGACGTGCAGCGTCGAGCCCGATTCGACGCTGTTGGCAAAGTCGAGGCTGCTGACGCCGAGGTCGCTGCGGCCAACAACGACTGGCGCCGCGGATGCAGCATGGTTGTTGGCGGCTGTCGACTCGGCAATGGCGTCGTCGGCGTCGACGATCACCAACCAGCTGAACTGCCCTTCGGCGACGCCGACGGGCAGGGTAAATGCGACGTGCCGCGCTACCGTCGAGGCGACCGCCAGCGGCTCTGAAGCGACTACGCTCGCGACTTCGAGCAATCCGCCAGCGCCCCGGTCGAGGTAGATCCGCTCACGCCAGGGCGTGACGACGTTCAGCGTCCCGACATTGCGCGTGCTGTAGCTGACGACGCCGGCTTCGCCGGGTTGCAGCGCCGTTGGCCCGACGACGTCGCCGACGGCCAGATCGGCGATCGGCGCCTGGTCGATGTGCAGGCGCGTCGCGCTGGCCGCGCTGTTGTTGGCGCTGCGACCGTTCTCGGCCAGCCGGCCATCGGCGTCGGCCTTGACGATCACGAAGTAGTCGCCGCTGAGCAGCGCCGGCAACGTCACTTGGCTGGTCGCCAGATAGCTCGCGCCGAGAGCCAGGACACCGGCATGCGCGACGGCGCTGGCGACGACGATGTCCTGGGAATCGAGGATCTCATCGGCCGAGAGAACGAGGCGATCGGTCCACAGCGCCAGGTCGGTGGCGGCTTCGCCGTCGTTGCCGACCCGCCAGCTGACGGCGATGGTCGCGCCGCCGAGCGCGCTGGCTGGACTCGTCAGCTCGGTGACGCGCAGGTCGGCAGCGGCTCGGCGCAAGTCGAAGGCCGTCGTCGCGTCATTGTCGCCACGGCTATCGGGTTCGCGAACCGCCTGGTCGGCGTCGGCACGCACACCAAGGTAATAGCGGCCGGCTGCCAGCAGCGGCAGCGTTACGGTGGCGCTATGCGTGTAGCTGTCGCCGACGGCGAGGCCGCCGCTGTGGCGGAAGCGGCCAACGATCTGGTCGTCGGCGTTACCGATGACGGCGTCGCTGCTGATGACGATCTGGTCGTCCCAATCGGCGTCGCTGTCGGCCTGTCCGTCGTTGGCGACCAGCCAGTCGACGGTCAGCTCGTCGCCGGCGAAGGCGGCTGCCGGGACGGCGCCTGAGGCGACGCGCAGGTCGGCGTAGGCGGCGCTCGCCGACCAGGCTTCGATGCTGGCGCTGTTGTTGCTCTCGGCGTCGCCGTCGGCGTTGCTCTCGAAGAACGTTCCAAAACCGCTGCCGTCCTGGTCGGTGCTGACGCTGATCGCGATACGGCCAGTGCCGCGAACGCCGTCGGGCAGGCGAAAGCTGAAGCGGCGCTGGCCTTGCTCGCCGGGCTGAATTGCGCCATTGAGCTGGGTATCAAACTGGCCGTCGAGCTCGGCATCGACGCTGGCCAGTGGATCATAGCGGACGCTGGTGTCGAGTAGCGTCAGTGCGAGGTCGAGATTCCTGACGACAATTCGGTCGTCGAAAGCGCCTGGCGTTGCGCTATCACCACTATTCCAGTCATCCCAGCGGATGCTCAGTAGCGCACCGGCGGCGACGTCGCCGCTGTCGAGGGCGAGATTCCTGACCTGCAGGTCAGGGCCGACGAGGCGAATCAGTTCGGCGGAGTGGCGCCCCGCCAGTCCTTCATCGCTGCCGCCTGGTTGTTGGTCGGCCGTGACGCGCAGCGAGAAGCGCCCGCTCGCTTCGACTCCGCTCGGCCAGCTGACGAGCGCGCTGCGCGTGCGTTGGCCATCTGCCGCCAGCGGACCATCGCCGGGCAGGTCGTGAAAGGCGACGCTGGCGACCAGCGTCCGCGTCGACAAGTTGCGCAGTTCCAGCCGCTCGGTCCAGCCGGGAGCGGCGTCGAGCTTGCCGCGATTGACGGTTTCCCAGGTAATTCTGACGTCGGCGCCGGCCTCGAAAGTGCTCGTCGGGTCGAAGCCGAGAGCCTCGATTTGCAGCTCGCTGGATGGCGCAGGCAGCGTCTCGATAGCGATCGAGCGCGCGTTGTTACGCTCGTTGGCGCCGTCGACGTCGCTCTCGCGGATGGTGTTGTCGGCGTCGGTGATGACGATGACACGCCAGCGGCCGGCGGCACCGGCGTCGGCTGGCAGGGCGAGGAAATGACTGCGGCTGCGCGACTCGCCGGCGGCGATGTCGCCATTGGCCGGGTCGCTGGCGTCGTACGCGACGGCGACGTCGGCGACGACGCGGCCGCTATCGAGATTGCGGACGATGATCCGGTCGTGCCAGTTGCCGGCCGTTGGCTGCTGGCCATGATTGTCGAGCTGCCAGTCGATGCGCAGCGTTTGGCCGGTGTGCACGACACCGTCGGGCGTCACCGTCAGCGCGCTGACGACGAGGTCGGCTGCCGACTTGCTCGGGAAAGCGTCGAAAACGACCGGCGGCGTTGGTGGCACTTTGATTAACTCGAAGGAAAGCGCCGCCGGATCGGCGTTGGCGGCGCCGAGACCGTCGAGGACCAGCGTATAAGTGCCGCTGAGCAGCAGCGGCGGCGTCTCCTGATCGCTGCCCTGGAAATTGTGCCGGTAGACCGCCTGGCTGGTCTGCGCAAGATAGTGGTCGAAGGCGACGCTCGCCGAACCAATCGCGATTGGCTCGAACACGCTGCGTCCGAGCGGGTCGAGCAGCCGCCATTGCGGCACGGCGCGGGCCAGCGCGGCGGTCGACGTCTCGCTGCTGCTCAGCGTGTTGATGAAATAGCGCTCGTCGGCGAGCGCCTCGAAGCGGAAAAGCTGCATGCTGTTGGCCGGCGTCAGGCGGGTACTGACGCTACTTCCGGCGCTCAGAGGCGCCGCTGCTGCCAGGTCGCGAACGTTGAACGCGCTGGTCTCGGTCTGGTTGCCGACGTTGTCGATCAGCAGCGTGTAGTCGCCGGCTTGCAGGCGACCTGCGAAATCGCCGCTGACCGCGGTTTGCCGCATCGCCTGCGAAAAGACCTTGACGCCGCCCGCTGCCAGCAGCGTCCAGCGCAGATTGGCACTGCTCGCCAGGCTATCGAAAGCCAGCAGATCGGCGTGAGCGAGGTGCAGCGCGTAGCTGGCCTGGCGACCTGCCGCCAAGGTCTCGCTGACCTCGGTGTTGCGCGGCAACTGCGGCGTGCTACCGTTGGCTGCGACGTTCACCACGAAGCTGTAAGCGCCGCTATTCTGCGCGGCACCGCCGTCGATCAGTAGCAGCTGGTCGCCGGCGGCGAGCGCCAGCGGCGCGCTGTCGCTACGCACCTGACCGTCGGCCAGCGCGACGCCGTAAGGCGAGAGCAGCGTCCAGCGCAGACCACTCGCCGCCGTCGGGTTGCCGTCGAAAGTGAAGGTCGCGCCGTCGCTCGCGCTGAAGCGATACGCCTTGACGCTGCTGCCACTGTCGAGAATGCCGTTGACGGCGCTGGCTGGTGTCAGATTCGTCGGCGCGCTCAGATCGGTCAGCGCAAAGCGCAGCGACCGCGGACTCTGATTGCCCCAGGTGTCGTGCAGTTCTAGCGTGTAGCTGCCCGAAGCCGGCAAGTGGATCAGCTGGCGACCGTCACCGAGGTGGTCGGTGGCGTGCACGCGCCAGCCGCCGGCGTCGCGTACTTCGACGTCGGCATCAAAGTACGCGCTCAGCGGCGTCAGCCACAGCGTCCGTGGCGTCGCTGTCGCCAGGTGGTACTCGAGGCGGCCATGCGCATCGAGCGTGCCGTCGACGACGCCGTCCAGGGGCAAGGTCGGCGCCGCAGTCAGCCCGGTCGACACGCGGAAGTTGTAGCTCGTCATTGCCGTGCCGCCGACAGCGTCGGCCGGGTCGTCGCGGAGCAGGGTGTAGACGCCGCTGCGCGGCAGCGCGGCAATGTTCGTCGACGTGTTTGTTGGTGCGTCGCCGCGCGCGACTTCGCGGCCGAATTCGTCGAGTAGCCACCAGAGATCGCCGTCGTCGGCGAGTTGTTCGAGCGTCAATTCGTCGCCGGCGTCGGCGGTGAAAGCGAAGATCGCGGCCTGACCGCCGCTACGCTCCCCCGTCGTCGCGCTTGCCATCGGCAGTGGCTGCGCTTGCGCCAGATCGAGCAGCCGGAAAGCGAAGTCGTCGGCTTGCTCGACGCGATAGGCCGCCTCGAGCTCGAGCAGATAGCTGCCGGCTGGCAGTTCGACGATCGCCAGATGGTCGTCAGGCGTCTCGGGGTGCGCTAGCGTGCCGTGCTCAATCGACTGCTCGGCACGCGTGATCGCCCAGGCGAGCTTGCCGCTGTTGGCAAGACTGCCGGGGTCGATCAGGACGCGCGTCGCCGCCGCCAGGTTGAAGAGGTACGACGCGTGCCTGCTGCCGGCAAAGGCCGAGCCGTCGACGTGTTCACCGACGCTGATCGCCTGGGGCGTCTGCATGGTGAAAGTGATCGTCGATGGCTCGACGTCGTCCTCTGTTGGCACGCTGTCGAGCACCAGAAAATGGCTGCCGGTCGTCGTCGGTGCCGACACACCGCTGCGAGTGCTCAGCGCTCCGGAGTCGACCGGGCTGTAGTCGCGATCGAAGAGTTGCCAATCACCCTCGATTTCGCCGAGATCCAATGCCTGGTAGTCGAGGCGGCTGCCGGCGGTGACGTCCAGGCGGTAGACGACGGCTTCGCCCGGTCGCAGGCTTGCCGTCACTTCGGCGTTCAACAGCAGCCTTGGCGCGGCGGCGAAGTCCAGCAAGCGCAGCGCGTACGGCGTGTCGCTGTCGGGCGCGCCGTCCGGGCGGACCTCTACACGGTACTCGCCGGCGGCGAGTTCGAAGGGGTGGCTGCTAATCGATTGTGCCGGTTGCGCGACTATCGAGTTGATCAGTTGGTGCCCCTGGAAGAAGAAAATCTCTGCCGGCCAATCGAGTTGTAGCAGGTCCAGGTAGAGGCGCTTTCGTTCGGTCAGGCTCAGCTGGTAGCTGTCGCCGGAGCTGTTCGCCGCCAGTACGCCGTCGATGCGGGCGCCGACGGCGATCGGCTTGAGCGTCGGCTCGACGGACACCGTCGAATCGCCAAAGTAGTCATCGCTACGCACGAAGTACCAGCGACCACTTTGCGACGGGGCAAAGTGCGCGGCCTGCTCGCCGCCAAGCTCCCGCGCAAACGAAAAGTCGGGACGATAAATCGACCACCGGCTGTCGTTGGTGGCTTGCAGCAGATAGTTGTCGCCGACGTCCAGGTCGACCTGGTACACCGCCGCGCCAGAGTCGCCAAAGCTGGCGCCGGCAGTGACCGGCGTGGCGGTGCTGCTGTCGTCTACCCGAACAACCAGATCGCCGCCCAGCCCATAGTGTACGGAGACTTCGAGCGTGTACTCGCCGGCTGCCAGCAAGCGCGTATCTACCGTGTTGGTGTAGTCGTTCCAGTAGCCGTGGGCGCCGGTCAGCAAGCCGGCGCTGTCGCGCAGCTGCCAATGCGCCCACCAAGGTTCGGCGTCGGTGATGGTGCGACCGCTGATTAGCACCAGACTGGCCTCGGTGATCGTCAGCCGATAGGCCTTGCTGATCGCGAACAGCGTGTCGTTGACGTCGACGGCAAGGGGCAGTGGTGTGCTGGGGATTGGCGGCGCGCTGTTTCCCGCCAGCAGCGTCGCCGCAATCGAATAGTCCAGCGCTTCGTTACGCGACAGATCGCCGAAGACGAGCACGGTGTAGGTGCCTGACTCGCTCAGTGTCTGATGCAGGGGGCCGTGGCCGACCAAGCCGCCGCCGACAGCGCTACCGAAAGGGTCGAACAGGTACAAGCCCGCGTAGTACAGCGCGGACGCCTGGCCGCCGCCTGCCGGCCCGACCTCGATGGAGAGGCTGTCGCCGGCACGCGCCGGCAAGCGATAGACGTGCGTCATGCGGCCGCCGGGCAGCAAGCGGCCATCGAGCGGCGCGCCGGGCGTCAGGGACGGGTGGTCGGCCGTGGCGGCGTTGAGCATGCGGAAACTGAAGTCGACCGACGAATCGACGTCGTCTGGAGCGGCTGAAGAGTAAAGCCGCAGGTCATAATTGCCCGGCGCCAGCTCGACCAGGGCGACCGATCTGTTTCCCAGGTAAGAATTCGCCAGCCGCTGGCCGCTGCTGTCGAGCAGGTCGTAATCAACGCCCCAAAGCTCCGAGAGCGCCTCGAACGCCAGCTGGCTGTGTTCGCGGATGGCCAAGGTGAAGTGGCTTTCGTAGCCTGCGGACGCGCTTAGGCTGACGGCGATCGTTTCGTCCAGGTACAGCGTTGGCGCCGTTTGCTTTTCTGTGCCGGCTAGTGTGACGCGCAAGCCCAGCGCTCGCTCCGCGTCAGGCGCGAGTGGGCGCTTGAGTTCGAGCGTGTAGGGACCATCGCCGAGACTGAGCGAGCTTGACGCTTTGGCGCTGTTTCCCTCCTGGACCAGCCATTGCTCGGCGTCAAACAACAGCCAGCTGATTTCTTCGCTGCCGTCGTTGTCGATAGCGAGGCGCATCACGGTGTCGGCGAGCAGCGCGTCGAGGCGGAAGACCTTGACTTGTTCGCCAGGCGCAAAAGTAAGCACGTTCTCGCCGGCAGCGAGCTCGGGTGCATGATCAAGGTCGAGTAGCGCAAAACCGAAAGTGGCGTCGCTGTCAGACGCGACCTCGAAGATATAGCTGCCGCTGTCGAAAAAGTCGATGTAGGGATATGCGGCTTCGCGGTCGCTGTCGCTGTCGTCATCGAGCGCGTCGTCAAGGCTGACCCAGTCGTCGCCGTTGGCGGCGTCGCCGAGCGGGCGGATTCGCCACTTGACGCCAGCGTCCGAGCCTTGGTCATGGACCTGGAGATAGCCGGCAAAGGGAAGCTCCAGCGCGTAGCGGCGGATCGGATCGGCCTCGCTCAAGCGACCCGACACGAGATCGCCGGGGCGTATGCTCGTCGGCGACCAGGCGAAGTCGAAGGCCATGTTGTCGCTCGGCTCGGCTTGACCGGCAAGCATCAGAAGGTAGCGACCGACAGCCAGTTCGCTCAACTCGAAGATGCCGTTCACAGCGCCGCCATTGTTGCCCGCCGTGTTCGCCAGCTGTCGGCCGGAAGCGTCGAACAGCGCCCAGTGCACGGGCGACTCGGGTGCGGTCGCCAGCTCTAGTCGATAGCCGCCAGCGTGGTCGACCGTATAACTGTAGAGCAGCGCGTCGCGACCGTTCGCCAGCTCGCGATGCTGGACGCTCGAAGGAGTCGTGGTCGCCGAATCGCCAGCGAGCAATTGCAGCGTGAAAGCGGCGTTGTCGTCGGTCGCTTCGATCGTCAGCTCGTAGTCGCCGGCGGCGACCAGCCAATCGTCGGCCTCCGCGTCTTCGGACGGCTGCGCGTCTGCCCACCAGCGCGCGGCAGCGACGGCTTCGACGTTGGCGCCGGCCGGCAGCAGACGCCAGCGAACCGCGCTCGAGCCGGCGTCGTGCACCCAGGCGCGCGCCGGCAGCGACTGGCTGAAAGGCACGGTGATCTGGTAGCTGCGACGCTCGCCGCCGTGCGCCAGCGTGCCGCTCAGCGTTTGCCCCGGCAGTGCCCGCAGGGCTGCGGCCGGCCAGGCGGCCAGCGAATAGTGTAGCGGCTCCTTGGCTGTGGTCTGGCCGTCGATGACCAGCAGAAACTCGCTGCCAGCGCTGCCCGAGCTGCCGGCGAAAACGGCCAGGGGCGCGTTCGACTCACTCGTCGGCAGCTGATAACGGCCGAGAAAGCTGCCGTTCGAATCGTAGACGGCAAGCTCGCCTTGCTCACCGTTGTTGGCGACGGCGCTGATGTTCAGAGGTCTGCCGTTGCCGTCTGCCAACACCCGGAAGACGCGCGCCGCGCTGCGCTGCTGCAGCGCGCCCTGGATTCCCTGTTGCAGCGGCAGCGCTTCGGCGCTCGCGAAGTCGAGCAGACGGAAGGCGTAGGCGCCGAGGCTTTCGTCGCTGTCGGCCTGCACGGCCAGCGTATAGGCGCCGGCGTCAAGGTTCAGGAGCGCGTTGGCGTCAGCACAGCCGTCGGCGACCCAGCGGCCGTCGGCGGCGCGCAGCGTCCAGCGCGCAGTGGCCGCGGTGAGCGCGTCGAAGAGCAGGCGAGTGGGGCCGTGCAGCGCGAACTGCCATTGATCGGGTACGCCGCTGAAACGGGTGCTGCCGTGCGCTTCGCTGCCAAGCGTCAAGCTCGAGACCAGCGGCGTCACCAGCGTCGCCGAGTAGTCGAGCGTCAACGTGGCGTCGCCGTCGCCGCTGCCGACGACCATCAGCAGTTGGCGGCCGTCGCTTTGCAGTGTCATCGCGACCGGCGAGTCGGCGGCGAGGAGCGCGCTGCTAACGAGGCGAAGATCGTCGGCGGCAATTATCTGCAGCCATGCCGCGCTGCCGTCGAGATGGCCCGCGGTGAAGACCAGACGGTCGCCGGCTTTGCCGTCGATGTCGAAGACGTGGATGCTGTTGCCGGGGTCGAGGACTAGCGACTGCGCCGAATCCAGCGGCAAGGCTTCGGCGTGGCTGGCGTCGAGCAGGCGGAAACGGAAGTCGCCGGTCGCTGCGAAGTCGGGCGTGACGCGCAAGCGATAGTTGCCGGCGGCGTCGAGTCGGATCGGTTCGACGATTGCCAGGCCGCCGAGGCCGTGCTGCGCGCCGAGCAACCCGGTCGGCCCGAACAGCTGCCAGCTCAAGTCGTCGTTTTCGGACAGCGCGTCGAAGACGACGGTCGTTGGCGTGTCGATCGCGAAGCGGTACTCGCGAACTTCGCCGGGACGATCGATGCGGCCGCCGACGTCGGCGCTGGTCAGCGTGTCGCTGGCCAGCGTCAGCGTCTGCGGGCGAAGCAGCAGGCGCCGCACGACGAATTCGTAGTCGTCGCTTGTCGTATCGAGCGTGCGGCCGTCGACGACGAAGGTATAGCGGCCGGCTTGCAGCGCAAACGCCTCGCTGCCTTGCGACATGGCGCCGCTGGCCAGCGTTCTGCCGAAGGAATCGAGAATTCGCCAGTCGCCATCGCGTGTCGGCACGGCGGTGGGAACGAACAGCAATTCACTGTCTTCGTCGAGGGTCAGCGCCAGCGCTTGCGCCCGGCTTGCCGGGCTGAGCGTCAGCGCGACGAAGGTCTCGAAGGCGAGCGCCGGCAGCGTCGCGACGTCGAGCACGCGAAAAGCGAAGGCGCCGCTGGCCAGCGTCTCGCTGGCGACGCTGAAGTCGTAGTTGCCTACCGGCAGCGCCAGCACCCGCGACAGCTTGTCGGCGAAGCTCGCCGACGCCTGCCGACCGCCGGGGCCGTCGAGGGTCCACGCAAATGCACTGGCGCTGCCACCGATGGCGCCGCTGTCGATCAGCAAGGACGTCGGCGCCGTCAGCGTGAAGCCGTAGTGGACGCTCTCGCCGGCTTTTTCGACCTCGCCGACGACATCGTCGCCCAGCGTCAGTGGCAGCGTTCGCGCGCTCGACAGCGCGAAAGTGAAGGCGATCGGGCGAGGATCGCTGTCGGGCGGGTAGACGCTGAAATCGGGGAAGACCGCCAGCAGGTACTCGCCGCTGGCCGGCAGCGTGATCGTTGTCAGGCCGCCATCAGGCGACGAAAGCCAGTGGCCGGCGGCGTCCCACAACTGCCACGAGACGCGCTGGTTGTCGCCGTCGGTGAGGTTGCGTTTGGCGATCGTGGCAATCTCGCCAGCGTTGGCGTGGAAGCGGTAGAGACGCGTTTCGCCGGTCGGGATCGTTTCCTGGACGGTCGTGCCGGGCAGCAGGTCGATAAACGTGGCCGTTGCATCCGGGGCCTGGGCGTTGACGACGCGGAAGCGGTACTCGGCGCCTTGCACACTCGCGGTTTCCAGCGTCAGCAGGTACTGTCCCGCCGGCAAGCTGAAGATCTTGCCGTTGTCACGCAGGAAGCTGCCCTCGACGCTGATTGCCGGTGGACCGCTGAGTTTCCAGTGCGACTCGGGGCCGCTCAAAGCATCGAAAACGATGGTGCTGCTCTGGTCGAGCGTGAAGCGATACTCGGCAACGCTGCCCGGGCCGGCCGCGCGGGCGGTGAGCGGCCGGTTGAAGGCGAGGGCGCTGCTGATCCGCGCCGGCTCACTGAGCAGGAAGCTGACGTTCGAACTGCCGTTGGCGCCGTAGAGACCGTCGTTGAGCAAGGTGTAGCGACCGCTGCTCGGGATCTCGAAGCGCTTCGTCAGGACCTGCCCGGCAGCCACCGAAGCCACGCCAAGCTGCTGTCCAAAGCGATCGAGCAGGCGCCAGACGCCGCCCGACGAATCGCTGGCCTGCAGGTTGAGCGTGCTGCCAGCGCTGGCGGTCAGGCGATAGCCGATGCTCGAAGCGGCCGGCGAACGTGTCGTCGTGAGCCGCTGCCCGAGCGTGATTTCCGGGAAGCTTGTGGCGTCGAGCAGGCGGAAAGCGTAGGCGCCGTTGCCGGAGATCTTGCTCGTCGGTGGTGCGCCGCTGACCGTCAGGGCGTAGTCGCCGGCTGGCAGGCTGAGCAGCGGGTTCTCGGCGGCGGCGTCGCTTTTGTACAGCGTTCGCTGCACGACTTCGCTGCCGCGTGCTCCGCGCAGCGACCACACCGTGCTGCTGGCGCCGCCCTGTGTGTCGAATACCAGCTGGCTATCGGCAGGCAAGGTAAAGCGATACGTCCGGCTGGCGTCGGCGCTGGCCAGCAGGCCGGCGACCAGCGAGCCGATGGCGAGTGCTTCGCCGGCGGGCAGGTCGGCGGGTGTCACGTGGCCAACGGCGTCGACTTGCACGTCGTAGTCGATCGGCGCCGCCGCGTCGGCGCGTCCTTCGAGCAGCAGCGTGTAGGGACCACTGCTGTCCAGCTGCTTGACCTGCGACGTATCGCCCGGCGCCGGCAGGGCCGTGGCGCCGCCGCCGGCAAGCTCGCGGCCGAATCGATCGAGCAGTCGCCAGGTGACGTCGCTGCTGGCGAGGCCCTTGTTCTGCAGGGCGACCTTGTCGCCGGAAGCGGCGCTGAAGCGGTAGGCGTGCGTGCTGTTGCCCGGGGCGAGGCGGCCGCTGCGCGCGGTGGCCAGCGACAGTTCCGGTGCTGCGGCCAGGTCGAGGACGCGGAAGGCGTAGTCGCCGGTGGCGCCTGCGCTTCCCTGCACGCTCAGTTGATAGTCGCCAGCCGGCAGCGTCAAAGCGCTGAAGCCAGCGGCGCCGTCGCTTTGGTCGAAGCGCCGCTGCTTGACTTCGGCGCCGCGTGGCCCGGCCAGCGACCAGACGAGGTCGGCACGACTGCTTTGCGAGTCAAAAGCCAGTTGCGCGTCGCTGGCCAGCGTGAAGCTGTAGATCGTCGTTTGCCCGGCCATCGCGACGCGCTCGGCGACCACCTCGCCGACGCTTAGGGTGCGCTCCAGATCGGCAACGGCGTTGAGTGAAAACTGATAGGCGATCGCGGCGTCGGCGGCATTGCTGTCGGCGCCGTCGAGCAACAGCCAGTACTCGCCAGTCGTCGTCACCGTCATCGGCGCCGGCGGCGATTTGCCGCCGACATCGAGGGTGCCAAGGGCGACGCGGACGCCGTAGGGGTCGAACAGTCGCCAGCTGAGCGATCCGCCAGCGATCGGCGGCGCGTCGAAGAACAGCTTGTCGCCGGCGGCGAGAGCGACCGTGTACAGCCTGGACCCGCGCGCCGAATCGAGTTGGCCGCTGTTGACGGTATTGATGGTCAGCGCCGTCGCCGAGTCGGCGGTGAGCAGGCGGAAAGGGAAGCTACCGGTGCTTGCGGCATCGCTATCGACCGCGAGCGTGTAGTGGCCGGGCGGCAAAAGCAAGCGGTCGGAGCCATTGAAGAGCTCGCTGCTGCTCGCCAGACGGCGGTAGACGTGTTGCCCGCCCGGACCACGCAGCGACCAGTAGAAGGGCGCGCCGCTCAAGCCGTCGAAAAACACCGGCGTCGCCGCGGCGACGTCGAAAGTGAAATTCGCGACCTGGCCAGGCTGCTCGATAAGCGCGCTCGCGGCTTCGCCGAGCAGCAAGGGCGAGCTGCTGTCGGTGATCGGCTGCAGGGTGAACTGGTAGCCGAGCGGCGCGGCGTTGCCGACCGCGCCTTCGAGCAGCAGCAGGTACTCGCCGCTGCGCTGGACGCTGAAGCGTGCGCGATCGCTTGCGGCGTCGGAAGTGCTGCCTTCCTGGCGGCCGAAAGAGTCGATCAGGCGCCAGCGGAGCGCCGCCGTGGCGCTTTCGGCGTTGAACCAGAAGGCGTCGCCGGCGCTCGCCCGGAAGCGGTACAGCACGCTGTCGTTGCCGTGCTCGAGGACGCCGCCGACCGTGTCGCCCGGGACGATTGCGGCGGCTGTCGCGGTATCGATGACGCGCAGCGCGTAGTCGCCGAGCGCGTCGTTCTTGCCGTCGACGCGAAGCCGGTAGCTACCCGGCGCGAGTTCGCGGACTGGCGAAGCGCTGTCAGAGTAGTCGGTGGCGTTGAAGGCGCGCGTGAGCTCGAGACCCGCGGGACCGTCGAGTCGCCAGTTGAGGTCGCTGCGATTGCTCAGACTGTCGAAGACGACGCGGCTGGGTTGGTCGACGGTGAACTGGTAGTCCTTCTGTTCACCGGCTACGTCAAGGCGGCCGGCGATGTTCAGAATCGCGGCGCCGGCATCGCCGTCGAGCAGGACTCGTGGCTCGAGTGCTTCGAAATGTAGCCGCGCCTGCGGCACGGCACGTCGGGTGCGCGCTGCCTGGCGCTGGCTCAAGCTCTCGGCGGGGCGGCTGAACGCCGAGCGCAAGGCCAGCAAAAGCGGTTGCAAAGGCGCTTGCGGGCTTGCTTGCCGCGGTGGCTTGCGGCTGTGATCGGGATGATCCTGATGAGCGGCAGACTTGCGCATGGCCATTCTCCCTTGCATCGTGATGCTCAATGCCAACGGACAAAACCAGGGTTGCTGCGCGGCCAGCGGGGGCCGCAGGATTTGCTGCGAGTGTCTGAGCAAGGCGTTGGCCACGGTGTTTGGCTACGGCGCTTGGCCACGGCGTTTGGCTACGGCGCTTGGCTACGGCGTCTCGATACGGCGGATACGAGCGGTACGACAGAGACGGGGGGTGACGACGCGGCTTGGTGGGTTCTGCCTCCTCGCTTGCTGCCGCTGCAGTCGGGAGCCTACAGCTTAGTAAATTTTGCACTGACTTGCCGGAGCCTTTAAGTCAGCTTTTCGTTTGGCCAACGCAAGCCGGGGTCCGCGTGTTCTGGTGTCGTCGGGTGCGGCAAAGACAAGCGGTGAGCGCTGTATCTGATCTTTCCTGCTATCCTGTGAGACTTAATTGTCAGCAAGAACTTGCGGCGTGTCAACAACTTCTTGCGTCTCTTTTCCAGCCTCCATTCGACAGACTATCGATGAGTGAAACGCCCAACGACGGTCCCGCAGCGGGCCGGCTGAGTTACGAGCAGCAGCGCGTCCTCGACGTCGAAGCCGGCGCGCTGGCGGCGCGCCTGAAAGCACTTATCGGCAATGAGTCGATCGCGTCTTTCGCCCGCAAGTGCGCGATGGCCGAATCGGTTCTGCGGACCTATCTCAGGGACGGCCGCATGCCGCCGCTCGACAAGGCTTTCGCCATCGCCGCCGCCGCCGGCGTCAGCGTCGACTGGCTGGCGACCGGGCAGGGCGCGCGCACCGCCGCACAGGTCCGGGCCAGCTACACGGCGAGCGCGCCAGGTGCGGCCACTGGCGAGCCGCCGGCGGTCGATGGCGCGGTCCTCGAAGGCATCCTGAAAGCCGTGTTGAGTGCCCAGGGCGCCCACGCTTCGCCGGCGCAGCTGGCGGCGCTGGTCGTCGACCTCTACCAGCGCGCGCTGCATCGTGGCGAGTGACGAGCGCGCCGGCGCAGGGACTGCTCCTTCGGCATTTGTTGGCGCGGCATTACAGAAATGTAATCACGAAGTCAGCTTGCTGACTTGCTGAGGTAGGCATCATTCGCGGCTTTGGCGACCTTGAGTCCGAGCTTGTGGCAGCGGCGGGTGTAAGCAGAAACCGTCGTCGTGCGACAGCAAGTCAGCGCCAAACGACCCCCCTCATTGATCAACAGGAGCCGTCATGAAATCCTTGTTCCCCGCTGTTTCCGTGCTTGCCCTGGTCCTTGCCGGCCCGGCGATTGCCGCCACCGAGCACGACTCCCATCATCAGGCGGGCAGCAGCGCCAGTAGCGTCAAGGCGGCGCCTTCTTCCGAAGGCACCGTCAAGAAAATCGATAAAGCCGCCGGCAAGATCACCATCAAGCATGGCCCGCTGGCCAATCTCGGGATGCCGCCGATGACCATGGCCTTCGTTGTCGGTGACCCGGCGATGCTCGAGCAGGTCAAGGCCGGCGAGAAGGTGAGCTTCACCGCCGACAAGGTCGGCGACGCGCTGACCATCACCACGATCGAAGCGGCCAGGTAGTTTCCCGCACCGCCTCGCCGCGTCCGCTACTGCCGGACCCGGTCTCTTCTGCTACCGGATTTCGAGATCGATGATGCCCCCGATTAGCAAGGCCAGCAGCGGGCGCCTGGCGAGTTCCTGCGTGCCTGCCGGTGTGTCTGCCCTGGTGTTTTTCGCGTTCGCCCTGCACGTCGCGCCGCTGTCCGCGCAAGGCCCGCCGGCCGCCCCGCTGGGCGCGACGCTCAGCGGCTTGCTGAGCTATGCCCGCGAGCACAACCCCGAACTCGGCGTCCGCAAATACGAGACCGAGGCGGCACGCGAACGCGTCGAGCCGGCCGCGGCGCTGCCCGACCCGCGTTTCGAACTCGAACTGATGGACTTCACCAATACCGTGAATTCCGGGCGTTCGCCTTCGCTGCTGCCAGGGCAGGTCGGCAATACGCGCTACCGGGTCGTCCAGCCCTTGCCGTTCTGGGGCAAACGCGGACTGCGTGGTGAGGTCGCCGAGGCGCAGGCCGAGCAGGTCGAAACGCTGCAGCAAGGCACCGCGCTCGAGGTCGAAAACCGCATCAAGACCGCCTACGCCAGGCAGTTCCAGGCGTCGGGTCAAATTGCCATTCTCCGCGAGACGCTGTCCTTGTTCGACGCCATCGAGCAACTGGTGCTCACCCGCTACGGTGTCGGCCTGGTGCCGCAGCAGGACGCCTTGCGCGCGCAGAGCGAACTGACCTCGGTGAAGATCGACCTCGTCGAAGCGCAGCGTCGGCAGCGCGACAACGCCGCCAAACTCAACGCCCTGCTGGCGCGCGACGGCAATGCGCCGCTCTCCGATCCCGGCTACTTGCCAAGCGCTCCCAGCGAAGTGTCCTACCAAAGCCTGCTCGAACAGATTCGCACGCGTTCGCCAGAAGTATCGCGCGAGCGTTTCGGCGTCGTCGCCGCAGAAAAGAATCGCGATCTCACCTGGTTGAACCGTTATCCCGATTTCGCCGTCGGCCTGACCAACAACCGCCCGTACAACGCGGCCGACAATTGGGAGTTGATGGTCGGCGTGACGATTCCGCTGCAACAATCGTCGCGGCGCGCTCAGGAGCGCGAAGCGGAACGCAAGCTGGACGCGGCGCAAACCCGCGTGCTCGCCGCCGAGACGCGCCTCGCCGGCCGCCTCGGCGAGACGCTCGCCGCCTTCGAGGCCAGCCGCGACAAGGCGCGCCTGCTCAAGGGCACGCTGCTGCCGCAGGCCACGGCCACCTTCAAGGCGGCGCAGTCGGGCTATGAAAGCGGCCGCGTCAACTTCAATACGCTGCTTGACGCCGAGCGGCAGGTTCTGCGTGCCCGCCTGGCGCTGCTCGACGCCGACGTCGAGAGCGCGGTTCGCCTGGCCGAACTCGAATTTCTTGCTGGAGCACCGCTGTGAACCGCCATCTCTCGCTGGCGATCGTCGCCATCGCCATCGCCGCCGGATCGGGCGCGGGCTACTGGTTTGGCAGTCGCCACGCTGCACCGCCCGCCGTCGCCGACGGCACGGCCGGCGCGCGCCTGGACGAGTCCGGCGCTGCGCCAGGAACGACTGACGGCAAAGCCCCGCGCAAGCTGCTCTACTACCGCAACCCGATGGGCCTGCCCGACACCTCGCCCGAGCCCAAAAAAGACTCGATGGGGATGGACTACATCGCCGTTTACGCGGACGAGGGCGGTGACGGGCCTGACGACAGCGGCGTCGTCAAGGTCAGTCCGGCGCGCCTGCAAACGCTCGGCGTCAAGACCGCGCGTGCCGAAATGACGATGCTCGACGCGGCGCTGCGCGCGGTCGGCCGCGTCGAGGTCGACGAGCGCCGGACGCACGACGTCGCGCCACGCTTTGAGGGCTGGATCGAGCGCCTGTACGTCAACGCCACCGGCGACCCGGTGCGGCAGGGGCAGCCGCTGTTCTCGGTGTACAGCCCGGAACTCGTTTCGGCGCAGAAGGAACTGCGCATCGCCGAGGAGCTCGAGCGCGGCGCCGGCGACGCCGATCCGGCGGCACGTGCGGGTGCCCGGCGCCTCGCCGAAGCGGCGCGCGAGCGCTTGCGCAACTGGAAGGTCGGCGCCGCCGCCGGCAAGCAGGGCGACACCGTCGTCTTCGCGTCGCCGGCCAGCGGCGTGGTGCTCGAAAAGAAGGCCGTCGAGGGAATGCGCTTCATGGCCGGCGCGGTCATTTACCGCATCGCCGACCTGGCCAGCGTCTGGGTGATCGCCGACGTGTACGAGAAGGATCTGGCGCGCGTCAAGCTCGGCGAAGCCGCGCGGGTGGTGATCGACGCCTTCCCCGGGCAGCACTTCGACGCCAGGGTCACCTATCTCTATCCGACGCTCAACGCCGCGACGCGAACGACGCCGGTTCGTCTCGAGCTGAAGAACCACGACGGCCTGCTGCGGCCGGGGATGTTCGCGCACGTCGAGATTGCCACCGCCGGCAAGGCCGCCCGCCTGACCGTTCCCAAATCGGCCGTGATCGATAGCGGTGACCGGCAGGTGGTCCTGCTGGTGCTCGGCGAGGGCAAGTACAAACCGCAGGCCGTGCAGCTCGGCTTGCGCGGCCGCGACGCCGTCGAGATCCTCGACGGCGTGCAGGTCGACGACCAAGTCGTCGTCGCGGCAAATTTCCTGATCGACGCCGAAAGCAACCTGAAAGCGGCGCTGGCGACCTTTACCGCGCCCGAGGCCAAGGCGGCCGCGGTGAAGGGCGCCAAGGCCGCCAAGGCGTATCAGACCACGGGTTCGCTTGATTCGCTGGACGTCGCGGCCAACACCGTCTCGGTGACGCACGAACCGATCCCGGCCTTGAAGTGGCCGGCGATGACCATGGAGTTCGGGCTGGCAAGCCCCGAAGTGGCGAAGGGAATTGCCCCCGGCGCGCCGATTCGTTTCGACTTCGAGGATCGCGGCGACGGCGAATTCGTCATCACCCGCATCCACCAGGCGCCTAAAGCCCAGCACGAGGCTCACTGAGATGCTCGATCGGCTGATTGAATGGTCGGCGCGCAACGTCTTCCTGGTGCTGCTGGCGACGCTGGCGGTCGTCGCCGGCGGCATCTACGCGGTCAAGAAAACACCGCTCGACGCCTTGCCGGATCTTTCCGACGTGCAGGTGATCGTGTTCACGCCCTACGCTGGGCAGGCGCCACGGGTCGTCGAGGATCAGGTGACGTATCCGCTGACGACCGCCATGCTGGCGGTGCCGAAAGCCAAGGTGGTGCGCGGTTTCTCGATGTTCGGCGCGTCCTACGTCTATGTGATTTTCGAGGACGGCACCGACATCTACTGGGCGCGTTCGCGCGTTCTCGAGTACCTCAGCTCGGTGCAGGGCAGCCTGCCACAAGGCGTCTCGCCGCAGATGGGACCCGACGCGACCGGCGTTGGCTGGGTCTTCCAGTACGCGCTGACCGGCAAGGATCAGACGCTGGCCGACCTGCGCAGCGTCCAGGACTGGTACGTCCGTTACCAGCTGAGCAAGGCCGGCGGCGTCGCCGAAGTCGCCAGCGTCGGTGGCTTCGTCAAGGAGTACCAGGTCACCGTCGACCCGCACCGGCTGGCCAGCTACGGCATCCCGCTGGCGCGCCTGTCGCAGGTGATCCGTGAATCGAACCGCGACGTCGGCGGCCGCGTCGTCGAGCTCGCCGAGAAGGAGTACATGGTCCGCGGCCTCGGCTACCTCAAGGGCGTCGCCGATATCGAGACGCTGGTCCTGAAGAGCGACGGCGGCACGCCGGTGCTGGTGCGCGACGTCGCGCGCGTCGAAATCGTCCCGGCCGGCCGCCGCGGCATTACCGAACTCAACGGCGAGGGCGAGGTGGTGTCCGGGATCGTCATGGCGCGCTTCGGCCAGAACGCGCTCGACGTCATCGCCAACGTCAAGACCAAGATTGAAGAGCTGCTGCCGGGTCTGCCGGCAGGGACAGAGATCGTTCCCGTCTACGACCGTTCGCAGCTGATCGAGCGCGCCATCGACAATCTCAAATGGACGCTGTTCGAAGAAAGCCTGATCGTCGGCGCCGTCTGCGTGATCTTCCTGATGCACGTCCGGAGCGCGCTGGTCGCCATCCTGACGCTGCCGATCGGCATCCTGATCGCCTTCATCGCCATGCGCAGCATGAACATGGGTTCGAACATCATGAGCCTCGGCGGGATCGCGATTGCCATCGGCGCGATGGTCGACGCCGCCATCGTGATGATCGAGAACGCCCACAAGCGGCTCGAACACCTGCCGCCGAATGCGACCAGACACGACCGCGCGGCGACGATGATTCGCGCCTGCAAGGAGGTCGGGCCGGCGCTCTTCTATTCGCTGCTGATCATCACCGTCTCCTTCCTGCCGGTGTTCACGCTCGAGGGCCAGGAAGGGCGCTTGTTCAGCCCACTGGCCTTCACCAAGACCTTTGCCATGGCCGGCGCGGCGGTGCTGTCGGTGACGCTGGTGCCGGTGCTGATGATGTTCTTCATTCGCGGCCGGATCATGCCCGAGCAGAAGAACCCGGTGAACCGCTTCCTGATCTGGGTCTATCGGCCGATCATCAAGTCGGTGATGCGCAACAAGATCGTCACGCTGCTACTGGCTGGCGTCGTCATGGCGATCACCGTCGTGCCGGCCAGCCGCATCGGTTCGGAGTTCATGCCGACGCTCAACGAAGGCTCGCTGTTCTATATGCCGGCGTCGCTGCCCGGCATGTCGGTGACCGAAGCCGCGCGCCTGCTGCAAACGACCAACCGGGTGATCAAGACCTTCCCCGAAGTCGAGTCGGTGTACGGCAAGGCCGGTCGTGCCGCCAGCGCCACCGACCCGGCGCCGATCGAGATGTTCGAGACGGTGATCAACCTCAAGCCCGAGAAGGAATGGCGGGCGGGAATGAACGTCGACAAGCTGATCGCCGAGATGGACGCCGCGCTCAAGTTCCCCGGCCTGGCCAATTCCTGGACGATGCCGATCAAGGCGCGCATCGACATGCTGTCCACCGGCATTCGCACGCCGGTCGGCGTCAAGGTCTTCGGCAAGGAGCTGGCGGTGATCGAGAAGGTCGCGCGCGAGATCGAACAGGCGGTGAAGGACGTTCCCGGCACCTCGAGCGCCTACGCCGAACGCGTCACCGGCGGTTATTACCTGGACATCACGCCGAAACGCGAGCAGCTGGCGCGCTACGGGATCACCGTCGGCGACTTCCAGCAGGTGATCAGCAGCGCCCTCGGCGGCGCGCTGGTGACCACCGCCGTCGAAGGTCTCGAGCGCTACGGCGTCACCGTGCGCTATCCGCGCGCGCTGCGTGACGATCCGCAGCGCATCGCCAACGAGGTCTTCGTTCCGAGCCAGTCGGGGATGATCCCGCTTGGCCAACTGGCGAGCATCGAATTGCGCAACGGCCCGTCGGCAATCAAGACCGAGAATGCGCTGCTCGCCGCCTACGTCTTCGTCGACATCCGCGATCGCGACGTCGGTTCCTACGTCAGGGACGCGCAGAAAGCCGTCGCCGACAAGGTCACTTTCCCGCCCGGCTACTACGCCACCTGGTCGGGCCAGTTCGAGTACATGGAGCGCGCCAAGGCCAAGCTGGCGGTGGTCGTGCCGCTGACGCTGGCGATCATCTTCGTGCTGCTCTACCTCAACTTCCGCCGCCTCACCGAGACGCTGATCGTCATGTTGTCAGTCCCGTTCGCGCTCGTCGGCGGTATCTGGCTGATGTGGTGGCTGGGTTACAACATGAGCGTGGCGGTGGCCGTCGGCTTCATCGCGCTGGCCGGCGTCGCCGCCGAGACCGGCGTCGTGATGCTGATTTACCTCGACCAGTCGTGGCAGGAGGTCACCGCCAAGCGCCGCGCCGAAGGCGTCGATCCGAGCGCCGCCGACCTCTACTTGGCGATCATGGAAGGCGCCGTCGAACGCGTGCGCCCGAAGATGATGACCGTGGTGGCGATCATGGCCGGCCTGCTGCCGATCATGTGGTCGAGCGGCACGGGCTCGGAAGTGATGAGCCGCATCGCCGCACCGATGGTCGGCGGCATGGTGTCGTCGACGGTGTTGACGCTGTGCGTGATTCCGGCGCTGTATGCGTTGGTCAAGCAGTGGCAGTTGCGGCGCGAGCTGGCGAAAGCGCCGGTGCTGCCGTTGAGCGAGGCTTGACTGGCGAGAGCGTGCTCTCGGCAGGCCACGCCCTTTGCGCGCGCGGGCGACACGAGAAGTGGCTGCTTGGCCGGCTACTCCCGCTTTGATAATCACTCCTTGAAAACAGCTTGACCAGCCAATGTCGTTCGATCATATTGACCCGTCTGGTCATATCGATGGAGGCATCATGATCACCGAAACCAGCGCGGTCAGCTTGCAGAAGAACCTGGGCGAGATGCTCGAGCAAGTGCAGTACCGGCACGATAGCGTGGTAATCAACAAGGACGGGAAGCCGGTTGCAGTGCTTGTTGACGCCAGATTATTTGAGCGCATCCGCCGCATGCAGAGCCGTTTTGACGCTCTGTGCCAACGCCTGGAGGCCGGATTTTCTGAAGTGCCTGAGCCAGAGGGGCTGGCTGAAATAAATGCCGCCATCGCGGCTGATAGGGCAGCGGCGCCCATGCCGGCGAAAACCCGCTGATTTGCCGTGGCCACTCTGCGAGTGGTGCTTGATACAAATGTGCTGCTCTCGGGGATTGCTTATCCAGCCAGCGTGCCTGGAAAAATATTGGCGGCCTGGCGTCACGGTTCGGTCGACGTACTCCTCTCTTCGTACATCGTGGAGGAGTTGCGGCGCGTATTGCCCCGCCTGGTTAACCGCCACGGATTGACCTTGGCGGAAGTCGACGATCTGGTCGATGCCCTTTCCATACAGGCCGAAATCATTGAACCGCTCGCCAGTGTTGAACCGGCATTACGCGATGCCGATGATCAACCGGTGCTTGCTACCCTGCTTGCGGCGCTGAAGATATCGGGAGCCGATTATCTCATCACAGGCGATAAAGACTTGCTCGCCTTGGCCGACCGTTACCCAATTGTGACTCCTGCGAACTTCTGGGCAAGCCACGCGGCGCTTTGAGCGTTGAGCAAGTCTTGGGCAGCGCAGCGAGGAGGGTCAGTTCTCTCCCCAAACCTCACTTTGCTGGCGATCGTGTGCTCGAGCGGCAGCGGTTCAAAAGTGATGAGCCGCATCGCCGCAGCGATGGTCGGCGGCATGGTGTCGTCGACGGTGTTGACGCTATGCGTGATTCCGGCGCTGTACGCGTTGGTCAAGCAGTGGCAGTTGCGGCGGAGTTTGGCAAGGCCGGCGGCGCAGGTGCTGAGCGCGGACTGACCGCTAACGATCATGACCTGTTGAGATTCCCCAGATCATGAAAGTCATGACCGATTCCCTCTTTCCCAACCCTTCTCCCGCGAGGGGAGAAGGGAGCTTCGTGAGTCGCTTGCGCGACTTTCACATTTGGTCGCCTCAGAAAACGAAGAGCAAGGCACGCCAAGGCCACTTAGCCGAGGTGTGTGTGCCGTTCATGCCGAGCTTCGGTTGCCATCGACGCCAGCCCCTGCAAGATTCCACAGGCGTCCATGGCCTGCTCGCTCTGGCAGCGCTGACGCAGCTCACTGAGCTGTTGCTTGAGCTGGGAGAGCTCGGCCATACGCACGTCGACGTGGGCAATGTGTTCGTCGACTAGTTGATTGACGCCACCGCAATCACCGGCGGGTTGATCCATCAGACCCAGCAGCGTGTGGATTTCCGCATGCGTCATATCCAGGGCACGACAATTCCGTATAAAGCGAAGCCGCTCGACGTGGAACTCGTCATAGCTGCGGTAGTTGGCCATCGTCCGTGCCGGCGCGGATAGCAGCCCTTCCTTTTCGTAGTAACGCACGGTTTCCACCGTGCATTGTGCCACTTGGGCGAGTTCACCGATCTTCACGGGTAGTCTCCAAAACAGTTGACCCTATAGGAACTTCAGGGTGTGCAATGCGCAGCATACCAACAATTGGACAACGCCATGGCCTCTCGCCCCGTGAAAATCACGCATGCTCACCACACATGCGGCGACGATCATGCGCATGCTCACGACGCCTTGCCCGCGCATCACGATCATGGGCATTCGCTGGACCATGGCCAGGCGTGTTGCGCTGCCGATCCGTTAGCAACATCGCCATCAGGCAACGCCAGTCCAGTCTCCGCAAAAATTCCGGCCGGCTACACACTCACTCGTCTACGCGTTGCCCAGATGGATTGCCCGACCGAGGAGGCTTTGATCCGCAATAAGCTGGGTGGCATAGCCGCGGTGCGCGGGGTGGAATTCAACCTCATGCAGCGAGTCCTGACCGTTGTCCATCAAAACAACGCGCTAGCTGCCGTTGAGACGGCGATTCGCGACCTGGGCATGAGTACCGAGCCAATGCAGGCAGGCAGCCAGGGCAGCGCGCCCGCCGAGGCAGTCGGCAAGCCCTGGTGGCCGTTGGCGCTGGCCGGGCTTGCCGCTCTGGGCGCGGAAATTGTCCATTGGCTTGGCTTGCCGGAATGGTTGTCCGGATTGCTGGCTCTCGTCGCCATCACAATCAGCGGTATCGGCACTTTCAAGAAGGGCTGGATTGCGCTGCGCCACGGCAATCTCAATATCAACGCCCTGATGAGCATTGCCGTGACGGGTGCGGTATTGCTGCGCCAGTGGCCAGAGGCGGCCATGGTCATGGTCTTGTTTACTGTTGCCGAGTTGATCGAGGCGAAGTCCCTGGATCGGGCACGCAATGCCATTCGCAGCCTGGTGCAGTTGACGCCGGAAATGGCAACAGTACGGCAAGCGAACGGTGCGTGGGCCGAACTGCCAGCCAAGGATGTCACCATTGGCCAAATCGTGCGCGTCAAACCAGGCGAGCGCGTCGCCCTCGATGGTGTGGTGACGGCGGGGCGATCAAGCATCAACCAGGCGCCTATTACCGGCGAGAGCTTGCCGGTCGACAAGTCGGCTGGCGACAGTGTATTCGCTGGAACCATCAACCAGTCTGGCTCCGTCGAATTCCGGGTCACTGCCGAATCCACGCATTCGACCTTGGCACGCATCATTCACGCGGTCGAAGAGGCGCAAGGCGCACGTGCGCCAACGCAGCGCTTCGTCGATCGGTTTGCCAGGATCTACACGCCGGCGGTGTTCGTCTTCGCCATCGCGGTAGCTCTTGTGCCGCCGCTGCTACTTGGTGGCGGCTGGCACGATTGGGTGTATCAGGCGCTGGTTCTGCTGGTCATAGCCTGTCCCTGCGCCCTGGTCATTTCCACTCCCATCACCATCGTCAGCGGCCTGGCAGCAGCAGCCCGCCACGGCATTCTGATCAAGGGAGGTGTTTATCTTGAGGAAGGTCACAAGCTCGCGTGGCTGGCATTCGACAAGACCGGCACCATCACGCACGGCAAACCGGTATTGACCGATACGGTCTTGCTCGATCAGCCGGCCGGAGTGGATGCCGTCCGAGTGGCCACCAGCCTTGCCGCGCGCTCCGATCACCCGGTTTCTCACGCCATAGCCACAAGCGGACAAGGGAACGGCACCATCCTGCTTGATGTCGCCGACTTCGCTGCCATTCCTGGGCGAGGTGTGCTCGGAACCGTTGGCGGCGTGCCTTATCAGCTTGGCAACCATCGCTTGATCCACGAGCTTGGCGTCTGTACGCCGCTCCTGGAGGTTCGCCTTGGCGAGTTGGAAGAGCAAGGCAAGACGGTCATTCTGCTCACCGATGGCGAGCGCGTGCTGGTCCTGTTTGCCGTGGCCGATACGGTCAAGGACGGTAGCCGCGCCGCGATCCGGGCACTGCACGAGTTGGGCATCAAGACAGTCATGCTCACCGGCGACAACGAACACACTGCGCGAGCCATCGCCGCCCAGGTTCAAATTGATGAAGCTTTGGGCGATCAACTGCCAGAAGACAAGTTGCGCGCTATCGAACGCTACGCACAACGCGGCAAGGTTGGCATGGTCGGCGACGGCATCAACGATGCACCAGCGCTGGCGCGAGCTGACATCGGCTTTGCCATGGGTGCGGCGGGTACCGATACGGCTATCGAGACTGCTGACGTGGCACTGATGGATGACGACCTGAACAAGATCGCGCGTTTCGTCCGCCTGTCGCGCACCACCCGAACGGTCCTGGTACAGAACATCACTTTGGCATTGGGCATCAAGGCCGTTTTTCTGGTACTCACGCTGCTCGGCATGGGCACCATGTGGATGGCGGTATTCGCTGATATGGGAGCGAGTCTGCTGGTGGTGGCTAATGGTCTAAGGCTGGTGCGTCAGTAGGAGGCAACTCACGAAACGGAAAATGGAGTACGCTAAGGCTTCCCTAACGGTCATGACACGTGATATCACCTCAAATTATGAAAGTCATGACCGTTCCCCTCTCACTTGCAGTGCGCATACCGGCTTGCACGCCGGAATCGTTCGCCGGGCAGGGAGCAGGCTCCCTGAATTCCCCGCCTCACCCCGGCCCTTCTCCCGCAAGGGGAGACGGGAGTTTCGTGAGTCGCGTACGCGACTTTCACATTAACGCGAGCTGCCGTGCGCGCGGCGTGTCAGCAATCTGTTGAAGCCTGCAGGATCAGCGATGCCTACGCCATTCCCGGCGAGTTCCTTATCGGCTACGGTGTCAAACGGCAGCAGCCTGAATTGGTCCGGCCCGGACAACGGCAGAACAGTAGTAAGGCAGCAGTAAACACACATCAGCGTCATCGTGTTTGGGGAGCATGCGATCGCGTACGCCCGACGGTGCGATGAATCGACAGGCAATCACCTCGTCTTTTGCTCAGCTGAGTGCAGCGAGCGCCGCCTCGGGCGCCCGGTCCAGCACCGTCAGCAAGGCTTTCGCGGCGCCTGTTGGGCAGCGCTTCCCCTGTTCCCAGTTGCGGATCGTTTCGAGAGAAACATCGATCTTCTCGGAGAACTCGGCTTGGCTGAGCCCGAGACGTTTGCGCACACGACGGGCGAATTTGCCGGCATCCTGAAGGGCAAGGGCTTTGTCGGCCACGCGTTGCGCAGCAATTTCGTCCTCCGTCGTGTCGTCCACACGAGCGGCGTCGATACGCCCCACCTTTAGCGAGTTGGGCACCGCGGGGTCAATCGTCAGTCGTACTGTCTTCATAAGGTTGGTTCTCACGTTGGTTCGCCTTGCGGGCGGAAATGATGCGAATCGCCTCGTCGCGAAAGGTGTAGATGACGACGAAGAGGCGCGATTCGATCTTCCCCAGCAACTCGAAGCGCTCCTCACCATAGCTATAGCGAGTGTCGGCCCGTACCAAGCGGCCTGGATCGAAGAACGCTCGCGCAGCGTAAGCAAAATCGAACCCCCGCTCACGAAAACAGGCGTCGCTCTTGCTCTCATCCCATTCAAGGTTCATCAGCGCAGTGTAGTTCAGTGGCCTACCCGGAGCAAGGGCCGCCAGAATCGTTCGAAAGAGACGCCGCTGGCAGAGGGAAGGGCTGGCGCTTGACCGCGAGACTCGGACCTTGGCCTGATTGGCCAAGGCATTCGTCGCATCACGCTGGCACCGGCCGGCGCCGTCATGGCAGCCACCATCGTGCCGGCCAACCGCATCACTTCGGAATTCATACCGACGCTCAACGAAGGCTCGCTGTTCTACATGCCGGCGTCGCTGATCGTCATGCTCTCGGTGCCTTTCGCGCTGGTCGGCGGCATGGTGTCGTCGACGGTGCTGACTCTCGGCGTGATTCCGAAATGGTACGCGCCGGCCCGGACCTCGGCACCAGGGGGAACGATTAGCTGCTCGAAGTAGCGCGACGTTTCGCTGCTGGCTTCCGAGCTGACCTGGCGGCTGGAGCTGGCTGCTCGGCGAGGCGACCGGTAACGTACTTATGAAGGATGCTCGCCATGAGCGTTTGGTACGGCACCCCTTCCTCCAAGGCCTTGACCTGAATGTCGCTCAGATCGCCGGCGGACAGGCGAATGTTCACTCGACGGTCCTTGGTGGCGGTCGCGTGCGCTGCCGCCTTGAACCTGGCAAGTTCGGCCTTGGTGGCGACAGACTTCAACTGCCCTTCCTCAAAGGCGGTCAGGACTTCGAGCTCGTAGTCATCAACTTTCGGCATCTGCTTCACCTTGACTTGGATAGTCTCGGGTCGCCTGGCGACTCGGGATGACGGTCTTGAGGAAGAAGTAGTCCTTTTCTTCGACAAATGGTAGCAAGCACGCGTAGTTGTCGCAGGCTGGGCGGGCTTCGGGAACACTCGCATTCCACCGCGTCGACCACGGCCCAGGCTCTGGATTGCCGCGTCGGCTGCACCTCCTCGCAATGACGCGTGGGCGGGTGTGGCGCTGCGGCATTCTTGCCCCGACCTTCAACAGAGCACGCCTGAAAGCCGCGCCAAACCCCTGCGCCAGCGACCCCGCCGGCACTCGCCGTCATTGCCAGGAGGCGTAGCCGACGCGGCAATCCACTGCCAGCCATCCAGGAAGCAAGCGCGCAAGTCGATGGTCTCCTGGCGAGCGCCGGCAGCGAGCGCGGGATTGGCAGGCCGACTAGGCCACCGGCTCGCGGCGTGCGTCGCTGGCCTCTGACAGCCAATCGGAACGATCGAGCAAAGCCCGGAAGTCTTCGGCGGGGACGGGCTTGCTGATCAGGTAACCCTGAATGGAATCGCATCCAAGCTCAGCGAGGATGCGCAACTGTTCCTCGCTTTCGACGCCTTCGGCGACCACGCGCAAGCCGAGGCTCTTGCCCATGCGTATGGCGGCAGCGACCAGCGCGCGGTCGTCGCTGTTGTCGGCGAGGTCGCGGATGAACTCGCGGTCGATCTTCAAAGTGTGGAAGGGGAAACGCTTGAGGTAGCTGAGCGAGGAATAGCCGGTGCCGAAATCGTCCATGGCAATGCGCACCCCCAAGGTCTCGATTTCCTGCAGGATTTTCAGCACCTCGCTGCGATTGCGAATCAGCAGACCTTCGGTTACCTCGATCTGCAGACTGCCCTGCGGCAGCCGGTGCCGTTGCAGGCAAGCGCGTATCGTTTCCGTTATTCGACTGTCGCGAAACTGCCGTGGCGAAACGTTCACCGCCATTTGTAAGGGCTTGTCGTGCATCGTGAGCCACGTACGCAGTTCGCCGCAGGCGGTCTCCACGACCCAGTCGCCGATGTCGACAATCATTCCGGTTTGCTCGGCGATGTGAATGAACGAATCGGGTGTCAGCAATCCGAAATCCGGGCTGGCCCAGCGCAGTAGCGCCTCGGCTCCGATCACGCGATGCGTGAGCACGTCGACCAGTGGTTGGTAGACCAGGCGCAGCTCCTTGTTGCTCAGCGCGCTACGAAGCCGGTGCTCGATGGCCAGACGCCGGACCGAATGATCGTGTACGTCCTGATTGAAGAAGCGATAAGTGTTGCGGCCGGAGTCCTTGGCGTCGTACATCGCGAGGTCGGCGTTGCGCAACAGCGTGCTCGGTGAATCGCCGTCGTTCGGGTAGACCGCGATGCCAATGCTCGGCGAGACGAACAGTTCGTGCTGATCGATCAGGAAGGGTGGCGCAAAGGCGCTGATGATCTTCATCGCCAGCATCTGAGCATCGCTGGTCGCGTGCAGATTGCCGAGAATCACCAGGAACTCGTCACCGCCCTGGCGAGCTACGGTATCTTCGGCGCGGATACTCGCGCCGAGCCGGCTGGCGGCTTCGACGAGCAGGGAATCTCCGACGTCGTGTCCGAGTGAGTCGTTCACCTTCTTGAAATCGTCGAGATCGATGAACATGACGATCACCTGGCCGCCATCGCGGGTGGCCACGGCGATCGCCTGGCCCAGCCGGTCCATCGCCAGCAGGCGATTGGGCAAGTGCGTCAGGCCATCGTACTGCGCCTGATGGATGATCTGTTGCTCGTGCTGACGACGCAGGGTGATGTCTTCGTACACCACCAGGAAGTGCGTGATGCTTTCATGATCGCCGACCACCGGCGAGATGCGAACGTGCTGGCAGTAGGCGCGGTCGTTTCGCCGTCCCTCGACAGTCGCTTGCCACTCGCCGGACTGGCGAACCGCAGCCAATGCTTCCTCGAGCTCGCGGGGGCCACATGACTGACCACAGACGATCTCGGCGAGATTTTGCGGGAAGGCGTTGCCGTCGAGCCCGGCCATCTCGTGCAGGGTGGCATTGGCGTATTCGATGTCGCCGTCGACGGCAATGATCATCACCCCTGCCGGGCTGTGCTGGATGGCCTCCGATACCAGTCGCAGTCGGCTTTCGGCGACGTGGCGTTCGTCGATTTCGCGGCGCAGCAGAAGGTTCGATTCGTGCAGCTCGCGCGTTCGCTCGTCGATACGATCCTCCATTCGGGAGTTGGCTTCGCGCAGGCTGCTTTCGCGGGCATGGACCTTCTCCTGCATGGCGTTGAAGGCGTCTGCGAGGTCGGTGAGTTCGTCGCTGCCGGTCGAAAACAGTGGCTGGTCGGTGCGGTTTTCAGCCATTTCCCGGGCTGCCAGGCCGAGTCGCGAAATCCGGCTGGAGAGTGAGCGGGCTTGCAGAACACCGAGCAGCGCGATGATCAGCAAGCCGACGCTGGAAATGGCCAGGAAAATGCGGCGCTGGCTCTGGTGTTCGCTGAGCGCACGTTCGAAGCCTATGCCGGCGTGGGTTTCGGTGTCTTCGGCGAGTTGCCGCAGCGTGTCGGAGAGCCAACGAAAGCGAGTCGCCGACTCGAAAATGGAAATCCGCTCGGCGTCGATCATTTGCATCGCCTCGGCACGGTCGATGACCTGGATCAGGTCGGCGCGATAGCGTGTCCAGGATTCGTGCAGTTGTCTGGCGACGAGCTCGTCCTCGGCCACGAGATGGGCGCTGCGGGCATCGAGCTCGGCAGAAAACTCGGCCATTTCGGCTTGCAACTGGGCGACGTGAGACGATACGGCGAAGTAGTCTGTCAGTTTCGATATCTCAATTTCAATGACCCGAATGCGGTTGATCCGGGTCTGCAATCGATTGAGCTTGGCGAGCGGTCTGACCTGTTGAGTCAGCGTCGTTTCCAGACGTTTTGCGGCGTCGCGAACGACCAGTTCGCCCACCCCTAGCAAAGTCAGGACCAGCAGGCCGACAGCGCCGAAGCCAAGCGTCAGCTGGCGCGCGATGGTCAGCCGTGGGCTTCGGGTCATCTCGGCGTTCAATCAGCGAGACGCTGAGCACTGACAGCGCGCGGGAAGCTCTTCCGGAAGTGCTGCCAGTACGCTATCTGTTGCGCACGCCCCAGACCTTCGGTGATCGCCTCCCATGCACGGGCGGTTTTTGCCATGGCCTCGGCGGCATTCTGCTTGCCCGTCGCGGCTAGAGAAAGCTGCTGGCCGAGAGCCGCCAGATAGTCGGCGTCGCCCGGCAGTCCGGTGCCGGCCGGCAGGGTGTCCGGCAGTGCGGCGCGCAAGGCCTCGAGCGCTTGCGGCGAGTAGACCTTGCGGATCTCTTCGTTGGCCAGATGGTTGTATCGGTAGGGGTCGGCAAATCCACCGCTGACCATCACCGAGCGGATCGAGTTGTCAGGGTCGGTCTGCCACATGGCGTAAAGGAAGGCGAGTTCCTTGTTCTTGCCCGATCGCGGCAGGACGAGGTTATTGCCGTACATGATCGTCGACCGGCGCAGCAGGCGATCGCCGTCGAGGCGGCCGGGCAGCGGCGCGGCGATGAACTTGCCTTTGATCGCCGACTTGTCGAGGTTGGCGAGCTTGGCACCGGCCGGCGTGATCAGCGTCGAGAAGCCCTTGCCGCGCAGAAAATAGGGCAGGGTGTAGCTGTAGTCCTTGCCGTCACTGTTTATTTCCGGTGGCGAGAACGGAATCGTCGCCAGCCAGCTTTCGGTCGCCGCGATGCCGGCGGCTGAGTCGATCAAGGGCTTCATCCGGGAATCGAAAAGGTATTGTCCTGGTGCGGCGAACGCGGCATAGCGTGGCAGCCAGTACATCCAGGCGGTCAGTTTCTCACGTGGCTCGAGGGCGCCATAAAAGCCTTCCTGCGGGCGGTTGAAGAAGCGCACAAGTTCCGTGTACTCCTGCCACGTCTTCGGAACGGCCGGATCTCGACCGTGCGTCTTGCGGAAACGCCTTCTTTCTTCGGGGTCTTCGAGCAAATCCTTGCGTAGATAGATCAGTTGCACATCGAGGTCAGCCGGGATGGCGACGACGCGATCTCCCAGATACGCCTGCTCACGGAGCAGCATGTAGCCGCTGTGGGTATCCTCCGCCAGCGTGAACCCGAAGCGCTTGAGGAACGGCGTCAAATCCTCGATCAGATCTTCATTGAGCAGGTCGGGATACTCGTGGTTGCGGGCTATCGTGATATCAATACCCGGGGTCTTGCGGATCGCTTCGCGCGAAGCAAGTTGCGGCATCACGACGGCGTCGAGCAGGATTCCCGTTGCTTTTTCCCAATCGTTCTTGAGTTCATTGTCGCGGCCAAGAAAGGCGGCGATGTTCCCCTGCTTGAGATTGAGCCGGATGACCGTGCCGGGCTTGACCTCGCCCGATGCGAGCAATTGCTTGACAGCCGCAATGGCGCGCTCGGCCTGCTCACCGGCAAAGCAGGCCGTCGCGGGCAGCAGCGCCAGCGTCAGGCTCAGCAGGCGAACGCAGAGGCGGCCAAACAGGCGACGCGGTGCAGCCGTAAACGGAATGTGCAAGAGGTGCTCCCGGTCTTGTTCGCTCAGTGGCGCCGCCGACCCGAAATCGGACCCGACGATCGCGCTCAACTACATCCTGCCAGATGGCTGAGCTGCGATGCGCTCTGGTAGACCTCGGCGCGCCTCATCTCGTTCTATTCTGGCCTGTCAGGGATGATGTGGCTGTGACAAACTGCCCGAAGCGGCGCTCATCGTCTTCGCGCCCCGTCACTGGCGCCGGTCGTGCCTCGCCTTCGCGCACGGCGAATGGGCAAGCGCCAGCGTGAGTGGCGTGATGGCGCCAGCGCCGGCATTCACGGCGGAGCGCGGGATGCGGTCGGTGACGGCGAAGCCACCGGCAACGGCACCTGGCCCGATTGTCCGGCGCCGAGAGCCGGCAGCTCCGGGTCGGCGAACACGCCAGACCGCTAGCATAGCCACGGCGAGCCGTCGCCGGTCGATGCCGCGGTCCTTGGCGGCATCGTGAATGCTGGCGTTGCCCGCCCAGCGGCAAGACCGGGCGACGGCTTGTTCGCCGGCGTTGCAGCGGTTTCAGTGTTTGCCGCTGCCCTCAGCTCTGTGCCCAAACGCGTTCGCCACCTCTTCCATCCGCAGTATCGCCTTGGAGACATCCTCGCCGGCGGGCTTGTCGAGATAGGAAGACTCGCCGGGAATAAGCAGCAGGATCCCGGAAAGTCTGAAGAGTTCGAGGATCGTCTTGTTCGCTTCTTCCTTGTAGGACTCAGCTTCGCCGATCATCCTCCTGGGTATCTCGCGGCGTAGCATTTCGAAGCGGTACAGCGATCGGTGCCGATACGCATTGGCTACGTAATTATGCCAGTGTGAGCGGTAGTGCTTTGAGGCCCAATACCAGGCAAAAGCAAACAAAGCGTAGACCAGACCATGGTGGAGATAGTTGTTGAGCATCGTCACTAACATGACTGAGAAGTCCTTAGTGCCGTCCTCGACGCCATGCGCGCTGTTGTAAATCGCATAGGTCACGCCACTGAGGAATATCGCGACGCACCAGCTGAACCAAAGTTGAGCCCATTCTTTGTGTGATTGCGCGAGTGAGTGGAAAGCGTAGGGACCCGACCAGTCACTGTCGGTCTCAGGTGGGTGCCAACGCTTGTCACGTTCATCGATAATTACGAGGCGCCAATACGATTGTATCGCCCATATAATCGCCAGTAAGGCACAAATGCCAACGACTATCAGAGCCGGAGCGGTCAAGCTTGGCAACTTGTGCTTGTCGGTTGAGTTATTGCCTTGGCCGGCTCCAGAGGTGTCTGAAGGGGGCTTTTTTGCTCTTTGTCGGTAGCTAACTGATTTTTTGGTTTGGACTCTGTCCCACCTATTTCAAGGTTTTGCGGGATGACGACGACTATCGGCGCCGAGAACTCGGCCTTTGGCATGTTGTGTGCGTCGCTTGAACCATTGCTATTGGCGGGGGCATCCGCGGCACTGGCTGATGTAGGCGCATCCGCATTGATTTTGCTTTTAGTTACGTCGCTTATAGAGAACAAAAGGTAAATAATAAACGCAGCGGTAAAAATGGCAAAGGCAACAAGACCCAAGACGCTTATCCGGCAGCAAAATCGGTGCTGTGGAGGTAGTTTGGCCCTTTCTCGCGCGAGCTTTTCATATGTGTGATTCTCGGCAAGTGTTAGTATTTTTAGTACATTCGCCAAGTGGTGAAAAAAGAATGCTTTAGCTGCCTCTGGCGACAGAGGCTTGGCAACATTGCCTTTGCTCTCAAGTGCCAAGGCTGAGCGCAAATACGGGATCTCGTCCTCAATGTCTTTTCCCATAGAGCCATCGTGAAAGACATCCTTGAAAGTCGCAGAGATATCTTGGACTTCGTCGATAAGCTCTTCTCTCGTTGCCTCAACTTGGAGCGCGTGTGTCGGGAGGTGGAAGTGCGCCGAGGCATTGGTTTCCAGCGCGATGCACCTTTGGGCAAGTGCCTTTAGCGCATGCAATTGTCTTTCCAGCTTGTACTCTCGCGTCAACAACAGGGGGGCGTCGTCTTCCAGGAGCAATTTCTTGATGCAATCGTTTGTGAAGCAGTTCATTTCTATCTCCAACTGAGGTCGACAGAATATCGGAAAGCATTTACCACTGCACGAACCTCGTTACAGCATTTTTCGTCTCGGAGTCCGCTCATGGAGATACACGAAAAGTATCCAGACTCAGCGCCTTAGCCGATTTCTGGCGCTGTCAAACTGTAGGTACGCACTCATTCAACAAGCCCTAAACGAAACGCAGATCAAGGTCATTAGGCTGTTCACCGCATGATTCGGCGATCGCGTGAATTGCGCAGCAAGCTTAGAGCTTACCGTCTTGTCATTGATACTCGCGCTGACCCGCCGCCAGGGGCGTAGGAGTTGCTCTCCATGGGCTGGCGTCGAAAAAGCGATCACATTGATTGAGTGTTGTTGGCGAGCTGCCGATAAGCGCGTCGCCTATTGTCCCTTGTCCCCTGCAGACATTCTAGGATCACCAGGGGGAAAGTGCCAGTCTGTTTTTGCTGTTTTTCGACGCGTCATCTGATGCCCATTGTCGGCCGTCTGAGTGCCCTAAGCGCGTTAGCTCGAATGCCGCGTTGCGACCTTCAAGCTATGTCGACTCCGCTGCTGACAGGCGCCGCCTTCCGCATTGAAGTTTGCTGGACTGGTGGCGAGCAAAGCCCCTTGGCTTGCTCTCGCCCAGGAACGGCGCGATGCACCGACAAGCTAGCGAAGCCGGCTTTCGCCTGGACGCTCTCGTCGGCACAATCCCCGGTTCGTTCTCGACAAAGTGCGGCGGCTTATCGAGGAAAACGAAGCGCGCATCGCGCGCGGCGACGGCGGGCCTCTCTGTTGGTCGACGAGTGATTACAATCTGCTGGCATTGCCGCAAGCGCTGCCGGCCGTCGAGGCGATCGGCGCCGTCACATGCCTGCTGGCTATCGAGGGCGATATGAGAATTTGGCTTGCCAGACCGTCGGCCTTGCTGCAGCAGCGATTATCGGAACAGCAGCGAGTCGGCAGCCAAGAAAAAGCGCGTGCGCAAGGCCATTCGCCAGGTCGGCCGACTCTGCCGTGAGTTCGCCCACGTTGCCACAGCCGGGGCCGCTTTTTGTAGTGGCGCTCGGAGTTAATTGACATTCACAACGGTGCGGGTAGATACTCGCGACGCGTTTTCCCTGGTCCCCAACTGCGAAGGAGAAGCTCTCATGACTCAGAATATGATCTCGATATCGTTTAGCGCCGATGATCTCGCCACCATTCACGCGGCGGTCGGGACGCTGGAAGAGAAATTGGCCGGGCTTATTGAACTCTCGGTCGATGAGCGGCGCGGCCTCAACAAGATGGGCGACAAGACCGAAGCGGCGTGCCGCCAGACGCTGATCGTTCTCGCCCAGAATCGGCAGATTCTGCCGCCGAGTTTTGATTTCGCCGAAGCCGAACGCGATCTCGCCGCGTTCGATCAACTGCGACCGCTTGCCGTGCGCATCAAGCAGCTGGCTGAGCGGGTCGCCGACACCGAGATGGCATTGGGCAGCGATATCCTGAGCTCGGCGCTCGAGGGCTATGCCATAGCCAAGGCAGCCGGCAAGGGCGCGGCGCTCGACGTGATGCGCGAATCAATGAGCGCGCGCTATGGCCACCGCCGCAAGGCCAGCAAGCCAGCCGCCATCTGAACGGCGTGTGGCTCTGTAAACGCGCGCGCCGGCCGCAGCAAGCCGGCGCGCGAGCGTCGAAGCCCTTACGGTGACCGTCCGACACGCCGCCTTGACTCGCGAAGCGATGACTTTAAGTCAAGATCACTGACAGCTGATTGCCGGAGGAATGAAACTCGGTCTTTGAGACTAGCCGCTGACTATCGGAGTCACGAACCTGACTCTTTGCAAGGCACGGTTGAGGTGCAGAGCTATGAGCTTGAGGTTCAGAGCTTCGAAGTCAAGGCTCAGAGCTTCGAAGTCAAGGCTCTGAGCTTCGAAGTCAAGGCTCTGAGCTTCGAATTCAAAGCTCAGAGCTTCGAAGTCAAGGCTCTGAGCTTCGAAGTCAAGGCTCAGAGCTTCGAAGTCAAGGCTCTGAGCTTCGAAGTCAAAGCTCTGAGCTTCGAAGTCAAAGCTCTGAGCTTCGAAGTCAAGGCTCTGAGCTTCGAAGTCAAGGCTCTGAGCTTCGAAGTCAAGGCTCTGAGCTTCGAAGTCAAGGCTCTGAGCTTCGAAGTCAAAGCTCTGAGCTTCGAAGTCAAGGCTCAGAGCTTCGAACTTGAGTCGGCGAGCCTCGTGCAGCCGTCTAGCCGTCATTACGTGTCGAGAGATCGCGAATCTTGCAAGTCGTCACCGTCCCCTTCACTGGTGCCGCGCCTTTCGGCTTGCACGCCGGAATCATTCACCGGGCAGCGAGCCGGCTGGCTGATTTCGCTATAATCGATTGCCAGGAATCACCAAACTACTATCGGACTGGTATGGGCACTTCGACTTCTCTCGTCGCAGATCACTACTGCGTCAGCCATATTTCCGCGGCAACGATTCCCGGCTCGCGCCTGAGCACTATCCTCGCGCGCATGCATCAGGGGCACCCACTAACGAAATTCGCGCTGGACTTCCTGCGGGAGCAGGGTCTTCCCGGCCTTTTGCGACTGGCCTGCGGCGAGATCACCCACGAGGCTTACCTCGCTGAGCTCGACGCCGACTGTTTGAAAGAAAACCAGGCCGCGAAGGCGGCGCATCAAGCCAGGGAAGCCGAGGCGCAGGCACGTGAAGCCCACTACCTTCCCCGCAGGACCGACTACCTGGCTCGCAGGAGCAAGTATCTGGCCGCCAAGGTGGCCTCAGAAGCGGAGTGGGAAGCTTCGCGCCCGCTCCGGCGCCAGCGCGAGCGGGAGGCCAGTGAAGCCGTTCTTAAGGCGCAAAGGGCTCGCCAGGCCGAATGGAAAGCACAGCGTGAATGCAATTCCAGACTGGCCGCCGCCGCTTACCAGGCGCGTGCGATGACTGCCGATTACGCCGCGCCGACTGCCGACGAGATCGCTCGTCACTTCCAGCTGAGCCACATTTCCGGTGTGCTTTGTCCACCCATGAGCGACATTCTGGACGCTCTCTTCGAGGGCCGACCGCTAAGCGATGATCAACTCAGCGAGCTCAAGAACAAGGCACCCGACGAGCTTTACCGGCTCGCGTTTGGTCAACTGAGCTTCGACGCATACATCGGGCCAGCAAAAACCGCCGCGGCCGAGTTGGCCGCGCGCAAGCACAAAGAGGAGGCCGCCGAGGCCGCCCGCATCGCTCGCGAAAGCGACCCCGAGTACATCGCGATGATGCAGGAGCAAAGCTTGTACAGAAAATATGGGGTAGCGCTGACCGATAAGTCATTGATGCCACGAATGACCAAGCTGCTCCAACAGATCGATGGCGGTAAGCGCCTGCCCCAAGACGAGCTTGTCTGGCTCGGCACCGAAGCCAAAGATCTCTTCACGAAGCCAATTCGGGACGCTTACCATCTTCTCGAAGCAGAATTCCATGCCGACCAGTATCGCCGTAGCGGCGATCCCTGGCAGGTCGTCAACGCCAGCGGGCACTACCGGAAGTGCAAGCGCCCAGAGACCGCGCTCGAACTGCTTGAGAGCCTTGCACTTGATCGCCTAAAGCAGCCAAAGCTTCGCTCCGCCGTGCTCACCACTCACGGTGGGGTGATGCGCGACCTCAATCGACGGCCCGAAGCGATTCAGATGGGTGAGACGGCGCACTCCCTGATGCCTCGCGATTATCGCCCGTGCACTTTGCTTGGCGCCGTGCACATGGAGCAAGGCGACTTTGAACGTGGTCACGCATGGTATGAAAAAGCGCGAGAGCGCGGCGCAACCGAAAAGAGCATCGATTCAGAACTGCGAAGCATCTATCACCGGCTGGATGCGGATGGCCGCGAGGCCATGAAGCGCTTTTTGCTGGCCGAAGATCCGCATCGATATGGTTGGTTAAACACGACGCGAAAAGAATAGGGCTCAGACCATAATAACAGCGCCGACAACCCTGGTTTTCTCCTGGTTGCGTGGCGTTCCCGCTTGCGCACACCGGATTGCGAGAAACGGTACAATCGAACATCATCTATGAAAGTCCGCTATGCCTATCGAGTTATCCCGTCTCGCTTCCGAGATCGACCCAGCTCAAACCGTCCTGTTCTTCGGTGCAGGTGCGAGCATTCCGTCTGGCGCGCCGTCCGTCGAAAAACTTATCAGCGTGCTTGAGGCCTTACTAGGCGAGCAATGTGATGGCTACACGCTTCGTGAATTTACTGGAATTCTAGAAGACAAATACTCGCGGAGGCAACTCATTGAAGCCTTGCGCAAACCATTTGGGTCCCTCCGGCCCACAGGGAGCCTACTTAACCTTCCTTTATACAAGTGGAAGGCGATTTACACGACGAACTACGAAACGCTGATTGAGCAATGCTACAAAAAGTCCGAGGCCCCGTTGGAGGTTTATGAGTCGAATTTTGACTTTACTGTCCACGGACATCCTGATGCCGTCAAGCTTTTCAAGTTGCACGGCTCAATCAATAAGGACGTTTGCGACGGGAATGCTGCTCGCATTGTTCTTACAGATAACGACTATGATCATACTCAAACGTTTCGAGAAACTCTTTATGACCGTTTACGTGCCGACGTAAGCAGCGCTAACCTAGTAGTCATCGGGCATTCTCTAGCGGATGAGCATATTCGCGAAATCGCCAATCGTGCAGCAGAAATTGCCGGCAAGGCAGGTGGTATCAGCCGAATTACACTCCTCATGTATACGCACGATGCCAATCGCGCAACGCTCTGGGAAAAGCGGGGTATTCGTGTTTGCTTCGGCGGCCTCGACGAGTTCTTCGCAGCCATCGCAAGCAAGCTGCCGGCAACGTTTCCTGTGTATAGCGCAACAGGGCATCTGTTCGATCATCGCCCGGGATTGTGGCCAGTAACCATCGATGTGGCCCACGCCGTCTGTTGTGAGAGCAATTCGGCAAGGATGTTTAATGGCTGGCCAGCGACTTACGCCGACATTCACGCGGGGCTAACGTTCAGCCGGAACGTCGTTCCAGAAATCGTAAAATTTCTTGATGGTGGACAGCTATGCGTCGTTATCCTCGGCGCAGGTGGTATGGGGAAGACTACTGCTGCTCGCCAGGCACTACTGAGCTTGAGAGAGCGGGGTCATTTCGGCTGGGAGCACAAGAACGATTTCCAGCTGCAGGTAAATGACTGGATCTCAGTTGCCCAAGCGATGCGCTCCCAGGATGCCAAGGGCGTGTTATTCATCGACGATGCGCATTCTCACCTCCATGAGATCAGTCAGTTACTCGACGCTCTTTACGCCGAGCGGCTCGGCACGCTGAGGCTCGTTCTTGCCACTAGCCGTAACCATTGGAACCCACGTGTCAAGTCAGTTGTTGTTCATAGAGCCGGTCGCGAATTCGGCATGGGACGCCTGCGACCGGCGGAGATCGATGGGTTGCTCAACCTCGTTGAGTCTAACCCGTGTGTGCGGGCGCTAGTCGGCGACGATTTCAGTGGCTTCTCGCGCTTCGAGAAACGCAGGCGACTAACAGTGCGCTGCGAGTCCGAGACTTTCGTATGCATGAAAAATATATTTTCAACCGAAAAATTTGATGACATCATATTGCGCGAGTATGCTGCACTCCGTCCCGAGCTTCAAGAGATATATCGCTTCGTGGCCGCCATGGAGAGTTCTGGCATCCGTGTACACCGCCAACTCGTGATCCGCCTGCTTGGCATACCTGTGATGAGTATTGCCGCGATACTCGATAACCTTACCGATATTGTCAGTGAGTATCCTATCGACCCGCGAGAGGGAATTTATGGTTGGCGCGGCCGCCACAACGTCATCGTCGGGATCCTGACGCGCTACAAGTTCCACGACACTGGTCAGATCATCGAGCTTTTTGATAAGGTTATCGACTCGATATCGCCAACCTACGACATAGAAGTGCGAACTATTCGGGAAATGTGTAACCTCGAGACCGGTCTATCGCGAATTCAGGACAAGGGAATGCAGAATCGGCTGCTACGCAAGATGATCTCAATTGCACCCGGCGAGCGCGTTCCTCGTCATCGCCTGATCCGCAATATGATCGAAATGGGTGAGTTTGAGAAATCGGACGCGGAAATCCGCATCTACGAAAAGGACTTCCGCCGCGACCACACGATTGCGCGCTACAGGATAAAGCTCCTAATGTGCCGAGCGATCTACACACCTGGTATCCTGCTTGAGGATCGTGTCGCCATACTCAACCAAGCCAAGGATGCCGCCCTTCAGAGTATATCGCGAATCCAGAACCAGAACCACAGGCACCTACTTGCCGCCTATTGTGAGATAGGGATCGAGATGCACCGACTTACTAGTAAATACAGCATCTACGACGACGCCATGAAGCTTCTGAAGGCGTCAGAGGCCGAGATTGGCGACCCAGAGATTAGTAGGACAATACGGCACTATGAACGGAGAATGGCTGGGCAGCCGGATGAAACAGAGCATGATTCCACACCCGAGCTCACTTACCCTTGAGCAGGGCCTTTACCTCCATGTTTCGTGGGTGGCTATTTAAAATGTTGAATGAATGCTATCGCTAGAAGTACTCACCCTACGTGCAATGGGTGGCGCCACATCAGATAGGTGGCTTGCATAACGTGAAATGCGGATGGTTCATATGGGACGGATCTTACAGTAAGGCGATTGCCAAATCGGCCCTTCGCCGCGAATTTTAGCTCGATATTCGGTTATGGACTCATGCCGGCCGCTGACGTCAATGGGCATCAACGGCAGCTAAGAACAATAAGTATGAGCATAATAGGCAGACCACGTTTCAGAATATTTGTACCGAAACCGTTGTCTGTCCATCTTTCCCCCGGAAAAGTCTTCGGAGGAAATTTCGGCAAAGCAAGAAAGCCGCCGCAATCAGCACCCCAGCGCAAACCGCTGATCCATTAGCTTCCTTCGTTCCTCGGTTAGATAGTCGCCCAGCTGGGCTGAATGAGGCTGTCGTAACTCCGAGTCCTTGGTGGCGATCGTGGCGTCAATCCATTCGCATTGATTCGCCTTGGTTTGACTCGCCATTCTCGCGTGTGCTTGGCTCTGGTTTTTGCTGGCGATTTCTGCGTGTAGTCGAGCGCGTTCTTGAGATTTTTCCGCTTCGACGTTCTCGACCTGCTGGTCGAAAGTCATTCTATCCGGCACGGTCCAATTCCGGACACTGACCCCCTTGCTCTGAGAACAGTAGTTGTTGGAGAGGAAATTGCTCCCGTCGTAGGCGCGGCATTCGTAGAGGGTAGCAGCGTAAGTGGAGAAGCTGTAGAGCATTAATGGTGCGGTAAGTAGGCGATGTAATGAGATCATTGTCATTCTCGGATTGGACAGTGTTCGGATAATTGCCGCTCTTGAAAAACACGCTTTGTAGCGCTGAGTTATTTTCCGCTGTGGTGGGCGAAGAAAGACGACGCTGGTGCGCATTTCTGGCGTGATGGAGTGAACATACAGGTGGCAGACTACGTTGCGAATATTAGTACCGAAAGCGCGTTTTGTCACCGCTTCTTGTCACCATATCACGGGCGCACCGCATCTCTCAACGCGGCACCAATTCTCGCGATGGCCTGATTGCTCGCTTGCATGGACGCGCTGGTTTGCGTGACGTAGATGCCAACAACCAGCGCTTGCTTTGATGGCGGCCAGATCACGGCGACTATCGAGCGAGAGCCGTAGCCACCAGCGCCTGTTTTGTCGGCAATTTTCCAGTCGGCTGGCAGTGCGGCGCGCAACAAGGCGTCGGCGACTTGGTCGTCGAGCATCCATTGTTTCAGTTCAGCTCTGGAGCGAGCCGACAAGGCGTCGCCAAGAAGAATTTTTCGTAAGCTTTCGACGATAGCGTCGGGCGTGGTGGTGTCGTGTTCGTCGCCCGGCCTTGCTTCGTTCAAGTCGGGCTCGTGGTGATCAATCCGGGTTTTTTTATCGCCGATCGATCGCATGTAGGCGGTGAATCCGCTCGTCCCACCAATGGCATCCAGGACGACGTTGGCTGCGGTGTTGTCGCTATAACTTACCGCAGCATGGCAAAGCTCGCGCAATGTCATGGTTTTGGGGGCCAGCGATTTCTCGGTGATTGGCGAATACGTGACCAGCATCTGCTTGCGAATCGATACGGTTTGATCGAGTGCGATAGACTCTCGATCCACCTTCGCCAGAAATGCGGCGCAACTGAATGCCTTGTGGGTGCTATTCAGCGGAAAGCGCTCGTTGCCCCGGTATTGCCAGGTCTCGCCGGTATTGGCGTCGAACACGGCCATGCCTACTCTGGCTTGCAAGAGTTTCTCTTCAGCCTGCACCGCTTCGGTCAGCTTTGCGGTGTCGAGTGCGGACGCTGCAGTAGCAAAAGAAGACGCACAAACACATGCAAGCGCGATGAGCACGATACGATGAGTCTTGGTATTCAAGTCTACGTTCTCCATCCAGGAAGATATTCTAAAGGTGTGCCACGACCGGTATCTAGGCGTCCGGTTGCGGATCAGTGATCTGCCATTCACGCTCGGCCATTTTTGCTGGGCGCTGCGTGTGTTCACGGCTGGAAGCGGTCATCTGGATCGCATGATACGGCGATTGCACCTCGGCGACGCCATCATCATCTCGGGCAGTTTTGACGTTCCGCTCTGCCGCGCATTCCTGCCGCGCCACGATCTCCGGGGTGAAATCCGCATCTTTGAGAACTTCGCTCGACAAGCAAAAAACTCCAGTATCGTCCTCTTTGCGCGATCGCTATGACTGAACAAATAGCCATCGACTATCCAGCCCATTGCCAAAAGTCATTGGGTGTTGAAGCACGTCCAGTGCTAGTCTGAATTGCGCTTCGATGTATCCCGCCAGATTTGAGTGCTCCGGCAGCCGTGACGCCCTCGTGATACCAGGGCGTTCTGCAAATACATCGACTGTATTCAACAAGGGCAGCTGTACCGCCCATTGAGGAGATTGCCATGGATGAGAATAATCTGAAATCAAGCGGAAAATGCCCGGTGATGCATGGCGGGGCAACGACGACGAGTATGTCGAACACGGAATGGTGGCCAAAGGCCTTGAACCTCGACATCCTGCACCAGCACGACAGCAAGACCAACCCACTGGGAAACGATTTCAACTATCGGGAAGCGGTCAAAAAGCTCGACGTCGAGGCGCTGAAAGGCGAGCTCAAAGCGTTCATGACCGATAGCCAGGATTGGTGGCCTGCCGACTGGGGTCACTACGGCGGTCTGATGATCCGCATGGCGTGGCACTCGGCCGGCACTTACCGCACCGCCGACGGTCGCGGCGGTGGTGGAACGGGGAACCAGCGCTTCGCGCCGGTCAACTCGTGGCCGGACAATGTAAACCTGGACAAGGCGCGTCGCCTGCTTTGGCCGATCAAGAAGAAGTACGGTAGCCAGATCAGTTGGGCCGACCTGATCCTCCTGGCCGGCACCATGGCCTACGAGTCGATGGGTTTGAAGACCTTCGGCTTCGGCTTCGGCCGCGAGGATATCTGGCATCCCGAAAAGGACGTCTACTGGGGATCCGAGAAGGAATGGCTGGCCGCCGGTCGCTATGACGGCGAGGGCCGCGAGACGCTGGAAAACCCCTTGGCGGCGGTGCAGATGGGGCTGATCTACGTCAACCCCGAAGGCGTGAACGGCCAGCCTGACCCGCTCAGGACGGCCAAGGACGTCAGGGTGACTTTCGCGCGCATGGCGATGAACGACGAAGAGACGGTGGCGCTGACGGCGGGCGGCCACACCGTCGGCAAGTGCCACGGCAATGGCAGTGCCTCGGACCTTGGCGCGAGCCCCGAGGGCGCGGATGTCGAAGAGCAGGGCCTGGGCTGGATCAACCAAAGCGAGCGCGGCATCGGTCGCCACACCGTCTCGAGCGGCCTTGAAGGCGCCTGGACGACGCACCCGACGCGGTGGGACAACGGTTACTTCCATCTGCTTCTTGGCTATGAGTGGGAACTGAAGAAGAGTCCCGCCGGCGCCTGGCAGTGGGAGCCGATCGACATCCGGGAAGCCGACCGGCCCGTTGATGTCGAGGATGCCTCGATCCGCCACAACCCGATCATGACCGATGCCGACATGGCGATGAAGATGGACCCGGCTTATCGACAGATCGCCGAGCGTTTCTACAAGGATCCCGACTATTTCTCGGCGGTGTTTGCGCGCGCCTGGTTCAAGCTGACGCACCGCGACATGGGGCCAAAGGCACGCTACATCGGCCCGGATGTTCCGAACGAAGACCTGATCTGGCAGGACGCCGTACCGATCGGCCGCAAGGACTATGAGATCGCGACCGTCAAGGCGATGATCGCCGCCAGCGGTCTGACGATCAGCGACATGGTGGCGACGGCCTGGGACAGCGCGCGCACTTTCCGTGGCTCCGACAAGCGGGGTGGCGCCAATGGCGCGCGCATCCGTCTGGCACCGCAGAAAGACTGGCCAGGAAACGAGCCGGCGCGTCTGGCCAGAGTGTTGTTCGTTCTGGAAGGAATCGCGGCCAAAGCGGGCGCCAGCGTCGCCGATATTTTGGTTCTGGCGGGGAATGTGGGCATTGAGCTGGCGGCCAGGGCCGCCGGCTTCGCGATCACCGTTCCCTTTGCGCCGGGCCGCGGCGATGCCAGCGATGCGATGACCGACGCGGCGTCCTTTGACGTGCTCGAACCCGTCGCCGACGCTTTCCGCAACTGGCTGAAGAAAGACTACGTGGTCAGTGCTGAAGAGTTGATGCTCGATCGCAGCCAACTGATGGGCCTGACCGCGCCCGAGATGACGGTGCTGCTGGGCGGCATGCGCGTTCTCGGCACGAACTTCGGTGGCAGCAAGCATGGCGTGCTCACCGACCGCGAAGGCGTTTTGAGCAACGACTTCTTCGTCAACCTGACCGACATGTCCAAGGTCTGGAAGCCGCTAGGCAACAAGCTGTACGAAATCCGCGAGCGTCAGACAGGCCAGGTCAAGTGGACGGCGACGCGCGTCGATCTGGTGTTTGGCTCCAACGCTATCCTTCGCGCCTACGCCGAAGTCTATGCGCAGGATGATAACCAGGAGAAGTTTGTCCATGACTTCGTCGCGGCATGGACCAAGGTGATGAACGCCGATCGCTTCGATCTGGAATAGATCCTGATCGGGACCGTGGCTGCCGGCGTCGCTGAGCAGGTGGTGCGGCGATGCCTGGCGCCGGGTAGCGGCGGCTCAGGCGCGAAAATCGACAGCCCCGGACGCCGCGCCGCGTCTCGGCGACTACCAAGGACGGCGGCGGTGGGCGCAGGCACCGACGAGCTCCGGCCTCTTCCTGTAGAATCCTCGACCCATGACTACTGCCCGCATCGAGGCGCCGAGCGGCGCTGCCCGTCCTCTTTTTTCTTACCGCAAATTCTGGGCCAGCCGTTTCGGCACGGCGCCTTTCCTGCCGATGTCTCGCGCCGAGATGGACGAGCTCGGCTGGGATTCGTGCGACATCATCCTGGTTACCGGCGACGCCTACATCGACCACCCGAGCTTCGGGATGGCGCTGATCGGCCGGCTGCTCGAGGCGCAGGGTTTTCGCGTCGGCATCATCAGCCAGCCCGACTGGCTGTCGGCGAACGCTTTCCGCGAGCTCGGCAAGCCGAATCTGTTCTTCGGCGTCACCGCCGGCAATATGGATTCGATGGTCAATCGCTATACCGCCGATCGCAAGCCACGTTCCGACGACGCCTACACGCCGAACGCCGAGCCGCACCGGCGCCCCGATCACGCGGTGGTCGTTTATGCGCAACGCTGCCGCGAGGCTTTTGCCGGCGCCAACGTCGTGATCGGCTCGATCGAGGCCAGTCTGCGGCGCATCGCGCACTATGACTACTGGTCGGACAAGGTGCGGCGCTCGGTGCTGCCCGATTCGAAGGCCGACCTGCTGATCTTCGGCAGCGCCGAGCGGGCGATCGTCGAACTCGCGCACCGGCTGGCGGCCGGCGAAGCGATCGCCACCATCCGCGATCTGCGCGGCACGGCGTTCATGGTGCCGCGCGGCCAGTTGCCGGGCAGCGACTGGGCCGAGATCGATTCCAGCGAGGTCGATACGCCGGGGACGCTGGTTCGCCATCCCGACCCCTATGCGATGACCGGGGTGAGTGATGCCGACGGCGACGAGCCGGCGTGCGCGTCGAGTGGTGGCACTGGTGGCACTGGTGGCAATAGCGGCAATGGCGGCAAGGCCGCGAACGCCGCCGGGCAGCCGCGGGCGCAGGTGATCAAGGTGCAATTCCAGCTGCACCAGCGGATGCCGAAGCTCGACCGGGCGCGGACCGCGGTGCGCCTGCCGTCGTACGAGCAGGTGGTCGCCGACCCGGTGCTCTACGCGCACGCGTCGCGCACCTTCCATATCGAGTCGAACCCGGGCAACGCGCGCGCGCTGATCCAGGCGCACGGCGAACGCGACGTCTGGCTCAACCCGCCGCCGCTGCCGTTGAGCACGCCGGAAATGGACGGCGTCTTCGCGTCGCCTTTCCAGCGCCGGCCGCATCCCTCGTACGGCGACGCCAGGATTCCGGCCTTCGAGATGATCCGTTTCTCGATCAACATCATGCGTGGCTGCTTCGGCGGCTGTACTTTTTGCTCGATCACCGAGCACGAGGGACGGATCATTCAGAGCCGTTCCGAGGAGTCGATCGTGCACGAGATCGAGGAGATTCGCGACAAGACGCCGGGCTTTACCGGCGTCATCTCCGATCTCGGCGGTCCGACGGCCAATATGTATCGGCTGGCGTGCAAGGACCCGAAGATCGAGTCGTCATGCCGGCGCCTGTCCTGCGTCTTTCCCGGCATCTGCGAGAACCTGGGCACCGACCACACGCCGCTGATCAATCTCTACCGCAAGGCGCGCGCGGTGCCGGGCGTCAAGAAGGTGCTGATCAGTTCGGGTCTGCGCTACGACCTCGCGGTGCGCGATCCGGCCTACGTCAAGGAACTGGTCAGCCATCACGTCGGCGGCTATCTCAAGATCGCCCCCGAGCACACCGAGGAAGGGCCGCTGGCGCACATGATGAAGCCCGGCATGAGTTCCTACGAGCAGTTCAAGGCGATGTTCGAGAAGTTCTCGAAAGAGGCGGGCAAGGAGCAGTACCTGATCCCGTACTTCATCGCCGCGCATCCGGGAACGACCGACCGCGACATGCTCAACCTGGCGCTGTGGCTCAAGCGCAACAAGTTCCGGCTCGATCAGGTGCAGACTTTCCTGCCGACGCCGATGGCCATCGCCACGGCGATGTACCACAGCCAGCGCAGTCCGCTGCAGAAGGTCAGCCGCGACGGCGCGCTGGTCGACACCGTTCGCGCCAGCCGGCAGCGGCGCCTGCACAAGGCTTTCCTGCGCTATCACGACGCCAACAACTGGCCGCTGCTGCGCGAAGCGCTGAAGCAGATGGGGCGCGCCGACCTGATCGGCAACGGCCTGCAGCAGTTGATCCCGAGTTTCCAGCCGCCGGGGACGGGTACGCTGCGGGTTGGCGGTGCGCGCGACGCGAGAGCGGCAGCGAAAGTCGCGCCGGGAGGTGCACCGAAAGTCGCAGCGAAAGCCGCAGCCGCGCGTCCGCCGTTGCGTGGCCCGGCGCGTGCTGCGCCGGCAGCGACGCGGGGTCGCCCGCGCTGACTCCGGCGGCGTTGCGCCAGTCGTCGGTTTCGCCTCGTCGTCTGGCCGGCGGGTGCTGCCTCAGCCCGGGTCCGCTGCCAGGCCGTAGTGCACGGCCAGCCAGATGGTGATCTCTTGCGCCGGCGTCCAGTCGACGCGGTGCCGCCGCAGCGCGGCGATGTCGAGGTAATCGCCGGGCTTGAGGTGCCGCGCCTGCGCCTCGTCGGCGAAGCGCAGGCGCGCTTCGCCCTGCAGCAGCAAGACCCATTCGCCCAACTCCTGTTCGTACCAGAAATCCGGCGGGCTGCACTGGCCGGTCGACACGATACGTTCGATGCGCAGGCCGGGCCGCGCCAGCAGTTGGCAGAATTGTTCGCTGGCGGCGTTGGGCAGCGGTAGATCGGACGAGATGTTGGGCATCGGCGGCAGTGTTTCGAGTATGGAGTGGGGGGCTGGGGGGCTGGGGGGCTGGGGGGCTGGGGGGCTGGGCGCCTGCGGCAGGGCGGTCGGCCAGCGGCGTCAGCTGACGAAGATGGTAGCGCAAGTCGAGCGCCGGCGTGTCGGGCGCGACGACGCGACAGCGACGCCGAGAATCGGTATCCTGCGACTTTTGCTGGCGTGGACCGCCCGCGCCCGTCATTGCGAGGAGGCGCAGCCGACGTGGCAATCCAGAGATTGTTCTCTTGACGCCGGCGATGCGTCGGCCGTGTAGATATCAGACGGTGGCGCTGGATTGCCGCGTCGGCTTTGCCTCCTCGCAATGACGGTGACGGTGACGGTGACGGTGACGGTGTGGGTGCGTGCCGTGTGTCGGCTGTGGCGTTCGGCGCATTTGCGGAGGAGATTTGGTCATGCGCAGCAACTGGAAGTCACTACTCCTGTTTATCGTCGTGCTCAGCGGCTGTGCGGCGCTGACCCGGCACACGCTGAACGAGGAGTACGGTGCGGCCGACCCGGCGCGCTTCGATACGCCGCTCGCGCCACCGGCAGGATTCTCGTACCGCGACGACGTGCAGCCGATCGTCGAGCGGCGCTGCGTCGTCTGCCATGCGTGTTACGACGCGCCGTGCCAGCTCAAATTCACCGCCTGGGAGGGCGTTGCCCGCGGTACCAGCAAGGAGCAGGTCTACGACAGCGGGCGCTTGCTCGAAGCGCCGTTGACGCGTTTGTTCACCGACGCGCAGAGCGCTTCGCAGTGGCGCGCCAAGGGCTTCGCGGCGGTCCTCAACGAGCGCCAGCAGACGCCGACGGCCAATCTCGCGGCGAGCGTTCTCTATCGCGCGCTCAAGCTCAAGCAGGACCATCCCTTGCCGGCTGGCCCGATCCTGCCGAAGACCTTTGACTTTTCGCTGGACCGCGCCGAGCAGTGTCCGCGCCTCGACGAGTACGACGCCCTGGAGCGCAAAAATCCCTTGTGGGGGATGCCCTTCGGCCTGCCGGGCCTGAACGACGCCGAAATGGCCACAATGCGCCGCTGGCTCGAACTCGGTGCGCCGTTTGAGGGGCGGCCACCGCTGCCGGCGCCGCTGCTCGCGCAGGTCAGCGACTGGGAAGTTTTCCTGAATGGCGACTCGCTGAAGCAACAGCTGGTCAGCCGCTACATCTACGAACATCTCTTCCTGGGCCACCTGTATTTCGACAGCGACGCCGAACATCATTACTTCCGGATGGTCCGCTCGCGGACGCCGCCGGGGCAGCCGATCGACTTGATCGCCAGCCGTCGGCCTTACGACGACCCGGGCGTCGAGCGCGTTTATTACCGCCTGCAGCGCGAGGAAGAAAGCATCGTCGACAAGACGCACATGCCGTACGCGCTCGGGCCGAAGCGCATGGCGCGCTGGCGGCAGCTCTTCATCGAGCCCGACTACACGGTCGACGAACTACCGTCGTACGCGCTGGAAGCGGCTTCCAATCCCTTCGTGACCTTCCGGGCGCTACCGACGACGGCGCGCTATCGCTTCATGCGCGACGAGGCCGAGTTCACGATCATGGGCTTCATCAAGGGGCCCGTCTGTCGCGGCCAGGTGGCGCTGAGCGTCATCGAGGATCGCTTCTGGGTCTTCTTTCTCGACAATGCCAACGATGCCGACCTGCAGCAGCAGGGCGGCGAGTTTCTCGACCGCGAGTCGAGCCTGCTCGCCTTGCCGGCGGCGCAGGGCAGCGACGCCGATATCATCGGCCCGTGGCGCCAGTACGCGAAGCGGCAGGCCGAGTATCTGCGCGCCAAGTCGAAGTTCGTCACGCGCTACGCCGAAAGCGCCGGCGGGCTCAAGCTCGACATGATCTGGGACGGTGACGGCAACAACGCCAACGCCGGTCTGACGATCTTCCGCCATTTCGACAATGCGTCGGTGGTCAAGGGCTTGGTCGGCGGGCCGCCAAAAACCGCCTGGGTGATCGGCTACGGCCTGCTCGAACGCATTCATTATCTGCTGGTCGCCGGTTACGACGTCTATGGCAACGTCGGCCACCAGCTGCTGTCGCGGCTGTACATGGATTTCCTGCGCATGGAAGGCGAGTTCAACTTCATCGCCTTCCTGCCGCTCGACGATCGCCGGAAGGTGCGCAACTACTGGTATCGCGGCGCCAGCCAGGAGGTCAAGAACCATGTCTATGGGACGCTCGCCAGCTTCGACGTCGCGTCCGGCATCCGCTTTCGCAGCAAGGACCCGCAAGGCGAGTTCTACGGCCTGCTCGAGCGCCGCCTGGCGCGCGTTGTCGATCATCGTTACGATCTCGCGCAGGTCAGCGATCCGGCGCTGCGCAAGGATCTGGCGGCGCTGGGCGCCTTGCGTGGGGCGCCGCTGTCGTGGTTTCCCGAGATGGTCTTCGTGCGCCTCGAAGACCCGCCGCGGCCACCGCGCTACTTCACGCTGTTGCGCAACACCGGCCACCTCAGCGTCTCCAGCCTGCTGCGTGCAGGACGCGAGCTGATTCCGGCAGAGAACACGATGACCGTCGTGCCGGGCTTCATCGGCGCCTACCCGAGTGCCATCTACCGCGTGCAACGCTCGGAACTGCCGGCCCTCGCCAAGGCCATTGGCGGCTTGTCGGCGGAGGCCGATTACCGCGCGCTCGCCGACCGCTTTGTCATTCGCCGCAGCAATCCAGCATTCTGGCAGGCCAGCGACGAGTTGCAGGACGCGCACCTGCAGCTGGCGCCGATCAGCGCCGGTTTGCTCGACTACAACCGCCTGGAGAACCGCTGAGCGAGATCGGCGCGGGAACACCGGGGCGTTTTGGTGGCGCGACGCCCGGCGCGAAGGTCGCGCCGCCGAAGGTCAAGTAACTGTCCGCGACGCGGCCTCGATCGTCGCGCCGCTGTCCTGCGCGAGCGCGGCCTACTGCTTCTGCTTCATCATCTCCTGCAGCCGCGGGTCGTTGAGCATTTCCTTAACGCGCGGGTCTTTCATCATCTCGTTGACGTTCATGCCGCCCATTCCCGGCAGGACGACGTCGCCGGCTTTCTGGCCGGGCTTGCAGGGACCGGTCCAGCGTGCGTCGAGTGTCATTCTGGATTCGCTGATGCCTTCCATCGGCGGACTGAAGCGGGTCAACACCGTTCCCTTGTAGGCCGTGTCAAAGCTGCCGACGAAGCTCGCGTCGGTCGTCGCCGTGCTGCCGTCGACCTGGCACACCGCGTGCACGCTCGCCTTGTTGCCGTTGATTTTCACGTCGAGGACGCTGCACTTGTGGTTTTCCTTTTCGGCCTGCTGCATCAGCAGGTCGTCGCTGTTGCGGTCTATGCATTGCTGAATCGCGCCGATCGACGGCATCCCTTCCATTTTCGTCTTGAGTTCCCACAAGCCGGGTTTGCGTTTCGGTAGCTCGGTGGCGCTCAGAGGCGCGGCGAAGCTGCTCGCCAGTAGTGCGACGAGAAGCAGCAGCGAAGGCTTGCCAAGGGTGGCGGGCCGGGCGGTCGTTTCTTTCATGTGGGCTTCCAGGTTGATGAGGAGGGAGTGCGAGCTACAGGCAGGCGCGCGATATTAAACCCGAATGCCACGCGATCGGAAACGCGTGGCGGCGGCTGCTGCAGCTGCCGGCCGCCGTCGCAGTCGTGCACGGCGCTCGGTTTGCCTCGTCGCCAGTCCGGCGGCGGCGCTGGCCGCTGGTAGAATGGCGGCCATGCGAGTCAATGGCACCCCCACCCGAACGATCCGGCCGCTGGCCGACGGCCAGTCCGTCGAGATCATCGACCAGACGGCGCTGCCGCACGACTATCGTTGCTTGCGGCTGGCCAGTCTCGCCGACGCGGCGCACGCGATCCGCAGCATGCAGGTGCGTGGCGCGCCGCTGATCGGCGTCACCGCCGCCTACGGCGTCGCTCTGGCGATGGCGCACGGCAGCGCCGACGACGCCAGCCTGGACGCCGCCGTCGCAAGGCTGGCGGCGACACGGCCGACGGCGGTCAATCTGCGTTGGGCGCTGACGCGCGTCGCAACGTGTCTGCGGCCGCTGGCCGCCGCGGCGCGCGCCGCAGCGGCGTGGCGCGAGGCCGCGACGATCGCCGAAGAGGACGTCGAACAGTGTCGTCGGATCGGCGAGCACGGGCTGCCGCTGTTGCGTGCCTGCGCCGGCGAGCGCGGCCGGCTCGAGGTGATGACGCACTGCAACGCCGGCTGGCTGGCGGCCGTCGATTTTGGTACCGCGCTGGCGCCGGTCTACGCCGCTTTCGACGAGGGGCTGGCGGTGCATGTCTGGGTTTCCGAGACCAGGCCGCGCAACCAGGGCTTGCTAACGGCCTGGGAGCTTGCGCAGCATGGCGTGCCGCATACGCTGATCGCCGACAACGCGGCCGGCGCGCTGCTGGCGGCCGGTCGCATCGACGCGGTGATCGTCGGCGCCGACCGCATCGCCGGCAATGGCGACGTCGCCAACAAGATCGGCACCTACCTCAAGGCGCTGGCGGCCGCTGCCAGCGGCGTCCCTTTTTTCGTCGCCGCGCCGCGTTCGACGATCGACTTTGCCTGCCCCGACGGCGCGGCGATTCCGATCGAGGAACGCGCCGCCGACGAGTTGCGGCTGGTGCATGGTCGCGACGCGCACGGCCTGGCGACGCATTTGCGGCAGTTACCGGCCGACGCGGCGGTCGCCAACCCGGCTTTCGACGTGACGCCGGCGGCGTTGATCAGCGCGCTGATCAGCGAGCGCGGATCGTCGCCGGCGAGCCGCGCCGGGCTGCTCGCGCTGTACCCCGAAGAAGCGCATGCTTGAGCTTCGCCAGCAGCTGATCGACAGCGCGATGGGCATGGCTGGCGCCGGCCTCAACCGCGGTAGCGCCGGCAACGTCAGCGTGCGCGCGCAGCTCGGCGGCAGCGATGGCTTCCTGATCACGCCGACCGGCATGGCCTGCGAATCACTGCACGTCGACGACGTCGTTTTCATGCGTCTCGACGGGACCTCCGAAGGGCGGCGCCAGCCCTCGTCGGAATGGCGCTTCCACCGCGATCTCTACCGCCATCGCGCCGACGCCGGCGCGATCGTGCACGCGCACTCGCCGTTCGCCACCAGTCTGGCGTGCCTGCGCCGCGACGTGCCGCCGTTCCACTACATGATCGCGCGCTTTGGCGGCGACAGCCTGCGCTGTGCGGCATACGCGACCTTCGGCACGCAGGCGTTGTCCGACGCGGTTGTCGCGGCAATGGTCGACCGGCGGGCTTGCCTGCTGGCCAACCACGGCATGCTGGTGTGCGGCGACGATCTCCGGCAAGCGCTGGATCTTGCCGTCGAACTCGAAGCGCTCTGCGAACAGTACTGGCGCGCTTGCCAGCTCGGCGAGCCAGTTTTGCTCGACGCCACCGAGATGCGCCGCGTGCTCGACAAGTTCGCTGGCTACGGGCAGCAGGTGGGCGTGCCGGCGCCGCATTTTCAGGAGTAGGGCAAGCGATCATGTTGCGTCTCAGCGAAATTCGTCTGCCGATCGATCATCGGCCCGAAGAGTTGCCGGCGGCGGTTGCCGCGCGGCTGGGAGTCGCGCTGAGCGAGGTCGGCGAGATCAGCGTCTTTCGGCGCAGTTGCGACGCGCGCCGGGCGAGCGTGCTGATCTTCAGCTATAGCGTCGACGTCGCGGTTGCCGACGAAGCGCTGCTGCTCGGCAAGTTTGCCGGCGACCAGCGCGTGCAGCAGGCGCCCGATCAGCACTACCACTTCGTCGGGCACGCACCGGCGCGGCTGGCTTCGCGGCCGATCGTCGTCGGCTTCGGCCCGGCCGGTATTTTCGCCGCGCTGATCCTGGCGCAGAGCGGTTTTCGGCCGATCGTCCTCGAGCGCGGCAAGGCCGTTCGCGAGCGCACGCAGGATACCTGGGGGCTGTGGCGCAAGAAGGTACTCGACCCCGAGTCGAACGTGCAGTTCGGCGAAGGCGGTGCCGGGACCTTTTCCGACGGCAAGCTGTACAGCCAGATCAAGGATCCGCAGCAGCACGGCCGCAAGGTGCTCGAGGAATTCGTCAAGGCCGGTGCGCCCGAGGAAATTCTCTACGTCGGCAAACCGCACATCGGCACTTTCCGGCTGGTCGGCATGGTCGAGCAGATGCGGCGCGAGATCGAGCGCCTCGGCGGCGAGGTCCGTTTCCAGCAGCGGCTTAGCGGCCTGCAGATCGAGGACGGCCAGCTGCGCGGCGTGACGCTGGCTTCCGGCGAGGAGCTGGGCGCCGAGCACGTCATCCTGGCGCTCGGCCACAGCGCCCGCGATACCTTCGCGATGCTCGCGCAGGCGGGCGTGTTCATGGAAGCCAAGCCGTTTTCGATCGGTTTTCGCATCGAACATCCGCAAGCGCTGATCGACCAGGCGCGCTTCGGCAAGCACGCCGGCAATCCGCTGCTCGGCGCCGCCGACTACAAGCTGGTGCATCACTGCCGCAACCGGCGTTCGGTGTACAGTTTTTGTATGTGCCCAGGTGGCACGGTCGTCGCGGCGACGTCGGAAGAGGGGCGGGTGGTGACCAACGGCATGAGCCAGTATTCGCGCAATGAACGCAACGCCAACGCCGGCATCGTCGTCGGCATCACGCCGAGCGACTATCCGGGCGGGCCGCTGGCCGGCATCGAACTGCAGCGGCAGTTGGAAAGTCACGCCTTTGAGCTCGGCGGCGGCACTTACGAGGCGCCGGCGCAGCTGCTCGGCGACTTCCTCGCCAATCGACCGTCTACGGTTCTCGGCGCGGTGCTTCCCTCGTATCAGCCGGGCGTCCGTCTGACCAACCTGGCCAGCGCCTTGCCGGACTACGCGATCGCCGCGATTCGCGAAGCATTGCCCGCTTTCGACCGCCAGCTCAGGGGTTTCGCGATGGCCGACGCGGTGCTCACCGGCGTCGAGACGCGCACCTCGTCACCGCTGCGGATGACGCGCACGGCCGATTTTCAGAGTGTCAATGTCAGGGGTTTGTATCCGGCCGGCGAGGGCGCTGGCTACGCTGGCGGAATTCTCTCGGCCGGCGTCGACGGGATTCGTGTGGCCGAGGCCGTGACGCGGCAAATCCTCAAGGCGGCGCCGGCCTGACACCGCGTCGGGCCGACGCGGGCCGGCGAATCTACCGCGGTTCAGCCGCCGAAGCGGCGTTTGGCCTGCTCGCGACGCTCCTGCGCTTCCAGGCACAGCGCTGCCGTCGGCCGCGCCAGCAAGCGCGCGATGCCGATCGGCTCGCCGGATTCTTCGCACCAGCCGTACTCGCCGTCGTCGATGCGGCGCAGCGCTTCACGGATCTTCTGCAGCAGCTTGCGTTCGCGGTCGCGAACCCGCAGCTCCAGGGTGTGCTCTTCTTCGGCGCTGGCGCGGTCGTTCCAGTCGGAACTGACTTCGCTCTCCTGCAGGTGGCCGGCGGTCTCCTTGACGGCCGAAAGCAGCGCTTTTTCCTCGTCGAGCAAGCGCCGACGAAAGAACGCCAGTTGTCCGGGAGACATGTACTCGTCCTGCGAGGCGGCGCGTACCGTCTCCTCGGTCTCGGTGCCAACTTGCTCGGCAAGCTTGTCCATCTTTCTCACTCCATCACTTGGTGACCGGCTACCGGGAAGATCCACAGGTGGTTGCACGTTTGACAGGGTACACCGTACTCCAGCAAGCGGGGAATCATGTTAGCGCATTGCGTGGCGCGGGCAAAGCCGGCTGCCGATGGTACGACCACTGGCGCGATCGCTGGGCAAGCCGCCGCTGCTTCGTCGACGTCGCTGGCGTTTGTCGCTTACCATGCGCCGAGAACGAGCACGAGGTAAGCCGCAGATGACAGCACCCGCAAGCGACAGCAGCGCTGTCGAAGCCAGCAGGCCATGGACGGTGTTCCTGATCTTCCTGCGTTTGGGATTGACGTCCTTCGGTGGCCCCGTCGCCCACCTGGGCTATTTCCGGGAAGAGTTCGTCAAACGTCGTCGTTGGCTCAGCGATCGCGCCTACGCCGACCTGGTCGCGCTGTGCCAGTTCCTGCCCGGTCCGGCGAGCAGTCAGGTGGGAATCGCCATTGGTTTGTCGCGCGCCGGTTACGGCGGTGCGCTGGCGGCGTGGACGGGCTTTACCCTGCCGTCGGCGCTCGCCCTGATCGTCTTTGCCCTCGGTATTTCGAGCGCCGGCGACGCGCTGCCGGCTGGCGTCGTCGAGAGCCTCAAGGTGGTCGCCGTGGCGGTTGTCGCGCAAGCCGTCTGGGGGATGGCGCGCAGTCTGTGTGGCGGAACGGCGCGGGTCACGATCATGGCCGCGGCGACGTGTATCGTCCTCGCCTGGCCGAGTGCCGGCGGCCAGGTCGGAGTGATCGTCGCCGCCGCCGCGCTTGGACTGCTGCTCTTCAAGCTTGCTCCCGAGGCGACGCACGAGCCGCTGCCAATGGTCATCAGTCGCCGTGCCGGCGCTCTCTGGCTGCTTCTTTTTCTGCTCCTGCTGGGCGTCCTGCCGATCGTCGCGCAAGCGCAGCCCGACGGTACGCTGGCGCTGATCGACGCCTTCTACCGCGCCGGCTCGCTGGTCTTCGGCGGCGGTCACGTCGTCCTGCCGCTGCTGCAAGCGGCGGTGGTGCCGAGTGGCTGGGTGAGCAACGAGTCCTTCCTGGCCGGCTACGGCGCCGCGCAGGCGGTCCCCGGGCCGCTGTTCACCTTTGCCGCTTTCCTCGGCGCGTCGATGAACGACGCACCAAGCGGCTGGCTGGGTGGTTTGATCTGCCTGGTCGCGGTCTTCGTCCCGTCGTTCCTGTTGGTCTTCGGCGCCTTGCCGTTCTGGGAACAACTGCGCCGCAGCCACCACACGCAAGCGGCGCTGGCCGGCGTCAACGCCGCCGTCGTCGGCCTCTTGCTGGCCGCGCTCTATCAGCCGGTATGGACCAGCGCCATCCACCGGCCGGCCGATTTTGGCCTGGCGCTGTTTGCCTTGATCGCTCTGATGTTCTGGAAGCTGCCGCCGTGGCTGGTGGTGCTCGGCAGCGCCGTCGTTGGCGCGCTGTTGGCGGCCGTTGGCGGCGCGGCCTGAAATCCGACCTCGGAGGAAGTCTGACGCCAGAGAGCTTGGCCCGCGCGACGGCGGTCGCCGCCTTCCCGGTCTGGCGCAGTTCGTCCCGTTCGCCTGCGACGCCGGGGTCCGGTCACCGTTCCTGGCCGGCCTGGGTCAGCTCCAAGATTGACAGTGCTTGATGGCGGTGCATATACTCCCGACGATTCGGTTCCCCCTATGGAAGCGCTGATTTGCGCACTTTTGCAGCCCACCCAATGCCCGGCATCCAGCGTTCGGCGGAGCCCGACATTCCTGGCTGTGAATGGGGCATGAATTGGGTCAATCCAACATGGATAAGCGCCGTTTTCCGCCTGTTTCCGAGCACTTTTCGTTGATCGGGGCGAAACTTGGCCGTTGATTGCCGCCAACACCTTCTTCGTCAACCCATGTTTCTCCAGCAGTTGCCGGAACTGCAGCCGCGTCGTTCGCTTGTTGCGCTCGACTTCTGCTTTGGAAAAACTGATCTTCTTGGTCTCGCTACTCCGGGTGCGTTGGCATCTCCGAATCATACCGTGCGAGTGCGAAGCGATTGAATTGGTGACCCACTTGTCGATTATATGTACTCCTTATTGGAAATATTGACAACCTGTCATGATAAAAAAAATACTTCTCGTTGATGATTCGCCGATCTCCAGAAAAATGTTGAAAAGCTGCATTCCGAAAGACCGTGGCTACGAATTGTTCGAAGCCGGCGATGGCTTGGCCGGGTTCGAGGCCTATAAAGAGATCCGGCCCGATGTAACCTTCATGGACCTGACCATGCCGGTCATGGATGGCAATGAAGCCACCGCAAAGATCATCGAGGTGGCGCCGCGAGCCATCGTCATTGCCTGTACCGCAGACATCCAGGTCAAGTCGATTTCCAGGATGCTGGCCTTGGGGGCTTTGTTGGTTGTAAGAAAACCCTCGTCAAAGGCCTCTATTGAAGACGCGCTGGCAAAAGCCGAAGAGAAGATAGGGCAGGCCTGTGAGTGAGCACTCTCTCGATGTTATATCGAATGAAGAAAAGGATATTCTTCAGGAAATAATGAACATCGCCTTCGGTAAAGCCGCTGCAGACCTTGCCGAGGTGATCAATATTTTCGTCGTCCTGAGCATACCCGACATCCAGATACTCAAGGCGCAGGACCTTCCCAACTATCTTCAGAAACAGGTCGGCGCGCACGATCACCTCACTATTATTGAACAGAATTTCTGGGGAGACTTCAAAGGCAGTGCTTTTCTTGCTTTTCAAGCCAATGCCGGCAGGGAGTTGATCTCGCTTTTCGGCGATGATTCAGAAAGCCTCGGATCGGAGTCAATTGACGGATTGGAAAAGGAAACCCTGATGGAGGTCGGTAATATTCTCATCGGCGCCTGCGTCGGCAAACTGTCCGAGCTTCTCGGTGACTCGGTAACCTATTCGCCCCCCCCGTGTGGTCACTGAAAACAAGGCCGATGGCGCTATCCCGAGCCGTATTTTTGAAAGCCACTCCTCGGCGATCGTGCTGAAAACGACCTTCTGTTTCAACGAGCGCAACGTCGAGGCGTTGGTGCACTATTAGCAACTACTAATATACGATATGACTAATCCAGCCATTTTGGGCGCGAACTCCCCCTATCCCCGTGCTACTTCATGCGGCAGGCGCAATTTGCCCAACCCCGACGGATTGCGGCATGCCCAGATAGGTGAAGGTGTTGATGATGGCGGCGCGGACGTGCGCTTCGGTCACTTGCCGCTCGAAGGTTCGAGAGTACAGGCTGTCGCCCAACTGCTTCAGCCGGTACATCATGTTTTCGGCAATGCTGCGCCGGTGATAGTCGCTATCGTTCTTCCAGCCGGCGCTGCCCTTGGCGGCGATCTCTTCGAGAATGCCGTCACGGGGATGATCGTCGCCCCAGGGAACCGCGCCGTCCCGCGGGGGAATGGTGGCACGGGCGTCGCGGTCGGCAATGGCGGCATGGCAGCCTTTGGTGTCGTAGGCGCCATCGGCGGACACTTGAGAGACTTCGCCTTCGACCTGGTCAAGCAACCCGGAGAACACTTCGCTGTCGCCCCAATCGGCCGTCGTCACTTCAATGCCGATGATGTCCTTGGTGGTCTCGTCGACGGCCAAGTGGATCTTCCGCCAGGTGCGGCGCTTACCGACTCCGTGCTGACGGACTTTCCATTCGCCTTCGCCGAAGATCTTCAGGCCGGTCGAGTCCACCACCACATGCGTTGGCCCTTTGCGCGGCCGACGCGGAATTTTCACCGAGATCTCACCCGCGCGCCGGGACATGTGGGTGTGGTCCGGTACGGGAAGGTCCAGTTGACTCAAGCGCATCAGCGACTTCACCAGTCCTTCCGTGGCGCGGTACGGCAACTGGAACAGCGCCTTGATCGTCAGACAGGTCTGGATGGCCGTCTCCGAGTACAGCCCGGGCTTGCCCCGACCGACCGGCGGTGGCGGTGTCCAGTTGTCTTTGATACTGGCGACGTCCAGCCAGATCGTCAGGTTGCCCCGGTTGACCAGCGAACGGTCGTACTCCGACCAGTTCGTCACCCGATACCGCTGCTTCGACGTCGCCTCGCCAGTGTCTGGCCTGACCCTCGCTGCCATCCGAGCTCTCCTCTATCGCCGCTGAGCCCCGACTCTGGGGCGCATGCCATTATACTGCGCCAACGCCCAACGTCGACGGTTTCATGTTTCTGGTCACCAGCAATGAGTCGCTTATGTGGCTGAAGAAATCGCTCGCGACCTTCATGAAGCAATACGAGTGACCCTCAGTAAGTTTGCCCAGATCTTCGATACGATCAACTTCGGTTTGGTCGTTTTCGACAGGGATCTGACCGTTCAGCACTGGAACCGCTGGATGGCGATGCATAGTGGAATATCCGCAACACAGATTGTCGGCGAAGCCGCTTTCGATTTTTTTCCGCAATTGAATACAGCCAGTTTCAAGAAAAACTGCAAATCGGTTCTGGCCTTTGGCAATTTCGCATTCTTTTCCCAAAAACTGCACGGTTTTCTTTTTCCATTCAAGCCGGATAGTTCGTTCGGTTCGCGCTTCGACATGATGCAGCAGAGCTGCAGCATGGGGCCGCTCCGCTCCGAAGACAATTCCATATCCGGCATCTTCCTGATTGTTCAGGACGTCACCGAGCTTGCCAATTACGAGCATAAATTGGTCGAGATGAATACCAAGGATGCGCTAACCGGGATATACAATCGACGATTTCTGGAGTCGCGCCTGAAGGATGAGTGCGCCAGGCAGCAGAGGTATCAGCGTCCCTTGAGCCTGATCATGATCGACATCGATTTCTTCAAGAAAGTTAACGACAGCTATGGCCACCAGGGTGGGGATTTTATTCTGCAAGCCGTTGCCGCAAGAGCGGCATCTGTAATCCGGAAGACCGACTTTTTCGCCCGCTACGGCGGCGAGGAATTCTGCTGCCTGCTGCCGGAAACGGGCGCCGAGGCCGCCGAAAGCGTGGCCGAAAGTCTCAGAGTACATATTGCGGAGATGGAGAACCGCTTCGACGACAAGATCATCAAGGTCACCATCAGCCTGGGAATTTCAGCCCTGCTTGCTGATGACTCCCCCGATACGCTGCTGAAAAGGGCTGATGACGCTCTGTATCAGGCAAAAAATTCAGGTAGAAACCGGTTTGTGAGAATTTGATCGGGCCGGCGTCGCCGGGTTCACCAGGCGTCCACGCAAGCGGCGCTGGCGGGCGTCGACGCCGTCGTTGGCGACTCGCGAATCTCTCTTGTCCGTGGCTGCGGGAGAAGGTACGGTGTAGAGCGAAACGCCGACGCAGCCTGAGCGATCGCCCGAAGGCGGCTGGCAGAAGCGGCCTGCCTGCTTGGCGACGAGATTGCCGTCGCTTCGAGGGGCCATCGACAGCACCGGAATGGCATCGTTGCCGACGCCGAAGAAGTGATCGCGCAGCGCCTCGACGCGGCCTTCCCGGTCTTGCCCGGCGGCCGTGCAGGACGCGCGCAATCTGCCTACACCCGCTACAATGCGCGACAATCACGATGTTCAGCCAGCGACGTTCGCGGAGCGCGCAATAAACAGGGGAGCCGGATGTTTCTGATTGTTGGGTATGTAGTCATTTTGGTGTCGGCGCTCGGGACCTACGCGGTCCACGGTAGCCTGGCGGCGCTGTGGGTGCCATTGGAATACATCGCCATCATCGGCTTGACGATCGGTGGCTTTGTCGCCAGCAACGACGTGAAGACGATCAAGGCGACCATCGCCGCCTTGCCGGGGATCTTCAAGGGCTCGAAGTTCACCAAGGTGCTCTATGTCGATCTGCTGGCGATGCTTTTCGAGGTGCTGGCGAAGGTCCGCAAGGAAGGCCTGATGTCGATCGAGAACGACGTCGAAAATCCACACGACAGCCCGATCTTCGGCAAGTATCCAGCGCTCGCGAGTGATCACCACGTCATGGAATTTATTACCGATTACCTGCGCATGATGGTCGGCGGCAACCTCAATGCGATCGAGATCGAGAACCTGATGGATATCGAAATCGAGACCCATCATCACGAGGTAGAAAGCCCGGGCCACGTGGTTTCCAAGGTCGCCGACGCGGTCCCGGCATTCGGTATCATCGTCGCCGTGATGGGCGTGGTCAATGTCATGGGCTCGGTCGGCGAGCCGCCGGCGGTGCTCGGCAAGATGATCGGCGGCGCGCTGGTCGGGACCTTCCTCGGTATTCTGATTGCTTATGGCTTCGTCTCTCCGGTCGCTAACCTGCTTGAACAGAAGGCGCACGACGGGTCGAAAATCTACCAGGTGATCAAGGTCGTCTTGCTGGCGTCGATGTCGGGTTATGCGCCGCAGGTGGCGGTCGAGTTTGGTCGCAAGACGCTGGTCGCGGGAGTTCGTCCGAGTTTTACCGAGCTTGAGGAAGAGCTCAAGAATCGCAAGGGCAAGTAGGCCATGCCGTCGACGGGAGTGGCTGAATGAGCGACGACGTACGCCCGATAGTCATCAAGCGCATCAAGAAGGTCGCCGGCGGTCATCACGGCGGGGCGTGGAAGATCGCCTACGCCGACTTCGTCACGGCGATGATGGCCTTCTTCCTGCTGATGTGGCTGCTCGGTTCGACGGCCAGCGGTGATCTGCAGGGAATCGCCGATTATTTCCAGAACCCGTTGAAGATCGCCTCGCAAGGCGGCTCGGGGACGGGCGACAGTTCGAGTGTGCTGAAGGGCGGCGGCAAGGACCTGACACGCGCCGCCGGGCAGGTCAAGGGCGGTGACATCGACGCCAAGAGCAAGACCGTGAACCTCAAGGAGACCAACGCCGAGGCGGCGCGCAAGGTCTTTGAAGAACGCGAGAAGCTGGTGCTCGGCGAGCTCAAGCAGAGCATCGAAAAGCTGATTGAAAGCAATCCGGCGCTCAAACAATTCAAGAGTCAGCTGTTGATCGACATTACCAGCGAGGGTTTGCGGATCCAGATCGTCGACGAGCAGAACCGTCCGATGTTCGACACCAGCAGCGCCGATCTTAAGGCGTATACGCGCGTCATTCTGCACGAGATCGGCAAGGCCTTGAACGCCGTCCCGAACAAGGTCAGCCTGTCTGGCCATACCGACGCGGCGCAGTTCAGCGGTGGCGACAGGGGCTTCTCGAACTGGGAGTTGTCGGCCAACCGGGCGAACGCTTCGCGGCGCGAGCTGGTCGCCGGCGGTATGGACGAGTACAAGGTGTTGCGCGTCGTCGGGCTGGCGTCTACGGTGTTGTTCGACAAGAACGATCCGCTGAGCTCGATCAATCGGCGGATCAGCATCGTCGTTCTCAACAAGCGAGCCGAGGAGTCCTTGCTGCTGGAAGACAGCAAGGCCGGCACGGTCGAAGTCGGTTCCGAGGGACTCGACGCGAATTCGATCACGGCGCCGCCTACGGGCAAGGCCGGCGGCAAGCCTTAGCTCGCCACCGGCATCGCGCGTCGGCTGTAGTCGCTCAGCCCTGCGGGATGCTGTCGGCGAAAGCCGCGCGGGCCATCAGCTTGTCGTACAGGCGTGCCAGGTTGGGGTGCTTTTCCTGCCAGATGATCTCGGGAAATCGCAAAACGAGATAGCCAAGCGCGCAGCCGACAGTGACATCGGCGAGCGAAAAATGCATTCCCATGCACCAGGCGGTTTGACCGAGTTCCTCGGACATGAACTCCAGGCTGCGGGCGATCTTCTCTTCCTGGCGCAGGATCCAGTCGGCACTCTGTTGCGCGACCGGGCGTTTTCTTTCGAGGAAGGTCAGCGCCGCGGCGTCGCAAACGCCGTCGGCCAGCGCCTCCCAGCGCTTGACTTCAGTGCGCTCGCGATTGGCGCCGGGCATCAGCTTGTTGTTCGGGGCGACGTTGTCGAGGTATTCGACGATCACTCGCGAGTCGAACAGGACGGTGTTGTCGTCAAGCACCAGCACCGGGATCTTGCCCAGCGGATTGACGTTGCCAACCTGCGTTTCCGGTGTCCATGGCGAGTCGACTGCAAACTCGTAGTCGATTTTCTTTTCGGCCAGAACGACGCGCACCTTGCGGACGTAGGGACTGGTCAGTGATCCGATGAGCTTCATTGCTTTTCCGAGACAAAGGGTCATGACAACTTGAGATAGCCCCGATGATGAAAGTCATGACCGTTTCTTTCATCGCCGGCCCTTCTGACGCCGTGGCGAGAAGGGAAATTCGTCGGTCGCGCAAGCGACTTCTACCTTAAATATTTGCGCACAATTATATCATTGCGACGCATCTCGCTTACGGGCGCGTCGCGCAGACGGGTAAAATAGCGGGCTACCCTGTACCAGCCGCAAGGATCATCGTCATGCCCGCATCTTCTTCTGCTTCGTCATCTGCTTCGTCGTCAGCTTCTTCGCCTGCTTTTTCGTCGCTTCCTTCGCAAAATTCGGCGCTGCTTGCGCTCTCACCGCTGGATGGTCGCTACGCCGGCAAACTCGACGCGCTGCGACCGCAGTTTTCCGAATATGGACTGATCAGGCGTCGCCTGCAGGTTGAGATCGAGTGGCTGAAGGCGCTTGCCGCCGAGCCGCATTTCGCCGAAATCCCGCCGTTTTCGCCGTCGACGCGGCTTGCTCTCGACGCTCTGGTCGCCGATTTCGACCCGCAAGACGCGGCCGAGGTGAAGGAGATCGAGGCGGTGACCAATCACGACGTCAAGGCGCTCGAGTACTGGATCAAGAAGCGCCTGGCGAGCAATGCTGAAGTGATGCGCGTCGCCGAGTTCATTCACTTCGCGTGCACCTCGGAGGACATCAATAATCTGGCACACGCGCTGATGCTGCAGACCGCCCGCGACGAGACGATGTTGCCGACGCTGGAGCGCATTGTTGATCGCCTGAAGGCGTTGGCGCACGAGTTTGCCGAGCTGCCGATGATGTCGCGTACACATGGTCAGCCGGCGACGCCGACGACGCTCGGCAAGGAAATGGCCAACGTCGCGTATCGCCTGCAGCGCGCTCACTCGGCGATCGCCCGCGTTGAGTTGCTCGGCAAGATCAATGGCGCCGTCGGCAACTACAACGCGCATCTGGCCGCCTACCCGGGTTTTGACTGGGAGGGTTTCGCGCGTCGTTTTGTCGAGTCGCTTGGCCTGCAGTTCAATCCATATACCATCCAGATCGAGCCGCACGACGCGATGAGCGAACTCTTCGATGCCTTCGCGCGTGCCAACCTGATCCTGGTCGACCTGAACCGCGACGTCTGGGGCTATATTTCGCTGGGCTTTTTCAGGCAGAAGCTCAAGGACGGCGAGATCGGTTCTTCGACGATGCCGCACAAAGTCAATCCGATCGATTTCGAGAACTCGGAGGGCAACCTCGGGCTGGCCAACGCGCTGTTGCGCCATCTTGCCGAGAAGCTGCCGATCTCGCGCTGGCAGCGCGACCTGACCGATTCGACGGTGCTGCGCAACATGGGCGTGGCGCTTGGTTACACGCTGCTCGCTTACGATTCGCTGCTGCGCGGCCTGGGCAAGCTTGAAGCCGACGCGGAGCGCCTGCACGCCGACCTCGACGCCAACTGGGAACTGCTTGCCGAGCCCGTGCAGACGGTGATGCGCCGCCATGGCGTCGCCAATCCTTATGAAAAGCTCAAGGAGCTGACTCGTGGCAAGCGGATTTCCCGGCAGGCGATGCGCGACTTCGTCGAGTCACTCGAAATTCCGGCGGCCGCTCGCGCCGAACTGCTCGAACTGACGCCATGGACCTATACCGGTATGGCGGCCGAACTGGCACGGCGGATCTGATGGCCCGGGAGAACGCTCCAGCGGCGCTGCCGACGCAGCCGACCGACTCCGAAGAGCTGGCCAAGATGCTCGTCTGCAGAAGCTGCGAACGGGCGCTGCCGGCTGGCTCGCTCTACTGCCCATCGTGCTGCGGCGAAGACGGCCGCCGTGGCGCGACCGGACGAGGTATTTTTCTCGGCGGTTTGTTTGGCCTGTTGGCCGGCGGTTTGATCAGCGCCGTCTGGTCTTCGCTGGTCGGCGTCGAGCAGACCACCTGGAGTTCAGTGCTGACGATCGTCGCGGCTTGCCTGACGACCGGCGCGGTGCTCGGCGTGATCTCGAGTCGAAAGGGCTGAAAATGGCACGTTTTGCCGAGAATCTGAAGAAATTGCCAGGGGTATCGCACGTCGCGGCGATCAACTTGCTCGACGCCGCCGGCGATGTGCTGGCGACGATAGAAAACAAGGCCGGGAGCCAGGGATCGCTGGCGGTCTACAACCATCTGGCGCAGACCTACGGCGCGATCACCCCCGAGGCGGCGAGGAAAGGCCTGGAGATGTTTGCCGAGCACACCGACGACGCGCGTGCCAATCCCGGCAAACACGCCAATATCGATCGCTTGCTGCGGCTGATTGAAGAGCGCCAGACGCTGCGCACCAAGCACGTTTTCGCCGTCTGAACGGGGGGCGGCGCCCGGGTGGGCTTTTCTCGGCTGCTCGGTTTGGCGGTCTGCTGCGACACGTGCGGGCGCGTGCGACGTAAAAACTAGACGACAGCGCCGTCCTCGTTGGCGCCCGGGATCTGCTTTTTCGGCCTGACGAACTGCTCGCGTGAGACGCCGAGCCACATCACCAGCGGACTGGCGACCAGCACCGACGAGTAGATGCCGAAGCAGATGCCGATGGTCAGCGCCAGGGCGAAGTAGTACAGCGTCTCGCCGCCGAAGACCAGCATCGACAGGACCATGATCTGCGTCGACCCGTGCGTGATGATGGTCCGCGAGATGGTGCTGGTGATTGCGTGGTCGAGGACTTCGGAAGTGCTCAGGCCGCGCGTCTTCTTGAAGGTTTCGCGCACGCGGTCGAAAACGACCACCGACTCATTGACCGAGTAGCCAAGCACGGCGAGTACTGCCGCCAGCACCGACAGCGAGAACTCCCACTGGAAAAATGCGAAGAAGCCGAGAATGATGACCACGTCGTGCAGGTTGGCGATGATCGCCGACACCGAAAAGCGCCACTCGAAACGGAAGGCCAGGTAGACGACGATACCGATGATCACCACCAACAGTGCCAGGGCACCGTTTTCTGCCAGTTCCTTGCCGACCTGCGGGCCGACGAACTCGACCCGGCGCAGGGTCGCTCCGGGAGCTTCTACGGTCAGCGCTTTGAGCACCGATTCGCCGATGCTGGCGGTGTTCTGATCGGCCTTGAGCGGCAGGCGGATGAGTACGTCCTGGCTCGATCCGAAACGCTGTACCGAGACGTCGGTGAAGCCCGCCTGGTCGAGGCCGGTGCGGACTTTCTCGATGTCGGTGGCTTGCTCGTAGTGCAGTTCGATCAGCGTCCCGCCGGTAAATTCGACCGACAGATGCAGTCCGCGGCTGAACAGGAACAGCACCGCCAGCAGGAAGGTAAGCAAGGAAATCACGTTGAACACCAGGGCATGGCGCATGAACGGGATATCTTTTCTGATGCGGAAGAATTCCATCGTGACGCTTCCCTATTTGACTGCTGCTGTACGGGTACTGGCAGTCGGCTTCCAGACCTGCCCGATGGCCAGCGATTCGACCTTGCGGCGACGGCCGTAGATCAGGTTGATCAGTGCCCGTGAGACGACCACCGCCGAGAACAATGAAGTCATGATCCCCAGGCAATGGACGACGGCAAAGCCGCGTATCGGGCCGGAGCCGAAGATCAGCAGCGAGACACCGGCAATCAGGGTGGTGATGTTGGAGTCGAGAATCGTTCCGAAGGCGCGCTCGTAACCGGTGTGGATTGCCGCCTGCGGCGTCGAGCCATTGCGTAGCTCCTCACGGATGCGTTCGTTGATCAGGACGTTGGCGTCGATCGCCATGCCCAGCGTCAGGGCGATGGCGGCGATCCCGGGCAGGGTCAGCGTCGCCTGCAACAAGGACAGCAGGGCAACCAGAAACAGCAGGTTGGACGCCAGGGCGATCACCGACACCAGACCAAAGAGCACGTAGTAGGCGATCATGAACACGGCAATGGCGGCGAAACCCCACATTGTCGACTGAAAACCCTTGGTGATGTTTTCGGCGCCAAGGCTCGGGCCAATGGTCCGCTCCTCGATGATTTCCATCGGGGCCGCGAGCGAGCCGGCGCGCAACAGCAGCGCCGTGTCGTTGGCTTCCATGGTGCTCATGCTGCCGGTGATCTGTACCCGGCCGCCGCCGATCTCGGCACGGATCACCGGTGCGGTGACGACCTCGCCCTTGCCTTTTTCGATCAGCACGATGGCCATCCGCTTGCCGACGTTGTCGCGCGTGATGTCCTTGAAGATGCGCGCGCCGGCTGAGTCGAGAGTCAGATGCACGGCGGCTTCGTTGGTCTGGTTGTCGAAGCCCGGCTGCGCGTCGGTCAGGCGGTCGCCAGTCAGGACCACTTGCTTCTTGACCAGCAGCGGTCTGCCGCCGCGTTCGACGTAGAGCTCGCTCGAGAAGGGTACCTGGCCGGCCAGTGCCGCTTCGACGGCGCCGGGAGTCTCGTCGACCATCCGGATTTCCAGCGTTGCGGTACGGCCGAGGATGTCCTTGGCTTTGGCCGTGTCCTGCACGCCCGGCAACTGCACGACGATGCGATCGGCACCCTGCTGGGCGATGACGGGTTCGGCGACGCCGAGTTCGTTGATCCGATTATTGAGCGTCGTGATGTTCTGCTTGATGGCGAATTCCTGGATTCGCTTGATCGCTGCCGGTTGCAGCGTCGCCACCAGTTTGAGGTCGTCGCCTTCGCCCTGATCGGCCAGGAGCAGGTCGGGGACGTTGTCCTCAAGGACTTGTCGTCCCTTGAGGCGTGCCTCGTTATCGCGGAAGCGAATCAGCACGCGCTCGCCCTCGCGGCTGATGCCGGAGTGGCGAACGTTTTTGTCGCGTAGCAGGCTTCGGAGGTCGGCGCCGATCGAGTCCAGGCGCTTGGTCAGAGCGCCAGGCATGTCCACCTGCAGCAGGAAGTGCACGCCACCGCGCAGGTCGAGTCCGAGGTACATCGGCAGGGCATGCAGATTGGTCAGCCACTGCGGCGAGCTCGACAGCAGGTTCAGTGCGATCACGTACTGCGGGTTGCTGGCGTCGGGGTTGAACTGTTTCTCGAGGACTTCCTTGGCGTGCAGCTGACTATCGGTGTTCAGCAAGCGCACCTTGACGCCGTTCGTGTCGAGAAAGATGCCGCTGTTGTCGATCGCTGCGGCTTGCAGGGTGCTGGCGACGCGTTCGCGCGTCTGAGCATCGACCTTCAGCGTCGCCTTGGCGCTGGAAACCTGCACCGCAGGCGATTCACCGAAGAAATTCGGCAGCGTGTAGACCAGGCCGAACAGCAGGGCGACGGCGACGAGGACGTATTTCCAGAGCGGATAGCGATTCATGGATGCTTGCAGCCAGAGGACGCGGCCGCCGGTTGAAGGTCGGCGGCCGGCAGGTGATTAGAGTGCCTTCAGCGTGCCTTTTGGCAAGAGTAGCGTAACGGCCTGCTTTTGAACCTGGATTTCGACCGCGTTGGCGATCTCGAGGCCAATGAAGTTCTCGCTGACCTTGGTAATGCGGCCGGCGATGCCGCCGCCGGTGACGATTTCATCACCCTTGGCCAGCGCTTCGATCAGCGCCTTGTGTTCCTTGGTGCGCTTCATCTGCGGCCGAATCATCAGGAAATAGAGGACGACGAACATCAGAATGATCGGCAGTAGCTGCATCAAACCACCAGTTGGGTCGGTGGTGGCAGCCGTTTGGGCGTGGGCAGTGCTGATCAACACATCAGTCTCCTCATTCGAAAGGGTTAAATTAAACAGGGGATTATAGCACTATCCTGGCCGCTGACGACGCTTGCCGTGCCTTGTGGAAGGCTCTCACGGTAGCCGACAGCGTGCCGGCGGCGATCGCGGCGCGCAGTTCGCCCATCAGCTGCTGGTAGTAGTGCAGGTTATGCAGCGTGCCGAGTTGGGCGCCGAGAATCTCGCCAACGCGGTTCAGGTGGTGCAGATAGGCGCGCGAGAAGTGGCGGCAGGTATAGCAGGCGCAGCTCTCGTCGAGTGGCTGCGGGTCGGTCTTGTGTTTCGCGTTCCTGATCCGGACGTCGCCGTGCCGCGTGAAGTAGTGACCGTTGCGGGCGTTGCGTGTCGGCAGCACGCAGTCGAACATGTCGATGCCGGCGCCGACCGCGTTCACCAGGTCTTCGGGTGTACCGACGCCCATCAGATAGCGCGGCTTGTCGGGCGGCAGTCGCGGCGCGGTGTGGGCGAGGATTCTCGCCATATCTTCCTTGGGTTCGCCGACCGACAAGCCGCCGATCGCGAAGCCATCGAAACCGATGTCGACCAGCGCGGCCAGCGACTCATCGCGCAAATCCTCGTACATGCCGCCCTGGACGATGCCGAACAGGGCGTTGCCGTTGCCGAGTTGGTCGTGGGTCGTGCGCGAGCGCTGTGCCCAGCGTAGCGACATGCGCATCGATATTGCGGCGTCGGTATGGCTGGCAGGGTAGGGTGTGCATTCGTCAAAGATCATGACGATGTCCGAGTCGAGTACCTGCTGGATGCGTATCGACTCCTCGGGTGTCAGGAACAGGCGGTCGCCGTTGATCGGCGAGCGGAAGGCGACGCCGGCTTCGCTGATCTTGCGCAAGGCGCCCAGAGAAAACACCTGGAAGCCACCCGAGTCGGTGAGGATCGGGCCGTTCCAGCCCATGAAGCGGTGCAGTCCACGATGCGCGGCGATGACCTCGAGACCCGGTCGCAGCCACAGGTGGAAGGTGTTACCGAGACAGATTTGCGCACCGCTTTCGGTGAGGTCGCGCGGGCTCATCGCCTTGACCGTTCCGTAGGTGCCGACGGGCATGAAGCTGGGTGTCTCGACGACACCATGGGCGAGCTCGATGCGGCCGCGACGGGCGGCGCCGTCGCTGGCGAGAAGTTCAAAGTTCATGGGTCGATTGACATCAGGGGGAAAAGTGGGCGGTAGCGGTCGCCATCGACCGCCAGACGGCGACAAGTGCGCCGCTCGGGGTGCTTCAGGCAGCGCCTGAACAAGCGGTGTGCGCCGCTGCTCTGGTTTGCTGGCCGTCGCGCCTGCCTGGTAGGCAGAAAAACACCGCCGGGAAGCCCGGCGGTGTGGGTCTTGGTCGATCGGCAAACGCCAGGCCGAGGCTTTGGCGTTTGCTTGCTCGATGAATCAGCTATCGAGAGCCGCTTGTGCTGCCGCGAGACGGGCAATCGGCACCCGGAACGGCGAGCAGCTGACGTAGTTGAGGCCGGTACGATGGAAGAATTCGATCGAAGCGGGGTCGCCACCATGCTCACCGCAGACGCCCAGCTTGATTCCGGGACGTGCTGAACGGCCTTTCTCGACGGCCATCTGGACCAGCAGGCCAACGCCCTTCTGGTCGATCGACTGGAACGGATCATTGTCGTACATGCCGTCTTTCAGATAGCTGGGCAGGAACTTGCCGGCGTCGTCGCGCGAGAAGCCCATCGCCATCTGCGTCAGGTCGTTGGTACCGAACGAGAAGAACTCGGCCTGCTGGCCGATGCTGTCGGCGATTAAGGCGGCGCGCGGCGTTTCGATCATCGTGCCGAGCAGGTAGTCCAGTTTTTCACCGCGTTCGGCGAAAACGGCGTCAGCGGTCTTGCGGATGACGCGCGCCTGCGCGTTGAATTCACGAACCGTGCCGACCAGCGGGACCATGATTTCGGCTTTGACGTCGATCCCCTTGGCCTTCATGTTGAGGCCGGCCTCGATGATTGCGCGGGTTTGCATCTCGGTGATTTCCGGGTAGGTGATACCCAGGCGGCAGCCGCGATGGCCCATCATCGGGTTGAACTCGTGCAGGTCGTCGACACGCATCTTGATGACCCCCAGCGGCACGCCCATTTCGTGTGCCATGATCTTCTGGTTGGCTTCGTCGTGCGGGACGAATTCGTGCAGCGGCGGGTCAAGCAGGCGAATCGTCACCGACAAGCCGCTCATCTCGCGGAACAGGCCTTCGAAGTCGCCACGTTGCATCGGCAACAGCTTGGCCAGTGCCTTGCGGCGGCCGGCTTCGTCTTCGGCCAGGATCATTTCGCGAACGGCCTTGATGCGGTCGCCTTCGAAGAACATGTGCTCGGTACGGCACAGTCCGATGCCTTTGGCGCCGAAGTTGCGCGCGACCTTGGCGTCGTCGGGAGTGTCGGCGTTGGCGCGGATTCCCAGGCGCTTGTATTTGTCGGTGAGATCCATCAGTGCGCCGAAGTCGCCGGTGAGTTCGGCTTCCTTGGTCGGCACCTGGCCTTCGTAGACCTCGCCGGTCGAGCCGTCGAGCGAAATCCACTCGCCTTCCTGGTAAACCTTGTCGCCGACCGTCATGGTGCGCGCGTGGTAGTCGACACGGACTGCGCCAGCGCCGGAAATGCAGCACTTGCCCATGCCGCGCGCGACGACGGCAGCGTGCGAGGTCATACCGCCACGGGCGGTCAGGATACCAGTGGCGACACTCATCCCGCGTAGGTCCTCGGGTGAGGTTTCCTGGCGGACGAGGATCACGGCCTTGCCTTTTCTGACCCATTCTTCAGCTTCGTCGGCAAAGAAGACGATCTGGCCGGTTGCGGCGCCTGGCGAAGCCGGCAGGCCGTGGGCGATCGAACGCGCCTTCTTGATCGCTGCCGGGTCGAACACCGGGTGCAGCAGTTCGTTGAGGCGATCCGGACCGACACGCCGCAGGGCTTCTTTTTCATCGATCATGCCCTGGCGCAGCATTTCCATCGAGATGCGCACCATCGCTGCGCCGGTACGTTTGCCGCTGCGCGTCTGGAGCATCCACAGGCGGCCTTCCTGGATCGTGAACTCGACGTCCTGCATGTCCTTGTAGTGATCCTCGAGTTTGGTCTCGGCGTGCAGCAGCTGCGCGTAGATGTCGGGCATCAGCTCTTCGAGCGACGGGAAGCGCGTGCGCCGGTCGTCTTCACTGACCAGCGCCAGTTGCGCCCAGCGGCGCGAACCTTCGACGGTGATCTGTTGCGGCGTACGGGTGCCGGCGACGACGTCTTCGCCCTGGGCATTGACCAGGAATTCGCCGTTGAAGAGGTCTTCACCGGTACCGGCGTCGCGCGTGAAGGCGACACCGGTGGCGCTGTTGTCACCGAGGTTGCCGAAGACCATGGCCTGGACGTTGACCGCTGTTCCCCATTCGTCGGGGATGTCGTTCAATTCGCGGTACACCTGCGCACGGTCGTTGTTCCAGCTCTGGAAGACGGCCATCACCGAACCCCAGAGTTGCTCCCACGGATCGGTCGGGAACTCGCGGCCAACGCGGGCACGAATCAGCCCCTTGAAGCGCTGCACCAGTTCTTTCAGGTCTTCGGTGTCGAGCTGGGTATCGAGCTCGACGCCCTTCTTCTCCTTGAGCATGTCGATGACCACTTCGAAGGGGTCATGCTCCAGCTTGGATGACGGCTTGAGGCCCATCACCACGTCGCCGTACATCTGCACGAAACGACGGTACGAGTCCCAGGCAAAGCGTTCGTTGCCGGTCTTGCGAGCCAGGCCGGCGACAGCTGCGTCGTTGAGACCGAGGTTCAGGATGGTGTCCATCATCCCCGGCATTGACGCCCGCGAACCCGAGCGCACGGAGAGCAGCAGCGGATCGTCGGAGTCGCCGAATTTCTTGCCCATCTCCTGTTCAATGAAGGCAACGCTGTCGCGGACTTCGGCCTCGATCAGCTTGAGCACGGCGTCCTGGCCTTCCTTGGTGTAGACGGTGCAGACTTCGGTGCCGATCGTCAGACCGGGTGGTACGGCGATTCCCAGGCGGCACATCTCGGCCAGGTTGGCACCCTTGCCTCCCAGCAAATTCTTCATGGTGGCGTCGCCGTCGGTTCGGCTGGCACCAAATACGTAGACGTTCTTGGTTTGTGTTGACATAAATACCTCGTGGGAGATTGAACAGGAAAAGGAAAAAGCCCTGCGAGCGGCACGCTCGAAGGATCCCTGGAGTGGGTGACCCGGGCAGCTGCACCGGGTCACGGAGTTTACGCGCTCCCGACCGCTAATCGGGTCAGGAGCGAGGAGCTTGCGGCGCTGGCGCCGCAGCGATCAGATCTCTTCTGCCTCCATCTTGATCGCACCGCAGGGACATTCGGCGACGCACATGCCGCAGCCCTTGCAGTAGTCATAGTTGAAGGCAAAACGCTTGCCGGGGCCGAGCTTGATCACCGCATTGTCCGGGCAGACGCCGTAGCAGTTGTCGCATTCGAAGCAGTTGCCGCAAGACAGGCAGCGGCGCGCTTCGAACAGTGCGGTGCTTTCGTCGAGCCCACCCTGGACCTCGTCGAAGGTCGATTGACGACGAATGATGTCGAGCATCGGCCGCATCGTTTTCGGTGCGTCGGCGTAATACCAGGTATTGAGCTTCTCGAACACCGCGACTTCATGCTGCGGTGCGGGGACGTGCTTCTCGCCACGCAACCAGGCGTCGATGTGCCGTGCCGCTTGCTTGCCATGACCGATGCCGACGGTGACGTTGCGCTCGGCGGGAACCATGTCGCCACCGGCGAAAATGCCCGGATGACCGGTCATCATGTTCGGCCCGACCTGGACCACGCCGTCGCTCAATTCCAGGCCGGGAACTCCCTGGAGTAGTCCGAGATCGACGTCCTGGCCGAGAGCCAGCACCAGCGAGTCGGCTTCGATGGTCTCGAATTCGCCGGTGGGCTGTGGGAAGCCCTTTTCATCAAGGGCCATTTTTTCAATGGTCAATGACGATTCATCCGCCTGGGTGATGGTCGACAGCCACTTGACCATGATCCCTTCCTGGATCGCTTCTTCCATCTCGAAGTCGTGCGCCGGCATCTTGTCGCGGGTACGGCGATAGACGATCAGCGGTTCGGCACCCATCCGTTTGGCGGTACGGGCGACGTCGATGGCCGTATTGCCGCCGCCATAGACGACGACGCGGCGACCGAGCATCGGCTTTTCTTCGCCCTCCATGCTGCGCAGCATCGAGATGGCGTCGACGATCTTCGCGGCGTCACCAGCCGGGATGCGCGCCCGTTTGCCGATGTGCGCGCCGACGGCCAGGAAAGCCGCGTCGAACTTGCCTTCCTGCATGGTGGTCAGGATGTTGTCGACCTTGCTGTTCAGCTTGACCGTGACGCCCAGTTCGACGACGCGCTGCATTTCTGCCTCGAGCACGTCGCGTGGCAGGCGGTACTTGGGGATGCCGAAGCGCATCATGCCGCCGAGCAGCGGTCCGGCCTCGTACACCGTGACCTGGTGACCCTGCCGGCGCAGGTGGTAGGCGGCCGACATGCCGGAAGGTCCGGCGCCGACAACCAGGACATGCTTGCCGGATTCGCTGCTCGGTGGCGTCAGCTTCCAGCCGCGCTTGAGTGCCTCGTCGCCGAGGAAGTGCTCGACCGAATTGATGCCGACTGGCGCGTCGATCTGGCCGCGGTTGCAGGCACCCTCGCAGCTGTGGTAACAGACGCGGCCCATGATCGCCGGGAAGGGGTTGTCGCGGGTCAAGTGCCGCCAGGCACTTTCGTAGTCGCCCGATTCGGCGTGAAACAGCCAGCCTTGAATGTCTTCACCCGCCGGGCACTGCTTGTTGCAGGGCGGCAAGCGGTCGACATAGACCGGCCGCGAAGTCCGCCACGAACCGGTGTGGTTGGCCAGCGAAGAGCCGGGGTCTAGGGTAATGGCAAAGGGTTTTTCCATCAGTTCGCCTCCTGGTCGAGCAGTCCGTATTTCCGAATATTCTTGTCTGCCGCCGCTTGCAGGCGGGCGATCGTTGCTACCGCCGGGTTCTTTCCGAAGAGGTGCGCGTAGCGCTTCTGCAGCCGCAGATATTCCTCGACGGGTTGCTTACGGCGAATCTTCAGTACGTCGGTGACCTCGCCGTTCTCTGCCTCGAAGACCGGGAAGATACCGGTTTCCTTGGCCAGGCGTGCCAGTAGGATGGTGTTTTCGGAAGCCGCTCCCCAGCCCAGAGGGCAGGGCACCAGAATGTGGATGTAGCGTGCACCACGCATGCCCATGGCCTTGGTGACCTTGTATTCGAGATCGCGAAGGTCGGCAACGGTGGCCGTGGCAACGTAGGGAATCTCGTGCGCCATGGCGATTGCCGGGACGAACTTGCCCTGGCCGAAGGCGTTTCCGGGTTCGGGACCGACCGGCATGGTCGTTGCCGTGCGCGCGGCGGGTGGCGTCGCAGAACTGCGTTGCACACCGGTGTTCATGTAGCCACCGTTGTCGTAACAGATGTAGAGGACGTCGTCATTGCGCTCGAACATCCCCGAGAGGCAGCCGAAACCGATGTCGGTGGTGCCGCCGTCGCCGCCCTGGGCGACGACGCGGACGTCGTCCATCTGGCCTTTGTGTCTTTTCACCTTGATCGCTGCGGCGATGCCGGTGGCCACCGCGGCGGTGTTGCCGAACAGCGAGTGAATCCACGGGATCTGCCAAGACGTTTCCGGGTAGGGCGTCGAGAAGACCTCGAGGCAGCCGGTGGCGTTGGCGGCAATCAGGCGACCACTGGCGGCTTTCATCGCCGCATCGATGGCGTAGCGTGCGCCGAGTGCTTCACCGCAGCCCTGACACGCGCGGTGTCCGGAGTTCAGTGAGTTGGTGCGCTCGATATTGGCCTGGACGCTGCGTTCTGCCGGTTCGAGCAGGCGATTGCCGACGGTGAAGGTGCCGGTCTGATAGAAGTGAACGGGTTGGAAGCTCATGGTGGTTCTCCTCAGCCCATCCGGGCGGCGATGACGCCGACGTCGCGCAGCATGCTTTCAGCTGCCGGACCCGAACGGCGCGTCGTGCGCTCGCGTTCGAGTTGCTTGTTGACCACGTCCCAGTCGAGATCGAGAAAGGTCAGGCGTTCGAGTTCGTCGCGGACGGCTTTGCCAAACAGCGCGTGCAGTGACTTCATGGTGATCGCTCGCCCGCCGAGTCCAGCAACCACGGTATAGCCTTCGAGCTGCAGCCCGGACATCGCCATGCGCACGTCGGTCGACACGACGCCGCCGATGCCGACCGCCAGACTCTTCTCGAGGACCACCACGCGCTTGGCGTTCTGCAGTGCCGCGCGGACGTTCTCGAGTGGGAAAGGACGGTATGAACCGATTCCCAGAACGCCGATTTTCACGCCCGCCTGGCGCATTTCGTCGACGACGTCCTTGATCGTTCCGAGAATCGAACCCATCGCGACGACGATGGTTTCCGCGTCGTCGGTCAGATAGGAGTGCGTCAGACCGCCCGAATCGCGACCAAATATCGCCTTGAACTCGGCGGCCAACTTCGGGATCAGTTCGAGAGCCTGCATCTGCTTGGCGTGCGCGAGGTAGCGGACTTCGGAGAAAGCTTCCGGGCCAACCATCGCGCCGATCGATACCGGATCCCTGGGGTCGAGTACCTGGCGTGGTTCGTAAGGTGGCAGGAACTCGTCGACCTGTTCCTGGGTGGGTACATCGACGCGCTCGTAAGCGTGCGTAAGAATGAAGCCGTCCATGCAGACCATCACCGGCAGGCTCACTTCTTCGGCCAGCTTGAAGGCCAGAATGTGCAGATCGAGCGCTTCCTGGTTGGTCTCGGCGAAGAGCTGGATCCAGCCGCTGTCGCGCTGCGAGAGCGCGTCGGTGTGGTCGTTCCAGATGTTGATCGGCGCGCCGATGGCACGGTTGGCGACGGTCATGACGATCGGCAGGCCGAGGCCGGAAGCGTTGTAGACCGCCTCGCACATGAACAGAATGCCCTGCGAAGCCGTTGCGGTATAGGTGCGGGCACCGGTTGCCGACGAGCCGATGGCGACGCTCATCGCGGCAAACTCGGACTCGACGTTGATGAACTCGCAGTCGGCGACCTCTCCTGACTTGACCATCTCGCCCAGGCCTTCGACGATGTGCGTTTGCGGCGAAATCGGGTAGGCGCAAATGACCTCGGGCCGGCAAAGGCCGACGGCCTCGGCAACGGCGTGTGAACCTTCAGTCTGTTTAAGCATGTGCGGCCTCCTGCTGACTTGCCCCGGCGATCTCGTCGGTGACGAACTGATAAGCCTCTTTGGCGGCAGCGATATTGTTGCTGGCTATCTTCTCCGAGAACTTGGCGTTGATCGCCTTGATCACGGACTCCAGGCGGATGATTCCCGACGCGGCGGCAAAGCCCGCCAGCAAGGGGACGTTGGGCATTGGCCGGCCGACGTGCTTGCGACTGATATCGGTCGCGGGGACCGTACAGAGCCGCTCTTTCGGCCAATCACGGACGAAGTCGCCGAGGCCGAGCTCGGTGAAGCTGCGGCTGGTGTTGATCAGGATGAAACCGCCTTTTTTGAGGCCGGAGAAGACATCGACCTGGAACAGCAGCGTCGGATCCTGAATGATCAGCGCGTCGGGCTCCATGATGGGCTCACGCAGCCTGATCTCCTGGTCGGCGATCCGACAGAAAGCGACTACCGGAGCGCCGGTGCGCTCCGATCCAAAACTCGGGAAGGCCTGCGCATGGCGACCTTCCTCGAATGCGGCAATCGACAACATCTCGGCAGCGGTGACCACGCCTTGGCCACCGCGACCGTGTATTCGGACTTGGAACATGTTTCCTCCAGTGTTGAACTGCGGTTGTACATCGCTGTCGTTTTTTTGGTCGCCAGCATAGCTCAGTTCGAGTTCATTGAAAACAACGATACGGTGCGTTATCAGCAGACTCGCGTTTGGTGACAATGAAAGTTGCGTCCGCGACTCATCAATCTTCCTTCTTGTCGCCCGCCGAACGATCCCGGCGTACAAGCCGGAATGCGCACGGCAAGTGGCAGGAGAAGGTCATGACGGCCATTATGAGGGGCTCGACACACGACGACCGTTGGCAAGCGCGGTAACCTCTGCCGCCGGCAGACGGCGTCAGTTCTGCGCGTCGTCCAGGGAACGGCGGCCTGCGGCCGAAGGCGTCCCAGGTGTTGCCGATGCGCCGCGCGCTGCCACTCGCTTGCCTGCGTGCTGACGCCGCAGTCCTCGCCGGCAATCGCCTACGCCCCCGGTCTCTTCGGCATCAGGACCGTATAGTCGAAGTCAAGGAGCACGCTTGGATCGTAGCTGCCGTCTGCCTGCTTGTACGGGAAGTCGGCACAGCTGCGGTCCTTGGTCGCCACCGTCCGCACGCGCAGCGCGCCAAGGTCATGGCGGCCAGGCAAGGACATCTGTTCGACGATTTCTGACCAGGCGTACACCGTGTCGCCGGCGAAAGCCGGCGCGACATGCCGGCCGGCGTTGATCGCCGCGACGCTGAAGGCATTGGCCAGGCCGTTGAACGACAGCGAGCGCGCCAGGCTGATGATGTAACCACCGTAGACGATCCGGCGTCCGAAACGCCCGCTCTTTTCCGCGTGCTGGTTGAAGTGCACCCGCGCCGTGTTCTGGTACAGGCGGGTGGCCATCATGTGCTCGCTTTCTTCGATGGTCATGCCGTCGACGTGATCGATTCTTTCGCCGACGCGATAGTCGTCCCATAGGTCGGTGCTACCCGAGAGGGTGGTGTCGTAGCCGTCCACCCGGATGCCGGCGGGAATCACCAGGTCGCTCGCCGCAACGGCGTCGTGAAGCTCGGGAATCACCGTTTCGGGCGCCGGCGACGCCGGATCGCGCTTACGAACCATCACCCAGCGGCAGTAATCGAGCGCGATCTGGCCACGCTGATTGACGCCACACGAGCGCACGTAGACGATGCCGGTTTTGCCGTCGCGATTTTCCTTGAGCCCGATCACCGTCGAATCCGCGGTGAGTGTGTCTCCGGGATAGACGCGGTGGCCGAAGCGCCCGGTCGAGTAGCCGAGGTTGGCAATAGCGTTGAGCGAGATATCGGGAACGGTCTTGCCAAATACCACGTTGAAGGCCAAGAAACTGTCCACCGGTGAACGCGGGAAGGACAAGCTGTGGGCGAAGGTGTCGGCCGACGTCAGGGCAAAACGCGAGCCGGTCAGCGCGGTGTACAGCGCCACGTCACCTTCGGTAATCGTCCGCGGCGTCGCATGCACGATCGTCTGACCGACGTGGAAATCCTCAAAGAAATTGCCCCATCTGGTTTTTTCACTCATTGTCGATTGTCCTCGCCACTTCGCGTGGCCGCTCTACAGTCCATACGCCGCCGCCAGGTCCGGATCGCGCCGGGCAACCAGTTGCGCCAGATCGACGATCACCCGGGCCTGCTTCCAGGTCGCATCGTCCTGCATTTTGCCGTCGATTGTCGCCACGCCGCTGCCATCCGGCATCGCTTCCAGAATGCGCTTGGCAAACAGTACTTCCTTGACGTCGGGGCTGAAGACGCGTTTGGCGATGGCGATCTGGTTGGGCGCCAGCGACCAGGCACCCGAGCAGCCCATCAGGAAGGCGTTGCGGAACTGCGCTTCGCAAGCGGCTTCGTCCTTGAGATCGCCGAACGGTCCGTAGAACGAGCGCAGGCCGTGCGCGACGGCTGCGTCGACCATTCGCGCGACGGTGTAATGCCAGAGGTCCTGCTGAAAGAAAGCGCGCTGCTCGCGTCCTTCTTCGGGGTCGGCAAGGACGCCGTAGCCGGGATTGCCCGCCGCCTACCCGTGTCGTCTTCATGCCACGTGAGGCCGCCAGATCGGCCGGGCCGAGGCTCAGACCGTGCATCCGCGGACTGGCGCCGCAGATCGCCTCGACGTTGGTCACCCCCCTGCGCGGTCTCGAGCAGAGCGTGCAGGAGGATCGGCTTGCGGACGCCATACCTGGCTTCGAGCAGCGCGACGTATTGATCGACGAAGTGGATGTCCCACGGCCCTCGACTTTGGGAATCATGATCACGTCAACTTTGTTGCCGACGTGCTTGATGATCTCGGTGATGTCGTCGAGTACCCACGGGCTGTTCAGAGCGTTGATCCGCACCCACATGCCGGTGTCGCCGAAGTCGTGTCCGCTCAGCAGCTCGATGAAGCCGGCGCGCGCGGCGTCCTTGGCGTCGATGGGAATGGCGTCCTCGAGGTTGCCGCACATGACGTCGCATTTGGTCGCCGTTTCGGGTGCCTTGCTGCGGATCTTCTCGATGTGCGGAGGAAAGAAATGGATCATTCTCTCGGGTCGCACCGGCAGTTCGCGCAGCGGTTGTGGTGCGCCAATGGCGAGCGGCTTGTAGAAATGAACGGGTAGCTTCATGGCATTTTTCCTGGTGAAAGAAGTGTCTGATAGCGAAAGGCGGCAAAGCCGTCGTTGACGAAGGGTTCAGGCTGGTCCGGCGACCACGCCGGCGTCGTGCAGACGGCCGACTTCGGCTTCACTCATGCCGAGAACGTCGAGCAGTATCTGGTCGGTGTGCTCGCCGAGCAGCGGCGCCGGCTGCGCCGGCACGCGTGGCGAGCGAGAAAAGTCGAGTGGCGTCGTCGGCATCAAATAGGAGCCACGCCAGGCTGCT
>NZ_CAJQTX010000012.1 GCF_907163085.1 Candidatus Accumulibacter sp. ACC003
GGTTTCGGACGTTGCGCACGCGCATGGATTGGCGCGGCTGCATTGATCTTGTCTTCGGGGCGGAAGAGAGAAAGGCGAGAACTCAAGAGAGACCAACAGTAAAAAAGTACGGTGGCGTAGTGAATAAAAAACGAAAAAGTATCCTCTTCCTTTACCTTTCCTCCAATGCAAGTTCGAAGAACAGCCTCGCGACTCGCCTGCGAAGCAATGCCGCGGTTGGCTCACGTAAGACTCGTCCATTTGACATTGAGTGTAGAAGACGTAGGGTGAGGTAGAAAGGGAAAAGGAAATATTTCCTTGATATCGCTGAGAGTTGCCTCTTTTCCATATCCCCCTGTGTAATGTTGTCGAGCCATAGGCTCTGGCCCAGATCGTGAAGTTGTCGTGTCGGGTTCATGTCGTCTCCTGTTCAAGCTGCACCTGCAAAGCGACGCCAGCGAGCTGACCTTCGTCCGGAGCAGCGGCGGCCACAAGGTCGGCATCGTTAACGAGCAGTCGATCGGCCGTGGCTGCGCCCAGGAATTTCGCGCCATCTGCAGCGATCCGTGGAACATCTACCTGAACGAAAAATCCGGGAAGTTCAGCGAGCCGCTAATGCTCATCGGCCTGGCTGCAGGAATGTCTTTGATTGCGTGCGGCTGTTTACGGGCACCAGCGTAGTGGAGTCTCCGGCAGTGGCGGTGCACCGCCATCGCTCACTTGACCCGCATGTCGTTCTTGACGGAGGTAGCGCCGCCGACGGCGCGTGCCATGGCAAGCGCCTTGTTGATCGCGGACTGCGAACTCACGAAGCCGCTCAGTTGGACCGCCCCCTTGAAGGTTTCGACCTTGATCTCCACGGACTTCAGACCGGGCTCGTTGAATATGGCGGCTTTCACCTTGCTGGTGATAACGCTGTCGTCCACATACTCGCCGCTCCCCTCCTCTTTCGAGCTTGACGCGCAACCCGTGGCAGACAGCAGCATGACGGCCAGGAAGCTGCGCAAAGAAACTTGCCAATCTCTTTCATGATTGATTCTCGATATCGACGCTAAAGAGAGCTTCCCGAACCTCGCGCAAAGCCGCGTGGTACATCAGCAGCAGCGCGCTTGCGCCGACGACCGCCACATACAGGCTGTAGTGGTTGAATTCACCGACATCGGCCATCGCGAAGGTATTGAAGAGCCAGCCGCCGATGACGGCGCCGACAATCCCGAGAACGATGTCGATGACGGCACCCTGCCCGCTTTCGCTAACCATCTTTACGGCGCCGAACCCGGCGATGAGTCCCAGTACGATCCATGCGAGTAAGGACATGATTGCCTCCCGTGACTGCAGCTGTCGGACCTCATCACTCTCAGCATCAGGCGGCAGGGCCCAACAATCGCTGCCGCCTCTTCACACCCGTTCGCGCGCATTGTTCAGCGCTGCGACCGTATAAGGCCATCTCCCGGACCGCAACACGAAGCTGACGGCGGGCGACTCGCGCACCGTGTCCAGTGCTCAACAGCAGCGTAGTCACAAAGAAGCACGTGGTCTGTACGTTGGCGCGCATTATTCAGTGCGGGAGGCGAGGTTTTCGAGTGCCCCGGGCGGGGCGCGCCAAGGACCCGGACGGACCGGGCGCCGCCAGCCTGCCGCCTTCCTCCTCCCAGTCGACAAGAGCGGCCTCCTGGCGGCTTTTCGCTTTCCTGCGAAGCCTATGGACCATCAGTGGGGCGAAGGCCGCCGGACGCGCCACCTCGCCACTGAGCCGGGGCGGAGGCATGACGTCAATGAAGCGTCTATAGCTGGTCATGATGTGTTTCCTTTGCGAAAGCATCTGCCTCCGCGACCCTGACGCCGTGCGCGCCGTGCTGTGCCGAGCGGCGCACGGCAATGAATGGATCAGGAGGCGTTCGACAGTGGGTAATCCGACAGTTGGTAATCCTTGTTGCGTTTTTCGAAGCGCTTGATCTGCGCGTTGGCTTTGTCCTTGGTGATGCCGTAGGCTTCCTGAATCTTGCCCGAGAGTTCGGCCCGCTTACCGGCAATCACCTCAAGCTGCTCTTCAGTGAGGTGGCCCCATTGCGCTTTCACCTTGCCCTTGAACTGCTTCCAGTTCCCTTCGACGATATCCCAGTTCGTATCAAGCTCCTTGTATTTATGGCCCGAACGGCGAAATTGCCAGTCGGCCATCCTTCGTTGCAACCCGCTTTTCGCCACCAAAGCCTCGCGTAGAGCGACAGGCGAAGGAGGAAAAAGTGTACCGACCGCACTCGGCGGTCGTCGGATGGGCTGGAAACGCCTGATGACATGAGAAGCTTGGACGCATGACCCGGTGCCGTCTGTACGTTATCGTACGCAGGCCGAACTCGAGTGCCGCCGACGATGGCTGTGTTGGGCCTGGCGCGGGGTAGCAGTTGCCAGACAGCTGGCCGCTTGAACCGTTGGATGCCACGATTGACGACTGACCTCAAAACTCGCCGTCGATTCTGGTGCAGCGATTGTGCTTGCACCCTGACCTCGCCCTTATTCGTCGCCCCGGCGAAAATCGACCGTGCTCACATGCGGCAGCGGGAGATCCCTTGAATGTGCTTTTTGTGTACGCAAACGTACAGAGCTTTCGGCCCCAAACGGGTAGGGTAGGAACTAGTGACCTAGGCTCCCCGCATCCTCGCGATTGGGTCACTCAACCTCTAACGGAGAAATCACATGAACAGCATCATTTACCTCGTCGGCCTGGTCGTAGTCGTCATGTTTATCTTGTCGTTTTTTGGCCTGCGCTAGGGGTTGCAAAACTTGCCGCAGCTTCCAGTATCCGCGACCGAGGCGGGACGCGGACGCCAATCCGGCAAGGGGGCGTATGGCGCGGATGAAAGCAATCCGGCTCAAGATCCACTGGCTGCTCGACAAACGCCCAACCCGACCACAGCGTGCTGACCGAGAGCGGCGAAGAAGAAGAGTCCCTTTGCCTTCAGGAACGCTAGGCTTAAGGTCCTCGCGCCCGATGCCAAAGAGGCCCGCGGCGGGGACTCTCCAAGTTGGGTTGCGCGCGACAAGCGGTCGCGCGCGGTTGCGACATCCTATTTCTTGTCGCCCTTGGCGGCGTCCTGGATGGCATCACCGGCCTTCTCGACCTGCTGTCCAGCCTTCTCTGTCGTCTTGTCGATTTCCTTGCCCGCTTTCTCTGCCGGGCCTTCCTTCTTCTGGCAGCCGGGTAGTGCGATGAGCAGCGCGCTCATGAGCAAGGCTGCGCTGATTGATCCGCCGAGTTTCATCTCTGATTTCTCCTGGTAGTTTGATGGCCCCGCAGCGGCAGTGACCATGACGGTCGCGTCGACGGCGGGATCAGGGCAAGGAGCGGGCGCGAGGCAGCTGCCGGGAAGGCCAGGCGCATCGCGCTTCGCATCACTTGCTGACTTCGTGACCGATCACGCCGCCGACAACCGCGCCGCCGACCGTTCCGACGGCGCTGCCGCCCGTAAGAACGGCTCCTCCGACGGCACCGGCGCCGGCGCCAATGGCCGTGTTCTTGTCCTGCGACGACATGCCGGCACACCCACCGAGGCCGAACAAAACGCTTGCGGCGAGTGCGCCGAACGTAAATCTCTGAATCGTTTTCATGGCTTACCTCATTGTCGAACATGGTGTTTCGGGGAGCTCATGCCTGGTCGACCACGGCTCGCAACTTGCCCAAGCACGTTTTCGCCCGATCAAGGCAATGATCTCCTGGTTCTTTTCGCCAGAACCGCGCCGCATTAAATCCGCGGGCATTGCCGCGGTGCAGATACTCCAGATGTTCCGGCCTGGATCACTTGCCCGAGACTACGCAGACCCGCGTTGCCGGTCTGTCTGCCAGCGAACATAGGCGCAGCAGCGTGGCGGCTCTTCGCACGCGGCACAGCTTGCGGGCGTCGCCCCAGCGCGCCAGGAATGCCGCCAATGGCCGGCCCATCCTCTAGCCGCGGCTGCAGGTTTTCAACGCCACCGACGGTGTCGTCCGCGTGCCTCGCCGAAGGCCTGCTTGAGTCAATAAGTAACGGGCGTAGGCATTTCGCATCATGTATAGTAAGCACACCTTGAGCCTCCGCTACAGCCACCTCGGTGCCCTAGCCCTGCCCTTGCCCCACATCTTCAGCTAGCACGAGTTTTTCGTGTTGAGACAAAAGCCTTCGCACAGAGTCTGAAGCTGGGCATAGCCATGCCACATGATTTGATGTCCCGGGGGCGGATCGGTGGCACGGCCGAGGTAGCCACCCAGGCGAGCGACGAGAAGCACGGCATCACCCAGTTGTTTGGGCTGAGGCAGTCTTTTTTTTTGCATAGGCCTCGAGCACCTCGATTTCGAGGTCGGAGAAGAGGACGTCAGGGGGAAGCCCGGGACATTCTCTGCCGAGCAGGGTCATCAACATGATCCGCCAGGCAATCACCAGATGGATGGCAATGGCGCGTTGCAATCGCTCGGCGCTTCGATGCGCCAGGGCTTCGACGCGACACCCGCTCTTCAGGACGCGATGCCAGTCTTCAATGCGCCAGCGCAGGCAGTACCAGCGCAGACACTCCTGTGCCTGCTCGACGGTCGTGATTTCGCGCGTCGTCAGCAGAAACCACTCAAGCGCCTTGGCATCCTCTGGCGGAGCGGTTTCCCGCACGTGCACGACCCACAGCGTGATCGGCGCCTTCCCCTTGTGTGCGAGTGGTGGCGGTAGATCGACGCGCCGATAGCGCAAGGCGACCGCCGCACAGCGCTGCTTTCGCGGCGCACGGGCCTTCTGCTTGCTTTTCTTCGCTCGGGCACTTTGCCGAGGCACCGTGATATTCAAGCGGCCCTGCACCGGGCTTTGTCTGGCCGACTCGAAGAGACGCAGGGCCTCGCCGGTACAGCGGTCATGCTGGGCTCGGATCAAGAGATCGACGCGGGCGCGTTGGCGCTGCTCGTCGAAGAGCTCAAAGAAATCGGCCTCGCGATCCATGACACAGATCTGGCGTGTCGTGGGGAGCTCTTTGGCCAGTTGGCTGCACGTGCGCAAGCCCTCAATCCAGGCGAAGGTCTTCTTCTCTTCAATCGGCACCGGCGTCGCCCCCGGCGGCTCGTTCTTCGCCGTGGCGATCGGCGCCGAGCACTGCGCAGCCAGGACGCCGAGCGGCAGGCCGTCGGTGCTCACCACCAGGGTCGAATGCAGGTGCAGTCCCCGACTCTGGGCACCGGTCTGGTTGCTCCCGATCACCCCCAAGCCCCCGCATTGCGCGAGTCCGGAATAATTGAGGTCGCTGCCATCCTGGATGCACAGGACCGTCGCCTGCGCTTTCATCCGCTGCAGGGTCCGTTGGCGGTGCGGTGCCAGGATCGCTTCAAGGGTGACGGCCGAGTCAGCGGCCTGGTCGATCAGCCGGTAGTGCCCCTTGACCGCGGCGCGGTCGCCTTGTGCCGCGCCGGAGAACGCGCGTCCGGGCATCGCCGCCAGCGTGCAGGCACTATCGACCAGGCGTTGGCTGAGCCGCTCATCCCCCAGTGCGGCCCCGGCAAACTCCTGCGCCGCCCACGCGTTGCCCTCCAGTCCCTCGGCGATCGTCAGCGCCGGTAGGCCGATCGGTTCGGGAAGCCCCAGTCGGCTGCGCCAGTCCGACGCCAAGGGATAGGCGTAGATCGCTTTGACCGTCTTGTTCTTCTGATGCGCGCGGTCTTGGCGGCCTCGACCTCGGGTTTGCCCGATGGCCTCCCAGTTCGCCGCCCGGTAACAGGTTCCGGCAAAATGCGCGCTGTCGACGAAGCTTTCGACCAGCCAGGGCTGATACCCGTACTGCGTTTGGAAATCCCCGCCCAGGCGACGAAGAACCATGCCCAGCACACGCGAGGCCAGGTTGTGACAAGCGACTGACGGCCGAATCAGAAAGCGGCTCATGCCCACGACCCGGTGCAACTGTTGCCGGCGCGTCGTCGCGTCCCAGCCCATCCAGCGGTCCCGATCCGCCAGTTGCAGGGCGGCGGCGCCGAATCCCAGACCGCCCAGCCAACCATGCGCCGAGCCGATCAGGTAACGCATCTGTGCGCCCACCAGCGGCCCGGCCCCCTGTGGGTGTTCGCTCAGCATCAGTTCATTCCACAGCCGCATCTGATCGACCGTTTCAACCTGGAGTAGTGACAGTTCCTGAACCGCCTCCGCTTGCGCCGGTACACCGCTCGGCGCCTCGACCGGCTGTCCCAGGCGCCGTGGTCGGCGGCCTTCGACCGACACCCGCGGCCGTGCGCTGGGAAGGACAAAGTGACCGCCACGTTCCAACTCCCGCAGCGCCTTTATACAGCCACTGGTTTGTGCTTTCCCGCGCGCGTCGACAAAACCGAAGTGCCCGCACACCGCGCCAACAAACGCCGAACGCGTAGAATGACCAGAGCTACCCAGAAGGTTGCAGATCGTTTCGATCGAATCCGTTTGGGCTAGCGTTCGTTTAATCTGATGTTGTTTTTCCATCCCGTCAGGATGGCCGACCCGCCTTGAAAAGTCCAGCACTTATTGTGGGGCAAGGGCAGCCCTAGCCCGGTCGCAACTGATGAAGGGAGAACCGCCATGCCCTCGCTCCCGCATGTGTTTGCCGCGCATGACCCACGCCAGAACCACCTGCTCGCCGCCCTGCCAGCCGACGAATACGCACGCCTTCTTCCCAGTCTGGAGTCGGTGCCGATGCCGCTCGCCGAGGCGCTCTACGAGTCGGGCATTGAGATGCGCCACGTCTATTTCCCGACCACCTCGATCGTCTCCCTGCTCTATGTCATGGAGGACGGCTCGTCGGCTGAGATCGCCGTCGTTGGCAACGAGGGGATCGTCGGCGTGTCGCTCTTCATGGGCGGCGAAAGCACCTCGAGCCGAGCCGTGGTACAAAGCGCCGGGCACGCGTATCGCTTGAAGGGCCAGTTGCTGAAGGATGAGTTCTATCGCGCCGGCCCGATGCAGCGCCTGTTGCTGCGCTACACGCAAGCGCTGCTGACGCAGATGGCGCAGACGGCGGTGTGCAACCGCCACCATTCGCTCGACCAGCAGCTGTGCCGCTGGCTGCTGCTCTCCCTCGACCGCCTGTCCTCAAAGGAACTGGTGATGACGCAGGAACTGATCGCCAACATGCTCGGCGTGCGCCGCGAGGGCGTTACCGAGGCCGCCGGCAACTTGCAGCGCGCCGGCTTGATCGTGTATCAGCGCGGGCGCATCACCATACTCAACCGGCCGGGTCTCGAGGCGCGCTGCTGCGAGTGCTACGCGGTGGTCAGGAAGGAGTTCGAGCGCCTGCTCCCCGAGGTGGTCGCCTGGTAGGCCGAAGGATCGGCTTACCATCGCCATCGCTCCCGAAGTGTCGTGCGCGCTGCGTGGCAGCGCTGTGGCATGCGCCACCGCCAAGACCGTCGCCAATTTTCGGTCGAGCAGCAGCTCTGCCTTGATGACAATCGCTTGTCTGCCGAACAGCTGCTCATGACACCGGTACTGTTTGCCGGCATGCTTGGGGTGCGCCGGGAAGGAATTGGCGAAGCCGCCGGGGAAATTGCACGGTCATTGGCCGCCAAGGCGAGGCGCTATAACCTGCCCATCACCAACAGAACGAGCAGGATCAGCAGCACCAGGCCAACACCACCGCTCGGACCGTAACCCCATCCCCGGCTGTGTGGCCAGGCGGGAAACACGCCAAGCAGGATCAAGACGACAACGATCAATAGAATCGTTCCTAGTGACATTTCATTTCTCCTGGTAAAAGTACATCGTAGCGGTGCGGCGTTTGTGTACATCCGTGCTGCGCACCCGTGACACTTTCCTCGGGGCGACGTAGCTTGTCTGCCGGCTGTTGCCGCGCTTGCTCCAATATCACGACAGTTCTCCTTCTGCTGCTCTTGGCGACCATCGCCAGCAAGGTGGCTGAGCTCCGCAAGCGTTGCCATGCCCTTGATAGCGATCATACGCAGGCGAGAAAAAGCGTCTGTACGTCACCGCACACGGAACCAGGCTTCACCGCCTCCGAGGCCGGCCGGCGACGGTAATAGTCCTGTGTACGCCGGCGCACAGACGCGATTCCGGGTCGATGCGAGCATTGCATGCGGACGGATGTCGGCGCTCAAATGCATGTCCTACTGTCGACAGAGGCAGCGGCATGCCGCGAATGCGCTGTCCGCTTGCTCGTCATCACTGCTCACGCCGTCATCGCGTCGGTCGTGATGTCCCCACCATTCACTCGCCCCAAGGAACATGATGAATACCGAATTGATCGCCCAAAAAGGGACCATCGAAAGCACCAAGCACAAGCTGGTCGCAGATATCAGGAGCGTGGCCGAAGACGCCGACCACCTGCTGAAGAAAGCGAGCACTTCAACCACCGAGGGATGGGAGGCGGCGCGCACGCAGATCGGCGCCAAACTGAGCGAGGCCAGATCCCGACTCGACGACGCGCGAATCGCGGTGACCGACAACGCCAGGTCCGCCGCAGGTTCCACTAACGAGTATGCGGAAGACAATCCCTGGAAGGTCGCCGGGCTTGCCCTGGCCGTCGGACTGCTCATCGGCGTTCTTAGCAGTCGCCGTTGATCCAGACGTGGCGATGGCGCCGCTGCCTCTAGCGGCAGCGACGTCTCCGGCGCTGGCGGCGTAGTCTCTGGCGCTGGCCCCGAACTCTCTGCCCTTTCGGCAGCGCCCGCCTCGAGCGGCGCTTCGTTCTCCGCGGCTGCCTCGCGCCCCTTCTCCCACGGTGGCTTTGTACTCGGCGGCCGCGAGCTGCTGCCCGGGTTTTGATTCAGCCGATCGTGCAACTCCTTGACGCCGTGCAGCAGTCGCTTCGACACTTCCGGCAACAGCTCAGCTGGCAGCTCCTTCAGTCATTCGTCCGTCTGGAAAAGATCATGCTTGCTCAGGCGCATCGCGTCGTGGCTATCGTGCCGTCGTCATGGTCACAAATTACGCCGCAAAAACCATGGGGTTGGCGGCGTTTCTCAAGAGGGTGCGAACGGTTACGGGTGCTCGACGTCGCCTTTGGCGAGGATGCCAGCACCGTACGCAAAGACAAGGCCCCGCAGAATATTTCTCTCTTGAAGATGCTCGTTCTCGATTTGATTCGGCTGGATACGACCGATCAGAAGAAAACCAGCTTGCGCGTGAAGCGCAAGGCAGCCGCCGGGGATGACGACTTCCGGGCGAAGCTCATGGGCCTAATCAGACTGTGACGGCCGAGTGTCGAGGCCCTGATAAAGAGGCCAGGCTTGTGGGTCCATGGCCAGCCAGTTTGCCGCCAGCGGCCGTTGGCCGGCAAAACCCTCGGAACCGCAGCTGTCGTAACACGCGGACTCACCCTTTCGACCCAAAACAGAAGTTCGGCGAAATACAAAGCACACCTTCGCGGTGCTGCGAAACTACCGGGTCCGGGCGCCTTTTACGAACTCAAGTGAAGCCCGAAATAATTCGAGATCTTGCTCGTAGTCTGCTGCGTCGGCCCTATCGATTTGAATCCACTCCCTCGAACTTGCCATTCCACCGGGTTGGAATGGAACGACGTTGCTTCTCGAGAATTGCAAATCGGACGCAGTCAACGGTGTCCGGCTGCCTCATAGGTATGCCAACAACAATGGCCGCAACTGGGCCTCGTAGAGCGCCTGCGAGGCGGGTTTGTGAAAACAGTGCTTAAAAACCGCAGGACTTGGCGGCTCACCTTGGAGGTGTAGCGGAATACCGGGGCAGTCCAGTCGGGGCGATCGGTCCCGTCGGTCGCCGAGGTCTGGCGCCGGTCCTGCTTGCGCAAAGCCTTCTCGTCCACGATTCCGTGCTGCCCCATTCTGTAGTGCACCAGCAGGGCCACCAAGAGGCTGGTGACAACGGCCAGGCGGACCTGATTCTCGATGGCCGCCACACTGGCGCCCCATGCCTTGGCGAGGCTGAAGTCGTTCTTCCATGTGTCGAAACATTTCTCCTCCTCCCAGCGGCGGGAGTAGAGGAAGGCGATGACGCCGGGCGCGAGGTCGAACTCGTTGGTCAGAAACTCCACGAGATGTCCTCGTCGGCTGCGGAAGGTGATCAGGCGCCAGTGTTGGCGGGAACTGAGCAAGGTGATGCGCAGATCGTTGAGCACCCCGTCGTTGGCCGGGACATCCTCGATCTTTAAGGGCTCGGTGGACTCGACGCACAGGCTGCTTTTCATGCGCGTGATCATGGTCACGCCCAAGCTCTTTTTCCGGTCATCCCAAAACGTCGCGTCGATGAAAGCGCGGTCGACCAGCCACAGCGCGCCCTTGTCACGGGTCATGGCCTGCGCGGATTGGTCATAGTCGCGCAACAGAGTGATTTCGTGGCGACTGCGGGTGTCGACGTGCACGTCGGTGGGGCAACCCAGGCGCACGTCGTAGAAGCTCAACAGCGCGTGCCCCTTGGGATTGTCCGTCCCGCCCTGGCGGGGCGTACACCGCCCGTAGTGGGCGCTTTCGCTCTGATAGGTCCCATCCATTGCATACACCGGCCGTCCTTGCAGGGCTGGGAATTGCGCCAGGCGATCCGGCAGCGCGGCCCGGGCCTCGGTGAGCAACGGCGGCATCGCCGCCTCCAAGACCGTGCGGCGGCGGCGCGAGGACAGCGCGTCCGACCAGGTGGAACGTGCCAGCGGGACGCGCTGCGCCGTCCCCGGCTCGCAATGCAGCAGCGACTGCACCTGCTCGCGCAGGGTGCGCATGCCCTGCAGGTGGCGCAGCACCCCCAGGCCGATAAAATCCGCCATGCTCAACACTCGCGATACCGCGTCGGTACCGCGCACCTGCGCCAAGGCACGAGCCATCGGCGCCAACAATTCACCCAAGACGGTTTGGTTCATGAGGCTATCCATGACCGCAGTTAATCGTTCGGTATCCACAAGACACTCCAATAAGCTGTTGTTTATACAGCCAAAATTGCGAGTATTTTGCCAAACCTTTGTCAAGTGTTTTTCGCATTATTTTAAAAATATTTTTGCCGCCTCAATATCCGCGCCATAGAGCACGTCGATTTCGAACCTGCCGCTTTTCTATTAAATACTCAAATTATCCGCGTATAACACGACTGCGACGCCGCCTTGTGGTGGATTACCTGCTTCGGCCAAAATTCAAGCCGGACACCGTTGCGATTGGTCAGCAAGCGCCATTCGACCGGCTTGCAGCCGGCGGGCGCCCCGATTTCCGTGGCGATCAGGCAGGTCACTCTGATGTGGCGGCCGTCCGTGTCACGAGCCGGGAGGTCGACCGCATGGCTTCGCAACTGCTGGCGCACGATCCGTTTTGGCTGCCCGTGCCGCGATGCCAGAGTGAATTCGATCTCGCCGAGGGGCGCTTCGGCAAGAGTTGCCGCCCACAGTTTGCCGCCTTGCGGCAAACAGCGGTTGTGTTTGGCGCGAATCAGCCAGTCGGCCGGCGTTCCCAACGCCTGGGCGCGCTGCATCAGGCCGACGATGTCCGCTTCGCGGTCGGCCACATAGACCAATCGCGTTTGTGGCATCCCCGCCGCGGTTTCGGCGACCCGCTCGTAGCCTTCAATCCAGCGCGTGCTCTCGCTGATGCCCGGCCGGCTTCCGTCGGCCGCTTTCGCTTCTCTCGCCCACATCCAGGCGTCGATCACCCCGAGCGGTTCACGTTCCGGGGTCACCGCATAGGTCGGGTGCAGATACATGCCGCGCTGGGCTTCGTACGAGAGCGGCCCGAGTCCTTCGATCTCCTGACCGTTGAAGTCCAGTTCGGTGGTGTCCTGAAGGCACAACACCACCGGGTGTTGTGCCATGCGCCTTTGGCTGCAATCCATGTGCGGTTGCAGGATCGATTGCCAGTTCAACCCGCGCTTGCCAGCGTGGGCCTGATCGAAGAAACGGTACGCCGCCACAGTCTCCGCCCAATCCCCACAGGCACCCGGTATGCTCGCCGTCGGCTGCTCTGCAAAGCGTGTCGCCAGTTTGATCAGCCTCCGTCTCAGACGTCCGTCCCCCAGTTCAGCCCCGCCAAATTCGTCTCCCGCCCAGTTTGCCATCGCCCGATCCTTATGAAAATGGGAAAGGGAAAGCAAGGGGTATACCAGACAAAATCAGTCAACTATTTGTCAGGGCACATCGGGCGGCTACGTTATGCTGAGTGAGTTGTGTATAACGAATAAGGATAGATCGTGCGAAGCCACGATCTGATCCGTTTGTTGGACGAGCCCGGGCCGGAGCGCTGGGCGCGCCCTCTGCAAATATCTTTTTTGGATTTACCCCGCAGGCATGAATGCCGAAGGGCGGGGAGCGGGCCGTCGCCGCGCGCTGCGGCACCGTCAGCGAAGATCGCGCAAATCCGGCCGTTTTGGCGTCCCGGCCACTGAACTCCGGGCGACCCCGTCACTCAGCTTGGGGAAACTGAAGTCCCAAAGGCGGCCGGACAGCGCTGTGAAGGCGGCTTACACGATCAGGCAGCGATCGCGACGAGCGGTGGAGCAGCGACGAAGGCGGGCGATGTTGATCGAATACGCGTCCGGACAATTGACATCACGGAGCCACAGCACGGGCAAAGCATCGCTGGCCGCTCCTTGCGCGGCGGCGTGAAGCGGCTGGGATCGAACTTCAGCAAGCGGTGCAGCAAACTGATCAGGCGCTTGCAGTTGGCGTGCAGGAAGCCGAAATTGCGGGCGCGGCGAAAGCCCTTGGGTAGCACGTGCTGGAGGATCAGCCAGAGGAAATCGGCGCCGGCTAGCGAGCGCTTTTCCGACTTGCCGGTTTGTGCGTTGCGGTAGCGGAAGCTCACCCGCCCATCCTTACAAGCGAGGATGTCCTGTTCACGGATGACGCCGCGGTAGAGGTAACGACCGAGGTAGATCAGGGCCTTCTCGCCGCTGCCCACCGATTTGCAGTGCGCTACCCATTCCCGCGGATAGGACGCCGGCAGGCAAATGCCGGCCGCCTCGATCGCCGCCAGCATTTTGGCCCGGAAGACCTTGGCCATCGCCTTCTCGTTGAACAGGTAGGTGCCGTTCTTGCCGCGCCGCTTGCGTCGCCAGCGCTGCTTCGCGGCATCGATCGCTGCCGCGGGGACGACGAGATGGACATGCGGGTGGAAGTCGAGCCGACGCGAGTGCGTGTGCAGGACCGCGATGGCGCCGGGCGTGCCCTGCAACTGCCGGTCGTTCTGACTGAAGCGGTGCACCGTTTCCCAGGCACAGCGCATCAAGCCATCGAAGACGACGTCGGCGTGCGCCGCAGCGAGCCCGCGCAATTCGGCCGGCAGCGTGAAGGTCAGCAGAAAGTAGTCGGCCGGGACGAGGCGCTCTATCTGACGTTCCAGCCATTGCTGGCTCTCGTGGTGCTGGCAGTGCGGGCAAAGGCGATGGCCGCAGGAATGCGGAACGAGTTTTTGCTGATCGCAGCCTTCGCACTGGAGCTGCATCATCGGGCTGGCCGGGCCGCGGCAATCGCGCATCGCCGAGAGTGCCCGAAGCTGATCGAAGCTCAGGCGGTGGCGAAATTGCGTCATGAAGTCCGCTTCGAATTCGGCAATGACAGAGCCGAGGCGGATCATCGCGGCGTCCCCTTGCTCAGACAAAAGCGGTCCATCAGCGCGTTGATGCGGTCGATGGCGTGATGCCGGGTTTGATCCGTCAGATGGGTGTAGCGAACCGTCGTGAGAATCGAGTGATGGCCGAGAATGCTCTGCACCTCGGTGAGCTCGACGCCCGCCTCGATCAGGTGCGTGGCATAGGCGTGACGCAAACTGTGCGGCGAAATGTTTTTTTTAGCCCGCAGGATTCGACCACCGCCCGCAGTGCCTTCTGAACGCCGCTGCGATTGAGCGGTGTCCTGGCGCTGCTCGCACCTGGCAAGCCGCCGCGGCGATTGGGAAACAGCAGAACGGGATTACGGTGGCGCTGCCAGAAACAACGCAGGAGTCGGTAGGTGGCCGTCGGCAGCGGCACCAGGCGATCCTTGTTGCCCTTGGCATCGCGGATATGCACCCGCCCGCGCGCGCCGTCGATGTCGGCGACCGTCAGCCGTAAGCCTTCGCCCAGGCGCAGGCCGAGGCTGTAGAGGGTGAAGAAGAAAACGCGGTAACTGAGCACCTGCGTGGCCAGAAAAATCCGCTCGGTCTCCTCGACCGTGACGATGTCCGGCAGGCGCAGCGAGCGCGGCGGCTTGATCAGACCGGGCGCCACCCAGGGTTTCTTCAGCACGTGCTCGTAGTAAAACTTGAGCCCGTACAGATCGAGCTTGAGCGAACTCCAGGAGTGCGTCTCACGCAGGTCGGCTAAGTAATCCAACAGGTCGGCCTCGCTCAGATCGTCGATCTGATGAGCGAAGTAATCTCCCACCCGGCGGACGGCGCGCGAATACGCGTCGATCGTCTTCGGCTGCAAGCCCTTGAGCTTCAGGTGCTTCTGGTGCAGCTCGTAGTTCGTGTCAAAAATCGTCGTTGCGACAGCGGACATCTCTTCCATCTTGCGGTAACCTCGCATTCGTCATGAACGTCCCTCGGATGAGGGGCGAGGTCACATCTTGAGTCAACGCGACGACAGCACCGGGGTTTCCTCCGCGTAGCGGCTTCGTCCAACGAGATGCGTTTAGAGCCGGGCGGCGGGTTCCGGATCAGTTAGCCGACGTTCGCGCCTGACGATTCTTCGCCGCCTCTACGTCTCTTCCTGGCCGAAAACCGCTGCTCGCTGATCGTACTACAAAGCGGCCCTTGACAGAAAATCGAGCTTGCCGAGCGGCGGTCCGGCCCAGTGAATTAGAAGTCAGTGGACCCAAGAGATGGCACTTGCCTTTTGCGTGCGCCACTGCGTGCGCCACTGCGGACGGACAACAGGGCGTTCTCGGCGGCCTCATCCAGAGCGCTCCCGAGCGGCCGCGCGGCTTGTCGTACAGCGACAACGCGGCGCTTGGCCGTGCTGCACATCACGCCCGTTGAGCCTCGCCGCGGGGCTGCGAGCACAGCTTATCGACGGCCCGATTGCGAGAGCGCGATACTGCCGACGCGCCGTTGGCCTTCCTCGTTTTATCAAGGAGCCAATCTCATGACGCAGAAGCTCGTATCGCTGAATATCAGCGCCGACGACGTGGCGGCGATAGCCGCCGCGATCAATACCCGGCAAGGGAAACTCGCTGGCCTGCTCGAACTCTTGGCCGACCAGCGGCGCCGCCTGACCAGGATGGACGACAAGTCGGAAGCGTTTCGCGGGAAGACGCTGATGGTCCTGGCGCAGAACAAGCCGATTATCCCGCCGGAACTCGATCTCGCCGAAGCCGCGCGTGATCTCCACAAGCTCGGTCTCTTGCGACGATAGCTGGCCAGCCTGCGGCAGCTGCTGGCGCGCGCCGACGACAGCGAAATGGCGCTCGCTAACGACATCCTCAACGCCGCGCTCGCGGCTTGTGTGCTGGCCAGGGTCTTCGGCAAGGGCGCCGGGCTCGATGCCTTGAAAGAAACGGTGGCGGCTCGCTACAACCGCAAGCGTAAACCGAGCCCGGTCGCCGCTCCCTGAGAGCCGCGCCAGGCTTCGCCCTCGGCACGCAAGCATCGGAGATTCAGGCGCAAAGCTCCGACCGGCGATGGCAAGCTTCAGATTCCCTGCCGCAAGCGGATGAGCTTCGCTGGGCAAGCAGAAAAGCATGGGCCGCAAGGCAAAAAGGCTCGCACGCCAGGCGTCGATCTTCACTGCACATGAAAAATAGCCTCAAGTTCAAGTTTCTCGACCACGCGCGCGAGCCTTTCTGCTTGGCGCGCAAGAATAAAGATCATGCCGTGCAAGCCTCGCTGCTCGGCACGTCGAGCAAATAGGCTTGCGGGCCAGGCTCTTTGACTGGCGCGTGACGTTCGGAGTCTTGCCGCCACATTTCGGCATGACGCCGATCGAGCAAAGAGCTTCGTCGTCGCGCTTCTCGGTCTGCCGAACGCAGATCAAACTCTCGCCCGAAGAGCATACGGGCTTGCGGATCGAGCAAAAAGCCTCGCGCACGCGCTTGCCCGGCTACTGCGCGGGCTTCGCCAAGCTTTTCGGGCCACCTCGCGCACCGCGCAGGCGACTCGCTCCTTGACCGGGCCGATCGCTTTTCCGGGTGGCACGACGATCACCATCGGCCGCAGCGACGCGTGCGTGAGCCGGTGCGTGCAATAGCGTGCAGCGGCATGTGTGGCGCAACACCGCGTCGAGGGCGACGCTATCTTCGCGACGATCAATATGCCGCTGGGCAACGCGGGCAAGTGAGGCCGACACGTCGCCAACGAAAGCTCTCTGGATTGCCACGTCGGCTGCGCCTCCTCGCAATGACGCGGCGCGCCGATCACCCGCAGCGAGTGCTCGACGCCGCCATCACTTTTGCGGTAAAAAGGTAGCCATCTACCGGAGTTCGGAGCAGATGATGGGCTTGTCCAGCGAAGAACAACGACCGACTCTTGCCGGCTCGGCGGAGAGTACCAAATGGAGCACGCAGCGCGTGCTGCAGGTGCATCAGTGGGCGCCGACGATGCTCTCGTGGCGCTGTACTCGTGACGAGCGATTTCGTTTCACGCCTGGACACTACGCGCGTCTCGGCGTCGAAAGCGATGCCGGCGAGATCGTTTGGCGCCCTTTTTCGATGGTCTCGGCAGCCGCCGACGACGGCCTCGAATTCCTCGCCGTTTTGGTCCCTGGCGGCGCCTTTTCGAAGGTCCTGGCGAGCCTGAGCGTTGGCGACGCAATGCACTGCGAGCGGGCCAGTTTCGGCTTTCTCACCGTCGACCAGCTGGCCGCCGGTCGACAGCTGTGGATGCTGGCCAGCGGCAGCGGGCTCGGACCCTTCGTCTCCATTTTGCGCGATCCGTCGGTCTGGAGCCGTTTCGAACGGCTGTTCGTCGTCCATAGCGTGCGCCACGCTTCGGAACTCGCCTACCGTGCGGAAATCTGCGCGCTGGCCGACGACAACGCTGCCGTCGCCGGCAAGGCGCGCCTCGTCTATCTACCGGTGGTCACGCGTGAACCCGGCGCGACGGCGCTGCGCGCGCGAATCCCGCAACTCCTGGCAGACGGGCGACTTGAGGAGGCGCTGGAAACGCCGCTCACGGTCGAAGCGTCGCGCCTGATGGTCTGCGGCAACCCCGAGATGGCGCTCGAACTGCGGCGGATGCTTGGCGCGCGCGGTTTCGCTGCCGGTCGCCGCGGTATCGCCGGACAAATGGCTTTCGAGAAGTACTGGTAGGCCAGCAGCGCCCCGCAAACGCCCGGCGGCTTCTCGCGCGGCGCGGATTTTCCCGAAGAGCTGCTGCCAGACCGGCCAGGCGGGCTGCGTAACTCCGCAAGCATTTATCGCGACGGGCGACTGCATCCGACATGCCAGCTGCCGTTCCATCTGCCCTTCCATTCGACATGCCAGCTGCCGCCTCGGCGACGCTTTCGGCCGGCTGTCGCGGCTGCGGCGCTTGCTGCGCCGCTTTCCGCGTGTCGTTCTACTGGGCCGAGGCCGAGGTGCTCGGCTTACCGACGACGCTGATCGAGCAGATCGGCCCCTGGTACGCGTGCCTGGCCGGCACTGACGCGCCGTCGCCACGCTGCCTGGCCTTGCACGGTGAGCTGGGCAAGCGCGTGCTTTGCTCGGTCTACGAGCAACGCCCGTCGCCCTGCCGCGAAGTGCAGCCTGGCGACGGCCAGTGCACCAAGGCCCGCTGTCGGCATGCTCTGGCGGCGATCATCGCCAGCACGGGCGACGACGAATTCCGAGTTTCTGGAGGTCGGGTCCTGCCGAAAGTCTAGCGGTACGGCGCACGCGCGACGCGCCGCCGACGATCTCGCGCGACACGGTGACGGCTATCTGGGTTGGCCCGAGACGGCGCCCGTAGACGCGCTTATCATCAGCTGCGCACCCGATCACGGTCCGCCAGCGCTGCTCGATCAGCTCAAGGATGGCGGCCGGATGATCATTCCGCTCGGCGAAAGCGGCGACCAGACGCTCTCCCTGCTCAGGAAACGTGGCCACACGCTGCAGCAAGACGCCGCATTGCCGCTCCGCTTTGTCCCGATGACCGGTACGGGCGCCAATTGTTAATTCGCCGCGCTGATCGTCGGTGCGCGTCATCCGTGCTGTGGGTACGTTTCGATGGCGGCCGCGCCAGCGCATCGCGCTTTTCGGTGGCCTTGAGCATCAGCAGCAGGACCGTGCCAGCGGCGATCACCGCGGCCGCCAGGCAGAGGCCGGCCGAATAGCTGCCGAGACGCGTCGCCAGCCAGCCGGTGTGGCCACCGCGCTATGTCCCTGTTCAGCTGTCCGCCGCTGCAACAGCGCGGCGGCGGCCTCGGCGGCAACCCTGACGTAGCTGGTATCGCGGTGGATCAAAACGAGAACGTGGCAACCCTCGATAAGCAGCACCACCTCGCGGGCCAACTGCCTGGCGTCGGCGATGCCGTGCTCGGCCAGTGTATCGGCGAGCCAGGCTTCAACCGCAGCCTTGTGCCGACGCGCCGCAAGGCGCGCGGGATGGCCTGGCGAATCGGCGAACTCGATTGCCGCTCGGGTGAAGCCCGAGCCGCGCCAGTGGCTCTGCGCCGCCCAGCGCTCGAAGGCGGCGAACAGATTGGTCAGCATCTCGGCCGGGCCGCTGCTGCCGGGCTGCGCCCATTCCTGGATGCGCGCAAGCATCAGCGAGTGCTGGTCGGCGAGGACGGCATCGATCAGGGCGGCCTTGCTGTCGAAATGCTGGTAGAGCGTGCGCTTGGTAATACCCACCGCCGTGGCGATCGCATCGATACTTGTGCGCATGAAACCGGTCTTGTAGAAAAGCAGATAGGCGGCGGTGACGATCCTCTGCCTGGTGTTGCTCGCTCCCCTATCCATCGCCGCGTGTCTCCCGGAAGGTATACCGAGGAGTGAGTGTACTTCCAAAGCCACGCGGCTAGGATGAGATGCAGCGTCGGCGACCTTAGCGCCAGCGCCGGACGACAACGCTTAAGGAGCCAGACATGATGAGTCACCTCCCACTGAAAATCCGCGGCCTGAGAGTCCGTGCCGTCACCGTGCCGATGAGCGAGCCGCACCGCACAGCCAGCGGCACCATCACCGAGTCGCCGCTGGTGCTGACCGACGTGATTACCGACCAGGGCGTCGTCGGGCACAGCTACGTTTTCTGCTACTCGGCTATGGCGCTCAAGCCGACTGCGCTTCTCATCGCTGGGCTCGAAGCGCTGATCGCCGGCCGTGACCTTGCGCCGCTGGCGATCCAGCAACTGCTCGGCAAGCGCTTCCGCCTGCTCGGCCCGCAGGGGCTCACCGGCATCGCCATGGCGGCGATCGACATGGCCGTTTGGGACGCGCTCGCTCGCGCCTGCGGCCTGCCGCTGGTCCGCCTGCTCGGCGGCGAGCCGAAACCGATTCCCGCCTACGGCGCCACCGGCTACGACGGCGCCGCGGGTTCGGCGCGGGTCGCCGGCGCCTGGGCAGAACGCGGCATCAAGGGCGTCAAGGCCAAGATCGGCTACCCAGATGTCGGCGAAGATATCGCCGTCGTCCGCGCGATGCGGCAAGCAGTTGGCGACGGCGTCGCGCTGATGGTCGATTACAACCAGTCGCTGTCGCCGGTCGATGCGATCGAGCGCGGTCGCCGCCTCGACGATGAAGGCCTGGCCTGGATCGAAGAACCCACCCTGGCGCACGACTACGCCGGCCACGCCCGTGTCGCCGCCGCCCTGCAGACACCGATTCAATGCGGCGAAAACTGGTGGGGCGCACAGGACATGCGCACGGCGATCGACGCCCAGGCCTCCGACTACATGATGCCCGATGTCATGAAGATCGGCGGTGTCAGCGGCTGGTTGCAGGCCGCCGCTCTCGGCGCAATGCACGGCATCCGGCTCTCCAACCACCTTTTTATCGAGGTCAGCACGCATCTGTTGTGCGCAACGCCGACTGCGCACTGGCTCGAATACGCCGAATGGTTCAACCCGATCATCGAGCAGCCGCTGCGCATCGTTGACGGCTGCGCGGTACTCGACGAAAGGCCGGGATCGGGAGTCGAGTGGAACGAGGAGGCGGTGAGCCGCTATCTGGTCAATTGATCGGAGCGCTCAATTCGGACGTCTCGCAAGCATCAGGCGGCCAGACCGAAGAAATGCGGGTCTTGAGGCGGTGTGCCATCGCCTGGACGGCGGAAGCGTCGTCGGCCAGCGTTGCGGGTTCGCTGAAACGGTCCCGCCAATGCGGATGATGTTCGTCGCGCTGGCCCTGGGTGGGCCCGAGGCTGCGCCCTTCGACGCGATTATTGTCACCTGCGCCCGCGATCACGGTCCGCCAGCGCTGCTCGACCAGCTCAAGGATGGCGGGCGGATGAGCATTCCGGTCGGCGAAAGCGGCGATCAGACGCTCTCCCTGCTCAGCAAACGTGGCCACACCTTGCAGCAAGACGCCGTAGTGCCGCTCCGCTTTGTCCCGATCACCGGCACGGGCGCCAATGGTTAATTCGCCGCGCTGATCGTCGGTGCGCGTCATCCGTGCTGTGGCGAGGTTTCGATGGCCGCCAGACGCGCCACGGCATCGCGCTTTTCGGTGGCCTTGAGCAGCAGCAGCAGTACCGTGCCAACGGCCATCACCGCCGCCGCCAGGTAGAGGCCGCCGACATAGCTGCCGAGACGCATCGCCAGCCAGCCGGTGATCAGCGGGGCGATGATCTGCGCCGTGCCGTAGGCGACCGTCATCTTGCCCATCATCTTGGCCGGTCGCGTCGGATAGTAACGACCGGCCATGGTCAACACCAGGCTCACCGTGCCGATGAAGCTGCCGCCGAAGAGCAGCGCGCCGGCCAAGGCCGCCGCCAGGCTGTCACCGGTGACCGGCAGCAGGATGCCGACGACCTGCAGCAAGGCCGTCAGGATCAAGGCATTGACCTCACCCGTGCGGCGGGCGATCAGGTCCCAGACGATGCACGCCGGCGCCGCCGCCACACCAATCGCCAGGAAGACCAGCGTGCCGCTGCCGGAAAGGCCGGGGAGATGGTCGATGATGGCGACGATAAACGTGGCGCTGACGACGTAACCGACGCCGGCGCAGAAATACGCCGCCATCAGCAGGCGCATGAAACTCGCGCTCGGTGGCGTGTCCACCATCGCCTGCCCGCTCTTGGTCAGCATGCTGCGATCGGGTGCCGGCAGCCAGCGCAGCGCGGGGATGAGCAGCAGCGCCCCGAACAACGTGAACACCAACCACTGCTCGCGCCAGTCCAGCCAATGGCTCATCACTTGCACGGCGGCCGCACAGCTGGCAATTCCCAGACCGATCCCCGAAAAATGGATCCCGAGTTCGCTGCGGTGATGATGGCGAATCAACCAATTGAGGATCAGCCCGGTGCCGAGCAGCATGCCGGCTGCACTGGCCAGGCCGGCAACGAAACGCGACAGCGCCCACACGGTCAGGTCGGTGGTCAAGCCCATCACCGCGGTACTGACAACCGCCACCACCAGGCCGATCCGGTACAGGCGGTCCTTGAGCACCAGATCGCTGATCAGCGAGGCGACGACGGCGCCGCTCAGGTAGCCGGCGTAGTTGATCGCTGCCAGCCAGGCGGCTGCGGCAACGCCGAGTCCCGCCTGTTGCTGCATCAGCGGCAGCAACGGCGTATAGGCAAAGCGGGCGACGCCGAGGACCAGCATCAGGCTGCAGATGCCGGCGCCGAGGACTCGGATACGTTCTTGCTGCTCGTTCATGGCCAAGCTTCCCTGTGGTCTGGTGCCGACAAGATAACCGCTATAATTAGTCTCTACAAACGAATAGTTTAGATTTAACTCTTCTCTTTTGGAGATACATTGATGGAGCTGATCGCCCTGCGTACCTTCGCAGCGGTGGTTGATGAGGGAGGCATTCTGGCCGCTTCGCGCAAGCTGAATACCGTCCAGTCCAACGTCACCAGCCGCATCCGCCGGCTCGAGGAAGAACTCGGCACCGACCTCTTTTTTCGCAGTGGCCGTGGCCTCGCGCTGGCGCCTTCCGGGCGGATTCTCCTCGACTACGCGCGTCGCATGCTGCGCCTTGAACGCGAGAGCAGCGCCGCCGTACGACTGGTCGGCGACAGCGTCGGCGAACTGCACATCGGCGCCATGGAAACCTTCACCGCGCTGCATCTGCCGCTGGCGCTGAAAGCGGTCCGCGCGCGACATCCGGGCCTGGAATTGCGCGTCGAAACGAACAGCAGCACGGCACTGGTCGACAAGGTATTGGCGCACAAGCTTGATTGTGCCGTCGTCGCCGGGCCAGTCGAACACCCCGACCTGCAGTTCGACGAACTGCTGGTCGAGGAACTGGTGCTCGTTTGCGCCGCCGGCGCCAACCCCGTCTTGCAATCCTTGATCCTTTTCCGGGAAGGCTGCGCGTATCGCACGCGCGCCCTCGCCTGGCAACGCGCCAGCGGCCACGCGGTGTCCGACGCCATGGAATTTGGCACGCTCGACGGCATCCTGGGCTGTGTCGCCGTTGGTCTGGGGTGGACGCTGATGCCGCGGCGAGTGATCGAACAGTCGCCGCACGCCGCCGACCTCGCCGTCCAGGCGCTGCCGGACGAGATCAGCCGGGTGCCCACGGGCCTGATCTACCGGCGCGACGCGCCGCCGCTGCCGGCGCTGCGAACGCTCGCCGAGGCCGTCGCCTGCTAGACGGCAGGCGCGGTGCGCGCACCGGCGCACAGCTGGCGAGGCGGCGGGCAGAGCGCGTCCTGGAGATGTCGCACGATGGCCAAAAGCTGCCCCGGTTTGCCGTTGCACGGCCCCCTCGACCGAAGAAATGCGGGTCTATGGCCGATCTGCCGAGAAAGCCTCGGAATAAGCGTCATACCACTTGCGCGGATTGAGTATTTTCCAGCTGCGCTCCTCGTCCTTGAGCTCGATGCCGACGCCGAATATCCCGTAGCTGGCGTACAAGCCACCCAGCATCTTCTCTTTGCTCAGCCGCAGATTGGCCAGCACCAGCAGCTTCTCGCGGTCAAGCCGCGTGTTACTGAGCACGATGGCCTTGTCGCGGAGGCGCACCTCACTGCGACCGCGGACGTCGCGGATCGTCAACAATTTGTTCAGCCACTGCTGCTCTTTGCTCTGCTCGACGAAGAGATGCACGAGCAGGCCGCTGTCACGCAGGCGCAGGCGGATCTCCGCATCCAGGTCGAGTGGCTGCTTCCAGATCATGCGCCCGCGATCGATGTCGATCTGTCCCCACCACGAATCGGCGCGCGCGCTACCGTCTTGCCAGCGAGGCGTTGTCGATCCGCAGCTGCGTTCCCGAGGCGTCGAAGCTCATCTTCTCCAGATTGCCATCGCTGAGACGCGTACTGATACGTAGGTCGCCCTTGATGGTCTGCTCCTTGACGTGCACCTCGACGCCGCGGGCCTGCATTTCGAGCTTGGCACTGCCGCGAACGCCGCTCAGCTTGAAGTTTCCGGTCAGCGTGGCTTTTCCGGAACCGATAGCGACGCCGGCCTTTTTCGGCAGGTAAGCGTTGTAGATGGAAATGTCGGGTATTTCGGCTGCTCCCAGGGTGATCAGCGTTTCCAGGTCACGCAGCCCCTGCGCGGAATCGAAGCGTTTGCCGACCGAGGTGATCTGAAAATCACGACCGCTGACATAAGGCTTCTTGTCGCTCAGCCTGCGCAGCCCGAAGGTTTTCAGGAATCCCTCCACTTTTCCCTCGGGTGCTGCCGCATCGCCCTGGATTGCGGCCTTCAGAACGCCCTTGCCGCTGGCCTCGAAATCGAGAAAGCGGCTGACCAGATGCTCCGACTCGGCGGTCAGATGGCTGCCGGGTGCGAGCTGTCCTTGAGCCAGCCGCAGCTCGGCGTTCATTTGCGCATCGCCAGAAAATGCCAGCCCCTGATCAGCGGGAAGAAAGCTGTTGAGGAACGCGATATTCGCCACCGACCCCTCGAGCTTGACGACGCCGCTGACCGGCGACAAGCGACCTGAGTCGGCCGACTTGCGCGCCAGCGGGGGCGATTTCAGGCGCGCCTCGGTGAGCGTGATGCGGGTCTGCAGTGGCCCGGCCTCGTCGTTTGCTGTCGCCTTTGCAGTCGCCGCCTGCATCTGCAGGCGGCTTCCCGAGAGGTCAAGGAAACCGCTCGCCGGATCCGCCTGTTTGATCACCAGATCGACGCCGAGCTGTCCGACCACCGCCTCGGTGAACAGCGTGCCGGCAATCTTCTCGCCGGCCAGATTGACCGTTCCCGACAGTTTCCGGCCGGCGTAGTTGAGACGCCCACTCGAACGCGCGCTGCCCGAGCTCAGACTGAAAGGCGGTTTGCCCGGGAAGTAACTGTTCAGCAGCGCGACATCGGGCAGCAGCGCGTCGTTCCAGGTCAACACCGCGCTCGGCTCGATGCGCTTGGCAGCAAGATCCAGCGGCGGGCTGGTCGCGGTCAGCTGCAAACTCTTGCCGCGCAGAAAAACCGCGCCGCCTTTCTGCTGGCGCACCTGCATATCGCGCAAGGCCAACTCGACGCGCAACTCCTCAGTCCTGGTGTTGGCGGCCGGCGGTCGAATCGCCGCCGATACGCCGCCCGAGCCGCTGGCCTCGAAGCCGGAAAAGCGGCCCAGCAGCCGCTTCGATTCGACCGTCAGGCTGCTGGGGGCTGCCAGGCGCCCGTCGTGCAGGCGCAGGTCCGCGCGCAGGCGGCCGCCACCGCCGAACTCGATGCCCTGCCGCGCTGGCAGGAAAGCATTCAGGAAATCGATGTTGGCCACCGTTCCCTCGAGCTTGACTTCGCCGCTGAGCGGCGGCCGTCCGGAATGATTCCTGAGCTCATCGAGCGACAAGGCCGATGTCAGTTGCGCCTGCACGATCTTGAGCTCGGTCTGCAAGGCGGCCGCGCCCGCGTCGCCTTTGGCGCCTTGCCGAGACGCCTGCATGCTGATGCGGCTGCCGGACAGATCCAGGCGCCGGTTCGCGAGATCGGCTTCCTTGAGGATCAAGTCAACCGCCAGCGTTCCGCTCACCGATTTATCAAAAATGACGCCGGAGATCTTGTCACCTGCCAGCGCCAGGCTGCCGGAAGCGGCGCGCGCGGCGTAGGCGAAGCGGGCGTTCAAGCGCGCTTCTCCGGCGACCAGCCGGAAAGGCAGTCGGTCGGGTAGATAGGCGTTCAACAGCGCAATATTGGGCATTACGGCTTCCTGCCACTGCATCGAGACGGCCGGTTCGTCGGGCTTTTCGCTCAAGTTCAGCCGCGCGGCGATCACCTCGAGCCGAAAGCCCTGGGCCTGCAGGAAAAGCTCGTCTTGCGGCAGCCGGCGCATCCTTACATCGCGCAGTTCGACCTGTAGCCGTGTTTGCCTCTGGCCCTGCTCGAGCCCGACATCGCCATGCACCCGGCCCGCTCCCTGGACGAGGTGACGCTCGCCGGTGCCGGCCGCCAGGCGCTCGTCGAGAACGAGCGTCAAAGCCGGCGATTCGAAGGAGAGCTCACTGCCATCCAGCAAGCTGCCGTTTTCGATTTGCAGCTTTCCCTGCAGGCGGCCGCGGCCATCGAGTTGCAGCCAGTCGTTGTCGCTGAGATAAGCGTTGACGAAGCTGAACGACGCCAGATCGCCACTCACGTCGATACGGCCCGAAACAAACCGGGCCGCTGCGGCGCCGGGGTTTTCGCCGGGGACAAAGGCATCGATACGGATCTCGGCAGCGCTCTGCAGATCAGCGGCAAGCAGGTCGGAACCGTGTTGGAGTTGACCAGAGCGCACTTGCACGCTGCCACGCGCCAGGGCCAGGGGCCCGTCGAGACGGTGATTGAAATCCTCCAGCCGCAGCTGCGCCTGCCCGCTGAAGCGGTAGCCATTGACGTCGAGCGCCTGGATTCGCCCGATGTCTGCATCGCTGACCGCGATGCTCCAGCCCGACCAATCGCTGGACTCTTCGCTTGCCGGCGGTGTCGGGGTCGGCGGCGGCGCGTCCGCAAGTGCGGCAGCAGTTGGCCGCTCGGCAGCACCGCTAGCGGCGCCAGCTGCCGGCGCAGAGGCAAGCGACAGCCGATCGCGTAACCCTGCCGTCAGGCTGTCCACCTCGACGCCTTGCAGCAGGAAGGTTTTGAAGAACAGACTACCCAGCGCCAGCCGGGCGTCAGCCTCGCCGATCGACAGCCACCACTTCTGCTGCGCAGTCTGAACGCTGGCCTTCAAGCCTGCGACATGTAGATGGCCCGGCACGATGGTCCAGGCGGAAGTCCATTCGACGCTGAAACGATCGGGGTTGCGGCTGAGCTTCTGCGGCACGAAAGCCGCGTTGAGCAGTATGTTCGCCGCTAGCAGATAGAGCATCTCGATAACGGCGAGCAAGGCGACGGCCTTTATGACCCGGCTTCGTAATCCTGGTTTGCTAGCGATCATCGCCTACTTCATCTTCAGCGTGGTGAACTGTTCGAAAGAGATACCTCTACTGAAACAAGCCCCCCGGATGCCGCGATTATCGCCCAGCCGGCTGGCCGCTGCGTAGCTTGCTCTGGTCAGCCGCCGGCCGCTTTGCAGCGCTTTGCCAGCAGCGCTCAGCGCCCCGGCAGGATCACCTCGACGCTCTTGCCGCCGTAGCCGAAGGTCTTGTCGCGGCCCTCGACGATGACCGTGCGTATGCCGCTGGGTATCTGCACACCGTAGAGATCACGGGTGAACGGTTGTTCGCCGGCGTGGTCATGGAACAGCGTGCGTTCGCCGTAGACGCGGCCGCCCTGGCCCAGTACGCGAAAAGCATCGGCATAGCGTTGTGGCGTATCGTAAGGCGAGGAGATCGTGACGTCGAAATCAAAGCGATCGCTTGCTCGCGCCTGTACCTTGGCGGCCAGAACGTCGGGGTACTTCTGTTGCGCGCCAGCGTCGGCACACGCGGAACCCGCGGTCAGGCAAAAAGCCGCCACGGCGACTGCGACAAGCAGGGTGCGGCGACGCACCAGCGCGTGCCAGCCCAGCTCATCAGCATTCATATCGAGTTCTCCAAGGTGGGTCGTACCTGCTTGGCAGCCCGCGCCAGCGCCCGTCTTCTTCGCACGCGGCAAAGACGATGTCGCTGGTGCAGGCTGCTGTTGCACGTCCCACCTCAGCTCTGCAATTCAAGGCGATCGCGAAAGAACTCCAGTGCCTCGGGGTTGGCCAGTGCCTCGACATTCTTGACCGGCCGGCCATGGACGACGTGCCGGACGGCGAGTTCGACGATCTTGCCGCTCTTGGTACGCGGGATGTCGGCCACCTGCAGCACCCGCGCCGGCACGTGCCGGGGTGTCGTGTTCTGGCGCACCTGCTGCTTGATGCGCTCGGCCAGCGCGTCGTCGAGCGACATTCCTTCGCGCAGTTTGACGAACAGGACGACGCGCACGTCGTGCTGCCAGTCCTGGCCGATCACCAGCGACTCGACGACCTCTGGCAATTGCTCGACCTGGCGGTAGATCTCGGCGGTACCGATGCGCACACCACCGGGGTTCAGCACGGCATCGGAACGACCATGGATGATCATCCCTTCGTGGGCGGTCAGTTCAACGAAATCACCGTGACACCAGATATTCGGGAAACGGTCGAAATAGGCGGCGTGGTATTTGGCGCCGTCGGGATCGTTCCAGAAACCGACGGGCATCGCCGGGAACGGCGCGGTGCACACCAGTTCGCCACGCTCGCCGCAAGCGGCCGGAAGCGCTAGCCCCTCGTCGTCATAGACGTCGACGGCCATGCCGAGCCCGCGACATTGCAGTTCGCCGCGGTACACCGGCAGGATCGGGCTGCCGAGCGCGAAGCACGAGAGAATGTCGGTGCCGCCGGAAATCGACGCCAGCTGCAGGTCGGCCTTGATCTCGCGATAGACGTAGTCGAAGCTCTCGGGGGCCAGCGGGCTGCCGGTCGAGAACAGCGCGCGCAGTGGCGCCAGCCGGTGTGTCTGGCGCGGCTGCAGACCGGTCTTGGCGAGCGCGTCGATGAACTTGGCCGAGGTGCCGAAGTGCGTCATTCGCTCGGCGTCGGCGTAGTCGAAGAGGATCGTCCCCGGCTTGCCCGAGGCGCCGGCGAGAAACGGCGAGCCGTCGTAAAGCAGCAGCGTCGCTTGCGAAGCGAGGCCCGAGACCAGCCAGTTCCACATCATCCAGCCGCAGGTGGTGAAGTAGAAAATACGGTCGCCAGGCGCCACGTCGCCGTGCAACTGGTGCTCCTTGAGGTGCTGCAACAGGGCGCCACCGTGGCAGTGAACGATGCACTTCGGGACGCCCGTGGTGCCCGACGAGAACATGATGAACAGCGGCTGAGCGAAGGGCAGCGGCACGAAGTCGATCGCCGCGGCGGTAAACGGTGCGATGAAATCGGCGTAGCGCTGGCCATTGCGGATCGCCGCGGTGGCGGCGGAATCGTCGAGGTAGGAGACGACAATGCAGTGCTCGAGCGTCGGCAGCTGCGCGGCGATTTCGGCGTTCTTGGCCAGGCAGTCGACGCGCTTGCCGTTGTACCAGTAGCCATCTACACACAGCAGAATTTTCGCTTCGATCTGCCCGAAACGGTCGATGACGCCCTGGACGCCGAAATCGGGCGACGCCGACGACCAGATCGCGCCCAGGGCCGTCGTCGCCAGCATGGCGATCAGCGCCTCGGGCATGTTCGGCAGGTAGCCGGCGACCCGATCTCCGCGGCCGACGCCGGCGGCCTGCAAGGCCTGCGCGAAGCGCGACACCTGCGCGTGCAGTTGGCGCCTCGACAGGCGCCGCTGGACCTTGTCTTCGCCCCAGAAAACCAGCGCATCGGCGTCGCCCTGTTCGGCCATGCCGCGCAGCAGGTTCGCCGCATAGTTGAGCCGGGCTTGCGGAAACCAGTGTGCGCCCGGCATCCGCTGGCCGTCTTCGAGTACCGCGTCGCCGCGCTCGCCAATGACGCCGCATTCGTCCCATACCGACGTCCAGAAAGCCTCGGGCTCGGCGACCGACCAGCGCCACAGGCTGTGGTAATCGGTACAAGCGACGTGCCAGCGAGCGTTGACGGTGGTCATGAAGGCACTGAGCCTGGCGGCGGCAATGCGTGCGGCGCTCGGGCGCCAGAGAGCGTGCTGGTTCTGTGTCATCTCCCCTCCTCCTTGCTTCAGTCGGGCAATTTTTTCAGGACAGCTGCGCGCGCCACTCGTCGGGAATCGCCACCGACTTGCCGCTGGCGACGTCCATCCAGACGATCTTCGCGTCGCCGGTGGCGTACAGCGTCTCGTCGCCCTGCAGGCGAATTTCGTAGTGCGTCGGCACGCTGCTGCGTCCCGGCTGGCCGCAGAACATCCTGATCTCGACCAGACCCGGGTAGTTGAGCGGCACCAGGAAGGTGCACGCGGCGTTGATGATCACCGGCGCCGTTCCGCGTGGCAGCACCGTGAAGCCCAGCTTTTCCAGGTACTCGACGCGCACCTGCTCCATGTAGCGGAAGTAGATGGTGTTGTTGACGTGTCCGTAGGCATCCATGTCGCCCCAACGAATCGACATCAGGCTGGTGTGGACTAATTTGCGTTGGCTTGGCATCGGCTTGCTTCCCGTTCTTTGGTGGGGCTTCAATGAGCAGCGCCGCCGTGCGCCCTGCCGAGCGCGGCGGCGGCCGCAGCTGCGGAGAACTGCGGTGCTCAGAACATGTCGTCAGTCAGCGCCAGCACGCCTTCGGCTCCGTCGGTGACGCTGCTCGCCAGTCCGGCCGCCTTCGACAGCACGTGGTCGGCGTAGAAACGCGCGGTAATGACCTTCGCCGGGTAGAAAGGATCGCGGTCACCGGCATCGATCCTGGCCTGCGCGATCAGCGCCGCGCGCGCCATCTGCCAGCCACCGGCGACGGTACCGAGGAGCATCAGGAAGGGCACCGCGCCGGCCGACGCGGACCGAATGTCCGCGCTATAAGTGGCGACCAGCCAGTCGCCGGCTTCGTCCAGCGCGTCGACGCCGGCGTGCAGGCGTTTGCGAATCGCCACGAAGCTGCCAGCCGCCTGCCCGGCGAGTTCGGCGTCGAGCGCGCGCATGCGGCCGATCAGCGCGTTCAGCGTCGCGCCACGCTCGCGGCCAATCTTGCGGCCGATCAGGTCGTTGGCCTGGATGGCCGTGGTGCCTTCGTAGATCGTCGAGATCTGCGCGTCGCGCAGGTGCTGCGCGGCGCCGGTTTCTTCGATGTAGCCCATGCCACCGTGCACCTGCACGCCGATCGAGGCGATGCTGACGCCGCATTCGGTACTCCAGCCCTTGACCACCGGAATCATCAGATCGACGAAAGCCTGATTGCGTTGGCGCTCGTCGGCGTCCGGATGATGCGTCGCCGTATCTTGTGCGGCGGCAACCACGTAAGCCAGCGCCCTGCTCGCCTCGGCGTGCGATTTCATGGTCATCAGCATGCGCCGCACGTCGGGATGCGCGATGATCGCTACCTTCGGGCCACCGCGCACGCCGACATCGCTGCACTGGATGCGATCGCGGGCGTACTCGCGCGCCCGCTGATACGAGCGCTCACAGGCGGCGACGCCTTCGAGACCGACGCCGAAGCGCGCCGCGTTCATCATGATGAACATGTACTCCAGACCGCGGTTCTCCTCGCCGACCAGATAACCGACGGCACCGCTATGGTCGCCGAAAGCCATGATCGCCGTCGGGCTGGCGTGGATGCCGAGTTTGTGCTCGATCGACACGCAGTAGGCGTCGTTGCGCTCACCGAGGCTGCCGTCGTCATTGACCATGAACTTCGGGACGACGAACAGCGAAATTCCCTTGACGCCCTCGGGAGCCGTCGGCGTCCGCGCCAGCACCAGGTGCACGATGTTCTCGGCCATGTCGTGATCGCCGTAGGTGATGAAGATCTTCTGCCCGAAAACCTTGTAGCTACCGTCCGCCTGCGGCTCGGCGCGGCTGCGCACGGCGGCGAGGTCGGAGCCGGCGTTCGGCTCGGTGAGGTTCATCGTCCCGGTCCAGACGCCGGTGACCATCTTCTCCAGATAGTCGGCCTTGAGCTTCTCGGAACCCGTCAGCACGAGTGCTTCGATGGCGCCGTTGGTCAGCAGCGGGCACAGCGAAAACGAATGGTTGGCCGCTTTCCACATCTCGGCAACCGGCGCCGCGACAAGTTTGGGCAGTCCCTGGCCACCCCACTCGGTTTCGCAGGCCAGCGCCGTCCAGCCGCTGTCGGCGAACAGCTTGTACGCTTCCTTGAAGCCGGCCGGCATGGTCACCGCCTTGTCGTGCCATTTTGCACCTTCGAGGTCACCCGTAATGTTGAGTGGCGACAGCACTTCCTCGGCGAAGCGCGCGGCTTCCTCGAGAACGGCATCGACCAGATCGGGAGTCGCTTCCTCGCAACCCGGCAACTGCGCCACCTGTTCAAGTCCGGCGAGTTCCTTGACGACAAATTGCATATCGCGGATGGGGGCAAAGTATTCGCTCATGTCATTCTCCTTTGGTGTGAATGGCGCCGATCTTCCCTCTGCCCGGTGCGGGCGAGGGGTCGGACGTTGAGACGGGGAATTCAGGGGGCCTGCTTCCCGCCCGTCGATCGATCCCGGCGAGCAAGCCGGGATGCGCTCGGCAAGTAAAGCTAACGGTCAGCACGGTCGCCGCAGTGCTTTCTGCACGCTGGCCGCGCCTTTCCCCTGCTGGTTTGCCGCCGGCCGACGACGCAGGAGTCCGGTGAATCATTTTTTTCCGAGGAACTGCGCGTCGTCGAAATCGGCCAGCAGCTCCGGTCGATAAACGGCAAACAGCGTGGCCACCATGCCCGACAGCCAGGCCTCGGAAAAACCGAGCAGCAAGAAATAGGGCAGATATTCGCTCGTCAGGTAGTCGCCATCGTAGACCCCGGCCAGTGCCAACAGCGCGCACGCCGCCGTGCCGACGGCGATTACGGCCAGCGCCGAGGCGAAAAAGCCCTTGCCGAAGACGTAAATGAAGATGTGCCGCGGCAAGAGCCGGTCTACCAGGCGATGCAGCACCTCACTCACCGCGACACCGACTCCGGCCATCAACAGGGCGTTGAGCGCAAAGGTCTGCCAGCCGGCAAAACCATTGAGGCCGACGCCGAGCAAGACCAGGCAGAGGCCGATGAAGGCCAGCGCCCATCCGAAACACAGCGTGAAAACGCCGGCCCCAAGCAGGTGCAGCGAGAGGCCCGGTTTGACCCCCGCCTGCAAGTGCCAGAGCAGCAGCAGCGCGACGATCGTCGCCAGGAAGGCGTGCAGGCGGGTGCTGTCAGCCAGCACGCGCCACGGCGCCCGCCACGCGGCAAAAAGCGCGAGCCCCACGAACAGCACCCATGACAGAACGATCCAGTGACCGTCGAGCAGGCCGTCCGGCAGGTTCATGCCGCCCGCGGCTCGCTGCCGTTAGCCGAGCGCCGCCTGCAAAGCCGGCAGCACCTCGAAAAGATCGCCGACCAAGCCATAATCAGCGACCTGGAAGATCGGCGCCTCGCCGTCCTTGTTGATGGCCACGATCACCTTGCTGTCCTTCATTCCGGCCAGATGCTGGATCGCTCCCGAGATGCCGACAGCAATGTACAACTGTGGCGCAACGATCTTGCCGGTCTGGCCGACCTGATAGTCGTTGGGAGCGTAGCCGGCATCGACTGCCGCGCGCGAAGCACCCACCGCGGCGCCCAGCTTGTCGGCCAGCGGCTCGAGCAGTTTGTGGAAATTGTCGCCGTTGCCCATGCCGCGACCACCCGAAACAATGATCTTGGCGGCGGTCAGTTCGGGCCGTTCCGACTTGGTCAACTCGCGACCGGTCAGCTTGCTTTGAGCGAGATCGGCAGCCGCCGCCAGGTTCTCCACGGTCGCGCTGCCACCCTCGCCGGCCGCTTCGAAAGCCGTCGTACGGACGGTGATCACCTTGATGGCATCGCTCGACTGAACGGTGGCCAGGACGTTGCCCGCGTAGATCGGGCGAACGAAGGTGTCGGCGGCTTCGACGGCGACGATCTCGGAGATCTGCGCGACGTCGAGCAAAGCGGCAACACGCGGCATGAAGTTCTTGCCGCAGGTCGTTGCCGCGGCAACGATGTGCCCATAGGCCGCGGCGTTGGCGACGACCAATGCGGCGAGGTTTTCGGGCGACTGGTCGGCGTAGTGGGCCGCGTCGGTGAGCAGCACCTTAGTCACGCCGGCCACCTTCGCCGCCGCTTCGGCGGCGGCGGCGCAAGCACTGCCGGCGACCAGCAGGTGAACGTCAGCACCGATTTTGGTCGCCGCGGTGACGGCATTGAGCGTCGCCACCTTGAGCGAGGTATTGTCGTGTTCAGCAATAACGAGTATGGCCATGATCAGATCACCTTCGCTTCAGTTTTGAGTTTCATCACCAGATCGGCGGCATCGGCCACCTTGATACCCGCGCTCCGCTTCGGCGGCTCGGCGACTTTCAGCGTCTTGAGGCGCGGCGCCACGTCGACTCCCAGCGCATCGGCGGTGATCGTTTCCAGCGGCTTGCGCTTGGCCTTCATGATGTTCGGCAGCGTTGCGTAGCGCGGCTCGTTCAAACGCAAGTCGACGGTCAACACCGCCGGCAGTGCGATTTCGATGGTTTCCAGACCGCCGTCGATCTCGCGGGTCACCGATGCCTGCTCGCCGGCGACGACAATCTTCGAGGCAAAGGTCGCCTGCGGCCAGTTCAGCAGACCGGCCAGCATTTGTCCGGTCTGGTTGGCGTCGTCGTCGATCGCCTGCTTGCCGCAGAGGACCAGCTGCGGCTGCTCCTTGTCACACACCGCTTTGAGCAGCTTGGCGACGGCCAGCGGCTGCAATTCGACGTCGGTCTGGATCAGGATACCGCGGTCGGCGCCGATGGCCATCGCCGTGCGCAGCGTTTCCTGGCAGTTGCTTACCCCTGCCGAAACAGCGATTACTTCCGTGGCGATTCCGGCTTCCTTGAGGCGGACCGCCTCTTCAATGGCGATCTCGTCGAAGGGGTTCATCGACATCTTGACATTGGCCAGATCGACGCCGCTGGCGTCGGCCTTGACGCGCACTTTGACGTTGTAATCCACCACCCGTTTCACGGGAACGAGAATCTTCAAATCCTTCTCCTTTATTTGTAGTAGTAATCGACATCAATGGCAGCCAGGGCAGCAGCCAGCACAGCACCAGGCGATGACCGAACAAGCCGCCATACTGTGTCGTATGGATGGCGTACGGTACCGTATGGAAATGGCGCTGTCAACACCGCCTGCCCGGCCAGAGGAACGCTATTCGCTAATATTGCCTCAGCGGCGTGATTCAGGAAAGCACCGTGATCGACGCTGAGCGCTGCGTTTCGATAGTCACCGCCGCATTTGACATCAGCGAACGCTGACCCGACAATTGGCCATACTCTATCGTATGGATGGTGCAGGGTGCCGGACGCGTCGAGGCCTATCGACCCTAACAGCCATGGCCGTGTCAGACAAGGCTGTCGCGCTTGTCGCAGGCAGCTAACCGAGGAAGGAAGCAGACCAGGATGAAAGCCGACAAAGCCAGCGCTCGCGCAACGCTCGACCGCGACGAATGGATCGAAGCCGCAATCGACTTGCTCGCCGAAGAGGGCGTGCAGGGAATGCGCGTCGAAGTCCTGGCCAAGAATTTTGGCGTCACCAAGGGCAGCTTCTACTGGCATTTCAAGGATCGCCAGGACCTGGTGGTCGGCGTCCTCGAAAGCTGGCGCGACGGCCGCCTCCGCGACATCGACAAGCAAACCGTCGCCACGCCCGGCAGCGAGCGCGAGCAGTTGCTGCACTTGATCGATGTCTATGGCGCGACGCGCAACCGCAAGGGAATCTCGATCGAGCTGGCGGTCCGCGAATGGGCCAGGCGTGACGCGCATGCCGCGGCAATCGTCGAGGAGGTTGATACCTGGCGCCTCGAATGCACTCGCAAGCTCTTTGTTCGGCATGGCGTCGCGGAGGAGGAGGCCAAGAGCCGCAGCCTGCTGCTCTACGCCTATGTCTTCGGTCAGAGCCTGATGGTCTGCGAGCCTTACGATCCGGCAGTCGGCGAGCGCAAGCGCTGGATTGCCGACCTGATCGTCACCTAGCCGCGCGCAGCCAGGCTCGTACGCGCACCGCGAAGCCGGCCAGGACGAGCAAACTTCTTGCTGATTCGCGGACCGACGCCTTGTGCACTGAGGGATTCCCCGATGAAACCGACCGCCAGCCAACAGTTCATCCTCGCTCTCGACCAGGGGACCACCAGCTGCCGCGCCATCGTCTTCGCGCGTGACGGGAGCTCTGTGGCGACCGCCCAACAGGAGTTCCCCCAGTACTATCCACAAGCGGGCTGGGTCGAACACGACGCCGGCGAGATCTGGCAAACGCAGCTGGCCGTTGCGCGCTCGGTACTGCGCGACAACGGCATCGGCGCGCGGCAGATTGCCGCGGTCGGCGTCACCAACCAACGCGAAACGACGCTCCTGTGGGATCGCGCCAGCGGCCAGGCGCTGCACCGGGCAATCGTCTGGCAGGACCGGCGCACCGCCGGGACCTGTGATGCGCTGGCGCGCGCTGGCCACGGCGAACTGTTTCGCCAGCGTACCGGCCTGGTCCTCGACGCCTACTTCGCCGGCACCAAGCTCAAATGGCTGCTCGATCACATCCCCGGCGCCCGGGCGCGTGCCGAGCGCGGCGAACTGGCCTTCGGGACGGTCGACAGTTGGCTCGCCTGGCAGCTTTCCGGCGGTCGCGTACACGTCACCGACGCGTCGAACGCCTCGCGCACCCTGCTCTTTGACATCCGGCGGCAGTGCTGGGACGAGGAGCTGCTGGCCTTGCTCGACATCCCGCCAGCGCTGCTCCCGAAGGTTGTCGACAGCAGCGGCGTGATCACCACGCTCGACAGCGAACTGCTTGGCGCCGCGATCCCGCTCGCCGGAATCGCCGGTGACCAGCAGGCGGCGACCTACGGCCAGGCCTGCCTGAGCCAGGGAATGGCCAAGAATACCTACGGCACCGGCTGTTTTCTGCTGCTGAACACCGGCCAGCAGGCGATGGACTCCAGCCATCGGATGCTGGCGACGATCGGCTGGCAGCGACACGGCCAGACCACTTACCTGCTCGAAGGCAGCATCTTCATGGGCGGCGCGACAGTACAGTGGTTGCGCGACGGCCTCGGGCTGATTTCGCGCTCGGACGAAATCGAAGCGCTGGCCGCTTCGGTGGCCGATAGTGATGGCGTGTACCTGGTGCCGGCGCACACCGGCCTCGGCGCACCGTATTGGGATCCCTACGCGCGCGGCGCGCTGCTCGGCATGACCCGAGGAACGAACCGAGCACACGTCGCGCGCGCCGCGCTCGAAGCCATTGCCTTCCAGAGCGCCGACGTCTTGAGCGCGATGGAGAAGGATTCCGGCGAGCGCCTGCGCGAGCTGCGCGTCGACGGCGGCGCCGCAGCCAACAATCTGCTGCTGCAGTTTCAGGCCGACCTGCTCGGTGTGCCGGTGATACGCCCGCAGATCACCGAGACCACCGCCCTCGGTGCCGCCTACCTCGCCGGACTGGCGGTCGGCTTCTGGCACGACGAGGTCGAACTGGCGTCGATGTGGCGTGCCGAACGGTGCTTTGAGCCACGCATCGGCAACGAGCAGCGCACGGAACTGCTCAGCGGCTGGCGCCGTGCCGTTGACCGTTGTCGCCACTGGCTGCCAGCGCAGTGATAGCGCCGCAACCGAAAACATCCCCCAACCACCACACTGCTTCGGAAAGAAGATGGAACGAATCGAACAAATCGAACAACAGGACAGCAAGGCCTCCGAACCGTCACGTGCCACGATCGACGCTCTCGACGAAGCCGCGGTAATCGAATTTGGCGCCTCCTGGTGCGGCTATTGCATAGCGGCCAGACCATTGATTGCGCAGGCGCTGGCCAGTCATCCGCAACTCCGCCACATCCGCGTAGAGGACGGCCCGGGCCGCAGCCTGGGACGATCGTTCGGCGTCAAGCTCTGGCCGACGCTGGTTTTTCTGCGCCAAGGTCAAGGCGACAAGGAAGTCGCGCGCTTGATCAGGCCGGCTGACGCCGGCATGATCGAACGCGCCATGGCACAGATCGACGTCGCCGGGTAACGCTGCGGCGACTTACTTGCCGGCCGCTTCGCGTTTGCTGCGCGAGGTTGGCATCAACATCGCTTCGCCGTCGATGACCACCTTGTCGCCGACCGTGCACACGGTATCGAGTACAACCCGGCCCTTGTCGGCGAGGACTTCCTTGACTGTCACCTTGGCATGCACCGTGTCGCCGGGGCGCACCGGCGCGCGAAAACGCAGGGACTGGCTCGTGTAGATCACGCCGGGCCCGGGCAAACGGTTGCCCAGCACCGCCGAGATCAGGCTCGCCGACAACATGCCGTGCGCGATGCGACCGCCGAACATCGTCGTGCGCGCGAAATCTTCGTCCATATGAACCGCATTGACGTCGGTGGACACGCCAGCAAACATGACGAGGTCGGCATCAGTAATGGTCTTGGCGATTTCTGCGCTCATACCGACAGACAAGTCTTCAATATCGTAACCGTTCTGAGGATTCATGGTAAGCCTTTCAGGGTGATTATCAGCACGGCCATCGCCGTGCCCAGGGAAAATGGTGCGGGCAATTGCCTGCGCCAGAAAGTTTCTGTTCCAGACACGTCGAATCGGGAACGCCTCGTGGACGAGAATATGGACTGCAAGACCACGAGTATCCTTGATCGGTGAAGCCGGGTCAAACGGCAGTTTTCATCGCCGTGGTCATCGATAACAGGTATTCCGGTACCCATCACAGCAGAAAACTTCTCCGTTGAGTGGTCAATTCAGCGTCTATCAGCGTCGCTCAGTCGGTAGTAATCACCACTTTACCGGTAGATTTTCGGCTCACCACCTGATCGAGCGCCTCGACTGCACTCTGCAGTGGATACGTCGCCGACACATGCGGTTTGATCACCCCGTCGAGATACCAGTCAATCAGCGTCTGGATACTGTCGGTCATCACCTGCGGATTAAATTCTGCGTAAGCCGGCCAGTTGATGCCAATGAGGTCCACGTTCTTGACCAGCAAATGATTGGCGGGAACCGGCGGCACGCTGCCGCTGGCAAAGCCAATGATCAGGATCCGCCCTTCGAAGGCGATGCTGCGCAGCGAAGCGGTAAATAGCTCGCCGCCAACCGGATCGTAGACCACGTCGGCGCCTCGACCGGCGGTCAGTTCCTTGATCCGCTGGCGGACGTCCTCGCGCCTGGCATCAATCAGATAATCGGCGCCGTGCGCAGCGGCCACCGCCAGTTTTTCCGGGCTGCCGGCCGTGGCAATGACCGTCGCCCCCAGCTGCTTGCCAATCGCCACGGCAGTCAATCCGACTCCGCCCGAGGCGCCATGCACCACCAGCGTCTCGCCGGCACGCAAGCGTGCTCGATGGCACAGGGCAATGTGTGACGTGCCAAACACCACCGGCAACGCCGCCGCATGCTCCCACGACATTTCGGCGGGTATCCGCAGGCAGCGCTTGCCATCGGCAACGACCTGCTCGGCATAACCACCGCACGGCGTCATGGCCAACACCCGATCACCGCGGACGATCCCTTCTACACCGTTTCCCAATTCCAGCACCTCTCCGGAAACTTCAAAGCCCGGAGTAAAGGGAAGTGGTGGTTGCTTTTGATAGTGGCCGCGGGTAATCAGGCTATCCGCGAAATTCACTCCGCAAGCCCGCACCCGGATGCGCACCTGGCCCGGACCGGGACAGGGTTCCGCAAGCTCCTCGAGCCGCAGGGCAGCGGGACCGGTCAGCTCATGGCAGACGATGGCTCGCATGCTGGGAAGTCCTCCATCGTTTCAGAGGCCCTCCCCGCCGCGAAGGACGGGAAGGGCTTTTGCAGACTCCCTTGCCTCGACAAGGGGCGACACAAGGCCAGGCGCCGGAATCGATCGAGCCGGCGCAGACCGGCCGACTACTCGCCGATGATCCGGCGCACCACGTCGGTCATCGAAATCACGCCGACCGGCAGGCCCTTCTCGGTGACCACCAAGCGATGCATTCGCCGTCCGGTCATCAGGCTGACGGCGTCGCTCAACAACATCTCCGCGTCGCAGGTCGCACAACCCGGGGTCATCACCTCGCCGGCCCGCATGGCGCGTGCCTGATCCGGCGTCCGGCCCTGCCGCGCCAGCACCATGTCGGTCTGCGAGACGACGCCGACGGCAGCACCCTGACCATCCATCACCACCACCGCATGAATCTCGTTGCCAACCATGATCTTGGCGACGGCGCCGACGGTATCGTCCGGCGCGCAGGCAATGATGCCACGATGCATCAGATCGCGAACCTTGCTGCCGTCGTCGGCAATCGTGATCGGCTCGCCCTCGACAATCCCGGGCAGCGGCGTGGACATCGGGTACGGCGCTGGCGTGGTGTGCACGTCGCCCTTGGGCAGGGTCGGATGAACCATCGCCACTGCCGGTTTGCCGCTGGCGCCGAGACCGAATTCGGCGGCGCCGATCAGCACCGACATGTTGCCGTGTGGGTGTTTGTTGTCAGCCATCAGCTGATGGGCAATCGGTAATTCTTCATAGGTGAATGCCCGCGACATGCAGGGATCAATCTGGCCACTCAGCGCCAACTGGTTCATCTCGTTGCACTGCGTGGTATTGGCGAAATGCGAACCCTGCAGGCGCTTCTGCCGCATCCACAGGTAGCGCAAATCGACCGTCGCATTGTAGCCGCTGGTACCGGCGCAAACGACCACCATACCGCCCGTTTCACAAACGAAAATCGAAGTCGGGATGGTCGTTTCACCGGGATGCTCGAAGACAATGTTCGGCGCCCTCTTTTCACCCAGAACTTCCCAGATCTTCGCCCCGAAGCCGCGCACGCCCTTCAACCACTTGGCGTAGCCGGCGTTGTCCTTCCAGTGCGGTAGCATGCCCCAATGATCGAAGTCATTGCGATTGATGCAGCCTTTGGCGCCGAGCTTCATGCAGTAGTCGTATTTGTCCTCGCCCGAGACGATGGCCACGGAGGTCGCGCCAACGGCTTTGGCAATCTGAATCGCCATCGAGCCCAGGCCGCCCGCGCCGCCCCAGATCAAGGCCACGTCGCCCTTTTTGATCGAACTGCTTTCCCAGCCGTGCAGCATCCGCCAGGCGGTTGCCGCAACCAGCGTGTAGGCCGCCGCCTCTTCCCAATTCATGTGTTTGGGCTTGGGCATGCACTGCTGCGCCTGCACGCGGGTGAACTGCGCAAAACTGCCGTAGTTGGTCTCGTAACCCCAGATCTTGAACGAAGGCGAGTACATCGGATCGCCGCCTTTCTTGACCCACGCGCAATTGCGATCATAAATCCCGCAATGCATGACCACTTCGTCGCCGACCTTGACGTTGGTGACGTCCTTGCCGACCGCGTAGACGATGCCGGACGCATCGCTACCGCCGATGTGGAAATCCTCGGGCTCGCCAGCCTTGTTGCGAGCGCCAATGACGTTGACCGGAATACCCATTCCAGCCCAAACGTTGTTGTAGTTGATTCCAGCCGCCATCACGTAGACCAGCACTTCGTCATCGGCAATCGACGGCGTGCTCACCACTTCCTTCTGGAACGCTGCCGTCGGCTGGCCAAAGCGCTCGGCGCGAATCAGCCAGGCGTGCATCTGCTCCGGAACTTCGCCCAGGGGAGGTCTATCACCTACTTCGTAGAGTTGCTTACTCATCAGGATGCTCCTTCGTTGGTTGAACTACTCGATCAATCTGACGACTTGAATCTGGAAATAATATGTTGCCGCAGGCGCTCGCATTCTTCGAATTGATTGGCTTCTTCAAGGCGTCTGCCGATTTCAGCGTAGCCGCCGAGCAGCTCGATGCCGAAAGTCCCGAATTCTTCTTTCAACACCCGTAGTACCCAGCCGCTCTGGTGACGAGTCCGCAGTTTACCGAGCAGGCGCGCGTCGGCGAGAAAGACCCGGTGCCTGTCAAAATGCCCATGCAGCTGTTGGATGCCGGTATTCATCGTTGCGCTCACCAGACACACCGGATAATCCCAACCGTCCCGGCGGTCGCTCCGGGGGGCACTGCGGCCAATCTCGCTGGCAGTCTTGTGCGCCGGCGCGCCAAGGTCAGACTTATTGACCGCGAAAATATCCGGAATCTCGATGATACCCGACTTCAGATACTGGATCGTGTCACCCGAAGCCGGCTGCGCCACATAAAGGACGGTGTCGCCAATCTCGGCAATATCGATTTCCGTTTGCCCGACACCCACTGTCTCGACGACGACGACATCGAAACACGCCAGCAGCAGCCAACTCATCGGCCAGACCTCGGTCGCGACGCCACCCAGCTGGTTGCGATTGGCCAGCGAGCGAATAAACAGGCCCTCGTCGTGTGCTGCGTTCTTGATGCGAATGCGATCGCCAAGCAAGGCGCCACCACCCAATTCGGGGCGACTCGATGGATCGACGGCCAATACTCCGACGGTCCTGCCGGCAAGCCGCCACTGGCGAATCATCGCCGAAACGAGCGACGACTTGCCGGCCCCGGGCGGCCCCGTGACGCCGATCAGATGGCCGTCGTTGAGCGCCCGCTCGCCAGCCAGCGCGGCCAGCAAGTGTGCCGAGCGCTGGCGCGCCCCGGCCAGCTTGTTGTCCAGCAGATTCAAGCCACTGGCCACTGCCGAACGCTCGCCGCGCAGGATTCGCGCGGCCAACTGCTCGGGATCGGGAAGCTGCGCCTGGGTCATGCTTGGCTCAAGGCAGCGGCCCAAGCCGCCCCAGACCGTTGGCTTCGCGGATCACGTCTACCATGTCGGCCATGATCGCATTGAGATTGAAATCCTTCGGCGTATAGACGGCGCTGACCCCCAGCGCTGCCAGTTTCGTTGCGTCCTCCTGCGGGATGATGCCGCCGGCGATTACCGGCACCTTCGCCAGGTCGCGCGAGCGCAGCTCCTCGAGGACCGCTTCGATAAGCTCCATATGGCTGCCCGATAGTATCGACAGGCCAACCATATGGACGCCCTCCTCCTCGGCCGCCTGGGCAATCTGTTGCGGCGTCAGCCGAATGCCATCGTAGACCACCTCGAAGCCGACGTCCCTGGCCTTGACGGCAACCTGTTCGGCGCCGTTGGAATGTCCGTCCAGCCCGGGTTTGCCGACCAGCAGTTTCAGGGGCCGGCCCAAAGCCGCACCGGTGCCGGCGACCCTGGCCCGGAGCTCGGTCACCTGATCCTTCTTGCCAAGTACGGCGCGGCTATCGATGGCGATGTCGATACCCGTCGGTGGTCTGAACTCGCCGAACACGGCGCGCAGCGAATCACCCCATTCACCGGTGCTGACTCCCGCCAGCGCGCAGCGAATCGAACTGGGCATGATGTTTTCACCGCTCCTGGCGGCATCGCCAAGTCCCTGCAAGGCGGCCCGGACGTCGGCGTCGTTGCGCTTCTGGCGATGCGCCTGCAGCCTTTCGATCTGCTCACGCTCGGCCGCCGGATCGGTCTTCATGATGCCGCCGTCGCTACCCAGCGTCAGCGGCGACTCGGCGGTTTCCTGGAAACAGTTGACGCCGATGATCTTCAGCTCGCCCGATTCGATGGCGCGCAAGCGCTGCATATGACTGGCAACGAGTTCGCGCTTGACGTAACCGGACTCGATCGCGGCAATGATGCCGCCCTGCGCTTCGACGTTTTCGATCTCCCTTCTGGCGCCGTCGACCAGTTGCTTGACCTTCGCGGCAATCACCGGCGAGCCATCGAGAATATCGGCGTACTCCAGCAGATCGGTTTCGAAGGCCATTACCTGCTGGATGCGCAGCGCCCATTGCTGATCCCAGGGTCGCGGCAAGCCCATCGCCTCGTTCCACGCCGGCAGCTGGATGGCGCGCGCCCGCGCGCCCTTGGAAAGCACCACCGCCAGCATTTCCAGAACGATCCTCTGGACGTTGTTTTCCGGCTGCGGCTCGGTCAGTCCGAGCGAGTTCACCTGCACGCCGTAACGAAAACGGCGAAGCTTCGGATCGCTGACCTGATAGCGGCGCAGCGTCAGTTCGTCCCACATTTCGCCGAAGGCCCGCAGCTTGCAGCACTCCTCGACGAAGCGTATGCCGGCGTTGACAAAGAACGAGATGCGCTCGACGACCTGCGAAAACTCGCCTGGCTTGATCTCGCCAGACGCCTGTACCCGGTCGAGAACGGCCATCGCCGTACACAGCGCGTAGGCCAGTTCCTGAACCGGCGTCGCGCCTGCCTCCTGCAAGTGGTAACTGCAGATATTGGTCGGATTCCATTTCGGTACATGCTTGATGGTGTAGTTGATGGTGTCGGCAATCAAGCGCATCGACGGGCCCGGCGGATAGATGTAGGTGCCGCGCGACAGGTACTCCTTGATGATGTCGTTCTGGGTGGTGCCGCTCAACTCTTTCGGATCGATTCCTCGCCTCTGTGCCAGGCCGATGTACAGCGACAACAACCACGGCGCCGTGGCATTGATGGTCATCGCCGTATTCATCTTGTCGAGTGGGATCTGGTCGAACAACTGATCCATATCGTCGATATGCGAGATCGGCACACCGACCTTGCCGACTTCGCCCCTGGCCAATGGATTATCGGCGTCGTAACCGGTCTGCGTCGGCAGATCGAAGGCCACCGACAAGCCGGTCTGGCCTTTGGCAAGGTTGCTTCGATAGAGCGTATTGGACGCCCTGGCCGAGCTGTGACCACTATAGGTCCGCATCAGCCAGGGGCGGTCGCGTTTCGTTTGCATGCCATCCATGACTAGCTCCTCTTCCTGATCAAGAGACGTCTCTCGATCTCAAAAATCTTCGCCTCGATCTTCTCCTTGCCGATCGCTTTCTTGTCGTTTTCCTTGATGAACAAGTCCTCGCCGTATTCGGCAAAGGCCGTGGCGGCGCTGATGTTCTTGACGCCGATCAGCTGCAAGGCGACGATACCGAACTTCGCGCCCAGGTCGCCTGGCGCGTCTTCGGCAGCCAATACGCGTGACAGTGCGGCAACGGTGTCGCCGCCAATCGTCGGCTGCGTGTGATAGCCCTCGGTAAAACCAAGCTCGCAAACACTGTTCTCGCTGACGTCGCGGCTGGCGAGGCCTTCCAGCCAAGCGAAAACCAGGCCACCATAAACGATCGGCTCACCGCTCATCTTGCCCGACAGGCCGGAACTGAAGACGCTATCGAAATGCAGTGGATGCGTATTACCGACCGCGTAGGTCAGCGACAGGTGTTCGTCGGTGATTGTCCGGCCGTTGGCATGAACGATGATCTCGCCGACGGGGAAATCCTCGAAATACGAATTTGGCCCGGTCAGGCCACCAGGAAGCGACTCCGGAAAATCCGGCAGGACGACCTCGGCATCGGCTACCCACGGGAAAGCCGGTATCGTCGTGGACCTCGGCAGGGGCGTCGTTGGCGGTCGATCGCCCTGGCCGGCGACCATGATCTTGCGTTCGTACTGCAACACCACCTGCTCGTTCTGATTGATCCCCAAAGTGCGGATGGTGACGATACCGGGCTTGCCGGCACCGCGCTCTTTGCGGTCGATGACCTTGGTCAGCGAGCGAATCGTGTCCATTTGATAGACAGGCCGCAGGTACTGGGCATCGTAATAGCCGAGATTGGCCATCGCCTTTTCCGAGTCGTTCTGCACGCCGAGCGAGAGGACGACGTTGAAAACCATCTGCGGCGAAGCCACCAGGCCGGCGAAGCCACTGGCCCGGGCGTACTGATCGTTGATGTACAGCGGATTGCACTGCATGTAGTTGCGGGCAAACGCCTCCATCTGGGCCGGGAAGAAAGTAAATCCACGCGGGTGAACAAATACCTGCCCCGGGACAAACTCCTCCAGATAGCGGCCATAGTGCGGATAGCGGGCTTTCTGCACGTCCACTTTTACCGTTTCGGCCAGTTCGACCTGCGCTTGGAAACGAATCGCTTGCGACATGGAATCTTCCTTTTACCGTGAAAGCCGCATCCGCGACTCAGGAACATCCCTTCTCCCCTGGGCGGGTGAAGGGTCGGGGATGGGCGAGACGGTCATCCCTCTGCGGGTCTGTTGTCCCGAGATGTCATGACCGTTGGCGCGCCGGCAGACGCCGCCGTTACGCCGCGTCGATCAGAGAGCGGGCGATGACCTTGAGAGCCAGCGTTTCTTCGGCGCCTTCGAAAATCGACAGCACGCGTGCATCGAGGAAATAACGGCTGACGGGCGACTCCTCGGCATAGCCCATGCCGCCATGAATCTGCAGCGCTTCGCGCGTCAACCACTCGGCCGTCCGACACGTAAAGAGCTTCACCATGCTCGCTTCCATCTGCCCTGAACCCTGGTCCATCAGGCGCCCGACGGCGTAGGTAAACTGCCGGGAAACGGTCAGCAGAGTCGCCATACGCGCCAACTTGACCAGCGTTAGTTGAAAATCACCGATTGGTTTGCCGAATGCCTTGCGCTCACCGGCATAGGAAACAGCCCTTTCGAAAGCGGCTTGCATGACACCGATGGCGCGTGCGGCCGTTTGAATACGGCCGCCGGCAAAGCCGGCCATGGTGAAGTAAAAGCCTTTGCCTTCGCCTTGCGGACCGCCGACCAGGTTTTCGTCGGGGACAAAGACATTGTCGAAGAAAACCTCGTAGGAATGCATCCCGCGGTAGCCGATGGTCGAAATCGCCCGCCCGCTGAGTACGCCGCCCTGCGGCTGGCGATATTCGAAGTCGTGTCCGTCGTACGAGTCCTTTTCGACCAGGAACATGCTCAGCCCCTTGTGGCCGAGCGAGCGATCGGCGTTCGAGCGGGCAAGAACCAGCAGCACGCCGGCCTTGCCGGCCATCGTGCACCAGGTCTTGACGCCGTCGAGCAGCCAGCCACCATCACACTTGCTCGCCTTGAGCCGCATCGCTGCGACGTCGGAGCCGGTATCGGGTTCGGTGACGGCAATCGCGCACAAGGGCTCGCCCATCGCGACCTGGGGCAACCATTTTTGCCGCTGCTCTTCCGTTCCACCCTTGAGCAGAGCCCGGCTGAGGATTTCCGGACGCGTGATCAGGCTGCCCGCGGCGCCAAGCGAGCCACGTGACAGCTCCTCGGTGACGACGATCATTCCCATGTTGTCTTCATGATCGTCGCTCTGGATACCACCGTAACGCTCGGGAATCGAAAGGCCGAAGCAGCCCATCTCGGTCAAGGGTTCGAGGATCTCTGGCGGAATGATCCGGTCCTCGCGATGAATTTCCTCGGCCAGCGGCATCACCACGTTGGTCGCCAGCTTGCGGAAGGCGTCCTGCATCATCATCGCGTCGTCGCTGAGCATGTAGGCACCACTGGCACCTGCCAATGCCGCGACATTTCGGCCCAGCGCTTCCAGATTCCCGGCGTCGAGCTGCTTCTGGCAAAAGGTCGCGAAGGTGGACGAGGCAAAAGCCGTCAGCTCACCCTGATTCAGACCGAAACTCTGCGGTCGCGCCCAGAAACGATTGTGGATGTTCTGCAAGGCCTCGGCGCAAAACACCAGCGCCATCCGCTGTTCCAGGCAGAGAGCAGCGCCGGTCGTCGAGCCGGCGTCGGCAACTTTGCCGGCGTACTCGAGCGCGAAACGCGCGGCGGTCGATTCCGCAGCACACCAGGCCAGCTCGAAACTGGCCAGCTGATGCGCGTCGAGTTTCTCGTTCGAGACGCCCTTGTCGCCGACGCATTGCTGCTTCATCCAGCGCAACGATTTCTTGATCACGGCGTCGGCTGATTGAAGGTACTGCACCGCTTCTTGCATGCCGCTGTTGAGCTCAGTCATGACTCATCCCTTTCTTGATACCCGATCGGCTGTTGTTTTTCTTACTTGCTGGTTCGATTACTGACAATCCTGACAAACGAACGCGAGCGCAATTCTTCAAGCGTAATCCCGGTCGCGAGAACTTCCTGCTCGGTGATCGCGCCGCACGCCATTCCTCGCAAGAAGAAGTTCAGCAAGCCCTGCCCTGTCGCCGCATCGTCGAAGGTATTACCGACCAGCGTCGCCTGCGCGGCCTTGTTCAAGAAAGCGTTCAACCGTGCCGAGGCGTCTTGCAGACTGCTCAGGAAGAAGGTGTCCATCGCCGCGTAGCGCACCGGCAACTGGCCCGGATTCAAGTCCCAGCCCTGATAGTAGCCATGCCGCAGCGAGTGCATGATATTGTCGTAGTGTAATTTCCAGGCGCCATGAACGACGCCGCGATTCTCGTCCATCTGCTGGGCCGACAAGACGGCGTCCCTGGCCGCCTTGTGCGGGCCGATCGGCATGCTGGTGGTCGCGCCGTCGCTGATCGTGATACCGGTCCCGGCCAGGCTGACCTGCATCACATGACGAGCAAAATCGCACGCCGGATGGGTGTGAGTCTGATGAGCGGCGGTGATGTTGCATGAGGCGGTGTAATCGTAAGTGCCGAAAATCGCCGACCGGCAGCGGCCACCAGCAGCCGCAACGAGCAGCGGGACGGTGTTTTCGCCCTTGTGATTGATAATCGACTGCGTCGTTTCGATCATGATCTCCATCTTCAGCGAATCCTTGGCAAAACCAAGTCTGCCTTCGAGATTTTCGAGGATCTTCACGAAAGTCGAAACCTGCCCCGGTGTGGTGACCTTGGGCAGCGTGACGATGAAGTTCTGCGGCAGCTTGCCGCCGGTTTTTTCGGCCAGCCGGCTCAGAAAAATATCCAGCGTGCGAATCGAGCGCAGCTTGCATTCTTCCGAGAACGTCTTGACGCGGATACCGATAAACGGCGAGAGCACGCCATCGCTCATCCCCTTGGCGACTTCGTCTGCCGCCGAGACGGCGTGGCCATCTTCTTCATCGTCAGGACGATTGCCGTAGCCATCCTCGAAATCGATGCGATTGTCTTCAATCGGCTCGCTTTGCAGCTTCTTTACGACGCGGTTGTAAACCGTGAAAGCCAGCCAGGCGGCTTGCTTGGTCTCACGCACCTGCTCGGGATTCGCTTCCAGCGCACGCGTCAGGCTCGCCAGCTCCATGCTGTTGGTCGGCAAGGTATCGGCGCGCGGCAAACCGAGAGCACGGGCGAAAACACTGTAGCTGGGCGCATAGGTGTCGAGGGTCTTGAGCGCCACCTCGCCCAACTTGCCGGCAAAACCGGCCTTGAACAGATTGGCGCCGCCGTAAACCGTGTGCACCGGTTGCCGGTCGAAAGAATCGGCCGGGTAATGCGACTTGAAAGCCTCATTGGCAGCGTGCAACTCGCCAGAATAGGAATTTACTTCGTCATCGGTCAGCGTGAGTTTCATGTCGCTCCTCCACAAATTTTGCACAACACAATTCCATCAGTATTATGCGATTGTCTTGATTAATTGTCCCCGGTAGTTAATAGGGATTCTATCGGCGATCGTGGAGCAAGGCAACACGATCGTTGAGCACACAAAGCTATCTCATGAATCTTATAAAAGACCCAAGATAGAAGAGTTGAGCGTGCCAGGCTTGCCGGTAGCGGCGATCGGGTGTTGTAGGGTTGGCTGCCTCGGCGCCAGCTGCGGGCGGCGGCGTCCTTTGCCGGCGGGAGCGTTCTGCTCGACTATCGCGCTCGATTATTCGCCAGGAAGGAATGGCCAGGGCGGCAAGGCCGGCCAATCGAACGGCGACGGCGCTTGCCAATGGCCAGCAGGTCGCTCTGAAAATCGTTTATTTCCTGGCGCGGCACCGGCGAAGAACTGCTTTTCGCGCCGCCCGCAGGTCGCGCGGCGATGCTCCCGGCCGGGCGACCATCAACCGCCACCTGGTCATTCACCATGGCTTTTCGTTGGCGCCAGGCAGGGCGCCGTAATTCGCGCCGTTTAATGACTTGCGACTAGACCACAGGTGACTACCGGTGGCGAAAAAGCCGCTTTGCTCAGCGATCAGCGAGCCGGTGCACGGGACCGCGCTGTCGTCGCCCTACTACGCAGGCACCAGCTCGGCAGTGGCACGCATCGCCGCGACGCCGTCGGGTGCTTGCGCCTCGAGTGACATCTCGCCGTCCTTGCCCTTACAGATCAGACGAAACGGCGCCAGATCAAACAATGGCGCCAGTCCACGGAAACTGAAGCTTTGTATTGGCCGAGGCGCATGCTCGCGCAGCAGCTCGATCAGCAGCAGCGCGGTCAGCGGTCCATGCACGACCAGACCCGGATAGCCCTCTTCCGCGGTCGCATACTGCCGGTCGTAATGAATGCGATGCGCGTTGAAGGTCAGCGCCGAGAAGCGGAACAACAGTTTCGGGTCGGGCGTCACAATGCGCACCCAGGCGCCTGCCTCGACGGCCGGCCAGTCAATCACTTGCGGGCGAGCGACCGCCGGGCCCGGTTCGCGATAGACGATGTCCTGTTCCTCCTCGATGCACAAGACGCCATCCTGATAGAAGCGGTAGAGCAAGGAAACAAAGGCCAGCGAGCCCGATCGGCCGGTCGTCTGGCGGATATCGCGAATCAGCGCCTCGCGCCGCGCCGGCTGGCCGATCAGCAAGGGCTGGTGGAAGCGCATGCGCGCACCAGCGAACATCCGTCGCGGATAGGGAATCGGCGGCATGAAGCCACCACGCTGCGGATGCCCGTCGACATCGAGCTGCGCCTGCGCCGCCCTCGGCAGGAAGTAGAACCAGTGCCAAAGCGGCGGCAGCGCGCTGCCTTTGGCGAAACGCGTCCGTGTGTCGTCCAACGTCGCCGCCGCCGCCAATGCCGGTGCCAGAGCCAGTTCATCGTCGGCGATTTCCCGGCGACCGATCCATGCGGCGTAGTCTGTTATTGCGTCCGTCATCAGGCCTATCCTTTGTGCGTGTTGTCTGCGTGGGCGTTTGCCTAGTACAGCACAGTGGTCGAGCGAACTCAAGCCGCTTGACGGGCATCGCGCGCTGCGCTTGACGACGGCCGAAGCGTGCGCCCGCAAGCCCCTTTTCCCATATACTGTGCGCACGGCGTCGGTGCAGGAACCGACGCGCGACACGGGAGTCGAGCCCCTTTGCGGCTCTGCTGTCGGGAGGAGCAGCGATGGAAGAGGGAAACGTGTCGACCGGATCGGCCCCACCGCGGTCGGCGCCAGGCGGCAGCGCGAGCGCCGGCGATTCGCGCACCAACAATGGCGAGCAAGGGCTGGAAAAAGCTCGGGACAGGGAGCACGACGACGACGAATGCGCGTCCGAAAACCCTCTGCTGCCGATGGACGGCCTACGCGTCATTGACGTCGGCACTTTCCTCGCCGGCCCGTACGCGGCGTCAATGCTCGGCGAATTCGGCGCCGAAGTTCTCAAGGTCGAACACCCGATCGCCGGCGACCCGATGCGGCGCTTCGGCACGGCGTCCAAACGTCACGACGCAACCCTGGCCTGGCTTAGCGAGGGCCGAAATCGCAAGTCGGTGACGCTTGACCTCCGCCAGCGTGAGGGCGTCGACCTCTTTCTCAAACTGGTCGCCAAATCCGACGTCCTGATCGAGAACTTCCGACCGGGCACGATGGAGGAGTGGGGCCTCGGCTGGAATGTCCTGAAGGACGCCAACCCGGCGCTGGTGATGCTGCGCGTCTCGGGTTACGGGCAGACCGGCCCCTATCGTCGGCGCTCCGGCTTCGCGCACATCGCGCATGCTTTCGCCGGACTGTCGTACCTCGCCGGCTTCCCGCATGAAACGCCGGTGCTGCCCGGCACTTCGCCACTCGGCGACTACCTGTCCAGTCTCTACGGCGCGATCGGCATCCTGGTCGCGCTGCGCCACAGCGAGGCCACCGGCGAAGGGCAGATTGTCGACATCGGCATTTATGAGGCGGTTTTTCGCCAGATGGACGAGATCGCCGCGGCTTACGGGCTGTTCGGCAAGGTGCGCCAACGCGAAGGCGCTGGCAGTTTCGTCGCTGTCCCGCATGGCCATTTCCGGACCATCGACGACAAGTGGGTGGCCATCGCCTGCACCACCGACAAAATGTTTGAACGTCTCGCCGCAGTAATGGGCCGCCCCGAGCTGGCGGCGACCGACCGCTACGGCAATCAACGCAAGCGCCTGGCAGCGCGCGACGAAGTCAACCGGATAGTCATCGACTGGGTCGAATCGCTGACCCGCGACGAGGTCATGGCGCTCTGTATCGACGGCGAAGTGCCGATCGGCAAGCTCAACAGCATCGCCGACATCTTCGAGGACGAGCATTTCATCGCCCGCGGCAACCTGGCGCATCTGACCGAGGAAGGACTCGGTGAGGTCGTCGTTCCGGGCGTCGTGCCGACGCTATCGGCAACGCCCGGTCGCATCTCGAACCTCGGGCCACCACTCGGCAACGCCACCTACGAAATCCTGCGCGAACTGCTTGGCATCTCGGCGCAGGAAATCAAACGTCTGCGGCAACGCAAGATCATCTGAAGCGGCAACGGCGAGGACTCTGATGACTACTGCTCCAACCGAGACCAGGCTGCCACTTGAAGGCATTCGCGTCATTGACGCCGCGACGATCATCGCGGCGCCGTACAGCGCCTGCATCCTGGGAGAGTTCGGTGCCGACGTGATCAAGGTCGAGAACCCCAAGGGTGGCGACGGCTTGCGCAACTTCGGCACCGCGACCAGCCGCAAGGACACCCTGACCTGGCTCAGCGAAGCGCGCAACAAGAAATCGGTGACCCTCGACCTGCACCTGCCCGAAGGCGTCGAGCTGTTCAAGAAACTGATCGAGAAATCCGATGTCCTGTGCGAAAACTTTCGCCCCGGAACGCTCGAAAAGTGGGGTCTTGGCTGGGACGTGCTGCACGAGCTGAACCCCCGCCTGATCATGCTGCGCGTCACCGGTTACGGACAAACCGGCCCCTACCGCGACCGACCCGGTTTCGCGCGCGTCGCGCACGCCGTCGGCGGCATCGCTTTTCTCTCGGGAATGCCGCGCGGAACCCCGGTGACGCCGGGATCGACGACTCTCGGCGACTACCTCACCGGCCTGTACGGCTGCGTCGGCATCCTGATGGCCTTGCGCCATCGCGATCGCACCGGCCAGGGACAATACATCGACGCCGCGCTGTACGAATCGGTTTTTCGCTGCACCGACGAGTTGGCGCCCGCCTACGGCATGTTCGAACGAGTCCGTGAGCGGCACGGTCCGACGCACAACGACTTTGCTTGCCCGCACGGCCATTTCCCAACCAAGGAGGATGGCAAGTGGGTGGCGATTTCCTGCGTGACCGACAAACTCTTCGAGCGCCTGGCGATTGCCATGAAGCGACCCGAGCTGGCGGCGGCACATGTCTACGGCGACCAGAAGACACGGCTGGAAAACCGCCACGACGTCAACGAAATCGTCCGGGACTGGTGCGGTTCGCTGCGCCGTGAAGAAATCCTCGACCGCTGCTTCGCCGCCGGCGCGCCGGCCGGTCCTTTGAACAGCATTGCCGACATTTTCGGTGACCGGCAGTTTCATTCCCGGCGTAACCTGGTAGCGATCGACGAGGACGACATTGGCGAGACCGTAATCGTCCCGTCGGTGCTGCCGCGCCTGTCGGTGACGCCTGGCCGAATCAAGCATCTCGGGCCGCGCCTCGGCCAACATACCGACGAAATACTCGGCGGTCTGCTGGGAGTAGACGCGGCCGAAATCGAGGAATTGCGCAAGAAACGCGTCATCTGAGCAGCAATGCCGGCTACGGCGCTCCCGCAGCCAAGGCTGGCGTCGCTGAGTTGGCCGACGCGAAAACCCGTGGCACGCGACATCGTTATCGGCCGGGCCAACGAATGCAAGGAATGCAACGAATGGGCGAGAACGCGTTGCGACCGCCTGGTGTAGCTATTTGCCGCCGCAGGGCGCACAAGCAGGAGTGGTAAAGCTTATGGATGGAATTCTCAAGGGCATGCGGGTCGTCGAAGGCTCGGCTTTCGTCGCGGCGCCGCTCGGTGGCATGACGCTGGCGCAACTCGGTGCCGACGTGATCCGTTTCGACCCGATCGGTGGCGGCCTCGATTATCATCGTTGGCCACTAAGCCGCAATGGCCAGCACAGCCTTTTCTGGGCGGGCATGAACAAGGGCAAGCGCTCGATCGCCGTCAACCTGCGCAATCCTCGTGGGCAGGCCTTGCTGACGCAGCTGATCTGTGCGCCGGGCGATAACGCCGGCCTCTTCAGCACCAACTTCCCGGCCACCGGCTGGCTCAGCTACGAGGCCCTGAAAGCACATCGCCCGGACCTGATCATGGTCAACCTGACCGGACGCCGCGACGGTAGCTCGGACGTCGATTACACCGTCAACCCGCAGGTCGGCCTGCCCTTCATGACCGGGCCCAACACCTCGCCGGACGTCGTTAACCACGTTTTCCCGGCGTGGGACTTCATCAGCGGCCAGATGATTGCCATTGGCATGCTCGCTGCCGAACGACAGCGGCGCCTGACCGGTGAAGGGCAGCTGGTACGCCTGGCGCTGAAAGACGTCGCGCTGGCGATGATCGGCAACGTCGGGATGATCGCCGAGGTGATGGTCAACGACGCCGACCGGCCGAAGCAGGGCAACTACCTGTACGGCGCTTTTGGCCGCGACTTTGAAACGCTCGACGGCAGAGCGCCTGATGATCGTCGGCCTGACGCGCAGACAGTGGCGCGACCTGGTCAAGGCGACCGGTTTGAAAGAGCCGATCGACGCACTTGGCGTCCGCCTCGGCCTCGACCTCGACGACGAGGGCAATCGTTTTCGCGCCCGCCAACAGATTGCCGCGCTGATTGAGCCATGGTGCCAGGCCCGTACGCTCGCCGAAGCGGCCGAAATCCTCGATGCGCATCGCGTCTCCTGGGGCCCTTATCGCAGCGTTCGCGAGGCGCTTGCCAATGATCCCGATTGCTCGATCGACAATCCGCTGTTCAGCATGACCGAGCAGCCTGGCGTTGGCTCCTATTTGATGCCGACGACGCCACTCGACTTTTCTCGCTCGCCACGCGTGCCGGCGCAGCCGGCGCCGCTGCTCGGCGAGCACACCGACCAGATACTGCTCGACGTTCTCGGCATGAGTGAAGCCGAAGTCGGCCGTCTGCACGACGCCGGCGTGGTCGCCGGACCAGCCTGAACCCTTCGTCAACGACGGCTTTGCCGCCTTTCGCTATCAGACACTTCTTTTCACCAGGAAAAATGCCATGAAGCTACCCGTTCATTTCTACAAGCCGCTCGCCATTGGCGCACCACAACCGCTGCGCGAACTGCCGGTGCGACCCGAGAGAATGATCCATTTCTTTCCTCCGCACATCGAGAAGATCCGCAGCAAGGCACCCGAAACGGCGACCAAATGCGACGTCATGTGCGGCAACCTCGAGGACGCCATTCCCATCGACGCCAAGGACGCCGCGCGCGCCGGCTTCATCGAGCTGCTGAGCGGACACGACTTCGGCGACACCGGCATGTGGGTGCGGATCAACGCTCTGAACAGCCCGTGGGTACTCGACGACATCACCGAGATCATCAAGCACGTCGGCAACAAAGTTGACGTGATCATGATTCCCAAAGTCGAGGGGCCGTGGGACATCCACTTCGTCGATCAATACGTCGCGCTGCTCGAAGCCAGGTATGGCGTCCGCAAGCCGATCCTCCTGCACGCTCTGCTCGAGACCGCGCAGGGGGTGACCAACGTCGAGGCGATCTGCGGCGCCAGTCCGCGGATGCACGGTCTGAGCCTCGGCCCGGCCGATCTGGCGGCCTCACGTGGCATGAAGACGACACGGGTAGGCGGCGGGCATCCCGGCTACGGCGTCCTTGCCGACCCCGAAGAAGGACGCGAGCAGCGCGCTTTCTTTCAGCAGGACCTCTGGCATTACACCGTCGCGCGAATGGTCGACGCAGCCGTCGCGCACGGCCTGCGCTCGTTCTACGGACCGTTCGGCGATCTCAAGGACGAAGCCGCTTGCGAAGCGCAGTTCCGCAACGCCTTCCTGATGGGCTGCTCGGGTGCCTGGTCGCTGGCGCCCAACCAGATCGCCATCGCCAAACGCGTCTTCAGCCCCGACGTCAAGGAAGTACTGTTTGCCAAGCGCATTCTGGAAGCGATGCCGGATGGCAGCGGCGTGGCGACAATCGACGGCAAAATGCAGGACGATGCGACCTGGAAGCAGGCCCGGGTGATCGTCGATCTGGCGCAACTGGTTGCCCGGCGCGATCCGGACCTGGCGGCGGCGTATGGACTGTAGAGCGGCCACGCGAAGTGGCGAGGACAATCGACAATGAGTGAAAAAACCAGATGGGGCAATTTCTTTGAGGATTTCCACGTCGGTCAGACGATCGTGCATGCGACGCCGCGGACGATTACCGAAGGTGACGTGGCGCTGTACACCGCGCTGACCGGCTCGCGTTTTGCCCTGACGTCGGCCGACACCTTCGCCCACAGCTTGTCCTTCCCGCGTTCACCGGTGGACAGTTTCTTGGCCTTCAACGTGGTATTTGGCAAGACCGTTCCCGATATCTCGCTCAACGCTATTGCCAACCTCGGCTACTCGACCGGGCGCTTCGGCCACCGCGTCTATCCCGGAGACACACTCACCGCGGATTCGACGGTGATCGGGCTCAAGGAAAATCGCGACGGCAAAACCGGCATCGTCTACGTGCGCTCGTGTGGCGTCAATCAGCGTGGCCAGATCGCGCTCGATTACTGCCGCTGGGTGATGGTTCGTAAGCGCGATCCGGCGTCGCCGGCGCCCGAAACGGTGATTCCCGAGCTTCACGACGCCGTTGCGGCGAGCGACCTGGTGATTCCCGCCGGCATCCGGGTGGACGGCTACGACACCACCCTCTCGGGTAGCACCGACCTATGGGACGACTATCGCGTCGGCGAAAGAATCGATCACGTCGACGGCATGACCATCGAAGAAAGCGAGCACATGATGGCCACCCGCCTGTACCAGAACACGGCGCGGGTGCACTTCAACCAGCACGCGGAAAAGAGCGGGCGTTTCGGACGCCGGATCGTCTACGGTGGTTACATCATCAGCCTGGCGCGCTCGCTGTCGTTCAACGGCCTGGCCAATGCCTTCAGCGTCGCGGCGATCAACGCCGGCCGGCATGTCGCGCCGGCTTTCGCCGGCGACACGGTGTACGCCTGGTCAGAAATCGTCGAACAGATGTCCTTGCCTGGCCGCCATGACCTTGGCGCGCTGCGCGTGCGGACGGTGGCGACCAAGGACCGCAGCTGTGCCGACTTCCCGTACAAGCAGGCAGACGGCAGCTACGATCCAAGCGTGCTCCTTGACTTCGACTATACGGTCCTGATGCCGAAGAGACCGGGGGCGTAGGCGATTGCCGGCGAGGACTGCGGCGTCAGCACGCAGGCAAGCGAGTGGCAGCGCGCGGCGCATCGGCAACACCTGGGACGCCTTCGGCCGCAGGCCGCCGTTCCCTGGACGACGCGCAGAACTGACGCCGTCTGCCGGCGGCAGAGGTTACCGCGCTTGCCAACGGTCGTCGTGTGTCGAGCCCCTCATAATGGCCGTCATGACCTTCTCCTGCCACTTGCCGTGCGCATTCCGGCTTGTACGCCGGGATCGTTCGGCGGGCGACAAGAAGGAAGATTGATGAGTCGCGGACGCAACTTTCATTGTCACCAAACGCGAGTCTGCTGATAACGCACCGTATCGTTGTTTTCAATGAACTCGAACTGAGCTATGCTGGCGACCAAAAAAACGACAGCGATGTACAACCGCAGTTCAACACTGGAGGAAACATGTTCCAAGTCCGAATACACGGTCGCGGTGGCCAAGGCGTGGTCACCGCTGCCGAGATGTTGTCGATTGCCGCATTCGAGGAAGGTCGCCATGCGCAGGCCTTCCCGAGTTTTGGATCGGAGCGCACCGGCGCTCCGGTAGTCGCTTTCTGTCGGATCGCCGACCAGGAGATCAGGCTGCGTGAGCCCATCATGGAGCCCGACGCGCTGATCATTCAGGATCCGACGCTGCTGTTCCAGGTCGATGTCTTCTCCGGCCTCAAAAAAGGCGGTTTCATCCTGATCAACACCAGCCGCAGCTTCACCGAGCTCGGCCTCGGCGACTTCGTCCGTGATTGGCCGAAAGAGCGGCTCTGTACGGTCCCCGCGACCGATATCAGTCGCAAGCACGTCGGCCGGCCAATGCCCAACGTCCCCTTGCTGGCGGGCTTTGCCGCCGCGTCGGGAATCATCCGCCTGGAGTCCGTGATCAAGGCGATCAACGCCAAGTTCTCGGAGAAGATAGCCAGCAACAATATCGCTGCCGCCAAAGAGGCTTATCAGTTCGTCACCGACGAGATCGCCGGGGCAAGTCAGCAGGAGGCCGCACATGCTTAAACAGACTGAAGGTTCACACGCCGTTGCCGAGGCCGTCGGCCTTTGCCGGCCCGAGGTCATTTGCGCCTACCCGATTTCGCCGCAAACGCACATCGTCGAAGGCCTGGGCGAGATGGTCAAGTCAGGAGAGGTCGCCGACTGCGAGTTCATCAACGTCGAGTCCGAGTTTGCCGCGATGAGCGTCGCCATCGGCTCGTCGGCAACCGGTGCCCGCACCTATACCGCAACGGCTTCGCAGGGCATTCTGTTCATGTGCGAGGCGGTCTACAACGCTTCCGGCCTCGGCCTGCCGATCGTCATGACCGTCGCCAACCGTGCCATCGGCGCGCCGATCAACATCTGGAACGACCACACCGACGCGCTCTCGCAGCGCGACAGCGGCTGGATCCAGCTCTTCGCCGAGACCAACCAGGAAGCGCTCGATCTGCACATTCTGGCCTTCAAGCTGGCCGAAGAAGTGAGCCTGCCGGTGATGGTCTGCATGGACGGCTTCATTCTTACGCACGCTTACGAGCGCGTCGATGTACCCACCCAGGAACAGGTCGACGAGTTCCTGCCACCTTACGAACCACGCCAGGTACTCGACCCCAGGGATCCGGTATCGATCGGCGCGATGGTTGGCCCGGAAGCTTTCTCCGAAGTCCGCTACCTCGCGCACGCCAAGCAGATGCAGGCTCTCGAACTGATCCCGAAGTTGGCCGCCGAGTTCAAGGCGATATTTGGTCGCGATTCGGGCGGTCTGACGCACTCCTATCTGACCGACGACGCGGAAACCATCGTCGTCGCGATGGGTTCGATTCTCGGAACGATCAAGGACGTCGTCGACGAAATGCGCCAGGCGGGCGTGAAAATCGGCGTTCTGGGAATCGGTTCATACCGTCCTTTCCCACTCGAGAACGTCCGCGCGGCACTGCAGAACGCCAAGCGCGTGGTGGTCCTCGAGAAGAGTCTGGCGGTCGGCATCGGCGGCGTCGTGTCGACCGACGTGCGCATGGCGATGTCCGGGCTGCAGCTCGAAGGCTATACCGTGGTTGCTGGACTCGGCGGGCGAGCGATCACCATGAAGTCACTGCACGCGCTGTTTGGCAAAGCCGTCCGCGACGAACTCGAACGCCTGACCTTTCTCGATCTCGACTGGGACGTGGTCAACAAGCAACTCGAACGCGAGCGCACGACGCGCCGTTCGGGTCCGGCAGCTGAAAGCATGCTGCGCGACGTCGGCGTCATCGCCGCCCGGATGGGCTGAGGAGAACCACCATGAGCTTCCAACCCGTTCACTTCTATCAGACCGGCACCTTCACCGTCGGCAATCGCCTGCTCGAACCGGCAGAACGCAGCGTCCAGGCCAATATCGAGCGCACCAACTCACTGAACTCCGGACACCGCGCGTGTCAGGGCTGCGGTGAAGCACTCGGCGCACGCTACGCCATCGATGCGGCGATGAAAGCCGCCAGTGGTCGCCTGATTGCCGCCAACGCCACCGGCTGCCTCGAGGTCTTCTCGACGCCCTACCCGGAAACGTCTTGGCAGATCCCGTGGATTCACTCGCTGTTCGGCAACACCGCCGCGGTGGCCACCGGCATCGCCGCAGCGATCAAGGTGAAAAGACACAAAGGCCAGATGGACGACGTCCGCGTCGTCGCCCAGGGCGGCGACGGCGGCACCACCGACATCGGTTTCGGCTGCCTCTCGGGGATGTTCGAGCGCAATGACGACGTCCTCTACATCTGTTACGACAACGGTGGCTACATGAACACCGGTGTGCAACGCAGTTCTGCGACGCCACCCGCCGCGCGCACGGCAACGACCATGCCGGTCGGTCCCGAACCCGGAAACGCCTTCGGCCAGGGCAAGTTCGTCCCGGCAATCGCCATGGCGCACGAGATTCCCTACGTTGCCACGGCCACCGTTGCCGACCTTCGCGATCTCGAATACAAGGTCACCAAGGCCATGGGCATGCGTGGTGCACGCTACATCCACATTCTGGTGCCCTGCCCTCTGGGCTGGGGAGCGGCTTCCGAAAACACCATCCTACTGGCACGCCTGGCCAAGGAAACCGGTATCTTCCCGGTCTTCGAGGCAGAGAACGGCGAGGTCACCGACGTACTGAAGATTCGCCGTAAGCAACCCGTCGAGGAATATCTGCGGCTGCAGAAGCGCTACGCGCACCTCTTCGGAAAGAACCCGGCGGTAGCAACGATCGCCCGCCTGCAAGCGGCGGCAGACAAGAATATTCGGAAATACGGACTGCTCGACCAGGAGGCGAACTGATGGAAAAAACCCTTTGCCATTACCCTAGACCCCGGCTCTTCGCTGGCCAACCACACCGGTTCGTGGCGGACTTCGCGGCCGGTCTATGTCGACCGCTTGCCGCCCTGCAACAAGCAGTGCCCGGCGGGTGAAGACATTCAAGGCTGGCTGTTTCACGCCGAATCGGGCGACTACGAAAGTGCCTGGCGGCACTTGACCCGCGACAACCCCTTCCCGGCGATCATGGGCCGCGTCTGTTACCACAGCTGCGAGGGTGCCTGCAACCGCGGCCAGATCGACGCGCCAGTCGGCATCAATTCGGTCGAGCACTTCCTCGGCGACGAGGCACTCAAGCGCGGCTGGAAGCTGACGCCACCGAGCAGCGAATCCGGCAAGCATGTCCTGGTTGTCGGCGCCGGACCTTCCGGCATGTCGGCCGCCTACCACCTGCGCCGGCAGGGTCACCAGGTCACGGTGTACGAGGCCGGACCGCTGCTCGGCGGCATGATGCGCTTCGGCATCCCCAAGTACCGCCTGCCACGCGACGTGCTCGAGGCAGAAATGCAGCGCGTCGTCGAACTGGGCGTCACGGTCAAGCTGAACAGCAAGGTCGACACATCCTGACCACCATGCAGGAAGGCAAGTTCGACGCGGCTTTCCTGGCCGTCGGCGCGCACATCGGCAAACGGGCGCGCATCCCGGCTGGTGACGCCGCGAAGATCGTCGACGCCATCTCGATGCTGCGCAGCATGGAGGCGAAGAAAAGCCGATGCTCGGTCGCCGCGTCGTCGTCTATGGCGGCGGCAATACGGCCATCGACGTCGCCCGTACCGCCAAACGGATGGGTGCCGAACCGCTGATCGTCTATCGCCGTACCCGCGACAAGATGCCGGCGCACGACTTCGAGATGGAAGAAGCGATCCAGGAAGGGATCATGGTCAAGTGGCTGTCGACCATCACCCAGGCGGATGAATCGTCATTGACCATTGAAAAAATGGCCCTTGTCGCAACAAGTAGGATCCCACAGCCACGGCGAAGTCGAGACAATCGGAGCCGACGCGCTGGTGATGGCCTCGGCAAGGATCGTCGATCTCGGACTACCCAGGAGTTCCGGCAGGCATGAGCGACGGCGTGGTAAGGTCGGGGCCGAACATGATGACCGGTCACCGGGCATTTCGCCGGTGGCGACCCAGGGTTCAAGCGAGCGCAACGTCCCGTTCGGACGGTCATGGCAAGCAAGCGGCACGGCACTCGACGCATGGTTGCGTGGAGAGAAGACACGTCACCCCGCACGCAGAATGAAGTCCGCGATGTTCGAGAAGCGCAATACAGGGTTTACGCCGAAGCACCTTAAAACGATGCGGCCGATGCTCGACAGCATCGTGCAATGACCTTCGACGAGGTCCGGGTGGCTCACGAAAGCAAGCACTGTTCGAAGCGCGCCGCTGCCTGTTCTTGCGGCAACGTGCTTCGAATGCGACAACTGCTACGGGGCGTCTGCCCGGAACAATGCGTGGATCAAGCCGGCCCGGCAAGCGTTTGCCTTCAAACTATGAATACGCAAGGGCGGCGGCATGTTGCGTCGAACGAATGTCACTGCGGTCGATCAAGATGGAGCAAGCAGAAGAGATCTGGCTCGATGCTGGCGCCAGCGCCGCAAGCTCCTCGCTCTGACCCGTTGCGGGTCGGGAGCGCGTAAAACGCAGTGACGGGGCAGGCCGGGAGCACCCACTCAGGGATCCTTCGAGCGTGCCGCTCGCAGCGCGCTTTTTCTTTTCCGTCAATCCCACGAGGGTATTTATGTCACAACAAACCAAGACGTTCTCCTAATTTGGTGCAGCCGAACCGAAGGGCGAGCCCAGAAAATTTGCTGGGAGGAACGGTGTGCCAAACTGGCCGAGATGTGCCGCCTGGGAATCGCCCGTACACCCGGTCGCGATCGGTGCCCCGAAGTCTGCACCGTACACAAAGGCCAAGGGCCAGGACGCCGGGCTCAAGCTGATCGGGCCGACGTCCGCGACAGCGTTGCTTCATTGAAACAGGAGTGGGCAAGAAATTCGGCGAACCTCCGATCGGATCCGTGTCTGCTATCCGTGCGCTCGGGTTGCGGGGTCAATGCCGGGGAGATGGACACCATTCCTGAACTCGGTCCTCTCAAACGACGCAGCTGTCGCGGACGGCTCGCAAGACCGGCAACGAAACGCATTGCTGGGACTCGTACCGTCGTTTTGGCAGATGTACGGCGCCGTGGTGAGGGCCTCAAGCCGTATCAAGATGGAGAATTACCCTTCGAGAGTGGTCACGAATGCTCAGGAGAAGAAGGGCGTCGAGCTCGATACCCTTAGTCGACACCGACGAAGACGAAAGAACTGGTGCGCGCTTTCAAGGGGTGATTCGTGCCAGAGTGGCCGCGAGTTCCGACGATACGTGGAGAAACTTGGGGCGGTGATGGCAGTTTCCAGAGTGGAAACAACGACGTTGCGCAGGTGTACCGCGAATTGCAACGAATACGCGAATGGGGAACAGCGGGAACGTCCAGGCCATGGTCTTCGGCAACCTCGGTGACAACAGCGCCACCGGTTGTTCGCCTTCATGCGCAGAAGCGGTTACCCCCCGGTGAAGACCTCTCAACGGGAATGTCTGTCAGCAAAGGGCGAGAGCCGGCGCGCCGGCAACCGTACGCCGCACAGATCACCGGTCGAAGGTTCGAGCCCTGGGCGCAAACTGGCGCTGGTTCCGTGAAGACGACCGGCGCCGCGCTTCCCGTCGCTTGAAGAGCTGATGCCGACATCTACGCGCAGCTGCTGCACGCCGCGCCCAACTCGAGGATCACTACAAGGACATGCAGGGACGCGAGGTTCACGATCCAGGAAGGCCGACTGGGTGCGCCGACGGAGCGGCAAAACGTAACCGGGCGCATGCGATGGTGGCATCTCGATGGAAATGCTCGCAGGGCCTGATGTAAAAAGAAGCCGCGGCCGTGTGGGCCGGATCTCCTCAACGAACTGCTGCACCCGGGGTTCGACCCGGCAGCGATCAAGAAGGCGCGTTAGCTGCCCCACGGCCTGCGGCTCGCAGGCGCCGCCAAACGGACAGATCGTCATTCTTGCGACGCAGCTGAAGACTGGGTCGAAAAGGCAAGGCCGTGATCCTCTCCGCCAGGAAACCTCACCGAGGCCCTACGCGGGATCGAGTTCGCGAAGGGTATCTGACAGCCGGGGCGGTATGACCTCGCACGCTGCCGTCGTCGGGCCGGAGAAGGGAAGTGCTGCAATTTCCGGCCGCGGCCGCATCCGTGTCGACTCCACGCGCGCACCATGACGGTCGCGGACAAGGTTACCAGGAAGGCGAGGGATTTCGCGACGGCCCGAGGCGAGGTATACGAAGGCCAGTGACGAACAAGGAAGCCGAAGCTCACGGCGACTCGGCGCACTGATGATCTCACC
>NZ_CAJQTX010000013.1 GCF_907163085.1 Candidatus Accumulibacter sp. ACC003
CGCGCCGCCCAGCGACCCGATCAATCTCGATATCGGCACGCCGCCGGTGATCATCGTCAGGCACACGCTCGCGCAACGAAGCTCGCGACTGGTCTATTTCTACGATCCCGGGATCATCGGCCTCGGTAACGACGGCATGATCAAGATCCGTGACGGCAGCCGGCTCAACCTGGCGCAACGGCAGATCGCCGAGAAACTCATCGACCAGGAAAACCCGGACCGCAACTCGCTGATCTACGCCCTTGCCGAAGCGCACGGCGGCCAGGACGCCGAGCCGGCCGCCCGCGAAGCGCAGGTCAAGCGCTGGAAAGCGCAGTTTCATTCCGGCTGGTGGGTCGAGGACGCGCAAGGCAACTGGCACCAGAAGCCCTGAACGCGGCCAGCTAGGCAAGCGTCGCTTGCGGCATTTTGTCGCAGCCGCGCCGCGCCGGGCCGCCGTCTATAATCCAGCCTCCCCTGAACGACCGAGGAGTACAGCTTGAAAGCAAGAAGAATCAACTGGCGCTGGCCATCGTGCTTGGCGCCGCGGCGGCGAGCGCACTCGCCGGCGACGTCGAGGTCAAGGATGCGTGGGTACGCGGCACCGTCAGCGGCCAGCAGGCAACCGGCGCCTTCCTGGAAATCACCAGCAAATCCGGCGCGGCGCTGGTCGGGGTAGTCAGCCCGGCAGCCGGCGTCAGCGAAATCCACGAAATGAAGATGGACGGTGGGATCATGAAAATGCGCGCCGTCGAGCGCCTGGCCTTGCCTGCCGGCACGCCTGTGCACCTGGCCCCGGGTGGCTACCACGTCATGTTGCTGAACCTCAAACAGCCGCTGAAGAGGGTGATTCGGTACCGCTGACGCTGCAAATCGAGGGCCCCGACAAGCAGGTCGAGACCGTCCAGATCAAGGCCGAGGTCCGCGACCTGACGGCGATGGCGGCACCGGCCAGCGACCACCAGCACACACTAGACGAGGCCGCTGGGTGCGCGCCAGGCGGCGCCGCGTCCTGAAGTGTAGCTAGCGTCGGCGCAGGCTGCTCAGCGCCGCCAGCAGCACCGCGGCACCGACGACATGGGCGAACCGCCAGCGACAGATTGAAGCCGCTGCGCACCACCAGCCCGCCGAGCGCAACTTCGCTGGCGAGCAGCAGCAAGCAAAATCACGGCCAGCTTGCGCGTGGCGCCGTCAGTAGAGTCCCGCAGCGCAGCAGCAGCAGCAGCAGCAGCAGCGCGGCAAGCGCCCCCCAACGGTGCAACAGATGCAGCGTCACCGCCGCCGCATCGCCGGCCGGCGGCACCACAGCCAGCGTCGCGAAGCCTTGCCAAGCCGGGCCAGCCGACCGCCGCGGCAACCACTGGCCGCCACAGTCGGGAAACGAAGGGCAAGCCAGTGCGGCCGAACCAGCACCGATCAGCGCGCCACAACGACCGTCAGTGACAACACGGCCGCACCGAGACGCAGCGCCAGCGTCGGCGTCGAAGCGCGCCGCGCGCGTTCCGGGTAGGCGGGGCTACTGGCGAGCACCACTCGCCACGAGCAAGTCACCAGACCGAGGCCACCGAGAATATTCAGAAAACCGACCAGCAGCAGGCGCGGGTCCGAACTCCAGAAGCCGAGCACTGCCAGCGCCAGTACCAGCACGGCCAGCAGCGTCGCCGGACGCACCAGCGGCCGGATCGACGGACGACGCAGGCACAGCCAGAGCAGGTAGCCGACCAGCAACAGGATCAGCGACGCGGCAGCACGATGCAGCAGTCGCGGCAAGGCCAGCGCCGGCGCCTGCACCTCGCCGCGCAGCAGCTGCCCGTAACACGCGGGCCAATTCGCGCAAGCCAGGCCAGCGCCATCGAGCCGCAGGTAGGCGCTGAGCAGCACCACCAACAGCGACAACGCGGTCAGCAGCAGCGCTGTCTGGCGGATTCGCCGCAAGCGCCAAGCCGGGCTGCTGATCAACGGGTAGAGCTCGTCACACGCGCCACTCGCGCGCCACCCGCAATTCATGGTTCAACCACAGCAGCATCCCGAGGACGAGCATCGCCCCGCCCTGATGCGCAGCGCCCAGCCCGACCGGAACGGCCAGCAACAGCGTCGAAATTCCGAGCACGATCTGCACCAACAGCATCACCAGAAGCAGCGTCGCGACCCGCCGCGCGGTGGCCGACACCGCCGCCGCCAATTTGATCTTCCACCAGAACCACGGCACCAGGAAGGCCAGCAGCCAGGCGCCCAGGCGATGGTCGAACTGAACCAGCGCCATGTTGTTGAAGAAGTTGAGGTACCAGGGATCGATGACGAAGCTTTCCGGCGGCAGGATGTGGCCGTTCATCAGCGGAAAGCTGTTGTACGCCTTGCCGGCGCGAATTCCGGCGACAAAACCACCGCTGACGACCATGTAGCCGACCAGGATCAGCAGCCAGAAGCCGATGCGCTGCAAGCCTCGCAGCGTCGCATCGCTGGTCGTGCGGGTGCGCTCGGCGAGCAGCCCGAGCGCCAGCCAGAACATCGCCACGAAAATCAGGAAAGCCAGCGACAGATGTGCAGTCAGCCGGTAGTGGCTGACGCGCGGGTCATCGACCAGGCCGCTCTTGACCATGTACCAGCCCATCGCCCCCTGCATGCCGCCGAGCAGGAAGATCCCGAGCAGCTTCGGCACCAGCGCCCGCTCGACCTTGCGTCGCCAGCAGAAATAGAGGAATGGCAGCAGGAAGACGACGCCGATCAGGCGCCCCAGGACACGGTGCCAGTACTCCCAGAAAAAGATGCCCTTGAACTCGTCGAGCGACATCTGATGGTTCACTTTCTGGTATTCGGGCGTCTGCTTGTACTTGTCGAAGGTTTCGTCCCATTCGCTCTGGTTGAGCGGCGGCACGACGCCGATGAGCGGCTTCCACTCGACGATCGACAGACCCGAATGCGTCAGGCGGGTAACGCCGCCGACGACCAGAATCGAGAAGACCATGGCGCTGCAGATCAGCAGCCAGAGCGCGATTTGCCGACGAGCGACTTTGTCCATACCAGGAACCCGGCCAAGAGAGGATGAGCGAAGCGCGGATTATAGGCCGATTAAGCGCCTCCCCGAGCGCTCCGGCGGCTGCGACGATGAGTCGCAGGGCCGGGCCTGCAAGCCCCGTCCTTGCTGGCTTTGCCGGCAACCACCGTCTTTCCGCGTTCTTGACGTGCATCAAATCAAAAGCCCGCCAAGAGCGGGTATCCTTCCGCCAATTGTGCCCCGAAAGCCCAAGAAATTCGCCGCTAGCGGCAAATGCCAAGCGCCACGAGCGCCAATCAGTGATGGAGGACTACCCATGGTCGACGAGAAAGATGACGACATCCCGTTCATGCAGAAGCTGCTGGACAACCACTTCCTGCTGCTGTTTCTCGGTGTGGCGTCGCCTGGCTTGCTCTACATCCTGTGGGGCATCATCGACATCATGAACACGCCGGTTGCCAAGTAAGCCAGTCAGTCACATCAGGGAGAAAGAAATATGAGTGCAATTCTGCCGCCGTCAGATCGGCTCTGGTGGAAGCAACCCATCGACAAGGTCGAATGGGCGTGGATAGCGATCGCCTTCGTGTGGGGGATGATCATGTTCGGAATGATGATTTACTGGCACGTCTACGGGAAGCAGAACCTGTCCAACGAGGCGTACAGGATCACCCCCGAGCTGTTCGCCGCCAAGGCCGAGAAATTCATCGCCGAGAACACCATCCGTACCGAGACCGACCAGGACATCCCGGTGGTCAAGGTCCCCGCTGGTGGTGACGGCTACCTGATCGCCCGCCTGTGGGCCTGGTACCCGATCCTCGAACTCGAGGAAGGTCAAACCTACAAGATCCACCTGTCGTCGATGGATTACCTGCACGGCTTTTCGCTGCAACCGGTCAACATCAACATCGAGGTGATCCCCGGCTATGAGCACGTGGTCAAAATGACGCCGACCAAGGCAGGTACTTACGCCGTGGTCTGCAACGAATACTGCGGTATCGGCCATTCCTCGATGCTCGGCCGTATCTACGTGACGAAAAAGGGGGAGTAAATAGATGGCAACCACGTACCGTACCTGTCCGATCTCGGGAATGCAGTTTGAGGACCAGGCCGAGAAACTGATGCGCTGGAATGCCGTCGCCGGCGTCCTCTGGCTGCTCGTCGGCGGCGTCACCGCGCTGCTGGTGATCCTCACCCGCTGGCCGGCGATCAAGCTGCTGCCCGCCGACCAGTTCTACCTGATCCTTACCGCCCACGGCATCGACATGCTGATCCTGTGGATCCTGTTCTTCGAAATGGCCGTTCTTTACTTCGCCTCATCGACGCTGCTGCGTTGTCGAATAGCGGCACCGAAGGTCGCCTGGCTAGGCTTCTGGCTGATGGTCGTCGGCGGCATCATCACCAACGTCGCGATCTTCCAGGGTGAATCGAGCGTGATGTTCACCTCGTACGTACCGATGCAGGCGCAACCGCACTTCTACCTGGGCATCATCCTGGTCGCCGTCGGTGCATTGCTCGGCACTTGCGTCTTCTTCGGCACGCTGGTCGTCGCCAAGAAGGACAAGACCTACCAGGGTTCGCTGCCACTGGTGACCTTCGGCGCGCTGACCGCGGCGATCATCGCCACCTTCACCATCCTCTCCGGCGCCGGCATCCTGATCCCGACCTTCTTCTGGTCGATGGGCTGGATCAAGGAAATCGACGCGCAGTTGTACCGCATGGTGTGGTGGGGCCTGGGGCACTCGTCGCAGCAGATCAACGTTGCCGCACACGTCTCGGTCTGGTATCTGACCGCCGCCGTGCTGTTCAACGCCAAGCCGCTGTCCGAGAAAGTTTCAGCGCTTTGCCTTCCTGCTCTACATCCTCTTCCTGCAACTGGCCAGCGCGCACCACCTGCTGTCCGACCCGGGCATGAGCGCCGAGTGGAAAGTGCTCAACACCTCGTACTTCATGTACTTCGCGGTGATGGCGTCGATGATCCACGGTTTCACGGTTCCCGGTGCGATCGAAGCCGCGCAAAGGCGCAAAGGTTTCACCAACGGCCTCTTCGAGTGGCTGCGCAAGGCTCCCTGGGGCAACCCGGTGTTCTCGGGCATGTTCATCTCGCTGGTCAGCTTCGGCTTCCTCGGCGGCATCTCCGGTGTCGTCCTCGGTACCGAGCAGATCAACATGCTGATGCACAATACCTTCTACGTCCCGGGCCACTTCCATACCACGGTTGTCAGCGGCACGACACTGGCCTTCATGTCGATCACCTTCCTGCTCGTTCCGGTGCTCTTCCGGCGCGAGCTGATCCTGCCGAAGCTGTGCCAGATCCAGCCCTACCTGTACGGCATCAGCATGGGCATTCTCGGCCTGGTGATGATGGGCGCCGGCACGCTGGGCGTTTCCCGCCGGCACTGGGACATGGCCTTCTCGGGCGCACCGTTCCAGTATGAATGGCCGGGCGCTGCCTACCTGATGATGGGTCTGACGGGTATCTTCGGGGTGCTCGCGGTGATCGGTGGCGGCCTGTGGATCCTGCTCATCGTCGGCTCACTGCTGTTCGGCAAGAAGCTTGACGGTGGCAAGGTCTCCGACAAGCCGACACCGATCCCGGCGAACACGCAGGCGGCATCGGCCGTCGCGCATGGTAACGACCACGTGCCGGTCCCCGGCACCGTTGTCCTGGCTCTGTTGCTGTTCGTGACCTTCGTCCTCTACTACTTCGTGAACTGGAAGTACCTCTCCGAAGTCTGGCTGCTCAGCTGATCGAGCCCTCCCCCACGCCGTCGGCGTGGGGGCCTGCCTCAATCGGGCCTGGAGCTGCTGCAGGCCCGATTCAAGCAGGTCTGAGCCGCCCGCAAAGCGGCTTTCACGGCAAACCATTACCTCAAGCTACCGCTATCGAGACTCATGCAATCCACGCTCCCACCGAACAGCACTTCCGGCTTTCCCTTCCGTGCCATTCTGGGCGTCTTCAAGTTGCGTATCGGCGTCGTCATCACCTTCACCGCGCTGGCTGGCCTGGCGGTCGGCCCCGGACCCAGCCTGAGCCCGCTGCAACTGCTGGTACTGACGCTTTCGGTGCTGATCTCGTCAGCCAGCGCCGGCGCCTTCAACCAGTATTACGAGCACGACAGCGACCACCTGATGGCGCGCACCAGCAAGCGCCCCTTCGTCACCGGCGAACTGCGCCACGGCCCGATCTGGCTGCTGATCATTGCCGGCCTGATGGCGCTGTCGGTGGGCGCCGCCTGGCTGGCACTCAACGCCTGGTCGGCGCTCTTCGTCTTCCTCGGCGGCTTCTTCTACGCCATCGTCTATACCGTCTGGCTGAAGCGCCGGACCTGGCTGAATATCGTCTTTGGCGGGCTGGCCGGTAGCTGGGCGGTACTCGCCGGCGCCACCGCCGCCGACCCGCAGGTCGGTGCGGTGCCGCTGGCGCTGGCGCTGGTCCTCTTTCTGTGGACGCCACCGCACTTCTGGAGTCTGGCGATCGCCTTCCGCGACGACTACGCGGCCGCTGGCGTGCCGATGCTGCCGGTCGTCGTCGGCGACCAGCGCGCCGCCCGGACGATCTTCTACAGCACCCTGGCGCTGGTTGCCGCGTCCTTGATTCCGCTGGCCTTCGGCCTCGGCGTGATCTACTTCGTCGGCGCCGCCGTCGGCGGCTTCCTGTTCATCCACAAAGCCTGGCTGCTGACTCGCGAAACCAACCGCAAGACAGCGATGACCTGCTTTCATGCCTCGCTGATACAGTTGACACTGGTGCTGCTGGCAGCCATCGTGGACAGCCAATTGGCGCCTTGACGCGCCGACTTCCTGATCCACAACTGGCAGCTTTCGATGATTGGTCCTTGCGTTGGTCCGTACTTTCGCGCCCTGGTGGCGGCGCTGCTCTTTCTCGCCGCACCTGCGCTGCTTGCCGAGCCGGCAGCGGCCGAAGCTCCCAAGCTCACTGCTCGCCCACAAGGGCTGCTCAGCGGCGGCCTGACGCTGACCTCGCTCGACGAAAAAGCCGCCTTCGCTTTCTCGCAAAGCGTCATCGGCAAGCAGCTTGGCGACTTCGTTCTGCTCGATCGCCAGGGCCAACCCGTCGAGCTGTCGCGCTATCGTGGCAAGCCGCTGCTGGTCAACTTCATCTACACGGCGTGTTTCCAGGTCTGCCCGACGACCACCCGTAACCTCCAGAAAGCGCTCGAAAACACCGTCGCCGTGATGGGAGCCGACCGCTTCAACGTGATCAGCATCGGCTTCAACCAGCCCTTTGACTCGCCGGCGGCCTTGAAGGATTTTTCGCGGCAGTACGGCATCGACCTGCCGAACTGGAACTTCCTCAGCCCGGCGCCGGCGATCGTCGACGCGCTGGCGGCACAATTCGGCTTTCGCTTCGTCGCCACCGCGGCCGGCTTCGACCACCTCAACCAGGTGACGATGGTCGACGCCGAAGGCAAGATCGTCCGCCAGGTCTACGGTGAAAATTCACCGCCGAAGACCTCGGCGAGCCACTGAAGGTGCTGATCACCGGTTCGGCGATTCCGCCCGAAGTGGGCACCCTGCAGGAGATCATGCAGCGCGTGCGCATCATCTGCTCGGTCTACGACCCGCTCACCGGCAAGTACCGCACCGACTACTCGCTGTACTTCATGTTCGCCGGCTTCCTGACCTTCGTCGGCTTCATGATCTTCCTGTCGATCAATTTCTGGAAGAATCGGCGCCGCGAGCAGCCCAGGACGCCGTGAGCGCTGTCGTCCTCTTTCGGCCCGAGATCCCGCCGAACACCGGCAACGTCATCCGTCTGTGCGCCAATACCGGCTGCGAACTGCACCTCGTCGAGCCGCTCGGCTTTCGCTGGGAAGACCGCTCGCTGAAGCGCGCCGGCCTCGATTATCACGAGTTCGCGCGCGTCTTCCGCCACCCGGACTGGGAGGCGTGCAAATACGCCCTGGCCGGGCGGCGGCGCTTCGCGATCAGCACCCGCGGCAGCAGCCGCTTCGACAGCCCCGCTTTTCGTAGCGACGACGTCTTCGTCTTCGGCCAGGAAACCAGCGGACTACCGGCCGAAGTGATGGCCGAATTTGCCGACGAGCAGCGCCTGCGCCTGCCGATGCTGCCCGGACAGCGCAGCCTGAATCTCTCGAATGCCGTCGCGGTGATGGTCTTCGAGGCCTGGCGGCAAGGGGGTTTTGCCGAGGGCGTCTAGGGCAATGGTGCACGCCGGCGCAGCCAGGCTCGTGGCGATCGTCATTGCGAGAAGGTGCAGCCGACGCGGCAATCCAGAGCTTTGGCTCCTGGCGTTGTCGACGCCGTGATGGAACGAAAATTAGCGGGTAGAGCTGGATTGCCGCCTCGGCTTTGCCTCCTCGCAATGACGGTTTGGCTGCCTGACGCGTGTTGGCTGTGGCCGCTGCCAATGCCAGCGGCGGCGCGGCGAACGCTGCCAAGCGGCAGCAAGCCCTGAGGTCGGCCAACGCTCCTCTGGCCCGTCCTGGCTTGTTTTCAATTTGACTCGTGTCAAGTCGCCTCCTGCCCGCAAGCTATATAATCAGCGGCTAATAATTATTCTCAACCAAGCTTCAGAGGCCCCCAGCACGTGAGCGTCCACGCCGCATTGCGCAACGGCACGAAGAGCGTTTTTCTGCGTGTTGAAGAAGCCTTCGATACGCCGTTTGGGGGCCAGGACAACCCCCTGCGCCATCTCGGCGCGATGGCTCTCTATCTGCTGTGGATCATCGTCGGCAGCGGCCTCTATCTCTACACCGTCCTCGACACCGGCATCGACGCCGTTTACAGCTCGATCGGCTACCTCTCGAACGAGCAGTGGTACCTCGGCGGCGTTCTGCGCAGCCTGCATCGCTACGCTTCCGACGGCTTCATGCTGGTGATGCTGCTGCACCTCGTTCGCGAATGGTCGTACGGCCGCTACTTCGGCTTCCGCCTGTACTCGTGGATGACCGGCATCCCGCTGATCTGGCTGGCGTATATCGCGGGAATCGGTGGCTACTGGATCGTCTGGGACGAACTGGCGCAGCTTTCCGCCACCGCGACCACCGAACTGCTCGACTGGCTGCCGATCTTCAGCGAGCCCTCGGCACGCAATTTCCTGTCGCCGAGCGCGCTCAGCGACCGCTTCTTCACGGTCCTGATCTTCATCCATCTCGGCGTCCCGCTGCTCCTGATCCTCGGCCTGTGGGCGCACGTTCATCGCGTCAGCCACGTCGACTACCTGCCGACGCGACGCGTCATGCTGAGCACCGCCGCCGCCCTGACGCTGCTGGCGCTGTTCAGACCCGCGCTCAGCAACCCACCGGCCGATCTGGCGACCGTTCCCGGCGCACTCGCTTACGACTGGTTCATCCTCTTCATTCATCCGCTGACCGACCTCAGCTCGCCGGCAATTGTCTGGTCGCTGCTCTTCGGATTGACGGCACTGCTCTTCGCGCTGCCGCTGCTACCGCACGCCAGGGCGCAGCCAATCGCCGTCGTCGACCCGGCCAACTGCACCGGCTGCGACCGCTGCCACGTCGACTGCCCCTACGCGGCGATCACCATGGCGCCGCACCCGGGCCGACCCGGCTTGAAGCTCGCCGTCGTCGACGCCGACCTCTGCGCCAGTTGTGGCATCTGCGCCGGCTCGTGCCCATCATCAACGCCTTTCCGCCGGCGCGAGACGCTGGTCACCGGCATCGACATGCCGCAACTGCCGGTCAACGCGCTGCGCCAGCAGCTCGAACACGCGCTGGCGCAACTCGCCGGCCGCACGCGCATCGTCGTTTTTTCCTGCGCGCGCGGTGCCGAAGCCGCGCCACTGGCCGCCGCCGACACCGCGGTCATCGACCTGATCTGCGCCGGCATGTTGCCGCCAGCCTTTGTCGAATATGCGCTGCGCGGCGGCGCCGATGGCGTCGTCGTCGCCGCCTGCCGCGGCGGCGGTTGCGATTTCCGCCTCGGCGAGCGCTGGACCAGCGAGCGCCTGCGCGGCGATCGCGAACCGCACCTGCGCCACAACGTGCCGCCCTCGCGACTGCAACTGCTACTCGGCTCGGCGCACGACAGCGGCGCGCTGGCCGCCGCGGTAAGCGAACTCAGAACCCGGATCGAGACCCTCGAGGTTGCGACCGACCGCCTTCCACCCTATCTGCGGAGTGCTTCACATCATGCTTAAACCCGCCGCCATCGTCGGCCAGGTGATCCTCTACGGCGCCTTTGCCGCTTTCATCGGCTACTTCGCCACCTCGCCGAAATATCACCAGATCCCCGACGACGTCGCCCTGATCAAGCTTTCGATCAGCCACCTCGGCGACCGTGACTGTCGCAAACGGACACCCGAAGAGCTCGCCAAGATGCCGCCGAACATGCGCGCACCGATGGACTGCCCGCGCGAGCGCTCGGACATCAAGCTCGAAGTCGACCTCGACGGCAAGGATGTTTTGCGAACCGTGATGCACCCCACCGGCCTCTACAAGGACGGCGTGTCAACCGTGTACAAGCGCTTCGAGGTCAAGGCCGGCACCCACCAGCTGGCGGTCAGGATGAACGACAAGCTGATCAATCCCGGCTTCAAATTCGTCCAGGAGGAAGAGATCACTCTCGCCCCGCGGCAGGTGATGGTCATCGACTTCAATCCGGACCAGGGCGGCTTGTACTTCAAGTGATCGCCACCACTGCCAATCACTCCAGACGCTGCTGCCGGCACATGCCCCCGCCAACAGGCACGCACGCCTAATCAATTTCCCGAGCTGACATCAAAAATGGTCAAAATCATTCAACAAGTCATCCGCTGGCTGTTCATGCGTATCGAGAACGTGTTCAATATCGCTTTTGGCGACAAGTTGAACCCCTTCTACCACCTCGGCACGATCAGTTTCTGGCAATTCTGGTTGCTGCTGGGCTCGGGTCTCTATCTCTACATCTTCGCCGACACCGGCGTTCATGACGCTTTTGAGTCGGTCGAGAGCATCACCCACAACCAGTGGTGGCTGGGCGGCATCCTGCGCAGCGTGCACCGCTACGCCACCGACGGCATGATCCTGACGATGCTGTTGCACATGCTGCGGCACTTCGCCTACGACCGCTATCGCGGCTTCCGCTCTTTTTCCTGGCTGACCGGCGTCGCGCTGCTGTGGCTGATCTACATTGCCGGCGTCAACGGCTTCATGCTCGTCTGGGACAAGCTGGCGCAATTCGTGGTCATCGCCACCGCCGAATGGTTCGACATCCTGCCGATGTTCAACGGCACGCTGATCCGCAACTTCCTGTTCCTCGAAAGCGTCAACAGTCGCCTGTTCACGCTGCTCGCCTTCATGCACATCGGCGTCCCGCTGATCATCGCCATCGTGATGTGGGTACACGTCCAGCGTGTCCCGCGCGCGCACATCAATCCGCCACGGCCGGTCGCCATCGCCGTGACACTGATGTTCGTGATGCTCGCGCTGGTCAAGCCGATTCTCAGCCAGGGCGGCGAAGCCGACATGTCGGTGGTACCGACCGGCATCGCTTTCGACTGGTTCGAGTTGCCGGTGCTGGCGCTGGTCTATGTCACCAATCCGCTGCATCTCTGGTTCTGGGTTCTCGGCCTGACCGGCCTGCTCTTCCTCGTTCCCTGGCTACCGCCGAAGCGGCTCGGATCGGCCAAGGCACTGACCTCGATCACTTTCCAGCCCGATCACAAATCGGTCAGCGCGCGCTTTGGCGAAACGCTGCTCGACGCCGGCCTGCGCCAGGACATCAACCTGCCCTACGAATGCCGTAACGGCGGCTGCGGCGTCTGCAAATGCACCGTCCTGCAAGGCAAGGTCGACCCCGGCCTCTACCAGCCGAGCGCACTCTCCGACGCCGAACTGGCGCAAGGCAAGGTTCTGTCGTGCTGCGCCACCGCGCTCGAGGACGTAATCATCGAGTACCAGGCCAGCACCGTCGTCAGCGGCATCCAGGAATACACCGCGCGCGTCGTCAAGATGGAGAAGCTCACCTACGACGTGATGCGCGTCCTGCTCAAGCTGCCCGAAGGCCAGCAGATCAAGTTCAAGGCCGGCCAGTACATCAACATCATCCTCGACGACGAGCAACGGCGCGCCTTCTCCTTCGCCAACCCGCCGCACGAACCCGAGTTCGTCGAACTGCAGATCCGCCTGATGACCGGCGGCAAGTTCACCACGCACGTCTTCGAGAAGATGAAGGAAGGCGACGAAGTCCGCTTCGAAGGCCCGATCGGCGACTTCAGCCTGCGCGAATCCGAGCGCCCGATCGTCTTCGTCGCCGGCGCCACCGGCTTCGCACCGGTCAAGAGCATGGTCGAAGACGCCTTCCAGCGCGGCCTCAAGCGCCAGATCCACCTCTACTGGGGTGTCAAGACGCTGCAGGACCTCTACCTGCCGGAACTGCCGGCGCGCTGGGCGAAAGAACACGACAACTTCCACTTCATTCCGGTACTCTCCGAACCCGAGTCGGAAACCGCCTGGAGCGGCCGCACCGGCCTGGTCCACGAAGCCATCCTCGAAGACTTCCCCGAGCTCAAGGAACACGAAATCTACGCCTGCGGCTCGGTGCGCATGGTCGAAGCGATCTTCCCCTTCCTCAAGCAGCACGGCGCCGAAGACGGCGCGTGTTTCTCGGACGCCTTCAGCGTCTCGGCCAGGTCGATGGCGTTCCAGCCAAGACAGGGTTCGTAGGACCTGACTGCGACGGGCCATCGCGGCGCCCTTGCGCGGCTGGACTAAACTGACCACGCCAACAGCCCACCAAGCCCCTCGCCCCTCGCGGGAGAGGGCTTGGCGAGAGGGGGAAGAAGCTGCCCTCGGGCGTGAATTCAATGAATCCAGCGGCGACCAGCTTGTCGAGTTGGCGGCCGAAATGCAATTTCAGCCCATCGCTGTCCTTGTTGGCGGTCTGGAAATGGCCCAGCGCTTTCAGCGCGCCTGGAACGTTACACAGGCTTGCCAGCTCAGCTCGGTCGGCGCTGCCAATGCTGACCGGTGCCTGCATGCAGTCGGTGAAGATGACTGGCTTGCCGGTCGCCTAGAACTGCCCGAAAGCGTTCGCGAACTCTTCTTCGGCCTAACGGCCGACCTTGCTGCAGAACAGCATGACGAAGATATCGCGCCGTTCGTCGGCGAGTTCCGATGACGACGCCAGGAAGAGCTTCTTCTTGTTCTTTTTTACGGTCTCCGCCAGCTTCATTCGCGCCGGTATAAGACTCAAGGCGCCGACCCGATAACTGCATCAAGCTTTCTCGGCACCCCCGGGATGGCCAGCAGCGTCGACGCGATCCGGATAGAATGCGCGATCAACACCATCGCTTCCGGCGCCGATCAATCAAGCTCAATCAGAAGAGCCGCTTCCGTTAGGCACGTGGACCTTCGCGTCCACGGCACTCGCCAGCGCCCCCGACAATAAAAAAGTCATGAGTAATAACGGCGACAAACATTATCTACGGGCGGCAACTCGGCTGGGAGATTTTCAGCCGGTGATTGCTCACCAGGCGATCTATTCAAGCGTTGGCGTGAAACTGATCGACAGTGGCGTGCGCGTCGACAGCGCGCTTTATGATCGGCTGCTCAAGCACAAGCTGCGAGTGCCGATCGAGAAATGCCTCAGAGCAGAAAACACGGTCACCCGGGACGAGTTAGGCGCTCTGGCAGAACGCCTGGTCGCTGAAAGATCTTTCTACGGCCAGTTGGTCGCCGATGTCGACGATCGCGCCGCATTGCTCGGTGCCATCGCCAGGATCGGTCTGCCGCCGCCGATTGCCTTCCGCTTGACCGTCGCCCGCGATTGCCACAGCGCCGTCTTCGAGCACAGCATGCAAGTGACGCTGATCGCGCTGTACCTGGGTATCCGCCAGCAGTTGGCGGCAGGCGAGTTGCGGGCACTGGCGGCGGCAGGCCTTGCTGCATGATCTCGGCATGCTGCATATCGACCCGAAAATCTTCGCCGCCGGCCGTTTGTTCACGGCCGCCGAGCGGCGACAGATGCGCGCGCACCCGCTGACCGCCGGAATGATCGTCAAACAGCAGCCGGAATACCCACCGGCAGTCGCGCGAGCGATCCTCGAGCACCACGAACGACACGACGGCAGCGGTTATCCACGCGGCCTGAATGGCGACGAGATCAGCGTCGCGGGGCGCATTCTGCTGCTCGCCGAGGTGATCGCTGCGCTCCTGGAAAAGAACGCTCGCGAGCCTGAAAAGCAACTGTCGGTGATCCTGCGCCTGAACCACAGCAAGTTTGACCACGCAATGACCACGCAGATCCTGAAAGTGCTCGAGCAAGAACAGCCGGCGGCTGAAGAGGCCGATCTGGACCCGGCACAGGTGAACGCCGAGCGCGTCAAACGACTTTCCGGGGAGTGCGACAAATGGCTGCAGCTGCGTTCGGATCTGGAAAAGTACACGACAGACGCGCCGGCTATCGGCGAATTCCTGACCGATCGAGTCGCGATACTCGAACGTTCGCTGGCGGCCGCCGGACTGCACCCCGATCAGATCGCTTCGGCCGGCATCGATCTGTGCGAGCAGCCGGACGCAGTGAGCGAGCTGGCGATGCTGATGCGTGAAACCAGCTGGCAGCTAAAAACCATCGTCGACGATGTCTTTGCTCGTTTTCCGACGCTGGAAGCGACCGACAAGCCAGGCGAGCGCGCGATCCGTGACTGGCTTCTGCAACTGCAGGCGGACTTGAGCGCTGGACAAGTACCGCGCGACGCTGTCGCTCGCTCCAGCGCGTCGCCGGGCCCGGCACGTAGTGGCACATAGGCCACCTCAAGCGGCAAGGACACCACCAGCGCGCCACCACGTCACTGGTTGAAGTCTCAGGGATTCCGAGTCATGCGCTTCTGGAACAACGACATATTGAGGAATACCGCGACGGTGCTTGAGGCGGTGATGGCGGCGGTGGACAAGTCGGCATCGGTCACTTCGCCAGGAGACGCACGGGAAATCGAGAGCTTCGCCGGGCATCGAATGATGGCGGCTGGCGCGAATGGCCTGGCGGACCGAGCAGGCAAAAAGTAACGTGGCGGGGGAAGTCTCCCCCGCACCCCCTCCAGAGTCAGCGCACCAAAGGCACAGAGTTCAGAGGAAGCAGAGGACACGGTTACGCATCAGGGGACGAACGCAACACCACCCGAAAGCCGATGAAGTAGCTACGGGAGCCGGGAACGAGGCAGCCGCGAAAGGCGCAGCGGGCGCTGCTACGGTTGAAGTTCCACGAGCCGCCGCGAACGACCCGCTTGATGTCGTTCGCAGCGTCAAGTGCCTCGCGTTTGCGGTCGTCGAAGGGGTAGGGATAGCCGAAGTCAGGCTTCTCCCAGTCCGTTCCCCAGACGCTACGCGTCGATTCAAATACGTTGCCAATCATGTCGTATAGGCCAAGATCGTTGGCCGGAAAACAGCCGACGCCCGACGTATCGCCAATCTCCGAGTCATCATAGTTAGCCCGAGCCGGGTCGGCGTCATTGCCCCATGAAAACAGCGCATCCCGCACCCCACCGCGCGCAGCTTTCTCCCACTCCAGTTCGCTGGGCAGCGCAACTCGCCAGTGGCGCTCGCGTACGAGCATGGTCGCGTCACGTCCCTCGAACAGCGGCGAGCGGGCAAGCATCTGGTTCAGCCAGTTGCCGTAGGCGATCGCCTCGTGCCAGCCCACGTAGCGCACCGGTCGGCTGTCCGCGTCACGCAAAGCGTCAGCATCGCCGATCTCGTATTGTGTCGCCTCGACGAAGGCGCGGAACTGTGCAACGGTGACCGGGTAGCGCGCGATAAGGAACTCGGGCGTTGGCGTGGGCGCATCATTGATTTCGTAATTGTCTACTTCGCTGCCGGTGACCTTCCCGACCCGCTTTGCGTCCGCCTTGCGCGTGCCGATCCTGAACTCCGAATCCGCCGCAATGCGCAGGAAGCCGAGCATCTCGTCGGCCGGTAGCCAAAAGCGCTGCGGGTCAAAACGCGGATCGCCCAGGGCCGCCAGAACCTCGCCCGCACGAGCGCGCACGAGCGGTGTCGCGCCGAGCAGCGTCGTCTCGTCGCCGAGCAATTCGACGATCCGCCGCGCGCAATCAGCGCGGGTCGCTTCGCCGCATTCGCGCCATTCCAGCGCCGCCGAATCCGCCAGTTCGGCGGCCGAGAACTGCGCATTCGGCTCGTCACCGGCTCTGGCCAGCGCGCCGAGTAGATCGCGTGCCGGCCTGGCAGCGTTGCTGGCCCAGTAACCAGCCAGCAGCAGGATCGGCTCGCGCCACCACGGATCGGCGAGGCGATCACCGAGAACGGCCAGGATCGCTTCACGGCCCTCGCCGCCGGTCACTTCGCGCAGGTAGCGCGCCACCAGGAATTCCTGCAAAGCCAGATGAATGAAGCGATAGGCACCCTGGCGCTCCTCCAGTACGCTGCCGCGATGGCGGGCGTGGCTGAGGAAGTGCTCGATGTGCGGCTTGAATTCGCTCTCCTCGCACAAGACTTTCTGCAGCGCGCGTTCGCCGATCTCGCGCCCCTGGTCACGCCCTTGCTGGTGCATGTGGAAAGCGAGATGCTGAGCCATGTCGCGAAACACTTTCCAGTCGCTTGCCAGCTCGCGGATGTCGGCCTGCTCGCGCCCGTAGTCGACTTGCAGCAGGGCACTGATCGCCTTGTCGAAGAGCTCGGCGCGCCCGTCAGGGAGCGTGCGGTTGTTCACATGCACGATCAACAGCAGGCGCACCATCAGCGGACTGTCCACCAGCACGTGAGCATCGTCGCCGAGGCGCGCGCGGCGCTCTTCTTCGAGCCGCTGAATGCCGCCCAAGAGCTCCTCTACGCGCTCGTTGCGCAAATCGGCGTCCTGAGGGTGGATACAGGCGTAGGCCTGCCGCACCATCGGTACGACGTGTTGCTCGAAATCGAGCGGCTGCACGGCAATCTCACGGAATTTCACACCGAGTGCGGTGCCGCCACTGCGGTAGGCGATGGTGCGGCAGGTGACGACGACGCGCATGCGCTCCTGGCCACTGACCAGTTCTTCGACCGACGCACGCACTTCGGCGCGCTCTGCTTCATTGGCGACCTCATCGAGCCCGTCGAGCAGCAGGATCACCGGCCGCCCATCCCTGAGGAGTTGCACGAAGAAATCGTCGGGCAGATCGACGTCGGCCTGCTTCCTGATCAGGTGATACGAGATGAAGTGCGCCAGCGTTCGCGCGCGCGCCCCCCGCGCTGGCCGGCAGCTCGCGGCGAAAGCGGGCGAACGACGCCAGCGGCACGAAGATCGGCAAGGGCAGTTCGCTGCCAGCAGCCACCGCCAAACCGAGGCGCGACTGCGCCGGCTCTGCCTGACCGGTGAGCAGCGACGAGGCCAGCGCCCACGCCATGTGCAGCAACACCGTCGTTTTTCCCGAGCCCGGCCCGCCGATGATTACCAGGCGATTGCCAAGACCGAGCACCTCGTTGAGGTCGATATCGCTGTCGCGCTCATCGGCTTCTGTGTCCTCGCCAGCGTCGCCGCTGCTGCGGGCACGGCGCGACGCTACGACTCGGTCCTGCGCGTCACCGGGCCGCGGGATCGGCCGCGCACGTAGTGGTACATAAGCGGCCTCCAGCGGCAAGGACACCACCAGCGCGCCACCAGCGCGTTCGATGCCGCGCAGCTCAATGGACTCCGTATGGCTGCGCAACCAGCGCAGATAGCCGTCGACCGGGTAGGTCCTGCCGGCGATCGCGCCAGCATCGCCGCTGGGTGGCTTTTGCGACTGCTGCGACGCGAATCCGATCGAGCCGCTTGCTACCAGCTTATCCAGTTGTTGATTGAACTCATGCTTCAGCTGGTCCATGTTCGTGTAGACGGTCGGGAAGTGCTCCAGGACCTTGAGCTTGTCCTCAAACGCCCACAGGCTTGCCAGATCCTCCCGGTTGACGCTGGTGGAACTGAACTGCACATCCTTGAAATAGGTGAAGATCAAGGGCCTGCCGCTGGCCTTGAATTGCGCGTGGGCCGTCTCGAATTCTTCGGCCGAGTAGCGACCAACCTTGCTCCCGAACAGCATCACAAAAAGATCGCATTCGCGAATCGCCTGGTTGTACTCGTCCTGCAGCCGAGTCTTCGACATGGCATTAAGAAAGTCTTCCCAGAGCACCACATCTATGACGACGCCCCGAGGGCGCAATTCCTTGCTCTTGCGGGCGATGGAGAGCTCAAACTCCTTCCGCTCGTCGCAGAATTCGGAGGACGAGGCAAGAAAGAGTTTGTTGGTGGTCATCGTGAGGGTTCCGTTTAGGCGGTTCGCGGGACAGTATAGCCAAGCTAGCCGGAGGGAAAACGCTCGATGCCGCCGATACGACCTTTCCCGCCGGCAATAGAACGATCCACGCTGGCGGTCGAACGATGCGGCTCGGGCGCCGTGACGGCGAATGGCTGCACCGCCAAACCGCTGGCCACGATCGTCGTCAAAAACCGCGTGCGGATAATGCAAGCGTACGATGAACGCCACAGGCACTACGCCGCCAACACGACCAACGCCGCGCTGGAGCCTGCTGACCACGCGCAGCGCCGAAATGACTTGACCACTACACTGGCTGCCGCCGGCCGGTCAAGCAGTGCCGCTTCCAGCAAAACAGGCGGTTCGCGTTGCGGAAAGGCGGATTGACTCATGCGCTCTCTTCGACACCGGGACCGCAGTCGTTGAAAAGCGCGATGTAGGGTGCATAACGGAAACGCCGGTTGCGTGCATAGCCCGTCATCTCGCTGAGCACACCCAGTTCGACCAGGCGGGAAACGAGATTATTGGCCGCGGGGTAGGTGGTGCCGGTCATCTGCTGGATATCGTTCACGGCGACGATCGGCCGGTCGAACAAGGACTCCAGGACCTTATGACCGCTACCGGCCGCTCGGCCCAGCCGATCTGCAATCGCGGCGCGGTGCTGCTCGCGCAGTAGGAGGATACGCCGCGCGGTTTCAACCGCCTCACCCCCCACCTCGATGACGCCGCGCAGAAAGAACCCCAGCCAGGCTTCCCAGGCGCCGCGCTCGCGCACCGCTTGCAGATGCTCGTAGTAAGCCTGTCGATGTCGTTTGAAGTAGTGCGAAAGGTACAGCACCGGCTTGTGCAGCTCGCCGCACTCGGTGAGAAGAAAGGTGATCAGCAGCCGGCCAACACGCCCATTGCCGTCGAGAAAAGGGTGGATGGTCTCGAACTGTACATGCGCCAACGCGATCTTGACCAGTGGCGGCAAGCTGTCGTCGGCGTGCAGGAACTTCTCCAGATCACTCAAGGCTTCGGGAACGACGTGATGCGGCGGCGGCACGAAGCTCGCCGTGCTGAGCGTGCAGCCCGCGGAGCCGATCCAGTTCTGGCTGGTGCGAAGCTCGCCCGGTTGCAGCTCGCCACCACGCACGCCGTGCATCAGCTCGGCGTGGATCTCGCGGATCAGCCGCACCGAAACCGGCAACTCGCGTAGCCGCGCGAGGCCGTGGTTCATCGCACGTACATAGTTGATGACCTCATCGACGTCGCGCGGCAGATCCTGGTCGAACATCTGCGCCTCGGCGGCAAGCAAATCTTGTAGCGAGCTTTGGGTGCCTTCAATCTGGCTGGAGAGCACCGCCTCCTTACGCACGTACATAAAGACGAAGAGGTCGGGGTTCGGCAGCGTCAGCACCGAACCGTCGAGCCGTCCAAGCGCCCGATCCGCTGCCGACAGCAGACTCGGCAGCTCGCCGGTGAACTCCAATGCCGGCTCTGGCGGAAGACGCGCCGGGATGAAGGCGCGGTAGCCGGTCGCTTGGCTGATGTAGCGTCCGGCACGCGTCGAGGTTTCGGCACCAATCACCATGCTGTTCCCTCCCTTGCATATGGATCTGAATACAGCCCATATGATAGGCAGCGTTTAGCATGGAAGGGAAGCATGATTCTTGTTTTAGTTTCGCGACACCATGCCTCCGCCCCCCTCGGATGAAATCGCCGCGCTGGCATCGTTTGACCGTTCGCGTTGTCGATGCGGTGGCCGAAAAAAATCAGAGTGTGGAACTGGATTGCCGCGTCGGCTGCGCCTCCTCGCAATGACGGTGTGGGTGCCTGAGGAGGATGGGTGCCAGATATGGGTCCGCCGGCATGAGGATGCCCTGACGATCTGCGTACCGGTGACTATCGTTCCGGTGACTATCGTTCCTGAGTTGTCGCCGCCGACCTTCGCGCCGCGCTCGCCGAGTACGTCGCCGCCGCCCTGCGCGAGCGCGCCCGCGGCACTGACGCTGGCGTGCTGGGCGCCCTCGAGTTCGGCGACGCGACGCCTCAGCGCCTCGACGTCGTTCAGGTCAATCGGCATCGATGCCATCGCCCGTCCCTCAGCTGCCGCGCAGCTTATTCAAGACGAACTTCGTCACCGGCCCGGCGACACCCGCGAGCAGCGGCGACGCGAAGGCACTGACGATGGCGCCGATCGCTGCCGGCACCATCGCCGCCAGACCTTCAAGGATCTTTCCGACCTTGTCGTCAGCAGCTTGTGGGCCTTGGGCAAGCTCGGTCTTGAGTTGCCGGACCTGCTGCACGGCCGCAGTTTTCTCGGCGGCTGGCGCGTGCTGCGCGACGGCGACCAGCAGGGGCGCGAACAGCGCCTCGAGATCGTGCGGCGAAAGGCCGGACTTGATCTGGTCACGGCCAACAAAATCGCCGCCGCCGGTGTGCACACTGCCGCCAATGTGAGTGCCTCCAGCGGAGTTGGTATGCGACTGCGTGCCGGTGTTGATGTTGCTGCTGTTGTTGCCGCCGACCAGTACCCCCCCGGCGCCGACGGCTTGCGCGCCGCGCCCCTGCGCGATCGCGCCCGAGCCGGTCAACGTCGCCTGGTAGTTATCACCGGCAGGCGCCGCAGCGGCGCCTTGCTCGGGCTTGAATTCAATGAATCCAGCAGCGGCCAGCTTGTCGAGTTGCTGGTTGAAATGCAACTTCAGCGCATCGGTATTCTTGTAGGCCGTCTGGAAATGGCCCAGCTCTTTCAGCTTGTCCTGGAACGTCCACAGGCTGTTCAGATCGGCTCGGTCGGCGCTGCCGGTGCTGACCTGCGCCTCCCTGAAGTAGGTGAAGATGAAAGGCTTTTTGGTCGCCTCGAACTGCTTGAAAGCGGTCGCGAACTCTTCTTGGGTGTAGCGGCCGACCTTGGTGCAGAACAGCATGACGAAGATATCGCAGCCGCGAATCGCCTTGTTGTATTCGTCCTGCAGTCGCGTCGGCGACAGCGCGTCGAGAAAATCCTCCCAGACGACGAGTTCCAGGAAGACATCACGAGCGACCCAGTCCTTGTTCTTGCGATTGATGAAAATCTCGAATTCGCGCCGGTCGTCGGCGAGTTCCGCTGACGACGCCAGGAAAAGTTTCTTCGTTAACATTTTGCCACCTCCGCCAGATTCATTAGGGCCGGGATAGGACTCAAGGCGCCGACCCGATAAGGGCATCGAGCTTCCTTGGCACTGCCGGGAAAGTCGGCACGGTCGACGGGATCTGGATAGAATGCGCGATCAGCGCCAGCGCTCCCGGCGCCGATCAAGCGACCGCGATCAGGATAGCCGCTTCCATTTCCTTATGCACGCGGACTTGGCGTCCGCAGCGCACGCCAACGCCTCCCACGAAAGCAGACAAGTCATGGGCAATAACGGCGACGAACCTTTTCTCCAGGCGGCAACGCGGCTCGGTGATTTCCAGCTGGTGATTGCTCACCAGGCGATCTATTCAAGCGTTGGCGTGAAACTGATCGACAGCGGCGTGCGCGTCGACAGCGGGCTTTACGATCGACTGCTCAATCACAAGCTGCGAGTACCGATCGAGAATTGCCTGACGGCAGAGAACAGCGTCACCGTGGACGAGTTACGCGATCACGCCGAGCGCCTGGTCGCCGAAAGAGCTTTCTACGGCCAGTTGGTTGCCGACCTCGGCGATCGCGCCATCTTGCTGGCCGCCATCGCCAGGATCAGACAACCTGATCTCGGCGCCATGACGTTTGCACGATCGTCATTCTAAATCCGTAGCAGTTCATGAGGTTAGGTTGCCGGACGAGCAGCAGTTCGGGTTTGTGGCGGGGGGGTGTGTCGGATATTGCGAAGATACCGAGAAAGGTAGATAGTACGCGTTTTTGCTCGGCGCCACGCGGAGCTTGCTGGAGATTCGGATGCCCCAACTGCTGTTGCCGATTTTTCCTGATGCCGTCACGCCGGTCAAGGAACTGCTGTCTGTCGGGAAAGAGGATGGACAAGTCGTGTATTTCCACGGGGTCCTGCCGGTGTTCAGTCATGCCGAGGACGATCTGGCGACGTTCCGGATGATTACGGCGCAGTTTATCGCGCAGGGTCATTTACGCGTGGTGGACGTGTCGCGCGCCTTCGGGGTGCCCGCGTTGAGTGTCAAGCGTGCGTTGAAGCGCTATCGGCAGGAGGGGCCGAAAGGATTCTATGTTCCGCCGCGGCGCCGTGGTCCGGCGGTGCTGACGGCAGAGGTGTTGAAGCAGGCGCAGGCCTTGTTGGACGAGGGCCAAACGGTACCCAGCGCGGCGGCTGAACTGGGGATCAAAAGCGACACCCTGTCGAAAGCGGTGCGCGCTGGGCGGCTGCATGTTCCGGCGGCGAAGGGGACCTGCGCGCTCGTCGTGAGCACCAAAAGCGAGCGGAGCGCACTCGACAGCGCCGCCCCGATGGGGGTTGGGGCCAGCAACGTGGAAGCCCGGGTGGCGGCTAGCGTGGGTGGGCTGAATGCGGTGCTCCCGCAGTTCCAGTTGGCCGTCGACGTGCCGCGTGGCGGCGTGTTGTTTGCGCTGCCCGCCTTGCTGGCAGTTGGGCTGCTCGAAGGAGCGGAGGGGCTTCCCCTGCCACCGGGCTACTATGGGATTGACAGTCTGTTGATGTTGATCGCCTTCATGGCCTTGGCACGGCTGGAATCGGTCGAGTCCCTGCGCACTTGTGCGCCTGGCGAATGGGGCAAACTGCTGGGTCTGGATCGGATTCCCGAAGTGCGCACCCTGCGCGAGAAGATTCAGCTCCTGAGTCAGGGTGATCAGGCCGAAAAATGGAGTGCCGATTTGTGTCGGCGCTGGATGGCGGCGGCGCCGGCACAAGCGGGCATCCTTTACGTCGACGCGCATGTGCGGGTGTATTACGGCGAGCAGACCAAGCTGCCGCGCCACTACATCGCGCGGCAGCGGCTGTGCCAGCGGGCGACGGCCGATTACTGGGTCAACGCGATCGACGGGCAGCCCTTCTTTCGGGTCACGCAAGCCGTCGATCCCGGCCTGATCAAGGTCCTCGAGGGCGAGATTCTACCCCGTCTGGAACGGGATATCCCGGGCCAGCCGAACGCCGAAGTGCTGGCAGCCGAACCGTTGCGCCATCGCTTCACCCTGGTTTTCGATCGCGAAGGCTATAGTCCGGAGTTGTTCAAACGCCTGAAGGCTCGTCGCATTGCCTGTCTCTCCTATCGCAAGTACCCCGGTGACGATTGGTCAGCCGAGGAGTTTGTCGACGGAACGGTCGAGTTGCGCAGCGGTGAACGGGTACGCATGCAACTCGCCGAACGGGGCACGCTTCTCGGTGGCGTGTTGTGGGTACGCGAGATACGCAAGCTCTGTCACACCGGTCGCCAGGTCGCCCTGATCAGCACGGATTACCAATCCGGCATAGGGCTCCTGGCGGCCACCCTGTTCGCCCGGTGGTCTCAGGAAAATTTCTTCAAGTATGCCCGTGAACACTTTGCCCTGGACCGCTTGGCCGACTATCAGACCGAACAAATTCCTGATACCGCACGCGTCGTTAACCCGGCTCGCAGAACCCTCGACGGCCAGGTGCGCTCGCTGACCAGCAAGCTCAGCCGCCGGCTCGCCCAATTCGGCGCGCTCAACCTCAACGAGACGATTGACCCCGTGAAAGTCGATGCTTTTGTCGCAAAAAAGGCCGCGGCCCACGACGAGATCGAACATCTGCAAGACGAACTCAAGACCCTGAAGGAACAACGCAAGGAGACACCCTCTCATCTCGACATTAAGGACTTGCCCGAAGAAAACCGATTTCGCCGGCTGAGCACCCACAGCAAGCAGCTGCTCGACACGCTCAAGATGATTGCCTATCGCGCCGAAACGGCCATGGCCAACGTCCTGGCACCCTTGCTCGCGCGCCCGGACGAGGCACGCAGCTTGCTACGCGCGATCTACACGACCGAAGCGGATTTGCTCCCCGACGCTCAGGCTGGAACCTTGACCGTACGCCTGCACCACATGGCCCATGGCGTGTCTGACCGCGCCGTCCGAAAACTCTGTGACGAGTTGAACTCTACCGAGACTGTCTTCCCACGCTCCAACCTCCGCTTGATCCTGCAACTCGGTACATCGCAAAATCCGTGAGATCAGGTTTTCTGAGGATCGATCTGCCGCCGCCGATTGCCTTCCGCTTGACGGTCGCCCGCGATTGCCGCAGCGCCGTCTTCGAGCACAGCGTGCAAGTGATGCTGGTCGCGCTGTTTCTGGGCATCCGCCAACAGTTGGCGGCAGGCAAGTTGCGGGCGCTGGCGGCGGCCGCCCTGCTGCATGATCTCGGCGTGCTGCATATCGATCCGGAAATTTTCCTCGCCGGCCATATCTTCACGGCCGCCGAGCGGCGACAGCTACACGCGCACCCGCTGACCGCCGGAATGATCGTCCAGCAGCAGCCGGAATACCCGCCGACCGTCGCGCGAGCGATCCTCGAGCACCACGAACGACACGACGGTAGCGGCTATCCTCGTGGCCTGAAAGGCGACGAGATCAGCGTTGAGGGACGCATTCTGCTGCTTGCCGAACTGGTCGCTGCGCTCCTCGAAAAAAACGCGCGCGAGCCCGACAAACAACTGTCGGTGATCCTGCGCCTGAACCACAGCAAGTTTGACCAGGCGATGACGACGCAGATCCTGAAACTGCTCGAACAAGAGCACGCGGTGGCTGACGAGGCCGATCTGCAGCCGGAACAGCCGCAGGCCGAGCGCCTCAAACGGCTTGCCGGGGAGTGCGACAAATGGCGCCAGCTGCGCTCACAGCTGGAAAACTACACGACGGACGCGCCGGCCATCGGCGAATTCCTGGCCGATCGAGTCGCGGTACTCGAACGTTCGCTGGCCGACGCCGGACTGCACCCCGATCAAATCGCCTCGGTCGGCATTGGTCTGCGCGACCAGCCCGCCGCGGTGAGCGAGCTGGCGATGCTGATGCACGAAACCAGCTGGCAGCTGAAGGCCATCGTCGACGATGTCTTCGCTCGTTTTCCGACGCTGGAAACGACCGACAAACCAGGCGAGCGCGCGATCTGTGACTGGCTTCGGCAACTGCAGGCGGGCTTGAGCGCCGGCGAAGGCGCCGGGCCAGGCGACGCCGCCCTGCCCTAGCGGCTTGCCCGGCCCTGGCCGCCAGCGATGCCGGCGGCGGCGAGCGGGGCGCGTGTCGGCACGCTTTACTGGCCGAGCAGCTGCTCGATAATCGGCGCCAATCGCGCCTCGTCGAGCCGTCCCAGGTGGCTGTCCGCGAAACGCCCGTCGCGGCCGATGATCACCGTGTACGGCAAGGCCTTCGGTTGCAGGCCGGCGTTCGGGATGGCGTTCGGGATGGCGTTCGGGATGGCGTCCCTTCCGCCGACCAGCAGCGGGTAGGCCAGCGGCGTCGAGTCAGCCAGGCTGGCGGCGAAGCGGCGCATCTTGTCGAGGTCGTCGATGCCGATACCGACGAACTGTACGCCCTGCGCCGCGTAGCGGTTTTGCAGGCGCGAGAAGGCGGGCATTTCCTCGACGCAGGGTTGGCACCAGCTGGCCCAGTAATTGACCACCAGCACCTTGCCTCGCCACTGCGCGATCGCCTGCGGGCGGCCATCGAGGTCGTCGAGCGTCAGCGCCATGATCGCGTCGACCTCGGCCTGCGCTTCTGCCGGCGACAGTTGCGGCATCGTACGCAGGCCGGGCGGAATGCTGTCGCCGGGCGGCAAGGCGTCGTGGCTGGCCAGGCGATAGGCGAGTAGACCGACGGTAGCCATGGTCAGCACGCCGGCGAGCACCGCCAGCAGCAGCGCGCGCCCCGGTGTCATCGCTGGCGTCGCCGCGACATCGCCCGCAGGCAAACCAGCACGAACATCAGGCCGCCGATCACCGCGATCAGGCCGCCGAGTCCCATCATTCCCATGCCGATCTTCTGCGGCAAGGTGGTCAGCATCTGTTCGGCACCGGCGACCTTGCGCTGTACGCCGTAGCCGCCCGACCACGCCAGACCGAGGACATGAATCAGTTGCCCGCCGCCATAGACGTAGGGCTGCCAGAGCGCCATGCGGCCCTGCGGGCGGTCGAAACCGAGGCTGGGGAGCAGCGCGTAGGCCAGGCCCATGAAGGCCAGCGTGACGCCGACCGTCGACCCGTGGTAGTGCGCCGGTATGACGACGTTGACGCCGTGGATCATGTAACCGAGGACGCCGCCGAGCGCAAAGAGGCTGAACGAAGCGACCAAGGCCGACTTGGCCGGCGCCGCCGGCAGTCCGCGCACTCCCCACAGCGACCAGGCGCCAAGGACGATCAGCGGCGCCATGTAGGGATGACCCCATTCCATCAGCTTGGCAAACACTTCGACGTGCGGCAGCGAGCCGACCGGCAGCAGCAGGTAGATCGCCGGCACCACCAGCAGCGGCAGCGCGCCGACCAGGAACAACACCGAAACCGCGCGCGGCGACGCCGCCGACGGACGCCCGAGATGACCGGCAATCCACAGCCAGGCGACGACCATCAACAGCGCGTGCTGAAACTGCAGGGTGTGCCCGCCACCCCAGAACAGCACTTCGTAATAGATCGTTCCCTCGACCACCGGCACCAGTGCCCACGACCAGTAGAAAGCGGCCAGGGCCAGGAAGGCGGCGAAGGCGCCGAGGAAAGCGCCGAGGCGCAGCGGCTCGCCGAGAAAACGTTGCGGCCAGGTAGTGACCAACGCGCGCAACACGGTCAGGCTCATGCCGGCGCCGAAGGTCAGCAGCGCGGTGAAGAACAGCGGCTGTTTGAGCACCGGGATATAGTTGTTGAGCACCGGCTCGGCGCCCGGGAAAAATGGCGAGACGGTCATCAGCGCCGTCCCCAGCGCCGCCAGCGCAAAACCGCTCCAGCCCAGCCACGCCAGACCGGGGCCACCGAGCGCGCTCCAGATCACCGCCGCGAAGGCCATGAACCACACCGCCACCGACAGATCGACGTGCACCACCAGCGCCGCGCGGAACAGGTCCTTGAGCGGAAAGACGTCCTGGATACCGGGCGTGCGTGACAAGACCAGCAGCACCGCCAGCAGGCCCGAACCGATCAGCGCCAGCACGCCCAGCCACAACCAGGCGCGCGCCAGGCTCGTCGGCGCCCCGGAAGAAATGCTCGGCAGCAAGGGTGCCGCCGAAGAAACAGTCACTGCTTGCGAATCCACCGCCGCCTCGCGCAAAAAAACCTCGCGAGTATAGGGCCAGGCGGCGCGATATGCCAAACGCTGCTGCACCGATGATCGCTACCAACAAATTCCATACGCAAGTCGTTTATCATATCCGTTCAACTCGGCCAAGCCCTGGCAAGGCGGCATCGCAAGGATCTTGCGACTTGCTTGCCCCTGACCGGAACACATGCGAATATTGGCTTCCTGCTTTTTGCTGAATGTTCGGAAACTGCCCATGACCGTTGCTCCACACGGCATCAACATCGAAGGGCTGCTGGCACACGTGCCGCTGTTCAACGAATTGGCGACAGAAGAAATAGCGCGTCTGGCGCGTGGCACGCGTGAAATCAACGCCAGCCGTGGCGACATCCTGTTCCACAAGGGCGACACGCCGACCGGTTTCTACCTGATCGTTTACGGCCAGGTGAAACTCGCGTTCACCTCGTCACAAGGCGGCGAGAAGGTCATCGCGATCCTGCCGCAAGGAAACACCTTCGGCGAAGCGGTGATGTTCTCGGACAAGCCGTTCATGGTTTACGCGCAGACGCTTGCCGATTCGCTGGTGCTGCACATTGCCAAGACGGCGATCCTCGCCGAACTCGACCGCGACCCGCAACTCGGTCGCCGGATGATTGCCGGCCTGTCGAAGCGCTTGCATCAGGTGATGAACGACGTCGAGTCGTATTCGCTGCATTCGGGTCGCCGACGAATCATTGGCTATCTGCTGCGCGAGCACGAAGGCGCCAGCGAGCAATCCGTAACCATCACGCTGCCGACCAACAAGGGTGTCATTGCCTCGCGCCTGAACCTGACACAAGAACACTTTTCACGCATCCTGCATGAACTGTCCGAAAAAGGCCTGATCGTCGTTGACGGCCGAAGAATCCACATCGCCGATGTCGCTGCACTACGTGCCTACGATCTCTGAGCTCTGCTGCACCTACAATAACTTCACCGGGAGACACTCAACAATGGCATTGGAAACCGAGATCAAACTGAGCATACCGGCGGCCGCCGTACGCCGCCTGTCGACCCACCCACTGCTCGCCGACAACAAGCCGCTACGGATGAAGCTGGTCAACACCTACTACGACACCCCCGATCGACGCCTTCGCGACAAGCGGATAGCCGTCCGCTATCGCCACAAGGGAACGGCATGGCTGCTGACCGTCAAGAGCGACGCACCAGCGCCCGGCGGCCTGGCGCAGCGCAACGAATGGGAAGTCCCCGGGCAGCCGGGCGAGTTCGATTTCTCGCACGTCGACAATCCGAAGCTGCGCCGCTTCCTCGAAGCGGCAACACCGGAGCTGCAGCCGGTGTTCAGCACCGACTTCACGCGCGCCGCCTGGATCATCACGCCGCAGGAAGGTACGCGCATCGAGGTCGCGCTCGATCGAGGCAAGATCGACGCCAATGGCCGTCAGGAGACAATCTGCGAGGTCGAACTCGAACTGCTCGAAGGAAGCGTCCAGGATCTTTTCGAAGCGGCGCTGGCGCTACAAAAAGAGCTGCCGCTGCATCCGGAAAGCCCCAGCAAGGCCGAACGCGGCTACCGGCTGGCGGCCGATACACCGCTGGCAGCGATCAAGGCGGTGAACGTCTGCCTGCAACCGGGAATGACGACCATCGCCGTCTACCGCAGCACGGCTTTCGCCTGTCTGACGCAACTGCAGGCCAACGAGGGTGGCGCGCGCAGCAGCAAGGCACCTGAATTCATCCACCAGGCGCGCGTCGCGATGCGCCGCCTGCGCTCGGCGATCCGGCTCTGGAAGTCGCTGCTGCCAGAGGACTACATCAGCAACTTCGACGCACGCTGGCGGACGCTGGCCAACCAGCTCGGCGACACGCGCAACTGGGACGTTTTCCTCACCGAGATCCTGCCGCCAATCAGCAAAGCCTTTCCCGAGCACGGCGAACTCCAGCAGATTGCCAAGAACGCCGCGAACAAACTGACCGCGTGCCGCAAGAGCGCACAGGCGGCGATCACTGCGCCCGCCTACTCGCAATTGCTCCTCGAATTCACCGCTGCAACGCTGAGCTTGCCGGAAAAGAAGAAGCCCAAGCTGGCCGCCTTTGCCCCGGCCTCGCTGAAAAAGCGCGCCAGACGCGTCGCCGAGCTGGCGGCACTGACCAAGGATTCGCATCCGGAAGCCCGCCACGAGCTGCGTATCGCCCTGAAGCGGCTGCGCTACGCGCTCGAATTCCTGGCGCCCCTGTTCCCGGCGCGCGGTATGCAGCGCTACCTGCAGAGCGCCACCGGCCTGCTCGACCTGCTCGGCCGGATGAATGACTTCAGCGTCGCCGAACAGCTGGTCGACGAGGCCCTGCCCGGCCACGACAGCGACCTGGCGCGCGCCTGGTTGGCCGGCCGCAGCGACCTGCTGCTCGGCCAGCTGGACGGGCTGCTGAGCGAATTCCTCAGCCATCCGGCGCCCTGGGAACAAGGCTGAACAAGAGCTACCGAAGTCGCGGGAGTCGCGTCGCTACGGCCTACCGACGCGCTCCTGCGGGCCGCGCGGAAGACGCCGTCGCGACGCTTTCTTGCCGCGACCCCGGGCCGCCCATCACCAAGCAGCGTGCAGCGATGAGCCGGCTGGGCCGATCGTGGCACTCGGCAAGAAGTGCCTTTCTGGCGCTGCTGAGCCTCTTCCTTGCCAGCGTGCCGGCCGCCCGTGCCGCCGACCTGCCGAGCGCTTTCAGCCAGGCGCTGCAGGCAGGCCAATATCCCGGCCCAGGCGGTGGCCGTCGTCGTGCAGGCGGTTGACGGCGGCCCGCCGCTGCTCAGCCACAACGCCCGGCAGGCGATGAACCCGGCTTCGGCAATGAAGCTGGTGACGACTTACGCCGCCCTGGAGATGCTCGGACCCGCGCATACCTGGCGCACCGAAGTGCTCGCCGACGCCGGCCCGGTCGACGGCCGCGTCAACGGCAACGTCTATTTGCGCGGCAACGGCGACCCCAAGCTGACGCTCGAGCAGTTCTGGCTGTTGTTGCGGCAGCTGCGACTGCACGGCGTACGCGAAATCGCCGGCGACCTGGTGCTCGATCGCCGCGCCTTCGCGCTGCCGGCGCACGACCCGGGCGAGTTCGACAATCAACCGCTGCGGCCCTACAACGCGGGCCCGGACGCGCTGCTGGTGAACTTCAAGAGCGTGCGCTTGCTGCTCCAGCCAGACCCGGCCGGAAAGGCCGTCAGCGTCGTCGCCGAAACGCCCAGCGAAGGTCTGCGCATCGACAATCGACTGCGCCTGGCGAGCGAGCCCTGCGGCGACTGGCGCGAAAAGCTGCAGGTGACGGTCAGCGGCCTGCGCATCGAACTTGGCGGCGCTTACCCGGCGGCTTGCGGCGAGCAGGCGCTGAATCTGGCGCCGTGGGCCGCCGACGTGCAGCTCGAAGGACTGTTTCGGGCGCTGTGGCGCGAACTCGGTGGCCGCTTCAGCGGCAGCGTCCGCGAAGGCGCCGCGCCGGCCAACGCGCGGACGCTGGCGGTGCAGGAATCAGCGCCACTCGCCGAACTGGTGCGCGACATCAACAAATACAGCAATAACGTGATGGCCCGGCAGCTCTTCCTGAGCCTCGACAGCGAGCGCCCGGCGACCATCGAAGGCGCGCGCCGACAGCTCGCCGCCTGGCTGCAGGCGAACGCGCTGCAACTGCCGGAACTGGTCATAGACAACGGCTCCGGCCTGTCGCGCAACGCACGTATTTCGGCCGCCGGCCTGGCGCAGCTGTTGTCCGCCGCGTGGCAAAGCCCGCTGATGCCCGAACTGATCGCCTCGCTGCCGCTCGCCGGCGTCGATGGGACGTTGCGCAAGCGCTTGCAGAATGGTCCAACGGCTGGCCGCGCCCACCTCAAGACCGGCTATCTCGAAGGCGTGCGAGCGATTGCCGGTTATGTGCTCGACAACAGCGGCAAGCGCTGGATCGTCGTCGCGCTGATCAACGACGCCAACGCCAGGCTTGGCAAACCGGCACTTGACGCGCTGCTGCAGTGGGTGGCGGAGCGCTGAAGCAGCGCTGGCGAGCGTCGCCAGGGCGTCAGCGCGGCGTGCGTTCGCCTACCCAGGCGGCAAACGCCGTTGCCGACAAGGGCTCGCTGAACAGGTAGCCCTGCCCTTCGTCGCATGCTCTGTTGCGCAGGAATGCCAGCTGCGCCTCGCTTTCGATGCCCTCGGCGACGGTCTGCAGACCCAGGCTGTGCGCCAGGCCGACGATCGCGACGACGATTGCTTCGCCGTCCGGATCGCCACTGATGTCGGCGACAAAGGAACGACTGATCTTGAGCTTATGCACACGAAAACGCTTGAGGTAGCTCATCGACGAATAGCCGCTGCCAAAATCGTCGATCGCCAGCCGCAAGCCCAGCGCGCGCAGCTTGTCGATCATCGCGATCGCCGTCAGCGGGCTTTCCATGGCCACGCGCTCGGTCAGTTCCAGTTCGAGACAGTGCGCCGGCAGCCGCTCTTCGTCGAGAATCCGCGCCAGCAGCTGCGGCAGCTGCGGTAGCCGGAACTGCGCCACCGAGACGTTGACGGCGACGCTGATCGGCGGCAGGCCGGCTTGCTGCCAGACGCGCAGCTGCCGAACAGCGGTCCGGAGCAGCCACTCGCCGATCGGCAGAATCAGCCCCGACTCCTCGGCGATCGGGATGAATTCGGCCGGCTCGACCATCCCCAGTTGCGGATGCTGCCAGCGCAGTAGCGCCTCGGCGCCAAGCAGACGCTGATCGGCCAGCGCCAGCTGCGGCTGGTAATACAGCTGCAGTTGACCGCGCTCCAGCGCCCGCCGCAACTCGTTCTCGAGCTGCAAGGTGCGCGCCGAGCGCTCCTGCAGGTCGGCCGTGAAGAAGCAGTAGGCGTTGCGACCGCTCTCCTTGGCCCGATACATCGCGCTGTCGGCGCTCATCGACAAGGCTTCCAGCGTCGTGCCATCGGCCGGGTACAGGGCAATGCCCAGCGACGCGGTGCACGTCAGCTCGTGCTGCTCGAGGCGATACGGCGGCGCAGTGACCTCAAGCAGCTTGGCCGCGACGTGCGCGGCGCCGTCGGCGTCGGTATTCGGCAAGACCAGAATGAACTCGTCGCCGCCCAGACGGGCGACGGTGTCCTCGTCACGGACGGCGCCGGTCAGGCGCTGCGCGACTTCGATCAGCAGCTGGTCGCCAACGCGGTGACCCAGCGAATCATTGACGTGTTTGAAACGGTCGAGATCGAGGAAGATCAGCGCCAGCGGCTCGCGGCCGCGCTGCGCCCGTCGCAGATCGTGGCGGACGCGCTCGGCGAGCAGACTGCGGTTGGGCAGGCCGGTCAGTGAGTCAAAATGCGCCAGCCGCTGGATGCGGGCTTCGGCTTCCTTGTGCTGGCTAATGTCGATGAAGGTGCCGATATAGTGCGTCGTCACGCCATCGTCCTGGACGCGGCTGATCGACAACCACTCCGGGTAGACGCTGCCGTCCTTGCGGCGATTCCAGATCTCGCCCTGCCAGCAGCCTTGCGACTCGATCGCCGCCCACATGCCCTGGTAGAACGCCGCATCGTGCCGGCCCGAGGCGAGCAGGCGTGGGTTGTCGCCGAGCGCGTCGGCCTCGCTGTAGCCGGTGATCGCGGTGAATGCCTGATTGACCATCACCATCCTGCACGCCGCGTCGGTAATGGCGATCCCTTCGCCACCCTGCTCGAAAACCTTGGCCGCCAGCTTGAGCTGTGCCGCCGCCTGCTGTTGCGCGCTGATGTCGACGACCGTTCCGAGGTAACCAATGAGCACTCCCGCCGGCGTGCGCAGCACGGTCACCGCCAGGCGCACGGCGATCCGCCGGCCATCCTTGCGCAGGTAAGTCATTTCGCGCTCGTCGGCCTGATCGCTCGTCCGTGCCTTGACGACCAGCGCCTCGAAGCCGGCTTCGAGAGGACGACCGAGCTCGACGCTCAAGGCCCTGGCCGTCGCCGCCAACTCGGCGGGGTCGTGGAAAATGAGCGGCGTCTGCTGGCCGATGACTTCGTCGGCGCGGTAGCCGAGGATCGCTTCGGCGACCGGGTTGAAGACCGTGATCAATCCCTGCGGGTCGGTGGCGATCATCCCGCAGGCGGCGCCGGCAAGCACCGAAGCCTTGAGCGCCTCGCTGTCGCGCAGCGCCTGCTCGGCTTGCCGGCGTTCGCCGAGCAGGGCGGTATTTTCCAACGCAACGGCGGCACTCGCCGCCAAGCCCTGCAGCAAACCGACGTCGGCGTCGTCGAAACCGCCGGGCTTGTTGTGAATCTCGAAGCAACCAAGCAGTTCGCCGTGACGACTGATGATCGGCGTGTCGAGGAGGTTTTCGAAGCGCAGCGCCTGCTGGATCTCGGCGATCACGTGCGGATCGTTCTCGGCATCGTTGCTCAGGTACGACCTACCGGTCTGCAGCACATGTCCGGGAACACCGTAACCCGGGCCAAAACGGTAATCGACCGGCGTCAGCTGGCCACCCTCGTTGTACTCGCCGAACACCAGCTGGCCGCCACTCATCCGGGCGGCGGCTCCCGACGCGGCGCCGGTCAGCTGCAGCGCAGCGGCGACCAGCTGCCGCAGGATCACCGGCAGGTCGAGCTCGCTGTTGATCTGCTGACTCGCCACCGACATCAATTGCAGCTGTTCGCCGCGGCGCAATAGCGCCGCCTCGGCCAGCTTGCGGCCGCTGATGTCGCGCGACAGGACGATAAAGCGCGGCTCCTGGCCACGACTACTACGCTTGCGGGCCACCGACAGCTCGAACCAGAATCTGCCGTGCGCCAGATCGAGCGCAAACTGCTGGCCACCCGAGTAACCCACTTCGTTGGCCTCGCGCAAGGCCGCCAGACAAGTCGCAGCGGCCGCTGGCGGCAGAACATCGGACAGCAGGCGGCCGCGCAGCGATTCGGCGGGCGCCGCCAGCAAGTCGGTACGCGGCGAATGGAAGTCATGGTAGCAACCGTCGAGTCCAAGCTCGAACATCAGGTCGGGAACGGCATCGAGAGTCGCCTGCAGCCTGGCGGTGCGCCGCGCGACGACGCGCCGCAAGCTGATCACCCAAAGCAACAGCACAGCGGCGACCAGGGTTCCGACCAGCAGCGCGTAGCCGAGGTAGCGAACATAGGGCGACGGCGCCAGCGGCGTCCCCATCCACTTCTCGTGCAGGGCCCGCTCTTCGGCCGGCGTGATGCTGGAAAAACCACGCTGTACCAAGGCCAGGGTATCGACATCGCCTTTGCGGACAGCGCGATGAAAGTCACCCGAAGCCAGTGAAAAGGCCTTCTTGAACTGCTCACCGGCGTCGTTCAGATAGAGCAGGTAATTGGCCGGCGGCTCGTCAAGGCAGAACACGCGCACCTTGCCAGCGATTGCCCCCTGCACCAGCGCCTGATAACTGGCGAAGCGCTGGACCGTTGGGATGCCGGCGGCGGCCAGCTTCTCGATACACGCATCGCCGTCCTTGGCGCCAACCAGAAAGCCTCGCAGGGTGTTCAGATCGACGATGCCGCCGATGCTCGCATGCGTGTAGATGGCCACCGGAATCTGCGCGTACGGCGGCGTAAAATCGAGCGTACGAGCGCGCGCCGGCGTCATGAACAAAGTGTCGATGACATCGGCCTGGCCGTCGGCCATCCGCTGCAGTGCCGTCGCCCAGTCGCTGGCGCGCAGGTCGACGCGCACGCCGGTCTTTGTCTCCCACAGTTTCCAGCTGTCTACCAGGTAGCCGACGAGCCGCCCTTCGCCGTCGCGAAAAACGTAAGGCGGATAATTATCGTCGGTCACCACGGTCAGAACGGTGGCTGCGGCGAGCTCGGCGCGCGCGCCAGCGCCGGCCCAGACACTGAGCAGCACGCTGACAAGACCCAGGAGAAGCAGGTAGCGGCGACGGGGGAAGCGCACGAGAAGCAGCCATTGACTTGACTAATGGTTCATGATACCTGCCAGCCGATAGGGATTTCGTAATGCGGCCAAAAAAACCCTCTGGCCGGCGAGACCGACGGCACTTCAGGCGCTGTCGATCGGCCGCCTTCCAGACAGCGCCAGCCAGCCGCGAATCACGCGATAGCCCACCCACAGGCCCAGGATGACGATCAGCAACCAGGCGATCGGAATACCGACGATGGTGATGATCAACATGCCGTAGACCAACAGCCACAGGACAGTGAACCAGAAAGTCCGGATCTGCCAGCGATAGTGGCTGTCGAGCCAGGTCCCCTGAACCTCGCTGCGCTTGATGTAATTGAGGACGACGGCGATCAGCGACGGCACGCCAAAGACAAAGGCACCGGCGACCGTCGCCGCGCCGGTGACGCCGATGACCACCGCCAGCGCGTGCAGGCCGTAGATCACATGGCACCAGGCGCGGGCACCCTCGAGGTCGCTGCCGGCGGGGATCAATTCTTGATTCATGGCCTTCTCCAGTCGCGCAGCGGCTTCGCCGCGATGCGCTCAATTGCCGTGTCGCGGTCGCTCACAGCCCGAGTTCGCTCCACATGGCGTCAACGCGCTGCTTGACGGCGGCGTCCATGACGATCGGCGTTCCCCATTCGCGGCTCGTTTCGCCGGGCCACTTGTTGGTCGCGTCAAGGCCCATCTTGCTGCCGAGGCCGGCGACCGGGCTGGCAAAGTCGAGATAATCGATCGGCGTGTTTTCGGCGATCAAGGTATCGCGCGCGGCGTCGACACGCGTGGTCATCGCCCATATAACTTCCTTCCACTGGCGGATATCGACGTCGTCGTCGACGACGATGATGAACTTGGTGTACATGAACTGGCGCAGGAAACTCCAGATGCCGAACATCACGCGCTTGGCGTGCCCCGGGTACTGCTTCTTGATGCTCACCGTCGCCAGTCGATACGAACAACCCTCGGGCGGCAGGTAGAAGTCGACGATCTCGGGAAACTGCTTCTGCAACAACGGCACGAAGACTTCATTGAGCGCGAACGCCGAGCATCGCCGGTTCGTCGGGCGGCTTGCCGGTGTAGGTGCTGTGGTAGATCGGCTGCCGGCGCATGCTGATGCGCTCGATGGTGAACACCGGAAAAGTGCGCCTGCTCGTTGTAATAGCCGGTGTGGTCGCCGTAGGGTCCTTCGAGGGCGGTTTCCGGCCGGGTCGATGAATCCTTCGAGGACGATCTCGGCGGCCGCCGGCAACCTGCAGGTCGGAGCCCAGGCATTTCACCAACTCGGTGCGGGCGCCACGCAGCAGACCGGCGAACTGATATTCCGAGAGGCTGTCGGGAACCGGCGTGACGGCGCCGAGAATGGTCGCCGGGTCGGCACCCAGCGCGAAACCGCTACGTGGAACGGCTGCCCGGGCCTGGCCAGGCAGTGCTCACGGAAAGTCGAGCGCGCCGCCGCGATGCGCCAGCCAGCGCATGATCACCTTGTTCGCTCCGAGCACCTGCTGCCGATAGATGCCCAGGTTCTGGCGGCTCTTGTGCGGCCCGCGGGTCACCGTCAGCCCCCAGGTGATCAGCGGCGCGCGTCGCCCGGCCAGCACAGCTGGATCGGCAGGCGCGAGCAGGTCGACGGTCGGGCCCTCCCAGACCATCTCCTGGCACGGCGCCGACGACCGCAGGTGCGGCTCATGTTGTAGCCCTGCTTGGCACCGTCAGCTTGTCCCAGGCGTCCCGAACCCCTCGGACGGCTCGGGCTCCTTCAGATAAGCGAGTCAGCTTGCCGACCTCGCGCAGC